>NZ_CP082886.1:0-5678582 GCF_019930665.1 Bacteroides nordii | reverse complement strand
TGATATCGAGTACATGTCTATCCTAAAAGATGCCTCTGCGACAGCTATATATGGATCAAGAGGCTCTAATGGTGTTATTCTTGTTACCACCAAGAAAGGAAAAAGCGGAAAAACGACCTTTAATATACGGGCACAATACGGAATTTCAACTAAGACCACTGACAAGTTTGAAATGATGAATGCACAGGAGAAACTAACTTATGAAAGACAGTTAGGAAGCGGATATGGCGCTACAGGCGGTGCCAATGGTGGTGCAATGACAGACGAGGAAATTGCTGCTCACCCAAGTACAAACTGGGCAGATGAAATATTCCGTACCGGCGCAACTCAATTGTATGAATTGAACATGTCAGGAGGTAGTGAAAAGACTAAATTTTATATTTCCGGACAGTATTATGATCAAGATGCCATTGTTCCGGGATCATACCTTACAAGAGAAACAGCCCGTATCAATGTAGAACATACTGTAAGTGATCGCCTAAAAGTGGGAGTAGCAACTTCTGCCGGCATTTCTAAAGAAGGATTGTTAAGAACTGACCGTAATGCTTTAAATCCTTTCAACTATGTATATAGTGCTAACCCTTATGATGCACCTTTCAATGAAGATGGTTCTTATAATACAGATATTACAGTAGGAGGAGTACCATTAAATATCTTCGAAAATATCGATAACAATCCTTCATACATCAATCGTTTGAAAATTGTAGGAGCGTTCAATCTGGAGTGGAAAATCTGGGATGAAATTAAGTATGTAACTGTAGCCGGTGTTGACTTCAATCAAGCAATCCAGTACCAATATAATAAACCGGAATCTCAATTAAGTAACATATTGAGCCCTGATGGTCCTAAAGGTTATAGAAATGACAACTTTACTCAAAGAGCAACTTGGTTATGGACTAACATGTTGACTTACGAAAAAACATTCAACTCTGTACATGCAGTGAAAGCTGTAGTCGGTATGGAAGCACAGGCAAGTAAATACAGAAGAATTAATGCCATGGTAGAAGGATTTGCTACCGGAAAGCTGGATGCTATCAGCATTGGTTCAACTAATAAAGACGTGTTAGGTACAACTACTGAATGGAAAATGTTGTCTTATCTGGGTTCTGCCGGATATACCTATGACGATAAGTATATTTTAGATGTAGCTTTACGCCGTGACGGTTCTTCTCGTTTTGGTGCAGACAACCAGTTCGGTACTTTCTGGGCAGTCGGTCTGGGATGGAATATGGAAAGAGAAAAATTCCTGGAAAATATTGAGTGGTTAACACGCTTAAAAATCCGTGGTAGTGTAGGTACATCGGGTAATAACAATATCGGTGATTACGCAGCTCAAGGTGTATACGGTTATGGTAGTTATAACAGCGAATCGACAGCTTATCCAAGCCGATTGCCGAATCCCAATTTGTCATGGGAGAAGAGTATGCAGACCTCAGTCGGCTTGGATGCTTCTTTCTTTGACTCACGCCTGAGTGTGACTTTTGACCTTTACAAACGTAAAACAACAGATTTGCTTTTGGCAACCCGTCTTTCTATGACTTCAGGTTTCTCCAGCCGTATCGATAATGTAGGAGAAATGGAAAATAAGGGATATGAGTTAGCTATCAGTGGAGACGTTATCAGAACAAATGACTGGACCTTCAGCCTCAACGGTATGATTTCACAGAACAAGAACAAGGTTCTGAAATTATATGAAGGAAACGATATTACAATCGGCTGGAACAGCCTTGTAAGTGAAGGACATCCTATCAATGTATACAAAATGGTACGTTGGGCAGGAGTAAATCCGGCTAATGGTGATGCTCTCTATTATACCAAAGACGGTAAAATAACCAATGTATATAACTCTGACGACGCAGTAATCCTTGACGATAAAACTCCGGATCCTAAATACTTTGGTTCTTTTGGAGCCAAATTGGCTTATAAAGGAATTGAACTTAGTGGTGATTTCTACTTCTCGGGTGGTAATTATATCTATAATCATATTAATTTCTTTACTCAAAGTGATGGTTCAATGATAGACCAGAACCTTGATAAGAAACTCCTCTACAATCAGTGGACTAAACCCGGTGATATTACCAATATCCCTAAACAAAGTCTGAATAACCAAAGTTATCAATCAACCAGATATCTGGAAGATGCTTCTTACTTGCGTTTGAGGAACATAACCTTAGCTTATACCTTACCTAAAAGATGGTTAAAACCATTGCGTATGGAAAATCTCAGGATTTATGCACAAGGATTGAATCTATTCACAATCACTAATTTCTCTGGATTAGACCCGGAAGTAGGTGATTCACCTACAACAGGATTAGCTGCTACAGCCGGTCCCGCTGCATCTGTACTTGATTTCAGTTTCCCGGCAGCACGCACCATTATGTTTGGTATTGAGATAGGTTTCTAATAACACCTTTTAATTTGTAAAAAAGATAAAATATGAAATTATTAAAAAAAACAATAATACCCGTTGCAACTGTATTCGTTTTTGCAATGACAGGATGTGCTGATTTCTTAGATACTACTCCACATGATTCATTAAATAGTGATAATGCATTGGAAAGTATCGAAGACTTTGATAATACCACTAAAAGTGTGTATGAATCAATGCGTAGTCAATATTATACTGCTAATTTTATGCTGATGGTTCCGGATGTAATGTCCGACAACCTGGTACTGAACCGTAATGGCCGCCAGATATATAATGAATTCTCAGATTTCAGATATTATGCAGACACATATGGAATCAGTGGACTATGGAGTTCAGCATATAATGCCATCTTAGGTGCTAATGAGGTAATTACCCGCTTAGAGAAAGAAAATACTTTCCAGGGCAATGAGAAAACAATAAGCGACAATCTATTAGCAGAATGTTTGGCACTGAGAGGGTTGATACATTTTGACCTTGTACGTGCTTATGGAAAAGATTATAAAACTGCAAGCGATGGTGATCTTGGTGTAACTTACAAAGATTATACAGAAGTAGACCTTCCTTCCAGACATACAGTAAAATACGTTTATTCAAGATTGGTAGAAGATCTGGAAAACGCTAAAAAGTTAATGAGTGACAACTATAATAAAAGTATAAACAGCCGATTGAACAAGAAATCTATCAGCGCTATTCTTTCTCGTGTGTATCTGACAATGGGCGAAGATGCAAAAGCTGTGTCGGCTGCTACAGATGCTATTGCCGGAGACGGCTCTGATATTGCAAGCATTAGTGATTTCTCCAAAATATTCACTACAAGCATGGAAGTTCCTGAGGTATTATTCCGTATTGCAATTACTGCCGATAATGGATACCTACCCGGTAATGATTGGGGACAGGGTAGCGAGTCTTCTTATATCGCTAATTACTCGGTAACTTATAGTTTGAATGAACTGTATAAATCTACAGACATCCGCCGGTCACAAATTAAACTTGTAAATGGAGGAGCATACAATGTAGTATGGAAATATAATAACGGAGGTAAATCTACAGGTTTGATTGATATTCCTATCATCCGTGCTTCAGAGGTATATCTGACACGTGCGGAAGCTAACTATAATTTGAAAAATTATGATGATGCCCTGTCAGACTTGAATCTGGTGAAAGAAAGACGTTATTCTGATTATGAAGAAGGAACCGAATCCGGAGCCGCTCTGGAAAAAGAAATTCAACTACAACGTCGTTTAGAGTTGGCTTTCGAAGGACATCGCTTCTTTGATTTGAAACGTAGACACGAAGACGTACAGAGAGATGGAAAGGGTTTTATGGCTGATGGTTCAGGAGTACCCTCTTCTACTCAGCATGTATCGGCAGATAGCCCGTATTACGTAATGCCGATTCCGCAGTCTGAAATCGACGCGAATAAGAATATGGTTCAAAACAAGTATTAACTTTCAAAGAATACATAAATGAAAAAACTAAAATATTTAAGTTTGATTGGTGGCTTGTTACTTGCAATAACATCATGCGACGACAATGAGCCTCAATCATTTCTTGCAGAAGATACTTTTGTAAGTTTTCCTGAGGCAACAGCTTCCATTGATGAAAATGCAACAGAAACAATTAAAATTCCAATTGCTCTGGCAGGATTACCTAACGGAGAGAAAGTAACTGTAAATGTAGCAGCAGTAACAGAAGGCGAAGCTGTTCCAGCTATTGAAGGTACTGATTTCAATATCAAAAACAAAACAATCGTTTTTGAAGAAGGTTTTGGAACTCAGTATATAGAAATTGAGGCAATAGACAATGATCTGTTTACAGGGAAAAAAACATTTAATTTGGTAATTGCGAGTACCGTACCAGTTTTAAAAGAAACTGTGCAAAATTCTGTCAGAGTAAGTATTATTGATGATGAGCATCCGTGGGCTGCTATCATTGGTACATACAGCATAACAGGTACTTCCGGATTTGATGGAACTGATGTAAGTATACCGGCAGTGGTTACTGCTTCTGATGATGACGTAAATGTCTTGAATCTTAATTTCGGTTATGGTACTTTGGCTACTATGAGTATTGAAGAGGTAGAAGGTGAGATTATGATTTCTATCAAAGACAATCAGTACATCGGCCCAACACCTAAACCAACAGATAATTGGAACCGTTATTTCAGAGCAACTCATGTTGACGGTGAAGATTTATATACGTTAAATGCCTTAACGGGCATCTTTGAAGATGGAGTCATAACTTGTGAGTACGGATTGGGCTTCCAGGCTATCCATCCTACAACAGGAGCATCCGGCGGATATTTCACATTATTTGAAGACGGAATTGTATTTACTAAAGCAAAATAGCGGATTTTGTCTTATAAATAAATTTATTTGCAATAAGGTCACCTTTAGGGTGGCCTTATTTGCCTAAAAGCAACTATATTATGAAAAAATATATATCTATAATCCTGCTATTATGCTATTGTTGCCTGTTAACGTATGCAGCCCCTTTCCGTTTTTTGGAGACGATTGTGACTCAGGCGGATGGAAGTCAATTAACTCTATATGCATCAGGAGATGAATTTTATCATTGGGTGCATGATAAAGACGGATATACTATTGTGCAAGCGGATGATGGTTACTGCTACTATGCAGTGAAAAACGATAAAGGTGAAATGGTCCCCTCCTCTTGCCGGGCAGACAAGGCATTACCCAAAGAGGTAAGTATCAATCCCTGGCTGAAGATTCCGAAAAAACGATATGAAGAACGGCGGGAGCAAATGCGAAATCAAGCTATAACAAGAGCTTCAAGGCCTCAATATGCATCTCATAAAAATCCATTAAATAATATTGTTATTTTCGTTTCTTTTCAGGATGTCACTACATTTTCAAAAAAAAGAACAGTATACGATAGCAGGTTCAACAGTACAACCTCTTCCAGTGGTTCCTTAAAAGATTATTATCAAGAAGTTTCATATAGTAGCCTTGATATAACTTCTCATTTCTATCCTAAAGCCGCTGATCTGGAAACTAAAACTGACGGATATATTGACTTTCATAAAAGAGGGTTCTATCGTCCTTATAACGCAACAACCAATCCGGATGGGTATAGAACAAGTGATGAATCGACAAATAGAGAACATAATTTAATTGTAAATGCCATTGATGCTGTAAAAGCTTCTATTGAAGAAGATTTCACTCCGGAAGAATTGGATAATGACAATGACGGTTATATAGATAATGTATGTTTTGTTGTTCAAGGAAACAGTGATGGCTGGAGTGACTTATTATGGGCACATCGCTGGTCATTATACACCAAAGAATGTTATATTCATGGCAAACGCGTGATGGATTATGTATTCCAACCCGAAAATCAAGTAACTATAAATACACTTTGCCATGAAATGTTTCATGCATTGGGAGCACCGGATTTGTATCATTATAGCGAAGAGAGCAAAAATCTGGATCCTGTAGGCAGTTGGGACCTGATGAACAGTGGTTGGTGCCATATGGGTGCCTATATGAAATGGAGATATGCAGGACAAAGTTGGATAAAAGAGATGCCAACCATCACACAACCTGGTACCTACACTTTACTTCCGTTGTCACAAAGTGCAGAAAACAGTTGCTATAGAGTGAACTCCACCAATCCCAATGAATATTATGTATTGGAGTACAGGAAGAAAGAGGGACGTTATGAAAAAAATCTGATCCGTTCCGGATTACTTATCTATAGAATCAATACAACAGTTAAAGATGGAAATCGTAACGGACCACCGGATGAAGTATATATCTATCGTCCATTTGGTTCATTAACAGAAAATGGTTTCCTGGATGAAGCTGCCTATCAAACTAACTCAGGAGCCGTTATGACAGATAAAACTTTTCCAAAACCTTTCTTGTCAGATGATTCTGATGGTGGTTTAAGAATAACTAATGTAATTATGGAAGATGACAAATTAACATTTGATATAAATTCCATTCCAACAGGTCTTGAAAGTCTTTCAGACAATAGAAAAATACAGTTATTGTTTAATGAGGGAATACTGTATGTAACAGCGGATACGAATGTTGACCATATCACAGTAGTAGACATCTCCGGAAAAATTCTGGAAGATGTTAAAAACGTTACCCAGCTCTCATTAAAACATCTCTCGAAAGGTACTTATATTGTGTCTGTTTTATCCGGAAATGACATATACAAACGAAAAATATTTATAGAATGAAAATAACCTATATTGGCTTGATTATCTTATTGTCAGGTATTTCTATCAATACTAAAGGGCAAAATACAAATCATCATTTTATATTTGATCAGTTCAGAGAGGCTACCGTCTTATACAAGAATCAAAAAAGGACACATGCCACTCTTAACTACAACAAGGCTACAGAAGAGATGATTTACACCTCGCAAGAAGGGAAAAATATGGCGCTGTATCCGATAGATCAGATTGATACCATATATTTTGATAAACGAAAGTTTATCCCGGTGGATAATCGGTTTTATGAGGTTCTCACACAAGATAGATATACTTTATATGCTTCCTATCGTTGCCGTATGAGTGTCCGGGCACAAAATATCGGTTATGGTACTTCTTCAACCACAGCTATTGATAATATCTCGTCACTAAATACATCCGGTGAAATATATCAATTGAAATTACCCGAAAACTATAAAGCAGAGCCTTATGTTTGGTATTATATTGAAATAGCTAATGAATTGAATAAGTTCTCTAAAGCCAAAGAATTAATAAAGTTATTCCCTGATTTAAAAAAGGAAATAACATCATTCATAAAAGAGAACCGAATAAAAAACAGTACTCAGGATATAGTTGAAGTAGTTCAATATATATCCGACTTATAATTTGAAAAAATGAGTGGGACGCATTTGATAATGGAATATTCAGTAAATATTCCTAAAGATGATACGTCCCACTTTCGTACAACATTAATATTGATTCCCAACTAACTGGTAAAATGCTCGAAAGTCTGTACTTACCACAGGTACAGACTTTCGAGCTATATTAAACATTGCCACTCATCCCAAAAACATTATCCGGAACAATAGAAATAGTCTCGTTCGTCAAACACGTTTGTTAATATCGTTAATGTACTTTTTTAACAGTAAGGATTTACTTTACAAGAATGTACACTTTAACATACCAAGAGTGTACAATATAGTGTGGCAAAAGTGTACAATTAACACTCGCATAAATGTACACTCTTACCTGCCTTTAAGCAAGAGGTCTGTATGCGCTATAAATCAAGAGATTACATAAGGAAAAACATTCTAATCCTGCCTCACATCTCTTCTTAAAAAAATCTTGTAATTACTTTTTTGACAATCATGCATCCATCGGATGATCTTAACAACAATGCAATTCCCTACATCATTCCTTCTTTCAATATCCCGACTAAAATAGGTCTTAATCCACTGACAAAACACTCCACAGCAATCACCATCAGGATAAGTCCCATTAAACGCATCATTACATTATTGCCCGTTTCACCTAAAACTTTAACCAACCGGGTTGAAGCACGAAGAATGAGAAAAGTAATAAAGTAAATCAATGCGATCATCCCTATCAGGACACTTTTCATTTCGATAGTGTGAGAATCCTCCATCAGCACAATGGCATTGGCAATGGCACCCGGTCCACACAACATCGGAATAGCTAAAGGAGTAATCGAAATATCATCGGCATAAGTTTTAATCTCTTCGTCTTTCAATTTCATAGGCGTATAACGCGCCTGCAACATATCAAAACCAATCTTAAAAATAATGACCCCACCAGCAATACGGAATCCATTGGTAGAGATACCGAAAAATTTAAAAAGGAGTTGCCCTGCAAACACAAAGACCATAAGGGTAAGAAAAGATACAATCGTGGCACGCCGCACAATTGCACGCCGCTCTTTATCCGTCATTCCATGTGTCATCGTCAGAAATACAGGCATCGTACCCAAAGGATTTGTCAACGTAAAAAAGGAGGTAAAACACAGTAAAGCAAAAGGCAAAAGAGTTTCCATAACAGTTGTATCTTTATACGTTATTTTTCAACGCAAAAGTACGACTTATCTATAAATACTACAATATTTCCAACAAATCTTTCAGGTCTTTCAGTTGATAAGTGGGCTGGAAAGGAAATTCGGTGCGACCGGAAACATTGTAAAAGGCCTGGTGCATCCCTACCCCATTGGCTCCTACGATATCGGCCTCCCAACTATCCCCGATCATCAATGATTCACGCAACTCTGATTGAGTAGCCGAAAGTGCAAAATGAAAGATCTGCGAAGCTGGCTTCAAAAGCCCAATGTCATCTGAAAGAATTACTTTTTTAAAATAAGATTCAATTCCCCCGGAACACATTTTACGGTATTGAAGCTCCCGAAAGCCATTGGACAAAATATAAAGATTATAACGCGAAGCCAAATTATCAAGTACCTCCTTCGCATGAGGCATCAACCGTCTTTTAGTTGGGATAACAGCAAAAAAGTCATCCGAATATGCTTTCGCTAAAGCAAAATCGCCAGCGCCCACTGCCGCAAGAGGATACAGAAAGCGCTGACGATTGAGTTCCTCTTTGGTGATTTGACCGTTACCATATTCCATCCACAATTCTATATTACGCCGTTGATAAAGCGAATAGAAATGCTCAAAGGAATCAAAGAAAGCATCCAGCTTATACTTATAATACATCTCTTCGAATGTATCACGTGCATTTGCCGAAAATGCCCAAAGTGTATCGTCTAAATCAAAAAAGAGATTTTTATACTTCATTATTTAACCTGGATAACTAAATATCTGGATACACTCCAAAATTCTTTTGGATTTGTAATCTTCAAAGTCAGTTGTCCCTTATCGTCTTTTACCAATTCATAAGAACCGACAGGATGAGTAGTTAATAACTCTGCACGTTTTGAATACAATTTAATTTCTTTAGTAGTACGGATATCAATCTGAGTAAAATAATCTTTATTGAAATCTGCATTTTTCAATACATCACCACTTTGAAGAATCTTTTGAGACTTCAATTCTGATTTCGTTCCAAATACAAACCATGCAGCGTTGATTGCTTTATCCTGTTCTGCCACAGTCTTAGCTTTCGCTTCATTTTCAGCAGCAAGAGACTCTTTATCAGCAGCAAGGCCACTAACAGCAGCATCCAATTCCTGAATACGGATATTTTTAGAAGCAAGTTCAGCCTGCAATTCTTCGATACGTTGTTGTTTAGCAACCAACTCCTGAGTTAAAGACTCAACCGCTTTCTTCAGCTGAGCAGAATTGTTCTTACTACTCTTCAACATAGCCTGCAATTTAGCAATCTGAGCTTTGTTCTCTTCCATTTGTTTAGTGATGAATTCAATATCAGAAGCAATCTGCTGTTTTGCAGATGATGAATTTTCTGTTATTGTGCCACGTTGCAAGTCTACACGGCTCTCAGCATCGTTTATCTGGCGGAAACCTTCCTGAATTTCATTGAATGTTCCCATCATTTCGTCCAACTCGGCATTACGCTGTGTCAGTTCTATCAATAAAGAATCATTTTCAGCTTTAAGGTCTTTACTACCACCTTTAAAACCATCACACGAAGCCAACATGGCTGCGCATACAATTAAAACTGCTAACTTTTTCATACGTTTACGTTTTTACGTTTTTTAAATGAAGTTATTTAATCGTCTATTCCTGCAATTACAATTACTATCTCGCCACGAGGATCAGTCTCGGTAAAATGCTCGATTAGTTCAGTCAAATTACCCCGAACAGTCTCTTCATGGACTTTAGAAATCTCCCGGGACACACTGGCCTGACGTTCCGGACCAAAATATTCCGCAAACTGCGTCAATGTTTTCAACAAACGATGGGGAGATTCATAAAATACCATCGTACGGCGTTCCTCTACCAGAGACTTCAGCTTCGTCATACGCCCCTTTTTCTGGGGAAGAAAGCCTTCAAAACAAAACTTCTCGTTGGGCAATCCTGAAGCCACCAATGCCGGAACAAAAGCTGTTGCACCAGGTAAACATTGTACTTCAATGCCATTACGCACACATTCGCGTACTACAAGAAATCCCGGATCAGAGATACCAGGCGTACCAGCATCCGAAATCAAAGCCACCGTTTCACCAGCCTTTATTCTATTAACAACGCTCTCCACCGTTTTATGTTCATTAAACTTGTGGTGAGATTGCATTGCATTCTTTATTTCAAAATGTTTCAGCAATATTCCGGAAGTACGTGTATCCTCAGCCAGAATGAGATCAACCTCCTTCAGTATCCGGATAGCCCGAAAAGTCATATCCTCCAGATTTCCTACCGGCGTGGGTACTACGTATAATTTTCCCATATTCATTATCCGATTAATTAAAATACTTTTTGAGAAGTTCCTGGAAATCAATCATAGCCTCATTCTCTTCATCAACATTTACCTTTGAATACAGAAAAGCAATGGCAGTATCCAAAGAACTCATCTCAGAGATCTGCTCTATAACCCGATTCATCTGTTCACTATCACCATTAAATAATTCACGTGAAAAACGGAAAGAATCATTCAAACTAATAGATCGCCGTAAGTCCGTCACTGGTCTGATACGCTCTCCCAATATAGATCCTGCAGAAACATTTTTTATTGTCTCCTGCACCTCTATTTGTGATTGAGATTCTACTACTTGTAAAGTCTCTTTTTCTTCTTCCACCTCTTCGAGAATAGTTTCCTCTATCTCTTTTTCTGTTAGAATGGGTTGAATACTCTCTCCTTCAACAGGTTTCTGTACAGTATCCAGCTCTGTCAACATCTGGTCCAACCGGTCACGCATTTGCAGAATATTCCGCTTCAACACTTCGCGTAAGGTCCCATTAGGCTCACGTTCGAAAGCCTTCATCAGGTACTTTAACTCCTGAATATCCAGTTCTATGTTGGTCAATAGTGCTTGCATAGCCTTCTTGTTTACCTTTTTGTAGATGCCGCAAATGTAGAAATAAATAATGAAAAAACATCAGAAAGCGAACAAAAGTGTTATTTTTGCAACCAAATATAACACACTAAATCATGGTATTATTTTCAGAAGATCACATACAGGAAACTAGAAGAAGAGGAAGAATAGAAGTTATTTGCGGCTCCATGTTTTCGGGAAAAACAGAGGAGTTGATACGTCGTCTCAAACGTGCTAAGTTTGCTCGCCAACGTGTAGAAATTTTCAAACCTTCTATTGATGTGCGCTATTCTGAAGCCGATGTCGTTTCACATGACAGTAACGCAATCTCCTCTACTCCTATTGATTCGTCAGCCAGTATATTATTATTCACATCTGAGATTGATGTAGTAGGTATAGATGAAGCACAGTTTTTCGACAGCAGTCTGATCGATGTATGTAATCAACTGGCAAATAATGGGATAAGAGTAATCATTGCCGGACTGGATATGGATTTTAAGGGTAATCCTTTTGGCCCAATGCCCGGACTGTGTGCCATAGCCGATGAAGTTTCAAAAGTACACGCCATTTGTGTTAAGTGCGGCCAATTGGCTTCCTTTTCACATCGAACTGTAAAAAACGACAAGCAAGTAATGTTGGGAGAAACAGCCGAGTATGAACCCTTGTGCCGCGAATGCTATTTGCGTGCTTTAGAAGAAGATAAAGAAAAAGGATAAAAAATCAATAAATATGGAAAGGAAGAAAATAACATTCGACAGCTTTATACGTGGTTCAATCTGTTGTATTCTTATTGTTGGAGTATTAATGCTGGTTGAAAGGCTGAGCGGAGTATTGTTACCTTTCTTTCTGGCATGGCTCATTGCTTATTTGATTTATCCGTTAGTCAAACTTTTCCAATACAGGTTACGTTTAAAAAGCCGGGTACTTTCTATCTTTTGTGCATTATTCTCCATTACAGTAGTTGGAGTTACCGCTTTTTACTTTCTGGTACCTCCACTGTTAGAAGAATTTGGAAAAGTGAAAGATCTTTTGGTCATGTACTTCACCCATGGTATAGCCGACAATTCAAATGTGCCGAAAAGCCTTGCCGATTTTATTCAGGAAAATATAGACATGAATGCCTTGAGCCGTATTCTCAGCGAAGAAAATATAGTCAACGCTGTAAAGAGTACAGTGCCTAAGCTTTGGATGCTGTTATCTGAATCTATAAACTTCTTATTTAGTATTCTGGCGTCTTTTATCATCCTATTATATGTAGTGTTCATCTTATTGGATTACGAGTCTATTGCCGAAGGCTGGATACACTTACTACCTGCTAAATATCGTACTTTCACTACCAACCTCATTAAAGATGTCCAGAATGGTATGAATACTTATTTCCGTGGGCAAGCCCTCGTGGCTCTCTGTGTAGGTATATTATTCAGTATCGGTTTTCTCATTATAGATTTTCCAATGGCTATCGGATTAGGGTTATTTATCGGTGCTTTAAACATGGTCCCCTATCTTCAGATTATTGGTTTCCTGCCTACGATCATGTTAGCCATTCTTAAAGCGGCCGATACCGGACAGAATTTCTGGATAATCATTGCTTCGGCCTCAGCTGTATTTATAGTTGTTCAAATTATCCAGGATACATTTATTGTTCCCAAAATTATGGGAAAGATAACTGGATTAAATCCTGCCATTATTCTACTCTCACTTTCTATTTGGGGATCATTGATGGGAATGTTAGGTATGATTATAGCACTCCCACTAACAACATTGATGCTCTCTTATTATCAACGTTTCATTATTAACAGAGAAAGAATAAGTGAATCAAATCTGGAATATACTGAGGATCAGCAACGTGAAGAAGAAATTGAAAAATAGTACAAACTTTTTTATAGTTTTTGCTTGCAAATATAAAAAAAGTCACTACCTTTGCACCCGCAATCAGGAAATAACTGATTTGCAACAAGGATTGATTCGCTAGCTCAGCAGGTAGAGCACAACACTTTTAATGTTGGGGTCCTGGGTTCGAGCCCCAGGCGGATCACTGAAACAACAAGAAAAACCAAGTAAATCCCTGATAATTAGACATTATTAGGGATTTCTTTTTTTTTGGCAGATAGCAAAAATAGCCGTTTCAAGTATATTATCGGTGGATAAATCGTGGGACTAAAATTTAATCGAAAAATCTCCAAACCGTATGTAACTGCGAACATAATTCATGCGTAAAGTATTTATAGTATCTGAAACCAACAAGCTACATTGTTCTAAAGAACAAATATGTCACCATAAGATTCTGTTCCAACAGACAGAACAACGATTTAAAAAGCCATTCGGCTACCAACAGGAACTGTACCATATCTTTTAAATACTACAATGCTATGAAGAACAGAAGAATCCCCGGCCAACTCAACATACAAGAACAATAAATCTCCGATAAAAGAAGAAAGACAGATATATAGAACTAAATTAGACTGTTTTACAAATAATTGCTACTTTTGCGAATATTAGTGTTATGTTATTCTTACTGTATATTATATACTTTGGATAACTTATTGCATCAATCTCGAAATTATGCATATTTCTTAATATGAGTATAAGTACAGAAGTTAAAAGAAAGTTATGGGCCTCTTCAGGAGGCTACTGTGGCAAGCCAGATTGTCATGCAGACTTATTCCCATTTTTTGAAAGTGGAGAAATAACAAATATAGAAGAGCTTGCACACATTATAGGACAAAGGGAAAATGGACCAAGGGGCAAAAATAATTTACCCATAAGTCAGCGAGATGAATTTGAAAATATAATACTGCTATGTCCAACTTGCCATACAACTATTGACAAAAACCCACAGCTATTCCCTAATGATACTATAAAACAATGGAAAAAGAACCATGTGGAAAGTATCAAAAATCTTTTTCATGCACCCAAATTTGATTCACGAAAAGAAGCAGCGAAATACCTAAGACTATTATTTGCAGAGAATAAGGCAATATTTGATAAATATGGTCCTTACTCTGAAAATGCGAAAACGAAGCCGATGGAAACCGAATTTATGTGGGAAAAGCTATCGATACAAAAGTTATTACCCAATAATAGAAAAATAGAGTCAACAGTTGAACAGAATCAAGAACTTTTAAGGGATAATGAATTCGGTTTATTTATAGAATTTAAATTGCATAGAGCAGGTTTTGAGTACAATAAAATTTCCGGAGATGTAAATTCTACAGTTCCGACCTTTCCAATTGACTTTGAAAATATATTTCAATGAGAGAAAAAAACATAGAAAAAGTCGCTCCATCAAGTAAAACCTTTTTTAAGAATGGTATGAATGGGCATTCAGCAGTAAGATGTATTACTGATTTAGGAAACAACATGTATCTAATAAACAGAACCGACAATAAACCAGATATTAAGGTTTTAGTAGCTGATATCTACATTGCAGGCGAAGCTGATATACTTGAAATCAGCTCTAATTTGCATGATATAGATTGTATTGTCCTAATTGGATTTTATAATCGGTACTCAAATGAAGCCAAAAAATTGGCCAAATCAATGAATGTAGGTTTATTTAACTATAGAGAGTTCTTTGGAGCTATCCATTATAGTGGCAATGCTTTTATTGATTATACACAAAAGGAAAGATGATTAAATTAAGTATTCCCCCTCAAAAACACTTTGACCATTACCTTTTTGGATCGGTTTTATACTCAGAGAATCCTTCTGATATTGATATTGCAATAATCTATGACAAAAAATTTATCAGCTTACAAGACGCTATTCACTATCGGCACAAATTGATTGAAAGGCTGTCTGAGTTTACACCGTTAGAAATTGACACAATCCTTCTTTCAAAAGAAGAAGAAATTGAAGTTGAATTTTTATCAAATGCTAAACACCTAAAGATTTAAGACTACGTATTACACACGGTTTGTCGGTAACCTCGGACAGAATATTACGTAAAGTATGTATGACTCAATAGGATATGCTTTCTGAGATTCCCGAATTACCTGACACTGAATTCCGTGGAAGTAATATTGCCTGGTTAAGAGACGGTTCTGTAAGTGGCTCTCTGGATTTCTTTTCATTGGCAGTCACAGAGACCTTTTAAAACCCGGTGAAATGCAGTACGTTTAAGTGAGAATTTTCTCTGTCGTTTACAAGTGCTGTTATACTCCGTATCCTACATTAAACAAGATACAGAGTATAGTAGTAGAAGTGTAATCACTAAAAAAGACTAAAAAAGGTGCTTCGGAATTTGGTTGTCACAGAAACAATGCCCAACTTTGCACCGCAAAACAAGAATAAACATATAATTCCTCATCGGAGGGCATTATGTACAACGATAGTGCCGGATAAGATGAATGGTAGAAAAATCATTCATTTTATCCGGCACTTTCTTTATCAAAGAACGAACCAGAGTGAAAATTAAATATTGAAAGATATGGAAATAGTAAGTAGTAAAAAGACAAAGTTAGCGAAACCAGGTTTTGTATTTATCCAAACAGTGGTGATGAAAACACTGTATTCTGTTCCACACAACTTTATGTATAACCATCTAAATATATAGAATTATGAATATCTTGTACTCAACGACCTATCTAATCTGCTATACGATATCCATACTTCCTTACTGGGTTTTATATCGGATATCCGACATTCTTTACGTTCTACTCTATCATCTTATTAAATACAAGAGAAAAATCGTTCGCAATAACCTTCATATATCTTTTCCTCATAAGGAAAAGCATGAAATTCTTACCATAGAAAAAGAATTCTATTCCTTTCTATGCGATCAGTTTGTTGAGACTATCAAGCTATGCTCCATCTCAGAGAAAGAAATAAGTAAACGCATGCTCTTTGAAGGACTCCCTGAAATGCTAAATGGACTAAAAAATGAAAACAAGAATTTTGCTTTTCTCTATATGAGCCATTATGGTAACTGGGAATGGTTATCACTGCTCGCAACCAAAGTACATAAGCAAAACTCACAGATAGTCAACGGATATATCTATTATCCTTTGAAGAACAAGGTGTTTGATAAAATACTCTTTAAACTGCGGAATCGATTCGGTGGAAAAAGTATCACGATAAAAGAGACTGTCCAACGAATCATTGAATTAAAAGAAAATTCCCGGAAAGCAATAATCGCTTTTGTATCCGATCAGGCACCACTATGGAGTGGGAAATTCCATTGGAGTAACTTCTTCCAGTGGGAAACCCCAGTGGTTACCGGTGCCGAACAAATAGGAAAACATGTGGACGCACTCATCTTTTATGCAGAGATGGAGCGCATCAAAAGGGGATATTACCGATGCAAAATTAGTCGTATGATAGACGATATACAGCAATATGCTGACTACGAAGTAACCGACTTATTTATGAGCAAACTAGAACAATCCATACATAAAGCTCCATCATACTGGTTGTGGACACATAATAGATGGATACGCACCCGGGAAGAAATTATGGTCTGGTACAAAAGAATTATACATAAAAAAGAAAACGTTTGATGAAAGAGTTAAATCTGACACAAGGCAACGTACCTAAAGTACTATTACAATTTGCAGTACCTTTTCTAATAGCGAATATATTACAGGCACTCTATGGAGGGGCCGATCTTTTTGTTGTGGGTCAATATGACGACTCGGCAAGTGTGGCAGCCGTAGCTATCGGCAGTCAGGTAATGCAAACCATTACGGGAATTATCCTCGGCATTACAACAGGCACTACCGTACTGATCGCTATAGCGACCGGCTCAAAAGACAACCGGCAGGTAGCTTCCACAATCGGATCATCCGTGTGGTTGTTCTCAATTATCGGGGTTGTACTAACCCTGACAATGACACTTTACCACAGTCAGATAGCCGAATGGATGCATACTCCATCCGAAGCAATGTCTGATACAAAAAGTTATATTCTGGTCTGCTCAACCGGTATTCTGTTTATTGTGGGATACAACGTTGTATGTGGTATCCTACGTGGTTTAGGCGATTCAAAAACTCCACTTTATTTCGTAGCATTGGCGTGTGTTATCAATATTGTTCTCGACTTTATATTAGTCGGATATTTCCATCTTGGAGCTACTGGAGCAGCCATTGCCACCGTAACGGCACAAGGAGTCAGTTTTGCCACCGCACTTTGGTTCCTTTACCGAAAAGGGTTTCATTTTGAGTTTACACGACGTGATATCCGGCTAAACAGAAGTTTATCGAAGAGAGTTCTGACATTGGGGGCTCCCATTGCATTGCAGGATGCCCTCATCAATACCTCATTTCTATTAATTACCGTTATCGTAAACCAAATGGGGGTTATCGCATCAGCATCTCTGGGTGTTGTCGAAAAAATCATCGTATTCGCGATGTTACCTCCAATGGCCATATCATCTGCAGTAGCAACGATGACAGCACAAAATTATGGAGCCGGACTTGTACAGAGAATGAATCAATGTCTTCTCTCCGGAATAGGGTTCGCCCTTATCTTCGGAGTAACAGTTTGCCTATATTCGCAATTCCTGCCAGAAACACTTACGGTATTTTTCACCAAAGACCCTATGGTAGTAGCAATGGCCGCTGAGTATCTGAAGGGATATAGTCTCGACTGTGTCATCGTTAGTTTCGTGTTCTGCATCAATTCTTATTTCAGCGGACAAGGAAACTCAATATTCCCTATGATTCATAGTTTAATAGCCACTTTCCTGTTTCGCATCCCACTCTCATACTGGTTCAGTCAAATAGACAGTTCCTCATTATATATTATGGGATTTGCACCACCTATATCAACAGTTGTATCCTTACTGATATGCATCTGGTATTTGAGATATACAAAAAACAGACGTTTGAAAGAAGGTATAATAACAGCCATTTAAACAACTTTATTAACAGCTTATCCTGGTTATTCACAACATTACTCATTACTATTGTTCATAAAGTATGAATAACCGATAGAAGATTCGGATAATCAAGAGATTACCCTGTTAATAACTTTGTTTAAACACTGATTTTCCTCGCAATAAACGGTGAGAGTCGCGCATATAAAACCGATGAATCAACCCAATTGCCCAGTGATACATTACCCCCGATGAACTGAACTTTCTTCATTGCTGGTATGTTATAACAATATAAACATTAAAAACATTGCGGTTATGGAAAAATATCTAATTCACAGTAACGAGCTGCACCTGATTGATAAGGCAAAAATCCATCAGGCTGTAGAAAAGATGGTAGAATCTCTCGACATGGCAGCAGGGTCAACTTCTTGTTTCGACTTGTACAAAGTAGTGGAAACCTATTTTACAGACCTGGATAAACGGAAAAAGATGAACCATCTCCTGGATATCACAGATACAGCCGAAGAGATAGAAGAAGAATTTGGAGTATGCTAACTTAATAAAAAATATCAGTACATATAAAGAAAAAGAGTCTTTAAAAAACTTTATACACTCAATAAAAAAACAGCGTCATGAAGATTGCCATAATCTTCATGACGCTGTTTTTTCATATCCTATACCATCCGTTTTTATTACTCGATGAGCGTAAACTTCTTTTTAAGACGAATATCCTCCGAACTGGCTCCCACGCGTACTTCAAATGTACCCGGTTCAACTGTCCATTCCATATTCCGATCAAGTAGTTCCAAATCTGCGGGTTTCAGGGTGAAATGCATACGTTTCGTTTCATTGGGTTGCAATAAAACGCGTTGGAAACCACGCAAACGCGAATCATAAGTCACTACACTACTAACCAAATCACGTACATAAAGCTGCGCCACTTCCTCTCCTGCATATTTTCCTGTGTTGGTAATATCAAAAGAGATCTGTACTTCACCTTGTGTCCCTTTGGCAGGAGCTGTCACTTCAAGATTACTATAAGCAAAAGTTGTATAGCTAAGTCCATAACCGAAAGGATACAAAGCCCCCAGTACCCGTGTACTTCCGCTACCATTGGGGCCGGATGAAGGTTGAGTACCATGTGATCCTTTCTTAAACGGGAAGTTTAATTCAATCTGCCCTACTGATTTTGGAAAAGTAACGGTCAGTTTACCTCCCGGATTATAATCACCAAACAGCGTTTCTGCAATAATCTTCCCACCCTGGAAACTCGGGAACCAGGCCTCAAGAATAGCCGGCAAATTCTGATCTTCCCAATTGATAGTAAGTGGCTGACCATTGATAAGTACCAGTACTACCGGTTTCCCTGTGGCATGCAGTGCTTGCAAAAGTTCACGTTGGCGCCCAGGTAACTCAAGAGAGGTACGAGAGCGGCTCTCTCCTACCCGGTATTCGTCTTCACCCATCACGGCAATGATCACGTCGGCAGACTGTGCCTCTGAAACAGCCTTATCCATATCCGCCACTTCCTCTGCTGTAAGTACTGCCGGCAATACTTCACTGGCAGGCCATTCTTTATCTATGATATTACACCCCTTTGAGTAAACAACTTCCACATCTCTTTTTAAATAGTCTTTGATACCCTGAAGTACAGTAATCGTTGGCAAACCATTCGGACCATAGCGGCTAATCATAAAGTTATCTTCATCTGCTAATGGCCCGGTAACCAATACTTTCTTTATCTCTTTCTTATTTAATGGTAACAGTTGTCCATCGTTTTTAAGTAAGACCAAAGACTGACGTTGCATCTCCTTTACAAATTCCGAATGCTTGTCTGCACCTGCCACTTCATCCGCCTCTTTCGGATTATCCCGGTAAGGAGCATCAAACAACCCCAGACGAAACTTCACTGCCAACACTTCACTTACACGCTTGTCAATCGTTGCCATTGATATCTTGTTTTCTGCCAGCAAACGACGAATAGGCAAGATGAAATCAGCCGGAGGTGTAAAATGAGTACGCACATTCAATCCCGCTTCCAACACCTGTCGTACAGCTTCGTCATAATCTTCGGCTACCTGATGCTTGGTATGCACAAATTCCACTGCCTGGCTATCGCTCACCACGTATCCGTCAAAGCCATATTCTTCACGCAATAACTTTGTCAGGAAATAGTAACTTGAAGTCACCGGCTCTCCATTCCAATCATTATAACTACTCATCACCCCCATCGGATGCGATTGTTGTATCACATGTTTAAAAGGATACAGATAAATTTCGTGCAACTCACGGGGAGTAACATGAGGATCGGTCCGGCAGTTTCCATCCCGGCCACCTTTAGGACTACTGTATACAGCAAAGTGCTTCAGAGTAGCTGCCACTCCCTGTGACTGAATGCCATCTACCATTTGCACACCCAGTTCGCCAATAAGATAAGGATCTTCTCCATAACATTCCAGTGTACGCCCCCATCTCGGATCACGCACCACATCAAGAATAGGCGCATATACATTGGTATATCCTAATACGCGAGCTTCTTTACCCACAATTTCTCCCGCTTCACGTACCAGTTCTGTATTCCAGGTACTTCCAATCGCTATCGGAGCCGGAAGCGGTGTTGCTTTTGTATGATTAAGTCCATGAATACCCTCATTAGAGAAATCGACAGGAATGCCCAAACGGGTCTCTTCAATAAACCAACGCTGAGTTTCATTGATAGCCTTTACATGATTGGAAAAAGGAACAATAAGATGAGGTACCCGTTTGGCACCTCTACCTACCCCGTTGAGTTGTTCATCGATATTCGCAATACCATCTTTCCAGATAGCTTCTTTCCAGGCAGGAGTAGGCAAAGAGTCTTTCAGAACACGCCCAAAGCCATAGAGTGTAGCAAGCTGACAACTTTTCTCTTCTATCGTCATCTGTGAAAGTAAATCCTTTACTCGCTTCTCAACAGGTTGCGAAGGGTCTTCAAAGATATCTTTCACACCATTTTTATTAAAATCAATCCATCCTTTTTTATAGATTGATTTGGAGGACGACTGTGCAGAAACAACTGAAACGCACTGCCCAGTCCAAGCAATGCATACTAAAAGAAGTAATTTTTTCATATTTATTATATAAGAGTTTGACCGCCTGCAAGACGGATAGGCTGCAAATATAATAATTAATTCCAATTCACCTATAATCAAGATATTACATTTTGTGTGCGCCCACACATGTTATAAAACAATAAACGGTGAACAAACTGTGTTATCCACAGTTGTTCACCGTCCATGATTTATCGTTCACTATCTATTTAGTTCCCCTGATGTACAGTAAGTTGCGGGAATGGAAAATTGATACCCTTTTCATTGAAGGTATTGTAAATAGCCTTATTGATATCAAAGTAAACGCCCCAATAATCAGAGGTTTTCACCCATACACGGATCACAATATTGACACTGCTTGCATCCAGTGCATGAAGAGCTATAAAAGGCTCCGGAGTATCCAGTATACGATTATCGGCAGCCAGTACTTCACGTACCACACGGTCTACTTTATCATAATCTTCACCATAATCCACACCAACGACCCACTCCACACGACGGGTTTCCTGCGTATTATAATTCGTCACTACACCACTGCTCAACGCACCATTCGGTACGTAAACCAATTTATTATCTCCCGTAGTCAGAATGGTATGGAATATCTGTATTTCTCTTACTGTACCCGAGAAGTTCTGACTCTCAATCCAGTCACCTACCTTATAGGGTTTAAACAATAAAATCACCAGTCCCCCTGCAAAGTTCTGAAGATTACCGGATAATGCCATACCAATAGCCACACCGGCAGAGGCCAGTAACGCTGCAAATGAGGTAGTCTCCACACCCAATGCACCAACGACTGAAATAATCAAAAGTATCGTCAACAAAATATTTACAAGACTCTTGACAAATGTCTTGATGCTCACATCTACATGCCGCTTGTCCATCATCCGGGCAGCCAATTTGTTCAGCATCGATACAAGGAAGCGTCCTACGATAAAAACAAGCACCGCTTTCAGGATACTTCCACCGGCACGTACACCTGCGTCTATAAGTTGTTGGGTTATAAGAGATATTTTGTCAAGACCTTCAGCATTAGCAATAGCCTGGTCCAGATTGTCGGCGGCAACCTGCAGAGAATCAGTTACAGCCTGAGTAATTTGTAATAATAGCATAATTAGTTTTTTGTTTTGAGTAAATAATTTGAGTCTGTTAATTCAATCATAACAAGTTACAAAGTTACTTTGTTTTAAGTAAATATAAAAGTTTTTTTTGCTTTCCTCATCCGAAAGCGCTAATTTTGCCAACGATTTCACAATACAGGGGTGCCTTAACATGACGGGCTGAGAACATACCCATAGAACCTGAACCGGGTAATGCCGGCGTAGAGAACGAATAAATTACACAATGAAAAAGAATCTATCAGCTGTTGCCTTTCTAATGGCAGCCAGCATCAACATCTTTGCACAAACAAGCGCCAAAGATAGTTTGAGAGTAGTCAACCTGCAAGAGGTGCAGATAGTATCCACCCGTGCCACTTCTAAAACTCCGGTGGCATACAGCAATATTTCTAAAAAGGAGATCCGAAAACAGAACTTCGGACTTGACCTGCCTTTTCTGTTAACGACCACCCCATCGGTACTTACCACCTCGGATGCCGGAAGCGGAGTAGGCTATACCAGTATTCGTGTGCGCGGTACAGACGCCACGCGTATCAATATTACAGCCAACGGCATTCCAATGAACGATGCAGAGAGCCATTCCATCTTTTGGGTGAATACTCCCGACCTGGCTTCTTCACTCGAAGATATGCAAATCCAGCGTGGAGCAGGTACGTCGACTAATGGTGCCGGAGCATTTGGCGCAAGTATCAATCTGCGTACAGCAGGCATTCCTTCCAAAGCATACGCTGAGGTTTCCGGTTCTTACGGATCATTCAATACGCATAAGGAGACGGTTAGCGTAGGTTCCGGGTTGATAGGCAATCATTGGGCCTTTGATGCACGCGTATCGAATATACAGAGTGACGGATATCGCGACCGTGCCACATCAGATTTGAAGTCGTACTTCCTGCAAGGAGGATATTACGGTGAAAATACGACCCTGAAGTTTATCACTTTTGGCGGCAAAGAGAAAACCTATCATGCCTGGGACGGTATCAGCCGGAAACAATTGGAGACTGACCGTACCTATAACCCAAACGGAGCCATCAAAGACGACAACCTGAACAAAGGAAACACCATAGGATTTTATGACGACCAGACGGATAATTATAATCAGACGAACTATCAGTTAATATTCAATCACCTGTTTTCTTCCGAATGGAATCTGAACATTGCCCTGCATTACACAGATGGTTTCGGATATTACCAGGAGTATAAGAACGGACGTACACTGGAAGAGTACGGACTAAAACCATTCTACCTCCCCGGAAACACAGAAGCGCAAACGAAGACCAATCTGGTACGCCAAAAGCTCGTAGACAGCGGCTTTGGCGGCGGCGTATTTTCTGTTGATTATAAAAACGAGAAGTTAAATGCCTCTCTGGGTGGAGGCTTGAATCGTTATAGCAACGATCATTATGGCAAAGTGATCTGGGTAAAGAATTATACTGAAGCGCTGAATCCGGATCATGAATACTATCGCAACAATGGTAGTAAGACAGACGGAAACATCTATGTCAAAGCCAATTATCAAATAGCCGGAGGATTGCATGCTTATGCTGACCTGCAATATCGCTACATCAATTACAAGATAACGGGAGACAATGATAAATGGGATTGGACTGCAGAACCCGGACATCTCCAACGCCTGAACGTAAACGAGCACTTCAGTTTCTTCAATCCTAAAGCCGGCTTATTCTGGCAATTCAACCCATACCACAGCGCTTACGCTTCTTTTGCTGTAGCCCAGAAAGAGCCTACACGTAATAACTATACCGACGGACTATTCGAAAAACTTCCCCGTCCGGAAAAAATGTTAGATTATGAATTAGGATATACTTTCCGCAACAGTTGGTTCACTGCCGGAGTGAACCTGTATTATATGGACTATACCGACCAACTGGTACTAAATGGAAAAGTAAACGATATCGGTGAGGCAATGGCAGAAAATGTCAAAGACAGCTACCGCATGGGAGTAGAGCTCTCTTTAGGCGCCCGTATCACCGACTGGCTACGCTGGGATATCAACGGGACATGGAGTAAAAACCGCATTAAGAATTACACCGGTTATGTGAGTGACTATGATGACAACTGGGATGAACTTTACACCCAAACAGCTATTTATGCGGGGAATACTCCCATTTCTTTTTCTCCTTCGTTTATGGGAAACAGCCTGATCGGTTTTAATTATAAAGGTTTCGATGCATCCTTGCAATCACAATACGTCAGCCGTCAGTATCTCGACAATTTCGGTTTAGAGGAGAACTCACTCGATCCATCTTTTGTGAGTCATCTTAGTTTAGCTTACAGTTTCAAACTGCCTTCTGTGAAACAAATCACTGTCGGTGCCACTATCTATAACCTCTTTAACACGAAGTACGAAACCAACGGATACTCGCAGAATGCCGCTGTTTATGAAGGAGGAGATAAGAATCAAAAAGCTGTTCTCTCCTACGACCCACGTTTTTATCCGATGGCAGGAACCAATGTACTGGCGCACATAGCAATTAGATTTTAAATAAACCAAGTACAACCATGAACTACCTTGAAATCATTGGTACCCTCATTGGGTTGCTCTATCTTTGGTTAGAATACCGGGCAAGTATTTATCTGTGGATAGCAGGTATCATAATGCCTGCCATCTATATTTTTGTGTATTACAGAGCCGGACTATACGCCGATTTTGGTATCAATATCTATTATCTTCTCGCAGCGGTTTATGGCTGGCTGGTATGGAAGTACGGCAATAAGGCGCACGAAAAAGCAGAGTTACCCATCACGTATATTCCGTTAAAGTATCTTCCTGCTCTGATGTCTGTATTCATTATCACCTTCATAGGTATCGCCCTGATACTGATTAACTTTACCGACAGTAATGTTCCCTGGCTCGACTCATTTACTACTGCACTGAGTATCATCGGTATGTGGATGCTTGCCCGTAAATATGTAGAACAGTGGTGGGCATGGATACTGGTAGACGTGGTATGCTGCGGCCTTTATATCTACAAAGATTTGTATTTCACCTCCGGACTCTACGGACTTTATTCAATAATCGCTATCTTTGGCTTCCTCAAATGGAAACAAATGATGCCTAAACCGTAACTCCGGCAGAAAAAAGTACGGAATGCGTTTTACATCTCTCTTATTTACAAATGAATATGACAACAGAAGCAGTTATTCTCGGTAATGGTGATTATCCTTCACATCCATATCCACTGAATGTATTATCACAAGCTCCATACGTAGTTTGCTGCGACGGCGCTGCCAACGAGTATATTCGCCGGGGCTTTCGTCCGGATGCTATTATCGGAGACGGAGATTCGCTCTCTCCCGAGAATCGGGAACGGTTTGCCGGAATCTTCCACCGTGTGAACGATCAGGAAACAAATGATCAGACCAAAGCCATCCATTTTTTGCAGGCACAAGGAAAACGGCAGATCGTCATTGTAGGAGCTACAGGCAAACGTGAAGATCACACATTGGGTAACATCAGCCTGTTAATAGACTACATGCAGGAAGGGCTTCAGGTGCAAATGATAACAGATCATGGTATCTTTATCCCCGCTTGTAACACACAGGTATTCACTTCACAACCGGGACAACAGGTTTCTATTTTCAACTTCGGAGCAACGGGATTACAGGGAGAAGGATTAGCCTATCCGCTAAGCGATTTCAGTAATTGGTGGCAAGGTACCTTGAATGAAACCACCGAATATGAATTTTGTATTCATGCAACAGGAAAATACCTTGTATTTATAAACTTCTGAGTGCTTCCCGCACGGGGAAGTAAGACGAGCGATGATTGCAGGTCGTTGTGTAATATTACTTCCTGCGTACTATCCGAAGTGCTAAAAAGAAAACCTATAACATACTGATTATCAATATACAAGCAGAACAATTTTCTCCTCGATGCCAAAGGGGTTCCTCCCCGGAGCCGAGCCCCCTCTTCCCCGGAGCCGAGCAAGGCACGCGACTCCGGGGGAGTATCTAATGTAAAACAATATAACTTTATTGAAGGCTTTCCTTGAGTCTCACTCAGGTACTTTTCAGGCATCCGGCATCTTTGTTTTTAAAGAGCAAGCAGGTAATTCTTGAAATCAACAAACTCCTTTGTCATCGGCAAACTCTTCTTCTCACCTTTCATGAAGGCTTGCAGCTTAGCAGGAATCTCTACTTTATCTCCAACAATTCCTTCTACTGTATCCAGGAACTTAGCCGGATGTGCTGTTTCAAGAAACACACCGGTTTCTCCGGGCTTCAACCCCTCTTCAAGGGCACGATAACCACAGGCTCCATGCGGATCAAGCAGGTAATGAGTATCTTCATACGTTTTCTTTACCGTTTCACGGATTTGTTCATCGGTATAGGTTGTACCGGTTATCTCAGCCGAAATAGCAGCATGCGAACCACCATAAAGATCGAGCACACGGGCAAAGTTACTCGGATCGCCCACATCCATGGCATTTGCAATAGTGGCAACGGATGGACGCGGATTATACTTACCCGTTTGCAGATACTGATAGAAAATATCATTCTTATTATTAGCAGCGATAAAGCGTTTCACGGGTAACCCCATCTTTTTGCCAAAGAGTCCGGCTGTGATATTACCAAAGTTACCACTGGGCACACAGATCACGGCATTATCCGCTTTCCCAGCTTTCTTCAATTGTGCATAGGCATAGAAATAATAGAACGCCTGAGGCAGAAAGCGGGCCACATTAATAGAGTTGGCACTGGTCAGTTGCATATGTTCATTCAGTTCCTTATCCATAAAGGCAGACTTCACAAGCGCCTGGCAATCATCAAAAGTACCATCCACTTCGAGAGCGGTAATATTCTGTCCTAAGGTAGTGAACTGCTTTTCCTGTATTTCACTGACTTTCCCTTTGGGATAAAGCACATAGACATGAATACCGTCTACTCCGAGGAAGCCATTGGCAACCGCACTACCGGTATCACCGGAAGTAGCCACAAGTACATTCACCTGCTTTTTACCCTCTTTACGGATAAAGTAACCCAGCAAACGTGCCATGAAGCGGCCACCTACATCTTTAAAGGCAAGCGTAGGACCGTGGAACAATTCGAGTGAATAGATATTATCTTTCACATGCACCAACGGCACATCAAAGTTCAATGTATCATAGACAATCTGTTTCAACGTATCTGCCGGAACGTCTTCTCCAAAGAAAGCATCGGCTACGCGATAGGCTATCTCCTGAAAAGTAAGCGTATCAATGGTGTCATAAAACTCCTGAGGCAGTGGTTTAATCATTTCGGGCATAAAGAGCCCTTTATCGGCAGCCAAGCCCTTCACTACAGCTTCTTCAAGAGTAGCAACAGGAGCCTGACGGTTAGTGCTGTAATATTTCATAAGTGGTATTTTAAATTTAGTTTATACTGAGTTAGTGATGAGTGATTAGTGATGAGTGATTAGTGCTGTGCAGCGTCAGTGCCATTGCGCAAGCCCACTGTCAATTGTCAACTGTCAACTGTCAATTGTCAACTCTTCACGGGTAGTGCCATAAATTCGTTAATAAATTCATCTGCCTTCATCAGCCCATACACCCCGTCACAAGCGGCCACTTCGTCATAGGTCTGCACTTCGTCCGGTGTAATGCCCGGATACCAGATAAGAAACGGAATAGGTTCGTTGGTATGGGTACGAAGTTCGCAAGGGGTAGGATGATCGGGCAATACAGCAATGGCTACCGGTTCGTCCCAATCCTTCACAGCTTCATAGATAGGGCCAACAGCACGGCTATCCAGGTTTTCAATTGTAAGAAGCTTCAACGAAATATCTCCTTCATGTCCCGCCTCATCACTGGCTTCGATATGGAGATAGACGAAGTCATCCGTCTTCAATGCTTCCAGTGCAGCTGCCACTTTGTTTTCATAATTCGTATTATAGAGTCCGGTTGCTCCTTCCACCGCAATGCGGCGAAGTCCGGCATAGTATCCGATTCCATTTATCAGATCGACCGCCGAAATAACAGCTCCTCTTTTCACTTGAGGGAAAGTATCGGAAAAAGTATCCATTTGCGGACGGTATCCCGGACTCCAGGGCCAGATACTATTGGCAGGGTCTTTGCCTTCGGCCATACGTTTCAGATTCAGCGGATGATTCTTCAGCAGTTCCTGCGACTTTAAGATCAGTTCATTAATAAGATCTGCTGTCTCCCGGGCTTCCGGCACTAACGGTTTCACCATCAATGGGCGAAAAGGCTTTAAAGGTACGTCATGAGGCGGAGTACAATCCAGCTGTTTATTTCCGTCTTTGATGACCAACAGATGACGATATTGAACACCGGTATGGAAACGTACGCGATCATTGCCTAAATGTTCCTGCAGATATTGAATCAGCACATCGGCTTCTTCAGTAGAAATATGTCCGGCGGAATGATTTTTTATATTATCTCCTTCAATACAGATGATATTGCAACGCATCGCCATCTCTCCCGGTTGGAGTTCCACACCGATACTTGCTGCCTCGAGCGGACCGCGTCCTTCATATACCTTCGGAAGATCATATCCCAATACCGACATATTGGCTACTTCACTGCCAGGATGAAAACCATCCGCTACAGTCATCAGCCGTCCATTACGCCCCATACGGGCGAGTTTATCCATATAAGGCGTTTTTGCATATTGCAGGAGCGTCTTGTCTCCCAATGACTTTACAGGCCAGTCGGCCATGCCGTCACCTAATATAATGATATGCTTCATTTTCTTAATTGACAATTGACAGTGGACAATTGACAATTAACAAACCAACTGCAACAAAGCGCAGCAACTGTCAATTGTCAATTGTCAACTGTCCACTAAATTAAACATTCGCTATACTCATAATATCCGCAAAGACTCCCG
Source organism: Bacteroides nordii (assembly GCF_019930665.1). NCBI lineage: Bacteria > Pseudomonadati > Bacteroidota > Bacteroidia > Bacteroidales > Bacteroidaceae > Bacteroides > Bacteroides nordii. The sequence goes on along the minus strand of NZ_CP082886.1, from coordinate 5,649,369 downwards.
CTGCCGTCACACCTGCACCGGCACCATATCCCTGAATCATCATCGGATACTCTTTATAACGCTCTGTTGTGAGCAGGATAATATTGTTACTGCCTTCCAGTCCGTAGAACGGATGATTGGCCCCTACTTCCTGTAAGCCCACAGAAGCCTTCCCGTTTTCGAGCGTAGCAACAAAACGCCAGTGTTTATTTTCTTTCTCCAATACCTGACGACGGGCTTCAAAGTCTGCATCCAGACTCGGAACACGCTTCCAGAAATCATCCAACGATCCTTCAAAGAAATCATTCGGGACAAAAAGATTCTTCTCTACATCTTCCTGCTCCAGTTTATATCCGGCTTCACGTGCCAGAATCACCAGCTTACGAATCACATCTTTACCACTCAGGTCGATACGTGGGTCCGGTTCGGAATAACGCTCTTCCTGTGCCATCTTTATCGTACGGCTAAATGGGATATCAGCACTGATCTTATTGAATATATAGTTCAACGTACCGCTCAGCACAGCTTCAATCTTTAATATCTTGTCGCCACTATGAATCAGGTCATTGATTGTATTAATGATAGGAAGCCCTGCCCCTACGTTCGTCTCAAACAGATATTTCACACCACGCTGACGGGCTATCTGCTTCAATTCGCGATAGTTCTCGTATTTGGAGGAAGCAGCAATCTTATTGGCAGCCACTACCGACACATTGTGCAGCAACAGATCTTTATAAAGCGAGGCTACATCCGGACTGGCAGTACAATCCACAAATACAGAATTGAAAATATTCATGCCGATAATCTCATCACGAAGAGACTCAAGCGTACTTTCGGTACCTTTCGCTTCCAACTCTTCCCGGTAATTAGCCAGGTCAAAACCCTGACGGCTGAACATGGCTTTCGTAGCGTCGGCAATACCTACCACATGGAGTTTCAACCCGTTTTCTACTTTCAGCTTTTCCTGCTGACAGCGGATCTGTTCTATCAGGCTACCTCCTACCGTACCAATACCACAGATAAAGAGATTCAGCACCTGATATTCGGACAGGAAGAATGAATCATGAATCACATTCAATGATTTGCGCAATGATTTAGAGTCAACTACAAATGAAATATTTGTTTCCGAAGCTCCCTGTGCACAAGCTATCACATTAATACCATTACGTCCCAATGTACCGAACAATTTACCGGCAATACCCGGTGTGTGCTTCATGTTCTCACCCACAATTGCTACGGTAGCCAGATTTTTCTCTGCCTGAATAGGAGATATCTCACCCATTTCTATCTCTTTGGCGAACTCCTCATTCAACACTTCACAAGCCAGATCGGCGTCGGCATTACGCACACCGATGGAAGTACTGTTCTCAGAAGAAGCCTGAGACACAAGAAATACGCTGATACCATTCTTTGCCAGAGCCTTAAAGATACGATAGTTAACACCAATAACACCCACCATACCAAGACCTTGCACAGTAATCAGGCTGGTGTCATTGATAGAAGAGATACCTTTAATCGCTTTCGTTTGCGGATCGGAAACCTCTTGTTTGATAACCGTGCCCGTACCTTCGGGATTGAATGTATTCTTTATTAATATAGGTATATTCTTATGACAAACCGGGTAAATAGTAGGCGGATATACCACTTTGGCACCGAAGTTACAAAGTTCGGTAGCTTCCACATAACTCAGTTCGTTGATAGTATAAGCAGTAGAAATCACACGTGGATCGGCTGTCATGAATCCATCTACATCGGTCCATATCTCCAGGCTATCAGCATCCAGAGCAGCAGCAATGATGGCCGCTGTATAATCCGAACCACCCCGTCCAAGGTTGGTAACATCCCCCGTCACCTTGTCCGATGAAATGAATCCCGGTACCAGCGATACTTGCGGAATCACCCGGAAAGCCTCTTTCACCAATTGATGCGTCAGTTCAGTGTCAAGTGTGTGTTTGGAATGTTTTCTTTCTGTCTTTATAAAAGTGCGCGAGTCAAACCATTGGGCACCTTCAATCAGCTGCGCTACAATGATAGAAGAGAGGCGTTCGCCATAACTAACAATGGTATCCGATGTTTTTGCAGAAAGGTCTTTTATCAGATAAATACCCTGAAAAATATCTTTCAGCTCATTGAGCAGTTCACCTACCTGACGTTGCAACGAAGCCTGATATTCACCTGCGGGAACCACTTCTTTAATCATCTCCACGTGGCGATAAACAATTTCGCGGAACTCACCTTCGTAGGCCGAATCACCTACAGCGGCCATTTTAGAGGTATTAATCAACTTATCGGTAATGCCGCCCAATGCGGAAACAACTACAATAACCGGTTCTCCGGCCGACTCTACTATTCTCTTTACGCTTAAAATGCTGTTCACGGAACCTACGGATGTTCCGCCGAATTTCATTACTTTCATGCAGATACTTTATATTTTCAATGCTTCCTTTTCCGGAAACAATGGTTTATTTACAACTAAAATACTAAATTTGAATTTGCTTACTTCCTGTAAGCGTGATTCACGTAGAAACACAAATACTATCCCTCAACCCCTAAGGGTCATGGTGCACATGGATGTGACTGTATGCGGATAGTACTTCATCATAGTCATTGTTTCTCGTTACTATTTGATAAGATGTCGCAAAAGTAACAATAAAAACATTCAATCTATCACTTTTTGCGATAATTTTCTAATAAAAAGATTTTCCCTGTGGAGCAGTGACAAATTAGCGCGTTGTACTTTTCTGACATTTTGTTATAAAATATAAGATATATAATTATCTTTGCAGTATTCAATTGCATAAAATACGCTTATGAACCCTTCAAATACTTCCGTATTGTTAATATACACCGGTGGCACGATTGGAATGATAGAAAATGCCGAAACCGGAGCACTGGAGAACTTCAACTTTGAACAGTTGCAGAAGCACGTCCCCGAACTTCAGAAATCAAACTGTAGCATTGATTCTTACCAGTTTGATCCTCCAATGGACTCATCGGACATGGAACCCGAAGCATGGCGGAAGCTGGTACGAATCATTTACGATACATACGAGCGGTATAATGGTTTCGTTATCCTGCATGGTACGGACACAATGGCTTTCACAGCCTCAGCATTGAGCTTCATGCTCGAAGGATTAAGTAAACCGGTCATTCTCACAGGCTCACAACTGCCTATCGGAGTATTGCGTACAGACGGTAAGGAAAACCTGATGACGAGCATAGAAATAGCTGCTGCTCAGGACAAACATGGTAATCCACTTGTACCTGAAGTATGTATCTTCTTTGAAAATCATCTGATGCGGGGCAATCGTACTACCAAAATGAATGCTGAAAACTTCAATGCTTTCCGTTCTTTCAACTATCCGATACTGGCAGAGGTGGGAATACATATCAAATACAATTATTCTGTTATCCATACCATTCAGGAAAAGCAGGAACTGAAACCACATTATTTGCTCGACACCAACATTGCCGTATTAAAACTCTTTCCCGGCATACATGAGAATGTAGTAGCAGCCACACTTACCATCGACGGATTAAGAGCCGTGGTATTAGAAACCTATGGCTCGGGCAATGCCCCCCGTAAGCAATGGTTCCTCCGCCTGCTACGTGAAGCAAGCACACGAGGAATTGTGATAGTCAACGTCACTCAATGTAGTGCCGGAACGGTGGAAATGGAACGATATGAAACCGGTTATCATTTGTTGGAATCGGGCATTGTCAGCGGATACGACAGCACCACCGAGTCCGCTGTCACCAAACTGATGTTCCTGCTGGGACACGGCTACAGCCCTGAGGAAGTGAGAGAACGAATGGCACGCCCCCTAGCGGGAGAGATTACATTATAGCCCACTACCGTTTTCACTACAGAGGACGCAGAGGACACAGAGTTATTAAAATCTTAACGGTTGTTAGGGACTAATGATTCCAATACTTAAAACTCTGTGTCCTCTGCGCCCTCTGTGGTGAAAACGATGGTGAATTTATGACTAATATTAAATAAAACTCTGTGAGACTCTGCATTTTTCTGTGGTGAATTTATTACTTTTGTCCATCTTATAAAGTAAAGGACAAAAAGAATGGCCAAAGAGAAAACCGTATATGTATGCAGCAATTGTGGACAGGACTCTCCCAAATGGGTAGGAAAATGTCCTTCGTGTGGCGAATGGAACACCTATGTAGAAGAGATAGTCCGGAAAGAACCTACAAACCGCCGCCCCGTATCGGGCATAAATACAGCCAAAGCCAAACCTATTACTTTAAATGAAATAGAAGCAGATGACGAGCCACGTATCGACATGCACGACGAAGAGTTAAACCGTGTGTTAGGCGGTGGTCTTGTCCCAGGTTCACTGGTACTGATAGGTGGTGAACCGGGCATTGGGAAATCGACTCTTGTGCTCCAAACAGTACTACGTATGCCCGAAAGACGTGTCCTTTATATCTCCGGTGAAGAAAGCGCCCGACAATTAAAATTACGTGCCGACCGTCTGACAACTGCTTCCAGTGACTGCCTCATCGTTTGTGAGACCTCTCTGGAGCAGATCTATGTACATATCAAAAATACCAATCCCGATTTAGTCATCATAGACTCTATACAAACCATTTCTACAGAAAATATCGAATCTTCTCCCGGCAGCATTGCACAGGTACGTGAATGTTCGGCATCCATTCTCCGTTTTGCCAAAGAGACCCATACGCCGGTACTGCTTATCGGACATATCAACAAGGAAGGCAGTATTGCCGGACCAAAGGTTTTGGAACACATCGTAGATGCCGTACTTCAGTTTGAAGGCGATCAGCATTATATGTATCGTATCTTGCGAAGCATAAAAAACCGCTTTGGGAGTACAGCAGAATTAGGCATTTATGAAATGCGGCAAGACGGGCTCCGGCAAGTCAGTAACCCATCGGAATTGCTCCTTTCGCAAGACCACGAAGGTATGAGCGGAGTAGCTATTGCCTCTGCCATCGAAGGGGTACGCCCATTTTTGATTGAAACACAGGCATTGGTCAGTTCTGCTGTATATGGTAACCCGCAACGCTCTGCCACAGGGTTTGATCTTCGCCGTATGAATATGCTGTTGGCTGTACTCGAAAAACGGGTAGGCTTTAAACTGGCACAAAAAGACGTGTTTCTCAATATTGCCGGAGGGCTGAAAGTAAATGATCCCGCCATTGACCTTGCCGTTATCAGCGCTATCCTCTCCTCCAACATGGATGCATCTATCGAACCGGAAGTTTGTATGGCCGGTGAGATCGGACTATCCGGTGAAATACGCCCGGTAAACCGGATCGAACAACGCATCGGTGAAGCAGAAAAGTTAGGATTTAAACGCATTCTGTTACCTAAGCATAATCTGCAAGGAATTGATACAAAGAAAATAAAGATAGAATTGGTGCCGGTTAGGAAGGTGGAAGAAGCATTCAGGACACTATTCGGATGATTCACCACAGAGGACACAGAGGGCACAGAGTTCAATTTAGAAAACAAAGAAATGGAAGATATTAATATACTCACTAATAAGGTTCTTGGTCTTGCTTTTGAAGTACACACACAATTGGGAGCGGGATTATTGGAAAGTACATATGAAACCTGTCTATATCACGAACTTATAGAAACAAATATACAAGTAGAAAGACAAAAAAAATTGCCAATCATTTACAAGGGTATCAAACTGGACACCGACTACAGGATAGACTTATTAATTGATAAGCGGCTTATTATAGAGTTGAAAAGTGTAGAGACATTACAGCCTGTACACTCAGCTCAAATATTAACATATATGAAGCTTAGTAAGCTCAAATATGGATTATTACTGAACTTCAATGTACCAAGACTCAAAAATGGCATTAAACGTTTTATATTATAAACTAATTAAACTCTGTGACCTCTGCGTCCTCTGTGGTGAATCATGATACAAGAATACCAGTTACGTCTACTCCCCGAAATTGCTGCCAACGAGCAACGATTAAAGGAATATTTGTCCAAAGAAAAAGGATTAAGTTTAAAGAATATTACCGCTATACGTATTCTGAAACGAAGTATTGATGCGCGGCAACGTACTATTTTTATCAATCTGAAGGTACGGGCTTATATTAATGAAATGCCTGCGGATGATGAATACGAACGAACCGTATATAGTAATGTGGAAGGTAAGCCACAGGTTATTGTAGTGGGCGCAGGACCTGGCGGACTATTTGCAGCTCTGAAACTTATTGAATCAGGACTTCGCCCCATTGTAGTAGAGCGTGGAAAAAACGTACGTGAACGTAAAAAAGATCTCGCACTGATAAGCCGGGAACACGCTGTGAACCCGGAATCAAATTATAGTTTCGGAGAAGGAGGTGCAGGAGCCTATTCTGACGGAAAACTTTATACCCGAAGTAAAAAACGGGGAAATGTAGACAAAATACTAAATGTATTCTGCCAGCATGGAGCTTCTACTGCAATTCTTGCCGACGCACATCCGCATATCGGTACAGACAAACTGCCACGGGTTATTGAAAACATGCGTAATACCATTATCAATTGTGGAGGTGAAGTGCATTTTGAGACACGAATGGATGCACTGATCATCGAGAACGAGGAGGTAAAAGGCATTGAAACAAATACAGGAAAAACTTTTCTCGGTCCGGTAATACTGGCTACAGGACATTCGGCACGTGATGTATATCGCTGGCTGGCAACCAACAACGTAACGCTTGAGGCAAAAGGAATAGCTGTTGGTGTCCGTCTGGAGCATCCTGCAGAATTGATAGACCAGATACAGTATCACAATAAAAACGGTCGGGGAAAGTACTTACCTGCTGCCGAATACAGCTTCGTAACACAGGTCGAAGGACGAGGAGTATACAGTTTCTGTATGTGTCCCGGTGGTTTTATCGTTCCTGCTGCCAGCGGACCCGAACAGGTGGTAGTCAACGGAATGTCTCCTTCCAACCGTGGTTCACGATGGAGCAATTCAGGAATGGTGATAGAGGTACAACCGGAAGACTTAGACAATGGACAGTGGACAATGGACAATGGACAGTCAGCTACACAATCCAACTGTCAATTGTCAACTGTCAATTGTCAACTCCTAAAAGTGTTGCATTTTCAGGAAGAACTGGAACGGCAAGCCTGGTTACAGGGAGGAATGAAGCAAACGGCTCCGGCACAACGCATGATGGACTTTACGCGGAAGAAACTGAGCTATGATTTACCGGACTCCTCTTATAGTCCGGGATTGATATCTTCACCCTTACACTTCTGGATGCCGGAATTTATCAGTAAACGTTTGTCACAAGGCTTTCAGCAATTCGGACGGATGAGTCACGGTTTTCTTACCAACGAGGCAGTGATGATCGGAGTAGAAACACGTACTTCTTCCCCTGTGCGTATTGTACGTGACAAAGATACGCTGCAGCATGTAACAGTCCGCGGCTTATTCCCTTGTGGTGAAGGAGCAGGATATGCGGGAGGAATTGTATCTGCGGGAGTTGACGGAGAACGGTGCGCAGAAGCTGTTGCAAACTATTTAAATCATTAATTCAATAATTGAGAGTTATGAAGAACATTATTTTTTCTCTTACTATAGGAGCAATTCTCCTATTTAAATCATTGTCATTTAATTGTTATGCTCAATCCGATACCACCTTTCTATCTAAAAATGAAAACAGAAAGGTATATATCGAAAACAACAGAAAATCAGAAGTTTTTCAAAAATTACTCGACCCTACAATTCAAGAAAAAGCCTATCCGGAACTAAGACAATACGGACTGGAAGAACTGAAAGAAAGCGAGAAGATATTAAAGCAGGCTCATCCACAAACTATTACAAAACATAATTTATATGAACTACCGGAAGATTGGATCGCTCTCCATTCTTACAAAGGGAAATACTATGTTTATTCTCCATGCCAAATAGATACTCCTACAAACCGTTGGTTGACGGATTCTTGCCTTTACTATAAATACCTGGACGGTCCTTTTCCTGTAATCATTAAATCAGTGGAAAAGAAATCTGATAATCTATATGATATAAAATTATGGAATGTCATTCAACATCCGGATAACAGTCAGGCTTTGGATGAATTACAAATCCACATCATTGATAAGAAAAGAAAAATTTCTATTTGGGAATATAAAAGTTATCAAGGTGAGTCAACCTATGAACTGCTAATACCGAGGAAATCAGCACAGCATTTCGATTTAATCGTTTGTGACTGCCAAGACTTAGATAGTGAATTTGATTTTGATTCCATAGATTTTCCAAACCTTATTTTATCTCATTAAACCTATGAACCACAAACCAGAAATCGCTATCGTTGAAGCGAATACACTTACAGCACTCGGTCTGAAAATGATATTGGAAGAGATTATTCCAATGGCAATTATACGAACTTTCCATAGTTTTGGTGAGCTAACGGATGACACACCCGACATGTATGCGCACTATTTTATAGGCGCACAAGTATATGTGGAGCACAATGCCTTTTTTCTGCCCCGGAAAAAGAAAACAATTGTTCTGGCAGGAGAAAGCCACTCTCTCCAACTATCTGCCGTACGCGTACTGAACATTTATCAATCGGAAGAGCAGCTGGTGAAAGACATTCTGAAACTTCACCAACATGCTCACCACGACGGACATCCGGCTGAAGCCATACCACCAATGCCGGTTATTGAGCATGAATTGTCTGCACGGGAGATCGAGGTACTTGTATTGATAACCAAAGGGTTCATCAATAAAGAGATAGCCGATAAACTAAATATCAGTCTGACCACTGTTATCACCCATCGGAAAAACATTACAGAGAAATTGGGTATCAAATCCGTCTCCGGGCTAACAATTTATGCCGTAATGAACGGCTATGTAGAGGCTGACCGGATTTAAAAACGTACAACGATCATACCACCGTATTCCTTTGAAAAATGATTGTAATAAGGAGAAGCAGCCAGATTAACTCTGCTCTTTTTCTTATCCAATCCAAACAATTTCTTTTCAAAAGGCAGGAGCCAGTATCCGATCCGTGCACTTAATATACCAATTCCCGCACCAGCCAGAACATCATTGCACCAATGTCGTTCATTATAAAGTCGCAGGAAGGCTACCCCACAGGCAATAGTATATGCACCTATACCATAAAGCGGAGAGGAATCTTTATACTCCATCCGTACCAACTCAGCTCCCATAAAAACAGTGGCTGTATGCCCCGAAGGAAAGGAATTAAAAGCTGTTCCGTCCGGACGTTGTTCATCTACCGCCCACTTCACCGCATTGACCATAATCCCCATAGCTGCATAAGAAGTGGCAGTAATCAATACACGATCCACATAACTATGCTTAGCCTTTGCTCCCAGCAGACTTAATCCGAAGTTTGCAATAACGGGTACATATTGTATATAATCATCGGCATGAAAATAGCGTCCATTGCGCCATCCGGCAATATCATCACGCACTTCCCTATTCAGAGATCTCAACCAGGGATTGGCCACCCCAAGTGCTCCTACAGTGATGAGTGAAGCAGGTAGTATTAATTGTGAAGGACGGAAAGAATAGCCCCGTTCAGTGATTTTCAGAGAGTCTGTCGAAGCCGTTTGTGCCCACAACTGAAACGGGTATAGTAATATCATAAGAAGAAAAAACAATTTGATTTTCATCTTTTATTGTTGTAAATAAAATGAATACTGAATGTTAACTGTCGCTTTGCATTTCTGTCTCAGAAACACAACAGGTCACATCCGCTTCGGCCTTTACAACTTCAAAAAGAGGAAAGCAAAACAAGATCCGCCCCATTGCATTCCCCCGGTCATATAAAAATTCTTGGTCGTTTTTTCTATAAGAGAAATGCTAATGAGTTATTTCTAACTGTTATATGTCACTCTATCTGATCTATACCATAGGCTATGTGTTTTAAAGAGAGGTTAATAAAAAAAGTGTGTTCCCGACACTATCCAGACTATAGTTAGGTACGACCAAGTAACCTATGACCGACTGAATATATCGATGGAACACACCCTGTTTCAGGGCGCATCCACAAAGCATATTCTTTCGGTCTGTTAAATTTGGTCGTTTCACTATAGAAAGAATGACAATGCAAACACTCCGTATCTTGTTTTTTTATCTTTAAATAAAGACTCTACTTTATTCAATGTTTATCGAAAGACAAAAATAAGAATATCTTTCTTTATAGACAAACTTTATTTGTATAATCCTTATAAATCGGATACCGGAGTAAGTCCCCCTAATTTCAGATTTGCATATACCCACAATGCATATTCTGTTATTTCAATGTATATTCGGAATATTTTTTCTAAATTCCGCGATAACTCCTTACCTCATATGTATAACAAACAAATATTGAGTTATATCTTACAGAAAGCGATATAATATTGCAAGCTTGCAGCCAGAGAGTTTTGTACCTTAGCATCCTAAAATTATAGATTGATTATTATGAGAAAATTATTGTTACTGCTAGTAATTCTGAGTTGTAACCCTCTTCTGGCAAAAAAGTACTATTTCACCCCCGGGGAGAGTGAATCTTTAAAAAGAATATTAAGTGAAGGGAAATTACTCCCTGGTGACGAAGTCATTCTTAAAGACGGAGTTTTCAAAAATCTGCAGAAAGTGCTCTTTCAGGCAAAAGGAACTGTACAGGATTCAATAAAACTGAAAGCCGAGCACCCCGGAAAAACAATCATATCGGGTGCATTGGATTTTAAAGTCTATGGCGAATATCTGCAAATAGAAGGTTTGTGTTTTCTGAAAGCATGGGCATTGTCTTTCAATATGATTGATTTTCAGAAAGAAACAGGGAAGTATGCTTCACACTGCCGTTTCACCAATTGCGTGATTGATGACTGTAACGACCCCAACAAGAGCGAACAGCCTGCAACGAACGGACAGCAACCCGCCTCCGTGAGCGAATACTGGCTCGGACTCCGAGGTGAGAATAACCGGGTAGACCATTGTTACTTTGCCAACAAACGAATTGGCGGATTGGTACTGCAAGTATGGCTCGACAAAGACAATCACCTGAATAACCACCAGATAGATCACAATCTGTTCGGCACGCGTAAACCCTATGGTGGAAACGGCGCCGAGATCATTCGCATCGGGCATTCATGGTCTTCTCAACTGGAATCACGCACCGTTGTCGAAAACAATGTATTTCTGCACTGTGACGGAGAAAGTGAAATCATTTCGGTAAAATCGTGTCATAATGTACTTCGCCGAAATCTGTTTTACGAGTCAAGAGGAGGTCTGGTATGCCGGCATGGTCATTACAATGTGCTCGAATCCAACACCTTTATCGGTAACAATATAAAAGGTACAGTAGGAATCCGCATTATCAACCAGGGACATACTGTATATGATAACTATATGAGTAAACTGAATGGTTTCGGCCTGTTGGTACGTATTGGCGTCTTTGAAAAACCTACTGCTGATACAGACATAAAAAAAGAACCGCTGACCTCCTACCACCGGGTAGAAAATGTAGATATCGCCTATAACCATTTTATCAACTGCCGGGTATTGGAATTCGGTTCGGGCAAAGGAGATAAAGCACCCCGTAACCTACGTTTTGCCAACAATACCATCTACAACTCAACTCCGAATGTGAGAGTCTTTCAACCGGAAGAGGTTATGCCGGGTATTACTTTCCTGGATAATACTTATTATTTTGAAAATAAAGAGCCAATCGGGCTACCCGGATTTATGGAAGGTAAAATACCAGATACCCTCTTAGCTTTAGAGAATGAAAAAGTAGAAAAATCTATCAACGGAATAGGTCCGGTGTGGTATGCGCCCAATACTGCTGAGATAACTTATATAAGGAATAAAGCGCTTCCCGCACGGGGAGATACGGCAAGCAATGTTAATTATTAAAACGCAGATAATTTGCATAATCCTAATAAATGAGGATTGTGTAACTGATAAGTTTCCCGTTCCTTTGCAAGCAAAATAAGATTATGATGAAAAGAAACAGTATTCTAATTGCTCTAACTCTCTTGACGGCAAGTACCGCTTGGGCCGAAGAAGTACCTAAAGACACGATTAAAGTAGTAGACGTAGAAGAGGTGCTCGTTATCGCATCACCCAAAGAAAACCGCAAACTTCGCGAATTACCCACAGCCAGCACTCTCCTGTCACAGCACGACATGCAAGCCAACCAGGTAACTAATCTGAAAGGCCTGACAGCACTGGTTCCCAACCTGTTTATTCCCGACTATGGTTCAAGGCTTACATCAGCCATTTATATCCGTGGTATCGGTTCACGTATCAACACTCCTTCAGTGGGACTTTATGTAGATAACGTTCCTTATATAGACAAATCAGCCTTCGATTTCAACTATGCGGATATTGAACGTATCGATGTACTTCGTGGACCTCAGGGAACACTATACGGACGTAACACCATGGGAGGACTTATCCGTGTACACACTAAATCGCCATTCAGCTATCAGGGTACAGACCTTAGACTGAGTGCCGGAACTTATGGCAATTATAACGCATCAGTAACTCACTATCACCGTATGTCTGAGCAATTTGCTTTCTCAGTCGGAGAATTCTACGAACATGCAGATGGGTTCTTCAAAAACTCTGCCAAAAACAATAAGAAAACAGACCGTAGTAACGCCGGAGGCGGGCGTATCCGTGCTATCTATCTGCCTACGGAAAATCTGAAACTTGACTTGAATATAAACTATGAATATAGCGATCAGGGAGGATACCCCTATTTTTACACAGGAAAAGTAGACGAAAAAGAAAAGGGAAACGACCTGCGCAAAGATAAAACAGGTCTGATTTCATATAACGACGAAAGCAGTTACTATCGCAGTTTATTAAACGCCAGTGCTAACATCGAATATCAGGCACAAAACTTCACGCTCAGCGCCGTAACCGGTTATCAGCATCTAAAAGACCGCATGTTACTCGATCAGGATTTCACAGAGAAAAACATTTTTACGCTCAACCAACAACAAAGATTAAATACCATCTCCGAAGAGATTGTTATGAAATCTAAAGCCGGGCAAAACTGGCAGTGGACGAATGGCATATTTGGCTTCTACCAGTGGCTGAATACTGACGGCCCCGTTGAATTTAAAGAAGAAGGAGTAAAAGAAGTTATTGAAGATAATGCCAACAATAATTTTCCCTCTTCTCCTGGTGCTCCTACCATGAGACTTACAGTTAATAACCCTACATTAAATGTCAGTGGTAATTTTGATACCCCTACATTTAGTGCCGCCATTTATCATCAGTCCACCTACAACAACTTCCTTATAAAAGGACTTTCCATTACTGCCGGCTTGCGTCTTGATTATGAAAAAATGTCAATGAATTATACCTCTGCCAGTACTCCAATGGATTTCAATTTCAAATTCTATATGCAGATGCCTCCTCCAAGACCAACTATTGACCTTGAAGCAAAAAATATGATAGCACCGGCAAGTTTTAACGGTAAACTCTCAAATGATTACTTGCAATTACTTCCCAAGTTCGCTATTCAGTATGAATGGAAAAAGGGAAATAATGTATATGTTACCGCTTCACGTGGATATCGTTCGGGAGGATACAATGTACAGATGTTCTCCGACCTCATACAATCACAACTGAAAAACTCAATGAAAGCCGCCATGATAAGCAATGAAACATTCGCATCTATGGCAAATATGATTGAGACGATGATGCCGGATGAGGAGATCGACATAAAGGCTTCGACTACCTACAAACCCGAATACTCATGGAATTACGAAGTCGGTTCGCACCTCACCCTGTGGGAAGGACGCTTATGGGCCGATCTCGCCGCTTACTATATGGATACCAAAGACCAACAGATATCCCAGTTTGCCGAAAGTGGATTGGGACGTATCACCATCAATGCCGGAAAGAGCCGTAGCTTCGGTGCAGAAGCTTCGCTACGCGCCAGTATCACAGACGCCTTCAGTATGAATGCATCTTATGGATATACCTATGCTACCTTCACCGATTATGTAGTCAATCAGAAAGATGAAGACGGAAAATTAGTCAAGAAAAGCTATAATGGCAACTATGTCCCCTTTGTTCCCAAACATACCCTCAGCGTAGGTGCACAATACATCTTCCGTATCGCCCCACGCCACTGGCTGGACCGCGTACAGGTTAATGCAAATTACAATGCTGCCGGACGTATCTACTGGACAGAAGAAAATAATGTCAGCCAGGCATTTTACGGAACTCTGAACGGACGTGTCAGCCTGGAAAAAGGGAACGGCGTCCTTGCATTCTGGATACGTAATGCATTGGACAAAGAATATCAGGCATTTTATTTTGAATCAATGGGCAATGGATTTATGCAAAAAGGACGTCCCATGCAATTGGGAGTAGATGTACGTTGCCGCTTCTAAAACATAATCGTAATCGTCTAAAAACCAGTATTTTTAAGAGTGTACACTTTTGTTATACAAGAATGTGCACTCTTGTCATACTAAAATGTACATTCTTGCTATACTAAAGTGTACACTCTTGCATTCCTTCATTTTACTTACAAGAAATCATTACATCAAACTTGTCTAAAATACGCTGTTCATTCTCTGTGTTGTCACATCTTATACCCGATCGATATATATGTCGTAGAGAAACGTAGTGAAACTCTATGAGAATCGGGGCGTTCCTCGTAGAGTTTCGACCCGTTCCTCTACCATTATCTTTGCCATGGAAAACATAGTTCTTTATGAACGTTAATAAGAATAAATTTCTTAATATTGTCTCGTAAACAAGAAAGCCTCCATATGTCGCGTTAGCTTACTTCCTCTATTAATCTTTTAGATTATTCCTCGTATTAAGCACGACATATTTATTGAACCTAAGCCAGAGAGTATTTCGGGAGTTGGATCCCATTATCATGGTAGTAGCCGTTCAATATCGGAGACCTTCACTAAATAAAAATGTTATGGTACAAATTTATGGAATTGATTTGGGAATGTCAAGCTTTGACGTTAGTTTTTTGAGTGAATCGGGCAGTGTCCGTCATTTATCCGGTGTAAAGAACACGGTTCATGGGATCAGCAAGTTTCTTCTCTCCTTGCCTTCCTCTGCCGTTCTTTGTGCGGAACATACAGGCGTTTATGGGGACCTACTGCTTCGTCTGTGTACTTTAAACCGGACATGCCTGTGTTTTGTTCCGGGTTATCAGATAAAGCATAGTCTGGGGCTTCAGCGTGGTAAATCCGATCCTCTGGATGCCTGTCGTATCCGTGAATATGCCGAACGTTTTTATGACCTTCTCAGACCTTGTTTCTATCCTGGGGAAGAGATGTCTGAACTTCAGGAATTGTATCGTACACGCTCTCTGCTGGTGGAATCTCGTAAGCGCCTGGACACTTTAAACATAGGTGATAATTGTAAATCTTCTGTTTCCCTGGCGGCCGACCATGCACGGAGAGCTGTTCTTGCGGAGTTAAATACCCAAATATCCGGGCTTGACCATGAGATAGAAGCCCTCATACAAAACTCTTCCGAATTCAGCAGGAATTATCAGATTCTTACCTCCATTGTCGGTGTAGGACCTGTGACCAGTTGTGAGCTGATAATAAAGACAGAGAATTTTAGAAAATTAGACACGGCTAAAAAATGTGCTGCTTACGCAGGTATCGCTCCTTATCCCAAAGAATCGGGAAAGATGAAATGTGGACATAAAATATCGCCAATGGGTGACAAACAATTGAAAACACTGCTTTTCTTATGTGCACGTTCGGCAAAGGAGCATAATAAAGAAATAAGATTATACTTCCTAAAAAAGCATAAAGTGGAAAAGAAGCACTTTTTCGTAGCGATGAATAACATTGCCAATAAGTTATTGCGGCTGATTTACAGTCTGATTCAAAAGCAACAGACCTATGACAGGGATTATATACAAAGAGACCCGAGATGTGTTGTGATTTCAGATACACATAAATGCTGAAAAAGAAACAAATGGACCGTTTAGGTAGTAAATATTCAAAACAAGTAGACGGTTTTATAATACATTGATAATTAATACATTATATGAGAGATTATTTTCTCGTAGAGAATCGACTCGTTTCTCTACGACAAACGCTTCGATTCTCTACGAGAAACGGGGCATTTATCACCGAGAAATAAATGAAACATCCATAAGATATAACAATTGGTATAGTTACGAAAGTAGAGTCAGTCATTAATTGTAATGAAAAAGAAAACATAGTGAAGAAAGGACATATCTTTCGTAGTTAACATTTATTAAAGCAATATTCTGCGGAAACATTTGGTTTTAATAGAGTATACGAGAAAAAACAAGCCTACATATTTCATTGATATACAGCCATTTAACAATTCATAAAATTGTTTATTATTTTCACTATCGAAATCTATTTTCTTTCTATTTTCAAAGCCTTACAAATTATCTGAAATAATTACAAAAAAAGCCGTAAGAAGATAAATCAAGAAGCAGCAGTATAACCAGTCAGCATATTGCCACGTTGGCAAATTATTCATTTATAGCTCCACAATGCGGACAGACTCCCTTCTCCCGTAATTTCCCTCCACAACGTCCACACTGGTATTTATACCCGTTACTTTTATGCAGTTTTTTCGCAAACAGCCACACAAAGCAGAAAAGGAAAAGATAACCGATATATATATGTGTAGTCAGAATAAAAAAGAAGTAACAGAAAATACAACAGGAAGTCAATCCAAGCAAATAGAAGACAGCAGCGGCCGGAGCCAGTTGCCGGAACAGGTCATCGAGCACTGCCAGAAAGACAATAAGAAAAATCCAGATACTCAACAGGAACACCGACAAAACAAGTGGTACCTTAAAAGGTGAAAGTGTAGGGTTAAAATAGAAATGTTGCCATGTATCAGGTACAAATACCTGCATCGACTCATATATAGTGGCACTAAACGCCATCAACAGACAAAGAAAAAGCGGATAAATACTATCAATGTCATTGAAATAAACCATCTGTAGTTGCTTACGCCGAAAAGCACGAAAAAGATAAACACCCACGAACAAGGCAAAGACAATCACAAAATAAGAGGCATGAGTATCACTGAACAAATAAATAAACTGAGATATACTATCGGTAGGCACAAAAGACTTTATCAATTCCGTTTCACGCATCCATCCCTGGATTTCCTGTGAATGAGCCAGTTTTACCCATACACTATCCACACTGTCTGCCGGATGGATAGCGAACTCTGCCACTACAACACGGTCTCCCCGGTGAAGACTGACAAAAGAATCCTTCACAGGCAAACGTTCCAAAACAACAGAATCTGTTTGTACTTCCAGATTCGTGTTATAGGTGTAATGCCGTTCAAATAAATAAGTAAGAGAATCTTTCGTCTTATCGCTCATTCCCTCGGCAAAAAGATCGGGACGGGGATAATGGCAGGCTGCAAACAAAAAAAGAGTCATCACAGAGTAGCACAAAGCAACCCAAAGCTTCCTGAAACTGCTCTTCGTGTTACCATGATTCATTCTATGATACCTTGTTTTCATAATGCGGCACTCACTTTCATCTGGCAAATCTTACAATCAAATGATAGCCGGAAACGTTTTCCATCCGTCCCTACCAAGTAATAAGGTTCTTTATAGGGCGAACGTTCACGCTGGTGAACAGGACACCAACCCATACTATAACGCAAGCAATGTTTGCAAAACATAAGGACAGCCTCTTCCACCGCCTGTTTTTCATAAGCAGGCTCAATATCTTTCACCCCATGATCCTGATAGAAAGAAGCAGCACGGGTGTTCATCACATTGCCTAAATAAGAAAGCGTCTGTTGCGGATAAGCGTGTGTGGTTGGTTTTAAGACAGCCAACTCACGATGAAATGTCATTCTGCGGGCAGCTATCAGTTTATCGACCACCTGCCTGCGCAGATCGGAGAGTACAGAGGCCGGAATAAACCAATTCCCGGTAAGGTCAATATCTATCCGCATTGCCTCAAAGGGAGTATTCCCCAGTTTGGATAGCTGATTTCTGAGATTATCCTCCTGAGGGGTACGGGCAAGTTCCTTATCACGAGGCAATGTAAGCGTCACACTATTATCATCTTCATCTGTCAGGGTAAGGGAGAAACCAAAGTTATTCTCCGCCAGCAAAATAGAAACGGCAATCTTTCTTTCAGAAGACTTACGGGCAAGTACGCGTTCGAACTCCTGATCAAAATTACGATACAATACAGTCCGGGGTTTAATACGGGGCATCTCCTGCGGATACAGCTTATTGCCATCAACTCGATTGATACGAAATCCTTGTAAACGCCCCTGTTCATCAATGTAGCAAACACCATCCCCGTTATTGAAAGATTTCAGCCCGGCCACCGTAAGATAATTTCCACGAACCTCTTTCATCGTACCCATTTCCTCTCCTAATGACTTGGGAGTATCAAAAGAAAAAATATCTTTACTCCGACCCTTCAAAAAATAATGTGTAAAGCCACGGCTAAAACTCTTATCCAACTGAGGTTTAAACTCAAAACGACAGGAACCGGAAGAGGCACGGACATACTCTTTACGCCGGGAGAAAATGGTATCCAGTTTCTGACGATAGGCAGCGGTAACATTTTTCACATAAGAAACATCCTTCAACCGTCCTTCAATCTTCAAAGAGGTGACTCCGGCATCCAGCAACGCCTCCAGTTCCTCGCTTTGGTTAAGGTCTTTCAGCGAAAGTAAATGCTTATCTTTCACAATTGTCTTACCATCAGCATCGACCAGACTAAAAGGCAAACGGCAGAATTGCGCACACTCGCCACGATTGGCACTCCGGCCAAAACAGGCTTGACTAACATAACACTGACCACTATAACTGACACACAAAGCGCCATGTACAAAGACTTCAAGCGCCGTGTCAGGGCAGGCTTCGTGTATTTTACTTATCTCCCGCAAAGAAAGTTCACGGGCAAGTACTACCTGATGGAATCCCGTATCGGCAAGAAACTTAACTTTATCCGCCGTCCGGTTATCCATCTGTGTACTGGCATGCAACGGGATAGGCGGCAGGTTTAATTGCGTGATCGCCATATCTTGTACGATCAACGCATCCACTCCTATCCGATACAATTCGCCTATCATCTCTTCTGTCTCTTTCAACTCTTCTTCTTTCAGAATTGTGTTGACAGTGACATAGATACGTGCATTGTATAGATGCGCATGCTCCACAAGGGCAGCAATATCATCCAATGAGTTGACAGCAGCAGCACGGGCACCAAACTTTGGTGCACCAATATATACAGCATCCGCTCCGTGATTAATAGCCTCTATTCCACATTCCAAATTCTTGGCCGGAGCCAGAAGTTCTATTTTACGCTGCTTTATCATTTAATATCATTAATATCGTAAGGAGTTTCCTGATAAACAAAGTAGTTCAACCAGTTTGAAAATAACAAGTTGGCATGAGCACGCCAACGTACAACAGGCCCTTTCTCCGGATCATCGTCTATATAATAATTACGCGGTACATCAATCGGCAGTCCTTTTGCCAGATCCCGCCTATATTCCGTATCAAGCGTTAACGGAGAATATTCCGAATGCCCGGTTACAAAGAATTCGCGCCCTCCACGAGCCATTACCATATATACACCTGATTCATCCGATTCGGAAAGCAATGTCAATTCAGGTACTTTAACAATATCCTCTTTACGCACTTCCGTATGACGGCTGTGAGGAACATAAAAAGTATCATCAAATCCACGGAAGATAGCTTGCAACGGATCGAGAGTACGGTGCTCGAAGATACCGAACATCTTTTTATCTAAAGCATATTTAGGAACACCGTAATGGTGATACAAGCCCGCCTGAGCCGCCCAGCAAATATAAAGCGTTGAAGTGACATGGGTACGTGCCCAATCGAAGATTTCCATTATCTCATCCCAATAACTGACTTCTTCAAAGTCCATCTGCTCCACCGGGGCACCGGTAATAATCATACCGTCATACTTCTCGCCACGCATTTTATCAAAGTCCGTGTAAAAGGTCTTCATATGTTCAACAGGCGTATTCTTGGATGTATGACTCTTTATTTTCATAAAAGAGATTTCCACCTGGAGTGGTGTATTGGACAGCAGACGCACCAAGTCAGTCTCTGTGGTTATTTTCAACGGCATCAGGTTCAGAATTACAATCCGCAACGGACGTATATCCTGTTGTGTCGCACGCGAGTTGTCAATCACAAAGATATTTTCTTCCTTCAGCAATTCTATCGCAGGTAGCTTATCAGGTAAATTTAACGGCATGAGGGTATTTACTATTTACGATTTAACGATTTACGATTGCCATTCGGCAAATTCTTTGCAAAAATAACGATTTCACCACAGAGTAGCACAGAGTTTCACAGAGAAATATGTTCAAAAGAGATAAAACTCTGTGAAACTCAGTACTACTCTGTGATGAACTTATTCGAAGTAGAAAGTCAATACGATCATCCGGGACTTTACTTTATCCAGAGATTCGGTAAACTTCATCAATGATTTATCAGTAAGATCAGGGCGCTTTTTCTCCAGCAGATTGGCTAATCCGAAGCAGAATTTCAACTCCGGTATCAGCTTAAAGAAAGGAAGATATAAGTCACATCCAAGGCCAACTTCGATATAACAATCAAAAGGCTTCACCAACAACGGACGTGCATTTTTTACACTCAAATCAAAGGTAGGGCTAAGGCCAAGCATCGCATAAGGACGATAGTTATTGAACCGTTCGGCGCTGAATTTCATATCAATAGGGAATGCAAGGTAAGCCGATTTTACATTTTGAGAAACCGTTTCACCACTTGTCTGCTCACGGAACACCACTCTTTTATCACCAAAATGAAGCGTAGGAATCAGGCGGAGCGCCATGTATTTATTCAAATATAATTCTCCTAATACACCTACTGAAAATCCAGGAGAATATTCGGGTACATCGGCAAACCAAACCTGTCCGTCTTCGGTGACATAACCATTGTTTACAAACTTAAGATCCTGCATATGGATACCTGCCAGAAAACCATAATGCCAGATCCGCTGGTCGATATACGGGCGGTTCTGTACCTTACGCTTCTGGGCAGAGGCACCTGCCACCAACAGCGAAACTATGAGAAGTAATACGATTCGTTTCACAATAATAAAAACGATTTTATAGTTAAATTATTGTTTCGCTTATTTAGAAGCGGTACAAATTAAAGGATTTTAATCAAGATTGAGATCAACTAATGAATAAAACGTGTATTTTTGCCCAATAAATTAGTACTAATAATTTAAATTTTAAAGAAAATGGCTTACGTAATTAGTGACGATTGTATTGCTTGCGGAACTTGTATTGACGAGTGTCCGGTAGAAGCTATCTCTGAAGGCGATATCTACTCTATTAACCCGGATGTATGTACAGACTGTGGCACTTGTGCTGATGTTTGTCCTTCTGAAGCAATTCACCCGGCTGAATAATACAATCAGACAAAAGAACCGTGAAAGCTGCTTTCCATCTCAGGAAAGCAGCTTTTTTTATTGATACGCACATCCGCAAAAGAAAAAAGAATCACCAGCTAAGTGTTTTCCTCCCATCCGCTGTTTTATCTATATAGAGAACCTTTTATTACCTAATAACATCAATATCATGAGAAAATTACTACTACTCTCATTACTCCTTTCTTCTTCTGTCTGTGCCCAACGGGCAGACAATTACAAGCCCGATAATAAAAATGTGGTTTTCACTGAGACAAACCTTCCTATCGTGTTTATCAACACACAAGGACAAATGATTGATCGGGAAAACCGGATTACTGCCAAAATGAAAATAATAGATAACGGAGAAGGTGAACTTAATTACATGGATACCATTGCTCACCCAGATCAGAAAGCAGACTATACCGGGTATATAGATTTAAAATATCGTGGCAACTCTTCTTTTACCAACTCCGACAAGAAACCATATGCCATCCGCGCATTAGACAAACCTTTGGAAGATGGCGGCAAAAAGCAAAAAGTCTCTATGCTTGGCATGGGTAAAGATAATGACTGGGCACTATTGGCGCCATATGCGGACAAAAGTATGATCAGAGACGTGCTTGCCTTCACCCTGGCAAGACCTTTCTTTGAATATGTACCTACCGGAAAATACTGTGAAATGATCATGGATGGTACTTATTACGGAGTGTTTATTTTATCTGAAAGAGTAAGGAAGGGTAAATTTCGTTTAGATCTGCCGGATCCGGGTGATAGTGATGATGCTCTGACGGGAGGCTACCACATGGAGGTAGACAGGGATGACGAACCGGTCTATTACTCTAAGCATACTCCGGTCAATTCAAAAGGAACTCCTATTTATGGAAAGAAAATCTCTTTCCAATATAAAAACATGGATCAGGATGAGTTTAGTAATGCACAATTAAACTACATCCATGGATACATTGACGCTTTTGAAAACAGTCTGGCTGCCACCGATTATAAGAATCCGGAAACCGGATACAGAAAATATATCGACGTCACATCTTTTATAGATTATATGCTGTCAACAGAATTTTGCCACAACGTAGATGGTTATCGCCTGAGTACTAACCTATATAAATACAGAGACAGCAAAGACTCTAAATTCAAAACATCTTTGTGGGATATGAATTTAGGGTTTGGTAATGCAGACTATAGTGAAGGCTGGAGATCGGATACATGGGCATATAACTTCAATGATGTATCACCGGGTGACAATCAGTTAGTCCCGTTCTGGTGGTATAAGTTACTCAAAGACGATTCTTTTATGAAAGAGGTAAAAGAACGTTGGGAGCTGTATCGTGAAACGAGCTATTCTGACGAACACATCGAACAAACCATTGATTCATTGACCACTTTATTAAATGCTAAAGGAGCACAAGGACGCAATTCACAAGCCTGGCCAAGGTGGGGAAGATACGTATGGCCCAACAAGTACGTAGCAAAATCTTATGATGATGAAATATCTTATCTGAAAAGCTGGATAAACGAACGGCTGATTTTCATGGACAGAGCTTTGCTTGGGAAAGAACCCGAAACGCCGGAATATACCCAGCTGGTTGTTAGTTCAGGATTCAATGAAGATGTTATAGCAGAGGCACTTCCTGCCGTCAGCCATTCTACAACTTCTCTTGATAATCAGGGTTGGATTTATTATGCTTCAGCAGTTCAGGAACAGGGATCATTGCCAACTGACGGTGCTATTATTTCCAATACCGGTGTCAAATACCAGCTTGCTGCATATGACAAGAAAAATGCTGCCGTATTAAAAGAAGAGACTGTAGTAACCTTACATTTTGAGGATACTCCACAAACTGAAGCCCTGCATCTCCTATCAACCTGTACAGACGGTAGTTCCTTAATAGACGTAACCGTATATTATACAGATGCTACTCATTCCAATACCCAGACTATTTCGGTAGGCGACTGGTTCAGTGATGATCCCACAGACAAGGCTGTATACAATCTGGACAGAATTGCCCTGACCGGTGACAAACTGGACGGACGTCGTAAATTCTGTATGTTTGAACATAAAATAGCTACTAACAAAAGTAAAGTAATAGCATCTTTGAAAATCGAAAATGCAGGAAACGGGCATCCCAGTATATTTGCCGTCACAAAAGAAGGGAAAGAGTCAGGTGGAATTGTGGGAATTGGCAATATCTCCTGCGGTAATGCTGCAAGTGTATATCCCAACCCTATCACCAACGGTGAGACATTAACCATTGAAACAATCTCAGGCTCATCTATCCGATTGATTACAATACAAGGAGCTACCCTAATACAGTTAGAAGCAACAGATAATGTTACAAAATTGCCAGTCAATAACCTTTCTCAAGGTATATATCTATTAACCATCACCAATAATACAGGTAAACAGACCTTCAAAATAATAGTGAAATAAGCCCCGTTCATCCTGAATGATCAAATAAAAATAACCTGTATCAATCCAGAATCCAATGTTCTGTATCGATACAGGTTACTCTATCTTTTGTACTTGTCAACCGAATGATAAACATCCGGAATCACCTATTATTTCAGTTTAGCCAATGCTTCTTTAATACGACGAATAGATTCAACTATATTTTCGTCACTTGTGGCATAACTCATACGAATACACTCAGGAGCGCCAAAAGAAGCACCACCTACACAAGCTACATGAGCAACTTCCAATAAGTACATAGCCAAGTCATCAGAATCAGCAATAGTACGTTCGCCATCCGATTTGCCAAAGAAGTAGTCACATTTCGGGAATAAGTAAAAAGCTCCCTCAGGAACATTCACTTCAAAGCCCGGAACTTCTTTCGCTAACCTCACAATAAGGTCACGACGACGTTCGAATGCTTTACGCATCTCTTCTACCGGAGCCTGAGAACCTGTATAAGCAGCTTCTGCAGCCTTCTGAGATACAGAACAAGGTCCTGATGTATATTGTCCCTGCAGTTTATTGCAAGCTTTCACAAGCCATTCCGGTCCGGCTATAAAACCGATTCTCCATCCTGTCATTGCATAAGCTTTTGATACACCATTTACGATTACGGTACGTTCCTTCATCTCAGGGAACTGAGCAATACTCTGATGTTTGCCAATATAATTGATATGTTCGTAGATTTCGTCAGCAATAACAATTACCTGCGGATGTTTAGCCAATACAGCAGCCAATCCGGCAAGTTCTTCCTTGCTATAAACCGAACCTGTAGGGTTAGACGGTGAGCAAAGAATCAAAGCTTTGGTCTTCGGAGTAATAGCCGCTTCAAGCTGTGCAGGAGTAATCTTGAAATCCTGCTCTATACCGGCAGTAACGATAACCGGAGTACCTTCAGCCAACTTCACCATCTCAGGATAGCTAACCCAATAAGGAGCAGGTACAATCACCTCATCACCCGGATTTACCAATACAAGAACCGCATTACACACAGATTGTTTTGCACCATTAGCACAAGATATCTGAGCGGCTGTATATTCCAGACCATTCTCTTTCTTCAACTTCTCTACAATAGCGTTACGCAATGCCGGATAACCCGGAACAGGAGAATAACGTGAGAAATTATCATCTACAGCTTTCTTTGCAGCTTCTTTGATATGATCGGGAGTATTGAAATCGGGTTCTCCCACACTCAGATTAATTACATCAACGCCTTGTGCTTTGAGTTCGTTACTCTTCTGCGACATAGCAAGTGTTGCCGACGGCGACAAGCTGTTCAAACGGTCTGATAACTGATTCATTTTGTATCTATTTTATTATTGTTGATTGAAAATCGCTGCAAAATAAGCTAAAATATTTGATATATGAAAGCAAATTCCCATTTTACTTGTTAAAATGCAGCGTATGCCCCATACGTTCTTTCTTTGTTTTCAAATATCGTTCATTGTAAGGATTAGGAACTGTTTCAATAGGCACATTTTCTACTATTTCAAGCCCATACGCTTCAAGCCCCACACGCTTAATGGGATTATTGGTCATCAGACGCATTTTATGAACACCCAGTTCACGCAAAATATGCGCACCCACACCATAATCACGTTCATCGGGATCAAATCCAAGATGAATATTAGCATCTACCGTATCATACCCTTCTTCCTGAAGTTTGTAAGCTTCCATCTTATGCATCAATCCAATGCCTCGTCCTTCCTGATTCATATAAACAACTACTCCTTTTCCGGCAGCATCAATCATCTCCAGAGCTTTATGCAACTGTTCTCCACAGTCACAGCGACAAGAACCAAAAATATCTCCTGTCATGCAGGATGAATGTACACGTACAAGAATAGGTTCATCTTCGCTCCAGGTGCCTTTAAAGATGGCAACATGCTCCATTCCGTTTGATTTCTGTCGGAAAGGAATCAGGCGGAAATTTCCATATTGAGTAGGCATATTAACTTCTACCCCTTTCTCCACAAGCGATTCCATGTGCACACGATAAGCTATCAGATCTTTAATAGATATGATCTTGAGTCCGAATCGCTTAGCCACTTCCATCAACTGCGGTAAGCGTGCCATAGTGCCGTCTTCATTGATAATCTCAATCAGCGCAGCAGCAGGATAAAGCCCTGCCAACTTAGCAAGATCCACACTTGCTTCCGTATGTCCGGCACGGCGAAGCACACCACGCGAACGGGCACGCAACGGATTGACATGTCCCGGACGACCAAGATCGGTAGGCTTGGTATTAGGATCGGCCAACGCACGAATCGTAGCAGCACGATCATGCATAGATACTCCTGTAGTACACCCCGGCAACAAATCAACAGTCACAGTGAAAGGAGTCTCATAAATAGAAGTATTGGCAGTAACCTGCATATCCAACTCCAGTTCTGCACAACGCTCTTCTGTTATAGGTGCACATAACACACCACGTCCGTGCGTCATCATGAAATTTACTTTCTCCGGAGTTATCTTTTCGGCTGCGATAATAAAATCACCCTCATTTTCACGATCCTCATCGTCTACTACGATTACGAAATTACCTTCTTTAAAGTCGGCAATAGCCTCATCAATCGTATTCAATCTTATTTCTTCCATATTATATCATGCTATAAATTATTATTCTCATTAATTATAAACTGAACACTTTCATTGTTCTTTATAATCCGTTCTATATCCCGGGCAAGGCGTATACGGAAAATCCAGATACGGAAGTAGAAAAACAATCCTATCGGAACAATGATTCCTGCCAACAGATTCAACCAATAAACGTGGAACGGACGTACGTGCGCCGTTACAGGTATCACCGGATAGTTATTCAAAGCGGTCAACAAAGTGAAGGACTTAGAATTTGATAATTCTTCAACCAACGTTTCAAGGTGTTCATTGATAACTTTTATATCATCATCGTCACCAGTAGTCATCCAAAGCTTAAAATAATTAGGTGCCTTTTTCAACTGACGCTTACTTATATAAGTACGACACTCTGCCGTAAGAGCTGTCAACTCAGATGAAATCCGCGTATAATCCGGGTCGTGAATGATCACCTCCTTCTTGAATAAGTGCCGTACGCTGCGAATTCCCACAATACGCTTGAACCACGCAACGTAAGCATCGCCATTCAGCACAACAGAGTCATTATTGGATTTGTAGGTAAGAAAAGCCCCAAGCGGAGCCAAAATAGAGGAACTGAGCCACATCCCCATCCATACAACCCACTTCCCGTCACGTGCCATCTTGAACCCGCTATTATCTATCACATAATAAATAATAAACACCAATACGGATACAATGACAGGCATACCCAGCCCACCTTTACGAATAATACCTCCAAGGGGTGCACCAATGAAAAAGAACAGCAGGCAGGAGAGAGAAATTGTGATCTTCTTATGCCATTCGGTCCTGTGTCTGCGTATCTGGTAATCATTCCCATCCATCGTGTAGGTCTTAAAGCTGTAATCTCCCTGCAAGCTTTCAGCACGGCTGGTAGCCGAAGAAAGGATTTTTTGCTTCTGCATCAAAGTAGCAGCTTCAAAGAGACTGTCCACATTGTATAAGCTCATATTGGCCCTTTCTATTTTAAGTGTATCCTCTCTGGAAAGCCCCGTCGGCCGACTGTAAACGCCACCGATAGCTTCCTTATAATACTGTCGCCCGATACTGTCGCCCACATATTTCATGGAGTCAATAGAAGCCTGCAACGTCTGCATACTTTTGGTGGTCGCCTGATTACTCATGATACTTGCATCGGCCATATTAAAATCCGAATCAAATTCAATAATCGTATGTTTTTCCCGGAAAGATTCACGCCGATAAGGTACGTTTTGTGCCTTTACATTCTGACTCTTCAGATTTTCAAACAGTTCTCCACTATAAAGATGCAGGTGTAGATGTTGCTTGTCGGCAGTCATTTCCATACGTCCCGAATCCGCATAAATGATATGTGCATTCTCTGCTCCGTCTTTAAAATTATAGATCAACACATCATACAACATACCGGTTTTACGATCCTTCTTACCTACTTTAAGATTATAATCGGGAATTTCCGAATAGAAGACACCCTCCGGAATATCCAGTTCCGGTGACTTCTGTTTCATCGAAATCAACAACGTTCCCAACTTTCCCTGGGCAATAGGACCAATAACATTCTGAAAATAAAAGGAAATACCGCAAATAATACAGACAAGTATAATAAGAGGACGCATAATCTTAAGCAAAGAAATGCCCGCCGCTTTCATGGCGAGCAATTCATAACGTTCTCCAAAATTTCCGAAAGTAATAAGTGATGCCAATAGTACGGCCAGTGGAAGCGACAAAGGCACCAAAGTCAATGCCGAATAGAAGAAGAACTGAGCCATCACACTCATCTCCAACCCTTTTCCGACAAGCTCATCTACATATCTCCACAGGAACTGCATCATGAAGATGAAGAGACAGATGAAGAATGTGCCGACAAAGAGTAACAAAAAACTCTTTACAATAAATATATCTAATTTTTTTATGCGTAGCATCTTACTATTCGTTTCGTACGATTGAGATGCAAAATTAGCACAAAAAAAGGAGTGCAGAAAGTTTTTAGTTGAAAGTTAACTAAAAACCACAAGTTCTTCTCAATTTATTTACCTGAGACTCCCACAGTTCCTTCATATCATCTACCTCATCAGGTTCGGCAAAATCAACGATCTCCAACACAAAATCTCCTGTAAGTTCATTATAATTCATTTTTATCTCAAAATAATCCCGCTCGTTCTCGTCATCCAGCCAGCGGAAACGTATAAAAGAATAAGCACGTATAGCTATAATTTCAGCGTCTCGTTGTTCTGTTTTTCCCCAATGAAACTCCACAATTTTATCATTTGATACAACTTTGTCCGCAAACCAGTCCTCCAGACCGGTCGGTGTGCTGATTGCCGACCAAAGAATATTTTTAGAGGTCGCATTCAGAAGATATTCTAAACGAATTTTCTCTCTTTTCATAGTTACATTTACTTAATTTGTGTGTGCCAAGATAAATACTTTTTTCTAATTACACAGTATAAATCAAACACTTTATTTCTTTATGCTTTCATTTCTCAGTCCCAATGTATCTATTTATCGCAGATTACACATGGGTTTCTAATAGAAAAAACAGAAAAAAACGACAAATGTTTTGGAGTTTTAAAAAAAGTATCTATCTTTGCACCCGCAATCGAGAAATGATGGCGGGATAGCTCAGCTGGTTAGAGCGCATGATTCATAATCATGAGGTCCCCGGTTCAATCCCGGGTCCCGCTACTAAGTCGAAAGACTTACAGATAAGACGTTTGGAGGGCTTCCACCTCTGGGCGTTTTTTCATTTTACTATAAGCCCTTCCTTTTTCATTATTAATCCACAAAGTTATTAACAAGGTTATCAACAGGTATACTATAAAGTTACCAACAAGATAATTTTCTTATATACAATAAATTAACCTCACACCGGTAGTTATATAAAAAATATCCCCGAAAGCTATTTATCTAACTTTCGGGGGAAGATTCAATTTTATTCTTTTATTCCCATTCTATGGTCGCATTGGGTTTCGGCGACATATCATAACAAACACGATTTACATTCTTCACTTCTTTCAGAATACGGTCTGTTATTTTCATCAGAATAGGCCAATCAATCGGTTCGATAGTAGCTGTCATGGCATCCACTGTATTGACAGCACGAATAATAACTGGCCAATCAAAAGAACGGGCATTATCACGTACACCGACAGATTTGAAATCGGGCACTACTGTAAAGTATTGCCATACCTTCTTATCCAATCCGGCAATTTGGAATTCCTCACGCAAAATAGCGTCGGACTCACGTACGGCTTCCAAACGATCGCGTGTGATAGCACCCAAACAACGTACACCTAAACCGGGGCCGGGAAAAGGTTGGCGATATACCATTTCATAAGGCAAGCCCAATTCCAGGCCACAGGCACGAACTTCATCCTTGAACAGTTGACGCAAAGGTTCTACAAGTTCGAATTTAAGGTCTTCGGGCAGACCGCCTACATTATGATGAGACTTCACCATTTTAGCAGTCTTCGTTCCGCTTTCCACAATATCCGGATAAATAGTACCCTGACCTAAGAAATCGATACCGTCCAGCTTACGTGCTTCCTCTTCAAACACACGGATAAACTCACCGCCGATAATCTTACGTTTTTGCTCAGGATCTTCTACGCCTGCCAGTTTATCAAGAAAACGATCTGTAACATCTACATAAATAAGATTCGCCTTCAACTGATTACTGAATACTTCAACCACATCTTCAGATTCACCCTTACGCATCAACCCATGATTCACGTGCACACATACCAAGTTATCCCCGATTGCTTTCAGAAGCAAAGCAGCCACCACAGAACTGTCAACTCCCCCCGACAAAGCCAGTAACACTTTCTTGTTGCCTACCTGACGCTTAATCAACTCTATCTGATCATTGACGAAGTTCGTCATATTCCAGTTAGCTTCAGCCTTGCAAGTATCGAAAACGAAAGATTTTACAGCAGCCTTAATAGCTTCAATATCGTCTGTAAATTCTACCAGTTTCACTGCGCAAGTCGCTTTGTCATGACCGGCAGCCATAACGGGAATTCCCATTGTATAGATATCCGGATTTACGTCAATAGCAACACCGTCAATCACATTGTTCGGTCCGCCATTGATAATAATCCCCTTTACGTTGGGTAATGCTTTCAGTTCTTCTACTGTGATGTCGTGAGGATAAATCTCACTATACACTCCTAATGCACGGATAGCGCGAGCCAATACCGTATTCTCATGACTACCTAAGTCAAGGATAACAATCATGTCCTGTTTCATCTGATTCTGTTTTTTTAAATTATGTTATTATCAGTAGTTTCTTTAGTTTCAACTTATCTGCAAATATAGATATTTCAAAAGACGCTACAATGCCTGGCTTCTCCAAAGTTTCATTTTTCCTTTTCTACTTCCACATCCGTATCGTTAATTCAATAGAGTTGAAAACCTCAGCGATACGTTATTAACAAAGTTATCAACAGGTATACTATAAAGCCGACAACAATGCAACAAACTCACAAACAACTAATTAGCATCATATCGTATACTTTTCATAATTATTAATTCACAATATATAAACAACCAGCTTCAAATAGTACCGACACACAAACGAAACATATTTGTTACTGCATCTTCAATATCCAGCAAAGAAAATGAAATATGATCCCCCTACTTTTGCGGCATATTATTAACGCATACTAACAAATATGAAACGACTCGTTAAATTAGTCTCATTGATTCTCTTATTTTTAAACATGAGCAACAATACTTTCGCCGAAGAGAAAGTAAATGTAGTCAAGCAAGGAACAATCCGCGGACGAATCATCGATGCTTCCAAACAAACACTCCCCGGAGCATCTATCTATATTGAAAACTTACGTACGGGAGTAACAAGTGACGTCAATGGATATTACACATTTTCCAATCTGAATCCAGGTACCTACACCATAAAAATCAGTTACGTCGGCTACTCACCGGTAGAGATGAAAATTACGATTCCTGCCGGAAAGACTTTGGAAAAAGATGTTGTACTCAACGAAGGATTAGAGCTACAAGAGGTAGTAGTAGGAGGCGCTTTTCAAGGACAACGCCGGGCTATTAACTCACAAAAAAACAGCCTGGGTATCACCAACGTTGTTTCTGCCGATCAGGTGGGGAAATTCCCCGACTCAAACATCGGAGATGCACTTAAACGTATCTCAGGTATTAATGTACAATATGATCAGGGCGAAGCTCGTTTCGGACAAGTTCGCGGAACCTCTGCTGATTTAAGCTCGGTCACGATCAATGGTAATCGTATTCCTTCCGCCGAAGGCGATACACGTAATGTACAGTTAGACCTTATCCCGGCGGATATGATACAAACCATTGAAGTAAATAAAGTAGTAACCCCGGATATGGATGGAGATGCCATTGGCGGATCGATCAACCTGGTTACCAAGAATTCTCCTTACAAACGTACAATCACTGCTACTGCCGGAAGCGGTTACAACTGGATCAGTGAAAAAGCCCAACTTAACCTGGGCTTCACCTATGGTGATCGTTTTTTCAACGATAAACTGGGTATTATGCTTTCTGCTTCCTATCAAAATGCTCCCTCAGGATCTGATGATGTAGAATTTGTTTGGGATACAGATTCAAAAGGAACAATCTGCCTGACTGATTACCAGATTCGCCAATACTACGTAACCCGTGAGCGCCAAAGTTACTCGGCAGCATTCGACTGGGATATAAACGCAAATCATAAATTATTCTTCAAAGGAATATTCAACAATCGCAATGACTGGGAAAACCGGTATCGCCTTACTCTGAAAGACTTGAACAAAGACGTTAATAAGAAGAAAGAAGGCGCAGTTGCCGACAACAAGGCCTCTGTACGCCTACAGACAAAGGCTGGAAGTCCAAACAACCGTAATGCCCGCCTCGAGCGTCAGCGTACGATGGACTTCACTCTCGGTGGCGAACATCTTTTCGGCAAGTTATCCATGGACTGGAATGCCTCTTATGCCCGTGCCTCGGAAGAGCGTCCCAACGAACGTTACCTGGGATATGAACTAAAGAAACAGAATTTCGACATAGACCTGAGCGATATAAGAAGACCCTATGCTTCAGCACAAGCCGGATCGACGCTTATACTTAATAATAATTTCTCCCTACAAGAACTTACAGAGCAACAGGAAGATATTGTAGAGAAAGATCTTAAGTTTTCAATGAATTTCAAACTACCATTAGTGAAAGGATTCTATAGTAATCAGTTGCGATTCGGAGCCAAAGTAGTAGACAAGAGTAAAGACAAAGATCTGGAGTTTTATGATTATGAGCCAGTGGACGAAAAGGCTTTTAATTCAAATAGTTTTTCCAATACCAGCGAACAAAACAGAAATGGATATATGCCCGGGGAAAAATACAAAGCAGGGACATTTATCAGCAAAGAATATGTGGGAGGGCTCGACCTGAACAACAGCAGCCTGTTTAATAAAACAGAAAATCCGGAAGAGTTGGCAGGCGAATACAAAGCACGTGAAACAGTTACTGCCGGCTACCTTCGTTTCGACCAGAACTTCGGTAAAAAACTTAGTGCAATGGTAGGTCTGCGTCTTGAAAATACCCACTTGAAATACAACGGGCGCAAACTGACACTGAACGACGATGGCGATCCGGAATCATTGACTGTTACCCCGGATGTAAAAGACAGCTACCTGAACGTTTTACCTTCCGTCTTATTGAAGTACAACGTCAGTGAAGATTTCAAGATTCGCGGTTCATTCACTGAAACACTTTCACGCCCTAAATACTCAGCATTGATACCGAATGTAAATATCAACAACAAAGACAACGAATTGACACTTGGTAACCCGGAATTAAAACCGACCACTTCGTTTAACTTCGATCTGAGTGCAGATTATTATTTCAAAAGTGTAGGACTTGTCAGTATTGGTATATATTACAAAGACATCAATGACTTCATCGTAACCCAAACAGTCAGAGGATATGAGTATGAAGGCAATTCTTATGATAAATTCATGCAACCCCGCAATGCAGGAGATGCCAATTTATTGGGTGTAGAAGTAGGCTACCAACGGGATTTCGGTTTCATCGCTCCCGCCTTAAAGTGTGTTGGATTCTACGGAACCTATACCTATACACATAGCAAGGTGAACAACTTCAACTTCACCGGACGTGAAAACGAAAAAGACCTGAAACTGCCCGGATCACCGGAACATACAGCCAATGCATCTCTCTACTTTGAAAAAGGAGGACTCAACGTACGCTTATCTTACAATTTCGCATCCGATTTTATTGATGAAATGGGTGAAAGCGCTTTCTACGACCGTTATTATGACAAAGTAAACTACATGGATGTAAACGCCAGTTATACTTTTGGTAAAAAGCTTCGGACGACCTTTTATGCCGAGGCTAACAATCTGCTAAACCAACCTCTGCGTTATTACCAGGGAATATCAGAACGCACCATGCAATCAGAACATTATGGTGTAAAGGTAAATGCAGGAGTCAAAATCAATTTCTAAATCTCTATAAAAAGACGCAAAGCAAGTATCTATTAATAATCAATAAGAAACAATTTATAAAATGAAAACAAAAAGCCTTCTCGTTCTTCTGTTTATCACAATCTGTACAATAGGATATGCACAAAAGAGCGACTATTCCATCTTCGATAAAAAATTCAATTTCTATATTGCCAACGATCTGGGACGAAACGGATATTATGACCAAAAGCCAATTGCCGAACTAATGGGAACAATGGCAGAAGAAATCGGTCCTGAGTTCGTAGTTGCCACCGGAGATATTCACCATTTCGAAGGTGTACGCAGCGTCAATGACCCTCTATGGATGACAAATTACGAATTAATCTACTCGCATCCGGAGTTAATGATCGACTGGTTTCCTGTATTGGGAAATCATGAATATCGCGGTAATACCCAAGCCGTACTTGACTATAGTAATATAAGCCGCCGCTGGTCCATGCCTGCCCGCTACTACACCAAGGTATTCAATGAAGAAGGTACAACCGTCCGCGTCGTTTGGTTGGATACTACCCCCATCATTAATAAATACCGCAATGAAAAAGAGACTTATCCGGATGCCTGCAAGCAAAACAGAGAAAAACAGCTCGCCTGGGTAGACTCAGTACTGACCGCAGCCAAAGAAGACTGGGTAGTTGTAGTAGGACACCATCCTATCTACGCCGAAACTCCCAAAGATACCAGTGAACGAGACGACCTGCAGAAATATCTGGATCCCATCCTGAGAAAACATCATGTAGATATGTATATCTGCGGACACATTCATAACTTCCAGCATATCCGCGTATCAGGAAGCGATATTGACTACGTTGTCAATTCAGCCGGCTCACTGGCACGTAAAGTAAAACCGATCGAAGGAACACTGTTCTGTAGTCCGGAACCAGGTTTTTCTGTCTGTTCTATTGATAAAAAAGAATTCAACCTGCGTATGATCGATAAAAAGGGGAACGTACTTCATACAATAACCCGAAAGAAATAAATTCTACTCTTATAAAAAACACACAACTCAAGGGTACTCCATTCGTGATGAAAGGAGTACTCTTTTTATTTAAACTCAATTATAGGAAATTCAAAAATAACCGTTATCTTTGCACCTCCAAACAAGAGAATCTTTCTTTTTTCTCCCTACCCCATTCTTTATCCACAAAGTTATGAACAATGTTATCAACAGGTAGACGCTAAAGTTATCAACAAGTTAATATCCTTATTATCAAACAATTGAATTCTTCACACATCATTTATCATAATTACATATTCACAAACCCACAAACAGATTCATACCACCGCCCTTTCAAATACCTGGTAATTTTAAAAGGGCTAAAAATCTTTTCCAATTGAGATATTATCAATCCAAACATAAATGCTCTTCAATATATCCCTACACATTCCAAATAAAAATAATATTAATATTTATTATTTTACTATTTTTGCAATATCATTCGATATTTAAGCAAATAAACAATATATAGCATAAACATTAATATAAAATCGTCATGTTTGGAAAAAAGAAAGATGAAAAAAATTCCCAGATACAGTCTGAGCCCCTGAAACTGACAACTATAGCTATGGGAACAGTTATAAAAGGCACAGTTGATGTAGAAGGAAGTTTAAGAGTAGATGGTACTATAGAAGGAAATGTTTCCTGTCATAAAACCATGATATTGGGTCCACAAGGAACAATCATAGGAAATGTAACCTCTGTTTCTGCAATATTACATGGTATCCTGAAAGGAGATATACATACGGAAGAAGAATTAGTGTTGAAATCAGGATGTTCAATGAAAGGAGATATTTACACTTGCAAGTTAGAAATAGAACCGAAAGCACTCTTTAACGGTGCTTGTAAAACAATGGAAGAAAATATACAGCCACAAGGACAATCACTTGAATAATCCCAGATCAATCTGACTTCATAATCATAAGATCGGCTTGCACCAGATGTAACCTTTTTCTTTCCTAAGGATAAAGTCACCGGATTAGATGTAAACGCAAATTTCCACTATGTATTTAACTTTAAAGAAGATGGCCAGGAGTTTTCCGTTTATCCCCTTGCCGGCATCGGTATGCAAAACAATTTTTATAAAAAAACAATGTTGAAATAAAAGGGAAAGAGATTGAAATAGATCGAAGCAA
The DNA here is from genome assembly GCF_019930665.1 of Bacteroides nordii. NCBI lineage: Bacteria > Pseudomonadati > Bacteroidota > Bacteroidia > Bacteroidales > Bacteroidaceae > Bacteroides > Bacteroides nordii. The sequence continues at coordinate 5,613,278 of NZ_CP082886.1, read as the reverse complement.
CTCTACTAAATTTGCTTTCAATCTGGGAGGAGGAATCACTCTTCCACTTTCCGAACACAGTTATTTGAATGCCGAAGCCAAATTTATGTTTGCCAAAGATGATAACGTAGTAATCATGTTGGGTTACGGATATAAATTCTAAAAACGTAATCATGTAGTCAAAATGTAACGGGAATTATCCTAAATCCTGAATAATTCCCGTTTGGTATATAAACCACTTTACCATCGAAAAATACAATAAATCTATAAAGACATCACCGTACTTAATTATTAATTCGCAAAGTTATCAACAACGTTATCAACAGGTTATTCTAAAGTTATTAACAGCCTAAAACCTTCATTATCATATATTTGAAATCCATACACACAGTTTATCATAATTACAGATTCACAGACCTACCAACATACTCACCTCACTGCCCTTTCAGATACTTGATAGTCTTAAAAGGAATACCCTCTTTATTGCATAGCTGAAGTATATAAATCTCTTGATTAAGTTCTTTCAAATCATCCCAATTGGTTATTTGCATCATATATTTTCCTTCTTTCGTATATATGTTTATAACAGAAGCATTTACAAAATCGCTATGTATTGTTTGTATCCCTGTTATATCACTCTCCAAGGTTATAATAACCTCATCTTCGCCATACTCATTGTAAACATGAAGCCAAACCCATGCACAATCAAATGTATTAATACCACTTCGGCACACATGGGCAACAAGGGGTTCTTCAATCGTTTGTATTTCCAAGAAAGGTGAATATTCCTCTCTAACTCCAACTTCCAAAAAATCAGAACCAACATAGCGAACCGTAAAATCAATGCTGTATGCAGTATTCGTTTCATTTACCGTTTTTATGATTTCACTATAAGATATAATGTGAGGTTTCAAATCCAACATTATATTATATGAAGCTACTGACTCTTCCCCATCAATGAAACAACTAAATACAATCTTCCCACTAATGCAATGATCTGCATCTATATCATAGAGATCTTTACTCTCAACTATAGGGATCGTAAATATATCATTTTGGGATGTAGCAATGATGGTCTCTCCACCACCTTTCAAAGGCAAAGTATAAGTCCACTGCGGCTCACTAATAAAATGATCCGTGTTATTTTCAATGCTAAAGTTATAACTTTCATAAGCAGAAGCAAATCCATCCTCTTCAATTCTTCCACATACAATCTTCAAGCCCGATTGTTCTTGAATCTCTCTTCCAGTAGGCGACATCTCTGAAAGCTGGCTATTAATCGGCAAAGATTCTGTATCGTTCTTTTGCGCAAAGAGAGTACAACTAAGACTAATTAACAGCAGCATGATAATTCGTGCTTTCATACACTTTCCTTTTTAAATTTAGTTATTTGAATTTTAGAATTATATCATAATAATTAAACACCAGCAAGTTTATCAGGCATTCCCCCCAACCTTATGATTACAAAGACCTTAAGCTATGATTAAATATCCGACTACCCAACTGATATAAACACAAACTTACAAACAGATTCACCTCACTACCCTTTCAGATACTTGATAGTCTTAAAAGGAATACCCTCTTTATTGCATAGCTGAAGTATATAAATCTCTTGATTAAGTTCTTTCAAATCATCCCAATTGGTTATCTGCATCATATATTTTCCTTCTTTCGTATATATTTTTATGACAGAAGCATTTACAAAATCGCTATGTATTGTTTGTACCCCTGTTATATCAGAATCACCTATCAAGTTCTTCAACGTTATAGTAATCTCATCTTCGCCATACTCATTGTAAACATGAAGCCAAACCCATGCATAATTAAAAGCATTAATACTACTTCGGTACACATGGGCAACAAGGGGTTCTTCAATCGTTTGCATTATCAAAGAAGGCGAATATTCTTCTCTAACTCCAACTCTCAAAAAATCAGAACCTACATAGCGAACCGTAAAATCAATACTGTATGCAGTATTCGTTTCATTTACCGTTTTTATGATTTCACTATAAGATATAATGTGAGGTTTCAAATCCAACATTATATTATATGAAGCTACAGACTCTTCCCCATCAATGATACAACTAAATACGATCCGCCCACTAATGCAATGATCTGCATCTATATCATAGAGATCTTTACTCTCAACTATAGGGATCGTAAATATATCATTTTGGGATGTAGCAATGATGGTCTCTCCACCACTTTTCAAAGGCAAAGTATAAGTCCACTGCGGCTCACTAATAGAATGATTCGTGTTATTCTCAATGCTAAAGTTATAACTTTCATAAGCAGAAGCAAATCCATCCTCTTCAATTCTTTCACATACAATCTTCAAGCCCGATTGTTCTTGAATCTCTCTTCCAGTAGGCGACATCTCTGAAAGCTGGCTATTAATCGGCAAAGATTCTGTATCGTTCTTTTGCGCAAAGAGAGTGCAACTAAGATTAACTAACAGCAGCATGATAATTCGTGCTTTCATACACTATTTCCTCTTTTAAAAATTTAGTACTGGAAAAAAACGGTCGATCCCCCCACATCCATTCACTTTTTGTCATCATCTTCCATGTATCACAAAAATAGTAGTTTTTCTCATTCTTTCACCTTTTTAACTCAAGACATACAGCCGTATGTACTATTCTGTCTAAAATGGCATCTGCAAACATTTAATACATTGATTGAAAACATTTATAATTAAAGAGTCACTGAAAAGAATATTCTTCTCCCAATGACTCTCCGTTCATATAAATCCTCCCTCAAGAACTTTATAAGAACTTATTTTATGAATTTCGTATTATAGGATTTACCATCTTCGTCTGCAACCTGCAAGCCGTAAACACCTTTACCTAATGAGTTAATATCAATATTATTATCAAGAACTTTACCTTCTTGTACTATCATCGAGGAATTCAAATCCAAGACTTTATAATCTGTTATCAACTTATTGATATTTCTCTTACGGCTATTTCTCAGTTCTAAAGATATAACATTTTTATCTACGCGTGAGCTTAAAGTATACGTTGCCGGCACTAATGGGGACACAAGCAATTGTTCACTAATAGTTTCTCCATTCTTGTTCATCGCACGCAATCTAAAAGTTGTACTATACTCTTTATCAACCGATGCAATGAAATAGCCAGCTCTTATATCCTCAACATAGAAAGTAAATGGCACTGGAGATCCTTCTTCCAACTGTTCTACCAAGATACTTTCAGTCCCCTCCACATTCTGAAATGCAATTTTCACATCAGCATAATATTCATCATCCGAAGCTCTGGTTTGTGGCATTACTTTAGAGAATGCCAACTGAGGCTTCTGAGGAAGATAGTCCAAAAGGAAATAACGAGCAAACGTAGAAGCACCGGGAATAGCCTGCCCAGGAAAATAATAGTCTATGTCAATATGAAGCAACTTACAGCGTAAATGACCATCACTTGATCGAATATAGTCCAATGCTTTCACCGGATCTATTTCAGAAGTAGAGAACTCTAACTCAGGTATCATACGATATTCCTTTTTTAATAAATCCCATGTCCCATCCTTTCGTAAAATGGACAAACTCCATCCTAACAGTGGGTGGTTAAGTTCTATATTTAGTTCCGGATAATTCCGAAATTGACTTATGTAATTATAAACATCTTCATTAGATGATTGATCTACATAATTTGATCTTATAGAATTGCGAATAGGAACCTGGTTCACACCCTTATTTGCGTTTATTGTAAAAGACAATTGCTTGCCATACTCTTCTACTTCATCCGTAGATGTAGAGGCTATATTTCCTTGCCCACCTCCACCTCCTCCAACAGCAATATCAGTATACCAACCCATAGCTTTCAGAAAAGGTCTAAACCATTTACCAATATTACGTATAGAAGTTCCTCGCGGTAAATCCGGTTGCATCAATCGTGTTTCAGTATTTGCTTCATCAGCTTTGAAAAAAGACAAAGAACGTCCATTCTCAAATATAGAGGGAGAATACAAGCCATATGAGTCTCCGTAAGAATATTCGATGATTGCATTACCTGAAGTAGCGCGATTATATGCACTTATCGGATTATATTCTTGTGAAAAGATATCAAAATCTGGCGACAATACTTTTTCATCATATAAAAGAAGGGTTTGTTTTTTAAAATCAAGAATTTTATTTGTATTATCACCATGAGGACCAAAATAAAAACCGAATGTTTTACAAATTTCACGTAATACAATCGTTACAAAATCATATTTATCTTCTTCTACAGAGTCTAAAGAATAAGAAAAAATATCATTATCACTAAAAGTTATTATTCCATCAGGTTCATCAAAATAATCCAATGAAATTTTAATTCCATCAAGCCCATTATCTCTAAATCTATACTTTATTGTAGGTTTTACAACTCGTTCAAGAAGAGCAGCACCACCTGGAGACATATTACAAGTATCAGTACGAAGAGCCGTTTTAGCTATCACATTATTTCCTCTCAATTTACCAAATTTAGCCATTATTTTAAGCGGCAATACAGTAGGCATTTGCTCCTCTAAAAGCCGACAAGCGTATTCAAAAGCACTTTTTCTTTCCAAGTTTTGTTCCCATTCTTCACCTTCATACTGAACTTGAATAACCGTTCCACCTACAACTTCACGTACTATTGGTTTAGGAAAAGTTTCCTTACGAAAAAAATCAGCACCAAAGCTAATTGACTCAATCTCATCTTCTTGTGCATAAGAAAGGGTTGCTAATCCAAACACAAAAAATAATAGTAATAGTCTATTCATAATCCATGTTTTTTATAATTAATACATCATCTATTTTTTACCATTTTGAATGTTAACCTCTTTTTAGAGTAATTGTCTTTATATGAAACAAAATAAATACCTTCCACCAGATTTGAAACATCAATATTCCTCATTGGCATCCCAACATATTTTACAAGTCGTCCTTTAGAATCATAGATAGATACAGGGAAGATAGCATCCATACCCTCTTGTACGTATAATATATCCTTTGCTGGATTTGGATAAAATGGTACATTCTCCATTTTAATAGTCGGAATGGATGTAGCTACTTTGGAATTCCACAAAGTATCTTTGCATTCAACCATTCCACTATAGTTAACTGCCCAAAATCTAAAACAGCGATCTCCATCATAAAACTCCAGAAGCCCCACTCCCTTCTCAGCGTCAATATTAGGCTCAAAATAAGAGGACAACATATTCCCCGTAAAAGAAGCATCTTGCTCAACTATATATACATACTTAGTTCTACAGGAATTAATCTGTATTGTTATATACCCATCTTCATAAATATTCCATTGTTCATCATAATCACTCCAAGTAATATCCAGTACTTTTATTTTAGGTACAGAAGGAAGCACATTTATATAAAAGATCTTATCAAGTTGTATCTTTCGTCCCTGATATTCCCCCTCAAAAGTTATTTTCCCTTGAAAATAAACAGAGCTATCATTCTCTACAGTATATCTTTTATATTCAGGTCCAGAATATTCATATGCCGACGAATCTATAATAATTCCATAATCTATAGAAGTAGCGTTCTTTATAATTACATAATTTCCTTGCTGTGCTTCAACACCAAAGCTCCATTTACAAACATCAGGAACTATATTCTCCCCGAACTTATCCACTACATGAAAAGCACAACTATCATCAAGTAATAAAGCACCGTATTTATCCAAAGATACATTATCCAACTTTACCACTGTACCTGAAAGGGCATAATCAGTTTGGGCATAGATATTAAGAGAACAAACAAAAGCCAACGTTAAAACAGAAAGTATTCTCATCGATATATCTTTTTAGTTACTACCTCTCCATCTGCATATGTAATCATCATGATATATATCCCTTTCGATAAATGATTAACATCCTCATAGTCTTTTGTTTGAAGAATAATTCTCCCTTGTATATCTCGTACTTCCATATATACAATATTTGAGTTAGCTATAGGATTTCTTATCTGAGTAGAATTATTCATTAAATTCAATTGACTTGGAATTTCAACAGTATAATATGCTTTTCCTATTTTATTACTTATCCTCAAATCAACCCAAGACGTTCCTATCATATAAATGTATTCAAAACGAAGATGGACGATATACGGAATATAAAAAAAATGAGTATCAACTATATCACTATACTCTTCAGATTTTTCCACATAAAGATAATCTGCTCCAGTATAGATAACTGTTAAATCAAGATTATAAAACTTTGATCCAGGAATTGGAGTTATAGCATCCACTTTCACCGATATAAAAGTTGGTTTAGTAGCAAGGTAAACATAAAACACTTTAAACATTTTCGTCCCATTAACTGTAGCACTCAAACTTATCCTACCTTTAATATCACCATTAATATTTCTATAATATTTTGTTAAATCATCGACTTTATCTATACTAAATTCTGAAGATTTTCCTACTTTAATAGAATCAAACATCATCTCATTGTTCAGCAATTCATACTTCCACGAATAATCTGTAATATTTCCGGAAGTTGTTTCTGCATGAAAGCCATAACTTTGAAAAGCAGAAGCCATTCCTGTAGCATCTATATTTGCTGCTATAATTTTCAGACTATTTTCCGGTTCTCTCCAACCAATCGTTTTAAGAACTTCTAATGTCTTTTCATCTATTTGTTGATTTTTATCTCCGATTCGCACATCATATGACATCAAATCACCTTCCGTATCAAAATAGCTCAAATAATTATAACCTTGAAACTCAGGTGAAGCATATAATTTTAAATTATTATTATCAGGAGTTTTATAATAGACATTATCACCTTTTACAAACGAAATAAGCTCCTGGCTCGTACGTCCATTATTGGGCATCTCATTTAAACGTACATTATTAGAATTAACAACCAAATTATCAAAGGGAGAGAAATATTTTCTCGTAAAAAAAACAATTCCTTTTGTAGAGTTATTAACAACAGAAGATCCAAATCCCAACGACATAGCAATAGCGCGCAACATTGCCGTTGTCAGATTTTTCTTATTCGTAACTTCTCCACTAAAACTATAATCCCAATCTACATCATCATTGATTTGAATTATGGCATCTTCCTCTCCAGTCCGCTTTCCATCAATTAAGAAATTTATAAAATAACTTTGAGGATATGCCTCATTGGTCCCCGACAATAAAGTGTATTTTACCTGAGCAGCAAAATCAGCAGCTTCCACTCCCATCCTTTCTCTCTCAAACCTTAGAATTATCTTTTTAGGAATATATAGTTTCTCCTCCCACAGTTGTGCGGCAGCCCTTATGCAACATTGCATTTCCTCACTCATTCCACCTCCGAACTGCACTTCAATAACTCCTCCAAAATCACTACTCAAGCGTTCTGTACGTAATAAACAAGGTTTTATTGTCTGCGCACTTACAGGAGAAGTATCCAGACGTCCTTCAAATACAAGAATTGTATCTTGTTGAGCCATCACTAAACCTATGCCTTGCAGAGTCAAAAGGCTGACTAAAATCAATAAATATTTTTTCATCGCGTCAAGTATTAGCAGAAATCATTTTTTATTGTAATCAAAATAGGAGCTATTTATTTTACTTCAAACACACCGTAAATATATCCTCCATACGAATTTGTTAGTTCTAACAAATAGACTCCAGGAAAGTAATCCTCAACAGAAATACTATATTTCTTAGGATTATTAATCAGAAGAGAATGAGAATATACAACCTGATTAGCTTTGGAAATAGTTATCGAGACATCACCTGCAAATTCCTGAAACTCGAGAGAAATAATAGAATTTTCAAGAGATGCAGTTACAGGTATAAAAGGCATGGAACGATGACCTTTATCTTCACTATCATCACCTTTCCAATGACCAGTAAAAGAAATTTGCCCCCATGGCGAAATAAAATCATCGCCATTCTCATGTGCAACAACTGTACAACTAAGACAAACTAACAATAGTAGGACAATCCGTGCTTTCATTTTCTGTTGTTTTTATGTTTCTGTTACACAAAAGTAGAACATTGGGTTCAATGAACAAAAAATAAGGCATGGACTAAATTTCAGCATATATATATCTACAAATCAATAAAATAGATATCAAACAACTTAAAATAAGTGGACTATTTGAGTTTATCACTCTGACATTTGTGCAAAAAATCTTCTACAGATTCATCTTTTGCTAACTTTAAACGCTCCTTTAAACGCATCTTAGCTTTAAATATCGTATGATTATCTTTACTATCAAAGAGAATCTTCAATTCTCTTGTAGTAAATCCTAAAAACAGAAATGTTAAAAGTTTAATATCATGCTTTGTTAATTGACTACATTCTCTCTTCAACTTGATCAGAGAGTTGCTATAAAGACAATTCACTAAATCAAATATTTTATCCCACTCTTCAGGAGTTAGTTTTTCTACAAGTACCTCCCCACTCTTTAGCATCTTAATCAATGTACTAACATCAATTTTACTACGCAATTTCTCATTTTCTGTGATCAATACTTTCATTTTTCGGGACAACTCTTCTACCTTACACTGTACACTTGTTTCATTCTTCTGTTGTTTATACGCTCCGATTTCATTCTGATAAGAGGCTATTTGCTTATTATTTTTTTCAATAACCTTTCTGGTTTGTATAACTTCTAATTTTGCACGCCCATATCTTGCATAGAAAAAATATACTATCCCAGAAAACAAAATCACAACAATCAGATAAATAATATGTAAGACCCTCTTCTCTAATTTACCCCGTAACACTTCGGTTTCAAATTCTTCCTTTTGGTATTTAGCCTGAAGCTGTACCAACGCTTCTCGTTTTCTATCATTTTCAGCTATATATAATAAGGAGTCCGATCGTCCTTTCAAAATGAGAGCTTGCTCATAATCATGATCAGCTTTAGCCAATTTTGCTAAGCATTCATAAGCTTCAGAACTGGTGAATAGATTATCACTATCCAAACAAAGTTTCAAGTACTTCTCTGCATCTTGTTTTCGCCCCATCATCTGATACAAACGTCCTAATGACATATAATGAAGCACAAACATATCTTTATCAGGCTCTTCATCGAGAATCCTCAGAAAAACCTTTTCAGCCTTTAAATATTGCTTTTCAAAACAATACATCTTTCCCAATATCTTGGAACCATTGATTTTTAACCGGACAGGATTATTCGTAAGTAATTGTAAACTTGTCATAACACACTGGTAGACACTATCCATCTCTTGCTTTAAGAAAAAAGAAGTTCCCATTGTCTGATAGGCGTAGGCCACGCCCAATGTGTCTTTCGCCTGATAATAATAGGAAATGGCTTGGTGGCAGCAGTGAATAGCTTCATCATAAAGTGATTGATCGCGATAAAAAAACGACATATCTGCAAGCATCAATCCCATTATCTTATGCTCTTTCGTCTCTTTCAAAACTCGCCGGGCTTCCCAATAGACTTTCATAGCCCGCGTGGTTTCCCGTTTTCCTTGAAGTACACGTCCATAATAATACAATGCTTTACCATATTTACTTTTATCCTTTTTCTTCTTGAAATAATCGATAGCAAAAGTAATAGAAGAGTCAGCAGACATATCCATATAATTCTTATCGCGTGCTTGAGTCAGTAACAACACATAATCTGCACGTTCCTGACCTGACAACTTATCGGGACAAGATATTTTCCTTAATAGATTTAATGCACTATCAGGGTATACTTCCATACACTGCTCCGCTTGCCGAAGAGTTACTATAACCTCTTCTGGTGCAGAGGAACAAGCAACGAAAGCTGCAATGAGAAAAGACAAAAAGAAAATGCGATTATATTTCATTCGTAAAAATGATTAAAAGTGAAGGTTTTACGGGCAGATCTTCTTCGTTACTACTTTTCCATCTGAATAGGTAATCGTCACAATATACATTCCTATCGATAGATGATTAACAGCCTCATAATTTTCTGTTTGAAGGAGAAGCCTTCCTTGCATATCCCTTACTTCAACTTGTGAAATGCTTGATTCTGCTGTGACTTCTATGATCGGATCGGGATTCAGCTGACTCGGTATTTCTACCATATAATACGCTTTTCCCACCTTGTTTTTTAATTCTATCTCAACCCAAGCCATTCCTATCATATAAACACCTTCAAAATGTAATTTAGTAAGATAAGGTTCATAGACATAAGCACTTTCTCCAAAACTACTATTTTCCTCTGTTTTAAAAGCATAAAGAAAATCAGTACCTGTATATATTAGCGCTATATCAAGATTATAAAATCGTTTTTGAGGAATTGGAGTTATAGCTACTTTCACCGATACAAAAGTAGGTTCGGTAGCAAAATACACATAGAATGTTTCAGACTTCTTTTTCCCATCGGCAGTAGTAGCAGTCAAACTGATCTTACCCTTAATATCTGCATTGATATTCTTATTATACTTCGTTACATCATCTATCTCATCTATACTGAAATCAGAAGAATCTCCTGTTTTGATAGTGACAAAATTCATTTCGTTATCCAGTAGTTCATACTTCCATGAATAATTCGCTATACTGCCTGAAGTGGTTTCGGCATGAAAATTATAGCTTTGAGAAGAAGAAGCAATACCCGTATCATCAATGCCTTCTGCTATTATCCTTAAATTACTTTCAGGTTCCTCCCAGCCAATTGTTCTGAGAACTCCCAATACTATCTCATCTATTTGCTGAATCTTATCTCCTGTCCTGGTATTGTATGACATCAAGTCACCATCAAAATATAGATAATTCAAGTAATTATAACCTTGGAACCTGCGAGAAGTATACAACCTGAAGCTTTCATTAGCAGACGTTTTACAATAAACACGCTCTTCCGACACAAATGAAGAAAGTTCCTGGCTTGCAACTCCATTATTCGGCATTTCATTCAGACGGACATTATTGGAATCAACAATCAGATTATCAAAAGGAGAGAAACATCCCTCTATAGAAAAGATAATGCCATGTGATACATCATTTACAACCGATGAACCAAAGCCTAACGAGATGGCAATGGCACGTAACATGGCTGTTGTGAAATTCTTCTTATCCACAGCCTTTCCGTTAAAACTATACTCCCAATCCGTGTCTTCATTAATCAGGATAATAGCATCCTCGTCATATACACGTTCGTCATCAGTTAAGAAATTCTGATAATAACTATTGGGATATGTTGTTTTCGCATCGGGGAATGACGTATATCTCACCTGAGCCTGAAAATCGGCAGCTTCTGCTCCCAACTCTTTTTTCTCAAACTTCAAAACTACATTTTCAGGAATATATAACTTTTCTTCCCAGAGTAGAGCGGCGGCCTTTATACAATGCTGCATTTCATCATCTATTCCGGCTCCACATACTACTTTAATCACTCCTCCAAAATCACTACTCAAACGTTCTGTTCGAGGCAAACAAGGTTTCATGATTTGCGATCCCCATGGAGTAGTATTCATATGTCCTTCGAATACTAAAATTGTATCTTGCTGAGCCATAGTTAAACCTATGCTCTGTAGTGTCAACAAACCAACCAAAACTAACAAACATTTTTTCATAGTTTTAAATATTAGAAGAAATAAACAATATTCAGTACCAGAACAATAAATGTCCTCATCGACAAATCTTCCTCGTTACTACTTTTCCATCCGAATAAGTAATCGTCACGATATACATTCCTCTCGATAGACGATTAATATTCTCATAATTTTCAGTTTGAAGAACAAGCCTTCCTTGCATATCCCTTACTTCAACCTGTGAAATACTTGATTCCATTGTTACTTCTTCTATGGAATCAGGTTTCATCTGATTGGGAATTTCAACTGTATAAGACGTTGTTCCCACATTGTTCTTTAATTCTAAAACGACCCAGACTCTTCCACCCTTGTAAATATTTTCAAAGTGAAGATGAACGATGTACGGTTCTTGATAAGAACGCGATCTAATTGCAATGCTGAACTCTTCATAGAGTTCTGCATAAAGAGATTCAGCACCACGAAATTCGGCTGTTAGGTCAAGATTATAAAAATTTGATCCGGGAATTGGAGTGATGGCATCTACAGTCACGGAGATAAAGACTGGTTTATCCGTCTCTTCCAAAGCAGTTGACCGAAATTCCTCTGATGTATTTAAATCACCTTTCATGTCACGAGACATCACAAAGCTTGTGCCCTGTAGTGTCAACAAACAAACCAAAATCAATAAATATTTTTTCATAGCTTTAAATATTAGTAAATAAGGAAACTCTATCACAACGATAACAGAAGCAGTTTGCTTCACTCCCAGACATCAATCATAAGTATATCCTCCTAATATTCCTATGATACAGAATAGCATAACATGAAAGTTACAACATAAGGCAATCTATAATTATGCCTCACTTGTAACTAAGTAAGATATCAAACTTTACAAAAGTAATAAAAATTAAAAGGAACGAGTCTTTTATCTTTGAATAATATGTAATTTTTTAAGTCAGAACAAACAGAATAATATAAGTTTCAAAGAGTTTCAATACGTTGAGAAAAGATTCTCAATATATAGAGAAAAAATTCTCAACGTATTGAGAAAAGATTCTCAATGCATTGAAACTATTTTCTCAATACATTGAAACAAACTGTATCATGCTTTCAACCGAATAACAAACCGACTACCTTTGCCCAACTCGCTCTCTACAGTCAACGTGCCGCCATGTGCTTCTACGAAATCTTTAGAGATGGAGAGTCCCAGGCCACTGCCTTGCACTTTAGTGCCGGGTACACGAAAATAGCGGTCAAAAATGCTCTGATGATAACGAGGATCGATACCTTTACCAAAATCCTGTACATAAAGCTCTATCTGGTCACCTTCTTGCTGAGCACCAATAACCACACGTCCGTTCTCTCTTGAATAACGAATGGCATTACTTAGCAGATTGGTAAGTACCCAGGCTATTTTTTCACTATCTACAAACAATTTGCCGATCTTCTCTTCCGGGTATTCCACTTCAATCTGTATATTGAACTTATCGGCCTGAACCTGGTTGGCCTTGATAGCATATTCAATCAGTTCAATGGGCTTCGTGATCTTAGGCATCATCTGGAGTTTTCCGGCTTCTACCTGAGTCATATTCAGCAGTTCGCCGGTAATCTCCAACAGGCGCTGGCTACTGTCTTTAATGCTCTTAGACAGCTGTTCCTGCTCTTCATTCAACGTACCCACACGTTTATCTTCCAGTAGTTGAAGGCTCATCATGATAGCAGAAATAGGAGTCTTCAACTCATGGGAAATGGTAGAGATAAATGTGGTTTTAGCTGAATCCAGCTCTTTAAATTCGGTGATATTCTTCAGAAGGATAACATCGCCCAACTTATGAGGTTCGTCTTTATCGGCATTGGTATTGTTGATAGGGATATAGGCAGCCTTGAAATAGCTCTCTTTATTATCTGCATAAATTTTCAATGGTTCTTTCTTATCGCCGGGGCTAACGAGTTCGCGAATCAAGCGACGGAGAAGGTCATTCTTCAAAGAAAGCTCTTCGGCAGATTGGCGGATCACGTTTTCTCTTTTCAAATTGAGCACATTCAGTGCCTCGTTGTTGATGAAAAGAATTTCACGCTCGGTATTCAATCCGATAATAGGCTCATTGATACTATTGACAATGGCTTCCAGAAACTTTTTGGCTGAAAGGATATCGGCAAGCGTACTGGCCCGATACTCAGTGAGACGTTCTGCCATACGATTAAAACTATCAGCAACTTCCCTGAATTCTTCACTGCTTTTCATATCAAGGCGCTTTTCGTAGTTATGATTGGCTATTTCAAGAATACCTTGTTTAAGCTCAAGAATAGGTCTACTAATGGAACGCGGTAACCAAAAAAGCAGAACCAGACCTGTGAGTACACAAATACCTCCTGTAACAGAGATCCATAATAAAGCCCGTTCGAGGGCAGGCAGTGCAGCAGGACTGTCGGGGTCCGTAGCAGTCAGTAGCTGTAGGTTGACAACAGATAGAGTTACCAATAAAATAATCATTCCGGCCAGTATCCCGATTCCGAAAAGCAATTTCGTTTTTATATTCATGATTTAAAGAAGTTTTTTAGTTTGTGAGTTCGTGAGTTCTTTAGTTTACTTACAAACTCATTCCACTGCAAGTATAATCAAATCTACGTTTGCTTGTGCCAGATTTGCCAAAAACTTTTTATAGGCGAACACTGCACAAAGGGCATTCGAGACACGTAAGCGGGGGCTTCCCATACAGATAGTTGTTATCTGCCTCTCACGACACGTCCGGACAATGCTTCCAAGTACATCCTTCGACTGTACCTGAACAACTTCTCCCCCCAACTCAGCTACCAATTTAAAATGATTTAATAAATGACGTTGGCTGGCAAGATCTATCCGGTCCATACTCTCACGGGGCGTCTGCACATAAAGGGCAACAAAGGTGGTATTGTAACGGGTGGCCAGACGGGCTGCTTTACGGATAATACGCCGGGGCGTCTTTTCATGGCTGCTAATACAAGCCATAAACTTTTCATGCCGGACACCCATACTCATTACAACTTCGTTCTCTACTTTTTTTTCTACACGCAACGCTACCTCTTTCAGAGCGAGTTCGCGTAACTGAAGGATATTCTCCGTTTTAAAGAAGTTATTCAAAGCTACCTGAATTTTATCCGGACGATATATCTTTCCGGCTTTCAAACGGGTTATCAGTTCCTCGGCGGTAAGGTCGATATTCACCACTTCATCTGCCTCTTGTAACACACTATCGGGAACACGTTCTTTTATTTCGATGCCGCAAATGTCCTGCACTTCTTCGTTTACACTCTCGATATGCTGAATGTTAATGGCAGAGATTACATTAATACCCTCATCGAGCAGTGTCAGTACATCCTGCCAACGTTTCTCGTTCAAACTACCTTCAACATTGGTATGTGCCAACTCATCTACAATCACGATTTCCGGGTGGATACGGATGATGGTTTCAAGGTCCATCTCTTCCAGTTCTTTCCCTTTATAAAAAATCTTCCGCCGCGGAATCAGCGGCAAGCCCTCTATGAGTGCCTCTGTCCCGGCACGCCCATGTGTTTCGATGTATCCTATCTGCACATCTACCCCGTTATCGAGTAAATCATGTGCTTCCTGAAGCATACGATAGCTCTTACCCACACCGGCAATCATCCCGATATAGACTTTAAATTTTCCCCGGCGTGACTTCTTTATCAGATCCAGGAAATGCTGTACACTCTCTTCTCTATCCATACTTCTATATATCTATTTTTCAACCCCATAAAGCTGTGTCAAAAGTCTAAAAAAGCTATCAAGCTGCAATTCAATAATGCGGATTAACGCAAATTATCGCAGATTTAATTTAATCTTTGCGTTAATTTGCGTTTTAATAATAACGAGTTTTACTTTTTACACATCCTCAAGATACTAATTAGTTATGCCAGAGTTTAGTTAGAGTTTTAAAGTAATGCCGAAAACCAAATGGGCATCTTCCATACGTGGATTCCAGATGGCTTGTGCAAAAACCGGCAGGGAAAACCGATCACTAAACCGGATGGCAGTTGTTCCTTTCAAAGCAATATTGGTCACTGCAAAACCATTGCAATTATACTGAGGAGCAGTGTAGGGAACAATGCCACACGTTACATTCAGATCTACTGTCTTCACACTGAACGGATAGTTGAGTTCCATATAAGAGGAATAATTCTGTTTCATTTCTCCCCGGTCATTCTCCTTTTTATCCTGTCCGGCAAACATCGTGTACCAGGCAATTGAAAGCGGAAACTTTTCAACCGGCAGCGTATAAGCCAATCCTGCTTCAAAGTGATGTGCTGTTTCATGGCTTTTGAATTTAAAATAATTACCCGTCCCTTGCCCGGGCCACCAAAGGTCTGCCACTGAAAGGGTCAGTCCTGTACTTCCAAAAGCATAAGCAGCGGTCAGGTCTATTTCTTTATTCGCTCTTCCTTCTGAGGCCTGACAACCATCGAAATCGGTTGATCCCCAGGCCGTCAATGAAAAGCCACCGATAGTAAAGCCTAAGGTTGGCTGGATACTGGTTCCGGTCTGATACATTCCACGCCATACATATGAACTGACTAAGTCGCCCTGTACGGTAAATTCCTGTGCCTGTGTGTTGGTGGTTGCCATTAAGCAACCAACTACAGCTACCAATGAACCTAAAAATACTTTCTTACTAAAAACCTTCATATACTACAATGTTTATTTTGCTTTTTCCAAAGCAATGTTCAGTTTCAATACATTCACTTTCTCTGTTCCAAAAAGTCCTAATAAGGGCTTTTCTATCGTTTTGTCGACAATCTCTTTTACCTGTTCCTCATGCATCCCACGTGCCTGTGCCACTCTTTTCACCTGTACATAAGCACAAGTAGGGGTGATATCCGGATCGAGTCCCGATCCACTGGCAGTTACCATCTCGGCAGGAACCTCACTACGGTTCAGGTAGGGATGATGAACGAGGAAGGTGTCAATGCGGGCTTCCAGTTCAGCCAGATATTCGGGATTCGTAGGCCCTTTGTTACTACCGGAAGAACTCGTAGCGTCATAGCCATCTCCGGCACAGGAAGGACGACCCCAGAAATAAATATCTTTTGTGAAATTCTGCCCCACATTGGCAGCACCTACCACCTTACCATCCAATGTTGCCACTTCGGCATTTCCTTTATTCGGTCCTGCCACCTGTGCAAAAAGCCATAGAATAAGGACATAAAACACTGCAAAGAATACGCAGAACGCAAGCGTTATTTTAAATGATTTCAATAAAGTTTTCATCGTCATATTATTTAAAAGAATAAACTTACTACCAAATCGATCAACTTAATCCCGATGAAAGGTACAATTACCCCTCCCAATCCGTATATCAGCAGATTACGGCGAAGCAGTGCACTGGCACCTATCGGTTTGTACTGTACTCCCTTCAAAGCAAGTGGAATCAGGATCGGAATAATGATAGCATTGAAAATTACAGCCGACAGAATAGCACTCTCCGGACTATGCAAGCCCATGATATTGAGCGCTGCCAACTCGGGGATAGCCACCATAAACAAAGCAGGTACAATTGCAAAGTATTTGGCTACGTCGTTGGCTATCGAGAATGTGGTCAGTGTACCGCGTGTCATCAGTAGCTGTTTACCGATCTCCACAATCTCAATCAGCTTGGTAGGATCATTGTCAAGGTCTACCATATTACCGGCTTCTTTGGCCGCCTGTGTACCACTATTCATTGCTACGCCCACATTGGCTTGTGCCAGTGCAGGAGCATCATTCGTTCCGTCGCCCATCATCGCCACCAGTTTGCCGGCTTCCTGTTCTCTCCGGATGTATTCCATTTTATCCTCCGGTTTGGCTTCGGCTATGAAATCGTCTACTCCCGCCTTTTCTGCAATATATTTGGCAGTCAACGGATTGTCTCCGGTCACCATAACGGTTTTCACTCCCATCTTACGCAGGCGTTCAAAACGCTCCTGAATGCCCGGTTTGATGATGTCCTGCAACTCTATCACCCCGGTAACCCGCTGATTGACGCATACCACCAGCGGTGTCCCCCCATTGCCGGAAATAGCTGCAATAGTCTCTTCCACTTCCTTCGGAAAGGTGTTCCCGGCCTTTTCTGCAATCCGGCGGATAGCGTCAAATGCCCCTTTGCGAATCTGGGTACCATCGGACAGATCAACGCCCGAACATTTCGTTTCGGCAGTAAACTTAATCATGCGCGCACCGGTTGTGTTCAGGTTCCGCATTCGCATCCCCGACTCACGTCCCAACTCTACAATCGATTTACCTTCGGGAGTTTCATCGGATAGAGAGGCCAGCAGGCAGGCTTCCACAAACGCATGTTCATCTACTCCCGGTGCCGTATGGAATTTGGTCGCTTTACGGTTACCAATGGTTATCGTACCTGTTTTATCCAATAGCAGCGTATCAATGTCTCCGGCTGTCTCAACGGCTTTACCGGATTTAGTAATCACGTTGGCACGCAACGCACGGTCCATACCGGCAATGCCAATGGCAGAAAGTAATCCTCCGATAGTAGTCGGAATGAGGCAGACAAATAGTGAAAGAATGGCAGCAATAGAAATGGTTGTGCCCGGATGATCAATGTTAGTATAATCGGCAAAAGGAATCAGTGTGATACAAACAATCACAAATACCAGCGTAAAACCTGCCAGCAAGATAGTCAAGGCAATTTCATTCGGCGTTTTCTTTCGGCTGGCACCTTCTACGAGGGCAATCATCTTATCAAGAAAACTCTCACCCGGTTGCTGAGTCACCAATACTTTAATGTTATCCGAGAGTACCTTCGTTCCGCCCGTCACCGAGCTTTTGTCTCCTCCGGCTTCTCTGATAACGGGTGCTGATTCTCCCGTTATAGCACTCTCGTCGATGGAAGCTAATCCTTCAATGATCTCACCGTCGGCAGGAATCGTATCTCCGGCTTCACAAACAAAGACATCTCCTTTCTTTAGCTTTGAACTGCTCACGGTCTGAAGTTTCTCACCTGTCATCAATTTTGCAGGAGTCTCTTCACGCGTCTTACGCAAACTATCTGCCTGTGCTTTGCCCCGTGCTTCGGCAATGGCCTCGGCAAAATTGGCAAACAACAAAGTGGCAAACAGAATAACGAATACCAGCAGATTGTATCCGAATGAACCGTAATGATCTCTACTCAGGGAGAGGATGGTAACCACCAGCATAATAACCGTTACTATCTCCACTGTAAACATAATCGGATTCATCATCATCGTTCGTGGATTCAACTTCACGAATGATTGCTTTAAACTCTCTATGACTTGCTCCTTTTGAAATAAAGAAGCCGATTTATTCTTTTTCATACTCTTTACTTATAGACTAAAATGTTCAGCAATCGTACTCAAGGCGTGTACCGGGAAGAATGACAAAGCAGCGACGATAAAAATAACTGCAAACGTCATGACGCCGAAAGTTGCTGTATCTGTTTTCAATGTGCCGGCGCTCTCGGGGATAAACTTCTTCTGAGCCAGCAAACCCGCAATAGCTACTTGCCCGATGATAGGAATGAAACGACTGAGAATAAGTACAATACCGCAGGAATAGTTCCAGAAATAAGTATTATCACCCAAGCCTTCAAAACCGGAACCGTTGTTGGCAGCCGAAGAGGTAAACTCATAAAGCTGTTCGCTCAGTCCATGGAAACTGGGATTATTGAGCCAACCTCCTTCACTCGCCACAAAATCCGGATGATGTGTATACAAATAGCTGGACAGAGCTGTACCAACAAGAATCACGAACGGATGGAGCAGAGCCACAATGGTAGCTATTTTCATTTCACGGGCCTCTACCTTCTTTCCCAGAAATTCCGGGGTACGTCCCACCATTAATCCGCTGATAAATACAGCTATTATGATAAAGGTGTAATAGTTCATCCATCCCACACCAACACCACCAAACCAGGTGTTTATCTGCATGTT
Source organism: Bacteroides nordii (assembly GCF_019930665.1). NCBI lineage: Bacteria > Pseudomonadati > Bacteroidota > Bacteroidia > Bacteroidales > Bacteroidaceae > Bacteroides > Bacteroides nordii. Next base: position 5,593,893 of record NZ_CP082886.1, on the reverse strand, counting down.
CAGCATCTCGACCAACCCACTAAGCGGCATAGTAGAGTCGTGCATACTATTTACCGATCCGTTGGAAGTCACCGTAGTTGTCACGCTCCACAGAGCACCGGAGGCTGAGCCGATACGTACTTCTTTTCCTTCCATGGCTCCACCGGACTGGGCAATTCCCATTTCGTCGATACGCGGATTACCACCCATTTCCTGGCTTACGTTGATAAAGACTCCTACCAGATAGGCTGCCAGCATAACTCCAAATATGCTATATGCCAGTTTCTTACGTTTAATGTAGAATCCAAAGGCAAAGACCATTGCCATAGGAATAATCAGGATAGACCAGCATTCTACCACATTGCTCAGGAAAGTAGGATTCTCCAGGGGATGTGAAGAGTTGACTCCAAAATACCCTCCACCATTCGTACCCAGCTGCTTGATCGGTACGATAGCTGCCGTAGGCCCTTGCGAAACCATTTGCTCCTGTCCTTCCAGTGTGGTTACTTTCATCTTACCGTCAAATCCCATTGGCGTACCCTGTAAAATAAGGATAAAGCCCACAATCAATGAAAGCGGCAACAGGATACGTGTACAACTCACTACCAGCAGTTGCCAGAAGTTACCAATTGTTTTCGTGGTTTTAGCAGCCATCGCCTTCATCATACCCGCCATAGCAGCCATACCGGTTGCAGCAGTTATAAACTGGAAGAGCATAATTACGAACAACTGCGTAAAGTAAGTCAGCCCGCTTTCGCCGCTATAGTGCTGCAAGTTGCAGTTGACCATAAAACTAATACAGGTATTGAATGCCTGATCGGGTGTTTGCGGTCCGTTCCCATCAGGGTTTAAAGGAAGCCATCCCTGAGAAATCAAAAGCACCATTCCCCAGAAGAACCAGAATGCATTCAGAATCAATAATGATTTGAGGAATTGTTTCCAGTTCATCTCTTCCTGCGGACGGATGCCGCATACTTTATAAATTATTCTCTCAACAGGAGCCATGAAGTCCGACCAGCTCTTCTCTCCTTTATAAACCTTAGCGATGTACTTTCCTAACGGATAGGCAAGTACCACCATCAGGATCACCTGTAAAACTACACCTAAAATTTCTGTATTCATTGCTTCATTAAAATTTTTCCGGTTTGATGAGTACGTACATCAGATAACCGAAGATTGCGATACCTATCACAAATAGTATTGTATACATAAATCTAATTCTCCCTTTCTTTAAATCTTCTCAAACCAATCCACACATTTCCAAAAGAGCCAGAAGCAGGCAAAGCCGCTCAAGAGGCAGAAAATAAATGATACTGTAATTCCCATGTTTTTACCTTGTTTTAATTGTTACTAATAGTTTTTACCTGATTTACGATGTGCCAATTGCGTGCCAAAAGCGGAAAGAAAGTAATAAAACAATAAGTATCAACAGATTATATCACAAAGCATTTAAAAGAAGAAACAGCGCTACCCTTCCATTTTGAAAAGGATTGCACTGTTTTGAAAGAATGGAAAGCGTTGTTCCATTAAAGGGTTCGTCAGGGATGTCGTAGACAAACCTATCGAAGCTCGTAGAGGAGCGTTGTTTTACATGTACATGTAAAGCTGTACGACATGTGCATGTCGTGCTGCTCCACATGTGCATGTCATGCTGCGTTACATGTACATGTAAAACAACGTTCCCCGGTGAGAAAAACAACGCTCCTCTACGAGATAAGGAAAGTATCCCGGTGAGTAAACACACGAAGAAAGGTGAGAGTGGCATGCCCTGCCAACGCAGCCCAATTGGCACATTGGCACATCAACATATTGCCACATTATTATAGTTTATATTCCTCGATTTTACGATACAACGTGGTAAGTCCTATTTTAAGCAGACGGGCCGCTTCTGTTTTGTTCCCTTTGGTATACTCCAACACACGGGCAATATGCCGGCGCTCCATGGCAGATAATTCAAAACTCCCCGGTACAGCCTCGTCAGACTGCTCATAATGGCAATTCTGTATTTCCAGTGGAAGATCGCATACATCCAGGCACTCTCCATCGCATACAATAAGGCTACGCTCTATCACGTTACGCAGTTCGCGTATATTTCCCTTCCACATTTGCTGGCAGAGTGCTGCAAGATATGCCGGAGACATCCCGGTCACCGGATGGGAGAGCTTTTCGGAGAAACTACGCACAAAAGCCTCAGCAAGAATTCTGATATCTCCCGCTCTTTCGCGGAGGGATGGCAAGTGTACCTGGAAAACCGAAAGACGATAGAATAAATCTTCCCGGAAGCGTCCGGCAGCAATTTCCTCCGGTAAATTCCGGTTAGTGGCAGCAATGATCCGGACATTCACCCGGGTGGGTTTCGTATCACCTATCTTTATATATTCGCCGGTTTCGAGAATACGGAGTAACTTGGCCTGTAATTCAAAAGCCATTTCCCCCATTTCATCCAAAAAAATAGTTCCGTTGTTTGCCTCTTCAAAAAGCCCTTTCTTATCTTTCAATGCCCCGGTGAATGATCCGGCCCTATGACCAAACATTTCACTTTCCAGCAAATCTTTGCTGAACGAAGAACAATTGACGGCCACGAAGTTCTGCTTGCCACGCTTACTGTTATAGTGTATAGCTTGTGCAAAAACCTCTTTACCTGTTCCTGTTTCTCCGGTCAATAACACCGGCACATCAGTCACAGAAACCTTCCGGGCCAACTGAACAGCCTCTTTCAACGGTTTCGATTCACCCAGAATAGACTCGAAGGAGTACATCTGCCCCACCTTCTTTTCCAGTTTTTCAAGGCGAACATTCATGCGTGCTTTCTCTACAGCCCTGCTGATAAGAGGGATAATCTTATTGTTATCATCTCCTTTGGTGATATAATCGAATGCACCATTCTTGATGGCCTGTACGCCATCCGGGATATTTCCATGAGCTGTCAACAGGATTACCTCCGTATTGGGAGCCGCCTTTTTGATAGTTACTACCAAGTCTACACCATTCCCATCGGGAAGAAATACATCACACAAAGCTACATCGGGGGAGTGAAGCTCCAGTTGTTTTAAAGCCGATTTGCAGTCTCCGGCCTGGCACACTTCATAACCTTCTAATTCCATCATTCGCGCCAACAGGCTACGAATCTGGGTTTCATCATCGATAATAAGAATCTTACTCATGATTTCATAAGAGCGGTAAAAACAGGGTGCGCAAATATACAGCTTTTCAACAGACTGCCAAAGATTTTGGTATACCATTTGATTTCCATTTTCCTTTCATTTTGAAAGAAACCTCCATCGTTTCGAATGATAAACCAAAAGCCCTCAATGATGTATTATTCGCCCCCGGATACCTAAAATAGACTTTTTTTCCAACCATCGGTGAACTTTATCTATTTCTTTTGCGTTATTATTTCCAAAGGAAACTATTTACAAGAAAAAGAAACATGAAGATTATTATCATCGGAGGCGTAGCAGGAGGAGCAACCACTGCCGCCCGAATCAGAAGAATGGACGAGACAGCAGAGATTATTCTCCTTGAAAAAGGAAAGTACATATCCTATGCCAACTGTGGGCTACCCTATTATATAGGAGGGGTAATCGCCGAACGGGAGAAACTCTTTGTGCAAACCCCGGAGGCTTTTTCCGTACGTTTTCGTGTAGACGTACGTACAGAGAACGAGGTCATTTTCATTGACCGGAAAAGAAAGACCGTAACCGTGCGTCTCAGTAGTGAAGACACGTACGAAGAGAGTTACGACAAGCTATTGATCTCTACCGGAGCTACTCCCGTTAAACCTCCATTGCCGGGCATTGACTCTGAGGGAATTTTCACATTACGCAATGTGAAAGATACGGACCGGATAAAAGAGTATGCCAACCAGCACGCTCCCCGGAGAGCCGTAGTAATCGGTGCCGGATTCATCGGACTGGAAATGGCAGAAAACCTGCATGCACTGGGAGCCAAAGTATCTATTGTAGAGATGGCCAACCAGGTGATGACTCCCATAGACTTCTCTATGGCATCGCTCGTACATCAACACCTGATGGATAAAGGGGTAAACTTGTATCTGGAACAGGCAGTAGCTTCTTTTGAGAAGACAGGCAGAGAGATAAAGGTTGTTTTCAAAGACGGACAATCCATACCCGCAGATATTGTAATACTCTCCATCGGAGTACGCCCGGAAACAACGCTGGCACGTGCTGCCGGACTGACTATCGGAGAAGCCGGAGGTATCTCGGTCAATGACTACCTGCAAACTTCGGACGAATCGATTTATGCGATCGGAGATGCCATTGAATATCGCCACCCGATAACCGGAAAACCCTGGTTGAACTATCTCGCCGGTCCTGCCAACAGACAGGGACGTATTGTTGCTGACAATATACTGGGAGCTAAAATCAGTTATGAGGGTGCTATCGGTACTTCTATCGCCAAAGTTTTCGATCTGACCGTAGCTACTACCGGCTTACCGGGCAAACGGCTGAGGCAAGCTGAAATAGCCTATGCTTCTTCTACTACCCACTCGTCTTCGCATGCAAGTTATTATCCGGACGCTACGCAGATGAGTATCAAGATTACATTCGATAAGGAAACAGGAAAACTATACGGTGCACAGATTGTGGGTTATGACGGGGTGGACAAACGCATCGATGAATTTGCCCTGGTCATCAAGCATCAAGGCACCATCTACGACCTGATGAAACTGGAACAGGCCTATGCTCCTCCTTTCTCATCCGCCAAAGATCCGGTAGCCATTGCCGGTTATGTGGCAGAAGATATCCTGACAGGAACCGTAAAACCGGTTTACTGGCGCGACTTGCGTGACATTCGCCTGGAACATGAGTTTCTGCTGGATGTACGCACACCGGATGAATTCTCTCTGGGTTCATTGCCGGGAGCCATCAACATCCCACTGGACGAGATACGCGACCGCATAGATGAAATACCCAAAGATAAGCCGGTCTATGTGTTCTGCGCTGTAGGACTGAGAGGTTATCTCGCCTATCGCATACTCGTTCAGCACGGATACGATAAAGTCCGCAATCTGTCCGGCGGATTGAAAATATACAAAGCGGCCACTGCCCCGATCATCAGGAATGAGGGGGGTGATACTCCTGCCAGTAGGAAAGAGAGTGCGACACCCGTGTCCATTCAGGAAGAACCTGCCGTTCCTTCACGCACCGTTCAGGTAGACGCCTGTGGTATGCAATGCCCCGGCCCTATTCTGAAAATGAAAAAGACAATGGATACGCTTGTACCGGGTGAGCGCGTACAAATAACCTCCACTGATCCCGGCTTTGCCCGTGATGCAGCCGCCTGGTGTAACTCCACCGGAAACAAGCTGATATCCAAAGAGAGTGCTGCCGGAAAATCAATCATCGTTATCGAGAAAGAAGAACCCAAGGCTTGTAGTATAGTGACATCCTGTGAAGGTAAAGGAAAAACATTTATCATGTTCAGTGACGATCTTGATAAGGCATTAGCTACCTTTGTACTGGCGAACGGTGCAGCAGCAACCGGACAGAAGGTAACTATATTCTTCACTTTCTGGGGACTGAACGTCATCAAGCGTCTCAGTAAGCCTAAAGTAGAAAAAGATATCTTCGGAAAGATGTTTGGCATGATGCTGCCTTCGAGTTCCCTGAAGCTGAAACTGTCTAAAATGAGCATGGGTGGCATAGGTGGCAAAATGATGCGCTACATTATGCACAGCAAAGGGATCGACTCGCTGGAATCTCTTCGTCGTCAGGCATTGGAAAATGGTGTGGAGTTTATTGCCTGCCAGATGTCAATGGATGTAATGGGCGTGAAGAAAGAAGAGTTGCTGGATGAAGTTACAATTGGCGGCGTAGCCACCTACATGGAGCGTGCAGACAATGCTAACATCAACTTGTTTATATAAGTAAGAACATAAGAGTATGAAAACAATATGCATGATGCGCGATCTTTATAAAGCCTTAGCGGAGTTTGAAGCGCAATTCGAAAAAGAATATGACCTGTCACTCAATGAAGCAATGATACTATGTGCCTTACAGGAGGCGAAGGAAGAAATGACTTCTACTGCCCTCTCTGCCCGTACAGGTATGGCAACTTCACACACATCCAAAGTTATCAGAGCAGTGGAAGAGAAGGAATTGATAAAAAGAGCCTTAGGAAAGACAGACAAAAGGCAAATGTATTTCAGCCTGACCCCGAAAGGGAAAGAACGGCTGAAAGAACTCAACCTTGAAAAGGTAGAGGTGCCGGAGAGGCTGAAGGTAGTGATTAGTGAGTAGTGATTAACGATTAGTGATTAGTAGGCTGCGCTATCATTCTGCATAGTCAACTGTCAATTGTCAACTGTCAATTGTCAACTAAATAAGCGCAGCTTACTAATCACTACTCACTAAACCGCTAATCACTACTCACTAATCCACTCCTCTATCTGCGCTATCGCCCGAACCCTCATCGCTTCGGGTAATGTACTGATACGTGCCAGGTGGCTTCCGCCGGACTGCACAAATACATGGATATTCTTTTTCCCTTTCAGCCAGGTGACACCGGCTGCCGTCCATGGGTCATTCTGACCATAGATAAATATCATCTTCGGATCATTCTGTTTCAAGAACTTCACAATCTTCCGTCCCAGACGCTTATCAAATTTCATGTCTCCCAATTCCTCCGGAAGCATCAACCGGTGCAGGTAGTTCTTACTGCTTTTGATAGAAAGATATTTCTCAAACGGCTTTATATCATAGCCATAATAGCCCAACTCACGTGCAGCCTGCACAAAGAAGGATACGTTAGGACTGTCCTTTGTGAAATAAGAAGGTTCACTGATCTCCAGAAAATGCCGGAACACTTCATCGTCCGTATCCGTTACGGAAGGAATAGTACTCACTTCTGTCCCCCACTGCCACAACGCAAAGGAATATTCGAGCACACAATAATCATAAATCTCCTCCAACGGTGCACGGAAAACGTATCCCTTTTCAGCACAATACTTCTCAAAACGAGGCAGCAACGTACTTTTACGCTTCAACACTTCCAACTGGAAGTCTTCTATCGTCTTTCTCTCTTCTGCCGTAGATACCTGCCGTAAAAACGGTTCATGCCTTCCGTCTTCCACCCCATAACAAAGCGGAGCGACATAGGGTACCGAAACGTCTACATCATCGGGGAAGAATGCACGATACAACAACGATGTCTGCCCTCCTTTGCTGATACCGGTACTTATCCACTTCCCTGGATACAACGTTTTAAAAGCGGTAGTCACTGCATGCAAATCTTCTGCAGAGTTCTCAGCAGTCAGATATTTCCAGTCCCGAGGTTGCGGGGTAGACTCCAGAAAATAGCGGTGTTCCACAAATATCATATTGGCATTGAACAGCCGTGATAACTCCTCACGATACCCCGGACGCAACGCATAAGCAGCACCATAACCTTCAGTAACAATCACCGTTGGACGATCAAACCCGACATGTGCCACAATGACACGTTGACCGAACGAACCTTTTTCGGGACGACGATGATCCAGTGGTTGTGAGAAATACGCAACATATTTTTCAACAAATTCAGTAGTTTCCAATGGCTTCACACTATCCACGGAAGTTATGTTTTCTACTTTTCTTTGTAACGCTGTCTGTGCCGATAAATGGGTGGACAGGACAAAAAGTAAGAAAGCCAAAAGTGCTGCGTAGCAGCGGGGTAACGGTCTCATATGTATTCAGTTTTTAATTTCGTACAAAGATAGCCCCTCTAACAAAAAAGTCGGCCCATACTTTAACATTTTAACATTCACCTTTGCGAACCTTTTATAAAAGAAGTTGTTGTTTCTATCAAAAGCCTAAGGTACCAGGGCAGGATTTTTTTATTTAACCTAAACATTATAAAAGATATGAAGAGATTAATTCCTATTTTATTAGCGGTCTTTGCATTCGCTGCTTGCGAAAAAGACCCTGACATGGACAAATTGGACAATGATTATTTGGTGTATACCAACTACGACAAGAAGGCTAACTTCAAAGAGTTCACCACTTACTATTTGCCGGACAAAATTCTTGTAATCAGCGACAAAGAAGAACCAGAATATCTGGAAGGTGAAGCTGCACAAGAAATTCTTGCTGCTTATAAGAGCAATATGGATAACAGAGGCTACACGATGGCTGCTTCTAAAGAAGATGCTGACCTGGGTGTACAGGTAAGTTACATTAAGAGTACCTATTTCTTCACCGATTACGGACAACCAGAATGGTGGTGGGGATATCCAGGATACTGGGGCTCAGGCTACTGGGGTAACTGGGGTGGCGGATGGTATTATCCGTATGCTATAAACTATAGCTACAGTACCAACTCGTTCATTTCTGAAATTGTAAATCTGAATGCACCGGAAGGACCGAAAGAAAAGATTCCTGTTCTGTGGACAAGTTACATGACCGGATTGGTATATTCCAACAGTATGAACAAGGCACTTGCCGTAAAAGGTGTGAACCAGGCATTTGCACAATCACCCTATCTTACTAACAAATAATAAATAATCAGAACCGTTATGAAGACAATAAAATATATTTCATTGAGAGTGCTGGCTATAGCAGCTTTGGCTCTCGTCTTTGCCATGCCGGCAAAGGCACAATTATCAGATAATGGATACGCTAATATCGACTGGCAGTTCAATGTGCCATTGAGCAATGGATTTGCCGATGATGCCAGCGGTTGGGGTATGAACTTTGAAGGTGGTTATTTTGTAACCCCCAATTTGGGTCTCGGACTCTTCCTCAACTATCATAGCAACCATGAATATGTAGGTCGCGAAACTTTCCCGGTAAACGGCGGTAGTATGACCAGCGATCAGCAACATACTATTTTCCAGATGCCTTTTGGTGCTGCTGCACGTTATCAGTTCAACCGTGGCGGAGCATGGCAACCTTACGTTGGTGTGAAACTGGGTACTGAATATGCAAAAGTACGTTCTAACTATAATGTCTTTGAATCCAGAGATGAAAACTGGGGATTCTACGTTTCACCGGAAGTCGGATTAAACGTTTACCCATGGGCTTACGGTCCGGGCTTACACCTTGCACTGTATTATAGTTACGGAACAAACAAAGCTGATAAGGTATTGACTTATAGCGTTGACAAACTGAACAACTTCGGTTTTCGCGTCGGTCTTTCCTTCTAAAACAGAAGAAATAGTGATTAGTGAGTAGTGATTAGTGATTAGTGGCATGCGCTGTGAGTGCGCAGCCTGCTAATCACTAATCACTACTCACTAATCACTATTTTAACGCCTCATACATCGCTTCCTGTATTTGTCCACGTATGTCCAATTGCATCAACTTACGGTTTGTGGCATCAGGATACGTACGATTACTGAGAAAGACATATACTAAATCATTTTCCGGGTCCACCCAGGCACATGTTCCTGTAAATCCGGTATGACCATAAACAGAGGCGGGAGCCGATTCGGAACAGGGACTCTTGTCGGGTGATTTTGCATCCGGCTTGTCAAACCCTAATCCACGACGGCTGATTTTGGATATTTCCGTAGTAAACAACTGACACGTTTCGTTACTCAGATAACGGCGTCCGTTCAACTCTCCTCCATTCAACAGCATCTGATAAATAGAAGCTACTTCACGGGCATTTGAAAACAATCCTGCATTTCCGGAAACGCCTCCCTGGAAAGCTGCTGACTCATCGTGTACAAATCCTTGCAACACACATTTACGAAGGAATTTATCATTGGCAGAAGGCACAATCTGAGCTTTCGGGATACGCTGTAAAGGAAGATATAAAGTACGCTCCAATCCCATCGGTTCGTAAAATTCACGTGCCAGGTATTCATCCATAGGCATACCAGCCAACTGTTCGGCCAAGAAACGAAGAAGAATAAACCCAACATCACTGTAACGGTACTGCTTCGTCCCCAAAGGAGCTTCAATAATCTTCTCTTGTATCACTTTTATAAACGACTTATTGAGCCAGAGGCTATCGCATATCTGCAAAGTGTAATTGGCATTCCGGGTTCGGGACAGTGTCTCCGGCTTGAAATGAAAGTTCGGATTGGCCCAGGTGGTAACTCCCAATCGTAACGGATGTAACGCATCTTTACGGGCGGAGAACAGACGGCCTTTATAACTCTCCTTATCAATAGCCTCCGGATAGAGTACAATTCCGGCAGGCAATCCGGACTGATGTAACAACAGCTCACGAATGGTCATATCTTTCTTATTTGTGCGTTGCAGCCACGGCAGGTAGTCAGATAGTTTATCGGAAAGATTAAAACGTCCCCTATCATACAATTTCATTAAAGCCAGCAGTGTTCCGGTCGTTTTAGAAAGAGAAGCCAGATCGTACAAATCTGTAGGCCGTACTAATGCACTTCCTTTGCCTGCATGGGTTCCAAAAGCGTGGTCGTACATTGTCTTTCCGTCTTTCAGAATCACAATCTGACATCCGGGATAAGCTCCTTCCTGAATGCCCCGTTTAGCGATGGAATCAATACGCCTCAAGGCAACGGAAGACATTCCATACTCTTCCGGATTGAAATGCGTCGGCGTATGCGGAGTAATTGTAACTCCGGCACCGGTTGGAAACAGCCCTCCTAAGCTGGCAGAAAGTCGTCCATCGGCAGAAGCACGGGCGAAGAGTACATCAGCAACCTGTTGCTGTACATCGTGACCAGCAGAATGTGCCAACACTACAGATTGGGCGGCTGACACGGCACGATGTATCTGTAGCATCATCTTTCCGGGAGTGAAAAAGATATAGATTGCCGGAGCCGCTTTTTTATCAGCTGCCAAGGCAGCAAAAAAAGGTTGAAAAGGTGCCAACCGCTGTTCGGCAACAGCCACAATAACACGGCGGTACTTCGAGAGAGAATCTCTCAAAGCCTTTCCCTGTGCCTCCGTCATCTCCTTACGAAGACGAAAGCGCACAAGGGAGGTATGTTTCTCCAACTGTTTGGCAAAAATATCCGTCTCTCCCACATCGCCTACCTCCAGCAGAGCCATAGGTGGCATTTCTTTGTCGGAATGAAGAGGAAGAATATTACCTTTATTATTCAGTACTGTTATAGCAGCCAGGTTCAAACGCCGGATAAGGTCACGCGTCTGAGGTGTATTGATACGACTTCCTAATCCGGAAAGTTGAATGGTCGGTTTTCTCTTTAAACCAAGAATGTATTTATAAGTAAGTACCTTCCGGCATTTACGATCTATATCTTCACGGGATAGCTCACCACGATCCACAGCCTCAATGACTGCCGCAACCTCTGTTTTCAGATTTCTCGGAGCAAGTACCATATCATTACCCGCCTTCAATGCCTGCAAACTGACACTGGCATTACCGGACACCCCTCTCATGGCAAGTGCATCGGTAAAGATAAGACCTTTGAAGGCCAACTCTTCCGTCAGCAAACCGTACACCACATTGCGCGAAAGAGAAGAAGGCAACCCTCCCAAAGGTTCAATAACAGGTACTTGGAGATGCCCTACCATCATCCCGCTCAATCCGGCACGTATGGCTTCTTTGAAAGGATACAATTCCACGCTGTCCAACCGTTCGCGAGTGAAGGGCAGTACAGGCAATGCCTTATGAGAATCGACGTCCGTATCTCCATGCCCCGGGAAGTGTTTACAAACAGAAAGCACTCCTCCTCCTTCCAGTCCGGTGGCATAAGCAATCACTTTATCAGCCACACGTACGGGATCTTCACCAAAAGAACGATTGTTGATAACCGGATTTTTAGGATTGACATTCACATCGGCCACGGGAGCAAAGTTAACCTGCACTCCCAGTTCACGGCATTGACGAGCCATCTCACGACCGTATTCATAGATAAGACGATTGTCTTGTATGCACCCTAACACCATATTACGTGGGAAAAGCGGCGTACCGCGAAGGCGCATCGCAAGTCCCCATTCACCATCAAAAGTAATCATCAACGGCAAGCGTGCCATTCGTTGCGCCTGATTGGTGAGGATGGCCTGTGTCTGCATCTTACCACCGGAAAACAAAAGTCCTCCTACTTTATAAGTATCCACAGCATCACGCAGTAACGCCTGGTTGTGTTTTGTATCGACCGGAGCAATGGTATAAATAAAAAGCTGACCGATCTTCTCTTTCAGACTCAGACGGTTCATCACCGAATCGACCCATTGCCGGCAACGCGCATCTTGTTCCGCTTTATAAAGCAGGAGAGGTTGTACATCGTTCTGTCCATATATTGCTTTTCCGAAACATAAAAACAGAAGAATTATCAGGTATTTTCTCATATTCATCATTGGCATCATTCATTATTGCCCGACAAACCTTTAGTATCCGGCAAAGAATCATAAATGGCTTGCTGTATGTTCTGGCGTATCTTCATATTGTTAAGTTTAGCATTCCACTGATCAGGGCAAACACGGTTACTCAGAAAAACGTAGATCAATCGTTCTTCGGGATCTACCCAGACACAAGTACCCGTAGAACCGGTATGTCCATAAACCCGAGCAGGCGTTCCGGGAGCACAACTACTGGCTTTCACATCCCGGTAGTTCGGTTTATCAAAACCCAATCCGCGATGGCTGAGAACGGATGTGTATGTGGTAAACAGGCGAACGGTAGCCCCATCCAAATAACGATGTCCCTTCCACTCTCCATCATTGAGCAACATCTGATATACAGCTGCCACCTCTCCGGCTGTGGAGAATAATCCTGCATTACCGGCAATACCACCCAGACAAGCAGCCGTTTCATCCTGCACGTAACCGCAAAGGTCTTGCCTCCGCAGGTAATCGTTGGCAGCTGTTGGCATCACTTCCGATCGATCATAGTGAGTAAGCGGCGTGAACAAGGTACGTTCCAATCCCATCGGACGATAGAATTCCTTATTCAGAAACTCATTCATAGGCTGTTTGGTTATTGCCTCAACCACTTGCTGGAGTACTACGAAACCGACATCACTATATACATAGCGTTTCTGTCCCATCTCCGAACAGGCTATTGATTGCAAAACCGTACTCTTAAATGCTTTATTCAGCCACATACCTTCGGCCATATGCAACGTATGCGTTGGCGTCTGCTTCGGAGATATTAACCCTTTCTTAAACTTAAAGTCCGAACAGGCGTAAGTATATTCTCCGATACGTGTGTGGTGCCACTCGTCTACGAATCCTTGCGTGAAAGGCCCCGTAACTGTATTCTCATCTATTGCCTCCCGATAGAAACGGATATAAGGCAACAATCCGGACTCATGTAACAAAAGATCACGAATCGTTATATTCTTTTTATTGGATGATCGCAACCAGGGTAACCAGGCAGATGCCTTGTCTGTAAGTTTCAGTTTTCCCTGATCATAAAGTTTCATCACAGCGAGTAAAGTTGCGGTGGTCTTAGTCAGTGAAGCAAGGTCAAAAAGATCAGTGGGGCGCACCGCAGTCTTATCGGTATCAGAATGACTGCCAAAGCAACGATTATAAACAGGAATACCATCTTTCATCACCACCACCTGACAACCCGGGAAAGCTCCGGCAGCTAATCCTGCATTGACAAGCGAATCAACACGATGCAACCTGTATCCTTTCATACCGCAATCTTCGGGCTGTACCACAGGCTTCATTCCCGGAACAATATCACTCCCCTCACCTATTGCAAACAGATGCCCGATACGCATAGACAACCGTCCCCCGGCAGGAGCTTTGGCAAAACAAACGTCTGCAACATATCGCTGAAGATCTTCCTCAGACGAATGCGCTAAAACAACAGTAGCGGTACGTTCCAACATCGTCCGGATTGGATACATCGCCCGGTAAGAAGTGAAAAAGACACAGGTAACAGGTACCTGTAAATCCAATGTATTCAGAAGTGGGGCACATGCAGCCAATTCTTCTTTCTCCATCGTAACAGAGATAACGACACGACGAAAACGTTTCAAATCATTAGTGATCCGGTACCACTCTTCCTCTGTCATGTCTTTTGTGATCCGAAAACATTCCACCGGCGATGTATACTGAACAAAGCGGTCGATAAAGGGTTGATCGGACTTTTCCCTACCTACACACAGAATGGCCGTAGACTGATCGGCCGGCAAAGGTATTGTACTAAAATTATTGCGTAATACGGTCACTCCCGCAAAGCGCAACTTGCTCGCAAGCGCTTGTGCTTCGACTGTATGAATGCGCCCATTCAATCCATCTGCAGAGATTCTGTTTTCTTGATCCAATCCTAACAGATACTTATAAGTTAATATCTTACGGCATTTGGCTTCCACCTCATCCACACTTAAATCTCCCCGGTCAATAGCTGCCATCACCGTCTCAAGTGCTTGTTCTATATCCCTGCCCACAAGCACCATATCATTGCCCGCCCGTAGCGCTTTGGCTGTAACATCACGCTCACCGGATACGGCTTTCATTGCCAACGCATCAGTAAACACCAATCCGCGAAAGCCTAACTCTCCTTTTAAAACATCTGTCACGACACTTCGTGACAAAGAAGCAGCAGTCAACCTGTCCGGTTCCAATTCCGGTACGCGCAGGTGCCCCACCATGATACCTCCCAATCCGGCACGAATCACCTCACGAAAAGGTAACAACTCAATGCTATCCAACCGGGCACGGTTATAGTACACGGTTGGCAATGCTTTATGAGAATCTACATCCGTATCCCCATGCCCCGGAAAATGCTTACTGACAGACAGTATACCACCACTTTCCAGACCACGGGTATAAGCTAATACCCGCTCGGCTACAGCCTTCGGATCACCTCCAAACGAGCGTATGTTAATTACCGGATTCTCCGGGTTGGTATTCACATCTGCATCCGGAGCAAAATTGACGTGGACACCTAACTCGCGGAGTTCACGGGCTACCTCATGTCCATATTCTTCTATCAGTGAATTGTTTGTTATACAGCCCAATGCTGCGTTTTTAGGAAAAAGAGGTGTATCCTGCAATCGCATGGCAAGCCCCCATTCCCCATCAAAGGTTATCATTAGAGGAATCTCTGTTTCCTGCTGTGCAAGGTTAGTCAGTCTCGCCTGCCCGCCGGCTTCTCCACCGGAAAAGAGTAATCCGCCTACTTTATATTTCTTTGCCAGCCGGCGTACCAGCTTTTCGTTCTTTTTGCTCCATTCCGGACTTAGTGTATAAACAAATGTCTGACCGACCTTTTCCTTCAGACTCATCCCCGAAAGCATCTTGTCCACCCACTCCCGGCATGCATCGTCTTCCTGACGGGGAAGTAAACAGGGTACTTGTTGTGCCATCAGAGGCGCTACCGCTACCAACCACACAACAAGTATACATATCATTTTCCTCATCGTTCAAATGTCAAATCTATCTTCCCTACAAAAATACCGTTTTTACCTGTATGAGATATAGGTACACTCTCTCCGTCCAGATTCACAAAAAAAGCCGGTTCCTGCATGAAAGTATGTGAGTGCCCACCCAGTACCACATCAATATTGCGGGTTTGATGCACCAACATTTCATCTTCTTTTATTCCCATATGCGAAAGGCAGACAACAGCATCACATCCTTCTACTTCTTTCAATTTGGCAGCAATTTCATTGGCTACGGTCACAGGATCCTGAAAGGTTACTCCTTCGTATTTATCCGCCTGCACCAGTCCTTCCATTTTTGCACCAAGGCCGAATACACCTATCTTCAAGCCATCACGTTCCAATATAACATATGGTTTTACAAGCCCTTCAAGCACTGTTCCTTCCACCCCATAATTGGCACATACTATCGGGAAATCTGCCATTTTGAACAAACGCGCCATATTCTCCAACCCAAAGTCGAACTCATGATTGCCAATGGTGGCAGCGTCGTACTTCATAAGATTCAACATTTCGACTTCTACCTCACCTTTAAAAAGATTGTAGTAAGGAGTACCCTGCGAAAAGTCTCCACAGTCGAATACCAATACATTCGGATTGTCTTTACGAAACTGGTCAAGCATGGTGGCACGACGTACAAATCCACCCATTCCGGCATATTTATCGGCTGCATGTATATCTATCGGCTCTATGCGACTGTGGGTATCACTGGTTTGCAACAAAGTGAGTGTTTTAGTCTGTTGCGCAAATCCCGGAAGAAACACACACAGGAAAAACAATATAGTGACTGATATCTGATATCTTTTCATCTTCTCATAATTTGGTAGTTCGTTATTCATAATTATTTCACCGTAATTCTTCCTTCCATACGTGAAGTGATCTTTTTACCGGCTTTAGTCTGCTGCTCTACATAGTCCATAAACAGCCCGCGTAGAGTAGCACCGGGAGGACAGTCTCTTTTTTCAGCCTTTGCCAACGGTCCCATTCCGTCATTCCCATCTGCCAGATAGTCAATAGTAGCTACCGTATACAGTTTATTATCATCGATTGGCTTACCACCAATAGTACCATCAAGTAATTTACCGTCTTTAGTGATTTCAAGACGTACTCCACTTACTCCTTCACCTTTACAGGCCGCTATGGCCGCAAACAATTCTTTCAATACGCTTCCCTTTAGCGTCACTACACACAAAGAATTCTCAAAAGGCAATATCTCATAAATATTTCCACAGGTTATCTCTCCTTCAGAAAGAATATTCCGCAAACCACCCATATTCATCAGACCCATATCGGCAGGTTTACCCAAAACTTGGGTAGCAGCCCCTTTCAGCACATCCGCTACCAGATTGGATAGCAAACTTTCCGGTCCTCCCTTTTCCATTGTCATTTCGCTTGTACCTACTACACGATACATCATGCTGTCTACCGATGCCTTGTAAGGGGCTAACAGCGCCACAGCCTCTGCATCAGGATGGGTATCCCAGACCGAATCAATTGTAATCATACTTCCTTCGGTATTCACCAATTTATAAGGTGACTGACATGAAGAAAGCATCAGGAGTGCCATCAGAGCCACTCCGGAAAAGAGCTTTTCATAAGTTTGTTTCATATCTTGTTTTTTTAATCGTGCTACAAATATAGATAAAAATGTTGGTAGTGTGCTAAATAATTCGTTACTTTGCACCGCTTTCGCGCAATCGCTGTCAGGAGAGAGTTGCCTGATATGTTGCGTTGTAACGATAAAACAATTTAATAACAAGAACAATGGATTTCATTAAAATTGCAGAAGAAGCATTTGCTACCGGTAAACAACACCCAAGCTTCAAAGCAGGTGACACAGTAACTGTAGCATATCGTATTATCGAAGGTAACAAAGAACGTGTACAGTTGTACCGTGGTGTTGTTATCAAAATCTCCGGTCACGGAGACAAGAAACGTTTTACAGTACGTAAAATGTCAGGAACTATAGGTGTAGAAAGAATTTTCCCGATTGAGTCACCGGCTATCGATAGCATTGAAGTGAACAAGATAGGTAAAGTTCGTCGCGCTAAACTGTATTATCTGCGTGCACTTACCGGTAAAAAAGCAAGAATCAAAGAAAAAAGAGTTAACGGTTAATTCCGTAACCTTTCGATTCGAGATAAAAAAGAGAGAATTCTACAAAGAATTTTCTCTTTTTTATTATGTCCGTTTCTCACCTATCATAAAACTACAATCCATACTTTTTAAGCTTTTTTTTGGCTAATCCTATCACTCATCTGTTATTTTCACTACATTTGTCCACTATTAAGATTTTACCCTGATATGAATAAAAACTCAGAGCTGACCGCCTTCAACAAATTATTTTCCGACTATAAAGAGCGATTCGTTCGCTTTGCATATACGTACGTGCGGGATCAGGCTGTCGCTGAGGACTTTGTTATCGATTCTCTTATTTATTACTGGGAAAACCGTCACCGATTGGACGAAAACACGAATGTACCGGCTTATGTACTAACCACAATCAAACACAAATGCCTGAATTACCTGCAACATATCCGCCTGCACGAAGAGGTGGCCGAAAACATGGTAAATCATGCACAATGGGAACTACAAACCCGTATCGCTACATTGCAAGCCTGCGAACCTTATGAGCTTTTCACAGCAGAGGCTGAGGAAATAGTGAACCGCACCCTTGAAAGCCTACCCGAACGTACCCGCCAGATTTTTATCATGAGCCGAATGCAGAATATGACCTATCAAGAGATAGCCAGTCAACTTGACATTACAGCCAAAGGAGTCGAGTTTCACATTGCTAAAGCACTAAAAGAATTGCGTATCAGTTTGAAAGACTACATGCCAGTCTTTATCTATCTGTTTTTATAGAAAACAAATTGCTGATAAAATCAGCATCCTCGGAAACACCATTCAAAACGTATGTACATTAGGGATTTATAAAGAATTTCTTCTACCCCTGTGCTGTTTAATCGGCTATATTCTATATACCATGAATGGGTAGACGGTCTTTTCTTTCTCTTGTACTTCAATGTTATTAAAAGTTAAATAGGTGAGAGTTGCACTATGCATCCCTCTCACTTAGCTGCTGTATTATCGTAACGGCTCATAATGCCTTTAAACAAAAAAAGAATATGAATAAAGAACTATTATATACTTTCTTTCAAGGAAAAACCACATTGGATGAAGAGGTGCGTATACGAGAGTGGATGGAATCTTCTCCGGAAAACTATCGCACTTTCTTAGAAGAGAGAAAACTATTTGATGCCATGATACTGCTTGCTGACGAAAAACGCCTGCTGTCCAAACGTAACCAATTTAAGCAGTTAGTAAACACATGGGGTAAAGAAATAGGCAAAATCGCTGCCGTGGCTATTATCACCCTTGTAATGACACTTACCAGCCAATATATATTCAACAATGAAGATATGATGCCCCTGCAAAAACTCAGCGTACCGGCAGGACAGCGTATCAATATAGAATTGGCAGATGGCACGGTGGTATGGTTGAATTCACGAACCAGCATTCAATATCCCGCAGTATTCAACGGGAAAGAACGTAAAGTAAGTATTAACGGAGAAGCCTACTTCGAAGTAGCACACAACAGGAAGCAACCTTTTATTGTAGAAACTCCCAAAGGGCAGGTTGAAGTAACCGGAACAAAGTTTTATGTAGAAGCTTATTCTGATAACAATGATTTTGTGACTTCACTGATAGAAGGTTCCGTCAATGTTACTAAAGACGATAAATTGATCACACTACGCCCTTCTCAGATGGCCTATCTCCAGGATGGAAATCTCCGGATAAAAGAGATAGAGGATTATAATGTATACAGGTGGCGCGAAGGATTGATGTGTTTCAGAGACAAGACCTTTGCCGAGATTATGGAGAAATTTGAAAGACACTATGGAGTAACAATCAAGATAGAAAATAAAGAGGTACTTAATTACCGTTGCAGCGGTAAATTCCGCTATTCCGATGGTATTTCATATGCTCTGCGGGTATTGCAAAAAGATGTAAAGTTCAAATTCCACAGAGATGAGAACAGCGATATTATTCACATAAAATAAAAAGGAGAACCAGCCTATGATGTAGAAATTGCCTAATCCCCCAAAAGGAGGATACCGACAGGTCCTTCACCACACTGCCGGAATCCCTTTGAATCAACACAGTAGAAACCATATTAAATCAATGCAAAGATATGAATAAAAAGTCTATAATGGATTTTTTATCTTTTGATGAAAAACAAATTAACCATCTTCTTAAGATTATGAAAGTAACGCTTCTATTAATCTGGATTTCCATATTTTCACTCAATGCCAAAGAAGGGTATTCACAAAGCGCCCGGATTTCGTATTCAGCACGAAATACCCCTATTGAAAATATATTGAATGAGATAGAGAAACAAACAGAGTATTTATTTATTATAAACTCGCACGTTGACATTGACAAGAAAGTGTCAATTAACGCCAAAGAAATTCCTGTTTCTAAAGTTCTGGATGATTTATTTAAGGGTACAAACATCCATTATCTAATGGAGGGTTCACACATCATTCTTTCCAACAAAGTAGGAGAAACCAAAACAGACGGAATCAATCAGAATGATAAAAGAGTAACCATTTCCGGTAAAGTAACCGACAGTACAGGGGAGCCTCTAATTGGTGTCAACATCACTCTCAAAGGAACGAATGAGGGAGTAATCAGTGACATCGACGGTAACTATTCTATCCGTATTCCGGAACTTTCCGGAGAACTGACCTTCTCGTATATCGGGTATAAGGCAATGACTGTCGCTATCCGGAAGAATATGATTAACGTCACTTTAGCCGAAGACACAGAAGTTCTGGATGAAGTAGTCGTTACCGCACTTGGTATCGAAAAGAAAGCATCCTCACTTACTTATGCCACTCAAAAAGTAAACGGAGATGAGTTGACACGTGCCAAAGATGCCAACTTCATCAATGCTTTGCAGGGAAAAACAGCTGGTCTGGTAATCACACCAAACTCTACCGGTGCCGGTGGCTCTTCAAAGTTGCTTCTTCGTGGTAATACATCTATCTTAGGAAACAACCAACCGTTGATCATCCTGGATGGAGTACCTATGGCAGATCGTAGTACGGCACAGATTGAGGATGCTTTATTGTCCGGTGGCAATAGTACAGACGGAGGGGATGGTTTGTCAAACATCAATCCGGATGATATCGCTGATATTAACATCCTGAAAGGTGCGAACGCAGCTGCATTATACGGTTCAAAAGCTGCTAATGGCGTTCTTATCATTACAACTAAAAAAGGTCAGGAAGGACGTACTTCGGTGGATGTATCAAGCAGTATGCTATTTGAAACCCCGCTGGTAACTCCAAAGTTTCAAAACACATACGGTGCAAATACTGAATTTTATGATGATACCAGTCTGAACCCAAACGAAGCAATCAACAAGCGCCGTTTGAACATGTATTCATGGGGAGACCGTATCGGTCGTATGTCACAAACGGCTCTAAACGAAATACCCTATGCACGTAATAGTGCTGTAGATAATATTAGTTCATTCCTTCAGACCGGTACTAACTTCAATAATTCTATTTCCGTATCTTCCGGAGCAAAGAATTCAACTTCTTACTTCTCTTATGGTAATACAACCTCGAAAGGAATGATACCTCAGAATAAGTTTGAACGGCACAATATCACATTACGCCAAACTGTAAACCTGTTGGACAATCATGTCGAGGTCAGTTTTTCAGGAAGCTATATACATCAGACCTCTAAAAACCGTCCGGGTTCAGGTATATATGCCAATCCTTTATATGACCTGTATCTGATGCCTCGTAATGCAGATATCTCTTACTTCAAAGATCACTCTGAAACATACGGACAATTGTACTACGTCAGAGAAATAAACGGAAAGTACCCCAAAGCCAATGCCGAAGGGCCTATACAACAATGGCCCTGGTTAGACAATGAGAACCGGAACTCACCCTACTGGTATGCCAACCGCCTGCAAAAGGAGAATGTCCGTGAACGCGCATTTGCTACAATCGGGTTAAAAGTAAACATCATTGATGGCCTGACCGCATTGGCCCGTTGCAAGATAGACAGAACCAAAGATACGAACGAAACAAAAACCTATCAAGGTACCAACGCCAAAAATGTGTACAACTCCATACACGAATATAACAAAGCAACCAGTGATCAGATCTTTGCAGACTTTCTGGTTAGCTACAACAAGAAAGTAGGTGATTTTGATCTATCAGCCAATGTAGGAGGAAGTACGTTGAAAGAAGATTTCACGTCATTCGGATTCAATTACTGGATGGCAGATTCAACGAGTACACCGAATGTCTTCGATCCGAGCAATATTATCACAACCAAGCATGACGGAGCCAATGTACCGACCAGCAAATCGAAAGACCAGAATTGGGAAAATGCAGTGTATGCGACAGCATCAATCGGCTATAAAGACATGGCATTCATTGATGCTTCTGTCCGCACTGACTGGGCACGTGTATATACTCAGTTCTCAGCCTTAGGAACTCCCAACCACTATACTTACTACAGTGTGGGTGGCAATGCGTTGCTGAATTCTATATTTGGAATACAGAGCGATATACTCAACTATTCTAAAGTGCGTATATCCTACAGTGAAGTAGGAAACTCAATACCCAATTTGAGTTATGGAGGTATGTCTAAAAACTGGGGGGCACAAATCACGGAAGCCTCCGGTTACCGAACCTTCTATAACCCACTGCCGGAAACTATGCGTTCTACAGAACTCGGAGTAGAAGCCCGCTTTTTAAACAACACCATTGACTTTGACCTTACGTTTTACAATACGATCATGTTGAATCAGTGGTTGCCTAAATCAGCGGCTACAGGAGGACAAATACCTCTGAACTCCGGTAAAATCAGAAACCGCGGATTTGAAACGACTTTAGCTTATAATTTTTCAAGACTCAACGGAAAGTTCATCTGGCGTACAGCATTCAATTATTCATTCAATAAGAATGTGATTCTTAAAACTTACGGAGAGAACTTAAATAAAGTGATGGAGACGACCCCTGTATATACCGGTGGGTTGAAGATCCGCTATGAAGTAGGTAAACCATACGGCGAATTGTACGGAAGAACATTTGCCTACGGATCAGACGGGAAAATAAAAACAGATGTCAATGGTGCTCCCATGATCAGTTCTAAGTACGACTGCTATCTGGGAAATGCCAACTCCCCGCATCATCTGGGTTGGAGTAACTCACTCAATTACAAAAACTTCTCTTTTTACTTCCTGATTGACGGTAAAATAGGTGGTACGGTTATCTCTTATACGGAAGCAAGATTGGACGCATACGGACTCTCGGAAAGAAGCGGAAAAGCACGTGACGCAGGTGTCACTTATCTGTCCAAATCCTCAGTAGGAGGACAGCTTGTTATGAAGCCTGTTCAGGGAGTTGTCATGCCCGACGGACAAATAGCACCTGCTAAAGGTTATTTCCAGGCTATCGGTCTTGGTGAACCGGCTTTAAGTGAATATGCTTACTCGGCTACCAACTTCCGTTTACGGGAAGTTTCATTTGGTTACACCTTCCGTAAATTGTTTAAGTTACCTATTGACTTGAGTGCTTCTCTGGTAGCACGAAATCTGTTCTTCTTATACAAAGATTCTCCGGTTGACCCCGATGTATCCGTATCCACAGCCAATAGTTACGGTGGTATTGAAGCATTCTCATTACCTACTACCCGCAGTTACGGCCTAAACTTAAAATTATCATTCTAACCACCTCTTCAAATTATTAGAGATATGATGAAAAACAAGAAATCTATATTATTCTCTTTCCTCTTAACAATGACATTAACAGCATGTTATGACTCATTGTTAGACTATGACGGAAATGCCTCAATCATCAACAGAGAAGACGGTACTTCTTCGAGTACAGGAATCTTAGCCAACGCAGAGCTTGCTTCCGAATTTCTCCGGACAGCACAGATGAGGGTGATTGACTCACGAGAGCACAAATATCAGTATCAACGTAGCTTTATCAGCGACGACTATGCTGGTTATATGTCTGTTCCTCATAGTTTTGACGGACGTTTGAAATCGTCGTTGTCTTTTTATGCAGATTTTGCCAGCGGCCCTACCGCAAATATGCAATGGGTAGCCCAGCAGGTTGTACCGGTTATGCGTTCTTCCGATACCCTTAAAATAGCTCCTTTAGGTGCATTTGCATCTATACTATTTTCTGACGAAGCGATTCAGTATACCAACGTACACGGACCGATGCCGCTGAAAGATTACAAAGAACTGAAAGAAGACCATCCGTTGACTTACGAAAAACAAAGCGAAGTATACTCTCAGATATTCCGTGACCTGATTAAAGCCGATTCCATACTGGAAGTTTATCAAGAAGCCCCTACCAACAATCTTGACGCTCTTATCGAGAAAACTGATATGGTGACCGAACAAACCTCTGCCAGTGCTATTGTCAGAATGTGGCGGAAATATGCCAATTCTCTCATTCTGCGTATGGCCATGACTACTGTTAATGTGGAAGGATACACCTGTATGGTCAACGGAGTCCCCAAAACGGCCCGTCAACTGGGAGAAGAAGCTGTTCAGCGTGGAGTTTTGGAAGCTGGTGATAAAACGATCGGATTGATTTGCGGAAGCGGAACAGATGTCGGCTATCATCCTCTGTATAAAATAGCCAATAGCTGGGTAGACTCTCGCCTCAACGCAAGTTACCACAATATCTTAGTACGAACCCAGCACCCTATTCTCGAATTCTGGTTTGCAAAGAATGGCGGAGACATAAAGAATCAAGAACAAAAAACATTGAAAAAAGAGACTGAATATGTAAGTATTCGTTCAGGAATCACATTGGATGTAGCCGGTGTAACCTCACAAAACTATCAATACTACTCTAAATTCAACCTGAATTTTGCAGGTGAGAAACTGGCATTATTCAAAACGGAAGAAGCGCTCTTCCTACGTGCAGAAGGTGCTCTGCGAGGTTGGAGTATGGGAGGTTCGGCACAATCATTCTATGAAGCCGGAATCAAAGAATTCTTCGATAAACACTCTATGTCGGGCAGATATGATGAATATATGGCCTGGAGAGGCATGGGAGATCAGACGGTCTCTTCCACCCTGAAAAACGAAGCTATTTATCGTGACTGGTATGATGCAGACAATAATCTGCCATTATGGTCAGGGTACTATCAGCTCAACAATGCATGGTACTTCCCTGCTAACGCTGACAACAATCCCTATTACCATAATCCGGATGAGGATAAAGAACAGGCATTGCAGAAAATCATTACCCAGAAGTGGATTACGCTGTTCCCAATGTCACTGGTTGCCTGGACCGACTATCGCCGTACCGGATATCCGTTGCTCATCCCTGCCTGTCCTTATGCTTACGGATACTCTGACGGCTCATTGGAAGAACCACGTTTTAACTGGATAACAGGAGAAATCTTAACCGAAGGAGTTACTGTCCGGAGGATACCTTACAACTCCAGTGATTCGGAAATTGTAGAAGAAGTAGAACTCACCGCAAAAGAAGCGCTCAACTCTGAGACAACCGGTATCAGTATGGACGATTGGCAGGGAACACGCCTGTGGTGGGATGTAGCAAACAGAAAAAAATTACAATAAATCTTTATTAATTCACTAAATCCTAATAGTTATGATGAAATTCAGAAACCTATTTGCATCGATTGGCCTATTGGCATCCATCGGTACGATGGCTCAGAGTATTCCAACACACGACATGTACGTGGACTTCGGAATAACAGACAAGAACAAGATGATTGAAGCTCTTGACAAATGGACACCCGGCAGCTCTTTCAGTGACGATCCGGCCTATATGGATGATAATTTCTTTATCTCACGTGTTCCCCTGAAAGAACGTTTCTGGAACAATGAAACAAAAGCTAATAAAGATCTTTCAGATGTAAACAACAAAAATCTTTGCTGGTGGGCTCCTATCGGTGAAATGACCAAAAAGTGGGGGCCACTTCCCCGTTACAATTTTGAAGCAGACAACTTCAATATGTGGCAATACATCAACATCCATGGTAACTGGTCCAACTCCTGGTTCCGTGTACCGGGTGCATTCAATGACGTAGCTCACAAAAACGGTGTAAAAACAGGATGCCTCTACTTCATAGACTGGGCTGCCTCGGTAACCGAAAACAGTGAGGCCGGAAAGTTCCTCGGACAACTTTGCGCCAAAGACGGAAGCGGTAACTTTAAATATGCCCGCAAACTAATCCAATTCCTGAAATATTATGGTATAGACGGTATCGGTATCAACCCCGAAGGATATTGGTCGTCCACACTGAACGAAAATTTCTCTTCTTTCCTGGCAGAATGTCATAAAGTTGCGAAAGAAGAAAACTGGCCGTTCCATGTAGACTGGTATGCTTTCGTTTCCAACTCCGGTGGTCTTTCGGATAACGGATGTAGCCTTGGAATCGGTGAAAACGATAAATGGTTCCAGAAAAACGGAGAGCCTGTCACCGACGTATTCTTCTTGAATTATAACTGGGGAGAAAGTCAGTTGATAAAATCAGCAGAAGCAGCCAAGAGCCTGGGACGTAGTACCTTCGATGTATATGCAGGTTTCGACCAGCAAGGACGTGGTTACGGTTTGAAATGGTCAGCATTGATGAGACAACCTGTCTCAGTAGTAGTATGGGGAGCACATGACCGTAGCCAGTTGTATGCCAGTTCTACGGAAGGAGGTACTTCCGATTTGGCTATTCAGAAAGAGTATCAGACCAAACAGGAACTACTGTTTACAGGTGGTACACGTAATGTTCTGAATACTCCACCTGTAACTGATGCACAGGTAACAGCCAACTTAAGCCAATTAAAAAACTGGCACGGATATTCTAAAGCTGTTATTGAAGAGAGTGCGTTGACAGAAACTCCTTTCTTTACACGTTTCAACTTAGGCAACGGTATGTTCTTCAAGAAAGACGGAGTAACAACTTTCGATCATAAATGGTACAACATCGGTATACAAGACATGCTGCCAACCTGGCGCTGGTGGATTGACAATGGTGATGGCCAGACAGTTCCTGCCGATGCCATCCAGTGTGACTTCACTTTTGACGATGCATGGTTTGCAGGTTCCTGCCTGAAAATACATGGTGCTACCGCACATTCTGATATCCGTTTGTTCCGTACAAAATTCAATGTAGTATCCGGTGAGGATAAATTCTCCCTAACATTCAAAGTCAACAGCGGAACTGATCCTAAAATGAAATTGATGATATCCAAAGAAGGCCATGCCAATACGTTTGCTTATTATACTATTCCGGCAGAAGGTATCGCACAAGGCGAATGGACAACCATCACTGTCAACGCATCCGAATTAGGTTTACAAGCCAATGATGTTATCGGATGTATCGGATTATCTGTAGCCGGTACTGATAACAATTATGAAACACTGTTGGGGGAACTCTCATTCGTTCCTTCAGACTTCAACAAAACACCGGTACGTCCGACTATCGCCGCAACGAAAGTAATGAAACGCGTATATAACCGTGCAGATTTCAAAATTACATTTAACTCTGCATTCACCGGTGACAGAAAGCCAGAGTACGAAGGATGCCCGATCTACAATGAAGAAGTAAACACATCTTATTTCGAAATTTATGTAAAACAAAAAGATGTTACTCCATTCGTAGTGACTACTACCACTTCATGGGCTGCCTATGTTGTAGATGCTCCACTTAAAAATACCACAGATCCGACTTTCCAGATTGGTGTACGTGCTATCGGTCTGGATGGTAAAAAGGCTTCACCAATTGTATGGAGTGACGCTCTTGAAAGTGATCTTGCAGTTATCGAAACCATCAATATAGACAAAGATATCATCAAACCGGGAGAAGAATTTACCATCGGTTTTGAAGATCCTAACCATGCCGTATCCAAATTCCAGATATACAACTCACTGACAGGTGAGGAAGTAAGAGGGAATGAAGCTGCTTCTTTGTCATTCACCACATCACTGCCCGAAGAAGGTACCTATGATGTTAAAGTAACCAGCGAAGGTAAAGAGAACATGACACGCGGTTTGCTCCTCGTCTCTAAAGAAGAAACGGGACGTTTGCCGGAGGTTACAAATATCCTTGCTGACAACACTGAACCTAAGGCTGATGCTCCGGTGAAACTCACGGCAGAGATCAACGAGGGTGTAACCTACAACGGTGCCGACTGTAATGTATCACAGGCACTTTATATGAAAGAGCCTTACCAGTTGACTGTAAACAGCGGTGTACTCAGTAATTATCAAACGACATCATTCGGACTGTGGTTCAAGGTTGAGAAGTTTGAACATGCCTCTTTAGGAACACTTTTGATGACCAAAGTGAACAGAAACTATGCGGGCACGTGGACAGAAAAAGTATGGGGTGAAATGTGGACAGCAATCCGTCCATTGGACTACAGCAAATATGCAAATGCTGAAAACGAACTGTCAGTATCAGTAGACGCTCCTCCCGCAGGTACGCCCAATTATGAGCATAATGCTGAGGTAGACGGTATTACAACCGGATATTCACTAACTCCGGGAGTTTGGTATCATGTTTGTGTAGTAAAGAATGGGAAAAATGTGAAAATGTATCTGAATGGGAAAAAAGTGCTGGATGTAACATCCAGAGGTTCAGGTCCAAAAGACTGGAAAGGTGCAAACTTCTATGTAGGTGGTAACATGACCAATCTCGCCAGCTTCACCGGATGGGTAGACGAAGTGCAGATATGGGACAAAGCTCTTACCGATGCTGAAGTGCAACAATCAATGAAAGGATACAGAATTGCTCCGACCGGTTTGCAAGGCTACTTCACTTTCGAAGAGACTCAGACCGATGATGACGGCAATACTTATTTCCCCAACAAAGGAAAGAACTCCACATTGGTTAAAGGTGCTTATATGACAATCAGTTCAACTGCCAATGATAAGACAACAGATACCCCTCAGAATCAGTTATCTACCGCATTGGGTGTTCCGTCAATCACTGGTGTAAGAAAAGTTACTTTTGAATCGGCCAAATGGATTTTAGAAGGTGCATCTTTCACTCAAGATAGCAATACATCCGCTACAGCTTCTTATACCAAAGAGGGGAAATACCCGGTTAGCCTGACTCTGACCAACTCTTGGGGAACTACAACTAAAACGATCAACGACTATATCGTAGTAAAAGGGGGTGTAGGTATCGAGAACCAGATAGTAGAAGATCTGAGCATTTATCCGAATCCGTTCATGGAATACGCCAATATCCTGTTCTCACAGGAAGGTAAGTATGATGTAAGAGTATGTGACACTCAAGGTAAACTGATTACAGCCAAACAATATCATGCTGATAACAACGAAGTTTGCAAATTGAGTTTCGATGCTCCGAAGGGTGTGTACTATGTGATAATTTCAAGAGACGGTAAATGTGTCCGCTCATTCAAAGTAATAAAAGAATAATACCACCGATGTAACAGAAAGGGTGTGTCAAATTTTATCACACACCCTCTCCTTTCATTTTTTGAATCTGAAAATAACGAATATGAAACATCTTACATTAAGATTACTGTTCTACTTGGCACTCCCGTTGTTATGGGGTTGTAGTGACGACGACAACAGCCTTTCAGGGCCGTCCACCAACGGTAGTCTGATAGAATTTAACCCTACGGAAAACTACAAAGGTAGTTATGAGGTTCCTATTCAGGAATCCGGAGCCTTGCTGTTTATCAAAGTAGACGGTGTACAGCAAAGTGACGAATTCATTGTACGCAAAGCCGAAAATAACGAAGATTTGTACCTGGACTGGGGATATAAATACGCAGGAATTATTGGAGACGAATTAGGATATTACCAACGTACCTACCGTTCAGACACCATTATGGTGGGGCTCGGATTCAAAGATAACTGGACAGTAGGAGAATACGACCTGCTGTTGGTACGTGGTGATACTTACCAGAAACTGGATCGGTTTAAATTCTGCGTACTCAAAGATATCACAGTAGACCTGTCTCAGAAAGCAGCAGGTGTCATTAGAGTAGCAGCAGATGGCTGGCTCGATATTGCCACTTACGGTTCTGTTGATTCACTGGAGTTTGTCAACAAAGTCACGGGTGAGATCACAGAAAGTATAGCCTCTACGTATAAAGCCGATGATGCAGAAGAATATCTACCTATCAAATTCTCGTATGAGAAATACCCGACAGGAGAATATGAAATGTACATCAAACGCTGGGATTACGGTTTCCGCCAGAAGATATGCGAATTTGATCTCTTCCAGTATGCATTTGTAAACTCCGATCCGATTGTGAAGGCAGAAGACGGAAATTACTACATACAATTCTACATTTCTGATTTTGACGAAACGCGGGATACATATGCTATAGTAGACACACCCGATCAGTCTTATTATTATGATGATGGTAAATTATCTAAGGCAAACTGGGATCCGGAAACGCTGATTTACCGGCTTAAACTCGATGATGCCAACTGGTTTGGTCGTAAAAAAGACGGCATTTCATTTACAATGCAGTTAACCATAAAGGGGCTGGATATTACTGTGACCGGTCATAACAAACTACAGTTAAGCGAATAATACTTTAATTACAGACGCAAGGACACACTATTTGCAGAAAAGAATCCCCCACACTTCTGCAAAATGTGATGTCCTTGCTTTTTTTTGCACTTTCCACTAGGGGAACTTCCGGTTCATCTGCTTTAAAGGTATAGGGGACGAAAACGTCTCTGATTTGTATAATCTATAAATTTAAAAGTATGATGAAAAACAATCGTATTCAATCCTCCATCCGGGGTCCGGCAAATCTTTCCGTCTCAATGCGAAATACACCAGCCGGTCGTTTCGCAAGCCATTCAACAGAATAAAAAAATCAAATACATATTATTACTATGAATAAAAATACTCTTTTCACATTATTAGTTCTCTTACTAACTTCATTTATCAGCGTAAATGCAAGTGAGAATAAAGCAATAGATATCCCGGCTGCTGTATGGCAGAGCAATAAATTAACTGCATATCGTCTTGAAGTTCTCGATAACTTGCTTGGCGAACGTGGTGTCACCGATGAGCGCATAGGTAAATCTTTTACGATAGCAGCATGGGTCAATCTCAGAGCACTACCTGCAGGAGGAATGTCTTATATCATGGGACATGGTGCCCAAGGACACTTCAACCAGAATGGAAGTTTGGTACTCATGGTCAACAAAGACGGAGACTTCTACGTAAAAGGTAATAAAACAAACTATTCGTTAACCGAAAAAGCGAACATTGGTGAGTGGTTCTGCCTCGCCGTGGCTTATGATTATGATAACAACAGTATCACAGCTTACAAAAATGGAGAAATACTTGGAAGTACCATTGAGTTAGGAGATAGTAAACTGGAAATTTTCGCAGATGACCCATGTATCTTCTATGTAGGCGGAAGCTTGTACGATGGTTTCTGTGATGAATTTCAGTTCTATAATAAAGCACTGACACAAGAAGAAGCCGCCCAGGCCATGATTGATGCCTCTACCGTAAACAGCATCACCGCACTCTACAATCTGAATGAGGAAGCAGACGGCACTACCGGAGCATTTGCCAATCAGATAGAGGGAGAGAAAGCGAATATCAACGCAGTATACAATAAAATATCCGGTACAACAAAATGGCAAGGAGAGGGAGAATTCCCATATACTACCAGTACTCCCACATCTCCTACTTTGGTAGACGGACGTGCTTTCGCCGTAACTCTGGAGCAACCTGCTACCGGCGGTTCTTTCGAGATCCGGAAAGACGGAGCGGCCATTACTTCCGGCGATAAATTTGAGAATGGCACTGTACTGAGCATTGTAGCAACTCCCGATGCAGGTTATCAGGTAAGTTCTATCCTGGTGAACGGTGTGGCTATCGAAGGCACAGAGTTTACTGTATCAGTAACAACAAACGTTACTATTGAATTCACCGAAGCTGAGGTTGAATATTGTACTCCTACTTTCTCAAAAGGGCGAGAAGTGGGACACATTACATCGGCAACTACTACCGGAGCTGTCGCCAATCTGAATTACACAGACACAG
Organism: Bacteroides nordii; assembly: GCF_019930665.1. NCBI lineage: Bacteria > Pseudomonadati > Bacteroidota > Bacteroidia > Bacteroidales > Bacteroidaceae > Bacteroides > Bacteroides nordii. The sequence goes on along the minus strand of NZ_CP082886.1, from coordinate 5,562,542 downwards.
GTACCGGAAATTATGATAACTATAACAAAATCGTAGACCGCTCTATGGCAGTCAGGGCCGGACAAACGATTGAAGTAACTGTGCAGGCACAAAACGGCCGTTGGGGAGTTGAACGTATTTTCGTTGACTTGAATGGTGACGGTCAATTCAGTGCCGACGAAATGGTTATCAAATACGGAGATACAAGCAACAGTAATAATAATTTGGACAATGTTGTTGCAAGTTTCACCATACCGGAAAATTTTTCGGCAAAGAAGACATTGATGCGTGTACTCTTCACCGACGGCGATACTCAGGGTGGAGATGATGCATGTGGTGCATATGTAGACGGTGGATTTTATGACTTCGAGATGCGCATAGTAGATGCAGCCTACACTGTTACTTATGCCAATGCAACCCCAGATCTGGGTACAGTCACTGTAAAAGCAGGAGAAAACGCTATCAGTAGCGGTGAGGAAATAGAAGCAGGTACCGAACTGACAATCGAAGTGGCTCCTAACGAAAGTGTGAAGATTGCTTCTTTCACTATCAACGACGAAAACCGGTTGAGTGATTTGAAAAATAATACACTAAAGATTACTGCTACAAGTTCTATTGATATCAAAGTATCATTCAAGAGCACGCAGTATACATTCAATTTGGTGAATGTTACTCCGAACTCAGGTTCAGTAGTTGCCAAAAATTATGATACTCAGGCAGAAATTGCTGATGGAGATAAAATCAATGAAGGAGACTATATCACTATCACTCTCACTCCCAACAAAGGCGAGAAAGTGATTGGTCTGAAAAACAATGAAGAGGCTGTCGACCTGAATAATGAAGTAGATGATTATGGCAACTATATGGAGTATTCATTCGAGGCGAAAGGGGATGTCAGCATTGAAGCTACATTCAGCAAACTGGTAGGAATCACATCTACCAATGCCGACCTCACTGCTTACTATGACGCAGCAAGCCAGATATTGAATATCGGAGACAATGCAACGGCAGTCATTTATGATCTGGCAGGGAATGCTGTTATGAACGTTAGCGAAAAACAAAAGAATCTCGCTGGTCTGAATAGCGGATGCTACATTGTTAAAGTAGAAGCATCCAATATAACAAAAGCATTTAAGGTAATAAAGAGGTAAATAGGTTTAAACCGGGATATCCCGGAGTTCATTGAAGTAGAGAATGTATATTAACACTGTACATTTTCTACTTCTTTTTTTAATGGCTAAACGATAGATATCAATATCCAATAGACTGTGTTATATTGATACGCTTCCCGTATCAGTAGTATTTGTAATTATTCATAAATAAACCACCATTATATCTAACTCGCATTTCGTTAACATTATTAACTCGTTTTTTTAACGTTTAAAATTCACGTTACCAAAGTGTACAATTAAGCAGAACAAGAGTGTACAAATTAGCAGGACAAAAGTGTACAATTAACACTCACTATAATGTACACTTTTGTCTGCCTTTAAATTCGAAAGCTTTATTCATTAGCAACCAGTCAATTACATTAAAAGCAAAGACTCACATTTTATCTTTTGTTTCCTTTTATAAAAGTCTTGTTATTACTTTTTCAACAACCATATATTGACCTAATAAATCATTATGATGTCTGCTCCTTTCTGATTTCCTAAAAAATAATGGAGGGGAACAAAACCTAATTATCTCTCGGTTTATTCTATATACCATAGGAGTTCTCCAAATAAATCCATACACAGAAACCAGAAGCCCCGAATGAACATTGGTTCATCCGGGGCTTCATTACCTTTATAAATAATTAATGGGACACGCTTATTACATATCTTTCAGTTCCCAAGCCAATGCACTGGCACCCAATACAGCAGCATCAGAATCTTTCAGTTCGGAAACCAGCAATTTGGTTTTTCCTTTATAGATATTAAGCAGGTTATCTTCCATGGCTTTGTGGATCGGTTTCATAATGTAATCACCCGATTTTGCCAGACCACCGAACAATACAATCGCTTCCGGACTGGAGAACGCTATGAAATCTGCGAGTGCTTCACCAAGCAAAGTACCCGTGAATTCAAAGATCTCCTGTGCCAGTTTATCACCTTGCACTGCTGCGTCATATACATCCTTAGAAGTAATGTTTTCAGCAGAAATATTACGCAAAAGGCTTGCATCTGTACGGGCAGCCAACAATTCACGTGCTGTACGAGCCACACCTGTAGCCGAGCAGTAAGTCTCCAGACAGCCTTTACGACCACAACCGCACATGCGCCCTGTACCGCGACGAACAATCACATGGCCCAGTTCACCGGCAAAACCGTCATGACCATAAACCATTTGTCCGTTGATTACGATACCGCTACCGACACCAGTTCCCAGCGTGATCATGATAAAATCCTTCATACCACGGGCAGCACCATATGTCATTTCGCCTACAGCAGCAGCATTCGCATCATTGGTCAATGCAGTAGGAATACCAAGTCGCTCTTCAAACATAGCGGCCAAAGGAATAATACCTTTCCACGGCAAGTTTGGAGCAAACTCAATTGTTCCGCTATAATAATTTCCATTAGGAGCACCGATACCGATACCTTTTATTTTTTCAACTCCACCCTGTGAAATAATAAGCGGAAGAAGATTCTTGCACACTTCATCTACATACTCTTCTACTGTAGAATAGGCCTGAGTTTTCACCGAGCCACTTGCTATAATAGTTCCACGTGCATCTACTATACCAAAGACAGAATTTGTTCCGCCTATGTCAATACCCACTACATAGGGCTTTTCCATGTTTGAATTCATGATAGTTCGTTTAAAAGGGTTAGCTTATTAAATATTTATTGCACACAAATTACGTAAAGAAGATTGATTCGGCAAAATGTTTTTGAAAAAAAGTTCACTCTGTTTGCAACTTTTCGTATCTTACGTGCGTCTAATAGATGAAATTATAAGAAAATAAAAACTAAACAAAGGAAATTGTGATATACCTTAAAGACATTAACAAGACCTACTACAACGGAGCACCTCTCCATGTACTCAAAGGTATCAACCTCGATATCAAACGGGGTGAATTTGTATCCATCATGGGGGCATCGGGCTCAGGAAAATCCACTTTACTAAATATACTGGGTATTCTGGATAATTATGATACCGGCGAATATTACCTGAACAATGTATTGATAAAGAACCTCAGCGAAACGAAAGCTGCAGAATACAGAAACCGGATGATCGGGTTTATTTTCCAATCTTTCAATCTGATCTCTTTTAAAAATGCAGTGGAAAATGTAGCCCTCCCGTTATTTTATCAGGGAGTGGGACGTAAAAAGCGTAACGCTTTAGCACTGGAATATCTCGACAAACTGGGACTGAAAGACTGGGCTCATCACATGCCAAACGAAATGAGTGGTGGACAAAAACAACGTGTGGCAATAGCACGGGCACTAATCACCCAACCACAGATAATTCTTGCCGATGAGCCCACCGGAGCATTGGACAGTAAGACTTCCGTTGAAGTGATGCAAATCCTGAAAGACCTTCACAAAACAGGAATGACCATCGTGGTAGTAACTCACGAAAGCGGTGTGGCCAACCAGACCGACAAAATAATCCATATCAAAGACGGAATCATCGAACGGATCGAGGAGAATCTTGACCACGATGCATCGCCTTTCGGACAGCACGGAATAATGAAGTAAAGATATTTACGATTGGGTGATTGACTATTTACGATTGAAAAATCTTTGTAAATCATAAAGCCAAGGGACAGTCGTAAATACAAAAGTAATTTCAATCGTCTAATTGTAAATCGTTAAATCGTAAATAAAATCATGTTTGACATTTGGCAAGAAATATACGGTACCATCAAGCGGAATAAACTTCGTACCTTCCTCACCGGATTTGCTGTGGCATGGGGGATTTTTATGCTTATCGTACTGTTAGGAGCAGGTAACGGATTGATACATGCCTTTGAGCAATCGTCTTCGGAAAGAGCACTGAACTCCATAAAAATATATCCGGGGTGGACAACCAAATCATACGAAGGACTGAAAGAGGGACGAAATATCCGGTTGGACAATAAAGACCTGGATGTGACAAAACAACAATTTCAGGAAAACGTTATCAGCGTCGGTGCAACTCTGTATCAGAGAAGTGCCAATCTCAGCTTTGGCAAAGAGTATGTCAACCTGAGTCTTACAGGCGTATTTCCCAACTTTCCGGAAGTAGAAACCGTGAAACTGTCCGAAGGAAGGTTTATCAACGAAATGGATATACAACAACGCAGAAAAGTTGTTGTTCTTAACGTCAAGACAGCCGATATACTCTTCGGGAAAACCCATACAAACCCCATCGGGCAAAATGTAAAGACCGGAGGTATCGTCTATCAGGTGATAGGACTATACAAAGATCAGGGAGACAATAGCTCAAGCGATGCCTATATCCCTTTTACTACCCTTCAGATTATTTACAACAAAGGTGATAAACTAAACAACATTGTATTTACCACCAAAAACCTGAAATCAATAGAAGACAACGAAGCCTTCGAAGCGCAATACCGTAAAGTGCTCGGAGCCAATCACCGCTTTGATCCCACAGACAACAGTGCTATCTGGATATGGAACAGGTTCACTAATTATCTGCGAAACATGGGCGCAATGAATATGCTCCGGATTGCCATCTGGGTAATAGGGATCTTTACGCTGTTAAGTGGTATTGTGGGAGTATCAAACATTATGCTGATTACCGTAAAGGAACGTACCCACGAATTCGGTATCCGCAAGGCCTTAGGAGCCAAACCGGGATCTATCTTATGGCTTATCATCGTAGAGAGTATTGCTATAACAACTTTCTTCGGATACATAGGTATGGTAGCGGGTATTGCCGTAACGGAATGGATGGACAGTGCTTTCGGAAACCAGCAAATGGACAACGGTATGTGGTCGGAGACAGTATTCTCTAACCCGACAGTGGACCTGAGCATTGCCATACAAGCAACTCTGACGCTGGTAGTTGCAGGAACACTGGCAGGATTTTTCCCCGCACGCAAAGCGGTTAGTATCAGCCCGATTGAGGCACTGAGAGCGGATTAATAATATTTTCGATTGGACGATTTATAATTTACGATTAAAGGTCCTTCGTAGCTTAACAGAAATTCGAGATAAACAAATGAGGCATGAGGGAAACAGAATATTCTTTTGTCGTTTAGCTCATACCAAATAATATAGCACTTAGTAAATAATAAAGATGCGAATAGACATGGACACGTGTGAGGAAATCCTCATCACGATAACAAGAAACAAAACCCGAAGCCTGCTTACGGCATTCGGTGTATTTTGGGGTATTTTCATGCTTGTGGCACTCATTGGCGGCGGACAGGGTATGCAAAATGCAATGCAGGTACAATTTGAGGGGTTTGCTACCAACTCAGGATTTGCCTGGCCCCAACGTACAGGTGAGGCTTACAAAGGATTTAGTAAAGGACGTTGGTGGAGTATGAACATCGATGATATTGAACGGATACGCGAAAATGTAGAAGGTATCGAGCTTATCACTCCTTCCATTGCCCGCTGGGGGGCTAAATCCGTACACGAAGACAAAAAGTTCGACTGTATCGTAAAAGGTCTGCACCCCGAATATGAAAATATCGAAGCACAGGATATTGCACTCGGACGATTTATAAACGATGTGGATATCCGCGAAGCACGTAAAGTGTGCGTCATCGGAAAGCGCGTATACGAAAGCCTGTTCACCCCGGGAACTGACCCGCTGGGGAAATACATACGTGTAGACGGAATTTACTATCGCGTTATCGGCATGTCGGTAGCAGAAGGGAATATCAATATTCAGGGACAGTCGTCAGAATCGGTTATACTACCCTTCACAACCATGCAACGGGCCTATAACTTAGGACGTAACATAGAACTGGCCTGCTTCACGGTGAAACCCGGACTGAAAGTGACCGATATACAACCGGAAGTAGAACGTATCATTAAAGAAGCACACTTTATATCGCCGGACGACAAACAAGCAATCATGGTATTGAACACAGAAGCCATGTTTTCAATGATGGACAACCTATTCACAGGAATACGCATTCTTATCTGGATGGTAGGACTGGGTACACTGCTGGCAGGAGCAATCGGGGTATCGAATATTATGATGGTGACTGTTCGCGAACGAACCACCGAAATCGGTATTCGCCGTGCCATTGGTGCACGCCCCAAAGATATTCTCCAGCAGATTCTCTCCGAAAGTATGGTACTGACCACCGTAGCCGGAATGATGGGAATTTCATTTGCCGTGCTGGTACTTCAGGTTATGGATCTTACAATTACCAGTGACAGCGGAAGGTCTTTCGGCTTTCAGGTGACATTCGGCTTAGCCGTAGGTACTTGTCTGCTACTTGTCACGCTGGGCATGCTGGCAGGACTGGCACCTGCTTACCGGGCAATGGCAATAAAACCGATAGAAGCTATCAGGGACGAATAACAGATACGCGCCCCAAAGAAAAGTGAAAAACAAGAATAAAATAAAAATCAAAAATAAAACTAAAATGAAAAAGTTTCTGAAAATCACATTGTTAGTACTTCTGGCAGCCGGTATTATAGGGACATTTGTATTCCTGTGGATGAAATCAAAACCCAAAGTTGTTGTATACGAAACCGTAACAGCAGAGGTGGCCGACCTTCAAAAAACAACCGTAGCTACGGGAAAAGTAGAGCCACGTGATGAAATTCTTATCAAACCACAGATCTCCGGTATCATTGACGAAGTGTATAAAGAAGCCGGACAAAGTATCCGTAAAGGTGAAGTGATTGCCAAAGTAAAGGTCATTCCGGAACTGGGACAGGTAAACTCTGCCGAAAGTCGTGTGCGTCTGGCAGAAATCAATGAGAAACAGGCACAAACAGACTTTGACCGTATTGAGAAACTATTCAAAGACAAGCTGATCAGCCGAGAAGACTTTGAAAAAAGCGAAGTAGCACTGAAACAAAGCCATGTAGAAGTGCAGACAGCCAAAGATGCTCTCGAAATCATCAAGGAGGGTATCACCAAAAACAGTGCTTCACTCTCCAGCACACTGATTCGCTCTACAATAGACGGACTGATCCTGGACGTTCCGGTAAAGGCTGGTAATTCGGTTATCATGAGTAATACATTCAATGACGGAACGACTATTGCTACGGTGGCCAACATGAATGACCTGATCTTCAAAGGCAAGATAGACGAAACGGAAGTAGGCCGTATCCACGAAGGTATGCCCGTAAAACTGACTATCGGTGCATTGCAGAACCTGACATTCGACGCTACACTGGAATACATTTCACCCAAAGGTGTGGAAGAAAACGGGGCCAATCAGTTTGAGATAAAAGCAGCGGTATCCGTTCCGGACAGTGTACAAATCCGTTCGGGCTACTCGGCCAACGCAGAGATTGTGCTTCAACGTGCCCAGCAGGCATTAGCGGTGCCCGAAAGCGTGATTGAATTCAGTGGTGACTCTACATTTGTATATATAATGACAGATTCCATACCAGAACAGAAATTCCAGCGCAAATCGGTTATAGCCGGTATGAGTGATGGTATCAAGATTGAAATTAAAAGTGGCGTAACAGCCAAAGACAAAATCCGTGGAGCGGAAAAGAAAGATAAGAAGTAAAATCAATAACAGGAAATTATGAAAAAAGGACTTATTATATTCTCTCTTACCACACTCTGTGCCACCAGTCAGGCTCAGGAGGGGTGGACGCTACGCCAATGCATTGACTATGCCATCGAGCACAATATAGAAATTCAGCAAACAGCTAATGCTGCCGAGCAAAGTGCTATAGAGGCAAATACGGCAAAGTGGGCAAGGTTACCGAATTTGAGTGGCTCGGCAAGTCAGAGCTGGAGTTGGGGACGTTCGACTTCACCGGTAGACAATACGTATAGTGACATCAACAGTGGTAGTACACAATTCGGTCTTAGTACCAATGTCCCACTATTTACCGGACTGCAACTACCCAATCAGTATGCCCTTAGCAAACTGAATTTCAAAGCTGCTATTGAAGATCTGAATAAGGCAAAAGAGGATATTGCTATTAATGTGACATCTTCTTATCTACAGGTTTTATTTAATATGGAACTCAATAAAGTAGCAGCCAGCCAAGTTGAACTCAGTAAAGAACAATGTAAACGTATCACCCGCCTGGCAGAAGTAGGAAAAGCGTCGGCAGCTGAAGTAGCTGAAGCTAAAGCACGAGTAGCACAAGATGAAATGAGTTTAGTACAAGCTGAAAACAATTACCAATTGGCTTTACTAAATTTGAGCCAATTACTGGAACTGTCTACTCCCAAAGGATTTTCACTCGCACAACCAGATACTCTTGTAGACTTCACCCCACTGACCCCACCGGATGATATATATACAGAAGCATTGAGTAATAAACCGGGTATCCGGGCTGCACAACTTCGTTTGGAAGGTAGTGAAAAGAGCATACGCATCGCGCAAAGTAACTACTACCCACAACTTTCTTTCGGAGCAAATTTGGGAACGAATTTCTATACACTAAACGGATCTGCCGAGCACAGTTTCGGATCTCAGTTGAAAAACAATCTGAATAAAGGCATCGGATTCAATTTGAGTATACCACTGTTTAACCGTTTGGCTACCCGCAATCGTGTTCGTAGTGCCCGGCTACAGCAAACCAACCTCGCCCTGAAACTTGATAACACTAAAAAGGTGCTTTATAAAGAGATTCAACAAGCATGGTACAACGCAGTAGCTGCCGAAAGTAAATTTAACAGTAGTACAGCGGCCGTTGCTGCCAACGAAGAGTCTTTCCGCCTGATGAGCGAAAAGTTCGACAACGGGAAAGCTACTTTCGTTGAATACAACGAAGCCAAACAGAATCTGACAAAATCGCTGTCGGACAAGATACAGGCAAAATATGATTATCTGTTCCGTACCAAGATTCTCGACTTCTACAAAGGAAAGGCTATTGAGTAACCAATAATATCAGTATCTTTGCTTCATAAACAAAAAACTGTCTATGAAGCAAAGGTTATTCCTATTACTGATTTTCCTGCCGGTCGCTCTGCTTGGTCAACAAAAGGTTATCTTCCCGGATGATTTTAATACAAGCCTGAATGGAAAGGATGTAACCATTACCAATCCGCTCATTATCACCGATACCCGAAAATTAAGTTCTAACGGTATATTGGTTTTAGCCGCCGAACGCATACAGTCTGCCACAGAAGAACATGAACCTGGGATAGAAATGTATACTCAATGGCAAAAAGACTTCCCTAAGCGCATACTATCCCTTAAAGTAGATAAAACAGCTTTTTACCGTACCGGACAACAAACCACCAACCTTACAGGAACGGTATCTGTCAGTAACGGCACTTATACAATTATCCCCAAAATAGCTCCTTCTTTCGCAGGTAATGAACGTACCACTCAACCCCGGGAAGTAACAGTACCACACAATCTGAAAATCGCCAGTTTCAATCTGAACTTCTACATTGCAAATTCGTCTCTGTGGAATCCGGACTACGGTGCAGCCAGCCAGAATGAATTCACACGCCAACGTACTAAAATACTTGCAGCTCTCAAAGCAATAAATGCAGACATATACGCACTCTGCGAAGTTGGTGAAGGAAAAACGGCCGTGCAGGACATTGTGGAAGGATTGAATGACATAGCCGGAACAAACCGGTATGCTTATACCGACAACGGGGATACGAAAGAAAGTACGTATACTAAAAATGTATTTGTTTACAACACGGATAAGGTAGAACCTTATAAAGAAGTCCTCACCATTGGTTCATATCTCAAACTCCGTCATGTGGCACAGGCCTTCAACCTGAAAGAGAACCAGGAAAGACTGATTATCTCATTGAATCATTTTAAGTCGAAATCGTCTGGTAGCGGCACCGATGCCGATCAATATGACGGACAGGGGAAATCAAATAATCAACGAAAAGCAGAAGCCCACACATTGGTCAACGAACTGAATGCACTAACCAATTATTACGAAGATCCGGATATACTGATACTGGGGGATTTGAATGCATACTCCAGAGAAGACCCGATACGGATACTTACAAATGCTTCTTTAGTGAACTTACTGGAACATTTCTCTCCGCAGGATTATAGCTATGTCTACAATGGAGCTATCGGTTATCTGGATCACTCCATAGCCTCTGCCAGCATGAGTAAGCAAGTAGTAGATGCAACGCCCTGGCATATCAATGCAGATGAACAAAGTAAATTTGGTTATAAAAATGCCGTAAACTATTCGCCGGATCCCTATCGCAGTTCTGACCATGACCCTATCATTACCACTTTAATGCTGGACCGTGCTACGGGTATTTATACTCCGGGGAACGGATATAAAAACAGAATTCAGATATCCGGCAACCCACATGACGGATATCTCACTCTGCAAAGCGAACGTATAGACAAAGTAGAAGTACTTAGCATCAACGGACAAATACTTTTCACAAATACACCTGCCGTAGCAGGTAATTATTTCATTCTACCAACCAGCGGACTCACGGGTGGTTTTTATATCATTCGTGTTTACTGCAATAATTATTGCATTACAGATAAAATTGTACTTCCATAAAAGAAAGTATACACTGAAAAACGAAGCTCCACGTTACCAAGAAAGTAACGCGGAGCTTCGTTTTTATTTTTATTACAAATATTTTTAATAAGCAAATGCTATCAGATTTGAATTATCGTCAACTCTGTTTACCACATTCATTGTCCAGTCGCTCTCTGATTTACTCCACTTATAGTTCATATAGGCAACCGGCATATTTTGCTCATTCAACTCATAAACCGTTTTCTCTACTGAATCAATATACGCTCTGCGACTCTCATTCCAACGTGCATATTCCATTGTGATTTCATTGTTGGCGTACAAATAAGTAATTTTAAAATACGGAGTCCATTTGTCATGACTACCATCCCACTTAAATGCCTCTTTTGCAGTCATTCTACTCTGATCATCATAAGAAAAATCATATTTCATATGACGATAAAGCGAACCATCCATACGATAGATAACCTTCGACGTAACTAAGTCACCCTCTTTAATTTCATTCGTTACAAAGTTCGTATCCTGTGCTTTTAACTCTGCATTTACGACACCTGTAATTGTCATTACTACTAAAACAATCATTCTGAAAAATACTGTAGTCTTCATAATCGTATATTTTTTATTAGTTAATTTTTTTTCCTGTTTATATATTAGACGTATTGACTTATTCAAAGGTTGCATCACTTTCTGTTTTTTTTCGTTTTCTATTTGATAACCGCCTTCGTATATCTAAATGCAAGAGGTGTGCCAGAACAATAAAATACTGATAACCAACAGTATAAAATAAATCCTTAGTGTACGAAAATGAACACATGTACGCTTATATGCGGACAGTGTACTATTTTTAATTATCTTTGCCTATTGTTTTATGGAACAACAAAAAGAATATAGAAGCATCGTAAAAGCTACAGCCCTCTTCGGAGGCGTACAGGCTTTTCAGGTTCTGCTTACTTTGGTACGTACCAAAGTGGTGGCATTGCTTCTTGGTGTAGACGGTGTAGGTCTGTTAGGAATGTTCAACAATGCCATAAGCATGGTACAAAGTATAACGGGGTTAGGTATCAATCAGGGAGGTGTCAAAAGCCTCTCCTCTGCCGAAGATCCCCGTAAAGCTGCACAAATAGCAACTCTAATCCGGCAAATGAGCTTATATGCTGGCTTACTCGGTGCAGTGGTGGTGCTTGCACTTTCTCCCTGGCTATCACAATGGAGTTTCGGAACCCGGGACTTTACAGGAGCATATATGTGGCTCGCCTGTACCATCTTATTTGATACGCTGACCAAAGGAGAACTTGCTATATTTCAAGGATTCCGACGCCTCCGTATTCTGGCACAAGCCAATCTACTGGGTGCATCTGCAGGACTTCTTATTTCACTACCTATTTATTATATATGGAAAACGGATGGCGTTGTGGTTGCTATTATACTCTCTTCCATTTGTGGTTACTTTGCTACACTGCTGTTCCGCGACAAACAAAAAGTGCCACCTTTATCTGTTCGTCAGGAAGGTAAAAGTATCATCACAATCGGAGCCATGCTTACCATCAGCGGTTTTGCCAGTACATTGGTCAGCTATCTATTCAATATCTACCTTAGAAGTCACGGTGGATTGGAGGACGTGGGTATCTACCAGTCCGGGTTCGGACTGATAGACAAATACATCGGGCTTATCTTTGTGGCAATGAGTACCGACTACTACCCCCGACTGGCAGCTGTTCATAATCAAAACACGAAACTCAGTTCCATAATGAATCAGCAGACCGTAGTATCACTGCTGATACTGTGTCCGGTTATCACAATCTTTCTGCCAACAGCACCACTAATTGTCCGCCTGCTACTTACCAAGTCGTTCCTACCAGTCATTCCTTTTCTGTCATGGGCCATCTTAGGTATGATCTTTAAAGTGGTTTCTACCAGTATGGGATATATACTTATCGTTAAAGGAGCACACCGGTTATTTCTTGGTACTGAATTATTTTCATGGAGCACTATACTAATAACCAATATCATAGGATATACTGTATGGGGAATTGAAGGAATAGGGATTGCTTTTTTATTCAGTTATGTCTGCTATCTGACAGTGGTGGGAATTTCCTGCAGAAAAATCTTCAAGATTGTATTTAACCGGGAAGTATTATACCTATTTCTCTTTACCAGTACATTAGCTATAGCCAGTTTTATTTCTGTACGCTATCTGGTACCTGTCAATCCTTGGTATGGTTATGCAATATGTGTGTTATTAATCACATTTTCCTTATGGATTGCCATAAAAAGACTATGGCAGCATATTAAATAAATCACTATTTTTGCATAATGAAGCCATTACTAAGTATAATCATCCCTTTTTATGGAACGGCAGATAAAAAAATGCTGGAACGTTGTATTGCTTCCATCCGCAATCAAGGTATGGAAACAGAGGACTACGAAATACTCATTGAAGATGATAATGGCAAAGGATTGGGTGGAGCACGTAACATTGGTATTGGTAAAGCCCGGGGAGAATATCTGTTATTTATAGATGCGGATGACTATCTATTTCCGGGAATGCTGGCACAATGTATGGTTCTGCTAACACAACATCCGGATATGATATCCTTTGGTTTTCAACAAGTCTCACACTCCAATGAAACAGTTAGAAGTAAAGAAGAAGCCACATCCAAAACCTATCCGACAGGAGCTGCATTTATGAATGAACATAATTTCATGGGTACAGCCTGGAGACATCTTTTTCTAAAAGAATGGCTTCTCAAACATCGGCTCGTATTCCCTGAAAATGCCTATCATGAAGATGAAGCATTCGTGGCCAAAGCTTATTTCCATGCCGGAACTACTATCATAACAAACTTGACAGTATATGCCTATTATCAGTGCCCCCATTCTATTTTGCACAAACAGGATGTAACCAACCGTACTCAACGGATACAGAATTTCCGGCAAATACTGACAGATCTGAAAAAATATCTGAAAGAGACAGCTGCAGAAGCTTCTCCACAGCAACAACGGGCGCTACAAAGGAGAATTCATTTCCTCACGATTGACTATATATTACAATTAATACACAACCATTATCCACTTTTGGGATATCCTGCGGCTCTAAAAGAGTTAAAGAAACATCAGTTTCTTCCATTACCAAATGAAAAATACTCATGGAAATACTCTATAGCCCGAATACCCCTCAATCTTTTTGCACTGCTATGAAAATACTACTTCTCGGTGAATTCAGCAATATCCATTGGACCTTAGCAGAAGGACTCCGCATATTAGGACATGAAGTGTGTGTTGTCTCAGACGGCAACCACTGGAAAAATTATAAACGGGATATCTCTCTGTTGCGCCCAACAGACGGTAAAATAGATGGAGTCAAATATCTGGCAAAGGTTTTATTATTGCTTCCTAAATTAAAGGGATATGATATCGTACAAATCGTCAATCCCTGTTTTCTGCATCTGAAACCGGAAAAGAGCCTACCCATCTATCGTTTTTTACGGAAACATAATAAGAAGATATTCTTAGGTGCTTTTGGTACAGACCATTACTACGTAAAAACTTGTATGGAAACGAATGTATTCAAATATTCTGATTTCAAATCTCAGGACAAATTCAGAGACACGCCTGTCAACCGTAAAATAATAAAAGAATGCCTGTATGGCGGAACAGCACGTGCCAACAAAGAAATAGCTCAAACCTGTAATGGCATCATAGCCTGCCTATGGGAGTATTATGTATCTTATACTTCATACTTCCCGGATAAATTAACGTTCATCCCACTACCGATTGACTATTCTGACATTGTTAGCCGGGTACGGCCCGAACCCGAAAAAGTGAACTTTTTTATCGGTATTCAATCCGCACGAAGTGATATCAAAGGCACAGATATTATGTATCCCGTTCTCAAGGAAGTACAAAAAAAATATCCGGACCGATGCTATATTACAGAAGCTATCGATGCTCCCTATGATACCTATCAACGGTTAATGGATGACGCTGACGTACAATTAGATCAGTTATATTCATATACTCCTTCTATGAACTCTTTGTTAGCTATGACAAAAGGGGTTATCGTAGTAGGAGGCGGAGAAGAAGAAAATTATGAAATAATAAACGAGAAAGAACTACGTCCTATTATTAATGTATATCCCTCCGAAGAAGATATTTTCCGGAAACTGGAATTCATCGTGCAACATAAAGAGCAGATTCCAATACTATCAGCGCAAAGTATTGAATACGTAAGAAAACATCATGACTATGTAAAAGTTGCACAACAGTATGCAGACTTCTGGAAAACACATTAATCCCCAGAATACGAACAGATTTATTCAAACTTATTGATTGCCGCAATCACATAGGCCACTTCTTCAACCGTCATCAGGGGAGACATGGGCAAGCTCAATTCTTCACGATGTATTTGCTCCGTCACCGGCAATGAAAGAGCAGCATATTCAGTCAAGGCCTCTTGTTTGTGCGGAGGAATCGGATAATGTATCTGTGTTTGTATTCCTTCCTCCGCAAGGAAAGTCTGCAACCTGTCACGGCAAGATGAAAAGATAGGGAAAATATGAAATACATGCTGCTGCCAGTCATCGACCCGTGGCAAGGTTAATTGCGTATTCTGAATATGCGTCATGTATTGAGAGGCAATCAGGCGACGACGTTCATTGTCAGCATCGAGACGCGACAGTTTCAGACGCAATACGGCGGCCTGAAGTTCATCCAGGCGACTGTTTATACCTTTATAAAGGTGGACATACTTTGCAGAAGAGCCATAATTGGCGATAGAACGAACCATCGCAGCAAGCGACTCATCATTGGTAGTCACTGCACCACCATCTCCCAATGCACCCAGGTTCTTTGCCGGATAGAAACTGAATCCGGCTGCATCTCCAAGGCTACCGGTACGTTTCCCGTTATAAATGGCACCATGAGCTTGTGCCGCATCCTCCACAACTTTGAGATTATGACGTCTTGCTATATCTTTAATAGGCTGCATATCAGCACATCTTCCGTATAGATGTACAGGAAGTATAGCTTTGGTTCGGGAGGTAATCAGGGATTCTATTTTTTCGGAAGCTATATTGCATGACAACAAAGAAGGTTCACAAAAAACCGGTCTCATTCCGGCACGGATCACCCCCAATATAGAGGCAATGTAAGTATTGGCAGGAACAATCACCTCATCACCGGGCTGCATTTCTCCCAACTCGCAGTAAGCCATAAAGATAAGAGTCAATGCATCCAATCCGTTACCCACACCTACACAACAGGTTGTACCACAATAATCAGCAAAAGCTTTTTCAAAAAGATGGTTTTCTTCTCCCTGTAAATACCAGCCGGAACGAAGCACACGAAGCATAACATCCGACATCTCCGGCTCGAAAGAGTTGCTAATACGCTGTAAATCGAAATATTTAATCATCATCCCCAGAGTCTAAACAAAGTTCATATGTATCATACATAACTGCACGCCCACCAAATCCTTCTTTCTGGAATATTAATCCCTCATTCAGATAACGTCCTCCATCTTCTACAGAAACTCCAAAATCAAAATAACGTTTCTCTGTATAAATTTGGTTTATCAAGCAGTCAAACAAAAGATCAAGTGCTCCCATATCCCGCCCTCTATCAGTAGAAGCAATATACTGGACATGAGCTACTTCACCAGAGATATACATCACACATCCTCCTACCGTTTCGTCTTTATCGAGTACCCGATAAAGTTTTATTTCTTCCGGGAACAAACGATTAAGACGTACAATCTCCTCTAACGAATGTACCGGTAATCGATCATGACGTTGTTGCAGATTCTGCTCCAGAACAGGCCAGAAAGCATTAAAAGCGTCATCCTGGTAAATGCTTAATCCACTCGTATGGGCAAGCTTCAGTTTTCGACGCCGAAGTGTACTGAAAGGACAGCCTCCAGCAGGCATTACAACCGAAGAGATCTTCCGCTCTGTCAGCCGGGCATTCAAGCGAAACAGGGCATACAAATCCTCTCCAGCAGGATATTTATGATATATAAAAGGAATAGTACGATAAACAATCCGCTTTACTCCGAAGGTTTCTTTCAGATAACGGCACAAAAGATAAAATGCCTCCAACACCACACTCGCACTTGCCTGATAAGCAAGAACAAACCCGCCATAGGTCAATCCGCCATGCGTACAGTAAGTATCATCCTCTATATTTCCCGGTAATAAAGCGAGCAATCGCCCTCCTTTATAAAACATCAGAGAATAATCGGTGAAACGATCTGCATGATAATCCATATAATCACGCATAAACAAGAACGTACCATTTCTGGAGGCAGCCACAAAACTATCCCAAACTATCTTTTGATCCGACGTATAACGGACAACGCTCAACTGTAAGTCTCGGATAGCAAGTGTCATTTCTTTATATATTCCAGGAATTCGTCGTATGAATTAATATAATTATCAAGGCAGTAGGGATGAGAAGCCAGAACAAGAACAACAGCATCCGGTGAAAAATTACTCATGACCTTCCACATTCCCGGCGGAATTAATAAGCCTTCGGAAGGAGAAGACAAATGATAGTGTTTACGTCCCGTTATATCTTCTGTCCAGATATCAAAGCTACCGCTGACAGCCACAAGATATTCGGACAACTCCGTATTGGCATGTTGCCCACGTTCTTGTCCTTCGGGTACATTATGTATCCAAAACACACGTTCAACAGGAAAAGGTATATCCTGTCCTACCTCAAGAAGGGTCAGACTCCCCCGTTTATCTGTAAATGTCTTTAAACGTTCCATAACTTTATAGAATAACGATATTTAGTGGATATTATTATAAGTGGTACTTCAAATTTAATTCATACTATGCCAGTGTTTTATTGAAACGCAAATGATCGCAGATTTTCGCAGATTAGATGGCTTGCTGCACTTAAGAGACGATATTCTTTGCGTAAATTTGCGATAATCTGCGTTTCAATGATACAATCATTTAATTAGGATACGGTACTTACGAATAATAGTTTATAGTTAACTTTGCAGCCAGAAAATCAAGCCCTAACAAGAAAAAACTCCTCTTTCCATTATTACATAGGAAAAGAGGAGTTGATTGATAAGAACTTCCCAATAATTTATCTTCTTGAACTACTTCCCCGTTCAGAAGAGCTGGAAGAAGAACTTCTGCTACTTGAAGATGATCTGGAAGAAGAACTGCGTCCGGACTGTCCACTGGAAACCGAACTACTACGACTACTACTTGGGGAAGTAGTTTCCCGGTTAGTTGAAGAACTACTTCTGCGACTACTGTTTCCGGAGTTTGTACTACTGTGGCTTGTACTGCTATTTACCCTGCTACTGCTGCCTGAAGTATTATTGTCTCTTCTACTACCTGATGTACTTTCACGATTTGAAGATGAAGAACTACTACTTGGCCGCGTAGTAGGCCGAGAGGTAGAACTTGGCTTCGTTTCAGAATTTCCCGGACGGGTTGACGTCCCCGGAGTAGTACTTGGACGAGTTGTACCAGTACTTGGACGGGTAGTTGTACCGGTGCTCGGACGGGTAGTCGTACCAGTGCTCGGACGGGTAGTTGTGCCAGTACTTGGACGGGTTCCGGGTCTGGAAGAAGGCCTTGTACTTGTATTCGGACGAATATTCACCGATCCGAAGTCCGAACGACGATTAGTATGGTACACCCGACCATTTCTCACACTATAGTTTCCACGATAATAACTATGGTTATAGCGCCCACGATAATAACTTACATTATGAAAATGTGTCCGGTAATGTCCTCCGGAATAACTACGATAATGAGGTGGTTTCGGGAAGTAGAAGTGGTTATGGTTCGTATATGTGATATACACACGGAAGTTCCACCCACCTGTATTAGCATATATCGGACGATAAAAATAATCGCGCCCCAAAAACCTTCGATACTGTGAGTCACTCAACACCCAACGCAAATCGTCATTACGCACATCCAGATAATTGTAATAATCATCCAGTGCCCATTCGTATCCGCGTATTACATCGTCCATCAAATAGCGAATGGAATAGATAAAATCAAAATTGATTTCATAAACATCATTATACTGTTGCGTATTCAGGTTTAGTTCATACGCCATCTTATCAGTCAGGAAGCGCGTCTCTTTGCGTACCCTGCTATTACTCATAGCCGCCATACTCATACTGTTCATGGCAGTTATCCCGATGGCAAATAATAGTATAATCAATCGTTTCATAATCGGTATATTATTTTATATTATTATTTTGGTGATATCTTTTTATAAAGTCATTTACTTCTTTCTTATCCGAACTAAATGTCAGTTTGTCCAGTGCCCGGAAGAAGTTTGCCTTATCAGCAATTTTCGGATATATCTTTATAAGAAATGGTTTCCTTTCGCTATCAAACCTGCAAAATTCCAACAAGCGGATACACTGATCGGTAGTAAAATAAGAACTCATTAAAGCATTGTCGAATAAAGCATTGCGGTCGGATTCAAAAGGTTGATTTCTCAATGAATTTATAAACTGTTCAAAGGAATCATCGCTCATTACCGGTTCCCATGGATTAAAATCGTCCGGTCTATGTCCAGGTCGGTCAGGCCTGTGCCCCGGATGATTTGTACCTTCAATAACAATCTCTTTCACTCTCATGCTTGAACAATAAACACGTTCATCCAGCAATAAGTTTTCTCTATTAAACTGTTCTCCGCGACGGGCAGCATACACCTGTACACGGTAACTGCCTCCGTCCAGGTTGGCAACAAAGCAACTGAATGTAGGTTTACATACCTGCCGTCCATCAATAAACACAACCACTTGTTCCCGAGGACTTTCAATAGAAATACCATTCAGAGAAAAAGCTTTTACTGAAACCACTGCCAGCAGAAAACAAAAACCAAGTATCAATTTACGTATCATATCTTTTCTATTTTATTTTTATCTATCCGGGTATGGCAATCACTCTCTTTCTCCAGGTAGGATTTCATTTCCGTCACCTTCCCGTCTACAAAATATACCTTAACTACAGACCAACCGGAAAACACGAAGACCCGAAACTCCCACTCCTCCCCTTTGTCATTAAAAGTCCTGTAAGAAGGTGAACCGAGTACATCTGTTACCTGTTCCAGCGTCATCCCTTTACGAATACTCAGTAACTGTTCGTTTGTAAAGCCTGCTTGAGAAGAGATGCAGCTGCCAAGCAATATCATTATCAACAAGATGCCAAAAGTATGTATCTTTTTCATAATCTGTATGGTTTAAGTGAAACTTTTCTCATGAAAACATATCTTTTAATGTATATGTGGTACCGGCGCCGGATGTGTGTACACTTCCCGGACAAATGTATTCATGCCTGATACCCTTCCTTCATCAAACGTAATCACGGTAATTTTAGTTTCTCCCCCAATAACAGACAGGCTGTGATACTCCCATTCTTCCATTCCTCTATCAAAACGACGGTAATCCGGTGTGCCAAAAATCTTTGAGATCTCCTGTCGGCTCATTCCTTCCTGTACCTTCATGATCTTGTTCATAGAACCGCAACCTGCACTTATCACTAAAAGCAATAACATCAATAAAACATGTATCTTTTTCATACCCTATACATTTAAGTAATTCAACTTTTGTGTTTTCTTATACCACAAAAATAGGGTGAGGAAACTCCCCACCCTAATGATTATCTATATTCGTGTATAGGGATTCCCCTATCATGGTTAGGATTATGCCAATCGGATTCCATCTTCCTCCAGAACGATCAGACGTTTCTTATATAAATCGCCAACAGCTTTTTTAAAAGTTTTCTTACTCACTTCAAAGGCTTCGTAGATGTCCTCTGCAGGGCTTTTATCCGTCAATGAAATCCGACCTCCTTTATCCTTTATATATTGGAATAATGCTTGTGAGAAATCACCTACTTTCTCGAAGCCTGGTTTCTGAAGTATCAGATCTATTTTCCCGTCCTCGCGAACCTGTTTCACATAAGCCTTCAGTTCCATTCCTGTTTTCAAAGGCTGAAATATTTCACTGTCATAAAGCAAACCACCAAACTTATTCTCAATAATGGCCTTAAATCCAAGATCCGTTTTTTGCCAGATAAGAATATTAACTTCTTCTCCCGACTGATACGCTGCTTTCTCTTTGGAAAGATAACGATCTACCTTTGCAGAAGCCACAATGCGATAACTTTCATCATCGAGATGAGCATGGATAATGTATTTATTGCCTACCTGCATTTTCATCTTCTGTTCACTGAAAGGCACAAACAAGTCTTTCATCAATCCCCAGTTGAGGAATGCGCCAAACTGATTAATCCATGCCACTTCCAAACAAGCAAACTCCCCCACCTGCACCAGTGGAGTCAATGTAGTAGCAATCAGCCTTTCTTCATTATCGAGATAGAGAAATACATTCAGTACATCTCCTATTTGACAATTTTCGGGAACATAACGAGTAGGCAGCAAAATTTCACCTTCCTCGCCTCCGTCAAGATACATTCCGAAATCGACCTCTTTTACAACCTCAAGCTGGTTGAATTTTCCTAATTCAATGCGCATAATATTTAGTAGTTAGAATTTAGTAGTAAGTAGTCAAGTAGTTGAAATGATTTAGTAACCAATAATAGCTAACAGCACAATCTACCACCTGCTACTTAACCACTCACTACTAAATCCCTACTACAATTTTCTGCAAAGATAGTTCATTTAGCCGACATCTTTCCCTCCGATATAACTTTTCCAGGGTAATCGCGCTAAATTTTTGCTCATTATTGTACGGTTTTGAATGTATTTCACCACAGAACACGGAGTTCCACAGAGTTTAAATCTTTATTGAAACGCAGATGATCGCAGATTTTCGCAAAGGGAAACAAATGTATGATAAAGAACTACAGTCTTTAAACCTGCGTTTATCCTGTGTTAATCCGCGTTTTATCAGATAAATAGTACTCTGTGCTACTCTGTGGTGAGTTCATTTCTAAACGATATTGAGCAAAATTAGTACGGTTACCCTATAACTTTTCATTATCAGCCAGAACTTTTTTCAATGAACATTCTGGCGATTAAGTCGTTATCTTTGTAGCGTCAACATAAAAACCGCCTATTCATTTATAAAAAATATGAGATTATGGAATTCTTAACCAACGAGAAATTAACGATTGTAGGAGCCGCCGGAATGATTGGCTCAAATATGGCTCAGACTGCCATGATGATGAAACTTACTCCTAACATCTGCCTGTATGACCCGTATGCACCCGCACTGGAAGGTGTGGCCGAAGAGTTATATCACTGTGGATTTGAAAATGTCAACCTCACCTATACTTCTGATATCAAGGAGGCACTGACGGGAGCAGCTTATATCGTTTCATCCGGTGGTGCTGCCCGTAAAACTGGTATGACACGTGAAGATCTTTTAAAGGGAAATGCAGAGATTGCCGCCCAATTTGGTAAAGATATCCGCCAATACTGCCCTAATGTGAAACATGTGGTAGTAGTGTTCAATCCGGCAGATATTACAGGATTGATCACGTTGCTTTATTCCGGTCTGAAACCCTCACAGGTATCTACACTTGCAGCATTGGATAGCACCCGTCTGCAAAACGAATTGGTAAAGTTCTTCAAAATACCCGCTTCCAAAATACAGAACTGCCGTACATACGGTGGTCATGGCGAACAAATGGCAGTATTTGCATCCACTACTACCGTAGATGGTGATACATTGACCAACTGGATTGGTACCACCCACCTGCCCCAAACAGAATGGGAAGCTATCAAGCAACGCGTTATTCAGGGTGGTAAGCACATCATCGACCTGCGCGGACGTTCTTCGTTCCAAAGTCCGGCCTATCTTTCTATTGAAATGATCGCCGCAGCTATGGGAGGACAACCTTTCCGTTGGCCAGCCGGAACGTATGTATCCGACGGAAAATTCAACCACATCATGATGGCAATGGAAACGTCTATCACGAAAGATGGCGTTAGCTATAAAGAAGTACAGGGTACCCCTACCGAACAGCAAGAACTGGAAAACAGTTATAAACATCTGTGCAAACTTCGTGATGAGGTCATTGAAATGGGGATTATCCCGGCAATAAAAGATTGGCACAGCCTGAACCCTAATATCAAGTAGGCTTATTTTCTCAAAAGGATTGAATGTCTCTTTTTTACAATCAGAAGAAAAAGCAAAGAAGTATTTTTGCACGTTCTGCATTTATAAAATATCTTTGTTCACAGTATGGAAACATTCAGCCTTATTAAGCCTTGTGCCGCACTAACTCCGTTTATCAAGTATTACTGGATATTACGGATTGATATCTCCGCACCCGTCACGGAACGAACTATTCCTGTCGGGTGCGTTCATTTAACTTTCCATCGGGGTAAACAATTGTTTTCGCCTACCACCCGACAACTACAGCCACAGGCTTTCATCTGCGGACAATCTAATACTTACGTCGATGTGGCCTCTACCGGAAATATTGATATGATCACTGTTGTATTTCAGCCTTATGCACCGAAACTCTTTTTCCGGTTACCTGTCAGAGAAACATATGGGATGAATGTTTCAATAGAAGATATCGGAGACATCGCATTGGCAGACCTGGCTAAACGAGTCGCAGAGACACCGGATGATACCCAATGTATAGAACAAATAGAGCACTTTCTGCTCCAACACTTCTATTCTTCCGCTGAATATAACATAAAGAGAATAGAGGCTACCATACAAGAAATAAACCAGTGTGCCCAACCTGCCATTCACAGGCTGGCCCAAACAGCCTGTCTCAGCGATAAGCAGTTTAACAGAGTCTTCCATGAATATGTAGGCACTACACCTAAAGAGTTTATCCGTATTGTCCGTTTACAACGGGCTTTGTACACATTGCAAACACAGCCGGACATCAATTTTGCCCAACTGGCCTATGAATGCGGATATTATGACCAATCCCATCTTATTAAAGAATTTAAAGCTTTTTCCGGCTATACGCCGGGAGAGTATCTGGCACTTTGTGCACCTTACTCCGATTACTTCTCCACACTCTAAAAGATAGAATGTCCTTTTTTTCCTATCATACGCCGACTGCCGTTCCTACTTTTGCAGTGTCTTTGCAAAGCAAATTAATTAATCATTAAAAAACAGAAAACTATGAGTAAGTTGATTTCATTTTTTGAGATTCCGGCAAGCGACTTCAACCGGGCGGTAAAGTTCTACGAGACAATCTTTGGCATCAAGATGCCGGTAGCAGAGTGTGAAACAGAAAAGATGGCATTCTTTGTTGAAGAAGGTGAAGAGCAGAGTGTGGGAGCGATCTCTTATGCAGAAGGATTCAATCCCTCGGAACACGGGGTTCTGATTCACTTCAATTGTGAAAATATAGAGCTTATGACAACAGCAATCACACGTAACGGTGGGAAAATAATCATCCCAAAGACAAAGATCGAGGCCGAAGGACGAGGTTGGTTCGCCGTTTTTGCCGATTGTGAAGGAAATCGCATCGGATTGTATGCCGGAAAATAAGTTTTTTACTATCTTTGCCATATCATCCATTTAAGAAATATCAGTTTGTTTAACTCATGAAATGGCAAATTTGCAGATAGCTACGCTTCGGATGAAATAATAGAGAGTTATTTTATTCATTCCGTGGGGATGACTTTTCAGTCATCCTCCTAACGTGTTATTTGCAATTAAATCATGAATTTTACTTATAAACAAATTTGGCTCATCAACTTTCCTGTGATGATGAGCTTACTGATGGAACAACTCATCAATCTTACCGACACTATTTTCCTGGGCCATGTGGGCGAAGTCGAATTGGGTGCCTCGGCACTGGCAGGAATGTATTACATCGCAATCTATATGCTCGGCTTCGGCTTCAGCCTGGGACTGCAAGTGATGATTGCACGAAGAAACGGAGAAGGGAATCTCCAAAAAACAGGGGAAACATTCCGGCAGGGAATGTTCTTTCTGACCACGCTGTCGATACTGACATTCACATTCTCCAAACTCTTTTCCCCGGTACTGCTACGAACAGTGATTTCATCAGATCAGATTTATCTGACCGTTATCCAATACATTAGCTGGCGGGATTATAGTTTTTTATCCGTATTTCCCATATTAGCATACAGGGCATTCTATGTAGGGATTACAAAAACAAGAGTGTTAACGATTAACTCCATTCTGTTAGTATCAACGAATACACTGCTCAACTATCTGCTCATCTTCGGCATAGGTGGATTCCCGCGTCTTGGAATAGCAGGAGCTGCTATAGCCTCATCGGTAGCAGAAGCGGTAACACTGATCTATCTGGTGGTATATACACACTTTAAGGTGGATAAAAAGAAATATGGCTGGAGATGTTCGTTCAATTTCCCGTTACTCAGACAGTTGTTTCAGCTTTCAAGCTGGACAATGATCCGGTCGTTCTTCTGTATTGCTCCGTGGTTTCTGTTTTTCATAGCCATCGAGCATTTAGGAGAGAGGCAACTCGCAGCAGGAAATATAGTAAGAAGTGTCTCAGTAATCCTGTTCGTTATTGTCAACTCATTCGCCACAACCGGGATCTCACTGGTCAGCAATCTGATCGGAGCAGGACAAACGGAAAGTGTAATGGCGGTATGCTGGAAAACGGTAAAACTGAGTTATGCGGTAGGAACTCCGTTTATACTGGTAGCAATACTGATGTACAATCAGATTTTAGGGATTTATACAAACAGTAAAGAGGTAGTTGAAACAGCCATCCCACCATTCCTGCTGATGCTATCTACCTATTTTCTTGCTACGCCAGCCTATACATTTTGCAATGCAATCATTGGAACCGGAAAGACAAAAACGGCCTTTGTTTTCCAAATGATAACAATTACCATTTATCTCGGATATCTGTATGGATTAGCTTCCTGTGAGTTACCATTAGTAATTTACTGGACGGCGGAACAATTGTATGTACTATTACTATTAGGATTGGCTTTGAATTATTTGAAAAAAGGAAGCTGGAAACGATAAGTCTTTCAAAGCAAGTATCTAAGAACATTGCCTCTACGTGGCAGAGGCAATGTCTCTATATAATAAAGACATGATCCCATACAATAAAGGCGTAGTCTGCATGCAGGTCATATATCTGCTGCATGCAGACTACGCCTATACTGATTATCCCCCTGTTACTACTTATGTGCCGGCGTAGCCATAGGGGTACTTTTATCTTTACTTTCAGCCACCTCTACCAGATAAACTCCAACACAGATAAAGAGAATCGCAAAGGTCTGAGTCCAGCTAAAACGATCTTGTCCCAGAATCAAAGAAGCAACAGTAGCCACAATCAATATCAAATAACCATAAATGGCAACCACCGTTGTTTTCAGATATTTCAAACCGATAGGTAACAGCATGTAACTGATTGTGGTAGGGAATATTAGTACAAACATCAATACGGCAAACGGTAACCAATGGAAAGGTAACGAAAATACAGGAGCATCGAACCCTGTAATCATTGATACAATAAGCCCGGATACTGCCGAACCGCTAAAAGTATACTTCAACATTGTAATAGGACCCACAGCAGAAAGAATGCGCTTACTCATCACCAGATAAATGGCATAAACCACAGAACTGAACAGACACAACATATTACCGATAAAAGCATCCGAAGCAAGATCATCACTCCGTTGTGTGAGGATACAAACCAATGCACCGACAAGAGCTATGGATATGCCTACTATTTTCGACCCGGTTGCCTTCTCATGATAAAAGAAAATCATAATGAGAAACACCCAGATAGGCTGAAGACTCGTGAAAATGGAACTTGACACAGGAGTCGTTTTACTAAGACCAATCAGATAAAGAAACATAAAGCCATAGAGCCCTAATGCTCCCAATAAGAATAATAACCATTTATCCTTACGGGAGGTCTTTTCTTCGGGTGGAGCAAACCAGCCTATAATCCAGAAAGCGACCGCAGCAAAGGTACAGCGGATTGTTGCTCCGGTAAGCGGGCTCATCCACAAAGGAAGTAGATATTTAAGGGCATTCATATTTAACCCACTGAATACTTTTGATATAGCCATGTACAGATTGGCTTCCAGTTTCTTATTCTTCATACTTATTGTTTTAGGTGCTTGTGCTTCCCGCACAGGGAGGCTCGGCAAGCGATGTTAGTTATTATATCGTTTTACGTTAAATGTTGCTTGGCATTACTATCTATCTCTTTCTCCGGTATCGATAAAGCTCTATCTCGTAGAGTAACGTAGGAAGCCTCGGTATGTAACGTTGTTTTAGATGTACATGTAAAGCAGTACGACATGTGCATGTGGGACAGTACGACATGTGCATGTGGGACAGCACGACATGTGCATGTGGAACAAGACCGTACACCGGGAAAAGGAACGCTCCTTTCTGAGAAAAACAAAGTACAACACCGGGCAAAGGTAAAGATACCGTTTAGGGGCAGTCTCGCTACCGAAAAGATATGCCCATAATCTTCGTTACGAATCAGTTCACCACAAAGGACGCGGAGGACACAGAGATATTATTTTCTCTGATGAGACGCGGATGAACGCAGATTAAAAAAACTGTAGTTCTTTATTTTATCGTTATTTCCCTTTGCGGGAATTTGCGTTCACCTGCGTTTCAATAAAGATTTAAAACTCTGTGCCCTCTGTGTACTCTGTGGTGAAATACCATACGGTTTTAGCTATTTCAAACCATCATCAAACAGGAACGTATTCCGCTTACGATAGGCCCATATTAGTGCTACAATCGTTATAACAAGATTAAATACAAACGCAAACTGCTGAGATTTAATATGGAATACTGTTGACTGAAAGAAATCTATAATAAACGGACAAAGCAAAATTGCCAGATAATTCATCATCATCACAAAAGCCAGTGCCAGCGTTGCTTTCTTCGGAATAGCAGTATGAGTGGTTTTATCATATATAACAGGTTGTATCACCCCATATCCTAACCCTACAAGAATACATCCCGGAGCTATCACCCACTCTTTGGGCGACAACCAGATAAGTGCCAATCCAACGGCGATGCACAATAAACTGTAAAACTTCGTCTTCTCACGAAAAAGTCCCACTATCTGATTCAAAAAGAAACCCGGAGCCATAATAGCCAAAAAGAACAGCGAAATCATAATACCGGAATTACCACTTGAAAAATGATATTCTTCCATCAGGAAAGGAAGATTAAAAGTAACAATAAGCACCAAATAAGTAACAAGCCCATAAAACAGCATCACCTGCAAAAGATATTTCACATTTATACCCCGCTTATATTTTGCTACTTCGGGATCAACCGGCGTATCAGCCTCTTTCTCTTCCATATTAGTTATTGAAGCAGTCCCTTCCTCACTAATCATACTACGCTTGAGATAAACGGACAGCACCAACGAAGCCAATGGAAGCAGGTAAACCACGAATGGCAAATGCCAGTTCACCTCTGCCAGATAACCGGTGACAGCTGTAGCTATCACTAACGTAAAATTCGTAATAGCAGAACTAAATCCGAACTGCTTCACCCGATAAGGACCTGTGAAATATTTAGAAATAAGTCCGGTGCTAAGGGGGATAATCATTCCCGAACCTACCCCAAGCATGGCACTGATGGCAATAAGTTGCCACATCTCACTGGCAAGCAGGTAAAGAATACCACTCAGGGCAAAAATAGCAAGCCCCACTTGTAGCAAACGAATAAAATTTACTCGTTCTGTCAGTTTTCCCGCCAGAATAATAAAAGGAATGATCAGCAGAGAAGGCAAAGATGAAAGCATCTGAATATCAAGTTCCGTGGAATGAGGAAAGATGACAGACAATTTTCCAAGGATCGGGCTAACGGCCAAGCCTGGTAAAGCATTCAGAGCAGATATAGACCAAATGCCGATAAGGGTGATAAGGGGAATGGTGCCCCGTCCTGTTTGTATTCTCATATTCTCTTTAATATTTGGGGTTTAGATTTGACAACAACAACGCATCCCCCCAGAAAGTTCAGTGCTTCCCGCACGGGAAGATTCGCCAAGCGGTGCTTCCCACACGGGGAGGTTTCGGCAGGCGATGGTTAATTGAAACGCAGATTGCTACAAAGGAAAACAAAAATAAGAGAAAGAATAACCGGATTTTAATCTGCGATAATTGACGTTAATCTGTGTTTCATCAGAGATTTAAAACTCCGTGTTCTCAGTGTCCTCTGTGGTGAATCTACCTCATTATTCATTCTTTATACAGTTAGAGCATCGCCTGCCGAAACCTCCCCGTGCGGGAAGCACGAAGCACAATAAACGCAAAATAATGTAAAATGGCTAAACTTTAAAAATCCCATGCTGTTGTTGTGGAAAATTCGACGGGGAAACTCCCCATCGCCTAAACCTAACTAAAAAATAATAGCAAAATGGAAGATTTAAATTTCAGAAAAGGTGATGCCAAGACCGATGTATTTGGTTCAAACAGAATGTTGCAACCCTCTCCCGTAGAGAAAATTCCCGACGGCCCTACAACTCCTGAGATTGCCTATCAGATGGTGAAAGATGAGACATTTGCACAGACTCAGCCCCGGTTGAACCTGGCTACTTTCGTCACCACTTATATGGATGAGTATGCCACTAAGCTGATGAACGAAGCAATCAACATCAACTATATTGACGAAACAGAATATCCGCGTATCGCTGTCATGAACGGAAAATGTATCAACATCATGGCTAACTTGTGGAATACTCCTGAAAAAGAGGACTGGAAAACAGGTGCGTTAGCTATCGGTTCTTCCGAAGCTTGTATGCTTGGTGGCGTTGCCGCATGGTTGCGCTGGCGTAAAAAACGTCAGGCACAAGGTAAACCGGTAGACAAACCAAACTTCGTTATCTCAACCGGATTCCAGGTAGTATGGGAAAAATTCGCTCAGCTGTGGCAGATTGAAATGCGTGAAGTACCTTTGACACTGGAAAAAACAACTCTCGATCCGGAAGAAGCACTGAAAATGTGCGACGAGAACACCATCTGTATTGTCCCTATCCAAGGCGTTACATGGACAGGACTGAATGACGACGTAGAAGCTCTTGACAAAGCACTCGATGCTTACAATGCCAAGACCGGATATGACATTCCTATCCACGTAGATGCCGCCAGTGGTGGTTTTATCCTTCCATTCCTGTATCCTGAAGTAAAATGGGACTTCCGTTTGAAATGGGTACTTTCTATCAGTACTTCCGGTCATAAATTCGGTCTGGTTTATCCGGGGCTTGGTTGGGTTTGCTGGAAAGGCAAAGAATATCTCCCCGAAGAAATGTCTTTCAGTGTAAACTACTTAGGTGCAAACATCACACAGGTAGGTTTGAACTTCTCCCGTCCTGCTGCTCAGATTTTAGGACAGTACTATCAGTTTATCCGTCTGGGATTCCAGGGATACAAAGAAGTACAATACAACTCGCTGACCATTGCGAAATACCTCCATAGCGAAATAGCCAAGATGATGCCTTTCGTGAACTACTCAGAAGATGTAGTGAACCCACTGTTCATCTGGTACATGAAACCGGAATACGCAAAGGATGCAAAGTGGACACTGTATGATTTGCAGGACAAGCTGGCTCAGAGCGGCTGGATGGTTCCGGCATACACATTGCCTACTAAGTTAGAGAATTACGTCGTTATGCGTATCGTTGTCCGTCAGGGATTCAGCCGAGACATGGCCGATATGTTGTTGGGCGATATCAAAAATGCAATTACCGAACTGGAAAAACTGGAATATCCTACTACTACCCGTATTGCTCAGGAAAAGAACCTGCCGGTAGCAACAAAGGTATTCAACCATACCGGTAAACCACAAGGAAAATAAAGACATTTACGATTAGACGATTTGAATAATTTACGATTAGACAATTGAAATTACTCTCATTGTGATTTCCGGAGATTCTTCAATCGTACATTGTCAATCGTCTAATCGTCAATTATTACATCGTCTAATCGTAAATTCTTCAAATTGTCTAATCGTAAATCATAAAGCTTTTTATTATATGAATAAGATTTCTATATCCCAAATAAAAGAAGTGGTACAGCAAGCCTACGAGCAGGTGAAAGGAAATACAGACGGAAAGAATGCCGATTATATACCTTATCTGGCCAATATCGACAAGAACCTGTTCGGTATTAGCATCTGCCTGCTGAATGGCCAAAAGATTACCGTCGGTGATTACAATTACCGTTTCGGTATCGAATCAGTATCCAAAGTTCACACTGCCATTCTGATTCTTCGTCAATATGGAGCTCAGAAAGTGTTGGACATGATTGGCGCTGATGCAACCGGACTACCATTCAACTCTATCATCGCCATCCTTCTGGAAAACGATCATCCTTCTACCCCATTGGTAAACGCCGGAGCAATCTCCGCCTGCTCCATGGTACAACCGATAGGTGATACTACTCAGAAATGGAATGCGATTGTGGAGAATATAACGGACCTTTGTGGTTCGGCTCCTCAATTAATTGACGAGTTATACAAGTCCGAATCTGCAACGAATTTCAATAACCGCTCTATTGCATGGTTATTGAAGAATTACAATCGCATCTATGATGATCCCGAAATGTCACTCGACCTGTATACACGCCAGTGTTCACTGGGAGTTACAGCAGAAATGCTGTCTGTCGCAGCCGCTACTGTGGCCAACAGCGGTGTGAATCCTGTGACTAAAAAACAAGTACTCGATGCCAGTCTGACTCCGAAGATTACCTCTATGATTGCTTCCGTAGGTTTCTACGAACATACGGGCGACTGGATGTATACTTCCGGTATTCCTGCAAAGACCGGTGTAGGTGGTGGCGTCATGGGTGTATTCCCAGGCGTCATGGGTATTTCCGCATTTGCTCCCCCTCTTGATGGTTCGGGCAACTCTGTAAAGGCACAATTAGCTATCAAATATATAATGAATAAGCTGGGGTTGAATGTGTTCAACGGCGAGCAAGTTACTGTAGTTGAATAAAAGTTCTGTCCTTTTTTGTAGGGGTTACTGCCTGTATAGGTAGTAGCCCCTTTTCTTTGAGGGAAATAATCTTCAGGATTTAGCTGTATTATCAGATTCAACGGGTTCCGGTGCAGCTACTACCTTTCCATTCTCTTCTATCTGTTGATAATACTCATCCTTTTCCTTATTTTTTTTCTGAATGAGGCTGGTGACATATACAGTGAATATAGGAAACATCATCATGCCCAATGCCGCCAGTAAAACGGAGAGTACCCGTCCGGTAGCCGTTACCGCTATAATATTGGAACCAACAGTAGTTACATCCATAAATGCCCACCAGAGTGCATCACCATAACCCGTTACCAATGGGTTTACTTTATGCTCCATCACAAAAAAAGCCAGGCTGGCAAAATAAACCGTAGCCAGCAACATCGTCAGATAGGAGACAAAAAGGCTGGAGGCTTTATTGTAAGTCAGCCATCCCACCACAATTGCCATTGCATATCCGCCACGTACCAAAGGAATAAAACGAAGCATATAAGTAATCTCAGGCGAGAAGGTCCATCCCATATAGGCGATGATATTCTGATAAGGAATAGCTACCAGTAAAAAGAGGAAATGGGTACTAAAATAGCGCAATTTATCTTTGGCGAGAAAGAGTTCGAGGATGAAATCGAACAGAAACAAAATACATATCCACAACTGTACCTTCATATACAGTGATTGGGTATAAAAAGGGATACCCTTGAATGTATCCACAGAGATACTGATGACCAGAAAAAGAGATAATAACAGTATGATGACATGCAAAATACCATATATTCCCCTTCTTCGCAGCGCAAAATCGGAAAGAGCAGTTTTCATATAAATGCTATTTATTTAGGTGATTATACATCTTTATTATACAAGTATAGGGAACAACACAAGTACAAGCTTTGTTTACCGGCCGGTGTATGTTAATTAACCAAGTTTGACAGTCTCCCCCGAAAACATCTCTCCCCGAATGTTGTTATAAAACAGACTTAAAAATATTTTTCACTTATAAAACCTTAACTTATGGCAAATATTAAACAAGTAGCAAAACTGGGGGTATTTACCCTGGCTATTATGAATGTAACGGCAGTCGTCTCCCTGCGTGGACTTCCTGCCGAGGCCGTATATGGTATGAGCTCGGCCTTTTACTATCTTTTCGCAGCCATTGTTTTCTTGATCCCGACTTCACTCGTTGCAGCCGAACTGGCTGCTATGTTTCAGGACAAACAAGGTGGTGTATTCCGGTGGGTAGGCGAGGCCTACGGCAAGAAATTCGGTTTCCTGGCCATTTGGGTACAATGGATTGAAAGTACAATCTGGTATCCTACCGTTTTGACATTCGGTGCCGTTTCCATCGCTTTTATCGGAATGAACGATACCCACGACATGTCACTGGCAAGCAACAAGTATTACACACTGGCCGTTGTGCTTATCATCTACTGGCTTGCTACTTTCATCTCTCTCAAAGGTATGGGATGGGTAGGAAAAGTCGCCAAAGTCGGCGGTATGGTTGGAACCATCATCCCGGCAGCCCTATTGATTATTTTAGGTATTGTTTATCTGGCAACCGGAGGAGTATCCAACCTCGATTTCCATAGTAGTTTCTTCCCCGACTTTACTAAATTTGATAACGTAGTGCTCGCAGCAAGTATCTTCCTCTTTTATGCCGGTATGGAAATGGGCGGTATCCACGTAAAAGATGTGGAAAACCCTTCTAAAAATTATCCGAAAGCCGTATTTATCGGTGCATTGATTACAGTACTGATTTTCGTATTAGGTACTTTTGCACTGGGTGTTATCATCCCGGCCAAAGATATCAGCCTGACACAAAGCTTGCTGGTAGGTTTCGATAATTACTTCAGATATATCCATGCTTCCTGGTTGTCACCGATCATCGCTATTGCATTGGCATTCGGTGTACTTGCAGGTGTACTGACTTGGGTTGCCGGTCCGTCAAAAGGTATCTTTGCCGTAGGTAAGGCTGGCTATATGCCTCCTTTCTTCCAGAAAACCAATAAGATGGGTGTACAGAAAAACATCCTGTTCGTACAAGGTATCGCTGTTACAGTACTGAGTCTTCTCTTCGTTGTTATGCCTTCTGTACAAAGCTTCTATCAAATTCTATCTCAGCTGACAGTGATACTCTATCTGGTCATGTATTTGCTTATGTTCTCTGGCGCTATCTATCTGCGTTACAATATGAAGAAAGCCAACCGTCCGTTCCGTATCGGTAAGAAAGGAAATGGCTTGATGTGGTTTGTGGGCGGCCTCGGTTTCTGTGGCTCATTGCTTGCATTTATATTGAGCTTTATCCCACCCAGCCAGATCTCTACAGGTAGCAATACCGTATGGTTCACCGTTCTTATTGTAGGTGCAATCATCGTAGTTATAGCTCCGTTCATTATCTACGCTTCAAAGAAACCGTCATGGGTTGACCCGAATACCAGCTTCGAACCTTTCCACTGGGAAGAACAGGCTAAACCGGAAGTAGCAACAGCTACGGCAACAACCGCCGCCACTGCAACTACCGCAACAGCTAAACCTGCTCCGGCATCCGGTACAGTAACACCGACATCCGGTACTGTTGCAAATGACAATAGTACTCCCAAAACTTAAAAAGATTATTTATACAAAAATGAGGGATATACCGGGATTTATTTTCCGGTATATCCCTCATTTCCTTATATATAGGCAGAAAATCTATCTTCTGTTATACGAAAAACTTAGCCTAACGCCTGTATCCTCAGAAAGTGGAGGAGAAGCAAGCGTTATCAGATTCAAGATTCTGAAGTTAGTGGCAAAACAAACCAGAAAGTAGATCCTTCACCCTGTTGTGACCGGACTCCTATTTTACCTCCTAATTTCTCTACTACAGTTTGTGAAAGCGTCAATCCCAATCCGGTTCCCGGGACCTCCCGATCCAGTTTGGTAAAACGGCTGAATATCTTACTCTGTTCTTCAGAAGATATTCCAATTCCGGAATCCCGTACGTAGCAATACAGTTCTTTTCCATCCCTCACCCGACAACCAAAACAAATCTCTCCATTCTGGGTAAACTTCATTGCATTCGTCAACAGATTCATAAATACCTGCATAATACGCTGCCGCTCTGAATATATGGTCAGTTCTGTCAGATCAGCCTCACACACCAATGTCACTTCGGGCTTCTCTACCAGCCGGATATTAAATAAAGCATATAATTCTCTTAACAGATCATTGGCATTAAATTTCGAATAATGAAAATCAAAACTCCCGGCTTCAATCTGAGAAAGATCAAGAATATCGGAAATCAACTGCAACAAACGGTCACTATTCTGATTAATGATATCAGTATACATATTCTTTTCTTCCTCACTTGATGCCGTAGCCAGCAAACTGGAAAAACCTACAATAGCATTCATCGGCGTACGGATCTCATGGCTCATGTTGGCAATAAATGCATTCTTTAACTTATCACATGAACGCGAATTCTCCTGTTCGAGTTGTAACAACCGCTGTGTATTCCTAAGTTCACTGATGTCATAAACAGTCAATAACATCAGTTCTTCATCATTTATATTCAAATAATTTCCTGATGCATGTACGTCACATGGAGTAATCTGTTTATTGTTCTGACTCACTATCTGCATAGATGCCTCAAAGCGATCAAAATTCTCCCTTTTATAAAAAGCTCTGCCAATGGCAACCCGCACTCCACAAACCTTACAACATGCATGGGTGCCACATTCTCCCGATTCTACTGCATTCTTACAGTGAAGCAAATCTCCCACCCGCTTTATACTTTTATCTTCTTCGATACCATTCAGTGAGTAATAGTTTGTCTTCTGTACAACAAAATCCTTACCTATCAGTAAAAGATAAGTGTTCACATTCCGGAAAATCAAATCTTCTTTCTGCCGTTCTCTACTGTTTTCTTTCTCTCTCCGACAGGCTTTTTTCTGTCCTTGCTGATATTTGACTGTAATAAAGATACTATAAACTAAAAATAATCCGGCAGTAATATAAGGTATTAGCATGTTATGTTTGCAATGTCTGTTTATTATAATCTTGTCTTATTTGAGCGTAAAAATATAAAATATCTCAATCCTTTTTTATTTTGCAGGATATTTATTTGCAGTACCCTAAAACAAAATAGTCAGAAATGTAAAAAACCTGCATTTTTTTCTTGAAGTTATTGCAGTATTGAAAAATATACCTATCTTTGCACCCGCAAACAAGAAAGGTGCCATAGCTCAGTTGGTAGAGCAAAGGACTGAAAATCCTTGTGTCCCCGGTTCGATTCCTGGTGGCACCACTTTTTAAGAAGGCAAAACGATGTAAATCCCTGAATTTCAAAGAAGTTCAGGGATTTTTCTTTTCCAAGAATAGGCAAAATTAGTGAGATTGAAGCAAACCATACGTCCTTATTCAAGGGACTGTTTTTAAAAGCCCGAAATGTTCCACTGCGAGGTATTTACTTCATTCTTTTACAGCACGTTGCACTATTTTACATAACAGGGTTCTCGGTTCGATTTCCTAACTTTGTATCATTAAAAATTGAGCCGTATGGAAAGAAAAAGATTCAGCGTGTTGTTCTTCATCAAGCGTAGCAAACTGTTAAAAAACGGGGAAGCACCCGTGCGTGTGCGTGTCACTTATGACCGCCTATACGTGGAACTTCAACTAAAGCGGAGTGTAAAAGTCCCACTTTGGTCGCAGGAAAAAGAGAAATCGACAGGCAAAGACCGAAACTCCGTAGAACTTAACCATTACATTGACGCCCTGCGTGTGAAATTCTATCAGATTTACCAAGACTTGGAACTGGAGGGAAAGATTATCTCCGCACGTGCCATAGTGAACCGCTATCAGGGAAAGGACGAAACTTTCAAGACATTGTATAATGTATTCAAGGAACATAATGACAACTGCCGGAAGCTAATCGGGACAGACTATGCCGACATCACCGTAAGACGTTACGACAATTGCCTTAAATACCTCATGGAACTGGTTAAACGGGATTACAAGGTAGATGATATGTTACTGCGTGAGGTAAACGGGGAACTGGTACGCAAATTCGATTTATACCTAAAGACGGAGAAGCATTGCGCACAGAATACCGTTATCCGGTACATGAAATGTTTTAAGAAAGTGATAAACCTTGCCATTGCCAACGAGTGGCTGACAAAGAACCCGTTTGCAGGAATCAAGTTTCACGAGGTGGAGGTAAACAAACAGTTCCTAAGCCAAGCCGAGATAAACCGGATATGGCAGAAAGAGTTCAGGATTGAACGGCTGGAACTGGTACGGGATGTTTTTATCTTCTGCGTATATACCGGGCTGGCATTCATAGACGTGTATAACTTACGCCCCGAACACGTTTCAGAGGACAGCAACGGCAACCTGTGGATAGTGAAACCCCGTGAAAAGACAAACAACCTCTGTAACATCCCGCTTTTGAGCATTCCCAAACAGATACTTGAAAAGTATAAGGATAACCCCTACTGCATGGATAAAGGAACTTTGTTGCCCGTTCCCTGCAATCAGAAGATGAACAGCTACCTGAAAGAGATTGCCGACCTTTGCGGTATTAAAAAGAACCTGACCACGCACACAGCCCGGCACAGTTTCGCTTCGGTTATTGCGCTGGCTAACAACGTGTCACTGCCGAACGTGGCTAAAATGCTGGGGCATTCATCCACCCGAATGACGCAGCACTACGCAAAGGTATTAGACCAAACGATACTAAGGGATATGCAATACGTAGAGAGAAAAATATCATTTTTCAGCAACTTTAATGCTGAATTGTAAACTTTTAAAAGGAAAAAGGCCTATATTTGCATTTAAAGTAATCGTTATAACAGCCATGAACAGAATCATAGAAAACTTAAAAGTAAATAATCCTGCGATATATCAAATATTGCAAGAGCAAGAAAAACAAAAATGGGAAATAACTAGTGGAACTCGTTATAAAACCGTCAGTGACACTGTTTCTGCAAATTCTTCAATTGAATATAACATTAAATCTAAACCGAATCAATTATGCCAACATGGAGTGAAATATTAACAGAATTAAAAGTCGAAAGTGCCCAAGGGAATTCTGCTCCTTTTGATTTTATTCGACGCAAATACCTTTCTGAACTATCTAAATATACAAACAGAAATATTATTTTGTACGCAACTGCTTTTACCCAAAAAGGTGGAGCTCCCGAATTACTTTCGGTAACAGAGGAAGATGTGCAAGGAATGATGGAAGTTTCATACGGACTTGAAAAAAAGCCTGTAGATTTAATTATACACAGTCCGGGAGGTTCTCCCGAAGCAGCAGAAGGTATTGTCGAATATTTGCATGCTCAATTTCCTGAAGTAAGAGTTATTATTCCCCAAATAGCAATGTCTGCTGCCACAATGATTGCATGTTCAGGAGCTAGTATTGTCATGGGAAAACATTCTAATATAGGTCCCGTAGACCCACAGTTGATTATTAATAGTCCTAACGGTCCCACAAGTAATCCTGCAAAAGCAATAATTGACCAATTCTATAAAGCATTACAAGAAGTAAACGAACCCAATAAACAAGCATGGGCTATATTACTTAATCAATATGGTCCTTCTGTCATTACACAATGTGAAAATTATATCAAAATGTCTGAAAACTTAATTAGAGATTGGCTTAATAGATTCATGTTCAAAACAGAAGCTCCAGATGTCAAAGCTCCTATTATAGAGAATATAGCATCTTTTTTGGCTAATCACGATAACTTTAAAAGTCATGGTCGCCATATATCCCGTGAAAAAGCAGAATCAAAAGGGTTAAAAATAGAATATCTTGAAAAAGACTCTCAATTACAAGATTTAGTTCTGTCTGTGTTTCATGCTACAACTCATACATTTTCATCAACACCTGCAATGAAAATTATAGAGAATCAAAATGGGAAAGCATTCATAAAAATTCAAAATTAACAAGATATTGAAAAGACTATCCGCATAAACATGAAGAAGCCAGCAACACAGTTTTCAAGAAACCATGATTGCTGGCTTTTAATTAATCAAACAATAAATCAATAAATACAGAAAACAAGATTTCACGTTTTCAAGATTTCATTTTCTGTAATACCTTTCCAGCAGGTCTAAAATCTCGCTTTCCCGGTAGATGATTTTTCCCGGAAGCTGCACATATCCCAGCAGTCCCGTGTCCCTGTAATCCTGCAACGTCCGTTTGCTGATGCAAAGCCGCTCGCACACTTCCTCGCCTGTCAAGTAGTGTTCACCGTTCAATACCGGGCGATAGTTCATTACCACGTACTCCACGTGTTCCAGCACCCTGTCAAGGGAGGAAAACAGTACCAGCGTGGTTTCGGAATCTTTCGTTATCAAATCCATACGCCTACTTTTTAGAATTGTCCCTTACTTGGCTAAGCAGAAATGTTTCCACGTCCGAAGCCTTATAGTAAATCTTATTGTTAATCTGCGAATAAGGCAGTTTCCCCGTATCACGGTAGGTCTGCATCGTCCGGGCTGAAACATTCAGCAAACGGCAGGTCTCGCAGTTATCCAGCCACTTGTCACGCTTCCTGCGTAAAGGCACACAGAGCGCATCCACACGCCCCACAAAATTTTCAAACCTCTGTTTCCAAAGTTCAAAGGTTCTCTTTTCAATCGTCACTATTTCCATAACCGATATATTTATTATTATCAATACTCCGTTTTTCTTCACTGGTGCAAATATATAAGACTGAATGACAGGTTGTTTCTTTCTGTCCGCAAATGACCTTGCGTGTCCAAAAATGTCCACCACCAACCCAAACGAGCAGGAAAGAAACAATAAGAGAACAGAAACCCCGGTTTCCCCCACTTACTAAATAAGTAAGGTAATGAACACAAAGCCGTTTTCTATTTACCGACATTAATTTGGTGCAGAGCGCAGCAAAGCGATTCCAAACGGCTGACGCTTTGTTTTTTACCGATTTTTCTTATTTTATTTGTGGTGCTAATTCAAAAAACAAGCACCTATGAATAATCCTTTCGAAGAAATTTTCAAACGGCTGGAGAACATCGAAAAGATGATTGCCCCGGTCATGGGCGCACAGCCCGAAGAACGGCAGGACGGAAAAGAGCCTGTGTTAGTCAAAATATCCGTTGCCAGCGGCATAACCGGGTATTCGGTCAATTACCTGTATCATTTAGCCAGCAAGGGACTGATACCCTGCGTCAAGCGTGGGCGTACCCTGCGTTTCGACATGGAGGAACTCAAAAAGTGGATGCAGCAGCAGTATGTCCCGGCTTCTAACAGACTTCTCGATGAAAAAGAAAAGAGGTGATGAAACACGGCATATCGAGGGCTGGCAGTCGAAGAACGAGCGCATCGAAAGCCTGTTGAACGTCCTGTACGATTTCCGGTTCAACACCGTAAAGAGCCGGACGGAATACCGGGCTGCGGGTTCTTCGGACTTGTACCAGCCCGTTACGAAATTTGTCCTGAACTCGTTCAGGCGCAGGCTGGACGCAACCGCTGGTATTGTCACCTCTGCCGAGAACATCCGTACCATACTGGAAAGCGACTTCGCAAGAAAGGTACATCCCATACGGGAATACTTTAACGCCCTGCCGCTTCTCAATCCTGCCGAACATGGGCATATCGGCAGGCTTCTGAACACGGTACAGGTAGCCAATCCCGGCAAATGGGAGGAATATTTCACGAAATGGCTTATCGGTGTGGTAGCCAACGCAATGAACGACACGGGGTGTCAGAATCATACCTGTCTAGTGCTAACCGGGGACAAGCAGGGACAGTTCAAATCGTGGTGGCTGGACAACCTTTGCCCGACACCGCTTAAGAACTACCTGTTCACCGGAAAGATAGACCCGCAGGGCAAAGACATCCTGACACTGATAGCCGAATACCTGTTCATCAACATTGACGACCAGCTAAAGGAACTCAACAAGCAGAACGAGAACGCCTTGAAGAACCTTATCACCACCCCGGCAGTGAAATACCGCAGACCGTATGATGTTTACATAGAGGAATACCCCCACCTCGCCAGCTTCATGGCTTCGGTGAACGGCAACGAGTTCCTGACCGACCCGACAGGCAGCAGGCGTTTTTTGCCGTTCGAGGTACTGCACATAGACAAGCCCACGGCAGAAAGTATTCACATGGATAACGTCTATTCCGAAATCATGTACCTGTACCGTCAGGGCGTGCGCTACTGGTTCAATGATATGGAGATTAGAGAATTGCATTTAGCAAATGCAGGATTTGAGGTGCAGACGGTCGAGTTTGAAATGCTGACACAATATTTTGAGAAGCCGACAGAGGAGGAAGAACCCTTGTTCTTTATGACAACGGCACAAATACTGACACGTTTACGGGATATATGCGCCATGCAGCTATCTGAAAAA
Organism: Bacteroides nordii; assembly: GCF_019930665.1. Lineage (NCBI taxonomy): Bacteria > Pseudomonadati > Bacteroidota > Bacteroidia > Bacteroidales > Bacteroidaceae > Bacteroides > Bacteroides nordii. The sequence goes on along the minus strand of NZ_CP082886.1, from coordinate 5,521,669 downwards.
CGGCTGGGGGAAGCGTTGCGCAAAGCCGGGTTCAAACGAGTGCAGAAACGTATCAACAAACAGAATTATTCGGTATATGGGTACAGAATAAAGCCTATTCCTGCATCCTATACAAATGACGATTACGGATAGGTAGCCGTGCAGTAATTACTGCAAAAGTATCACATAATCACTCAAACTGTTAAAAATCAGCCTATTATACAATACACAATAAGCAGTAAGATAAAATCCAAAACTTTTTGGAAAACCGGAAAAAAGAAAAACAAGAAAAGAGCAAGCAGGAATATAAGGCTGTATTTCTATTTCCTTTTGAAGAAATAACTTACTTATCTTACTGCATAAGAGATAATCCACTGAAAAAAAAAGAATTATGCGCAGAAACATGGTGACTTTTCTTCTTACTGACTTCTTACTGTGCTACTGCAATTTATCAATGAATATCAAAAAATAAAAATTATGACCTACAAGGAAGCCAACAATATCAGTATCAAAGATTACCTGAACTCTTTGGGAATCCAGCCAGCCAAGGAAAAGGGAAGCTACGGGATGTACCGCAGCCCCTTACGGGAGGACAACACGCCAAGTTTCAAGGTGGATTATAACGCCAATCTATGGTGTGACTACGGAACTGGTGAGGGCGGGACGCTCATCGACCTTGTAATGAAGCAACACCAGTGCAACGCCTACGGTGCTATCTGCCGACTGGAACAGGGCGACACCGCCTCTTTTTCCTTTCACGGGAAAGAACTGCCCGAAAGGGAGACGAAAAGGCAAGCAGCCAGCCCGATAGAGATACACAGAATACAGCCGTTACAGAATCCGGCACTCATACGCTATTTGCAGGAAAGGGGGATTTCTCCCGGAACGGCATCCCCTTACGTGCAGGAAATGTATTACCGCATCGGTGGCAAGCCTTATTTTGCGCTGGCGTTTAGGAATGATTCAGGAGGTTACGAGCTTCGCAATCCCCGTTTCAAGGGCAGCACATCGAAAGACATCACCCATATACGGCAGCAGGGAGAGCCGAGAGATACCTGTTTCGTGTTCGAGGGCTTTTTGGATTTCCTCTCATTCCTCACTATCCGGCAACAGAAAAGTCCGGATATACCCTGCACCGACTGGCAGGACTACGTTATTCTAAACTCCACCGCCAACACGGATAAAGCCTTATATCCGTTGGCTGATTACGGGCATATACATTGTATGCTTGACAATGACGAAGCCGGGAGGAAAGCGGTTGAAGCCATAAGGCAGGAATACAAATGGCGTGTACGTGACGTATCACACCTGTACAGCGGTCACAATGACCTGAACGACTATTTGCGTAGCCTTAAAGTGAAACAATCCCAAGACTTGACAGTTACCGACAAGCCCCAGCCGGAGCAGGATAACAGACAAAATCCGGGTGAAAAAAGAAAGAGAGGGCTAAGGATGTGACCTGCAAGACTGGCGGCATGAACAGACGGCAGGCTGTGTGATTAGGGAGAGCAAGGTTATGTTTCGGTCTACCGAAACACCTTGCTTTGCTAAACGCAAAGAAAATTTCTCCCATTGGTCGCAATTTTTAAGATACCACCTAAAAGCAAAAACGTATGACAGGGATAAGGAACAAACCGGGAGGTCGCCCGGCAAAAAGCCGGATAGACAAGCAGAACCGGGTAGTCAGCACGAAACTGACCGAGTTACAGTTCTACGCAATCAGGAAGCGAGCCACCGAAGCCGGGCTGCGTGTCAGCGAGTACGTCCGGCAGGCTGTCGTTTCGGCAGAGGTGACGCCCCGACTGAACAGGCAGGATGCGGACACTATCCGCAAGCTGGCAGGGGAAGCCAACAACATCAACCAGCTGGCGCACCGGGCGAATGCCGGAGGGTTCGCACTGGTAGCGGTGGAACTGGTGAAACTCAAAAACAGGATTGTTGAAATCATAAACCAACTGTCGGATGATTGGAAAAATAAAAAAGGGAAGCGGATTTAAAGGCTGCGTGAACTATGTACTCGGCAAGGAACAGGCTACCTTACTTCATGCGGAGGGAGTGTTAGCCGAAAGCAACCGGGACATCATACGCAGTTTCATACTGCAAGCCGGGATGAACCCCGACCTGAAAAAGCCTGTCGGACATATTGCGCTAAGCTATTCCCCAGTGGACGCACCCAAGCTGACAGACGGGAAAATGATACAGCTTGCGCAGGAGTATATGCGTGAAATGAGAATCACCGATACGCAGTACATCATCGTGCGCCACCAAGACCGGGAACATCCGCACGTGCATATCGTGTTCAACCGTATAGACAACAACGGCAAGACCATTTCGGACAGGAACGACATGTACCGCAACGAGCAGGTATGCAAGAAGCTGAAAGCCAAACACGGGCTTTACTTCGCTAAAGGCAAGGAGCATGTAAAGCAGCACCGTTTGAGAGAACCGGACAAATCCAAATACGAGATTTACAATGCCGTAAAGGATGAAATCGGGAAATCAAGGAACTGGCAGCAGTTACAAACCCGACTGGCAGAAAAGGGTATCGGGATTCATTTCAAGTACAGGGGACAGACTGGCGAAGTGCAGGGCATATCTTTTTCCAAAGGTGAATACACGTTCAAGGGTTCGGAGATAGACCGCAGTTTCAGTTTCTCCAAGCTGGATAAATGTTTCGGGGATGCGGAACTGAACACTGCCGGAAGCAACCGACAGACGGTTTCCGTCCCTGTTCAAGAACCGACACGGACACCGTTTAAAGCAGACAGTCCGTTACTGGCAGGCTTGGGCGGTCTATTCTCCGCCCCGTCCTCTCCGGCTGATGAAACACCCGACAATCCCGGTGAAAGGAAAAAGAGAAAAAAGAAACGACACTTAAAATTATAGGGACATGGAAGATAATTTAATTTTGGAGGGGCTTCTCTCCATGGTTACGGAACTGAAAGAACGGCAGGAGAAGCAGGTAATGCCAGCCAGCCGGGAGGAAACGATTAACAGGCTGGACGTTATCGAACAGCGCATTTCGGAAATGCAAAGTAAATCCGGCATTACTGAAAACATGGTGCAGGAGATTCTAAACCAAATCGGCAGTATCGGAAAAGGGCAGTCCGAGAATCAAAAACAAGACCTTGAAGATATAAAGGGGCTTATCGTGACCTCGCACCGATATTTCAAGGAGCGGTTAAAGGTGTTGTTCCCGGCTGATGATACACCGACCGGGGAAACAACGCCCGTTTCATGGCATGAAAAACTGATATACCGGGTAACTCCCTGCCTGAAACCCAAGTTCTTTCTTCTTTCAGCAGGGATAATCATTTGTCTTGTGTCGCTTGTGTTGAATGTACGTTTTATACAAAAAATGCAGTGGTTACAGGACAATGATATAAAATACCGCTATATCCTGATGAAAGGAAAGGCAGACGGCAGCAGCCTTGATTTGCTGGAAACGAAGTTCAACAGGGAACGGGACAACGCTTTCATCCGAAGCCTGACCGATTCGGTGAAAGGCTTTGAATACCGCAGCAGGAAACAGGCGGAAACGTTGGAACGGGCAAGGCTGTTGAACGAACAAGCCGAGCAGCTAAGGGAGAAAGCCGACAAATTAGGCAAGCCATAAAACAAAAGCAAAGCCGGAGCAGAACCGCCCCGGCTTTTTAATTCACTTCTTTTTCTTCGTGCAGTGTTCTTTCTCGAACTGGCGTAGCGTGGTGACGCTGAACCGCTCCTTAATGAACTCCCGGACATCGGAAGCCTTGTAGTACACTTTTCCGCTGATTGTGAAGTACGGCAGCGCACCGATAGCCCGGTAGCGTTGCAGGGTCTTGATACTTACTTTGAACAACAGGCACAAATCCTGATTATCCAGCAGGTTGTCATCTTCGGGCAGCACCCTGTCGGCATTGCGCAGTACCCGTACATCCTTGCAGAGTTCTTCCAGTTTGGCGTACAGCTTCTGCATCCATACGCTGAAATCGTCATTCTCTATATACATGATTGCTTCATTTTTCTGATTATACATTATGGTCTGTCAATCGATTGATGAAGCAAAGTTCAGAAAACAGGTGCAAAGAAATTATAGGGGGACTAATGGAATCCCCTATAAATAAGTCATAAACAGCTGGTTATCTGTACCCTTTCTTTTCATGTTCCTTGCGAATAAGCTCTGCCAGTCCATTAAGAAACTCTGTCAGCTTGCCCGGCTTTCGTTTTATCACGTCCTCATGCTTTTGGTAACAGTCACCTATCTTGATATTGAAAAGCCATTCAAAGGCTTTCGTCAAGTCCACTAAATAAACAGGCTTGCCATTTTGATACACAATCTTTTGGGAAAGGAACAACCCGCTAACTATTTCCATGATATTGATAAGAGTGGTTCTGTCAGCGAGATAGAGAGGGGAAAGGGCTTGTTTGTTGGTGCGTTGCTGCAACTGTTCCGGGTACTTGATACGCCATTCGATTAGGCGTATTTCGGTATTCAATAGCCCTATCGCTTCATCAATTAGATACAAATAGGATATTTTTTTCCTGCTCAAACCATACACGGTATGATTTAAGACGATACAAACCAAAAGAGAAATAGCGGAGTAAAATGCTATAATCTTGTTCTGTAATACTGAAATCGGCTACATGGGTCGCCAATTCTTCGATAGCTTCTGCAAATTCAGATGCAGACACTTTACGTTGTGAGCATTCCGACAATAAGCGGAAAAATCTTTGGTCGAATATTTTTTTCATTTAGTCGATTAAAAATACTATTTGACAGCAATCAAATAGAAATGTTATTGATAATATTTTTAACTTCATATTTTAAAGAATCTGGTCTTATTATAGTTGCACTATCTGCAAAAGACAGATACCAATGTGCAAACTTACTGATTGAAAATGTTAGAAAATGAAGCTCAAACATATCCCCTATCTCTTTCTCAGATGTTAATCCGTAATAATATTTATCATCATTCATTATGGAGGTTTTATTCTTTTCTATTCTTATAACGATTTCATGTAATTTTTCTTTATCATAAAACTCGCGTATGAATTTTTCCAAAGGAGGATGTTCCCGTGATTGTAATTCATTAAGAATGTGCATTTTTTGAATTCTATCTATCCGAAATGTAAGATAGATTTCTTTGGGAAGATAAAAGCCTATTAGATACCAGTTAGTTCTCGAAAAGAAAATTCCAACAGCTTCAATCTTTCGTTCTGAAACACTTAACGCATTACTTCCCAAATAAGATATTTCAATAATTCTTTTTTGGTATATACTTTGTAAAATAAGTAAAAGAATATCAGGTTTATAGGTAGATGATTTATAAGTATCCAATACAGACATGCACTTTTCCATTGTTTCTAACATATTTTTGTCTGCAAAACGCATGACAGACCTAATCTTTTCTATTCCAGACTTATAATGTTCGTTGCTATTTGAATCAGTTAGTTCATGTACTAATTTCTCTGCAATCAAAAAGGACAAAGCCTCTTTTTGAGTAAACATTAGAGGAGATAATTTGAATCCTTCTGCAAGTGAATAACCAATACCGGGATTTCCTATGATAGGAATGCCTGCCTCTTCCAATGTTCTTATATCTCGATATACAGTACGAATGCTTATATTAAAACGTTCTGAAATTTGCTGTGCTTTCACTAACGAGTGCGATTGTAACTGAATCAATATAGCAGAAATACGGTCTATTCTATTCATTTTGCATCTTTAATTTGAATATTTGAATCTTCAATAATAACAGCTTGTTTATTACTTATAGGAATAAGCTGCAACTTCTCATTATATAGTTGAACTATCTTTTCACCTTTTTTCTTGAATGGAAAATTTCCATAATGGGGAATCGTATAAAAATCGACCAAATCTAAAGAAGTACAGTCTTTCAATTCAGGAGCCTTTTCTATTGGATCAAAATTCACACTTCTCATATATTCTGCATCGGGAGAGGCTATTATTGCTCCGGCAGATTCCCCAATATACAGTTTACCCAATTTCACTTGTTTAGATATAATTTTATCAACACCTTTTCTTTTTAACTCTTGCAAAAGGGAAAATGTATTTCCACCTGTTATGTAGATATAATCGCATTTATGCAATATAGAAGATATTTCCTCTTTGGGCAGTTGGGTAATCTCGACTTCTTCAACAATCATTCCTGCTTCTTCTAAAGCCTTTTTCCCCTTTTTTACATAGAATCGTATTGGTTCTGTAAGGCTTGCAGTTGGTATAAAAGCTATAATTTTCCCTTGCAAATCTTCTTTGGCACAATCGACAAATAGATTAGCAACATCAGCAAATGATGAGCATAAAAATAATCTTTTCATATTCTATAATATTAAGTTGAATACTTTTTGATACAAAGATAGCGTCTTCTATGACAGCCCTATGTCAGTAAGTCTAATATTGAAGAGTTTTTTTCATCAAAACAATCCATTATTGAAATTTACCCTATTTGTAATGTAGCTGCACGTTTCGAAACCAGTGGGGTTTATGTAGTTATACATATTGCTCGACAAAAATACTCCTTTACGATTCAATCTATTGGGAAAATTGATACCTGACATTTCGACTAAAGTTCTTTCTATATACTTCATGGATATTGAAAACCTTCCGTCACATAGCCTGCAATTCTTCTTAATGATACAGAGAAAAATCCTCAAAACAACTCCTAAAAGAATGCTGAACAAAATTCAAACAGACTCTTAGTAGTAAATACAAAAAAAAGTTCTTGGAAATATTGATAATTCCAAATAAATATCTACCTTTGCACGCAGAAATCGAACCTAAGACACAAACTTGTGTTGAACGGTGCAAAGTTGTGAAAACCTTATTCAAGGGACTAACATCGTAATAAAGATATAACTTATTGAGAAATAGTGCTATATAAACCGATTTTCGGTTACTGGTGGCACCACTTAAAGTAGCGGAATGTAGCGCAGTTGGTAGCGCACTACGTTCGGGACGTAGGGGTCGGGCGTTCGAGTCGCCTCATTCCGACTAATTAGTAGATAAGCCACTCTTTATGAGTGGCTTATCTGTTTTTAGGAAAAATTATCAGAAGTACATTGGGATGGCTATCAAAAGTAGTTAGCTTCGCTTCACAAAACAAAACATCCGAACATGCATATGTGCATATCCGGATGTCCGTACTAAACTAACAATCAACTTTAAAATGCTTTGCGATAGAGTGCTTCAATATCTTCTACAGAAGTAGGACGTGGATTCCCCCCCGTACATACATCATTAAAAGCCGCTACGGCTAAAGCCGGGATATCTTCTTCTTTCACATTGATTTCATGCAATTTCTGAGGAATATTAATACTAAGAGAAAGGGCTTTTACAGCTTCAATAGCAGCTTTTACGCCCTCCGCTTCGGTCATACCTTCCGTATCTACCCCCATCGCTTCTGCAATCCGGATATATTTTGATGCAGCCGGAGATTCAGCGTTATATTCCATTACATAAGGCAAAAGCAAAGCATTGGCTACACCATGCGGAGTGTCATAAAAAGCGCCTAACGGATGAGCCATAGAGTGAACAATGCCCAGACCTACATTAGAAAATCCCATACCGGCAATATATTGTGCCTGCGACATAGCTTCGCGGGCGGCAGTATCTTTTCCGTTATCTACGGCAGCTTTCAGATTCTGAGCAATCATTTCAATAGCTTTCAGCTCGAACATATCACTCATTGCCCAGGCTCCCGGAGTAATAAAGCTTTCAATAGCATGAGTCAATGCATCCATTCCGGTAGCAGCTGTCAACCCCTTCGGCATAGAGTACATCAATTCCGGGTCAACAATAGCAACAGCGGGAATGTCGTTAGGATCCACACATACCATCTTCTTTTTGGCTTCTTCATCGATAATCACATAATTGATGGTTACCTCAGCAGCCGTTCCGGCAGTGGTAGGCAATGCAAAGGTAGGCACAGCCTTGTGTTTTGTGTCGGCAACACCTTCCAGAGATTTCACATCGGCAAACTCCGGATTATTCACCACAATACCAATACCTTTAGCAGTATCTATAGAAGAGCCACCACCCAGAGCTACAATAAAGTCGGCTCCGGAAGCCTTATAAGCCTTCACACCATTCTGTACATTGGCAATAGTCGGGTTTGCTTTAACGTCACTGTAGAGTTCATAAGGAATGTTATTAACTTCAAACACTTTGATAACCTCAGCAGCCACCCCAAATTTAATAAGATCTTTGTCTGTGACAAAGAAAGCTTTCCTGAATCCACGACGGGCAGCCTCTACAGCAATTACACTACGGCAGCCGGCTCCGAAATAGGATGTTTCATTTAATACAATACGGTTCATAATTTTATTTTTGTAAGGTGATTCCCATTATTCCGATGACAACATCGTTTGATAGCGTCTCCAGCGTCAGGCTCTTTAGCTCTTTAGCCGGATCGAGCAACATATCAAGTAGTACTCCGGCACCTCCATCGATAGGCCGGCCGTAAACCCCTGTAATATTCAAGTCCTTTTCAAGGTTATTACTAACCAGTCCCGATTTGAAATGTAAACGATACGGACGAGGCGTTTGAAGACAAAAAGCAATCCCGTCTACATAGAAGTCCTGCTCGATAGGACACCAGTTGTCCGGATTTATAAGCTCCAATGTTTCTGAAGTACCATCTGCATAATGTACACGAATAACCCCATTGGCAATGTGGCACTGCATATGATTGGTACTTCCTGCCAACAGCAGATAGGCATGGGATGCTTTCCCGGTGAGCGGTATAGTCAGACTATCAGGATAATTGTCCCATAAAGAGGTAAAGGCGATATTCTTTCCTTCGGCAGGGGTACGAAAAGGAACACCCAAACTGGTAGATAACAATCCGCTACGAACCTGAGCCCGCATCCCTGAGTCATCAATATCAGCAGTCAGTGTAGGATGGCACCATTCACCTATTCCCTGTTTGGGAAGCTGTAAGGTTGTATAAGGAGAACGCGGAGAAAGATATTCATTCCGATATATATCCGTAACCGATGCATTGAATACCATCTCCATGTTAACCGGTTCACAAACAGCGGTCTTCACCCGGGTAAATGAAGGCATAACCGATACATCCTCTTGCTTTATATTCACATCGACAGGTTGCCACCATTGCATTTGCCCTTGTTGTACATGTACAAAGAATGTATGATATCCCGACTGACCGGATACTTTTCCTTTCAATACGCTCTTATCAATTGAAGAAGTTGTAAACACTCCCTGCGGATCATATAGTTTATTCAAAACAACTCCTTTCAAGGCAGGTAAAGACAAGTCCTGGTTGGGAAGCAGTTCTGACCCACCTTCGAAAACAGAACAAAGCGCATCTCCTCCCCAAACAATCTCAATGACTGCATTCCGAACAATGACAGGAGTCATCACAGCTATCACCGGATGCCCGGAAGCTGATTCTATAAATTCCCATTTAACAGATTGTCCGTTCACCTTCACCGATTCTATATTTTCCCGAAGGGCATTTACCTGTAAAGTGATCGCCAACGGGGTTGTAAAATGTTGTTCAATCTTATAAGTATCCTTCATCCCCTTACGTCGGAAACTGTAGGTAATATCCGGAGTAGAGAGAGCTGCCTTCTCCCAATCCATAGGAAAACCGGGACGAATCAAAATCCGCCCGTTCATTGCATCGGGCAAGATGCCAAACAAACCTTGAACCAGCAAGCGGGAAGCAACTCCAATCGGATCACCGAAATCGCGGTAACACTCTCCACGTGCAGCATCATAAAAGCTTATCTGTCCGAAATTGCCGGGGCTATCTCCCAGATACATACCATCAAGTACGGAACTCTTCATCAGTTTATATCCCGCTTCGGCACGACCCGCCTGAAAATAAGCCAATGCTGTATGCATTACCTCAGCAAAAGCCACATTGTTAATACTCCATGAATAAGGCAACCAATTCGTGGTCGAAACCGTTGCATATCCTTCGTCGTTCAATCCTTCGCCACGAACCGGTATATGAGGGATTTCCGTATCTACATAACGTGTCGCCTGATAGGCCTGAAAAGGATCCGCCACCTCACTGTCGAGTGCATGATAGATGGTCCATACCCCCGCAGATTCATGCAAACGGCGATGTCCCATGAAATCCTGATATTCGGCCCAATGACCTTTATCAGATAACCAGAGGCGGTCATTGAGGGCTTTCAGTATTTTCTCTGCTTCGGCACGGTAAGGTGCAGGATTCTCTCCTATCTTCTCTGCAATAAGGGCAGCCAGTTTATTAGCCCTGTAATTGTAGGCTGATGAATGAGTGACAGCACCACTATTATAATACAGCGCATCGCTGGCCCAAATACAGGCATATGCATCATAAAGCCCGTCATTATCGGGATCGTAATTCAGTTTTTCCCACGCCAGATGACGAACAAGTACCGGCCACATCTGACGGGCATATGCAACATCCCCTGTCCAGTTAAAGTGCCAGAGGAGTTCATCAATATAGCAAAGATTCATGTCATAGTGATGCATCTGATCGTTCTTGCGGGGATTACGGCAAATATATCCATTACTATATTGAGGGGTTCCCCAACGCTTTTCAGACCGTGCCAGATTCAGTACAGAATCCTGAGCCGGATGAGGGATCGTATTCGGGACTTCAGTTACCTGACTGGCAGCATACGCATCGAAGTGCGTCCGGGCACGATCATGCCAGCCAAGCGCGTCTCCGGTATAAGCAGCACGCCAGCCACTAAGTGGCATACGCCATCCCACGGCACCGTGTAGCCATACTTCACCATCCCAGATACCATCGGCAGCTACAGCAAGCGCTCCTCCCAATGTATTAAGATAGACATCAGGTGTTTCCACATGAACACGGGAAGCCAGCGTAGCACGTGCCTGTTCGGCGGCATCATACAAGCAATGGCCCTCTTTCTTATCCAGTAGTTGCAGAGAAAAGTCTTCAAATAATAAATAACTCGTACCATTTTTCAAACGGATATCATGACATTGCATCTGTTGAGGATCGGCAGGTGCCTCAAAGCTATCTGCCGGATCGGCTCCCATGTCCCCATTACGATTCAATCGCCGTGCTTTTATTTCAGAAATAATGGCAGTAAGCACAGCACCGGAAGAAAACCCCGAAGGTTCTATCTTCCAGATAGCTCCATCAGCCTCCGGCAAAGCCAAGGCAGAAATACGAAGTTCTCCTTTCCCCCAATTCGGATCTGTAAGATGATATGTCCGGCGTCCAGGTGTGTAACGTGCCTCACAATAAGCCACAGAATCCAGCATCACTGAGTAATCAGCAGGTATAGAAAGTCTGAAACGGATGTTTTTACTATTTCGCTTATCATAGGTAGCAAACACAGGACGGTCACTTGTTTCCAAGCGAAAAGCAGAAGAGCTACCATAAAGTGCGCGGGTATAACGATTCTTACCGTTCACACAAACAAAATCGTCCCCTTCGGGACGATACTGCAGGCTACGGGCAGCCCCACGCTTATGATCATTATAAGAAGTTGATTCAATAAAGTCGCCTATTCGTTTCACCGCCCCCTGTGCCATAACACAACCAGACGACAAACCGAAAAAGACCAACAGTATAAAAGATAAGTATCGAAGCATGAAAATAGTGATTAGTGAGTAGTGATAAGTGATGAATGAATAGTGATTAGTGGTTAGTGATAAGTGGTTAGTAGGCTGCGCTGTCATCCCGCACGGCACTAATCACTTATCACTAATCACTCATCACTATTTCTACGGCATCGGCTTCAGTCCTTCCCAACGTACATTCCACGTTCCGTCCTTCGGGAAGCCCGGATTCTCTGTCTGGCAACCATCCCAACCGGCACACATCATAGCCACTGCGGTCAACAAGCCACCATTTCCCGGCAGATAAACCCGCAAACGACCATCCTGATAATTGTGTCCATTTACCAAATACGTATTGGTACGTTTATCCATCAGTAAAGCACCTACTGCTTTTTCCGGTTCACCCAAACGGGCTGCATTCATAGCCGTCATAGGATAGTCCCATCCCCAGGTCTTACCCCAGTTCCAGTTGTCCCATATCCAGTGCAGAGTATTTTTCATATAGTCGTCGCGAATCAGCTTATTCATCGGCAAAACACCCACAGCACCCAGTACCGCCATGTGGTCGGAAGTAAAACGAATATCTTTGTAAGTATCAGTTGCTGTTTCGGCAGCCAAATACAACTTATCTTCATTATAAGCCAATGGAGAAAGTTTATCAATCATTTCATCCCACTCTAAATTACGTTTTTCGCCGGCACGTTCACGCCATTTCTGCGCTGTCTCCATGGCAAAATGCCAATATGATAACTCAAAAGGAGGATTTACAGTTTCGGCAGCCCGAAGCGTTTCTTGTGCCGGAATGGCTCCTTTCAATACAAAACGGCCTTCCAATTCATCATATGTAGCAAAGGAATACATAAACTGAGCAGTCTCCTGTACGAGTCGATTGTACTTATTTATCACTTCATCCGACGGATGATTACGATACAATAATTCGGCCAGATAAATAAAGTGCGGTTGTTGCCAAATCAGGAAACTACCCACCTTAGACGGTGCTTCTGTCCCACTCGGATCGGTCATCTTCATCCAGCGTACTCCATCGAAACCTTGTCTACGAGCTATTTCACGGGCAACAGGTTCTACTGTTTCATACCAACCCAATGTACGATCAAGCAATTCTGCACGGTTCCACAATGCAAACTGAGCCTGATGCCACCAAATCATTTCGAGATGAAACTTGCCAAACCAAGAGTTGTAAGTCAGCCCAGTCTCTTGTGGAGGGGTTGTTCCGGCACATTGGATAGCAAGAAGATATTGACTCAATACCACACGGCGTTCCAATTCCTTGGCACGGGTATCCGTACAGGCAGAAAAGTCAACTGCCGCACCATTTTTCCAGAAAGCAGTCCAATATTCAGCAGCCTTTTGTTCGGTTTGTACTGCAGTTGCAGTCTCCGTAGAGGCTCCTTCCGGTGTGAAAGCACAAGTAAAAGCCAATGTATCTTCTTCGGGAGTAAGCACAAAGTAATTTTTATCCTTTTCGCCAAAGAAAGCTTTACCTTCCCAGCGAATCGTAACATAATAAGTGGTAGCATCCAGCGTGCGCTTCAGCACAACCTGTTGCCCATCTTGACTAACAATAGTGGTAGAATGTCTATCATTAGCATCCCACTTACAGGCATCATCACAATGTCCGCCTGTCGGATACGGAAAACGGAAGTTCACAGCCGGATGTGCAGCAGAACGAACAACGGCTGCCAGCATATCTGCTTCGGGGTGACAAACCGTTTGTACTTCAACGGGAGTCCCATTTAACTTGAAGTTACTATTGACAGCTCCTTTCCAGAGATCAAGTGTCTGTTTCACATCTGTAATCTGCGAAAGTGAGGAAGAGTCGCGTCCAAAATCAAAACCTACCATCCCTAAATGAAGACGATGTGGATTCACACGAAACCAGTTGGCTGCTTCTTTCTGACGTCCTGCTTCATTGAACTGTACGGAATAAGGTTCCATGCGGCCACGGCCAAAATCATAATCTTTCAGGGTTTCTTCATGTTTATAAGCTTCCGGATTGGTAAACTCATGCCACCCCCATTGGCTTTGTGTACCTAAAGGTACACCTTTTGTATAGAGCTCCGGATATGTCTGCAAACCGGTAGCATCTACAGTATATGCAAATTCACCGTTTCCAACTGACAGGGATGCAAGAGAATCAAAAGCTGTTACCTGAGGAGAATTGCGATTAACAAGTGCCTCACGGTCAATGGGCGTTTGCTTCTTCGAACCGCAGCTTACCAATGTCAATGCAAGCAAAGAATAAAACAGTTTTTTCATGGTATTTAATATAGTTGATAAAAATTCAGGATGTTGATGAGTACAAAGATAAAGGTTTCTATAGGATTTTTCTCTGTACAGATTGGCAGAAAGACTAAGAGATTTGCTTTACTGACCACCCAAAGACACCTATAAAGAATCTATCGGAGAAAAAAATCCTCTGCCACCGAAATAGATTAGCGACAGAGGATCTGATTTATTGTGAACTTAAATCACAAAAGAAAGAATTGATTATTTATATCCGGGATGTTGTGTCAAATTCGGATTGTCAACCAGTGGATGACCGGCAGACTTAGCTGCAAAAGGCAACAATTCAGAGCAATTTTCCTTATAGCCATAGTAAAGACCGTCACTACCGTCAGCAGCTTCAATCCAGTCGGGATATTTACCACCGTTTTCTGCAGAGCCTGTAGGTTTCTGATAAATGATCTTACCAATTTGCAGTGCATTGAAGCCTTTGCCAAAGCCTACAGCCTTACGAGCATTACCATTGAACGTGCTGGTATAGGCTTCAAACATATTAACCGGGTACCATTTATCGCCTGCATTTACTGCAATGCCGTGTGCACGAACAATTTCAGCCAGTTTAGTCTGGAATGCATCATATTCAGCTTTATTGGTAGGCACAGCTTTTGCTACTGCAATTTCGTTATCATCGGTCAATTCAATATAATCAATTGCCAGGAAAGTATCGCCATAAGTCTGTGCATCTTTATGGAACTTATACAAACGATATACCGGCACATCTGCATATTTGTTCTTACGATCAGAAAGGTCTTTCATCGCTTGTTTTGTTGCTGCCAATTCTTTGGCAATACGTCCCATACGGATCAAATCTGTACGTAGTGAAAGTTCTCCGCCAAATTCCCATTTACGTTCCTGAGCCAAAGCATCCTCAAATTCCTGCGGATCAGTAGGTATTGGTAACGACCCTACACCGGCACGATCACGAATCTCTTTTAAAGCATCCTTAGCTGGCTGAGTCGGAGCACCATTCAAGTAGTTCTGAGCTTCAGCATACATCAGCAATACATCAGAGTAACGTATGATAGGAATATTTACATTACGTTTGTTTGCATCAGATTCGGGTGCCACACACCAGGGGATACGGAATTTACCCGACATGATACATGAATAAGTAGTACCTACGTCCACCCAGGTATCATTACTTGCACCACCTTCCAGAAAATAAATACTGTAAGAAGTACAAGTCACATCCCGGCGTGCATCACCTTCTTCAAAAGACAAATAGTAAGTAGGCAAAATGAATTGCATCGCCTTACGGGAACCATACGTACCCCCTCTGGTACCCGGATGTGCATACAAACCAAACTTTGAGTTCGTCGTTGCTCCATACTGTGCCAAACTCCAAAGAATCTCTTTATTCAAACTGGTGAATTTACGCTGACAATAATTATACCATAAATTCTGAAAACCACTCATTCCACCTTCTGCCTGAACCAGTGAGTTCTGTCCATGCTCTATGATATCGCTACAAGCTTTGTCGGCTATCTGATAAAGTTCACGTACACGAGCTTCATCACTACGACGGGAAACTTTCAATGTAGCCGGATCATTCGTTTCAAGATTCCAACGCAATGAATAACCTCCGGCATAAAGAGCCACACGTGCCAACAGTGCCAAAGTGCTCTGTTTGGTTAAACGTTCGGTAGTAGCAAAACCACTTTCTTCGAACCAGGGCATATAATTTGCAGCAGTCTGCAAGTCTGAAACGATACGGTCATAAATGACATCACGAGACGTACGTTTAGGATAGAAAGTCGATTCATCATCCGGATCCATATCTTCCAGAGGTTGCCAGTTTGCAGGAACATCACCATAAATGCTAATCAGATTAAGATAGGCAAAAGCACGCAGTGCAAGCGCTTCACCCAACAAAGAGTTACGCTTGGTAGTCTCCGGCATCATATTCAGATTCTTGATGGCAATATTAGTTGCCTCAATAGCACCGTACTCTTCATTGTAAAGCGTAGTTACGGTATAAGGAGAGGTTGAATCATAAAACCAGTTACAAATATTGTATTTTCCGTTGTTAGTCGTACCGTCCTCACTGGAGTGGGTTACAGTTTCACCTGCCATCAACTGATAGACCATTTCGGTAGGAATAATCCCCCGATAACAACCTGTCACGAATAATTCGGCAGCTTCCTCATTTTTAAATACTGTTTCAGAATCGGCTGATGTATAAGAAGGCATTTCGAGCCAGTCTGCACATGACGTCATTCCCATGGAAAGTGCCATTACAGACAAAATGACTAATTTCTTTTTTGTATTGAATAATCTCTTTTTCATAATGCTTAAGTTTAGAATGTTAAGTTAAGACCAATGACGTAACTTCTTGAACGCGGATAAGTAGAACTGTCATATCCCGGCGTACAAACAACCTGGTCATTGCCAGCAGAAACCTCAGGGTCATAACCGGAGTAACCGGTAATCGTTGCCAAATTATTGGCTGTGAAATAAAGACGTGCATTAGAAATCATAAACTTCTTCAGCCATACTTTGGGCAATGTATAGCCCAGTGTCACTTGTGCAATACGCAGGTAAGAACCATCTTCCACATAGTATGAAGAAGGATAAGTGATATAACCGGAATTTGTTTTACTCAGATTCCATGTGGCAGAAGCCTCATTCGGATTCAGTTCTTTATAACGCTCCAAAGTAGTAGCCTGTTTGCCGGTCTGCGGATCGATCATGCGATAGTAGTGATCGCCAAATTCAGTAGGTACATTCTGGAAAGCAGCATAAGGACTCATACTGTGTTTGGTGGCATTGTAAACATCATTACCAATAGAGAATTTCATGAAAACGCTCAAATCAAATCCGTGATAACTAAAGGTATTATTGAATCCTCCAATACAGTCAGGAGTACCATTACCAATCTTAGTCTCTTTTTTAGTGAACTGAGGGTTACCGTCTTTATCCACACCATTCGCAGCAAACTTAATATCACCCGGTTGCGGTGTTCCCTTTTCAGGTCTGACAACACCATCTTTCAGCGCCAATTTACCGTCTGTACCCTGAACAAAATCATCCGTTGTATACACACCTTCATAAATATAGCCATACATATCGCCTAAACTTTCACCTACTTTTGCATAATAGTTCACCATACCCGAACGGTTACTGCCGACAGAGAAAGTCTTGCTCTCGATCCCGTTCTCCAAAGAAAGAACCTTCGAGCGGTTGAAAGCCAGGTTCAAATCACTGGTCCAACGGAAATCTTTGGTCTGTATATTCACCGTATTGATTGAAACTTCCCAACCGCGGTTACGTATCTTACCAATGTTTTGGAATTGATTCTTATAACCGGTTGAAGAAGGAATCACACTCTTCAACAACAGGTTGTCTACTTGGTTGTTATACCATTCAGCAGTAATATTCAAGCGACTATTGAAGAAAGATAAGTCCAAACCAATATTAGTAGAACGCATAGTCTCCCATTTCAATTTCTTATTTCCTAAAGTTTCATCTACAATATAAACAGGAGAGCCTACCGTATTATTCATCGGATAATCAGACTCTTTAAAAGAAGTGACATACATGTAATCGCTAATGTTACAGTTACCCGTTGTACCGTAACCTACACGCAACTTAAAGCTATTGACAACATCTGCCACTTTATTATCTTTCCAGAAGCCTTCTTCCGAAATACGCCATGCACCGGATACCGAAGGAAAAATACCCCATTTGTTACCTTTTGCAAATCTGGAAGAACCGTCACCACGAACCGTACCAGTCAACAAATAACGCTCATCAAAGGAGTAATTTACACGTGCGAAAGCAGAAACAATCCCATTACGCGAATGGCTTACCGATTTTGATTTTACGGTAGCATTATCAATCTTATCCAACCCAAAGATATTAGGATAAGGGAACTTAGTAAGTTCCATTTTATTTCCTTCAGATTCAGAATAAGTGACTTCATGTCCCAACAATACATTTACCTTATGTTTTTTGGCAAATGTCTGATTATAATTCAGCGTATTGGTGATTTGCCATTTATAAGATTCTTTGTTTTCAATGCTACCATTCATACCCGTATTCTGATCCATCAGATAGGAAGTAGAGTTTTCATCAGCAAAAGAAGTAGACTTGGAATTTGTCCAGGTATAACTACCGGCTGTACGCCAGGTAAAGTATTTCAGAATATCAATTTCAAGACCTGCATTGACCGTATAAATACGAGAACGTTTGTTAGAAGTGGAAGCCTCGTTTTGTACAAGCGGATTGGCTGTATCGAAGCTGGAATCCAAGGCAGAAAAGTCCGGATAAGTCTGTGTATGTAGCAATTCATCCTGAGTAAAAAGCGTACCACCAATAATGGGTTGAAGCAATACATTCTTCATACCCGAGTAAGCACCGCCACCATCAACTGAATTGTTAGAAAACATCGTGTTCACATCCACACGTACACCTTTATAAAGTTCTGAATTGACTTTAGCACGAAAAGCGCTTTTCTTCATACCATGATTAGCCAGCAAACCATCCTGTCCGTTGAAGTTGTAACTCAACATTACTTGAGTTTTCTCTGTACCGGCAGTCACATTTACATTATGAGACTGAGTCAGGGCAGAGCCACCAAAAACCTCATCCTGCCAGTCGAGAGTAGAAACTCCGGCATAGCGATCAGCAATACGACCATAAGCACCGGTGTAAAAATCAGGAGCATCCACACCTAAACTATTATCGAAAACATTACTGTAGTTAGCCAATCCACCCTGAAGTGCTGCCAACTCATACTGATATTTTGTAAACTGCTCAGCATTAGACATCATATCCAGTTTCTTGGAAAGTTTGTCAAACGAGAAATAAGTATTATAAGTCACCTGTGTTTTGCCTTTCTTCCCCGATTTTGTAGTAATCAGAATAATACCGTTTGAACCCCGCGCCCCATAAATAGCCGTAGAAGAAGCATCTTTCAAGATATCGATATTCTCAATATCATTAATGTCAATGTTTGTTAGTGCATCTTCCATCTCAAATCCATCTACAATATAAAGAGGTTTGGTACTTTGCGTAATAGAGGTACCACCACGCACCGTCACTTCCACTTTTGCACCCGGTGCACCACCGGCAGTCACGATATTCACACCGGCTGCTTTACCTTGCAAGGCTTGCGCTGCAGTCATTACAGGTACAGCTGCCAATTCCCCTGCCGAAACAGAAGAGGTAGCTCCTGTAAGATCTCTACGTTTTACTTTCGCATAACCGATAGCCACTACTTCGTCCAGCATCACACTGGATTCTTTTAATGTAATATCAAAGTGAGTTTTACTGCCGATTAATACAGTCTGATTGTCATAGCCTACAAATGAAACAACCAACTCCTTGGCAGAAGCGGGTACCGAGAGTTTAAAATTACCATCAATATCGGTAATCGTACCGACAGAGTTGTTGCCTTTCACAGTTACAGAAGCACCAATCACCACGTCCATCGCATCGCGAACCGTACCGGTAATTGTCTTGTTCTGAGCAAAAATGCTTAGAGGGCAGCTTATTAACAGAAGCATCAATAAGCAGAGGTTTTTGCGTAAGATTCTCATAGATTATTAATATATAATTTGATAATAAATAAATTCAAGTTTAACAAAGCATGCTCCGTTATCGAACACAGATTTTGTGTCTGCAAATATAAGGGGTCTTATAATCTACAGATATGCAACTTTTGACAGAAACACTTTCATTTTTGATTTTCCTTAAGAAAATATGCGCTTTTTAAGCCATAAAACAGCAGAAAAAGAGACAGTTAATAATCATTCTGATTTTCAACTGTCCTTTTTGATTTAATCGATTTCTTCTTCTGAAACATCCGTTTCGCGTCCAAAAGAGCGATATTCCAACGGAGTAAAACCTGTACGTTTTTTGAATAATGAGAAAAAATGCTCAGTAGATTTGTAATCGAGCATAAAAGAAATTTCTTTAACTGATTGGGAGGTCCCCACCAGCAGTTGTTTTGCTTTGCGTAATTTCAATTCCTGGAAGTATTTTGCCGGAGCATAGCCCGTATAGTCTTTAAACACCTTGCGGAACCACGAATAACTAATATTCAGTTTCATTGCTAATTCCTCCGGATCAATATCCTTAAAGACATTTTCATTCATAATAATTTTAGCTTGTTCAATCTTCTGGTCTACATCTCCTACCTCAAAAATCTTATTCTTCGAAATAGAAAGAATCATCCCAAGCATATGCATTACAATACCCGAAAGATATTGCTGAGCTGAAATCTTATCCTGCTCTGCAATCTCCAATGCACGGGAGAAGAGCGAAACCAACTCTTCATTTAATCCAACTTCAAGAACTTGATTGTCTTTAGATAAGAAGCCCTCTCCGAACAAATTATTAACTACCGGGCCTTCAAAACCAATATAATATTCATTCCAGCCGGTTTGCTGATAAGGGTGATACGTATGCCATTGTCCCGGGAAAAGCACCATTAACCGTCCTTTACAAACTTGCTTTTCGGGGGTTGTTTCCGAAGTAAATAAGCCTCGTCCTTTCGTTATATATACTATTTGATATTCGCGCAGAATACGACCTTTGCTGGTATTAAAAAAATAACCGGAAGGATGATTTTTCAATGGATAAGGGGAGTCCGGCAAAATAGACTGAAAACCCACAGTATTGACCCACAAACCGAACTTGCGATCCATATCATTTACTATCAGATACTTGAATTCAACTCCTAAATCGTTATAATTCTTAGTCATACGTACCCTATCATAATATATAAATAGTAAGAAACAACAGACAAAGATAAAAATAATCTTCTAAAAACACTACTATTTAATTCAGAAATGAAAAAAATTGAATCTACCGATGTTAGCTGGTCACAAAACGATCAATAAAATATAGCTTTATCATCTATTTTTCATTAACACAATTAACACTATTCTTTAACTATAGATTTTACACATGCAAAAGTGTACACTTTTGTATACATAAAGTACGTACTTTTATCATACAAAAGTGTACATTTAACACATACTTAAATACGGACTTTTATAACATAAAGAAAGTATTTCATTAATCAACTGTTTTTCAATAATATAGGCAGAAATAAATCTAATTTAAAAAGAAGAAAAGGTGTGGTGAGCGTATACAATGTATGAGAGATAATGCTTATTTCGATAACTAATATAAATATGATATGAAGTATTGGATCTGATTTTCATTGCAATTAGTACATTCCAAACGATTCTCAAAGTATTATATCCATTGGTACATTATACCAATGGATATAACTTTCGATACTACATAAAGTCAAAAACCAATCTGATGCTTAGTCCTTCATCCCCTTTTTTAATACGCACAATTCCCGGCTGGCTGTGTGGTCCATGTTGTGATATCGGTTTAAATGAACGGATAGCGGGAATATCTAATAAGAAAGAGATGTCTCCGGAAGGAAAATCGGGCATCGTATTAATCCCATCCTGCCTACCGAAAGGCTCTTGTGGAGTAAACATACGGAGAAATAGTCCATCGGTAGAAGAATAAACAGTAAAAGGAGCAATGCGACTCTGCACTGTAGCCCAATAAAAATTAGCGTGATATCCTTTAAACTCTGGATAAACCAGATTCTCAAAACTCTCTCCGGTTATCGTATTGTTATACTCTTTTTGCCAAACAGCATAATTGGTTCCTTTCACCCGGTTCTTCCATACGCGATAGGGACCACGTCCAAACCAGCGCATCCCGGCACAAGCTGTCTCAGGATAAGAAAAGGTCAGACCAAGATTCAATACAGCCTCATCCATAAAAGCATCATCAAATCCGCCCCCGCCGGAAGCACGATTGAGCAATACAGCATCCATAGATAACAGGCCGGAAGCCGAGAGGCGCCACTGTATAGAGTCAACGCCACCCCGGTAATAAGCACAGAACACCGCATCGTTTCCCTCCAAACGAGTGGAATAACGAACCAATTCCATTTTCATGCCTACCGGAAGAGGACCATTGGTTAATGGAACTTCGATATGTGTTTTTTCTTTTACCACCTTGGCAATAGTGGCATTACTCTTCCGAAAAGAAACAGCAATCCCATTATTACTTAATGTCACCAGCGAATCACACTGACTTAAAGAAGCCATATTCTTATTAGCAGTTAGAAAGGAAGACATTTCACGCTTCAAATACTCATCGGCATAACGCACAGGCCATGTCCAGTTACAAAGGCTCTTACCATCCGGTCCGAAAGCTTCCAATTCCAACACATCTGCCTCCCAAAAGCAGGAAGGCAACTGCATGTGTGCATATCCGGTTTCACCGGGGGCGAGAGACGGTAAACGAACTTCTCCGCTATCAATGCAACAGCCATCAACCTCCTTTTGCAAAGGTGAAGGGTAACGATGAAGACGGTAATTCATCCGGCAATCACGGAGATTAGTATATAAATAGGTATTGGTGATAGCAAATTCTCCGCGAAAAGAAGGAGTGATATACAATTGCCGGAACTGAATGGGAGCCCAGACTTCGCGTACTGTATATACACTTCCTTCCCGCTCACGATAAGGTCCAACAATCCCATCGGGGGCATTGAACCGATCAGAATCCAATCGTCCGCCCTGATCTGTCCGGCGGACAGCTTCATCGGAAAATGCCCACATAAAGCCACCGGCGAAAAGAGGATGAGAAGTGTAGTTTACCCAAAAATCTTCCAGTCCGGCTCCATGTCCCTGATCGTACTGACCATGCATAAATTCGGTAGGCATAAAGACATTATAGCCATTAGTAAAACGGGCTACGCCGGTGAGATACGCCGGATAGTGATGTGTATCCAGCCCGTTAAAATCGGCCCAGGGATGAATTACATGCCGTTGCTGAGGATCA
Source organism: Bacteroides nordii (assembly GCF_019930665.1). Classification (NCBI taxonomy): domain Bacteria; kingdom Pseudomonadati; phylum Bacteroidota; class Bacteroidia; order Bacteroidales; family Bacteroidaceae; genus Bacteroides; species Bacteroides nordii. Next base: position 5,499,003 of record NZ_CP082886.1, on the reverse strand, counting down.
TAATCCGAGAAATGCTTATCAAGAGTAGAATTCCAGCCTCCTTCGTTCCCATTACTCCAAAGTACAATAGAAGGATGATTTACGTCACGGACAATCATCTCCCGTTGTAAACGTTTGCCTACATTTTCATCATAAGCATTTTGCCAGCCAGCCAATTCATCAATAACAAAAAGCCCCAACGAATCACAAGCATCCAGGAAATGTGTATCAGGCGGATAGTGAGAACGGACAGCATTCATATTCATCTCTTTCAACAACAAAGCATCCCGCACGCTAATCTCTTTATTCGTAGTGCGTCCACCATCCGGGTGGAAAGAGTGACGGTTGATACCTTTCATTACAATCTTCACACCATTGACATAAATTCCGTCCCGAGGACGAAACTCTACCGTACGAAACCCGATGCGTTCCTGGTGTTGATGTAATAGTTGCCCGCTCCGATTGAGCAGTTTTAATTTAAGAAGATAAAGATTCGGAGACTCAGGGGTCCAGGGAAGAATATTCTCCCATTGAGTATCCAACCGGTAAAAAGTAGCACTATCTGTCAGTTGGAAAGAATGTTCTTTGAGTAATTCGCCACTCTTTAGATTCTCAACAGTTGCCAATAAACAATAACCGGATTTTGCTCCTGACAAATAGACATCCGCCAACAAATGTCCATCACACAAAGCATTCACTGCAACCCGATCGATATGTTCCTTTGGTTTTATTTCAAGCCATACCGGACGATAGATACCGCCAAACAGCCACCAGTCAGCTTTACGCTCGGCAGCATTTACCGATTTATTGGCAGAATGCTTACTGACGCGTACTTCCAACCGGTTCTTGCCCCCAAAATTCAGGAGCCTGGTTATATCATAGGAGAAACGATAAAAACCTCCTTGATGAATCGGTCCTGCTACACAATCGTTCACCAGAACTTCAGTATCAGTCATTACCCCATCAAAAACGATTTGCACTGTCTGTCCGGTATATTCCTTCGGTACCTTAAAAGAGTGTCGGTAAATTCCAGTTTCCATACTCGGATTCTTCACCCCTTTTTCTTTGTACCACCGTCCGTAGGTATAAGTACCAAAGCCTTGTAATTCCCATTGTGAGGGTACTTCGATTTTACTCCACCGACGGCTATTATTCCCATCGGAACAATAGAAATCCCACATCACGGTGTGATTCAATCCCGTACCGGAAAGATAGCGGCGATGTGTAGACTGGGCAAAGACCGCCTGAAAGAGAAAAATAAACCAGAAAGCTAATATATACTTCATCTCAAATAGGAAAATTAACAGTGTAAATCAGTTTACTACAGAAAGCACAGAATTTCAATTGTTTTAAACTCTGTATAGAACAATTAAAATTCTGTGTTTTTATATAGCACAAAGATAAGACAGAAAAGGCAGAAACAACGGGGATTTTATTTATTTATTAATCAAAAGTAGAGAATCTTATCCGTCGTCATCCGTCCTCTATCTGCCTTATCCGTGTACCATAGAAAACAAATCAAATGTTATTACTTTAATAGTTTCTTCACAAACTTCGTTGTTCCTGCTTCCACTACAATAAGATAAGTACCTTTCGGCAAACTGTCCAATCCGCTGATGTACAGTACTGCTCCTCCGTCTACCACATAGGCAATGCGGTGAACAAGTGTACCCGTAGAAGAGTACATCGAAACTGTAGTACATCCGGATATCTCTGCCGGGAACTCAACCGTTATTTCATCCTTGAAATAAAGCGGATAAATGTTCAGATCAGAGTGGAATACCGTTTCTTCCGAGATGCCGGTTGGTTTATTAAGCTCATAACGTTCCTTTGCTTTGGCGGCACTCATGGCTCCTCCATAGACGTGAAGCTCATCAATTGCCCCGGTAAAGGGAGTATTGAAGTTCACATTACAGTTACCAATAACAAATAATTCCGACTCTGAAATATCACCGGTTTTGTCAGTCACCTCACCTTGGAAAACTCCATTAATATACATTTTCAACGTTTTGGTTTCACCATCACGAACACAGACTACATGATTCCACTCACCATTGAAATATTGAGTAGCAGGAATATCGAGATTGGATTTCGTAACATCATCGTCAATACCAAAGGTAAGATTTCCATTCTTGTACTGTAATCCTACCCATTTCCCGGTAGCACCGGTCGAAGCATTCTTCGCATGGCTACCTTTGTGGAACAGATACCAGTCTACCCCATCGCCTCCGTTGGAACGAAACCACAGTTCAACACTAAAATCCCCGGTGCCCAGTCGTAATTGATCGTAAGAGGGCTGTTCCATTCTACGGGTTGCAGGAGTTGCAGGCAGTTCCAATGCCTGTTGGCGAATCCCGTTTATCCATGTGGGAACGAAACCTACAGCCTCAGCCTTTCCATATACCGAATTGACGGCGGATGTACCGGTTGTTTCATCAAATGAGAAATAAGCTAACTCATTCAATACCACCGGAGCTTTCACTTTAATCGATCCGGAGAGAGTAGCTACGGTAAGTCCACCAACACTCTCTATGGTATACGCATACGTACCTGTTGCCTGAGGAGTTCCCTCAATCGTGAAGAAACATTCCTTCTTATCTACGACAACGTTAAGCCCTTCCGGCAGTCCTGCTATTTTTACATCTTCCGCATTCTTCCATGAATATGAAATCGGTGAAATCGCTTCACCCAGGTCTATCGACTGGTTCAGATAACCAATACCCTTCTTTGCGAATGAAGCATTTTCCGTATCCTGATCTCCCAGATAGTAACCCAAATGAGGAGGTTGGTTATAAGCCACATTTTGCCAGGCTATTCCCATGCGATAAACAGGGTCGTGCATCAAAGTGGTTATCTTATATTCAGTAGGAATAATAGTGGTAAAGACCAACAGATCGGAACAAGTCTTTGAATCCCATAAGATAATTTCTTCACGCCAATCCCCCAATATGTCAGCACTCAAATTGGGAGTGGCTTTGGTAGAGTTACAGGAAGCGGCATTGCTGTAATCGGACAGAGTAATCATACGGTTCGCTTTCGTGCCGTTCCATTTATCAATCTTAACTCCATCCAACAGTTCGTCCTGCAAATCACCGTCCCAATACACCCTGAAGTTAACTGAAGGGCGATTCTTACTGGCTATGATATTCCCTTTGCAATCGTATACATTACCATTGGCAGTCGACCACATTTCAAACCCACGGTGGGCAGGATCTATATCCGCAGCAATCCCACGTCCGACGTCCGTTCCGGTTTTCTCACCAAATATAATCTCGCCTGTTGCGGCAGAGTGCATCTCATACCCATAAGCTGCCGTTTTTTCTTCATGAGGAGAAAATACTTCCAAACCATCCAAATCGGGATCCAAATCGGACAAGTGAATAGCATCTCCGTGTCCTAAACCGGTACGATACAGTGTTTTCCCATCCTGATCGATGACACACGCTCCGTAAACGATCTCGTCACATCCGTCGCCATCTACATCTGCTACCGACAAGTTGTGGTTTCCCTGTCCATAAGCTCCCGAACCGGATACTTTAGAATCATGAGCCCATCTCATTGTCAATTTTGTTCCGTCAAAATCATAAGCGGCCAGTGCTGTACGTGCATAATATCCACGGCACATCACTAAACTTGGTTTTACTCCGTCAAGGTATGCCACACATGCCAGATAACGTTCCGAGCGGTTGCCGTACCCATCTCCCCAATCATTAATGTTTCCACGAAGAGGACTGTAAGCAATGGTCGAAATCTCCGCTCCTGTCTGTCCGCTAAAAACAGTCAGATACTCAGGGCCATTCACCACAATTCCCGCTTTACTACCGGAAGAGCGGTAGTCGGCATTGGGATCATCACTCCCCATAATTACAGATTTCCCCTGCCCATCAATAGTTCCCGGCGCCGTTTTACAGGCTACTTCGGCTTTACCGTCACCATCAAAGTCATACACCATGAATTGAGTGTAATGGGCTCCGGCACGTATATTCTTACCAAGATCAATCCTCCACATGAAAGTTCCGTCCAACTTATAACAATCCAGATAAACATTGCCTGTGTATCCATAGAAAGAATTATCGCGTGAGTTGGTCGGATCCCATTTCACTATAATCTCATATTCCCCGTCTCCGTCAACATCCCCCACGCTGCAATCATTCGGAGTGTAAGTATATTCCTGCCCATCCGGATAAGTTTCACGCGTTTTATCTTTATCCGTTTGAACAACATCGTAAGGTAAAGTCACTCCACCTCCCGGACGCTTTAGAGGAATTCTTTTATATTGTTCCGCCCAGACGGACACTTCTTTTGTAGTTTCAGTCTCTGTACCATCCAGTATCCCTTTAAGCATATAGCGAGAAGCTATAGTACCGTCTTTATCTACATAATTGGTTGTAGTTACCACAGGAGTAGTCGTGATTTTGACTCCATCCCGATAGATGTCAAAGCCTAATTTTCTGGCATCAGTAACTAAACTACGCCAGGACAGAAACACTCCGTCGGAAGATTTTACGGCAACTACTCCTCTATCCAATTTTTCCTGCCCCCACAGAGGTATCATGATACCTCTAAGAAGCAAAAAACATAATGCTATACTTATTTTTTTCATTTGATTACTTATTCAGCTTCAAATCATATTTAATAAACCAGTTCTCATCAGAAGTCTCTAAATTACTACCCACAGAAGTAGCAGTGACATACTTTTCAGCGATTTTATCTGCCCATATCTTACGCGCCTTATCCCCCCAGCGCCTTGCCGAACGCAACATCGTATAGTAAGTACGTGCTTCACCGGCAGACTCTAACCTTGACTCTTCAACCAGTAATGAATCTACCATCCAATGGGCATACTCCGGTTCAACGATCACCTCGTTGGTTTCTTCGTCTTCACCTAAAATCCATTCACCCAAAGCCGGAGCCGCAATACGTCCACGAACTCCCTGACAGTTCAACTGGCTCTCTTTGCCTACACATTGATACAGGCAAACAGGATAGTCAGAGAACGGGGGTGAAAATGTATTAGTAGCTTTATTATAGAGCGAACCGAAATTCTGTCGGGCAGAAGACTGACCATTAAGGAACTGTAATGCTTCACGATAGCGTCCCAATCCGGCACAGGCCTCTGCCAGCCACAAATGAATATCAGCAGCTTTGTAATAACATAAAGGCACATCATTACGATAAATATAATCACTGGTAGTATGAGCTCCCAGGAATTTATAAAAGATCAGTCCTTCCGTACTTTCTTTATAGGATTTATTAATTCCTCTATTTTTCTGATCATTGGCACCACTTATTTCCCACCGGGTTACAGATGTCGCAGCCGGACGCAAATAATATTTATTTGGATAAGTATTAGAGAAGTACTCAATTACCCGATTCGTTTGTTTTTTACTATAATCATAGAAAGCTACAGAAATATGATCCTGCCGATTATAAGTTGTTGTTGAGAACAATTGGCTCCAGGAACCCTCGTACTTCGATTTGTTAAGTGTAAAACTTGCTTCTTGCTCTCCACCGGTACGAATAATACTAACACAGTTGTCCCATACTTTCTGATAATAAACGGCATTTTCGTCTGCAGAGTTTTCCTTCTTTGTTTTATACAAATAAAGCTCAGCTAACAAACATTCGGGAGTAGGGCAAATACGATTCCACTCTAAAGATTCAGGGGAGTCACCCTGCCCCGGGTACAACACAGTAGACCAACGTATGTCTCCCTTACCATTAATACCATTCATCCCATTTTCAACCAAACTGATACACTTATCTATCAACTGATCGAATTTTAGTACGGGATATTGTGACAAGTCCTGATAAGTAGCCAAAGGATCGTCCAGATAAACGGCTTCACCATATATCTTGGCAAGCATCAGATAAGCCCATGCTTTATATCGTAATGCACCACCAATAATACCTTTATAATCACTATCGGACAATACTGTCGGATACAGCTCTCTGTATTCAAACACATGCTTCAAATAATCATTACTATTCATGATAAGAGCGTAAAATCCTTTGGGATCTGCCAATTCATTATCAGTAAACGGAGTTTGCAAATCTTTGTAATTATAAACATCCCACATATCTATTGAAGCATTGGTAGTAGGTTCCAACAAGTCCCCTCTCAATCCTTCCAAAAATATGGCTTGGTCCACTACATCTTGTACACAAGCAGCCAATCCCATGTAACCTGTATATAGCTCATAAGAAGTTCCTATATAGTCTTTTTCCAGCAATATATCATCAGTGTTCGGCGTAAAAAAATCATCACAACCCGTCAACAAAGGAAACAATAATGCCAAAAAATATATTCTTTTTTTCATAACTTACCTTTATATAATTTAGAATTGAACCTTAAAACCTAATTTTACTGTACGCGGATTGGCTACCTTTCCATAATCAAAACCACGTATCGAGCTATCATAAGAATACATTGTTTCGGGATCTAATCCGAGATAGTCGGTAGCTGTAAACAGGTTTTCAGCAGCAGCAAACACGGTAGTACCACCAAACAATTTAAATTTATAGCTTACCATCAGTTCTTTTAATTTTAAATAAGAAGCATCTTCAATCCAGCGATCAGAGAAACGACTATTTTCCATAGGATCATCATAAACAGCACGAGGCATATCGGTGATCTGACCTTCGGCCATCCAACGACGGTTAACGGAAGTCAACTGATTAGAAAAATCGGACATAGACTCCATAGAACGCCTTACAGCATTGTACATTTTATTACCCTTACTATAGCCGAATGTGAGTGACAGTTGTATTCCCTTATATTCCACAGAAGTAAAGAAACTACCATAAAAATCGGGAAGTGGACTTCCTAAATTAACACGATCATCCTTATCTATTTTTCCATCATTATTCTGATCTACAAAGTGCATATCGCCCGCAGCGAAAGGTACACCAATCGCATTAGTCAATGCCTTTCCGTCCTTTCCTGCTGTTTCTGCCGCAGCATCAGTAGCAAATACACCAGCTGTCTGATACCCATAAAAAGAATACAAAGGTTGGCCAACCTTGGAAATCACAGCCGAACCGTCACTCATAGAAAGAACAATCTCACTTTCCCCTCCCAATGATTTCACTTCATTTTTGCAAGTAGAAAGTGTTCCGCCTATATACCATTTAAAATCACGATTCTGTATTAATCCTATTTGTGCCCCAATTTCAAAACCTTGATTCACAACTTTTCCCATATTACGATACATATAATTCGAACCATATACAGACGAAATCTCTACCGGCATAATCAAATCCGAACTTTTACTATTGAAGTAGTCTACAGTCAACATCACGCGATTATTGAACATGGCAAGATCCAAACCGACATTGAATGTATTGGTTAACTCCGGAGTGATTTTCGTATTGGGGACTCCCGCACGTACCAACCCTGACAATCCCTTGAACACACGGTTCAGATAGTAGTATTCTCCGATAGTAGAAGCAAAACGGCTATTTCCGGTCATGACATATTCAGCACGTACATTCAGATTATCCAGTTGTGGCATATTTTTTAATAATGAATTACTCACACTCCATGCTACATTTACAGCCGGATAAATCTGTATACGAGAAGCTTCGGTACCTACAGATGACGAACCGTCAGCTGAGAAATTAATACCTGCAAACAACTGATGATTATAATTATACTTAGCAGAAACATGATAATTCATCCAGTTCCATTTATTTATATAACCATAATATGAACGTCCGATGGTCTGCACATTATTCAATGTTTTATAATAGTCATTTGCTGTATTCCATCCCGAACCGGCATTATAATCAATACTATTCATTGCAATTTGAGCACCTGCCGTTGCAGAAACTGTATGTATACTTGCAAGTACTTTCTGATAGCCCAGCTCAAGAGCATAATAAGTATTTAAAGTCGTTCCTTCCGCTGAACGTATCGTATTCTCTGCCAACCGATTTTCTAACGGCATAATAGTAGTAATACTTACCCCCGGAACAAAAGCATCTTCTTGTGTCAAATTATAATTTAAACCAAAATCGGCTTTAAAGTTCCAATTATCATTTATGGTATATAATAAACCAGCATTCATCAAGACATCATAAGCGTGCTGTTTCATTTCTACATCATTGACTACAGAAAGCGGATTGCTTACACTATTATTCTCTATCAGGTTGCCATCAGCATCACGAATGGAGGCAAAATCCGGTAACAGATTATTCTTACTGTCTTTATTATAAGGAGAGAACAAAGGCCCCTTACGCAAAGCAGTCAATATCGGATTCGTTTCTGATATCATTCCCTGTTCTGCCACACGGCTGTTTGTATAACCGAATGAAATCGTCGAAAATAATTTCACGTTTTTACTAAGATTCACATCGGCATTCATACGGGCATAATATTTGGTCGAGTTTGTCTCCTCAACCACTCCTTGCTTATTCTTCACACCGATAGAGAAATCATATTTAGCGATCGCATCACCACCTTTGATTTTTAACACATTATCAGTGACAAAAGCATTCCGATAAATCAAATCTTGCCAATCAGTATTATTATTATAGAGATAATTGTAATAATAATCCGGATCTTCTTTTAAAAAAGGAAAAGCCGCCAATGCATCAGACATATCTTCATATTTTGTCAAAGCTATATTCCCCATCAGACTCTTGTAATCGTTTACTCCTAAAACCGGTAGTGTAGCACTGTTCCATGAAAGCCCGTATTGCCCTATAAATTCGACTTTTGTATCAAGATTCGCAGCTTTATCTGTTTCGATCATAATAACCCCATTTGATCCCAACGAGCCATATAAAGCTGCATCTGCCCCTTTCAAAACTGTAATATTCTCAATATCCTGTACGTTCACTACACTGAAAATATTCTTAGAGTATCCGCCAATAACCCCAGATTCGTTCATATCGGGCATATAAGGTATACCATTTATTACAATCAATGGAGAAGAGTTGGCTATCATCGTATTAGCCCCCCGTAACTTGAAATAGTTTCCTTCACTATTCTGTCCCCCTTTTGAAATGAGTTCTATTCCGGGGATGTTACGAAATCCTTGTTCTACATCTGTTAGAGCTAAATTAAGTTCATTTTTACTAACCGACGTAAGATTGGTTTGTTTCACATCTTGTCTCACCAAGCCCACAGAGGGTAACGTAACTTTATCGGTGTACCCTTTCATATCGTCCGGTATCAACACAATATGTAGTTCCGTACGTCCTGCTACAGGCTCTTCTTTCGTATAAAACCCCGGACACCATACGGATATAGTAGCTTTAGCAGACACATTATTAACTACAAATCGCCCGATACTATCACAAGTAACCGTCTCATCCATACCCGATAATGTAATCACCGCATCGGATAAAGGCTGATTATCATAGGAACTGACCACTGTACCCGAGATTTTCACTCCACCTTTTTGTGCTTTCAAACTCATAAAGCAAAAGGTAGAAAGAAATATTATCAATATTATTTTATATTTATTCATTATTCTAATGCTATAGGATTAATAATTGTTTGCCGAAGGCTTCAAAGCCCAATGGTAAATGCGCAATTTCTTACTGTCTCCTTTGTAAAATTCCACACGGATACGGAAGGAACTCATACCTTCACCTTCTATTTTTACAGTGCCAACCGGACCACCAAGTCCATCCCATTTCACCACTTTATCTCCATACAAATCAGCAGTTGTCTCATTTACACGATCAAAATTCCACGGATTAGATGAAACGACAGAGAGATTAGAACCTATCAATTTCATATTAGCATCCAATGAAGGACTTTTCCCATCGGTATTACCATCAAAATAGACATTGACATACGGGTGTCCACTACTATGAAATCCCATGTATAGATCATATTCACCACAAGGAACCTGCATCACCCTCGCTTTATAAGGATCATTTTCTTTTTCTCTATACCGTTCCAATGGAGGAAACTCAACCCAAAAAGGAGAAGCGTCTTCATCGCCATTTAAATCCAAAATATAATAGTTTGACAGAATTTCTGGTTTGGGAGTAGCAGAATCTTCAAAAATAGCAATCTTGGTCGTATTCATAAAGCTATAATACGATTTCTGTTCTTCTTCCGTAAGATATTCATAATAATGCACTAACGACTTAATGCGTGTCAGAATATAGTTAGTTGGTATCTTCACATCCGTCATTTTATACATAATACCATTACTCAACTCTTCCTGACTGCTTTCATCTATTTTTTGAACCGTAGTACGCCAAATTCTATTAAAAGAAGATTTTATATCTACGGTACTAAAATCTTTCAATTCTCCGCTATAAAATGCAGCTTCTTTAATCCACGTCATAGCTGTAGCCGAATCCAAGGCTGTCAATGTTTTTCCCATGGCCTTATATTGTACCTCCAATTTATCGAAGCAGCCCTTCATCACATTGTTATCCGGTAAGAAAAGAGTAAACTGTTTAAATTCCGAATTGAACTCCGCTTTCTCAAACAGCGGATTATACACATAGAAGACAGAGTCATACACTGTATTACCAGTTATATCTACCCCAGTAGGAATAGAGTTTACTTTATCGAAACGCATTTCATTATTCTTCATAACAGAATCACGAAATATAGAATACTCATCCGGAAGATTCTTTATGTAATCGAACATATTAATTTTTGATTTCATTAATTCGTCAATCACATGAACAACCCCGTTCTTCAAACGATAGGAGCGTTGTACTTTAGACTTATTAACGTAGGTATCTTCCCCCTGTTTGGTTATTTGAAGATACACCCCATTCAGTGTAGGAATACGCAAACCATTTTTCAAATCACTCTGCAGAAAAGGCAAATAATTAATATGATACTCCATTCTTAGAGTGTCCTTAGAGTCAATTCCCGAAGCAATCATTGCAGCATTATCTACTACCCAAAAAGTAAGTTGTTGTTGCTCCTTAGTTAGCTCTTTATCAAGACCACATGCTTTAAGTTGATTGTAAAATTCACTATATTCAGGATTTCCGTCAAAAAACTCCCTCAAAGTCTCATCCAAAATTTCTTCTGATAATTTATTACTCCCATGATAATATTCATCCCATTTATCCGAACAAGAAATAAAAATCAGGGTTAGCAATGCACATATAGATAAGATATACTTATTCATAATTCCTCCTTTTAATTAATTGGTTCAAATATCAAGCAATCCAAATAAGAGTAATAATCATCACCCGCCATAAAACGTACTGTATGAGGTATCGATTCTGTGAACTCCACCTCTCCTATGGTTGTGGTAATCATCTCACTTTTGGAAGTACTATTTCCCCAGGTAGTAACCTGTACTCCCACATATTCACCGTCAACAATAACTGACCACCGCCCCTCCTTAGTCTTGAGAGCCTGATTGTAATGTACTAAAGACATTTTATATTTACCGGCAATGATCATCGGACTTTCCATCTGTATCCACCCATATTTTCCGAGATTCAGAAACATACAATCGTGATTCGAAGCTTTATACATCACCTCATTCTTATTAGCCAAATGATAAGTGTAGTCACTACCATATCCACCAGAAAGTTTATAACAGTTCAATATATCATATGCCAGACTACGAGTGTATGTTTTAGACTGATTTTCTAACTGATACTTCTCACATACACCTGCCAACTCCGGATAATCGGTCAAATCCCAAGTGACTTTAGTTGCTTTCGGTTCTGTTATTTCCATCATCCCATCTACCACATGAATGACTCCATTCTTACAATTCAGATTTTTTCGAGTGACACTGATACCTTTCTTAGTTTCTTCATTATAGTTCAGAAAAAACATCTCATTTACCAATCTCATACTGATAAGAGTATTAGATGCCATCATGGAAACATTTTTCGATGTATTATTATCTATATCAGTATTCATATCGGCAAATGAATAAGCAGAATTTGCAATATGATAACCTACATATCGATTTACCTTATTAGCCGGATCAGTATAATCATTATTAGTTTCACCCAAATAAACAGCCAACGATGCTACACTATTTATACCGGCTTCGGCAAACACATCATCCGGTACAGCAAAAAGAGTGTAACGGTATTTTACACCATTCATATAAATACTACTCAATAGCTTCTCATAACCTGTTTTATTAAGTAAATCAAGCATTAAAGTATAATTCTCATCCAGATTATCAACAATAGTACCTGTCACAGGCGTTAAAACACTTTCCAAAAGATGAATCACTGCATTGGTAGCTGTAATATTCAACTCCTTAATACGTGCTTCATCATTAATATAGAATGCCTGAAACCCACCTTCACGCATTTCCAGACTTAAATAATCTCCACTTGCTGTAGAATCCGGAAACATACCATCAGGAAAATCCGAAGTTGTGTATTGTTTAGAAGCTATCGTATGATAACGAACCAGGTTAGAAGCTTCCTCCATATCCAACTCCCGTACTGAACTTTTTCCTTTTGCCTGAAGATATTTGTGCATCGCTTCATTATCAGGTACAAAGCAAGTATAATCCATATTCAGATTCACTGTATTAAACAGTCCGGTATACTTCAATAAATCCACCCATAAGGAATATACATCCTCATTAGCTTCCATAAAACTGGCAGCGGGCATTTTATCTGTATCTTTGAACACCTGATCGGCATACGGGTCGGAACAAGCCCCCCACATAAGAGTAAATGCCGCCGCTAATAGAATTACTACGCGTTTCATATTGTCCTTCTTTTTTTTAATTACTGATACTTTCATAATATTCACTTTGTACTAACAATGGGTTTTTCTGTAACTCAGACTCTGAGAACGGCATATACCATGACCCTTCGTTGGACAACGTAGCTCGTCCCAATGATTGCGACGTGGCAGCCACAGCTTTCAGAGCTTGTTCTATGAATAAGTTTTTATACCGTACATCTGATAACTGTTGGCTTCTTAAACCGATACGTAACATATCAAACCAGTTTTTACCTTCAGCAAAGAACTCTTTCTGCCGCTCCACCAATAAATATTCCAACATGATTAATCTGTCTTCACTTAGTGTCATCTTTTCCAAGCCTGCACGTTGACGAGTTTTATCTATAAGCTCGCCCGCCATTTCATAATTATCTTGCATGATCAGTGCTTCTGCTTTCATTAAATAGACATCAGCTAAACGATAAATCAAATAATTCTGATCATTTTCTGAGGCAACACGTGCCGTAGCATTATCTACCCCAAGATACTTCCAAATATAACCAGCCTCATTATATGAATAATTCAATCCACGAGATTCACTCTCGTTTTGTTCAAAAAGATTAGTCATATAATCGGAAGCTTTGTAATATCCGTCAGTACCTGCTTTAAACCAAGTCAGGAAACTATTCGTTTGACTCTTCGGATTGCTATATTGTATTTCAAAAATTCCCTCATTACTATTTCCCGGATAATAATTCAAAAATCCATTACCAATCAGTCCTACACGTCCGGAATTAATTACTGAGTTACAATGCTTTATACTATTTTCATAGTCACCTAACCAAAGATACATATCAGCAAGCAGAGCATGAATCCCCCAGCGTGTGGCACGTCCTTTCGTATTGATAGGATTATCATTATCTACTTCAGGAAAAAACTCCTTTGCATTAGGTAAATATTCTTCCAAATCAGCTATACATAATTTTAAAATAGTAATACCATCCTCCTTTGGCATAATATAAGGAGCACTATCATCTACATACGGCTCCGTAACAAAAGGAGCATCTTTAAATGTACGAACGATGTAAAAGTAAGCAAGCGTCCGCTGAAAGAAAGCCTCTGCCATAAACGAACGGCACATATTCATATCGAAAGACGGATCTTTATCAACTACATCCGGTGCGTATTTAATAACTGCATTAGCCATAGCAATGGCTGCATAAGGTTTACTCCAATCAGCCAATCCATTTGTAGGCAAAATATCGAAAGCACGCAACTTCACCGCTGCTTTCTGTAAATCTGAACCAGAAGTAGACCAAAAAGAGAGCCCATTCCCCCTACCTTCTCCCCAAAGCAGGAAGGTTTCTACCGAGCTTCTCAAATTAATATACCCAGAAGCAAGAACCGCTTCCACTTCTTCTTTGGTTTCCCAATATTCAAAGCTACTCTGGTTATTTTCCGGTAACACAGTCAGATAATCTTCACACGATATTTGGGATAACGTGGTTAGAAGTAGCAAAATATAATAACTTATCTTTTTCATTTCCTTCTTTTGTGAATTAGAATCTCAAATTCAAACCAAATGCAAAACGCATAGCTTTCGGAGTATTATTACTATCAATAGCTACCTGGGCTGCAGAACCATCCGGATTCTTCAGATTTATTTCCGGATCTTGTCCGGTATATTTCGTCCAGACAAAAAGGTCATAACCCGTTGCATAAATTTCAAGCTTATTAATACCTAACGGCTTCATCCAATTTTCAGGGAACTGATATTTTAAAGTAATAGTCTTCAAACGAAGAAAAGAAGCATCCTCCACAAAGCGATCGGACCCCAAATAATTGTATCCTTTATCATATAATGCACGTGGAATATCAGTATTATCTCCTTCACTACGCCAACGACGTAATACAGCTACGCTCTGGTTGTTTTTACCATACATATTTTCCATATTAATGCGTGACTCATTGATTACTTTCTGACCAGCACGTCCATGAAGTGCTGCTACTAAACTCAACTTCTTATAACGAAGTGTAAAATTCAAACCACCAGTCAACGTAGGATTACTATTGCCCAGATAAACGATATCGTTTTCATCAATTACCCCATCACCGTTGACATCTTCATATTTAGCATCACCTGGATATACTTTTTGATCACCATTCTTTACAACTACCGGTGCCCCATTTATATCCATGATCTGTTGTCCTGTTTTATCAACCGCATAAGTTTCCTCTACATTTTGATACACACCTTTATAACGATATCCATAGAATGAACCTAAAGGATCGCCCATTAGCACACGATATGCATATTTTTTATTACCGAAAGTGTAAGTTTCATCACTTTGATTTTCGGGGAGTTCCAAAACTTTATTCTTATTTTGTGAGATATTGAATCCAAAATTGAGCCCCCAGTCTTTTGTACGAACAGCAGCTACATCAATATTAAATTCCCAACCTCTATTCTCCATTTTACCAGAGTTATACCAGGCTACAGTAGACAGACCTGTTGAACTGGGTACTTTAATTTTCTTTTGCAACATATCATCTGTTACCTTCGTATATAGCTCTACAGCAAAAGTTATTCTATCCGAAAAAAGCCCTACATCTACTCCAATATTATTTGAAGTGATCGTTTCATATTTTAAATGTGTCAAATCCGGACTTTCCGGCTTCACGGCACTCATATCTCCATAACCAGGTGTGACTGCCGAAAATTTACCGATATAAGGTGATGTTCCGGTAGGTGCATTACCCGATTGTCCCCAGCTATAACGCAGTTTTATTAATGAGATAAATCCTAATCTTTGGATAAACTCCTCATCACCTAAATGCCACGCTACACCAAATGTGGGAAATCCACCCCACCGTCCACTGGCATCCATTGCCGAACTTGCTTCCCAACGGTATCCCGCATTAAACATATATTTCTCTTTAAAGATATACTGCCCGTTAAGAGTTAAGCCCATATCTCTATTAATCGTTTTTCCAGAACCTCCTTTAGCTGTAGTAGAACCTGCAATGGGAGAAGTTATACCAGAAGAAGCTGTATTAGCGGATCGGCTACTATATGTACTCGTTGTCTGATCCGATGTCTGAAAAATACCACTAAGTAACAATTTATGATTATCATTAATAGACTGATTATAAACCAGACGATTTTCCGTAGTCAAATAAAGAAGGTCTTTACCAATGTCATAATTCAAAGCAGATGATTCATGCTCATAAGCAACCCCTGTTACGCTTTGCGGAAGGAAACGATTTATTTTTGTGAACTGTCCGTTAAAACCAACTGTACCAAAATAGTCTAAACTTTTAAAAGGTTTAGCATGAAGAACGAAAGTCATACGACTATTTGTAGCAATCGTTCTGTTCTGTGCCTCATTTGCCATTGCTACGGGGTTGTATACCTTATCATTTGAAAAGGTCATACCAAACGATTCATATGGAGTAAAATACTCACCCGTACGTTGTCCATTTGCTCCGATCACATAAGGACTCATATTAGGCATCTTAGTTAAAGCGTGTCCACGAATCGAAGCTTTCTTCAATTCATCTGTATCATCTACGTAATTGGCATCCGTAACTCCACGTGTGAAACTGTATTGCAATGCAATATCAAGTTTATCTGAAAAGCGATAATCTGTATTGAACGACGCATTAAAACGTTCATAACCCGTACCTATTGTAGTACCCTCCTGATTCAGATACCCAAGTGATAAACGATAATTCGCTTTGTCACCCCCACCCGACACAGAAAAAGAATTATCAGAAATAAAACCAGTCTGGGTAATTTCATCCAGCCAGTTCGTATTTTGATTATATTCATCAAAATACTGCCAGTCTGGATCAAACCCAATTTCTTTCGTATTATAAAGCAGCTTAAGGTACTCCTGAGATTTGGCTGCGCTCGACCCCAAATCAGACACAGTATTATAAACAGCATCCTGAATCATAGATATATACTGGTTAGCATTCAGCATAGGGATTCCGGAGCGTTCCTTACTGAATTCATACTTTGTATTAAAATTAAACTGCAAACGTCCTTTGCTACCTCTCTTTGTCTTTATGATCAAAACGCCATTGGCACCTTTTGATCCCCAAACAGCTGTAGCCGCCGCATCTTTTAAAACTTCAATAGATTCAATATCAGCCGGAGAAATATTCAACAGAGACCCATAATCATCAGAATTTGCAGAAGCAAAACTAAAATCATCTGAAATATCAACAGGTAAAGGTACACCATCTACAACGAACAAAGGTTCATTGGAAGCATTTAAAGAAGCTGTACCGCGAATACGAATTGAACTTCCGGAACCAGGATCAGCGCCTGTAAGAATATCCACATTAGCCATAGCACCTTGTAAAGCTTCTGTTACAGAAGTCACCGGTGCGGTTTCCAAACTACCAAGAGTAAGTTTCTGAGTAGCAGAAATCATCTCTCTGGCAGATTGTCCCATAGAATTCCGCTCTATTTTTTTAGCAGTCACCTCCACAGTTTCTAACGCCATACCTTCTTCGTCTAACGTGACATTAATCACTTTCTGACCCGTATATTTTATGGTTTGTGTTTTATAACCAATAAAAGAGAATACAATAGACAGATCTTTTTGATCAGGTATCGACAAACGGTAATTACCATTTACATCGGCAATGCTACCACCTAAAGAACGATTAGATGCATTTGCAACATATACGTTGGCTCCCACCAAGGGTTCATTAAAAACTTTATCCATCACCGTACCTGTCAACACATGTTGTGCCATAATCATCTGCGCACATGCTAACAATAATAGTAGGATTATATTGCGATTTCTTTTCATCTTTCTTTATTCTATATTAATTCAATAAATCCAATACGCCGTCTATTACATAAGCTGCACCATCAGCATAGATATAAGGAAAATAAGAAGTCACATTTACTTCATTTCCTTTGCTGTCTCTTAGTTTCATCGAGCCATCCGCTTTATTAATAAGCGTAATTGTTATATTTTCTTTCTTACCATTCACTGTTTTAGTGCCAAATGTAGTTAAGACTTTCTCTGTATTTTTACCAGTGGTTGCAAACGGATAATCAACCAAACCACTGGCTGACATATCGACAAAAAGACTTTTTACAAACATATCTCTCTCCTCCTGAGGAGCCTGTCGATCAAATTTAGGATTACTTCCTATAAGATCAGCTAAAACAGATGCCTGTGTTGATACAAATACAATAAAACGATTACCTTGCAGGAAATTAAAAGCCGGTTCCGTATCATCTACAGAGGCCATTCCTAAATATATACCGAAGCCCGAATAATCATTTGTGCCTTTAATCTGTTTTACACGATCCTTAAAATTACTCTGGTCAGCTATTAACGAGGTAGTTCCTTTATCACCTTTCAATGCATACGCATTTCCCATGTTATAACTCTTGATTAGCTCTATTTCCGCTA
The DNA here is from genome assembly GCF_019930665.1 of Bacteroides nordii. Classification (NCBI taxonomy): domain Bacteria; kingdom Pseudomonadati; phylum Bacteroidota; class Bacteroidia; order Bacteroidales; family Bacteroidaceae; genus Bacteroides; species Bacteroides nordii. The sequence goes on along the minus strand of NZ_CP082886.1, from coordinate 5,480,943 downwards.
CAGAAACCTCATTATCAAATCTTTCTGAATTCCAGGTAGCTGAAGAATATATTTTATTCCCCTTACGATAGAGATATTCATAATCATTATAAGTTGAATATATCATTTCTGTTTCTCCCTTTTGAGCCATAATACCATCCGCAATATGTGCACCGGCAATGGCTTTCGCCTGAGAAGTTGTAGCATTACTCATTGTCCCATCGGTACTGTTAGCTACTTGTACCTGTTCATCAGTAATGATATAAGGATTCCCTTTCAAATACTGAATGTAATCACCATTATATTCACTACCCAATAACATTTCATCGGTAGGGAAAAACACATCAAAGTCTTTATCCAGTGATTTACTAAATATATCAAAAAGAGAGCCTTTATGACATAGTAATGCAAACACATTGTAATCTTTATTGCAAAGCGCCGGTGCAATAGGTGTTTCAAATACTTCAGGAGTTATCACATTATCTTTCATTCCTCCTAAAATACCATTTGAACATACTTTCACATCAGTAGGCATTGCTAATTGGTGGTCATCCCAGATGTCATTATTGACAATATAACTTCCCAAAGCATAAGCTCCAATCATACCACCACCATATCTGATAGCATGCTCATTCATAAAATGATAGAGTGGCACAAAATTCACTTCCTCTAATGAACTAAATGAAGCAGACCAGTACTTCTGGAAGAATTGATTAATAGATTTATTATCAGGAGCAAGTACTGCATATGAAACACTTGTCAAATAATTCATTTGAGCATAATCTGGTGTAGATAAATTGTAAAAGTTCGTCCATTCACATGCAATAGGTGGTAATATGTTGTGTGAATGTACAAATAGAGAATCCCCATTACCATAATCTCTTGTTGCATCCTCATCATACTGATAAACCACAAAACGATCATACATCTTGGCAAACTGTGTGTAATCCGAATTCTCCTTATTCATCTCTGCATAAATCGTTTCCAATGGCTCAATCACTTGATTTATGGTATATAAATAACCATTATCCGTCACCACTTCATCTCCGATAACAGATGCATTAGCTACATTGAAGCTTCCGGTTCCACCTGTATAAACCGATCCCGGAAACATCGTTTCATAATCTTCTTTTTGGGATGCACTAATACTGCTCAAAGAATATTCCGAAATGATCGGAATAAAACGTTCTTTATGCATTATTTTACGTACAACGTCATTGTTCGCACGATCCACTACCGTAGAAATAGCATCACGGCTCTTTGTCCTGAATTTAAAGTAATGACCAGGCTTCTGTATTTCATTATCTACACCATTCGGATTATAAAACAGAAAATCACGTTTGCTATAAGAATAATACACCAGATGATATCCTACTAATTTATTCAGTTCCACTTCCGGAATATCATCTATCGAGCTATAATTATGTTTAGACAGATAGGCAGTAAAAGCCTCATCAGTAGGTGCCATAACAGTCACAATACCTTTCCCTTTTACAAGATCAGCATAACTACTTCGCTCTACAGCTCTCATGAAAGTAGAGAATGTCCCCTTATCTTTCATTACTTCATAAGCATTCCCTTTCAACCAATCAGGAATTTCATAGTACTTATCCATTTCCGACTGACATGCCGCCAGCGAACAAAAGAAAAGACCTATCAGAAAGTATTTCTTCATCTTAAATTATATTATTTCACAATTTTACCAACCAATATCCTTTGATCAATTTTCAACGTATAAACATAGTATCCTTTAGGCAGAAAACCGACGTTAGCCACATGTGCTATACCTCCTTGAATTATTACTTGTGCCTGATAAACAGTTTGCCCAGCAGTATTCATCACAGACACCTGGGCTGTCAAATCTTCGGCACCCATTACAGATATGTAGAAATCATCTGCAAAAGGCATCGGATAAGCACATCCTGTATTTGGAGTAATGATATTCTCAATATGAGTACTTGTACCTTGTTTATAATGATCACTTACCTCTTCAGCTGTTAACGCTTCATTATAGATCGTTAATTCATCCATTAATCCTTGAAAGCCATTCTCATAAGCTGTGTTACAATTGCCTATTGCCATCCTCTCAATAGTACCAATATCTCCAGTTTTATCAGCACCGGAAGCTACTAATATACCATTAGCATACATTTTTAGCTGTTTTTCTTCCACATCACGTACACAAACTAAATGTACCCATTCATTATTAAAATATTTAGTTGTCGCCCCGGTCACATTGATATCTGTCTTCGTTACATCATCGTCAACAGCCCAAGTCAAACGATCATTCTTACTGTTCTTCTGATACTGAATACCAAACCATTTACCAGTAGCTCCCTCATAACTATTAGTAGCGTGACTTCCCTTATGGAGCAAATACCAATCGACAGATCCACCTGCAGATTTAAACCACAATTCAATGGAAAATGATTCATTACCCAAAGTCAATGCATCATAATGTTCCTGTACAAAAGCAGCATTCGCTTTATCAAACTGCGCAGCATTATTTTGAATACCTTTCACCCATAGTGGAGTGAAATCTTTGGCAGTAGCATTTTCACCATACATATTTTCAAGTATAGTACCTTCTGTTTCATTGAAAGAATAATAAGCAACCTTACCACGCTCGGGTTTTGTTCCGGTTGTAAAACTCCACACATCTCCTTTACAATCCCCTAACAGATTTTTTGCATCTACGCGCCAATAATAAGTAGTGGCAGCCTCTACGTTAACCGTTACTACATTTGCAGTAGATGCTGTCAACACAACATCCATATCCTCTACAGATTTTCCTAAATATACTGTATACGAAAGAGCTCCTGCCCAAGCACCAGTCTTGTTCTCCCATGAAAGGCGAACAGATGTATAATCGGTAATAGTAGTTTCGTTTCCAGGTATCGGATTAACAGAAGCAATTGGAGGTGCAGGAACACCACGTGTAGCAAATTCCTGGGTGGAAGTATATAATGATTCCTTCTCCCCGTTCACTGTTTTTAGGCGAATGTAATAAGTGGTATTAGGAGCTAAGGACTCCAATTTATGAGTAGTTGTACCGGGGGCTAAAGAAATTGAAGTAAAATCTTTATTATCGATGGAATACTCAAGAATTACTGAAGTAGATTCCGGAGCATTGTTCACCCACTTAAATGAAAGATAGTCTGTGCTCAAAGAAGTCAGTTGCAAATTAGTAGGATATTTAACATATGGCATTGGTGCCGTAATACTATTAACATAATTCTCAATATTCAAATATCCATTTTCAGCCATTAACAAAGCATCATTCGGGTTATTTTTATCCAATCCATTGGCATCTTCCCAAACGTCGGGCATACCATCATTATCGGTATCCAACATTTTTTCACCATCAAAAATATTTCCAACCCCATTGGGAAGCCCCAACTCTGATTCTCCACTAAGTAAAGCTCCTTTAGTTCCTAATGATAGGAGTTCATCAATCATATAATTATCAGCTTCATCACGTACCGGTAAAGATGCTCCTACCCTATTAATAATCCAATCATAAGCCTCAGCCGCTGTTGTTTCTCCTTCAATAACAGGATGTTTTTCTGGTATCGTTGTAACTACTACTTTCTCACCATCGACTAATTTTCTTCTATCATAGTCCGAATAATCAAATTCATCAATCGATTTTACAAAAGTAACATTCTCACTTTCCGGATTGGACGCATCACGGCGATAATCATCTTCTGTGGCCTCATATCCATTAAGTATCCCATCCTTATTGTAATCAATCATATTACCTTTTTGGTAAACCTGAAAAGCTGCTTTTGCACGCGTAAAAGCCTTAGTACCTTCAACCGGACCTTTAATAAAGTAATTATTAGTAATAACTCCCCATGAAGAGGCTTCCGTATCTCCTAAAATATAGGCACCACCTTCTCCCCAATTATAAACCACATTATTGACAAACTGATTCAATCCTTTTACTTTAGGATTACGAGTTTTATTATCAATATAAAGATTACGATACAAAGTAACTCCCCCATTTGTCTGGATAAGACCTCCGCATGCATGTACCATAATTCCTTGCCCAATGATAGAATTCTGAATAGTAATATTATAAGGTTCAAAACCTTTACTATCCCAATTTATTGAGAAATTCTCATCCAATCCCCATGTAGCAGATACATGATCAAATATCATATTACCACCATTAGCAATACCCGCAGCATCGGCCCCACTAGTACCGCCAATGCCCATTCGTATACGCAAATAACGAACAATGATATTCTCGGCAGCAGAAAAAGAAACTCCATTACCATAAACCACCACTCCTTCTCCTGGAGCCGTTTGTCCGGCAATTGTAAGATTCTTTGAAAATACCAGACGAGATTTCAATTTTATCACTCCTGCCACATCAAATACGATAATGCGATTGGGGTGACTTACAGCATCACGTAAGGAACCTTTACCTGAATCATCAAGATTGGTTACATGGTATATTTCCGGAGATTCACTAGCTCTTGCCCCTTTGGCAAAACGTCCATAGCCTTCAGCACCAGGAAAGGCCAACTGTTGTGCATACATTGTTCCCATACAGAGTGGGAGGAGCAATGTAGTAATAAGTTTCTTATACAACATAGTTTTATCATTTATTTGAAGGTTACGCAGGAAAGAAATCAAATATCTCTCAATAGTACGTAGTAAGATTAATTTTTAAAGGCAATTAAGAATAAATATCAGAATTAAGAAGAGAAAAACGGTTCTTCTTATCGAAACCGTCTCTCTTCTTTTCCTTTTAAACAAAGTGTTTATAAAACAATCTTTTTAACAACTATCCCCTTAGATGTTTTAATTTTTACAATATACAAACCCTCCATAGCATTCATTGGAACAACAGTTGAGTTGGAGTTGGCAACCGGTATACCTTGATTATTCACTACTACAACATTCTCAACATCGACACCGTTCACCACAATACTACCATCTTGTGCATAAACCACTACTTCTTCAGCTGTTTCGGCTACTTCAATGCCAGTACCTGTACCTGATCCGTTAGCAGTCAGTATAATTTTGTAGCCCATTACCGGAACCTCCGTAGCTTCTTCACCTTCACCCTCTATTTTTGTACCAGACTGATATTCTTGTCTTTCAGCAGTAAACGTAAGTCCGGCCGGGAATCCCTGATATTCAATCTCATAAGTATCACCTGCAGAGACAACCGCAGCATCTAAAATAGTAAATGTATCACCATTCTTTATATCAAAAGATTCAGCTGCTTTCACAATAATCTTGTTGCCGTTGAATGTAGCTACATTATTTGTAGTCAGTTTATCATAACTTGTTGCAGAGGCAAGTTCAAATTCAACTATCCCCCCATCTTTTACCGTTAACGGAGATTTCTGAGTTTCACCATTAATATCAGCCAATACCAGTTCGCCAATACCCATATAGCCTACTTCAAGTTTACCACCTTCTACAGCTATACCACCTACAAGACGCCCGTTACCACCACCAACTGCATTAGCATAAATAGTCATGGCAGCAGGAGCTTTTGTTACTCTATCTAATGCCACTCCAGTTTCAGTAACAGGAATATTAATATAAGCACGCCCAGAGTTTACGAACAAGCCCTTGAATACAGCAGCCGGACTTTCATTCACATGAGTAAAAGTATAGGTTCCTGTACCTGTCTTTATCAGACGAACCCAGTTATACGATTTTTTTCCGGGATCAAAGATAGCGACCGGTGTTGTTACATCTGTATTAGAATAACCCACAGCATAAGTAATATCCGGAGAAGTTGAATTCTTCACATATCCACCAAGCCATCCGCCTTCTTCTGCATTCAATTCGCCGATTGCATAGCAACGGTTTCCACTACCACTTGTAAATCCAGCTCCTTCCAGCAAAGTAACTTTCGTGTACACAAATGTAGAATCTACTCCATATAAATCTCCGCTAAAGTTTCCAGCTGCAACAAAATCATCAAATTTCTTTGTAGTATTCAAGAATACAGCTTTATATCCGGGTGAAAGAGCTTCATTGTTATTAGCACCTACCAACAATTCACCTTCAAAACCTGTCAACCCTGCCATATTTGTTTTCCCTGCAAAATCTTCTGTAAAACCTACACGTTCACCACCGGAGTAGATAGTCAGTTGACCTTTACCGCCAAATTCATTTAATAAATATACATAACGTCCGGCTGTTATAGCTCCTGTGCTTTTATCTGGGACTACAATTGACGCAGCAGAAAATTTGAGGGTATTCTTATTATCGCTTATAGCCATACCTATACCTCCACCTTCCAGTGAAACTTTACGACCAAACGCATTAGGGGAATCAGCTTTTTCCATAATAACACATCCGCCACGTACCACCGTTCCACCTTTCAATTCATTGAGAACATTTAAAATAAAATTTCCACTACCCTCTTTCAAAAGAGTACCTTCACCAACAATCTTATCAGTAGTCTTTTCTGCCTGATAAGAAATAGAGTAATTCTTATCTCCACTTACCTTTATATCAGCCACTTCCATTTCACCGGTTAACTTAATGGTTTCTGTATTCACATCATTCCCATCAGCATCCTTAAAGTGGCCTCCGCCATTAAAAATAGCCGTAGAACCATTATCCCATCCGTTAGGAAGCAAAAAACCACCTCCGTAATCTTTTCCCCACTCTGACGATGAAACTCCCCAAACACCTGTCCCATACGAATTTTGCCAAATAAGTTCCTGTGCATTGACAATTGATACAGACGCTGCTAAAAGCGCTACACTAAGAAAAGTATTCTTTCTCATAGTTTTTAAATTATTAGTTTAACAACAGTTCAATATTAATATATTAACACCGATGCAAAAATACGCAGTTATCGAACACGGAACCATGTAAATTTTGGCTGAATTGATACAAAAATTGATTTTTATGATTTAAAATTAAGAAGAAAGATAGCAAACTATCTAAAACTTCTTAATGAATTTTCAACAACAAAAATTGTTTTATGCCGGAATAGGTAGTTCTAATACAATTTAATTTAAAAGTTATGCTTCCTACACAGAGAAGGGAGAAAGTTACATTTGGCAGTTATTTTGCAACATCCCTCACACTATGATAAAACATACAATATGCAGAAGATACATAGCGTGAGGGAAGGAAGGTAAAAGTATAACGACATCAAAAAAAATAAAATGATTGTCAATCTATTAGGGTATACTTTGTTTTATACCGGAGTACATTTTATATCTTAAAACACTAAATATCCTACCAAGATCAATCTGCTTTCCTGTAGAATATTGCCCTTCCCCTATGAGGAGATACAACAATCAATGATTATTCTTGATACATAGGATCAATACAGATTTTCGCAAAGAGTAATACAAATAATGTACCTACCGAATTATCATTCCGTTTTTAAGTACTTAGCAGAAATTCCGTTAAAAAATAGCCTAAAGTAAACCAACGAAGTAAAGTGTGTCATTTTTTCAAAGCTGTCTTAGTTATTACACCTGTAGAAGTTTCTACAGACACAACATAAATACCGCCAGCCAATCCATTCAACTCACCGATGTAAGCTGTACCATTATCAGCCTTTACTTCACGGGATAATGCCAGCCGACCGGAAGCATCGTACAGGCATATCTTAACCGAAACCTCTTCTTGCGGAACTACTATATAAAAGTGATTGAAGAACGGAGAAGGATAAATGCCCAGTTCACTGTTTATAGCGAGTTCCTGGTTGATACTGGTAGGAATACCTGCTGTATTTCCTGTTTCAAACAGATTGGCAACTTCCTCTGCCATTAAAGTTCCACGGAACAGCTTAAGTTCGTCTAATGTTCCAGCAAACGGTTCATTGAGTTTTTCCATCACATTACCAAAAACAATGCCCACTTCAGAATTCATATAAGCACGATTGGAATCTCTTTTTCCCAAGAGTTTGCCATCACAATAAGCAATCAATGCCTGTTCCTCATGGCTACGTACAAATACTAAATGATGCCACTCATTATTAAAGATATTTTTGAATGCATCACCCGATACCAACTTTATCTCATGCTTTGTTCCGTTCTGACTAACCGCAAAGTAAAGTTCATTGTTACGTATTTCCGCACCGCACCATCTTGCCTTGCCTTTACTATCTTTAAATGTACCTTTATGGAATAAGAATCCTTTTCCATCTACGGGACAAGAACCATCAGACTTCACCCACATAGATACAGAGAACGAAGCTGCCGGGTCTGCCGTACCACTCCCCCCTTCAAATTTCATTCTTTCATAATAGGGTACAGAGATACAAGAGCCGGTCACCACGTTTTCCAACAAAAGTCCCTGTTCATTTTTTCCTGCTACGTAAGTTGGCTCCAATTCAACCAATTCGGCATCCTTTGCTCCAGCAACATCCGCAAAATTCTTTAATGTCCCGTCTAATGATAAATACATGACCGGTTCTTTTGCATCCAATGTTTGAGTAATGAAACTCCAAACTGTACCTGTTGTTACTTCGTTTTTCACATTAAGAGCATCAACACGCCAATAATAAGTCTTTGAAGGATCAGCTTTCAATGTTAATGAAGTAGCTTCCTGTGCTTCTGCACCAGAGATACATTCCAATTTATTCTTTTCTGTACCGGCATATACCTTATAAGTAGTAACACCATTATCAGGATGCGTTTCGTTCTTCCAGGAAAGTGTGATATCTTTCGAAGCATTAAAAGAAAGGATAGCATCTATCTCCGGAGACGGTTCAATACATTGATCAGGTGCTACAAGCAAGCGCTTTGTTGCTACTTCCAACACATCGGAATATACCGACTCCGTTGTAGTATTATAAGCCTTAAGACGGAATGCACACAGTACGCCCGGTGTCAGATCTGAAACAGTATGAGAAGTAGTATTAACCGGTAATTTTGCCACTTCTGCAAAGGTACCCTGTGCATCACGTTGCTCTAATATATAACCCTCTTCTTCATCTGAATAATCTTTCCAGGAAAGTGTAATAGTAGTATGATCCGCTGTTGCTTCCATCGTTGAAGGGCATGCCAAGAAAGGCATCGGTGCATCAATACTATTAATGTAATTTTCGATATTGGCATAACCGTTAGCTGCAATCTTCATAGCGTCTGTCGGATCATTCTTGTCGAGACCATTCTGCTCCTCCCAAGCATCAGGTATACCGTCATTATCAGTATCCGGAAGTTTTACGCCTCTCAAGATTTCACCTGGGCCACGGGTCGGCAATGACATTTCCGTATCTATTATCTGCCCTTTAGTACCTAAAGACGTCAATTCATCAATCATATATGCATCCACCTCATCACGTACAGGAAGAGTCGCTCCTACGTTACTAACAACCCAATGATAAGCTTCTTCAGCCGTCATCTTAGCACCAATTACCGGATGTTTCTCTGAGGGTCCATCCAAAAATGTAGGTGTAAGTTGCTGACCTCCTTCAGGGATAGCACTGTCTGGTTGATAACGGTTACAATCCTCACGTGTCAATAAACGTCCATCCAACTTACCATCTCTGTTATTGTCAAAGTAATTACCTGCAAAATAAGTTACAAAAGCAGGTTTAGCACGTGTAAAAGGGACAGTCGGTCTAAAAGACTGGGTAACGGGATTTTCAGGAGTCCCTCCATTATAACGTACCAGATAGCGTTCACTCTTACCTTCAATAAAATAATTATTCTGAATATCAGCAAGTGAAGCCGCATCTGTATCCCCCATAATATAAGCACCACCATCACCCCAGTTATAGATTACATTATTAACGAACTGATTAAGCCCTTTCACTTTATTATTACGTGTTTTGTTATCAATATAGAGGTTACGGAAAAGTGTAATACCATTCTCATCAGAGGTCTGCATCAAGCCACCGCAAGAGTGGTCCCACAACCCCTGACCCATAATTGAGTTCTGAATAGTGATATTACGGGGCTGATCATCCGGACGTTTAGAGTCACCATTGATGGAGAAACATTCATCAGTACCCCAGGTCACCGACAAATGATCAAAAATCATATTTGAACCAAAAGCAACTCCAGCTGCATCTACATATCCACCCGGAGATTCCTCATAACCATAACGTACTCGCAGATAACGGCAGATAATATTATCTGCTCCCGAAAAAGAGACACGATTTCCATAGATCACAATACCATTTCCGGGAGCTGTCTGAGCTGCAATAGTCAAATTCTTAGCAAAAGGAATAACTGATTTGGCATGGATTACACCCGACACATCGAAAACCACAATTCGATTAGGTTGGCTCACTGCATCACGCAAAGAACCTTCACCCGAATCATTCAGGTTAGTCACGTGGTAAACCTCGCCATAACGACCACCAACAGCATAACGACCAAATCCTTCTGCACCTGGAAAAGCTAATTGTGGTTCGGTAACAGACTGTGCCGTCACAGGCAAGAGAGGAAAAAGAGCCAAAGCAAAGGTTCCCACGATTGAAGTAAAGTTTTTCATATTATTATATATTAAATGACGAGGCAAAAATAGGCAATGAGAGAAAAGAACATATTATTGTTTTTGGCACTTTAGATATAAATTTTGATTATCACCATACAGACACTAAATTCAAAACCAGAACAACACAACAAACAATAATTAATAAATACAATACTACCCCCTTCTTATAAGTATATTACACTTATAAAAGAGGGTAATAAATAAAAAAGTAAAAAGCTATTTATTTAAAATATATATTACTTTTTCAATACTATTTTATCGTACTGCTCTTCCGCCTTTATTTCAGAATATTTCGGTGCATCAATCATTTCAATCAACGCACGAAGTACGGGGCCTTCCCCCATCGGATCATTCTCTTGAGTTGGACGATTGTAATAATAAGAGATAGAAGGCATAATACCTGTACCTACACAAATAGCAGTCACATCTCCCTCATCCGTTATCTTCTTCATCATGCCTTTCAAACCCTGCTCTGCTACATAAATAAAGTCAGGATGTAACCAACCTTCTTTTACACCACGGGCAATACCAAAAACAAACATGGCTGTCCCAGTGATCTCTTCGTACGAATCTTCTTTATCAAGCAACTGATGCCACAAACCATTTTTCCCCTGATAACGGGCGACACCGCTGGCCTGTTTACGGAAATTCTCAATAACCGCCTCACGCATCGGATGATCTTTCGGCATCATGCTAAGCAAATCGGCCTGTGCCATAAATACCCATCCATTGGCACGACTCCAATGAGCAACGCCATGTTCCTTGTTATCGGTATGGTAACAATGATAATAGATATTCTTTTCCGGACACCACAAATAACGGGTGTAGTTCAGCACCTGATTGGCAGCATCATTGAAATACTTTTCATCACCAGTCATTTTCCCCATACGGGCCAGGAAAGAGATAGCCATGAAAGCGTCATCTGCCCAGATTGTATTGACATGCGGCCAAAGACGGGCAATCGTTCCATCTACCAGGCGAGGCTCGGCATAATTCAAATGATCTGCCGTCTCATTCACATAGTTAAGAAAGGCCTCATTAGGGTGACGCATCTGTAAATCAATCAAACTGGCACCCATCGGCCCATTATCATCCAAACGTTTAGCACGGAAAATCATATGCCAGCTTAATTTGCGAATCGCATTCCAACCTCCTTCTTTGAAAGCTTGATCATACTGGCGACGGAAAAAATCAAGATTACCTTCATTGAAGACAAAATTCATATTCTTCAATACATACTTGTCATATTTCTGGTCGCCTACTTTATCGGCAAGTTCCATCAATGCGATATTAGTGACCCCATTCGTGTAGTGCCAGTTATTGTATTTACAAGCCACTTTCACATCCATTGACAGAGGAAGTTTTTTTACAGATTTGTAAACCTCTCCAGTCTTGGTGTTCTTAAATTCGTACGTAGTACTATCAAGTATCCGATCGGCAATTTTCACAGCAGCCTCTTTTGCACTCATTTTAGTCTGAGCGGAAAGAGAAATAGTACACAAGAAAAGAGCACAAGATATAAAGATTCGTTTCATGGATATAACTGCTTTGATGATTATTTAGGTAAATTGAACGCTGTTGTCATTTCACGCATTTGTTCCTGACTCATACCATCAGGAACAAAGCCCATATTACGTGCATTAATATAGATCTGAGCCGATTTGCTTAATACATCAATCTGATCAAACGCATCCATAATATCTTCACCAACAGCACAGGCACCATGTTTTTCCCACATCACTACATCATAATCGTCTAACTCTTTAATTGTGGCCTCAGCCAATGCTACAGAGCTTGGCAATGCATACGGAATAATACCCAAACCACGCGGACAGAAAGCCTTTGTTTCGGGTATCATACTCCAAAGCAGATTGGTCAGCACGTCCTTCTTCAGGAAAGGTTCATGATGCGTCATAGCAATTAGCTCAATAGGATGCGTATGAAGAGATGCTTTATAGGTAGATCCTTTACTAATCAGATAATTGTGCATGCACAAATGTGACGGAAGTTCAGAAGTCGGTTGTACAGGTTGGTCGGCTATAATGACATAGCTGGCACAATCATCGAGAATACGAATGACAGAACCGTGTTCCATTGGCCAACGAGCCAAATCACGCATACGCTTGTTGGTTCCTTTGCAATAAAAATAACACCCCTTCAAATAAGGAAGTACAGTACCAATAGCCTTCACTTCACTAATAGGAGCCAGAGCGCGGATTTCATCATCAACAAATTCAGTAATATTCACTACGATATTACCACCATTACGTTCGGCCCATCCTTTTTGCCAGAGGTATCCGGCTACCTCAGCGGCTTTGTTCACTTCATTTGTAAGAGCCGGACGATTTTCTAAAATTGATTTCATCTTTATTATTTACGATTTAACGATTTACGATTAAAAAACAAAATGATTTACGATTTGACGATTTACGATTTGACGATTGAAGTTACCTGATTTATTATTGGTTACAGACATTTTTCAATCGTAAATAGTAAATAATAAAATCGTAAATTCCTTTAGACTTGTGCCATAGCAACCACTATAATGGAAGAGATGAGTATCGCCAACCCTAAAATCAATGTCCCGATTGTTGAACAGCTTGCCCCTTTCCATTCTTTGAGAATAATCCCCCAAACATTACTGAAAGTAACATTTAAAGACATCAGGATACTCCAGGAGAATGCCAGCAAAACAGGACTATCTACCAGAAAACTCTTTCCCATTTCCAAACCAAAGAACTGAGAATACCATAGTACTCCAGCCAATGCACAAAATAACAAATTATTAATCAACTGACCTCCTTTAACAGAGAAATATTCTTTACCCGTTTTGTTTTTAATATTCTGTTGAATACAATATGCAGCATTAGTGCAGAAACCACCAAAAGTAACAAGGAAGATAACAGGCAGCCCTGCATACAGAGCTTCTACACCACCGTTAAGAGCTGCTTCTTTAATAGGAGTTCCCGCATCCAGCCCGAGGGCAAAACAAGCACTCATTACACCTGCCAGTAAAGCGACCAACAGACCTTTAGTTAATGCAAAGTCCTTTACGGCCACTTTTTTCTCTTCCTCAGTCATATTTTTGGAACGTAAACTACCGGCATAACCGATTACCGCAATACCGGCTAACGTGATACAGACCCCAATAAGCAACATCAATCCATCACCATGAAACAAATCCTTTCCGGCAAAAATAGCAGGGAAAAGAGTACCGAAGCCGGCACAAGTCCCTAACGCAATACTCTGCCCGAGAGCTATACCAAGATAACGCATACTAAGTCCGAACGTAAGTCCTCCAACACCCCACAACACCCCGTAGATAATAGCAGGAAGAGCTCCTCCTGAGGCCCATAACTCAATAAGGCTACTTCCCCCAGGAACAGCCAATAAAGCCCCTAACAAAGGAAATAAAAGCCATGCAAAAATCCCCTGCACCAGCCAAAAACTTTCCCAAGACCAGTTTTTTACTTTATTTATAGGCACATACGAGCTACTCTGTCCGAAGCTTCCAATGGCAATAATAATGAGTCCTATCAGTGTATTCATGTATATTAGTGATTAGTTGATTAGTAATTAGCGATTAGCGATAAATAAGTGACGAGTGATAAGTGATAAGTAACAGCGAAACCCGCTAATCACTCATCACTTATCACTAACCACTAATTCACTACGCCCCTCTTTTTGAAGTTACTTCTACCTCGTATTTCTCTATTTCTGCGATAAAATCTTCACCTACAGGAACATTATTCTTCAGACAGAACATATCCCAAACAGCATTCCACGGAAGTGATTTCGATTCTTCGAGCAGAGCAAGGCGCTGAAATAATTTATCGTCAGCTTCGTATTCACGAAGTTTAGCAATCGGTTCAAGTAAACCTTGCAGAAAACATTTCTGTGTGGCACGGCTACCAATAACATATGCTCCGATACGGTTAATGCTGGCATCAAAGTAGTCCAGACCGATATGTACACGATCAAGTGCATTGCAACGTACAACTTCTTTTGCCAGATCCAATGTTTCATCGTTCATGATAGTCACATGATCACTATCCCAACGAACAGGACGACTAACATGCAACATAATTTCGGGTGTGTAAAGCAGCAAAGACGAAATCTTGTCGGCTACACTCTCAGTAGGATGGAAATGACCGGTATCCAATGTTACCATTTTATTACGACTTGCCCCGTAACCAATATAGAAGTCATTAGAGCCTACCGTATAACTCTCTAGGCCAATACCAAATACTTTTGATTCAATACAGTCCTTCATATGCTTATAGTCAATGGCAAAAATCTGATCCAGAGAATCTTTCAGCAATTCACGATAACGTAAACGATTCACAGTAATATCTTTACTACCATCGTGTACCCACAAATTCATAATACAAGGATCACCCTGGCGTTTACCCATCTCCTCAGCTATAGCACGACAACGCTTAGTATGCTCTATCCAGAAGTCACGAATTTCTTTGTCCGGATTTGACAAGGAAAGGTTTCCACTTTTTGGATGAGAGAAAGAGGTAGAATTGAAATCCAATTTCATTCCATGTTCTGCTCCCCACTGTATCCAACTTTCAAAATGTTTCGGTTCTACCTGATCACGGTCTACAAACTGTCCTCCAAAATCACCATAGATTTCGTGCAAATTCAGACGGTGTGTACCAGGTATATATGAAGCAGCTTTCAGAATATCTTGTCTAACTTCCTCTATATTACGTGCTTTACCCGGATAATTACCAGTAGCCTGGATACCTCCGCTCAATGATCCGTTTGATTCGAAGCCAGCCACATCATCTGCCTGCCAGCAATGTAAAGACAATGAAATTTTCTGTAAATCCTCAAGAGCTTTATTAGCATCAACCCCCACAGCCGCATAACGTTCAACAGCTACGTCATAAGCTTTTTTAATCAATTCTTCTTTCATGATATTATATGTTTAAAGTGAATATAAGCCGTATCCCAATTCTCTGAATTTTGCGGTTTATAAGTTTTCAAAGGAATAGAGTTGTGAATAAGTTGTCGCATTCCTTTAATATCTTCCGCCTCACCTGCTGTCATAGCCTGTATCATAACATTTCCAATGGCAGTAGCCTCCGAAGGACCGGCTATAACCGGAATCCCGATTGCATTGGCAGTAAACTGATTCAATAGCTCATTCCGGCTTCCTCCGCCTATTACATGAAGCGTCTCTATAGGCATAGGAGACAAATTACGTAGATTATCCAATACCTGACGATAGCGAAGCGCCAGACTCTCAAAAATACAACGTACAATTTGTCCGCGTGTTTCCGGTACAGGCTGATTGGTTTCTGCACAGTACCGACAAATCGCCTCCTGCATATCAGCAGGATTGGCAAAACAAGCGTCATCCGGATTAATCAGACTACGAAAAGGTTCAGCTTTCTCGGCTTCAGCTATCAATTCCGGATAAGAAATGTTTTCCCAACCTGTACGACAACGCTCGAGTAGCCACATACCACATATGTTTTTCAACAGACGAATCGTACCTGCTACTCCACCTTCATTGGTGAAGTTCAACCGTTCTGTCTCTTCTGTGATTACCGGAGCATCTGTTTCTACTCCCATCAGTGACCACGTACCACTACTTAAATAAGCAAAGTTACGATTCAACGCCGGAACGGCAGCTACAGCAGAAGCAGTATCATGTCCTGCTACAGCGATAACCGGAATAGCTCCCAGACCAGTGAGTTTCTGTATCTCTTTTGTCAACACTCCTACTTGTTCACCCGGATAAACAAAGCGTCCAAAATGTTCTTCAGTCAGTCCGACCACTTTCAACAATTCCGGCTCTAACTTCCGGGTTTGGGCATTGACCAACTGTGCCGTACTGGCGATAGTGTATTCTGTCACCATTTCGCCTGTCAACATATAACTCAAAGCATCCGGAATAAATAATATTTTATCGGCAACAGCCAACGCACTGTCACTATTGCCACGCAGCGTATCAAGTTGAAACAAAGAATTAAAATTCATCACTTGAATGCCTGTCAAACTATACACCCGGCTGCGGGGAACGCGGGTAAAGAGAGCTTCCGGCGCTCCATCCGTATGAGGGTCACGATAAGCATAAGGCTGACGCAGCAAATGTCCGTCTTTACCTACACAAACAAAATCAACCCCCCAGGTATCAATGCCAATAGAAGTTATAGATACATTCCGTTTCGCCACCAGTTTCAGTCCATCTATAACAGACTGGTATAGAGCATAAATATCCCAATAGTAATGTCCTCTTACTTCAATAAGCTGATTGGGAAAACGATTTATCTCTTCCAGCTCCAATCCCTTATCCGAAAAGGAGCCTAAAATAGTACGTCCGCTGGTAGCACCCAGATCGACCGCAAAAAAAGAGTTCTTCATGTCTGTATTATACGTGTTTATTTTGTGATATCTACATTCTTGTTATGTTCAAGTTTCAGTTTACTTTTAGCATTTACAGAAAAGTTATTCATCTTCCAGTCTTTTGCCCATGAAATGGTTCCTGCGTTCTCTCCACTGAAATGTACATTATCAAAGTCAAATCCATCAATTGTACTATTCTCTATACCAGACACCTTGATACAGGTTTGTGCGTTAGTGGCAGTAACATTCATAAAATGTACATTACGGAATTTGGGAGTTCCTTGTTTAGGATCTACCGGAGTCAACATCTTAATCCAGTGTGTCGGAACATTTTTTTCATCGTAACCTTCAGGCAACTTTGAAGTACTGTAAGCCGGATGCCAGTTTAAATCAACCACAAACGGATCGCGTACTCCAATCATTTCAATGTTACAGAGATAGATATCCTCTATTACACCACCACGCTGACAAGTACTCTTGAAACGTAATCCGTATTTTGTGCCCATACCTGTCATATTATAAGCCACAATATTGTTGATACCACCCGAAGTTTCGCTGCCACAAGTAAACAATCCGTCTCCATGTCCGGCAATGCAATCACGAATCACGACGTAACGGCAAGGACGATTCACCCGGAGACCATCACTGTCACGGCCTGCTTTCAGACAAAAATTATCATCATTGCAATTGATATTCGAGTTTTGTACCAATATATATTCTGAAGAGTCGATGTCTATGCCATCTGTACTGGGACCACGACCTTCAATATTATTACTAATAATAATTCCGTCAACAGTAACATATTTACTATATAAAATGTGTAAACTCCAGAAACCCGGCTGATAAAGCACTATGTTTTCTACTGTTACATTCTCACATTCGGCGATAAGAATACCTCGCGGACGTTCACAATCATAGTCAACAATCCAGCGTAACCCTTTCGGATCGTATTCTTTCCGCATCGAACGATACTTATCCCAGAAAACTTTGCCGCGACCGTTAATTACTCCATCACCGGAAATCGCGGCATTCTTCTTACCTATTATATTGACCAATGCCGAAGGCCAGTTCATTTCTACACCGGCCACCCGGGTATCTATTTTCTTATAATCATCAATGTCCTGCGAACCGATAAGCGTAGTTCCTTTAGGAATATTAAAATTGACATTATTACCTACAAAGAGAGCACCGGTCAGATAAATTCCCGGACTAAAAGTAACAATACCTCCTCCTGCCTGCTCAGCAGCGTCAATTGCTTTCTGAATAGCAGTGGTATTCATTTCCAATGCATCTCCTTTGGCACCGTAATCGGTTACATTATAAACGGTTTGTTGTACAGGAAAAGTCTTAGCGCCAACCTCCTTCATCCAAGGGAAATCGGGGATATTAGCAGTTTGTGCTGTAACGTTGAAACTTATAACAGACAGGAATACTCCTATCAGGCAAGTCAGGTTCTTCATGGTATACATTCAATTATTGTGAGTAATACTTTTAATGATACAAAAATAGGGGATTCCTCCCCTATTTGTGCTGCACGTTTTGATATAAAGGGTGTCTTATTTGACAATTTGGCTCACTCCTTCACAAAAGCGGATAATGAACTTTTCACCTTCTTTATTATGTATTGTCACATTCTTCAAAGTAATATTGCGACTATAAATAAATTCGGCTCCTATCTGAGAAGTAATATCCAGATTATCAAGCGTTATACCATCAATTGGCATCTCTGGTATACCATTAAAAAACAGCGCTCGGCGTGCATTGGAACATACCAGATTCGAAATATGAATATTACGAAAACAAGGAGTAGTATCGTCTACCGGCAACGGGTCAACTTTAGCAGGAATCTTCTCACCACTCTCTAATACTTCAACAGCAGACTTACCTCCATAGTAAAGATTGAAAGTCACAGGTTCCGTCGGAATATCCATCATAGAAACGTTACGTATCCAGATATTCTCAACAACTCCCCCGCGTCCCCGCTTACTCTTGAAACGCAGTCCGACATCCGTCCCCAAAAACTGACAGTTACTAACGGAAACATTACGTACTCCACCACTCATCTCGCTGCCTACAACAAAACCGCCATGTCCTTTGAATACCGTACAGCCATCTACTACAACGTTCTCACAAGGACGGGCACGACGACGTCCGTCTTCATCCTTTCCACTTTTCAAGCAGATACCATCATCTCCTACATCAAATGTAGAATTCACAATCAGTGCATTTTTACAGGATTCCAAATCAAGCCCGTCGCCATTCTGAGCATAACTCGGGTTACGTACCTGTATATCCTCTATCAAAACATTCTCACACATCAGAGGGTGTAGGTTCCATGCCGGAGAATTTTGAAAGATCACCCCTTGGAACCAGACGTTTTTACACTCTATCAGACTTACCATCACCGGACGCAGGAAATGACGTACGCTCTGCCACTCTTCCTCCGTCTTTAAATTCTGAGGTACATTCATATTGCTGATAGTATCTCCTTTAAGTGTTTGCGGATATGGAAACCAATAAGTAGGACGTTTATAAACTCCTCCCCGGGCAATGGTTTGTTTCCAGACACTTTCTGTCACTTTCTCACGTTTCAAAGGACGCCAATAATGACCGTTTCCATCTATTGCTCCTTGTCCGGTAATAGCTACATTAGTCAGATTACGTCCCGAAATAGGCGACTGGCAACGGCGAGTGTCTAATCCTTCAAACACAGTTTCTACCAACGGATAAAGTTCAACATCCGGAGAGAAGAGAATCACAGCCCCTTTCTCAATATGAAGATTAATATTACTTTTCAGAACAATAGGACCGGTCAGCCAAATACCTGCCGGAACAATCAAGTACCCACCTCCACGAGCCGATAATGCTTCAATAGCCTTTGCAAAAGCATCAGTACAAAGTTCCACCCCATTACCGACAGCACCAAAATCCGGCAGAAACACCTTCAGACTAGGAAACTGGGGTGCTTCTACTTTTGGCATTGTAAAGGGAAGTTTTTGGTATATTTCTTCATATTTATAAGTTTGTGCCCAGGACGGCAATACCGTCCATGCACAAAGAAACCAAACAATTAAAATTCTCTTCATTCGACTTTATTTATAATTCATAGGATTCACGTTAATTATGGTATGCTATTTATACGTTTTGATAGTTTCTATACTACCATCATCATAAAATCTCCTTTCGATCCTAAAACCTGTAGGAGAAGTCATTTCTTGTCCCATTATATTATAATAAACAGTGCGTAACAACCTTGCTGATGGCTTGCCATCTGTCTTTGGGCTTTCAAGACCTGTGGACAGTTGTTCCACTGCCTTTCGCAGTTGCGCATGTACATTATAATAAGCAGGCTTTGCTTTCAGTTCATGATTGAATAAAAGTGGAGCATTCTTTCTCCAAGAGTGGTTATCCGAAATACCCCAAACCAACATCGAGGAACAATTTTCATTCCTTAAAAATATTCTTGTAATTGCACCATATTCTTTCGCTTGTCTCTCGAGTGCATCCTCCGCTGTAGGATCAGCAAGGGCAATATCCAACTCTGTAATGATACACTTAAGCCCAAGATTGTCATAACGGCGGATATTCTTTTCCAATTTCATGGTATCAAGTTCACCTGTAGTGAAGTGGCACTGCAAACCACACCCTTCGATGGCCAAACCTGATTCTTTCAAGCGCTTAACAAGGTTGTAATAAGCTTCCGTCTTTGTTTTTCCTACCATCTCTGCCCCATACTCGTTGATATACAACTTAGCATCGGGATCAGCCTGATGTGCCCAAACGAAAGCTGAGTCAATAAACTCTTCACCGATATAAGTAGCCCAGATAGAGGGACGAAGTTTATAGGCTGTAGGATCAGAACGAACAATTGACTGGTCATCATCGAGTACCTCGTTGCATACGTCCCATTCCGTAATCTTACCTTTATATCTGCCAACAACATTGAATATATGATTTTTCAAGATATCCAAAAGTTGACGTTTGGAGAAATTGTTATTATTCTTCTTTCCATCCGAACTTACCCACGATGGAACCTGCTGATGCCATGCCAAGGTATGACCACGTACCACCTGCTCGTATCTGTCTGAAAGCCATAGAATGGCATCAGAACCTCCGTAATTGAATTCACCTTGGTTAGGTTCAGTGGCATCAAATTTCATCTCATTTTCACCAACAATCATATTGAATTCCTCCCCCACAAGACCAATCTCACCGTTAGTCTGGCTGAAATCATATCGATAACTGGCAGCTGCCACACCAATATTTTTTCCTAATTTCTCAGCATAGAAACGAAGTGAGGTAGTCATATCCATATCCTCAACCCAGTCGTCATCAGGATAAACAGTCTCCCCATCATCTGGTTCGTCATCGTCCTCCTGATCACCTTGACCACTATAGGCGAGCGATGTCACTTTGGCCACTACGCAGAAACGACCGTCTTCTGCTTCTCGTTCATCCACTACCCATGTATAAGACTTGGGATAACGGATGTCGAAATCCCAACTATCCACATCCTCCTTCATAGCTGAAAGCAAGACAATCTCATCACCCACATGCAGTTCGGCATCTTCTGTCAACGCTATCTTCAAACGAGGCTGCTTATCAGAGGTTTCAAAGTCTTCAGTTATCGTACTAAAGACAAGTGTACCTTTGATGTCAATCGCCGAAAAGTTTTTCGCATCTTTAATATATGCAATAATATTGGCTTCGGGATGCAAAGTTACTTTCACTGCCAACGCTGCTTTAGTATAGTCCGCAAAAGTGAGTGTACCCAACGCTTGGTCAAGTGTAAACGGGTCTCCCCCCGTCAATGTGCCATACACCTCTGTAGCGGCAGCAATATTCCCATTTCCACAGAGTGTAGCCCTATGATATACCATCACAGTACTACTATTACCAGTCGCACCCGATAAATTCTCTTGTAAAGCCACTTCTTTGTCATTTGCAACTATGATACCACCTTGAAGAACGCACAATCCTCCGTTGATATCGTTCTCGTTGCCTGTCAGATAATAATTACCAATACCTTCCTTGAGGATACCCACTTTGTTACCCGATGCTTGAGGGGCAATCAGACTGCCCAACACGCCATCAGTACCTTTGCCTCCAATGACATAATAAGAATTGGCTGTACCTTTTTTATAATACCCTCCCAACCAAGAGTTTTTACTACTGTGGATTTCACCGATACGGACGCCACGCGTACCAGACTCCAATGCCAACATCGTACCGTCTCTCATGATGAGAGTCTTGTCGGCAAGAAGATTATTGCAATTCGATGCAGCCAGATTATCGGGTTGAAAAGTACCACTACTCATAACCAGCCCATAAAATCCACAACTGCTATTCACATCTTTATAAGGATAGAGTTCGATACTTCCTTTAAAACCACTCCAATCCGGCGTAGTGGTTCCTTTACTGGCAGAGGTTCCCAAATACGAACGTTCACCTCCAGCATGTATTTTGAGCGTGCCTTCACCTGCCAACTTACCCGTCCATTCCGAATAGCGTGAGGTTAGCACATTGGCAATTTGTCCCGCAGAGATATAGATATTGTCAGAAATATTCCTATAGGAAGAAGCTGTGTTGTCCACACAATAATCGAAGGTACCATTATCTTCCACAGACACAAAATCATCATAGGTCCCAACCAATTGTATATCATCAATGTAAAAATCCGAATTGGCGTGATGGATGCCCAAGCGAAGTTTGTCGGAGACATTGTCAGGAGACAATCCCTTCATCGTATAAGTTTTCACTTGCCATTCGTTGTTATTACCCTGTTGGGGATAGCCTTCGTCACGATATACTTCCGTGTCACCTATAAAAGCTGCAAACTGCTTCCAATTGTCGATGTCGGTGGCACTGCGATACAAGCGATAACGTATGGAACCATAACGATCCGTTAATTCGTTGCCACGCAATGTACTGTTGATTATAAACTCAGGATGGCATCCCCAATCTTTCAACACGATATGGAGAACTTTGTTATCAGGGTTTGTTGGATCAGCTTCTACTATGGCAGTCGAAGTGATAGATCCACCGTTACTCTGCCATAGTTTCCATTCCGTTCCAATGGGATAATTCTCGAAATCGCACACTGTAAGGGGAGTGGCAACAGATACTACAGCCATTGTAGCTGTAAGCAAAAAAGCACAAATTTTCTTTTTCATCCTTAAATAATATATCGTTAAAAATTTGATTTACCATATAGGTTGATTCATGCAGTACATGCTACTGAAGCATATATTTTATAAATTTTGTTCAGTATTATTTTAAAGTTATCATCGAGGACTTTTTACATTTCCAAGAAGAAGGATAGCGCACTATCTGACAAATAAAAACAGAAAAATGGCCCAAAAATAAACTCTAAATAAATCGAGAAATACTTTTAAGAGGAAGATTAAAACAGACTCTCAACTTCGTGGTATATTCCTTCAAAGCATCACTGCAAATATTCTTAGTTTATGTGACTCAATTATTCTCCAAGAAAATAAGAGGTTACCGGTGCCTGCGGATATCCCATACTGCGATGAGCCACATAGCTACGATAGAGTGGATCCTGCATAAGCGTAATACGACGATCCTTTGCCGGAATAACAGTATGGTAAATGCGTAACTCTCCCGGAAGTGCAGTAATTAGCTCTTCACGCCAATCTCCTTCCATATCGGCCATCATCAGAATATCTCCCTCAACACCTTTGGTCAGCTCTTCGCCTTTCCACTTCCAGATACTCTGTTTCTTACCATTGGAAGAAGAGCCTGCTCCCCAACGATTATCATCGCCACGAAAGGTTTCACGAAGCAGATCGGCATCCCACCAAATCCAATTACGACAACCCGGAACCTCTTCACGGGTTACATTCAGTTTCTTTCCGTCTGAAGTCAACAAATACTTATCAGTACTCCCTCCTTTGCGGTCTTCACTGGCAAAGCACTCTAAACCGGGATATTCCGGATCAAAATCGGCTACCATACCATCACCTACGTGGTAAGTTGTATGCCCAATGTCCCATATTAATTCTCCGGTACGGGCACTCACAACAGATACCCCACGTCCATCTTCTTTTTTGGGTTCACTCACCATGAATACCTGTAATCCTTCCATATCCGGATGTAATTTACACAAATAGGCCTTATCGCTATGTCCTAATCCCGATGACCAGAGTAAAGTCCCATTATCATCAAGCATACAAGAACCCAGCAGTATCTCATCACGCCCATCACCGTCTACATCTCCCGTCACCATACTATGAGCTCCCATACTACGCACAACCGGATTTTCTTCGTCTCCATCCCAACGCCACATACGTTGTAGCTTACCTTCTTTTAATTGCCAGGCGTCTACCACCATCAACTTATAAGTACCACGGGCAGCGAGTATACAAGGTGTTTTCCCATCCAGATAAGCCACTCCCATCTGGTTGCGGTTCTGTCGGATCAGATTGCCATAACGATCATTCCGTTCGGGCCAGTCCACACGATCAATCTCTTTACCGGTCATTCCGTCCAGCACAGACAGATATTCACTACCACCACAAACACGTCCTTTCTCATTTTTTACAAAATCAGAACCGGCTGTTTTTATAGCAATTTCAGCTTTACCATCCCCATTAAAATCATAAACGATAAAAGGAGAATACCAGATACCAGGCTCAATACCAGGGCCCATATCATAGGTCCAAAGCCAGGTACCATCATTCAGATAGGCAGATATCTTATACGTTTTTCCGGTAGTATCTCCCGGCATACCCGGATCTACATTGGTTTCAGGTGTACGGATAATGTAATCATAAGCACCATCGCCATTCAAATCGGCTAAAGCTACTTTACCAGCCTTCGCATTATCTTTCAGCCGGATAGAAGTATAATTAGTACATTTCCCGGCTTCAATCTCTACTCTTTCGGATGCAACAGGTGTAAGCCCTTTTACCACGGGAACTACCCAATAAACCGCCTTTTCCTGTACAGGAGCATTATCAATAAAGTCGCAGGTTTGCATCACAGGTTTATTAGTGAGACGGCGTTTCTTGCCATTTACTTCCCGATAAACATGAAAGGCGGTAGCAGGAGTATCTGTATTCAATAACCGCCAACTAAGGTAAACCCCTTTCCCATCCTGGGAAGGAGCGGCATAAAGTCCGCGATTCAAATGTTCCGTAATCCGCTCTTTAGCAAAACCCTCAACCAGTGGTTTGGGCTCATGCCGCGGATCAAGTATCTCATACATATATTGCCGCTCGCGAGGGTCCTGTGCATAAACAGCAACTACAGCAGACAAAAAAAGTATCAAAGCAAAATATTTATTCATAATAGAAAGTTCCTTTCTTCATTGGAATTACTTTTACCGGGCCAATCAATCCACTTGACACAGGTTCCCAGTTTCCATATCCCGTTTTTTTATAATCCAGGCTTACAATATTGGCATCTTTAAAAATACGCCAGGGTATTTCTCTCCGGTCCATATCCGCAATGCGATTGGCAGGTAAGTTAGTTACTTCTACCTCCAGTATATTTTCACCGAGACGAAGATATTTACCTACCAGACAACGATAAGGAACTGACCACAATGTAGCAACGTCCTTTCCATTAATACGAACACGAGCGCTCTCACGCACATCACCCAAATCGAGTCTCCATTCAGGAATAGAAAGATCGTTCAGGTTAAATTTGAATGAATAAGAGGCTGTTCCCATTGTATTCTTTACTTCTGCTACCGGAAGTTCAGTCCATGAGCCCAGCGTTACCGAATCAGGAGCAGCCGAAACAGCCGGAATACTTTCTACGAAACGAAAGCCCCATTTACCCGTCAAAGTCAATCCATCGGCTTTTGGCTCGTAATATCCCCATGCAGAAGCCTGTACATCGGCATTCGTAAACGTTTTCAGCAATATTGATTCCCCGGATGCTACCTGCAAATACACCTCTGTACGTCCATCCTTCTGACGCAAAAGAGCTTTTCCACTCTCTCCGTTCACAGGATTATAGATCAGGACAGATGCAGCCTGAACTCCCAAAGGTATCCATCCTTCCGTATCTTCTCCTTTCAGGGCAGAAATAAAATAATGATATCCATCTTCGTTTGTACGACGGATACAACTCAAACCATAAGCTGTTTTCATCCTTTCGGGTTGTACACCTGTTTCCGCCAATGTGTGGTCATAATCCGTTCCAAACAAAATACGCCCTTTCCGTAATTTGTCTTTTTGTGCCATCAATTTCTTAAAAGCAGCACGACGTTCATTCAACCGGTCATATCCTGGAACATCTTCCGGATATTGTTCCAGAAATACAATAGTAGCTCCCTCATCTGCCAACCGGAATAATTTGGCAAGTACATCATCCGGCATCAGTCTCGCGCCCGGAATGAGTAACGCCTGATACACGGTACCTCCGGAGGTAACTAATTTCCCACCCATACAAGTAAGACAGCGTATGAAATTATCGGAAATATAATCCAAATCATAACCTGCATTATAAATACGATGAACTGCATCGATAAAACGGGGCGCACGCTTTGCCATTTTATGAATATCAAACATCAAGAGACGTCCGTCCTGCTCCTGCCACATATCATATACAGGCAGATATACCAGAAAATCATTATCAGATTTCCCCATCTGCAGAAAGCTCTGACAACGGGTTATATAATCAAAAAATGCCGGAGCATCCCGCCAGATATTATTTGTAGGGCTCATATCAACGGAAGCATAGAACTTCCATCCCGGCCATACAGCCTCAACAGGCGAATAAGTGGTCCCATGAAAATAGGTGTGATTTACCCCTGAGATAAACATCAGATCAATATCGGGCTTACACTGAGAAAGCGACGTACGAAAATGTTCCGTCAGCCAGGTGAATGTTTCAGACGAAGTAAATGGTTTACCGGCAATATGAGCAGCCGAAGAAGCATATTTCAGCATCGACAAGTCTGAATCGTTAGGACGTGTTAATGAATCACGGCGTAAACCACGGATTCCAAAATCAGAAATACCGAAACCCTCGCATTCGGGAACATCTACAGTAGTATACAGATCTATCAGATTACCAGGTGAGCCATGTACTTGATTACGTGTTTTGGAACCGTGTGAATGCGCCCATTCTGTCCATTGTCGGGTAAAGTTCTCTAAAAGTAATTCGGCAATCGTCTCCCGGTAGTCGGAAATAATCCGGGAAACCATATCCGTACGTTTATCCGACAAAAATTCCGGAAGATGTTCTTCCAGTTTATATCCGCGGCGTGTGGCAAATTCGTCAAAAAGATTTTCAGTCCAATCTGCCTTATAGACTTCGTAAGAATCATTGAAGAAGTTATGCGGATAAGGTGCTCCTGATGCTTCAAAGGCACGTTCAAAACGATTCAGATAATTTTTCACAGCCCGGCCGGACAAATGATCCATCACGTATCCCTCTCCTCCGGGAGCAGCGCGCTTCACTTTCTGGAATGTCTTTCCGCAAAAGGCAGCTATCAATTGCCAGTTTCCTTTGGGAGCTTTCCATTGCAAAATACCGTCTTTCACTTTAGACGTCAGGTTTATGCATTTCCCTTTATCAGAAAAAGCCATCAAACGGCTTAGCTTAGCATAGGCACGTTGCTTCTCGTCAGCAACTTCTATTTTCTCTTTCAGTTGTTCACCACCCTGCAATGTATATTCCGATACGAAAAGCTTGCAGGCAGCGTCTTCTATGGTTACCTCAGGGCCTCCGAAAGGCCACCCGGTACCAGTATTCATATCAATCTGCATACCCAGGCGATTCGCTTCACCCTCAGTATATTGCAGCATCTCCATCCAATGAGAAGAAAGAAATGGAATATCATTTTCATCATTTCCTTTTACTCCATAGATAGGAGTTATCTCCATCGTTCCCATTCCCGCTTTCGCATAAGCATTCAGATTATGAGTCAGATTTTCTTTATCTACGGCGCTTCCCATCCACCACCAACGGGCAGCTGGTTTCGATTCAGTGGTTATCTCCGGCCAACTTATTGTTTGTGCCGCTGCAAAAGGGCACAATAACCAAGCCAGTAACACTATTCTTATTTTTTTATCCATCATCCTAAGTAATACATTACAATTAAATGATTATTTAGCGGGTATTATTTATACTAATTTTAAATCAGTACTCATCATTATTTTTATCACCTACTCTCCCAGTTCGATACATCCCATGATAAAAGGACCCGTAGCTTTGGCATCGTTATCACGCATTTTCTCACCGATATAATATTCAAAACTACCATCCCGGTACGGATGTCCTCCCAGACCACCTACCTGACAACAACGCGTCAACGTAAGTGTACCATCAGGATTCTCAATAAGCAGTTTGTCTTTCAATCCCTTAAAAGCTTTCTCCGCTACCTCTCTGTATTTCGCATCAATATATCCTTTATTTACCGCTTTTGCATAAGCATACATACACTGTGAAGTTACAGATGCTTCCGGAAAATTGCCTTCACGCTTCGGCTGATCAATCACTTGGTACCACAAGCCGGCCTTATCCTGGTATTTAGGAAGTGTATCGGCAAGCCCTTGTATCCAGCTTATCATATCGGCACGTCCAGGATGATTCTCCGGAATATAGTCCAGAGCATCCACCAAAGCCATAAACCACCAGCCGATACTGCGCCCCCAGAAGTTAGGTGAATGTCCCGTTTCCGGATCTGCCCAACGCTGGCTTTTACTCTCGTCCCAAGCATGATGATACAAACCCGTTTTAGCATCATAAGTATGCTTGTGACAAAGTGTAAATTGTTTCACTGCCTCATCTATCCACATCGGTTGATTGAACTCCGCCCCATATTGTGCCAGAAAAGGTGAAGCCATATACAAACCATCCAACCATATTTGGTGCTGATAAATCAATTTATGCCAATATGCACCCTCCAGTGTACGGGGATGGTTCTTCAACTGTTTTATTAAAAGGTCCATTGCCATTTTATACTTTTCCTTACCCGTCTCACGATAAAGATCAAATAGCACTTTACCCGAATTAATATAATCAATGTTGTAGGTGGACACATCATACAGATGGATTTGCCCTGCTTCATTTATCAGCGAGTCCGCCCACGCCTCTACATAATCAAAATAACGCTTCTCACCTGTCTGTTTCCACATTTTTAGCATAGCGCAACAACCTACTCCCTGTGCATAGCCAAAAAACAAACGCTTTCCATGATCCAGTTGATAAGCCTTCGGAAACCGGCGCATCTCAGAATCAGCAAACCAGCGGGCATACGTATCCGGAGCAAAATGATCCGTACGGAAAGGTACGGCCGGGAAACCGGCTTTATTATAAAGATTCACACGGAAAAAGTTTCCGTAACCATAACGCACGGCTGTAGGCTGAGGAACCTCAGGAGCATAGAGTTCTACCTTATTCCCCTGGATCATTGCCGTTGCCGGATAAAAACGAGCATCTGGACCAGAAATAAAGAAACCTTTTACAGGAGTATCATCAGGGGTCTGCAATCCACTTTCTGCATAATCAAAAGTAAGTGTAACTTTTCCCCCTTTCACTTTCATATTCTTATAAAGCGGACCGGAATAAGCCCCCTTTTTACCATATTGTTTAGCCAAAGCCCAAGCTGCCAGACGTTCCCCTGTCACCTTTTTATTACGCGGATGAATATCGGTAGAATCAGCAGCATCTGTAATTACCGCCATACCCACATTGCGCAAACCACTCTGCCAGGTATTCAATTGTGCTTCACGAATGCCAGCAGGTTGTTTATAATGTGGAGCAATCTGCACAAAATAGAAAGGCATATCGGCCTGTCCCCATTCCTTACGCCAACTATTGATAAGGTTTGTAAATACCTCCTGATACTTTTCATAACGAATGGAATTAGATTCTCCCTGATACCAGATATTCCCTTTTATTGTATAACCCAGAATCGGAGCAATCATACCATTCCACAAGGTAGCCGGTACTTTACATTTATCTTTTTCACGTTTCACGTTTTGCACAGCAAAATCTTCCAGAACATCAGAATATAATGGGTTATTTTTCATAACCTCCATCTTCGTCCATGACTCAGCATGTGTACCTCCCCAGGTAGACTGGATCAACCCAACCGGAATTTGTAATTCTTTATAAAGTTTACGCCCGAATGTGAATCCAACAGCCGAGAAATCTTTTAAATTCTCCGGATTACAAATCACCCACTGCCCTACACAATCCTCTTTTTCATCCTCAGGCGCAAGTTGGTGCTCTACATGAAAAAGTCGAATAGAAGGATAATCAGCATCTTTCATCTCTTCCGCTTCATTTATCATCCCCGTTTTCCATTTAACTTTAGGATCACGTGCCACCGGAAACTCCATATTAGACTGTCCCGTACAAAGCCATACTTCACCTATTAATATATTATGTATGATAATCGTGTTTTCTCCTTTTACAATCAGTGTCTGATTATCCATCACCCCAGGAGTTTTCAACTGTAGCTTCCAATGTCCGTCAGCAGATGTCTGCACCGCATAATTTCTTTTATCCCAAGAAGGAGAAACAGTCACCTGTTCACCCGGACGGGCTTTTCCCCAGATATTCACCTGAGTTTTTTGTTGCAACACCATGTTGTCTGAGAAAATAGAAGGAAGCATTACTTTACCTTGTACCGGAAACGAAACAACATATAAGAATAGAAGTATAAAGTACCAAAACTGCTTTTTCATGTGCTTTTGATAGTTTAAGAAAATTAATAGATTTATTGATGATGCAAAAATAGGCAGAATCATCCAAAGCATTGATCTGTTTTTTGACTGTAATCTTAACCTTTTTGTCGTTTCATATCAAAAATCACTTGTTCGTAGAATATCTCTGTTACATATTCATTTTTCTATAAATCAACCGATAGGCTTTATTTAAAAGCCAAAAAAAGTTAAAGACCACAAGAAATCTAAGTAAATAAAGTTACCTTTGAAAAATCCTTAAAACAAATGCTATGATTAAGGTGGTTTTACATAAAATAATTTATTGGAGTATAATATTAATCCCAATACTCCGAGCAAATTCTTTGTTCGCCCAAGTTCCAGTGATATCAATTCCTCAACCGGCAGAAATAGGTCGTTTCGATAACTTCCACCAAACTTCTCCACAAAAAACACCTGGCATATCATCTTCTCGTGACGCCTTGATTCAAAGGCAAAATGAGGCCATCATACGTGAGGTAAAAGAAAACGAACGTAGAAGAGCAGCCATCAACCGCCAATATGCTATTCAGAAATACATGAAATCCAACTCAATCCCTTTACCGGATTTTTCCTCAACTCCCGGTTCAGAATGTTTTCAAAGTGCCCGTGAAGAGATACTTGAAATGCTTGAAGGCAAAAAGAAGATGAGTCTGAAAAGAGCCGTATTCGTGACGGAAAACGCTTTTTTCGGGAATAAAATGAAATATGAAGAGTTTGATGCAGCCATTCTGAATTTAAAGCACATTTGTCTGCTGAAAATGCAGGAAGAAAAATTAGATAAGAATGACGGGTTAGCAAAGTTAATGATGATCTTTCGTATTCTGTCGGAAGTTATTGAAGTCAAAGAACCCGGTAGTGAAAAAACAATCATTCATCACCCGATGAAATATGATTTTGAAGATTATCGCGCAGATGTTAACACCAGTAATTACATGGTATCAAAGCTTTTAGCCCAAAACACTGGACAGTGCCATTCCATGCCTTTATTGTTTTTGATTCTTGCCGAAGAGTTGGAAACAGAAGCTTTCTGGTGTTTTTCACCGAGCCACTCTTTTATAAAATTCCAAGACAAGCAAAACCGTTGGTATAATATAGAGCTAACTCAAGGTGCTGTTGTCACAGATGATTTCTATATGAATAGCGGTTTCATTAAATCCAAAGCTATACAGACAGGTATTTATCTGAATCCACGGACTATGAAACAGACCATTGCCCATATGCTCAATGACTTGTCTGCTTATTACATTTCCCGTTATGGCTATGATCATTTTATAGAAGAAAACAGCAATTTAGTTTTGCGCTATTCCCCTTCTGATTTAACGGCTTATCAACATTACGCAAACACCTGTACTGTACAAACTCTATATGTTATTGATGCTTGCGGCAGACCTCCCAAAGAACAGCTTCCGGAATATCCACAGGCACACCGTTTATTTAAAAAGATGCTTCAATCCTATGAGAAAATAGACAGCCTGGGTTATGAAGAAATGCCGGCCGAGATATATCATAATTGGTTGAAGCAAGTTGATAAAGCCAAAACATTACCGGAAAACCAACCTTCACCAATCATTCAAATCAAAAACTAGATGTGTATGAAACGAATTAGTACTTTACTACTGTTCCTGCTCACATTACTGACAGGATATGCACAAAACCCTTTTGCCACTTACGGCTACAAGCCCCAAATGGCTACTTTAAGTAATGGGCGTTTTGACGAATTTCATGACAAGGATCAGATTATAGAAATTGGCTCTGTCAAGTTTGATACAAAAACAAATAAAATAGTAGGACCGGCTGAATCTGATACTTTAGATACCGTTATGGATATTCAAACGGTCAGCCGGTTTATTTCGATCGATCCTCATGCAGAAAGGTATTATTCAATTAGTCCATATGCATACTGCAACAATAATCCGGTAAACTGTATTGATCCCGACGGAAGAGACTGGTATCGCCATAATGAGACTGGAAACTATTATTGGCAGGAGGGACACGACGAATTGGAAGGTTATACGAATATTGGAGCCTCTGTGTCTATTCAATTAGGTGAAGATTCGTACTTCAATGCCTACCAAAACGCAGGTATAATGGCCAATCAAGCAGTAAGTGCCTTTAGCTTAATCTCCTCCAGTGGTAAATTACAGAACCAGTTTTTAGGAAAGAATAGTCCTTTATCGGAGAATTCTAAATCAGAATTGTTCAATGCATTGAATAGTCGTAACGTAGATGAAATTGCAAGGCCGATAGGGGAAACCGTCACATATTTATTAACTGGTGAAGCTGCTGGAATATTTGCAGGAAAAGCTATTTCTTGGGGAATAGGAAAAATTGCGGGGCACTTCTTTTCTAACACAAATAAAGTAGCAGATGCTGTAAATCTGGCAAAACAATGGTTAGGCATAGATGCAAAAGTCATACAAAACGCCAAAGGGGATTATGTTTTCATATCGAAAGACGGATTAAGAAAAATACGTTTTGATATCAATTCTCCACATGGGGATGCTCCCCATATTCATTTAGAAATCTTAAAAAATGGAAAATGGAAAAATGCAATACCAAGAACTCATCGTATATATCCTCAATAAATTTAATAAAATTAAAAAAATGAAAGCTATTTATAATAACATGAGATTTATCATTAAAAATGATTTCCCAGAAATAGGGGCATATTTATATGTTTTTGAAAAAGGTAAATGCATCGCAGATTACTTACAGGATGATAGTTTATCATGTAAAGAAGTTGCACTAGAGGAATATGGAGTTCCTATGGATATTTGGCAAGAAAGTGAAGATGATTAAAATTCAAGATATTTTCTTCGTGTAGATAGATAAAGTTAGAGTAGTTGCATACTGTTCAAATGTGGAAAAATGGAAAAGTCTATAAATTAGAAGTACTTTATGACAAAGCAACAAATACAATCTGGCATTTTAAATATAAATAACAATATGATGTCAAAGAACAACAACGTGCTAAATTTATATCAATTAATAGATCTCTATTTAGCAAAAAGAATAAATGAAACTGAATTTTGTGATAAGTTTTTTAAGGTGTATGATATGACAATTGATGCAAATGATTTAAATAATATCGAAAAAAAGTATTTGATAATTTAAATAAATTAGTAGGTGATTTTCTAGAATATAAAGACAAGTATCCTCATATTATAAACGATGGTCTTAAACGAAAATTAAAACAAGGAGTTAAAGATGCAAAGCTTATTTTAAGAGAACAGGATATTTATGAAAATAATGATAAACGTAGGTTGTATTGGTTGATTTATCAATACATAAATGGATACATTGATGAATCATTTTTTTGCAATGAATTTTATTATGCTTATGATTTAGGAATTAATCATAATGATTTAGATAAATTGGAAAAAAACGTTTTTCATAAATTAGATGAAATTGTCAGCCGTTTTTCTCCTTATAAAGAAGACCATTTATTAGCTCCAAAAGCTTTTTACACAAAAAAGAATTACGACAGAAAATAATAGAGAGCTATCATTCATTAAAAGATCAAAACCAATAGTAACTGAAGACAATATGAAATTAAATAAAATTATTTCCAAATAAAAGATTTAGTATATTCCTATAGAAACAGTCAAAACTATGGTAAGAACATATACAAAAATAGGAGATGTTTTCTCTGCAAAAACAAACGAGAATACCAAAAAATATTTTCAATTAATAGCTTATGATTTAACACAGCTAAATAGTGATGTTATTAGAGTATTTAAGGAACAATATCCAATAAATTCAAATCCTGACTTATCAAAAATAGTGAGCGGTGAAATAGAGTTTTATATACATTGTACAACAAAAGCAGGTATAAAGATGAACCTTTGGAACAAAATTGGTAATAACAAGAATATTGGAGAAACCAATCATATATTATTCAGAAGCACAAACGATTAAGGCGTAAAACCTACCGAAAAGCCTATAACAGTCTCTACAGAATGGTGGGTGTGGCGAATTAATGAAAAACAGAAATATGTAGGAAAATTAGAAAAAGAATATCAAAAATCATATATTGGATTGATAGTAGGCCCATTCGTTCTTTTAGAATTGATAAAAGATTATAGATATTCCATAAATTATCCCTCGTTTTGAAAAGGGATAATTTATAACCGAACATTACAACCGGGATTCAAAGAATATTCGTGCGATTGTTTCATTGTAACTGAGATATTTACAGATGAATATAGATGGAAAAAAGGGTTCAAAAGTACAAAGGAACGGGATATTGAATTATAATATAGCCAATATTTATGAGAATTTATTAAAAACAAACTTTAATGACAAAAACAGGATTTTTAATATGCTTTTTATTTATTGTTAATAAAGCATTTGCACAAGCTGACAAATTCTATTATACCAGCTATAATAAGATAGACTCAATGTTAACAGGCAAAAAAGAGTTGAATTTGAAAGAGGCTATATTTTCAACTGAAAATGCCTACTTTGACGGTAATCTAAGCCGCTATAAATTCGAGAATAGTTTACAGCAATTCACTTCTTTTATCAAGTCACTCTCTACAAATAAGTTAATCAGTTATAATCATACTGATTTTTATTCAGTTAACACTCACGCCGCCATCTTTCGGATGATGACAGATACAATCCCGATACATGTTTCCGACACTACCTTATTATACCATTTACCATTCCAATATAATTTTGATGATTATGCAGGCAAAAAAGAATGGAGCAACATGTTTGTTTCTACTTTAATGGTTACACGTAAAGGGAATTGTCACTCATTACCCCTATTCTACAAACTGCTGACCGAAGAATTGGGTGAGAAATCGTGGTTGGCATTAGCTCCCAATCACGCTTACATCAAACTACACAACCAAGCCGACGGTTGGTATAATGTGGAACTGACTTCGGGGCAATTTCCTACTGACGTATGGATAAAAGCTTCCGGATATATCCATACTGACGCTATTCGAAACGGTATTTATATGGATACACTTTCTTTAAAAGCTACAGTTGCTATTTGTATGACGGATCTGGCTGAAGGTTATAAGCATAAGTTCACTTCTACTTACAAACCG
Source organism: Bacteroides nordii (assembly GCF_019930665.1). Lineage (NCBI taxonomy): Bacteria > Pseudomonadati > Bacteroidota > Bacteroidia > Bacteroidales > Bacteroidaceae > Bacteroides > Bacteroides nordii. The sequence goes on along the minus strand of NZ_CP082886.1, from coordinate 5,445,404 downwards.
GAATTCATACTGCAATGCTGCAATCGTACCTTGGAAGCATTTCCTGATTATATTAACGCCTTATTACTTAAAGCAGAGACATTATTTGAGATGTTTACGAAAACAAAAAATGAAGATTATTATCGGAAAGCAGAGAATCTTTATTCACATATCCATCAGTTAGGTTATCGCAAAATGCCCGAAAAGATGTATCTGGAATGGTTGCAATCGATAAAGGAACATCCCGACGCACATTATCAGTAAAAATCAAGAAGCCACATCGTATATATCCCTAATCAATAATTCAATAAAATTGAAAATATAGAAGCTGTTTCCAAGAAGCCTAAGACAACTTTGCAATCTTCTATATTAGTTATATCGCTATACTCCCCCCTCCCCTCCAGTGTTTATTAAAACCATTTTTGAATAAATTCTGCTTTCATGTATAAAAAGAATAAAAAAGTTTGGTTTTATGCATCATATCTCCAAAATATTGCATACTTTTGCACCATTCTTAGAATAATTATACAAGATGAAAAAGAAAGCAAACCGATTAGATGCTATTAAAATGATTATCTCGAGCAAAGAGGTAGGGTCACAGGAAGAACTTCTGCAAGCACTTGCTGCTGAAGGTTTCGAACTGACTCAGGCTACTCTTTCTCGCGACCTGAAACAATTGAAGGTTGCCAAAGCAGCCAGCATGAATGGTAAATATGTGTATGTATTGCCCAATGACATCATGTATAAACGCGTGGGTGACCAAAGTGCCACTGAGATGTTGATGAACAATGGTTTTATATCCCTACAGTTTTCTGGTAATATTGCTGTTATCAAAACACGTCCCGGATATGCCAGCAGTATGGCTTATGACATTGATAACCGTGAGTTCGGAGATATTTTAGGTACCATTGCAGGAGATGATACTATCATGTTAGTACTGCGTGAAGGGGCTGAACCTAAAATGGTACGAAACTTCTTGTCGCTCATCTTCCCGAATATACAATAATCATATAACAATATACTCGACACACGAATTAAAGAAATGGAGACTCAAAAAATAGATGTGATGGTAGCCGACGCCTCACATGAGGTTTACGTTGACACTATTTTGGAGACAATTAAAAACGCAGCGAAAGTGCGCGGAACAGGGATTGCAGAACGTACACATGAATATGTTGCTACCAAAATGAAGGAAGGCAAAGCTATTATCGCCCTTGAAGGAGAAAAATTTGCAGGCTTTACTTATATTGAGTCATGGGGTAACAAACAATATGTAGCAACGTCAGGACTTATTGTACATCCCGACTACCGTGGATTGGGACTGGCAAAACGTATCAAACAAGCCTCTTTCAAACTGGCTCGTTTACGTTGGCCATGGGCTAAGATATTCAGTTTGACCAGCGGTGCTGCTGTAATGAAAATGAATACAGAACTTGGCTATGTACCTGTAACATTCAATGAGCTGACTGATGATGAATCATTTTGGCGCGGTTGCGAAGGTTGTATCAATCATGACATACTAGTGGCAAAAAACCGTAAGTTCTGCATCTGTACAGCTATGCTTTACGACCCCGAAAAACATAAAGAAGATATTATATAAATAAGGAGATATATCATGGAACAGAAAAAGAAAGTGGTAGTTGCATTCAGCGGAGGATTGGATACCTCATACACTGTAATGTATCTGGCCAAAGAAAAAGGCTATGAAGTATATGCAGCATGTGCCAATACAGGAGGTTTCAGCGACGAACAACTGAAACAGAATGAAGAAAACGCCTATAAGTTGGGAGCTGTGAAATATGTTACACTCGACGTAACACAAGAGTACTACGAAAAGAGCTTGAAATACATGATATTCGGAAATGTATTGCGTAATGGTACTTATCCCATCTCTGTCAGTTCAGAGCGTATTTTCCAGGCACTTGCCATTGCACGTTATGCAAATGAAATCGGTGCGGATGCTATCGCTCATGGTTCTACCGGAGCCGGAAACGATCAGATTCGTTTTGATATGACTTTCTTGGTACTTGCACCGGGTGTGGAAATCATTACACTAACCCGTGATATGGCATTGAGCCGTCAGGAAGAGATTGACTATCTGAACAAAAATGGTTTCAGTGCCGACTTTACAAAACTCAAATACTCTTATAACGTAGGTTTATGGGGCACTTCCATCTGCGGTGGTGAGATACTGGATTCCGCAAAAGGATTGCCTGAAACTGCTTATCTGAAGCAAGTTGAAAAAGAAGGTAGCGAACAGTTACGCCTTGAATTCAAACAAGGAGAACTTCATGCCGTAAACGGAGAAGTATTCGAAGATAAGATTGCCGCTATTCAGAAAGTGGAAGAAATTGGTGCCGCTTATGGTATTGGACGTGATATGCACGTTGGCGACACAATCATCGGCATTAAAGGCCGTGTTGGTTTTGAAGCTGCCGCTCCCATGCTGATCATCGGTGCTCATCGTTTCCTTGAAAAATATACATTGAGCAAATGGCAACAATACTGGAAAGACCAGGTAGCCAACTGGTATGGCATGTTCCTTCATGAAAGCCAGTATCTGGAACCTGTGATGAGAGACATTGAAGCTATGCTACAGGAATCACAACGCAATGTGAACGGTACGGCTATCCTTGAACTCCGTCCGCTCTCTTTCTCTACCATCGGCGTAGAATCTGAAGATGATCTTGTAAAAACAAAGTTTGGTGAGTACGGTGAAATGCAAAAAGGCTGGACAGCCGAAGATGCAAAAGGCTTCATAAAAGTAACTTCCACCCCACTACGCGTTTATTACGCAAACCATAAGGACGAAGAGATTTAGTCCCCGATGAGTAACGAACGTAAACTGACACGCTCACGTAGTGATAGAATGCTTGCAGGTGTTTGCGGCGGGTTGGCCCAATTCTTCGGATTGGATGCCTCTCTCGTACGCATCGTCTATGCTATACTAACAATATTCACCGCATTTGCCGGTGTCCCTGTATATATTTTAATGTGGATTATCATTCCCGAAGAAAAAAACAGATATTCAAATGATTAAAGTAGGAATAATAGGCGGAGCCGGATATACCGCAGGTGAATTAATACGCTTGCTTCTGAATCATCCTGAAGCCGAAATTGTATTCATTAATAGTAGTAGTAATGCCGGAAATAAAATAACCGACGTACACGAAGGACTTTACGGAGAGTGCGATCTGACTTTTACAGACGAACTTCCATTGGATGACATTGATGTACTTTTCTTTTGCACTGCTCATGGCGATACCAAAAAATTTATAGAGAGCCACAACCTCCCGGAAGAGCTGAAAATCATCGATCTCTCTATGGATTATCGCATTGCTTCTCCGGATCATGACTTTATCTACGGATTACCCGAACTGAATCGGCGCGCCACTTGTTCTGCCAAGCATGTAGCCAATCCCGGCTGTTTCGCAACTTGCATTCAGTTAGGACTGCTTCCACTTGCCAAACATTTGATGCTGAATGACGACATCATGGTGAATGCCATAACCGGAAGCACAGGAGCCGGAGTAAAACCCGGTGCAACCAGCCATTTCAGTTGGCGCAATAACAATATGAGCGTATACAAAGCTTTCAATCATCAGCATGTGCCTGAAATCAAACAGTCACTGAAGCAGCTGCAAAATAGTTTTGCATCAGAGATAGATTTCATCCCTTACCGGGGAGATTTTCCACGCGGCATCTTCACTACAATTGTCGTAAAAACAAAAGTTGCTCTGGAAGAGATCGTACGCATGTATGAGGAGTATTATGCCAAAGACTCTTTTGTGCACATCGTAGAAAAGAATATCGATTTGAAGCAGGTTGTCAACACCAACAAGTGTCTGATACATCTGGAGAAACACGGTGATAAGCTACTCATCATCTCCTGTATCGACAACTTACTGAAAGGTGCCAGTGGGCAAGCTGTCCACAACATGAATCTAATGTTCAATCTGGAAGAAACAGTAGGTCTCCGGCTAAAACCATCGGCCTTTTAGATTGACGATTGGACGATTTACAATTAGACGATTGGGGTTACTTCAATTGTAAATCGTAAATCAATAAAAGTAACTTCAATCGTAAATTGTAAATCGTAAAATTGTAAATATCATGATGAATTTATTCGATGTATATCCTCTTTTCGATATAAATATAGTCAAAGGAAAAGGCTGCCATGTATGGGACGAAAACGGTACAGAATTTCTCGACCTTTATGGGGGGCATGCCGTTATTTCCATCGGGCATGCTCATCCGCACTATGTTGAAATGATTAGCAATCAGGTTGCAAAACTTGGCTTCTATTCAAACTCAGTGATCAACAAGCTACAACAAGAAGTAGCAGCACGTTTGGGAAAGATTTCAGGTTATGATGATTATTCGCTTTTCCTTATTAATAGTGGAGCAGAAGCGAATGAGAATGCTCTTAAACTGGCTTCATTTCACAATGGAAGAACAAAAGTAATCTCTTTCAGCAAAGCTTTTCACGGACGTACTTCATTAGCAGTAGAAGCTACGGACAATCCAAAAATCATTGCTCCAATCAATGCCAATGAACATGTAACCTATCTCCCATTGAATGATACGGAAGCAATGAAAGCCGAACTGGCTAAAGGTGACGTTTGTGCCGTTATTATCGAAGGTATTCAGGGAGTAGGCGGAATCAAGCTACCTACTACAGAATTCATGCAGGAACTTCGCAAAGCATGCACCGAGAATGGTACGATACTTATTCTGGATGAAATTCAAAGTGGCTATGGACGTAGCGGTAAATTCTTTGCTCATCAATATACAGGTATCAAACCCGATATCATTACTGTAGCCAAAGGTATTGCCAATGGTTTTCCTATGGCAGGAGTACTTATCAGCCCGATGTTTACACCGGTTTACGGTATGTTAGGTACCACTTTCGGAGGTAACCACCTTGCTTGTGCCGCTGCACTTGCCGTATTGGATGTTATAGAACAGGAACAACTGATAGAAAATGCTGCAACAGTAGGTACTTATCTGATAGAAGAGTTAAAGAAGTTCCCGCAAATTAAAGAAGTACGCGGTGAAGGATTAATGATTGGTATGGAATTCGAAACTCCTATCAAAGAACTACGCACGAAATTGCTGAAAGAACAAAAAGTATTTACTGGGGTAAGTGGTACAAATGTTATTCGCCTCCTGCCACCTCTCTGCCTCAGTATGGAAGAAGCAACAGTGTTTCTGAACCGATTAAAGAAAATACTTTAGTACTTTATTACTAACGTACCCCAAAAGCACTTTTAGAAAAATAGTTTCTTACGATATCAAAACAATTATTAAGCCGTATTGATTTTTTCGATACGGCTTAATAATTTTAACCGCCCAAAGTCCCGCCATCCTTTTTAATTACAAAGCAACACATTCCTTTCTCTTTCGTTTTATTTCTTTTGTCACATCTTATAAACATCAACAAGTTTCTCTACGATGATCACTTCGTTTCTCGTAGAGTTTCGACCCGATCTCCGTAGAGAAACGACCCGTTCCTCGTATACTCTATTAAAACCAAATGTTTCCGCAGAATATTGCTTTAATAAATGTTAACTACGAAAGATATATCCTTTCTTCACTATGTTTTCTTTTTCATTACAATTAATGACTGACTCTACTTTCGTAACTATACCAATTGTTATATCTTATGGATGTTTCATTTATTTCTCGGTGATAAATGCCCCGTTTCTCGTAGAGAATCGAAGCGTTTGTCGTAGAGAAACGAGTCGATTCTCTACGAGAAAATAATCTCTCATATAATGTATTAATTATCAATGTATTATAAAACCGTCTACTTGTTTTGAATATTTACTACCTAAACGGTCCATTTGTTCCTTTTTCAGCATTTATTTGTATCTAAAATCACAACACATCTCGGGTCTCTTTGTATATAATCCCTGTCATAGGTCTGTTGCTTTTGAATCAGACTGTAAATCAGCCGCAATAACTTATTGGCAATGTTATTCATCGCTACGAAAAAGTGCTTCTTTTCCACTTTATGCTTTTTTAGGAAGTATAATCTTATTTCTTTATTATGCTCCTTTGCCGAACGTGCACATAAGAAAAGCAGTGTTTTCAATTGTTTGTCACCCATTGGCGATATTTTATGTCCACATTTCATCTTTCCCGATTCTTTGGGATAAGGAGCGATACCTGCGTAAGCAGCACATTTTTTAGCCGTGTCTAATTTTCTAAAATTCTCTGTCTTTATTATCAGCTCACAACTGGTCACAGGTCCTACACCGACAATGGAGGTAAGAATCTGATAATTCCTGCTGAATTCGGAAGAGTTTTGTATGAGGGCTTCTATCTCATGGTCAAGCCCGGATATTTGGGTATTTAACTCCGCAAGAACAGCTCTCCGTGCATGGTCGGCCGCCAGGGAAACAGAAGATTTACAATTATCACCTATGTTTAAAGTGTCCAGGCGCTTACGAGATTCCACCAGCAGAGAGCGTGTACGATACAATTCCTGAAGTTCAGACATCTCTTCCCCAGGATAGAAACAAGGTCTGAGAAGGTCATAAAAACGTTCGGCATATTCACGGATACGACAGGCATCCAGAGGATCGGATTTACCACGCTGAAGCCCCAGACTATGCTTTATCTGATAACCCGGAACAAAACACAGGCATGTCCGGTTTAAAGTACACAGACGAAGCAGTAGGTCCCCATAAACGCCTGTATGTTCCGCACAAAGAACGGCAGAGGAAGGCAAGGAGAGAAGAAACTTGCTGATCCCATGAACCGTGTTCTTTACACCGGATAAATGACGGACACTGCCCGATTCACTCAAAAAACTAACGTCAAAGCTTGACATTCCCAAATCAATTCCATAAATTTGTACCATAACATTTTTATTTAGTGAAGGTCTCCGATATTGAACGGCTACTACCATGATAATGGGATCCAACTCCCGAAATACTCTCTGGCTTAGGTTCAATAAATATGTCGTGCTTAATACGAGGAATAAGCTAAAAGATTAATAGAGGAAGTAAGCTAACGCGACATATGGAGGCTTTCTTGTTTACGAGACAATATTAAGAAATTTATTCTTATTAACGTTCATAAAGAACTATGTTTTCCATGGCAAAGATAATGGTAGAGGAAAATAAGCATGCTATATACATCTAATAATCAGAACATTACACCGAGACAACGTTGTTTTAATTTTTCTATATCAGAAAAACAATTTTCTCTATTCAAATATACTTTTTATCATTCTTCAATTATTACACAACACAAAATTAAAGCCCTATCATTTGTATTTTATATTAAATCTCAGAAATCTATATTTTTATAATTCACAATTATAAAGTAGTTATTGACAAAAAGTACTATTGAGACAGTTCAATAACATAAAGATTACACCACTTTAATGAAAATACCCATCAAAAATATGCATATTCTCACTTTTTACTTTTACCTTTGCCTCAAAACAGACTAAAATATTATAATATGAAAGTAGCTATCATTGGTGCAGGAAATATGGGCTCTGCCATTGCACGTGGCTTAGCTCAGGGATATCTGATTCAAGGACATGAAATTGTTGTTTCTAATCCAAGTAATGGAAAACTGGAGAAACTAAAAGCCGACTTTCCCAATATTAAAACAACAAACGATAACATAGATGCAGCGGCTAATGCCGATATCGTAATTGTTGCAGTAAAGCCTTGGCTGATAGAAGAAATACTCAATCCACTCCGTTTGAAACGTACACAGATACTTGTTTCATTGGCTGCCGGGATCTGTTTTGACGATCTGGCACATTTTTGTGGCGAACCGGAGATGCCCATCTTCCGCGTCATTCCTAATACCGCTATAGCCGAACGTGCCAGTATGACGTTGATCTCTGCGCGGAACGCTTCGGATAAACAGAAAAAACTATTAACGGATATATTCAACGAAATGGGATTGACAATGATTATACCGGAAAGTAAAATAGCAGCAGCTACGGCCCTCACTTCATGTGGTATTGCATACGTGCTTAAGTATGTACAAGCCGCCATGCAGGCAGGTATCGAAATGGGAATCGCTCCGAAAGATGCTATGAAAATGGTAGCACAATCTTTGGAAGGAGCTGCAGAGTTGTTGCTAAATAAAGAAACACATCCCAGTGTTGAGATAGATAAAGTAACCACTCCCGGTGGGATCACCATTAAAGGAATTAACGAACTGGAACATGCCGGATTCACCTCTGCGGTGATTAAGGCGATAAAGGCATCGAAATAGTGATAAGCGGGGGAGTGATAAGTGATTAATACCATGCGGATTATGGTTCAACTTGCTTATCACGTATCACTAACTAATCACTGACCACTAATAACTAATTATACATATGGACGACCAAATCAGACAAATTGCCGAACGATTGCGCGGATTGCGTGACGTATTGGAACTTACCTCAGAAGATATCGCCCGCGATTGTGATATCTCCGCAGAAGAATATCGCCTGGCAGAAACAGGACAATACGACATCTCAGTAGGTATGCTACAAAAAATCGCACATAAATATGGTATCTCTCTGGATGCACTTATGTTTGGAGAAGAACCTAAAATGAGTAGTTACTTCCTGACCCGTGCGGGAAAAGGAATAAGTATTGAACGCACCAAATCCTATAAATACCAATCTTTGGCTGCCGGGTTCATAAATCGCAGTGCCGACCCGTTTATTGTAACGGCTGAGCCCAAACCAGATGATGAACCGATACACTACAACAGTCATAGCGGACAGGAATTCAATTTAGTACTCGAAGGCCGTATGTTGGTCAATATAGAAGGTAAAGACCTGATACTGAACGAAGGTGACAGTCTCTATTTCAACGCTAAACTCCCACACGGCATGAAAGCACTTGACGGAAAACCAGTGCGTTTCCTCGCCGTTATCATGTAATATTATTATGGTAGAAAGATTTTTATCACAGACAACATTCTCTTCACAGGAAGATTTTATCCAAAACTTAAAAATCAACGTACCCGAAAACTTCAATTTCGGGTATGATGTAGTAGATACCTGGGCTGCCGAACAGCCGGATAAACCTGCACTGTTGTGGACGAACGATAAGGGTGAACATATCCAGTTCACATTTGCTGACATGAAACGTTATACAGACATGACAGCCTCTTACTTCCAATCACTCGGCATAGGCCGTGGAGATATGGTAATGCTTATCCTGAAACGCCGTTATGAATTCTGGTTCAGCATCATCGCCCTGCACAAACTGGGTGCTACGGTTATTCCTGCCACTCACCTGCTGACAAAGAAAGATATTGTATACCGCTGTAATGCCGCAGACATCAAAATGATTGTTGCTGCCGGCGAAGAAGAGATCACAAAGCATATCATCGAAGCAATGCCCGAGTGCCCTTCTGTACATAAACTGGTAAGCGTAGGTCCTGAGATTCCGGAAGGATTTGAAGACTTCCACAAAGGCATTGAATCTGCCACTCCATTTGTCAAACCGGAACATCCGAATACCAATGATGACATCTCACTGATGTACTTCACTTCGGGTACTACCGGTGAACCGAAAATGGTAGCACACGACTTTACCTACCCATTAGGACATATCGTTACAGGTAGTTTCTGGCACAATCTCACGGAAAACAGTCTCCACCTCACCATTGCGGATACAGGTTGGGGAAAAGCTGTATGGGGTAAACTGTACGGACAATGGATTGCCGGAGCAAACATCTTTGTCTATGATCATGAGAAATTTACTCCGGGTGATATCTTGGCAAAGATACAGGATTATCATGTCACTTCACTTTGTGCCCCTCCTACAATTTTCCGTTTCCTGATTCATGAGGATCTGACCAAGTATGATCTTTCCTCACTACAATACTGTACGATTGCAGGCGAAGCACTGAACCCGGCCGTATTCGATACTTTCAAAAAACTGACAGGAATCAAATTGATGGAAGGCTTCGGACAGACTGAAACCACCTTGACTGTAGCTACTTTCCCCTGGATGGAGCCAAAACCGGGAAGTATGGGTGTACCCAACCCACAATATGATGTTGATCTCATAGATAATGAAGGCCGTTCTGTGGAAGCCGGTGAACAAGGACAAATCATCATTCGTACTACGCAGGGAAAACCATTAGGACTGTTTAAAGAGTATTACCGGGACGCAGCCCGTACTCATGAAGCCTGGAATAACGGCATTTATTATACAGGGGATGTGGCCTGGAAAGACGAAGACGGTTATCTTTGGTTCGTAGGGCGTGCAGATGATGTAATCAAAAGCTCCGGTTACCGGATCGGCCCGTTTGAGGTGGAAAGTGCTTTAATGACACACCCTGCTGTCATTGAGTGTGCTATCACGGGAGTACCCGATGAAATTCGTGGCCAGGTGGTAAAAGCTACCGTCGTTCTGTCTAAAGAATACAAAACACAAGCAGGCGAAGCATTAATAAAAGAGCTTCAAAACCATGTTAAAAAGGTTACTGCACCTTATAAATATCCACGTGTCATTGAATTCGTTGATGAACTGCCCAAAACTATCAGCGGAAAGATACGCCGTGTGGAAATTCGTAAGAACGATGAAAAATAAGATACATTAAGAAATTATTGTTCTAAAACACAGATTAGCACCGATTCTCCGCAAATTTATTCCTCAGTCAGGTATAGGCTCCACGAAGATCAGTGCTAATTTGTATTTTATATTCCGGGGCATTGTTTCATTCATTTTCCAAAACTCTATTTATTCACAATAACAATTACTAAAAAGACGCATAAATTGCATCAATTTATATCGTACCTGCTAACGTTTGCAACAAATCTTATAAAGATTGAACTATAAGTTATAATCCATATTAGAAACATACCCTATATTTGCAGTATCAAATACAATAAAAACCAAAACTGATGATTACAAGTAGAAAGATTTCCCAAATAGATGTTTTTGCCGGTAGCCCATGGGAGGTTGCCAGTGTAAAAAGACTTCTGAATGCAGCTTACATTGAAGTTTCAATGAAGGATAAAGGTACTAACTGTATTTTACTATCCGTACCTTGTGAGTGTTATACAGCCGCTATGCGTGTTATAGAAAACAGAAAGATTTCATAGGTTTTCAAAATATACTAGATTAAGATTAAGTTAGATTGTGGCCGGCCCGATGCGAAATCGGAACCGGCTTTTTTATTTTTATCTTTCTTCTGAGATACCCCCTGCGAATTAAGTATTAAGTTATCCCAATGTACCTACCCCAATCTTCATAATCTCCTTTCAACCGGACACTTTATAAAAACTATCATTTTCGATACAGGCATTATGAGGTTGGGGAAATAATATTCTTTTTCCACTGAAAGTCGGAAGGTTTTACAAAAACTCTTTACCTACAAGAAAACGGGAAAGCCCGGTCTTATCGGCCAGACGAGCCAATGACAAGCATCCCAGAACCACAAAACAAACCGCCACGCACATAAAGCAGATACCCGAAGTATCAAATAAGAATAAAGGAATAAATAACCTGGAAAGTATTGTAAAAAGGGGAGAGAACAGTAATATGGGAAATGTATTACGCCCTACAAAATAGCTTATTTTCCGCAATCCGGCTGGTATATACTTGTGCAAAAACAATAAAAAACTTATTGTGACATAAGTAATAACCACACCTGCCAATGTAGACCGGTCTAAATTTTCCGGAAAGCAAGATAACAGAATGAAAGGAATGATGGCAATCGCTGAAGGTTGAAATACAGAAAGAAAATTCTGCCGGCTCTGGCAAATGGCAACACCGGCAATGAAATAAATTGCATTGGCCAATGATAATATTTTAGTCCAACAGGCAATTCCCCCAAAACAGACACCCAATATGAGTAAAAAAGAAGCCCGGTTCAGCTGTTCACACAGCCTGTTCAGTGTATAATAAACCAGACTGCAGATCAGCAAAGTATGCAGATACCAATAGGGGCCAATGGGAGCAACGAATATCTTATATAGAATGATATTCAAAGATACTTCCTCTACCTTCTCCCGCACAGGCAATACCGACGACATACACACATATCCTGTTTCCATAACGGCGTAAGGGATAAACATCCACAACATCGTATTACAAAATGAGCGGACTCCTTTATCAACATTCAACAGATAACCTGATATAATGAAGAAAGCAGGCATATGAAATGTATAAACCACCTGTTTCAGATAAGGATATTTATCACCGATATATACCAGATGAAAAATAATCATCAACAGAATAAAAATACACTTCAAATAGTCCAGTTGATTGATACGAATTTGTCTCCTACTGCTCCTCTCTCCTTTTGTGTAGCATTGCCATTTCGTCGTTTGTCTTTGCATTCCTGTTTGGGATTAAATTCTACTTTTATGATAGGTTTACTCCCTAATGACTGCACAATAACATCCTCTTTTTTCAATAAGTCCAACGTATTCCCATTGGTAAGGTAAAATTAACAGGATGATCTTTCCGGATAGTATTCAAATAACTACCATCATTAAAATAGTAATGTATACCAGGTTCTATAAAAATTCCTACAGAAGAAGACAATTGATATTGAATGCCCACCCCTCCGTCAACAGACCATTGTAATGGCACTTTTAACGTACGATTTGTGCTGTATTCCAACTGATCATCCACTATATAATCAGTTTTCAATGTACCGGACACCGGAATCTCCAGAGTAATTCCTCCCGAAATATAAAATGAGAAACGTTTGTATCTTCCCAGGAAGTAACTCCCCCGGAGTGGAATACCTATATAATTCAACGTTTGCCTTTCATTTACATAAGAATCATCACCCAAAGTAAAATCGGACACCAGCCGGGTATAATTAAGTCCGGTTTCAATGCCCCAATTATTATCAAGTGGTTTACGTAAAAGCAAACCAAAGGTAAAAGGAATATAATGGTGCTTCTTCTTCCTTATTTTCCGACCACTGTTTCGGTCAGCAATATTCATCAACGAACGAACCTTCACCTGATCATCCAGCATAGAACCATATTCCTGCAAATAACGATGATATTCATCCCAGTTATCGGTAGAAGAAGCTACCGGACTACTTGAAATGTCATTGTGTACTAAAGTGTTCAGCTGCTGAGGCAACACATCTTCTATTGTCCGACCATTGTTGTACTTTAATGTAAATGTCCAACCAGTGGATTTTTTAGAAGAGGTAAATAGCTTTCGTCCTTGCCTTTCGGTATACGGATAGAAAGAAGCATGTGGAAAAACCACAGGAAGTACCGAATGAGTTGTATCTATTATTGTTTCTTCCGATAAAGGAGTTGCCGTACCAGGACATAGCGGAATAACCACTGCATCAGCAGGTTTACATATAGGACGCTTTTTAGGAGAAACAGGTAAGATCTCTGCATTCTCGCCTTCACTATCAGAATCCGAATTACAAATGGCAGTTGCAGTAGTCAGTAATTGTACTCTATCCGCCGCTTTCCACAGCAAAAAATCTCCAAGAGGTAACAATAACAAAACCAAGAGAATCAGCTGTGCCCGATATTCAATAATCATCTTTTTCAACTGTTCTTTAGCACGAAAAAACTGAGAAGACGATGAATGAGGTTCAATATGTAATAAATCGGCTATCTCCCTATGTGAAAGTCCATCAAGTGCCGACAGTTTGAATATGTTACGATATCCTTCAGGTAGTTTCTCAATCATAGAAAGCAATACATCCAATGGCAATAGTTCCATATCCGGTTCGGTGTTCATCGGTTCATCCTCTTCAGAAATCCCGGAAAGTGGTATTACGGATACAGCACGAGACTGATTGAGATATTGCAATGCAAGATTGGTCATTATACGACTCATCCAGTTTTCTAACTTTTCCGGATGACGCAAAGAACCCAATGAAGAGAATATAAGTATAAAACCATCATGCATCAGATCCTGTGCGATCTGTCTGTCCGTAACAAAACGAAAACATATTCCCAACATTTTATGAGAATATGTTTTATAAAGTAAGGCTTGTGCCTTCCGCTCCCCTTTTTTGCACCGTTCAACCAGTTCGACTACCTCCATTACAAATATTGTTACTATAATAAGATGGACAATACATCAAAAGACTGCATGAAAAAGTTACTTTTTTTTCTGAGAAGGTCATATTATTCATTATACCCACTTTATTAAATCTCAAAAAGCAGAAATTATCACATAAAACCGTCATATACAATACAGTAACAAGAAATATCTGTGGTAATACCAACCCGGTACAAATTAACACTGTTAACGAGAAATCAAAACATCCGTTTTCTATGAAATAAGAGTACGTACTCTTCCGGTCTAAAAGTACGTACTCTTATACCTAAAGAATACGTACTTAACACACTCTTAAATACGTACTTTTATAAACTAAAATATCATATATTCAACGTATACTCTTTATCCCATAATTGATATAAAAAAGTTATCTTCTACCCTGTTCTCTCACAAATAGTACACAACCTGAAAGCATAATAAAATATAAATATGAACAATACCGAAACAGGATTGTCCATTATCATTATATTTGCAAGATGAATTACTATGCTCTGCAAAAAAGAGTATCACTAAATATAGACAATCTTAACTATCACATAAACAATACATAATATAATGAAAAAGCTCCTGAAAAAGAATGCTTCTTACACTGTAAGTATAAGTATAGTCCAGAATCCTTTTAAGTTGATAAAGAATAAAATGCTCCATTTCACCTTACTAATAGGAGTATTTGCTTTTGCATCTTGCACTAATGATGATCCGCAGCCCGAACCACCAGCTCCTAACGGGGAATTATATACTTTAAAATACAAATCACAAGAGATATTAGAGCTAAAACAAATGCAAGCAGGACAGGAAGTACAGAATCTCCCTGTTGAAGAATCAAAGAAGTATTTTGGAAAACGCTTATCACTTACCAGCCCAACCGAATTGCAACTAAAAGATGATTCTCTCTTCATCATCAAAAGCTACGGAATCACCGAAAAATATAAAATGAAATCCCATAATAATGAAGTATTTCTTTATAATGACCTATCGGACGTATGGGAGTATTGCGGAACAAGAGAAGATAAAAACAGTTTTACACTTAACATAGGCTTTTATATTCAGGAAAGAGTAAACATCCAACGGATTCTGCATACTGCGGGACAGGAGTATTCACTAAAATCTTTTTCCGACCTAATGGAATATGTAGGTAAAGACGGACCATCATCTGTTATCTGGTTGAAGCAGCAAATTGTTTTTGAATAAATATAAATCTATAAAAGCGACGAAAGATGAAGACAAAAATAAAATATATCATATTACTTCTTTTAGTGATTCAAACCGGTTATGCACAAGAAGCGAGTAAGTTTACTGTAAAGGTTCCCAACAAAACATTTATAGGCGCCATATTAGAGCCCGGTAGTATCAACAGTGATACGCATCAATTTCTGGATGTTCCTCTCAATCCTATTACAATCAGTTATAGCCTTCCAATGAAAAGTCAGGAAATAACACCGGGTTATGACAATATGATGAAAGCAATCCGGGAAGGATTGCAACAAAACAATATCCTGAAACCAAACTATCAATTCAGCAGTTCAATTGACGAAATAAAATCTTATGAAGAATTAGCCATCTATTTCGGACAGAAAATCAATCCGTCCCTTTTCTTCGGCACTTCACGCCAGAAGCAGAAAAAGACAATTGTTGTATTAAGCATCAGTCAAAGTTTCTTTTCTGTAGACATGGACTTGCCTGAATCGTTAAGTGACGACCCTACTGTACTTGAACAAAAAGACAAACTTATTTATGTCAGCTCTATTCAGTTTGGCCGCAAAGCAGTCGCAATCATCGAATCGGATTTTGATTCTCAAACAGTAAAAACAGCGATTAAAGATATTATCAGTAAGACAGAAAACAATGAAGCAAGTATACTTGACGAAAGTATGGCTGTCATTGCAAATGCCACTGTAAGATGTATGACTATAGGCAATGATAACATGGAGGAAACCGATCCGGATAATCCATTAAAAAATCTGATAAACTACCTGAACAAGAAAGCGACACCGGAAGATTTTGGTATGCCCATCACTTTCTCAGCCGCTTATCTAAAAGATAATTCGGTATTTGTCAATAAATTCACAAAATAATGTTTCTGAATTAGTCCGCAACCATCTTTTGATCGAAACGCAGATAAACACGGATTATCGCAAAGAATCAATGACAAAGTTATCTGATCTGTGAAAATTTGAGTTAATCTGCGTTTCAACTGTTATAGAAAGGTTACAGTAATAAATTCAGAAAAACAGACCTCTTTTTTAAATAGCCTTCTATTCTTTACTCCAAATACGAGTATTCAGATTGAGATCATCAACAATTGAGATTAGTGCACTAATTGTCTCTATTTCAGGACTGAGAGATTGTACATCAGTAATAGGAGACCATATACTTGCCTCAAAATGATTCTTAGAATCCGGGATAGCAATCAGAATGGTGGAGTCCCGGAAACTAATGGTAACTCCTTGCCCAAACTTACGATCCAGTTCCAGCAAACGCTCCATCATGAAAGGGGTAATAAGATACCGGGCTTCAACCTGATCGGTAGAGTAAACATCAAATGTATTCTCAAAATCGGGATTTTCCATCTTAACTCTTGACTCCCCAAACCTTAATTTAAAAAAACGATCCCGAAGAATCGTAGTCTTTCCTTTAAAGTCTTTATGAAAATCGGCCATAAACAGAAACCCTCTGAAAATATTCACATAGTATTGCCGCGTCTGCCCTTTAGCTCCCACCTGCGTCCTTCTTTCTTCGGCATGTACCTCTGCACAAAGAAACTCGGTCTTATCAACATACCCATGAATCAAATCTTCGGTGTGATAGCGATCCGGAGCACAAGGGAATAGTCCACAATTAGAAAACACCTCTTCATTAATCCCCTCATTGGGAGAATATGTGGCGTTATCACAAAATGCACCAATCACCCTGGCAATCACTTCGTTTTTGTAGTGCAAAGAAAAATCCTTCGATTTACTATTTACACAAGCATAATAGATGAGAGCAGAGACAACTCCAACAAATAATAAAAGTATTACCGGATAGCCGAATAGAACTAATAATATCCCCCCGGCAATAAAAAAGAGAATACCGCCCCATAATCCCGCTTTATGACCTTGAGATTTAAGTTCCCGGCGTTTATCTTCCAAAGACTGCAAAACAGAAGGTAATTCCTGCGACAATGATTCAAAGCGTGACTGTCCCATAGTAAGCCCTTTATGAATTAAGTAATTCTTTTACATCAGGAGTAATACGTTCCGATTCCTGAATAGCCCATACCCCTTTACGGTTAAACCCAAAGATACCAGCCAATAAGTTAGATGGAAAGGTCTGCACTGCATTATTATAATCAGTGACACAGGCATTATATGTACGCCTTGCAGCAGCCAATTGCTCTTCAGTTTCATTAATAGAACGCTGTAATTGCATAAAATTATCGGAAGCCTTTAGTTCCGGATAACTCTCGGCTATTGCCAATAAACCGGTATGGGCATGAGTGAAGATATCGTCCAGATTTGCTTTTTCACTATTTGAAAGAGTAACATAAGATTTACTCCTTATTTCAGTCAGTTTTGTAAATACTCCCTCCTCATATTTAGCATACTGCCGAACCGTCGCCACCAAATTAGGAATAAGATCATATCGCTTCTTCAGCATAACGTCAATCGTAGCAAAAGCATTTTCTGTTTGGTTCTTTTTCCTCACAAGGGAGTTATAAACAACTCCAACAAAAATAATCAGAAGTACAAGAATAATCACTATGACCATAAACTAATAGTAACGGCATCCTTTTGCCGGAATTAAACTCAATTGCCGTGAAATAGATTGAATTCCCAATAGTAAAACAAAAAAAGCTCTGTAAATTTCTTACAGAGCTTTTTCACAAAGAACACTCGTACTCGAAGCGGGACTTGAACCCGCACAGCCGCAATGGCCAAAGGATTTTAAGTCCTTCGTGTCTACCATTCCACCATTCGAGCATCCTTTCAAAGAGAGCGGAAAACGAGACTCGAACTCGCGACCCTAACCTTGGCAAGGTTATGCTCTACCAACTGAGCTATTTCCGCGTTTTTTCAACGAGTGCAAAGATACAGAGTTTCCTTGTTTCTGCCAAATATTTTTAAGGGAAAGTTTATAAATGAAAGATACAAAGTTTATCCGGAGGATACGTAGTTATCAAAAAAGTAATTATAGAAATCTTTTAAAAGAAAAGAGAAGCATCGAATTAAAAGTCCGTTCGCGTGTAATCGATTGATTGACAGCGAATATCGTCTTCTTGTTTTAAGCCTATCCAAAGTGTACACTTTGGCATATGTTAATTGTACACTTCAGTCATACCAAAGTGTACAATCTTGATATGCTAAAATGTACAATCCTGTAAAGCAAAACCGGAGTGTTAAAATTAGGATTAACATCCTTAACAAATTACCTGTTTTTAGGATGAATCTGATATAAGAGGAGATTAATATATAAATAATGTATACCTAATCAGTATTAAAGAAAGTACAATCAATTCATTACTCAAAAAGCAGTCATACTTTTACATAACAGAACAAGGGTTTTCCAGAAGAAAGAGAAATATCCGTTATTTAATTACGAACTTGCAATGTAGTACCGCTCACAATCACATTGTATCGTTTCAGGTACTCTTTTCCTTCTCCTTCTACCGGAGCTCCACCACTACTCAGATTATACTTTGTTCTGCATTTAGGACAGATAGCAGTGCCCAATCCATCATCCTGTACATCTATTGAAACATTACGGCTGGCCTCCACCGGACAGGCTGCATCAAAAGCAGTATAATCATATCCCTGAGAATAGATAGATTGCCCAATTATCAGACCTGCATATCCCACAGGAATACCGTTTACATTTTTGGCTTTCTTTATAAATTGCCCGGGGATAGTCAATTTAGAATATTCACCCTGTACCAGATCACACGAGAAATAGAACGAAACATCCGGAATAGTTGATTTATAGGAGTCGTCACAAGCAACGGCACCTATAAATAGCAATATAACAAGAAATAATTTACGCATCTATATTCTCCTTTCTTTAATTAACGGGCAAGTAAAGCTTTCTCCGCTTCTTCCATTCCGCGGAAATTAAATTCTTCTACCACCTTCTGCATCAAAGCAGAGATTTCCGCATTGCACAGATTACCAATACTTCCTTCATGCGTATGATGTACCTGTTTGCTATGTGAGAAATTTCCAGCTTCAATATCAAGTCCCACCTTTTTATAAGCATCCCGGAAAGGCATTCCCTCACGAGCCAAACGATTCACCTCTTCCACACTAAAAATAAACAGATACTTATCATCATCAAGAATATGTTCATTCACCTTGATTTCATTCATAATATAAGTAGTCATCTTCAAGCAGTCTTTCAGTTCCTGGAAAGCAGGCAAAAAGACCTCCTTAATAATCTGAAGATCACGAAAATATCCAGAAGGTAGGTTATTAGCTATCATCATGATTTGTTGTGGAAGTGACTGAAGTTTGTTACACTTGGCACGAGTCAGCTCAAAGACATCCGGATTTTTCTTATGCGGCATGATACTGGAGCCTGTGGTACAGTCGTCCGGCAACTTCACAAAACCAAAGTTCTGGCTATTGAACATACAAGCATCAAAGGCAAGTTTAGAAATAGTACCTGCAATAGTAGCAAGTGCAAAGGCAACATTACGTTCCAGCTTACCACGCCCCATTTGGGCATATACCACATTGTAATTAAGAGAATCGAAACCCAACAAACGAGTAGTCATAGTACGATCCAACGGAAAAGAAGAGCCATACCCCGCAGCTGAACCTAATGGATTGCGGTTACACATCTTAAAAGCTGCCTGTAGAAAAAGCATATCATCTACCAGACTTTCGGCATAAGCCCCAAACCAAAGCCCGAAAGAAGAAGGCATAGCAATCTGCAAATGGGTATAACCAGGCATCAACACCTCTTTATATCTTTCACTCTGAAGAATAAGTACATCAAACAGCTGTTCCACTGCTTCGGCCACCTCCTTCAATTGTGTACGGGTAAAAAGTTTTAAATCAAGAAGTACCTGATCATTGCGAGAGCGGCCGCTGTGTATTTTCTTACCAACATCACCCAAACGCCGGGTCAACATCAGTTCTACCTGCGAGTGCACGTCTTCTACTCCGTCTTCTATTACGAACTCTCCCCGTTCCGCTTCCGCATAGATATTTTTCAGTTCTGCCAACAACTGAGTCAGCTCCTCTTTTGTCAACAAGCCGATGCTTTCGAGCATAGTGATATGAGCCATGGACCCCATCACATCATGCTTAGCAAGATAAAGGTCCATCTCACGATCACGTCCAACCGTGAAACGTTCTATCTCTTTATTTACCTGAACGGATTTCTCCCAAAGTTTCTGTGCCATACTATTTAGTAGTTAGTAGTCAAGCAGTAAGTTGTCAAGTAGTAAGTAGTGCAGATACTTTTAATAATCAGAGCAAAAGGAGAAAAGAGCAAATGAAACATTTCTACTTAACCACTTACTACTTGACTACTTACTACTTAACCTTTTATTACTACCCCATTAATATTGAATCATTGCCAACATATCCACCATTTTCTCCAATCCTTCCTGAAGCGGTTTCTGCACCATGGCTTTCATAAAAGGATTTAGTTCCATACCGATAGTAGCCTTCAGCTTACACTCTTCATCAGTTGTCGCAACAAGCTGAATCCAAAGATTGAAAGGTAGCGGAGAGTTAGTGGTTTCAAACTTAATACACTTACTTGGTTCACGTTCCACAATCTTCAATGTCAACTGCCCAACAGGAGCCACACTGAAACTCAAGGTATCAGAATCAAAACTTATATCCTTCACCTTATCTTCCGGCAAACGATCTTTCAGGGCCTCCAGATTGCTAAGATCGGACAATTTCTCATAAACCCGCTCCTGGCTGTAAGGTATCACTTTTACGGTACTTTCAAATTTAGTCATCTTATTTTCATTCTTATAAAGACAAAAAAAGAACTATCCGAACAAAATCTGTCCGAATGGCTCTCCTTTAAATCCACCTATAATTAAATATCTTTGTTACTTTCCAGCGTCCCAATGTGCAGGGTCTTTACGCCATTCGTTCAAAGTTGCAATATCCGTATCCTCAATATAACCGGTTTGAAGTGCAACGTCAAGTACAGCTTCGTAGTTTGTCAAAGTCACCAAAGGCACTTTTGCATCCTTAAACGCTTTCTCTGCTACCGGGAAACCATACGTATAAGCAGCAATCATACCTATTACTTCACAACCATCCCGACGAATTGCTTCTACTGCCTTCAAACTACTACCACCGGTGGAAATCAAATCTTCTACAACGACTACTTTCATTCCGGGACGAAGCTCGCCCTCGATTAAGTTTTCTAATCCATGATCTTTCGGGGTAGAACGAACATACACGAACGGAAGATTCAATGCATCAGCCACCAACGCTCCCTGAGGGATCGCTCCTGTAGCAACACCAGCAATGGCATCTACCTGTCCGAATCGTTCTAATATCAGACGAGTGGTTTCAATCTTCACAAAATTACGAAGAGACGGATAGGAAAGAGTTTTACGGTTATCACAGTAAAACGGTGATTTCCATCCGGAAGCCCATGTAAAAGGATTGGCTGGTTGAAGCTTAATCGCTTTAATCTTCAGTAACTTCTCTGCAAATAATCTCTCTAAGTTTTTCATAACTAAACTAACTTGATAATTATAGAGTGCAAAAATACAGAAATAGAACGAAACAAGAAAGAAGATTCCGGTTATTTTTTTTAATCGTCCTGCGCTTCATCATCCGACACCTCTATGCAGCACTTGATATCTTTCATTTCAAAGCCGCGACTCATAGCAAAACGAATTAGTTTTCCATTTAATTCGTATTCGTCTTTTCCGCGAACACTCTTCCGTTTGGAAGCAAGCAAATCACGCAGCACTGCAAGATATTCTTCCTGATCGATCTCATTCAAATGACGCCAAGCCACATCGGACGGTATTTTTTTCATATATAATCCCTGCCCTATTTTCATCTTTCCCCATTTGGCAAAACGAAATTTATCACCAATAAAAGCACGGCAATAACGCTCATCATCAATGTATTTTTCAGCTTCGAGACGGGCAAGTATACGCTCTATGGCATCGTAGGCAATACCCCACTTTTGTAATTTATCACTCACTTCTGCCCGGCAATGTTCTGCAGCAGAGCAATAGGCAGCTACACGGTTCAGCGCCTCTTCTTCGGTCATTGTATTCATTTATGCGTAGTTACAATTCTATCGTTTCCTGATATATCTTTTATAATACAAGGATGGCAATACCCTAAATCAATAAGCATACAGACGATTTCGCAACCGTATGCACGGTTTATTTCAAAGTAAAGTTTTCCTCCGGGGGTCAATAATTTTCTTCCTAATACAGCAATCCGACGATAAAAGCGTAATGGATCATTATCGGGTACAAACAGGGCAAGCTCCGGTTCCCAATCAAGTACATTAGGTTCCATGTCTGCCTTTTCAGATTCGGTCACATAGGGAGGATTACTAACAATAATATCAAAACGTTGCTCAGAATCTATCTCTGCCAATACGTCCTTTTGCTGAAAAGAAACAGCCGAACCCAAGACCTCATTGTTTCGCCGGGCTACAGCAAGTGCTTCTTCCGAGATATCCCAGGCCGTCACTTGAGCTTGCGGAATAATAAGAGACAAAGAGATGGCAATACACCCACTTCCCGTACCAATATCCAATATTCGGGGAGCATCATTCAAATTCTCCTTAGCAATAAGCTCCACTAATTCTTCTGTCTCCGGACGGGGAATAAGTACTCCCGGTGCTACGTAGAAAGAGCGTCCCAGAAAGATTGCCATTTTCCGTATATATTGTATCGGCTCATTTTTTCGTAAACGTTGCAGAATGTTTTCCAGTTCGTACCGTTTGCTTTCGGATAAATTAATATCTTTGCCCAGATAAATGTCGAGTGCATCCATACCCAACAGATCACACCAAATCATCATCGTCAGGCTTTTCAGTTCCTGAGAAGGATAAATATCTTGTAATACCTGACGGATATAAGTAGAAACCCGGTCCATGTCTATCTGTTTTTAGGGTGCAAAAGTACAAATATTATAGTAAAAGGCTGAAAAATGGAAGAAGAAAAATACATGCAGCGTTGTATTGAACTGGCACAAAATGGTTTATGCAATGTCTCTCCCAATCCGATGGTAGGAGCTGTAATTGTATGTGACGGGCAAATTATAGGCGAGGGGTATCACATTCGCTGCGGACAGGCACACGCTGAGGTAAATGCAATTCATTCGGTAAAAGACGAGTCTTTGTTAAAACGTTCTACTATTTATGTTAGTCTGGAACCATGCTCCCACTATGGAAAAACACCTCCATGTGCCGATCTTATTATAGAGAAACAGATACCACGTATCGTCATTGGCTGCCAGGACCCTTTTTCAAAAGTAGCCGGACAAGGAATACAAAAACTACGTAATGCCGGAAGGGAAGTAACAGTAGGAATACTCGAAAATGAATGTCGTCATCTGATACGCAGGTTTATTGTATTCAATACACTCCATCGCCCTTACATCACCCTCAAATGGGCTGAATCAGCAGATGGATTTATTGATATAAACCGCACAGACGGACAACCGGTAATACTTTCAACTCCACACACTGCCTTGTTAGTACATAAAAAAAGAAGTGAGTCGGATGCTATCATGGTAGGTACACACACGGCACAGCTCGACAACCCTTCATTAACAGTACGCAACTGGTACGGCAAGAATCCGGTACGAGTAGTATTGGACAGAAATCTATCACTTCCCTCTGACTTGCACCTTTTTGATGGTAGTGTTCCGACACTCGTTTTTACATCCCGAAAACATCCGGAACAGAAAAGCATAGAATATATCGTACTCGATTATGAAAAAGAATTATTGCCACAGATAATGAACACCCTCTATCATCGTGGTTTACAATCAATATTAGTAGAAGGAGGTACACAATTACTCCAATCGTTTATTGATAATAACCTATGGGACGAGGCATTTATAGAAGAAGCCAAGGTTACGTTAGATTCGGGTGTTAAAGCACCTGAAATAAGAAATAAAATTAGTTATTCCGATAAAAAACATTTTGGAGTAAAAATAAAGCACTACACGAACAAAAATGTGTAAATTGGCTCTATTCAGAGGGTTTTCTATCGATAAAAAGCCTGTTATTATCTATAATTTTATATAAAACTTCCCCACAATGTTCTATATCGGAAAAAATGTTCCTATTTTTGCAACTTGTAAATAAACACAATCTTTCAAATGAGAATTAAGTTTTTATCAGTAATTGTGAGTTTCTTGCTTGTGTCATTTGCCATGAGCTCTTGTCTTGGCGACGACGATCCTATTGAGTATAGCCCGAATGCACTTCTACAGGCATTTGAACTTGACAAGGTTTTGGGAGTTAATTATCAATTCACAATTGATCAGCTTACCGGAGAAATATACAATCAGGATTCATTGCCGGTAGGTTCAGATACGATTATTGATAGAATCCTGATAAAGACCATGACAGTAGCAGGTTTTGTTACTATCAGAAACTCAGCAAATACAGAAGACTCCATATTTAATATAGCAGACTCTGTAAATCTGGTAGGAACAGTGGAAAAACCTTTCAGATTTAAAGTATGGGCACCGGACATGGAACATACGAGAGAGTATGCACTATCAGTGCGTGTACATCAGCAACAACCGGATTCTCTGAATTGGGGCAAAGGGCCGATAGGCACTAATTTTGCACCTCAGATAAAAGGTAAACAGAAATCCATCATTTTCAATAACCAAATTTATGTTTACGGGCCGAGTTCTTCTTCTGTATACTACACCACCCTATCCAATGGACAACTTGGAACAGATGGAACGTGGAATTCAAGTCTAATCAACGGGTTGCCTTCAACAGACCTTACTTCAATCGTGAACTTTAACAGTACACTTTATGCAACAACTGCTGCCGATAAGAAGGTATATAGTTCTAATGATGGTATAAATTGGGAAGAAGCGCCAGCGTTTGGAGACAACACAGTAGTTCTGATTGCTCCAATCGGGAATAGTCTGACAGGAATCAAGACTCTGGATAATGAAGATATGTTCTGTACAACAACAAACGGAAGTGACTGGACGGAAGAAGGTGTCGTTCCAAAAAATTTCCCACGTAATAACATCTCAGTTACAAGCTTTCAAAATATAACCGGTGTACCTAATATTATGATAGTAGGTAATATTCCGGAAGAAAATAAAACTGAAAAAGACACAGCAACAGTTGCATGGGGATATATGCAAGGACAGGAATGGGCCGCTCTGGATGATTCTTCATACCCTTGTCCGCTACTAAAAGACCCTTCCATTATGTATTACGGAGGTGCTTTCTATATCTTTGGTAAAGACTTTAAAACGTTCTATAAGTCCGAGGCTGGCATTGTATGGAAGGAAGTAACAAATATGTTTATGTTCCCAATAGATCAAACCATTGAGATTAAAGACGAAGAGGACAACATACAGACAGAGTATAACTATGGTTTTAGAGGTGAAGAATCAGACTACTCAATGGTAGTAGACGAAAATAACTTTATCTGGATAATGCGTAGTTATGATGAAACGCCGGGTGCGATAGCAAATAGCGGAAATGTATGGAGAGGTAAATTGAATCGTTTAGGGTTTGCAAGGCAATAAGCGAAATACAATTTTAAAGTTAATCAGCCGTTCTATTAATGGAATAACCAAGTAATAAGACGATTATGGCATTTACTAAAAGAACGCTGATACTATGTATATTGTTACTCTCACTACCGCTTCTCGGCCTGTATGCACAGGACGAAGAAGAATATAAGATGGAATTGGGAGGAGGTTTGGGTGGTAGTTTTTACATGGGTGATGCCAACTACACTACTCCATTTAAGAACATAGGAATAGCCGGAGGGTTTATGGCAAGATATATAATGAACCCACGAATGGCCATAAAGGCAAACTTAATGGCAGGAAGAATATCCGGCAATACGAAGAATTTTAAAAATAAGTATCCCGACAACGGAGAAGCAAGTTTTAAACGTACAATCTTCGATTTAGGGGCACAATTTGAATATAACTTTCTGGGATATGGAACCGGATATGGTTATAGAGGTGAACACAGATTTACTCCTTATATATTAGGAGGAATGGGATTTACCTTTGCCCCGGCACCTGCAGAAGGAGTATTTACCGTAAATTTCCCGGTAGGAATAGGAGTAAAATACAAAATAGCTCCAAGAATAAATATCGGATGCGAATTTACGATGCGGTTCAGCTTGAGTGACAAGTTAGACGTTACGAACAAAGAAGGGCTGCAGTTAAATGATCCATATCGGATTAAAGGAAAGGGATGGAAAAACAAAGATAGTTATTCATATACCGTCTTTTTTGTGACATACGACCTTTTCTCCAGATGTAAAGAATGCAACAATTAAAAAAGATGTCCTATAAAGAGCAAATAGATTTTAGCCGGATACCTCAGCATGTAGCGATTATCATGGACGGTAACGGAAGATGGGCCAAGCAACGTGGACGTGAACGTAGCTTTGGACACCAGGCCGGTGCAGAAACTGTACATATTATTGCAGAAGAAGCCGCCAGGTTGGGTATTAAATATCTGACTTTGTACACCTTTTCCACAGAAAACTGGAATCGTCCTTCGGATGAGATAGCGGCACTAATGAGTCTTCTGTTCGATTCTATCGAAGAAGAAACATTTATGAGAAACAACATAAGTTTTCGTATTGTAGGCGATATCGATAAATTGCCCGAAAATGTACGGATACGATTGGATGCTTGTGTAGAACATACTTCACATAACACAGGAATGGCTCTGGTACTGGCTCTCAGTTATTCATCCCGTTGGGAAATAACAGAAGCTGCACGACAAATAGCAATACAAGTTCAAAAAGGAGAATTGACTCCCGAAGAAATTACTGACCATTGCCTTGAAGCACATTTGACTACTAACTTTATGCCCGATCCGGATTTACTGATCCGCACGGGAGGCGAGATACGGTTAAGCAATTATCTGTTATGGCAGTGTGCTTACTCCGAACTTTATTTCTGTGATACTTTCTGGCCCGATTTCAGGGAAGAAGAATTGAGAAAGGCTATTAGTGACTACCAGAAACGGGAACGTCGCTTCGGCAAAACCAGTGAACAAATCAGTTAACTCAAAACTTATAATAATAACATAAATGCATTATCGTATTTCCTTCATACTCGTAACGTTTATCTGTCTGTTTGGGTTTGCACTGGCAGGCAAGGCACAAGATGCTAACACAGACGAATCTTCCAAACCTGTTATTTTATATTCAGGAACACCAAAAAAATATGAGATAGCCGACATTAAGGTCGAAGGTGTTAAAAACTACGAGGACTATGTACTTATTGGTCTCTCGGGGTTATCGGTAGGTCAATCCATTTCAGTACCAGGTGATGAGATTACAAGTGCTATCAAGCGCTATTGGCGCCATGGTCTATTTTCAAATGTCAAGATCACAGCCGAAAAAATAGAAGATGGTAAGGTATGGTTGAAAATCAGTTTGACTCAACGTCCCCGTATTTCAGAAATACGCTATCATGGCGTAAAAAAATCAGAACGACAAGATCTGGAAACAAGATTGGGATTGGTAAAAGGCAGCCAGATTACTCCAAACTTAGTGGACCGTGCTAAAACACTGATCAAACGTTATTTTGATGATAAAGGTTTCAAAAATGCAGAGATTATCATTTCTCAGAAAGACGATATATCCAATGAGAATCAAGTGATCGTTGACGTAAATATCGATAAGAAAGAAAAGATTAAAGTACACGAAATAACAATCGTAGGTAACAAAGCAATTAAGACCTCGAAGCTGAAGCGTGTAATGAAAAAAACAAATGAGAAAGGTAAATTGCTGAATTTATTCCGTACTAAGAAATTCATCAACGAGAAATATGAAGAAGACAAGCAACTGATTATAGATAAATATAACGAATTAGGTTATCGTGACGCAGTGATCGTTACTGATAGCGTAACACCCTACGACGATAAGACTGTCAATGTGTATATGGAAATTGACGAAGGAGACAAATATTACCTTCGCAATGTAACTTGGGTGGGAAATACCCTCTATCCATCAGAACAGTTGAATTACCTTCTCCGAATGAAAAAAGGGGATGTATATAATCAAAAGTTACTAAATGAGCGTTTGTCTACTGATGAAGATGCTATTGGTAATCTATATTACAACAATGGTTACCTTTTCTATAATCTTGATCCGGTAGAAATCAATATTGACGGTGATTCTATCGACCTCGAAATGAGAATTTATGAAGGTAGACAGGCTACCATCAACAAGATCAAGATTAACGGTAATGACCGTCTATATGAAAACGTAGTTCGTCGTGAGCTTCGCACACGCCCCGGACAATTGTTTAGTCGTGATGACTTGATGCGTTCTATGCGTGAAATACAACAGATGGGACACTTCGATGCGGAAAATATCCATCCGGATATCCAACCCGATCCGATGAACGGTACAGTTGATATTGCTTATGATCTTGTTTCCAAAGCAAATGACCAGGTAGAATTCTCTGCCGGTTGGGGTCAAACAGGTATTATTGGTAAGTTGAGCTTGAAGTTCACTAACTTCTCATTGGCTAACCTGTTACATCCGGGAGATAACTATCGCGGTATCCTTCCGCAGGGAGATGGACAAACACTGACCGTCAGTGGACAGACGAATGCGAAATATTATCAGTCATATAGTATTTCATTCTTTGACCCATGGTTTGGAGGCAAACGCCCCAATTCATTCTCAATATCTGCTTTCTATTCACGACAAACAGATATTAGTAGCCGTTATTATAATGACAGTTATTATAACAACTACTACAATAGTATGTATAGTGGTTATGGTGGTTATGGTATGTACAACTATGGTAACTACAATAATTACGAAAATTATTATGACCCTGATAAGTCAATTCAAATGTGGGGGCTTTCTGTAGGTTGGGGTAAACGCTTGAAATGGCCGGATGACTACTTCACTCTCTCTGCAGAACTGGCATACCAACGCTATATATTGAAAGACTGGCAATACTTCCCGGTAACAAACGGAAAATGTAATAACATCAGTCTGAACCTTACGCTGGCTCGTAGTTCTATAGATAACCCATTGTTCCCACGTCAAGGTTCCGAGTTCTCACTGTCGGCACAAATTACACCGCCGTACTCGTTGTTTGATGGAAGAGACTATAAAGGGTATTACACTTCTACCGGAGGTATCACTCAAGACAACAGAAACAAGCTGTATAACTGGGTTGAATACCACAAGTGGAAATTCAAAGCTAAAACTTACACAGCTTTGATGGACTATCAGGCTCATCCGAAATGTCTGGTTCTTATGAGCCGTATTGAATTCGGTTTGTTAGGTCACTATAATAAATATAAGAAATCGCCATTCGAAACGTTTGATGTAGGTGGTGACGGTATGACAGGATATTCAAGTTACGCCACAGAAAGTGTTGCATTGCGTGGATACGAAAACAGTTCTTTGACTCCTTATGGCAGAGAAGGTTATGCGTACACTCGTTTGGGTATTGAATTAAGATATCCATTGATGCTGGAAACAAGTACTAATATTTATGTGTTAGGTTTCTTGGAAGCTGGTAATGCATGGAATGATATCAATAAGTTCAACCCATTTGATTTGAAACGTTCTGCCGGTGTCGGTGTACGTATCTTCCTTCCAATGATTGGTATGATGGGTATCGACTGGGCATACGGTTTCGATAAAGTATTCGGTAGCAGCAGTGCCGGTGGTAGTCATTTCCACTTTGTACTGGGCCAGGAATTCTAAATTGTTTCATTAAAAAACTAAACGTTATGAAGAAGTCTGTTCTATTTATCATGATGCTGTTGACTATTAGTTTAACAGCCAGTGCACAAAAGTTTGCTCTGATTGATATGGAATATATCTTGAAGAACATTCCCGCTTATGAGCGCGCTAGCGAACAGTTGAACCAATCCTCTAAGAAATGGCAAAGCGAAGTAGAGACGCTTGCTCAAGAGGCTCAAACGCTGTATAAGAATTATCAATCGGAAACAGTCTTCCTTTCTGAAGAGCAAAAGACTAAAAAAGAAGAGGAAATTGTAGCTAAAGAAAAGGAAGCAGCCGAACTAAAACGTAAATATTTCGGTCCGGAAGGTGAGTTGTTTAAAAAGAGAGAAAGTTTGATGAAGCCCATTCAAGACGAAATATACAATGCAGTGAAAGAGCTTGCTGAACAAAAAAGTTATTCTGTTGTAGTAGACAGAGCATCAGCAACAAGTATTATTTTTGCTTCTCCACGTATTGATATAAGTAATGAAGTGCTGGCAAAGTTAGGATATTCAAATTAATTTCATACATTTGCAAGCGATAACCCAAAGTAATCATTCAAATAAATAATAAAACTATGCTAAAGAAAATTGCACTTTTAATTATGCTGGTACTCCCAATGGGCGTATTCGCACAATCAACACTCAAGTTCGGTCACATGACTTCGACCGAAATTATTCCTACTATGCCTGAATATACAAAAGCTCTTTCAGAGTTACAGGCTTTGGAAAAAAATTATACTGATGAAATTCAAAGAACCCAGGAAGAGTTCAGCAAGAAATATCAGGAATTCCAACAGGCGATAGCTAAGGATTCTCTTCCGCAAAATATTGCAGAAAGAAGACAGAAAGAATTGCAGGATATGGCTGAAAGACAACAGCAGTTCCAACAGGAAGCAGAACAAGGTATGCAGAAAGCACAGCAAGAAAAGATGACTCCTATCTACAAAAAACTGGATGATGCTATCAAAGCTGTAGGTGCTGCAGAAGGTGTTATTTATATTTTTGACCTGGCTCGTACTCCAATTCCTTACGTAGGTGCTCAGAGCATCGATCTGACTGCTAAAGTAAAAGCACAGCTCGGAATTAAGTAAAAGAACAAGTATAATATATTGTAAGCAACAACTTAAAGTATAAAAACGAGCTACAAGCAGCAAGTTACAGGCTATTCTGATTAACCGAATGCCAATTGTAACTTGTAGCTTGTAGCTCGTAATTTTTTTTACCATTATGAAACAGAAGCTTTCGCAAATACCTGGTCCTATCGGTGTATTCGATTCAGGTTATGGAGGATTGACTATCCTGAGTAAAATAAGAGAAACTCTGCCGCAATACGATTATATATATCTGGGCGACAATGCTCGTACCCCCTATGGTACCCGTTCATTTGAGATTGTCTATGAATTCACCCTTCAGGCTGTTAATAAATTATTTGAGATGGGATGCCACTTGGTCATTTTAGCTTGTAATACAGCTTCAGCGAAAGCGTTGCGAACGATACAAATGAATGATCTTCCACACCTTGATCCTCAACGAAGAGTGCTTGGTGTGATCCGACCAACAGTAGAATGTATAGGCAGCATCACCCATAGCCGCCATGTGGGAGTATTGGCTACAGCAGGTACTATCAAATCGGAATCCTATCCAATGGAGATACATAAGTTGTTTCCCGACATCTATGTCAGTGGAGAAGCCTGCCCGATGTGGGTTCCGTTAGTCGAGAACAACGAAGCACAAAGTTCCGGAGCCGACTACTTCATCCAAAAATATATTGATACTCTATTAAGTAAGGATCAGCAAATTGATACTGTAATATTAGGTTGTACACACTATCCGCTATTATTACCCAAAATAAAACATTTTATGCCTGACGGGATAAAGATTGTGTCACAGGGAGAATATGTTGCCGGAAGCTTAAAAGACTATCTGCATCGCCATCCGGAAATAGCAGCTAAATGTACACAAAACGGTAAATGTACCTTCTGCACAACAGAAGCCGAAGAAAAATTTATCGAGTCGGCATCTGCATTTCTGAATGAAGATATAACTGTCAAACGAGTAGTATTAGAGTAAGAAAAATATCCACCACATAATAAGCCCTCTCTGCATCATTAAAGGATATGCAAAGAGGGCTTATTTATTTTATTTGTTACCGATGCGATCTACAGCGGAATTGAGCCATCATAAATAGTGATATCAACCCGGGCACCTCTGACTACAGCCTTATAGCTTTCTCCGGAATTTAACTGAACAGCTTCACCAACCGTGGCAGTATAGGTCACACCATTACTCAACCGTACCTGAAAAGGGGTCCCCTTCTCTATTCTTTGAGGTAAAAGATTGAGAGCTTGTTTCACACCATTATCAAAACGATTAAACGCAGTATACTTTTTCTCATCCAATATGACGATAGAGCCATCTTTCAAATTCTGTACTCCCTTGTTCTTTATTAAAGCACTAACCTCAATATCTCCCTGATAAGAGCGCCCATCCCCATCCAATACCTCTACAATCAGAGGAGCCATCACACGCTTAAACTGAAGACAAACCTGTTGTTGTCCGGCAACAGCCTTTGCCTTTCCAAACAAATAGTCATTGGTTCCTCCTTCCAACACACGCGTTTCATTACTCGCCACAGACTCTGGCAGACGGGGATAATGAGCATAAAAAAAGACCTCGCTCTTTTTGCTGAATTCCCCCCATGAGCGAGTATCCTTTTTGAGATCGAACACAGTAAATTTATCATCCAACTCAGTACGCATCGAAATCACATCAATGGAAGTACTGCCACTGGCACGCGATAGGGTTTCATCACCAATAACAACGCTGGTGAATTTAATAGTCTGTCCATCTGTCTGTTCAATCGTTTCGTCTTGTTGACAACTCCATAAACAGCCCAATACTAAACTCATAAAAAGTACTTTTGTTCTCATTTGTCAGGGTATTATATATTAAAATTAAGAATACGGTATTACAAATACAAAGCGACACCCTTCTTTGTATTCCGGATCAATAGTCAGGCTACCATTCAGTTTTTCCGCAATTCCCCGGCAAATTGAAAGACCTAAACCTGTACCTTGTGAATAGCTATCAATTTTCGTAAATCTGTCAAAAACCCACTCCTGTCTATCCAAAGGAACACCAGGTCCGGTATCAGTTACAGCAAAGCATATATTCTGCTCCTTCTTCATCACAGTATATGTCAGTGTTATGTTGCCCTGAACTGTAAACTTTGCCGCATTATGCAACAAATTGATTAAAACCTGCATTATACGTTCAGGGTTACTTTTAACTATTAACTGATCATGTTCAGAATGAAAAAGTAGCTTCACGCCCTCCTGTACATCTCTACGAACGCTCTCCAGACTCTGTTTACAACAATCATTAATATTAGTCAATACATCTGCCGGCATACTACCTGTTTTATCCAAATCAGATAATTCTAAAACATCCGTCACCAAGCGAAGTAAATTATGACTGTTTGCCTCAATAATAGAGGCATATACTTTAGTATCCGGATCATCCCGATAGCGATCTCCTAATATCTGAGAAAACCCTACAATCGAATTTAACGGTGTACGAATCTCATGGCTCATACTCTGTATAAATAATGTTTTCATCTGGCTCGCATCTTCCGCAGCATTCTTCGCTTTTCTCAATTCCTCTTCTGAATGCAACAACCGTTTATTCAGTCTGTTTTCTCTATATAGGAAGATAAACACAAATATTAATAAAGCCGCCAATGAAATAATGAGAATCTGCTTATTATACAACTCTTTCTTCTGTGCCTGAAGCATCAACTCTTTTTTTTCTGAATTCAGTTTTTCCATATTAACCAGAGTTGCAAATTCACTGATGGAGTGTTCTTCATTACTCTGTCTGGCAGAATCTTCCAACTGAATATATTTAGACAAATAATCAGCTGCCAGGTCTTTCCTTCCCATAGCCTGATAGATTTCTCCCTTCATACGATAATGTCCGCTACGCAATGCATGTTCATTAAGACGCAATTCCTCTTTTATCAGTGCATCAGCAGACGCTAAAGCCTTCTGATATTGTTTTGTCTGCTTATAATAGAAGAATTCATTCTCATAATAAAGCTTCTTATTGATATCCAGTTTTTTATCATCTGCAATCAATTTCTCAACCTCTTGTAATATTTTCTTCGCTTTTTCCATATCGGCTATAGCAATATAGTAATGTATATAACCTAATTTTCCGAGAAGGATATGTACACTTGCATTAGCTGTAGCCTCAGCTTTTTTCAGCATTTCGAGTGCCTGAGGCAATTTATTCTGTTCAATATAATATTTTGCAACTTCAGTATAAGAAGGTGAAAGGTTGTAATTATCAACATGATAAGTTTCGGTCAGTTCGATTCCCTTCAAGCAATACTCAAAAGCCAGGCTTTTCAGATTCTTTATTTCATAGATTTGGTATAAGCTATTATAACAGTAAAGTAGCCCGATCTTACTATCCTTTATTTGGGCATCTTTTAGCATTTCCTGAGCTTCATAAAGAGCTATATTGGTCTTTCCGGTTTTGAGATAATGCAATATCAAACGATTGTTCCAAACAAAATAATAATATTTAAGTTGATTTGTTTTTTCAGCAAAATCCTTCACTATATTCGTATAATGAATAATACTGTCTACATTATTTCCTTGAAAATAGTAATAGTCTAATTTAAGCGCCAAAGCAACAGCCTGCATCCGTAAATCTCCTCTCTCCTCCGACATCTGATACAGCGTATCAGCCATATGAAGAACTTTTAAATTGCTAACATTCTCCTGGCAATACTGAAAATATGAGTATAGTGTGCTATCTACATTAAACTCCTTTTCTTCCTGCGCATAAGCCGTACTGCAAAGAACAAAAGAAACAACAAATAACATTCTTCGGAAGATTGTAGTTCTCATGATTATGTATTGATTAATGACCTGGCTGTAGATTGCAAATATACATCTATTTTTAACGTCCAGATTACAAATTGATTATTTTATTCAAATTATTGTCTACTTTATCTTGTATATATAAGTCAAAATAAAGCAGATCACCATTTTATCAATGAGAACTATTCACGGACATTCTTTCCACTCCTCTTGAATTTCATCATCTCTTCTGAAAGATACATTATTCATCCAAAGCCACTATTTTTTTCACCTTTCCATGCGTTTTTTCAGAAATTATCGTGTACATTTGTGAAAGTATAAACACCCTATAGCTCAGAAATTATGAAAGAAGAAGATAACAGCCGTCTGATCGAAGTATTTTCCGGTTCAAGATGGGAAGCAGAACTTATCAAAGGATTGCTTGAAAGTAATGAAATAGATGCCGCCTTAAAAGACGGCCTTATAACAACAATAGCACCTTATATCAGTCCCACAGTATCCGTTATGGTAAAAGAGGATAACTATGAGCCTGCTATGGAAATTATCAGGAGCCGCGAGAAAGCAGAAAACGATTAAGACGATCGAGTGCTTCGCGAATATTCTCCAATGAGTTGGCATACGAAAAGCGTACGTAGCCTTCTCCTCCTGTGCCGAAGTCAACTCCCGGTGTAATGCCTACATGTGCTTGCTCTAAAACTTCAAAAGCAAACTTATAAGAATCTTTTGTAAACTTGCGAGCATCAGCAAATATGTAGAAAGCACCTTTGGGTTCAACGCGGATACCAAATCCCATTTCGCGAAGACGTTGAATCATATAACGTCGGCGTTCGTCATACGTTGCCCGCATCTGCTCCACATCCGGAGCAGCATGGCGAAGTGCAGCGATACCTGCTTGTTGAGCAATACTGGGGGCACAGATAAAAAGATTTTGCTGCAATTTCTGCAATGCTCGCATACACGATTTAGGTGCAATCACATATCCAAGCCGTAATCCTGTCATGGCAAAGCGTTTTGAAAAGCCATTCAAAACAAAAGCCTGATCAGTAAATTCCAGAATACTACGGGCACGTCCTTCATAAACCAATCCATGATAAATTTCATCTGAAATGACCGGAACACCCAATGAAGCTATTTCTTTAAGAAACTTATCCTCCAGCAATAACCCGGTAGGATTCATTGGTGAATTAATAAAGATAGCTGCCGTACGGGTGGTGATAAACTTTTTAATATCCTCTATATTATACTGCAGACCATTTTCTTCGCGAAGTGGCACCAATACCGGTTTTGCTTGTGCAGCCAACACAAAATTACGATAACAGGCATATCCCGGATTTGAAAGAATCACCTCACTATCCGGCCGACAAAGCAACAACAATACCAATAGAATTGCCGGTGAAGAACCGGAAGTCACCACAATACAGTTGGGGTCTACCTTCACACCATATTCCCGATAATGGAAATCAGCTATTTCGCGTCTTAATTCAGGATCACCTAAAGAATGGGTGTAATGTGTTAAATGAGAATCATATGCTTTTTTTGCTGCTTCCGCGACACAGGCAGGCACATCAAAATCGGGTTCACCTACCTCAAGATGAATAATATCAATACCCTGTTTCTGTAATTCATTAGCTCGCTCTAATACGTCCATGACGATAAACGAGGTCATTTGTTCAACCTGAGGGTTAGTCTGTTTCATTGGTTTATCTGTTTTTTCGGGGTACAAAGATACGATTTTTACAGTATGAATGTTACCAGTGAAAAAGACTTTATTTTATAGCACTTCCGGTTTTGTATACGTATTCTTATTTATCCGTAAAAACAAGCACCTATAACTATCATATCGATAAAAAGTTCTATATTTGTACTTCCAAATCGTTAGTAAAAATGAAACAAGAGTTTACAAGAATAGCCGTAAAGGTAGGAAGTAATGTACTGACGCGTCGGGATGGAACATTAGACGTAACACGTATGTCGGCCCTTGTCGATCAGATAGCGGAATTACATAAAACAGGTGTCGAAGTGATCCTCATATCTTCGGGTGCCGTAGCTTCCGGACGCAGCGAAATACGAACGATAAAGAAACTCGATAGCGTAGACCAGCGTCAATTATTCTCTGCTGTAGGACAGGCTAAGTTAATCAATCGTTATTACGAACTTTTCCGTGATCATGCCATACCTGTGGGACAGGTACTGACAACCAAAGAAAGTTTTGGTACCCGCCGACATTATCTGAATCAGAAAAACTGCATGACTGTAATGCTTGAAAACGGAGTAATCCCCATTGTCAATGAAAATGATACCATCTCCGTCACCGAGTTAATGTTTACCGATAATGATGAATTGTCTGGCCTTATCGCTTCAATGATGGATACACAAGCTCTTATTATACTAAGCAATATAGATGGTATATATAATGGTTCACCTACAGATCCATCTTCCTCCGTCATCCGTGAAATAGGACATGGAAAAGATTTGTCCAACTATATACAAGCGAGCAAATCGAGTTTTGGAAGAGGTGGAATGTTAACCAAAACCAATATTGCCCGTAAAGTAGCAGATGAAGGGATTACCGTAATCATAGCCAATGGAAAACGGGATAATATTCTTGTAGATTTATTACAACACCCTAAGGAAACCCTCTGTACGCGCTTTACTCCATCAAAAGAACCTGTGTCCAGTATAAAAAAATGGATAGCCCACAGTGAAGGATTCGCCAAAGGAGAGATACATATTAATGAGCAAGCCACAGAAGTATTAGCTTCAGATAAAGCTGTAAGTATTCTTCCCATCGGTATAATAAAAATCGAAGGTGAGTTTGAAAAAGACGATATTGTACGTATTTTCAATTTCGAAGGAGTACCAGTGGGAGTAGGTAAGGCAAATTGTGACTCGGCACAAGCACGAGAGGCGATGGGTAAACATGGAAAGAAAGCAGTGGTACATTATGATTATTTGTATATAGAATAATATGACTTTTAAGAATATGAAGTTAAACGAAACATTTATTGCCGTACAAGCAGCCAGCCGAAAGTTGGCACTACTGAGCGATGAGACGATTAATCAGATATTGAATGCAGTAGCTGACGCAGCCATTGCGGAAACTCCTTTCATTCTAAATGAAAATGCAAAAGATCTTGCACGAATGGATAAAGCAAATCCCAAATATGATCGTCTGAAACTCACAGCAGAACGCCTGGAAGGAATTGCCGCAGATATTCGTAATGTAGCTACCCTTCCCTCACCTTTAGGACGGATATTGAAAGAGACAGTCCGCCCAAACGGAATGAAACTCACCAAGGTCAGTGTTCCTTTCGGTGTTATCGGTATCATTTATGAAGCACGCCCCAACGTGAGTTTCGACGTATTTTCTCTCTGTCTTAAAAGTGGCAATGCCTGTATTTTAAAAGGAGGCAGCGATGCAGACAGTTCCAATCAGGCAATCATAAGCGTTATCCACAAAGTATTAAAACAATTCAACGTAGATACACATATAGTAGAGCTTCTTCCTGCTGACAGGGAGGCAACCACCGAGCTACTTCATGCAACAGGTTATGTAGATCTCATTATCCCACGCGGAAGTAGTAATCTGATAAACTTTGTACGCGAAAATGCAACAATCCCCGTCATCGAGACAGGAGCTGGAATCTGCCACACCTATTTTGACGAATACGGTGATACAACCAAAGGTGCAGCTATCATCAATAATGCAAAAACACGCCGCGTAAGTGTGTGTAATGCACTCGACTGTGTTATTATTCATGAAAAACGTTTGAATGACTTACCAGCTATCTGCAAGAAATTACAGAATAGTAATGTTACTATTTATGCCGATCCTCAGGCCTATCATGCTTTGGAAGGACATTATCCGGAACATCTGTTAAAGCAAGCTACAACAGAGAGTTTTGGTACGGAATTCCTGGATTATAAAATGGCTATAAAGACCGTGAAAAGCTTTGAAGATGCTTTGGGACATATCGTAGAGTACAGCTCCAGACATAGCGAAAGTATTGTTACAGAAGATAAAGAACGTGCGACCTTATTTTGCAAAATGGTAGACGCAGCTTGTGTATATGCCAATGTATCCACAGCTTTCACAGATGGCGCACAATTCGGACTGGGAGCAGAAATAGGTATCAGTACACAGAAACTACATGCACGTGGTCCTATGGCACTTGAAGAGATCACCTCCTATAAATGGATTATCGAGGGAGATGGACAGACAAGAGAAAACTAAAGATTAATAATACGAATCAGTATTTGATTCCTTAGTTAAAAATTAGAGTAATTAATGCGATGGCAATTTTTCCCATCGTATGTATCAGAAGTCCAGATGTAGATCTGACTTTCATCGCTCTTTGAATATTTGTTTTTTCATTCAACCAGTTGAATAATGATTCAATGGGTTGTCTGACTTTTGAGACTGCCGTTGAAAACAAGTCTCTTGCCGCTTTCTCCCTTTTTGTTATTTCAGGTGATTCTCCTTTGATAGCTTTTACAGGAGTAAATAGCTCGAGTTTTTTGGATTCTTTCGTCTCTTTATAGAATGGCATATCCGAATATATTTTATCGGCATATATTTCTCTATTGTTCAGATTTCCCACACATTCTCTTTTGAATACAGTGGAGTCATTTTCATCAGCAGCGGAAAGTATGAGCATTTCAGGAAAAGGTATAGTTCCTTTTCTACGGAAAGCCACTGCATGGAGTTTTAGTCCGAAATAATACATGTTCTTTGTCGAACAATATCCTTTGGAAGTAATCTCAGTGGCGACCTTTCCTACTTTGTTCTTTCCTGCGCAAGTAATGATAGGCATCGAGTCAACTAATGATTTCATACTGTCACAATCTTGAGGTTTGAATGAATGGATTAACTGCCTGACGAGTTCGCTGATTGCTTCCGGCATCAAATTCAATCTATAATTGAATGTTTGGTAAGAAGGCAAGTCAGGGAACCATGAAAGCAGGTATTCTTTGGTAAAGGTATGTATGTCTTTGATTTTAAAGTATTGCTGATAAGCTCCGCAGAACAGATATACAGTAAGCAGTTCCTGATCGGTAAAGATTGGATGATTGTTATTACTGAACCTCTGGCAGTAGAACTTGAGTGAAGACTCGTAAACATCGCAGATATACATATATATTTTTATAAGTTTTAATTCTTTCTCCTTGGGAATCATAATTAGAACAATGAGTGGTTTTATTCTTCTAATATACTGATTTTCAAGGAGATTAGAAAACTAATTAATGAGATAATTAACTGAATAATAACATTTTAACAAGCGAAAAAGGTAGATGATTATCAACTGCTGATTCGCATTAATAACTAATAATTAAAAACAGACAGGTATGAAGAAATTTACTTGCGTGCAAGACATAGGTGATTTAAAATCAGCCCTTGCCGAAGCATTTGAAATAAAAAAAGACCGCTTCAAATATGTAGAACTGGGAAGAAACAAAACATTAATGATGATTTTCTTCAATTCCAGTCTGCGAACCCGTCTTAGTACACAAAAGGCGGCACTGAATCTGGGCATGAATGTAATGGTTCTCGATATCAACCAGGGAGCCTGGAAACTGGAAACAGAACGTGGTGTCATTATGGATGGTGATAAACCGGAGCATATTTTAGAAGCAATCCCGGTTATGGGCTGCTACTGCGACATTATAGGAGTACGGTCGTTTGCCCGCTTCGAGAATCGCGATTACGACTATGAAGAAGTGATTATCAACCAGTTTATCAAATATTCGGGACGTCCTGTATTCTCAATGGAGGCAGCTACACGCCATCCGCTGCAAAGTTTTGCCGATCTGATCACAATTGAAGAATATAAGAAAAAGCCTCGCCCGAAAGTAGTTATGACATGGGCTC
Source organism: Bacteroides nordii (assembly GCF_019930665.1). Classification (NCBI taxonomy): domain Bacteria; kingdom Pseudomonadati; phylum Bacteroidota; class Bacteroidia; order Bacteroidales; family Bacteroidaceae; genus Bacteroides; species Bacteroides nordii. The sequence goes on along the minus strand of NZ_CP082886.1, from coordinate 5,404,698 downwards.
CGCATCCACGCCCATTGCCACAGGCTGTACCCAACTCATTTGCAGAATGGATGAACGCAACTGATTATGATTTCGTAATCACTCACCCCGAAGGTTATGAACTTGATCCTAAGTTTGTAGGGCATGCCAAAGTAGAATATGACCAAATGAAAGCTTTCGAAGGAGCAGATTTCATCTATGCCAAGAACTGGGCTGGTTATACAGGTGATAATTATGGTCAAATATTAAGTACCGACCGTAACTGGACAGTTAGTGACCGCCAAATGGCAGTTACAAACAATGCATATTTTATGCACTGCCTGCCTGTACGCCGAAATATGATTGTAACAGATGATGTAATTGAAAGCCCTCAGTCTATCGTTATTCCGGAAGCAGCCAACCGTGAAATCTCAGCAACGGTAGTGTTGAAAAGATTACTTGAAGGATTGGAATAATTCCAGACCTAAAAACAACGCTTTTGGTGCAAAACACTTAAACGAGGAAGGAACAAACGGAGTTATAAGACACTGTAATACGAGCCTTCCTCTATTTTTATAAACTACTCCTATCTCCCTCCTATCGGCAACCTGACATCAAATCTCGCCCCTTCTCCGGGCTTCGACCTAACGCAAATTTCGCCATAAAAATGCTCTACGATAGTTTTGCAAATAGCAAGACCTAACCCTGTGCCTTGTACAAAAGAGTCTCCTTTATAAAAACGCTCGAAGATATGCTCGAGTACCTCTTCAGACATTCCATTTCCGGTATCTTCAACAAACAACTCTACCATATCTTCTCCTGTCCGTCGATATCCGATCTGGATACTCCCCACAGGAGTAAACTTCACTGCATTATTTATCAGATTATTCACTACTTGTCCCAAGCGTGCCGAGTCAGCTGTTATCTCCGTATCCTCTTCGGGTAAGTCCACTATTAGTTCTACACCAGATTTCATATTCATCTGTTGCATGCGGGCTATATCAGCGAACATTGCATTTAATGAGAAAGTATAAATATTAAACTCCATTGTGTTCGATTCTATTTTTGACAAATCCAAAATATCTGAAATCAGAAGCATCAGCAACCGCCCGTTTTTATCGATAAGTGCTGCATACTCCTCTACTTCTTCCGGGGTCATCTCAGCCTGCTCACTGACAAGCAAAGTCGAAAACCCTACAATAGCATTGAGCGGAGTGCGAATCTCGTGACTCATATTAGCTAAAAAAGCACTTTTCAACTGATCGCTACGTTGTGCCTTACGAAGAGCATCATTCAGCGTATCTTCAATATCTTTATGACGTTGCGTACTCATACAAATACCCACAATGCGGAATGGAAGATCCGAAAGTTGCCCTACATACGTTGATTGCCCTTCAAACCACTCCCAGCTCCCATCACCCCGATGTAGTCGGAAAGGTACAGGGGCTTCATACAAATTTCCAGTCAGTTGTCCCCCAAGAGCTTCAAAAAGTTCTTTCCGGTCATCAGGATGTACCAGATCAGCATACTGCTCCATAGTTAGCGTATAGTCTTTTGTAGGAATACCCAGATAATCAAAATAGCGAGGATCAATCACCATCAGATTTCGTTCCATATCAAATGACCAGGAAAAAATCTGTGTTTTACTCAAGGCAATATTCAATACATGCCGTTGGGTTCGTTCTTCGAGAACATTGCGCAAATAAAAAACAATTTTCACCAAGCGGCCTTTATCATAAACCCCTACAATTCCCCCTTGTATCAAAAAACTAATATTTGCATGAGGCTCACGAATAAAGCTATTTGTAGAGAATGAAATAGTATGTTGTCCTTGTACTATTTTTTCCAGGAAATGAGGTAATAGATTCACTTTGTCCTGGACCAACTCGATGATATCGGTTATCGGTTTGCCCGCTATCCGGCCCATATCCAGTTGCAGTTCTTCCAACAATAGATTATTCATCCGTTCTATCCTCCCTTCCGGACTGAGAATAAGGATGCTTAGCGGCCATACATCAAACAACTGCCTACTGACGGCATCGCCTACCCGTATCTCTTTAATCACCCGGTGACATACATATAAACGCCATAATGCTATACACAAAAGAACAATAACAATAAATAATGCTGTAACAATTATGAACAGAGCACTATTCTCCCCTACCAGAAAAGGTAAAAAGGCAGGCAAGTAACGTACCTTAAACCGATATTTATTCATACAATAACCTGAGTTGTGTCTGAATACAAAGGTCGTGTTAATCCCGTACCCTAACAACAAATCAAGATGGAAACGATATTCCATTATTCTTATATTATATTCCATTCTGTACAGATTGACCACTTTTAACAGATAGTAAACACACACCAAACAGAATTAACAAGTTATTAACTTAAATAGAGGTCAATATCATGACTTTTGCAACCAAAATAGAGATTTCAGCGTTTAGCAAACAAAAACATGCTTACTCCAGAACTACATATATCTACCGATTTTATCGCCAATGACCATATTGGCAGTGAAACGTTACGGGCATATTGCGCTGAACTCAAAAAGACTAAAGTCGTTATTTTCGCCCTTTGCGTTCAGGGACGCCTCAAAGCAATGATCAATCTGGTACACTATAATATCGGAGCAGGCACAATGATAGCTATTCCTTCGGAAAGTTTTATTCAAATATTAAAAACATCGGACGATATACAGATGCATGTCATTCTATTTTCGCTACCATTCGTTCACGAAACCAATTTAGATAAATCAATTATTGACACGTTCTACATCATCAATGAACATCCCTTACTTCCCTTACCCGAAAAAATATTCAATATCTATACAGATACTTTCTCACTACTGACACGAATTTGTAAAGACGTACCATTTTTGCTGAGTCGTGCCACACTCAAATCAATACTTGAAGCACTCTTACAGGGATTCACAGAACTCAGTCAACGAAAAGCATTGTTACAAGTAGCACCTGTCAACAGGCATTCCGCCATCTATCGGAAGTTTATCCGGCTTGTACAGGAATATCATACACAGCAACACCAGGTACAGTTCTACGCAACAAAAATGGGTATTAAATCAACAACACTTTGTCATATCGTGAAAAAAAAATCAAATGGGCAAACTGCGATGGAAGTTATTAACAGTATTCTGATTTTAGATGCCCGTACCCTATTACGTACCACTCATACTCCCGTTAAAGATATCGCGCTGAATCTCGGATTCAATAATGCAGCATTCTTCAATAAGTTTTTTAAGAGACACGTAGGGATGACACCACAAAAATTTCGCAATGAGAAGAGGTAGTGAAACAACTATTGTAGTTTTAGAATAAGAAAAACCACTGACGGACTCAAATTCTTTCTTGTATAGTTTTGAGTGTATTTCACCACAGAGTAACACGGAGTTTCACAGAGTACTATTTATCTGATGAAACGCGGATTAACACAGACTTCTAAGACCTGCGCAAATATTTGTGCAGGTCTTAGAAGTCTGTGTTTCAATAAAGATTTAAACTCTGTGTTACTCGGTGGTGATTGCTCATTGTCTATTCAGTAATGAAATCGACTAATATACTCAGGAACATATATTAATATCACACATCCCAAGTTTTATTTTACACCAAACTAATGTTATGGAAAAACAATCTTCTTACCATTTCTAATATAAATGCCTCTCTGTGGATTTTTAACCACCCGTCCGGAAAGATCATAAATAACGCCATCTTCATCGGCAACATCATTCAAAGTTTCATTAATACCGGTTGGATTTGAAGAAGTCAGGTTGATATAGAAAAGGTTATTTGAATCCGCTTTAGTTAGTTCATGGGAACCTGCATTAAGTACAGATGTAATGATATTACCAGAAGTACTTACTACTTTGGTGCCATCTATTTTAATATTCGGTGTACTTCCCTCTGCAAATACCAGGGCCAAAATCATTTCTTCTTCTATCGTAAACTTCACAGAAGTAGCACTCTCCAATTTCAAACACCAGGTATAAACCGTACCATTTACAGTTGCTGTACCCTTGTCTTTAGAGTAACTACCGGTTACTGAATAGAATGAGTTTGAAGGCTTTTTATCAGCAGTAAAATAACATGTATAATCACCATCCACAGGAGGTGTAGGAGGAACCGGAGTAGTACCACCACCAGAGGTATCACCAAAAATTCCTACTAAACTGGTGGTATAATTCGTTATCGCTGCTTTCAATGCAGTATTCACGTCAGAAGAAGTATCGTCTACGGCATTATTAAAAGTCCATTCAAAATCACCGTGTTGCATACGCCCTGCACCATACTGTCCGGTAACAATACCAGGCACATCGGTTGCTGCATCGGCTGTATAGGTATACATCTTACTCTTATCCGTATCAAAGTTATTATAAGAAGTACCACCGGACAAAGTTACATAAGAAGCAGGGACAACTTCATCACGAGTTTCTGCTTCGTAGCAGTCAAAACTTGTTGCAGATTGCTTGTGAGTAACAAGTTTGAAATTAGAAGATTTCTCAGCATAAACATTTCCGAAAGCCTTGATCATTCCACCACTTTCTCCGGAGAAAGTTCCATTCTTTACTCCATTAACAATATCTGTTCCCTGCAAAGAAATGAGCATCGGCTTATTAGCATTACGATAATAATTGCTTTCTACAAATACATTCGAACCTGTAGTAGCTCCCACTCCATATTTCGCAATTCCATCAAAATAATTGTTATACACATGTACGGTCATTGTACGTACACGAGGATGCCGTGAATCGGAATGGTCAAACCAATTATGATGATAACTTATAAAATTCTCTCCGCTTTCAGACTTCATTCCACAAAGAGACATTTTTCCTGAATCCCAGAAATGATTATAGGAGAAAGTCATATATTTCGAATTGGTCTTACAGTCCAGAGAACCATCACCTTTTGCCTGGTCAGCAGCACTCCCTGTCTTTCCATAGAAAAAGTCAATATTATGTATCCAACAATTACTATTGTCTGTATCCAAAGACAAACAGTCATCCATGCAAAGCATGATAGCCAGATTCCTAATTTCAACACTCTTACAGTTTCTCAGCAAAATGCCAAACCCACGTATTGTAGCATCATCTCCTACACCTTCAAGTGTAATATTCATTTCACTATCGGCATTCTTCCCTTTAATTTGCAACCCTTCTGCACTACTGGAAAAGTAATCCATATCAGCAGCTTCGATTGTTCCTACAATACGAACAACCAAAGGAGTAGTATCATATCCTTTCTGACGCGCATCAATAATTGCCTGAAGTCCGGTGAATGTTTCAACCTTTCCCTTGCTATCTGTAACAACATCGCAAGTCACTGTTTTGGCAGTTTTAGATGTCACATAAAGAACCTTTGCATTTTCTTTCAGCGTACCATCATCCTTATATGCCCCTACCCCTGAATAATTGAAGTGGGCAAAACCTGCACGGTCATGAGCTTTCACTGCAAATGAAGTAGATTCTGCCGCCATATCCATTTCGGTACCATCCTCATCAACGGGTACAACCTTAAATATATAACTTCCCGGGACAACGCCTAATACATCTGCACGGCCATAAGTGCCATAATCACGAACCAGTTCGGTATCAAGTTTTACATAAGAACCATTTACAGATTTATAATAAACATGATAAGTAGAAGCACCGTCTACTAAATTCCAGGTTACATAACCTGATTCAAACCATCCACCGATCTCTTTAATAGAAACGGCAGCCGAAGAAGCAATCGATACCAATAAGGTAAACACAAACAAAAGTAGAGTCTTGATTTTCATAGTCTCATATTTCACAATTATTATTAGAGAAAGCGTCAGTTTGACGACTGCAAGATTACGGAGAATTAACCCAGTGAATGTGGAATAATAAACTTTTTATGTAGAAAAAACGGTTCGGATGACTTATCTAATAAAGATAGGTCATCCGAACCGCTATAGAAAGACAATAACTATATCATTTTTCAATTACATAGCCGCCTTTATTGATAGAATAAAAGAGTTAGTGTTCTATTTCTTTTGCTTCCTGTTGCCAGGCATTAAATCCTTTATCAAGCTCATAGACTTTATAGCCGCGCTTACTTAAAATTTCTGCTGCTTTCTTACTCCTTTTCCCACTACGGCAATAAAGAGCCACCGGTCTTTCTTTCTGAAGCGTAGAATCAGCCATAGCAGCAAATGAATCATCCAGAACATTGATATTTACCGCTCCCGGGATATGGCCTTCCGAATACTCGGCCAACGTACGAACATCCAAACGCTGTACATCATCCGCTTTAATAAAAGAATCAAAATCTGCGACCGATAGTGATTTGAAATCTGCTTTCGGCTGCTGACAAGAGAATAAAGTAGAAATCAAAAGGAAAAAACCTGCAAATAGTTGACTCATCTTTGACATTGTTATACGATTAAAAAACAAATATTATTTTCATTAAAGAGCAGACAAGTAGTTAGTCAACGGATTGGCATACATCAACAATAACTTCTCACGCAGAAATGGAACATCCTTATTGGGAATATCAATCTTACTCAACTGTTGCTCAATATATTTTTCAAAATGTAGTTTCTCTTCCTGCGTATAATGACTGACAAATTCACAAGTACCCGATAATAAATCGTGTGCCACATAGTTTCCCGGATAGATACGATAATTACTATGAATACGTTTATCTATCACAGAAGAGATATGCGAAAACAATTCCGGCTTTGGTAAACTACGATCAAGCTGCTCTAAAACATCATTAATACAAGCAGCTGCCTGAAAATGTACTTTCCCTTTATAACCAAACAATCCGGTCTGCATATTTCTCAAATCATCCTGCGTTGTTTTCTTATATCCCTCAATATCTCTCTTCAACTGAAATTCCTGAGCCTTCAGAAAATCACAAGGATCATACTCATACGAAATGGCAATCGGAGCGATATTTATTTCCATCAACCGATCAATCGTATCTCCCTCTCCTCCCATAGCCAGCATTTTCAAGACACTATCCTGCGTACGGTCATTAGAATCTTTGGCACGTCCTTCACGCTGGGCAATCCAGATGGACTGATTCTTCTCCATAATCGTATAGTGCATATAGCGTGACATACGGGCAGATGATTCTAACATTTGTCGCATAGTCAATGCACGTTGTACTATAAACGACTTATTAACACGAACCAATTTCTTAATCCACGGATAAATCAGCAAATTATCTCCAATAGCGATCTCTACGGTATCCATACCTTGATCTACCAGCAAGATAGAAAGAAAACCCGAATCAAGAATAATATCCCGGTGATTGGATATATAAGTATAAGCCTTCTTTTTATCCGGCAATGCTGTATGATCCAAACTCAAACCATCAGTAAAGTCTTTTGCTATCTTCCATAAAATACCATAGCAGAAGGTCTTCTGAAAATCCAATTTCGTTTTACAGGCACGCATCTTCTGTGCCAGTATTTCAAAAGGCACATTCGGAATGGCACTACAAGCAGCTTTTTGAAATGCCGGATCAGCTATTAGTTCCTCAAATATTTGAGGAAGTTCATCGTCATTGTAAGGACGTATTTCATCAAACTCTGTTGTATTCATAAGCAGCTATAATTTATGAGAAAACTTATTCTCTATTATATCAGTCATCACTTCTTTTATATCCAGTCCGGCTGCACGTACTTGCTGAGGAATAAAACTGGTAGCTGTCATCCCCGGAGTTGTATTAACCTCCAGCAAATTTATTTTATCACCGGCTGTTATGATATAATCTACACGAATAATTCCGGAACAGCCCAAAATATCGTAGATAGCCGAAGTCAGGGTTTGTACGCGACGCGTGAGATCATCAGAAATACGGGCAGGAGTAATTTCATCTACCTGACCGTTGTACTTAGCATCATAGTCAAAGAACTCATTGTTGGTAACTACTTCCGTTATAGGAAACACCACCGATTTCTCTTTTGTTTTATAACAACCGCAAGTAATCTCCGTGCCATCCATAAAAGCTTCAATAAGTACTTCCTGCGCTTCATTGAATGCTTTAGTAATAGCGGGCTGTATCTGCTCACGTGTTTTGACCTTTGTTACTCCAAAACTGGAGCCACCCAGACTGGGCTTGATAAAACAAGGTAATCCGATCTTCTCAACAACATCTTTATCCGAGATAGACTGCCCCTGACGAAGCAACAGAGATTCGGAGATACGAACCCCAAAAGCCTTGAGGTATTGGTTACAAGTAAATTTATCATAAGTGATAGCCGCTGCCAATACTCCACAACAAGAGTATGGAATACGCAACATATCGAAATATCCCTGCAAACGGCCATCTTCACCCGGAGTACCGTGAATGGTGATGTAAGCAAAGTCAAACTTCACCTTATCCGTACCGTTTACAAAACTAAAATCATTGCGATCTACGGGTGCTTTCTTTCCGTCGGGCAATTGTACTTCCCAACGGAGTCCTTCCATCTCAACGATATACAAATTGTACTTCTCCTTATCTATAAAGGAATATATTCCCTGTGCACTACGCAGAGATACATAAAATTCGGAGGTATCCCCTCCTGCTATGATAGCAATTGTGCGTTTCATTCTAATTCTCTATTACTTATATAGCCTCTCCACTTCTCTATCAGTTGGGCCATGTCGTCAGGCAACTCTGAAGTAAAGTTCATCTCCTCCCCTGTGACAGGATGAACAAACCCCAGTGTCATGGCATGCAAAGCCTGCCGCGGACAAGTGTCAAAGCAGTTGTTTACAAATTGTTTGTATTTACTAAAATGAGTCCCCTTCAGAATCTCATGCCCCCCATAACGTTCGTCATTAAACAGGACATGACCGATATGCTTCATATGAACTCTGATCTGATGGGTCCGCCCGGTTTCAAGTACACACTCCACCAGAGTGACATACCCCAAACGTTCAAGTACCCTGTAATGAGTTACAGCATGCTTGCCAACTGTTGGATCGGACATTACAGCCATCTGCATTCTATCTTTCGGGTTACGGGCAAGGTTACCGATAATAGTACCCTCGTCTTGTTCTACAATGCCCCATACCAGTGCACGATATTTACGTTTGGTTGTTTTATTAAAGAATTGTATTCCCAAATTGGTCTTTGCATCCGGTGTTTTAGCTATAACCAGTAATCCGGAAGTATCTTTATCTATACGGTGCACAAGACCTACATGCGGGTCATTGGCATCATAGTCCGGATTATCTTTCATATGCCATGCCAAAGCATTCACCAATGTTCCATGATAGTTTCCATGCCCCGGATGCACCACCAGCCCAGGAGGCTTATTTACTACCATCAGGTATTTATCTTCGTAAACGATATTAAGAGGAATATCTTCGGGAATTATCTCATTCTCATAACGCGGACGATCCATCATGACCGTTATCACGTCAAGTGGCTTCACCTTATAGCTGCTCTTTACCGGTTTTCCGTTGACCATCACAAACCCGTCAGCAGCAGCATTCTGAATACGGTTTCGTGAAGCATTAACAATACGTTCAAACAGATACTTATCGACTCTCATCAAAGCCTGTCCCTTGTCTACTACCACCCTAAAGTGTTCGTAAAGCTGGGCATTGGCTTCCTCGCCAACAGGTTCTATATCATCAATATCAGTTTCGATATCGTCCGGCAATTCCTCTATCATACAGTTCGCTCTCTTATCTATAAACAAGTAGGTAAATTTACTTAAAACCAGGAGTCATCTGTCGACACATCCGTAGTTCCTGCCGCATCCTCTACAATCTCAAGAGAATCACTATCCTGAACCTGCGTCTCTCCATCGCCCACCAATAGTGTCAGTGTAGCTCCCACCGGAACTTTATCGCCCATGTTCAATTGGCGCCCTTTATACTTCACACCATATACCCAATCTTTTTCTCCTGAGATCAGTTCATTCTCAGAAAGTTTAAATCCGGCTGCCAGTATCTTAGCCTGTGCCTGACGCACAGAACTATTATCGGCAACATCCGGAACAAGACGCAAAGGAACATCCAATGTATTTATAGTCAAATAGATCGTTCTTCCTTCTTTCACCTTCTGACCGGCAGATGGATTTAATTCCAGGATACTCCCGGCAGGTTTATTTTTCACATAGTTAGAATCCGAGACGACGCATACCAAACCATGATTACGCAAAAGCATTTCTGCCTCTCCCACTGTCATACCCTTGACATCCGGCACCACGACAGCTTCACCGTGACGAGTATAAACATCCAGCCATTTCAACACTCCAAATAACAGCAGAATGACTACTGCCATCATAGCTATCAGGTTTAACCAAAAGTACTTATTGGTCTTGAATGAAAAAAATTCCTTTATCGTCATAAATCTTAGCCGTTAATCCGGGTCAAAGATACAATTTTAAGTACATAGTAGCATAGAGTTTTACAGAGTTTTTAGTTTTCTGACGCCAATAGAACGTAATTAAGCCACATAATAACATTTGCAACTCATTACTACATAGATTCTTTCGTATAGCTTGACATACACAGATACATAGAAAGCCATAACGGAACGATGTACGAGATGCACATCTCGTACTGCACGACATGCACATCTCGTGCTGCTCCACATGCACATCTGGTAATGTACGAGATGCACATGTCGTACATTCTATCCCACCGAACAAAGGAGACTACCCCGTAGAAGAAAGTGAGTTCCCATTAGGGGACAAAAAAAAGAAGTAAAGACAATGCCTTTACTTCTCCAATTTCTTTTTGTACAACTATGTGACTAAAGAGCCTTATGCTTTTACTCCGTTGTATTCGTCAGAAACAGTCAGTTTCTTACGACCTTTTGCACGACGGGCAGCCAATACTCTACGACCGTTAGCTGATGTCATTCTCTCACGGAAACCGTGTTTGTTTTTTCTCTTTCTGTTAGAGGGTTGAAATGTTCTTTTCATTATTATATCTTGTTTTTATTGTTATTATTCTACGTAATCGGGCTGCAAAAATAGGCACTTTTTTTAAATAAACCAAGAGATAACTCATTTTTAGTCAAAAGATTTTGTGTTTTTTGCCGATTTAGATTACTTTTGCACTCGGAAATATCAGTCGATAACTCAATAACATTATAATAATAAAGGATATCAAGTATGATTAATGCTCAAGACATCAAGAACGGAACCTGTATCCGTATGGACGGAAAACTCTATTTCTGCATTGAATTTCTTCACGTAAAACCCGGAAAAGGTAACACTTTTATGCGTACCAAGCTGAAAGATGTAGTAAGCGGTTATGTTCTCGAACGCCGTTTCAACATCGGTGAAAAGTTGGAAGATGTGCGTGTAGAACGTCGTCCTTACCAATTCTTATATAAAGAAGGAGAAGATTACATCTTCATGAATCAGGAAACTTTTGACCAGCATCCTATTGCTCACGATTTGATCAATGGTGTTGATTTTCTGCTTGAAGGAGCTGTGTTAGATGTTGTTTCCGATGCTTCTACAGAAACCGTACTTTACGCTGACATGCCCATTAAAGTTCAGATGAAAGTTACTTATACAGAACCGGGTATGAAAGGTGATACAGCTACCAACACCCTGAAACCTGCTACAGTAGAATCCGGTGCTACAGTACGTGTTCCATTGTTTATCAACGAAGGTGAAACAATTGAAATTGACACACGTGACGGTTCTTACGTAGGACGTGTGAAAGCATAACAAAAATATTTCATTTATACCACAAACGGTAAACCAATTGCAAGATAACCGCAATTAGTTTACCGTTTGTTGTGTTTATGCCCCGCTTAATCATTATATTTGCCTATCAAATAAAAACCTTTTTAATTTATAACAAAATGAAGCGATTAATGTATGTATTATGCTTTGTCCTGATATCCGTCGTTGCACACGGGCAAGCAAAGTATGTGTTCTATTTCATAGGAGATGGAATGGGGGTAAATCAGGTGAATGGTACAGAAATGTATCGTGCAGAATTACAAAACGGACGCATCGGTGTAGAGCCATTACTTTTTACACAATTCCCGGTAGGTACTATGGCCAGTACTTTTTCCGCAACAAATTCCGTAACCGACTCATCGGCTGCCGGTACAGCCTTAGCTACAGGTTCTAAGACCTACAACGGTGCTATCGGAATGGATGATCAAAAGAATCCCCTGCAAACCGTAGCTGAAAAAGCCAAAAAGGCCGGTAAAAGAGTCGGAATTGCTACCAGTGTAAGTATAGACCATGCTACTCCGGCTGCTTTCTATGCGCATCAACCCAGCCGCAGTATGTACTATGAAATTGCAACAGATCTGCCCAAAGCTGATTTTGATTTTTATGCAGGATCGGGGTTCCTAAAACCAACTACAACAGCTGATAAGAAAGAAGCACCCAGCATTTTCCCAATGTTTGAAGAAGCAGGTTACACACTGGCACGTGGCTACAATGACTTTAAGGCGAAAGTTCCTCAAGCAAAAAAAATGATCTTAATCCAGGAGGAAGGTGCTGATGTTTCATCTCTCCCCTATGCCATCGATCGTAAAGAAGGAGAGCTGACTTTAGCACAAATTACAGAAAGCGCAATTGAGTTTCTTACGAAAGAGAAAAACAAAGGTTTTTTCCTGATGGTCGAAGGTGGAAAAATAGACTGGAGTTGCCACGCCAACGATGCTGCTACCACATTCAATGAAGTGATTGATATGGACGAAGCAATCAAAGTAGCTTACGAGTTCTACAAAAAACATCCCAAAGAAACACTGATCGTAGTGACAGCGGATCATGAAACAGGTGGTATAGCCCTTGGTACCGGTAAATATGCACTGAACCTGCAAGTGCTTCAATATCAGAAAAACTCAGCAGACATGCTTTCTACACAAATCAGCGAACTAAGAAAAGCTAAAAACAACAAAGTATCCTGGGAAGATATGAAATCGTTCCTGGCAGAAAACATGGGATTCTGGAAAGAAATACCTATTTCCTGGGAACAAGAAAAGAAATTGCGTGACGAATACGAAAAGTCATTCGTAAAGAGCAAGGTGGTATTCGAAGAAAGTTTATATTCGAAGAGCGAACCAATGGCTGCACGCGCCAAAGAAGTGATGGATGAAATCGCAATGATCAACTGGGCCAGCGGCAGCCACTCAGCCGGTTATGTTCCGGTATTCGCCATTGGAGCTGGTTCACAACTTTTCGGAGGAAAAATAGATAATATTGAAATTCCAAAACGAATAGCAAAAGCCGGAAGGTATTAATAAAAACAAAAGTCCTCTGTTCAAAGTTAGAGGACTTTTGTTTTTTATACACTGATAAGGTATAACACATTATATTATCCAAAAGAAAATTCATATCTACTACTTTGTTCAGATATGACCATATTGTCTCCTCTAAGTTCAACGCTTATTTTTTTATCTCTTGCCAGCCATCCTAAAATAAACGCGAAACTTTCCCGATCAATTCTCATGTGAGCGGAAGACAGCTTACTAAACAACTCTCGGGTGTTAATCTCACGGGTTTCCCTCAATATGCGCCCAATCTTAGTCAACGCACTATTAAAATCTTGCTCGTTCATAGTTCTCCGTTTTTAAGTTAAACAATATATTATTCTATCGCAGAATCTATAAATGACAAATAAATCATCTCCGATTTATTTGAACAGAACCTCCCTTATTTAAAGCAAATATACCATTTTAAATTATAAAATCAAACTTTTAAGCCCTATTTTTGTTTAATTCATAAGAAAACAAAGCTTTTTATAAATTGAATGCTATATCCTTTTATCTATAAAAACGTAACTAAAAGAAAAATAAACGAAGCATTATAATTGTGTTTCCCCCTCAATATAATTTTCCAGAAACAGATTCTCACCATCAAATACAGCATACGAGAAGTAATTAATCCAATCCCCTAAAATCAGTATACGAGCGGTAGCACTAAGCATCAGGTCAAGTTCTATATGCCGGTGTCCATAAATAAAATAATTAATATTGGGGTGACTTTTGAGATATTCTTTTGTATAAAGTACCAGATGTTCCTTATCTTCACCCATATAATCAGGTTCTTTCCCATCCTCACGCTTCATCCGGCTATGCTTTGCCCAGGTTAACCCCAAGTCGATACTCCACCTCGGATGAATCATCGAGAAAAGAAACTGTAATGTCTCATTATGAAACATGGCACGCAAGAACTTAAACTTTTTATCCGGATCTCCCAAGCCATCTCCATGAGCAAGATAAAACTCCTTTCCATAGATTTCAGTGGTCAGTGGTTTTCGGTGAATAATAGCCCCACACTCCTTAGTCAGATAATCTCCACACCAGATATCGTGATTACCAGTAAAGAAATGCACTTCCACTCCCATATCTGTCAATTCCGAGAGCTTTCCCAAAAAACGAGTATATCCTTTGGGAACAACCAGTTTAAACTCATACCAGAAGTCAAACATATCTCCCAACAAATAGATAGCAGCAGCCTTATGCTTGATACTATCCAGGAAATTCACTAACCGTCGCTCCTGTGTACGACCGTGCTCGATAGCACGAGAGCCCAAATGAGCATCAGAAAGGAAATAAACGTTTTTCATAAAGTAGATGTATTTATATTCAGTGTTTTTATACTAAAGAAATCCCAATTCCAGTTTTGCTTCTTCACTCATCATATCCTTATCCCATTCCGGTTCAAAAACCAGATTGATGGTAGTTGAGGTTACTCCTTCTATCGATTCTACCCGCTGCCGGACATCTTCCATAATAAAATCGGCTGCCGGACAGTTAGGTGCAGTCAGTGTCATGTCAATAACCACTTCACCAGTTTCAGATACGTCTATTTTATAAATAAGTCCCAAATCATATATATTGACCGGAATTTCCGGATCAAATACAGTCTTGAGCATGTCTACTATTTTTTCTTCTATTTCAAACTTTGTCATAGTTGAGAGTTTTATTGATTACTTACACAAAAATAATGCTTTTCTATATAGAAAGGTTTATAGTGTCCCTCTTTTTATGTACTTTTGTTAATTATGAAGTACAAACCGTCTAAATACTCGCTTATTGAAGGACTACTTCTCTTGTTTTTGTTAGTGGCCTGCCAGCAAGATAATAAATACCTTACTCTATTGTCACAAGCAGACTCGATCATACACACACGTCCAGACAGTGCATTATCTCTACTTAGTTCAATCAAGAGACCTCAAAAAATGGAAGTAGAGAGCAGAGCCAGATTTGCTCTACTTTTAACACAAGCTGAACATAAAAATTGGATACCACACACCAACGACTCCTTAATCCAGATAGCGGTAGACTATTATAAAAACAGAAATAATAAAGAACAAAAAGTGAAAGCCTATTATTATTTAGGATGTGTCTACGATGATATGGGAGATATTGTTGGAGCAATAGACGCTTATTTAAAAGCATTGAATGTATCTCCCTCTCCAAACAGTTATTCAGAAATGAAAACTATGATTTATGAAAACTTGGCAGATTGTTATCGCAGCCAAGGTTTCTATGACAAAGCGATGGAGATGTATCGTATTTCTTACAAAACAAACATCAACCACAATGAAGAAAAGAATATACTTTTCTCTTTACAAGGAATTGGAGAAGTATTTATGTATCAACATCAATGGGATAGCGCAGCTTATTATTACAATGAAATCATAGAAAAATCACGTGCACTCGGTGACTCATCCTGGATATCTATTGGAATTAGTAACCTTGCACATATTTATTACAATCAGAAGAAATATTCAGAAGCCTATCACACAGTTCTAAAATCTATTCACAATAATAATGAAAATAATGAGAATGAAATAACCAACAAGTACATTTTACTTGGCGATATCTTAATCCAACTGGGGCAATATGATTCAGCTCGTTACTATCTATCGCTTAGCAGTACTAAAGAAGATCCTTTTCTACGAGCTTCCAGACATTTCTCATTATATGAACTTGAAAAAAAATGTGGAAAATATAAAGAAGCAACACAATACATTGATACATACACAACCTTATATGATTCCCTTCGAGAAGGAAAGAACAAAGAAGAAATTGCAAAGTTAATAAACAGCTATACAATAGAAAGATACAAAAAAGAAATTTCCGAAAAACAGAAACGTCAAACCAGAATCTCTATTTCCTTTTCTATTCTCATAATTATTTCAATTTTATTCATTTTCTTGATGATCGATAGGTATCGGAAACAAGAATATATCGGCTTACAGAAATCTTTAATGAAAAAAAGAGGAGAGATAATGAAGATGCAGGAGGAACTGAATAACATGGATGTGAACCATTCACCAAACTCTATACAAGAGAAAGAGAACAAACAAAATATTCTAAAACAATTACAAAAAGAGAAATTTTATTATAGTATCCAATTATTTCAAAAGACTCCCTATTACAAAATCATACAAGAACTAAAACAAAAAAGAAGAATTGAAGAAAAAGTCTTCACCTCAGGAGAACGTGAACTTCTATGGGATTGCATTTATCAGATTTTCTCAGATACAATGTCAGATCTGAAAGCACAATGTCCTGAATTGACTAGAGAAGATTTATTATATTGCATCTTATACCTATTAGGATATCCCAATTCAATCATTATAATTTGCACTGGAACCAATACAAATGCCTTAAAGTCCCGAAAAAATCGATTAAAAAACAAAATGAGTAAAGAACTATATTTATTTATCTTTGATGCCGATAAATAACTGCCAGACTGCATATTAGACTTCTAAAAATTTCTATATTACTTTTCTATTACCTTAATACATTCGCAGATAAGACAATTATGACCTAATTGTTACCAAAAAAAATATGCTTTTTCCGGCAAAATTTAGTCCTTTACCCAAAAATTAACCCCGTAAAATATAAACTTATGAAAACTAAATTTTTATTATTATTTTTCATTACTCTGGCTATTTCAGGAATAGTATTAGGAGAGACCCTAAACAAAGGAATAAGGATTGAGTTAAAACATCATCTCAGAAAAGATCATCGCTCTGTTATTGAGCAACCATTTCAAGTCTTTTTAAACACCCCCCTTATAAGTATAGAGCAAGATCCTTCTTTATCGGATGAGTTGTTCTACACTGTAAGAATCAAAGATGTAAACACTGGCAAAATTATGGAGACATTGACAACCGCCGGAACTACATATATTAACATAAGCAATTTGATTCCAGCAGAATATAACATAGAGATTGATTTAGAATCCATGTTATTATATGGAACCTTTGTAATACAAAAATAATAGCATTTTTTCACACAGCCTTAAATATAAAAATTTAACTTTAAAAAAAACATCATGAAAAGCAACTTAAAAAAATTATCAACATTGTTGATTCTACTAATGATTGTATCATGTTACAATGACAGATTTGATACAATAGACTATTCGTTATCAGTCGAAGACAATAATAATGAACTCAAAAAAGAGGTTAATCTAAGAAGTGAATTTTCATTGGCTTTAGCTAAGGTCTTTGCTGAAAGTAAAGATGTGAGAGAACTTATAAAAAAGGAAGCTTTAAAGCAGTTTGATTATGATTACGATGTTTTATACATGTTAGTCAAAGATAAAAAAATAGGAAATAATAAAACATTGGAAGAACTTTTATTAAAATATATGAATAAAGAAAACCTCCTTATTCTAATACAAGAAATTCCAACTTTGACTATATTCGTACCTTCTCTTCCTGAAGAATCCTTTTCTGCAGAAAAATGGGATATTAAACAGGAAATACCTTTTGTTGCATATAAAAACGAGGATAATACAATATCATACGTGAATAGTGCAGGAATAGTTAATACTTTTGAGGAAGATGAAATTCCAGTATTCCCTATTGTAGTAATAAAGCCATCAGAAAGAATTGTTTTGCAAAAAGGGACTCGAAATTCAAATTCGTCAACAGTACTACATGCTGAGAATGGAATCAATTTTGTGTTTGAATTCGATGAATTTGATAACGTTACATCACCACAAATTAAAACCAGAACATCTACAACAACAATTCCCGATCTTTTCAAAAAAATTTATGACGCTAAAAAGTTTTCTGATCAAAATGATATTTGGCAAAGAGATTACATTTACTATAATATTTCAAAAAAAGACGGAAAAGGCGTATTCCAAAAAAACATTTCTGAGTGCATCTATTCTCTTGAATTATTAGGAGATCCCAATAATATGTTTAGACTAATAGCAGATCAGGAAGGAGACCCTCACTATTCTGAAACAGAGTCATTGAGACCGGGATCAGGATCGTCTAGGCCGAAGCCAAAATCAAGAAGTGAAGACTACCATAGAACACAAGCCGGTTTTTGGTATGGAGGAAACTTTGAGTTTTTAGTAAAAACTTATATTAGCAACAAACAACTGAGTTCTAATGAAATTATTAAAGCAGTATCTATCCACCCACTGCATTTGTTTGATCTAGCCATAGAACGAAACGGACGGAGACCTGCAAAGGTAGTGGGAATTAATAAGATGAAAAAGTATTATTTACCTACTCCAATACCTATTTTCGATTGGAATATAGAAAACTATTCTACATCTATTAAAATATCTATTGAAGAAAAAGATAATCAAGAGACATCTATGAAAACATCAGAAACAACAAGTACATTTGCTACAAATTTTGAATTTAATGCAGGCTTTAAAGATATAGTCAAAGTAGGTGCTAAAGTTTCTACATCCACAACGCTAAAAGTTTCTACTGTAGTAACAACATATTTGAATAGCGATCAACTAGGAGATGTCATAATCAATTTTGGAGATGACATTGTAGTAAAAGACGAAATGGAAATTATTAATTCCCTTGTCGAGTACGATCAAAATGGAGTAAGGAAAACCACTGACTCTTACGGACCCGTATTAAATCCTAGATATAATTCTGGATATTATAAATTGGGAATCCTTCCTTTACCACAATACTAATCTAAATTATTGAGGGTGTGTATTCTATGTTTCTACGCAAGAAAAACTTTGTTTTTGCGTAGAAACATAGAATACACACCCTCATAATCCCATATTCATGCTTATCTTTCACTTTTCTATAAAAAATTAAAAATCTTCTCTCCTTATCGTAAGGAAAGATACTAAAATAGAACACTTTTTCATATAAGAATTGAATGTAGATACTTTTTTTGAAATTTCATTATAAAATAAACGATTATGAATGCAACAATAAAGCTATTAGGTTATATTCTAATTTCACTTTTTCTCTTTTTATCATGTAGCAAGGATGACGAAAAAGAGATTATAGAAGAGAATTATGAAATGAATATAAAAGTGGAATATACTAAATGGTCAGAGTCATATCCGGATGAAGGTTCTAAAATATATATATATTTTAATCGCCAAATGGAGGATTTCACTGCCATGAGGTATGATGCAGATGGCGTATATTATTCTGATGATAAAATTATTGGACCAGACAAAACGGATATCGCAGACAAAAATGGATTAGCGGTTATTGATTTTAAAGATCATTTAAATATGAAATTCTCATTAGCAGTCGAAAGCAGGCATACAAAATTAAGAGCGTTTATGTATTTTGAAAAGTATGTTTTTGCAAAAGAACACACCTTTAGCTTTTTCAAGTCAACCTTTGAATAGCGACTGATATAAAAAAGAAATCTATCCATCCCATATATTTCTGTTACTTTTTATATCAGCCCCTCATCTGCGAAACTATAGTATTTGCCATCACAAACAATCACATGGTCTATCAATTTAATATCTATGGATTTGGCTGCATTGAATATTCGCTGTGTCAGCACCTGGTCTTCCTGGCTGGGATGAATATTGCCCGATGGGTGGTTATGAACTACGGCAATCTGGGTAGCACGTTGCAACAATGCTTCCCGAAGAATAGACCGCACATCCACAAACGTTCCGGCGATACCTCCTGTACTAATCCGGACAGAACTAATTACTTTGTTTCCCTGATTTATCAGCAATACCCAGAACTCCTCAAGCGCAAGATCGCACATCAACGGATGAAATACCTCATAGATATCTTTAGAACAACGAATCACGGCCCGTTCTTTTATTTCCTGTAACCTGCGCCGTTTGCCAAGTTCCAGAGCAGCCATAACAGTAATACTTTTGGCCGGTCCAAATCCTTTAAAACGAGAATAATCACGCACTTCCCAACGAGCAAGTTCATTCAAATCGTTGTGGCAGGAAACAAGTATCCGCCGCATCAGTTCAACAGCACTCTCTTCTGTATTTCCCGATCCGATAAGGATAGCCAATAACTCAGCATCACTCAGTGCATCAGCTCCTTTCACCATCATCTTTTCACGTGGACGGTCTTCTTTGGCCCACTGACAAATAGTAAGTTTTTGCGACTCTTTCATTTATAGAAGTTTTTCCGAAATGCTTCGAACTCACCACGTTTCAAGATACAACGCTGCCACCAGGCTCTCCAAAAGCCGCTCCCATAGCCAATGAGCTGTATAAAGGAGGCGGCAACCGAATAAATGCCAATACGGAAACTACGGTTCTGAACAGTAGAATCCATACAGACCAATAAAGCATAAAGAACAATAGGCAGCAGACTAAATAGGCAAAACGGAGTACCAATAAGCAGTATTACTACTCCCAACGTAAACACAGCAGGAAGCAAATGTACCAGTTTCAATGATTCCGGATATTTTTTATAAAGATTGATACGGGCAATACCCGAATTATGTACTTGCTTGAAGAATTTCCTCAAATCCGTACGCCGCTTATGATATACCCAGGCACCCGGAAAGAGTCTGCAACGGTATCCTTCTTTAAAGATACGGATACTAAAATCAATATCCTCACCAAACCGCATTTTAGAAAAGCCACCTAAAGCCTGGTATACCTCCCGTCTCACTCCCATATTAAAGCTGCGCGGATAGAACTTGTCCATCTTCTTTTTCCCGCCGCGAATGCCTCCGGTAGTAAAGAAAGAAGTCATGGAATAGTTAATCGCTTTCTGAATATTCGTAAAGGAGTCATGAGCACGATCGGGACCTCCGAAAGCGTCTGCCGGAGCAGTCTTCAATTCCGTTTCTATTGCATCGAGATACCCTTCAGGAAGAATACAATCAGAATCTAATATTATCAGATACTCACCCTGACTTCGTTCTGCCCCATAGTTACGGGTTTGCCCCGGACCGGAATTCGTTTTTTGGTAATATTTCAAATCAAGGACAGCCTTATATTTCTCAGTCACTTCCAGACATGGTATGGTAGACCCATCTTCTACTACTATCACCTCAAAATCTTTGAAACTTTGATCTGTAAGACTTTGCAATAGTTCATCGACCTCATCGGGACGATTGTATACGGGTATGATAACGGAGTATCTCATAGTTATTGTTTTATCTATATTGCAAAGATACATCATTATTTTAATAAAAACGGGGCTACTCCTAATTAGGATAGCCCCGGTCTGTATATTATCTGTTTTACAGATTATTTACTCACAACAGTCATTGTGTCTGATGCAATCAGTAACTCTTCATCCGTAGGAATAACTACTACCTTTACCTTTGAATCATCTGAAGAGATGATAGCTTCTTCACCACGCACTTTATTCTTTTCGGCATCTATCTTCACGCCCATGAATTCGAGTCCTTCGCATACACCGGCACGGCAACTTGCCTGGTTTTCACCCACACCACCTGTGAAAAGAATAACATCTACACCACCCAAAGCAGCAGCATATGCACCAATGTATTTCTTAATGCGATAGAAATACATATTCTCTGCCAGAATTGCTTTCGGGTTTCCTTCAGCTACGGCAGCTTCCAATTCACGCATATCACTTGATACACCAGAGATACCGAGTACTCCGCTCTTCTTGTTGAGCAGATTAGAAACACCTGTCGTAGTCAAGCCTTCTTTATCCATAATGAAAGTCACTGCACCGGCATCAATGTCACCACTACGTGTCCCCATCATCAAACCCTCCAATGGAGTAAGTCCCATCGTAGTATCGATACATTTGCCATCTTTGATAGCAGCAATAGAACCGCCGTTACCGATATGGCAGGTAATGAGTCTCAAGCCCTCTGCTTTAATACCCAAGTATTCACATACACGCTGTGAAACATAACGATGAGAAGTTCCATGGAAGCCATAACGACGCACACCGTATTTCTCATACAGTTCGTAAGGCACAGCATAAAGATATGCATAATCCGGCATTGTCTGATGGAAAGCCGTATCAAATACACCCACCTGAGGAATATTAGGAAGGATAGCTGAGACAGCATTTACACCTTTCAGATTAGCAGGATTGTGAAGCGGAGCCAAATCATTGCAAGCCACAAAAGCTTCCAATACCTCTTTGTCCAGCAATACAGATTTGCTGAAACGTTCACCTCCATGTACCATACGATGACCTACCGCATCAATTTCATCCAAAGACTTAATCGCACCATATTCCGGGCTAACCAAAGTATTAAGAATGAATTCTACTCCTACTGTATGTTCGGGAATATCTTTTTCAAGTACCTTCTTCTCTCCGTTCGGCAAAGTAAGTTTCAGGAATGAACCTTTCAAACCTATCTTTTCGATACCACCTTGTGCAATCACTTCCTTGCTGTCCATGTCGAACAGCTTGTATTTAATGGATGAACTTCCACAGTTCAATACTAATATTTTCATTTTGATTTCGATTTTAAAATTATTTCGCCTTCTTGGCAGCAATAGCCTGATTAGCAGTAATAGCAATCATTCTGTAAACGTCTTCGATAGAACAACCGCGTGAAAGATCATTCACCGGACGAGCAATACCCTGAAGAATCGGTCCTACTGCATCGGCATGTCCCAGGCGCTGAACCAATTTATAAGAAATATTACCTACTTCGAGGCTCGGTACTATCAGCACATTAGCTTCACCTGCAACCGGAGATCCCGGTGCTTTACTTGCACCCACTGAAGGAACCAGAGCGGCATCTGCCTGCATTTCACCATCAATATTTAGCTCAGGAGCCATTTCTTTGGCCAATCTTGTTGCCTCTACCACTTTGTCTACTACCTCATGTTTTGCAGAACCTTTGGTTGAAAAGCTTAACATAGCTACCTTCGGATCTTCAATTCCGGCAACAGCCTGTGCTGTACGAGCTGTACAAACTGCAATCTGAGCCAGCTGAGCAGCATCGGGAACCGGAGTTACAGCAACGTCTCCCATTACAAGCAGACCATTCTGTCCACACTCAGGTGCATGTGTCAACATCAGCATTGCACCAGACACAGTAGTGATGCCCGGACTTGTTTTAATAATCTGAAGAGCAGGACGAAGCACGTCACCTGTTGTATTACGTGCGCCGGCCAACTGACCATCAGCATCTCCGTTTTTAATGATAAGACATCCCAGATACAATGGATTGAGTACCAATTTACGGGCTTCTTCAATAGTCATGCCTTTTTTCTTCCGAAGCTCACACAACAATTGCGCATATTCTTCTTGTTTCGCATGATTTTCCGGGTCAATAATAGTTGCCTTACTGATATTTCCCAATCCCCACTTAGCAGCAGCCTCATGAATTTCATCCGGATTCCCCAGAAGAATAAGGTCAGCAACTTCATCTGTCAAAATCTGATTGGCAGCTTTCAGAGTACGTTCTTCTGTACCTTCAGGAAGAACAATGCGTTGACGATCCGCTTTCGCACGTGCAACAATAGAGTTAATTAAATTGAGCATAGATATTTAATTTTATGTATAATTCCGGTAGTAGGTGTTATTCACGCCGCAAAAGTACACAATTTTGCAATATCTACATTGCAAAACGGGGCGTTTTTACGCCCCGAATATACAATTATTATAATTTAACACTAACGAATGATTTGCGGAGAGACTTCCTTAAACTGTTCCATACACATTCCGATAGAAGCACCGATATAAGTAGGATCACAAATCAGGTATTTGGCACCATCGTCCAGCACCACATAATCACCGGGAATCTCCTCCGTAAAACGGACTGCTGAAGCAATATGATTGGGATAATCGAGTAAAATAGCATCTAAGCCTAACAAATCTTTCACTAAAGTAGAATACAAGATAGCACGGTCTTCACAATCACAAGCCGGATAAAAAAAGTTTTCTTCCAGGAAGAAAGGTTTCTCATAACCAAACTGTGCCCCATCGGTCTGATATTCAAAGCCTGTCTGCACAAACTCTATAAGTATATTAGCAGCCTCTCGCTGAGATTTACCTTTGATAGCTTCTTTCAGAGGAGGATACAAAGTTGCTTTTAACTCTTCACTCATAGGAGTGTGATAATATACCGACACATCACACTGCGGATAGCTCTTATAAAATTCGATCAGGTTCTTATTAACCACCGTCTCCACTTTTACCGAACCGGATTTAGGAGATATGGCTTCTGCATATTCAACCATATTAAACTCAGGCGCCGCATCGATAGAAAGAGAAACATAATTCTTTGCATTCGCAAAATCCTGCTTATAGGTATAAACTCCCATCGGCCCATTCTGCTTTTCCGCATCAAAGACATAATACTTGGTACCCTCCAATATTATATAAGGTATACCATATAATGCTGCGGCAGGTGCTACCATCAGTTTCAGTTTTTCGTTAATCTTGGAAAGGCGTACTTTATATCCCGATTTATTCAGAATAAACATTTGAAAAAAAGCAATATCATCTTTCTGCTGTTCACCATAAAGCTGTTCGCCAAGCTTCTTAGTAAACAACAAATACCCCCAGTCACTCATCTTCTTCTCTTCACGCAGAGTCATGCAATCCTTTATCAATTGTTCATGATCCGCTTTACAAAGCTGGCTCCACGCATCGGCAACATCTGCTTCCCGATTCCCAGCCAATGCAAGATTTTCGATTGCATCAGTTGCCACATTAAAGGAAGAACCGTAAAAATCAACAGGCGTCCGACGTACAGGACTCTCTGATTCCGGTACCACCGGAATATCTATTTTCACGGGAAGATAGGGCCGCCCCGGAATATACACTCCTGGTACAGGTTTATCCGTAATAGATGGTAAAGCGGGTTTCTTTATCTCAACCGGTTTCCCTTCAAGAGTAGGCCTTTCCATTCCCGGTATTCTTGGAGGAGCCGGTTTAATTTCAATGGGTGCTTGTGACCGTTTACCATCAAATACCGGTTGTTTGACAGGTTCAGGACGTACCGGCGCTTCTACAGCATCAAATGCCTCAAACTTAGTCCACGCTTCTCTAAGAAAAGTATCAAAGTCGGCATCTGCCTTATTTTTAAAATCATTAAACTCTTTCTGTTGCTGCTTTTGAAAACTATCAAATTCCTTTTCAAAGTCAACATCTTGCGCCATTGCCACCGGAACAGCCAATAGCCCAATCACAAAAGGAAAAATACACTTCATCTTATTCATCTGCGTATTGTTTTTAGTAACCAGCGACTCATTATTATCCTACTTAATCAACACCATCTCATAGAAAGCACAACGCTGGTTGACCGGGATTGAATAGACCCATTTCAGCACATTCTGATAAGTAACCACTTCTGTAAAAGGAATATTCTCTTTAGTAGCTACCATCATAATGTTGATCTTCTCATTGTCTTTACCCGGCTGTTTTTCCATAAGATAATCCACTGCATTACTGAAAGGAATCTTATACTCCTGCCCTGCTTTGAGCAGATTGTTTGCCTCGTATGTATTGGGATACAGCAATGCTCCTCCCGTACTGTCAAACCAGAAAAATTTAAGATAAGAATCCGTTCCATGCACCGTCAGCCGGCACGTAAACGCATCCCCTTCCTTATAAAGGGTTTCCACCCCCTTCACTTCAAGTGCATAGGCATTATCAGGTTTGGCATTCTTCTGCACAGTAGCATCAATCGTCACTACTTTATAAAGGCTACGGGTATCTGTGTCCCATATCTCTTCTATTTTTTTATGGGTAACATTTATCATGCCCCCAATAGCAAGCACACTCATCTGTGAGTATGCCTCATGAAACTCTTGCCCGTCATTCTGAGTTATCTGCCCGAAAACCGACCAGACGTTTTCCATCACCCCAGCTTTCTGTAAAGCAGCTTTCTTGGCTTCCATAAAAGCGCGCTCCTCAGCTTGCTTCAAAGTGATCTCTTCACTGACCTGCCAACGCCCCTGTACCCCTTTCACCTTAACAATGTCCTGGGCACAAAGGCTTCCGGCAGATATCAACAATAAAATAGCTATAACTCCGAGTAGCCTATTTATTCTCATTCAAATCTTTCCCTTTTTAATAATCGATCTTTAATATCCTAACTTATCCAGTTCTTTGGCCAGGTCTTCCGACTTCTTTGCCAATTCGGCACGTACTGCACTAATCGCAGCCTTATTCGCAGATTCCAGGCTATACCCAAGTGTTACCATCACCTCTACATTTTTGTTTTCAAGCGTTCTATATACTTCTACCAATGGCGTGATACGTCCCAAAGTAGCCGAAATCACACTTTTACTGGCAGCAACTACACTTGAAAGACTGGCAGCTTCTTCCTGTCCCATATCATCATTGGCCACTTTTGCCTCAATCAGCTGAGACACTTTTGTTTGAATCTGCCCCGCAAGTTCTATCTTGGCAGCATTGGTTGCCTGCAAAACAGCAGAAGACTGATTACCACCAATAGCTCTTGAAGAAGCAACATACCAGAACGGAGTTCCGTCCGGAGTCATTTCTGCCTGCTTCTGCCACGCATTCTCTATCTGCTTATCTAATGGTAATTTCCCAATTGGAGTTTTAAACCCTTCTTTTGTTAATTTCTTAGCTTCTTTACGTGCATCTTTAAGTGCCTTTTTTTTCAGTTCATTGTTCAAAACTTTCTCCTGTTTTGCCATTGTTTTGTAGTCTTTCTTGGTAGCCTTTTCTTGTGCAAAGGTATTTACAGATAACATCAGGGCAAAAACCGTGAAAACGCTGATTAGTAAGTTCTTCTTCATATTCGTCTTGTTTTAGTAGTTAATATTCGTTTTTTAAATCGGACATTGATATTTGCAAAAATATATATATTTTCCTTTCTATTCCTTTTTTCATTGTTTTTTTTCATACAATTGAATGGTTAAAATAATTTCTTCACGGAAAACAGTGACAACTCTCCTACTTATTTCATAACTTTGCACCGTTTTCAAATTCAATAGGTATAAAATATGATACGTCAGTGTGCCATTTTATTTGGCTGTTTGGCTTTGGGTGAATTGATTGTTTTTCTCACGGGAATTAAGCTCCCGTCCAGCATCATAGGAATGTTGCTGCTCACCCTGTTTCTGAAATTGGGTTGGATCAAGTTGCATTGGGTGCAAGGTATGTCCGACTTCTTAGTTGCTAATCTGGGATTCTTCTTTATTCCACCAGGAGTTGCCCTTATGCTCTATTTTGACATCATTGAGGCACAATTCTGGCCGATAGTAGTTGCAACCCTTATCAGTACCATCCTGGTGCTTGTTGTCACCGGATGGGTTCACCAATTAACACGTAAAATCAAATGAATTATTTAGAAAATGAATTCTTCCTGTTGGCTATCACCTTCGGGATTTACTTCTTTGCCAAGTTACTGCAAAAGAAAACGGGATTTCTTTTGCTGAATCCTATTCTACTCACTATAGCCGTCCTTATCATTTTTCTGAAAATAACCCATATCAGTTATGAGACCTACAATGAAGGCGGCCACCTGATTGAATTCTGGCTTAAACCGGCAGTAGTAGCGCTGGGCGTACCCCTGTATTTGCAGTTGGAAACGATCAAAAAACAATTGCTACCCATATTATTATCACAGTTGGCAGGCTGTTTTGTCGGAGTTGTTTCCGTTGTACTGATAGCCAAACTAATGGGAGCTTCACAAGAAGTTATTCTCTCTCTGGCTCCGAAATCCGTAACCACTCCTATTGCCATGGAAGTAACCAAAAGCTTGGGAGGTATTCCTTCGCTGACAGCAGCAGTAGTAGTCTGTGTCGGATTACTGGGGGCTATACTCGGATTCAAAACAATGAAACTGATGCATGTAGGTAGTCCGATAGCCCAGGGATTATCCATGGGAACCGCTGCTCATGCGGTAGGAACCTCCACTGCGATGGATATCAGCAGTAAATATGGAGCGTATGCCAGTCTGGGATTGACATTAAACGGAATATTTACTGCATTATTAACTCCAACAATTCTCCGATTATTAGGTCTTCTCTAACAAAAACGTCCTCTAATTGTTATATTATTAAGCGAAATGCAAAATAGATTTTTATATGATAAATTTTAAGGATATTACTATCCAGGACAAGGATACCATTACATCTTACACGATGAACAGTAGTCGCCGTAATTGCGACCTTTCTTTTTCCAACCTTTGCAGTTGGAGATTTCTGTATAACACCCAGTTCGCCATCATTGACGATTTCCTGGCATTCAAATTCTGGGTTGGAGACGAACTGGCCTATATGATGCCTGTCGGAAAAGGAAATCTGAAAAAGGTACTGGACATGCTCATTGAAGACGCAAATCAGGAAGGGCAACCGTTCTGTATGTTAGGCGTGTGTTCATGTATGAGAGAAGAACTCGAGGAGATTATGCCGGGACAGTTTACATTTACTGCCGACAGAGACTATGCCGATTATATCTACCTGCACACCGATCTGGCTACGCTAAAAGGAAAAAAATTCCAGTCGAAGCGAAACCATATCAATAAATTCCGAAATACATACAGCAACTATGAATATACCCCTATCACTCCTGATCGTATTCAGGAATGTTTAGATCTGGAAGCCGAATGGTGTAAAGTGAATAACTGTGACCAACAGGAAGGTACCGGTAATGAACGTCGTGCCCTGATTTATGCATTGAATCATTTCGAAGCATTAGGGTTAACAGGTGGGATACTTCACGTCGACGGCAAGATCGTTGCATTCACTTTCGGGATGCCTATCAACAAAGAGACTTTCGGTGTACATGTAGAAAAAGCTGATACAACAATTGACGGGGCTTATGCCATGATCAACTATGAATTTGCCAATCACATCCCCGAACAATATATCTACATTAACCGCGAAGAGGATTTGGGTATTGAAGGTCTGCGAAAAGCCAAACTATCCTACCAGCCCGTTACTATTCTGGAGAAGTATATGGCATGCTTTAAAGAACATCCCCTGGAAATGATTAAATGGTAAAATAAAGAAATGACCAAACAACAGATAAAAGCTTTGTGGAAACTTTGTTTTGACGATAGCGATGCGTTCATCGATATGTATTTTCGCCTGCGTTATAATGACGAAGTAAATATTGCTATAGAAAGTGGTAAGGAAGTAGTCTCTGCACTTCAGATGATACCCTATCCTATGACTTTTTGTGGCGAACAAATCCAGACCTCATATATCTCCGGTGCTTGTACCCATCCCGATTTCCGGGGAAACGGAGTCATGCGTGAGTTACTTTCACAGGCATTTGCACGTATGAGGTATAATCGCGTAGTTCTTAGTACACTAATCCCCGCAGAGCCCTGGTTGTTTGATTATTATGCGCGTATGGGGTATATGCCTGTATTTCGTTATTCGGAGAAAAAAATATCACAATGGGACATAAGTCCTGTGCCGGATATCTTCATAACGAAATTAGCAGATGCCAATGAAGAAGTATATCAATATCTCGATAAAAAAATGTCTGAGCGCTCTTGCTGTATTCAGCATACTTTTAGTGACTTTAAAGTAATTTTTGCAGATCTGCTTATCAGTAAAGGCACATTCTACATAGCTACCGTTCAGGAGCAGATAGCAGGCATAGCCGTTGTTTATCCGAATGGTAATGGATTACAAATAAATGAATTGCTGACAGAAAACAGCGAAATTGAAAAAGCATTGCTCTATCATATCCGGCAGGAAGCAGGTACCGACGCTATAACAATGATTACTCCCCCTATGGCTGCCGAAGAACAATATCCCCTCGGCATGGCACGTATCATTGATGCCAGAACTATTTTACAGTTCCATGCGGCCTTGCATCCGGAAATTGAAATGAACATAAAGCTAACAGACGAACAATTGGCTATAAATAATGGCTACTACTACCTTTACAAAGGAAAATGTAAATTCAGTAAAGAGCGGTTGTTAGGTAGCCACCGGCAATTGACCATCGGGGAACTATGCGAAAAGCTCCTCTCTCCATTACAACCTTATATGAGTTTAATGCTGAATTAACAGCTATCATGCAAAGCATTATCTACTAATCCTTTCGTACTCTTCTTTAGATTTAAGGATACAGAACATCCGGATGTTGTTAAGCAAAACACCCGGATGTTCTGATTCACAACATGGGGATGTTTTCACCGACAACATCCCCATGTTATTGATTCTTTCCATTTGATTTATTACAGGCAGAAATAGGGTAGTCTGATTGTATGATAAGTATTGGTTTACACACTTAAAGTAGTAAACACGGTAGTGATCATATAAAAGAGAGCATCCTGCACACCTCTCAGCTTTTGTCATTGAAATGCCAAGAAATAGTGTACAGGATGCAAGTGTGCTTCGGAAAGATTTGTATAAGATTAATTTAGAGTCCGCTAAAGTCTACCCCTTCAAAGACCAATGACGGGATACGCCAGGATGAAGACAACCGCGGATCGTTTCCTGTTTCGGACAACGACGACCAGAGAGTCAACATATTACCAGTCACATTCATTTCGGATACAGGCTGTGTCAGCTTCCCATTTTCAATAAGGAACCCTTCGATACCATACGAAAAGTCTCCTGTAGAACTATTACAGTTCCCCCCATTAAAGCCTGTCACAAGAATTCCATGGTCCACTCCGGCTACCAGCCCGTCGAGATCCTTTAAGCCCGTTTGCATGACTAGAATAGAGGGTGAGTTAATAGTTGGAGAAACTCCCATCTTTCTGGCATTATAGGTATCAATAAAATAAGTTTTCAACACTCCATTCTCAAAAACCGGACGTCGTTCTGTTGCTACGCCTTCACTATCAAAATAGCGGGCGCCAGATGCCTGTTGCAGATGCGGTTCGTCTATTAATGTCATCTTATCGGCCAGTACTTTTTCGTTCAGTTTATCCAGCAGGAAAGAATTTTTCTGCTGAAGAGAAGATCCATAAAGAGCATCTACCAAGGGACTTAGTAGCTGACTGACATTCATTGGATCCACCACCATCGTATATTTACCGGATTTCGCTTTTCTTTGTCCTACCTTACGCAAGACGCGTTCCAGAGCTTTCTGCCCGACGCCTTCTTTCACCAGTTTATCAAAATAGAGTGATGATTCATACCAACCAGCAGAAGGGCGTGCCTCTCCTTCGCCCTTTATTGCAACCTCGGCATAAAGAGAATACCAACTTGATTTTGTTTCTCCTTCAAAACCATTACTGGTGATCCGGTATCCAAAATTATCTCCATCGCTATAAGAAGAGCTGACAGAAATAATACGGTCATCTCTACCCAGTGCCTCTTCGGCAACCGCTTTTGCCAATGCTACTTTATCATCGGGACGGATGGAAGAGAATTTCGCATCCAACAACTTCAAATCGGGGCTTCCCCCTTTATAATAGCGGGAAGCATCCGGCAATACACGTGCCTCATCCTTTGCCAGATAACGGGTAGAGTCAATACCATTCTTTATAAATGTTTCAAGTTCTTTCTTATCCAGCCGATTGGTAGAATAGGTTCCATAGCGTCCGTTTACATATAAGAAAATGGTCAGGCCATTTTCCGAAGCCTGCTGTAAACGGTCCATTTTGGCATCACGCAACTCAAAAGAAGAGTTTGATCCGGCATAAAGATTCACTTTTGCTTGCTGACAACCATTCTTCAAGGCATAATCCATTGCCCATTGTGCCAGTTTTTTATTGCTATCTGAAATCATAAGAGTTGAAAGTTGAGAGTCGAAAGTCGGGAACTAAATATATATCTTTACCACATTCCGCGAAATTTCAACTTTAATTTTTAATTTCTAATTTTTAGTTCTCACTGTTTCCTCAGTTTTCTCCTCCAACGGTCAGTTTACTAACCAACGCCGAAGGCATACCACAAGTCACCGGACAAGATTGTCCATCCTTTCCGCAAGTCCAGGTACCATTATCAATCTTGTCATTATTAGCCACCATAGTAATATCTGCCAATGCTTTCGGACCATTCCCGATGATATTGATATCTTTAATGGGTTGTGTCAATTTTCCATCTTCGATCAGATAACCCGATTTCACGAAGAAAGTAAAATCACCTGCTCCAATCTGCACCTGCCCGTTTGTAAACTGATCGACAAAAATACCTTGTTTCACAGATGCTATAATATCTTCCTCTTTCATATTGCCCGGCTCCATATACGTAGCACGCATACGAGGAATCGGCATATTCCGGAAAGTCTCACGCCGTCCGTTTCCAGTTGGAGCAATACCATAATGTTTGGCACTGATACGGTCGTGCATATAACTGGTTAAAACTCCTTCTTTAACGAGATATGTTTTCTGTCCTTCCACTCCCTCATCATCAAAGTTTACAGATCCACGATTGAAAGGAATAGTACCATCATCTATTACAGAAATATGTTCATTGCACACTTTCTTATTCAACTGATCGGAGAAAATAGATACATTCTTACGATTGAAATCTGCTTCAAACGCATGTCCGATAGCCTCGTGCAACAGGATACCGGAACCTCCTGCACCCATCACCACAGGCATCTCTCCACCTTTAGGCTTGATGGCTTTAAAAAGAATGGCTGTATTATCTACGGCTTCACGTGCCAAAATATCAACCAGGTCATCAGACAGAAACTCAAACCCTTTACGATAAGCACGGGCAGCATAACTGTTTTCCGTCTTTCCGTTTTCCTCCATAATGCAGACAGCACCAAGTGTCACCATAGGTCGATAATCATAATACATCACGCCTTCACTGTTACAGAAAAGAATATGCGATGTCGAATCACTTTGATTGGCCATTACTTTGGACACACGTTTATCCAGTGCAAATATTTTGTCATTCAGCTTTTGAAGATAAGGCATCTTATCTTTCAAACTGATCTCCTCCCAAGGAGTAGTGATCGGATAATAGTTTTTCTTCAATGTTTTTTCTGCCAGACGTACAGGACCGTATTTCTTCTTGCCGGATGCAATACGTGCAGCCGTACGTGCAGCATTCAACATATCGTCAAGTGTCACATTTTCCACATAGGCATAACCGGTCTGATCGCCTGCCAGCACACGCACCCCCATACCAAAATCTATATAGGAATTACAGCTATTCACCGCCCCGTCTTTCAAACTGATTACATTGGTGAAGGTATGTTCAAAAAAGAGATCAGCATAATCTCCTCCTTTTTCAAGGGCTGTTGCCAATACTTTCTTCATATCTTCTTCGCCCACACCAAAATGATTCATTGCCTGCGAAAGCGCCGCCTTCTGGTCAGCTCCTCCCAAAGCTCCCTTCACCGAAGGAATAGCCAACGCTGAGCCTGCAGCCAACGAACCTAATAATGCCATACCTCCTGTTCTTATAAAATTTCGTCTGTCCATAATATATCTATTATTTTTAGGATTTCTTCGTTAATAAACTTTCCAGCTCTTCGGCACTCAAACGAAGATAAAACTGCCCCTGATAAGCAACAGAAATCGATCCGGTCTCCTCAGATACAATAATAGCATGCGCATCCGATTCCTGTGATATCCCCATTGCAGCACGATGACGAAGCCCCAATTCTTTGGGTATATCCAGATTGTGAGATACCGGCAGAATGCATCCGGCAGCTTTAATACGCTTTTTACTTATTACCATCGCACCATCATGCAAAGGACTGTTTTTGAAAAAAATATTTTCTATCAAACGCTGATTTACATCCGCATTAATAATTTCTCCGGTACGTACTACCCCATCCAAAGGAACATTGTGTTCAATCACAATCAGGGCGCCTACCTTTTGTTTACCCATACTGATACATGCCATTACCACCGGCATGATATCTTCATGTTCTAATGACTCTTTTTTATTCCCGGTAAAAAAACGCGCCAGGGCATTGACATGCTGATGCGAACCAAGCGTAAGCAGAAAACGGCGTATCTCATCCTGAAAAAGTACAATCAGAGCCAGCACACCGACATTCATCAAAGTATTAAAAATAGAACCCAGAAGTTTCATCTCAAGCACCTGAGTTACTACCAGCCACATCAGAATCAGCACAAGAATACCTGTGAACACTTTGATAGAACCCGAAGCTTTCATCAATTTGTAGACATAGTACAAAAGGAAAGCCACCAACAGGATGTCAATAAAATCTTTGATACCAAACTCAAAAAACATACCGGCAGCCATGGCTATTATTTGATATTCACCCATATAAACATTTACAATTTATAACTTACAATTTTCTCCACCATCCTTACTGCTTCCACTGCTTCACGCACATCATGTACCCGCAGGATATTGGCTCCCTTCATTAAAGCAACCGTATCCAATACAGTAGTTCCGTTCAGAGCGTCTTGCGGCGTACCTCCAAGCAAACGATAAATCATTGATTTTCTTGAAACACCCACCAATAAAGGCAGTTCGAAAATACTGAATTCTTCAAGGTGTGCCATCAGTTCATAATTATGCTCTAACGTCTTACCAAAGCCAAAGCCCGGATCAAGAATAATGTCTTTCACACCCAAATCACGTAACTGCTGCACTTTCATGGCGAAATACATAAATACCTCCTTAAGCAAATCGTCATAATGTGGCTCAGATTGCATATTCTGAGGTGTACCTTGCATATGCATCATGATATAAGGCACTCCCAACCGGGCAACAGTTTCAAACATTTTCGGATCCATCTCTCCGGCTGCAATGTCATTGATGATAGCAACACCATATTCCTTTACACATTGTTCCGCCACATCAGCCCGGAACGTATCTACAGAAATAACAGCGTCCGGATGATTACGAACCACAATTTCCAATCCTACCCGTAAACGACGCATCTCTTCTTCGGCAGAGATGTTTTCCGCATTAGGGCGGGAAGAGTAAGCACCAATATCAATTATGGAAGCACCTTCGGCCAATATTTGTTGTGCACGTCCGACAATATCTGCCTCAGTTTGCATCCGGCTTCCGGCATAAAAAGAATCAGGAGTAACATTCAGAATACCCATCACTTGTGGGACAGAGAGATCGAGCAACTGCCCGTTGACATTTAAATATCTATGCGCTAATGAGTTCATTAATCTCGTTTTTCGGTTAGATTATTGCAAATGTAGAGAAAAAAAGCAAGTAACCGCCTATTATCACAAGAAATTGTACCGGATACGGCATTCTCTTAGTGCTCATTAAGAAAGAATCTTATCAAATAAAAAGAAAAGGAAGAGATTTCCGGCTATTCTTTTCACACGATTCAAGATTATACTCTATCTTTGCTGCTGTCTTTATAACTATAGAAAGAATATGGAACTCTCTGCTCTCTACCAGATATTTCTGGAATGTAATACAGTAACTACCGATAGCCGCAATTGCCCTAAAGGCTCTATGTTCATTGCCCTCAAAGGTGATTCATTCAATGGGAATGCTTTCGCCACACAAGCTATTAACGACGGGTGCGCATACGCAATTGTTGACGAAGCAGCTCATGCAGTGAAAGGTGACAAACGCTACATCCTTGTAGACAGTTGCATCGAAACTTTACAACAACTGGCCAACTACCATCGTAGGCAATTAGGTACCCGGATCATTGGTATTACCGGAACTAACGGGAAAACAACCACCAAAGAATTGATCTCAGCCGTACTGTCACAATCCTATAATATTCTTTATACGCAAGGTAATTTAAACAACCACATTGGAGTACCTGTTACCCTTCTTCGCCTGAAAGCAGAACATGACCTTGCAGTCATCGAAATGGGAGCCAATCATCCGGGAGAAATTAAATTCTTAGCAGAGATAGCCGAGCCGGATTACGGCATTATTACTAACGTGGGTAAAGCACACCTCGAGGGTTTCGGCTCATTTGAAGGAGTTATAAAAACCAAAGGAGAACTGTATGATTTTCTGCGTAAGAAAGAAGGTGCAATTATCTTCATTCACCACGACAATCCATATCTTATGAATATTGCTTCCGGACTGAATCAAATACCTTACGGAAATGATGAATCACTCTATGTCAATGGTCATGTGACTGGGAACTCGCCTTACCTTACCTTTGAATGGAAAGCAGGAAAGAACGGTGAAAATTACGAAGTAGAAACCCTGTTAATAGGAGAATATAATTTCACTAATGCTTTGGCTGCTATTACTATCGGACGCTTCTTTAAAGTTGAACCGCAAAAAATAAATAAAGCACTCACTGAATATGCTCCGCAAAACAATCGTTCGCAGCTGAAAAAAACAGCCGAGAACACACTGATTATCGATGCTTATAATGCCAATCCTACAAGTATGATGGCAGCACTGGAGAACTTTAATAAAATGACAGTTGCGCATAAGATGCTAATATTAGGAGATATGCGCGAACTGGGAGCTGAAAGTGCAGCTGAGCACCAAAAGATAGTAGACTTCATTAAAGCATGCGAGTTTGAGAAAGTCATATTTGTTGGAAACCTGTTTGCTGCAGCCGAACATTCATACCAGACATACTCCAATGCCCAGGAACTTATACAGGCATTACAGACCGATAAGCCTAAAGATTATACCATCTTAATAAAGGGCTCTAACGGAATAAAACTTAGTTCAGTAGCAGATTATCTATAATCTGCTACTGTTTCCCTTTTATTGTTTGTTTCAGCATCCGGGGGCGTATCCAATAGTAACCGATAAGACTGGCAAAGATTGCCCCCAAAGAATTGGCTGTAAAGTCTAACCAATCTCCTCCACGATACGTTGTACAATACTCCTGTAACAACTCTACACACCCGCTAAACAATACCGGGCAAACAAAGGCACCGACCCATGCATGCCACATAGGAGAATCTCCTTTTCTGTGAGTACGCAAAAACTCCAGCCACAACATGCCGGACATACCGAAATACATACAAAAATGAACAATTTTATCTATATTGGGTATTTTGCTTAACTCTGTTGAAGGTGGTCTAAAAAACGACAGGTAGATAACTACCAGAATAATTAACAGAGAAACCGGGTATTTCTTAATATAATAAAGCATATCTAAATAAATTACAGATGTTGGGCAAATATAAGGAACATTTCTTATATTTGCATGTTTAAGTAAGATAAATATATCGAATTGTAAGATAAATAAAGCTTTTATGACTAAAAATGACAGAGCGAACTTTGGCACTAAGTTGGGGGTGATACTTGCCTCTGCAGGATCAGCTGTAGGACTGGGTAATATATGGAGATTTCCATACGAAACCGGTAATCATGGCGGTGCCGCTTTTATCATTATTTATCTGGGTTGTATTTTTCTTCTGGGACTTCCGATCATGGTATCCGAATTTCTTATTGGACGCCATTCTCGCGCAAACACCGCCAGAGCTTATCAAAAGTTAGCTCCCGGTACGCATTGGCGTTGGGTAGGACGTATGGGAGTACTTGCCGGCTTTCTTATTCTCAGTTATTATTCGGTAGTGGCCGGATGGACGCTCGAATATATTTTCGAAGCATTAACCAACGGTTTTTCAGGTAAAACTCCGGATGAGTTTATTTCTTCATTCCAGACTTTCTCAAGCAACCCATGGCGACCGGCGATTTGGCTGATCCTATTTCTACTCGGTACTCATTTTATTATTGTGAAAGGCGTAGAGAAGGGAATAGAGAAATCTTCCAAGATAATGATGCCTATGCTGTTTATTATCATCCTTATATTAGTAATATGTTCTGTGTCTTTGCCAGGAGCAAGCAGAGGTATCGAGTTTCTACTCAAACCAGATTTCAGCAAGGTAGACGGAAATGTATTCTTAAGTGCAATGGGACAAGCTTTTTTCTCACTTAGTTTAGGGATGGGGTGTCTTTGTACCTATGCTTCCTATTTTAGCAAAAAGACCAATTTAACTAAGACAGCTTTCAGTGTAGGGATTATTGATACAATTGTAGCCGTACTTGCAGGATTCATCATCTTCCCGGCTGCTTTCTCTGTGGGTATTCAGCCGGATGCAGGTCCAAGCCTCATCTTTATCACCCTGCCTAATGTATTCCAGCAAGCATTCAGTGGAGTGCCGTTATTGGCGTATATATTCTCTGTGATGTTTTATGTACTGCTGGCAGTGGCAGCTCTTACTTCTACTATCTCTTTGCATGAAGTTGTTACAGCTTACTTGCACGAAGAGTTTAAGTTTACTCGCCACCGGGCAGCATTATTTGTTACAGGAGGGTGCATCTTCCTCGGTATACTCTGTTCTCTGTCACTTGGAGTAACAAAAGGTATTACTATTTTCGGATTAGGAATGTTCGACCTATTTGATTTTGTCACCGCAAAAATCATGTTACCACTGGGTGGGTTGTGTATCTCAATATTCACCGGGTGGTATCTGGACAAGAAAATCGTCTGGAGCGAGATTACAAACGATGGTACACTGAAAGTCCCGGTTTATAAACTCATTATCTTTATCCTGAAATATATTGCACCTATTGCAATCTCCTGTATCTTTATCAATGAGTTAGGATTACTCAAGTAATATGTGGAAAGACTTTTTCTACTTTTCGCGTACAGAACGGCAAGGTATCATAATTCTTGCCGCTTTGATTATTTTGGTCGGTACAGCTTCATGGTTTATACCGCCAAGAGAAGTAGCAAAAATTGAAGATAACCAAAAATTCGAAGAAGAGTATGCCATTTTCATGGCATCACTAAAAGAAAAAGAACAACAAAAAGAAGTAAGTTCTAAAAAATACCAGTATGAAAAACGAGAAGTAATACTCGCTTCTTTCGATCCTAATACGGCAGACTCTATTACTTTTCTTAACCTGGGACTTCCGCTATGGATAGCAAAGAATATTTTGAAATACCGTGCCAAAGGAGGACGCTTTCGCAAACAGAGTGACTTCCAAAAAGTATATGGATTGACAGAAAAGCAATACACAACTCTCGAACCTTATATATCCATAGCAGATATACCGAAAGAACAGGACACAATTCGCCTGTTTAGTCATCAGGAACCGCGGGATACTCTACAATATTACAAATATCCGAGTGGAACAACAATCAGCTTAAACCAGGCTGACACCACTGAATTAAAAAAAATCCCGGGTATAGGAAGCGCTATCGCCCGTATGATTGTAGGATATCGGAAAAAACTGGGAGGATTCTACCAAGTAGAGCAACTGCAAGATATTCATTTGGATACGGATAAACTACATGAATGGTTGTTTGTTAACAAGAATGAGACCCAACGGATAAACCTGAATAAAGCAGGAATTGAAAGACTTAGAGCACATCCTTACATCAATTTCTACCAGGCAAAGGTTATTGTTGAGTACCGTAAGAAAAAAGGAGAAATAGAGAGTCTGAGCCAATTCAAACTCTATGATGAATTTTCTGAAAAAGATTTTGAACGGATATCACCTTATGTTAGTTTTCATTGAAATAAAAAAGATGCATCCTTATCACACTAGATAAGAATGCATCACACACAAACAAAACAAACACTCTACCTACTATCTTCACAGACTTCTGTAGAGAAGCGATATAAAGATACAGCTAATTGATTAATATTAATAACCAATCAGCCATATGGTATCATTTTTTAGAATTTCCCCCTTCGTATTAACACTTATTAATTATACCATCTATCATATGGACAGTACGATCTGTAATCTGAGCTAGCCCCTCATCATGGGTTACGATCACAAATGTCTGTCCTAAACGGTCACGAAGTTCAAAAAACAATTGATGTAATTCTTCCTTATTATGCGTATCCAGGCTACCAGAAGGCTCGTCAGCTAATATTACTGCCGGATTATTGATAAGAGCACGGGCTACAGCAACCCGTTGTTTTTCTCCACCGGAGAGTTCATTAGGTTTATGAGAAGCACGCTCTGCCAATCCCATAAAGTTCAGTATCTCTAATGCATGCGCTGTGGCTTCCCTGGAAGATACCCCGGCTATCAATGCGGGAATCATGATATTTTCCAATGCTGTAAATTCAGGAAGTAACTGATGAAACTGAAAAACAAAGCCGATATGCTTATTACGAAAAGCAGAGAGCTCTTTTTCTTTCATCCTGCTGACATTTGTACCATCAATATAGACATGTCCGGCATCTGGTTCATCAAGCGTACCCATAATCTGCAACAGAGTAGTTTTACCGGCACCACTTGGTCCGACAATACTTACAACTTCTCCTTTATTTATCTCCAGATCAATACCTTTGAGAACCTGTAAAGAACCGAAACTTTTAGTAATTCCTTCTAATTTTATCATATAATAATGTGCTAATGTGGCAATATGCCAATGTGCCAATAGGCTGCACTATAGTAACATACCAATTGGCACATTGGCATATCAGCACATTGAATAATTATTCATAATCGTTTTATTACATACTCTGCCAGATAGCAACCAAAGACGGCAGGCATATAACTCACCGTACCGCAAGTTGACTTCTTATTCATTTCATCATCAGTGAGCAGTACAGCGTTAGAATCAGCTTGTTCTGTACTAAATACTACCGGCACTTTTCGTTTAACTCCCATTTTTTGTAAGCGTTTTCGGACAGCTTTACTCAATCCGCAATGATAGGTATCCCAAAGGTCGGCAAAACGAACTTGAGTTATATCACTTTTTGCACCGGCTCCCATACTGGATACAATCTTAATGCGGCGTTGCAAAGCATGATAAATGAGATAGCATTTAGGACTCAACGTATCTATGGCATCAACAATGAAATCATATCGGGCAGCATCCAGCAGTTCCGGGATATTTTCGTCTTTCAGAAAAACGGGTAACACTTTTAACTCCAGTTCCGGATTAA
Organism: Bacteroides nordii; assembly: GCF_019930665.1. Classification (NCBI taxonomy): domain Bacteria; kingdom Pseudomonadati; phylum Bacteroidota; class Bacteroidia; order Bacteroidales; family Bacteroidaceae; genus Bacteroides; species Bacteroides nordii. The sequence continues at coordinate 5,363,932 of NZ_CP082886.1, read as the reverse complement.
TATCTTTGAACCTTGCTTCCAATATATTGGCTTTAGGCATTCCCAGGGTAGAATGCAAAGCCGGTAACTGACGGTTTAGATTGGTAGACTGAACCGTATCAGCATCTACAATCGTCATTCGCCCCACTCCGGCACGGCAAATCATCTCTGCTGCATAAGCACCTACTCCACCCAAACCGACTACAAGTACATGGGCATTACGCAACCGCTCCATCTTCTCTTCACCTAACAAGAGTGCTGTTCTTTGCTTCCAGTTTTCCATCAATTTTTCTTAAACCATTTATAAAACCACTTACCTACCTTTTCATAATGCTGCGACTCATTACTACCACGTGGATTTGAGAAAGAAATAGCTTCCTGTGGTTCTCCCAACTGATCCGGATATAAAATAATAAGGCTATTATTTGAGAAATACTTCCCGAGTTGGGCCGGTAACTTTTCAAAAGCCGGATCATAAGAGATAGATCCCCGGCGAGCACTGACTATAACCAGTAAATGATCATAATTCACTTGACCGGTAAGCAATAGCAAGTCTCCCCAATCATCCAGACGGGAGAAATCTGTCATGGTCAATCCATATTTCTTTTTCACCAATTGCTGTAAGTATCCCAACGTCTGCTCATTCGCAAAGAAGTGCGCACGACATCCCAAAATGTTTGCCATACGACAAAAATGCTCCACCCATTTCTGAAATCCGGCTTCATACTCCGCCTTCGGAGGGACAGCAATAATAATACGCCGAAGCGTATTAACCGGCATTAGGAACTTGGCTATCATTACTTCCCTATGTAACCCTTTCAACAAACTATCTGCCAGATTACCAAAGAAAGAGTCTACAATATTGACCTTACGATGCAATCCGATTACCACATCCGTCACTTCATATTCTTTTGCTGTATGGATAATACCGGAAGCAATATTAAGATCATACCGGCTCACCTGTGACAAAGGTACATCCGCTGATGCAGCTATCATAGCAGCACGTTCCAGGTTTCTTTTACCACACAACTCCAAACGTTCCGAACTACTGTTATCATTAATGACATTCAACGCCAGCAAATTATTTTTTTGTTTAGAATCCCGGATCAGCAAAGACAAGTTTATCAAATCATCAATAGTATCCGGGTTTGCCACCGGAATCAAAATCTTCTCAGGTGTCTCCTTTTTACTATTTTCCGTATCCAGTTGTGCTTCATGCATAGCGAGCTTGCGGGCAGCCCGTTCAGTAGCAAACGAGCTGATGATGCAAGTGAACAGAATTAATACAATAGTACCATTCAACACATCCTCATTCAATAATCGCTCACCGTCAGGCAAAATAATATTATAGCCCACAAGCACAGCTGCCAACGTAGCTGCCGCCTGTGCATTACTAAGACCAAACATCAACTCCCTTTCGATAGCTTTCATCTTATAGATTTTCTGAGTAAGCCACGAAGCAATCCATTTACTCGCCAATGCAACAGTAGTCATTACTACTGCTACTTTTAAAGCGTCACCATGCCCAAAGAGAATTTTAATATCAATCAACATTCCCACTCCAATCAGGAAGTATGGAATGAACAAAGCATTACCCACAAACTCCAGATGATTCATTAACGGAGAGACATGGGGAATGAGACGGTTTAATACCAATCCGGCAAGAAATGCTCCCAAAATACCTTCCATTCCTACAAACTCCATCAATCCGGCTCCCAGGAAAACCATCGCAAGAACAAAGATAAACTGCATCACATTGTCATCGTACTTTCGAAAAAACCAACGCCCGATACGAGGGAAAAAGAAGATAATAAGAAAACCCAGGAAAATAACTTTAACTACCAGCCATAACCAGAACATCTCTGAAGACTCCCCTTTAAACAATCCACCAATAACCGCCAGCACCAACAAAGTCAATGTATCGGTAACCGCTGTTCCTCCAACGGCAATACTTACGCTCCGATGACGCGATACTCCGTAACGAATCACAATAGGATAGGCCACAAGCGTATGGGAAGCATACATACTGGCGAGTAATACAGAGGTAATGAACCCATATTTCAATACCGTCATGTTAGTGATAAACCCCAACGCCATAGGAATGACAAATGCCAACAGTCCTAATACCACAGCTTTACCACGATTCTGTTTAAAATCCCCCATGTTCATTTCCAGTCCGGCCAGAAACATTATATAATAGAGACCTACTTTTCCAAAAAGTTCAAAACTACTATCGCGTGCCAGAATATTGAATCCATGTTCACCAATCACCACACCAGCCAGAATCATTCCGATTATATGTGGAATACGAAGCCGGCCCAACACCATAGGAGCAAACAATATGATAAGAAGTACAAGGAGAAATATCCATGTAGGATCTGTTATAGGTAGGTTTAAATTAAAATCGGGCCACTGCATATATCTAAGTTTTACGTTTTCTCTGCAAAATAACAAAAAAGTTATCAATTATATGCCAGAATGTTATAATTTTGCAGTCAATTATTTGCTATTCGGAAGAATAGTAAGCGAAATACAATATTCAATTAAAACAAAAGAAAAAGATGAAAGTAGCTATTGTTGGCGTAAGCGGAGCCGTAGGACAAGAGTTCCTGCGCGTGCTTGATGAGAGAAATTTCCCGTTGGACGAGTTGGTTTTGTTCGGTTCTAAACGTAGTGCCGGCAGCAAATACACCTTCCGCGGTAAACAGATCGAGGTCAAACTCTTGCAACACAACGATGACTTTAAAGGGGTAGATATCGCTTTCACATCGGCTGGCGCAGGTACGTCCAAAGAATTTGCAGAAACTATTACTAAATATGGTGCTGTAATGATTGACAATTCCAGTGCTTTCCGTATGGACAATGATGTACCTTTGGTAGTTCCTGAAGTAAACGGAGTTGATGCCAAAGACCGTCCACGGGGCATTATAGCTAACCCTAACTGTACAACGATCCAGATGGTAGTTGCACTGAAAGCCATCGAACAGCTTTCACATATAAAAACTGTACATGTGTCTACTTATCAGGCAGCCAGTGGAGCGGGTGCAGCAGCTATGGACGAACTTTACGAACAATACCGTCAGATCCTTGCAAATGAGCCTGTCACCGTAGAAAAGTTTGCTTATCAACTGGCGTTTAATCTAATTCCTCAGGTTGACGTATTTACTGAGAATGGATATACAAAGGAAGAGATGAAAATGTATAATGAAACACGTAAAATCATGCACTCGGACATAAAGGTTAGTGCAACTTGTGTACGTGTTCCGGCATTGAGAGCTCACTCTGAAAGTATCTGGATAGAAACAGAACGTCCTGTATCTGTAGAAGAAGCACGCGAGGCTTTTGCTAAAGGTGAAGGGCTTGTCCTTCAGGATAATCCAGCAGAAAAGGAATACCCAATGCCGTTATTCCTTGCTGGTAAAGACCCTGTGTATGTAGGCCGTATCCGTAAGGATTTAACCAATGATTGCGGATTGACATTCTGGATTGTAGGGGATCAGATAAAAAAAGGTGCGGCACTGAATGCTGTACAAATTGCAGAATATCTGATCAAAGAAAAAAATATTGGATAATTAAATAAAAGCATAAAGAAAAGCCGTCTGAGAAGTAATTTTTCAGACGGCTTCTTTTTTAATATATAAACAACACAAAATGGATATGAACATTGAGTTATTGTTGCTATCCCTACTTAATATAAAAAGAATTCACCACAGAAGAATGCGGAAAAAGACCTATCTCCCCTGTGGTGAATCTCACTTATTATTGAAACACTTATTTCTTAATGACCTTAATAGCCTTTTGATTATTTAACTTTACAAAATAAAGACCTTTGGCAAAACGCGAGAAATCAATAGCCGTTGTATTTGCATTTACGTTCATTTGCTTATCAACCATTGTTCCGGACGCATTGTATACGGTGATCACATCAATTACTTCTGAAGACTCAATAGTAGCCACATCATCAACCGGATTAGGATAGATTCTTGTTATTCCGACTTCTGTCTCCTGTACACCAACATCATCTTTCTTCTTCAATGTCATTGTTTTCTTTGCAGGTGTAACACAACTATTATTATCGGTAGGCATTGCCCATACACTTACAATCTTACCAGATGTTGAAACAGCATACAAATTGCCTGCGTAATCAAATTCAAAATCATCATAAGTAGCATCAGCCACACTGCCAAGCATATTCCGGAATTTTTCAGATACAGCAGGAATACCGTCCTTATTCATCTTATATTGGAATATGGAAACTCCGCCATTGTTACTCAAAGCAACGATCCCTTCTTTTTCATTAACGGCCAACGCCCCATTCTGTGAGGAAGTTTCTACAATATTCGGTTCAGCAGTATTAAATACAGCATCATTCAGTTCATCGCTAAAGTAGAACATACATGGATTAGCTGTACTATTGCCACCAGCACCACGATACTGACCTGCCCAATAACCGGTTGATACAGGAACAATACTACTATTATCATTCCCGATATAACTACTTGCAGCCTTTGAGTAGCTAGGAGCAGTTGTCCAGACATCCGCCTCTCCAATATTATACACATTGATAAATTTCTTCCAACTAGCACCTGAAGTTGTCTTATCCACAGTATACAATTGGGTAGCCTCACCAGTTCCACGTACACCTATAGCAGTCATTTGTCCACCTACATATACACCGCCGATACTTAAACTTCCTGCCTCATTGGTAGCCCCTTTGAATACAGGCGATATAGTAAACGTTTCCGGATTCATTAAGTACACACCTGCATTAGAAGAACTTGCATCACATAAGAACACGCGTCCGTCAGCGGCAACTGCCACTTTACGAGGACCTTCACCTACAACACCTGTCCATTGTACATCACCTGCATAGGCTTTATCTCCCTGACCGGTTATATCCAATGCATCGGGGCCCATTACATAAACGCCTGTAGCAGTCGTTCTTCCGGAGGCTTCTCCGGCAGCTGTATTAGTAACATATACCCGACCGAAATAGGGACTTTCAGGAGATTTATCAATACTCACACCTTTGGGAGCAAAATAATGATAGTTCTTACTGTCATCTGATAATTTCACAAAGCGGGTCACATTACCTGCCGTCGCCCGAAGTTCCCAGGTACATTCTACATCAGGGATATCAGCGAAAGCGAGACTTACTTTGTTACTAACCTTATCAAACGCACCCAGTGAAATTGTCTTCACTACAGTACCCGATGCAACATCTATCAAGATGAGATCTATCGCTTCAGCTTTCTCATTCAGATCAAAACAGATATCATAACCATCGTTTGTACGAACCGATTTAAGATTATAGGCAAAGATACGAGCCGGAGAAGCGTCTTGCTCTACCCCTTTTGTAGTATAGCTGACAGCCTGAAGTCCAACCAACAAGTGTTGTACTATATCTGCGTTATCAACCACTCCCACACTTGCCATATAAGTAATGGCATCATTAGTGATTACAGCTTCTGTCTCTCCAACATTCACCGCTTTATCCAGCCCGTCAGTCACATCATACAAGTATGACTTGTAAGAATACTTCTCATCTTTCTTCTCACATACCGGAACACTCATATAAATTTTATTGGCATAACGGAAATAATTGGCACCGGTAGACTCTACAGGAATATCACCTGCAAAATTAGCTACTTCAACACCATCATTTGAATCCCATGAAATTCGGAATTCACGTGGTACTATAGAATTTCCGTCGACGATAAGGCGATCAATACCTAACGGAGAAAGGGTCATTTGTACATCTGCTCCTAACTCCTTTTCCGTATATTCGGTATCATTGTATTGAGTCCCTATTACCTGACCATCTTTCACTTGCCAACACAAATAGCGTATACCATATGTGGTACTCCACCCGTTACCGGCATGTGAATCGAAATAGAATTTAAAGTTATCCAGTGTACCATTTACAGCGATACTATTAGCCATAAAATTGGAATTATTATTCCCGGCAGCAAGCAGACTTGCAGAAGTATTAGTAGGAAGAGTCAAAAGTACCTCGGGAGTTGCCTCTTCGAGTGCTTTATCTTCTGTGGCCTGCCATTTATACATATAAAAGTCTCCAGTCTGATAAGAGTTCCCTTCTTTACCAATTACCGTAGAATTGGTTCCAAGCAGAACACCATCTGTTGTAAATGCGATATCAGAAAGTACATAAGGATATGCCTTTCCATTAAATCCTTCCGTTTTAATCCCCTCTGTACTCATCTCTTTCAACAATTCTCCGGTTACAGGGTCCAGAACAAGCAGCCGGGGCATTTTGTCTCCATTCACAGCCAATACGTAATACTTTCCATCACGGAGAATTGCACGACGGACGGTCAGATCTTTCAATACCTCTACCGTTTGCAACTCGCCTTCCTTAGTGAAATGATACGAACGGGCAGCAGCAATATCACCATCTTGTACCGGATGCGGATAATAATCCACCTCTTCTATTACCGGTTCATCCGAAGGTTCTTCTTTCGATGTATCCGTCAGCCGTTTATTGATAAACGAAGTTTCATTCGCCACCACCTCTATCTCCTCTGTCTCTTTCCAATACCCTTCGATATCAAATACTAATTTATAGGTCCCCGGAGTAAGTTCAGTAAAAACAAAAATCCCATTATACTCTTTATCAGTCAGATATTCGCCAATCTTATTACCGTTGGCATCTTCGAGTACCACCTTCACATCGTTCAACGGATAATAGGCATCCACCGAATTTACCTTATAGGTATATAACGGATGCTCTAAAGGTTTGCTGATATCTTTGACGGTTCCCATAATACACCCTTTTGTTTCACTGTTATCATTAAACCAGGCACGAATGGCACGGGAATATCTCACTCCTTCCTGTCGACAATAATCCTCATTCAGTAAACGCTGGCGTTCCGGTTGGTAAGTATGGAAACAACCTTCACTCAAAAATCCGTCACACCCATGCTTCAAGACCCCTAAATAGCCGGTATATCCCAAGCCACTCGTAGATGAGCTCCCGTAAAAAGAGATATCTCCACGGCTATTGTTGGCAGTTTCGGCAGTATAAGCCGAATGATAGGTAACCTCATTTTTTACAATGTATTTCCAAGCATCATACGCCATTTCTTTTGCATTTACCAACCCGTTTCCGGATGCACCATCGGTACCGCGATACAACACCAACGGATAGTTAGTCATGCTCCCCTCAGTAGCAGCATTACTATGGATAGAAATAAAATAATCCATATTATTTGCTTCCACATCTTCACAAATGACAGATAATGTTACGATCTGTGTACTCGTTTCTACCTTATCATTTTCAGTCGCATTCTTATCACCTGCCGAGACAAAACCATTTTGTGTACGGGACATTTTGATGAATCCGGCCCCAGCCTTCACTAGTTCATCTCTAAGTGCCAACCCTTTAATCAAATTGGTATTCGTCTCGAAAAAGCCGCGAATATCCATCTGTGCATAATTGATAGTCGCCATCGGGCGATCATTTGCAGTCCATCCTCCATGTCCGGGATTAATATAAATTCTGGCATCTTTTAAATCGGTAGCAGATACACTGAACGTCAGTATTATCCCAACCCATACCATGATTAATTTATGTAGTTTCATAGTAATCAATTATTTATTGGTTTCGATCTTCATTAAAAACACTTTTCCGTCATTAGTAGTATACACTATTTTAGAAGCATCAGCGGAAGCTGACGGATATAAAGCTATCACAGAATCATCAGTTAATACCGTACGTTGTGTACCATCAGCAGCAACTCCAACTATTTCCGAAGAAGTCACAACTTCTCCATTATCATAATCAACCATACCTACAACCCAATCATTACCCATCCATTTCGGGGCGCGCAATATCCCTAAAGATACAGGATTGGTTCCGTCAGAATTGCTCACATAAGCTTGCCCCTGGTCCATAACATAATACAACAGCTTCTTTCCATCCGGTGATACAGAAGGCCACAAATAATTCACATTCGTTCCGGCAGGAGATAATAGACGAGTTTTACCCTTCTCTGTTATATAAAGTTGTCCATCTTTAATACTCGGCACCACTGGTATAGATTCTAATTTCTCACCGGAGACTCTTTTTGAAACCATTTTACCCTTATTCACTGCCAAGACAGTGCCTTGTTTCACGTTCACCCCTTCCAAATCACGTGTATTCTTTATCAATTCTTCCTTTTCACCAGTCTCCAATTGAATGCTTTTTAAAGAAGTATAACGCAGTTTTCCTTCGTAGTTTTTACTTCGATATACCACTGTACTACCATCGGAAGAAATCTGGACGCCAACTGCTTTTTCAGTAGTAAGAGTTGTCAGTTTTTTCGTTGCTAAGTCATATTTTTTAAGACCTTGAGTATCATTACCGGCCAAAATCAGATAATCACCGGTAGGGCTCATAATCGGAAGACATCCGTCTTCTGATTCCATAATGGGTATTTGTTCATTACTGACCATTTTAATACCCTGAGAAAAAGCTAATTGACTCGTCAATACGAGTAACAACAAAAAGGGAGTTTTCATAATGAATGAATTTAAAGATTAATAAAATATTACTTATATAAGTATTCTGTCAAAATAGGTCTCAAAGAGTATTTTTCCAACATTAAAAGCTTTTGTATTCGAAAGCTCGTGTTGCCTTTATCATTTATTGACAATAAATTTGTGTGTTTCTTTCTTTCCATCAACAACTACCGACAAAAGGTAAACACCATTATTAAAAGAATAAAGAGGAATATTGTACGTATACTCTCCTGTAAGTTGTCGGTTAGTCATATGATTCATTATATTCTTTCCATCAACAGTCCACAAAGAAATGGAGGCAGTACCCACTTTGGATAATGAATAATGCAGAACAGCTTCATCCTTCGAAGTAGCCAACCATGAAAGATGTTTACTCACTACCACCTCTGAAATACCAACTCCTGAAGCAGACGGATAGTATGCCTTTAGATCTTTAAAAGAGAACTTAGTACCGATAAGAGACATTCCCGCTTTTAGATAAAATTTCATACTTGTCAGTGTCAAAGGATACTCTATAAGATTTAATGGCAGATCATCTTCCATAAAAGATACTGAATACACAGAATCTTTCCTGACAACAGGTATCAACTTTGTTTTCAAAAAACCAGTTTTTGTATTTGATGCAAAATCAAGATAGAGTTCTTTAATCACATCATCTTTCACGAACATCCGGAAAGAAACCGAGTCAGGCAAGCTATAAAAAGTTACAGGCTTATTAAACTCAATAGAAGCAGAACGTCCGGTTTTGACATCAAATATCATATTGATACCATCTTCCCAGCCATTTGGTAATGCGGTATTTTCATACCTCAAATTGGAAAAGGTTCCAGAAGTTTTTATTGGCCACGATGCTAAGTCAGCAAAGGTCTCATGTATTCTTTCCTTACCAGCTATCTCAACTTTCACATTTACATGTACACTCAACTCATCTAAAGTTCCGTGAAGTCCTGTCTCGCCATTAGCTATACCCTTTATCACTCCATCCTGTACCAGACAACAATCAGGATTAGAGGAACTCCAGGTAAATGCTCCCGGATCTAATTGATAAACTTGTTTCCCTGATTTTGCATCAATCCTGATAGGAAATTCACGTATCCCATCTATCAATATATTCTGCGGATAGGCTTGAACATCCGAGACAGGAGATACAAAAACATTCAAAACCGCTTTTTTTCCATCCTTAGTAGCTATAATCTGACCTTTTGTAGCATTCAGGCTCGCATGGAATACACCCTCCGAGTCTACATATCCCAAGTCCTCAGGTATACATTGATAAGTAAATCCTTGAACTCCCTTTTCCAACATTTTACCATGTTCATTAAAAGAGAGGAGTGTAAGTGGATTCAACGAGACTGCCGTAGTATAAAGACTCGGGGTTATAAATGCATAAGAAGCAACAACCTCTTCCTCAGGTGCAGTTGATACAACCAGCAAAGCATCGGCTACCGGACGAATGCTACCACGCATCGGATAATTCAGCATTTCATGGTCAACAGCTATCGTTGCGGAGCCCCCACTATCGAAGTTTACTACATTCCACGAGCCATGGGCCAACATCCAGTTAGCAATATCAATACAGTTTACACCCGGACTGGCAGAAGTTCCTCCTTCAACCGTTACAATATAAACTGTTTTACCATCTTTTGACATTCCGCCCATCACCCGGGCAGAGACCTCATATTCACGACCGTTTTCAAAATCATTATATTCACCTTCATGCAGTTTTCCTTCATAAGCAATACTGGGATAACCATGAAAACCAGCTACAATATTTTTTAGTGGTTCGCCAAACTTACCTTTCACAAATTTCTGTGAAATAAAGATTATATCACCCGGAGTGACTTTTCCCTCAAAACTTTGAATACTTTCGTTCCGTGCATAAATCACACATTCCGTTTGTGACGTTTGCAATGGAACATCTGATATCTCCAAGACTTCACACTTTATATCATCCCCATTCACTTTCCACCTACTCAGTGGTTTGATCTTGATATATTTCCCTTGTTCTGTCAGTGTTCTACTATTCAAGTGATTAAATAACACACAGTTTCCCGAAATAAATGTAGCAGCAGAGTTATAATAATCAATTTTCACAGTACTGCCATCTTTCAAAATAACATTTGCGTTCAGAGACGGGTAAAATACTGCCGCTGTTTCATCTTCCGAAACAGCAAAGATAGAGCGTCCCCAGCCTGCTCCATAAGGTATCTCACCATTACTCACATTAACTCCGATACATACACCCGCTTCATAAACGAAGAAGTCATGGTTGAATGCGGCACAAACCCGATGTCCGGGATAAGTGTGGGCTTTAGACATACTCATAACAGTCTCTCTGGGTACATCCGGAACCTTATTGTTCGATTGTACCTGCTCAATCTTCGTATAAGGATTCGTCAGATCTATAGTTGTGACCCACATTAGTATAGGTTTATCCCGATAGGCTATTTTGGTATATTGCACTCCCGCTCCCAAGCTATAATGCTCCAGTGTATCCGGAGTTCCCCATGCCGGTTCCTGTGCTTCCAAGGTATTACAGAATGCCAGTAGTAGTATATATAAAAGAATCTTTCTCTTCATACTTAATGATTTTTTATCAAATTAAGTAACGGCCGGCCTATTTGCCAGCCGTTATTAAAAAATCAGTATCAATCTCTCAAAACTATTTTCTGCGAAACGCTACTTCCTGATTCCAAATTAGCCTTTATCACATAAATACCTTTGGTCAATCCACCAACATCCATCCGAGATGAAGCCACTTTCGATAATAGTTCTCCCGATAATGAATAAAGCTCCATAGATACTACCTTGTCACTACTTGCCACAATTTCATTAGTTCCGGCAATATAACGGAAAGAGAATCCTGAAACGATTTCAGCTTCTATAGATGTCAAAGTATTGTCATATACCAAAACATTATCTACATAAATCGTTCCTGTTTTTGTCAGAGGTTGTGCTTTCTGCTTTATTTTCAATCCGGTAAGTTCATAAGTTTTCTTTGCAGGAAGGGTTCCCAAAGAAACTTCTACAAATGCCCAATCACAGAATGTAAGATCGGCAAGCTTGATCTCCTGAACATCTCCATCAGAAGAAGACAGTTGTAACCAAACCTCATTACCAGTCAGATCACCCAAAACATGCATACCAATTGCTTTAGTGGCATCAACCTGAAATCCTGAAGTAGTTTGATAACAAGCTATACCGTCTGCTGTATCTACCGCAAAATTATATGTAAACGCACCAGAAGAAGAACCAAACAACACTTTAGAGGTATTCCGGGAAGTACTGGCCGACGTAATGCCTGTACTGCCATCTGCAAAATAAGTAAATGTTCCGGCAGTTTCCATATCCAGTCCAACCGTTCTGTCTGTTACTTTCACATCTACAGCTTTAAAAGTATAATCCATCGGTTCAACAATATCAATACCATCAACATCAATCATATTTCTGTCAACAACAACACGATACGTTTCATTTTTTGTTAATCCTTCGGAAAGAGTGAACGCCAAAGAACCATAAGGTGCACTGACAGAATTTACTTTTATAGAACGGGGTACTTTAGATAACTCTTCACCTTTTGAATTATATATTTTAACAGCATCCCTGACCAATGTAGAATTCAATTTATTATCAAATCTGAACTCAAATGGAGCACTTTTACCATAGTTAACGCATTCTACCCCAGGAGTCGGATAACAACCCAATAGTTTCAATCTATTACGATCTTTAGTAAGGAAACTGAATACAAAATCTTTTTCCATTGCCATATTACCAGGGTGTTTCAGGCTTTTATCCAGTTTCACTGTATACAAGGTAGAAATATCATACGGTTTATCCGGTGCAAAAATCATCCGATGTTGACTATCTTCAAATGTAATTGTTCCTTTTACATCCGGAGTAATGGAAAATGCTTGTATTGCAGATTCTGTATCCACATCCCAATTAAACTCAAAAACGATCTTCGAACTACACTCTACAAGTTCACCTTCTTCTACTTTAGGAGAATAGTTAACCACTTCAGGAGGAGTCAAGCGCTGCATATCTAAACGTGCATCTAAATAGCTGACTTCTCCGGCTTTAACTTCCAAGTCATACGTTTTATCAAAATATTTATCAGCAGTCACTTTTACTGTATACTTTCCGGGAAGCAGCTGCTTAAATACAAATACTCCATTATCAATATCATCCGTTGTATATGTTAGATTTCCAGGGTTAAGCGTAACAACTGCTTTATTCAAGGCTAATAGTTCATCTTTTGAGTTCCTGATTTTCACATGGCTTCCCAAATCTTTATTTCGGCTATCGTGAACACTACCTACAATATTTCCCGTAGTAAGAAGGGCTTCCGCCTTAAATATTTCACAAAAAGATTTATAAAAATTCCATGCCTCTAACCATTTATAATCCATATTCATCAAACGCCGGGTTTCAGGTATGTAATCATGCATAGAGCCTTCCGATATACATCCGGGGACAGTCAATCCTCTCAAAACACCATACCCGTTACTCCACCCCATCACCTGAGCTGCAAATGTTTTATCACCACGTACAGTATAGTCAGAAGCCCAGCAATTTACTTCATTTGCATAAAGATTCTTAGCAATAACAGTACTAATCTCGCGGCTACGATCTGAATGAGGAGTAGGTGTAGGATATGTATGATTATCATCCGGATCCACACCAGCATAAAGCTGAAGAACATAGTTTGTAACTCCGGCATTACTATGAATAGAAAGCATATAATCCGCATTACATTCATTTGCTTCTCTTACAATCTGAGTTAAAGGCAGGTCATCGGCTGTTGTATTTGTTGTACGACTAATGTATACATTCGCCTTCGCACCTTTCAACAGTTCAACTAACTGCACTCCCTTATCCAGATTAGACTGTGACTCCCAAAAGCCATTTACATCACCCGGTCCATAAGGGCCAACCGGAATGTTCCGGTCATCACTATCAAATCCACCATGTCCCGGATTTACATAAATTGTGATTCCTGACAAATCCTGTGCGTATGTTCCACTTGTTTTTAATAAAAACAAGCCTATAAAAAGAATATAATATATTTGCTTCATAGTAGCCTATTTTTTTAATTCTAATACTATAATTTCACCCTCCAAAGTATTGTAGGCTATCTTACCACTTTTCCAATTAGTGGTTGGATACATTGCTATCTCTGTAAAAAGGGACAATACTTGTCTTTGTTTCCCATCAGCAGATACCATTACAACGGATGACTCTGTTATATAATCTCCATTATCTTTATCAGCCATACCTACGATTTTATGATCGTCATACCATACAGGAGCATTCAGATAGCCTATCTCAGAAAGAATCTTCCCATTCAAATCACAGATATAAGTTCCTTTTCCGGTTGCAGTAAATAAAATTTTAGTTTTATCAGGGGATAAAGATCCCCACAAATATCGGCTCCCTTTTGATAGTGGTTCAAGCACCTTACGATCTCCATTGCGTTCAACAATCAACTGAAGCTTCTCTGTATAAGCATTTATACTCTCCTTCCCCTTAAATTCCAGGCCCATACGAACTTTATTCAATTCAGATTGAAGACGTACAGGAGAATTCATACAATTCTTTGACTGCAACAATTGACGATCATAACACATCAAAGTATTCTGCCGGTGCATATTTTCTCTTTCCACCGACCTATAATAGATCTTATCATTATTCTGACTGAAATCCGGAGAATACCCTGCACCCTCAGCATCTGTAATCATCAGAGAAGTTTTATTATTCAGCTTATACAGATACAAACCCTTATAATTCTCAGACGTATACAACAATTCAGAACCATCCGAATTAAACACCGGATAAAAAGCCGGTACTTTTTTCTCCACAGTAATTCGTTGCACTACCGAAACCATTTGTGCTTCGACCCAGGTGACATTACAAATTAATAATATCCATATACAAATACTCTTCTTCATAATATTCTATTTAAAATTGTACTAACCCAACTAATATTTCATAAACTTAAATACAGAAACCTCTGCTCCCTTATAAACCTTCAACAGATAAATTCCTTTATTCACTCCAGAGTCATCCAACCTGATTTTGCCAGTCTGAAGGCGACCCAGTTTTTTCATTTTTACTGCCATACCCGAAACTGAATATATCTCATAACTCACAGGCAACTCTTTATCCATACTAAATGACAAATAAGTTCCATCAACATCCGTCAAAAGGCTTATCTCATTATCTCCTATCCTATTAGGTACAATACCATCTCCTTGTTCTTCATAAATCAACGAAAACTCTTTCAACTCGAAAGCATACTCAGCTCCAACAGTGTGTCCGGAAGCATTAAGAGTTACCTTTATTGAATTAAATTTGAGTGGCCAAATAGCCATATCCGTAGGATCATCAACAAGATCTGCCAGAGATAAATAAATCACATTATCTTCATTTACCTTAAAATCGGAAAATTCTTTTACTACAGAGTGAGATAAATTATTAGGAACAAGATCCAGAACAATCTTATTCAAAGGTAATTCGTGAGGATTAAATACAATCTTCAGAGCCTTAGGCAAACTATAAAGATTCATTTTTTTTGCCAATGTGAAATAAGGAGTACGAGTAGACGAATATTTATAAGCAATATTCAATGTGCTTGTACCACTCATTGAAATACCTTTCAGATTGGAAGTTAACTTAAGCGAAGGATCCGTAAAACTAATAGCAGGTAATGAGGAGGCAGAAGGTATTTCAACATTCACTTTTAATGTTCCCTGATAATCATTCATTGAGCCCGTAACCATAGAGGAACCATTGGCTACAGCAGTTAAAACACCTTTGTTGACTTTACAAATATTCTCATCTTCAACTCTCCAATCCAAAGCATTATGATCTATTAAGACTTTATTTCCTTCCAAAGTTGTTTCTACTTCAATCGGATAATGAATCTTAGAATCCAGGAGTACAGAATCCAAACGAATAGAAAAATCCTTCACTTCTTTTACATAAACAGTTTGAGAAACTTCTAACTTTCCATAATGAGCAGTCAAAGTACCAGATACAGCATCTCCTGAAACCACAAAATTACCTGCCTCATCAATATGCCCAAGATTTGGAGAACAGGAGAAGGTAACATCCTCAAGATTATCAGTAAGTAATCTATCATACTGATTATAGCCCATTATTTTCGGTTTAATTATACCATATTTAGGTAATTCAAACTTATAGTCCGAAAAACGTAGACGGGTAATATCCTGAGATTCCTGAGATAAATCTACAACCAACCAACCGTTACCTACAGGTCGCTCTTTTCCATCAGCCGGACGATTGGCAACTTTATTGTTTACTATTATTTCAGAAGAACCTCCACCGTCAAGCCCAATGGCATCTACAGCCCCCCAATGTTTCAAAATATCACAAACTTCCGTAGTGGTCAATCCAATAGAAGCTGATGTCTTACCATCCGCAACTAATAGGTACACCCAACGTTTGTCTTTAGAAGCTCCAACAGCAGTACGCGGATATGGAACCGCATTATAGTTTTCTGTAGTATTACGCTCTGTAAGTACTCCGTCGTACATTAATGCTGTATTGCCACCTATCATTTGCTCAATCTCCGGATAAGTTCCAAAATTCACACAACGTATCCCCATATTAATAGTGATTTCCTGTCCCTCTTTCAAATTACGTAAAAAAGCTCGGGATTGCTCACTTGTACCAGAAAGTACGTATTCATCAGCAGCAATCGGATTACTTCCTCTGTTTTCTATCCTTTTTCCGACAATGCACTTTACTGGTTTATTCACTCTCCACTTTTCACCAGATTTCAAACTTAAATATACCTCAGTACGTTCTACTCCAAACATCTCACTGAAATTTTCATCTTGACGTGTTTTCTCTCCTGCAAACCGATTATAAAAAGTTAAATCACAAGCAGAGCAATCTGCACGAGGAATATTAACATGCTGAAATTTATAAGTTCCGGCATCCCCGGCGTCAACCTTACCCTCAAACTCCATATGATCGAAAACCGGAACATTATTCACGTCTATGGTAGCAAATCCCCACCAGGCATCCCGGGGTTCACGTTGTATTTCACCATCTTTAATACTACCTCCACGAGGAGCTCCCAAAGGAAACTCATGATGATCAGTTACATTAAAAAAATCACCATTTATACCACAATATGCTTTATGTCCCTCATAAGTCATGCGCTCACAAGCATGCGTTACAAGTTCTGTCCCCGGTATGCTATCATTGGCCAGAAAAGTTTCAATCTTATTGTATGGATTATGCATATCCAGTTTAAGGATATAGGTGTAAGCGGGTATATCAGGAATATAAATTGAAGTATAAATAGCTCCCGGACCAACAACTTTACACTCAAGAGTATCTATATAATGAGGCTTCTCATTGATCGTTATATAACCTCCGGCATACACATATTGTCCAAAGAGTAAAGGTAATGCCAATAAAAACTTTTTCATTTTCATACTATTTTTATATGTTACATGATTAGTTATGTATAATCAACTTAACCGTATCTGTTTTACCACCAACTAACACTTTCACCAAATAAGTACCATTAGCTAAATTGTTTATCGGTAAAACAAGATTTCTTCCATCACTCATTTTGTAATCTTCAGATGCAACCATCATTCCGGTACTTGTATAAATTCTTAAACTGATATCTGTTTTTTTATCCAGATTAACATTCAAACAAGCTTCTTTTTTTGCCGGATTAGGATAAATGGATAACCAGGAAAGAGTTTTCAGTTCGGGGAAACCAACCGTAATATAGTCATATACCATAACCATTTCTTTGATCTGAATTTTATTATGCCCTACAGGATTATCAGAAGTAAATGCAAACCTCATCGAATGAAAATGTATGGGATATCCGACTTTGTCATTTACATCTGTTAAAATATCCGAGGCTGGTATTACAATTTCACGATCTTCATCTTTCGAAATATCAGTAAATTCATACGGAGTATAAGCAGATTTATCGTTTGTCCGTAAAGAGAAAGTAACCTTATTCAAACCAGCTTTTCCCGGATTCAATATTATACGCACAGATGTTGGCAAACTATATAAACAAAAATCATTCATCAATTCTATAAACGGAGAACGTCCGGCAGAGTAGTCATACTCTATTCCATCAGGTAATAATTTTATATTCTTCAAATTAGAGGTACTTTTTACACTCCAGGAAGGAGTAGACAAAACAGGCATCTCCAAAATTGGTTGAGAAGGTATTTCCACTTTAACCTTCTGTTTGCATGAGAACTCTCCCAATGTTCCATGAATATATGTCACTCCATTGGATAATCCTTTTAGTACTCCTTCAGTTACTGAGCAAACTGAAGGATTTTCAACTTCCCATTGTAATAATTCCGGTGCCACAAACAACGTTTTATTTTCTACCTCTGCCAATAATTCAATATGATATGTAGAAATATTATTGAGTAAAACAGAATCCAATCTCAACTTAAATGAAGACTCAACTAATGAGACCGGCCTTGAGGTCTTCACCCCTTTATACTCTGCGGATAATATTCCAGTACCGATTTTTTCCGCACCAATAAAATTACCTTCTGCAGTTATATATCCTATCTCCGGAGTACATGAAAATGAAACATTCTGAAGATCCTTGCTCAACAAATCACCGTATCTATTATAAGCATATACAGCAAGTTTTAAAAAGCCACACGTCGGTAGTGTATAAGACACTGGTGCAAAAGCGAGCGAAGCAATCTCTTGGTCTTCAGGAGCATTCGACACAACTAACATCCCATTACCGACAGGGCGTACTGCACCATCAGAAGGGGAGTTTTTAACTTCTCCATTAACATACATAACAGAAGAGCCTCCGCCATCCAGATTAACAGCATTCCATGCTCCAATTCCTTTAAAAATATCTCCAAATTCAAAGAGAGTTACTCCACGTGAAGAAGTTTGCCGACCATCAACTTCAACTAAATAAACAATCGTACTATCTTTTGAAAATCCGATACCGGTACGAGGATTTGCAGATTCATCTCCTTCATACCGTTGCCCATTTTTCAAGAGAATATGATCGCTTCCTCCCATCAATTCTTTGAAGTCGTCCAATGCTCCCGGATTACTTCTCAAATCCGTTTTAAGATTGATTGTCAATTCATCTCCGACTTTCATTTTTTTTAAGAAATCAGATGATACTCCTCTCCCATGTAGTACAGCCTTTCCCTCTGGAATAGGGCTAAAACCGTGATTTTCTATTATTTCTTCCGCAATACAAGTTATTTCCTTATTTGCCGAGAAAAAGAAGGTTTCACCGTTTCTAGGGGTTATAATAACTTTTGTACCTCCCTCAATCCCACTGGTATATGTACCATAGGCATTAGTATAAAGGGTTAATAAATCGGTCACTTGTGGTTCCCACTCTAAACGTTGCATATTTACTGTATGCAGCCGGGTTGCTCTATTACCACTTTTTACTGTTCCGGAAAAGTCTATCCTATCAATATAAGGACGATTATTTTTATCTAAAACAAATGCAGCTCTTCCTACAGGATTAGTAACACATTCATTATTAATAAACTGTCCGCTACGAGGTATACCTATCTCAACAGGATCTATATAAAAATAAAAATCACCATTAGTAGCTGCAAAAACATTATGTCCCGGAGCCGACTTTCGTATAGCCATTTGAGTCGGGCGCTCAGTTGCAACAGCACTATCTCCTCCCAAACAGGTTTCTAACTTTACGTTGGGATTTCTAAGATTGACTTCCAATACATGGATTTTTAAAGGAAATTCCGGTAAATCAATATAAACATATTCTGTTCCAGGTCCAACTTGATGCTTATAAACCAGTGTATCAATACGATACGGTTTATCATTTATCGTAATATACTCTTGGGCAAGTGAATATTGCCCAAGAAGTAATAAAAATAATGTAAACAAAACTCTATTCATGTCAGTCACATTTATTAGTTTAAAAGTAATTTAATCATTACCTCAAGTATATGAACATACTATTATTTTATTATGAGCTTCATTGTTTCGTTACTACCATCATCCATACAAACTTTTATCAGATAAATGCCAGAAGTCATGTTACTCACAGGTAGTTCCAATAAATTACAAGTAGAATTATCAGCTGATATTACATTTAATAATCTTCCCTCAGGACTAAAGATCGAAGCACTTGTTATATGTATATCCTCATTCTTCAATGCCACATATGCACGGCCATCAGCTGTCGGGTTAGGATATATAACTAATGAAGAAAGTAATTTTAATGAAGAGAGTCCTACTGAAATCTGGTCATAAATAAGTTCCATATTTCTGATATAGATAGTATTCTCACCAGCCACATTCCCCGAAGCAACTAAAGGAAACTTGATTGAACTGAAATGAATAGGGAAGGAAGCATGTTCCGGCTCTTTTGCAAACCAGTCTTTCATTGCCAAAAGTATCTCTGCATCTTGATTCTTTACAAGCTCATTCGTATATTCATAAATAGAATTAGAAGACGACAAGTTCTCTCTACCAGAAATAATAACTTTTGAAACAGCTGCATTTCCCGGATTAATCATAAAACGAATCGCATTGGGTAAGCTATAAAGGTCGAAAGTTTTTGCAAGTTCAATAAAAGGCGAACGGCCAGATGAATATGTATACCGAATTCCATCTGATAGTAATTCTATATTCTTTATATTCGTACTTGCTTTTACTGTCCATTCATCATTTATCAGCGGAAGTAATGAAAGTGAATGCTTCTCCGGGATTTGTACCTTCACTTTTAACGCACATTTCAGATCATCAAGTGTACCACGAATAATCGTTTCTCCATTTTTAAGTCCGGTAACAATTCCATCATTAATCGAACAAATCGTTGGATTATCAATGCTCCATTCCAATGCATAAGGTGCCAAAGGATATTCTTTATCTCCTATACGTGCATTCAATTCAACTGGATAACCGGTGTATCCATCAATTATCACCGAATCTAAACGAAGAGAAATTTCTTCTTCTTTTAAATATTTGATATGGATTGACGTTTCCAGTTGATTCCATTTGACTTTTAGTATACCATCTCGACTTCCATTAGCAAAGAAAGACCCATCCTCTCTTACGGTACCTACTTCCTTTTCACAGCTATAAGTCACATTTTTCAAACCTAAATTTATAAGTGTTCCATACTGATTATAGCCATAAATAACAGGTGTATATGATCCATATACTGGTAACATCACAGTTTTCTCATAAGGAAGAATTTCCGCAATCACATCATCACTTGCTGACAAATCCACGGCAAATATACCATTAGAAACTGCACGTTCATGACCATCACTTGGCGTATTCATCAAACCGAACTTATTCAAATACATGCCACTGGACCCACCACCATCAAGATTCAAAGCGGTAGTTGCACCTGCACTCTTCATTATATCTGCCAAATGTTTTGTTGTCAATCCGGTAGAAAAAGACGAACGCCCATCTACCACACAAAAGTATACTTTCTTCCCATCAGCAGAATATCCTATGGCAGTACGAGGATGTCTTTCAGCCCAATCATTGTCCTGTACAACACCATCTTTTAAAATTATTCTATCACCTCCCACCATGGCTGTTAGTTGAGAAGCACTTCCAGCTGTTTTGTTTACACCAATAAAAAGAGTAAGTTCATCACCTTCTACCAAAGACTTTAATACTCCGGCAACAGTTCCATGACCAGATAAAACAGCATGTCCTGCCGGTATTTGCATATTACCTTTTCCATCAACCACTTTAACCACCTTCACTTTTAAATCTTTATTCACTGTCCAGACCATAGTAGATTCTAACTGCACAAGCACTTCTACTCCATAGGCATTGGTATGCGTATAATTGCCATTTAATGTATTATACAAGATTAATTGGTTTTCGCCTCTTCCTACATTTACACCATTTATTGGGTATACTTTTTCACCTATTGAACAAGTAGAATTCGCAAAAAGCATGTTATCAATTATAACATCTTTACCAGAAAAAGCGATATGTGGAGTCTGAGCAGGAGTTCGTCCCATCTGTCCTTCGACGATACTTCCATGAATCGGATATCCGACATCTCCTGAAGTAGCAAAAAAGTCTGCATTCGTTCCTCCGAAATATACCTTACCTTCTTTACTTTTCCGTTGAGCCATAGAACTGATGCCTTCACAGGTAATCAAAGAATCTTTTCCATGAACAGCCTCAAAAGAGATATAGGGATTTGTTGCATCGACTTCCAGAAAAAATGTACGAAGTTTCACACTTGATGTGTAATAATGCATAGCTGTATAATAAGAGCCTGGTCCGACTTTAAAATGGCTCAATGTATCGGCCTGGTACTCCGTTCCTCCAATTGTAACAGTGGTTTGTGCCAAAGAAATGCTGCAATAATTTGAGAGGAAAAATAAAGATAAAAATAGTGCTGATAATGTTTTCATAATTTTATTTTTCAAGCTAAAGAATAAGAAATAAAAAGAGCTGTATCTATTTATATATCCGCATTAAAAAGACGGCATATTCTCACAGATACAGCTCGGTATTTCAGAATGCTCTCATCCGAAATGAGATATTCAAAATGCAATATTATTCAACAACAACTTTCGTATTCAAGATATTGCCAGCATTCTTTGCTTTCAAAACGTAAATTCCCGGCAATGCTTTAATTGAAGTCGTATTTGTTCTTTCTGCCACTTTCTGTCCAATCAAATTATAGAGTTCAATGTCAGCTGTTTCTGAAAGCACCACTTCTCCTTTAGACGAAATTATTTGCAATGTTGACATAAATCCATTCTGTATACCATCAGGACCTCCTTTATGTTCTTTGTCTATATCCACTCTTGTTCCAAAATCATAGGCAACAGCACCACCACGATTACAATAAATTATAATACGTGCAATACCTTTTTCTTCATTTACTACCACACGTGGAAGTACTGTTCGTTCCGGATTAGAAATATTTCCTAATCCTTTCTGTGGTAAATCATAGACTAACTTCATAGAAGAGAACTCCATTGCATCATTCAAGGAAACCAAACGTAATCCTGTTTGAATTGCATCAAGCTGATTTGAAATACTATAAATAGCATAATTAACCCCTCCTAATGAGAATTCTGCGACACCATTATTACCGGCACTCATTGGCTGAATAGCTTTTCTTGCTTCCTCATCAGTGATACTTGCAAAGCTATCGGCAATCGTTCCATCCATATTATAAAGGGTTGCATAGGCAGTAAAAGCATCCATATAGAAAAGATTTTCATCAACCGGGCAAACGCGTGTACCATAATTATTTGATGCAGCCGTTGGATAATATTCCTGAATAAAAATCTGATCTGATTCTTCCTGAGGTTGAAGTTTACCGCCAACATAACGCCATTTCAGTACAGTTTTTCCATACAATTCATCGCCATTAGAAGTAGCAGAAAGAATATATCCATCGCCATTCACAACATCACCATAAACACCACAATAGTCAAAACGTCCTTCAAGTCCTTCAACTGTTGTACTCAAGATATTTTTCACACTACCATCTTCCAAGTTTACAACCCAACATTCTGCCGGTGAAACTCCAATATTAGTTGTCATTCTCCATAACAAAACATTACCTGCTGCATCCACCTGAATATCATTCGCCTGGAATCCGGAAATATCATCAACTTCATTCCCATCTTTATCTGTAGTTTTACCACGATACCAGATGTCTTTTGATACCTGAACCGATTTTATATGCTCACCAGTCAAAGCATTATAAACTTCTACATGAATATCATTATCAGCAACTCTGTTTGAAATCAGCATTTTACTCCCGTCAGCAGAAATTGCCATACCACGAGAATTAGCTCCGATTATTCCATAGTTCTGATTTCCTAATGCAGTATACCATCCCCACAATGGGTATACAGCCATAGTCTGACCATTTACATCTACATCTGTGTAAGTAGCATCATCTTTACCAATTTGAGGACCATCCTGGGCATTCAAAGAAATACCGCCCAACAACATAGCTGCTCCAAGTAATAACTTTTTCATAATACATTTTTTTTAATTAAACATTTGAGTAGAAATACTATATCCTTTTTACTAAGAATCAATTCAATAACTTTAAAGTCCATAATTGTCCATTCAAGTCAACTCTCAACAAATAAACCCCTTTAGGCAAATCACCCAATTCCAAAGAAATTTCAGCTGTATTGTCTATTTCCTGATTCTGACAAAAGACTTTTCGTTCATTTCCCACAATATCAAAAAGGGAGGCTGAAAGAGTACCACCATTAATACCGGCATTTATTTTCAATATTTGGTGAGTTCCCATACCTATTACACTGACTTTCTTTACATCCTGTTCTAAAGTAATGGACGTTGCTCCTCCCCAATGAAATTTCACAACAGGAGACCATTCAGTCTGCCCATCTTTATATTTAGCTCTTACCCTTGTATAATAGGTACCTATAGCAAGTGTTCCAAAGTCTGTCCGGTATTCAAAGGCTCCTGTCGTCTTTGATGTAGTTCCCCGAACCGGGAAAGTTGCTTCCTTCGACAAGTGTGCCTGAAAACCAGTCGCATAGATATTATCCTTCCATTCTATGACCATCGACTCTCCAGATAAAGATCCTTCATTTACAGGCGAAACAATTATAGGAATATCTGGATAAACCATTTCAGTCGTAAAAGTCACAACTGCAGTTTCCACCTCTTCGCCATCCTGAAGAGCTTTGATCTTAACATAATAAGTCGTAACAGGTAATAGAGTTCCTACAGGAATTTTTAACGAGTTCTTCCCCACAACCTTCTCTGAATATACAATCACTTTATCCGTAAAAGTATAAGCAGATGCCACAAGGACAGTATATTCCATATCAGATTTACCAAATGTACTCCACGAGACAACCGGGGTTAGTTCAACATTAGTACTCCCCATTGACGGACTTTTTACTGAAAAAGTCATAGGTGTAAACTGACGGATTTCGGATATTGCATCTTTATGTCCTGCCTTATGAGATACTACTCTCCAATAATAAGTTTTTCCAGACTCAAGTATTGCTATTTTATCTGTAAACAGCTCATTTGCAACAACATCTTTACTACTATGCAAGACAGAAAATTCCTGATCTTCAGCAATTTGCAGAGTATACCAATCAGCAGATACAGACTCCCATTTAAATCTGAATGGAGCCATTATCTGGTCACCGGATACCGGATATATCAAATTTGCAGATACTCCTTCTACTTGCTCTTTATCAATCAAAATCGGCGTATATTCATTTCCATACCTATCAAAAACTGCTACAGCAAAAGTTACAGCATTCAAATCTATACTTTCAGGAATTTCAAAAGAATTCGTATATGAAACCCCAAGTAAATAACGTGACGAATTAAATGCATCCAAATCTGTAACTTTGTCCTTGGGAACTGCATATATGGTATAACGTACATTTTCATTTGAAGAATTCCACTGTAATATTCTCTCATTCAAAGTTATCGAAGAGACTGAAGATACAGAATACGCATTCTTCCAATCAATAGCTGGTACCAATGCCTTTTCCATGAAGCAATAATTCTTCAAATAGGGCATTACGCCTTTTACATTATATATATACTTAGTAGAATAGAATACGCTTCCGGGAGCTCCATCAAGCGTACTAAGTCTGTTACGCTCTATTTGCAGTCCAATTTCCTCTGGTCCGAAAGATGCACGTGTCTGCACTGTATTCATTTGATTATTCTGTTCCCAAATGCCTCTCTCCATAGCAGAAAGAGTACTTAAAGAAACTTTCTCCTCACCTATTTTTACAATATCCTCCATTACCGAACGGGTATAAGATGACGATTGAATTCCACTAATAGAATGACTACTGTAAAAATGCTTTTTAAAACGGAAAGCTAACTCAGACCACCACGGACAAAGTACGTCATAGTCTTGTCCCACTGCTGTTGTAGTCCAATAAAGTTGTGGAGAAATATAATCAACCGTACCTTCCTTTAACCATGCGACCGGATCACAATATATTTCTTCATACATGTTTCCACCGGTAATACCCTGTGGTAACACAATACCCTCTTTTTGAGCAACATCATTATTCGTTGTCCATATTCCAAACGGAGAAACTCCAAACGTTACATATGGCTTCTCTTTTTGAATCATATTATACACAGAAGCCACCATTTTATTAATATTTTCTCTTCTCCAATCCCCTAAAGACATATCCTCCGGTTTATATTTTTGCTGAGCATCTGCATCCAGATCTGCAGGCGTACCACCATAAGCATAAAAATAATCATCAAACACAATGCCATCGACATCGTAATTTGTTACAACCTCGCGTACTATATCTGTAATCCGTTGTCGAACTTCAGGCAAAGCAGGGTTCATAATAGCATTATACTTACCATTTTGTACAGGATAAGTGAGTATCCATTCCGGGTGGGTTTCACGATAGTCACCTGCTTGTCCATCCCAATAAGTTGATGCTGTAGAGAATCGGTAAGGATTCATCCATGCGTGTACTTCTATACCACGTTTATGAGCTTCTTCCACCACAAATGCCAAAGGATCATAACCAGGTTCTTTCCCTCGCTCTGAGACTAAATCACTTGACCATGGTTCATAAGAAGACTTATACATTGCATCGCATCTGCTTCTAACTTGAAAGAAGACAGCATTTATATTCACCGACGCTAAATTGTCTAAAATCCGGATCATTTGATCTTTCTGAGCTTTTATTTGTGCTGAATTCCCTGTTTCAGTTATTTTCGTTGAAGGCCAATCCAATGACCAGACTGTCGCCAGCCAGGTAGCACGCATTTCTCTTTTAGGAGTTTGTGCATATCCCGATATTAAAAATAAACTAAGAAATAATATAGAGTATAAATACTTCATGTATATATAAATTTAGAATATTATAAAAGTGTACCAGAGTATACACCGGAATGTATCTCCGGTACACATTCTCTCTCAATTATCAGAATAACTTTGATTTTTTATGATTGATAGCTACTCCATAGATTTCGACACCTTCTATCACTGTTTCAACTTTATAGGTACCTCCATCAGGATAACAACGCATCAATCCGGATTTAACAGATGAAGTCGGATCTGCACGGTATCCAAAGTAAACAGAACCATCCTCGGGATCTAATACCATTTGGCAAATATCAATATACTCACCAGAGCTTCCTTCACTATCAGATACAAGTTCTTTAATAAGATAATTCTTTATTGAATTTTGCAGAGCTGTCTGTCCAGCCGATTCATTTGGAATTGCAGACATAGGTATGGCATAAATTCCGCTAGTAGCTCCTTCACGGACAGCCAAAAACACCATCTGACGCTGTTCATCAATTGCTAATGATTTAATGAATAATCCTCCTGCCGTCATACCATTTGAAGGTACACTTGAACTACCAATATCTGAATCTTTGAAACGGAAAATACCCGGATTATTAAACGTTTTAGGCCACCACCAAGTACCATCACTTGTTTTAGTAAACGAAGCATTCATTGCTCCATAATCATATCCATTTTTATAATAACCCAATTTGTCATTTTGTACAAAATAATCATATTTACTATTTGTCACATCCAATAATAAGTTTCTTTCCGATAGAGCCAATCTACGAATACCCGTATTTCTGTCCGTATAATAAAGCATCTTTTGATTTTCATCAATGTATCCGAAATGAGGATCATTAAAAGCTGTTTTTTGATTATTAGTCAACATCGTTTCGACTGAGGCACCATCTTTAGAAATCACAGAAATCTTTCCATCACCCAAATTTCCATCAACATCATCCACATAGCCTATCTGTTTTCCTGCATCCAATACAAATAACAAAGAATCTGAAAATAATAAGTTATAAGGATGTTGGCCAGACTTCACCCCTAAGTCAAAAGAAGAAATTTTAATATTATCAGGAGCATCATGAACTAATTTCAAGGCTTGTATATTTCCTTTTTTAACAGCATAATAAAGAGTCTTTACTTCTTCTGTATAACCAACAGGAACTTTAATAACTCCCTCTTGTAATGTACGTCCGCCAAGTTTAGTTTTCAGCACTATTTTTTGTGATCCTACATTTAAAAATTTCAGTTTACCAGGATTTTCTTTATTAGATGTATTTACAGGAGTTGAATTCTCATCTACTGTCCCTTCCGGAAAAATCCATTGATATTCCACTTCCTTGTTATCTGGATTCGGTAAAACGACAGACAATTCTATAAATGTTTTATTTACTTCACATATTTCATCTTCCATAGCACTAATAGAGACAGTAGGAGCTATGTCATTGATAAGTAATCTATAATTTCTTTGTCCCTCTCCTTCCACTTTTAACGTGACAGTATAAGTACCAGCTACTGTATATTTGTACTGAGGATTTTCTTCATTAGATACAACAGTACCATCTCCAAATTCCCAAACACAATTTCCTTTAGCAGATGACGTATTAGTAAATTGTATTACGGAGCCAACCAAATAATCCAATTTATATTCGTTTCCTGCTACTTCATATTTAAAATCGACTTTCTCACTAGGAAAATCTTCGATTTTAGGGTCATTCTCTACACATGCATAAGAAAGCATCAAAAGAGATAACATCAATATATATGGTAATTTCTTCATAAATTTATAAGGGTATTAAGGTTAGTTCAATGTTAGTTCTTTCTTCTCTGAAACACCTACATTTCCCTGCTTATCAAAGACTTTATAAGCAGCATTTAGAATGTAGCTTTTAGTATACTCTAAGTCATAAGTAAGTGTACTTATATTATAGATTAACTTTTCGAAAGGAATAGCATCGTATTTAGCTTTAACAACTTCTTTATATTCATCTTTTATCCAATATTCCATTTCTTGCTTATTGTCGTTAAAAACAGAGTCTGTATAACTTTTAAACTCTTCAGAATTAGACATATCCAAATTCAACATTAGCATTCTTAAATCTGAATATTTTTCTTTCTTTTCTAACTCTACGTATAAATCACGCTGAAAAGCTGTAGCAAAAGTATCAGGGAATAGTTTATTAAATCTCTCTTGATCGAATTCTTCTACATTTTTCCATTCAACAGTTTTCAATGTGTTACTGGTAGGAAATACATCATTTACAACATAAGCTCTTTTATCCGTATTCCAATATTCTTCTTGAAACTCATACGTAGCTTTTTCTTGAAATACATGAGCAATGTTACTTACATCTACACTCTTGGTAAAAACAAAAGTAACATTCGGACAAGTGGCTTGCATCGAAATATGTTCTTCTTCATCATACCATACTTCCATATGATCTATAGCTACTCCTTCATTATTATAAAATTGTGCGGTAAAAGCAACCGTATTTCCTGCATTTACTGTACTAGAGGGTATCTCCCAATAAGTATGTGAAGTTCTCTGTCCAATACGGGCCCAATCATTGATAAGATCATGCTTTTCACACCCACTTACCCAAAACGTTAAGAAGGCAAATATTATCAGTATATTCTTATTTTTCATATATGTAACTCCTTTACTACACTTAATTATTTATGAGCACCATTATAAATTCCCCATATCATAGGCTTTTTCAACCATTCCGGATTCTTATAAGCTCCTAAACGCTCTAATTCCAAACGACTATATTTTTCTTCTGTTTCCGGATCATAATTCAAACGTTGTACCCAGACATCTGCTAATGTTCCATCCGGATTATAGTCTACGCACCAATAAGGTTCATACAAATTATATGGACGTTTCAGATTTGGATAAATTACAACTCCGTCATATGTAACATTATTTTTGTTATTACTATAGTTATAGCGACGCATATCAGTCCAAATTTCCGGCTGTAGGTACATACATACATATTTCTGCCGCATAATATGTCCAATATTAAAACCTATTTCAGGAAGGTAATCGACATTTTTCAAATACTTTTCCGTATATTTTGTATTACAATTAAAGCGTTCGAAACTTTTTTCCACCGCTTTTATTGTCCATTCTCTTGCACCAGTCTTATCCCCTCTCCAATACAAAGCTTCAGCCTTTATCAGCATCAATTCTTCAGTCAGAAATAAAGGTACATAACCATCATTTTTAGTATATGGATTTACAGTCAAATCTTGCGAACTCATCGGAGTAGTGCAATATAGATCAGGATAATGACTTTCTTTAGCAGAAGCATCCATACCAATATTACAATCCAGATAGCGGAAAATCGTTCTTCCGTCAGCACCTTTTCGGGGTTTCATAAGAGCCTCCATACGCGGATCTTTAGCATAACCTTTTATCGGATTTGGTGAAGCTTCAATGCCAAACATGTCTACCATCAAATATTTTGACGGAATTGTTTTATCTAAATCGTTCGAACGGCTTTCCCAACCTCCGATTTTGGGTTTTGCAGGTCCCCATGGACAGTTAGCTTCACCTACTCCACCATCAAACTTGTAATTTGGTTCTTCCCAATTTTCCAAAGCAGCATTTACAGCATTTATTATCTGATCACACGTATTTTGTGTATTATCCCAGTTAGGTAATTTACGCAACAAAATACGTGCTTTCAGTGCATATGTAAATTGTCTCCATCTTTTTAAATCACCAGAGAAAATCCGATCCATACTTTTGGTTATGGAGATATTTGCCGGACTATTTACAATACTTGGATCATTATACTGTGCCAACAAATCCTCAACCTCACTTAACATCCATTCATAAATAGATTCTTGAGTGTCATAAGTCACATGGTCCGTATATGCTGTAGTACGTGGCATATCACCAAAAACATCCGTAGTAAGTTGAGTAGACATCAAACGAATTGTTCGTCCGATAAGTGGAAAGTTGGTATATCCCGCTTCCTTAGCAGAAGCTAGCATTTCATTCAGATTCACCCCTATATCATAATAATGTCTGCGCCATTGAGGATGGCGATTCATTGAAAGAAATTCCCATCCTCCCTTATATGCGGTAGAATTTACCTGAGCCTTTCCTCCTGTAGTAAAAGCCTGAGCTAAATACATATTATATTCTGCATGATCATAGTTAGTCTGAGCAGCATAGAATGTTAATACAGGTAAAATGAGTTCAGGAGTGACTGTCGTAATATTATCCTTACTTCGATTAACATTCAGATAATCTTCACAGCTTACCAAAGCAATAGAGATAAGCAATAAGGCATATATAAAATTATTTTTTCTTCTCATAAATCTTATACTATTTAAAATGTTGCATTAATTGAAAAATTAAAACTACGTGTACTAGGTACTTTAAAATCATCAATACCCGTATTACCTGTCCCTCCGGCTTTACCTGCACTAATTTGCGGATCACATCCTGTATATTTTGTCAATAACAAAAGGTTACGTCCTGTAATAGAAAACTGTAAACCTTTAACAAACGATTTCTTAAGTAACGGCGTAAAATCATATCCTAAAGTCACATAACTCAGTCGGACATAAGAACCGTCTTCAAGAAAATTCGAACTTACATTTCCAAATTTCTCATTTAACACAGTTTGAGTTAATAAAATAGGCTTTGTATTCTCTACATAAGTACCATCTGCCTGTTTTACCATGCCTTTAACTACAACTTCCCGATTACGATATTTTTCAACAAAACGGCTTTGTCCACTTGAAAAGAGTGAGCGTTCTGTCATATTTGCCACCGTTCCACCTTTACGTGTATCTACCAAAAATGAAAGAGTAAAGTTTTTCCAGTTCAAATTAGATGAAATACCTAATAAAAAATCAGGTTCACGATTTCCAATTAAATTGCCTTTTGCCGGGCTAATAACCGGGTATCCTTCTTCATCACAAACAATCTGTCCATCCGGAGTTCGTTCATAATCTTTACCAGAAACGCCTATCGTAGGTCCATGCAGATATGCCACAGGAAAAAGATCGCTAAACTGTTTCCCTTGAATTTCAGTTATATCATCAGGTAACCCTTTAACCCGTCCGCGATTAAGTCCAAAGTTCAGATTGGCATTCCAAAAGAAATCTCTAGTACGTATTATTTCTTGATTCAATTGTAATTCTACTCCCTGATTCTCAATATATCCCTCATTACGAATTTGAAGTATAGTACCTTTTGTTGGAGATACTCTTACATTTACAATCTGATTATCCACTGTGGTATTGTAATACGCTATATCCAATTTCGTTTTATCATTAAAAAAACGTAAATCCAAACCAATTTCCCATGAACTAGCCATTTCCGGATCCAACCAAACAGCACGACTTTTAGCCGGATCAACTCCATATCCACCATCCGGGAAAGAAGCCTTTTGAATAAATCTCTTATCAAAAGCATAAGGATTAGTATCTTTACCTACCTTTGCCCAGTTACCACGTATTTTTCCATAACTAAACGTTTCGCTTGAAATCTTAAATAATTCTGTAAAAATAAAACCTCCCGTTACTGAAGGATAGAAATATGAAGTTTCACTTAAAGTTGAAGAATAATCCTGTCTGGCTGTAGCACTAACATGAGCAATACCTTTATAATCCAAACGAATTTCGCCAAAATAGCCCAACATGCGTTTCAAAGAATGAGATAATGAGGTATTTTTTCCCAGCTCGAGCGCTGGTAGATTCGAGATACTCTCAAATCCTGGTATCTGAAATCCAGCCCCACCAAATGCAGACTCCGTTCCTTTTCTTTCTTTTAATTCATATCCAGCCAAAAAGTTCAAATTAAAATCTTTAGGAAGCTCTAACTTATATGTAGCCAACGCCTGTACCGTTAATAATTGGGAACGACTTTGAGAATAGTTATATTCACCAAACTTAGCTAAATCAATATTCTCCGGATTACTAAAGTCTGATTTATCAAAAAGAGGGGCAGTTATAGATTCGGAGGTATAATGATTTTCATCAAAGCTAACTCTCCCACTTAATTCAAGTCCTTTGACCGGATTCCAAACAATATTTCCCATTATAATATTACGGGCTGCATTATTTTCCCCCTGATCCATATAACGGCTCCACAGTGGGCTCAAAGGAATCTTCACAATCTCATCATCTGTCAATCCATCAAATGGATGTAACCAATTAGGTGTACCATTAGGTTTTATATAATCACGTATATCATTATTTATAGGCCAATTATATACAGTAGAGAGTACATCACCTGCCCCTCTCGATTTAGTTCTTATTATATTACCAGATAGCGAAGCCTTTAAATGCTTAGAAACCTCATATGTACCCTTCAATAAAAAATTCAACCGATCTTGATAATCATTAGGTACAACTCCATCTGTCATCGAATAACTGGCTGAAGCATAAGCAGTAAATTTATCCGTACCACCCGATAAGCTCACATCATATTTCTGAGAAAGCCCCATCTGAAAAAAGTTAGAAACATTATCATAAATTGTCTCTCCAGGTTGAACCATAGGTCCCCATCCTCCTGTTATGTCAACTTTCTCTGATAATACCCCTTTCACCCCTGGTACATATGTTGTCTGCAATTTAGGTAGATGAAACACATTCTCGACTTGTACACTTGCATTGGCGTTAACCGTTATTTTCCCTTCTTTACCATTTTTTGTGGTAATCATTATAACACCATTAGCTGCCTCCTGCCCATACAAAGCTGAAGCCGCAGCTCCTTTCAAAACCGTCATATTTTCAATATCAGCAGGATTGATTTGCGAAGCAACACCAGCTCCAGAGACAGCTATGCCATCAATAATCAAAAGTGGCTCATTATTTTGTGTACCATTAATAGAGGAAATTCCACGAATTTGTATTTGAGATTCAGCATTAGGCGATCCACCTGAAGTACTCACACTTAATCCTGAAATCTTACCTTGCAACGTATTTACAAAGTTGGTATTAGCACCTCCCATGATTTCCTTTGAATCCAAGCTTTGTACTGCATAATTAAGTTTTTTCTTTTCCGCTTTTACTCCCATTGCCGTCACGACAACCTCATCAACCATTATTGAAGAAGGTTTCATGACAACATTTATCACAGACTGTTTACCTGCCTTCACCTCTTGTGTCTCCATACCTACATAAGAGAACACCAAAGTAGAATTGTCAGGTGCCTTAATTGAATAATTTCCATCAATATCAGTAATTGTACCTAGACTGGCATTCCCTTTAACAACAACGGATGCCCCAATGACCGGCATTCCATCTTCAGAGGAAGTCACCACTCCAGTAATCGTATGCTGTGAATATGCAGCCACAGCAGAGAAGAAAAAGAGTAGAACTAATAACTGTTTTTTCATAATATAATCTATTAATAATTTTATTTAGCTCTATCCAACGCAAGCATATGGATTTGAACATTAGAATAAATTTTCACTTAAATCAGTAAAAAAAGTATTCTTTTCTGATTACAGAAACAGATACCCCATTACCTTATTATATACACTTTTATGCTCTATAAAAACGACGATTTAATTAGTTATAAAACAGGGGTCTTTAAACAAGAATTATAAGAAGGAAAATGTCTAACAAACATCATCTTTAAGGTTTCTTTTTATCAGACATGATTTTCTTATTTAAAGATCTCAACTTTTCATTACCTCAAATACTCATACTAAGTTCTATCAGAACTTAGCAGTATTTCATTATATGATCATATAATATACTTCCATAATTCTCACTGATTTAGTTTGGCACTAAAGAAAATCTTATTGAAGAATGAAAGATATAGCAAAAAAGATTATATATTTGTAACCAAATCAAAAAAGACTACGGAATGAAACTTATCGCAGAAAGTGGTTCTACAAGAACTGAGTGGGCTCTTGTTGAAGATAATCATCTCGTACAGAGAGCTTTTACGGAAGGGCTGAATCCTTTTTTCCAAACCAGAAGAGAAATAAGCAGAAGTGTAAGACTCGGTTTACCAGAATCCTTCTTTAAAAAGAAATTGGATCAAGTATATTATTATGGTGCCGGATGTACCTCTTATGAGAAAAAAAACATATTGGGTGCTTCTCTGGTAGCACAATTTAAGACTCCTATTCAAGTTGAAAGTGATTTGTTGGCTGCTGCACGTGGTTTATTTAAATGTGAAGCAGGTATTGCCTGCATATTAGGAACTGGCTCCAATTCATGTTTCTACGATGGTAAAATCGTTGTCAAAAATGTGAAAGCCGCAGGCTACATATTAGGTGACGAGGGAAGCGGTGCAGTATTAGGTAAACTTTTTCTGGCTGACGTTCTTAAAGGGTTAGCCCCTAAATATATTGCAACAGACTTTTATGATAAGTTTCGTATAACTGCAAATGATGCTATGGAATCTGTCTACAATTTACCATTTCCCAATCGATTCCTTGCTACTATATCTTATTTCTTAGCAGATTATTTAGATAACGACTATGTTTATAGCTTGTTAACCAATAATTTGAAAAACTTTTTTATCCGTAGTGTGTGTCAGTATGATTATAAAAGTTATCCTATTCGTTTTGTTGGTTCAGTAGCATACAGCTACTCCGAAATATTAAGAGAAGTCGCTCGTGGTTTTGGAGTAGAACTTGATATTATTGAAGAAACCCCAATGACTGGATTAATAGAATTCCATTCCTTAAATATAGAAGAACCATAGGATAAATGCCGTACAAAGTTTATTTTTTCTATTTAACGTGAGTCCGACGAATTCTTTTATAGCCATACTTCTAATATTATTAGAAAGTTTCCTATCAGAAAAGTATAATTTGACATAGCTATTTGAAGGATATAAAACAATGATAATCAGACTTTAAAAAAGTACGTACTTTATAATATCAAAAGTACGTATTTAATACTTTGTTAATTACCTATTTAAGTGTGTGTTAAAATACTATTCCTGTAAACGGGAAAACAAAGAAGTGTTATTGTAATCATATTCGTTAAGCTCACGTTACTTATATTTCATTAGAATGCAATACATCACTTTATATTATTGTGAATTAATAAATATAAATCAAAATAAATGCAAATTAATGTTCTTGATATTAAAACTATTCTTATCTTTGCTATGAAGTAATTCTCAAAGAATTCTTTCGACCTTTGTTTAATGATAATATTGCATCTCAAAACAATTAATAAAAAGTTAACCATACTTATTAATAAGAAAAAAAACTAAGTTCTGATAGAACTTAGTAACATTAAGCTGTTAAACATTAGAGCTCAATAGATTCAAATGCTCTTTGACGTTTTCTAATAAATTACGAGTGATGTAAAAATATTAATGTATCACTGCTATTCATAATTTATAATTAGAGATGTTTTAAATATATTTTAAAACAAAAACAGTTTAAAAAGAATTTGATTACTTAAAAAACAAAATCAAACGTTCCTTAAATATATAACAAATAACATTATTAATATTATCAAATAATACTATGCACGTTAAAAATTATTATCTATTCCTCGTATTTTTATACTTTTGTATAAACATGGAAGCCCAGTGTCCTAAACGAGAAATGCGAGCGACCTGGATTGCTACAGTAGGTGGTATTGACTGGCCTAAAAGCGCAGGAGCTACTTCACAAAAAGCAGAGATGCTCAAAATGCTTGATTCAATTCAAACATTGAATCTCAACACTGTATTTTTTCAGGTACGTTCACGTTGTGATGCGATGTACAAATCGTCTTATGAACCTTGGTCAAGTGACCTAAAGATACCACGAGGTACCAATCCGGGATATGATCCATTGGCGTTCGTCATAGAAGAATGCCACAAACGAGGGATCGAATGTCATGCATGGCTCAATCCATATCGTTATAATAAAACTGGCGATGGATGGACAGGAAGCAATAACTGGCCATACAACTATGAGAACACACACCCTGAATGGTTACTTTGGTATTCCGACAACGTGATTTTAGATCCTGCTATCCCCGAAGTACGATTACTAATTACAAATATAGTAAAAGAAATAACTACAAATTATGATATAGACGGCATCATCTTCGACGATTATTTCTACCCATACGGAGGTACCACCAACCAAGATGCAAAATCGCAATCGCAATATTTCGGAACATGGTCGAATGCCCACCCTGGTAAAACCGTACATGACTGGCGACGTGCCAATGTAAACCAAATGATTGCCGATGTTTATCACACAATTCAAACTATAAAACCTTATGTAACATTTGGAGTTTCACCATTCGGTATTTGGACAACCAACACCAGTGTAGCAGAAGAAGAAGGTATTCCGTTACCTTCGGGTATTACAGGAGGAAATATGTATCAAGAGATTTATTGTGATCCTGTAGCATGGCTAAAAGAGGGTACAGTTGATTATCTATCACCACAATTATACTGGAAAACAGGTGGTGCACAGGATTATAACAAGCTTTGCACTTGGTGGACGGATCTAACCAATCGTTTTGGTAAACAGTTCTATTCGAGTATGGCTCTCTATCGTTATGCAGAAAATAATTCAAGCAATGCAGGTTATTACAAGAATACAGATGAATT
This sequence comes from Bacteroides nordii, assembly GCF_019930665.1. NCBI lineage: Bacteria > Pseudomonadati > Bacteroidota > Bacteroidia > Bacteroidales > Bacteroidaceae > Bacteroides > Bacteroides nordii. The sequence continues at coordinate 5,327,045 of NZ_CP082886.1, read as the reverse complement.
TAAGAACCAAACTTTGAAAAATCGCAGTACAAATTATGATAATGCCCCCGGAAACGTATTTTATAATACCTTAGCTTGGGTTTATGATGCCCCCTTCCGTGAAAAATTTAAAACTGACGTTTTTCAATACCCGGCACTCCCCCCTGCAATCCACTGGAAAGCGGCACCCGAACAAGAACCTATTTCATTTACAGGCCCCCCACAGGGTAGTATCATCTCATGGATACACAATTCTGATGAAAATGTACGTTACGCTGTATATGCTGTACCAATTGCCAAACGGAACGAAACAGGTGCCTTCTCCAAATCAGAACATTTAGTTTCTATTACCTACGACAAACAATTCCGTATGAAGAAAGGTATATCTACCTCTACACACAAAATTGCAGTTTCGGTTATTGACCGATATGGTAATGAATATGCGCCACGTGTATTTGGTGAATCACCGGCTGCACCAATTACAGCGGTGTTAACTTATCCTGATGATAATGCCAGCATTTCCAAAGCAACTTTATTCCAATGGCAAGGAGCTTCAGATGTCGATTGTTATATCTGGCAACTATCTCGTAACAGCCAATTTACCGATTTAGTAGCTTCAATGGAAACCACAGATACTAAATACAATTCTGGATTAGTTGGCAGTATAGAAGAGAATACAACATACTGGTGGCGTGTAAAAACACGAAAAGCCAATACATTAGATACATGGTCGGAAGCTCGTCAATTCACAATTGGAACAGCAAGTGGTATAAAGACCTCCGTCACAACCAATTCACAAATTTACGTATACAACGAATACGGAAATCCATATCTATTTATATATGCAGACAAAGCTTCTAACGCAATACTTGAGCTTTATTCCACACAGGGTTATCATACCTTTTCTCAAACACTTTGTTTATTGGAAGGTGAAAATAGAATTCCACTATCATTGCCTAATAAAGAAATGTACATTGCAAAACTACAAATTGCAGAAAAACAATTGACATTAAAAATAACCAACTAATCATTCTTAAAAAGTCATGAAGAAACTATTATTATTATCGCTCATTTTGATTGGGCAACTTTCTTATGCACAGCGAATCGACATCAAGTCTATCCAGCTTCTGAATGGGACAGAACAAGGAGGATATTTTCATCCGGTCTTCAGTCCAAAGGGTACTTATCTACTCACAACTACTGAAAATTATGAGGGTCTGAATTGTCACATTATAGCAACTCATAAAATCGAAAAACTGGTAACAGATGCAGGTGCCGGCTATGGTGTACGCATCAGTGCCGACGAAAACACTATTTTATTTAAAAAGACCGAAATACGAAATAAATTACGTTTTTCTTCACTGCAAAGTTATTCCTTAAACAATAAAAAGCAAGAAAAGCTAATTGATGCCACGCATGAAAAAATTAGTCCTGTATTCGCAGAAAATGTACCAGCAGTAATCAAAGGTGGAACTATGAAAAAAATGAGAAATACGGCCTCAAATGTAGACCCGTATATCAATATTGAAGATCGCAAAATGGTTTTATATACAGGAAACATTCGTAAAATTCTCACCCCAAATGGAGAGAACAAAAGTTACTTTTGGGCTAGTATATCTCCCGACAGCAAACACATCGTTTATACAGTAGCTGCTTATGGTACTTTTGTTTGTGACATTAATGGAAAAAATGTTGTTTCATTGAAAAAACTAAATGCTCCCAGTTGGTTAAATAATGAATGGATTATCGGAATGAACGACAAAGATGACGGTGATCAAGTTATTACTTCAGAAATCACAGCAACAACCATTGATGGTAAAATCCGCCAGACACTTACTACACCTTTTGCAAAAATAGCTATGTATCCGGCAGCCTCAGCCGATAGTAAACAAATTGCATTCAACTCAGAAAAAGGTCAAATTTACATTATGAACATTGAATTAAAATAACTCAATTATGAAACGACTAGCATTACTCATAGTTTCTATTTTGACGATTTTTACCGCTCAAGCAATTGATTTGACTGGTGTCAAAATTTATATCAACCCAGGACATGGTGGATACGATAGTAACGACCGGAGCATCTGGACCATTCCTGTTCCCGAAGTATGGACCTCTCCTGATGGCTATTGGGAATCCAAATCTAATCTGGTAAAAGGATTAGCATTGAAAGAGTTGCTTGAAGCAGCAGGTGCTACTGTCATTATCTCGCGTACAGATAACACAAGCGGTATCCGTGACGGTGAGCAATTTGTCGGCGGTGGCGACCGTGACTTATCAGAAATTGCTGAAGAAGCTAATGCCAATAATGTGGATCATTTTTTATCAATCCATAGCAATGCCCTGAATACAACGACCAACTATCTTCTATTATTGTATCATGGATACAATGATCAGCCAACTATAGCACAAAGTTTACCAATGGTACAATCATCAGGCCTTTCTCAGATTAACAATCCTTTGACCGTTTGGACAAGCCCCACTCCGATGCTGCGTGGTGATTTTACATTTTATGGCGATAATCTCGGTTTAGGAGTTCTACGCCCGTTAACTGTACCGGGATTCCTTTCTGAAGGTTCATTCCATGATTACCCACCAGAAACCCATCGCTTAATGAACAACGACTTCTGCAGACTCGAAGCTATACGTTTCTTTCAGCACTTTCATAACTATTTTAAACGCGATATGCCGACAACAGGCACAATTGCAGGTTTCGTGAAAAGCGAAAATGAATTGGTAGATATTCTTAATCAGCCGAAATTTACCTACAGGCCCGGTAGTGATGACCAATGGTTACCACTCAATGAAGCAACCGTAAAACTGCTCAATGCAGACGGTTCACAAGTATTACAAACTTATATCACTGACAACTGGTACAACGGTATTTATGCCTTTTATGACCTGAAACCCGGTAATTATAAATTATCGTTTTCATTGGAAAATTACGAAAGTAAGACAGTAGATGTTACAGTTACCGCATCCGAAATTACATACTCAAAAGCCTTTTTGAAAAACATCAATATCATTGTTCCTGATTATCCTGCACCCGAACAGGGCGATGGTGCAACAGCATTAAGCCAATATGATTTTATTACGGACGGTAATATCGAAAATCCTGCATGGCTGAACAGTTCATCAATCAGACGAATACTTCAACGCAATGGAAAACTGTATGTTTTGACCACCGATCCTAAAATTATAGTAATAAATGCCGAAACACAAGAAATTATCAAAGAATTAGAATTAACCGGCATCACAGGTGGAAGTTCCATTCTTAGTGACATTGCTTTCAGTGCCGATGATGTTTTACTGGCTTGCAACAAAATAACAGATGCTTCCGCTACCACAATGTTTAAAGTATACAAATGGGAAAACGACGATGCTGCCCCGACAGTTTTATTCACTACCCAAAAACAAGCCAATACAACAAATGCCGAAATAGGAGAAACTTTCACCGTAGCCGGTGCCATTTCAAACTTATATATCTATTACACGGTTAAGTCCGGTGCAAACTATCGCATTGTCGGTTTAAATTACAAAAATGAAACCAAAAGCGTTACTGATAAATATATGGGTGCCGATACTAATTATCCGGTTTCTATATGGGGAGAACATGTTAAGTTTACCATATCTCCTTCCGGTTACGACCATATCATTGTCGACAGTGATGTGATGCATACTACCGAATATAAATTCGACTGGTCGGCCGTCGATGGTGCTGCCTTGTTGAAAAAAGGTGAATTAACTGTTACCGAGGTACCGGTAGCTGCCTACGGAAACACGTTTGCCCGTTATGCCGGACATCTATTTATGGCTACACCAGTTTGCAATGCCGATGCAACAAAAGCAGGTATAGCACTCTTTGATGTTACTAATGGGTTGAGTAACGCCGTTAGAATTTCAGATAAATATCCCGAAGCAGGTTTAGGTACAACCCGTGCCGGTTATTTGGCATCATCTATTGTAGTAAACAATTATGATATCAAAATCGGAATTTGGGCACAGGGACAAGGTGCCGCCATTTACAAAACCGAAATCCAGCCGGTAGCTAATATCTACGCTTCCGAGCTCTCAATTAGTCCAGCAAATGAGTTTAAATTTACATTGAACGAAGACGCTTCATCGGTATTCATTACAGTCTACAAGGAAGGTGAAACCCTAACCAGTTACAATGCAGGGGCACTAAACAAAGGAGCACAAGTCATAACCAATCCGTTCGGAACAACCAATTATGATACGTGGAGTGTTACAGCAAGTTCACGTCCTGTAGCATACCCAGTTAAAATAAGCGACGACTCTCCTATATTCCAGTTCTATTCGGGGCGTGGTGTTGCCGTAGACAACAATCCTGAAAGCCCATTCTTCGGCCGGGTATACGTATCAGAATCTGCCGGTGGCCTCATCTCGGAAGGAACACCAGTGAATCCCCGGACAACGCAAAAAGGTATTTATATTTTGGATGCAGCTTTATCAGACGTCACCAATCAGGGAGCCAAAAGTTATACCGGCAATATAGCATGGGGAGCCAACGTAAATGCCAGTTACCAATATGCTCCAAGAGGAATTACAACAGATGCCTCCGGTAAAGTTTATATCTCCGACAGTTCATTTGGTAACTCAGGAATTTACATAATGGATGCGGCCCATCCTGCATCAGATTTTTCTCCATTATTTGGCGGAACGCTTAATACTTCCAACGGTCAGGTAACAGTAGACGGAACTTTTATTCACGATCCAATAGAAGATATAAAAATCATAGGAAGTGGTACTGAAACGAAGTTGTTTACTTACAACCGTCCGGCTTCTCCGGTAGCAGGAGGCATTTATCGTTATGATATTGGTACAGCCGTATTACCCTGGGTATCAGCCCCCAGTGCTACTATTTATGATGACATGCAAAATGGTAATCTCCTTCAGAATTCATATGGCCAAATTGCTTCGGACACCCACGGCGGATGGTGGATGTGTCAATACCGTGCAGGTACAGGCGGAGCCAGTGTTCCGGCTTTGATACACGCCACCAATGGCAAACTAGATTACAATTGCAGTTCATCACTTCCAAGTTCATACCAGGGAGCCATGGCAGTGAACGCAGATGGTTCTGCACTGGCAATAGGTACAAAAGCCGGTAAAGTAGAAGTTTTCAATGTGGTTTACGATGCAAGTAACAAACCGACTCTCACCGCTAAATGCAGTATTGACTGGGGAGAAGCGACCGACTATTTGCAGAATATGGCTTTCGATGCAGCGGGTAATCTCTATCTGATTTCTAACTATAATGAACGCCTGATGGTATATTCTCTTCCTAAATCCGATAATACGTATACTACACATGCTTCTGTAAAACAGAGTACAGGCATAACACCTCATTACAAAGCAAATTTAAGTGATTGTATTTACATATCGAATCCAGTAAAAGACGAAATTATCATCAATGCAACAGCAGGTATCAATGCAGAAAGCTATGTACTTTATGACACCAAAGGTATACCGGTAAGAAGCGGCATAATAAATGCTGCACAAACCAAGGTCAATGTACAAACTCTGAATTCAGGTATCTACGCCTTACTGGTTAAAACCTCCGAAGGTATTACCAATAAACGTATTCTAAAACAGTAATACATTTTTGGGGTAATCTTTATGATTACCCCAAAAACGGCAGAACTGCTCTTCTGTATTTGTATTAACTATAAGATTATCATACATATTTATTATTCATCCAAAATTTAACTACTATGAGACGATTTCTTACTATTGTAACTGCCATGTCTCTGGCAATAACAGCATTACATGCACAAGAGCCCAACATTTATGCCTCCGGACTGAGTGCAAATGCAGTTGATAACACGAATCAGGAAGTGAAAATTTCCTATACACTAAATGCTCCGGCTACGTCATTAACAATTATTCTTCAGAAAGAGACGGCCCCCCCTCACGAGATTCAGATTACTGAATCCGAAGCATTAACAAAGGGGAACCATACAAATATCTCTGTCGATTTGAGTACAGTCCCCACAGGAAATTACACATGGAAATTAAAAGCAACCGGAACTGAAACAAGTAGCGAACCGATTCTCATCGGCAATACTACCGAAACTCTTACAACACCTCGAGGGTTGGCTATCAACAATAATTTCGATAGTCCCTATTTCGGTCACATCTATGTTACTGATTCTAAAAATAAAACAACCGACGGAGGTATATATGTTTTTGATGCAGCTTTCGCTGATATCACAGGGCAAGGAGAAAATGCTTGGTCCAGAAACTTTTCAGATAGTCCTGCAAGTCCGTTACGGTTAACTGTAGCACCCGATGACAGAATTTACATTACCGATTGGAGCGATAACGAAACCAGTGGTGTACACATCTGGAATCCTGCAACTCCCACTACAGACGCGGTTTCCGTATTTGGAGGAACAATTACCGGTGGAAATGCAAAGGAAGGTGAAGTATTTATTCACGGTTCGGTTTCACATTGCTATATAACAGGAACAGGAGCAGATACCAAACTTTATACCTATGACGAAGATCTTCCGCAAAAAATCAATTTATACGAAATCGGAAATCTGGATTCTCCTTGGGTCGATGCCCCGACTCCCCTTACATATCCCGGCAGCATAGCCAATGGAAATGGTATGATTTTTCCAGATGACAAAGGAGGCTGGTGGGTTGCACAGCACAGGGCTACCGACCCTGTAAGCGGAGTTAATCCCGGATTAATCCATATGAATTCTTCAGGCGTGGCAGATTATAGCTCTATGGGAGCATTAGGAAGCAACACCCGAGGTGTAGTAGGCTTAAATACAGATCAAAGTTTAGTAGCTACCGCAGGCACTATCGATGAAAGAAACACACAGGGGCAAATACATATTTTTGATGTCACTTGGGACGATAATAACACCCCTGCCTTATCATCTAAATACGTTATTAATACTCCTTTTACAAGTACCTGCTATACAGTTGTATTTGACGTTGCCGGTAATGTATATGCAACCGGTGATAATAATGCATTAGGTGTATGGGCGCTTCCCAAGACAGAAAACTCATTTACGACCCCCGCCCCTTCTACTTCCGTACTGGAGATAATCAACACAGCAGTGGGCGTCCACACCGCGACTAACGACAAAGTTGTGGAATCCGTTTCATACAATACGCCGGCAGGTATTACCGTCCCAGCTGATGCCCAAGGCCTATTATTGAAAAAAACAACGTACACCGACGGTACCACAAAAGTAGATAAAATTATAAACAAGTAATTAACAAATTTACAAAACAAAAGTCCTATGGATAATATGAAATTAAACATGCAATATATCGATTACGCCAGGCATATGCGGAACAGAATATTCTTGTTTGCCTGTCTGATAATGGTATCGGTATACGCAATTGCACAAGAGAAAGGGAAAAGTGTAACAGGTACTGTCACTGACAGTAATGGCGAATCGTTAATCGGTGTATCGGTCAAAGTGGCAGGTGCTCCTATCGGCTCTGTTACTGATATTGACGGCAGATATAAGATTACCGTACCATCGACTACATCTGTTCTACAATTCTCCTATATAGGTTATGTATCCGTACAAGAAACAGTAGGTTCTCGTAGTATCATTAATGTCAAAATGAGAGAAGATTCCAAAGTGATTGACGAAGTAGTTGTGGTAGGTTATGCCACCCAACGCCGAGCTAATTTGACCGGTGCAGTAGGTACAGTGGATATAGCCAAACAGTTGGAAAGTCGCTCACTGACAGATGTAGGCCGTGGTTTACAGGGTTCAACCCCGGGCCTAACTGTCACCACTACTTCGGGACGTATCGGAACAACACCCAAAATCCGTATTCGCGGTGATCAGGGTACTCTATTGAACGAAGACAGCGGTGCTTCACAACCGCTTATTTTGGTCGATGGCGTTGAAGTAACCGATTTGAACATGGTCAATCCTGACGATATTGAGAATATCTCGATACTGAAAGATGCCGCTTCATCCTCCATTTATGGTTCACGGGCTGCCTTCGGCGTGGTACTGATTACAACCAAATCAGGACAGAATAGTGATAAATTTACAGCTACTTACTCCAACAACTTTGCATGGACCTCTCCCATCGGTTTACCTAAGATGGCCAAGTCTTACGAGTCGGCTGCCATGGCATTAGAAGCATGGAGACGTAATAACCCCAACGACTCGGAATTTGTAGGTGATGCCGGAATGAAATGGGATAACGATGCTATTGAGCGGATGAAGGAATGGGAACGTAATTTTGGCGGTATGAATCTTAGCCCCGAGATGCTGGCCGGACGCGATTTTGAAATTACCGACAAAGGACTTCGTTTTTATCGTTCATGGGATCCATTCGATATGTACATCCAAAATGGTTTTATTCAAAATCATAATTTATCGGTGACCGGTAAGTCTGGTAAAACCAGTTACCACCTGTCTTTAGGTTATATGGGTAACGAAGGTGTTTTGAAAGTGAATAATGACCAATACGACCGCTATAACGTTACCTTCAAGACCGAAACAGAAATTGCTAAATGGTTGAAAGTACGTTCACAACTAATGTTCTCGCGTACTGTACTGGAGACTCCATTCACTTATTCGAGCTCAACTTACGACCCCTTATATTACATATACCGTTGGCCGGTGATATATCCGTACGGAACATATAACGGACAACCGTTCCGCAGTGCTCTTACCGAAACAGCACAAGCCAATAAAAATAGTGATGCTACAAACAATATGCGCTTTACATTGGGAGCTACATTAAAGATTACAAAAGGTTTATCATTGGAAGCTGATTATTCGTACATAACCAATAGCCGTCTCCGGCAACTGCGTGGAGGTAAGGTAACGGCCATTGATTTTTGGTCAGGTGACATTAACAATCTGACAACCTATACTGCATCATCTTACGACAAATACGATCAGTACAACTATTTAACTAATCATCATACTGCTAATGCAGTTTTACGATATAGTAAAGAATTCGCCGGTAAACACAACCTAAGCGCTTTTGCCGGTTTTAATCTCGAATATGAGGATTATAACTATTTAAATGGTGAAGCTCGTGAATTGTTAGATCCGAGCAAGCACACCATTTCAACAACTTCTAATAATGAAGGTACACGATTTGTTTATGGTTCACAAAGTGACTGGGCTTCCGTAGGTTTCTTTGCACGTATTAATTACTCGTTGAAAGACCGTTATCTCTTAGAACTGAATGGACGTTATGACGGCTCATCTAATTTCCCTCTCGACCAGTTATGGGGATTTTTCCCTTCCGGCTCGATTGGATGGATTCTCAGCGAAGAATCATTCATGCATTCTTTGCAGCCTGTATTAAGTTTTGCAAAACTACGTGCCTCTGTCGGTAGTATAGGCAATCCTAATATCGGTGCCGACCGCTTCAGGGCAATATTGTCATCGGTTTCGTCTGGTTGGAGTATCAATAACGTCAATATGACCACTTTCGGACTTCCGCAAACTTTGGCAAAGGGTTTTACATGGGAAAATATCGTAACAAGCGATTTAGGTATTGATTTGCGCTTCTTAAACGGTCAACTCGGTGCTTCGTTCGATGTTTACAAACGCGTAAACGATGGAATGGTAGTACAAGGAAACGAGATGCCTTCCGCTTTCGGTGCTTCGGCTCCTTATAAAAATATTGGCGAACTGACTACCAAAGGTTGGGAATTAGCGTTGGACTTCAACCACACATTCGCAAATCAATTAAAGCTACGCGTTAATGCCAATATTTCAGATGCCCGCACTGTAATAACCAAACATCCGAACAGAACTAAATCACTTAATGGCAGCAACTATGAAGGTCGGGTACTTGGCGAAATCTGGGGATTTGAAACCGACCGTTTCTTTACCGCAGACGATTTCAATCCGGACGGAACCTTAAAAGCCGATATTCCTGATCAAAGCCGTTTTTTAGAATATAGCGGAACAAGCGGTATTGCAAGTTATTTACCAGGTGATATCAAATATAAGGATCTGGATGGCAATGGAGTGATTGATCGCGGTGATTTTACGGCTGATAATCATGGTGACCTGAAAGTAATTGGTAACTCTACTCCACGCTACGAATACAGCGGACGTATCGGGTTAGATTACAAAGGTTTCGATTTGGATATATTTTTCCAGGGAGTAGGAAGCCGTCAAATTTGGGCAAGCGGTAATTTAATCATTCCGGGCTACCAATTCGGAGACGGAGTGTATTACGCACATCAAACAGATTACTGGACACCCGAAAACCCGGATGCTTTTTATGCACGTTTGTCTAAAATGAATCAACCGTCCCGTTATGCGGAAAGCGGAGGTAACTACATGCCTCAGACCAAATATCTGCTTAACATGTCATATTGTCGTCTGAAGAGTTTAACCCTCGGATATTCGTTACCGACAAATCTAATCCGAAAAGCTTTTCTAAACAAAGTACGCGTATATGTCAGCGGTGAAAACCTATTCACTATCGACAAACTGGGCGATATTCCTCTTGATCCCGAAACCAATACCTCTTCCGGAGACGGTGGCACACAAGGATTCGGTCGTATCTACCCATACGTAAGGACATGGTCATTCGGACTTCAAGTATCGTTCTAATATATCACCAATTAAAAATATTACAGTATATGAAAACATATAAATTATTATTGCTATTAGGATGTGCATTATTCGTTTCTTGTAATGATTTCCTCGATCGTCCGCCTGTTGACAAATTTACCGATGAGGAATTTTGGCAAACCGAAACCCAGGCACGGCTCTTTTTATACAGTGTTTATCCAACGTTGTTTGGAGGATTTGGGACAGCTCAAAACCCCAGTTGGTTGGAAGATGTAGGCGACGATGCCATATCGGCTCCTATACAGAATCCATATGCACCGAATATCATACCCGAAACAGATGGTGGTTGGGGATTTACCAATGTCCGGAAAGCCAATTACGTAATAGCCAGTGCTCCCCGTCTGAATGAACCGGAAGCAACTATTAATCATTGGTTAGGTATCGGTCATTTTTTAAGAGGTTATTTCTACAGTAGCTTAACTTTTCAGTACGGTGATGTGCCATGGTTCGACAGAGTGTTACAGCAAAGCGACGAGAAAGAAGATATGGATTACCTATATAAAGACCGCGATCCACGCAACTTTGTAGTAGAAAAAAACATAGAAGATTTCAAATTTGCATTGAATAATACAGTACGGGTGAACGACGGTAAGTTACAAATCAACCGATATGTGGTGGCGGCGCTTGTTTCCAGGGTTATGTTACGCGAAGGTACATTCCAGAAGTACTACCTTCAGGATATTGAAATGGCTGAAAAATGCCTTGAGCTTGCCAAAACTGCTTCTGAAATAGTTATGGCAGGCCCCTATCAATTGGCTCCTAACTATAAATCGCTATTCACCTCCGATGACTTATCCGATAATCCGGAAATAATCATGTACCGTGAGTATTCCGATAAAACCGTGAAGCACTACATGGTAAACCAATGTTATGACATAGAGCAGAATGGTGCAAGCAAATCACTGCTCGAAAGTTTCTTACGTAGTGACGGATTCCCTGTCTTTTACAACAATGAATACTGGTTCGCTCCCACCGCTACCGATTTCTTTACTAATCGCGACCCACGCTTGTCGTACAATTTTCGCCCCAAATATTATCCTGTCGGTGGAAATAATGCTCCTTACAGCTATTCGCGTTCGGGCTATTCTTTGAGAAAATTCACAGATGACGAATGGGAAAGCAGTAATCCCAATCTCAAAAACCGTGGACAAAACATTACCGACGCCCCCTGCCTTCGTTTAGGTGAAGTACTCCTAAACTATGCTGAGATTTGTTACGAGTTGGAAGCAATTACCGGAAAAGACATCTTCAATCAAGAGGTATTGAATTCGACCATCAACAAGTTACGCGCCCGTGTAAATATGCCCAACCTGGAAGAAATCGGTGGTGAGCCTGCTATTAACGGCGTGATTTACGATGACCCGGTACGTACAAAATGGGAACCGACCAACGATGTATCGCCTATGTTGTGGGAAATTCGCCGCGAACGCCGCGTAGAACTTTGCTATGAAAATGGGCTACGCTCAGCGGACTTAAAACGTTGGAAAAAACTTGATTACTTGTGCAATCAACACAACCCCGACTACCGTTATGGCGCCTACATTGTATTGGACGATTTTCCCTCCGCCGTAAAAGACGGTATCGTTCTTACGGGGATTATCAGCCCTGATGCCGGGCAAGATGCAACGTTGTCCGAAGGATATATATTGCGAAATACGGGAACAGCGCGCGACTTACCGCAACCGAAAAATTATATAAAACCGGTTCCTAATAATCAAATCAGTTTGTATAAAAGCTATGGTTACACGCTTTCTCAAACAAAAGAATGGCAATCTGAAAATTAAATATACATATGAAAGGAATAAAATATATATTATTACTGCTATTGCCGGCATTGGCCATAACAGCATGCAAGGATGACGACTCGATTGTAGAAAATCCTTCCGGAGAGACATTAATTTACAACCTGTATATCGCCAATGGCGGGTTATCCGGAGGTATCCGTTATAACGCTGCTTACGACGACGCAACCCGTACTCTTACATTTAATAATGTAGCAGCCGAAACCGATGTTCAACGCATTAAGTTCGGTGGGAAAATTTCGTTGGGAGCTCATTTTGATGCAGATTCTTACAATTTTTACAAGCCGGAAGCTCCCAATGAAAAAATATTAAAAGGTAATATTACCCTCACCAGTGGTGAAAACGTGGCCAATTACAATGTGGTAATCAACCTATCCGACCCCGCGTCCGCACCATTGGTAAGCAAAATTGAAGTGGAAACATCAACAGGAAGTGTAATCAGCGGACTGATTGACCCGGCAGACAAGATGATTTACCTCAATACACCGAACGAAGAACAGGTTACCCTGAAAAATATTCTGCTCGTACCTACACGTACGTCTTATACACTGACTACGGCAGACGGTAATGTCATCAGAAGAGATAACCCAGGTACTATAGAATTAAACTTCCTGGGAATGACCGATACTTACGAAATTAGTTTCAGTAAATTATTGCCGGGTATTAACTTCTCTGCACCTGTCATTCACGACTTTACCACTAATTCTACTGTCTGGCCGGATTTTGTGGCAGAAGATACCCGAAGTGCCGATTTCGATGGAGAATATGTGTTTATTGTTTCCCGGTCCGGAGGAGTTAACCCTAAATTACTCAAAGCAAGTGATATCCTGTCGGATGGAGTAGTTGCACCTATTGCACTAAGTACAGACGGTATGGCTGGCGGAACTTATGTCATTTCATCAGGACGCTTGGCTCAGGGACATATTTATATCTGTAATCTCACAACCGGTCTGGCAGATACCGATGCCGGAAAACTGAAACTTTATCATTATGCCGATGCCTCTTCAATCCCCGAACTTATTTTGGACTTTAACGGTGTAGTTGACGAATCCATTAAAGCTACAGGACGTTTTGGTGATAACATGTCACTGGATTTAGATGAAAACGGTAATGGTTATGTCTATTTTATAAATCATACAGGAGCAGGAGTTTTACGGTTTACAATAACAAATTTCCAAACTGTAAGTGAAGCAAAATTCATTTCAGACATTGCCAGTGCAACCTATTATGCTTGTTACAATAAAGTAGATAATGAAGAAGCTTACTTATTCACAAGTACTACAATAACCCCTATTCAGCTACGCGATAAAGATGGCGGACTACTGGCTTCTATTGATAAGATAGGAGATGCAGGACATGGAACCGATGCTCACATTGTGAATTACAACAACGGACGTTACTTAATGTTCACCTCCGGTCGTCAACAAAGTTCCTGGTCTTTCCCAATGTTATATATTTACGATATCTCAGAAGGATTCAGTACGGTACCCGCTTTCAACGCTTATAATGAGAAACATCCTGACCCGATCTACACCTATAAGTTAGGCGAAGCCACTCAAGCAGCTTGTGCAGGTATCACCGCATGGGCTACCGTAGAAAGCAAGCTTGTTATCTTAACAGCCGGTCCTAAAGCTGGTTTTGCTTTAATTGAGTTTCCAAAAAACGAAGAATAGTACTCTTTACAACAAAGATACGTCAAAAGCTGGATAAAGTTATCAATTTATAACTACAGAAACACAGATTTACGTAAATTAGCGCAAATTCAATTTAATCTTTGCGTAAATTAACGTTAATCTGTGTTTTAATAATGTACCTTTTATCATATTAAAATAATAATTATATTCACAATCAATCTTCATCTATTATATTCATTCCGATTTTACCCTAATAAATATATCTTTAAACCACTTTTTATTTATTCAGATAAATGGCATATAAAATTCGAGGCAAATATTTATAATTATTTTTCAAAACAGAAAAACACATAAAAGGCTAAAAGAGGAAATGAAAGACAAAGAAATATAACAACAAAAACAACAAAGAACAATCCATTGATTATCAAATAGTTAAATATTGCATTTTTTCCTCTACCATTATCTTTGCCATGGAAAACATAGTTCTTTATGAACGTTAATAAGAATAAATTTCTTAATATTGTCTCGTAAACAAGAAAGCCTCCATATGTCGCGTTAGCTTACTTCCTCTATTAATCTTTTAGATTATTCCTCGTATTAAGCACGACATATTTATTGAACCTAAGCCAGAGAGTATTTCGGGAGTTGGATCCCATTATCATGGTAGTAGCCGTTCAATATCGGAGACCTTCACTAAATAAAAATGTTATGGTACAAATTTATGGAATTGATTTGGGAATGTCAAGCTTTGACGTTAGTTTTTTGAGTGAATCGGGCAGTGTCCGTCATTTATCCGGTGTAAAGAACACGGTTCATGGGATCAGCAAGTTTCTTCTCTCCTTGCCTTCCTCTGCCGTTCTTTGTGCGGAACATACAGGCGTTTATGGGGACCTACTGCTTCGTCTGTGTACTTTAAACCGGACATGCCTGTGTTTTGTTCCGGGTTATCAGATAAAGCATAGTCTGGGGCTTCAGCGTGGTAAATCCGATCCTCTGGATGCCTGTCGTATCCGTGAATATGCCGAACGTTTTTATGACCTTCTCAGACCTTGTTTCTATCCTGGGGAAGAGATGTCTGAACTTCAGGAATTGTATCGTACACGCTCTCTGCTGGTGGAATCTCGTAAGCGCCTGGACACTTTAAACATAGGTGATAATTGTAAATCTTCTGTTTCCCTGGCGGCCGACCATGCACGGAGAGCTGTTCTTGCGGAGTTAAATACCCAAATATCCGGGCTTGACCATGAGATAGAAGCCCTCATACAAAACTCTTCCGAATTCAGCAGGAATTATCAGATTCTTACCTCCATTGTCGGTGTAGGACCTGTGACCAGTTGTGAGCTGATAATAAAGACAGAGAATTTTAGAAAATTAGACACGGCTAAAAAATGTGCTGCTTACGCAGGTATCGCTCCTTATCCAAAAGAATCGGGAAAGATGAAATGTGGACATAAAATATCGCCAATGGGTGACAAACAATTGAAAACACTGCTTTTCTTATGTGCACGTTCGGCAAAGGAGCATAATAAAGAAATAAGATTATACTTCCTAAAAAAGCATAAAGTGGAAAAGAAGCACTTTTTCGTAGCGATGAATAACATTGCCAATAAGTTATTGCGGCTGATTTACAGTCTGATTCAAAAGCAACAGACCTATGACAGGGATTATATACAAAGAGACCCGAGATGTGTTGTGATTTCAGATACACATAAATGCTGAAAAAGGAACAAATGGACCGTTTAGGTAGTAAATATTCAAAACAAGTAGACGGTTTTATAATACATTGATAATTAATACATTATATGAGAGATTATTTTCTCGTAGAGAATCGACTCGTTTCTCTACGACAAACGCTTCGATTCTCTACGAGAAACGGGGCATTTATCACCGAGAAATAAATGAAACATCCATAAGATATAACAATTGGTATAGTTACGAAAGTAGAGTCAGTCATTAATTGTAATGAAAAAGAAAACATAGTGAAGAAAGGACATATCTTTCGTAGTTAACATTTATTAAAGCAATATTCTGCGGAAACATTTGGTTTTAATAGAGTATACGAGGAACGACTCAAAACTCTACGAGAAACACTCAATTCCTCGTAGAGTTTCGAACGTTTTCTCTACGACAAACAGTCCGAAAATTTATAAGACATTACATTTTTCCATAAACACCCAAGAAGAGGATTCATTTCATTGTAACAAATTATCATCTACTATAACAAGCATTTATTTTAAACTGATTCCTCTAAAACAAAAGTGTACACTTTATACACGCAAGAATGTACACTTTCGCAATATAATAATGCACACTCTTATCATACAAAAGTGTACATTCTTGTAATCGTCCTATATTCAACAAAGTACAGAGATAAAATACAACCTTCTCATTCCATTACCCCATCCAATAAATATATTTACATTCTACTAAAATATGCTTTAAAACGCAAGATTGTCAATTTGCAAATTATTGATTATAATTACAAAAATATAAAAATATATGTTTCTAATATTAAAACATATATTATCTTTGCAGATAAAGAACTCTCCCTTATATAATATATTATGAAAAAGATTCTATTTATAGTCATTTTAGCGTTCATCACTCTCCACTGCCAGGCAAAACAAAGCCGGGTGATTGTAGGTGCAGAACAAACGAATGACTATTTACCTATATTAAAGAATAAGAGAATTGCTGTTTTTTCAAATCACACCGGTATGGTGGGAAATAAGCACCTGCTGGATGTATTATTAGAGAATAAGATTAATGTAGTTGCAATTTTCTCTCCGGAGCACGGCTTCCGTGGTAATGCAGATGCAGGAGAGCATGTTTCAAGTTCGGTAGATCAAAAAACAGGGGTACCTATTCTATCGTTATATGATGGCCAATTGGGTAAACCCAGTGAGGATTCCATGCGCAAATTCGATTTGCTGATAGTCGATATACAAGACGTAGGTTTACGATTTTATACGTATTATGCCTCTATGGTACGCCTGATGGATGCCTGCGCGGAGTATAACCGTAAAATGCTGATTCTGGACCGTCCCAATCCAAACGGGCATTATGTAGACGGCCCTATTTTAGATATGAAATATAAATCGGGAGTTGGCTGGCTTCCTATCCCGGTAGTACATGGGATGACTTTGGGAGAATTAGCACTCATGGTTAATGGTGAACGCTGGTTGCCGGCTTCCCGTATCTGTGACATTACAGTAATAAAATGCAAAAACTATACCCACCAGAGAATGTATCAGCTGCCTATCCCTCCCTCTCCTAACCTACCCAATATGAAAGCAGTATACCTCTACCCGTCTATTTGCTATTTTGAAGCAACTCCCGTCAGCTTAGGAAGAGGCACACAATTGCCTTTTCAGGTATACGGTCACCCCAATATGACAGGATACAGTTATAGCTTTACGCCACAAAGCACATCAGGAGCCAAAAACCCTCCCCAACTTGGCAGGCTTTGCCACGGTGTGAATTTAAGTGAGTTAAGTGAGGAAGAAATAAGAAAAAAAGGAGTAGATTTGAGCTACCTTATTGACGCTTACCGAAACCTGAATATGGATGATTACTTTTTCCGCCCATTCTTTGAACGACTGATAGGTACGGATTATGTCCGCAAAATGATCGAACAAGGAAAAGATGCCGATGAGATTAAAGCAATGTGGAAAGAGGACGTAGAAAAGTTTAAAGTACAACGCAGACCTTACCTTTTATATGAAGAATAGCCGTTTCTCTCTGTTTTTTATCTTAAATTGTTAAACTATAAAAATGTAAATTGCCCCATGAGTCCAATTGCCATCTTAATTACTATTGCAGCCTATTTCGTTATCCTGTTCACAATCTCATACATTGCAGGCAGAAAAGCCGATAATGAAGGTTTCTTTGTAGGGAATCGTAAATCAACCTGGTATGTAGTAGCATTTGCCATGATTGGTTCGAGTATATCAGGAGTTACATTTGTGTCGGTACCGGGTATGGTTGCTGCAAGCGGATTCTCTTATTTACAGATGGTACTTGGTTTTGTTGCAGGACAAATTATTATAGCCTTTGTTTTGATACCGCTTTTCTACCGGATGAATTTAGTATCCATCTATGAGTATCTTGAAAACCGATTTGGAATTTCTTCTTATAAGACAGGTGCATGGTTCTTTTTTATTTCAAAAATGCTGGGAGCAGCCGTAAGATTATTCCTTGTTTGCCTCACACTACAGCTACTTGTTTTTGAGCCTTTCCACCTCCCGTTCATACTGAACGTGATTATCACCGTAGCTCTTGTTTGGCTCTATACTTTCCGTGGAGGAGTAAAGTCATTAATATGGACAGATTCATTAAAAACATTTTGTCTGGTGGTATCTGTAGTACTATGTATATATTACATTGCTTCCGATCTTAACCTGGGTTTCGGAAGTATGATTGCTACTATATCCGAAAATGACTTCTCACGCATGTTTTTCTTTGATGACGTGAACGACAAACGTTATTTCTTCAAGCAATTTTTGGCAGGAGTATTCACCATGATTGCCATGACAGGACTGGATCAGGACATGATGCAGCGAAACCTAAGCTGCAAGAATTTCAAAGATTCACAAAAAAACATGATCACCAGTGGTATCTCTCAATTCTTCGTCATCTTACTATTCCTTATGTTGGGAGTATTGCTCTATATATTCACAGCCCGGCAAGGCATTGAAAATCCGGAGAAGAGTGATGAGTTATTCCCGATGATAGCTACCGGTGACTATTTTCCTGCCATCGTAGGAGTTCTGTTTATCATCGGTCTGATTTCAGCAGCCTATTCTGCAGCCGGTTCGGCACTGACCGCCCTGACTACCTCATTTACAGTAGATATATTAGGCGCTAAAAATAAAGCGGAAAATGAACTGGTAAAGATACGTAAACGTGTGCACATCGGTATGGCAATAACGATGGGGGTTGTTATCTTTGTATTCAATCTGTTGAATAACACAAGCGTGATTGATGCCGTTTATATTCTTGCCAGCTATACTTACGGCCCCATCCTGGGACTTTTCGCCTTTGGCATTTTCACCAAAAAGCAGGTTCGCGACAAGTATATTCCCTGGGTAGCCATTGCCTCCCCCATCCTATGCTTCATATTACAGAAAAACTCAGAAAGATGGTTCAACGGGTATCAGTTCAGCTATGAATTGCTAATATTCAATGCACTATTTACTTTTATCGGACTCTGCCTGCTCATAAAAAAGAGCAAATAACAAATTATTTTAATCCAAAACAAAAAACACACTCAGATGAACAGAAAAGTATATACCTGTATCGCATTCCTATTTGTAGTGTACACTACAATTCAGGCGCAGGCAGGAGAGCATTTTCGTTTCGCTCTTCTCACAGATATTCATGTCACGAATAAGGGAACAGCCTTTGAAGATCTCCAGAACTCCATCAATCAGGTGAACAAGACACAAGGAATTGATTTTGTACTGGTAACCGGAGATATAACCGAAGAAGGAGATCGTGCCTCTATGAAAAAAGTAAAAACAGCTCTCGGGCAACTAAAGGTGAAATATTACATCATTCCCGGAAACCATGAAACAAAATGGAGTGAAAGCGGTGTGACCGACTTCGGACATATCTTTGGCGGAGAGCGTTTTAAATTTGAGCACAAAGGCTTTCTCTTTTTAGGATTCAACTCCGGCCCGTTAATGCGCATGGCAGACGGCCATGTAGTGCCTCAGGACATTACATGGTTGAAAGACGAACTGAAAAAGGCAGGAAAAGAAAAGCCTGTATTTCTGGTTACCCACTATCCGCTGTTAAAAGGAGATGTGGACAATTGGTATGACGTAACTGATGCAGTGCGCCCCTTTAACATCCGTGCGTTCATGGGTGGGCATTATCACAAAAATCAGTTTTTCTCTTATGACGGTATTCCGGGAATTATCAACCGTTCCAATCTGCGGGGGAAAGATCCGGTAGGCGGATACAGTGTCTATGAGATAACTCCCGATTCTGTATTCGTTTATGAACAGAAAATTGGTGAACAACCTAAAAAGTGGTGCGCACTCTCCTTAACAAAACCATACTACAATGCGAAAGGAGCAACAGACAAATATCCCGATTTCTCTGTCAACAAAGAATATCCACAGGTAAAAGAAAAATGGCTCGTACAAACGGGGGTGGGTATCTATTGCTCACCGGCCATAGAGAAAGAACAGGTTTTCGTTGGTGACGACATGGGCATCTTAACCGCCTACAGCCTGAAAAAAGGGAAAAAGCTCTGGAGTTTCCGCTCCGGCAACCGTATTGTTGGTACTCCTGCCGCAGCCGATGGTATCGTTGTATTTGGCTCTGCAGATAAACATATTTATGGTTTGAATGCCGAAGACGGAACATTACTCTGGAAAATAGAAGCCGGAGAACCGGTGTTGGGAGCTGTAACGATAGACAACGGAATAGCCTACATAGGTGCCAGTGATCATACCTTCCGTGCCATTGACATCAGGACCGGGAAACTCATATGGGCATATACAGGCGTAAAAGGCTATATAGAAACCCGTCCGCTCGTTGAAGGTGACAAAGTGATCTTTGGTGCATGGGACAATACGCTCTATGCTTTGAGTAAAAAAGAAGGTAAAGAGTTATGGAAATGGACGGGCGGACTGACCCGCATGCACTTCTCTCCTGCGGCAGTATGGCCGGTAGCAGCAAATGGCAAAGTTTTCATTACCGATCCTCAACGTGCCATGACCGCCATTGATCTGGAAACCGGAGAAACCGTATGGCGTACTTTCCAGTCCACCGTACGCGAAACAATCGGTCTATCTGCCGATAAAGAACGGATATACAGTAAAACAATGAATGACAGCATTGTCTGTTTTTCAACGAAAGGCGATAAACCGGATCAACTGTGGAGTTCCAACGTCGGTTTTGGCTATGAGCATGCCCCTTCCATGCAAGTAGAAAAAGACGGAGTGATGTTTGGCAGCACCAAAGGAGGACTTATCTTTGCATTGGAACCACTGACAGGCAAGATATTATGGAAGCATAAAACAGGCAACTCACTTATCAGTACGGTTGTTCCTATCAACCGCCACCAGGTGTTATTCACCGCAACCGGAGGCGAAACCGGATTATTGGAATGGAAAGAATAAAAACAATAATAAAGAACTAAGATATGAAAACTACAATCAATTGCTTTATCCCTTTTGCAAATGCAGCGCAAGCTGAAAAAACAGTTCTGAGCTTACAAAGCTCCGATCTGATAAAGAAAATCTATCTGCTCACAACAGAAACGACAGCCACTCCCCTTCCGGGTTGTGACATATTAACCGTATCTGCACTTAACTCCAGTGCAGCAATGCGCGCTGTTGCTGCACACTCCGATGCGGACTATACCCTGCTTTATACCAAATATACAACACTGTCACCAGGTATGTTCGCCTTCGAACGTATGATCCATATTGCCGAAGACAGCAACGCAGGTATGGTGTATGCCGATCATTATCAGGTGGCGGAAGGTGTTCAAAAGAATGCACCGGTAATAGATTATCAGCCGGGAAGCCTCCGTGATGATTTCAACTTCGGTTCGGTGTTACTATACAAAGCCAGTGCATTGAAAGAAGCAGTGAGTCGTATGAAAGCTGATTATCAGTTTGCCGGACTGTATGATCTACGCTTGAAATTGTCACAAAAAGAAGCACTGGTTCACATTAACGAATACCTGTACTCCGAAGTGGAAAACGATACCCGCAAAAGTGGTGAAAAAATATTCGACTATGTAGACCCTAAAAACCGGGGACTACAAATAGAGATGGAACAAGCCTGCACAGAACATCTGAAAGAGATAGGTGGCTATCTGGCTCCCGAATTCAAAAAAATCGAATTCAGTGCCGGTAATTTTGAATATGAAGCTTCTGTCATTATCCCGGTACGCAACCGTATCCGTACGATTAAAGATGCCATACGATCGGTATTAAATCAAAAAACAGATTTCAAATTCAACCTCATCATCATCGACAATCACTCTACCGACGGAACGACAGATGCTATTCGTGAATTTACCTCCGACGAGCACCTCATCCACATCGTCCCCGAACGGAATGATTTGGGTATAGGCGGTTGCTGGAATTTGGGTGTACATCATGAGAAATGTGGCAAGTTTGCCGTACAACTGGACAGCGACGATGTGTATAAAGATGAAAATACCCTGACAACAATGGTGCAGGCATTCTATGAACAGAATTGTGCAATGGTGGTAGGTACATACATGATGACGGACTTCAATATGAATATGATCGCCCCGGGCATTATCGACCATAAAGAATGGACTCCCGAGAACGGACGTAACAATGCTTTACGCATCAACGGTTTAGGTGCTCCACGCGCATTCTATACCCCGGTATTACGCGAAATCAAAGTTCCTAACACCAGTTATGGGGAAGATTATGCCTTAGGATTGAACTTCTCCCGCCAATACCAGATAGGACGTGTGTACGATGTAGTCTATCTGTGTCGCCGTTGGGATGACAACTCGGATGCAGCACTGGATGTAGTGAAAATGAACGGGCACAATTTGTATAAAGACCGTATTCGTACCTGGGAATTACAAGCCCGTATAGCAATGAATCGTCGTCAAATGTAATAATAGGGATGGATACAAAATTAAAAATAGAAAAATTGTTCAGTGACCAGCTCTCTTCATGGGAGCTGGCAAAAAACAATTATACAGCTCTAAGCCGGGTCAAAGTAAAAGAACTGGATGTGAACGGTACGCACTATAAAGTACAGTTTAATCCTGCACGTATCGTTTCTTCGGCAGCTAAAGTGGATACAAAGTCTATACAGGAACGAAAATGCTTCCTTTGTCCCGCCAATCTGCCGGCTGTGCAAAGAGGGCTTCCGTTCAAAGAGAATTACCAAATACTGGTCAATCCGTTTCCTATCTTTCCGAAACATCTGACTGTACCGGCTTTAGAGCATGTAGACCAACGTATTAAAAATCGCTTTGGCGACATGCTGGACTTAGCAACTTATGCTCAGGACTATGTAGTTTTCTACAACGGTCCCAAATGCGGAGCATCCGCCCCCGACCATGTACACTTCCAGGCAGGAAACAAAGGTTTTCTCCCTCTTGAACAAGAGTGGAAAAACAAGAAGGCCGGCAAAATTGTGACTTACCAAACGGCTACACTATCTTATCTGAACGATGCCCCCCGTAATACATTGGTCCTGGAAGCAACCAACCGGGAAGATGCCATCATCCTATTCAATGTAGTATACAACGCCATGGAACAGAAACCGGGTGAGGAAGAGCCAATGATGAATCTGCTTACCTGGGTTGAAGGCGGACAATGGGTAGTCTGTATTTTCCCGCGTTCCAAACACCGTCCTTCCTGCTACACAGCCGAAGGAGATGCCAATATTCTTATCAGTCCGGCATCCGTAGATATGGGAGGAGTATTCATCACCCCACTGGAAAAAGATTTTGAGAAACTAACGGCAACGGATATTGCGGCAATCCTCGGAGAAGTCTGCCTCAGTACAGACGAATTTTACAAATTAAGACAACGCATAAAAGAACAGTTATGAAAGAGCCTAAAGTACATGTAGGTATCCTGTCCGGACAAAAGATAGAATTCACTCTGTTGAATACCTATCGCATGAACGGTGCAGAAGTAAGTGGGAAACAAACCGCTCTTTTCGATGATGGAAAAATCCTTTGGAGAAACCATCATTATGAAGAACTACTGTTTGAACCTCTGTACGAGGCTACAGACTCTTTCGAATTGCAGGATGTCACCATCGGTATCAATTTTCACTGGGAACGAAAAGAAAACCAACGTTTCCAGGGAGCCCTGAAAATTATCATAGAAAACAATACCCTCACCGGCATCAACCGCGTAAACGTAGAGGATTATTTAGTCAGTGTCATCTCCTCGGAAATGAGCGCCAACGCTTCTCTGGAATTACTGAAAGCACATGCAGTGATTTCACGCAGCTGGCTACTTAATAAATTGACAATTGACAGGGGACAATTGACAATGGACAGTAGACAATTGACAGGGGACAATGGACAATTGACAGTTACTATGCAGCATGATAGCGCAGCCAACTGTCAATTGTCAACTGTCAACTGTCAACTAATTAAGTGGTACGATCAGGAAGACCATACTCACTTTGATGTGTGTGCCGACGATCATTGCCAGCGTTATCAAGGAATCACCCGTGCATCTACCGAAATCGTGAAGGAAGCCATTCATACTACCCGCGGACAAGTGCTGACTTATAACGGACAAATTTGCGATGCCCGCTTCTCTAAATGCTGCGGAGGAGCATTCGAAGAGTTCCAATATTGCTGGGAAGATGTGAAACATCCTTATCTCGTCAAACAACGGGATAGTAAAACAACGGCTTTCCTACCCGATCTTCGTATGGAAACAGAAGCAGAAAAGTGGATACGAAGCTCTCCGGAAGCTTTCTGTAATACGACAGAAAATAAAATACTCAGCCAGGTGCTAAACAATTACGATCAGGAAACTACTGATTTTTATCGCTGGAAAGTAGAATACACGCAAGAGGAATTAGCGGCACTTATCTTCAAACGTTCCGGTATTGATTATGGACAGATAATCGACTTAATTCCTGTAGAACGCGGAACGTCTGCCCGGATCGTAAAACTTAAAATCATTGGTACAAAGAAAACAATGACCATTGGTAAGGAACTTGAAATCAGAAGGACATTGTCACCTTCTCATCTGTACAGTTCGGCATTTGTCATTGATAAAACAGATATAAAAGATACTATCCCGGGCAAATTCATTCTCACCGGTGCGGGCTGGGGGCATGGTGTAGGCCTTTGTCAGATTGGTGCCGCAGTAATGGGTGAACAGGGATATACTTATGACACAATTCTGCTACATTATTATATTGGAGCTGCTATTGAAAAACGATACTAAAACAATCATTATGAAAAATAAGAAACTATCACCGTGGGCATGGATACCGACACTTTATTTTGCACAAGGACTGCCTTATGTAGCCGTAATGACTATCTCAGTTATTATGTACAAAAAGTTAGGTATCTCTAATACAGATATTGCTCTATATACCAGTTGGCTATACCTTCCCTGGGTAATCAAACCTTTCTGGAGTCCCTTTATTGACTTATTAAAAACAAAACGTTGGTGGGTAGTGACCATGCAGCTTCTCGTAGGAGCCGGACTCGCCGGAATAGCCTTTACTATTCCCATGCCTAATTTCTTTCAGATAACTCTCGCTATATTCTGGTTAGTGGCTTTCAGCTCGGCAACACACGACATAGCCGCTGACGGATTTTATATGCTGGCTTTAAGTGTACGAGACCAGGCCATGTATGTCGGAATACGAAGCACTTTTTATCGCATTGCCACTATAGCGGGGCAAGGACTTCTGGTTGTACTGGCAGGAGAACTGGAAAAACGGACTTCCACTATAGCCATGGCATGGAGTATCACATTTTATATTCTTGCGGGATTATTTATTGCATTTTATTTGTATCACAGCTATATCCTTCCACATCCTTCCGCTGATAAACCGGCAGTAGGCAATGTCACGGCAAGTAATATATTCAAAGAGTTCTTTGCTACTTTTACTTCTTTCTTTAAAAAACCACAAGCAGGTGTTGCCATTCTCTTTATGTTATTCTACCGTTTGCCTGAAGCCCAATTAGTAAAACTCATCAATCCCTTTTTGCTGGACCCTATTGAAAAAGGAGGCTTAGGATTGAGCACGGCCGAAGTGGGTTGGGTATATGGTACTATCGGTATTATCGGACTTACCCTCGGAGGAATCATCGGAGGAATCTGTGCAGCCAAAGGAGGATTACAGAAATGGCTATGGCCCATGGCATGGAGCATCTCCCTGACTTGTATTACATTTGTCTATCTCGGATATTTCCAACCACAAGACCTTCTTACCATTAACATTTGTGTATTTATAGAGCAGTTTGGTTATGGATTTGGATTTACAGCCTATATGCTTTACCTGATTTATTATTCGGATGGCGAACACAAGACGGCACATTATGCCATTTGTACTGCTTTCATGGCACTGGGTATGATGTTACCGGGCATGATGGCCGGTTGGTTACAGGAACATATCGGTTACGAGAAATTCTTTATCTGGGTAATGATCTGTTGTGCAGCAACCATTGCTGTTTGCGCATTTATTAAGATTGACCCTAATTACGGTAAAAAAGAAGAAGTTGCAGAAACAGAAACCCCCGAAAAACAATAACGATTCGAAACAGAAAAACTTATGAACAAATTTCGATTTATTATTCTTAGCACTTGTTGCCTGCTGGCCCTCACCACACAGGCACAGAAAATCAAAATCAAGACGGGCATTGAAGTTCTGAAAGAACAGAACTTCAAATGCCTCGAAGGTAAACGTGTGGGACTGATCACCAATCCTACCGGTGTAGACAACCGGCTGAAATCTACGATTGACATTCTTCACGAAGCCCCCAACGTGAATCTGGTAGCATTATATGGCCCCGAACATGGTGTACGGGGCGATGTCCATGCCGGAGATAAAGTCGATAATTCAGCCGATTCCTCTACCGGATTGCCTGTCTATTCTCTTTATGGGAAAACACGCAAACCCACTCCGGAAATGCTGAAAGACATCGACGTACTTGTATACGACATACAGGATATCGGCTGCCGCTCTTTCACCTATATCAGCACTATGGGGGTAGCTATGGAAGCTGCTGCCGAAAATGGAAAGGAATTTATCGTACTTGACCGCCCCAATCCGGTAGGAGGGGAAAAAATTGAAGGTAACCTGGCAGAAGAGGGATACATTTCTTTTGTTAGTCAATTTAAGATTCCGTACCTTTACGGACTCACTTGTGGTGAGTTGGCCCTGATGCTGAACGGTGAAAAGATGTTAGGCAAACAGTGCAACCTGCACGTGGTGAAAATGAAAGGCTGGAAACGTAAAATGGATTATGTTCAAACAGGTTTACAATGGATTCCTTCCTCTCCGCACATCCCGCATCCGCACTCTGCCTTCTTCTATCCTGTATCGGGAATACTTGGAGAACTCGGTTATATGTCTATCGGAGTGGGCTATACTATTCCGTTTCAGATGTTTGCTGCTCCCTGGGTGAAAGCTGAAGAACTGGCAGATAATCTGAATAAGTTACAGTTGCCCGGAGTCATCTTCCGCCCGATACATCTTAAACCGTTCTATTCTGTAGGTAAAGGCGAACATCTGCAAGGTGTACAAGTTCATATCATGGACTATCGGAAAGCTGCGTTGAGTGAGATACAATTCCTTGTCATGCAGGAAGTAGCCACTCTCTATCCGGAACATGCTATATTTGACCATGCAGATAAAGGACGTTTTGACATGTTTGATAAAGTAAGTGGTTCAAACGAAATACGCGAACGGTTCAGTAAACGTAATCGCTGGGAAGATATCCGCGACTATTGGTATAAAGACGTGGATAGTTTCCGCCAACTGTCAAAGAAATATTATTTATACAAATAGAAATGAATAAAGGAAGTAAGCACTTGGCATTTTTGCAGGAGATTTCACAATTCATCCCGCAAGAAAGAATTTATACTGACGAACTTCGCCGGTTGGCATGGGGAACGGATGCAGGTTTTTATCGCCTCATTCCCCAAATTGTAATCCGCTCCGCCAATGAGCAGGAGGTTTCGGATTTATTATGTGCGGCAACCCGTCATCTGTTGCCGGTAACTTTCCGTGCAGCGGGGACCAGTTTATCAGGGCAAGCCATCAGTGACTCTATCCTTATAGTGGCAGGAAAACACTGGGAGAAATACAGTATTTCCTCCGACTACGAACAAATAACCCTCCAGCCCGGTATTATCGGACAACGTGTTAATGAACTGTTACAGCCCTTCGGACGTAAATTTGCCCCCGACCCGGCCTCTGTAAAAAGTGCCATGGTAGGCGGTATCGTAATGAACAATGCTTCGGGTATGAATTGTGGTACACATGCCAATAGTGACAAAATGTTATTGTCGGCACGTATTGTATTTGTGGACGGAACGATACTGGATACCGGCAGTGATATCAGTAAACAAGAGTTCCTGTTGAGACATGCCGGATTCATTACACAAATTCAGACACTACGCGACCTGATTCGTACAGATGAAGAGTTGAGCGCACGCATTCGTTACAAATACTCTATTAAAAACGTCACCGGATTAAATCTACTACCGTTCATCGCCTTCGATGACCCGTTTGATATTATCACACATTTAATGGTGGGTTCGGAAGGTACATTGGCTTTCCTCTCCGAGGTAACTATGAAAACGGAGTATGATTATCCTCACAAAGCCAGTGCAATGCTCTATTTCAGCGACATCAAAGAAGCATGCCGGGCGGTGGTGGCAATGAAGAAACTCACCAACGAAAAAGATGAATGGATTGTGAAAGGTGCCGAACTGCTTGATTGGAAATCTCTGGCATCCGTCAACGATTCGACTGGTGAGGGACTAACAGCTGTACTTACAGAAACTAAAGCACATAGCAAAGAAGAACTTGCTCAAAACATAACTGCCATAGAAGAGACTTTAGCATCCTTCAATACTTATATACCGGTTCGTTTTACAGACAAACCGGAAGAATACTCCAAATACTGGGCCATTCGTTCGGGGATCTTCCCCTCTGTGGGAGGAACCCGTCAACCGGGAACAACCTGCCTCATCGAGGACGTAGCCTTCCACATAGAAGACTTACCCGAGGCAACAGCTGAGTTACAGCAACTCATTGCACGCCATGGATATGATGACGCCTGTATTTACGGACATGCCCTCGAAGGTAACTATCATTTCATTATTAATCAGTCTTTCAGTACCGATGCCGAAGTAAAACGCTACGAAGAGCTAATGAATGATGTCAAAACATTAGTGGTGGATAAATACGACGGTTCACTAAAGGCCGAACACGGTACGGGACGTAATATGGCACCGTTCGTAAAATACGAATGGGGTGAGAAAGCCTATGAGATTATGAAAGCGGTAAAAGCGCTTTTCGATCCGCAAAATCTGTTAAACCCCGGTGTTATCTTTAATGATGACCCGCTGTGCCATATCAAAAACTTCAAGCCGCTACCACTCACGAATCCACATGTAGACAAATGCATCGAGTGTGGTTTTTGTGAAGTCAATTGCCTGACTTGTGGTTTTACCCTTTCTTCACGTCAACGCATTGTATTACGCCGTGAGATATCCAGGCTGAAACAAAACGGTAATGATCCCGAACGCCTCGCCACTCTACAAAAACAATACCGTTACCCCGGAAACCAGACTTGCGCCGGAGACGGCCTTTGTTCAATGTCCTGTCCCATGGGTATCAACACAGGCGACCTGACGCACGACATCCGTCAGGAAGAACTTCCGCAAAATAGTTTTGGCTATTCTGTAGGAAACTTTGCCGCCAATCATTTTGCCGGTATAAAAAGTTGCCTGCGTCCGATGTTAACCCTCGCAAATGCAGCCCATTCCGTATTAGGAACTTCTGCTATGACCACCCTCACCAAAGGAATGCACAATGTCTTGGGTATCCCACAATGGACTCCGGCTATGCCCAAAAGTTATAAGAGAAGGGAGAAGGGAGAGGGGAGAATGGAGAAGGAAAAAAACATGCAGGGTAACAGCACAGCCAATTTTCAATTTTCAACTTTCAACTTTCAATTAAATAAGGTTGTTTATTTTCCCAGTTGTATCAACCAGACAATGGGGTTACCCGGTAAATCACGTGAAAGCCAACCTCTCGTGGATAAGATGTTGTCTCTCCTGCAAAAAGCGGGTTACGAAGTTATCTTCCCAAAAGATATGGAGAAACTGTGTTGCGGTACGATTTGGGAAAGCAAAGGCATGCCGGATATTGCCGACCGCAAATCTGCAGAGCTGGAAGCTTCTTTATGGGAGGCTTCCGAAAATGGAAAATATCCGGTATTGTGCGACCAAAGCCCTTGCCTTCATCGTATGCGTGAAACCATAAAGAAAATGAAGCTATATGAACCAGCAGAATTCATCTATGTCTTTTTACGTGATAAACTGGAATTCACCCCCATCAATCGTCCGGTAGCAATTCACATCACCTGTTCTATGCGTAGAATGGGATTGGCAAACACCCTGCTTTCCCTGGCGCGGCTCTGTTCCACACAGGTCATCATACCCGAAGAGGTAGGTTGTTGCGGTTTTGCCGGAGACAAAGGTTTTACTCATCCGGAAGTCAACAGTTATGCTTTACGCAAGTTGCGTCCGCAATTGGAAAAAGCAGGAATACAAACCGGATATTCCAATAGTCGTACCTGCGAAATTGGCCTTACTACCAACACAGGTATTGCCTATGTGTCTATCGCCTATCTGGTAGACGAATGTACTAAAGCCCGTTAACCCCAAATATAAACTTAACACATAAAGCCATTAGAAATGAATAAAACAACCAGCAAACGTCTCTTAGCCCTCGACATATTAAGAGGTATCACCATAGCAGGAATGATTATGGTGAACAATCCCGGTTCGTGGTCATACGTCTACGCCCCGTTAGGACACGCTAAATGGAATGGTTTAACACCAACCGATCTTGTATTCCCTTTTTTCATGTTTATCATGGGAATATCTACTTACATTTCCCTGCGGAAGTATAACTTTGAATTCAGTCACTCAGCCGCCCTGAAGATTCTTAAACGTACCATTGTCATCTTTGCCATTGGTCTGGGCATCGCCTGGTTTTCTATGTTTTGCCGTACCTGGAATTCTCTTTCCGGTGAAGAAATCTCTTTTTTATCACGGCTTGGGCAATCAGTCTGGACTTTCGATCATATCCGTATTTTAGGAGTGATGCAACGCTTAGCACTGTGCTATGGCGCAACTGCTATCATCGCTTTAACAATGAAGCACAAATATATCCCCTATCTGATTGTAACTTTATTGGCAGGTTATTTTATCCTGCTTATCACTGGTAATGGGTTCGAATATAACGACACGAACATACTTTCCGTCGTTGACCGTGCTGTACTTGGTGAAGCACATATGTACAAGGATAACGGTATCGATCCCGAAGGACTGTTAAGTACTATCCCGGCCATTGCACACGTGCTGATAGGTTTCTGTGTTGGCAAATTGCTAATGGAAGTAAAGGACATCAACGAAAAACTCGAACGCTTGTTCCTTATCGGAACAATTCTTACTTTTTTAGGGTTCCTGCTCAGCTACGGCTGTCCGATCAATAAGAAAATATGGTCGCCTACCTTCGCCATTGTCACTTGTGGACTAGGCTCCAGTTTCCTGGCACTACTTATTTGGATTATCGATGTAAAAGGCTATAAATCGTGGAGCCGGTTCTTTGAATCGTTTGGCGTAAATCCACTCTTTATCTATGTACTGGCAGCTGTACTTTCTATTTTATTGGGGAACATACGAGTTACACTGGACGGAGCAACAACCAGCCTGCATGGTTACATTTATAGCGGTATTCTTCAGCCTCTATTGGGCGATTACCCCGGTTCATTAGCATTCGCCCTTCTATTTGTGATACTCAACTGGAGCATCGGTTACCTATTGTATAAGAAAAAAATATATATAAAGATATGATATTAATAGCAGATAGTGGTTCTACAAAGACCGATTGGTGCGTTGTAGGACAAGGACAACTCGTCCGACAGATAGTTACGAAAGGTATGAATCCTTTCTTTCAATCAGAGGAAGAAATAGGGAATGAGATAGCTACTGCACTACTCCCCCATCTGGAAACCAATGCGCTCGACGCTGTTTATTTTTATGGAGCAGGATGTGTACCGGACAAGGTGCCAATGATGCACAATGCACTCTCTCTCCATCTGAACGTCAAGAATGGCATTGAAGTCAATACGGATATGCTGGCTGTCACCCGTAGTTTGTGTGGACACAAACCGGGCATCGCCTGTATTTTAGGAACCGGTTCGAACTCCTGTTTCTATGACGGCGAAAAGATTGTGAACAATGTTTCCCCGTTAGGATTCATTTTGGGAGACGAAGGCAGTGGTGCTGTATTAGGAAAACTTCTGGTAGGCGACATTCTGAAAAACCAGATGACCCCGGAATTGAAAGAAAAGTTTATGAAAAAAAACGGCCTGACACCTCCCGAAATTATCGACCGCGTATATCGTCAGCCGTTCCCAAACCGTTTCCTGGCAAGCCTTTCTCCGTTTCTGGCAGAGAACATTCACGAGCCATCTGTGCATGCACTCGTTCTTGGCAGTTTCAAAGCTTTCCTGAAACGTAACGTGATGCAGTATGATTATCAGAATTATCCGGCACATTTTATCGGCTCCGTTGCCTACCATTATCAGGAGGTATTACACGAAGCCGCCCAAGAACTGGGAGTACAAATAGGAGTTATCGTCAAAAGCCCCATGCAAGGTCTGATGACATTTCATAATTCATAAATCATAATTTACCCAATGTTTATCAAAATATCAGAGCAACCTTCGCTCTACAACGATTTAGAGAAAAAGTCTGTCCGGGAAATACTGGAAGACATCAATACGGAAGACCAGAAAGTAGCCCTTGCCACACAAAAGGCCATTCCGCAAATAGAGAAACTGGTAAGCCAGATCGTGCCTCGCATGAAGCAGGGAGGACGTATATTCTATATGGGTGCCGGAACAAGCGGACGCCTGGGAGTACTTGACGCTTCGGAAATACCTCCAACTTTCGGTATGCCTCCCACATTGGTCATCGGGTTGATTGCCGGTGGGGACATAGCCCTTCGTAACCCTGTAGAGAATGCCGAAGATAATACAACCCGTGGCTGGGAAGAATTGATGGAACATAACATCAATGATAAAGACACGGTTATCGGTATTGCTGCGTCGGGTACCACTCCTTACGTCATCGGAGCCATGCATGCTGCGCGCGAACACGGGATTCTAACCGGATGCATCACCAGTAACCCCGATTCACCCATGGCAGCAGAAGCCGATGTTCCTATTGAGATGATTGTAGGGCCGGAATACGTGACAGGAAGTTCACGTATGAAATCGGGCACAGGACAAAAAATGATCCTGAACATGATCACTACCTCTGTAATGATCCAGCTGGGACGTGTGAAAGGTAACAAAATGGTTAACATGCAACTCAGCAATCAGAAATTAGTGGACCGTGGCACGCGTATGATCGTTGAAGAGCTTGGATTGGACTATGACCAGGCAAAAGCCCTGTTGCTGATGCATGGTTCGGTAAAAAAAGCCGTAGACGCTTACAAAGCGGGACAATAAATAAAACTCAGCTTACCACAAAGGCCACCAAGTTTCATAGAGTATTACTTTTATTTGATAAAACGCGGATTTATGCGCATTAACGCAGAATTAAAGACAATAATTCTTTCTTTTACATCTGTTTCTTTTTGCGAAAATCCGGATAAATCCGCGTTTCAATAATACCATACTTATCTTATCCAACTTTATCTAAACTACGTATTCATATGAAAACATCCTTCCTAATATTGAGCCTATTCTTTCTCTCTTTCCAGGCCTTGGGACAACCGTTACAACGCGTAGCTCCCGAACAAACAGGCATGAACTCCCGTCAACTTACATATGCTGATAAAGCTATTGAAACAGCTATAAACAACAAAGAAATTCCCGGTGCTGTACTTGCCGTCGTACGCCATGGCAAATTGGCTTATCTGAAAGCCTATGGAAATAAGCAACTGCTCCCTGATACAGAGCAGATGGATGTCAATACCGTATTTGACATGGCTTCCGTGAGCAAAGCCATGTCAACCGCCATCAGTGCTATGATTCTCATTGAACGCGGTCAACTCCGGCTTACAGACCGTGTCAGTCTCTATATTCCGGGATTCTCCGAAGATATCCGTATCACCGACCTCATGACACACACTTCCGGACTCCCACCTTATGCTCCGGTTAAGGAATTAACGGCTAAATATGGTGCTCCGAATCCTAAAGGGCTCATAGAATACATTTCCGGTTGCAAAACTAATTTCAAGCCGGGAACAGACTTCCAATACAGCTGCCTCAACTATATTGCCCTGCAACATGTCATTGAAACAGTCAGTGGACAAAGCCTGCGTGATTTTGCAAAAACGCATATTTTTGATCCGTTGGGTATGCAACATACCGATTATTGTCCTACCGGAGAAACATTGGAACGGTGTGCTCCTACCGAAAAGCAAAAGGACGGCAGTATTCTCAAAGGAATTGTTCACGATCCGTTGGCACGTATCATGAACGCAGGTGTCTCGGGTAATGCAGGTGTTTTCTCCGATGCCAATGACCTGGCTATACTCGCTGCAATGTTACTCAACAACGGAGAATATAACGGACATCGTATCCTCAGTCCATTAGGAGTAAAAACAATGAGAAGTATTCCCCGGCATATCCCCGGTCTGGGACGCGCATTAGGATGGGATCTCTTTTCTCCGTATGCATCTAATAACGGTGATCTGTTTGGACCAAACACCTACGGACATACAGGATATACAGGTACTTCCATCACCATTGATCCCGACAATGACACTGCCGTTATTCTGCTGACCAACAGCGTACATCCGGATGACAAAGGTAAAGCAACCCGGCTTCGTTCACTGGTAGCCAACGCCGTTGCTGCTTCTATCTACCCTACCGAGCGGACATATACTGAACATTACTACAAACGCTTTCTCGAATTTGAAGATGAGCCGGCCATCAGCCCCAAAGATATCGTCATGCTGGGCAATAGCCTCACCGAAGGCGGCAAAGACTGGGGAGTACGACTAAAAAAGAAACATGTACGTAACCGGGGCATCATCGGAGACGAAGCAATGGGTGTATACGACCGTCTGCACCAGATTCTCCCCGGGCATCCGGCAAAGCTCTTTTTATTGATAGGCATCAATGATGTATCACATGACCTCACAGCAGACAGTGTCGTGACTCTTATTACTCTCCTGATAGACAGAATACAGAGAGAATCACCCGATACCAAACTATATCTGCAAAGCCTGCTCCCTATCAATGAATCCGTATGTAAATACAAAACAATGATCGATAAAACAGACATCGTACCGGAAATTAACCGAAAACTGGAAACGCTCGCTACTTCCCGGAAAATACCATTTATCAACTTATTCCCTCTCTTTGCAGAAAAGGGAACAAATATTCTACGAAAGGAACTGACGACAGACGGATTACATCTGACGGAAGAAGGGTATCAGATATGGAGTAGGAAGTTGAAGAAATATCTTTAAGACAAAGACTTTCGGTCCCTTCCTCCCCCATCGTAACAGCACACAAATAACCTTTATAACAATATCCTATGAAACACAGTTTACTGTTCTTTTTATGCCTTTGGAGAATGATCGATTTATATTCTCAATGCAGTCTCACTTCTGAACTTAATAAATTCAGAGTCAATGACACCATTGTCAAACAGCAAATAGAATATAAGGCTCCTGGCCGGTCAGGCAAAGATGTACTTTGGGATTTCGGAAAATTATCTCCGATAAACAAGAAGTATACGCTCATTTATTCCGCCCGAAAAGGGGTTGATTCTATGATTGTAGGGCGAGAACACCATACCCGCTATTATTATGATTGGCAAAAGGATTCGGTATGGTTATGGGGATTTGAAAATTCAACTACTCAAATCGAAAACTCTAAACCTGAACTTCTTTTGCAGCTTCCCATGCATTATGGAGACAAAGTTCAAGGCTATTATCAGGGAGAAGGGAAATATTGCGGACGGTTACACATCTCTACGGTGGGACGAAATACGACCGAAGCCGATGCATATGGAATGATTATCTTACCCGGAAAAGATACTCTAAAGCACGTGTTACGGATAAAAATGACCAAATTAATCAGTGAAACGATTTCTCCCCTAAAGGTTCTATCCGAAAACATGAATACCCCGACTTACCGGATTCTGCCGGAAGATTCCATCGACAATATTATAAGACAGAACGAACGTACCATTATTGTAGAAACCTATCAATGGTACGCTTCAGGATATCGCTATCCCATCTTCGAAACAATACGTACCGGCCATCTGTCTGATAGTTTAAAAACAGCATATTTTTCTACGGCATTCTTCTACCCACCGGGCAAACACATGTATCTGCAAAGTGATACCGCCAATCTGGATTTACAGAAAAAAATACTGGCAGATACCGTCCATAAGAATGAGAAAGACGATCATAAAAGTCAAGACAACTCAAACGACTTACCTTTAGACTTTTCATACAATGTCTATCCCACCCCTGTGCAAACAGAATTAACTTTTGAATTCTATCTCTCTGACTATGCAGCTATTTCTTATAGATTGTACAACATAGCAGGCCAACAGCTTACTCATTATACCGTAAAAAATTACCCCGGAGGAGTATATCAACATTACATCGATATGGATAAATATCCCAAAGGAGAGTATATCCTGCAAATCTGTATGAATGAAAAAGTATTCAGTGAAAAAATAATAAAAGGATAATACTATGAAAAAGATAGTGGCTTTATTAAAACAGAAGATTGTGTTGGTAGGAATTTTATCTTGTATTTCTCTCTTCTTGTCAGCACAAAGTGAGCCTATTCCGGTTATCACCAGACCGTCAGCCGAAGCGCAAACATTGGAAAAGTTTGGAGAAATACCAACCGACCTTTATACAGGAAGAGTAAATATTGACATACCATTATTGGATATTTCAGAATATGATATTACCATCCCTATAAAAATAAACTATTTCGGAGGCGGAATCAAAGTAATGGAAGAAGACGGACCAATAGGTTTAGGATGGAATCTTAGCGTTGGTGGAGCCATTTCCAGAAATATTTGTGGATTGCCGGATGAAATGTATGACCAGACTAACAAAATAGTAGGTTATGACAAACTCAACACTCCCCTTTTTCCATATATCCCGGGCACTGATGATAGAAAAAGTTTTGTAGAACTGATTAAGGAAAGAGAATTTAATTATAACCCTGCCGATCAATATCGTTCAGATGGAAGTTATTGTAAAATCGGTTACATGAGTAGTATTTATGGCGAACAGTATGACCAAGGTCATTTTGATACAGCACAAGATACATATAGTTTCAATTTCATGGGAATATCGGGAGTATTCGTCATTGATGAAAATAAAGATTATATCATTCAAAGTGATTATAATATTTCGATTGAGCGTTCATCAAATGGTGATTTTAGTATTTCGGATGCTAACGGATATGTTTATAGATTTACAAAGAGAGAGATATCAACTTTTCAATATACTTCTATTCAGCCAAGCACTAATCGGAGAGAATCATTTCGTTGTCCTTCTGCCTGGTGGCTAACTTCCATCACGACTCCGGCAAAAAATGTTATAGAATTCTATTATCGTACTTTGGAGAACATTGAATGTACTATTACAGATTATCCAATAATAGATTCTGAATTCCAAAAAATGCATTTTAACGAAGATTGTAATGAAGTCTATGAGTGGATCAGAAAAGTTTCCACAATTCCATTTCCTACTAAAATTTCCGACAAAGTATTACTAAGTTCCATTGTTACCAAAAACAGCTTGATTCGTTTTGAATACGAAGGGGATAGTTGCCACTCGCAACTAAAAAAGATTATCTATATACCCAATAAATTAGACGAAAATAGTATTTATAAAACAATTAACTTTTATCGTTCCTGTTTCAATACTGATGACGGCAGTTACCGTACAAAATTAGACAGTTTACAAATTATAGGAGAAGACACTTCTATCATCCAAACTTATAAATTAGCATATACAACAGATGAACTATTCAATAAAAACATTCGGGAAAGAGATCATTGGGGATATTGGGTACCCAATGGTGGCTTATATCCTTCTCATGTAAATTACTTTAGTAAACGCTATTATTATGGTGAATCAAGTAGACATTCATTTCCCGATGGTGCGACAATCGGTATGTTACAAAGCATAACTTATCCAACAGGAGGAAAAACAGAGCTTTTGTGGGAGCCCAATACTTTCTCTAAATTGGGATTAGCCGCCCAGCAAACAGATGCATCAGATAACTCTTTCTTTGAAACATTAGAAAACTATCGTGACACTATTGCACACCATCTTACGCTAAGAGGAAAAAAGAGCAACTATATATTGGAAACATCTTGCAACATAGGTACTCCTCAATCTATATATATAGATTTCACACAATATTATCCAGCAAACATACTAGGAGACGAAGATCCAGCAAGTTATAACACCTGTATTGAAGGATGGTTGTCTAATGATACAATATATAATTCAACCCATTTACCATATCTGGAGATAACCTTTCCGGATAACAACAGACAAATCATCCGCATAAATAAAAACAACTTTAACCGTACTATTCCAATATTTGTTTCCCAAAGTGGCAGATATACATTTAAGCTAAAAAATCCAGGAACAGAATGGTCTGGGCACAGACCTGATTTATGTGGTATTTTTTATGATATTTTCGATGGTCCCGACTGTACTGATTGTGGGAAAATAGATATTAAGTATTTCACTCTCCGTACTCCTATTGCAGCAGATACATATCCAACAGGAGGATGTAGAATAAAAATAATTAAAAATATATCAGGCAATGATACAATCGTCCGACTATATAATTATTCGGAAGATGGTAGAGATCCGACATCCCCCAGTAGCGGAGTACTGACATATATGCCCAGATATGGTTCTATTATTAGCAAAGCTTATCAGCCAGAACAACCATTAGACTTTAATGGTAATTCACTCTGCCGCCTATGGTGTGAAGCTGAAACTTCCATAATAAGTTTAAGTTCACATGGTATCCCCACCACACTAAACGGAGGAAGCCACATCGAATATTCTAAAGTTACAGAAAATATCATTCGGAACGGACACCTAAATGCCTTAGATCCGGCAAGAGCCGACAGACATGAAATTATATATGAATATGTAACATCTGCAGATCATTTAGACTGTGCAGATATTGATGAGACACAATATGGGCCTTATGTCAGAGCCGACATGCTCAAACTTACTTCCAAAAGATATAAAAGAGGATATCTAAAAAGAAAAACGGAACACACAGATGAAAAAAAAGTAACAGAATATTCATATGATATACAAGAGAAAGAAAAGACTTCTGTAATTACGGGTTCATTATTTATAGTCGGAGACTATACCGAACAGAAATTTGTAAGTTCTAAATGTCCTGAATACGGAAAAATTCACATGTATAAAGATTATGGAATTGTCAAATACAGAGTTATTCCTTACAATAAACATATTAATGAAATAAAAGCAACAGGAGATATTACTAGTAATTATCAAAAATATACTTATGCAGACAAATTATACAGTACTAATATAATGGCAAACGCTCCTTTATCATATTCTACAATAGATTCACAAGGAGACACAGTTACCCAATATTATACATATACCCGAAAAAACAAAATACATACCTGTATTTCTATAAAACAAGGGAGGATTACGGATGCATACCGAAACGAATATAACGATAAAAGCCAACTTACAGCCAAATACATAGCAAAATTAAATCCGGGCAATCTTCCTCTTGCCTCCTCCTATAAGTTAGGTAATTGGCAATTTATAACCGAAAACCAGAATCCGGCATTATACCAATTGACCAACGTCCTTACGGAAAGTTACCAATATGATCGTGACAGGCTGGTTCAGGTTACAGATGAGACCTCAGGTATATCCACCGTCTACCTCTGGGCCTACAACGGTACACATCCCGTAGCAGAAATCAGAAATGCCACATTTGCCAACGTAGTGCAAAGTTTAGGTGGCGATTATATGGTGAATCAATTATACAATTCGTATACCCCTAATATGAATGTGGTAAATAATCTAAGAAACGTACTTATAAATAGCCAGGTAACCACAATGACCTTCAAATTATTGGTAGGAGTAACCTCCATCACAGACCCCAGAGGTATCAAAACATCTTACGAATATGACTCTTTCGGAAATCTCAAGAACATACGGGATCTTAATAATCGACTGCTTCAGACCATTCAAGTTCATTATATCGGCGAATATTTATGAAAACAAGCATCTTATTATCAGGAGTTTTTTTATTACCACTATTTATCGTACATGCACAATCCGGTGGTAATCAAAACTACATCTCCATACATACAAAAATGAATGCAGAGGGCACAACAGAACAGGTGTCTATTCAATATTTCGACGGCATGGGACGCCCTGTGCAACAAGTTCAGAAAAATCATACGCCATCCGGTAAAGATTTAGTTACCAACATCGACTATGATTATTGCGGACGGGTATCAAAAGAATGGCTGCCGACTCCTGTTGAAAACAGCCAGGAATATATCAAACCCGGAAACTTTGCCACACTGTCAAAAGCCTATTATCAGGATAGACGGCCCTATAAGGAAAACCTTTATTCCTCCCGTTACAGATATGATTATCTGGAAGGGATACAGGTACCCGGTGACGATATGGACAAGCACCACAGCAAACTGAAACATACAGCCAACACCGCGAACCAAGTCAGAAAATATATAGTGAATGCACAAAACCGTCTTGAAAATGCCGGATACTATCCTCCCAAAACACTCGAATGTTTTCTCACAACAGATGAAGATGGAAAAGAATCCCAAATATTCAAAGATAAAAACGGACGCATCATCCTGCAGACATCCGGAGGGGATGTGAATACCTATCACGTTTATAATTCATTGGGACAGCCGTGCTACATACTTCCTCCTATGATTTCGGATGTACTGAGTGCAGGTGAAGTCAGTGATGACCATGTATTGTTAAAACAATACGCATTCATTTATAAATATGACGACTTAGGGAATTGCATATACAAACGCTTACCCGGATGCGAACCGATATACACGGTATACGATAAAGCCGGGCAATTGGTTTTCAGCCAGGATGGTAACCAACGGAAAAAGCATTTATGGACAGCAAGCAATTATGACATTTTCGGCAGGCTGATTTATATGGGACAATATGAAGCCGAAATGAGCTTGGAAGAAGCTATTATGGAATTTGGAAACTCACCGGTTACCGATTCATTTATCACAACTAATGCGATGGGATATTCAAATACTCCTTTCAACCTGCAATCCGACAAGATGCTAACCGTGAATTACTATGATGACTATCGTTTTCTGGAACTGCTACCGCCTGCACAAAGAGATTCATTATCTTACAAACAGAAAGAAGGTTACGGAACAGCATTCACATCAAACGGTTCTTCTTCCGGTTCAAAACTGAACGCCAAAGGCCTTCTTACAGGCACACGCACTTATCTATTGGATGGAAGTGGAAAATATACTATTCAAGCATTCTATTATGATGAAAAAGACAACATCATACAGACTCGCCAAAGCAATCATTTGGGCGGGTATACAACGGCATACCACAGAGTAGATTTTAGAGGGAAACCTATAAATGTGCTTAAAGAGAGTTCCATTTCCGGCAACAGATACGGCAATGTGTCCGAACTTTATTCATATACATATGACCGGGCAGAAAGACGTCTCACTACAAGCTACCGGCTAAATGGTAATCCTGCCATCACTTTGTCCGAAAATGAATACGACGAATTAGGACGACTACAAACAACATACAGACATAATCGGACAGACACGGTTTGTTACAAATACAATATACGGAACTGGATAACCCAAATAAGAAGCGGCTCATTTGAGGAGAATATTTATTACAATCAACCTGTTTATAGTTCGGAACTGGCAAAGCCTTGTTATAACGGAAATATATCCAGCAACACATGGACTTACAACGGAAAGAAAAATGGTTATATCTATTTTTATGATGCACTGAACCGACTAACATCAAACTATTGTTATCTGGATGGACTATTTATGGATGCCGGACAATTATCTGAGTCATTCAAATACGATAAACATGGAAATATAAAAGAGGTAACGAGATTTGGCGAAGACGATGTTATCGACCTGCTGACATTATCCTATCATGGTAATCAACTAAAGAAAGTCACAGATGGCTGGGGTTCCGGTAACCTGTACAATCAAAAAGAGTATCAGGATAAGGCAAACGAAACTGAAGAATTCGCTTATGATGCCAATGGAAACATGGTGAAAGACCTGGATCGTAATATCGTTACCGTTCGCTATAATATACTAAACTTGCCTGACACGGTCCAATTTAAAAATGGTAATCAGATAATCAGTTCGTATGATGCTTCCGGCAGGAGATTAAGCACCCGGAACTTCACGCTTACTACTCCGGTAGTTGTACCTATCGGAGAAACCCGTAAATGGGAATATGATCTGGATGTAATAGACGAAACCGGCACATTTTACGTTGATAATATAGAATACGACTTTAATGGCTGTGACCCGGGAGTATATATGCTGGGAAAAGTGTTCAATCCTGAAGGATATGCTACAAGGATTAACTCAACTTCTCTTCTGCCCGATTACCATTATTATCGTAAAGATCATTTAGGTAATAACCGGGAAGTATGGCGTGCCGCATACAAAGACTATAGAGGGACGATAGTCCCGGCTACCACTGTACAACGTATTCAGTACTACCCAAGCGGTCTGCCTTGGACAGAAGGAACAGGAAGAGACGTTCAAAACCGTAAATACAACGGTAAAGAGTTCATTGAAATGCATGGTTATGATACATACGATTATGTGGCTCGGGGCATGTATCCGGCGATTATGAGCTTCACGTCAGTGGATCCACATGCTGAGAATTATTACAACCTTAGTCCATATGTATATTGTGGAGGAAATCCCATAAGCAGAATCGACCCGTACGGAATGGACTATTGGAGTACAAGCGATCCGGTGGAAATAGAACGGTTCTGGAATTCTCTATTTTCGCCTCTTGTAAACATGCTACAATATTATTCTAATTCATTCAATTTCGCATCCTGGGATCATCTTACAGATGCAGAGTTCACAGACAGACTGACTTTTAATGACGAGAATGAGACATTTTATTTTAGCTATAGTAAAATCATTAATGGCGAAATTAATGTTATAGGAATATCTGTTAGAGCTACAAATGTAAACCAAGGAAATGCCTGGACCCAATATGGACTTCCCGCTTCCGGAAGGATAGAACAAACCAATACTGTATACGATTTATTAACAGGACGTTTTATAAGGAAAGCAGGTATAGAAATGGCTAAAGAGGCTATTTTTCCAGGTGGTTCGCCTACTAGTACTTTTGGTATAAGATCCGGGAAAAAGTCTACGAAAGGAATGCCACATGGTGATGGTGGAAGAGCATTAAAGAAAGCAGAAAAACGTATTAAGGAGTTACAAGAGAAGATGAAAACGGCTCCTGCTAAAGAAAGAAAAGAAATTCAAAAAAAGATAGATAATATTAGAGAAGATGCCCAAAGAAAAGATAAAGGTGAAACCCATTGGAATAAATAAACAAAACATAAAGAATAATATGGAAAAAACAGGCTTAATACCCAACAAATCATATGAGAATTTTATTCTTGGAGATGATATTACTAATTATTTGCATTTGCCCCATCATGTGGAATTTTATGATCATTCTAAAATAGATCATGATTCTTATTTTTTCGATAATGTCAATTTTTATATATGGGTTAAAAATGGTAAAATTGAAACAATTAAATGTGATAAAGAATGTTATTGGAAAGGCAAAAATTTGATAAATATGTTTTATGAGGAATTCTTGATATTAATAGATTATCAGCAACCTAGCGATGAAGACATCATATACGTTCCAATAAACAGAGATAGAGGACAAAATCAGAAAGTGTATACTTTTGATTATTTAGGATTAATGATCTGGGTATGGAGAAAAAAAATCAGAACAGTATTAATCTACAATTATGAAGATGAATGATGGTTTAACACTTATTTTAAAGCAGAATTTCGATTGTAATCTCGACTGTGATAAATATAATTAGCTTCAATAGAATTGTAATAAATTTGTTCCTTATTTAGATTGAGAATAGCTATTACTACCGCATCATTTAATTTAGAAAAGGAGTTTAGAGCAAATACTTGATTTGAAAATAATGATTACAAACAATTTAATAAAAAAAATAATGAACAAAGATGATATTTGGAGACAAATTATTCAGTTTGTCAAAGAAGAACGGTGGGATGACGAATATACTCCTGAAACAGATCTCGTAAAAGATTTGAAACTCAACGGAGATGATGCTTACGAATTTATCTACTTATTTAGCAAGAAATTCAATGTAAGCATTACCGAATTTAAATTCGAAGAGTATTTCTATCCTGAAGGAGATCGTATACTTCTAAAAGTATTAAACTTAATTCTAAAACAAAAGAAAAAAGTCAAGAAAAAAATAACTCTC
Organism: Bacteroides nordii; assembly: GCF_019930665.1. Classification (NCBI taxonomy): domain Bacteria; kingdom Pseudomonadati; phylum Bacteroidota; class Bacteroidia; order Bacteroidales; family Bacteroidaceae; genus Bacteroides; species Bacteroides nordii. Next base: position 5,282,665 of record NZ_CP082886.1, on the reverse strand, counting down.
AGAGATTTAGAAAGGAGTGTGAAAGAAGGAAAATTGGTTTGAGATTATCTTTAAAATACTTATAAAAAAGATAATTTAAACTTTAACAATCATAATGGAAAGTTATACTGAAGCATCAAGTCAAATATAGTATGAAGAAAAAAAGTTTGCAGAATCTGTTTCTTATAAGTTTATTTTTCCTTTTTAACAGATGCAATAACTCGAAACCTACATCTCAAGATTTTATTGGAACATGGGTCTCAGAAGATGGAGGAGAGATCATATTTAAAGAAGATAGTACATGTATCGTCAAAGGAATATATGCGAAACAGATCAATCCATTTTCAGAAGGAAAAGTATCATTATCTGGTGAAGGGCAGTGGCGAATCCGAACTAAAGACAGTAATGGATATGATCAATATAATATAGCTATTTATCTAAAAGGAGTAATTTATTTCTCGTTATTCATTTCTGGGGAAGGACTATTAGACAACAGACCTCCATGGTATTTATTTGATTATATCGGTGATCCAGATGAGCTTAATTTATATAAGTTTACAAAATCAAAATAAGAAATGAAGAAAAAAGTTTATTCAATCTGGCATTTGTATGTTTATGCTTCCTTTTTAACGGATGCAATAGCCCTAAACCTACATTTCAAGATTTTATTGGAACATGGGTTTCTGAAGACGGAGGAGAGATCATATTAAGAAGCGATAGTACCTGCGTGTTAAAAAATATACATGATACTTATATTGACATTATTTCAGATGACAAACCACTCAACTATGAAGGGAAGTGGATTTTGAGAGAAAAGGATGATTTAGAATATGATAAATATAATATAAGAATCGAAAAACAGGGAACATTTTTAATAATCTTCTACATTTCAGGAGAAAGATTATTTGGATATGCTTCTCCATGGTATTTATTCCAATATATCGGAGATCCGGATGAGCTTAATCTATATAAGTTTACAAAACTAAAATAAAAGAAATAGAATGAGATATTCTTATCGTAAATATGCTATTTTGATAGCCATAATTTCGGCTACCCTTGGTGTTATAATTGCTTTCGTGTATTTTTTAAACTCCTTCCATTTATTGGAAGCCAAACCTATCCTCCTATCACAAGAATATCGAGGATATACAGAAAATAACCATTCCGGAAAAACAGAGTATGATTATATTGAGACCATTAATTTCTATTATATAGGAGGAGGAGTCACAAATAATGATTGCATCCAAGTTCGGAAGCAAAATAATACAACTAAAAAAGAAATTATTCTTGGTACTTTTGAAAAGTACAAAATTTTAGTCAGTTATTGTTTTAATGGTGATAGTTTAACTCTTACTTTAAAACATAATTTCGACTGTAATTCCGATTATGACACGTATGTAATAAATATAAATGAATGATGGGGCTATGCCCAAAACAAACCAAGCTTTTATTTGAACTGAAATATTTAAATCAAAATAATATGAAACAAAAAAAACTATTTAATATTATTTCTATAAGTTTATTCTTCCTACTCAATGGATGCAGTAACCCTAAGCCCACATTTCAAGATTTTATTGGAACATGGGTTTCTGAAGATGGAGCCGAAATTACATTACAAAAAGACAGTACATGTATATATAAAAATATTCCTATTGAATATATAGAGATATCCATAGATAAAGATTCTCTTAATAATACAGGAAAATGGTATTTGAAAAAAGACGATTTAGGATATAACGGATATTACATAGATATCAGACAAAAAGAGACTCCATATATGACCCTATATATATCAGGAGGAGGACTATTGGACAATACCCCTCCTTGGTTCTTATTTCAATATATCGGAGATCCAGATGAGCTTAATTTATATAAGTTCACAAAATCAAAGTAAGAAATGAAGATAAAAAGTTTATTTAATCTGTTTTTCATTAGTTTATTTTTCCTACTTAATGGATGTAATAACCCTAAACCCACATTTCAGGATTTTATTGGAACATGGGTTTCTGAAGATGGAGGAGAAATCATATTAAGAAGTGATAGTACTTGTGTGTGTAAAAACATACGCGATAACTATATTAATATATTTTCAGAAAAAAAGCCACTCAATTATGAAGGAAAATGGATTTTAAGAGAAAAGGATGATTTAGAATATGATAAATATAATATAAGAATTGAAAAGCAGGGAACGTTTTTAATAATTTTCTACATTTCAGGAGAAAGATTATTTGGATATGCTTCTCCTTGGTATCTGTTTCGATATATTGGAGATCCAGATGAGCTTAATTTATATAAGTTCACAAAGATCAAATAAAGAGAGATATGAAGTCAGTACTGCCCAAGCGGTCAGCCTTGGGCAGAAGGAACAGGAAGAGACGTTCAAAACCGTAAATATAACGGTAAAGAGTTCATTGAAATGCATGGATATGATACATACGATTATGTGGCACGTGGCATGTATCCGGCGATTATGAGTTTCACGTCAGTGGATCCACATGCTGAGAATTATTACAACCTTAGTCCATACGTATATTATGGTGGGAATCCTATAAGCAGGATTGATCCATAGTACAAGCGACCCGGTAGAAATAGAGCGGTTTTGGAATTCTTTATTTTCGCCTCTTGTAAACATGCTACAATATTATTCTAATTCATTCAATTTCTCATCCTGGGATCATCTCACAGATGCAGAGTTCACAGACAGACTGACTTTTAATGACGAGAATGAGACATTTTATTTTAACTATAGTAAAATCATTAATGGCGAAATTAATGTTATAGGAATATCTGTTAGAGCTACAAATGTAAACTAAGGAAATGCCTGGACCCAATATGGACTTCCCGCTTCCGGAAGGATAGAACAAACCAATACTATATACGATTTATTAACGGGACGTTTTATAAGGAAAGCAGGTATAGAAATGGCTAAAGAGGCTATTTTTCCAGGTGGTTCGCCTACCAGTACTTTTGGTATAAGATCCGGGAAAAAGTTTACGAAAGGAATGCCACATGGTGATGGTGGAAGAGCATTAAAGAAAGCAGAAAAACGTATTAAGGAGTTACAAGAGAAGATGAAAACGGCTCCTGCTAAAGAAAAAAAGAGGATACAAAAAAAGATAGACAGGATACGTAAAGATGCCCATGACAAGAACAATGGTGAAACTCACTGGAATTAACAACAAAACATTTTAGACAACATGAAGAAAAAAGGTTTAATCCCCAATAAATCATACGATATTTTTGTTTTAGGAGATAATATTTCTAACTATTTACATTTACCTCATCGCATCGATTTTTATGATGACGATCCATATATATGCCATGATACTTATTATTTTGATAATTTCAATTTTGAAGTGTGGGTTGAAAATGGTAAAATAGAGACTATTTGCTGTGATATAGAGTGTTATTGGCAGGATAAAAACTTAATAAAGATGTTCTATAAAGAGTTCTTGACTCTTATTAATTACCAGCAGTCTGATAGTGATGATTTCGTATATGTTCCCATAAGTAGAGATAGGGGACAAAACCAAAGAGTTCATTACTTTGACAACTTGGGACTAACATTATGGGTATGGAGAGAGAAAATAAGAACAATATTAATTTACAACTACAAAGATGAATAATAGAGAACCTTTGCAAGGAAGTTAGAGCTACAAATGTAAACCAAGGAAATGCCTGAACCCAATATGGACTTCCCGCTTCCGGAAGGATAGAACAAACCAATACTGTATACGATTTATTAACAGGACGTTTTATAAGGAAAGCAGGTATAGAAATGGCTAAAGAGGCTATTTTTCCAGATGGCTCGCCTAATAGTACTTTGGGTATAAGATCCGGAAAAAAGTCTACGAAAGGAATGCCACATGGTGATGGTGGAAGAGCATTAAAGAAAGCAGAAAAACGTATTAAGGAGTTACAAAAAAAGATGAAAACGGCTCCTGCTAAAGAGAGAAAGAAGATCCAGAAAAAGATAAATGACATTAGAAGTGCTGCTCTAAAGAAAGATAAAGGTGAAACCCATTGGAACTAATTTTAATAACCATCAAGTTCACTCTTTTAGCATGCTGTCTTCTAACAATATATAAAAAAGACAAATGAGAGAATTAACAGAGTCAGGAAACACTACCAGCAACTGACTCGCATAAAATAACGAAATAAATTCATTAATATGGCAGAAGCAGGATTAATACCTAACAAATCTTATGAAATTTTTGTGTTAGGAGACAGCATTTCTAACTATTTACATTTACCTCACAAGATAGAGTCTTACGATGATCCATACATATATTATGACACCTATTATTTCGATAATTTCAATTTTAAAGTTTGGGTTGAAAATGGCAAAATTGAAACAATTAAATGTGATAAAAAGTGTTATTGGAAAGGCAAAAATTTGATAAATATGTTTTATGAAGACTTCTTGATGTTAATAGATTATCAGCAACCTGACAATGCAGATATCTTATACGTACCTGTTAGCAAAAATAGAGGACAAAATCAAAAGGTATATGATTTTGACAATTTAGGACTAATGATATGGGTATGGAGAAAGAAAATTGTAAATATATTAATTTCTAATTATGAAGATGAACCATAGAAGGCTTTAAAGTATAAAAATAAAAATCTTTAGAATTAATAACAAAAGCAGAAATAACAACATGGAAAAGACAGGCTTAATACCCAACAAATCATATGAGAATTTTATTCTTGGAGATGATATTACTAATTATTTGCATTTCGTGAAGAAAAAATTCATTAATCTAACATTTACATACTTTATCACATCAAATATACTCCTTCAATCCTTGCATATTCAACAAGGTAACCTCTCTCTTATCCACAGAGATCAATCCCTCTTTTATCATCTTATTGATCTCTTTTGACAGGGCAGGACGGGTTACTCCTAAATAATCTGCCAGTTGTACCTGATTATGCTCCAACAAAGCGATACCATCAGAGGTGCGATGCTCCATGAGATAATAAACGAAACGACTGCGAAGGTTCTTATAAGAGAGGATACGCAAACGGGTAACGGTACATTTATTGCAGTTGCCTGTCACACAAAGAAAACTATGGAGTAACTGTGGCACGGAACTTATCAGTTTGAAAACCGAAGTACGGGTAGCCATAAGAAGAATAGAATCTTTACTTACGGTAAAGGTGGCAGGCAGAATATTGTTTTCGCCAAACAGATGCGGAGTAGCAAAGGCGCGGGGTGCGATGATCTCTTCTACCTTTACCAGATTGCCGGCTACATCGATGATATTAACCTCCAGCTCGCCTTTCAGCAGCACATACAAATGATTGCAACGCGTATCTTGTTGCAGCACCACCTCTTTACGGGATACCTTGTACAATGTAAATTCAAGTTCGTCCATTAGACGATGTTTTACATTCACATCTAAGTCCCGGAAAAGAGGTATCTGCCACAGCAGTTGTTTATACTCATCTGTAAAATCGATTTTTACCACAGTACTTCTCTTTGGTTTGTGACAAAAATAGCTCTTTTTCCGTTACAGTCCTACCATTTAGCAAAGAAAATACGTGGGTTGATATTGAGAGAGACCCATCCCCAGTCTTGCCAGGCATCATGGTTACCGCCTTTCACCACATCCATGTATTTCGTCCCGAGCATGGTTGAGTAACCAACCGTCAGTTTCACATCCTTCATCACTGTGTAATCTACCTGCAAGTCGAACTCTGATCCGAGACTACGTCCTTCATCTCCCTCTACTGTTACGTCATAAGTAGTAGAAAAATGATGATAATTCAGTGACATAGCCCAGCGGGAAGTGGGTTTAAAGTCAACACTCAGCTGCTTGTCCCACAAACCTCTATTGTAAGCAGAAGCATAGAAGTAATCCATACCACCATAAAACTTATGATGAGTGCCATAAAGCGGATCGAATGTAGACGCCTTACTACTTTCCGGATCACCGCTCAGATAATCGGTCAATATGCTGACAGACCATTGCTGATTGATTTTGTATCCCGCTTTCACACCGAACATATAGGCTGAAACCTTCTTCACCTCATCGCCCACTTTCCTTTTACCAAACTGATAGTAAGCACTTCCGTTTAACGTCCAGTTACCCGGAGTATAGGTGAGATAAGTTCCGGTGGTAGGCATATAATTGGTTTTTCCTTTTTCGGGCGTTCCGGTCTCATAGCCTACATTCATGAAAAGCAAAGAGGCATTGAAATTCTTAGCCCACTGGCCGTTATACCATAAAGTCTGCATGGTTTTATAAGGCTGTGCTTTAGAAGGATCATAATAGTTGCCACCTATCGTTTTTTCATCATTCTGATTGAAAGCGAGGACAAGGTGCATTTTGTGTTTCCCGGCTTCGTATCCCAACTTCAATGCATCATGAAAACGTCCTGCCACATTCCAATCGAGACTACCCAGTAAACGTTCATCATCATATACCAATGACTGGCGTCCCAACTGTGCGAAGACACCTTTCCCCAAATCCAACTTTGCCCATACCTCATGGAGAATAAATCGTCCGTTCTTATCAATCTGAGGGTCTTGTCCCCACACACCTACATGTTGGGCAGAAAGCTTCATTTGCAGACGATCCCGCTTGTATCCAAGTGAAAAACGGGCGCGATTGTTTATAAAAAAGACAGGCAGTTGTCCATCGGCACGCGGACTAAGTACGCCATTGCGATATTCACCACGAGCACGCAGTTGTGCATCAATACTAAACTCGTTCTTCTCTTCCTGTGCGCAGACAACAGAAGAGCACAGTACCAATCCGGTTAAAAAAATAGCAGTCAGTTTCATACTATATCAGTTTAAATTATAAGTGTGTACACTCGTTCCTTGTGCCGAAGGCAAATAATTGATGCCATACCAACACATTTGAAGTAAAAGAAAACAAACCAATAATCCGGCGAGTGCTTTGCGATGGCTCCTCCGCTGATGAAGCCGGAAGTGAATATAACACAGGTAACCTATCCATGTGGCAGCTGCCCACGTCTCTTTGGGGTCCCAACTCCAGTAGTGTCCCCACGCCTCTTTGGCCCACAAAGCACCGAAAAGCATCCCCAGGGTCATAAACGAGAGCCCCACATACACCAGATCATCACAAAGTTCCATTTCCCGTTCTGCTGCCGGTTTCTTCTTTATCCATAATAGATAAACTGCCATTACCGTGGCTGCCCCAAGCATGGCATAAGCAAACATATATACGATGACATGTGGTGCAAACCAGGGACTTTGCAAAGCAGGCATCAGTGTCTTATTATGAATTTCAGGCTTAAAAAGATTGACGCAGATAAACACCAGTGACAATACAAAGCTGAAACTGAGTATCCACTTATAGCGCCAGCGAACATAAGTGATGATACCTGCCAATGGTAAGAAAAAGGAATACCACAAACGGGTCTCCCCCATTGTACGCATGGGTGGACGCTCCAATGAAATCCACATCCCAAGGATAAAGGTAAAAAAGACAAGCAATCCTGCCAATGTAGGTCCCAGTACCCAACCCATTGACTTACCTTTCCAGGCAGTGAGAGCTCCAAAGCCCCAAAGACAAAGAGACACAGCAGCAAACCATCCGAAAAGATCCCAACTCATACTTTCTCCTCCTTTCTTTTGTGTGACAATGCAAACATACAGACAGCACCGGCTATCATCATCCATATGCCCGTATAAACCACAGGCAACCAGGGATCACTAACCAACTCGAACACGCTGATATCACTCCAACGTCCTTTCGACTCGTCATAACTCAATTGATATATTTTCCAGCCCTCTATTTCAAAAGGTCGATTTACTTCAATCGTGGCTTCTACCTGTTCTCCGGATTGTGTATAAACGGTTACTGCGGATGCAAAACGTTTCGGTTCACGTTCGGGCATAATAAGACTTACTTTCTGATTCAAGCGAAGCGCTTTGTATGGAAACATAAAGCTACCGCAACTCACCCACCCTTCACGCTGTTCATCACTCGTTGTGTTTTGAGCTTTCACGTAGATTGCACACGCTGCCCCCATTGAATGAAACTCTACAAACCGAACAGTATCTTCGGTAGCTACACTGGCAGCCATAGGTAACTTTTCCGTCACTTCAATCTCCCAATCCTGTAATTCTCCTTTGCTGAAATCATCTTCTATCAGCACATTCACCGGTTGTCCTGCCGGAAGTGCTTTTCCCGATTCATTATCTATCAACATAAGTTTGGGTGGATATTCATCAATAGTGAAATCATGCAGTTCTATCGCCAATGGCAATTCCAGCATCTCTTTTTGTTTATTAAACGCCCGCCATTCTGCCTTACCCGTTTGAGTAGTCATTTCAAGCCGTTGCATATCGGCACTTCCCAACACAGCACCGGTCAGAACTAAAAATAATCCAAGATGACTCAGCAGAAAAGGAATATCACGTACTGTAAAGTGATGAATCCGCCGGAGAATGACTATCCCTAACAATGTAACAAACCAGAAGAAGAGTAATACAAAAGAACAAGCGGAAAGCATCTGCGAAAATCCCAGCCAACCTTCAATTCCTGTAACGGTAACTTCCGGACGGTACTGACGGGTAAACCCCATAATAACCGTCATCACCACTAAAGAAATCATAGCGCTGACAGCCGCCTGATAACTGCTCATCCAACGAACAAAATAGTACTTACGAAAGAAAATATACAATACGAGTAACAGAAGTACATAGACTACTCCCGCATAAATATTCACCGGCCAGGCGAGCAAAGAAAGCGTACACTTTCCGAGTGCTACCTGCCAGAGAGTACCCACAAGAAAGAGTCCGCCGCAAACAGCGAACCCTTCTTTATATCCCCATGGTTTTTGCCACATCCTTATTTAGTTGAAAATTGAATATTGAAAGTTGAAAATTGCTATGTAGTGCTGATTAATATTTATTGAAACGCAAATGAACGCAGATTTTCGCGAATTAGATTGCTGCATTATGCTTGAAAACAATATTCCTTACAGAAAATCTGCGTTCATTTGCGTTTCAATAACAACCTGATAAATAAGTATTTAATTATAAAACATTACTTAGTTAAAAGTTACTATGCGCTGGAGAATTAGTTGCTCACACTACACAGCAACTTTTAACTCTCAACTTTCAACTAAATATTCGCTAAGCGCCCGTTAGCCTTTGCTTCTTTCAGCCATTGCGGAACAACTTCTTTCAGGAATTTATCTTTATTCTCATGTTCTTTCTTCATGTCGAGACCGATGTATTCCTGTGCTTTGGCCTTGGTAGAAATATCCGGCATTGGCACTTCACCTGTAAATCCGTTATTAGCCAAAACCTTAGAAATAGCTAAACGCGCCTGCAAAGCTTTGTCCAAGCCATGACCCAGAATGCGTTGAATCTCCTGCGGAGCATGGAAAGAGCCCCCGTGTGAAGCGACTCCAAAGTCCCATCTCCATTGTGCCTGACGAATCAGCTTCAGTGCCTCCTGCATCTGCAAGTCTGTAGCCCCCTTATCCCATGCAAATTTAGCTTCGATATGAGCTTTTGCCAATTCTTGTTCCAAACGATTACGGATTTCATTTGCTTTACGCTGACGGTCGTATACATTATTACGAAGTGTCTCTTCACTCTCGCGATGACACACCTGACAAGTACGATCAATCATCGCTAACGGGCTTTGTATATGATGATCGCTAAACTTCATTCCCCCTTCACTCTTATACGGCATATGGCAATCAGCACATGACACACCACGCTGTGCATGGATACCCATCTGCGAAATCTCATAGTCGGGATGTTGTGCTTTCAGGATATGCGCCTTGCTCAGTGCATGGGTATAATCGGCAAAATCAGCCTCATCATAGTATGCCTCCATATCTTCCACTGTGAAGCCTTTGTCCCAAGGGAAAGTCAGATACTTACCGTCACCCTTGAAGTAATATTCCACATGACACTGTGCACATACCAATGAACGCATCTCTTGCGGAGTAGCCTTATCAATGTCTTTTCCCTGACGGGCAAATGCCTCACGCAACGCCGGACGGCTGATGTGTAGCTTCATATTCTCCGGCTCGTGACAATCGGCACAACCAATGGGATTTACAATCTCATTGCCAAAAGCAGCCCACTTATTATTGTAAAAAGAATCAACGCCAAGTGCTTCCATCATACGGGGTACATCCGGGCTTTTACAAGTCCAGCAAGTAGAAGGCTGCGGACCACTGTGAGGATCCATCGGGGCACCGGTACGAAGACTTCGGGTGATGTCTTCAATGGCATGCATATGTCCACGCGGAGTTGTATAATCTTTAGAGAAAGCATATCCAGCCCAGAGAACAACCATTTCCGGACGTTTTTCAAGTACATCTACTGCTTCACTACCATTAAATTCGCTTTCAAAATCAGTCTGCGCAGTCTGTTTCCATGTGTCGTATTGCCGGGGATAATTCTCTCCGAAAACCTCATTACGAGCCTCGATACCTTTAATCTCTACCCGTTTGTTATTGAATACACTGACTATCTCTGCCCGGCGTTCCATTAATGAAGAGACCACCAGTCCCAAAACGAATACAACAACCATTGCTCCACCAAACAACAGCCATCCTTGCCATGCCTTTAATTTCTTTTCCATATTGATAATGCGCTAATGTGCCAATAAACCAAATGTGCCAATGCTATTCATGCAGCAATTGAAAACAGGATAATTGACAGATCTATTTATGAATTTATTTATTTATCATTTTACGAAGCCATTCCGGTGCAGGCGATTCCGGATAAGGAACCAGAGCATCCGGGGTAGTAGAAAGGCTGTTTTGCCCGTGTGCCACATCACGATGGCAATCCCAGCAAGCCTTTCCTTCTCCTACCTGGGACATCATATAATCGATACGCCCGGTAGACACAAACTCGGTATTGAGCTGTGTATGACAACGGATGCAATTGTTCATGATTACTTCTGCGCTTTCATCATTTGCTTTTATTACCTGATGCTCGCCACGAGTGAGAAACACCGCAACATGACGCATACCATCCATGCCCTTGAACGCCCACTTTTTTACCGGATTCTCATGAGGAACATGACAATCATTACACGTAGCATCCCGTCCGTGAGAGCAGTGCATCCAGGTGGCATAATAGGGTCCCATGATATGGCAATTGACGCAAGCTGCCGGGTCGTCACCCAGATAGGTATGCGCCCGGAGCATATACAAGAAAAACAACCCTCCCCCGATAATCAGACCGGACAAGGCAATGGCTACCATCTTCCAGCGCCTGGAAGGAAGTAGCCAATGAATAATCTCTTTTATTTTCATAAGACACCAAATATTAAGTATACTACCGGCCGATTAACAGGACCTGTATTCTCTTTACTTGTGCAAAGGAGCAAAATAAAAGCTAATAAATGTGTAATCTACATTACATATGAGAAAATTATTTTTAATAATGTGCCAATATACTAATTTGCCAATATGCTGCGCTGTACTGCCGAAAGACATTGGCACATTAGCATATTGGCACATTATTACTCAATCACCATAATACGGTCGTTCAAACCCACTTTTGCCGTATCTTCTACAAAGATTTCTTTGACCGTACCGTCCGTCAGCGAACGGATTTCGTTTTCCATCTTCATAGCTACCAGTACACAAAGCGGCTCTCCTCGCTGTACTACATCTCCCTTCTTTACATATGTTTTCAATATCACTCCGGGCATTGGCGCCTGAACCACTTGACGCCCCACAGACTCGGCAGCATTACGGGAATTGTGTATCTTTTCCATTTCGCCTTTCAGTTCTATCTGATAAAGTTCTCCTTTGTTCATGATAGTATATGTAGAATTGGAAGAAGAAATCTGCACTCCATGAGAATGATGATCAATGATTATAGAATGAATAGAGTCACCACCAAGGTTATAATCTACTTCATACACCTTTCCATTGACTGCTATTTTCTTTACAGGACCATCTTCAAGAATCTCAACTTTATACTCATTGTCGGGCATATCCAGAAGCCGGGCATAATAGGTTGCTAATGTTGTACTCATAATCACTGATGTTTTAATAGTTATTGGCAGTCATCTGCAGTTTACCATAATATTTCCAAAGGGATTCTCCTACCACCGGAAGAGTAGTAGCCCTCGACGCTGCCTCTTTTTCCTTCTCAAAATGCTTTAGTGCAGCTGCAATTACAGCCACAGTAGGATCGGTATTCTGACGCCGTTTCAAATCTTCTTTATCAAAACGGGTATCAATAAACGTAGTATCATACTCCCCTTTCAGAAAAGCGGCATTCTTCAAGACACGCTGATGAAACGGAATGGTGGTTTTAATACCCAGTATCTTATACTCCCGCAAAGCACGGGCCATATTTGATATGGCAGAAGCACGGTTTCTTCCCCAGCAACAGAGCTTGGCAATCATCGGATCATAATGCAATGACACCTCAAATCCGGCATAGGCGGCACTATCCAGGCGAACGTTACGTCCTTCGGGAGCCTCACGTACCGTAATGACTCCCGGTGACGGCATAAAGTTATTTTCCGGATCTTCGGCATAAATACGACATTCGATGGCCGCACCCCTAAACTCAATATCCTCCTGATGATAAGGCAAGCGATTGCCGGCAGCAACAAGAATCATATCACGTACAAGATCAACACCGGTACATTCCTCCGTTACCGGATGTTCTACCTGAAGCCGGGTATTCATTTCAAGAAAATAGAAGTTCTGGTCTTTATCCATCATAAACTCCAAAGTCCCGGCACTGTAATATCCTATTTTCCTGCAAGCCTCTACAGCCACCTTCAACATCCGTTTTCGTGTCTCTTCCTTCACAAAAGGAGAAGGAGACTCTTCTATTACCTTTTGATTTCGTCGTTGGATGGAGCATTCACGTTCATACAGATGAATTACATTCCCATATTTATCACCCAATATCTGCACTTCGATATGATGGGGATTTTCGATATACTTCTCTATATAAACCGCATCGTTTCCAAATGAAGTTCCGGCTTCGGATTGGGACAGACGAAGAGCCATCTCAACTTCTTCTTCTGAACGCACCAGTCGCATTCCCTTTCCGCCACCACCTGCTAATGCTTTCAGCATAATCGGATAACCGACTTCTGCTGCTGCCTTTTTAGCTTCGGCAATGCCCTGAACCGGTTGTTCTGTGCCCGGAACAATGGGCAGGCCAGCTTCTCTCATGATCTTCCGCGCCTCCGTCTTAATACCCATCCGGGCAATTATATCAGCACTCGGACCAATAAAAATCACTCCTTCTTCCTCACAACGACGGGCAAAGTCAGCATTCTCTGACAAGAAACCATAGCCCGGATGAATGGCAGCCCCAGTCTTTTTGGCTATTTCCAGAATCTTTTCCGGTTTCAGATAAGAGGTATCCTCCGGTGAATCAGATATACAATAGGCTTCTTCAGCGTAACGGACATGCAACGCTCCACGGTCTACCCGTGTGTAAATCGCTACCGTAGCAATATTCATTACCCGGCAGGTACGGAAAATACGCATAGCAATCTCGCCACGGTTGGCTACTAATATTTTTTTTATCATAATATGTTTCCTCCTACAATATTAAAGCGGTAAATTAGAATGCTTTTTGGGTGGATTGGACTGGCGCTTATTAGCCAACATCTCAAAACTACGAATCAACCGCATACGAGTAATAGCCGGATCAATCACTTCATCCACATAACCGAGTTCGGCAGCCCGATAAGGATTTGCAAATTTCTCACGATATTCAGTCTGAAGCTCTTTTCTTTTCTCTTCAGGATCTCCTGCTTTGTCTATTTCTTTACGGAACAGAATATTCACAGCCCCATCCGGCCCCATCACGGCAATCTCGGCCGTAGGAAAAGCAAAGTTCACATCTCCCCGGATATGTTTGGAGCTCATTACATCATAGGCACCACCATAAGCTTTGCGTGTGATAACCGTCACCTTAGGTACGGTAGCCTCACAATAAGCATATAGCAACTTGGCACCGTTACGAATAATACCACCATATTCCTGGTCAACTCCCGGTAAGAATCCCGGTACGTCCACCAAAGTCAGTAACGGAATATTGAAAGCATCGCAGAAGCGGACAAAACGAGCCGCCTTGACAGAAGCATCAATATCCAGTGTACCGGCAAGTACCAGCGGTTGGTTAGCCACCACTCCCACAGTTTTCCCATTCAGACGAATATAACCAATGACAATATTCGCCGCATACTCTGCCTGAAGTTCAAAGAAACTATTGTCATCGGCTACTGCCTCGATCATCTCCTTTATATTATAGGGTTGATTCGGGTTAGTAGGTATCAGCATAGAAAGTTCTGGTGTGAGCCGCGTGGGCGAATCGGAAGTAGCAACAAATGGAGGTTCTTCCATATTATTTCCGGGCAGGAAGGAGATTAATTCACGAATATAATTGATACATTCAATATCATTTTCAGCAGCCAGATGTGCTACACCGGATATAGAAGTATGTACAGCAGCTCCACCCAATTCTTCTTTACTCACCTCTTCCTGTGTTACACTCCTCACTACGTCCGGTCCGGTAATAAACATATAACCGGAATTCTTCACCATCAGGATAAAATCGGTCAGAGCCGGAGAATACACAGCACCACCGGCACATGGGCCCATAATAGCACTGATTTGCGGTATTACCCCCGATGCCATCGAGTTACGAAGAAAGATTTCAGCGTATCCTGCCAGCGAACGAACCCCTTCCTGAATACGGGCACCCCCGGAATCATTGAGCCCGATTATCGGGGCACCCATTTGCATGGCCATATCCATCACCTTGCAGATCTTTTTAGCATACGTCTCCGAAAGTGCCCCTCCGAACACTGTGAAGTCCTGAGCAAAAACATAAACCAGTCGTTTGCCTATCATACCGTAACCGGTAACTACCCCATCCCCTGGTATCTTCTGTTTCTCCATACCAAAGTCGGTACAACGATGCGTCACAAGTTTATCAAGTTCGATAAACGATCCTTTCTCCAAAAGTAAATCGATACGTTCACGGGCTGTCAGCTTTCCTACTGAGTGTTGTTTCTCAATCCGGGCATCTCCGCCGCCGTTCTCAGCTTTTCTGTTTAATTCTTCCAGATGGTTGATGAGTTCTTTCATGGGCATTCATATTTAAGTACGATGTAAAAATAGAAATAATTACAGTGAATACATGTAATGCAGATTACATCAGGGGTGTATTCTACTAAATATAACATACCATTCCGAAGAAAAGTTAGGAAACATGCCGTTAAACATCCGGATTAACAGTAAGACTTAAGGAAAGAAATTAAAACTGTACACAAAACGACACATAAAATAACTGCCCATGGTAGATGTTCTTGTATTCTGGATATAGGAAGCCCCTACGTTCCTTGATAAATCTCTTCTGCTTTGCAGCAAATCAAATGCAGATATTTGAATAGTGCCTGTACCATACTTCTTTGAGAAGCAATCTCTTTCTATAGCAACATCCAGAATATTTTCTCTGATATTTCCGGTTTCACCACTGTAGCCTTTCTTTAAACTCCATCTGAAAGAAGAACTCAATCTTATTTTATAAGGCAGCAGATAGGATGCATTAAGTTCTGTTCCCCAATCCCGGGTTTCCATATTATCGGTAGATTGACCCTGCCCCTTTAGAATCACATATTTGAATAATCCCTGAATATTAAAATAGAAATCAGGAGTATAATATCTGAGAACCAGATTCTCATCAATAGTAAAAGAACCCATGACACTTACCTCATCATTGACGAGCCCCTTCTTTCTGTCATATCCGCCTCTAAGCCCATTGCTTATTGTAAAATTTGTTTCGTTTATCGGTGTATAATAAATGCATCGAAATTGCGCATTCCAATTACCATTTACATTTTTGTAAGAAGTGGTTCGATTTCCTGTCTCCGGATTAATATTGTAAGAAGATTGAATAGCATTCGCTGTGTATCCACCGAACAAACCGACATCGTAGAATCCCTGAGTTTTGGAATTAGAACCGGAAAGATTCAGTACCACATCATTTGCAAACTGCGGTTTAAGGTCAGGGTTTCCTTTAATACTGTTAGTAGGGTCGCTTATATCGGTATAGTCCTGCAACTGAGTACCTGTCGGAGATGTCATTGTCCCCATATAATCAAGTGTCAGCGTGTTACTTTTATTGAACCGGTGTTTTATATTCAATACCGGAGAGTAGTTGGTAACTTTTTGATTTACATTGGCCCTGAAAGAGTCATCCGGAAAACGGGTTTTATTTTCAGAGTCGTCAATATCTACGTTCATTCCCATCGTATAGTCGGTTTTCTCTCCCAATGATTTGTAATTTAATGTAAAGCGCTGATTAAATATACTCTGCGATGTGCCCGGACTTTGGCTAGGTAATAATTGGAGGTTATCAGATGAAACATCTTCTCCAACCTTATAAGTATTTTTCCCGACATGATCACCTGAAAGACGAGCCGTATAGGCAATTTGTATAAAACGTTTCTCCGTGATAGGTTCAACATACGACAAACCCAATTTGATTTGCTTACCTGAATTCTCGTTAACCGTCCGTTGGTTCACAAGTGAATCATACTGATAGACATTATTATCATACATCCGACGGTTCCAGGAATAAGATTCACGAGCGTCACCCTGATTTATGATACCATAGAGCGACGTACTAAAAACCCGACCTTTCTTCTTTAACCGATGTGCATAGTCAATGGAAATATTCAGAGAGTAGTTGTTACCATTGTTTTCTGTGGCGGAATGTCCATTATAGAGGGTATCACGCAAGCCATTATAGCTATTAAAAAGTTCATTATCCCAACGATTCTTTTTCGAATAATTCAAATACGCCTGCGTTATAAGCGTATTTTTACCATTGGGGGTCCATTCTGTCCTTATGCCAACGTCCAGAACTTTATTTTTAGTATCGGATAAACGATTTGAACTATCAAAAAGAGAGGATTCCGGCGAGAGTATTGTCTCCTGGTCTGTAAGCATATTCTCTACCGACTTTATAGAGGTATATGTTACATTACTGTAAACATTAAAGCGGTTACTAAATTCTTTATTTATCAAAAGCCCGATTTGCCCAACAGAGTTGTCTCCTGTCTGCGAACTACCGGTTCCGCTATTCGTATTGTCATTTCGTAACATGAGAGAAAACATATCCTGCCTTTTCAACAGATTTATATACGCATTTTGCTCATATCGCGTTTTATTATCGTTTATATCACGCCCGCCCCCCACAGCTGCCTGAGCCATTACGCCTACCTTATTTTCTTCTTTAACGGACAAGTTAAGTACTGTTTCTTTATCCCCGTTATCGAATCCAGTAAGTCGGTCCACCTCAGAGCTTTGGTCAATAACTTGTACTTTATCCACTATTTTGCCTGGAAGTGATTTTGATGCCATCTCTGGATTATTGGAGAAGAAATCTTTTCCATCAACAAGAATTTTACTTACCGGTTTCCCCTGAACTAAAATTTGTCCATGTTCTGTAACAGTGACATTGGGTAGCAATTTCAATAAATCACGCACCGAGGCCTGATCCGAAAGCGCATAGATACCCGTGTTATATTCTAAAGTATCCCCTTTCATTTGCATAGCAGCAGCCTTTCCGGTCACCATTACTTCAGCCAGATTAATGCTTTCGTCCTGTAGTTTTATAGTATCCGCCAATAAGTTTTTGCAGATTGTATCTGCCGAAATCGTTCTGTAAGACTTTTGATAACCCAAGTAGCTGATTTCAAGGATGCATTTCTTCCGGGGAAGCATTAAAATAAAGTAACCTCCGGCATCAGACGTAGTACCCGAAAGGAAAACACTATCCGCAGTAAGTGCACGTATCGCTGCTCCTTCAATAGCATCGGAGTTCTTATCTTTGATAAATCCGGCTACCGAAACAGCTTCTTGAGCAGATAAGGAAAAGGTTATAATAAAAAATAAAATACTAAGTAAATATTTCATATCCCTTTCATTGGGTTATAAAAGAGCTATAATAAATAAAATCAGCTAACTGTTCCACAAATTAACTGATTTTATTTTTATGAGCTAGTAAAACACAAGCATATTAAAAACATATGAAGTAAAGTTATAATTGTGCGTTAACGACTTGGTCGGAAATTTATTAATAGATGGAGAGTAGATTCCTTTGTAATAGCATAATCTTGTAACGTTCTACCATCCTCTAACTGCTTTCCGGCAAAAATAAGTCTCTGTTGATTAGGTGGAATTCCCTCCTTAGCCTGAATCTTAGACTTAAACTGTGCAACAGTTTCATATGGATCAGTTGCAATCGTAATCGTCTTGTTATTTGCCATTATTTTAACATAAACATTAAAGCCTGATCGTGGAGAAACCTGATCACTTATAAAAGCTTCAGACTCTTCGAGGAAATTAGAAGAAACACCACTATTAGCAAACAGGCTATTCAACAAACCTGTTCCTGATAATACACAAACCAATAAATAACAATAAACTCTTTTCATAATATATAGAATCAAAGTGAACAAATAAAATAATCTACAATGATACATATAAAAATCGATATATATAAATTTTCTTGTAATTACTTTAGAATCTATTTTGAATTTATTGAAAATAGGAATAATGAAGAGTAATACACCTAATGGGTCACGCTACATCGGTACAACACAGTCAGTCCATTCATCACTGGCTGCACAATAGAGTTAAATCAAAACAGTTCCTCTATTAACAAAAAAAGCCTGTTCCTCATCACTATGAGAAACAGGCTACTTCCTTTATATATAGAAATCTATTCTTCTACAGCCAAGGTCGACAGCGAATTCGAACTACGATTTTCGATACTATACAACTGCATATCAAAAATCAATGTGGAATACCCTAAAATGCTACCACTACCACTGGAACCATAACCATAGTTCCAAGGTATGTAAACTAACCTTCGCTCTCCTACTTTCATACGCTGAAGCATCTCATTCCAACCAGTAATTACACCTGTTACCTTCAATTTCTTCGGCGAGTCAAAGGCTGTAGGGTTTGCACCTTTGAATCCATCAAATCGGTCCCCGATGATTAAAGTACCTTTATAATACATATATACACTATCTGTATAAAAAGGTTGCATATCCTGAGAAACATATCCTTCGATAACCTCATCCAGATTTGTCGGATTCGGATTTAACTTTGGATCATTCGTTATCGGCTTCAGCTCCTTATAAAATATGCAGGCATCCGGAGCAGACATAAGATGAATACTATCCAACCCACCATGATCGGCCTCCGTAGTATAAACATTATACAAAGAGTCGATAAACGCCTCATTTCGTGCCTGCCAGTTATCATACCTGCTCACTTCTTTCGTTTCTTCACAAGAGGTAAAGACAAGTGCCAGCAATAGGATTGGTAATAAATAGATTTTCTTATTCATTCGTCAAGGATTTATTGTAAAGTTTTCAAAAGCGAAGTGATGCTTACTCTGTCAGCAATAATATTGTTCAGTTCAGAGATCGCTACACGTTCCTGCTGCATGGTATCGCGATTACGCAAAGTCACACAGTTATCTTCGAGCGTTTGATGGTCAACCGTTACACAATATGGAGTACCAATGGCATCCTGACGGCGATAACGTTTTCCGATACTGTCTTTCTCGTCATACTGACAATGGAAGTGGAACTTAAGACTATCAATAATCTCGCGGGCCTTTTCGGGCAGTCCGTCTTTCTTTATCAAAGGCATTACGGCCAACTTCACCGGAGCAAGAGCTGCAGGAAGTTTCAATACCACGCGGCTTTCACCGTTTTCGAGTTGCTCTTCGCAATAAGCAGCACTCATGATACTAAGGAACATACGATCCACACCGATAGAAGTTTCGATAACGTACGGAGTGTATGACTCATTTAGTTCAGGATCGAAGTATTTGATACTCTTTCCGGAGAATTTCTCATGCTGGCTAAGGTCGAAGTTAGTACGTGAATGTATACCTTCTACTTCTTTGAAACCAAACGGCATAAGGAATTCGATATCTGTAGCGGCATTAGCGTAGTGAGCCAGCTTATCATGGTCGTGGAAACGATAATGATCATCACCGAAACCAAGTGCTTTATGCCATTTCAAACGCATTTCTTTCCATTTTGGGAACCACTCCAGTTCTGTACCCGGTTTTACAAAGAACTGCATCTCCATTTGTTCAAATTCACGCATACGGAAAATGAACTGACGGGCCACAATCTCATTACGGAAAGCCTTACCAATCTGTGCAATACCAAAAGGTATTTTCATACGCCCGGTTTTCTGTACATTGAGGTAGTTCACGAAAATTCCCTGTGCTGTTTCCGGACGAAGGTATATTTTCATTGCACCTTCCGAAGTAGATCCCATATCAGTAGAGAACATCAGGTTGAACTGACGAACCTCTGTCCAGTTCTTAGTACCGGAAATAGGACAAACGATTTCTTCATCAATAATGATCTGACGGAGTTCGTCAAGATTACCATCGTTTAATGCTTTTGCAAAACGGGTATGAAGCGCATCACGCTTAGCCTGATGTTCAAGGACACGGCCATTTGTACTGCGAAACTGTGCCTCATCAAAAGCATCACCAAACTTTTTAGCAGCCTTAGCTACTTCTTTATTCATTTTATCGTCGTACTTAGCCAATTGGTCTTCGATAAGTACGTCTGCACGATAACGTTTTTTAGAATCTTTGTTATCAATCAATGGGTCATTGAATGCATCAACGTGTCCGGAAGCCTTCCAGATAGTAGGGTGCATAAAGATTGCAGAGTCAATGCCTACAATATTCTCGTGCAGCAATACCATGCTGTCCCACCAGTATTTCTTAATATTATTTTTGAGTTCAACTCCCATCTGGCCGTAGTCGTATACAGCTCCCAGTCCGTCGTAAATATCACTTGAAGGAAATACAAAACCATACTCTTTGCAATGTGATACCAATTTCTTAAAAACGTCTTCTTGTGCCATTGTTTTATTTACAATTTAATCATTTACAATTTACGATTCCGATATCTGCCTGTAAATCACACTCGGAAATAATTCGCAAAGTAAATGATTTTTTTGGAGAAAATTCGTATTTTTGCGTGCACATCGTTCTATAATGATGTAAAAAAGATAATTTGTTGTTAAAACAAGAGGAATATTAACCATATGAGTGACGAAATCAACGAGATAACGGAAGAACATTCAGACTATAAGCCGGCGGACTCCCACAATGAAAGCGTAAAACATCAACTCACAGGTATGTACCAGAACTGGTTTCTGGACTATGCTTCGTATGTTATTCTGGAACGTGCCGTCCCCCATATCAATGATGGGCTGAAGCCTGTACAACGCCGTATACTACACTCCATGAGGAGACTGGATGACGGACGTTACAACAAAGTGGCAAACATCGTGGGACATACCATGCAGTTTCACCCACACGGAGATGCTTCTATCGGAGATGCACTGGTACAGCTGGGACAAAAAGATTTGCTGGTTGACTGCCAGGGTAACTGGGGTAACATTCTCACCGGTGATGGTGCAGCTGCTCCACGTTATATTGAAGCCCGCCTCTCTAAATTCGCACTCGACGTAGTATTCAATCCGAAAACAACGGAATGGAAGTTGTCTTATGACGGACGAAATAAAGAACCCATAACTTTACCTGTTAAATTCCCGCTGTTACTGGCACAAGGAGTAGAGGGTATTGCTGTAGGACTCTCTTCTAAAATATTGCCACACAACTTCAATGAATTATGTGATGCTTCTATCAGTTACCTGCACGGAGAAAATTTCAAACTTTATCCCGACTTCCAGACCGGAGGCTCTATAGACGTATCCAAGTATAATGATGGCGAACGAGGCGGTTCTGTGAAGATACGTGCCAAAATCAATAAGGTTGATAATAAAACATTGGCGATCACGGAAATTCCTTATGGTAGAACTACCACAACAGTGATTGATTCTATTCTGAAAGCCGTAGACAAAGGAAAAATCAAAGTGCGCAAGGTAGATGACAACACCTCTGCCAACGTAGAGATATTAGTACATCTGGCAGCAGGAACTTCATCAGACAAAACTATTGATGCGCTATATGCTTTTACCGATTGTGAAGTAAGCATATCCCCCAACTGTTGTGTGATTGATGATAACAAGCCGCACTTTCTGGCCATCAGTGATGTACTGAGAAAATCGGCGGACAACACGCTCGATCTTCTTCGTCAGGAGCTTGAAATACACAAAGGTGAACTACAAGAAAGCCTTCACTTTGCTTCACTCGAAAAGATATTTATTGAAGAACGTATCTATAAAGACAAAGAGTTCGAACAGTCCAAAGATATGGATGCTGCGTGCGAACATATCGATAACCGGTTAACTCCTTTCTACCCGCAATTCATACGGGAAGTAACCAAGGAAGACATCCTGAAACTGATGGAAATCAAAATGGGACGTATCCTGAAGTTCAACTCAGACAAAGCGGAAGAAAACATAGCCAAAATGAAATCGGAGATTGCCGAGATAGACAATCATCTGGCCAATATCGTGGAATACACAATCAGCTGGTACCAGATGTTGAAAGAAAAATATGGTAAGAATTTCCCTCGCCGTACGGAATTACGCAATTTCGATACCATCGAAGCAACCAAAGTGGTGGAAGCTAACGAAAAGTTATACATCAACCGCGAAGAAGGATTTATCGGCACAGCACTCAAGAAGGATGAATTCGTAGCCTGCTGTTCGGATATAGACGATGTAATCATCTTCTACAGAGACGGTAAATATATGATTACTCCCGTAGCCGACAAAAAGTTCGTAGGTAAAAACGTGCTGTATGTCAATGTATTCAAGAAGAATGATAAACGAACGATCTACAATGTAACTTACCGTGACGGAAAAGAGGGAACAACCTACATAAAACGTTTTGCCGTAACCTCCATCGTACGGGATCGCGAATATGACGTAACACAGGGTACTCCCGAGTCACGAATCACATATTTCAGCGCAAATCCGAACGGAGAAGCCGAAATCATAAAAGTGACATTGAAACCGAATCCACGTGTACGCCGTATCATCTTCGAACGGGACTTCAGTGAGATTGGCATTAAGAGTCGCCAGGCACAGGGAGTTATTCTGACTCGTCTGCCGGTACACAAGATAGCCTTAAAGCAACGCGGAGGCTCTACGCTTGGGGGACGTAAAGTCTGGTTCGACCGGGATGTGTTACGCCTCAACTATGACGGACGAGGTGAATATCTGGGAGAGTTCCAGAGCGACGACTCTATCCTGGTAGTTCTCAATACAGGCGAATTCTATACAACAAACTTCGACGTAAGCAACCATTACGAAAACAATGTAAGCATCGTTGAGAAGTTTGATTCTAATAAAGTATGGACAGCTGTTTTATACGACGCTGATCAGCAGAACTATCCATATCTGAAACGTTTCTGTTTTGAAAGCACCTCCCGTAAGCAGAATTACCTGGGAGAAAACAAAGCCAATCAACTGATTCTGTTGACTGATGAATATTATCCACGTCTGGAAGTCATCTTTGGCGGTCATGACAGTTTCCGAGATCCGATGGTGATAGATGCCGATGAATTTATTGCCGTCAAAGGCTTTAAGGCAAAAGGTAAACGTATCACTACTTATACGGTAGAAACGATCAACGAACTGGAACCGACCCGCTTCCCTGAACCTCCCGCGCCCAAAGAAGAAGAGGAAACAGAGGAGGAAACAGAGATTCTCGATCCGGACCATGGCAAAAGTGAAGGAGATATTCTGGACGAGATGACAGGACAGATGAAGCTGTTTTGAATAATGGAAAATTGAAAGTTGAAAGTTGAAAACGAGGGCAACTGCATTATATCTTGTCATAAAACCGGTTCCCATTTTCAACTTTCCATTTTCAATTTTCAACTAAATAAAGGTTTGTCAATGAGGAAGAAGATACTGTTAAAGATCGGTTTAACCGGATATTGTCTGCTGGCTTTCTGCCACGGACTGTATGCTCAGGTAGATTCGTTGCAAGCCAACCGATATGTGACCCGTGCCACTATGTACGGAATAGGTTATACCAATATATTCGACACCTATCTGTCACCACAGGAATATAAAGGTATCGACTTTCGTATTTCACGGGAAACAATGCGTATGACTAAATTGCTTAATGGAAAAGTATCCGTACAAAACTTTTTTCAGGCAAACATTGGATATACACATAACCGGGTAGATAATAATAATACCTTTGCCGGATTGGTGAATTGGAATTATGGATTGCATTACCAATTCCGCATCACAGAAAACTTTAAGCTGCTGGCGGGGGCTCTGGCAGACATTAACGGAGGATTTGTATACAATCTACGCAATACCAATAACCCGGCATCAGCACGGGCATTTCTCAATCTCGACGCTTCCGGAATGGCAATCTGGCATGCAAAAATAAAAAACTATCCACTCACATTCCGTTATCAGGTCAATGTACCGGTAATAGGGGTTATGTTTTCACCTCACTACGGTCAATCTTATTACGAGATATTCACATTGGGAAATTCCAGCGGAGTAGTACAATTTACTTCACTGCACAACCAACCTTCCATGAGACAAATGTTATCCATAGACTTCCCGATTCGCTATGCAAAGATGCGCTTCAGTTATGTAGCAGATCTGCAGCAATCGGATGTTAATGATATCCGGACACATACATATTCACACGTATTCATGGTAGGATTCGTAAAAGATCTGTATCTGATCCGTAACAAAAACGGAACACCATTGCCGCCGGCAATAAGGGCGTATTAAAGGGAGAAGGAAGAATGGAGAAGGGAGAAGTACTATGCAGGGTGATGGCGTGGACAATTGTAAATTGTAAATAGTAAATTGTAAATGGAAAGATGAGAAACCGGATGATCAGTTGGCTATTATTTCTTACTTGCCTGAGTGGGTTGACCGCCTGCATTAGGGAGGAAGAGTATACCAATGATCCGATAGGAAACTTTGACCAACTCTGGAAAATCATCGACGAGCGATATTGCTTTCTGGACTATAAAGGTATTGACTGGAAAAAGATCGGAGAAAGGAAACGTAAATTTATTGAGCCGGAAATGGATGACCGGGATCTCTTTCAGGTACTCAGCGATATGTTGTACGAACTTCAGGACGGACATGTCAACTTAACCTCTACTGACAATCAAACCCACTTTGACTTCTGGCTTGACTCACCACGTAATTTTAGTGAAGCAACGATAGAAAGCAATTATTATCTGGGGCAAAACTATCAACAGACAGCCGGCTTCAAATATAAAATACTAAACGATGAAGTTGGCTATATCTATTATGAGAAGTTTTCCGAAGGCATTGATAATAATGATTTAGACAGGGTTTTCTCCTATTTTTCTAACTGTAAAGGACTCATTATTGATGTTCGGCAAAACTCCGGAGGGAATGCAACAAACTCAGCTAAAATAGCTTCGAGATTCACAGAAAAGAAAATACTAACAGGGTATATCTGTCATAAGACAGGTCCGGGACACAATGACTTTTCAGAACCATACGCCATCTACCTGGAACCTGCCAAAGGTATTCGCTGGCAAAAGAAAGTAGCCGTACTTACCAATCGGCATTCATACAGCGCTACCAACGATTTTGTCAATCATATGAGATGCCTTCCTAATGTTACAATCGTAGGTGATAAAACCGGAGGAGGATCAGGAATGCCTTTTTCATCCGAACTTCCTAATGGCTGGACAATCCGTTTTTCTGCCAGCCCGCACTTTGACAAAAACATGAACCATATTGAGTGGGGAATTGATCCGGATGTAAAAGTGGATATAAACTATAAAGATGAGGTTAATGGGTTTGATACAATTATAGAAGAAGCACGGAAATTACTTAAATAAACACTTTTATTCGTCTTTCGTTTGGCAAAACAAAAAATATATCTATCTTTGCACCGCTAAAGAAAAAATTAGTCACGGATTTTGCGGCTGTGGCGTAATTGGTAGCCGCGCCAGACTTAGGATCTGGTGTCTCGCGACGTGGGGGTTCGAGTCCCTTCAGCCGCACAAACACTAAAAAGCCTTCAAGAACTACTCTTGAAGGCTTTTTCATTTAACTAAAGGAATTAGAATGAAGAAACATACTCTTTGTTGCATCGGACATATCACCTTAGATAAGGTAGTAACACCTCAATCCACCGTATACATGCCGGGAGGAACTGCTTATTATTGTTCATATGCTATCCGCCACCTGAACGATGTTGATTATAAATTGGTTACTGCAGTAGGAGACAGTGAGCTGAATGTTATAGACAAAATGCGTGACGCCGGTATTGATGTAACCGCTCTTCCCAGCAAATATTCTGTTTACTTTGAAAACATATATGGCGAGAATCAGGATGAACGCACGCAAAGAGTACTCGCCAAAGCAGATCCGTTTACCGTACAACAGCTTGAGAATATCGAAGCGGATATTTTTCATCTGGGCTCTTTGTTGGCCGATGATTTTTCGGTAGATGTTATCAAACATCTTGCCGGTAAAGGGCTGGTTGCTATTGACTCTCAAGGATACCTGCGTGAGGTACGCGATACACACGTCTATCCGGTGGATTGGGCCAATAAAAGGGAAGCACTGAAATACGTACATTTCCTGAAAGTGAATGAACACGAAATGGAAGTATTAACCGGATATGACAATGTAACAGAAGCGGCCCATAGGCTCCACGAATGGGGAGTGAAAGAGGTACTGCTCACATTTGGTAGCATGGGCTCAGTCATCTTTGACGGAAAAACCTTTTATCAGATTCCGGCATACGAGCCGGATGTAGTGACAGATGCCACAGGATGTGGCGATACATATACAATTGGTTACCTGTACCAGCGGGCTGCAGGAGCAAGTATCGAAGAAGCCGGACGCTTTGCAGCAGCAATGTCTACACTGAAAATAGAAAAATCCGGTCCATTCCTCGGAAATAAAGAAAATGTATTGCAATGTATGAAACATGCAAAAGAAGTGCTCCCTTTGTGCTTCCCGCACGGGGAGGTACGCCAGGCGGTGGTTACTATTTGAACGGATTTGAGTGTGTTTCACCACAGAGTAACACGGAGGTCCACAGAGTTTAAATCTTTGATGAAACGTGGATTAACGCAGATTTTCACAAAGGGAAACAAATAGATGATAAAGAAATACAGTCTTTTAATCTGCGTTCATTTGTGTTAATCCGCGTTTCAATCAGAGAAATACTACTCTGTGGAACTCTGTGTTACTCTGTGGTGAGTTTTGCTCATTCCGATCAGATTCGAGCCATCTTACTTTCCCCACGTCTTCCTCTTTCCCACTGTTAAAAATCACGATTAACACTCTTATCCTAATCTTTTTTACTACTTGTTTGTTCACTTTAATATTTTCGTCGCCACTTCATGTGACAATTAGACTTAAGAGAGTATTCTAATAAAGTAGTTCATGTAAATAGTAAAATTTAACGCAATGAGACCTAAACCTTTACAACATCTTCCCGAAGAGAAGAGAACCTCCTGGCTAAGGAATATCCTTGCCATAGCCTGCCTGTTACTGACCTCGTCATCTTTGTTTTCTCAAACAAAAACAGTGACGGGTACAGTAACCGACGCGCTGAACGAACCCCTGATCGGGGTATCAGTATTGATACAAGGTACCTCCTCCGGAACAGTCACTGACCTGGATGGAAACTATTCTATCTCAGTCACTCCGGACAATGTACTTGAATTTTCATATGTAGGTATGCAGAAACAAATTATCCCTGTAGGGCTGCAAACTGTGATTAATGTCGTGATGAAAGACGACTCACAGATGCTGGGTGAAACCGTAGTCATAGGATACGGTAGCGCTAAAAAACGCGACCTTACCGGTTCTATCACCAATATAAAAGGTGAAGAAATTGCTAACAAGCCTGCTACCAACCCACTGTCTTCTCTGCAAGGAAAGATTGCCGGTGTACAGATTATCAATAACGGACGTGCCGGTGATGATCCTGAAATACGTATCCGCGGAACAAATTCTATCAACGGCTACAAACCTTTGTATATCGTAGACGGACTCTTCAACGATAATATCAACTTCCTTAATCCGGAAGATATTGAATCAATGGAAGTATTGAAAGACCCATCTTCATTAGCCATATTCGGTGTGCGCGGTGCGAACGGCGTAATCATTATCACCACTAAAAAGGCAAAAGAAGGACAAACCAGAGTGAATATCAATACATCTTTTGGTTGGAAATCAGTTGTGGACAAAATAGTAATGACCAATGCCGACCAGTTTAAAGAATTATACAATGAACAGCTGACCAATGAAGAGACTGCTCTTTTTGACTTCAGCAACTGGAATGCTAATACAGACTGGCAAGACGAAATCTTCCAGAACGGATTCATTACCAATAACAATATCAGCATTACAGGTGCTTCCGAGAAACATAGTTTCTATTTAGGCGTAGGTTATTCTCACGAACAGGGCAATATCAAACATGAGAAGTTCAGTAAAGTGACCATCAATGCAAGTAACGAGTACAAGCTGACAGACTTTTTCAAGATTGGCTTCCAACTGAACGGCGCACGTATCTTACCCGCTGATGCCAAACAGGTATTGGGTGCTATCCGTACCACACCGGTTGCCCCTGTATACAATACAGAGTATGGCCTTTACACTGCTTTGCCGGAATTTCAGAAAGCACAGATGAACAACCCGATGGTGGATGTAGATCTGAAAGCCAATACTACCAAAGCTGAAAACTACCGTGCTTCGGGCAGTATATATGGTGAAATTGATTTCCTGAAACATTTCACAGCCCGTGCCACATTCTCTATGGATTATGCTTCGGACAACGGACGAACTTATACACCAATTATCAAAGTATATGACCCTACCGTGCAGGGTAATGTTTCAACTTTAGGAACAGGAAAGACAGAGGTAAGCCAGTTCAAACAGAACGAAACAAAAGTACAAAGCGATTACGTACTGACGTATACCAATAGTTTCGCTGACGGTGCACACAACCTGACAGCCACTGCCGGTTTTACCACCTATTACAATTCATTGAGCAGACTGGATGGTGCCCGCAAACAGGGAGTGGGACTCGTTATCCCCGACGATCCGGACAAATGGTTTGTCAGTATCGGAGATGCAGCCACTGCCACCAACGGCAGTACGCAATGGGAACGAACAACCGTATCCATGCTGGCACGTGTCATTTACAATTACAAAGGGAAATACCTGTTCAACGGTTCGTTCCGTCGGGATGGCTCCTCCGCCTTTTCATATACAGGCAACCAATGGCAGAATTTCTACTCGGTAGGTGCAGGCTGGTTGATGAGCGAAGAAAAGTTTATGAAAGATATCAGTTGGCTGGACATGCTGAAACTGAAGGGTTCATGGGGTACATTGGGTAATCAGAATCTGAGTACCGCCTATCCGGCCGAACCGCTACTGAAAAATGCATATTCGGCTATATTCGGTAAACCGTCCATCATCTATCCGGGATACCAACTGGCATATTTGCCTAACCCCAATCTCCGTTGGGAAAAGGTGGAAGCCTGGGAAGTGGGATTCGAAACGAATATGCTCCGCAACCGGTTACACCTGGAAGGAGTATTCTATAAAAAGAATACGAAAGATTTGCTTGCAGAAGTTCCGGGTATCTCCGGTACGATCCCGGGCATCGGTAATCTGGGAGAAATCAGAAACAGTGGCGTGGAACTGGCAGCAACCTGGCGTGATCAGATCGGAGATTGGGGATATTCAGTAAGTGCAAACCTGACTACGATCAGCAACAAAGTGAAAAGTCTGGTACAGGAAGGATATTCTATCATCGCCGGAGATAAGAGCCAAAGCTATACAATGGCGGGCTATCCGATAGGTTACTTCTACGGTTACAAGGTAGATGGCGTGTACCAGTCACCGGAGGATATAGCCTCCTCTCCTACCAATACCTTGGCCACCGTAACTCCGGGTGATTTGAAGTTCAAGGATGTGAACGGTGATGGCAAGATTACCCCGGAAGACCGTACCATGATTGGCGATCCGACGCCGGACGTCACCTACGGTATTTCTTTAGGAGTATCTTACAAGAACTGGGACCTCAGTGTCGAAATGATGGGACAAGGTGGCAATCAGATATACCGTACCTGGGATAACTATACCTTTGCTCAATTCAACTATATGGCCCAGCGACTCGACCGTTGGCATGGAGAAGGCACATCAAACAGCCAGCCATTGCTGAATACGAAGCATTCCATTAACCGCGAGAACTCGGAATACTACGTCGAAAGCGGACGCTTCTTCCGTATCCGTAACCTGCAACTGGCGTATACTTTTGATAAAGCGTTAATTGCCAAAGCACGCATGCAGGCGCTGAAGGTATACTTCAATGTTCAGAACCTGAAAACATGGAAGCATAATACCGGGTACACACCGGAATTAGGCGGTTCCGCCATTGCTTTCGGAGTAGATAACGGTAGTTATCCTGTGCCCGCCGTTTACACCTTCGGCATCAACTTAACCTTTTGAGAATGGAAAATTGAAAGTTGAAAGTTGAAAGTGAGCTGCGCTATCAGGCTGCATAGCAACTGTCAATTGTCAACTGTCAATTGTCAATTAAATAATAATCAAAGAAAGCAATTATGAAACTATATATTTATATATTATCCTTGTCATTAGTTATCGGGGCGATGACACTGACAAGTTGTAACGACTTTTTGGATCGTAGTCCGCAAGGGCAATTTACAGAAGATGACGATCCGAACGCATTGGTAAATGGCAAGATTTACAACGTTTACACCATGATGCGTAACTTTAACATAACTGCAGGGACACCGGCATTCGCCATCCATAGTTTCCGAAGCGAAGATGCCGAAAAAGGCAGTATAAGCAGTGATGGTTCGGACATCGCAGAAATGTACGATGATTTCATCTACACACCTACCAATGGTTTATTGGGTGGATACTGGAGTCAGAATTATGCAATCATCTTCCAGTGCAATGACATCCTTACCTCTATTGAAGAGAGTGAAGCAAGCGGCAAGCTGACGGAAGAAGATCTCCGTAATCGTGGAGAGGCGATGTTTTTCCGTGCCTACTGCTACTTTAACCTGGTACGTGCTTTCGGCGAAGTTCCTCTGATCACTTTTAAAGTGAATGATTCTTCGGAGGCAAATGTGCCTAAAACCACCGCAGAGAATCTTTATAAACAAATAGACAAGGATCTTGCCGGAGCCGAAAAGCTACTGCCGGAACAGTGGACAACAGAATACCTGGGCCGCCTTACCTGGGGGGCCGCCCGTTCGCTCCATGCACGTACGTTCATGATGCGCAATAATTGGGATAGCCTTTATGTAGCCGCCAACGATGTCATGTCAAGCGGACTTTATAATCTGAATACTCCCTACGAGAAGATATTTACAGACGAAGGTGAGAATAACAGTGGTTCTATTTTCGAACTACAATGTACAGCTACAGCAGCAATGCCTGCCAGCGATGTAATAGGTAGCCAGTTTTGTGAAGTACAGGGAGTGCGTGGCGCAAGTCAATGGGATCTTGGCTGGGGATTCAATATGGCAACTGAAGAGTTGTATAATGCTTATGAAGCGGGAGACCCACGTAGAGATGCAACCCTCCTCTACTTCCGCAAGAACGAGACAGATCCGATCACTCCTGAAAATACAAATACCCCTTACAATGAATCACCTGTATCTCAGGCCATGGGACGCGCCTTTAACAAGAAAGCGTATACAGACCCGGCCTTGCGGCGTGAGTATACCAATAAAGGTTTTTGGGTAAATATCCGGCTTATCCGTTATGCAGACGTAGTGCTAATGGCGGCCGAAGCTGCCAATGAGTTGGGAAAGACAGGAGAAGCCAATGCCGATCTCGAAATGGTACGGGCACGGGCACGTGGCAACAATCCGAATATTCTTCCAAAGATAGAATCGATGGATCAGACTGTACTTCGTGACGCCATCCGGCACGAACGACGGGTAGAGCTTGGAATGGAATTCGACCGTTTCTATGATCTCGTACGATGGGGCATTGCTTCTGATGTGCTTCATGCAGCAGGAAAGCTGAATTATCAGCCCAAGAATGCACTATTGCCGTTACCACAAACGGAAATAGATAAATCGAAAGGAGTATTGGTACAAAATCCTGACTATTAATGACATCAATTAATTTAGTGTAAAGTCCATGAAATCTTAAAATAGAGGGAGAATAGAGAAGAAAGAGGCAAGCTGTATCAGCACACCGAAGGGTATAAACCCAACCTACGATAATCTCCTGTAATTCATAGACTTACACCCATAAAAAGTTCTACCTTTAAAGGGATATAGATACATAAATAAGGTAGCTTTAGTGACATGCTGATGTCACCTTCAATGACATCCCGATGTCATGGGTGGTGACATCCCTGATGTTACTGGTGGTGACATCCCTGATGTTACTGGTGGTGACATCACGATGTCATGGGTGGTGACATCACGATGTCACTGAAG
The DNA here is from genome assembly GCF_019930665.1 of Bacteroides nordii. Classification (NCBI taxonomy): domain Bacteria; kingdom Pseudomonadati; phylum Bacteroidota; class Bacteroidia; order Bacteroidales; family Bacteroidaceae; genus Bacteroides; species Bacteroides nordii. The sequence goes on along the minus strand of NZ_CP082886.1, from coordinate 5,250,233 downwards.
GGTACATCAGCATGTCATATATGGCGACGCTAAAAACAGTTATAAATATCAACACTGCTATGCCATATACAGTGATATCCGGATAGGATAAAAGAAGATATTATCAGCCTGTCAGTTCAAATCAATTATAAATAAAAACAAATATGAGTAAAGTAATTAAGAAACTAAGTATTCTGTTTGCAATTGTCCTGAGTGGTACAATCAGTGTTCAGGCACAAAAGTCTCCACAAGACATGAATCGTTTCATCGATGCATTGATGAAGAAGATGACTGTGGATGAAAAGATCGGCCAGCTCAACCTTCCCGTGACCGGTGACATCACCACCGGACAGGCCAAGAGCAGCGACATCGCCGGGAAAATAAAACGGGGTGAAGTAGGCGGACTCTTCAACCTGAAAGGAGTAGAAAAAATCCGCGACGTACAGAAACTTGCCGTAGAGAATTCCCGACTCGGTATTCCTCTGTTATTCGGCATGGATGTCATTCATGGATACGAAACAATCTTCCCCATCCCACTGGGCTTATCATGTACGTGGGATATGAAGGCCATCGAAGAATCGGCCCGTATCGCTGCTGTCGAAGCAAGTGCAGACGGTATCTCATGGACTTTCAGCCCTATGGTGGACATCAGCCGTGACCCGCGTTGGGGACGGGTATCCGAAGGTTCCGGCGAAGACCCGTTCCTCGGCTCACTCATTGCCCGGGCCATGGTGAACGGATATCAGGGAAAAGAGCCGTCAAGCCAGCTCAAACGTAATGATGAAATTATGGCTTGCGTCAAGCACTTTGCACTTTATGGAGCAGGAGAAGGCGGACGGGATTACAACACGGTTGATATGAGCCGCCAACGGATGTACAACGAATACTTCCCTCCCTTTGAAGCCGCCATTGAAGCAGGAGTAGGCAGTGTGATGGCTTCGTTCAATGAAGTAGACGGAGTACCCGCCACAGCCAATAAGTGGTTAATGACAGATGTTCTTCGCGGTCAGTGGGGATTCGGTGGATTTGTAGTAACTGACTATACCGGAATTTCCGAAATGATCGATCATGGTATCGGTGATCTCCAAACCGTTTCAGCCCGTGCCATCAATGCCGGAGTAGACATGGATATGGTGAGTGACGGTTTTGTCAGTACACTGAAAAAGTCGATTCAGGAAGGGAAGGTTTCTATGATGACCCTAAACACCGCCTGTCGTCGTATCTTGGAAGCCAAATATAAACTGGGATTATTTGATGATCCGTATAAATATTGTGATCCGAAACGTCCGGCACGCGATATATTCACCCGCTCACACCGGGATGCCGCCCGCCGCATTGCCTCAGAAAGCTTTGTGCTCTTGAAAAATGACAATCAGACCCTCCCCCTGAAAGCAACCGGAACAATTGCCGTTATCGGCCCATTGGCAGATACCCGGGCTAATATGCCGGGCACATGGAGTGTAGCAGCCGTTCTGGACCGTTCACCGTCACTCATTGAAGGACTCCGCGAAATGGTAGGCCGAATGGACGAAATGCCGCTCAACCAGCCGAATGAACCGTGGTATATTCCTCTGATGGAAAATGGAGCTAACATCAATCTACTATATGCCAAGGGTAGCAATCTGATCAGTGATGCCGCTTACGAAGAACGCGCTACCATGTTTGGCCGTTCTTTAAACCGTGACAACCGTACGGATGCCGAACTGCTAAAAGAAGCAATAGCAACGGTCAACAAAGCAGACGTTATTGTAGCCGCTTTGGGAGAATCTTCTGAAATGAGTGGCGAGAGCAGTAGCCGTACCAATCTGGATCTGCCGGATGTACAACAAACGTTATTGAAAGCATTGGTCGCTACCGGTAAGCCGGTCGTATTAGTACTGTTCACAGGCCGTCCGCTGGTTCTGAACTGGGAACAAGCCAACGTACCTGCCATCCTCAATGTATGGTTTGGTGGAAGCGAAGCTGCTTATGCAATTGGTGATGTACTGTTTGGTCGCGTTAACCCCAGTGGCAAACTAACCATGAGCTTCCCGCAAAACGTAGGACAAATACCTTTGTACTATGCTCACAAAAATACAGGACGTCCCTTACACGACGGTAAATGGTTCGAGAAATTTCGCAGTAATTACCTTGATGTAACGAACGAACCGCTTTATCCATTTGGTTTCGGACTCTCTTATACCACCTTTGCATACAGTGATATCAGTCTGAGCCAGACCAGTATGAATATGCAGGGAGTTCTGACAGCTTCTGTAAACGTTACCAATACCGGAGCATTCCCCGGCGGAGAAGTTGTACAGCTCTACATCCGTGATCTTGTGGGTAGTACGACCCGCCCGGTAAAAGAGTTGAAAGGATTCGAAAGAATCTATCTCCAGCCCGGCCAGACACGCACTGTTACTTTCAAGATAGCACCCGAAATGCTGAAGTTCTATAACTACGACCTGCAATATGTGGTAGAACCCGGAGACTTCAGTATAATGATAGGGCCTAATAGCAGAGATGTACAAACGGCGAGCATTCGTTTAATTGACAGTTGACAGTTGACAATTGACAGTTGCTATGCAGCATGATTGCGCAGCCAGTATACAGCGCAGCAACTGTCAATTGTCAACTGTCAACTGTCAACTAAACAAGGTTTCACGCTGCACAGCAACTTTCAATTTTCAATTAACAAAGACATGAAACATATCTCTTTTTATACACTCCTCTGTTGCCTCTTACTGGCAACAGGGGCGTGTCAGAACAATAAAAAATCAGGTGATAAGAAAGACGCTTCTCTCACCGACAGTCTGACTACAGACGCATTGCTGGACACAGTTCAGCGACGTACCTTTCTCTATTTCTGGGAGGGAGCCGAGCCCAACAGTGGTCTTGCTCCCGAACGTATCCACATGGACGGTAAGTATCCCGCCGGTGGACCGGACGTTGTTACTTCCGGCGGTAGTGGTTTTGGTATTATGGCCATCCTGGCAGGTATAGACCGTGGCTACGTTTCACGTACAGACGGATTGGCACGTATGGAGAAAATAGTTTCCTTCCTTGAACGTGCCGACCGCTTCAAAGGTGCCTATCCGCACTGGTGGCAGGGTGAAACAGGAAAGGTGAAACCCTTCGGACAAAAAGACAATGGCGGAGATCTGGTAGAAACAGCATTCCTCATGCAAGGGTTACTTGCAGTACACCAGTATTATATAGACGGAACTCCACAGGAAAAAGCCTTGGCACAAAGAATTGATAAACTCTGGCGGGAGGTAGACTGGAACTGGTACCGCAAAGGAGGACAGAACGTGCTCTATTGGCACTGGAGTCCGGAATATGGTTGGGACATGGACTTCCCCGTTCATGGCTATAACGAATGTCTCATTATGTATATACTTGCCGCAGCATCACCCACTCACGGTGTTCCTGCCGCTGTATATCACGAAGGATGGGCACAGAACGGAGCCATTGTATCTCCGCACAAAGTAGAGGGTATCGACCTTCATCTGCGCTATCAGGGAACCGAAGCCGGACCGCTCTTCTGGGCGCAATACTCCTTCCTGGGGCTTGATCCTGTCGGACTGAAAGACGAGTACTGCCCAAGTTATTTCAATGAAATGCGTAACCTCACGCTTGTCAACCGCGCTTACTGCATCCGCAATCCAAAGCACTACAAAGGATTTGGTCCGGACTGTTGGGGGCTAACCGCCAGTTATTCGGTAAATGGTTATGCTGCCCACTCCCCCAATGAACGGGAAGACTTAGGAGTCATCTCTCCTACTGCTGCCCTGTCATCCATTGTATATACACCGGAGTATTCTTTGCAGGTGATGCAACATCTTTATAACATGGGAGACAAAGTGTTTGGCCCTTACGGTTTTTATGATGCATTCAGCGAAACTGACAACTGGTACCCACAGCGTTATCTCGCTATAGATCAAGGACCAATAGCAGTAATGATTGAAAACTACCGGACCGGATTATTATGGAAACTTTTCATGAGTCATCCGGATGTTCAGGCTGGATTGAAAAAGTTAGGATTCAACAAGCCGGCTTAAAAAAGAAAAGGTATAGCCGTTACTTCGTTCATCAGTTTTGAATCAATTTCTGTGTTCTATGGTAAACTGATTCATTATTAATCAGATTTGAATTAAATATCCAACTACTGATTTGCATCAATAACAAGGGTATCCCTGTTCTCTTCTTTTTGAGAAGAGAACAGGGATACTTTTACAATTATTCATCTACCTGTAAAACTTATATTATACAAAGAAAATAATTCGGATAAAGTAAAGTTCTCGTTAAAACGACAAGCTTCCTACCTTGATTCTTGATTTTAAACGCTTTATCAACACCCTGCTTTCCGGAGTCATGTTCCTGCTTCCGATAAATCGTTCTATGTCACTGATATTGACAGGAACCATTGCGCTTGATTCCCAATTCGCATCAGGAGCTATTTTATATTTCTCTATAAGCTCCTGATAGGTATAAGTTTCACTAAACCCTATATAAACATATCCGCATATTTCAAATTCAAACCGTTCTCCGTTTGCAATGACCATAATATCAGTGAAGCCATTAATTGAATTATTTATTAATGCAGAACTACCTGTATCTACTCCAATTTCCTCTCTTAATCCCCGCATCAGACACCTGTTGTAATCAAACGTCCATACTTTCTCCAGTCTGGACTGGTCCATCAAAGAAAAAGTTTCGTCGTACGTGAAATGCCATTGTCCTTCGCAAGCAATACCCTTTCCCCTACAAGAAAACAGAAATTCCATACCCTCGCCCCTATTGAAACAAACAAACCCCCCGATACCTATCGAATTAAAAAAAGGAACGAGCCGATTCACATCTTCGGGCGTCCTGACAACAAACACTCTGGAATTGTACCTCCTTAGTTCCTGATACAATATGCTCATAAACCTGAAAGTAAAGTAATCGGACGTATACAGTTTAAGGCTGATTATTGGAAATTCCCCCACAACAGTCCGGTTCCGGCTCATATGATACACTCCAAGAACCGACCCATTAAAATTGTTCGTACCATCTTTTGCCAGAAAGAACTCAGCCGCTTTCCGGGCGCAATCTTTCAAAAGCGAATCGATATCCAGATTACCGAAATTTTCATGAAGGAAAGTATACAACTTCGCCGTCATTTCCGGATCGGATGTCTTAACCTTCGAATAAGCCCTCTGAGCAGCCACAGGATTATCATTCTGAAGGAATAGCTTGTCAGTCAACGGCTGGACGTATGCTTCGGGAACCTCCCAAACAAAAGTCCGGTTACTATTCGCAACGGTAAAGTTACGACTTTCATATTGGGAAAAAGTAAAATCCACTACAGACACCTCCTCGCTGTCATTGACTGTAAACTCTCGTTTCAGTCCTTCGTCAATAGAGCGCAGATTATTGTTTTTCAACCTATCTAAGCAGAAATTCAGTCCCATCAACAACTTGCCTTCAATTTCTTCTGGAGAATGTATAGCTTTAGGAGAGAACAACATTTTATCGGCATATTTTTTCTTAAACCTTTTAATTCCACTCATTTTAGTATTATTCATATGCTCAAAAGCAACTTCGCCCTCATAGAAATAGAGTAAAACAGGCTTATCCGCATCCATATATCTTTGGATTTCCTCTTCAACTCCTTTGCCAACCCGTGTCCATAAAAAAACAACTAAAGCATCACATTGATTAGTAATCTGTTCGTTGATAATTTCTTGAGGCTTCTTTCCAGACGAAGGGGCTGAGCTTATTTTCCAATGCCGAGGCATTAAGCATACACACCCCTTCTGATTTGCCTGGTTCCATTGCATAACGGCATTAACTATCCGCGTATCAAGTCCGATAGCGTCCAAGTCACTGCACGTTCCTATCATTATATTATATAATGTCACATTCTGTTTTGCCATACTATTTTTTTATTATTCTATTTTGTTTTCACGGGATACCCGTTTTTATCAACTCTCCCGACAATCCGCCCCGGGTTTCCCACAACCAAAGCATATTCGGGAACATCTCTCGTAATTACCGCTCCTGCACCTATCATCGCCCATCTGCCGATGGTAACTCCACATACAATCGTCGCATTCGCGCCAATGGATGCTCCATAGCCAATATAACTTTCACCCACACTCCAATCGGAACTTTTCTTTAAAGTTCCATCTTCGTTTATCGAACGGGGATATTTATCATTCGTAAAAGAGACAGAAGGACCGATAAAAACCCCATCATCAATGGTCACGCCAAAAGGTATCATCACATTATCTTGAATTTTAACTCGATTACCTATTTTTACCCCCTTATCAATAAAAATATGACGATGGATTTTACATTCCTCGCCAATCTTCACGTCGGAAGAAATTATAGTATACTCTTCAACAAAAGTATTTTCACCTATCAAGACAGTAGGGTCAATTTTTGCTTCATTGGATATCATATTTATCAATATTAAATATTTTATTATAATACACTATTTCATTATCATCTATGAATATAAAAGGGTACTTCCGGGATGAACAGGAAGTACCCTTTTGCCTAAATACAATCAGGCCATCTGGTAGAGATGAAATATAGCAGCCTGATTGTTGAAATTACGGCTTATCGCAAGAAGTAATTTCAGAAACAAACAATATATCATATATTTATTATTACTGAACTCATATAATTCTATCGTTTTCTGACGATCTTCAGATGAATAATCATCATTAAATTTCTGGTTGATCAAATAGAGAGACTTCAACGGGGAAGTCTCTCTATTGATAAGACCGCAATATTAAATTGTCAGAGAACGCCTATATTATAATGTCGGTTCCAAAGTAATAGCAAACTCATCACTTAATACAGTACCATAAGTATAAGTCACTTTAATTTGAACAGTAACCGTTACTTTTTTAGCCAAGTTGTTTTCTTTCAAATGGAATTTACCGTCGTTAGCAATCTCAAAACTTGAGAGTGCCATAGCGTCACCATTTTCAAGTACAGCTTTCTTGATGACGTAACGGACACCATCTGTCAAAACATACTCATTTCCACTATTAGTTCCGCCAGTCAAACCATAAGCAGTACCCCAAGCAGGAGAAGTAACAATCTTACCATCTTTTATGACAGGGGTATTAAATCTATCTACCAAATTAACGCCTTTGAAAATAGGCAGTCCTGCATGTGATTCAATACCGGCTTTTCCATATTCCAAAGATGTAGTAGGAATAGCAATCTTATCTGTAATCGGATAAGTCATTGTAACATCAAATGTTTCAGTCTGAGCTACATGTGTTCCAATTATAGCTGTAAACTTAACTCTGAATTTACTCAAATCCACATTTCTTGTAAATTTAAGAACACTATTACCGTTGCTACCACTAACTATTGATATACCAGCAGGAAGTACTGATACACCGTTAGGAACTAATTCATAAGTATATGAAACACCAGAAGCGTAAACTGGTGAATAAACGTAACCGGTCTTGAGATCATGTTCAATATAATAAGGAGCACCACTTACATCAGGTGTATAGTTCACAAAATAATCTCCATCAGTTGTCCAGCGCTCTTGATTATGGCTCCACAATTGCTTAGCAGTAGGATAAGCAAGTTTCAAAGTAGCTTTCAATACAATCTTACCGTAGAGACCAGTGTTATAGATTGTACTCATTGCATAAGTCTTACGCTCTGCATTTGCAGGTAAAGCAACTATGATCTTATCACCAGCAACATCGAACGTGAATGTAGGTTCAGTAATTCCAGCGTCATCAGCACCTATCTTATGCTCAATATTTGCTGGTAATGTACCCTCAATTGCAGCCAATATTTCTGCAGCAGTAGCACCATCAATAAGATTATTAGTAAACTTAGAAGCTTTCTCTGCTTTGATTATAAATGTTTGAGCTCCATCCGAAGAAGTATTCTTCCAAACAAACTCACCTTGAGCATTTACATCGAAATAAGTATCAGAACCACTTTGAAGAGCGGCTTTAGTAATAGCACTATAATCGATAGTAGCACCAACATCGTTCTTAACAATTTTATAAGTTACATCGAATGTCTTTTCAGGTGCCGATGATCCAGTAGTACCAAAGATATCATTATCAGCCAATTGAACTTCCAGTTCATTATCCACTCTGTTGATATCAATTGGACTAATCAATTTCACAGCAGTATTACCTACTACTTCAAATCCCTTACCTTTAATTTCATCTTTATTAGCTTGCGACAAAGATCCGACTTTAACCCAAGTACCACTACATTTTACTGCATATATTACTAAATTTTGTGTAAATCCACATTGAGCCAATGTCAAACTACCAACACCATAGTCTACGTTTACAGTTAATGAGTTAACTGCTTTTTCTGCAACATCAGTATACAATATGGTTTGATTTGCAGCAAGAGAATATACCTGTGATGTAATATCTTTCACAGATACATTGAAATATTCAGTAGTAATGTCATTTATCGGTTTGGTATCTGGAGTTTCTGCTGTGCCATACTCTTTCGATGTAGAAAGTTTTAATGCAACCGGATAATAACTTGTAGAACTGGTAGCAGCCAAATTATTGCTAACCTCTGCCTTAATAACAATTGTACCTGCATCTGTTCCGGCTTTAACCTCCGTAGCAACCAATGCATTCTCACTTGTAGCTCTTGATTGAAGTGCATCTTCTTTGTAGAATGAGAATATTCCAGGATTAGCAGTTCCCAATTTTACTAATTCTGCAACTTTATCAATCGGTGAAATACGGAATTTCATCTCTACTGTACCGTTTTTATTGTCTATTTTATAAACAGGAACGATAGCATTACCACTGTTATCTTTATACTGAGGAACAAATACAATACTTTGGATACGTTCCAATACAGAATTCAACTCCTGGTCTATCTTATCAACTTTACCTGTTACATCAGAAATTGCAGCCTCAATAGCAGTTTTGATAACAGCACTGTTCTCCAGCGTATTCTGAATCTGCTTAGCAATAGCTGCATCAATAGTTCCCTCACCTTTCGCTGCAAGTGCATCTGTAATCAAATTACTTACTTTCAACTCAAGATCTTTTAAATCCTTAACCAAACCAGATTTCTCATCACCTACAGTCTCCTTCAAAGAATTGAGACTGGACTTTAACGCATCGTAATCTGTTTTATCAAATGTATCAAGTCCTTCTAATGTCTCAATACGTGTAGCAAGCTCAGCATCTGCCTGTGCATATTCACTCTGCAAACTACTTACGGCAGCTGCTATATCACTGGTAATTTGTGAAATAATAGCAGTGCTCAATGTAGAATTGGCTTCATCAATGTATTTCTTTACAGCTCCTACTTCTGTTCCAAGCCCATCAAGTCTATCCTCAATGCCGGTAATGGTTCCCTGAATACTACCAATGGTACTCAAAGCGCCGTCAATTGCTGTCTTATTAGCTGCAATATCAGCCTTTACAGCATTAAGATCTGTAGCCGGTTGATTTTCCAATTTAGTAATACGCTCTTTCAATGCAGTAATATCTGTTTCCAGTTTACCGATCTGAACATCCATCTGTCCTTTTGCTGTTTCCAAAGCAGTAATTCTACCAACCAATTCAGCTTTCACAGCAGCCAGATTAGCAGCAGTTTCTGTTTTAAGAGCATCGGTAACAGCTGTCATTTCCGACTTCACCTTCTCGATATCAGCGGCTACGGTAGCTGCATCAGCTTTCTTTGCAAGATCTTCCTGCAATTTAGTTATGCTTTTCTGAATCGGATCAAGTGCAGCTGCTATTTTTGTATCAACCCCAGCAACACTTTTCTTTAACTCGTCGATAGCTGTTGACAATGCAGCAACTGTAGTTTGGTCAGCCTTACCTGCCAACACAGTATTCAGACTCTCAACCGTATTTTCCAGTTTACTGATTCTGGTAGCAAAATCCGAATCTTGGCTCTGCAATTTCTCTATCGTCTTTTTCAACTCGTCAATCACCGACTTGTCAACCTTGTTTGCCTTCAAATCATTAACGGCAGTTTCCAAAGAAGCCAAAGCAGCTACTTTATTAGCCAAATCAGTACATTTCTCATTCAGCTCTTTAATAGCTGCCTGATAAGTAGCCTGATCCACCTTTCCGTTCACCAGACTGGTGAGAGTCTTATCTGCTTCTTTCAATGCTTCAATGTTGGTCTTAATCTCAGCAATAGCAGCTTCCATCTTAGCATTTGCGACACTCAGATTGCCATTGGCATCCTTCAGTGATTGCAATTGAGATGCTAAATCTGAAATAGAAATAGACTTCAGCGCATCAACCTGTTCTTGCAGCTTATTGATGTCATCGTCGTAATCCTTGCATCCAACGAAATTCGTAGATGTAAAAATCAGCGTTCCTAAGAGCGCCACAGTTACAAACTTTTTTCTCATAAGTTAAAAAATTACATTAATAATATATTATTAAACACTAAGTTTCGTATATGTCGCTATTGTGTAAATTCTTCCCAAACTGCTACTCATCAATCATTTAAAAGTTGGACGACATGTATTATCAATGCCGTTTTTTTAGTAATTTAGCCGTAGCATAGCCCTATTACGGCGCAAATATCAAACATTTATTTGATATAACAAAACAATTAATTGATTATTTTTTTTAATATAGTATGGATATAATTGATAGATTACAAGAAATAATAAACTACTCAGATCTGAATGTTTCTTCTTTTGCAAAAAAGATAGGCGTTGTAGATCAGACAATTAGAGGAATAGTTGTACAAAGGAGAAATAAGCCTGGATTTGATATTTTGGCCAAGATACTTCAAACATTTACTTGGGTCGATGCAGAATGGTTAATAACCGGAAAAGGAGAGATGATCAAGCAAAAAACAACTACGAAAACAGAGAACAGTCCATCATTAGCGGAATTAATTCAATATCTACGGGAAAAGGATTTAAAAATCGAACGATTGATAGAAGAAAAGACGGAGTTGAAAGTAAAATTTGAAATGGCAAAAAAAATAAATATACAGAAAGAAGAACAGAGTCACGCTCCGTGCATTCCACAAAATAAGATGAGTCAGGATATGTAATTATTACCTGATTCTATCAGAAGGATTGTAGCGTAAACAGAAAAGCCTGCATTTTTCGAAAAAATGCAGGCTTTTCTGTTATTCAATTTGCTCCACCTTGGCCGCCATCACCACCTTTTACGTCATCATTCTCAATGGTACGCGCAGCTTTTTTCACACTGGCTTTCAGCTCACCAATCCGATAGCTTACACTCACACCGAAGCGCTGGCGGGAATATCGGTAATTACTCTCCTGCCGGAAATTATCACCATTCACTGTATTCTCATTCTTCATATATTTCTTTAAGAAATTGCTGGCAAAAACACTCACTGTCAAACGTTTCTCGTTAAGAAAAGAACGATTCACACCAATGTTATAATCATAATAACCACTGCCTTTACCTTGCAATGAGACATAAGGAGTACCTCCCATCACATTCAGACTCAGACGGATATCCAAAGGAAGTGTTTGCTGTATACCACCATATGTAAATAAATTCCAGCCACTGTTTTCCAATCCCTGAGAAGGACTCTTCATCCGGGAGTAATCGCCCCAAAGATTTACATAAACACGGGTTTTAGGTGAGGCATTCCAATTGACATAACCACTCAAGCCAAGACTACTATTCTGCCCCGAATTCTGATAAGTAGAATAAAGTACCTCTTTACCGGTAACTTCGTGTCCTGCAGATTCTTTCAGTCCCGGAATATCATTTTCGTTTCTCAATGTCGTAATCTGCTCTATACCATTATTATTGAATGAATAGTTAAGAGACATATTAATATTAAACTTTTGTGTAAAATTACTGTAGCTAAGATTGAAAGAGTGACTCTTTTCGCTCTCTAACGAAGGATTTCCCTGACTGATATAAGAGGGATTTGAATCATTCAGATATGGATTCAAGAAGCGGATATTAGGACGCCAGATACGCATATTGTACCCAACACGGATATTCGACATTTCTGTAATCTTAAAACCAAAACTTGCCGACGGCACCAGGTCGTTGAAATTAACATCAAAGTCTTCTTCCGGCTTTTCGGTGTATTTCACATCCTGCATAGTCCGTTCATAGCGCAAACCAGCCTTACCCGAGAACTTCTTCACTTTAATACCATAACCAACATATGCAGCCAGAATATCGTTCATGTGTTTATAATGGCTACTACGTCCCATATCATACACACCGTTTCCGTCATAACGGTTATTATCACTCTTATTATTACGAATGATATATTTCACACCTGTTTCAAGTGTATGTATTTTGGCTATAGGCGTCGTATAATCTGCCTGGAAAGTATGCTCCGAACTGCTCTGCTTCCCGTCGGAACGCTGACCGGCAAGCATCGTATTTGCATATTCCTGCCAGTCGGGTTCTACATGATTAATTGTATAACCGAATTTTGAGTTAGAAGTATTGGGCCGTGTACTTACCTTATATGAAAAAGTAAACATGCGCTCTTTCACTTTACTCGATATACGCTGATAATCTACATTACCACGGATAGAATACCACGAACCATCACTTTCATTATCACTCCTATACGAATAATAAGGAGGGTCTGAAAGTAACGGATTGGCATTTCTCATCACTTTTTCTTCAAAACCTGTACCGTCATTATTACCGCCATACATGCCAAAGCCCATTGTAATAAGTCTCAATGTATCAATTTCATAACTGGCTTCAACATTGCCGTTCTGAAACCGATTTTTATTTTTGCTGGAACCATTTGCCTCTATCACAGCTTCACCTCCCTCTGCCTGGCTCTGATATTGCACAGAGTTCGAAAAGTTACGCGGCTGATTGTTTGCGTTATAATTATAACGCCCGGAAACTGTTAACTTCTCTTTCTTAACCGTAGCATACAAACCACCGCCACCACCTGTATTGGCTACATTAGCTGTAAAAGTAGCCGTATAGCCCTTAAATCCACTCCCTCCTATCGTCACGATATTAAGAATACCACCTACTCCTTCAGCATCATATTTAGCACCGGGATTTGTTATTACTTCAATATGTTTAATTGTATTGGCCGGCATACTTTTAAGAACATCCACGGGGTTGTCACTCATCATGTTATCCGGTTTCCCATTCACATGAATCTTAAAGCTGCTACTACCATTCACTTTAATGTTATCCTCGCCATCCACCGTCACCAAAGGTACTTTACGAAGCATTTCCAGTACTGTATTGGTTTTAGAGTCCGGATCATCCTGCACATTATACTCTATTTTATCTATATCAGCTTTTACCAACGGTTTCTGTGCAACGATCTCAACGCCCCCCAGTTCATTGGTGGCTTCCGAAGTGTACAAAGTGCCTAAATCAATAATCTTCTCATTCACTTTCACCTCAAAATCTTTAATCACAGTACTTTTTCCTATAGAGGTAATTGTAATCGTATGGATACCCGGCGCAGCATTAATCTTTTCCTGAAACTTTCCCTGCATATCGGTAACTGCCATCTTCACTGCATTATCCGGCTGCAATTTTTTCACAATCCTAATGGTAGCATAAGGTTCACCTTCCAGAGTTAAAGAGTCAAGAAGTACACCTTTTAGTGTATAAGAAGGAGATGTCGTGTTTTGTGCATAGACTGCATTTGATACAATAAAGAGCATCAATAATGGTAGTAACTTGCTTTTCATGTTATTGTCGGTTCTAATTTATAGTTTACTAAGACAGATGTCATAGTCTTTATTTACAGTGTTGCGACAAAAATAGGTAGTTTATTCCCTCTTACGAAACATTCGGAGTTAAGAAAGTAAAAAGAGAGCCGAAAAGATATCAAAGAATACATCTTTAGAAAATAACTGATATACAAGAAACCGGAACTTATAAAGTAAATCAGAAGATTCGATTAAAAAACTTGCCATAAAACACTGATAATCAACAACTACAAGAATGTACACTTTTATCATGTAAGAATGTACACTTTTGCATATCAAGATTGTACACTCTTGACATACAAAAGTGTACAATCTTATATAGTTAAATTGAACTTTAAAAAATTCGCTTCACCTCAGTAGTACTCTTTAATTACACAAAAAGAAAATTCTCTCCCAACCCGAAGCTGCCAATGTAAAACATTACAAACATCCGATCTATTTGCCATAGAGAATCGCCCCGATCTCCGTAGAGTTTCGAGCTGTTTCTCGTAGAGTTTCGACTCGTTTCTCGTAGAGAAAAAACATGTTTTTTCACTCCATTGATTATCAATTGTTTAAGAGAAAGAATCTTTGTTGCATTTTTTCATTAGCAAATAATATACATTCTCACACATTAATTCTTTTTCAAATTCTCAAATAATAACAATCATTAATCAGTTTCCGTATTAGTATTACTTATATATTATCAATCTGGGATGAAAACTCCAACTGAGCATTGTAAGTTTTTTATCAAATATATACAGACTCCTGAGAACAATAAATAAAATCAATATAGGTCAAGTAAAATTAAAGCAATAAGTGTTTTTAAAGTTTTTCTAAACAATTAAAACTGTAATTTGTTATTTAATTTAAAAATGAAAGTAATTAAAGGAGGTAAACAGCTATCAATTTGACATATTCATGTAAGCTTTTCCGCGGTTAATGGCAAAAATTTAACCAAAATGTAATATAAAATAAGATAGCTAAGCTTTGTTTATTCAGCTCAATAATATATCTTTGTTTGCTTTACGGCGAAAATTCAAATTAAAAACGCCTACAATATTAACTTTTATTTATTAAACATCAATGAAGAATCTAAATTTTCTGAAGTTGTTTTTTGGAACAATGCTCTTAATTGCCACAACGGCCTTTGTGAGTTGTGTTGACGATAATGACGACACCGAGGCTCCTTATCTGGAAGTCTCTCCAACAAATCTGATTTTTACTACAGACGGTACTCCTGCCGAAGGCAGCCAATCATCTTTTGAGATTTCGACCAATCGCCATTGGACAGCAACCGTAAAAGATGACAAATCCTGGGTAACTCTTTCTGCAACTGAAGGAGATGGTTCTGCAACGATTCAAGTTAGTATCCCGGAAAATATCACAGATGAGGCAAGCGTTGAAATCCAGATTTCAAATAAAGTAGGTCCATTGATGACAGAAACAGTGAAGATCAAAAGTGGCAATATTGCGCCTGTGGAAGTTATCTATCACGAAACTGTCGGTACAACAACTATCACAGATCCTCCTACTTATGTAGATGCTTATCAAGGATGGACTAAAACGGGTATGGGTGTTGCCGACGTCACTTATTCAGGACAAAAAGCAACAGTGCGTGCATCCGGTTTATCCAATGCCAATGCATATGAAGGTGCTTCAGGCCCCAATGTTGTATTCTTTGGAACATTACCTGCTGACTTCCAAATAAATAATATTACTCTAAACGCAGAGCAAACCAATTTAAGACTCACATTTGGTGCCAGCTATTCCTACAAACCGGAAGGAGCTACTGAATATGATAACACTTTTGACCCGTCCAAATTCATATTATCGTTAAGTGCCGATGGAACGAACTGGGTTCCTGTAAATTATACAAAGAATAATGGTGATGAAAAATCTCCTTACTGGATTTTTGCAACATCAAACTTTACGTTAAAACAAGCTTCTGCAAAATTATACATCAAGTTCACTGCTTTAGCAGCATCTGCTTTCCGCCTTGATGATATTACACTATCCACAGGTAATGGTGGACAAGAAATAGATTTAGGAAATGTTACTCCACCGGAACCGGCAGAAACAAAACCAATTACCATTCCTGAACTTATCGGAATGATGACTACAACGCAAACTCCAGTAGATGCTACTTTCGATCGTACATTCGAAGCTATTGTACAAAGTAACACTGAAGGAGGAAACTATACAGTTAACAACCTCGTTCTCGCAACAGAAGGAGCAACTACTGCAGGCAATGGCATTACACTATTTGGAAGTCAGGTTGATCCTGCTGCACTGCAACTTACCCAAGGAGATAAAGTAAAAGTTACTCTCTATAAAGGTCTTGCCAAAACAGTTAATTATAATGGTATGTACGAAGTAACCGGTTCTAAAGATGACAATTGGGCTAAGGTTGAAAAACTCACCGGTAAAGCAACAATCACCCCGATTATCATTACTGCAGACAAACTTGCGGAATATCAAGGTATGACGGTTACCATAAAGAATGCAACTCCCGAAAATGCAGGAATATGGGGAAGTGCAGACACTCACACTTTCACAGCAGGAGGCTTTACATTCGCTGTATTCTGTAAAGAAGATGCCCCGGCATTTGCCAACCAACCGTTTGTGAAGACAGAAAGCGACATCACCGGCCTGGCAGCAGTTTATAGAAACAACAGCCAGCTTGTGCCACGTACTTTGCAAGATGTTGTAGGTTTCAATTCCAATGATCCTACAATTGTAAAGGTAACACCCGCTTCTGTTAATTTCCCAACAACCGGTGGAACACAAATCCTGGAAGTCGAAATCAGAAACCAAGGTAGTAATACACTCTCGGCTGATGGTTTGAGCGGTATTTTATCTGCAACCGTAAATGGTTCGCAAATTACAGTTACTGCCGAAGCAAATAACAGTGAGACAGCAGTCAACCAAACTTTACTGATTTCGCTCACTAACGGAAATACATTTACCGTTCCTGTAAAGGTAGCTCCGATAGGAGGTGGTGACGGATATACCTTAATATCCACATTAGAAAGCCTTAGCGCCGGAAGCTATTTGATGGCGGGATATGCGGAAAAGAACAATGACAACGTAGATCTGACCCCATATACTTATCAAATGTGGACAGGAGCAATTTCTTCCAAAGATGCCGAAGCTAAATCAAACAGTGATCTCGTTACGGTTTCATACCAATATACAGATAATCAACTGACTCCTAAGAGTGAATCAGAACTTGCAACAACAGAAGTTGAACTTATAGCGGTTTCCGGAAAAGCCAATACCTATTACATTAAGGTTGGCGATAAATACTTATACAATTCAGTAAATGCCACCAACCGGAGACTCTATTTCAAAGACACAACAGACGGAGCCGAATGGGTATTTGCCAACAAGAATAATGGGACAGGTGTCGTGGCATCAAACAATGCAACCTATTTAATGACAGCCTCTGCAAATTCCAACTATCTCCGTTCTTATAAAACAGAGACTCAAACGAAAGTCGGAGTGTTCTTTTTTAAGAAAGAGTAATAAAGTTGTATTTAAATAATTATTCAAGCTACTCTTGGTTGATTCCCAGTCAAGAGTAACTTGTCTAAAAAAGGAAAATAGAAATTTAAATGACATCAATTCATAAATATTATACAGCTGTAATACACACCACCTTACTCACAGTATTAATGCTGTGTGCAGGAGCCTGTGGCAGTGATGATCCGGAAGTATCACAAGAGCCGAATGTTGCTTACTGGAAAATATCTTCGACAGTAAGTTCGTCCGAGGGTTCTTCGGCAATCATCATAACAGGAACAACAGGCATTGAGTGGGACGCAGACGTTGTCGAAGGAAATACCTGGTGTGCATTCAGTAGTAAAGACTATACGAATTCTACCAAGAGCGGTGTAGTAAACAGTGGACTTAATGTACTATATGTATACTACAAAAGCAATACCGGAAAAGAGCAACGTGAAGCCAAAATCTCTTTCCGCTTTGCGGGAGGAGAAGCACAGACTTTCACCTTGATACAACTTGCCGAATCGCAACAAAACTTACCGCCATTCGGAGCTTGGGCAGAACTGCCGGCACCTAAGGAGAATGCGAATTATCAATACGTCACACATTACGGTCCACTAAGCAACAATAAAAAAGTTCGTAATTACTCTATCTGTTTCGATAAGATAAAGAAAGCTGCATTATGGGTAGCATATCCAATACATAATGCCTATTTAGGAAATGTCAAACGTACAGACGCATGGGCTTTTGATCCCATCATTCCTATTGCTTACCAAGCAAACTGCGTAGATAAATCATACAGAGGATCCTATGATCGTGGACACCAATTACCATCGGCAGATCGTTTGGCTACTGATGAATTGAATGCTCAAACTTTCTATATGTCGAATATGACTCCACAATTAGATGAACTGAATCAAAAGATGTGGGCAAAGCTCGAAGCCAGGGTCCGTGGAAACAAATGCTCCGATACTTTATATGTAGTAACCGGTGCCATTTTTAATTCCAATGCAACCACATTTGACGGAGCCGGCAATGTAGTATCACTTCCAACGAACTACTATAAAGTTCTGTTGCGCACCAAAAGTGGTTCGACAGGTAAGGCTATCAAGGATTGTTCGGACAGTGAACTTATCTCTATCGGATTCTGGGTGGAACAGAAACCTTATGGTAATATTGAACCTCCCCGGTCTATTTGTACATCAGTAGCAGATATTGAAGCAAAAACAGGTTTCACGTTTTTCCCACAAGTATCAGCAACTGTAAAACAACAAAACAACCCTACACAATGGGGAATCAACTAATATTCTGACGTATGAAAAAACTATTAATTCCTTCAATTTTCTTTGTGTTACTGATCTCGTTCAGTTTCGCACAGAAGCCTTATAAAGTAGTTTTCTACAACATCGAGAATTTCTTTGACACGATCAACGATCCTGAAGTTCTGGATGACGAGTTTACTCCCGAAGGACCTAAAAAATGGAATACAACCAAATATAACAAGAAGCTCAGTAATATCGAACGGGTGCTTTTTGACATCGCTGCCATTGATAAAAATTATCCGGTTGTAATTGGTGTTTCAGAAGTAGAAACCCGTGGCGTATTAGAGGATATTATCGCTACTCCTAAACTTGCTCCGGGTAATTACCGAATCGCACACTTCGATTCTCCCGAAGCACGTGGAGTGGACGTAGCATTCCTGTATCGTCCTGACGTATTTAAAATAGAAGGACAATATCCGGTGAAAACAGTCATTCCTTCGTTGCCCAACTTCAAGACACGTGATATTCTCACCATGTGGGGAACCATCGAAGATGAACCGTTCTTCTTTATGGTAGCGCACTGGCCGTCGCGTCTGGGAGGCAAAGAAGCTTCCGAATTCAAACGGATCGCGGTAGGAGAACAGATGCGTAGCATTGCAGACTCAGTATTGAGAGCTAATCCGGCCACAAAAGTGATAGCAATGGGCGACTTTAATGATGATCCTACAGACAAGAGTATTGCACAAGGGTTGGGAGCAAAATTCAAATTAAAAGACCTCAAAGAAGGAGACCTCTATGATCCTTATGCCGATATGCTTAAAGCAGGATATGGAACACTGGCTTATGGTGATGCATGGAATATCTTCGATAATATCGTAGTAACAGAAAATCTTGCCACAGGTTCTACCGGCAAACTTAAGCTTCAAAAGGCTCCCGGTTCTAAATTCTATGGCAATATTTTCAAACAAAGTTATATGATACAAAAAGAGGGACAGTTTAAAGGATATCCATTGCGCACATATGTAGGCAATAATTTCCAGGGTGGTTATAGTGACCACTTCCCCGTATATATCTATATAGGTAAATAAAAATCTTTAATATTTATGAGAATAAAAACATTCCTAATTATGGTATTATCTCTGTTATCACTAACCGCTTATGCGCAGTATGGTGGTATCAAGGGTAAGGTCGTTTCCCGTACTACACGTGCGGCTATTGACGGTGTAAAGGTCACCTTGACACCGGGAGACGTGACGACAAAGACCGATGCTACAGGTAATTTTGAGATTGAAAATTTAGCAAAAGGTGAATACTCTCTTACCTTTGAAGCTGCAGAGTTCGAATCACTCACCATCGCTGTTCGTGTAGACAAGATGATAAGAGATATCAATAATGTGGTGATGGTTCCTGATAACGTTACTCCGATGATGGATGATGCCATCTTTACAGAGTTCGATACCGAAACACTTGAAGATGCACAATCATTGCCTTCGTCATTGTCTGCATCAAAAGATGTCTTCAACAACATTGCATCTTATAAATTCAGTGAAATGCGATTCAACGTCCGTGGTTATGACTCTCAATATTCAGACGTTTACATGAACGGAATTCAGCTCAATGATGCAATGACAGGATATACTCCATGGTCATTGTGGAGCGGTCTGAATGACGCAACACGTAACCAGGAGATAACTTCCGGACTGAATATGGGGGATATGGGAATCGGTGGTATTGCCGGTACAACTAATATCAATACCCGCCCTTCACAGATGCGTAAAGGCTTGCGCGCAAGTGTAGTAAATGGTAACTCCATGTACCGTTTTCGCGGAATGGTGACCTATTCATCCGGTCAACAGGACAATGGCTGGTCCTATGCCTTCTCCGTATCAACCCGTCAGGGAGGTAATTCTTATGTGGACGGTGTTTACTACAATGCTTTCGGATACTTTGCTTCTATTGAGAAACAATTTAATCCTCAGCATCGTCTTGGATTAACCATCTTAGGTGCTCCTACAGAACGTGGAGCACAACAAGCATCCACTCAGGAAGCCTATGACTTGGTAGGAAACAATTACTACAACCCAAACTGGGGATGGCAGGATGGTAAACGCCGCAATGCACGCGTACGTAATTATCACGAACCCATTGCAATGCTTAATTACACATTTGATATTAATGATCGTTCGCAATTAAACGTTGCCAGTTCACTGCGATTTGGCCAGAATGGTTATTCTGCATTAACCTGGTACGGCGGTCCGGACCCACGCCCCGACTACTACCGTTATCTGCCAAGCTTTTATAATGGTACGGAAATAGGTGCATGGCTCGATGAAGCATGGCGTGCCAATACAGACAATATCCGTCACATCAATTGGGACCAATTGTATGACATCAACCGCAACCAGCCGGAAAATTCATTGTATGGTTCCGGACGTCGTGCCATCAACATGATTGAAGAACGCCATACCGATCAGTTGGACTGGAATTTCTACACACAGTTTTCCCACATTCTCCGTAATAGCTCTAAAATTAATGGGGGAGTGAACTTACGCCGTAACCGTACCGAATATTACAGCGAAGTAAAAGATTTGTTAGGCGGTGATTACTGGGTAGATGTGGATAAGTTTGCAGAACGCGACATGGGTGGTCTCAATCCTATTCCTTATCAGAACGATATGGATTACTATGAGAAATATGGACATGCACGCGCTGCCAAAGAAGGTGATAAATACAGTTATGACTATTACGGAAACAACCTCACTGCACGTGCCTGGGCAATGTATGAAACGAACTTCAAAGGCCTTGGTATAAATCTTGGCGGTGAAATCGGGCATTCTACTTTGTGGCGTCATGGTTTATGGAAAAAAGGATTGTTCCCAAATGATTCACAGGGTGACTCTAAAAAGCTGAACTATCTGACTTATAAGCTGAAAGCCAACTTCAATTATAAATTTTCGGCAGCTCACTCCATTGAGGCCAGCATTATTTATATGCAGGATGCTCCGGCATTCCAGTCGGCATTCGTATCTCCCCGTACACGTAATTCAGTTACTCCGGGTATCTCGGCAGAAAAAGTATTTGGTGTAGATGCATCTTACAACTTCCGTTGGGGTGATTTTAAAGCACGCGTATCAGGCTATTATACCAAATTCATGGATCAGTCGAAGGTTATTTCCTACTATGACGATGTAGAATCTACTTTCTCCAACTTTGCCATGAGCGGTATTGATAAGCAGCACTTTGGTCTGGAAGTTGCCGCATCCATACCTCTGTATGCCGGATTGGCTCTGAACGGTGCTATAAGCTGGGGACAGTTTACTTACGACTCTAACCCCGATTATGTACAGATTCAGGATAACAGTGGAGAAATTAAAAATGAAGGTAAAGTTTACTGGAAAAATTTCCGTGTAGAAAGTACCCCTCAGACAGCAATGAATATTGGTTTGTCTTATCGTAGCCGTAATAATATTTATGCTTCCGTTGATATGAACTACTATAATAATATGTATCTGTCTATGAGTCCTCTCTACCGTACAGACGCTGTATTATCACGTAACATGTCAGCAGAAGATATCCGTGAGTTGCGCCATCAGGAGAAATTCAATTCAGCTTGTGTATTCAATGCAAGTGTAGGTAAGAACTGGTACATTAACCGTGCGTACACACTTGGATTCAGCCTGGAAGTAAAGAATCTGCTCAACAACCAAGATATTAAGACCGGTGGATACGAACAGATTCGTTTGCTCAAGAACAAAGATGAGAACTATCAGACTTATCAACCGTTCGACTCGAAATATTTCTATATGTTCGGTACGACCTATTATATGAATATTTATTTCCGCTTCTAAATGACGTAACGAATAAAAAATGAAAGCTATGAACAAAATAGTAAAAATATGTATGATTGCAGCAGTCGTGTTGAGTTTCACTGGCTGCTACAATGACTTTGACGATCCTGCTCCTGCAAAAGTATGGACGAAAGAGGATTTTTCTAATGAGAAGATTATTTCTATCAAGGATTTCAAACAACTGTTCTATGATGTATATGGTAGTGGTGAAACAAGTCTGGCCAAAACGCTTGAAATAACAGAAGATTATGTAATACATGGAAAAGTAATCTCAAGTGATCAGGCTGGTAACGTTTACAAATCAGTATATATTTACGATGAAGAATCCGAATCGGCCATCGAACTCAAACTGATGGTTAGTAACTATGTGTTCTATCATCCGGGACAAGAGATTTTTGTAAAAACCAAAGGATTGGCCATTGGTAGTTATCGCTATATGTTAAGCGTAGGAGGAATGCCTACTGCTACTGACATTGCCAAGGGTTATGCAAACCGTAACCTGGAAACACAGCTTCTGGTCAACGCACACATTTTCCCAGGAGCCTTGGGAGAATTAACTGCTGCAGACACACTGGTGGTTAATGCAACCAATTACAAAAAAGAACTTACGGATGATGCTTTAGGACGTTTAGTACGTTTTGAAGGTTTGGAGTATAAAGCCGGCACTTTTGATGGTGATACATATCCTCAGTTTCTGGAGGTTACCTATCCGGGAGGACAAACAGAGGCTGTTTATACCAATAAATTCTATGAGAGTGAAGGCTTGACACCCACTTATGCTTATAGCTACAATAATCAACGTTATTACGGTTCATCCTGGTTCTCTTTTGGAGGAACTTCGACCTCATCGGGTAACTACATTGTACGCGTAAGCGGTTATGCCAACTTCGCACTTCAACCGTTACCCCAAAATGGTCAAAAAGGGGATATCACAGCAATCTATACAAAATATTCAGCCAAAAAGGGTAATTACATTAAATATCAGTTATTGGTTAATAGTATGAATGATATTAAATTTTGAATCGAACTCACCACAGAGTAACACCGAGTTCCACAGAGTACTATTTATCTGATTTACAATAAAAAACTCGACAAAACTCTGTGTGACTCTGTGGTGAAACCTATTCAAAGCCATCATAAAAAGAGTCCGGATGATGTTAAAAGCTTCATCCGGACTTTCTTATTATAAAAAGATCAATCGGTTACAAGAAATAGAATATTAATAATACCACCGCATTTACCGCTATCACACAACCGAATCCTCCCAATATCCAGGGACGCAGCTTACTCCCTTTCCCGGCAAAGAACAATGCGTAGCACATATTAACCATAATATTGCTCACAATAGCCTGCATACTACAAGCTGTGATCACCAACGCAGCGACAGTACCTGTACTTTGCAATAAGTTCAGAATAAAAGGAGTAATATCACTAAAACCCGAAACAAACGACAGAAGGTTTAACCCTCCCGTGCCTGCATAAATCAACGTATAGTGCGTAAGAACGGTAAACACAACAAACAGCACAGCGAAAATCAATGCTACTTTAAACTCCAGCGGATTGCTACCGTCTTCATCCTCATCCACATTTTCAGTGACATCTGTTTTCTTCCTTCGCGAATGAATAAACCATGCAACAGCTGCCGCAGTCAATGCCATGATAAGGAGATAAGGATAAATATCCAGAAATATCTCACGACTGAAAATAGAGATCAGTATCATAAACCGCAAAAACATCATACTAACTGCCAGCAACATAGCAGCAACATATTCTGTTGCCTGACCGGAATGTATATTACGACTTTTACGCGCTAAAACAGAGATAGTGGCAGTACTACTATAAAGCCCCCCTACAATGCCGGAAACCAACACACCGGACTCACGAAACACATAACGTTTCAGCAAATAAGACAGATATGAAATGCCGGAAACGACCACAGTAGCCAGCCATATGGAATAAGGAGTCAGGTTGATATCCGGGATAATATTCTCATCAGGCAACATGGGCAAAATGATACCACTAATAGCCAGAAACTTGGCAAGGGTAATCATTTCATCGTTCTTCATACGCTGGGCGAATTCGGTGAAAGTATGCTTCAATTCCGTCAGTAATAATACGGTAACAACAACCATAACATAAAACCACGAAGGCTGCGTATCGACTATCGGAGCAATGCAATAAGTGATCAAAGCAATTATGATGGTGGTCACACCAAATACGTGGAACTGAGATTGCTTAACATAGTAATTCAAACCAAGCAAGATACCCAGTATCAAACCTCCTCCCATAAACAAACGCATATCTGCCTTATCAAGAATGTAGAGTAAATATCCCAATATACCAATAAAGGTAAAGGTACGGTCAGTACCGAAAAGAGTCGTCTCTCCTTCTCGTTTCAGACTGATTTTACGTTGGGAAAGACCGATAAGAAGAGAAAACAAAGTCACCAGAATAAAAGTGACCAGTTCACGCGGAAGATAGTTATATAATTGCTCCATACAGTGTCCTTTTAATAATAAGAACAAATATACAGATTATTTTGTTAGCGTTACCAGGTTGTGTATGGTTTCTTCATCAACTGTGAATTATAGTAACGAACATCTCCTGTTACTTCCTGTCCGATAAAAGAAGGTTTCACAAAAGCCTCATCTTCAGCATTGAGTTCCACCTCTGCAACAATAAGTCCTTCGTTTTCACCATAAAACTCATCGACTTCAAAAATATGTTCACCACTACGAACCAAATAGCGGGTTTTATCAATTACCCCCGGTTCACAAAGTTTCATTAGTTCTTCTGCCTCATGCAAAGACAGCTCTTTCTCCCATTCATAGCGGCTGGTTCCGGATTCATTAGAGGCTCCCTTGATAGTGAGATACCCTCTACCGTTACGAATTCGTACACGCACCGTCCGTCCACGGGCACTGCTTATATACCCCTGTACAATACGACTTTGCTCAAAAGCCTGTGATTTAAAATCTCCGATAACGAGAAACTTACGTTCTATCTCCTGTGCCATGCTGCAAAGATAGAAATAAAAGTTATAAGGTGATAGAGTTATAGGGTGATAAAGTGATAGAACGGTAAGGTGGTAAGGTTATAATTGTATCTAAAAGTTATTTGTCAAAATCGCAACTATCTTTTCGGTATTTTCCAATTTAAAATGGTAACAAAAGTCAGAGATATTCTTTTTTTTAGATAAAATACTGGTTTTCAACCATTAAATCATTTATATTTTGTTGATAAAACATGCACTTTATACTGTCAGAAAATAGTATTTTAAGGGTGAGTTAAATACGTACTTATTATACACAAAAACACGTACTTTAAACAGACAAGAGTACGTACTTCTCTAAAACCGCGTCATAAATTCGATAACTAATTTATCTTGCTCCGAATCTTTAGGAATGCCACCCTTTTTATAAAAATACTTTTCATAATTCAACCGGATATCGGCAACGAAAGCCTTGGAAAAGCTAAAAGTAAGCCCACCGGTAAGACGCTTACGGGCATAATCCGTAATGGGAAGACGACGGGTTGTTTCGTCCATTCCAAGTCCGTTACTATGATCATTCATCATATCATAGCGTACGAGAAACGACATTTTATGAAAGAATTTGTGCAATAGCAGATCATAGTTTACAAAACTATTAACAGCATGTACATCATCAAAAGAACTGTGACCATACTTCTTATATAGATATTCGGCTTCAATGTGAAATTTGTCTGTTTCATAATAGATACCGATATCATACATGTTGATACGTATAGCCTCCGGTTTAATCATTTGTGTACTTAAAGTGAGATTCCAGCCTTTAGCAAACCATAATTGTCCTTTTAGGGAGTAGTTCAACGTCTTCTGCCACTCTTTTTGATTAGTAAGTCCCGAACCATTGAATAAACCTCCTTCAAGGATAAAAGGCAATGCAGCATTTTTTCGGGTATAGGCCAACGTAGCACCTACGTCACGCACATCTCCCACCTGCTTGGCAATAAAAGAACGATTTGCAAAATACTGTTGATGAGGAGAGCGATGGGCATCAATTGTAAAGGGAACACGCATCTGTCCGATTGTAAAATCAAGGTGTTTCACCGGAAAAATACGGGTATAGGCATCTAACATGCGGATAGTACCCTGATCTGATAAGTCAATTTCTGCTTTGTAAGCAACAATAGGAAGTACATTGCCCGTAAGGCTGAAACGTGCATTACGCACCTGGAAACGGCTTTCATTTGTAACTGTCTGATACTCATACTTAGCACGAACAGTACCATGGATGGCTGGCAAATAGTCATGCAGTTCCATTTTTTCTTTATTCAGCTTCTTGCCATCCACAACTTCTTCATTCACTTGTCCAAAAGCCATCGTAGCAAGTAATAAACCAGCTATGGCTGTAGTCAGTTTCCTCATTCCGGTCAAAATCTTTATTTTGCCGCAAAGATACCTGCATAGATGTACATCGTTATGACAAATGAGCTACAAAGCTGTTACAAAAAAGAATTCATCACAAATTATGCAGAAAACCATCTACATAATCTGTGATGAATAAAATCATCCTAAGAAAGAAAATCCAATTAACATGGCCAATGCCAGAATAACGAGTCCTACTGAAATTATCTTAATAACCCGTTTGGCTTGTTCTTCTTCCTTTTTTGTGTGTGTTACTTTTTTCTTATTCTTACCCATATGTTTTTAGCTTTAAAGTTCAACGCTAACAAAGCTAAGAATAATTATTCAATCCAACGAAGGATAAGGAAATTAATTTTGTTCTTCCGATGAAAACTCCATCAAATAGGCTTTGATGAAATCCTCAATCTTCCCATCCATCACACCATTTACGTCAGAAGTCTGATAATTAGTACGATGATCCTTCACACGCCGATCATCAAACACATAACTCCGTATCTGTGATCCCCATTCAATCTTCTTCTTTCCGGCTTCTACCTTCGCTTGCTCAGCCATGCGATGCTGCAACTCTTTATCATACAAGATAGAACGTAACTGACGCATCGCATTCTCTTTGTTTTTAGGCTGGTCACGTGTTTCGGTGTTTTCGATAAGAATTTCTTCTTCCTCACCGGTATAAGGATCTTTAAACTGGTAACGTAGACGAACTCCCGATTCTACTTTGTTCACATTCTGACCACCGGCTCCACCCGAACGGAAAGTATCCCATGAAATACGTGCCTGCTCGATGTTAACCTCAATACTATCATCCACAAGCGGAGTAACAAAAACGGAAGCAAACGAAGTCATACGCTTCCCCTGGGCATTGTATGGCGAAACACGCACCAGGCGATGTACTCCATTTTCACCTTTCAGATAACCGTAAGAATAATCACCTTCTATCTGAATTGTACAAGTTTTAATACCTGCCTCATCGCCTTCCTGCAAGGTAGAAATTGTTGCTTTATATCCATTCGTTTCGGCATAGCGCAGATACATACGCATCAGCATAGATGCCCAGTCCTGACTCTCTGTACCACCCGCTCCGGAATTTATTTTCAAAACACAGCTCATCTGATCGGCTTCGCCACGGAGCATATTTCTCAATTCCAGGTTCTCTACAGCTTCCAGTGCTTTGGCATAACCCTCATCCACTTCTGCTTCGGTAACAAGTTCGTCTTTATAAAAATCGAAAGCCAGTTCCAGCTCATCGCTCAGTGTCTTGACTGTATTATAGTCTGCAATCCACTTCTGCAAGTCCTTCACCTTCTTCATTTGTGCTTCGGCACGTTTCTGATCATCCCAGAAACCCGGAGCTTGTGTTCTTAATTGTTCTTCTTCGACCTGAATTTTCTTCCCGTCGATGTCAAAGATACCTCCTCAGCGCATCAGTGCGCTCTTTCACGTCTTTAAGTTGTTCAATAGTAATCATTTGATTTACAATTTACGATTTACAATTTACGATTGAAATTACTTTATTCAATCATTTTATCTGTCTCAAGGGGACAAAGATACGCAAAAATCCGCTACCTTTGCTTTTGTAACTAAATTGTTATCATTGATATGAATAAACTACTAAAACTATCCTGCCTGTCGCTATTTCTCTTAATAGTGACAAGTGTGAGTGGAGCTACGTCCAAAGACTACCGCTATGAGACAGTGCCCAACGATCCGTTGAAAGCACGCATTTACACACTGGACAACGGGTTGAAGGTCTACATGACCGTGAACAAAGAAGAACCACGTATACAAACTTTTATTGCCGTACGTGTAGGTGGAAAGAACGATCCCGCAGAAACCACCGGACTGGCTCACTACTTCGAACACCTGATGTTTAAGGGTTCGCAAAAGTTCGGTACACAAAATTATGCTGCCGAAAAACCTTTGCTCGACCAGATTGAGCAACAGTTCGAGATATATCGTAAAACAACTGATGAAGCAGAACGTACAGCCATCTATCATAAAATAGACAGCCTGTCATACGAAGCTTCCAAATTTGCCATACCTAATGAATACGACAAACTAATGGCTGCCATCGGAGCTAAAGGAACCAATGCCTACACCGGATTCGACATGACTGTCTATGTAGAAAATATCCCTGCCAACCAGATAGACAACTGGGCTAAAATACAGGCTGACCGTTTTGAAAACTGCGTCATTCGAGGCTTCCACACAGAGTTGGAAACAGTGTACGAAGAAAAAAACATGTCACTGACCAAAGATCCGCGTAAGGTATACGAAACAGTATTGTCTGCCCTCTTCCCACACCATCCTTATGGTACACAGACTGTGTTAGGTACACAGGAAGATCTGAAGAATCCTTCTATCACCAACATCAAAAACTACCACAAACAATGGTATGTACCCAACAATATGGCTATTTGCCTATCCGGTGATTTTGATCCGGACCAGATGATTACTACGATTGATAAGTACTTCGGACATTTAAGGCCTAATAATAACTTACCAAAACTTAATTTGCCGAAAGAATCATCCATCACTGCCCCTATCGTCCGTGAAGTATTGGGTCCGGACGCCGAGAGCCTGACACTGGCATGGAGATTCCCGGGAGCTGCCAGTAAGGAATACGAAATCCTACAGGTCGTTTCACAAATCCTGTACAACGGTAAAGCCGGTCTTATAGACCTTGATCTCAACCAGCAACAGAAAGTGTTACAGGCCTATGGTTACCCACTGGATATGGCAGATTACTCGGCTTTAATGCTGCAAGGCCGTCCCAAACAAGGACAGACATTGGATGATGTAAAGAACCTGTTGCTTGAAGAAATCAAAAAGCTACGTGCAGGAGATTTTGACGAAAAAATGCTGCAAGCCAATATCAATAACTTCAAACTCTACCAGGTTCAACAACTGGAAAGTAACAGGGGACGTGCAGACATGTTCGTAAACTCATTCATTAACGGCACCAACTGGGCAGATGAAGTA
The DNA here is from genome assembly GCF_019930665.1 of Bacteroides nordii. NCBI lineage: Bacteria > Pseudomonadati > Bacteroidota > Bacteroidia > Bacteroidales > Bacteroidaceae > Bacteroides > Bacteroides nordii. Next base: position 5,220,596 of record NZ_CP082886.1, on the reverse strand, counting down.
ACCGCCATCGACCGTCTTGCCAAACTCACCAAAGAGGACATCGTAACTTTCGTCAATAAATATCTGACCGATCAGAACTATGCCGTTATTTATAAAAAGCAAGGACAAAATCCGAATGAGAAGAAAATGGCAAAACCAACCATCACTCCGATTGTGATGAACCGTGACGTTGCCAGTGACTTCCTGAAGGAGATACAAAACAGTAATGTAAAGCCCATCGAGCCTGTATTCCTTGATTTTAAGAAAGACCTCAGCCAACTGAAAGCTAAATCGGGCATTCCTGTACTATACAAACAGAACACAAGTAATGACCTGTTCCAGTTGATTTATGTATTCGACATGGGCAATAATAATGATAAAGCCCTCGGTACCGCTTTCGATTACATTGACTATCTGGGAACCTCCGATATGACACCGGAGCAAGTAAAAAGCGAATTCTATCGCCTGGCATGTAACTTCCGCGTATCTCCGGGCAACGAACGTACCTATGTTGTACTGTCGGGATTGAATGAGAATATGCCTGAAGCAATGAAATTGTTTGAGAAACTGATGGCGGATGCACAAGTAAATAAAGAAGCTTATACCAATATGGTAGCCGACATTCTGAAATCACGCAAAGATGCCAAACTGAACCAGATGCAGAACTTCCGTAGACTGATGAACTACGGTATGTATGGTCCTAAATCTCCTGCTACCAATATACTGACAGAAACCGAACTTCAAACCATGGATCCTCAGGAACTCACAGACCGTATTCATAATCAGAACAGTTACAAACACCGCATTATGTACTATGGTCCAACAAGTGAAAAGGAACTGTTGGCTATTATCAACAAAAATCACCAGGCTCCCAAAAAGTTAAAAGAGATCCCTGTTGGTAATGAATTCCCACGTCTGGAAACTCCGGTAACCAAAGTGCTTATCTCCCCTTATGAGGCAAAACAGATTTATATGACCCAGCTCTCTAATCGTGGTGAAAAATTTGATCCTATGATTGAACCCTCACGCCAAATGTACAATGAATACTTTGGGGGTGGTATGAACTCGATCGTATTCCAGGAAATGCGTGAGAGCCGCGGACTTGCATACTCCGCATGGGCCGGACTCAACCGTCCGTCTTATTCGAAGTATCCATATCTGCTCCAGACTCAGATAGCCACACAGAATGATAAAATGATTGATGCTATCAAGGTTTTCAACGATATTATCGATAACATGCCGGAGTCTGAAGCTGCTTTCCAGCTTGCCAAAGAAGCACTTATCGCCCGTCTGCGTACAGAACGTATCACTAAGAGTGACATCATATGGTCATACATTAATGCACAAGATCTGGGACAAAATGTAGACAGCCGTATTAAGCTGTATAATGATGCACAAAGCATGACACTGAAAGATGTTATCAACTTTCAGAATAAATGGGTGAAAGGACGCACCTATACATACTGTATCCTCGGTGACAAAAAAGAACTGGATATGGAAAAACTGAAGGAAGTAGGCCCAATCCAGGAACTTACACAAGAAGAGATTTTTGGATATTAAAGAATAAATCTAAAAAATAAAAATGCACCCCACAAGTTAGAAAATGAACTTTAGGGGTGCATTATTTATATTGAGGTACACATTAATTAATATATGGTTCTTATCTCATTTTCCTGTACATCAATTTCTTTTGTTTCATTGAGTAAATCACCAGTTACAATAACTGTTTCACCGTTATTATGGTGTACATTCAGCTTTTTACCCCGAATACATAAACCATCTACCCCGGATGTAGTATTGAACAAATTCACAACATGGGGTTCTCCTTTTTGATAAAAATAATTATTTTTCAATAAAACAAAATCAATAATAGAAGCCATTCCGAATATAGAAGGCCTCACTCCACTGGGTTTACCGTTCCGATAAGTTTCAGCAAAAACCGAATTGGTCAACACGATATCCCGAATATTTGCTTCTAACAAACTCCGGGCAAGAGTAACCTTATTTTTTTCTATCAATCCATATACCGTATAATTCATATCCGGATATTTTGCCGCGTCAAATCCGGCAAATGGCAGTTCAGTATCATAGTATTTATAGAAAAGCCCTAACATACTCTCATAATAATCATCCGAAAGCTCATCCAGATATAATCCGGTAGTAATCTGAACCGGAAAGGTATCTCTCCCCTTAAACTGATTAAGATGTTGGACAGGTAGTGCCTGAGGACTATCCCAAAACCAATTCAGGCATTGTGAGAACAGACTCTGATATTTATTTTCCCAATCGCCGGCATCTACTTTCTTACCAAGTACATCAGCTATTTGAACCATACATTTGATATCTATGAGTCCTGCAACGACAAACTCTATATCCTTTTCATTTTCAGGTGTCATACCCAAATAAATCCAACGAGGATTCTTTATCCTCCAGTCCAAATAACGGGATAGAGCCGGATAAACTTCTTCCAACGATCTGACATCTCCCGTCAACTGATATAAGATCCAGGCTGTTTCTGCCTTCTTGGAAGGAAGACTTTCACCACCTAACATACCTTCATCATCAACCAATGAAAGCATACCTTTCAATGCACTCCAGGAAATAGAGGGATTAATATACCCATATAACTGCATCCCGACAAAAGATTCCCATGCAGCTGAGAAAGGAGAACTCTTATGACCATGATCCCATAAAGAAGGCTTTCCTGCTACAAGTTGATAATAAGGATAAACTGCCGGATCGGGACACAATACAGACTGTGCCAAAAACACCCATGCTTTATAATAGGTAGCTTTTACTTGTTCCGGAGTAACTCCTTTTGCATCAATGGAACGTAATGAGAAATCCACTGGCTGAGGTACCCGCGAAAGATATGTATCCCAGTACTTTTCCTGTTTTTTATAAGCATCTAACGCCTTCTCCTTTTTCAATGGAGCCAATACACGGGTAAGCATTTTCCCGGAAGATTCCTCCGGTAAAGCAAAAGAAATACTCCAAACCATATCGGGAACTGTAGTCATTTCTATTGCCCACCATTTGGCTTTAGTAGCATCCTTCACCCTATTTTTCTTAGCTTTCAAATCATCATAACTTCCATAATAGGTAATTCCTTTAAACAGCCCATTAGAAGCTATAGCATATTTAAAATCAGGATGTTCTATAGTTAAATAAGAATTATGATAATCAACCTTACCCGGAATACTTCCTGCAAGAACAATACGGATGTTTGAACGAAAACGAACGCTCCTCACAAGCGTGTTTTCGTCATAGAAAAAGTCAGTCCCTTCCACATATACATTTTGCGGATAAGTAGCACTAAATGGTAATGCATGAGGCATCCACTGTGTCTGGTACGTCAATGCTTCGCTGTATCCTTCGCCAGTATCGGTCAATAATAGCAACAGTTTTTTTACTTCTCTTCCAAAACGATTTCCTTTATCATTATTGTTTGTACTCAAATAAGCAACGTTTAAAGGTAAAGAAGAAGCATTACTATAAACGACAGGAGTAATTTCATCCGGATTTTTATCAAAATCATAAGGGTTAATTACAATTCTCGAACCTTCAATACTCAGATCGCGACGTTGAAGCCCCCCTTCTTCCATCAGGTCTGTACTTTTAGGAGGTTGTGCTCCTACAACCAAAAACGGAAAAAACAGAGCTATTATTAAACTAAAATTCTTTTTCATATTTTATACGACAACTACATTACACATAGTTTTATCACAAATCGATTCTTTTTCCTTCTTCTCCATGCGAGTAAGCAAATTTCGGGCTACAAAGTAGGATACCCCTTGTAAAATAGTAACTAAAGGCAAAGTTATTTTCAAAGCAGCATCTTCCGAAATGAATTTAGCAATAAGTATAAACAACCCGCATCCGATGAGACGTCCGGCATAAAGTCCCCATTCATGATTGCAAATATAGGTATATTCATTTCTCTTTTCAATACCCGAAACAAAGTCAATTACCCGCAATTGAATAGGGAAATAAGCTATATCAAACATTGGACGGGCCACTACCAGGCATAGTAAGAATATCACTACAGAAAGCGTATTGAACAAAAGCGAATTAGTTACCGCTCCGATGATAAACAAAGCTAATGAAATAAAAAGAATATGCAAACGTTGTTCCGGCTTTGCATTCCGCCCGATAATATACATCAAAAAAGCTGTAACTAACGCGCAAACACTTTGAATTGGACCAAGTGCACCTTCTTCACCAATAAACTTGAATATCAATATAGAAGGAGCTGTTACAATAAATCCCTGAACTAATCCTTTCAATACAGCCATCAACAGCATTCTATTCCATAAATTGTCAAATTTGAAATAGAGAAATCTCGGACTATCCGGTTTTTCATATTTCCCTTTTGTAAGAATCAACACCGAAGCAATAATGGTCAATCCAATAATAAAATAAGATATGACCTGATAGGCAAATGAGCGAACATTGCTTAGCTCGACATACTTATGCGTGATATACACAATAATAGTACTAATGATAATGGGCATAACTACCCCCGCAAAAGTATTGAAAAAAGCTTCTGTTCCATAATAATAGTTCCGGTTCCCGTCAGTAGTGCTAACCAACACCAAATAATCTCTGTTAGCCCAGAAGAAGCCGAAAGACAACCCCATGATAAGTCCTGCTATACCAATGCCCCCTGTTGTCAGTTCAGGCAAAGAAGTCATATACAACATCGATATACCACCCAGTAACATACCAAAAGAATATAACCAGCCCGGGGCTATCTTTCGGAGTAAAAACCCATTGAAAATAAAAGTGATAGGAACACCTGTATAAACCATTAACTGATACAAAACAACTCTTGCCATATCAGCAGACTGCCCCATGATATATGCTGCCTGAAATATTTCTATAACCGGTAGCACAAATGCATAAATAGCCGCCGTAGCCAACAGAACTTTTGTATTCAATGGTTGTGATTTGAATAAATTAATATCCTTCATACAATCTTTCTTAAGTATTTAACAATAAGCAAGAGGAAAACTAAGGTACCGTAATTTCCGCCACTTCTGTATAATTATACGCATTACTCGGATTTTTCGTTTGAACTCCAACCCTCATATAATATTTTTTCCCGGATTCAAGTTCTACTCTAACAGTCTGTTCTACTCCCAGATCAGATTCATTTAACTTGATTCGCTTACTCAAATCATTAATAAATCCCCCCGTATTCATACCCCCGACATATTTTGTCTTATCTGAGATGAACAGACGAGTAGTAGAAAGTGCATAAAAGTTCTCATCTGTACTACCTTCCGGACGAGTTGCTTTAAATTTCACAACAAGCTCCATACCTTCCAAAGCATATTCCCAATCAATATGTATAAAAGGTATTACTTCAAAAGTAAAATTAGGATAATCACCTTTCTCCAACGAGAATTGCTGAGGCTCAGGAGTGACAAAAGCTCCCTGAACGGGTTGAACCTCATAAAGAGAACCTGCATACCCGAAGGCATACTCCCAATTGAAAGAGCCATCTATTTTTCCCCAGAAGTACTCCGGCTGGATATTGTCCTGATACTCCCAGCTTAATTCTGTCCACTTGATTTTGAAACCATTCGGTTGTTCAGTCTGAATACCCTTACCTGTTGTTTTATCAATAACAACGCCTCTAAACTTAGCATTCGGTCCGTCATAGTTATCCACATCACATGACGTAAACAACACACACAATAACACAGTATATATACTATAAAATGATATTCTTTTCATAATCGGTCTTTTTTATTTTTATAATTAAATTCATTAGTAACCATAATTCTGGACCAACTTGGGATTCTTCTTTATTTCATCTGCCGAAATAGAATTATAATAGTATTTTTTTAAGAATAGCAAATCATTGGTTCCGACAAAATCAACTTTATATTTCCACTTATTAGTACGGGTATCAAGCATTGGGAAAAGTCCACGGGGACGGAATAATTCCCCCATCACCTGATCAAAAATCCGCCAACGGCGATAGTTCCAAAAAATTTTATTCTCAAAAACAAACTCACAGATATATTGTCTGCGCACCTCTCCGATGGTTATAGCTGAAACGGGTAACTCCTGTAAACCAGCACGGGTACGTATATCATTAATCAAAGGTTGAGCAATCTCCGGATGTCCCAGTTCTACCTGGGCCTCAGCAGCTATCAACAGAATTTCTGCATATCTGATAACGGTCCATGGTTGGTCACTGTCAAATTCAGTAAGACTATGTTTTTTAGAGTCATCAATCATTTTTTTCTGAAACATAGAAGTAGGTGTCTTATTATCTTCGCCCATACCATACTTCCCACGATATTTGGCAGAAGTCTGTTCTTTACCACTTGCGTTAATCTCACCATACTTCACATCGATCAATTCTCCCTGAAATGTAGATCCCGGTACAATCACCGACCCCAATAAACGTGCATCCCGACCAGCAAACAAATCTTCGCGATTATCAAACTCTCCCGGTATATAACTGCCGGCAGAAGTATTAAATGTACCCGGAGTACCATCCAAATATTCAAACTGTTCCACTAAATCAAGAGTCGGACAACTATTCGGATTACTTTGACCTCCCCAAGGCAAACGATCCACATCAAAACGATAAACTAAATCAGGATAAGAATATGAACGACTCATAATAACCTCTTTATTTTTATCCGGCTCCACATTCAGGAATATCTTTCTGAAGTTTTCACTTAAATCATTCGTGTCAAATGACCGTGCCAATTCATACTTTTCTGATTTAATAATTTCATTAGCCGCCTGATAAGCTATCTCATAATATCTGTCAGCTTCAGATGCAGGAATCCCGCAAACCATTTTTCCGGTATTTTCATCTTCCAATACCAAATCATTATATTTAGCGATACTTGCTGCATAAATAGCAACTTGTGCCTTCAATGCATATACTACAGCCTTATTAATTCGTCCTTGAGGATTGTTTTCCGGAATATTCAGCTCGAGTGCCTTATCCAAATCAGCCAAAATATAATCCCAAGTCTCCTGCTCACTATTACGTGGAATTTCAAGTGAAGGAATACTGGAAGGGCCTGAATATTCCAACACTTTGTCAATATAAGGAAGTCCCCCAAAACGTTTAGCCATCGCAAAATAATACCAAGCCCTGATGGCATATCCTTCTGCCTGATAACCATCCACTTTATCGGCAGTCATTCCGGCAGAGTATTTATTCAGATTCTCTATATATTTACATACATTTCTGATCACTGTATAATTCCACCAGGAATTACCTGAATTACCACTCAGATTAGCACCGTCATCTTGTTTACGATTACGTGCAAAACCAGTAATTGTCTCCAATTCTTCAAACTTATAATTAGTATTGTTGAAGCCCCCACGTTGATCAAAACGATAATCTTCAATAGGCAAATCAATGTACAACCTTGTAAGTGCTGTCTTCACACCTGACTCATTAGCATATACATCCTCATCTGTGACAATATTAGATGGTTTCAAATCCAGATAATCACTACAAGCAGTTGCACATAGCCATATCAATATACTATATAATAAAACTTTTTTCATGATTTGTTGCTTTTTAGAAAGTTAGGTTCAATCCGATATTAAAATTCTGAGAAGTTGGATAAACATATCCCCAGTTCGTATCACTACCTGTTTCAGGATTATCAACATCCCAACCGGGATATTCCGGATCCATATTCTTCAATTTAGAGAATGTCAACAGATTAAAGCCATTGGCAAAAATACGGGCATGTGATACACCTGCCTTACGAGTCAATCTTTGAGGGATAGTATAACCGATCTCCACGCTTTTCAGCCTCAAATAGCTTGCATCCATAATACGCCAGGTATCATCCCGGTAATTGAAAGAATATGAATTATCCCGATAACGGGGATAAGTGCCTGCAATCCAATTACCGGATTCATCCTGTCTCCACCGGTCGGTATGAAACTTCAAAGCTCCGGCAGATCCGTCAAATGCATAAGGTGTTTTAAGGAATTCGCTATATACTACATTCTTTTTACCTGCACCCATGAAATGTAGATTTATATCAAAATTATTCCATTCCAGATTAATTGTAAATCCATATTGAATTTTCGGATAACCCTTATGGAAGAAAGGATAAATATCTTCTCCATCCACATAACCATCACCATTCAGATCTGTATGATAAAAGTCTCCCGGTGTCAATATTGAATTCTGAAAGGTACCTTCTTCGTTGGGCAAAGTAGAAATATCCATACCGGGTGTTATAACACCTCCCCATTCCATAGCCCACCAAAGACCACTATTACGATTGTTCACATTCTCCCTCCAATTACGATAAGAGCTGGATGAAGGAGCACGCTCGGTATATATATTCTTTGTATTGGAATACATAAAATTTCCGGTAAAATCATACTTTACACTTCCGATTTTATTGCTATGGGTAAGAGTTATCTCCCAACCTGAGGTACGTGTGCTATTTAAATTCTCTTGTGGCAGATCCATGCCTGTCACACCCGGTATAGAAGCATTTCTTCGGGCAGGTATACCAGTCCTGTTTCTGACAAAAGTCTCTACAGTTCCTCCAAATAATCCATTCCACATGTCCCAGTCAAGACCAAAATTCATCAGTTTATTTTCAATCCAGGTTAATTTCGGATTAGTTGCCCCCCTGTCAGAAATAGCATTCATTTTATCGTTTCCAAAATAATAGTAGCCACTGGGGTAGGTATAACCTGACACCCATTGATAAGCAGCTACCCCATCATCAGCAGTAACTCCGTAAGAAGCTCTTAACTTCAAATTATCAATAAATGATAAAGCTTTTATAGATTTGAAGAAGGATTCTTCCGACAAACGCCAACCAACAGAGCCACCAGGAAATAATCCAAATTGCCCACTTCCTGTATACATAGAAGAACCATCGTAACGAAAAGCAAGTTCTAACAAATATCTTTCCGCAAAGTTATAATTCAAACGGCCCACATAGCCTTGCCTCCTGATAATGTCAGGAAATGAGGCACCTATCACTTGTGTCTTGTCATTATTACCAGCAGCCAGTTCGTCCAGATCAAATGTATAATAACGTTGAGCTCCCTGATATTCTGTTCTATTCTGCGACTGTTCAAAAAGTCCAAGAACATCAATAGTATGCTGTCCAAACTGTCTTTTATAATTTACAGATAGTTGTAAACCATTAGTAGTTGCCCAATGCACATCCTGCACTAATGTACTGGGTGACATATAAGTTTTAGGAATATATTGTTCATCCTTGTATGTATATAAAGTATACGCAGGATTCCATCCTTTATAAAGAGCATTATAACGACTATAGTTATACATAAACTTAGCACTTAGCCCTTTTAAAAAAGGTATGTCCCAATTGAGAGAGGTCTGAATAGAAGTACGATCTGATTTATTCTTTTTATATCCGCCTCCATTTTCCGAATCAGAGTTAATTACAGGATTCAATTCAGCTCCCATATATGCCGGATAGTCAGGATTGCCATTTGCATATATACTTGTCAACGGTTCATTCGTTTCACGATTTACCGGGGGAGTAAACCACATCCATTTTATCTGGTTCCATGCATCCTGAAAAGGTGCATTCTTCTCATCTTTAATATATCCGATATTTACATTAGCCGTCAATCCATACCCTAATTTCGCAGTCAGATTTGTCCGGAAGTTAAAACGTTCGTAATCCATTGATCCGGATTTAAACATACCTTCCTCATTAAAGTAACTCCCATTAATAAAATAGTTCACTTCCTGATTTTTTCCCACACTACCGGAAACACCTATAGTATGATTGGTCTGGGGTACAAAATCTTTAATATACTGACTATATAAATCAAAATCCGGTGTATTTCTAAATACCTCCAACTGTTCTGGCGTATAGGTTCCTTTCGGATTAGCATATCGGGCTAACCCTACTTCATTAATCATAGAAGCCCATTCAAATGCGTTCATCATTTCCGGTAAATCGGTTTGATGAGACCACCCATAGGTTCCGGAATATTCTATCTTAGCCTTCCCGGTGGTTTTCCCATTTTTAGTTGTAATCAGGAGTACGCCATTACCAGCCCGCATTCCGTATACGGCAGCAGATGCATCTTTCAATGCCGACACACTCTCTATTTCGTTGGCAGATAGTCGGTTGAAAGTTGCCATATCACTTACTACCCCATCAATAACAACCAACGGTTCTCCCATTCCACGTATATCAATATGTGATTTAAAAGCACCTGGTTCGCTTGAATTAGTTATCACTTTTACACCAGCCATTTTTCCTGCTATATTCTGTTGTAGATTGCTGTTGGTAGAAGTAATAATCTGACTGTTATTTACTGAGGAAACAGCTCCGGTTAAAGTAGCTTTCTTTTGTGTCCCATATCCTACAACCACAAGTTCATCCAATGAATGGATATCTTCTGTCATTTCTACCAGCAACTCTTTATTATCTCCGACCACAACATCACAATCACGATATCCAATATAAGAAAACCGGAGTGTAGTTTTTGCAGAGGGTACCCGCAATAGGAAATGCCCGTCCATATCAGTAACCGTACCTATATTCTTGTCACCTTTTACTGTTACTGACACTCCTATCAACAGTTCACCTTCGGGAGATGTTACTGTCCCTTTAACGGTAACAGCATTTTGAGCCTGTACTAGGGTCACACCACATAAAAAACAAAAGATAAAAAGTAATCTGAGGAAAAGAATACCTCTGATGTAGTAATTAGACTTCAGGTAATACATAATAGTAGATTTTAATTAGTAATACGATTAATTGAGGCACAAATATAAGAACCATTCAATACTTTAAAGTATGTTTATTTAGCAAACGAGTATACAGCGCAATAATAGCTGAAATAAAGATTTAGCATAACAATATGAAAAAATAACAGACCTGTGCAATAACCCCAATCTCCTATATTTGCCACACATTTATTAATCATTTAAATTCAATGCGTATGAAAACTTTAAATTTACTACTTACAACCGGAGTACTTCTGGTAAGCTCGTTCATCATTAGTGTAAATGCACAGACTCAGTCTATTAGCCTAGACCCCGAAGAATGGTCGGAAGGCAAGAACATGGACATTTATGAAGAAGAAGGTAATTTAGTACTCGAAGTCTGGACCGCAGCCGAACCAGCCTGGCAAGAGACGTATATCCGTATTATAGACCTGGATCTGGAAAAATACCCTAATTTCAGTATTACGACCGAAGGGGATGAAGGCGCACAATGGAATGTTAAAATAGCAGCACCCGATCTTCCGGATCAGGCATCTCTACTTACTGGTTCTACAGCAGGTGGTGGTGACTCTTCTGAATTTGGAGAATTCAACTTCGAGGGGACCATACCTTCTATTTTAGGAGAAGACAGTGGAGAAGTTTCTTTTGAACTGTATCTATGGGTAATCGGACAAGGACAAAGATTAGTAATCAGTGATCTACATTTTTATGGAGACGGCGGAACCGGTTTAAATCAAGTATTCAATCCTACGACACTGACTAATAAACCCGGAGGATTTGTATTGAATAATGTAGAAAATAAAGCTATTACTATTTTTGGTTCGACCGGAGCTATAATAAAAAGTATAATATCAGCTAATAGCAAACAAGATATAGATCTTCCGGCAGGGCTATATCTCGTTAAAATCGGGGAAAAAACAACAAAAGTAATTGTTAATTAAAATTCAGAATATGATTATCTGTAATCACGCATATTAACCGACTAAAAACTATAAATAAGAACAGGTTATATATATGATGCAGATAATCATAAATTTGTAAATTCTTAATCCTCATAATGAAAGTACCATGAAGAAACAAGTATTATCTTCTCTATTCATTTTATTTCTGCCATTCTGTATTTGTGCACAAATACCTGATACGGAACAACTCCGTGAATCGGATAAGAATCAAAGCAGGGACTTAAGTATCCCGGGATCACGATTAGTTCTAAATCCTTTTGCTTTTTATAATGCAACTCCCTCAACTACTCCATCTGATTTTTCAAACCATCCTTCACTCCCGCTAAACATCGGTTATCTTAGTACGGAACGTATCGGCGAACGGCGTATAGATAATGCTTTACTCCTATATCGATACAAAGGACAATCGTCTGCTTCTACTTTAGAAACCGGCTGGCAAGCCGATCTAACCAGCACAGTAAAGTGGTATCCTGAGAATGGTTCTAAATTAGAGATTATCGAAGAAGGACTCAAGATGAGTGTAAACAGTAACGCAAATCCTTCCTATAAGTCACTAACTACCACCAATCGTATTTCTATTGATCTGGATAAGACTCCCATACTTACTTTATACATGCCACAAGCTTCCGGAAAATGGTCTCTCAAAATTAGAAACACCCAAAATGAAGAAGTTACCCTTCGAACGGATGCATCCGGTACAGGAACCTTTGAATACGATTTACGCGAACTTACTACCTGGAAAGGTAATCAAAGAATCTCTTTCAACTTATGGGCTATCGGTTTAAATTCTTACTTTGTACTCGGTGACATGCGCTTCATTGGCATAAACGGTGAAGAGGCCTGTGAAGAAGCAGTCTCTTATTCAACCGAATGGTTACCCAATGAACTACCCTTTAAAGCCACTTATTCCGATGGAACCACTCTCACCGGAACCGACTTCTTCTACGATAAGAATACCATCGCCCGACAAATTAAATTTGATCCGTCAAACAACAATAGTTCTTTTATACTTGCAGGTTATTACGCAGGTAAAGATATATCAGTAACCAATGACATTCTGAAAACCAATAATGGTACATTCTCATTTGCTGTAAAATCTGATGTATTTTCTCCTTCCGAAATTATTTTCTACAAAAGTAAAATTGAATTAAAATCTCAAATAAACGGTTCATCCAATCCTGGATATGGCCCTTATTGGGCTGTAAAATTCAATATTAATTTACTTCAAAAGAATGAGTTAAAAACAGCTGTCGCCTTCTCATATAGTAACGACAACGAAGATTCCTCTACTATAACCAATCGTATCAATGCTCCGTTTAATGGGGATAATATGCAAACTCAATATACCGAACGTAAGATGTTTTGGAACAACTTCCTAAAAAAGGTTCCCTGCCCTTCAAACTTCTCTATCGAAACTGTAGATAATTATGGTATAACAGCCGAACAAGTCAGAAGAGATTATTACAACGCCTGGGTATTCGTAGCTCAAAATGTCCTTGAACCAGATCCGGTACACTTTCCTTATCCACAAGTAGTAACAGGTAAGGGATCTATGTGGGACGAATCGGATGATCGGGCTCCTTATAGTGCTACCTGGGAGAGTTTCTTTGGCATACAATTCTATGCTTTCATTGACCCGGAAACGGCTTGGAACGCTTTTGAAGGACTCATGTCACTCACTGACAAAGATGGGGTAATAGGGGGTGAAAGCCTTCCGTCCAGAAAAGCCCAAACAGCCTGGATACTTTATCAAACCACCCAAGACAAAGAACGTCTTGAAAAAATATATGCTCCATTAGAAAGATATCTAAACTGGCGACTGGTTTACCCACATTGGATATATAATTCATATCCGGATAAAAATAAGAAAGATGCGGAATTTGCCTTCTCTGCTATTATTGATATTGATTATATGATCAAAATTAGTGAAATAATCCGTGATGAGCAAACAGCAAATGAATGGAGAACCAAACAGAAAGATTTTTATAATCAGTGCTTACCCTGGTTCTGGCGTACACCAACAACTTTTCCTTCACAGTATTATGATCTTTCCACACAAGGCAGATCTGAAGGGCATCCATATTGGGTAACATCCGGTCTGCACATGAATTTGCTTTCAGGAGATTATCTCGAAAGTTTATATTCACTTTTTTCTTTCAATTTCAATCCGAAAAAGAATTTTGGAGGTTCGGGTATGGGATTTCCAAAATATCCAGATGTTAGCTATACATTATATGGATTACTTGAACATCAAAAAACAAAAAAAGCTGAGAATGTAATCGATGCTTGTATCCGGGATATCTGCCGCTCCGGAGGATGGTTCTCCGAACAGTATGAAACAACTGATACACCTTATCCGACAGGAGTACGCCCCTCTCTATTCGGTGCCAGTATGATAATTGACTTCGTAATGATCAAAAATGGTTTTCGATACGATATGGGAGTACCTTATATCCAGAATCTATTCCGAAAAGCAGCTACAATCAGTGGTATCCGTTATGGAAACGACGTACTTAATATAGAATGTGATACAGAAGGAAATTATTCCATCAGTGGAAGCTATATAAATACTCCCCGGATCATCCGGACAAATTATGGAGAATCAGTTCCCGTCTACAAAGACGGGAACCCAAGTCAGATAAAAGTAAACAATGTGAATGATGAAATAATGAAAATATCCAACAATTACACATCCAGTCCGTTTGTTAGCATATATGTTCCACTAAATCAAATCTACTCGCTTTACCTATATGATTTGAAAGGCAGTTTGCAAGCAATTCTCGCCAATCAAAAAGTATCTACAGAAAGCGAAAAAAAATACTATTTAAACAATTATCACCCACAACCTTACTTAATCTGCCTGCACCTTCCTGGAGAATTATATTCTAATAAAGTAATCGTTTCTCATTAAATTAGCCACCTAAAAATACCGAGACATCATGAACAAGCCAGCCCTTCTTTATATAGCCTCTTATCTTTTTACAATACTATTATCCGGTTGTTCTTCTGAAAATACTAAGACTCCGGTAGATTATGTAAACCCATACATGGGTAATATCAGTCATCTGTTAGTACCAACCTATCCGACCGTACATCTGCCCAATAGTATGCTAAGAGTATATCCTGAAAGAGCCAATTATACCTCCGAATTGATTAAAGGTCTGCCTATTGCCGTTACAAGTCATAGAGGAAGTTCCGTGTTCAACCTCAATCCATTTCAGGGGAATGAATCCGATGCCTGTTCTGAAGTCTATTACTCATACGACCAAGAAAAAATAACTCCTTACCGTTACACCGTTTTTCTTGATAAAAATAAAATCAACGTTGACTATGCACCCTCACACCGGTCAGCCATTTACACCATACAATTTGAAGAAAACCGGAAAGAAGCTAATTTTATTTTATTGAATGTAGGCAACGGAAAGCTAACATTCAATGAAGAAGGTCATATAGAAGGGTATCAGATAATTGATAATAGCCAAACCAAAATATACCTATATTTAGAGACAGAACAAAAGCCTCACTCTACCGGGTTCCTATCCGGCACATCCGTCTATTATGGAGCAAGCAGTATCAACGGTGAAAATAAATCTGCTGTTCTGAAATATAATAAAGAAACACAAACCATAAATATCAGATATGGAATTTCTTTTATTAGCAGTGAACAAGCTAAAAGCAATCTAAGAAAAGAAATCAGAACCTTTGATGTTAATCAGGTAGCCGAAAAAGGAAAGGATATCTGGAATAAGGCTTTAAGTAGTATCTCTATAAAGGGAGGAAATGAAAACGATAAAATAGTTTTCTATACCTCCCTATATAGAGTATACGAACGAATGATCAATATCTCGGAAGAAGGAAAATATTACAGTGCATTCGACCATCAAATACATAACGATGAAGGAATTCCTTTCTATACGGACGATTGGATCTGGGATACTTATCGGGCTGCCCACCCATTACGTATTCTGATAGATCCGGAAGCAGAACAGGCAATGATTCACTCTTATCTTCGTATGGCCGAACAATCCACAGAATTCTGGTTACCTACATTTCCGGAGATCACAGGTGATAGCCACCGGATGAATGGAAATCATGGAGTAATCGTTCTTTGGGATTCATACATTAAAGGACTTACTAATTTTGACCTGGAAACTGCCTATAAAACCAGCAAAGGGGCATTAACCGAAAAGACCCTTCTGCCTTGGCAAAAAGCACCTTACACAGAATTAGACACATTCTATAGGACAAAAGGATACTACCCGGCTTTACATCCGGACCAAGAAGAGACAGTAGCGCAAGTTTCTCCTACTGAAAAGCGACAGGCAGTAGCCGTCACTTTAGGTACCTGCTATGACGATTGGTGCCTATCACAAATAGCGAAGAAATTAAATTTTGACGATGATTATAACTACTTCTTAAATGCTTCCTACAACTATCGGAATCTATTTAATGAAGAAACTTCTTTTTTCCATCCGAAGGACAAAAATGGTAATTTCATTATGCCGTTTGATTATCGATATGCAGGAGGACAAGGAGGAAGAGAATATTATGATGAAAACAACGGATGGATTTATCGTTGGGATGTTGCTCATCGTATTTCCGACCTGATCACATTAATGGGAGGAAAAGAGCAGTTCATCCGCAATCTTGACGACTTATTCACAGAACCACTTGGAATGGAAAAATTTCTATTTTATCGTCAATTTCCGGATCATACAGGCAATGTTGGCCAATTTTCCATGGCAAATGAACCATCGCTCCACATCCCTTATCTGTATAATTATGCCGGTAAACCCTGGATGACTCAAAAGCGCATCAGACAATTGCTCAAACAATGGTTCAGAAACGACCTGATGGGAGTTCCCGGTGATGAAGATGGGGGAGGTTTATCAGCCTTTGTTGTATTTTCGTCTATGGGATTTTATCCGGTAACACCGGGAATTCCTGTTTACAATATCGGAAGTCCGTTATTTCAGTCTATAAAAATAGATTTAAAAAATGGAAAGACTTTCGAAATAGAAGCTCTCAATAATTCAGAAGAAAACAAATATATTCAATCGGCTACCTTAAACGGTAAAAAGTGGAATAAGCCCTGGTTTAGCCATGACGAAATAAAAAATGGTGGAAAATTAATTCTTATAATGGGGAACAGAGCGAACCCGGAATGGGGGAGCTCTCCTGAGTCCGTACCTCCTTCCGGCGAATAAGTCCCATTATGACTTTTTAATACCATTGCTGTTTTTTTAAGACATGGAATCAGGCCAGATCGTATAACTTTGTCCAATCAAGACAGAAAAACACCATGCAGAAAGTATTATATCTACTTACTTTGTTACTCATTACTGTATATACATATGCCGATGTCTCTCCGGTCGTCATAAACAGGTTAACCAATAATGAAGGCTTATCTAACAGTTCGGTGAATGTAATCTACCAGGATTCCAACAATTTAATGTGGTTTGGGACATGGGATGGCTTGAATTTATATAATAGCCGTGAATTCAAAACCTTCAAACCCAACCCCAATGTTCCTGGTAATATTACTAATAATATAATCAGAGATATCATTGAAACAACAAAAGGTAGACTATGGATCACTACAGATAACGGGATCAATCTATACACTCCGGAAGCTATGCGGTTTCAATCTTTCTTCTATGATAACAAAGAAAATTCCATCTTTAAAGAACGCTCTTTTTTAATCTGTAAAAACAGCCACAATAAAGTTATAGCTTCAGTATACAACACTGGATTATATTATTTTGATGAAGAACTGTCGGATTTCATCCTTATAAGAAACTTAAAAGAAACCTCCTTGAAAAAACTATTTTTTGATAAGGATGATAATTTATGGCTATTCACTGACAACAATTCATTATACAGAGTCAATCTGGACTGGAGTAAAAACAAGCCTGATATAAAAGATATAAAACCGGTCATCTTAAGCCAGTCATCCCATGATGTTTTTTACAATCTATACACAAATCAGATATGGGAACAAAATGAAAACAGACATATCAATATCTATGATGTACCGACTGAAACAAAAATAACGGAAATACCTTTCTCTAAAGTCATCTCTTCTATTATTTTTGAAAAGACCGGCTATGTCATCGGTACAGCCAATGGCTTATTTTCCATCCAGGCCCAAAACCATGAAATAACAACTCTTATAGAAGATATCCCTGTTTTTTCTATTTATAAGGGAACACAAGATATACTATGGGTAGGTACAGACGGACAAGGTGTTATTATGCTCACACCAAAGAATAATCGGTTCACATCCTATTCATTAAAAAATTCATCTATTTATGGACTCAGTCCGGTACGCTGTTTTTGGGAAAATCAAAACAAACAATTATTCATTGGTACCAAAGGCTCTGGCTTATATATCTTTCAAGATGATACTACTGAAAATCTTTTTGCACAATTTACGACTAATAATGGTCTGATCAACAACTCCGTCTATGCATTAGCAGGAAAGGAAAATGACATATGCTGGATAGGAACAGATGGTAAAGGACTAAATTATTGGGATTATAAAACAAAAAAATTATATACTCTGAAAATGAATGAGAAACTTGATATCATTTCCGTTTACGCCATTTATATTCAGAATGATCATACACTATGGATAGGTACGAATGGATTCGGACTCTATAAATTAACTATAGACCGATCAAAAACTCCCTATGAAGTCACAGAATATAAACAATTCATCTATCAGGATCATAATAAGAAAGGGCTTAGTAACAATGTTATTTTCTCCATTATTCCTGATGATCATAACGGTTTATGGATTGGTACCCGGGGAGGAGGACTCAATCATCTGGACACACATACCTATACTTTTACCACCTATCGCTTTTCAGAAAAAGAAATGTCCTCCATCAGCAACAATGATATCATCACTTTATACAAAGATCCTGACCATCAGCTATGGATAGGAACCAGCCTCGGACTTAATCTCATGCAAAAAGACGAAAAGGAAACGATATCTTTCAAACATTATACCGAGAAAGATGGTATGCCCAATAATACAATACATGGCATACAAGCAGACAATGATGGTAATATATGGATCAGCACAAACAAAGGATTAGGCAAATTATCCAAAAATAACGATAAAATCATTTCCTACTATCAAAACGACGGACTACAAAACAACGAGTTTTCTGATGGTGCATCCTATAAGTCTTCCTACACAAACAATTTGTTTTTCGGTGGTATTAATGGATACAATAAATTTGACCCCCAAAGTATTCCTGAAACCACTTTCTCTCCCCGGCTTAATTTCGATGATTTTCTTATAAACAATGAGAATGCTGACATCCGTAAATTTACTAAAAAGATCAATGGAAAAAAAATGATTGTGCTCAACCATACTGAAAATCTGATAGGGTTTAAATTTACTCCGATCGATTACATATCAGGTATGAAATGTGAAATAGAATATAAACTTGCGCCTTATGAAAAGAACTGGATACAAATGGGAACTTCACAGCTAATTGTACTCAATAAATTACCATCGGACGACTACATATTAAAAATCAGATTTAACAATGCCAATAAAATCTGGTCAGAGGATATCTACGAAATTCCGATCCGTATACTTCCACCATGGTGGCTGAGTAAATGGGCCTATCTTTTCTATTTTCTTACATCCATCAGTATTCTATTTGTTATCTATTCAGTAGTTAAAAATAGAATCCAAATGAAACATACATTAGAACTAAGCAATTTGGAGAAGACTAAAACGGAAGAAATTCATCAAGCCAAACTTAGGTTCTTCACAAATATAGCACATGAATTCAGTAACTCGTTAACTTTGATTCTCGTTCCTTCAGAGCAATTACTAAAAATAAGAAATATGGAGCCAGAGGCTAAAAGATATGTTAGAACAATACACTCTAATGCCGGACGGATGCAAAAGCTCATTCAGGAACTGATTGAATTTCGTAAAGCAGAAACTGGTTTTTTAGAGTTGCAAACTGAAATTGTTGACATACATGAATTTGTAAAATACATAACTGATTATTTCACAAATACCGCAGTACAAAAAAACATACAGTTTTCAATTCAGATACAAGATGATACCAACACATGGATCACTGATCGCAGTTGTTTTGAAAAGATCGTATTTAATATTATATCCAATGCTTTTAAATACACCCCAATAAATGGATATATCCATTTATCTATCAGTCAAATAAATGAACATCTTATCCTTCAAATCAAAAATAACGGGAAAGGAATTAAGAAAGAAGATATTCATCTCATATTCAATCGATTCAAGATACTTGATCAGTTTGAAAAACAAATGGCGCAAGGAGAAAACAGGAATGGAATCGGATTGGCACTCTGCAAAGCTTTAACTGATCTTTTGAAGGGTACAATTGAAGTGGAAAGTGAACTAAATGATTATACTCAATTCACCATATCTCTTCCGGCATTAGAACTCACAAACAAACAACCGGTCTCAATGCCTCCATTGGTAACAGAAGAACCGCCCATAAATACAGAGTATACAGATATTACAGAATTGGCAGATACGGACACTAACAACATGTCTCAAACAGTAATCCTAATTGTAGAAGACGATAAAGAAATCAGTAATTTACTATATGGCTTATTGAAACATAAATATAGCTTATTGTTTGCTTCTAATGGGAAAGAAGGAGTAGAAATGGTAGAAAAAAACAGTATCCATTTAATTATCAGCGACATCATAATGCCGGAAATGAATGGAATTGAATTTGTCAATCATTTAAAGGATAAAAGTACAACTGCCAACATACCAGTAATTTTTCTCTCCTCCAGAACCTCTATTGATAATCAAATTGAAGGATTACAAACCGGAGCAGATGCTTATGTAGGAAAACCTTTTAATTCAATGCTCCTTGAAACAACCATTGACCGTCTTCTCACAAGCCGCAGAAGCTTAAAAGATTTCTATGCTTCTCCTTTATCAGCTATTGAAAAAATTGAAGGAAAAACTGTTCATAAAGAAGAAAAAGAATTTATCCTGAAACTAACCAGGATTGTTTCTGAGAATATAGACAACGAAAACCTATCAATCGAAATGCTTTCCAATGAAATGGGAATCAGCAAAATAATGCTCTACCGTAAACTGAAAGAAATAAAAGAAGAAACCCCCACTGAATTCATCCGAAAAATAAGAATGAATCAAGTAGAGAAATTATTGAAAATGACCAACAAGACAATACAGGAAATAATGTTTGATTGTGGTTTTAATAATAAAGCGTACTTTTATCACGAATTCAGCAAGCAATTTAATCTTACTCCTGGAGAATATAGAAAAAAACATGGTTCAAAAGCTATGAATGAATAAGCATCATACTCTTTTGTAATCCTACGATACCGGGTTTTCCGATAAGCGGCGTTTCTTTGTTTTGATTTTTAATTTTATCATAAAAAACATACTAAGAAATGAGAAAGACAGATTTAGCTTATCGCTCAGAACTGAATCCACTGATTAAACCACAGGATTTAGCCCCTATGATACCGGGTATGGAAATAGCTTGTATTTTCAACCCGGGAGTATTTAGATTTAATAACAAAACCTGCTTGTTACTACGTGTTGCCGAAAGGCCAATTCAAACAGACGGAGAAATATCCATTATCATCAGAAACTCCAACGGACAATTTGAAAAAATAACTTTCAGAAAAAGTGATCCGGACCTTGATGCTAAAGACCCGCGCGTAATACGTTATAAGGGCCAGGATTATCTCACCACATTGTCTTACCAACGATTATTATTCAGCGATGACAATATTCATTTCTATGAAGATATAAACTACCCTCCCATTTTTGGTGAAGGCCAACTGGAGAGTTTTGGAATCGAAGATTGCCGTGTATCATATATCGATGGTAAGTTCAATCTAACCTATTCTGCCATATCCCCGGTAGCCGTCGGTATCGGTTTAATGCAAACCACAGACTGGCAACATTTCGATCGTAAAGGTCTGATATTCCCTCCTCATAATAAAGATTGTGCTTTTTTTGAAGAAAAAATCAATGGCACACATTATGCCTTGCATCGTCCCAGTTGCCATGAATTAGGAGGAAATTATATTTGGATAGCGCAATCTCCCGACTTGGTTCATTGGGGGCAGCATAAATGTATTGCATTAACCCGCCCGGGTATGTGGGACGAAGCAAGAATTGGTGCCGGTGCATCCCCTATAAAGACTCCTGAAGGATGGTTGGTTATCTACCACGGAGCAACCTATGATAACAGATACTGTCTTGGTGCCATGCTGCTCGATCTAAACGATCCTTCTGTTGTTCTTTCACGTTCTATTCATCCAATCATGGAACCATTAGAGCCTTACGAGAAAACAGGTTTCTTCGGCGAAGTCATTTTCTCAAACGGACATTATTTGGAGAGAGATACCATACACCTTTACTACGGTGCCAGCGACGAGATCATTTGTTATGCCCGAATGTCAGTCACAGAAATCGTAAACAATCTCAAAGGTAATTAATATGAATTTCAATAAAGCACGTACACTTTACTTCCACAATCTATTGATGGTATTTTGCTTCTACCTATCCTCAGCCACCGTAACTGCTCAAAATACGGCCATCATGCGAGATGAGTGGTATCAAAGAAGTATAAAAAATACTTATACTACCGCACCGATACAAGAGATATTCAAAAGAGCTGAAGTAAACAAGAAGTTAACTGTTGGAGTAATAGGCGGATCGATAACTGCAGGAGCAAACGCATCCGATTTTCAGCAAACAGCCTATGCTCCTTTGGTTGTTCAATGGTTTCGTAAGAAGTTTCCTCAAACTGAAATACATTTTGTAAATGCAGGAATAGGAGCTACTAACTCACTTTTCGGTGTACACAGAGTCGACGGGGATTTACTTTCATACAAACCCGACATTGTTATTATAGAATTTAGTGTCAACGATCAAGGCGAGTCAAGAACAAAAGCCAGCTATGAAGGACTTATACGTAAGATTCTGAAATCAGAAAACAAACCTGCCATACTTGCATTAGGACTGATGGATATGCAAGGAAACTCATGGCAGAAATATCACTTAGAGGTCTGTAATCATTATCACATTCCGTATATCAGCTATCGTGATGCTTTATATCCTGAAATACAGAATGGTAATATGGTATGGAGCGAAATTTCTTCAGATGAAGTACACCCAAATGACAGAGGACATCAAATTATCAGTAATTTAGTCACTCATTTTTTAGAGGAGATATTCAACGAGAAAACTCTACCGGTTCCACTTACCCAGAATAGATATGAACAAGCCTGCATATATCCGTTCACTCATATCGACAACCCGGATTGGGAACTGACTTCAAGAGGATGGAGCACTACTCATAAAGGTAAACCACTGGAATTTACAGTCAAAGCCTCCATAATCACAATTATGTTTGAGAAAACAATCAATTCTCAAAAAGCGGCAAATGTATATGTTACTCTTGATAATGGTAAACGGCAAAAGCTCAGTACATTCTTTAAAGATGGCTGGGGAAATTATATGTATCCGGAAATTATCTTGGACTCAGATAAGAGTGAAAGTCATATTATAAGTTTTGAATACGATGACAAAAGCGGTAAAGAATTCATTCTTCATAACATCCAAATCGTTCCATAGATAAAATAAAAATCCCACTACCGGATTTTAATCTGATAGTGGGATTCTCTTTTTATGATTGCTAATTACTCCTCGTACATCTTATCTATCATCTCTTTGTAGTTTTTGGCTACCACCGGACGTTTTAGTTTCAATGTATTTGTCAACTCACCCTTTTCCATACTGAACGGTTCAGGCAAGAGTGTAAAGCGTTTTATCTGTTCATAATTAGCAAATTGTTGCTGCAAGGTATCAATGCGGGCACGGAACAATCCTACAATCTTGGGATGCTGCAACAATTCTTCCATATCCTTATATTCAATACCTTTCTCTTTGGCGTAATCTTTCACAAAGCCATATACCGGAACAATCAATGCAGATACAAACTTACGCTGATCGGCAATAATAGCAATCTGATCGATATATCGGTCAATGACTAACTTTGTTTCAAGAGCTTGCGGAGCAATGTACTTACCATTGGATGTCTTGAACAAATCTTTGATACGCTCCGTCAGGTATAACTGCCCGTTCTTAAAGTATCCGGCATCACCCGTATGAAACCATCCATCAGCATCAATGGTAGCTGCGGTAGCTTCCGCCTTCTTATAATATCCTTTAGTGATAGTCTTTCCACGCAGCAGAATCTCATTATCTTCTCCTATCTTCACTTCTACATCCGGCATCACCTGGCCTACCGAACCAATATCATAACCAGTCTTGGAAGTACAAGAGACGGTAGCCGTAGATTCTGTCAATCCATAACCTACCAGCATATCAATACCCACAGAATGAACGAACTCACAAATTTCATCGGGTACCGCCGCACCGGCAGTCGGAAAGAAATTACCATTTTCAATACCAATTGTTTTCTTCAGCAATGAATAAATTGTTTTCTCGTAAAACTTATATTTCAAATGAAGCATTAACGGCGGAGTCTTTCCCTGACGTATATAGTCAATATTGTGTATTCTGCCAACACGGATAGCATCCATCATCAATGTTTTCTTGATACCGGTCGTCTCGGCAATCTTTTCCTGTACACCCGCATACACCTTCTCCCAAAAACGAGGAACGCTACACATTAGTGTGGGACGAATTTCCTTGATTGTCATCTGAATATCGGCAGGACGAAGGTTAACGCAAATCTGCACCCCCTTATAGATGCAAAGATAGCTCCATGCTTTCTCAAACACATGAGTCAACGGCAGGAAATTCATAGAGACGTCTTCGTCCGTCATATCCACCAGGCGAATATCATGGATACGGAACGCTTCAAGGAAACAAGAGTGATGCAGCATTACACCTTTCGGCTCACCCGTTGTACCGGAAGTATAAAGGATATTAGCCA
Organism: Bacteroides nordii; assembly: GCF_019930665.1. Classification (NCBI taxonomy): domain Bacteria; kingdom Pseudomonadati; phylum Bacteroidota; class Bacteroidia; order Bacteroidales; family Bacteroidaceae; genus Bacteroides; species Bacteroides nordii. Next base: position 5,195,940 of record NZ_CP082886.1, on the reverse strand, counting down.
AGTCATCTTCTGAAGCACGTGAAGTTCGCTCTTCCACCACCTCATTGTGGGGTAGCCCTTCACCCATTTCCAGAAACTCATCAAAATAAATAGACGACACATCACGGGGATCTTTCACCACATCACGGTCGAAAATAATAATCTGCTGTAACGACGGACAGAAGCCAAATATGCTAAAGGCAGCATCATACTGAAACTGTTCGCCCACAAACAAGAAACGTATCTGTGCATCATTAATAATGTATTGCGCCTGTGCCGGAGAACTGGTAGCGTAAAGCGGAACCGTCACTGCACGATTAGCAAATGCTGCAAAATCTACAAAAAGACATTCCGGCTTGTTTTGCGAAAAAATACCGATATTTTCTTCTTCCTCTACACTAAGTGCAACAAGAGAACTTGCAGCTTGTTTTACGGTTTCTGAAAACTGATTCCAGGAGATAGGAATCCATTGTGCAGTCTGGTAATCACGATATCGAAGAGCTGTCTTATCACCATACTTTTGAGCCTGACGATGGACCAAGACAGATAAATGATGTTCAATCATATCTATTTGTTGTTAGTAAATATAGGGCAAAGATATTAGTTTTATTTGAAACTATCGCCTTTTTCAATAATTATCAGTAAGTTTGCACCATGAAATATGACGTATCTTATCTGACAACGGAGGCCGTAAGCCTGCTTAAATCGCTTATAGCCATCCCCTCAATCAGCCGTGAAGAAACTCAGGCTGCTGACTATCTGCAAAATTACATTGAAGCAGAAGGCATGACTACCGGACGTAAAGGCAACAACATTTGGTGTCTTAGCCCGATGTTTGATTTGAAGAAACCCACTATTCTACTCAACTCGCACATTGACACAGTAAAACCCGTAAACGGCTGGCGTAAAGCCCCTTTCACTCCACGAGAAGAAAACGGAAAACTCTATGGGTTAGGTAGCAATGATGCCGGTGCCAGTGTAGTAACGTTATTACAGGTGTTCCTGCAACTATGTAGAACGGAGCAATCATACAACCTTATTTACCTTGCTTCCTGCGAAGAAGAGGTATCTGGCAAGGATGGTATCGAGAGTGTATTGAAAGGCCTTCCCCCCATTTCATTTGCTATTGTGGGCGAACCCACCGAAATGCAACCCGCCATCGCCGAAAAAGGTCTTATGGTACTGGATGTCACTGCCACTGGAAAAGCGGGACATGCTGCCCGCAACGAAGGTGACAATGCTATTTACAAAGTACTGGATGACATTGCCTGGTTTCGCGACTACCGTTTCAAAAAAGAATCACCTTTATTAGGTCCGGTCAAGATGAGTGTTACGGTAATCAATGCCGGCACACAACACAATGTGGTTCCGGACCGCTGTACATTTGTAGTAGATGTGCGAAGCAATGAGTTATACTCTAACGAAGAACTGTTTGCCGAAATACAAAAGCATATTAGTTGTAAGGCTGAGGCACGTTCCTTCCGTCTGAACTCCTCACGCATCGAAGAGAATCATCCTTTTGTTCAAAAGGCCATCAAATTGGGGCGTTCACCTTTTGGTTCCCCTACTCTTTCAGATCAGGCACTGATGCCGTTCCCATCAGTTAAAATAGGGCCGGGACGTTCATCCCGTTCACATACAGCAGACGAATATGTGATGCTAAAGGAGATGGAAGAGGCAATAGGGCTATATTTGGAATTGCTGGATGGATTAAGTCTTTAAACATCAGTTAGATTTGGATAAAGATATACTCTTTATATATGCAAGTGATATTTACTTGAGGTGTTTTTCATTCTTTAATTCTAATGAAAAATGAATAAAGGAAGAGAAAAGGTTGCGTATCCAAAAACTTATTACATATTTTACGTTACACAAAATGTGTAACGTAAAATATGTAATCATGATGAAACCGAATAATCCCTTTTTAGTTTACGGCTATCATAGCCCGACATACTTTTGCGACAGAGAGACTGAAACTCAAAAGATCATATCGGCTTTGAACAATGAGCGAAACCTTACCCTCATTGCTCCCCGACGCATGGGTAAAACCGGTCTTATCAAAAATGTGTTTCACAATATGGCAGAGCAGGAAAAAAATATTCTGCTTTCATATGGACATCTACTCTACCCGTGACTTCCTGAAAGCACCCAGTAGCGTAAATGTAGCCTTGAAATCGTTACTCAACAAAGAATTGTTGTATAAGACCTCAAAAGGCTACATCGTTTACGACCGCTTTATGGGTAAATGGCTGAAGAGTGAGGTTATCTGATCGCTATTTATCTACTGAGAATTTAAAGATACAATGACTATGGTATTTCTCGCCGGGACGTAGTACTGCCGAAGGCCATTCGGGTTTATTCGGAGTATCCGGATACTTCTGTGTTTCAAGACAAACAGAAGCACGCTGATTGTATACAATCCCTTTCTTACCTCTCACTGTCCCATCCAGGAAGTTACCAGCATAAACCTGTATACCGGGCTCGTTGGTATAAACATCCAGGATGATACCCGTCTTTGGAGATTGAAGGATAGCACACTTGCGGGTAATATCCCCTTTTGTATTCAATACCCAGTTATGATCATAACCGTTTCCATTCTTTAACTGCACAAAATCAAAGTTGTTGATCCGGGTCCCTACGGCAACCGGCGAACGAAAATCCATTGGAGTATCTTCTACCGGAACAATCTCACCGGAGGTCATAAAAGTACTATCCACCGGGGTATAGTAATCGGCATCAATCATAAGCAAATGTTCCGCATTGCTGCCAGCATCTCCATCCAGATTGAAATAAGAATGGTTGGTCATGTTAACGATAGTAGGCTTATCCGTCTCTGCCTCGTATCGAATATCAATGGCATTATCATCCGTCAAAGTCATCAGTACCTTGCAGGTAATATTACCGGGAAATCCTTCTTCACCATCTTTGGCAAGATAGGTCAGCTCAAGCTCCTGCGGACCAATCTGCCGGGCATCATATACTTGGTACTGGAATCCCTTTGGACCGCCATGCAAGCAATGTCCGTAGTTGTTGCGAGGCAGAATATATTCCACACTATCCAACATAAATCGTCCCTGATTGATACGATTGGCATAACGCCCGATAGAAGCTCCGAAGTCCGAAGGTATCGTAATATAATCCTGTATCGAATCAAACCCAAGGACTACATCCCGCATAATTCCCTCTTTATCGGGTACCATAACAGAAACAATACGTCCGCCGAAATTCGTCACACATACTTCCATGTTGTTAGCATTGCGAAGTACATACAAATCAGTCTTTTTACTATCCACTTCGGTTTGGAAATTGCTCTGCAATAAACCGGATCCGGTTATTTTCTCATTAGTGGCACAACCTGCCAACAAAAGGGCACAAAGTGTCCATACTGAAATTTTCTTCATCATTCTCCCTCAATTATTCTATACTGTTTAATAGGTCTGTTTTCCCCTCATTCACAAGTTTAAGAATCAATTCCCCAAAAAGAGTATTCTGCCAGGCAAACCAGGCGCGGGTAAAGTTCTTCGGATCATCCTTATGAAATGATTCGTGCATAAAACCTGTGCCCGCATCAGTATCCATCAACATCTTGATACAATTCTTTATTTCCGAATCATTCTTACTTGTGAAAGCTTTCATCATAATGCTCATCGGCCATATCATATCGTAACCAATATGAGGACCACCTATACCCTCGCCTGCCTTACCTTTAAAGAAATAAGGATTATCCTCACTCCACACAAAACGACGGGTATTTTGATAAATGGGATCATTTACATTGACATCTCCCAGATAAGGCATAGCTATCAGGCTGGGCACATTGGCATCGTCCATCAACAGATGATTACCAAATCCATCTACTTCAAAAGCATATATCTTACCATATTTAGGGTGCTTATAGACTGCATACTTCTTTAAAGCCGCTTCCACTTCATTGGCAAGATCTTTGCATTCTTTTGCCAATTCCGGTTTCTTATTGACCGTTTGCAATATCTCGGCTGCTTTACGAAGCGAAGATACAGCGAAAAAATTGGAAGGTACAAGGAATTGCAGTGTGGTAGCATCATCAGAGGGACGGAAGGCAGAAGCAATCAGCCCTACAGGCTTCACCGGATTTCCCAGCCCGTTATTGGTCATCGTATCTAATGCACGGTTCGTTTTACGTTCAAACTTGTAAGGACCAACTCCATCCTTACGTTGCTGTTCTTTGAAAGTGCGCAGGATGTTTGTGATAGCCTGTATCCACTCTTCATCGAAAATACTGGCATCACCCGTTACCTGCCAGTAGTGATAAGCCAAACGTAGAGGATAACACAACGAGTCTATTTCCCATTTACGTTCGTGTAATTCAGGTTTCATATCTGTAAGGTCACTCATCCAGTGTCCACCTACGGGACCATCATTAAAAGCATTGGCATAAGGATCCATCATAATACACTTGAACTGGCGATTGATGACACCGGCAAGCATACGTTTCAGTTCCGGATCGGAGTTGGCAAGTTGTACGTAAGGCCATACTTGTGCACCGGAATCGCGCAACCACATGGCATGAATATCACCTGTATAAACAAAAGTGTCGGGTTTACCATCTTCGCCTTCACGAAAATGTACAGTAGTATCGAGTGTATTCGGAAAGCAGTTGGTAAACATCCAGGCAAGCCGGGCATTTTTCAGAAGTTTCTGTAAACGGATGATTTCATTTTCTACCGCCTGAGAACGGAAAAGACGTTCTGCCGGTTTTGGACGATTGTCTTTCTGAATAGCGTCTGTTGCACAGACATGTTCAGACAATTTGTCTCCGGATACAAATGCAGAAGCAGGAGAAGCCAGAAGTAAAGCAGTTGTAACCGTACAGGTACCAATCAGTTTCATCGAGTGTTTTAGTGCCATAATCTGTAATTAAAGTTAGTTAGTTATTCAGGATAAGTAACGACTATGATTTTCCATAGTAATACATCTTTTTTAGAATATCACAAATTTTTTAGAATATCACAAAGAAAAGTCTTTTCGAACAAATACAAAAACGCTTAGATAGTAAATATGTAGCAAAAAAGTATCCAATTCTGCCAAAAAAGTAACAAGATCTGCCATTGGGCAATATCTGCGATTTATTGAATGATTTATTTCATACATTTGTGTTCGTTTTCTCACATATTTGTATAACGAAACCTATAAAGAAAAACATGAATTCCGTCACAAGACTTACACAATTTTTCACTAATGCATCGATTCTGGAAAAGACTGGTCGGACACCCCCAAAAGCATTTCAAGAACTTGCCGAAAAACTCTCACACAATTGAGCTCTATTCGGAGATTAACGAATAACAAGAATATATAAATCATAAAACAGACAGAAATGAAGAAACACATCATTGCACTGGCATCAACCTCACTACTATGCAGTGGCTCCTATAGCCAAAATACACAACCGGAGAAAAAGCCTAAAGCCTACATGGTTGCAGATGCACACCTGGACACCCAATGGAACTGGGATGTCCAAACGACCATTAAACAGTATGTGTGGAATACTATCAGCCAGAACTTACTTCTGCTGAAGCAATATCCTGACTATATCTTCAACTTTGAAGGGGGAGTCAAGTATGCATGGATGAAAGAATATTATCCGGCTCAATACGAAGAAATGAAGAAATATATCCGGGAAGGACGCTGGCACGTGAGTGGTGCCAGTTGGGAAGCCAGCGATGCTTTGGTGCCTTCAACCGAATCTGCGATTCGTAACATCATGCTGGGACAGGAATATTACCGTAAGGAATTTGGAGTGGAAAGTACAGATATCTTCTTACCGGACTGTTTTGGCTTCGGATGGACACTACCTACCATTGCAGCTCATTGCGGACTCATCGGGTTCTCATCACAAAAGCTGGACTGGCGTAACAAACCTTTCTACGGAAAAAGCAAACATCCCTTTACCATCGGGTTATGGCAGGGAATCGATGGTTCTTCCGTCATGCTGGCACACGGATACGATTATGGCAAAAGATGGAACGATGAGGATTTATCGGAAAACAAGGAGCTGTTGGGACTGACCACACGTACCCCGCTCAATATGGTATACCGCTATTACGGTACAGGAGATATTGGCGGATCACCCACGTTGGGTTCCGTACGTTCTGTTGAAAAGGGAATAAAAGGAAACGGGCCACTCGAAATCATCAGTGCTACAAGCGACCAGATGTTTAAAGACTTCCAGCCTTATAAGGATCATCCGGAATTGCCTGTATTCAACGGAGAGTTACTGATGGACGTACATGGAACAGGATGCTATACTTCACAAGCAGCCATGAAACTGTACAACCGGCAGAATGAGCTTTTGGGAGATGCAGCTGAAAGAGCAGCCGTAGCCGCCGAATGGCTCAACAAAGCTGCATATCCCGGAACAACTCTAACAGATGCCTGGAAACGTTTCATCTATCATCAGTTCCATGACGACCTCACCGGAACAAGTATTCCACATGCCTACGAGTTTTCGTGGAATGACGAGTTAATCTCACTCAAACAATTTTCCGGCGTACTGGCCTCTTCCATTCGTTCAATAGCCGGAGACATGGATACACAGGTAAAGGGCATTCCGGTAATACTCTATAATGCATTAGGATTCCCGGTACAGGACATAGCAGAAGTAGAACTGGAAGTGCCCGCAGCCCCCAAAGGTGTCACAGTATATGACAACAACGGTAAAAAGGTGGCATCACAGTTACTATCCTACACAAACGGAAAAGCACACCTGTTGATAGAAGCAACAGTACCAGCTACCGGCTACGCTGTGTACGATGTACGTACTTCCGGCACGGCAAATCGCTTTGCTGCAACAACAAGTAACACACTCGAGAATTCCATTTATAAAATCACATTGGATGAAAAAGGGGATATCACCTCGCTTCTCGACAAGACGCAAAACAAAGAGTTGGTAAAACAGGGTAAAGCCATCCGACTGGCTCTCTTCACCCAAAATAAATCATACCACTGGCCGGCCTGGGAGGTGTTGAAAGAGACAATAGACCGGGAACCAATCTCTATCACGGATAATGTGAAAATATCATTGGTAGAAAACGGAGAGCTACGTAAAGCAATCTGCATTGAAAAGACACACGGAGAATCGGTGTTTAAGCAATACATCCGGCTCTATGAAGGAAGTCGTGCCGATCGGATCGATTTCTACAATGAAATAGACTGGCAATCAACCAATGCCTTGCTAAAAGCCGAATTCCCTTTGAATATAGAGAATACGGAAGCAACTTATGACTTAGGAATCGGAAGCGTTAAACGTGGGAATAACACCGATATCGCTTACGAGGTATATGCACAATACTGGGCCGACCTGACCAACCAGGACAACAGTTATGGTGTATCGATATTGAATGACAGCAAATATGGCTGGGATAAGCCCAACAACCATACGCTCCGTTTAACGCTGCTCCATACTCCGGAAACAACCCGGAACTATGCTTATCAGGACAAACAAGACTACGGACATCACAACTTCACGTATAGCCTTGTAGGGCATTCCGGTAAGCTGGATCATGCATCTACCGTAGAGAAGGCAGAACTTATGAACCAACGCCTGAAAGCATTCCAGACCACAAAACACAAAGATACATTAGGCAAAGAGTTCTCTTTTGCAACCTCAGACAACCGCAACGTAATTATCAAAGCACTCAAGAAAGCAGAAAGTTCAGACGAGTACGTAGTGCGCGTGTATGAAACCGGAGGTGAAAAGTCACAGCAGGCAACTTTGTCATTCGCAGGTGATATACTCAATGCGAATGAAGCTGACGGCACAGAAAAAACAATTGGTGCTGCCAACTTCAATGGAAACAAACTGCAAATCACTATTAAGCCCTATTCTGTCAAGACATTCAAAGTGCGTTTGAAAAGTGCTGCACAACCTGCATCTGAACCGGAATATGTGAACCTGCCACTAAATTATGACCGCAAATGCGCCTCATTTAATGAATTCCGCGGAGAAGCGAATTTTGAGTCCGGATACTCATACGCTGCTGAATTACTGCCGGATTCTATATTCGCAGATCAAATTCCGTTCCGCCTGGGAGAGAAAGAGACATTTAACGGCATGACCTGCAAAGGAGACACAATCTATCTGCCCGACGGACATAAATATACTCATTTATACTTCCTGGCTGCTGCAACGGATGATGATTATACAGTTACATTCTGCTGCGGGAAAAACAAAGCGGAAATCACCGTTCCTTCTTACACCGGTTTCATCGGACAATGGGGACACACCAATCATACCAAAGGGTATCTAAAAGACGCCGAGATAGCTTATGTAGGTACACACCGTCACGCTCCGGGTGAAGATCAGGCATACGAGTTTACGTATATGTTTAAATTCGGTATCGATATTCCCAAAGGCGCTGTAAGCTTTATCCTGCCAAAGAATGACAAGATTGTGCTCTTTGCCGCTACACTGGCCAAAGAAGAACAACCTGCTATGAACACTGCATCACAGCTATTCCGTACAGCCATCAGAGAAGAAGCCGGCAAGATATTATCTACACAGGAAAGTCCGAAAGAAAACTTGCTGAAAACTGCGAAGATCATATCTTATTCAGGCTATATGAACAACCGTGAAAAACCGGAATGTATGATTGATGGAAATAAGGATACCAAATGGTGTGATACGGGTATGACTCCGAACTATGTGGATTTTGATTTAGGAGAGGCACAAGACATCAGTGGCTGGAAACTTGTGAATGCAGGTGAAGAGAGTCACACATATGTTACGAAAGGGTGTTTCCTGCAAGGAAAGAATAATCTGAATGAAGAGTGGAAAACACTGGACAGGCTCAACAATAACAAACGCAATGTTGTTTCACGACAACTGTCAGAACCTGCCAAAGTACGTTACATCCGCTTAATGGTAACTAATCCGACACAAGACGATGAAGGGAAAGACACCCGTATTTACGAATTTGAAGTTTATAAATAGAAAGCCCTCTTAGAGCTCCTTATATAGGAACAGAAATTTATATATTTCGCCGGTTATCTCGTTATCGAGACTAACCGGCGAAACGCGTTTATAGAGAGTTCGCCGACTACCGGAAACACAGATACGACTTCCTCTTGAAACAAGGAAGCCAGAAGAAAGACGCTAAAAGGAGTAGCAAGGGAGACATAACCCGGTAAGGTCGTAGAGTAACAAGGGGAGACTCGTAAGGGAGCGTTGTTTTACATGTACATGTTTAACAGTACGACATGCACATGTGGAGCAGTACGACATGTGCATGTCGTGCAGCTTTACATGTACATGTAAAACAATGCTTCTCACCGGGGAAGGGAGGTTTACATTACTAAGGGAGGAATTGTCAACAGTTAGCATCACCTGTTCAGCCAGGGTTCGGGGTTTAATTTGTCTTTCTCTTTACGCAACTGGAAGTGCAATACAGTGCGCCCATTGTCGGAGACATCAGAAAATACCTGCCCGATAGCCTGCTTCGTACTAACCGTATCTCCCGACTTAACAGATGCGGAAGAGAGATTACAATATACAGAGATATAATTGCCATGGCGAATTAATACATTGAACAACCCATTGAGTTGGAAAACAGCCGCAACTTTACCATCAAAAATAGCACGAGCCTGGGCACCGGGCTTTCCTTGAATATCAATACCCTTATTATCAAGTTTAACATTGCGTAACCCCTCAACTGCATATTGTCCATAATGACTGGTAATAATATAAGGGCCCGAAATCGGCATAGGAAGCTTACCACGATTACTGACAAAGTTACCGGATAACTCACGGTCCGCTTTACTCATACTGTAAGCTTCCAGAGGTTCCGCTTTTTTCTTTGTCTCCGTTCCGGGAGAAGCCGATGTTGATTTACCTTCCTTGGCTTCTGACTTTTTACGGGCTGCCGCTTCGCGACGCGCTTCTTCGGCTGCACGCTTACGGGCACGTTCTATTTCTTCGGCTATCAACTTATCAATCCGGGCATTGAGTTGATTGGCTTCACGTCTCTTTTTATTTATTTCGCTTTGTAGCCCTTTCTGCTTCTTTTGCAGATTGGCCACCATTTCACGCTTCTGCTTTTCCTGATCTTCAAGTTTCTGCTTCTCGTCTTCGCGTTCTTTCAGCAGATTTTCTTTGGCAGTCTTTACCTGTAGAAGCTCCGCTCTTTTCTTCTTGATCTGTTCCTGTTTTTTCAGAATCTCTTCACCCTGAAGCCGTTGATAGGTAGCATACTCACGCACATAGCGGAGACGGCGGTATGTCTGCCCTAAGCTCTTGGCCGAAAAAATAAACATCAGCTTTTCTTCTATCGATTTATTACGATAGAGGTATTGGACGGAAGATTCATATTTCTTTTTCTTGTCCTGTAAGTCACGCTGAAGTGTACGAAGCTGTCTCTCAAGGACAGACAATTCGCGTTCAAGAGCCTCCACGTCATTATTTATGGCAAGGATATATCGCTTGCGTTCTTCAATCTGCCCCGTTAATGAAGCAAGACTATTAAGCTGGCTTCCTACATCTTTCTTTGTATTCTTCAACAATGATTCGGTATCGGCAATCTGCTTTTGCAATTCGCCGCGTTTACTTTCCAGTTCTTTAATCAATCTGCTACTTTGAGCAGAAAGCGGAATAACCAGAAAAAGAATACATGTTAATCCTACAAAGATACGTTTCATCATAACTTAGTCAGCATATTTAATAGTTCTTCAAGTGGTACCTGGGTGTATCTGTCCGAGATCTCGGTAGGTGTCATTGCAAATTCTTTGGACGAGAAATCATATAATCTCACTTTTGCTCTTTCCAATGAAGGTATGCCCAATTCCTTACCACTTAACTCGGCTTTCCCTTCCGGACGCGAAGCGCTCAGAAGTAACTTCTCCAATTTAGAGAACCGGGCATCTTTTGGCAAAATATCATCCAACTCTTTCCGGGAAGCCCTGACGTAGCGCTTATTCATCCGATCGATAAGTAATACTTCGTCGGGAGTTATCTCCAACCGGGCTATTTCCGTACGAAGAATAGGCATCAGAATGGAAAGCTGCACACGTTCGCCTCCTTTCATTTTCATTGTTCCTCCCGTCGTTATACTCCCATCAGAACCGGAGGGGATAGTCAACTGCAGTTTGGATGATAGGTAACAAGGCTCGACAACAGGCACGCTTGAAGTTATATTCTTTGTGCTTTTACAGCCTGCAAGCATTACTACCAGCAACAATAAATAGAATACGTTTCTCATTCTGCAATGTATTTCTTCTTCTTAATTTTCTCTTTCAACGTTTTCGATTCACTCCCCATGTCGAGAGCCTCTTGCCAATATTTCAATGCACCATCCACATCGCCGGTCATATAATAGATATCTCCGCAATGTTCCACTATCACATCACTTTTCTCTCCATCACTTTTCATGGCATCATCAATGTAGATACGAGCCTCAGCATAGTTCCCTTTCTCAAAAAGTATCCAGGCATATGTATCAAGATAAGTGGCGTTGCCGGGATCGGCTTTTACCGTCTTATAACTCATTTCCTCAGCCTTATCGAGTTCCCGGCGTTCTACAGACAGATAATAGGCATAATTGTTCAATGCACCAATATTAGAAGGGTTGTAAACCAATGCAGAATCATACGCATTGTATGCCTCCGTCATCATCGCTTTTTTATGGTAAACATCGCCCATGATAGAATAGAAATCAGATAAAACTTCTTTCTTACTATCATTTGTAGCATTCGCCAAAGCTTTCTGACAAATAGCAAGTACCTCATCATTACGCTCCGCCTGGCTATAGGCAATAGCGAGATAGAAATAGAACTCAAGTGCCTCGGGGGTAGCCTCTACACCAGGCTCACAGATTTTAATGACCTGTTCAAAATCATTCTTCTGCACAGCTACTTCAAGGAGCATCAGACGGGCAGCTTTATTGGCAGGATCAATCTGAACCACACGCTCCAATACCGGAACCGAAGCTTCCTTCATATTTTTTGCCCAAAGGTATTGTGAATAGAGCATCGGTATCTGATCATCATCCGGATCTTGCTGCAGGATACGGTCGAAAAGTGAAATCACCTTCGTACTGTCTGCTGTAGCCTGCTCATTCTGGGCAATCACCTGGCGCATTACATTCAATTTCGTATCTGCAGGTACCTTTTTATTCATCAGCAAAGAGTCCAGTTGCTGTTTATACAAATCCTGTTGCCCGGTTTGTTCGTAATAGGAAGCCAAAGAGAAATGAGCCATCACATTATCCGGCTCCGTAGCAAGTACCTTCTGATAAATATCATAGGCTTCCTGCTTTTTACCATTCTGCATATACACATCTCCCAAGATCACTTGATAACGCATATCCATAGGATATTCCTTCACCAGGTTCTCAATCTCCCGAAAAGCGCTTTTGTCATCTTTCATCTGCAGATAAATACGGAATTTCTCCATCGTAAGTTGTTCATTCTTCCCCATTATCTCTTCCAGACGGTCCAACGTCCCAATCACTTTCCCATAATCTTCTTGCTGATTATACAAATCAAGCAGAGCAAACAACGATTCTCTTTTTCCCGGGAAACGGGTAGCCATTGTCTCAAGCAATCCTATCGCTTTCTCCTTCTCATTCTGTTGTTGATAAAGGCTAGCAAGGGCCTGGCTATACCAATAATTATCCGGCGCACTTTCCACTGCCTCCTCCAAAGCGGCCTGGCCTTGCGGCACTTGCTTCAAAAACATATAATACTGCGAAATCTCATAAAGAGCCGAAGCTGCCTGCGGGTTAATGGTCAGACAGTGTTTCAACAGGTCGAATGCAGCATCATACTCCTTTTTCCCCTTCAACCGCGTTGCTTCAAGGAAGAAGTAATCATACTTACGCTGCTGCTCGTCCGAAAGGGTAACTAACTGTCGGGCAGATTTAGCAGCACCCGTCTTTCCTACTCGTTGTGAAGAACCGCAAGAAGCAAGTATCAGTATCAACACCCCAAGGAGTAATAATTTTATTTTCATCCGTAATTCGTAATTTGTAGTTCGTAATCTATCCCCTTCCCGTATGCCCGAAACCACCAGCACCACGTTCCGTCTCATTCAGTACCTCCACTTCCTGCCAAGCGGCTTGTTCGTGACGGGCTATCACCATCTGTGCAATCCGTTCTCCATCTTCAATAACAAATGGTTCGGTCGAAAGATTAATTAAAATAACACAGATCTCTCCCCGGTAGTCGGCATCAATCGTTCCCGGAGAATTTAAAACAGTAATCCCTTTCTTCAAAGCCAGACCACTACGCGGACGAACCTGTGCCTCAACCCCCGGAGGGAGTGCGATATACAATCCGGTAGGAACCAGACAACGTTGCATAGGGGCCAGAGTCATTGAGTCCGAAAGGTTAGCACGAATATCCAGTCCGGCAGAAAGTTCAGTGGCATATGCCGGAAGCGGATGCTTTGATTTATTGATAACTTGTACGTTCATATTCTGTCTGTTTACTATTTAACGGGCGAAAATACACAAATTGTATCGAATTTCCGTACATTTGCAGTTAAATAATGTGCGAATAGGGGAACTATGTACTCTCAAATCGTAAATTGTAAATAGCTAAATCGTAAAGACTCATGATGGATTGGAGGAAATTAATCTCAGCAAAACGCTTTGGGATGGAAGAGTTTCATGAAGAAAGACAAGAAAACCGTTCAGAATTTCAAAGAGATTATGATCGGCTCATCTTCTCAGCTCCCTTCCGACGTTTGCAGAATAAAACACAGGTATTTCCACTACCGGGTAGCATCTTTGTGCACAATCGGCTCACTCATAGTCTGGAGGTTTCGTGTGTTGGCCGGTCACTGGGTAATGATGTTTCAAAGGCAATACTCTCCCGGCAACCGGAGTTACAAGACTCTTTTCTACCCGAAATCGGTTCCATCGTTTCTGCTGCTTGTCTCGCTCACGATTTGGGTAATCCTCCGTTCGGCCATTCCGGTGAAAAGGCCATTTCCACCTTCTTTTCCGAAGGTAAAGGGCAGTTCCTAAAAGAGCAACTTCTCCCGGTGGAATGGGATGATTTGACACATTTTGAAGGAAATGCAAACGCTTTCCGACTCCTTACACATCAGTTTGAAGGACGTCGCAAAGGTGGGTTTGCCATGACCTATTCTACGCTTGCTTCCATCGTTAAATACCCCTTTTCATCAAGTCTGGCAGGTAAAAAATCCAAGTTTGGATTCTTTATTAGCGAAGAAAAAGGATTTCAGCGTATTGCTACTGAATTGGGGTTGATTCAGCTTAGTGAACAGCCTCTGAAATATGCCCGTCATCCGTTAGTCTACCTTGTTGAGGCTGCCGATGACATATGTTATCAAATGATGGACATTGAAGATGCCCATAAACTGAAAATTCTAACAACCGAAGAGACGAAAGAGCTACTCCTGTCCTATTTCACTGAAGAACGACAGGAACATATACAAAGAACATTCAGTATCGTCAGTGATACGAACGAACAAATTGCCTATCTGCGCTCTTCGGTTATAGGACTATTAATAAAGGAATGTACAAGAATATTTTTGGAACATGAAGCTGATATTCTTGCCGGCAACTTCACCGATCCACTGATTAAAAAGATATCCAAACGACCCGCACAGGCCTACAAACACTGTTCTGAGGTCTCTTTTAGTAAGATCTACCGTTCCCGGGATGTGCTCGATATAGAATTAGCAGGTTTTCAGGTTATCAGTACCCTGCTGGAACTCATGATCGATGCCGTGACCTCCCCCAACAAAGCTTACTCACAGCTTCTTATCAATCGTGTATCGGGTCAATACAATATAAAAGCGCCTGTACTCTATGAAAGAATACAGGCGGTACTTGATTATATTTCGGGAATGACCGATGTCTTTGCGCTGGACCTCTACCGCAAAATCAACGGCAACAGTCTTCCTGCGGTGTAAATACCTTATTGACGCCCGAAGTTAACTTACAGTCTTCCGGGTGACTTTCGATAAATGATTGGATATGACGCATACGCTTATCTTCAAGAATTTCGTCAACAGCTATCAGAATACCGGTTTCTTCAACATCCCCAAATTCATAATTAATAGCTGTACCAAACATACGCATTGTAGGACTTAAACTCATATAGGCATTTACCAGTGGAGGAATATTATAGCCTAACTTCCGGATCTCACTATTCAGAATCTTGTAATCATCTTTAAACGACTTCTCATAGAATATAGTAGCCAAATCTTTCTCCTCAGTCTCCATTTTCAACGGATTCAACGGAGTGATTAACCCATCCTTATCGCCAAAGTGCTTTTTCAAGAAGTAAAGAATCATATCACGGCCCTGACGGTGATAACTGGGATACATCGTCACTTTACCAAAGAAGTATTTCACATTTGGCATCACAACAGTCAACGCTCCCAATCCGTCCCACAAGTTATCCAAAGCAAACAAACCTTTGCTTCCGGCACGGGTAGACTGATATTCAAGCGTTACGAATGACCGTCCCAATTCAATTGTAGTAGGCAGATACTCTTTAACAAACTGCTCAGAGAAGTTGAACATATGGGAAGTAGCCAGTATCGGAGCACCTTTCTCATCAAAACGTACATCCGTACCCAGCAAATAGCGATACCCACCCAGAATTTCTTCTGCTTCCGGATTCCATACAATCAATTGTTTATAGGGATTCTCCATTGTATCATATTCATCGATATCCATAGAGAAACCGGTACCTCCTCCTGCTGCACGAAAAGCAATTTCACGCAAACGGCCAATCTCTTTCATTACATTTGGAGAATCTTGTGAAGTAGTAATATAAATATGATTATTACTTTTATTCGTCATGCGCAACCGCTTATCCTCCGTAAGTTCCGCCTTTAGCAGTTCTTTGCTTATCGGTTCAATAATCTCTTCCATATTCCTCGTTAGTGTAGTTGTTCTTTTTCTCTTTATCACAGTTTATATACGATATCCTTAACATACTCCGCCCACTGCGCAGGAGTTTTAGACTTATCAAATGTCTGCCAGGGAATTGGTTTACCGAAAGTGACTGTAAATGTCTTATGCCGGTTTTTAAACATTTCATCTGCCAGATAAAGCATAGCTATATTAAATTTTATCCCCAGTGTTTTACAGATATTTGCCAGATTATAAAAGAAATCAGAGTTGCGTCCGCCAAAATGCACAGGTATTACATCTCTTTGCGCCTGCACACTTTTAACAATAAACGTCTTCTTCCACTCCAGATCCCGGATAACACCATTCTGGCGTCTTGAGCAAAGTCCTGCCGGAAACATGATTAACTGATCATCTGATTTAAATCCGGCTTCCACCATCTTCGGAAAATCTTTGGCTTGTTTCCCTGTCTTATTAATAGGAATACAAAGAGGAGCCAGTCCGCGGAGGTTCATCAGCAAATCATTCACCAGATATTTCACTTTTCCATTATAGTGTTTACCAAGAACATAACCCAATGCTACACCATCTTGTCCTCCCAACGGATGATTGGACACAAATGTATATAAACCATCTTCCGGTAAATTCTCTTCTCCTCTTACTTCTACTTTAGCATCAAGAAAATCCAGGGAAGCTTCCAGAAAGTCTACTCCTAATTTATCCTTCGAATCACGTAGAAAAACATTAATTTCTTCCTGATGGACAATCTTTTTCAGATAAGAAACGATAAATTTAGGGATATACTTATAATGCTTCGGAGCTTTTGTCCGAAGAATCTTATCGATATCTATTAAAAACAAAGAGTCGTCAGTCATTCGTTATAGATAAAATGATTGTGCAAAATTAATTGTTCTTTTCTATTAATTGCAATAATTTGGCAGAAAATGCAGGATTTAGGTTTCTGACGAGAAAAAAGAACACCCAAAAACTATCATATACCACCTAAAAACTATCAATTGATAGTTTTCAGGCTAAAGAAAGACGAATTCACCCCTGTCTTAGTCATCAAAACGCCGTAAACTTGCAACATCGAAAAAAACAACGATATATTCACAATTTAAAAAGCAACGTTTATGAAAAGTTTAAGCTTCAAAAAAGATTTGATAGGAGTTCAAGATGAACTACTTCGTTTCGCATACAAATTAACAACCGACCGCGAAGAAGCCAATGATTTGTTGCAGGAAACCTCATTAAAAGCATTAGACAATGAGGATAAATATATGCCAGATACTAATTTTAAAGGATGGATGTATACCATCATGCGCAATATCTTTATCAACAACTACCGTAAAGTAGTCCGTGACCAGACATTTGTTGATCAGACAGACAACCTTTATCATTTGAGTCTCCCGCAGGAATCAGGTTTTGAGAGTACAGAAAGCTCTTATGACTTAAAAGAAATGCACCGTATTGTCAATTCATTACCTAAAGAATACAAGGTTCCGTTCTCTATGCATGTTTCCGGTTTCAAATACCGTGAAATAGCAGAGAAGTTACACCTCCCGCTCGGTACTGTAAAGAGCCGTATTTTCTTCACTCGCCAGAAACTGCAGGAAGAATTAAAAGATTTCAGATAACCTAAGCCGACACTATAATTGTCGATTTCCATATAATATTTAGTGCAGATTTTTAGTTGTGTTAACTGTAGAAGCAAGTAGGAAAAATTCCTCCTTGCTTCTTTTTTATACCTGAACTCAAAGAAAAAGCTTTCGACAAATTTCCACAGAATATACTCCATAACATATTTAACTTTTTTTCAGTCGCTTATTATCAAGCTTATCCGAATGTTTCCTTATATTTGGACAACAAATTTGAAACATTGTTCCAAATATGGAAAAAGTAGAAGAATATATGGAAAAAGCTGAGGAAAACTACAAAGTTCCAAACCTTGAAAAAGGGATTGCGGTTCTTGAGTACCTATCACTTTATTCCTTAGGAAGAACACTACAAGCGATCAAATCAGAACTTGATATTTCGCAAACAACTGCCTACCGTATTTTAAATACTTTAGTCCGGTTAGGATACCTTATATATAATGAAGATACAAAGCATTATAAATTATCCCGCAAATTATTATCGCTCGGATTCAAATCATTAAATGAACATAATTTGTTAGAGGTAGTCCTGCCACATTTGCGCAACTTGCGGGATCTGGTAAAAGAAACTGCCTGCTTCGGAGTATTAGGAGATCAAAAAGGTATTTTCATAGAACAAGCCCAAGGACATCATACTTTCCGTTTTGTGTTATCACCCGGTAAACCTTTTGAACTCCATTGTTCTGCACCGGGAAAAGCTATCATGGCTTACCTCCCCTGCAATGTCCGTGACTATTACTTGTCACAAATGGAGTTCACACGTTATAATGCACGCACTATTACTACTCCCGAGGCATACATGGATGAATTGGAGAAAGTGCGAAAGTTAGGTTATGCCATGGACAATGAAGAAGAATTAAGTGGAGTACTCTGTATAGGTGCCCCTATTTTTAATTACACAAGTTATCCATGCGGAGCCATCTGGATATCCGGTCCTAAAGATCGTTTATCTAAGGATGTAGTGCGCAATTCCGTTGAATGTATAAAAGATGCCGCACAAACTATCTCCAAAGAATTAGGATATAATCAGTCTTAAAAATATAAAACATACATACTATGAACACCCCCAAACAAATATTAAAAAAAACATTAGCCACCGTATTCTTTTGTGGCTGTGCTTCCTTCGTTCTGGGAGGAACTCCTCCGTTTTTCCCTACAGACATTACCTTGAATTCCAAAGGTGAAATTCTTATTGTAGAAAAGGGAACAAATCGAATCAGTTTCTTTTCACCGGATGGTAAAACTTTACTTCGTTCTATTCCCGTTGAAGAAACACCAACCGGTATCCTCCTGGATGCCAATAAAGCATATGTCACCACCAGTGCGGCCACCGGACATTTACAAATCCTATCATTGGAATCAGGACAAAAAGAGGCTACTATTCTGACAGGTTCCGGTGCATGTGCTCCTATTTTCGGCCCAGATAAAAAACACATATATGTATGTAATCAATTCCAGAACACTGTTTCAGAAATTGATCCGATAAGCCGTACGGTTGTACGTTCGGTTAATGTCTTGCGTGAGCCTAAATCAGCACAGTTCAGCAAGGATGGCAAATATCTGTTCGTTACCAATTATCTGCCATCCCAACGGGCAGATCTTGATTACGTAGCAGCTTGTGTTTCCGTCATCAGAATGGATGATTTTACCAAAGTAAAAGACATCAAACTGGCCAATGGTAGCAATGCTTTACGCGGTATTTGTATCACACCGGACGGTAAATATATATATGTATCCCACAATTTAGGACGTTTTACCGTTCCCACATCACAATTGCAACAAGGATGGATGAATACCAGTGCTTTCAGTATTATAGATGTGGAAAAACAAGAATTCCTCGGCGCAATTGTAGTCGACGAACCAGAACGTGGAGCAGCAGGTATCTGGAGCATTGCCTGCAATGACGAGTCACTCTTCATCACTCACTCCGGAACACATGAAATCAGCGTTATTGACCACAAAGCCATGCTGAAGAAATTCCTAAGTTATCCTGATAAAGCTATGTTGGATTATGACCTGAGATTCCTGTACGGCCTGCGCAAACGTATCCCATTGAAAGGAAATGGTCCGCGTAAAATGATAATGGAGAACGGAAAACTTTATATCCCTACTTACTTTGCTGACATCCTAAACATTGTAGATACCCAAACGACTGAAATAACCTCGGTCAATCTGAATCCGGATCGGGAAGAAAGTGCAGAAAACAAAGGAGAACGCTATTTTAATGACGCTTCTCATTGCTTTCAAAACTGGCAAAGTTGTAATGGTTGCCATCCGGGAGATGCCCGTACAGATGGGATGAACTGGGATTTGATGAATGACGGAGTAGGTAACTCTAAAAACTGCAAAAGTCTTTTATTCAGCCATCCCACCCCTCCAAGCATGATATCAGGTATTCGCGAAACAGCGGAATGGGCAGTACGTGCCGGTTTTAAATTCATACAGTTCTTTGATATTACCGAAGAAGATGCCGTATGTGTGGATGCTTATCTGAAATCTCTCCAACCAGTTCCAAGCCCCTATCTGGTTAATGGTGAGCTATCCGACCTGGCCAAAGAAGGAAGAAAGGTATTTGAAAAACTAAAATGTACAGAGTGCCACAGTGGCCCGTATTATACAGACCTGAAAATGCATCGTATCGGTGAGGATATTGAGTTCGAAAAAGGTTGGGACACCCCTACCCTACGTGAAGTCTGGCGCACAGCCCCCTATCTTTTTGACGGACGTGCAGCCACGATGGAAGATGTATTTAAGGTACACAAACACGGTATTGAGAAAAAGGTTTCTCAAAAAGAGATTAAAGCGCTAACAGAATACGTAAATTCCTTATAACAAAATAAGACACCGTTGGAAAACATGAATTATTGTGATAAAATAAAATATAGCATATATACCACCGAAATTGCTGATTTCGGAACAATGGCAGATACCTTGCTGGCACAGTTGCCTCAAAGCGAACAGATATTCAGACTAATATTTTTCGGGACACCGGCAAATAACAATGAATATGTAACTCGTCGTAACATTTTAAGTGACAAAATACAACAACGTTATCCCCAGAAGTTACCTGTATTAAGTTATGTATCCCAACCTGCTTTGGATGGCGGACTTACAATGGAAGTACATAGCTATCAGGCAGATGAGAATGATCAGATTATGTATCATCCCAATGAAGGTTTCCCTTATATTACATTGGAAAATGCCGATGGTCGTTTTCTTTTTGCAGGAGGCTTCCATAGCGATGTGTTGAATTTCAATACCCAACAACAATCCGTTGAAGTTTTCCGGTTAGCAAGTGAAGTTTTACATAAGGAGAATTTTCCCATTGAAAACATTATCCGCCAGTGGAACTACATTGAACAAATTACAGGATTTGATGGTGCCGACCAACATTACCAGATGTTCAATAATGTGCGTAGCAACTTCTACAATCAGACTACCTGGAGTATGGGTTATCCGGCTGCTACAGGTATAGGGAGTAATTTAGGAGGTATCCTGGTAGATATTGATGCTGCTGTATTTACCCGTCCGGAATGTTTTGCCACTCCTATTGATAATAAGTTACAGGTAGCAGCTCATGCCTATTCCCCACAAGTACTGGAAATGGCTCACCAGCAAAAATCAACACCAAAGTTTGAACGTGCCAAAAGTATGACGTTTGATGACAGACAACTCATTTATATATCCGGCACAGCTGCAATCCGAGGAGAAGAAAGCCTGACCGGAGTAGGTCTCGAAAGACAACTTCACATCACTATGGAAAACATTGCCCAACTAACAGGAGACGCACATTTAAAATTATTGCGCGTATACCTGAAAGACAAGTCACATTACCAAGAAGCATATAAGCTACTGAATGACTATCAACTGAACATACCTATTTCTTATATGTGTGCAGATGTATGCAGAGATGAATTACTAATTGAGATTGAAGGCATTGCCATAAAATAAGCCACTCCCTTATCACAATAAATAAAATAGGAGAAATTACTAACCAAATAAATAAATGAAAATGAAGAAAAAACTTAGAAATTCAGTAGCCTTAGGAGTTGTTTTACTCTCTATGGTAGCATGTACAGGCAAAACCTCTACATCAGAATCAGCTTGTGGTAACAACGGACAATGTTCCGAACAATGTAAAAATGAATGTAATCAAAACAACTGTAAAAATAAAAAAGAAATGACTTATTCTAAGAAGTACACAAATGCCGACTTTTACAAAGACGGCAAATTCCAGCAAGAAGCTGCTATGGAAGCAATGAAAGACATGTTCGCATTCTATGATGTTCCTTTCACCGAATTAATGGCTAAAGACATGTGGGTTACGGACTTCGGATTAGGAGATTTTGAAAATGTAGGTATGGGTGGTATTTTCTGGGTTAACAACGCAGAACAAAGATACTTTGCACATGCTATCTATCTGTTGCCCGGACAAATGATTCCGGAACATGCCCATGTAGCTACTACATATCCTGCTAAACACGAATCCTGGATGGTTGAAAAAGGATGGGCCTATAACTTCTCTGAAGTAGGAGATGAAACTCCGAATGCCCCTGCAATTCCAGCTACTCATGGTCCTATCAAGAGTAAGAATTTCGTTGTACAAAAGGTAGGCGAAGTACTTCCGTTGAAAGCTTTAACAACCTTCCACTTCCTGATGGCTGGTCCCGAAGGTGCTATTGTCTCAGAATGGGCTACTTACCATGACAATGCCGGCCTTCGTTTTTCAAATCCTAAGGCTGCATTATAATAGTAGAAAAACATAATACCTTAGAATCAACCTTATGAATAAAATATTGCTAATAACACTCTGTTTCTTATCAGCTTCTGCCTCGGCATTTGCCGGGCCGAAGCCTAAGAAAGCAGAGACATGGATCGATGCTTCAGTAAAAGCCAAATCCGAATTGCGTACGCAACTACAAAAAGCAGGAATGCCAGTCATATCCAAATGGATTAAAGTCAATGACAAGGCAGAGCCTTTTGTTGTGGACTTGAAGAATTGCGATAAGCTGATACTGGTTACCTCCGGTGGTCCTGACGGTAGCAGCTATGATCATGCAGTATGGGGGAATGCCCGCCTGATTGCA
Source organism: Bacteroides nordii (assembly GCF_019930665.1). Classification (NCBI taxonomy): domain Bacteria; kingdom Pseudomonadati; phylum Bacteroidota; class Bacteroidia; order Bacteroidales; family Bacteroidaceae; genus Bacteroides; species Bacteroides nordii. Next base: position 5,173,359 of record NZ_CP082886.1, on the reverse strand, counting down.
GCCGACGGTTCTTCTGTATGGTTGGACCAGACTCCGTTTGAATATGGCGTAGCCGGCTGGGATAAACCAAGAATGAACATCAACGCAAATGGCAAACCTATCCGGATTGCCGGAAAAGCTTATGAGCACGGTGTATTCTGCCATGCTAACGGCACATTGGTCTATCCTGTGAAAGGTAAATACGTACGTTTTGAAGCAGAAGTTGGTATTGACGATGCCTCAAGAACGGGTAGTGTATATTTTCAGGCATTGAATGTATTACCTAAAGACATCGCCAATCAACTGGCAGAAAAATATCCGAATCAAATTGGAATGCTAAGCAGCCAAATGGATGGATTGGATACCTGGTTGATTACCCCCGATGCTTCTGTTGAAAAACAAGTCGTAGACGCTTTGGCTGGTAAACTAAAAGATGCTTCTTACTTCAAGAACATCATACAACAGATAGCAACCGAAAAAGACGTAAACACACAAATGTACAAATACCTCGAAGTATTTGAAAAGATGCAAAATGTATACGAGGTACAAAATGAATTGGAGTGGCTGAATATAAATGCAATCAAACTGGCATTTGCTGATATGAAACAACAACAAGGGTATGATGTAGCCAAATACCAGCCTCTGCTCGATGAACTGCTAAGCCTTTCCCAAAAAGGTTTCGACGGCATTTACAAAGGTGATGCGCAAGCATTGGCTAATGCCCGTAAAGCATTGAAAAACAAGCAAGCCATTCTGCTTGGTAACCCTTTACTCAATGGCGACAAAATTGTTGCTACTCGTTTCAAACTGGGTTCAAAAGCACATACAGCTATGGCTCCGGACTTAGGAACACAATCTAACAACTGGAGTAATCAGGAATCCGCACGTCGTAGTGGATTTAATGCCGAAATTGTAGAATTGTCCAATCTGCGTGGTGACAACATTCAGATGCGTCAAATATACAAACCACAAAACTCATCTTCTATCGCAGACCTTAAAATGCATTGGGATGGCGACCGGGTTATGTTTACTGCAACCATGCCCGACAATCGTTGGAATATATATGAGGTTAAATTGGACGGTACCGGTCACAGAATGCTAATAGAAAATGAAGAACCGGATCTGGAATTCTACGACGGTACATATCTACCCGACGGGCGTATGATAGCAACTTCTAATATTGGTTACCAAGGTGTACCTTGTGTCAGCGGTTCCGACCCAGTGGGTAATATGGTGCTTTATGATCCCAAAACCAAAAACATGCGTCGCCTTACATTTGACCAGGATGCCAATTGGAATCCGGTTATTATGCATAATGGTCGTGTCATGTATACCCGTTGGGAATATACCGACCTGATGCACTACTATTCCCGCTTTGTAATGCATATGAACCCGGACGGAACAGAACAAAAGGCCCTGTTCGGAAGTGGTTGTGCTTTCCCAAACAGTACATTTGACATTCAACCTCTGCCTAATCATGCATCTGCTTTTGTAGGTATTATTTCCGGTCATCACGGTGTTGCCCGTTCCGGCCGTTTAATATTGTTTGATCCAACTAAAGCCCGCAAAGGTGCTGCCGGTATGCTTCAGGAAATTCCATATCGGAACCGTCCGATAGTAGAATTGGTAAAAGATGAATTAGTAAACGGCGTATGGCCACAATTTATCAAACCGACTCCTTTGGATGACAAATATTATCTGGTAGCTGCTAAGCTGAACCCACAAGATTTATGGGGTATTTATCTGGTGGACGTATTTGATAACGTAACTTGTCTGATGAAACAGGAAGGCGAAGGATACATCAGTCCGATTGTTGTGCGTAAGACAACTACTCCTCCGGCTATACCTGACAGGGTAAAACTGAATGAAAAAGAAGCAACTGTATTTATCCAGGATATATACGAAGGTGAAGGATTGCGTAATGTACCTCGTGGTACTGTAAAAGAACTCCGCCTGCATGCGTATGAGTATGCATATCTGAAAACTGTTTCGGACCATAACTGGCATGGTATCCAGAGCGGATGGGACATTAAACGTCAACTCGGAACAGTTCCTGTGGAAGAAGACGGTTCTGTTATCTTCAAAATACCAGCCAATACTCCAATCTCCATCCAGCCGATTGATAAAGACGGAGCTGCTATACAGCTGATGCGTAGTTGGTTGACCGGACAACCGGGTGAAGTTGTCTCCTGTATCGGGTGTCACGAAGATCAGAACCAGATTCCTGTGCCTAAGCGTGTAATTGCATCTCAACGTGCACCACACTCTATAAAAGCACCGGAAGGTGGTGTCCGTTCATTTACATTCGATCTTGAAGTACAGCCGATTCTCGACCGTGCTTGTATTGCCTGTCATAACGGCGAAAAAGCATTCGACCTCCGTGCCGGTACAAAAGACGAACGTGGATATGGTCCTTCTTATCTGAATCTACATCCGTATGTTCATCGTCAGGGTCCGGAAGCTGATATGGCAGTTCTTCAACCCTATGAATATCATGCCAATACCAGCGAATTAATCCGTATCCTTAAAAAGGGACATGCAAATGTGAAGCTGACTGACAAAGAATGGAGAACATTGTATACATGGATTGATTACAATGCACCGGATAAGGGTTACTTCAATGCTAATAAGATCAAAGATTTCCCATATCAGGGTTTTGATCAGATTGAACGCCGTACAGAACTCACCAACAAATATGGCAACGGTATGGGAGTAAACTGGAAGAAAGAGATTGCTGACTATGCAACCTATCTGAAAGGTAAAGGAGAAATTACTCCGGTCCTTCCGGCAGCAACAGCTCCTGTAAAAGAGAAGAATGTAAAAGTGAAAAACTGGCCTTTCGATGCCAACGCAATCAAAGCGATGCTGGCAAACGAAAAGGAAACACGCAAAGAAGTTGTATTGGCTCCCGGAGTTAAACTCACCTTCGTTCGTATTCCTGCCGGAGAATTCGCTATGGGTAGCTGGAACGGATCTGCTGATAATCGTCCGGTATCTAAAGTAAAAATTGCAAAACCATTCTGGATGGGTGAAGTAGAAATCACCAATGAACAATACAATGTCATTTTCCCCGACCACGACAGTCGTTATGTAGACCAGTTATGGAAAGACCATGTACATTTCGGTTACCCTGCCAATCAGCCGGAGCAACCCGTTATTCGTGTTAGTTACGAAGATGCTATGGCGTATTGTAAACAACTGAGCGAAAAGACCGGTCTCAACATCACCCTCCCCACGGAGGCACAATGGGAATGGGCTTGTCGTGCAGGAAGTGATTCTGATTTCTGGTATGGTAACAGCAATACGGATTTTGGTAAATTGGAGAACTTTGCAGACGAAAGTTGCAATAAAATGGCTGTAAGTGGCGTTAATCCACAACCAATGTCTAAGAATTCATACTGGTACAAATATTACTCTTATCTGCCTAAAGAGGAAAGTGTAAACGATGGAGCAATGAACCAGGTTAATTCTAAAAATTACCAGGCCAATCCATTTGGATTATATAGCATGCACGGAAATATAGCCGAGTGGACCCGTTCGGATTACATACCTTATCCTTACACCGAAAAGGTAAAGAATCCTTCGGAGTTCAAAGTTGTACGTGGTGGTTCTTATATTGAACGTCCTAAAGTCTCAACTTCTTATGCCCGTAAAGCCTACTACCCGCATCAGCGAGTATTCAATGTAGGATTCCGTGTAATTATTGAAGACTAATTAAACAGTTGACAGTGGACAATTGACAGTGAGCAGGGCAACTGCCCACTGTCTACCGTCAACTCTTCATTGTCAATTGTCAACTATCAGCTGCCAACTGTTATCAATTGTCAACTCTAAAAGTGATTTTCCTATGAAAGTAAATTTCCACAAGCCCCTCTCTTCTTATGTAACAACCATTGTGTTGTTGCTGATCTACGCTGTTGCACTCGCTGCCGCTACTTTCATTGAAAAATACCATGGCACTGCAACAGCCAAAACGATCATCTACTATTCGCCTCTGTTCTTTTTGCTTCAATTATTGATGGTTATCAATTTTGTAGCAATTGTTATCAAGCGCCAATATCTTAAAAACCGGAAATGGGGTATGTTAGTCACTCATTTTGCTTTTATCATCATTTTCCTGGGTGCTTTTACCTCTTTCCTTTTCAGTGAAGAAGGCATCCTTCATCTTCGCGAAGGAGAAACGAGCAATCAAATCACCGTTCGCTCTGCCGATAATAACACAAGTATCCACACCTTACCCTTCTCTGTGGAACTAAAGAAATTTACGTTGACCCGCTATCCGGGTTCTTCCAGTCCCTCTTCCTATGAAAGTGAAGTTGTAGTACATGTGGACGGTGAAACACGTCCCGAACGAATATTTATGAACAATGTGTTAGATGTAAAGGGTTACCGGTTCTTTCAGGCATCTTATGATCCGGACGAACAAGGTACGATTCTCTCTGTCAACCGTGATGTTGCAGGACGCAACATCACTTACACAGGGTATCTTTTGCTTGTCATCGGACTGGTTCTATGCTTTATTGGCAAGAATACCCGATTCATGTCATTGAGCCGTCGGTTAAAAGAATTACATACCGCAACTAAGATAATAGCCTGCATGCTCTTCTTTATAGCCTTTCCTTCTGAAAGCAGAGCAAACGAGAATAACTCCCCAATGATGGATATCGTACAGAAACATAAAATTTCTCCTGCACATGCCGAAGTTTTTGGTTCTTTACCAATCCAGTCAAATAGTGGGCGTACCATGCCAATCAACACTTTTTCTTCCCAAATACTCCGAAAGCTACATAAATCGGATAAAATCGAAGGTTTAAACTCAGACCAATTCCTTATCAGTTTACTGGTGATGCCGGATGTATGGATGCGCATACCGTTTATTGCCGTATCCAATCCAGAGTTAGCAAGTTATTATAATCTGCCTGCCAAACAATGTGCATACGCGGAAGTGTTTGACAATAACGGCTACTACAAGTTACAGGAGAAGCTGGAAGAAGCATATAACAAAATGCCTAACCAACGTACCCGATTCGACAAAGATTTGATGAAACTGGATGAACAGATCAACATCTTCCACCAGCTTATCAACCGTCAGATGCTGAATCTCTTTCCAAAAGAAGATGATCCCAACCATAAGTGGTATGCTCCCGGAGATGACCTTTCGGCTTTTACAGGAAAGGACTCCATGTTCGTAGCCCGTATTATGGACTGGTACCTGGAAGAGGTACAGGAAGGTCTGAGAAGTAACGACTGGACAAAGGCCAACGAAGTTGCCGGCATGATCAGTACTTACCAGCAAGCCAAAAACAAAACACTCGACATCAGCCCTAAAAAGATACAGTCTGAACTGAAATATAATAAGATGGATGTATTTCGCTATTGTAAAATCGGTTATCTTATTCTGGGTGGTCTGCTGCTCATCTTTACATTCATCGTACAGTTTCAGCAGAAACGCTGGATAAAGTCTATAGTCTGGATATTGGGGATTCTGGTACTTATCGTATTCCATTATCACATGTACGGTATGGGAATGCGATGGTATATTGGTGGATATGCCCCTTGGAGCAATTCATACGAAACAATGGTATATGTGGCCTGGGCTACGGTTCTTGCCGGTCTACTGTTTGTACGTCGTAATACCATCACTTTGGCACTGGCCACCTTGTTCGGTGGTATCATTCTTTTTGTATCCGGCCTGAACTGGATGGATCCGGAAATAAGTCCCTTAGTTCCGGTACTTAAATCTCCCTGGCTAATGTTCCATGTTGCCATTATTGTAGCTGCCTATGGTTTCTTCGGCGTCAGTTGCCTGATGGGATTAACCAATATGGTTTTGATGATCTTCGCCGGCAAGAAACGAACGAGTCAGCTGATTATTCGTATCAAAGAGTTAAGTATCATCAATGAAATGTCATTGCTGGTAGCGCTGGCTTTGATGACGATCGGTACTTTCCTGGGTGCCGTCTGGGCAAATGAGTCCTGGGGACGTTATTGGGGATGGGATCCTAAAGAAACCTGGGCACTGATTACTATGGTTGTTTATGCCATTGTCACCCACCTGCATCTGATAAAACGTTGTAATACCCTTTGGTTATTCAATGTCGCTTCAGTCATCGCATTTTCATCCGTATTAATGACCTTCTTCGGAGTCAACTATTTCCTTAGCGGAATGCACTCATATGGACAGAACGACAATGTAAACAATATATTGATCTACCTGTACTTTGCCTCAATTGTTATTATTGTATTAGCATTTTTCTCTTACAGGAGTTGGAAAAAGAATCCTGAGTTAAATCCGAACAAGTCATAAACCAATAGTTATTATAAACACTTAAAACGAATAAATTATGAGAACATTCAACCACGTAGGTATCGTCACTACCGAACACAAAGAAGGCGCCTTCTTTAATGAAGGGCTCAGCGTATGGCTGACAGACTATAGCAAAAGTCCTAACAGAATCGAGTTTCTTAAATTCGAAGAAGGCAGTTGTATGCCCGAATTGGTACAAAAGCAAGGTCACATTGCCTACACAGTACCCTCTCTGGAAGAAGAGCTAAAAGGTAAGAAGGTTATTTTTGGCCCTGCCGTATGCGATGAACATCTCACTATTGCTTTCATAGAAGAAGAGGGTATTTCTATCGAACTAATGGAAATTAAATAAAAACTAATCTCAAAATAAGGAGGAAAACATCATGTCAGACATCAAAACTAAATTTATCAACAACCCCGAACAAATTACTCCCGAATTGTTGGAAGGCTATGTAATGGCTTATGCCGATCAAGTAAAACTGGGAGGTGAAAATATTGTAGTACGTACCCATGCAAAGGACGAAAGTAAAGTAGCTATTGTCACCTTAGGTGGCTCCGGTCATGAACCTGCATTGAGTGGTTTCGTTGGCGAAGGTATGCTGGATTGTTCTGTAGTAGGAGATATTTTTGCAGCTCCCGGTGCACAACGTGTATTCCAGGCATTGCAGCTGATGAAACGTGAAGCAGGTATATTACTGGTCGTATTGAATCACTCCGGTGATATAATGAGTGCAAACATGGCTTGCCAGTTGGCAGAACGTGTAGGAATCAAAGTAAAACAGATATTGACACATGATGACATCAGTGCCGGAATTGATGCCAACACAGAAGATCGTCGTGGGCTGGCGGGTTGTGTTCCTTTGTATAAAATATTAGGAGCAGCAGCAGAAGAAGGCAAGTCATTAGACGAGCTTATCGAAATCGGCGAACGGTATAACAATAAGGTAGCCACACTTGCTGTAGCCATGCGTTCTTGTACCCATCCTCAGAATGGCGCAACAATCACGGATCTGCCTGCCGGTATCATGGAGATAGGAATGGGCCAACACGGTGAAGGTGGTGGTGGTCAAAAGCCACTTGTATCAGCCGATGCTACAGCTGCCGAAATGGTAGACCTGCTTTGCCAGCAGCTCAAACCCAAAGCCGGAGATAAAATGATGCTTATCATCAACGGTGTAGGTGCCACTACTCACATGGAACTGAATATCATATTCCGCAAAGCTTATAAGGAACTGGAAGCACGTGGTCTGCAAGTAGTTGTAAGCCGTATACAGGAGATATTGACCGTACAGGAACAAGCAGGTTTCCAAATGATTATGGGTATCCTGGACGAAGATCATATCGACTATTTAAAGAACAAACGTGCTAACGCACCTTACTGGACAACTATTGGCAAATAAAAGCAAAAGAAAATGACACAACTGACTATTGATAACTTCAAAACAATGCTCACCACAGCTTTAGCAAATATCAAAGCACGTGAAGATGAGTTTTCCAAACTGGATGCCGTTATTGGTGACGGTGACCACGGACAAGCGATCGTAACAGCCATGAGCGCTATTGTTGCCACTGCCGAGAAAGGGACTGAATTTAAATCGATGCTGAACGACATGGGATTCGATGTTATGTTACAAGTAAGCGGTTCAACCAGTACTTTATTGGGGGCTTTCTTCCTTGGCATGAGTGATCATGTAAGTGGTACACAACTGGATGCAACTGCTGTAAAAGCCATGTTCGCCGGCGGACTTACTAACGTACAAAAGCAGACTAAAGCTCAGAAAGGTGATAAAACAATGATGGATGCCCTGATACCTGCTGTCGAAGCTATTCAGAATTGCCCTTCAGACGATATCAAAGAATTGATAAATGCAGGAGCCGAAGCAGCTTTAGCGGGTGCTGAGTCCACAATTGAACTTAAAGCTAATTTCGGACGTGCACGCAACTATGGTGAACGGTCTATAGGCTATATGGATAGCGGCGCTGCTTCCTGGAGTTGTATGTTCGCTTCATTCTCAGAAGCTATAAAGTAAAAATGTATTTCGAATAAATATCAAATATAAAGAAATGGCAGATTTAGATGATTTAAGAGAAGGTGCAAATTTTGGTTTAGACATTGCATCTCAACAACAACACTTTCACGTGAAAGGTGCAGAAAATGCAGCATGGGGTATGAAAGACCGTTTATCACGTATCTTTAACCCCCAAACAGGTAAATCCGTTATGTTGGCTTGCGACCACGGTTTTATCATGGGGCCTACTTCAGGACTCGAACGTATTGACTTGAATATAGTCCCGTTAATGGAATATGCAGACTGCCTGATGTGTACACGAGGCATTTTACAGTCGGTTATCCCTGCTAATACAAAAACTCCTATCTGTCTGCGCTCTGATGCCGGTACTTCCATCCTTACTGATCTGAACGACAATGTACTGATTGATGTAGAAGACGCTATCCGTATGAACGTATCAGCCATGGCTGTTATGTTGGCTATTGGTGACGAAGCACACGAAGCAAAAACCGTAGCCAATTTGTATAAAGCTGTAGACAAAGCAAGTCGTTACAATATTCCCGTGATGGGGGTAACAGCCGTAGGTAAACAAATGGCACGCGATGCCCGTTATTTTGGCTTAGCATCCCGTATCTGTGCTGAGAACGGTGCCAACATCGTAAAGACCTACTATTGCGAGGGATTTGAGAAAGTGGCAGCAGCTTGTCCGGTTCCTGTAGTTATTGCCGGTGGTAAGAAACTCCCCGAGAAAGAAGCACTTGAGTTATGTTATAACGCGATCAACGATGGTGCTGCCGGGGTAGATATGGGACGTAATGTATTCCAAAGCGAATCACCTGCGGCTATGATCCAGGCTGTACATGCTGTAGTGCATGACGGATTGACTCCGGAACAAGGTTTTGAAATGTTCCAGGATTTATCTAAATAATCAACTAATTGAGAATTGGGAATCGATCAAATCAGGTTCCCAATTTTCAATTTACACACATACATTATGAAGAGAATATTATTTTTTCTATGTTTTACTCTCCCACTCTTCCTTAATATCTCCGGAAAAAACAAAGCTGAGAAATTATTATTAGGTGGTTCGGGATGGAATAAGATCGTCATTATAGACAAAGATTCAAAACAAATAGAGTGGGAACATCCTTTACAAAAAGGTTGGGAATGTAACTCTGTAGCTGCAACTCCGGACGGAAATATTTTATTTTCCTACGCCAAAGGTGCCAAAGTAATCAACCGGGATCATAAGGAGATCTGGAATATTACAGCACCTGAAGGTTGTGAAATGCAAACTGCCCGCGTGTTATCCAACGGTAATTACCTGTTAGCCTGGACAGGACATCCGGCTGTCATTATGGAAGTGAGCCCGAAAGGTAAAATTTTATCCCGTACAGAATATGAAACAGGGATTGACCGCCCCCACTCTCAGTTCCGTCAGCTGAATAAAAACAAGCGTGGCAACTATCTTATTCCTCTCATATCTACCTCTGAAGTACGTGAAATATCTCCTTCTGGCAAACTAATCAACTCCTTCAAAGTAGAAGGTACACCCTTCACTACATTAGAGTCAACTGATGGTAACTATTGGATTGCTTGCGGTGACGGGCATACCTTAATCGAAGTCAATCCGAATGATGGCCAAATCATCCGGCGTTATAATGAGAATGATATCAAAGGAGTCCGGCTTTTCTTCACAGCCGGTCTTTGTAAAAGTGCTGATGGTAACCTTTATATATGCAACTGGCAAGGGCACAGCCACGACGCCAATGCAGCAAACAGCCCGCAACTTTTCGAAATAAACCAAAAAGGAGAAGTGATCTGGAGCCTAAACGACAATCAAACATCTGGAATGATATCAGCAGTCAGTACGATAAACTGACCCTATACAACAGAATGACTATAAACTCCCCGGAATATTAAATAAAAGGGGAGCTTATAGTTATCACATCAGCCACAAAAAACATACAAAATCAGGTTGAAAATTTTGTAATTCAATATATCCTCCAGGTAATCCCATTCACGGTTAGCAATGAATATTCCATATGCTCTACTTCCTATACAAACGGCTTTAACTGTAACTTTATGAGAAAATATATTCCTACTCGAAAGTAAGCATATCACCAAATTCAAAAATATTTTCTTAATCTCAAAGTTCTTAGTAACTTGTCATATTTATCATTGCCCGTTATACCTTTTTGGAGTAGTTCTTTATATCTCATTTTTATATAGTACGTAAAGAGACGAAATTAATACAAACAAATAATGGCTTCTTCATAAATCATTTATTTTCAACAGGAATTTTAGTTATCCATATATAAAAAGATTCCTGATGTACTTCCATAAAGTTTAGTATTTTAATAATTATGAAATGATTTCACTTCCATTCGGAGATATCCAAATTTCCACAACATAACAGTATTCAAACTATATTTCAAAGGTTCTGTTCAACAAAAACATAAGTTGTAAAATTATAAAAATTACCAGATATTTTTAGATACCTATATCAAAAGGTTTTCTATCTTCACAGTCTGTAGCATTTAGTCTATCCACATAATATAAAGCTAGATGCAATCAACCTTTTAAACAACCTCAATACTTCTTCTTACATCCCCAATTATCCAATTTTTAGTTATCCCTCAATACTGCCTCAAATACTTTCGATAATATTCTTGAGGAATATCTGCTTTAATCCCCCATCCTTCTGCATATTCATTATGAATAATATGTTTAACAGCATACGACTCAGCTTTTTTAAACTTAAAATGATCTGTTTTAGTATTCCATACAATATGACTTATGAGATTAGAAATACTATCAAACTTTGAACGCGAATTAGTACCTGCAAAAAAGTCTAATGACAAAGTAAAAATTAAAGAATCATTTGGATAAATAGTCGTATTTTCAGCACTAAATGATAAATTTTCAGAAAACAAGGGTAGAGAGTCTCCATTAATAAGGTAACAAGTCACTGAATTACGATCTTGGTTCATTTGATCTTTATCAAAAGGAATTTTTCCTAAGACTATAGTATCTATACCATGATTTACCACTCTACAATTAAAAAAGAGATACCCATATCCTGTCACTAAAGTTGTATCTTTCTCTGAGACAAGCATAAATACGTTATCTATCTCTAATTTGGGGTCTTCTTTTATTGATAAATTATTGCAATTACAAGCCATCAATACCAATAATAGAATCCATACTATATTATTTACGTTCTTTCTTCTCATAATATTTTTTATTCGTATTAATATGGTGTTTAAAATCTTTGGTCGTTTTTAGAAAGACAGGCTGTTGCATCTGGTACTCATAGACTTTTGTATGAGTACTGTTATAATCTCCCCATTTATTCATTCCATGTCCTACATATTCATGATCCCCTAAAGCATTTTGAATATTTTCAACTGTTCTTAATTCATATATTGCCTCCTTAGTTGTATAGTTTACATTTATCTTAAACTTCGTATTAGGAGTTAATTTAAAACTTGTCATATACAATTCTGTTGGAGATGGATCATTATAGAAATCTCCAGTATCTCCACTCACTGCAACACTTGAACCAATTAAATATTCATTAGTATACCCTGTTTTGTTCATAATATCAGTTAATATTTTACTAACAGCCTCAGCACTTAACGAAACCGTTTCAATTCCATGAGTTCCATTCGTATCATTAAAACGCCCGACTGATTTCATTGATTCAAAAACTATTGGTGTTGTTATTTTTACCGCCCCTGAAAACCCATCATCATCTGTTCCGAGAAAATTACCATCATAATCATAATATGGAGAAATCCACATACCTGTAGGATCAATATATCTGATAGGATTATTCCCACAATATGCATACGGACTCACCGAATAATACTTCTCACATAATGGATCCATCATATGAAACCGCCCTATTGCTGAATCATAATATCTTGCTTCAAAATCATACCAATTTAGACCATGTACCTCATCTAATTCTTTCCCACCATATTTATACTGTTGAGAATCATAACTTTCTCCAAACAAACTACCAAAAGGATAATAGTGATTCAAACCTTCTTTCATACCATTTTGATTCATAACCACGCGAATATTCCCCTGATGATCCTTCAAATAATAATGGTAAACAGGAGCTCCATTAACAAAATTGATGTATCCCTCTTCTGTTAGTACCTTATCCAATACTCCATTTTTATAGATTATATTTCCACAATAATCCATACATTCATTTGATACAAATGAATAAAAATCTATAGAATTAGTTCCCGTCCTAGTTTTTTGTAGAGAATTCCTCATGTTAATAAAAGAAAAGGCAGGTTCAATAGAAAAAAGTTCCCAGACTCCATATTCTTTTCTCCTCTTCACTCCGTCAGCAGAATACAAATAACGAGTTACATTACGTTCACGTAACGTAATGTTATTCGGCAAATTTAAACAATTGTATTGAATTTCATCAATCCCTTTATTCAAATCTTTGATAAGGTTACCATTGCTATCATAAAAGTATTCCTCTTCTTCTTTCGCATTATCAATAAAATCTAATGGAGTATAGGTGATATAATCTTCAGTTGAGTCATCAATACTTTTTACTTGATTTCCATTGTAAGTAAAAGAAAGGTCATCAACTTTAGCAAAATCTTCGCGTGCTTCCATTGTGCCCCAACGTGAAAGAGTAAGAAGGTTACCCATCTTATCATAATCGTAATTAGTATCGTAAAAATTGAATTCTTCGTCCCAATAACCTGCAGATTTAAGACGATTCAAACCATCATAATTAAACGAGTAATTACGTTCCATATTATAAGGGTCATCAAATCGCCATGACATTTTATCGATATTACCATTATAGTAAGGTTGATAAGTCAATTGTTCACAAAACAAACCTCTAATACTTGTTAACCAGTTACGAATATTATAAGAATAGGTACTCTTAAGTGATTCATTACCATGATGTTGCTTTGTCTGCAAACGTCCCAAATCATCATAGCTATTCTCTGTAAGTATCACTTCACTTTGATTGTTTAACTGATGCTTAACCCGTACCAATCGTTCTCCATAATCATATTCATAAGTATAAATCTCGGTCAAGGGTTGTTTATCTGGGACAGAATGAGAGTGCATATGTTTTAATAATTTGCCTGTCATTTCACGACAGTAAAAATCGACATCAATACCTCCCAGATGATTTGTTGAACGTTGTTGCACAACATGATCCCACGAATCATAATACATTGTTGTCAAAATTTTATTATTAGAATTATCTAACAAAAAACAGCAATGACCTGTTAACTTACCTCTAGCTGCAACTTCAATATTATCAGTTACATAAGAATTATAACCGGGCTGTTGTTCATAGTGAAGCAAATCCATCCCGTCAAAAACCGAAAGTGACAGAAAATGATAATTATCATAATAATAAACATTCAATAATTGTACATCCGACTCATTTAAAGCTATACCAGTTAAGGTATATCCGGTTTCCTTAAACCCATTACTACCAGTTAACTGCTCGAAAGAAGCAACTACTGTACTCGAAGCAATAGAAGTTAAATCAACAGAATGGCAAATACCTTCCACCACAGAGCGCCCCAAAATATCATATAGAGTAAACCTCCATTCACCTTTTTTACGCTGTTCACCATCACGAGTCAACACAGGGCGATCAGACAAGTCATAAACAATATCTATTGGAGTACACCCCGGGAGCGTTTTCATTACACAACGATTACGATTATCATATTTATATTGATAGGCATAAAGTGATAGATCCGGATTATCTTGATAAGCAGGAGGAAGTACAAAACATAGATTTCCAAAAATATCATAAACATAATAAGTATCATGAGGAATAGAATTCGATATCTGACGGGTTAATATCAACTGACCTGCATCATTCTTAAAAGAATAAGAGATATTACCGTCTTCATCAGTAACTTGAGTTATTTTTAATACACCAGAAGGATAATTCCCTCTTTGTATCAATGTTCCATCCAAATCTATCTGATAATGTTTACATCCTAGATCTCCTGAAGCGGAATTTAGAAAGTAGGCTGAAGAAATTGGATGATTTATCCAATCATCTCCTGAACCATATTGCGATATAACCCTATTGAAAGGGGAATTCTCATATACAGTCTGATTAAAAGAGCGAGAATCTCCATTATACGCATTACCAATTTGATTTTTAAAAGAAGAAGGAGTTATATAATCCGAAGTAATAACTTGAGGCAACCATACTTTTGATTCTCTGCCAACATTATCATATTCTTGCAATGTAGCAAGAATATGATCACGTTCTCCATCATAGTTATTTTCTCTTCGTACATGTATAGAAGGGCGTCCTAATCCATCATAATATTGGATATCATCTATGGAGGTATTTCCCGAATCGTTTGTCATTTTACAAGTCATAATATAGTTTTGACTAATGGCTTGTGCTTGAATTATATCAAAACTTAAAATAAACAAGAATACAATTGTATAAAAATATTTCATATCTTCTTATTTTTATTGTTTCCAAATTTTCTCTCCATATATTCTCTCTCCCAAGGAGATACGTAACAAATAACTTCCGGACGGATAATTTCCAATTGAAATACATTCCTGATAGTTTTCGCCAGAAACCACATTCCGTACTATTGCAGAGATTTGACGCCCCTGCAAATCATATAAACAAATATTCAAATCAGTTCCCCGCTCCACTGAGTAAAAAATGTGTAACTCACCTTGCTCGTCAATTATATATCGATAAGCTATTATTTCATCTTTATACTCTTTTTCTGACTTAACAGATTCTATCTCTTTTACTCTATCTTCATTCTCATTTCGAAAATTATTACGTTTTATCCAATTTACCATATCCTCATCCAAACCGTAATATTGCTCATGGGGAGGATAGTAATATGAAACTCCAAATTGTTCATAAGCCTCTTTTTTCTTAAAAAGGCGGGCCTGTTTTGTCTCAAATATGGGATAGCGATATCCATTAGCATACCAAAGCCAAGTATCTATCTCAAAATGAGTAGAGTCATTATTCAACCGATAATCAATACTATCCCTACAAATAACAAAGGGGATAGTATCAGTCGTAATCATATTATAGTTGAATATTGGTTCCATCTTTTCTACCACTTTTTTCGACAGATGTACGCGAAGAACATTTTGCAATGTATCTCCTTCAGGGAGAATCATTCTACCAACAGCATCTGCTTCAGTAGTAGTAACTCCTTGAATATGCACAGAAAAACGATCACAATAATGTCCTTTTCCATCATAGTAACTAGTAATACTACGCCCATAAGGGAAAGGAAATACGAGATAAGTTTCTGGCTCCCGGTAGCTAACCAATGTTGTAGGATTCCTATATCCTAAAAACAATAATGTATCATTACGGTATTGATAATAATACATTGTACGGTGTTCCCTACTAATAAGCGTATCACCTCGCAACGTATCATACTTTAATGTATATTTGTCATTCAGAATCTCAAGATCACTAAAATCCCACACAGCTGAGGCTCCATTCATTCCCGGGTCTTTATAAGCAGCCTGCAATTTTACAATTCTATCTCCCTGCCGTGGTAAATTATAAAGAGCATTTAACGTTGTCTGGCTATATATTTTGCCTAATAGCACTCCTGTTAATAAAACAGATATGATTATCTTTATTCTCATAATGTATAAAAATTAATGGCTATAGTTATATCTATATTTTTCAATGGATATATCCTCATAAGTCTCTAAAATCTCATATAATCTCCCCAAAGTATCATAATGATAAGATCGGCTTTGACCTGCCGGGCTTACTATTTGTATTACTCCAACTAATGGTTGATGTATAAAAGTAGTAACATGGGCTTTATTCATTGAAGGATGTTGACGTAACAGATCTATTTTTGAACAGATATAGTCATCGTCAAAAGATTTACGTAAAGATATAACAACGTCATCTGTAAGAAGGGCCTTTACAGCTTCGTAGCTTGCATTTTTAATTTCAGCTATTGGGTACTGATTGTTATATCCCCATAAATAAACAGTCGAAAGTCCACTGTTATCTATTATCTGTACGGGGTTATCCACTTCATCATAAGTACAGGACATTTTTTCATAATATCCCGGCGCCATTACAAAACTATTTTTATTGACAGTGGAACTAACATATCCTGGTACACCCGAACCCAACAAACTGACAGACTCTACCTGTCCGGGATTATCAACCCTATAACGGGAAATGATACCACTTACTACTTTAGAAGTGATGCTATCTTCTTCAACCTCTTCTATTACAGCAGAAATATTATTTGCTGTTATCATTCTTTGTATAAAAGGAATAGCAGTACCATAGTAATACGGATAACGTCGAGTACGTGTACGGACTTGCCCATCCGAGGTATGTACCGTAGTTGTATTGAGTTGTGCTTGCTGATCATAAGTATAAGTCGTAGTTGTTACCAATTGGCGAGGACCATCATAAGTCGTTTCTGTAATCTTTTCCAAAAGAATATCACCGGAATTTATTTCTTCGGGGAAATGCTCAACAAGCCCATTACCAACCGGCAAATACCTTTCTATGTAAGACAGTGTTAAAGGATCACTTATCTCTGCCTGGATATACGAATCCAAAGTACTATTATAACGAGTCATATATATAATATTACGTTTATATGACTGAAGATTGTGGATCTTAATACCGCTGTTGAAAATCTTGTGCTTATACTCTTTAGAATGTATTAGTTTGTATTCACCATTTTCATATTTATATGTATTTTCTGCCTGAATTTTCCCAAGACGCCAATCTTCCTGAAAACTTTTCAGATTTGTGTCCAAGATCTGACTGCGGAGATGGAACCCATAAGCTTCGGGAGAGGTATAAATATATTCCTTTTTCCCATATTCAGAACCAACCGCATCTTCATACTCCGTTACTTTCTGATAATAGATAGGAGCTCCATTACCATAATACAAATCTTCAATAGCATTAGAATAAATAACCGTTTTAAGTGCTGTGGGATAATCCAAATACGTTTTATCGTAATGTTCATCAATGGGGGTATCACCTATATACAAAACATTTTGACGACATAAGAAAACGTTTTCAGATTCTGAGAAAGGAGCATGCAAACCGCGAATAATACCAGTCCCATCCTCTCCGTAAACATAATATTTCCTACTGGCAACTGTCCCGTCAGCTTGACAATTTAATATACTAGCTACTCGCGCGCCACCCGAAGGTATCGTACGCCAACCTCCATCTATACGATTACATTCAAATTCAAAATCTGTATATCCACCAGTTGGGTAGGTGATTCGTTTCAATAGACCTTTTAAAGCATATTGTGGTTGAACATTGTTTTCCATCTCCATATAAAGCAAATAATTTCCTCCTATAAAATAATTAAGAAGCATCTGATCTAAATAGTTGTTACTTAAATAATGTGGAGTTTCTATTTGCATAAAAGGAACATTTATATCTACATTATCTGTACGATCGTGTGTCGTTCCGCGAAGTCCTCCCCAAAAGTCACAACCTATTGTAAAATTGCTAAAAGCATGCATACTTGAATAATCGAATTTATAAGTTTCGCTGGGATTTCCAACAATTTGAATCTTATCCAAATAGTTAGTCAGGCTATTTCTTTCTGCTGACACCTTCTGCCCGACACAAGTTTGAGTAAATGCTATTTCACGTACTTGTTGCTGCGAACTATCTACAATTTTTATAGAAGACAGATATTCATAAAGTGTGTTGTAATTGAATAACAATTTATTCCCATTAAACTTAATAACAGAGGGTACCAAACGTTCCTGAACACGTTTACCATTTACAAATTGCATTTCGCCCAATTGATATGTATTATCAACATAATCGGTCTCAGTATATACAGGAGGATCTTCACAATATTCTGGAAAAATAAATCGCGTATAATCCTGAGATACAGTATAATTGATCACATGAGGATAATTTATATTCTGAAAAGGTATTTTCTTAAGAATATCCTTTAGTGTTATTTCAGCACTCCCCGGAAACATATTTGAAATATCATCTGCAAAAAAGACCCGACGTACTTCAGTTAACCCATCAGGCTGCCCTAAAGGAATACTCATATTTTCATACAGTTCGGAACTCTCTACAAATGTATATGAAACTCTACTTGAAAGTTGACGATAAGAAAATTGTATTGTATCCAGCTTTGAAGGAGATATTATCTCACGACATTTCCATGATGAAATATAAGTACCTAAGTCTATACCAGGAGTTCCCGGATCATTTTTTCTATAGTAGTAGTGGTCCCCCCAAATAAATAAACGGTCCCATCCGTATCCGTTACACGAAATCCTAAAGTAGAGGTCCCTGTAGGAAGAATTACTTCAAATCTAATTCCCGTATAAGGTACCGGAACTAATGTTATTCCTTCATTTTGGTACTTTCGAAGATAAAAACAACCCGACTTACCCTTTAATCTATAATAATATTTATCAGATTGAGTATCAATCTCATTATTAAGCATTCGTAAACGATTATAGGGGGGTATAAGTATTAGCAAAATCAAAATTTGTAAGTTTCCCAAATGGGACTCGTTCATACTCATTATAATAATAACCGGATAATTGCCTAAAATCATCATGCCCTCTAATCTCTCGTACAATCTGAAAATCAGAACTCAGCGACCAGCCCAATCCTGTATAAGCACTTTCTTCTTTTGCCTTAAATCCTCCGGCATGATAGCTAATTACAAGCGGCAAACTACTCTCACGGCCTTTCAGCTCAAAAAGAGGAATTTCTATCCGGGGAACACCTGTATTATAATCTACCGGGAAATTAATACACTTGGCTAAACTCGCAGCTTCTGGAGCAGGAGGAGGTTTTACCGGATAACTGAATTGTGAAGGAACACCTTGAGCCAATAAAGGGGATACAAATGATCCCAATAGGATAATACAAAATAAATAATGGCTTTTCATAAGCGCTAAATTTAAAATTAACCATTGTAAAAATAGGCAATTTTTAACAAAATGATTATCTGCATTATCTCAAATATTATCAATAAAGTATCTATTTCAAGAATATAAAAACTCATCGCCTTCCGGCGATGAGCATCTATAAAAATCTCAATATAAATCTACTATTACTCTCTCCTTCGTAAACGTTCCGTCAGCTTGTTGCATCGGCTCTTCCATTCTCCACTTCATAGTAACCGATTTACCCAAATAATCGAGAATCTGATAGAGCGTTTCGTTCCTGAAAGTAGCCCTATATTTATACTCTTTCCCCGATATATTATTAAATTGAATATCAATATTAAAATGACGTGACAATCTCTTCAACATATCAGGCAAAGGAGTATTCCTAAATATCAATTCACCGTCTTTCCAGGCTATCTTCTCAAATACATCAACCTCAGATTTGACATATTGCGACGCCTTTTTGTCATAAAGCAGACGCTCACCCGGCTGTAAAGACTCAGCTTCCTCATATCCGGGTATAAGTACATTTACATGTCCGGATTCCAGCACGGCCTCAACATAACCTTCATTTTCATAGGAACTGACATTAAAACGGGTTCCGGTTACAAATACACGTACTCCCGAAGGGGTATTAACATAAAAAGGATGTTCTTTATCAGATTGTACTTCAAAATATGCTTCACCTTGCAAATCCACCTCACGTATATTTTTGCCAAAGATAACCGGATAACGAAGGGTACTCCCCGAGTTTAGCCAAACGACCGAATTATCAGGCAATTCATAACGCACCACAGAACCTGTAGAAGCTGTTATACTCGCATATTGTATTTTTTCATCCGACGATTCATTAAAATACAAATACCCTAATATCACAGAGGAGAGAAATAAGGGCAAAGCCAGAAATGCAGCATACCGGATCAATTGGTGCTGCAATCTTTTATTCTTCTTTCTTCTTATCTGATTTTGAGTTTTCCCAAAAGCAGTTTGTACATCAATCGTTTCCATCTCTCTGATATCATCTCCCAAAGCCAATGCCATCCGAAGGTCCTGAAATAGTCTTCGGTGCTCCTCCGACTCATTCAACAGGATCTCCACCTTCTTTTGCTCGGCTTCAGTGCATAAGCCTTTACAATAGCGAAAAAATAAATCTGAATCTTTATATTCCATTTGTTTTTAAGTTATCTTTTTCGTTTTTCAACTATTACCGGATAAATTATAATCGGGTAAATCGTTGGTCCGCTTAAACTATCTACTATTTGGGATGCCAATTTACTGTATTCTTGTCGAATAATTAATAAAAACATAAAACTAATTTTCTCTAAGAATCATAAAATCATAAATATATACCCCACGGCTTTTCAATGTATACTCACCTTATCTATATTACAATTAAAACCACCTCCAAAGGACAACTCCTCTTCTATTTTTGAAAAAACAATCCTAATCAGTACCTTTACAAAGCACTATTTACTATTTTTGTGACGACTTTGGCTATGATACAATAATAAATACCCTAACAGCAGATGCAATGAGAATACGCCTTCGCGAAAGTAATAACGAGAAAGAATTCAGAAAGCTGTATGAAGAATACTATGCTCCTTTCTGTCTGTATGCGAAGAGATTCATAAATGATATGACAGTCTGTGAAGACCTCGTTTCCGACGTATTTGTTTCTCTCTGGGATAAACGGGATTCAATCGAATTAAAAAAAGAGACAGCAACCGCATATCTGAAAATATGCGTGCGCAACAGTTGCCTCAACCACCTGAAACACATGGAATATGAATGGAACTACAATGAGTTCTGTCAAAAGCAGTCTCCCATCTATGCCACAGAGACAGACAGTGTATATACTTTGAACGAACTTTATGATATGCTATACAAAACACTGCAACGCCTTCCCGAAAACTACCGCATTGTATTTATCAAAAGCTTCTTTGAAGGTAAAACGCATGCCGAAATTGCACAAGATATGAATCTTAGTGTAAAATCGATCAATCGATATAAACAGAAAACAATGGAATTACTCAGAGAAGAACTCAAAGAGTATCTGCCTGTATTGCTTCTAATAATATTACAGCACAGATTATAATCTATGTTTTACAATTTTCTTTTTATCAAGATATTTTTGATTATAAAATTTCTCATCTGTTTTTATATTAATCAAACTATCCCGACTATACAAAAAATGCATATCAGATATGTCAGGAACATTATATTCTTCAACATCTGTAGGATAAACAATAAGTTCATTATCAATTAATGCATACTTAATTATCATTGAACTACCTATCCCTCCATAACGTTTCCAATATTCCAAAATTGAATCATTTCTTAAAATAATAGATTTCACATCACTCTCCACGATTTTTTTCCTGATTTCATTTTCACTATAAATATCTGAATCAATAGAAGGTATAAACCTATATACCTGAGTATCAAAACTAATTTTACATGACACAAGAACAAATGCAATAAGCATTAATGATACGAAAAGAAATAAATTCTGTTTCATGGTAAAAGTTCATATATAGGTATTAAATCGTAAATTCTGCTCCCACAAAATTATAAAATATCCATAGCATCAGATACAGAAAGGGCTATATCTGTAACCTCCAATTATTTATATTCTTTCTGCTACATTTAAACTACATCAGTAAACTATCACGAAGAAACACATACTCCTTCTCTCCAATTTTATAAAGACATGGCATAGTTTCAGGGAGATTTATATGAATCTTTCGATTTAAAACTTTTGTATCTAAATTAATACTATCCAGAGGAGGTATATAATACAATGAATCACGCAACAATGAATATATCTTCAGGGGATATTCACAATAAGAGACGCCATCAAATCTTAAAGGATCACATTTCAAAATTAAATTTATAGGAGCTCCTGTTTTACCCTCCTGTTCCGGAGAAAAGGGAGGAACATTATAAATCCCAGGGAAAACATCCAGAAGATCAATCTCAGAAACAGAAAATTCAAACGGCTGATTACCATTCTTAAGTAAAAAACGACTCTCAATATTTGAAGATAAATCTAAATAGAAAGAAGAATCAGATTTATTGTAAATCTCAATATACAAATATATTTCCAATAAATCAGAAAAAAGAGATACTGAGTTATCCTTACCACAAATCCGAACATACGAGATAGTCATATCCACTAAAGGATCTACTTTCACGTCCTCTAAACAACGAAAATTACGTATAGCTTCTATATCGTAATAACTCTCTAGTCCTCTTTTTCGAGTAAACATACTTTTATCACACGACTTACATTTAAAAAAATACCATGTAAAATTACTATATTGAGCCCCTTCTAAATATGGCCATATTTTATCTACTATTTTACCTGGCAATTTTGGTTTACCCTGAAAATAAAACAAAAAATATTTACCATTATATTCTATAATATCAGTTGGTTCTCGATCTTCAATTGATTCAGGGATAAAAGATCCATCTCCAATTATTACATAAGAATAAAAATCAGAATACGTAAGTCCTACAATCTGTGTAAATCGAGATAATGAATCAGTGTTAGCCAAACGTTCTAAATGATCTAATAACTCTTCATCTATTTTATTAGGATTTATATTTACCTGGCAACTGCTCAATAATATCACAATGAATATACAACTTCTACTTATAATGTTTTGATACATCCAAATTACTTTATTCATAAACAATTTCACTACAAAAAACAACAATCCAAACAAGGTCCTCAGCTTCTGTCTATTCGTAGTCCTATTTTTCTTTCTAACAAGATAATACAAAAAAATAAATAAAAACTTTTCATAAACATCATATTCATAATTATCAATTGTAAAAATAAGCAATTCTTAACAATACTACTATCAGTATTCTCTCAAATATTATCAATAAAATATCTATATACAAAACGATAACCATTACTAAAAAAAAATAACACAAAACATTACTGTAACCTATCATCCTCCCTTATAATATCACATATAGATACTCAATTCAACCACCCTTTATTATATAAATCAAAAATAAAGAGTTCATTCCTTTTAAACACCCTTCTTCTCTATAAATTCATTCATTATGAGAGCTATATAAAACAATATACTTTAGACCTCCTAAAGCAGCTATTCTTTATTTGCATATCTACTGACTTTAGCATATCTTTGCTACATAATTTAAGACTAAAAACATCCCCATGTTTTCTATCAAAACACCCGGATGTTCTTATATAAAACATCTGCATGTTTTTATTCAGAACATCCGGATGTTTTAATAATAGATATCACAAGACCAGGGCCGACGCATTAAAATGCGCTGTCCTGTAAAAGTGTTGACAGGTATTTTTCATCCCATCCTGCTTTCAGCCTTTTGAGATTCATGCTTCCTTTTGTGACTTTATCATTCTTCAAAATGGTGAGCGCCATTTTTGTAACTGCCGAGAAATTTCTTGCTGCATTCTGCACTTTCTTGCTGTAGTCTTCCCTGAAGGTAACATCCAGTTGCCAATGCAGATTGTTTTCAATGGACCAATGCTGTCTAATGGCATTGGCTATTTCCTCCGGGTTAGTATTTTCAAGTGAAGTTATATAATACCTCGTTTCTTCAGTACGTTCCCCCGTTGCCAAAATTATCCTTTCGGATTTCATGCCCACTATTGACCTCAATCCCGCAAATTTGTCCTTAAACATCGGCTCCATGACCGGACCATAACTGACTACAGTACAGACTCTTGTTTCAAGCCTGCCATGTCCTGTACTTTCGCTGGTATGCCGGGTAACCCTATTGAGAATCACATTTCTGTTTTCATACCCATCAATTATTTTCTTGGCTAATTCATAACTGCTCTTTTGATTTTTCTTTAAAGCTATTATATAGTTTGAATTCCGTTCAATAATGGCTTTTGTTATTTCCAACTGACAGCCCATGGCATCAATAGTGACGATACAATCATCCAGATCCAAGGCATGGATTAGCAGAGGAACAGCTGTGATTTCATTACTTTTATCATCCACTTTTACCTGACCCAGAGAAATACCGTTAGCTGCGGACCATGCTGAAACCATCCAGAGCTTAAAGCCTTCTTTGCCGGTAGTATGTTCATCATTACATTTGCTAGGACCACGCATTAGTTTTCCATCGATGGCTACAACACCTTTAATCTCCTGACACACTTGTTTCACCCAATTGCGGAAAATCAACTCAAAATAGGATGGTTTTATAATGCTGAAGAAACGATTAAAAGTATCATGGCTGGGGATAACTTCTAAATCGGGTATTCTACTTTTAAAAAAATCGAATTTAGCATGGCCAAATTCTTCAATCTCATTCCAAGACTGAGCACCACAGATGACAGCAGCAATGGATACATATATGATCGTTTCCATTTTATGTAACTTTTTACGATCCATCCGAGGGTCCTCTATTTGCTTACAAATGTCAATTATACCTATTTTCATGTCAATTACTGTTTAATATTACCATGTAAATATACGAAATATAAACAAAACAATGCTAAATAATTAATATTCAATTAAATAACAACAAGAAAAGTACATATGCAATAGTAAATTATTTAATGCGTCGGCCCTGTCACAAGACAAGTATACAAGAACACAGTAATCTTGTACATAAAAACATTATTATCAATAATATAAAAAGTATATGTCTATCAACTATGTAGTAACCAAAAAGGTGGATAAAACGAAAGGAGAAGTAAAAGTACGTTATTATGCTACCACAAGGGCTATGCAAAAAAAGCCTGTTGACAGTTCACAGATTGCAATGCAGTTAGCCGAAAGAAGCTCTCTGCAAGATGGAGATGTAATGTCGGTGCTGACACAGTTATCGGGGATCATCGCCGGACACTTGCACGAAGGCAGGACAGTAAGTATTGACGGATTGGGAAATTTCTTCCCAACCATTAGTAGTGAAGGAGTAGAAAAGCCGGAAGAGTGTACAGCAGATAAAGTGTGGGTAGCACGTATCGGATTCAAAGCGGCTCCTGCTTTTTTGAAAAAGGTACGAATAAAAACCAAATTCATCAGTATCCAATTGCAAGAAGGAAGAAAAGCAGCTGCTAAAAAAAAGAAGAAAGCAGCAGAAGCAGGTAATGAGAAGTGAACATAAAAATAATAGGGAAAAAGAGAACGAAGAAGCATTTAACAATCTGTTGAAAACTTTATTTCACATTTTCTATCGGAGAGATTCTTTTTTCTTTGAGAAATACGTATTTTTGCCGACACTTGCTTATATAATAAGGTGAAATAGATGAAGAAAGAACAAGAGGAATTGACATATCACGTACCTGTATTACTAAAAGAAAGCGTAGACGGAATGAATATTCGCCCCGGTGGAACGTATGTAGACGTTACTTTCGGTGGTGGCGGACATTCACGGGAGATACTTTCACGTTTAGAAAAAGGCGGACGTTTACTGGGGTTTGACCAGGACGAGGATGCCGAACGGAACATTGTCAATGACCCACATTTCACATTTGTACGAAGTAACTTTCGCTATTTGCATAATTTTCTTCGCTATCATGAAATAGAAAAAGTAGATGCTATACTGGCAGATTTAGGGGTATCGTCTCATCACTTTGATGACAGCGAACGAGGATTTTCATTTCGCTTTGACGGAGCACTGGATATGCGTATGAACAAGCGGGCAGGACTCACAGCTGCTGATGTTTTAAATACCTATGATGAAGAACGATTAGCAGATCTTTTTTATCTGTACGGAGAATTAAAAAACAGTCGTAAACTGGCATCAGTTATAGTAAAATCCCGTGCTTCCGGACAGATTAAGACAATAGGTGAGTTTCTGGAAATCATCAAACCGCTATTTGGACGTGAACGGGAAAAGAAGGAATTAGCCAAAGTATTTCAGGCACTCCGTATAGAAGTAAACCAGGAAATGGAAGCATTGAAAGAGATGTTGCTGGCAGCAACGGAAGCACTAAAACCGGGTGGAAGATTAGTAGTAATCACTTATCATTCGTTGGAAGACCGAATGGTAAAAAACATCATGAAAACCGGTAATGTTGAGGGTAAAGCAACACAAGATTTTTTTGGAAATCTGCAAACTCCATTCAAACTGGTAAACAATAAAGTGATTGTCCCGAATGAGGAAGAGATAGAACGTAATCCGAGATCACGAAGTGCCAAATTAAGAATAGCGGAAAAGAAATAAAAGAGAAGCTTGTAAGTAAATTAAGATCAGGCTGTCTAAAAGATAAGTCAACTAAAATAGAGACAACGATGGAAGAAGAAAAGATAATAAAAGAAGAGCCGAAAGGAGGTAAAAAGAAAAAAAGAACTTCCTTGAAAAGTATTCTTGGAGGAGATATTCTGGCAACAGACTTTTTCCGCCGCCAAACAAAGCTGCTGGTACTTATCATGATATTTATTATCTTCTACATTCATAACCGATATGCCAGCCAGCAACAACAGATTGAAATAGACCGACTTAAAAAAGAGCTTATCGACATAAAATATGACGCACTGACACGTAGTTCGGAGTTGATGGAAAAAAGCCGCCAGTCGCGTATCGAAGAATATATCTCGACTAAAGAAAGTGATTTGCAGACTTCGACCAATCCACCGTATGAAATCAAAAAATGAAGTACATAGAGAACAGGTAACTTTAAATAGTAAATCATTAAACAGTTAATAGTCTTGGCAGTTAATAAAAAAAATATAATGACCCGTTACTTCTTCGTCATCCTCATCATGGGGTTGGTGGGAGTAGCAATTGTTGTAAAGGCAGGCATTACCATGTTTGCCGAACGACAATACTGGCAGGATGTAGCAGACCGTTTTGTAAAGGAGAATGTAACCGTAAAACCGAACCGGGGTAATATTATTTCATCCGACGGTAAATTAATGGCAAGTTCACTGCCGGAATATCGTATCTACATGGACTTTAAAGCTGGTGCTCCTGCTAAAATAGACTCACTAAAAAAACATATGAATGAGATTTGCGAAGGATTACACCAGATATTTCCTGATAAAAGTGCTGCCGAGTTTAAAGCGCATCTTCAAAAAGGAATGAAAAAAGGAAGCCGGAACTACCTGCTCTATCCCAAACGAATCTCCTACATTCAATACAAAGAAGCCAAACGCCTGCCTGTTTTTAACATGAACAAATATAAAGGCGGATTTCATGAACTGGCATACAACCAACGCAAGAAGCCATTCGGTTCTCTGGCTGCCCGTACCTTAGGGGATCTTTATGCTGACACAGCACAAGGTGCAAAGAATGGAATTGAATTGGCTTTTGATACATTGCTGAAAGGACGGGACGGAATCACACACCGTCAGAAGGTAATGAACAAATACCTTAACATCGTAGACATTCCTCCCATAGACGGTTGTGATCTTATTGCCACCATTGATGTAGGGATGCAGGATATTTGCGAAAAGGCATTGGTGGACAAACTGAAAGAGTTAAATGCCAGTGTAGGCGTTGTTGTATTGATGGAGGTTTCAACAGGAGAAGTCAAAGCGATAGTCAACATGATGAAAGCTGCAGACGGCAACTATTACGAGATGCGTAACAATGCTATCAGTGACATGCTTGAGCCGGGATCCACTTTCAAGACTGCTTCTATCATGGTAGCCTTGGAAGACGGGCACATCACTCCGGACTATGAGGTAGATACGGGAAACGGTATCAAAATGATGTATGGACGTGCAATGAGAGACTGGAACTGGCATCGTGGCGGATACGGAAGAATCAATGTAACACGTATTCTTGAAGTATCATCTAACGTGGGAACTTCAAGTATCATAGACCAATTCTATCATGACAAACCACAAAAGTTTGTAGATGGGCTGAAACGTATGAGCATTGACCAACCGCTACATTTACAGATATCAGGAGAAGGTAAACCCAATATTAAAGGGCCCAAAGAACGCTATTTTGCAAAAACAACTCTTCCCTGGATGAGCATTGGTTATGAAACTCAGGTACCACCCATGAATATCCTGACATTCTATAATGCCATTGCAAATAACGGTGTTATGGTACGCCCCAAATTTGTAAGAGCAGCTGTGAAGGATGGAGAAGTAGTAAAAGAGTTTCCAACGGAGGTGATTAATCCGAAAATTTGTTCAGACAATACATTGAAGCAGATACAGGAAATTTTGTACAAAGTTGTTCATCAGGGATTGGCAGGACCGGCAGGTAGTAAGCAGTTTGCCGTTTCGGGAAAAACAGGTACGGCACAGATCTCACAAGGTGCTGCCGGATATAAAACAGGAAGAACAAATTATCTGGTTAGTTTCTGTGGATATTTCCCTTCGGAAGCTCCGAAATATAGCTGTATTGTTTCTATTCAGAAACCCGGGTTACCAGCTTCGGGAGGTTTGATGGCAGGTAGCGTATTTGGAAAAATTGCAGAAAGAGTATATGCAAAAGACCTTCGTTTGCCTTTGACAAATGCCATCGACACAAATAGCGTAGTCATTCCCAACGTAAAAGCCGGAGAGATGAATGATGCCAAACGGGTACTGGATGAGCTGAGTATACAAAGCCAAAGCAAATTTGACTTAAAGAGTGGTAAAGAAACCTGGGGAAGTACACATGCAGCTCCCAAAAGTGTTATTCTGGAAAGCAGAGACCTCATGCGGGATTTTGTACCCAGCGTTATAGGCATGGGGGCAAAAGACGCTGTTTATTTGCTTGAAAGCAGAGGAGTGAAAGTAAAACTGGTAGGTGTAGGCAAGGTGAAAAGCCAGTCGATAGCTAACGGAACGAGAGTAAAGAAAGGACAAACAATAACACTCGTACTGCATTAGAGAGATTAAACTGAAGATTTTGAATAAGTAGTACGTGTCAACCGAATATAAAAAAGAAGATGAAGTTAAATGAATTATTAAAGGCTATTCAACCGATACAAGTTGTCGGAGCTTCGGACATAGAAATAACAGGAGTCAACATTGATTCCAGACAAGTGGAGGCAGGCCATTTATTTATGGCTATGCGTGGCACACAGACAGACGGACATGCATATATTCCTGTAGCAATTGAAAAAGGAGCCATAGCTGTGCTTTGTGAAGATATGCCTGAACATCCGGAAGAAGGTATCACCTATATACAAGTGAAAGACAGCGAAGATGCAACCGGTAAAGTTGCTACTACTTTCTTTGGAGATCCTACTTCAAAAGTGGAATTGGTGGGTGTAACCGGAACAAACGGAAAAACAACAATCGCTACCTTATTATATAATACATTCCGTTATTTCAAATATAAAGTAGGACTCATCTCAACGGTATGTAACTATATTGATGATGAAGCGATTCCGACTGAGCATACCACTCCTGACCCTATCACACTAAACCGATTGCTGGGAAGAATGGCTGATGAAGGCTGTAAATACGTTTTCATGGAGGTAAGCTCCCACTCCATTGCTCAGAAACGTATCAGTGGTTTAAAGTTTGCAGGAGGTATCTTCACCAACCTGACCCGTGACCATCTGGATTATCATAAGACAGTAGAAAACTATCTGAAAGCAAAGAAAAAATTCTTTGATGACCTACCCAAGAGTGCATTCAGCCTTACTAACCTGGATGATAAAAACGGGTTGGTTATGACACAGAACACACGTTCGAAGGTGTACACCTACTCTCTGAGGAGTTTGAGTGACTTCAAAGGCAGAGTGTTAGAATCACATTTTGAAGGAATGTTGCTTGATTTCAATAACCATGAATTGATGGTACAATTCATAGGTAAATTCAATGCTTCCAATCTTCTGGCTGTATTTGGTGCAGCAGTGTTGCTTGGTAAGAAAGAAGAAGACGTACTGGTAGCACTCAGTACACTCCATCCGGTAGCCGGACGTTTTGATGCCATTCGTTCGCCACAGGGATATACAGCAATCGTTGATTATGCACATACTCCGGATGCTCTGATAAATGTGTTGAATGCCATTCATGGGGTACTTGAAGGAAAAGGAAAAGTGATTACCGTAGTAGGTGCCGGAGGTAACCGTGACAAAGGTAAGCGTCCTATTATGGCCAAAGAAGCTGCCAAAGCAAGCGATCGCGTTGTCATCACATCGGATAACCCTCGTTTTGAAGAACCTCAGGACATCATAAATGATATGTTAGCTGGTCTGGACACAGAGGACAGAAAGAAAACAATCAGTATTACAGACCGTAAAGAGGCTATTCGCACCGCTTGTATGCTGGCCGAAAAAGGAGATGTAATTCTCGTTGCCGGAAAAGGGCATGAGAACTATCAGGAGATAAAAGGAGTGAAACATCACTTTGATGATAAAGAGATACTGAAAGAAATGTTTAATGATTAGTGATTAATGATTAGTGCTATGCAGCCTGACAGCACAGCCGACTAATCGTTTATCACTAATCCCTTATCACTAAAATCATGTTATACTATCTATTTGAGTGGCTACATAAATTAAACTTCCCCGGAGCGGGAATGTTTGGATATACATCTTTCCGTGCATTGATGGCTATCATTCTAGCACTGCTGATTTCAAGTATCTGGGGTGACAAGTTTATCAATTTGCTGAAACGAAAGCAAATCACGGAAACACAGCGTGATGCTAAAATCGATCCTTTTGGCGTCAACAAAGTAGGTGTACCCAGTATGGGAGGTGTTATCATCATTGTAGCCATTTTGATACCTTGCCTGTTGCTTGGAAAATTACATAATATCTATATGATATTGATGCTCATCACCACTGTATGGCTGGGATCACTGGGATTTGCCGATGACTATATCAAAATATTCAAAAAAGACAAAGAAGGATTACACGGTAAGTTTAAAATTATCGGTCAGGTAGGATTAGGGCTGATTGTCGGATTAACCCTATACCTCAGCCCGGATGTGGTAATTCGTGAAAACATCGAGGTACAAACTCCCGGACGTGAAATGGAGGTTATACATGGGACGAATGATCTCAAGTCTACTCAGACTACCATTCCGTTTTTTAAAAGCAATAACCTTGATTATGCCGATCTGGTAGCTTTTATGGGTGATCATGCTCAAACAGCCGGTTGGATATTGTTTGTTATCATCACCATCTTTGTGGTGACAGCCGTATCCAACGGAGCCAATCTGAATGACGGCATGGACGGTATGGCCGCGGGTAACTCTGCCATCATCGGATTAACATTGGGAATATTAGCATATGTATCAAGCCACATTGAATTCGCGGGATACCTGAACATTATGTATATCCCCGGTTCGGAAGAACTGGTTATCTTCATTTGCGCATTTATCGGTGCACTGATAGGATTCTTATGGTACAATGCATATCCGGCACAAGTATTTATGGGAGATACGGGTAGCTTAACAATTGGTGGTATTATTGCCGTATTTGCCATCATTATACACAAAGAATTACTGATTCCGATTCTTTGTGGTGTGTTCCTGATAGAAAACCTGTCGGTGATTCTGCAACGTGCCTATTATAAAGTCGGTAAACGGAAAGGAGTGAAACAACGTCTCTTTAAACGTACGCCTATACACGACCATTTCCGTACATCAATAAATCAGATAGAAGACGGATGCCGGGTAGTGTTTACAAAACCGGACAATCTGTTTCACGAATCAAAAATCACAGTTCGCTTTTGGATTGTAACGATTGTACTGGCAGCCATAACGATTATTACATTAAAAATAAGATAAATAAGGATTCAATGCGTCATACCGATGTGCCGATTTAAAAAAAACAATGGAATAATGAAGCATGAAGCCCAAAGATAACAGAGAGAATTAACCGGATTATTAACCATTAAAGTTTGTGCACTGCCATTGGTGTATTAGCATATTGGCCTATTAGCACATTATTGAGAATGAAAAGAATTGTAATTTTAGGAGCAGGTGAAAGCGGCGCAGGTGCTGCCGTATTAGCCAAGGTAAAAGGATTCGAGACGTTTGTATCAGATATGTCCGCCATTAAGGACAAATACAAGGAACAACTCGACAGCCACGGTATTGCCTGGGAAGAAGGTCATCATACCGAAGAATTGATTCTGAATGCCGACGAGGTAGTAAAAAGCCCGGGGATTCCGAATGATGCTCCATTGATTCTGAAACTAAAGGCACAAGGCACGCCGATCATATCGGAAATAGAATTTGCCGGACGCTATACGGATGCAAAGATGGTTTGTATCACCGGATCAAACGGAAAAACAACAACAACCAGCCTTATTTATCACATTTTTAAAAGTGCAGGACTAAATGTGGGACTGGCAGGAAATATAGGAAAAAGCCTGGCTTTACAAGTAGCAGAAGGCAAGCATGATTATTATGTAATCGAACTAAGTTCATTTCAACTGGACAACATGTACGAATTTCGTGCAAATAT
This sequence comes from Bacteroides nordii, assembly GCF_019930665.1. Taxonomy (NCBI): domain Bacteria; kingdom Pseudomonadati; phylum Bacteroidota; class Bacteroidia; order Bacteroidales; family Bacteroidaceae; genus Bacteroides; species Bacteroides nordii. The sequence continues at coordinate 5,140,772 of NZ_CP082886.1, read as the reverse complement.
CGCTGTCCTGATGAATATAACGCCGGATCATCTGGATCGTTACGATCACTGTATGCAAAATTATATTGATGCCAAATTCCGTATTACCCAAAACCAAACTCAGGACGATGCTTTCGTTTTCTGGAATGACGATCCTATCATCAAACGAGAACTGGAAAAGCACGGCTTAAAGGCACACTTATACCCATTCGCAGCAGTAAAAGAGGATGGAGCAATTGCCTATGTAGAGGATAATGAGGTAAAAATCACAGAGCCAATTGCGTTCAACATGGAACAAGAGAAGTTGGCACTGACCGGACAACATAATCTCTATAATTCACTGGCAGCAGGTATCTCGGCCAATCTTGCCGGTATTACCAAAGAAGATATCCGCAAAGCATTGTCGGATTTTAAAGGAGTGGAACACCGTTTAGAGAAAGTAGCCCGCGTAGGTGGTATTGATTTTATCAATGACTCCAAAGCCACCAATGTAAACTCTTGTTGGTATGCACTGCAAAGTATGACCACCAAAACAGTGCTTATACTTGGTGGTAAGGATAAAGGAAATGACTATACAGAAATAGAAGATCTGGTACGCGAAAAATGTTCGGCATTGGTGTATCTGGGACTGCACAATGAAAAACTACATGCTTTTTTCGACCGGTTCGGATTACCGGTAGCCGATGTACAGACCGGCATGAAAGATGCAGTAGAAGCTGCATATAAACTGGCTAAAAAAGGTGAAACCGTACTGTTAAGTCCTTGTTGTGCCTCCTTCGATCTCTTCAAGAGTTACGAAGATCGTGGCGACCAATTCAAAGAGTACGTTCGCGCCCTCTAATTTTTAATCTTTAATTCTTAATTAAAACAGTGGATCTATTAAAGAACATATTCAAGGGCGATAAGGTAATCTGGATTATCTTTCTCTGCCTCTGCCTCATCTCAATCATTGAGGTATTTTCGGCAGCCAGCACCCTGACGTATAAGAGCGGGGACCACTGGGGACCGATCACACAGCATTCTATCATCCTGATGGTGGGGGCCGTTGTTGTAGTGTTGATGCACAATATTCCTTATAAATGGTTTCAGGTATTCCCTGTTTTCCTATACCCTGTCTCTGTTGTACTGCTGGCTTTTGTTACGCTCATGGGTGTTATCACAGGCGATCGCGTCAATGGTGCAGCACGTTGGATGTCGTTCATGGGATTACAGTTCCAGCCATCGGAGCTGGCAAAGATGGCTGTGGTTATTGCAGTTTCTTTTATTCTATCCAAAAGACAGGATGACGAAGGTGCCAATCCGAAGGCATTCAAATACATCATGATTATCACCGGGCTTGTTTGCCTGTTGATTGCTCCGGAAAACCTTTCAACAGCGATGTTACTATTCGGAGTTGTATTTCTGATGATGTTTATCGGCCGGGTAGCAGCACGGAAACTACTTCTTTTAATAGGCTCATTGGGATTGGTAGGTGTAATAGGTGTCGTATTTTTGTTGGCCATCCCAAAGGATTCGGATATTCCTTTCCTGCATCGTTTTGACACATGGAAAAGTCGTATCACCAATTTCACAGAAAAAGAGGAAGTACCGGCTGCAAAATTTGATATAGACAAAGATGCCCAGATAGCGCATGCCCGTATTGCTATTGCAACAAGTAATTTTGTTGGTAAAGCACCTGGCAACTCTATTCAACGTGACTTTTTGAGTCAGGCATTCTCTGATTTTATTTTTGCCATCATTATAGAAGAGCTTGGTCTGGTGGGAGGAGCTTTCGTTGTTTGCCTATATATCTGGCTACTGGTACGCGCCGGGCGCATAGCCCAAAAATGCGAACGAACGTTCCCTGCTTTTCTGGTAATGGGCATAGCACTCATGTTGGTATCGCAGGCAATTTTAAATATGATGGTAGCCGTTGGTTTATTCCCGGTGACAGGTCAACCTCTGCCACTCATCAGTAAAGGAGGAACTTCAACTTTAATAAACTGTGCCTATATCGGTATGATATTGAGTGTAAGTCGTTATACTGCGTATCTCGAAGAGCAGAAAGAACGTGACGCACAACTACAAATGCAGATAGCAGCAGAAACAACCGAGGCTCAGATAGTTGCAGAACCTACAGCACAGGTGTTGAATAGTGATGCAGAGTTTGAGAAAGAGAAATAGTTAAGAGTTACAGGTCGTTGCGTCCCGATATCCTATGATATCCGCGATCAGTAGTTCACTAAAATAATGTATAATGGAAAAAGAGCTTAGAATCATCATCAGTGGCGGTGGTACAGGAGGACATATCTTTCCGGCTGTATCCATCGCCAATGCCATAAAAGAGCAGTGTCCTGATGCTAAAATATTATTCGTTGGTGCTGAAGGCCGAATGGAAATGCAACGCGTACCTGATGCCGGTTATGAGATTATCGGGCTACCGGTTGCCGGATTCGACCGTAAACGCCTGTGGAAGAACTTCGCTGTACTCATTAAACTGGCGCGTAGCCAATGGAAAGCAAAGAGTATCATTAAGAAGTTTCGCCCTCAGGTAGCAGTAGGTGTTGGTGGCTATGCCAGCGGACCAACTCTGAAGATGGCTGGTATGATGGGAGTTCCCACTCTGATACAAGAACAAAATTCTTATGCAGGAGTAACCAATAAGTTATTAGCAAAGAAAGCATGTAAAATATGCGTGGCGTATGATGGTATGGAAAAATTCTTTCCGGCAGATAAAATACTGATGACAGGAAACCCGGTTCGCCAAAACCTGTTTACCAATACTCAAAGCCGGGAAGAGGCCATACAGGCTTTCGGACTCAGCCCGGAAAAGAAAACAATGTTGATCTTGGGAGGTAGCCTTGGCGCACGTACCATTAATAATACGTTGATAGCAGGGTTACAAACCATAAAAGAGACAAGCGGCATTCAATTCATTTGGCAAACAGGAAAAATATATTACCAACAGGTAATGGAAGCTGTTAAAACAGCAGGAGAAATTCCGAATCTGTATGTAACAGACTTTATTAAAGACATGGCTACAGCTTATTCAGCAGCTGATTTGGTGATCTCCCGGGCTGGTGCGGGTTCTATATCAGAGTTCTGCCTGCTGAGCAAACCGGTTATTCTGGTTCCTTCGCCTAATGTAGCTGAAGACCATCAGACTAAGAATGCATTGGCCTTGGTCAATAAGCAGGCTGCCATATATGTAAAAGATGTAGAAGCAGAAGAGAAACTGTTGTCCGTAGCATTAGAAACAATTACCAATGCTACAAAATTAAAAGATTTAAGTGAGAATATAGCAAAGTTAGCATTGCCGGACTCTGCTACTATCATAGCAAAAGAAGTGATAAAATTAGCACAACAATGAATATCGAAACTATAAAATCAGTCTATTTTGTTGGTGCCGGTGGCATCGGAATGAGTGCACTTGTACGTTACTTTCTTTCCAGAGGAAAATTCGTAGCCGGTTATGACCGTACTCCCAGCGAACTAACTGAGTGCCTTATTGCCGAAGGTGCACAAATACACTACGAAGAAGACGCAGACCTGATTCCCGAAGAATGTAAAGACAAGGAAAGTACTCTCGTCGTACTGACACCCGCCGTACCACAGGAACATGCCGAACTGGTTTATTTCCGTAACAACGGTTTTGAAATACAGAAACGCGCCCAGGTATTGGGAACCATTACGCACTCCAGTAAAGGGCTTTGCGTAGCCGGGACCCATGGAAAGACAACTACTTCGACGATGACTGCACATTTGTTACACCAGTCACATGTGGGGTGTACAGCTTTCTTAGGAGGAATTTCCAAGAATTATGGAACTAACCTGCTACTTTCGAAGACAAGCCCGTACACTGTAATCGAAGCGGATGAATTTGACCGTTCCTTCCACTGGCTATCTCCGTTTATGTCCGTCATCACATCTACGGATCCCGATCATCTGGATATCTACGGAACAGCAGAAGCATACCTTGAAAGTTTTGAACACTACACCACGCTTATTCAGCCAGGTGGTGCATTGATTATTCGCAAAGGTATTTCGCTGCAACCTCAGGTACAGCAAGGAGTGAAAGTATATACTTATTCGCGCGACGAAGGTGATTTCCATGCTGAAAATATCCGTATCGGAAACGGTGAGATCTTCATTGACTTTGTCGGACCGGAGGTACGTATCAACGATATCCAACTGGGGATACCCATAAGTATCAACATCGAAAATGGAGTAGCTGCCATGGCACTTGCTCACCTGAATGGTGTCACAAATGAGGAAATTAAACAAGGTATGGCGAGTTTCCATGGAGTGGACCGCCGTTTCGATTTTAAAATCAAAAATGATCGCGTAGTCTTTCTGAGTGATTATGCTCATCATCCGTCAGAGATCAAACAGAGTGTGCTGTCTATCCGCGAATTGTATAAAGACAAAAAGATTACAGCTATCTTCCAACCTCATCTATATACACGTACGCGTGATTTTTATAAAGATTTTGCAAGTAGTTTATCCCTCTTGGACGAAGTAATTCTGGTAGATATCTACCCGGCGCGTGAACAACCCATACCGGGAGTAACCAGCCAACTGATTTACGATAATCTCCGTCCCGGTATTGAGAAATGTATGTGTAAAAAAGAAGAAATTCTGAATATCCTGGAAAACAAGAATATAGAAGTATTAATCACTCTTGGAGCTGGTGACATAGACAACTATGTTCCATCTATTACAGAAAAATTAAATACAAGATTGAACAAACCTCAATCATAAATTGTAAATCGTATAATTGTAAATGTCATTATGCTGAAACGGATTCTTTTATCCCTCGTCCTGTTGCTCGTCACTGCCTATCTGTGTATAGCCGTGACAGTATTCAACCGTAAACCGGCCAACCAGGTTTGTCGTGACATGGAATTAATTATCAAGGACACGGTTTATGCCGGTTTCGTAACCAAAGACGAAGTAGCCGGAATACTACAAAAGAAAGGAATCTACCCCGTAGGAAAGAAAATGGAACGCATCCAGACTAAGACCCTAGAACGGGAACTGGATAAACACCCGCTTATTGACGAAACAGAATGCTACAAAACTCCCAGTGGCAAACTCTGTGTAGAAGTTAAACAGCGTATTCCAATACTCCGTATCATGAGTAATAATGGCGAGAACTATTATGTCGATAACAAAGGAACCATCATGCCACCCGAAGCCAAATGCGTAGCTCGCCGGACAATTGTAACCGGAAATGTAGAAAAGTCGTTTGCAATGAGGGATTTATATAAGTTTGGTGTATTTTTGCAGAACAATCCGTTCTGGGATGCTCAGATAGAACAAATTCATGTACTACCCGGTAAGGATATTGAATTGGTACCACGGGTAGGTGATCATATTGTCTATCTTGGAAAACTGGAACACTTTGAAGATAAACTGGATCGCCTGAAAACATTCTATGGGAAAGCCTTGAACGAAGTGGGATGGAATAAATATTCACGCATCAGTCTGGAGTTCAGTAACCAGATTATCTGCACCAAGCATCAATGATGAATGCCTGCGCGCAGCCAATTGTAAATAGTAAATTGTAAAATCGTAAATAAGAAATATGGCAACAACAGAATTTATCGCCGCTATTGAACTGGGTTCATCAAAGGTTACCGGCATTGCCGGAAGAAAGAACAGTGACGGAAGTATGCAGGTGTTGGCTTATGCCAAAGAAGATTCTTCTTCGTTCATCCGAAAAGGAATTATCTATAATCTGGATAAGACAGCCCAAAGCCTTACGTCCATCATTAACAAGTTGGAAGGCGATCTGAAAAACTCAATCGCCAAGGTATATGTAGGTATCGGCGGACAATCACTCCGTACCGTACGGAATGTCGTAAGCCGTGACCTGAACGAAGAAACAATCATCTCGCAAGAGTTAGTGGATGCTATCTGCGATGAGAATCTGGAAATTCCGTTGGTAGACATGGATATATTGGATGTTGCCCCACAGGAATATAAGATCGGCAACAACCTGCAAGCAGATCCTGTAGGAGTGGCCGGTAGCCATATCGAAGGACGTTTCCTGAATATCGTAGCACGGGCTTCGATCAAAAAAAATCTGGAACGCTGTTTCGAACAGGCTAAAATAGAGATAGCCGACCTGCTTATCTCTCCATTAGTAACTGCCAATGCCGTACTAAGCGAAAGTGAACGCCGTTCGGGCTGTGCGCTTATCGACTTCGGAGCTGACACCACTACGATCTCTGTTTATAAAAATAATATTCTTCGTTTCCTCACTGTTTTGCCGTTAGGTGGAAACAGCATTACGCGCGACATCACCTCCATGCAGATGGAAGAGGAAGAAGCTGAACGCCTGAAAATAACTTTCGGGAATGTAATGTACGAGGAAGAAGAAAGTGAAGAAGCCGCTACTTGCCAACTCGAAGATGGAAGCCGTACAGTTGAGTTACAAGCATTAAACAACATTATCGAAGCGCGAGCAGAAGAAATCATCACCAATGTATGGAATCAAATCCAGTTATCAGGCTACGATGACAAATTATTGTCCGGTATTATCATCACCGGTGGAGCCGCTAATCTAAAAAATCTGGACACCATGCTTCGCAAAAGGAGTAAAATTGAAAAGATACGGACTGCCAGGAGTATCCGTAATACGATACAGACAGATAGTGATCTCATAAAGAAAGACGGCACTCAAAACACATTGTTCGGTTTGCTGTTTGAAGGAAAAGAGAACTGTTGTCTGATAGAAACACGTCCTGTAACTCATTCGCAACCTGTCATAACCGAACCGGTCAATATGTTCGAAGAAGATGAAGCACTGAAAGAACAGGAAGCTGCCGCCCGCGAAGCAAAGAAGAAGAAAGATGAAGAAGATAAACGACGCCGGGACGAAGACAGACGCCGTAAAGAAGAAGAAAAACGTAAGAAGGAAGAGGCACGAAAGAAGAAAAAAGAGGGTCCCAGTTGGTTTGAAAAGACTTTCAACAAGATTTCTAACGAGATCTTTTCGGATGACGATATGAAATAATAGTAAATTGTAAATAGAAAACGTACCTTAGTGTCAATATCAGATAATGGTCATGACCATAGGGAATAAATAATAAATATCATGACGGACGAGATAGTACAATTCGATTTCCCGACAGATTCGCCAAAGATCATCAAAGTAATTGGTGTAGGCGGTGGTGGCGGTAACGCCGTAAACCACATGTACAGGGAGGGTATACATGACGTAACATTCGTTCTCTGTAATACAGATAATCAGGCATTGGCAGAATCACCCGTGCCGGTGAAACTACAATTAGGTCGTAACATTACGGAAGGTCTGGGAGCCGGTAACCGCCCCGACCGGGCACGTGATGCAGCCGAAGAAAGTATCGAAGACATCAAGACCCTACTGAATGATGGTACCAAAATGGTATTTATCACTGCCGGAATGGGAGGGGGAACAGGAACCGGTGCTGCTCCTGTTATAGCCCGTATCGCCAAGGAGATGGATATCCTGACTGTAGGTATCGTAACTATCCCTTTCATCTTCGAAGGAGAAAAGAAAATCATCCAGGCATTGGATGGCGTAGAGCGTATCGCCCAGCATGTAGATGCTCTGTTAGTTATCAACAATGAACGCCTGAGAGAAATCTATTCAGACCTTACTTTTATGAATGCGTTTGGAAAAGCGGATGACACACTTTCTATCGCAGCCAAAAGTATAGCTGAAATTATCACCATGCGCGGTACGGTAAATCTGGACTTTGCAGATGTAAAAACGATCTTGAAAGACGGTGGCGTAGCCATTATGAGTACCGGTTTCGGAGAGGGTGAAAATCGTGTGACAAAGGCCATCGATGATGCCTTGCACTCACCGCTACTGAACAACAACGATATATTCAACGCAAAGAAGGTCATGCTGAATGTTTCTTTCTGTCCTAACTCAGAACTGATGATGGAAGAAATGAACGAAATTCACGAGTTCATGAGCAAATTCCGTGAAGGCGTAGAAGTTATCTGGGGTGTGGCTATGGACAATTCACTGGATAAGAAAGTAAAAATAACCGTGCTTGCTACCGGATTTGGTGTAGAAGACGTGCCAGGTATGGACAGTGTGCTCGAGAAACGCAGCCAGGAAGAAGAAGAACGCCAACTCCAACTGGAAGAAGAGAAGGAGAAAAACAAAGAGCGTATTCGCAAAGCATATGGCGAAAGTGCCAGCAGCATTGGAAGTAAAAATATTCGTAAACGCCGTCATATCTACATTTTCAGTGCTGAAGATCTGGATAATGACGATATCATTGCAATGGTAGAAGATTCACCAACCTACCAGCGTGATAAAACCACTCTTGGCAAAATTAGAGCAAAAGCAGCTTTGGAAGAAGAGATCGCAACGGAAGAAGCCGTGGACGAAAGCGGACTAATCACTTTTTGAGTTGAGAGTTGAAAATTAAAGAAATAAAAGTTTTTTTTAATTGTAAATTGTAAATCGCTAAATTGTAAATATAATTATGGATTTATTCGAAAGGGTCAGCGAAGACATTAAAAACGCAATGAAGGCTAAAGATAAAGTAGCCCTTGAAACACTGAGAAATGTAAAGAAATTCTTTCTGGAAGCCAAAACAGCTCCGGGAGCAAATGATATTCTGACAGATGATGCTGCTTTAAAGATCATCCAGAAACTGGTAAAACAGGGAAAAGACTCTGCAGAAATTTACATCGGACAAGGACGTCAGGACCTGGCAGACGGTGAATTGGCACAAGTAAAGGTTATGGAAGCTTATCTACCTAAACAGATGACCTCGGAAGAACTGGAGTCAGCGCTAAAAGAAATCATTGCAGAAACAGGTGCTACAAGCGGTAAAGATATGGGTAAAGTAATGGGAGTTGCCTCCAAAAAACTTGCCGGATTGGCAGAAGGCCGCGCTATATCTGCCAAAGTGAAAGAATTACTCGGTTAATCCTTCAATATACAGAGGAATTCTCTACGAGAAAACCGAAATAAATACCAGTTTTTTAAAGAAGTCCCGGAAAGAGAATATTGCTCTCTTTCCGGGACTTCTTTTATAATATTCAACAAATTTATATTTAATTTACACAAGATTAAAATCCAAAAATCAAAACTAAAAATAACAACAACAAGGCTGAAAGCGCAAAAAGAAATAAAAGATTACATTGCAAACACTAAAACCTAAGTATTAATCTTATATTCAAACACGTATGAAAAATGTATTACGCTACATCTTTCTTGTATTATGTACCTGTTTCACTCTACAGGTATACGCACAAGGAAGTATCGAAATTACTGGTCAGGTGGTCGATGCCGATCAGGAAGGTTTACCCGGTGCAAATATCCTTATTAAAGGAACAACAGTAGGAACCACGACCGATGTGGAGGGCAACTACAAACTTACCGTTACTAATCCCGGTCAAGCCGTGTTAGTATTCTCTTTTATAGGCCTTGACTCCAAAGAAGTGGCCGTGAAAAATCAACGAAGAATTAATGTCACCCTTGAATCATCTGCTGTCGAGCTGGAAGAAGTCGTAAAAATCGGATATGCTACTGTGAAGCGGAAAGATCTGACAGGTTCTGTGTCTTCAGTAAAAGCCAGTGAGCTGGCAGCTGTACCTATTTCAGACGTAACCCAGGCATTAAGTGGTAAAGTGGCCGGTGTACAGGTAATCCGTTCACAAGGTTCACCTGATGCTGATGTATCTATAAAGGTACGTGGAGGTACATCGATTACACAAAGCAATGAACCTCTTTATATTATTGACGGTTTCCCCTCGGAAGACGGATTGAAAGGTATAGAAGCTAATGATATTGAGTCAATTGACATCCTGAAAGATGCTTCGTCGACAGCCATTTATGGAGCAAGGGGAGCAAATGGTGTGGTTCTGGTAACAACGAAAGGCGGTAAACAGGACAAATTGAGTATCAGTTACGACATGTATATAGGATTCAAAAAAGTAAATAAGAAGTACGACCTCCTGGATGTAGAGGATTTCGTAAAATTAGACTACGAACGTTACATCGATCAGCCGGATAAAATGCGCGATGTGATCATTCCAACTTATGGAAATTTCGATGAATACAACCAGTTATATGGAAACCGATCCGGTATCGACTGGCAGAAAGAGGTTTTTGAAAACCACTCTGCTATCAGCCAACAACATAAATTCACAATCAGTGGAGGTAGTAAGACCTCAAAGTATCTCTTCTCTTATACACGTAATGACGACAAAGGTATTTGGTATGGTAGTGGACTAAAGCGCGATAACTTCCGTATGAAGATCAACCAGGTAGCATCCGAATGGCTTAACCTATCGGCCAATGCAAGTTATATCGACGAAACAACAGAGGGATTGGGAAGTCTCCAGGAAGGCGGAGCATTCAGCCGCATGCAACATGTGATACAATACCGCCCTACTATCGGTAAAAACGGCAGTGACAACGACTTACTTATCAATGATGACGATCCGGTATTGCTACTCGAAGGTGCAAGCCCCATGCAAAGCCCGATTGCTTCTATCGAAAGCGAATCTATAGAAAAACGAAACCGCATCCTGAATATCAATGGAGATGCTGAAATCAAATTCAATAAAGAATGGTCCTATCGCGGAACGGTTGGTATCCGTAAGCGGATGCGCAACGAAGATGTATTTTATTCGGAACGTTCAAAACAGGCAAAGAATGCCGGTGCTCCTTTCGGATGGAAAAAATCAACGGACGAAGAGAGTTTCATGTATAATAACGTGTTGACCTATAATAAATCATTTAACATCAATCATCAACTCGATCTGGTAGGTGGACAGGAGTTCATCTCTTTCAAATCAAAATACTTAAAGACGGGAGCAACTAATTTCCCCGACAAGAACTTCGGTCTGAATGATATGTCGTTAGGGGCTTCACCCGATATTGTACAGACGATCAACCAGGAAGAACGTATGCTGTCTTATTTCTTTCGTGCCAACTATAACCTAAAACAAAGGTATCTTTTCGCAGCTTCCATCCGCGCAGATGGTTCGTCTAAATTCGGAGCAAACAACAAATGGGGCTATTTCCCTTCTGCCTCTTTTGCATGGCGAGCTTCCGAAGAGGAATTTATTAAACGCTGGAATGTATTTTCTAATCTGAAGGTAAGACTCAGCTACGGTGCTGCCGGTAACAATCATATCGACAACTACCTTTCACTTTCAAAAATAGGTTCGGTATGGATCCCCTATGGGACAGGCACTCAAAGTGGCTTTGTAAGCAAACAGCTATACAACCCCGACCTGAAATGGGAAACCAATATTACTGCCAACCTTGGACTGGATATGGGATTCTTCGATCAACGCCTACAACTGACTGTAGATATCTACAACGTAGAAACCAAAGGTTTGCTACTGGACGCTCCTATTCCTCAATTATCCGGTTTTAAAAACATGATGATCAATGCAGGAAAAACCAATAACAAAGGTGTAGAAGTATCTATTACGTCGCATAACATCCATACCCGGGACTTTACCTGGACTACCAACATCAACCTTGCACACAACAAAAACAAGGTGAAAGAGCTGTACATGTCCGACTATATGGAAATCGTATCAGGATGGGCACAAACCTCTGAGTTCAATAAGAGTGACTACATGATCCGGGTGGGACAGTCGTTGGGACAGATGTATGGCTATCGTCTGAAAGGAATTTATACGATGGATGACTTTACATACGATGCCAATCAACAAAAATATATATTAAAAGAAGGTATACCCTATGATAAAAGCCGTTATCCCAAACCCGGTTATTGGAAGTTTGAAGATATAGATAAAAACGGAGAAATCACCGATAAAGATCGTGAAGTTATCGGGAATGCCAATCCCAAACTCTATGGTGGCATGACCAATACATTGACCTGGAAAGGCTTTGACCTGAGTATCTTCTTGAATTTCTCCATAGGAAACAAGGTATACAGTGCTAATAAGATGTATTATACAAAGTTCAATAACCAGTGGCGCAACACACTGAAAGACGAAGCCCTGAGCCGTTTCACCGTAATGAATGCCAAAGGTGAATATATCTTCAACGATCCGGTACAACTGGCAGAAGTGAACAGAAACAGAAACTACGTATCCATTGAAGGAAGTTCTGACCTTTATTTCCACTCCGGTTATGTAGAAGACGGCTCGTTCCTGAAGATTAACAATATCTCATTGGGATACACCCTCCCACGTGAACTGACAAAGAAAATCAAACTGTCAACAGTACGTTTCTATGCTACCGGATACAATCTTCATACATTCACGAAATACTCCGGCTATGACCCTGAAGTAAACACATACCCTAACAATGGTCTGACTCCGGGAATCGATTGGGGAGCTTATCCTTCTTCTATCTCCTTCGTATTTGGTGCAAACATCGCTTTCTAAACTTTAAAAAAAGAACAAGTATTATGAGAACAACAACGATCAAGCATATAGTAACCCTGCCACTTATTGTTTTGGGTATGGGCATATTCACTTCTTGCGAAGATTTCCTTTCAGAAAAGAAATATGATTTCATTGACGAAGCTGACTTTTATACCAATAACACCGAATTAGAACTTGCCGTAAACGGAGCTTATGAAGTGCTGAGTGAAAAGATGACTTACGGACATTTTATGCTCGTCAACGATTGCGATACCGACCTGAGCCATATCAAGGGTTCGGGTACAGGACAAGCTGCACGGGATATAGGCCACTATAATATCTATGCCGCACATACCTGGCTGGAAGAATCATGGGGGCTTTATTATACAGGTATTGACCGTGTGAACCGTATCATGGACAATAAAGATAAAGTGGAATTACCGGATGAAGCAAGTAAAGCTACTTTCAAACGCCTGATTGCTGAGGCTCGCCTTCTGCGTGGACTTTGTTACTTTGACCTTGTACGCATGTGGGGCGATGTACCGATGAAACTAACCTCATCCAAAAAGAGCGAAAACTTCCTGATCCCCCGCACTGATCGTGAAAAGGTATATGACCAGATTATAGAGGATATGACAGCTGCTGTTGCCGACCTACCCTGGCATGACGAAGTTTCTTATACGGGGCGTCCTTCCAAAGGAGCGGCTATGGGATTACTGGCACGTGCTTATCTCTTTCGTGCCGGATACTCCTTGCACCAGGATGGAAAGATGAAACGCCCGGACAATTACAAAGAGTATTACAAACGGGCCAAAGAAGTTTGCAGCGAACTGATCACTTCGCATCACCACTCACTAAATCCAAGTTATGAACGGGTATTCCGCAATGTATGTGAGTATAAACTGGAACCCAAAGAGGTGATGTACGAAGTACAGTTCTATAACCCGACAGGAGGTACGGAACATACCGGTAAAATCGGTTCATACAACTCACCTGAGATTGACAGAAACTCTTCTTATGGGTTGGGAAATTCATTTATCAAAACCACTCACATCTTCTATAATTACTTTGATGAAGATGATCCACGCCTCTCAACCGCTATTGCTACATTTAAAATAGACAAGAATGATAAAGTAATCGCAGTTCCCCTCAACGAGAGTTATAACTGGGCACCAGGCAAATGGCGTCGCAACTGGGTAGCAGGTTCTCCAAAAGACCTCGAAAATACAGATGTAAACTTCATCCTGTTACGCTACTCTGACATACTGCTGATGTATGCTGAAGCTGTAAATGAATACGACGGGCAACTGGACGATCTGGCTATTGAATGTTTGAATCAGGTACGTCGTCGGGCTTATGAAGCCGATCCTACAACTCCGAATGCAGAACTGGACTTCACAAAAGCAGACTTTCCCACACAGCAAACCGTTCGTGATTATCTATATATGGAACGTGCACGCGAACTTTGCTTTGAAGGTTTTCGCAGATTTGATCTTATCCGATGGAATTTATTGGGTAGTACGATTGCCGATTTTGCAGTGAAGTTCAAAGCAGCTGTAGCTGACGGTACACTGAAAGCCTATACCTGGGCGGCAGGAAATCGTTTTGAAGCGGGCAAACATGAACTATATCCGATACCAACTTACGAAATACGGGAGACGAAGGGTATCGTGACCCAGAATCCGAAATATTGATAAAACCCCAGACCGCAGGTTGTATGAACCTTTATACAAACTATAAACTCTTAAGTCCATAACAATTAGTGTGATTATCTTTTGTTCCGGATTTGTATAATCTGCGGTCAAAGGGGAAAGCTGAAACAGATTTTTATCCCTGACAATTATGAAATACAAGTTATTATCAGCCCTGCCGGGCCTCATCTTACCGCTGGCACATAGTAACGCTACCGGGCAAAAACAGCCCGAACAGCCAAACATTCTCTGCATCGTTTGCGAAGATATCAGTCCTTACCTGGGATGTTATGGCGACGCCGTAGCCGTTACCCCCAACCTGGATAATTTCTCCCGCGAGAGTATACGCTACACGGGTATGTACACCACGATCGGAGTCTCTTCTCCAAGTCGTGCAGCACTTATCACCGGGATGTATCCAACCTCCATTGGTGCCAACAATATGCGTACAGCACAAAACAAATCGAAACCAGCCGGCATACATCCATACGACGTAGTACTTCCGGCAGGTATCAAATGCTATACGGAACAGATGCGTGCCGCAGGTTACTTCTGCACTAATAACTCAAAAACAGATTACCAGTTTGCCGCTCCTCTAACTGCCTGGGATGAACAAGGAGATCGGGCACATTGGAAACATGCTCCCGAAGGGATGCCCTTCTTCTCCATCTTCAATCTCAATGTGACGCATGAGTTTCAGGTAATGAAACGTGCAGACCAGCCCTTGAGTGTCCAGCCGGAAGATATCATTCTTCCTCCCTATTATCCGGACGACCCTGTTGTACGCAAAGATATGGCTATTCTTTATAGTAATATCACCGAAATGGACCGTCAGTTTCAGATACTGGTGGATGAGCTTAAGGCATCCGGAAAACTGGACAATACAATTATTATATGGTACTCAGACAACGGAGGTCCAATGCCCAGGCAAAAAAGAGAACTGTACGAATCAGGAGCACTTGTGCCGTTTATGATACGTTTCCCCGACGGATACAAAGCGGGAACGGTGGACCGGGGATTGCATATGTTTGTTGATATCCCTGCAACAATCCTTTCACTGGCCGGACTACCTGTACCCGAATATATGCATGGCCGCCCTTTTTTAGGTCAATACAAGCAGAAATCGCGTAAGTATGTCTATGGTGCGCGCGACCGCCTTGACACTTTCTATGAAAAACAAGGTTGTGTACGTGATGAGCGCTATCGCTATATACGTAACTATCGTACTGAACAACCCGACTATCTACCCATCATCTCCCGTGCCGCCATGCCTATGATGGCCCGCATGGCAGAGCTCCATGAAGCCGGAAAACTAAATGCCGATCAGGAGAAATGGTTCAAATATCCCCGTCCCGAAATAGAATTCTATGACGTACAAGCTGATCCGCATGAACTGAACAATCTGGCGGATGACCCTAAATATAAGAAAAAGATAAAGGAACTGAGTGATGAATTTGACCGTTGGATATCCACTTATAATAAGATGTGGAAATACACCGAACCGGAACTCATTGAAATGTTTCGCCCGGGAGGGGTACAGCCTGTAGTAACCCGCCCTGAAGTAAAGATAGAAAACGGAACGGCTACGCTGACTTGCAGTACCGAAGGAGCTTCCATTGCTTACCAGATAAACGGACGCGGATTGAACGAACACCACTGGTTCCTCTACACAGGTCCGTTCAGCGTAAATCCGGGAGATAAAATTTCGGCTATCGGTGTACGTGCCGGATACAAAGACAGCTCTATACAAGCCGAAGCCGATGAGCTACTTGCCGAATGGGTGGAAACACTCCTTACCTATCAAGTCAGCCACAAAAATGCCTCATTGAACGGAGGGCTTCTTTGTCCGGCCTGTGCCCGTGTACACGGGCGTTGTGGTGATGCTGTGCTACCTTTAATGTATATTGCCGAGAAAACGTGTAATGAGAAATATGTAACAGCAGCCAAAAACCTGATGCACTGGATGGGCAATGTTCATCAACCGGATGGTTCATGGATGAATGATGTGAACGTGTCGGATTGGAACGGAACAACCGTATTTGCTGCCATCGCTCTTTATGAGGCCTTACATCATCACGGCCATTTACTGGACGACTCGACCCGTAATGCCTGGCGTGAACAACTCTTGCAGGCCGGAGAATTTATCTATGGTGATAAATTCATCTACAGCCGTCGCCGTGAAGGAATGCGCAATATGAATGTAAACTACTCCGCTTCGGCAATCTATGCCCTCTTTGCTATTGGCACAGAATTCAACCGGCAGGACTTCATCGCCCGTGCCCGCGAAACGGCCGGAGACTTAAAAGCCTTCTTCACCACCAATGAATATTTCCTTTTCGGTGAAGGTCCCGAAATAAAGAAAAAAACACGCAATGGTTGCCTCCCGGTAGACCTTCTATATAATGTAGAAGAATCACTTCCCAATATGGTTTACTATGCCCGTATGGCAGATGATAAGGAGCTAATGGCACTCCTGGAAAAATCAATGGATACCCATCTTGAATTTATGCTCCCCGACGGAGCATGGGACAACAGTTGGGGAACACGCAGCTTTAAATGGACCTATTGGGGAGGACGTACCAGTGACGGTTTCATGGGAGGATACTATACACTTGCCGACCGACATCCGGAATATGCAGAAGCCATCCACCGCAATATCACCTTACTGAAAAAAGCAACCCACAACGGACTATTACATGGAGGTATGAATTATCACGACTGCGGTGTAGAAGCCTGCATTCATCATACCTTCGGACATGCCAAAGCACTGGCTTCTTTTCTCAACCAACCGGTAGTTACTCCGGCCCCCGTTCCACTCCCACGAGATAAGGCTTATGGAGCGAAACGTTTTGAGGATATCAATACCTGGCTGGTGAGTGAAGGCGAATGGCGGGCTACCGTCACCGGATTCGATTCGGAGTACAAAGTGAAAGGGACACATCCGATGGGAGGAGTTCTTTCTATGTTATGGAACAAACAGATCGGTCCGGTATTTGCTGCCACCATGAATCTCTACACGCTGATTGAAGCCCCCAATATGCAGGCCTATACACAGCCACACCGTATGTCCGGCAGCCCTCGTATAGAATTAATTGAAAATGGAACGATGTATAGTAACCTCGACGATCTGGACACAAAAATAACTTATCAGAAAAAGGGAAATACCCATCAGTTTCATATTGTAACGCATCTGGTAGATAGCAAACAGCAATTTTCTTCTGTCGGAAAAGAAGTTGTGGAGATTGATTATATCTTCCAGGAGAAAGAGATCGGCATTCACTGCTCTATCCCGGAATCACTAAGAAAAGCCGGCGTACAACTAACGTTGCCCATCATTGCCGCGCCACAGGAAAAAGAAAGAATAACCGAACATTCCGTTCAAGTAAATAAGGAAGGAGGAGTCTTACTACTCAATAGCCCGCAAACGCTAACCATCGCTCCAACAGATGAGAACGGACGTATTTTCAACCCTGTCCCTGGATTTTGTTTTATCCCTGTGATTGTACACCCCAATGAAAAAGGGGAAGTAGAAATAAGTATCCGTACCACGGCGCCTTAAAAATCCCTACTTATGCGAATCAGTTCACCACAGAGTAGCACAGAGTTCCACAGAGTACTATTTATCTGATAAAACGCGGATTAACACAGACAAACGCAGATTAAAAGACTGTAGTTCTTTATCATACATTTTTAGTTTCCCTTTGCGAAAATCTGCGTTAATTCTGCGTTTCAATAAAGATTTAAACTCTGTGGAACTCCGTGTTACTCTGTGGTGAAATAGATTCATATCCATATAAGAACAAAGATTATGGCCCTATCTTTTCGGTAGCGGAAGTGCCCCTAAACGGCATCGCCACCGTTATCCGGTGTTGTACTTTGTCTTTCTCAGAAAGGAACGTTCCTTTCCCCAGTGAGCAGTCTTGTTTTACATGTACATGTCTCACTGTACCACATGTACATGTCGTACTGCACCACATGCACATGTCGTACTGCTTTACATGTACATGTAAAACAACGCTACACACCGAGGCTTCCTACGTCACTCTACGAGATAGGGCTTTATCGATACCGGAGAGATAAATAGATGGTAATGGCAGACAACATTTAGCGTAAAACTGATTAATAATAAATCAGCTCACCGCAGAGGGCATAGAGACGAAGCAACTAGTCGAATAACTCTTTCAGCACATCTAAAGATTTCAATAGCGGAAAATCGGGTAAGTGCAACCGATAATACTCATTAATAATGGTGAGGCAACGTGCCCGTTCTGTACGGTTCATACCGAAAATATGCATCGTATCATAATTCATTCGCATCAAACCAATAAGACGAAATGCCTCCTGCGGACCAATATACGACGAATGCAACTGCGGACGAAGCGAAGTAAAACAAGCATTCAACATATCAAAATAATCCCCTTCATGATAATCCTCCAGATTGGGATATAACCCCAAAAAGCGGGAAAGACGCATTAAAAACACCAAATGGAAATTGGCAAAACTCTCCCGGCATTCATCCAGCCAGGTAATGGAGTGAATCAGATAAGCAAACAACGGACGGTTTTCCGCTTCCTCACGAATGGCACGGTAAAGAAATTCCGCCAGAAAAAGAGCGATAGCTGACTTATATGGATCGTAAGGAATTGAAGAGAAAGGAAAAAAGGATTTTGCCTCTTTTATCTTATAAAGAGTAGCATTGGGGCGGTAATCTGCCTCAAACTCTATCAAAGAAAGTGGTTGAAACAATACGGACTTTACTGCCGCTTTTCTCGAACGTGGTACCGAAACTAAAAAAGAGGCACGTCCCAACAGCTCAGTATACATCTCAACGATATTAGATGTATCGTTATATTTCAGCGTATGAAGAACTATCCCAACCGTTTTTTGTAACATTTCTCTTCTAATTCTAATCCAATACAAAACTACAAAAAAAAGCGGAATGTTAGTAACTCTTCTCCTACTACCTAAAAAAAAGAGTTTCTATGTGACATTTTTTTTGCTACATTATTTCACTGATAATCAGAAGAAAGCCAGGTATAACATAAGGAATAGGGTAACTTTTTATAAAAAAAATCTTGCGAAACATTTGCTAATTCAAAAAAAGTATCTACCTTTGCATCCGCAATCGAGAAACAAACACTCGAAAAGCAAAAGAAACGGAAACGCTTCAAAGAAATGATGGCCCGTTCGTCTATCGGTTAGGACGCAAGATTTTCATTCTTGAAAGGGGGGTTCGACTCCCCCACGGGCTACAATTAAAAAAATAAACGAATTAAAACAGATTAGTCGAGATGGCAAATCACAAATCATCACTAAAGAGAATCAGACAAGAAGAAACAAGAAGACTTCATAACAGATATTATGGCAAAACCATGAGAAATGCTGTTAGAAAACTTCGTTCGACTACTGACAAAGCAGAAGCAGCTGCTATGTATCCAGGTATCACCAAGATGCTTGATAAGTTGGCTAAAGTGAATATTATTCACAAGAACAAAGCCAGCAACTTGAAGTCAAAATTGGCTATCTACATTAATAAGCTTGCTTAATATAAGAAATTAGCACTACTTCATACAACACTGAGACTGAACTTTTTAGTTCGGTCTTTTGTGCGTTAGGATCTATTTATTCAGGTAGTATCTTCTTCTTTTCCACTACTTACCAGTATTCGTGTTTTTTCACCCTTTATTCTTCCTCAATCCATTTTTTTTTGCTATTTTTGCTCTGTTATTATAACTTAGAAAGGCAATTATGAGCGAAGACTTATTCTCCCAAGTTCCCCAGGACAACGGATCGTATTCAGCCGACAGTATTCAGGTCTTAGAAGGTCTGGAAGCTGTACGCAAGCGCCCCGCGATGTACATCGGCGACATCAGTGTAAAGGGACTTCATCACTTGGTATATGAAATCGTTGATAACTCTATCGACGAAGCGTTAGCAGGTTATTGCGACCACATTGAAGTCACAATCAACGAAGATAATTCAATTACTGTACAGGACAATGGACGTGGTATTCCTGTAGACTTCCACGAGAAAGAACAAAAATCTGCATTAGAAGTAGCTATGACGGTACTTCATGCAGGAGGAAAGTTTGATAAAGGTTCCTATAAAGTTTCAGGTGGTCTGCACGGTGTAGGTATGTCTTGTGTAAATGCACTGTCTACCCACATGATCAGTCAGGTTTACCGTAATGGTAAAATCTATCAGCAGGAATATGAAATAGGAAAGCCACTTTATCCTGTAAAGGAAGTAGGCGAATCCGAACATACCGGAACAAGGCAACAGTTCTGGCCGGACAATACAATCTTCACCGAAACAGTCTATAAGTATGAGATTCTGGCTGGACGTATGCGTGAACTTGCTTACTTAAATGCAGGAATTAAAATCACGTTAACAGATCGTCGTGTAGTTAATGATGAAGGCAAATTCAAACAAGAAATATTCTACTCAGAAGAGGGTTTGAAGGAATTTGTTCGTTATCTGGAATCCTCACGTGATCACCTGATCAATGATGTAATCTACCTGAACACAGAAAAACAAGGTATCCCCATTGAATTGGCTATCATGTATAATACCGGATTCTCGGAGAACGTTCACTCTTATGTAAATAACATTAATACCATAGAAGGCGGTACGCATCTGGCCGGTTTCCGCCGTGCACTTACACGTACTCTAAAGAAATATGCCGAAGACAGCAAAATGCTGGAAAAGGTAAAGGTAGAAATCTCCGGTGATGACTTCCGCGAAGGCCTGACTGCCGTTATCTCAGTCAAAGTAGCCGAACCTCAGTTTGAAGGACAAACTAAAACGAAGTTAGGCAACAACGAAGTAATGGGAGCCGTAGATCAGGCAGTAGGTGAAGCATTGGCTTACTATCTGGAAGAGCATCCTAAAGAAGCCAAACTGATTGTTGATAAGGTGGTACTTGCTGCAACAGCTCGTCACGCTGCCCGTAAAGCACGTGAAATGGTGCAACGCAAATCTCCAATGTCCGGTGGTGGACTTCCGGGTAAACTTGCCGACTGTTCAGATAAGGATCCGCAAAAATGCGAACTATTCCTCGTCGAGGGAGACTCAGCCGGTGGTACGGCAAAACAAGGTCGTAACCGTGCATTTCAGGCCATCTTACCATTACGTGGTAAGATTTTGAATGTAGAGAAAGCCATGTATCACAAAGCACTTGAAAGCGAAGAGATCCGTAACATATATACAGCGTTAGGCGTTACCATCGGTACAGAAGAAGACAGCAAAGCAGCCAATATCGATAAGTTGCGTTATCATAAGATTATTATCATGACCGATGCCGACGTCGATGGTTCTCACATCGACACACTGATCATGACCTTCTTCTTCCGCTATATGCCGCAGATCATTCAGAATGGCTATCTGTATATTGCTACACCTCCACTTTACTTGTGTAAAAAAGGTAAAGTAGAAGAATATTGCTGGACGGATGCGCAACGCCAGGCATTTATTGACACCTACGGTGGTGGTTCTGAAAATGCTGTTCATACACAACGTTATAAAGGTTTGGGTGAAATGAACGCCCAGCAGTTGTGGGAAACAACGATGGATCCGGAGAACCGCATGCTAAAACAAGTAAATATTGAAAACGCAGCAGAAGCTGATTTCATTTTCTCCATGTTAATGGGTGAAGATGTAGGACCGCGCCGCGAATTCATTGAAGAGAATGCAACGTATGCAAATATCGATGCATAATACGTAATTATTTACCAACCTCACATCTTACAACGAAGAAGCGCCGGGAAACAAAGGAAAATCCTCTGTACCGGCGCTTTTCTTTTTAAGAAGAAAGGCTGGAATACCGCCTTGTTCCAATCAAATAAAATGTTGTTTCTTTAATTCTTCGGCAGTAACTTCCAACTCCCGGTACCACTCTTCTCCGAATTTACGAATAAGTGGTTCTTTCAGAAATTTATATACGGGTACATCTTCTTTCTTCCCCAACAACACGGCTGCCTTACAAATATCCCAACGGTTGTAATTAACAGCTTTATAAGGACCATAGTCGCCTACACGAATAGGATACAGATGACAAGACACAGGTTTGTAGAAATTCACTTTCCCTTCGCGGTAAGCTTTTTCAATGGCACAATAACAATAACCTTTTTCATCGTAACAAGTAAACACACAATCCTTATTGTTTACAATAGAAGTCACAATATCTCCCTCTTGGTCAGTATACACCACCCCTTGTTTGTCAATAATGGCACGAGCCTCCGGAGAAAGCTCCTCCCAAATCACAGGAAGTACCTCTTCCAGCTTTGCTATCTCATCGAGTTCTACCGGAGCACCCGCATCTCCTTCGATGCAACATTCGCCTTTACAAGCCTTTAGGTTGCAAATGAATTTTTCGCGAAACACATCTAAACTTACTACAACATCTCCTACTTGAATCATCCACTCAATCTATTAAAAAACAGAGACGCATTGAATACACCTTGTACCCTTATAAACATTTCATTCGTGTTTGCAAAGCTACAAGACGCATGCAGTGCGTCTCTATCATAAATTATATATTACTTAATCAGTACGTTACCATTCATCTCTGCCGGTGCTTCAAGTCCCATAATCTTCAGGATTGTAGGAGCAACATCAGCAAGACGGCCATTCTCTACTTTAGCATCCTTATTTTCTGTAACATACACACAAGGAACCGGGTTCAAAGAGTGTGCTGTATTCGGAGTACCATCTTCATTCAAAGCGTGATCGGCATTACCATGATCAGCAATAATGATAGCTTCATAGCCCTGCGCCTTAGCTGCTTCAATTGTTTCTTTTACACAAGCATCTACAGCAACAACCGCTTTCTCAATTGCATCATAAATACCGGTATGGCCTACCATATCACCATTGGCATAGTTCACAACGATAAAATCATATTTATTCTCGTTGATGGCGGCCACCAGTTTATCTTTCACTTCGTAAGCACTCATCTCCGGCTTCAAGTCATAAGTAGCCACTTTGGGAGACGGAACCAAGATACGGTCTTCATTATTATATGGAGTCTCACGTCCACCGTTAAAGAAGAATGTTACATGTGCATATTTCTCTGTTTCGGCAATATGAAGCTGTTGCAAACCTTTGGCAGCCAGATATTCACCCAAGGTATTCATTACATTTTCTTTATCGAACAAGATATGAACACCTTTAAAAGAAGCGTCATATGGAGTCATACAATAATACTGCAACCCCGGAATAGTATGCATACCTGCTTCCGGCATATCCTGCTGAGTCAGTACTACAGTCAGCTCTTTCGCGCGGTCATTACGATAATTAAAGAAGATAACAACATCGCCTTCTTTAATTGTACCATCCACATTCGCATTAACAATCGGCTTTATAAATTCGTCAGTAATACCTTCATCATAAGATTGCTGCATTGCCTGAACCATATCTGTAGCTTTTGCACCAATACCGTTTACCAGCAAATCATATGCTTCTTTCACACGTTCCCAACGTTTATCGCGATCCATTGCATAATAGCGACCAATGATAGAAGCAATCTTACCGGCTGATTTTGCACAATGCGCTTCCAACTGTTCAATAAATCCTTTACCGCTCTTCGGATCTGTATCACGGCCATCCATGAAACAATGAATGTATGTATTCTCAACACCATATTCTTTGGATATATCACAAAGCTTATACAGATGATCCAATGAACTGTGTACACCACCATCAGAAGTCAATCCCATGAAATGAATATTCTTTCCGTTTTCTTTAGCATAAGTAAAAGCAGAAACAATTTCGGGGTTCTTCATGATGCTGTTATCACGACATGCCAGATTGATTTTTACCAAATCCTGGTAAACCACCCGTCCGGCACCAATATTAAGGTGTCCTACTTCTGAGTTACCCATCTGTCCATCGGGCAAACCCACGTTCTCACCACTTGCCTGAAGCTGAGAATGAGGATACGTTTTTAGCAAATAATCCCAATAAGGAGTGGGAGTATTAAAAATTACGTCATCTTTTCCGTGGTCGCCTATTCCCCAACCATCAAGGATCATTAAAAGGGCTTTCTTACTCATAATATTTAAAATTAATTAATTGGCTTTCTTTAATTCGGGTGCAAAGGTACGAAAAAGATTATTTTAATCACAAAAAAGGAGAATAAGGTGCACTCTTATAAGAAATATTCCGTACTTTTGCTCCGCTTTTAAAAATATTAAGAATATAAATATGGACGATTCAAACCCGCGAACGTACAACAGTATTAACTAAAAGCGAACAGAGCCATACAAGCGTCATGATGCCTCTGTTCGGATTAAAAACAAACGAAAGGAGGCAATAAGATGAGAAAATATCTTTATTGTGAGGCTGGCTTTGTGGAAAAATCACAATGGCTACCCAATAGCTGGGTGAACGTAGTATGCCCCGATGCAAATGATTTTGAGTTTCTGACTCAGGAATTACAAGTCCCGGAATCTTTTTTAAATGATATAGCCGATACCGACGAACGTCCTCGTACAGATACGGAGGGGAATTGGTTATTGACTATTCTTCGTATACCCGTACAAAGTAATCAGAACGGTATCCCATTCAGCACCGTCCCCATTGGCATCATTACCAACAATGAAATCATTGTTTCCGTATGTTATCACAACACGGAATTACTACCGGATTTTATTGAACATACCCGCCGTAAAGGGATCATAGTACGCAATAAATTAGACTTGATTTTACGGCTTATCTATTCATCGGCAGTATGGTTTCTGAAATACCTGAAACAAATTAATGTTGATATCACCGCAGCAGAAAAAGAGCTGGAAAAAAGCATCCGCAACGAAGATCTTCTGCGCCTGATGAAATTACAGAAAACACTCGTTTACTTCAACACCTCTATTCGTGGTAATGAGGTGATGATAGGTAAACTGAAAAGTATTTTTCAGGATACTGACTATCTGGACCAGGAATTAGTGGAAGATGTTATAATCGAATTAAAGCAAGCATTCAATACCGTGAATATCTATAGTGATATCCTTACGGGAACCATGGATGCATTTGCCTCTATCATTTCCAACAATGTGAATGCGATCATGAAACGCATGACAAGCCTGTCTATTACATTGATGATACCTACACTGATTGCCAGTTTCTATGGAATGAATGTAGATATACACATTGATGAAGTGCCACACGCTTTTGCATTAATCGTATTATCTTCAGTAGTGCTTTCTGCAATGGCGTTCATCATATTCAAAAAGATTAAATGGTTCTAAGAGAAGGGGTAAGAAGAAGGGAGAGTGGAGAAGGGAGAAGTACTATGTAGCGTGACAGGGCAACAACTTTCAACTTTTCATTAAATAACTTTTTTCATTTCCAACGTTCAATTTTCCATTTTTAATCAAATCAGGTCCAAACAGACAGAAAGAATGCTTAAGTGGTTTAAATAGCCGCTTAAGTGTTCTTTTTGTTGTAAAACAAAGAATATCTGCAAGATGCATTTCTTGCACAAAGTTTGTGCCGTTTGATTTATTTGTTTATTTTTGCAAAAAGTACTACTATCGTGTTAAAAAGGAATGCATTATGAAGAAAAAACACTTAAAACTCGGCTCATGTGCCCTCATGGCCTCATTACTCACGCTATCCTCTTGTGTGGATAACGATTATGATCTTACTAAAGACATCGACTTAACCATTCAAGTGGGTGGAAGCGAATTCGCTATTCCCGGAGGAGAAACTGAGCCGATAAAATTAAGTAAGATACTGGATATTGAAGAAAATGGCGTTGTAAAGACCGACAATGAAGGCAATTATTATCTGTTGCAGGAAGGATCGGAAAGTAACACAGACATCTCAGTAAATGGCTTTCAGGTAGAAGCCCCTGATATCACCCCGATAAGACCAGAATTAAACTTTACTATACCATCTTTGACTGGTCTTCCCGCAACTGATATCTCAGCACCACTTCCAATAGAGAGTACAAATTTCGAATTGAAGGGTGAAAACCTTCCGACAGATATCACAAGTCTCTCTTCTATCGATATGGATATGGAAGCTGTGATTCACTTTTCTATACCGGCAGGAATCATCAGTAAACTCACTTTAAAGACTGTTGAACTAAGCTTCCCGAAGTTTATCAATTCACCGAGACTCACAAATGGAGTATTACACCTGACAAGAGAAGAAGCTACCGCCGCAAATGGACTGACAATTACAATCCCCGTTGACGGAATTAACTGTAATAATCAAGAAGGAGTCACGTTTATCAAAGGCGATGAATATTCTCAACTTCTGATGAAAGGAACTATCTCTCTGGAAGGAGAAGTCAGTATCAATACCGGTGATGTACAACAAGGAGTTGAAGGCCCCGTTAGTATCAATCTGACAGTGGAAATCACACTACAGGACAAACAGTCCAAACAACCTATTATCAGCATAAAGTCAGTGACAGGTGTTGTACAACCAAAAATAGATATCAACATTGATCCGGTTATGCTGTCGGGACTGCCCGACTTTCTGGATGACGAGAAAGTAAAGTTGTCCGTACGGAATCCGATGGTATTCTTCATGGCTAAAAACAATACTCCGGTTGCAGCAAATGTAAATGGTACAATCAAGTCTTTTATAAACAAAGAAGGAGGAGGTAGAGAAGCTGTAGGAGATTCGGAAAATAATCCTGTTAAATTCGCCTTTAAACTGGAGAAAGAGAAAGAACAAGAGTTCTGTCTGTCACCATTCGACCCCGCAAAAGAAGGAGTGACTCATGTAATAGTGACAGATTTGCCCAGACTGATCGACAGAATTCCTGATATATTTGAGTTTGAAGTAAATGCTGACGCTACTACCGACGAAACTACTGTCGAATTGGGGCGCACTTACAATATTACGACCGATTATGACGTGAATGTACCTTTCGTATTTGGTAAAAACATCACAACGATTGTTTACAAAGACAGTGTAGACGGTTGGTATGACGACTTGAAAGACTACGAAATACAACAGGTGAACGCTACCGCTACTGCTTTCAACACAATCCCGTTAGGATTGAACCTCACAGCTAAAGTACTGACAGTAGATAATCAAGGAAAGGCAGAAGAACTGAAAGGTGTAACTATCACAGTAATAGTTGATGGTAAAAAAGACGGTACCATCAAAGCCGGTAAGAATAATACAGCCGCTGAAAGTACATTAGTCATTGAAATAAAAGAAACGACTTCCGGAGCTGTCAAAAGACTGGACGGACTTGCTTTCGAAATCGTAGCAGCATCAGCAGAAGATGCAGAGGGACAACAACTGAACGAAAACCAGACGTTGCAATTGAAGAATGTACGCCTGAAAGTACCCAATGGTGTAATTATAGATTTGAACTAATTTAGATGTATCAAAAAAACGAATAGAACAATGAAACACTATAAATTAAAAGCCACACTGGCTTCACTCTTTATTCTCTGTACTACAGGCGTAGGGGCACAAAGCCTCAACTCAAGCTATTTCATGGAAGGCATGACTTACCGTCATCAGCTCAACCCGGCATTTATGAATGAAAGTAATTACATCAATTTACCCTTCTTCGTATTAGGTAATTTCAATGTAGGTCTTCAGGGTAATGTCGGAGTGAATGACTTCCTTTATAAATATAATCAGAACGGATATAAACTGACAACGTTTATGAATCCGACTGTTGGCAGTCAAGAGTTTCTGAGTAACCTGCATACTAACAACCATCTCAGCGTAAATCTTCGTATGCCTATTATTGCATTTGGTTTCCGTGGTTTCGGAGGTTTCAATACATTTGAGATTGCATTCCGTTCTAATACCTCCGTCAACCTACCATACGGACTTTTTGACTTTATGAAAACAGGGATGAGCGACGAAGGTGGAACTCATTATAGAGTAAAAGATCTCACAGTACGTTCCAACAATTATGCAGAAGTAGCTTTAGGACATTCTCATGAGATCATTAAAGATCGCCTGACAATAGGTGCTAAAGTTAAATTCCTGGTAGGAGGTGCTAATGCAGAAGCAAAAATCAAGAGAATGGACATCACAATGGGACAGGATGAATGGCTCATAGATGCCGAAGGCCAGGTAGAAGGTTCATTAAAGGGTGGTTACTTTGAAAGTAAAGAACCCGACGAACACGGTAAACCCGGAGAAATTGACGGTTTTGATATCGATGGTCCCGGTATAGGTGGTTACGGAGTTGGATTTGATTTGGGAGCTGTATACAAAATGGACGATTATGTAGAAGGACTTACCCTTTCGGCTGCTCTACTTGACCTCGGCTTCATCAAATGGAATAACGGTTTGAAAGCTAAAATGCAACATAATTACACTTTTAAAGGATTCGAAAACCCAATCGCAGTAAAACCGGGAGAAGGTGAACCGGGAGACATCGACGACGAATTGGATAACTTAGGAGATCAGTTTGAAGAATTTATCAAGTTCTATGATGATGGAACAGTTAAGAGCCGTACCACCAAACTGGCTACTACGATGAATATCGGTGCCGAATACGTGCTTCCTTATTATAAGAATCTGAAATTCGGTTTACTTTCATCCACACATTTCAATAAGCCTTTCACATGGTCGGAAGCACGTCTTTCAGCCAATGTAGCCCCGGTAAGATGGTTTGAGGCTTCTGTAAACTATGCAATAAGCAGTTTCGGTTCGTCATTAGGATGGGTACTGAATTTCCACCCGAGTGGTTTCAACTTCTTCATTGGAACAGACCACATGATAACCAAAGTAACCCCACAATATGTTCCGGTAGGCAATGCTAATGCAAACGTAAGTATGGGATTCAACATTACCTGGGGAAAGAAGAAGGCCAAAAAAGTGGTAACAACAACTACAATATCAGAATTCTAAGGATAACTGACCGTCACCCAACAGGTTGAAGGTCATCCGATGATAAGGAGAAACACCGTGTTCGGCAATAGCTGCACGGTGTTTTTTTGTGGGATATCCTTTGTTATGATCCCAATCATAATAAGGAAATTCTTCATGCAACCGGTTCATACAATCATCACGATAAGTTTTCGCCAGGATAGAAGCAGCAGCAATGGACAGATACTTCCCGTCCCCTTTTATCACCGTTGTATGAGGTATATCAGTATACTTTTTAAAACGATTACCATCGATAAGAAGATGTTCCGGGCGTACCTTGAGTTGATCTACCGCACGATGCATGGCAAGAAAAGAAGCATTCAGAATGTTTATCTCGTCTATCTCTTCAGGAGATACAATCCCAACAGCCCAGGCAACAGCTTCCCGCTCAATAACCTCACGCAAAGCATAACGTTGTTTTTCGGTGAGCTGTTTGGAATCATTCAAGAGTTCATTCTTAAAATCTACCGGAAGAATAACGGCGGCAGCATAAACAGAACCGGCCAAACAACCACGCCCAGCTTCATCACAACCGGCCTCCACAAGACCTTCATTCAAATAAGGTAATAGCATAATCGCTTTATTTAGTTGAAAATTGAAAGTTGAAAATTGGCTGCGCGATTATACTACGTAGCAACTTTCAACTAATAGCATAATCATCCTTACACTAAAACGGCACAAAGATAATTATTTAGTTGAAAGTTGAAAATTGGCTGCGCTATAACGCTGCATAGTAATTTTCAACTTTCAATTTTCAACTAAAACAAGCTCCAGGCAACAGTCAGACCTGCCATAACAATGGCAACCATGCTCATAAGCTTTATCAGGATATTCAAACTCGGACCAGATGTATCTTTAAACGGATCACCAACGGTATCGCCCACAACAGTTGCTTTGTGTACTTCGCCGCCTTTGCCACCTAAATTGCCTTCCTCTACATATTTCTTTGCATTATCCCAGGCGCCACCGGCATTAGCCATAAAAATAGCAAGTACGAAACCACTGCTCAGACCACCGATAAGTAAACCAACAACTCCCGTCACTCCAAAAATGACTCCGGTAAGAATAGGAGCAATAATGGCTATAAGTGAAGGAATAACCATTTCACGCTGAGCACCTTTGGTGGAGATAGCCACACAACGTTCGTAATCGGGTTCTGCCTCTCCGGTCAGGATACCTTTTATCTCACGGAACTGACGACGTACTTCATCCACCATATGCCCGGCAGCGCGACCAACAGCATTCATTGTCAATCCACAGAAAAGGAAAGCCATCATAGAACCAATAAAAATACCGGAAAGTACCTTTGGATTCATCAAAGTGACATCATAGTAATTCATGAAATCCACAAAGGTAGCATTGGCAGTAGCTATCACATCGCCATTGGGCATCGTCAGTTCGATTGTCCCCAGACGAGTCAGTCCAATACGGATCTCTTCAATATAAGAAGCAAGCAAGGCAAGCCCCGTCAATGCAGCAGAGCCAATGGCAAATCCTTTACCGGTAGCAGCTGTTGTATTACCCAATGAATCGAGGGCATCCGTACGCTTACGTACCTCCTCACCCAAGCCGGACATTTCGGCATTCCCACCGGCATTGTCGGCAATCGGTCCATAAGCATCCGTAGCAAGGGTTATTCCTAATGTAGAGAGCATACCTACGGCAGCAATTCCAATGCCATAAAGTCCCATACCGACATTATCAAAGTCGAAACCAGAAGCAAACAGGAAAGAAGCTATAATACCCACTACGACAGCCAATACAGGAATGGCCGTAGAAAGCATCCCCAGACCAATACCGGAGATGATTACTGTAGCCGGACCAGTCTTACCGCTCTCACTCAACTTCTGGGTAGGACGATAGGACTGGGATGTATAATATTCGGTAGAACGGCCGATGATAATACCAACCACCAATCCGACTACGACGGCACAAGAAATCCACATCCAGTTTTCGAGCTGTAACAGCCAAAGGATAAAGAAAGTAGCCGCTACTATCAGTACCGAACTCAGATTTGTACCGAAAGCAAGGGAATTCAACAAATCTTTCATCTTGGCATTCTCTTTGGTACGCACCGAGAAGATACCAATAATAGAAAGCAGAATACCCACAGCAGCAATCAGCATCGGGGCAATAACGGCTTTAAACTGCATCACGGTGTCACCTGTATGAATAAAGGCAGCTGCCCCCAATGCGGCGGTAGCAAGGATAGAGCCACAATAAGACTCATAAAGATCGGCTCCCATACCAGCCACATCACCTACATTGTCACCTACATTATCGGCAATGGTGGCAGGGTTTCGCGGATCATCTTCTGGTATGCCTGCTTCTACCTTCCCCACAAGGTCGGCGCCCACATCGGCCGCTTTGGTATAAATACCGCCACCCACGCGGGCAAACAATGCCTGTGTGGAAGCTCCCATACCGAAAGTCAGCATCGTGGTAGTGATAATACAAAGTTTATGGGTAGGGCTCAATACATCAGCCGGAATGGCCCAGTTCAACAATAAATACCAGAAAGATATATCAAGAAGCCCAAGGCCTACCACTACCAGTCCCATAACGGCACCACTACGGAAAGCGATCCTCAGCCCGGCATTTAGAGAAGTACGGGCGGCATTGGCCGTACGTGCAGAAGCATAAGTGGCCGTCTTCATACCAAGAAACCCCGAAAGTCCGGAGAAGAAACCACCGGTCAGAAATGCAATAGGTACCCAGGCATTCTGTACCTGAAAACCGTAGGCCATAATAGAGAACAGGACTACCAGACCGAAAAAGACCCATCCCACAATCTTATACTGTTGTTTCAGATAAGACATGGCACCTTTGCGCACTGCAGCAGCAATTTTAATCATTTGAGGAGTACCTTCACTCTCTTTCATCATTTGCTTATGGAAATAATAAGCAAAGCAGAGAGCCAATACAGAGGCGGCAGGAACCAACCAGAAAAGCAAGCTATCCATAGAATAAATTTTTAGAGGTTTACGAAAGGCTAAAAGTATTGATTCCAAACGAGATAAGCAAATAAAAAAGAAAGAAAAAAGATGTCGGATTACTTGACTTTAGCTTTTTTATATCGTATCTTCGTCAACGTAATCATAAGGTAGATTCAGTTAAACTACATTAGAAGGAGAGAGCCGCAGCTTTCTCCTTTCTTCTTTTATATACGGAAGATATGCCTTCTTTCTTCGGTATTTTTTAAGTATTTCCTCGGTATATAATGAAAATTACACGGTATGTTACGGTTCATTACATACTATGTTACGATGCAAATGATACTATGTTGCGATGCAAATGACATTGTGTTGCGATGTAAATGCTACTTTCTTCCCGAATAGTTGCTTTTTAGTTAAGAATCAATAAATCAGCTCTTGACAAGATTGCAACCCAGTTGCACATGCAAATGCTCTATCTTTGCATCAGAAATCAATAATAGAATCATTATGAGCTGTAACTGTTGTCACCCTTCCGGCTGTAGCCCGGAAAAGAAAAAGAACGAATATATACCGGCTATCATCAGTTTTACCATGCTAACAGTAGGAATGATACTCAATCATTTCAATCTGTTTACGCTGCCGGGCAGTGCTCTGATATGGTATACAGTAGCCTACCTGCCCGTAGGATGGCCTGTATTGCGGGAGGCTTTCGGACGACTCCGTCACGGAGAGTTCTTCAATGAATTTATGCTAATGGGCATCGCCACCATCGGCGCATTCTGTATCGGCGAGTATCCCGAAGGAGTGGCAGTGATGCTATTCTATTCCATCGGAGAAGCTTTTCAGGATCGTGCGGTGGGGAATGCACAGCGAAATATCAAAGCACTGCTCGATGTTCGTCCGGAAACAGCAACAGTCATCCGTGATGAACGTCCGGAGACAATGCACCCCGAAAATGTTAAGGTAGGAGAAACCATCGAGATAAAAGCCGGAGAACGCGTCCCTCTTGACGGAATGATGCAAAACGAGCAGGCCTCTTTCAATACAGCAGCACTAACCGGAGAAAGTCGTCCTCGAACCATCCGCAAAGGAGAGACGGTGCTTGCAGGAATGATTGCTACCGACCGGGTAGTACGACTTACAGTAACCAAACCATTTAATGAAAGTGCACTTGCCCGAATACTTGCTATGGTACAAGAAGCCAATGAGCGGAAAGCACCTGTAGAGTTATTCATACGCCGGTTTGCACGGATATATACCCCTATCGTTACGGGATTGGCAGTACTTATCGTTCTCCTCCCCTTCCTCTACTCATTGGGAGTACCTGCATTTGATTATGTTTTCAGAGACTGGCTTTACCGGAGTTTGGTGTTTCTGGTTATCTCCTGCCCTTGCGCGCTCGTTGTCAGTATCCCTTTAGGCTATTTTGGAGGTATCGGAGCGGCTTCCCGCGCCGGAGTCCTGTTCAAAGGGGGAAACTATCTGGATGCTATTACTCAGGTCAACACCGTAGTTTTCGAC
Organism: Bacteroides nordii; assembly: GCF_019930665.1. Classification (NCBI taxonomy): domain Bacteria; kingdom Pseudomonadati; phylum Bacteroidota; class Bacteroidia; order Bacteroidales; family Bacteroidaceae; genus Bacteroides; species Bacteroides nordii. The sequence goes on along the minus strand of NZ_CP082886.1, from coordinate 5,107,441 downwards.
AAGACCGGAACTCTCACCAAAGGGGTGTTTGAAGTACAGCATGTGGAGAGCGTGCTCTCTTCCGATACAGAGCTATTGCAATACGTTGCCTCTGCCGAGCAGAAAAGCACACATCCGATAGCACGTGCCATCGGTGAATATGCGATCCGACAGGGAGTAACACTCCTCCCTGCCACAGATACAACAGAGATACCCGGACATGGACTGAGAGTTATCATAGCCGGGCACGAAGTACTGGCAGGTAATCCCCGTCTACTCTCCCGCTACAACATTGCCTACCCGGCAGAGTTGAATGTTTCGGCAGATACCATTGTAGCCTGCGCGATAAACGGAACATATGCCGGATATCTTCTTCTGGCCGATATTCCCAAAGAGGATGCAGAGATAGCTATCCAGGCATTGAAAGCATTAAATATTGATAATATACAAATTCTTTCGGGCGATAAACAAGCAATTGTTTCTAAATTAGGGGCGCAATTGGGAGTATCTCAGGCATACGGCGATCTGCTACCCGAAGGAAAGGTTGCCCATATCGAACAACTGAAGGCCAATCCTGCCCACCGCATTGCTTTCGTAGGAGACGGTATCAATGATGCACCTGTACTGGCAATGAGCAATGTGGGTATCGCTATGGGAGGCTTGGGTAGTGATGCAGCCATCGAGACAGCAGATGTAGTGATACAAAACGACCAGCCGTCTAAAGTAGCAACTGCCATACGCATCGGTCGTGCTACCCGACGGATTGTCTGGCAAAACATCATTCTCGCTTTCGGTGTAAAACTAGCCGTATTGCTATTGGGTGCCGTTGGCATGGCTACCATGTGGGAAGCTGTGTTTGCTGATGTAGGCGTAGCTTTGCTGGCTATCCTGAATGCCATACGAATACAGAAGCAAGGCGCTTCGGATCAGTTTACATCCGGCATGAACAATGAAAACAAAAAATGATTATGGAAGAGAATATCTACCTCGACAAATTAGGACAACGGGATATTAAGCCAACCGCTATGCGGTTGCTTATCCTTCGAGCCATGATGCAGTTCAACCGGGCTTTCAGTCTGCTCGATTTGGAGACGTATCTGGATACTGTGGACAAATCTACACTCTCACGCACTATTAACCTTTTTCTGAAACATCATCTCATACATGGTATCGACGATGGTTCAGGCTCACTAAAGTATGCCGTATGTGGGAATGAATGCAACTGTGACATTGATGATCTGCACGTACATTTCTATTGTACTAAGTGCCACAAGACATATTGCTTGCGGAATATACATATCCCGGCAGTCAGCCTGCCACAACATTTCACTGCGGAAAGTATCAATTACGTGATAAAGGGCTTGTGTGATCATTGTTCGCATTGACAAAAAAAGATTCGGTTAGCGTTCTCTTTATATATATCTTTTGTTACCTTTGTGGCTTATCATACTATTCAACACACAATGGAACAGCTTTATGGATTGCAAGAAGACTACCGACAATGGCTCACAGAGCTTAAATCAAAAATACGTTTCAGCCAGATAAAAGCGGCAGTAGCCGTTAACAGTGAGCTCATCCACCTATATTGGAACCTCGGGCAACAGATTGTAGAAAAGCAAGAGAATGCACAATGGGGAAGCGGATTCATAGAACGGCTCAGTAAAGACTTACAAATGGAGTTTCCGGATATTAGTGGATTATCCGTAAGTAATCTAAGACGTTGCAGGCAGTTCTATTTATTTTATAATCAAGAAGATAAAATTCGCGCGCAGCTTGTGCGTGAATTAGATGACAATAGTTTATTCAGTATCCCTTGGGGACATCATACTTTCATTATAGGAAGAATCAAATCTCCTCAGGAAGCCCTCTTCTACATCCACAAAACCATCGAAAACGGATGGAGTCGTGCCATATTAGAATATCACATCGAAAAAGACCTCTATCATACTCAAGGCAAAGCTATCAATAACTTTTCTACCACTCTCCCCGAACCTCAAAGTGAACTCGCCAACGAACTTATCAAAGATCCGTATCATTTCGATTTCCTCCAACTTTCAGACAAAGCATTGGAGCGCGACATTGAAAATGGTCTTGTACAACACATCTCACAATTTTTATTGGAGATGGGACAAGGCTTCGCTTACATGGGACGGCAATACCTGCTGAGAGTAGGTAAAAAAGAGTATAGATTGGATTTGCTATTCTATCATACAAAACTTAAGGCCTATATCATTATCGAATTAAAAGCGAAAGAGTTCGAACCCGAATTCATAGGTAAACTCAATTTTTACGTATCAGCTATTAACGAACTGGTACGTGATTCCCAAGACCGCCCCACCATCGGTATTCTCCTCTGCAAAGGAAAAGATGACTATGAAGTGGAATTCTCGCTTCGAGACATCAACAAACCTATTGGAGTCAGTACTTATACTTATAATGAACTTCCGGAAGAAATCCGACAAGCGCTCCCCGGCCTGCAAGAGCTGAAAGAACAATTAAACGAATATGACCGTTTGCAGTAAAAAACAATCTGCAATATGAAGAAACCAATAATCTCATGTATTCTCTTCTGTTTAATCCTGTTGCCAATACAGGGACAAGAAATAAACACAGCCAAAATCGATTCTTTTCTTAATCATATCGAGAAGTATAATCAAGGTATTGGTTCTGTGGCCATTTCCAAAGGAGGGAAAACGGTGTATACACGCCGTTTCGGACAAAATAATCTGAATAAGAAACAAAACGGTGAAGCATTCAAATATCGTATAGGCTCCATCACCAAACTTATGACGGCTACACTGGTTGAACAACTTGTGGAACAAGGCCGGCTCAGTCTAACCGAGACATTGGATACTTACTTTCCCAATATCCCCAATGCCCCAAAAATCAGTCTGACTCAATTACTGAATCATAGTAGTGGATTAGGCAATTATATTCTGAAAAATGACAGTCTGTACTTTTGGACAAAACTCCCCCAATTGTTATAACTTTACTAACAATCAGAGGAGTCCTGTTATCATTCTATCACTACCGCCGTTCCGGTAGCAGTTACCATCAACATGCTACCACTACCCCCAACGGTTTCATAATCCAGGTCAACGCCTATTACAGCATTAGCCCCGAGCCGGGCAGCCTGTTCTTCCATTTCCTTTATCGCCGTTTCTTTAGCTTGACGGAGTACTTCTTCATAAGCACCGGAACGCCCACCTACAAAATCACGAATACCGGCTAAAAAATCACGAAATACATTGGCACCGATGATCGTCTCACCAGAGACAATTCCATAATAGTGAATTATTCTTTTCCCTTCAATAATGGGAGTCGTTGTTACTAACATAATCTTTTCTTTGTTTATTGGTTATTTACGTTATTAGACGCACAAATAACCGGAAAAGTTGCAACTGCTGTCCAATTTAATTCACAATTATTTCCATCCCGGATTCTGAATGAGATTTTGATTAGCTTCTATCTCCTGTAGGGGAATGGGCAATAACTGTTGATAATCTTTTATATTCAACTGCTCAACAGCCAAATTGTTGCGCCGTAAGAATGAGAAATAGCTACCAAAACCCTTCAATTCACTTTGCCAGACCGAGCGTAAAGATTCGATAAAGTTAACTTCAGAAATTAAGGGCAGATTCCGTACTTGTGTTACTCTATTCGAATAAGCCATTGCCTCAGCCCGGTTGCCTAAATGATAAGCACATTCAGCAGCAGATAACAGGACTTCGGTATAAGTCACAAAAGGTACATAAGCATTGCCTTTCAAAACAGATTCAGATGACTGCTGTAGGGAATCAGTACGCAGCCCCCAGACGATTTCACGGGAGTTCAATCCCAGCGAAGTTTCCGAAGAGGACTCCAAGGCGTATACCCCACTGTCAATAATCCGTTTCAGATAATTATAAGCTTGTGCATAGGATTTCTGATGCAGATACATCTTAGCCAATAACGCTAACGAAGCACCTTTCGAAGGATACAAAACGCCCTCAGGAGTATCAAACCCACCCGGTTCCAGCTTACTATGCTCCACACAATAATTCAAATCATCTATAAAATTCGCAAACAAATTCTCACTACCCAGTTGTTGAGAGCCCCCAAGCGGATCATCATAATTTATCACATAAGGAACATTCTCCCACCAGGATGCTAACTGGAAATACTGAACGGCGGCTAACTGATGAATATAGGCCATAAAGGACGGGGCTTCAACGAGTCCACCTTTTTCAAGTATATAATCTAACATCCTGATTCTGGAAATAGCATTATATACCTTCCTCCAAATATTCAGTATTTCACTGTCACGGGGAGTCAATGTATGCTCATAAATGGCATGATAAGGCGCATTCCTGCCATCAAAGCTTTGTGTATAGTAACCATCCAAATTGGAAAAGTCCTGCATGGAAATCATCATTTGACTGGCTATACCGGCAACAACTGCTTGTCCATCCTCTCCAAACTCGATCTGTTTAGAAGGATCTCCGTTTTGTGTAATCCTCAGTTCTGCAGAAAGTTTTCCACTTGTAGTATAGACAGTAATATATTCTCCTTTTATCAAAGCTCCATCAGCAGGCCGGGCAACAATAATCAGTTCATTCCCCTCAATCGTTTTCGTGTAATTAATATCAGTATATTTAAAAACCTTCAGACTCTCCTCAAAGACAGGTTCATCCGGTATCCCAGCCGGTCTCTCTAAAGTTACGGGTACTTTACAATCTATCTTAATACGGAAAGTTCCTCCCTCCGCAGGAATAGACAACTCTTTTTTATCAAGCGTCAGTGTCATATCTCCTCCGGCATCGGGTTCATTACCGGCAATACCATCACCATCCCAGTCAATAAAATAATTCAGGTTTGGGACAGTAACATCCATATTCAACTTCTTATAGCGGCTGATGATGTTATCTGATATGTCATTTACATCCAACATCATGGCATCCTCCCGGAGTTGTTTTTTTGTATTATCCATAAACGTACCTTCCGCTTTGAATTCGGCACTCAGTTTGGCCAAGTATTCCGTTAATTCAGCATCCGTACGATCTCTCAATAAAGTAGAAGACACAACGATTAATGCACCGGCTTCATCAGTACCGGAAGCAATAGAAAAGTTACAAACGTCCTTTTCGGCATAACGTTCCAGCCCAAAGCTCTTCAAAACTTCCTTTTGGACTTTTGCATCAGCTTCATTAAAATCCGGCTTGTTATTCCTAAGAAGCTGCATCATACGTTGCGTTTTCAGGTGGGTAAGAATGTTGATATTAGCCTGTTTATTATCAGCCAAATTGACTATTGACTGCAGGGATATCTGTCCGGTAGACAATTCCCCGTCTACTTCATTAAAATAATATCCGTCAGCTGTCAATAACACGTAAGAGGAATTCAATTTAATCTCTCCCAGATTAAAAGAGCCATCATCATCAACAATAATACCCTGATAAACCTCACCAGTCAGATTATAATCCTTATCCAATGCTTGCGCAGTAATTTTGGAACCATTTATAAAAGGTCCTTTTTCTACTTTACCCGTTACTTTATAGAGTTTCGGAGTAAAATCATCCTTATTATCTTCTTCACATCCGGTTACAAATGCCAAAAGAAAAAGTAAACAGAAATAGTTTAGCAGTTTATGTTTCATAGTTTATGTTATTGTGCCTTACGGCATATTACTCAATCAGAACATTTTACTAACGCGCTCCACACCAGCTACAAGGGCATCAATCTCCTCTTTTGTATTATAAACGGCAAAAGAAGCACGAACCGTACCTTCAATACCAAGACGCTGCATCAACGGCTGCGCACAATGATGTCCGGTACGAATGGCAATACCCAGTCTGTCGAGCAAAGTACCCATATCAAAATGATGAATGTTACCTACCAAAAAAGAGATAACACTGCTCTTGTGCGCTGCCTCACCGAAAATACGGATATCCGGAATCTCTTTCAAACGTTGCATAGCATAAGTAGTCAGTTCATGTTCATGGGCGGTAATATTATCCATACCAAGACCTGTCACATAATCAAGGGCTTTTGCCAGCCCGGTAGTACCAATGTAATCGGGAGTACCGGCTTCAAACTTGAAAGGAAGTTCATTAAACGTTGTTTTCTCAAAAGAAACGTGCTGTATCATTTCTCCTCCACCCTGATAAGGCGGCAGGCGGTCGAGCCATTCTTCTTTTCCATAAAGAACACCCACACCGGTAGGACCATAGATTTTATGTGCAGAAAAGGCAAAGAAGTCAGCATCCATGTCCTGCATATCAACTTTCATATGAGGTACGGACTGCGCACCGTCTATCAATACAGGTACCCCGTGAGCATGAGCAGTAGCAATCATCTCTTTGACGGGATTAACCGTTCCCAATACATTGGAAACCTGCGTTACACTCACTATCTTCGTCCGGTCTGAAAAAAGCTTCTCGTATTCGTCCAGCAACAATTCACCTTTATCATTCATAGGTATCACTTTTATTGCAATACCTTTACGGGCAGCTAAAAGTTGCCAGGGCACAATGTTACTGTGATGCTCCATGACGGAGAGAATAACCTCATCTCCCTCTTCCATAAGTTCCTCACCGAAACTGGAAACAAGAAGATTAATAGCCTCTGTTGTACCACGGGTAAAGATAATCTCATTTATACTACGGGCATTGATAAACTCACGCACCGTAGCACGGGAAGCTTCATGTAACTCTGTAGCCTGCTGAGAAAGATAGTGTACTCCCCGATGCACATTGGCATTAACAGAATAGTATTCATCTACCAGCGAATCAATTACCAGACGAGGTTTCTGAGTCGTTGCACCATTGTCGAAATAAATCAAAGGTTTCCCATACACCGTACGGCTTAGAATGGGAAAATCTTCACGTATCTTCTTTATATCCATTTTATTAGTGATTAGTTGGTTAATGATTAGTGATTAGTGGTTAGTGATTAGTGGGCTGCGCTATTATGCTGCATGGCACTAATCACTTATCACCAACCACTAATCACTTACATATCGCACATCCCTGGCACTTGTTCAGTTCACCCCGGAAACGTTTCTCCACCAACAGATGTAAGCGGTCTTTTAAGGCATCCAAACGGATGGTATCTATTACTTCATTTACAAAAGCAAACATAAGCAGCAAACGGGCTTCTTTCTCTGCAATACCACGGGTACGCATATAAAACAAAGCAGTTTCATCCAATTGGCCAACGGTAGCACCGTGAGAGCATTTCACATCGTCTGCATAGATTTCCAACTGAGGCTGGGTATACATACGGGCATCACGGGTGGCACAAAGATTACGGTTCGTTTGTTGAGAACTTGTATGCTGTGCACCAGGACGCACCAGTACCAAACCGGCAAAAGCGCCAACAGACTGGTCATCGAGTACATATTTAAACAATTCATTACTGGTGCAATTTGGCACAACATGGTCAATGGTCGTATTATTGTCTACATGCTGGTTCTTATCGGCAATAGCCATACCGCAAAGATTGATTTCTGCACCTTCTCCCGCAAGAGTTACCTCTGTTGTATTACGGGTAGTACCGTTATGAAGAGTCATACCGTTAAGCAATACGTTGCTGTTTGCCTCCTGTTTTACATAGAGATTACTGATACGCACCGTACTGGTATGTGTCTCTTCCAATTCATACAAATCGAATACGGAGTTCGCTCCGGCAAACACTTCAACCACTTGCGTAGCCAGGAAGTTTACGCCGTCCATAGCATGGTCACACATCAATAAACGCGCCTGCGCACCTTCTTCAAGAATAATCAATACACGGCGGTTTACCATGAAATTGACATCCGCACGTAATATATTAATCAACTGAATAGGGCGTTCTACCACTACGTTTTTGGGAACATACATCAGTACACCATCCTGTGCAAAGGCGGTATTAAAAGCGGTCACTCCATCTTTAGAAGTATCAGCCAGCTTACCATAGTATTTCTTTACTAAATCGGGATGTTGCTCTGCCACCTCTTTCAGACTTCCAAAGATGACTCCTTCCGGCAGATGCGACTTTGGCAATGCCTTATTATAAAATGCATCGTTCACTACAAAGAACAAAGAGGTGCTCATGTTGGGCACATCGCACTTGAACACCTCATAGGGATTCACCGGAATATCCAGACGATTCAGATTAAGTCCGTAATCGGGCGCGAAGAATTTGCTGATATCGGTATATTTATACTTCTCCTGTTTACGTGTAGGAAAGCCCAACCGCTCAAAATCGGCAAAAGCAGTAGCACGCGGAGCATTCATGACCTCAGTACTATGCCGGCAAATCATTGCTTCACATTGTGAGAAGAGATCTATATATTGTTGTTCTACACTCATCTTTTTGATTTATGATTTATCATTTATGAATTATGTATGATGATGTATGAATATTATGAGTTATGATGCATAAGCAATATCATGCCACACAGTCTTCATGACTCATAATTCATAAGTCAATCCTCCACCTCTTTCTTAATCCAGTCGTATCCCTTCTCTTCCAGTTCAAGAGCCAGTTCCGGTCCGGCAGTTTTCACGATACGACCTTTATAGAGCACGTGTACGATATCCGGTTTGATATAGTCCAGTAAACGTTGATAATGGGTAATAACAATATAACTTGTATCAGGAGTCTTCAGTTTATTAACTCCCTCGGCTACAATGCGAAGTGCATCGATATCAAGGCCAGAATCGGTTTCATCAAGAATGCTGAGACGTGGTTCCAACATGGCCATCTGAAAAATCTCATTCCGCTTCTTCTCACCACCAGAGAAACCTTCGTTCACCGAACGGTTAGCTAACTTATTATCCAGTTCTACCACCGCACGCTTCTCACGCATCAGTTTAAGAAACTCACTGGCTGTTAGTGCAGGAAGTCCTTTGTATTTGCGTTGCTCATTTACCGCAGCACGCATAAAGTTTACCATACTTACTCCGGGGATCTCTACCGGATACTGGAAACTCAAAAAAAGACCTTCATGGCTACGATCTTCAGGGCTCAGGTCTAACAGATTCTTTCCATCAAAGGTTACGCTACCCTTGGTTACCTCAAAAGCAGGATTTCCCACCAAAACAGAAGAAAGCGTACTTTTTCCGGATCCGTTAGGTCCCATGATAGCATGTACCTCGCCCGGTTTCACTGTTAAGTTAATACCTTTCAATATCTCTTTGCCATTGATGCTGGCATGTAAGTCTTTTATCTCTAACATGATTATATTTACAATTTATTCCCTATGGTCATGACCATTCTCTAATCTTTATCACATAGGTACGTTTACGATTTACAATTTACGATTGAAATTACTTTTAAGACGGTCTACATTTACAATCAAACTTCAATCGTAAATCGTAAATCGTCTAATCGTCCAATCATCCCACGCTTCCCTCCAACGAGATCGTCAGCAATTTTTGCGCTTCAACGGCAAATTCCATCGGAAGTTTGTTCAATACTTCTTTGGCATATCCGTTTACAATAAGTCCGATAGCATCTTCGGTTGGGATACCCCGCTGGTTACAATAGAATATCTGGTCTTCACTGATCTTGCTGGTAGTAGCTTCGTGTTCTACCACAGCCGTCTCGTTATGAATATCCATGTAAGGGAAAGTATGTGCACCACATTTATCACCGAGCAAGAGTGAATCACACTGGCTATAGTTACGTGCATTATCAGCTCTTTCAGAAACACGTACCAGACCCCGGTAGGAGTTTTCGCTCTTTCCGGCAGAAATACCTTTACTTACAATCGTACTACGGGTATTCTTACCGAGATGTATCATCTTTGTACCCGTATCCGCCTGCTGATAGTTGTTCGTTACAGCTACAGAATAGAATTCCGCTGTAGAGTTATCGCCGGTAAGAATACAGGAAGGATATTTCCATGTAATGGCCGAACCGGTTTCTACCTGCGTCCACGACAGTTTACTATCTACTCCTTTACAATTACCACGTTTCGTCACAAAGTTATAAACGCCCCCTTTGCCGTTAGCATCACCGGGATACCAGTTCTGAACAGTAGAGTATTTCACTTCGGCACGATCATGTACCATAATTTCCACAATAGCAGCATGCAATTGGTTTTCATCACGCATCGGTGCTGTACAACCTTCCAGATAGGAAACATACGAATCATCATCCGCCACAATCAGTGTACGTTCAAACTGCCCTGTATTCGCCGCATTAATGCGGAAGTATGTCGATAACTCCATCGGACAACGTACGCCTTTCGGTATATAAACAAATGATCCGTCAGAGAACACTGCAGAGTTCAGCGCAGCAAAGAAGTTATCACGATAACCTACTACCGATCCTAAATACTTCTTTACCAGATCGGGATGTTCACGCACTGCTTCACTGAAAGAGCAGAATATAATCCCTTTCTCCATCAGCGTTTCTTTAAATGTTGTCTTTACTGAGACGGAGTCCATTACAGCGTCCACAGCCATTCCACTCAACGCCATCTGTTCTTCCAACGGAATACCTAACTTATTGAATGTCTTTATCAACTCCGGATCTACCTCATCCATACTTTTCGGTCCTTCTTTCTTCTTGGTAGGATCGGCATAATATGAGATAGCCTGATAATCTATCTCAGGAATACGGAGATGCGCCCAAGTAGGCATCTCCAATGTCAACCAGTGGCGATACGCCTTCAAACGAAACTCCAGCAACCATTCCGGCTCGCCCTTCTTTGACGAGATAAGGCGAATGACATCTTCATTAAGTCCTTTCTCAATGATATCTGTATGCACCTCCGTAGTGAAGCCATATTTATACTTCTCCTGCGTGAGTTCCTTTACATATTTATTGGGTTCTTCTTGTTGCATTATTTATTGAGTATATATTGTTGTGTCACTTCTTTTGCCGCAGGAAAGAATATTCCCGCAAACTTAGCCATAGGATAATATAACACTGATTCCTCCTTCTTTGTTTTATCAATCAAGGTGTTATCTGCATCGATAAATTCTATCACACAAATTACCAGACTGGTAAGCAACAGAAACTTCAACGCCCCCAGTCCACTGCCAAGCCAGCGATTCAGCCAGCCCAAGGAAACAGCTTCCATTGCTTTTGTCAGCAGAGATGCCACCAAAGTAAAGATCAATGGCACGGCAATCCAAATGATAATGAAGGATAATATTTGTGCCACCGTCATTGAGTCTGTCACAGTAGGACAAAGTTTCTCAGCAAGAGAAGCGTACAACGCTTTTGCTGCCAACAATCCCACTATCAACCCCAATATGGAAGCAAGCTGCCGGATAAAGCCTTTCATAAAGCCTGTCACCACACCTGCACCAACGATAACCAAAATTATTATATCGATCATATATAAAGAGGGTTATAGAGTTATAGAGTTATAAAGTTGTAGAGTTATAGGAACTCAGTGATAATAAGTTATCAAAAAGAAAAAGGTGGTAAGGTGGCCATTACCACATTACCACCCTATAACTTTATAACGTTATAACTCTATAACCTATCCATTACAGCGTTTGTTTTACTTCTACTTCTTCGTAGGTTTCGATCATATCACCCATCTTGATGTCATTATAGTTCACCAGGCTGATACCGCACTCGAAGTTTGTACCTACCTCCTTCACGTCATCTTTGAAACGTTTCAGCGCATTAATTGCACCCGAGAAGATAACAATACCGTCGCGGATAAGACGCGCTTTGTCGCTGCGTTTCACCTTTCCGGTCTTTACTACCGCACCGGCAACCGTACCAACTTTCGTAATGTTGAATACTTCGCGAACCTCGATAGTAGAAGTTACCACTTCTTTCACTTCCGGTGCCAACATACCTTCCATAGCAGCCTTCACCTCTTCGATAGCGTCATAAATCACTGAATACTTACGGATATCGACACCTTCTTTTTCTGCCATTCTCTCAGCTGAACCTGAAGGACGTACCTGGAAACCGATAATAATAGCATCTGAAGCAGCTGCCAGAGAAACATCCGATTCGGAAATCTGTCCCACACCTTTGTGGATTACATTTACCTGGATTTGCGGAGTAGAAAGTTTAATCAATGAATCGCTCAAAGCTTCTACCGAACCGTCTACGTCACCCTTCACGATGATGTTCAATTCCTGGAAGTTACCCAATGCAATACGACGACCCAACTCATCCAATGTAAGAATCTTCTGTGTACGCAAGCCCTGTTCACGTTGCAACTGTTCACGTTTATTAGTAATTTCACGTGCTTCCTGATCCGTCTCTACAACATGGAATGTATCACCTGCAGCAGGTGCACCATTCAATCCTAAGATCAATGCCGGTTCGGAAGGACCTGCTTGCTTGATACGCTGATTACGTTCATTAAACATCGCTTTGACACGACCGTAGCTGGTTCCCGCCAACACGATATCACCTACTTTCAGTGTACCATTGGATACCAGTACTGTAGCCACATAACCACGTCCTTTATCCAAAGTAGATTCAATAATAGAACCTGTTGCATTACGGTTCGGATTGGCTTTCAACTCAAGCATTTCGGCTTCAAGCAATACCTTTTCCATCAATTCACTTACACCCATACCCTTCTTGGCAGAGATATCCTGTGATTGATACTTACCACCCCATTCTTCAACCAGGAAGTTCATGGCAGCCAGTTCTTCTTTTATCTTATCGGGATTAGCCGTGGGCTTATCCACCTTATTGATTGCAAATACAATAGGTACCCCGGCAGCCATCGCATGATTGATGGCTTCCTTTGTCTGTGGCATCACATTGTCATCAGCAGCTACAATAATAATAGCAATATCTGTTACCTTAGCACCACGGGCACGCATCGCAGTAAACGCCTCATGTCCCGGAGTATCCAGGAAGGTGATCTTACGTCCATCTTCCATACTAACGTGGTAAGCACCGATATGCTGTGTAATACCTCCGGCCTCACCGGCAATTACATTCGCCTTACGGATATAGTCAAGCAATGAAGTCTTACCGTGGTCAACGTGTCCCATTACAGTAACAATCGGTGCACGCGGTTCAAGATCTTCCTCTGCATCTTCTTCCTCTACAATGGCCTGAGCAACCTCAGCACTTACATATTCTGTTTTGAAACCGAATTCTTCGGCTACCAGGTTAATTGTTTCCGCATCCAGTCGCTGATTGATAGAAACCATCATACCAATGCTCATACAAGTTGCGATAACCTGGTTAACAGATACATCCATCATGCTTGCCAACTCATTGGCAGTCACAAATTCTGTTATTTTCAGCACTCTGCTGTCTTCCATTTCCTGGTTTTCCAATTCCTGCATACGGCTGGAAACCATTTCACGTTTCTCTTTACGATATTTGGAAGCCTTATTTTTTCCTTTTGTAGTCAGACGAGCTAAAGTCTCTTTTACCTGCTTAGCTACATCTTCCTCGCTCACTTCCTGTTTTACAACCGGTTTCTTGAAACGATCCTTATTATTATTGTTGCGGTTGCGGTTTTGTCCGCCACCACCTTGCCCCGCAGGCTTCTGACTATTGGGAGTAGGATGTGCAAAATTGGAAGCAACGTTATTAACGTCTACTTTCTCCTTATTAATACGGATACGCTTCTTCTTTGCATTTGCATCGGCATTCTCCTTCGGAGCAGATTTAGCTACCTTATTGTCATCCTTACGGATTTCCTTGATAATAGCATCCTTGATCTGTTTCCTCTGATCCTGACGAACTTTTTCCTTTTCTTCCCGTTCTTTCCGTTTTTCCTCTTTCGATTTCTTTTTGGGTCGGGTTGACTGGTTCAATGCAGCCAGGTCTATCTGACCGATTACATTAATCTTAGACACAAACTCCGGTTGGCGGATTTTAAAGACGTCATCGTCTTTCTTTTCAGACTCAGCAGCCTCCGAAACAACAGGTTTCGATTCTACCTTTTCTTCTTTTATTTCAGGAGCAGCTTCCACTTTCTGTTCTTCTTTTTTCACTTCTTCCACTACTTTCTCTTCCACTACCGGTTTTGGCTGTTCTACAACTACAGGCTGTGCTTCTTTCACCGGTTCCGGTTTTGAAACAGGTACAACCACCTCTTCCTTTTTTGCCTCTACGACCACAGGTTTCACCACTTCCTCCACTTTCTTCTCTTCCACTACAGGAGCAGGAGCCGGCTTGGGAGCTTCAGGTTTAGTCTGCGGCTGAACTTCCGTTTGAGGTTGCGGCTTAGTCTCACTCGCTGCCTCTTTGTCAGTTTTCCGGTTGAATTTATTTAAATCTATTTTTCCGACAGGTTTAAACTTCGGGCGTGCATCTTCAGGAACAACTGTCTTAATAACATCGTCCGTTTTAGGTTTTTCCGGTTGTTTCTCGTAACCATCAATAGCTACTGATGCTTTGTTACGATCTTTATTCTGACGTTCCTGGATAAAACGCTCTGATTCAATCCGAAGATTTTTATCTGTACTAAACTCCTTCACGAGTATAGCATATTGTTCCTCGGTAATTTTTGTATTTGGGTTTGCCTCAACGGTGTACCCTTTCTTTTGTAGAAACTCAACTACCGTTGCAATTCCTACATTCAAATCTCTTGTTACTTTGTTTAACCTTATCGTCATACTTTAAATTAAAAGAATAATGGAATGAGAAGATATTTACGATTTCACGATTGACGATTAGACGATTTAAGTTCCTTTCATCTACAACCTACAATATAGAGTAGCTCCAATCGTAAATCGTAAATAGCCTAATCGTAAATGAAATTATTCATTGTCTTCAAACTCCGATTTCAAAATACGTAATACCTCGTCCACTGTTTCTTCTTCCAGATCCGTCTTTTCAATCAACATTTCGCGAGGTGCAGTCAATACAGCTTTAGCCGTATCGATACCGATGGCTTTAATAGCATCAATTACCCAACTGTCGATTTCATCTTTGAACTCGTCCAGATAGATATCTTCATCCTGCGCGCTTTCATCCAATTCACGGAACACATCAATAGTGTACTCAGTTAACATACTGGCAAGTTTGATATTCAAACCGCCTTTACCAATAGCCAGCGAAACCTCTTCCGGACGGAGGAAAACCTCGGCTTTACGCTCTTCTTCGTTCAATCGGATAGAAGAGATCTTTGCCGGACTCAGTGCACGCTGAATAAACAAAGAGATATTTGACGTATAGTTAATCACATCAATATTCTCGTTGCGAAGCTCACGAACGATGCCATGGATACGACTTCCCTTTACACCTACACAGGCTCCTACAGGGTCGATTCTATCATCATAAGATTCTACCGCAATCTTAGCACGTTCACCGGGAATACGGGCAATCTTCTTGATAGTAATCAGGCCATCGTTAATTTCAGGTACTTCCATTTCAAACAGACGCTGTAGGAAAACGGGAGATGTACGTGAAAGAATAATCTTCGGATTATTATTTTTGTTATCTACGCGGGCCACCACTGCACGCGCAGTCTCTCCTTTACGGTAGAAATCTGCCGGGATCTGCTCTGTTTTAGGCAATAACAGTTCATTTCCTTCATCGTCAAGCAGCAGCATTTCTTTCTTCCAGATCTGATATACTTCTGCGTTAATGATCGTACCTACTTTATCTATATATTTATTGTAAATACTATCTTTCTCAAGCTCAAGAATTTTAGAAGCTAATGTCTGACGAAGGTTGAGAATAGCACGACGACCGAACTTTGCAAAAATAACTTCGTCAGTTACTTCTTCTCCGACTTCGTAAGAAGCATCGATCTTCTGTGCTTCTGTCAACGAAATCTGCATATTCGGATTTGTCAAATCTTCGTCTGCCACTACCTCACGGTTACGCCATATTTCAAAGTCACCCTTATCCGGGTTTACAATTACGTCGTAATTTTCATCAGTGCCAAACATTTTCGCGATCACACTCCGGAACGACTCTTCGAGCACGCTTACCATCGTTGTTCTATCGATATTTTTCAGTTCCTTAAATTCCGAAAATGTATCAATCAAGCTGATTGTTTCTTCTTTCTTGGCCATATTATTTAAAACTAATTAAGTATTTAGTGTATTTTATCTCATCATAACGGAAGGTTTCATCCTCTTCCATAAGTTTGGGACGTTTTGCTCCATCAAGCTTCACTTTCTTCTGCACAGTCACTACAAACTTCTCTTCATCGGCTTCTTTCAGCACTCCTGCCAGTTTTTTACCACTTTTGGTCAATACTTCCACTTCACTGCCGATATGATTATAGTACTGCTGTACTACCTTGAATGGCTGTCCGATTCCAGCCGAGCCAACTTCCAGCTCATAATCCTCCTCTTCACGGTTTAATTTAGATTCGATGAAGCGACTCAGCTCCACACAATCTTCAATCCAAACTCCTTCTGCATGGTCTATTTCAACCACAATCTTGTCATCAGGGCTTACAGTTACTTCTACCAGAAAGTAGTCTTTTCCTTCCAGCCACTCTTCAACAATCTGACAAACAGTTTTCTTTTCTATCATTGATTAGCTATATAAGAACAAAAAAAGGAGCTTAATCGCCCCTCCACCTTTCATCCGTTTCGGGTGCAAAGATATAAATAATCTATTCGACTACAAAATATTAGAGAAAAAAAGTTTAATATAACACCAGACGCAAAGGTAACTACTCTTTATACCACTAAAAGAGAAGTCAAACAGATATTGATTTGGTAAAAAAAGAGTAGCTATCTACCTGCAACGGAATTTATTCGGATCTGAATAGAAACGAGCAAAACTCACCACAGAGTAGCACAGAGTTCCACAGAGTAGTATTTATCTGATAAAACGCGGATTAACACAGATGAACGCAAATTAAAAGACTGTAGTTCTTTATCATACATTTGTTTCCCTTTGCGAGAATCTGCGATCATCTGCCTTTCAATAAAGATTTAAACTCTGTGGAACTCCGTGTTACTCTGTGGTGAAATACATTCAAATCCGTACAATAACGAAGATTATGGCCCTATCTTTTCGATAGCGGAAGTATCCATAGACGGCATCGTTACCCTTGTCCGGTGTTGTACTTTGTCTTTCTCAGAAAGAAACGTTCCTTTCCCCGGTGAGCTGCATTGTTTTACATGTACATGTTTCACTGCTCCACATGCACATGTCGTACTGTCCCACATGTGCATGTCGTACTGCTTTACATGTACATCTAAAACAACGTTACACACCGAGGCTTCATACGTTACTCTACGAGAGAGGGCTTTATCAATACCGGAGAAAGAGATTGATGGCGATGACAAACACCATTAAGCGCAAAACTGAATTTATTTACTATTAGACGATGTACGATTGGGAGTACTATTTATCTGATGAATCCCCGTGTGGGAAACACTCAGTGATAAACCTCCGGAGTAGTGAGCGTACCATCTTCCCCGATCAACTGAAATCCACGTTTGTTCCAGTAACGATGATAACCACCGATGTTACTATTGATATAGATAAGTTCAAATGAGTGAATTCCTTTCTTCAAAGCAACTGACTTCCGGCTTACTGAATGTCGTATCAGCTTCCCGCTATTATTTATTATTCTCTCCCCATCTATCTTCAGTTGATCCATCTCGGAAGAGATATAATAGACGCCGTCAGCAGGAACCTCGAAACAGCCTTTATAAAGAAAAGCACCGTTAGCCTCGGGGGGTACATCCAGATGAAATCCCGGAACGATGATTGGTTGTTCCCAATTCACATCAACTAAGTCTGTAACATAATAATACTTACCGGAGATGCGTTGCAGTTCTACTCCTGCTGCCAATTCTCTGCGAAGAGCAGGCCTCATTTTCTCTTTCCGGACATCTATGATTCTTGTCCGGCTCAGTTTTCCGGACGGAAGCATGGTAGCTATCCTCAGCGTCGTATTTTTCATAAATACAAGAGGGGTGGTATATAGAGTGGATTGTGCTGTAGGCATCGTTCCGTCAACGGTATAAACCATGGGTAAATTGCGGCTGTTATGAAAGGTCAGGGTTGTTTTATCAACAAATGCTACATAATCGGCCTGTGGTCCTTCGGGCAATGGGATATGATAATTAATATGATGGGCATCCAGGCGCCTCAACTGATTGTCCAAACGCTGCACAAAGGAAGTATAATCCTTATTCTCTTTTTGCGTCCAGGTTAATTCTGCCATAGCCAGCATACGCGGATAAAGAAGATATTCCGTATGCTCGGCAGTCGGAGAGTATTCTGTCCATAAATTGGCCTGCGCACCCAATATGTGGTGAGACTTCTCCCAGGAAATCCCTGCTGCTACCGGTTCATATTTATATGCCTTCTCGAGCGAAATACCAAAACTGATGGTGATAGGTTCTACCTCCGGCGCCCCCTGTCCGGCATCATAATAAGCAAAATTCAAAGGAGTCATAATAACATCATGCCCCATGTTGGCAGCAGTGATTCCACCCTCCTCCCCCGTCCACGACATGACAGTAGCAGATGCAGCAAGTCCTCCTTCAAGTATTTCATCCCAGCCAATCATTGCCCTGCCATGTCTCAACAGGATTTTCTCGATACGATGAACAAAATAACTCTGCAGTTCGTGTTCATCCTTCAGCCCCTCTTCTTTCATACGGTGCTGGCATTTGCGACAAACTTCCCAATGAATCTTCGGGCATTCATCTCCACCGATGTGAAAGTATTTTCCGGGAAATAGAGGAACGACTTCACCTATCACATCTTCCAGAAAATTGAATACACGGTCGTTTCCGGCACAATATACGTTATCTTCCACCCCCCACTGGTTTCTCAACCGGAAAGGGCCTTCGATGCAGGATAGTTCCGGATAAGCTGTAATCGCCGCGAGAGCATGCCCAGGAAGTTCTATTTCCGGGATAACGGTGATTTTCTTCTCAGCAGCATAGGCCACTACTTCCCTGATCTGGTCTTGTGTATAGAAACCACGATTCACACTTCCGTCTACATTGTGCCGGATGGATCCTATCTCTGTCAGTAAAGGGTATTTTTTTATTTCAATAGTCCAAAGGTGGTCATCGGTAAGATGCCAGTGAAAGTAGTTCATTTTAAACATAGCCATGATGTCCAACTGCTTCTTTACGAAATCGACATCAAGAAAGTGCCGACATACGTCCAACATCATACCACGATAGGCAAAACGGGGTTCATCTTTTACAGAAACGCAGGGAAGAGTCCATGCCACATTGTCCACAGCAACCGCCTCTTCTATTTCAGGGGGAAGGAGTTGCATCACTGTCTGCATGCCGTAAAACACCCCTCTATCGCTCTTCCCGGTTACTGTGATCTGCCCGGGCATCACTTCCAATACATACCCCTCCTCATTGAGAGGCAGTTGGTTATCGATTGATAATATAATGCTGTTTTCGGTAGCAATCGTATTTACAGGTAGTTCATATCCTGTAGAGCGCTTTATTTGGGCTCCAAAATATCCGGCAATATCTTTCAAGTCAGCAGTCTGAACCACAAAAGAGGTCTGTGGAGTAATCATAAACTCTCCCTGCCGTACATGCACTTCCTGAGGATAAGGTGTGATAGTGATTGGTCTGTTGCCCGTTGCAAAAGCTGACACCACGCCAACGGTTGCCAATAAGTTTAGAAAGAATCGTTTCATAAATAGTATCAGTTGTTTTAATATTTATCCGTTTCCAGCCATTACCTGTCTTCACCGTACGCCAGTTTTACATTAATGTCCGTATGATGATTCACAGGTACAGTCTGTTTTAAGTACCCTTTCCCGGAGAATATCAGGATATCATCCGATGCAGCTTGTATTTCATACTCTCCCTTCTTATTTGTTTTCCCAATCTCCTTTTTCTGTCCGACAGACCAAATAGAAACGTTCGCTACCAAAGTAGCCTGTATATCTCTCACAATTCCCCGAACGGTCCTCATCTTTCCCGTCCCCACAGGTTTGCTTTGAGTTGCAGTTTCATCTCCTGAATCCTTCTTCACACTGTCACCTATCCTTATCGTTTGTTTCAACAGGATATTATCAGAAGAGTTACCCAACTGAATCTCAAACTCACCGGGTTCAACCAACCGCTGCCCGGCTTCATTTGTCAGGGCAAGTTCTGCAACCGGGAAACGTAACAAAACCGTCCTCTGTTCTCCCGGCTGCAGTTCCACCTTCGCAAATGCTTTCAGTTGTTTTATAGGGGTAACAACCGAGCTGACAAGATCACGCACATAAAGCTGAACGACCTCTTGTCCGGCCCTTTTGCCTGTGTTAAGTATTTCTGCTTTGACAAAAACCGAATCTTCCCTTACCGATACCTGCATATCCTTCATAGAAAAAGAAGTATAGCTCAATCCGTATCCGAAAGCCCATAAAGAAGCAGGAGAAGAGAATACATAATCCCGGCCCGGCTTCTGATAACTCCCCGGTTTTTTATAGAACCCTTTATCAGAAGGCAAATAATTATAATAAGCCGGAAGATGTCCTACACTCTGCGGGAACGAGAAAGTCAATTTCCCGGAAGGGTTTACCTTGCCGAAAAGAACGTCTGCAATAGAGTTACCCGCCTGCTCGCCTGCGTACCACTGTACAAGGATAGCCGACACATGTTCCTTCTCCCAGGCGATAGTGAAAGGTTTCCCACTTACCAATACCAGTACTACAGGTTTTCCGGTTGCATAAACAGCCTTTATCAACTCTCCCTGTGCTCCGGTAAGATTAAGATCATGCAAATCGAACCCTTCACCGCAGTTGGTATTGCTATAATCTCTTGCCAAAGATGCACTCGAACTGCCACAGAACACCAGAGCGACCTCACTTTTCTGTGCTGCTGCCACAGCTTCGGGGATCAATGAAGTATCTTCGGACATCATACTGCATCCCGGAGCATAGTGAATGGCTACTTTACTTCCCAACAGCTTCTGTAATCCTGCCAATGGAGTAACTCCATCCTTATTATCCCGGCTCCAGGTATAATCACCAAACTGTACCTGCGCAGCATTCGGCCCTATCACAGCAATTGAATGCAGTTTGTCAGCATCCAGCGGCAACAGTCCATTCTCATTCTTCAATAATACAACAGACTCATCTGCTATTTTACGGGACAACGCAATACTCGCGGCAGAGTGCATCGCCGTCTTCTTTATCTTTTCACCAAAAGGGTCTTCAAAGAGTCCCTGTTTAAATTTAGCAGCCAGCACACGACGTACGGATTCATCCAGTATCTTTTCGTCAAACTCCCCTTGCTCAATAAGTTGCTTCAGGTACGGATAACATTCACTGGAAGCCTCTACATCGAGTCCGGCAGAAAGCGCTTGTACTGCACAATCGGCAGGGGTGGCAGCCGTATGATGAAAGTTCTGCAACATCTCGATCGCCCCCCAGTCAGAATAAACGTATCCTTTGAACCCCCATTGTTTCCGCAAAACGTCGGTCAACAAGTAGGCAGAAGCCGAATTAGGAACATGATTCCAGGAGTTATAGGTAGACATAACTGCCTGTACCGGCAACTGAGTAATAACCATCTCGAAAGGTTTCAGGTAGATATCATGCAAATCCCTCAAGCCACTCTCCACAGAAGCAAGATTCAAACCGCCTAAAGGGTTACCATGTGCTCCGAAATGTTTCAGCATAGGAGAGATACCGTTATCCAAATACCCACGTGTCTCTGCCAAAGCCAATGTCCCGCAGAGGAAAGGGTCTTCTCCGTAGGACTCTTCAACCCTTCCCCAACGCAAATCCCGTACCACATCGATACAAGGGGCAAGAACCTGACACACCCCCTGGGCATGAAGATCAGAGGAAGTCAGAGCCGCCTTCTGATAGGCAAGCGCCGGATTGAATGTACTTCCCAATGCTATGTTCTGAGGAAAAATGGTAGAGCCCTCATGAGCGG
This sequence comes from Bacteroides nordii, assembly GCF_019930665.1. NCBI lineage: Bacteria > Pseudomonadati > Bacteroidota > Bacteroidia > Bacteroidales > Bacteroidaceae > Bacteroides > Bacteroides nordii. The sequence continues at coordinate 5,085,707 of NZ_CP082886.1, read as the reverse complement.
ATCCGTGCAAGGACTCGGCCACGGTAAATACAGGTATTCCCAAGCGAGTATTCTTTATCATATACTCCTGGATCACCCGCATATTTTTCCGGCAGTTTTCACCGGTCAGCGGAAAACCTTCCACAAAGCCCCAACCTATATCACCTACAAAAGTGGCGAGCTTATTCTCATCGAGTTCCTGTCCGTTGAATATATTCCAGGAATGTATGTGGCGTATCTGGGCTATCTTTTCTTCAAGTGTCATGCGTTGCAGCAAATCCTCCACCCTGTCTTGTACAGGCAATGCGCTATTCTTATAAGGAAGTTGTTGTGCCACCCCTAATCCTTGCTGAGACAGCAACAGGAGCAATGAAAGTACTAATTTATTCAACCGTTTGTTCATGGTATGTCTTTTTATATATTTTGGTAACTGTATTGCCACATTCTTTTCCCTGCGGCATGTCAATTGTGATTCTATCTTCTCCTATTCTCAGAGTAATACTCTGTAAATCAGCTCTCATCATAGCATCAGTCACTGATATCTTAGTGCCCTTCGCATCCTGTTCCATCAATACAACACAAGGTTCGGAAGCCGAGATTTCAGTATTACCAACCGTTACAGCTACATCGGCCTGATAAAAGACAAGCCCCGTAAGCATATGATCCACCGTCGAAACGGCTTGCGTTAGCGTATCATTTCTCCATACGGTAAAAGGCAATTCATAAGCAGGAGTCCCTTCACCGCAATAAACAACGTATCCATATTTACCATCTTTTACCTCCCGGCCCTGATCAATCCAAAGACGGAAGACAGCAGCACTATCCGGCAAATTCACTTTACCTTTATTGCTCAGGTTTCTTTTCAGCCATTCGTTAGGAAGGGTCTCTATTGAATAAAAGGCATCCGAAGAATAGGGTGGCAATACCGTATAGGCAAATCCTCCCTGCTGCATGATCCATCCCGGCCTTCCATCCCGGCACAAAGTACCCGCAGCCGAAGTCACCGGAGTGACGGACTTCCCATCAAACAAACACACTTCTCCCTGATGGGCTGTTTGTTCAATCGATGTCCGGATCGTACCTTCCAGTTCAGGAGACAGGTTGGTTACACCGGCTCCTAAAGCAACCAGATAATCTCCCATTATAAACCAGGATTTATAGGCTTTCACTCCGGAGGCCGACGAATTACTCTCTTTCACCGGTTTCTCTTTTGCTTCGGCATCCATTTTTTCGAAGATAAAACCTGCCACCGCATTCTCTCCCCCGCTCGTAGCACCTCCGGCAAAGTTGTGTTTACTGCAAAATCCTCTCCAGTTAGTCACAGGGGCCAGTTTATCCATGCCTTCCCGTGCGGTAATACCTGGCATGGCAGTCAAATCCATAGCACCTATTATTCTACGGTATTCATCTCCCCGACGTTGAAAAAAGGTAAGTCCGTCATTGGTGAAAATATTAAACTCATCCGCAAAGTTACTCGCACTTTCCAGTCCGTCACAACGGAAAGAGGCCATATTAATAAGAATGTGGTACTCTTTATTCTTCTTAATCAGATCATCATTGTTGAAAAACCAGCGAGATCCGTGATACATACCGTCCGGATAATTATCCATACGGATATCTTCCCGCCCTGCCTCGTCAATCAGTTGTTTCAATTCTTCCAACTCGGCCGAAGTAAAAGCGTCTGCATAGTCCTCCACCGTTCGTTTCAGCATTTCATAATAAGGAACGGGCTGATGCCTGCCCTCATAATATACCATCGAATACCGGTCGAGACACGGAGGAATGTATCCTTTGTAATGATAAAAGTTACTTCCCCGGTAGAAATGGAGTAGCGCTTCCGCATTCTCTCTGCTTAATGTCTGAGCCCAGGGAGTATGCTTCAACACTTTCAGAATATTCAAGGCACTGGATGCACCGTGAATAGGATATCCCCATACCAGACATTGCTTACCATGCCCCCATCCGGCACCATCGGCTGTGAATCCTTCATTCCAGAAAGCCTCTTCATAATTGGTCTGAGACACATTGCTCAAACTCTTTTTCGCAACTTCCGCCACAACGTCCACCATCGGAATAGAGTCCATCAGCACAGCCGTCTCCAACAGAGGACGGTAAGCCAGTGCATTTCCTCCTACCCACCACACATGATGACGGAAACGAGGAATGCTGACCACATTCCTGTCCGTTTCATCATTGCGCAACGGCTGTGTCCACGATTGCATAGCAAGGTATTTGAGCATCCGGTTCGCCTCTCTCTCCAAAGAAGAACCTTTTCCGTCCTTTTCTGCTTGCTCCATTGCCTCTATCAACAGATAATAAATACCGCAGGCCGCCTGAGGAATGGCAAAGCAGGAAGCATGGAACCGATCATTCGGCCGGCGGTTCTGTTCGATAGTACCATATCTGACAATCGCTTTCCAATACTTATCAGGAATCTCTTTCCCACCCTTCTGACGATAATAAGCGGCAACCGATTTCAAACGGTTCATCGCCTCGGTAAGGTACAGTCCCATGTGTTGTTGTTCGTCAAAACTGATACTTTCGAGCAGCTTCCGTGTTCCTATCTCTCTTTCATAAGCAATCATGTCCGTAAACTGCCCGTCACGATTCAACAGGCTGATATATTTTTCACAATCAGCTTTATTACAGGTACCATTCACATTTGCCACATAATACTCCCTAAGCATCCGCATAGCTTCCTTCTTCGACGGTTGTGCAAAGACACCGTAAGAAAGCAAAATCAAAATCGCAAATAGATGTGTTCTCCTCATATATCAAATCTTATTTTCCCATCGGGAACTTATTCGTAAATGTAATTGTCTCTCCGGCCACCATCTTTCTCTCTGTTATTTTATCCGTAAAAGGATTATACAGCTTCATCCATCCTCCTTTTTCAGATTCAACTGTGATAGAAGCAATCTTCCCTCCTTCATAAGAGGCCGATACGAGAAAAGCTCCCATCGCCCGGAGATGCCGGAAAGAGACATCCTCCCATTTGGTGGACAAAGCCGGAAATACTTTTATCACTCCGGTATGACTTTGCAGCAGCATCTCCTGAATAGCAGCTGCACAGGCAAAGTTACCTTCCAGTGTAAACGGACGATAGGTAAATTGCGAATAGCCCGCCTTCAACTGGTCACCATTCAGATGAAAACTGTTCGGAGAGCAAAAAGCTTTAATAAAGATGTGCAGGTTTCTCACTACATCGTCTCCTTCAAAAACACGGGCCTTCATGTTGGCCAGCCATGCATAGGTATATCCGGTCCACCAATCCGTGCCCAACATCTCTACATTCTTAATAGAACGCAATATCAAATCGATATTCCCATTTCCTTTACTCACGTCTATCAATCCAAAAGGATGAAAAGACAGCAAATGTGAAAAATGGCGATGCGACTCCGTTTGTGCCTTTCCGGGTGCAATCATCAACCCACTCTCATTCACAGCAGGTTTGGGCCATTCGCTTAGTTGTCTTACCCAGTAACCGGCTTCTTCATTCAAGCCCAAAGCCTCCGCCATCTCCCGGGCGACGGTATACGTCAGCCGTATATTAGCAAGGTCGTAGTTGGTTGTCTTCTGAAACCAGGCATCAATACGATTGTCATTTATCTCCGGAGAAGTAGATAAAGGCAGTTGCCGTTCTCCGTTTTCACCCCGGATTGAAATATTCTCAAAATACTGTGCCACCTCCTTTATCCATGGATAAGCGCGGTTCTTCAGGAAATCGGTATCCATGCTATACTTCCATTGTAGATAGAAATGGTGCGATAACCAACCGGCTGTAGAAGGAGAGTGTGAGTAAGGACTCCATCCACCGATCGGTTCTCCTGTCAATGTGGCAATACAAGGTACATTCAGCCCCTCCACGCCATAAAATTGCCGGGTGAATGCTTCTGCATTTTCTTTTATCTTCCAAAGCCAGTCGGTAAATACGGACGACTCTTCAAGATGATTAGAAGTATATCCTGCCCAATAGCTCAACTGGGTATTCAAATCGCTGTGAAAGTCTCCGCGCCAGGGAGGAGTCTGCCCGTTATCGGCAGTCCATACGGCTTGCAGGCAAATAGGAGGTGCACCCTTTCGTGAAGCAGCGGCAAACTTATACATTTCCAGATACCATTGTTTCTCCAGCAATGTATCGGGCAGGCTGATAGAAGATTTCATCCAATATTCCCGCCACCAATGCTTATGCATTGCCAAACTACTATTGAAGTCGCTACTCATCGTCTGTCTCATACATTCCAATGCTCCCTCCCTCTCCGAATACCAGGTTCCCTTGGAGGTTACACAATACTCCCCTTCCAGCGAATGCCCGGAGGGAGACTTCCATTTTAATGCTATTTCATAAGAAACATCTCCCCACCCTTGCTGCTGATAGAGCAAAGTTCCGGGATTTATTCGTTCTACTTTTCCTCGTTTATATCCCAATGCAGTCAGCTTGTTTACACCGGGCTGATAGTCCAGTTCTGTGTCGTTTTCTTCATATAAAGGAGTGATCAACTCCGGCGAAAGAGTATCCGGCAGATTTTCAAAGAAGAAGCGCCCCCCTTTCTCATTGGCGGAAACAAAAATGCGTGCTTTGGCTCCATTCTCCCATAAAACGGTACAGACAGCAGAAGTCAGGTCCAGACTAACATCCTTCACTTTCCCTAAAGAAGCAATGTTGAACTCAATAGCCCCTGCAGGTATCTTAGTGGGAGCCGCGTCATATTTAGTCCTGTCGTCTATCAAACGCTGGATAGGGGCAATATCTTTTTTCTTTAGTACCTGATCACAAATAAACTGATAAGAGTGATCGGGTGATTTGAACTCTTCTACCGGACGTAAATCCCACAGATCGGCCCGGTCTATAGCGATTCTCAGTTTCCCTTCCTTCTGCCAGATAAGAGCACCGGTTAAACCATTTCCTAACGGAAGGGCTTCATCCCAAACCTCCGGAAGTTTTTCAAAACGAAGGTTATGATAAGGACGGGGAAGATCGGACACCTCCTCTCCCGACCGGCAGGAAAACAAGATTCCTACCACAACTATAAGTAACAAATGTTTTACACGCACCATAATCAAACAAAATTTAGATAGAAACAGGGATATATCCATTTCACAACATATATCCCCGGTTATCCTGTTAACAATACAATCAACTATCGCATAAAGCCTAATATATATGCAATTTATCAGGATACACTTACCTTTACAACCTGATTACCATACTTTAAAATATAACAGCCTGTATCCTTCACAGCAATACGTGCCGAATCAACTATATCTATTCTTTCTACCAATCGACCCGAATAATCATAAACAGAGACCTCACCGGTTGTATTCTCAACACAGATTTCTTTGCCCTCCACTGATACCTTCATCGGGTCTGCAAAGGTATGTTGGGAGAAACCGGTAGGAACTTTCTCATAAGCCTTTATCCAGTCTACTTCCATATATCCCGGTAACTCTTCATCATTGATCACTCCGGGCCAGGTTCCTTCACCTCCTAAAGCATAATTCAAAATAAGATAGTAGGGAACATCAAACACCCATTGCTTACAAGCCTCACTTTCGGGTAACTGAGTATTTCTCAGATAAGTACCCGTACTTACTCCGTTAATAAAGAAAGATAGTTCGTCCGCTGTCCAAACCAAAGTATATGTATTAAAATCATCGAGAACATACTTTCCGCCCAGACCCGATCCGCGATACTCCTCACTTCCCGGATGAACACTGTGCCATGCCATATATTCATGACTCACCTGCTCCATAAGATCTATTTCTCCCCCATATCCTGTTGAATATTGCGGACTGACAGGCAATAACCAAATAGCAGGCCATCCACCCTGTACAGATTTGAATTTTGCACGAACCTCCAATTTACCATATTTAAAAGCGACCTTTCCTTTTGTCCAGATGCCTCCTGTCCGGTATCGTTTCGCCTTCTCTGCTTTCAGTACGAGTTTACCATCCTGCAGGTAAGCCTGATCATAACTTTTTGAAAGATAAATAGACCAGGGTGCACCATCCGGAACAGCAAACGACCAATATTTAGGATCGGGTTTCCCGGTATCCTGATCGAAATCATCATAAAAGACCAGTTTATAGTCCGTAGTTTCCGAAGTTTTCATCTGTGCATAAAGTAGTCCGCCCAAAGATAAAGAAAGTACTAATAGAATCAGTTTTTTCATCGAATATCCGTTTTATAGGGTGAAGAGCCGGGGATATATTCGGCTCTTCACACCTTTCATTTATACTATTATTTACCACCGTAAAAATACGGTCCGGTACTGACATTCATATCATTTCACAATCACCTTGGCTACTTCGCCACCGCATCTGATGATGTAACAACCCGTCTCCTGTATTACGAACGTCACCGAACCATCGGCTTCTTTCGCATCAACAAGCTTACCTGCCACGTCATAAACAGCCACCGTTCCGTTTACATTCTTAACCTGTATATGATCCTCACAAACAGTGACCTTCATGGCTTCTGCCAAGTTCATATCAGAAATACCGGTAGCATTCGGATCCCGCAATGTAAAGTAAACCGGTTCTCCTTGTTCCAGATGCAGGCTTACTTGCGTGTTACCATCAGCCAAAGTGGTAACTGAAACGCCATCAACAGCTTTCTGGAGTTTCCATTCGCCCTTTACAACAATCGTAGCATTGGTTTCCTGTTCAATCCACTTAAACAGATCGTGTGTTTTCGGGCGAAGGTTCGGATTAGCGGCTGCAAATGAGATACTTTTGGCTCCCGTATCGGCCTTCTCCATCAATAACAATTCCGAGTCGGAAGACTTCACATTGGCAAAGCCGAGTCCGTCTACTGCTCCAAAGAACGTGTAAGCTGTAATACCCTGCGATTTGTAAGTCAATGCATGCAATTTGTCATTCTGTGCCTCCACTTTAAAAATATCTCCTCCGTTACCAGCAAGTTTTGCAGATAATTGTTGCATCTTTTCGGGTGTGGTCCCCGGAACAGCCACAAACAGGTATTCTTTATTTTCCGGTTTTACCCCGTGGTCAATATAAGCCTTAGCAGCCATTACCGTATTCATATCGCCTGTAACATCACTGCCGTCTTCACGTGGAGCTGTTTGATTAGCGTGTTTGATAACAATCGGGTCATTGCCTTTCGGAATAAAATATCCCGTTGTTTGCGGAGTTACCAACCATACATCCTGCTCTGAGTTGTTAGTCATATTCTCTGCTCCCGGAGCCATCACCTGCCCGTTTACGACCAGGTCACCGCTAATACCTTCATGATCAATTCCCTGGAACAAATTCGTAGCCGTAATCATATCATCTCCATAACTACCTTTGGCACTGATACCACTACCCATACTGATGAGCATACCATCGAACGCATAAACCGATTTCTTAAATTGCAGGTTAGTCGGCGTAAACTGTTGACCTCCCCAATCATCACTTTGCAGGAAATCCGTTCCAAAGATACCGTACTGTCCCCAAGCCAATGCTCCGGAAAAATCCTTTTTCGAATATTGGCAGTAAGTACCTTCCGTACCTTTTCGTGGCATCATCTCTTTCCATGAAGTATAATGTACGGTAGTAGCTCCCGGTACCACATTCCAATCCCAGCCTCCGGACATTTTACTGCCTGTCGCATTGGGTGCTGTTTCAACAGGATATCCGCATACAGCCGGCCCACCATCATACATGACTTCCAAAGTACCATGGCTCTGGTAACGTCCGAACCGGTTACTGGTCGTATAAATTTCCGTACCCCAGAACTGAGTGGTGGCACTACGCATGGTAGCTACCCAGTTATTCTGCCGATAAATACCAGCCGGACTATAATTAAACTGATAGTAACCATCCACTTTCGCCGGCTCTATATCATACTTATCCGTCATAAAGAAATAGTTATAGAATGCAGCTAATTCCATATCATATTTGGTACCTAAAATATCACCGCCACCTTCTATCAGGCGGTCCACATACCAGGCTTCTGACGGAACAATTCCACCGCCATCTGTATACGGATGTCTTCCGCAAAGACTGTTAGCTGCATAGTAGTCAGTTCTGTTTGCTCCTTTTACTGCCATCAGATACATGGATACGATCGCTTTACGAATACGTTCGTAAGAGTCTTTATTTATCTGGAAACAAGTTCCTTTCAGCGTGTAAATATAGTTGCACCATGCTTTATAAGCATACATATATGCATTATAATGTGTATCGTGGTGGAAACCTGTTCCGTCCACTTTCAATACTTCCCGCCCAGCCGGAGTATAAATGGTATGCAACTCCATGAAGCGAACCATATCTTTCAGGTTCTGGATAGCCTCTTTCTGATCAGTAGGAGCAACAGCCAGTGCAAACAGATGCTTAAAGTAATTACACAGATAATCCGCATTCATCCAGGAAATCAGGTAATCATCATCGGCATATACCATATTCGCTTCGAGCATCCAGGTCATAGCCTTTATCATCTCTTTCCGCTGTTCCTCCGTATATTCGGACATTGCTGCTATAAAACCTGCAGGAATACCATCCACACTACCATAATGACTATATGTCAGACGTTCGAAATCATAGAAGATACCTTGATCTAAAATATAATCAACATAATCTTTCAATAAGTCTTTTGCTTCCTGATCTCCCTTCTTTGCATGGGCTGCCAGTGCTTGCACCCTTTGAGAAATATCAATCATAATATCGATTGTCAGTTCTTCGCTTCCTCCTAATGCAGGGCCATTAATCGAACCGTCTTCATTGCGGACCAGACCGAGAGACGACATATAAGATCGCAAAGTTTTCATCGTTACTGTTGTAGTAGGCACCGTAGCCAATGCAGTTTTCAACTTTTCAAAATCAGTAACTTCCTGTGCTGTAGGTTCATTAATTACTTTATTCTGACCGGCAGCATACGCTTTCAGCAATTGAACATGGTCTTTATACAAATACTCCAGATCCGGCATCATCAAATCCTGATACAGTACTTTCCAATTGGAAGACTTAGGTGCATCAAAATTCACTTTATCCAGGTATATCTTTGTATTACCTACATTCTTTCCGGTATAAGTGAACCGTATATCGGTAATAGTAGCTGCATTCTTATTCGCATAATCCGAGTAGAAACGGTTGAACTCACGCCATCCTTTAAAATTCATTGAGATATGACCGGTTTTCACCGCTTTACCGGTTTCGTCCAGATAGTCAATCGTAATCTGATCGTCACACGGTTGTGAGTTATGTATCTCAAAAAATGCGGACTGGCTGCCAATGGTAAACTCTCCGACAGAAACGGTCAGCGTTCCTCCGTCTTGCGTATCCCAGCATAAAGCCTGATTCCCTTCACTACGGTGTTCTTTACTCAATGATAGTGTACTGTTCGCTGCACTCCACTGTTCCAGTTCCGATACGTTCTCAAAAGTAAATGCTTTCGGCTTGTTTGTTTCCAGTGCGGATAACTTATCGAAACGTACATCATCGATGTATGACTCTGCATTGTTCTGGTTATAAAACAATATACAGAAGTTAGTAAGGTCTATATCTGTAGATTCTTCCACGGGTTTCGACTCCCAGAAGTCCGGCTCCACTTTCGATAAATCAAAGTCAATTGTGTATTTAATCCAGCTATCAGTCAGTTTTAAAACAACCGATGCCTTTTTATTATCAGCCACATTATCTTGTTTCACAACAAAGAAACGACCTCCGGAAGCATCCGAGTTATCCTCTTTCGTAAGGAAAGTATAGACTCTGAGCTGAGCTTCATTCATTGATTTGGCATAGAATGTCAAACGATAAATATCACGATCTGCTTTTCCTTTCATACGTTGTGCCAGGAAATCTTTATACCAGGTACCGGGCGCTCCGGTCATTTTTGCAACCTTTCCGTGCTCCGGGTCATCTACAACAGCAAACTGTACTACATTCGGCTGAGGATTATTCGTAACCCATTCATTGAAGAGATAAGGCTGTGTTTTAAAGCCCCGGGTCAAATCTGCATTGTCGAAACCATTGTCTCTAATCTGTATAGCATACTTATCGTTTTCCGACGCTGGCAACGGCATCAGATAAATATCACGGTTACCGGCTGTTATGCCTCTCGCCTCATAAGAGGCCTTCACACGTGGATTATACAGATTTGCCTCATATACTTTTTCCGTTCTCACCAATTGGAACCATCTTTTGAATTCAGCAAAAAACTCCCATCCCCGTTCATCAAATACAGCCTTGTCAAAGTCGGCCTCATTCAATCCGGCAGCAAGTTCAGTTCCTCCGGCCCGGTTACGTATCTGATTTATACATTGGTATGCTAAAGCATCCGGCCCCTTATCCGCTTTATTCTGAGCCTCAGCATAAATCAACAGCACATCTGCATAACGATAGATAGGAGTAATGCCACTTGTTTGTGCACTCAGTGGTTCTATTCCTCCATAATCACGGTACTTATTAATAGCAGGGGAGCGCATTTCAGATACCTTAAAATCTTTCGCTCTTTTCCCCTCACCGAATTTTGTTACAAAATTAAAAGCCTTACGAGTGTCTTCCGGATAACGTTCATAGAAACAGGAATCGGCCAGATAATCACTCCAGGCACCTGCATTCTCTTCCATTGCCATGTAAGAGATACCATAATTACTGGATCCGACAATGGTATGGTTTAACGCTAAAATATGTTCCGTATCGTCTCCGCAAGTAGCCTCTTTCCACAAATCTTCGTAACGGGGCAATAGAGAATATTTTCCACTCTCAATCACCTCCTTGGCCGTTTCTTTTGCTAATGCATATTTATCTGTCTGTTTAAGGGGCCATCCTGCCATAGTCAGATATACTTCCGCCAGACAAGTCTTTGCCGCCCACTTAGTGGGAGTAGAATTGGCTCCGGCACTTCCTAAACGTCCCTGTTCCGGTAATTTCTCTGCCGCAGCCTGTAAGTTCGGAATAATCACCTGATTATAAATGTCGCTTATCGCATTACGGCCGATGATTGTGCTACCTAGAATATCTTCTTTCTGCTCCGAATCTTTATAAGCCGGCACCTCTCCAAACCAACGAACCAGTTGGTAATAGGCAAACGCTTTAAGAAAATGGGCCTCTCCTGCATATTGTACTTTGTCACTTTCGGTAAGAGTCGTTGAATTTTGAATTGTCTCCATCAAAAGATCACACTCTTTTATCAGTGCATACATATCCTGCCATATAATCTTCACATCCCCTTCAAAGGCAGCATCTACCTTGAGCTCATCCATAGCATAATGGCGCTTGGCTGCCGATCCCCCGACAATATCATCCGCTCCTAATCCTAAAATCTGAGGACGGCAATTGAATCCCCAATTACCACCCCATAGTGTAGTGTATAACTTATTGGCTGCCGTTTCCAATTCTGCTTTAGTCATGTAAGACGAAACAGCCGCTTTTACTTCCTGTAAAGACTGGCGCTGCAAGTGTTCGGAAACAACCTGAGCATGCGATACCTCGTTTGAATCAAACAAGTTTGCAGGAGCAAACCATGCCGCATAACCAATGCCGGCAGCCCCACATAATGTCAATGCTAATAAAATGTTTTTCATTGGATTTCTTTTTTAAGTTAAGTTTCACGAACTCTTATCTTCCGGTAACCGTAACAATCCGGCTATCGGCTGCCGGAGACAGAGCTCGCTAAACTACGTTTTTTCTATATTAATAGACTCTCGGATTAGCTTCAAAGCCACAATCAATCTGTTCCTGTTCGGGAAGTGGCATCAAATAGGTACGACGCTCTTCTTTGGTAATACCATTCTTTATCATAGATGCTTTCACACGCGGATTATTTTGATTCATCTCCCATACTTTTTCCGTTCTCACCAATTGAAACCATCTTTTAAACTCAGCGAAAAATTCCCAACCGTACTCATCAAACACGGCTTTATCAAACTCTTCTTCGTTCATGTTTTCCGCTTTGTCATACACTCCGCCTCCGGCCGCACGTTTACGAACATCATTCAGGCATTGGTATGCCAATGTATTGGGACCATGCTCTGCACGATTCTGAGCTTCAGCATAAATCAGTAATACTTCAGCATAACGATAAATTGGGGTAATACCCGAAGATTGAGCACTCATCGTTCCCCCGTTTTCTGTAGTTGTACCTCCATAATCACGATATTTATTGATGGCAGGAGAACGCATCTGTGTTACACGAAAATCTTTCGCTCTTTTTCCTTCACCCATTTTAGTGATAAAGTTGAATGCCTTTCGTTCATCGGCCGGATAACGTTCATAAAAGCAGGAATCTGCCAGATAATCACTCCATGCAGCCGTGCTTTCCTCCATTGCCATATATGAAATTCCGTAGTTACTGGCTTGGTTTACCCTGTCATGAGGTAACGCGAACATATGCTCCGTCGCATCAAGCTTAGTAGCTTCTTTCCACAATTCTTCGTAATGCGGAAGCAGTGAATAACCTCCTTTATCAATAATTTCTTTTGCTTTGTCACGGGCAAGTGCAAAATTTTCTGTCTTTTTCAATGGCCACTCTGCCATGGTCAGGTATACATCAGCCAGACATGCCTTCGCTGCCCATTTGGAAGGAGTTTCATTTGAACCGTTATTCTTCCGTCCTCTTTCGGGCAGGTACTCTTCAGCTATCTTCAAAGAAGGAACAATAATCAGATTGTAAATATCTTCTGTCTTGTTACGGGTAATGTTCGTACTCCCCAAAATGTCTTTATAACAAATGGAATCGGTAAATCCGGGAATATCTCCAAAATAACGCACAAGATGAAAATAAGCAAATGCACGCATAAAATAAGCCTCACCCAAATAGGGTTTCTTGGCCTCATCGGCCATGGTCGGAGAAGCTTCCAAGCCTTCTATAAGCTGATTACTTGCTTGTATCACGGCATATAAATACTCCCAAACCAAATCAACATCATCGCCATGTACATAAAACTCATCAATCAGATAATGACGTTTACTAACCGATCCTCCGATAATATCATCGGCTCCTAATCCTAAAATTTGGGGACGGCAATTGAATCCCCAGTTATTAAACCACAATTTTCGATATAAACCATCGGTCAGGCTTGTTACGTTGTCCTGATTATATTCAATATTCTCCGGGGTTGGAAAACTCAATGGCTCTTGAAATAAATCAGCACACCCGGAAAGCCCAATACAACCTGTAAAAGCTAACGCTACAATATATTTTTTCATAAATCAATCTGCTTTTTATTATTAAAACCCAAAATTCAATCCAATCAGATAATTACGTCCGTTAGGATAATATCCGTAATCGATCCCCGAAGTCAACGGACTTTTCAATGTAACCTCCGGATCGATGCCGGAATAACCGGTAAACAGGAATGGATTCTGAATAGAAGCATATATTCTCAATGTACTGATTTTCATACGTTTCACTATTAACTCCGGGAAATTATATCCCAATGTGATGCTCTTTACTTTCACAAAATCACCTTTTTCCACGTATTGAGAAACAGATTTCTTTGAATTGCGCTTTGATATAAAACCGGCAATATCCGAATTCTCATTCTCCGGTGTCCAACGATTCAACCACTCCGGATTGGGACCTAACTCCAACGGATTATCCCCTACTCCCAAACGTGCCGCACGCGTATAATTATAAATATCAAAGCCATGTACTCCAATAACAAACAGACTTAAATCAAAATTCTTGTAGGTAAGTGTATTATTCCATCCCCATTGAAAAGAGGGTTGTCCATTACCGATAATGGTCTGGTCTTCCACCGTTATCTGCTTATCTTCGCTACCGTCCAGGTTCTTGTATCGATAAGATCCCGCCTCTGTTCCCTGTGGAGCATCAGACAGTTCACTTGTTTTCCAAACGCCGTCACTTACATATCCCCACATTGTTCCAAGCTTTTCACCCTTTATATTACGGAAATAGTCGTTCTGATATCCACCGCTAATAATAGCATATTCCAAATCTCCGTCCAGGCTTTCAATAACTCCTTTATTGTGTGATAAAGTGATATTCGTATTCCACCTGAAATCTCTGGTAGCTACAGGATCGGCTCCGATAGTAACCTCAAAACCTTTATTACGTATTTCGGCTGCATTCTTCAAACGGGTCTTGAAACCGGTATATAACGGTGCAGTCACATCCAGTAAAGCATCCTTGGTCAGCTTATTATACACATCTACCGTAAATGTCAGGCGATTGTTGAATACTCCGAAGTCAATACCCGCATTCCACTGTTTTGTACGTTCCCATCGCAGACCTTTCGTTCCGATTCGCTTGGTTGTGAGAGTCAAATTATCATTTGCATCACGGGTTGCCTCCAACTCTGTCCAGGCAGAATATGCGGCTACAGCCTGGTTTCCTGTTTCACCATAACCGGCACGGAGTTTTAATTGACTCAGGAAATCAACATCACGCAAGAATGATTCTTCTTTCATATTCCATGCCAAAGCCATTGACGGGAATTGTTCCCATCTCTTCTCTGACGAAAGATTGGAAGAACCGTCATAACGCCAGGAAGCAGTCAGCATATACCGGTTCATAAGAACATAATTTACTCTTGCCATATAAGAAAGCATAAAGGACCGGGTATGTCCGGAAGAGCCATATACTTTTTTAGCCAAAGAGGTATTATTGGCACCTATTTCTTCGGAAATCAACTCACGACCTTCACTCTTATTGTTCATATTATTACTATACTGTTGCTCAATAACGGCTGTAGCATTAATACGATGGTTCTTATTGAACTCTTTCACATAGGATAGAATATTCTGGTTCGTCCAGGAGTAATTTTGAGTACTGGTAAAAGTAGCAGAGTTATACCCACTATTCCACCCACTCAGACTTCCTTTCGTATTGGTGTTCAATGCACTGGTATTCCCGAACCAGAAATTCTGAGTAGTCTGTAGCGTTAGTCCTTTCAAGATCGTAACATCTACATACCCCTGTATTGTAGAACTATAATAATAACCGTCTTTATCTACCTCATTGATATGAGCCATCGGATTGAATTTACGCCCTCCCTGAATATCTTTGTGATGATAAGCCCCATCTTCATCTTTGGGTAAAACGGTATTCGGAAAATTCAGTGCATCCACCAATGTATTCTGCCATCCACCAAAGTTCACCCCGGAATCTTTAGAGTAACTGCCATTAAAGTTCACACCTGCTTTTAACCATGGAAGAAGTTCTGTATCCACCTTCAAGCGGGCATTGATCAACTTGCGTTGCGACTCTTCAATCGTACCTTCGTTATAATTATAACGCCCGGAAAATACAAATTGAGTTTTCTCATTTCCTCCGGTCACCGACAATTCATGTGTGTGCTCCAACGCCACATCCCGGAAAATAGCATCCAGATAGTCATATCCACCTCCATTATAGAAACCTTTAACAGCATCTGCATCATAGAAAACCTGAGGATCCAAACCAGAGTTCCGGTTAATTTCTTTTCCGTAATCGTTTGCTAAATCGGCCATTTGTCCGGGAGACAAAACATCAGGAAGAGTATATGGCTTTTTAAAATTGACATATCCATTATAATTCACATTTACTTTTCCGGATTTTCCTTTTTTAGTCGTAATCAGGATGACTCCATTTGCCCCGCGTGAACCATAAACAGCCGTAGCAGAAGCATCTTTCAGTACCTCGACGGACTCTATATCGCCCGGATTCAACATGCTCAATGTACCTCCGATAAAACCATCGACTACTACCAGCGGACCACCATCTGCCTTGATAGAGTTGGCTCCACGCACACGGATCGTAGCTCCCTGAGTAGGGTCACCCGAAGCGGAAACAATACTAACCCCTGCCATACGTCCCTGAAGTGCATTCTCAATATTATTAGTCGGCGTATTTTTCAGAATATCATCTGCTTTAACAGAAGCAACTGCTCCCGTCAAATCCGACTTACGCTGTACACCATAACCTACTACCACTACCTCATCCAGAGCTTGTGTATCGTCCTGCAGCGTTATTGTCAAACTTTTCTTTCCTGCTACTTTGACCTCTAATGTCTGATAGCCGACAAAGGAGATTTTCAAAGTTGCATCACTCCGTACATTGTCCAACTTAAAGTTTCCATCTACATCTGTAATGGTACCCATTGTCGTACCTACCACCAGAACAGATGCTCCAATCACGCCCTCCCCGGCTTTGTCAATAACCTTACCAGTTATAGTTCCTACCTGTGCCCATACTATTTGCGTCATCAGGCAGCAAACTACAAACAGGCTCCACAACCTTTTTGTCGCCAAATTACTTTTTTTCATACTATTTTATTTCTAAAGTTATTTCACCAGAACTTTAAATGTCTTCGAACCGTTTACATTGCTGACTTTCACCAGATAGAAACCATTTCCGGACATGTTTATAGTGTTATCACCCGCAGCAACCGGCATAGTAAGTACCATTTCACCTACGATAGAGTAAACCTCTACAACCGAGTTTTCATCAGAAGTTACTACCAACTGATTCCCATAAGCCACCACTGAGGAACCGTTATCTGCTTTGTTCGGATAAATGCCAGTGAGTGCCGAACCCTGGTAAGCTCCCATATTGATTTTACCATTTACAATACGATTATTGCCGGCAATATCTTTCTTCATGAATTTTTCAACCCAGGCATCTTCCAGCTCACAATTATAGTCAAATTCAGTAGTACCGGAGTTTATGGCCAACGAAGCCTCCTTTAGAGAATAATCAGCTTTTGCAGACTCCTCTTTCTGAGTTGCATCCGTAGCAGCCCCTTTGAAAGAAGCAGGATTTACAAAAGGGGTAGCATCTACAACATTATTACTATTCGTTGCTTCTCCAAAATCAATCTCTGTATCAAAAGCACTGTATTCTATCCAACACTGTTCGTTATTAGCTGCAACCTCCACTGCTTTTTCTCTGCTTGCTTCGTTGTTTACTACAATATTATTATACCAGAAGGGGCTACCGGCACCATCAATATACAAAGTACCTTTATTATTGGCAATGGTATTATTCAACTGGGTACCTCCCTGAATGTCTATCAGTAACTGCTTACTTGTATTATTCACTATCAGATTATTAGCAAGAACCATATTGGAAACCGTTGTAATAAGAGCACTTCTCCATTCGTCTCCACTTTCTGCTGTATTTTGATTATTACGAATAATGTTGTTAGCAAAACTTGCCTGCACATTTGACTTTCCGGAAAGCACAGTACCAGAAACAGTCGTAGCATTTCCTTCAAACAGGCAGTCCGTTATCGCCATCGTACCTTCTGACCAATCATAAGCAATTCCAATACATTTATCTGTATTATCTTTAAAAAGACACTTGGTAATCAGTACTTCGTCTGATTGATTCTGTGGTCCGCCATTATAATTATAAAGTCCAAAAGATTGCATTTTGTTAGCTTCAAAAACACAGTTCTCCATACGATTTGGCAAACTGCCTACTGCATAACCACAAAAATAAATCACTGAATTAGTCTTCGTCAAATCACCTAAATTGCTGTTATTCGCAAAATAACAATCACGCACTATGAAATTCTCTTCACCATAAACAAGAGTAGCATTAGCTGCGCAATTAATCACTTTATTATTCTGGAAAGTAACTGAATTTCTAAAATATAAAAAACGCCAGTCCTTGGTTACCTTATAATTATTAAAAGTAATTCCATCCACATACAGCATATCCCAAAGAGAACTTTTATCCTCACGTTCCATCAAACGGTTTTCATTCTCACCAGTAAAAATCGTTTCATTTGTAAAGTTCCAAGGTTCAGTTTGAGGATTAGGCCGTTGACGTACATCGACAGAGGTTTCCCCTTTGGCAAATCCACCATAAAAGCTTACTCCATTTTTCATCATAATAGATGTATTGAAAACGTAGGTACCTGCAGCAATATAAATATCATCACCTTTATCGGCTTTACTTATTGCTACATTCAAATCTTTCACTGCCGTCTCCCAGGAAGTCCCGGCATTGTTGTCATTACCATCAGTAGTTACATAGATTACTTTCGCACTCATGCCTGAGCAGAGAAACAAAGCACACATTGCGGAGAATAATGTCTTTTTCATACTATAAATTTTAAAATTGATAAGTTTTACATCGGTTTTTGATGCAACAAAAGTGGAATAAATATGAAAGAGAGGGATGCATATTGCGTACTTAAAGGAGGCACATCAAGTACAATTCACCGATACACAACATGCAGGAATTATTCTGTACGCAATGTGCACCTGATTGTACGCATAGTGCACATTCATTTAATAAACTTCGTATTAAACTTACTCCTGCTATTACATTAACATTATTAACACCTTTCTTTAACAAACTCCCTCTGCCTTGTAAGAGTGTACACTTTTGCACTACAAAACTGTACATCTTTGCATAACAAGAATGTACAATTAACACATGAATAAATGTACACTTTTGCAATACATTAAACAAGAGGTTATTATCTGTTATAAATCAGATGATTACATAATATCAGCGAAGTCTATTCTACCCAAAATTTTCTTTTGAGAAATATCTGTAATTACTTTTTTGACTACTACATATTTGCCGAATGAATCCAATATAAGAGGTGAAGAGAATATCACGTACATAAAAAACGACTGATACAGAATAGGGCATATATCATACACCAAAGACTTATACGATGATGAACGCCTCTTTACCCGCCAGTTTCCTCTTCCGTTTCTTCCACATCCTCGTCTTTATTACCCGTGCGATAGAATAATGGGCTGATGCCATATACTTCCTTAAAGCAACGGCTGAAGTAACGGGGAGAGCTAAAACCTGTCTGGTCTGCCACCTCAGCTATTGACAAGAACAATTCATTCTTCAGAAGATAAGCGGCTTTTTTCAAACGAATTGTCAAAATGAAATCGTTCGGAGTTTGTCCGGTAATAGCTTTCATTTTAGAGAAGAAGTTGGTGCGAGAGATACACAACTCACGAATCACGTCATTCAGACTAAACTCTGCATTATCCATATTCTTTTCAATAATGGCAACGGTACGGTCCAACAGATCTTTATCCATCGGATTGGTTGCTAACATCTGAACACGGGTCTGTGGCTGTTTACTAAACTTCTCCTGCAATACGATACGACTGTTCACCAGATTATTACACCTGGAAATAAGCAGGTTCACATTAAAAGGTTTCGTAATATAATCGTCCGCACCAATACGCAGGCCTTCAATGGTATGCTCTATCGCAGTACGGGCCGTCAATAGAACAACCGGAATATGACACGTTTCGAAATCCTGCTTTATCTGTTTGCAGAGTTCAATACCGGTCATTTTAGGCATAACCACATCGCTAATAATAAGATCAGGCATTCTATCACGAGCCTCTTTCAATCCTTCTTCTCCATCCGCAGCGGTTATTATCTCATAATAAGGCTCAAACAGACCCGCCAACATTTCTCTTAAAGAGTCATTGTCCTCCACAATCAACACCTTCGCTCCTTTGATACGTTCCTTCACCGTATCATCCAGCACCTGCTGCTCAACCATGAATTTCGATTCGACTATGACTGCTGCTTCCTCTTCTTTCGGCTCCTCTGTCTCTATCTGTTCTGCGGTGAAATGGGCATTTCCTAACTTTAACGCAATAGTAAACGTTGTTCCACTCGTCTGATTGCTACTAACCTCAATCCGCCCCTTATGTAACTCCACAATACCTTTGCTCAAGGCCAACCCAATACCTGTTCCCTGAGTATTCTCCGGATCATTGCTGGTTTGATAGAAGCGTTCAAAAATCTTCCCTGCTTCTTCCGGCTTGATTCCTTTACCACTGTCCTGCACTTCAATAATAGCTTCTTCTCCTCTTTTACTGATGTTGATGGAGATACTTCCTTTCTCTGGAGTATACTTAAAAGCATTTGACAGCAAATTATTAATAACTTTCTGCATCTGACGCGAGTCATACCAAACCTCCAACTGATCCTGATCTTTATTGAAATAGAATTTGATATGCCGGGTAGATGCATATTCGATATAAAGCAGATAGTTTTCATATAAGAAGTCAACCAGATTATGCCTGCTCACCTTTATCTTCATATGACCTTGCTCCTGCTTGCGAAAATCAAGTAACTCACTGATCAATCCCCGTAACTGGAGCCCGTTCTTATAAACATTCAGAAGTTTATTGTAAATAGCCGGTGGAAACGACTGTACCTGCAGTAACATTTCAATCTGCCCCACAATAACCGTCAACGGAGTACGGAACTCATGAGAAATATTAGTAAAGAAACGGAGTTTAGATTGGTTCAGTTCTTCTACATCCCGAATGTGCTGTTTCTCGTATTTAAGAGATTCCTGCAATTTTATTCTTCCATGATAGGTCCTCACTATATAATAAAGAAGGCTAATCGTAATGACAACATAGATAAGATAAGCCCAGATCGTTTTGTAAAAAGGAGGAAGAACGGTTATGTTAAGACGATATTCCGGTTGGTACACATTATTAATTCCTGCCGGTTTTACAATCAGGGTATAGTCACCCGGTGACAGATTGGTATAAGTAATAGTACGTTGCTTGTATATCTTTGTCCAACCATTGGAAAATCCCTCTAACCGATATACAAACTCATGCTGATTGGCAGCAATATAGTTAGAAACGGCAAATTCCAGATTCAAAACCGAATGATCACTTTTCAGCGTAATAGCAGAGGTGTCATAAAAAGAAGATTTCAGAATACCTGTCTTGTCATTGATACCCACTTCTTCGCCATTCACCCAAAGTCCTACCGGAAAGATATCATAAGGTTTAGGAGAAATATTGAGACTTTTTTCATAGAATGAAACCATCCCTTTGATACCTCCCAGAAATATTTCACCATCTTTACATTGATATAATGAGTTCTCATTCAGCGTAGTGAAAGGAAAGCCATTCTCATTATCATAATTGTAAAACAACTTCGTGTAATAATCAAAAAGGGTGAATCCCTGATTAGTGGTCAGTAACAATTTGCCGTTTAAAGACTCTGTTACAGCATAGATACAATCACTGCCTAAACCGTTCTTCTTAGAATTGAAATTCTCAAATTTACCTGTCTCCCGGTAATAAACGTCAATGCCGGAACTAATCGTTGAGAACCACAGATTGCGATGACGATCTTCGGTTATACAGGTGATCATATTATCGCTTAAACAATTTGTCTTCTCCGGATCATATCTGTAATTCACCAGCTCCTTCGTATCAAAATGGTAAGCATATACGCCATGTCCCTCTACCCCAATCCACAAGAGTCCCTCCGAATCTATTTTCAAACGATGAGAAAACAGATTTAATAACAGAGTAAAGTTTCCCGTTTCGGGATTGAATTGAAAAACACCATCATAAGAAGCCAGCAGCAATTCATTTTTATAGGGAATAATGTCCAGTATTACATTAGACAATTGCTTTCCTGCCACATCAGGAAGTTTATAAGTGGTAATTCTGTCTGTTTTTAAATCCAGTTTGTTAAGCCCCTCCTGATGAGTACCGATCCAAAGTGCCTCTCGCTTTTCGTCATAGTACAAAGCTTTTATGTTATTATGCGAAAGAGAGTTGTGTCCCTCTTTATGCTTATACCACTTGAAACGCTTGTTGGTACGATCATAGAAGTCCAGCCCACCTCCTTCGGTAGCAATCCATAAATTTCCACTCTTGTCTTCTGCAAAACAACCGATCACCGGAAAACTAAGTCCCTCGTTCTCGTGCAATCCGGGACGATAATGGGTATAAATTTCATATTCGGGATTAAAATAGTTCACCCCACCGAAATAAGTGCCTACCCAGAGAGTTCCCTGGTGATCTTTAATAATGCAATAAACAGAAGCATTACTCAAACTTCCCGGTATATCTGTAGAAGTATAATAGACAAATTCGTTTTTCTTCTTATCAAACTTATCCAAACCATTGAAAGTTGCAATCCATAGGTTTCCCTGATTATCTTCACAACAATCTCTTACGGAGTTGGATGATATACAATGTGTTCTATCTGCTCCTCCATCCGTATAATGTACTGTTCCATTGTCAGATATGTGGTAAAGTCCGTCTTCCCAAGTACACACCCAAATGTCACCGGATGAATCCTGATAAAGATTAAAAACATTACATTGAGGTAAAACACACAACTGCTTCATTTCTCCTTTCTTCAAGCAATACAATCCATCCCCCCGGGTCCCAAGCCACAACCGTCCGGTTTTATCTTTCAATAAAGAAGAGACCTGTATATCTCCCTCTAAAGAACAATAAGGTTTTACCTGATGATTCAGAACATCATAATAATAAACAGAACCATTACCACCTATCAATAATGTATCAGAACTATAGGTAATTGAATGCCCCGGCCCTTTCTGGATTGTTTCAAACGTTTCGGAATACATATCAAAAATACATATTCCCTCAATTGTCTGTATATATAAATGTCCCTTACCATCCCCACAAATCCTCCTGACATCTTTTCCAACAATAGAATGTTCATTCCCACGCTCCGGCTTATAACTCCGCACCCAATTACCATTGTATACATTCAATCCGTCACGTGTTCCTATCCATATCCTGCCAAGTTCATCTTTATATAAACAGTAGGCTGTGAACTGTGAAAGTCCATTCTCAGTAGATAAATAGTTGAACGATATGTCTTGTGCAACAAGCTTGGTAACCCAAAATAGTGAAATAAGGAATAAGGTAATCCTACTTATATTCTGATGCTTTATGTTTTTCATACCAGAGACGAATTAGATTCTTTATTGCACAAAAATACGATAAATAAGAATCACGCCCAACTCTCTCATTAATAAAAAGACAAGCAGATTATTTACTACGCACCTTCTTCATCCTTTTATAAGACCGGTGTCCATATATAGTTACCACTACAAAACAAATAAATGGAAGTATAAACGACAAATTCACTGCCGGCATGCCAAACAAAACCGATTGTAAATCGGGCATAATAACTTATAGATTATATCAGTTATCACTATCCCAAAGTACCTCTTTTTCAATAGTACATTTATTTCAGGAAGTGTAAATACTACAATCTTCAGCTACTCTCAGAAGCAATGCCGTTTCCACAATTTAAAATAAATAACAAAATTAACAGACCAAACATCAAAACATACATGACAACCGATACAAAATCCGTCTACTTTTGTAAAATCCATTAAAATTAATACTATGTACACACACATGGCAAAACTATTAAGAGTCTTATCGATTATTATACTTATATTAACAAGCATCGCAATCACATTCGATAGCGGCATATTCGTTTACCCCTCCTTATCCAACACCTTATTTTTTCTATATTAGTATCTTTATTAACTTTAATAACAGCGTTTTATGCGATACATAACACCAGTTATGAAAAAGTATCTATATATAGCTGTATTGTGTTTTTTTGGGGAGTATACATTCTGTTACACTGCTACCACACTAATGGCGAATACTACCGTTCTCTCTATTTAATTTCAAGTATCATCTACCTGATAACACTTTCTTTTTTAATACGGATACAAATCATAAACATTACATTTATAAAAAACATTCTTCTCTGTATTGCAATTATCCAGTTGGTATTTATGCTCGGACAATCTTTAAACATTATTGACTCATACAGTAAATATTTCCCTATTTCCGGCACAAATGAAAATCCAAACACGAATGCAATTTTCATACTTTGCTGTTTGCCCATTCTTATTGAAAGAATCAGGAATCTTGATAAAACATTTATTTACAAAATTCTATTCGGATGTATACTTCTATTTTTATTCATATTGAAATGCAGGACTGCTTATATTGGAGGTGCCATCCTATTAGCCACTTACCTCCTTTCCGGCAAACGTATCCATCGTTTTTGGAAAAAAAGCAACTATATAAGAAGAGCCTTATTACTCTCCCTTTTATGTACAACAATCTTTTTTACCGGAATACATATTTATCAAATTAAGAAGGATTCTGCCGACGGGCGTTTACTCATTTGGAAACTTAGTACGGAAATGGTTGCAAAAAATCCGATTGAAGGCTACGGATATGGATTATTCGAGAGAAACTATAACTTGAAACAAGCATCCTACTTTTGCAGCCAACCATCAACAACAGAACACCAAAATGCTTCTTTAGTTGCAATGGCCTATAATGACTATCTGGAACAAGCCATAGAAGGAGGTATCACAGGTTTCATCTGGTATCTGGGATTTTTCATATTACTTGGCTATCTGGCTATTCGACAAAAAAACAGAGAAGCATTAGCTATTGTATTAGCCATTGCCATAATGGCGTTATTCAACTTCATATATGCTGCAATAACCACTTGGTTTTTACTACTAAACTATGGAGCTATTTTATTGGCTGCATCCAATAACCGATTTAGTCTCCCTACCCTAATTAAAAGACTAATCAGCATTATCTTTTGCTGTATCGCATCCATACTGCTATATCATCAATGCAGAGTAATCAATGCGCAAATAGGGCTTAAAAAAAGTATCGGACTAATTAAAGAAAGACGATTCGAAGAAGCCGGCAATCTTTTAGCCCGACTTTTAGAACAAGCAAGTACTTCCGAAGCCTTCCTTACACAATATGCCAACTCATTAGCTAAACAAAAACGATATGAAGAAGCTATACCCATATATAAAAAAGCTTCCCTGTATACTTCCAATATATCTCTTTACTATCGTATGGCCGATTGCTATGCCCATTTATCACAATATAGCGATGCATTAACCACTTTGAAAACCATAGCTGCCATTATACCCACAAATCTACGTTCCAGATATCAGATAATGTGTTTACAACGACATATTCAAGACATAGAAGGAGCCCGCCAAACTGCCTTGGAAATTATAAATATATCTCCCAAGGTCTATAACCCCAAAGCAGAGCAATATAAAAAGCAAGCTCGAGAATTTTTAGAACATTCCAAATAATAAATCTGCAATAATATGAGAATCAGAATCACTTTTTTACTGCTGCTGTCTTTCACTGTTCCTTCGTATAGTATAGGACAGACAACAGAACAACTGAACAAAGTATTGGCCCATTATACTACCAGCCCGACAGATAGCTTAAAATACAAAGCCGCCTTATTCCTTATAGAGAACATGCAAGATTACAAAGCTCCCTATGGTAAAGCGATTGATAGTTACAAACAGAAAATCCATGCTTTAACCCCTCCTGTCAGCACCAAAACAGTAAAAGCTGCCTGGCAATCATCTATAATGGAATACTCCCCCAAAGAAATAATATGGGTTAACGATTCTGATACCATCTCATCCGAATTTCTGATAGAAAATATCGAACAGGCTTTTCTGTCATGGGAAAATGCCCCGTGGCATAGCCAGATATCATTCGAGCAGTTTTGTCGTCTGATATTACCTTATCGAACAATGAACGAACAACTGACCTTAGGATGGAGACAAACGCTACAACAAAAATACGGCGCCATTATAGAAGGAATAACAGATATTAAACAAGCTTTTTCTCTCCTATCCGATTCTATTATAAAATCCGTTCGACAAGCACCCCCCTTATGCCCCTATTCACCGGATGTATTAACCATAGATAAGCTGCAACAAGCCAATTGCTCCCAACGTTGTATTCTGCAAACCGCTATTCTTCGTTCACTGGCTATTCCTGCCACATTAGATATGGTACCCAGATGGGCTAACTATAGCACCCTTGGACACACTTGGGTGTCATTAGTATTAAACAACGACGAAACCTACACACTTTATGAAAAAGACAAAGAAGCAAAACGATTCAACAAAATCGATGCGTCCGAGTTTCCTGTAACTTATCGACCTGCACCGACAGACAGATATCCGTTTCGCATAGACTCTATAAAAAAAGTATCAAAAGTTTATCGTACCACATTCAAAACGCAGTCCTACCCGATAGAAATGCAAAAGGTTCCAAGTCTAAATGATAGTCATATCTACGATGTTTCAGCAGAATATGGTTACACAGATTCTATATCCCTGAACATCAAAGAAGCAAACAACGAACTTTTATGTTTATGCACTTTCAGTACAGGAAGGAATTGGCAACCTATAGCAATAAGCCGCGCTCAAGATAACCTAATCACATTCAATAATATAGGAACAGATATTGTATACGTCATTGCACGCCCTCATGGCGATCATATCCATGCCGTATCCTATCCTTTTTTATTACAGGACAGCGGCAATATAAGATATTTCATTCCGGATACCATACAAAAGGAAACAATAACCCTCTATCGTAAATATCCAGTATTCTCTAATTGGAGCAATCAATGGGGTAATATGATTGGAGGGCGTTTCGAAGGAGCAAATAGCCCCGACTTTAGTGATGCCGTTTTACTTAACAGCATTCGTACAATGCCGTTTGGAGGTAATATTCTACAAATCAACAATTCTAATTCTTTTAGATATTTACGCTATAAAACTCCAATTACAAGCAGAACGTCTTTAGCCGAACTTACTTTCTATACCCAAACACCAATTGGTATAAGAAAAATAATAGGAATCCCAATAGGTTATAAAGTTCCAAACGAAGAATTGCATTTTGCTTTCGATGGCGATCGCGAAACAGTAGCCAATACTAAAAGTACTAAATATTGGATTGGACTTGATCTAGATGAAAACAAAGAGCAATCTGTATATATAATTAAATTCACCCCAAAGTCTGATACAAACAGTATGGAACCCGGACATCTTTATGAACTTTATTATTTTGATAAAAAATGGCATTCATTAGGACGTCAAGTTTGTACAGACGATTTTCTGATTTATGAGCATGTACCTAAAAATACCATTCTATTATTAAAAGACCGAACAAAAGGTAAAGAAGAACGAATATTTTATCACGATGCCGGACTACAAATCTGGTATTAATTTAATAACTCAAATATTTAATAATTATGAAGAAGAAAAAAGTATTAATTACATTGCTTCTAAGTATATTCGGGAGCTACGTAAACGCTCAATTCAGCAAGCAACTTACCCCAAAAGAACTAAACACATTTCAAATCCAAGGAGATACGTCTAGAGTATGGGAAGCAAAAAAACAGTTTTTTTCTCATTTTACCATTAATGACAATTATATAAAAGAAGTAAATTCTATTATCGATTACTACGAAACTAAAAAACAACTTTTAGAACACAAAAGTACAGAAATGGATAATATATCGGAAGACCTTAATCGCCTAAAAGAAGAATATGGCAAACATATTTGCACTATTCTATTTTTGAGCGGAAATTATTTATCAACGCCTAATTATCAACTGGCATTTTCTCTACGCAATAGTCTCCATTTATCCGAAGAAACTTTGAGAAATCTAGCTCAAAAAGCCGTCGAGATAAAAATAGATGAAAAAGAAGAGCAAGATTATTGGCAGATAGAATTTAAAGAATTATCTAGTATTTTAACTAATGAGCAAATGGATTATTTCCTCCGAAAGAAAAACTCTCAAGAAAGTTGGCAAAAGACACATCGCGCATGGGAACTTTTCCGCAAATCACGAAAGTATAATAACAAAGATAGCATTGCTATTTGTGGAAAATTATATAGTTATTATAGTAAAATAGCAATTGCAAATGAATTATATGCTAATGACCCAATACTAAAAAAAGAAGCATATATCGGAATTAAAAAATTTGCCCCATCTATCATTTTTTCCATTGAAGCACTGCAGAGGAGACAAAAAAAGCAAAAGAAAAATAACTCCTCAAAACATACTGAAAAAGCTATTCCTACAATAAAAGAACAATATTTATGGGCAGAACATTCAAATCAATCAATTGAAGAAGACTACAAGGCCAAACGAGCTATAATGTTAGCATTAGGAGCACAAGGAAGAATTGATAGAAACACTGCATTCACAAATCTTTCCGAATATTCTCGTCAAGGTAATGCCACGGCTATGAATGCAATAGGATTAATGTATTTAAAAGGATACGGAACCCAAGCAGACACTATTATGGCTCTAAATTGGTGGGAAAAAGCAGGAGCACACGGGTGTTCTGATGCTTACAATAATATTGGATTATTCTATAAAACAGAAGACAATTATTTAAATCTTGAAAAAGCCTACTCATATTTTTCTAAAGCTGCTGAAAAAGGTAATCTGATAGGATGCTATTTTACAGGTTACATGCTTTACAAAGGATTAGGATGTGAACAAAGTTATGAAAAAGCAATAGAATATTTTAAAATAGGCGCCAAAGATAGCTATGCACCTTCACTATATATGCTTGGACTTTGCTATCGTAATGGGTATGGAATAGAACAAAACGAAGCAACAGGAAAACTATTCTTACAACAGGCTGCATCTCAATCATACAAACAAGCTTTAAAAGAACTAGAACAACCTATGCCGGAAAACAACCATTCTACTTATAGAATCTTAAAACAAAAAACAAATCAAGTTCCAGCGTATCCACAAATCAGAATACCTTCAAAAGAAGTAAAACAAATTAAAAAAGGAGAATATACTGGTAGTTTAATAACTTATGACTGGAGTGGAAAATATATAGTTTCAGAAGTTCCATTAAAACTAATACTCTCTTCACAAGGAAAACAAATTACAGGCGAGTGGTATGAAGGAGAGAAAGAGCCAATTTCAATAGCAGGAGAGCTTAAAGGGAGCAAACTTATTTTCACAAATAGCACAAATAGAGCAAAAAGAATTAATGGAAGATATAAGAATATGACACAATCATTTTATCTTCAAGAAGCAGACATACAAGTAATAGAAGTAGAAAATGAAATATCAATATTAGGAACAATACAGATGTACTCTGTATCAGCTAAAGAGAAAGAGCGTCCAATGTATTTATCCATCACCAAAAAGAATAAGAAAACTGAAAAAAATAGAGTAACAGCATATCCCAATCCTTTTGCTCAGGAATTAAATTTACTTATAAATATGCAAAATACAGATAAAGTACGTCTATTTATTTATAGTATAAAAGGAGAACCAATTTATCAATATGATGCAGGTGTAATTTCAATGGGAGAACAGCACATCACTGTCTATCCCAATTTAACAAGAGGAACTTATATAGTAAAAGTCTTTATAGGAGAAGAAGAAAATCAATTAACAATAATATCTAAATAATCAGTATTATGAAAAAGTTTATTATAGCAACAATTTTAATATTAGGTATAATTCCTAATTTTGATGGAAATATTACTCTCGTATCAGAAGCAAATGCACAGATGATGGCTTATGAATTTCCTGGAGAAGATGATTGCAGTAATTCAGATGAGACCATGTGTATATTTTGTGGGACATGTTATGATACATATACTTACAGTTCTTGCCCATCGTGCGGTACCCTCGTAAAATGCGACGTTTGCCAAAATCATTATTCATCAACCGAAGGACACGATTGTCCTGGTTCAAGTTCAGGTTCAGGCTCAGGTTCTGGCAGTAGTTCAGATGGATATCGATATGATTGTACATCTTGCGGCAGATCATTTTATTTAAAAAGAAATGTTTTCTACGCTGAATGTCCATTTTGTCATGGCATACTAGAACCATATTATTAACCATAAAGAAAAGTATAAACGATTAAATAACAAAGTTTAAGTATATTCAATAAAAAAATGAATGAAAGTACATAAAGTGCAGACAACTTATGCAACTCATTCATTTTTTAGCACCAATAATAATGTACTTATTTCTCATATATCCAAATATATAAATTATATGATATACCGATATTTTCTTTTTTTTATTATATTATTATATAGCAGCATTACAACAAACGCACAAAACGCTCTGAATAAAATCAATTCAAAATTCATCAACTATCTAACAGCTACTCTACCCGAAAAAATCTATCTGCAAACAGATAAATCCTGCTATGTAGTAAAAGACACCGTTTGGATGAAAGCATACGTAATCAACGCACAAATCCATCAGCCCTCGCCAAGCAACTTTGTGTATGTGGAACTTATCAATCAACTGGATAGTATACAGAGTCGAATCAAAATAAAAAAAGATTCTATCGGATTTCAAGGATATTTAAAA
This sequence comes from Bacteroides nordii, assembly GCF_019930665.1. Taxonomy (NCBI): domain Bacteria; kingdom Pseudomonadati; phylum Bacteroidota; class Bacteroidia; order Bacteroidales; family Bacteroidaceae; genus Bacteroides; species Bacteroides nordii. Next base: position 5,055,793 of record NZ_CP082886.1, on the reverse strand, counting down.
CTAAACAAAGAACTACCCACAGGCGAATATGCACTTCGCGCCTATACAAGCTGGATGAGAAATGAATCGCCAGAATACTTTTTCCAGAAAAACATAACAATAGGAAAAGTAACAGAGGCACCACGGGTACTCACAATAGAATATAAGCCAACAGAAGGAAACGAAATTCAAGCAATAACCAAATATACTTACAATGACGGTTCTCCAATTAAAAATTGTAGAATAGACTTCTCATACAACAAAGACGGAAAAAAATACAGAAAAAGATATACTCTTACAGACAAAAAAGGAGAAATAGAACTTGGTATACGATTGGAAAACAATGCAGCTCCCACAAAGCAGATACTAACAGCCACTGTTTTTGACTCGGAAGGAGGTATTCTCAATAGCCAACAATTCACAATTCCACAGATAAAAAATGACTTTGATTTACAATTCTACCCGGAAAGTGGAATTCTCCTTAGCGAAACGCCACAAACCATAGCATTCAAAGCTATTGGTTCAGACGGACTAAGTATTTCTGTAACCGGGAAAATAATCAGTGAAGGTGGAATCACATTAGCAGACATAAAAACAATGCACAATGGCATGGGAAAGTTCTTCTTATGTGCACAAAAAGACACCACCTACTACGCATTGGTAAAAACTCTAAATGGATCCGAAAAGAAATTCAGAATCCCCAGCGCACAGGCAGAGGGAATAATATTATCACTAAACAAAAGAGGAAACAATTGTATCTATTCATTTGAAAATCGAACTCCATATCCTACCGACAGTTTATTACTACTCGCTCATACACGCGGAATGCTTTCAATCACAAAATCTCTAAATGATAAAGAAAAAGTTGGAAGGTTTTCGCTAAATCAAACACCCGAGGGTATACTTAATGTGGCAATTGTCAATCGGGCAGGAAACGTCTTCTGCGAACGAATGATATATATAAAGAAGAACAACAGACCTGTACCAACTGTAGATACCGACTCTCTTGAATATAAACAAAGGAGTAGAATAAAACTAAATATAAATGCCTTAAAAGGGAATTTCTCTTTATCTGTCACTGATGCCGAAATCGTAAAACATAACCCCTTAGAGAACAATATCATTAGCCAATTTTTATTAACATCTGAATTAAAGGGATATATAGAAAATCCCGGATATTACTTCACGGCCAATAACAATGAAGTAAACGAATATTTAGATTTACTTATGCTCACACAGGGGTGGAGACGCTATGATTTATCTGCAATCCTCCAAGGGCAAATACCGGAAATAAAGGAGCCTTTGGAACGGGGACAATCATTAACAGGCAGAGTTAAACCTATTTTATGGAGAAAGACAGACGGTATAGAAGTGGTTGGATTTACCAACAAATGGAAAGCCATACGGGCCACATTAGACACATTGGGAAATTATGTGTTTAATGGTATCGAGTTTCCTGACAGTACGGCTTTCACAATCAATGCAGTCAACAAAAAAGGTAAAGCCAAAGGAGTTATGATTTATCCTGATCCGGAAAGATATCCGGAAGCGCACCTTTTTATAGCCCATCCCCAGCCAGAGCAGAAGAATACAAGAAATAAAGTATTAGAAAACTATCAGGATCTTTACAAAAAAAACAATAGTAACTTACAAGAAATTATATTAGATGATGTAACAATAACCGCCAAATACATTAGCAAAACAGGAAAATTAGCTGGTGAGTTTGCAGCCCACGCAGACTATCTCATTATAGATCAAGATATAGAGACAAAATACAGAAATAAATCAATAACTAATATTGTCAATGAAGCCATCATACAACGTTTTCCTGGAATTAGCACAGCTAATATGGACACACTTTATTATCGCGGCAAACCTGTACGTATTGTAGTTGATACGAAAGTCATTGAATTAGATGAACTCCAATTTTATATGGCCAACGAAGTTGCATCTATCTCCTTTTTTAAGGATGCTTCGGAAGTACCGTTTTTTATGCCTGTCCGCAATGGAGACCAGATGGAAAAAATGGATGAATACAAAGGAGTGATCCTAATCGAATTAAAAAATGGAGGTACCGCCCACTATTATCGTCCATCATTGGGACTGGCAACTCTCTACCCATTAGGCTATCAAAAACCTGCAGAGTTTTATTCACCCAAATATGATGTACCCGATTCATTACAAACGACAAAGACCGACTTCAGAACAACCGTTTACTGGAATCCACAAATACAGACCGATTCCACCGGACATGCTAAAGTGTCTTTTTATACTACGGATATGAAGCACGACATGGACTATGTTTTGGAAGGAATTACCGAAAAAGGGATACCATGCAGGGCTACAGGACGGATAAAAGCGAAGAAGGAATAAAATAAGGTCCCCAAAGAATGGGAAAAATTCCTTTCTGAAAGGGATTTTCCTTATTTATCTTTGAAGAATCGAAACGGAATAATATGAGACACACAATCATCTTAGTAGCTTGCTTGGTTAGTTTGCATTCGCAACCACAAGAAATACAGGTTCAAAAGTTTTTCAACCGAAAGCTTATCGACTATCTGACCACTACTCTTCCTGAGAACGTTTATCTACAAACAGATAAACCCTACTATGTAGTGGAAGACACCATCTGGCTAAAGGCCTACGTAGTAAACGCACAAATCCATCAACCGTCACCCAGTAACTTCGTGTATATAGAACTGATAAACCGGTTGGACAGTGTGGAGAAACGTATCAAAATCCGAAAAGAGAATCATGCTTTCTGCGGATATCTGCCACTCGATAAGAAATTAATTCCGGGGGAATACGTTTTAAGGGCATACACCAACTGGATGCGAAACGAATCACCGGACTATTTCTTCCAGAAAACCATTACAATAGGAAGAATCATACAGACACCCAAAATTCTGACAGTAACCTATTATCCGGACGAAGAGGGAAAATTACGAACCATAGCCAAATATACCTATAACGATGGCTCACCGGTAAAGAACTGTAGGATTGATTTCGATTACAACAAAGGTGGGAAAAAATATCGAAAAAGATACACTCTGACCAACTCTCAAGGAGAAATCGAATTACAGATTCGACAAGGTGACTCTCCGGAAAAGCAACAATTATCGGCTACGGTATTTGATGACAAAGGAGGTATTGCCTATGAACAAAAGTTCATTATTCCGGAAAAAGGAGGAGATTACGACGTGCAGTTCTTTCCGGAAAGCGGAACATTATTGACAAATATACCGCAGGTTATCGCATTCAAAGCTATAGACACAGATGGGATGAGTACAGCAGTGACCGGAAAAGTATTTAGCGCAGGAGGGATGTTTATGGCAGATATAGCGACCCAACACGACGGAATGGGGAAGTTCCCGCTCTTGCCACAAAAAGACAGTACTTATTTTGCTGTAATAACAGACAATAAAGGGGTTGAAAAACGATTTCAACTGCCGAAACCACATGAAAAAGGGGTAGCTTTACAACTTCGACGGCAAGGTGGAGCATGTATATATATGTTCCAAAACCAAACAGACTATCCTACAGACAGCCTGTTTCTAGTAGCCCATACCCGGGGAATGCTTACGACTGTCAAACAGCTAGACAACAGCAGTAAAACAGGAAAATTTTCTCTGACACGCGCACCGGAAGGAATTTTAAATGTGGCAATCGTCAACAAGAAAGGCAACGTATTCTGTGAAAGAATGATATACGTGAAAAGAGGCGCTCATTATACCCCTCAAATACAATCCAACCAGGATTTATACGGACCAAGAGAAAAGGTGGAATTGCAATTAACATTGCCCGGCAGAGGGGATTTCGCTCTTTCAGTCACCGATGCGCAACTCGTAAAAGGAGACTCACTGGAAAACAACATTATCACCCAGCTATTAATACAATCGGAACTGAGAGGATTCATAGAAAACCCTAACTATTATTTTACACAAAACACAACGCAAGTAAATGAACATCTGGACTTATTGATGTTAACTCAAGGTTGGAGAAAATATGATTTATCTTGCATCTTACAAGAACGTATTCCCCAACCCAAGTATCCATTGGAACTTGGACAGTCACTTACCGGAAGGGTGAAACCACTCCTATGGAAAAGTATGGATGGGGTAGAAGTAGTTGGTTTCAGCAATCACTGGAAAGCCATACACGCACAAGTAGACAACTCGGGAAACTATACATTCAATGGAATTGAATTTCAGGACAGTACCGCATTCACCATTAATGCAGTCAACAAAAAGGGAAAGGCAAAAGGAGTCATAATTTATCCGGATGCCGAAACATTCCCTGACTCAAAAGTATTCATTCCACATCCAAGAGAGGTCATACAAAAAGAAATCGGCAATGCTTTGGACGAATATCAACAGACCTATCGACAAAGCAATATATGGAAAGAAATTACATTGGACGAAGTGAATATAACAGCGAAATACATCAGCAAAACAGGAAAACTGGCAGGAGAATTCGCATCTTTTGCCGACTATGTCATTACAGACAAAACGATTGAAAGTGAATATAAAAACAGATCAGTATGGGATATTATAAAAGAAAACTTCATAGACAAGATACCCGGAATCGTCCAACTAAAAGAAGATGAATATATTTATCGGGGTACTACATTAAGATTTTCGGTTGACTTAAAATTGATAGAGCCTAAAGATCTACAATTCTATATGGCAAGTGAAATAGCTTCTATTTCTTTCTTTCGGGATGCACAAAGCGTACCGGTTTATGTTCCAAATCTAATGGTAGGAGTGGTTGTGCCAGAAGGAGGGCTGATTCGTGATCCCAAATTAAAGCCCGGCTCCATCATTAAAGATGTTGACAATCCAGATTTTGAATATCTTTCCGGATGGGACAAAGATGACCTACTGCGATATACAGCCGAAATGAGTAAATATAAAGGGGTAATCCTTATTGAATTAAAGAATGGAGGTTCAGCCCATTACTTCCGCCCTTCACTCGGCTTGGCAACTCTCTATCCGCTGGGTTATCAAAAACCGGCAGAGTTTTATTCACCCAAATATGATGTGCCCGATTCCACACAAACCGGTAATACCGATTTCAGAACTACCCTTTATTGGAATCCACAAATAAAGACCGATTCCACCGGACATGCCAAAGTATCTTTCTATACTACGGATATGAGGCATGATATGGATTACGTATTGGAAGGAATTACCGAAAAAGGGATGCCATGCAGAACAACAGGACGGATAAGAGCAAAAAAAGAATAAGATAAACCACTATAATAATAGGGAAGTTCCTTTGGAGAGAGGGTGTAAAAAGCAAGACCTGCTATCATCCAATTACAAATTCACATTAATTTACGCAGATTTCATTTAAAACCTGTTAAAATTTTGCGTAAATCAACGTGAATCTCTGGTTTATAAAGTTACCTCTTCATCCTTTTATAAGACCGGTGTCCATATATAGTTACCACTACAAAACAAATAAATGGAAGTATAAACGACAAATTCACTGCCGGCATGCCAAACAAAACCGATTGGTCAATAATGCTTGCCTGAACCGGAGGTAAGACAGAACCACCCAGAATGGCCATAATCAATCCGGCAGCACCAAACTTGGCATCATCACCCAATCCCTGAAGGGCAATACCATAAATGGTAGGGAACATCAACGACATACAAGCCGAAACACCCACCAGACAATACATTCCACCAATATTCTGGAAATAAATAACTCCTACCGTAAAACAACAGGCAGCAATTGCGAGAATTTTCAGTAAAAGCCCGGGATTGAGATAACGCAGAATAAACGTACAAATAAAGCGGCTCACACAAAAAATGATCATCGCAACAATATTATACTGTTGAGATAAGACCTCAGCAGCCTGCTCACTCATCCCTTGAGAGACAAACAGACGGGTACCATATTGGATAATGAACGTCCAGCACATAATCTGTGCACCTACATAGAAAAACTGCGCAATAACTCCCTCCCGGTAATGGTGAATAGAGAAGATACGTTTCAGCGTTGGCAGAAAATCAATCGAATGAGAATGATCACCACTTTTAGGCATCTTCACCATACGAATCAGTAACAACATAATGAGAATAATGACTCCAATCACGAGATAAGGAGCTATAAGTACTGCCAGATCCGAATCACGCATCGCTTCAAACTCCGTAGGAGAAAGCTGACTGCGTTCTGCTGTCCCCATCGGATTAAGACGATTCTGAATAAAATTCATGGCCACATACATACCCAATAGTGACCCCATCGGATTGAAGGATTGAGCCAAATTAAGTCTGCGGGTAGCTGTCGCTTCCGTTCCCATTGACAAGATATAAGGATTGGCACTCGTCTCAAGAAAAGACAACCCACACGTCAAAATAAAGTAAGCGATTAAAAAAGGATAATAGCATCCGGTCATCATTGCCGGGAAGAAAAGTAACGCCCCCAATGCATACAACCCCAACCCGAGCAGAATACCCGCTTTATAAGAGTACTTACGAATGAACATTGCCGCCGGAAAAGCCATAGCGAAATAACCACCATAGAAAGCAACCTGTACCAACGCACCATCGGTCACACTCATTCGGAATATTTTGGAGAACGCTTTCACCATGGGATTGGTGATATCATTGGCAAATCCCCAGAGTGCAAAACAGCTGGTGACAAGAATAAAAGGGATAAGATAGCTAACGCCGTCTTTGCTCAAAATCGATTTTTTGGAAGTGTTGTTCATAATGGTAAAAGGGGTATTAGAAATTATTCTGATTCATATAAATAAAACATGCGCTCCATAGGCTGCCATTTCTGCGCTGAAGTAGCTCCGGGCTCTGTCAATTGGAATATCGACATATAATCTTCCCATTCCTGCTGACGCGGCAGAGTGGCAAGACGAGCCATGGCAGTATCCCAGTCAAACTCCAACGGGGTCTCTACAATCATAAAGAGACGTGTACCGAGAATATAAATTTCCATTTCAAGGATGCCAGCTTCGCGAATACCTGCCATCACTTCCGGCCAGATATTTTCACGGCTATGCCGACGACGATACTCAGCTATCAATTCAGGGTCATTTCTCAAATCAAGTGTCCGGCAATAACGTTTTACAGGCTGATGATATTCCTGCGTCCGATAACTCTTTATAGATGTTTCCATAAAATTATTCGCTTTTAAATTATTCCTTTTATTTCTCTACGGTCTGCAATTTCACCTTTGGCTAAAGCTTGCACCAAAATGTTACCAATGGCCGTAGCTTCTACCGGACCTGCATATACAGGAATGCCTAATGCTTCTTCTGTCAACCGGTTCAACAGTTTATTCCGACAGCCACCTCCAATAATGTGCAATGCCTCTACCGGAGCAGGCAACAAACGGTTTAATTGTTCGATCCCTCTTTTATAACGTTGAGCCAGTGAATTTAGTACACAACGCACATATTCACCTTGTGTAGAAGGTACCTGCAATTCATGAGTACGGCAATAATGGGCTATGGCAACTTCCATATCCGCCGGACAGGCAAAAGCCGGATCATCGACATCAATCACAGAAGTGATTTCTGCCAGTTCAGCAGCAGAGATTAAAGCATCGTATTCAGTCTCCTTTTGATTTTCTCCCCACTGAGCTATCAACCGTTGTAAAATCCACAAACCCGTAATGTTCTGCAAGAAACGAATCTTGCCGCCTACTCCACCCTCATTGGTAAAGCCGGACAGCCGGGCTTCTTCCGTTAAGACAGGTTCATCGAGCTCAATCCCCAGTAATGACCAGGTTCCGGAACTCAAAAATGCATGACGAAGGCTTGTAGCAGGAGCAACGCTTTCAAGTACAGTATCCGTATCAGCAGACACAGAGCACCCTGTCCCCAAGCCAACAGTAAACACAGCACTTGCCGTATCATGCGAACCTACGGCTATCACATCTACTTCATAATCCAGGCCAAGTTCTGCGGCAACATCTTGTTTCAACTGTCCACGCACTGTACCAGGCATAACAATCTCTCCGAAAAGATGACCGGGTAGGCCCAACTGATGGATCAATGGCCAGTTCCACGTCCGGCTACGCGCATCCAGCAGTTCGGAAGTAGACGCGATACTATATTCATTGTTTGCCGTCCCAGTCAGGAAATAACTGAAAAGATCCGGCATAAACAACAGGCGGTCGGCTATCTCAAGAGTAGCATCTCCCTCTTTCTTCAAACTGTAAAGCTGAAAGAGTGTATTGATCGCCATCACCTGAATACCTGCTTCGGCATAATGCTGTGAAACATCCGTACCTGCAAAGAATTCTTCAGGAAGTCCATTTGTCCGGGAATCACGATAACAAACAGGGTTACTCAACAGATTACCTTTCTTGTCTATCAACCCAAAGTCGACTCCCCACGTATCAATTCCGATCCCCTTTATATGATACCCCCTACGAACTGCTTTACTTATACCCTGTTTCATATCCGCAAACAGTGCAGGAAAATCCCAGTAAAGATGATTACCCAATTTTACCTGCCGATTGGGGAAACGGTAGATTTCCTCTAAATCTACCATTCCCGCACTGACAAATCCAGCCATAACCCGGCCACTTCCGGCACCAAAATCTATAGCTAAATAAGTATCTAACATCATTTTGTCTTTTTTCCTAAAACATACGTTTCAAGATCATCTATTTCTTCCGGAGTCAATACAGTATAATCACCACCAGACTGAATGATAATACGACACGCCATCTCAAAAAACATGGCACGTTCAAAAGCCTCATCAAAATCTTTGCCACATACTACCTGTCCATGTTTCAGTAATAACACTGAATTGTGGTCCTTCATCCCGTCAATCACCCCTTGAGCCAGTTCTTTCGAACCCGGACGATAATAAGGAACCACCGGAATTTCGCTACCTACATGGCAAGGAATCTCGGCTGTTACATTAAAGTTGGTAGGACGGTTTTTCATGCAAGCCACCGCAGTTGCATAATGTGATTGAAAATGAAGTACTACATTCACATCCGGACGTTCACGAAGAACGCCAAAATGAAAGCCGCTCTCCATAGAAGGTTTTACACCATTCAAGACTTCACCGGTGGAAAGGCGACAAATTGAAACTTTTTCCTTTGGTAAAGAAGGTACCCATGATCCTGTACCGGTAATCAATACTTCATCACCGATACGCCACGAGATATTTCCACTACTGCAGATTGTAAGATTTGCATCACCTACACGATGTGCCTGAGCCATAAACTGCTCTATTTGTTCATTTGTTATCATAAGACCTATTTATCTGTTTTTTTAAGTACTGTATCTTAATTAAATATTTCAACTGCTGATTCGCATTATTTATAGACAGGACCATAAACTGTGCAAGCTCTGTAGTCTGCCCCCTCTTTATCCATACCAAACGCATTCCATGCAGCAGGACGGAAGATCTTATCATCTTCTACATTGTGCATACAAACAGGGATACGAAGCATGGAAGCCATGGTTATCAAATCCTGACCGATGTGTCCGTAACTAATAGCGCCATGGTTAGCTCCCCAGTTGTTCATGACAGAATATACATCTCTGAAAGCCGGTTTGTCGCAAAGACGGGGTACAAACCAGGTAGTGGGCCAGGTACGATCTGTACGTTCGTCCAACAATTTATGAATTTCCGGATCAATCTCAACGGTCCATCCTTCTGCAATCTGCAAAACCGGGCCAAGCCCTTTCACCAGATTCAGACGCATCATAGTGACAGGCATACCTCCTTTTGAAAGGAAATTAGATGAAAAACCACCCCCGCGGAAATAGTCACGGTTGGCAGGATACCAGGTAGTAGCCTCCAGACACTTTTCTACTTCTGCTTCTGTGATATCCCAGTAAGGTTTCATTACCGGTTCACCTTGTTCATTGGTTTGTTGTCCCGTACCATCCAATGTGGTAGCACCGGAATTTATTAAATGGATAATACCATTGGCAGCACGGCCGGTAAGTTCCTTTCCTGTCACACGTTTCACAGCCTCCGGGCTCCAATAAGTACGTACATCTGAGAAGATTTGCGCACGGTTGGTCAACAAATGTCCAAAAAGCATGGCAACTCCGTTGCAAGCATCGTTTTCTGTTGCCACCACATAGGCTTCACGAATCCCATTCCAGTCAAAAGAGGTATTTAATAAAGCTTCGGAATAGTCTCCGTTCGGATAGAAATCAGTCCACTGGCGTTGTCCCTGAAAACCGGCAGCGATAGCATTGTGTCCCAAGGCTTCTTCTTTGAATCCCATTTCACGCAATTTCGGGTTTCCTTGCATCAGATCACGCATTATAATGGTCATCTTCACAATAAATTCCCAATCTTCATCCTTCTGTTCACGGGTTTTCGTCTTTTCAGGGATATTGATATCTTTTCCTTCATTTTTCTTACAATATTTTTCAGTCCATGCCATTGCTTTCACGAACTCATCCTTATCATAAATACCTTCAGTCATACGACGGATTATTTCAGTCAAATCGACAGATTCATTGCGCATGCCTAAATATTCCTGGAAAAAATCCGGATTAACAATAGACCCGGCAATACCCATGGAAACACTCCCCATAGAAAGGTAAGATTTACCTCGCATGGTGGCTACAGCCTGTGCAGCACGGGCAAATCGAAGAATCTTTTCCGCCACATCAGTAGGAATAGAGTTGTCGTTTAAATCCTGTACATCACGTCCGTAAATGCCAAAAGCAGGTAATCCCTTCTGAGCATGCCCAGCTAATACAGCGGCCAGATAGACAGCTCCCGGACGTTCGGTTCCATTAAATCCCCACACAGCTTTCGGATAGTAAGGATTCATATCCATTGTTTCGGCACCATAGCACCAGCAAGAAGTGACAGTAATAGTAGCCCCTACTCCTTCACGCTCAAACTTTTCTGCACACGCTGCACTCTCAGCAACACGCCCAATCGTACCATCAGCAATTACACACTCCACAGGAGTACCATCACCATTTTTCAGATTCGTAGAAATTAATTTGGCTACAGCTTTAGCTAAATTCATTGTCTTTTCTTCAAGGCTTTCACGTACGCCACCCTGGCGCCCATCAATCGTGGGACGAATCCCAATTTTCGGATACTTTTTCATATTCTATGATTTAATAAATAAAACATTTCAAAACCATGCTGAACTATGCCGAAGCAAGGAGATAAAAAAGGATCATAAAGATCCTCTCAACCGCACTTCCGTGGGAAGATAAGTATGTATCTGCTTACCCGATAGGATGAAATCAGCTGCTAAAGTTCCCATCTTTTCCCAATCAATACTCAGCGTAGTAATCCCTTTATCAATGACTTCATAAGCCGGCGTTTCGTTGTAAGCCAACAAGCCGAAATCTTCGCCACATGCAAGTCCGCTTATACGACTTTGCTTGATAAGACTAACCACATCCAGCTGTCTGATAGCTATATATACTTCTCCTTTACTAATCTTTATCTCATCCATATTGTCTGTCACTTCACACTCAAACTGGTGATCTGTACAAAATTTACGGAAGCTAATGCAAGTGCTTTGAGGATGTTTAGTTCCTTTTACGAATAGCAGAATCAACTTTCTGTAATGTCGCAATCTATCAACAAGCTGTAATAATGCCTGATAAAAGGCATCGTCAAAGTCCTGACATATATAAGAGTAGTCTTTTTTATCAAACTTACCGAAATCGAGTAGTAAAAGTTTAGAAGGATTTATTTTATAAAGATCAGAAGAAAACTTTTCATTATCGAAGTTCATCACAACATATTTGTTGTAACGTCCGAGAGACTCGCGCAGAATAGCATTAAATAAACGTTCATTATATTGATGAAACCATAAATCGACCTTATAACGAACCGATAGATGTTTAATAAAACTATTATAAAGCGTATCTTTGAAAGGAGAATATTCATCAAGCAATAATAAGATACTCCGTTGCCTGTTTACTACATAATAGCCTTTACCTGGAGTAGAATCAATAATGCCTCTTTCTTTCAAGTCGAGAAAGGCCTTAAAAACTGTGTCACGTGACACTTTATAATATTGACTTAGTTGATTAATGGAAGGCAATGCGTCTTCAGCCTTATACTTGCCTATTGAAATATCCTGGCTAATAAGATCAGCCAATTGTTTCACTTTAGTAGTTTGTTGTCCGAAAATGATTTCCATATAATTAGAATTAAAAGGTAGTAAGAATGGAACGCACAACTATGCTGAACCATCCTGCCACAAAGTAAAGTAATTTATTTAAAATCAACAAGAAAAAAGAATATGTTCTACAACACGAAAGACACCGTCTGAAAAGCCTGAATTACACACTATACAGCTTCATCTGTAGCGAATACAATAAATATAAATACGGAGCAGTAGAATTCGCATCTCCTAAAAAAACGCCTGATTCCAAAGAAGTATCCGAAAAGAAATATCAATACCCAATATTTACATTACAAGTTCATTACTACATTAGATAGATATCTTCACACCTACATACACATTCCAAAGACGAATAAAAGAGCATGATAATATAGTGATAGCCATTCGCTATAAATTGACATTATTTAGATACCCTTCCTTATAGGCTATCACAAATAAAATCAGTATCTTTACCCCGAAACTTTAAAAGTATTATCATGACACATCGTCTGAACACTAATAAACAATTTATGATAGGTAATGGCATTCTGGCATTTGCCGTCATCTTTATTGTAGTAGTCTTTGTTTATATGAGTATGAGGCTACAACGCAACAAAGAAGCAGACCGCCATTTTATCGAAACCTACACAATTAATCTGACAAAAGGATTTGTAGGCGATTCGCTCTCACTCTTTGTGAACGATAGCCTGATAATGGACAAACAGATATCAGAAGAACCTGTCACTGTAGAAATAGGTCGTTTTGCAGAAGAAAGCGCATTGATGATTGTAGATAATATTACAGAACAAGTATCTGTTTTCGATTTGAGCGAGAAGGGAGGCAACTATCGATTTGAAAAGGATACAGACGGAATAAAACAACTGGCACGCTAAACATAGATTCTCTGAATTATAAAAATACGTATTTAACTATGTGTTAATTACCTATTTAACACATAGTTAAAATGCATAGTTTATACTTATAAAGTACGTACTTTTTAATAATCTGTAATACAAGTATATAAGAAAGATTTCAAATATCGGTTTTATACTTCTTCAGTTCCTCACGCAATTCAAAAGCTTTACCGCCAGTCATAGAGTTTAGCAATGCCCAAAAACGATCTCCATGGTTCATTTCACGCGTATGGCTGAGTTCATGAAGCAAAACATAGTCAATTAAATGCTTAGGCAACAGAACCAGAAAATAAGACAGGTTGATAGCCTTACGCGCCGAGCAACTTCCCCACCGGCCACGACTGGAGTTAATCTTCACACTTTTATATGGCAATTTATGTTGTTCTGACAGCATATAAAGCCGTGGAGGCAAGATGATCTTTGCATTTCTTCTGAGAGCTTCTTCGATAACCTTACGTAACCACACTTGCAGATTCTCATCCGCAAAATCAGCAGTAGGAGGGCAAATAATACGCATTTCACCCAATTCCGAATGAGCCAGAAACTTATCACGTTGCCCACTAACAAGTGACAATTTAAAATATTCCGTATCAATATGGTAGTTGAGGTCTATCAATGGACGAACCACTTTCTCCTTAAGCCCGCGTAACTTTACACGCAACTGATCAATAGCATTCGTAACATCAGCAGAGGTAGTTCCAGGAGGTACACTTACATAAATAGCATCATTCTTTGTACGAAACACAAGGCTCCTTGCGCGTGCATTAACACGTATGACCAAAGTGCCTAACTCCTTATCTTCAATTATCTCATCCATTCTTTTCATACATCTGCAAATAAACAAATAATCCACCGGAAGAGCAAATTCAACATAATAAAATCAGGGTAAGTGACGGTTAATTATTGAAACGCAAATATTCGTAAAGAGGCAGATACAGGTATAAAAAGAATAGTCTCTTTTTAATCTGTACCAACTCGCATTAATCCGCGCTTCATTAAATATCAATACGAAAAAATCAAGATAAGATGCAACTTTACCAGGATAAACTACGTCTAATATACAAAAACCCAGAAAAAAGAAAAGAAATGAAGACGAATTTAACTGTATTATTAGCTACAATCTTAGTTTGCTTACTGACCAGTTGTACCTTTATCGGCGAAAGGGCAGAAGGATTAAAACCCAGTAAGAAAATGATTACCAGAGATTATGAGATTAAAAATTTCACTGCAATAGACGCCAATACAGTGAGTAACATTCACTACACACAAGCCATAGACGGAAAAAGTTCTCTCCAAATATCCGGACCGGACAATTTTGTCAACCTGATACAGGTTTCGGTAAAAGGTAATACATTGGTACTTACAATGGATAAACAGAAAAAAATCAGGAACACCAAAAACTTAAAAATTACAGTAAGCTCCCCTAATCTAGACCGTATTAACTTCAAAGGTGTAGGAAATATTAACATTGAAAACAAACTCACAACCAACACACTTGATATAGAGAGTAAAGGAGTGGGTAATATAGAGATACAAGATCTTAGTTGCCAAAATCTGACAGTGAGTTCTATGGGAGTAGGCAATGTAAATCTGAAAGGTAAAGCAGAAAGTGCCAATCTCTATTCAAAAGGCGTGGGCGATGTAGAAGCTACCAATCTGGAAGCTATTCACGTGAAAGCTTCTTCCCACGGAGTAGGAAATATATCATGCAATGCTGTCGAGTCATTGGACGCCGCAGTAAGAGGTGTAGGAAGTATCCACTATAAAGGTTCACCTGTACAAAAGACATTCAGTAAAAAAGGTGTGGGAAGCATAAAAAGTATAGAATAGTAAGAATTGCAGAAACAAAAACATCTGTAGCTTGTTACTTCAACGCAAAGATGCTTCGGAAGCATAAGAGATTTCTCAAAGGCAGGAATCAGATAGATTATTAAAATTCTCTCTTACATATAACTTTATCTCTAACAGAGATACAAAAAGGAAGTTTCCGTGAGGCAATTTCCTTTTTTTGTTTTTCCCTGATGAAACAGATAAACATAATAAAAGGGCTACTGCATCACGCGGTAGCCCATCTATTTAGTTAGTTTTATTTATAAAAATTTGAGAGAATTGAAACTTCACAGCCTCAAGTTGTTTTAATTAAGCACACTAACTATATTATATGTTTAAAGCAAATGAAAATGTCTTTTTTATCAAGAACGTTTGGGCTTCATTGAAGCAGCCAGTTTTGAGATAAACTCTGAACTCATATTACCTGTAAAATTAATCACAGAAAAATTATTCTTCCCATGCATTAACATCACCAGTTCAATAATCGTATCATTCTTCTTTCGCACCATAATCTGACAATTTTCGGTACCGTCTTTGAAAGAAAGAAACGGTTCAAATCTTCCGGAATTCTTTTCTACCACTTTCAGAGCTTCATCATAATACTCTTGCCCTTTCACTTTAGCAGTAAGCATCTGCATACTCTTCAGATTGGATATTATCTCCAGAATTTCATCATCTTTTTCAGCATCACTTTTCATTATTTCCTCCATCATTTTCGGACTGATAGTGACACAAGTCAGATTTGAATCTCCTTTATGCTCTGTCAGAAAACGGGAGGCAAAGTCCTGAGCTGATACAGCTACAGACAGCAATGCCATCCAGCACATTAAAAGAACGCTCTTCATTATTTCTTTATCATATCGACTACACCTGCCCGCACGCTGTCGGCCAAATGCTGGTCTTGTGATTTATTGATTCCCTCAGACAATATCATTAAAGCAGAAGACACTTGTTTGTAAGCTACTTCCGGATCATCATATGTATCTGTGTAGGCGTCATAATTATAATCCAAAGCCTCATCGGCAAAAATGGTATGTTGTGCTATACCACCCAATGAGAACATCACAGCAACAACTGCAGCTGCTTTGAACAAAGGCATAAATCTTCCTGCCAATGTCAGGCGCCTTGCCTTTACTACAGGCGCTTCTACCTGAGCAAGAATACGTACATCAAAGTCCTCCCCCAGCCCGATTTCCTGTTGAACCTGCTGATAAACAAACAGATCTCTATATTGAAGTAAATGAGCAGGCACCTTTTCCTGTGAGAAGAAAGTACGCAATTCTGACTCTTCTTCCAAAGAAGTCTCACATTGCCAATATCGCTCCAAAAGCTGCTCTATATACTTATAGTCCATATTCTTCAATCTCAATATACTGTTGTTTCACTTTTTGTCTTGCTCTGAAGAGGTTCACTTTAACCTGTTCCTCCGTCAGATGCAGGACTTTTGCAATATCCTTATAACTTTCGCCCTCTATATCCCGCAACTGCATTATAAGCCGTTGTTTCTCAGGAAGTTCATTGATTAACCGATGAATAATCTTCATCCGTTCATCATTCACCAGCTGTTCATAAGGACCGGAAAGATCAACCTCTTCAGCCATATCCAAGGTAAGTTCTACGTTCTGAGCTTCTTTTTTTTGACTCCTATCTATTGCTAAATTTTTTGCAACTATCAAACAATAAGCTTCAATAGACTCAAACTGCTTCCACTCGTCACGTTTATTCCAGACTCGTATCATGGTGTCCTGAACTACATCCTCTGCTTCTGCCCTATCCAAGGTTATTCTAAGCGCCAATCGAAAGAGTTTATCTTTCAAAGGAAGTATGTCGTTTCGGAAACTGATTTCTTGCATCTCTATAAAAATGACGGGTGAGAATATAAAAAGTTACAGGTACAATCGTATTTTTTTTGAATTATTTTTTAATGCGTGTACCACTATCCCCATTAATTGCTGATGCTAAGGTGATTACCACTTCTGAGACACCTGCATTAATTGCTTCAAAAGAATTCTCAAGCTTTGGAATCATGCCACCTTGAATAATACCATCGGCTACATATTGATTAAACTCAGCAGGTGTAATCTGCGGGATAACACTGTCATCATCATTTTCATCGCGTAATACCCCCTTCTTCTCAAAACAAAAAACAAGAGTCACATCAAAAAACTGAGCAAGTGCTTTTGCTGTTTCCCCGGCAATCGTATCGGCATTCGTGTTAAGCATATTTCCTTCGCCATCATGAGTCAGCGGAGCCATAACCGGAACTACACCTTTATATATAAGGTCAGACAGCAAAGAAGCGTCTACCTTCTTCACATCACCTACAAAACCATAATCAACTTCTTTCACCGGACGTTTGGCCGACAGAATCACATTCATATCCGCCCCAGTCAGCCCCAAAGCATTCACCCCACGAGCTTGCAGGCCTGCTACAATATTCTTATTGACCAGTCCTCCATAGACCATTGTTACCACTTTAAGTGTTTCGGCGTCAGTTATACGACGCCCATTCACCATTTTACTTTCAATGCCGAGTTGAGTTGCAATCTTTGTGGCCGATCTCCCTCCTCCATGAACAAGGACTTTATGTCCTTCAATAGCTGCAAAATCATTTAATAATTGGTTAAGTGTGGCCTCTTCTTCTACTATTTTGCCACCAACTTTAATAACAGTCAGTTTTTCTCTCATAATTCTATATATTATATAAAGGAAGGTGCGTTAAAAGTCTGAGACAGCTATCAATATATAACTTTAAAAACGCAGATTAACGCTGATTACCGCAGAGTTATTTAATCTTTGCGTAAATTAGCGTAATCTGCGTTTTAATGATAGCGAATTTTACCCTTGGGCACCCTCGCCAAAGGTTCTATTATTCCAGATAGGTATATCCGTAAAGCCCGGAGCGATAATTTGAAAGGAATTCTTTTCCTTCTTCCACAGAAATCTTTCCTTCTTTTACAGATTTTGTAACCCAGGTTTCCAGTGTTCGCACCAATTTCTTAGGATTATACTGTACATAATCCAATACTTCCGCTACTGTCTCACCATCAATAATCTGTTCAATTGTATATCCCTTTTCGTTTACAGATACATGTACTGCATTCGTATCACCAAACAGGTTGTGCATATCTCCCAATATTTCCTGATAAGCACCAACAAGGAATACTCCAAGATAATAAGGCTCTTTACTTTTCAAACTATGCACAGGCATATAGTGAGCTACATTCTTTGTCGAAATAAAGTTTGCAATCTTCCCATCCGAGTCACAAGTAATGTCCTGCAAAGTAGCTGACCGCTCAGGTTTTTCATCCAATCTTTGAATAGGCATAATGGGGAATATCTGATCGATAGCCCAGGAATCCGGCAGTGATTGAAATAACGAGAAATTACAAAAATATTTATCGGCCAATAGTTTAGATAGACCACGGAACTCATCCGGTGCATGCTTCAACCCACTCGCTATCTGATTTACTTCTCGAGTGATAGACCAATAAAGCCGCTCAATCTGTGCACGAGTTTTCAGGTCAACAATACCATGACTGAACAGATCGAGTGCCTCTTCACGAATCTGCTGTGCATCATGCCAGGCTTCAAGCATCTTGTTCTGATTCAAAGTATCCCAAATGCCATACAGCTCCTGCACCAATTCGTGTGCGTCCGGTGCGATCTCTTCCTCATCATCCCATTCGGGCAGTGTAGTCGTTTCCAAAACTTCAAAAACAAGTACAGAATGATGTGCCGTCAATGCACGTCCGCTTTCTGTTATAATATTGGGATGAGGAATACCATTCTTATCACTGGCGTCTACAAGAGTAGAGATAGAGTCGTTGACATACTCCTGAATGGAATAGTTCACACTACTCTCACTACTCGATGAACGTGTTCCGTCATAATCAACTCCCAGTCCACCGCCAATATCGACAAATTGTACATTAAAGCCCATGGAATGAAGTTGTACATAAAACTGGGAAGCTTCACGCAAAGCAGTCTTTATACGACGAATTTTAGTCACCTGGCTACCAATATGAAAATGAATCAGTTTCAAGCAGTCTTTCATATCCTTCTTTTCCAGGAAATCAAGTGCCTCAAGCAATTCGCTGGAAGTCAATCCAAACTTACTGGCATCACCACCGGATTCTTCCCATTTGCCACTACCGGAAGAAGCAAGTTTAATACGAATGCCGATATTGGGCATCACATTCAATTGCTTCGCCATCTTGGCAATGAGTTTCAGCTCATTCATTTTTTCTACAACGAGAAAAATACGCTTGCCCATCTTTTGTGCAAGCAAAGCAAGTTCAATATAACTTTCGTCTTTATATCCGTTGCAGATAATCAACGAATCAGAATCAGTATTAACAGCAATTACAGCATGGAGTTCCGGTTTGGAGCCAGCTTCAAGACCAAGATTAAACTTCTTTCCATGACTGATTATCTCTTCCACAACCGGGCGCATCTGATTTACCTTAATGGGGTAAATGATGAAATTCTGTGCTTTATAGCCATACTCTTCAGCAGCTTGTTTAAAGCAATATGCTGTCTTCTCAATCCGATTATCCAGAATATCCGGAAAACGCAGCAACATGGGAGCTGCCACATCACGCAACTGCAGTTCATCGACCAACTCCTTCAGGTCGACACCTATACCATCCTTACGCGGTGTAACAACCACATGACCTTTGTCATTTATACCAAAGTACGAAGTACCCCAACCAGTAATGTTGTAGAGTTCCTCAGAATCTTCAATACGCCACTTTCTCATTTTAATGTATTCAGTTGTGTTTATAAAATATTTAAGGCAACAAAAATAGTTATAAATCCATAGTATACAATCAGAAAGACACGTTTTTTAAATAAGACAGGTTCGGAAGGCGCAAATAAGTCATAGTTTTAATAAATCGCGTAGCCGCTGCACTGATTTTTCAATCTGCGAGCGATCCTCTAATTCATCGGCATTAAAAACATACTGGGCCTGAGAATAGAACGGTGCACGTTTCTCCAACGCCTGAATGATAAATTCTTTCAGTTCCTCATCCTCTTTACCTTGTAAAATAGGACGCTGCTGTTTGGCAACACGCAGTCTATGAAATAAAACATCGGGATGGACATTCAAAAAAACAGTTTTACCATGATGATTCATGAAATCCATATTATCGAAGAAACAGGGGGCACCACCACCTGTAGAGATAACAACATTTTCAAAAGCACCTACCTCACGCAACATATTTCTTTCCAGTTCACGAAAACCTGCTTCACCGCGTTCGGCGAATAACTCTCCCACTGTCTTATGGAAACGCTCTTCCATATACCAGTCCAGATCAACAAACGGTACGTTCAGTGTTCGGGCAAAAGCTTTCCCTAAAGTTGTTTTACCGGCACCCATATAGCCGGTCAGGAATATACGAATCATAATTACCTATCTTTTCTTTTCAGAGCAAAGATAGGTAATATAATTATAGAATAAATAAAGTTTGTACTTCAATTTACTCTAAATTTGTTATGATTTTAAGCGATTTATATCCTGACGTGATCACTTAAATACTTTCACTCTTTCAGAGAGTGCTTTAAATTCTTTATCACCCGGTTCTCCAACCGGCATACCAAACGGCATTTCAGCAATCAGATGCCAACTGGCCGGTAATTCCCAGGTACGACGCACTTCTTCATCAATCAGAGGATTGTAATGTTGCAGAGAAGCGCCAAAACCAGCATCTTCCAACATACTCCAGATTGCTAACTGATGCATGGCCGATGTTTGTAAGGACCACCCAGGAAAATTATCTTTATAACTGACAAATGTATCCTGCAGCGTTTGCACAACATATTGATCTTCAAAGAACAATACAGTACCATAACCACTCTCAAAACAATTATCAATCTTTGATTCTGTATTTTTAAAAGCCTCCGGAGTTACAATCTTCCGTATAGCATCTTTCACTATTTCCCATAGTTTCTTATGATTCTCACCCAAGAGTAATACGACGCGGGTCGACTGAGAATTAAAAGCCGATGGTACGTGGGTTACCGCAAAATTTATGATACGCTCTATCTCTTCGTCAGAAACAGGTGACTGATTTGTGATTGAATAGTAACTTCTCCTGTGTTTCAGGACATCTTTAAATGATTTTTGCATCATAGTCTCCTTTCTTTGGGTTTATAATCTATTATATAGAGAACAACTGATCTTGAAAACTTGTTCGATAAGTAGTACTTCAAATTTAATTCATACTATGACAACGTTTTATTAAAATGCAAATGATCGCAGATTTTCGCAAATTAGAAGGTTTACTGTACTTGAGAGACGATATTTTTTGCGTGAATTTGCGATAATCTGAGTTTCAATGATAGGTTCATTTAACTAGAATACAGTACTTACTAAAATATATTTGTAACTTTACCACCCGAATAAATAAAAAGATGAATGGCAAAGCAAAAATTTTATGTGGTATGGGAAGGCGTAACTCCAGGCATTTATTCTTCCTGGACTGACTGCCAACTACAAATTAAAGGATACGAAGGAGCCAAATATAAGTCATTTGACAGCCGGGAAGAAGCAGAACGTGCTCTCGCATCATCTCCCTACGCATATATTGGTAAAAATGCCACAAACAAAAAAGAAAATAAACCTACCTTACACACGTTGCCTGCTGCTGTAATAGAGAATAGCCTTGCTGTAGATGCAGCCTGCAGTGGTAATCCCGGTCCGATGGAGTATCGCGGAGTACATGTAGCCAGCCAGCAGGAAATATTTCACTTCGGCCCAATGAAAGGTACAAATAATATAGGTGAATTCCTAGCATTAGTACATGGGCTTGCCCTACTGAAACAAAAAGGATTCGATATGCCCGTCTACAGTGACAGTGTGAACGCTATCAGTTGGGTAAAACAAAAGAGATGCAAAACCAAATTGCCACGCACCGCTGAAACGGAACAGCTTTTTTTATTAATAGAACGTGCCGAGAAGTGGTTGAAAGAAAACACCTATTCTACCCCTATTCTGAAGTGGGAAACCAAAGAATGGGGCGAAATTCCCGCTGACTTCGGAAGAAAATAAACTACTTGAACTTCTTTATCAGAAAACTCGGATTCACACGCAGATAAACACCAAAAGAAAAACTGGTGGCACTACCTGGCTTTATCACTTCCCCATCTGCTTTAGTCATGGTACCAGGCAAATACTGATAAATATCTGCTTTAGCGCCAAGAGCATAATGCTTACCAAATGAGCGAGAATATTCTACAGAAAGGAAAAGAGTTTGCGGATCATTATAAAACGCCCCCTCTTCTTTCGTGGAAACAGAGCCAAAATAAGGAATACCAAGCAAAGAGATAAAGTCCTTTGACATAAAATACCCACCTTTCACACGTATGTCTTTAAGATCAGTGTAAGCAGCAGCGTATAGCCCTACTCCTTTATCAAAAGGCCATAAATGTCCCGCCTGCTGATAATAGGCTACTGCATCCACTTCTACATTCACTCGTTTCAGCACCGGGCGATTTACGTTCCAGGTTACTCCGGCTCCAACAGAACCATTCATCAATGTTTGTACCGAATTAGTATAGATTGTATCCTGTTCTCCTCCACGATGCTGAATAGTCATTTGTACAGGAGTATAATAATGAAAACGAGCCTTAGGGTCATTGTATTTTATAAGCGATGACACCCCTACTATAAATGCTTCCTGGTGGGTATCTTCTTCAAAAATATAACTCAGCCAGTTGACCCATGCATCCAGATGTAAATGCCGGGAATCATATAGAAATTGTAATCCCATCTCCGGATCAGCGGTCAGATTTAACTCCGGACTATAAAGAGGAGCAATCAGACCATGATTAGAGCCACCGTAAATATCTCCTAGGATAAGATTCACATGAGACAAAGCCAACTGCGCTCTGAAATAAGGCAAGATATGCGTTCCACGTTGGTATTGATTTCCTTTCCAGGTAGCTATATCATGATAGGCATAATTGGGAAATTTATAAGCACCGCTATAAATCAATGCATGTGCTCCCAACTCCAGTTTCATATTTTTCAGCGGATAATAGACAACTTTAGGTTCCAGCCACATACCCGGCAACGAATATCCTTTCATCACAGTACCGGCATACTCGTTATCTTTAAAAAAACTGATATTATCCAGTTCTACCGACAACTCTCCTACACGTTCAGGATTAATCTTGTAATCAGTCTTACATACTTTCTCCTCCACTTGTGCCCGGACCGTTGTAGTTGCTATGAGAAGCATCACCAAACAACCTGTCCATCCAATATATCTGCCGTATTTCATTTTACCATCTATCAAAGAGATTGCATATCATTCAGCCGCTTATAGTATCCGTTCATTTCCAATAACTCTTCATGCTTACCGCGTTCTACAATCTCTCCTTCATAAAGTACGCAAATTTCATCTGCATTCTTTATTGTCGAAAGCCGATGGGCAATAGCAATCGTCGTACGTGTTTTCATTAATCTTTCAAGAGCTTCCTGTACCAGACGTTCAGATTCTGTATCAAGAGCAGAAGTTGCTTCATCAAGAATCAAAATCGGAGGATTTTTCAATATGGCACGGGCAATACTGATACGTTGGCGCTGCCCTCCGGACAGTTTACCACCACGGTCTCCGATATTGGTATTATAACCATCTTCCTTTTCCATGATAAAATCATGGGCATTAGCAATCTTGGCAGCCTCTATCACTTGTTCCATAGTTGCATTTTCCACACCGAAAGCAATGTTATTGAAGAAAGTATCATTAAAAAGGATAGCATCCTGATTTACATTTCCAATCAAACCACGCAAATCAGATATACGTACATCCTTAATACTCGTACCATCAATCTTTATATCTCCTCCTTGCACATCATGATAGCGAGGCAACAAATCAACCAATGTAGACTTGCCGGATCCGGATTGTCCAACTAAAGCGATTGTTTTTCCTTTTGATATTGTAATATTGACATCCTTTAAAACCTCACGTTTGCCATCATAACTAAAACTGATGTTTTTGAATTCAATTTTTTCATTCAATCCTTTCAAAGGCTTCGGATTAGGAGATTCCTTAATCTTATTCTCAGCTTTCAATATCTTATCTACGCGCTCCATAGACGCCAATCCCTTCGGGATATTATAACCTGCTTTTGAAAAGTCTTTCAACGGATTGATGACACTATAAAGAATCACCATATAGAAAATAAACGACGGAGCATCTATCGAAGAATTGTTCCCTAATATCAACGACCCTCCAAACCACAACACAACCACAATCAACAAAGTGCCCAAGAATTCACTCATTGGGTGAGCTAATGATTGCCGCATTGCTACCTTATTGGTAGCGTCTCTAAATTCATTGCTACATTTAGTAAAACGATCTACCATTTTCTTCTCCGCAATAAAAGCTTTGATAATACGAAGTCCCCCCAATGTTTCTTCCAGTTGCGACATCGTATCACTCCACTTTGCCTGTGCTTCCAAAGATTGGCGCTTTAGCTTCTTTCCTACCACACCCATCAGCCATCCCATTCCAGGCAATACAAGTATAGTGAATAAAGTCAATTGCCAGCTCGTAACAATCAGAGTCCCAAAATAGAAGAGAATCAAAATCGGATTCTTTATTAACATATCCAGTGAACTAGTAATAGAATTCTCCACTTCACCGACATCTCCACTCATACGAGCAATAATATCCCCTTTACGCTCTTCTGAAAAAAAACCCAAAGGCAATGACATCACTTTTGAATATACCATAACACGAATATCACGAACGACACCTGTGCGCAAAGGAATCATAACAGCCGAAGAAGCAAAATAACAAGATGTTTTCAACAATGTCATAAAAGCCAAAAAAAGCCCAAGAAATAATAGAGTAAGGGAAGGACCATTTACTGCAATCATATCTGTGACATAATAATAGAAGTTATTCACAGCCTTTTCTTTTAACCCAATACTGGAATCCCATGGTATAAATTCATAAACCTCATTATCCATCTTAAATAAAATTTGCAAGATAGGAATAAGTAACGTAAATGAAAAGACATTAAGTACAGCAGACAGTACATTCAATACTATAGCCCACCCTAAATATTTTTTATAAGGCGCCACAAAACGGCGCATGAGTTGAAAGAATTCCTTCATTAGTTTGTCATTAAATGAATTAGAATGCAAAGATAGACGAAAATCTTCAGTTTACAGAACCTTCCTTCAGTTTTATTGTTTAGTTTAGAATTTGTTAAAATCAATAAAGTACAGGATTTCACCAAGAAATAGGTTACCAGAGCAGCCAATGGTCATAATCAACACCATATGCCTGATCCATACACATACCCAGAAACATACCAGGATTAGAACCAAATGTACCAACAAATAGAGCTGAATTCTTCAGAATCTCCATTGATGAAAACATTTTCACCATATCCCTCTTTCTTTCTTGAGGTTTAAGCTTTAAAAAATCCTGATGGAAATATCCCTTCTCACGAGGTTCTGTCAACGTATAAAAAGTCCACTCAGGATAGTCTCGACGCATCTTTTCTACAATTTCATATTCATCCGTGAACACATAGGCATTCCTAACAGAAGATGTCTCTTCGGCTTTCATAATATACTTATTGTAATCCTCCAATCTATGCTCTACAAATTTATCACCACCACGGATATGGAAACCTATATATTGATCTGGTAGCTTTAGCGATTCTATATTCTTATGAATATCTTGTGTGATTTCCGGATTAAAACAATAAATCATATTCACGATGTCACGAGCCACATTGCGCAAATCGCTATCTTTTATTCCCAACTCAGGAACTGAAAAGCACATTCTTTCAAAGAAAACTGCCCGAAATCTAAAAAACAAATCATAAGTTAAATAAGTATGCCTGTGTCCTATTCGATAAGCTGCCAATCTCAATCTTTCGAAAAAACGATGCATTACAAACATCGGATCTTCATCTCTCAAATTATATTTATGATGAAATCCACCTTTGACTTCTTTGCAAAACGGAAGAAAATAATCATTCCAGCCTTTATCATACCTAAAATTTGCATCCTCAGAATACAATGAAAACTTAATCCGCCACTGCAAGCAATAAATCATAGCCAGTACCATATTATTAAACTCTGAATAAAATCCAGAAGTAGCACCAACATGAAATATTAATTCATTCCTAAATGAATTATTCAATTTCTGATATTCTGCCAAATTAATCATTCTAACAATATTAAATTTACAAATAAATGGGATTCGTCAATAGCTCCTTCCAATTATATTCGGTTACATCATCACAAAGTGTCACATATTTTTCCGGATTATCCCCGAATAAAGCGCCATATTTCCCTAAAGTACCTTTACTCGTAATCTGGTGTTTGCAATAAGAAACAAGGCATAAATCCATATATCCCTTATCAGAACCATTTAAATCAACAATTTGAAAGTTACCAGACAATGGCAATTGAGGAATAAGTTCCTTTGTAACCCAATCCTGTTCATCTGAAAAGAAATAAAAGAAAGGCATTTTAAGTTTATCATTGAAAAACTGAATTGCTTTCTGGAAATAAGTCAAAGTTGCAGGTTTACCGTAAGCAAAAACCTCTTTTCTTAAATCCCCTCTTCGTACATGCACTGCAACACTGTAAGGTTGATTCATTATTTCATTACACAACATCTCATTCTGTTTATCCAGAATGCAAGAATTCCATTTAAATAATTGGCGAAATTTTCCCAACCAAAGTTCAGAGGGCATTTGATAATATCCACCCAAATAAACAGGAGCAGTACACTGCAAAAAAGAGTAATCTCCTATTCTCAAATGACCTTCCGTGTTATTCCCTAAATAAAAAAATTTCCGCTTATAAACGCGAATCATCACTTTGGAAGCCTTCTTAAAAGACAGATACGGAAACGCTTTCAACAAATCAAAATTACGAACAAACCGTCGATCAAGATCACTTCCCCATTCTTCAAAAAATGATAAATCATAATAAACCGATTTTCCCTTCTCTGCAAAACATTGCCCCAACAGATATTGATGCATTTGTGAACAGATTCCTCCATCTAATGATACAACTACCTTAGAAGGGATAAGCTTGCCCATTGTCAGTACCTTGTAAATCTCGTAATCTAAACTTCGCATTTTATTTATATTTTTCTCTGTTGCAATACTGATACTTTCCATACAGAACATCATCAGATTATTAGTTTCCCCATCATTTACATAATCGCCACGCAGTAATTGGTAGATAGATAGAGCCTGACTAACAACAAGCGATATGCCTGTTAGGTATTTAGCTCATTATAAGTTGGTATAGCAACAGAGATTGCATATATATTTTTGAATTCATAAAATTAGGTGGTAAAGATAGTCAAATAAAATTGGACATAATTAATAGAAAAAGACTTTTCCAACAAAAAAAGTAAAAATGTGTATCATTTTGACTATTTTACATTTATTAATACAACAAGTTAATCGTCCAAGTAATCGTTCAAAATTGCAATAGAGTCTATTATTTCATCAATTGTGTATACCCATACAACAACATTGCCTGCCACCACAATCAAACAACTATTAAATTACTCTCTATGAAGTTTGTCTATCCAAAATCTATTCCATACCTTTACATAGATAAACAAACCGATTCATACAAAAAGAAATGAATATACTATTTTTGTTACACAGTTATCCTAAGATTGGTGGTATTGAGATGGTTACACAAACAATCTCTCAGTATCTGAAAAAGAAGCACAACTTATATTATTTAGCACGAATAGCCGACAATTCAGTAGTAATGGATCAGACTAACTGCTTCTACTTTCCATCCAAAAGCAAAAAAGAGTCTATATATTATTACAACACGCTAATCAGTAAGCTACAAATAGACATAGTAATAAACCAAGGACCTTTTTTACCATTCAACAATATTATTTCTAACCCAGAACGAAACAAAAACGTACGTATATTTTCTTTTGTACACTTTGCTCCCGGCTTTGAATTTGAACGTATAAAGTATGTTTGGATGACAGAAAAAAAAAGCATCAAACGGCTTTATAAGCAAATAAAAACGAAATTAGGGCTAAATACTCTTCAATATAACCCTGATAAAACAAGAAAAAAATATCGTGATTTATACAATATATGTAACAAAACAGTGGTTCTATCACCTGCCTACATTAAGACATTTAAGGATATTTACAAACTAAACGAAAGTAGCAAATTAATATCTATACCTAATCCAACCAAATATACATGCCATGACAATAATATCTTAAGCAAAAAGAAAAAAATTGTTTTATTTGTAGGACGACTCGAGCTTGAATCCAAACGTGTGGACAGGTTACTTTCAATCTGGAAATCAATAGAGAACAAAGATGATTGGAATCTAAAGATTATAGGTGACGGACCTCATCGTGAGGAATTGGAACGAATGGTTAGAAATGATAATATAGAACAAGTAACTTTTTTAGGACAGCAAAACGACATACAACCATTCTACGAAGAAGCTTCGATCATCGTTCTTACATCAACTTATGAAGGACTTTCATTGTGTTTTATTGAAGGGATACAATATGGCGCAGTACCCATATCATTTGATGTAAGTTATGGTAACCGGGAACTACTCAAAGCCATATCTCCGGATATCATCATAGAACCTTTTTCTCTTGACACATACTCAAGAAAACTAACAGAATTGATGCACGACAACATATACCGTAACACATTGTCAAGAAATGCACTTCAAAAAAGCACTGAATATTTACTGGAAAACATTGGAGAGAAGTGGGACAACCTTCTAACATAGCTATCTTATTTTTCCTTTACTACGATAACGCTTCAGCATTATACGGTATAGGAAATGACTTTTGCTATAAAGTATAACTATTTTGCTTACTCTTTTTATTACGCCTGTCTTCTTAAGTTGCGGATATTTTTTAAAGGCAGCCGTAAACACTGTAACCATTTCATCCATTTTATCCAAACCGCCTCCCAATATTATCGTAGCATAAGATTGGAGTTTAAGAGCCAGCAATTCAAACTCTAATGCACGATAACAAGGTTTATCACTCATGAACTTATCTATCAGTTCAGAAACCAGAAAAAGACTCCTTACTCCTTTCTCCGAGTAAGGAGAACGTGTCATTGACTCACCCTCAACAACATAATACAGCAAATAGACATCTAAAATTTTAATATTTTCGGCATTATACACTAATTGAGAAGTATAATAAGTATCCTCACTAAGATTCAACCTACTATCAAATATAATTTCATCAGCCAACTCCTTTTTATGAATATATTGCCATACTGCATTATATTGCTGAGTAGTCCAAATATGTTTAAGGAACTCTATAGAAGAATTCACATATTGGGGGTATGCCTGAGACTTCTCAAGCCTATTCGTATTAACAAAATAGAAACCAAACACGAGAATATCAGGAAAATTATTTCTATTAAGTTCATCAACTAAAGTCTGATAAGTATCTAAAGCAATATAATCACCACCATCAAGGTGATGTATGTATTCTCCTTTTGCAATACTTAATCCAGACTGGCGAGCCATAGGCAAACCACCATTCGCCTTATCCATCAAAACAATACGCTCATCTTTTTGAGCATATTCCCGACAAACATTCAAGCTCCCGTCTCTACTTCCGTCATTTACTATGATTATCTGGAGATTATCATAAGTCTGGGCACATACCGAATCCAGTGTTTTAGCTATTTCCTTCTCCAAATTATAAACAGGAATAATAACAGAGATAAGAGGTGTGTTCAACATATCCAATTACTTTTTAGTTGCAAAGTCTTTTATTAATCGTCTCACTTCACGCTGAAATTTATGTACAGAGTGTACTTCACGAATATAGCTAACGGCCTCACGTGACAATTTCTTACGCCTCTCTTCATCTTTCATAATATGCTCAATTGCTGAAACAAATTTGGGCACTCCATCGAATCCATCCCCTAATATCGTACCCACAAACTCTCCAAATTTAGAAGTTAAATCATCAGGATTCCTACAACTGACAAGGAGTGTCCCATAAGCCAAAGCTTCAAGGAAGGTAATAGGCAGACCTTCATGAATAGAAGTATTCACCAATATCTTAGCTTCTCTTATATATTTATTTTTCTCTTCCCCCTCTACATGCCCAACAAAATGAAGATTAGGTATACCTGTTTTATATCTCGACAAAACTGTCTCATTCTCTTCTTTTTCTCTAAAAGTTTGTCCCAACATGAAAAACTCATACTGAGGCATTCTTTTGGCTATTTCACAGAACAACCATCCCCGTTTCACCGATTCAATACGTCCGACAAAGATTATATGATCCTTTTTCTCACAAATATCGGAATCAAATGTATAATCTATATCTATCGGATTCGGACAATAAGTAATATCCGCATCTTCCGGCAATCGATACAGCATCTTTGCTTTCTCATTCAAATAATAACCTTGTGATATAAATTTTAGATACCCATTAGTATAAAACCTGTGAACAATATCATATAATTCCGAATCCCAATAACAAGCTTCAGGAAACAATTTGACTGTTTGAATTTCTCTCCATTCAGTCCAAGGCCTTGGATCCTGTATCCAATGTATGACAGGCTTACCTCGGTGTTCGTACTTCAAAAGATCATGTGTCACTTCAACAGTAAAGTAAATATCATAATCGGTCTTTTTCATCCAATTATAAACAAACTTTTTACCTGGAGGAACTATTACTTTTATTCCATCTACTTTCCCTTTCTTAGCCCTATACGCCCATTTGTTGGAATTCTTAGCTAAAAGTACCTCCACTGATATATCTTCATTTGGCAAATAACGGGCAAGATAATAACGTGCAAGAAAACCATATCCTCCAAAAGCAGTACCCATTCCACCAAAATACTCGTCAACAACAAGAGCAACTTTTATTTTCCTGGGTTTAACATTTATCCCACACATTTTTTTAATTGTCCGAATGAACCGCCCTCTTTTAAATATACCAATAAATCCTTTATAAGGAGTTTTCGCCAAATATTTAAAATACAGAGTTCTCAATGGATTACGACACTTTTCATTAATATTCCATGGTTTGATCCGGCCTGTATAGTGAATTATAACGGGCCTTTGTGCCTTAGTATAGTAAACATCATCTGTCGTATAATTAAATATCTTTGAAACACCTTTTATCTTTCCTCTTAAAGCCCAATTTATAATATCCTGATCCTGATATTCAAATTCATCGCAAGGCTTTTTTGCCACATCCATCAATAGTGCAGTTGTATGCTCTTTACGCATAGCCTCAACATTCATCAAAATCACCCCGGCATTTATGTATATATCAGATTCCTGTAAACCGATCATATACTTATATTTTGTTCGTTCGACCCAAAGGTCACTAACACCCGCACATAAATAACCTTCCAAGGGAGTTTCCCATAATTCTGTGATAGGGCCATCCACAATCAGATCGGCATCTAAATACAAAACACGAGTGAGTTCCGGAAATAGATCTGCTATCAAAAATCTATAATATGTATGAAAAGTGATATATTTTATATTAAGTTTAAATCCCTCAAATATAGCATGATCCACCAATTTAAACTCAAGACTGTTACCACTACCATATTTCTCAAGTACAGAATAGAACATTCTTCTATTTTCATCAGAAAAGTAATCTGTCAATATATAAAAATCAATATTGCACGTAGAATTATTCTCTAGAACAGACACCATTGTAGTACAACAATGTTGCGCAAACGAGTCATTTACAGTAAAAACAATCGAGATCTTATTATCCATCACTTATTTAGAATATAATAATATCCAGCAAAGATATACAATTAAAACAAAATGAAAAACTCTCAAGAACAAAAGCCAAGATAATCACATCTTTTCTATTATTTTAGCTACACAAATACACCATTTAATTTGTCCAATACTACAAAAATATATACTTTTGCTACACTAAACTTAAAGAATATAATAAAATTGACCTATGCTTACAAATTATACGCCACTACACTTCGATTTTAAAAAGGTTAAAAGGAGTCGAGCATTATTGATTTTTTTGCCTAAATTGTTCTTTTAATCTTTAATCAAACATAGTGGCAAATAAAATTAGTACCTCTCTTACATATTTAATGAACCAAAATACTTAACTTTGCAAAAACAGATGTGCATATGAACAACATGATTGTCTTTGATTGCGAAAGAATGAAATATCCCAATACGGGTTTATACTTCTTCTGTGACATGTTGGCAGAAAGTCTCTCCAAGGAAGCGCAATCTCATAAAGAAAAACTTGCTTTTTATGTACCCCGTAATTTAAAAGGAAATTGGGGAACAGCACACCAATACAAAGTAGTTCATAAATTTCATAAGCTATTTATTCCATGCTCTAAGAATATAAAAGTATGGCATACAACTTTCCAACTTTCATCTTACATACCTACTGGGAAAAAACTCATATTAACCGTACATGATTTAAATTTCCTTTATGAAAAAAAAGAAAGTAAACAAGGAAAATGCCTGCGTAAAATGCAACGTATTGTGAACAAGGCTGATTATATAGTCACTATATCCGAAGCAACCCGTAAAGATCTATTAGAGCATATTGACATAAAGGGAAAGCCTATTGAGGTGATATATAACGGACGTAATATATATACTGGTGACTATGTTCAACCAGCAGAGGTGCCTCAGCGTCCATTCCTCTTCACTGTAGGAACCGTACTTCCTAAGAAAAATTTCCATGTACTTCCATGTTTACTACAAGGCAATGATTACGAGCTAATTATCGCAGGTGTGCGTTCTGACTATGAGGATCGGATTATGCAAGAAGCCACTCGGTTAGGCGTCAAAGACAGAGTTAAAATTATAGGTACCATACCTGAAGACGAGAAGCATTGGTATTTACTACATTGCAAAGCTTTTTTATTTCCCTCTATAGCCGAAGGATTTGGCCTGCCAGTTATCGAGGCTATGTATTACCAAAAACCAATTTTCCTATCTGATCATACCTGTCTACCAGAAATAGGAGGTGAGTACGCCTACTACTTCAATTCTGAGTTTGACGAAGAACAGATGCAAGCTGAATTTAAACAAGGCATGGAAGATTTTGAGAATGGTGGAATTAATAAGGAAAAGATGAGAGAACATGCTTTGAGATTCTCATGGAGTACTGCAGCAAAAAGGTATTGGGAAATTTATCAAAAACTAATAAATGAATAAATTTCAACTGTTTTACATCGCAACAGGCATTTATCTATTTACTTCTCAACTAAAATGGGATATTCAGTAAATGTCGCTCTTTCTTATAAATTAAGAGAAAAGTTTTACTTTATGTGAGCTTTTCTCTTAATTTTTTCGGTAAAGTCTCAAGTCCTCTCTCTTATGGAATATTATTTACATATTTTTGTTTTTTCCTCGCAACGATGTATTATATACATGTATTTTTTAGGGGAAGTTAAAAACCTCTCCTCTTTTCCTCTTATTTTAGTCTGATTATACTGCCGTCCTTTTTTTCTTCTCTACCTTTTCTATCATACATACCGCATTGGCTGTATGTATTCCGAAGAAAATCCAAAGCATTTCCGTTTTTCTGTTTCTGGCTTTTATCCTGGCCAGTGAGTAATGTTATTTCTGCGTTCCAAAACTTCCTTCCAGGCGGGTAGCTCTTTCACGGCTGAGTTCCGACCGTAAGATCCTCCGAAGTGGCTCATCTTTAGCAGCTCTGCCCTTGCACTTAAAGGAAGTACTTATATGATATTTTGTACAAAATTTCCGGTTGACATTATTAGCATAGATTGAATCCGCTGCAAGCGCCTTAACCCTAACCTTGGTCAGTTGTTGTTACAGATGAATACAGTCTCTTTCAAACGTACTCCTTCGTTAAAAGCCTTAAAGGAGATTCCATTTATCTGTATATTATTGACTTTGGCTCCGAATTCAACGGATTCGGTTTCCTTGCCCCGGACAATAGGCCGAAGGTAATGCCGGTCGATACTCACGATACGGTTGGACACTTTTTTGCCTGCAAATAAATTCTTCCCTTGCTCAAGGACTGTCTGTATAACCGAGAAACATCTTTGGTAATCAGAGGATAGTGTAAGCCTGTTCCTGTAGGATGAATGAAGCTGCTTCATCTGGTCCAGTAACTTTTCCAATAACTGAAGTAGTCTGCGTTTAATCATACGGGTCTGTGATTTCCTGCGTTTACGTAGTTTACTATAAGCAAGGTAGGCACGGCTTACATCAAGATACTTGTTACGGGGACGTTGTATGTGTAATGTCCGGCAATGTTTGCACAGATGACGGTGAAGCCATACGATACTTCCCATAAGAGTTTAACATCAGTAGGAAAGCGAAGATAGCTTTCATAACAGGTGGCATCGGTCATACAGACATGAATATTTTCAAGATAAGGTTTCCAGTGAGCTGCCAGAATCAGCTGGAGAGAATCAATATCGAGATGCTCGGAAAGTTCCTGGCGAATGGCGCTGACGATTTTAGAATTGGTCAGAGGATGAAGCGGATCAATCTGAACACCACAAAATAACTGGTAATGAATATTACCGTTCAGATGTTCGATCAACTGTGAATCGGAAAAGTTAGTATAGGACTTCAGGACCATCAAGGCTATTTTACCTTCAGGAGAAAAATAACTTTTACGACCCAGAGAAGATTCATGCAAATGCATTTGTTGGGCCAGTTCCGAGAATGGGAACAGAGCATGGAGGCGACCTAATTCACTCGTTGCAAAACTTTGACGATATTTTTTAAGCATATCGAACTCAGTAAAACCTAAACGAGGTTCGATTTCTGAGATTTTTGTATCTTTACCATGTGTTTTTATTTTAGTTTACCCCTGTTTTGGCCGTCAAACCGTTTTTTTTGGGGGGGGGAATGATTAAAGATACAAAAAAAGGCAACTAACTCGTTATGAACTAGTTGCCTTATATTTTTTTTTTATTTAAAGAGTATCCCTAATTATAACAAAAAAACTGATTATCTAATTTAAATCTACTGTTCACAGCATTATTACCACATAAACAACTAAGTATAATGCAGATATATACCCATCATTTAACCAATATATTTCAGAAAAAATCAAAACACACAACAAAGTGCACCATGGTTTATCCAATGTCGACCATTAGTAGTAATATACCAAGGATCATTAGGATTAAGAGAATAAGCATATGTCATATCCGTTAAATAATATTGATACAATGATTTTGTACCATATAATTCACATTTAGGTGCATAACAAAGTATTCCATGATTTACCCAACCACTGCTCGCTGGATACCACCCGTCATCTAAACTTTGTGAATATGCGTAAATACCTGTTCTGCCATTAAAATATTGATATATGGGTACAAAATCATTCAACATTTTTTTTGAGACATAACATAAAATCCCATGATTCACCCAACCACCATTTAAGGGGTACCATGAATCATTTTGTGATAATGAATATGCATATTTAATTGTATTGGGATTAAAGTATTGATACATAGGAACCAACTCTACAACTTCAATTTTTTTACTTTCAATATATTTCTTCACTGCTGCTGTAATTTCTTTCTTTTTTAATGAATCCGTTATAAATTCATAAATTGGATATGCTTTCTCCCAATTAATATCAACTAAAGCTGCATTCTGTACAGTGACAGAATTCTCCCATGCACTAATATTAATAGTAGGAGTAGGCTGGTCTTCTGAAGTATAAGTGATAACAGTCCCACTATTTGTTCCTCCTGCATATTCTATCCACAAATTCCATGATGAATTTTTACTATTCCAGGTCTGTATATCTTCAGATAAATGAGAACTTTGAAGATCAGCACCATATTTGCTAACATTAAATTTCAAACCTGCTTCAACAGTTCTCTTCTTCTCAGCCGTATTACTCGTTGCATTGATCACTGATCGGTAAGTAAATGACAAACGTCCTCCAATCGTTATATCGCAAAGTACATGTGTCCCATAAGTTTCTACAAATTTATCTGGGGATAACTGTTTAAGGTTCTCTTTGAAAGAAGATGTCAGATAAGGAAGTAACATACTAGGAGTTGCATCCAAATATAGACGCTTTACTCTTCTTACTACATCAGCTCTAGCAAATGAATATTTTGTTGAATATGAATATTTAGAATTCAATTCATTTGTAATCTTTATATTACCAGAGAGAGAAAGTCCCTCAATCTCATTTTCAGAAGTATTTGATATTGAGTTTTTATTCTTTATTTCTTCTAAATAATCAAGCGCAGTAGCTCCAGAATAGACAGACATACTACCTTGATGTGTTGCTGGATAATAAAATCGATCTGCATAATCATTAACAAAACCTTCTATATTTACCACAGTACGTTTAGCAACATCTACATCTAGATATTTTCCTGTAACATCATAGCTAAATCCTAGCAAATCATATAGTCCATCTGAAGCTTGCCTAGTTGTAGTAGTAGGCAATTCAGTTACACCATCATTGATTATAGAGACTTCTTCAGTACACGATACGATCACTAAGCAACTTAACAATAACAATTTTCTTTTCATAATGAGTATTTTTAAGTAAATTATAAAAACGCACAAATTATAATTTAAAAAGCAAATCAAAGTCATTTCTTTTAATAGAACTAAGGTATATATATTTTTTAAACAACAAGTAATAATTAGAAAATAATCAATTATACATATCGATTGATAAATTTAAAAAACATAAGTTTTTTTATGGTAAGAATTTAAATCTCACCCTATTATAATATATCATTGACAAAACAACCAATAACAAAGACATCTTACAATCCTATGACCATATGAACTGAAAAGGAAGCTATTTCACTTCCTCTCAAACTAGTCATTGATTCTATACATCATTGCTTCTTGTTTTACCAATAATTATAATCACTACTCACACACCAGCTTATCCGTATTCATCCTCGTCATATATTGCTGAATTATTGCCTTCAACTCTGATTCCATAGAAGATTGCATTTCGGGTAAAGTACCTAACAAATTATGTTCCAGCAAACGATCTGAAACAAAGTCATACAGTGCAACGGACTCTTTACCATCAAACTGAAGTAAATAACGACCTTTATGATATTGATAAACACCGCCTATATAATTCACTGCGGAAGTCTGATTGGTGGGAGTAGCGAGCAAATCACATCCGAAAGAAATGTAAGGCTTGTCATATCCCAAATATCCCAATACAGTAGGCATTATATCTATTTGCTGGGCTATAGCATCGATATGCCCTTTCAATGTACTACCCGGCTGATAGAAAATGACGGGTACAGCAAATGTGCCGCTTTCAGTCATATATTCGGGATGTTCCGTTTGATTCGTATGATCGGCCGTGATCACAAACAACGTATTATTGAACCAGGGTTCATGAGAAGCCTTCTCAAAAAAACGCTTCAACGCATAATCCGAATAACCAATACACTGATGAATAGGCAATGTCCCTTTGGGAAACTTACCCGCATATCGTTTGGGTATTACAAACGGATGATGGGAAGAAGCACTAAAAAGAGCAGCTGCAAAAGGTTGACGGAAAGAAGAAAGTTCATCTGCAAAAAACTGGAAAAACTCTTCGTCCCAGATAGCCCATCGACCGTCAAAATCGTCATCGTTATTATATTCTGTACGCCCGTAATAATCCTGAAAACCAGTAGCCCGCGAAAAAGCCTCAAAACCCATTGAACCATTTTCGGCACCATGGAAGAAAGCAGTATAGTATCCCTTTTTACGTAACTCACCCCCAATACCGGATACTTTATTCATTGAAGCCGGCGTCAGGAAAAAAGGTTCTACAAACATAGGAATACCGGACAATACGGAAGGCATCCCATCAATACTTTTGTGCCCGTTGGCAAATGAGTATTCAAATGTGAGACTCTCTGAGATCAATGAATCCAGGAACGGGGTAT
This sequence comes from Bacteroides nordii, assembly GCF_019930665.1. Classification (NCBI taxonomy): domain Bacteria; kingdom Pseudomonadati; phylum Bacteroidota; class Bacteroidia; order Bacteroidales; family Bacteroidaceae; genus Bacteroides; species Bacteroides nordii. The sequence continues at coordinate 5,018,063 of NZ_CP082886.1, read as the reverse complement.
ATCCCTTATAAGCTCCCCCATCCAAATCTTTATTTAAAGCACCAATGTATTCCTTTCCGAAACTCTCCATGATAAATACCACCACATTCAGCGGACGGAACTGCACACTATCCGCCGGAGTATGAACAGGTGTATAAACCGCCTCCATCGCAGCCTCATCTTTATAATAGGCAGGTACTACAAACGGCTTTTTACCAATAGTACGTATCATCGCAAAAGGAGTATTAAGCACCAGCCCTGTCTCAATGGGACGATTGACATATTGGTTGGCATTACTAACCGTAATAGGTCGCACAGCAGCTCCGATACCGCCACGCATACCAAATATGCAAAAAGGTATGACAACAACAAGACAAACCAACTGTATTCCGTAATACCCCCACGGATTTAGATTTTCTGATTTTCCAAAAGGCTTTCTGTATAGCTTAAACATGCCATAAATCAACACAACAGCCAGCAAAGTCAGATACCAATGATTCAGCAATTCTACTCCGATAATACCCGCTATGTTATTCTCATTGCTGAATTCATTGAAAACGGAAGCAGTGGTACGGCGATTGGTAAACTGAAAATAGACCGTATCCATTAGATTCATAATCAAGGCAATACTATTAGTAAAGACAAAAACGCCTTTTGTCACTTGCTGATAGCGTTTATATTCTTTATAGTGTAATGGGAAAAACATCAGAAGGATGTACAAAGCATTGATATAAACAATAGCAGATGTATCAAAAACCAATCCTCCTTTAAGTATAGTCATCAATTCGGTGCCTGTCAGTTCTGAATAATAAGAATAATTGACCCATAAAAAGACAAACCGACAAATCATAAAAAGAAGATAGGACAGCGCCAGATTACACAGTGCAGCAAGCACCACTCGTATATAAGGAAGGAAAGAAAAAGATTTTTTCATATTGGTGTAATATCAAGTATAACAGCGACAAAATTAATATATTTAATTGGTTCTGCCATTAAAATACCCAAAAACACTTACCTTTGCAACCTATAAACCAGAAATTATAAAACGAATGAAAATAGCTTTTGATGCCAAAAGAGCAGCACAAAACCGTACAGGTCTCGGCAATTACAGCCGCTTTGTTATTGAAGGTTTAAGCCGTTACTGCCCTGAAAACAAATACCTGTTATACACTCCCAATGAACGAAAAGCAAAGTTATTGGGCAATTTGTCACAGCAAGAGAATTGTGTTGTCTGTTATCCCGATAAAGCTATCTGGAAAAGCCTATCTTCATTGTGGCGTGTCAGTGGCATCAAAAGACAGCTGCAAAACGATCATCCGGCTATTTTCCACGGGCTTAGTAATGAACTCCCTTTAGGGATCGAACGGTTGAAAGAAATCAAAAGTATCGTTACGATTCATGACTTGATTTTCCTTCGCTATCCTAACTTTTATTCATATATAGACCGCAACATATATACTTATAAATTTCGCCGGGCCTGCCAGATAGCCAACAGTATTATCGCTGTAAGCGAATGTACTAAAAGAGACATTATACACTATTTTGATATTCCGGCAGAAAAAATAAAAGTTATTTATCAAGGATGTGATGAAAGTTTTCTCCACCCGGCAGACTCCGGATTGAAAGAAGAAGCACGCAAACAGTACGGGCTTCCGGAAAAATATCTTTTATATGTGGGAAGTATTGAAAGCCGCAAAAATCTGTTGTTAATAGCTAAGGCCCTTACAAAAGCCTCTTGTGACTTACCTTTGGTAGCGATAGGAAAACATACCCCTTATGCGGATACCGTTCTTCTGTATGCCCGGGAGAACGGACTGTCGAATCGGCTCCTGATGTTGCACAATGTTTCATTCCGTTATTTCCCTGCTATCTACCAGATGGCTTCTCTATTTATCTATCCAAGTTTTTTTGAGGGATTTGGCATTCCTATTCTGGAAGCATTAAACAGTAAAATTCCTGTAATCGGAGCTACAGGTTCTTGTCTGGAAGAAGCAGGTGGAGACCATTCCATCTACATAAATCCCGAAAACGAACAGGAACTTGCCGATGCCATAGATCGAGTCATGGCAAATCCCACCTTACAACAGGAAATGGTTGAAAAAGGAACAGAGTATGCTGCTCGTTTCGGACAAGAGATATTAACCCGGCAAATGATGGAACATTACCTCTCGCTGTAAAATAATTATTTCTGATTTCTTCTCAGATATTCTTCGTAGGTCCTTTTCCAACGATTATGACTCCACAACCAATATTGAGGAGCTCGCTGAATAGTCGCCTCCAGGCGCCGGGCATAATCAACCGTTATTTCATAATTCGGGAAGGATTTGGGTTGATCGGTCATCAGGATAAACTCTGCATGATAATACCCTCTTCTTACTCTTTGTACATCTATATACACTACTACAGCATCGGTTGCTTTGGCAATGCCTTCTGCACCAACAAAGAATGAGGACTTATGATTCAGAAAGTCAGTCCACATATTCACAAAATTCCAGTTGGGAGACTGATCGGATATAAAGCCAATGATAAAACGCTTCTTTTGCTGTTTATAACGTACCAATTGACGTAAAGCCATGAACATCTCTATATTAACTGCACGAAAACGACTTCGCATTCGCAGGAATAGCTGATCAAAAGCCGGACTTTCCAATCGGTGATAAATCTGTCCTACCACAAGGTCTTTATCAATATCCAAATGTAAAGGTAAAGAAGCCACCCACTCCCAATTACAATAGTGCCCCAGATAAGCGACACAATCTCTATCCTTTATAATTTCATTTATCTTTTCCACACCACCAAAAGTCATCCGCCTGCGCATCTGCTCTTCACTCATAGAAAACAGCTTAATCGTTTCCACCATATAATCACAAAAATAATGATAGAATGCTTTCTCTATTCTTTGTATCTCTCCCAATTCCTTTTCAGGGAAAGATTCAATCAGATTTTTCCGAACAATCTTCCTTCGATAACGAACACAATAATAAAGTGGAAAATACAATAAGTCAGAGAATATATAGAGAAATCGCAACGGTAACAAAGAAGCAATAAACCAAAAGAAAAAAATAAAATAATACAAAACAGTTTTCATACACTTACTTATTTTTATGCTTAAAAACCCAACGAAGTAATATAAAATTTATCGGAACTGCAATAGCCAAAACTAAAACAGGAGCCAATACCTTTGAAATTCCTAAATACAAAAAGAGGTTCAGAAAAGACAAATGAATCAAATAGTTAATCAGATGACTTCCTCCGAAACCCAGGGCCTTCCTGATAGAAGGTGAACTATGGAAAGTAAGATACGAAGTGAGAAAGAAATTACAAATCAGGCTAATCAAATATCCCACTGTATAGGCAACATTTACATCAATCTTTGTTTGCAACAGATAGTACACCCCATAATGTAAACCCGAAGCTACTACTCCGACCACACAAAACCGAATAAATTCGTATCGCTTTTCTTTTGATTTCAACATTCCTTCCATTACCTTAGTCGTGTGTAGTCTTCGTGTCCGGTTCCTCCGTATCTTCATTATTCAATAAAACAGATTCAATATTATACCGGGGCCTATCTTTCACCTCAATATATATTTTCCCGATATATTCGCCCACAATGCCAAGGCTAATCAAAATGACAGCTCCCACAAACCAGACAGAAAGCATCAGTGAAGTCCATCCCGGCACCACATGACCAATCCAGAGTGAATGTAAGGTATAGACCAATACACCTAAAGTTATTAATAGAAACAATACTCCCACCAGAAGAATCATCCTCACCGGTTTCACAGAAAAAGAGGTAATACCGTCTATTGCGAAGTTCAGCATTTTATTAAAGGGATATTTGGACTCTCCAGCAAATCGCTCAACCCTATCATAATATACGGAGGTTGTATTATAGCCAATTAGTGGTACAATACCTCTAAGGAAAAGATTTCTTTCACGAAACTTACACAACTGCTCAATGGCTCTCTTACTCATTAGGCGATAGTCAGCATGATTATAAACCGACTTTATCCCCATAGCACGCATAAATTTGTAAAAACTCAAAGCCGTAAAACGCTTAAAGAAGGTATCAGAAGTTCTACTTTTACGTACACCATAAACGATATCAAATCCTTCTTTATATTTAATGACCATTTCTTCTATAACAGCAGTATCATCCTGCAAGTCGGCATCAATAGAAATGGCTATATCGCAAAACCTTCCGGCAACAGTAAGTCCCGCCATTAATGCATTCTGATGTCCTACATTACTGGCTAAATTGACCCCACAAATAGATTTGTTATTTGAATGAAGAGTTGAAATCAAAGACCATGTTCCATCTGTACTTCCATCATTTACGTAAAGAATAAAACTATTGGGTGTTATCAGTTTCCTGTTAATGAGCGCCTCCATCACCTTGGTCAAACGTTTAGTTGTTTCAACCAATACCGCTTCTTCTTTATAACAGGGAACAACAATGGCAAGTCTCATTTCTTCTTTACTTTTCCGGTTAATCAATCAACAGACCTTCCACTTTACTTATTATCTGCTCTGGTTTAATATTTCTCATACAAGCATAATCCCCGCGAAAACAGGGTTTCTGCCCATATACCGAACAAGGACGGCAAGATAAATCAAGCTGTACTGTATTGATTGGCAACTGTTTCCAGCCCATAAAACCAGCGTAAGGATGAGTTGCTCCCCAAACGGAAACCACCGGAGTATTTACCAATGAAGCCAAATGCATATTAGCCGAATCCATAGAGAGCATCACATCCAGATGGCTCATCAGATTCAGTTCCGTATTCATATTTAATTTACCGATCATAGACGTCACAGATGGGTACTTTGACATCCATGAATCAAAAACATTCTGTTCGTCCATGCCTCCACCAAACAGGAAAACTTTAACATCCGGACGTTGAGCAAAATGGGCGACCACTTTCTCTTGCAATTCTATAGGATATATTTTCCCTTCATGCTTGGCAAAGGGAGCAATACCTATCCACTTTATCCCTTTCTCTTTTTCTCCGGTTACAGGTTCTATTAAAGAAAAATCTCCTTTTCCTTCGCCATAGACAGAAGTAAAATTCAACAAAACCGGAAAGCCTAACTCCTCCAATACATCTGCATAGTGCCTGAAAGAGCTTTTCTGATTTTCCAATACCTTGTTATGACGCCGTACTAACTTCTTTTTCCCTTTTCGGCCCTTATCAATAAATGCTACCGGAACTCCGGACATTCTAAACCTTAAACGGATATATTTTGTACGCAGCACATTATGAAAATCAGCCACATAATCGAAATGAAGTTTCTTCAACTCCGAATAAAGTATATTCAATCCCCAAAGTCCTTTATGTTTACCGGTAAGATCTGCACTTATAAAATGTACATTGTCTGGTAAACCTTGAAAAAGAGGCTGTAGTACCCCGCGGCTCAACACAGTAATTTCATGCTGAGGGTACTGGGCTGCCAACGAATAGACTACCGGAATAGTCATGGCAACATCACCAAGTGCTGAGAAACGAATGATAAGGATACGGGCCATCGTTTATTTTTTAGCATAAAGCACCGGATTCAAAGCCGGATCATTATACATCTTCATCTGCTTATATACCTTCATGTATTTTCTGCCGGCCTCAATATCAGTCAACAATTGGTCAATAGCCGTTGACAGATCTTTCTGTTGTTCCAACAGAATAGAAAGTTTAGCAAGACATTGGTCATGGTGTTCTTTCGTTGTATCCGTGCGGTCTACTTCCTGCTGCATATGATAGATTTTCAAAGCAAGGATGGAGAGACGGTCAACGGCCCAAGCAGGACTTTCCGTATTAATCGTAGCGTTTGGCAGAGAAACAACATCTTTATATTTATCAAAGAAATAACTGTCAATCAATTCCACCAAATCCGTACGATCCTGGTTGGACTTATCAATTCTGCGTTTCAACTTCAATGCTTCTACCGGGTCAATCTGAGGATCACGGATTATATCTTCAAAATGCCATTGCACAGCATCAATCCAGTTCTTTAAATACAAATAATATTCAATCGTTTTCAACTCATATGGGTTATTCATCGGAGCATCCACACTATCTGTAATATGATAATCGCCGGTCGATTTCCCAAAAATGTCATTACAAAGGTTACTAAATGTCATAGTTATAATCATTTTAATGAATGTACAATAAGACAAAGCTAAAGAATTTTTCTCAGACGAACAATCCTTTCTTACTTTTAATTATACATCCATACTATAAACGCGCATTATAGCTTCATAGAACTTATCATAAGTCAATTCTTCCTGAAAATATTTTTTAGCCTGATCCCCCAAACGATTACGTGTTTCAGAATCCGAAATCAGCGTTGACAACGCCTGAGACAAAGCATCAACATCACCTGGTGCCACTAACCAGCCATTACTTCCATGCTTAATAAATTCCACTTGTGCCCCATTATCCGTCGTTACAATACATTTTCCTGCCTGCATAAATTCTATCGCAGTCAATCCGAAAGCCTCTTGACACAAAGAAGGAGCAACTCCGATATCAGCATCTGCAATAAGTGCACGCACTTTATCCGAATGTCCCAGAAATGCAACTTTATCAGCCAGCCCTTCTGAAGCCACAAGTGCTTTCAATCGCTCGATAAAATCATCCTGTCCCTTACCTATAATTACTGAAAAGAAATTAAGATGATGAAGTTTGCCTAATGCTGCAATCAGCTGAAGTATGCCTTTCGCCGGAACAACTCTCCCTACAAAAACAATCAACGGACACTCTTTAGCAATATGAAACCTTTCACGAAGGGTTTCCGACTTAACTATAGGTTCTATATAAGAAGGAATACTGTTGTGAACAACGATACTGCGTTCTTTAGGGAAACCGGGAACTGAACCTAAGAAAGTTTGTTCACCAAGCCGTGATACGAACACGATACGATTTATATGACGATAGGCCCAAAGATAGAGAGGATTATTTTTCCCTTTTTTAATAAGATGCCTCGTGAGAACAATCTTTGCTTTACTTCCGGAAATACGTTTGGCAAGAATAACAGTAAACATCTCTTTAAAGCAATGGATATGTATAATATCCGTAGGATGGCTTTTCAAATACTTACTTAACCGGATAACCGAGTAAAAATCTATAATTCCTTTGAAAGGTAACTGGTAATACTCCCCATCGATTCCTGCAACTCTCTGAGCTATAACAGAACTTTTCCGTGAGAAAAAGGTGACAGCATGCCTGTGACTCGTAGAAGCTACAGCCAAGTCATATATATATTGTTCACCTCCTCCCCAAACAGGAGATGCAAAAATCTGAATGATATTCATATTTATTTCTATCTTACAGCTTTAAAGCGAGTCGTCTTTGCCATCAGGCAGTAGTTTTTTACCTATCAAGTCCCGACAAAGATACTATTTTTTTTGTATTTTTGCCAAAAATGAAAAATGATATGAAAATTATTATAGACGACAAGATTCCTTATATACAAGAGGCTATCAAAAAAATAGCGGAGGAAGTTGTTTACATATCAGGAAAAGACTTTACACCAGAACTCATACGGGATGCTGACGCACTAATTGTCCGTACAAGAACTCATTGTAACCGCGAACTGCTTGAAGGTAGCCAGGTTAAATTCATTGCAACTGCAACCATCGGATTCGATCACATTGATACAGAATACTGTCGTACAGCTGGCATTACCTGGACCAATGCTCCCGGATGTAATTCTGCTTCTGTAGCACAATACATTGAATCCGTACTCTCGTTGCTGAAGATCACCAAAGACAAGAATCTCAGTGAAATGTGTATAGGCATTGTAGGAGTTGGAAATGTAGGAAGTAAAATAATTGAAGTAGCAAAGACACAAGGGATGCGCATATTGCTGAATGATCTTCCCAGAAAAGAGAAAGAAGGGAATACTGAATTTTGTTCTTTAGAACAAATAGCGCAAGAATGTGACATAATAACTTTCCACGTCCCTCTATACAAAGACGGAAAATACAAAACCTACCATTTGGCAAACGAATCATTTTTCCGTACTCTCAAACGCAAACCCATAATTATCAACACTTCCCGTGGAGAAGTTATTGATACAAAAGCATTACTGGAAGCCTTGCAAACAGGAGTCATTTCTGAAGCAATCATTGATGTATGGGAAAATGAACCCGCTATTAATCTTGAGTTATTGAATAAAGTAATAATAGGAACCCCTCACATCGCAGGATATTCAGCAGATGGAAAAGCCAATGCAACACGGATGTCATTGGACGCTCTCTGCCGGCATTTTGGTATAAAAGCCAACTATACCATCTCACCTATGCAACCAGAAAACAGGCTGATACAAGCTACAACTTTAGAGGAAGCTTTACTAAAAATATACGATCCGTGCCAAGATAGCAACCGATTAAAATCACATCCTGAACAGTTTGAACAACTTCGGGGAGATTATCCTCTGAGAAGAGAAAAAGAGGCATATATTATATCGGTTAAAATGGCGGAATAAAGTACGTATTTAACTATGTGTTAATTAGTATACTTTATATACAAAAAGTACGTACTTTTACAGGTATAAAGTACGTACTTCTGTTAGCATAAAAATGATAGTTAAGAAATTATGTTAATAAAGTTGTAAGGTTATGAGGAAATAAAGCATAGAGTCATTATATAGTTAATAAAATAAGCATTCACCACTTTTAATAAATCCGGAAATTATAATCTATTTAAATATCATGAAAAAACTTTTTTTACTTGCTTTTCTTCTTCTGAGCACTCTATCTGCAAACAGTAAGAAAGCCGGAGAATTTACTGTTTTGCAATGGAATATCTGGCAAGAAGGAACATCTGTACCAGGTGGTTACGACGCTATCATTAACGAAATTGTCCGTTTGAAACCAGACTTTGTCACCTTTAGTGAGGTCAGAAACTATAACAAAAGCAATTTTAGTGCCCGTGTCCTGTCTTCTTTGCGAGAAAAGGGATTAGCCTACTACTCTTTTTATAGCTATGACACCGGCCTACTAAGCAAACATCCCATTACAGATTCTCTGACTGTTTTTCCCGAAAACGGAGATCACGGTAGTATTTACAGACTATTGGCCACCGTTAACGGACGCAAGGTAGCCGTATACACAGCTCATCTGGATTATCTGGATTGTGCATACTACAATGTACGTGGATATGACGGTTCTACCTGGAAAGAAATTCCCAAACCTCAAACAGTGGAAGAGGTGTTAAAAGTTAATACAGACTCGCAACGTGATGATGCCATCAAACTATTCATTGACCAAGCCCATAAGGATATGGCCAACGGATATAGCATTATTTTAGGAGGGGATTTCAACGAACCTTCTCACCGTGACTGGTTGGAAACAAACAAGGATATGTACGACCACAATGGTATGGTTATCCCCTGGACAGTAACCACTCTACTTGAAGAGGCCGGATTCATTGACAGCTATCGTGAAATTTATCCTGATCCGCTTACACACCCCGGCTTTACTTATCCTTCGGACAATCTGTTAATAGCCCCCGAAAAGTTAACCTGGGCACCGAAAGCAGATGAACGTGAACGAATCGACTTCATTTTTTATCAAGGGAAAGGGCTACAAGCAGAAAAAGCAATTATATTCGGCCCTAAAAGTTCTATTGTGCGCAGTCAAAGAGTAAAGGAAACAACCAAAGATAAATTCCTCCTTCCTAAAGGAGTATGGCCTACCGATCACAAAGGATTACTGGTCACATTCCGCTTCACGGAATAAACAGAACAACAATCATATTATATATGCGAATCAGTAGTTGGTTATTGAGTTCAAAAACAGAAACGAGTCAAATGGCTTTGTATTTTCTACGTCACACAGAGTAATATTTATCTGATGAACGCAAATTAAAAGACTGTAGTTATTTACTATCTATTGGTTCCCTTTGCGAAAATCTGCATTAATCTGTGTTTCAATAAAGATTTAAACTCGGTGTTACTCTGTGATAAGTTTTGCTCATTTCCGATCAGAAATGAATAAAACTAACTCTTAACTGGTTTCAACTACTGATTCGCATTATATAATAATGTATATAAAATAACTATGCCAAGCACCTCAATAGATATTTTTTCAACAACTCAAAAGTTTCTCTATTACCTGCGGATAATATTCATATTCTAAAGAATGCACTTTCTTTGCCACATCGGCAGGTGAATCTTCGGGCAATACCGGGCATTTTGCCTGAAAAATAGTATTGCCTTCATCATAGTGTTCATTTATATAATGTATAGTAATACCACTTTCTTTTTCTCCGGCGGTCACCACTGCTTCGTGTACACGATCGCCATACATCCCCTTTCCTCCAAACTTCGGAAGCAAAGCAGGATGTATATTTATGATTTTATCGGGATAAGCATGCAAAAGTACATCAGGTACACGCACCAGAAATCCGGCCAAAACAATAAAATCAATATTATATTCACGCAATAAAGCTAAAATCTGCTCACCGGAAATCCAATCATCCTTCAAAAACACCTTAGAAGGTACTTTCAGGCGGTTTGCACGCTCTAAAACATACGCATCGCTCCTGTTAGAAAGTACCAATGCCACTCTAATAAAATCATTCTCCTGCAAATACCGGATGATATTTTCGGCATTTGTGCCAGAACCGGAAGCAAAAATTGCGATGTTTTTCTTCATAATCAGCCTATTCTCTGCACAAAACAGTGAAAAATGTGCAAAAGAATGCATTTATTTAATCAAATATTTGCGCAGAACGATAAATATTTATTCCTTTGCACCGCAAAATTAAAGAAATAAAACTAATTATTAATTAAAAACTTAAAGTTATGTCTGAAATTGCATCAAGAGTGAAAGCGATTATCGTTGATAAATTAGGCGTTGAAGAATCAGAAGTTACAACTGAAGCAAGCTTCACCAATGACCTGGGAGCTGATTCTCTTGACACTGTAGAACTTATCATGGAATTCGAAAAAGAATTCGGTATCTCTATTCCAGATGACCAAGCTGAAAAGATTGGTACTGTAGGTGACGCTGTATCTTATATCGAAGAACACGCTAAGTAATCGGATTTCATCAATATGGAATTAAAAAGAGTTGTAGTAACAGGCCTCGGCGCCATTACTCCCGTTGGCAATAGTGTACCCGAATTTTGGGAAAACCTGGTGAACGGGGTTAGTGGAGCAGGGCCTATTACTCATTTCGATGCTTCGCTATTCAAGACCCAATTTGCATGTGAAGTAAAAAACTTCGATGCGACCCAATATATCGACCGTAAAGAAGCACGCAAAATGGACCTGTATACACAATATGCTGTAGCAGTAGCCAAAGAAGCAGTTGCTGACTCTGGTCTTGATGTCGAAAATGAAGATTTAAATAGAATCGGCGTTATTTTCGGTGCAGGTATCGGTGGTATTCGTACATTTGAAGAAGAAGTAGGTAACTACGCCCTTCGTCAGGAAAATGGTCCAAAGTTCAATCCGTTTTTCATTCCTAAGATGATTTCGGACATTGCTGCCGGACAGATTTCTATTATGTATGGTTTCCACGGTCCTAACTATGCAACATGTTCTGCATGTGCTACTTCTACCAATGCCATCGCTGATGCATTCAATCTGATCCGTCTGGGCAAAGCGAATGTAATCGTATCCGGCGGTTCGGAAGCTGCTATCGCTGCTGCCGGTGTAGGAGGTTTTAATGCAATGCATGCATTGTCTACCCGCAATGACTCTCCGGAGAGTGCATCTCGTCCGTTCAGCGCAAGCCGTGACGGATTCGTTATGGGTGAAGGTGGCGGTTGTCTTATTCTTGAAGAATTAGAGCATGCCAAAGCACGTGGTGCAAAGATCTATGCAGAAGTTGCCGGTGTAGGTATGTCAGCTGATGCTCATCACCTCACAGCTTCACATCCGGAAGGATTAGGTGCAAAACTGGTGATGTTGAACGCACTGGAAGATGCAGAAATGGATCCGAAAGAAGTTGATTACATCAACGTACACGGAACATCTACTCCTGTAGGTGATATCTCGGAAGCTAAAGCTATTAAAGAAGTATTTGGTGACCATGCATTTGAGTTGAACATCAGTTCAACCAAATCAATGACAGGCCATTTATTAGGTGCTGCCGGTGCGGTAGAATCTATTGCAAGTATTCTTGCTATCAAAAATGGTATCGTTCCTCCGACTATCAACCACGAAGAAGGTGACAATGACGAGAACATAGACTATAACCTTAATTTCACTTTCAACAAAGCACAGAAACGTGAAGTTAACGTTGCCTTGTCCAATACATTTGGATTTGGTGGTCATAACGCCTGTGTTATCTTCAAGAAATACGCAGAGTAAAGCCGTGCTACGAAATCAAATAGACAAGATAAGACTGCTGTTCTGTAAGGACAGAGAGTCTTATCTTTGTTTTTATAGAATACTTGGATTCTATCCTCGCAACATCCATCTCTACGAACAAGCTCTTCTACACAAATCAACCTCTCTCCGTTCAGAAAAAGGACGGCCTTTAAATAATGAACGCCTGGAATTCTTGGGCGATGCTATTCTTGACGCCATTGTAGGAGATATCGTATATAAACACTTCGAGGGAAAAAGGGAAGGTTTCCTGACCAACACCCGTTCAAAAATCGTTCAACGCGAAACGCTGAACAAACTGGCCGTACAAATTGGCCTTGACAAACTCATAAAATACTCCACTCGCTCTTCGTCTCACAACAGTTATATGTATGGCAATGCCTTTGAAGCTTTTATCGGGGCCATCTATCTTGATCAGGGATACGAACGTTGTAAGTTATTTCTTGAAGAGAAAATAATACATCCGTATATTGATCTGGACAAACTGTCACGCAAAGAAGTAAACTTCAAATCTAAACTGATTGAATGGAGCCAAAAAAATAAGATGGAAGTCTCCTTTGAACTTATAGAACAATTTTTCGACAAAGAGAGCAATCCTGTATTCCAGACAGAAGTACGTATTGAGGGTATACCTGCCGGAACCGGAACCGGTTATTCTAAAAAAGAGTCCCAACAAAATGCTGCACAAATGGCGCTAAAAAAAATAAAGACGCCTGAATTCATGGCAAGTATAGAAGAAGCCAAAATACAAGCAATAACAGTTGTAACAGAGGCAGAAGAGAAGACGAAAGAAGAAATAGCAGAAATACCAGAACAAGAACCAGAAGTAATTACAGTAACAGAAAGTATAACGCAGAAAGAGCTCACCGAAGAGCATGAATTATCCGAAACAATATGAAAACTATAAAAGTAAAATTCGTTGATTTCTGGGAAAACTTTGATCCCCAACACAACTTCATAGCAAATATAATTTCTAAGAAATATCGGATTGAGCTTAGTGATACTCCTGATTATCTGTTCTTTTCAGTCTTTGGATATGAAAATATAGATTATCACAATTGTACTAAAATATTCTACTCCGGTGAAAACATCACGCCAGATTTTAATATCTGCGACTATGCCATTGGCTTTAACTTCCTATCATTCGGTGACAGATATATACGTATACCTTTTTACACAGCATATGGTGTACAGCAATTAGCAGCTCCCAAAGTGATAGTTCCCGAAGTGGTTCTTAACCGTAAATTCTGTAGTTTCGTAGTTTCTAATGCCAAAGGAGCTCCCGAAAGAGAACGTTTTTTCCAACTATTGTCAGAATACAAACAAGTGGATTCGGGAGGCCGCTATAAAAATAATGTAGGAGGTCCGGTTCCCGATAAAACTGCTTTTATCAAGGATTACAAATTCAATATTGCATTTGAAAATAGCATGTGTGACGGTTATACCACTGAAAAAATCATGGAGCCGATGCTTGTTAACTCCGTACCTATCTACTGGGGTAATAAACTTATTGACCGAGATTTCAACCCGGCTTCTTTCATCAATGTCTCCAGCTATTCTTCTTTGGAAGAAGCAGTAGAGCACATTGTCCGACTGGATCAGAATGATGATGAGTACCTTTCTCTATTATCTGCTCCCTGGTTTAATGAAGAGAATTATCTAAACTGGGAAGAACAACTGATAACCTTCTTCGATAATATCTTCGAAAAACCTCTATCCGAAAGCAGATATATTCCAACTCACGGGTATATCCAAACTTATCAATACAGATTGCACCGCATGATGAGAGATAAATTATTTCGTAAACGGATCAATCCACTGAAATGGTTTTCTTCGAAGTGAATATTTTATCCGAAACAGATTCCCATATGCCGTCCCTGAATCACCAGATCATGATCTTCTGTGACCAGCTTTAATTTCCCGGCTACCTCTTCCAAAGGAATAGATGAAATTTCATCACCTTTTAAGGATATCATACGTCCGAACTGTCCGTTGGCTATCAACTCTGTAGCATGTCCCCCCATACGTGTTGATAAATTACGATCGAAAGGAGTAGGCGAACCACCACGTTGGATATATCCTAAAACAGTTTCACGCGTTTCGATACCCGTTTCATATTCTATTTCCTGCGCAATATACTCCGCAGCACGTTTACGTCCATCAGTCTGGATGCCCTCTGCAACCACAACAATAGAGTAAGGCTTTCCTTTCTTCAGACGATTCAGGATCACCTCACCAATATTCTTTATGTTATAAGGAATTTCGGGTAAAAGAATAACATCACCACCACCAGCCATCCCGGAGTACAGGGCAATCCAGCCGGCCTTATGTCCCATTACCTCAATTACCATCACACGTTTGTGTGAACTGGCTGTAGAATGCAGACGGTCAATAGCATCTGTAGCGATGCTTACTGCAGAATCAAAACCAAAGGAAATATCCGTTCCCCAGATATCATTATCAATAGTTTTGGGCACAGAAACGATATTCAACCCCATAGCGGCAAATTTGGCAGCAGTTTTTTGTGTACCATTACCTCCGATACAAACCACACAATCAAGCCCCATCTCTTTTATATTCTGCTCAATCAAAGCCGGTTTATTAACATTCTCGGCTACTACCCCTCCCTTTTTGAATGGTTTCTCACGGGAAGTTCCCAAAATGGTACCTCCCATATTCAGTAAACCTGAAAGGGATTTATCGGTTATTAGTTCCACATCCTTAGTCAGAAGACCCTGAAAACCACTGTGAATACCGACGACTTCCATACCATAGTAGTTTATGGCAGTTTTACACACGCCACGAATCGTAGCATTAATGCCGGGACAATCGCCCCCCGAAGTTAAAATACCAATTCTCATCGCCGTTTTTTGTTCTAAAGTTCGGAACTAATCTCCCGTCTTTTAACTTTTAACTATTATTTCCGTCGTAAAGATAGAAAAAAAAGATAAATAAGGTTACATTTGTAGGCTTAAACATTACCCATTTAAAAGAGAAATGAATATCACAAAGATTATAAAGCAGGCGTTCAATTCCCGTTTAAAAGAAATAGACCTCTATGCCAGTCAGGCTGGCGAAATACAGCACCGTGTCATGACACGTCTCGTAACCCAGGCCGCTAACACTGAATGGGGAAAGAAGTATGATTATAAATCTATCCGAAATTACGAAGACTTCAAAAGCCGCATACCTGTACAGACCTACGAAGAGATAAAACCCTACGTAGAACGTCTTCGTGCAGGAGAACAGAATCTGCTCTGGCCTTCGGAAATTCGTTGGTTTGCCAAGTCTTCGGGAACCACCAACGACAAGAGTAAATTTCTTCCCGTAAGCAAAGAGGCCCTTCAAGACATTCACTACCGCGGAGGAAAAGATGCAGCCGCCCTCTACTTCCGGATAAATCCGGATAGCCGTTTCTTTTCAGGCAAAGGATTAATTCTCGGTGGAAGCCATAGTCCCAATCTAAACTCCAACCACAGCCTTGTAGGCGATTTATCTGCCATCCTCATACAAAATGTAAGCCCTCTCATCAACCTGATACGTGTTCCCAGCAAGAAAATAGCTCTGATGAGTGAATGGGAAAGCAAAATAGAGGCGATTGCCAACAGTACAATTCCCGTCAATGTGACTAATCTCTCCGGAGTACCGTCATGGATGCTGGTATTGATTAAAAACATCCTTCAAAAGACAGGGAAACAATCATTGGAAGAAGTATGGCCCAATCTGGAAGTGTTCTTCCATGGCGGCGTAGCTTTCAACCCTTATCGTGAGCAATACAAGCAGGTCATCCAATCTCCGAAAATGCATTACGTAGAGACTTATAACGCCTCTGAGGGATATTTCGGGACACAAAATGACCTCTCCGATCCCGCCATGCTATTGATGATTGATTACGGAATATTCTATGAATTCATGCCTCTCGAAGAGGTTGGCAAAGAATTTCCACGTACCTGTTGCCTGGAAGAAGTAGAACTGAACAAGAATTATGCAATGATAATCTCCACTTCCTGCGGATTATGGAGATACATGATCGGTGACACAGTAAAATTCACCAGTAAGAATCCTTATAAATTCATTATTACCGGACGGACCAAACATTTCATCAATGCCTTTGGAGAAGAGTTAATAGTAGACAATGCAGAAAAGGGATTGATAAAGGCCTGTGCAATGACAGGAGCACAAGTAAGTGATTATTCCGCAGCACCGGTATTCATGGATGAGCACGCCAAGTGCCGCCACCAATGGCTGATAGAATTTGCAAAAATGCCCGATTCCATCGAGAATTTTGCTGCTATACTGGATACTACTCTCAAAGAGGTGAACTCTGATTACGAAGCAAAACGCTGGAAGGACATTGCTTTGCAACCACTGGAAGTAATTGTAGCCCGCAAAGGATTATTCCATGATTGGTTGGCTAAAAAAGGCAAATTAGGTGGACAGCATAAAATCCCCCGGCTAAGCAATACGAGGGAATATATAGAAGAAATGCTGGAACTGAATAAAGCATAACACATAGAATTGCGTGCATCCGGGATGTACGCAATTTTTGTATACGGCAAGCAATTCTTTTCCCGGTAAAGAGCAATGTCCGAGATGTACATGTGGTACAGCACGAGATGCACATGTCGTACTGTACCACATGTGCATGTCAGACAGTACGACATGCACATCTCGTCCATCATTCTGTTACGGCATTCTATAAGTTCAATACATACTTATCTTACAAAAGCCTTAGAAAGGTAACTGCCTCATCTATTTGGAGTCTACGATAATTCCCCCACCTAACAATAAGCCATCTTTATAGAAAGCAGCAGCCTGACCAGGCGCAATGGCTGTAAGAGGCTCATACAAATGTATATACAGGAGTCCTTTCTCTGTGATTTGCACTTTACAATGATTCTCTTGTTTCCGATAGCGAATCTTCACTATAATATCTTCCGGCCCAATCAAGCGGGATTCATCCACCATATTCCAATCTTTCAACCACATCTCCGTTTTTGCGAGACCTTGCAATGAAGATAACACCACTGTATTCTCCACCGGATGTATCTCTTTTACAAATACGGCACGATTCAAATCAATCCCTAAGCCACGACGTTGCCCGATCGTATAAAACGGATATCCTTCGTGCCAAGCAATAAAATTGCCCTTTTCATCGATAAACTTTCCTTTTTCAACCTTTATAGGAGCAGAGTTATGACCCAGATATTGCTTTAAAAAGCTTCGATAATCCATCGGACAAAAACAAACTCCCAGACTGTCTTTCTTGGTCGCTGCCTTTTCAAAGCCCCGTGCTGCAGCCAGGGCACGGGCTCCAGGCTTTGTCATCTCTCCCATCGGGAGTAACATGCGTTGCAATATTTCCTGTTTCAACCCCCACAAGAAGAATGACTGGTCTTTATCGGAATCAATAGCGGGAACGATATAATATTTTTCTCCCAAGAGCATCTTTCGCACATAATGTCCGGTAGCAATATAAAAAATCCCCATTTCATCGGCTAACTTTGCTAATAAAGGCCATTTTAAATAATTGTTGCAAAGCGTACAGGGTACCGGGGTATGCCCTGACAGATACTCATCAATGAAATAAGTAATAATCTGTTCACGAAAAACTTCACGGGCATCATAAGTTATATGCTCAATACCTAAACGTTCTGCCAACATACGGGCATCTTCCAGATATTCAACCGAGTCATTCAGTTCATAAAAGCGAAAAGTCACCCCAGTCACTTCATAGCCGGCTTCCTGTAGCAATATAGCGGCTACCGAACTATCGGTTCCACCGCTCATTCCCAACAACACACGTTTCTTTTGATCCATCATGCCGCAAAATTAAACAAAATCCCGTATCTTTACCCTTTCAAACTAAACAGAATGAGAGAATCGTCGTCACATAACCTATTCATCATTGTCCTTTCAGAACATCCGACATTAGGTATGCTCCTCCTCCCATACATTGCCGAAAGTTCTCCTGAAAGAGAGGAACTCTGTTTAGTAGAACAAGCTTTCCACCTGTCTCCCAAGACTGTGGCACAAATGAGTAAAACGGAACAGAAGGCCATAGAAATAGCTTCGCACTATACAGAGAAATACCTGATGACTGTCTACTCGAAGGATAAAACTATTCCCAAATTTCTGCGCCGACTGACCGAAGAACCGGAAAAGTTGAGAAATGTCCGCCTTTTCATCGAGAAGAAGTTACAGGAGATGATGGAATTAATACGCACCTGTAACCTACCCTTGTATCAAAAACAAAGCCGTAGCAAACTACTCTATCCACATCATGCATATCATGTGAACCAAAAGGATGTAGAAGTTCACTTTTCATTTGAGGTCAACAACCAGTCCTTCAACTATCAGTTGCAATGTTACAGTGAAGGTAAAGCAATACCTCTCACCGAATTAAAACCAGTCACCACGCTCACCTCCAATCCGGCTATATTATTATTAGGTATGGAAGTCTATATATTTCAACACATTGAGAGTTCACGCCTTCTACCTTTCACAAAAAAAACACACATCAGCGTAGATGCCTCGCTTACAGAGAAGTACATCGACAACATCCTCATTCCTGTAGCCCGTTATCATAATATCGATGTACAAGGATTAGATGTTAAAAAAGAAAAGAGAATATGCGAATGCTTGCTATATATAGAAGATACCATCTATCATACACCACTCTTACGATTAAACTTCCGCTATGGAGATCAGGTATTCAGTCCGCAACCTACTGACGGAATAAAGAGATTCATTTTTCGGGAAACACAGGAAGGGAGAAGCGTCATACGTTATTTCAGGAGAACTCCGGATATTGAAAAGGAAGCAATATTCCTGTTACAGAATGCAGGACTGGAAGCAATCAGCGATTCACACTTCAAACTATCCGAAAATGCACCGGAAAAAAGCATCAACGAATGGGTAGCTCATCACCGTACCATGTTACAGGAATCATTCGTACTGACAAGTGGTATTCAGGACAAGCCATATAGCCTGGATGAAATCCGTATTGAGCAAAGTTTTGATGATGGTCCGGATTGGTTTGAACTTCACATCACAGCTGTCATCGGTGAGCTACGTATCCCTTTCAGTCGCTTTCGCAAGCACATTCTTGAAGACAGGCATGAATATATACTCCCCGACGGACGTATCATTTTACTTCCGGAAGAGTGGTTCAGTAAGTATGCCAATCTGATGGAATTAGGCATGACGCGTGGTAAAACAATCTATGTCAAACACCCCTATATAGGGATTGTCCATTCTATTCTGGAAAGTGATACCCGCAAAGAATTCCTCCCTCTCCAACCTCAACAGAAATATCCGATCCCCAGAGGGCTGAAAGCCCAGTTACGCCCCTATCAATATAAAGGATATACATGGATGATGCATCTCTACGAGCAAGGATTCGGAGGATGCCTTGCAGACGATATGGGATTGGGGAAAACACTCCAGACACTCACCTTATTGCAACAAATATATCATACTGACAGCAAAAAGAGTAATCCGGCAGAAGGTGACGAATATGTTAATCTACCACAAGACAGTGTAATCGGAGCCAAACAAGAGTGTAATTTTATATTAAAAAAGGCTTCACATACTTCCGATGAAATGGGGCAATTTAATCTTTTCGATGATTTGACAGTGGAAAATACGCTCCCAGGTTGTGTAATTCCGGTAAGTGGAAGCAAGATCACCAGAAAGCCAGGAACATTAATCGTCGTACCCACCTCCCTATTACACAATTGGAAACGTGAAGCTGCCCGTTTCACCAATCTGTCCTTGGCAGAATTCAACAGTAGCAGTTATTTTAAAACAGGACATCCGGAACAATTTTTCGACCGCTTCCAACTGATATTCATATCATATGGTACTATGCGAAATAAAATAGATATTCTTCGCCAGTATAACTTTGAATACATCGTACTGGACGAAAGCCAGAATATAAAAAACAGCGACTCACTGACTTTCCGATGTGCCATTCAACTACGCAGCCATCACCGGCTGGTACTGACCGGCACACCTATCGAAAACTCACTAAAAGATCTATGGGCACAGTTTCATTTCCTTCAGCCGGAGCTCTTAGGAAATGAAAATGCATTTACCAAACAATTCATCAACCCCATTAAACAAGGAGACAATCGTATGGAATTACGCCTGCGCCAACTTATCAGTCCATTTATCCTGCGCAGAAGTAAAAATGAAGTTGCCCCCGAGTTACCACCACTCACAGAAGAAATCATCTACTGTGACATGACCGAAAAGCAAAACGAAATTTACCAACAGGAGAAAAACAGCCTGCGCAATACATTGTTACAGTTTAATAAAAAGCAGCGCCTGCAACTCACCGTACTCAATGGTATCTCCCGGCTACGTCAATTGTCATGTCATCCCAGAATGATATTCCCCGACTCTAAAACAGAATCGGGCAAAATGGAACAGATTATCGATACCTATGAAACTCTTTACAGCGAAGGACATAAGGTGTTGATATTCTCATCCTTCGTAAAGCATCTGGAACTGATTGCTGAAGAATTCCGTAAACGTGGCTGGCAATATGCCCTCCTCACCGGTTCGTCCACCAATCGTCCGGAAGAAATAACCCGCTTCTCTCAGACAGAGGAGATACGTGCTTTTCTCATCTCTCTCAAAGCCGGAGGAGTGGGACTCAATCTTACACAGGCGGACTATGTGTTTATCGTTGATCCCTGGTGGAATCCCGCTGCCGAAGCACAAGCCATTGCCCGTGCACATAGAATCGGGCAAAACAAGCAGGTCATTGCTTACCGTTTTATTACCAAAGACAGCATTGAAGAGAAAATCATCCGGTTGCAGGAAGATAAACGTAAACTCGCCGAGACGTTTATCACCGACAGTGAGTCGATGCCTGTACTGACAGATCAGGAGTGGATTGGGCTTCTGGAATGAACCAAGCTTGTATTTTTTAACCTGACAGATAGACAAACTGTTCTATCTTGTGTAATATCTGACTTAATCGAAAAACAGGTAACCACCTTATTTACAGTTTGTACTATATTCGTCCCTCAGAAATATAGTATTAACTTTAATCCATTCTTGTATTATGAGAAATGTATATTACACCATTCTTGTATTCGTATGCCTTATAAGCAGTTTATCTGCAAAGGCTTCAACGAGGGTAGAAGGAGATTCCGGTTTTAAAGACATCAAGCTGAATTTGATGAATGGTAATTTCCTATCCGACGAAGAAATCAATAACAAAACTCAGGTAACATTCGGTATCGCCATTGCCGAAGACGGCACCCCAACCCGTGTGGCAGCAGACGACGCAACTGCCAATATCATACTGAACAACTACAAATACCATAGCAACGAACATGGTTTCAATCCGGGTACAGCCACCGTAAAAGTGCAAGGCCCGGTGAAAATATCTATCGGTGCTTGTGCTTACGGAAATAATGTTACAGTTAAGAACGAAGCAGGCGATGTAATTACTACCATCGCTATCAACTCTTTAGGAAGTTGCTACCACAACAATGGCAACCCTTGTGTAGAAGGATATTATACAGGCAAGGAAGCAACGACCCTCTCAATCAGTGGTGGCGGATACATCCCGTATATTGGCATCGAAGCCATCAGCGAAGCCCCGAAAGAATCAACTATCAAATATGCATTAGGAGAATATACCGATGCCGGTACAGTACCAGCCTCCGATAAAGTGCTTACAGGTAATAAGTATACATTACCTCTCAACCGTACTCTATACGTAGAGAGTAAAACACTTACTGCATGGACAGACGGAACGAACAACTATACGCCAGGAGAAGAAATTACAGTAATTGAGGATCTGTCTCTGACACCTGTATTTACAGATAACACAGTATCATTGGATGATCGTAATGAAGAAGTTATTATTACCTGGGATTTCCAGCAGAAAAATGGTGCTCCCAAAATAGCATACGAAGGAATAACAGGTTTCTACGTTTCACAAGCCGTTGTAAATGGGAATACGATTGATGTGAAAACAGACTTCAACACTAAACCCGGTAAGATCAATAATGGAAGCTGGACAGACTGGGCACAAATGAATGAAGGTACTACTTTCACTTTCCCGGCAGCCAAAAACTGTATCATTACTACCGAAGCTTATAATCCGCTTTCCACAACAACTATTGCCGGTTCAACAGACTATACCAGTGGCAAAATAGTGACTTATACTTATGGTGGAACTGACCCAACAATTGATATCGTTATTGGTAAAGATGGTACTTATTTCCGCTATTTTACCATCGTATATCCGAAAGCTGAATCCAATATTCAGGAACGCCCTGTTATTGCTACAGATTTCACTGACTGGGAAGCCGTTTCTTCTAATTCCGGTGATGTAAGCGTAGAAAAAACAACTACTTTCAGTAACGAAGCAGTAACTTTCACATTCAATGGTGTTACCGTTTCGCCACAAGGACAGAATGTAGAAAAATTCGGTGACCTGACAGGCTATGCGATGGCCGAAAAGAATCTGCCCGGAATAATCACGACATCCGCATTAAGCAATATCACTAAAGTACGTTATTTCCACGGAGCTACCGGTGGTAAACGTGGATACAAACTGGAAAAGAAAAGTACGACTGATACCGATTGGGTAGTACTCTCCGACGCTTTTGCCGATCCAGCGAAAGGAGTATGGGTAGAATGTGCCATAAATGAGGAAAACGTACAACTCCGCTGGACCAACCTCGCTCCTACTCAGAATGCGTATATGTTCGAACTGGAGATTTACTCAAATGTTGAAATTACTGCCAAACAAGTAACATTAGCAACGAAAGTCTCTCCCGAAGAAGCCGGAAGTGTATCCGTTTCTCCCTCCAGCAGCCAGTATGACGAAGGTACGGAAGTAACACTAACAGCCAAAAAGAACTTCGGCTACAAATTTGTGAAATGGACAGATGCAACAGGAAACACTCTTTCCGCAGAAGCATCCTACAAGCAAACATTAAACGAAGATATGATCATTACGGCCGTATTTGAACCGGTAGCTACTTATTCACTTACAACCAGTACAGAAGGTGGAGCAAACAATTACATGGTAACAGCCACTCCTGATGCCACCGTTGTAAATGGTAAGAACATGTATGAAGAAGGTACTCTGGTCACTCTTACTGCTACAGAAAACCGCATTCTTACATTCCTGAACTGGAAAAGCGGAGAGATGGGTTACGAACTTCCTGTAAGAATGGATAGCGATAAAGAATTCGTAGCAGTATATAGTGCTGCCGATTATATTGTAGGATGGGATTTTGTTCGGAAAGGAAACAACAGTCGTCCGGCAGACTTCGCTTCTACAGGTGAGAATGAAGCTACAACGCTCATTCTACGCAAAGAAGACGGGACAACCCAGGCATGGCTCGACAAATCAAAAGAATCAGGGAACTATGAAGGTGAATCTGCTGCTGTAAACTGGAAGAACATCTCTGAGAAATATTACTATGAAACCCGTATAAATGCTTCTGAATTTATTGATATTAAGGTAACTTCCAGAATGTTATACAACTATAATGCATATTCTGTACAGAAGTTAGAATACTCTTTGGACGGAACTAACTATACAGAAGTAGCCCGCATTACTCTACCGGGGGCTAAGGCATGGACACCATTGGAAGCCACACTTCCCGAATCATGTAATAATGCCGAATCATTGTATCTCCGTTGGATTCCCGATTATAGCTCTGAGATTGTAGGTACCGCATCAGAAAATGATGGTACTGCAATCGGTTCTATCTATATCACCGGAGTACAAAAAGGAGTTGATCCGGGAAGAGCACCTCTATTACTCTCTTCTCTCCCCGCAAACAATGCTGAGGAGGTTTCTGCTACAGGACGTATCGTATTGACATTTGACGCCAAGGTAGAAATAGCAGAAGGAACAGTAGCTACTTTAGGAAACAAAACATTGGTACCATCTGTGGCAGGCAAAACAATTACATTCCCATACATGGGCTTAGACTACAATACAACTTACACCTTCACATTACCGGGCAATAGCGTATCCGACTTTTATGGTAATAAGATAAAGGAGAATATCACACTCAAATTCACAACGATAGCACCTCCGGTAGTAACTCCGGGTATGTACGATGCTATCGCCAGCAATGCGGAAGAACTGCTCGAAGCACTGGCTAAAGGGAATGAAGCCTCCACATCAGGAGAGCGTTTCCGCATCTTCCTGCACGATGGAATTTACGATTTAGGAGAACTTTGCCTGACAGACGTGAAATCTAACATTTCACTGATCGGTGAAAGTATGGAAAATACAATTATCGTAAATAAAGCACCGGTAGAAGGTATCTCCGTGTCAGCTACTCTACGCCCCACAGGAGAAAATATCTATATGCAGGACCTCACTCTGAAAAACGATTATGATTATCAGGGAAGCACCGGACGTGCTGTCTGCCTGCAAGACAAAGGAAACAAAAACGTATATAAAAACATACGTATGTTGAGCTATCAGGATACATACTACTCAAACAACAATCGCATGCGTTCGTATTTTGAAGACAGTGAAATTCATGGTACGGTAGACTTTATCTGCGGTGGTGGTGACGTTTTCTTCAATCGTACACTGCTTTATCTGGAAGACCGTTCAGGCAACTGTATCACGGCTCCGGCAGGTGATACCGAATGGGGATACGTATTCAATGACTGTACGATTGACGGATACGATGCAAACAAAGGTTCTTATGCCTTAGGACGTCCCTGGCAAGGTGCTCCGATGAGTGTATGGATTAACACAACCATGAAGGTTCTTCCGAAAGCAGAAGGATGGAGTGATATGAGTGAAACGATTATCCCGAAACTATTTGCTGAATACAATAGCCACACCGAAAGCGGAATGGCCGTTGATTGCAGTGCCCGTAAAACTAAATACACAGGAGGAACCATACCTTACAGTCCGGTACTGACTCAGGAAGAGGCATCCCGCTTTACCCTCGAGAATGTATTGAGTGGCAGTGACTCCTGGCAACCGGCTTTATTAACCGAACAGGCAGCAGCTCCGGTACTGACGGTCAATGGTACTACTCTCTCCTGGAATGCCAGCGATTATGTATTCTGCTATGCTATCTGCAAAAACGGAAAAGTGATCGACTTTACGAATGAGACCAGCTATACCATTCCGGCAGATGCAACCGATAATGATGTATTTACTGTACGCGCCGCCAATCAAATGGGTGGATTGGGACAACCTTCCAATAACAGTAATGCTACTGGTATCGAACAGAGTACTGTAGCTAAAGAGATAGTAGAACGTCAGTACTTCAACGTGAACGGTATCCGCCTTAACAAGGCTGAAAAGGGACTAAACATCCTCCGTACCATCTATAGCGACGGTTCAATAGAAACAGTGAAAGAATTTGTAAAATAGTGGTGCTTGCCGCACCGGAAGGTGCGGCAAACGATGGTTAATTGAAACGTGGATTAACACAAATGAACGCAGAGTAAAAGACTGTAGTTTTTTATCATACATTTGTTTTCCTTTGCGATAATCTGCGTTCATCTGCGTTTCAATAAAAATTTAAACTCTGTGTTACTCTGTGGTGAATTTTGCTCCTTTCTAATCAGAAAACATTATCTTTGCATTCTCAAATCAAACACTGAGAATAAAGATGGACTATAAAATCCTCGTACTCGACCTTGACGGTACACTAACCAATACCCGGAAAGAAATAACGCCCAGCAACCGGAAAGCATTGATACAGACACAACAACAAGGCACACGACTGGTATTGGCTTCGGGCAGACCGACTTATGGTATTGCGCCATTAGCCGATGAACTACAAATGAGTCAGTTCGACGGTTATATACTCTCCTACAACGGCGGAAAAATCATTGACTGGAAAAGCAAAGAGATACTCTACGCCAATGTACTACCGAATGCTGTCATCCCTCAGCTATACGAATGTGCCAAAAAAAATAAACTTGCCATCCTGACCTATGACAAAGAATGTATTGTGACCGAAAACCCGGAAGACGAATATGTAAAGAAAGAAGCCTTTCTTAACAGAATGGAAGTACGGAAAAGTACAAACTTCCTGACCGATATCCATCTTCCTGTTCCTAAATGCCTGATCGTAGGCGACCCGGACAAACTCATAGCCGTTGAGTCCGAGCTTTCCATCCGGTTACAGGGCCAGATCAGTGCCTACCGTTCCGAACCCTATTTTTTAGAACTTGTTCCGTTAGGTATCGACAAAGCACAATCACTCACCGTATTGTTAGAAAAGCTCGATATGAAACGGGAAGAAATGGTGGCTGTGGGCGATGGTTATAATGACCTTAGCATGATTAAGTTTGCCGGGCTTGGAGTAGCAATGGCCAATGCTCAGGAACCGGTAAAGAAAGCAGCAGACTACATCACTCTCTCCAACGACGAAGACGGCGTAGCTGCTGTCGTAGAAAGATACTTTTCAGCAGCAAAATAAGAAATATCAATTATTTATTCTAACTTTGTGGTTTCAAACTGAATAAATCTCAAACGTTATGGAACATCAACTGACCATTTACAACACTTTAGATAGGAAAAAGGAGCTGTTCGTACCCTTACACGCTCCGCATGTAGGGATGTACGTTTGCGGACCAACCGTATATGGCGATGCCCATCTGGGACATGCCCGCCCGGCTATCACATTCGATGTACTTTTCCGCTACCTTACACATCTGGGATACAAAGTACGTTATGTGCGCAATATCACTGACGTAGGCCATCTGGAGCACGATGCCGATGAAGGTGAAGATAAAATAGCCAAGAAAGCCCGCCTGGAAGAGTTAGAACCGATGGAAGTGGTGCAGTACTACCTGAATCGTTATCACAAAGCGATGGATGCATTGAACGTCCTTCCGCCAAGTATTGAGCCGCACGCATCGGGACATATTATAGAGCAGATTGAACTGGTAAGCAAAATCCTGGAAGCCGGCTATGCCTACGAAAGCGAAGGTTCCGTCTACTTTGATGTAGCCAAATACAATAAAGATTATCATTACGGTAAACTCTCCGGACGCAATCTGGACGATGTACTGAATACCACCCGTGACCTCGACGGACAAAGCGAAAAGCGTAATCCGGCCGACTTTGCCCTCTGGAAGAAAGCACAACCGGAACATATCATGCGCTGGCCTTCACCCTGGAGTGACGGTTTCCCCGGATGGCACGCAGAGTGTACAGCTATGGGACGCAAGTATCTGGGAGAACATTTCGATATCCACGGAGGAGGTATGGACCTGATATTCCCGCACCACGAATGTGAGATTGCTCAGTCCGTTGCTTCACAAGGTGACGACATGGTACACTACTGGATGCATAACAACATGATTACCATCAACGGGACGAAGATGGGTAAATCTCTCGGCAACTTCATCACGCTGGATGAATTCTTTACCGGTAGCCACAAATTACTGGCACAGGCATATACACCTATGACCATTCGTTTCTTCATCTTGCAGGCACACTATCGCAGTACGGTAGACTTTAGCAATGAGGCTCTGCAAGCATCAGAAAAAGGATTACAGCGATTGATGGAAGCGATCGACAATCTGGAAAAGATTGTTCCCGCAAGCGGTTCTTCTGTAAATGTAAAAGAACTGCGTACCAAATGCTACGAGGCCATGAACGATGATATGAACACCCCAATTGTCATTGCCAACCTGTTTGAAGGGGCCAGGATGATCAACAATATCATTGCCGGCAACGACACTATATCTGCCGAAGACCTGAAAGAGCTGAAAGAAACATTCCATCTGTTCAGTTTTGAAGTTCTTGGCCTGAAAGAAGAAGCAGGGGCGTCAGATAGCCGCGAAGCCGCCTACGGGAAAGTAGTTGATATGCTGTTGGAACAACGTGTGAAGGCGAAAGCCAACAAAGACTGGGCTACTTCGGACTTTATCCGCAATGAACTCACGGCATTAGGATTTGAAGTGAAAGATACCAAAGACGGATTTGAGTGGAGATTGAATAAGTAATCACTCTTACCCCTTATATAAGCAAAAGAAAGAGGTCAGAACCGTGATAACTTCCGGTTCTGACCTCTTTCTTATACCTATCAATAAATGTTTCAATACATATGAAACAACACTTTCAATCGATATGAAACAAAATGAAACACTTCATCATTGATAAGAAATCAGTTCAGAAAGTACCTGTCCCCTATACCAGGGATCATCAATCTCCTTCAACATAGCTCCCATCTCAGTACAAAGTTGTTTCACTATTTCCTGATTCTCTTCCAGCGGAAGGTTATTCATCTGATAAGGATCCTTCAAGTCATCAAAGAGTAAGCTCTTTTTCAACTGCTTTGTATCACGGTCGATATAGAGAGCCAGTGTATAATGTGCTGTTTTAATACCTCTTGATGATGGGAAATATGACATAACCAGTCCGTTCTCATCTTTCTCTCCATCCAGATTCTGAATATAAAGAGCTCCTGTGGGACGTACAATATCCGCCTTTTCATCGAAGAACAACGGAGCAAAATTACGTCCTTGTACCTCAACCGGAATAGAGTCTCCAAGACCACACAATCCCAACAAAGTAGGCATGATATCCGGCGAGGAGATCATCAGATCATCTACACGCGGCTGAATCTTACCCGGGTAACGTACCAGGAACGGAACGTTCATCGATTCCGCATAAGGAGAGTTCTTAGGATCATCCGTACGCTGACTGCACATTGTTTCACCATGATCGGAAGTAAATACGACAACTGTATTCTTATCCAGCCCCATTTCTTTCAATGCCTCCAGTATCTCACCAAAGGCCCGGTCTACTCCCGTCACCGAGGCGAAATAATAGCGGGCGGACTCTGCCTTCTTCATCTTTGTATCCGCATTGGGACGAATCAAAAGGCTATCCAAAGGCTGATCTTTATACAAATCAAAATCTTCTTCCATACAGTCATTGAGTGAACGATACGGACTGTGGGGCGGATTCATTCCGACCATAATAAAGAATGGTTTCTTTGTATCACGCACATTGCCTTCATTTTTCAGATACGAAACAACCCTTTTGGCTTCGTGCAAGGGCGACCACTCTTTAGGGTCGTGTCTCTTGCCATCCGTATCCCAGTAATGAGGATTTTTATGTTCATCAAACGTACCGTATGAATACCAGTAATTGAAACCGTGACGCCGTTCTTTGGGAGTATAAGCATCCCATACCGGACGCTGCTCTTCTACATATTTTCCCTGATGCTCCGGATCATTAGGTGTGGGAAAATCAGCATGTAGCTTGCCAAAGTAAGCACAGTCATATCCGGCATTATAGAATACATCACCTATACACTCTGCATCTTCACGCAGTGAACTGATAGGGCGGCTGGAGTTACAATTCAATGGTATACCACTTTTATTAGGATACATACCCGTCAGCAAACTACCCCGATGCGGGCTACTCAGCGGACAGTTGCTCTGTGCAGAAGTCAGTACTACCGATTCGCGGGCAAAAGCATTCAGGTTGGGGGTATGTACAGGATCACCTTTGAAGTTTACTTTCTCCCGGAATCCATCCTGATTCCAAAACTCCATAGCCTGGTTACGATACTGGTCCGGAAAAACATAGATAATATTGGGATGTCCGGCTTGCTCTACTTGCGGGGCTTTGCAACCCTGCAAAGCAAGCAAACTCAATCCGCCAAATAATAAGTTTACTCGAGTGTTCATAGCTCTATAAGTCGTTAATAAGTAGTAAGCAGTTAATAAGTAGTAAGTAGTTAAGTAGTAAGTATGATACTATTTTCTACTTAATTGTTAATGAGTAAGTAGTCAAGTAGTAAGTAATGATACTATCTTCTACTTACTACTTAACTACTTGACTACTTAACTACTTATTAATTCCTCCCTTCCATTTCTCTTTTACGTATCAACGCTTCGAGGAAGTAGTAGTCGGCATAATTCAACGGAACATCAATCTCGGCACCGTGAGGAATACTGCCTACAGAGTGCATCAGGATAAAGTTACCGTTTGTGCCCACTGCTGCACGATAAGCCGGTGAGCCAAGACTTTCCATGATCTTATCGGCTGTTGCCTTATAGTTATTCCCGGGGAGATAAGTTTCCAGCTCATACAACGCTGAGGCCGTACAGGAAGCAGCAGAAGCATCGCGTGGTTCATTCGGAATATTAGGAGCATCAAAGTCCCAGTACGGTACAAGATCTTCCGGCATATTCTTATTGGTAAAGATAAAATTATACACCTTTTGCGCCTGATCAAGATACTTTTTATCATGTGTATAACGATAACAAGTAGTATACCCATAAAGCGCCCATGCCTGTCCACGAGCCCATGCCGATTCGTCAGCATATCCTTGTGCTGTTTGTCTTTTACGCACTTCACCTGTCTCCGGATCATAATCAACCACATGATAACAACTATTATCTGGACGGAAATGATGAGCCATGGTAGTATCGGCATGTTTCACTGCTATATTATAGAAAGTAGAATCACCCGAAAGCGCAGTTGCCTCAAACAACAGTTCCAGATTCATCATATTGTCAATGATAACCGGGCATTTCCAGCCACGCGTTCCTTGCCAACCTCTGTCAGCATCCCATGATTGAATTACACCGGCATTCGGACGAAAACGGGTAGACAATGACCGGGCAGTTTCAACAATTACATCCTTGTATTCTTTTTTATCAGCCAAACGGTAACCATTCAGATAACTGCATCCAATCATAAAGCCCACATCATGATGCCATTTCAAATGCTTTATTGAATCAAGAGCTTCTGTATATTTCTCTGCAAGAGGCAACCATTTCTTGTCTCCGGTCAGCTCATAAGTAAGCCACATACTTCCGGGATAAAACCCCGAACACCAGTCGTCAATAGGGATATAGACAATATTTCCCTTTTCATCAATTGTACGGGGATTTAAGATCTTACCCGACTTTTCGATGATATCGGTCTGGATTGTGTTCTGTGCTACCGCATTGTCAATGTTATCCTGAATAAAGTCCTTTTCAACCGGCTTTTGGCTGTTGCAACTCGTCAAGACCAGAAGGGAAATCCCCAATGCACTCAAAATAGTTCTCATAATACATGGATTTATTAGTAAAGTAATTAATTTCATGGTGGCAAAAATAAGGCAATCTTACAGATTTGACCGACCTAAATCATCCAATTAAGAGACATTTTTGGTACATTTGCAGAAAATAATGTGCCAATATACTAAAATATGCCGATATGCCAATTCTCATACGATGTTATTGCGCAGGCAATTGGTATATTGACACATTGAATAATTAGTTATTATGACACCACAGGAGTTTTTCAAAAATGACCTATTTGCCGAAAAAGCAGGCATTGTACTAATGGAAGTACGCGAAGGATACAGTAAAGCCAGACTGGAAATAAAAAAAGAACATCTCAATGCAGGCAACCGTACGCAAGGAGGGGCCATCTTCACACTTGCCGACCTCGCCTTGGCAGCTGCTGCCAATTCACATGGGCAACTTGCTTTCTCTCTGTCCTCCAATATCACATTCTTACGCGCCAGTGGTGAAGGTGACACACTCTACGCCGAAGCCCGCGAACGCTACATCGGACGAAGCACCGGATGCTATCAGATAGATATTACCAATCAGCAGAATGAACTAATTGCCACCTTTGAATCAAGTGTATTCCGCAAAGATCAACAAGTACCTTTTACTTTGAAATAATTGAAGTCAACGGATAGCGATTCCCGGAAACACTCTTCAGAAAAGCTTTGGCCGATCCGATATTCAAAAACATATCTAAACGGACAGGGAGATGATTCTTATCATCCGTAATATAAAAAGTAATGACCTCCTTCTCCTTGCCTTTGTCTGTGTATTCTACAAACGAAAAGACAAGGCAGCGATACGTAGTATCATTTTCTGCTGTGATATTCTTCATCCCACGATAGATCAGCGTTTGCTCCTCTACCCTACGTCCTGTAGCCATCGGGAAGTTGATCTTTTGCCCCACTTTATAATCTTTTGGATCGTAGGAACGAGCCTGTGCCAGAATACTAAGCATATCAAAAACACAACGGCTGTCACTATATTCCGTCTCCACTATCTCACCATCCCGGTAAGTCCGCTTCTGATTGACAAAGCATAAGCCGTCTTTGTAAGAGAACCAAGCCTCATCCACTGTATAGCGCTTACCTTCTTCAGCACCCTTCCGGAAATAACGGGGTTCGAGCTTCTCGCCGACAATGCACGTCAGCGTATCACGCATTTTAAAAAAGAAATCGACCTTCTTACTGCTTATGGATAAAAGATTAAACCGGTAGGCAGGTTTGGAATGATAAGTAGTCGCATTCGTTGTAAGACTGGCTATCCCTGCCTTGATCCATACAAATTTCCAGTTAAAGAATAAATCGTACATCACATGCTCGCCAGATTTAAATGCTTCATTGGGTGCTTCACACTGGGCCTTAACAGGCATAGAGCAACACAACCCTACCAACAGCATAAGCCATGCTAAATTTATCCGTTTACTAATTGCGGCGATTGTTATTTCTATCTTTCTTTTTCTTGTCTTCATCTGGTTTTTGCTTTTTAAGTTCATCCGGCTTCTGTTTGTCTAATGGAAGAGCCTTTACATCCCAAGTCTGTTCAACCTCCCAATTGGCTTTAGGTTCGAGTATCTGGGGATAGTAATACACCATTTCCGGCTGACGCTTTGTCTCGTATTCACCGCTATCCCACACGCCATTCCCATTCGTATCATTTATCAAACGGGCACAATACTTACCCGGGTTCAAGAAATAGAAGTCGGCCTGTCCATTGACAACCGGAACTTTTCGCACTACTTTATCCTGCGTATCAAGCAATTCTACAAATGCAATAGAGTCACATCCTGAAACATTAAAATAAATAGCTCCGTATTCTTCCAGCGAACGAACTTTTATATTCTGTTTTATCTTATCTGTAAACAAACCGTAGATACCATGAAAAGCTGTAGAATCTACAGAGAACTCATATTCCCGCGTTGGCTCCCATTCATAATACAAGTTATACTTACGCAATTGCAACGAATCTTGCTCAAAGGTAAAGGGGATATCTTCCCATAAGGTATCTACCTTCTGTTTCAAATGAATAGCTGCGCTATCAAAGGAAGCTATCGGCTCGTCAAAAGAGAGTGAGATATAATCATATACATCCATTGTAGACGGGATATACGTAGATACATGCAGGAACTTGGTTGGCTCCGGCTCCTCTTCTTCACCTTTCTTTTTCTTCTTTTTCTTAGGTTCGTCCACAGCCTTTTTCACAGTCTTCGCCACCAGGTTAAGAGTATCCGTACGGGGTACTAACTGGTTAAGTGTATCTGTATACAAATAATTCAGACTTAAAGATAAAGTGTCCTGTTTATAAAGTAACGAATCTTTCACCCAATAATGAATGGTATCATTAGTCAGATTCTTCTCTATAATAAAGGCATCCCTCTCATCAAAATTCAATCCTTTCAACACAGGCAGCGTATCTGCTTTTGCTGCAAAGTAGAGCGTAAACTTCTCAGGAGTCAACCGTTCGTTTTTCACAAGATATTGTGAAAACAAATCTTCCTTAAAAGAACGCAGAATCACATTGTCCGGCAAATAATAAGTGTATTTCCTTTCTACGACCGTGTCGATGGTAAGAGAATCCACCCAGGTAGTATCCTGACGTATACGTTCTTCCCAGCGGGGAATAACCAGCGAATCATTAAAAGCAAGTGCTTCACTCTTCTGGCTGAAAGCAAAGTTCTGGTCGGCATCCATCAAACCAAAAATACGATATTTCCCCGGGGCAACGCCACGAATCGTAAAATGTCCACGGCTATCCGTACGGGCTACTCTGTCAAAAGGCAGTTTCGTAAATGCAGTATCAGACAGATTGGAGTGCATACCCACCAGCATTCCTTTAACAGGCTCCAGGTTGGAGGCTTCGAGCAATGTTCCGGATACTTCCATCGTATCAATCGCACTTCCGGTAGAGAAAGTAAAGGCAAAATTACCTAACGGATTGCCTTCATTGTTATCAACAATAGCATCCGAGAAATCAATTGTATAAGTTGTGTTAGGCTTCAAAGAATCAAGCAGGTTGACACTTATCTTCTTTCCTGATGCTTTTATCTCCGGTTGCTGCACCTGAGGAGGAGAGATCACCACCTTTTCATTGGCTTTCTCAAGCTTAATGAATTCGTCAAAGGAAAGTGATACTTTCGTTTTTGTATTATTAAGTGCCCCCGCAGCAGGCGTGCTGCCAATAAAACGGGGAGGAGTCTCATCAAGTGGTCCTCCATCGGGCCTTCCTATACTGGCACACGAATAGAGAGCAGCTATCACCGTAACCACAGCCAATACCTTGCGAATAAGCCTCTTCATATTATATTCTTTTCTTAACATGATGCAAAAATAAAGGTTCTCAGAGAATAAATACTATACTTTACACTTATTTAAAGGAAAATGTTCAAGTAATAGTGCTTCCCGCACGGGGAGGAACGACAAGCGATGATTCATTGAAACGCAGATAAATGCAGATTTTCACAAAGGGAAACGAATGTATGATAAAGATCTACAGTCTTTTAATCTGCGTTTATCCTGGTTTCTTTTAAACTCTGTACCCTCTGTATCCTCTGCGGTTAAATACACTTAAAACTGTACAGTGACGAAGCTTATGGCCCAATCTTTTCGGTAGCGGAAGTATCCATAGACGATATCGATCCCTTTGTTCGGTATTGTACTTTGTCTTTCTCAGGAAGGAACGTCCCTTTCCCCGGTGAGTAGTCTTGTTTTAGATGTACATGTAAAGCAGCATGAGATGCACATGTCGTGCTGTCCCACATGCACATGTCGTACTGCTTTACATGTACATCTAAAACAATGTTACCCACCGAGGCTTCCTACGTTACTCTACGGGATAGAGCTTTATCAATACCGGAGAAAGAGACTGATGGCAATGACAAACGCCATTAAGTTCAAAACCGTACAGATATGAACTCACCACAGAGTAACACAGTGTTTCACAGAGTACTATTTATCTGATGAAACGCGGATTAAAAGACTGTAGATCTTTATCATACATTCGTTTCCCTTTGCGAAAATTTGCGTTAATCTGCGTTTCAATAAAGATTTAAACTCTGTGGATCTCCGTGTTACTCTGTGGTGAAATATATTCAAAACCGATCAATAATGAACAATTTGCCAATGTGTTAATTTGGCAATGTCTTTCAGCAATACAGTATAGCCAATTGGCGCATTGACATATTGGCACATAACTTTATTGTTTTATTAACAAAGAATCAAAGTAATACAATCCCCACAGGTCTTTAAATGTTATAATTTACCAATGAATGTACCATTCAGACAACACCTATATTAATAAGAGAAAAACATAGTTAAAAAAGAACCGGTTATCGAACATTTATATAAGAATTTAAAGTACTTTTGCAGCGAAAAACTAAAGAGAAGAGTCTCAGTTTTCTCCTTCTATCCCTAATAATACTTATGAGCACACTATTTGTAGAAAATTTATCAATAAACACTGAATATAGAAGTATGAAAAGTAGAATTGTATTATTTGCATTTTGTTTGGCCCTCTTGTCGAGTTGTGGCAAAAAGGGTTTTGACTTGGGAGGAACCCCGGAATGTGCAGTGCAGGCATTGCAACCGACAACAGTTAATCTGACGAGTTCTTATCCGGCTACTATTAAAGGAAAACAAGATGTTGAAATCCGGCCGCAGGTGTCTGGTTTCATCACTCAACTTTGTATCGACGAAGGTTCAATGGTAAAAAAAGGACAAGTGTTGTTCATCATCGACCCGGTACAATACGAATCAGCCGCACGTGCTGCCAAGGCAGCAGTACAAACCGCAAAAGCAAACGTAGCGACCCAGGAAATCACAGTTAAGAATAAACGGGAATTAAACAAGAAGAATATCATCAGTGATTATGACCTGGAAATGGCCGAAAACACATTGGCTTCTGCCAAAGCACAACTGGCTTCTGCCGAAGCACAGTTAATCAGTGCCAATCAAAACCTGGCATATACCCGTGTCACCAGCCCGTCCAATGGTGTAGCAGGCTCTATCCCCTTCCGTGTAGGAAGTTTGGTTAGCGGTTCCAGCGCAACTCCATTAACCACTGTTTCGGATATTTCTGAAATGTACGTCTACTTCTCACTTACAGAAAAAGAATTGCTCAACTTAATCCGCAAAGATGGCTCTCAACAGGAAGCATTGAACAACTTCCCACCCGTTCAATTGACTTTGGCAGACGGTACCCTGTATGGTGACAGTGGAAAAATAGAAACGGTCAGTGGTGTTATTGACCAGAATACCGGTGCGGTAAGCATTCGTGCTACTTTCCCCAACAAAGGCCACTTGCTGAGAACCGGAGGAACAGGTAGTATCCTTATCCCTTATAGTTCACCCAACGCGCTTGTAGTTCCGCAAAAGGCAACTTATGAAATTCAGGATAAGAAATTTGTGTATGTACTGCAAGACGACAACACGGTTAAGAATACAGAAATCAAAGTACTCAATCTTGATGACGGACAAAACTACATTGTTACTTCAGGACTGAATGCGGGCGATAAAATCGTACTGGAGAACGTAAGTACACTAAAAGACGGCGCAACTATCAAGCCGCTTACTCCACAAGAGTCTGCCGAACATTTCAAAGCATCATTAGAGCAGAAGAAATAAGTAAACATGTAAAATCAGAAGATTAAAATATGAAATTAGATAGATTTATTAACCGTCCGGTACTATCAACGGTCATCTCCATCCTGATAGTAATTTTGGGTATCTTAGGCCTTATATCACTGCCTATCTCCCAATATCCGGACATCGCACCTCCTACTGTACGCGTCAGTACAACTTATCAGGGAGCCAATGCACAGACTGTATTGAACAGTGTGATTGCTCCACTTGAGGAGCAGATCAATGGTGTGGAGAACATGATGTACATGACTTCTACGGCAACCAACACCGGAGATGCCTCCATTGAAGTTTACTTTAAACAGGGAACCGACCCGGATATGGCTGCCGTTAACGTGCAGAACCGTGTTGCCAAAGCTCAGGGTTTCCTCCCTGCAGAGGTTACCAAGGTAGGTGTTATCACCTCTAAACGGCAAACCAGTATGTTGCTTGTCTTCTCTCTCTACAGTTCTGACGACAAGTACGACAATGAATTTCTTGAAAACTATGCCAAAATCAACGTTATCCCGGAAGTACAACGTGTACCGGGTGTAGGTGACGCCATGGTAATGGGATCTGATTACTCCATGCGTATCTGGCTGAAACCGGAAATAATGGCTCAATATCACTTAATGCCGACTGACATCTCTACCGCCCTGGCAGAACAAAATATCGAAGCTGCTCCGGGTTCACTGGGCGAACGTGGCAACCAGACTTTCCAATATACATTGAAGTATAAAGGCCGTCTGCAAAGCCAGGAAGAATTTGAGAACATCGTCATTCGCGCCACTGCCGATGGTGAAGTATTACGCCTCAAGGATGTAGCCAACGTCGAATTGGGACGTCTGACTTACGGGTTTGCCAATAAAACAAATGGTCATCCGAGTGTAACTGCCATTATCTTCCAGACAGCGGGTTCCAATGCGACACAAATTATCAAGGATTGCGAAACCTTGTTGAAAAATGCAGAAAAAACAATGCCTCCGGGCGTAAAAGTAAGTATTTCGCAGAATGCCAATGACTTCTTATTCGCTTCTATCCATGAAGTAATCAAAACACTGATTGAAGCCTTTATTCTGGTGTTCATTGTAGTGTACATTTTCTTACAAGACTTACGTTCTACATTGATTCCGGCCATTGCTATCCCTGTAGCCCTGATCGGTACATTCTTCGTACTTTATATCATCGGTTTCAGTATCAACTTGCTGACCCTTTGTGCCATGGTGCTTGCCATTGCCATAGTGGTCGACGACGCCATCGTCGTCGTCGAGGGCGTCCATGCCAAGCTGGACCAGGGTTACAAATCGGCCCGTCTTGCTTCCATTGACGCCATGAGTGAATTGGGTGGTGCCATTGTTTCTATTACGTTGGTAATGATGTCCGTGTTTATCCCTGTTAGTTTTATGTCGGGAACCTCCGGTGTATTCTATCGCCAGTTCGGTCTTACCATGGCAATTGCAATCGGACTTTCTGCTGTAAACGCATTAACACTGACTCCGGCATTATGTGCTATCTTGTTGAAGCCTCATGATCCGGAAGAAAGAAAGAAGTCTACTTTCGTCAGCCGTTTCCATACTGCATTCAATGTTTATTACGACGGGATATTAAAGAAGTACAAGAAGGGTACGCTGAACTTCATCCATAAGCCCTGGCTGACGATAGGATCCGTAGTAGCCGGCATCGCCTTGTTGCTCTTCTTTATGAAGATCACTCCTACCGGACTGGTTCCAAATGAAGATACCGGTACCATTATGGCAGTTGTCGATCTTCCTCCCGGTACATCACAAGACCGTACCGAACAGGTATTGATGCAAATAGACAGTCTGCTTGCTTCCGAACCCGCTATCGAAAGCCGTACGATGATTTCCGGATACAGCTTCATGGCAGGTCAAGGACCAGGATATGGTTCATTTATCTGTAAGTTGAAAAACTGGGATGACCGTACCATTGAGCAGCGTTCCGACTTTGTCTCTGGCATGCTTTACCTCAAAGCCCGCAAAGTAATAAAAGATGCACGCGTTTTGCTGTTTGCACCTCCTATGATCCCCGGATATAGTGTATCCAACGGTTTTGAGTTGAACTTGCAGGACAAGACCGGTGGTAGTCTGGACAAATTCTATGAAGTGGCACAAGACTTTATAACCAAGTTGACAGAGCGCCCTGAAATTGCTTCGGCACAAACTTCATTCAACCCGAACTTCCCGCAATACATGATTGATATTGACGCGGCAGCTTGTAAAAAAGCAGGTTTGACTCCGAATGCGATCCTAACGACCCTACAAGGATATTATGGTGGTTTATACTCATCCAACTTCAACCGTTTTGGTAAGTTATACCGTGTAATGATCCAGGCCGATCCTAACAGTCGTACCAATCTGGAGTCTTTGAAATCAATCAAAGTGCGTAACGGAAACGAAATGGCTCCTATCACCCAGTTCATGACTATCAAGAAAGTATACGGACCGGATAATATCACCCGTTTCAACATGTTTACGTCTATGAAGATCAACGGTAACCCGGCTGATGGTTATAGTAGCGGTCAGGCTATTCAAGCTATGCAGGAAGTAGCAGAACAGACCCTACCTACCGGATTCGGTTATGAGTTCTCCGGTATGACCCGTGAAGAGCAGAGTTCAAGCGGCAGTACAACGGCAATGATCTTTATCCTTTGCTTCGTATTCGTTTACTTGCTGTTGAGTGCCCAGTATGAAAGTTATATCCTGCCATTGTCAGTATTGCTTTCTGTACCATTCGGTCTGGCCGGTAGTTTCATCTTCGTACATCTGATGGGACTTGCCAACAACATTGTCCCGATACTTGGAGCGGCGACCAACAACATCTATATGCAGATTGCCTTGATTATGTTGATCGGTCTGTTGGCAAAGAACGCCATTTTGATTGTAGAGTTTGCCCTCGACCGTCGTAAAATGGGTATGAGTATTACCTGGGCTGCCGTATTAGGTGCCGGTGCGCGTCTTCGTCCTATCCTGATGACCTCATTGGCTATGGTAGTAGGTTTGCTTCCTATGATGTTCGCTTTTGGTGTAGGTGCCAATGGTAACCGTGCATTAGGTGCTTCTGCCGTAGGTGGTATGTTGATTGGTATGATTTGCCAGATATTTGTGGTACCCGCATTGTTCGTAATCTTCCAGTACTTACAGGAGAAAATCAAACCGATGGAATGGGAAGATATCGACAATTCAGATGCTGAAACAGAAATTGAACAATATGCTAAATAAGATTAGAATGAAGAAACAAATTATATATATGTTGTGTGCAACTGCTCTTCTGAGCAGCTGCCACATCTATAAATCATATGACAGGCCCGAAGACATACTGACTGCCGGTTTGTATCGCGACACGGTAGCTACCGGTGATACACTGGCCTCAGATACTGCCAACTTCGGCAATCTGCCTTGGAGAGAAGTGTTTACTGACCCTCAGTTGCAAACACTTATCGAGCAAGGGTTAGCCAATAATACCGACCTTCAGACAGCCATCCTGAAAGTAGAAGAAGCAAAAAATGCGCTAATGACTTCACGTCTGGCTTATGCTCCTTCGTTAGCACTGTCGCCACAGGGAACAATTAGCAGCTTTGATAAAAGTGCTGCCACCAAGACGTATTCGCTGCCGGTAACAGCCAGCTGGGAAATTGACTTGTTTGGAAAATTACTGAATGCCAAACGCGGTGCACAAGCTACCCTATTACAAACCAAAGCTTATCGTCAGGCTGTACAGACACAAATTATAGCCGGTATCGCCAATACGTACTATACATTGCTAATGCTCGACCGTCAGATGGATATCTCCGAACAAACAGCCGACATCATGAAGCGCAATGTAGAAACGATGCGTGCCATGAAAGATGCAGCAATGACCAATGCTGCTGCTGTGTCACAAAGCGAAACAGCTTATGCACAAGTATTGGCATCCCTTCCCGCTATTCGTCAGAGCATTCGTGAGACAGAAAATGCACTCTGCATGTTGCTCAGACAAGCTCCGCAAACCATCAAACGCAGTACGCTTGAAGAACAGCAACTGCCTTCTGAGTTTTCAGTAGGAATACCTCTCCAGTTATTGTCCAACCGTCCCGACGTGAAAGCTGCTGAAATGGCATTGGCCAATACTTACTATAATACCAATTCAGCCCGTGCTGCATTCTATCCACAAATCACAATCAGCGGTTCTGCCGGTTGGACTAACAGTGCAGGTAGCATGATTGTCAATCCGGGTAAACTTCTTGCTTCAGCTCTTGGTTCGCTGACACAGCCTCTATTCTATCGTGGTAGTAATATTGCCCGTTTGAAAATAGCCAAAGCACAACAGGAAGAAGCGAAACTTGCCTTTCAACAGTCTCTTTTGAATGCCGGAAGCGAAGTTAGTAATGCCCTCTCTTTGTATCAGACAACAGCCGAAAAGACCTCTGCACGTAAATTTCAGGTAGAATCTGCAGAGAAAGGTGCCGAATATACAAAAGAATTGTTTAAATTAGGCACGTCTACCTACCTCGAAGTACTGTCAGCAGAGCAATCACTGCTTAGCGCACGCCTGTCACAGGTATCCGACAGCTTCGATAGCATGCAGGCGGTAGTAAGCCT
Source organism: Bacteroides nordii (assembly GCF_019930665.1). Taxonomy (NCBI): domain Bacteria; kingdom Pseudomonadati; phylum Bacteroidota; class Bacteroidia; order Bacteroidales; family Bacteroidaceae; genus Bacteroides; species Bacteroides nordii. The sequence continues at coordinate 4,976,473 of NZ_CP082886.1, read as the reverse complement.
TTACCGTGCATTGGGTGGTGGAAGAGAAGATTGAGAGGTATTAAATTGTAAATCGTAAATCGTAAAATTGTAAAATATCATGATTAGTCCGTTAGCTTATGTAGACCCCGAGGCAAAAATTGGAAAGAATGTCACTATCGAACCTTTTGCCTATATCGAAAAAGATGTCGAAATCGGGGACGACTGTGTAATCATGGCCTATGCCAGTGTTCTGAAAGGTACACGTATGGGTAAAGGTAATAAGATACACCACCATGCAGTGCTTGGTGCAGAACCTCAGGACTTCCACTACACGGGAGAAGAAACCAATCTGATTATTGGTGACAACAATCATATCCGTGAAAATGTAGTGATCAGCCGTGCCACCTTTGCAGGCAATGCTACAAAAATTGGAAATGAGAACTTCCTTATGGATAAGGTTCACATCTGTCACGATGTTCAGATAGGCAACCATTGCGTAGCAGGAATTGCAACAACAATAGCCGGTGAATGTACACTTGACGATTGTGTGATCCTAAGCGGCAATGTTATCCTCCATCAGTATTGTCATGTGGGTAGCTGGACATTGATCCAGAGCGGATGCCGCATCTCAAAAGATGTTCCTCCATATATTATTATGTCGGGCAACCCAACTACTTATCATGGGGTGAATGCAGTTGTACTGACTCAACACCACAATGCTTCGGAAAGAATCTTACGCCACATTGCCAATGCCTACCGTTTGATTTATCAAGGTAATTTCAGTCTGACTGATGCTGTACAGAAAATCATAGACCAGGTACCGATGAGCGAAGAAATCGAAAACATCGTAAGCTTTGTGAAGGGATCGGAACGAGGTATTGTAAAGTAAATTTCGAAAAATATACTTAAAAGAAGAAGGTTCTGCTTGCCCTTAAAAGGGTAGACAGAACCTTCTTCTTTTATTCACCAACCATCCATATAAACTTACCACCATAGGATCCTCCATCAAAATTCCTCAACTCTCCTCTCTGATACAGATATATTATATCAAATAAAAGTTAACAAGCCCTCTTCGTTAGCTAAGGAGTCTGAAAAATAAGAATAACTTCCATCTGAATTTGTTCTCTACACTCTTTTATCTATGTAATATGTAAATATATACAGCAAAATTTAAAAGAAGAACAGAAGAGATATTTTACCGATCATTTATAAACTAATAATCAAAAAGAATGAAACAAAATGATTTCGTATTTTTCATGCGCTCTGTAATCTGTAACTTTGAGAATAACAATAATCACGGGACCGCGCATATATACAAAAACAGTTTAAATAGTTTTATCACATTTTGCCATAGCAGCACAATACCTTTCAGAAAAATAACACCGGAATTATTGAAAGGCTTTGAGGCATATTTAAGGCAAAAACAAAGGAGTTGGAATACAGTGTCTACATACTTACGTGCATTGCGTGCCACCTACAACCGTGCTGTCGATAAACATCTGGCTCCCTACATTCCACGCTTGTTCAAGCAGGTTTATACAGGAACACGGGCAGACAGAAAAAAAGCATTGAATATCAAAGATATGTCCCGGATACTTCACAGCTGGGATACGGATGAAATCCCCCACAGCCTTTCCCGTACGCACGGTTTATTCATTCTTATGTTTATGTTGCGCGGCTTACCTTTTGTAGATTTGGTGAACTTACACAAAAAAGACTTGAATGGCAACATTATCACCTACCGTCGTCGTAAGACGGGTAAACAACTAATCGTAGAAGTACCTCAGGAAGCACTAACCATTCTGGAGAAATATATGGATACAAATCCACATTCCCCTTACCTGTTTCCATTTCTGACCCATAGAGAAGGTACAGCAGAGGCTTATCATGAATATCAATGGACGCTACGCATATTCAATCAGCAGCTTTCCCTTCTGACAAAAGCACTTCAGTTAAAGACCCCTCTAAGTTCATATACCGCAAGGCACACATGGGCTACTCTGGCTTATTATAATGAAATCCATCCCGGAATTATTTCAGAAGCAATGGGGCATTCATCAATTACGGTTACTGAGACTTATTTAAAACCTTTTAATATTGAAAGAATAGATGCGGCAAACAGGAAAATTATCTCGTCAGTAATACACCTCAATCCATGAACTACTGACCTTATTACTTTGTAGGTAACAGAAGATATATATTGGTGCAAAGATTAAAATATTTTTCCTATGAACAAAATAATCATCCTATTTTTTTATCAAAATAATGGAATATAAATCAAAAATTAAGAATAGAGGAACATTTCACCCAAACTACTGAAAAATCAACCCCCTAATGTAAAAGAATAACATCACCATATTTATCCGAATAAATATGGACTACATAACTATTGCATTTACTTCCATGCAAACGATAAATCATTTATAAAAACAGCTGCTCAAAACACTTTAGAGCTCCTAATTTACCTTTTTTCTGTTACCTACAAAGTAACAGAGCTATAATCTGAAAACAACATTATTAACAGAAAAAGCAAAACAGGCAGAAGTTATGGTAACATGGTTTGGTAGTTTTTTATTTTCGAGCAACAGAAAGGAGTATATTAACATCGCAACTACATTTAATACTACTCCCTGGCGGGTTTATAGTCTTGCTCACAGATCCAGAGCCCGCAGTAGTAAAGAGGCTAAAATATTAACAGAGCTAAAAGAAAGAGGGATAATCACAACCGTCCGGCTCTTCTAAGCAGAAAAAAAGAAGATGCTTACATAGTCGGATGCATCTTCTTATCAATTCTATTTTAGTACTATTCGATTATATTTCTCAATACAAATCCAAAATGTTTCTCCCTATATAATAGAGATCCAACCTATACTATATTTCCTACCACTAACAGTACACTTGTATACATACAAACAGTAACTTTAATATGAAAAGAACTCAAGGATCGGAATATTAGAACATCCGGATGTTTCCCATAAGAACACCCGGATGTTTTCAGATACAACACCCGGGTGTTTTTAGCAAAAACATCCGGATGTTATGAATACAGTTAAAGCATACCAATATCCACATCACATTAATAAACAGCACATTAAATGTATGCATTTATAGACATAATAATATACTATTTTTATGTTTTAGATTATATGCTATGTGGATACCATTAGCAATTTCAGAAGAATAAATAAATGCAGAACAAAAAAATTCCACCTGTTATGAACTTTAAGGGAAGTAGCCGTTTCGTCCAAAACAGGTGGAAGAAGATAAACACTCTTGTTTATTCCATTTCCAATGTACCGAAGAAATCGGGGCGATGAAAATCTGGTTTCTCTATCTCGATAGGATTCCAGGAAAGGAAATGCGGAGTTTGAAGTTCGTCACCACATTTGTAGAAGTTCGCCTTTATTGTTCTACCATCCAATGAGGTTAACTGATGCTTAAAAAATGCAGTATAAGGAATGACCAAAGCAACCTCCCAGGTTACTTCTCCTACCTGTTCTTCAAAAGGCACACGACCAAGACTTGACCAACGCTGCACCTGAGCCGTTACATCTACCGGCGCATGCTCACGGTTATTACGCTGGGGACCGGCCCCTATCAAAACAGTCCCAATACAATTACATTCAATATTATAGTAGATTCCGTCGCCGGCAGGGATAGAAAAGAACTCCACACAGGAATCAGTCCACACCGAACCGTTATCTTCGCCATAGCGGGCACGCACGCTGGCCTCTGTTACTTTAAAATGCAGCAAAATGGCACTCTCTGTATGAGCTACCCGAAATTCTACTTTCGGACAATAAGGATATTCAGTCCAATTCACCTGATTAATAGGCTGGAATCCAATCTTTTCTTCATCCAGCAATTTAGGAAGTGAACTGACTTCCACGTTGGCTACACTAATTTTTTTTACTTTCATAGCTTCATGTATTTCTATAAGTCAAACAAAAGTAATATATTTGTGGTTAGTTTCACCTTAAACCCGGCAAAAAGTGAAAAAATTCATCCTTTTATTCTTAGTTATACTTAATACAGTCACCGTTCTTGCTCAGAAACAAAACATAACTTTCAGGCATCTGACTACTGATGACGGGTTATCTCAGTTTTCTGTGAACAGTCTCTATGTAGACGAAGAGGGGGGAATCTGGATAGGCACACGTGAAGGGCTGAACCGTTACAATGGTAATAATATAAAAACATTCAAACTACAGAAAAACAATCCTAACAGTTTGTTCTGTAATACCATTCTTCGTATTACAGGAGATCAGAAAGGAAAAGTCTATGTGCTATGTACGGAAGGTGTAGCCGAATTCGACCTTACGACGCAGAAGTTTACCACCTTATTGCAAGGAAAAGTCACAAGTATCTATTTTAACGAACGTCTTTTTATCGGTAAAAAAGACGAGGTATATGTATTCAACAAGGAGACACGGAATTTTGACCTTACCTACCACCTGGCTGGAAAAGACATCTCTATCGCTTGCCTCCATCTCGACGATAAAGGCAATCTGTGGATGGGAACCGAAAACAGCGGGGTATACAAACTTGACAAAAACAAAACACTCACCCACCCCATCGAAAAGGGAAACATAACAAATATTTACCAGGATTCTTCAAAAGAACTATGGATCGGAAGCTGGGAATACGGATTATATCACATCGACAGTGAGGGGATAATACACAATATGCGTCATGACCCGTCAAATCCCAATAGTGTTTCTTCTGATTTTGTCAGAGATTGTTGCGAGGACAACAATGGAAACATTTGGATCGGTACATTTAACGGGCTGAATCGTTATCAAAAGAGTAATGGTCGTTTTGACGTTTATACGGCAGGACATGAAACAGAAAGTCTCACGCACTCTTCTATCTGGTGCATTGTAAAGGACGCCCAGGGTACCTTGTGGCTCGGCACCTATTTCGGAGGAGTAAATTATTTCAATCCGGAATACGAAATTTACACCCGTTACAAAGCTTCCGATACGGAACGGGATGGCCTAAGTAGTTCTATCATCGGACGTATGATAGAAGATAAGGATGGAAATTTATGGATATGTACAGAAGGAGGCGGGGTAAATGTCTATTACCGAAAAGAAGGGACTTTCCGGTGGTTACGTCACGAAGAAGGACGCAACAGTATTTCGCACAATAACGTAAAAGCGATCTATTATGATGAAAAAGGTGAAAGAATGTGGTTCGGAACCCACTTAGGCGGACTTAATAAACTGGATTTACGTACAAACCGCTTCACTCATTACAGAATGAAAGAAGATGATCCGCACTCATTACCCTCAGACATCATCCGGGACATAACTCCTTTCCATGATCAACTCATTGTGGGTACACAAAACGGAGTATGCCTATTTGATCCGGAAACAGAAACCTGCCAACAACTCTTCAAAGACACCAGAGAAGGACAAGCTATTAAAATGGTAGCCGATTTATTTGTCGATAGGGACAGCACGCTCTGGATTGCCGCAACAGGCGAAGGCGTTTATTCCTATCGGTTTGACACGGATAAACTAATCAATTACCGGCATGATTCAACAATTCCGAATGATGTCGACAATCATACAAACAGTATCAGTAATAACAATGTAAACAGTATCATGCAGGACAGCCAGGGTAACTTATGGTTTTCTACATCCGGTAGCGGGCTCGATCTGTATCACAAGGAAACGGACAGTTTCGAAAACTTCGATATGCAGAAAAACGGACTATCCAGCGATTGTATCTACGAAATACATGAATCGTCTTTTGAGAAAAACTGCCTGCTGCTCATTACTAATCAAGGATTCTCCCAATTTGATGTTCCTAACCGAAAATTCCACAATTACAGTATTGAAAACGGATTTCCCTTAACTGCCGTTAATGAGAATGCATTGTACATTACCCGTGACGGAGAAGTATTCCTGGGTGGTGTACAGGGAATGATATCCTTTCACGAAAAAGCTTTGTTTTTTACTCCCAAATCATACAATATCCTTCTGTCGCGTCTTATCGTCAATGGAAAAGAGATTACTCCGGACGACGAAACCGGTATCTTGCAATACTCTTTATCCTATACTCCCGAGATTACCCTACAGGCGAATCAGAACATGTTTAGTATCGAATATACCACCTCAAACTATATTCCTGCCAACCGGGATAAAATACTTTATTGCCTCGAAGGGTTCTCCAATGAATGGAACAGCGTCCAACGCGGTCAAAACTTTATCACATATACCAACCTGAATCCCGGTACGTATACTTTTATAGTAAAGACTCAGCGGGAAGACATCAAAGCAGTCCGACTAAAGATCCATATTCTTCCGCCATGGTATGAAACCTGGTGGGCTTATCTTATCTATGTCGTATTTACAGGTAGTCTACTGCTATATCTTATTCAGGTTTACAAATCAAGAATCAGACTGCGCGAGTCTCTCAAATACGAGCAGAAACATATTGAAGACCTGGAATCATTAAATCAGTCCAAACTAAGGTTCTTCACCAATATTTCTCATGAATTCCGTACACCACTCACGCTTATTGTAGGTCAGATAGAAACGCTGTTGCAAGTACAGACGTTTACTCCAACTGTGTATAATAAAATTCTGAGGATTTACAAAAGCAGTTTGCAACTGCGCGAATTAATTGGAGAGTTACTCGATTTCCGTAAACAGGAACAGGGACATATGAAGATCAAAGTAAGCAGGCATAATCTGGTTACTTTCCTTTATGAAAACTATTTGCTGTTCTTAGAGTATGCCAGCAGTAAAAAAATCAACTTCAAATTTAAAAAAGAAGAAGAAGACATTGAAGTATGGTATGACCAGAAGCAGATGCAAAAAGTCATCAACAATTTACTCTCCAACGCATTAAAGCATACCAAGGAAGAAGACACGATCTCTATCTGTGTAAAAAAACAGAACGGAAATGCTGTCATCGTAATACAAGATACCGGTTCGGGTATTGATGCTGCCGAAATAGATAAAATATTCGACCGCTTCTATCAGACTGAGCAGCTTGACACTTTAGCAGTAGGTGCCGGAACTGGAATAGGACTGGCATTAACCAAAGGTATCATTGAGTTACATCACGGTACAATATCCGTAGAAAGTGAGAAAGGTAAAGGCAGTAGCTTTATTATCACATTAAAATTAGGCAACGGGCACTTTGAACAAGAGCAGATTTCCCTGAAAGAAGAGATCATACAACAGCAGGAACCCGCACAGCCGGGCACTGCCGCCATAATGGCAGAAGCTGCTTTAGACAACGACATCGTTCCGACTCACCCATCAGATACCAAGATGTTGATTGTAGAAGATGACGCATCTATTCGCGAGATGTTGGCAGAGCTCTTCCGGACTTTCTATCAGGTTATTACCGCATCGGACGGTGTAGAAGCATTGGAACTGGTACAAAAAGAGATGCCAAGTATCGTGTTAAGTGACGTGGTTATGCCCCGTATGTCCGGAACGGAATTGTGCAAACAGATTAAAGGCGAGTTTAACACCTGCCACATCCCGGTAGTTTTGCTTACAGCAAGAACTGCTGTGGAGCATACTGTGGAAGGATTGCGTCTTGGAGCAGATGACTATATCACAAAACCATTCAATATCAACATATTAGTTTCACGTTGCAATAATCTTGTTAATTCACGCATTCAGTTGCAGGAAAAGTTTACAAAGCAGCCCCAGGCATTTGCACAAATTTTGGCCACAAACCCTATGGATAAGGAGATGTTGGACCGTGCTATGGAAATTATAGAAAAATATCTGGATGATTCAACTTTCAATGTCAACACTTTTGCCCGTGAAATGGGAATGGCACGTACCAATCTGTTCAGTAAGTTAAAAGCTGTAACAGGACAAACTCCCAATGATTTTATACTAACCATCCGTCTGAAAAAAGGTGCCGTAATGTTACGAAACAATCCGGAGCTGAACATTACGGAAATCTCGGATAAAGTCGGATTCTCTTCATCCCGATATTTCAGCAAATGTTTTAAAGATGTATATCACGTCAGTCCGATGAATTATCGAAAAGGAGAAGAGGGAGAAGATGACGAAGAAGAAGAGTGATTAGTGGTTAATGATTAGTGATTAGTACCATACAGGAAAATTGCGCAGCCTACTAATCACTTATCACTAATCACTAACCACTAATCCCCCATCCCTAATCGCTTATCACTCCCCATTATGTACTTTTCTTGCCTTTATCCGTACAACATTATCCATTATCTTGTTTCATGAGGACTATCTTTGCACAATAGAAATCCTTAAATAATAAAAACCATGAAACAGGTATTGTATACTTTGCCTCTACTATCCGGTATCACTTTGATAACAAGTTGTGGAGTCAGTGCCCAAAAAGAAACAGGAAATAACAAACAACAGAAACCTAATATTATCTATATTTTTGCAGACGATCTTGGTATTGGTGATCTCAGTTGTTATGGGGCAACCAAGGTTAGTACCCCCAACATTGACCGACTGGCGGGACAAGGTGTACAGTTCACCAATGCCTATGCAACTTCCGCCACCAGTACCCCTTCCCGCTTCGGACTATTGACAGGTATGTATCCCTGGCGACAGGAAAACACAGGAATTGCTCCAGGCAACTCCGAATTAATTATTGATACTACTTGTGTCACAATGGCCGACATGATGAAAGACGCAGGATATGCCACTGGGGTAGTAGGGAAATGGCATCTCGGATTAGGTCCTAAAGGAGGAACCAATTTCAACAAACAGATATCTCCCAATGCACAAGACATCGGTTTCGATTATGAATTTGTGATTCCTGCTACTGTAGATCGGGTACCTTGTGTGTTCGTAGAGAATGGACGTGTAGTAGGACTCGACCCGAACGACCCGATTACAGTCAGTTATAATCACAAAGTGGGCAACTGGCCTACAGGTGAAGAAAATCCGGAGTTGGTTACACTCAAACCCAGCCAAGGCCACAACAATACAATCATTAATGGTATTCCCCGCATCGGATGGATGACAGGAGGAAAATCGGCTCTCTGGAAAGACGAAGATATAGCCGATATCATCACCAATAAGGCTAAAAACTTCATTTCACAACACAAAAATGAACCGTTCTTCCTGTATATGGGTACACAGGATGTACATGTTCCCCGCATTCCACATCCCCGTTTTGCAGGCAAAAGCGGATTAGGTACCCGTGGTGATGTTATTCTGCAATTAGATTGGACAATCGGTGAAATCATGAATACACTGGATAGCCTGAACCTTACAGAAAATACAATGCTAATCTTCACAAGCGATAATGGTCCGGTCATTGATGACGGTTATCAGGACCAGGCTCTCGAATTGCTGAACGGTCATACCCCTATGGGGATTTACAGAGGTGGCAAATACAGTGCTTATGAAGCTGGTACACGCATTCCATTCATCGTTCGCTGGCCGGCAGGTATCAAACCAAGTAAACAACAAGCCCTTTTCTCACAAATAGACGTTTATGCCTCTCTTGCTTCTTTACTGAAACAACCTTTGCGAAAGGGGGCAGCTCCCGATAGCCAGGAACATTTAAGAGTACTATTAGGTAAAGAAGCTGCCAATCGTGACTACGTTGTGCAACAGAACCTGAATAACACGCTTGCTATCATCAAGGGACAATGGAAATATATTGAACCCAGTGATGGACCGGCCATCGAGTACTGGACAAAAATGGAATTAGGCAATGATAAACGTGCTCAACTATACAATCTGTCATCTGATCCTTCCGAAAGACAGAATGTGGCAAACGAACATCCCAAAATAGTGCAAGAGTTATCTGCTTTATTAGAAGAAGTAAAGAAATAAATATCTTATTTTTAATACACAATTCATATGACAAAATACAAATCTATCAGAAATGGTATCTGTGCTACCATAATGGCGGTTACACCTATCCTGCTTTCAGCACAAATAGTGAAACATGACAGGCTTCTGTCTTTCGAATCGGCAGAAGTACCTTCATTTATTTCCGGTACAAACTCCGGCCTATCCATCTCCGACCAACATTATAAAGACGGTACGCACTCCCTGCAATGGAAATTCCAGCCAGGGAGCAGTATCACCATTGATAAAGATCTGAAATTCGAAAAAAAAGATCCGACAGGAGTTGATAAATATCTGTCAGTCTTTGTGGTATGGATATACAATGAGAAGCCAATAGGGCAAACTATGCAATTCGAATTTCTGAAAGATGGAAAAGTATGTACTTCGTTCCCTTTCGGATTGAATTTCCATGGATGGCGGGCTGCCTGGGTATCTTATGAACGGGATATGCAAGGGACCCCCGAAGAGGGAATGAACAAAATACGCATTACCGCTCCCGATGTTCCGGGCGAAATATTCATTGATCATTTGCTCACAGCCGCTAAAATGGATCATCGTTATCAAACAGCCGATTTACAAGTGCCGTTTGTTAACAAAGAAACGGGTAATCATTGGTTATTTGCATTAAAATATTCTCAATTAACTCCGGATATCCCACTGGAAAAGACGGTTAGTAACCTGCAACATAAGGAAATAAAAGTAATAGAAAATCGTCTGCGGGAAATAATATGTCCTCCAAGTGAAGTTACTCCGCAAACGATAGCTAACCTGCGCAAAGCATACGAATCCTACGGTATAACATACAAAGATGGCAAAGTTTCCGGACTTCCTCTTTTTTACGGACGTGCAGGCGAAGCTTACGAACGCATTCTGCCAGACTGGAAAGGAAATATAATGGCCGCTAATAACATGGAGGTTAGCAATTTCTTTAGCTTAATGAACAGAATCGCCGTGGCATATAACAATGCAATAAATCCTCAGGACAAAGATGTGCTCAAGCAAATGTTTATTACAATGTATGATCATATTACCGATCAGGGGATAGCATATGGCAGTTGTTTGGGTAATATCACCCATTACGGTTATAGTTTCCGTCCTTTCTTTACTGCCTATTTTCTGATGAAAGAAGTGTTCCGGGAAATAGGGAAACAAGAAGAAGCAGAAAAAGCAATGCTTTGGTATTCGACTGTAAACGATGTATATAATAAACCGAAAACAGCAGGTATCGATATCGATTTCTTCAATACACTCAGTACCGGGCGTATCGCCAGCATCCTGTTCATGGAAGATACTCCTGAGAAAGTACAGTATCTGAAATCCTACTCACGATGGCTCAATAATGGTTGTCTACCGGCTGAAGGGTTGAATGATGCCTTCAAAGCAGATGGTTCCGCCTATCACCATTGTAACAATTATCCGGCTTATGCAACAGGCGGTCTGACAGGAGCTACCAACATGATTTATCTACTGAGCCATACCGATTTTGCAGTATCAGAGCTGGCTCATCAGACAGTGAAAGAAGTACTCCTCACCATGCGTTTCTATTGTAACAAACGTAGTTTCCCTCTCTCAATGTCCGGACGTCATCCCAATGGGAAAGGAGAGTTAATCCCCGAGCATTATATTCTAATGGCTCTGGCAGGCTCCCCTGACCGGAAACAAGATATAGACACAGACATGGCCAATGCCTATTTACGCCTGACAGAAGCACCGTATAAATGCAACAAACGAGAAGAATCTTTCAGAAATCTATTTTCCGGTAAAGGATTTAGTCCGGAACAGGATCCCGAAGGGAATAAGGCAATGGGATACGCTTGTGTGTCCATACAACGTCGTTATAACTGGTCGGCAGTAGCCCGTGGGCATTCGCGTTATTTGTGGGCGGCCGAGCACTATCGCGGTGCAAACCTTTTCGGACGTTATCTGGCCCATGGTAGCCTGCAAATCATGACTGCTCCTCAGGGAGAAGAGGTATCGTCTACCAGTGGCGGATGGCAGGAAGAAGGTTTTGACTGGGGACGTATCCCAGGAACTACAGCCATTCATCTCCCGGTAGATCAGTTGGAAGCCAATATTCTCAATGTAGACGTGTTTTCGGGATATGAAGAAATGCTATATTCGGACGAAGTGTTTGCAGGAGGTATCTCACAGGAACACAGGAACGGAGCATTCGGAATGAAGCTGCACGAACATGATAAATACAATGGCTCACACCGCGCCCGTAAATCTTTTCATTTCTTTGACGAAGTGATTGTGTGTCTTGGCTCGGATATTGAAAATACAAACAATGAATATCCTACAGAAACAACCATCTTCCAGCTTGCAGTAAAAGATAATGCCGGACATAACTATTGGAAAGATTATCAAGGCAACGGAAAGTACTGGATAGATCCCATCGGAACAGGTTATTATGTTCCCGTCGCTGCCAAGTTCGAAAAGAATTTTCCGCAATACTCACGTAAGCAAAATACCGGAGAGAAAACCGAAGGAGACTGGGTATCACTGACTGTCGATCATGGCAAAGCACCCAAAGGAGGCTCCTACGAATATGCGATTCTTCCGCAGACAACCCAAACAGAGATAAGCAGTTTCGCTAAAAAGCCATCTTATAAGGTACTTCAAAAGGATCGTAATGCACATATCGTACGCGATCTGAAGAGTAATACTACCTCTTATATCTTATTTGAAACTCCGGATGTGTTGCCGAAAGGCCTCATACAAAAAGTAGATACCTCCTGCCTCATCATGTTACGTGAGCATAAGCAGGAAGCCGTACTTACCGTATGCCAACCCGACCTGGCACTCTATCGGGGTCCTTCGGATGATATATACGATGAACAGGGAAAACGCATCGAACGCAGTATTTACTCCCGTCCCTGGATAGGAAATCCAAGCCAATCGATCCCCGTCCGTATCGAGTTAAAAGGCAAATGGGAAATCGATGAAACTCCCGGGTGTAAGACTGTCTCTTCGGATACTAAAAAAACAGTATTAGAGTTTACCTGTACAGATGCAGCAAGCCTGGAAGTAAAACTTCATAAGAAATAAAACGAAGGAGATTAAAGTATGAAAAACAGCATTCTATTTATTATATACCTTTTGTTGGGAACTACAATGTACGCCCAAACATTGCAAGAGGTACAACAAAAGAAAATAAAGTCCCAAAATCCATTATTCCGGAAGCTTGGAAAAGCTTATAAAGCACCGGCCTTCGAATGTGAAGGCTGGTGGGTATGGGGAAGTTCTGTCATTAAAGGAGATGACGGTAAATACCACATGTTCGTATCTCGTTTTCCGAAATCCCTTCCTTTTCATCCGGGATGGATGGTGGCATCGGAAATTGTACACGCCACCAGTGATGTTCCACAAGGACCTTATAAACTATCAGACATCGCGTTGGCAGAAAGAGGGGCACAATACTGGGACGGACGTTCGGCACATAACCCACGTATCTTAAAAGAGGGAGATACTTATTATCTGATTTACATGGGATCCACTCACCCCTTCGATACGCCTACTGCAGAACAACTTACCTTGGAAAGTCCGTGGTGTATAGTAGCCCGTAGCAATAAAAGAGTGGGTATTGCCAAATCCAAATCTCTCTACGGTCCGTGGACACGCCTTGACGAACCTATCCTAAAAACCAAGCCCAATACTTTTTATAGTTTTCTGACGTCAAACCCTTCTCCTATTGTAGAAGAAGATGGTTCGGTTACAATGATATTCAAAGCCCGGGAATACATCGGTAATGACAAATACTCCGATATGGCTTTAGGAATTGCCAAAGCAAAGCATATAGAAGGTCCTTATGAAGTACAGAACAGCAATCAGCCCATCTTTCAGGTAAACGGTCAGGGAGAGGCAGAAGATCCGTTCTTATGGAAAGACAAAGATGGATATCACATCATCTTTAAAGATCATGTAGGAAAATACACCATCGAGGCCAAAGCCGGAGCTATGGCACACTCAAAAGATGCGACTCACTGGACAGTAGATAAAGACGCACAGGCCTACTCCAAAACATTGGAATGGGAAGATGGTACAGTAACTACCCAGGGGCAACTGGAACGCCCCTTCATCTTTTTTGAAAACGGCAAACCTGCTTATATATTCTTTGCAACGATGGATGGCCCCGGAGGATTTGAAAATGCAACACGGTCATGGAATATGGTAATTCCGATTATGAAATAAGTAAGTATAAAAAGGAAACCGGTATTCCTGCTCTTTCCCTTATCCTTTTCATACTTATGAGAGTCAGGAATAAAACTTGCTTTTCTTCCTGAAAGAAGTTCTCCTTCTTATAGGATGAACTATAACCACAACTTTTGGTTGTATAAACAAAACTTTTAGTTATATAATCAAAACTTTTGGTTTTATAACCGAAAGTTACGGTTATAGATTTATTAGGAAGAAAGATATCTTTTTATTGGGAGAAAATACTTTATTTTCAGGAAGAAAAGAGAATTATTATTGAAAGATGATGGTGAGAGAAAATAGATATAAATAAAATGCCTGACCGATAAACAAGCCTGCTTAAAAAACATAACTTGTGACAGCTTTCTCAGAAAGAGAGGGTAAAAGTCAAAAGCCGGACCAAGCTATCCGTAGGTCTCTTTAGAAACACAGATGAACGCAAATTAACGCAGATTTCATTCAATCTTTGCGTAAATTCTAGCGTTCATCTGCGTTTTTATAATGGCTAATTTTACTTTTGATATACCCTCATCATTCGTCTTATTGCGTACTAAGTTATTGTTTAATCATTACTAAATAATAGTTATTGTTTTCATATCTAATTACTCAGTTTCCAAGTATCACCATTCCATTTATAAACTCCCTGTTCTAAATTTCGAAAATCATTCAAAAAGAAATCTATTTGTTGTTTTTGAACATTTTGATAATCATTCCACCATTCTGTCATAACATCAATCTTACTATTTTTTTCTCATAACTGTATATCCCGAATTATATTTACTATTCATCAACGATGAACTTTATTCCATTTACATTATAATTTTAAACTATTCTGTATAAAACGGATTAAATCGACTTTCTATCACAAACTCTGACTGATGGCGACCTGATGTCTTCTCAATAAATAGACTTTGGAAAACTGCTACCGAATCATTCCTATTTACTAAAGCTTTCTTTTCTAAATATAATGTATCTGCTCCAAGAAATCCAACATATATATACTGATTGAGAAAAAGAAAAACTATGCAAAGAATCATCTAAAATTAATTTATCGTCTATTTTTAATTAAATATCCACTGCTGGGCACTTAGTCCCAGCAGTGATTTGGTATAAGACCTTCTACCTCCTCAATTTTAATAGATCTAATGCTGTGCTTTCCGTCTATATTCTATAGCAACATTTAGTATTTCATTTATAGTTTCTTTATCTTCGGTATTTTTCTTCAAGATTTCCTCTATATTTGATTTTGAAATAATTATATCTTGAATTAATTCGTCTATTAAATACCAATCATCATCTGACATACTTTCTTTCTCATCTAATGTTGCAATTCGTGCCCATGCATCTAAATTACCATCATACTTTCTATATATTAAAATTTTCTTTTTATTAATCATAATTATTCCACTATATGATATCAACGTCTTATTTGAATTCTTTTACTTGTATAAGTTTTCCACTTTTATCACAATATTTCCATCCACCATACTCTCGTGAAAAATCAAATTCAGGAATTTCTCCCTCAGAGCATAAAAGTAGTCCCTCGCTTTGGATATTTCCATTAGGATAATAGAAAACGGAATAACATTTATAATCAGAAGTATATATTTTCTGATCCCCTTCATTTATAATTGAGATTGTATTTTTTGAAAAAGAATGAGAAACCATCCACAAAATTCCTATATTCTCAAAATAATACCATATCCCACACATTTTATCATCTTGATATTCACCAAAAACAAGAAGTTTTCCTTGAGAATTATATTCTTTAAATACCCCTGATTTTATACCATTATTATAATATATTTCTCTTGCCTATATTTACCATTATCCACCCAAAGTCCTTCTTTTTGTTCTGCATTATTAAGTTGATTTATTGGGTTTATACTATTTTCTTGAGAGAAGGCATTAAAAAAGAATGATATTGATAAAAATAAATTAAGCATTTTTTCCATATTTATCTTTTTATAAATAAAAAAATCATACTTAGCACCATTTATACCTTGATTCCGGAACTTCTTATAAGGTTGCGGAATCAAGGTTTATTCATCTTTTATTTCAAGTTGCTCCAATTCATTGGAGTACCTTTCTACATCTTCAACTGTATTAAACATCGGAGGCTCTAATAAAGAATATGCTTTCTTTATTTTTTCGCATGTAATGTATATTTTCTTCTTTTGATACCAGTCTTCTATTGCCGCTATTGTTATAGAATTTACGACAACATTATGTGGGTCTGAAATGAATTTACCAGACAACAGTGATATTACATACAAAAACTTAATGCTATTTCTCTCTTGCACAACCACGTATTTCGAAGAATCTTTCACCAACTCCTTTAGCTTCATAAGATTCGTTCTAAATAATGAATCTATATTAATGTCACAACACAAATTACAACTATTGACATTAATAATACTAATGATATTAAAAAACAAAACAATAATTATAGTTCTCATGATTCAAAATATTAACGTCTTATACCTATTACATTCCCTGAATTATTTACATATATTATAACGGTTTTAAGGGTATTTCCTGTTGCCGGATCTAATATTGGAACACTCAATTGTCCACTAACCAAAAATCTATTTATTGGGTCTACATAACTTCCTGTTACCATCCGCTCTGCACCAGATGCTTTCAAATGCGCTACTGTAGGTGTTTGACCTTTAATCTGGACGCCATATTGCTCTATGGTTTCATGTAATAAAGCACTTCCTTGATTTATGTCAGTCCCATTCCCTAAAACTTGGATATCTCTTATATCAATAGTACTTGTATTGACATCTCCAATAACAACTGATGTGCCATTAGCAACATTGATTGTTGTCATACCATCTGTTCCACTAATCACCTTATCCAATGCAGAATAGTAAGCTTTTTGCTCTGCAGTCATTTTATTAGGATCAGTCCCTGCAACAGGAGATATTGACATTTTTCCGGTAGCATCGGCTGAAGTAGTATAAAATCCACCTAATCCTAAATTGTATGTACTGGCAATCGCTTGTATATCTAACGCATTGCCTGATAGTATTAAACTATCTCCTTGCAAATCGACATATCTTATAGGATTATTCGCACAATACGCATAGGGAGAAATTGAATAAATGCATATTTTCATCTGCAGTTAGTTCTTCTTTCATGTAAAATTTCCCTTTTCTTCTTTTATGTATATGTATTGCAAAACACTATTTTGTTAAGCTATAAAAAGCATTGGAGATTTGTGAACACTTATATTAAAGTGTTGCCCTCTATACTCACCTGGAATATCCAAAATATCTCCATAATACTCTATAGTCATAAAAGTAACTAAAAATGTATTTAATTCCACTTCTTCAGCAAGCTCTCCATTCATTCTAACAGCTATTTTATGATTACCAGATGTCGTTTTAGCAGAATATCGTTTATACCAATGAAATCCGTTTTCAATTTCCTCATCTATGATTTTAATTCCGTCTATAAAAATCTCCAATTGGGCAGGATCCACCAAAGATTCATTAGCTATATAAAATATCAAGTTTCCTTCATATTTTACTTTATAATACAATTGCTGTAAAATGCCACACACAAGTATCCCTAAAAAAACAATAAAAAATATTCTCTTTAGCTTTCTCATATAAATTCAAATTATTCTGTATAAAACGGATTAAAATTAGTCCATACCCCAAAACTGGACCGAGTACGAGAAGGAATTCTTTTGCTAAATACACCCGGAAAAGTTTCTATTATCGAATTATACTCTGCCAAAGCTTCTTCCCCCATACCTAATGTGTCTGCCCTAAAAAATTCAATATGGACGTATTGATTAGGAAAAAGAAAAACTTTATTTTCCTGATCAATGTCCGCTTTTTTAGATGATATATTAATTTTATGAAACCCATATCTTAATTTCTCATTGAGTATAGTAGGGAAAAAAGGAGAACTATGCAAAGAATCATCGAGAACTAATTTATCATCAATTTTCAGTTGAACATCAATAACCATAGGAGAATAAGAATAATCTCCTACATAAATATTGGTACTAACTTTTATAGAAAAGAAAGATATGACTAAAAGAATCCCAAACAATATTACTACAATATTTTTCTTCATAAAAATTACCTCCTTCCATAAATATCTACCACCCTTCATGAACTATAGTTTAGAATAAAGAGTTATCTTTCTTCCTACACCTTATTCATATTGCAGAGCAAAATAAGTTATTGAGTATAAAATGGATTAAATTTACTTTCTATTAAAAACTCAGGCTGACGATAACCTGGCATTTTCTTTATAAGTAATTTTTGTGAAACATCTACTGAATCATTCCCTTCTTTAAATACTTTCTTTTTCAAGGTTAATATATCGGTTCCAGAAAATCCAACAAAAATGTACTGGTTAGGAAAAAGTAAAATTTTACTTTTTTGATTAATATCTGCTTTCTTAGACAACACATCAATTTTATGTACCCCATATCTTAACTTCTTACAGATTATGGTAGGGAAAAATGAAGAGCTACGCAAAGAGTCCTTAAAAATTAGCTTATCATCAATTTTCAGTTGAATATCAATGGGTGTGGAAGAACCAGAGTAGTTCCAAACATAAATATTGGTATTAACTCTCATAAAAAGGAGAACAAAAAAAGACACAATGAAAAGCCCCCCAAATAGTTTTATTACAATATTTTTCTTCATAAAATTACCTCTTCCTATATTTTGTATTCCAATTCAGTAAACTTGTTATAGTATATACAACACCTGTTTCAGAATCATGTACATAAGGATATGGCTCCTTCTCATATCTCTTCAAATAGTTTGGTCCACTATTTATTTTACTTCGCACATTCATCATTGTAGACCTTTGCCCTGATGTAACATTCATTCCACTTCTAATTGGTACCATTAAATTATTTAAACCTGTAGCGGTACCATGAGTTAGTCCTGCAGCATGTCCAAATTCATGTAGGGCAGTCTGAATATTATTTGAAAAAAACGTATTAGAGAACCAATTATCATTTGTATAGTCGCTTGATGCTAAGTTTATAACTTTTCCCCCTATCATGTTAACTGCTCCTCTTGCACTCTGTCCATCAGCATCACGGAGAACAAATAAATGATCTGAATCCATAACATCATCCATTGAGCTAACTGCATCCAACTGGACATCTGTTTGCAAAGTATAAGTTTGTCCTTCAAATTTAAATACTCCACTAAATACATCTGAAATACCAGAAGCAATATCCGAAGCAGCCCGATTTACGTTAATACCATCACTTGAACTATCAATAATCTTGCCTGTCACATGCATTGTAACTATATCTTTATCAATAGTATACCAGATACTATCTCCATTTAAATCAATCGCATTTATCGGATTATTCGCACAATACGCATAGGGAGAAATTGAATAATACTTTTCACAAAGCGGATCAACACTCACAAAACTTAACCTATAATTGGGATCATAAAACCGTTTCCCATAATCATACCAACCCAAACTATGCATCGTTTCTTCTTTTTTCCCAGTATATGTATACGGATCCTTGAAGGGAACAACCCACGATATCCAATTATTCATTGCCTTTCCAAAAGGATAATAACTAAGTGCCTTCCGACATCCTTCAGAAGGTCTATTATCTAAATATTCCTCAGCGATATTTATTCTGGCACTTCCCTGGTGATCTTTTATGATGTAATAATAATCATAGAAAGCAACCAAACGCCCCCTTATCGTTCTATACGTAACCTGCACATACCCATCCGGAAGGAGAATCTTATCTAACTTCCCATTGACATAAATACTATTATCACAATAGACAGTGCTATCTGAATAAATAATATCATTATCTACATTTGTATTTAATACACCAATCGGAGATAAAATATTATTAGTACCCGTTGCGTAAAGAGCCCTTAACTTCGTACCATCAGTAGCATATGTATAAGAGATCACTTTTCCGGCATCTTGTTTACCATAATAAATTTGTTGAGGCAAATTTAAATAATTATAATCTATATTTTGCAAATTGCGGTTATTATCTCTAACCAAATTCCCATTTAAATCATAAAAGCATTCTTCCGCATCATGCACTTCATCTTCGAAATTATTTATATACTGTGCATTCTCCGTCGCTTCTATCGACATCAATTGATTTCCATTATATTGGTATGTCAAGTCATCCAAAGAACGTACGTTATACTCACGAGTATATCCCAAACGTTGTAGATGAGTTATATTACCATGTTTGTCATATTCATATTGCACATCATACAGAGGTTTTCCATCATACTTTTGATAATCAACTATCTGACTTGCTATTTCATCATTCGCGGTATGTTTTGCGCTCACAAGTCGGTCTAACTTGTCATAGGTATATGTATAAGTATGACGAAAATCAATATTGTCACAATACCAATCAGTACGCTCAATATTACCTCCATTAGTCAAAACGTAAGTTTGATTATATAAATCATCAAACTGAATGTTTGTCAACTGATTGCGCATATTATAATCATACGTCGTTTTACATTTTTCCGTATACGATTTTTCTATTACTCTGCCATATTCATCATAAGAATTACGACATAATAAACGTTCTTGCTCTGACTTCAACTTGTGTTTACACTCAATTAAACGTTTGCCCGCATCATAACTATATGTATACAATTCTTCATAACCAAATACTGTATTAGTGGGATCATTATGGCTATGTATTTTACGCAACATATTGCCTACATAATCATATTGATAATAATAACAATCATACCCGCCCATGTAATTATTCGTACGGCTTTGAACAAGACGCCTCTTATTGTCATAATACGATGCATTTATAAATAACTTGTTATCATCTCCTATTATTTTTTTCAAACTACCTGTCTGTAGTCCGTTGAAAGATAAATGTGCAACTTGTTCATCAACATATTGCATACCATAACCTTCTCTCGGTTTATAAGTTAGGGAATCAATATACTCTTCAAATAAATTCAGAAAACTGTAATCGTCATAATAATACACCTCATGTATATCTTTGGTAGCTATATCTAAGCCTGTACTATTTGAATATCCATAACAACGGCTATTACCATTATAAATTTCATAAGTACCCTGATAACTGTTGGTTTCCCAATCAAAATTCGGGGCAGAAATCACTCCCCGCATAATTATTCGATTGTATTTATCATATCGATAAAATTCTACCAAATCCTTTTTTCTTAACTCTCCATTATCCGAAAAAATTAAATTCCCATGAATATCATAAGTCATATTAATTTCTGCACATCCTGGAAGTTTCTTATAATTACATCTATTTCTTGAATCATACTTATAGACATAAGCATATTTCCCCAAGACATTATCATTTTTCATCTCAAAAAAGCCATCGGTAGCTGATGTCAATTCATCGGCAGCTAAAGGAGGAAGTACAAAGCGAAGCTTATTATGTTCGTCATATACATAATAAGTATCTATGTATTCATCCCCGTTAACCCTCCTCTCTAAAACCAAATTACCTAACTTATCTGTAAAGATATACATTTCATGCCCATCTTCATTATTAGTGTATTCAACATATAAGTCATGCCGCTTGTATTTACCAGTTTTCTTTAACCTATTGTTTTCAACCCTAAAACAGACGGCAGACAATAAAGCTGAATTGTCATTAAATAAATATTTCTTTTCTATACCTTTACGTTCGTGCCATTCTAAACCAACTCCCCAGGTTTCTATTATACGACTTAAAGAAGAAGGTTCGTAAATAACCTTTGTATAAGGTTCATCTATATCTCTGTCAGTCCATGCACCACTTTGTATAAAATTACCATTATTATTAGAAAATGGTAAAGGCATCCATTCCCTATAAACACGCCCCATCCCATCATAATCTTTACAAGTAACCAAATCCCCCTGAGTACATGTCACATTTTTATAAATCGTTTGCGTCTCTCTACCAAGCCCATCGTAGTAGTTTATAACATCTAAGTTTTGAGTACCTGCTTCATCCAAAAAAGTAGTAGATACTATGTAATTTTGCGAATTGCTTTGTGAAAACAAATCTTGAACAAGCATGCTAATTACGCAAAATATTATAATCTGTTTATACTTTTCCATAAGTTCACAATAATTAATTAGCTATTCTTCTATGATGATATTTATAAGCATTCACTTTATTATGATTTTCATCAGACACCGAGATTAAACGTCCTAATGTGTCATATTCATAATACAAAGTATGATTAGCTATATCCGTCTCTGTCAGAACCCCAACACAAGGTTTATATGTATAACTTGTTATTCTGGCTCCCTTCAACTCCTTACGCAATAATTCAATTTTTGACAAATCCGGAGAAGGTTGAGCTGCATAACTTTCAAGCGTACCCGTAATTGCTTCTACCTCTGCTTGTGTCGCATTCTCGATTATAGCAACCAGATATTTATAATTATATCCCCACAAATAGACTGTTTGAAGGCCATTAGCCTGTTTCGAACAAAGAATATTTCCTCTTGAATCACATTGTGTATTGTACACATCAGCCTGAAAATTATCTGAAACCGGATCATAACTTTTTGCTGATGAATATAAATATGGAACTTCATTTTCAAAACGATATTCTGTCCGAACTTTCTCAACTAATGAAGAATTTTTCCACTTCACTTCTTCAATAACAGGAGCAATAATATGTCTATTAAACATTTTTACAAAAACATCATTTTCATTAGAAGAATTCCCATCCACAAAATCCTGAGGATACTTATATTGAGTTATCAAGTGGTCTCCACCACTACTTTCCACATCTTTCTCTACAATTTGATTATATTCATTATATTTATACTTTATGCACTGCTCAATAGGACTTTCAAAATTCCCTGAAATCAGATAATCATATCTCCGTTCCTCTACCAGCAAATTCGAGACAGAATATTTGTTACATGCAGAAAAAGAGCCAAATAACCATCTGGCATAATTAATTTGTATAGCAGGAATCTCTCTCATTTTTAGAGCCATAACAGTATCAGCATTCATACATTTATAGGAATACCTAACAGTCTGTACCAATCTGTCATTTCTATCATAAACATCTTTAGCCAACAATTTACCTCTTTTATGCGCCTGGCTATCACGAGTCCCTGCATCACCGGAAATATTCGTCCAGCAAAATGTTGGTTCTAAATCCGGATAATCATCAAAATTTGAATAATGATAGGTGGTATATCCTTGCTGTGTTCCTTGTCCATTTGAAATAATCTCTGTTACTTCTGAATATCCTACCGGACTACCATCTGTTAATTGGGTGGTAGAAACAGGTATTGACCACAAAGCCTTACCACCATTTTTAGTAAATGCATATTCAAAAACAGGTTTACAACCCAATACGCCACTGGATTGTGCAGTAAGTTCATCATACCCATTCCTATATCCTGCACTATAGACATAGTATGCTATTTTAGCAATCTTATCTTTATTTTCTTTATAGACCACACTTTTTATACGTAACCCTCCACACTTCTCATTCATTGAGGTAGATAAACCTTTATAAGAAACATTGAACCGATATGATTCCATAACCTGCGAAGGAAGTGAAAGCCCAACCTGACCAAAAAAGAACGCTCTATTATAAATACCTGTCGATAGCTTTATTGAATAAGAATATTCATTTGTCAGTCCTTCATCTACAAAATAAACATTTGCTTCAACAATACCAGTCACTTGTAATGTTTCACCATTCTTTAGTTCCGTATATTTTAATTCATCTGCATCTCCATATGCCTTTTGTACATGGAATAATCCCTTTTTATATTCAGAAAATTCGTAATACCGAGAATAATCATTTAACTCATATTCAAATTCAATTATCCCTCCGGATGGATATTCTATTGATTTTAGTATTCCCGTTTGAGTAGAACTCAAAGATGGTTGTTTTGCCAATGAGAAATAATGATTACCATTAGCATCATCTATACTTTCGGGAAGAAATTGAGTACAGTTCGCCTTGTAATATCCCCATGCATCTCTATTAGGCTTTAGTACCGATTCATCTGCACTATAACCAATTCGGCCACTATAATTAAACAAATAAGGAGGTAGCACAGTAGAAGAATCTGAACCATATTCTTGTAATTCCATTAAATAGTCACCTAAATAACTAAAAGTAAAACGCTTAATCGTTTGATTTAGTAACTTATCAAATACTACTATTTCATCTAATTTTTTCCAATTTTCTTTTTTTAGATTTCCCACACAGTCAGAGATATTAAAATCTATTTTAAGGTTATCACTTTCAATACTTTTCAAATAGTAATGTTCTATAAAAGTCGATGTAAGATAAGCCGCGTCACGAAACTCACCAAGAGGACAATTGGGAGAGACATACAAATATGTAACAAAAATGGAGTTATCTAAATAACGTTGCGTATACTGAAACTTTATTTCCCTTCCATTAGGTAATACTATTTTATTCAAATACCAAGCATTTGCATACGAAGGATTTTCATATACTTGCGACGATTCTATAAAATTAGTATTACCTCCATAATGAAATAAAGTACCGTCAGCCATGATAATTTTAATCTCACGAAACGTTGCACAGTAAGGAAACTCTGTTTTATCATCAAAATCAATTTCAACTTTTATATTAGGCTGTCCCACAACGTGTAT
This sequence comes from Bacteroides nordii, assembly GCF_019930665.1. Taxonomy (NCBI): domain Bacteria; kingdom Pseudomonadati; phylum Bacteroidota; class Bacteroidia; order Bacteroidales; family Bacteroidaceae; genus Bacteroides; species Bacteroides nordii. The sequence goes on along the minus strand of NZ_CP082886.1, from coordinate 4,951,852 downwards.
TTCCCTATTTTTTCCTATAAAAAAATGCCCACTAATACCATTTGCTTCAAAATAAAAATCATCTGGTTCCTGATCATAAAAGGAATCCGACCCTCCGTGTTTCCCTATAAAATAATCATCATACTTTTCAACAAACTCATTTGAATTTGTGTTAAGCCAATCCAAATCATTTATTTTATCGGCACAATACAAATACCCTAAACCCGCAGGAGTTTCATCTGGTTTACCATTTATAACTCGAGTAATAACTCCTCCTACACTTAAATTCCAATTTCGCCCAACCCAACCTGCTCTCAGATCCGGCCTTGCGCCAGACATATTATAACCTAAATTAGCCAATAGATGAAATCCATTTTCTGTGTAATCAAATAAATTAATTGTCGGTTTAATCGTTCCGGTATGTAGACTAACCGGAATATTATCAACACACCCTAAATTTGCGGCATCCGGGCTTGGATTAGCGATTGGTGTAGTTTGCGCGTGCATCCGTATTACAGAAATAATCATCAATATATAAAAAACAAACTGTTTCATAACACTATTATTTTACAAATACCTTTTTACTATACGTTTTTTCATTTATAGAAAGTCTCACTACAAATTCTGTTTGTGCATACTGAGAGATATCAATACAAAAATTATATTTACCGGAATTTTGCTCTAATGATTTATCACGGAACAATAAACGCCCTTGAATATCAAAAAGCATCACATCAATAGTAGCCCCTTCAATACTATTATATTCCAGCAATATATTTCTACCTTCTTTATCTAAGAAAGAGTTGAAATCAACCATTTCTCCATCCAAAGTATTGATTGGAGGAGTTTTATCCGTTTTTTTAGCCAATTGTATTCCTATATCAACACCTTCCAATTCGTCTATTGGACAATAAAAAGCTGTACTAAAATATTTATATGGTTTCCCGGATTTATATACCGTATTCTTTACTGTCTCAAAAATAGGTTTACAATATCCTTCTATATACCACTCAAAAACATCCATTCTTATCAAATCACTATTATTGGATAGATAATTAATAATAGAATCCATTGGAGGCACCGAAAGTGAATCCAACTCTAAGAATATACCTGAATCGAACCGATATTGCATAATCTTTTCCGAATGCAATCGAATAACATTCGACACTGTATCACCAGAAGGAAGAATTAGTGTACCAAAAGCATCTGCACAGATATCTTTTTTCCCATAAATTTGTAAACCGACATGATTACTATAATCTCCAACCCCATAAAAATAACTCGAAATACTATCTCCATATCCAAACGGATATACTAAAGAAACTTCCGGAAGTAAGTAAGATACATTAGTAGTGGAATTTCTATATCCACACAGAAATAGAGTGTCATTATTTAATTTATAATTATAGAAAGTACGATGCTCATATTTAGAAATGGAGTTTAAACCCGTATCAAAATACTTGGAAGTATAATTTTGATTTATCAGTTTCCAGTTACTAAAATCCCATAATACATTTTGGCCTTTTAAACCACCATTGTCATTAGTACAAAATACTTGTTTCTTTACTTGTATTCCACTTTCGAGAATACAACTATTTTCCAGTTCTAATAATGTTTGAGAATATAATAAATTAGCTGGAAGTAATAATAATAGAAGGATAAAGTTAGAACTTATTGAATAAAACAAATTACAGCTAATACCCCTAAACAATCTACTCATAACACATAAAAATTAACAAATTCACAATCGATAACAAAAGAAATACACAAAAATTAAAACCGACTCCCAAAGGAGTCGGTTCCAATCAAAGGTTAGAAAAATTACGAAATCGAAAGGTTATCTAATTACAACCTTCACTGTTTTATCACTGATCTTCACAATATAACATCCTTGCTGATCAAGAGTGAAACGTGCCGATCCGTCTACGTCAACAGATTTAATAACCTGTCCGGCAACATCATATACCATAGCTGTTCCCACAGCATTTACAACAAATACGTCGTGTCCGGCTGTATAAACGTGTGCCTGTTCTGACTGATCTACTGTGGTTATGCCTACAGCGTCTTTATCAACTAAGTCAATATATACAGGTTCTCCCTCAGTAAGAGTCAGATCAATCTTTGTAGTTTTATCACTTTGTGGAGTGATAGTAACACCGTCTATTGCATCACCATTCAGAACCCACTCTCCATCCAAAACAATGCTGGTTTGTGTAGGAGTAGCTACCCAACCGTAAACATTATCCGCTTGCGGACGTAAGTTAGGATTAGAAATAGCCAATGAAAGCATCTTATCATTAACGCCGGGTTTCTCCATCAACAACATTTCTGAAGCAGTAGATTTCAGACGACCGAAGTTCAAACCGTCTACAGCTGTAAAGATAGAATAAGCTGTAACTTTGGCAGGTTTGTAAGCCAGCGCGTGAAGTTTTTCATTCTGAGCTTTTATCTCAAAAATTTCACCTCCCTTGTTAGCCATCTTAGCTGCCAGTTCTGCCATATCAGTTGCATTCGTTGCCGGAACAGCTACAAAGACATATTCTTTACCAGAAGTTTTTACACCATGATTAATATATGCTTTGGCAGCAGTTACAGTCACAGGATCATCTACATTATCACCGGTTTCATTCGGAGAACTTTGTTCACCATGCTTAATGATAATCGGATCATTGCCTTTGGGTACAAAATATCCGGTACCTTGTGGTGTAACCATCCATAAGTCTGCTGACGAATCATTTGTTTTAGTTTCCGCACCAGCTGCCATTGTTTCACCGTTTACTACCAGTTCACCACTTACTTCAGAGTCAATACCCTGGAATAAATTGGTTGCAGTAATCATGTCGTCACCATAAGCTCCAGATGCAGAGATATTGCTACCCAAACTGATCAACATTCCATCAAATGCATATACAGATTTCTTAAATGTCAGGTTGGTCGGTACAAAACGTAGACTACCCCAAGAATCATCCTGATCAAATTCAGCACCAAACATACCACAATCTTTCCATGCTAAAGCACCGGCAAAGTTGGTTGTTTTTGAATATTGATCAAAACGATCAGTCACATTCTTGTTAGGCATCATTTCTTTCCAGGAAGTATAATGTACAGTGGTTGCACCTGCTTCTACATTCCAATCCCATCCACCAGTCACTTTAGTACCAAGGCTTGCATTCTTTTTCGGGAAACCGGAGTTCTCCATTGCACCATCATACATCACTTCAAGAGTTCCGTGTGCCTGATAGCGACCGAAACGGTTGGTTTTACTATAGATTTCACCTCCCCAGAACTTAGTAGTCGGACAACGCATCGTAGCTACCCAATTATTCTGACGATAGATACCGGCAGGACTATAATTGAACTGATAGAATCCGTCTACATCAGCTTTATTGACTCCTGTATAGAAATCTTCCATAAAGAAGTAATTGTATTGAGCAGCCAGTTCAGCATCAATACCTGTACCAAGGATATCACCACCTGTTTCGATCAGCTTCTTAAACAAGTCTTTTTTGAATGTGATTTCAGTACCACCTATCAATGGATGACGTCCTGCCATGCTATTAGCAAAAAGATGGATATCATTTTCTGATTTAGTAGACATCATATACAATGTTACTACCGCTTTTTTGATACGTTCATAGGCATCTTTGTTAATACGGAAACTTGTACCTTTCAAATAGCTGATATATTCTACCCAAGTATTATATGCATACATATAATTATTATACTGCGTATTATGGTGGAACCCTGTACCGTCCGGTTTAAGGATATCATTACTACCTGGAGCATACTCACTTGCATTCTCCAACAATTGAGTCAGGCCTTTCAGATTTTCTACAGCCTCATTCTGATCAGCAGCATTGACTGCACATGTATACAGATTAGGCAAGAAGTTATAAATGTAGTCCGAACTAAATTGTGACAGGATATATTCCAGAGGAGCATAAGCTAAATTAAACTCGATCATCCATTTTACACCTTTCACAATTTCGGTTCTTTGTTCATCTGTATAAGCATTCATAGCATTGAGGAATCCAGCCGGAATGCCCTTCACATTCGTATAATCACTATAAGTGAGTCCACTAAAATTATACAAAATACCTTGATCAATGATCAGATCAACCAGATTATTGAATGCCGTCTTCACTTGCTGGTTATTGACAGATGCTGCCATAATCTCAATATCAGAAGATAACTCTTTCAAATAATCCAAAGTCAGTTCCTTAGGAGTTGGCATTACATTACCTGATACAGTACCATCGCTGTTTCTTACAATATTCATCGCAGACACTTTACTAAGCAATTCTCTGATTTTACCAGTATTTCCTACAGGTGTTCTCGCAAATTGAGGTTTCAATGTATTCAAATCTGCAATCTCTGCCTCTGTTGCTGTTCCTGGAACTACATCCGCACCGAAGTTGTATACTTTCAATAAGCGAGAATTGTCTGCATTCAGATATTCAGTATCCAATACCATCATATCGGGATACTGGCGTTTACTATCAACAACAGCATTAAAGTCTACATTATCAAGAAGAATCTTTTGTCCGTTACCTTCCTTAGCAGCATAGATAAAACGTACTTTCTTCACACTTGCATTCGCCTTATTAGCATATTCATCATATGCACGACTGAACTCACGCCAGCCTTTGAAATTTACCAGAATAGTAGCTTTCTTAACAACCTTATCATTAGCATCCAAGAATTCTGTGTAAATAGTATCATTATTAGCACTCGTACTATAAATATTGAAGAATGCAGCATTCTGAGGACTTACAGCCAAATTCTTATTGAACGGAAGTTCTAATGTTGCTTTATCAGCAGCATTCCAGCACAAAGCTTGTACTCCCTTCTTGAAATGTTCTTTAGTCAGACTAAGTTCACTACCGGTAGCTTTCCACTCTGAAGGTACTGTTGCTTCTTCAAAATCATACTGGATAATCAATTTCTGATCTTCTTCATCAATATCAGCTATCTTAGTAAAGCTCACATTATCAATATAAACCGTTGCATTTTCTTTGTTACCTAAGAAACAAATATTCATGTTAGTTAAATCAACGTCTGTAGCATTTTTAACAATACCCTGATCAAAGGTCCACTGATACATACTATTAGCTGTTTTTGATAGGTTAAAGTCAACATAATACTCTTTCCACGTACTAGTTAAAGTAAAGTTCTGCCAACATCCGTACCATTTTTGTGTCGGATCACTTGGTTTTCCAGTTTCTTTTATAAAGAAATTGTTCGTATTACTATTATCAGCATCCGTCGTACGTGTATAGATTCTCAATTGCCCACCATCATCTGAACGACCCAAGAAGGAGAAACGATAAATACCTTGAGGAATAGTTCCTTCAATACGTTGAGATAATACTGTTGTATACCAGGAGAATGTTTGTCCCGTGATAGCTACTACTTTTCCCTGAGTTGCATCGTCACTTACAGTAATAGTAACTGGTTTGGTTTCGTACTGTTGATCTTTATAAGCAACCCATTGCCCGAGAACCTTCGGTTCTTCCAATTGTAAGGTCAAATCCGGATTTGATTCAAAACCTGAATCTTTTACCAAATTCTCTCCCGGTTGATCGGGTTCCTCAGGATCCGATAAATCCTTCACAAGGATAAATGATACATTATCTATCAAGATAGTTTTATCTGCAACATCTCCCTGGAAACAAATACTGAAATTAGTTAAATCAATTTCATCAGCATCTTTTGCATCACTTAACGGTACACTATACATGCTGGTAATTGTCTTCGTAAGGTCAAATTCTACAGAATATTCTGCCCATTCGGTAGTTAAAGACGTGTTAAAATAAGAGCCATACCATTTTGATGCAGGATCAGACGGTTTTCCGGTTTCCTTAATAAAGAATTTCTGTACATCCTTACCACCAGCGTCAGTCAAACGAATAAAGACTTTTGCTTTACCACCATCTGCAGACTTACCCCAGAAAGAGAGTTTATAAATACCTTTTTTAGCTGTAGTCTCAATACGTTGTGCAAAGAATGATGTATACCATGAAGATGGTTTACCTGTGTAAGAAGCCACTTTACCTTTGGTAGCATCGTCAACAACCGCATAACTTATTGCAGCTTTTTCGTTAGCAGGATCTTTATAAGTCAACCATTCACCAAAAATAGCAGGACTTGCATCAAACGTTTTTGTAAAATCAGCATCATTAAAATCGGCATCTTTTATTAGATCAGTCGGTTCTTCAGGTTCCGGCTCAGACAAATCCTTTACTAATTCCAATTTTACATCATCTATTAAAATAGTTTTAGCTTCAATATCACCTTGAAAACAAATACTAAAATTAGTCCAATCTACCTCGTCTGCATCTTTAGCGTCACTTAATGGTACACTATACATACTAGCAATTGTTTTCGTAAAGTCAAATTCTACAGAATATTCTGTCCATTCAGTAGTCAATGATGTACTATAAAAAGAACCATACCATTTCGATGCAGGATCAGACGGTTTTCCGGTTTCCTTAATAAAGAATTTCTGTACATCTCCTCCTGCAGCATCCGTTAGACGAATATAGGTTTTTACTTTACCACCATCAGTTGATTTACCCCAGAAAGAAAGTTTATAAATACCTTTTTTCGCAGTAGTTTCGATTCGTTGAGCAAAGAAAGAAGTATACCAAGAAGATGGTTTACCTGTATAAGAAGCTACTTTACCTTTAGTAGCATCATCAACAACCGCATAACTAACCTCATTTTTTTCATTCTTAGGGTCTTTATAAGTTACCCATTCACCGAAAACTGAAGGAGTTGTATCAAAGGTCTTAGCGAAATCTGCATTATCAAAACCTGAATCTTTTATTAAAGCATCTCCCGGTTCTTCCGGCTGCTCCGGTTCTGACAAATCTTTCACCAGTTCAAGTTTAACATCGTCAATCAGAATATTTTTATCAGCATTTTCACCTTGGAAGCAGAGAGTAAAATTAGTTAAATCCACATCAGTTGCATCGACAGCATCGTTCAATGTCATATCGTACATAGTCTTACCGACCTTTGTAAAATCAAACTCTACCGAATATTCTTTCCACTCCGTAGACAAACTTTGATTATAGTAAGTACCACGCCATTTTGCAGTGGGGTCAGTTGGCTGATCAGTATACTTTATAAAATAAGTTGAACCATCAGTATCACTAGCCGTGGTAGTTCTAAAAAAAGCTTTCACTTTACCGCCATTTGCAGATTTACCCCAGAAGGAGAGCTTATAAATACCTTTTTTAGCAGTAGTTTCAATACGTTGTGCGAAAAAAGAAGTATACCAAGAAAGTGATCTGCCAGTAAATGAACCGACTTTACCACGGACAGGATCGGTTACCACTTCATAAGATACAGTATTGGTTTCTTTCGCATCTGTATAAGTAACCCATGAACCATATACACGCGGTTCATCAGTAAATGTTTTTGAAAAATCTGCATTATCAAAGCCAGAATCCTTAATCAGATTCTCAGCTGTAGCCAAAATTTCCGTAGTCTGAATATTCTCTTCATACCACGTTATTGCAGCCGGAGCAAACCACGCCGAAGCCAATCCGGCACAGCCCAGAAAGGACAGTGTTAAGAAAATGTTTTTCATAAATTTTATTGGTTTTGTGGAGAAGTTACTTTTAAAAAAGTAACTTCTCCGAATTATATTCTAACTAACAAAAAGCTATTAACGAGGATTTTGAGTGAATCCACAAGCTTGTACCTCTGCAGAAGGAAGGGGCATCAAATAGACATCTCTATTATTTTTAGTAACACCATATTTATCAATTCCCGCTTTCATGTCCGGATTGAGTTGATTAGCATCCCACACTTTTTCTGTCCTGACAAGTTGGAACCAACGCTTAAATTCACAGAAGAATTCCCAACCTCTTTCATCAAATACAGCTTTATCAAAATCTTCTTCACTCAAACCGGGAGTCAATGGGTTTTCAACACCACCCATAGCGCGTTTCCTAACATCATTAATACATTTGTAAGCCAATGTATTAGGAGTATGCTCTGCTTTATTCTGAGCCTCAGCATACATTAACAAAACATCTGCATAACGATAAATCGGAGTAATACCCAAAGACTGTGCAGAGCTCACACCACCATAATCACGATACTTATTAATAGCAGGAGACTTCATTGTAGTATTTTTATAACTGACTTTTCTTCTGTTAATTATAAATTCATCTATAAAATTAAACTCTTTACGTTCATCATCCGGATAGTTTTCATAGAAATAAGGATCAGCAACATAGTCAGACCAAGCTGCAGTAGACTCTTCAATAATAAAATATGATTTACCATAATTACTATACATGGTAGTAGAATGATTCAAAGCAAAAATATGTTCCGTATCATCACTTTTAGTAGCTTCTTTCCAAAGATCCTCATAATGTGGCAACAAATCATATCCACCCTTGTCAATTATCTCAAAAGCCTTATCTCTTGCATCAGCATAATACTGAGTTTGTTTCAGCGGCCAACCAGCCATTGTCAAATAAACCTCTGCCAAACAAGCTTTAGCAGCCCATTTAGATACTGTGGAATTAGGAGCAGTAGTACGCCCACGATTAGGCAATAGCATTTCAGCAAACTGCAAATCGGGAACAATCAGCTTTTTATAAATATCCTCTACTTTATTTCGAGTAATTGTTGTATTACCCAAGAAATCTTTCGCACATTTTGAATCAGTAAATGCAGGTACATCACCAAACCAACGGACTAAATTAAAATGAGCAAATGCTCTCATGAAATAAGCTTCACCCAAATATTGTTTTTTCTCCTCTGTAGTCATTGAAGATGTTGCCTCCAAACCCTCAATTAACTGATTACTTCCTTGTATAAGTTTATACATATTATCCCACATGGTCATAAAATCATTCTCCATGCTTCCCATATCAATATGTAATTGATCCCAATAAACACCACGTTTACTATAAGAACCACAAGCAACATCATCTGCCCCCAATCCCATCAATATGGTACGGCAATTGTATGCATAGTTACCTCCCCAAAGAGAAGTGTATAAACCATTTGTCAAACTTGTTACGTTCTCTTCTGTATATTCAATGTTCTCAGGTGTAGGAAAACTCAGAGGCTCCTGAGATAAATCTACACATCCAGCAAACAATATACCACTAATCCCCAATGTTATAATTAGTTTTTTCATACTTTGTGATTTTAATTTTAGAATGCAAAATTAAGTCCTATCAAATAGTTACGCCCATTAGGATAATATCCCCAATCAATACCAGAAGTCAATGGACTCTTCAAAGTTACTTCCGGATCGATACCAGAATATCCTGTAAACAGGAATGGATTCTGAATAGACGCATAAACTCTAAGTTTGCTAATCCCCGCTTTACTCAAAGTTGTGTTTGATAAAGAATATCCCAATGTTATACTTTTTACCTTTACAAAATCACCTTTTTCCACAAACTGAGAAGAAGGAGTCAAAGCATTAATCCCGTCTACAAAACCCACTATATCCGTATTCTCGTTTTCTGGTGTCCAACGATTTGCCCATTCCGGATTAGGTCCAAGAGAGATAAGGCCATTTGAAGCAAAACGAGCTTCACGCGTATAGTTATAAATATCAAACCCATGCACTCCCATAACAAATATACCCAAATCGAAATTCTTATAAGTCAGTGTATTATTCCATCCCCACTGGAAAGACGGTTGCCCATTACCAATAGCAGTCTGGTCATCTTCATTAATACCTTCTACACCATCAATGTCTTTAAATTTATACGAACCTGCCGCTGTCCCCTTAGGAGCATCCGCCAATTCCCATGACTTCCATACACCATCACTGACATATCCCCACATAGTACCTAGTTTTTGCCCCTTTACATTACGGAAGTATCTATTTTCATAATTTCCACTAATAACCATATAAGATTTGTCGCTATACAGTTCTTCAATAGTACCTTTATTATGAGACAAAGTGATATTGGTATTCCAATTAAAATCTCTGGTAGCAACTGGATCTGCCCCAATAGTTATTTCAAAGCCTTTATTCAAAATATGGGCAGCATTCTCCAGTCGGCTTGAGAAACCTGTATAATGCGGAGCATCTACCTCTAAGAGTACATCTTTACTCAACTTATGATAAACATCTAATGAAACAGTCAAACGGTTATTAAATGCACCAAAATCGATACCACCATTCCATTGTTGCGTTCTTTCCCATCTTAGATTAGGGGTTCCAATACGCTCAGTAGATAAAGCCAAATGATTCTGATCATTTCTTGTAGCTTTCAGTTTGGTATATTCTGAATAAGCTGCTACAGCCTGATTACCTGTTTCACCATATCCCAAACGTAATTTCAATTGACTTAAAAAGTCCACATTTCGTAAGAAACTTTCCTGTTTTGCATTCCATGCCAAAGCAACAGAAGGAAATTGTTCCCATCTATTATCTTTATTCAATCGGGAAGAACCGTCATAACGCCAAGAGGCCGTTAACATATAACGATCCATAAACACATAGTTTACACGTCCCATCCAAGACATCATTGTTGTTTTAGTTCTATCGCCAGAAGCATACATTATATCACCCAAAGCGGTATTATTTGCACCAATAACAGTCGATACCAATCCTCCTTTAGCCTCTGTCTTATGAATAAAGTCATCCGAATACATTTGTTCAAATACAGCTGTGGCATTAATTCTATGGTTTCTATTGAACTCTTTCACATAGGATAGTATATTCTGATTTGTCCAACTATAATTCTGCGTACTTGTAGCCGTAGCACTTGTCTTATCCCCATTAGCCATCACTGTAGTATAACTATCTCTACCATAAGTTGACCGAGCCACATAATCTCCAAAAGTAAATCCTTGCGTCATTCTAAAAGTCAGACCTTTAAGAATAGTAACATCAGCATAACCCTGAATACGAGAAGTATATCTATATCCATTACTATCTATCTCCCAAATATGTCCCATCGGATTATACTGAGGGCCAGTCAGATTTGCGTTATTGTATTTTCCGTTTTCATCTTTGGGTAAAATGGTATTCGGAAAAATCAAAGATTCTATCAAAACTCCACGATACTGACTAAAACGAGGCCCTTGGCTCTTAGAATAATTACCCCAAAGATTAGCACCAAATTTTAGCCAGGGTTTGATCTCTGTATCAACCTTTAAACGATAATTATAAGTGTCTGCACTTGAACTCTTAGCAGTACCTTGATTATTATTGTAACTTCCTGAGAATAAAAATTTAGTTTTTTCACTACCACCGGAAATTGAAAGTTCATGATTGTTCTCTATAGCAACATCACGGAAAATATTTCCTACATAATCATATACATTTTCACCTCTATCAAAAGCTTTGATTTGCTCGTCTGAATAAAAACGATATGGGGTACCATCCTCATTAGCCGGTCTAAGCGCTGCTCCATATTCATTTGCTAATCTTGCAAAATCACCTGGTTCCATTACATCCGGAAGATTATAAGGAGTTTTAAAATTTACATAACCACTGTATTCTACTCTTACTTTACCTGCTTCCGGATTACGAGTGGTTACTAATATTACACCATTCGCACCACGAGAACCATATATAGCAGTAGCAGAAGCATCTTTCAACACTTCAATAGATGCAATATCCGAAGGATTTAATGAACTAAGCGAGCCACCAATAAAACCATCAATAACTACCAACGGACCACTATCAGCTTGTATAGAGTTCATACCACGCACACGAATAGTAGAAGAAGAACCTGGCTGTCCAGAAGAGGATACGATACTTACACCAGCCAAACGTCCTTGAAGAGAAGAAGTGATATCTGCCGCAGGTGCACTCTTGATCACATCGCTTCCTTTTACAGAAGCAACAGAACCTGTAAGGTCAGACTTTCGCTGTACACCATATCCGACAACAACAACTTCATCCAAAGTTTGTGTATCATCAGCAAGTTTGACAGTAAAATTCTTCTTTCCTGCAACGGGAATTTCCTGTGTCTGATAACCGATATATGAGACTACCAACGTAGCATTAGAAGGAACATTATCCAGTTTAAAATTTCCATCAATATCGGTTATTGTACCGCTTGTAGTACCTTTCACTAAAACCGATGCCCCGATTACGCTTTCTCCAGTGCTGTCGAGGACCTTACCCATAATAGAGGAGACCGATTGTGCAAGAGTCGTTTGTGTCAATAAAAAACTGACAATGAAAAAGCAGACGAATTTCACTGACAATAAAATGACTTTCTTCATAGTGTTATAATTTTAAATTATTAAAAAAGGAAGATACGAAGAACGGTGTAACACCGTCCTTCGTATAGTATCAGTTATTACTTAATAACTACTTTAAAAGTTTTAACTTGATTACCTGTTATAACTTTAACCAAACAGAGCCCCTTCTGAGCTGCTGGGATAGAAGCATTGCCACCTACAATTTCTGTAGATGCAACCATTGCTCCATTTACATTATATAGAGTTACATAACCGTCTTTTTCAGATGATATATAAATCATACCTCCATCAACAATTACATTACAATTCATGCCTTCTTCAATGCTGGTATTGTTAATACCTGTGCCTTTTCCTCCTTGATAAGCACCCATATTGATTTTACCATCTACAATACGTTCATTACCTGCTATATCTTTGTTCATGAATTCATCAATCCATTCCTGAGTCATAAAAAACTCATCTATAAAGTCAACAGAACCTGTATTCACGCATGCAGAGTTGCTGGTCAAAGAAAAATCTGCATCTTTTATGGCCTGAATATTAGCGGCATCCGTAGTAGATCCAACAAAAGTAGTAGACTTAACAAACGGAGCAGCTTCTATAATATTATCTTCAAAGAAAGCAGGGGTGTTACTATCTGTAGAACTGTTAGTAATCTCTATATCAGAAGCACAAAACCGCACTGCTGAGTTATCAATTGCATAAACTGCTTTGTTATTATGAGTTGCCTGATTATTCACCATAATTGAATTCATCACTGTTGCATAACTCTCACCTACATATACAGTACCTTTATTATTAGCAATTGTATTATTGTAGATTGTACTACCCTGCAAATCAATCAAGAGATTTTCCGAAGAATTATTTACAATTAAACAGTTCTCAAATTGTGCATTCTTTTTTGTAGCAATGATTGCATTTCTCCAGGATTCACCAGCAGGAGTAGCATTTGTGTTATTACGAATAATATTGAAGGCAAAATCATAATATACTTCTGAATTACCAGAAAGAACAGTGCCTATATTACTAGAAGTATTTCCCTCAAACAAACAGTGAGTAATTTTCAAATAACGTTTAGCCCACTGATTATTAATCTGGATACAAGAAGATACATTATTTCTAAAAATACAATTTGTTACCAATGTACCGTCTTGATCACTAACTTGCTCTGCTGTATTATAAATAGATAAACTGGGTACTTTATTACCTTCAAAAACACAATCGTATAACTGATTACCTGGGAAATACTCTGAGTGACATCCACGCAGCTGAAGAGTTACTGCCTCTTTTTCAGGATTACTGGTATTATTGCCAGAAAAATAGCAGTCACGAACTATTGTATTTTCTTCGCCATAAACCACTGTATTAGTACAAGCATTATCTAAAATCTGACAATTTTGAAGAGTTACAGAGTTTCTAAGATAGAGAACACGACCGTCTGTTGAAACATTGTTTTTGAAAGTAATACCATCTACAATAGTATTATCCCAAAAATTATCTTTATCCACACGGTCTACCAGACGGAAAGTTTGATTTCCACTGGTAATTATAGTTTCGTTCGTAAACTTCCAAGGCTCTGTAGCAGCATTGGGACGTACACGATTTTCTATAGATGTTTCACCTTTGGCAAATCCACCATATACATGTACTCCTTCTACCATATTAATAGTAGTAGTAGTCATATAAGTACCACCTGCCATATAGATAACATCGCCTTTGGATGCTTTTGAATAAGCTGTACCGAGATCACTAATCGGAGAATTCCAGGACTCACCATTATTAGATGCAGAACCATCCGGGCTAACATAAATGTTTTTCGCATTTGCACCTGTTGCAAGCATTAGAGCTAAGACTGAAGTAATAATCACATTTTTCATAAGCGATAGTTTTTTTGTTTAAAGTTACTATTAGGCTTGTATTTTATCTGCACAAAAGTATGAATAAGGATTTTACCTGATACACATTTTTGTTCATCAATACTCCAATATTGTACAATTCTATTTTTTATAATTAAAGAGCTAAAAATAGACTATATCATGTACTATTTTGTAATAAATAGCTCTTTTATAGGCAGAAAGTTATGGAATGGACCGATTATCTTTGTGAACAGAATTACTCTTAATCTAATTTTAAATAATCATGAATAACAAATTCTTTAAGCTTATCTTTTGCCTTGCTTTACTGCTATCATGTACACCTTCATTCGGCGCTAAATGGAAAGCTAAACACGTAGTATTTATTGGATTAGACGGTTGGGGTGCTTACAGTATGGAAAAAGCTAATATGCCCACTGTAAAACAATTAATGAAAGATGGATCATACACCCTGGAAAAGCGATCTGTACTACCATCTTCAAGCGCTGTAAACTGGGCTTCTATGTTTATGGGTGCAGGTCCAGAATTACACGGATACACAGAATGGGGATCGAAAACGCCGGAATTACCCTCTCGTGTACTTAGCCATTATGGCATTTTCCCCAGCATCTGGGGGTTATTCAGAGATGCTAACCCTCAAGCTGAAATCGGATTCTTTTGTCAATGGAACGGATTAGAGTATCTGGCAGAAATGAAGGCTATGAGTAAAGAAATGCATGTAAAAGCCGAAGATGATCCTTCAGGAAAGGCTGATAAAGCTGTTGCAACCCATTCTTGTGCATATATAAAAGAAAAGAAACCAGCTTTCGTAGGCATTTTCTTTGATGAGCCTGATCATGTAGGACATCAAAGTGGACATGATACAGAAACATATTATCAAAAATTAGAAGAATTGGATGGATATATAAGCGAAATACTAAATGCCGTAAAAGAAGCTGGTATTTGGGACGAAACGATCTTTATCTTAACTGCTGACCATGGGGGTATCAATAAAGGACACGGCGGTAAAACAATGGAAGAAATGCAAACTCCTTTTATCATCTCCGGTAAGAATATAAAAAAAGGCTATAACTTCACAGAGAGTATGATGCAATTTGATGTAGCCTCTACCATTGCTTATATCTTTAAACTCGAACAGCCTCAGGTATGGATCGGACGGCCAATGAAACAGGTATTTAAATAAATACGATATAACGATTTTTCTACCTTAATCAATTTTATATCTCTAAGCCTCATTCTTCCCCAAAACAAAGAATGAGGCTTTTTCATTTTATAGTTGACAATGAGAAATATTACCCTTACTTTTGCTTCCTAAAAAATATTGTATGCCAGCAACACTTCCAATTCATTTTGCCCCGTTACAAGGATATACCGACGCGATCTATCGTAACACGCATTCCGCAATCTTTGGTGGAATAGATACTTATTATACCCCTTTTATCCGGCTCGACAAAGGAACGTTCCGGAATAGGGATGTTCGGGATATAGAACCGGGAACTAACGAAGTCCCCCACCTGATACCCCAACTTATCGGACATGAGGAAGAAAAAGTTGAGACCATTTTATCCCTTTTCACCGAAAAAGGATATAAGGAAGTAGATATAAATATGGGGTGTCCGTTTCCTATGTTAGCCAAACGTCACAACGGCTCCGGTATCCTTCCTTTTCCCGAAGAAGTAGAGAAACTATTAGAAATTACCCAAAGATATCCGGAAATAAGTTTCTCTGTGAAAATGCGTCTGGGATGGGAAAATGCTGAAGAGTGTCTGAAGTTAGCCCCCATATTGAATGTATATCCATTAAAACATATCACCATGCATCCACGATTGGGAAAGCAGCAATATAAAGGAGATGTCGATCCGAAAGGATTTGCCGCCTTTGCAGAAATTTGTCGCCACCCTTTGATTTATAATGGAGATATAAGTAATATTGAAGATATAGAACGTATTCACGATAGCTTCCCCACTCTATCCGGAATCATGATTGGAAGAGGGTTACTGATGAATCCGGCTTTAGCCATCGAATATAAAGAGAAAAAGTCCCTTTCCACCGAGGATATGAAAGAGAAACTATACCAAATGCACAAGATCGTATTTGCCCGTTATGAAGAACGGCTTGAAGGCGGCGAAGATCAATTACTCAACAAAATAAAAACTTTCTGGGAATATCTTGAGCCACAAATTGGTCGTAAAGCATGGAAAGCAATACACAAAAGTACAAGCCTGGCAAAATATAATGCAGCAATAGGGTTGCTCTAAACCAGAATGAATAGGACTTTAGCCGACTAATAAAGTTACATGCTGATTTTTAATAAAGAATCATACAATTGTTTCTCAGAATCTTAGCGATATAAAAGAGGATATCGGTATAAACCATATGATTATATTGGAGGACAGAATTGTTTTTCCTATTTTTGCCAAAAAGCGAAGATAAACAGCACCTTGGCTTAAAAAATGAACAAGCTCATTTTATTCTACTCTCGGTTTGCATTATCTTTGTAGCTAATGAAAAAAAATCAAGCATCAACTTTATGACAAATGTAATAAACAAGATAAACTCTCTGTATCCGCTCTCTGATGATACCTTACAAATTTTAAAGGAAAATGTAACAATCTGCCATTTCCCCAAGAAGTATAAATTGATAGAGGCAAATAAATTTTGTAAATCGGCTTATTTCATTGAAAAAGGAATGACTCGCTCTTTCTGGCTGGTAAACGGAGAAGAAATAACAACCTCCTTTGCATACGAAGGAAGTATTGTTTTCAGTATGGATGAGTTGTATTATAATAAGATAAGTGAGGAGTTTGTGGAAACGCTTGAAGAAGTTGTTGCGTATAAGATATCACTCACCGACTTGCTCCGGCTATTTCAAAACAATATCGAACTGGCCAATTGGGGAAGAATTATTCATCAAAACGAATACAGGCGCTTGCACCGTTCACACAAAGATCGCCTGACACTCTCGGCTAAAGAAAGGTACGAAGAGTTTAAGCAGCAGTTCCCTCAAGTATGCCAGCGGGTAAAATTAGGGTATATTGCATCTTATCTAGGCATAACACTTCCAACACTCAGCTGCCTTAGAGCACACAAATAATTTTCCTGTCCGGTAAGATTTTGTCGTAGGACAACTTTTTAGATGTATAAGTTCCGTAACTTTGGCGCGTCGTCAATAACACTACTACTAATAATAATTTGAATTATAGATTTAACATGAAAAACATCTCTGCTTCTGCATTTGCAGACTCTAAACCTCACTACGAACTCCTTGACGGGCTGAGAGGCGTTGCGGCTCTTGTAGTCATATTGTATCATATATTCGAAGGCTACGCTTTTGCCAGTAATGGTACTATTGACACCCTCAATCACGGATACTTAGCCGTAGACTTTTTCTTTATCCTTTCGGGGTTTGTTATCGGTTATGCTTATGATGACCGCTGGGGGAAAGGTCTTACTATGAAAAATTTCTTTAAACGTCGTTTGATACGTCTTCATCCTATGGTAATCATGGGTGCCGTTTTAGGCGCTGTTACATTCTATCTCCAAGGGTGCGTGCAATGGGATGGAACACATATTGCCATATCAATGGTGATGCTGTCTCTTCTCTGTACGATGTTCTTTATTCCTGCGATGCCGGGGGTGGGCTATGAAGTTCGTGGCAACGGTGAAATGTTTCCTTTGAACGGACCTTGCTGGTCGCTGTTCTTTGAGTATATAGGAAATATTCTTTATGCCTTGTTTATTCGCCGCTTGTCTAATAAGGCATTAGCTGTACTTGTAGCAGTGTTGGGAGTTGCATTGACATTATTCGCGGTACTTGATATATCTGGCTATGGAAATATAGGAGTGGGCTGGACATTGGACGGTGTAAACTTCATCGGCGGGACATTGAGAATGCTTTTCCCTTTCTCCATGGGTATGCTTTTGTCGCGTAACTTCAAACCTGTAAAGTTGAGAGGTGCCTTCTGGATATGCACAATTATTATGATTGCTTTGTTCGCAGTGCCTTATCTGGAAGGTGCGAAGCCGTTTTGCGTAAATGGTGCTTATGAAGTATTTTGTGTTATTGTAGCTTTCCCTATTCTTGTCTGGCTGGGAGCATCGGGAACCACAACTGATAAGAAGTCAACCGTGATATGCAAGTTTTTGGGAGATATATCTTATCCTGTCTATGTGGTACATTATCCTATTATGTACTTATTCTATGCGTGGTTGATTAAAAATCAGCTCTATACTTTGGGTGAAACCTGGCAAGTTGCTTTGTGTGTTTACGCATTGAGTATTGTACTGGCTTATCTTTGCCTGAAGCTATATGATGAACCTGTAAGAAAATGGTTAACCAAAAAGTTTCTGGCTAAGAAATAAGACTATATCTTTTCTATCAGAAGATGAGACTGTATCAAAAGCCTGAGACAACTATCAACAGATAACCGTAGAAACGCAGATTTACGCAAATTAACGCAGATTCAATTGAATCTTTGCGTAAATTAGCGTTAATCTGCGTTTTAACAATAGTAAGTTTTACTATTGGCACAGCCTCATTAAACATCAGTTTTTAAAAGGAATCAGTTCGGTATCTTGACTCATACCGTCTTTACAGATGAAACGAATCACCGTAGAATTCTTATCTGAAGATACAACCTGACAGGCAGGCGTTTCTTTCACAGTCCAACATCCTTTTAATGTAACCGTCACTGGAATCTCTCCACTATCATTATTAATCCAGGGACGGGAATAGATGCTACGCTCTATACGTTTACCATTTTCATCAAAAGCTTCATCACTCGGACCACGATAAAAGGCAAGATCGGGCTGAGCTACCGTAAGCAGAGCTTTTCCTTTTTCTTCATGTACCATTACTAAACAGGAAGTATCTGCTTTCATCAACAATCCTTTGGGCAGATCGGCAGAAGGAGTTTCAAAGAGCACATACGAAGTGGTATTACTTTTCAGATCACGTACAATATGTGCATTACGATCCTTTTGCAATACTTTATACGAAGGTTTCTTTGCAAACTGCTTCATAACGGGTACAACGGTCTGGGGAAAAACAGCATATTCATAAGAAGCTCCTTTGGGCGACTTTCCATGATCTATAACCAGAGATACCCAATCTCCTTTTGTCTCTTTATTCACTTTTTGTGCACGTGAATACTGTGGAAATTTCTTCTCAAATTTAGCAGCAACAGGTACATAATACCCCGTACCAATATGATCTATCCAGACTTTACCATCCCCCTGATATGTCTTCCAATAGGCATGCCCTGCCGAATCTGTCACAGCAAGCTGAAAAATGGTAGTTTCCGTAGGATATTCACCATTCGTATTCTCAATGTCTGATCCGAGGCAGACAATCACTCCGTCAAAGAAATGAAAAGATTTACGCGCACGATGGGAACCATTGTATTTATCGTGTTCATGCAGTTTCATTCCAAAATTTCCATTCTGATGTTGTTGAGACAAGCCACCGGCAAATGCTTCATCCGAATAAAGCATCTCTTCCATACCAGAAAAGGTATCAACATTGTAAACTTTAGCCTGTAAATCATCAAATGGCAGATGAATAGAAGTCACACCGGGAATCCGGTTCCAGTCGAATCCGGCTTCCTGCCAACCGCTTGTATCTGGAGTCACAACCACCCCCGGAGCAGCAGTCAGTATCTGCATACTTCCATGAGCCAGATAACGTCCGTAAAGATTAGCGCCAAGATAATGTTCGGCTGCCCAAAGGTAACGCGAATGCCCACGGACTACTGCAGCCCAGTTACTACGACGCTGAACAGATACGCAGCCATATCCCATAGCAAGGTTTCCTTGCGGATCCGGTTCCGGTCGGAAACCTTTATCAGACAAAATTTTAGCCATACGCCTCTCTTCCTCATTGCTAAATTGAGGCATATATTCCGGATCTTCTCCTGTAGAAGATGTACCGGCTACCAAGCGAAGATAAGCTGCTGCCATATCAGCATCAAAATCAGCCTTTCCATCGGGCGTACCGGCAAGAGCCATCACTGCATATTGCATCGGAATAAGTTTTCCCTTTCCATCCGGATGACGTCCGGACATAGATAGTGGGAAATTGAGTTTATTACAGTAGAAACGCATCGTAAGTAATACTTTCTTCACTGTCTGGTGAGCCAGCTCAGATACAGCAAAATCAGTATGATTGAATAGGTAGATCATATTTGAAGCTCCTTCCAAACCTCCAACAGCATAAGCAGGATAATTATTCCGGTGATGAAAAGCTCCTCCATCCTTCTTGAAAGCTCCGGCTAACCCCAAAGCCGGACGACAGCCATAATCAATCCACCTTGAAAAAGATTTCAGATACTGAAGTTTTTCCGGCGTATCTTCCATCATCAAAATACTTGCAATACGTCCTGTTGTTTGCGTATTGAAAGAGTCCATATCAATACCATCAACTTCTGGTTTCGGATAGACTTCATTGGTTATGGCATACCAACGTAGTGTGCGCTCAGCCTCATTTAATTTCCCTGCCTCACGAAGCACATCTTTCATCAGGAAATAGGCCAGATATAAACCACGCACACTATAACCATAATGATGTATATTCCCCCAGCAACTGCCAAATGCTACTCCCTGATCGGTAATATGATCATACATGGCAAGAAACTTATCTTTCATCTCCGCTCTGACAGAATCATCCGAAGCATTGTTATAAGCTACGGCAATCCGTTTCATCAAGTCAAAATAAGCTCTCATTTCCACACCCTGTTTGGTAAGCATATCTTTGTCCCAATCGGGAAACATACGCTCATAAGCTTCAGAAGCACGTACCATAAAGATAGGTACACCCGTCACTTTTCCATCTTTATAAGAGATATTATAAAAATCATATTTTTTACGGATCATTTCAATCTCTTTCTGCGATAACATGGAAGATGTATATACCATATCACGGAAACGTTTCTCTATCAATTGCATATCCCGTCTTTGTTTTTCACTAACCGGAGTAAGCTCAATATCCGGTTTGAATAGCGAATGTTTATAGACAACAAGCCAATGATTCGTAGTTTCGGCATTCACAAAAGGCACCTGTAAATCTGCTGTCTGCTGGCGGGCATCTACTTTGATTGCTGTAATAAGATGATCGATAAAAAGCTGGCCTTCTACGTCCGGCGCAACCATACGAAGTTCGTTCATACCCTCTTCAGGGGCACCCTGCATATCACGTTCATAACATACCCAGGCAGCACGCCAACCTTTGAAGTTAATCCCAAAAGGAAATGACGTACAAACCTTTCCATCTTTCAGAAATTCAAATTCTATTTTTTTATCTTGTGGCCGCTCATTATATATCCATACAATAAAAGCCGAAAGATAGAGATCTTTCCCGGTAGGATCTTTTTTCTCAAACTTCAGATCTTTTTTCAAAGAAAGTGTTGCATTCGGTTGAAAAGTCCATAGTAATGAATGCGTACCATCTTTATAATGTTCCGGTGAAATGGATAATTTTGAAGATTCGCTACTGATACAAGCAGGAACTTGCGACTCCTCAAAAGAAAACATACGATCATTCTTCACCAATTGTGCCAATAAGGTAACAGAGCCAAAAAGAGAGAGAAAAAATACAGCTCCCAATTTCATAAAAGATTGTTTCATCATTTAGAGTATTAATTGTGTGGTTATCACATTTGTTTGATTTGAAATCCGGTCATCAGGACATGATTCTGGAGCAAACGGAGGCCAAAATATCCATCCCCCTCTCCCGGTTTTAAAGAAGCGCGAAAAAGTTCCTCACCATTCACTGTATACGTGGTTTGTTTTTTCTCTACGCGAATCACAATGTGATACCACTTTCCTGCTACCAGAAGATGGGCAGGATCAGTATATTCAGCAATTAAGGGTTTTACACGGGCATCATCGACTCCATAAAATTCAGCATAGTAGCGACGAAAACGGGTGGTTGTGTTTTCATTACCACCATAGCCCACATAGAATAGATTCAATGTATTATAATTTTTGAAAACTCCGTTTCTCCACTCACTGCGAGCAAAAATATCATCAGGATACTGCGGATCATTGGCAGCCCAGAAACAGTTCAGGTCACTCAGCCGATCCTGCTTTCCGTCTTCCATTAACATAGCTATGTGATAACTTATTTCATACTCACCGGTCAATGGCTCATTATACCATAAAGTGAGACCTGCAGGTACAACAATGTCCAAAGTATCCGACACCAATGATAATTGCATGGCGGCAGATTCATCCTCTGCAATCCAATTTTCAGTTAAAGAGGTATTATTTTTTCCGGAAGGCAGACAGGCTGTTACCAACCAGAGAAAAGTAAATAAAGCAGTGCTACGGATAAGAATTCGTTTCATTTATTTATGTATTAGTTTTGAAGATTACTACCGGATACAAAGAAACCCCTCTTTTCGGAAAAAGAGGGGCTTAAATCGTACAGAATAATACAATAATTATTCACGACTCCGTGGATAGAAGAACTTCTTGTAGAGGTGCGAATCTATTTCACTACAGAGTAACACAAAGTATTATTTATCCGTTTTTGGCATCTTATTTTTCAAGTCAATCACCCTCGGTTCAAGTTTTTCTGTCAAGGGTGCAATTCTTTAAATGCTTTATTATCTTCCTGAACCTGAAGTATTGTTTCTTTAAGTTCACCAATCGGAAGGTCAAACCCATACCAACCGGTATAGCAATCGGTCACATACCATTTTCCTTCAATCAATTCAAATTCCACACGAAGATCTATTTCAGATTCCTCATACCCGGCTTCAAAAACTTTGTGAGCAGGTTCATTAAGCGTATATTTTGAAACATACACACCGCCTTCTTCCTGGCTAATACGTTCTTCTTTCAATACCTCACTATCCAACAATGGCCATTTCTCTTGGGTGAAAGGAAAAGTTTTCTCACTATTTCCATCATCAGTCATCAAAGTAATAGGAGTTTTCAGCGGAAACTTAATACGTGTATACTGATAAGCTGCACTGGAAGTGAACTTTTCTAAAAAAGCAGGGAAATCCTCCCCGTCTACATTGGCAGCAAGAGCCTCTGCTTTTCTTTTGGACATATTGCCACAGGACACACAGCAAACACCTGCTAACAGAACAGCTACCAACAGGTAAGACACAACTCTTTTTGTTTTCATAATTAACTGCATTTAAATTGGCTGCAAAGATAATGCAAACCGAGAGCAGAATAAAATGAACTTATTCATTTTTTATGCCAAGGTGCAGCTTATCTTCGTTTTTCGACAAAGATAAAAGAAGTTTGAATGCGTTGAGTAAAAGAGGAAAAATATTTTAGTTACCTGATAATCGGTTAGTTTTAGTTTTTATTTCTTTCGCAAATACTCATAACCAAAACGGCAATAAAGACACTTCTTTTTATCGCAATACTCTTTTTGAAGTTGCAGTAAAGCCTGACTATCGGCAGCTGTATGTACAGGCAGTCCTGCCCCACTCCACAAACGAGTCACATAATTATTTTCTGCCTTCAGCTCTTCCAGAAAATCAGTAGCACGATCACACAAACGTTCATCCGCTTTATGCAACCCGTAAGCATAAAGAAAAGGAACAACAGTATTGATAACTAACAGATTTTGTGCGCCTGCACCAATTCCCTTTTCTTTTTGGGGAGAGGATTTACCAAAAATAAAATGACTTTCCCAATAAGGAGAAGTCTTTGCTATCAATATCTGCCTGATCTCTTTTAATGTCTTAGCCTCCATCACACGCGAAAACAATGAACGTTCCTCTTGGTAAAGAGCTGCTAACTGCGCCAGACGAACATGCGGGAAATTACCTGGACGAATTCGCAAAAAACGCCATAAAGCATTATCCATTACAGCAGACAGTTCAAATTTATGTTGTAAATAACGGAACTCATTCTGCATCCGGGCCTGATAATCATCTGTAGCATCTTCCTCCAGCAAGCCTGCCTGCCCAAAGAAGAAAGCTTCTATCTGTGTCAAATCATCCCGATGCTTATCTACTGCCCGAAAAGGGATCAGGTTGGCCCATGTTTCAAAAGCATCTCCATTCAGACCAAAACCAAAATTACGGGCCAGGGTAATAAAAAAAGCATCTTCCCAATTATTATTACAAGAGTGCAACCGTTTGGCAATCACATCAGCCTTTTGCTGAAAACGTTCTGTCTGTAATGCACTAAGCCAAGAGTGAATCGTCAGTTTAGGTAAAGCGGACAAAACAGAATAACAGGGAGGATAAATATCACTTGCATGAAGTTCTTCATAATGTTGCTTTACATGTTCCGGACACACAAGTAACAACTGGGAAACCTGCCCGCCATTGGAACAAAAAACCTCACAATCAGCTTGTTCAACAACATGTAAAATGACCGAATCATAAGCTTTATCATGATCGTGTCCATGACGATACCAATCAGAAGAAGTTGTGTGTATTTCTACATTACCTACCCAAAGAGTGCCGTCTATCTTTAGTTTGGCATTAAAAAAATCGGGACCGGCATGCGTATTTTGCAAACCGGTATCAATGACTTCTACCGGCAATCCTGAGGTTGTTTGCAATGGAGTAAGAGGGAATATTTTATGTTTCCAGACATAGTGCAAGAGTTGTTCCATGTTAACAAGACGTTAATGTGTTCGACAAATGTAATAAAAATCTTATCTTTGCGACTATTATTTTGAATATAAGTCAGTAAAACAATGAAAATAGCATTAATCGGTTATGGAAAGATGGGCAAAGAACTGGAAAAAGTTGCCCTTAGCCGCGGACATCAGATAGTCTGCATTATCGACGTCGACAATCAGGATGATTTTGAATCTGAAGCATTCCGCTCTGCGGACGTGGCTATTGAATTCACCAATCCGACAGTGGCATACAACAACTATATCAAGACATTCAACGCCGGCGTAAAGCTCGTTTCGGGTAGTACCGGATGGATGGCAGAACATGGTGACGAAATAAAAAACCTTTGCGAGAAAGAAGGGAAAACACTTTTCTGGTCTTCTAATTTCAGTCTGGGAGTCGTTATTTTCTCTGCTGTCAACAAATACCTGGCAAAGATAATGAATCAGTTCCCAATATATGATGTGACCATGAGCGAAACACATCATATACATAAACTCGACGCACCAAGTGGTACTGCTATCACACTGGCCGAAGGTATCCTTGAAAATCTGGACCGTAAAGACCATTGGGTAAAAGAAGTGGCTGTCACAGCCAACGAATTACCTATTCACTCCATTCGTGAAGGAGAGGTTTTCGGCATTCACACCATTCGTTACGATTCGGCAGTTGACAGTATCTCCATTACACACGATGCCAAAAACCGTGGTGGATTTGCCTTAGGTGCTATATTAGCTGCCGAATATACTATGGATAAACAAGGGTATTTAGGCATGAGTGACTTGTTTCCGTTTTTGAAAGAATAATTATAAATAAATTATATCATGGAAAAAGCAACGCGCGCACAATGGATTAAATGTGCCATCGTTATCCTCCTCTACCTGGCTTTTTTAGTATGGGTGAAAAGCTGGTGGGGACTCATCGTAGTTCCTTTTATCTTCGACATTTATATCACGAAGAAAGTCCCCTGGTCATTCTGGAAGAAATCGAAAAACTCTACAGTACGTAATGTCATGAGTTGGGTGGATGCCATTGTTTTTGCATTGGTAGCTGTATACTTCGTGAACATATATGTATTTCAAAACTATCAGATACCTTCTTCTTCTTTAGAGAAATCTCTGTTAGTAGGTGATTTTCTATATGTAAGTAAAATGAGCTATGGCCCTCGTGTTCCCAATACCCCCCTCTCTATGCCGTTGGCGCAGCATACATTGCCTCTTGTAAACACTAAATCGTATATCGAGTGGCCACAATGGAAATATAAACGTGTTCCGGGATTTGGTAAAGTGAAAATGAACGATATTGTAGTATTCAACTTCCCGGCAGGAGATACCGTAGCTGTCACCTATCAACAAACTGACTTCTACGATAACATCATTTATCGGGAAGGAAAAGGGACTTTTTCCAATCCGATCAACATGGATAGTCTGAATCGTAAACAACAACGGATCGTATATGACCTTTATCGGGATGCCGGTAGAAAATACGTGTTTGCACACCCTGAAAAATTCGGTAACATAATCTATCGGCCGGTAGACCGCCGCGAAAACTATGTAAAACGTTGTGTCGGACTTCCGGGAGATACTCTTCAGATAAAAGACCGCATCATATACATCGACGGTAAAGCACAGGAAGAACCGGAAAACCTTCAGTTCCTCTATACCGTACATGCCACCGGTAAGATGATACCCAACGAATTCCTCCATGATGAGTTGGGATTAAGCAACGAAGATACAGAATACTACCAACCGGGAGCAACTGTTTTCTACTTGCCACTTACCCAAAAAGCACGCAACACATTGCTTGCACGCAAAGACCTTGTTACTTCGATAGAACCAATCTCAACAGAGAGACCCTCACACGATCTCTATCCACTAAACTTGTATACAGACTGGACAGTAGACAATTATGGTCCTATATGGATACCAGCCAAAGGTTCTACCATCACACTGACGATGGACAATCTTCCTATTTATGAGAGATGTATTGTTGCGTACGAAGGTAACAAGCTGGAAGTGAAAGACGATGGTATCTACATTAACGGACAAAAAACAGACAAATATACCTTCCAGATGGATTACTACTGGATGATGGGTGATAACCGCCATAATTCACAGGATTCCCGTTATTGGGGTTTTGTACCCGAAGATCATGTAGTAGGTAAGCCAATTGTAGTATGGTTATCTCTCGATAAAGACCGGGGGTGGTTTAACGGAAAGATCCGCTGGAACCGTATCTTTAAATGGGTGAAATGAGTGTGAGTTTGTGAGTTGGTAAGTTTGTAAGTTTGCGAGTCGATAAGTTTATGAGTTGATGAGTTTGTGAGTTGGTCGGTTCTCAGTAGTTATCATAAATTGAAACTAAAGAACTAAAAAACTGAAAAACTAAAGAACTAAAATGCCATGAAGAGAAATCTAAAATGGATAATAGCATTAGCCGGAGCAATAATCATCGTATTATTGCTCCGCAGCTTTGTTTTTACCTCATGCCTTATCCCTTCGGCAGGTATGGAAAATTCTCTCTTCCGCGGTGAACGTATATTAGTAAACAAATGGAGTTATGGACTTCGCCTGCCACTGATGTCTCTTTTTTCTTATCACAGATGGAGAGAACGAAAAGTGGAAAAAGAGGATATTGTTGTATTCAATAATCCTGCGAGTACAACACAGCCCGTTATAGACAGGCGGGAGGTATTTATAAGCCGTTGTGCAGGTGTACCAGGAGATACCTTATTGATTGATTCACTATTTACGATAGTATCCTCCCAAAGCGTAGCAGGACCTGACCGTAAAAGGTTGTATACCTACCCGAAAACCAGAGAAGAACAACTTGATTCGCTCCTGAGTATTTTATCCATAACTCCCAATGAACTGATGGGACAGGATTCCGTCAATAACGTACGAAGTTTCAGCCGTTACGAATATTACCTACTGGAACAGGCCATGAACGGATCAAACTGGATACAGCCACTTGAGTCAGACCGAGAAAAACAAGTAGTTAACCCGCTGATAATCCCCCGGAAAGGGATGGCCGTCCGGGTATACCCCTGGAACAGGACACTACTCCGTAACACACTTGTATTGCATGAGGGTAAACATGCAGAAATCAAACATGATACATTGTATGTAGACGGACACCCTGTACAACACTGTTATTTCAGTAAGGATTATTATTGGATGGTATCCAATAATTCTGTTAATTTATCCGATTCACGCCTTTTCGGACTTGTACCACAAGATCATATTATCGGAAAAGCCTCTCTTATCTGGTTCTCCAAAGAGAGCAATACAAATCTGTTTGAAGGTTACAGGTGGAATCGCTTCTTTCAACCTGTACGATGAGAATAAATGATGAATATTTAATGATGAATTACAAATGAAAACTGTTTTTCTCTCTTCAGCCTATCTGGCTCCCGTAGAATACTATAGTAAATTGGTTACCTATGATAAAGTTTTTATCGAGCAGCATGACCACTATATGAAGCAGACCTATCGTAATCGTTGTACTATTGCCGGTCCGGATGGTGATATTGCACTTTCTATCCCTACTGTAAAACCGGAAAATCCGAAATGCCCCATGAAGGATATCCGTATTTCCGATCATGGGAACTGGCGCCATATGCATTGGAATGCTATTGAATCGGCCTACAATAGTACTCCGTTTTTTGAATACTATAAAGATGATTTTCATCCGTTCTATGAGAAGAAATACGAGTTTTTAATCGATTTCAACGAAGAACTCTGCCACCTGATTTGTCAACTTACAGATATTGAAGTAGCCCTAAAACGAACTACAGAATATAAAATGGATTTTGCTCCGGATGAGTATGATTTCAGAGAAGCCATCCATCCCAAAAAAGATTTCCGGGAGACGGACCCGGAATTTATTCCCCACCCTTATTACCAGGTATTCGAAGCCCGGAATGGTTTTCGTCCGAATTTAAGTATGATAGACTTACTATTCAATATGGGGCCGGAAAGCTTATTAGTCCTACAACCACAAACAAGAAAATAGAGCAATAACCTTTTTTAAGATATTTCTAAACAAGAAAGCATCTTCAAACAATCTGTTTCTACTTCTTTTCGAGATAAAAAAGAAGTAGAAACAGACAGGCAAATTTATACTCAATCAACACATAGAAAAAGTATACTAAAAAAAAGCTTCTCCTTCCTTTTCCTAAACCATTATTTCGTGTTTTTATCACGAAGATACACCGGTACAAGCTTTTGAGATAAAATTTAAAAGTGCACCGGTACACTAAAAATAAAATTCCATCCGAATGATACCAGGCTTTGAAAAGTTTAGTAAATTCAAAACAAAAACACTATGAAAGCAAGAGTTACCTCATTTATTGTCGTTTTATTGTTCACAACCGGCAGTATGCATGCACAATCTATTTGGGATGCAGAGCATCTCAAAACCGTCAAACAATCTATACAGGAGCAACCTTATTCAGACATCTTTCAGGAGCTAAAATCAAGAGCTGATAAATTACTCAATGCAGTTCCTTATTCCGTCATGGATAAAGAAAAAACACCTGCCAGTGGAGATAAACACGACTACATGAGCCAGGCGCGTTATTACTGGCCCGATCCGACAAAGCCCGACGGCTTACCATACATCAGCCGCGACGGAGAATCAAATCCTGAACTGAACAAACTGGATCGTAACCGCCTGGGAAGTACTGCCAGCCGAATAACAACACTCAGTTTGGCATGGTATTTCAGCAACGACGAACGTTATGCACAAAAAGCAACGGAACTGATCCGTGTATGGTTCTTTAATAAAGATACCCGAATGAACCCTAATCTGGAATATGCCCAAATGATTCCGGGACGCCACAACAACAAAGGGCGCAGTTTTGGAGTGATTGACACTTATTCCTTTATAGAAATGCTCGATGCAGTGCAATTGTTGGAACAATCGCAAGCATTCACCAGTAACGACTCCAAACAACTCAAAGCCTGGTTTGGGGAACTGTTAAACTGGATATTGACCAGCGAACAAGGAAAAGAAGAGCATAATGCCAAAAACAATCACAGTATAGCCTATGATGCACAAGTAATCGCTTTCGCTATGTATGCCGGAGATCAGGCCACTGCAGAACGATTCGTTAAAGAATTCCCCGAAAAACGTGTTTATAAGCAAGTTGAACCGGATGGGAAACAACCTCAGGAACTTCGCCGCACACTCGCTTTTGGTTATTCAGAATACAACTTGCAACACATGCTTGACATCTTTGTAATGGGAAAGAAAATGGGACTTTCCCTCGACAACAATACTTCTGCCGACGGACGTAACTTCTACAAGGCAGCTGATTTTCTTGCATCCTATCTGGGTAAAGATGTATCAGCATGGCCTTATCAGCAAATCAGCGACTGGAATATGAAACAACAAGAGCTTTGCAAAGACTTGTATCGTATCTATCTGATGAATCCGGCACGTACGGATTACCTTAACCTATACAAAGCCAACAATAAAATAGATATCAAAAGTGAATTCATTCTACTCTATGTACGTCCCGAAGACATAAGTAACAAATAATATCTTATTCACAAAACACATCAGCAAAAGCTCATCTGGTAGAAAGCATCGGCCAGATGGGCTTTTTCATTATCTGATCTATATATCCCCCCTATTCTATTCAATAAATCATTTTATCCACCTTTCTCTAAAGAAATCCCAATTTTTCCACTTTATAGGAAAATATATACCCGTCTATTTCCCCTACATGAAATACTTTTGTGATAAGTTTTATGATGTGATATTTTAAAAACCAATCAATTATGAAAAACTATTGGAGACTTTTCCTCTCTTTACTCTTTTTGTGCAGCGCTTTATCCCTGCAGGCTGCCGTAAAATCGTTCACAGAATCTTTTGTCCTTTAC
Organism: Bacteroides nordii; assembly: GCF_019930665.1. Taxonomy (NCBI): domain Bacteria; kingdom Pseudomonadati; phylum Bacteroidota; class Bacteroidia; order Bacteroidales; family Bacteroidaceae; genus Bacteroides; species Bacteroides nordii. The sequence goes on along the minus strand of NZ_CP082886.1, from coordinate 4,921,309 downwards.
ACCAATTCAGAGGGGTTAACCGCCGCTTACAATGAAGGTTGGTGCCTCGATGGAAAAGGATCAGGAACTTTCGCTTATTATTCATCCCGTTCGGCTACATTTCCCGATGCACTTACTGATGGCACCGTCACTATGGAATCGGACTGGCTGGATGTTAAAGGAGCCAATAACAATAAAGGAGCTGTATTTACCGTCACTGGTATCTCCGGACTGAAATTAGCCTTTCAAAGTGGTAGCGCCGCAACCCGCTATGTGCGTGCCGTTATTTCCGGCAATTCAGGAACAAATATCACTCTGTTAGGAGGAAGCGATGCCAATGAGGCAGGTGTGCTTGAGACCTCTGATTTGATCCCTGCCGAACGGTATACCATCACTGTCACCTCCTGGGCAGAGGAAACTTGCACAAGTGGAGCCGACAGTCGCTTGTATTACGTAGCTTTCATTGCAAATTCTCAGAATCTTCCTAATGCCGCCTACGTCTACGATTCTCAATATTCCAATTACTCCATTACCAAAGATCCGGTCTATCTGACATTGGTAAAATCGTTTACAGTAACAACGATTGATGCAAACAACTATAACTCCATCCCGGGCACTTATTATAAAGAGCGCTTAAAAGAGTACGATCTGGTAGTTGCTTCTGAGTCTGTTGCCAGTACAAATAAATTTGGTATAGCCCTATCAAATCTGGTAGGAAAAGTTCCAATGTTAAATTTAAAAGCATTTTATTATGGAAGTGCGTCCTGGAACTGGGCCAGTGCAATAAATCCCACAGCCGGTTCTACAGGATGGAATCAAATCATAGTATCCGATGCATTTAAAACACACTCTCTATTTAAAGGCATCAATTTTGACGGTACCATCACTCTCTTTGACGGTACTGCGAAAACAAGTAATAATGTACAGAGCTATACCTCTCCTAAAGAGATTATCGCTTCGGATGAAGTACTTGCTACCAATGCCTCAAACGGATATAATGCCATACATGAGCATAAACAGAGTAACGGAAAAAATGGCTATATACTCATTCCTCTCTCTTATGCCGCAATTGAAACATTAACCCCTGATGCGAAAACGCTGATCACAAATGCAGCTTCTTATCTGGCTGCAACAAAAAGTGAATATACCGTGCCCGCACAAGTGGAAAATCCCGTTATCAGTTATGACACCGATAATAATGTAACAATCAGCTGTCCCACCCATGGAGCTACCATTTATTACAGTAAAGACGGCTCCGCCCTATCCTCTTCAGCCTCTGTATATACAGAAGGATTCTCTTTGAGTACAACCACCACACTTAAGGCAATCGCCGTAAAAGAGGGAATGCTTCCGTCGGAAGAAGTTTCCGAATACATTGTGATTGCCAGAGAATGTGGGCCGCAAGTACTCGATCCGGAGCGTCTGAACCGGGGAGCCATTGCAACCTACACCAACGATGGAATGCTGGTAAACTGGCGTTGGCTTGCCACAGATCCCGATGATATTGCTTTTAATATATATCGTGACGGTACAAAACTAAATACTCTGCCACTCTCATCACGTACCAATTATCTGGATGCTGAAGGATCAGTTAATTCAAACTATACAGTCGAAGCATTGAGTGCCGGTAAAGTAGTTGAAACCGCTGCAGCATTAGTTTTGGAAAAAGGATACCTGAACATTCCTCTCGACCGCCCTCAAGGAGGCACAGTTCAGGGCAGTAGTTATACCTACACCCCAGGAGACGCAAGTGTAGGTGATGTAGACGGAGACGGTGAATATGAAATTATCCTGAAATGGGACCCCACTAATCAATGCGACAATGGCCAGAATGGTAGCCAGAACTACACCGGCAATGTTTATCTTGATTGTTATAAACTGAATGGAACCAAATTATGGAGAATAGATCTGGGAGTTAATATCCGTGCCGGTGCTCACTATACTCAATTTATGGTCTATGATCTGGACGGTGACGGCAAAGCCGAAGTAGCTTGTAAGACAGCCCCGGGAACCATTGATGGACAAGGAAACCATGTAATAATGGGTAGTGACGATCCTACTGCCGATTATCGTGGGACCTATGGTGGTAAGAAAGGGGTCATAAAAACAGGGCCGGAGTATCTGACTGTTTTTGAAGGAAGCACCGGTAAAGAACTCTCTACCGTAGCTTATGAACCAAGTCGCAATATCATCTCAGACTCAGCATGGGGTGACAGTTACGGAAACCGAAGCGAACGCTATCTGGCATGTGTTGCCTATCTGGACGGAAAGAAACCCAGTCTTGTGATGTGCCGGGGATATTATACAGCCGCTTATCTCTGTGCCTGGGATTTTGATGGTAAAGAGTTGAAGAAAAAATGGATGCACGCATCCACCGTCAAAGGGCAAGATGCCTATGGTGAAGGTGCCCATAGCCTTGCCGTAGGAGATGTAGATGGTGACGGATGCGATGAGATAGTTTATGGCGCCTGCTGTATCGATCACGACGGTTCATTGCTCTATCGTACGGGATTGGGACACGGAGACGCTCTTCATTTAGGTGACTTCATCCCGGATCGTGATGGTCTGGAAGTATTTATGGTACACGAAGAAAAGTCGGCTGCTTATGGTTTTGAAATGCGTGATGCCCGGACCGGAGAAATACTTTCGGGACGTAAAATGGGGGCAGACATCGGCCGTGGTCTTTGTGCAGATATCGATTCGCTTTCACGTGGTGCCGAATATTGGTCTCTGGCTAAGTTCAATCTAAGTAGCGATGGCAGCTCTTACAACAATATAACCTTCAACTGCGATGGCGACTCTATTTCAGGGAAACGTCCCCCCGTCAATTTCCGCACATACTGGACAGGAAATCTATCTGAGGAAGTACAGGAAAAAGGAGTTATCTCTAAATGGGTAAATGCAACCTCCAGTTGTGCTACCGTGACCAACTTCGTATCGACTTATGGTTGCGGCGTAAACCTCATTAAAGATACCCCTTCGCTGCAAGCCGATATTTTCGGAGACTGGCGAGAAGAGTGTATCTATTATGATGAAGCCACCAAGAGTAATCTGATGATCTTCTCTACTCCGTTTACCTCTCCGTATCGGGTTCCGTGCCTGATGCACGATCATATTTACAGAATGTCTATCTGCTGGCAGAATGTGGCATATAATCAGCCTCCTCATTTGGGATATTATTTGCGTGACTATGTAAAAAAACAACAATCCAACCCCACCGGCATATCACAACCCTCTATAACGGAAGAGCAAAGTAATATTGAAATACCCTTCACTCTTATTTCCGAGGGCATTGTTATCCGTTATACAGACATGAATAATACATCCTGCAACATTCGTGTTTATTCTCAGGATGGTTTGTGTGTGTATCACACAACAAATAAGTTTCAAGGAAACGGAGAAATTAAGCTTGAAGGTCTGGAAGAACTGAAAAAAGGCGTTTACCTGCTCTCTGTAGTTGCTGACGGAGTAAGAACTGTTAGGAAGATTATACGATAAACATAGAATAAAAACGAAATAAAGCCCATCATTGAAATACTGTTTATCAATGATGGGCTTACAAATTTTGTAAACTTGATTTAGAGATAAAATAGCCCAGTAACCAACCGTTATCAGTAGTACAACTATAATACACTGATCTTTTTATTTCAATTCAAAAGGAACCACTCCTTTAATATCGGCGGCAGAGGCAGCTATTACAGCTTCAAACTTACCCGGTTCGGCCACCCATTCATGTTTGGTGTCATCGAAGAAACTCAGGGCATCTTTAGCTATCGTAAATGATACGGTCTTTTCCTCACCCGGAGCAAGCTTTACTTTATCAAAACCTTTCAACTCTTTAACAGGACGGGGCAAAGATGATTTTTTATCACTGATATAGAGCTGGACTACTTCCTGACCTTCACGGGTGCCAGTGTTCTTTACAGATACCGTAAAAGTAATTGTATCATCGGCAGACATCGTTTTCTTATCGGCAACCGGTTTACCATATTCAAATGTAGTATAACTCAACCCATAACCAAACGGAAAGAGTGGCTTCACCTTCTTCTGTTTATCGGTCCAACGATACCCTACGAAAATACCTTCATTGTACTTTTCGTTGACAATGTTACCTACCTTTTCATTGCCGGGATACTCGCCCAGCTGATGTGCGGGCACGTCTTCCAACTTAGCAGGAAAGGTAAAAGGTAATTTACCGGACGGATTCACATCACCAGTCAATACAGCAGCAATAGCTGTCCCTGCCTCCGAACCTAAAAACCATGCCTGCAAAATAGCGGGGACTTCTTTCACCCAAGGCATTGCAACAGCATTGCCGGAGATATTGATTACAATCAGGTTCTTATTAACTTTGACGAGTTCTGTAATAACTTTATCCTGATCGTACGGTAAACCAAGTCCGGCACGGTCAGAGTCCTCACAATCCTGATGCGCACTTTTGTTTAATCCTCCAATGAATATTACATAATCCGCTTCACCTGCCACACGTACAGCCTCAGCAATAAGTTCCTCCGGAGTGCGGTCATCTTTCAGATTCTGCCCTGAAACGACGCCGTTGTACTCGCCACTTGCATCACCTACATAACCGCGCGCATAGACAACTTCTGCCTTATTACCAACGCGGTTGCGAATGCCATCCAGCGGAGATATTTCACGTTGCACTTTCAAAGAAGAAGAACCACCACCTACAGTCATCATCTTTACAGCATTCTCACCGATCACGGCAATTTTTTTTGTATTATCAAGATCGATAGGTAAGAGATCGTTGTTATTTTGTAACAATACAATACCCGCCTCACCTATCTTACGGGCAGCTTCATAGTGTTCCGGTGATCTCATTGTGCCATAAGGACGGTTACGATCCATTGTTGTACGGAAGGCTAGACGAAGAATACGGCGTACCTTATCATCCAACTCTTTTGTACCTACCTTACCCGACTTTATACGTTCGAGATAAGGTTGCGCCAGGTAATAATTGTCATAAGCATTACTCGTACCGTTAGACAAACCATTGGTCCAGCTACCAAACTCCATGTCGAGTCCGTTGGTTATAGCCTGGTCTGTGTCATGTACACCTCCCCAATCGGATACAACTACACCATCGAATCCCCATTCACCTTTTAATATGTCATTCAGCAGGTATTGATTATGGCAAACATGTTGATCTTTGTACAAATTATAAGAACCCATGATGGCCCATGTGTTACCTTCCTGAACAGCTGCCTTAAAAGCAGGCAGATAGATTTCGTACAGAGTACGGTCATCTACTATCACATTTGTAGTGTGGCGATTCACTTCCTGGTTATTCAACGCATAATGCTTCACACAGGCAGCCACTCCATTCTTTTGTACTCCCTGTATATAAGGAACAACCATACGCCCTGCCAGATAAGGATCTTCGCCCATATATTCAAAATTACGCCCATTCAACGGTGTACGATAGATATTCACACCCGGTCCCAACAAAACGGTTTTATTACGATAGCGGGCTTCTTCTCCGATACTTTTTCCGTAGAGCATAGACACTGTCGGATCCCAGGTAGCAGCCAGACAAGTTAAAGCCGGAAAAGCCACACAGGAATCATTGGTCCAGCCAGCCTGATCCCATTCATCCCACAACACTTCGGGACGTATACCGTGAGGTCCGTCTGTCATCCAAAACTCCGGAATACCCAAACGCGCCACACCCGGGGAACTGAATTTTGACTGTGCATGCGTCATGGACACCTTCTCCTCTACTGTCATTCGGGATAGAGCATCCTCTACTCTCTCTTCTATCGGCTTGCTATCGTCAAGATAAACCGGGGTCTGCGCAAAAACAGGCAGAGCAGTCAGGGACAAGCCCAATAACATTGATCTTACTTTCATGATACTATTTACTTATTATACAAAAAAATTAAAACGAGACGTTTCGTCGTATACCAGTTATTTAGCTATAAATATATTAGTTAAACGACAAACAAGTTCCTTTTTATTAAACAAATTCACTAACATTAAGAATTGCATATACCTGCCGTTCCTCAATTAAGTGATACGACAAGCGCAAAACGCAATAATCGTACCGGTCTCGTTCCTTAATCTATTGTGTCTCATTCTCCTCTATCATACATTATAATCAAACGAACGAAAGGTCGTAATTGAACGATGTACGACATGTGCATGTCGTGCTGTACGAGATGCACATGTCGGGATGTTCCACATGCACATCTCGTGCAGTACCAGATGTGCATGTCGTACATCGTTCTTCACCGGGATAAAAGAGATACCCCGGGAAGAAAAGCCGTAAGTGCTATAATATCATTTATAAATCAGCGTAGACAGATATTCCTCTGCAAACATCTCATTGGCTACTTCAAGAAGATTATCTGCCGTCAATGTCTCTATACGTTTACAGACTGTATCCAGATTCTCAAACTTATTGTAATGCAGGAAAGTTTTAGCCATACCCAAAGCATTGTTCTCAAAGTTATCCGAAGCTACACAGATTTGCCCTATCAACTGTTTTTTGGCAGCTTCAATTTGTGAGGAAGTCATCTTTACATCACGCATCCGCTTTAGTTCTTTATAAGTCAATCGCAGACAAGTATCCACATCCTCAAGGTCTGTACCAAAGTAGATGGAAAAAGCACCGGTATCCGTATAAGAAGTCAGATTGGATTCTACATTGTATACCAACCCACGGCGTTCACGTAAAGCAACATTCAGACGGCTATTCATACCGGGACCACCCAAAATATTATTCAGCAGATAGAGAGCGGTACGTTTATCATCATAAGCATTATACCCCCGGCTCCCTAACATCACATGAGCTTGGTGAGTGTCTTTCGGTATTACCAGGTGTTCCGGGACATATAATGGCGGTGGAGTACGCAAATTTTTCACCTCGCCAGCCGGTATATCCGCCATCAGCCTTTCCAACATATTAACTAACCTCTTAAAATCAATTTTTCCCTGAACAAAGAAAACCATATTAGAGGGTTGATACAGTCGTTGTGTAAATGCCAGAGCATCAGCTGTCCGGAATTGCCTCAGCAGCTCCGGGCGCCCCAAAATATTACGCCCCAATGGATGCCCACGGAATATCATATCTTCAAAGTCATCAAAGATCAATTCCGAAGGATTATCTTCATAAGATTGTATTTCGTCAATGATCACTTCTGTCTCTCTTTCTATCTCACGCTGCGGAAAAGTAGAACGGAATACAATATCGACCAGCAATTCTACTGCACGCGACAGGTCATCTGCCAGAAAAGCAGAGTAAACTACCATCTCTTCTTTATTGGTATAGGCATTCAAATCACCTCCCACAGCCTCCATACGGTTTAATATATGCCAGGCCTTCCGCTTTTGCGTGCCTTTAAAGATAAGATGTTCTACAAAATGAGCCATTCCCTGTTCATTTTCAGTCTCATCACGAGTACCGGCATTCACAGCAAAACCACAATAAGTCACATCGGAAACTACAGGTTTACAAATAATCCTCAAGCCATTTGACAGAGTATGCTCGACCTGCTCCGTTAGTAAATTCTTCATTATCAGTACTAAGTTTTATTGATGCTACAAAAATACAATAAAACTTATTGTCGTTTATAGAAAATTGCAGATATTTGTAGACTATAACAGTGACAACGTGTATGGAAAAGATAGGAATATTCTGTTCTGCATCAGAAAACATTGACAAAATGTATTCCGATGCTGCTGTCCGGGTAGGTAAATGGATAGGTGAAACAGGCAAAACTCTTATATATGGCGGTGCCAGTCTCGGACTTATGGAATGTATAGCACAGGCAGTAAAAACAAACGGTGGACACATTATTGGTGTAGTTCCCGCCAAACTTGAAGAGAACGGAAAAGTCAGCACGCTGCCGGATCGTATTATTCATACCCATAACCTCAGTGATCGTAAAGACATTATCGTAGAAGAATCAGATATATTACTGGCTCTTCCGGGAGGCGTAGGTACATTGGACGAGATATTCCACGTCATGGCAGCCGCATCCATCGGTTATCATCATAAGAAAGTGGTGTTTTACAATGTGAATGGTTTTTACGACACCTTATTAGCAGCACTCAAAGAGATAGAAAGTAAAGGGTTCGCCCGTCATCCGTTCTCTACATACTATGACATAGCCCACACACCGGAAGAATTAAAAGAAATAATGACCATATGATAGAATCCATTAAAGACCTTTTGCAGAAGGAAGCACAAGCTGTGCTGAATATCCCCGTAACAGACGCTTATGAAAAGGCTGTAGACCTTATCATAGAACAAATTTGTATCAAAAAGGGTAAGCTTGTAACCAGTGGCATGGGAAAAGCCGGGCAGATTGCCATGAACATTGCTACCACATTCTGTTCTACCGGTATTCCCTCTGTTTTTTTACATCCAAGTGAAGCACAGCATGGCGACCTGGGTATTTTGCAAGAGAATGATTTGCTATTACTCATTTCCAACTCAGGTAAAACACGTGAAATTGTGGAATTAACACAGCTGGCACACAACTTGAATCCCGGATTGAAATTTATTGTAATTACTGGTAATCCGGACAGTCCACTGGCCGATGAGTCAGATGTCTGCCTCAGTACAGGTAAACCGGCGGAAGTATGTACATTGGGAATGACCCCTACTACATCGACTACCGTAATGACTGTAATTGGAGACATTCTGGTGGTACAAACCATGAAAAAAACTCAATTTACGATTGAAGAATATTCCAAACGTCATCATGGCGGTTATCTGGGAGAAAAATCAAGAGAGTTATGCGTAAAGTAATCGGTATTGGCGAAACAATTCTCGATGTCATCTTTGAAGGAAATCGGCCCTCGGCTGCCGTACCGGGTGGCTCTGTCTTCAATGGTATCGTATCGCTAAGGCGTACGGGTATAAATGTATGCTTTATCAGTGAAACGGGAAATGATCATGTAGGTAACATCATTCTGCAATTCATGCAGGATAATGGGTTGCCAACAGAACATGTAAACGTTTTCCCCGACGGAAAATCGCCTGTATCCCTTGCCTTTCTGAACGAGCGTAACGATGCAGAATACATCTTCTACAAAGATTATCCCAAACAGCGCCTTGATGTATTATTTCCGGAAATACATGAAGACGATATCGTAGTTATCGGTTCTTACTATGCACTCAATCCTGTACTCCGCGAAAAAATAGTGGAGTTACTGGAAACAGCAAAAGAGAAAAAAGCGATTATATATTACGATCCCAACTTCCGTAGCTCACACAAAAACGAAGCTATGAAGCTCGCATCTACCATTATCGAAAATTTGGAGTACGCAGATATTGTACGTGGATCAATAGAAGACTTTTTCTATATGTACGGACTGAATGATACAGATAAAATATACAAAGATAAGATCCAGTTCTACTGCCCTAATTTTATTTGTACGGCAGGAGCAGAACAAATCGCACTGCGCACCAAAAACTTTCGGAAAGACTATCCGATAGAACCGCTGAATGCAGTAAGCACTATCGGAGCTGGGGACAACTTCAACGCCGGACTTATTTATGGTATGCTGAAGTATGATGTACGCTATCGCGACCTGAATGGCCTGAATGAAGAAATATGGGATAAAATCATCGGGTATGGCAAAGCTTTTGCTGCAGAAGTTTGTAAGAGCTTCAACAATTCAGTCTCAAAGGAATTCGCTGAAAAACTCATTGAGAAATAAGTTCCGGATATTCTACGTTCCAGAACGAGTATAGGTATCTCCATGTGGATCTGTGTGAGTATTAAAAACTCTGTAGTTTGTCTAATAATAGCAAAGTAATAACAAAGTCTGCCAGTTATTCATATCTTTGCAATTAGAGTTTTAGACAATATACTATGTATAAGAACCTGATCAACTGGCTTGCTATTTTCCTTTTGTTCCCTTCATGTTCCAAAACGCCACCGAATATCTCGGTTGTTTGTGAGGAAAACAATGTAGGAAACTGTATCATTAAGTGGGAAACGGCCCCTCTTATTCAGGGGCAGGTGAAAGTATACGCGTCTACCAACCCGGAAATGATACCGGAAACACTCCCAATTGCCGCTGCCCCTATTTCCGATGGTAGAATGACCATTGTCACAGACGACCCTTCCAGACGGTATTATTATATGATGGTATTTAACAATAAATACCGTGTAAAAATAGCGACCCGAAATGTGAATATCCCCGGTATACAAAACTTCCGCGATCTGGGTGGATATAAATCCTCTGCCACAGGAAAAAACGTTCGTTGGGGGATGCTCTATCGCTCGGCACAGATTGACAGCCTCGGTTGTGCTGCACTCAGGGAACTAAGAAATATAGGAATAAAAACCATTATCGATTTTCGTACTCCCGAAGAACGTAATAACTATCCGCAGATTCAAAAAGGCTTCAATGTCGTTTACATTCCCATTGCAACAGGTAACATGGAAAAGGTGTTACAAGGCATACAAGAGGGAAAAATCAAGGGTGATACCATCAACCGTATCGTAGAGCAAATGAATCGTAAACTGGCAATAGATTATCGTAATGAGTATAAAAAGCTTTTCAGCATTTTGCAGGATCAAAGCAATTATCCCATTATCATTCACTGTACTTCCGGCAAGGGACGCACAGGTGTTTCCTCTGCCATCATTCTTGCCGCTCTGGGTGTAAACGAAGATATCATAATGCAGGATTATCGTCTGAGTAACGATTATTTTAATATACCCAAAGCCTCTAAATATGCCTACAAACTTCCGGTAAATTCGCAGGAAGCCATCACTACCGTTTATACGGCAAAAGAGGATTTTCTGAATGCTGCCAAAGAGGAAATAGAGCGGACGTATGGAGATGTGCCGACTTACCTTGAAAAGGGACTCGATCTCACCACTAAGGACATCGAGCAATTACAAAGTATTTTGCTGGAATAATACTAATGAGAGGTATATATCCTCTTCAATATACTTCTGGCAACGTGTGGACGATAATGCGAGTCTTCGTAATAATTATGGTAATCAACCGTAATTTCATTTGTTCCCGAAAAATCAAAAACGTTTTCCTTTCCAAATATTTCCCTGAGAATGCCCAGATCCTGAGGATTCAATTTTATCTGATCAAATAAAGGATTTATCACGATCTTATAATCAGTGTGATGTTTTTTAAAAATTTGCACCATTTCTTCCAGCATTTCCCGTTGCTTAATCACTATGACAGGTCGTGACACAGAATCAGGAAAACTTTTATCCTCAAACACCTTCATTTTCTTTTCATTATAAAAAGTACCATCAGCTATCTCTCGTTCAAACTCCACAGATTTAGCCTCGTTAGTATTCTTGTCATATCGGAATCGCTCATCTGAAAGTAAATAACTCTCTGCCATATACTTCTTCACTTCACCACTCAATTTAAAATCGGCTAAAGCATACAGAAATTTTGGACTAAAGAAAGCTTTAATAAATGAACAATGAAAACCAAAAATATTCGTATAATTCTCCAACTGAGGGGCAATACAATACAGATGTCCATCTTTACTTTTATCTTGTTCAAGAATTGACTTATCAAGTATTAGTAAAGCATTATGAATACTATTTCCACTTTTGTCTATATACATCACTTTTTTATACAATGCATACAATGACTCCAAAGACGCATCAAAATGAAAGCAACTACTACTATCCGGCAGATACTCTCTCCAATCGGCTATCTCGTAGTACATACTTCTTGAATTCCCGAAAACAAAAGAATCATAATGAAGAGCAACATGCCGTTTTTCAAAGGTAGTTGTACTTATATACCCGGCATTTAAACCGACACCGGGCTTTTCATCTTCAGCATAGAATGCATCGTAATCATAGATAACTTTAAAAACATCCAAGGCAAAATATAGCACTAACAATAGTACAAACGGAATTGCCATCAGCAACGTCTTATATATAAACTTTCTAATACCGCTCCTTGTCATACCAATATCTCTTAAAACTGAAAATAGATAAACTGAGTGCTTTGACCTGCCTGCCAAAACAATACTGAAATGATCGCATAGTAAATAGCATATCTGAGCAAAGGAGACTTTATCTGCCCATCCAATTGCAAAGCGTGTTGCTTATCTCTCTGAATCCATTCTACAAGTATCAACACCGCAATAAACATACATGCCATCTTTCCTTGTTGAGGGATTCCAAAATGCCCATTAGTTATCATACGAACAATATACTGCCAGGCATCGTATATTGTCCTGGAACGGAAAATAATCCAGCCCAACACAACCAAAATGAATGTACATATCATCTGGATTGTCTCTCGTAACGTAGGAAGTTTCTTACCCTTAGCTACAACATCCGTAAATCTACGATTCCTGCCCAGCAGCAATAAAGGTAAGAATAGTAAAGCATGAAAGGCCCCCCAACAGATAAAAGTCCAGTTAGCTCCATGCCACAGGCCACTAACCAGAAAAATAACCACTGTATTACGGAAGCTTTGCCATTTTCCTCCCCGACTTCCTCCCAAGGGAATATAAATATAATCACGAAACCACGTAGTCAGAGAAATATGCCAACGTCGCCAAAACTCCGCAATATCCCGTGAGAAATAAGGAAAATTAAAGTTCCTCATTAGATTAATACCAAACAGACGAGCCGTACCTATTGCGATATCAGAATAACCGGAGAAATCTCCATAAATCTGAAAAGTAAAAAGTACTGCTCCATAAAAAAGAGTCAAACCATCATGTTGATAATAATTTTCAAAAATCTGATTGACAGCAACCGCACAATTATCAGCAATCACCAACTTCTTAAATAGTCCCCATAATATTTGTCGCATCCCATCCGTAGCTTTAGCATAATCAAAACTACGCGATCTCAGGAACTGAGGCAGAAGATGAGTAGCCCTTTCGATAGGACCTGCCACCAACTGAGGAAAGAAGCTAATGAAAGCAAAGAAAGCAACAATATCATGTGTTGGTTTCATTTTATGCTGATATACATCAATCGTATAACTTAATGCCTGAAAAGTATAAAAACTGATACCCACCGGCAAAAGAATATCTAGTGTTACCCAATCCAGTTGTAATCCAAAAGTAAGAAATAGTTGTGTAAGATTCTCTGCGAAGAAATTGTAATACTTAAATATTGCAAGAATTAGCAGATTCAACAATATATTAGCGACACTTATCCATTTCTGTAAGTTGCGGTCTCCTTCTTTTTTTTCAAGCAAAATGCCACTTCCAAAACTACAAAAGGTTGTAAATGCGATAAGAATCAGAAAACGCGCATCCCACCATCCATAAAACAAATAACTGACTGCAACAATAAACAGGTTTTGCCACTTTAACGATTTAAATACAAACCAATAAAGTAGAAAAACAACCGGCAGGAAAATTAAAAATTCAAAAGAGTTAAATAACATTTCTCTCAGATTACGCTGTAATGCACTAATAACGGTAATATACCTTTATAAGTATGCAAAATTAAATAAAAAACAAACAATGCTATAGTCAAAAGAATTAGTTTCCACTAATTTTACGTATATTTGCGCCCGAATATAAAGATATACAGAGATTTAATGAAGACATTTGAAGAGCTTGGCGTTTCTCCGGAGATACGTAGAGCAGTCGAAGAAATGGGATACGAGAATCCCATGCCGGTACAAGAGGAAGTGATTCCGTACCTTTTAGGAGAAAATAATGATGTAGTAGCTCTTGCTCAAACAGGAACTGGGAAGACAGCCGCATTTGGTCTGCCGCTGATACAACAGATTAATGTAAAAAACCGTGTTCCTCAATCGCTTATCCTTTGCCCTACACGGGAGCTTTGCTTGCAGATAGCAGGTGATTTAAATGATTATTCCAAATACATCGACGGATTAAAAGTACTGCCCGTATATGGTGGATCATCTATAGATAGCCAGATACGTAGTCTGAAACGTGGTGTACACATCATAGTAGCTACTCCAGGTCGTTTGCTCGATCTGATGGAACGCAAAACCGTTTCCCTCTCTACTATCAGCAATGTTGTAATGGACGAAGCTGATGAGATGCTGAATATGGGATTCACAGACAGTATTAACGCTATTCTGGCAGACGTTCCGCAAGAACGTAATACGTTGCTTTTCTCAGCTACTATGAGTCCGGAAATAGCACGTATTTCTAAGAACTATTTGCGCGACGCCAAAGAAATCACCATTGGACGTAAAAACGAAAGTACAAATAGCGTGAAGCATATTGCATATATGGTTCAGGCGAAAGATAAATATGCCGTACTCAAACGTGTAGCAGATTACTGTCCGCAGATATATGGTATCGTTTTCTGCCGTACCCGTAAAGAGACGCAGGAAATTGCCGACAAGTTAATGCAGGAAGGCTATAACGCCGATTCATTGCATGGAGAACTCTCTCAGGCACAGCGTGACGCCGTTATGCAGAAATTCCGTTTACGCAATATACAAATATTAGTCGCTACAGACGTAGCTGCACGCGGACTGGATGTAAACGACTTAACCCACGTCATCAATTACGGCCTGCCGGATGATACGGAAAGCTATACGCACCGCAGCGGACGTACCGGACGTGCGGGAAAAACAGGTATCTCTATCGCTATTGTTAACATGCGCGAGAAAGGGAAAATGCGTGAGATAGAGCGTATCATTGGCAAAAAGTTCATTATGGAGCAAGTCCCCACAGGCAAGCAGATCTGTGAGAAACAGCTCATCAAGGTAATTGACGATATTGAAAAAGTAAAGGTTAATGAGGAAGAGATAGCGGACTTCATGCCCGAAATCTACCGTAAGCTGGAATGGTTGAGTAAAGAAGACGTTATCAAACGCATGGTATCTATGGAATTCAACCGTTTCCTTGAATACTATCGTGACCGCGAAGAAATACAAACTGCAACCGATAGCCGTGGCGAACGTGGCACGCGCACCGAAGGACGCGGAAGCCGTGATAATGGCGGTAGCCGTACAGCAGCACCGGGATTCACCCGTTTATTCATCAATCTGGGTAAAATGGACAACTTTTTCCCGAACGAACTTATCAACCTGCTGAATAGCAATACTCGCGGACGCATCGAACTGGGACGTATTGATCTGATGAAGAACTTCTCATTCTTTGAGGTAGATGAAAAAGAGGCACAAAGTGTTATAAAAGCGCTGAATCGCACAAACTGGAATGGACGTAGGGTTTCAGTCGAAATAGCCGGAGAAGAAGGCGGAGAAGGGCGCAAAAACAGTGGCAGATACAAAGATAACGGCAGAGATGCAAAGTCATCTGCATCAACAAAACCACGCAAAGACAAACCGGCCAGAGCAACTTCAGCTTCTACTGACAGCAAAAAACAAAAGCCAAGCCGTGAGGAACGTGGATACAGTAATGCACGTGGTAAAAAAGACGACTGGCAGCAGTTCTTTAAAGATGAAAAATCGGATTTTAGTGAAGAAGGATGGGCACGTAGAAAAAAGAAAAAATAATCTTATAGAATCGTTACTATAAAAAAACTTGTATTATACACACAATTCACCCGAATGTAGAAATAATCTATATCCGGGTGATTTGTTTTATATAGCCGAATGAAAATAAAAGAAGCCAAGAAAAACACTACCTTTGCAGCGTTTTTACTGATTAACGCCATCCCTTGATATGAATAAACTAAATGGTTTCCTGTATGGTCTACTGTCTTCGGCATCCTTCGGCCTCATCCCGATGTTTACCATTCCTGCAATGCATCAAGGGATGCAGTTTGAATCCATTTTGCTATATAGATTCGCTTTTGCCACACTGGCCTTAGGAGTTATTTTGTTAATTGACGGACAGTCATTTCGTATCAACCGCCGTGATATACCTTCCCTCCTTTTACTGGCATTTTTTTATCTTATATCTGCGGTGTTCTTATTCTGGGGATATAAATTTATGGCAAGTGGGATAGCTACAACTTTGCATTTCATGTATCCTGTATTGACTACACTGATCATGATGCTATTCTTCCGGGAAAAGAAATCGATCTGGCGATTTATGGCCATAGCTCTGGCTGTGGCGGGAGTATTCTTTCTTTCTCAAGGAGATGATTCGGGAAGTATTACATTTATAGGTATCTTTATCGTTCTCCTCTCTGCTTTGGGATATGCGCTCTATTTAGTCACTGTGAGCCAGCTAAAATTAGGTCAGATGAAGGGGTTACGGCTCACATTCTATGTCTTCCTTTTCGGAACCCTGCTCCTTTTCATAGGAATTGGTACAACAGGACATATCCAACCGATCCCCAACCTGCATACAGCCGGAAATCTGGTAATGCTTGCCATTATCCCAACCGTTATTTCTAATCTTGCACTGGTAAGAGCAGTAAAATGTATCGGTTCCACACTCACCTCAGTCTTGGGAGCAATGGAACCGGTTACAGCTGTATGTGTAGGTATCTTCATGTTCGGCGAACCCTTCACGAACAGCGTAGGTTTAGGAATAATACTCATTATTACCGCAGTAACAGTGATCATTCTCAAACGGTAGAAAGATGCATATTACTCGCTTTTACCGGATATCTAACTCTTTTATAAGGTTACCCGCTTCTCCATACTTCTCAATAACGAAAAGTATATAACGCACATCTACGCCGATACAACGCTGCAAATCGGGTTCAAAAACAATATCACTGCTCATCGCTTCCCAGTTGCCATCAAAAGCAAGCCCGAGCAATTCTCCTTTGGCATTAAACATGGCACTACCGGAGTTACCACCTGTTATGTCATTGTTGGAGATAAAACAGACTCTCATTTCGCCCTTTTCATCGGCATAACGCCCAAAGTCTCCGGCACTGAACAATTCCAGTAAACGAGGACTGACCTCAAAATCCGGATCGTCCTGATGGTCCCGCATCTTTTCAAAAATCCCCAACGGAGTAGTATAATAGTTATAAATAGCGCCATTAAACGGAGAATAACTGCAAACCGTCCCGAAACTAAGCCGCATGGTGGAATTGGCGTCAGGATAGAAGTTACGGTCGACATACATCCGGCGAACAGCCGCATTAAACAACCGTTCATCCTTTTCTATGTTTTGCGAAGCCTCCACGATGGCCTGGTTCATATCATAATAAGACACCAGCAGATCAATGCCCAAAGAAATGGCTGGATCATCCAGCATACTAAATGTTGTATCACGCTCCAGATAGCGTTTCAATCCCCGTGGAGTAGTTATCTCGGAGCGAGCATACAAAGTGTCGATATAGGCCCGTTCATTGCCGTTATACAGCGTATCAATCGTCTGATACATCGGTGGCAGATATTCAGGAGAAACCTTTTCACGATATTCTTTCAGAAGTGCAGTAAACACATCTTTATCGATCGAAAGGTCCAGATTGTCATATTTCTCCAATAATTTCTTCAACCGCGCAACAACCTGCTTTTCTTCGGCTTCAAAATCGAAGTTAAGAATCTCAAGAGACAGCTGTACCAGCTCGGGCCCATTGATAAAGGATTCACCGAAATAGGCCAACGCACGGTTGGTTTCCCGACGGCTCTTATAGTTCAGTTCCAGGGAAGATAACAAATGCATCAGTTTCTCCCGTTCGGCAGGAGTATTCTGAATCCATTGACGGAGGGTCGTTTCCAACTCTCGTTTCTTTTCAAGTACTTTCAGCTTGCGGATGGCTTTGTTTGTCCCGATACTGTTTTTCCAGTAATTGGAGCTTTCATCATACTTTGAAGCATATTTGATACGAATATCTGCCCGCCGATCCATCTCACGCTTCCAAATAGCCTGCTTTACACCACGCACATCTATCATCGCCTGGTTCATACCATTCATCATCTCCTCAATGCCGAAGGAAGAGAGGAAACGTTCCGTACTACCGGGATAGCCCAAAGTCATACAAAAAGACCCTTCTTTATATCCGTCAAGCGAAACAGGTGCTACATAGGTCGGATGATAGGGTACATTGTCCGGTGAGTAATCAGCCGGACGATTCTTTTTATCGGCATAAATGCGAAAAACACAGAAGTCACCGGTATGGCGGGGCCACATCCAGTTATCCGTATCCCAACCGAATTTTCCAATAGAAGAAGGAGGAGCAAACACCAGACGAACATCGTTGAAATCGCGATAAACTGAAAGCCAAAACTCATTTCCACCATAATAAGCATCAACGACTCCCACAAGAGTAGAATCTTTGAGACTCACTTCGTCTGCTATAAGACGCGAAATAGAATCAACAGCAACCATACGTTCCTGCTCGGTCATAGCGTCATGGGTTACTTTCAGCACCCGCTTGGTCACATCTTCGGTGCGAAGCAGAAAACGAACATAAAGCTCCGGATTGGGTAACTCCTCGTCCCGGTTACGAGCCACAAAACCATCTTTCAGGTAATCGTGTTCTACGGTGGAATGTTGCTGCACACTGCTGAAACCGCAATGGTGATTAGTAAAAACCAATCCGTCTTCTGAGACAACTACCCCCGAACAAAACCCACCAAAACTAACAACGGCATCCTTCAACGAAGCCTTCTTAGGATTATAGAGTTTATTGGCAGGCATCTGCAAACCCAGTTCTTTCATCGTTTGCCGCGTTTGTTTATTCAGGTTCCCCAATAGCCACATTCCCTCGTCAGCATGAACAGCCGATGAGATGAAAAGGGCAATAATTGTAAATAGTTTAAGTCTCATCTATATTGAATTTAGCAGTCAGTTTTTTATTTTACTCTGTTATCAGACGTAGTTTCTTCGCCCCTACACGGGCTTGCAGCCATTCGGTTATTTTCCTCTTCTCACTCTCACTCGGATGACGGGTAAACTTCAGTACAGCCAATGCAATCGTATCCGTTTTCAACGAATCCACCGTAGTTTCAAGTGTATGCGAGATCGAAACGGTTGTCACTGAAGGGTACAATACCTTTAGTTCCGGTATAATAGTACGACTCATTTCATCATAAGATTTATACTTCTCAAGGTTCTTTTCCAGAGAGGAAATCTTTTTTTGTTGTTCTTGCAGCCGTTGTTCACTGTTCTTATAAAAGTCTTCCATGACCATGGCACGAATGGACGAAATATCCATTGCATCGTTGTTCATACCTTGTAGCACAACCAACTTTGTTTCCTCCAGTTTATACTGTTTCATCTTACTACGCGCCAGAGCAATAGAAGCCTCAGGAACTTCAGGACCAATAAGCACCACACGAATCTCCCGGTGTTCGTAACTAATCTTCTTATCAAGCACCTGTGTATTTTCAAAATTCAATTCCGTATTGATAAAGTGATTGGCAGCCGTTTCATAAAAAGTGCTTTTGATAATGCCGAATGTCAGATAAACAGCCGGGCACATCGTAAGGACAACGATCAGGATAATATATTTGCGTACCGTCTTCTCACGTTTCTTGTCTACAAATTCCTTCCGTTGGAAATGCATCACCCGTACTCCGATAAAGGTAGCCAGGCTAATGAAAACGGAGTTGATAAAATAGAGGTAGAAAGCTCCCAGAAAATAAATCAGGTTACCCGATGCCAACCCGTATCCTGCTGTACAGAGTGGGGGCATCAATGCCGTAGCAATAGCAACGCCCGGAATCACGTTTCCCTTTTCCTTTGTAGAGAGGGCAACAACACCTGCCAATCCACCAAAGAGTGCGATGAATACGTCATAAATCGTAGGTGAAGTACGTGCCAGCAATTCCGACTGCGCCTCGGCAATGGGGGTGAAAAGGAAAAAAACAGTTGCCGTAGTAACGCTGAATGCAGTGGTTATGAGGAAACTCTTTAAGGAGCGTTTCATCAATTCAAAGTCGTTCAGCCCGACGGATAGCCCCACTCCCATAATAGGTCCCATCAATGGGGAAATCAACATCGCACCGATAATTACTGCGGTAGAGTTCACATTCAGTCCTAACGAAGCCATAAAGATTGCGAAGATCAGAATCCAGAGGTTAGCTCCTTTAAATTCCACTCCTTTACGGATAGAGTCAATGGTTTCCAACTCATTGTCCTTGTCCTTTCGCAAATCGAGATACTCACGAAGAAAGCTCTTTACGGCAAAAATGTTTCGGTTGTCTGTTTTCATAATCACTTCTTCACAAAACGGTTAATAACTGGAATTTGCTTCAACGGCAAATCATGTTTGATGATATATCCTATAAATACAAACAGTAACAGCGTACGTAAAAGCAGGCGGAGCAACATATTATCCACCGGTATCCACTCTCCTGCCACATAGATCATTAATGCCAAAAGTACGTATCCACCGATACTCTTCAGGTCATATGCGATCGGGTATTTCTTTTGTCCCACGAAATAAGAGAGCAACATGGCAACAGCATATCCGGTGAAACCTGCCCAGGCACAAGCCATATAGCCATACACAGGAATCAGAAAGGCATTCATCAGAATAACAATCGTACAAGCTGTCAGCGAAAAGTAAGCTCCCCATTTCGTCTCGTCCGTCAGTTTATACCAGAACGAGAGATTAAAATACACACCCATAAACATCTCGGCAGCCATAACGATAGGCACTACTTTCAACCCTTCCCAGTAATCACGTCCGATAACATAACGCAATATATCGAGATAAAACATCACCGTGAGGAAGGCTAAAAGAGTGAAAATGATGAAGAACTTCATGGCTTGTGCATACATTTGCCGGTTATCCTTCTCTTTACTCTTACCAAACACAAATGGTTCGTAAGCAAAGCGGAATGCTTGTGTAAACATAGCCATAATCATCGCTATCTTACTGGTGGCTCCATATATACCCAACTGCACATCAGCCTCTACCGGATCGGGATAAACAAACGGAAAGATAATCTTATCAACCACCTGGTTCAGTATACCCGCAATACCTAATATAAGAATAGGAAAAGAGTAACGAAACATCCGCTTCATCAAATCACGATCCAGTGTATAACGGAAACCGCGCAGTTCGGATATCAGGCAAAGCATTACCAGCGATGTACAAATAAGATTAATCAGAAAAGCAGCGCCTACATTGGTTCCTTTCATAAACACGAAGTAGACAATGTTGAGAATAATGCTGGCAAAGATGAATAACATCTTTAAAGCTGCAAACTTAATAGGACGATTTTTATAACGCAGATAAGCAAAAGGGATAGCCTGTATAGCATCCATTGCGATCACAATGAGCATCATCCCAAGATACCAGGGATGCTCTTCATACCCCATTACTCCGGCTATCGGCTCAAGAAACAAAAGACATACGGCAAGAAACGAAAGAGAAATAGCTGCTACAGTCAATAAGGTAGTAGAGTAAACTTTCACCGGGTCTTCTCCGCCCTTATTGGCAAAACGGAAAAATCCGGTTTCCATACCGCATGTAAGTAGTACAAGCAGAAGTGCCGTAATGGCATACATATTCGTAATAATACCATATCCTCCCGTAGAAGCGGGCATAGAAATTGTATAAATAGGCACCAACAGATAATTGAGGAAACGCCCTACTATGCTGCTAACACCATAAATGGCAGTATCTTTGGCTAATGACTTTAATCCACCCATGTTAATTAGTGATTAACGAGTTAGTGATAAGTGATTAGTTTTGGCTGTGCAGATACTTGCTGTTAGCAACTTCATTATCTCTTCGGCATCAGTAAACATACTACTATATTCTTCTGTATTTAAATACGAAGTTTCATGAAGTAACTCCAGCCAATAAAGAGACTCGTTACATTCTTTCTGCGCAATAGCATATTTATGAACGAAATCAAGTTTACTTTCTGCATATTCTCCTTCGCGTTGTAAAGCACCAATAGCTGTACCCGAACGTAGCAATTGTTTTGACATTATATGTTCATTTTTAGTTTGTGACAGATACTGATAGAGCTTTACAACACGTACAGCAAAAGCCTTGGTCTTAGTTTTCAAAATCCCTTTTCTATATTCCATACGCTCAATCGCTTATCACTAATCATTTATCACTAATCACTAAAACAGTGTTTGTTGACTACTATAAAGACTCCTCCCCAAATGTTTGTAAGCCAGTTCCGTCACTTCACGCCCACGAGGGGTACGTTTCAGGAAACCTTCTTTAATCAGGAACGGTTCGTATACCTCTTCGATTGTTCCGGCATCTTCACCCAAAGCGGTGGCAATGGTAGTAAGTCCTACCGGACCACCCTTGAACTTATCGATAATGGTACAGAGGATCTTGTTGTCCACTTCATCCAATCCGTATTTGTCGATATTCAGTGCTTCAAGTGAAAAAGTAGCAATCTCCGTATCAATAGAACCGGAACCCTTCACCTGAGCAAAGTCGCGCACACGACGAAGCAGTGCATTGGCAATACGAGGGGTACCCCGGCTACGCGAAGCAATCTCTCCCGCAGCGGGTATCGAACAAGGTACATCAAGGATAGCAGCCGAACGACGGATAATATTACTCAGCACATCGTCATCATAATATTCAAGATGCAGGTTAATGCCAAAACGCGCACGCAACGGAGCTGTCAACAGCCCACTACGGGTAGTAGCTCCCACCAGCGTAAAAGGATTCAGATCTATCTGAATACTGCGTGCAGAGGGTCCTTTATCTATCATAATATCAATCCGGTAGTCTTCCATAGCAGAGTACAGGTACTCCTCTACCACAGGTGACAGACGGTGGATCTCGTCAATAAACAGGACATCGTTCGGTTCAAGACTGGTAAGTACACCCGCCAGATCACCGGGTTTATCGAGCACCGGGCCTGAAGTGACTTTAAAGCCTACTCCAAGTTCATTGGCTATAATGTTTGAGAGAGTTGTTTTTCCCAATCCGGGAGGGCCATGCAGCAATACATGGTCTAATGCTTCACCACGAAGACGGGCGGCTTTGACAAAAATGCGGAGATTCTCCACCACCTTATCCTGCCCGCTGAAATCCTCGAAGCTAAGGGGACGGAGCGCATTCTCAAAATCCCGTTCCCGGCTTGTCAACTGATGATCGCGTATATTGAAATCTTCTTCCATAAAATCACATCCTCGTTCTTTTATATATCGTACAAAGATAATGCAAACCGAGAGTAGAATAAAATGAACGCGTTCATTTTTTATGCCAAGGTGCAGCTTATCTTCGCTTTTTTAACAAAGATAGTACAAATCAGAGAATAGTTGTATCGAGCAGACAGGATAATTGCCTCCTTTTCCGAATATACCTCTGATAAAGTAGCCGGAATACATGGATTATCTCAAACTATTTCATCTTGTTCAATTAGCGCTGCATATAGTGTTTCCGCTCTTCATCCGTCAACTTCTCTATCGAATAGCGAAGCATCGTACGGGGCATTTCACGTGCATACTTATCAAGAAACTGTAGTAATAAGTCCCGATTCCGTTTCCCCATTTCACGAAGCATCCAGCCGATAGCTTTCTGCATCAGATCGTGTTTGTGATGTAACAACAGTTCCGACAAACGGAGGATATCGACGAAATCGTTGTTTCTTATCAATGTAGCCGTAGCAACTACCGCGATACGCTGCTCCCAAAGAAGCGTACTACCGGCAAGACGATACAGATCTTCACGCGATTTGTCTCTCAGATACTCTCCTACAATATAGGGAGCTGACAAATCCACCAAGTCCCAGTTATTGATCCGTTCCGTTTGTGTCAGATAGAAATCATAGATCTCTTTTTGCTCCTTTTCACCGGACTTCTTGAAGCGCTCTACCAACATAAGCAATGCGCAGAGGCGGCACTCGTGCCAGTCACTTTGCAAGAGTTCTGCCATCACCTCAAACGGTTCTTCTTTGTGCCGCTTTGCCACCAGACGTGTATTGGGAACTACTACCCCTAAAAACTTAT
Organism: Bacteroides nordii; assembly: GCF_019930665.1. NCBI lineage: Bacteria > Pseudomonadati > Bacteroidota > Bacteroidia > Bacteroidales > Bacteroidaceae > Bacteroides > Bacteroides nordii. The sequence goes on along the minus strand of NZ_CP082886.1, from coordinate 4,897,596 downwards.
CACCTTCTCCGTATTGCCCCTTCCCTGTCTTAAAGAAATTGGGCAAATATTCCCTTTTCACCGGGTCAATATATGCTTCCAGCTCTTTCTGAATACTCTCAACTTTTGTCTTCATATCGTTATCTGTATAAATATAGCAAACCGAATCCCCGCCAAAAATAAACAAAATATGGATGATTAATGGAAAGTTATATCTATTTTTGCAAATAATACAGTAAGTACATTATGGTTCTAAATTACATCTGGATAGCATTCTTCATCATAGCTTTTATCGTAGCACTCGGAAAGCTTATCTTCACAGGAGACACACAAATATTTACCGAAATCATCAACTCTACGTTCAGCTCATCCAAAACGGCTTTTGAGGTTTCTCTCGGGTTAACCGGGGTTCTCTCCTTATGGTTGGGCATCATGAAGATTGGTGAAAACAGCGGTCTTATCAATGCACTGTCGCGTTGGTTGAGCCCGGTATTCTGCCGCCTGTTTCCCGATATCCCCAAGGGACACCCCGTAATGGGATCTATTTTTATGAATATGTCTGCCAATATGCTGGGACTTGATAATGCTGCTACTCCGATGGGGCTCAAGGCAATGAAAGAGTTACAAGAACTGAATCCGAAAAAAGATACGGCCAGTAACCCAATGATCATGTTTCTTGTTATCAACACTTCCGGACTGATACTGATACCTATTTCAATCATGGTATACCGTGCCCAAATGGGAGCTGCACAACCTACGGATATCTTTATCCCAATTCTGCTCAGTACATTCATTTCAACATTAGTGGGAGTTATTGTTGTTAGCATTTCCCAACGCATCAACCTGATAAACAAACCCATATTGATATTAATGGGAATATTGAGTCTTTTTTTCGGAGGTTTGATTTACCTTTTCACTGTTCTTTCACGTGAAGAAATGGGAACTTACTCTACGCTGATTGCCAATATCATACTATTCGGAGTAATCATTCTCTTTATCCTGACGGGCATACGAAAGAAAATAAATGTTTACGATTCTTTTGTAGAAGGAGCCAAAGAAGGGTTCAGTACTGCCGTACGAATCATACCTTATCTGGTAGCTTTCCTGGTAGGTATTGCAGTCTTTCGCACTTCAGGAGCAATGGATATTCTTGTCAACGGAATCGGACAGGTTGTAGGATTTTGTGGACTGGATACCAGCTTTGTCGGTGCTTTGCCTACCGGACTGATGAAATCACTGAGTGGCAGTGCTGCCAACGGATTGATGATTGACACCATGAAACAGTTTGGCCCCGATGCCTTTGTATCCCGCGTCAGCTGTGTAGTTCGCGGGGCATCAGACACCACATTCTATATTCTGGCTGTCTACTTTGGCAGTGTAGGCATTACAAAAACAAGAAATGCCGTTACCTGCGGTTTGATAGCCGACTTTTCGGGTATCATTGCTGCCATATTTTTCAGTTATTTATTTTTCTTTTAAAACAATACATTATCATGGCTGTAACTTATCAGACAGAGGGCGTAAAGATGCCCGATATTAAGAAACGGGAAACCACAGAATGGATCAAATCCGTAGCTGCCACTTATGGAAAGAGACTCGGTGAAATCGCCTATATTTTCTGTTCGGACGAAAAAATATTAGAAGTGAACCGGCAATATCTGCAACACGATTACTATACAGATATCATCACATTCGATTATTGCGAAGGAGATCGTCTTTCGGGCGATCTTTTTATAAGCCTCGATACTGTAAAAACCAATTCCGAACAGTTCAATACCACCTATAACGAAGAACTTCACCGTACTATTATTCACGGTATCCTTCACCTTTGCGGCATCAATGACAAAGGGCCGGGAGAACGGGAGATAATGGAAGCGGCAGAAAACAAAGCACTGGCGTTGCGATAGGGTTGAAAACTCTACATATATTGTCCATTATAAGGGGCAACATTGTCCAAATGAACTATTATGGCATTTACTTAAACAAAGGATACAGACTGATTCCGGTGAAAAAACCTTTATTTGCATAACTGCTGGTGAGAGGTGAGTTCTCTTTATATCTTACCGGCAGTTAAGCTTATTAAATATATAATCTTAAAAAAGTAAAGGAAACACCATGAAACATCTATTTTCAAGTTGGGCAATCAGCCTGTTTGCCCTGTTTATTATTGTCCCCAACAGTTTTGCCGCCAAATGGAAAGCCGAACATGTCATTCTTATCGGCCTCGATGGATGGGGAGCTTATAGCGTAGAGAAAGCAGATATCCCAAACACCAAGAGTTTAATGGAGAACGGTAGCTATACTTTAAAAAAACGTTCTACACTCCCCTCTTCAAGTGCTATAAACTGGGCTTCCATGTTCATGGGAGCAGGTCCGGAACTGCACGGTTATACCGAATGGGGATCTAAAACTCCGGAACTTCCCTCACGCGAATTGAACCAGCACGGTATTTTCCCTACCATTTTTCAAGTACTGCGGGATGCTGCTCCGAAAGCAGAGATTGGTTGCCTGTACGAATGGAACGGCATTAAATATCTGGTAGATACACTTGCATTGAGCTATCACAAACAGGCACCGGATTATAACAAGTATCCCACTGCTCTGTGCGAAATGGCAGTTAGCTATCTGAAAGAAAAGAAGCCGACCCTCACACTGGTTGCTTTTGATAATCCCGATCATATAGGTCATGGTGCAGGTCACGACACACCGGAGTATTATGCCAAACTGAAAGAACTGGACGGATATATCGGACAAATTATTCAGGCTACCAAAGATGCAGGAATATTTGACAAAACGATCTTTATTGTTACTGCAGACCATGGTGGCATTAACAAAGGACACGGCGGAAAAACGATGAATGAAATGGAAACCCCATTCATCATCTGCGGAAAAAACATCAAAAAAGGATTAAACTTCAACGAGAGTATGATGCAATTTGACGTAGCATCAACCATCGCCTACATCTTCGGACTGAAACAACCGCAAGTATGGATCGGCCGCCCGATGAAACAGGTTTTTAACAAATAAGAAGTCACGACATAGAGTACTACAAAAGTACGTACTTTATAGATATAAACTATGCATTTTAACTGTGCGTTAAATACGTATTTAACGCACAGTTAAAATGCATAGTTTGTTTTACCGATTATAGTATCTTGAATTATATATCCAAGAAACATTTGCATAGCATCTATAATTTGGTTAGCGTCCTACAGTTAGATAACAAAAATCACATTCGGAACCACCTTTCATTTGTAATTATTTAGAAAGATAAACAGAATAAAAAAGAGAATTGACACATCAAAAATAAGCGACACAAAGTAAACCTACAACTCATTGGCAATCAAGACATTACAAAACACAATTTTCCTCTACGAGAAACGACCCGAAACTCTACGGAGATCGGGTCGTTTCTCGTAGAGCATCGGAGTGATCTTCGTAGAGTTTCAAGATGAAAGTTCACAAAATTGACAATCGGTATAAAACGAAAATAAACCGCACGACTTTATTGTAATAATTTATTCATACCACAAAATCAAGATCCATCTCAAATAATTAAATGGATTGATTCGGGACAATAGCCCTATTTTAGAAATAAAACCTCAATCCGCCCAATACATTGACGCGATTTATTCCGCTCTTTTCATCCTTCTTTAGTTCAACTCCATCCCGTTTCGGCAAGTTACTTGCAATTGAACTGGCTGATACGCCAAGTCCCACATGGCTCGACAACATATATTCTAATCCCATAGTGACATGTGCGCCAAATCCGGCAGTACTGTAATAGGGTTCATTATAAAGAAAAAGCCCCATGCCTACTCCGCACTTCAGAATCCATTTATCAAACTTTGTACGTAATGCAACCTCCGGTGCCAGATAAGACAATACCATATCTCCTCCCGGAAGCTCCGCTTTAAAACCAGAAGTCAGTACAAAAATATCCCCTTTGTCATCGTCGTCATACCTCATTGTCTCTCCACCCAAGGAAGCCGAGCAATTTGATACATCGTAACGGAAGTTTCCCTATGAGCCTCTTACTATCGATATTGTTTACAATATTATTCCTAACATCAATAAAAAGGAATAAAATCTTTACTATCTTTGCTTCCAAAGCGTAAAAACAGCTACCAGGCCGTAATATTAAATAGGTTGACAGTATAGTACTATCTATACATGCCATGATAGTCCATTTATACTATCTCTCAAATAAGATAAAGCAAGAAAAACAGATTGTAGAAATATAAAGAAACATGAACAGAACCACTAAACCAATTGCAAAATGCTTAAGCATTCTATTATTAATCACCTTATTTGCTTGTCACACGAATAAAGAATCGGCCATTGAGTTGTTTGAATACGGAAGGATTATGGAAGAAAGAATGCAACCTGATTCTGCGGTAGTTATGTATCAGAGAGCTATAAAGCAATCCATGGCCTCCAAAGATACAAAGCTAATTGGATTAATTTATAATCAACTGGGAGACTTATATCTGTCCCATTATCTATTTAATAAATCTCTTTTATCGTATCAGTCAGGGTTAAAATATAACCAATTATTCCTTGACAAAATTAATGCATCCAAATCTTTAAGAGGAATAGGGAAGAGTTATACATATCGTTCCATGCCCGATTCCGGTCTAATTTATCTATCTCAAGCCTTGCAACTATCCGAATCAATAAATGATAAGGAAGAAGTTGTTCGTATCCATAATAATATATCGAATGCTTACTTTGAACTGGAACAGTTTGATGAAGCGTTAAAACACAACATCCAAGCATTAAATATGACTAAAGATAGTACAAGCAAATATATTAATAGTTTTGCAAGAGCTGATATTATGTATCAATTACAGAAATATGATTCTGCACAATATTATTACACCATTAGTACTCAGTGCAAGAATCTTAACACCCAGGCTGGTAGTTATTATATGCTCTATGAGCTTTCAAAACTGTTAAACAATTCGGATACAGCATATTATCTCAGTCATTTTACAACACTTCGGGATTCAATTGAGGAAATTAGCCATCCGGACTTAATTCAATCAGCAGAGTATAGTTATTTCACTGACAACATTATCACGGAGCAAAAGAATAATCTAATATTTTGGATAGGCTTTGTTTTGTTTCTTTCATCTGTCGTGTTCTTAGTAACAATATCTATGCACAAAATAAAACTCAGAAATATTGAAAAAAACAGAAGAGAGGAAATAAAAAAATTAGTTAAAGAAATGAATAGGCTACACCGGAAGTTAGCCATACACATTAAAGAAAAGGAAAAGCAAACAGCGAAACTCTCACAAGTCGAAACAATGCAAAAGTTATCATTAATACAAAACAGAATTATTGATGAGATGAAAAAATATGCTACCGGATGCAACGAAAGTTTTGTGAAATCGAAATTCTGTGTCGAAATGAGAATACATTTCAAAAAATATCCTTCATTACTAACGGCTAAAGAACAAAAGAAGTTTTCAGAAGTAGTAAATACAAAATATCATGTATTCATTCAATATTTACAGGCATTTACTGATATGCCAGAAGATGATTGTCTTTTTTGTTGTTTAGCCTTGGCGCAATTTACAACTAAAGAATGCGCATTTATTCGCGGCGTCACAAATGACGCGATTCGTTCTCAAAAGACTCGGATAAAGAAAAGATTAGCAGACTCTTTTGCCTCAATAGAATTATTTGAGTTCATTTTTTCTTCAAAAATAAAAATGAATTGCTGATTTAACACAATATTTAGCTCTACATCATTGATGATCTGCAATTTACACAAAATTCACTTCGCACATCATTTAATTGTCCATACTTGAACATCGCGTTATATTTGCATCATAATAACTAAGAAACATGAGAAAAATTATTTTCATTATTACACTGGCTGTAAATGTAAGCATTCTAATGCAGGCTCAGCCAAGAGTACCGACAAGAGTAATCATCTTAACAGGTAAAGGACAACTTACTTCTCAAAACGTTGAAGTGCAAATGGATTGGAGAGGTGTTTTATTAACAAGGTTTAATCAGCCGTTAGAAAATGCTACTATTGAGATTGTGAATGCAGATGGAAAAGTTACCTATCAGCAAGACATTGATGCTAAAACTGATGATGCTATTTCTATTGAATTATCTCCCAACAAACCGGGCAAATACACCATTGAAATTATTTCTCCTCAAGGTACATTGGAAGGAGAATTTTATCTGTACAATTAATCACAAGCCCTCGCTTAATTAGTTTATACTATTGAATTTAGAAAAACCTTATAAACAAAGAAGTTGCAAAATAGAAATAATATAAACAATTTAGGGTGACGGTAAAGTGTTACTAATATGTAAATAAAACATAATAAAATCACAAATGAAATCATCAGCTATAGTCACATCTATAGAGACATTTTCAACATAAAACCACTATGTTATTCTTTACATATTACATAGTTGACACATGAGATAAAATATTGATTATGAAAAATAATACCACATTTTAAAGCGAATTATTATAGAATATAAGTTTTTTAACACTAAAATTTATTATTATGAAATGTACATTATTACTTGCTGGCTTATTGTATTTTGTAAGCAGCTGCTCACAGGATGAGAAAGTGAATACTGATCCTCCACAACCCAAGAGTGAAATTTCTGAAATGTCCGACGAAGAACTTGAAGCCTATGCGGAATCAATAGGAGCAATAACAATGGACTCATTAATGTCATGGATTAAGGCATATGAAGCAGAACATCCAATTAAAGAAGAAGTTGAACATCGGAATAGGTTGTCCGAGCTTCCTCAGACTCGGGCTCAGGAAAGTGAAATTATATATGTTTATGGATATTCTTCGAAATCTGATGAGCCCATCCCTCCCAAAAACAGAAAAACTATTATTCGAAATTCTCCTACAGGAATGGCGGATGGTGTCTATTTTTGCAATTTGTACAATGTAGCAAAGATGGTGTATCTCCCAGAAGGTGCTTTGGGAGTAGGTCTGCCTTCGCCAAACTGTGGATTAGATCCAAATGCAATAGGCGGCGGTAGCCGAGGGTTTTCATTCAGTCAAACAGGTAATAAGTTTTATATGCGAACAATTGGGTATGTGATTGAATATGACATTACAGGAATAAACTGGGGACGTTGGGATCCGCCTTTGAACAGCCTGGAATATAGATATAAGTACTTTTATTAACATACAAATATCATATGCTTAAACATTTCATCTTAACTATTAGATGTTTAATTATATGACATAGTAGGTGGGGTATAATTATCTTAATAATATAGAGCTCTAGATAATTCTTCCATGAGAGTTCAGGGTCTAGAGCACAAGATTCTATTGTTAGAAACTAATTTAGCTCACCTACTTATGTAAATTTAATTAAAAGCTTTATGCTTTGGAGTATATTTATAATTTATACCCTAAAGATGCTCCGATATTAAAAGTCCGATTATTCCCAAACATTTTATTGGTACTACTATTTTTAAATGTCTTCGTAAATGTCGGAAGGTAATCACAATATATACCCAACTGAAAAGGAAAAAGATCGTAATAAAATCCTGTAGTGCATTTTAGCCCGATTGAAATTTTATTAATATGCGGAATATTGGGTTCAACAAGCTCGTGTATTGATGCATTGTTAAAATCAACCCCATCTTTCATATTTATGTCAAATCGAGGGCCTATACCGCAATAAAATATTGATTTTCTCAATTGAGCTTTCAAATTGAAGGTAGTGTTTACTGTTATGCAATCTATATATAGCGTTTCCACTCCACTACTACTGAAATATTCCTCTACAAGGCCTAATGTTACTTTTCCTCCTTTTCTAAAATATCCGACATTGCTTGATAAAAAACAGAAACCTTTATCAAAATAATCTAAACCAATAGACAGTTGGAAATGATTTGCTCTTTCTTCGTACATAGTTTTTTTTGTAGAAGAAAATGAAACTCCGCTCTCTATCTTTAACCTTTGAGTTAAAGCATTTTGAGAAAAAACTATCAGAAAAAATAACACCAATAAATATTTAAACATAATATTTGAATTTGATTTAATTAATTAACGTAAACAAAATATTTTTATTACATTTATTCGGTATTTTTTTACAATAAATATCAATAATATTTTTAGAATAATAAAATGAACATGAAAACAAAAAACTATCTACTATTGTTATTTGGCATTACTTCTATATTATTTATTAACTGTTCTAATGAAGAAGAGATTACAGGTATTAATACCATGCAAGATGTTGATTTCTCACGCATGTCTGATGAAGAACTTAATATTTATGCAGAATCTGTAAAAGCTATAACGATGGACTCGCTTTGTTCATTGATTAGAACCTATGAAAAGGAAAATCCGAACTTGATGGAAATCGAGCATCAAAAGAAGATTGATAAATATAAAAGCACGCATCCTGCTACCAAGGACATGCCACCTTTGCCACCATATAAGTTTTTCTATGGATATAGTAGCTATGAATTGCTTCAAAGTAAAGTCAAGGTGCTTTTGAGGAATTCTCCGACTAACATTGGTACTGGAATTTATTTTGTTGATTTATACAATGTAACCAAGATTGTATATATGTATATTGATGGTTTATATATGGTTCCTCTCCCTTCACCAAGTTGCGGTTTTGACCCTAATGCAATCGGTAAAGGAGAAAGAGGCTTTACTGTTAGCCAAAATGGACGACAATGTACTATGCGAACAGTTGGATACCAAGTGTTATATCACGCTACAGGTGGAGGTGTTTACAAATTCGACCCCCCTCTGGACGAACTAGAGTACAGGTATAAAATTTTAGATTTTAACAATTAGTATAAGGCGCATGTATCAGGTATAACACATGCGCCTACCACAATAAAAACCTTTGCAATTAAATTTTATTATGTTTTTAAACATGAGATAGGAACGAAGAGTTTATTTAGCTCAAATGACTACTCCCCCATATGGAAAATATAAAGAAAAATGTTCTTAATCTATCATCAGGTTTCACATACTATTCAATAACTGTATGTTTGTTTACCGGATCAAACAATTAAATAAATCTATATTGAGGCAACAGGCCTATTTTAGAAATAAAACCTCAATCCGCCCAATACATTGACACGATTTATTCCGCTCTTTTCATCCTTCTTTAGTTCAACTCCGTCCCGTTTCGGCAAGTTACTTGCAATTGAACTGGCTGATACGCCAAGTCCCACATGGCTCGACAACATATATTCTAATCCCATAGTGACATGTGCGCCAAATCCGGCAGTACTGTAATAGGGTTCATTATAAAGAAAAAGCCCCATGCCTACTCCGCACTTCAAAATCCATTTATCAAACTTTGTACGTAATGTAACCTCCGGTGCCAGATAAGACAGCACCATATCTCCTCCCGGAAGCTCCGCTTTAAAACCAGAATATTGCATACCTACTCCCCATCCGGAAGTCCATATATGCTCATAGCCAAGCTTCCACTCTAAACCGCTTTTACTCCCCAAAGACACATTATTAGCATCATAGATTTTACTGCTTATCCAACCATACCCCAAGCTAACTTCAAAGGTATTAGCAGGTGCCGGATTCCTCCGCTCAGATTGCTTCTTGTCTCTGGCCACTACAAAGTTCAGATCGATGGCATACTGCACGGGATTTGCCCTCAATGTATCCACTTCATTATCTTTAAGGTAAAGCATCAATCCGGATATCTGATGGCACGAACTTCTCCAGAAAGACGGATCCTCATGCCAGGTTATAGCAAAACCATTTCCACCGGCTTTACCAACAGCCTCCTGTGCAAGATGAACGACCTCATTATACCGGCATTTCGTAGCCGTACCGGGATCTATAACAGAAACGCGTCCAATGGCTTCGGCAGTGTTGGGCACTGTCTCTCCCAATTCAAAGACCCGAACAGAATCGGCCGGAACTGGATTTGGATAAGTTTTTATCAGATTTGTCACGACTTTGGGTGAACAGGAAGCTAAAAGTAGCAATACGGAGATTGACAATAGATTAGTTAGTTTCATAAAGCTTTGTACTATTAGTTTTGTTTATATATGTTTCTTCTGCCTCTTCTCAATGACTTCTATACAGCAAAGATAAATGTTTTTTTATTTTAACGGACAATTTACAAACAGGAAAACTGATTAAAAAAAGTTCTTTTTTTCTCTTTACCTTAGTAGTACTCTTTATAATAATTATAAACTAAATAATATTCATCACAAAATCACTTTCATCAACCTTACCACTCACAAATAGATTAATTAGCTGATAAATAACTTTTTATCATATACAGCGCTCGTACTGACCCTCTATTTCAGAACAAAACACATCACCGATTTTAGTTACAATTCTTTTTGTCGCCATAATCATTTTTTTATTCCTAATCCATTCCAGAATTTCGGAGAAATTGAATTTATTTGGTTATAGGAGTTCCTATGTTTGTTAATATGAATTAGTTTCATGTTAACAAACATAGGAACTTAAAAAAATCTCAATATGCCGGAAAGAAGTACGTATACTTACCCGTCTTCAATCTCGCAATAAGATCCTCATAACATATTACATATCCATTCTCTGCATCGTAATATTTTGCAGGTAATTTGCCAACATAAATGAAAGGTTCACCAATTTTCCAGACATACCATTTTTCAGATCTCTCAACCCTGTCAATATCTCCATCTATTCTAAAAAAGACATCTCGATAGTTGCCTAACTCTAAAGATTTACCAACCTTATACCAAATACCATCTGCAATACCCATTCTCAAAACGGTATGAGCATAAAACTCAACTTCGCCAGCTATTATTTCAGAGATATCAGGAATATAGTCCATAGGATAATGTTGTTTAAATACCCGAATAACAGAACTATTTAATTGTGTACTATCTATTGCGAAGTACTGAAAAAAGCGTTTACACTGACCCTCTATTTCAGCACAAAACACATCACCGATTTTGGTTACAATTCTTTTTGCCATAATTATGTTATTACCACTTAATTTCAAAAAGCATTAAACTTTTTTTCATTGTTATTTTAAACAATCTCTAACCCATCAGGTAAACCTTCAATAAAGAGGATAAAAATGAGTATACTTACCAAATCGAAGCCTATTACAGATCGCAATATAAGGCATAATTGAACCAAGATCTGCTGAATAATACTTTGAAGGTAGTTTGCCCACAAAAATCATAGGTTCATTGAGATTCCAAATGTACCATCTTTCTGATTTAGTTACCTCAGACCCATAATCCTCAGAAACCCTAAAGATAATATTCTGTAAATCAACAAGCACTGAAGATTTTCCTATTTTATACCAAGCATTAGCTGTAATTCCACCTTTCAACATTGTGTGTGCATAAAACTCCACACTACCAACTACAATATCTGATATAACAGGAACGTAGTCCATAGGATAATGTCGCTTGAATACCCGAATAACAGAACTATTCAACTGTGTACTATCTATTGCAAAGTACTGAAAAAAGCGCTTGTACTGACCGTCTATTTCAGCACAAAACACATCACCGATTTTAGTTACAATTCTTTTGGTTGCCATAATCATTTTTTATTCCTAATCCATTCCAGAATTTCGGAGAGAATGAATATCTTTGGTCATATGAGTTCCTATATCTATAATATGAATTAGTTCCATATTATAGACATAGGAACCTAAACACAAAACTCAATATGCCGGGAAGAAATAGGCATACTTACCAGTCTTCAATCTTGTAACAATTTCCTTATAAGGCATCACGTTTCCATCCTCCGCATCATAATATTTTGCAGGTAATTTGCCAACATAAATGAAAGGTTCATTAATTTTCCACACATACCATTTTACAGACCTCTCAACCCTGTCAATATCTCCATCTATTCTAAAAAAGACATCTCGATAGTCGCCTAACTCTAAAGATTTACCAACCTTATACCAAACACTATCTGCAATACCTATTCTCAAAACGGTATGAGCATAAAACTCAACTTCACCAGTTATTATTTCAGAAATATCAGGAATATAGTCCATAGGATAATGTTCTTTAAACACCCGAATAACAGAACTATTTAATTGTGTACTATCTATTGCGAAGTACTGAAAAAAGCGCTTGTACTGACCGTCTATTTCAGCAAAAACACATCACCGATTTTGGTTACGATTCTTTTTGCCATAATCATTTTTTATTCCTAATCCATTCCAGAATTTCGGAGAGAATGAATATCTTTGGTCATATGAGTTCATATATCTATAATATGAATTAGTTCCATATTATAAATATAGAAACCTAAACACAAATCTCAATATGCCGGAAAAAAGTATGAATACTTACCTGTCTTGAATCTTGCAATAAGATTCTCGTAAGGCATCACACTTCCATCATCTGCCTCATAATATTTTTCAGGTAATTTGCCAACATAAATGAAAGGTTCGCCAATTTTCCAGACATACCATTTTTCGGACCTTTCAACCCTGTCAATATCTCCATTCATTCTAAAAAAGACATCTTGATAGTCGCCTAACTCTAAAGATTTACCTACTTTATACCAAATGCCATCTGCAATACCTCTCCTCAAAACAGTATGTGCATAAAATTCAACTTCACCAACTATTATTTCAGAGATATCAGGAATGTAGTCCATAGGATAATGTTGTTTAAATACCCGAATAACAGAACTATTTAACATTGTACTATCTATTGCAAAGTACTGAAAAAAGCGTTTGCACTGACCATCTATTTCAGAACAAAACACATCACCGATTTTGGTTACGATTCTTTTTGCCATAATCATTTTTTTATTCCTAATCCATTCCAGAATTTTGGAGAAATTGAATTTCTTTGGTTATATAATTGTCCGCCATTTTTTTGCATTCCATACTTATTTATTAAATTCTGTTCCATTATGCGGGCTGGCATGCGAGGTAAATTTCCTGTCCCAGGTACCGGGGTATACTTCAATCCAGCCCTATTAGTCCCGGAATTCAGATGCTCATTAAACCGCACATTAGGATCTCGTTCAGTAATGCCTACATATCTTACTTTTCCTTCTGCATCGGTACCCTGATAAACACTATTTGTTCCACCCTGCGCCGCTTTCTTTGCCTGCGCAACTTCACCAACGCCTTTTACAGCTCCACTAATCACCCCCGAAGCCACTCCAAACGCAGCACCTTGACCTCCCTGCTTTAAAGCATCACCAAGGCTTGAACCGGTACCCAATGCCATACCTGTACTCAAGGCAAAGCCGGTAGTAGCATTTAATGCCCCTTGTGTCAGAGCTTCCCGCAATACCGGACTCGCAATACCGGAAGTAAGGTTTTGAATAGGCCCTGACAAAGCGTTCCCTAAAGAAGCACCCAGATAGGACGTTGCAGCTCCCATCACGGCAGAGCTTCCTACTTGATCCCAACTAATATTCCCCCAGCCATTATTGAAACCCTGACTTAAGATATTATTACTTGCCCCCAATACTGCAGCACCAGCTATAGGCCCGACATAAATGGTAATGACCCCTGAAAGAGCACCTGCACCGAAAAAGGCAGCACCTTGACCGAAACTGTGTACGTTGCCTTGAACTACATTAATGACCACATTGACAACACCACCGATTATAGCGGAAATAAGATCGTCAATCAGAAAATACTCTCCCGTAGGGTCGGTATACAACAACGGATTATTTAAACAATAGCTATACCGATTGAAGTTCTGACTGAAATCCGGAGCTTGTACATACGGATCGGGACTCAAAAAACGTCCCAATGCCGGGTCATACAAACGAGCATTCATATTAATTAATCCAAAGACCGCCAAGTGCTCATGTCCGGTATAACCTCTTCCTAAGAAAAGCGCAGGTTCATCACCAGGTGCATAGAGTTCATGGTTTTCAGGATCACGAAGTCTGCCCCATGCATCATAACTTAACTCCTGGACAAGACTACCCATAGGATCGATCACATGTGTGATACTACCCAGATAATCACGACAAATATAATAAATATCCCAATTGCCATCATCTTTTTTCACATAAACTGCAGGTGCAGAATACGCATCTCCTCCTAAATAGAGCTTTTCTTGAATGGAGTCATTTGTTAGATCAAGTTCATATTGATTACCGATATAATAACGGGTCAGGATATTTGTATCATTTTCCTCCAACTCCATTTTTATACGATCAGCATTTCCATTATACTCCAAAATGGCAGTATAATCATCCTCAAAAATAAAAACGGGCCGCATCATAGCATTGTAAGTCACAGCCTGATTTCGTAACGAAATAGCATCGCCATACGGAGTAACAAGCTCTATAGCATAAGGCTTTGTTGTACTATAATCAAATTTACCAACAGTGGTATAATCTGTTATATTCCCTTTTTCATCATATGTCATTGTTTTCCCACCAAAGGAAGTCAAACGATTCAAAGCGTCATAACCGAAATTTTCCTGTAATTGACGCATATCGTCTTTTCGCCAATTCAAATTACCGGTTTGCGAAGAAAAGTTATACGTAGAGAAATGTACTATTCCAAATTGAGTCGCTACAATTCTTTGTGTGGGGTGCCCATACCTATCATAGCTATAGACATGGTTTAAAGGTCCAGTAGTTTCATTAGTCAATAATCCCAAATCATCCTCACTTTGCAACTGCCAAATAGAAATCCAATTGTTCAACCTGATTCCCGAAAGAGTTCCATTCGCATAAGTATAATTTTCCGTAGCAATATCACCTGTTTGAGATGCATACGCTATTGAAGAGATATTGCCATCGGTATACGTATATGTCTTCTGCAACCATTTATCATCCACAGCCTCTTCTCGTTCAGTGGAAAGACGCATTAAATCATCGTAGATATAAGTTTTACCTGAACCATTAGTACCTGATTCAGATGCTAAGAGTCCATCCGAATTATAAATATAATTTGTAGTGAATTCACCTATCTGTTCTTTATGTGTTATACGATTGTAGGCATCGTATATCGTTTGCGTTACTTTCCCGTTTGCATCTGTTTCCCTACTGATATTACCGGCGGCATCATACTCAAATGTTTTAATTCCCGCACTGGGATCCACCAATTTTGTCTGCCGAAGATATCTATCGTATCCAAATAAAGTAGTTACACCACCAGGAGCTTCAATGGAGGAGAGTTGTCCATCTACGCGATAATTGTAAGTGATTGTACCCCCACCATCTTCGACAGTTACTAATTCACCTGCGGCATTGTATGTCTTTTTGCTCGGCAATCCATTAATAACAGATGTCTCACTTAATCCGTTATACGAATAACTATCAGTCTTTCCGGAAGCATAATCTACACCTGTGAGTCTATCATACTGATCATAGGTATATCTGTTCCATAAGGAAGCCTTACCTTTAAAAGGGAGAGATGACTGTTGCAAACGTCCCTTATTATCATACACTTTATCTGTATATAGATACTTACCGTTAAATCGCTTCTCACCAATTCTTACTTCTCTACCTAAAGCATCGGTATAAACCTCTTGATCCGGTTGTCCGGTAGCGGTAGTAGTCATTAATATCAAGGCCCCGGTAGGAGAAGTAATCCATTTTGCTGTACTGTTCTCTGTGGTACCATCAGGAAAAGCAGTCTGTATCTTTCTACCCCAAGCATCATACGTATAAGTAGTAATGTGATTTTTATGGTTTTTGACACTATACCGAAATCCATTACTGTCGTAACTATAATCTTCATAAAGCCCCAATGGATCAGTTTTACGAGTCAGTTGTCCATTGGAATTATAAGTATACCTCACTTCCAACCAATGGGTAGAGGAATAGTCTTTGGTCTTAGTACAAATCAAATTGAACTTGTCATCATATTCAAAAACTTCTTCTTTTACTTTATCAGAACTTGTGATATATTGTTCTTTTTTTATTGGCAAATAGTTGGTATTATAAACACATTTTGTAAGCCCCACTATAGCCGCCTCTCCATTTCTTTTCTTTGTCACCTCTTGCGTCAAAGGTAAGCCTAAGATATAGATAGAGTTTTCATTTATATTCTGAAAAGTATTACTTTGAACGGTTTCTAATCCATTACCATAATTTATAATCTCTTTTAGAACATTGCCATACGTATCATAGATATAACTCCCCGTTAGTGAAACATTCTTAAGCTTATCCGTCGAGACCTTATTTGTTAACCGAATTTGCGCTATTTTATTGGCTGTAATTGCAATGTTGTAGGTATAAACATTTGAGTGTTCATACGATTCATCTTTTATCGGTACAGAGAAACGCTGCGGATCGAAGGTTTGAGAAGTATACTTATCTGTAACATAGTCATAAACCTTGACTTCCCCAAATCCTCTGAATCCAAGACCTTGTTTATGAATAATAGCATTTGAGTACTCATAAGAAGCATTACTCAGCATAACAGAATCACAGTACGTCGTTACACTATTGGCTACAGTCAATCCTCCCTTATAATTTTGATAAGGAAACTGCGCACCTGAACCTGGGCTGTAAAAACGTGAAGACTCATCATTAAGTCTCTGATAGCCTACTTTTGTAACAATACCATAGCTATTTACAATACCTGTTAAAAGCCTGTTCTTAGAGTCATCATTCTGATAAGTAATGCGCGAGGCAATACCACCAGTTTGCAAACCAATCAATTTACTATAAAAATTTCGACTCTGTATATTTGTAGGTATCAATATAGTTTCGTTAGGAACAGTAATAATTTTAGTCCCTTTATTGGTACAGTCTGCAATAAAATAAGTTTGTAACCTCGCGTCAGGCCCGGCACTATAGATTTCCACTAAATCCGTCTGTCCATCAGCATTCATGTCTTGTAATATAAACCTATTCGATGTTGTTTTTATCGTCATAGTAATAGACCCTACATTAAAAGTACCATCACCTTCAGAAGTAAAAATATTCCAAGATGCGCTCCCTCCCTTAGGAGGAGATAGTAGAAAATCGGTCTTATTATCTCCGTTGAATTCACCAAGAAGAAGATCACGGTCTCGTAACATTCCATTACGCAGTTGTATATCAGAAGCAACTTTATTACATACCATACGCTCCCCAACCTTACTAAAAGAATAAATCTGTGTTTCTGAGTCATTAATCCAACACAACTCCGTTTTACCATCACCATCATAATCTATAGCATAGATTTTATGAGAACCGTTAGCTGCTTCATCAGCTGATATTGTGTCATCGCCATATTTAGGAAATTGTTGCCAAAAGGAAAAAGGGCTTCCCTCGTATAAGATTTTATTTCCCTCTAAATCAATTAAATAACACATTGAAGGAGCACCTTTCCCTAAAGCATTGGAAGCAGAGACAACCAATATTTCCATTTTACCATCTCCATTAAAATCTCCGGTATAGTAAAATTTAGGATTAATACTTTTAGTATCACGATGAGTCAACAACGTATTAAATGAGAAAGAGCGAGTATACTTTTTTGCAATACCTGCAAACAGATCACTCGTATACACGTGAAAATCAACTTTGTCAAGATCACCTGCAACATAATTGTTAATTTTTACAATCTCCTCTCCCTCTACTTCATCTACATCCATACAAAAAATATCAATAAAGCCATATTCCGTTTTCAATTCAGGATTAAATTCAGACATCTTTCCGCTTAATCCGGTTGCCACAACAATCGTTTCATCTCCGGTATACTGATTTTCAAAATGACTTCTTGAGTGACGAAATGTTCCGGGTTTTCTCCAATACTCCACATAATGAACTTTATTTGGTAACATAATAATACCATCATTATCTGTCCCATAATCAAATTTACCTTTCACCGTACGTACTTGCCAAGCTTCATCAAAATTATACCAATGCACTAATTGAGTATCTTCTTTTTGATAAGTTGGAATCTGCTGATTATCTCCATAATATAGAATCAAAGGATTTAATGAATGCCCTGAAGCTGTGCAATCCACTTTACTAATGACAGAAACACCCCCTTGAGTAGCATAAGTCAAAGAATACACTCTCTGCACTGAACCCAAAAGATTCGTAGAAACAGAAGAAAGTAAATAGTCATATCGAAATCCTCTACCTGCACTATAGACCACTTGGATATCCGGACGTGAAGTAGCATAGTGGAAGTCCACCCAAGCCTGCTTAGCACTGCCATAAGTTACTCTTGACAATCGATAGTGGTTTTGAAGCGAGGTATATGAGTAATAAATCTCATTATCAGCCCGATCTTTCATTCGAGTTACATAAAAAGTCACTCCATTATTGGTCTCATACCAAGCACAGCGACCATCAGGGAAATAAGCTTCAAAGCTCGTCATAACAGAATCAGAGCCATAATACCCCTTCACTTTAATATTACCTTGTTCTGTTTGATAGGTCAAAAAAGTAGAAGAGATTCCCACCTGTAACAATCGCTGCCCATCAAGAGAAAACGAACAAGTAGGACTCGCAGTAGTTATTCCTGAGGTTTGTCCATCATAATAAATAGATTTATTAATCACCGCTATAACAGACGCTCCTGATAGATTCCATCCGTTTCCTAAGGGTCCATTACCTCCAAGGCTATTGTAATTCAACGCAATTTGTGGAGTGAACCCTCTCGGATCAGGATAAACCTCTAATGGAATACTCATAGTCATTGCCCCCGAAGGACCTACAGCAGTATTGCATTTGATTTCCCCTACATCTTTAGTTCGATCAATTGCATAAGAATTTGGAATATGAGGATGAAGTTCACCATCAAATGAGTGAGTTGACCGAATCTCAGGAATTGTACTTCTCGTTATTGCTGCACTATCTATTACTAACCCCTTAGGACCAATAGTATCAATAGGTATGTTTACTAAATCTTTCAGGGAAATCTGAGCCTGAGAACTGATAGCTACTATCAGCCCTACTATATATATAATCAGCCTTTTCATCGTTATTCTTTTATAATTTTCCAGGAAGTTTTCTCATCACCAAGTTCAATCTGCATTATATAAATACCATTTGGCTCTGAACTAATATCCAAACTGGTTGTAGTAGAAGTTATTTCTGTTTTTACTACCATCTTTCCTGCAAAATTAAACAAAGTCAAATGACCAGTAGTCAAGTTCTCACTATCACCCGAGACCGTAATGAGTAAGTTACCTTTCGTTGGATTCGGGAAAATCTGAATGATACGTTCATTCATCCTATCTGTAAACGGCTTTATATTGTCTGAGTCATTAGAAAAAGCACTACGAGTCAACACGATTTCTTTTTTTATGCGATTACCTGCTTTATCATAAGTATATTTTATATGATTTTGTGCAGAGACACCAATAAACACAGAAGTGAATAAAAAGAGTAAAAGCAACCTTTTCACTAATTTATTTTTCATTTGTACACGGGATTAGTTACAGAATGGACATTACGATTTCAAACTCAGTAGTTACGTATTCTAAAGGAATATCAAGTGAAGAGGCTGTGGCACAGCCTTCAAAAACAATCCTCCCAGTCACTTGATCAGTAACTTGTAAGTATACACCTTGTAACGATGAATGAAAGAATAGAATAAGCCGGCAATCTTCAACATAGCCTGTAATTAAAGGAGAGCATCCTTTAGTCTGAACAGTGTGCTGCAAAAGTTCAAGGTGTGCAGGTTTTCGTTTAGGAGTATCTTGGCCTTTTCCAAATAAACTAACTGGCATTAAAATAAGTTGAACCAGAAACAAACATGATAGTAGTCTTTTTTTCATAAAATATTTAATATAAAATTTCATGCAAAACTACGACTAACGAAGTTACTTATTGAGAAAAACCGATAACATTACAATCCGACCAAACACCTAATAATAAAACAGTTATCACATCAAGCAATAACAAATTCATTTTTTACCCGTTTCTGTGTCTATTTTTAATCATTGAATATAGCTTTTTTCATTTTTGCCTTTAACCGGCTACGCCTCTGAATCACGATCTGTTTATTGATATTTCCTAAACAAAGCGCTATTGTTTGATCATCAAAATCACATAAACGTAAACAACAATAAAGGCAGTCATCTTCGCTTACTCCATGATAATTATTATGTAAATAAGTTATATAGCTACTATAAATTTCAAATACAGTCGAACGCAGAACTTTTTGTTCCTCGGTACGCAAAACCATCAATTCCTTTTTATTAAAAACTTTTTGTTCGCTCAATCCAACTACAGTTTGAAAAATAGCCGTTTCTCTAAATTTCAGATTACAGAGTTTTTCTTTTTCATCAAAGACTTTTTTAATTTCCAGATCTTTATATTTAAGTAATTTTTCTCTTTTCACTATCTCAAGCTGACATTGATTAATATCCCTTTTTAAACGTCCCGACTCCTCTTCGTACATAAGTTGAGCTATTTTACGGCGTTTTAAAATCTGGTGATAGAAGATAATAAGTATCAAAATAAAAATAATAGAAACAGAAATAACAGAACGAATTAGCAGAAGCATCTGTTTTTTTTCTTCATTTACACGTATTTCAGCCTCATATTTATAAGCTAATCGTTCAATATCAGAAACCTCATTTTGCTGATTCAAAGAATCAAGCAGACCGGCATATTGTTCATTATAACTAAGTGCTAATTGATAGTTTTCTTCTGCTTTCTCCAATTCAGCCAAATAGGCGCATGCTATTGCCCGAGGACCAACATTTGTAGTATTCAAACCTTCTTCCAAATAATATTTAGCAGAGTCTAATTGATTTTTTTGATAATATAACCACCCAATATTGATATATGAATTAAAAGAGTCATCTGTATCCGAATAAAAACTCAAAGACCTCTGAGCATACTTCAATGCCATGTCAAATTCACCAAACGCATCATAAGCAAGGCTCTGATTATGACAAAGCATACCCATAAAAAGAGAGTCTTTTTGATGCAAAGCATGAACAAATGCAGACTCATAACATTCGAGTGCAGTTTCTTTATTATCAAGTAAAGTATACACATCGCCCATATTCATCAAGGATACCATCATCCCTTTTACATTCGCCACCAATGAATCACAGTGGTAGGCCAAACAAAATTGCTCCGTTGCCCTTTCATATAAGTGCTTCCCTTTATACAACAGTCCTAAATCGGCATGAAGCATTGCTTTTAAATGTATTTGCTTACTATCACCCAAATTAATCTCCTTCAATGCTATGAAACAATTATCCATCGCTTCTTTATTCATCCCCATTTCTCTTTGTATCCGTTCTTTATACAGTAGAGCTCTTATTTTCTTTTCACCACGACCATAATAGTCCAATGCCACGTCAACCAACGAATCACAAGAGAGTAAAGACAAATTACATTTATTAGTACCTTGCGCCACTAGAAGCCCGTGATATATCTGTTCGGAGTTCGACAAAGAGTTATAAGGCAGAGAATAAAGCAGTTTTAATGCACTATCTGGAGAGGATTGCATTAACGAATCGGCTCGTAACAGGATACAATTAGAGGTTTCAAAACGACAACATGAAACCATAAAGCCACTCAATAATACCAAAACAATAAAAAAAACAAGTATTTTATTCATTACCCTACACTCCAAAATACAAAAGTAACTAAATATTATTACAAACAGGCAAAATGAATATAAATAACTGCTTTATTGCGAATTTTAGAAACGTATAACACTCTCAGAACTTTTTCGTAACTTTGCACCGTTTGCAAATAAGGATTAAACAAATGGATTTTAGGTATGATGTTATTGTAATTGGTGCCGGACATGCAGGCTGTGAAGCGGCTGCCGCTTCGGCCAATCTGGGCTCAAAGACTTGTCTGATCACGATGGATATGAATAAAATCGGGCAGATGAGTTGTAATCCGGCGATAGGTGGTATTGCCAAAGGACAAATTGTACGCGAAATAGATGCACTTGGTGGACAAATGGGGCTGATAACAGATAAAACAGCTATCCAGTTTCGCATACTAAACCGTTCGAAAGGGCCGGCAATGTGGAGTCCACGTGCACAATGTGACCGCAATAAGTTTATAGGAGCATGGAGAGAAGTATTGGAAAATACTCCCAACCTGCATATCTGGCAAGATACAGTGAAAGAATTACTCGTTGAAAACGGCGAAGTAACAGGGTTAATAACCATGTGGGGAGTCACTTTTCATGCGAAGTGTATCGTACTCACAGCCGGAACTTTCCTCAATGGATTGATGCATGTAGGTAAAAACATGCTCCCCGGAGGTCGTATGGCAGAGCCTGCATCTTACGAATTAACCGAATCCATCGCACGCCATGGGATCAGTTACGGACGGATGAAAACAGGTACTCCTGTACGAATAGACGGACGAAGTGTACACTATGAATTAATGGACACACAGGATGGAGAAGCTGACTTTCATAAATTCTCATTTATGGATACGAATGTACGCCATCTCAAACAACTGCAATGCTGGACCTGCTTTACCAATCCGGAAGTACACAGCATTCTTCGTGAAGGATTATCAGAATCTCCTCTTTTCAACGGACAAATTCAAAGTATAGGACCGCGTTATTGCCCCAGCATAGAAACTAAGATTGTTACCTTCCCGGATAAAGAACAACACCAGTTATTTCTGGAACCAGAAGGAGAAACCACACAAGAATTATACCTGAATGGTTTTTCATCTTCATTGCCTATGAACATACAGATCGAAGCTCTGAAAAAAGTTCCGGCATTTAAAGATCTGGTTATATACCGTCCCGGGTATGCGATTGAATACGATTTCTTTGACCCAACCCAATTAAAACATACGTTGGAATCGAAGATAATTAAGAATTTATTCTTTGCCGGACAAGTAAACGGAACTACCGGATACGAAGAAGCAGGCGGCCAAGGTATCATTGCCGGTATCAATGCGCACATTAACTGCCAAGGTGGAGAACCATTTACACTGGCACGCGATGAAGCATATATTGGCGTATTAATCGATGATCTCGTTACCAAAGGAGTAGATGAGCCCTATCGTATGTTCACTTCCCGTGCAGAATACCGTATTCTTCTTCGCATGGACGATGCTGATATGCGTCTTACAGAAAAAGCCTGGAAATTAGGACTCGTCAAAGAAGATAGATATACTCTGCTGAAAAAGAAACGCGAAGCAGTGGAACGTATTATATCTTTTGCACGAAACTATTCGATAAAAGCAGCTCTTATTAATGATTCTCTCGAGAAATTAGGTACTACCCCGCTGCGTCATGGATGTAAATTAATCGACCTGATTAATCGTCCGCAGATAACAATAGAAAATATCGCAGAACATGTACCGGCATTCAAGCGTATACTTGACGAGATCACGGAGAGAAAAGAAGAAATTATAGAAGCTGCGGAAATTCTTATTAAATACGAAGGCTATATCGGGCGAGAGCGTATCATTGCAGATAAACTGGCCCGATTGGAAAGCATCAAGATCAAAGGCAAATTTGATTATAGCTCGATTCAATCGCTTTCAACGGAAGCACGCCAAAAGCTGGTTAGAATAGATCCGGAAACAATTGCTCAGGCAAGTAGAATTCCTGGAGTATCACCAAGCGACATCAACGTATTGCTGGTGCTTTCGGGAAGATAAGAACATGCGTTTCACGTGAAACAAAACATTTAAGAAAACGAAATAAATCCATGATTATGAGCAAAGAAAGGCTTATTAAAAGTATCCGGGAAATACCCGATTTCCCCATACCGGGAATTCTTTTTTATGACGTAACCACTCTATTTAAAGATGCTGCATGCCTGCAGGAACTCTCGGACGTAATGTATGAGATGTACAAAGACAAAGGTATCACAAAAGTAGTAGGCATCGAATCAAGAGGATTCATTATGGGTCCGATTCTTGCGACCCGTTTAAACGCAGGATTCATCCCAATACGCAAGCCCGGCAAACTTCCTGCGGAAACCATCGAAGAGAGTTACGATAAAGAGTACGGAAAGGATACTGTACAGATACACAAAGATGCTCTCGATGAAAACGATGTAGTATTACTGCACGACGACTTATTGGCAACAGGTGGGACAATGAAAGCAGCTTGTGATTTAGTAAAGAAACTAAAGCCAAAGAAAGTATATATAAACTTTATCATTGAACTAAAAGAGCTGAACGGCAAAGCAATG
This sequence comes from Bacteroides nordii, assembly GCF_019930665.1. Classification (NCBI taxonomy): domain Bacteria; kingdom Pseudomonadati; phylum Bacteroidota; class Bacteroidia; order Bacteroidales; family Bacteroidaceae; genus Bacteroides; species Bacteroides nordii. Next base: position 4,873,571 of record NZ_CP082886.1, on the reverse strand, counting down.
TTCGGAGATGATGTAGAAGTAGAATCCGTATTGTCTTTATAGATATAAATTGTTATATTTGCAGGGCGTAGTTATGTTACTACGCCTTTTTTTATATGGAAACAAACCAAGAACTGAAAACCAGCGAATATCTGAAAGGGATTGTATCTAACCTCCCCGAAAGGCCCGGCATTTATCAATATCTGAATGCCGAAGGTACTATTATATACGTAGGAAAAGCCAAAAACTTAAAAAGAAGGGTATATTCCTACTTTAGCAAAGATCATGAACCGGGAAAGACCAGAGTACTCGTCAGCAAAATTGCAGATATACGTTATATTGTCGTCAATTCTGAAGAAGACGCTCTCTTATTAGAGAATAATCTTATAAAAAAATATAAGCCGCGGTATAATGTTCTGCTTAAAGACGATAAAACATATCCGTCTATTTGCGTACAAAATGAATATTTTCCACGAATATTCAAAACGCGCAAAATCATTCGGAACGGCTCCTCTTACTATGGCCCATACAGTCATGTGCCATCTATGAATGCAGTGTTAGACCTGATAAAACACCTATACCCACTACGGACATGTAGCTTGAATCTGTCACCGGAAAACATACGCACAGGTAAATTCAACGTTTGCCTTGAATACCATATAAAGAACTGCGCCGGACCTTGCATAGGGCTCCAATCACAAGAGGAATACCTAAAAAATATCGATGAAATCAAGGAAATATTAAAAGGAAACACCCAGGAAATAAGCCGTATGCTATTCCAGCAAATGCAGGGATTGGCCGCTGAAATGAAGTTTGAAGAAGCACAAAAAATAAAAGAGAAATATACACTTATAGAAAATTATCGCTCAAAATCAGAAGTAGTAAGCTCGATATTACACAATATCGACGTATTCTCTATTGAAGAAGACGAGCACAATTCAGCATTTATCAACTACCTGCACATCACGAACGGAGCCATCAATCAGGCTTTCACCTTTGAGTATAAGAAAAAGCTAAACGAAAGCAAAGAGGAGCTTCTTACATTAGGAATCATCGAAATGCGGGAACGCTATAAGAGCCTTTCACGTGAAATCATTGTCCCATTTGAAGTAGATATGGAACTGAATAACGTCGTTTTCACCGTGCCACAGCGAGGAGACAAAAAGAAATTATTAGACCTCTCTTTACTCAACGTAAAACAATACAAGGCAGACCGGATGAAGCAATCAGAAAAGTTAAATCCGGAACAAAGAAGCATGCGACTGATGAAGGAGATCCAACAAGAGTTACATCTGGAAAAACCACCTATGCAAATAGAGTGCTTTGACAACTCCAACATCCAGGGTTCGGATGCAGTAGCTGCCTGTGTCGTATTCAAGAAAGCAAAACCATCGAAACAAGACTACCGAAAGTATATCATTAAAACCGTAGAAGGTTCCGATGACTATGCATCTATGAGAGAAGTCGTAAAACGGCGTTATCAGCGCGCCATAGAGGAGGAAAGCACCCTACCCGACCTCATCATCACAGACGGAGGAAAAGGGCAAATGGAGGCCGTAAGACAAGTTATGGAGGAATTACATTTAAATATTCCTATTGCAGGCCTTGCCAAAGATCGAAAACACCGCACATCAGAGCTTTTATTTGGTTTTCCACCTCAAACAATCGGATTAAAACAACATTCTCCCCTTTTCAAATTACTGGAGCAGATACAAGATGAAGTACACCGTTTTGCCATTACTTTTCATCGTAATAAACGCAGTAAACGCCAGGTAGCTTCTGCCCTCGACACAATCAAAGGCATCGGAGACAAAACAAAAACCGCATTACTAAAAGAATTTAAGAGTGTAAAACGCATCAAAGAAGCCTCTTTAGAGGATATCAGCGCTATTATAGGCGAAACCAAAGCAAAAGTTGTTAAAGAAAACCTGCAATAACAGAGACATTAAATGCATTCACAGGCTATACGTCTCATTATAAATAAATACAAAGCACATGTGATTTTACGAAAAAACTCTGTGAAACATGATTTTTCTATAGCGATTTTTGTAAATTTGCCTTTCCAATAAAACAAAAAAAGAGAAATGAGAGTAGTTATACAGCGCGTCAGTCATGCCTCAGTTACCATCAACGGAAACTGTAAATCGGCTATCAACAGAGGAATGCTTATCCTGGTAGGCATCGAAGGAGCCGACGGAACAGAAGACATCGACTGGTTGTGCAAGAAAATAATAAATCTCCGCATCTTTGATGATGAAAATGGAGTCATGAATAAATCTGTCATAGATACAAACGGCGAAATACTGGTAATAAGCCAGTTTACCCTACATGCATCTACAAAGAAAGGTAACCGTCCGTCGTATATAAAAGCAGCCAAACCGGATATTTCAATCCCACTGTATGAACAATTCTGCACAGAACTTAGTTCTTTACTTGGAAAGGAAATAGGCACAGGTGAATTCGGAGCAGATATGAAAGTAGAATTATTAAATGATGGCCCGGTAACCATTTGTATAGATACAAAAAACAAAGAATAATGACACTGGAAGAAGCACAGAAACAGGTCGACCTGTGGATCAAGAAGTATGGAGTACGTTACTTTAGCGAGCTCACAAATATGGCCGTACTCACTGAAGAAGTAGGCGAACTGGCACGCGTAATGGCCCGTAAATACGGTGATCAATCCTTCAAAGAAGGAGAAAAAGACAATCTGGAAGACGAAATGGCAGATGTACTTTGGGTACTCCTCTGCCTGGCTAACCAGACAGGCGTAAACCTCACTGAGGCCTTTACACGTAACCTGGAAAAGAAAACCAAAAGAGATAACAAAAGACATATAAACAACCCCAAACTGAGTGACCATGGAACAGAATGACAGCCATCTGACTAAGTATGAAGCCGCATTGGCAAAGTACAATACCAACCTGAGCGACGCTGATGTACAAGCCCGGGTAGCTTCAATTATCGAAAACAAAGTAGCGGAAAACAATACAGAAGAGGTAAAAAAACTCCTTTTCAACTGTATTGATCTCACTACCCTCAACAGTACGGATAGTGACGAAAGCGTTATGAAATTTACTGAAAAGGTAAACAAGTTTGACGATGAATTTCCCGATTTAAAGAACGTAGCAGCAATCTGTGTATACCCCAACTTTGCAGAAGTAGTAAAAAACACATTGGATGTTGACGGTATCAATATTGCTTGTGTATCAGCAGGATTCCCGTCGTCACAAACGTTTATTGAAGTAAAAATAGCAGAGACAGCCATGGCACTGATGGAAGGTGCAGACGAAATAGACATTGTTATTTCTATCGGTAAATTCCTGAGTGGAGATTATGAAACAATGTGTGAAGAAATACAAGAGTTAAAAGACACTTGTAAAGAACGCCACCTGAAAGTAATTCTTGAAACCGGAGCGCTGAAAACGGCTTCGAACATTAAAAAAGCCTCCATCCTATCAATGTACTCCGGAGCAGATTTTATCAAAACGTCCACAGGAAAACAGCAACCTGCAGCCACTCCGGAAGCAGCTTATGTGATGTGCGAAGCCATTAAAGAGTATTACGAAAAGACCGGAAACAAAATTGGATTTAAACCTGCCGGAGGCATTAATACGGTAAATGATGCATTGATTTACTACACAATAGTAAAAGAAATCCTGGGAGAAGAATGGCTTAACAATAAGCTTTTCAGACTGGGTACCAGCCGATTAGCAAATTTATTACTTTCTGATATCAAAGGTGAAGATATAAAATTCTTCTAATTCAAAACAATTCGTGAGGATATGCCAAAGAGGCTTTGTATTTTTAAATAAAACATCAGATCACCTCTTTTGTATATCCTCATTTATTATCCAGGCATTTCGATTCAGTTAACCTTAGCACGAATATCATATCTATAATTAAGAAAAACTAAACTTCCTTACTTAAAGATACTCATTTTTTTACTATCTTTGCCGAGCATTAGCCTATAGAGAAGAGGCTAATAAACTGTATTAGAGAACGTTTCATTTATTATCTTTTTCCTGGAATTCGGCAAAATTCATGTTATGAAAGGTAATAGGCAAACGGGTCTCACGCACCTTCACGTATATACTCTTGTTATATATCGAATGGAGCGTGAGACTGTTGCTTGTATCGTCATAACGGCTTGCCGAAGCCCCAGGAAAGATACAGAGCAACAGTTCTCACGCTTTTCGGTTAACGAAGAATTAAAAAACAAGGGTATGGAACAAAGCAGTATTTCATTACGGTTCAACCAAAACAGAGAAGGCAATGCCTTATTAGCCAACAAAGAGCAAAACCTGCTCATTGGGCTCATTTCTAGTATACAAACAGGTCTTTTCGTGAATAGTCTGGAGACAGGTATGAGTAAAGATAAACTTCGCCAAATGCTGGCAGAAATACCTCAGCTAAAACAAGAATCCTTCATCACAGAAATGCTGACGCTCCTCAAGAATGAAGGAGAACGTACCGCATATTCTATCCTTCTGCCCTATCTTCTGTCGTCAGACAATGAGGAAGAAATAGAAACTATCCTCCGTAAGCGTTTTTTCGGCATAGAATCGTTTATACAGCGCGCCCATCATCTGCACCGATTTATGAAGTACATACGTGAGAAAAACATCGTATCCATCGAAAAAGAAGACTTCGAACGAGGGATTTTAGCATGGGACATGGGAGAACTAATCACCTTAGCACGCGTAGCCCTGGAGACAGGATATATTGATGAGCAAACGGCATGGGAATATATCAGATTTGCCGGTGAAAAATGTCGGCAGATATTTAAAAATTGGGAAGAAATAGGTAAAAGTTACCTCATCGGACAGGCTATGAAAACAGATAAAAAAGAAGAAATAGACATCACAATCACAAGCTTCCTCTCAGCCACACAGGATGCAGAAAGCCCATGGAAAAAGTATTATTTATCTCTGTCAACTACATAATCAAGGTAAGCTTCAAGTGCAGTACATACCTCAGAAGGGGGAAGCGAATGAAGCAAGTCAAGCGCTTTACCCTTATATAGTTCCATCATTTTAACCGCATACTCAATTCCTCCATTGGACTTGGTAAAATCGACTAAACGTCCGATTTCATCAGGAGTAGCAATCCCCTCTTTGACTTTGACAGCTATCTCTTGTGCCCAGGTACTATTCGTAGAATTCAGAGCGTAAAGAACAGGTAACGTCAATTTACCTTCCAGCATATCATTTCCTGTTGGCTTACCTATCTCTTTACTTTCAAAATAATCAAAAATATCATCCTTTATCTGGAAACAGATACCGATATACTCGCCAAATAAACGCGAAAATTCCGCCTCTTCATCGCTTGCATTAACAGAAAGGGCTGCCGATTTAGTACAAGCAGCAAAAAGGGCTGCCGTTTTTTTACGAATAACATCAAAATAGATTTCCTCAGAAAAATGAGGATTACTTACATTGGAAAGCTGTAACAATTCTCCATCTGCAAGATCCTGCCCCAAGCAAGATACAACACTAATAATCTCATGGCTCATCGTCTTCCCGGCATGTACAAGGCTTGTAGCCAGCAAAAAATCACCAGCCAATACCGCCACTTTATTATTAAAAACGGCATTTACAGAAAGCTGCCCACGACGTTCAGTACTTTCATCAACTACATCATCGTGTACCAGACTGGCTGTATGAAGAAGCTCCAAAGAAACAGCAGCATGAAAAGTAGCAGGACGGATAGCACCATATAAACGTGCCACAAGGAGTACCAGGATAGGACGCATCATCTTCCCGTTTCTCTGCCGAATATGAGCAATCACATTATTAAGCAGGAAATTTGAACTGGAAAGAGAACTATCAAATAGTTTTCTGAAATCTTCCAGTTCCGCATCTATCGGAGACTTTATAAAAGACGAGCTATCCATATAATGACACTATTTGAGCACAAAAGTAATAATAAAACGGTTAATACCGTATTTTTTTGTACTTTTACCATGAAAAATTAGATAAATATGGACCAAAACAGTAAACTTTTCTTTTTAGATGCTTACGCACTTATATATCGGGCGTATTATGCCTTTATCAAAAATCCACGGATCAACTCCAAAGGTTTCAATACTTCAGCCATTCTCGGCTTTGTAAATACATTGGAGGATGTATTGAAAAAGGAAAACCCTACACACATCGGAGTTGCTTTCGACCCTTCAGGACCTACTTTCCGACACGAAGCCTATGAACAATATAAAGCACAACGTGAAGAAACACCGGAAGCAATCCGGCTTTCCGTACCCATTATAAAAGATATCATCCGTGCTTATCGCATCCCTATCCTTGAAGTGGCAGGCTATGAAGCAGACGACGTTATCGGAACACTGGCAACCAAAGCCGGACAACAGGGGATCACAACCTATATGATGACGCCTGACAAAGACTATGGCCAGCTGGTAACAGAACATGTGTTTATGTACCGTCCCAAGTATGGTGATAAGGAATTTGAGGTTATGGGTATAGAACAAGTCAAAGCAAAGTTCGATATTCAGTCACCTTCACAGGTTATTGATATGTTGGGACTCATGGGAGATGCGTCAGATAACATTCCCGGATGTCCAGGTGTCGGAGAGAAAACAGCCCAAAAGTTAATTGCTGAATTTGGTAACATCGAAAATCTACTTGAACATACCGACCAATTAAAAGGAGCACTCAAAACAAAAGTAGAAACAAACCGGGAAATGATAACTTTCTCCAAATTTCTGGCAACCATAAAAACAGATGTACCTATCGAACTTGACATGAGTGCACTGGTACGTGAACAACCGGATGAAGAAGCCCTTCGAAAAATTTTTGAAGAACTGGAGTTTCGTACACTAATGGAGAGAATCTTCAAAAAAGAGAGTCAACCTCTCCCCTTTTCTGCAGGTCCGCTTTTTGCACAAGAAAGTGGCCCGATTCAAGGCGATTTATTTGCAGAAATTACGCCCAACGGACCGATTGAAGAAAAAAAATCAAATATAGACACGTTAAAAACGCTCAATACCGACTATCAACTAATTGATAATAAGGAGAAAAGAGTCAAAATTATTCAAAAGTTACTTACAACCAAAATTCTTGCGTTAGATACAGAAACAACCGGAACCGACCCAATGGAAGCTGAGTTGGTAGGAATGAGCTTCAGCTTCGCCGAAAATCAGGGATTTTATATACCAATCCCTGCAGGCCGGGAAGAAGCGTTAAAAATAGTAAACGAATTCAAAGAAGTATTCGAAAATGAAAAAACGTTAAAAGTAGGGCAAAACATCAAATATGACATGATCGTTCTCCAAAATTACGGGGTTGAAGTAAAAGGTCCTCTTTTCGATACAATGGTAGCACATTATGTTCTTCAACCTGAACTCCGTCACGGAATGGATTATCTGGCGGAAATTTATCTGAATTATCAAACAATCCACATCGAAGAACTTATCGGACCGAAAGGAAAAAATCAGAAGAGCATGCGCGATCTTGCTCCCGAAGCTATTTATCAATACGCCTGCGAAGATGCGGATGTTACGCTGAAACTAAAGAATATACTGGAAAAAGAATTGAAAAAGAATGGTGCTGAGCAATTATTCTATGAAATAGAGATGCCCCTGGTACCCGTATTGGTAAATATCGAGAGCAATGGAGTACTTCTGGATACAGAAGCACTCAAACAGTCTTCAAAACATTTCACAACACAAATGGAGGCCATTGAACAAGAGATTTATCAATTGGCAGGAGAAGAATTCAATATCGCTTCACCCAAGCAGGTAGGTGAGGTATTATTTGATAAACTTAAAATTATCGATAAAGCAAAGAAGACCAAGACCGGCCAATATGTTACATCAGAAGAGGTGCTCGAAAGCTTGCGCCACAAACATCCTGTAGTAGAAAAAATTCTAGAACACCGTGGACTAAAGAAGCTGTTAAGCACCTATATTGATGCTCTGCCTCAGTTAATAAACCCGCGTACAGGCCGCGTACATACCTCCTTCAATCAAACAGTAACAGCAACCGGACGCCTCAGCTCCAGCAACCCGAATTTACAGAACATCCCCATCCGGGATGAAAATGGAAAAGAGATACGCAAAGCATTTATTCCTGACGAAGGTGCTCTTTTCTTCTCTGCCGACTATTCACAAATAGAGCTGCGTATTATGGCCCACCTAAGCGAAGATAAAAATATGATAGACGCATTCTTAAGTGGTTATGATATTCACGCAGCTACAGCAGCCAAAGTATACAAAACCGATATAAAAGAGGTAAACCCCGATATGCGCCGCAAAGCTAAAACAGCGAACTTTGGTATCATTTATGGTATCTCTGTTTTCGGTCTGGCTGAACGAATGAATGTAGATCGTAAAGAGGCAAAAGAGCTTATAGACGGTTATTTTGAGACCTATCCTCAGGTAAAGGCTTACATGGATAAAAGTATTGAAATAGCACGTGAAAAAGGTTATGTAGAAACTATTTTTCATCGTAAACGCTTCCTTCCGGACATCAATTCACGCAATGCTGTAGTACGCGGATATGCCGAACGTAATGCTATCAATGCTCCGATCCAGGGAAGTGCGGCCGACATAATCAAAGTTGCAATGGCTCGCATCTACGAACGCTTCAAACGCGAAGGATTAAAGGCAAAAATGATATTACAAGTACACGATGAATTAAATTTCAGTGTCCCAATAGAGGAAAAAGAGCGGGTGGAACAAGTCGTTATTGAAGAAATGGAGAAAGCCTACCGGATGCATGTCCCTCTAAAGGCTGATTGCGGCTGGGGGAAAAACTGGTTAGAAGCTCATTAAAAAGACAATTGCTGCCTACCAAAACATTTATAACATTAATTAACTCCTCAAGCAGAAAGCTGCTAAATGCCTCATTAAGTACACGAACTGTTTAAACATATATCCGGCAAACAAACTGCCGGATATTTTTTTGTCATTAATACCTGCAAAAAGAAAGCAATACAGAGGTACGACAATTATCATTATGATAATTATTTCACTTATTTTAAGCATTAATATCCACTTTATATGTAACTTTGCAGCAAATAAAGAGATTAAGTATAACAATATGATAATATAACCCTAAAAACAGTATAATCATGAAAGTAAATGTTTCCATAAGAACAATTGCATTATCAGTAGTTCTTTTTGTAGGTAGCCTAACCGTTTCTGCCCACAATAACGACGGGAATCTCATCTATAACTCAGAAGAAAGAGACGGAGTGATGGTAGAACAGACCGTTTATAAAAAGGAAGGTGCTGCACTCGCCAACTATATGAAATACAACTACAAGTATAATGATCAGAAACGTATGACAGAAAGTGAAGCACTAAAATGGAATGCTAACAACCAAAAATGGGAAAATAGCCTGCGCATCACTTATACTTACGAAGGTAAAACTGTAACTACCAATTATTACAAATGGAACAGTAAAAAGAATGCTTATATTCTTGTTCCGGAAATGACAGTTACAATGGACGATACAAATATCTGATATACATATTCTCTCTAACTCTACATTTTACATTAATACAACAGAAGGCTGGAATTTATATTCCGGCCTTTTCTGTGCCACGTGGAACAAACCCATAAATGTTAAGACGTTACAAGAAATTTAGTATCTTTGTTTTCCCTTTATTAAATAAGATTTTCCCGAGATGAACGAACAGCTAAAAGAATACATAGAAACGGTTATTATTCCGCAATACGAATCGTTTGATAAAGCACATAATTTAATGCATGTAAATACTGTAATAGCAGAAAGCCTGGAACTTGCTAAAGGCTATCCCGTAGACGTGGATATGGTATACACCATTGCTGCCTATCACGATACAGGACTGTGCAAAGACAGAGCGACCCATCACCTTGTTTCAGGAACTATTCTTGAAAATGACAAGATACTCCGCCAATGGTTTTCTACCGAAGAAATACAGATAATGAAAGAAGCCGTAGAAGATCATAGAGCCTCTTCAAACCACGAACCACGCAGCATTTACGGAAAGATTGTAGCTGAAGCAGACAGAGTTATAGACCTTGAAATTACATTGAGAAGGACTGTACAATATGGGCTAAAACAAAATCCATCGGGAAGCAAAGAATGGCACTATGAACGTTTTCTTAATCATCTCCTGAGCAAATATGCCGAAGGAGGATACTTAAAACTATGGTTTGAAAACTCGAAGAATGGAGAAAGGCTAAAAGAGTTAAGAGCTCTGATAAATAATCGAAAACAGCTAAGAGAAACCTTCGACAGAATGTTTATGGAAGAGAAATAATCACAAGGATCATATAAAAAACAAATCTACACCACTATTTCACAACATTCGATTCGCCTTTTTGTTATAAGTACCAAATGGGCGCTCACAAACAAAACTCATCAATAAAAAAAATAGCCGGAGACTTTTTCACAAAAGCTCCGGCTCAACCAGTTACATAGAATTGATCATCTAAAAACCAAAAAACATTCAATTCCTACCTAACATCACAAAGATAGCATTAAAAAGGATAATATGAAACACCCTTTTTGCGAAAAATGAGTATTTTGTCGCAAATCACACATAAAATGTCTAAATAAGTGCTTATACAACAAAAAAAATCAAATAAGATAGAAACGTTCTTGTAATTCTTTCAAAAATCCACGGGAAATGCACAGGTCTTTTCGTTCACTAAAAGGAGGATAAAGCTGGCATTGTTTCCCATTAATAACAGCTAAATAGGCAACATTAATAATAACCGACTGGCTAATCTGTACAAATGATACCGAATAATTTATAATATCTTCTGCTCTGGTATTTTTTTTAAGACTCAGCTTTGTCTGATTAAAAAGAGTTACCTGCCACTGCCGTTTATCTTTAGAATATTCAAAAAAGCCAATTTCCTCAATACGAAGTAATTTGAAACCTGTCACACTACTGATCATAAATGTGTCACGTTGGGGCAATAATGCAGCTATAGATGCCGAAAATGAAGGAGTGACCTGGTGAGTGACCATCGCCTTCCGATAGCGTTCTATAATCCCATCAAGTTCCTCTGTAGTAAAAGGTTTCAATAAGTAATCGAACGCCGATTCTCTTAAAGCCTGAAGCAGGTATTTATCATATGCCGTATAGAAAACAACTTTCATATCCCATACAACCTCCTCACGCATGTCACTCAGTAGTCTGATACCCAGCATATCCGGCAACTCTATATCTAAAAACAACAAATCCGGACGTTGCTCCATTATCATCTTTCTTCCTTTAGCTCCATTGACTGCCGTACCTTTGATTAGCATATCAGAATAAACTGCAAGCCCCTTTTTCAAGTCTTCTATAGCCGTATAGTCATCATCTATAATTACGACTTTACAAATTTCATTCATTGTCATCATAAATCATAAGAATATTTATATGGAATATATACAGAAACACAAGTCCCTGTCTGTTGTCCATCGGCAAGTTTTTTTATTTCAAAACAAATCTTCTCTCCCTTATTTTTTTGATTGAGTAACTGGATTGTCTGATAAAGAACCTTCAAACCTGTACCCGTTCCTCTGGAGGGAGATATCATATGAGGAAGATACCCCCTACCATTATCTACAATTATTATTCGAACCCCATTACCTTCAGAAATTACAGAAATAGTAAGCCGCTTCTCTCCTTCAATCCCGGCAAGTCCATGTTTCATAGCATTCTCTACCGGAATCTGTATAATCATAGAAGGAATAATAATTTGCTCCGTATTCAATTTGTCATCGATGGACAATGTCAATATAAAATCAGATCCCAAGCTGGTCTGTTCCAAATTAATATAAGTCCGCACAAAATCCAGCTCTTCCCGAAGCGGGATACTTAACTTTTCGGTTAACTCCAGGCTCTTTCTTAGAAGCTTTGCTAATCCTACTAACCCCTCCCGATCTTCTTCAGAGCCTTTTAAATGACTAATTTCTCTATTCAGCACGTTAAAAGTAAAGTGAGGCGAAATATGATTACGTATATTTTCCATACGAAGACGACTTATCTGATTCAAATGCCGTTCCTGCATAAAAGCACGCTTTTTCTTCATCAACCAATAGAAAACACTCAATGCAGCTATTAAAACAATACAACCAATAGCCCAGATAAACGATGTCAAACGCAACACCCGCATTTCACTCGTTTGCCTCCCTATCACCAACTCACGCCGCATCACAATCGTATCCTGACGATAACGCATATCGAGTTCCGCTACACGCGTACGGACCCGTTCGTTCCGAATAGAATCATTCAACGCGACATCCCGCTTCAGATACTCATAAGCACGCCTGTAATCACCTGTACGTTCATAATAATGCTCTAAATATTGATTCCGGATATTTATCATATTCGCATCAATGTGTACGCCAGGCGTTGCATTGGCAATCAGCCTGCCAGCGCGTGAAATATCACCTTGTTTTAAGGCAAGCTCTATCAGCTGGGTTTCTATGTAATAAAGTGCCGAACGATTATTCATCTCAGTGAAATAGCGATAGCTATCATTCAGATAGATTTGAGCTGAGTCCAGTTTACCATTCAGCATATAAAGTTCTCCCAAATTTCCTTTACTAAGATTCCGTTCAAAAATCATTTGAGGATAGTCATCCAGTACATGCAGTCCTCTACTGATATAGTATTCGGCTTGCAAGTAATCCTTTTTGTAATAAAAATGGTTCCCTCTATTATTGAGATATCCCCATTTCTCATACGGATTCATCTCCTGATAATAATTCCCTGCCAGTTCATAGTAATAATTGGAAAGTTCAAAATCACGTAACTCCATGTAAGTCTGCCCTAATCCCCAATAAACAGTCCATTTCTTTGTATCAGGTAGCTGGAGTGAATCACAAAGAAACAATCCCCTGCGATAATAGAAAGCTCCATCGGCATAATTACCCAGATGATTACTGGCATCTGCCAAATTAAAACAAAGTTCGGGAAGATTAAAAACATTATTTCCCAACCGCTGCTCTTCATATGCCTTTCGATAATATGCCAGAGATGAATCAGGCTCTGCTTTCTGTATCCAGTAATTACCGGTCATATTATAAACATTCGCCTTCATATCATGTATGGAAGGAGAATCGGACGCTTCCCTGCAAAAGCGGGCAATTATCTGATTATAATATAGCACAGAGTCAAAGTCAGAAGAGGCAAAACAAGCTTTTACGTAATGATTCATTAATCTATAGAAAGTAAGACTATCAGTGGCTTTTGCCATTCCGCTACGCAACAGATTACGGGCATACGTATTATTAGCAAATAAAGAATCTCTTGCCTGTTTTTCAAGCGAATCGGTCTGAGTATTCTTTTTTATTGCTTCTCCTGTTTGTGTGTGTTCTCCGCAACCATTGATACACAAGAATAAACAAATTATTGCAAACCCTTTGATGGTTTTACTCCCCATAAACTTCTTTGTTAATAGAATGTCGCAACAAAGATAGAAAAATGTGCATAATATTTCTTACCTTTGTAGCCAATTAATTAGAAAAGGAATCTAATGAGTCCACTAAATTTCACCCACATTCTGACACAGGCAGTCGATGAGCTTTCGGAAAGCGAATCATACAAAGGACTGTTCCATCAACACAAGGACGGCGAGCCCTTGCCTTCGGCACGGGTATTGTGTGACGTCATCGAGTTGGCACGCTCCATTCTTTTCCCCGGATATTTTGGAAATTCTACTATCAACAGTCGTACAATCAACTATCACATAGGGGTTAACATTGAAAGATTATTTGATCTGCTGACTGAACAGATTTTAGCCGGACTCTGTTTCGGAAGTAATGAAGGATGTGATACCTGCAATGATTCTTTACGAGAAGAAGCTGCCCGCCTGGCTGCTAAATTTATCAGTAAATTACCACATATGCGCCGTGTATTGGCAACAGATGTGGAAGCAGCCTACAATGGTGATCCCGCTGCCCAGAGTTTTGGCGAAGTAATTTGTTGTTATCCGGCTATCAGAGCTATCAGCAACTATCGCATCGCTCACGAACTATTAGAACTTGGAGTACCACTTATTCCCCGCATTATAACAGAAATGGCCCACAGTGAAACAGGTATAGACATTCATCCCGGAGCACAGATAGGCAGTTATTTTACTATTGATCATGGAACAGGTGTGGTAATCGGAGCAACCAGTATCATTGGCAATAACGTAAAACTCTACCAAGGTGTCACGTTGGGAGCCAAAAGTTTCCCCTTAGATACCGATGGTAAGCCAATTAAAGGGATTCCCCGCCATCCAATACTGGAAGATAACGTTATAATCTACTCAAATGCAACTATATTAGGACGTATTACCATTGGACGTGATGCTACAGTAGGAGGCAATATCTGGGTAACAGAAGATGTTCCCGCAGGAGCAAGAATCGTACAGACGAAAGCAAAGAAATAATGGCCCAATTGCGAACATGCCAATGTGCCAACTGAGAGAATCAGATATTAACAATTTGAAAAAATAACAACTTTAACGCGCCAGCCAATTGGCATATTACCACATTGGCATATTGGCACATTATTCATTATGAGCGAACAATTTGAAATGATTGCCAAAACCTTCCAGGGACTGGAAGAAGTACTGGCCGAAGAACTGATAGTGCTGGGAGCAAACGACGTACAAATAGGCCGGCGAATGGTTTCATTTTCCGGAGACAAGGAAATGATGTATAAAGCAAACTTCTGTCTGCGTACTGCCATCCGCATTCTGAAACCAATCAAACATTTCAAGGCCAAAGATGCCGACGAGGTTTATGAGCAGATCAAAGCCATCGCCTGGGAGGAAATACTGGATGTAAACAAAACATTCGCCGTAGATGCCGTCGTATTTAGTGATGAATTCCGCCATTCCAAGTTCGTTTCTTACAAAGTTAAAGATGCCATTGTCGACTATTTCCGTGAGTTGAATGGTAAACGTCCGTCCGTTCGTATCAACAGACCGGATGTATTACTGAATATTCATATTGCGCAAACCACCTGTACCCTTTCACTCGACTCCTCCGGTGAATCACTTCATCGCCGCGGCTATCGTCAGGAAGCAGTAGAAGCACCACTCAATGAAGTTCTTGCTGCCGGAATGATTCTGATGACGGGATGGAGAGGAGAATGTGATCTTATTGACCCGATGTGCGGTTCAGGTACCATTCCTGTAGAAGCTGCATTGATTGCCCGTAACATTGCTCCGGGAGTGTTCCGTAAGGAGTTCGCATTCGAGAAATGGGTGGATTTCGATCAGGATATGTTTGATAATCTATACAACGACGATAGCCAGGAACGTGAATTCACACACAAAATATATGGCTATGATAATAACCCTAAGGCAAACGAAATAGCCACACACAATGTGAAGGCAGCAGGGGTTTCTAAAGATATCATTCTGAAGTTACAACCCTTCCAACAATTTGAACAACCGGCAGAAAAATCTATCATCATCACCAATCCTCCTTACGGTGAACGTATTTCTACCAATGATCTTTTAGGATTATACAGCATGATTGGCGAACGTCTGAAGCACGCTTTCGTTGGAAATGATGCCTGGGTACTCTCCTATCGTGAGGAATGCTTCGACCAGATCGGCCTGAAGCCCAGTCAAAAAACGCCATTATTCAACGGAGCATTGGAATGTGAGTTCCGCAAATATCAGATATTTGACGGAAAGTACAAAGAGTTTAAAGGCCAGGAAGGCGAAGAAGAAAATAAAGAAGGTACTCCCAAAGAAAAAAGAGAATTTAAACCTCGCCGTGAAGAAGGCGGACGTAGCTTTTCAAGTGACAGAGACAGAAAACCGAGAGAAGGACGAAGCTTCAACGGAGACAGAAAGCCAAGGGAGTTTAAGAAGAACTGGGAACCGAGAGGTGATAAGAAAGAATAATGGATGAACTTGTTATCATAGAAACTAAGATATACGAAATCGGAAGTCAGAAAGTAATGCTGAATTGGTTCAAGAATAAAGATAAAAAACAAGAAGACAATGAATAAAAGAGGCTATCTATTATTAATGGGGTTGCTTCAAGCTCTATTTATCACGAACGTTATGGCACAAGAACTAAAAACTCCTACACTGGAAGATCTTATTCCGGGTGGTGAAACATATCGTTATGCAGAAAACCTTTATGGACTACAATGGTGGGGCGATGAATGTATAAAACCAGGCATAGATACCCTGTTTGTTATTAATCCAAAGACAGGAAAAGAAAAGACTATCACTACACGGGAAATTGTAAACAAAGTATTGGAAGAAAACCAGTCCGGAAAATTACAACACTTCCACTCTGTCAGCTTTCCCTGGTCTGACAAAGAGCAAATGCTGATTAAGCTACCCGGTAAATATATTGTTTACGACTTCAAAAACAACCAAATAGTTTCAACAACAGCTCTGAAAAAAGAGGCTGCCAATCAGGATTACTGCACTACCACCGGAAACGTCGCTTATACAGTAGGTAACAATCTGTATATAAACGAAAATGCAATAACCGATGAGTCCGAAGGTGTTGTCTGCGGACAGTCTGTACACCGTAATGAGTTTGGCATCAGCAAAGGCACTTTCTGGAGCCCGAAAGGTAACTTATTAGCATTTTATCACATGGATGAAAGCATGGTTACACAATATCCACTGGTAGACATCACTCAACGTATAGCAGAAGTGAACAACATTCGTTATCCAATGGCAGGGATGACCAGCCATTTGGTAACAATAGGCATTCATAATCCTTCCAACGGAAAAACACTCTACCTGAAAGCCGGAGACCCGACTGACCGTTATTTTACCAATATCAGCTGGGCACCGGATGAGAAAAGTCTCTACCTGATAGAATTGAACCGGGATCAAAATCATGCTAAACTCTGCCAGTACAACGCAGAAACAGGCGAGCTGATGGCAACGCTTTTCGAAGAGACACATCCCAAATATGTAGAGCCTCAACAGCCCATTGTTTTTCTGCCCTGGGATGCTACAAAATTCATTTATCAAAGCCAGCGTGACGGTTTCAACCACCTGTATCTGTATGACACCACAGGCAAACTAATCAGACAACTGACAGAAGGTAAATGGCTGGTCAGTGATATATTAGGGTTCAACGAAAAAAAGAAAGAAGTTCTTTTCAGTGCCAACGATGCTACAGGACGGAACAATTTCTCTGTAAATATCAGAACAGGAGAGAGAAGCTTACCCTTCAGCATGTATACTACCACTGAAGGTGTGCACAACGCTATTGCAAGTAACTCAGGACGCTATGTGATTGACAATTACTCAACTCCTACCCTACCTAGAAAAATTGATATCATTGATACTCAGACAGGTAAAAGCGTTAATCTGCTTACTGCTGCCAATCCATTCCTTGGGTTCAAAATGCCGGTTATCGAAACCGGTACAATCAAAGCAGCAGACGGTGTAACCGATATCTATTACCGCCTTATTAAACCTGCTGATATGGATCCGAATAAAAAGTATCCTGCCATTGTATATGTATACGGAGGTCCGCATGCACAGATGGTAACCGGAGGCTGGCAGAATGGTGCCCGCGGCTGGGATATCTATATGGCAAACAAAGGGTACATCATGTTCACTATTGACAATCGCGGCAGTTCCAATCGCGGATTAGAGTTTGAGAATGTAACTTTCCGTCATTTAGGTATTGAAGAAGGAAAAGATCAGGTAAAAGGAGTCGAATATTTGCAAAGTCTTCCCTATGTAGACGGTAATCGTATCGGTGTGCATGGCTGGAGTTTTGGAGGCCATATGACTACTGCCCTGTTACTTCGCTATCCGGAGATTTTCAAAGTAGGTGTGGCAGGTGGTCCGGTGATAGACTGGGCATATTACGAGATAATGTACGGAGAGCGTTATATGGATACTCCACAAAGTAACCCGGAAGGCTACGAACAATGTAATCTGAAAAATCTCGCCGGCAATCTGAAGGGACATTTACTCATTATCCATGACGATCACGACGATACTTGCGTGCCTCAGCATACATTGTCTTTTATGAAGGCATGCATAGATGCCCGTACGTATCCGGATCTTTTCATTTATCCCGGGCATAAGCACAATGTAATGGGACGTGACCGCATACATCTGCACGAAAAGATAACCCGTTATTTTGAAGATAACCTGTAACAATGGGCAATATGCCGATTGAAAAAGAAACGAGAGAAAAATAATAATAATAACAAGCGCTACATATCCGATGCCAACATTGGCATATTGGCATATTGGCCCATTAACCAATTATTGATATGAAACTGTTACTCTTAGGTTCGGGCGGCCGTGAACACGCTCTGGCGTGGAAAATAGCTCAAAGTCCCAAAGTAGAAAAGCTATACATCGCCCCCGGTAATGCCGGTACCTCTTCTGTAGGCGAAAACGTGAACATCAAAGCTACCGATTTTAATGCATTAAAGGCATTCGTTCTTAAGGAAAACATCAGCATGATTGTAGTTGGTCCCGAAGACCCATTAGTTGAAGGTATTTACGACTACTTTCAGGGAAATCCTGAGACACAGCACATTGCCATCATCGGCCCTACCCGCGAAGGAGCACGCTTGGAAGGTAGTAAAGAGTTTGCCAAAGAGTTCATGCAACGTCATAATATCCCTACCGCACGTTATAAAAGCATCACAGCAGACACATTGGAAGAAGGTTTTGCTTTCCTCGAAACGCTGGAAGCTCCCTATGTTCTGAAAGCTGACGGACTTTGTGCCGGAAAAGGTGTTCTGATCCTCCCTACTTTGGATGAAGCTAAAAAGGAGCTGAAAGAGATGCTTAGCGGTATGTTTGGCAATGCTTCGGCAACGGTAGTCATTGAAGAGTTCCTCAGTGGCATTGAATGCAGTGTATTCGTACTGACAGACAGCGAACATTACAAAGTACTTCCCGTAGCCAAAGACTACAAACGTATCGGCGAAGGTGATAAGGGACTTAATACCGGTGGTATGGGAAGCGTTACGCCTGTTCCGTTCGCCAATGATGAATTCATGGAGAAAGTACGTACGCGTATTATCGAACCTACTGTAAATGGCTTGAAAGAAGAAGGCATTCTTTACAAAGGCTTTATCTTCTTAGGATTGATAAAAGTAAAAGGAGAGCCAATGGTTATTGAATATAATGTTCGTATGGGCGACCCTGAGACAGAAAGCGTTATGCTTCGTGTCAAGAGTGATCTCGTAGAGCTCTTTGAAGGTGTGGCAGAGAAGAACCTCGATACAAAAACGCTGGAAATAGACCCACGTACGGCGGCTTGTGTGATGTTGGTAAGTGGCGGTTATCCGGAAACTTACGAAAAAGGATTCCCTATCACTGGCTTCGATCAGGCTGCCGCCACAGACAGCATCCTATTCCATGCAGGTACTACCCTAAAAGACGGACAAGTAGTAACCAGCGGCGGACGTGTCATTGCTATCAGTTCATATGGAAATACCAAAGAAGAAGCACTGGCAAAAAGCTATAAAGTGGCTGAAATGATACAGTTTGAGAAGAAGAATCTTCGAAGAGATATTGGCTTTGATCTGTAGTGAGGGAGAGTTATAGGGTTATAAGGTTATAATGAGAAATAATAGATTACAAGGCCGGGTGACAGCAGGGCGGTTTACATTGCCTGTTGTCATTCTTATCTGCACAGTCTGCTGGATATGTACCTCTTTTCTTTTGCCTGATATGAGTTCAGCAAAAGATACAGGATACGCTTTGTGGCAATCTATTTGCACCTCCTGCCTGCCTTCCTGGGCAAACAGGATGATCAGTTTTATGCTATACGCGGCTATCGGTTATTTCTTGATTGAGTTGAACAATACATTCACTATTATCCGTATGCGCGCCTCGGTACAGACGTCACTTTACTTTCTTTTAGTTACCATCT
The DNA here is from genome assembly GCF_019930665.1 of Bacteroides nordii. Taxonomy (NCBI): domain Bacteria; kingdom Pseudomonadati; phylum Bacteroidota; class Bacteroidia; order Bacteroidales; family Bacteroidaceae; genus Bacteroides; species Bacteroides nordii. The sequence goes on along the minus strand of NZ_CP082886.1, from coordinate 4,853,753 downwards.
GTCCGGGTATGCATTTGCTATATGCAGGCGATGTAGCTGCCGTAGCTTTCCTTATCTCCTTGTTTTTCCTGTTCAAAAGCTACCAGCAGCCTCATCCGGTGAGCTATATATTCCATTCCTTCGCCTTTATTGGTGCAGGAAGTTTATTATTTCCACAATTACTCTACTTCATCCCTCTTTGGCTGATAGGAGCTTACTCGTTTCAGTCGCTCACAATACGCAGTTTCTGCGGAGCTATCATCGGAATAAGCCTTCCCTATTGGTTCTTATTAGGGCATGCTTTCTTCTACGGAGAGATGGAGTTATTCTACCAACCATTCATTGAACTGGTTCATTTTCAGCCTATAGAGTTTGGAAAGAATCTACAGCTTTGGGAGCTTGTCACATTGATCTATCTGTTTATCCTGTTCATTGTCAGTGCAGCCCATTGCATTGTTAGCGGATATGAAGATAAAATACGAACGCGTTCCTATCTGCACTTTCTGATATTCCTGAACTTCTGTATCTTCCTGTTCATACTTCTGCAACCGATACACTGCATGGATCTGATGTCACTCCTTCTGATCGGTGTCAGCATTCTCGTAGGACATCTTTTTGTATTGACCAGCAGCAAGACTTCTAACGTATTCTTTATCGGTTCCACCATCGGATTAATCCTCTTATTCTGCTTCAACATATGGACGCTTTTATAAACTCAGTAATACAGCTACTTATCGACTGGGGTATCCCTGGCTTGTTTCTTTCTGCCCTATTAGCAGGAAGCATAGTTCCGTTCAGCTCCGAACTGGTGTTGGTAGCATTAGTAGAAGTAGGATTAAGCCCGGTCACCTGTGTGCTTGCTGCTGCATTGGGCAACACCTTAGGTGGTATGACCTGCTATTATATGGGGCATCTCGGCAAGGTAGACTGGATAGAGAAATACTTCAAAGTAAAAAAGGAGAAAGTGGACCGCATGGAGGCATTTCTGCAAGGCAAAGGGGCACTTATGGCGTTTTTTGCTTTCCTTCCGTTTGTAGGGGAGGTGATTGCCATTGCGTTAGGGTTCATGCGCAGCAATATATGGCTCACGACAATTTCTATGTTTGCCGGTAAGCTGATACGTTATATTCTCATGTTGCTTGCACTGAAAGGCATTATCAATTTCGTCATATAATCATCATGAAACGGGTTATCGAACAAACAGCCGACGGGAGCGCTACCCTTTTTGTGCCGGAATTGAACGAACACTATCATTCCGTGAAAGGCGCACGTACAGAATCTCAACATATCTTTATTGACATGGGTCTGAATGCCTCTGAAGTGGCCGAGCCGCATATCCTCGAAATAGGTTTCGGAACAGGTTTGAATGCCCTGCTGACACTCGAAACAGCCGAATCGACTCAAAGAAAAGTACACTACACCGGAATTGAGCTCTACCCACTCCCCTGGGAAATGATAGAACCATTGGGCTATAGTGACAATCCGCTATTCAAAACGCTACATATTATTCCCTGGGAAGAGGATACAATAATAACCCCCTGTTTTACGTTAAGGAAGGTACAAGCCGACTTTACAACGTTGACTACGGATCGCTCATTTGACATTATTTACTTCGATGCTTTTGCTCCCGAAAAGCAGCCGGAGATGTGGTCACAAGAACTATTCGACCGGTTACACGTTATAATGGGCGAGAAAGGCATACTTACCACCTATTGCGCCAAAGGAGTAGTACGCCGGATGCTTCAGACAGCAGGATTTACTGTAGAACGTCTCCCCGGCCCTCCGGGAGGAAAACGGGAAATACTAAGAGCAAGAAAATAAAGGCTGCCGGAGGGAAAATATACTAAACCCAAAGAATATATGAAACATATACCTCTTCTTCTGATAATCGTTCTTCTGGTTTCCTGCAACATGGGTAAGTCCGGGAAGAGTCAAGATAATGAGAAACCCGTCATTGCTGTCACCATAGAACCCCAGCGTTATTTTACCGAAGCTATTGCCGGAGACAAGTTCGACGTCATCAGTATCGTACCCAAAGGCAGCAGTCCGGAGACTTACGATCCTACCCCCCAGCAGCTCGTTTCGCTGGGAGACAGTAAGGCATATCTCCGCATTGGCTATATCGGCTTCGAACAAGTATGGATGGATCGCCTGATAGACAATACCCCGCACATACAGATCTTCGATACTTCCAAAGATATCGATCTTATCCTCGGAGAGGCACACGACCATGGCGATCACCAGCATGCCGGTGGGGTAGAACCGCACATCTGGAACTCAACCAATAATGCACTGATCATTGCCCGCAACACCTACAAGGCTCTCTGCCAGCTTGACAAAGAGAATGAGGCTTACTATCTGAACCGCTATGACAGCCTTTGCCAACGCATTATGCATACCGACAGCATCATCAGGAAAACCCTGCAACAGCCCGGTACAACCCAAAGCTTTATGATTTACCATCCGGCTCTCTCCTATTTTGCCCGCGACTACGGTTTGCAGCAGATCAGTATCGAAGAGGGCGGAAAAGAACCTTCACCTGCTCATCTAAAAGACCTGGTAGACCTCTGTCGCCAGAAAGATGTCCGCATCATTTTCATACAACCGGAATTTGACCGCCGCAACGCAGAAATTATTGCCCGGGAAACCGGTACCGGCATTGTTCCTATCAACCCGCTGAGTTATAATTGGGAAGCCGAAATGTTAGCTGTTGCCCAGGCGCTAACGGATCATAACAAGAAATAAGATTCTCCGATTATGGCACAACCGATTATAGAAGTTCGTGGACTCTCCGCCGGATATGATGGTCGTACAGTATTGCACGACGTTAACCTCACTGTATATGAACGTGACTTCTTAGGAATTATCGGACCGAATGGAGGTGGAAAGACCACCCTCATCAGATGTATGTTAGGATTGCTGAAACCTACTGCCGGAAAAATCACTTATTATGGAGCAGACCACTCACAACTCCCGGCACTCAACTCCCAGTTTTTTATGGGTTATTTGCCTCAATACAACACAATAGACCGCAAATTTCCCATCTCTGTAGAAGAAGTAATACTCTCCGGACTGAGTTCTAAAAAATCGCTTATCAGCAAGTTTACAGCCCGGCAGCACGAAAAAGTTCATGCTGTCATCGCCCGTATGGGACTGGAAGGTCTGGAGAAACGTGCCATCGGACAGCTCAGTGGCGGACAATTGCAACGTGCCCTGTTAGGACGTGCCATTGTCAGTGATCCGTCTGTTCTCATTCTCGACGAACCAAGCACTTATATCGATAAACGCTTTGAAGCCCGCCTCTATGAGCTTTTGGCAGAGATAAACAAGGAATGTGCCATTATCCTTGTCAGCCATGACATTGGCACGGTATTACAGCAGGTAAAATCTATCGCTTGTGTCAACGAAACGTTAGATTATCATCCGGACGCGGGTGTCACTACAGAGTGGCTGGAACGTAACTTCAACTGCCCTATCGAATTATTGGGGCACGGAACGTTACCGCACCGCATATTGGGAGAACATCACCATCATCACGATTAAAAAAGCCCGAAGGGCTCTGCTCATATTCGCTCATTAACATGCAGAAGAAGCTAAAATAGCTTTGTGCTTTCTATAGGCACACGGATGAAACTGGTAAAACGGATGACGACGGATCAGATTTTCTTACTTCCTGATTACCAATAAAAAAATCCGTTGTCATCTGCCCGATCTGTCTTATCCCCGTGTACCATAAAAATAGGATTCAGTTTGATTCAAATCAGATCAGTAACGAAGATCACAGCTCTATCTTTTCGGTGGCGGAAGTGCCTGTAAACAGCATCGTTACCGTTACTCGGTGTTATTCTTTGTCTTTCTCAGAAAGGAACGTTCCTTTTCTCGGTGTGTAACGTTGTTTTAGATGTACATGTAAAACAACGTTACACACCGAGGCTTTATACGTTACTCTACGAGAGGGGGCTTTATCCATTGGCGTACGATCCACCGAAGTAAATAAGAACACAGCAGCCGCCGGATTGTATAATCAGACTCTGCTAAGCTTGCACAGCACACTCCGTATTCATCCCCCCTGCCAGTATGTAAGAAATGCTTAGGGGATTACCTATACAAGCAACAAGTCGGTTTCTATAGCCTGGAATGATTGATAAATAGAAATCATGCTTTCTTCATCTGAATGAAGAAATGGCCTGCACCCAGATGGAATAGACGTCACTTCTATCTGGGTGTATCATTTTATAAAAGATAAAACAGCATAAGAAAGTGTTCGCAAATTTGCAAACAATTTAAAAAAGTACTATCTTTGTAACAACAAACAAGCTAATATGGTCGTTACATTTGAAAAAGAATATTTGCGTGACTTGTACGAAAAGGGTATATCCCCTGATAAAAAGCATCGGTTTCAACCCGAAATTATCAAAAACTACATACGTCGCATTAAAACGCTTGAAGAAGCTGATGAAATAGAAGACTTATTCAGTATCAATTCATTGAATTACGAAATCCTCACAGGTGACAAGCAAGGAATCTCGTCAATAAGAGTGAACAATCAATACAGAATTGAGTTTACTGTAACACATCAAGAGAGTGAGCCTGTTATAACAGTGTGTAACATATTAGAGTTGTCAAACCATTATAAATAAGTTCATTATGATTACAATAAAGGGAGTTTCCCCCCAAATGATAGCCAACAACCTCACACCATGTATGGCTACACATCCGGGGGATATATTGAAAGAAGAAATTGAATATCGTGGTATTTCACAACGGAGATTTGCTGCGCAAATCGGTATGTCTTATTCCGTATTAAATGAAGTTCTGAATGCCAAACGTGCTATTACAACTGAATATGCATTGCTATTTGAAGCAGCCTTAGGCATCAATGCAAAGTTGCTCGTCAACATGCAAACGGACTATAATATGCAAATAGCGAAGCAAAATGCAAGTTTCATGGACAAACTAAATAATATCCGTAAAATAGCAGCACTATTATAAATCCGACCGCAGGCAGAACTTTGCATAAAACAGTCCTACAGGAGGCAGGAGACTACTTTACCTCCTGTCCCCTTCCTAAAATCTTATAATAATTATTACTTTTACTTCTATTGTACACGTAAATCATTATCTTTGCGCCCACTTAACATGTTAATGAATAAACATCTATCGTCTTAATGAAACAGTACAAAACCGTAAACAACCTAATCGGTTGGCTTACTTTCATTATTGCTGCCACGGTCTATTGCATGACAATAGAACCGACAGCCAGTTTCTGGGATTGTCCCGAGTTCATTACTACCGGCTATAAACTGGAGGTCGGACATCCGCCCGGCGCCCCTTTCTTCATGCTGACAGCCAATCTGTTCTCACAGTTTGCTTCAGATGCTACCACTGTAGCCAAAATGGTAAATTACATGAGTGCCCTGATGAGTGGAGCCTGTATCCTGTTCCTTTTCTGGAGTATCACCCATCTGGTACGTAAGCTGATTATCAAAGACGAAAACAATATTACCACCGGCCAGTTAGTTACCATCATGGGTAGTGGCCTTGTTGGTGCATTGGTATATACATTCAGTGACACTTTCTGGTTCAGCGCCGTAGAAGGGGAGGTTTATGCCTATTCTTCCCTGTTCACAGCCGTTGTATTCTGGCTTATTCTGAAGTGGGAAGATGTAGCCGACGAACCGCATAGCGACCGTTGGATCATTCTCATCGCTTATCTGACCGGATTGAGTATCGGCGTCCATCTGCTGAACCTGCTCTGTCTGCCTGCTATCGTACTGGTATATTACTATAAGAAAGTTCCCAATGCCAATGCAAAAGGCTCTCTGTTAGCTCTTTTCGCTTCTATGGTGTTGGTAGGAATCGTGCTTTACGGTATCGTGCCAGGCGTAGTAAAAGTAGGCGGATGGTTCGAGTTGCTTTTCGTCAACAGCATGGGCTTGCCATTCAATACCGGCGTCATTGTTTATATCATCATACTTGCCGCCAGCATTATCTGGGGAGTATATGAAAGCTATACCGAAACCAGCCGTGCACGTATGAATATCTCTTTCATGTTGACTATTGCCCTGTTAGGAATTCCGTTCTACGGACACGGAGTGAGCAGTGTTATCATCGGCATTATCGTACTTGCCGCATTAGGACTCTATCTGTTTGCTAAAAACCTCAATAAGAAATACCAGATTTCGGCCCGCAGTATGAACACCGCACTGCTCTGCACAATGATGATCATGGTAGGATACTCCTCGTATGCGCTTATCGTAATCCGTTCTACAGCCAATACTCCGATGGACCAGAACTCTCCGGAAGATATCTTCACGCTGGGCGAATATTTAGGACGTGAACAGTATGGTACACGCCCGTTATTCTACGGACAAGCTTACTCTTCAAAGGTGGCCCTGGAAGTGAAAGACGGATACTGCATCCCTGTAGAGGCAAACAGCACAACCAAATACATTCGCAAAGAAAAAACATCGCCGGACGAAAAAGATTCGTATGTTGAAGTACCGGGACGTGTAGAATATCAATATGCACAGAACATGCTCTTCCCGCGTATGTATAGCAGTGCACATATTCCGCAGTACAAAGGCTGGGTAGACATCAAAGGATATGACGTGCCCTACGATGAATGCGGCAACGCAATTATGGTCAATATCCCCACACAGTGGGAAAATATCAAGTTCTTCTTCCGCTACCAGCTCAACTTCATGTACTGGCGTTACTTTATGTGGAACTTTGCCGGACGCCAGAACGACATCCAGGGTAGCGGCGAAATAGAACATGGCAACTGGATTACAGGTATTCCTTTCATCGACAACTGGTTGGTAGGCGATCAAAGCTTGCTTCCGCAGGAACTGAAAGACAATAAAGGACACAATGTATTCTACTGCCTGCCCCTGTTATTAGGTCTTATCGGACTATTCTGGCAGGCATACTGCGGTCAGAAAGGCGTACAACAATTCTGGGTAGTATTCTTCCTGTTCTTCATGACAGGTATTGCCATTGTGCTCTACCTCAACCAAACTCCCAGCCAGCCCCGCGAACGTGACTATGCTTATGCCGGTTCGTTCTACGCGTTCGCTATCTGGGTCGGTATGGGTGTAGCAGGTATCATCAAACTGCTGCGCGACTATACCAAGATGCAAGAATTACCGGCTGCTATTCTTGTCTCTGCACTCTGCCTGCTGGTACCCATTCAGATGGCAGGCCAGACCTGGGATGACCACGACCGTTCAGGACGCTATGTAGCCCGTGACTTCGGACAAAACTACCTGATGTCCTTGCAGGAAAGCGGAAATCCGATCATCTTCACCAATGGTGACAACGATACATTCCCTCTGTGGTACAACCAGGAGACAGAAGGTTTCCGTACAGATGCCCGCACCTGTAACCTGAGTTATCTGCAAACAGACTGGTATATTGACCAGATGAAACGCCCTGCTTATGACTCTCCGTCACTGCCGATCACCTGGGACCGTGTTGAATACGTAGAAGGAACAAACGAATACATACAGATACGCCCAGAGATTAAAAAGACAATCGACGCTCTTTACGCACAGGCAGACAGTAGCGGTAACCCGGAAGCATTGCAAAATATCCACAACGAATTCGGTGAAGATCCGTATGAACTGAAGAATATCCTTAAATACTGGGTACGTTCAGACAAAGAGGGCCTGCATGTCATCCCGACAGACAGTATCGTCATCAAGATTGATAAAGAAGCGATACGCCGCAGTGGCATGAAGATTCCGGAAGCTTTGGGCGACTCTATCCCCGATCATATGAATATTCTGCTGAGAGATGACAATGGAAACCCGAAACGTGCCCTCTATAAGAGTGAACTGATGATGCTTGAGATGCTGGCAAATGCCAACTGGGAACGTCCTATGTATATGGCTATCACCGTAGGCAGAGAAAATCAGTTAGGTATGGACAAGCATTTCGTTCAGGAAGGACTCGCCTCTCGCTTCACACCGTTTGAAACCAAGAAATTGGGGGCAACGATTGACAGCGAGAAGATGTACGACAACCTGATGAATAAGTTTAAATTTGGTGGTATCGACAAGCCAGGCATCTATATCGATGAAAATGTGATGCGCATGTGCTATACACACCGCCGTGTTTTCGCGCAGCTCATCGAACAGCTGATGAAGGAAGGTCAAAAAGACAAAGCCCTCGCTGCTTTGGATTATGCCGAGAAGATGATTCCTGCTTACAACGTACCTTATGACTGGCAGAACGGCGCCGTACAAATGGCGGAAGCCTACTATCAGCTGGGACAAACCGAGAAAGCAGACAAAATTATGGATGCATTGGCCAATAAGGCACTTGAATACATGACCTGGTATCTCAGCCTGGACGACTCACAATTCTTCGTATCAACCCGGGAATTCGAGTATCACATAGCCTTACTGAATGAAGAGCTGAAACTCATGGAGAAATATAAATCGAAACTGTCAGAAAACTATTCCGGCAAACTGGACGAACTGTACGGCATGTACGTCTCCCGTGTAAAAGGAACGAGATAGAAAGATGTTTATAGAGCAACCACCGTGGTTTTTCCGCATTTTATACCCGAAAGCTATCTTCCGGATGAACCCTGACGAAAAAGCAGTTTACCTGACTTTCGATGACGGGCCTATTCCGGAAGTAACGCCCTGGGTATTAGATCTGTTAGATCAGTATGAGATCAAAGCCACTTTCTTTATGGTAGGCGACAATGTACGGAAGTATCCGGATATTTTCCGGATGGTGATTGAACACGGACACCGGATCGGTAACCACACCTTCAATCACATCCGTGGATTCGAGTACTCTGCTAATGATTATCTGGAAAATACGGATCGTGCGAATCAAGAGATGAAGACCGATCTTTTCCGCCCGCCACACGGACACATGGGATTCAAGCAATATCACGCGCTGAAACAGTACTACAGCATTATCATGTGGGATCTGGTAACACGTGACTATAGTAAGAAAATGCGTCCCGAACAGGTGTTGGCAAACGTAAAACGCTATGTACGGAATGGTTCTATCATCACGTTTCACGATTCGCTGAAATCCTGGAATAACGGAAACCTTCAGTACGCTTTGCCGCGTGCCATCGAGTTTATGAAAGAACAAGGCTACGAATTCAAGATGCTTCCACACTTCCCGCATGGGGAGGTTCGGCAAGCGGACAGGTAACGAAAAATAAAAAGACAGGATGGGAGAAGTTATTCTTTCTGCTAAACAAATAAAAGCCGAAGCTCTGCGCCTCGGCTTTTCTGCTTGTGGGGTGGCACCGGCAGAAGCGGTAAACAAAACCGTTTCCAATGCCTTTTGCCACTGGCATTCGCACGGCATGCAAGCAGGAATGAATTACATGGGCAATCACCTCGAAAAGCGCCTCGATCCCCGTTTACTAGTAGAAGGAACACGTAGCATTGTATCCGTAGCCCTCAACTATTACCCTTCCCGATTCTTACGAGAAGACCAGTATCAGTTTGCCTGGTATGCATACGGCAAAGATTACCACGATATCATGAAAGCCCGGCTGACCGCCTTACAGGAATATATCTCCGCACACTCTCCCCTACCCTTACAAAGCCGTATATTCTGCGATACAGCTCCCGTATTAGAGCGTTACTGGGCATGGCGTGCCGGATTGGGTTGGATAGGTAAAAATACCCAGCTTATTATTCCGCATGCCGGTTCCTGCTTCTTTTTAGGAGAAATATTTCTCAGTGCAGAAGCAGACGAATACGACCAACCGTTAACAAGCCGCTGCGGAAACTGTACCCGGTGTCTTGATGCCTGTCCGACAAAAGCGCTGGAAGCCCCTTTTTTGCTCAATTCAGGCCGTTGCCTGTCTTATCTTACCATTGAGCACCGGGAAGCTATTCCGCCCGCAGAAGGCAAAAAAATGGGCAATAAGATATATGGCTGCGACGAATGCCAGAAAGCCTGTCCCTGGAACAGATTTTCCACTCCCTGCCAGACACCGGAATTGCAACCCACTGACGCCTTCATGCAGATGGAAAAAAAGAACTGGCATGCACTGACAGAAGAACAATACAGAATGATCTTTAAAGGAAGTGCGGTAAAAAGAGCCAAGTACACAGGCTTAATGCGAAACATACATCAAGTAGAGAGTAACGACAAAGACGAAGTACAAACATTGCCAGACGTGTAAACATAAACATGAGACGGGATTAACAGTATCTGAGAAAATGTAAACATAGAATGCCAAACAGAAGCCGTACTTTTAAAACCTGCTTTAATCCTAAAAACAACGTATCATGAAGACAATGACTTATCTTGGATTCTTATCAGTTCCCCTATGCTTCTGCCAGCACCTACAGGCACAAAACAACTCCCGGCCAACAAATCCCCCCAATATCATTTTCATCCTTGCAGATGATATGGGCTATGGCGATGTCTCGGCATTCAATGAACATTCCGGCATTACTACCCGGAACCTGGATGAAATGGCCGATAACGGAGTCTCTTTTACCGATGCTCACTCCTGCTCGTCCGTCAGTACGCCTACCCGCTATGGGATTATCACCGGAAGATATAACTGGCGTTCGAGCCTTAAAAGCGGTGTATTATATGGATATTCACGCCCCATTATCCCTACTACGCGAAGCACAATGGCCTCTATGCTAAAACAAAACGGATATACCACAGCCTGCATCGGAAAGTGGCACTTAGGTTGGAACTGGGGTACGAAAGCCGGACACGAAAAGCCAAATGCCAATGCACTGGCAGAGGAAGATGTGGATTATAGTAAACCCATCACTAACGGGCCTGCCGATTTAGGATTTGATTATTTCTACGGCTTCTGTGGTTCATTAGACATGGCTCCTTATGTCTATGTAGAAAATAGCCAGCCTACTACCACTCAGATACAAACCATCGCCAAGTCGGGAGGATATGCCATGTGGCGGGCAGGTGCCATAGGTTCCGACTTCTCACATCAGGAGTGCTTGCCCAACCTTACCCGCCGGGCCGTAGACTATGTAAATCAACACGCCCAAAACAAGCAACCGTTCTTCCTGTATCTGCCTCTTCCTGCACCACACACCCCTATCCTTCCGGACGAAAGATTTAAAGGGAAAACCGGATTAGGAGATTATGGAGACTTTGTGCTAATGGTAGATGATGTGGTAGGACAGATCCGAAAAGCGCTCAAAGACAATAATATCTCAGAAAATACCATCCTAATATTTACCACAGACAATGGTTGCTCACCGGCCGGAGGTATTGACAAGATGGCACAGAAAGGACATCGTGCCAATTACATATGGAGAGGTATGAAAGCCGATCTTTTCGACGGAGGACACCGTGTCCCTACCATCGTAGAATGGCCCCAAAGAGCCGGAAAAGGCAAATGCAACCAAACGGTCTGCCTAAACGACTTTTATGCAACGTTCGCAGCACTGAACCAATATCAGATAAAAGAGAATGAGGCAGAAGATAGTTACAACATTTTGCCATTGATCGAGAATCCCGGTTATCCCCAAACAATCCGGGAAGCCGTTGTACACCATTCCATCCGTGGTGAGTTTGCCATACGCAAAGGCGAATGGAAACTACTTTGTTCACCCAGTTCAGGAGGTTGGAGCTACCCGAAACCAAATGTAGACAAAGAAGTCATTGCTACACTGCCTCCTATTCAACTCTACAATATGAAACAAGATCCGGGAGAGAAAAACAATGTATATCAAGAACATCCGGAGGTAGTACAAGAATTAAAACAGCTGTTACAGAAGTATATACAAGACGGAAGAAGTACCCCGGGAGCAGTTCAGAAAAACGATGCGACCAACAAATGGGAACAGATAAAAGGCATTATGCAGGATGATTAAAGAGAGGGGAGTTAAGAGAAGGAAGAAGGGAGAATGGAGAGGGGAGAAGGAGCTGCGCTATTACGCTGCATAGCACTTCTCCCCTCTCCATTCTCCCTTCTTCCCTTTAAATAATTACTGTACTGTTACAGTCAGCGGAGCACGCAATTTCTGTGCAAATGCAGCTACATATTCATTCCATGCATCGGCAGTCTTGATATCAGCCTTATCCCATGCAGAACCCCAATAATAAGTATATTCAGAGCCCGGTTCATAGTCACTGACAGCCAGTACATGACCATCTGCACCACCACGCAATTCTTTCTTCTCTTTTTCAGGGAAAAGAACCACTTTGGCGTCTTTCACTGTAGCAGGGAAAGCAGCACCCACAAAAATCTTTCCGTTATTATTGTTCACATTATCCGTCGGATCCACATAAGTAATATAACCATTGGCAGCATCTGTCACAACGGCACCGTCCGGTTCGTGAAGAACAATACCGGTAGCAACAGGCATTGTTTCTTTCAGATTACTGTAAGCAACAACAGTCTTGTTCATATGTGAGCCAGCATCCAAAGAGATCAGACGAGTCTCTATAACGTCAGAATTATCCTTTACTGTCAGCGGGTTATACACCAGTTTCACTGTGAAACGCAACGGACCATTGTCAAGTATTTCCTGTGTTGCATAGCAATACGGATAGATAATCGAATCACCCGACATCAAAGCAGCCGTACCTCCTCCAAGCGTAGGACCTACTTTATAGCAATCCAGGCCGTTACCATGATCTACATGATAAGATACAGAACGATAAAGCTCACTTGCTGCTTTAGGATCTGTCTTTTTCAATTCAGCAATTTTAGCTTTTGTTTCCGGATTCAACTCACTTGCATAACGAGCTTCTACCACCGGCTCTGTTGTATTGTATTTAGTCCAGATATCATAACCGAAAGCACGCTCACCAGTTGCCTGCAAAGCAGGGCCGTAAGTACGGAAAGCAACCAGGTCATTTTCCCATGCCACGTCATCTACACGTTCAGGATAGTGTCGTCCGCAAGCCTTTGTATCAAATACAGCAGGAGTACCGGCCTGAATAGTATAAGCCGCTGTTCCGTTAGCTTTTACGGTAGCTGGGAAAATTACTTTCTCATCATAAGTAATCTGATAAGGCACCTGCTGACCATCAGCATCAAGCACAACAATCTGAGCAGTGTCAGCCAATTGCAGTTTAGAAGAGACATCACCCATGGATACCTCTACCATTTCACCGGCACGTTCCATAGCGGTGGGATTTGTTACTGTAACAGTAACCGTCTTGCTCTCAGTACAAGCAAAGCATACAAGAGCAATTGCAATAAAGAAAAATAACTTTTTCATCTTTTTGTCGTTAGTTTGATAATAAAACCCGAAAGGGCGGAGTATTCCTCCGCCCTACAGCATAACTGTATTTTATCTCTTATTTCGGTTGTTTTCCGATATACGCCAAGATACCACCGTCAACGTATAATACGTGTCCGTTTACAAAGTCAGAAGCATCTGAAGCCAGGAACACTGCAGGTCCTGCCAGATCTTCCGGAGTTCCCCAACGGGCAGCCGGAGTCTTAGCAATGATAAATGAATCAAATGGGTGACGTGAACCATCCGGTTGGATCTCACGCAACGGAGCTGTCTGCGGAGTAGCAATATAACCCGGGCCGATACCATTACACTGGATATTGAATTCACCATATTCAGAAGCAATGTTCCTAGTAAGCATCTTCAAACCACCCTTAGCAGCAGCATAAGCAGATACTGTTTCACGACCCAGTTCACTCATCATAGAACAGATATTGATGATCTTACCGTGACCTTTTTTAATCATAGAAGGGATAACAGCCTTAGACACAATAAACGGAGCATTCAAGTCTACATCAATTACCTGACGGAATTCAGCTGCCGACATTTCGTGCATCGGGATACGCTTAATGATACCTGCATTGTTAACCAAAATATCGATAACGCCTACTTCTTTCTCAATCTGAGCAACCATAGCGTTCACCTGCTCTTCGTTGGTTACATCGCATACATAACCTTTAGCTTCAATACCTTCAGCCTTGTAAGCAGCAATACCTTTGTCTACCAGTTCCTGTTTGATATCGTTGAACACGATTTTTGCACCTGCCTGAGCAAAAGCAGTAGCCAAAGCAAAACCGATTCCGTAAGATGCACCAGTAACAAGTGCAACTTTACCTTCTAATGAAAAGTTTACCATTATAATAATTTATTAATGTGCCAATGTACAGAGTGCCAATGAAAGCACTTATTCACACATGTAGCACGAAGGTTATTAATTAATTGTTCTTATTAAGTCGTTTCTTAAATTGACACAGGGCATATTCAGCGCATGCCTCATTATTTAAGATCTGTAATCAGTGAGAAATCCTGATCTCCATAATCCAGATTTTCGCCTCCCATACCCCAGATAAAGGTATAGTTATGAGTAGCAGCAGCCGAGTGAATAGACCATTCAGGAGATAATACAGCCTGATCGCCTTTCATCCATACGTGACGTGTCTCATCTACTTCACCCATAAAGTGACATACAGCATGTTCTTCGGGCACTTCGAAGTAGAAATAAGCTTCCATACGACGGCTGTGAACGTGTGCCGGCATTGTATTCCAAACACTTCCCGGAGCCAATTCCGTCATACCCATCTGCAACTGGCAAGTAGGTAATACCTGATTTACCAGCATTTTGTTTATATTTCTATGGTTAGATCCTTCCAGTGAACCCATTTCAGCCACCACTGCATCCTTCTTTGTCACTTTCTTATCAGGATAGTTACGGTGAGCAGTCAGCGAGTTAAAATAGAACTTAGCAGGATTCTTTTCGTCTTTACTTTCAAAAGTCACTTCACGATCTCCTGAGCCTAAGTAAAGTGCTTCTTTATAATCGAGTTCAAATACAGCATCGCCAGCTTTTACCACACCAGGACCACCGACATTGAAAATACCCATTTCACGACGAGTAAGGAAATAAGGAGCCTTCAACGGATCGATAGCTTCAAGCTTCAGCACCTCTCCTACCGGCATTGCACCACCTACTACCATACGGTCATACATGGAATACACCATATTTACTTCGTTTGCCGAAAATACTTTTTCAATCAGAAAATCACGACGGATTCTCTTGGTGTCATAGCTTTTTGCATCTTCAGGATGCGCAGCATAGCGAATTTCATAGTTCGTTTTCATACCTTATTTATTTAAATAGTTCATAATATCATAACTCTCAGATGCACGTCGTTTGCGTACACGATGCAAAAATAAGAAAAGAAAACGGCAAAACCTTGCATTTTTGTTCTTATTATCTATCAATATTGTCCACAGATGTACAATAAGGCAACTGTTTAACAATATATAATACGAATTAAAGAAGAGATGCAATTAAAACCAAAGGTAAAAACGGCTCAGTAGATTTTTAGTGGGGATAATTTTTTATACTCGTGCCATATAGCGTACTTTGCAATATGGAAAATGATTATTTGAACATGCTTGCCCGCATCGTATTGCCTGCACAGATATTAGACTACTTTCTCATCTCAGGAGTTGAACAGATCTCCAAAGAGATTTATATCAGTCTGGATGAAAAAATGAATCCGGAATTGAGTAAAGACTTGCATTTTGAGTCCAAAGGTTTTATGGCAGCTGTAAGTGTGACAGACTTCCCGATAAGAGACCACAAGGTAATTCTCAAGATCAGACGCAGACGTTGGACAGATTTACGCACCGGCAAGAGTTTCAATATACCAATTGACCTCGATGTGGTAGCTAAAGGCACGAGATACTCCAAAGAATTTGGAGCTTTTTTAAAAGAGACGTATGGAGATGTCCCCGGTGACTTGCCGTATGCTTGAGGAATTCTATCATATAAACGGTCACACATTTGAAAAGCAATATAAGGAAATTCTCAGCGGATACCGCAGGTGGAATCAGTTGGATCATGCCGATAAATGGATGCTGTTTCCGGACAATATGGGTTCGCGTCTGGCAATCGATGAAACGTCGCTTTCCAACGGTGAATTGTATACGTTCGTGAGCAATCGTGATGCCTGTACACGTGAGTGTTCCCTGATAGCTGTTGTGGCTGGCACCAAATCAGAAGATGTAATCGCAGTACTGCAACAGATTAAAGAGGAGCGCCGCTACGCTGTTGAAGAAGTAACACTTGACCTTTCAGATTCCATGCGCAAGATTGTACGGACAGCATTCCCTAAAGCCAGTCGTGTCATCGACCGTTTCCATATTCAGAAACTGGCTTGTGATGCCGTGCAGGAATTGCGCATCAGGCACCGCTGGGATGCCATACAGCAGGCCAACGAGGAAATGGAGGAGGTAAAACAGTACGGCGGGGACTATGTACCGTACCGATATCCCAACGGCGATACCCGTAGGGAACTGCTGATACGCTCCCGCTATCTGTTATTCAAGTCTGCCAACAAATGGACCGAGAAACAAAAACAAAGAGCAGTAATACTATTCAAGGAATATCCCGACATCCAAAGGGCATATGGTTTGTGCCATTCCCTACGAATGATCTTTTCAAAAAACACTGTCAAGGATGCCGCACGTTTGGCCATGGCGCGATGGTATAATAAAGTTGAAGAAGCCAGGCTGCATTCCTTTAACGTCATTGCTGCTACATTCTATGAACACTATGATGAAATCATTAATTTCTACAACAATCGTTCTTCGAATGCAATAGCTGAATCTTTCAATGCTAAAATCAAATTGTTCAGGGCAAACCTTAGAGGTGTTGCTGACAAGAAGTTCTTCCTTTTCAGAATAGCTAAATTATATGCGTATCCCCACTAAAAATCTACTGAGCCGTAAAAACACAAAAAGGCTTCACAACATACATAAAAAAAGAACGCCCCGAAAGCTATTCACTTTCAGGGCTTCTCTTATTAAATATTTTTGTTGTCCCACCAAGATTCGAACTTAGACAAACAGAACCAAAAACTGTTGTGCTACCATTACACCATGGGACAAACTAACTGCGCTTTCTGTTAAAAAGCGGTGCAAAGATAGTGTTATATGTCTAATTCTCCAAATATTTTGCTACTTTTTTTTATTTAGCAATGATCAGATAATAGTTCTTCTTACCACGCTGAACAAGTAAATACTTCTCGTCAAGCAGGTCTGCAGTGGTTATAACCTGGTCAAAAGCAGCCAGTTTCTCTTTATTCAAAGAAACTCCCCCACCCTGCACCAGCTTACGCATTTCACCTTTGGATGCAAATACAGCAGCATCGTCCACAAACAAATCAACTGCCTTTACACCTTCCACCAATGCATCACGGGATACTTCAAACTGAGGAACACCCTCAAAAACCGCCAATAGCGTGTCTTCATCAAGTTTTCTCAGCGCATCAGAGGTTGCATTACCAAACAAGATATTCGAAGCGTCTACAGCCGCATTATAATCCTCTTCAGAGTGAACCATGATTGTCACTTCTTTTGCCAGGCGTTTTTGAAGTACACGCAAGTGCGGAGCCTGCTGATGTTCTGCAATCAACGCATCAATCTCTTCTTTCGACAAAGCAGTAAATATCTTGATATAACGCTCTGCATCCGAATCGCTCACATTCAACCAGAATTGGAAGAACTTATACGGAGAAGTATATTTTGCATCCAACCATACATTTCCCGATTCTGTCTTACCGAACTTACCACCATCGGCTTTTGTAATCAACGGACAAGTCAAGGCAAAAACCTCTCCCCCATTCGTACGGCGTATCAGTTCAGCACCAGTAGTGATATTGCCCCATTGATCCGAACCACCCATCTGAAGTTTACAACCTCTTGTCTGATTCAGATGCAGGAAGTCATATCCCTGAAGAAGCTGATAAGTAAACTCGGTGAATGACAAACCATCACGAGCTTCGCCATTCAGACGTCTCTTAACCGAATCTTTTGCCATCATATAATTTACAGTGATGTGCTTGCCCACCTCACGAACAAAATCAAGGAAAGTAAATTCTTTCATCCAGTCATAATTGTTGACCAGCTCAGCCCGATTCGGAACATCCGACTCAAAATCCAGAAACTTAGCCAACTGCTTCTTTATACAAGCCTGATTGTGGCGTAACGTCTCTTCGTTCAACAGATTACGCTCTGCCGATTTACCGGATGGATCGCCAATCATACCTGTTGCACCACCGATGAGTGCCAATGGTTTATGACCACAACGCTGAAGGTGGCGGAGCATCATTACGCCACACAAGTGACCAATATGCAGCGAATCAGCAGTCGGATCAATTCCGAGATAAGCCGTTACTTGCTCCTTAGCTAACAATTCTTCTGTGCCTGGCATCATATCCTGTAACATGCCACGCCATCTTAATTCTTCTACAAAATTCATCGAATGATATTAGTTTTTAAATATTTAGTCTGGGCAAAAGTACGACTCTTTCTTCGAAGAAACAACTCTTATTCATTAAAAAATACATTCTTAATGTTGCGTTGTACCCGCCCTGTGAGTTCTGCCACAGACATATTCAGTGTATCAGCTACTTTCTTATAAATTTCATGAATATCCATCTCTGCATCATCTGTTTCCAGAAACAATCGGTCAAGTGGTACAGCACGTAAAGTATCTTCGTTGTATCTGACACCGAATGAGAGATAAAATCCATGTCGGATAAGTTGCAAAGCAAGAGGTTCTTTCCCTCGAAAACCATGTAATATCCAAGGAATAGAACTAAAACTACGACCTTTCATCAAACTGATGATTTCCGTAGATTTCACATTATGAATTAAAACAGGCTTCAGCAGACGTTCTGCAATACCCAACTGCCGTGAGAAGATACGTTCCTGAGCCGGTAACAATTCTTTATGTACCAGTTTATCAATACCGCACTCACCAACAGCCAATACCTGGGGATGCACAGCTAACTCCTCAAACAACCCCCAATCAATCTCATCCTCCAGTTCTACATCCCAGGGATGAATGCCTATTGAATAATATCGCCCCGGCTCCGGAGAAAATTCTTCTTTGAGAAAACGAATATTCTTAATTGCAGAAAACGTACTTTCCGTCAAGTGATGGGTATGTATATCTAATAGTTCCATAAGCAATCAAGGCACAGGGTCATATCCGGAACCACCCCATGGATGGCAACGTAGGATTCTTTTTATAGCCAGATAAAGTCCTTTGAAAGGTCCGTGTTTCTTGATCGCCTCAATAGCATACTGCGAACAGGTAGGAGTAAAGCGGCAAGAAGGAGGGGTCATAGGTGAAATACAGACCCGGTAAAAGTAAATAGGAAGCAACAATATGTAAGACAAAAAGCGCCTCATTCCAGCTTCTCTGCTATGCGGGCAAGCAAAATCTTCACCTTGTTCTCTATTTCAGCAGAGGAGAACAATTCATTCGACAGATAGATAAAAGCAACAGCCACCCCCTGTTCCTTCTCTTCCAAAGCCTGCCACAATCCACCCTTATTTTTCCGGTAAGCTTCGCGTATCTGCCGCTTCACCCGATTGCGTTTCACAGCACGCTTAAACCGTTTTTTGGGAACGCTGATAAGGATAGATGCAGGCACCTCCTGCCTGTCAACAGACATATACACTGCACGCAAAGGAAAGACAGAAAATGAACGCGAAGCTCCACCTGCAAACATCTTCTCAATAACAATCTTACTATAAAGCCTCTCAGCTTTGCGCAATGTATTCATTTTCTCCGGTTACAAGTTAAAAAAAAGACGAGCTACAAGCACACGTACAGTACGCAGCACTCGTAGCTCGTAACTCTTATTCCTTTCTTTTATTTCCCTTTATTGTTTTCCTTAATAAACATATCCAGTGCAGCTGTCATAGAAGGAGCCTGCACAGTAGGAGCCTCCAGGTCTAAACGAAGGCCGGCATCACGAACAGCTTGTGCTGTAGTGGAGCCAAATGTTCCGATCTTAATATTCTTTTGATCAAAATCCGGAAAATTCTTCTTTAATGAAGAAACGCCGGCAGGACTAAAGAATACCAACATATCATAGTCAAACTCTTCCCCTTCTCCAAAATCGTTGCTGACAGTGCGATACATTACGACTTCCGTATGCTGAACATTATGCTTGTCCAACAGGTTCTTAATATCATCATTATGCACATCAGACATTGGCACAAGATACTTTTCAGTCTTATGCTTTACGATAGAAGGAATGAGATCCTCAATCTTACCCGTAGCTCCGAAAAAGATCTTACGCTTACGATATTGCACATACTTCTGTATGTATAGCGCGATTTGCTCCGTCACACAGAAATACTTCATCGTCTCCGGAATCGTCACACGAAGCTCCGTGCAAAGGTGGAAGAAATGATCAATCGCATGACGCGAAGTAAATATGACAGCTGTGTGGTCAAGTATTGACACCTTCTGTTGTCTAACCTCTTTAGCAGAAACACTTTCCACTTTGATAAAGGGGCGGAAATCTATTTTTACGCCATACTTCTCAGCAATGTCGTAATATGGAGATTTCTCCGAAGCAGGCTTAGGCTGCGACACAAGTACTTTCTTAATTTTCAACGTCCTAAAATTTTATTACCAATATATTGTTTAGCTCTCTCAAACCCTGATACAAAAGCAAACAGGGTATGATTTCAAGGGCACAAAAGTACAAAATTAAAAGGAAAATGCTGCTAATATTATCGAAAAAAAGCTTTAACCACTTATAGAACATCAATATTTTAGTAAAAATTATCAGAAACAATCCGATTGAAACTAAAAATATGATTTTCAGATCGAAGTAAACAAGGAACAATACGAATGGAAAAAGGAAAAATCCAAGATAATAGATCAACGTAGAATAAGATTCCAGCCAAAGACTTGTCCGATTTTTGTCAAAAAACACCCATCCTAAAAAGGAATAGAGCATCCATTTAAACAATAGATAAAGCAAACAGGCAAGTACATAGACTCCAAGCAACAGGCGGGGAGAGACTTCTTCCATCAAAGCCGGTTGCACATCATTGAAATAATTAAAAATACAGATTCCGCTCAAAATACAGGTTTGCAGTACTAACAACAACAGATACCGAACATCCGCTGCCGTAGAAACAGCAAAGATACTGGTACGTTCCCGATGCAGTACAAAATCCTTCGCCTGTTGAGAAAGAAACTTTTTGCTGCGTGCCAGTGCAAAAGAAGACAAAAAGAAACAACCCAGCAATACTAATGCTATTACATCGTCCGTACGGGGAGAGTAGGGGAGAGGCATTCCCTCAAAACCCGATGTCAGCATGATCCACATACTCATATCGCAGCAAACTTTCGAATAGATTCATCCCAAACAGGAACTGTATATATCAACTCCACAGCCTCTTCCGGTGTAGTAGCCACATGCCAGATCTCTCCATGCTGACGCCTCATAAAGTTTTCGTCAATAGCACGCGTAAGCATATCGAGTAACGGATCAAAGAAACCGTTCGTATTTAGTATAACAATCGGATTAAGATAAAGCCCCAACTGCTTCCAGGTAATAATTTCGAGTAACTCCTCCAATGTACCACAACCACCGGGCAGCGCAATAACAGCATCACTCAAATCAGCCATCAATTGTTTGCGCTCGTGCATACTTTCCACTTCTACCAGTTTAGTTAATCCTGTGTGATGCCAACCCTGTTCTACCATAAACTTCGGAATCACTCCGGTCACCTCTCCACCATTTTCAAGAACAGCATCTGCCACCGAACGCATCAACCCGATACTACCTGCCCCATTAATGAGCCGGATACGGCGTTTGGCAAACAATTGCCCCAACTGTCGGGCAGCATTAAAGTAAACTTCATCTATCTTGGTACTTGATGCGCTGTAGACGCATACTGAATTTATCTGGTTCATAAGTTGGCTCTCTCATTAGTTACGCTTGCAAAAGTACAGGATTTCATCAAGATAACCACAAAAGAGGCCAAGAATTAAAAACAGAAATATTAAATCAGAGAGTAGCGCATATACAAGAAAACGTATATCTCAAGCAAAAAGAAAAGATGTCTTAATACAAATAATTAAAAGAAACTTAAGCATCCCTCCTCCGGTCTTCCTTTAGTATCCATATTTCAGACATCTTTTTAAAGTCACCCTATAATATCATTTAAGGTACATCAATCACCCCACAAGGTAAATCCAGTACGGCACCATTCTCCATCTCAAACCCGGCACCGCTTCGTAACTTAATCAGGCCGTTGTTTTTGACAACCACTGTACCTCCTTTCTGCACCATAAGCCGTGCATTCAGGATACTACCTCCATCCACTTCAAGCGTAGTCCCCGAACGAACTATTACCGCAGAAGTATTATTCAACGTCATCGTCTTACCACCCGGAACCACCAAGCGTCCCGACTGCAATACCACATTTCCACACGGAGATTCCCCATCCCATGTTTCATCAGCATTTATCAGCATTGGTTTACAGACAGTAGGAAAGTATTCTCCCGTATTCTGTGGATTACCACGATAAACACCCCATTCTATTGCTGTAGGAATACCTTCAGTTTTCCACACATACAAATCTTTCTCATTACCGGCGATTAGTTCATTTTTACCATCATTATCAATATCTGCTACACAAGGGGCTACCAGAAACTGCTCATCCGATATTATTGGAAACCCTACAATATCACTCCCATCATTATGTAAAGCATAAATAAAGTTTTTGCAACAGAAAACAACATCCGGTATAGCATCTCCATCCACATCGGCCAAGATAGGAGCATCTATATTAGCTGCATAATTCTCTTGCGGAAACAACCCATTAATAGGTTTACTAAAAAGAAATTCACCCGTATGCTTCCATGCCTTTACCATTTCATGACCTAATATCACTACTTCCGGATGACCGTCATTATTAATATCCCCCACGGACAGAGTATGATCAAGAGTAGACCCAACAACATTAACCGTATACGGAATAGTCTGGCTGCCATCCCAACCGGCAACCGTTTTATCACCCTCCAGGCTAATGGCAAAGATATGACTTTCATGCACTTGATGTTGCGAGAATAGAATTTCTTTTTTTCCATCCCCATTCAAATCACATACCACAGGAGCAGAAGCTAAATTAATATCCCCCGCTCTCCAAAATGGATTCGTTGTAAAAGGTCTTCCATCCTGCCGCCAGATATAAATACCTAATGAATCATACGAAGCTATGATCTCCATTTGTCCATCGTCATCAAGATCGGCAACCGTTAAGGCTGAATAATTATAATCTTTTTTACTGGTAATATTAGCATTCGGATTTAACCTCCTTAGCTCATCTCCATTATGATCCAGAATAAAAATATCAGAAGTTTGATGCGACTTAATAATAACCTCCATTGTCCCATCCGAACTTCCATCCAGATTGGCTATTACCGGACTCTGAAACATTGAATAAGGAATCTTTTTTTCCCATAACAAATCCGGTTTATGATCTCCATCCTTATCAAATGGAGAATAACAGTAAACTGCGTTTTTATCCCCATACTTATCGTCCCACGTAGATACTACAATGTTTTGTTCCCCATTCCCAGCTAAGTCTCCAAAAGCCACTTGGCCTGTCAGCATTGTTGGTGTTTTAGCAAAACCGCTGACCGTAGTTACATTTCCATCGATATCAAACAATTCCTCACCCGTAGGCCGGAATCCCATCAAATAGCTGGTACGAGTTTCATACCGATCTTCGTAAATCCAAAATATTTCTTGTTTACCGTCATTATCTACATCTGCAATATTAGGGCTGGATACAGATGAATAAGCACCAGTAGAAATTCGTCGTGGAAACGGACTGACTACCGGATACGAAGTCCATGTACGATAAGCCGGGCTCCAGCTACTTTCATTCCCGTTAGTTGAAATTGTTGAGATTTTATAATGATAGGTAGCAAGTTTAGCAAGATTATCATCCAAGTAATAGGCAGCAGTTAGAGGGAATTTATTCAATTTCTGATAGACACCATTTTCACCATTGTTACTGCGATATATGTTATAACCGGCCACATTGCTTACTGGTGTCCAATACACATTTATCGAAGAACTATAAGAGAGGGTATTAATGGTTGACGCATCTATCATAGCAGGTCGCAACAATGGATTCACCGGAAAACTCCAGGTCTTTCCATACTCATTACTAAGCTGTAATGTTAAGTTCAACCCTCCTGTATAGTTACTTGCTGTTTGAAATTGGAAAGCAATCGTATTGCTTTTTGTCTCAGCAAAAGGAATAGCCGGATATACAATTGGTGTAGACGAACACGATATCTGGGCATTGTTTGAGATAAGCACAGCCTTCACACCTGTAGCCACAGCCTTCCCTATATTCATTAAATCAATATTCATCTTCACTGTTTCTCCTACCTCAACTGTCGTATTTCCATTACTTGTCCAAGTAATCTTTTGATTACCAATTTCTATTTCAGGAGTAAAAACATCCACCAGGAATTTCTCATTAACGAAATTCGTACCATTTTGTGTCTTTAGAGTAAACTCTATCGGGTCCTGAGCACTCTTGAGGTACTCTCTACAGTTCTTATTAATAGTAAATACAAATTTTGTACCCGACACTTGGCTACTTCCTGCATTGATTTTACCAAATGAAACCGCATCATTAATCATACTGATTTCCGAAGAATTACAAGTTAATTTTCCTGTCACAACATCCGAAACCGTACTCCCTTCATTTTTTAACGCAACAGAAAGTTCAATCGTTTCTCCTGCATCCAATTGTTTATCATTGTTCCCATTACTAGCTCCCGTTTTATCATCATCAAATACCAAATCTGAAATATGAAGAACCGCTTTCGGACTTACACTGACGGGAATCGTTGTTTCAAAAGGACGGAAATTATTTGTAGTAACCGTAACATCAACCACACCGGATGTATACGGAGTAAAAGTAAAAGAATGTACCGCCCGATCATTTATAGTTAAAGTAGAATATCCTTCTCCTTCTTTCATTAAACAGACCAGTGCCTCCTGATTTGCAGGCAAATTATTGATTTGTATAGAAATTGTGTTCTCACCATTGGTTATGGTATTAGGGGTGACAGATACATTCAACGTTTGTGGAACTGCTGTCCATACAGGCATTTCCGGATCTCCCAAAAGAGTTAGTCGACAATTATCACTATTCCTACTGCCAATAGTCGCTTGAAATACATAGCCCAAATTATGATAAATTGATTCATTGGAATATAAAGCCTTTAATAATCTATCAAGCTGACGATACTCATTATCCCACCCTCGATCTGCATTTCCCATGTATGCGACCGCACCACCATTGGAATTATTAATGAAATGTTCTGCAATACAATCTTCATTAAAAGTAGCCGGTTCACAACCACTGGACAATACTATCTGTAAATAATTTCCGTTTGTCAACTGATCTACATCCGTATTATGTATTGCCTCATTTTTATCCAAAGAAGAAGCCCCCATTCCTCTTGGAGAAGAATGATCCATGTGATAAACTAAATGAAAATGATTATATCCCGAATTTCCCCCGTTTTGAAGCGCAGCCATAAAATTGTTTTTATTCAGCTCCTCCCCGTGAGAGGCCCCCGTATACGCTGAATGTTTATTACAGGTACAATTGTAATGGTCAAAAAGAAACCAACGATGTAATTGAGGATATGAACTATAATAACCATAAATAGAACTCCTTGCATCATCACTCAAGAAGCCTGTATTTTCATCTTTAATAATGAACGCATCTATATTAAGAGAATTAAGAATATAGGAATAATCAATATTTGCATTAGCTTTCTCATACAGTAACACTTTATTCACAAAATTTTCAGCCTCACTGGTGTTTTTTACGGGAGCACGTCCTAAATATATATCCCTTCCATAATCAGCTTGATCAATATTAATAATCACGTCTTTTCCCGTATTAGGATTTAAAAATTGATAATACTCGTTGTAAATATGATTATTATTCATATTCCAATTACCATCCAATGCCGTATAATATAAATCTTGTGCCCGAATAGTTGAATCATTTTTATATTTATTATATCTATAATCATCACGGTCAGGTCCATTAGTAGCCATTCTTGGTGGAATAATATTAGTATCCCCCCCTAAAAGAACAAAGAAATCATCTCCCCATTCTTGTCTACATTTCTTCAGATAATTTCTTATTTTCTCAGCAAGATCACATCCTTCATTTTGTGCCTGCACTTCTTCTATTGTCATGACGACAGATGGCACTCCCTTTTTCGTTTTCCAATTTGCCAGACGTTGAAAAGTGGTTTTTAACTCATTATTAGTCACAATCAAATACTCAGGAATTATGTTTACTGTCGCATCAGAAACACTTAAATTCCTTTCATTCATATTTAACGACTCATTGGATACGACTCCAGTTCTTTGATTTGAAAAACGATTCATGTCTTGCTTATTCTTTACTTTAGAATAAACAAAATTATAGGCACGATTTGCAGATTTAGACGATTGGTATTGTGGATATTCAGTAACTCCCCGTGTCTGTATATAATTAATTGTGAATGCCAAATCCAATAATGACAATGCTTTATTTAGAGGAATATATTCAAAAGGGCAAATTTCAACTGTCACCACATGATATCCATGTTCGTATGTATCAGAAATGATCTTCACATTCTCTGTAGGATAGGCAAGAGACGAATTATAAATAGTGCTATCCAGATTTAGTGATAATGTTGCGAAATCATTTCTTATTGAAATAGGAGGATCAACAGGTAAAATCAACAAACTTCTATCCAATAAGTTTTTCTCTTTAACAACTACATCAATATTAGCAACCTGCGCACCAAAAGGAATAACAAACGATTCTATAATAACCGGAAGTTTAGGAGCATTTATCCGTTCTACAAACTCAGAACTTTTATTCCACGTAACACAATCAAATTCTTCCATGCGCGAAAAAGAAAGATCTGACTCCTCTACACGAATTGATTCTGATAATTGGGCTTTAAGCTGTATTGAAATCAGAATAAATATAACAATAAAAAAGTAACGTGTCATATCTTTAAAAATTTAATTTAATAACTTCTCTATTTCCATCTTTATAGATCACTTGCAATAAACCAACAAATCCATCAAAAAAAGAAATCTTACAAGTCGTGTTGCTATTATCAATCCTATTCTTTTCATATACAACATTCCCGCTCAAACTTATCAACCTCACTGTTTCCATCGATTTCAGAGCCTCTATGTAAATCGTTCCATCCTTTTGATTAATTTTCAAAGTAGAAACTGGATTTTCAGAACCCCCTTGTGGAGGGCGAGGAGTTTCTATAGTTCCGAATGTATTCCATTGAGGAGTGGCTTTATATAATTCCTCACATCCTTTTGGAACAAATAAAGTGCTATAACCAACATTGTCTTCAGTAAAAACTTCACCTTCCAATTCAGGAGGGGTTAATGCATCACAACTAAAATTTAAATTATAAGATGATGAATTTGAACGTGTTGGTACACTCCTACAAATGTCATCAAATGCATGCTCTCGGATTAGATGTACACTACTAGGAATATAGATTCTGGAACGAAAGTAACAATCTTGGAATGTATACCTGTTAATAATTTCAATATCCTCCAAATAACCAACTATAACTCCAGGAGCTATATGTACTATTTTCCCATCTTTTGAATAAACGAAGCCATTCTCTGATACTTGGCAAAAAGGATTTCCTTCACTAACTTCAAAGCACCTTTGAGTGGCTAATCCAAAAATATGATTTCCAATAATTGGAAACTTCCCTGTAATAATGAAATCGGATGGGCCATTATAAAATGCAGAATCGTTTATATGAGTCAATGTAGTTGGCAATGTCACTTTTTCAACCCAAGCTTCTGCAAATGCTTTTTTGCCTATGATTTTCGTTCCTTCCGGTATTATATATTCTTTATAGAACTTATCTGTAGGAAACTTTATCAATGTACTTCCATCTGCAGAAAAGATAACCCCATCAACCACTAAATTTTGAGCATACAATAAAGTACCCCAAAATATGAAAATCGAAAATTGCAATATTCTATTCATAATTCTTTCCGATTAAATTAATTAAAAGTTTAATTTGATAACTTCTCTATCTCCATCTTCATAAATAACCTGTAGTAAACCAAAAAATCCATTAAGAGAAGAAATATCACAAATCATATGACAACTATTCACCTGATTCTTTTCACGTACAATATTCCCATTTAGATTGATTAACCTTACCGTATCCAGCGACTTTAAAGCTTCTATATAAATTGCTCCATCCACACGATTAACTTTCAAAGAAGAAACCGAATCTTCAGAAATTCCTTGTGGAGGACGAGGAGTTTCTATAGTTCCAAATGTATTCCACTGAGGAGTGGCTTTGTATAATTCCTCAGATCCTTTTGGAACCAATAAAGTACTATTGCCAACATTGTTTTCAGTAAACACTTCACCTTCCAATTCGGGAGGAGTCAATGCATCACAAGCAAATTCGAAATTATAATACGAAGGCTCTGAACGTGTTGGCAAGGCAAGTTTAATATCATCAAAGGCATGCTCTCTAATCAAACGCACACTACCAGGAATATAAATAATTCCATAAGCAAAATAACAATCTTGAAATATATACCTGTCAATTATTTCAACATATCCTATATTCCCTGCCATATCCCCAAAAGCTATATGTACAGTTTTCCCATCTTTAGAATAAACAAAACCATCGTCCGATACTCGACAATAAGGATTGCTCTCAGTAACTTCAAAGCGCCTATCATTGGTCCAAACACGATTTCCAATAATAGGGAATTTCCCTGTAAGAATGAAATCAGATGGACCATTATAAAATGCAGAATCGTTTATATGAGTTAATGTAGTCGGGATTGTCACCTTCCCTATTTGAGCTCCTACAAATGCTTTTTTACCTATAATTTCAGTACCTTCAGGTATTATATATTCTTTATAAAACTTATCTGTAGGATACTTTATTAGAGTCTTTCCATCAGCAGAGAAGGTAACACCATCAACCACTACATTTTGAGAATACAATAAAGTACCCCAAAACATAAAAATCAAAAATTGTAATATTCTATTCATAATCACCTCACTTTTATTCGGTTAATATCATCTTTTTCGTATCAACTTCTTTGCCATCTACAATCAATGAATACATATACATTCCCGGAGTCAACTCATAGCCATTGATAGTTACCGAACCATTTCCTCGTGACTCAATATTGAGCTGTTTTATCTGTTTTCCTTGAAGGTTATAGATATGAATACTGGCTCTGGAAGATGTTTCAGGGATAAAGAAAGAAATAGTAGTCTGCTCCTTAAAAGGATTGGGTATATTGGAATAAAGTTTGGCTTTCAGCTTTTCATCCAGCAATGAGTTTACATCTGATTGTTCATCTACAGCACCAATAGCAGATCTGGTTTGAACGTTCTTAGATTGTCTTAATTCATCAATTTCGTTCTGCTGTTTATCTATTTCGTTTTGTTGTTCTTTGATGGCTTCCACTAATAAAGGAATAATTTCAGAATAAGCAATGGCTTTCTTTCCATTGGGTAATGTATAAACAGCTTCCGGGAATATTTCTTCCAATTCCTGAGCGATAAAACCGGACTTCTTTCTTTTCTTTTCAGCTTTTATCTTATTAACGATTTCAACCGGTACAGGAGACTGAGCGGATAAAGTATCTCTGGAAGAAACATCACTTTGAAGAGTGCTTGCAGTAGTCGATTCATCAGCCTGTTCCTTTAGCTTATAGGTAACACCTCTCATTTGTCTGATCGTATTCAGGCTATTATTTAATGAATTTATGTTTTCTTTATAAGATTCATCCGAAGCTGTCAATAAACTACCTTTAGAATAAACGTTTCCATCCCCAGTCACATAAAAAGTAAACTGACCACTTCTTCTCACAACATAAGCCACATCGGTATCCCGGTTTGAATAAACTTTTATTATATCACCAAAATCATGGGGAAACTTTGCATAAGCCATAAATGCAGATCTGTCGTAAGTATATATATTAATATATTCAGGAGTGTCTAATCCTATAGAAGGATCGGCTCCAAAACCAACACCACCATCTTTATTTATAGTTAGCCCTTGTTTTGCTACTCCTTCAAAATTTAAATAACCGTAATCTCCGTTAGAATATAATTTAAAAAGAAGAGGGTTAGTCAATGTGCTGTTATAAATAGTCAATCCTCCACCGGTCCCTATCTTTCCAATATCCAGAAGGCCATACTTGGGAGTAGTAGTGCCAATTCCAACTTTACCATTTGAAAGCACTTTTAATTGTGCATGACTCGCTGAACAGCAGAAGAAAAGAATAATTAAGATGAAAATTGCATTGTTAGTTTTCATGAGTGTGTGTTTTTAAAGTTATTAATAATAGTAATAGTTTAGTCCTAATTTCTCCTACTTAGTTAGGATCATTCTTTTCACATCAATCACATTTCCATCAACGATCAAAGAATACAAATACATACCTGCCTCCAGTTGGCTACCCGCCAAAGTAACAGAGCCCTCACCTTTTTGAGATAAAGTGAATTGCTCAATTTGTTTACCGCTCATATTATAGATAAGTAAATTGGCTTTTTGGGTATCTTGTGGAATAATATATTTGATCACCGTATTATCTGTAAAAGGATTAGGCATATTTTGAAATAATTCCGGTGCTATGATATCCCTGTACTCAGAAGAGGAGTCATCATCTCCACCTTTTGATACAGCCGCTCTCGTAAGGCCTTTATTTGATTTCAGATTATTCACTTCCATGGCCAACTCTTGGATAGATTGTACCAATAAAGGAATCATTTCAATATAATTAATGCTCAGTTCGCCTTGTGCATTTTCATACACCAGATCGGGATATACTTCTTTCAGTTCCTGCGCAACAAAGCCATAATGCGCTTTAGAATAAGCCTGAGCCTCTTCCACCGAAAGTTCCAAAGAACTAATTGCCAGGCTATCGCCTGCATTTCTAACCTTGGAAACATTCTGTGCGGCAGGTTGCTCTAAATTGTAGCGAACAGAATTCAACTGGCCGAGCTTATCTGTTACACTCATATCAGCAGCAGAAACCCTCGATAAAGGAGACAAGCTTTGCTGAGAAATAGCCGTAGGAGTTAATAGCTGGCCATAAATACTACCGGTCACGTATACATTGCCTCTGAAAAAGCCGGCATAACGCCCCGGAACAGATTCTCCCCAATCATAAGCATTGGAAGTGCCATATATACCCGCTCCATTAACAGAACCATCAAGAGCTCCTAAAACACCAAAGTTATACCCGGAAGTACAATTTCCAGCTCTTCCAAATACACCATAAGCCCGTCCGCCTCCCAAAGGAGAACCAGCAACGGTATATCCACGTGTACCTATATTGAAAGAATTTGCATTGGGCGTGGCATCTCCTGTTATACCGATCCCCCACCCACCGTTCGGTGCTATTCCTGTACGATGCACCATTATACCTCTTTTCGTTGATTCAACAAAAACATCACTTTCCGTATTACCATTCCCATTTACACTTATCGTAGATAAAGGAGTTACTCCACTTTTAACAGCAACATTACCATTAGGATTCACTGTTAATTGAGCAGATGCGAATGAACAGACAAACAGCAGACATGTAAAACATAAAATCTTTTTCATAAGTAAATGTATTTTAAGATTAAACATCCAAAATCAGTGATATGTATCAGAAATATAACAACAGCTAATAAACCTCTAAAGATAAACAAAATTCTATAATAACAAAGCAAAAAGATGTCTTAATACAAATAATTAAAAGAAACTTAAGTATCCCTCCTCCAGATTTCTTTCAACATCTATATTTCAGACATCTTCTTAAAATTGTCTTACAAGTATATAATAGTTATTTCATTGCTGATAAATTCACTTTTCCATACTTGTAACCATCTCCTAATTTCAATACTAACACCATAGTACTTTTTAAGTAGATATACATCATTATAACGAGAATTCAGCCCATAAAGCAGTAGTATCCCCCGTAACATCCAATCGATAATCACCAGCCTCTTCTGCATCTAAGTTTATAAATACCACCTCCGGCGTAGCAAAATTTTCAGAATAAACCACTTCGCCCGTAGAAGCATTAACTACTGTAATAATAACATCTTTAATAGAAGACGAAAAATCAAGACGCATCGTTTTCTCACACATGAAAGCCTTTACAGGAGTCTGTATTGGACTACGCAGTATTGTATCATCACTTGAATTAGAAGAATGCCCTCTTAAAGGGATCGAATACCATACCAGTCCATTCGTTACATCATCTTTTAAAACTTCTTCAGCTGCAACCGGCTGACTATACAATGCAGTAGAAATAATGAATAAAAAAAAGAATAATTTTGCCATAAT
Source organism: Bacteroides nordii (assembly GCF_019930665.1). Classification (NCBI taxonomy): domain Bacteria; kingdom Pseudomonadati; phylum Bacteroidota; class Bacteroidia; order Bacteroidales; family Bacteroidaceae; genus Bacteroides; species Bacteroides nordii. The sequence continues at coordinate 4,821,572 of NZ_CP082886.1, read as the reverse complement.
ATTTTTGTTTTATATTTACTGTCAAAATTACACGATTTATTCACAAATCAGGGCATAATACATGTGTAGTTATTTGTTAAAGTACAAACCTACAAACAACTGATTTACAATAAACTAATAAATAAAATAAAAATAGAAAAGTGTAATTTACATGAATACTCCTCCAATTTCAATCAATATGCCTTAATAAAAGTCTCTAAAGATGAAGAAGCATCTAACTCGGTTCTTTCAATCACCAGGTCACGCCGCTTATACATCATATTAATGGTACGGCCACAAAGACAAGCAATATCCGAATATTTAAATCCCATTTTCAGCAAACAACAGAAGTGAATATCATCTTTCTTCAACATAGGAAATTGATCGGACAATCTTATGGTAAAGTTATTAGTAACATCATCTAACTCTGATATTATCTTTCCCCAAAGCTTAATATCTATTCTTTCTTTTGATCCTTTCTCATCCTTATTTCTCTCTATCATTAAGGTCAAGCTCTTAAAGACGGGAAGAGCATGAATTAGTTTATCAAGCAAATTGTCTCTCTCAGCATATACCGTTTTTAATTGCCTATCCAATACATAGATCTTCGCTTTATCTCCTTCACACTGCCCTATAAGTTCGTGCAAACGTTGTATCTCAGCCAATTTATTATTAAAAAGTTCTTTCATCGAAGATCGCTCTTCATCCAATTGCATAAGTCTCTTACGATATTTTTGTCGTTTATATACAAAATAAATCAACGACAATAACAATATAGTAACAATGAAAGAGATAGCGAACCATTGCCACTTTGCAAGAGATTTATACTGAATAAGATAACGTTGGCTTATCATTCTTTCCAGACTCTTAATTGTTTTTACCGGATAAGATAAGGTAGAAGCCAAATTATCATAAACAAGACAAGAGTCTTTCCATTGAAGTGATTGAAGCAAAAGCCCTTTCTCTGCTGCCATATTACTAAGAAGGTTATATGCCCAATACTTTGTATGATAATTAGGAGAAAGTAAGCTCTTCTTTAAATAGAAATTTGCAGAATCATTCTGATTCAAATGATAAAAAGCATCACCCAATATTAAATAAGCATCTATCTTTTTAATAGAATCCGGTTGAGTATAAATATATTCTCGCCCAAGTTGTATAGCATCATCATATCGTTCCATATTACTATACAAAAATAACAATGAATTAGTAGCTGCTCGTTTTACAGACATATTGTTGTTACTTTCTGAATATTCAAAAGCTTTCAATAACTTTTGCTCAGCCTCCTCATAATAATCCTTACCTTTCTGAATAGCAATAGACGCTCGATTAATCAATATAAATGCCCAATACAAAGAGTCTTTCTTTGATAACGCCACTTCTTCTGCTCTCTGATAATAAGAATCAGCTTCATCAGGCAAATCATGCTCTTTTAAAAAATGCCCTAAATTAGCAGCAGACAAACAGATAAAATCAGAATCCTTCACACCCTCCGCCAATTGTAAAGCAATCAAGAATTCACCTACAGAAGCAGATACACTATCCATATCCTGATAAACCCGCGCCAGATAATAATGAGCTTTCATTCGCAAAACATCATTATTTCCCGAATCATAATAGTCCACTACTTTATACATCACTGAATCAGTAGTATGTTTTATGTAATTCTTGTCTTTGGCCTGCGTTAACAATAATGCATAATATGCCCTGTCTGCCTGTAAAAGTGTATCTGTATTATCAATGCTTTCAAGCAATAAAAGAGCGCTATCAGGATGATTTGCCATCAGTGAATCAGCATGTTGTAATACAACAAGTTGATTATTGCCACCGGAAAAGTGGCAAGAGGATAAAGAGAGTCCTACCAGGACAAATAAAATAGCGCGTCGTATATAATGATGTGTCATACCTGCAAATATAGAAAACCTTTAGTTATTTAAAGATAAATGCCTAAGAATATATTCTTTAAGGATATAAATTTATATACCTGAAAAGAAAGAAGGAGAGCGTATATACAAATGTAAATACAAGAGTTTAAGTTTCAAAACATCCGGATGTTCTCATACACAACATCCGGATGTTATAAATCAGAACATCCCCATGTTTTTATTCAAAACATCCGGATGTTTTGAAATCATCTCACAAGGAAGAAGTACAGAAGAATAACGACTCTTACAGCTATAAAGAACAGTTGTTTTACATGGTAAAAGTACATAAAATGCAAGTTCTCTAATAACTTTATCTCATCCTATAGCGTTCTCAATATATTTTGATGGTGGAACATGATAGAACTCTTTGAACTTCTTTCCGAAGTATTTGGCATCGCAATAACCTAATATTGTAGCTACCTCCGTAATACTGTATCGCTGTGCCGCGAGTAAGATTCTGGCTTTATCCATCTTAAAAGCAAGTACATAGTCTTCGGGGGCTTTCCCAATAATTTCCGTCATCTTACTATAGAATTTAGTACGACTCATACCCATGTCTTCACCGAGCATTTTTATCGTATACTTTCTTTCAAAAAGATTCTTCTCCAAAAGTTCTTGTACTTTATTCATAAACCGGATATTATCGTCATCCGTCATAGCTATCTTGGGAATAACGGTAGAAGAACTCTTTGCCAGAAGCCTTTTGATATGTTCACGTCGTGAAGTATGTCTGGCTATGAGTATCCGAATATCTGCTTTGAGCTTACATATATTAACCATACGCAACTCCAACTTATCAGCACCACAATGAATGTGTGCAAGGTAGCTTTCATTATCGTCAGAACTTATCAAAAGGACAACAGGAATATTAGACATGTTGATATCCGACTTTATTTGAGAGCAGAGTTCATCTCCATATATACCATTGACAGTTTCATCAATAATAATAGCATCCGGAACAGCTTGACTGGAGAAAGAGAGAAACCGTTCCGGTTCTTCAAGAGTCGTTATCCGAAAAGAACGTGAGAGCACCTCGTTCAGATATTCACTTAGCTCTTTATCTGCCATCACCAATAGAACAGATGGAGCTTTATCGGACTCCAGCGACAATTTTATATCGTCAATTTCACCCTCACCGTTAGAACGGATAACTTTACAACTCTTCTCTGCACAGTTTTCTGCCACCGGATGTTCCGTCATATTACAAGTGCAACTTATAGGAACAGTAATTTGAAAAGTAACTATCCGCCCACGACTACTCCCCACCAGTTTACCACCATGCAAGCGGATTATCTTTCTTATGAATCGAAGATTTCCGCAACAATGTACCAACGTCAGTCCGGAGATCGGCGTAAACATTCTCTTGTCATTACCTTCACACTTTGGACAATTGCTTATTCTCAGACTCCAACGATTGCTAAGACGTGACACTCCAATATTTATACAACCATCGCAAGGAGTAATATCAATTATTTTGTTCAGTAGACACTGAAGAGCAGCAGTCATAGCTGTTTCATTCACCCGGCAATTAAAATAAGTAAAATTTTTACTGACATTCAATTGTACACGATGCATATTTGCATATGCACGACATTGGTTGGTGACCAAATTCAGATAAGTATAAAGTTCAAACTCTGTAGTACTGAATCCGGAATCTATTTCTTCTTTCATTTTATTGAATGCAATAACATTTTTATGACAGCTTATGACATAATTAGTGTGTCCGAGTGCCCGCTTTACTTTATCTGCTACAGCCTCAGGAATATTATCAGAAGTAATATCCTCCAACAGGTGCTGTATAAGTGTCATCGGAGTTTGGGCCTTATCAATTATACTCAGTGAAATGCCTAACTTTTCATGGGAAAGTAATTGTTTGTTATGTACCATCCTATCATATGCTACCAGGGATATAAATATTCCTATCATCAGCCCTTCAACGGGATACAATAATAATGTTGGCCATAAAGATTCCAAAATAATGGAAACTACCTGACATTGGTCTGTAAGGTATTTTCCACCTTCCAGCTGAACAGAGATTAGAGGATTAGGATAAACATTAACGGGTCCTGCACTCAGCAAAACAAATAGTACAATTATAGAATTAAGTATCATATGATTAAGTAAATATTAAATTATTTATTCCTCAAGAAAGCTGTGATCTCCTACGTCATATTATCTAAGGATGATTTCTTCGTACTCTTCCGATGCAAGTATATGGCTTTTTATACAGCCGGGATGGGCGCTATCTTTCAAAATATATAGGTAATATTTACCCGAGAGATATTTTGTGGTGGTTTTAAAAATGTAAAGAATTTCCAGAATAGGTGAATGATTATGGCCCAATTTCGAAAAAGTATAGCTTTGAAAACTGAGTTTTAAAATTATGACTTATCAACGGGATAAATATAAAATACAAGTGGAATTTTATGTTAAAGGGAGGGCTGATATTTCATTGTCTATCAGACAAATAGAAATATAGAGCCTTGTAATGGTATGTAGTTTCACTTAATTGATATCTTGTATTTGTATCTGAATATTTTCAATTTATCTCTTAAAAAAAGAAAAAGTAAAAGAGATATTTTATAGTAACAAATATATATAAGAGGAAGAGGAGAAGGGTATTAAAGAAACATATCGAAGTATCAGAGATTCTCTTAAAAAAGAAGAGAGCCGCCTTCTATAGCCTATGGCATAGAAGAGCGGCTCTCTATAAATAAATAGCTGTAAAGCTATGCTGATTTACAAGCCGAAGGCAGCTTTCACTTTGTCTACATAGTCCAGTTTCTCCCAAGTGAAAAGCTCTACTTCAATAGTCTTAGTGGGCTGATAACGAGAAGAGAAAGTCTTGGTTACCACACGGGGCTCACGTCCCATATGTCCATAAGCAGCAGTTTCGCTGTAGATAGGATTGCGTAACTTCAAACGTTCTTCAATAGCTTTCGGACGAAGATCAAATAATTCGTCAATCTTTTTAGCTATTTCACCGTCACTCATCTTCACATTACTGCGTCCGTAAGTATCTACATAAATATTGATAGGACGAGCCACACCAATAGCATAAGACACTTGCACGAGCATTTCGTCGGCCACACCGGCAGCAACCAGATTCTTAGCAATATGACGGGCAGCATAAGCAGCGCTACGGTCTACCTTGCTGGGATCCTTGCCAGAGAAAGCACCACCACCGTGTGCACCTTTACCACCATAGGTATCTACAATGATCTTACGCCCTGTAAGACCTGTATCGCCATGAGGACCGCCGATAACAAACTTACCGGTTGGATTCACATGATAAATGATATTGTCATTAAACAAAGCTAATACGTCTGCATGATGAATAGAAGCAATCACACGGGGCATCAATATCTCGATAACATCTTTACGGATGATAGCAAGCATCTCTTCGTCAGCCTTCAACTGAGCCTCTGCAGAGTCGTCTGCCGGCTGGATAAAGTCGTCGTGCTGGGTAGATACCACAATTGTATCAATGCGTACGGGTTTACCGTTGTCATCATATTCAATAGTCACCTGGCTCTTGGCATCGGGGCGGAGATAGGTCATTTCTTTCCCTTCGCGACGAATATCTGCCAAAACAAGCAGGATACGATGTGCTAAATCAAGAGAAAGCGGCATGTAATTTTCCGTTTCGTTAGTAGCATAACCAAACATCATTCCCTGGTCGCCTGCACCCTGATTCATCGGGTCTTCGCGTTCTACGCCACGGTTGATGTCGGCACTTTGCTCATGAATAGCAGAGAATACACCACAGGAATTACTTTCAAACATGTACTCACCTTTGGTGTAACCGATTTTCTTAATTACTTCACGTGCTACAAGCTGTAAGTCAATGTATGCACTGGTTTTCACTTCTCCTGCCAGCACTACCTGTCCGGTAGTCACTAAGGTTTCGCAAGCTACTTTCGAACTGGGGTCAAATGCCAACAGTTTGTCAAGTACAGCGTCCGATATTTGATCGGCCACTTTGTCGGGGTGTCCTTCAGACACCGATTCGGACGTGAATAAATATCCCATTTTAATTAAAAATTAAAAGTTGAAAATTGAAAATTAAAAATCAAATGAGAAAAGACAGGATGAGTAGGGGAGTGCCATCCGGCACACAGAAAGGAATGTTGTTTTAGCATTTTTTTCTGTGGTTGCAAGCTACTCAAATCTTTCCACATTTCATTTCGGATGCAAAGGTAGAGATTATTTCTGATTAATTACTAACTTTGGTCCATATTAACATCATTTTCGTATGAAGAAGAGAATAAAAAGAGTACTTATTTTGCTGGCATACATCGGAGTAACGATAGGAATCTATTATGTCATTTGCATGCTGATGCACAAGCCATTTACAGAGCTACATTATCTATATGCAGCATTAATAGGATGCATCGCCTATCTTCCTCAGTTTATTGCGGAGAAAAAGAAGAAGTAAAAAGTTCTTTCATTGTTTTGTGAAGCACAGGATGCATCACATCGGGAGCAATCTCCGCCAGAGGTTCCATTACAAACCGGCGTTCGACCATTAGAGGGTGGGGGAGAATTAATCCTTCTTCATCCATAATTGTATCGCCATAAAGCAGCAAATCGATATCTATAAGCCGATCTGAATATACTCCACCCATAGACTTACTTGTACGCCCCAACTCCCGTTCTATCGCCTGAGTTTCCTTCAATACCTCCAAAGGCCGGAGAGGGGTCTCTACACAAACTACAGCATTCAAAAAACTATTATCAGAAGCAAATCCCCAGGGAGCAGTCACATAAAAAGCGGAAAGGGAAACAATCTTCCCTATCCGCTCTTCTATTTTTTGTACAGACATCCGGAGATTCTGCTCTTTATTTCCTAAATTAGTTCCAAGCCCTAAATAAACCATGATAATGAGTGATTAGCGATGAGTGATTAACGATTAGCGATGAGTGATTAGTGATAAGCATACGCCGCATGGCACTAATCACTTATCACTAATCACTAATCGTTATTTTCCTAGTCTATAATCAACATTGCATCCCCATAGGTACCAAAACGGTAGCCTTCCTTCATTGCCACATGATAAGCATCCATTACCTGATCATATCCGCCAAAAGCGGCTACAATCATCAACAGGGTAGACAATGGCATATGGAAATTAGAGATCATCGCATTGGCTACTGTAAATTCATACGGTGGGAAAATAAACTTATTTGTCCAGCCTTCGTATTCCTTCAGATGTCCGTCTGTGCTTACAGTACTCTCGATAGCACGCATTACAGTAGTACCTACGGCACATACATTTCTACCCAGGTCTTTGGCACGATTCACCGTTTTTACAGCTTCGCCGGTAACAAACATCTGCTCCGAATCCATTTTGTGCTTGGTAAGGTCTTCTACGTCAATATCACGGAAGTTACCCAAACCTGCATGCAATGTGATATAAGCAAAATCAATGCCTTTAATTTCCATCCGTTTCATCAATTCACGGCTAAAATGCAAACTGGCAGTAGGCGCCGTTACAGCTCCTTCGTTCTTTGCAAAGATAGACTGGAAGCGTACCGCATCTTCTTCTTCTACCGGACGATTAATGATAGAGTGGGGCAGCGGGGTTTCGCCCAACGCATAGAGTGCTTTCTTAAATTCGTCATGAGGACCATCATAGAGGAAACGCAATGTACGCCCACGTGAAGTGGTATTATCGATTACTTCGGCCACCATTGAATCATCGTCACCAAAATAAAGTTTATTTCCGATACGGATTTTACGGGCCGGATCTACCAATACATCCCACAGACGAAGTTCTTCATTCAGCTCGCGCAATAAGAACACTTCGATACGTGCACCGGTTTTCTCCTTATTACCATACAAACGAGCCGGGAATACCTTCGTGTCATTGAAAATAAACACATCCTTATCATCAAAATAATTCAAGACGTCTTTAAACATCTTATGTTCAATCTCACCCGTTTTACGGTGGAGTACCATTAAACGCGATTCATCTCTGTACTTCATCGGATGCAGAGCTATTTTATCCTCTGGTAACTTAAATTTAAATTGTGACAGTTTCATATCTATTCTCCTTATTACGTTAATTATCTTCTGTTATTTCAATCTCTTGCTGGTCTATCCAGTCTGCAAAGCGTTCGGGATCAAGACAATCCTCCAATCTAACCTCACCTACACGGGTACGAACCAATCCTGTCAGATGGGCACCGCTATGAAGCGCTTCACCAATATCACGGGCCAATGCACGAATATAAGTTCCCTTACTACAAACCACCCGGATTTTTATCTCCATCTTCTCCAAATCACATGCCAGTAACTCTATCTCGTCAATGGCCAGCAATTTAGGCTTCAATTCGACCTCCTGCCCTTTACGTGCCAGATCGTAAGCACGGGCACCATCTACCTTACAGGCCGAGAAAGCCGGAGGAATCTGCTGAATCTCTCCCAAAAACTGTTTCAATGCTTCTTCGATCTTCTCACGGGTTATATGCTCCGTGGGATAAGTTGCATCGATCTCATGTTCCAGGTCATAAGACGGAGTAGTAGCTCCCAATTGTATGGTAGCAATATACTCTTTAGTATGATACTGAAACTCTTCTATTCTCTTAGTCGCCTTACCTGTACATACAATCATGACTCCCGTAGCCAGAGGATCTAACGTACCTGCATGTCCCACTTTCAATTTCTTTACTTTCATCCTCCGACAGATGTGATAACGTATGTGGCCTACCACTTTAAACGATGTCCATCCCAGAGGTTTATTGAAAAAAAGTACTTCTCCTTCTTTAAAATTCATTAAGCAATCTCTAAATTATATCCACACATCAACAGCACTAAAATTGTTCCTCCTACGATAATACGATACCAACCGAAAGCTTTGAATCCATACTTTGTAACAAAACTAATAAAGAACTTAATGGCCAACAACGCCACTACAAAAGCAACCACATTACCAATGATCAAGGCAGACATATTATTCATTAATACTTCTGTTCCGCCATCCAAAAAGAGTTTCAGCACCTTATATCCGGTAGCCGCAAACATAGTAGGAACAGCTAAAAAGAAAGAAAATTCGGCAGCATCCTTTCGTGTCATCTTCTGGGCCATTCCACCCACGATAGTAGCCATTGAACGCGAAACACCCGGTATCATAGCAATACACTGGAACAATCCGATATTAAATGCTTTCTTTTCCGTCATCTTAAAGTCCTTGTCACTTTTAGAAAATATCTTGTCACAAAACAGCATAAATATACCACCTATCACAAGCATTACTGCTACCACTACCACACTCTCCAACAAAGCATCTATTTCGTCACTAAACAATAGGCCAAGAACTGCCGCAGGGATAAATGCCACCAAAAGCTTCCAATAAAAATCAAACTTATGCAAAAAGCGTTTAAGAGCCGAAGCACACTCAGGCAATGGGGTATGATTTAAACGGAAAAAACGCTTCCAGTAAAGGCAAACTACCGAAAGAATAGCGCCAAACTGAATAATCACTGTAAACGCTTTTACAAATTCGGTACTTTCCACCCCCAACAAAGCCTGTGTTATAATCATATGTCCGGTGGAGGAAACAGGCAAAAACTCAGTCAGTCCTTCTACAATAGCAATAATAATAGTTTGTATCGTCGTTAAATCTCCCATACTTATTCTTCTATTTTGGTTTTAGGTTTGCGCAACACTGCGTATATCATAAAAATAAAGCCCAGGAAGCAAACTACCGGTGCTACTTTTATTCTTCGTACACTGAAAATATCCGGTTCAAAAACGGTCTCTGTAGAAGAAGGCCCCGTCATAAGAATAAAACCAATAATTACTACCGCCATTCCGATAGCAAGTAAAATGAAATTGGTCTTGTCAAAGGCAAATTTTTGTTTGTCAGCCATAATGTTATTTACTATTTACGATTTACAATTTACGATTGAAATTACACGCTGTGTTATATGTAATACAGCGTACTGGCTTTCATCCTCAAGTATTTATTGATAGACAAATAAGCACACAGGAACGTAATCACGACACCAAATATCAATACCGAACCGGAAACCAATAACATCACTTCAGGAGTTATCACACGAATCAGTTCCGGTTCATAAGACACCAACCAATAGGCAGTTCCCATCAGGATAGCATCGGCCATGATACCTGCCAACACACCACTCCATATGTTCCGTCGTAAAAACGGACGACGGATAAAGCCCCAGCTGGCTCCCACTAACTTCATAGTATGAATGAGAAAACGCTTGGAATAGATGGCCAAACGTATGGTATTGTTGATCAAAGCGAAAGAAATGAGAGCTAATACCACTGCTAAAGCAAGCAGTACAAGACTGATATTCCGTATATTATCGTTCACCAAATCAATTAATTCGCGCTGATAGAGCACATCCTGTATATTGGTGTTCTTCTTTATCATTTTCTCTATCTTGGCAATACTGTCCGAATTAGCATAGTCAGAATGCAGTTTGATCTCAATAGAAGCAGTAAAGGGATTATAACCTAAGAACTCTTCCGGATCAGTTCCCATGGCTTCACTCTGCTCTTTCAGAGCTTGTTTCTTTGATATGTATTCTGTTTGCTTCACAAAAGGCTCTTTATCCAGCTTCTTCTGCAACTTTAGAATATCAGCCTCTTTCATATCATCACTGATGAGAACTGAAAAATTAATATTTTCACGGACATAGATAGAAAGATTATGCGCCCCCAGAACAAAAAACACAACGAGTCCCAACAACAACAATACCAACGTAGTACTGATACTGGACGTTATGAATTGCATGTCGAAATAAGACACCGAATTATTTTTGTTTTTATTCTTCATCAGCGTTTTTTTCTAAATACGTAAATCATAGAACTACTTCTCTCTTTCTTCGTTAAGGTACCAAGCCATGCCATTGTTCCTACCCACATACCCTTCATAAAAGGGAAAGAACTACCCCGGTGCTTTTCACTCAACATTGATACATAAAATGCATCAAACGGCATCGGATGGCGTGCTGCCATAATAAAACCATGTTTGGAAGCAAATTGCTGTATTGTAACCGGAGTGAAATGCCATAAATGACGGGGTACATCATACGCCGCCCAATATTTGCCATACTTAACGGCATCATACGAAGAGCAGTTAGGTACAGCCACAATAAGAACACCTCTGTCTGATAAAAGCTCCCGAAGACGTTCCCAGGTTTCATCAAGATGTTCCAGATGTTCCATCACATGCCACAAAGTAATCACGTCAAATGAACCCGCTTCGAATTCCTGCAATTCTTCTTCCGCCTTCACATCCAGTCCGAAATGCTCTTGGGCAAACATACGTGCCTGAGCATTCTTTTCGATAGCTTCCACTTTCCAGCCACGTTGCTCCATCGTTGAAGCAAAATAACCGGTTCCTGTACCGATATCAAGCAAACGTCCTGATTTGCGATGAGACTCTTTGGCTACAAGACGTGCCTTCTTACCCAACATGTACTTACGTACCTGATGGTAAATAGCGTTCATTGCCCCTTTTTTTGTATCAGAATGGGAAATATAATCGGGAGTTTCATAATAGCGTCCTATTTCTGCTTCTACAGGAACACCCTGTGTGAAAGTAAATCCGCAGTCCTCACAGGAAAGCACATCAAACTGTTCACCCGATGCATAGTAATCCGTACAAGTCATGACACGCTTCAAGTGCGTGCCACCGCATAGCGGACAAGCATTTATAGAGAGTTTATTCATTGATTATTGCCATAAATTAAGTGCGGCATTGAGTCACAAGACCGCACTTCACCCGAATTTGGTGCAAAGAAACAAATAAAAAGTGATGTAAGGTAGTTTCTTTGAGGTCTTTTAACAGATAATGCAATCCAAATGCAATATGCTGATAAAAAGTTTATTCCTTTGATACACTACACACAGGTAAAATTAATATCAGCATGACGAATATTAGATTTTTTATTTAACTTCGTAGCCATATTCAACCAGAATACCTTAATAAGTTTAGACATGGAAAAGATAGACAAAGAAATAGTTTTATTACTTATCAACGGTAGTCATTCGGCTTTCTCCAAAATATACGTAAAGTGTCACCGGCAATTTTTCCTGTTGGCATTACGTTATCTGAAATCAAAAGAAATGGCAGAAGATGCAGTACAATACTCATTTATGAGATTGTGGGAAACCCGTACTCAGATCGATGCGGAACAGGGAGTGGAACCTTACCTGTACGGCATTCTTAAAAACCACCTGTTAAATACCTACAAATTTCATCAGCTGACTCTCGAAAAAAAAGAAGAAATAATATTGGGAATGCCGCTTTTTGAAGAAGAGAATATTACACAAACCCTGTACAGAAAGCAGCGTAACGAGGCGATACAAAAAGCTTTAACCTTGTTGCCACCCCAAAAACGCCGTATTTGCCAAATGAAAATCTTCGAAGGGTTATCCAATGCCGAAATAGCCGAGCAACTCAATATTACCGTAAACACCGTAAAAGTATCCTATTATAAAGCTATATTGTCATTGCGTGAAAGCCTCAACGAAAAAGATTTCATCTGCATTTGCATGGTATTGCTTAGTGCCTCCTTTTCCTAAACCAGAACTACACCTCGGTTTGTTTATAAATGTTAAATATCAAAAGCCGAGTAATACTTTTCTCCACTACGATTTTACTCTATATACAAGGCGAAAGTAAGGAGTATTTTTCTCATTACAACCTAAAACTAATAAAATGACAACAGAAAACCACTACCCAATCACAGACGAAGAGATCCGGCTTTATTTATGTGATGCTTTGCCACCGGAGCGACGGGCTGAAATACGTCGCTGGTTCGGCACTGAAGAAGGACAACTCTATTTATCCGAAATCATTGATGAAGATGTTGCCCGTATTCTGATGGGTGAGGAACTACAAAGCACGGAATCCATAAAGATACAGCCACTTTGTATGCCAGCCCCGGTAGAAAAAAACAAAAAACATCTTCAAGCCACCATCGGATGGTGGTTACGCCACATCGCAATATGGATCCCTGCTATTTTATTATTAGCCACCGGAGGATACGTATATTACAATCAAACACAATCTCCCCGGTTTGCCGAAATATACGTCCCCAAAGGAGATATGCAAACAATTATCTTTCAGGATGGAACCAAAATTATACTGAATGCCGACTCCCGGTTAAAATATACTCCCGGTTTCAAATTATTTAGCCGGGAAGTGGAACTGGAAGGAGAAGCTTACTTTGAAGTAGCCAAAAATAAAATCCGTCCATTTACAGTACACACCTCAGGAATTGACATAAAAGTACTGGGAACAAAATTCAATGTAAAAGCATATACCGATGAGTCGGATATTACTACCACGCTAAATCAGGGTCATGTCCGGGTAAGCGATATCCGGGGGGAAAGCCTGGAATTGTTTCCGGGAGAACAAATTATCTACGAAAAGAAAAACGGAACAATGCATAAGCGTTCTCTTGAAAATGTGTCGGACTATTCAGGTTGGAAGACAAACAGCCTATACTTCACAGACACTCGTCTTGATGATATATCCAAAGAATTATCCCGCAAATTCAACAAAGAAATTGTATTGATGGATCAGTCTTTAGAGAATTCCATATACACAATATCATTTAATAACATGCCTCTGGATTCAATTCTGGAAGATTTAACGCGCATTTCTCCGATTAAATATGAAAAGATCAACGACAAGATATTAATATACAAGAGAAAATAAAAAAAGGTAGTCAATAAAGGAATAGGGCCCTTCCATCGACTACCAATTTTATTCATATTAAAATTCAAAACAAAAGTATGAAAATTTTGCCAGTTTTTATCAGAAAACGAATGATAAAGATTCGATTTTTTAATATTCTTAAAAAAGAATCACATTCATTCGTTCTAAAAGTCACAGTAGCAATACTATTCCTCTTCAACACAGGAATGCTTTATGCTCAAAAGGTTTCGGTTCGGTACAAAGACGTACCCTTAAAAACCGTACTAAATGATGTTGCCAAACAATCTAAACTCCGCCTGGCATACAGCGGCAGTTTTACGGATTTGTCAGTGAAGGTTTCGGTGCAGGCATCCGCAAAAGATGTGAAAGAAGTACTTTCCGAGTTAACTCAAAAAACAAATGTAAATTTTGAAATACGGAACGGAAGTATCTACATTTTTCTGAAAGAACCTCCCCAAAAAGAAAAAAAAGAGAAAGCAAACTTCTCATTGTCCGGAACTGTTTATGACGAAAATAATCTCCCTTTGATAGGCGTCAATGTACTGATCAAAGGTTCCACCAAAGGAACAAGCTCCAACATGGATGGAGAATTCACCATTACAGCGGAGAAAGGGGATATTCTCGTATTGTCATATCTGGGATACACTTCGAAAGAGTTAATTGTAAAAGGGAAAGAACCCATACGGGTAGTCATGTCGGAAGATACCAAGGTTCTCTCAGAAGTAGTAGTAATCGGATACGGTGCAGTCCGCAAAACAGATGTGACAGGAGCTATCTCCAGTATTAAAATGGATGAATTAAGTGTCACTACGCCAACACTCGAGCAAGCATTGGTAGGGCATGCTGCCGGTGTTGAAATCAAACAGACATCCGGAAGCCCGGGTGAAGGTTTATCATTGCGGGTTCGTGGAGTAGGTTCTATCAATGCCGGCTCAGAACCACTTTATGTAGTTGACGGATTCCCCACATCAAAAGATGTATATATCAACCCGAACGATGTGGCTTCCATCGAAGTCCTTAAAGATGCAGCATCAGCCGCTATCTATGGTTCACGTGCAGCCGGAGGCGTTGTTTTAATAACAACCAAAAGAGGTACAAACAGCGGACGGGCAAAAGTAGAATATGATTTTCAATACGGTTTTCAACAGGTAGATCACAAAATAAAAATGCTGGACGCTTATGGTATGCGCGATTTTTCAATAGAAAGTGCTAACAATGCTTACCGTGACTGGTGTATCAAAAACGGAAAGGAATATAGTCCATTACATAATAACGAGTACCGTATGTCTGTTGCCGGAGCAACCAGTGGAAAGATTTTCCAGATACCGGATATCTTTTTCAATTTCGAAACAGGACAACCCATTGAACCGGCTTATAATACAGACTGGCAGGACGCCATATTCTCCACAGCTCCCATTATGAAGCACAATCTGAACATTACCGGTGGTAATGACCGGGTAAAGTATATGGCCAGTGCCGGATATCTGGAACAAGACGGTATTATCGCACCATCTTATCATCACCGCTTTACGACGCGCTTCAACATTGACGGTAAGCTGACCGACCGTTTGAGTATAGGAGTCAACACGGCAGCCTCCTATACCAAAAACCGAATCGTACAGGCAGAAGGACGTCATTACAATGATGGTATCATTATGAGTGCTCTCGTGATGTTCCCGCAATTCCCGGTATATAACACAGATGGTTCATACGCCGTCGATCAGCAGATGCAATATGCGAGAAAATATTCCATAGCACCGGCTGAAAACCCCGTTGCATTGGCACATGAGATTGAAGATTTCCAAAAAAGATATATGTCATCCGTCTCGGGATATCTGGATTTGGAAATCGTAAAAGGCCTAAAAGCAAAGATCTATTCCGGAATGCAATATATATCCCAGACAGAAAGTTATTATCGCCCCTCAACAGTAGGAGGTACTATTATGAACACCGACGGCACAACGGCCGGTAGCGGATATGTGGGTGATCAGCGGCTTTCAAGGGCTTCTTACAGTACACAAACCAATCTTGACTGGATATTGGAAGCAACCCTTAATTACAACCGTACCTTCGGAGATCATGGGATAAACATTTTAGGAGGTTACTCTATGCAGGAAAAAGTATATGATAACTCTTCCATCGGTGCCCGTAACTTTGTAGATGATACGATTCGGGAATTAAGTGCCCATGGAACTGCTCCCGGAGACAGTTGGGGAGATACTGATAAATTCGATTGGGCCATGATGTCTGTATTCGGGCGTGTAGTATACTCATGGAAAGATCGTTATACATTTACCGGCTCTCTGCGTGGTGACGGTTCATCCCGCTTTGGAAAAGACAATCGATGGGGAATGTTTCCGTCCGTTGCTTTAGGTTGGAATATATCCAATGAGGATTTCTGGACGAATCACATCGGAGAAAATTTCGGAGCAAAATTAAGAGTAAGCTGGGGTATCAGCGGAAACAATAACATCGGAAATTATGAGCATGTAGGGTATATGAGTGATTTAGGCGGTTACGTATTAGGCGGCCAAATAGTTCCCACACGTTATCCAAGCGCTTTCGTCGACAACTTACTGGGGTGGGAAAAAACAGATCAGTATAATGTCGGAATGGACTTGAGTTTCCTTAGAAACCGTATCACCCTGTCCGCCAACTATTACAACAGTATCTCGAATGACTTATTGTTCAATAAACCGGTATCGGCCATTGCCGGAGCAACTCAATATAAATCAAACCTGTCTAATGCCAAAATACGCAACACCGGCTTCGATATTCAAGTTGACGGACGCATCCTCACCGGGGTTGTAAACTGGAATATAGGAGCCAATCTTTCCCTGAACCGGAATAAAGTACTTTCGTTACCTGACTCTCAATCCATTGTCAGCATTGGGGAAAGAAGTGCTATCAGCCACATAACAATGGTTGGAAAACCCATCGGTTCTTTTTACGGGCTGAACAGTCTCGGAGTAATTTCAGAAGAAGAGTACCAACGGATACTGGTAGATAAACAACACATAGGTGAAGAAGGTTATCAGCTCACCGGCCCGGCCGTATGGAACTACGAAAATGTACAACCGGGTGATGCCAAATGGAAAGATGTCAATAATGACGGTAAAATCACAGACGATGACCGGGAGATATTAGGAGATAATTATCCGGATTTCACCTATGGATTCAGCACCAATATCAGCTACAAAGGATTAAGCTTAAGTGCTTCCTTTTCGGGAGTACAGGGAGCACAGGTTATCAGTTTCCAGAATTACTACTTGCTGAATATGGAAGGTACCTGTAATCAATTTGCATTGGCAGCCGACCGTTACAATGCCGTCACTAATCCCAATCCGGCTATGTATCGTGCCAATATTGCCACCACTAACAAAAACACCTATGGAGTGTCATCCTATATGGTGAACGATGCATCATACTTTCGTTGTACTAACATCACTTTAAACTATAACCTACCTCAAAAATGGGTAGAAAAAATAAAATTAAGAGGTATCTCACTTTTTGCCTCCGTTGACAATGCATTTACGATAACCGATTACATTGGCTATAACCCGGATGTAAATTACAAGTCGGGCAATCTGATGCCGGGTTTCGACTGGGGAACTTATCCACTGGCACGAGCCTATAATTTTGGTTGTAAACTATCATTCTAAAAAACAGGACCGCATCATGAAAAAGATAAAATTAATAAAGAATATAATCCTCTTTAGTTGTTTGATTACGGGATTTACCGCCTGTGACTTCTTAGAACGTTCCGACCCTGATAAACTCAATAAGAAAGACTTCTATAAAACTGAAGATGATATGTATCAGGCGTTAAACGCCGCCTATGACGGATTAAAAACAAATTATTACAATAATATGTATTATTGGACTGAAATCAGATCCGACAATACCACATTAGCATCCAAAACAGCCAATTCGGGTATATACAATGATTTTGATGTATACAATCTGACATCGAGCAATGCAGAGGTACAACGGGCCTGGTACGGGATGTTCACTTGTATCTACCGCAGTAACGTAGTGCTCGACTACATCGATGCCGTACCGATGAGTGATGAGAAGAAAAGCCAATACAAAGCAGAAGCCCGTTTTTTACGTGCTTTATCCTACTACAACCTGTCACAACTGTTTGGTGATGTTCCTATTGTAGACAAACAATTAAACAGTGAAGCGGAAGTCCTCAAATACGGTCGTCGCCCGATAGCAGAAGTTTATGACTTTATTGTAAAAGACCTGGAATTCGTAACTCAAAGCCAACTGCCGGACAATTGGGGATTTGACGGAAACAATCCCAATTTCGGACGTGCTTCAAAAACAGCCGGATATGCTTTATTAGGAAAAGTATACCTTACAATGGCCAAACGGCTAAATGATGGGGCCACTCAGGACTATCTTCAATTGGCTAAAGAAGCCCTCGAAGCCGCTTACAACGTTCGCCCATTCGGAAAACTGAAAGATATTGCCTATGGCAAAGTATTCGGTGTCGCCAATATTACCTGCAATGAAATCATATTTCAGGTAATGTACTTACAGGGAACCGACGAAGGCTCTTACTTTGCGAAAAATTTTCAGCCACTCAATGCCACAGGAATCATTTCACAATCGCAAGGTTTGGGAGATAATATTCCGGAAAATGACCTGACCAAAGAATACGAAACCGGTGATATGCGCAAAGTGGTTTCGTACAAAACTTACGGAACAACCCCTTATGTCAATAAATACGTTGATTTGGGAGACTCTCAAGGGCGCGGTGGTTCTTGCTGGATAGTGTTGCGCTATGCCGATGTCATTCTGATGCTTGCCGAAGTAAATGAGGCACTCAACTTAGAATCCGAAGCCATCACTTATATTGATATGATTCGTACCCGTGCCAAATTAAAACCTTACGATCAGGCTTCTGAGACGTACAAAACAGCCTATCCAACTCTCAAAGAGGTCATTCTGCACGAACGGCGTATCGAATTGGCTTTTGAAAATCATCGTTGGTTTGATCTTCTCCGGTTTTATAAGGGCACCGACCTGGTAGAGTTCCTGAGCAGTAAATCGGTACAGGGGTGTTCCAAACGCGATTTATTACTTCCTATACCTTGGCGGGAAGTGTCTATAAATCCATCCGGAATGTATCAGAACGACGGATACTAAAATCCGAATACTATTTTATTTAAAAACTTTTCCGCAGGGAGTCAACTCTCTCTGTTGGTCCTTGCTATACCTATAAATTAAAATTATTACAATTATGAAAACAAGACTTTTCCTTTTCACAGTACTGGTAATGAACTGTTTAACCGGTTTTTCTCAGAAATATTTATGGAGTAGCCAATTTGGGATTGCCGATGTAGAAACTTCAGCCAAAAGTATGGCTATAGATGCCGACAACAATGTATACCTCACAGGTTGTTTCACCGGAGCAGAAATGACAATTGGTGATAAAGAAATAACAGGAACCTCCACCGTAATGGATGCATACATAGCTAAGTTTACCCCCAATAAACAATGCGTATTTGCCTCATCCATTAAAAGCACATCCGGCTCAGTTGTTATACAAAGTGTTGCCACAGATGCCTCAGGCAACTCTTACGTCGTAGGTAATTTTGAGTCTGACGCTCAAATCTCCGAAACATTTAAAATAGAATCCGACTATAAAGATTTCCTGATCGCTAAATACGATGCGACCGGAAATCCTGTCTGGCTGAAAGGCACCGACTCCGGTATAGAACCTGTTATTAAAAGTATAGCAGTAAATCAAAATGATGGAAGTTTTGTCATTACCGGAGCTTTCACCGGAAATTTAAATATGGATATAAACGGAGGTAACTCAGAAATTTCATCCGGTGATTCCGAACTCGCTTTCTTTATCGCCAAATACGATAGTAACGCTAATCTGATCTGGACAAAAACAATGTCAGGAAGCGGAACAGGAACGGGAAATCTTATATCTGTAGATGAAGAAGGGGGAATATATGCAGCCGGAACATTTAGCGGAACTATTCAATTCGGAACACAATCTATGACGGCAGCTTCTGTAGAAAATACAGACAATTTCCTGGTTAAATATTCAGCTGACGGAAATATGATTTGGGCACGTAGTTTAACAGGTAGTAAATTAGACGATATTAATGCCATGGATGTAGCCGGCAATCAGGTAGTCATCGGCGGTGTGATACGAAGCGAAGATCTGGTTGTGGACAATGCACCCGAAGTAACCATGAAGACCCTGGACACTTCCGGAAGTTGGAACAGTATGCTGATTGTCTCTTTCGATACAAACGGAAACTATCAATGGAACTATATAGCAGGCAGTATCACCCAACCGACAGATGTCAAAACAATTGCCATAGACAAAGATGGCTCGATATGGAACGCCGGTACTTCTTTTGGAACTTATTATTTTAATCCGGATACAGAAGACGAGGCAAGACAGTTCCCTTCTAAAGCTAAAGGGGGACAGGATATGTATCTGATGAAATTATCATCAAAAGGTGAAGTACTGATAGGACACCGTGTAGGAGATGCTACCCGGGAAGGTGCGATGGCTATGGCAGTAGGAAATGAAGGGTTATTATATGTAGCCGATATGATATCTACCCGTAGCGGCGGTACGGCTTCTCCCGTAAACCTGTTTGGCGACCCGATTACAATACCAACTATCGGCAGTAACTACAGCGTAGCTTTACTATGCTATCAGCAAATCTACGCAACTCCGGCTGTACTACCTGTCATTAAACCCGGCACAGCTTTCAGTCAGATTATTAATGCAGAAAATGCCAATGGTGATGCCGAATTCACACTATATTATGGTACTCTTCCCGAAGGGCTCAATCTGAATCCGGCAACCGGCGAACTAAGTGGAACAAGTACTACTACAGGAATTTATCCGATTGTGATCAGCATGAAAGACGCTGATGGAAACGTTGGATTTGCCGAATATACACTTACTGTTTCTACCGGTACCGGACTGAAAGACTATCAACAGGAAGCTATCAGGGTATGGGGAGACCACGGTGCTATCGAAGTATCAACAAGTACATCGAATTGCAGAGTGATGATATTCGACCTGTCTGGCAGATTGGTAATACAAAACCGTTTAAAAGGTAATGACCGTTATACTGTAGACAATGGTATCTATACCGTAGTTGTAGAAGATAGTATCTCGGGAAAAAAATCGGTACATAAAGCAAGCGTCTACTAATATTAATCAATGGAAGGATGCCCGGTACGACCGAATTCCGGGTATTCTTTCCCTACGATATGTATATCATGAACAAAATTCTAATCATCATTATACTCTCTATTTGTACTGTATCGTATGCTCAACAACCCGAAACGGTTCATCACTTCGGAAGTATGACGACAGCATACGGACGACAGATAGTAGCGGGTGGCAACAACATCTGGTTAACAGGAGAATTTAGCGGAGAACTCATTTCCAATACGGAAACCGGATTGATGTCCGAACTCCCGGCTATTTTTGCTGCCAGATATTCGGTACAAGGTATTCGCGAATGTTTAATCAGAATTGAAAACGAATCAAAAGTGAAATCCGCAGTATCCGATGAGGCGGGAGTACTATGGCTTCTTACCGGAAATGACGGAAACGAAAAATTATATTCGGTATCTCCGGAAGGAGTAGTATCTTCACCCGTTTCGTTTGAAAAAAGTGCAGACTTCATCATTCAGGATTTTATATTATTCAACCAAACAGTATATCTCTGCGGAAATTCGGAAGAGAAGTGCTTTTTAGCTGCTTATACTCTATCCGGGAAACAACTGTGGTACTCTGCTGAAGAGGGCTACTTATCCGCCTCCGGAAAAAAAATAAAGACTGACGGCACGGATATTATTCTTGCCGGAACATATCAGGGAACGACTACAAACAACACAGATATATTTGTCAGCCGTTTCAATACATCCGGCGAAAAGAAATGGACATGCCCGATAACAGGAGCAGGGAATGAAACGATTTCCGATATAGCATGCCTGAGTGACGGTAAGCTCATTTTATCCGGTTCTACAACCAGTCAGCAGCTCTCCATCGGTTCTTCCACACAAACCACTACATCCACGGGAACACAGCATGCTTTGTGTATTATGCTCAATCCGGACGGTAACTACTCATCCATCTATACAGCCGGAGGAACATCTACAAGCAAAAATACGGTAATCAATACCTTATACGTCAACGATAACGATGAAATATACGCAGGAGGTTATTGTATGGGAAAAGTAATATTCAACCCATCCGGAGATAATCGCTATAACCTCCCTGATAAAGGTGCGAAAGATGCTTTTATCGTAAAGTTATCTTCTGAAAATCAGGTATTGAATGTGAAACGTTTCGGTAATAAAACAGACGAGGAAATAACCGATCTATTATTTATACCGGATACAAAAGAATACCGTTTATTTATGCTAACCAATTTCAAAGAAGCCAACGAATACGGCACTATTTACAATACTACCAACCTGACTCTGTCCGGAACAAACACATTCCCGTTAGAAGCAATCGGATCGGGCAATAATGTCGTTTTAGCTTCTTACGCACATATCCGGATATTCACCAATCATGTGATACCGGCACAGGAAGGAGTTTCTTACCACAATTGCGTCTATCATCGGGGAGGGGCACGAAAAGTGACTTATCAATTACTTTCCGGTGATTTGCCTTCCGGCATGCATTTTTCATCTCAAGGGGATTTGTCGGGTACTCCTTCTGAAAGCGGTTCTTTTCCTTTGGCAATACGAGGTACCGACGAACTTGGAGACAGCTCGGACTCTGCTTGTATATTACAGGTAGAATCCAATGGAGGAGTAGGCTGGGCAGAAACTGAAGAAACCACATTTCAAGTCTATCCGAATCCTGTGGAAGATAAGTTTTTCATTAAAGGCTTAACGGGAAAAGTACGACTTCAAGTTATATCTACACAAGGACAGTTAATGGTTGACCATATCCTTCAAGATACTTCCGAAGCAATTCATATATCTCATTTCCCTCAGGGAGTCTATATTATAAAATGTATTTCAGAACAGAGTATCCTGTCAAAGAAAATAATCAAAAAGTAGGAAGATGAATCAAACTCAACAAAATCAAACGAATCGGACCAAATGGGCTGTATTTACAGCAGCAACTTTGGGTTATGGGCTTTTCTATGTTTGCCGGCTGAGTCTGAATGTGGTTAAAAAGCCAATAGTAGACACCGGTTATCTTACTGAAACAGAGTTAGGCATAATCGGTTCGGCTTTATTTTTCTCCTATGCAATCGGGAAATTTGTCAATGGTTTTTTAGCCGACAGGGTAAATGTGCGCTATCTGATGGCAGGTGGACTTCTCATAGCTACCTTGGTAAATGCCGCACTCGGATTTGCCGTACCATTCTGGGCATTTGTCATACTTTGGGCAGTAAACGGTTGGTTTCAGTCAGTAGGCGGGCCCTGTAGTGTTATTGCGTTAAACCGATGGTTTACAGAGAAAGAACGCGGAACGGTATATGGCTTCTGGAGTGCCAGTCACAACATCGGAGAAGCGCTTACCTTTATCTTTACATCATTCATCGTTGGTGCTTTAGGATGGCAGTGGGGATTTATGAGCGCTGCATGCCTGGGAGCTGCAGGGGTCGCTCTAATATTCATTTTCTTAAAACCGGCTCCTCCCGAATGGAAAGCAATCCCATCCGATTCCGCAGAAAAGCAGACAGCCTCATCCGTTAAAAGTAAGCAGCTTGAAGTCTTAAAAAGCCCGATGATATGGATGCTTGCACTTGCCAGTGCATTTATGTACATCAGCCGGTATGCCGTCAATAGCTGGGGGGTATATTATTTCGAAATAGAAAAGGGCTATAATATTGTAACCGCCAGTACCCTTGTATCAGTCAGTTCGGTCTGTGGCATTGTAGGTACTGTATTTTCCGGTCTCCTATCCGACAAGTTATTCCACAGCAACCGGACCATACCGGCTTGCTTGTTCAGTTTGCTCAATCTGCTTGCATTGGTACTATTTTTATTCGGTCCGCAGCATTGTGAGGTTCTGGATATTATTTCTATGATACTGTTTGGCATATCCATTGGTATTCTGCTATGCTTTTTGGGAGGACTCATGGCCATAGACATAGCTCCCAAAGAAGCAACTGGTGCAGCAGTTGGAGTCATTGGAATAGCCAGTTATATAGCAGCCGGCTTGCAAGACGTAGTCAGTGGTTTTCTGATAGAATCACGTAAAGTTATTATCGACGGAAACCCTATCTATGATTTCTCCGCCATACGTATTTTCTGGCTTTCCGCAGCTTTCATATCCTTATTATTCCTGATAATAATCTGGAGTGCGAAAAGAAAAAATTAACTACTAAACAATATAAATCATGAAAAGAGTATTTCAAATCCTATTTCTCTTATTATCCGTCTCAACAGGAATTATTTCTTCCGTTCAGGGAAAGAATAAGACAACCGATTGTAACATCCGTTTTTGTACTTATAACATTCGGGGAGATCTGCCCAATGACGGTATCAACTCCTGGAAATTCCGAAAAGACTCCTTATGCAAAATAATCAAACATCACGATTTTGATATCGTATGTATGCAGGAAGTATTAGCCAATCAGCTTGAAGATATAGAAAAGGCCACAGGGTATGCTTTTGTAGGAATCCGAGGACTTTACAACCCTATTTTCTATAAAGCAGAGCGTTTTGAGCTATTGCATAATGAAATGTTCTGGTTATCCGAAACAATGGCTCCTTTTTCAAAAGGATGGGACGGAAAGTACGACCGTTATTGTACATGGGCCAAGTTCCGTGACCGTAAAAACGGAAAGGTATTCTATGTTTTCAATACTCACCTCGACCATAAAGGCCGTATAGCACAACAAGAAGGTGCAGCTCTGGTCTGTGCACAGGCCCGGAAATTTGCAGGGAACTCCCCGGTCTTTATATGCGGAGATATGAACAGTTTCGATACAACCGATGCCTACAAAGAGTACACTTCTCACTATAAAGATTCCCGGGTTATTGCTCCCTATATCTCAGGACCGGTAGGTACGGCTCACAATTTCGGGCAGGTAGAACCCGTACGTATCGATTATATCTTCGTAAATGATAAAATCAAAGTGTCAGAATACGAAGCAGATGACGAACATTATCCAAACGGTTTCTTCCCATCTGATCATTACGCTGTATTTATCAACGCCCGTTTATAACTCAATAAAAAGATTTCAGATATGGCTTTCAGAATATATATATTACTCCTTGTTTGCCTGAGCCTGTCAAGCTTCCCGGTACATGGTGAAAATTACGAAACCGAAATTACGATTTGCAGCTTTAATATTCGTGGTTCAAACATGGATACCGGAGTGAACGCCTGGTCAAACCGAAAAAAGATGGTAATCAGAGAATTCGGCAATTATCAGTATGACATTGTGTGTATGCAGGAACCATTGACCGATCAGATACAGGATTTCCTGTCCATCGGTATCTACGAGTGGCTCGGTGTATCCGGCCAAGGTACACCGGACAGTGATGTATTTACTCCCATCTTCTATAACAAGAAAAAGCTGAATGTATTAGATTACGGCACGTTCTGGCTATCCGAAACTCCGGATGTTGTCAGCCGGGGATGGGATGGTAAATTCCCCCGCATTTGTACGTGGGCAAAATTCAGGGATATAGAAAACTGCCGTAGCTTTTACGTGTTTAACACTCACCTCGACCACGTAGGAGAAGTTGCCAAGTTAGAAGGGGCCCGGTTAATCTGCCGGAAAATAAAAGAAATGACAGCAGAAGAGGCCGTGTTCATCACAGGAGATATGAACAGTACTCCCGAAACTCCCCCCATTCACACCTTTCTCAGTGAATTCAGCAATTCACGGGAAATAGCGACAGAGAAATCAGGGCCGGCAGGAACAGCACACAGCTATGGTAAATTGTATCCACCCTCACAGATAGATTACATTTTTGTAAACGAATATATATCGGTAACCAAAGCAATAACCATCACTAAAAATTCAGATCCGGTATATATGTCGGACCACTATCCCATAGTTATTACTGCTGATTTTTAAGAACTTACTATACATAAAACAATGATTGACATATTTCAAAAAGTTAAAGGCCGGCTCATCGTTTCGTGTCAGGCCGAGGAAGGCTCACCCTTTAATTCACCCGAAGGAGTAGGAGCATTTGCTCAATGCGCAGCCCAGGGAGGCGCTGCAGGTATTCGCTCCTGCGGTATAGAAAAAACGGACTATCTCATCAAACATAGCCATTTGCCGGTAATCGGTCTGACAAAGTCTCATTTCCCGGACGGATTTGTACGTATTACCGGTTCATTCAGGGAAGTAGAAGCACTGATTGCAATTGGTACGCCACTGATTGCTGTGGATGGAACATTCCGCCTACGGGAAAATGGACTTACCGGACCGGAATATATCCGGAACCTAAAAAAGAAATATACAGGAGTAAAAATAATGTCGGACATATCAACCGTTGACGAAGCCATTGCATGCCGGGAAGCCGGCGCTGATTGTGTATCAACCACCCTATGCGGTTATACTCCGTATACGGTAGAAGAATCCCATAATGGGCCTTCTTTGGAAATACTGCGCCAATGTGTCAACGCTCTCCCCGAGTGCCCTGTATTTGCCGAAGGACGCTATAATACCCCTCTCGAAGCTGCAAAAGGTATTGAAAACGGTGCCTGGGCAGTTGTTGTAGGTTCAGCCATTACACGCCCCCACCTTATCACAAAATGGTTTTCGGAAGCCCTGCAACAGGTAAATATTCTCTAACAGTCAGAAACATTAAACAATAAAAAAACATGAATATATTTTTTGGAACAGATGGCTGGAGAGCACACATCGATACGGAAATAAATCAAGAGACCGTATCAGTGGTAGCCCAGGCATTTGCAGATTTCATACACAACAATTATAAAGAAGAATTCCCCCGGGTAGCCTTGGCTTATGACACACGCAAGAACTCACAATTGTTTGCTACGATTTTTGCCGAAGTACTATCAGGCAACCATATAGAAGCATTATTATCCGACCGCATCACTCCGACACCGGTATTATCTTATGCTACTTTGCATACAGGTTGTTGTGCCGGAGTGATGATTACCGCTTCACATAATCCTCCTTCATATAATGGCATCAAATTCAAATCACGTTTAGGAGGTCCGTTCAATTCAGACGACACGCGAAAAGTAGAAAGTTATTTATACGCATCCCCCATAAAGCGTTCTGCATCGAACATACATCCTATGAATTTTATACCAGCTTATACAGAACATATTGAAAAATTAATTGATTTCGAAAGAATAAAAAAAGCAGGATTACATCTATTGGCAGATAGTATGGGAGGGGCAGGGCTTACGCTCATCCAGGAGATTCTGAATGCCCATAACTGTCCGGCGGATACCATATACTCCGAAGCGTCCGAAACTTTTCACGGACGACTGGCCGAGCCGATTGAAAAAAACCTGCTGCCACTAAAGAAAGCATTAAAAGAAGGAGATTTTGCTTTTGGTGTAGCAACAGACGGAGATGCGGACAGGGTAGGGGTATGCCTGGATACAGGTGAATGGTTATCGGCCCAAAATACGATATTATTGTTAGTAGACTATCTGAAACGAGTAAAACAAATGCCAGGCGGTATTGTAAAAACGTCTTCCGTTTCAGACAAAGTACGCAGCATCTTCGAATCTCCTCAAACACCCATATATGAAGTTCAGGTCGGTTTCAAATACATTGCTGATATCATGACTACCCATTCCATAGCTTTTGGTGGCGAAGAAAGCGGAGGATTCGGCTATGGCATGCATATCCCTGAACGGGATGGCATATTCTCTTCACTATTACTCCTCGAAATGCTTTCTGCATCACCTTACTGCAAACTTTCCGACTACCTGGAAGAGAAGCAAGAAAAGATGGGAGTTATATGTTATGACCGTATTGATATGGTTTATACACAACCGGATAAAAATGAACTGTTACCCTGGTTATATCAAAATCAGCCTCATGAAATAGCAGGTTTTGCAATTCGGAAGATTCTGCCGTTTTTAAGTAGCCGCAATCTTGTAAACGGACTCAAATTCATTTTTGAAGGAGATTGCCGATGGCTATTAATCCGCAGTTCCGAAACGGAAGACATCATTCGTTTTTATGCAGAAGGACAGACGGGGGAAGAAGTAGCTACTTTGCTTCAATACGGTCAGAATCTGCTTTTTAAAGTATCCGGCAGCATATCCAATCTAACAAAACATTAAATATGAAAAGAATATTAATTTTATCCGTTTTATTTCTTTTTACTATCAGTACACAAGCAGCAAAAGGGAATAAAGACCTGGTGACTATCCAGATTACACCCGATCACTATGATTGGAATTATAAAGTAGGCGAAACGGCACGTTTCACTATTTCCTTATTTCAAGACCAGCAGAAACTGAAAAATGTAAAAATAGAATATAAGATAGGTCCGGAAAAAATGCCTCCGACACAAAAAGACTCCGTACTTCTAAAAGACGGTACTGCCGTAATAAAAACAGCAGGACTACGCTCTCCCGGATTCCTGTCTTGTGAAGTCAGGGCTACAATAGACGGATTTCCCTATCGGAATTTGATTAACATTGCATATGATTGTGAAAAGATACAACCTACCACTCTGCTTCCAAAGGATTTTCGTTCGTTCTGGGACAGTCAAATATCCCGTATGAGGGAATACCCCATGCAATCGGAAATGACATTTATACCGGAAGAAAGCGATGCCGACGTAAAAGTATACCGTGTGAAAATATCCCATTATTCACGCGGTAATTACCTGTATGGAGTATTATGTATTCCTAATAAAGAGGGACGTTTCCCTGCTGTTTTGCGTCTGCCGGGAGCCGGTGTGGCAAAGCACACCGGAGATAAAGAACTTGCACGTATGGGAGTTATCACATTCCGGATAGGGATTCATGGTATCCCTTTAGACCTAAAACCGGAAGCATACGCAAACTTACAAGCCGGAGCACTCAAAAACTACATGTATCATCACATGGATAACCGGGAGGAGTATTATTACAACCGTGTGTTCCTTGGTTGTATACGGGCGAACGATTTCATTGCCTCACTTCCACAATATGATGGTGAGAATCTGGCGGCTTATGGTGGAAGCCAGGGAGGAGCACTGACCTTGGTTACTGCCGCTCTTGATTCCAGAGTGAAGTACCTGGCGGCTTTTTATCCGGCACTTTGTGACATAGCGGGATATGCACATAACCGGGCAGGAGGGTGGTTTGGAGTAAAAAAGCTTACCCCCAAAGAAACACAGACATTGGCATATTACGATGTAGTCAATTTTGCACGTTTTATTCATATTCCCGGATTTTATTCCTGGGGATATAGTGATGAGACTTGCCCGCCTACTTCATTTTACAGCGCATACAATGTTATAGAAGCCCCCAAAGAACTTTACCTGCTAAAAGAAACCGGGCATTGGCGTTATCCGGAACAGAATGTAAAAGTCAATCAATGGTTAATAGACAAACTGACGGGAAAGTAAGGAACTATACCATCACAAAATGTGTCAAAACTCACCACAGAGTAACACAGATATGATTTTAAGTCGTTGATTATTAGAAAAATACTCTATGTTACTCTGTGGTGAGTTTTGACATACCTTCATTATATTTATATATACTTTATTAACGGGACATCTTATAAATCTGATTTCCGGCTAACAGGAAAGCACCCACTCCATACACTTCCGTCATATCACGGGTCACTTTCTTAGGGTCGGCTCCAATGGGTTGTACATACCCCAACTTACCATCTGTTTCAACAGCAGAAACCAATGCCTTCCATCCTTTTTCAACAATAGGCAGATAAGTATCTTTATCCAACAAACCTTCATTGACCCCATACGCCAGCGCATATACGATAAACCCGGTAGCACTGGTCTCAGGCGAAGGATAAGAAGCCGGGTCAAGCATACTTGCATGCCAGAAACCATCAGCACTCTGCAACTCGGCCACACGGGCAGAAAGAGTTACAAAAAGCTCTTCATAAAACTTACGGTTCTTATCATTCTTTGGAAAGTCCTGAAGCATCTCTGCCAGTCCGCCAAGCACCCAGCCATTACCGCGTCCCCAGAACACTTTCGCTCCATTCGCCTCTTTTTGAGTGAGATATCTTGAATCACGATAAAACAAGCGTTCATCTTTATCAAACAAAAGATCATACGTTGCTTTATACTCTTTATTCATAAATTTGATAAACCGTTTATCTCCGGTCAGCATATAGAGTTTCACATATACGGGAGGAGCCATATAGAGTGCATCACACCAAGTCCAACGTTCCAGGGTCTCACGTTTTTTATAGTCAAGATCCATCGGTCCGTCCGAAGGATGGTTCACCACCCACTCCGCACGTGCCTGGGTAGGATATAACATATTCTTATCTTTATACTTATTATACAAGTCTATAAAAACCTGTCCCACAGCAATATCATCAGCATGATACATTCGTTTATCGGGCTGCCAGCCATAACGACGACCCAATTTTACCAACCAATCATAATAAGAGGCATCCCCCATTTCCGTCTCAGCCAGTTCAGCCCAATCGAGCATTCCCATGTAAAGTGCGGCATTTGTCCAATCCAGTGCTCCGTGTTTCACGTCCTTTTGATGAGCGATCTGCCAATCGGCCACTTTTTTCATAACATCCTTTACGTCTGTCTTTTGAAATGGCAACTGCCCCATCATCGACAATGGGAAGAAAAGTGAGAGTGTCAAAAGAAAAAATCTGTTCATAGTAGTACAATCATTTAGTGTTTATACGGCAAAGATAATGCAAACCGAGAGCAGAATAAAATGAACTCGTTTATTTTTTTATACCAAAGTACAGCTTATCTTCGCTTTAGAGCAAAGATAAACCTTTCTTGAACAAAAAAATAAAGAATCACTCATATTAAAATAGTTTTGAGTGTATTTCACCACAGAGTAACACAGAGTTCCACAGAGTACTATTTATCTGATGAAACGCGGATAAACACAGATAAATACAGATTAAAAGACTGTAGTTCTTTATCTTAGATTTGTTTCCCTTTGCGAAAATCTACGTTAATCTGCGTTTCAATAAAGATTTAAACTCTGTGTTACTCTGTGGTGAATTTCGCTCATTTCCATACTGAAATAAACGAGATTAAGCTATTACTTCTTCACCCTTCAGTGTTGCCGAACTGGATTCAGTAATTCTCACTTTTACAAAATCACCAATCTTATGTGTACCCCGGTCAAATACCACGACACGATTCTGTTCTGTACGACCGAAAAGCT
This sequence comes from Bacteroides nordii, assembly GCF_019930665.1. Classification (NCBI taxonomy): domain Bacteria; kingdom Pseudomonadati; phylum Bacteroidota; class Bacteroidia; order Bacteroidales; family Bacteroidaceae; genus Bacteroides; species Bacteroides nordii. The sequence continues at coordinate 4,790,649 of NZ_CP082886.1, read as the reverse complement.
GTTCGCGCGAACGCTTGGAAACCCCTTCTACCAAGACTTCATAAACATTTCCGATACAACGCGCATTAGATTCAGCAGAAAGCCGATTTTGCAAAGCTATAATCTCATTAAGACGACGCACTTTAACATCTTCCGGGACATTATCCTCCAAATGCTTGGAAGCATACGTGCCGGGGCGTTCTGAATATTTAAACATAAAAGCAGCATCATAACCACAGGCCTCCATTAGTGAAAGAGATTCCTGGTGGTCTTCTTCCGTCTCTGAGTGGAAACCGGAAAAAATATCAGTAGTCAATCCGCAATCGGGGATAATACGCTTGATAGCAGCTACACGATCCAGATACCACTCACGCGTGTATTTCCGGTTCATCAATTTCAAAATACGTGAACTTCCGCTTTGTACCGGCAAATGAATGTGTTTACATACATTGGACACCTGTGCTATTACTTCCAGCGTTTCGTCACTCATATCTTTGGGGTGCGAAGTAGTAAAACGAATTCTCACGCCTGGTGCTGCTTCGGCTACAGTACGCAGAAGCATCGGGAAAGTAATAACCTCTCCATTTTCTCTTTCAAAACGATAAGAATTTACATTCTGTCCTAACAGCGTGATTTCTTTATATCCCTTTGCCACTAAATCGGCCACCTCATTAAGGATACTTTCCACATCCCGGCTACGCTCACGTCCGCGGGTATAGGGGACAATACAATACGTACAGAAGTTATTACATCCACGCATAATAGACACAAACCCGGAAATGTGATTTCCGCAAATGCGGGAAGGAATGACCTCGCGATACGTTTCTGTTGTAGACAACTCCACATTAATCGCCTTCTCCCCGGCCTCTACCGAAGCTATCAATTCGGGCAAAGTAAGATAAGCATCAGGACCTACAACGAGATCAACATGATGGTGCTCAATCAAATCATCCTTCACACGCTCTGCCATACATCCCAGTACACCTACTATCAGATGTTTCTTCTTCTTTTTCAGCGAATGGAAAAACTCCAGACGATTCAAAATCTTTTGTTCGGCATTGTCGCGAATGGAACAAGTGTTCATAAATACAGCATCTGCTTCGTCCAAAGAATCAGCAACGGAATACCCAGCCATCTGCATCACAGAGGCAATTACTTCACTATCGGCCACATTCATCTGGCAGCCATACGTTTCAATAAACAACTTTTTGTTGTCATCAGCAGTTGCGGATTTAAAGTCCGCTCCCGTTAATTCACTCATAATTTTATCATTATTTAAATTAGATGTTGCAAAGATACGGCTTCGGAGCCAATAAGTGGCAATTTGAAACAAAAATAACGCTTCAAGTTAGTAATCGAAGCTAATAGTTATAATTAATGTTAAAGAAACAAACATTTTCCAAGTCACAACTTGGAGATTTCAACTTTATTTCACACTTTTGTGCAATGAAAGAAACATTAGATTTTTTCATAGTTAAGGTTTAGGTTAAAAAAATTAAGGGGAGCTGTGAAGCTGCCCTTTTTTCATGCTAAAATGTTAGCTCTAATCAGATTAAATAGTTACCTTTGGCGGACAAAAATCCAACGAACCTATGGAAGATGTTATGCAATTTCTTTTGGTAGCAGGTATTCTCGCTTTTGGAATTTACAAACAGTTCAACAAAGAAAAGTCCAATAAGCCAGAAAAAAGTATGCCTATGCCAACTCCCGAATATGAATACGAGCCGGAATTTGAAAAACCTGTGATTTTTGAAAAGCCACAGAAAAAAACAGTACCACCTCCCAAACCATCCCTTCCTCAGGAGGGTATCAGAAATACCCATGCTCCGAATAATATATCTGAATCTATCAAAGAAGTAAACAGAAGTAAATTTTCCATTCAATCGGCAGAAGAGGCAAGGCGTGCCATTATCTGGTCCGAAATATTGCAAAGAAAATATTAATGTAAATTCTAACACGAAAAATATACAATTTATATGGCATTGAATTTTATCTCGGCAGCGGAAGCTGCCAGCCTTGTAAAACATGGCTACAATATCGGCCTTAGCGGGTTTACTCCTGCCGGAACGGCCAAAGCCGTTACGGCTGAAATTGCAAAAATAGCAGAAGCTGAACACGCTAAAGGAAACCCGTATCAGATTGGCATTTTTACAGGTGCCTCCACAGGCGATTCATGTGACGGTATATTGTCACGCGCTAAAGCAATCCGTTACCGTGCTCCGTACACAACTAACTCAGATTTCCGTAAAGCGGTAAACAATGGCGAGATTGCTTATAACGACATCCACTTGTCACAAATGGCACAGGAAGTACGCTATGGATTTATGGGAAAAGTAAACATAGCCATCATCGAAGCCTGTGAAGTAACTCCGGACGGAAAAATCTATCTGACAGCTGCCGGTGGTATTGCTCCGACTGTCTGCCGCCTTGCAGATAAAATTATTGTAGAGCTAAATAGTGCACACAGCAAGAATATGATGGGAATGCACGATGTGTACGAACCACTTGACCCACCTTATCGCCGCGAAATACCAATCTACAAACCAAGTGACCGTATTGGTACACCTTACATACAAGTAGATCCTAATAAGATTGTCGGTGTAGTAGAAACCAACTGGCCTGACGAAGCCCGCAGTTTCGCAGAGGCTGATCCTTTGACTGATAAAATTGGCCAGAATGTAGCCGACTTCCTGGCTGCCGATATGAAACGTGGTATCATTCCTTCTACATTCCTTCCGCTACAATCGGGTGTGGGAAATATTGCCAATGCTGTATTGGGTGCATTGGGTCGCGATAATACAATTCCGGCCTTTGAAATGTATACAGAGGTTATCCAGAATTCTGTAATTGGTCTGATTCGTGAGGGTCGTGTTAAATTTGGTAGTGCCTGCTCTCTGACTGTGACCAACGATTGCCTGCAAAGTATTTATGATGATATGGACTTCTTCCGTGACAAGTTGGTTCTTCGTCCTTCGGAAATATCTAATAGTCCTGAAGTTGTTCGTCGCATGGGTGTCATTTCTATAAATACCGCCATCGAAACAGATCTCTACGGTAATGTAAACTCCACACATATCGGTGGTACGAAAATGATGAATGGTATCGGCGGATCGGGAGACTTTACCCGTAATGCTTACATCTCTATTTTCACTTGTCCTTCTGTGGCCAAAGAAGGTAAGATCAGTGCCATCGTTCCAATGGTGTCTCACCTCGATCATAGCGAACACTCGGTTAATATTATTATAACCGAACAAGGTATAGCCGATCTTCGTGGCAAGAGCCCGAAAGAACGCGCACAGGCTATTATTGAAAACTGTGCTCACCCAGACTACAAACAGTTACTTTGGGATTACCTCAAACTGGCAGGTAGCAAAGCCCAAACACCACACTGCATCCAGGCTGCATTAGGTATGCATGCAGAGCTTGCTAAAAGTGGAGATATGAGAAATGTAAACTGGGCAGAATACGCCAAATAAGAGTCACAACCCCAAAATCTCAAATATAGCGGCATAAATCCAAAATTGGATTTATGCCGCTATTATTATTCCGAATATCCACAAGACACCAATCATACATCATATTTGTAAATATATAAAAAATACCAAAACATTTCCAAAGCCAAAAGAATAAAAGAAATAACAAGACAAAAAAAGCTCATTTAGAAGTCTGGTAAACCACTCATAATCAACAAATTGCATTAGTCGCTTTTTTCTCTACGAGAAACGATCCGAAACTCTACGGAGATCGGTACGATTCTCTACGAGGAACGGGGCGATCCTCTACGAAGAACAAACAGACAATACATAAGATATTACAGAATGAAAAGAAAAAAAATAATCATCAATATTAATTGTAAATATAAAATCCAACAATACAATTAACAGAACTTTTAATCGGACTTCTCAAAGGCCAGGATATACACTTTTACAAACTATATCATTGCCAGTTATTCACTTTCACTCAACTTATAGTTTTTCTTCCCTAATATATTCGGGTCTTTTTATATAATATATCCATTTTATTAGAGTATTTAATAAAATATTTAATTAAATACTTGCGAGATTATAATTTTATTGTTTTATTTGCCGAAAAGATTGAGACATTCTTAGAAAAACAGGTTTCTAATCTCCTATAAATAGAAGATTAGAAAAAGGATGCACAAAGAAAGTGCAACAAACTACTATCCATTAGAATATATACTATTTTTAGAAAACCAATAATCTGTACAATCATAAAAACCAGGAAATATGAAAATCAACAATCGGAGGGAATTTTTAAAGAAATCAGTATTGGCAGGCACCGCCGCTATTACCTTACCGTCATGGCTCTCTTCATGCATTTCAAAGGAGCGAGAAACTACAACTGACGAAATCCGGAACAAACTCATCGTTCCCACAAATAATGCACTAAAAATAACCGGAACTTTTCTGGATGAAATATCTCATGACATCCCTCATCAGAACTGGGGAGAAAAAGAGTGGGATGCCGATTTTCGACACATGAAAGCAATTGGTATAGATACTGTCATTATGATCCGCTCAGGATATCGTAAATTTATTACTTATCCATCTGAATATCTGATCGGTCAGGGTTGCTATAAACCTTCGGTCGATCTTTTGGATATGTATCTGCGACTGGCTGATAAATATGGTATGAAGTTCTATTTTGGCTTGTACGACTCCGGAAGATATTGGGACACAAATGATCTCACCTGGGAAATAGAACACAACAAACATGTAATTGATGAAGTCTGGAAAAATTACGGAGAGAAGTATAAAAGCTTTCAGGGATGGTATATCAGTACGGAAATCAGCCGGAAAACCAAAGGTGCAATCGGCACATTCCACGCATTAGGAAAACAATGCAAAGATATTTCAAACGGACTGCCTACGTTCATATCTCCATGGATTGACGGAAAAAAAGCTGTACAGGCTTCAAGCGCCATGCTCAGCAGGAAAGATTCAATTTCAGTGAAGGAACACGAAGAAGAATGGGATGAAATATTTGCCGGAATCAGTGATGTAGTAGATGCTTGCGCTTTCCAGGACGGACAGATAGATTATCATGAACTGGATGCCTTCTTTGAAGTAAACAAAAGACTGGCCGATAAATATGGATTGAAATGCTGGACAAATGCCGAATCTTTCGACAGAGATATGCCTATTAAGTTTTTCCCTATTAAATTTGATAAATTACGACTTAAACTTGAGGCAGCTCAAAGAGCCGGATACGATAAAGCCATAACATTTGAATTCTCTCATTTTATGAGCCCGCAGTCAGCTTATCTCCAGGCCGGGCATCTGTATGATCGCTATAAAGAATATTTCGATATCAAATAATAAGCAGAAATGAACCAATCAAAAACAAATATAGGATATATCATATTTCTATCGGTAGTGGCCGCTTTAGGAGGTTTCCTATTCGGATATGACACAGCCGTTATTTCAGGAACAATAGCACAGGTATCACAACAATTCGGGCTAAACACCCTTCAGGCCGGATGGTACGTAGGTTGTGCGTTGATAGGCTCTATCGGTGGTGTCGCCTGCGCCGGAATTCTAAGCGACAGAGGTGGCCGGAAAAACACAATGATTCTCTCGGCCATACTATTTTCGGCATCTGCCATAGGTTGTGCGTTAGCATCCTCCTTCAATGAACTGGTGATATACCGTATTATCGGTGGAGTCGGTATCGGTGTCGTTTCTATTATTTCACCATTATATATATCCGAAGTATCCGTTCCCCAATACCGGGGACGACTGGTATCATTATACCAATTAGCCATAACCATCGGTTTCTTAGGGGCTTATCTGGTCAATTACCAATTAGTGCTTGGAGCCGATGCCGCTGCCCAATCGAGTAACCAATGGATTGTTAAAATCTTTTCAGACGAGATATGGAGAGGAATGTTGGGTATGGAAACAGTTCCGGCATTACTCTTTTTCTTAATCATTTTCTTTATTCCCGAAAGCCCCCGTTGGTTGGTTCTTAAAAATAAAGAAATGCGGGCAAGTCGTATTCTGCAACGAATTTATGGCAGTAAAAGCGAATCCGAGGTACAAATAAGTGCCATACGGCAAGTTGCCGGCGGAGAATCCAAGTCCGAATGGTCTCTACTTTTGCGGCCCGGTATACTCAAAGCAGTAATTATCGGGGCATCCATCGCTATCTTAGGGCAATTCATGGGAGTGAATGCCGTACTTTATTATGGCCCGTCTATCTTTCAGGAAAGTGGCCTCTCCAGTGGAGATTCTCTTTTCTACCAGGTGTTGGTGGGAATGGTTAACATGCTCACTACCGTACTGGCATTGGTTATCATCGATAAGGTCGGACGAAAGAAACTCGTTTATTATGGCGTTTCGGGAATGATAATCTCGTTAGTGCTTATTGCATTTTACTTTATCAAAGGAGCCGAATTGCAAATACCAAGCACTGCATTATTGATATTTTTCCTAAGCTACATATTCTGTTGTGCCATATCCATATGTGCTGTTATCTGGGTACTTCTATCCGAAATGTACCCTATCAAAGTCCGGGGACTGGCTATGTCCATTGCCGGATTCTCGCTTTGGATCGGAACATTCCTCATCGGACAACTTACCCCCTGGATGCTACAGAACCTTACTCCGGCGGGTACATTCCTCATCTTCGCAGGCATGTGCGTTCCATACATTCTGATTATATGGAAATTAGTTCCCGAAACCACCGGAAAAAGCCTCGAAGAAATAGAAAAGAACTGGAATGAAAAATAATTTAATAAATGAAATATATGTAAATGAAACCTAACTATTTATTATTCACGCACATATTCAAGTTCCGTGATAATAGGAAGATGATCTGACAATAATGAGTGAACCGCCTGGGTTCGTACTACTCTCCACCCCTTTTGAGGACGGGCGTATAGATAGTCAATTTTTACTTTAGGTTCCCAGGCGGGAAAAGTTAAAGCCGAATCGGTTGCATCCCACCAATGACGAGCCATAATTTTCTTTATGACTTTAGAATTGGGTTCAGCATTAAAATCTCCGCCAATTATCACAGGATAAGAAGAAGTTTTAAAATAATCAGTGATGTATTGTGCTTGTAATTCGCGAGTTTTCTCGTCTGTCACATCCAAATGGGTGGCTGCAAAAAAGATAGTATCTGATTTCCCAACCTCAAACAATCCTTCAAGAAGAGCGCGAGGTTCCGCCCCTTGAGGATTAGGCAACATTAATTTGTTTACACTTATATAAGGATGTTTGGAAAGTATTCCAATACCGTAATAACCACCACTGAAATGAATCGTTTTTCCATAGAGTCCGAACATATTTGTTTTTCCGGCCAATTCAGAGAGCATATCTCTGCCGTTTTGATGAGGCGCAAGTGTCCGGTGGGTATTTACATCCACCTCTTCAAGAGCTACGAAATCAGGTTGAAAAGCTTTGATGTGTTCCGCTAACTGATCAATAGTTGCAAGTTCACCGAATCTCAGATTATAAGTCATCACCCTGAGTTTCAAAGTGTCCTGAGCATTTATATTCAAAGTGGATAAAAGAATGAGAATAAAAAATAATTTTTTCATGGCATACTCGATTTTGGAAACAAATATATTATTAATATTTATTTTTAGTTACTAATATTGCAATTTATTAACGCAAAAGGATGAAAAGGGCAAGTAATTATCAAATAATTGCATTTTGCAATGATAACTTTAAATTTTAAACGAATTTCAAGTTACAAATGAATTAAGAAACCCGATAAAATCAGATTTTTCAATCCAATAAGACTAAAATAAATAATATTTTTAGAGAACCATCGCAATTATCATACAAATCCGTTTTTTATGAAAAAACAAAACGATATAGAATCTTTTATTTCCGGCAATAGAGAGACCTTTGAATCACTCTACAACAGTTATGTAGGAAAGATTTTCAATTATATAAATTCGTTTATATATGACTCAGACCTGGCGAAAGATATTACTCAAAACACGTTTCTCCAATTATGGGATTCACGATCAAATCTCGATGTGAATGGCAATATTGAAGGCTATATATATTCTATTGCCCGAAATTTATTATTCCGTGAAATACGCCGTCTCAATATCTTTAAAAGTTATGCCATCAAGGTACAGGAAACCGCCAAAGAAGAGGAAGAATCGGACATAGAAGAAAATTTATCACGCGACATGATAGAACAACAAATTCTTTCTCTATTGGCCGAACTTCCGGAAGCACGTCGCAGAATATTCCTGATGAGATGGAGCAAAGGACTGTCTAACAAAGAAATAGCACAGGAACTTTCTATTTCAGAAAAAACCGTTTCTACCCAAATACATCGTACGATTAGTTTTCTTAAGTCCAAAATGGGCTCTGCTTTCATGATCTTTATTTCAGTATCTTCGATAAATTTCTAAAATATTTCATTTTCTTGTAATCCTTTTGTGGGAGCTGTGGATATATACTATAAATAACCACAGAAGATGAAGATAGAACGCATAAAACATTTAATCACGAACCTGCTCACAGGCTCTTCTTCAACATCCGAACGTGCTGAACTGGCCAAATGGATGAATTCTGAAGATGCCGAACGCAATAGCAGGGAAGCATGGGAAAGTGCCTCCGAAGATATTGATGAATCGCTCAAAAGTGAAATATGGAATAACATTCAGCTAAAAATCAAAGGAGCCGTTTCTTCCAAACCTGTATCGCCCAAACATAGCATCAAACGTCGTATTTACTCCATTCCAGGAGTTGCTGCCGCTATTGCAATTATAGTATGCTCAACATTTACTGCATACTTACTATACAATAATTTTGCAGAACATCAAGAGAATATGGAGAGTAACATCTATACTTTTGAAGTGGAACCGGGCCAAAAAGGGAGTATGCGCTTAGCAGACGGTACCATAGTACATTTGAATTCTGCATCTAAGATATCATTTTCCGGTAATTACAATTCCGAAGAGCGCATGGTAAGTCTTAATGGGGAAGCTTATTTTGAAGTAGCCAAAAATCCTGATAAAAGATTTGTTGTAACATGTAACGGAGTAGACATTGAAGCTTTAGGTACTGAATTTAACGTAAAAGCATATCCTACTGACAGCCTTATTACTACTACTCTTGCCAAAGGAAAAGTCAAAGTCTACAACAACAAAGAGAGTGTGACTCTTCTTCCTAACGGAGTAGCTACTTATAATCTGAAACGACAGACTATCAAAGCATCAGTAACTGATGATATTTCAATCGCCAATTATTGGAGAACAGGACAGCTTGTTTGTAATGCCGAACCCTTGTCTTCCATTGCGCAAACCATCGAAAGGATGTATAACGTAAAAATCAATATTAACGATGCAAAGCTGAGAAATATGAAATTCACCGGTACCATTCAGAATAACTCATTAACTAATGTCCTATATGTGATGAGCCTGAGTTATCCGCTGACATATACAGTAACCGACTCTGTAATAACAGTCTCTGCCCAAAAGAATATAATAAAAAAACATAGATAAAAATAAACCAGTTAACAAATTAAGCCTATGAAAAATAATAATTTAAAACCGTTTAAGCTGTTATGCCTGTTAGTGTTATTAGTTATAACCTATCCGGTTCACGCACAGCATTCTGTTAGTATTGCCGATAAAACAATTGCACAGGCAATCAAAATAATTGAGGGAGACACCGGTTATAAGTTCTTTTATGCAGAGAACTTACCGGATTTCACTAAAAAGGTCAGTTTCAAAACAGAGAATAAATCCATTGAAACCATACTCAATAGTTTATTCAAAGATACCGAAATTGCGTATATTATTAAAAGTCAGAAACAAATCATCCTGTCAAAAAGGAGTACACAATCAAACCCTCAATCGGTCGGAAAAATTATAATTAAAGGTCAGGTAAAGGGAAGTGACGGTGAAGCTTTGATAGGAGCTTCCATCATATCCGACAACAACGTTGGAACAATCACGGACATTGACGGTAACTATGAGTTACAATTAGAAAAACCGACTACACTAACTTATACGTATATAGGTTATACTCCGCTAAAGATTAAGGTAAACAAATCTGAAATCAAGAACATCATTCTGGATAGTTCCAATGTTCTTCTTGACGATGTAGTAGTCGTAGGATATGGTACCCAAAAGAAAATAAATCTCACGGGATCAGTACAAAGTGTGAACAGCGAAGATATTCTCAGACGAAGTGTCTCTACAGGCTCCGCTGCACTACAGGGTGTAATCCCCGGACTTACTGCCATTCAATCATCTGGTCAACCGGGAGCAGACAATGCCTCTATCAAGATTAGAGGGTTGGGCTCACTGAACTCAGCAACCTCTCCATTGATATTAATCGACGGGGTAGAAGGTGACATGAACCGCATCGATTTGAATTCGGTAGAATCAATTACTGTATTAAAAGATGCAGCTTCTGCCTCCATCTATGGTTCAAGGGCTTCAAATGGGGTAATATTGGTTACCACAAAACGAGGTTCCGAAGGAAAAGTGAAACTAACATTTAATGGCTATATGGGTTATAATAAACCAACCACACTGCCTACGCCTACAAACGCCATCGAGTACATGCAGGCAGTAGATGTGGCACGTGTCAACGCAAGCCAAGAACCATTATACACCCAAACCATCGATATTTATAAAAACGGGGGTGTAGACAACATTAATTATTACGATACGGATTGGCGAAAAGAAGTAATCAAAGACCACGCAACCACCCAAAATTATTCTGTTAGTATCAGTGGCGGTAACAATATAACAAAACTTTTTGCTACAGCAGGATATTATGCACAAAACGGCCTTATCGATAATAACAAATTCACACGAACTTCTTTACGCGTAAACACAGACACCCAAATTAATAAATGGATGAAACTCGGAGTAGATATAGGCATACGCCAGGCTACTGCTAAATCTCCCGTAATGGATACTCCCGCCAATATCATAGGCAAAGCCCTGACCATGACCCCCATCATGTCGGGCATCAACGCCGATGGTACATGGGGGTATGGTATTAACGGAACCAATCCCATTGCTATGGTACAAAGCGGATGTACAACAAATAGTATTGCTCCCGAATATACTGCAAGAACAACTTTGTCTATCGATCCCTTCAAGGGCTTCAATATTTTCGGAGCATATTCATGGAAACGCGCAGATGGCGAAACTAATGCATTTGTAAAACCCTATCAGGTATACGAAAGTGGCGTATCAAAGGGAGAATTTCCGACGACAGGATCATCAAAATCAGAACATAGAACAAAAACAGTTACCAAACAATATAATCTGCAGGGAACTTATGAAAAGAATTTCCATAAGAACTACCTGAAAGCGTTAGTTGGATTTCAAAGCGAAGAATTACATAACACTTATCTGTTAGCCGGTCGTAAAAATTATTATTACGATGGATATGAAGAACTTGTAAATGGTGACGTTAGTACCGCATCGAATTCCAGTTCAAAATACGCATGGTCTATGCTGTCATACTTCTTTAGACTAAATTATGCATACAATGACAGATATCTGCTCGAAGTCAACGGTCGCTACGATGGTACTTCAAGATTCAAGAAAGGACATCGCTGGGGTTTCTTCCCTTCGGTATCCGCCGGATGGAGAATATCCGAAGAGAACTTCTTTGAATCGGCTAAAAGTGTAGTAAGCAATCTGAAATTAAGAGCCTCCTATGGAGAATTAGGTAACCAGGCTATCAGTGGCTATTATCCCTATGCTTCATCTATAGGAAGCACTACCACCTATGGATATTGGTTTGATAAAGAGCTTGCTGCCGGTGTCGCACAGATTCAGTTGGCTAACGAAGCAATAACCTGGGAAAAATCAAAACAAATTAATGCGGGTATCGATATTGGTATGTTTAATAACCGTTTGAATGCAACCTTCGATTATTATATAAAAAATATCACAGACATGCTTCAGCAATTCCCCGTTCCATTGTTCGTAGGAATGACGGCTCCATGGGAAAACGCCGGTTCGATGAGAAACAGCGGCTGGGAACTTTCGCTATCCTGGCAAGACCGTATCGGTAATGTAAACTACTACGTCAAAGGAAATCTTTCTGATGTAAAAAACAAAGTAATAGACTTATATGGGAAAGAGTACGTAGGCACTACAACAATCACCAAAGAAGGCGAAGAATATAACTCATGGTACGGATACGTTGCCGACGGTTATTTCCAAAGCCGGGAAGAGATCAACAACTCTCCCGTATACGGTGGTAACCCCAACAATATAAAACCGGGATATATTAAATATAAAGATATCAGCGGTCCGGATGGAGTTCCCGATGGAAAAATAGATAATTACGACCGTACGATACTCGGCAACTCTACTCCGCGATATGAATTCGGACTGACATTAGGCGGCGATTGGAAAGGTCTTGATTTCTCCTTGTTCTTTCAGGGAGTGGGTAAAAGAGATGTATATTACTCCGGAGCAGGGGCACGTGCTTTATCCGGCAATTACACGATATATAAATATCAACTGGATTATTGGACTGAGGACAACCCCCATGCAAAATTCCCGATTTTACTTGAAGATCCCAGCGGAACCAATCCAAACAATATGATATCAAGCTTCTGGGTAAAAAGCGGAGCCTATTGCCGCCTGAAAAATATTGTATTAGGATATACGCTGCCGCAAACATGGATACAGAAAGCTGCGCTATCCAAAGTGAGAATTTATGCAAGTGCACAGAATCTGTTTACCATAAAAAACAACTTTTACGAAGGTTTCGACCCTGAAAACAGTATCGGATCAGGCGCAAGCTGCTATCCGTTGAACAAGACATTTATATTCGGACTCAATGTGGAATTTTAATTGATGAAAAAGATGAAAAAGACAACCTTATATAATTTAATAGCTACGTTTTTTATCACGATGGGTGTTAGCTCATGTGCCGATTTTCTCGACCAGGAAAACCCTGCCTACGATGCCGAAGGATTCTATGCAACCGAAGCAGGATTGAAAGAAGGCGTTACCGGTATTTATCCTCTTTTGTATTTCGATATGAACTGGGCAGTACCTGCATGTATTGTGCTCGACCATTATACGGCATACGGACTCGAACAAGATGAAAATAGTTCGATTGGTGCAGGGGGAACGTTAAATCCCGACAATGGAAAGATTCAGGCGTTCTGGACCGGAGAATATCAAATAGCCGCCCGTGCCAATTCTGTAATTTACGGTGCCAAAGATGCCGTAGCAGGAATGAGTGATGCGGCCAGGCAGTATTATGCCGAAGCACGCGTACTAAGGGCTTATGCTTATTATAATCTTATATCGGCATTTGGCGATGTACCTTTCTTTACTGCTCCTGTAACTATCGATGAGTACAAGGTAGGACGTACTCCAAAAGGAGAGATTATCGATTTTCTGATAAAAGACCTGAACGATGCTGCCGATTATCTCCCGTGGACCGCAACCCAACGGGGACGGGTAGACAAAGCCGTCGCATACGGATTGATAGCGCGTATGGGTTTATTTGGCGGAAGCTTTAATGTAGAAAACAAAGCCACCGAGTACTTCAGGATAGCCGCCGATGCAGCAAATAAAGTGATCGGTAAACGTAAATTGGCACCCAAATTCTCCGACTTGTTCAATCTGACCGGCCAGGCTAAGAGTGAAGTCCGGGACGAACTGTTATGGGAGTTAATGTATTCTACAAACGGAACGAAAAAATTGCATACAGTAGGTTATGGACATTCATCGCGTAACTATGCATCATCGGTACGTTTCCCGAGTTCTCTGATTGTAGATACTTACGAATGTATCGATGGAAAACGTATAGACGAATCTCCTCTTTATGACCCGAAACATCCTACATTGAACAGAGATCCGCGTTTTAATGCCACATTAGCAGGACATGGTGACACAATAAACTATACCATTACCGACGGCAATAACCCTCAGAAACTTATTCTCAACATTTATGATGATAAGACCCGGTTCTATCCCCGTAGAAACGCCTGGTATACCGCACCGAATGTAGATGTCACCTCCACCAGCCCATCACTCGTGAACAGTGGAGTAGGATATTTATGGCGCAAATATGCCGATGAAAATACCGAATTGCTGATGAGTTCTTCAAGCAATCTTATTCTGATGCGTTACGCTGAGATACTCCTTTCGTATGCCGAAGCCAAAATTGAACTCAATGAGTTGGACGAATCGGTATATTCGGCCATTAACGAAGTACGCAAACGCGCCGGAATGCCGGAAGTTTCGACAGATAGAAAAGGAGACCAAAACAAAATGCGACAGTTAATACGGCGCGAACGCAAAGTTGAATTGGCGCTCGAAGGATTACTCTTCGTTGATGTTCGGCGCTGGGGTATAGGTGATATGCTTAATGAGCATCCCTCTTACGGACAACCTAAACCGGACATCAGATATGAAGGATTAGAGCCAACTGACATTCCTGATTTTAAGACAGACGAACGGCACGACCTTAATGATATTCCTTCATACGAGGATTATAAAGATAAACTCAGAGTGCGCGACAGAAACAGATATTGGGACCCGAAATTCACATGGTGGCCTATCCCACGTTTGGAAACAGACCGCGACCCGAATCTGACTAACCCTGATTATTGATAATCACCATATAATACCCGTAAACTCATAGATTATGATGAAAAGTTGTTTAATATCTATTCTTGTCTCTCTCGTAAGCTTAACTGCATCGTGGGGCCAAGCCAAAGGTACGCAAATTACCGAAACCGACTCGACCGTAACACTCCGTAATAGCAAAGTGAGAGTTGAATTTCCTAAGGGCGAAGCTTTCGATATCTCGAAACTCACCCTTAGCGGAAAAGAATTAATATTGGGCAAAGGATATAATACTGTTCCGTGGACACTCACCTATAAAGGTCCCCAAGGAGAAAATCCGGTGCTTTTCCCTTCTCATGGAGAATATGCCGGATGGTCGAAAGGAACCAAAAACGGTAATACTGCCATTGCTTTCAAGTGGAACATGAGACTCACTTACAATGATTTGGTCCCGGTGGTAATGACTGTTTCTGTTCCTGACGATTCAGAGCTTGTCTATTGGGATATTCAGGCAGGAACTCCCGAAGGTTGGCTGATAAGTAATACCCAATTTCCACGCGTAACTGTAACGCGTCCCGATGATGCCAAATTAATCACTTCAGCAGGCTGGGGTGCAGAGTACGAACTGAAGAACCCCCAAGTATATGCTTCAAGTTATCCTTCGGTAACCGGCTCTATGCAGTTGCTGCTGCTTCACAATTCAGACGGTTCAGTCTATTACGCTACCGAAGATAAAGAGGCTTGCGGAAAAGACTTCAGAGCTGCCGTAGGTGAAAAGAGTGTTACTCTATTAACAGATATTGTAGCTTCCGAAGGTTGGTCGGACAACGTAACCGAAACATTTACTGTTCCATGGTCAACAGTTATCGGATATTCAAACATCGGTTGGCAAGATGCCGCAACGAAATGGTACCGCCCTTTCACTTTTACTACCGAATGGGGAAGTAAACCTTTGGCATCCCGTAATATACCACAGTGGCTTTTGGATACCGATATCTGGATTAGAGCAAAAGGAGTAAACGACACCGTAAGAAGTGCCGTAAATAAAGCCATCGACCTGTATGGCAAAAACACCTTTGTTCACTGGTACTTCTGGCACCATTATCCTTATGATACGCATTATCCCGATTACTTCCCGCCAAAAGCCGGCTTTGCCGACATGATAGCCGAAGTAAGGAAAAGAGGGTGTCATACCGTTCCCTACATTAACGGCCGGTTGTGGGATCCTGACAGTGACAGCTATAAAACTCTGAACGGGGCTTCTGCCTCGTGCAGAAAGCCAGACGGTACACTTTATACCGAAATTTACCCAACGTCACAGGTATTAAACACCGTAACCTGTCCCGCATCCGGACTGTGGCAAAACATCATAACCGATCTTGTAATAAAAATCCAAAAAGAGTTGAAAACAAACGGAGTATATATCGACCAGATAGCGGCAGCAGCCCCTCAGCCTTGCTGGGCTACCAACCATGGACATGCCTGTGGCGGAGGTGATTACTGGCATAAATCTTACCGTCATCTGATGGACTCTCTCCGTACTCATCACCTGGAACCGGGAAACATACTTATAAGCGAGGAAAATGCGGAATGTTACATCGACATGTTCGATTTGTTGCTTACGGTCAATTCTCCTCACAACGGCTGCAAGATTGTGCCTTTGTTCCCGATGGTTTATTCCGACAGGCTCATCACTTCGGCCTATACGTATTCTCCTACCGACAGAGTGAATCGTGGTGATTTTCTGTATCAAACCATGCAATGCTTTCTGTATGGCTCCCAGTTAGGATGGGTAGACCCTACTTTGTTAATGAAAGACGAAGCCAAAAGAGAAGCTAATTTTTTAAAGACTCTTTCTACGCTACGCAAAAAACAACACGATGTTTTTGTTGGCGGAAGATATATAAAAGAAATCATACCGGAAGGAGATAATCCGTCAATAGATGTCCCCGGATTCGGAGAGATGAATGTTGTTGCCGGTTCCGAATGGCTCTCTTCTAAAGGTCAGAAAGTTCAATATTACGTGAATATGGACAGTGTCGATCATGTAATAGTATTACCTGACCATAAAAAGATTACTGTAAAAGCCCTGCAAGGCATAAGAATAAATTTATAGAGTCATGAAAAACAGATATTCTTTACCATTATTTTTATTGAGTTGCCTCACATTCAGCTCTTTTGCTTCCAATACCTGGAAACTGCAAAATGTCGAATATCGTGTGGATACTTTATCGCACATAGTGATAGGTCCCGGAACTACCCAAACAATTTTAGCTCTGGAAGGACCGGTAAAGCTACGTGTGTTTTATACAACCACCGATATGACCAACCCGAATGTAAACCTGAAATTAATAATGGGGAAAGACAATCTGACAAGTAACGTAACCGTACCGAACATGCCGGCATCTCACAACGATCCCGAAAATATATATTTTGCCGGGGTGAATGCCGATTTCATTGGTGGTATGGGCCCTGTAGGTACAACTGTGGCAGATGGCGAACTCTATAAGAGTTATAAGGGAACCGGCTGGTATGCAATAGGTATTGATAAAGATAAGAAATTCTGTTCCGGTGCCCCCTATACGACATTTAAATTAGTCTCGCCAAATGCCGGACAGGCATCTATCAAAGCTGTCAATGCAGTACGTAGCGATAATGAACTGATATTATTCACTTCGCGTAAAGGAAGTACTACAGGTACCAAAGGTGCGGGAGTAGAAGTAGGAGCTGTACCTGTCGATGGCCCATTGAAAGCCGAGGGAACAACTAAAATGCGTGTCACCATTGCACCGGTCAAAGACGTTGGTAATATGTCGATTCCTGAAGGAGGGTTTGTCTTATCCGGTACAGGATTTACAGCAAATACATTAGCCAAAATGCAATTAGGTGAAGAGTTTGAAGTGACTCCAACCCTCTATTTTGACAACGTAGTGAAAACAGATATCATGGAAATGTGCGGCGGATGCCCGATGCTCTTACAGGGAGGCAAAATCCTTGAAACGCAAGGTGCATTGGATCATCTGGCCAACCGAGAACCCCGTACGGCAATAGGCTATAATTCGGACGGGACAAAGGCCATACTGCTGGTTGTCGATGGTCGCCAAACAGGAGTATCGGTCGGTGTACCTTCAAAAGACCTGGCTGCAATCATGCTCAATCTGGGATGTACGGAGGCTCTGAATTTCGATGGTGGCGGTTCCTCTACTTTATATGTCAAAGAATTGGGAGTGGTCAATACACCAAGTGAAGGGAGCCTGAGAGCAGTCAAAAACGGACTGTTTATCACAACTCCCGTCACCGAGGACAAGGTAATAGCAGAAATTCGCTTTGCCGACTACGCTAAAAAAGTGGAACGCAATAGTTATTACTCTCCGGTGATATACGGCTACAATGCACAGGGTGTGTTGATTGATACGAATGTAAAAGGAATCATGCTTTCCTGCAGTGCGAAATTGGGAAAAGTACAAGAAAACGGGAGTACGGTACTGTGTAATGGTACAGGTACTCAACTACTAACAGCCTCTTTAGATGAATTGACATCAACAATACTCGTTACAGTAGAAAGTTCCGGAACAGGGATAACTTCCATAACCGATGGAGACAAGGATGTAAATATCTACCCCAACCCCATAAGAACAGGAGAGCAAGCCCATATCAATTTCAACGGAAGCGCAAAAATAAATATTTATAATGCTACCGGACAATTGGTAAACAGTTTTAATTGTGAAAATAGCGAAGACGCCGCGGTAACACTACCGACCGAATCGTTAAGCCCAGGGTTTTATATGATTTCAATATCAGGTGAAACATCCAATAAGATAGCCAAATTACTGATACAGTAATTCAATCAAAAATAGTTCTATTGTTTAACTTAAATTTCAAAGGTGATGAAAAAACAATTACTTACAGCAGCG
This sequence comes from Bacteroides nordii, assembly GCF_019930665.1. NCBI lineage: Bacteria > Pseudomonadati > Bacteroidota > Bacteroidia > Bacteroidales > Bacteroidaceae > Bacteroides > Bacteroides nordii. Next base: position 4,772,199 of record NZ_CP082886.1, on the reverse strand, counting down.
TTAATGCTAACCGGCATGTTCGCTTTGACTCCTTCTGTTGCAGATGCGAAGTCTACTATGGATTCAAATCTTACTTTGTTATGGATGAACACGGATGTGGCTCCATTGACATTGGACGTACGCCAGGGTTTTGGTAGAGATGGAAAATTCTATCTTCAAAACAAGGCAACCAAGACAATCGAAGTATGGAATGAAACCGGGAGAATCCAAGAGATTCCTTCCGGAGCAGGTACTAACATTACTTTCGATGATGCAGGAAACATCCTCGTACGTATCGGTACATTTCCTGATCCTTTTAACAAGGATATCAATGAATTGAGAATTATTCCTGCCGACGGCTCAGCAGCGATAGATATTGCATTAAGCGGTATCACAGGAGGACGTCTCGACTTCTGGGGACATGTTCAAGGCAACGTACTTGATAAGGAAACCGGCGGTATCATATACATGGGTACCACCTATTACCCCCAGCTGGTTGAAATACCTATCATAGACGGTAAACAAGATGTGGCCAACACATACACTTACACATATGCAAGCCCCTTCGGAATTGCAGGAAACTTTGCCACTACTACGATCATCTCAGCTTGGGAAGGAAAAAAAATGTGTCTATTTTAAGTCCGTTATTTAATAAGACGAATTGCAATTCCATCCAAAAGTTATCATTGGATGAAGATGGAAACTGGTCGCACGACTCTTATTATATAACACCCCGCCACAGCGGATGTGCAGGATTCTATATCTTCAAACTCGGAGGACAAGATTACATCGTATATCCTTCCGGCTCGAACAATGCCGATGGTTTCACCGTATCAAAACTGGCTACGAAAGCTATTTCTGATGTTGAAGAGAGTGATGAATCGGTAAGAATAGCAACAAAATATTCAGAACAAAAAGATGATGGTAATCCCATGTATATCGGCAACGCTTTCTACGGAAATCATCTTTCGGCTGAAGCTATCAGCGAAACCCAGGCTCATATTTATCAATACTTCCCCAGTGGATACATTGCAAAATATTTATTCACAGTTGAAGGTGGTACCGGTGTTGCAAAAGTAGAAGCTCCCAAAGCAACAATTATCGGTGGTAAGGGTGAAATAACCATCGAAGGTGAACCGACTTTTATCGAAGTTTATACCATTGGCGGTATCCTTATAAGCCGAAACGAACACAATGTTAAGTGCATTCCGGGAACATATATTGTTAAAACAGATAACAATGTAACTAAAGTTATGGTTAAGTAAATGCCATTCGTTCAAATATCATTTTCTTAACATAACCAGTTACACAGGATAACAGAGAGAAGAGGTTGTAGTATTTTCTTTCTACAGCCTCTTTTTATCAATCACATTTACCTAACTATAAGAAACCATCTACACCATGAAGAAAGCCATAATACCTATATTATACGCTCTCGTCTTTTCATTTGGCAACGTACTGGCCGGTAATAAGCCATTACCTAAAGATATAAATTCGATTATAAACCAACTTACTTTAGAACAAAAAGCCCGGCTTCTGGTAGGATGTACGGGTAGTGATAACGGCTTAAGCCACATGGTTGCAGGTTCCGCAGGATATACCTTTCCTATCGATTCTTTAGGCATTCCCTCCATCAACCTGGCAGATGGTCCGGTCGGTGTACGAATCACCCCTGTTCCATCGAATTGGAAATACATCATATATGATTCTTTGGGCATCCCCTCTACAGGCCCGGCAGAAAACCCGGTAAGCGGGAAATCCCCCTATCCAATTAAAAAATACACCTCTTATTGCACCTGTTTCCCCTCCACTACCGCATTAGCCGCCACCTGGAATAAAGACATAGCACGACTGGAAGGCAATGCAATAGGCGATGAAGCCAGGGCATATGGTGTCGATATCGTACTTACACCGGGAATCAATATCATGCGCAATCCTCTTTGCGGACGCAATTTTGAATATTTCTCCGAAGACCCTTACCTCTCAGGCATCATGGGAGCAGCCATGATTAACGGAATTCAGGACAAAGGCATTGGGACCAGCCTAAAGCATTTTATAGCCAATAATCAGCAAACCGGCAAACTCTATAACGATGCACGCATCTCACAACGCGCATTACGCGAAATTTATCTCAAAGGATTCGAAATCTGTATAAAAAACTCCGATCCATGGACCGTAATGGGTTCTTATAACAAAATTGGGGGTAAATATACTCAGGCTAATCCGGAACTACTTCAAACAATTCTTCGCGACGAGTGGAAGTACAACGGACTGATAGTGACCGATTGGTATAAAAAAAGGGATACCGCCGACCAGCTTAACGGTGGAACAGATTTAATGATGCCGGGAGAACAATCTCAAATAGACGAAATAATAGCTGGAGTAAAAAGTGGCCGGATCAGTGAAGCTACTTTAAACAAAAGTGTAAAATATACATTGGAACTCATTTTCAAATCTATTTCTTATAAAAACTGGAAGTATACAGAAGCTCCCAACCTTTCCGAAAATGCAGAATTAGCGCGTAGTATAGCCACCGAAGGAATGGTATTACTGAAAAATGACAACTCTTTTCTGCCCATACCCCAAGGGACTAAAATTGCTCTGTTCGGTGCTACTGCATACAAGTCTATTGCAGGCGGTACAGGTTCATCAAATGTAAATAAAGCTCATATTACTGATATATCTACCGGACTTGAAAATGGCGGCTATCAACTCAACAACAGATTGAAAGGAATCTATACAAAATTCGTAGAATTCCAGAATGATCTTCTTGATAAACACCCCCAAAGTACTGACTGGGAAAAATTATCTTATAACAGGACAGTCATTCCCGAAATGGATCTGACAAAGGCAGAAAATACCATCGAACAGGAAGCTAAAAATTCTGATATTGCACTAATCGTTATCGGTAGAGGCTCCGGAGAAGAATCCGACAGAAGGTTAGAGGGAGATTTCTATCTTACTCCCGAAGAAAAATTTATGATCGATAAAGTATCCTCCCAATTTCATGCCTTAGGAAAAAAAGTAGTTGTAGTAATGAATGTCTGCGGCGTAATGGAAATGAATTCCTGGAAGGAGAAACCGGACGCTATACTGCTGGCATGGTTTCCGGGGCAAGAATGTGGAGATGCCATAACAGATATAATTAGTGGGAAAGTAAACCCTTCCGGAAAACTCCCGATGACTTTCCCGACAGATTATTTCGATATTCCTTCTTCTAAAAACTTTCCAATGGTAGGAGAGACCAAGAGTGGCAAAAATTTCGATTATACCAATTATGAAGAAGATATATGGGTGGGTTACCGTTACTTTAATACAGTAAAGCAATCGATTGTTTATCCTTTCGGATATGGACTATCTTATACCAATTTCTCTTTCAGCAAACCTAAAATAGAAAGAAAAAATAATAAATGGATCGCAAATATTGAGGTGACCAATACAGGTAATGTATCCGGCAAGGAAGTGGTACAACTCTATATTTCTGCTCCTGAAACCTTCATTCAAAAACCCGATATAGAATTAAAAGCCTTTGGAAAAACCCGGGAGTTAAAACCCGGAGAAAGTGAAATAATAAAACTTCAGTTTACCGATTATGATATAGCTTCATTCGATGAAAACAATTCGCAATGGCTTACATCAAAAGGGAAATATCTCCTGTCTTTCGGTTCTTCAAGTAATGACCTTAAGGCTACCATTCCATTCAGTATCCGTAAAGATAAAACTTGGAAAGTGAATGATGTACTAAAACCCGTTGAGAAAGTAAACGTTATGAAACTCTCTATTAAATAACCGGTTTACAAAAACGATTACTACCATTATTGAAAAAAGTCATAACTGATAAAAAGAAAAGAATGTTTATCACAACACTTAAAAAAAAATATATAACACTTATAGTCATAATAAGTATCCTTACCGGAGTAAATACGACACTGGCAGCTTACCAGACTGATGTAATATCAGATATGGCTCTTATCTATCAGGGAGGTACTCATCGCCCCGAATGGACGGAAGACGAACTACGTCCCTATGTCATACATACTTTTGCCGATGGACGTATGGACTGGTTTTTCGACTCTTTTTTATTTTTTGAATTTACAGATAACTGGCAGATAGCATTCGGGTATAATTATGGAGCACGAAATGCCAGAAAGAGTGATTGGGAATGGTTACTCAACAGAATCTTTGAAAAAGGTAAATCCCTCGATGCATTGAATTCGTGTATCGAACATTATAAAACGATTATCGGAGAACCTCAGTTTAAACACAAAATAGTATTAGGGGTAGTATCGCCTATTACTGATCAAACCGATTGGGGAAGCCTTGATGGAGAAGTATTAAACTTTGCACATCGGAATGACCAGATAAAAGCTGCAAAATGGTACATTGACCAACTCACAGAACGATTTAACGAAGGAGCATACGAGAATCTCGAACTAACAGGGTTTTATTGGCTTGAGGAGAGCACTGCTAAATGCGGAGATTTACCAAAAGATGTAAGTGACTATATCCACCAACTGAATAAACGATTTTACTGGATTCCATACTGGAATGCCCAGGGGTATAACTTATGGAGAAAGTTAGGATTTGATACTGCTTTTTTACAACCGAATCATTTCTTTGACAAAGAGATAGCAGATGATCGCCTCCTTCAGGCATGCAATACTGCAAATAAATTCAATATGGGATTGGAAGTAGAGTTCGATAGTCGTGTATTATACGAAAACGAAGATTCATATTACAGCAGACTGGAGAGTTATATCAATGCTTTTGAAAAGAATAATGTCTTTGAAAATTCGGCAATAGCCTATTACTCAGGAACAAAAGGTATACTTGATATGTATCGTTCAAATTCTATCGAAAACACTCTTATTCTTGATAGAATAGCCAATCATATATTAAAAAGGCGTAGCCGGAGCGTAGGTATTGAAACTACCAATGACCCGAAGACTGATGTTATTGTGGCAGGGGGTATCGGAGAATTACGTATAGAGGGAATCGCCGAATCGATCAAGATATACACTATAAATGGAATACTTGTCAGTGAAAATACCAGAAAGCTACAATGCGTACCAGGTGTTTATATAGTAAAAATTGACGGAGAAACCAGAAAAGTTATTGTACGATAATAAACTAATAGAAACTTATTTATAAAAAGAACAAACATGAAAAAGATTTTATATTTCTTAGTGATACTAATCATTGTAGCTCCTATACATCTGATAGAAGCTCAAAATAGTCAAAAGAACAAGTATAAAACCAGTAAGATCAGAGATCTTGCATTAATATACCAGGGAGGTGTACAGAGAATCGACTGGACTCCTGATCAGTTTGTCCCGTATGTCACTCATCAGTTTGCCAACGGCACGAAAGACTGGTTATTCGATGGCTTTCTGTTCCTCGAGTTTGCCGATGGTAAAGGTCATAATTATGCCTATGGATATGCCAAAAAGCAGGCACGAAAAATAGAATGGGAATGGCTTCTCGACAGGTTGTTTGAAAAAGGGAAAGCGCTGGATGCATTAAACCAATGCATTGAAAATGAGAAAAAAAACATCGGAAAACCATCCTTCAAACATCAAGTCATTTTAGGTATTGCTATACCATTACCTAAACAAAAAGACTGGGGAAGCATCGATGGAAATCCTCTTGATTTTAATCAACAGTCTGACCAGGTTAAAGCAGCCCAATGGTATATAGACCAACTCATGACCCGTTTTAAAAAAGCTAAATACAAAAATCTGGAACTTGCCGGTTTCTACTGGGTAGATGAAGATATAGCAACCTGTAAAGATCTTCCTAAATATGTAAGTCAATACATCCGCTCAAAGAAAAAAGAGTTTGTATGGATCCCCTATTGGAAGGCCAAAGGATACGAACAGTGGAAAGACTTGGGATTTGATATCGCATATCAACAGCCGAACCATTTCTTCACAAAGGATATCCCTGACTCCCGACTGGACGAAGCTTGTGAACTCGCTTTGAACAATGGAATGGCTATGGAATTCGAATGTGACAGCAAGGCTCTTTACGATTGTGAGGATTCTTCGTATGACAGAATGTTAGCCTACATCGAGGCATTTGAGAAACACAAAGTATTTGAGACCTCTGCCATTGCATATTACACCGGAAGTAAAGGATTTATTGACATGTATAATTCTACTTCTCCGGAGGATAAGAAGATTATGGATCGCCTGGCACGTCATATTACTGCCCGTAGAAATATGAAAGCATTAACCAAATAGATGGACCGGATTATATTAATTATATGTATGTTTATTTCCCTATCGTCTTATTCTCAAAACAAACTGAGCATAATAACAAAGACAGGGGAAAATGTATATATATCTTCTATGATCGATGACCGTCATGTAATAAACTACTGGTTCAAAAAATGCATGGCCAATGACTTATTTACATTTTACCGTGTTTCCATTACTTCCGATTCCACTAATACTCAAATAGTAAATGAAACCTATAGCGATAATATAGGTCCATTTAACATTCTGGAAGGCGGTTGGTGTGGCGGTAACCATCTGTTCCTGGATGAAAAAACCCAAACAGCCGAAACATTTTCTATCAAATTGTATGCTGATGGGCGTAGTATCACTACTGATACTACGCTCAAAGCACATACAATTAAAATTGAAGTAAAAAATTACATTATTAACCCGCTCAGTGCAAAAGAAAGAGATAATCAGATATACTTCACCGATACGCTGTGCACTGAAAATGTAAACTACACAGTAAACGGTAATAGTATCCAGGTAGATTTATCCCATGATTATACCAATAGAATCCCGGTTATAATAGAAAAATATTATGGGATGCAATCTATGTTTAAAAACGAAAAACAACTTCTTACTCCTTCAGGTGAATATGCGTATTGGACTGATATAAAGAAAGTAAGCAGGTTCAAGAAAAAAGATTTCCCCCGGTTCAACCGATATATTGAGAAGGGAGATTTTTACTTTCAAGCCTCCTTTCTCCTCAATCGCAGTTTGGGAACACACAATGAACTTCCTGATGATGATGTTATTTTCATAGGTAATTCATGGACCAAATGCTATCATAAACTGATAGGAAACGTACCACGTACTGCCGGTGACTACGATTCATGGAGTGGAGTTTATACCTGGATTACGACACCACTACTCGACAATGAATCCTCATTCGCCTATGACGGATTTATTGATGGAAAAAGAGCTATCTTCTTCAGCAATAATATAAAAGGGAATTTTACCATTCCTTTCCCGGACAGTACAGCATACAAGAAAATAAATAGTATAGAAAATTCCTCTGATTCCAAAATCAAAAGGAAAAACGGTTTTATTTATCTTTCTTGCAACTCACCGGGGAGTGTAATTATCTCATTAAAAAAATAATCCCAAATTTTAGAATATATGAAAAGGAAACTAACATTGATTTACTTAACAGGACTTCTTACAATTGGTATTACAAATACAAATGCCCAGCCAAAGGTCGTCGCCCACCGTGGACACTGGGATACCGAAGGTTCAGCACAAAACTCTATCAGAGCGTTAATCAAAGCTGATTCTATTAAATGCGATGCATGTGAATTTGATGTATGGTTAACGGCCGATAAACAACTTATAGTAAATCATGACGACGTTATAAATGGTTATGAAATAGAAACCACTTCCTCTGATACAATCCTCAGTCAAAAGTTAAAAAACGGAGAATTTTTGCCTTCATTAAGTCAATTTCTCGATGTCGCAAAACTCCTTACAATAGATCTTGTATTAGAAATAAAGCCTCACAAAAATAAAGAGCACGAGGCAGAAGCCGTCAAAATGGTACTCACCATGGTACAAGAAAAAGGTTTGGAAGAGAGAACATCCTACATTACATTCTCCAGAAATGCTTTTGATGAGCTTGTAAAACAAACCCGACGGTCGATTCTTTATCTGAATGGAGTAGCTCCGGATGTACTAAAAAGCATTGGTGGAACGGGAGCCGACTATCACATCAATGTATTCAAGAAAAATCCCGAATGGATAAAACAACTTCATAATTTAGGGCTTGAAGTTAACATCTGGACAGTTAGTGATCCTGAAGGCATTCAATGGTGCATCGACAATGGTGCCGACTATATTACTACCAACAACCCAGAATTAGTACAGAAAATGATAAAAGAACACTATAAATAGCGGCGGTATCAAACAGCTATTTTGCATAGAAGACAGAAAAAAAATCATTTATAATGCAAAAATTACTATATTTGTGTTGGAGAGTAAAAACCAATGCATATAAATAAAGAACAGGAAACCCCTTTTTCACCCCTTAACAGGCAAGAAAATCATCTTTGGATTGATTTCATAAACGGAGATGATAAATGTTTCGAACTGATTTACAAAAAGTATGTCGGGGTTCTTTTTCGTTATGGCATTCAATTCACTCAAGACGAAGATATTGTAAAAGATGCTATACATGATGTTTTCGTCCGCATATATAAGAATCGTACACAATTGAAGAAAGAAGTTAATATCAAATTCTATCTTTTCACCGCTCTCAAAAATAGTCTGTATAACACATTCAAACGCGAAATGGTATTCGAGAAACTCGGAGAACAAGAATTATATAACATATTAGACCATTCAGATGAAAACAAAGCGTTGTCAAGTCTGGAACAGGAATCAACAAGAAAAGTAATCCTGCAACTAATGAACCAACTGACGGACCGGCAGCGCGAAGTCATTTATCATCGCTTCATAGAAGAACTCTCTATGGAAGAGATAGGCGTCCTGATGCAGATGAATACTCAGTCCGTACAAAATCTCATTCAGCGCTCATTAAGAAAAATGCGCGAAAGCCGACTACCTCTTCCTCTATCTATCTCATTGTTATACAAAGCAATAGAATCGGTATAACCTATTTCCATACAACCACTTTCCCAATTTTTATAAAAAAAATCACTTAGGGTGAGTATGTTTTCCTCCACCAATTGTATTCTGTATGTTACCGTAAACACAAGAAAGGATTAAAGCATACATGAATTATAAAGGCTGCACATATAAAGAACTACTACAGGATGATTTTTTCCTGGAATCACAGCTCACTCCAACGGATGAAAGTATCCGTTTCTGGAATACTCTCATAGAGAATGACGAGGCATTAGCTTCTGAAATCGACCGGGCACAGGAAATTATTTGCAGAATACCTTTCCGAAAAAAAGAAATTTCAGCAGATGCACAGGATGAATTACTAAACAGAATTAATCAAAGCATTGAGGTTACTAAAAAGGAAAAGAGCAAAAAGCATTTATGGATCACTGTATCGGCAGCAGCAAGTATTGCATTATTCTGTATATTTGGCTGGGCCTACTACAGTGATTTCTACTCAAATGATAATTTAATGGCCATTGAAGAAGTAGCAAAGCCCACCCAACTCCCCTCAGAAGTACAACTCATACGAAGTGACAATAACGAGATGACTATTCAGGGAGAAGAATCCGTCATTCAGTATGATGAAAAAGGTACGCTTTCTATCAATTCCGAGAAAGTGGCTACTAAAGAAAATGACAAGCCGGAAAAAAAGCCATCGAAATTCAATCAGTTAATTGTACCACCATGCAAACGCTCATTTTTGGCACTTTCAGACGGAACCAATATATGGGTAAGCGCCAATAGTCGTATAGTCTATCCGGAGATTTTTGAAGACGATAAGCGGGAAATTTTTGTAGAAGGAGAAGTATATCTGGAAGTATCACCGGACAAGAAAAGACCATTTATAGTAAAAACGAATCAACTGGATGTAAATGTATTGGGAACAAGCTTCAATATATCTGCTTATGAAGGAGACAGTAATACGGCAGTAGTACTTGTCAGCGGAAAAGTAAACATTCATACCAAAAATAATCTGGAAGCAACACTCGCTCCAAGTGATATGCTTTGCTTTGAATCCGGTAGGATTTCTCAAAGTAAAGTCAACACCGAAAATTACACCTCCTGGCGTTATGGTACTTACATGTTTGATAACGAAGAGTTTTCTGCCATATTAAACAAACTGTCCAAATATTACGGTCGGAAAATAGTATGGACGAAAGGAGTTGAAAAACTTCACGGATCGGGAACACTCTATTTAAAAGATGATATATTTAAACTGCTAAAAGGTCTGGAAGCTGTAGCACCAATAACCTTTACTCCCAAGAGTGATGAAATATTTGTAGATGTTAAACCCTAAAAAAGTAAATTTATGATAACTTAGAAAAGCACAATAACCCTAAAAAAAACCGGACGATACTGCAATATCATCCGGCTGTAGATTTCTAATAACTGGACTGACTGCAACCAGTCCAATTTTATTCAAACAAAAATCATTGTAAATGTATGAAAAACATATGTATAATTGGTAAAAACAGATGCCAATTAAATAAATTTATGAAAATCGGTCTTATAACTTTCGTAGCCACTACGTGCATAATCATCGACTCATTTGCAAACAGTAGCTATGCTCAGGCAACACATATTTCTATAGATGTTGAAAACACGACTTTAAAAGAAGTATTCAGAGAAATAGAAAGAAATAGTGAATTTGTAATTTTCTACTTAGAAGAAGACATAGATTCCAATAGAAAAGTATCCTTAAAAGTCAAGAACCAGACAGTAGACAAAGTTCTTGACAAAGTTTTGGCAAAAACCAACAAATCTTATCTGATAAACGATAAACAAATCTTTATCATCAAGAAAGAAAAAACTGCTTCTCCGGGTATTCCGGCCGTCACTCAACAAAAGGTAACCGTGAAAGGAGTGGTAACAGATATAAACGGCGAAAAGTTACCCGGTGCTACCGTTGTAGTAGAAGGTACTCCCAGGGGAGCTATTACAGATATTGACGGTACTTACACTATCGACGTAAATAAGAATGAGAAACTAACTTTTTCTTATCTTGGAATGGCGAGCCAGACAATTGCTGTCGGAGATAAAAAGATTATCAATGTAACACTGAAAGAAAAGGAAGATATGCTGGAAGAAGTAACAATCGTTGCTTTTGGAAAGCAAAAAAAGGAGAGTGTAATTTCCTCCATCCAGACAGTACATGTCAAAGACCTGAGAGTTCCCTCCAGTAACCTGACAACAGCCCTTTCAGGACGTATAGCCGGAGTCATTTCTTATCAGACGAGCGGTGAACCGGGACAGGATAATGCAGAGTTCTTTATCCGTGGTGTAACCTCTTTTGGTGCGGGAAAAGTAGACCCTCTTATCCTAATTGATAATGTGGAGGTGTCTTCCAATGATCTATCACGTTTGCATCCGGATGATATCCAAAGCTTTTCCATTCTAAAAGATGCTACGGCAACGGCCCTTTACGGCGCCCGTGGAGCAAACGGCGTAATCCTTGTGACCACCAAAGAGGGGAAAGAAGGTAAAATAAAGGTCTCCTTCCGTGTGGAAAATTCCTTTTCGTCACCCACCAAGAAAATAGAGATGGCAGACCCCATCACTTATATGCGGCTTGCCAATGAAGCGGTAACCGCCCGGAATCCCCTGGCTCCGGTACCTTACTCAAACAGCAAAATCGATAATACCATCCGCGGAACAAATGAGTATGCTTATCCGGCAGTAGACTGGATGAAGATGTTAACTAAAGATGTAGCCATCAATCAAAGAGCCAATCTGAATATTTCGGGAGGTGGTAAAGTAGCCAGATATTACATTGCAGGTTCTTTTTCTCAGGACAATGGTATTCTGAAAGTAGACAAGCGCAACAACTTTAACAATAATATTAATCTGAAAAAGTATCTGATCCGTTCTAATATAAACATCAATCTGACTAAAACGACAGAAGCAATCGTTCGTGTACATGGTACTTTCGATGATTATTCGGGTCCTATCAGAGGAGGTAGCGAAATGTACAGGAATATTCTGAATGTAAGCCCCGTACGTTTTCCTGCTTATTACGAACCGGATAAAACCTATGCCGGTACTACACATATCCTGTTTGGTGGTAATGAGGGTGTGCAATATATGAATCCCTATGCCGAAATGGTAAAGGGTTACAAGCAGGAAAGCAAAACAGTAATGATGGCCCAGATGGAATTGAAACAGGATTTTGGAAAATGGGTAAAAGGGTTGACAGGACGCTTGTTGGGTAATACAATCCGTACTTCCGGTTTTGATGTGACAAGAGCATACAGCCCGTTCTACTATGAATCAACCTATGACAGACTCACAGATAGTTATACCCTGACAGAACTAAATCCGGACACTGGTGAAGAATTTATCAGCTATAATCCGGGAAGTAAAACGGTTATCAGTTCATTCTATGGAGAAGCTTCTCTTGCTTACAATCGCGATTTTAAAAAGAATGCAGTAAGTGGTATGTTAGTAGCCATTGCGCGTAACTCGCTGACAGGTAATGCTTCTACTCTTTCCGAGTCTTTACAAAAAAGAAACCTGGGATTATCAGGACGTTTTACCTACGCATACGACTCCCGTTACATGGCAGAGTTCAACTTTGGATATAATGGCTCGGAGAAGTTTGACAAGGGCCACCGCTGGGGATTTTTTCCTTCATTCGGACTTGGATGGTCTATCTCCAATGAAGACTTCTGGACAGAAAATCTGAAAAAAGTTGTATCCAAACTCAAATTACGTGCCACATACGGTCTGGTAGGTAATGACGAAATCGGAAAGGAGAGCCAGCGTTTCTTCTATCTTTCACAAGTAACCATAGGTGGCGGAGATAGCTTCAGTACCGGATACGAATTTAACGGAAGAACCCGTAAAGGCGTAAAAATCAGTAATTATCCCAACTCCGAGATCGGATGGGAAATAGCTTACAAAACAAACCTCGGTGTTGAGCTCGGACTGTTTGACGGAAAGGTAGATATTATGGCAGACTTTTTCAAAGAACGCCGTACCAACATTCTCCAGTCCAGAGAAGATATATCCACTTCAATGGGATTATGGGCTACTCCGGATGTAAATGTGGGAGAAGCGAATGGCAAAGGTATCGATATATCAATTGATTACAACCACTCTTTCCATAAAGACTTGTGGATGGTAGGACGAGCCAACTTTACATATGCCAAATCTACCTACCGCTTCTATGAAGAACCTGATTATAGTGCCATTCCCTGGAAATCCAAAATAGGTATGCCTATCTCACAAAAATGGGGATATGTGGCCGAAAGACTTTTCATTGATGATGCAGATGTACAGAACTCTCCCCGGCAGGATTTCGGTGAATATCTGGCAGGCGACATCAAATACAAAGACATCAACAATGACGGTGTTATCAATGAAATAGATATGGTACCCATCGGGTATCCTACCACACCGGAAATCAACTACGGATTCGGACTTTCCTTCGGATATAAGAACTTCGACCTCTCCGTATTCTTTCAAGGCTCCGCCCGCTCCTCATTCTGGATAGACGCTGATAAAATGTCTCCATTCAACCAGTCCACTGCCAACGGAAGAGTGATTGAAACCGGATTGGCCAAATTCATTGCAGACGATCATTGGTCATTGACCTCCCAGAACCCCAAAGCATACTGGCCAAGGTTATCAAACACGCTTATTGCCAACAACAACCAACGCAGTACTCAATTTATGCAGGACGGTAGTTTTCTTCGCTTTAAAAGTGCGGAAATAGGTTATACACTTCCCAAGAGTTTTACGAACAAGATGAGGCTGACTACCTGCCGCTTCTATGCAAGCGGTACCAACTTGCTATTATTCAGTAAGTTCAAACTTTGGGATGTAGAAATGGGTGGTAATGGGTTAGGCTATCCTATCCAGCGCGTTATTAACTTAGGACTTAATCTTTCATTCTAAAAACACATACATTATGAAAACATATCTGACGATTTTTAAAACCTTTATCCTGATACTCTGCATTTCATTGGCATCCTGTCAGGAATATTTAAATGTAGTTCCGGACAATATCCCCACAGTAGATCATGCATTCAAAAACCGGCACGAAGCAGAAGGATTCCTTTATGGCTGCTTTTCCTTCCTCCCTTCATTTGCCGATGCCGGTTCCAATCCGGCACTTCTTGGTGGAGACGAAGTATGGTATATTGATCCTGTAACCGGCATGAGCCCTCGCCTTTGGTACATTGCCCGTGGTGACCAGGGTACCAATGCTCCTTTGGCAAACTATTGGGGCAGCAAACAGAATGGCGATGATCTGAAAGGAGGTAAAGCAATATTCACAGCATTGAGCGATTGCAATATCTTTCTTGAAAACATCCACAAACCTTATGATCTGACAGAAGAAGAACGGACCAGATGGGTTGCAGAAGTAAAATTCTTAAAAGCATTCTATCATTTCTGGCTCTTCCGCATGTATGGACCTATCCCATTAATTAAAGAAAACCTGCCTATCAGTTCCACATCCGAAGAAGTACAAAGATACCGGGAACCGGTAGACGAAGTAGTGAGCTATATCGCATCCTTACTGGACGAAGCTGCCAGTGATCTACCGCTACAGATAGAAGATCTGATGAATGACCTGGGAAGACCTACCCAACCGATGGCACTGGCTGTAAAAGCACAACTCCTTACGTTAGCTGCCAGTCCGCTCTTCAATGGCAATCCCGACTATGCGGACATTACCGACAACAGAGGAATTCATCTTTTCCCGCAAAGTTACAGTGCAGACAAGTGGAAAACAGCCGCAGATGCACTCAAAACCGCCATTGATGTAGCACATGAAGCCGGTCATGATTTATTTGACTTCAAGCAGACAAACTATGCAAGCAAACTGAATGAGAAAACCATCTTAGCCATGCAAGTGAGAGGAGCTGCCACAGAAAGATGGAACAAAGAAATCATCTGGGGCGATTCCAACTCAAATACAGACAACCTGCAACGTGCCTGCCATCCCATCTTCATGAGCGGACAAGGTACAGGCGGTTTACGAAAATGCTATGCTCCTCCTTTGAGAATAGTCGAACAGTTTTATACAGAAAACGGAGTACCTATCGAAGAAGATAAAGACTGGGTAGGAATAGATCCAATGGGAATAAAAACAGCATCCGCCAGTGATAAGCTGTATATCCAGGAAGGATTTGAGACAATCAATCTTCATTTCAAAAGAGAAGCCCGTTTCTATGGTTCAATCATTTTCGATGGCGGCACATTCTATGGTAACAGCCGAACCACGACAGATGATAACCTTTGGGTTACTCAACTGAAGTTTGGGAATATCGGTGGAGGTAATACCCCTTCAGACAGACATTCCAGCACCGGCTACCTATGCAAGAAAATGATCCATTACTTATCGTCCGTACCTGATAACAGCGACCAGTTTACCCAACACAGATACGCTTTCCCCATTATACGCCTGGCCGATCTTTACTTAATGTATGCTGAAGCATTGAATGAATGGAAAGCAACCCCGGATCAGGAAGTATACGAATACATCGATAAAGTGAGAGCAAGAACCGGATTGGAAGGCGTGGTAAAAAGCTGGCAGAAACATTCACTGACTCCGGACAAACCGGAAAACAAAGAAGGCATGAGAGAAATTATACGCAGAGAGCGTATGAATGAGTTGGCTTTTGAAGGAGTACGTTTCTGGGATCTGAAGCGATGGAAACTGGCAGAAACATACCTCAACAAACCCATCCGTGGCCTGAATATCATGGGAGAAACAGCACAAGATTTCTACCAGGTGAAGACTGTCTATCAATTAAAATATGCAAAGAAGGATTACCTGTGGCCTATTAAGCAAAGTGTTTTATTAAGAAACAAAAACCTGGTACAAAACTTAGACTGGTAATTGCAATTAGATTAATAACAGTTCAATAACAGAACAAAATGAAAAGAAATTATATCGCATACATATTGTTAACAGTTTCCCTGATGTGGAGCTGTTCGGAAGTGAAAGATTGGCAGGACGAAAAAGACAATATTCCTCCCAAAAGTGTCACAGACGTAGTAGTAGAAAACATAAACGGTGGTGCACGAATCACCTATAAACTGCCCGACGATCCCGATCTTCTGGCTGTAAAAGCAGTCTATTACTATAAAAAAGGAGAAGACCTGAAAGAGGCATACTCGTCTGCATTCAATAACACAATTTCATTGGAAGGCTTTCCCGATGTAAGCGAACGTAGCGTACAGTTATTTGCCATAGACAAAAGTATGAACCATTCTGATCCTGTAGAAGTACAAATCAAACCTCTTCTTCCTCCGGTAGAAATGATTCGTAAATCGCTTAAAGTAAATCCTACATTCGGTGGAGTCTATATGTTGTGGGAAAATGCACAGGAAGATGAGATATCCATCACCCTCTATAGAAAAGATGCTAAAGGTGACATGGCTTTCTACGATGCCTATTACAGCAAGGCTAAAGCGGGTAAATATACATTCCGGGGATTAGAAAATACGGAACAGGATTTCTGTTTTGAAATCAGAGACAAATGGGGAAATTACTCAGTACCGTTGGATACAGTGCTGACTCCTTTGTTTGAAGAAGAAATTGTCGGACGTAATAACAGTGGCGACATCTGGCAGAGATGGGGATGGGACGACAAGACCTGTATTTACAGAGGTGATATCGTAGGGCAAGAAGCTGCTGCCAACCGTCAGTTCCGCCTGATCCATGATGGCAACACCTGGAATAATTCTACCTGGTGGCACACCAAGGGCAATAAGTTATCCGATTTTATAGAATGGCCCAACGCAGAATACACGGTAATGCCTCTGTACTTTACCCTTGATATGGGTAAGAAAGCGTCTTATAGCCGGCTCAGATACTGGATGAGAAGTCGTACCCCTGTCTTCTCTGCACAAACCTTTACCAGTTTCGAGGTGTGGGGTACCAATGAACCCAAACCCCTCAGTCTGATAGGAGACGGAAGTAAAGAAGACAACCTGAAATACTGGACAGAGTGGCCGGAAGTGAACGGTACCGATGAATGGAAAAACGATTGGGAGAAACTGGCAGACTTCAAACTAACCCTGCCTTCAGGAACTACAGACCCCAATGCGCTAACCAATGAAGACATCGAATTTGTAAAAGCCGGATTCGAAGTGGAAATGGACCCGCAATACGCTAATGAACCTTTCCGCTACATTCGTTTTGTGATTCGTGAATGCAGGGAACCCAGTGCCCAGATTCAGCTAAGTGAACTTAAATTCTGGGGAGCGTATAAAGAATAATTATAAAAAAGTATGCCAAAGCAATGATTGATTGAAACGCAGATTAACCCGGATTTCCGCAAAGTAAATAAATAGAAGATAAAAGAAGAATCGTCTTTCTGAATCTGCACCAATTTGTGTTAATCTGCGTTTCATTGAATTAATTCATTTGTTATCAATATATCAAAGTAAATGTCGACAAAAGTCCTGTATATCATTATCTTTACTATCTTTGCGTCAACCTCTGTGGCGCAAAATAAGATTCTGAAGAAATTTCCCAAAGGTTACACTCCGGAAGAGGTAGGAATCAAGGTTGCCAACCGCTTCTTATCCGGTAAACACATGTTACATGGTGGCAAATGGATACATTATGCCGAAGTATGTACCTGGTACGGAGCAGTGCGTTTTGCCAGCGAAAGCAAGAATAAAGAGTTATCCAGGCAGTTACAAGAACGTTTTGACTATTTGTGTACAGCAGAAAGAGATCTCCTTCCTATCAAAAATCATGTCGATTTGAACATGTTCGGATGTCTTCCTCTGGAATTCTATCTGATAACAAAAAAGATGCAATACCTGGATTTGGGAATTTCTTATGCCGATACACAATGGGAGCTACCTGCGGAAGCCTCCATTGAAGAAAAAAAATGGACCGACAAAGGACTTAGCTGGCAAACCCGCTTGTGGATAGACGATATGTATATGATAACCATCTTGCAATCGCAAGCCTACAAAGCAACCGGTAACCAGAAATACATCGACCGAACTGCACGTTCAATGGCCGTCTACCTGGACGAATTGCAACGTCCTAACGGGCTGTTTTATCATGCCCCGGATGTCCCTTTCCTTTGGGGAAGAGGCAATGGATGGATGGCGGTAGGTATGGCTGAACTGTTGAAAGTATTGCCCAAAGACAACCCGGATCGTCCGCGTATCCTACAGGGGTATCTCGATATGATGAAAAGTTTAAAACAATATCAGGCAGAAAACGGTATGTGGAATCAGTTGATAGACGCTCCCGATTGCTGGAACGAAACTTCCGGAACGGCGATGTTTACCTACGCCATGATCACAGGCGTAAAACAAGGCTGGCTGAAAGCCCGGGAATATGCTCCTGCAGTCCGTAAAGCATGGCTATCACTGGTCTCTTATATCAATGAAGACGGAGATGTAACAGAGGTATGTTCGGGCACCAATAAGAGAAATAACCGGCAATACTATTATGACCGACCCCAAAAAACAGGAGATTATCATGGACAGGCACCCGTACTGTGGTGCGCTTTCGCATTAATGGAAAACAAATAAATTAGGTATGAAATTATATTTAAGTTTATTATGTACACTACTGCTATCCGGCTGTTCTATGACACGGAATGAGAAATATGCAGACTACGTTAACCCCGTCATTGGTACAGACATACAAAGACATGCACGAGGTGACAAAGCACCCTCAGAAGAGAAAGGGCAAACCATGCCGGCAGTCGGTGTACCCAACGGAATGACCAACTGGGTACCACAAACACTGGAAGGAGAACATAAATGTAATCCCCCTTATTACTATTACCACGACGAAATACAAGGATTCCGTGCCAGCCATTGGATCAGTGGCTCATGTACACAGGATTATGGCAGCGTAACAATAATGCCTGTCACCGGTGAATTAAAAACAAATGCCAGAGAGCGCGCTTCCCAATTTAGCCATGATGAAGAAACGGCAAAGCCTTACTATTATCAGGTGATGCTGAAAGATTACCTGATTCATGCCGAACTTACAGGTTTGTCTCATGCAGGAATCATGCGTTTTAGTTTTCAATCGGATAAAGATCGTTATATCATTATAGAACCCAATAGTGACAAGCAACAGGGGTATTTAAAAATTGATGCAAAGAGCAGGGAAGTAACAGGCTATAATCCCGCCTACAGAATCTATCAAGGAAGTGGAAAGAGTGCCGGATTCAGCGGCTATTTCGTCATCCGGTTTGAAGAAGACTTCGACTCCTTCGGAACATGGAAAGACAGTGAAATTACAACGGGAGAAACAGAAATAAAAGGGAACAAAAACAGGGTAGGGGCCTGGATTAAACTCGCTCCTGAAAAAGGGAACAGCATACAGGTAAAAGTAGGCACCTCTTTCACCAGTATTGAAAATGCCCGTAAAAATCTGGAAGCAGAGATTCCCGGATGGAACTTCGAGAAAGTAAAGAAACAATCGGCAGCCAATTGGGAGAAAGCACTGAGCCAGATAGCTGTAAAAAGTAGCGATGAGAAGAAAAAGACTCAATTTTATACCGCTCTTTACAATGCCCGTATGCTGCCCCGTACTTTCAGTGATGTGGAAGGTTATTATCCCGGTTTCTCCGAAAATTACACCATCCATCAAGCCAAAGATTTCACCTATTATTGCGATTTCTCCATGTGGGATATCTACAGAGCCGTATTACCTCTCTACTCCATTCTTAGCCCGTCTCTCACAGGAGACTTTTCTAAATCTTTCATTGTAAAAGGGCAACAAGGCGGGTGGCTGCCTATCTTTCCGCTATGGAATAATTATACGGCAGCCATGATCGGCGATCACGGAATAGCTATGATGGGGGATGCCATTCTGAAAGAGGTTCCGGGATTCGACTATGAGGAAGCCTACCGGCTTATGCGCAAAAATGCATTTGAAATCAATACAGACCGGAAAAGTTATGTAGAAGGTAAAGGGCGCCGGGGTTTAGAATCCTATCTTCAATACAACTATATCCCATTGGAAGACAATGTATGGGATGCATTCCATAAAAGAGAACAAGTATCCAGAACACTGGAATATGCCTATGATGACTTCGTCCTGGCACAAGTAGCCAGGAAATTAGGAAAAACAGATGACTACCGAACATTGGTAAAAAGGGCCATGAACTATAAAAACGTGATCGATCCGGAAACCGGCTATGCACGCGGACGTTATGCAAACGGAGAATGGATCGAACCTTTTGAGTTCGATAAATTTGTAGATTATATATGCGAAGGAACACCTTACCATTACACATGGTATGTTCCCCATGATGTAAACGGACTGATGAAACATATCGGCAAAGAACGTTTCCGGACACATCTCGACACCTTCTTTGAAAAAGATTACTACTGGCACGGCAATGAGCCGGGACATCATATTCCCTACCTTTTTGCTTTAGCTGGTGAAGCCTGGAAAACTCAAAAATGGGTACACAACATATTGAATAGAGAATATTATCCTACGCCCGATGGCCTGAGCGGTAACGACGATGCCGGACAAATGTCCGCATGGTTAGTGTTCAGTATGGTTGGATTTTATCCGGTATGTCCCGGTATGCCTTATTACGTCATTGGCAGTCCGGGCTTCGAAGAGAGTATCATCACGCTGGAGAATGGAAAAAAATTCAAGGTAGAGGCCAAAGGATATACAGAGGAAAACATCTATATCCAGTCGGCAACCTTGAACGGACAGCCTTACAACAAATGCTATATCCTGCATGAAGACATACTGAAAGGGGGTACTCTATCTTTCGTCATGGGAAATACTCCCAACAAGCAATGGGCATCCGGTGCCGATGCAATGCCTTACGTTACAACAGAATAAGACACAATTAATATAAATACAAATCAAAATTATGAAGAAGTGGATATTAGGAGGGATAGGACTCTGTATGTTTCTGCCTATCCTGGCACAACAAATTCAAAAAGAGGGATATCTGGTAATGGACATGGTACATCACAATCCCGGAGATGCCATGACACAGAGTGTTTTCCGCATGCCAGAGAAGTTAGCCTCTTTTGGCATGAATGGCATGGTCATCAATGAGTTTAAATTCCCGCAATGTGCCGTCAGTTTCTCAAAATTCGACAAGCGTATTTTTCCGAAAGGATCAGAAGAAAAAGCATGGATCGAAACACTGACAAAAGAAATCAGAACACAGATCAAAGCGTGTCACGAGAACGGTTTACAAGCGTTCTATTTCACTGATATCATTGTATTACCCCAAAAGTTAGTTGAGCTCTATAAAGACGAGATTTGTGACGAGGATGGAAAAATATCTTTCGAGAAGCCCAAAACCTGGGAGATTCACCGGATCATGCTGAAAGAATTATTCGAGCGTTTCCCGGAGATGGACGGATTGGTGATCCGTACCGGAGAGACTTATACCCACAACATTCCGTATCACATAGGAAACGGCCCGGTAGACTATAAAAACAGATATGATAAAAGTATTGAGATACATGCCCGGCTAATGAATCTGCTCAGAGAAGAGGTATGTGTAAAAAGAAATAAGAAGATTATATACCGTACGTGGGATTTTGGTTTCTTCCATGTCCGCCCGGATTATTACTTAGCCGTTACCGAACAAGTAGAACCACATCCCAATCTCTATATGGCTATCAAACACACCAATGGAGACTACTTCCGGACTTTCCATTTCAACAAAACGATCACATTGGGTAAACACAAACAAGTAGTGGAGGTACAATGCCAGCGTGAGTATGAAGGAAAAGGAGCTTATCCGAACTATGTGGCAAATGCCGTAATCAATGGTTTTGAAGAGACAAAGCAGGATGCTTCTCCCCGTTGCCTGAACGATGTGAAAGATAATCCATTGTTCTATGGCGTATGGACCTGGTCGAGAGGTGGAGGCTGGTACGGTCCTTACATCTCTAATGAACTTTGGTGTGACCTCAATACCTACGTGATGAGCCAATGGGCCCTGAATCCTAACCGCACAGAAGAAGATATTTTCAATGAATATGCACTGAAAATTGGCATATCCCAAGAGACTCTCCCATTCTTCCGCCGTCTGTGTATGCTGACCCCCGATGCTATTATCCGGGGAAGAGGTTCACTCCTGCACTCCGTCAATGTGACCTGGACACGCGACCATTATTTAGGAGGAATCAACCAGCTAAAGAGAATCTTCGATGAAATCTTAAAGAAAAACATAGTCGACGAGTCATTGTACGAAATGAAACTTTCCGTAGCACTCTGGGAGGATATAGTAGAATTATCCGAAAAGATACAATGCAACGACAAAGCCATCGAACAGTATATCAAAACCTCTTCTCTATATGGACTCTGGCTTCACAGAATTATGGAACAAGGCTGGATTGTCATGCTTAAAGGATATCAGGGTGAGCAAACAGGTGTATATGATAAAACAGCAATTAAACTCGCACTCGAAAAATACGATCACTCATGGAATGAGTATCGCCAACTGAAAGAAAATAACGGGGATTGTGCCACACTCTATTATGATCAACACGTTAAATTCAATGTGGGCGGTGATCGTACTAAAATCGGATTTGTAGAGGGTATGGGAGCAACCGTTAACAAGTATCGTGTGATGATAGAATGAATCGCCTGCTAACCCATCTATTGATGATTAGAAAGACGGCCACTTCCGTTAACTGACCTAACGGAAAAATGATTTTATGAAAATAAGCGCTTTTATTTGTTGTATAATTGAACAACATTCTGTATCTTTGTGTTATGGAAATTGAACGTAAAATACGAACATACGGAGGGTATTTTGAAGCATTTATGGAAACCTTGACTGAAAAAGAGCAGGATAAGGTACAATATGGATTGCTTCTCCTCAAAACTCAAGAAAGACTATCAGCTAAGTTTGTGAAGATAGTTAGAGAGGGTATATTTGAATTACGGACAGAATATAATGGTAATATTTACCGTGTGTTTTTCATCTTTGATGACGGTAATATAGTCGTTTTATTTAATGGTTTTTAGAAAAAAACACAGAAAACTCCCGATAGTGAAATAGAAAAAGCAATAAAAATAAAGGAGGCATATTATGCAGACAAATAATCATCAAATAGTAGATTATGATGCTGTGCTTGATGCGAAATTTGGCGCAAAAGGAACGGCACAGCGTACGGAGGCAGAAGAAAAGGCTTATGCCTTTTATACTGGACAAATAATTGAGGATGCCCGAAAAAAGGCCCAAATAAGCCAAGCTGAACTTGCTCGAAGAATAGGCTCTGATCGCTCATATATTTCACGCGTAGAAAAAGGGCAAACAGAACCTAGAGTATCAACCTTTTATCGTATCATGAATGCGTTAGGGTGCAGAATTGAATTTTCAATGATGTTATAAAATTAGGGGGTTCATTGCTGCAACCCTTCTTTAATAACAGCATTTCAAATTAACATTATTAACAGAGTCTCTTAACTACCATTGTTAAGCTTACAAAAGTACGTACTTTATGCCTATAAAAGTACGTACTTTTGGTATATAAAGAATACTAATTAACACACAGTTAAATACGTACTTTTATAATACTTCTATTTCTTTCTTAGGAAACAGACTTTTTTTATCGGTTTCTCCTAAATATAAAGCTTTGAGAAAAGTCATTTATACTACCGCCTCAGCCGATATATCAGCCAACCAACCATAATCAAAGCAAGTCCGATTACAATACCAAAGGCCCATCCTCCAAGCTCCATTTTAATAGACTCCCAACGAGATAACTGCTTCTCAATGGGATAAGGTACACAAATACTATCCGTCCGATTGATATAAGTCGTATCATATACAAGTTTATTTCTATATTCAACATGCCAACGGTCACGAAAAACAGTATCCCCTTTCATAGACATAAAAATACTATCATGTACGTGGATAGAATCACGTAACCAACGATCGCGATATTCTGTATTTATCTTAACCGTTTCTATCGGAACATATTTAATACTACTGCAAGATACCAACCATGCCCCGATGGATAGGAGCATGGTCAGTATGTAAATAAACCGTTTCATGGTTTCACAATTGTGTTACGCAAAAAGTTATTAAACTCGCTTCGCACATCGAAGCACGGGCAGCTTTTGATATATTCTCCCGGTTCAACTTCACCACTGTCATCAAGATCAGGAGAAGTATCGCGATGTCCAAGCAACTCAATGATATCATATTCCTTACACAACTTTGCAACCAGATCACGAAGAGAGTTCTTCTGCGCTTCTGTCCGGGTATCTGCCGGATGTCCATTCACATTGAGCCCACCAATGTAGCAAATACCAATACTATGTTTGTTGTATGACACCCCGGAGAATCCTTTCGTATTGCAGTGTGCTCCATCAACAGAGAGTGGGCGTCCATTCTCTACAGTACCGTCAAGACCAATTACGAAGTTATAACCGATCCGGGCGAACCCTCTTTGTCTGTGCATACGGTCAATGTCCTTTGCCCGTAAATCCAGTCCGGCACGTGTGGCCGAACAGTGAATAATAATTGAATCAATTTTATTCATACATTTTTCTTTTATTTGTTATGAAAAAACATAACAGAGTTATCAATAAGTATTTTATAGGACTCAATAATCAGAAGGTGGTACACGGTCAACGCATCCATGTACATTACATTTTTTCATCTCAGCCTCTTTAAGACACATTTCTAATTCATGCTTTTCACTAGTCACTTTAAGAGCCTTTTCTTCTGATTTCCTAAGCTCTATATACAAATAGTCCACTTTCTCATCTCTTTTTATTTTTTCAGACATAACGCGTGCTATTTCATCTTTCAACGTATTAATAACGATAAGAAGATTCTGCATTTCCACCCCATCTGCCGAAGCATTTTCTTTTCGAGTATTCGTCTTATGGTTAACAAAGAAATTAACAGTCCACTTTATAGCCTCCAAACCTCCTAATGCGCCAATTATAGTTAGCCAATCATTTAAGTTCATCCTTACTTGTTTATTATTCCTCTACCTATTAAAAAGAACTGTTCACTATTATGTATTCTCTCCTATTACAGTAAAGCAAAACGCGGACCTCACATGTTTATTGGCAGTGTCGGCGTCATTAAAGAATACACCAAAATTATTCCCATTCAAATAGCTGACAATCGGTGTCACATTATTCTCTGAACTATTCGGCCGATAAGGAGTTACCTGTATAGTATAATTAGAATGCCCCAAGTTGTGTATTATCTCATAGTCATTCCCATTAATACCTACGCCGAAAGCATAAGAAGGGCTAAGACTATCCCGTCCTTTACGCCCATATTGGTATTCGACCTCTCCATTATACCCAATCCGTCCGGCAAGGATAACGCCGGGAACATCCATTAGATTTCCGGGAGAAACCCTTACTGTTCCGTTGGGAATACTGACAGCTATATTCTTATTACGCGGATCATCTAACCCCCCTTGTATAGACGAAGGAACTGCGTTGAGAATTACAAGTGTCTTTGCCATGTTTCCCGTACTTTTATCTTCCAACCACAATGCCCCCCTTGATCCGGAAGTTCCAGGTAGAACTCCCGTCCCGAGTGCAACATAATAATTATCATCAGAATATCTTAAGAAACCATTATACACAGACATCTTACCGATTTGAGATCCGTCTTCTATAGTTACATTTTTGAATGTACCTTCGTCAGCGTCAACCCTTCCTTTAAACTTATACTTTTTATTAATCGGATCCAACTCAAAAACAGGCTCATTATCTACAAGAGCAAAAATACCTGTACGTGTAGTCCCATCTGAAGCTGTGATACAATCTTTACCTTGTGCAATACCTGTCAATAAACGAGTTCCATTTTCATCGGTCTCAACCTTTCCGGAAAACATTTTTGGAGTAACAATATAATCACCGCCTAATTCAGTTGCATAACCATTCCATTTTTCTATCCATGGGAGTAAATTGGCATCAGTGCCAGGATTACCTTGTTCTCCCTGTCGTCCATCTAAAACTTTATGTATGGTTGCCAGAGCAATAACTGTATTTGCATCACCATATGCAGTTACTGTATAAGATTGTACAGACGAGTCCCCGTAATTAATAGAAATCGTATGAAACGGGCCTCCCCCCATTGGAGGAATTACTTCCCAAATTTGACTACCTGCTGAAATTGTAAATCTTCTGGCACCACATAATTCTTTCTTCCCAGAAGTTATTTTATAAAGAGAAGCAGTTAATGACTCTCCTTTAGGTACTCCATCTGCCATTGCCGAAATTGTTTGAACCCCATTTCCATCCTCTTCAAATTCAATTAAATAAAAAACAGCATTCTCTCCTTTTATCCGTATCGGATTCCCCCAAGTACCCAAGGAAGCGTGTTCAGCTACTTTCTGGCTCATCCAAACGACTCCACTTGTAGTATCGGTATGCCACCCGCCAGTTGTCCCATCTCCAGTAGGCGGATCCACTTCGTCCGGGTCATCGTTATAGGTTATAAAAACTGAAAGGCCGTCTGTACCTTCGGTACCGTCTGTGCCGTCATTACCATCAGCAACCATCAGTTCCCATGCCGTACCATTATAGATATATACCCGCCCGTTATCCGTATCACGATATACCCAATTCTTTTGAGGAGCCGTAGGAGGAGTGGCGGAATCCCCTTTCCATATAATACTTAAACCATCATTTCCATCTTTACCGTTAATACCATTCATTCCATCCTTACCATTCATTCCGTCCACAGTCATCAAATACCATGTATCATCTTGATAAACATAGCATTTCTTATCAATGGCATTACGATAATACCAACCATTTTGAGGATTAACAGGATGCGAATCAAAATCACCTTTATAGAAAAGGCTGACTCCGTCTTCCCCATTAATACCATTTATACCCGGATTACCCTTGTCACCCGGCTCCCCTTTCAGATTTTCTTTTGCATCTTCCGAAAGGTTATCCCAAGTCAGAACTACATCCTGCATCGTACATACATGCCTTCCTTTTGCTTCATCCCATTGCCAGGAAATTGCACCTCCGGCGATATGTCCGGATTTATCAGTATTAAATTGCGCAGAACCATCACCAAACATAGCAGAGCCATCCGGTTTGATTTGATAAACGATATGCCCTGATACGGTTCCTTTTATCATACCATTCTCACAATAGAAACCTTTCGTATCGCCTTCGCCTGGTATACTTCCTCCCATTCTCATATTAAGACAATTAACAAAGCTTTTTGAGTTTATGTTAAAGAGGATATCAATAGCAGGTTGGCCTCCTTCATCTGCATGTAAATAAATAGCAGACTGCCTGCCTTTATTTGTTCGGTTGCCAAACTGAACAATTTCATCACCAGGCTCCGGAATACCCATCTGCACACTACCATTAACATACTCAATCCCGTCTTTATACGCGAGTGAGCCTGTAAATTCGGTAGCAGGAATAATAATAGTGGTGTTATCATTAATGATATCGGCTATTTCTACCCAATAGAATTTTACACCATTACTAAAATGCTGACAACGGATAATATCATGAGCTACAAAAGACATTTCATCCTCAATTGTGATATACCAATTGCCATCTTCTTTCAACTCTGCTGTCTTAATTTTGCCATTGGCCTGGGAGATATTTAATGCCCCTTTTATACAACGTATTTTACTAATCAGCATTTCAAATACGGTCATTGTCCGGCGAACTACCAGTTCATCTACTTCCATTCGCCATAGACCGGATGCACGTTCCCAGATTTTCCAACCATGCCCGGCAAAGCCGGACACAAAATCTTCTATATACTCCGGGATTAACTTTCCCGCCTTATTCAATATTTGTTTTCCCGTAGCTTTTGCTGACGAGAGGAAACCGGATACTCCGGTTGATGATAATATAGCCATAATTAATATTTTTTTATTGTTTTTCTGATAATGGATAAATTCTACTAGCAAATGTATTCCAGTTAGTTGCAGCCTTATATGCCGTTAAAGATGCGTCAGGAACATAAAAATTCACATTTTTACCAAATGTATTAGTTTCCACTGTAGGTGGAACAAGAGCCAAACAAGTCACACTTGTTAATTTATGACAACTGTCAAAGCAATACCTTGCTATAGATGTAATAGTCTCAGGCAATATGGCAGAAACCAATTCTCTGCAGCTTTTGAATGCTTCCTGTTCAATCCGCTTTACCTTCCCGAGGGATTTTATTTCAGTAATATCTGTTCCCGGAAAGGCACTACGTCCAATTAATTCCAAGTTTGGAAGATTTAATGCACCTCCTACCTTACCGGCTCCTTGAAATGCTGAAGCTTCAATCTCTACAATACTCACAGGCAATATTATATCATCCAAATTTCCACAATTAAAAAAAGAGTTCTCTTTTATTATCCGTAAAGTAGAGGGTAATGTGATACGGAACATATTTGCACATCCACTAAACATCGAATTGATTATGATCGTACACCCTTCCTCTAAAACAGCCTCTTTCAGTGACCTACAATTATTAAAAGTTGCCCCACTTAAATATACAGTATCCTTGGGTACTATAACACGAGTTAAACCACAACTACCAAACGCTGCATAATCAATAGAAACTCCATTAGGAATCTCTATTTCCGTAAGATTCACACAATTTGCAAAAGAAGCGTTTCCTATTTTCTTTAACCCGGCAGGAAGTGTACAGGCTCTCAAATTTTGACAATCCTTAAATGCAAAATTTGCTATTGTTGTACAGTTTACAAACAAGTCACCTAATTCAGGAAAGTACCGAAGACTCGAATTGCCCGTAAAGGCTTTTTCCGGAAATGTAATTACAGAAGTAAAACTATCCTTTGTACATCCATTACCATCGCCCCATTGAACTCCACAAATATTCTGAACCACCGGATCTTGGAATCTAATATATAAACCACCCGTTATATTCAATACCAGCTTCTTAAACGTATTCCTCAAAGCCTCAATAGAATCTTCATAACAATTTGCATTGATATTCAACGTACCGTCCAACACCGGGTATTCGTCCTCGCCGGAAAGACCTTCACTACTCAAACCTGAATAAGAGCCATCCGCCAGTTGTGCCAGTTTATCCAACATCTCCGAACTCTCATAGTTCTCATCAAATCCAACGGCACGTATACGCTTCAAAGCATGTGCCCCTCCCTGATCATCTTGTGTATTCATTATATCTACAAGCAGCCTCATCGGATCAATGCGTGGACAATCGACCACAAAGAAGTCAGTGATAATCCCTTTACACAAGTCAATTCCCACACCTTCATTGGTCATCAAAGGATAGTTTGCCAGTGTCAAATATTGATTGTATGCACTAAACTCCACCATACGCAACCCACCACCAGCAGGAAGAATAACTTGTACAAGCGATGTTCCATCCGCATGTACCTCCTGCAAATGTGTACAAGCTGCCAGATTCAGCGTACCGGCCAATGTAGATATATTCGACAATAGCAGCCGTTGTAAGGATACGCAATTGGAAATAGTCAATGACGAAATAGATATGACAATAGGTTCTGTCTTACTACCCAATCGGATATCACGTAACATCTGTCCCTGAATTATCATCGATCCCTGTACATTCTTATTATGCCAGTCGCCTATATCCTGCAGATAAGAAGCCCCCTGAATAGCATTCTGCTGATCACCGGACCCGGACAGTTCTATCTCCATTTCACAAACATCACCGGACTTCGTACGTGTCCCCCGGATAATTGACGTACCATTGGCTATTGCCGGATACAGTTCCATAGCCGGAGTCAATTCATACTTTATGGTATTTCCGGCAGCACGAACAGTGATTGTATCTGTCCCGCCGGCACTGAAAGTTCCAAAACTATATTTAGACATCATATACAAGATGCGCTTGGTTATCCACCTCTGTTCTGCCAGATAATGATCGCCAAGGCTCTGTGTGATAGGATCGGTATCATTGGAGTATTTTCCTGCATTATAAGCAAGCTTACCATTCTCATAACAATACTTTGCATCCGCATTATAAGCGTTCTCCGGGAAATACTCCTGTGCATTGTCAAAGAAATACTTCTGATAAAATGCGTAAATCTTCTCCAAGTCATTACCACTCTTCAAGCCACCAAGTGTTTGCATGGCTGTCATCATTTTGCGCATACTTGTTATCTTCTCATCCGGAAAAGCCAGTTCCATCAGATTAAAGAAGTTGTTTGTCTCACCGTTCCAGATGGAAGCCCCCGTTTCGTCCACATCATGCGTTTCTACACTATATTCTTTGTCCGGCAATCCCCGGTTGGTGGTATCAAAACGAGTATCCGCATCATCCACACGCCATCTCCACTTCGATGTTTCCGTTCCAAAACAGTAAGGATACGTATTCTTTGCACGCTCATCCGTACCTGCATTAAATTCTACATTATTCATAAAGAACAACGTATCCTCCACCTCCCAATACTGCGAAATTTCTTTCCTGAATTTAGCGATGCGGGCATTGACAAAAAACGTATTCAGTTCATCACCCGTTTTATTTTCCAAGTCGGCAGTCCCCAATCCATACCCTTTATCTACAAGCTGAGAGACAAGATTTATCGTGCCATTACCTATATCGGAAGGAATAAATTTATTTTGTGAAGACTCAAAATAGTACACATTATATAGGTTTACATCCCCCTCTTTGGCTATCCAGAATTCACAAGGCTCATTGCGGTACGTTATCACCTGCGCATTCAGCTCATCCAATGTGCCATTAAAGGGTTTCAGACGTGGAGAACACTGATAAACCATATTATAAGCAGGAATGAATTTAGAGATTTTATCCAGTTCCCCCTCACCGAAGTTCCATGAATTTGCACCATTATACTGCCACGCCTCTTTGTCTTCGTTGTAAAATACATTGTTATTCCACGGAACGCGAAACAAGGTACACAACGGAGAGTTATCCGATCCTTCAATGCTCAAAAGATCCGGGAACAGATCCGTATCAAATCCGAACGTATATTTATCCCCTTTATCCGGTCCGAAAGTATACAACCCTCTGAAAATATAAATCGTTTCACCCTCATCATTCACCTGTTTTTCAAAGCATACAAATGGAATCTGATAAACAGCCACACGTGCATTTGCATATTTCTCTGTCTTCATCGCCTCATTCAGCAAGCCCACTTCCCGATACAAGTCATCATAGGAATTGACCGAACCTATCTTGTGTGAATGCATAGAGGAGGCAAAATTCTTCTTTGCCGTGAACTTCTGCCCTGCAGGAAGAAAAGGTGTCATCTGCCACTTCTTTGCAGAAGTAGTCCCATCGGCATGTGTCACCACAGAATTCACTTTATCAAGCTGATAACGGGTATTCCAAATCCAGTACTTCATAGAAGAAGTTCCCTGTCCTTTGGCTGTCACATTACTGATTGACACATTCCAGTCGGGATGATCGTAGAAAAACACCTCCAACGTACCTACCCGCGAAGTCTGGTCGGCCATAGAAGGAATCGTGTTGTCATACACCATCACATTAAACTGATCTTTCGTATTTTCAAAGTCGATCTCCGAACCATTTGAGTCAAAAATATCATTATTTGCTTTGGCAGCCGTTTTCTCATTTATATCAGATAGCCAGTTGATATAGTTGGTCATCACCCCCTGTGAGGTTAATCCGAAGTCGTAAACACGTATTCCATAAATATCCACATCCGCATATTCAGACCCAATAACAATACCGCCACTATGCGCAAAGTAATCATTACTTTCATAGGTAAACTCACGATTCTTCACCCCGTTTACATAGAGAATACAAAGATTGAATCCGGAGTTCCCGTATGCATCCGGAAGAATAGTCAGTGCCAGACGTGTACGTTTTCCTTCAAATGTATGCAAGCTCTGTATATCCTTATTTTTGAGTGATTGAGAATGCATAATAATCTCATCGGCATATATATTAAGCCCCACAAAGGAATCTCCCGAAGCAGATGAAATCGTAATAACAGGCTCCGTATAATCCGTCACATTATCAATCCTGTAATCCACTTCAATGGTTTTACCCTTGCGTGCGCATTCTACCTCAAAAGGTTTGTAGTCCATTGTCAGCATAGATCCTGCAAGTAGTAGGAGGGTTTTATTTCCATCCGCATCTGTCATCCAACCATCATTACCCCAGTTCAGATTTTTCCAGACTCCGGTTATACCGGAACCATCTACCTCATTAATGATCGACTTATAGTTTTCCTGCCTGTTGGAACGTGTCTTCGGATTCATGTAAAACACCGAACCTGCCACAGCAGAATATCCCAGGGAGTTGTTCACAGAGAAAGAGATCGGACTTACCAGCTCCGTTTCTCCCTCCAGAATATGAGTCACAATTTCAAAGTCTGTGTTATCCATTGTTTCAATTTCCATCGGAAAAGAGAAAGTATGTTTAGTCGAACAAGCAATATTATCCTCGGTTGAGGTAAATACAGACATGATATCTTGCTTAACAACAAACTGTGCAGAAGTAGTCACATTATCCCCATCGTACATAGCATATTCAAACAGAGTATTCTCGGACCAGTTGATAGCTTTGGCGAGTACATTATTCACTGCCGCCAACTTGACTTGTTCGCCCGGAACAGCACAAATTACATTGAAAGATACCGTCTTCGTCTTTATACTTCCGTCAGAATTTGACACATAAGCAGATATACGGAACACTCCGGTCTTTCCGGGATGAGGAATGGCATAATTGTAAGCAGTTTCCACATATACACTTGTACATAAAGCCACCTCATAAGACTCATTATAATCTGTACCGGATATATTTACATACAGCGTTTTAGATACATTGCCACCAATATAAAGAGGAAGTGTCACGTTTCCGGTGTAAGCTGTCCACCATTTAAAGTTACCGGCATCAACAGACAATGAAGTGAGCTGAACGGTGTACACAAATGCCGGTGTGGTAACCTCCGTCACCGTTCCCGTCACTTTAATCATCACATTATTAACTCCGGAAGTCAAAAACTCAGCTACATCAACAGTGGTTGGAACTGCAGAATTAACAGATAGCTGTTTGACTACTGCATATTCATCACTATTACTGCTCTTCACTGATATCAGGCACAATCCACGTTCTCCCGTATCTTCATAAGCTTCACCGGAGTCGTAACGTTCCTGAGAAACAAAGGTGAATTTCAAGAGACAAGGTTCCCCCTTACTTGCCGAGATATTCTTACTATCAAGGTTGTTCACAATACGTACATTACGTTGTATTCCGGTAGATCCTCCGCCGCCTAACTCCTTCTTTTCCCAGGCAGTTCCGGTCCACTTATATAGTGCATCCTCATTAAATACATAGCATACGCATCCTTTGAGCAGATAAGAGATATCAAGTGCATCTCTTTCGGAAGTTGTATTAACGGGAATCCAGCCGCTACGTATCAATCTCTCTACAGCCCACTCTTTCGTACCGGCTTTACGAACCAGCATATCATCCGTATCCGAAAATGTATCGGCAGTATCGTCTACATTGCGTAACCCGCCAAGCGTGGTGGCTCCGTCACTTGCCGGAACTTCTATCAATGCAACAGAAAGGGGCTGTGAATCATCATCACTCTCTTCGATGACATTGGCTGACATACCCATGTTACTCTCTTCTATTAATCCATCAGATAGTACAGAATGAAATTGCGATGCTGTCTTTGATGAACGTACAATAACTCCTCCATTAAGTTCCAATAAATAATCAGTACTATCTGCCTGATCTTTACGTAAAAATCGTTCATTAACCGGACTATCTATATCCAAATCATGTGCTATATCCGCATAGGCTGCTTTATTAGCATGAGCAGCTTCATCAGAATAAGCAGCAGCATCAGAATAGCCAGCTTTTACTTTCTCATCAATATTCACTACCTCCCCACTATCATCATCAAGAACAGAAGTCTTCAAATACAAATAATTATCATCATCAATAGATATCTTATCCAATGTTAACAAATTTTCATGAGTATGTCCATCTCCTGATACCGAAGAAGTGTTCATATTAACGTTAACACTTCCACCACTAATTCCGACTTTTTGTAACCTTTTACTCCGTGCTTTCGCTTCTCTGGTTACTGTTAGAACATTATATTGTTTTTTCATAATCTATCCCCTCAAAATAATCTGGTTCTACCTGTACTAATTTCACTTCACTTTCTTCAGTTATTACATGCTGCACATCACTAACTATCATATAATTACCCGGTTCACTAAGATCTGTATACAATCCAAAATCATTAAGTAATCGAACCGTACCGGTCAACATATTCATTCGATGACTGTATTGGCTGTACACAGTTCCCATGAGTAACTTTTCTATATAATCTGTAACTCCTGCACGGCTAAATTTTACTACAGGATTATAATCTTCTTTCCGTAACAGTATCCCCAATCCACACACCTTCAAATCTCCACTATTTCCTAAAAAGGTGTCTATATCCAAGTCCTCTTTTGCAGAAGTATTTACCCATGAGGAATATTCTATATCCTTAGTTTCAATTTCTTTGCCATAACCATCAACTATGTCCAAAGTAGGTGTTTTATAAAGCAACCAACGAACTTTTTCTGCAAAGCCATCAAATACCGGATGCTGTGCTATATCACTATTAGAGTAGCCCGATGAACCTTGATTAAATATTCCTGTACCTATTTCTACTTCTATCGTGCCTTGTACATTTTTCGGTATAGAGATATATTCACCTGCCCCCATTATATCGTATAAATGACATAAAGAAAAATGTGGATATTGTACACATTGATGGTTTTCCATCCATCCTCCCGGATATTCGGCCTTAGTCAATTTATCTTCACGCGGAGGAGTATAATAAGAGAGTACAGCATACGGTCTATTAGGTTTATTAGTTTCCGGATAATCTCCATCTACCCAACGTTGGTTACCACCATAAGAAACGCCAATTTCCTTATCATAAGAAACATTTGCATAATGTTTCATTACAATTCCCTCTGCATTTCTTATACGCATTCTAAAAGGAATATGTACACATCTGATTTTAGTTCGCATCTTTTCATAATCCCCTTGCTCATTATAATCTCCGGATGTTTCAAATGGGTTATAACGGACATCAAGTAATACTCCCATTTTAAGTCGCAACAAACGTTGCCTTTTCTTACCGTAAGATACTAATGAAAGAACATTAGGAACATCTATTTTTTTATCTATTTTTATCAACGTTTCATAATTAGTGAATAGCGAATTATTCACTATCGTATTATACAGACCATATTGATTAGCTCTAATTTTTACAATCCAGGCCACTCCTTCACCTTCATAATTGGAGAAAACCGGATCTATTTTGAAAAGCATCGCATGTTTATGTATAAAAAGCCCCTTTGGTGCCGGTACAGATTGAAAAAGATCCATATAGAATCCTTCCGAAGCATTCATAAGGTCATCACTACCCACAGAATAATCCGTACGCACAAGCAGATCAGTAGCAAAAGGAGATAAACCCTCTGTTATGACTTCTTGCTTCATAAGTTCTGTCTTATCATACGGACTAAAAGATACCTTCGCACTTTTATATACAGCATCTACTCCAAGCACAGCATCCTTTCCTTCCCAATGTATTAATTCCGGTTCAAAGGTATCTTGTATAGCATTCAAATCATATATAAACACATCTCCGGACCGCTGTATCATCCTCATTGCAAATGGCCTCAATGTTTCATCCAATACTGTTCTCCATGTCATTGGTTCTCCATCTTCATCATAAAAATTACCACAGTTAATACAAGTATGAGAAAGAAGAGTTTCTGATGAAGTGTCTCCTGCTCGAGAAGTAGAAATATATTGTTGTATACCCCGGACATTTATAAAAGAATTACGTAATGCCTTCTGAAATAGCTCTAAAAGAGTCAGAAATCCGTTCTCTTGAAACTTCAACCGATCTAATACAGCAAAATCACTAAATGTCAATGTAACCTCATACTCCTTTTCATAGGAAAAAGGTTCTTCATAAAGTTCCGTATCCAGTGTTCCACTCCAATAAAGTGTATTGTCACGATATACATCCATGCGGATACTACCCGTATCAACCGTATACAGGTCTTTATACTGTCTATCTACCCGGCTTACAACAGTTAAAGTAGCCTTACTACTTTGAACCGGTTCTAATTTGTCTGTTTCTCCCCACTCTATTACCAACGGATCATCTGCCGGAAAATCCAAACGCCCGATAGTTGTATATTTTTCCTCGGCATCCTGCCATATCTCAGCTCGCCATAAAACACCAGCTATACTGAAGAATTCACCTTTATATCTAAGATATTTTTCCATATTATTTTGTACGTTGATTAATCCTATCTACTTTATTCAATATTCCACGAAGAACCCGTCCGTCTATTACAAACTCAACTTCACCCCCTATACCTCCGGCAGGTTGTAACATATTGCGCAATCGATTGAGTGGAGCCACTACTTCCGGATTATTTTGTGCTCCGGAATATTCACCAAAAAGCCCGAGAGTAGGACCATAAGCTAAACCACCTGCCGCAAATTTTGGAATTGAAGCTAACGCAGCCAAAACACTAGCAACAGCGGCAATGGCTAAGATCGGTCCAACAAATGGAATACTAGCCATAGCCGATGCTGCACCCGTACCTGCCGCTGCTGTATTTGCTGCAACCTGTGTTCCTTGTGCTGTACATAATGCCAAAATTTGCGGTATAGCCGTTCCTATCGCTTGAACACAATTGGCTCCCCAATCAAGCCATTGCCCGGCTGCCCCTCCAATAAGATCACCAATACTTCCCATGGCTGTGCCCATAGCCCCCAGCCCATCAATCATATTAGCATTTCTCTCTCTCATTTCATCCACTGCCATATTCCACCTCTCCATATTGGAAAGTGTTTTTTCCATATTTGGCACCTCCGGTTCCGGCAATTTCATATCCTTAAACCCTTCTTGTGTCAACATGGAAGATCCTATTCCCGGATTATCTTTTATGGAATCATTCTGTAAGCGCTCTACCATCCCACTAATGTTACCCCCTACAGGTGTAAAATCTATCGGAACAGATAGCTCGCCATACTCTTTTTTAAAGGCTTCTTTTTCAATCCATTCTTCTGCACCTGCTATTTGTTTTTTCAGGCTATCAATTTTCAACTGAATATCTATAGAAGCCGTACCAACTGTAGTATTTGACAAACTTTTTTCCAATTCGGAAAGTTCCTTTTTCATGGCCGTAATACTTCCTTTAGCAGGAGTATCCGACTCTGAAGAGAAGAC
Organism: Bacteroides nordii; assembly: GCF_019930665.1. Lineage (NCBI taxonomy): Bacteria > Pseudomonadati > Bacteroidota > Bacteroidia > Bacteroidales > Bacteroidaceae > Bacteroides > Bacteroides nordii. Next base: position 4,735,153 of record NZ_CP082886.1, on the reverse strand, counting down.
TGATTTTGTTTTTTCTGTTTTCGTATTCGTACCAGGCGCTTGAAGTGGAGAACCTAAAACCGCATTTATCCGCTTTACTTCTTTTTCATAGTCCTTTCGGGCAGACTGCATACTATATATATAAGGTGTAATCGGATTGTCAACATAAGAAGAAGCCTGTCCGGCGGTTCCATAGCTCTGTACAACTGTTTTATTCAATTTACGGACAAACTGCATCCATCGCTCCGGAATTTCTTTATCTCCCCTCCGAATACTGGCAGCTATACCCTCAAATACCCGGTTACCAGTCTCTTCACCATATTCTTCCGTAAGTACCTGACGCATTTTTGTGAGATTCTGACCTTCTTTATCAGCCAATGCGTCTCCTGCCGAAGATAAAGCACGTTCGCTGGCACGGGCACGGGCTGTTTCAAGAATAGCTGTACTCAGTTTACTATAGGCTACACGTGCAGTGTCTACATTTATTATCTCTATTCCCAACTGACTTAGATAATCTCCATACTTTTCCTGAATTTTATCTTTTGCTCGTTTCCATTCATTTGTTCCTTCCTTAGCTTTATACAAACTACCAAAAAGTGTATCCAAAGAATTCTGCTCCGTAGATACCTCTTTATTCATGTCGGTCATTGCTTCATCCAAGCGCTTTTGTGCTTTTGCTGTTTCGCTATTACCTAATGCCAATTTGTATATTGCAATTCCAAGAGTTGCAACAGCGGCAGCAGCTATTAGATAGGGACTGGAAGCTATGGCAATATTCATGGCTTTCGTTGCACCGGTAGTGGTGGCGATGGCAGAGCGAGCTGTCAACATCTGCATTTGGTAAATGTATAAAGCACGTTGACCTAAAGTAATAGCTTTAGTAACTCCTGTTTGTGTTAAAATAACAAGTTTATTGACAAGAACAGAGTTCTTAATTACCTTTTCAAACTTATTATATACATTCCAAGCAGAGTCAACCGCTGGAGCCAAATCACCAATAAGAGCAATGTAAGCAAAAAACTGTTTACTTAAATCTATCATTTCCAATTTCAAGTTATCTACCTCTGTCCGAAAATATTGCATATCTCTTGACATTATCCCCATATTATTGGTAATCTCCAAAAAACCATTTGAATTCTTTTGTATCAGTTCAAGACTATCCGACACAGCTTTAAGACTACATATAGTTATTAAAGAAAACACCCGACTTGCTTCTGCTGCATTTCCCATTATTCTAGAAAAATCATTCAATGAATTAGAAGCCTTTCTTAAGTCACCTTCAATCTCAAGAAATATTTGATATTCTACTTTATTATTCATATCTTTGAAAAATATTTTTAATTGATTTTATAAAATGAAAGTATTATTAATTCTTATATTAAGTACCATTGTTTTGGCTTTAATCGTTCCACTCAGTTATTCAAATTCTTATTTTAAAAAAAAACTTGATAAAGAGAAACAGACCCAAAAAGAAGACAAAGAACATGAACAACGTTTACGTGATGAGAAGAAATATGATAGTGATTACCACAAGCGCCATTCATAATATCTCATCCATTCCATAATTTTGTAATCTCCTCAAACCTATCTTTCGTACTCATTGACTCTTCCTTTTCATCTTGTGGCTGATTTTCCCATGAAAACCTACAAATATCAGTAGGAAGTAACTTTCTCTTACTATGAGGTTGCAACATACAGCAAGCTAAAAAGCGGGTTTGTTCCCATGACTCCCGTTCTAATCGTTGTTCCTTTTCTTGCCAGGCTTTATAAGCTATTGAAAATTCAGATGGGGTACACCGGCTAAAGTCGTTCATACTCATTCCCATGTACCCCATTGCAATGCCCAACAGTTCCTCTGCTGTTACGCTTTCATCTTCTTTTTTTTTGAGCCTTCAGCACCTTCCGATAAGTTTTCCTGGAACTGTGCAAAGTCCTCCAGATTAATGCCATCGGCAAAGTGATCAAACTCCATGTCAAATGCTATGCCATCGGCACGACAAGCACTGCGTACACAACAAAACATAAATAGAGTCAGTAGTTCGAGCTCAGCACCGATGTCATTTACATCCTTGCCGGTTTGACGTTTAAAGTCAATCATAGCACCCATAGTCATACGACTGGGATACTCTTTTCCGTAAAGTTTCACTTTGTGCATATCTGTATGAAGATTTACTTTTCAGCAGATACAGGTTTTGCTTCTACCGGACCACTGTTTTCCATTGAAATGGTGTAGCTGGCATCATCGTCTCCCGGATTTTGTTCTTCGAGACTGGTGATAATGAAATCTCCTTCACGATACTTTGTAGTCTCTTCACCACGCAACGCATAGCGCACTTTCACAGCTTTGCCTGCTTCCCACAATTCGAACAACTTATCGTACCCCAACTCATCACCATAAAACTTAAAACCTTCGGCACTAATACTGACAGACAGGCCACTGACTGACTTCTCTTTCCACATACCGGGATTATCGGCTTTCGCTTTTTCAGTAAGAGTAGGTTTTACAGCCCGCTCTTTTGTTTCTGCACTGTTAGTAATTGTACACGTCTTACTGTGCCCCAGCGGAGTGAATGTGTTTTCGCCGGTTACAATGCCCACAAGCATATCACTTCCATGTTGATATCCAGTTTCCATAATTAAAAAAATTAAATTTGTTAATAATTTACCGTTTTATCATTAAAACGAACAGAAACAGTAACGGCTACCTGTACTGCCCGTATCGCTTCGATGATGCAAACATAACAGGGTAAAATTTCAAAAACAAATAACAGTGTAACGGTTACACAAAAGTATGTAACCATTACACTGTTATTTCTCTTATTAGCGATTAATAGGCACCTTTACAGTGAATTATTAAAAACAATTTAAACATAAATTATTATGAGAAAAAAACTTTTCGAGACAGTGACAGACTGTCTAAAGACACTAACCGATTCGGAAACAGGAGAAAAAGTAGTGAAACACATTGACCTTTGGCAGACTTCCATTACCGAATCCGGTAACGAAGCCTCATTTCCAACACCAGCTGTATTTATTGAATTCCTACCAGCTACCTGGAAAACACTTTGTGGAAACAAACAAACGTGTGAAGTGCAGTTACGCCTGCACATAATAGAATATACCGCAGAAAACGACACACAAGTTGCATTACATGGATTTGAACTGGCAGACAGGATCGCCAGTTTACTAACTGAATGGCAATTGGAAAACCGAAGTAGATTCCTGCGAACAGAAAGCCTGACAAATCATGAAAGTGAAAAGGTGAAAGATTGTATGGAAACATTCAAGTTAACAATCTAATCAGTTGTTTCAACTAATCGTGCATTAAAAACAAACACTACTATTATTAATTTTCAGAATATTCATAAAATGAAAAAGAAATGCACAGGCTTCAGCTATATTAATAAAGTCAGAGATGTTAACAATATATATGACACATATGCACGATCGGGGTTATCAAACAGAGAAATCCTGAGACGATACATTTGGCCAAAGCATCTAATTTCAGAAAAAACGTTCTACAACTACTTGAACGCTTATGCGGATCCTGATTTTTTGGAAAGGCTAAAAGAAATGGAACATTCACTATCTATTAAATAATACTTCCCACAACTCAGATATAGATAGCATCACCCAATTAATAGAAGTTCATATGAGTTGCCTACAACAACTTGAATGAGCTTCTATTTTCATAAATTTTTAGAATTCTATAATTGACCAATAGAAATAAAACAAATTTTATAAATCAATAAATATGAAAATTGGAAACAATAGCCAGAGGTATGTTCTTTCATGAATAGGTAAAGGAAACGAATTAAAATAAAAAGACACTGAAAGACATACACCACTTCACGTACTTTACAAGAACACGCACTTGCAACAGACTGATAATCAACACTTATAATATTGTACACTTTTGTCATACAAGAATGTACAATCTTATATGACAAGAGTGTACAATATTGCATGGTAAAAGTGTACAATCTTATAATTCGTTGGCTATTTAGTTTAAAAACGGAATTCGAATGGACTGATGAGCCGGTATTGGTGGCATTGAATGCAATGCCGTGATAGGATTAATAAAGGTTTCGAAAAATGTAGTTATCCTATCTTTTTGTTCCTATATGGCTGATTTTCATGACACCCTTATTCTAATTATTACTGCAATTAGAGAATAAAATGCATAATAATATCAATTATTATGCGTATTCTATCGTATAATCTTTCTTTAGTTGGATAATCATGCACATTTATTCGGCGTGTTATCCTAATTTTCCCGGTATGATAAGTTCGGTTCCTCTACGAGAAACAACCCGAACCTCGTAGAGAAACGACTCGAGACTCTACGAGAAAAAATAAAACCGTCTCAAAAGACGTTTTCAGACGCTAACTGAGAGTAAAACCCACCCCGATCACAACTATTAAAAGTACAATCAAATAAACTCATAAAGACAAATTTTGTAATAAATATCAAAAGAACAAGATATTTTTGTTACATTTTTCTCCATATACCGTACAAATAAGAATAATAAAAGCCGGAAATGCCGAAGATTTTTATCACTTGCAAAAAACCTCCCTTAATTAGAGGATTCTAAAGGATCAGGAATGTCACTTTGTCAAATTGTTAGTAAGTATGTACTTTGATTTGTTCTTATGTCTAATCTCCATCTATACTGATAGGATAAAACTATCCTGAATATGTTGCCAGTCTGGACAAATTCAACATAGAAAATGAGGTAACCGACAGTATACACCTGTATCAATTCGATTTTTTAATGCGAGTAACATTATAATTCTCATTCGAATTTATTTCCTTTATAATATATTTCCATAACTTTGGCCCGTACTATCAAAAACACTCTCTGTGTATGGATAAAAAATACATTATAGGCTTACAGAAGGGCTCATATTCTGATTTCAATAAATTATATGACCTTTATGCAGATAGATTGTATGGCTTTGCTTACAACCTGACACATTCGTCGGAGATGGCAGAGGAAATTGTGCAGGAAGTCTTTTTAAAAATCTGGCAGATGCGGGAGCACTTATCTCCCGAATATTCTTTTCGTTCTTTTCTCTTCACGATTGCCAAAAATAAATTCTTGAATGATCTCAGAAACCGGCTCACCTTGCTTTCTTATGACGAATACATAGCTCAACTGGATATAACGGAAGGAGGAGAAAACTCCACAGAAAATGAGTTTAACTTCAATGAGTTGAATGAACAGGTCCTCCAATCCAAAGACAAACTGAGTAAACGGCAAAAGATGATATTTGAAATGAGTAAAGAAGAAGGATTGTCAAATCAGGAAATTGCTTTAAAGCTTGGCATCTCCGAACAATCTGTCAGAAATCAATTAAGTAGTGCACTCAAAGTTCTCAGAGAAGAGCTCACTAAAATCGGCTTTTCTTTCGCTCTCTTTTTTATGAGTCAGTGGTAAATCTAAAAAAAGTTAATAACAAAGGATACATATGTTACATGATTCGTATTTCTGTGTATCACTTATAAACGGACAGGATTGATTATGGAGAAACAGAATAATATAGTTGAAAAATATATTCGCGGCAGCATCAGCGAAGAAGAATATAATGAATTGCAACAGCAGATTCAGAATGATTCTGATAGCAGTGTCGGGGATATGCTAAATGAGTGCTGGCAAAAAGACCTGAATATCCACGTTATGCCCCGGGCTGCGAAAGAACGGACCCGGAGACTGATTAACGAGAAGATAAAGAAGGATATGAGGCGCGTCTGGTTCAAACGGGCGTCGACCATTGCAGCTTCTATTCTGATACCCATATTAATCATCTCTACGGTTTACTTCTATAAGGAAATGGACCATTACAAGCAGATACCCAATATCGTATCTGTCAACAAAGGACAACGAGCCGGTATTACACTGCCTGACGGAACAATTGTTCACTTGAACAGTGAGTCTAAGCTTACTTATACACCCGATTTTAATGGTAAGTTGCGAGAGGTGGTTCTGGAAGGAGAGGCCTTTTTTGAGGTCACTCCCAATAAGGAGAAGCCTTTCATTGTGAAAACATCCGTTTTCGATGTAGAGGTATTGGGAACTTCCTTTAATGTCTCGGTCTACAATGATGAGAATATTGTAGAAACCGCACTTATGGAAGGAAAAGTGAAACTGACGATGCAGGGCTGTCCGTCTAAGCCTGTTTATCTGACGCCTTCACAGAAGTTTATCTATTCCAGAAGCGATCGGCAAGGTACTATCTCCATCATGGAGGGAGATACCGAACTGGCCTGGAAACAAGGTATACTTGCATTCAGTGCAGAACCGTTGGAAGAGGTTTTCCGGAAAATAGAACGCTGGTATGGAGTAACGATGCACTACGACAAAGAAAGCTTAGTGGACGATAACTTCACAGGACAATTCAAGATGATTTCCATCCAGGAAATGATGAATATATTGCGCATGCACTATAACCTGAAATTTAAAATAGAGAATAATGACATATACATAATCTAAAAACAGAAAAGCATATGAAAAATACCGATTAAAAAAATCCTTTCGTCCTCCACCGTTCCGTCCTTTTTTTTAGGAAGCTGATAAAAATAATCAAAACAGTTTCTTAATATCCAAATTCGTTTTAATCAATTCAATTGACAGGGAGCCTTCTCAGGTTGGCTCCAAGCCATTGCTATGCCCTTTTTTAAACAAAAAATGCTTATGAAGAAAATAATAATGTATATTGCCTTACTGATGTTGCCGATCCTTTGTTCAGCCCGGAAGGCCTTTGTGATAGAAGAAGGCCGAACCGTGATACTGACAGGTAAACACGCTTCATCACCGGCACTGCTTGCAGCACACGAACTGCAATATTTCGTAAAACAATCATTGGGGATACACGTACCCATAGTGAATGAATTACCATCAGGACCCACCGGAATTATCTATGTGGGTAACAGTGAATATACGGATAAGATACACTTTGAACCGCAGGAATATCTGATACAAATCACTCCGGAAACAATCGTTCTGATGGGACAGGACGAAAACTATGATGGTGATGGGGGACGCGATAACAACGGTATAACACCCTCAAAAGACCGGTTAAAAATTAACTACTCAAAGCTGACAGGCAATTCATCGGCCAACGTAGAGTTGACGCTGCCGTCTATTTATGATGCACAAGGAACTTGTTATGCTGTATATGACTTCGTTGAGAACTATCTGGGTGTCCGTTTCTATGGTCCGGCTCCGCTAAATGTGATTGTTCCCAGGCAGAAGCAACTGAAACTGGCTCCAACCCGAGTGATGCGTTCTCCTGCAATCAAATACAGAGACAGTAGCTATTCTTTTGATTGGCCGATGATGAAAGAACAATATTTTGAAGCTACACCGGAGATGAACCAGCTATTCCTCAGAAGAATCCGGTTTGGCGGAGAGAAATGGGCTGCCAATCATGCTTTCACAGCTTATCAGGACCGTTTCCTTCAAAAGAACCCGGATCGTCCGGAACTCTTCGAGGGTTATCATCCCGAATATTTTGCCGTCGGACGTACCGGAGGGCCTCACGAACGTCAGTTCTGTTACACCAATCAGGCATTTATCAAACAGGTGGCCAAAGATGCCTGCGACTATTTTGACGGGCAGCCCCTGAAAGGTGAACAAATAGCTTTAGGAGACTATTTTGCTGTGGTTCCGCTCGACAATGCCAACTGGTGCCAATGTGAAGAATGCAGTCGGCAACTGGCTATTGATAAAGATAATATCCGGGGAGAACACTTCAATTGCGGTACTGCCACCCATTACCTGTGGACCTTCATCAACAATGTAGCCAAAGAGGTAAAGAAAACCCATCCCGGAAAAAAAATAGCCGCCCTGGCCTATCATGTATATGCTTATCTGCCTAAGGATATAGAACTGGAAGATAACATATCGGTAGCTCCCTGCCTTCACCCACGCAACTATTGGGCACCAAAGATGAAAGAGAATGAAGCTGATTTCTACAAAGACTGGATTGAAGAAAGCAGGAAGAGCCATCGCCCCGTCTATCTGTGGAATTACCTGTGTTTCCCAACCGAACGCGGACTGGTACAGGGGTTCAACGTATTTCCCGGCTTCAGTATCCACCAAGTGGCCGAAGAAACAAAAATGTACGCCCGGGATGGTGTACGAGGCATATTCCTTTGTGGAATAGGAGAGCAGTTTGATTTCTATGCCACCATGAAACTCTATGATAATCCGGCATTAGACATAGACCACCTGCTAAATGAATTCTTCACCTCTTATTTTGGTAAAGCAGCCCGCCCCATGCGCGACTTCTATGACAAAATAGAACAGGTATACAGTGATTCCAAAAATTATCCGCTGGACATTCAGACTAAAGATGCACAGTTTCACCAGACAGAAGCAATAGCATGGGAGTACCTCGGAACAGACCGGGTAATGAAGGAACTGGAAGGATATATCCGTAAAGCACAATCGTTGGCAGATAGTCCGGCAGAAAAAGCACGCGTGGATTCATGGGTGAAAGGAGTCTGGGAATATATGCAAACAGGTAAAGCCAAATACATATCTAAAAAAGCAAAAGAATGAAACTTATCAATCTCTTTCTATTCCTCTTCCTGCTGGGATGCGTAAGTTGCAAAAGCCCGGAAGAGAACATACCCAACGAGTCTATACAGATTATTCCTCTGCCAAACAACTATGAGCTCAAACCGGGAAGTTTCTGTATGAACGGCCAAACAACGATCGGAATAGATACTTCTGACACGGCAATGGTAGCTCTGGCGGAATACTTCAACGAAAAGACCAGTGATGCTACCGGATTCTCTTTACCGATTGGTGACTCCGGAACAATACTCTTTCAATTAGGCGATTATAAAGAGTTGGGAGAGGAGGGATATCAGTTGTCCGTATCCTCCGGGAAACTCGTGCTAAGTGCATACAGGCATCATGGTATATTCAACGGCATACAATCTGTTCTTCAACTACTCCCTCCGGAGATAAAATCGAAAACAGTGCAGCCACAGAAAACATGGTACATCAATTGTGTAGAAATCACCGATAAACCTCAGTTCGCATGGCGCGGGCTGATGCTTGACGTTAGCCGGCACTTCTTTACCAAACAGGAAGTGAAGCGGTTCATAGACCAAATGGCAGAATACAAGTATAATGTGTTTCACTGGCATCTGACCGATGATCAGGGGTGGAGACTTGAAATAAAATCACTGCCTGAACTGACCAATATCGGTGCATGGAGAGCTCCCCGGGTAGGTAACTGGTGGGAGAGAGAACCACAACTCTCTACCGACTCTTTGAGCTATGGAGGGTTTTATACTCCGGAAGACATCCGGGAGGTTGTAGACTATGCCCGGAAACGCTATATTACGATAGTGCCCGAAATAGATATACCCGGACACAGTATGGCTGCCCTGTCGGCATATCCTGAGATTTCCTGTACGGGTGGTCCTTTTCATGTGAATGTAGGAAATACATTCTATACAAAAACGGAAAACTCCTTGTGTGCAGGCAATGAACGGACATTTGAAGTTCTTGATACTGTATTCTCTGAAGTTGCCCGCCTTTTTCCTTCCCCATACATACATATCGGAGGCGATGAATGCTATAAGGGCTTCTGGGAGAGATGTCCCAAATGCCGGATGCGAAAACAAAAAGAACATCTGAAAAATTCGGAAGAACTGCAAAGCTACTTTATAAAACGAGTGGCCAACATGGTTCAGAAAAAAGGGAAACAGGTTATCGGATGGGATGAGATACTGGAAGGTGGTTTAGCTCCGGAAGCAATTGTAATGTCATGGAGAGGTATAAAGGGAGGTGCGGAAGCTGCCCGCCAAGGACATTCGGTTATTATGACTCCGAGCGATCATTGCTATCTGGATTTCTATCAGGGAGACCCGACAGTTGAACCGAACACTTACGCTATGCTTCGCCTGCAGGACTGCTACAAATATCAGCTTATCCCTGACAGCATAAATCCGTCTTTAGTAATGGGCGGACAAGGAAACCTCTGGACGGAATCCGTACCTCACTACCGTCAGGTGGAATACATGGTCTGGCCCCGTGCTTTAGCTATATCCGAGACATTATGGACCGATGCCCGGTTACGTAACTGGAAATTCTTTGTCCACAGGGTAGAACAACAATTTGAGCGATTCGATCAATCCGGAGTTAACTATGCCCGCAGCATTTATGATCCGATAATCTGTCCGCACCGGGATAAAAAGAACGAACTGAAAATAGAACTAAAGACAGAAGTAGAGGGGCTAAGCCTGTTCTATACATTCGACAATACAATCCCTGATGTCTACTCCAATATGTATACAGATACACTTTCTGTTCCTAAAAATGCATCGATGCTCCGTGTAGTCACTTACAAGGGACAGACACAAGCAGGCAGACAGGTTGATGTTACAATCGAGGAGCTGAAAAAGAGAGTGACGAAATAAAAAGTAGTATGTTATAAAACATAAAAAAAGAGATGTTACAAATAAAGCCAATCGGTGTACTACTTACAGAACGGACAAGGACAAAGAAAAACGAGACATCTGACTAACAAGTAAAAACACCTGAAAATCACTTATGATAAAATACTTAAAATCATTATGAGTACAAGAAAATTTCGCATAATACTGCTTCTATTGTTAATGACCGGATTCGTATCCACCATTAATGCCCAGGAGCAAAAGATTTCTCTCTCACTTAACAATGCCACATTGAAGCAGTTCTTTAATGAAATAGAACACAAAACCGATTACTCTTTCTCTTATCGCGAAGGAGTATTGGACAACCGGAAGGATATAACGGTTTCTGCACAAAACAAAGACCTGTTGGAAGTTCTCAAAGCGGTACTCACTCCAAGAGGATTAAGCTTTAGCATACAATCCAAATCAGTAGTCATCATTCCACAGCAACAGGTAGCGGCAAGCAAACCGGTCATCATCAAAGGAAAGGTTACAGATGCTACCAACGAACCACTTGTGGGAGTTACCATCCGGGTTAAAAATGGTAATGAAGGTACAACGACCGATATGGACGGTAACTACTCAATCCAGCTGAAAAACAAGAATTCCGAACTTCAGTTCTCTTACATCGGTTACAAACAAAAAGATATAAGAGTAAAGGACAAAACGGTTGTCAATGTGCTGTTGGATGAAGATAGCCATATGCTGAATGAAGTAGTAGCTATCGGTTACGGTGTGATGAGAAAGAAAGATCTGACAGGCGCTGTTGCCCGTATCGGAGAAAAGGATATAAACAATGTACCTACGATTCGTCTGGACCAGGCACTGACCGGTAAAGTATCGGGTGTACACGTCACTAACACTTCCGGTGAACCGGGTGCAGCTACCAATATCCTGATCCGTGGTGGTAACTCTATTTCGGCAAGTAATCAGCCTTTGTATGTTGTAGACGGATTTATCGGTGCAGGCGACCTGAACCTGATTGACCCCAATGATATAGAATCGATAGAGATTCTGAAAGATGCCGCAGCTACTTCTATTTATGGTGCCAGAGGTGCCAATGGTGTTGTTATCATTACTACTAAAAGAGGAATCGAAGGTGGCAACAATGTTACAGTGAATGCCTACGTCGGTATCCAGCATGTTGCCAAACGGCTGGAAATGCTCAATGCGCGTGAATATGCCGAAATGCTGAATCAGCAGGATGTGGCTGCCGGACAAGAACCTTCTATTGAGAATCCCAGTATCTATGAAAAAGGCACCGACTGGCAGGATGAAATACTCCAAATGGCACTGATGCAGAATTATCAGGTAGCAGCTTCGGGAGGAAGTAAAGATACCCGTTATTATTTATCATTGAGTATGTTTGATCAGGAGGGTGTCATCAAAAGATCCGGGATCAGACGTTATCAGACCCGTCTCAACTTGGACAGAAAGATAGGTGATAAGATAAATATCGGGGCTAATTTCCAATTTTCCCACTCGTCCAGAAAACCCAATCTGGTAAGTTTGGGAGGATTTGATTACCAAAGCTCGGCTCTGGCAACTCCTCCGACCATGCCTATTTATAATGAGGACGGTTCGTATGCAGCAGACAGCCCTTCACGTGTGGTAAGCAACAAGATTGACAACGTAGTAGCACAGCTTAACCTGCGTAAGAAAGAAGAAGCATCGACCACTGTCTATGCAGGTATATTTGCAGACTGGGAAGCCATAAAAGGATTGAAGTTCAAAACTTCTTTAGGATTGAACGCCAGCACCAGTAAAACGAATGAATACAAACCCGGTTCACTCCCAACCATGATGCAGAATAAAACCAAAGGTGAAGCGTGGATCAATCAGGGGGAAGGTTATTCTATCTTATGGGAAAACACAGCCAACTATATGAAAGAGATAGCCGAAGGACACCACCTGACTGTCTTGGGAGGATATACTTTACAATTCGGACGTAACGAAGGACTAAACCTATACGGAAAAAACTTCACCAATGACTTGTTGGACTGGAACAACCTCTCCGATGCAGAAACCAAAACCCGCCAGATAGGCAGCTCTGCTTCCGAATGGGCCATCATATCGTATCTGGGACGCATCAACTACTCTATTCACGATCGTTACCTGCTCTCGCTTGTAGGCAGATACGATGGTTCATCCCGTTTAGGCAAAGATAACCAGTTTGCTTTCTTCCCTTCCGTAGCGTTGGGATGGAGACTCTCGGAAGAGAAGTTCATGAAGCGATTTTCCAAACTGAATAACCTGAAACTGAGATTCAGTTATGGTCTTTCCGGAAATCAGGATATTGCACTGTACCAGACATTACCGTTGATGAAACAACAAAATGTGATGTTAGGCGACATTCCGCAAATCGGATACATCCCCGATCGTTTAGGAAATGACAAACTGAAATGGGAGACAACGGCTCAGTTCGATTTTGGTGTGGAGGCTTCTTTCTTCAATTCACGTTTGAATATAGAACTTGACTTTTATTCTAAAAGAACCAAAGATCTTTTACTGGATGTGGAGTTCCCCTATATCTCAGGATTCAAGAATGGTTTCATGAATGTAGGTAAGATCTCAAACCAGGGAGTAGAGCTTATGATCCGTACTACCAATATCGCTACAAAAGACTTCACATGGTCTACCGAATTTAATATCTCTACAAATAAAAATAAAGTCTTAGCGATGGGACCGGATAAAGATTTTGAATACACCTTCCGTCCGGGTTTGGGTACACATCCTTACTCCTGGTTAAAGGTAGGCCAGCCCGTCGGAGTATTCTATGGCTATATTATGGACGGTATTTACCGCTCACGTGCACAAATTGAAGCCGGCAATGAGCCGAACGCTTCACTCGGACAAAAAATCTACCGGGATATTAATGGGGATGGCGTGGTTTCCATTGAAGACCAGACAACCATCGGCGACCCGAATCCCGATTTCTTTGGAGGTATCAACAATACGTTCACTTACAAGAATTTCACTCTGAGTGTATTTTTACAGGGAACGTATGGAAATGACATACTTGCAGGAGGTGACTTCCTGTATGCCACAGTTGATCCCCGGTTTGTAAATCAGTACAAACGGGTAAAGAACTTCTGGTCACTCGACAATCCCAACGGAAATTATCCTAAACTCTATTCCAATGACGAATACCAGCCTTCTACCTACATGATTCATGATGGTTCACATCTGAAGATAAAGAGTATCAGCCTGTATTACAACTTCCCGGTTAAGAGCTGGAAAAAGAATAAGACGATTCAGGAACTGCAATGTTACGTTACCGGTACCAACCTGTTCACGTTCACCTCATACAAAGGATACGATCCGGAGGTAAATACCGGAACGGAAGGCGGCTATAAGGTCTATTCGGCCAACGTGCTACGGGGTATGGACTTTACCGCTTATCCCTCAGCGAGAACTTATACTTTTGGCTTTAAAATCACATTATAATGAAAAGAATCATGAAAAAACTAAAGATAATGGCACTGTGCATCCTGACTGCTACTTGCAGCTCGTGCCTGGACATGCTCGATAAAACACCTATATCACAACTCAGCGTCGGTAAACTGTTTGAAACGGCAGACGGGGCAGAAGCTGCCGTATCCGGATGTTACAGTTTCCTCAACGGAACAGGATATTACAGTCAGGACAGATGGTGCTTTGCCTTTGAAGGCACCGATATATCCGGTAGTGCAGGTGGCTCAGCCAATTATCAATGGACTTCCGGTGAAAACCGATGGAGTGACTGGTGGCTCACCACTTATCAGGCAATCGGCGCTTGCAACACAACCATAAGCCGCATAAAGCAATCAACCTTTGATGAGACCCGCCGTACTTCGCTGCTGGCAGAAGCCCGTTTTCTACGTGCTTTCTACTATTATCATGCATTGACTTACTGGGGAGGCGTACCCTTATTGAAAGATGAGATAACTTCGCTGGATCAGGTAAAGAATATAAAGAGAGCCACACGGGAAGAACTTTCAAATTTCATCATTGATGAACTCACCGAAGTATCGGACATCTTGGAGAAAAGCCCTGCCATCGTAGCAAGAGCCAGTAAAGGAACCGCACTTACCCTGTTGGCAAAAATGTATTTACTGCAAGAACAATGGGAAAACGCAGCAAAGACCTGTGAGCAAATCATGGGCCTGAACAAATATAAACTGTTCGACAACTATAGCGACATCTTCTCACAGGCATTCGAGAACCAGCAGGAACACATCTTCTCTATTCAGTTCAATGCTGACTATACCGACTTCTCCGCCCGTATGTTGTGGTACCTGGGTCCGAGCAAAGAAGAATGGGACAAGTTCAATGGTTTGGGAGGAAGTTCAGCCCCCACTTCTTTCTATGACAAATACGATGAATGGGACCTGCGCCTTGAACACAATCTGGCCAAGACCTGGCGGGGACAGGCTTTCAAAGACAGCCGTATCGCCATCATTAAATACTGGGACAGAACCGGTAAACAAATGCTTGACCACGACGGACTGAACTTCCCCGTATTCCGCTATGCAGACGTTCTTCTCATGTATGCCGAAGCACTAAACGAATGGAAAGGAGCGCCTACCCAAGAGGCTTATGACGCAATCAATGAAATTCGCGAACGGGCAGGGGTAGATGAAATAGAAGAGTTGGATTACAAACAATTTCAATCTCTCATTCGTGATGAACGTGCCCGCGAATTATGCTATGAGGGACATCGCCGATTCGATCTTGTGCGTTGGGGAATACTTGTAGAGACGGTAAAAAGAATCAGTAAAGAGATTAACTCAAAGGGAGGTGAATACATTAGTGAAGCCCATAACCTTTGCCCTATCCCTCAGACAGAGATTATAAAGAACTCAAATTTGGAACAGAATCCAGGATATGAAACTACTAAAAAATAAAAGCGATATGAAATCAACATTCAAGCTACTTCTGCTTTTAATGACTCTCTCATTCATTGCTTGTGACAAGAACGAAGATGACTTCTCAAAAAAAGACAGTTATCTGTATGTATGGAACATACGCACATGGAATGTGGGTACGGAAAGTAAACTTTCTGATATAAAAGTAACCTATTTCTTCAAAGGGGATACCACCCGGATACAGAATATTAACTTCTGGGTAATCAAAGAAAAAAGCACCCTCTATGCCGAAGAGGCCATGAAACATACCGACAGGGCTTTTCAGGTAACGTATCCTCAGAAAGACCCTAACCAGAAAGAGTTCAAAAATCAATGCTCTTTCCGCTTCAGTGAAGGATTCAATGTAGATTATGACGGTGATCCGATTGTGCCGGGAGGAAAATACAGGCTGGTAGTAAAAGCCATTGCTACCGACAACAAAGTGGTAGACAGTCCTACCACCGAATCGGGTGTATTCGAGATATACGACCCTAACAGTCCTGAAGAATAAACTTTGTTTAATTTAAAATAAATACCAAATGAAAAAGAATTTGTTTTTATGCCTGCTGTTTTTGTTAGGCATTCTCAATGTATCTGCCCAAACGACAGGTAACAAAGGTTTCAAGTTGAACGTAAATTCCGGAGATGCTTATCTGGATTGCGGAGATATCACACAGCTCAACAAAGCCGGAGCCTACACCATAGAGGCATGGGTGAATATAACTCTGGATGAGCTGGCCGATCGTTTCATTATCTTCAAAAAAGAGCAACCCGACGAGCGTAACCGTATTAAAGTACAGGTAGAAAAGAATGGACAGATCTACGTTATGCAGGCTAACGGAGACGGTGCTTATGCACAAACATCTGCCGGATGCTATCCGAAAAGTGGCTGGCACCATGTAGCCTTAGTGTATGACGGAACAAAATCAAGCACCGACGAAGGAGTTATCATTCTCTATATCGACGGTATCCGCCAGTCTTTCTCTAATGCTTTCTTCAAACCTACCACAGGTGACATTGACGCGTCATTCGTATTGGGTGGTGCTTCTCTTGCCTGCTACGATGAAGTCAGAGTATGGAACAAGTCTCTCAGCCTTGAGACCATATCTAAATGGAAAAGCTATAAAGTACTCGATACACACCCGGATAAAGCCAACTTAGTGGCCTATTATGATTTCCAGAATGTAACAGATACCAATGTTCCCGATTTACAAGGTGCTTATCCGGCTACTTTTAAAGCAACGGAAGCTGAAGTAAAAAACATCGACCTGAAGATCTTTGAAGAAGTAGGCGAAATGACTATCGAAAGCAGTATGGTTTCTCAGAAAACAGGTAATGCCTATGCAAAAGAAGATAATATTGAATTGCTTACTCTGAAAGTAAACACCGTTGGTGCAGGCGAACTGTCACTCACCGGAATGGACTTCTCGCTGAACGGTACAACCAAACTGACTGATATTGCCACTATTAATGTGTACTATGCCGGTGACAAAGCACAGATCACAGACGAATCACTCACAATGAACTATCAGGCACTTCGCCCGGGTACCGGCAAACTGGAGTTACGTGATGGAGATAACGCAGGCAAACAGCCGCTTAGTGTAGGAAATAACTTCTTTATCGTAGCCATCCGGTTGAAACCGACTGCTACTGACGGAAATAAACTGGACGGACAAATCACCAAACTGTACTTCAGTAATGGAAAAGATGTAGTTCCTGAATCTTCTGATCCGGACGGTGATATGACAATCCGCCAAATCAACAAGCTCGATGCGGCAGCTTATACACAGAAGTGTACTGACTATAACAATAAGATAGTATTCGGCTGGTTCCCCTGGTTCAGTGTTACTACTATTGACAAAGTAGACTGGAAAGGCCTCACTCATATTGCTCCTATTGGTTTTGAAATTGACAAGGGAGGTTATACCCCCACCTTCGAAGATAAAGGTATCGATCTGAAATGGCCCTGGATTGACTTTATCAATGCAGCGCACAAAAATGGTGTGAAAGTATTGGCTGCCATCACCGGTAATGTTCGCGACGGTGGAAATACAGCTTTCTATGTAGATCTGTTTGGCGATTCACAAAAGATGCGTGCTGCAGCCGTTGCCATAGCTAAGTTTGTTGACAAATACAACCTGGATGGTATTAATATGGATATTGAAGAGTTTTACAACTCCGTCCCCAATCACGGTGCAAAATATAATGAACTGGCTAAATATATAAAAGAAGAGCTCGACAAAATCAATCCGGATTTCGAACTCTCTATTGCTACCTATCCGGGAAATGAAAGCAATGAATGGGATTTCAAAGGAATGCTCAAAAGTGCCGACTACCTCACTATCATGATGTACAACATCGGACAAACATTCACTTGCCCGTTGAATGATGCACAAAGAAGAATCAAGCAGTTCTGGCTGGATATCGACATTCCCGCATCTGACATTGTTATCGCATGGCCTTATTATGGTAATATCTACAAGAACGGATCAAAATTCGGAACAGCCACTTTAGGTGATGTACCCAAGTATGCCAAAGACAATGATATCACTTGGGATGACGCAGCAAAATGTAATGTTTATAAATATACCGAAGACGGTGCCAATATGGTGGCTTATGCCGAGGATCTCCAGAGCCTCCGCTTAAAATATGACTATACTACCAAAGGCGGCTTCAAAGGTATTGGTATCTGGGCATTGGGTCAGGATGCAGGTATGGAAGACCAGGCATACGGATTGATTCGCGAATTCTACGATTCTACCTATCAAGGAACAGGAATCAGCAAGAACCAGTCCAATGGTAACATATCCGTTTACCCTACTGCTGTGGAAGATGAATTGTTCATCAACTTAAAAGACAATGACGGAGCCAATGTTACAGTCACTGTTTACAATATGATGGGACAGGCATTGAAAAACATAAATTTAGCTTCCGGCGTACGGTCTGTTCACCTTAACAGTCTTTCTACCGGTTGCTATATAGTGAAAATTCAATGTGAATCAGAAGTGGCAAGCTTTAGAGTTGTAAAGAAGTAAACCTTTTCGCTCTTTTTGGCAGATATTAAAACTCACCACAGAGTAACACGGAGTTTCACAGAGTTTAAATCTTTATTGAAACGCAGATGAACGCAGATTTTCGCAAAGGAAAACAAATATATGATAAAGAACTACAGTCTTTTAATCTGTGTTCATCTGCGATCATCCGCGTTTCATCAGATAAATACTACTCTGTGGAACTCTGTGGAACTCTGTGTTACTCTGTGGTGAAAAGACTTCTGACACACCCGCTTTTTCTTCGGTAGATTTCCAGTAAATACAGATATTATGAGGTACAAAATTCTTCTGCTACTCCCGATAATGGCTTTTCTTGCCACCTTACCAATACGCCTGTATGCAACTAATGAATGCTTATCCCCCAATGAGACATTATGGTTTCGCTATCCGGCCCAAAGCTGGTCCGAACAGGCTTTACATATCGGCAATGGTTATATGGGTGCCTCTTTTTACGGGGAGGTAGAGAAGGAACGTTTTGATATCGCTGAAAAAACATTCTGGGCAGGAGGTCCTCATGCTGCCTCCGATTTTAATTACGGAATAATCAAAGGAGGTAAGGACAAGATAGCCACTATCCGGCAGTTAATAGTAGAGCGCCGGTTTGCTGAAGCCGATTCCCTCTCCCGTATCTACATGACCGGAGATTATACTAACTATGGCTATTTTTCAATGGTAGGTAATCTGTGGATTGACTTTGGCAAAAACAAACAGCCCGTACAAAATTACCTGCGCGGTATCGATCTATCCACATCCCGTGGTTTCGTTGAATATACACAGGGAGGTGTACAGTTTAACCGTGAGTATTTCTGCAGTTATCCTGATAAATTGATGGCACTTCATTTTACGGCCGATAAAGCAGGAAAGATTAGTTTCTCTCTTTCCCATTCACTCGTCTATCAGCCCGAAGAGATCATAGAAAGTGAGAATGGACTTACTTTCAATGGGATCATCCGGGAAAATGGATTAGGCTATACCATCCGTATTAAAATTGTTCAGCAAGGCGGAAGTGTCAAAGTAGCCCATCAACGGATTGTAGTAGAAAAAGCCAATGAAGCCACTGTATTCTATGCGGTCGACACTGAATATGCTCCTGTATACCCCCTATATAAAGGAGAGAACCCGCAACAAAATACCGGGAAGGTAATAACAAAAGCCATTACAAAAGGCTACGAGACAGTCAAAAACACACATATATCCGATTATCAGACGTTGTACAATCGGGTCAGATTCACTCTTACCGGAGACACGGCTTCCGAACAACTTCCAACCAATGTACGTGTGAAACAATTGCAGGAAGGATTTACCGACGACGCCTCTCTGAAAGTTTTAGGGTTCAACCTCAGCCGTTACCTGCTGATAAGTGCCTCCCGCCCCGGCACACTACCTTCTACCCTGCAAGGTGTATGGAATACCTTTGAAAAGGCTCCGTGGAACGGAAATTTCCAAAGCAACATCAATCTCCAGGAGATGTATTGGGGATGCGGACCGACCCAATTACCGGAATGTGAAGAGGCTTATCTGGAATGGATTGAAGGTCTGGTAGAACCCGGACGGCAAACAGCCCGCGAATATTACGGGACGAAAGGTTGGGTGAGCCATTCTACCGGAAATATATGGGGGCACACCGTTCCCGGTGATGATATCCTGTGGGGGCTCTATCCTTCAGGAGCTGCCTGGCATTGCAGGCACCTGTGGGAACATTATGCCTTCAACGGAGATAAAGAGTATCTCAGAACAAAAGGATATCCTATTATGAAAGAAGCTGCCGAATTCTGGCTGGAAAACATGGTAGAGTATCAGGGACATTTCATTATTGCCCCTTCCGTATCAGCAGAACACGGCATTGAAATGAAAAACGGTTCTCCGGTAGAATATTCTATCACAAACGGCGAGCAAACGGAAGGAAGACTTTTTACCGTACCTGCCTACCAGGATATAGAAATGGTATATGATCTATATACTCACGTAATCAAAGCAGCAGAATGCCTGAACACAGATTCTGTATTCCGCCAGAAGCTGCTCATTGCTAAAAACAAGCTACTACCCTTGAAGATAGGACGCTATGGACAATTGCAGGAATGGATAGATGATGTGGACAACCCACACGATCATCATCGCCACCTTGCCCACCTTTATGCTTTGTATCCGGGAAATAGGATATCATACACCCGGACACCTGCATTGGCCCAGGCTGTCCGGAAATCTTTAGAGATGAGGGGTAAAGGTAAATTTGGCGACAGATGGCCTCACACGGGAGGCAACTGGTCTATGGCATGGCGTACCGCTTTATGGGCCAGACTTTACGATGGCAATCAGGCTATCGGAACTTTCAACCGGATGATTAAAGAAAGTGGTTACGAAAACATGATGTCCAATCAATCGGGAAATATGCAGGTAGACGCTACAATGGCCACCTCAGGGCTTTTTGCTGAGATGTTATTACAATCTCACGAAGACTTTATACACCTTTTACCTGCCCTGCCTACCGAATGGCCGGAAGGCAAAATTGAAGGATTGATGGCAAGGAACGGCTATCAGGTAACGATTGAGTGGAAATATGGAAGACTGACAAAAGCGGAAATTGTAATCCCACAAGGGATGGACAGACCGACAGTAAAAATACAAGGCATTCCTTTGTCAGAGACAGACGGCAGAGTGAGTTTTATCCCCTACTCACAAAGCACCTCACACACTTTGTTCTGAAACTCTCTTGCTTTGGCCGCCGAAAGTACATTCTGATTCATAATGGCAAAGGCTATTTCATGCCCGTTAGCAGCCTTCAGATAACCTGCTAAGGCGTTAATTGCTGTATAGGAACCTGTCTTGGCATGAACATTCTTACAGGCTTTTCCTTGCTGCATTCTATACTTCAATGTTCCGTCTACTCCGGCAATGGGAAGAGCCTTGTAGAGTTTCTGAAACACATCCGTACGGGAATAGGCAAATTTAAGGAAATCGACCAAAAGGGCAGGAGAGAGGTAGTCATAGTTGGATAGTCCACACCCATCGGCTATCTTATAATGGTCGGGATTGTGTCCCAGCTGCTTTATCATCTTCTTTATCTCAGCAATACCCTCTTTGGCCGAGACATACTTCTTCCCGGTGGCTTGTGCCCCCAGACGACAAAGCAGGGCCTCTGCACTCAGGTTATCGCTTTCCTTCATTATCTGGGTAACTATCTCCTGTACAGAACACTCCGAACGCGCCATGCAAACGGATGAACTATCGGGAGTAAAAACAGAAAAGGCATAGTTTAGAGGTACCTCAATACCTTTGTTGCGGAGCTTTTCAAGAAAAGCATGCATAAAGAAGTCCTGTGAAGAGAACACATTGATATCTGCACTGCGCCTCCCCTCTACATTGCCTGTGACCGTGATATTGTTCTTATTTTCAAGCCACCCCCTGGTTACGGTAAACTTTCCGGCAGAGGGAGTACGTGTCCGGGTTGCATTGCTGAGGCTGTAATAAGAGGACTCCGGATAGCAGGAAACCCGCGCCGTATCTCCCTGAACTGCACCCGGAGCAGCTGTTACCGTCACCATTCCTTTGTGATACATCAACGGAGAAAGATAGGGCTGATAAGCTTCCGGCGTATCATCCCATGCCCATCCGCTCCCCCAATAGAGGGAGTCTTTCATGGAAATATCTCCATAGATCCTCCCATCAATAACGGAGAAAGGAGAAGTGATGATGGCATCTACTAACGTATCCATACTAAGTTCATCAAATTCGGGATCAAAACCTCCTACTACATACAAATCTCCACGCAAAGTATCATGCTCTATGACTCCATTGTACCAGACCTCGGTACGAAACGGCTCGTCGGCATCCGAACGGGAAAGGGCAGTAATAGCAGTCAGCAGCTTCATAGTCGATGCCGGGCGTGAAAGTTTAGTATCCCGATACGTATAAAGCGGCTTCTTATCAGTAAGATCATAAACAGATATACCGACTTCAGATCCCTCAGGCAAGGTTTTCAACAATGAGTTGATGCGGGAAGAGAGAACCTCCTGCCCCCATAAAACCGGAAGGCAGGAGGATAAAATAAGGAATAGGAAAATTCTTTGCATACGTTTAGTTTCTTAATCACAGGGCTTCCCTGAATATTTCGGCTACTGTGGGGTGGGGGAATACAATCTTCTTCCACTCCGTAGTAGTCAGTTTCAACTCTACTGCCATGCCGGCAAGGGTGATAATTTCGGAAGCAGGATTACCAAGTACATGGGCACCCAGGATCGTTTTATCCTCACCGATCAATAGTTTGCACATACCGTTCACACCTTCATTTTCAGCAACAAAACGGCCTGAATACGCCATGGGTAATTTAACAATGTGATAGGGAATACCTTTTGCCAACAGACTTTCTTCAGTATGCCCCACTCCGGCAATCTCCGGATTGGTATATACTACACCGGGGATGGCACGATAACTCATCACATCGTCCCTACCAAGAATGGTATGTACGGCTACTTCTGCTTCGCGAACCGCCGTATGGGCAAGCAGCGAAAAGCCTGTAAGGTCACCACAGACATATACACCCGGTTCGGAGGTCTGCATTTTAGAATTAACGGAAACGTTCCCGCGTTCCGTCAATACTAGTTTCAGATTTTCGAGTCCGAAACCTTTGGTGACAGGGCGACGGCCTACACTCATCAGTAGCTTTTCCGCAATCACACTACCGGAGCCTTCGGCATTCTCATAAGAGACTACAGCTTCTGTTTCATTTTGCGACAGAGAAATAACCTTCGTGCTCAGGAGGAATCGGATACCTCGTTTCGCATATTCGGCACGAAGCAAGGCAGAAAGTTCTTTATCCATTCCGTTCAGTATCTCATCCAGCATTTCTATCACTGTCACCTGTACACCAAGGCTATTGAAGAAAGAGGCAAACTCCATTCCGATAACACCACCGCCAACGATAGCCAGTGAAGCAGGTAATTCTTTGTTATCAAGCGCATCGCGATGCGTCCAGTAATTCACCGTATCAATGCCTGCGATAGGAGGAATAAAGGTTTCAGAACCGGTACAAAGTATCAGATTCTCACATTCGTAAGTCTCTTCACCACAACGAACCGTGTTCTTATCCACAATCTGAGCCATGCCCTGCACAATCGTTACATTGTTGGAAGTTAGTTTACCTTTCACTCCCAATACCAGTTTACGTACTACTTTACTCTTACGGGCAATTATCTTCGACAAATCAAAAGAGACCTCCGGCACGGTTACAGCATATTTGGAAGCATGTTTCGCTCCGTCATACGTCTTTGCCGAATAGAGCAAAGTCTTGGTAGGAATACATCCTTCGTTAAGACAGACTCCACCTAAATTCTGCTTTTCAAAAAGCAAAACACTCAGTCCGGCTTTGCCGGCTGTTTCGGCAGCTGTGTAGCCCGCAGGACCGCCGCCAATAATAATTACCTGGTATTTCATATGATTCGAATTAGTTCCACTAACCGTTATTTTTTATCTTCTCCAGCCACTCCATAAACTCCCGCTCTTTGACCGGCATCACCGATACAAATTTATCTTTACCGTATTCAATCAATACATATTCGGTTACCGAAAAACGGCCGAACTTCATTGAATGATGCTTTTGCACAGAGATAATATCTTTGAGAGCAATTGTCTTCTTACGTGTAAAGCGTCCGTAAGAAAGAATCAGTTCACCCTGTGACGTGACGGTATAGGTGGTATGAATCACCTGTTCGATCACCACAATGAGCAACAGCATCATAAAAGCAGCAAGCAGAATATACTTACACCACAGGAAGCCAAACGCGTTTGCTCCCAGTACCACCAGAAGAAAATATTGATACCAGGCAATGCGGGCATGGAAAACTCGGTTCATTTTGTCAGATTTTTGCTGCCAAGTTAGCAATTTTATGAATTAATGGCAACGAAAAGTACAATGAAAACAGTTATTTTGTAGTTTTGCGGTAATAAACATTTAGATTATGGTTAAAAAGTTCGATTTCCTCGTCATCGGTTCCGGTATTGCCGGAATGAGCTTTGCTTTGAAAGTGGCACACAAAGGAAAAGTAGCCCTTATCTGTAAGAGCGGTTTGGAAGAGGCAAACACTTATTTTGCACAGGGGGGAGTGGCCTCCGTTACGAATCTCCTGGTAGACAATTTCGATAAGCATATTGAAGACACAATGATTGCCGGTGACTGGATCAGTGACCGTGCTGCCGTAGAAAAAGTTGTACGGGAGGCTCCGGCACAAATCGAAGCACTTATCAACTGGGGAGTGGAATTCGATAAAAACGAAGAAGGAGAATTCGACCTGCACCGCGAAGGAGGGCATTCGGAATTCCGCATTCTTCATCACAAAGATAATACCGGAGCTGAGATTCAGGACAGTCTTATCAAGGCTGTACAACGCCATCCCAACATTACAGTAATCGAAAATCACTTTGCGGTTGAGATATTAACCCAGCATCATCTTGGGGTGACTGTCACACGTCAGACACCGGACATCAAATGTTACGGTGCTTATATCCTCGACCCGAAAACCGGGAAGGTAGATACCTACCTGGCAAAGGTAACGCTTATGGCAACCGGTGGGGTAGGAGCAGTGTACCAGACAACTACCAATCCGTTGGTAGCTACCGGAGACGGTATTGCTATGGTATACCGTGCCAAGGGAACGGTGAAAGATATGGAGTTCGTACAGTTTCATCCTACAGCGCTTTATCATCCGGGCGACCGTCCTTCTTTCCTCATTACCGAAGCCATGCGTGGCTACGGTGCCGTACTCCGTACGATGGACGGTAAAGAGTTCATGCAGAAATATGACCCCCGTCTTTCATTGGCTCCGCGCGATATCGTAGCACGTGCCATTGACAACGAAATGAAAAACCGGGGTGATGACCATGTCTATCTCGACGTCACTCATAAAGATCCCGAAGAGACCCGGAAGCACTTCCCGAACATTTATGAGAAATGCCTCAGCTTAGGTATTGACATTACAAAAGAGTATATTCCGGTTGCTCCGGCGGCCCATTATCTCTGTGGAGGTATCCTGGTAGATCTCAACGCCCAGTCGTCTATCGAACGGCTTTATGCGGTGGGCGAATGCTCTTGTACAGGTTTGCATGGTGGTAATCGCTTAGCTTCAAACTCTCTGATCGAAGCCGTTGTGTATGCCGACGCAGCTGCCAAACATACGTTGGAAGTAGTAGACCAATATGATTATAATCCGGATATCCCGGAATGGAATGACGAGGGTACCCGTTCGCCCGAAGAGATGGTATTGATTACCCAAAGCATGAAAGAGGTGAATCAGATTATGAGTACGTATGTAGGTATCGTTCGAAGTGACCTTCGCTTGAAACGTGCATGGGACCGGTTGGATATCCTTTATGAGGAAACAGAAAGCTTATTCAAACGCAGTGTAGCATCTAAGGAAATTTGCGAGTTGCGTAACATGATTAACGTGGGATATCTCATCATGCGTCAGGCGATGGAGCGAAAAGAGAGCCGCGGACTGCATTATACAATTGATTATCCGCATGCAAAGAAGTAATTTCTAAAAAAATAGTGCATCTTTAATCCTCACAACAAGGCAATATTACTGCCTATTATTGTGGAATTAAAGATGCACATCTTTTTCAATTATCCTGGTTGTATCTTAACACCGTGTCTATAGAGAATCCTATTTAACTACTACCTTACGGGTTACCTCTCCATCGGCTGTCTGCAACTTCACAAGATAAAGTCCGCTACCAAGGTTGATGTTATCAGTTCCACCATTTGCTGCTTTCTGAGCAACTACCGAACCCAAAGTATTGAATACGGTAACCATTCCTTCGGCACCTTCAAAAGAGATACCATTATCGTTAGAGTAAACATTGAAAGTATCCTTAGCAGAAATATTGATGATGCCTACACCTTCGGGAATTTCACCATACCCAACTTCCAGATCATCAATATAACGAATACCGTTACTTCTGAGTTGAATATCAAACGAAGTAAGGTCCAATTTGGCAAGTTCTACATAAATACCATATTGTTTCCATTCGGTAGTAAGCTCCACATAAGGTACATTATCCCAGTTTCCTCCGTTTGACGGATTATATAACTGGCCAGTACCAATATGCATTTTTGTTCCATCTACATCACTTTTTGCCCAAAATGTATAATAAAAATCATCACCTCTATCTATGAAAAACGGATTGGCAATATAATCTTCCGCATATACACTTGTCACCTGTGATACACCTACGTGCCAGCTAAACCAGGTAGACACAATACCTGTAGTAATAATCTTACAAGCCTTGTCAGCTTCCCCATTACGGTTCTCTGCTTTTTCAAAGGTTACCTCTACCTTGTTAGTACCCGAAGTCCAGTTATTATTAGAAGGAGATACCCAGCCGGCAGGTCTTACACCTATCACGTTTTCTTCTGAATCTTTGATGTCCACCCAACTGTCAAAACTGGTATTATACCCGTCCACAAAATACTGTGCATTCATGTTTGCACTTACAAATAATAATGCTACTGCGTAAAATAATTTTCTCATACGAATTGATTTAAAAAGTTAATAATTATAATATTGAAATTCACTTCTTATTGTCGTAATGCTCATACCGGTTCAGAGCTTCCAGAAAGTAGTAATCGGCATAAACCAATGGGACATCAATTTCTTGATTGTGAGGGATACTACCCACACTATGCATCAGGATAAAGTTATTGTTAGTGCCCGGAACTGCCCGGTAAGCCGGTGAAGAGAGTGATTTAAGTATCTTAACGGCTGCATCATAATATGTCTTTTCATTCGGCACATACGTAGCCAGCTCCAGAAAAGCAGAAGCAGCAATAGCTGCCGCCGATGCATCACGGGGAACTACTTTAAAGCGGTTAGGATCATAGGCCCAATCGGGAACATACCCTTCCTGTCCGGCATTAAAGTCCCAGTAAGGAACCCCGTCTTCGGGAAGATTCGGATGATTGAGCCAATAGTCTGCCGTATGTATGGCTATTTCGAGGAATTTCGGATTCTTCGTTTCACGATAAGTCATTGTGTAACCATATATAGCCCATGCCTGTCCGCGTGCCCATGCCGAATTATCGGAGAATCCCTGACAAGTGGCCTGATGAAGAACCTTTCCTGTCAATGTATCATAATCTACTACATGATAATTGCTATAATCTTTGCGCAACTGATTCTTCGCAGTTGTTTCCGCATGGGTAGTGGCTATTTTGGCATATCTTGTATCGCCTGTCACTTTAGAAGCAAAATAGAGTAACTCTAAGTTCATCATATTATCAATAATCACCGGATAGAACCACTCATCTCTCCCATTCCAGGCTTTCCGATAATTCCATGACTTGATACATCCTGTCACCTCACTA
Organism: Bacteroides nordii; assembly: GCF_019930665.1. Taxonomy (NCBI): domain Bacteria; kingdom Pseudomonadati; phylum Bacteroidota; class Bacteroidia; order Bacteroidales; family Bacteroidaceae; genus Bacteroides; species Bacteroides nordii. The sequence continues at coordinate 4,707,424 of NZ_CP082886.1, read as the reverse complement.
AAACGGGTAGTCAGAGAATTGGCAGCTTCTATAATCACATCCTTATATTCTTCTTTACCTGTAAGCCGATACGCGTTACCAAAACTGCAATAGATAAGAAAACCAATGTCATGATGACTTGTCAGCTTTTTCATCGGCTCCAGAGCCTCGGTCCATTTGATAGCACTCTGTTTCCAATTCTCCTCGCGGTTGTGTTCATAGATATACCATAAACATCCCGGATAGAATCCTTCCGTCCAATCATTCTTCGGGGTAGCAATCAACTTTCCATCCTTGCCTATAGTACGCGGATACACAGTAGGTTCGGGAACCGCTTTGAGTTGATTGCTCAAATGTTGTTCGGCAACTAAAAAATCGTCATCAATGAGTGCTTTCTTTTTGTCCGTTTGTACACAAGACATACAAAGAGAACAGCTCAGCAGTAATAGTCCAATAATTCGCATATAGGTTAATGTTTTCGTTATGTATTTTTTCTTTAGTAGTCAAGTAGTTATCACTTCGTTAGTAGTAAGTAGCAGATAGCATCCTACTTAACTACTTTGACTACTTACCATTTAACTACTATTTTACTGTTCTCCAGTACCATAATACCAGCGCAGGTTACTAAGTGTCAGTCGCCAGGTATAAAATGGGTTACCACCACGATATTTCTCAACGGCACGGATAAGGTCATGATCCATTTCAAAAATCTCATCAGCAGCATACATGGTACCACCGGGGTTATAAGGTTTATTATAGTCACTACGCTGCTTATCGGGCGCCCATTCTGTTTCTACGAATTCTAAATGTGGATTCTTAGCCGGATCAAGCAGGTATGGTTTCCAGAAATCAACACTCTTCTTTATTGAAGCTCCCCAATTAACATCCCGTGCATAAAATTCATCGGCCGCTTCATAACCCTCATAACAGGCTATTGCATGACAAATTTCAGCAAAAAACAGTAAGTCGTAAGCATGGTAAGCAAAAGCATCACGTCCTAACAAATCGGTAGTAGTACCATTAGGATATAGATTATTTTTCACCCAGGCAGGATATCTGTTCTTAAAGTAATCTATCACCGTCTTATCATTCAATGCTAAACCATAATGATAGAACTGTTGATGAAGACAAGTTCCCCAGTTATTTTCCCGCAGATCATTATCTTTAATAAATACATTGACACGTTTTCTGAACCAACTGTCTATCTCTTCTCTGTCTTCCTGTGAAATCACATTGCGAATGATACTATATCCTTCTACAGCCGGAGTATAAACACTCTCATGAATATTTGATTTGGACACAGCAACATTTACTTTTCCCCAGGCTTTCAGATATTCAACCGCTTTATTGAGGAATTTCTCTTCCTGCGAGAACGCATAAACAACGCAAAGCTGGTAGATGGCATTCATCTCTCCGGAGATATCTACATTATTGGGATTGTTGGAAGTTGAGACCGCAGTAGTAGTTTTCCTATCATTGTTTACAATACTTTCCGCCGGATTTCTCATCTGCTTAATGTATGCACTCTTAGGAGGATTATTGCCTTTCTTCTCAATATCTTCTTTCATCTTATCATAATGATAACGAGTCATCATCAGATTGGGAAACATCAAATCTACATTATCCGTAGACTGGCCTTTCACGGCAAGCGAACCGCCTACCAACAAAAACAGGAGTAAAATGTGCTTCTTCATCGTCTATTATATTAATGTAACCAATGTGAAATAGTTGTTGTCAACTAATCACAGGAGCAAATGTAGGAAGGATGCTACAAACCAAGGTTGATGTATTGTATCAGCAGTAGTATCGAATTATCTTTCGGACAATATAAACCTATAATACGGATAAAAATGCCCGTATACGGTCATATACACAGAACATGAAGAATAAGTTTCTTCCGGACAAAAGCACAGGGACACTTCAGGTAATATAATCCCCATTTCGTCCAACGGACAATAAAATCATCTATTTCGGACAATAGACAACATCTGATTTTCGCAACATCCCCTACTTTTGTAAGTAGTAAAACAAAATCAGCCTCACAATATTGATTAAATTATGAAAAACAAGATCATTACCTCTGTGCTGTTAGCAGCATCTATCTCTTTCTCCGGTAACATGTCCGCACAAGAACTCTTCCGGGCAGACTTTGAAACCTACGAAACAACTCCTTATTTCTTCCGTTTCGGCAATAAAGGAAAGTTAGGCGATTACAAACCTAAGTCACGCTGGATGTATTCGCATGAAGTAATAGATAATCCGGTACCTTCTGCTGAGGGTAACAACTCAGCCAAAGTATTACGCTACTCTTCCATGGAAGCACGTAATTATGGATTAAAATTCCTGTTTGATACCCCCATTGGCATTGATGACTTAAAAGTAGTAGAGTTTACAATCTATCAACCACTTAATGTGATTGGTAAGGATACGGACGACTTTGAAAATCCCGCCGAAAAACAAGATATCTGTATCAAACTGCTATCTAAGTTCAATACCACAAATGATTTCAGACAGGACGACGGTATACTCCTATATAAATCTGTCTATGAATTTACTACCGAAGGAGAGTGGATAACCTATACGTTCAAGTTCAATAAAACAGAGTACTCCAGCCAGATAAGCAAATTCACAAATGGAGTATTGGGAGTAGCTATCTTACCTACTTATAATTCAAATGTCACGCTGTATGAAGACGAGCAGCACGTTTGTTATATCGACAATATCACAGTCAACCCCGTACCTACCGGTATTAACAACCAGAATACCGAAAAACTGATGATTAACTACAGTAACGGACAACTCATTATTTGCGGTACAGAAAACGGCCCCGCCCGTATAACGGTTTACGACACGAACGGATGTGCGGTAACAACATCAGAAGTCACCGTAGAAAACGGAAAAGCTTCACTAACTTTGCCACTTGATAATAATAAGGTATATTTGGTTAATGTAGTCACACAAAATCAGAGTTATCGCCAAAAGATCAGTAAACTATGAAACGCATACAAACCTGTTTGATACTAATCGGACTGCTGTGTATCAGTAACCTGTATGCAACAGATAATGAAAAGGCAGAAACAATCCGTCGGTTAAGGCAGGAGTTTACAACACATATCAACGGAACTCCTGTAACCACTTATACGCTGCAAGAGTCCTTGGCCCTGATTGACGCAGAAGGCCGTTTTACAGACAAACGTGCAGAAGAAGAGCTAATTATCCGTAATAATTATGCTGCCGGAACTAACATGGCTCACTGTATCCAGATTAATAATCTGACACGGGACTGCTTTGAACGGTTACAGGTTATAGCCGAATCCTATCGCGGGAAGAAGAATCTTGATCCTCAGGATAACGGGGTACAAACCCTTTTACGCGGCATCGCCTTTTACGGTAAAATGGAAAATGAACGTAATAATGACGCTCCCGGACGTTTCCATACTTCCTGCTTTGCCACTCCACGGGCAGCCGTAAAAATCTACTTTGCGCTACTTGACCTGATGGACAGAATCGAAACGGGCGAAGTAAAAGACTCAACAGCCCTTCTGGCACACCAAAAACTATTTGATGTGGGTTTTCAATCGTGGACACAACCCTACAGACACGATGAGACAGACAAAAACGTGGTAAGCGTAGAGAGATTCCGCAAACACGTCTGGTGGGTAGGAGGCAATGCACTCGATTATCGTCCGGTATTGGAGGCAGCTGTCATGATGAGTTCGGTTCCTATGATAGACGTACTCGCCGAAGTAGCCATCCGTTCGCTCTCTGTCGTATCACAAACCACTTATGACGAGGCTTTCTGGACAGAAGGCACCACTGCCGATGGGGCCGGATGGGGGCACGGTAAGCAATGCCTCGTTTGGGGATATCCTATAGATGGACTGAAAGGAACGTTCCGTATACTGAAGTACCTGCAAGGATCTCCGTGGGCCAAGCAACTCTCGCGGGAGAATGTGGAAGTAGTACTCAACTACATCCGCTGCTCTGCCTTTTATCATCATAAAGGCATCATTCCACCACTTGTAGACCGGGGAAATATGACACGCAAAAATAACCGCCGGGGGAATGTACCTTCACATATCCTGGCCAAAACATTACTGGCAGACTGGCATTCGTCACTCACTCCTGAAGAGGTAAACGAACTGAAACAGTTTGTTGATGAATCCTCCCGCCAGGATGTGCAAATGGCTTCGACACCCGATGGATACTACCACGGTACCCGTTATTTCTATAACAATGACGACCTGATAAAGAAAACCAATGATTACTATCTCTTTATCAATATGGGATCTGTACGGGTAGACGGATTGGAGAGTGCTTATCCCGGTGCAGCAGGTTATAACCTCTACAGCGCCGATGGAGTCACTCTTTTCCAACACGATGGAAGTGAGTACCGTAACATCACCGGAGCCATGAAACTTACAGCCTGGCCGGGTGTCACTACACGACAAACGCCTACAGAACTAAACCCAATCGAAAACTGGAGTGGATATACCAGTTCTTATGATTTCGCCGCCGGAGCAACCGATGGTAAAGGAGATTTTGCCACCGGTTTCATCTATCAGAAAATTAATGCGAAGATGAAAGGAGATCCGGATGCCTCGGAAGCCAAAGATGTAAACAAAGACATATACGGCGTACGGGCTTACAAAAGCTACTTTATGTTTGATGATATATTCCTTGCCTTAGGAGCCGGAATCACCAACCTCTCTCCGGAGAAAGAAGGGAATATCACTACCACGATTGAACAGACTTATAGTCCGGTTGCTCCTGAAATAGTAAAGAAGGGAAAAATCAGTTGGATACGCCACGGAGGTTTCACCTACGGAGTAATTCCCCAACAGACTTCAGGTGAAATGAAATGGAACCGCGAAGAACGTGCTACCAATTGGCAAAAACTTTGCAAAGCCAACACAGAACCGGAAACAACAGTACCGGTATTCCAGATGGAAATCGTACACGGACGGGAAATAAAAGATGCTACCTATGCTTATGTAGTAGATTGTAAAGGCGAATTCCCCCAAAAGATACCTGCCATACTGGCTAACAACACCCATCTGCAAGCAGCCGAAAACCCAAAAGGAACAAAGTTAGGAGCCGTTTATTTTGATACCTCCGTTACAGCAAAAGGTAAATTCGGAACATTCAAGGTATCTTCGCCCGCAGCCCTGTTTGCAGAGAAAAAGGATGGAAAACTCATTCTCACAGTAACAGATGCTTTGATGAAAAAGGATCTGAACAGCCTGACTGTATATACCTCTGTGCCCGTCAGAGGTGAAGGAGTCAGCAAACAGTCTAAGAATATCTATGAAATAAAGATTCCCCTACCGGCAGGAGCGCATTGCGGACAACCTGCTACGGTAACATTAGAATTACTCTGACAACTCTATGAATCAACCTGTATGAAACAAACGCACTTTTAAGTGGATTCATTTTCCGCCTTCTGCTCCGGTTTATACACTACTATAAATCAAGAGCAGAAATGCGGAAATTGATATAATGTAAAATCTAACTAAGCAATATTTCAAATTTAGTTCATACTATGACAGCGTTTTATTGAAACGCAAATGATCGCAGATTTTCGCAGATTAAATAGCTGCGCTATATTTGAGCGATGATATGCTTTGCGTAAATCTGCGAGTTTCTGCGTTTCAATAATAATATCATATAATTTCGAAAGATTACTTACCATTAATAAACTATCATTTTATGAAAAAGAAGCTTTTAACTTTTTTAATGGCACTGGCTCTATTAACAGGCGGCGGTGCATTGGTTCAAGCACAGACAAAAGGTACACATTCTTTCCGTCTGGGCGATAATCAATTCTGGCTGGATGATAAACCGTTCCAGATTATCTCCGGCGAGATCCATCCGTCACGTATCCCCGCAGAATATTGGAAACAACGAATACAAATGATCAAGGCAATGGGATGTAATACCGTAGCTTGCTATATCATGTGGAACTATCATGAAAGTGAACCGGGTGTATTCGATTTTCAGACAGGCAATAAGGATCTGGAAAAATTCATCCGGACTGTGCAGGAAGAAGATATGTTCCTTTTATTCCGTCCCGGACCTTATGTTTGCGGTGAATGGGATTTCGGTGGATTACCTGCTTATCTGTTGTCTACACCGGATATAAAAATCCGTTGCATGGACCCACGGTATACTACTGCTGTGGAGCGTTATGCTACTGCAATAGCCCCTATTATCAAGAAGTACGAAGTTACCAATGGCGGCCCTATCATCATGGTACAGGTGGAAAACGAATATGGAAGCTATGGCAATGACCGTACATATATGAAGTGGATTCATGATCTTTGGAGAGACAAAGGTATTGAAGTTCCATTCTACACAGCTGACGGAGCTACTCCTTATATGCTCGAAGCAGGAACACTTCCCGGTGTAGCCATCGGTCTTGACCCGGCTGCTTCAAAGGCAGAATTCGATGAGGCCCTGAAAGTACATCCCGATGCCAGTGTATTCTGTTCCGAGCTTTATCCCGGATGGCTTACTCACTGGCGTGAAAACTGGCAACACCCGTCTATCGAAAAGATTACAACGGATGTGAAATGGCTGCTTGATAATGGCAAATCGTTCAACTACTACGTGATACACGGTGGAACAAACTTTGGATTTTGGGCAGGAGCCAACTCCCCCCAACCCGGTATTTACCAACCGGACGTGACCAGCTATGACTACGATGCTCCTATCAATGAAATGGGACAGGCTACCCCCAAATATATGGCGTTACGTGAATTGACCCAGAAGTACAGTAAAAAGAAACTTGCCCCGATTCCTGCTCCGATCCCTGTCATTACATTTCCTGCAACAGAGACACAGAAATATGCAAGTATCTGGGATAACCTTCCTGCTGCTAAACCAATTGTTCAGCCACTTCCGATGGAAATGATGAATCAATATGAAGGAATGATATTGTATCGTACGAAACTGATTGGTCACAAGAGCGGTACACTCCGTGTAGATGAGGTACACGACTACGCTACTGTCTTTCTGAACGGACGCTACATCGGAAGTATTGACCGTACACTGGGACAACACTCTATTGACCTTCCAGTATCCAATGTAGAAAATCCGGTACTTGATATCCTGGTAGAGAGTATGGGACGCATTAACTTTGCCGCACAGATGATTGACCGTAAAGGTATCACCGACCGTGTCACTCTGAACGGAATGACATTAATGAATTGGGACGCATTTAATATCCCCATGTCTACAGAGTATGTATCCAAACTGAAACAAACCGACACTGTGCGTCCGGGTATGTTCTTCAAAGCCACTGTACAACTGGATAAAGCCGGAGATTGCTACATCGACATGAAAGACTTTACAAAAGGACTTGTTTATGTCAACGGACACAACCTGGGACGCTTCTGGAATGTGGGTCCTCAGTACCGTCTGTATTGTCCGGGAGTCTGGTTGAAAGAGGGTATAAACGAAATCATCGTCTTTGACATGCACCAGACAGAACCAGGAGTAATAAAAGGAGTAAAAACACTGGAATAAAAACAACAAAACCAGGGTGCACCCTGTATAAATTGGCATATTTTGTCTGTAATAGGGGGCATTTTTGTCCGAATACACTATTGTAGCATTCACCAATACACAGAGTGCAGCCTGGTTCAAACCAAATACATTTTATTTGCACAACCGGAATGAGAGATAAACTTCACATCTCCATACCGCAAATTTATCAAGTCATTAATTTTTTAATCTTAGAAAAGCTATGAACACAGAAACGTTACATTTTAAATTTCTAAAAGTGTTTTGCTGTGTATTGCTACTGCAACTGGGATGGAGCCATGCGCTCGGAGCTGTGACAGAAGCAAATCAGACCCGCCAGATACAGGGTGTGATCACTGACAGTCAGGGAGAAACCTTACCTGGCGTAAATGTATTGGTAAAGGGTACATCCATTGGAGCTATCTCCGATATCGATGGTAAATTCACTTTGCAAGTACCGTCACCCAAATCCGTATTGATTATCTCTTATATAGGATATGAAACATACGAAGTGATTGTGGGTAACAAAACATCATTCAACATCGTACTGGAAGACCAGATGAATGCATTGGATGAAGTAGTAGTAGTGGCCTACGGATCACAAAAGAAACAAACGGTAACCGGTGCCGTAAGTATGATGAAAAGCAGTGAACTGGTGGCTGCTCCGGTAGCCAACGTAACCAACACACTGGTTGGTAAATTGCCGGGAGTAGTTACTCAACAGCCGGGTGGACGCCCCGGTGAAGATGCTGCCACTATCCTGATTCGTGGTAAGTCTACCTTCAACGATGCCTCTCCTCTTATTATTATTGACGGTGTAGAGCAAGAATCATTCTCACAGCTTGATGCAAATGAGATTGAGAGCCTTTCCGTATTGAAAGACGCTTCGTCTACTGCCGTATATGGTATCCGTGGTGCAAACGGTGTTATCCTGATCACTACTAAAAGAGGTAAAGAAGGAAAGCCAAAAATCTCAGTTACCGCTAATTGGGGATTACAGCGTCCTACACAGATTCCCGAATTTTTAGGTTCATATGAACACCTGGTACTTCGTAAAAAAGCATGGGAGAATGATGGAAAAGATCCGTTGCAGCAAGATAACGGACTGCTCACAGATGAATCATTAGAAGGTTTCCGATTGGGAGAAGATCCCTATCGTTATCCGGACGTAAACTGGTATGACGAAATGGTAAACAAAAGAGGTGCCCTGCAACAACAGTATAATATCAACATTTCCGGAGGTACCAAAGCAGTGAAATACTTTATCTCACTGGGATACTTGAATCAGGGTGGTATGTTCAAATATACCGACCTGCAGAAAGACTACAATCCTCAGGTGTACTATCGTCGTTTCAACTTCCGTTCAAACATCGATTTAAATATCAACAAGTACCAGACCTTATCTGCCAATATCTCCGGCCGTTCAGGTGAAATGAACGGATTCAAAGGTGCATCAGGCAGTTACTTCCAGGGATTGATCGCCAAAGAACCCTGGAGACATCCTATCTATAATCCGGATGGTTCTATTGCCGCTGTACAAGGTTCGGGTAATCCGCTTACCAGCATTGCATACAGTGGATATGAAAACTCAAAAACTAACTATTACGACATTGTAGGAACTTTGCACAATGACCTGAGCTTTATCACAAACGGCTTGTCATTTGATATGAGTATATCATTCAATAACAATTTCGGCTCAACAAAAAAATATACAGATGGTATTGATACTTATTATTATGAGCCCAACACCGGACGTTATGACCAGTTAGGTGAAGACTCGCCCTTCCGCTTTAGTGAAGATAAAAAGACCGATCCAATGCGACGCACTAACTTACAACTGAAGGTAGGCTACGGACGCAGTTTCGGCAAACATAATATCAACTCCATATTAGTTTACAACCAACAGAAAACAACGAGTGGAAGCAGTATACCAAGTGCGTTGATGGGATATGCCACCCGCGTAGAATATGGTTTTGCCGATAAATACCTGGGTGAAGTCAGCCTGGGATATAATGGCTCAGAAAACTTTGCCAAAGGTCATCGCTTCGGATTCTTCCCATCCGGCTCATTGGGATATGTGATCTCCGAAGAAGCATTTATGGAGAAAGTGAAAAAAGTTATCCCGTATTTAAAGGTAAGAGGTTCAGTGGGTCTGGTTGGTAACGACAAATCAAAAGACCGTTTCCTCTATATGGGTGAGTTTACCGGACAAGGTATATACGCAGGAGGAGGAATTCCCAGCTTTGGTTTCGGTACAACCAATCCTTCAACCAACGGAGGTATCTATGAAAAAAGAAACGAAAATAAACTATTGACCTGGGAAACGGCTTTGAAAGGCAATATCGGTCTGGAAGCCCGTTTGTTCTCAAATGATCTGTTGAGTTTTACAGTAGACGTATTTAAAGAACACCGTAAAGACATTCTTCTTCAGGGACGTTCCACTCCACAAATCATTGGTTTATCCAGCCCTTACCTCAATGTAGGTGAAGTGAAGAACTGGGGATATGAATTTGAACTCTCTCACCGTCACCATATCGGAAAGGTAGACTACTATATCCGTGGTAACTACAGTTTTGCACGCAACGAAGTTATCAATTATGATGACCCTGCAGGAACACCCGATTATCAAAAGATAGCCGGATTCAGAATAGACCAGTTCAGAGGATATCAGGTACTCGGATTTTTCCAGAACGCAGAAGATATTAAAAGCTCACCTGATCAGACAACTTTAGGAGGTCCTATCATTCCGGGTGACCTGAAGTATTGGGACCGTAACGGAGATGGCTCTCTGACAGATGCAGATAAAGTAGCTATCGGCTATTCACGTATACCTGAAATCATGTACTCCATCACTCCGGGTATTATCTGGAAAGGATTGGAAATATCCGTTCAGTTCCAGGGAGCTGCCCATGCTTCTGTATTGTTTGCCGGAAATGCCGGTTATGAATTTGGAGGCGGTGCAGGAGGTGGACAGGTTTCAGAAGTTCACAAGAACTACTGGACTCCCGATAATCCTAACGCAGCGTATCCGTCACTACACATGGCAGCAAAACACAGCAACAAGAACATCAACTCATTCCATTTGAAATCTGCCGATTACATTCGCTTGAAGAACGTGCAGATTACTTACTCATTCCCTTCCAAAATCTATCGTAAACTGGGAATGACAGGACTGAAAGCTTATTTGAATGGAAGTAACCTCTACACATGGTCCAAGATTGACAACTTCGACCCGGAAACTGTAAACAACAGCGGAGAGGTTTATCCGCAACAAAGTGTCTATAATTTTGGTGTAAACATTAACTTTTAATCAATTATGAAAAAACTATTTATCATATATGTAATAGCGGCTTCTATAGGCTTCTCTTCCTGTACGGGATTGTTTGGGGAAGGGCAGCTGGATATGGCTCCGGTAGAAGACATCAATGAGGATAAAATATTTTCGGACTATGCTATGTTCCGTCAATATGCAGATCAGACTTATTCTTATATGCCCGGTCATCTGGGACGTTTGTGGAACTCATTGGTTTCCTCTATGGGAGATGAATCACGTAATAAGGGAGGATGTACCGCTATTTTCAACAACGGAGCATGGGACGGTACCCAAATGGAATCAAGCAACAAAATGTTTGATGCCAATAATGAGATTTCAACTATGTGGCAGAATATGTACATTGGTATCCGAAAAACCAATAAAATTATCGAAAATATAGACAGGATACCTAATTTCCCGTCACAAGAGATCAGAGACCGTTGTCTGGGAGAGGCTTACTTCCTGCGTGCTTTCTTCTACTTCGAACTGATCAAACGTTGGGGAGGTGTACCTATCATTGATCATACATTGACTTTGAATAAAGATAATCTGGACTTACCACGCGACACCTATGAAAAGTGTGTTGAATTTATCGTAAATGATTGTAACACAGCTGCCAATGGCCTACTTCCCCTAAAGTATGCCGATGCAGACAACGGACGCGCTTCAGTAGGAGCGGCAAAAGCGCTGAAATCAAGAGTACTGTTGTACGCTGCCCGCCCCTTGCACAATCCTTCCAACGACATAACAAAATGGGAAAAAGCAGCCAAAGCAGCCAAAGATGTAATCGACCTGAAACTCTATACGCTCTATCCCGATTATGTAAACATGTTCTTCCAGCCGGTTTGCAGCGAAATCATCATGAATCGTCCGCGTATCAAAATGAACTTTGAACAGGGACATACCAACGGAAGTACATTCTGGACTCGTTTCATTGCTACACAAGGATATGACGGATGGGCAGGAGAATGGGTAACTCAAAATATGGTTGACATGTTTGAAGACTCTAAAGGCTATCCAATTACGAATTCTAAGATTTACAAAGACGAAGATCCATATGCAAACAGAGACCCCCGTCTGGATATGTGCGTACTGCGTAATGACCGGTTCTGGTATAATCGTAAACTGGAATTTTGGGTATCAGCCAATGGAAAAGAAACAGGACGTGACAAAGGAACCACTCATATCAATGTATTGGGTTATGCCATAGCCAAATTCTGGCCGGAAGCACATCAACGATATAAAGGTACTTCCACCTACATGAACTATATCTTCTTCCGCTATGCAGAGATTCTGCTGAACTTTGCCGAAGCACAGAATGAAGTAGGAGGTCCGGAAAGTTCACTGGAAGGACTCTCTGTAAGGGACGTACTGACAGAACTCAGAGGACGTGTGGGGCAAGTACCTGTACCGACAGATATTTCGGATACAAAAGAAAAAATGCGTGAGCGTATCTACAATGAACGGAGTGTGGAACTTTGTTTTGAAGAACATCGCTGGTATGATGTACTATCCTGGCATAAAGGAGTAGAATATTTCAATAAAGATATCTATGGTATCCGCGTAGTAAAGAATACAGATGGAACCTTCACTTATTCTCGTGAAAAATATGAAACTCCTACATTCAAAGAACACATGCATCTCTATCCGATACCTAACAACGAAGTATACAAAAGTGCCGTATTGGAACAAAACCCGGGATGGAAATGATGATGGTATAAACCCTAAAATATGATTCAAATGAAGAGATTTATATATTTGTGCACGTTTCTGTGTGCACTGCTTCTATCGGTAATGCCGGTAAAAGCACAAAAGACCCAAAAAAGCTCAACAGTAACCGTTGAGGGTATTGTGGTCGATGAAAATAATGTCCCTATGCCCGGTATTACAGTTAACGTTCAGGAAAAACAAACAGATGCTGTGACCGATGAAGATGGTAAATTCTATATGTTACTTGATCCGTCGGATGTACTGGTAGTTAACTTAAAAGGGTACCGTCCGGTTGTTACACGCCTTAACAACCAATCAGTTTACACATTGAAACTGGTAAAGTACATGACCCACGAAGATGAAATGATTGGTGTATCTTATGGAGAACAATCTAAGAGGAGTATGACTTCGGCTGTATCAAGTATTGGTACCGATGTAATTGAAAAAAACACAGTAACCAATATTGAACAGGCAATGAATGGAACTTTATCCGGACTTTATTCACTGAAAAACGGAGGTGAAAAATTCGGTAAGAGTAACTATACTTTTTATGTACGTGGTATGGCAACCAATGCCAATGCTAAACCTCTGATTTTAGTTGACGATATAGAAGCCAACATTGACTTGATGGATTTCAATGAAGTGGAAAGTATCTCTGTACTGAAAGATGCGTCGGCTTTGGCCATGTATGGTATGCGCGGAGCCAACGGTGTCATTCTGATAAAAACAAAACATGGTAGTGAAGTAAAACACTCCATTAATGTGGACATCCGCGCAGGATTCCAGACAACAGAGAGAATGTCCGATCGGTTGAATGCCTATCAATACACCACTCTCTATAATGAAGCATTAAGAAATGACGGTTCGGCACCAATGTATAATCCCGATATGTATCTCCGTGCAGACAGAGATTCCTATCTTTATCCGGACGAAAACTACAAAGACCGTTTCATTGGTAAAAACTCCCCCTTCCAGCACTATAACTTTTCGGCTTCGGGAGGTAACGGACTGGCACGTTATTTTGTAACTGCCGGTTATATGAAACAGGAAGGTATCTTCAAAGATGCTGCTGCCAATAACACATACGAACGTTTCAACTACCGTTCAAATCTGGATATTAACCCGATTAAGGGAATGCTGTTCAATATTCTGGTTTCTGCAGCTATTGACAAGAGTTCGGCTGCTAACACAGGTTCGGAAGTACCTGCCGCTACTAATTCCGTATTTAACACTCTGATGACTCTGCCGGCAAACGCTTTCCCAATGTTCAATAAAAACGGATCACTCGGAGGTACTTCTGAGTATCAGACGAATCCTTACGGACTTTTGAACCGTCACGGTTATCGTAAAGACGAATCTCGTCTGCTCAATGTACAGGTAAAAGGTAAATATGACCTGGATATGTTGTTACCAGGGCTTTCGGTTGATGCTTATTATGGTTTCGAAAACTTCAATATGCAGTACCTGAGCATCAATAATACGTATGCTGTATTCCAGGAAAACGCAGATGGCACTTATACACAGTTTGGTAAAGATGAATATAAGAACAGCCGTAAATCAGAGATGATGGGCGGATTCTACCGTTACAATACACTGGGCGCAGGAGTCAACTATAACCATACTTTCGGAGATGTACACGATCTGGCAGTCCGCTTGTTCTATAATCACTCCAGCGAAACAGTTCCGGGCGATAATCCCGATTACAAATATCAGGGGCTGGCAATGCGTGCACAATATGGTTTCAACAAACGTTACTATGCAGAGGTTACAGCTTCCTATCAAGGTTCCAGTAATTACAAAAGCGGAAAACGTACCGGACTTTTCCCTGCTATCGGATTGGCATGGGTTGCTTCGGATGAGAAATGGCTCCAATCAGTAGAAGCAATCGATTTTTTGAAGTTCAGAGCATCTTATGGTATAAACGGTAACGACCAGACCGGCGGACGCCGTTTCCCTTATCGCCAAGAATTTACCTCCGGAGGCGGATATGCATTCGGTAACCCCAACGGAAGTACAGATGGCTCACAAGAAGGAACATTGGCCAATCCCAACGAAACATGGGAAAAGTCATACAAACTCAATGTAGGATTCGACCTTGAACTCTGGAAAGGTCTTTCATTGACAATGAACTATTTCAATGAAAAACGCCGTGACGTATTGGTAGATTACTCTAATATCGTTCCTTCACTGATTGGTATCGGTCTGTCCAAATACAACGGCGGATCAATTGATAACCAGGGTATCGACCTGAACATCCTTTATAACAAACAATACAAGGATGGCGGATTCTTTATCGGAGGAAATATGGTATGGGCAAAAAACAAAATTATCGACTTAAAAGAAGTAGCTTACAAATATGCTCACCAATACCGTAAAGGACACTCTATTGGTACACAATTCGGTTTTCAGACCAATGGATTGTATACCAATGCCGATCAACTGGTCAATGCTCCTACAGGCTCTTTCGGAGCGCCTGTATTAGGTGATATCATCTACAAAAACCAAAGCCCGGAGGATGATAATGTAATTGATGAGTCTGATAAGGTAGCATTAGGAAATACCCTGCCGGAAATTATTTTCGGTGCTACATTAGGTGGTAACTATAAAGGATTTGATATTCAGTGTAATCTGGAAGGATCAGCCTTATTCTCTACTTTTTATACTCCGAATAAGTTTACTCCTTACGCTTACGAGAACCGTTGGAATCCGGCTAATCCTACCGTACAGACAGCATATCCGGGTCTGAGTATCTCTCGTGATTACAATACACAGACTTCTGATTTCTGGGAGAAAAAGACCTCCATGCTTCGCATTTCGTCGGCAGAGGTGGGATACACATTCCCCAAGCAACTGGTAAGAAAAATATTCCTTTCTTCATTACGTCTTTATGTGAATGCAAACAATCTGTTTACTTTCTCAAATGCAATTGACGGTCGTAACCCGGAAGCTATGAATGCCGGATATTCTGAATATCCTCTACTGAGAACATTCTCGGTTGGTATATCTATAAAACTTTAAAAACACTACGATTATGAAAATCAATAAATATATTATAGGTTTAGGTTTGACTTTCTCTTTTCTTTTCGCCGGCTGTGATTCATTTCTGGACCCGGAGAAAGACGGTAAACTGGGAGAAGACGACATATGGAATGAAACCCGGCGAGCTTTCGGATTCATGAACGATGCGTACAACAAACTACCCAGCGGCTACAACCGGATTGATAACGCCATGTTGGCAGCAGGATGCGATGAAGCAGTACACTCGGACGTGACAAGCGATATCAAAGGTTTCAACAATGGTACATGGGATTCTTATTTCCTTGTAGAAAACGTATGGACTAAAAACTATGAGGGAATCCGGATCGTAAACCGATTCCTTGAAAAGATTGATGAACTTAAAATGCCGGTAAAGCCGACTACTTCCGGAACGAATGAAGAGTTGGTCCGCACCCGCGAACGTATGAAAGGAGAAGCCCACTTCCTGCGTGCTTATTTCTATTTTGAATTAATCAAACGTTACGGTGGTGTACCATTGATTACAAAATCATTGACGGCTGAAGAAGCCCAACAAGTAACACGTGCATCCTATGACGATTGTATGAAACAGATTATCGCTGACTGTGATACTGCTGCCAACCGGTTACCGGAACAATACAAAGGAAGTTCCGAAAGTGTAGGGTTCGATGATAAGAAAGAATTAGGACGCCCCACTACCGGTTCTGCTTATGGTTTGAAATCACGTGCACTTCTCTATTGGGCAAGTCCGTTGAACAATCCTAATAATGATAAGCAACGTTATAAACTCGCGATTGATGCCGCTCAAAAAGTTGTTGAATCGGCATTCAGATATAAGTTGATGGCTTTTACTGATGAAGATGAAACCTTTACCGACTTGTATGCCGTTAGTGAAAACTTCCTGCAATATCATCGGGAGATAGTATTCTCTACCAAATATAACACTACAACAAGTGTAGAAAGCCAGAATTCCCCACTCACTATGGGAGGAAAGGGATTGACGAATCCGACGCAGAACCTGGCAGATGCTTTCGGTATGGCTAACGGAAAAGGGATCAACGAACTGGGATCAGGATATGACAAAGATCATCCTTATGTAGGACGCGATCCGCGCTTCTATATGACTTTTGCTTATGACGGTTCTACATTTACAGTAAATGACAAAACTCAGACTATTGAAACATTTGAAGGTGGAAAAGATGCGACTGCTACTAATAAAACCGCTACTAAAACCGGATATTACCTGAAGAAGCTTCTTTCACCGCAAGCTGTATGGGATGGACGAACCAATAATATCACCCGTACCTGGATATTGATGCGTTATGCTGAAGTGTTGTTGAATTGCGCGGAGGCAATGAATGAATATTATGACACACCAAGTGCTGCACCCAAAGATTCAATCTATAAAGTAGTAGAACTTATACGTAAACGTGCTCAACTGAATCCATATAGACTACCTGCCGGACTAAGTAAAGAAGAGATGCGTGAAGTGATACGTAATGAACGCCGCGTAGAACTGGCATTCGAGGAACACCGCTTCTTTGACATTCGCCGCTGGCGTTTACTAGATAATCCAACGGAAAAGGCAAACTATCTGAAAATAGAAGGTATGCAAATTGTAAAGGATGCCAATGATGAACCTACTTATAAAAAATACACCGTAGAAAACCGGGTATTTGATGAACGAATGTATCTCTATCCAATTCCACAATCAGAGATATTGAAAGCGCCGGGAATCACCCAGAACCCGGGATGGTAATTCAAATTATAGTTATATGATACTACAGAAAAAGCTGCTTCAATTACGAGGCAGCTTTTTTTGTAGTATCACATAACTTATTTCAAAGCTTCAAACAAAATGTTTCATTACTTCAAACAAAGTGTTTCAAAGCATGAAACAAGACAAAAGGATAATGGGGTTAATCTTCTTCTGACTCTTCACTCTTGTTTTTACCTTTTCTACAATTCTGTGGAGATACACCATAGAATGATTTAAAACACTTACTAAAATAACGGGGCGATGAAAAGCCCAGCTGATAGGATATCTCAGAAACATTCAGATTGGGCTGATTAGTAATCAAATACATCGCTTCTTCAAGCTTTATTTTAAGCGTCAACTCATTGGGAGTAAGTCCGGTTATTTCCTTTATTCTGAGATACAATTTACTCCGGCCAATACCCAATTCGGCAGCCAATACATTCATATCAAACTCAATATCCTCAAAATATTTTCGGATAATAGCAGTAGCACGATCTATTAATTCCTGATCCTGCTCATTGATGGCATTAGAAACAACCGGTGTCTTAGAAACATGATTAAATCTTTCAAGCAACATTCTACGGGTCCGTACCAGATTATTGCAACGTGATACAAGTACTTTGATATTAAACGGTTTTGTTACATAATCATCTGCACCAAACATATATCCTTCAACCGTATATTCCACAGAGGTTTGCGCCGTAAGTAAAACAACCGGAATATGTGATACGTCCAGACTGTTTTTAATTTTATGGCACATCTCTTTACCAGACATCTCCGGCATCATCACATCACTTAAAACAATATCGGGGTGTAACTCGCGCGTAGCTTCAAAACCCTCTTTACCATTGGTAGCTTTGTATACATGATAAATAGGAGCGAAGATATCTTCCAACATTTCCAATATCTCCAGATTATCCTCTACAATAAGAATACTGGGCTTATTATCAGAATCCTTCGATTCAATATCCATTTCTCCGGCTTTCTCTTCATTAGTAAGCTCCTGCTCTTTAACCGGTTCCTCCAGCATTAACTCCTCCAAAGCCAGATCTTCCAATACTCCATCTTTTATCAGATGGAAATTGGATTCACTATCACTCAAAACCTCTTTTGGGAAATGTTCATTGCCTGTCAGCAACGTAACAATGAAAACACTACCCTGACCAACTTCACTTTCAACCCGGATGTTTCCCTTATGCAACTCCACAATTCCTTTGGATACAGCCAATCCGATACCTGTACCCAACGTAAACTCTGAACTCTGTCCGTCAACCTGATAAAAACGATCAAATATCTTGTGAATAGATTCCTTGGAGATACCCACACCATCGTCTTCTACCCGTATTTCCACTTCATTCTTGATTTTCCGGATAGAAACAGTAATACTGCCTTTTGCTTTGGTGTATTTAAAGGCATTAGATAAAAGATTGAATATTACCTTCTGCAACTGAACCGGATCAAACCAAAGATTCAGTTTTTCCTCCATATGTTCGAACTTATAGTTAACAGAATGTTTCAAGGCATATTCATAAAAAGACATATAGATCTCTTTAGTGAAAGATACAATATCCATATATTCCACTTTCAGCTTCAGGAATCCTTGTTCTTGTTTTCGAAAATCAAGTAACTCTGACACCAGATCACGCATATGTCTGGCATTCTTATAAATTTTAAGTACCCGGTTGTAGACGGATGGATTGAGTTTATTAAGTTGCAACAATAGTTCTACCTGTACAATAATAAGGGTAAGCAGTGTACGGAACTCATGCGAAATGTTGGTAAAGAAACGAAGTTTTGTCTGATTTAATTCTTCAATATATTCTTTTTCCTTTCTTTCATATTCTAATGAGGCCTTTAACTTTGCCTGCCGCACATTAAAGCGGAAAATAGCATATAAAATACCTACCACCAATAATGCGTAAAGCAGATAAGCCCAAACTGTAGCATAAAATGGCGGATTAATTTTGATGCCAAGTTCAATTTGTTTTGTTTCCGTTTTGGCATCTTCCCATACCTCCCGAACAAGCAGACGATATTTCCCCGGACTTAAATTAGTATAACTGATAGTAGTAGAATGTGCCGGAAGCCAGGTATCATCAAGTCCTACCAACTTATATTCATACTGAAAATCGTTATTAGAAACATAGTTTGAAGTAGCAAATTCGATAAACAGGTTGTTTTTATTGTAATCAAGTTCAATCTCCTTATAGTTGGATAAAGCCGAAGAAAGAATACCAGATCCATCTCCCGGTCTGACCTCCCTGTTGGATATCCAAAGCTTATCAAAATAAAGCTGGTATTCTTTTTTAGTGGTATAAAGTAACTGTTCATAAAGGGATGTCAATCCATCAATTCCACCAAAGAAAACCTCTCCGTCTTTGGTAGAACAGACACTTGAACCTTGGTTAAAACTCATTTGAGGTATTCCGCAAACATGTTTCAATGTTCTGGTTTCAGGATCAAAAAAGGAAACTCCTTTGTTATGCAGTACCATAAGATGATCATAAGGTGATTCGGCTATATAATAACAATAGTTGCTCTGTAAATCTCCCTTTTCTGCTGTAAAATTTCTGAATGTATCCGTCTCGGGAAGATAAAGGAACAATCCGGAACCTAAAGTCCCGAAAAAAAGTTTCCCCTTACTATCCTCTAAAATATGAGTAATTCTAAATTTACCAATAGAAGTAGAATCCTCCATTACAGCATTGTATTCTTTTATTTTATTATTATTCAAATCAATCCGTACCACTCCTCCGTCCGATTTAGCAATCCACATCCTATCTTTGCTATCAATCAAAAAAGTTTCATAATAAAACTTCCTTTCTACTGCCCGGTTAATTACCTCATTAGCAGAAAGAGAAGAGAACGTCTCACTTTTCAAATCCATACTACAAACTCCTGCCTGAGTCAGTACAATGAGTTTATCTTTATAAAATTGTATATCGTTCACAATATCGTTGGGCAATGAAGCAGGCTCTCCCGGATTATTCTTCAAAACCTTGACCGTTTGGGATTTTATATCAAATATATTAAGTCCACCGGTATGCGTACCAATATATAGCAGATCTTTATCTTTTAGATATTTAATACATTTCAGATTATTATGACTAATGCTTCTGGGGTTATCTTCCTGCATGAAACTCTTGAATTGTTTCGTTTGGCGGTTAAAGAAATTAAGCCCTCCTCCTTCAGTACAAATCCATAGATTACCGTTTTTATCTTCTGCCATCTTACCTACGAAAGGAAAACTAAGATAGTTGGGGTTATTTCGCCCTATCGCTCCATAGAAATGGTAAATATCGGCTCTCGGGTTAAAATGATTAATACCACCAAAATAGGTTCCTACCCAGATATTCCCTTGTAAATCTCTATAAAGACCAAAAACAGACGAATGACTTAGACTATAGGGAACATTGTCTATTTGAGTATAACATTTCCATTTATCAGTAATAGGATCATATTTATTTAACCCATAAAATGTGCCAATCCATATATTTCCGAATTCATCCTCAACAACACTTCTCACATGATCATCGGAAATCCCATTCTTACCCGGTGAATAACGGAAGTTTGTTATCTGATTCTGAGATGAAATCCGATAAGCACCACTCGCATCCGTACTTACCCACAAATCATTTCTCTTACTCTTATACAGGTATTTCACAAAAACACCAGATAACACCACTTTCGGAGAATCGGGTGCATCGAATGGTATAGACAATAAATTATTTTCTGTCCCTACCCACAAATATTCATTATCAGCCGTAAAGATACAACTTCCGTTTCCCAGGCCCGGATCTATATCACAAAACTTACGCAAACCTTCTTTACCCTCCAGATAATAAAATATAGCATGATCGGATATCACCCAAAGCGTATCGTTTGAATAGCAAATACCATTAATTTCTTTTTGTGCCAAACAGGTAAATTGCTGTGTTGAAACATTGTATTTCACCAGATCGTGTCCAGCCCGTAAGTAGATAGCACCTTTCTTATTACCACAAATTGAATAGATTTCATTCTGGGTCAATCCCTTATTATTTTGTGAAGGGCGAAAGGCGGTAATCTCACGTCCGTTGTATCTATTCAGTCCTTCAAATGAGCCAAACCACATAGCTCCTATTTCATCCTGATAAAAAGAGAAAATACTGATTTGCGTTAATCCATCTTTTACCCCCAAATGATGGAAATACACATCATTTGCTTTGGAAGATGAAAAGAAACCGAAACAAAAAACAAATATCAGCAGAGTTTTTATCGCTATTCTATTTAATTGATCATGTATTTTTTTTGTCATAACAAGCGAAGTTTTTTGTCTTTTAGTATTAGTTATACATAAGAAGCAAAAATAAGCATTTAGAATGAATTATACAATAAGTCTTTCAATTTACTATAAACAAATTAAAGAAGCAATAGCCATCATCAACTAAATCAAAAAAGCGGCTCACCTTGCTGGATGAGCCGCTTATCAAAAAACGTATAATAATCTATTAATAGTTTTCTTTCTTTACTTCAAAATAAGCTTGCGGGTGCAGACATGCCGGACAAACTTCGGGAGCCTCTTTACCAATAGTAATATAGCCACAATTACGGCATTGCCATACAACTTCACCTTCTTTGGCAAATACAGAAGCTGTCTCAATGTTATTTACAAAAGCGCGATATCTTTCTTCATGTCCCTTTTCAGCAACAGAAATATTGCGGTACATGGCAGCAATTTCATAAAAACCTTCTTGTTCGGCAACATCAGCAAAATGAGGATAATCCTGTGACCATTCTTCATGTTCACCAGCAGCAGCTTCGAGCAGATTATTGAGAGTAGTACTGATAACACCAGCCGGATAACTGGCAGTAATTTCTACCATGCCACCTTCCAGATACTTAAACATACGTTTTGCATGCTCTTTTTCCTGATCAGCTGTTTCAGTAAAAATAGCTGCGATTTGTTCATAACCTTCTTTTTTTGCAACACTTGCATAATAAGTGTAACGCATTCTTGCCTGTGATTCGCCAGCAAACGAAGTCAGTAGATTTTTCTCAGTCTGAGTACCTTTAATACTTTTAGCCATAATAGTCTTATATATTTAATTAATTAGTAGATTACGCTTGTATTTGTTTATTTATAACACAAATATACGGAATTAGTTCAAAACAAGTCCTTCTTTCTTTATAAATAAAATCTATGAAATCATTGATAAAATTTATCATTTACAAATAATATGCTCCAAAACATGTTATTAGATTTATTTTATGTAATTTTGCAATCCTTATTTAGCAAAATCAGTAAAATCACATCGTAAATCTATATATGCACTAATTATATTGTATCGTTAAAATGAAAGTCTTAGAATTCAAACCCAAGCTGTTTTCTACACTCAAAAATTACTCGAAAGAAACATTTACAGCCGATCTCATGGCCGGGATTATTGTTGGTATTGTAGCCCTCCCATTAGCCATTGCATTTGGTATTGCCTCCGGTGTATCTCCCGAAAAAGGTATTATCACTGCTATCATTGCAGGATTTATCATTTCACTATTGGGTGGTAGTAAAGTACAGATAGGTGGTCCGACAGGAGCATTTATCGTTATTATCTATGGTATTATCCAGCAATATGGAGAAGCTGGACTCATTGTAGCTACTCTAATGGCAGGTGTAATACTCATCCTATTAGGAGTATTCAAGTTAGGAGCAGTTATTAAGTTTATTCCTTATCCCATCATTGTAGGTTTCACAAGTGGTATTGCCGTAACCATTTTCACCACACAAATAGCTGACATCTTCGGACTGACTTTTGGGAATGAAAAAGTTCCGGGAGATTTTGTAGGAAAATGGATGATTTATTTTCGTCATTTTGATACAATTAACTGGTGGAATACTATTGTAAGTATTGTAAGTGTTATAATTATTGCTGTCACTCCAAGATTTTCAAAAAAGATACCGGGATCTCTGATTGCTATTATTGTAGTGACAATTGCTGTATACCTCATGAAAATTTACGGAGGAATTGATTGTATTGATACAATTGGTGATCGTTTTACCATTAAATCCGAATTACCCGATGCCGTTGTTCCTGCACTGGACTGGGAGGCCATTAAAAATCTGTTCCCGGTAGCAATTACAATTGCTGTATTAGGTGCTATTGAATCGTTACTTTCGGCCACAGTAGCCGATGGTGTAATAGGAGACCGTCACGATTCAAATACCGAACTGATAGCTCAGGGTGCAGCCAATGTCATCGCTCCTTTATTTGGAGGTATACCTGCCACAGGTGCTATTGCACGTACTATGACGAATATCAATAATGGTGGAAAAACGCCTGTAGCCGGAATTATTCACGCTGTTGTATTACTACTTATCTTACTATTCCTGATGCCATTGGCACAATATATTCCTATGGCATGTCTGGCAGGTGTGCTGGTTATTGTTTCTTATAACATGAGTGGATGGCGCACGTTCAAAGCATTGTTGAAAAATCCAAAATCAGATGTCACCGTATTGCTTATCACCTTCTTCCTGACCGTTATTTTTGATCTGACAATTGCTATCGAAGTAGGTTTGATCATTGCTTGCGTACTGTTTATGAAACGTGTCATGGAAACAACCAAAATATCTGTCATCACCGATGAAATAGACCCAAACTCAGAATTGGATATTGCTGTTAGTGAA
The DNA here is from genome assembly GCF_019930665.1 of Bacteroides nordii. Classification (NCBI taxonomy): domain Bacteria; kingdom Pseudomonadati; phylum Bacteroidota; class Bacteroidia; order Bacteroidales; family Bacteroidaceae; genus Bacteroides; species Bacteroides nordii. The sequence goes on along the minus strand of NZ_CP082886.1, from coordinate 4,683,457 downwards.
GAACATCTGATTATTCCAAAAGGAGTGGAAGTATATGAAATCAATGGTCCATATTTCTTTGGTATTGCAACACAATTTGAAGAAGTAATGGCACAATTGGGAGACCGTCCCACTGTACGTATCATTCGTATGCGTAAAGTTCCGTTCATCGATTCAACTGGTATTCACAACTTATCCAATCTGTGCAGGATGTCTCAAAAAGAAAAAATTACAATTGTACTTTCAGGAGTAAATGACAAAGTACATAAAGTTTTGGAGAAATCAGGATTTTATGAATTACTGGGAGAAGAAAATATCTGTCCGAATATAAATGTAGCACTGGAAAGAGCAAAAGATATCATAAGTGTACAAACCATAAACACAGAGAAGTAAACTCAGAATAGCTTTTAATTTATATATACTTTACTATAATAACATCCCCATGTTTTATATCAGAACATGGGGATGTTGTATTATAAAACATAGGGATGTTTTCAATTCCTTCTTCTAATAAGAAGCAGATGCGGAAATACCTGCTCCAGTTAATAAAGATAATATTCTATCTAATTCTTCATGTGTAGCTTTCTGCAAATCATGGTCAGGAGTTTCACGATCAATCGTATAAATCATCACTTGCCGGGGAGCAATCTCCTTTATCATTTCTAACCAGGGTAATACATACTTATCAGAAGTATTATTCACATCTTGTCCCCGATAAGTACCTTTCATAAACATTGTCTGGATAATACAGTTTCCTTTAAAAGCTTTCAGATTATCAATTATCTCTGATACAGAATATTTACCAGCAGGACGGTCAATTAGATGAATATAATCACTATCCACTGTATCCAGTTTTAAAATATTATTATCTATCTTATTCAATGCTTCGAATACAGCCGGACGATGAATAAACGTTGAATTACTCAATACGCTCACTTTTGCTTTCGGGAAATACTTATCACGAAGAGCCAGCGTATCTTCAATAATTTCCGGAAAATGAGGATGTGCCGTAGGTTCACCATTCCCGGCAAAAGTCAGCACATCAGGAAAAGGACCATTTACCAGCATATCTTTCAAACGGATTTCAAGTGCTTCACGTATTTCCTCACGAGTAGGCAAGGGCTTAGAAGGGCGATGATCTGCATTAAAACCACATTCACAATAGATACAATCAAACGAACATACCTTTCCATCGGAGGGTAAAAGATTTATTCCCAAAGATACTCCCAAACGGCGGGAATGAACAGGGCCAAATATAGGGGAAGGATAAATAACAGTCATGATGAGATTTTACAATTTGACGATTTACAATTTACGATTGATAATACTATCATGCAAATATATTAAAACTTCAGGCGTAATTGCATCTGTAAGTCTGCTTTTTTATTATTTCGTATCAAGTCATATCCGGAACCTATTTCATTACGATCATAGTATATCGTTTGTCCCATCCTAATTATCATCATCCAATGTGTATTCAGATCATAGCGCATATTGATTGCCAGATGTATTCCTTTACCCTGAAACGAAGGAGTGTAAAAAGTATAAAGCAAACCTTTTTCTGCAACGTATACACGGGTATCATAATTATCGGTATGAAAGAAGCTTCCTTGTAGTTCAGCCCTTAGCGGAATACAGGATAAACGGTAAGCTATCATTTGCGTAATCTGATAACCCTGACCGGCTACTTCCCCTGAAGAGTGGAAGTTATTATAATCAACCGTTGTACGAAGGGAAAACAAATCATCCGGTGAATAGTTCAGCCGGTAGCGCAACCGATGGTGATAAGTTGGCAGAGTAATTTCACCATTCGTTCCGGTCACATCTCTTTCTTTTCGTTTATAACGATAATTCAGATACATAGTAAGTTCTCTATGAGGAGTAAAGTTCATTTGTAACACTCCATCAATACCTTGCGAAGGTTTACTTATCTTGTACTTCCACCAGGGAAAAGAGAATAAATCTATAGATGCAAAGAATTTCCAATGACGAAAAGGAAATATTTCACCGGCAAAATACCAGCCATTTTCATTCTGTACATTACTACCTTCGCCAAACGAACGGGCAAACATTGCCCAATAATCATGTGTATAATAACGATGTATCAACAATAAATTGGCTCCTTGTACAGGAGAATACTGCAATTTATTTAAAAGAGCAAATCCCTTTTTGCCAATAGCTGCTTCTCCCAGAAAAGAAAAACGATGCCAACGATATCCATAATCCAGTCCTACATTATAAAACCTGTTACCATGAATATTATATTTGGAATACTGTCGTAGTTCGGGTTCAAAAGAATGATCAAAAAAGTAGTAAATACCAGTCAATCCCAATTTCAGATGATTATTTGTATAAGTCATATTTCCACCTGTTAATTGCATTGTGAAAACATTCTTTTTATCAGCCTCCTTCTGACTACGATGTAAACCAGTCTTATAAATAGAAGTTATTTCACCTTCCTCTATCACTCCATCCATACTGCGATGTGAATAAAAAGCTGATAATACCAGATGTTTACTTAGTTCTACAGCAGTAGCTACTCCCCGAAAATAATTATATTCATCCGTAGAAGAATGCTTTCGTATACCTCCGTTCCGGAATGTCAATGAAGAAAGATAAATACTCTTTCCCATAAGAAAATCAGTATTCACTACTAATCCTTGACCAAAGCTTAACCGATAGTTGCCTAAAGCCAGAGTTTTCAACCGTCCTATTTTAGTTATTAACAAGTAATATGAATAGTAATCATAGCCCTGTTTATTATGTAATGCACCAAAAGGTTCACCCGCGTCTTTTTCTCCGGTTATACTGGCATAAACATTCTCTCTATACCGAAAGCCATATCGCAGAGAGTGGTACATAGAGGGTCCCAAATAAGTTTTTTCATATCCCTTACGTGTATAGAACGGAATATCCAAACGAGTTAACACTTCATGTTTACCATACCTGAACACATCCTTTAGACGGGGCAAAGACTCTTTCTTATCAACAGGTTGTACACAAACAAAAGGAAGTAAATAATGAATAGTCCGACGATCCATCTCTTCTACCAACTGTAATTCATAAATGGTTTGCATCTGCCCGTGAATATACACATAAGCCAACAGGTTCTCAATCTGAATATCAGATAGAAAAGGAAGCTGCTCCAACTGTTCTTTGGTAGCGGTATTCAGATTGACAGGTTGCTGAATACGTTCAGAAAGTTCCTCAATCTTATCTCCCCAATTTATCTCTTCACTGTCATCGTTATTAACAGAGATATCCTCAATAACCTCCTCCAGAATATCCACAGAAGGGTTCTGAGCTTTATTAACAGGCATTATCAACAAGAGGTTAATAACTAAAAACAGCCGAAAAAGGCATGTGTTTTTCATTCATTTTTACTTTTGTCAGATAGCGAAGATACTTTAAATAGGTTAACACTACAAGGAATTGAACAAATAATAAAATAATCTTGTAATTTTGCGACATGAATACAAGACCTAACATAGTAATACTTACACTGTTTGCTCTGTTTCTTTCTTTCCAGTCCGTTCTGGCACAAGATAAACAAAGCAGAGGAGGATACCTTGTTCCGGTTTGTATTTATGAAGGAGATACCATACCCTGTGTACAACTACCTACCGTTTATATTTTTAAGCCATTAAAGTTTAAAAATGATAAAGAACGCATGGAGTATTACAGGTTGGTAAGAAATGTCAAGAAGGTATATCCCATAGCCCGGGAAATCAACCGTACCATACTCGAAACTTATGAATATCTGCAAACTCTCCCAAACGAAAAAGCACGTCAGAAACACATTAAAAGAGTAGAAAAAGGTCTCAAAGATCAATATACCCCCCGGATGAAAAAACTTTCTTTTGCACAGGGTAAATTGTTAATAAAGCTGGTAGACCGACAAAGTAATCAAACCTCTTTTGAATTAGTAAAAGCTTTCATGGGACCTTTTAAAGCAGGTTTCTATCAAACCTTTGCCGCTCTCTTCGGTGCTAGTCTTAAAAAAGAATACGACCCGAATGGTGAAGATAAACTCACCGAACGGGTAGTGATATTGGTGGAAAACGGACAAATTTGAAATAGTGATGAGTAGTTTAGTGATAAGTGATTAGTTCCATGTGGTATATTCGCGCAGCTTACTAATCACTTATCACTACTCACTTATCACTAATTTTTAGCTTCTTAAAGAGGTCCCATATTACAATCCCCGTCGTCACAGATACATTCAGTGAATGTTTAGTACCATATTGGGGAATTTCTATACAACCATCCGAATGGTCAATAACTTCCTGTTGTACTCCTTTCACTTCATTTCCCATAACGATGGCATATTTCTTTGTCTTATCCAGTTCCAGTTCATCCAACATGATACTGCCTTCAGCCTGTTCCACCGAATAAACAATATATCCTTCATTTTTGAGGTTATCAACAGCTTCAACAGCGTTATTAACATACTTCCAGTTAACTGTAAATTCGGCACCTAAAGCTGTCTTATGCATTTCCGGATGCGGAGGAGTAGCCGTAATCCCACACAGATAAATACATTCAATACGAAATGCATCTGACGTACGGAACACAGAACCAATATTATGTAAACTCCTGATATCATCCAGTACTACTACCAAAGGCAGTTTATCCGCTTCTTTAAATTCCTCTGCACTTATCCGGTTCAGCTCGGTTATTTTCAATTTTCGCATGTTCATATCCTTATTATTTCTTAGCTACTGCAAAAGTAATTCTTTTCTGTTAACACACCTGTTTATAACCGTTGAAAACCTGTCAAAACTTAAAGCAAAGATTTTGAAAACTAACTCTTGCATTATTCAGAAGAAGGTATAAGGAAGACTTATAATGAACAATACAAAAAAGTTAATATAAACTTTCAATGCATTCTTAAACATATTTTTCAGCACTTATTACCCTGTTTATATCCATAAAGTTTTTAACTTTGCACTTTATCAACAAGGTGTTAATACAAATTGAGAGATAGCTTATTATCAGCCAATAGCCTCTTTTCAGTCCGTTCATAATATACTGATAACTGTGTATTGGAGACTAATAACTTATCTGACAAGAAAAACAGCTTTTATTTGCTAACACTATTAACAGCCTATTATCACTAACAAAGGATTTTTCTTTAAAAAGGAGAGAAAATAAAATTATTATGAATGAACTCATAAAAGCTATTAACGAGCTGAAAAAAGAAAAGAATGCAGTTATTCTGGGTCACTACTACCAGAAGGGTGAGATACAAGATATCGCCGACTATGTAGGCGACAGTCTGGCATTGGCTCAATGGGCTGCCAAAACAAAAGCGGATATCATTGTGATGTGCGGTGTTCATTTTATGGGTGAAACGGCAAAGGTGCTCTGTCCTGAAAAGAAGGTATTAGTGCCTGATATGAATGCAGGTTGTTCATTGGCCGATAGTTGTCCGGCAGATCAGTTTGCACAGTTTGTCAAAGAGCATCCCGGATATACGGTGATATCCTATGTCAATACAACGGCTGCTGTGAAAGCTGTAACCGATGTAGTGGTAACTTCTACCAATGCAAAGCAAATAGTAGAAAGCTTTCCCAAAGATGAGAAAATAATTTTTGGTCCGGACCGCAATCTTGGAAATTATATCAACTCAGTTACGAACCGGCAGATGTTATTGTGGGATGGTGCCTGTCATGTGCATGAGCAGTTTTCGGTAGAAAAGATTCTGGAGCTGAAAACACAATATCCTGATGCCATCGTACTTGCGCATCCTGAATGTAAGAGTACAGTATTGAAACTGGCAGACGTTGTAGGTTCTACAGCTGCCTTATTGAAATATGCTGTTAACAGCAGTGAACAACGATTCATTGTAGCTACCGAATCGGGTATTCTTCATGAGATGCAGAAGAAATGCCCGGAAAAGACGTTTATTCCCGCTCCACCGAATGATAGTACCTGTGCATGTAACGAGTGTAGCTTTATGAGACTAAATACGCTGGAGAAGCTCTATGAGTGTCTGAAGAATGAGTCACCGGAGATACTGGTTGATCCGGAAATAGCAGAGAAAGCGGTAAAGCCGATAAAGCGGATGTTGGAGATTTCGGAGAAATTAGGATTATAAAATATGAATAAGCTGGTAATAGGCAATAATCTCTTATTTATTATTTATTACCAGCTTTTATCTTATACCCCATGATTATAGGTTTTTCTATCAATTTCCAGGAGATTAGAGAAATTATAATGGTTAATAATAAAGATAGAATGAAAGATATATAAATAGTAGAATGGGGAGCTATATAATAAACTACGGCTTGTGTAACAGGAAAATGATATAAGTACATTCCGTAAGAGATATTGTCATACTTTCTTAAGAAATTCAAGTATTTTAAACTGTATGCTAATCCAATAATTATTGTTGCTAAAGCTAGTGGTTCTAAGTAAGTCAATAAATAATAGGAATCTTGAAAATAATAAATAATAATAGCAATTGGAAATAAAAATTTAAGGTATTTAATAAAATGATCGAAATATAATAAAATAAAAGTTCCTGAATAGAAATAAACAAGCTGACTACCAAATTGTTTTCTTATTAGTAAATAAAAATCATTATTTGTTTGTTCGTATAGTTTAGTAAAACAATACTCATAGATGATAGCAATTAGAAAGATTGCTATCATAATCCATAATTTGTTGTATCTTTTTAACATCCAAAATATAAAAGGAACACTAATATAAAACATAACTTCTACTTTCATAGTCCAGAGTGACCCGTTTATTGCTGTTATTGGATTTGACTCAAAAACACCAGGAAGAGTTGGTTGTAGAAAGTTGAGGAAACTAAGATTAGCTATGAGATATTTGTAAGTTTCACTACTACTGAGATAGTCTTTTAAACTTAATTGTGTCATAAAAATACCAGCTACTACACATAATATTATTACTGATATATAGGGTGGAAGAATACGTCTGATTCTTTTCTCTATATAGTATCTGATACTTTGTTTTTCAATGTGACTATAGAAGATAAGAAATCCACTGATGATAAAGAAAGCTCTTACTCCGGTAGCTCCTGAAATAAACCAAAATACTTTTATGTCATTCAGATAACAAAAGTGTACAATGATAATAGATATAGTAAAAAAGTATCTGATAAAATCAAAGCAATTACCTTTATTCAATAGTTCCTTTGATTGTTTGCTTAATAAATCTTTCATCGAATAATTACTATTTTTGTAGCAATGCCTTGTTTACCATCTTTGTCAGCAGCTAATACAAAATAAATTCCACTAGATACTTTATTACCTTGGAGATTACGTCCGTTCCAGGTAAATTGTCCTCCAACTGAAGTACCGGAATAAATTAGTTTTCCGCTTGTATTGGTTATTTTTACATTTGTATCTCTTACTAGTCCTGTTACTGTAATGACTCCGGTATAATCGGACTTTACCGGATTAGGATAGGCATAAGCATCTTCACTTAACTGTTCACCTCCTTCAGTTGCATCACTTTGATATGATATTAGTCCTTTACTTGTTCCTATAAAAACTTCGCCAGTACGTGGATGTATAGCAATAGAAGATATACTATTAGATAGTAATGGACTATTTTCAGCTGTAAAATGATGAATAGTTTCCATCCCATCTTCACTTAAAAGATAAACTCCTTCGTATTCTGTACCTATCCATTTTCTATTAGCACCATCTATTACTATTGTTTTTATTAAGGTATTAGTTAATAAAAAATCAGCTAAATTGGTACCATCATTTCTTGGTACTTTAATCTGTGTACAATAAAAATCATCATCAAATACTTTTGAAGGATTAGTAATAACAAGAGGTCCCTGACTAGTTCCAATCCAAATAGCTCCATCTTTATCTTCAGCTATACAATATATAGAGTAATTTAATATAGTTCCGTCTTGATTTGTAAATTTAGTCATAAATTTGTGTTGATCATCTAATGTATCTTCTAATGTTCCTTTATGATTTAGACAGAATAATCCTCCTCTGTCTTTATAAGTAGCAGCAGCCCATAACCAACCACGACGGTCAAACAAGGCATGTTCAAAGTTAGGAGGATTACCTATTTCAGCATAGCCCAAAGGAATCCATTTATTGTTCTTATCTAATATATGTATTTGATGATATGGTGTACAATTCAACATCCAGAGATTTTGATTATTATCATATACAAGTCCATTAACCCATACATATTCGTTTTTATGTTGACTGTCAGGAAGTGCTGATTCAAGTGTACTATTGTTTAGTCTATAGAGTTTTACAAACTTTTTGTCATAAAACTCATATAACCCTTCTCCAGTTGATGAAGCAAAATGATGTTTGTTATCTCTTGGATCTTCTGCTATTGAGGTTATGTTACGATAACGGGCTCCTGTTAATTCTGTTATGCCATCTTCTTGGAAATGATCCCAGGTATTATTTTCAAATGTCATAATAGTTCCTTTATTATTTAGTATTTGTGTTGTTAAACCACCTCCGGTTACAAACATACGTTCACCTTCAAATTTTATGAAATAAGGGAGATTTCTTATTGGGCTATTAGGTATAATATTAGATAAAATGGTTTTAAATGTTTTATCAGATTCATTTATTTTTAATCCTATAAGTCCATTCTCATATCCACCTGCCCAATAAACTCCATTATTGTAAGAAAGGTGAGCTATTTCAAATTCATTACTGCTAAAATAATTCTTATTGTTTATATCGTTAAAAATTACAGCTGAATTATTATTCGTTGCTATTAATTTATCAGCGTATATTTTCATAGAATTAAAATATCCACTACCTATCAGTGAATAACTATAATCTTGTTTGTTAATAAGATAAATTCCTTGTGGATTGATATATCCTATTAGATTATCATTATACATTGATAGATAGGTATATGAAGTATCAGATACTTTTTTCCAGTTACTAATATCTAATAGATTATCGGTTAATATTCCTGTGAATAAACCTTCATCAGTGGCGGCATATATTTTATTATCATCTACTGAACAGGCATTCACTTTTTTATTTAAAATATAAGCATTACTAATTTCTTTCTTCTTTAAGTTTAGTATAACCAATCCGAAAGAAGTTGATAAATAAGCGTATTCTTTGGCTAAATGAATATGATATATATCTTTGCTTTGTATATCCTTATTCATATAATCAGGAAGGTTGTATACATCCCGATTATTGACAAGAAGATCTATATTTTTATCAGAATATATAATAATCAATGTTTTATATTCTTTACTATAGGCTATGTGAGTAATTTCAGTATCAGTTAATGGATTGGCTTTTTCATAACATTGAATGCTTGTATCATCTGTATTATACGAGAATAATCCATTATTGCCTAGAGCATAAATTATTTCTCCTGCTGGTTCAGTATAAGTAACATTATGATAAGAGAGATGAGAACGCCAATTGCCAATAGCTTGTTGTTGGGCAAATATAGTTCCTATAGTCACGAAGATATAAATAAGAGTAAATATTGCTTTTTTCATCATACTATAATAAAATTAAACAAGCACATAGATTAGTATTTTGAGTTCTATGTGCTTGTGTTATAAATAACTAATTAATAGATTATTTATTGTATGTTTTGTATGAATTTGCAAAGTTTATCAATCGCTTGTGCACGATGGCTTATTTTATTTTTGATATCATTTCCTAATTCAGCAAATGTTTGATTGTATTCTTCCGGAACAAAAATAGGGTCATATCCGAATCCGGATGTACCTCTTTCCTTTTCAATAATATTCCCTCTTATGATTCCTTCAAAAAAATATTCTTTTCCATCCATGATAAGAGAAATAACTGTGCGGAATTGTGCTTTGCGATTATTTATTCCTTTGAGTTCAGTCAATAGTTTTTTCATATTGGCTTGCGAATCATGACTGTTACCGGCATAACGGGCAGAGTAAACTCCCGGAGCCCCATTTAATGCTTCTACTTCCAAGCCTGTATCATCAGCGAAGCAATTCATTTGATAATAGTCATATACGAATTTTGCTTTTAATAATGCATTTCCTTCCAATGTTTCTGCTGTTTCCGGGATATCAGAGTAACAATTGATATCCTTAAGACTTAATAAATCGAAAGTATTGGCTAATATATGAGATACCTCTTCCAATTTATGTAAGTTATTGGTGGCAAATACGAGTTTTTTCTTCATTCTTCAGTTCTGCTAAAGTTGTTTTTTCTTATTTCCTTCATAAATAGTTTCAAATATTCCATGTTTGAATATTCTAGCTTTGGCGTATCTTCAATATATATTTGGGGGCAGCAATTCCAATAGGTACGATAGGTTTCATTTTCCCATGAATCCTTATCACTACTTATATCTTTAAAATAAATGGTTTTTGGAATGGTTTCTATTCCCGGGATTTTTATAACTTTTTCCGTTGATTGGTTATCTTTTAAAAGAAGATGTCTTTTATTGAGTTCTAAATAATATTTTCGTGCTTTTCCGGTAATCAAATCAACGTATGAAGTCATTATATTCCCATCAATATTATAGACTGTGTTGAAAGTGAAAAAGAAGAAGAAAGCTAAATAGATAAATTGATAATATTTATTATTCTGAAGTGTGATAATCCCCGGATAACGATTGATTATCAATTGAGTCAAGTATAGCCAGCATAGTATAAAAAAGACATAGATAGCATTTGCCAATCTTCCTATGGCAACCGTTCCTAATCCCCAGGTTGGTGGTATATGCGTCAGAAAAAGTGTTATGATGAAAAATAGAAGAAAATGTTTTATTTTGATAGAAAACAGTAAATGAAGTTTTTCCGAAGTACTTTCTGATATTCTTTTTCCAAAAAGTGGAATGTAGATGATGGAAATCATTAAAAGTACCGATCCCCAGATTGGAAACCATGACAATGTTTGTAAGATAGAGCCGCCTATTGTCCATATAATATTATTAGAGCTGGTTTCACCCTGCATCCTTACTGCATTGCCTGGCGATAGTACAACAATTAGAGTACATATCGCTGCTACAACCCATAAAAGAAGAAAACTTCTATTCCACTTTTTGTTATGCTGCAACCGCCATTCTATGTTAATAAAAGCAAGTGTACAAAATAGAATAACAGTTGATATTTCATTACTACCTGCTATACAGATAACTAATAGTATATTTAATATAGTACGCAGAATCTGAGTAGATTTAAGTAAACTTCCAAATAGCCAAATTAATAAAATAGAAGGAAATGTATAAGCAGCATATCCCGAAAACCAATAAAACGATTGCGATATGCTGGGACATTGTATAATGTATACAATAAATAGAAGAGCTGTCAGAGCAATTTTTTCACGCTTATTTAGTGTCTTTGAGGATAAGGTAGATACTAAATAATACATAGCGAATAAAAACACACAAAGTAATATGATAGTATATATCTTATATGCTTCTAAAGAGTGATATATAAGCGGGTTGAGACGCGAAATGAATGTAGCGAAATATCTTCCGGAAAAATTAAGGTAAGTATCAATACCTGCATAAATAAAATTGGTGCTGCTATCTCTTAAAGCGTAATTATAATCATCATTACAGGGTTGAGTGTAAATAGAGAGAATTATGAGAGGAATCAATGCACTAATACCAATAAGAATCAGTGTATTTTCTATCCATTTCTTTTCAAACTTAAAATACATAGTAGTAAATTTTTGTATAGTTGCAAATATACATGATAATTTTCGAATATTGATATATTAGAAGAATAACAACCACTTATTATTCTAATTTTGATTGCATACGATGTTCTATATTAGGAAGTGTATTTACCAAATTCCCAAGTATAGTCTTCTATATATTGGAAAGACAGAGATTAGTGGTGGATTGACTGTTTATGATAGTTCATTGGCTAATCCTCTTGTAATAGAATACCGATCGTACTGCTTAATACAAATACGACCGGCATTTATTTTGAAAAGATATAAGTTGCTTCTATTTTACCTTCAGCCTGTCAAATCCCTCTCCGTATACTCCAATGACGGAACTTTGAGAGATAAACGCATTCGGATCTATATCCTTTACCAACCGGAATATCTCAACCGACTGACGTTTGTAGGCAAGTACTACAAGCACTTTTACATTGTGCTTGCTATACCATCCTATACCATCGAGTACGGTCACTCCGCGGTGGGTCTCTTTGGTTATACGGTCGGCAATCTTTTCGTAGTCTTTAGAGAAAATAAAGAACTGTACGGATTGGCGGGCGCTATTTACAATATAGTCCAGAACGAAACCGATGATAAGCAACGTTACAAAGCCAAATATCACTCTTCGCCAGTCATTGAAAATGAAATAGCAAGAACTGATGATGACAACGTCACAGATCATAATCATGCGTCCTAAGGTGACATCTTTGTATTTGTTGACGATAGCTGCAATGATATCCGTACCGCCAGTGCTTCCGTTACAGTTGAATACTACGCCTAAACCTATACCACACATCGCTGCTCCGATCAGGCAGGCCATGAAGTCTTGTCCTTCACCCAATACTTTGGGAGGAACGCCGTCCGCCCCGTTTACCACTAATTGCAGAAACCATAGCAAAAACGTAAGCATAAAGATGGCATACGTGGTTTTGATGCTGAACTTCGGACCGAGTATCTTGATAGCAAAGGTCATCAGTACGGCATTGATGATGAAATACGACCATTGGATGGGAAATCCCGTGGCATAATAGATGATGGCACCAATACCTGTTGTACCCCCGGTGGTAATCTGATACGGGATCAGAAAAGCAGCCCATCCGAGGGCATAACTGAACAATCCGAGTGTGATGAAGATGTAATCTCTGGCTTCCCGCATCACTTCAGCTTTTGTAGGTTTATACATATAGATTTTATTTTAAATCACAACGTTTACAATCTTCTTCGGCACTACAATTACCTTTTTCGGAGTTTTACCTTCCGTCCACTTCTGAGAACGTTCGTCTGCCAATACTTCCGCCTGGATAACATCACTGGCAGCATCTGCCGGAAACTCCATAGTAAAACGGGCTTTACCGTTGAAAGAGATGGTGTAGTTTACTACGTCTTCCTTCAGGTATTCTTCGTTGAAAGCAGGCCATTGGGCATCGCAGACAGAGGTTGTATTTCCCAATGTATCCCATAGCTCTTCGCATACGTGCGGAGCGAAGGGAGCAAGGACGATTACCAATTTCTCCAATATCTCTTTCTTGCTGCATTTCAGTGTACTGAGTTCATTTACACAGATCATGAATGCGCTTACTGAAGTATTATAAGAGAATTGCTCAATGTCACTCGTCACTTTCTTAATCAGTTTGTGCAATGACTTCAACTCTTCTTTGGTAGCCGGTTCGTCTGTTACGATATACTCGTCATTACGGTTATAGAACAGTGCCCAGAATTTACGGATAAAGCGGTGCACACCGTCAATACCGTTTGTATCCCACGGTTTGGCTTGTTCTACCGGACCGAGGAACATTTCATACATGCGGAGTGTATCGGCACCGTATTTCTCTACAATCATATCCGGGTTCACAACGTTGAACATTGATTTACTCATCTTTTCAACTGCCCAGCCACAGATATATTTGCCGTCTTCAAGAATGAATTCTGCCGTTTCAAATTCAGGACGCCATGCTTTGAAAGCTTCCAGATCGAGAATATCATTGGATACGATGTTTACATCTACATGGATAGGAGTGACATCGTACTGATCTTTCAGGTTCAGAGAAACGAACGTATTGGTATTCTTGATACGGTATACAAAGTTACTGCGTCCTTGTATCATTCCCTGGTTTACGAGTTTCTGGAACGGTTCTTCCATTACAGATACATTGAGGTCATACAGGAATTTATTCCAGAAACGAGAGTAAATCAGGTGTCCGGTTGCATGTTCCGTACCGCCTACATAGAGATCAACGTTCTTCCAGTACTGGCAGATAGCGGGATCAACAAGTGCCTGGGTATTGCGCGGGTCCATATAGCGGAGGTAGTATGCGGAAGAACCTGCAAAGCCCGGCATTGTGTTGAGTTCGAGCGGGAAGATCGATATATTATCTATCTTGTCGTTTTCGGTTATGCACTTGTTTACAGTGTCCCATGCCCATTTGGTAGCATGTCCCAATGGAGGTTCACCGGTTTCGGTAGGCAGGAATTTGTCAACTTCCGGCAATTCGAGCGGCAGACAGGCTTCGTCAATCATATAGGGCATACCGTCTTTGTAGTAAACCGGGAAGGGTTCACCCCAATAACGTTGGCGCGAGAAAATGGCGTCGCGCAAGCGGAAGTTAACTTTTACCCGTCCCAGTCCGGAAGTTTGGATATATTCTTTTGTTTTGGCAATGGCTTCTTTTACGGTCAGACCATTCAATACCAGTCCACCTTCGGGAGCACCCGGACGTGGAGAGTTCATCATGATACCTTCTTTGGCATCGAAGCTTTCTTCACTGACATCACAACCTTCGATCAGCGGACGGATTTCAAGGCCGAAGTGTTTGGCAAACGCATAGTCACGACTGTCATGTGCAGGTACGGCCATGATAGCTCCCGTGCCATAACCTGCCAATACATAATCACTGATCCATACGGGGATAGCTTCGTTTGTCAGCGGGTTGATGGCATAGCTTCCGGAGAATACACCGCTTACACTGCGGTCGGCAATACGTTCACGTTCCGTACGCTTTTTGGTGCGTTCAAGGTAAGCATCTACTTCTGCTTGTTGTCCGGGAGTGGTGAGCTGTGCCACAAGTTCACTTTCGGGGGCAAGTACCATGAAGGTTACACCGAATACTGTATCGGCACGAGTGGTAAAAATGGTGAATTCAATATCAGAGTCTTTCACTTTAAACTGCATTTCGGCACCTTCTGAACGGCCAATCCAATTGCGCTGAGTTTCTTTCAGAGAATCTGTCCATTCTACAGTATCCAGACCATCGAGCAGACGTTGGGCATAAGCAGATACACGGAGACACCACTGGCGCATTACCTTTTGGATAACCGGGAAACCACCGCGCTCGGAAACACCGTCTACAACTTCATCGTTGGCAAGTACTGTTCCTAAATCCGGGCACCAGTTCACCATGGTGTTGCCCAGGTAAGCGATACGATAATTCATCAGGATTTCCTGCTGCTCTTTTTCACTTTTTGCTTTCCACTCGTCAGCAGTAAAGTTGAGTTCCTCACTACAAGCAACGTTCATACCTTCTGTTCCGTAGATTCCGAAAGCCTGGATAAGCTCTTCGATAGGGCGTGCCTGCTGTTCATCGTTACAATAATAGCTATTGAACATTTTCATAAACGCCCATTGTGTCCAATGATAATATTCCGGATCGCATGTACGTATTTCGCGGTTCCAGTCAAAAGAGAACCCTATTTTATCCAATTGCTCCCGATAGCGGTCGATATTCTTTATGGTTGTAATAGCAGGGTGTTGCCCTGTCTGGATAGCATACTGTTCGGCAGGCAGGCCGTATGCGTCATATCCCATAGGATTCAGTACATTGAAACCTTGCAGGCGTTTGTAGCGGGCGTAAATGTCCGAAGCAATATATCCCAGCGGATGTCCTACATGTAGTCCTGCTCCCGACGGATAAGGAAACATATTCAGCACATAGAATTTTTGTTTCGATTCATCTTCCTTCACCTGGTAGGTTTTACTTTCTACCCACCGTTTTTGCCACTTCTTTTCAATATCCCTGAAATTATATTCCATAGCGATAATCCTTTTGTTTATAGTGATTTATTATGTTATTTCATTAATTGGGAACAAATTTACGGGATTATTTTCAGATAACCACAAAGTTGCGTAAAAATCGGTGTGGAGTTGATGCAGTTGAAAGGAGCATTTGAGAAGTATGGGCATAAAAAAAGGAGCAACGCCTTGCTCCAACCTTTGTTAACCTTAAATCTAATACTATGAAAAACACATTGCAAAGATACGGACTTTAGCGAAATCTGCAAATTATCCAAGTAAAAAAGAATGTTATTAAACATACTTTAAGAAAGAAGTTCTTTTTATTAAGACCTGATAAGGATTTTGGAGGAATGAAGCTTTATCAGGTTATATTTATCTTCCTTCTTCCAATGTTATTTTTACGTTAACGGGCAAAATTAATCTCACTGTCCGGTTGTGAGCGGACAGCTGTTCGGAAATGAACGCTATCTGAAAAGTGATATCTATTGATAATCAGATTGTTATGTCTTTGGCACGGCTATTGACTATCTATATGTGAAGGCGGTTGAG
The DNA here is from genome assembly GCF_019930665.1 of Bacteroides nordii. Classification (NCBI taxonomy): domain Bacteria; kingdom Pseudomonadati; phylum Bacteroidota; class Bacteroidia; order Bacteroidales; family Bacteroidaceae; genus Bacteroides; species Bacteroides nordii. Next base: position 4,667,263 of record NZ_CP082886.1, on the reverse strand, counting down.
AAAAAACAGCAGCCACAAACCCAAAGAATAATAACAATAAAAAAATAACGATTATGAAAGCAAATGTATTTTTCAAAGCAGTGGTAATGGTAGCAGTGTTAATGGCAAGTGTAATGAGTGCTAATGCAGGTAATCCTGTTGACTATGTGAAAAATGATGAGATGAATGGTGAATTACTGGTAGCTAAGACTATCTTTAAAAATGAATCCGGTTATCTGTTCCGTCATCTTCGCTACACTTATACTTATGACAATGAAAACCGTGTAGTTTGTAAAGAAGCTGCAAAATGGGATAGTGTGAAAGAGGCTTGGACTCCTTATTTCAAACTTGATATCACTTACAATACCAATGAGGTTGAAATGAATTATGCTCTTTGGAATGCCGGAAGTCGTACTTTCGATAAGAATATGGAAAAGAGTACTTATGCACTGAATCATGATAATATTGTTCGCCTTCTGGCCAGTACAAAATAAGATCAGCAGGTATTAAAATGGCAGGGCTGCGAGATGTAAAGTCTTGCAGCCCTGTTGCTTTTGTCAGAGTTATTGTAAAGAGAGATTATTTGTTGGCAAACAAACCGTCATTTCCATTCAGGATCGTATGTTCGGTAGCCAGATTCCAGTTGTTTTCTTTTTTATTCCATTCGTAGCTCTGGTAGTTGAGTATCTGTCCGGAATCTCTGGTCTGATAGACAGCTTTCGATTTTATATCTGAGTAAGAATCCGTCTTAGCATCCCATGCTGCGTATTCGATACTATTCTCCTGAAGGTCATGTGTGAAATTCAGGCAGTATTGCTTTTCAAATACCTGCATAATCTCACTCCATTTCAATACTTCTTTTTTCGAAACGCTTCCATCAGCATTATACGTATAGTTATATTTCAGATGCGGATGCAGGTATTTACCGTTTTCTACTGTATATACGGTCTGACTTTCCACTTGTTCTCCGTTTGTTGTGGTGTTGTAAGCAAATTCGGGGAGATTGTTGCCACTTACTGTATTCAATACGAATGTCATTGCAATTACTACTGATAATACTAAAGTTTTCATACTATTACTGTTTTATGGGTTTATACTTTTATTTGTTTCTTTCGATGTTGCAAAGATAGAGGGTGGCTTAATCATAGTATGTTATTGCAACGTTATCTTTACGTTAATAAATATCCGGTGGGGTTAATGAGGAAAAAGCATAGAAATTTGCCTATTCTTGATAAATTGTATTGAAGGATTATTCTCCAATTAATCTTGTGTAAATACTCCCCGGTTTTGTGGATTAATTCTACATTCTTATTCATTGGCGTTAATCTAAATTGCTATCAATCTGTTTTTTATATTTTTGGTCTTTTTTTTGTATGTAAATCAGAAATATTCGAATTAAAATTATAACAATGAAACATTTTTATTTTTTATGCATGTTCTTTGGGATTATATGTATATTCAGTAGTTGCTCAAAGGAAGAGGAGCCGATGAAAGTTGAACCGCGTATATTATTAAATAAAACGGATAGTCTGGTAATGCTGGATGTGTACGATAAAACCGGAGGAGGAGTCTACTGGGGAAAAACCTGGGACCGAGGTGATTATAATACCTGGACTGATGTTAAGACGGAAGAAATAAATGGGGAATATCGTATCGTAAATATTCAGATTTCTCCTTCTGCTGTTGGAAGTCTGCCAGCTACCATCGGACAGCTGGCAGAACTACGCATCTTATATTTGAATGGAAATATTGTAGGAGGATTGCCAGCTACTATTGCAAACCTCACGAAATTAGAGATTCTGAGTGTTACTGCCACAGCGTTGGGAGGTGAAATACCCAAAGAAATAGGAGAAGTTAAGAGACTGAAGCGTTTATATTTGATTAATAACGGTATGACGGGAGAGATACCTGTGGAATTGGGGCAGCTTTCCGGTCTTATGTTGATAGATTTAAGCCATAACCACTTCTATGGCACTGTTCCACTGACTCTTTTAGAAAATCCAAATAGAGGAGTTACTCTGAATTACAATGATTTAACCGTGTTGCCATGGGATTGTTGGTTGGATGCCAAATATAATATCCCAAGCGTACAATTCAATAGATTGTCAGGCAAAGTACCTGAGAATGTACGGAATACTGAAAGATGGAAAGATTATAAATGGTTAGTTGGCACTCAACAAGAAGGCTACGGATACATTGAATAAATAAAAATTGTAGAACTAAAAATGAATACTTATGATTAAAAAACTGTTTGGAATAGCATTATTTACTTTTGTGATTAGTGCATGTAGTAGTGTCGAAGATTCTTTGTTGGAAACACCTGTGGGCCCGATAGAAGAACCGGGATTAATTGCGTATCCGAGGAAAAACAATTTGGGTAATATGACAAGAAGCGAATCGATGGCTTCAGATTGGGAAAATTGGAAAACTGTTATTTTAGCTTCCGGAGTATCAGTAGCTCCTCCTTGGGCGGAGATTAGTTCATCAGATATTCCGGAGGAAATTCGTAAAGACATTAAAGTTACGGATGGTTGGGATTTGATTGTTCATACTGTAAATGGCCATGGCGAACGGGGATTAAACTATCTTATTTTCCATAATAAATTTACAGGAATATTGAAGGCTTTTTACTATTTGGAACAAAGTGTAGCGCAGCTTCAGAATACGGCAATCTGGAAAATACATTTTGAATCTCCTCAATCCTTATTGGCATTTGCTTCTGATTATGCGGGAGACGCAACAAAAGATAGTCCATCCGATCTTTATCTCGGCAACATTACTAACAACTCTGCAAAGGGATATTCTGTCGGCTGGAATTGTTTTCAATTTGAGTTAGCCTATGATCCTGATTTTTTGACGGGAAGTTTACAGTTTATTCCGGAATCTATGACAACTGCGAATATAACTTTAGAAGGTGATTTCGAATCAGAAACGAGTGGGTTGATTATATCTATCACAAATTCCAATCCATTGAGCGGAGCGGTAGAAGGTGTTGCCAAAATGGGAGGAAGCGCGGCAGAGAAATGGGTAGCGAAGCAGGTTGCCGACGGAGCTTTTAAAAAAATCGGTTCACTTCTTGAAGGTGGAGTAAAAGGTATTGTAAAAACAGGAGTAAGCAAACTATTAGGTTCTTTCATAGGAGGTTTTAATTCTGCTAAAGAAACAACCCAACAGGTTCAGCTAAAGACAAATGGAACTGTCAAATTGAAAGGTAATATAACCAGTATGCAATCGGGAATGTTGGCTCCGATCTCTTTCTCCATATCAAAAGAGAATGTAGGGACATTGGGCGCGTGGGGAGCAGTGAAAAAAACTGTTATTTATCTGCATCCATTAGCTACCTATGAAGAGAAAGATGAATCAAATGAGTTTTCATATATATACGAGTTAGAAGGTTTGAATGGGGCTGATATACAAACAATTATCAATCCGGAACTATTACCATATGTGACAAGTTATAAATTTAATTATGATGTGTATCAGGATAGTGGTGTATCGGTATGGCATGCATTGGGAAATGACTTAGGAAATAATTTTGAATTTGAAATAAGTTCTCCATATAATTTATACAAAAATATTTATTCTATAACATCATCTTGCAGAGTACCTATTATGTATAAGAATTTTTCGGGAGAGCTTTTGCCTCCGTATGGAACGCCGGCCCCTTATGCAGTTTACCTTCCCGATGCTCCGTTGGGGGGAGGATCGCTTGGTTTTAATAGAACATTTGATCTGACTTCGCATTTTATAGTGGTTGTTACCTTAACTCTTGAAACAAATATAAATGGCGTACAGAGTACTGTAGTAAATAATCAGACCTTTATTCCTGATGTGAAATGGAATCCTACATTATTAGAATCAGCAAAAGGGAAATATTACCCTCATGTAGATAAATAATGGTTTAAACTTTTAATTCATTCCACATCTCTAGAAACGTTATGGAGATTGTATATTCCTGATTCAGTGAATAAATCTGTAAGGTTAATAAGAAGGCAGATGTGTAGGTAGGCCCTGATAAAAGTCACTATTTATATTTTTTTCTGATATTCTCTTTGTATTCTGATTATTTCTATTTTACTTTGTAGCGCAAAGTACTTTTTATATGAATAAAGATAAAGCATTAGAATCAGTAAATGAGATAAAGGAGTTGATGGAAAAGTCCTCCAGATTTGTATCTCTCAGTGGTATGACAGCTGTTATGGCTGGTACTTATTCATTGGTTGGCGCTTATGTAGTCGCCCGGGTCTTTAAATCGGAAGCTTCTCTGACAGAGATGATACTGGTAGCTTCGTTGGTGCTGATAGCTTCGGTTATTACGGCTTGTATACTGTCTTGCTATAAGGCGAGAAAAACCGGACAGAAGATTTTTAGTAAACTGACATACCGGACTTTATGGAACTTTTCGCTTCCCTTGCTTGTAGGGGGACTGTTTTGTATCGCTTTGTTGTTGCATGAGAATTATGGAGTGATTTCTTCGGTCATGTTACTGTTTTACGGGCTTTCTCTGGTCAATGTCTCTAAATTTACTTATTCCAATGTAGCCTGGCTGGGATATGGGTTTCTTCTTTTAGGAGTTGTAGACTGCTTTTTCGAGGGTTATGCACTCATGTTCTGGACCATTGGGTTTGGAGGACTTCATATATTGTACGGTATATTGTTTTATTTGCAATATGAAAGGAGCAAGTAGTTGATGTTAGAAGGATTTCAGAATATAAATAAGGCGTTTGAAAGCAAAGTCCGGTTAGGTATTATGGCGGTCTTGATGGTCAATGAGGAGTCTGACTTTAATACGTTGAAAGAATTACTTTCACTGACGGACGGCAATTTGGCGAGTCATACCCGTGCGCTGGAAGAACTTGGCTATATTGTCTGTAAAAAAGCCTTTGTGGGTAGGAAAACAAAAACTTCTTTCCAGGCCACACCTCCGGGGAAGGAAGCTTTTAAAGAGCACATTGCTGCATTGGAAAGTTTATTGAAATCAACCTGAACGCTTGGCGTTACACAACTTGTTTTTTCTTTTTGGAGAAAAAAGGAGTATTATACAAAAACTAAACTAGACTTAGAAACTATTTTGCATTTTATAGAATTCAAAAAAAAGTTTCTTAATTATTTACTAAACACTATTCTACTATGGACGATTTTAATGAAAATTTGAACAAAGTGGAAAAACCGGTGCATACAAGTAGCTCCCGGAGTTTTTCCAAAACTGTTAAAGTACTGGTTATTGCTGCATTGGTTCTTCTTTTGCTGATACCAATGGTTATGATCGAAAGTATGATTACCGAGCGTGGGCAGACGCAGGTAGATGCCATCGACGAGGTTAGCCAGAAGTGGAGTCTGGCACAGACTGTTACAGGCCCATATATTAATCTGCAATATCCGATTGTCTCTGAAGACAATGGAAAGCAGAAGATCAGCAATGGAAATATAATATTGCTTCCTGATGAGCTGTTTATTGATGGGCAGCTTCGTACAGAAATTCTTAAAAGGGGAATTTATGAGGTGAATGTATATCAGTCGGAGTTAGTTTTTAAAGGTTCCTTCAGTGCGGAAGAACTTCGTAAAAGCGGAGTAGATATAGATGTACTTTATCTCCGGAAAGCGGCTGTCTGTTTCAATCTCACCGATATGCGGGGAATCAGTGAACAGATCAGCATTACTTTGAACGATTCTGTCTACATCTTTGAACCGGGTATGGATGGCAGGGGAGTTAAGAATGTGGGTGTACATGCTGTGGTGGATCTTTCTGCTTTGAAAGAGAATAAAAAACTGCCCTATGAAATGAAGATTAAACTGAAAGGTTCGCAATCTATTAATTTTGCTCCACTGGGGAAAACAACGAAGGTAAATCTGAAAGCCAATTGGAGTACACCAAGTTTTACCGGTAATTATCTGCCGGATAGCAGAGAAGTAACTGAGGAAGGTTTTTCTGCACACTGGCAGGTGTTGAATCTGAACCGGAATTATTCACAGGTGATAATTGATTATCGTAATGCGGGTGTTAAGGATATCGAAAATTCTAATTTCGGAGTAAATCTGAAAGTCCCCGTCGAGCAATATCAACAATCGATGCGTTCTGCCAAATATGCTATTCTCATCATACTACTGACGTTTGCAGTGATATTCTTTACGGAGATGATGGAAAAGACACGTATCCATGTTTTGCAATACCTGTTGGTAGGATTGGCGCTTTGTTTATTCTATAGCTTGTTGTTATCTATATCCGAACATGTGGGGTTTAATATGGCTTATCTGATTTCGGCAGTATTGACAATCGGCCTGGTAGGAGGTTATATGCTGGGTATCATTAAAAAGAAGAAACCGGCATTTATTATGTCGGGACTATTAAGTGTACTGTACATTTACATATTTATTCTTATCCAGTTAGAGACTTTTGCTTTGCTTGCCGGAAGTTTGGGATTGTTTGTAATACTTGCCTCCGTAATGTATTTTTCAAAGAAGATTGACTGGTTTAATGAGTGAACAACCGGACTCTGATCATTAACATTATTAACAGTATTCCTTAACTATAATTTTTGTACTGACAAGAGTACGTACTTTTATATACTAAGAGTACGTACTTTTGCTATATAAAAGTGTACATTTAACACATACTTAAGTACGTACTTTTGCATCATAAATAATAGGTTATTTAAGTCTGCTGAAAATCAGTGCTTTATATACTTCTTTCGTATTTAAGAATCAGGAAGCTTCAATCAAGACCATTCGTTGTAATTGTTATTATGATAACTTCGGATAGATGAGCTATAGTCGTTCAGAAGTAAGTTTTTAAACAGGAGGAAAAGATGTAATCTGAGGTATAGACATAAAAAAAGGAGCAACGCCTTGCTCCAACCTTTGTTAACCTTAAATCTAATACTATGAAAAACACATTGCAAAGATACGGCCTTTTGTGGTATTCGCAAATAATCCAAATAAAAAAGTGTGTTTTATAACATGCTTTAATATTTGTATTTATAAATTTATAAAAAAGAAGGCTTTCCGGAAGGGGTATTTTAACAAAAAGTATTTTTTCTACGGGGAGGTACATCGACACAGTGTAATCTATTATTTTGTGTGTTTTTATTAAATTGATTGTTCCTTCAAGTTACTGCTTGGATATTATTTCTTATTTTTGTGTGGATTGGGAGATAAAAAGACTGAACTATAATAACTAAGGAATTATGAAAACAAAGTATTTATCCGGACTGGTATTACTCCTCCTTTTGGCAGTTGGTTTTGCGTCATGCAACGATGATGAAGAGCATTGGTATGATAGTATGAAAGATGGGAGACCTTTTTTTAGCGGTCATGTTGTACGTTTCTATTTTATTGATGAGGAAGGGCATGATCTTATTAATATGATTGCATTGCCCATTTCCAGTAAGACTCTGCTTGATACACCACCGGCACCTCCTACTGAGTTTGCTACAACAACTGATGGACTTTGGTATAATAATGAGATAAATAATATAGTAATGGATAAGGATGAAAATCTGAATAGTTTCTTTACTTATGCGTACGGCGATTCGCGGTACAGTGATTTTACCTTTTATGTATACTTCAAGGGCAAGCCTTATGAAATGGCTCTTCAACACAGATATCAGGGCAAACGTAAAGCAAATGGTGATTATATCAGTGATATAGTATCCTGGAAAGTAAATGGAAAACTTATTTATTCTGCGGATGAACCTACTTACAGGAGGAAAGTATTCATTATGTGCAAAGCTGATGGAGAAACGGTCATTACATTTAAGTGAAAGAACGAAGTGATGTGATTATGTCCGTTTTTGAGCGGACATCTGTTCGAAAATGAACGCATGTCTTATTTTTATAATCGTTGATAATCAGGTTATTATACCTTTGGCACGGCTATTGACTATCTATATGCGAAGGCGGTTGAGAAAAAAACAGCAGTCGCAGATCCAAAGAATAATAACAATAAAAAAATAACGATTATGAAAGCAAATGTATTTTTCAAAGCAGTGGTAATGGTAGCAGTGTTAATGGCAAGTGTAATGAGTGCTAATGCAGGTAATCCTGTTGACTATGTGAAAAATGATGAGATGAATGGTGAATTACTGGTAGCTAAGACTATCTTTAAAAATGAATCCGGCTATCTGTTCCGTCATCTTCGCTACACTTATACTTATGACAATGAAAACCGTGTAGTTTGTAAAGAAGCTGCAAAATGGGATAGCGTGAAAGAGGCTTGGACTCCTTATTTCAAACTTGATATCACTTACAATACCAATGAGGTTGAAATGAATTATGCTCTTTGGAATGCCGGAAGTCGTACTTTCGATAAGAATATGGAAAAGAGCACTTATGCACTGAATGACGGTAATGCTGTTCGCCTTTTGGCAAGTGTAAAATGAGATAAAGAAAAGGTACGGACATAAAAAAAGGAGCAACGCCTTGCTCCAACCTTTGTTAACCTTAAATCTAATACTATGAAAAACACATTGCAAATGTACGGCTTTTGGCGGTATCTGCAAATAATCCAAGAAAAATAGTATGTTTTATAACACGTTTTAAGAATATTGTGCGGGTTGTTAATAATTCAGGAGCTTGTTTAAAGACTTTTTTACTATAAGATAACCAAATAAATCTTGGTGTTGACGGGATGGTAGATTAGTGGGAAATCAGTATCTTTGCCCACTGATTACTGAATTAAAAAAGAAGAGGAGACTACCTGTGAGCAACGATATTGAACTAACCCCTATGATGAAACAGTTCCTTGACCTGAAAGCAAAACACCCGGACGCGGTGATGCTGTTTCGATGCGGGGACTTCTACGAAACTTATTCAACAGATGCAATTATTGCAGCTGAGATACTGGGAATTACCCTGACTAAACGCGCCAATGGAAAAGGAAAGACTATTGAGATGGCCGGTTTTCCTCATCATGCGCTGGATACCTATTTACCAAAACTGGTTCGTGCCGGTAAACGTGTAGCTATCTGTGATCAGTTGGAAGATCCGAAGATGACGAAGAAACTGGTGAAACGCGGCATTACAGAACTGGTTACTCCGGGTGTGTCTATCAATGATAATATTCTCAACTATAAAGAAAATAATTTCCTTGCCGCAGTGCATTTTGGCAAATCAGCCTGTGGTATTGCCTTTCTTGATATCTCTACCGGTGAATTCCTGACGGCAGAGGGACCTTTCGATTATGTGGATAAGCTGCTCAATAATTTTGGTCCCAAAGAAGTACTCTTTGAACGCGGCAAACGTGGTATGTTCGAGGGTAACTTTGGAAGTAAATTCTTCACTTTCGAACTGGACGACTGGGTTTTTACCGAAACGACTTCCCGTGAGAAACTGCTGAAACATTTTGAGACGAAAAATCTGAAAGGTTTTGGTGTGGAACATCTGAAGAATGGTACAATTGCTTCGGGTGCTATCCTGCAATATTTAGATATGACACAGCATACACAGATTGGTCATATTACCTCGCTGGCCCGCATTGAAGAAGATAAGTATGTGCGTATGGACAAATTTACCGTACGTAGTCTCGAGCTTATCGGCAGTATGAATGATGGCGGCAGCAGTTTGCTCAATGTCATTGATAAAACGATTAGTCCGATGGGAGCCCGTTTGCTGAAGCGCTGGATGGTATTTCCATTGAAGGATGAAAAGCCGATTAACGACCGCTTGAATGTAGTGGAGTATTTCTTTCGCGAACCGGAATTTAAAGAACTGATTGAGGAGCAGCTGCATCTGATAGGAGATTTGGAGCGTATTATTTCGAAAGTGGCGGTAGGACGTGTGTCACCGCGCGAAGTAGTACAGTTAAAAATAGCTTTGCAGGCTATCGAGCCTATAAAAGAAGCTTGCCTGCAGGCAGATAATGCCAGTCTGAACCGGATAGGAGAGCAGTTGAATCTCTGTATTTCTATACGTGACCGGATAAGTAAGGAAATCAACAATGATCCTCCTTTATTGATAAACAAAGGAGGCGTGATTCAAAGTGGGGTAAATGCCGAGTTGGACGAACTGAGACAAATAGCCTATTCGGGCAAAGATTACCTTTTGAAGATACAGCAACGTGAAAGTGAACAGACAGGGATTCCAAGTCTGAAGATTGCTTATAATAGTGTATTTGGTTACTATATAGAGGTACGCAATGTACACAAAGATAAAGTACCTCAGGAGTGGATTCGCAAACAGACGCTGGTCAATGCGGAGCGTTACATCACTCAGGAGTTAAAAGAGTACGAAGAGAAAATACTTGGGGCAGAAGATAAGATTCTGGTGCTTGAGACCCGGCTTTATACGGAGCTGGTACAAGCTTTGAGTGAATTTATTCCTGCCATCCAGATTAACGCCAATCAGGTAGCGCGTATCGACTGTTTATTGGCATTTGCCAATGTAGCACGTGAGAATAACTATATTCGCCCGGTAATTGAAGACAATGACGTACTGGATATCCGTCAGGGGCGTCATCCGGTGATTGAGAAGCAGCTTCCGATAGGTGAGAAATACATTGCCAATGATGTGATGCTGGATAGCACAACGCAGCAGATTATTATTATTACGGGTCCCAATATGGCCGGTAAATCTGCTCTTTTGCGTCAGACGGCATTAATAACTTTGCTGGCTCAAATCGGTTCTTTTGTTCCTGCCGAAAGTGCTCACATCGGATTGGTAGATAAGATTTTCACCCGGGTGGGAGCCAGTGATAATATCTCCGTTGGCGAATCTACGTTTATGGTAGAGATGAATGAGGCGGCGGATATTCTGAATAACGTTTCTTCGAGAAGTCTTGTACTGTTTGATGAGTTGGGGCGTGGAACCTCTACCTATGATGGTATTTCGATAGCCTGGGCCATTGTAGAGTATATTCATGAGCATCCTAAAGCAAAAGCACGTACTCTTTTTGCTACGCACTATCATGAACTGAATGAGATGGAGAAATCTTTCAAGCGGATAAAGAATTATAATGTATCGGTGAAAGAGGTTGACAATAGAGTTATTTTTCTTCGTAAACTGGAACGTGGTGGTAGCGAGCATTCCTTCGGTATTCATGTAGCTAAGATGGCAGGTATGCCGAAAAGTATTGTGAAGCGTGCCAATGAAATTCTGAAGCAGCTTGAATCGGACAATCGTCAGCAAGGCATTTCCGGTAAACCATTAGGTGAGGTAAGTGAGAACAGGGGAGGAATGCAGTTGAGTTTCTTCCAGTTGGACGACCCTATATTGTGCCAAATCAGAGATGAGATACTCAATCTGGATGTGAATAACCTTACTCCGATTGAGGCACTCAACAAGCTGAGTGATATAAAGAAGATAGTGAGAGGGAGATAATCGCTCCAACTAATATGGAAGCAATGGCACTGAACCGGGGTTCCAGAATGGATGGCACTTTATTGAGCCATGGTATGGCGACTGCATTTATTCAACATAAATCATCTTTTTCGTCATTCCCCCGTCGATAGTAATGTTTTCGCCATTGATAAAATCGTTCTCCTCCTGGCTGAGGAACAGGCACATTCGGGCGATATCCTCCGGTTTCCCTACTCTCCCCGAAGGGTGTTGTGTATGATCTTCCGTCCGGAGTTGTTCATAGTCATGATTCTGTATCCAGCCCGGTGCAATGGAGTTGACAGTAATGTGCCATTCGGAAAGTGAAACTGCCAATGCGTGGGTCAATGAGTAAATACCACCTTTGGAGGCTGCATATCCTTCACTTCCGGGCTCGCTCATCAGGTAGCGGGTTGAACAGATATTGATAATTCTTCCGAACGGGTTGCGGGAAGGTTGCGATTTACGATGGATAGCCAGCAGCCGGGAAGTGATGAATGCCGGACGCAGGTTTACAGAAAGGATATTATCAAAATCGTCTATACTTGTTTCGGTAATGGGAGAGAATTTGCTGACACCTGCATTATTGACAATTATATCGATATCACCCCAAACCAGGAAGATACGTTGCATGCAACGCTCAAGGGATTCCTGATCGCTTACGTCGACTTGGTAAAATACGGTTCCGGTTTCTTTGGCCAGTTGTTGTCCTGCCGTTTCGTTCTTATCGCAAAATGCTACGCGGTAACCTGCATTGCAAAATGCCTGTACGATGGCTTTACCTATTCCTTCAGCTCCTCCGGTTACGAATACCCGTTTTTTCTTTTCCGTGATGGGTGGGACTGATTTATTCTGTTGACTGATTGCTGGTTTACCATATTTCCGGGCTTTCTCCCAGGCAGCTTTTCTTGCTTCGTACTCTTCGCGTTGTTTTTCTATATAATTATCTGCCATAAACAAGTTTGTTTAATATACGGATATAACATTAACCTATAGCTTTTCTTGTGTTCGTAAATGCCTGTTGAGAAGCCAGGCTTCATCTCAAGAAATCTTCCACTTTCTTATAAAACAGTGAAAGATGATGTCCGTCTATAAACCCATGGTGAATAGTCATTGCAATTGGCATTACTAATTTACCCTCTTTTAATATTGCTTTTCCTGCATTCATCAAAGGGTAATTACTACCATGACGATGTTCTTGTGTACAGGTCAGTGAGGTGAAATATAAGTCGGGAGTAGCACTTAACAATATAACATCAAGCAGGTCTTTGCCACCCACTTTTTCCATGTCATACGGGTCTCCATCAGGGTTGATGGCATCTATGGCCAATTTGGCTTCCGCATAAAAGGCATTGAAATCTTTGTTCCATGACAGACGGATGGTGAAGAAACGTCCGTTTTCTTTTACTTTTATAGGGGTCAACATATCTACGTTGTCGAAATAGACTACATTGCCTTTTGCATCTATGCGAAAGCGAAACTCCGGTATTTCATTCACGGCACGCAACACGGCGTAGAGATAGTGGAGGAAGAATGATTGTCCTGCGGCTTTGGCACGGGCTTTGGCTCCTCCGCACTCTACTTCTGAGGTAATGGAAATAGTGGGGTTCTGAAAACTTTTGAAAAACTCATAATTACTTTTCCGTTCCCAGGTTTCTATGTCTATGATATGCTTCATTTTTTGATGGATTTCCTGTCATAAAAGAACATGAAATAGAGGCCGATGATCACAAATGGGATACTCAGCCATTGCCCCATGTTGAGGCTCATATTGTCTTCAAAGCTAACCTGATTTTCTTTTAAGAACTCAACGAAGAAGCGGAATACAAAGATAGCTGTCAGACAGAGTCCGAAAAAGAAGCCGCGGTGTAGCTTTTTGTTATAGAACTTATAAAGATAGATCATCACCAGGAAAAGCAGGAAATAAGCGATAGCTTCGTAAAGTTGTGCCGGATGGCGTGGAAGCATATCTGTACGCTCAAAAACGAAAGCCCAGGGTACATCGGTCGGTTTACCAATGATTTCAGAGTTCATCAGGTTGGCCAGGCGGATACAGCAGGCAGTGATGGGAGTAGCTACAGCAATCATATCTACTACATCCATATAATGCATTTTCATTTTACGGCAATAGAGCCAGAGGGCAATCATCAGTCCTAACGTTCCACCGTGGCTGGCAAGCCCTTCATAACCTGTGAATTTCCAACCTCCGTCGGGCAGGAATCTGATAGGAAGTATCATTTCCCAGAATCCCCGGAAACTGGTGAGATAGGTCTGAGGATCATAAAATATACAATGTCCCAGTCGGGCTCCAATCAGAATACCAAAGAAGCAATAGAAAAACAGGGGCTCAAATTTCTTTTCACTTATCTTTTTATCCCGGAACTGATAGTGAACTATCACATAGGCCAGAAAGATACCAACGGCCCACAATAGTCCGTAATAGCGAACGGGAAGTCCGAAGAGGTTGAACAATTCGGGGTTCGGGTTCCAGTTGATCGATAATAAAATGGTATTCATAATGATTGAGTTTAATTTTATATTCTGAATTTCTTGGCTACTTCCTGATAGGTAGGCACTTCTATTCCCTGTTCTTCGGCAGCTGTTATCATGTCAAAAAGCAACCCTTGTATTTCGGATTGATGTCCTTTCTCCATATCTTTCTGCATGGATGCGGTACTTTGTGGGTCGAGTTTATCAATTACTTTGAGATTGTAGGTAACGGGGTCTTCGGAGAATTCGATACCGAGTTTCTTTCCTAACATGGCACTTTCGGTAGACAGGCCTATGAAAGTATCACGTATTTTACCCGGCTTTTGCACTTCGCCCATGGGAACATTGAAATAAGCCCCAGTGACAGCCATGGCCGAGATAAAGGACCACTTGACAAATGTATCCCGTTGGATATCCGGTGACAGATCTACTTTTATTCCGCTTTCTACCAGATCGTCACGTACGGCTTCAAGCAGTCCGGCGGGTACGTTTGTGCCTTTATGCGCTCCATATACCAAACGGAAAATGGTTCCCATCTGAGTGATTTCTCCCGGGGCGGATACGAACCCTACAATGTAAATACAACCATCCAGAACGGTTACGCCCGGAACAAGGCGCTGAATACGTGGACCTGTACCGTAAACATTGAGTATGGGAATTACGATTGTTTGTTCATGAGAAGCCCGTTTTATCAGATCTGTGATAGAGTCGACAGAATAGCCTTTGACACAAACGAATATTACGTCTGCTTTTCCAGTATACTCTTCTGCTGTGCAAGCTTTCACTGGAATGGTATGATTGCCTTTCAGATCTGACTTTAGTGTCAACCCATTGTTCTGTATAGCTTCCAGGTGCGCCCCACGGGCTATACAGGTAGCATCCTTTCCGTTCAGTGCAAGGAAGGCAGCAATACTGCCTCCCACACCTCCGGTTCCTGCTATAAGATAATTCATTCTTTATACGTTAAAACGGAAATGCATGATATCTCCGTCCTGTACTACATATTCTTTTCCTTCCACACCCAATTTACCGGCTTCTTTCACGGCAGCTTCTGAGCCATACCGGATAAAATCATCATATTTGATAACCTCTGCACGGATAAATCCTTTTTCAAAGTCGGTATGGATTACTCCCGCACACTGGGGTGCTTTCCAGCCTTTTTCATAAGTCCAGGCACGTACTTCCTGTACACCGGCTGTAAAATAAGTTTCCAGATTCAATAATTTATAAGCCGATTTGATAAGCCGGGCTACCCCTGATTCTTCCAGTCCTACTTCGGCAAGGAACATCTGGCGGTCTTCGTAAGTCTCCAGTTCGGCAATATCCGATTCTGTTTTGGCAGCAACAATAAGAATTTCTGCATCTTCATCTTTTACTGCTTCGCGAACCATGTCTACATATTTGTTTCCGTTTACGGCGCTTGCTTCGTCCACGTTGCAAACATACATTACCGGTTTGCTGGTAAGCAGAAAGAGTTCACGGGCAATTTTCTGTTCGTCTTTGGTTTCAAACTTTACAGTGCGGGCCGATTTTCCCTGCTCCAATGCTTCTTTGTATTTAACGAGAATGTCATAAGTCTGTTTGGCAGTCTTATCACCTCCTGTTTGTGCTTGCTTTTGTACTTTCTGTATACGTGCGTCAATTGTGTCGAGGTCTTTCAACTGTAGTTCATAGTCAATAATCTCTTTGTCACGCACAGGATTTACACTTCCGTCTACATGTGTTACATTATCATCATCAAAGCAACGAAGTACATGCAGGATGGCATCTGTTTCACGAATGTTTGCGAGAAACTTATTACCTAATCCTTCACCTTTACTGGCACCTTTTACCAGTCCGGCGATATCTACAATTTCTACGGTAGTAGGTACAATTCGTTGTGGATGTACCAGTTCTGCCAGTTTATTCAAACGTTCGTCCGGAACAGTGATTACACCTACATTCGGTTCTATTGTACAAAAAGGGAAGTTTGCCGCTTGTGCTTTCGCGTTCGACAAACAGTTGAAAAGTGTCGACTTTCCTACGTTGGGAAGTCCGACAATACCACATTGCAATGCCATTTATCTATTTCGTTATTATATTTATTATCAATGCCTGTGAACAGTACGTTCTGTTTATAATATGTCTGCAAAGATAACTATTCTTTTAAAAATACAGGTGATAACGTCTTAAAAAAGGGTTATATGTGAGTTGTACTGTCCGGTGTGTACTTTTGGAAGAAATAACTGAAACTTTCTTTTGTTATCGGGATATATTCGTTATCTTTGTAGGAAGCATTGTACGACATGCACATCTGGGACATGCCGACATGCACATGTCGTGCTGTACGAGATGTACATGTCATACTGCACGAGATGTACATGTCGTACATCGTTTTGTTATAACCTTTAATACGTTTGATTACAACGTTTAATACGAAAGACTATGGGATTGATTTATTTGGTAAGAAAGAAAAGATTCAGCACAGTAGAGGGATTTAAGGAACTCTATTACGCTGTACAGAAGAAGCTCCAGAAGCGTGGGGGTAAGAATGAAAATGACCTGGCAGATATGCTTTCTTCGCAAAGTGGCAGGAGTAAAGGTGATGTATTGAGTATACTTACCGATCTTCCTAAGGTGATGGAGGAAATATTGAAAAGCGGAGAGTCGGTCACTATTCGTGGACTCGGTTCGTTTCATGCAGCTGTTACGAGTGACGGTTTTGAGCATCCTGAGGACGTACTTCCTCATGAGGTGCGCTTGTCCAGAGTGTACTTTGTGGCCGACCGCAGATTCACCAACCGTGTCGGCAAGATGAAATTCTTCCGTTATCCCTTGTCGAAGTATTTTCCGAAAAGTGCATTACGAGCAGAAACTTTAGTAAAAGAGGCTGAAGAAGAGTTCGAAGAAGACTTCGGACAAGGGGTGGAATAATTAAAAGGGATTGCGAGTATACAGGTTTATCACAAAATTAACCGGAAGTTTCTATCGGGTGGACACTGGCTTGTTTTGCTGCATGACGTGATGTCTGTTGTTATGCATATCGCTTTATGTAATTATCTCTTGTGTACTTTTTTGTGTAAGAAGTGCACTGTTTCTGTACTTTTTTCTCTTTTCTTTAATTAATATGTAACACATCTGTCCTTATTTTTTTCTTTTCCGATCTATTGACAAGATTGCTAGCAAATGTTTTGTATTTCTCATATATTTTTGCGAATATTGCACCCATATCGTGTATCGGGAATTATTATGGATGACATTTTACTCGTTCAGCAACTAAAAAAAGGAAATCAACTTGCTTTCACCACTCTTTATAAAAAGTATGGTGCACAAGCTTTTGCACTGTCTTTTAAATACCTGTGCAGTAAAGAGTTGGCTGAGGATGCTGTACAGAATTTGTTTATGAAAATCTGGATAAAACGTGAAGAACTGGAAGAGGGTCGTCCTATTAATCGTTTTTTATTTACTGTTTTGAAGAACGATCTATTGAATATTCTGCGGGATTCAAAAAGTAATATTTTTGTATTGGATGATTGTTTGGAAATTCTCAATTATCTGGATGGAGAGGATACAGATTCTCAGGAATTTGACCAGGAGCAAGTTGAAATGATACGTAGTGCCGTAGAACAATTGTCTCCTCAAAGGAAAAAGATTTTTTCTATGAAAATATCCGGGAAGTATTCTAATCAGGAGATTGCAAACAGATTAAATCTGTCTATAAATACCATTAAATTTCAATATAGCCAGTCTTTGAAACAAATTAAAAAGTTGGTTCGTGAGCGTGCAATTATGCTGTTAATGTAACTTTCGGATAGTCCAACGGGCATTCTTTTTTATCTTTCTTAAAATCTTTTTTTAAAATCAATGATTTTATATAATACTTTTCTATCCTCTTTGTGTACTATATATAAAGATCAGTAAAAACATGCGTTTGAATAAACATAAAAATACAGCTCCGGAAATCATTAATTATATTGCTGAACATATAGACAGCGATATTGATTGTTTGCTAAGGAATGAACCTTTGGCTATGGGCGGGCGTGAGATGCCGGAGTTTGATGAATATAAAGTCTATCAGAATATACTTGATGAAGTAGATAAAAGAAAGAAGAGAGCGTTTTGGCCAGCTTTCAGGTGGGCGTGTGCCATCGTTTTACTCCTTTTCAATATCAGTTACTTTACCTATATAATAATGGAAGAGTGTACTCCTGAATATCAGGAGATATGTGCTTCCAAAGGAGAAAAGTTGATTGTGCTCTTGCCTGACGGTAGCCGCGTGTGGTTGAATGCTGATTCAAAGCTGGTTTATCCGGAACAATTTACGGGGAAAGAACGTCAGGTTTCCTTGGTTGGTGAAGCTTATTTTGAGGTAAAAAAGAATCCGGATAATCCCTTCATGGTACAGGCGGATGAGATGAAGATAAAAGTGACTGGAACCAGTTTTAATGTATCTGCTTATCCTTCTGACAAAAAAATAACCACCACACTTGATGAAGGAAAGATTATGATAGGACATTATGGTTCTAAATCTCCATTGTATGAGATGCGCCCGGGACAAACAGCTGTTTATGAAAAAGGTAGTTCACTCTGTAAAATTCGGACAAATGAGTTTTATAAAGATGCTTCCGGATGGAAAGAGAATAGGTTGGTCTTTCGAAATACCCCTTTGGAAGAAGTGCTGGCAGTACTTTCAAGGCAGTTTGATGTTAATTTTGATATCCGTGGGACTAAGATAACCACGTTCACATATAATTTTGTTTGTAAAGCCAATGATCTTGGAAACATTCTGGAGACAATGGCTTCGATAACTCCAATTAAATTTAATAAAATTTCAGAAGATATCTATGAAGTGAGGTAAAAAATAATTAATCTAGTAACTTTATCAATTTCTAATTTTATGAATGAAAATCACTTGTTTTCATACATCCGAAAATGGTGTATGGTGTGCGGATTATGTCTTATTTTTCCGCTCATAGCTTACCCTCAGCAACAGAAAATTTCTGTGAATATTCGTAATTTGTCTCTCAAACAGGCTATGGAACAGATCAGTAAGCAGGCTGAAATGAATGTAGCTTATAGCAAAGAGTTTGTTGATACCAATAAGAAGGTTTCTTTGAAAGTTCAAAATGTGAAATTAGAGGATGCCCTTTCTTCTTTATTGAAAGGAATGAATATTGGTTTCCGTTTTTTGGATAATAGTATTCTGTTGTATAATAAAAATGAACAAAAAAAGGAAGATACTTCTTCTGATAAAAAGAAAGAAGTATCAGTAAATGGACAAGTCGTTGATAAAATGACAGGAGAGCCGATTGTAGGTGCTACAATATCAGTTGTAGGTACTTCTACGGGTACAATTACTGATATTGACGGAAATTATTCGTTGAAAGTAGATGAAGGAAGTACGTTACTTTTCTCTTTTATAGGTTACACAGAGGTAAAACAAGTTGTTCGCCAACCAGGAAAGCTGGATGTGACTTTAGTGGAAAGTGCAATTCAATTGAATGATGTAGTTGTGGTTGGTTATGGAGTGCAGAAGAAAGTAAATCTGACAGGTGCTGTATCTATGGTGAAAGGAGATGTTTTAGAAAACAGGCCAATCTCAAATGTAAGTACAGGTTTACAAGGACTTTTGCCTGGTGTTACAATTACTTCTTCATCTGGTCAACCGGGAGCTGTTCCTGATATTAAGATACGTGGTGTGAATACTATTAACAGTAGTACTTCTCCTCTTATATTAATAGATGGTGTGGCTGGTGGTGATATGAATCTTCTGAATCCAGGTGATATTGAGAGTGTTTCAGTACTTAAAGATGCTGCTTCTGCTTCTATTTATGGTGCACGTGCAGCAAATGGCGTTATCTTGATTACAACAAAGAAAGGTAAGCAGAAAGAAAAAGCGACATTGACTTATTCTGGCTATATCGGTTTACAAACTCCGACGGCACTTCCTGAATTGGTTAATGGTAGGCAGTATATGGAGTTGTCTAATGAGGCGATGGCTGCAGCGGGATTTTCAAAACCTTATAATGATGAAGCATTTTCAAAATATGATTCAGGAAATTATCCTAATGAATATTCGAATACGGATTGGATTGGTGAAATATTCAAAAAGAGTAGTTTGCAAACAAGCCATTCTTTAAGTGTTAGAGGTGGTAGTGAGAAAAGTGGTTATTTTATGTCTTACGGATATTTAAACCAAGATGGTCTAGTGGTAGGAGATGCTTTTGATTCCAAAAGACATAATGCTCGAATTAGCGTAAATACAGAGGTCTTTGATAGATTAAAATTGAATGGCACTGTTAGTTTTGTTGATTATTATCGCCGTGCTTCGGGTTTTTCAGGTGCATCCGGTGTATTTAGGTTAGCCCAACGAAATTCTCCTTTATTACCTGTTAAGTGGCAACAGCAAGATGAAAACGGAAATTGGGTCGATTCAGAGAATTGGTCAAATGGTTCTGTAAAAAATCCTCTTTCTATAGCTTATGATGGTGGTACAGAACAAAGGAAGTCACGAACACTAAATACGATTATAGGTGCTGATTTAAAAATTATAGAAGGTTTAAATTTAGGTGGGCAATATGCAGCTAATTACTATTTTAGAGAGACGGATGAGTATAATCCGGTTTTACCAGAGTATTATGCAGACGGAACACCTGATCCTCAAAATAAAAATTTGCGTAATTATGTATATCAGGCACATCAGGATGCTCTGACTCAAAGCTTCCAATTAACATTGAATTATAATAAGAGTATCAAATTACATGAATTTGGTGCATTATTAGGTTTTTCTCAGGAATGGTATGATTTTAGTGATTTAGATGGTAGTAGAAAAAATATTCTTTTAGATGATATTTATGTATTAGATGCTGGAACTGAAGATATCACGAATGGCGGTGGTAAAGATTCTTGGGCATTACGTTCTTATTTTGGGCGTATTAATTATGCTTATAATGAGAAATATTTGTTTGAAGCTAATATGCGTATTGATGGTACTTCTCGATTTGCAAAGAATAATCGTTGGGGATATTTCCCTTCATTTTCTGTTGGATGGAACTTTTCTCGTGAGAATTTTATGAGATTTGCTGATTCTGTTCTGAAATCAGGAAAACTTAGAGCTTCTTGGGGTGAACTTGGTAATCAAAATGTTGGTAGTGATTATTACCCTTATCTGACTCCAATTGAAAGAATTGAAAAGAGTTATCCTATTGGAGGCATTAATAATATTGGTTTTGCTCAAAAAAAATTGGGAAATATGAATATTAAGTGGGAAACTATCCGGATGTTGAATATCGGTATTGATTTGAGCTTCTTTGAAAACCGTCTAACTACATCATTTGATTGGTTTAAGAAAGAGAATATTAATGCTCTGGTAAAACCTATTTATCCTACTATCGTTGGTGTAACGGGAACAGCTAATTTACCATTTGAGAATATGGGTAAAATTGAAAATAAAGGTTGGGAATGGGATATTTCTTGGCGTGATAGAATCGGAGAAGTGAAATATAGTATGTCATTTAACATATCTGATGCAAAGAATAAAATTGTTGACTTAGGAAAGAGCGAGCCGACTTTAGCGGATAAAATAAGAAGAGTGGGTGATCCTATCAATGCTTTTTATGGATATTTGACTGATGGGTTGGCACAAATATCTGATTTTGGTGGACAAAATGCAGATGGAAGATATATTAATCCTAATTTTGCTATACCTAAGGCTTCGGAAAGTATAGTACAACCAGGTGATATTAAGTACAGAGATATTAGTGGTCCGAATGGTAGTCCGGATGGAGTAATTGACAATTATGATAAGGTGGTATTTGGGGATCCCTATCCTCATTATACGTATTCTTTCAAGGGTGCTGTGGAATGGAAAGGTTGGGATTTTAGTTTTTATCTACAAGGTGTAGGTAAAGTGAATGGTTATCTGAAAGATGAGGCTCGTCATTGTTTTATTAATGATTATTCTGTACCTAAAGTAGAACATTTGGATAGATGGACACCTAATAATCCGAATGCAGCTTATCCAAGACTGTATCAAGCTCAGACTCATAATTTATTATTTAGTGACTATTGGCTGGAAGATGCTTCATATTTACGGTTGAAAAATGTTCAATTGGGATATACTTTTCCAAAAAAATGGATTAATAGTTTGGGACTTTCCAATTTAAGGGTATACGCTTCTGCCGATAATTTGTTGACATTTACTAAATATTTTGGAGCTTATGACCCGGAAGTACGTGAAACGTCTGGTGATTCTTATCCGCAGGTGAAAACCTATGTGTTTGGTTTATCTGTTTCATTTTAATAATGATAATAAATACTGATATGAAAACTATAAAATATATTTTAGTATTGCTTTTGTTTTGGGTTAATACTTCATGTGCCGACTTTTTAGACAGATATCCACAAGATTCTGTTACTAATGAAACTTATTGGAAAACAGAAGAACAGCTACGGGCAGCTCTATACCCCTGTTATGAAGCTTTTGAATATGAATTAATGATAAAATGGGCTGAGTCCACTGCGGAAACTGTAATGTGGGGAGATAAAAATAGTGGATTGAGTAAAGTTTCCGGAGGGAAACATGCTTATACGGATGGTTTTCCATTTACTTCCTATTGGAGGTATTCTTATGGTCATATTTATACATGTAATAATTTCTTGGATAATTATGATAAAGCAGAGATTGAACAGGATGTAAAGGATGTATATGCAGCTGAAGTAAAAGTGATAAGAGCGTGGCTCTATTTTATGTTAACTACTTTTTATGGTGATGTACCTTGGGTTGATCATGTGATAACAGCCGATGAAGCCTATGTACCTCGTACGTCGAGAAATCAAATTATTGATTATTTGATGAATGATTTGGAATGGGCCGCATCCAAATTACCTGAGGAAAGACAATTGGGAACTAATGTTGGGCGTATTGACCGATGGGGGGCATTGGCTATGCAAGCACGTATAGCATTGCAAAATGAACGATATGATATTGCTGCGAAAGCTGCGAAGGAGGTTATAGATAAAGGACCTTATGGGTTATATGATTATGAAAAGATATACCAGTTAGAAGGTGATGTAGAAGTTAACCCAGATAATAATGAATCAATTATTTATAGTGTTTACATCAAGGATGTGCGTATGAATAATATGCCTAATGAAACTTGTTGCCCTACGGATTTTATCCGTTTTAATCCTTCAAAAACATTAGTGGATGCTTATTTATGTACAGATGGAATGCCTGCTAAAGCGGGGTTGGAGTATTATAAACAGACGAATATTAAAACTTCTCCTCTTTATAAATATCCGGAAGAACACTATGTTGATTATTTTCAGAATAGAGATCCTCGTATGAAAATGACCTTGTATGCCCCCGGAGATGAATGGCCGGGTGGTGATGACGGAGATGCAGAATATCGTAAGCCCAATCCGATATTTAATCTGCCTCGTTTTTCCTCTCTTCAACCTGGAAGAAACGGAGCTAACGGGATTACTGGATTTTATTTTAAAAAATACAATGTAAAATCAATTGCGGGTAATTATAATATATCTCACAATAATTTGAATGTAATTCGCTTTCCTGAGGTTTTGTTGATTTATGCGGAGGCCCTTTATAAAACGAAAGGTACTTTATCTCAAGATGATCTCGACTATACAGTCAATAAATTAAGAGACCGTGTGGGGATGCATAGAATGAATCTGGATGAATTGACTGAATGGAATCTTGATCTTTGGACAGAATTGAAAAGAGAACGTCGAGTAGAATTGTCTTTTGATGGAATGAGATACGCTGATGTGATGCGTTGGAAAGAAGGTGAACTTAGATTTGGACGTGCTATAACAGGGCCGAGTCTTAAAGTCTGTATGAATGATTTGGGTGCTAATCCTTATCCTGATACTGGCGTTGATGAGTTTGGAGATGTGATATATGAGAAATCAAAGGTTGAAGGTGGAGCTCGTTATTTTGATCCGGCTATGCATTATCTATGGCCGGTCCCTTACGAAGAGAGAGTGAAAAATCCACTTCTAGGACAAAATCCTGGATGGCCTGAATAAATGAATCAGAATGTCATAGATTTCGTATAACCGGAATCTATGACTTACGATACTTCTACTAAAAACTAAAAAAAATAATTATGAAAAAAATTTTATTGATATTTCTTTGTTTGAGTTTTTCATTTTTGGGTTGTAGCCAGAATGATGAACCTGGAACTGATTCTGGATGGGATACAGGTGGTAGTGTAGAAAGTAAATTGACAGTGATGAGTTATAATATCAGGCATTGTGCCCCTTATTATGGTACGTCAGAAGCAACGGTAGCAAATGTTAATAATGTAGCTGAAGTTATCAAAAGGATTAAACCAGATGTGATTTTGTTACAAGAAGTCGATCAGTGTACTAAGCGAAGTCTCGGAATAGATCAAGCTAAAGAACTGGCGAAGTTAGCTGGTTACCCGTACTACTATTTCTTTAAACAGAAAGATCTTGAAACAGGTGGTGCGTACGGAGCCGCTATTCTTTCTTCATTTTATATGAGTGAAATAGTGAATCATGAGCTACCAAAAGTAATTGACGGGTTGACAATTACAGGTAGCAATGTTTTGGGTACTGCCAAGATAAAATTTAATGAGGCTACTATTTATCTGGCGGTGACGCATCTATCTGTTACTCAAGCGGAGAAAGACAGGCAATTTCCGATTATATTGAAAGAATTATCCTTAAAGGGAGAGGCGCCGGTTATTGTTGCAGGCGATTTTAATTCAAAACCGGATAATTCGATTATCAAAAAGCTTGATGAAGCAGGATTTATTAGAACGAACACTGATCCGATGAAGTTTACGATACCTTCTAATGCACCTAACCGGGAGTTGGATTACATTGCTTACAAACCTGAAAAACAATTTAGTGTGATTTCTCATACTGTGTTTACAGGTATAAATGCTTCTGATCATTTACCTATTGTATCTGTATTAAACGTATTAAAACCCTAACAAAGATGAGAATATTAAGAAATTGCTTATTGATTTTGTATTTGCTATTGGTTGGAAATACATATGCTCAGGATACTTTGAGAGTGAAAGTTATGACTTATAATCTAAGATTTGGTGAGTTGGCAGAGTTGAAAGATCTGGCTGCACATATAAAGTCTTTTAATCCTGATTTTGTAGCACTTCAGGAAGTTGACTCTAAAACCAATCGTGATCGTACACCTCATCAGAGAGGAAAGGATTTTATATCGGAATTAGCTTATTATACTGGCATGTTCGGTTTATATGGCAAAACAATTGAATATAAAGGAGGGTATTATGGTATTGGAATTCTCTCAAAATACCCTTATATCAAGATTCAGAAAACGCTTTTACCTCAACTTGGAAAAGATTATGAACAACGTGTTTTGTTAGAGGGGCTTTTTGAAATGAACGGCGATACCATTGTTTTTGCTTCTACCCATTTGGATGCTAAGCTTACAAAAACGAGGGAATTACAAGCTGAATTTATTAATAATCATTTTAGAAAAGTGGATTATCCTACTATACTTGGAGGAGATTTTAATTCTGATGTTTCCTCTAAAGTGATTAAAGAGTTAAAACAGGAATGGTTCTGTGATGCTGATATGACTCCTACTGTACCGGCATGGAAACCTTATCGAAAGATAGATTTCCTGTTTGCCAAACCGCAGAAAGGTTGGAAAGTAATTCGTACCCAAACAATCCAATCCGTGTTGTCAGATCATTTGCCTATTATCACGGAATTGGAATATATAAGGCCTTAAAAAGGAAAGCTCTTGAAATAACTTGAGTCTGATAAGTGAGGAATATGAAATGATAAATTAACATCGGACTTACATTACCATACCGTTTATGTTAAACATTTAAATGTATTTTATTATGAAAAAAATTACAGGTTTATTTTTTGTATTTGCATTTTTTACAAGTGTATTATGTGCAAAATCTATTGAAGTAACTACATCTGAAATGGATGTAACAATTGCCGGTTCATTGCCGTATGTGATTGAAAATGCTGAATCGGGCAGTATTATTGAATTTAATTTTGATGGTGAAGAGCTTGATTATGGCGAAGGGACTGGGATTATTATCAAGGGTAAAAATCTGACAATAAATGGTATAAACAAAAAAAACGGGAAACGTGTGTTTATTAAAGGGGTACAATCCCTGTTTACGGTCAGTGAATCGTCAGAACTTTCTTTGAATGACCTGATAATTGATGGTTTCAAAAGTATTGCCATCAGATTGAGTGGTAGTTCTGTTTTGAATGTTGACAACTGTCAGTTCTCAAATAATTATGAAGCAGTTCCAGGTGCAATTAATAACGGTGGAGTGATACGTGTCAGTAGTGCAAAAGCCGTGTTGAAGAACTCTTTGTTCATCAAGAATAGATGTGGAGGTTCCTATGGTGGTGGAGCGGTCTGTGCTTATGCAGCATCGGAATTGCGCGTTGAGAATTGTTCTTTTGTAGAAAATGAAGGTGCTGCAGGTGGTGCTATTGGAATAAACGCGACAGCTAAAAATGTTTCTCCTATTGTTTACATTGCTAACTCAACTTTTGCTAATAACATTGCTGATGGTCGTGGTGGGGCTATCTATATGCAGACAGGAACTACGGTAGATATTTTTTCTCCAGTAATTGTCAATTGTACGTTTGTAGGAAATCTGGGGAATAATGGTGGAGCTCTTTGTGTATGGTCGCGAGCTACAACTTCTATGAAACCGACTTTCGTTAATAATTTATTTGCTGAGAATTATAGTAGCACGTGGTTGGAGGATGAGACTCAATATGATATTTTAGCTTTTTATATGGGTGGTGAGTTAGATGGAAACAATCAGCCAATACCGCAAACGGTTTTTCCGACTTGTATGAATAACTTGTATGTTTTTGCTTCTAAAGATTTTTTCAAGGACTCTTCTAATAAGCAAATAGATTTTAACAATAATACTATTTTTAAAGCCATAGAAAAGAATCCATGGGATGAAGGTGATATGTCATTTAATCATCAAACGAGTGTGCTGGAAAGTGATAGGATGGTTGCTATGATTGCCGAGAATAGTATTGCTTTAGGTGCAGGAGTTGCTGCTGTAAGTGGTATTGAAATTCCGACTACAGATCAATTGGGTAAAGTACGCCCTGCTACACCTTCTGTGGGTGCGGTAGAATATTCTGTACCTAGTGGCATTGGAAATACTACTGCAGATGAATGTGAAATTAAAGTTTATAACGTAGGTCATAACATATATGTGAGTGGTATTCAAGAAACGGCTATTGTAAAGATATATGACTTAACAGGAAAACTGGTTTTTGAAAATGTGGTAAAAAACGACGTGGCAACAACGGTAAATATAAGTACAGGTATGTATATTGCCAAGGTAGATAATGAGACTGTGAAATTCGTTGTTTCTGAATAAAACAGGAGAACTGATAGATGAAAATAAGACGCCTGATTAGTTTGTTATGTTTCCTGTGGATTGTAATAACGGTCCAAGGGCAGGTCAAATATGTATTTTATTTTATAGGTGACGGGATGGGGGTAAATCAGGTAAACGGAACGGAAATGTATCGGGCAGCTTTAAAAGGCTGCGTAGGTACCGACCCTTTATTATTTACTCAATTTCCCGGTGGAGGTGTGGTGAGTACTTATTCGGTAACTCATCCTGTCACGGATTCGGCTGCTGGTGGAACAGCGTTGGCCACGGGAAAGAAAACATATAATGGAGCCATTGGTGTGGATATGAATAAACAAGCATTGGTGAGCGTGGCCGAATGTGCTAAAATGAAAGGTAAAAAAGTCGGGATTGCCACTAGTGTTAGTATAGACCATGCTACTCCGGCAGCTTTTTATGCTCATCAACCCGATAGAAAGATGTTTTATGAAATAGCTTGTGATTTGCCCAAAGCTGGTTTTGATTTTTATGCCGGTTCTGGTTTCCTGAGTCCTAATAAAACATCTGACGTTAAAGATGGTTCTAACATCTATCAAGTAATAGAAAAGGCGGGTTATACCGTGGCTCGGGGAATCGAAGATTTTAGAAAGCAGGTAGATAAAGCCGATAAAATGATTTTGATACAGCAAGAGGGCAAACCGGATTTGAGTTTGTCTTATGCTATCGATCAGCATGATGATGATTTGACTTTACCCGAGATAACCCAAAGTGCTATACAATTTTTGATGAAGGAAAATAATAAAGAAGGATTTTTCCTGATGGTTGAAGGTGGAAAAATAGATTGGGCCTGCCATAGTAATGATGCTGCTACTGTCTTTTGGGAAGTGGAAGATTTTGATCGTTCTATTGCTGTGGCTTATGATTTCTATAAGAAGCATCCTCAGGAAACGTTGATTGTTATTACGGCTGATCATGAAACGGGTGGCATTGTATTGGGTACAAAAAAGTACAATCTTAATTTACAGGCGTTGCAATATCAGAAATGCTCGATAGAGATGCTTTCAAATAAAATCTCTGAGCTTAGAAAAATGCGGAAGAATGAAGTTAGCTGGGATGACATTAAGGCTTTATTAAGTATGGAGATGGGATTCTGGAGTAAACTTTCTATTGATAAAGAGCAAGAAAAGTTGTTGTATACCGTATTTGAAACTTCTTTTGTGAAAAATAAAGTGAAGTTTGAAGAAAGATTGTATTCAAAAATCGAACCATTGGCTGTATGTGCCAGAAAAGTGATGAATCAAATTGCTGTTTTAGGCTGGGCAGGTGGTACGCATTCTGCTGGATATGTTCCTGTTTTTGCTATAGGAGCAGGTTCGGAACAGTTTTGTGGTAAATTGGATAACGTTGATATTCCTAAGAAAATACGGGCATTGATACAATAATGAGTATGAACCAATTTCCGGGTCTGCTTTGGATTTCGGTTATTGGTTCTTTTTTAATTTTGATTTTATATTATGAGATATTCTATATTGAAGTATTTGTTTATTTTTTGTTTGTCTATTGCTTTATATGCCTGTAACATGGAATCAAATGATATATTGGTTCCTGCTAAACAACTTATAGAGCGTCAGATTGGAATCCGGGCTAATGAAATTACTTGTCAGGTTATAGAACCGGTTAACGGAAAAGAAACCTTTGAGATAGAGGCTCGGGATGGGGTACTGGTTTTGAAAGGAAGCAGTACTGTAGCTATTTGTTATGCGTTTCATACCTACCTGAAGGAGGCTTGCCATGCTATGAAGACCTGGAGTGGAGAACATATAGAGCTACCTGAAATATGGCCTGATTATATCGCTAAAAAGCAAACGACTCCTTATTCGTACAGATACTTTCTGAATGTTTGTACTTATGGTTATACTACTCCCTATTGGAATTGGGATCGTTGGGAAAAAGAAATAGATTGGATGGCACTTAGAGGTGTAAATATGCCTCTGGCTACTGTGGCGAGTGAAGCGATTGCCGAAAGAGTATGGTTACGTATGGGACTTACAAAAGAAGAAATTCGGGCGTTTTTTACAGCACCAGCTCATTTGCCATGGCATCGTATGGGCAACCTGAATACATGGGATGGGCCTTTGTCCGATAAATGGCAAGAAAGTCAGATTGAGATGCAACATCTTATCATTAATCGTATGCGTGAGCTGGGGATGCAGCCGATAGCTCCGGCATTTGCGGGATTTGTACCAATGGCTTTTGCAGAGAAACACCCTGCTGTAAAATTCAAACATTTGAAATGGGGAGGATTTGATGATAAATATAATGCTTATGTACTTCCTCCGGATTCTCCGTTCTTTGAAGAGATTGGGAAAATGTTTATTGAGGAATGGGAGAAAGAATTTGGTAGAAATACTTATTATCTTTCAGACAGTTTTAATGAAATGGAACTTCCGATAGAAAAAGAGGATATAGAAGGAAAACATAAACTTTTGGCTCAATATGGTGAATCTATTTATCGTTCTATCACGGCTGGTAATCCGGATGCAGTATGGGTTACGCAAGGATGGACTTTTGGATACCAGCATTCTTTCTGGGACAAAGAGAGTTTACAGGCTCTGTTGAGCCGGGTACCGGATGATAAGATGATTATTGTAGATTTAGGCAATGATTACCCCAAATGGGTTTGGAACACAGAACAGACTTGGAAAGTACACGATGGTTTCTACGGTAAGAAATGGATATTTAGCTATGTTCCCAATTTTGGTGGCAAAACTCCTATGACTGGTGATTTGCAGATGTATGCTTCTTCTTCTTCTGAAGCGTTACATTCTAAATCTTGTGGAAATCTTATAGGATTTGGTTCTGCTCCGGAGGGGCTTGAAAATAATGAAGTAGTTTATGAGCTATTGGCCGATATGGGGTGGACGGACCAAAGTATAGATCTTGATAAATGGTTAAAGTCATATTGTGAAGCTCGCTATGGGAAATATCCGGATGCAATGAAAGAGGCTTGGGTATTATTTAGAAAAAGTGCTTATAGTTCACTTTACTCTTATCCTCGTTTTACCTGGCAGACAGTGACTCCGGATCAGAGACGAATTAGCAAGATAGATACCAGTGATGATTTTTTACGTGCTGTTGAATTGTTTCTCACTTGTGCAGACAGTTTGCAAAACTCGGAACTTTATGTGAATGATGCCATAGAGTATGCTGCATATTATGTGGCTGCCAAAGCAGACAAACTTTATGTGAAAGCTCTTGAAGAAAATACGATTGGTGATAAGCTTGCGGCACAATACACATTGAGACAGGTTGTTGACTTGCTGTTAGATGTGGATAAGCTTCTTGCTTCACATCCTCTTTATCGTCTTGAAGAGTGGGTAGAATTAGCAAGAAATAGCGGTACCACTTCCGAAGAAAAGGATAAGTATGAATCAAATGCAAAACGCCTTATTACTACTTGGGGAGGGTTTCAAGAGGATTATGCTGCTCGTTTTTGGAGTGGATTAATAAAAGACTACTATATACCACGTTTAAAACTTTACTTTTCCAAACAGTGGGAAGATTTGGATCGTTGGGAAGAAACGTGGATAAATACCCCATGGCACAACACAACAAAACCATTTGAAAATCCTGTTAATATTGCCGTTGAACTTGTGAATAAAGCAAAGGTATTTTGATTTAGTTTTCAGGTAAGCAGAGTATTCCCCCCTTCTCTTGTAAATATTGCAAGAGAAGTACTCTGTCTTTTTATTTGATACGAGTAATAAAGTCTTATCTTTGATAAGTTTTTAATTTGCAATTTATGCTGTATGAGAAAGATTATTCTTGCTTTTGATTCATTTAAAGGATCTGTAGGTTCACTTGATATTGCCCGATATGCTGCGCAAGCTATTTTGAAAGAGTATCCTCATTGTGAATTGATCCATTTCCCGATTGCAGATGGTGGAGAAGGAACTACTGAAGCAATTTGTACTCAATTGGATGTAAATAGGGTTTCTTGTATTGCCCATGATCCGCTGATGAATCCGATAGAAGTTTCGTATGGAATAACCAAAGATGGGAAAACAGCAGTCTTTGAGATGGCTTCTGCCAGTGGGCTTCCTCTGATTCCTATTGCTTTGAGAAACCCAATGCATACTTCTTCTTTCGGGACAGGAGAAATTATTTTGGATGCATTGAATCGTGGATGCCGTCATTTTATTATGGGTATAGGTGGTAGTGCAACAAATGATGCCGGTATAGGTATGATGCACGCTTTGGGGGTTCGTTTTCTGGACAAAGAAAAGAAAGAACTCGAACCGAAAGGGAGTAATCTTATCCATATTGCACTTATTGATACTGCTACTTTACATCCTGCTTTAAAAGAGTCTGTTTTTACAATAGCATGTGATGTAAATAATCCATTCTATGGGCCACAAGGGGCTGCCTTTGTTTTTGCTCCACAAAAGGGAGCAAACCCGGATGAAGTTAAAGCATTGGATGAGGGGTTACAACACTATGCTATGGTTCTTAAAGAACAGAAAGGGATGGACATTACTTTAATAGCCGGTGCTGGTGCGGCTGGTGGTATGGGTGGGGGAATACTTCCTTTTCTGAATGCAACATTGAAGTCGGGTATTGATACAATTTTGGATATTCTTCATTTCAGGGAGTATGCTCAGTCTGCAGACCTTATTTTTACGGGTGAAGGAAAACTGGATGCACAAACTGGTATGGGGAAGGCATTAGGTGGTATTTTGAAAATAGCTGTTGAAGAAAATATCCCCGTCATAGCCTTAGGAGGATGTGTAGAGGCTGTAGAGCAGTTGAATGAAATGGGATTTACGGCTGTATTGTCTGTTCAGCCGGCTCCTGTCTCTTTAGATCAGGCTATGCGACAGGAATTTGCTCTTAAGAATATCGAAAGAACCGTGACTCAACTTATACGTATTATTAAATGCTTTAAGTCGTAAAGTGTAAATCAGCTTAAGTGTCGTGGTTAATAAAAGTCACGATTATGAAGCATAAACTATGAATCTTTTCTATGACAGCAATTGGCGCTTTAATCGGATTGTTAGTATCCGTTCTTTTAATCATAAAAAAAATATCTCCGGCTTATAGTTTAATAGCCGGAGCGATTGTTGGCGGGTTGTTAGGCGGATTACCATTGACAGAGACAGTAAAGGTGATGACAGATGGCGTCAAAGACGTTACACCAGCCATCATCCGTATTCTTACAGCAGGGGTATTGTCCGGTGTGCTTATTAAAACAGGAGCAGCGACTACCATCTCTAATGCTATTATAAATACATTAGGAGAGAAACGGGTATTTGCAGCATTAGCTTTGGCAACTATGTTGCTAAGTGCTGTTGGGGTTTTTATTGATGTGGCTGTTATTACAGTAGCCCCTATTGCACTGTCTATCGGAAAACGTTTGGGTTTGTCACCATCCGTACTATTGATAGCCATGATTGGTGGAGGAAAATGCGGTAATATAGTTTCCCCGAATCCGAATACAATTATTGCAGCTGAAAACTTTAAAGCAGATTTATCATCGGTCATGTTTTACAATATTCTTCCGGCAATTATCGGGTTGGTGTTTACGGTTTTTGTTATTATCCGCCTTATCCCCCGAAAACTTACTATTGTCGCTCCAGGACAGGAAGAAATCACAGATGATAAACAATTGCCTTCTCTTACCAGCAGCCTGATAGCACCTTTCGTCACTATCATCTTACTTGCCCTGCGGCCTTTGGCTGGTATTACCATTGATCCTCTAATAGCTCTGCCCATCGGCGGAATTTGTGGTATCCTTTGCATGAAACAATGGAAAAATATTCTGCCTAGTATGGAATACGGTCTCCAAAAAATGTCTACTGTAGCTGTACTTTTAATCGGTACAGGAACAATTGCAGGCGTTATCAAAAACTCTACTCTAAAAGACTGGATTCTGCAACTACTGGAACAAGCCCACTTCAATGAAATAATGATAGCTCCCGTATCTGGCGCATTAATGTCAGCCGCCACGGCCTCTACTACTGCCGGAGCTACTCTCGCTTCCGCCTCTTTTGCAGAAGCAATTCTTGCTGTCGGTATTTCCGCTGCATGGGGAGCTGCCATGATCAACTCCAGTGCCACAGTACTGGATCATTTACCTCATGGCTCTTTTTTTCATGCTACCGGTGGAGTTTGTGAATTGACTTTTAAGCAACGTCTGAAACTCATTCCTTATGAAACCCTTATAGGAGTAGTATTGGCAGCCTCTACTACCCTCTTATGTCTCGTTTGGTGATCATCTAATACATTATAACTCATAAATTATAAACTCATGCCTGCCAATAATCGTCTTCTCTCTCTCGATGTCCTGCGAGGATTCACAGTTGCCGGAATGATACTTGTCAATAATGCAGGTGCATGCGGATACGGCTATGCCCCTCTGCGTCATGCCAAATGGGATGGTTTCACTCCTGCCGACCTTGTGTTTCCTATGTTTATGTTCCTGATGGGAATATCCACCTACATATCTTTGCGCAAATATGATTTCCAATGGCGACTTGCTATCGGAAAGATAATGAAACGTGCTTTTCTCCTGATCCTGATAGGTATTGCCATGAAATGGATTATAAATTCAAGTGAAACCGGTATCTGGACTGATTGGGAGCATATGCGGCTTTTAGGAGTGATGCAACGGCTGGGTATCTGCTACGGAGCAACAGCTATCATGGCGTTGTTTATTCCTCATAAACGTTTTTTTTCGGTAGCTCTTCTTCTTTTAGCGGGATATTTTATTCTTCAGTTGATAGGAAACGGATTCGAGAAAAGTCCTGATAATATTATAGCCATAGTCGATTCTACCGTTTTGGGAACAAATCACATGTATCTGCAAGGGCGCCAGTTTGTAGAACCGGAAGGAATTTTAAGTACGATTCCTGCCATCGCCCAGGTAATGATTGGTTTCGTATGTGGACGAATGGTTATCAATCAGAAGGATAACAAAGAACGAATGCAAAAACTCTTTTTTCTCGGTACCTTAATGCTATTTGCCGGATTCTTATTTAGTTATGCCTGTCCGCTCAACAAGCGTCTATGGTCTCCGAGTTTTGTATTGCTTACTTGCGGAATAGCAGCTTTAGCATTAGCTGTATTGATCGAAATAATCGATGTTCGACAAAAGAAAAGCTGGTGCACTTTCTTCAATGTTTTCGGAGTAAATCCACTGGTTCTTTATGTATTTGCCGAAATTTTCGGTGATCTGTTGCGAATATGGAAAGTTAACACATCCTTGTTCGATACCTGCCTGCAACCCCTATTCGGCAACTATTTCGGTTCATTCATGTATGCGGTCCTTTTCCTATTACTTAACTGGCTTATCGGATACATTCTATTTAAAAAACAAATTTACATAAAACTATAATTGAAATGATGAAAAGAAACATTTATCTGGTTATCGTAACATTGTTCCTCTCACTATCAGCGGGGGCAAAGGAGAAAGACGTAGCCGCTATGCAGTCAATGGTGAAACGTCTCATCCCGGCATATGCCGAGAACTTTCAGTTTAAGAAAATAAGACCCGTTGACGGAAAAGACTGTTTCCGGTTGGATACTTCCGACTCTGGAAAAATAGTGATTGGCGGTAATAACGCTAACTCAATGGCAATGGGGCTGAATTATTATCTAAAGTATTATTGTCTTACCACAATCTCATGGTATGCCGATATTCCTGTTGAAATGCCTGATACTCTTCCGGTGTTGGAGAAAACTTTTAGTGCGGAAGCAAAAGTAGACAGACGCTTTTTTTTGAACTACTGTACTTATGGTTACACTATGCCTTATTGGCAATGGAAAGATTGGGAGCGTTTTATTGACTGGATGGCTTTGAACGGGGTCAATATGCCTCTGGCCATTACAGGTCAGGAAGCCGTATGGTATAAAGTATGGAAGAAATTAGGTTTGACGGATCAGGAAATCCGTTCCTATTTTACGGGACCTACGTATCTACCCTGGCATCGTATGGCAAATATTGATGGATGGAACGGTCCGTTACCTATGGAGTGGTTGGATAATCAGGTGGAACTACAGAAAAAGATACTTGCGCGGGAACGCGAATTGAATATGAAACCGGTATTGCCTGCTTTTGCCGGTCATGTACCTGCAGCTTTGAAACGAATTTATCCGGAGGCTAATATTCAGCATCTTGGTAAGTGGGCAGGTTTTGCTGATACGTATCGTTGTTATTTTCTGAATCCCGAAGAACCGCTGTTTGCTACCATTCAAAAACATTTTCTTCAGGAGCAGACTCGTTTGTTCGGAACTGATCATATTTATGGCGTAGATCCTTTTAACGAGGTAGATCCACCAAGTTGGGAACCCGAATATCTCAGTCAGGTATCTTCGGATATGTATCGGACATTGACAGCAGCAGATCCGAAAGCGGAATGGATGCAGATGACCTGGATGTTTTATCATGACCGCAAGGATTGGACGGCTCCGCGTATCAAGGCTTTACTAACCGGAGTGCCGCAGGATAAGATGTTTTTACTGGATTATCATTGTGAGAATGTAGAACTTTGGAAAAACACTGAACACTTTCATGGACAACCTTATATTTGGTGCTATTTAGGTAATTTTGGGGGAAATACGACTCTTACCGGTAATGTAAAGGAGAGTGGTGACCGTCTTGACAATGCGTTGATAAATGGTGGAAGTAACCTTCGGGGTATCGGTTCTACGCTCGAAGGCTTGGATGTTATGCAGTTTCCCTATGAGTATATCTTTGAGAAGGCGTGGGATTTGAATCTTGACAACGAGGCGTGGTTACAAAATCTTGCCGACCGTCATGCCGGGACTGTTTCCCAGCCTGTTCGTGAAGCGTGGGATATTCTGTTCAACCAGATATACGTACAGGTTCCCAAAACATTAGGCGTATTACCTAACTATCGTCCGGTGATGAACAAACCTAATAGACGTACGGTTATTGATTATTCCAATGCTACTTTATTACAAGCCTGGGAAAAACTGTTACAGGCTACGGACTGTAACAGAGACGCTCTGCGGCTGGATATCATTACTGTAGGTCGTCAATTACTGGGTAATTATTTTCTTATAGTGAAAGATGATTTTGACCGTATGTATACAGTTAAAGATCTTCCGGGGTTGAAAGCCAGAGCTGCGGAAATGAAA
Organism: Bacteroides nordii; assembly: GCF_019930665.1. Taxonomy (NCBI): domain Bacteria; kingdom Pseudomonadati; phylum Bacteroidota; class Bacteroidia; order Bacteroidales; family Bacteroidaceae; genus Bacteroides; species Bacteroides nordii. The sequence goes on along the minus strand of NZ_CP082886.1, from coordinate 4,630,955 downwards.
GAGATCCTTAATGATTTGGATCGTTTGAATGCTTTTCATAGCCGTTGTGCCTTGGATAAATGGTTGGCTGATGCCCGTGCATTGGGTACGACTCCCGAAGTGAAAGATTATTATGAGAAGAATGCCCGTAATCTGATTACGACTTGGGGAGGTAGTCTGAATGATTATGCCAGTCGTACATGGGCGGGGCTCATTAAAGATTACTATTCGAAACGCTGGGATATGTATATGGATGCGGTAATCTCTGCAGTAGAAGGTAACCGGGAGTTTGATCAGAAAAAATTGGATGAATCAATAAAAAATTTCGAAGATGCCTGGGTAGATTCTACAGACCCTATTCTGGTAGCACCTCAGGGTGAGTTGATGCAATACGCTCGTTTCTTATTACAGAAATACGGACGGCGGATCCCGGAGAATTTGTAATATACAATAGATTAAACGTATGAAAAATGCTTTTTATACGTTTAATTAAGAAAATGTGTATCAGATAATACTATAAATCAACTTTCATAAAAATGAAAATAATTCCGATATTAAATGGTATGTTGGTTTTGACTTCCGGAATCGGTTTTTCGATTCAGCAGGTTAGAGCACAACAAAAACCTCATATTATCTTGATTATGGCCGATCAGCATCGTGGCGATGCTTTGGGATGTACGGGGAATCCGGTAGTTATTTCACCTAATATTGATAAACTGTCTGAAGAGGGGACATTATTCTGTAATGGCTATTCGTCTACTCCAAGTAGCACACCGGCCCGTGCAGGATTACTGACCGGTATGTCTCCTTGGCGGCATGGCATGTTGGGGTATGGCCGGGTAGCCATGCAATACAGATACGAGATGCCTGCTATGCTAAGAGAGCAGAATTATTATACATTTGGTATTGGAAAGATGCATTGGTCTCCACAAAAATCTTTGCATGGTTTTCATGGAACTTTGTTAGATGAAAGCGGGCGTGCTGAGACGAAATATTTTATCAGCGATTATCGACTATGGTTACAGATACAAATGCCGGGAGTAAATCCTGATTTGACAGGTATTGGTTGGAATGAACACAGGGCAGGTACTTATAAACTGCCTGAGGAGTTACATCCTACCGCCTGGACAGGAAAGATGGCTTGCGAATTGATACAGAATTATAATAATGAAAGCCCGTTGTTTCTGAAAGTTTCCTTTGCACGTCCTCATAGTCCGTATGACCCTCCCCAACGTCTTTTGGATGAGTATGAAGAGAAAGAAATTCCGGCTCCTTATATTGGTGACTGGTGTGGTAAATACGCTACTCAGCTTGATCCGGTAAAAGCTGATAAGGATGCTCCGTTTGCCAATTTTGGAACTGAATATGCTAAAAATTCCCGAAAATACTATTATGCCAATGTTACATTTATTGATGAGGAAATAGGAAAAATAATACAAGCACTGAAAGATAAGGGAATGTATGATAATGCTTTGATTTGCTATGTTTCCGACCATGGGGATATGTTGGGCGATCATTATCATTGGCGGAAGACTTATCCTTATGAGGGTTCCACACATGTTCCATATATTGTAAAATGGCCTGAATCGTTTGGTATTAAAGAGGGAATAAAAGTAGATGAACCGGTGGAATTACGAGATCTTTTGCCTACCTTCTTAGATGCTTCCGGAGCACAAATTCCTGAGGAGATGGATGGACTCTCACTGTTAGCTTTAGTAGACGAAAGCAGAAAGCATACATGGAGACAATATATTGATCTGGAGCATGCAACTTGTTATGCGAAGGAAAATTACTGGTGTGCTTTGACCGATGGCAAAATTAAATATGTGTGGAATTTCTATACAGGAGAAGAAGAACTTTTTGATTTATCAAAGGATCCGGGAGAATTGCGAAATCTTGTGTCGGAGAAACATTATCGGAAAAGGCTGGCTGATTTACGTGAGGCAATGGTGAAGCATTTGAGTGAACGGGGAGAAGGATTCGTGAAAGAAGGGAAGTTGGTTGTTCGTAAAGAAAGATTGCTCTACAGCCCGAACTATCCAAAGTCAGAGGAAGTTGAAACCAATTAGAAACTGGTGGGAGTAGATCGATTCTCTTTCTTTTATCTGGTTTTATAAATATAGTATAATAAGATACTCTTTTGCTGGATAAAGTATATACATACTTATGATGTTGTATACTATATCTTTGTATTCATAACTCTTGTTTCATGAATATAAGACATCCGGATGTTGTGTATAAAAACACCCGGATGTTTTGATTTATAACATGGGGATGTTTTTGATAAGAACATCCGGATGTTTTGCATACTCAATTCACTTGGTAACTCTTCTTTGAAAGCTATAGTCTGTCTGCTTCAAAGGCTATTATTAACTAACCCAAGTACCTTAATCTTGCGGTAGGGCATCCTATCCTTATTTTTTATTTATCTTTGCATGTCTATTTAGATTGAAATTATGCAAAAGCAAAGATATGCATTGGTAAAGAGGGAATATCGTGTTCCCTTCATTCTGGTTACTTCTTTATTCTTCTTATGGGGATTTGCCCATGCCATTCTTGATGTGCTGAACAAACATTTTCAGGATGTACTGGTCATCAGCCGTACCCATTCTGCATGGGTGCAGGTTATGTTCTATTTGGGATATTTTGTTATGGCTATTCCTGCCGGATTATTTATCAATAAGTACGGTTATCGTCGTGGAGTAGTATTAGGGTTACTACTTTATGGACTGGGATCTTTGCTTTTTATTCCCGGAGAGTACTGGATGTCGTTCAATTTCTTTCTGTTCTCATTGTTTGTCATAGCCTGTGGACTGGTGTTTTTGGAAACTGCTGCCAATCCTTATATGACGGAGTTGGGGGATAAAGAGACTGCTGCCAGCCGCTTGAACTTGGCTCAGTCATTCAATGGATTGGGATGTATTTGTGGACCATTGATAGGTGGATTATTGCTTTTCTCTGAAGAAGGGGAGGTTGCAATTTCTTTGCCTTATACGTTAATGGGGATTGTAGTGTTGGCAGTTGCTATGGTTTTTTCAAAGATCAGACTGCCGGAGATTGTTCATGAAGAAGAGGGTGACAGAGAAGGGAAAACGAAAAGCCTGTGGTCGCACAAACTTTTCATTTTTGGTATTGCTGCCCTGTTTTGTTATGAGATAGCGGAGATTTCTATTAATAGCTTCTTTATAAACTACGTGGTTGACGATGGCTGGATGAATGCCCGTGATGCTTCTATAGTACTTTCTTTTGGAGGTTTAGGATTATTCATGTGTGGACGTTTTGCCGGTAGCTGGATTATGCAACGTATCCGTGCAGAGAAAGTGCTGTTATTTTGTGCTGTGTGTACGGTGATTACCTCGTTGCTGATTGTACTGAATGTGGGGATTGTGTCTCTCGTAGCACTTTTTTTAGGATATGCATTTGAGGCTATCATGTTCCCCACTATTTTTGCTCTTTCTTTACGGGGGCTGGGTAAGCATACCAAGCGTGCTTCTTCTTATCTGATGATGTCACCTGTTGGCGGGGCGGTAGGGCCATTGATGATGGGGTATGTGGCAGATCAGACTACCATGTCTCTTTCCTTTATCGTACCTTTGCTTTCCTTTATAGTAGTGATGCTGTACGCCTGGAAGGTGAGTGCGGCAAAGTTGTAACGGGCATTTAGGATATTTATCCCTCATTCATAGTACGAATTTACCACAAGTGTGGTATTTCCGGCGAACCAAAACTCCTCTATCTTTGTCGTATAATAAAAAAACAGATAATTAATACATTAACAGATATGGGAAAGATAGCAAAAAGACTGACCGACCTCGTAGGCAACACCCCGTTGTTGGAGCTGAGTAATTATAATGCAAGTAAAGGACTAAAAGCTCGTGTGGTGGTAAAGTTGGAGTATTTTAATCCGGTAGGCAGTGTGAAAGACCGTATCGCTTTGGCGATGGTGGAAGATGCTGAATCAAAAGGAATCTTGAAATCGGGTACTACGATTATTGAACCGACGAGTGGAAATACAGGGGTAGGACTGGCTTTTGTTTCTGCTTCTAAGGGATATAAGTTGATTTTGACGATGCCGGATACGATGAGCGTAGAGCGGAGGAACTTACTGAAGGCTTTGGGGGCCGAACTGGTACTGACTCCCGGTGCAGACGGAATGAAAGGAGCTATTGCCAAAGCAGAAGAGTTGAAAGTAAATACTCCCGGTGCAGTGATCCTACAGCAATTTGAGAATCCTGCTAATCCTGCTGTCCATGTGCGGACTACCGGACAGGAGATATGGCATGATACAGACGGACGTGTAGAAATATTTGTGGCAGGTGTTGGTACAGGTGGTACAATAAGCGGTGTGGGGAGAGCATTAAAGGATTACAATCCTCAAATAAAGGTAGTAGCTGTAGAGCCTGCTGATTCTCCGGTTCTGTCCGGTGGTAAGCCCGGACCTCATAAGATACAGGGCATCGGAGCCGGATTTATTCCTAGGATCTATGATGCTTCGGTAGTGGATGAGATTGTGCAGGTGCAGAATGATGATGCCATCCGTACCAGCCGTGAGTTGGCAACGAAAGAAGGCTTACTGGTTGGAATCTCTTCAGGAGCTGCCGTATATGCGGCTACAAAGCTGGCAGAACTTCCGGAAAATAAGGGTAAGACAATAGTAGCGCTGCTGCCCGATACGGGAGAGCGCTACCTGTCCACTATCTTGTATGCTTTTGAGGAATATCCTTTATAAGTCAAGAGTCTGTTTTAAATTAAAACAAGCTCTGAAAGCTGAAAGTTATTATATGGTTTACTGTGACATAGTAACTTTCCATACACCAGAAGATACCTTTATTGCTATCTGATTGGTTGATGAATATTCCGGTCTGCAATATTTGTTGGACCGGAATTTTCCGTTTTTATACACACTGCGACCGTTTACTTCGATTCTCTTAATTTCCGGTTTGATGGGAAGCAGCGCTTGCGTATTCTCTGGTACGGTGAGATGCATCTGTATCCGGCCGTCTGTTCTCTCTAATGAGATTGATATCCTACCGTTGACAGTCAGCAGGCTGGTTTCTGCATGAATAAGATTGCCCATTTGGGGAAATACGCTGAACTCTTTGAATCCGGGCTTTACAGGAGAGACGCCACATACATACTGGGATAATAGTGTCAACCCTCCTCCGCTCCAGGCATGGTTATATGTTCCGCCTCCGAACCCCTGAGGTCCGAGTCCCCATCCCTCAAACAGGGTCGTGAGAGTGGGATGATTGACCATAGACTCAAACCGTTTCTTCATTCGTGCGAGTGCCTCTTCGGGCTGGTTCATTACAAATAGTGCTTCCAAGACGTATTTTTCCATATAAGGACTTGCATACTCGTACTTTCGGAACAGATTGCGAATGGCTTCATATTTCGATTCATCTGCCAAACCTGATATTACCGTCAATGCCTGCAAGCGGTCGTCCGGATGGGGAATGGTGCTATTGGCTTTGTAGGCCGCTCCGTTCCAGTAAGCCTGGTTAAAAGCATCTTTGAGCAGACGCATCTCTTCTTTTAGGTTGGTGGCATCTTCTTTTTTATCAAGTACTTCTGCCATTTGTGCTGTACCTTCCAGAGCGAGATAATACCAGGCGTTGAACAGCCCTTCGATATCGATATTCGTTCCCCAGTCTCCCCATGTCCAGTCTCCGCTACGGAACTTTATAGTACCGTCCGGATTATATTGCCATACGTGCAGATACCGTTTTACGGCATCATACAAATCTTCTACGGGAATCCTGTCTCCGGTATTCAGATAATAGTTCCAGAAACCATAACGCCCTATGCTTGCCAACATTTGTCCGGGGAGTTCCGTATGATAATTGGAAGAAGGTATGGGAGAAAAGATAATGCCATTATCCTGCTGCCAGCCCATTAGTTCGTACATCCCTTTTTTCATCAGTAGATGTGATTTGGGACAAAGTGCATAGAAGGATTCTCCCGATTCAATGACTTCGTCTCCCCACCATTGTGCGCGTTCGCGGTCGGGGCAATCCATGTAGGTGTCGCGCATGGTGACTAATAATGTACGCTGTGCCTTTTGCCAAAGTCGGTTGAAGAAGTCGTCGTTACAATTGAAAGTTCCTGCAAATGAGGTATCATAGCTTGTTTCGCGATATTCTGTTTTAAGCACCTCCACGCCTTTAGGTATCAGATAATACACCGAATGTCCGTTTATCCACCCCAGGCTTTCATAAGACTGTTGCCCGCCTTTGGTGATATATTCGCCCCGTAGATTGTATACTCCGCCGCCTTTGTAATCATCCGTATACATGGTTATGACTTTCCCTTCGGGGGCTTCCAGCTCGATGCAAGGGGTGAGTTGCATGTTGTAGGGCAGCCGGCAGATTAGGGTATCGACCTCATTCCCTCGGTGCCATTGGCTGTCCGGATATTCTTTTTTTCCGTAATCTTTCCATAAGGGAATAATTCTTGGGTGGAGTTTATTCCAGGGTGCCGAACCCTCGGTTCCCACCTCTATGGCAGGGGCCCACGGATAGGTGAGATTACCGGTAGGTTGGATAATCCAGTCTTCCGGGAATATACGGGCGTCATAGCCGATATTGGATTCCGATAGTCTGAAGTTGGGCTGTGCTCCTGCCGGTGTATAGTATCCCGGATGCAGGGTAGATAACCATTGCTTGTCTGTGTTTAGGTTGAGGCTGCCGGACAGGCTTTTGACGTACAGCCCCGCTTTGCCGCTGGGTTGGTAGGAGAATCCCTCCTTTCCGAAGTACCACAGCAGAATGGCAATGGAATTATTTCCTTCTTTCAGGAATGAGGATATATCTACTTCGTCATAGTATGTATCCGAAGGATTGGGTCCTCTTTTGACGGAGCCTTCAAAAACAGCGAGACGGCCATTGATCCACATCCAGTATTTACTGTCGGCTGCAATCTTTAAATGGATATCTTCTTGCGGAAGGGAATCTATAAGCATATCCTTACGAAAACAAATCCAGGTATTGGATGCGCTTTGATTTTCGAAGGCTGTAATCCAGTGTGCCTGTTCGTTACTCGCATATGTAAGGACAGTCAGCATTAATCCGGTTATTGCTGCTAAACTTTTTTTTATCATAATCCGAAAGTGTTATTTGGTTTTCTTTAAATGGAAAATCTTACTGTCGTATTCTTTATCGAGCCATACCTCCATTCCCTGGTCTATAAGGAATCCGCCGGTTATTGTTTTTTTAGCCTGTTCTTTCAGGTCTGCCGTGTTGATCTCACAGATTTCGTAAGAGGCCTCCGGAGATAGTCCTTGAAGGGTTAATCTGGGAAATGAGGGGTTGAAGCGGTGTTTTAATTGATAAACAAAGAGTACCGCTTCTTCCTTGTCGGGGGTGACGTACATCAGTGAAGATATATTTTTCTGTGCATAGGGTGAAATCAGCCTGTACAGATCGCCAAACTGAACAACCGGGCGAATCTGCTTATAAGTGGATATGGCCTGTGCGGCAAATTTATATTCATCCGGTGTGAAATCTTTGGGCTGCATCTCCATACCGAGGCGTCCAGACATAGCTACGTCGAACCGGAACTTCAGGGGGATAAGTTTATTGGTCTGATGATTGCGTGCAGCAGATACGTGTGACCCCATGGCTATGGCAGGATAGAATTGCGATACTCCCCATTGCATGTATATCCTCTCTATGGCATCTGTATCGTCACTGGTCCAGAATTCATCGAAATAAGGAAGAATGCCATAACTGATTCTTCCTCCGCCACTGGCACAAGCCTGCATAAGTAAGTCCGGATATTTGGCGCGTATTCTCTGAAGAACTTTCCGAAGTCCTCTGTGATATTCTATGTATAGGTGTGATTGTTTGTTGGCCGGAAGGTAATTGGAGCCGTAGTTGGCAAGGCTCATATTAGCATCCCATTTAATGTAAGCAATCTCCGGATACTGTGTCATTAACTTGTCTACTACTCCGAAAATGAAGTCCTGTACTTTGGGATTGGACAGATCCAGTACAAGCTGATTGCCGCCCCGTCCTTTCTTTAAAGGCCGATTGGGTTGTGAAATAACCCAGTCCGGATGTTGTTCATAGAGTTCGCTGATAGTATTGGTCATTTCAGGTTCTATCCATATACCAAACCTGATAGAGGCGCATTTACAGGAATCAATAAGTGCCTGGAGCCCGTCGGGTAGTTTGCCGGGACTGACTTCCCAGTCTCCCAGTGAAGAACGGTCGGAGTCTCTGGAGTATTTCTTGCCAAACCATCCATCGTCCAGTACGAACATCTCTCCGCCTAAACCGGAAAAGTCGTTTATCATTCTACAAACGTCTTTCATGTTTACGTTGAAATACAGTCCTTCCCAACTGTTAAGAAGTATATCACGCTTTTGTTCTCCATGGGCCAATGCATATTTCCGTGCCCAACGGTGGAATGTCCGGCTGATTTCTCCTTTGGATAGTTTATATTCGGACTGGAAATTGTCGATACCGGCAATCAGGTGCAGGCGGTGCGAATTATCGAGTGTGCAGTTTATTTTGTAATTACCACTCCATGCCAGTATTCCGGCATATACATCACCTGTGTTCTCTTCCAGACCATCACGGCCCAGCATTACCGAGGGATGATCTGTCAGTGCATTACGTACTCCGTCTCTGTTTACGAGTATTTTGCTGCCATGAGTCAATATTTCTTCTTCCATCTGGTGCTCCGAGGCCCATGAACCATGCAGGTGTTGCATGGTATATTGTCCCGGAGGCAAGGGCATGTAGGCAGAGGCAAACTGCCGTAGTTCTACGAAACCTTTTCCCGAATATTGATAACCAGCCCAACTTTCAATGATATCTTCATCGTGGTATATTCTGTAGTGCAGCGTTACTTCCAAAGGATATACCGTATCTTTCAGGTAGAATTTCCATTCATCGGAATGATTACCTTTGATGTTTTCTGCTTTCTGAAAGCGCAGATCTAATGACAGGTTTCCGTCCGGATACATAACTGCCATTGCAGGTTCCAGGGTACAGTCCAGTCCGAACTGTGGATAGGCTTCGCGGTAAAGCATACCGTTGCCGGAGTTCCAGATGTCGGAGGGATCAAGTACTCTTCTTCCGAAGTAATGCAGGTAGAGCTGTCCGTCCTTTTCTCCCGTCAATAAGAGGGAAGTGCGGGGAGTACTCAGGAGAAACTCTTCGGCATAAACAGAGGATGTAAATAACAGTAATGTTAAAATGATAAATAGATTCTTCATTGATATAATAATGTGTTTTGGTTACGAATATATTTTACCACAGAGCACACGGAGTACATAGAGTTTTAATTATTTCAGAATCAATTACAGAATTACTCTGTACTCTGTGGTGGACTGATTTATTTTTTAATCCGGTACGGGGATTTGTGTAGTTCTGTCTGGTCATCATATAATGAGTTTGAATGAATGATTTTCGCTTGCCATATTCACCCGTAGTATATATATACCGGATGATATGTCGGTGAAGTCCAGGCGGATATTATCTGTAAATTCAGTGACTTCCTGCTTCAGGCAGATGCCGTTAATTGTATATAATGAATAAGCTATCTTACAAAGATCAGTATTTTTCTTGGTGAGGTAAAATACATTTGAATCAGGTGCCCGATAGAATTCGATAGGGGTTGCTGTTTTTATGGTCTGATTTATGCCGGTAGATATACTTAAATTCAGATACCGGGTGACACTTATTCCGTTAAAAGTAGCAGTGACGGTTCCTTTCTTTTCTGGTCCGTTCAGTATTAAAGTACGGTCTTTAATATATCCCAGTCCCGGAGAACAACTGAGTACCGCACCGGTAATGTCCGTGTCTGTGAGAACGCTGTATTGATTGTACCCCATTACTTTCAGAGGAATGGAGCCGGAGGTGATCTGCTCTTTGTTCCAGTAATTAAAATCCATACGAACAATGTTTTTATCTACCGGAGCAGATGTTTGTAGCAACCATCCGTTTGTAACGGCTCTTTCATTACCGTCACTCGGCTTGTTGACCACTGCGTGATTAACCACCATGCCGGTAGATCCTCCGCCATCAAAACCCACTACATTGGCTGCACCCAGGCTGCGAAATAAATCGCACATTTCGTCGGTGTACACTCCTCTGGAATGTTCCTGTCGTCCGTCAATAGCCATCATATACAGCCATTTACCATCTGCAGAGCATCCCACTCCTGTTCTTGGATACAGCACGTTGTTGTAACTGTCGTTGAAGTTGCAATCGGTTAATATTCCGTTTTTCATCAAGAGCGAATTGCCTCCGATCATCTCTTTGATAAAGGGAGTTTCGTTTTGTGGTGTCTTAATTGTCATTTTAATGTTCAGCTTTTGTCCGATAGTGAGTTTGTCGAGAAACGTTTTTGCCTGAGCGATACCCGATAAAGCCGATTCGCCGGCTTCCAATGCGTTATGTCCTTCCGTATCTTTAATGATTCTCGTAATAATACAAGCTACCGGAGCATTTACTTTCCACTTGTATCCCTCGGCGGGTTTGAAGAAAACTTCTGTTTTAAGTTTATCGCCTATATCTGCATTTTCATCCATTCGCGTGTAGCCACCTGCAAATTCATTATAGAAAGTCAGATCGCAGGAATAGCAATCCGTTCTGGGAAGGTTGACGTCGTAAAACCGGTAGGAAGATATAGGAGCTTTCATACTGGTTACAGAACCTTCAAAGCTCATATTGTCGAGCGTTGGTTTGTTCGTATAGTCAATAGTAGCAAAAGCCCAGTCCATGTTTCTGGGCTCGCGTTGCACTACTCCGTCGGCAATGCACCCTCCCCGCGGGGCTCCGATGGGTAATTCATTGTGCGCTTTTATATTAAAGAAATCCCCGTTAATACCTGCGTAGGCATCGGCTGTTTCAGAAGAGTATCTGTCACATGCGGCAGATACTCTTTCTAATCCTTCTATTGTGTTTTTACCCAGAAAAGTGCGGATCTGCGTATGGGGGTTCTGCAGGTCTATCTTCAGAATATGCGCTTCTATCGGCATATCTTCGATACGAATATGGACATAATCACAGCCGGGGCCGGGTATATAAGTATTCAGGGTATCTACCTGATGCTGTTCTCCCCGTATGATAACCTGATTGGAGGGATTATACGTTTCAATGATTTCTATTAGTTTTTTTCGGAAGCTACTGATCTCTGCCGAACTTCTTGTGTAGTCGGATGGTGATTTGTATACTTGTTCAAGAATCTTTTCTGCAACGTGTCTTCCGGCTTTATCTTCCACCATTTTTAATAACTCATAGTCTTCCTGTCCTTCTTTCCATCGTTCCAGCCGGGCTGAGGCTACGGGTTCTTTGATATTGAATAAATCTCCGGGAAAGACCAATCCTCCATCACCTACGGCATTGAGACTTGTATCGAATGCGAACGGATTGAGACGGTACCTGTTTACCCCCCAATACAGGAATCCTGTTTCCTGTTCCTTCCATACCCTCCACATGATGGCTCTGTTGTGAAAAGGGGTCTGGGCAAACAAGAAGTTAGGCTGAACGCCGGTTGGTCCGCAACAGACATATGTCCACCATTCGGCTCGTGGTTCGACCAGTTTTCTGAATTTCTCCGCGCCGGAATTCTCGCAGTTGTATTGTTCGGCTGCAATCGGGAATATTTTTACATATTTTGTGAGGAAATCGAACGTATAGTCATAGTCCCATTTATGTTCTCCTTCGACAAGAAAGCTGGAGATCGGTACGAGCATTTTAGCGTTTGGCTTGAGAGATAGTATATGGGCAGATTCTTTGGCGATCTGCTCATAGTGTTCGGGCGTTTTGGGCTCATCCCAGATGTAGAAGTAACATCGGTCGAAATATCCTTTTTCCTCCATATCATTACACATTCGCAGGAGTTCGTCATCTTCCAGCATGCAGGGAAGGGCAAACCGGCAGAAACGTTTGTCCTGAAGTAACTTCCGGCTTCTCGGATCGTCCCATGGCCATGGTGAGAAACAGTTGTCCCAACGCCATGTATTCCGGTCTATGAGCTTGCCATAATAGGGGTCAATGCGTCGTGAAAGAAGAAACTCATTCCAGAGTTCTTTCTGCTCATCCGAACCGTTGTCCGGTAGATTATCTATGTCAATACAGAACTCCGAAGGAATAGAGGGAGTCAGGGGGATTTCATAATCGGCTACACGTACTTTGAATTTAAGATTGATGGAGTTTCTCAGTGTCTTAATAGATACCGTGTATTCATATGTACCCGGTTGGCTGTTCCGCGGAGTTTCGAAAGTCAGCCATACAACCGAGGTTGATCCTGTTGCCTGTATGGTGGATACAAACGGTACTAAGGCATCTTTGTATCCATCTATATCCGTAAGCATTCTGTAGTGTACATTGAATGCTTCTGGGATAGATGATGAAATGGTAATCTTTTCTTTAGGTATTGTATTCAGAACCACCTGTAGATGCTCCGTTTCTCCTTTTCCCAGTACAACCTCATTCCATTCTTTTGCCGGAAAATCTTGGTAATTCTCTAATAATTCCGTACAGGGTAATACCCATACATTATCAGAAGCCTCTTTTACTAATTGGCCGGAACCTAACAAGAGCCAGCTGACGACTAAAATAAGATACTTTTTCATGGTGTTTATTGTATTTATTGATTAATTATTTTAAACCTCCTTCACCGAATTCGCTTTGTTGGCGTTCTACATTTTTTAGTTCCCGGTTCAGTCTGTTCCGTTCTTCTGTGTTATCTTTCCGGTTATTATCAGAAATTGAGCCTAGCTGATATACTCCCGTTCGCTCCTCCATATTGTAAATAGCAGGAACAGATGCCGGTAAAACAGTAAATTCCAACTCCCCTTGTATGGGCATTTGTATACCCGGAAAATCAACTTCGGCTCTTACTTTTACTTTACCGGGGCGGAGTGTTGTCCGAAGAAGGATAGGAGCAGTTCCCCACTCAACCAGGCGGGGGTTGGTATGTGTTTCTTCGTTGGCAACCAGTCTCGCTTCTCCTTCAACTGAGAATTTTATATGATAATTATTCAACCGTTTGATATTTCCGTTTTCGTCTGTAACAGAAGCAATCACTGTGATCAGATCGGAACCGTCGGCAATGGGCTGAATATTTTCGTCATCTAAGTGCAGTGTGATTTTACCTGGACGCCGGGCAGGCATTCGTTTATGTTCGGCTACCTTTTTACCGTTTCGGAAACCTTCTGCCAACAGATAGACCTCATCCCAACGCTCCTGTCGTGAGAGCGCTTTATCTTCCATAAAATGATAGGCATCTTTGAAAATGATAATGGGAGAAGGCATCCCCGGCCTGTCCTTTTTTTTGTAGGTATATGTTTTTCCGTGTTTAAAGACAGTAAGCCTTACTTCCTCACAATTGGAATAGACCGTTACATCCGCCGGAGAGAATGGAGTCATTTCATGGGCTATATATATCATAGGTCCGCTTTCTACCTGTATGGCGAGTGAATCGACAGGCCGTTGGGCCATGAACATATAATAAGCGTATTTGGGTTGCCTGAATACATCTGTCAGACCACCATAAAAAGGATCGGGATGATAACCTCTCTGATGATCAAATGAATGCCAGAGGCAACCGCCGATATGCTGTCTGGATGTTTTCCAGAGTCCGTCATAACTTGTGCAAGCATAAGGAGGAGATGCATAATGGTTAGCTTGTGTTAACATAGGGTATTCTCCCCAGGCGCGGTTGGCCCTGCTTGTGGAGTTGTGCGAGTTCCAGTCGTCCACGTTGTCTCCCCACTCCCGGGTGAAGTAAGTTACATTCGGGCTCAGTTCTTTGATCGCTATACCTGTATCTCCGTTGGAAGGATGTGTATAGAGTATTGAGAATTTGGATGAACCGCGTGCTTCAGCGTCCCCCACCACATGGGAGTAGGGATACGGATATTCTTCTGCCACGATTTGCTTAACACTGTCAATAAATGATTCGGGATACCATGTCTCATTGAGTACGGGTTCCCAAAGGAATACGGAAGGGCGGTTCCGGTCTCTGCGTATAATATTTCTGATATCATCGAATACCCGGTTCCGGAATATCGGGTCTTCGTTCCAGTATTGCCAGCCCGGTGTGTTCTCAATGACAAAAAGTCCTAAGGCATCGCAGGCATCCATAAAAGCCGGGTCCTGCGGATAGTGCGCATTGCGGATGATATCGAGCCCCAGACTTTTTAGTTTCTTTGCATCGCGCCAATGCAGATTGTTGGTCATAGCATTGCCGATTACAGCAAAATCCTGGTGACGGTTTACCCCCATTATGGGGTGAGGATAAGGTTTTCCATTGATCCATAAACCATCTTTTCCTTTAAATTCGATGCTTCGAATTCCTATCTTTTTTCTATAGCCGTCTATTACTTTTCCGGTATGATCTTTTATCTCGATTTGCATTTGGTATAAGGAAGGAGAAGAAGGATACCATAGCTGGGGCTTTTTAATGATAACATGTTCTGAATGGCTGACGGCTTTTCCCGAAGGGATAGAAAACGAATATGTGGTTTGTCCTGTTATTTTTCCTGCAGGGTCTCTCAATGTGATGTAGGTTTTACCTTTAAAGTTCTTGGGCATTTCGTTTTTTAATTGCAGTTTAATATGAATGTCGGCCGATTTTGCAGATACGTTGTCGTACGAAACGAATGTCCCGCCACCGGCTACTTCGGATGCATAATTATCGTCAGTGATAAATACTTTATTATGTGCTATAAGCCAGCAGTCACGATAGATACCGCCACAATAGGTAAAGTCGAGAAACTCTTGCGGTTTTCCCGGTGGATAAAGCGGATTGTTTGAATTATCGGTACAGATAGATATTACATTGTTTTGACCGGATTTTACTTTGTCTGTCATATCTATAATAATGGGGAGATATCCTCCGTAATGAGTGGTGCATAATTCATTGTTGATCCAGACTTGTGTTTTACCCATTATAGCCTCAAAATAAAGAAAGAGTTTTTTATTGCTGAGTCTTGAGTCGGGAGTGAAATGTTTTCTATACCAGCAGATACCCTGATAGTTTATACATCCGCTGGCCTCGGTTGGTAAAAGGTCGATGCTGTGCGGAATGGAGACTTGCTCCCAATTGGAATCATCAAAAATGATCTTTTCGGCTCCGGGCACATCCCCTTTATGAAATCTCCATGAGGGATTCATGGAATAGACCTCCCTGCCCGAGCCTTTGACAGGAAAGAATCCGGCAACGGAAAATTCGGGCTGAAAAGGTTGTGTAAAACCTTTCAGACAAAAACAGATAAATAGTAGTAGAATGAGGTTCTTTTTCATATTCGTTTTTAAATGAGGTTGTACTAAAAGGCTTAGTACAACCTCGTTGGGGACACTATCGTCCGATTACAATCTTTATTACCTTATTGATGTTTTTACTACAAACTTTAGCAAAATAGATACCTGCATTCAAGTGATTCAGGTCATATTGATTATTGCCTGCAATGACCTGATAGGATTCTATTGTAACTCCGGCCAGAGAAATGATAGAAACCGATTGGATTAGAGCATCGTCATTGATTACCTGTAAGCAGTTGTTGCTGAAACATACATTCTGTGCTATGCTTTCATTTTGGATGGAACTTGGGTCAAGTTGAATGCTTGCATCCGGATGATCCCAGGCTGTTATTTTGATGGACTTGGCAGTAGTTAAGTCTTTTAGAATGTAAAGAGCACCTGCTTCCAGACTATAGTCATCCGTGCTTAAAGCGGTTCCGTCAACGTTGATTTCTTTTATCAGCATTCTCCAGAGTTCGCTATCCGTAAAGGTAATAGTGGTATACTCGGCCGTACGTTCTTCCAGAGCAAGTACCGGAGATTCGTTTTGAGGAGGGGTATCACCATAGTAACATGGAATATATTCCGAACCCTGCTCGTAGCCATCGTCTATCAGATATACAATCCAATAGTAACCGTCAGCAGCATTACCCATATTACCTCCGGGGATAGTAGCTGTACCCTCCTTGGCTCCCGGATTATCAAAATAGCACCATGTCGTGGAGTAATGACCGGGAATACCGGTAATAGTTTGTCCTAAGGGTGCAATGTTCATATTATCCTTTGGGAATCCGAATCCACCGGTGTAGTGAGTAACAATATCTTCTCCTCTAGTGAAATGAAACTTGTCTAACCAAACTTTTGCATAGTTTTGAGACCATAGCTGTGCGAATGAAGCCAGCACACAAATTAATAATACCGTAAACTTTTTCATAATGATTAATTTTTTAGTAAAACAATAGGGATATTTATTTAATGTATCCGGCAGATTTCCATCTTTCCCGGAATGGTTTCAGAGATTTCAGGAACCTATCGAAATTTTTATTTTCTTTTTGAGTCCATCCTGTTTCTGCATACGTTGCTATTTGCGGATAAACCATTTTGTACATGATATCCGGGCGATTTGTCCATTCTCCCCACATGGCACATGATAATCCCAGAATTTGTTCTTTCCATGCTGATACGGATTCGGGAACGGGATTGAAACGGTATGCTTTTTCTAAAGGAATAGGGGTATGCGCATACTCTAATCCGGGCACAATCTTGTCATAGTTGTAGTTCAGATACGTATATTCACAAGAGTTGTTTACTACCTTTAAACCGCGCTCTAGAGCTTTTTCCAGTAAGCTCTGATTGCCTGTCCAGAATTGGACAATTGTATTCTCCGGATTCAATTGGCTTTTTACTTCATTTCCGGTTTGGAAAGCATGAAGTTTATCACCTGTTATGTCATTCCAGCCCATCAGTTTTTTGCCTTTGCTACCCAGATAAGCAGAGAGATGATTGGTGAACCACACTTGTAATTCTGCCGGTGAAGTAATCTGTTCTTTTTTCATGAATAGCAATACTTCTTCAGAATCCAGCCATTCATCGTATTTCACCTCGTCTCCTCCGATATGGATAATATCCGAGGGGAACAGTTCGATAACTTCATCTAAAACATTGTGAATAAACTCCTGCACCTGTGGATTGACAACATTGAAAGCGGTTGTTAATACTCCGTAGCCACAGGGAACGGAGATTTGCTTTTTACTGCAACTCAACCAGGGATATGCTGCAATAGCAGCGGAGGCATGACCCGGAAATTCTATCTCGGGTATGATTTTTATATGCCTGTCTGCTGCATAGGCTATGATTTCACGAATGTCTTTCTGAGAGTAATATCCGCTCACAGGCTTACCATCATAGACTGTACTTTCATACCAGTTCAGTTGAGTGGAATCTCTTCGCCCTCCGATTTCTGTGAGAAGAGGATATTCCTTTATTTCAATTCTCCAACCCTGATCATCTGTTAGATGCCAATGAAATACATTCATTTTGAGCAAGGCCATTTCGTCAAGCAGTTTTTTTACTTCATTCTTTCCCTGAAAGTTACGGGCTTCATCCAGTAGAAAACCTCTCCAGCCAAAGGCTGGTGAATCGGTTATTTCAACATAAGGACACTGCAGGTTTTTCCCGTCTTTTTTAATGAGTTGCCTCAATGTCTGAATAGCATAAAATACTCCTGTAGTAGTTGCTGCCTCAATGTGGATGCCCTGAGCATTTATCAGAATTGAATATCCTTCTCGGGGCAGGTCTTCTTTTATATCTATTTTCAGATTGGCTTTTTCCTTATTAGTGAATTTACAAAGCAGGTCTGATTCCTTTTTCAGAACCGGTATAATTCTCTTTATTTCACTACTAAACAGGTCATTCGAATAGATGTATAACTGTTTTCCGATGTCGAATGTACCCTCTTTCCAACAGATATGATTGGGATAAGGCAGTATGGCAGTTACTTCATTAGCTAATGCAGGTACACCTGTCAATAATGACATAAAGATAATCAGGTATATTTTATATAATCTCTTCATGGAATTACTTTTTAAATTTGAATGTTGAAATCATAGCTGCATGATCTGACGGAAAGCGTACCGGGTGTTGATCGATCATCTTTGATTCAGTGACCTTCACGTTCTTACCCATATAGTAAATGAAGTCTATCCGATACTGAATATCCAGTTTTGACATGGGTGACCAGGTTAAGCAAGGGTATTTTACCGGATCGGGATATAACTCTCTATAAGAATCTTTAAATCCTTTTTCAAGCATAAGAATGCTGGTCGGCCATTTCACAGCATATCCCTCAAAGAGATGTTTGGCTTTTTCTGTCCAGTCAAGATGAGACCCACTGTTGAAGTCACCTGAAACGAATAAGGGAACATCTTTCTGGTCAAAGAAAGGTTGCATGTCTTTCAAAATTGTTGTCAGTTCTTTATATCGTGTAGGTAATTCTTCTGCTTCGACCTCAGAGGCAGGAATCCGGGCCTTTACCTGATCATCGGTAATAGGGCGATAATCCAGCCATAGATTAACGTAATTGATGGTTTGTGTTTTACTGATTCGTATTGTAGCTGCACATGTGTTGAATGGCTGAAACATGTCCCAGGTTTGTTCGATGGGATATTTGCTCATAATGGATAGATTAGAGCTTCTCAGATAAAAGTGATACCCCAGTGCATCGGCAATTTCCGGTCCTGCACCATATGTCTCGATCATGCCTATGATGTCTGCTCCGGATGCTTTGATAACATCTACGACCCGGTTTACTCCTACCTGTTCGCCAAGTTCATGACCTCCGTGAAAGATATTGAATCCCATAAGATTAATATTCGGAGTAAATTCCGGTAATATCTCTTCTTGCCGGATACCTGTATACCTGAAATATTCCTCTGCTATCTCTGCATCACTTTTTATACGGTCTGCGAATGAAAAATTATCCAGCATTCCATTAAAACTGTGCCATTGTTCGTCTGCTTTATTGCCTAAAAGTAACGGATTGGAAGTGGCCAGATTTACATTACCGTTCGTGCAATAAGTAGCTACATTTTTACCGTCATAGTACATTTTCATTTCCTGTTTTTCTGCAAAGTGGGTAATAGCCAGGAAATGCCATTTCGCATCGTTGATCGGTTGACGTTTTACGGTCGGTTTATAATCCCATTGCCAGTTTTTGCCATCGGTGAAGTATGCTGCCCATGAGCCATTTTCTTGAGTAGCAATCATAAATCCCGGATCTTTCATTTCAAGGGATTTTTTGTTGGTGACCAGTGGTTTCAATCCATTGTATGTATCGGCTGATTTCACCCATATCCCAATAGAGAATGAACCTGACATGTCGATAGAATCTATCTGATTTATAGGTAGAGGTGCACGATAATAGGCAGCTGTACTAATGTCCAATGCTTTGCCTTCTATCCCGTTGGAAAATAGATATCCTTCGTAGAAATTTGCCGGATCATTGAAGTCAATGATGACTTCTTTGGCACTTAGTTTTAAGGTAATAATTACGGATAAAACAATTAAAAGATATTTCATTTTAAGCGGCTTTTAGGGGTAATACTCCCCCTTTGCATGCTATTTAATGGCATGCAAAAAGAGAATGTTTACCTGATTATTAGTTATTTATCCCAGAAAATAGTTTGGCGTAAATTGGGGTTATATGTAAATTGGGTCTTTGGAATCGGATAATAGTAATATTGGGGTTCAATGAATTTCTTCGGGTTCGTAATATCATTGGTCAATATGATATAACCATGATCTCCTTCCGAAAGTGAAATACTGGTTTTCTCCCCCTGTTCTTCCAGGTAATAAAGAACTTTCTTTTTATAGATTGGTTTTACAGATTCTTTATTCAGGAAGACACCTACATCGGTTACTCCATCCCCTGTTACATCAAATACGGTATTCAATTCGGCAATGTATACTCCCTGTGGCATTTCGAGCAATTTCCCGACTTTCCAACGGAGTATGTCATCTTTACGGAAACCTTCGCAAGCCAGCTCTACGCGCCTTTCTCTCCTGATTTCGAGGATGGCGTTCTTGAGGTTGCCGTTTACATTCGGATACTGTTGTTCCAGAGTCGGGTCAATGGTTAACTCGGACAATACCATATGTGGCATACCTACACGGTCACGAAGCTGATTGATACTTTTATCTAAGTCTGCTTGTGTCAGTGTGCCTAATTCGGCCTTTGCTTCTGCATAGATAAGTAGTATTTCGCCTAGTCTCATTAATGGCAGGTCGTTGTAAGAACATCCCCATTGGTTTTGCTGAGGGTCTTGCGGTACAAATTTGATTTGCGTATATCCCCCCAGATTCAGGTTTGGTATAAATGGTTTTGCATCACCCGGACGGATATATCCCGGATACATAAATGTCTGGCGGTAACGAGGATCTCTGTCTTCAAATGTCTCCATGAATGTTTTGGTTTTATAGTTGTCTATCGATGAGAATGGTACTGCTTTTCCATCTTTCTTGATCAGATAACTTTCCATTAGAGAACGGCTCAAATCGGTGTTGTAGGAAAATACATTCATGGCTACATCATGCTTAATATTGAGGTCATAACTGAAATCTTTAAATAAAAGTATCTCTTTGCATTTGCTCAGATTATTGCTGATGAACATATTGCCATATGCATCAATGCCTCCATCGGTATAAATCCCGAAATCGGTGGTATTTGCCATAATCTTTTCACAGGCATTTACTGCTTTTTCGAGGAATTGATCGGCAGAACTCTGTAGTTCCAGTTCATCATGATATTTTCTGAATGTACCTTCGTGTAAGGCAATTCGGGCAAGTAGACCATATGCATACCATTTGTTATAGACTGTTCTGTCTTTTATATCTGGCAGTATGTTTTGAACACCGAATTCCAAATCTTCCATTATTTTGTCTACTATGAATGTCCGGGGATCCTGTGTTTTCATCAACAACTCTGTATCGGTATCCTTTAGTACATGCTCATACCAGGGGCCATCGCTATAGCGCTTTACTATTCTCTCATAATACTCCAATCCGCGTAGCATGCGTACGATACCGATATAGTGGTTAATCAGTTCCTGGCTCCCTTGGGCTTTGTCGGCATTATCAAGGAAATAATTTAGTTCACGTATTTGTCCCCAATACCATCCTCCGACTGTTTCTGGTGTGATGTTACCTCGAATAAGGTCTAATATTTCATCTTTCTCGGATGCAACTACATTATCTGTTCCCGGGTCCCAGTATTTAGGAGATTCACTTAGGTAGAGCTTATTGACGAATAATGCCAGATCTGAAGGGGATCTGAAGAAATTTTCTGTAACTAGTGACGTTTCAGGCAATCTGTCCAGAAAAGAATCATTGCAACTACTCAGACTTATCAATGCTAAAGCTATATATAATATTTTCTTTTTCATACTTATTCGATTTTTAGAAATTCAGGTTTAAACCAAATGAGAATACCCGTTGCATAGGATGTACAAGGTTTTCTCCTCCGTTTCCAAGAGCTTCCGGGTCAACATTCTTTGTCAGTTTGGTGAATTCGGCAATATTTTCTCCGCTGAAATAGAATCGTACCTGATCAATTTTTAATTTGCGGGTGAGGCTTTGAGGAAGTGTATATCCAAATGTAATATTCTTAATTCGCATATAAGCTGCATTCTGCAGGTATTTGGTTTGCGGAGTACTAAGATCTCCGGCTCCTTCTGCCGTATACGATTTCAGGCGTGGGAAATATCCGTTCGGGTTTTCCGGTGTCCAGTGGTCAAGGTTATTGACATATACATCCGACCAGGGAGCACGGTAAATTCCGAAGAAGGTGAATACATTGGGATACCAGTCTTGTTTGCCTACTCCTTGCAATAATATGCGTAAATCAAATCCGTTCCAGGCTGCATTAATGTCAGCACCGTAGCAGTATCTGGGTGTTGAGTTACCGATTACGGAAAAGTCTCCGGGATTATCTTTTGTCCAATCGCCTTTGTTAACATAGCCATCCTCGTTTAAGTCTTTGAATTTCAAATCACCGGGTGCTAAAGGACGATCGCCTGGATAGGACGTTACCGCCCATTGATCAGCGTGATTTTTAATATCTTCTTCACTTAAGAAGAATCCTTCTGTGGTTAATCCCCAGATCTCACCAAGGCGTTGTCCGACATAGTAGTCATCTAATTGTTTCTTTTTATTGTCGAATTTTGTGATTTCGGCGCGTGAGTCAGATAAATTGAATTTTACCGAATAGCGGAAAGGCTTCGAAGCCAGACTGAAATTATCCTGCCATCCGATAGAGAACTCCCAGCCTTCTGTTTTCAGGTCGGCAGCGTTCTGACGCGGAGGATCAACTCCGAAGACGCCTGGTAATGTTTTGCCTTTTGTCAACATGTCTTTGGTGTTTCGGCGATAAATATCTCCGGAAATTGTTAAACGGTTTTTAAAGAATGCAAGGTCAAGACCCAGATTCATTGTATTTACTTTCTCCCAGGTAAGGTCATCTGAAATCGGACTGGGAGAACCTACACCTGTAGTTTTTTTACCTTCCAACAAGTAAGTACACTCATAGAATGACATGTTGGAAATATACTCGTAATAACCCACATTTTGATTACCGAGCCATCCGTACGAAGCACGAAATTTGGCTATGTTCATGACCTCTTTGACGGGTTGATAAAATTTCTCATTTGATATCACCCATGCACCGGAGAAAGACGGAAAGAAGCCGAATCGATGCTTCTTGGTAAAACGGGAGGTCCCGTCATAACGTCCGTTGGCCTCAAAAATATATTTATCATCGAACATGTAATTTACCCGGTAGAATCCGCTTCGGGTGGCCCAGGTATGACGTCCGTCGTATAAACTCTTTTCACCGGTGGCTATTTGGATGCTTGGAGCAGAATCGCTGAGCATTCCGTTTCTTTCGCCTATAAAGTATTGGGCAGATTCCACTTGTTGTTCGAAACCAATGGTAGTACCTACTTCGTGCTTGCCAAATTTCTTATTGAAATTGGTATAGATATTGAATAATGAGTATCTTGAGTTATCATGTTCACTTTTTGCAAAGTCTTGCCATCCTAATTCTTTAGGGGTACTGTCAGGGCCATCCTTGTATTCAAATGACTGATCGGATTCCCAATAGTTTTTATGTTTATTCCAGAATTTGACAGCAAAGTCTCCTTTTACCGACCATATGTTTTTGATAAGTTGCAGATCGAAAGAGATTTGAGTTTGTGCCAATAATTCAGTATAATCGCTATTGCCACCTTGCTCGGTTCCGGCAATATATTTGGCTCCGGCTTCTGTCCAGCTCCCATCGGGATTTTTGGGAATTTCCAAGGCATTAGCATTATGAATTCGTTTATAAAGCCAGCCGTTATCCAGAGATGCGGGTGCTGTATACGTATAATACGTCATGGAAGTATTATTTGAGATATTCAACCAATCGGTAACCTGATAGCTGACATTACTTCTCAGATTATATCGGTTGTACATATCCGTATTATACTTGACCATACCTTTTTCACTGAAATATTCGCCGCCCAGATAGTATGAAGTCTTTTTCGTTGCTCCGGACATACTGATACTATGTGAATGTGCAGTACCTGTGTTGTTATAGATTTCATGGAACCAGTCTGTTGCCCCCAGATAAGTGTAGCGGTTCGGGTCTCTCGGATTGATCATAGCAGCCGGAAGTGACGGATCGAGTGAGCGTTGTTTAGCATATTCCAGTTCCTCTTCTGAGTAAAGGTCATACCAGGGGGCTCCCATGATTTTTTTATATGAGGCCTGTATATAAGGGTCTTTTACTATCTCAGGTATGCGCCCCAGAGTCCGGATGCTCATTGTATTGTTGAATGTAAAATTGATCTTTTCACTTTTTCCTTTCTTAGTTGTTACCAGAATCACTCCAAATGCAGCACGAGCTCCGTAGATGGCTGCTGAAGAGGCATCTTTCAAGATAGATATATTTTCTATGTCGTTGCTGTTCATACGTGAAAATTCGGCTTCTTCCATCGGAACTCCATCCACGAGAATTAGAGGTGCCCCCCCTCCGTTAATGGAAGTTGCACCACGAATATTGAAACCTGGTGTTTGACTGATCTGACCACCGTTGGTACTGATGTTCAGGTTAGGTACAAGTCCTTGAAGCATAGTTCCTACATTGTTGGCTGTACGGTTTTTCAATGTTTCGCCGGCAAGAGCTTCTACTGCGCCACTCAGGTTTATCTTTTTTTGTGTACCGTAACCCACTACTACCACTTCATCCAGTTGTTCGGAGTCATCATACAGCGTAATATCAAATTTATTTTTATTTCCGATTGTGATTTCCTGGCCCTGCATGCCGATATAGGTGATTGAGAGTATGGTTTTGTCGGTATAGTCGCCCTGGAGACGAAAATAACCATTGACATCGGTTACTGTCCCTTGTGAAGCTCCTTTTACGAGGATACTGGCACCTATCAATGGCTCCCCATTGTTATCTCTGACATAACCGGTCAGTACCCGTTTGGTTTCCTGTTCTGTTTTTTGTGTTTCCTGGGAAAGTACAATATGGTTTCCACGCATTTTATACCGGATATTTTCCCCTTTGAACATATTGTCCAATACAGTAAATACAGGTTCGGATTTGGCATTTATAGAATACTTTTTCTTCGTATCGACTTTAGAATTAATGACAATGAATAGATAGTCAGTTTGTGACTCTATATCATTTAGAATGATCTGTAAAGGTTCGTTGGAATAACGTATGCTTACACGTGCATTTTGAGAATGCGTATTGATTGCGTAAACATTTAATATTCCCACAATGAGCAGGAAGAGTGTGATTTTCATAAATCTAAATAATATTGTTGAATTAGAAGCGTAATTATCCTCTAACATCAATTTCTTTTTCATATATTTGCTATGTTTTAAGATTAATACAAAATACTGTGTTAATTTTTCCAAGGGGATATCGATATGTTTGGCGACGGCTCGATATTCCCTTTCCTTTTAATAATTACTATGCCTTTCTCATACGCTGATTTTCTTTTTTAGTTAATATAAATGATATGTTTCTCAAAATCTCTTTGATAAGTGAACGGTATATCCACTTGCAATACTTTTAATGCATATTCCAGTCCGTCAATTCTACGGAATTTACCCAGACATAAGTTGTTCTTGATAGCACTATTATTAATCACAATCTCAATTCCATATACCTTCTCGAACTCTTTCATCAGAGCTTCAAAAGTGATATTGTTGAAATTAATAATTCCACTGGTCCAGCTATAATAACTATCATCTTCTATTTTGCTTCTTATAAGTTTGCCGTCCGACAATGTGGCTCTTTCGTTTGGTTTCAGTATTATTTGCTGGTTGTTTGCACTTACTTTTACAGTTCCTTCCAATAGAGAAGTTATGAATTTATTTCTGTTCTTATAAGCTTCCACATTAAACTTTGTACCTAAGACTTCTACTGTTCCTTTAAATGTACGGACAATAAATGGTGCATCATTTTTTTTATGAGTTATCTGAAAGAATGCTTCTCCATCTATTTCTACCGTACGATAATCATCGGTAAATTTGGTAGGATACTTTAGTGTGGTACCTGAATTGAGGTACACATTACTGCCATCTGCTAATGTCATACTCATATATTGTCCCAGTGGTACGGTGATTTGTTGTATAGGTAGCGTTTCGTCTTTCAGGTTTGCTATAAACCACGATAACAGTATGGCTCCGATAAAAACGGCTGCATAACGATAAAACTGGGTGATTTTTATTTTCTTGTATCTTGTTTTCTGATTTATGAAGGATTCCTTTTTTCCGACTAAAACGATAGCTGTATAAAGTTTTCTCTCCCTAAGTAATTCTTTCATATTCTCCGGGGAAGCATCTGCCCAATTCCGTATCTGAATTCTTTCCGCTTCGGAAGCAGTGCCGTTAAAAAAACGATATAGTGATTCTTTATCCATAAATTTTATCCTTTACGTCTATATAACTAATAAGGGTAAAGATACCCTAACAAAAAATTGAATTAATTTAGAAAAAGATAGAAAAAAGCAGGTAAATAGTCTTTTAGAGCAATACGCATTACTTTTAATGCTTTGGTGATGTGAAATTCGACGGCTTTAATTGATACTCCCAGACGTTCTGAGATCTCACGGTTTGTCAGGTATTCCATCCGGCTTAACAGAAAAACTTCTTTTGTCTTTGTCGGCAAAGACTCGATCGCTTTATTCACAAGTTGCTGTACTTCTTCAGAGAAAATTTCTTGTGGATTACAGGCCTCCAGCGAGCTAATCTGGAAATCCAGTTCCCATTCTTGTTGACTTCTTAGATGATCAACAATTTCTTGCTCCTTGCGAAGTCGGTTCAGGTAAGTTAAGCATTCATTTTTAAGAGAAACAAGAATATAAGCGGGTATATTAGCTCCTTCTGGAAGTTTGTGCCGGTTCTCCCAATATGAGACAAAAGAATCAGTTACAAAATCTTCTGCGATACTTTCCTCTTTCACATAAGAAATTGCTAATCTTAAAAAGCGTTCTTTGTAAGTTTGATAAAGTTCGCCAAAGGTTAATAGATTCTGATTGTTTTCCATAGTGTGTGTATATTAGATATAATTAATGATCGGATATGGAAAAAACGAATGTAACTTATCTCTTATGCGGTGCCGCATATTCTTTTGCCGTTACACTACTGATAGGGATCTCCCATATTTTTACATTTCTTACAGCCGGGTCTGAATAAACAAATTCTCGGCTGCTATAATGTTTCATGATGATATTCAGTGCTTCGCGTTTGCTGTCCATATCTTCAATGAAGCCTACTTTTCCACGGCAGATCACACTTTTGGCTTTCATCCGGTAACTGCAGGCTACTTTGGGATGCTGAAATACCAGCTCATGGTCTGTGCTGAAAGTGATGCATACGTTATTGTTACGTTCCAGCATATCAATGCTGCTTCCTGTTGGTCCGGAATGCAGATAAATCACCCCTTCCTGATAACCAAAGTTCATGGGTATTACATATGGATTTCCCTCCTGATCGGTGATACCGACAAAGCAGATATCACAGCGGGAGATAATTTCTTCTACCCGCTGTTGGTCTTCTATGATGACTGTTTTCATACGTATAAAGTTATAATGTGATAGGGCTATAAGGTGGTAAAGTTATCACTTTACCGCCTCCTTTATTACATTAATGCAAAGTCAAGTTGTTTTTTCTCCAGATTGGCACGGGCTACTTTAATGGTGATTGCATCACCCAAGCTGAATGTCTTATTCTTACGTCGTCCGCGCAGACAGTAGTTCTTTTCGTCGAACTCATAGTAGTCATCGTCCAAATCACGCATAGGTATCATACCTTCACACTTATTTTCGTTAAGCTCCACATAAAGTCCCCATTCTGTGACACCGGAAATTACTCCATCATATGTTTGTCCCAACCGTTCGCTCATAAATTCTACTTGCTTGTACTTGACAGAAGCACGTTCGGCATTTGCTGCAATCTGCTCCATGTTAGAACTATGATCGCAGAGATCTTCATATTTGCTTTCCGAAACACTTCTTCCTCCGTCCAGATATTTGGTCACGAGGCGATGTACCATCATATCCGGGAAACGACGAATGGGGGATGTGAAGTGCGTATAGTAATCGAACGCCAATCCATAATGTCCGATGTTGTGTGTTGAATAACGCGCTTTTTGCATGGCACGGATAGAAACTGTTTCAATCAGATTTTCTTCTTTCTTTCCCTGAATATCGTCCAACAGGTGGTTGATGGACTTTGATATGTCTGTCTTTGTGCCACTGGTACGCAACTTATATCCGAAACGGGCAATGAATTGTGAAAGATTATCCAGCTTCTCCGGATCGGGTAGATCATGGATACGATAAGGCAATACTTTGGCTTTCTTTCCTTTGGGTACGCGTCCTATCTTCTCGGCTACGGTTCTGTTGGCAAGTAGCATAAACTCTTCTACGAGTTTGTTGGCATCTTTGGATTCTTTGAAATAAACACTGACCGGTTTTCCTTTCTCGTCTATCTCGAATTTCACTTCGTAACGGTCAAAGTTAATAGCTCCGGCAGCAAAACGTCTTTCGCGTAACGCTTTGGCAATTGTATCCATCATCAAAACCTCCTCTTTGAAATCTCCCTCCCGGGTTTCGATAATTTGCTGTGCTTCTTCGTAAGTGAAGCGGCGGTCGGAATAGATGATTGTATGTACGATACGTGAGTTCTTTACCTCTCCTTTCTCGGTGATGTCAAAAATAACAGAGAAAGCGAGCTTTTCTTCGTGAGGGCGTAGTGAACAAAGGAAATTACACAGACGCTCGGGCAGCATCGGGATAGTACGATCTACCAGATAGACAGAGGTAGCACGTTTCTCGGCTTCTTTATCAATGATACTTCCTTCTTTTACATAGTGCGTTACGTCTGCTATATGTACTCCTACTTCCCATAAATTGTCTTTTAGTTTACGGATAGAGAGTGCATCGTCAAAGTCTTTGGCATCCTTTGGGTCGATGGTGAAAGTAGTGACCTTACGGAAATCTTCCCGTTTGGCTATCTCTTCTTCAGAGATTTCAGCCGGAATCTTATCAGCAGCCTTTTCTACTGCCTGAGGATAGACATAGGGTAAACCAAATTCTGCCAGAATAGCGTGCATCTCAGTGGTATTGTCTCCGGCTTTACCCAGAATATCAAGTACCTGTCCGATTGGATTTTTAGCTTTGTCCGGCCATTCGATTACTTTCACAACAGCCTTGTCTCCGGTTTTTCCACCTTTCAGTTTATCTCTTGGGATGAAGATATCATTTGCCAGCGTCCGGTTTTCTGTTACCAGGAAAGCATAAGATTTTTCTACTTGTAGCGTACCCACAAATGTGTCGTTGGCACGTTCCAGTATTTCAATAACTTCCCCTTCAGCGTCATGGTTCTTGCGTTTGGCAAAGAATGCTATTTTTACTTTGTCATTGTTCATTGCATGGGCAGAGTTACGTTCGGCCACGAATATCGGGTCGCCTCCACCTTCGGGGATGAATGAGTTCTTTCCGTTGCTTTTACGCTGGAAGGTTCCTGTCATCTCGATGCCGTGGTTGTTGAGTTTGTATTTATTCTTATCAACTTCCGTTATGTAGTCGTCAGTCAGCATATCCGCGAGAATATCCATGCACAGCATTTTCAGGGGATGTGTGGTGAGGTGTAGTTCCGCGAAAAGATATTTAAGGCTGATAACTTCTTCCTGTCTGGTGTGGAAGAAATCCATTAATGTGGTTGCCAGTTCTTTTTTCTTCATTCGTTTACCGGCTTTTTTTTCTTTCTTTTTCGCCATGATGTTTTTATTATTATAAGTTACGAGCTAATAAGTTACGGATTTTGAAGCGAATACAGGTGAGACCTGTTACTTAGAGACGTAACTTATTTCTATTGTTATTAACTACAAAGTAAATGATTAAATATCAATAATTCAAGAATTTCATGTACATTTGCCCAATAGTTGATTTATATTATAACAAAATGGAATCCAAAACTCCTTCCCGGGAAAAAGAAATTTATAAAGTGACTGTTGTGGGAAGTGTGGTAAACTTCTTACTTCTTGTCTTTAAGTTCTTCGCCGGAATAGCAGGACATAGTGCTGCTATGCTGGCTGATGCGGTTCATTCTTTATCCGATTTTGTTACTGATATTATTGTGATTATCTTTGTGCGTATCTCTAACAAGCCAGAAGATAAAGATCATGACTACGGACATGGAAAATATGAAACGCTGGCTACAGCTATTATCGGGATATTACTTTTGTGTGTCGGCTTTGGTATCCTTTGGAACGGTGCTTCCTCTATCTATGATTTTTTTCATGGAGAACAGCTTGGGGAGCCGGGAATGCTGGCATTGATAGCGGCGTTGGTTTCGATTGTACTAAAGGAAATATTGTATCAATATACCGTTATAAAAGGACGAAAACTGAATTCACAGGCGGTGATAGCTAATGCATGGCATCATCGGAGTGATGCCCTTTCTTCTATCGGAACGGCTGTTGGTATTGGCGGGGCCATTTTACTTGGTGACAAATGGAGAGTACTTGACCCGATAGCTGCTGTAGTAGTCAGTATTTTTATAATGAAAGTAGCTATTCAGTTGTTGATACCTTGTGTAGATGAGCTTTTGGAAAAGTCATTGCCTGATGAGGTAGAACGTGAAATAGAGCAGGCTGCGCTTTCATTTCCCGGAGTAAGTCAGCCACATCATTTAAGAACCCGTAGGATAGGGAATCAGTACGCCATTGAGTTGCATGTACGTATGGATGGAAAAATCTCATTGGAAGAAGCTCATCGTACTGCTACGGGAATTGAGCGAAAATTGAAGGAAATGTTTGGAGAAGGAACGCATGTGGGTATACATGTAGAACCGATTAAATAATGTGCTAATGTGTTAATATGCCAATTAAAAGAATGTACTAATATACCAATTGGTTTTCGGCATGTTTTTATAGCGCAGCACATTGGCATATTAACACATT
The DNA here is from genome assembly GCF_019930665.1 of Bacteroides nordii. Classification (NCBI taxonomy): domain Bacteria; kingdom Pseudomonadati; phylum Bacteroidota; class Bacteroidia; order Bacteroidales; family Bacteroidaceae; genus Bacteroides; species Bacteroides nordii. Next base: position 4,600,697 of record NZ_CP082886.1, on the reverse strand, counting down.
AGCACATTATTTATTGGTACATTGAATAATTATTAATTATGGCAAGTATTTTAGTTACAGGAGCGAGTGGGTTTATTGGCAGTTTCATCGTCGAGGAGGCTTTGAAACGCAAATTTGCTGTGTGGGCAGGAATTCGTTCTACCAGTAGCAGGAAGTATTTATCTGACCGGAAAATTCATTTTCTGGAACTTGATTTTGCCCATCCCAATGAGTTGAAAGCGCAGTTATCCGGTCATAAAGGTACATATAATAAGTTTGACTATATTGTTCATTGTGCCGGATTGACTAAATGTGTAGATAAAAAGGAGTTCGACCGTGTCAATTATTTGCAAACCAAATATTTTGTTGATACATTGATACAACTTAATATGGTGCCCAAACAGTTTATTTATATCAGTACGCTGAGTGTTTTTGGTCCGATACACGAAGAGGATTACAATCCGATACACGAAAATGATCTGCCGGCTCCGAACACTGCTTATGGACTGAGTAAACTTAAAGCGGAGTTGTATATACAAAGTATTCCTGGGTTTCCTTATGTGTTTTATCGTCCTACAGGGGTATATGGCCCTCGTGAGATGGACTATTTTCTTATGGCTAAGTCGATACTCAATCATATGGACTTTTCTGTTGGTTTCAAACGTCAGGATCTTACATTTGTATATGTAAAAGATATTGTTCAGGCTGTTTTCCTTGGAATTGAGAAGCAGGTATCCCGGAGAGCCTATTTTCTGGCTGATGGGAAGGTCTATAAAAGTCGTACTTTTTCGGATCTGATACAAAAAGAATTGGGAAATCCATTCGTTATTCGATTGAAATGCCCGTTAATTCTCCTTAAAGTCGTATCTTTGCTCGCTGAATTCATAGCTACCCGCTCAGGAAAGAGTAGTACGCTGAATTCAGATAAATATAAGATAATGAAACAAAGAAACTGGCAATGTGATATTACTCCGGCCATGAAAGAACTGGGATATGTTCCTGAATATGACTTGGAAAAAGGAGTGAAAGAGGCCATTGCCTGGTATAAGAATGAAGGATGGCTCTAGATTTATTTAAACGTGTAGAGACCCGCAAGGGACTGTTCGCTGTTGAGAAGGTAACACTGATATACAACTTGTTGACTTCTATATTGATTCTGTTCCTTTTTCAGCGGATGGATCATCCCTGGCACATGTTGCTGGACAGGGCTATGATTGCCGGAATGACATTCTTATTAATGTATCTCTACAGGTTGGCACCTTGTAAGTTTTCTGCTTTTGTGCGGATTGCCATTCAAATGAGTCTGCTTTCTTATTGGTATCCGGATACGTATGAGTTCAACCGCTTTTTCCCCAACCTGGATCATATCTTTGCTTCTGCCGAACAGTGGATGTTTGGTTGCCAGCCTGCATTGCATTTTTGCTATTTGCTGCCGCATCAATGGATAAGTGAGGCTTTTAATATGGGCTATTTTGCCTATTATCCGATGATTCTGGTGGTGACTTTGTACTATTTCATCTATAGATTTGAGTTGTTTGAGAAACTCTCCTTTGTACTGGTTACTTCCTTTTTTATTTATTATCTGATCTATATATTTATCCCGGTTGCCGGTCCGCAATATTATTTCCCGGCCATCGGATTAGAGAATGCAGAACATGGTACATTCTATGCTGTCGGTGATTATTTCAATCATCATCAGGAATTGCTGCCCGGTCCGGGATATGAACATGGCTTTTTTTATAATCTTGTGGAGGGTTCACAGCAAGTTGGAGAACGTCCTACGGCAGCCTTTCCCAGTTCGCATGTAGGTATTTCTACAATTCTTATGATTATGGCATGGCGTGGGAGCAAATGGCTGTTTGCTGTTTTGATGCCGTTCTATATCTTACTCTGTTGTGCCACTGTTTACATTCAAGCTCATTATCTTATTGATGCCATTGTAGGATTTTTCTCTGCATTTGTGATGTATGTACTTGTAACGAAGATGTTTAAGAAGTGGTTTGCGGTACCAATGTTTAAATGAGTTCGTATTATTGGCCCGAAAAGAATTAAACTCACCACAGAGTTGCACGGAGTTTCACAGAGTTTTAAATCTTTGATGAAACGCAGGACGCAGATTAAAAGACTGTAGCTCTTTATCATACATTTGTTTTCTTTTGCGAAAATCTGCGTTCATCTGCGTTTTAATGAACCATCGCCTGGCGTACCTCCCCGTGCGGGAAGCACTTTTAGCGGGAGGGCTTATTTATTATAATAGATAGTATTCCTAAATAGAGTAAACAGGGACATAATAAAGCCAATCCGGCAGTTACTCCCCAATAATCGGATGTTATTCCGATAAGAGGAGTAATTAAGGCGCCACCCGATACTCCTATTATCATTAATGCCGAAACTTCGTTACTCTGGTCCGGTTTATGTTGCAAAGCGTAGGAGAACAGAATCGAAAAAATGCAGGAGCAACCTAAGCCTACGATGCAGATTAATGCAAACATTTCCCAAGGTACACGAACCAATAATAAAGAGATAAATGCTATAATGGCAATCAATATACAGCTTTGCAAATAAATATGAGGTTTTATACGCGCTAATAATAAAGTACCTAAAAATGTACCCGCCATACGAGATATGAAATACAGGCTATTTCCCAAGCCGCTTACACTTAACGGCATATTGGCTTGTGCCGTTAAGAAATTGGGAATGGTTGTATTTAAACCGACATCGACTCCGACAATGAATAATATTCCTAAGAAAATCAGGAAGATTTTTCTATCTTTAAGTAGTGACAGCGTAGACAATAAATTAGAATGTGTATCCTCTTCTTGCTGGTTATCGGGGATGCTGCGATACATCCAAATAGTGGAAAACAATGAAATTACCGCATATAGACCAAATGTTATTTTCCAGTCTCCCCATAATATGGCAGTACCTCCTGCGACAATAGGTCCTAAAAATGAAGATATTGCTTTGACGAATTGGCCGAGAGTTAACGTACTGGCTATTTTATTGGCAGAAACAACATTTGCAATCATCGGGTTTAATGATACTTGCAGTATAGTATTGCTGATACCTAATATTGTAAAAGCGAGTAACATACTTGCGAAAGTATAGGAAATAAAGGGGACTATCATTGCTACTGTTGTAGTAGCTAAAGCCATTATGACAGTCAGTTTTTTCCCTATTTTTCCCATTAGAATGCCGGTAGGAATGGAAAAGATTGCAAACCAGGCAAATACCATCATTGGGAGCAGGTTTGCGTATGTGTCGGAGAGTTCAAAATCTTTTTTCACATAGTTTGTTGCAATGCCTACGATATCTACGAATCCCATTACGAAGAAACCGAATAGAATCGGATAGAATGTTTTGGCTTTAAATTGTGTATTCATGGTGCGATTATTGGTTGTCTAATTGATTAAGGGCATAAGTATAGGCACCTAATGAAATGGAACGGCTGGTGCCTTGATGGGTAACGGCTATTCCTGTCCGTTTATATAAATCGTAAGATATAAAGCGAGTGGTATCGGGAACCTTTATCTGTTTGGGCTGATAACCGGCAAATGATGCAAATTCTGTCTCATCTTCCAGATTGAATACTTTCATTTGTAAGCGGTTGAAGATACTTCCATCCATCATACGTATAGTACCGTTTAGCTCTTTTATCATTGCAGGTAGTATGTATTTAGAAGCTCCTGCTAATCCGCCGCCTATAACTACTAATCCGTCTACTAATGTTAAGGCGCAAGATAATGCTTCTGCAGCCACTTCACCCAGTTCGGCAAAGGAGGCCCTGGCTGCCTCCTGTTCTCCTTGAAGGTTACCTTCCGCAATCTCATAGATATCTTTAGGGGTTAAATCTTCTTTGCAACCGGAACGTTCTGCGTACATACGTTTTATAGCCCGGATGCTGACACTTTCTTCTACAATAAATTGCGGATGATTTTTGTTACGTAGACACCATAAATCACCACCGGCAGCATTGTCTCCCAACAAGAGTTGACCATTTGTTACTACTCCGGCTCCAAAACCTGTACCTAACGTTATACCAATGATATTTTGGTAACGTTTGGTACTACCGGCTTCTTTTAACCGGTTGTTTATTTCCGGCAAAATGCCGGTCATTGCTTCTCCGTATGCGAACAGATTACCATCGTTGTTAATAAAAACAGGTAATCCGAATTGATCTTGTAAATAGGGGCCTAAAGCAACTCCGCCTCGAAAGGCCGGAAAGTTGGGTAAATCGCCAATAATTCCTGCCTCATAATCGGCCGGCCCCGGAAATGCAAAACTTATTGCTACCGGAGTTTCCGGTAATAATTTTAGTATATGGTGGAACCCGGTCACTATATTTTTCAGACAATGGTCGATATGAGTTGGAACAGAAGGTAAAACAAAAGGTTCTACAATCTCTTTTCCTCCGGCTATTGCCGAAAATACAAAATTGGTTCCACCCGCATCCAAAGTCATTATGATGCGTTGTTCTTCTTTATAATTCATAATTTATTATTGTTTAAATCGAACATAAGCTTTGATTGTACCACATCGCTTCTCTTTTGATGCTGCACCTGGAGATATGGTATATTGGTTGATTGAAGCCGGGATAATAAATGTCTCTGCATAATGAACAGTAAACGGTTCGAATGCTCCGTCGGGGCTTTCCACTATTAATTCGTCTCCTTCAATTACATTTAAAACATTAACGCTATTCCCGGTATGGTGCAAAACCTTGCCGGTGAACCAGTGGCGGCGTGTCTCTATAAATTCATTTTCGTGTAATCCGGTACGTTCTTCATACCAACCTTCTCCTTCTGCAATCTTTTCCACGTGATTAACCAGATACCGGCGTGTATAATCAGTCTGTCGTTCCCATTGAATTACATTAGCACCATGTCGGATGTTTATGGGACGAGGACGACCGTCTAACCCTAAACGTCCCCAATCCCAAAGTTTAAATGTGAAGATACTTGGCGTTGCGCTAATTTCGAGCACCATTGCACCCGCTCCGGAACAATGGATTGTTCCGGCCGGAATCAGGAAATGATCATGTTTTTTTGCCGGCCATTGGTTTACATACTTTTCTGTATCGAACTTCTTCCCTGTCTTTTGCGATTCGTGCAGGGCTGCAATCATTTCTTCGGGATCTATGCCTGTCTTTATTCCTAAAAAGACAGTTGCACCCTTTTGTGCATCTAGCAGATAATAGCTTTCATCCTGTGTATAGGCCATGCCGAATGTATCCCGGATATATTGGGTTGTAGGATGTACCTGCAGGCTGAGATTGCCTCCTCCCATCGTATCCAGAAAATCAAAACGAATCGGAAAGTTTTCTCCGAAACGGGCTTCTACCGGTTCTCCCAAAACTTCACGAGGTTGATAGAAAATGAGATTATTGGATGGCATTTCAAAGAGTGTTCCGGAAATATTCAAATATAAGCTGTTTTCTTCGGGGACACAGTCAAAGCACCAACCGAAATTGGCTTGCGTCTTGTCTAAATCGCAGACTTCTTTCATCCATTGGCCACCCCATGGAGCCGGGTCGAAAAACGGGACTACACGAAAAGGAGAAGAAGCTGTTTTTTTAAGACCGGCTTTCCAGGTCTCTCCTTCGATCATTTTAGGGAGATCACTGATATGGGTATCCAGCCAATAATCAACTTTATTTAATAGCCTCTTTTTAAGGTTATCGCATACTATCCAATCTATAAAATAACCTCGTTTGTAGTGAAGGGAGGGGGCAACCTCTTTGTCTCTAACTCCTAATCCGTTCACTTCTTTTCTCCGGAAGCGTTGCTGTATTTCCCAACGTGCCATATCAATGTACATAAGTAGGTCCGGGTGAGGATAAACCTCTGCTGCTCCATGTCCGCATAAAACAATGAGTCCGTTCGTATGTGTTATTTGTTCACGGCAGGCTGCCACCTTTTCCGTATCCAGGAAGTTTTTGTAAGAAAAGTGTGAAGTATACCCGAATAAGCTGTCTTCCGTCATATAGGGTGCTGTCATACGCTCAATATCTTCTGGTGACTTAAACAAGTTTTCCGTATCAATCAATAGTGTCGGAGATAGTTCTTTAAAATAAGAAAGAAGTTCTTGTTTATTTACTCCCTGATAACACTCTACTACAAAAACCTTTCGGAAATCACCAGTTACTCCTGTTTTCTTTAATTTATTCAGGATTTCACTCCATCCTATCCATATCTTTCCTTCTATACGAGTTGAAGGGGTCTTGTCATAATTACTTTTTCTCATTTTGCCGAATTGTTTTTCTGCAAATATACTTTACTTATTGCTTTTTTTGAGGTATATTTGTTCTGATCTTCTTATACAATCTTATGATTTTGTACTATGGTAAGAATAAAGGAAGGGTTTAAAGGAGAGCGATTTGTATCCCTGCCCGAAAATTTGTTAAGAGAATATAGTAAAGATCCTCTGATAGAGAATCTCTATGTACGTAAAATCGGTTTTTTCCCGAAGGTGAAATATCATTATGTGCAAAAAGAATCGGGTACAGATTATGCAATGCTGATATATTGTGTCGACGGAAAAGGTAAGTATCATATTAATGGGAAGACGTATCAGATACGGCAGAAGCAGTATATATTTATCCCTCCCCATGTCCCTTATTCGTTTGAGGCCGATATAGATGAGCCGTGGACCATCTACTGGCTTCATTTTAGCGGTAAATTAGTGCATTCGATTTTTACTGTTCATATATCTCCGGGGATTATTCTTTCGGATGAACACTCGCGTCAGCAAGTTCGTATTGAGCTGTTTGAAGAAATCTATAATAGCTTTTCCATGGGATATATCAAAGAATATTTTGCTTATTCAGCGATGTACCTGTACTCTTTCTTATCTACGTTCATTTTTCAAGAGCAATTTCGGGATATCGGTGTTCCCAGACATAAGCCGCTTTCATTTTCTATGCGGGTGATTTACTATCTGCAGGAAAACATAGATCGTAATTTGACATTACAGGACTTGGCCGGATATTTTAAATATTCGGAGTCTCATTTTTCGGCACTGTTTTTGAAAGAGACCGGTACTTCTCCTATCAACTATTTTATTCGACTGAAAATTCAGAAGGCTTGTCAATATATTGAGCTTACCGATATGAAATTGAATGAGATAGCTCTACGGCTTGGATTTGAAGAACAGGCTTATTTCTCCCGGGTCTTTACCAAAGTTATGGGAGTATCGCCTACTGCTTACCGAAAAAAAGAGATCAGTGAATAAACAAAGTGCCCCGCGAAAGTTGGACAAAGAACTTTTCCGGGGCACTTTATTACTTTTTACATACCTTCAACAGACAGACTTCCTCTGACCCTTTGAACAGAACGTTATATCATTATTTTACGGGTGCGGAATTGCTTAGCCAGAGTTCTAAGATTCCTCCTTTTGCGTATTCTTTGTGCGGGAGCAGGCATTCTGACAGTTCTTTACCATTGAGGGCTATTCTCTCAATGTAGCAATTCTCTTTGCTGTTGTTATGGCATTTAATGATAAACTTATCTCCATTGGGGTAATACTTTTTATCCAACCGGATGGTGATTTCATCAAATACGGGAGACGTAATATCATAAACGGGTTGGATGGAACAAGTTCCGTCTACACTGAACATTCCTATTGACATGAGGGCACTTACTCCTCCCATTTGACCCTGATCTTCGTCGTGTCCGCCGTAACCTTTATCAGGGGTAGTTGCTCCGTATGCTTGTTCGTTGACACGTCTTACCCAGTATTGTGCCAGGTCTGGTCGGCCTGCTCTGTTGAATACATGGGCATTCGAACACCCTGGTTGATTGGCGTAACTCACATATCCATCGCGATACCCATATACGAAATCATCTTCTTTGGATCGCTCGAAAGCCTCATTCAGTTTGGTACACAGAGCATCTTTTCCTCCCATTAATTCTGCCAGTCTACTTAATCCATGAGATATTCCCCATGTAGCCTGCCAGGCATTGGCTTCTATCCAACCCTCTCCGCTTAAAGGATCTTGATGTAACCATTCTCCTTTATTGCTTTTGGGCATCAACAGGTTGATTTTATCGCAGAAAAGGTTTTCCCAGCCTTGGGACCGTTTCAGGTAGAATGCCGCATCCTTCTTTTTCCGGAGTTTTCCAGCCATTTGAGATAGTGCCCAATCCTGAAAGGCAGCTTCTATCGTCCATCCGGCATTACCCGGAAAATAACCGTTCTGTTCATAGAAGTCAATTTGCTCTTTAGAACCTAACATTCCTCCGCCTTTATGGTTGTTGACCATTGCTTTATAAGCAGCTGTCGGAGTTGTTTTGGTTAGCATGTCTTTTTGATAAGCAGCGGTCAGTAAGTTGGTAGCCGGGCAAGATGACATGATGTACGAATATCCACCAAGGTTGGGTCCCCGAGGCAACAGTCCGCCGTTTTCGGCATATTGCACCAGACAGGCGGAAAAGTCATCTAAAACTTCTGGCCATGCCAATCCCCAGAGTACATTCAAATTCCATTGTGAGAGCCAAAATGCATCTGAATTATACATATGGAATTTTACTTTTCCATTTGCGTCCTTAGGTAAGGTTCTTTTTTTGAACACGGCATTTACTGTATGTTTACCTTGTTGTTCTCCTTGTGTATAATCCGGATAGTCACCGGAATAATCGTCTATTTTATGACGTCCCAGCAACACATGCCAGAGATCCGTATAAAATTTGATTTGTTGGTCTTTTGTACCACCTTTCACTGCTATTTTTCCCAGATAATCATTCCATTCTTTTTGTGATTGCTGATGCACTGCATCAAAGTCCCAATGATTACAATCCATTTCCATATTGAGCCGTGCATTGGCTATGCTGGTATAGGAAATAGCCACCTTTACACAGATTTGTTCACCTGTTTTAGCTGTAAAGCGTGCTTTGATACCTGAAGAAGGTGCATCCCAATACGTCATGCCGGTGGCATTGCGCCGTGTCGGTTTTTCATGGCTTGTCAGAGATTCTATGTTCCGGTATTCTGTTTGGTTATCCCAACCATCTATGGCTTTCATTGGTTTGCTAAATTGCATAACGTAATATACTTTTACATTGTCGGGACCTCCCCATAGTCTTCCCATGGTATTGACGGAGCCTTCTATTTGCTGATCGCTGACCTTTTGGATATTTGCTTCGGTCATGGTTATTGTACCTACATATCCTCCCAGATTGAGCAGTATATCTGCAAGGGGAGCATCGTTGCAATAGGTAAAGCGATAAAAACTTACCCTGTCTGTGGCGGTTTGCTCTACCCATAGGTTATATCTGTCTAAAAATAGTTTGTGATAACCCGGGCGTACTGTTTCTCCTTCATGTGAGAAGGATGATTTCCATCCCTCTTCTCCCTGCTTGGTGGACACTTCGCCTGTGGTAGGCATCAGTACAATGCCGCCATTCATCCAATCGTGCAGCTGCGGAAACCCTAATATTTCTTTAGAATTATAATTGTATCCGCCGCCGTACTGGTTTTTGTTTCGTGTCATAGGAGCTGCGCTAATCATGCCAAAGGGCAGGCTTCCCGTAACAAAGAAGAAATATCTTCCTCGTGCAGTCTCGATATAAGGGTCTACCTTTTCTACAAAATCATGATATCCCTCGATGGATGGGTAGACTTCCACTTCGGAGAGCCCTACATTGGTGCCCATTGCGTCCGTACTTTCAATACGAATAAAAGAGCTGAGTTTCGTAGGGAAATCAATCACCTTTGGAGCACCGTCGTTGGGAATTGAATTTACGTAGATTTTAGAATGATCGCTGAAGTGGATAGTAACTCCCGCTATCTGACTCTGGGGATTGGGGCGGTCGTACAAAATAATTCTTTCTATCGGCTGTGCTTCGTCCCATTTTAATTCTATCCATGGATAATCAATATACCCCCAAAATGTCTCTTTACTCTGAGAACGCCATTCTCCCTGATCGTACAGGCGGATTGCTCCGTCGATAATCTTTTCCGGTTCGAATCCGGGCATGAAAGAAGAGGCTTTTACCTGTGCGCGAGTTGCAATATTATAAGGGGTAGCATATGCGCTGACAAGTGGGAGTAACCATACAAAAACAAGTAGAGTTATCCGGCATGATTTGCAATGGATAAAGAGTGGCTTTTCTTTCTTTTTCATTTTTAGATTCTGTTAGTTATTAATAGGCAGCGTTGTTTTCGACAACTGTTTGCAAAAATAGTGTGTATTCAGTCTATTTCAAAGTCTATTTGTTCTGAATCTCTTATACTATCTTATGATTTCCGGTTGCTTGTCATTCTAATGCCTTTTTATCTCCTGTTCTGTTGTGGTACTGTCTATATTCAGGTTCATTATTCAATTGGTGTCTTTGTGGAATTTGTTTCAGCATTTGTTTGGTATCTACTTGTGGCAAAGATGTTTAAGAAGTAGTTTGCAGTGTCTGTATTTAGTGAATAAAGAAGAAAAACACCTAATTCGTCCGAAAAAAGTGTGCTGATTTACATTATTTCGTCCGAAAAAGTGTAAGTTTACTCATTATTTCGTCCGAAAAAGTGTAGTATATGGAAAGGAAAGCAATTAAGCAATTAGAAGATTGGAAGCGTAGGGAAGATCGTAAGCCTTTAATCATAACAGGAGCAAGGCAAGTGGGGAAGACTTGGCTGATGAAAGAATTTGGTGCAGCGAACTATAAACAAGTTGCATATGTGAATTTTGAAAGTAATCAGCAGATGCGTTCTTTATTTGAAGCTGATTTCTCTATTGACCGTATTTTGCTTGCGATAGAAGCAGTAACGGGCGTGAAACCTCAGGCCGAGGATACGCTGATTATTTTTGATGAAATACAAGAAGCGCCCAAAGGGCTTACTGTATTGAAGTACTTCTGTGAGAATGCTCCCCAATATCATTTGATGGCAGCCGGCTCATTGTTAGGTATTGCTCTTCATCAAGGAACCTCTTTTCCTGTTGGTAAAGTCGATTTTGTAGATATGTATCCCATGACTTTCCGGGAATTTCTGCAGGCATTGAACGAAGAGAAGCTTCTAAAGTTGTTGGATAATAAAGACTGGCAACTGATCAGTATGTTTAAGGCACAATTGATCAATTTGCTCCGCCAATATTATTATGTGGGAGGGATGCCGGAAGTGGTACTTTCTTATATAAATACACATGATTTGAATCGTGTACGTGTCTTGCAAAAGGCGATCTTGAATGCTTATGAACAGGATTTCTCAAAGCATGCTCCTGCGTCTGAAGTGCCGCGTATCCGTATGGTGTGGAATTCCATTCCGTCACAATTGGCTAAAGAGAATAAGAAGTTTATATACGGTTTGATGAAAGAAGGAGCTCGTGCCCGTGAGTTTGAACAGGCTATAAGCTGGCTGGTAGACTGTGGATTGGTATATAAAATACATCGTATTAAGAAGGCGGCGATGCCCTTGAAGATATATGAAGACTTATCGGTGTTCAAACTTTACATGTTAGATTGTGGTCTGTTAGGTGCATTGGTTGAAGCTCCTGCTGCTGATATGTTGGTAGAGAATAGTATTTTTTCAGAATTTAAGGGGATGTTTACAGAACAGTATGTATTACAGCAATTGATTGTTTGTCCGGAAGTGTCTGTTTATTATTGGAGTAGTGAACGTTCGGATGGGGAGTTGGACTTTGTGTGTCAGCTGCCTGACAAAATATCGCCAATAGAAGTAAAGGCAGAGGAAAACCTGCATGCAAAAAGTTTGCGTTCATTTATTTCCCGATATCCGGATCTTAAGGGAATACGTTTCTCTATGTCTGATTATCGGGAGGAAAGTTGGATGACAAATGTGCCGTTATATGCTTTGCCTTAAAAAAGAACTCCCCCAACATCATCCATTTAGGATCGTGTCGGGGGAGCCTCACCTTATGTTTGAGAGAATATAAAAAGGAGTTTTACTTTCTTACCGTTCGTGCTTTTGGGGCAGATTGGGGTTCGGGCAATGGGTTATCATCCGGACCGGGAGTAGTAGTCAGCGTTGTAAAGCTACTGTAACCACTACTGTATGAGATACCATTCTTGTTTTTTGCATAAGCTCTTACATAATAATAGGTTGCTGCTTTTAATCCGGAAATCTTAGTAGAGAAGTTAGTAGCTACCTGTGCTTTTGCATAGTTCTTTTTCGCTTCATCTATTACCGGTTCCGAACTGTTTTCACTCCAGCAGAAACCTACTTCAGTGACACCGGCTCCTCCGTCATTCGAAATGTTAGCTGACATATCAGCTGTATTTGCAGTGATGTTCTCTGCCGAAGGATATCCTACGGCAGGGGTATAGGTAGCAATTGTAACGAAACGGACGGGAATACTGTAAGTGATCCCTTTTTCATTCTCTGCATATGCGCAAATATAATAAGGAGTAGCCATGGTAAGATTTACTATTTGAGTCTCAAAACGCCCGCCAGCATCAGAACCGGTACCCAATTCTTTCTTATCAAGACAGTTTTCCAGAGTTGGAGTAGCATTACTGGAATCCGACCATACAAAACCTTTTTTAAGGATACTCAATCCTCCGGTATTGGTGATGGTAGCCTGCACAGTAACATTATCATCATTAATAATACTCATTGTCAGGTCTTCCACTTCCGGTGCACTGTTTAGTTGAGTGGTAAACTCTGTCACGGGACTATATGCCACTCCGTTTACGTTTTTGGCATAGGCTCGTACGTAGTACTTGATACCTTTATTCAGATTAGAGATCTGCTTGGTGTAGGTGGTCAGTTTGCCAACTTCAGTGATGTGATCGTTATCGTTTATGTTAGGTGCAGATACTTCGCTACTCCAACAAAAGCCGATTTCCTCTATATCTCTGCCTCCATCGGTAGTGACTTCTACTTTCACGGTGGCTACTGTTTCACCAATATTATTTATAACCGGTACAGCGAGAGTAGGAACGTGGGTTTGTACGGTATGGAATGATGTTGGATTACTGTAGAAATAGCCGTCGACTGTTCGGGCATAGGCAGTTACATAATAATTGGTACCTTCTTGTAATCCGTTTATGGCTATGTGGATGTTATTTCCGCTACTCGTATCTTTTTTAGGCCCACCTTCCATATCTACACCCGGCTTGGTGGAGAAGATGTCATAACAAATCCCTTTTTCCAGAATCTCCGTACCTTCGGGCACGGTAATAACGGCGGTTACTTCAGCTGATGATACAGTGATATTACTGATCTGTGGTACTGTTTCAAAACCCACTACCTGCAGATTTTGTGTGGTAAACTCTACCACCGGACTGTATCCTATGCCTTTATCATTTTCTGCATAAGCCCGGAGATAATATTTCGTACCGGTATTCAAACCTTCCAGTAGTTTAGAAAAGTCGGCTGCTCCTAAAGCAACTTCTTCTTTCAGATTGTCTATGGTAGGAACCTGATTCTCGGCACTCCAACAGAAGCCACGTTTCAGTATCGGATAGGCTGCATCCGGCGTTACAGCGCGAGCAGTAGCCAGTGCTGTATAGGCTGAAATATCACCAACCGGATTGCAGGTAACTGTTGGTACTTTCAATGCATCTGTAGTAATTTCGATACTTTCGGCACTGTATCCGGTTTTACCCGTTTTGTTTTTAGCATAAGACCGTATCAGATAAGTGGTATTTGCCTTTAGATTGGTTAGTTCTACAGTGAAGGCTTCGGATGTAAAGCCTGATGACGCGTTCTTTACGATATCATATTCAGTGGGATCCACATTGTCCTCTTCTGTTTTTACCTTGTAAACTACTCCAAAATCTGTCAAGTCGCTACCACCATCATCGGTTACACCACTGGTCAGGATAGCTCCCGTTTCGCTTTTGCTTTCGGCTACAGGTACATTGAGAGTAGGTGCTTCACTGGCGAGTGTACTAAAGCTTATCACATTTCCTTTCACTTTGCTGTATCCGGTACTGGCATAAATGCAGTAGTAATAAGTTTTTCCGATAGACAGGCCTTCCAGTGTTACAGTGTACTGGTTTTTGTCTTCGGCCTGGGCTTCTACCTCCTTTGCATTGTTCATCGAACTCGATTCGGCATAGAGAAATCCTATCTTGCATTTTCCCACGCTCTTTGGGTTTTCAATGGCCGAACCTGTCAGTACCGCATCATATCGCGTCAGTCCGGTAGCATTGTTTGTCACCAGTGTAGGCGCATATATCATCGGTTCCTCGTCCTTATCACATCCTGCCGGTAAAAGCAGGATGAGGGTAAGGAGCAGGTACCTGATTATTTGTATCTGATGTTTTTGAATCATGTTGATACTTCGTTATTTTTTTACCATTACTTTTTGTCCTTCAAGGAAGTAGATGCCCTCTGCCAGTCCGTTCACTTCGTTGCGGCCTTCCTGAGCTTCGATCACTCGTATGGTACGTCCGCTGGCATCATAAATAGGAATGGTGCGGACAGCATTACTTTCGATATAGAGAATGCCGTTTGTGCTGTATGTCCGGGTGGCTTGGTCCGGGGTCAGGATCATGCTTCCGATACCGGTGATGCTGCCTCCATCGCCACCAATGCTGTATAGCCGTGGAGCGGATGCAGGAGCGGCTTTGGTCTGTACATAGGCCTGGAAGGGGGCTACGTCGGCATAATTACGGATAAATACACTACCGGCGGGATAGTCTTTGTTACCATCAAAGTATGAACTTGTTTCATTTAAAGAATATACCTGTTCGCTTTTTTCAACTGTAGCATAAGTTGGTACAAGACTGTAGTTGGCACCCTCTGACGATTGTAGGGCACTTTCGGTAGGAGCAAGTAGAACACCTGCGCCATTTTCTGCAGAGAAACGAACATTACCGGTAATATTATTGGCTTCCGGATAGGCCCGGTTGTTAGGCATACAAATGAGGTAAGGTTTATTGGCCTGTATTGAAGTGGCTGAGACATATCCGGTTGGAGTAAGTTCGTATAACCAGAATGGCAGGGCTGTGTCATCCGTTTCTAAAAGGGTATTGCCGAAAGGTGCCAGTGGGGTTCCGGTAGCGTCGGGTTCGGTAGAGTACCGCGTATACGTAAATTGATCAACATCAAACGGTAATACGATGGTTTTCCAGCCAGCTGGTGAATTGTACCCACTCTCTGTATTGAAGTTTTTGTAGTAATACACTTTCTTTGCTTTTAACTCTTTGGCAATGCTGAATTGGTTTCCATCTGTTTTGATCTCCATTTGGTCGGTAACACCTCCCCGGAAGATGTAGGTGAAATTGTATTCTGCATTGGATGCTACACTTCCATTTTCAGGAATGTAGAGGTAGGTCGCTGCAGAGAATACATTATAAGGAACTTCCCAACTGGGGTTCCATACTACGGTATTTAAGTAGGATTTGTAGGATCCTTCAGATGAATTATAACACCGGAAAGCTCTTTCTCCAATCTCTGTTACGGTAGCCGGTATTTCAATATTATTGATAGAGGTACTTTCAAAAGCTCGTTCTCCTATCTTTTCCAGATGAGGAGGAAGAGTAATACTTTTCAGTTGAGTACATCCGTTAAAGGCCCAGTATTCTATTACTTTTAAGTTCTGTGGGAGTTGCATTGCATTGATTCCACTGTCACGAAATGCATGGCTCCCTATTTTTTCCAATTTAGATGGTAATTGAATTGTTTTTAGTTTGGAACAGCTCCAAAACATGCTATTTGGTAATTCGGTCATATTGGTAGGGAGAGTAACTTTGGTAAGTTCGTTACAGTTATTAAAGCAACGATCTTCTATGGTAGTTACTGTTTCGGGGATTGTGATTTCCTGAATACTACTGTATTGAAAAGCTCCCTCTTTTATGGTTGTTACACTTGCAGGGATATTAAAAGTGGCAATTTTACATCCATAAAATGCATTTTCCGCAATTTCTGTAGGTTCTGCACCTTCTGCAAAATGAATGTTAGTGATATTACTGTTTCCAAGTCCACTGATACGTGTAATGGTTTTAGGAAATGTAATACTGGTGAGGGGGGTATTTTCAAAAGCATTTTCCCCAATTTCTCGTATACCATTGTTAATTGTTACTTCTGTGAGTCCAGAATTGGCGAATACGGAACTGTAAAATGAAGTAATGGTTCCGGGAATCGTTATTTTAGTGAGTTGTGTACATCCTTTAAAAGCTTGATGTCCAAGTTCTGTAAGTGCTCCCGGGAGAGTGACTTCTTTTAATGATGTACAATTACTAAAGGCATCTTGAGGGATAGAGGTTAAAGAAGTAGGCAGATTGATGTTTTCCAGAGCAGAACAACCTGTAAATACAAAATTTTCCATTTGGAAAGCAGTGTTATTTTTAGGGAGAGTTACATGTGTCAGTTGTGTACAGTATGCGAAAGCATAACGTCCTAACTTTTTAACAGATTCCGGTAAATGAATTTCAGTAATAGAGGACCCTTGAAAAGCTTCCTCTTTAATTTCTTCAAGTTTTGATGAGGCGGAGATATTGACTGTTTTTAACGAGTTACATCCGATGAAATTTCGTCTATCAATTCCAATTACATTATCCGGTATAGTAATACTTTTTAGGTTGCTACAGCCATTGAAGTCGGGCAACCATCCTGTTAATCCAGAGGGGAGTGTAATTGATTCCAATTGTGTACAGCTCCCCAAAGAACCTACTTCAGTTACACTTTCGGGGATAACCAATGATTTCAATGAGCTACAACCGTACATATTTCCTAATTGAGTTAATCCATTTGGAAGTTCTAATTCTAAAAGACCACTACATCCATTGAAAGCGCTGTTTATTACTTTTAGTGTAGTGGGCAATGTAATATGCTTAATAGAAGTTGCACCGGAAAACATATATGAATACAATAAGGTAAGACCTTCCGGCAAGATGACTTCTTCCAGATTAGTACAGTCAGCAAAGTTGCTACCACTATTATATTGACTGGCGAAAGTACATCCATCATAGGTGAAACTATCTGTTAGTGTACTTGGTAAGGAGGCTTTTTTTAATGATTGACAGCCCTTGAAAGTATATTGCCCCATTATTTTGACTCCTTCCGGAATAATGATTTCTTTCAAACGACTGCATGCATCGAATGAGTATTCTCCGATCCATAGCAATGTACTTGGAAGTGTAACGGTTTCCAATGACGGACAGTTGGATACGCTATATCCGCTCCATGTAGAATAAGATCCGTCTTTAGTATAACTTCCTAACCCTACAACGTTCTTAGGAAATTTTAAATCTATCAGATTGACCATTCCCCGAAACATATAGCTGCCAACTATATTATTCTGAGTCATATAATCCTGTCCATTATATGAGGTATATGGAGTACCTCCTTCTACAATGGTTGCATTGGTCAGATCGAGTCTTTCCAGATTTCCTGCGGTAGTACGTATTAATGCAATGTCTGTACCGTTCAGTGGGCCGCTGATAATAAGTTCTGTAACGGTTTGTGTCTCTTCAGAAGACAGATACGATGAGAGCGTTCCTGCTGTTGTTACTGTTATTGTTTTGGCTTGTACGCCTATGCTGAGGCTGAATGCAGCTACAAGCATGATAAAATAGATACTGATTCGTTTCATATCTGGATATTTTTATTTGTTATCAATTGGTTCCGGTGTGGGATTATCTCCTTCTCCGGGTTCTACTTTGTCTCCCGGTTCGGTAGTCAGCCAGGCTGTGTTACTATATCCTGTACCTACATCGTTGGTGGCATAGGAGCGTATATAGTAAGTAGTGCCCGGTGTCAGTCCGGTGAGAACAGTTTTCAGTTCTCCTCCTGGAGTGATGGATACATTGGTACATCCTGCTTTCCCTATTTCAGGATTTTGTTCGGTAGCACTCCAAATAAAGCCTTGGGCTGTAACTGCTGCACTCCCTTTGTCACTAATACCGGAAGTAATAACTAATTTTGTAGGGAATGTTCCCGAATTATACACACCGTTCATTGATGGTTTTTTACCAAGAATTGGATCATCTGGTGTAGGGTTATCGCCCGGTTGGGGAGGTAATGCAGTAGTCGTTATATCACCAAAGGGAATATAACTAACTCCATTCCGGTCTTTATTCTTGGCATACGCAGCTACGCTGTAAGAGGTACTATGTGTAAGTCCTGTAGCTGTTGCGGTGAAGGTATTTCCTGTCATTATCCCTTTAACATGATTCCCTTTAATGTTCGGAGTTTCACCGGCAGGTGCCCAGCAGATACCATAATCGGTAACGGTAGCTCCTCCGTCATTGGCAATAACAGCACTAATGGTGATCCGATCGAATTTGACTAATTCTCTTTTTCCTTCTGTCAAAGTAGGTGCATAGGTTTGTCCTGTCATAAAGTTGATGGGCTGACTATATCCGGCTTCCTGCACTTTATTGTTTTTGGCATATGCACGTACTATATAGGAGGTGCTGGGATTCAGTTCGTTTAATAATGCTTCAAAACTATCTGCACTTCCTGATGCGACGGCTTTACCTGTATTGTTTTCCAGGGTAGGTGTTATTCCATTATTACTCCATACAAACCCTCGCTCGGTAATGGTTAAACCGCTTCCTCCCGCATCGGAAACGAATGCTTTGGCTTTGGCATTATCGTCCTGAATGTTCATTACTGTCAAACTACTCACTTTGGGTGCCGTATTTGCTGCAGTCAGTAGAGTGGCAGGTGCGCTGCAATATCCGATTCCTTTACTGTTACGCGCAAAGGCTTTCACATAATATCTCTGCCCGCCGGTCAGTCCGGTAAGATTAACCGTTATTTTACCAAGATCTGCACTCTCGGATAAAGCCGTTTGTACATTTGCCCCTCCTTGTTCCGGGTTTTGATTGGTCAGACTATAGTAGATTCCCCGTTCCTGCACTTCACTTCCCCCATTAGAAATGATAACGGCAGTGATGGTTGCCGAAGTTTCCGTGACATTCTTGAAGACAGGATTACCAATCTCGGGCACAAGTAATGCACTGGTAGTGAATTCTACTTCATTACTGTAGAATGTGTCATCGCGTGTAGTGGCATAAGCACGGGCATAGTAAGTGACGCCTTCTTCCAATGCGGTAAGTCTGGTTTGCATTTGGTTACTTTCTCCGTTGAAAGGTTGCGGATTATCTGCCTTGGTAGGGTTATGTTCCTTACTATAGCAGAATCCTTTTTCTCTGATTTCTGCACCTATTCCCGTTGCTACCAGAGCCGAGAGTACCGCCGATTCGGAAGTAATATCCGATACAATCATTTTCGTCAGTGAAGCAGTCTGCTCTTCGACAGTGGTAAATTCTATCGGAGAACTGTAACCGGTTCCTTTTTCATTGGTAGCATAGGCGCGGAGGTAGTATTTCGTTTTGGAATTCAATCCGGTCACTACCTTGGTAAAGGTACTGGTTGCATCAGCTGTTACCTGATTTTGCCCGTTTTCAATCACTACAGGCAGACGATTTTCCGCACTCCAGCAAAAGCCGCGTTCTTGAACCGGATACCCCCGTTCGTCAGTGACGGTTCCTGTTACCTCCAGTGTATAGGAAGTCAGTTTATCCGGATTGGGCGAAGCGATTGTAACAATAGGGGTCATTAGTTCATCCGTTTTCAATGTAATGACCTGACTATATCCGGTTCCGGTTTTATTGGTGGCATATGCCCGTATGGCATAGGTTGTATTGGATTGCAGATTGATAGCAGTACCAGTGAAAGGATCCTCTTTTCCACGTGTTGCCGTGAGGGAACCCAATACTACGTTATCGCTCTTGGTCGGGTCGGGGTCGCCTTCAATATATATTTTATAAGCAAACCCACGAATGGTCGGAGTATCGTCACCGTCATCGGTCACCTGGCTACTAAGTGTCAGGGTAGTCTCATCTTTACTGATAACGGTTGGTACGCTTACAATAGGAGCAATGCTTTCTTCTGTAGTGAATGACTGTACCGGGCCTTTTACCAGTGTATTGCCGCTTTTAGCATAAATACAAAAGTAATACTGGGTACCCGGTTTTAATCCTGTAGCTGTTGCCCGGTATTGATTACTGCCGTCAGATTCTTCTGTGCCAACAAAGGATTCTGCATCGGCCATGTTGTCTGAGGTGGCAACCATAAAGCCGATATCGCATTTCACGATGCTGGACGGATGGGGGATGGCTGCTCCTGAAAGAACGGCTTGCACCCTTGTCATTTCCGTCACGCTACCACTGGCAAGCGTAGGCGGATATGCCAACGGCTCGTTGTCTTCTTCGCAGCCTGACAAGAGTAGCACCCCACACATTATTATATATAGGAATTTCTTCATCTCATTTTACGTTTTGGGGTTAGAATATCATACCGATACCGGCACTTATTTCGTGATATTTGGCATTTACTGTGTGATACCCCGCAGAGATCAGGAATTTGTTGAAACGCAGAATACCACCTAACTCGAAGGCTACTCCGGTGGGAGATTTACTTGTATCCTTTACCTGTATCCCCTCAAGGCTTTTTCCACTTTCATCCTCAGCCCGTTCATCCAGTTCATAAGATAGAGTACGGCTGCCGTATCCGGCTCCTGCATAAAGGTAGATCGTCTTGTTGAGGCGACGGAAATATCCGGCGGTAACTGACATACGCGATTGGTGGGTGACTCCTTCTTTATAGAACGGAGGTATACTTCCGTCACCTATTGTGCCATTTTCGTTGCATTCCAAGTCGCTCCCTGCCGAACTAAAGTCGCTACGGAAACCGATGTAGAAGCCGTTCTTGTTTTTACCAAATCCTAACATAGCGCCAAAGGTAGTAGAGTTCGGGTTGTATCCGGCCTGCAGCAAGACAAGTGTATTCATTGGGATTTTTGGCTTGATAGTAGATATCATCCGGAAAGTGGGACGTACCGTTTCGCCCGCAGCTACAGTCAGTACAGTGTCTATAGGGAAATAAGTTTCCTTTTCGATGCGTACTTTATACTCTTTGATAGCCATGCGATCACTGCGGTAAGGGGTTGTACCTACGAGAACTGTGTCTATGTAAACTTTGGCATCCTGTTCGGGCAGGGAGAATATCTCCATATAGCCGAACTTGGGTTTCAGCACTACACTTTTGGTTACCGGGCTGCTCCCTAAGGAAATAACACCTGCTTCGGGTTGGTACATCGGAGCTTCTACACGATACGTATGATCTCCTTTGGGCATGGTAGCGTTGAACAGACCATTCTCAACCGGCACCTGTTCATCGTCAATATAAATATTGGCGGTAGCAGGTTCGGGGCGTACTACGATGAGCTGCATGTTGTTTTCAACTACAGGCTTATCTTCCCGATCACCGGTGTTGAGCACCATTTCGTATACGGTGGCTTTTTCGATGATGTCCGGATAGAAGTAGTTTCGCATAATACCGAGTTCGTCATGTAAAATGGAGATACGGCGGGCACCTCGTGGGACGTACAACCAGATTTCTCCTGTTTTGTTTTCACGTGCCGTGATTCCCAGGGCGTCCGGTTCAAACATAAGGTCTTTTACATTGGTCACGATACGGATAAGTGCACAGACTTCACCGTTTTGGTCCCGTTTGGGAGCTGTGACGCGGGCAGTAATGTCGCTTTCCATACGTTGGAAAGATGCTACGTTGATTTTTCCTTGTTGCGCAAGCACAGGGATGGCCGGGCAAATAAATAGAAGAATGGTAAATAGTAGCAACAGACGTTTAGTAGTGCTATTTGACATGTTTGTTTCTGTAATTTAGGATTAATGTATTTTTCGAACAAATATAATTAATGTTTATAAATGAACCTCTTTTTATCAAATAAAATGATCGGATAAGTTTGATTTTTAACTTATATGTAGTCGTTTTGTAACGGTTTTCCGTGACAAAACTTTTCTAGTGCGATGGCTATCGGTGAAATTGATTTCTTGCTGTACGGTTTTGAATGTATTTCACCACAGAGGACACAGAGGGCACAGAGTTTTAAATCTTTTAAAATCAATTAGACAATTACTCTGTGCCCTCTATGTCCTCTGTGGTGAAAATCAGAAGTGACTTAAATCTATCAGCCCGAAATCCGGATCTTTCTCCGGTTGCCAGGTACGTACATGAATAACAGGTTCTTTGGGGTTATTGAGGTCCACCATTAGAAAGAGATAACCTGTATCGCCATAACTGGACGAGAAGTAGTCCTGCTTGATCTGAATGCCATAGATTTCGCCTCCTACTCCCGATTTGCGTACCTGATTGTCAGCAAAGCGAAGATTGATATATTCGTTTCCGGCAAAGATGTGTTTCAGTCTTTTCATGAATTCACTCTTTGTCTGACGGGTATATTTTACAGCCTCTTTGCTCATCGGTTGCCCCTCATTTACTACTTTGTGTTTCAGCACCGAACCGGTGATAATCAGAGCATCATCCGAGAATATACTGTTGATGTAGTCATAGCGTTTTAATGCATAGGCTGTTTTATAACTTTCAAGGAAGTTGATCAATACTTTACGTACATCGTCTCCCCAGGAAGTCTGATTCATAATATCATCAACAGCCGGTTTGTTCAGTCCGAAGGAGATAGCGTCTATTTTACCTTCTTGGGTCATGGTAAATACGATATCTTCAACGAATGTGCGGCGATTACCATTGAAGCTGAAGCTCATAGGGAGACTACGGCAGGTTATCTCACCATTGCATTCCAGATATTTTAGATCCGGTTCCTTCACTATTTTGGCATTGCCGTATTTAATCAGTTGGTTGAACATAGTGAAACCTTCCGGGGTACAAATAGATTGTATATTGGCGTAGTTTTTGGAGCGGATGGCGTTTTCTACCTCTTTCATTGTGCTCTGATAGACAGTAACTTCTTCGTTAGCCAGATAATGCATGGCGGATTCTGTTTGTTTGGCGCTATCGCCGGAAGCTGCCAGCAATGTTGTTGCTGCCGGAGTTTCTCCTGGTTTAGGCTCCTCACCTGTTAGTTTCAGATAGCAGTTGCGCATGGGGATCGGATTGACTGACTGCATGACTTCGGCCAGTTCATTGTCGATATTAGACTCGCCTTCAAACATATACTCCGTTTTTATCTGCATTCCTTTGGCATTGGCAACGGCAGGCATTTCGATAATTCCCAGTCCGTCTTTTGCTGAGAAGATATTCGACCAGTCTCGTCCGTCAAAGTAGGTATAATCGTAGTTGCGGGCAGGTTGACCTTTGTAGAGCACTTTCAGATCGATTGTTTTCAGGTCACCATCGATGTGGACGTCGTTTATGGAAACCTCCAGATGAGAGAAGATAGCATTCATCTGTTTGGGAATCCAATTACACAATAGCTGATCTTTCCCTTCTTCGTCTTTCATTGTGAGAAAATTCCCGTCAGGATAGCTTTGCAGTAGGGTCAGTGCCCAGTAATAATAGCGTAAGGCATCAGCTACCTGTGCTTTTTTCTCAGCTTTTATCGCTTCTTGAGTAAAGTCGAGCAATTTTGTTTTACGCCCCTCGAAGATACGTTGTATCTCGCTGACTTTAATGTAGCGCATTACCGCAGCTTCCGGTTCGTTCTGTATTACGATACGCCGGGTATTGTTCAGTGTTGCACGTGAATAGGTGTTGATGACCGATTTGAATGTTTCGTCTACGGTTGCTTTGTCTCCGTCTGTACCTCCTTCCGTCAGTTGGCTGAACTGGCTGGATACATTGGTAGATATCTGGCTTATTAATGCCGCCAACGCTTCGTTATCGGCTTTTTTGAGCGTAGAGGCATTGCCGGTTCCCCAAATATATTCCTTGCTATTCTGTATTTCTTCTACAGATTGCGCACGGAGCAACGGAGAGGTGAACAGTAATAAAATAAAAAAGAGTAGCGGTTTTCTCATATTGTTTGTTACTTTATAAATAGAATCTATATTTCCGCAAAAGTAATAACTTTTTTATGATAAATCCACTAAAGCCAATCTCTTTTTTATTCACCGTCCGGTTTTATTTTGTCGAATATTCGGAATAATTCTTCTACCGACTCTGTTCTTAGCATAGCAATGCGGGTTTCCCGGAAATTAGGAATACCTTTGAACAGGGGAGTTGCAGCCAGGTGACGGCGTATGTGAATGATTCCCCGGCGTTCGTCCAGGCGGGCTACGCTGTTGAGCACTTCTTCGCGAAGCACATTCAGATACCATTCAAAGGTTTCGGGAGGAAGTTCGGTTCCTGTTTCCAGATAGTGTTTCACCTCGCGGAAGATCCAGGGGCGCCCGATACTGCCCCGGCCAATCATGATGGCATCTACTCCGTAACGGTCGAAACATGCTTTGGCAGTTGCTGCCGAGGTTACGTCTCCGTTACCGATGATCGGAATATGCATGCGGGGATTGTTTTTCACTTCGCCAATAAGAGTCCAGTCTGCCTCACCGGTATACATTTGTGCCCGGGTACGTCCGTGAATGGCGAGTGCGGCAATACCACAGTCCTGTAGTTGTTCTGCCAGATCTACAATGATTTTGTGGTCGGCATCCCAACCCAGGCGGGTTTTTACTGTAACAGGTATCTTTACGGCATCTACTACGGCGCGGGTGATCTCCAGCATCTTTGGGATATTCTGCAACATTCCTGCTCCGGCGCCCTTACCGGCCACCTTTTTTACGGGACACCCGAAATTGATATCCAGTATATCAGGTTGTGCCTCTTCTACAATCCGTGCTGCTCCTACCATAGCTTCGGTATCTTTTCCGTATATCTGTATGGCAACAGGACGCTCTTCGTCGCAGATAGAAAGTTTCTGCGTAGTCTTGTTGACGGAGCGTATCAGTGCATCGCTCGAAACAAACTCCGTATACACCATATCGGCTCCGAACTTTTTACACATCAAACGGAAGGCAGGATCTGTCACATCCTCCATCGGGGCAAGGAATACAGGGCGTTCGCCCAAATCTATGTGGCCTATTTTCATTTACGGTTTACTTAATTTTACGATTTGTGATTGAAGTAACTTTCATTATCGCTACAAAAATACGGAAAAAAGCCTACCTTTGTACTTCTTGATTTATTTAACTGATTGAATTATGAGAAAAAACTCGGGGAAGACCGGGGAGATAATAAGCTTTCTATATAATAAAAAGTGTATGAGTTTTAGTTTGAATGATTTCGAGATAATGGCTCCTGTTGGTTCCCGTGAATCACTTGCAGCAGCCATTCAGGGAGGTGCCGACTCTATTTATTTTGGTATTGCAAATTTGAATATGCGTGCCCGTTCGGCCAATACGTTTACCATTGACGATCTGCGCGAAATAGCCCGGACCTGTGATGAACATGGGATGAAGAGTTATCTGACGGTAAATACAATTATTTATGATAACGATCTGGAGTTGATGCGCACTATCGTTGACGCGGCGAAAGAAGCCGGTATTTCGGCTGTGATCGCTGCCGATGTGGCGGTGATGAGTTATGCCCGCCGGATCGGGCAGGAGGTACATCTTTCTACCCAGCTGAATATATCCAATATAGAGGCTTTGAGATTCTATGCCCAGTTTGCCGATGTGGTAGTGCTTGCCCGCGAATTGAATTTGGAGCAGGTGGCGGAGATCTATCGTCATATCGTAGAAGAGAATATATGTGGCCCTTCGGGCGAACAGATTCGTATTGAAATGTTCTGTCACGGTGCTTTGTGCATGGCTGTCTCCGGTAAGTGTTATCTTTCGTTGCATGAGATGAACAGTTCTGCCAATCGTGGTGCCTGTATGCAGGTGTGTCGCCGTTCTTATACGGTGCGGGATAAAGAGACGGATGTGGAGCTGGACGTCGACAATCAGTATATAATGTCACCCAAAGACCTGAAGACGATTCATTTTATGAATAAGATGATGGATGCCGGTGTACGGGTGTTCAAGATAGAAGGCCGTGCCCGCGGTCCTGAGTATGTGCGTACCGTGGTGGAGTGTTATAAAGAGGCTATCAAGGCTTATCTGGACGATACTTTCACTGACGAGAAAGTGGCTGCCTGGGACGAACGCCTGAAGAGTGTGTTCAATCGTGGCTTCTGGGATGGATACTATTTGGGACAGCGTTTGGGAGAGTGGACTAAGAACTATGGTTCGGCAGCTACAGAACGTAAGATCTACGTAGGCAAAGGAGTCCGTTATTTTAGTAATATCGGTGTTGCCGAGTTTCTTGTAGAAGCAGCCGAATTGAATGTGGGCGATAAGTTATTGGTAACCGGACCGACTACCGGAGCTTTGTTTGCTACCCTCGAAGAGGCACGTGTTGATCTTGAACCGGTACAAAACGTAAAGAAGGGAGAACGTTTCTCCATGAAACTCGATAAGATACGTCCGAGTGACAAGCTCTACAAACTGGTTTCTGTGGATGAACTGAAAAAGTTTAAAGGCGGGTTGTAAGGAGAGTTATCACTTTACAACCCTATCACTTTATAACATTACAACCATGAATTATATTTACGAGCTGGAGATGAAGGTACGCGATTATGAATGCGACCTGCAGGGCATTGTCAACAATGCCAATTATCAACACTATCTGGAGCATACGCGTCATGAGTTCCTTTCTTCTGTGGGTGTCAGCTTTGCTGCATTGCATGAGCAGGGAGTTGATCCGGTTGTTGCCCGTATCAATATGGCTTTTAAAACTCCATTGAAGAGTGGAGATGAATTTGTTTCCAAACTCTATATGAAAAAAGAAGGTATCAAGTATGTGTTCTATCAGGATATCTTCCGGAAGAGTGATGGCAAAGTGGTAGTGAAGTCAACCGTTGAAACCGTATGTGTCGTTAACGGGCGTTTGAGTGATAGTGAACTGTTTGACAGCGTCTTTGCGCCCTATTTGCAATGAGTAGTCGCGAAGAGTGCATTTGTAGCATTGCCCTGACGCAGGTTCCGGGCATTGGACATATCTGGGCAAAGAAGTTGGTGGATGGCATTGGAAGTGCTGCTGATGTTTTTCGTTTCCGGCAGGAACTTCCCGAACGTCTGCCGGGAGTGAACAACCGTGTGGTGGAGGCATTGGATTGCCCACAAGCATTGGTACGTGCCGGAGAAGAGTATGAATTTGCGGAGAAGAACCATATTCAATGTCTTACTTTGGCCGATGAACGTTACCCTTCCCGTCTTCGCGAATGTGATGATGCCCCTATTGTTCTTTTTTTCAAAGGAAATGCCGATTTGAATGCGCTTCGCATTATTAATATGGTAGGTACCCGCAACGCTACTGAGTATGGTAAACAGCTTTGTGCTTCTTTTCTCCGCGATTTGAAAATCCTCTGTCCGGAGGTACTTGTTGTAAGTGGGCTGGCTTATGGTATTGATATTCATGCACACCGTGCGGCCCTTGCCAACAGCCTTCCTACCATTGGCGTATTGGCGCATGGGCTTGATCGTATTTATCCTTCCGTCCATCGGAAAACTGCTGTTGACATGTTGCAGCAAGGTGGTTTACTGACCGAATTTCTCACCGGGACCAATCCCGATAAACATAACTTTAT
This sequence comes from Bacteroides nordii, assembly GCF_019930665.1. Taxonomy (NCBI): domain Bacteria; kingdom Pseudomonadati; phylum Bacteroidota; class Bacteroidia; order Bacteroidales; family Bacteroidaceae; genus Bacteroides; species Bacteroides nordii. The sequence continues at coordinate 4,573,411 of NZ_CP082886.1, read as the reverse complement.
AAGCCGTAACCGTATTGTAGCAGGTATGGCAGATGCTACGATCGTCGTGGAGTCTGCTGCTAAAGGCGGTTCACTGATCACTGCCGATATTGCCGAAAGTTATCATCGCGACTGTTTTGCTTTTCCCGGACGTACGATGGATGCTTCTTCTATCGGCTGTAATCAACTGATTCGTGACAATAAAGCAGCTCTTCTTTTGTCTGCCGAAGATTTTGTGAAAGCCATGTGCTGGGATGCTTCTTCACAGTCCCGGAAAGCGGAGAATGTTCAGCGGAATCTCTTCCCGGAATTATCAGAAGAAGAGCAGCGGATTGTCTCTCTTCTGCAAGCACAGGGGGCTTTACAGATCAATACATTGGTAGTTGAAGCCGATATTGCTGTACATAAAATGAATGCTATCTTGTTTGAACTTGAAATGAAAGGGGTGATACGGATATTGGCAGGCGGAATGTATCAGTTACTTTAATGATAGGCATAAAAAAAGGAGCAACGCCTTGCTCCAACCTTTGTTAACCTTAAATCTAATACTATGAAAAAAATCACAGTACAAATGTAAGGCTTCCACTCTATTCCTCCAAATATTTCTTTCAATATTGGTTCTCTTTTAAATTCTTTCACGGTTTTTCACTGTTATCGTACACAACCCTATTTAAAAGGGGGTGTCAGAGATCGTCCGGTATATAAAATTGTACGATTCTGATATAACATCCGGTATACTTTTTCGCGCAGGAAGTGCTTAGGAGTAGCCTCGTTACTATTCCCCGGTATGGCTCGTTGTTTGAGTCAGGAAGCAACAAGCCGTTGGTCAGTATGCAACTGTGTTTTACATGTACATGTAAAGCAGTACGACATGCACATGTGGAGCAGTACGACATGTGCATGTCGAGCAGTGAAACATGTACATGTAAAACAACGTTGCATACCGGAGAACCATACGTTACTCTACGAGATAAGGTTTTATCCATACCGGGGAAGGCAGAGGCAGTAATGACAAATGCTGTTATCATCAGATGAAACACGGGCTTATGCGGATTTTCGCAGAATGGACGACGATTGTTGCTGCCATCCCTCTGCCTGCTGTGAAAATGAGTGCTGACCTGCATTGCAATAATCAGCATCGCCTGTCATATCTCCCCGTGTGGGAAGTACTCCGGAGTTGCAAATATCTGTCAATCATTTCACTGTATGAGACATTCTTTCTCAGATTTAGTATTGATTCTGCTTTATTCTGGAATCTCTTTTCTATATTTGCTACCTGTTTAATGTGTTGTTATGAAAAGCCGTATCTGCATCATATCTATTTTAGGATTACTTCTTATGATACCCGGGGCAAACTATGCTCAGGGCACTCGTCCTATTGTAAAGAAGGATACGGTAAGAAGTAGTTATATTTATTTCTCTTTCAATCAAGATGAGATAGATCCGGATTATCTGGATAATAGTGAAACGATTGCTACCCTTGATGCTCTTTTGGCTGATTCTTTGGAAACGGCACATCCCGATTCTTTGATAATAACTTCATTGATAGTGCCGGAAGGCAGTCTGAAATTCAATGCCTGGTTGGCTGCACGGCGTGCCGAGGCAGTGAGAGATTATATAAACGAACGTTATCCCCGTCTGCATACTAAGTTTGTACTCTGTCGTAAAGAGACAGATTGGATGGATTGGCGTACTTTGATAGCGTCCGATCCGGGAGTTCCTGATCAGGAAGATGTGTTGCGTCTGATAGATTATCATCATTATGATCCGGCAAAGTGTGAAAAGCTTTTGCAATATCTTAACGGCCAGAAACCCTATACGTATATTCAGGAATCGCTTTTACCTCGCTTACACCGGACGGAGATACAGGTGAGCTGGAATTATGCCGATTTGGTAGCTCCGTTGAACGGGGTAGAACCTGTATCCGGCTTTGCATCGACTGTCGGACAACAGTCTCCGGCTCTTCTGACAGAATCTATAGAACCGGAGGACGCCGGATCGGTTTTAATTACTCCGAAGCGGCGAAAGACGATTCTCGCATTCAAAAACAATCTGCTTTATGACATTGCTTTAGCCCCGAATCTTGAGTTGGAGATACCCTTGGGACGTCGTTGGTCAGTGAATGCCGAATACAAATGCCCTTGGTGGTTGAATAATGAGCGTAATTTCTGCTATCAGTTAGTATCCGGTGGCATTGAAGGACGTTGTTGGTTAGGCAATCGTCGCACGCGTGATCCCTTGATCGGCCATTTCTTCGGATTGTACGCCGAAGGCGGTAATTATGACTTTCAGTTTGGCGAAACAACAGGTTATCGGGGAAAGTATTATGCTGCCGGTGGTCTTAGTTATGGATATACCCGGCGCATAGGCCGCCATTTTTCGTTGGAGTTCAGCTTGGGGGTAGGCTGTCTGACTACTGACTTTCACACCTACCTTTCGGACCAGGGAGAACTAACTTGGAAAGACACGCGCCGTATTGTTTACATCGGACCTACAAAAGTAAAATGTTCTTTAGTGTGGCTTATTAGTGTAAAACGATAGAAGTCTCGCGAATAGAGAACCCCCAAACTTGCAAAAAACTTCCAATCGTTTCACGAACCCTTCCAGTGCCCTAAAATAGTTATCTAAGTATTGTTTTAGTTTATTTTCATCTTCTATATTTGTTGCATCAAAAGAAACAGAAGATGGAAAAAGTAAGAAAATCTTCTTCATGGAAAGTGCTGTGTTTTGTACTGTGTGAAGGAATAATCCTGTTGCTTTCATCTTGTTCTTTTCGTCCTATTGAGGATGACGTTGAGAGAGTACCCGATGGTACGGTTCATGTCAAAGTCAATTGGGGGAAATATAGTAAGCCGGAAGGAGAATGGTTGGTGTTTTATCCGGAAAGTCGTTCTTTGAAACCTTTTTCAAGAGAAGTTGGCGATGATGTTTATATCAATGATTTGTTGTCTGGTAAATATAAACTGCTGTTGCTTAGTATGGACAAAGCAGATCCCAATGTGAAGTTCAGTAATATGGATGTGGCGGAAGATGCAGCGATAGAGTTATTAGAGCCGGGAGTGAACGGTGATGTAATGCATCCGGAAATGATGTTTTCTTCTGTGGCAGAATTTAATGTCACCGAGACGAACGGGCCGTTAGTAGTGCTCTCACCTCATCCTTTGGTATTGAAAGCCTGTTTTGAGATGCCAACAAGTAAGAAAGTGAAACAGGCTGAGGCACATCTTATCGGGATGATCAATTCGTTGAAGTTGTTCACTATGGAAACTGCTGCTTACTCTACTTCCGAGTACTACCATGATTTGATACCGGTATACAAGGAAGACAGAGTCTGTTTTGAAGGAAAAATGTTATTGCCTCTCCTGCATGAAATCAGTACTACAAGAGCTGGTGTAGAAGGAAAGACTATCTTGGAAATGAGTTTTACATATGAGAATGAAGAAAAAGAAACAATAACGACAGATATCACTCAGGTTATAAAAGAAGTACAAACCGAAGCACCTGCAGAGGTGACATTCAACTTATTGAAAATAGGTATGACTGCTACAGTAATTAGCTGGGTGATAGAAACAGGAAATGGAAGTGTGATATAAGAAACAAATAAAACAATAATATAAACTTTTAAAGACAAAAAGTATGAAGACATTTATCTTTTCAGCATTGGCATTAGGAATGATGGCAAGTTGTTCAAACACAGAAGTAGAGGGCATAGATGCAGTTGATAATGGGGAACCGGTAGCGATTCAATTGAGCGCAGGAGTGGAAACAACAACTGGGGTAACGCGGGCTGCTATAGAAGATGGTAACAAATTTAAAGCTATTGTATTAGGCTGGGAAAGTAATACTGAAATGACTGAATTCGCAACAGAACCCTCATGGAATGCAACGTCCAGTGATATAAACACTTCTGGTAATACACCTTCTATAACTGTACCAGGAAAGTACTATAGTACAGAAGATGGCTATAAAACTTATATGAAAGCTTTCTATGTAGATGGAGCAACTGCTACTCAAGAAGCTCAAACTTCTACTTATGCTTTAGATAAAAAAGATGGTTCAGTCGATATTTTGATGACTACTGCTGCCGTATATGGTGATAAAACGACACCTGCTGGTGCTTTGACCTTTGCCCATCCATTAACGAAATTGATTTTTAAAGTAAAGGCCGGAGTTGGATTAGCAAATGATGTAAAATTGACCTCTATTCATTTATTGGGTATGAGTGTTCCGGAAAAGATAAATCTTGGTACTAATGAAGTTCTTTTTGGGACAGCACAAGAGGTGGAGGTACCTATTATTTTCACCGATGCTATTACTACTACTGAAGAAACAGCTAGTACTGCTGTAATGGTAAAACCTATTAGTGGAAAATTTAATATTAAGGTGGTAACAAATAAGAAAACATATTCCAGTGTTGAGGTAACTCTATCTTCAGTAGCGGAACATGCTGATGGTAAAGGCGTTGCATATACTGTAACTCTTACATTTAGAGATGAGATTTCTACTAGTGCTTCTGTTACTGAATGGGCTACCGGTTCTGGTTCTGGTACTGTTGGATAATTATCGAATGATTAAGACCCCCTTCTTAATATCCATCATAGCACTATTAGCAAGCTGTACAATCATAGATACAGAGACTGATAGTGCTATGTCTCATTCCTACCCTAAAGAAATTCATCTTAGCGCAGAAGTGCAAAGAACGATAACCCAGTCACGTGCAGCAATTGGTGAGAACGCCCCCTTTTCTGCAACTATTTTAGGTTGGGAAACTACTTCAGATGCTACCACCTATAGCGATGCCTCTCCTTCCTGGTCTACCGATACCAAGGAATCTATCATTGCTTCTCCGACAAAAGGTTCCGCTGTTGTTCTCAAAAACGAACAGTATTACCTTGCCGATGGTGGTAAAACCTTTATGAAGGCATTCTCTCCCATTGGAAAAGTAACCGGACAGCTTTATACCTTTGGTAAGATTGAGGCAGACGGAAGTACAGATGTACTGGTTTCTAACGAAATTTTCGGTACCAAAAGTAGTGCTGCTCCTTCGCTGGCATTCAGCCATGCACTTACGCAGCTTACTTTTTATATACAAAAAGGCGAAAGCATACCCGAAGATGATATGGATGATGTCCGTGTGATTCAATTGAACGGTATTCAACTACCTGTAGGATTCGATTTGAAGAGTAGAACATTAACAGTAAGCGAAACTCAGAATCTTTATGCTTTAAATGCAACTGCCGGGAATGGAGTACCCATCCCTAAGGATAAGGCGGTAAGGGCAGGAGGGTCTGTAATGATTGCTCCAATTACAGGTGATGCTGAATTAAGCCTTACAGTTGTCACTAATCATGGAGAGTTGAATGTATCTAAAGTAACTTCAACCACTGGTAATGAATTTCGGGCAGGCATATCTTATGATATTACATTGACTTTCATGCGGAAAGAAATTTCTTCCAGTGCCACAGTCACCAACTGGATAAAAGGTGAAGGTGGTGCTACCGTAGAATAGTCAGATTCCAATAAGTGTATAGCTTAAAAATTCATCAAAAACTTCTGCAAGTCTTCCGTTTGGGAGATTTGCAGTTTTTTACGTAGGCGGTTGCGTGCAGACTCTACACTTCGTACCTCTTTGAAAGTAATATCGGCAATTTCCTTTGTAGACAAGCCTAATCGTAGCAAGGCACACAAGCGCATTTCTTTCATTGTAATAGTAGGATATTCTTCGTTTAAGTTCTCATAGAAATGATGATGAATACTTTCAAATGAATCCCGGAAATCTTGCAATATATTGTTACTGTCAATCTGGTTTAGTTGCGAAATAATATCACGTATCTGTTTTTTTACTTGTGTTTCTTTAGGATTCATGTCCAATAACAATTGCTTCAGGCGATCGGTTAGTTGTGCGATGAACTCTTTGTTCTTAGTGTCTTGTAATGAGTAGGACATCTGTTTGCGTTCATTTTGTTCCAATTCTAACTTCAGCTGTTCCAGGTTATTCAGCAAAGAGATTATTTTTCCCTCTTGCCGTTCCATCTGATCGCGTTTCTGCCGGGCGTAATCACACAATGCTCTTCTCGTCTTTTTCTTCTGCTTTTTGAGCCAATAAATCGTACATACGGCTATAACAACCAAAAGTATTACTCCGGAAAACACCATTATATATACCTTCTGCATCACAACTGCGTGGTTGTTCTCTATCCGAATCAACTTTTCCTGTAGCATGCGTTCCTCATCATAAGCACCCGATAAGTTTCTCGTTCTTTCTTCCTCTTCCGAGTTATATAGGGAGTCTTTTAATGCCATAGACTGTTTTAACATTTCAAAAGCCGTTCGATGTTGTCCTATATTTGCATAATACTTAGAAAGTTCGGCAAGCAATACCTTTTTATCATATACATTATTATATTCATCAGACAGGGCGAGCGCTTTCTTCAAATAGCTACCAACCATCTCTTTTTGTTCCAATAAATTATATACATTGGTCATTATCAGATAAGTTCCTGTCAAATAGTATTCCTGATGATGCTTCAACTGATAATCCTCTACCTGCTTCAACAACTGCAATGCCATCCGGGGCTCTTTCTGTTTCAAATAGATAGAGCCAATGTTTCGTTGCATCAGTATGATCATATCGGAATCTCTGGCAGCATCCAGCTGATGTACAGCTAAGAAAGCATATTCAAGTGCTTTATTATAATCTTTTTTATGGGCATAGTTCACAGAGAGGTTATTGTAATTAACAAACAGTCTTTGAGGAACTTTTAGTTCTTCGTTGATAATAATAGCTCTTTTGAATAAAGAATCCGATTCGTCATATTTCTTTTGAGTCTGAAATATAGAAGCAATATTATTACAAAGTATTGCCTCCTCTTCATTCAGGTTATTTTTTTGGGCGATGTCCAATGCTTTCGTGTAGTAGTTCATTGCCAGATCGGTCAATCTCATATAATTATAAGAAAGTCCTGTCTGATTCATAATATGGATGTAAGTAGGAAGTGAATTACGGGGTATCTCAGGAAATACGTCTTTTATCACCGATAAACAATAGCTCAGATACTTTACAGCTTCTTCTTTGCGGTTTATATTGCACAATGACAATCCTACCTGAAATACCGTTTTAAAAGTTTCCTCTCCCGAGTATGTACTATGCATTAAAGAATCGATTCTTTTTACCAGTATCGTATCGGTGAAATAAGGCTGTGAAACATACTCTCTCGATTGGTTTAATATATTCTCAATTCCTTTAGCAGGAATAGGTGATTGTGAAAAAACCTTTTCAACGATACATAGTATGGATAAAGCGATTATAAGAATCTTATGCATTATGCTAATTGATTTTATATCCATTACAAAGATAATAATATGCTATATATTAACCAATTTTGACGTGCTCTTTTTAAAGTTATAGTTGCTTTTTCTCACAAAAAGCAAAAAAAGAAGGTTTTACAAAGGAAATGCAAGAGTCTGTTTATCAATTAAATAATAGAGTATGCAGTAGTACATTATTTTTGATTTGAAATAGTAAAGTAGTCAATGCAGGGAATTATATTATGATAATAAATCAAAAATCTTCTTTTTTGTTATCGTGAAAGTTAGATGGCGCTCCTGTGTGTCAAATAACAATTATTAATCTCCAAATACAATTCAAATGAAAAAAGTATTACTATTTGTGCATCTCCTTTTGATTGTTGTCGCCACGACGTACGCACAATCGTTGAACGAGGATTTTGAGGGTGATCAATTTCCACCGAAAGGTTGGGAAACACGTTGTATTGAATATTCCCTGCTCAGCTACCCTAAATGGGAACAGGTGAATAACAAGGACATTAATACCTTTGTGACCGGTTATAAAGGTGGAAAAGCTGCTCAGTCTACAAGTTCAGGTGCAGGTCTCTCTGCATTATGGACAAGCAATTGGCTAATTACACCGCAAATCACAGTAGGAAACAATGAATACTTGAGTTTCATGTTGGGAGCCAACGGTGCGTATAACGGCCTTAAAGACGTTAACCCCTACGAACTAAAGGTACTGGTCTCCACCGCCGGTAATGATTCGGTCAGTTTCAAAGAGACCGTTTTCAGCATTATTCCTAAAGGAGTTTTGCCATGGGGCAATTATACGATTGATATGAGTAAATATGCAGGCCAGAAAGTATATATTGCATTTTGGGATTTCGGACATGCTCTGAATGCGACAGGTAGTTTCTTAGCCAACAAGCTTTATCTGGATAATATTAAGATGACTCAAACTCCATCTCCTGATGTAGCTCTCTCTTCTATTGATGGAATCGAGAATGGCTGCAGGCTGGAACAAGCATTGAAGGTGACGGTAAAAAATACGGGAGCAGCTTCACCTGCTTATAAACTATGCTATCAAGTTGATAAGAATCCGATTGTCATACAAAATATAAATGAAGCATTGAGCAGTGGTGAAGAAAAGCAATGCTCATTCACAGAAAAGATAAAATTTACAGAGCCACGTCAAAATATAGACAGTGTTTATACTATTAAAACGTGGGTAGAAGCTTCTAACGATGCCAATCTATTTAATGATACATTGTCTGCTACTGTTGTTATTACTACCTCTATGGAGTATCCATATAAGATGACAATAGAAAATGCACAGGAAAATCTCCGCAGTTCAGCAACCGAAGGTAGACGGAACGCTTATTGGAAATGGCTTGGGGCTGATGAGGAAAATGTACAAAACTGCTGGTTATACTCTCCATACATGGGGCAATCTGCTATTTTGGCAAGTAATTGTATTACGTTACCCCAAGGAAAGGTACGTATCAATTTTGAATACCAGTGTGGGGAAAGTTTCACGGTAACTGCTTCTCTTGGTAATTTCGATTACAGTAAGTATGAACCGACAGGTACATCAGCGCGACTGCTGGCTTCGCCGTATGAATGGGCAAAAGGAGGTTTTACGATTGATGTAAATGAACTGGGTAAATATTCTCTTGGACTCACAGCAAGCGTTGCCGGTTCACAACTATTGATGCGCAATATAGAAATCTGTGATCCCTATAATGATGTAGTTGCGCAGAAAATCGTTTCTCCTTATGCCAATGCCATGATGAAAAACAATTCGGTTACCGTTACGGCTACGTTTATGAACATCGGTAAAGATGATTTGCAAAATATTCCTGTTCATTACCGGTTGAATGATGGGGTGGTAATAGACGGCGTGATTGCGGCACTATCCGTAGGTCAGAAAATAGATTATACCTTTGAAACGAAAGCTGACTTTAGTCAACTGGGAGCTAATGAACTAAAAGTATGGAGTGCACTGGCAGAAGACGGTGACAAGGGTAATGACGAAACAGCTGCCACAGTACAAGTGTATGAAGCAGCAGGATTCCCGTACAAAATGGGCTTTGAACCGGAAGAAAATTGGAAAAACTGGATCTGTTACAATCCCGAAAAGGATAATGTGTATTGGGAGGTAACACAGGTTACCAGCGGAGGAGCTACTTTTGCCAAAGAAGGACAGTATGCAGCATATATCAACTCTTTCAGTGGAATCACTCATAACGATTGGTTGATTTCACCAGCCGTCACGATGCCTAAAGGTAAAGTACGCCTCTCTTTCTATTATGCTACATTATATGCCAGCGGTGTTTCCAATCTGAAAGTATACTTAGGTAAGACCGATTCTTATAGCGACTTCAAGGAAGGAGCGCCTTTGGCTACACTTCCTATTGATAATGTTAAATACTATAAGCAAGGATATGTGTTGCTCGATATAGAGGAAGCTGGTAATTATTATCTGGCATTTTATAACGATGGTAGCGGACGTGATATTATCCTGGATGATGTACGCTTGGATCAAGACAACGATATGGCCATCAACGCGGTTGGTTCTTCTGCGAAAGACGGGTTCTATCTGACAAATGCTGACATCATTGTGTCGTTTATGAATCATGGTGCCAAAGCAATATCGAATGTTCCTTTAAGTTATGTTGTCTATAAAGACGGAAGCGAGGCGGATAAAGCTGTTCAGACAGTTTCCGAAACCTACACAGGAACCATAGAACCGGGAGCTACGATAGAATATACTTTCCAGAAAAAAGCCGATATTTCGACTCCGGGTACTTACTTCTTCTTGGGAGAAGTAAAGGAAACATCTGATTGTGATGCCTTTAACAACAAAATGTTCTCCTCAAACAGTGTAATCCATTATGAGGCGGCAACCATTCCTTATGTTGGGGATTTGGAAACAGACTTGGAACGTTCTCAATGGATATTCAATGGTGGTTGGGCAACAGGCAACAACTTTACAGCAGCCAATTCGGCCTATTCCGGAACAGGAGGAATCCGCCATGCCGGTACTGCATCCGGTGATGGCGACTGGGTATTCTCCGGCTGTATCGAAATTCCTGCCGGAACGTATGACTTCGGGTTCTTCTATCGTACTTACTTAAACATTAGCGGAACATCTACTCCTGAAAAGAACGGACAAGATTTTGAAGTATTTTTAGGTGAAGCTCCTACAACAGAAGCTATGACAATGTCCATATACAAAGCCGAAAAGGCATTAGTCCAGGGAAGAGAGTATCAAAAAGTAGTGAAGCAAATCACTATTCCTGCCAATGGGCATTACTATATCGGGGTGAAATGTACATCAACTGCTACATTAAGCAGCTCTCTCTTTATGGATTACTTCACAATCAAAAATCCTGTTACTACCGGATTAAGCATAGAAACAGAGCCGTATATTGCAGATTTTGCCAACAAGGAAAGTGAATGGTATCATTATTATCCTTCAGTGAGCCATTTTGAACAATGGACAGTTGCAAAGGTAAATAATGAAACATTTATGAAAACCCAGGTCACCAGAGATGATGCTCATACTGGTTTGACATATAAACCATGTCCGGGTGCTTATGTTGCTCCGGTAATAAGCCTGAAGAAAGGTGACATTGTCAAAGCTACTTTTGATTATAGTATTATCATTAAATCAACTGCTCCTGAAAGCACGGAACAGTATGTAAGACTTTATATGGCTGATAAAGACATGCCGGATGCTTTCACCACATTAGTAGCAAGCGGTGATGACAATTCCGGTGACAGGGCCACAGCAAGCGGTAGTATAACTGTTCCGGCCGATGGGCTTTATTATTTCGGTTATATGGTTGAATCTCCCGTTAGTACACAAGCTTTCAACCTCTACTCTACAAAGATTGAGAAGACAGGAAACGATCCGAACGTAGGTGTACAAAACGTAGAGACAGAGGACAACGGATATTACATAAGTGGCCGTACTCTTTGTCTGATTGGAGACTACCAAATTATTCGTATCTATAACGGAAACGGGCAATTAATACTCAACACCGGGAATACAAGTAAAATAGAACTGGATTCCTATGAAAAAGGTATATATATTCTCTCTCTAACTTCCAGGTTGGCTACGAAGACCAGTAAATTTCTGGTTAAATAACTAATGTTATGTTTCTACAAAAAGGGATGTGTTTACATCAAATACATCCCTTTTTTAAATTTCCACTAAAGAAAAAGTTATTATATGAGTAAAAAATCATTGTTGCTGTTTTATTTATGTATGTTTTTGGCATGTACAGAATGGATACAGGCACAAAACACTGATGTGAGTGGAATTGTCGTCTATGCAGAAGATGGTGAGCCTGTCATAGGAGCTAATGTACAGGTAAAGGGTACCCAACAAGGCACTATCACAGATATTGACGGGAAATTCCTGTTGAAAGGAATATCGTTGTCTGCCAAACTTCACATTACCTACGTCGGGTTAAAGCCCCAAGAAGTGAAAGCAAAGCCCAATCTGAGAATTGCAATGGAATCGGACGCTCAAATGCTTGAAGGAGTAGTAGTAACCGGTATGTCAAAAGTAGATAAACGTTTGTTTACCGGAGCTGCCGATAAGGTGGATGCATCCAAAGCCCGTATAGACGGTATGCCGGATATAAGCCGTTCGTTGGAAGGACGCTCGGCAGGGGTATCTGTACAGAATGTTTCAGGAACTTTTGGTACGGCTCCCAAAATTCGGGTACGTGGTGCAACTTCCATATATGGTAATTCCAAACCATTGTGGGTAGTAGACGGAGTAATCATGGAGGATGCGGTTGATGTCAGCACTGACGACCTTTCATCGGGAGATGCAGTGACATTAATCAGTTCGGCCATATCGGGTCTGAGTGCAGACGACATAGAGAGTTTCCAAATTCTTAAAGACGGCTCGGCAACTTCCATATATGGTGCCAGAGCAATGGCCGGTGTAGTGGTTATCACAACCAAACGCGGACAGGCAGGTCTTAGCAGTATTAATTACACCGGAGAACTCACGTATCGTATGGTTCCACATTATTCAGAGTTCAATATCATGAATTCTCAGGAACAAATGGATGTATACAAAGAGATGGAAGATAAAGGCTGGCTACTGTTTTCAGAGACAGCACGTGCTGCTAATAGCGGCGTTTACGGTAAGATGTATCAGATGATAAATACATATGATCCCAATACGGATTCTTATCAGCTGGACAATACACTCGAAGCGCGTTATGCATATCTGGAAAAAGCTGAAATGCGGAATACAGATTGGTTTAATATTCTTTTCAATCAGAATATTGTCCAAACACATTCCGTCAGTATCTCAACGGGGTCGGAGAAAGCGCGTATGTATGCTTCATTAAGCCTTTACAATGATCCCGGTTGGACGAAAGCCAGTTCTGTAAACCGGTATACAGCCAATATGAATGCCTCTTTTAATCTTTCAGACAAATTGAGTGCTCTGATTTTAGGAAGTGGTTCGTATCGTAAGCAAGTTGCCCCCGGTACATTAAGCCAACAACTGGATGTGGTAAACGGACAAGTAAAACGCGACTTTGATATAAACCCGTACAGCTATGCGCTGAACACCTCACGTACTTTGCAATGTACAGATGAAAATGGCAAAGAGGTGTACTACACCCGTAACTATGCCGATTTCAATATACTGCATGAATTGGATAATAACTATATCGATTTGAATGTAGCAGATCTTAAATTTCAGGGAGAACTCAAATGGAGACCTGTCAAGGGATTGGAATTAAGCGGATTGGCTGCTATTAAGTATTCTACTACCGGACAGGAACATAATATCAAAGACCATTCCAATCAGGCGGAATCATATCGTGCTATGGGAGATGCCACTATCCGAGATAGTAATCCGTTATTGTACACTGATCCCGATCTGATAAACTCTTTGCCCATTACTATTCTCCCGGAAGGTGGTATCTACACTCGTACTGATTATAGTATGAGGGGAATCGATATCCGTGCAACGGCTACTTACAATACGAGTATTAATAACACACATATTCTGAACTTTTTCGGTGGTTTTGAAAACAGTTCTATTGACCGTACCCGGAGCTGGTTCCGGGGTTGGGGTTATCAGTATGATAAAGGCGGTACGCCTTTCTATGATTACAATGTTTTCAAACAGGGTAAAGAAGAAAATACCAATTATTATACTAATGAGGCTGCCAATACTCGCAGTGTAGCTTTCTTCGTTATGGGTACCTACTCTTATGAAGGTAAATACACATTAACCGGAACCGGACGTTACGAAGGTACCAATCGTTTAGGTAAATCACGTTCGGCACGTTGGTTACCGACATGGAATATTGCCGGTGCGTGGAACGTACACGAAGAAAAATTCTATTCTAATTTCTCACATCCGGTTCTGTCGCATGCAACACTTAAAGCGTCTTATAGTTTGACAGCCGACCGTGGTCCTGCTTTCGTGACTAATTCGCAAACGATCCTTAACAGTTATTCGCCTTGGCGTCCTTCAGCCAGTGTCACAGAGTCGGGAATGCGCATTACGGAACTTGAGAACAGTGAACTGACCTACGAAAAGAAACACGAATTCAACGTGGGCGTCGATTTAGGCTTCCTTCATAATCGTATCAATCTTGCGGCAGATTATTACCGGCGTAATAATTTTGACTTGATTGGAGTAATCAATACCCAGGGAGCCGGTGGAACAATTGCCAAATATGCCAATATAGCTTCCATGAGATCGTCCGGTATAGAACTGACTCTCTCCACTCAGAATATAAAGAAGAAAGGTTTCAGTTGGAATACCGATTTTATTTTCTCCAAGACAAAGAATGAAATAACGGATCTGAAATCACATGCGAACGTACTCGATCTAATCTCAGGAAATGGATTCGGACGGGAAGGTTATCCTGTAAGGGCGCTTTTCTCCATACCTTTTGCCGGATTGACAGAAGACGGTCTTCCTACTTTTATCAATCAGGATGGTCAAAGAACAATTTCCACTCTGAATTTTCAAGAGTATGAGAAGTTGGGTTTCTTAAAATATGAAGGTCCTACTGATCCCACTATTACCGGAAGTTTTGGTAATATCCTTACTTATAAAAACTTTAAACTGAATGTATTTCTTACCTACTCTTTTGGAAATGTAATCCGTTTGGATCCGGTTTTCAGCAGTGCTTATTCTGATCTTGATGCCATGCCTAAAGAGTTTAAGAATCGTTGGATGAAAGCCGGTGATGAAAATACCACTAATATACCTACTATTGTAAGTTACCGCATGAACCAGCAGTATGCTTATTTAAATATGGCCTATAATGCTTACAACTATTCGGATGTACGCATTGCTGATGGCGGTTTTATCCGGTTAAAGGAAATTTCTTTGTCCTATGATCTCCCGGCCAAGGTTTTGAACTTTTTCCGATTGAACAAATTACAGTTCAAAATACAGGCAACCAATCTCTTCCTGCTATATGCCGATTCAAAGCTAAACGGGCAAGATCCTGAATTTTTCCGTTCCGGTGGTGTATCTACTCCTGTTCCCAGGCAATTCACATTTACTATCAGATTAGGATTATAAAAACAAGATTAAAAATAGAATATGAAACTAAGACATATCATCAATGTATTTATCGGATTAATCTTTGTATGGATAAGTACTTCATGCGAAAGCTATCTTGATAAATTACCCGACAACAGGGCCAATCTGAATTCGGAAGATAATATTACCGATTTATTGGTATCGGCTTATCCTACTGTTGCTATCTGTATGTTAGGAGAAGCCTCGTCGGATAATATTAAAGACAATGGAATAAACTACGGTACTTTGAACCAAGTAGTGGAAGAGTATTACAGGTGGCAACCTTCTACACAGAAAAATGCGGATTCTCCGACGCATTTATGGGAAGGATATTACGGAGCGATTGCTGTTGCCAACCAGGCGCTGGAGGCAATTGATCTATCGGATAATCCCGATGAACTGAATGCGCAACGTGGAGAAGCTCTTCTTTGCCGGGCATACAGCCATTTCATGCTGGTTAACGTTTTCTGTCAGGCTTATAATGAACAAACAAGTGATAAAGATTTAGGAATACCTTACGTAAAAGAAAGAGAGACAATTGTTAGCAAGAATTACGACCGGGGGACGGTAAAATTAGTTTATGAGGATATTGCACAAGATATTGAAGAAGGTATAGGACTCATTAACGATGAACTTTATTCCATTCCAAAATATCATTTCAACATCAAAGCCGCCAATGCCTTTGCCGCCCGTTTTTATCTCTATTACAGAAAGTATGACAAAGTAATAGAATATGCAAGTAAGGTATTGGGGAATTCTCCGGCAAATATGCTACGGGATTACTCTCCATATCCTTCGCTTTCATCTTACTTTGAAATAGGGAATCAATATATTAAGGCAGAAGAGAACAGTAACCTGCTTTTGCAAACGGCTGTATCGGCTTATGCTCGTATGACAGGGGTTTATAAGACGTATCGACGTTATGGGCATCCTATTGCAAAAATGCTGGAAACCTTACTTAGTGCAGGTATCTGGGGAAATGAGCGTTCGCTTAAATATTTCGACAAACTGTTCGGTACGCAAGAATATGGATTGGTATTTCCCAAACAGATTGAATTCTTTGAATATACTGATAAGGTGGCGGGTATCGGACAAGCGCATATCGTAACTACGGCTTTTACGACGGATGAGTTATTGCTCTGCCGTGCCGAAGCTTATGTGTATCAAAAAGAATATACCCAGGCTGTAGCTGATATACAGGCTTGGTTTGACACACATGCCTCCGGAGTAACGGTTTCACGTTCGGCTGTCAATCAATATTATGGTAGTCAAGCTACAGAAAGAACAAAGAAGGAACTACATCCGAAGTTCACTATCGAAAATGGCGAACAACTCAACTTTGTGAACTGTATCCTCCATTTGCGTCGGATAGAAACCATTCATGAAGGTCTACGCTGGTTTGACATCAAACGCTATGGTATTGAAGTTACTCACAATATAAGTGGCAGTAGTGATGATATATTGACTGTAGATGATCCGAGAAGAGCGATTCAGATACCAACAGATGTGATTGGCGCGGGACTAACTCCAAATCCCAGATAAAAACAGCTATAATACATGATAAAAAGAAATAAAAATATGATGCGAAGTTTTAAATATATAATTCTATATTCATTCTTGTTTTTCATCAGTATATCTACTTTCACTTCTTGTGGAGAAGATGATTTGGATGAAAGCACATTCGGTAAGATAAAGGTCGAACGGAATGAATTTGATAGCTGGTTGTTGGATAACTATATAAAGCCATACAATATTGACTTGAAGTACCGGTTTGAAGACATTGAAAGCGATATGAGTTACAATCTGGTTCCTGCAGAACTGGAGAAATCCAAAGAAATGGCTAAACTCATCAAACATCTTTGGTTGGGGGCTTATGACGAGGTATGCGGAGAAATATTTATGAAACAATATGGTCCGCGTATCATCAATTTGATTGGATCGTCGGCCGTTAATCCGGATTCTAAGACAGAAGTGCTGGGCACTGCCGATAAAGGAATAAAAGTTACTCTCTATAAAATTAATTCTCTCGATAAAACCAATATCGAGCTATTAAATTTATACTACTTTCGAACGATGCACCACGAGTTTGCACACATTCTGCATCAGACAAAAAATTATCCGACTGAATTTAATGAAATATCTGTTAATAACTATTCTCCTACGGGCTGGATGAATCGCACAAACGAACAGGCTCACCGTATGGGCTTTGTAAGCAATTATGCCAGTAGTGAAGCCCGGGAGGACTTTGTAGAAGTTATTGCCAATTTTTTAACCCGTACGGATGCAGCTTGGAACGAAATTCTTCGGCAAGCCACATTCACAGATGAAGAGGCCAAAGAAGAATTGCCGGACAAACAAGCAACCGGTACCGGCAATGGAAAAACAATTATTCTCTCTAAACTGAAAATAGCTCGTGAATGGTTGAAAAGTGCCTGGAATATCGATATAGATAAATTGAGAACAGTGATTGCAAAACGTTCTGCAGAAATTGATTCACTTTGAAAATCATACCGAATATGAAAAAGATATTATTTATTTTGATTAGTATACCTTTTCTCTTTTTAGTTGCATGTACAGGAGAGGAAAAGGAGATCTATAGTGGAAATTCAAATGAACGCCTTACGGAGGAGGAAGAAGCATGCCGTAAAGATCTCCAGGGAGCAGAAAATGGATGGATAATGGAATATTTTCCGAATACCTCTTTATATGGAGGATATCAGTTGATTGTGTCGTTTGACGAGGACGGCATGGCCACGTTTTCAGCAGAGAAAGCAGTAAGTGGAGATAATACCCGGAAAGAATCCGGCATGTATACGTTAAAACACGAAAACGGGATATTATTGGCATTTGACACATATAATAAGATATTCCATAAATTCTCCGATCCGCAATTGGATGGAGTCGGATTCGGAGGTGATTATGAATTTTATATCATGGAGCATAATTCCAACCAGATCATGCTTAAAGGTAAGAAAACAAATCAAAGGATAGAGATGCGCAAACTGTCGTCGGACATTTCCTGGAGCGAATATTTGTCAGGCATAGATAAAATGGCATCGTTGGTGGATACCAAGTATCTGGACATGTTACTCAATGGAGAGTCGATAAGCATGTTAGCCAAAAGTTCATCTGCGCGCTGTTTTAATCTGTCTTATACGGTAAATGACAAGGTTGAAACGAAGCTGATGTCATTTATTCTCACAGCGGATGGAGCGAAGTGTGCCAATCCTGTAACTATTGGAGGTACAACCATAGAAAGTCTCAAATGGGATGATGCAGAGAGAAAACTTGTTTTCAAAGATGATAAAAATACAATTGAGATAGGCACTTTGCCTATCAATCGTATTTTTAATCAGACAACGGATACATGGTATTTTGCAAATAAGCGTAGTAGTACCCGCTTCCGTCAGTTGTGGAATAGTATGGTTTATATCATGAATAATGACTTTGCAACTACCTTTAATGACTTCTATCTTGGTTTATATACCAATCCATTTGAGCCGGAAACAAGTCTTCAGGCTATTCTGGCTGTTTGTAAGGAGAACATAGGAAGCGTGTATACTACTCAATATGAAGTAGTAGAAGGGACTGATGATCGAATTCGTATTCTTTGGAAGGGTTATGCCATGAGCGCGCAGTATTATTATAAATCATATGAACCGATAATAAGTTTCTTAACTAAAGAGAGTGAAAATGAGTTCATTATTGAGGCTGATAATAATATTTATCCTCAGGAAATAAAATTCACGAAGGTGTCTAATCCCAATCATTGGTTTATTATTTCAACGAAACAAGAAGCACATTAGCTATTATTCCGGTCACAAGTATGTGAAAGGATATCGGAAAGAGATTCAAAATAGACAAACTGACCTGTATCCGATGGCATATAATGATTAATAAAATCCTCAAGTGAAACTTTTACTGCTTTCCTTGGGGATTTTTCTTGTAGGATGCTTTGTCTATTAAAATATTCTTGTACATTTGCGGGAAACATAAACAAATAATATATACTACTATGTCCGGTACCCCCACTTGTGGAGTAACGATGAACTGTTTGGAATGTCCTAAGGCAGTGAACAATGCTATTATTCATGCTTCTCATCCGAGAGGGTTTCATAAGCCTGCTCAGAAGTGTGAGGAGAATCTCATCATTTTTTTACTCAAAGGTGAAATACTTGTTAATAGTCAGGAGTACGCCGGTACGATGATACATGCTGGTGAGTTTATTCTTCAGGCCATTGGTTCAAAACTGGAAATACTTGTCATGGCAGATGCCGAATGTGTGTGTTATAGTTTTAATAAACCTGAACTATTTTGTGAAGAACGATATAACCATGTCATGCATAAGGTAACTCCGCCTCTGATTTTCTCCCCATTAAAGATCGTACCCGAGTTGCTGCATTTTCTTGAGGGGTCTGCTACTTATTTGTCTAAAGAAAAAATTTGTCGTGAGCTATTGTCATTAAAGCGAAAAGAACTGGCCTTTATTCTTAGTTCTTATTATTCCGATTATGAGTTATCTACATTGGTACATCCGTTGTCTAAGTATACTACCAGTTTTCAATATTTTGTTCTCGAAAACCATGCTAAAGTAAAAACAGTGGAAGACTTCGCTCAGTTAGGAGGATATACTGTAACCACTTTCCGACGTATTTTTAATTCTGTATTTCATGAACCCGTCTATGAGTGGATGATGAAGCGTCGTAAAGAGGGAATCATCTATGATCTTCGTTATACGCAGGCTACTATATCTGAAATATGTTACCAATATGGTTTTGAGTCTCTACCTCATTTTTCCAATTTTTGCAAGAAGAACTTTGGTGCATCTCCCCGTAGCATACGTTCCGGACAAGAATGATAGCATTTCCTTATAGGGAATATACCCAAAAAGGGCATCGCTTCACAGCGACGCCCTGCCTAAATAGATGCCTGACAGTTTGCACACACGCTCGTGTGCTTTTCATAAAGATTTATCAGCTGCCGGCATCCTCTCTTACATAAGGGATGATAAAATTCTATTAACTATTAAATCAGAGTTATTTTTTGTGGCAATGGGCTTTATATTAATAGCTTTCATGCCTGTATTTTGTTTTCTTGTAACTGTTCACTGTTCCTCTTCTTGTGTACATTAATTCTTTTTAATACTCTCTATAATAACAATGGATGCAAATATTTCGGAAGGCGCTTGTTTTGTAAAACGAGAGCGTGTGACCGAAACATTATTCTAGACTGCGGTCCGACCAAGAACCTTCCTTCGAATAATGAGTCAGCCCACGCTCCCTTTATTTGTATATATACGAAAAAATCTATTTGCGCATAAAAAGCACAAATATAACATATATATGCAATAAAGGTTGCGGGACTTTCTCTGTGCCGAAGTTTGAGATGAAAATTGGTCGGTTTCAGTCTGGCACAAATATTTGTTCGCGCAACTAAAAAGATGCACTGTAATTTAGCTGTTTATGCATTGAATACGTGATACATCTTCTTTTCTTTTTGCAAATATAATGTATTAATAATTATTAAGCTTGTGATATTCTATTTATTTTCTTAATTCCTAAGAAAATTGGTTAAGTTTTTGTCTGAAACAGCCTCTAATAGGTGAAATGAAATGTTTTTTCGTTTTCTATTTCTTTGTAGAAAGAGGCGTTTCTTTGTGATTGTATTTTGCAGAAATTCTTCTATTATGTAATAACGAAAGTATATTACTTCTATTCTCAGTTCAAATTCTTTTAGATTATCAATCTTTTCGGATTAAGAAATAAAAATCCCCCACCTATTATTGGTGAGGGATTCTTCTGCTATTAATCAAATACTAAGTATTTAGTCTTTCAGTTTTGCAAGGATGAAATCACGATTCAGACGAGCAATGTTACTGATAGAGATGTTTTTCGGACATTCAGCCTCACAAGCACGAGTGTTTGTACAGTTACCGAATCCGAGCTCATCCATCTTAGACAACATAGCCTTCGCACGGCGTGCAGCCTCTACCTTACCTTGTGGAAGCAGATTCAACTGGCTAACCTTTGCTGAAACGAACAACATAGCCGAACCATTCTTACAAGCAGCTACACAAGCACCACAACCGATACATGCAGCAGCATCCATAGCTTCGTCAGCGATGTCCTTAGAGATAAGGATAGCGTTGGCATCCTGAGGAGCACCTGTGTTTATGCTTACGTAACCACCGGCCTGCATGATCTTGTCATAAGCGGAACGGTCTACCATAAGGTCGCGGATTACCGGGAAACCGGCAGAACGCCATGGTTCAACAGTGATTGTGTCACCGTCTTTGAAACGACGCATGTACATCTGGCAGGTAGTAGCACCTGTTGCAGGTCCGTGTGGGTGTCCATTAATGTACAGAGAGCACATACCACAGATACCTTCGCGGCAGTCATGGTCGAATACGATTGGTTCGCCACCGTCGTTAATAATTTGTTCGTTCAGAATATCCAGCATTTCGAGGAACGATGTGTCACCCGGGATATCTTTCATTTGGTATGTTTCAAAAGCACCTTTAGCTTTAGGGCTTTTCTGACGCCATACTTTTAGCGTGAATGATATATTTTTATCCATTTTTTGTTTTCCTTTAATTGATTAACCGAATTATGACTTGTAGTTACGAGTCTGAACTTTCACAAACTGATAGTTCAAATCTTCTTTGATCAATTCCGGTTCCGAATCTTCACCGGTGTATTTCCAGCAGGATACGTAAGAGAAGTTCTTATCGTCACGCAGTGCTTCGCCTTCCGGAGTCTGGTATTCTGTACGGAAGTGGCCACCGCAAGATTCTTCACGGTTCAAAGCGTCACGGGCCATTAACATACCTACTTCGATAAAGTCAATCAGACGAAGTGCTTTTTCAAGTTCTACGTTCAGTTCGTTTACATCACCCGGGATACGTACATTTGTCCAAAAGTCTTTCTTCACTTCCTGGATACCATTCAATGCTTTTTGCAGTGATTCTTTGGTACGAGCCATACCTACAAAATCCCACATAATGTGACCCAGTTTTTTGTGGATAGAGTCAACGGAGTGTTTACCGTTAACGGCTTTAATCTTTTGGATCTTCTCCTTAATAGCTTTCTCTGCTGCTGCAAACTCAGGCAGATCTGTAGAGAAGCGTGGAACCTGAATCTGATCGGCCAGGTAATTCTGGATTGTGTAAGGCAGTACGAAGTATCCGTCAGCCAGACCCTGCATCAAAGCAGATGCTCCCAGACGGTTGGCTCCGTGATCAGAGAAGTTAGCTTCGCCGATAGCAAACAGACCCGGGATAGAGGTCATCAATTCATAATCAACCCAGATACCACCCATTGTATAGTGAATAGCGGGGAATATCATCATCGGAGTTTTGTATGGGTTCTCGTCGGTGATTTCTTCGTACATGTCGAAGAGGTTACCATAACGGGCGCGAACCACATCTTCACCTAGACGGTCGATAGCATATTTGAAATCAAGGAATACAGCCAGACCGGTATTGTTTACACCGAAGCCGGCATCGCAACGTTCTTTGGCAGCACGTGATGCTACGTCACGAGGTACGAGGTTACCAAATGCAGGGTAACGACGTTCCAGGTAGAAGTC
The DNA here is from genome assembly GCF_019930665.1 of Bacteroides nordii. Taxonomy (NCBI): domain Bacteria; kingdom Pseudomonadati; phylum Bacteroidota; class Bacteroidia; order Bacteroidales; family Bacteroidaceae; genus Bacteroides; species Bacteroides nordii. Next base: position 4,550,967 of record NZ_CP082886.1, on the reverse strand, counting down.
ACGGTCTTCGTCAGGAATATCAGTTGGTTTCTTTGTTCCGGCTTGCAATGCTTTGGCATCTTCAATTTTCTTCGGAACCCAGATACGTCCGTCGTTACGGAGAGACTCAGACATCAGCGTCAGTTTAGACTGCTTGTCACCGTGTACGGGGATACAAGTCGGGTGAATCTGTGCGAAACATGGGTTAGCAAAATAAGCGCCTTTCTTGTAGCATTGGATAGCTACAGAGCCGTTGGAACCCATAGCGTTGGTAGAAAGGAAAAAAGCATTTCCGTAACCACCAGTACCGATTACTACGGCATGAGCTGCGAAGCGTTCGATTTCACCGGTTACAAGGTTACGGGCAATGATACCACGTGCACGTCCGTCGATGATGACGAGGTCAAGCATTTCATAACGAGTAAACAACTTGACAGTACCTTTTTGTACCTGACGGCTCAATGCTGAATAAGCACCTAACAACAACTGCTGTCCGGTCTGACCGCGGGCATAGAATGTACGTGATACCTGTGCACCACCGAATGAACGGTTGTCAAGTGTGCCACCGTAATCGCGGGCGAAAGGAACGCCTTGGGCTACACACTGGTCGATGATGGCATTAGACACTTCTGCCAGACGATAAACGTTGGCTTCGCGTGCACGATAGTCACCACCTTTGATTGTATCGTAGAAAAGACGGTATACGGAGTCACCGTCATTTTGATAGTTCTTAGCTGCATTGATACCACCCTGTGCAGCAATAGAGTGAGCACGACGGGGAGAATCCTGGATACAGAAGTTGAATACTCTGAATCCCATTTCGCCCAGAGAAGCGGCTGCAGATGCGCCGGCAAGTCCGGTACCTACAACGATAATGTCAAGACGACGTTTGTTGGCAGGATTTACAAGTTTTTGGTGAGCTTTATAGTTACTCCATTTTTCGGCTAACTGGCCTTCAGGAATTTTAGAATCTATTTGAGTCATAATGCTATTTACGATTTAATCAGTTACAATTATAAAATTTAGCAAGCGCCGCATGCCAACGATTTAACGAAGAATACGACTACTACCAGGGCAAAGCAGATGACAACGATAGTTGAATAAATGTTGGAGATACATTTCCAGCGATTGATCCATACTTTGTTGTTCCAGCCCAGTGACTGCATAGAACTCCAGAATCCGTGAGTAAGGTGGAACCAGAGAGCAGCAAGCCAAATGAGGTAAAGCACTACGTATACAGGATTAGAGAAGGTGTTGATAATGTGATAAACACCGTCAGCAGCATAAGTAGTGTCTACTACTGACCCCATGTTGTGCATCAATTCGGGGAGCTGCATCTTAGCCCAGAAGTTAAACAGATGAAGACCCAATCCAAGGATTACGATAAAGCCCAACACAAGCATGTTTTGTGAAGCCCATTCTACAGTTTTGGGTTTGTCTACTACGGCATAACGTTCATTACCGCGTGCTGCACGATTCTGCATTGTCAGCCAGAAAGCATAGATAATGTGAATCACGAAGAGGGCAGCCAGTCCTAAAGTCGCCACTAACGCGTACCAGTTTGCTCCCAGGAACTCACAAACCATGTTGTAACCCTCAGCCGAGATGATCGCAACAAGGTTCATCGCCATGTGAAACGTTAGAAACAGGACAAGGGCGATACCTGTAACGCTCATCACCACTTTCCTTCCTACAGATGAATTACTTAACCACATAAATGATTGATTTTAAATTATTTAATTGTTAGAACTATGATTTTTATTTTACGTGTCTACGTCTCTTCGTGCAAAAGTACAGGAAATACATTGATTAACCAAAGAATTAAAGAAATAATTCTTTAATGTATCCACGTGTCAATGTACTGGTTAGCTTGTGTTGTTATGGTGAAATTAACCGATATGTCAACTATTCTTTCTTGCTGATCTTCTCGCCTTGGGCGGCACGTGATCGAAGAGCACGGGGAGAATCACCAAAAGAGGCTTTACAGAAGTGAGCAAAATGTGATAAAGAATCGAAGCCATAACGAGTGCTGATGTCGGTGATTCGTTCTTTGGTGTGTTGCAGATCGTCAAGAATCCCTTCACGTTTTTTATCGAGTATCCATTCGTATACCGGTACACCATACAGGTTTCTGAAAAGGCGGCGAAAAGTTGTGACAGTATATCCACCCAGATGGGCAAACTCTTCTACATTTTTGACTTTCCCATAGTTTTGCATAACGAAATATTGGAAACTTTCAGTATAGGTACTGATAGGATAGAAGAAACTGGCGAGTTGTGGCTGGGGATAATAACAAGTGAGAAGGAATACGAGTTCCTGGCACTTCAAATCAATAAAAGGACCACAGGAGATACCTTCCGTCAGGTATTCACTAAGGCTGGTTATAAGGTCGTTAAGGCGGGAATTCATCATTAAAGGAGTATAAGTCAACGGAGCTTCGGCGCCATTCAGAATTTCGCGATAATGGTCTTCGCATATTTGTGGAAGTTCGTTGAACCAATAAACAATGTATTCCACCTCTGTCAATGCTAATATTTCAATTTTAGAACCAATGGCCTGAAGAATAAATTGTCCGGAGTGCAAGCTGGTACCGGGATATTCCTGGCTATTTACGAGTAGTTCGCCTTTTATCATGAATATCATACAGTTCTGTGTACATTTATCGGCAGGGAAGTGTTGTCCTCTGGGAAAACTCCGGTAGACAAGTGTACTTTCAGCTGCTTTGGGACACTGTGCACAGTTGGTGAATCTTTTACAAGAACTGTTTTTTATCATGAATTAAATAAGGACATGTTATTGGTTAAGGGAACAAAGATATTATTTTTTTTATGAATACTCAATGTTTTTGCTATATCTTTGTCCAATCTAATAAGTAAGAATACGATGAGAAAATTTGTGATTATCTGTGTTTCGATGTTCTGTATAATAGGCGCTCAGGCACAAAATTGGGATATAAACACGTTGCATAAAATAAACAGTATGGATGGGAAGTTTGTGCGAAATTATAGCAAGGTATTTTCTCGTTCGGCACCTTATATTTCGGTAGGTGTACCTGTGGCTATGGCTATTTATGCAGGTATAGGAAAGGATAAAGAACTATTGAAAGATGCTGTATATATTGGGACAAGTGTTGCTGAAGCAGTAGTATTAACCTATGGTATAAAACATTTGGTGGGGCGTGAACGGCCTTATGACCGTTACCCGGGACGGGTACATCCGTACAGTACGGAGAGTAGTCCTTCTTTTCCGTCCAGTCATACGTCGGCAGCTTTTTCATTGGCTACATCGTTGAGTATCAAGTATCCTAAATGGTATGTGATTGCTCCATCGGCCCTTTGGGCTTGTTCGGTGGGATTTTCACGAATGAATGAGGGTGTGCATTATCCTTCGGATGTAATAGCAGGTGCGGTGATCGGTACTGGTTGTGCGGTGGTCAATGTATATGTAAATCGTTGGCTGAACACCTGGTTGTTTGGTGAGAAGAAGAAAACTCCCGGATTGGTATATTAAAAAAAACTGCTAATTTATTGATAATCAGTGTTTATAAGAGTGTGCGTTTTTGATATGCAAGAGTGTACACCTTTATATAATAAGAATGTACACTCTTGTTTTATAAAAGTGTACATTCTTGCAAACGTCTCTTCACGTTCTTATTTATTTCAGCATTTGCTCGTATTCCTTCGATTTCAATATTTCCAGTGCCCGTTCTACACTTTTGTTTGTTTTATTCATCACTTGGAAATATTCATTCATATCCCATAAATCACGGGCTATCAATGCTTTTAATTGTGTTTTGATCAACGGCAGAGCTTTGTTATATTGTTCTTCATTGAACTCAATCTTCTCCTGTTCTGCCATGTCACGCATCATTTTCAACAATTCATCATCTACCTCAAACTTTTCATTGAAGGTTTCAAATTTCTTGTATTGGTTTGTGAGCTCTTTGCGATACTTCTCGATATACTTCATGGTTAATTTAATGATAACTCCTTTGGCTACAAGATTACGATGGTAATCTGTATAAAGAGTGGTGTCAATCGGAACAAAGTAATCGGGCATGATACCACCACCACCGTAAACGGTACGTCCCAGTTTCTTGGTCTGGCATTTTAGTGAATCGGGGAAGTGGATGCTGTCTGCATTCATTAATTCGCCGCGGTTGAAGCGGTCTATTAAATCCTGATTGTACCGTTTTTGGTTACTTTCATCGCTGTTATTTCTGCCTGAGAGTTTAGTATCTACTGTACTTTCATAGGGTTTTTGAATGCAACGACCGGCGGGTGTATAATATCGGGCGATAGTCAGACGGATCATAGAACCGTCCGGTAGGTCGATGGGGCGTTGCACCAGTCCTTTACCGAAAGAACGACGGCCTACAACTACTCCTCTGTCCCAGTCCTGAATAGCTCCGGTCACGATTTCACTGGCCGATGCAGAATATTCATCTACTAATACCACCAAGCGTCCTTTGCGGAAATTTCCTGTACCCTTAGCAAAGAATTCACTACGCTGTGCAGTACGTCCCTCTGTATATACAATCAGTTCCTTCTCTCCCAGGAATTCATTTGCCAAGTCAATGGCTGCATTCAGATAACCGCCTCCGTTGCCTTGCAGGTCGAGGATAAGGTCTTTCATTCCTTTCTTTTGCAGTTCCTTCATTGCCGTAAGGAACTCCTCGGCTGTGGTAGCTCCAAAACGGTTGATACGGATGTAACCTGTTTTGGGTTCAATCATATAAGCAGCATCCAGACTGAGAATAGGGATTTTATCCCGCTTTACGGTGAAAAGTAATGGGTCTTTCACACCCCGGCGGATGATGGTCAGGTTTACTTCTGAATCTTTTGGCCCACGGAGGCGGGCCATGATATCTTCCGTACTCATTTTTACACCTGCAATCGCTGTGTCGTTCACAGCTACAATACGGTCACCGGCAAGAATGCCTACTTTCTCAGAAGGACCATTGCTGACGGGTTGTACAACCAGCAATGTGTCTTCAATCATCTGGAATTGGACCCCGATACCTTCAAAATTACCTTGTAGAGGCTCGTTCATTTTCTTCACCTCTTCGGCATCCGAGTAGGTGGAGTGAGGATCGAGTTGTGCGAGCATCTTAACGATGGCTTCTTCTACGAGCTTATCTTCGTCTACTTTGTCTACATAAAGGTTGGCGATAGCAAATTCGGCCATTTGAAGCTTGCGCATGGCAGGCGTACCAAAGTTTTGTGCCTGTGCTGTAATAGCCCACAGGCAGGCTAAAAGGATATATAGTTTCTTCATCATCTTAATTTACTTAATCACTCATCATTAATCAATTTCCATTCCTTCAGGAATGAACATGCTGATGTCTTTATTATAGCTAAGAAGTTCGCGTACAATTGTAGAACTGATACAGGTAAGTTCCGGTTCGGTGAAAAGCAAAATAGTTTCTATGCCTGCTAACTTTCGGTTGATGTCCGCGATGGTCTCTTCGTATTCAAAGTCTTTTACCGTACGTATGCCACGGACTATAAACTGAGCGTCTACTTGCTGCGCAAAGTCAATGGTCAGGCAATCATAAGACATCACTTTAATTCGCGGCTCGTTCTTGTAAAGCTTCTGAATCATCTCTACACGTTTCTCAATCGGGAAATAAGTGTTTTTATTTTCATTGATACCTATTCCTATAGTTACTTCGTCCATAAAAGTCAATGCACGTGTAACTATCGAATAATGTCCGATAGTAAACGGGTCGAACGTGCCCGGAAAAATAGCTCTTCTCATGTGTTGTTTTATGCTATATCTTCTTCTATAACCAGATTGTCTATAATAAAGTTTTGTCGTTCCATTGTATTTTTACCCATGTAGAACTCAAGCAGTTCTTTTACCAAGTCGGTCTTACGCAGTGAAACCTGCTCCAGGCGCATGTCTTTGCCAATGAAGTGTTTGAATTCATCCGGAGAGATTTCTCCTAAACCTTTGAATCGGGTGATTTCCGGATTAGGATTCAACTCTTTGATGGCTCTTTGGCGTTCCTCATCACTGTAGCAATACAACGTTTTTTTCTTGTTGCGTACACGGAACAGAGGTGTTTGCAAGATGTAAACATGTCCTTTCTTTATCAGATCCGGGAAGAACTGAAGGAAAAAAGTGATAAGCAACAAGCGGATGTGCATACCGTCCACATCGGCATCTGTAGCTACAATTACTTTGTTGTAGCGTAATCCCTCTATGCCATCCTCAATGTTGAGGGCAGCTTGCAATAGGTTGAACTCTTCGTTTTCGTATACCACTTTCTTGGTTAACCCGAATGAATTAAGAGGTTTACCACGAAGACTAAATACGGCTTGTGTATTCACGTCACGGCTTTTAGTGATAGAGCCACTTGCCGAATCTCCCTCGGTAATGAAGATACAAGAGTCTTCTTCCAGGCCTTTGCCTTTCGGATCATTTAGGTGGATGCGGCAGTCACGTAATTTACGATTGTGTAAGTTTGCTTTTTTAGCACGTTCGCGAGCCAGTTTGGTTACACCGGCTATGGCTTTACGCTCTTTTTCAGAGTCCTGTATTTTTTGAAGCATGATTTCTGCCACATCTCCGTGTTTATGCAGAAAGTTGTCTACTTCTTGTTTAACGAAGTCACCAACAAACTTATTTACTGTTACGCCACCAGGTGACATATTGGTAGAACCCAGTTTGATTTTAGTCTGACTCTCGAACATCGGTTCTTCAACGTTGACCGCGATAGCAGCTACCAGCCCATTGCGTATATCCGTATAGTCCTGATTTTTATTGTAAAATTCTTTAATGGTTCGTGCTATATGTTCCTTAAAAGCACTTTGGTGCGTACCACCTTGTGTGGTATGCTGGCCGTTGACGAATGAATAATACTCTTCACCGTACTGGCCTGTATGTGTAAAGGCTATTTCAATGTCTTCTCCTTTGAGGTGTATAATCGGGTAAAGTCCGTTGGCAGTCATATTATCGTTCAGAAGATCTACAAGACCATTTCGTGACACGATGCGCTGTCCGTTATAGATAATTGCAAGTCCGGTGTTGAGGTAGGTATAGTTGCGCAACATCGTTTCGATGAATTCGGGGCGGAAACTATAGCCTAAGAATAGGGTAGCATCCGGTTCGAAGAAAATATAAGTTCCATTTTCCTCTTCCGTATCCTGTGTTTCGTCTGTCAGCAGATCACCTTTGGAGAAAGTGGCAATACGCACTTTTCCTTCTCGATAACTGCGTACTTCAAAACGTGAGCTTAGTGCATTGACTGCTTTTACACCGACACCGTTCAGTCCGACACTCTTTTTGAAAGCCTTACTGTCATATTTTCCACCGGTATTCAGCATACTGACTGCTTCAATCAGCTTTCCTTGTGGAATACCTCGTCCATAGTCGCGTACGCTAACACGGAGATTCTCTTCGACAATAATTTCTATCTTTTTGCCGGCTTGCATCTTGAACTCGTCGATACTGTTGTCTAACACTTCTTTCAAAAGGACATAGATTCCGTCCTCGGCATGTGCGCCGTCGCCCAACTTCCCGATGTACATACCGGGACGCGTGCGGACATGCTCCATGTCGCTCAGATGACGGATGTTGTCGTCTGTGTATTCTACTGGATTGTTGTCTACAGGTATCAGCTCGTTCTCTTCCATAAATAATAATTTTTTAATATGCTATTATATCAATGTACCATTGACATAGTAGTACATTGACACATTATTCTATCTTTTTTGTAAACGCGCGACGACGTTTATGTTGTTCCGTTTTGAAGTATTCCCACTGAGCTTGTACTTTCCCGTTCATCTCCAACTCAGGGTTGCTTTCTGCAAAGATAAAACCTAATTTTTGATAAACCGGAATTAAATCGGAAAATAACAATGCGTTAACACCTTTATTTTGATACTCCGGTTTCACGGCTACAAGCAACAAATCAAGCATTTTTGCCCGGCGTTTCATAAACAAGGCCTTTAATAAATAGTACCAGCCAAAGGGTAACAAACGGCCATGAGATTTTTGCAAAGCCTCTGAAAGTGAGGGCATTGAAATACCTACCGCAATTAACTGATCATCGGCATCTGTGATAAGCGTTACCATACGCAAGTCAACAATCGGGAGATACATCTTCACATATTGGTCTATCTGACGTTGTGATAAAGGTGAGTAACCGTACAACGGACTATAAGCTTCGTTCATTAATTCAAAAATGGCTTGTCCGTACTCGGCAGCGATTTTTTTGGATGAACTGTATTTTTTTATTTTGAGATTATATTTTCTTTGGATAAGTTCAGAGATACGTTTGTGTTTGTCCGGTATGGCATCCGGAATGTAGATTTTATATTCCACCCAATCGGCATCTTTCTCATATCCCAGTTTTTCCATGTGTTGCGGATAGTAGGGATAGTTGTAAATAGTTGCCATCGTACTGAGCTGGTCATATCCTTCTATGAGCATCCCTTCTGCATCGAAGTCAGTAAATCCTAAAGGTCCCTGGATATGCGTCATGCCTTTGGCTTTTCCCCACTCTTCTACCGTTTTCAGTAGAGCAGAAGAAACCTCAGGATCGTCAATAAAGTCAATCCAACCAAAGCGCACGTCTTTCTTATTCCATTTCTCGTTGGCTTTGTGGTTGATGATAGCGGCAACACGTCCTACCAGTTTATTATCTTTGTAGGCCAGAAAATATTCAGCTTCACAAAATTCAAATGCCGCGTTTTTCTTTTTATTGAATGTGTTGAGCATATCGTCGAAAAGATCGGGAACAGAATAAGGATTGCCCTTGTACATTTCATAATTGAAACGAATAAACTTTTTTAGCTCTTTCTTTCCGGATACTCTTTTAATTGTAATAGCCATAATTTGTATTTATTTGAGTTGCAAAGATACGTGATAATCTTTAAATTACAACGTGTGAGCTGCAAACTCTTTCTCTGTCAGTATTACTTTTTTGAGTGCTTTCCACCCGGGGAGGTACGTAAGGTGATGGTTCTATCGAACTGATGTTGTATTTAGCGGTATTGTGTTGATTTGTAGACATGGTGTCCTGGTTTGTGACTTGTCTCCAATAGTGCAAAAAGTGTCTCCAATAATGCGTCTGTTATCAGAGGACATTTTTGGCATAGGATGGAGCTTGGGTGTCTGCAACTTGCTTTATATTTGTGACGGTTAAAACTAAAAAATGTGCTATGAAAGACAATTCCAGTTAGCTTCCGGATGCTATCATATTATTATTTTTTTGAGTTCTTATTTTATATAAATAACTCGTGTGAATAATATTAACACCTTACAATATAACTTTAAATTTATGGATATCAAATTAAAATTGAAGCATCTGCTTCTTATGTTGTTTCTATTGAACATGGGAATATTGAATGCACAACAGAAAATCAAGGTGACAGGTCAGATTGTCGACAATAATCAAGAGGCGATTATTGGTGCAAATGTTCTTATTAAAGGGACTACCATTGGTACTATTACTGACTTTAATGGTAATTTCACACTGGATGCCAATATCGGTTCCGTATTAAATGTAACTTATTTGGGATATGTTCCGCAAGAGGTCACTGTCACTGCACAGCAGCCTATGGTTATTACTCTGAAAGAAAATGCCCAGGAGTTGAATGAAGTTGTTGTGGTAGGTTATGGTACGCAGAAAAAGATCTCTACGATTGGGGCACAGTCGGGTATTAAAGTTGTGTCCGAATTGAAACAGCCCGTAGCCAATCTTTCTACTGTTTTGGCTGGCCGTGTTTCAGGTATTGTAGGATTACAACAGACCGGTGAACCGGGAAATGATGCTGCGAATATTTGGGTACGTGGTATTGCTACTTTAGGAGGTACGTCTCCTTTGATTCTGGTAGACGGTGTAGAGCGTTCCATGGATGACTTGAATCCGGAAGATATCGAATCCTTCTCTATTTTGAAAGATGCTTCTGCTACGGCTGTATATGGTGTACGTGGTGCAAACGGTGTTATCATTATTACAACGAAAAATGGTGAAATCGGTAAACCTCGTATTCGTGCGGAATATACTTATGGTTTCACCCGTTTTACTAAGTTACCGGAATTGGCCGATGGTATTACTTATATGCAATGCGCCAATGAAGCTGCTACAACCCGTGGTAAAGATCCTCTGTTTTCTGCAGAAAAGATCGGAATGACTGCTTCTGGTCTGGATCCTTATTTATATCCGAATGTAGATTGGTATGATCAGATTTTTAATGATTGGGGGCATAACCAACGTGTTTCTGTCAATGTAAATGGCGGTTCTGAAAATGTTCAGTACTATGTATCTCTGTCTTATTATGACGAAGCAGGTTTGTTTAAGGTAGACAATATGCAGGATTATAAGTCGGAGATAAAATACTCCCGTTATAACTTTAACTCCAGTTTGAATATGAAGGTGACCCCTACTACAAACCTCAAACTTAACATTAAAGGAAATATGGCGGATAAGAACTCACCTTATGTGAAGTCTGACGATATCTTTTCTGCTGTATTCCGGATTCCGGCTATTCAGATGCCTGTAATTTATCCGGGTGATAGAGTTCCGTTTCTTTCTACCGGTGGTGGTTTGATGAATCCACTTGCTGAATTGACTAAGAAAGGATATAGAAGTACGACTCACAGTAAGGTAATGGCTGATTTGAGTCTGGAACAAAAATTGGATTTCATCACAAAAGGATTATCTTTCAAGGGTATGTTTGCTTATGATATTGAGAACAAAACATACCTGAACAGAACGCGTAGTTATAATACATACTGGGCTGATTCTCGTGATGAGAATGGGGAATTAATTATTGTACAGCAAGGTAACTCTGTTGATGAGTATTTAAAGCTGGAACGGGGTACGGATAAAAACCAGCGTAAATATTATATGGAAGCGGCTCTGAATTATAATAGAACCTTTGCTGATGCCCACACTGTTACCGGTATGCTTCTTTTCAATAGAAGTGATCGTTCGGATTTGAACTCGAATTCTTTGACTTACTCACTGCCTTATCGTTCACAGGGTTTGGCCGGGCGTGCTACTTATTCGTTCAAAGATCGCTATATGGCAGAAGTGAACTTTGGTTATAATGGTTCTGAGAACTTTACTCCGGGTAAACGTTATGGTTTCTTTCCTTCATTTGGTGCCGGTTGGGTTGCTTCCAATGAGCCTTGGTTTGAACCGGTTTCAGATGTTATCAGTTTGTTGAAAATACGTGCTTCTTATGGTCAGGTAGGTAGTGACCAGATTAAAATAGGTGATACCACTTATCGTTTTGGTTTTTTGTCCGAAATGAGTTCTTCCAGTAATGTATATCAGTTTGGACTTCCTAATAATACGTATGGTGTGACGGGAGGAAAAGATGTTTCCAAGTATGCCGTAAATGTGGGATGGGAAGTTTCTACAAAAGCCAACCTCGGATTGGACTTGGAGTTGTTCCGGGGGGATCTTACTTTAAACTTTGATGTGTTTAAAGAAAGACGTGAAGATATCTTTATACAGCGTCAGTCTATACCTGCAACAGCCGGAATTAATGTAGTTGTTACCGGTAATCTGGGTATTGTAGAGAATAAAGGTTTTGAGGTGAATGCCGATTTTAATAAGAGATTCGGTGACTTTATCTGGGGAGTAAAAGGAAATCTGAGTTATAACAAGAATAAGATCATTGAAGACGATACTCCTTCCAAACCTTATCCATGGATGGAGAGTCGTGGAACTTCTGTTGGTCAGCGTTTAGGATATATCTGTGATGGCTTCTATACAGACGATGATATCAATAATCCGGATGTAGCGAAAACGGTAGAACCTGTAATGGCTGGTGATTTGAAATATCGTGATTTGAATGGCGATAATGTTATTGATGATTATGACAAAACTTATATTGGCAAAGGTACCGTTCCGAATATCGTATATGGTTTTGGTACTACTGCCGAATGGAAAGGATTCTCTTTAGGTGCGTTCTTCCAGGGTGTAGGTAGCTGTGATATTTTTATGAATGGTACAGACTTTGTTCCTTTTGAGAATGCTACCGCCAGAGGTAATCTTTTCTCTAACATCACTGACCGTTGGACGGAAAATAATCCAAGACAAGATGCCCTTTATCCCCGTTTGGCGATAAGCGGAACAAATCAGAACTATGCAACAAGCGATCACTGGATTAAAAATGGTGCATTCCTTCGTTTGAAAACATTAGACTTCGGCTATACGATTCCTAAAACAATAACCAGTAAGTGGCATATTTCTAATTTACGTTTTTATGTACTCGCTACCAATGTTTTCACTATCTCTGGCTTTGATATGTGGGATCCGGAACTTGGTAACGGTACCGGTACTAAATATCCTAATATCAGTACCTATAGTTTAGGTTTGTCATTCCAATTTTAAATAAAACAAAAGATATGAAGATGAAAAGATATATTATAGCTTGTTTATTAGCAGGTTCAGGGGCATTGATGACTTCTTGTGGCGATTACCTGGATATTGTGCCCGATAATGTGATATCTCTGGAAGAAATATTCAAAACACGTAAAGGAGCAGAAGAGTTTCTAAATACAGCCTATGCCACTCTTCCACGGGAGTGGGACCCAACCGACGGTTGTGCTGCTATTTGTGATGAGATGGATTTTCCCTGGGCTGAATATGAGGAGAACTCTATCAATGAGGGAGGTATGAGTCCTTCAAAAGGATGGAGACAGAAATGGGGTGGTTATTATAAGGCCATTCGTACGGCTGCTACTTTTATCTCTCATATAGATATGTGTCAGGATGTTAACATTACCGACAAACTGAAAGCACAATATAAGGCAGAAGCCCGTTTCTTGCGTGCTTACTATTACTTTTGCATTTTCCGTTGGTATGGCCCGTTTGTAATTATGCCTGAAGTAGAGGTAGACGTAGATGGTTCTATTGATGAAATGAGTATTCCGCGTAGTAGTGTGGATGAGTGTGTACAGTATATTTATAATGAACTGGAGAAAGCATGTAATGAAGGTTTGCCTGATTGGTATGAAGAATCTACAGACTATGGTCGTGCTACTATAACTGCGGCACGGGCTATTCAGTCTCGTCTGTTGCTTTATGCTGCCAGCCCTCTGTATAATGGTAACACTGATTATGCTAATTTCAAAGATCAGGATGGCAACCAGTTGGTAAATCAGACGTATAGTGATAAAAAATGGCAAGATGCAGCTAAAGCGTCGAAAGCCTTTATTGACCGTTATACAGATCGTTTTGCTCTGTATACGGAAAATAAAGAAGACGGTAGTATTGACCCATATGCCTCGTATCAACAGCTTTTCCTGACAGGATGGAATAATGAGATAATCTGGGCACGTAACAACTGTTCTTTCTGGTCTTTTGAGGCAAATGCTCCCCGGTTCTGTAACGGATGGTCTGGCTGGGACCCTACCCAGAATATTGTGGATGACTATTTTACGTCTAAAGGCTTGCCTATCTCAGATGAACCTTATGCAGACAAGGATCCTGACTACACTACTGAAGGAACTTGTGCCACAACAATAGGTTATGCTCCTAAAGGAACTTCCAATATGTATGTGAATCGTGAATCGCGTTTTTATGTATCTATCTGTTTTGACAACAGTAAATGGGTAGCTACAAAGAATGCAGCAACCTGCGAACTTTATTTTGGAGGAAATACAGGACATACAGGTAAAACTCGTAACTATTCTACAACCGGATATATTCTTCGAAAATACAGTAATCCTTCGGTAGACTGGAAAAATAGTCAGAATGTGTCCAATCGGCAACAGGCTCTTTTCCGTTTGGCAGAGATTTATCTGAATTATGCCGAAGCTCTCAATGAATGTGAAGCGAGAGATGTGGATGAGGTTTTGAAGTATGTGAATAAAGTTCGTGAACGTGCGGGCCTTCCGGGGTATGGTGATGGTCCTGAATTTATCATGCTGAAATCAAAAGAGAAAGAAGCCATCAGAGAGTTGATTCGTCGGGAACGTCGCATCGAATTGGCTTTTGAAAATCATCGCTTCTATGATGTACGTCGCTGGAAGATAATGGAAGAAACGGACAAATGTATTTATGGGCTGAATATTTCCGCCACCCGTCCTTTGTTCTATCAGGTGATAAAGACAGAAGATCGTCCTCATGATTTCAAATACTATTTATGGCCTATTCCACAGAGCGAGATTTATAAGAATAAGCGTCTGGTACAAAATCCGGGATGGCAGGCTATTGACTAATAAATTCCAAAGAGTACAGTTATGAAAAATATATTTAGTTTTAAAAATTTAGGATTGTTCTTGTGCAGCTGTCTGGCTGTGAGTTGTTCGGAGGATGAAACAACACCTGTTACTATTGGCGATTTTCAGGTATTAACTCCTGATTTGGAAGTTACTATTTCTTACACGGATACTGATCCGGGAGAATATGTAGATTTGTCTTGGGATCGCGCAAAAGCTTCGGATGGTACAACGGTCTTTTATGAAGTACAATTTGCCGGCAAGGATAAGAATTTTGATACTCCTTCAATGACTATAACGCCGGATAAACTGGGTTATGCCAATGTTGTTCAGCTGTCGCAACAACAAATGAATATAGTTGCAGAGCGGACAGGGATACGTCCTTTACAAACTGGTGAGATCTATTGGCGTGTACGTGCCATCACCGGATTGGTGGAACATGTCAATTCTACAGTACGTACAATAAAAGTAACCCGTCAGGGAGGATTTGCCGAAACTCCCAAAGCGATATTTGTATATGGTGAAGCTACAGGGCAGAGCGATATTGCCGGTGCAATTCCTCTGAAACAGACTACAGATAGTGAGTACGAAGGTTTTATGAAACTGGGCAATGGTACATATTCTTTTGTAAATGCCAAAGAGGGAGATATACGTAGCTTCAGAGCTGATGGCACTGACCTGGTAGAAGATGATAATGGAACGATTGAAGGTAACAATAAGATTTACCATGTTGTACTGAACTTTACCAAAGCAACCTGTACTATAAATGAGGTTAAGTCTTTCAACCTTTGGTGGGTAGACAATACTTTGGTACCGCTTACATTTGTTGGTAACTCTACCTGGGAATTGACAAACTACGAATTGCAATGGGTAAAATTCGGTAGAGGGAAAAGTCAGATGTACAAATTCCAGATGATAGAAACGGATAAAGATGGAAACGAAATAGTTGTGCCATTCGGTAGTTATAATAAAACTCCGCCGGCAGAAAACCCTACAGAAACTACAGCGCTGGATTACTGGACGATGGACATGGTAGATCCGACAGCTACTATCGGAGAATATACCTTTAAGTTCAATCTCTCTTATGAGGCTCAGTTGGTTGATATCCGGGTAATGCTTCAACCCGAATCGGAGTCTTATTTCCACTCTGTAAAACTGAGTGTAACTGAATAAATAAAGAAGTAACGGAGCCTCTTTCCTGTAAGGAGGAGGCTCTTTATATATTGACTTATAAAATTTGCTATTATGAAGAAAAACTATCTTGATTTTTGGAGGAAAGGATTAACATTAGGCAGTATGCTGATGTTTACAGCTTTTAGTACATTTGCTTACGAAGTGAAAGTAGAAGCAGAAGATGCATTTGATTTTTATCATTCGGGAACGGCTGTTAAAGTTGATACTCCGGCGGAAGAGACAACGGCTTCAGGTGGTTCTATTGTGGCTAATATGGCAAGTAATAACGCTATTGCTTTTGAGTTGACTGATGTACCGGCTGATGGTACTTATGACCTGTCAATTGTTTATTTTGGTACGGATACGAATAGAAAATGCTATATTAAAGTAAACAAACAGAAAAAGAGTATTGTCCAGTTCTCTGAAAAATCTGAAGATACAAGTTGGAACGGAACAAAAGGGAATCCGGCAACTATTGTTACCCAGGTTTATCTGAAGGCAGGTACCAACCGTATCGAAGTCGGAGCTTATGGTGGTTATGCTGCTAATTTGGATTATTTTACAGCCACTGAGTCAGAGTTATCTATTCCCGAACCTAAAGATGAAACGTTCTGTTTGGAGTGGGACTATACCGATGAGGCTGCAGTAACAATTGATGGTGTTTCTAAAGAAGAAGTTTATAAAGCAATTGACAATAATGAAAATACTTCATTAAAGGTAAATGCTGATGATTTGGAGATGATTATAAAGATTGTTGATACCGCTTCTCCCAATATTGCTGTTACGGGTGCTTTAGTGACTCCCGGTGATGAAAATACAGGTGATGTGACAAGCTGGAGTGTACAGGCTTCTTATGACGACGGAGCTACCTGGGAGTCTACAGGCATTGGTTTTGTCGCTGCAGAGAATGGAAGTGTTTATCGTGCAACTTTGAATGCCTTAGCTGCTACCGGAACTAATCTCTTTAAATTAGTAGCCAGTGGAGAAGGGGTTATTGACATTAAGGAGTTTCAACTTTTTGGTGTACCTACCGGTAAAGATACTGATACGGCAAAAAGCTCGGGATATCCGAAGGATTATACCGAAGCTGTTCCGGAAGAGGGTGCATTGATTTGGACAAGCTCAGTAAACGGTATTAAAAATGAGGAAGTTAAGAATCTGTTTGATGATAACTGGGCAACAAAATTCTGTCAGACAGGTACCAAGACAATGTCTTTGGAATTTACTACAGCAGAATCATATTCAGAACCTTTGGATATTAAGTCATTTACAATGACTACCGGTTATGGAAACTTTGAACGTATCCCGACAGAATTTACCTTGTATGGTCGTCAATATGATGACAATGGTAACCCGTTGGCTTGGGAACAAATTAATAAATATTCATTTGCTCCGCTTCCAAGTGCCCGCTATACTTGTTATCGTTTTTATGTTGATATTGCTGAAGGTAAACAATATTGGGATTTCAAGTTAGATATTACTGCCATTAACGGTGGAGGTGATATTCAGTTTGTGCAGTTACAGTTCTTAAACTCAGAGCAGACACCTGAAAGATTCCCGAATTCCGGTCCTGGTGTTGGAATCACAACTCCTGTTGCCAACGAGAATAATACAGTAGTGTCTGCTCAGGATGGAGCTATTACTATCTCTGCCCAGGAAACTACGGTATATAAAGTCTATACAACTACCGGTACAATGGTAGCTCAGGGCACTGTTGCCACTTCTGGCAATGTTCCTGTACAAGCTGGTTTATATGTTGTTGTAACTACTAATGACAGTGGAAGTCAGACAAACAAAGTCTTGATCAGAAAATAATGCGGAAAGCTTAGAGCCTGTTTAAATTTTCCTCAGCATTCTTTTGAGAGGAAAATTTAAACAAGCTCTTATTTTCTCAGACTCTAAAAAGTAAAGTACCGTTCCACAGCCATTAAGTGAGGACTTTTCTGTGATTATAACCGCAGAAACCATTCTTTGGTTGTGGAACGATATTTTTATTTTTAAATCTATTTATAACAACATCTATATGTATATAAAATCGATTATTACACGAACGGTATGCGGTCTTGCCTGCTGTGTGTTTCCTTGCTTGAACTTACAGGCACAGGAAGTGGTTGCCTATAATGACCTGACAGATTTGAATCTGAATATAACGGTCAATTATGGAGATCAGAACCTGATAAGCCATCTGATTGATAATTCACTGACTACGGTTTATACACTTGATAAGTTTGACGGAGCCTGGTCTATTGATTTTTATTCTCCGGTTCCTTTGGTTGTTACGGGAGTTAATCTTGTGAATGCTAATACAGGGAGAGAAAATGACCCGAAGTCCTGGAACTTAAAATGTTCGGAGGACGGACAAAATTGGGGGAGGGCGGTACAAGGAGTGAATGCTGAGACTTTTGCAGATGCTTATACCGCTAAATACTTTTCTGTTGGAAGAGAACTTGCCCGCCAGTGGTGGCGTATCAGTATAACTGAAGTGAATGGCGGAGAGTCTTTAGCACTATCGGAACTACAGCTTTTGGGTTTTCAGGTTAGTAATGATCAGCTGGTAGATCTCAGCGAAGCTACTATTAGTTCTTCATATTCGCCGTCAGAAGGAAAACTGGAAAATCTGGTTTCGGATGATATGAATCAGGGAGTTGTTTTTCGTTCTGTCAATGGTGGGTATATTCAGTATGAATTACCGTCTGCTATCCAGTTAAAGAGTTATCGTATCTGTACGGGAACCAATGGAAATGCTCCGCGTAGCTGGGTCTTGAAAGCTTCTAACGATGGTGAGCAGTGGGATGTTTTAGACAGGCAGACTAACCGGAACTTCTTTAATGTTCCACATTCCTCAATGGAGTTTTCATTGACCGATCTTAATCGAAAAGTACTTGACTGGTATGACCTTGCTAAATTGTCTCATGAGGCTTTGAATACCCGTTACTGGGATAACACCAAACAATATTATTTGCAAAAGAATAGTATTCCGCCTCATACCGGGTTTAATTACTGGTGGATGGCCCATGCTCTGGATGCCTTGGTAGATGGTTATCAACGTAGGGTGGAAGTTGGCGGTTCACGTGGTGAATTACAAGCTTATCAGTTGAAGATGAATCAACTCTATATTGGTGTTCCTCGAAATAATACTTCAAAAAAAGATGCCTGGTGGAATAGTTTCTACGATGATATGGAATGGATGGCCATTGCTGCATTAAGAGCTTATCAGACTACGAAGGAACAGAAGTGGATGGATGTAACGACCGAACTTTATGACTACATAAAAGGGGGATGGACCGATGTGCATGGTGGAGGTGTGATGTGGGAGAAAAATAGCCCGAATTCTAAGAATGCCTGCTCCAATGGCCCTGCTATGATTCTGGCTGCTCGTCTTTACAGAGAAACCGGTAAACAGGAATATCTGGACTTCGCTACAAAAATTTATGATTGGATGTCAGTATCGCTGGTCAACGAATATGGGGGTGTTTGGGATGGTTATGGTAACTATAACGAGGGAATGCTCCTGACTTATAATCAAGGTACTTGGTTAGGAGGCTGTTTGGAATTGTATAACATTACTCAGGATAAAAAGTACTATTATTCTGCACTGACTACCGCTAAATATGTAGTAAATGATCGGAAACGCTTCTCTGCTTTTGGTGTTTTGAAAGGAGAAAACTCTGGTGACGGTGGGTTATTCAAAGGTATCTTTATGCGTTATCTGGCTCAGATGATTACAGACAATGTACTGGATGAAGAGACAGAAGAAGAGTTTACCAGCTTCTTTCTTGAAAATGGTCTGTCTTGTTATCACGCTGCTATGTTGAAAGGAGATAATTTAACTTTCGGACATAATTGGGCCGAACTTCCGGAGAATACTATCACCGACTCATCCATCCATCTTAGTGGTATTATGCTTTATGAAATGATAAGCAATCTGGAACGTAGCGGGAAGCTGGCAAAGCTTTTTGATAAGTATGCCGCAAACCGGATGAAATCCTACAAATACTTCCGCCTGGAAGAATTGGGACGCCGGGATAATTATAATCTGGAGCTATCTAAATTCCAGTTACTTTCGGATACTTCGGTTGGCTTGGAAAATGTACTTTCCGATCTGAAGCCATATTCTGTAACCATAGAAGATAAAAGATTAAAAGTTGTAGTGAAAAATGGGAGTGGCGGGAGTATTTGTATCTATGATTCCGTAGGAAGATCAGTATGGAAAGATCAATATTTTAGTGGAGTTTATGAGAAGCAACTTTCTTTGTCGGGATTGCATGTGATACACATACAGACAGATAATGATTTTTATTCAGCGAAATTACTTTTTTGATCGGAAATGAGCAAAACTCACCACAGAGTAGCACAGAGTTCCACAGAGTACTATTTATCTGATAAAACGCGAATTAACACAAATGAACGCAGATTAAAAGACTGTAGTTCTATATCATACATTTGTTTCCCTTTGCGAAAATCTGCGATCATCTGCGTTTCAATAAAGATTTAAACTCTGTGGAACTCCGTGTTACTCTGTGGTGAAATACATTCAAAACCGATCAGTGACGAAGCTTATGGCCCAATCTTTTCGGTAGCGGAAGTATCCATAGACGGTATCGATCCCCTTGTTCGGTGTTGTACTTTGTTTTTCTTAGAAAGGAACGTCCCTTTCCCCGGTGAGTAGTCTTGTTTTAGATGTACATGTAAAGCAGCATGAGATGCACATGTCGTGCTGTCCCACATGCACATGTCGTACTGCTTTACATGTACATCTAAAACAATGTTACCCACCGAGGCTTCCTATGTTACTCTACGGGATAGAGCTTTATCAATACCGGAGAAAGAGACTGATGGCAATGACAAACGCCATTAAGCTCAAAACCGTACAGATATGAACTCACCACAGAGTAACACAAAGTTTCACAGAGTACTATTTATCTGATCAGCTACTGATTCTTATGAGTAATAGCTCTCTAAAGATATCATTTCATACTCTTTTCTTTTTGTCAATCCCTGCTTTTTTGTTTTCTTTGTAATGTAAAAGAGCCTTTTGTATAGGTGATAAAGTATTAATGTATATTAGATGATTACTGCTTGAAGAAAATTGTGTTTTACTATGAATTGAATTTAACCTTATGTAGGATAATATGGAAACAAGAATCAGGAGTTTTTTGATAGGAATATTCTCTTTAGTTGCACTCTTTTCCTATTCTCATAATCTTAAACAGATAACCAATCGGGATGGTCTTTCCAATAGTTCTGTTATCTGTCTGTTTCAAGATAGCGAGCGTTTTCTGTGGGTGGGTACTTATGATGGGTTGAATATGTATGATGGCCGGGATATTTATGTCTATAAACCACATGTCAATAGCCAAAAGAGTCTTTCGAGCAATGTAATAAGAGAAATAATTGAAACAAAAGACCAGTGTTTATGGGTAAATACAAAGTGGGGACTGAATAAACTCTCCCGTAAGAAAAACAGCATAGAAGAATCTTATGATGAGTTTCGTGATAGTTATTTTATAGCAAAGGACAGCAAAGATCATCTTTTTGTATTAGGTAAACAGGGATTCATCTCGTTTTATGATGAGGTGAATAAAAGGTTCATAGATATCTCTGTTGGCGAGGACATAACGAACTTATATGCTCACAATTTTACCATTGATGACAATGATACTATCTGGATTACATTACAAGGCAAAGTCAGGAAGTTTACTGTCGATTTCAAAAATGAAAAGACGCCGCGGATTGTGAGACATCCCGGTCTCACTCATTCGGCAGAGATAATAAACTTCTGTTATAATGGGGGGCGTTTCGCTTTTGTTGATCTCAAGCGTGATTTATATACAGTGAATAGGGGGAAGGCAGAGTATATCGCGAATATCTCTGAACTTGTCAACCAGAACGGCATAATCTCTACCATCATTTTTGATGATGATGATATTCTGATTGGTTTTAAGACCAACGGTTTGTTCCGGCTTATTGCAAAGGAAGGTTATAGAAGTGAAAAGATTGATATAAATTGTGGCGTTTTTTCGTTGTGGAAAGACGAATTACAGAATATAATCTGGATTGGTACTGATGGGCAAGGTGTGTTTGCTTATACAAAAGATGCTTATACTTTCTGTAACATAACTTTGAATCAGCTTCCTATCAAGAAAAAACGCCCGGTTCGTGCTATTCAGACAGATAAAGACGAAAACCTCTGGCTTGGAACAAAAGATAATGGAGTAATCTGCATCAAGAACTATCGCATGGCAAAAGAATATTCTTCTTCCAATGTCATTCAGTATACGATGCAGGATGGACTGGCTAATAATTCTGTTTTCGCTTTTTCACTGAGCCGGAAAAATATTCTTTGGATTTGTTCCGATGGACCTGGAATCAGTTATTATTCTTATGATGATCAGAAGATACATCGTATTTCCGATGCCCGGTATGTACATACCATTTATGAAGCCAGTGATTCTGTTTTATGGGTAGGAGCAGACAAAGGATTGTTAAAACTGTCGGTGGAGTGGAAGGGCAATAAACCTATTGTCAAGGATAGCAAGGCTTTTCTCTCAGAGGTAAGAGGTAAGCGTTTTGATATACAGATTTATTCGATGTATGCCGAGAATGATTCTATTCTTTGGCTCGGTACACGTGGTTCCGGAGCGTTTCGTTTCAATATGTATACAGGTAGTTATCAGAATATCCGGTTTAACAAAGTGGGTATTCCGCCTATTGATGATATTCTTTGTATTCTGAAGGATAGTAAACAACGTTTGTGGTTCGGCTCCAGCTATGGTTTGACCCGTTTGGACAGTTATCAGAAAGATAGTGTATCTTTTACCAGTTACAGTGAAAATAAAGGTTTGCCTAATAATACGATACATGGGATGAAAGAAGATAGCCGTGGCAATTTGTGGCTCAGTAGCAATACCGGTATTATTCAGTTCAATCCCGATAGCGAAGTCTTTCGTCAATATAACTACAAAACAGGTTTGGATGTTTTTGAGTTTAGTGATAATGCCTATTATCAGAGTCCGTTCACCGGTTCTATCTTTTTTGGTGGGATCAATGGAGTGGTATGGCTTCAAGAGGATTCCATAACAGAAAATAAAATGGTGCCCGAGATCTATTTTACCCGTTTACGTATTTTCAATGAAGACTATAATATCAACGATTTGATGAAAGGAGAGGGCGAGAATCGATATCTGGAATTGAAACACAATCAAAATTTCTTCTCTATATCTTTTGTTGCTATGGACTTTATCAATGGGGCAAATAGCAGTTACTCATACCTGTTGGAAAACTTCAGTAATGTCTGGATGAATACCGAACAGACAAACGAGGCACATTTCACAAGTATTCCTCCTGGGAAATATGTGTTGAAAGTACGCTATAATAGTGGTACCGATGGTTCTAAAGATCAATATGAAAGTATTACCATTGTTATTCTTCCTCCCTGGTATTTTAGTATTTATGCCAAGATCGGTTATTTTTTATTGATTATTGGTATTGGTTTCTATGTTTTCCGCTGGATAGGGCAACGAAATGAGCGAAAAAGAAAAATCATTGCCGAGAAGCTTGAGGAGCGCCATAAAGAAGAGGTATATGAAGAAAAATTACGATTCTTTACTAACATCACCCATGAGTTCTGTACACCATTGACTTTGATTTACGGACCCTGTGAACGAATTCTGACACATCCGAATACAGATTCATTTACCCGGAAGTATGTCCGGCTTATCAAATCGAATACAGAACGTTTGAATGCGCTGATACAGGAAGTTATCGAATTTCGAAGGATGGAGACAGGACATAAAACATGTAATATCCAGCAGGTGAATATCAACGAAGTGCTGAATGATCTTTCAGTTTCCTTCTCCGAATTGGCGGAACAAAACAAAGTCACGTTTGAGATGGAGGTCGATAAATCCATTTACTGGAATACGGATTTCAGATGTTTGTCTAAGATACTGAATAACTTGATTTCCAATGCTTTTAAATATACCCCGGAGGGAGGTATTATTCGTATCAGAGTATTGACTGAAAATAGTCACCTCTTGTTGCGGGTGTACAATACCGGAAAAGGTATTCGCGAAGAAAACAGGGAGCTGATCTTCAATCGGTATAGCATATTGGATAATATAGAAGAGAATGCAGTGAAAGGGCTTTCTTCCCGTAACGGTTTGGGAATGGCTATTTGCCACAGTATGGTTGAGTTATTAAAGGGGGAAATTCATATTGAAAGTGAGGTTGATAAATATGCAGAGTTCATTGTGAGTCTGCCCGAACTGGAGTTAACTCCGTTGACAGATGGAAAACAGATTTCCTCTGTTTCTTCCCATCAGCCGGATAAGGCAGAAATGTCTGAAACAACTGAGAATGAAACGATACCTGTACCGCTTGTTTCGTTAGAGCAACTTCCAAATGACATGAAAGCGAAGATATTGGTTATTGATGACAATAAAGAGATATTGGGATTAGTTCAGGAGATTCTTTCTGACAAATATCGGATAGTAACAGCTGATGACGGCGAGAAGGGAATGGCTATCCTGAAAGCCGAGATGCCCGATCTTGTTATTACTGATATCATGATGCCGGGAACGGACGGCTTTGAACTCACCCGTCAGATCAAACAGAATAAGCATACGATGTACATTCCATTGATCATTCTTTCGGCAAAGAATACGAATGAAGAAAAAATAGAGGGTATCGAAGCGGGAGCGGATGCCTATATACCGAAACCGTTTAATGCGACTTATCTGTGTGCGGTGGTAGACCGTTTGCTTGATAATCGCAATAAATTAAAAGAGTACTATAATTCTTCTGCCAGTGCGTATGAGTTTACAAACGGGCAACTTATGCAGAAAGAAGATAAGGACTTCATGCAGAATGTGATTGCCTTTATTAATGAGAATATGGATAATGCCGAACTTTCTCCGGAAGATATGGCGAGTTATCTGCAGCTCAGTATTCGTAATTTGTATCGCAAGTTTAAAGAGCTTGATCAGCTACCTCCAAAAGACTTTATCAAAGATTACAGGGTTCATCATGCGGCTAAGTTACTGAAAACTACAAAGCTCACGATTCAGGAGATTATCTATAAGTCGGGATTCAATAATCGTTCTCATTTTTATAAAGAGTTTGATAAGAGATTCAATACCACTCCGAGAGAGTTCCGCGAGGCTCATAATCATAAGGATGAGACTTTATCATAAAAATCGCATCTATAAGTGTCCTTTTTCGTGACAAAAGTGACTTCAATAGTGTAAAGACATTATTGGAGACATTTTTGTCACAAAAAAGAAGTTTGATTTGTATTTCGGCACATATTTTTGTAGAGTCAAGCACTTTGGTGTAGCTGATTCTTAATAGTATGAAAACAAATCCGCTGATTTATGAAGAAAATTCTTTTACCTTTGTTATTATTGTGGCCCTTTATTTCTATTGCTGCCGAAGACAAAGCCAGCATTACTCCTTCAACCCGGGAAGGAACTTCGGTGTGGCTTATTGAAAATGAAACCTTGTCAGCTCAAATAGAACTGAATTCTTCAGGGCAATTACTTTTTACTCATTTGTATAATAAAACTTCTCAGTCGGAATGCCTGACCGGACACGGAAGTTCCTCTTTATTCCATTATAAAGGAAGGGCGGTGGCTCATAAAAAAACAGAAGAAGGAGAACTTGTATCCTATCCGTTTGAATATTCTGCCGGAATGAAAGGATGGAGCCTGGCCGGTTCTTCTGTAGAAGACATTCTGATGACAACTTTTTCCGGGAAAGAGTCTTTGGGAAAACGACTTTCTGTTGTTGTTCAAAACGAAGATTTGGAAGTAACTATATGTGCCGAAATCTATGATGGCAAGTCAGGGCTACGTATACAGAACTATTTAAAGAACCTCACCGGTAATTATCGTTTTGTTATTGAAGAATCAACCGTTTTGCGTTTAAATCTTCCTAACAATCCTCATCATTTGCATTTTTCCTGCAATACGAAGTGGGAAAGTACTACTGGAGGTGTGGAAGAAGCTCCTTTGTATAATAAAGGAAAAAGAGTGGCTAAAGTTCTTTTAAACAGATACGAAGATGGGACAGGATGGTATCTGGCACCGGAAGTGAATTGGCGGACTCAGTATGGCCCGGAAGTTCCTTCATCCGCTTATGAATATATGCACCGCTCTTTTGCCGGTGCAACAGCCTGGTCTTCATCCGCTTCCGATTATGTACAGGTGATTACCCATCCGGAATCGTTCCAGTTGGTACTCTTTCCACAAGAGAAATTTGAATATATAGCGGTTAACCTCACTTTATTTACCGGAGATATGGTAGACGGTAAAATGGCAGTAGAAGAGCATTTGCGTAAACGCTATAAATATCACGATACGCAAACTTTATTTAATACAAATGACTGGGACTGGTTTACTACCGGAAAGCGTACTGACCGTTTTTACCGTGAAGTTGTCATACCTAAAGCAAAGGAGGCAGGAATGGATATGGTGATGTGGGATGATGGATGGAATAACCCTAACAGTACGAATACCGGTCTTGATAATAGTGGCACACACCGGGATGAAATAGTTCCCTCTCCTATGGTAACGACCGATTTTAAAGGATTAACCGATTTTATCCATGACAACGGGCTTATGTTTGGTCTGTGGTACAGTATGAGTGGAGGCAATCATAACATGGGGTTTGACTTGTCTGATCCGGCTTTTATTTCAGCAAAAAGAGAGAAAGTAAGAACATTGTTGGAGGATCATCATATGTCTCATCAGATGGTTGATCTTACAGAGATGTGGCAAGTGCTTGATGAAACTTCGCATAGTTATCCCAGTGACAATGTCTACAGGAAGGTAGTCAGAACAAAGAACCTGATGAATGAGCTGGCTGATAAGTATCCGCAATACATCGTAAAAGTAACCAGTGAACTGGACATCCATCCTACTCAGGGAGACAGGGCGGTGGAACTGCTTCATATTCCCTATAACGGATTTATGACTTCTGTAGGAGATGCCGGAGGAGGTGTTATTGGGATGGTAAGTTATTGTTTTGGGCATTACCCTCTCAATTCTGTTTACTTTGGAGGTACACATAGTGCCCTGATGGAGGATTATTATAAATTTATGGTAGCCCGTGATATCAAATTCGGTGTTTGTCCCGATCAGTGGAGTCAGAAAGGGATAGAGCTGATGGCTAAGTTCAATAAATGGCGTAGAAGTAAACGTATTGCTGATATGTCTACACAAATTATTCGCCCGGTTTATCTGGGGAAGGGTTGGGATAGCAATGAAGTGGCAAACTGGGATTTTGGTTCGGGGCCCCTATCCTGGATGTATACTACTGAACAGAAAGATAAGGCTCTACTAATCAGTAGTAATTGTGGCGAAGTAGGACATATTGGTAAGATGCCTCTTCCGATTCGTTGGTTGGATGATCGGAAGTACTATCTGATTGAAGATATAACACTTGATGATACCCGGCAGTTTACCTATCATTTTGAGGGCGTTTTTACGGGAGCTGATTTAAAGAAAGGGGCATTTGCTATCAATATGTACCAGAACAGTTCTCGTGGAAAAGCATTCTGGATACAGGAAATGAAAGCCGGTCAGCCGGTGCAGGTGCTTTATATGGACGAGAATGTAGATGACTACCAGGAAAACTATATGGATGATGTACTGACTGTTACTCTTAAAGGAAAGGCGAACGAAGAGGCTTTGGCTATTTTATATTATCAGACAGAAAATAAAGTAAATCACTATCGGATCCTGTTAGACGAAAATGGGCAGGGAGAATTACGTTGCACTTCTGTTCCCGAGGGTGAAGAAGAGGTGGATGGTTATCCTGGCTTTAGTGGTGGTTTGCGCTATGATCTGGAAAACCTGCACGACAATCTTATTCTTTCTGATGATAAGATAAAAATGTCTTCTGTTTTTAATGGTAATCCCGATTCGGAAGGGGGGTACAGTTCATTTGCCGGTATGAATGCGGTAGGAGACTATGTTGTCTATAAATTAGAGATTCCTTCAGCGGGGACTTATAACATATCATTAAATTATAAATTGTCTAAAAGTAGCCGTGGGGAGTGTGGATGGGCAGTATCTGAGGATAATATAAATTATACGGATATCGGAAAACCATTCTCTCAGGCAACAACGGGTGCTGAGAAAATGGAAACACTGAATATGGGAGATTATACATTTCATACCTCCGGCACCAAATATTTTAAGATGTCTTTAACGGCTGTTTCCTCGAATGGAGGGAAAAATTTGTCTACTAACTATCTAAAACTAACTCTTCAATGATCATGATAAAGAAACGAAACCTGTTAGTAATTTTATTCTCTCTTATTGCTGTATCTTTTTTGTCGGCAAAGAGTTATTATGTGAAGCCGGTAAGTTCCGGTCAGGGGTCTGGTATCTCTTGGGCTCATGCTTCAAACAATTTGCAGGATATGATAAATAATGCATCTGCCGGTGATACAATTTGTGTTGCCGCAGGTACTTATTATGGCGGATTTACTCTGAAAGACGGCGTTTGTATGGGGGGAGGTTTTGATGGAACGGAAAGATCCTTTATAGACCGTCAGTTCCCCGGAAGCGGACAGAATCTGACTATTTTGGATGGAGGGAATAAGCAGAGAGTACTTACTCAGGAGAAAGACTTCTCATCCCGTACTGTTATATCGGGATTTGTTATTCAGAATGGATATGCCCTGTCCGGAGCAGGGGCTTGTCTTTTCAACAATACTGTGTTGGAGGCTTGTATTATACGCCATAATATAGGTGGTAATGCTAATATAGGTGATTATATAGAGTCATTGGGTGGAGTTGTTTTTTATGCAAGTGAAGGTAAAGCTCATATTTTGGCAGTTGAAGAATACGGGAAAAATTTCCAGTCTTCTGTTGTTGGGTTGAAAAGCTACTATAAACTGGAGAATGCTTTGCAAGATTGGGACGGTAAAAAGAATACGGAGGCACTGGTGCAATCCCGGGCTGCAAAAGCTCTTTCGGAGTATAAACCGGTTACTTCAGCCGGAACAATCTCTGATTGGTACATACCTTCTATCGGCGAATGGAGCACTCTCCTGTCACCGGACACTTTATCCGGAACTCTGTCTGAAACCGGAGTCCTGGTTAATGAAACTCTGAAAAAAAATAATAAAACTCCCATTGAAGGCAATCGGTACTGGTCGTCAACAGCAGCGTCGACTACTGGGCTGGGAGAGTTGTGGTATGTGAATTTTGCAAGTAACTCTATTAATAAGATACACTCTTTGCAGTACAATAAGCTGCGTGGAGTAAGGAGAGTGGATGCGAATACTATCAAAGGAATGGGAGGAGGTTTGTATCTGAACGAGGGGTCATATGTTATCTCTTGCCTTGTATATGATAATCAAGCTCCCGAAGCATCGGCTATATATATGAGCGAAAGAGCTTACATTTATAATTCTACAATTGTGAATAATGTTGCGATGAAAAAAGGAGAGTATGCAGTAGAAATGGCTTTAGGTGCTGCTTTGTCAGCTATCAAAAATTCTTTGTTTTGGAATAACTATGACGTAGATAATTCCCCTTTGGATTTTGTGGATATACCCGCCTATAATTGTGCTGTCCGACAAGCGACTACCACAGTAGATCAGCCAGTCATTGTATTGCACGAAAAGAATGAGAATATATCCGGTCCTAATTTTGTAAATCCTCTGAATGGTGATTTTCATCTGCTTGCCAGTTCACCGTGTGCTAAAGCGGGGACAAAATCAAATATTCCCGGACGATATGTCTTTAGAGATATGGATGGTAATAATTATAGAGATATGATAGATATTCCTGTCGGAGCGTATGCAGTCGCTACAACAACCGGAGTTGTTAATCCGTCTGTAAATGGAAATCAGTTTGTGGTTCATCCGTCATCTCCGGTGAAAGGAGAGGCGATGGAAATTCATTTTCATACGGCTGAAACAGGTTTATATCAGATTGAGATACTCTCTATTGATGGTTTAAGTATATCTCGTTCAGACTTTTATTCGAATAGCCCGTTGCTGTTGTCGGCACCTTCCACTCCGGGAGTATATCTTCTGAATATAAATCAGGATGGAGTAAAGAAACAGTCTGCGAAGATTATTGTTCGTTGATGTTGAGAATGATTATTTATATAAATGATAACCTATGTTGTTTTATTTACGTAGAGGATGATTGATATGGAGGCATTGATTGTTTTCTTCTAAACATATACTTTCTTATACTTAATCATAACGTACTTTATCTCTATAGATCGTTTGCTTTCTTCATCTATTATCTACAAAGATGAGAATTAAAAACATCCCCATGTTTTGGAGCACAACATGGGGATGTTCTTTTGCTGAACATCCGGATGTTATCACTAAAATCATCCGGGTGTTTTATAATCAGAAATCAAATAATAATCATGCAATATAGTATGTTTCAATTGTTTAATTCTAATATGCTTTGTTGTTGCTAATATATACATTTCAACAGTGTTTTTTTCAATTAGACAACTATAAAATCAGATTAAGAGGTTGGAATTATCATTTTATTGTGAGAAAAATATTGGATAATTTAATAGAAGGTGTTAATTGTTTGAATTAATTCGGATAAAACTGTTGTAGTTTATGCTTTCTTACAGAATCAGACAGTTTTGGCACTGTTGTATACATCTTTTGAATATACTTTATGTTTCTTTGTAGCATCAACTCTTTTGGGAGAGAGTAGACTTATTAAATATTGGTTGTGCGAATTATTTTGCTCTATATTGTGATTAAGAGGGTGTATTCTCTTAATCATTAAAAAATAAATAAAATATGAGAATTTTGATCAAGGTTGTTATAGTAATACTGGGTGTGCTGGTAACTGTATCCTGTAAGGATAGAAATAATGAGAAAGATATTTTTCCTGTTGTTGAGGTGGATTTATTTAATCCAGTTGAAGAAGTGCCGGTATCGTCATTTATTGACACTTTAATTTCGGTTAGATTAGAGTTGCCAAAACCTTTGTTTTTTGGTGTTACTGCAGATGTCTTGTTTGCCGATACAAATATCTATGTTCATGATAGTAAACAAGAAATAATATTCCGTTTTAATAGTCAAGGAAATTTTCTAAATATGATAGGAAAACTTGGAAATGGGCCGGGAGAATTTTCTTCGTGTAGTTCTTGTTTCTTGAATGGAGATACTGTGTTTGTAAGTGATCTTGATACTCGGAGGATATTTAGTTATACTCAGGAGGGAAATTTTATAAATGTGATTTCATTTCCGTTTAGCTTTGTATATGAGGATATTGTATATTTGCCGAATGGGGAGTTTTTATGTCATCGGTTAGCGCCTGCAAAAAATAACCGTGGAATTTGGATTATGAATAAAAAAGGTGAAAAGTCAGAGGTAGTGTATGCAAATGAAGATGTTTATCCTTATATTCATAGTAGTTGGAACACCTTATCTGTGCTTGGAGGCGGACTAATTGGTATCTACGAACCTCCTACCGGAAACTATTACTCTTTTAATACGAAAGATCATTCATTAAAAAAAGTGATACAGTTGAGAGCAAATGCGAAAATGCTGGGTGATTTTAAAGGTATTGATAGTACGATTGGTCTCAAAGAAGAGTATTCAAACTGTTCTATAATACTTAATACTGACAATTATATTTTCTCGTTGTGGGTTTTGCCCGGTTACACTTCCGGAGTATTTTCTCTATATTCTAAAGAGGCAAAAAAGATGACAATCTTTAAGAAACCTTTAGTGGATTTTCCCGGTTATTTTTCTTTAGGAACGATGAAGTCTTCTAATCTACCTAATACATTAGTAACCATATTAACAGATGAATATCAATTTGATGATTGTCCGAAGCAATACAAGAATCTGGAGTTTAATGAGCGGGTTATGATTGTCAACAAATGGGTGTTTAAGTAATTCTATTCTATTTTTATCACTTATTGTGAAAATTCGCGATATTATGTTACCCAGTTTTGCTTAAAAAATAAGATATATAAACTTTTTTATCAATATCCTGTCGTTTGTAACCGATTTAAAGAAGTTGATATTGTAGCTCCCAAAATATTAGATGAGTCGTTTGCATATTCTATTGTTTCTTCGGAGGCTTTAGATCGATTTATAAATCCGGATTTATTAGATGAAGACAACGAGAAAAGATATAATTCTGTAAATCAGGATAGTAATCCGATTATCATTCGATATACATTCAAAAAGTAGAGCCTGCTTTAGGCTTTATTCAATTATCCATTACTGATGATCTAAACTATATTTATTGAAAGATTATTTTAAGGGTGTTTATATCTCCATCCGGTTTCCTTTTTCGTTACAACAAAGCGAGGCTGTTTTCTTCACCCTTTATGCCTGTTGTTAAATATGCAAACTTTCATTTCGTTTCTCTACGAAGATCGCCTCGATGCTCTACGAGAAACGACCCGATCTCCGTAGAGAAACGACTCGATCTTCGTAGAGAAAAAATAGATTTTGTAATACATTGATTATTAGCATGCTGGTTAAGGACGCGTATGTAGCATATTTTCAATCTATAAGACTCTCCTTTACCTCTCCTTTCACCCTATTTGTATTTCTGAAATAACTACAATTTCAGGATTCTGCTAAATGTAATCCCTATCATATCGTTATTGCTGAGCTACCGAACTGTAAATAGCATACAATGGTTTGTTAGCGATATTATTTAGTAAGTAATTGTTCTAAATTATATGATATTATTATTGAAACGCAAATGATTGTAGATTAAATAGCTGCGCTATACTTGAGTGATGATATGCTTTGCGTGAATCTGCGAGTTTCTGCGTTTTAATAATAGTATCCTATAATTTTGAACAGTTACTTATGCATTTGTTTATCGATACATTGAATTATATTTGTGATATGATTTTGCCTCCAGAACTGATTACTGGAGGCATATCTTATTTTGCGTATTTTATTTATCTCCGGAGGAGTCAGAATAATCCGGTTCTTTCCGATTGTAACTTGTATATGTCTGTCAGTACTTTCAGTCGGGTTGTTTGTCCGGGAGTCGCTTTTAGCTGTGTACCGCACAAATTGCTCCAGTTGCGTAAGGTGCTCTCATCTATCGGCTGTTGTAATGAAGCATTCCAGTCCGGAAGATATCCGCGCAGGCCCAGATATTGTACCAGTGGGAAAGCATCATCCGTTGGTTTTACATCTCGAAAATAGATAAGGGTGGCTTTTTGTTTTATCAGAATATCCTGTAGTGAAGGTATATCCACATTTCGTACTTTCACTCCTTTGTCTATGGCAAGTGCTGCTGTGATACCGGCAGCTTGTCCCAGAGCCATCCAACAAGGTTCCATGCGTAAGGTGGAGAAACCGATGTGAGAACCGGATACAGGTACCGGCAATAGCAGGTTGTCTACGTCTTTAGGTAGAATTACTCCTAAAGGTACGGTGTAAACGGCTGTGGGATAACTGATGAATCCATCCAGATGTACTCTTCCTGTTTCTCTTTTGCGGGCAGCATGAGAGTCGAGGGCATAATGACTGGCGGTCACACTACTTGAATGTAAAGGAGGACGTTTACCCGGACTGACCGGAAGTGCATCGGCTGCTGTGAAGAAGTAAACTCCCTCAAAACGACGGCCTTCGCGTACGTATACTTGCCGGGGAAAGGATTCATTATCGGGATATTCGTCTTTTGCCAGTCCCCATTTCAGCATTTCCTTGCGGAAGTGGGACGGGAGTTCTTTATCATGCTGGGCAAACCAGAAAAGCCCTAAAGTATAGTCTTTTAAGCGTTTGGCAAATTTATCCCGCCATTCCCACGAGGAGGTGGGCCATGGCCAGTTTTCTTCGGGCAGATCGGTAGAAAGGAAAGCAGCGTGCTGATTGTTACCGTCAGTCTTTTGGTTCGGCAGGTTGACGAGACTACTTAGTTTCCAGATCCCCCAGCTGTCTCCGGGAAGTTTGGTTCTGTTGCCTTTTGCGATATGCCGGCGATTTTCTTCCAACATCTCATTTGTCACTTTCAGCATGGCCCGTTGTGTGTTACGTCCGGTCCATACATCCTCTATGAGAGAGACGTATTCGTCTCGGTTGTAGTTATCCGGTCGGGTGAAAGGAACCATGTTCTTTGGATCGTTTGTGAGACACAAACGATAGTTATAAGCTTGCACAGCGTTATCTGCCTGCCCGGTACTTCCATCGGCAGGGAGGCTTTTCCAGTATTCATAGGTCCTTCCGGCTCCCGGTTCATTAAATTCTTCCCGGCTTTCACGACCGACACGGAACGGCACACCTGCTGCGGCTCCTAAATCGCCCTCATAAGTGGCATCTATAAAGATTTTCCCCTGATAGGTTTCTTTTTGTCCGTTTTCCCTGTTCAGGATACAGATACTCTCGATACGGTCGTTTCTGATGCAGATGTTTTTGTTCTCTGCATCAAACTGACGCATCAGGCGCACGGTGATCTTCTCTTTCTGCTCATTCAGCATCTCTTCAAAAATACGGGCGGCTACGGATGGTTCGAAGTGAAAACCGTTACTGCAAGTTTTCACTTGGGGTGAATCGGCTCCGTAATGACTGATGTAATACTGTCTGATACGAGAGGTGAATTCAGAGAATAGTCCCGTAGTAGCTTCGCGGGTTGCAATGTCGGTAGCTCCAAGTCCATTGGCCGGAAGTCCGCCAATGTGGTTGGTTCGTTCCAGTATGACGGAAGTTTTGCCTTGCCGTGCTGCAGCGATGGCTGCCATGATACCTCCCGGATTTCCTCCGACAATGACGAGGTCGAAGGAATTCTGTGCGGGTAGGTTACTGCTTAGAAACAACAATAGAATGAGTAGGCCGTTTCGTTTCATGATATATGTTTTTGTTCTTATTTCTTCTCCGGTAGTCTGTTGAATATGGATTTGATAATCTCCATATCAAACTTCGGGGTACGGTCGTAATTATAAATACCGTTCTGTTCCTGTTCTACATCTGTTAGCTGGGTGTAGCAATATCCGGCCACAAAATCAAATTCGAGAACAGTAAATGTAATGTCCTTCAGTCGGGCATAAAACTCGTCAAGTGTTTTGGGACCTTGTCCGTAGCCCCAGCTGTTTTTGGCAAACTGCTTTCCATGCACCCATTTGATACCACCATATTCGTCGAGGAAGTAAGGCTGTCCTTCATAGGGAACTTCTTTCTTCACATCTTTCTGGGGGAGCTTACCGTCCTTTATTTCCAACCGTTTTTTCATCTCTTCACCGCTCTGTGCATAATGATGTACACTCCAGATGTCTGTCATCACATGGTAATTTCCACTGGCATCATTTACCGGACGATAATCCAGATTGTGTGAGAGTTTATAAACGTCTGAAATGAAACGGTCGTGTTGGCGTGCCTGTTCGTTGTCATTCGGGCGGTCCCAGGTTTCATTGAATGGGGTCCATACAATGATTGAAGGGTGATTGCGGTCGCGAACTACTACTTCCTCCCATTCGGTGAGGAAGTTCCGGGCGGCTTCCGGGCTACTGGTATTAAGACCCCAGCTTGCCGACTCTCCCCAGGTAAGGTATCCCAACTTATCGGCCCAGTAATGGAAACGTTCTTCAAATACTTTCTGGTGAAGGCGTGCTCCGTTGAAACCTGCGGCCAGACTAAGTTCGATATCACGTTTCAGATCTGCATCTGTGGGAGCAGTCCATACACCTGTGGGATAGAATCCCTGATCGAGTACAAAGCGCAGATAACAGGGCTCATTATTGAGAAAGAATTTATTTCCTTCGATATGTACCTTGCGCATACCGGCATAAGAATTGACATGATCAATCACTTTTCCTTTGGCATCCAATACTTCCAGTTCGATGTCGTATAAGAAGGGCGAACCGGGTGACCAGGTTTTTACAGTTTTCAATGGTAACATCAGTGTCAGAGGAGTGGCAGCAGTTTGTGTCTGTTTGCTGACTACGCGATCACCATCCTTTACACTGACACGGAGCTTTTGTCCGGCTTGTAATCCGTAGAACTCCGGTTGAACGGTGAAACATTTCTGGTCCAGTTCCGGTGTGATACGAACAGACTTTAATCCACAGGCATCTACTGCTTCCATCCATACGGTCTGCCAGATGCCGGTAGTACGGGTATAGTCGCATCCCTGTGAATAGAAGTTACCCGATTGTTTTCCTCTTCCCTGGGTTCCACTACGCTGGTCGTCTTCTACGTATACCACAAGTTGTTGTTCTTCTCCGTATTTAACAAACCGTGTAATGTCTATTCCGAATGAGGAACTACCTCCCCAATGTCTGCCTGCCACTTGCCCGTTGATATAGATTACTGAGTAATAATCTACTCCGCCAAAGTGAAGGATAACCTTTTTATCTTGCCAGTCTGCCGGAACTTGTAACTTACGGTGATACCACATGGCTGGGATGAAATCTTTGTATTCTACTCCCGATAATTTACTTTCCGGACAGAATGGGACGGTGATAAACTCGTTAAATCCTGTACTGTTGTATAACTTACGGTCTCTGCCCGATTTGCCAAAGTCGAATGTATAGCTCCATTGGCCGTTCAGGTTTTTCCATTCTGCGCGTTCAAACTGTGGACGTGGATATTCCGGACGTGGTATCGAGTTATTTTGTGCGTTGGCAGTCCAACCGGTCAATAATAGGAAAGAAGATAAAATGTAAATAATAAGGTGTTTCATATTGTGTCAGAATTAGAGTTTGGTTGAATCGAGAATCAGTTTCTCCGATCCTTTTTTGATTTCAATTTTACGTGAATTGAACAAGGCTTTGCAGTAAGGATTGTCGTAACGGTATTTCCATCTGAGTTCCTGTTCTTTTCCTTTTATAGTAAACGGAGATTGCCAGCCAAATGTTACATTTCCGATAGACGGAGAAGTATAATTAACATTTAGTTCCTGGCAAGACACTTTAGCCGATGAGATCGCATTTACAAATTTAGTAAAGTCGCCCCATTCTGTTTTTGTTCCGGTCTCGCAGATCCAGATGTTTTGCCGGCCCGATGCAAGTAAATCGCATATATCTCCTCTTTCACCCGCCTGATATGTAGTGGCATTTTGTGAATAGAGCGCTACGTAGCCGTCTTTTTTGCGTCCGAAAGTCCAGTTACCTTTTATCAGTACTTCATCAAAATCATTTTTGGGGAAGTAGGCATGTGTATAATCGTTTTTTTGGTTTTCGGGGATGTTGTAGATACATACTACTACATTTTTGTGCTGTGCCGCCCGTGGTAGGATTTCATTACCTGCCCAGTAGTTTGGCGAATATTTCAGGTTTTTGCCTCCGGGGTGATTGGTGTAGACGATAGCACGGTTGCCCAGAGTGGCCTGCCAGATGTGTTGTTGATAACCCGGAGCTCCCGGACGGTAATCCTGTACACTACTGAGCATATATTCCGGGGTACGATAAGTTTCCACGTTGGCTTCGGATAAAGCAAAACGGTCGAGGTGTGAATTTACCAGTTTACCGTAGGTTTTAATCTGTTCTTCGTACTTACGGATATATTGGTCGTAGTTACGATAGGGCCAGGTGTCGTACTTTTCTGAGATCTGTTTGGACATTTTGATTGCCAATGGGTGAATAAATTCCTGCATACCCCAAAAGAGGTGACAGTCCAGTTCATTGTCATAAGAGAGTCCGTAAGAGGGTGCATCTTCCACATTGATACTTATACGCTGACGGTTGAGCATGGGGCGCTGATAATCGATAGCGATTTCCTGTATGACTTTGGGACATTGATATTTACTGGTGGACAGGGCAATGGGAGCCATTACTTCATCACGGTCGAAAGTGCCGACTCCGAACATCAGCTTTGTCAGCGGAGAGGTATTGTGTGAGCCATTGATAAGAGAATGAGCATACATACGTCCGCTGGTAGAACCCATCATGCCTTCGAAATTATTCAGAGCCATGTCGAACATCAACAGATCCAGCACCATACCTGCTTTTTTGCGTATAGCTTCGTCTTCGGCATAATCATACAGATTGGCGAGTAGCATTGCTTCTACCTCGTAATAGGTAGACAGCCATTCGCTGAATCCGAATCGGAACCGGAAATCCAGCCACCGTTCCAGGCGTTCTTTGGCATGTTGCACGTGCTGTACACCATTCATGCCATTGGTAAATATCCTGTCTTTGTAGAGCTGTCCGGCAAGCAGTTCGGCTGTGTGGTAGAGTGCCTGATGGTTTTCCGTATGATAACACCGGTAGGTCGTATCACGGCGTCCGTCGTCCCACCAGTATTTAAAGTCGAGTACGCAAGCCTCTATCTCTTTTTTAAGATGTGCAGGAATCACTGTTTTTTCCCGGTCCATATAGAGGAGCCGTAGCATACCGTTGATTGAGAAGTCATTACAGTCGCGGTTAGAACGTACCAAAGCAACTGCTTTATAGGTTGGTTCATCTTCCATTGGCTGGCCAATGGCAACACGGGCTATCTGGTTGAAGATTCCCGTTAGGAAATCTTTTCGCCCGTGTTCGGCATAATATTTCAGGAAGCTTTCTTTCCGTTCTTCCGGACTTGCTTTAGGTGTATACCAGTATTCATCTTTTCCCTTGGCTTGTATGGTTTGTAAAAGGGAGAGTATAAAAAGGATACTTACTGTGATTATGTGTTTCATGATTCTGTCTGATTATTTATTCATACTTTCCTTCCCAGTTGTAGGGGAAAGGGATTCTTTTGTAATATTCAAGTGTGTGTTGTGGGTGTTCGTATTGTGACGGTATCGGTCTTTTAGAAAATGTCTGGAAATAAAGAACACAGCCGTCTCTCCACCAGATAGCTTCGTCCTCCTGTACTTTTAGTAGTTGTTTGACGTGATTGAATCGTTCGGCATCGATTTTACCTTCCATAGAGTCCCAGAGTTTACGCATCCCGCGTACCTCATCTACTCCTTTATAATAGTATGCTACCAATTCGTCCCATAAGATTTTTCCGGACGGCATCTTGTAATCCCAGGGCAGGTGATGGAACCATAACAGATCTTTTTGCGGGCAGGTATTCAGATTTTCAAGTATCTCTGCCAAAGGTTTGGCATATTGATTGACAACATTGCTCCCTTTGGAAGTACGATCTACGCCAATACCGGTTTCGTCCGCTTTATGATAATCTTTGGCATCCCAGTGAGGGTCTTTGTACCAGGGGCCGGGACCGTAGTGAGTCGCAAAATTCATGATATGATTCAATCCCAGCGGATTGCGATAGTTTACTACCGTTTCGCGTGATTGCTGCATCATTTCTTTGATCGGATTCACAAAGCTTGTATTGTTATTGAACGTCATACGCAGCCATTCATCTGCCACTTCTTCTGACGAAAGTTCCGGATTCCACGCCATGCGCCCGAAAGCATACCAGTTGGACTGTCCGAACAGATGTCCGCACCAGTTGATATCCGTACCGATATTGGCAACTCCCGCAATGCCGGAGATGCCGTGTGAACGGTTGTAATCTTCCAATACATTGGCAACGGTTGTCCCTTTTCCTTTGGTGTATGTATCGGCGTCCAGACACTCTTCGAATAACGGACCCAGATAGGCGAGGTTGGTAGCATATCCGAGGTACTCTTGCGTTATTTGGAATTCGAGCATCAGTGGTGTCTGAGGCATTGCTCCGAAGAGCGGATGGAAAGGTTCGCGTGGCTGGAAGTCAATCGGACCGTTTTTGGGCTGTACAAATACGTTCTTATTGAATTTTCCGTCCAATGGCTTGAACTCTTCATAGCCATTGCCCGCACGGTCTACGTTCCGGGAGTTTTCGTATACGAAGGCACGCCACATCACGATACCGCCATAGGGCTCCAGTGCTTCTGCCATCATGTTTGCTCCGTCGGCATGCGTGCGTTTATAGTCCTGAGGACCCGGTTGCCCTTCGGAATTGGCT
Source organism: Bacteroides nordii (assembly GCF_019930665.1). Lineage (NCBI taxonomy): Bacteria > Pseudomonadati > Bacteroidota > Bacteroidia > Bacteroidales > Bacteroidaceae > Bacteroides > Bacteroides nordii. The sequence goes on along the minus strand of NZ_CP082886.1, from coordinate 4,511,774 downwards.
TTTACGAGGAATCCTCCGAAATCAGGGATATACTTATAGATCTCTTTCACTTTATCTTTCCACCATTGGCGTACTTCCGGGTCCAGCGGATCGGCTGTATTCAAAGCTCGCAGTTCTTTCGGGGCACTGAAACGGGCTGTCAGATATACCCGGATGCCGTAAGGACGAAAAACATCTGCAAGGGCGGCTGCCTTTATCAGATATTCGGTGGTCAGGCTGCGTGCGTTGGCATTTACATTGTTCAGAACGGTGCCATTGATACCGATAGAAGCGTTGGCACGGGCATAATCGCGATAACGCGGATCGATGTATCCCGGTAAGCGCTGCCAGTCCCAAAGTGTGTAGCCTGCATAACCGCGTTCGATCGTTCCATTCAGGTTGTCCCAGTGGTTCAGCATACGCCTTTGCAGTTTGGGCATCTGCGTGATGTTTAACTCTTTGATATCCGATTGGGTCTGCAAAAGCCGGAGGAAATGAAAAACACCATACATTACGCCCATGTCCTTCCGGGCTGCAATAACGGTACAGGGCGTTCCGTTTACCTTCAGGGTTTTGATGAGGAATCCTTCATCGCCCAAGCCGGATATTTCGTTGGTTATCGCATGGATACCGGATAGTACTTTTGAGGAAGCCGGAGTACCTACCAGCAGTGTACCTTTGGAGATACCGTCTGTTTCCGGCAAATTAGTATCCAACAGGCCATCCAGTCCTTGTTGCAGTTCCTTTTTTGCTTCTGTCAGTGTGGCGGAGTTTACAGGGAAGTTCAGTTTAGCTAACGTTTTTGAATAACTGTTCAATAGTTGGCTGTTGTCTACTTTCTGATAACGGAGCCACAAGTCGTAGCCATTCTCTGCATGCAACATTGGCATACAGAGAATCAGGGCGGCTATATAGACGAGTTTTAGTTTCATATTCCGGGATGTTATTTGATGACACCGGCCCATCCGCCGTTGCGTACCATTTTGATGGTAAGCTGTGTCGCATTGTTTACTTTACTCTCCCTTTGCTTATAGTCCATGGCCTGGCGGTCGGCATTGATACCATCTTCAAACGAGGTGAGGGTGAATGATTGACCGGCAGGCAGGAAACTCAAGTCGAGATTGATTGTACGCCCTTCGTTGTTGGTAATACCACCAATGAACCATTTGTCACCTTTTCGTCTGGCTACCACTACGGCTTCACCTACTTTGGCATAAAGTACTTTTGTTTCGTCCCAGGTGACGGGAACGCTGGATATGAACTCTGTACACGGGCGTTCACGGTAGTAGTAAACCGGATTGTCTGCCAACATCTGCAAACCGCTTTCGAAGACTACGAACAATGCCATCTGGTAGGCACGTGTACCCGAACCCATGGCGTTGGCACGTGTGGAACGATTGTCTTCCGGTTGAGCGGAAAGCATTGAACCGGGCGTAAAGTCCATCGGGCCTACTGCATTGCGCATGAATGGCAGATAGATACTGTTGGCCGGGCGGCAGTTGCCTCCTTGTTCCATGCCCAATACCCCTTCGTATGAAAGTACATTTGGATATTTACGTTCCAGTCCGGCAGGTTTGAACGAGCCGTGAAAGTCAACGAATAATTTATGCTTGGCTGCTTCTTTGGCTACGCGTTCGTAGTAATTTACCATCCACTGGTCACTACGATCCATGAAGTCAATCTTTACTCCGGCTACTCCCCAGTCGGCAAATGTCTTGAAGAGGTCGAAGTTGTTCTCTACGGCCAGCCATGTCAGCCAAAGCACGATTTTCACATTGCGTTCTTTGCCGTATTGAATGAGTTCGGCTAAGTTGATGGTCGGGTTGGGAGTATACGGATCACGGGTACTTTTGGCCCATCCTTCATCCATAATGATATAAGGTATGCCGAATTTAGAGGCGAAGTCAATGTAATATTTGTAAGAGTCCATGTTATACCCCGAACGGAAATCTACTCCATACAGGCGGGCATCGTGCCACCATTCCCAACTTACCTGTCCGGGCTTGATCCAGCTGTAATCTTCGAGTACACAAGGAGTAGACAAGTTGTAAACCATTTCGTTCTCCAACAGTTGTTTGTCTTCTTTGGTAATCACCATGAATCTCCAGGGGAAACTACGTTTACCGGCTGTTTTGGCTATATAATCCGCTTCTTTCAGAATCTTGAGACTGCGGTCACCATCTTCTCCGAATTCCAATGGTACTTTTGGGAAAAGAGATTGCATTCCATTCCGTCCGGTGCTCTTCAGAAACATACAAGGATAGTCGTGCAGGTCTGCTTCAGAAATCAGAATCTTGTAAGGCTTGTCCGTTTCTAACAATATCGGCAGGTAGCTCATACGGTCGGTAGCTTTGTATTCTTCCGAATTTACGTGCGTATAAGGATATTCGTAGGAAGTTTTGAATCCGTTGGGTTGTGACAAATGGGCCTTATAGTTAGCCGGAAAGTTTAGTACGAAATCTTCTCCCATGACAATGTTGTCACCTTTCTTATCGGTGATGAAACGGTAGGCCACTCCATTATCGAATACGCGGAACTCTACAGCGTAGTTGCCGGCAAAGTTCATTCGTAGTGTGTTGCAATGGTTCTTTACAACAGCGTTCTTGAGTGGAATTTCACGTTTTACACTTTCGTCAATGACTCCTTTTTTGGTACTGCGGAGCTTGGGATTATTACCGAGTGTTTCATTCTCCAGTTGGAGGTTGAGATAACAGTCTTTCAATAAAAGATCATTCCCGTAAGATACGGAATAGTAGATTTTGTCTTTTACATCGACAGAGATGTTCAGTTCTCCATTGGGCGATTTTACGTCTATCACCTTGGCAGAGAGGTGGCTGCCCCACGCAGTGGCGAAGGTTAGCAGCAGTGCAAAGAGTTTGTATACTTTCATGGCTATTGAGTTTTTGTTTTATTTTTCAAGGAAGGCATTTACGCACCACAGTACAGGTGCTTGTCCGTGCATATTGCCCGGAAGGGTTTTCCGGTTCAGGTAGAATTGGCGGTCGTTGGTTTTATTGGTACCTTCACATACGCCATCGATGTCTCCGTTTTCATCAATGTGCCCGATCAGAGCAATCCATGCTTTGCGTACCAGTGGAGCATAGGTTGCTTCGTCCAGCCAGCCCTTCTTTACGCCTTTTACCATGGCATATACGAACATGGCCGAACCGGAGGTTTCCGTCCAGGTAGTTTTGTCGTCTACCAATTGTCCCCATAAGCCATCCTCCTTCTGATAATCGCGCAGGCTGTTCATCATCCTCCGATAAGATTCCAGTATTCTTTCCCGGTTCGGATTGTCTTCCGGAAGCATGCCTAAAAGTTCCGTCATTCCGGCAGCCATCCAGCCATTGCCACGTCCCCAGAAGAAGGGAACATCTTCAGCGTGGTAGAATAAACCATTCGGACGTTGTATCTTGTCGAGGTACTTCACCATTTCGGCAGCAGCACGGTCTATGTATTTACGGTCTTTGGTAACGAAATAGGCTTGCGACTGAATGGCCGAAATCATAAACATATCGTCAATCCAGTAGCGGGTTTGCCAGGACAACCCCTGATCCAGCAAAGCCTGGTACGCTTCACGGTGTTTGGTGTTACGCGGCATTTTCCATTGTTCGTCTGCATACCACATTCCCATGTGGTAGTAAATCTCCTTACCGGTTTGTGCATATAGCTGGAGCGGGATAGTACCGAATACGGTATGATCTACATGATCCGGTAGGGGTTGTAGTCTGCGTTCCGGACCAAAGATCGGCAGGAAACGTTCTTCCAGTTGGCGGAGGAGTTTCTTGTTTTTGGTGATATGCGCGTAACGCAAAGCACCAAACCATGCACATGTTTCCGGATAGGTGATTTCATTAGGAGGTGCCGGATTACCGTTGAAATTGGGATGTGGGACGGCTACAAACCGTTGGCTTACTAACTCACCTACTTCTTGCGGCGAACAACCCTTGGGCCATTTCCTAAACTCTTTTTGTGCCATCAGTAGTGAAGGCAGACAGGCAACCATTAGCGCGAGCATCCCTGCCTTAACGAATTTTTTACGTGTTTCCATGTTCTATATTTGTTTTATTTCAGATTCATGTTTCCCAGATTTGCGTACATTTCCACCATTGCCGCCTGATTAAGCAGCCATTGCTGTTTTTCTTTCTTTTCTCCGCTCCAGTCACTGTTGATGAGTCCATTGTCATAGCGGGCACTTTCCCATGCCAGTTCCAGATTGTCGGCAAAGATTTGCAGATATTCCGGATTGTTATCTTGCAGATAGAGTTCTATATATCCTCTCATCATGATAGCCACGAACCATGTTCCCCGGTTGCGGAAGAACCTGATATCTGTACCGTCCTGTGTCTTGAATGGTACTGTGAAGTAGTTTATTCCTGCACGGGCCACGTTTTGTGCTTCTGTCAGAAATTGACGGTTGCCGGTTAGTTTGTATAGCAGACTGGCTGCTTGCAGCATTTGTCCCGTATTATATGCATATTTCTCTGTGCCGGTGCGTCCGTCTGTTTTGAGGTTGTCGAAGTAAATGTAATCCGAATCCTGTAAGTTTACTTTTGTCCATGTATATAGCTCCAGTCCTTTCTGATAATAGGCACTGTCCCGGGTGGTCTCAAAAAGTTGAAGTGCCAGTACGGATGCGGGTGCATTGGAGCAGGTATTCTTTGATTCCTTTTTTTGCTCACACCAATAGATACCTCCGTTTAGTACATCGTCATTACCACTCAAGAGGAATTTCCATATTTCTTCCGATTGTTTCAGGTATTTCTTATTTCCTGTCAGGCGGTAAGTTTCGAGGAAGTCAATGCCTAACCAGATATTATCATCATAGAAACGGTCGGAATGCCCGGCCTCACTGATGTAGGATTGAAAACAGGCAGGAGTACGGGTTGTGTCATAATAACATTCTAATCCGGGAATGATTTTCTCCTGTAGAAGTGCCTGATATTTGTTGTCTCTGGTTGTTTTGAGTAGTGCATTTACTCCTGAAAACAACCCGGAGGTAGGCCATAAATAGGCTACTTTGTCTTTGGTAACCGTATCTGTAGAAGCCAGGTAGGTTACTTTATCATTGGAACTTTTAGGATAATTCTCATTAAATAAATTGCCCCCTTCTGCCTGATAGTATTTGAAGATACTGTCGAGCAACATTTCAGAGCGGGCAATGGAAGTGTTGTTCTCCTGGGTTACGGACGTTTGGCATGCCAGCAAAGAGATTGCCAGAAAAAGTGCACTGATTGCTTTGGGTAAGAATGATTTCATACGTCTGCTATTCTATTGAAATTTACCTAAAGGGAAATTTGGTTTTTAGAAAAGAAGAGAGTCTGTGGCTCCCTCCTTTTTTTCCTGAACTAAATCCTACCTTCTTTTTACTTTAAAAAAACTATATTCGTTCTCAAAAATCACTTCACAAATATAGGCAGTTGTTTCTCAGTAAATATTCACAGTTTTGACAATAGTGTATAGGGGACAACTTTAGCAGAAATGGAGACAAAGGCGATATGGGGGTAACTGTATGCATTTATGCCATATTTGTATTCATATAGGCACATATGAGGGTTTTCCGTACAGGGAAGTACGGTGGACGATGGATTATCGTTAAAATGCAGATGAATACAGGTTTGTGCAGACAAATAGATAGATGAGAAAGAGTGTCCGTCTTTTCATCTGTGCTGATTCGCGATTATCTGCGTTTCGCCAGGTAACGAAACTCTGTGAAACTCCTGTGGAATTTCAAATTTAGTTCATACTATGACAGCGTTTTATTGAAACGCAAATGATCGCAGATTTTCGCAGATTAAATAGCTGCGCTATACTTGAGCGATGATATTCTTTGCGTGAATCTGCGAGTTTCTGCGTTTCAATAATAATATCATATAATTTAGAACGATTACTTATAGATAAGAATTGTAGTATATGCTATGTAGCAAAGTATCAGGATGCTTCCTTCTATCCGCGTTATAGTACGTTTGGCGAAAAAGAGCCCGAATAACCATAGCAGTACTCCTGAGCCTACCAATACCAACAAATCGAAATTCGTAATGCCGCTTAGGCTGAGCGGAGTGATGGATGCACTACATCCAAGTACAAAGAAAATGTTGAACAGGTTGCTGCCGATAGCATTTCCGATAGCTATTTCCGGATTCTTTTTCAATGCGGCAACCACCGAAGTTGCTAATTCGGGTAGCGAAGTACCTCCTGCTACCAACGTCAGTCCGATGACTGATTCACTGACTCCCAAGCTGCGGGCAATATTACCGGCTCCTTCTACAAACCATTGTCCACCGAAAATGAGCCCCGCAAGTCCACCTATGATATAGAGCACCGAGCGCCATATGGGTAACTGGCGTATCTCCTCATCTGCTCCTTCACTCTTACCGTTGGATGCGATGGCAAAGGTATATCCTAAAAAAATAGCGAAGAAACACAGAAGCAGTAGCCCGTCGGTGATGCTGAGCACGTTTTGGGCAGCATGGTCCAATAGAACATCATTGGCGCATATCAGTAATACGATGGAAGAGAGAATACAGAGAGGGATCTCTTTCTTTAGTGTGTTCTGAGTGATGACGATAGGAGCAAACAATGCAGTGCAACCCACTATCATCAGTGTATTGAAAATATTGCTTCCCACTACATTTCCGATAGCAATATCTGCACTTCCTTTTAATGCGGAAGATACACTGACTGTCAGTTCCGGGGCTGAAGTGCCGAATGCAACGATTGTTAATCCGATGACAATGGATGGGATACGAAATCGTTTGGCAACAGATGCGGCTCCGTCCGTCAGGCCATTAGCGCCTATTAGAATGAGGAGAAGTCCTCCGATGAGAAGTAATATATCCATTTGGGTCCTGATTTTTGCTACAAAGATAACGGAATTAATTAAAACTGGAACCGTGTTGAGAATTATCGGACGTATCTTTTTGAGCAAATAATATATTCATTCCCACTGAAATATCAAAAACATTCCGTATGTTTGGCACGTTTATTTGTCTATAGCAAGGTTAATAAGTGTTTTTTGTATGAGGAAGAATCGTTTATTTTGTCTTTTCATCTCTTTGGTATTTACTATCGGAGCGTCTGCTCAGCTGGTCGAGAAAGTTCGTGAATTTCTTGGTGACGATACGTTGAAAACTCATTCTGTCATAAGGAGTGATTCTGATTCGGCGAACATTGCCGACATGAAAAGGGAACTTGAAACTGCCAGGCTGAACGAAGCCAATATGCGGATGGAGATGGAACAACTGAAATTGCAGGCATATGCTGCTGATTCTGTAAAATTGGTTCAGCAAAAGTTGCGTATAGACTCATTGCGTAAGTTCACTCAAGGTGTTCCCGTGGTTGTGGAAGGGGATACGCTTTTTTATATATATGCCAAACGGGGCGGACATACCCCCCAACAACGGGCGGTGATGAATGCCACTGCTATCACAGAGTTGGGCAAGCGATTCAATCTCAAGCCGGATTCCCTGTATTTGGAGAGTAGCGACATTGTGACCGATTTAATGTATGGCGATAAAGTATTGGCTTCATTTACTGATCAGGACGGGTTGTGGGAAGGTCGCACACGTGACCAGCTTGCTGCCGATAAACGACACATAGTGGTAGACAAGCTGAAGGATATGAAAAAAGAACACAGCTTGTGGCAGTTGGGTAAGAGGATTATATTTTTTGTGTTGGTATTGCTCGGGCAGTATCTGCTGTTTTGGGCTACTACTTGGCTATTTAAGAAACTAAAGATACGTATTCAACGATTGAAGGACACAAAGCTAAAGCCTATTTCGATTCAGGATTATGAATTACTGGATACTCAGAAACAGGTTAATCTGCTTATATTCCTGGCCAATATATTGCGTTATGCCTTCATGTTGCTTCAGTTAGTTCTTACGGTCCCCTTGCTATTTTCCATTTTCCCGCAGACCGAAAAGCTGGCCTATCAGATATTCTCATATATCTGGAATCCGGTGAAAAGTATATTTGGTGGGGTGATAGATTATATTCCGAACCTGTTCACTATTTTCGTAATATGCCTTGCTGTGAAATACTTGGTGCGGTTGGTTCATTACCTGGCTACAGAAGTACAGTCTGACAGATTGAAACTGAATGGCTTTTACCCGGATTGGGCGATGCCTACTTTCCATATTATACGTTTCCTGTTATACGCTTTCATGATTGCGATGATCTACCCCTATCTGCCGGGTTCCGATTCGGGAGTCTTTCAGGGAATTTCAGTCTTTGTCGGACTGATTGTTTCATTGGGGTCAAGTACGGTGATTGGGAATATTATTGCCGGGCTGGTTATTACCTATATGCGTCCGTTTAAGTTGGGAGATCGTATCAAGCTGAATGATACCACCGGGAATGTCATAGAGAAAACCCCGCTTGTGACACGTATTCGTACGCCAAAGAATGAGCTGGTCACTATTCCCAACTCCTTCATCATGTCTTCTCATACAGTGAATTATAGTGCATCGGCACGAACCTACGGATTGATTATTCATGCAGAAGTGAGCATCGGATATGATGTACCCTGGCGTAAAGTGCATTCGTTGCTCCTGAAAGCAGCACAAGCAACGCAGGGAGTCGCGGCGGATCCCGAACCGTTTGTACTTGAAACGGAATTGCAGGATTGGTATCCGGTGTATCAGATTAATGCGTATATAACAGAGGCGGACCAGTTAGCACAGATTTATTCCAATCTGTATCAGAGTATTCAGGATGTATTTGCTGAGGCGGATGTTGAGATTATGTCTCCGCATTATATGGCAGTACGCGATGGAAATGAGACGACTATTCCTAAAAGCGGATTGAAACCGGAGGAGACTAAAGAAGGGTAAAACCGAGATCATATCGTTTCTCATTCAGAAAGTTGGCAGCCTACTGTATATGGGCTTTATTAGGTAATGCTTGGAGCTATGTAAAGTAATATTGTCATTCATGCATATCCCGAAACGATAAAATGCGCTTCTGTAACCTCTTGATTATCAATGTCTGTTTGGCCTCTTTTTCTCCCCGGAGCCGAGCAGCCTCCTCCTCGAAGCCGAAGCACCTCTTCCCCGGAGCCGAGGAACGTCCTCCCCGGAGCCGAGCGGGGCGTGCAGCTCCGGAGAAACATCCTATGTAAAATAATAGAACTTTGTTTGGCAAGAACTTATTATTTATGCGAATCAGTGGTTATTTATAAAGAGTCAGTTAATCCTGTATCGGATCTCTTATTCATTCTATACTTTACTGCATTTTATAAATACCTTCTGCTCGTTGGATAGAGTGGTTGCAAAAAGATAAACCTCCCCTCCATCCGACAACTTGGTTCGCTTTCGTATTTCTGCTACCGTAGCCGGGAAATTACGAACGGTGATATTGGCTTTCTTTAGCTCCCCGATGGTTTCTTTTATTTCTTTCTTATTGAAGGAACATTGTCCGGTTATCAGGAAAGATCTTCCCGGAAAGTTCTCTATCCACAGATCCGAAGTGTAGAGATGGCTGTTCGGATGCAGCTTCTTTACTTCATACCGGGAGGCAATATTGCGAAATGCACCCGCTTTAAGGATGGAAGCATTCGGCTCATACAGATACTTACCAAGCTCTTTGGTATAGAGACATTCGGAAGTAAGTTCCCCTTCCCGGGTGAAAGTGAAGGTTTGTTTCTCTTTGGAGGTGAGATTGATGCAATGGATAGGAATCAACCGGGAGGGTTCGTTTCCTATTATCAGCAATAGCTCTTTGCACTCATTGTTTACCGAGATGACATGCACCTCCCGGGCGTGCTTCATACTTTTTAGTGCAAGGGTAAGGTCCAGCATGGGTGATAACTTGATTATGATCTGTTTGCCTTTGCTCAACAATAACTCTTCTAACTCTTCTACATCAGGTTCACAGTCTGATATGGCGATTGTCTTTCCTCCATGTTCATTCCGGCGTGCCGGATCAATAAAAATACAATCCACCGGTTCCATCTTTTGTAAATGAGCTACTCCGTCTTCATTATATACCGTAATATGTTTCAGCCCGAGTAGGGGGAAGTTATGTTTTGCGATTTCACAGAGCTCTTCTTGCCGTTCCACATAGGACACTTTACGAAACCTGCTTGCCATAAAAGCACAGTCTATCCCGAAACCTCCGGTCAGGTCGGTTAATGTCTCTCCGTCTGCCAGCGTCGATTTGTATTGTGCTGTTATTTCAGAGGAGCATTGTTCCATCGATAGATGACGCGGATACCATAGCTCCTCAATAGATTGCCACGAAGGTATTTTATTGGCAGCAGCCTGTCTTCCGGCTATTTGTACAATAGCGGCAGGCATATCCACGTCCGGATATCTGGGAGCCTGTAATGCTAGTAGCCGGACGTCATCCCGACTATGGGCACGAATAAACTCGATAGTAGGTTGTGATAGTTGTTCCATAAATTACATGAGATCTTCTTCCTGATCTTTATAATGAACATCGAAGCGGCCGTTAGTGATCCGGCCTCCACTGAATGTTCCGCTGATGATATTTCGTTCCGTATCAAAACGGGTGATGGTAACTGTTCCGTTTTTTAATTTCTCTTCTCCAAAGCGTGCGTTAGTAAACTCCGATTCTTGTCCTTCCTGAGGAGATACTATGGTAAACCGGATGTATCTGTCTTGCTTTACCATGACAGATACGTCTACTTCTGCCTGCTTCTCATTGTATAAGAATTTGATTGACGGACTGTCTACGGAAGGGCCGAACCAATAACCGTAATCCCGGTATCTGCCTCCGACATATAACCAGCCGTCTATCAGGCAGCCAAACGTCTCTGCACCAATAGTAGTAGCAGGTGGCATCACTGTAATGTCTACTGTTTCATCTTCTCTGTCACAACCGATACAGCAAAGAACGGAAAGAAGAATGAGGATATATTTCTTCATCATATTGTATATATTTCAGGTTAAAAATTGAAAGAGACTCCTGCTGAAAGATTAAGTCGGCTTACCGATAACGGGTCGTTGCGGAATTTAACGGTAGTCGTTTCATTATGATAACGTGGGTATATTTTGTGAATATTGGAGGCTACGTATTGTATATCGGCTTCTATATTCCATTGCCGGGTTATTTTCAAGGTAGCGTTGAGCCCTGCATTAGTGGCAAAGGAAGTTGCAGTTACGCGTCTGCTTTTATCGAATACTTTACTGTAGTTCCTATATGACAATATACCTATACCTGCATCCAAGCGAATGAAAAAGCATTTTGTCCGAAGGCAATAGATCCCTGCCTGGGGAGCAAAATAGTGTGTGTATAGATGATCGCTTCCTTCTTCGTGGCTTCCCTGGGAAGAGAATCCTGAATACAGGAATCCTATTCCGACTATATCTGCCGGACGGTAATAATATTGAGCATCCCAGCTAACCCCTTCTGAAAGGCTACGCTCGTAACTTTTTGAACTGTTGGTTAGTCCGGCAGTTCCTTTCAGCATATTCCCGTATCCGGTATGGAAGGAGAATGTGTGCTGTTGCTTTGTGGTTTCTTGTGCCGGTAAGGCGATACACCACATTGTTAGAAAAACCAACAACAGGTTTTGTTTTCTTTTAAGCATAATAGATGGTATTATTCGATTCGTTTATATCTTTGTTTAGCTACTTCTCTGCTGCACAGGTTAAAGTGCCACCACTCACTGTTGAGTGCACGAAAACCTGCTTCTCTCATAATGAGTCGGAGTAGTTGCCGGTTTCTTACAGCTTCCTCGCTGATTTTTCTGCTTTTTACTAATTCAGCTTCGTGGGTGATATGAGCTTCGACACCCAAATGGTCTACTTCCGTTCCCATAGGAAGAGGAACTCCATTATTATCGAGAATGCTGATGTCTACTGCCAGTCCGTAGTTATGGAGTCCTCCACCGCGGGAAGGATTGGATACATAGATGCTTTTTGAAGTACCTTTCACTACATTCCACATCTTTTTCTGTACGGACATGGGACGGGCAGCATCGTAAACAATCAGGCTGTATCCGGGGTGTTTCTCTTTCAATAACTGTTGGGCACGAAGCAGTGATTTTAAAGCATCCGGATGCAGATAGGCGTCCTTTAAATCTTCGTAGAGTAGTTCTCCTGTAAAGTTTTCCGGGGTTGCATACAGTAACTTTACAGCAATACTACTGTCTGCGCTTTGGATATTTATAAGTCCGAGCGAGTCAAGATAGAGTGCTATACGGCTCTTCTCTATAACGGGCGATTGGGTTTCTTCTGTTGTAGCAATAGTTTCTACAGGAGAAATGACTGTTGTCTTTTCTCCCGTCGGTTTTCTTCCGGTATGACATGCTGTGAGTAGCAGACAGAATGCCAGGAGTCCCCATTTTCTGTATTTCATCGTTGGAGCGTCCATTCCATGAGTTCAATATCCATTTCTGTTTCTGCTTTCATGAGGTAATGATTCCGTTTCCGGCATACACTATTATATATTTCTTCCGCAGCTTTCCGATCTTTCTTCCATAAGAGTGCGAGTGCACATTGCAACCTCTGTTTGCCGGTTGAGGTTTCTCCGAACCGGCTGATATATTGTTGCAAGGAAGTACTGTATAATTCCTCTATTACTTCTGAACGACATTGTCCAATCAATTCCAGAAAAAGTAATTCACACTCGGCTTCCAATACGAAGATAGGAATAATCTCTTCCCGATGTGCAAGTATCTCTTGCAATAGTTTTTCAGCCTGTGCAAACTCTTTCTGATCTATAAGCCGGGATACACAAAATCCCTTAACACCGGTCAGCAACGGATTACTGTACTCTGTGTCTTCTCCTGTAAACCATTCGGCAGGCATATCCCTCAACCGGGTACCTTCCTGAAACAAAGCATTTACCTTAAGCTGGAGTATTAAGGCATGGCGGCTTTCCAACGACTTTTGCATCAGCCTGAGGTTATAGCCGTCATTGACAATACCACTTCTTTTCATTGGAATTCCGTTGAGTAGTGCGAATAGAATTCCGATAAGGGCGGTAAATAGAAGGAATAGTTTGAAGGGAGTAAAAATAGAAGGAATTGTAGTCAATAATAAGATTGCTACTATTGCCGAGAACAGATTCATTAATACACCTCCCAGATTGTAGAGAATGAACGGGAGTTGTTGCGGACTTACATCCGGTGGGAGAAGCAGACATTGGCCAGCCGTTCCGGGTATCTTAAAGTACTTTATCTTGAATCTTCCTTTTTCTTTGATTAATGTTAGTTTCCCGATACGGAAAGAGATAAATTTGTAACCGGTGGCTAATCCAAAAAGCAAATGTCCTGCTTCATGTAGGATAATTTGCAGGTAACCGGCAATAAAAAGACTTATGAGCGATATAAACATACTACTTAGTAGTGTCTCGATTTTCAGATGTTCGAGAAATGCAGTCAGTGAGGTCCCGGTAAACCAGCTGATTCCCAGTATTACACCGGCAGCACCCATACACATACCAATAATCAGGCTACCTGCGAACTTGAGGACTTTTTTCATAACAGTTTGTTTCTGATTAGTTTTTGTACCTGTTCTTATAAAAAAAAGACTATAAATCATCGATCTATAGTCTTCTTTTAAGTGGGCCATCTTGGGCTTGAACCAAGGACCTCCAGATTATGAGTCTGTTGCTCTAACCAACTGAGCTAAAAGCCCGTGTATCCTTTTATCTTGGATGCGGGGACAAAATTAGTATTTTCTCCCGAAATATGCAAACTTTTTAGAGCAAAATCAAAACAGTTTCTTATATTCTTTCAATGTTTCAGAATTTATAAGTACGCTTGGGGTTTTTCGGGAACCATCCTTTTCTAACCCGGTCTTCTTGTTCAAAGACCTCTTTGATAGTCCAGAACGAAGAAAAAGCAAAAACGCCTAACAGGGAAGAAACGAGAATATTGTCTACACTTAATGAAGCTAATACGCCGGCTATTCCCAATACCAGAAAAATCCACCAACATTTAGTACCCCAATAATATTCGGCTTTTACCACGACCGGGTGAAAGAGTCCGATGATTAAAAAAGTACAGATGCCAATTAGAAGTCCTGCCAGATGATATTCGTTCAAGAACTCCATTGGTTTACTTATCTATGCGAATAGGAATTTCTTTCTTGATACTTTGTTCCAGGGAGATCAGGGTCTCAGTAGCTACAACGCCTGGTATCTCCTGCATCTTATTATTCAACAAGTCCATCAGGTGTTCGTTGTCGCATGCATAGAGTTTAGTCAGCATGGTGTATGGACCGGTAGTGAAGTGACACTCTACAATCTCCGGTATTTTTTGTAACTCGGCTACCACCGATTTGTACATAGAACCCTTTTCAAGCTTAATACCAACGTATGTACAAGTTCTGTATCCAAGTGATTTGGGGTTTACGTGATAACCCGATCCTACAATAACTCCCAGATCTATAAGGCGTTGCACACGCTGATGGATGGCTGCACGTGAGACACCACATTCTGCTGCTACATCTTTAAAAGGTATGCGGGCATTCTGAGAAATGATCTCAAGAATCTGCCTGTCAAGGTTGTCTATTTTTTCCATAATTAATGAGTATATTTTCCAATTGTTATCAAATAGTAAGCAAATATAGAGATTTATTTTAATTTCTCTCTATAAAACAGATAAAAAATAGGAAATAGCAAAAAAGAGGCGCAAATTTCTTTGCACCTCTTTTTATTTATAGGGATAATTTGCTTACTTTTCGATGCTAAGCAATTCAACTTCGAATACCAAAGTTGAGAACGGTTTGATCTGGCCCTGATCTCTTGAGCCATAAGCCAAGTCTTGTGGGATGTAAAGTTCCCATTTAGAACCAACAGGCATCATAGTTAATGCTTCTGTCCAACCTTTGATAACCTGGTTAGCACGGAAAGTAGTTGGCTCGTTACGTTTGTATGAACTATCAAATTCAGTACCGTCAATCAAAGTACCTTTATAGTTTACTTTCACTTTGCAAGTATCAGCAGGAATTTCACCCTTACCTTCAGTGATTACTTTATACTGCAATCCGCTCGGAGTTGTTTTTACACCTTCTTTAGTCTTATTTTCAGCAAGGAATTTTTCACCGGCAGCTTTGTTGTCAGCGTATTTTTCTTCCATAGCTTTTGCTTTGATAGCTTCCATAGCTGTCTGAGTATATGACTGAGCTTTTTCCATAGTCATCAAGCCACCTTTTTCCAGTGTACCTGCGATGAAACCTGCAAGGAAGTTTTCTTTGCTGATAGTTTTTACTGAATCTTCACCAAATAGTTCGTGGTTAATACCCTTCATCATCTGGTTACTGATCTGCTGACCAATCTGAAGACCTGCCATGTAAGCGGCTTCTTTCTTTCCGGTTTTGTTGGCACCTTCGGTTACACCTTTGATGAACTCAGCCATGTAAGCTGTGTCAACATCCATACGTCCTACTAGATAGCCTTTCAGACCTTGAGTCTGAGCCATACCGATTGAATAAGACAGTGAATCGAGTTCTGTTTTTAGATTTGCTTTAGGAGCCTGGGCTGTACATGATGCAAGACCAGTTACGGCAGCGATTGCTGCCAGGATTGTAATCTTTTTCATTTTGCTTTTAAAAAATTATTTGTTTAAAACTTCAAGTAATTCTACTTCGAATACCAGTGTGCTGTGCGGTGGAATCATCTCTCCGGCACCTTGTGCGCCGTAAGCCAGATCTGACGGAATATACAGTTTCCATTTAGAACCTTCCGGCATCAACTGCAATGCTTCTACCCATCCCGGGATCACTTGGTTTACACCGAATACGGCAGGCTGTCCGCGCTTGATAGAGCTGTCAAATAGTGTTCCGTCAAGAAGTGTACCTTCATAGTGACATTTCACCTGATCGGTGGCTTTGGCCAGTTTGCCTTTTCCTTCGGTGATTATTTCGTACTGCAGTCCGCTTGGAAGGGTTACAACACCCGCTTTTTTCTTGTTTTCTTCCAGGAATGCTTTTCCTTGTTCAATGCTGGCAGCACTCATCTTCTGTTCCAGTTCTTCGAAATATTTATTTACTATTTCGCGGGCTTCCTGGTGGCTGATAGCTGTCTGATTACCTTCCAGTACATCTTTAATTGCCTGAGCAAAATCTTCTACCGAGATGCCTTTGGCACCCATACCTAACAAGTTCTGGCCGATTCCAAGGCCGATTGCATAACTAAATTTATCCATATATATTTTTGTTGGAGATTGGAGGAAGAAACTTGAATCTTTCACTCTCAATCAATTGCAAATTAACAATTGGCAAAAATACATGTTTTATTTGAATGATCGGGCTTTTTGGATTTAAAATTTCTTATCACTGTATAAGTTATCTGTTTTTATTCGCTTTATTATTCAATTATTCTGTTTACTTTTGCTATATATCTGAATCAATGTAAAAAAGGAAGCATGAAGAATTTAGTCATTTTGTCAGGTGCGGGGATGAGCGCGGAGAGTGGGATCAGTACATTTCGTGATGCTGGTGGGTTATGGGATAAGTATCCGGTGGAGCAGGTAGCAACTCCGGAGGGGTATGCACGTGATCCGGAACTGGTGATTCATTTTTATAATGAGCGGCGTAAACAACTGTTGGATGTGAAGCCTAATCGCGGGCATGAATTGTTGGCAGAGTTGGAGAAACACTTTAATGTGACTGTAATTACCCAAAATGTTGATAACCTGCACGAACGGGCAGGGAGTACACATGTGATTCATCTACACGGTGAATTGACAAAAGTATGTTCCAGCCGTGATCCGAATAATCCTCATTATATAAAGGAATTGAAACCGGAGGAATATGAAGTACGTATGGGGGATTGTGCCCGAGACGGTTCTCAGCTGCGTCCTTTCATAGTCTGGTTTGGTGAGGCTGTACCAATGATAGAGGCAGCCATTGATATTGTGGAGAAGGCGGATGTATTTGTTATTATCGGAACTTCCATGAATGTCTATCCGGCTGCCGGGTTGTTGAATTATGTGCCACGTACAGCAGAGGTTTATCTGATCGATCCTAAACCGGTGGATACTCATACTTCCCGTTCCATACATATTATTCAAAAAGGAGCTTCGGAAGGCGTTGTCGAACTTAAACACCTTCTTGGCCTATGATTGCAAATATTCGTCAGATAAGTCAGCAATTGCTGAATCCGTGTTTTAATTCTCCCAAAGAGGTTGTGTCATGGATGGGAGCTATCCAGGGACAGGATTATGCTATGGCTAAGTGGGCTGTAGGTATCCGCTTAAAATCACCCACTCTTAGAGCTGTGGAGGACGCCCTTGCACGGGGAGAGATAATACGTACACATGTGATGCGCCCTACTTGGCATTTAGTGGCAGCAGAAGATATACGCTGGATGCTGAAACTGTCTGCACAGCGTATAAAGTCGGCCAATGACTCCTTCGCGAAGGGACATGGAGTAGATATTTCAGAAGCACTTTTTTCTCGTTGTAACCGCTTAATAGAGAAACTGCTGGAAGGAAATAAAAGTCTGACTAAGCAAGAGATAGAAGCCGGACTGGCAAATGAAGGGATGACTGTTGATAATCGATTGATGACACGGTTTATGGCACGTGCTGAGGTGGAAGGTATTGTTTGTAGCGGTGTTGATAAAGGGAAGAAAGCAACGTATGCTTTGCTTGAAGAACGTGTTCCTCCGGTAAAAGAACTGACAAAGGATGAAGCTTTGGCTACATTGGCATTGCGTTATTTTCGTAGTCATTCTCCGGCAAGTCTGACAGATTTTGTATGGTGGTCGGGCTTATCAGTTACCGAAGCAAGAACTGCTATGGGGCTGATTGATTCACAATTGGTGAAGGAACGTTTTGACTCTTATGAATTGTTCGTGCACGAGTCTTATCAGGGAGAGATTAACTCTGCTGATATACTTCACTTTCTGCCATCTTATGATGAATATCTTATTAGTTATAAAGAACGTAAAGCTGTGCTTGCCGAGGAACATCATCCTAAAGCGTTCAATACGTACGGGATATTTTATCCGGTGATCTTGTATAATGGTAAGGTAGTGGGTAACTGGAAAAAAACTGTTGGCAAAAACAAGAAGATTGAAATAGTAACTTCTTTTTTCGAAGGTTGTCCCCGTATTCATAAAGAAATGATAGAACAGGCAGAAAGCAGATTACGGGTATTTTATTCAGAGTCCGACTGAACTGATAAGGAAAACGCTTCCTTCCTCCGGGTAGCTTTTTATTTTTTGGAGATAGCCCGTATGATAAACCAGGCGTGATGTGCTACGGTGCTCATCACTCCATAATGCTGGCACATAATACGAAAACGCTCTTTGAGAGATGCTTTCTGATTCCGGGTAGTCATTCCTTCGTCCAGATAATCAATGACGGTGAGATGGGTATTGTGTAGGGTACGTGCCTTTTTCATAATCCGGATACACCAGTCAAAATCGGCAGAAAAACGATAATTCAGATCATATGGTTCTATAAGGGTATGTTTGGCAAAAAAAGCCTGATGGCATACCAGCATTCCTTGTTTGAAGCTTTTCCAGGTTAATACGTTAGGAGCCGAAAGGCGGCGCATACGTAAAAAATGTCCGTTTTTATCTACAATTGCCGTCTCACCGTACAGTACATCGGGAAGTTCGTTTCCACTGATCGAGTGTACCATTTGTTGCAGTGTATCATCTTCATGAAAACTGTCGCCGGCATTGAGAAAGCAGAGATAATCACCTGTCGCCAATGATATTCCCTTATTCATAGCATCATACAAACCTTTATCCGGTTCACTGACCACTTTATGAATCCGTTCGCGGTATTTGTTTATAATCGTCTGCGTATTATCTTTTGAGGCTCCATCCACAATAATGTACTCTACATGTCGATAGGTTTGTGAAATGACGCTTTGTATCGTGTCTTCCAACACCTGTCCGGCATTGTAAGTTACGGTGATAATTGAGAATTTAGGGGTAGGATGGTTATGCATGCTTTCCCGTGATTTTGTTATAAACTTCGATGTATTTCTTGGCAATGATACTTTCCGAATAGTTAGCTATGGCCTTTCGTGAGGCCTGTTCCGCCAATATAGGGTTTTCCGATTCTGTCAATGCCCAGTAAATTCCGTTGGCAAAGTCCTCAGACGATTTGTATTGTGCCACATAGCCATTATGTAGGTGGTCTATCATCTCCGGGATACCTCCGACATTGAATCCTACACAAGGTACTCCGCATGCCATTGCTTCCATGATAGTATTGGGAAGATTCTCTTCCAGTGAGGGAGTTACAAACAGATTGACAGCATTGTATATATTCACTAATTCATGCTCATTGCTGACGTAATCGAGTGCGTAGACCGGAAAAGGCAACAAATTAGTCAGTTGTTGTGATTGGTTGCCAAATACCACAACTCCGAGTGAGGATTTCAACTCAGGATGTTTCTCTGCCAATAGCTTACATGATTCTATCAGATAGTCGATTCCTTTACGTTTGTCTGTGATTTTGACAGAGCCGAACAGTAACAATTTTCCTTCCTGGGGTAACCGGAAATGTGTACGGGCCTCCTGTTTATTACGGGGTCTGAACAGATTGGTATTGATAGGATTCGGAATGCTTGTTACGGTGTGTCCGGTGAGCAATGCACTGCTTTTGGCTTTCTCTTCAAGCCAATGGCTACAGGTTACAAATGTGATAGGAGCAGCTTTATAAAGTTCTTTTTTCTTTCTGAATATGCGGGCGGACAAGTCTTTTTTATTGCCTCCGCCATAAAGGAAGGGACAATGGTGACATTCATGCTGGTAATTGGTACATTCGCGTGCATGGTGACAAATACCGGTAGAAGGCCACATATCATGCATAGTCCATACAATAGGTTTCCCCGATTCCAGTATTTTGCTGAGATTTTTGAGTGAGAGCATTCCCTGATTGATCCAATGCAGGTGGATAATGTCTGCTTGCCGGAATTCCGGGAGGGAGGTAACATCTGTACCTGTATTGGCTATGTCCACTGCAAAAAGATTGTTTTTCTTGAAATGGTTTGCTTTCCAAATGACAATGCGTTCCCAAACGAATTTCCATAAAGTCAGCCAGCTACGGTCGAGTCCGACAACACTTATCTGGTCGGTTTGTTTGTCACGTACCAGCATTTTGGCTTTGATTCCATTGTTTTTCAGTGCTTCCATCAGACGGCTGGCAGCTACGGCCGCACCACCTATTCGTTCGGATGTATTTATGATCAGTACTCTCATGCGCCAGAATGTTTTGGCAAAAATAGCGGTTTTCTGTGAGAATCCGTACAAAGTCATGGATTATTTGTACTTTTGCAGCACTATATATAAATAGGTTTAACATATGAAAAAGGTTCTGTTTTTGGGCTTGGGATATATTGGTCTTCCTACGGCGGCAGTTGCTGCAACTCATGGTTATCAGGTGATTGGAGTAGATGTGAATCCAGTGGTAGTGGACACTATCAATCAAGGGAAAATACATATTGTAGAGCCGGATTTGGATAAGATAGTAAAGGAAGCTGTTCAAAAAGGAAATCTTCGGGCTGTGTCGAAACCCGAAACAGCGGATGCTTTCTTTGTAGTGGTACCTACTCCGTTCAAACAGAACCATAGGGCAGACATTATGTATGTGGAATCTGCTACACGTTCGGTAATTCCTTACCTGAAGGCGGGAGATTTATTTGTTATTGAATCTACATCTCCTGTTTTTACCACCGAGCGGATGTCAGAAATTATATATAAAGAACGACCGGAGCTGAAAGGTAAATTGTACATTGCATACTGTCCGGAACGTGTATTACCGGGAAATACACTTTATGAACTGGTTCATAATGACCGTGTGATTGGTGGTATCAATCCGGAATCTACGGAGAAAGCGATTGAGTTTTATTCTGCTTTTGTAAAAGGTACTTTGCACCGTACCAATGCCCGTACGGCTGAAATGTGTAAACTTACTGAAAATTCGTCACGTGATTCTCAAATTGCTTTTGCCAATGAACTTTCGATGATTTGTGATAAGGCAGGAGTAAATGTATGGGAGTTGATAGAGTTGGCCAATAAACATCCGCGTGTTAACATTCTCCAACCGGGATGTGGTGTAGGAGGGCATTGTATTGCTGTAGACCCTTGGTTTATTGTCTCTGATTATCCGGAACAGGCACAGCTTATCAAGCGTGCCCGTGAGACGAACGATTATAAAGCCGACTGGTGTGCTAACAAAGTGATGGAAACTTGCCAGCGGTTTGTAGAGAAGAATGACCGGGAGCCGGTTGTTGCCTGTATGGGATTGGCCTTCAAACCCAATATTGATGATTTGCGGGAGTCTCCTGCCAAATATATTGCTTCCCGTATTATTTCAGAGTCAAGAGCGGATGTACTGATTGTGGAACCGAATATATGTTCACATCCTAGTTTTCATTTGACGGATTATAAAGAGGCTTATGCGAAGGCAGATATCGTAGTCTGGCTGGTCCGTCATACCCCTTTTGTAGAGATGGTGCGTGAGGAAGGCAAACTGGAACTGGATTTTTGCGGAGTGAGAAAGTAATGAAGAAGATATTACTGGTATTCGGAACACGACCGGAAGCCATCAAGATGGCTCCTTTGGTAAAAGCTTTGCAACGAGATACAGAACACTTTGAAACGAAGGTTTGTGTCACGGCACAGCATCGTCAGATGCTGGATCAGGTATTGGAAGTATTTGGTATCGTACCTGAGTATGATCTGAATATCATGGCCCCCGGGCAGGATTTATATGATATAACCTCCAAGGTATTGTTAGGTTTACGTGATGTATTCAAAGAGTTTGCTCCCGATGTGGTACTTGTACACGGTGATACAACCACCTCAATGGCTGCCGGCCTGGCTGCTTTTTATCAGCAGATCAAGGTAGGGCATGTAGAAGCCGGTTTACGTACTTATGATATGCTTTCTCCCTGGCCCGAAGAGATGAATCGTCAGGTAACCGATCGTCTCTGTCATTACTATTTTGCTCCTACCCATCAATCTGAAGAGAACCTGCTTCGTGAGAATATTGATGGTAATCGTATTTTTGTAACGGGAAATACCGTGATTGATGCCCTGTTGATGGCGGTGGATATTATATCTGCCAGTCCGGAGAAACAGCAGGAGCTACATGAGATTCTGAAAGCCAAAGGTTATATCTTGACAGACCGTGAATATATTCTTGTCACCGGACATCGCCGTGAAAACTTTGGCGAAGGCTTTTTGCATATTTGCAAAGCCATTAAAGAGATAGCAGCAGAACATCCTGATATAGATATTGTCTATCCGGTGCATTTGAATCCGAATGTGCAGAAGCCTGTTTACGAGTTGCTTTCGGGTTTGAGTAATGTCTATCTGATTGATCCGTTGGATTATCTGCCATTTATTTATGCCATGCAGCACAGTCTTTTGTTGCTGACGGATAGTGGTGGTGTGCAGGAAGAGGCTCCGTCATTAGGGAAACCTGTTCTTGTGATGCGCGATACAACGGAACGTCCGGAAGCTGTAGCTGCCGGGACGGTAAAGCTTGTTGGTACGGATTACAATGCAATTGTCAGCAATGTAAATACATTATTGCGTGATAAAGCACTTTATCAGAAGATGTCCGAGACACACAATCCTTATGGAGACGGACATGCCTGCGAACGTATCATAGCAGCTTTGCGATAGAGTATACATCTCGGAAGTCTACCTCATGAATGCTTTGAAAGCGTCCAGATATCGTTGACTGACTGTATCGATATTGATCTCTTCAAGAATAATTCTTTGCGACTCTTTTCGCATCTTCTCACAAAGTTCGGGAGATGAGAAAAGAGTTGTAATTTTTTCGGCCAGGCTGTTGGCATCCCCTGCTTTAAAGAAAAAGCCGTTCTTCCCATCGGTTACCAGATCCCGTTCGGTACTGTCACATACAGAGCAGATGACCGGCATACCATAAGTCATAGCATCGTTGATAGAAAGCCCTCCCATACCAGCAAGTACATATACAGCAGATTCATTCATATAAGCTCCCAGCACTTCTGGTTTATAAACACTACCTGCAAAACGGATGTAGCTGCTCAGGTTCAGTTGCTCTGCCTGTTGCTTTAGGTTTTCCAGCTCCGGTCCGTCACCCACTATCACCAATTCTGTGTCCGGGAACTGTGCTATTACTTTGGGTAAAGCTTCTATCAGCAGGTCCACCCGTTTCCATTTCACCAGCCGTCCGATGTGGAGAATACGTCTTGGATTGGGAGGAAGGATAGAAGGGGCTGTCTGTACGTTTTCCTTTTCACGAAGCAACGCTTCTGTGTCGGTAGAATTATAAGTAACATGTATTTTTTCTTTTTCTACTCCATAGGAAGGGAGGATGTCGTATGCAGCCGTTGAATAATTAAGCGTTCCCGTCACTTTTGAATAACAATATTTGCGGATATGTGCTGTAAGCCATTGTTTGATGTAAAATGACATTCCGGTACTCTGCAACCGCATGTTTTCGTCATACATAGGCTGAGCCTTGAAAAACGCTCTTATCTTTCCATAGGGTGGAGTCTGGAATGGTATCTCACGGATGACGATTTTTGTTCCACAGCTCTTTACCGCTTTTCTTAGTTCCGGCTGAAAGAACAGTTGCAGGAAGTAAGGCCATCCCATTACAAGAATATCCGGTTGTTCCTTCCGGATAATTTCCGGCAGTTGGGGATAAGCTGTTTTCCCGTAAAACATCTTTTTTTCCGGGCTGGTAAGACGCTTATAAGAGCCACTCTCTACCATTTTTACTCCTTTGCCGATGCTGGCATTTCCTTTTTGTGGAGTAACAACTACGATATCAACACCTTTCGCCTGTAGCTTATTGAGCATGGCATTCAGGTAATGGGGCATTCCGCCAAAGGTATAGAGTACTTTCATAAATGTAAATAATTAGCTTTTCTTTGACAACTTTGTTTTCGGAACCGGTTCACTTTGGAACTCTGTTTCAACAACCGGCAGGAGATAGCCAGGTAGGACAGTGCATCTTTGGGTTTTCCTTGTACGAGCATTTGCAATGCTTTTTGGATGCCTGCCAATATGCCGTATCCGAAGGCTTGTACAGACGAGTAGTTGATGTTGGCATATTCAGTAAGCAGGTATATTTGTTCCGAACGCATCCATACTTCGTGGCTGACTTTCCGGTTTTCCCGGTCATGACAACCGAATACTATGGGAGAGTATCCTACGAAATATCCGTGGTGTTTGAGGCGGTTGACGTAATCTTTGTCTTCTCCGTAGTGATAAAAAAGAGGTGAGAATCCTCCCACTGTATGGAGTACGGCAACGGGGATCATCCAGAAAGCGGCGTTGATGAAACTTGTTTGCACTATGGGAACTTCCTTGTTCAGATCACTCAGTTGCCGGATACCGGTGTAAGCACTGAATCCTTGTTCGGGCTTATCTCCATTACCGGTCAGATGTACCGGAGAGAGGATACCATAAGCCGGATATTCCTGGCAAAGGTCTGCAAGTGTACCAATGGTTTGTGGGTCTATCCATGCATCCTGATTGAGTAGAAATACAGCATCATATCCTTCGCTGATGGCTATTTCCATTCCAATATTGTTGGCACGTCCAAAGCCGAGGTTCTCTTTGTTTTTGATGAGGCGTACTTCGGGATAACGCTGTTCAATGAGTTGGATAGTAGAATCAGACGAGCAGTTATCTATCACTACTGTGTCAACCGGATGTACCGATTCACGCAGGCTGCCAAGACAGCGATCTATCCAGCGCTCAAAGTTGTAACTCACAATGATAACAAGTATTCTCATGGCTTTTTCTTTAATAGTTCACACGCAGAGTTAATCATGAAACGCTCTGTCATTAAAGCATTTATTCTTGTATGCATAGAAGCAGGGATAGAAGAATGCTCTCAGGTGATTGATCTTTTTTCTCGCTGCAATTTTGTCTTTATGTATCGTGCAGAACAGGCATAGTTTCAGGAAAGAAAAGAAACTCTTCCCCAACATAGCGTCCACAATGCGGTGTGCAGTATTTAGTTCTTTCTGTCCATTGCTTTCTCTATAGATATGGCGGTAGAATTTCTGCCAACTCTCTTTTTTTCTTAATGCCCGGTACGATTGATAACCTTTCAGATAGGGAAGGTAAGGTTTCGCTTTTTTATAGTTTTTCTGGTAAAAAAGGCTCATGGCTGATTCCTGATGTACCCGGTGGTTGGTCAGTATCTTATTACACCGGGCTACTCCTCCATAGAGCTGGGCATTGACAGCCAGCCACCAGTCATAGAGCACATTGTCGTCCCAGAAAGGAATCTGCTCTATCATACTGCGACGTAGCAGCATGCTATGTCCCGGTACGCAGTTGGAGAACAGCAGTCGTTCCAGGCTTTCGTTATTGTTGAGGCGGCGCTCTATATCATCTATAGAGTGATCTTGTGGTGTAGCGGAAAAAGAAAAACACATAGCTTTGTCTCCGATACAAGCCATCATCTCTTTAAGTTTGTCGGGATGCCAGACATCGTCCTGATCGGAGATAGAGATGAAATCACCTGTTGCGCTACAGAGTGCAGTATGGAAATTAGCATTGAATCCCAGGTTCTTCTCATTGATATGCAATCGGATAAAAGGATAGCGGGCTTGATACTCCTTTATGATTTCTGTTGTCCGGTCTGTGCTCTGGTCATCCTGAATCAGCAACTCGTGGATAGGATAGGACTGTTGTACAATAGAGTCCAGTTGTTCGCGCAGAAATTTCTCTCCGTTATAAGTGCACATTACAACGGATACAAGAGAGAAAGAGGGACTGGTAGGAGAGGCTGTCATGTTCTTTTCTTTTTGTTTAAAATCCGGTTGATGGAGTATAAATCTTTTCCCGTACACCGGGAGAAGAAACTGAGTAGCAGAGAGGTGTATAATTTCCTTTGCAAAGGGTAAAGGCGAAAAGCGATGAAGAATTCTCTGCACATCAACAGGTAATTACCTGCATAGATAGCACCTACCATTCTTCGCTTGTGCCATGATGAAACGAAACGGCGTACACCTTTGCGGTGTGATGCCTCTTTAAACAGTCTGTCGAACGCTTCGTCCAACGGATTATTCATGAGTACTGGACGGATGTTTTTGCCTTCGTATATCAGATAGTAGATTGAAGTCGGTAGTTTGGAATAGGCAATGTCACAAACGGCATGGAGTCTGGCAAGCGTGATAACATCTTCGCCCGATGGAATGCCCACAGGGAATCCGCCTATTTTTTGTATTTCTCTTTTACGGACTGCATATGAACTCATATGGATAGGGAAGTCGGTTCCCGAAGCCATTTCGTAATAGTTGTCTATGATTCCTTCTTCTCCGCTGAAGGTGAATGGTACGGGTAGAATCGGAGTGGCGGGAGAGGTGTTTTCCCGGGTATAATAATAGGAAGTACCGAATACACCGCATTCCGGAAATTTTCTTATCAGTCCTGCTATTACTTCCAGATGATTTTCTTTCCATTCGTCATCGGCATCCAGAAATGCAATATACTCAAAACGTGCTTCTTCAATCCCCCGGTTTCTTGCAGCAGATACACCTCCGTTCTTTTGGTGGATGAGGCGGATGAGTGGATTGTTCATTCGTTCGATGACAGAAACACTCCCGTCGGTAGAACCATCGTTGACAATAACTATCTCAAACTGCTGAAACGTTTGGGAGAGAACCGAATAGACTGCTCTTTCTATGTATCGTTCTTTATTATATAAAGGTATAACTACGCTTATCATCTTTCCTTCTCCCTACTTCTTCTTTTTCAAAAACTGTATGCTTTCTTTGAACACAACAGAATTGCTTCCCCACATCAGCAAGGTATACAGTATAGCGGCTACCACTACCTTAGCGGTGAACAGCAGATATATGTTGCCGATACTGCGCGTTGCATAATAGGTGATAACCATTGTGATTCCTGCCAGGGCGGCAAAGGGGATAACGTCTTTCAGTGCATTCCAGAGACTGAGGCGGATTTGTTGCCATACAAAATAGTGCCATACCAGCATCCAGACAATATTGACAGTCACAAAGGCAACGATCATGGTATGTATGCCGTAAGGATAAGCCAGTAAAATGACTATAACCTGAAGAATCCCCAAGGCAATTGTATTCCACATATAAATGTCGGACTTTCCTTTACTGATGATAAGATTGGAGTAGAGAGACAATATCGGCAGGAAGGCTCCCCAGATACACAATAATTGCAGGATAGGCACACTGTCCAGCCATTTATCAGTTACCGAAATGACAATAAGTTCATGAGCGATAAGTGCCAGTCCGAACATAGCCGGGAAAGAGATAAAGGCAGTGAAGCGCAACATTTTCCGAAATACATTTCGTTGGCGTCCCGCGTCATTGGCTACCTCAGTAAGCACAGGCTGTGCTACTCCGCTAACCATACCTGTGATGAGCGAGTGCCCCATTGTGTTCCATTTGTTGGCTTGCGTGTAATAGCCCACTTCTGCTTCTGAGAAGAATTTACCTAACAGAACTGAGAATATATTATTATTGATTTGCGTGAAGATATTCGTAACCAGTATCTTGCTGCTGAATCCGAACATACTTTTCAATGGTCTGAAATCTATATTGAGTGTGGGACGCCAGGGAGAAAAGTGCCAGAAGCAGATGGTTACCACCAGAATATAAACCACACTTTGTGTAGCTATTCCCCAGTATGTCATTCCATTGAACGCCATAATTACGCCTATAATCCCGGAGAGGGTTAAAGCTATAATTTGTGACATTGCCTTTTGCTTTACCATCAGATTCTTGAATAAGACGGCATTGTGTGCGGTAGCAGAACTTGAGATCAGAAATCCGATGAACAGATAGCGTGCCAGTGGAACAAGTTCCGGCTTGTCGTAGAAATCGGCAATCAGCGGAGCACTTAAGAAAAGTAAAATGTACATGGTTATCCCTGTCAGGGTACTAAACCAAAATACTGCGTTGTAATCCTTATGGGTTACTTCCCGTTTGTTGGTCAGCGCATTGGTGAAACCACTTTCCTGCAAGGTACCGGCTACGGCTATAAAAATGGTAAGCATTCCTACCATACCATAGTCATCGGCATTGAGCAACCGGGCCAGAAATATCCCAAAGAACAGATTCAACAATTGCTGTATGCCATTGCTGAATCCGCCCCAGAATAATCCTTTAGCTGTCTTTTCTTTAAGTGATTCGCTCATGAATTATTTGGAATTATGAGAGCTATTTCACCTCACTGCCCGGCTTCACTTCGCGGCCCGGCATTACTACAGCCAGACTACCGTCATTATT
This sequence comes from Bacteroides nordii, assembly GCF_019930665.1. Lineage (NCBI taxonomy): Bacteria > Pseudomonadati > Bacteroidota > Bacteroidia > Bacteroidales > Bacteroidaceae > Bacteroides > Bacteroides nordii. The sequence continues at coordinate 4,483,626 of NZ_CP082886.1, read as the reverse complement.
TTCGGCAGAGAGAATCATACCTTCGCTAACGATACCTTTCAGCTTGCGTGGAGCAAGGTTGGCAATGAAGCAAACTTGTTTGCCAACAAGCTCTTCCGGTTTGTAGTGCTGGGCAATGCCACTGACAATAGTACGTGTTTCCAGTCCGTCGTCTATTTTGAATTGCAGTAACTTGTCTGCCTTGGGCACCTTCTGGCATTCAAGAACAGTACCTACGCGAATATCCAGTTTCATAAAATCGTCGAACTCGATGTTTTCGCGGATCGGTTTGGCTTTATAGTTGGCTTCTTCGTTGGCTTTCTTGGTGTCGAGCAGTCTCTGTACCTGAGCTTCAATGACGCTGTCTTCAATCTTCTCAAACAGCAATTCCGGTTTATTGAGTTGGTGTCCGGCGGCGAGGAGGTCGTCACGTCCCAGTTCTGACCAGTCGAAACTGTTCATGTTCAGCATCTGGCGAAGGCGTTCGGAACTGAAAGGCAGGAACGGTTCAAAAGCAATAGCCAGGTTGGCTACCAGTTGCAGAGATATATTGAGTATCGTTGCTACACGTTCCATGTCTGTTTTAGCCAGCTTCCACGGTTCGGTGTCTGCCAGATATTTGTTTCCGATACGTGCCAGGTTCATAGCCTCTTTCTGCGCATCACGGAATTTGAATACGTTGAGCAGCTTTTCTACTTCGGCCTTTACGTCGGCGAATTCTTTCAGCGTTTCTTTATCGTAATCGGTCAAATTGCCCTGTGCGGGAACGCATCCATCAAAGTATTTCTGAGTGAGCACCATTGCGCGGTTTACGAAATTACCATAAACAGCTACCAACTCATTGTTATTACGTGCCTGAAAATCTTTCCAGGTGAAGTCATTATCTTTGGTTTCCGGTGCATTGGCGGTCAGCACATAGCGCAGTACGTCTTGCTTGCCCGGGAAGTCTTCCAGATATTCGTGCAACCATACTGCCCAGTTGCGTGAAGTTGAAATTTTATCACCTTCCAGGTTCAGGAACTCATTGCTCGGTACATTATCCGGTAGGATATAGCTACCTTCGGCTTTCAGCATGGCCGGGAATACGATACAATGGAATACGATATTATCTTTTCCGATAAAGTGGATCAGGCGTGTTTCCGGATCTTTCCACCAGGTTTCCCAAGAGTCCGGAAGCAGCTCTTTTGTATTGGAAATATAGCCGATGGGGGCATCGAACCACACGTAGAGCACCTTTCCTTCGGCTCCTTCTACCGGAACGGGAATTCCCCAGTCCAGGTCACGGCTCACTGCACGAGGCTGCAAGCCCATGTCGAGCCAGCTTTTACATTGGCCGTATACATTGGGGCGCCATTCTTTGTGATCTTCCAAAATCCATTGACGCAGCCATGCTTCGTGTTTGTCCAGTGGGAGATACCAGTGTTTGGTTTCTTTCATCACCGGTTTGCTGCCACTGATAGCACTCTTGGGGTTGATAAGATCTGTTGGAGAAAGAGAAGTACCACACTTCTCGCATTGATCGCCATAAGCACCTTCGGAGTGACAGTGAGGACATTCGCCTGTGATATAACGGTCGGCAAGAAACTGATGTGCCTCCTCGTCGTAGTATTGTTCGGATGTTTTTTCAATGAACTCCCCTTTGTTATATAATTCTTTGAAGAAGTCTGAGGCCAACTCATGATGTGTTTTCGATGACGTGCGGCTATATACATCAAATGAGATACCGAACTCCTCGAAGGATTTCTTAATAAGGAAATGATAACGGTCTACCACATCCTGCGGAGTGATTCCTTCTTTCTTGGCACGAATCGTGATGGGCACACCGTGTTCGTCTGACCCGCCAATAAAAAGTACATCTTCTTTTTTCAGTCTCAGGTAGCGGACATAGATGTCTGCTGGTACGTATACGCCGGCCAGGTGCCCGATGTGAACGGGACCGTTGGCATAAGGCAAAGCCGAAGTCACTGTGGTTCTTTTGAAGTTCTTTTCCATATTGTTATAGTGTCTTTTTGTTATAATCGGTTCAGTGAGTGTGCAAAGATAGTGACTTTTCTGCTCAATCTGCATAAAATCCTCTTTCAACTTTATTTCATAACACTGTAGGGGAGTGAAATAGATTTTCTGCCTGAACTTACATCTATTTAAGTATATGCTTTAAGCGTTACTTAATGTACCTTTTAAGTAAATAACCAGATACGTTTAAAGCAAACATTATCCATGTTTAAAGAATGGAAAACATCCGGGTGTTTTTTCTTAAAACATCCCCATGTTGTTATAGATAACATCCGGATGTTTTGATCAACAACATCCGGGTGTTGTTTGTCCTTACTCCGTGTTTGCTATCACTAATATATTGATATACTGTATTCCTATAAGTATATATCTTACCTGTCTTAAAAGGTATAATGAAAAGAATCTCTTTTATGTACTTTTTGTTCTGAAGAAACATTATATTTGTGCATTAATAACCGAATAATATACAGCCGTATGATTACAACTCAGTTGCTCCGCCCAGAGAGTATTGTCGTAGTGGGCGCATCAAACAATGTACATAAGCCCGGAGGCGCTATTCTGAAAAATCTTATCAGCGGAGGATACCGTGGTGAACTTCGTGCTATAAATCCCAAAGAAGCAGAAGTGCAGGGAATTCCTTCTTTTGCCGATGCAAAAGATGTACCCGATACCGATCTTGCCATTCTTGCCATTCCGGCCGCCCTGTGTCCGGATGTGGTTGAGACTTTGGCACGTGAAAAACAGACCCGTGCATTTGTTATTCTTTCTGCAGGTTTTGGTGAAGAAACGCATGAAGGTGCCTTGCTTGAGGAGCGAATTCTTGAAACGGTAAATAAATATGGCGCATCGCTTATCGGTCCCAACTGTATCGGAGTGATGAATACCTGGCATCACAGTGTGTTCAGTCAGCCTATACCACAACTCAGTCCGAAGGGAGTGGATTTGATTTCCAGTTCCGGTGCTACGGCGGTATTTATTCTCGAGAGTGCGGTGACGAAAGGGTTGCAGTTCAATTCCGTATGGTCTGTAGGAAATGCCAAACAGATTGGCGTGGAAGATGTACTGGGATATATGGATGAAACATTTGATCCGGAGAAAGATTCCAGAATTAAACTGCTCTATATAGAGAGTATCAGTGATCCCGACCGACTGTTGTTCCATGCTTCATCGCTGATAAAAAAGGGATGTAAAATTGCAGCGATCAAGGCTGGAAGCTCCGAAAGTGGCAGTCGTGCAGCTTCCTCACATACAGGGGCTATTGCAAGTCCCGATTCTGCCGTAGAGGCATTGTTCCGTAAGGCAGGTATCGTGCGTTGCTATTCACGCGAGGAGCTTACTACGGTAGGCTGTGTCTTTACTTTGCCGGAGCTGAGAGGTAAGAACTTTGCTATTATCACCCATGCCGGTGGTCCGGGAGTGATGCTGACCGATGCCCTAAGTAAAGGCGGATTGAATGTCCCTCGGCTGGAAGGTGAGGCGGCAGATGAACTGAAAGCCGGATTATTTCCCGGTGCTGCTGTAGGAAATCCGATTGATATCCTTGCTACCGGTACACCGGAGCACCTCCGTCTCTGTATTGATTATTGTGAAGAGAAGTTTGAAAATATAGATGCCATGATGGCCATTTTCGGTACACCGGGATTAGTGACTATGTTTGAAATGTACGATGTATTGCACGAAAAGATGCAGACTTGCCGTAAGCCTATTTTCCCTATTCTTCCGTCTATTAATACGGCAGGGGCAGAAGTGGCAGCTTTTCTTGCCAAAGGGCATGTGAACTTTGCAGATGAAGTGACACTTGGTACGGCTTTGTCGCGCATTGTAAATGCACCGCGGCCGGCAACGAATGAGATTGAACTTTTTGGTGTGGATGTTCCCCGTATTCGTCGCATCATTGACTCTATTCCGGCAAATGGATATATCGAGCCGCATTATGTGCAGGCATTGCTCCACTCGGCAGGTATTCCGATTGTTGACGAGTTTGTTTCGGGAAATAAAGAAGAGGTGATTGCTTTTGCCCGTCGTTGTGGATTTCCTGTGGTGGCGAAGGTCGTAGGACCTGTGCATAAATCGGACGTAGGTGGTGTAGTGCTGAATATAAAAGGAGAGCAGCATCTGGCGTTAGAGTTCGATAGGATGATGCAGATACCGGAAGCGCATGCTATCATGGTACAGCCTATGCTGAAAGGTACAGAGTTGTTCATTGGTGCCAAATACGAAGAGAAGTTCGGGCATGTGGTGTTGTGTGGATTGGGAGGAATTTTTGTGGAGGTATTGAAAGATGTTTCTTCCGGTCTTGCCCCGTTGTCTTATGAGGAAGCCTATTCTATGATTCACTCGCTCCGGGCTTATAAAATAATTCAGGGTACCCGTGGACAGAAAGGAGTGAATGAAGATAAATTTGCCGAAATAATAGTTCGTCTCTCTACTTTGTTACGGTTTGCGACTGAGATAAAGGAGATGGATATCAATCCACTATTGGCCACAGAAAAAGAGGTGATAGCAGTGGATGCACGTATAAGAATTGAGAAGGGAGAATGATATAGAAGGGAGAGGGGAGAATTGAGAAGGGAGAAGTACTATGCAGCGTGATAGCGTAGCTTACTTCTCCCTTCTCAATTCTCCCCTCTCCCTTCTATTTATAGCTATATGGTGTGGATTTAAATATTACAGATGAAAATATTTTTTCAATTGTCCGGGTCTTTTTTTGCTTTTATATTGTATTGTTCTGAAAATTAGGTGTTTATTCTGCTTGTTTAGTGTCTGATTTGTCCGGGTGCTTTTTTAGGTTTTTATGACATATTTCTTTATTTTTGTACAAAACATTTTTTGTTTGAGACATAGGCTGGCCATGTTTTACTGAGATAATTCTTCCAGGTGTTAACATTTAAATTTTTAGTATGAAAAAGATTATTTATTCATTAGTTGTATTTGCCATTCCTTTATTATCTATGAGTACCCATGCACAAACAGCAATGTCATTAGGCGTTAATGATACAAGGAACATAAGTGAGCCACCTCGTGATTATGGAGAGAGAGAAGTTAAGGCTGATTTGAAATTTTTAACGACTTCAGGTATTAGTACTGCATATGGATTTACTACGAATCTTACGATTTCTCCTGGGTTTAATGGAACCGCAGGTTATATAAGTCAGTTGAGTTTTAACAATAATGGTGTTTTTTATAGAAATGGTGATTATTTCTCCTCTTCTTGGAATGGGTGGAATAAGATATTAATGAGTGATTTATCTGGGAATGTGAATTTGGAGAATTTAAAAGTCAATGGTTCATCTGAATTTGGCAACGAACTGGATAATACATATTCTACATTTATAATTCAAGGACCTAATTCTCCTACCGGTGAAGCAGGGAAGCGAGATATTATTTTTAATTTTAAGTATGCAGGTCAAAGTGGTATAAGAGCATTTAGAGGGGATGAATGGGGGACGTTTTTACAATTAATGACTAGCCAGCCAGGAGATGTTACAGGAACTGCAAGAGTGAGAATGCATATTGATCAATATGGGAAAATAGGTATTGGTACAGTTAACCCATCTAATGAGCTGGATGTTAATGGTACGATACGCGCCAAAGAGATTAAAGTCGTTTCTGACTGGGCTGATTTTGTATTTAAAAAAGGATATAATCTTCCTACTCTAAAAGAAGTAAAACGACATATTGATGAAAATGGGACCTTGCCTGGTGTTCCTTCGGAAAAAGAAGTCAAAGCTAATGGAGTCAATTTGGCAGAGACGGATGTTTTGTTACTTCAGAAGATAGAAGAACTGACTTTATACATAATAGATTTGAAGCAGGAAATAGAGGACTTGAAATCACAAATAAAAAAATGATAATATGAGAAGGCTATTATGAACTATAAAATGTAAAATGATATGAAACGAGTATATTTATCTTTCTTAGTATTGTTGTTTGCCATATTTCAACTTTCTGCCCAAACTTATAAAGTTGTTTATGAATATGATCATGCAGGTAACCGCGTAAGCAGAGTTGTAATTTCTATAAATACACGTGCTAAATCTGTTGATGATGAAATCTCTCCTTTGGAACAAGAATTGATGCAATGTAAAATAAGGGTATTTCCGAATCCAACAAAAGGTTTTTTAAATATGGAAATCTCTTCAGGTGAAGAAAATTGTTGTTATGATTTTACACTTTACTCTTCTTCCGGGCAAAAACTATTAAATGAAAAGCAGATTGGAAATGGGAATGTCTCTTTAGATTTATCCACATACAGTACTGGTATTTATATTCTTATTTTGAAATATGGAGAGGAAGTTGTACAATATAAGATAGTCAAACAATAAAACTCTACTACTATGAAAAAGATATATTTTGTTTTTATTTTAATGATATGTTTTATCACTAATAGTAAGGCGCAAAATACACAGCCTAATTGGGAACTTCAAACACCTCAATCGGGGAATAATTCTTATGTAGCTCGTGATTATATACTGTTAAAACCGGGTTTTTCCTATACCGCCACTCCGGGAGAGAGTTTTCATGCTTATACAAATCCTTGCCTTTTATTCCCTTCAACAGACAATACTTATGCCAGGCCCGACGGAACGATAGTGGGAGATGCCACCCAGGGAGCTGTTGTTGGGAAAATACCAGGAGAATTAAATGTCGGTGCCAGTGGGAATGCAGCATATACAATTCCTATATCTTGTCCTCCGGGAGTTAATGGCGTGCAGCCCAACATATCTTTGGTGTATAATAGTCAGTCCGGTAATGGTATTGCGGGTTGGGGATGGAACTTAGGTGGATTGTCCATGATTTCCCGTGTTCCTAAGAATTATTATTATGATAATGAAAAGAGTGGAATCATTTGGGACAAATATTCGCCTTTGGCATTGGATGGACAGCGTCTGGTTGTAAATGGTCCGTTAGTATCTTCTTCTGATACGATTGAATACCGGACAGAGAATGACGAATCTAATAAAATAGTCGGTTACAATATCACTGCCTGGGGACCTAAATATTTCAAAATATTCCAGAAAGATGGAAATGTTTTGGAATATGGAAACCGATCTTCTTTAGCTTCTTATTTTCCTGTTAAATCATCTTCATTGAATTTACCGGATACAGAATTTTACAATTTGGGTTGGGCTCTTCATAAAATAACCGATCCGAACCACAATTTTGTAGAATATGTTTATGCTACAAATAATTCTTTGTCGGGCTCTTATAGCTTTAGTGATACCCGCCTGTCATCAATTATATACGGACACGAAGAAAATGGCAGCAAACAAATTGTGGCAACTATCTACTTTGAATATGATGTTATAGCTAATATGGGGCCTATGTACATTGACGGAATGGAGACAAGAAACCGTAATTGTTTAAAAAAAATAGTTGTCAAAGGACTCAATTCTCAAACGCTTGAAACGTATGATTTGAAATATGAGCCGGAGAGAGATATTTATCATTTAGTGAGTATAAAAAAGACAAATGCCAATGGTGAATCATTTTTACCGATAGAGTTTACATGGGGAGCCCATAGTTATAGTCAAGAATATTCCTCTGTGAAGGAGATTTATCAATCTCCAAAAATGGAAACTTTAGCGGCAGAAGGTTATAGAATTTCATCTATAGTGAAATACTGGGGTGATATCAATGGAGACGGTATTTCGGACCCATTGCTTAAATTCCAATTGAAGCATATAAATAATGGCGATGTAAAATACTTATGGACTATGTATCGTAATGGCGGTAATGGTTATTTTTATTCAGTAGCTGATGCTGAATTTGATTGGAAAACTCACCATACATTTGTATTTGCTGACAATGATAATGATGGTAAAGATGAACTTTATATAGGAGAAGCAGCTACCAGTCCTTATTATTCTTTATATTGCTATAAATATCAGAATGGTGTATTTGGTGCTTATTCCGGTGGAGATGTGAATATAAGGTTGTCTGAATATGATTTTAATAGAAAGGAAGAGTTGTATGCTATTCCTGGTGACTTTTTAGGAGATGGCAGTACTCAATTTATGGTGATAGTGGGTAATAATTATATATGTAAATTTTCTGTTGATGGCGTTTCTTCTGATATAGGCTATTGTAAAAGGATATATCTTACCGATATAAATGGAAATGGAAAGCAGGAATTGATGTGCATGACGGACAATACTACCAATTTTTATGAATATAGTAAACTGTCTAATTCTTTTGTTAATATCTATTCTACAAATTCTTTCCATTATAAGGATAAAATATATGTAGGTGATTTTAATGGAGATGGTAATACTGATATATTGAGGCAAGAATATATACGTTCATATGGATATTGGAGTATTTGGAATTCAACCGGTAAGAGTCTGTTTGATAGTGGTGTGGATAAAAACATTTTTCATGGAAAAATGAATGTGGAGCCCTTATTGATGGATGTCAATCAAGATGGTAAAACGGATATTTTAATAAAATATCCTAATTATGTTAGTGGAGCTGCGAGCGAAGGGACTATGGAATTATTATTAAATATCGGAGGCCGTTTTGTTACTGTATTACAATCTACGAAAAAATTGGATGATCTTGAATTCACAACTTATGGCAAGTTCGATTCCGAGCTAAATAAGAATGTTTTTGTAGAGAATATTCACGTTGTAGCTACGACTACGATTCCTCATTATTACACCTTCTGCCGGGGAGTAAAGTTCAATAAGATACTCAAAATAAAAAATGCTTATGAGGATGAATATGTTATCAACTATAAGAGCGTAAAAAGTCCTTTTAACGGTGGTATAAATATTACTGCTGATGCCAATATCCTGACATCTTTACCTCCTGAGTTTGAAGTTGCCAGCCAGATCACCGGAAAATTGTTTAATCAGCAATATACCTTCGGTACTCCATTGATTCACAAGCAAGGTAAAGGGTTCTTTGGATTTAAGAATATACAAATTCGTGACAATATTAATGGCCGGATAACCGTTAATGAGAATGATATGAATACTGAGTATTATGTTACTTACCCTAAAAGTACACTGACGAAGACTACAAGTGGGAGTCTCATTAGTGAGAGTAAGAATGTGTACAGTTTTGTGAAACAGCAGAAGGCTTTTCATCTTCAGCTTCAATCTCAAACACAGAAAGATTATTTGAGCAATGTTACTGTGACTAAAGAATATAGTCGCTATGATGACAGTAATAATCCTCAAAGTATTGTAACGAAATATGGCACTTCCTTTACTGAGACTCAGGAATTAAAATATATAAAGAAAGGTTCCTGGTGTGCCAATAAGATAGAAAAAATAACAACTACAAAATCCAGGGCAGGTGTTCCCGATGATATTCGTACACAAGAATACACTTATGATGGCAAAGGTAATCTGCTGACTAAAACAGAGGACCCGAATACCTCTTTTGCTGTCTCTACAGTTTATAGCAATTATGATAAATATGGGAATCCGGGATTAATAACCCTTAAGGCTGGTAATGAATCGCGTTCTACTTCTTTGGCTTATTCGTCTACCGGACGTTTCATTGCCAGGAAAACGAATAACCTGTTGAATGAAACCGTCACTTATAACTATGATGAAGGCCGGAGTCTGCTTTTAAGCGAGACATCCAGGCTGGGTACTACAATTTATGAATATGATGGATTCGGTCGTCAGATTAAAACAGTTTCACCGGATAAGGTGGAATCCGTAAAACTCCTGAAATGGGCTAGTACCGGTAGTATGGCCGGAAGCAGATTTTACGAATATACAGAAACTTCCGGTCAGTCTCCTGTTACCGTCTGGTATGATAATATGGAGCGTGAACTTGGTCAGAAGTACTATGGCCTGGGTGGAAAGGAAATTATTTCAAGTAAGGAATATAACTCCAAAGGACAGTTGTATCGTATTTCCGAACCTTACTTTTCTGGAGAATCTGTCACTTGGGCTTCCACTAATTATTATGATAGCTATGGGCGTTTGCAGAGTTCTGTTACGCCTTTGGGCACTACTTCTTATTCTTATAGCGGACTGACTACTCAAGTGACCTCGCCTAACACCACTACTACCACTGTGAAGAATGCTTTGGGTGAAACCGTTTCACAAACGACTAATGGCAAAACGGTTTCTTACTCCTATTATGCTTCGGGAGCAGTGAAGACTGCTACTCCCGAAGGTGGGACACCTATTAGCATGGAATATGACTTGGTAGGAAACCGTACAAAACTGACAGATCCGGATGCTGGTGTCATTACGACTGTTTATGATGCCTGGAGGCAACTGAAAAGTGAGACACAAAGCATACATATAGGAAAATCTCCTGTGGTCACAAATTATACTTATTCAAAAGGTTTATTATCGAAAGTGAATCGTCAGGGTGAGGTTACAAACTATGATTATGACAGTAATAACAGGCTAAGCGAAATCCGTATTGACGGTAAGCATACCCAGCAGTTTACCTATGATCATCTGGACAGGATTGTGAAGCTCGTCGAAAACATAAAAAATGAAAAGTCATATACTGCTGAAACTTCTTACGATGTCTTTGGCAGAATAAAGAAGGAGACTTATCCGGACGGATATGTCATCAACAATTCGTATGATTCTTATGGCAATCTGATATCCGTAACCGATTCTTATGACAATAGGATCTGGCAAGGCTTGTCGGCTAATGCCCGTGGACAGCTTACTAAGACTAAACAGGGAAATGTAGAGAAAACTCAGTCTTATGACAGTCGTGGACTGCCCTCATCCATTTCTGCCGCCGCCATAATGAATATGGCTTATACTTTTAATAATAAGGGCAACCTAATCTCCCGAAGCGACTTGCTCACCGGTCACAAGGAGGACTTTACTTATGATACCATGAATCGTCTGACAGCCTGGAATATAAGTAAAGATAATATTTCACAAGCGAGTAACAGTATAGATTATAATCCGACCACCGGAACAATCACTACTAAAAGTGATGTCGGTTTTACTTTCGATTATGGAGAAGAAAATGGCAAGCCTCATGCCTTGACTTCATTAAGTGGTAAGCCCGATAAAATACCTAATTCAACTCAGACTGTCACCTATACCGACTTCAAGAAAGTAAAGAATATCAGTTTGGGAAGTAAATCTCTGGCTTTGGATTATGGAGTAGATGAGCAACGGCGTAAGGGTATCTTTAAAGATGGCAATGCCACTTTTACCCGTTATTATTCCGGTAATTATGAAGAAGAGATCTATTCATCGGGTAAAGTTAAAAAGATTCATTATATTAGTGGTGGAGATGGTTTGGCCGGAATTTACATAAATGATGACGGCAATAATCGTTTCTATTCTACTTATTGTGATTATCAAGGTTCTCTGTTGGCTTTAACAGATATGAATGGCGTAGTAAAAGAGAGGTACGCCTATGGCCCGTGGGGGAATCGTCGTAACCCCGTTTTATGGAAAGACCCGGACGTGCGTACTAAGTTTATTGTTGATAGAGGGTATACCCTGCATGAACATTTGGATGGTTTTGGGCTGATAAACATGAATGGTCGTGTATACGATCCTTTGCTGGGTATGTTTTTAAGTCCTGATCCTTATGTGCAGGCACCGGGTAATTGGTTGAATTACAATCGGTATGGGTATTGCTATGGAAATCCGTTGCTGTATACGGATCCGAGTGGGGAACTCCTTTTAGAGTTAATAGCAGGTGCTATTATCGGCACTTATATTGGAGGAAGTATTGCAAATCATAGTTATAATCCAGGTAAATGGGATTATAGTTCTGGTAGGACATGGGGGTATATGGTTGGTGGTGCCATTATTGGTGCGGCATCTGGAGTTTTGGGCTCTTATGTAGCTGCTTCGGGAATGCCTATGGCTAATACTGCATCCATGTTAACCGGTTCATATGTTAATTCTATTGGAATGCATATGATGACAGGAGGTAAAGTTCCTGTTTCTTTAAATTTAGGAGGAGTATCTTATGATATGACTAATAATATATTTGGCTATCTTGGAAAAAAAGGAAATAAAAAAATAGATAATTGGATGTATGGATTAGGAGGATTAGGAAATTTGCAAGATATTTTGGCAGGAATGAAACCTGGAAGCGCTGTTCTTAGGACAGAAAATGATCCAGAACTGAAAATGGATTTAATTGGACATACTCAATTATCTGATAATGATAATAAAATTTTAATAGATTGGGGGCCTGTAGAAACTACGAAGTTCAAATGGGTAAAAGCTACAAATTTTTATGAGGGCGGAATCCCTATTTCCACAGAAAAAATGAAATGGAAACCGTTAAGTGTTAAAAATGTAAATATAGGTAGGCTGACTAAGATTTCAGAGCATTTGAATAAAGGAGGGAGATATAATTTGTTTTTTAATAGTTGTGTTTCTAAGGTTTCCCGAGCTTTAAATAGGAGTGGCGCTTTTAACATTGGTATTCATCCCTATTTGTTACATGCTCAAATGTATATGCGTTCCATAGGATTTAGACCATTCATCAATTCGTATTATTTTGAATACTTTAATTAATTATGAAAACAATGTTATTAGTATTATTGACGTGTTTGCCTATCATCTCTTTAGATAGTCAAACTATTCATACTCAAAAAATGTATCTTTATGAGTTTTTTCCAAATCGAGGATATACGACTATGGGAGCTGTTGGTCAGTTTCTTGACTTGGAGAAATCTAATGTAAAAAAGATTGAATTATCTCAGAATGAGGTAGTACAGTTTGAAGTTATATTAAGTAGAATTGAGGCAAAACGGCATTACCAAACGAAACTAAACGGATGTTTTTTTTCAACCTACATTAAAGACGGCTTGAAAAATAATATTTTGCTTAGTAAAAATTATATTATTAATTTGAGTAACCGAAAACAATATAAAATTGAAAATACTAAATATCAAAAATGGATTAATGATTTATTGATAAAGTATAATTTGAGAGAGAAAACGGGAGTTGATAATTCACTATTGCTGAACAATTATGAAAGTACATACTTAAATGCAATTTTCAAGGACAGTTTAAATGGTTTTGATTTTCATGGAAAGAAAATAGGATTTATCAGAAATGGGGGAAACAGTAAAGTTCATTATTTTAATATGTAGAAAAGGCATATTATTGATAAAAATCATGCTTGTGATAATGGTACTTTATACATCTTCAATACTATGCAAAAAGAGGGAAGCGGGGGCTATGATGCTGCAATTGTGTATTGGAGTAAATTTTTAGTACCGATAGAAAAAATAGTTAAAAGATTGGAAGAGTAAAATTAGGAAATATTGCTGAATAGGAACGTGTTCTCATCTTTTTTTACTATATATGGGTATGTATTTTGAAACAGTTATGAATTGGTATGTAGTCGGTCATTTAATAAAGGAACTTTGTAGGGATATTCCTTTAAATAGTCTTTCGGCTTGAAATTTATTAAATCAATATAGTATGGAAAAATTAGTAGCGAAAATCGTAATTGGATATGATATTGCATACATGTACAATAACGAAAACAGACCCGGTACATGCCCGATTTGTCATAACATAATAGAGCAGATACCAGATCCTTTGTATAAAGTCCCTAAAAAGAAAGGAGATCTGTTCTATACTTATGATCACTTTTGTATTGTTTCTGAGAAATTTAAAAGGTTTTGTGACGAAAGAGCATACCCGTATTTAACCTTTGTTGCGTTAACTAAATCTGTAGGATATTATTTTTTCATGCCACAAGATATTTATAAGTTAGATTATATTCGTCGGAATGTACAATTTATTGATAAACGAGCTTGTTGTGGTTGTTATGATGAAGTTATTGGGATGTCACCTAGCTATAAAAAAATGAATTTTTCAATGTCTACAAATGATTTTATTTGTCGTTCTGAGTATAACTTTGGATCATACGGATGCAAATCTCCATTAATAATCGTCGGGTTGGATACAGCGACAGCAATGAAATCCTATGGTTTAATGGGCATTTATTATGATAAAGTCTTTTTATAGCATTAAAAAAGCAAACAAATGTGAAATACTATCCCCATGTAAAATATAGGAGAAAAAATATGTTTTTAAGTAATTTCTTTTCTAAGCTATTCCAACATGAAGAAAAGATGGAATACATAACAGGAAAGGCTGCATCTTTTGAAGATGTTTGCCTGTCCGATTTAGAGAAATATCCAATATGGGTATTTGCGATAGACCATGAAGAAGATTATGAAGAAGGTCAGGATGAGTCTTGGATAGAGCCAATCACGAACTCAACAGATGTAACTGAAGAGCTTCGTGTGGCTTATATTTTTCTCAAAGTGAAAGAGAACGATTGTCCTGTTTTCGGTTGTTTGGACATTCGAAACATGTTGCTTGATGGTCTTTCGTACTGGGACTTTGCAGATGAAAATTGGAAAGAATTTCAATCGCTTGACATTCCATCACCCATTTATCTTATTTCGGTTCCCTCTATTCTGGGGCAGGCGGCAGTTGAGTTTGTAGTCAATGAAAATAAGGAAAGTGCCAGAATATATAAACATACTATTCCTTAATTTCGGAATAATTAGCGATGTGATAAATTGCATTCGATTGCCGTTGAGTTGCTAAGTATAAATATGCTGTGAGATTTTTTAGATTTGAAATTGTTAGTGTCCGGAATCGTTTAGAAAGTGGATTATCTTATTAGTATGAGAAGTCGTGTAGAGAAAACTCAGTTTTATAATAGCTGTAGATTGCTTTTATTCATTACGGCGAGTGTTGTCTAAATATGGCTTATACTTTTAATATAAGGCCAACTTGATTTCCCGAAGTGACTTGCTTACGAGGTACAAGGAGGACTTTATGTATGGTACTATGAACCGTCTGACAGCTCGGAATATAAGTAAAGATAATATAGATTTGGTTATAGAATATTCATAGTTAAGTAGTTGTGTTACTCGTACATCAATGGCTCTTAATATGTCTGCGATTTTTAATATTGGTATTCATCTTTTTTGCTACATGCAAGTATGTAGCTACCATACTGATACAGATCTTTATAATATAATGGTGAGATTAATGATGCATAATTATGAATATTGAATTTATCAAATAGTATGAGATTTTTATTATTCTTTTTATTTCACGTTATTATCATGAATAATACTGTGATGTCAGTTCTTAGAATATCAGATAATGGGGTTTTAATAGCGTCTGTCTATAAAGAAATCGAGAATGGATATATTATTTTCTTGATACCTATTGGTAATGAAACAAAAGAAATAACATATAGCTATTCGATAGATACTTTGAATAGAAAAGTTACTTGTTCAAGATTAGGAGAAAAAGTGTACAGTAGTTCAGAACGGAAAAAGTATTTGAATAGTTTTCGATTTAAAACAGCTGATGAATTTAATAAAAAGCAGAAAAAAAGTTGGAGAGAGAAATACTATAAATATTTTGCGGATGATTTTTTGGATATGACTAACGATAAAAAGATAAATTTATTAGATGAAATGTGTGCAATAAAAATATAAGATTCTTATGCTGCTACTTTGGGAATGCTTTTTAAATGCTTTAATTATTTATAAAGTATAATTTGGAAAAGAAAACGGAGTTGTATAAAATAGGAGTTGATAATTCACCACTACTAAACGATTATGAAACAATTTATTTTTGTATTTTATTTACTATTCCCATTGTCTGGTTATGCCCAAATAATGTTCTATTCAGATATGTTCACGAATAGTCAACTGTGTTTGACACTCAATTCTGACAACAAATTTGACCTTAAGATGTATTTTGATTATCCGGTAGATTATGATAGTCAAACGATCTGTTGGGCTGAAGGAAGTGTGGCATATAAAAACGATACAATTATTTGTTTGGATTCGAAAACAGACAAAAAAATCATTTTTATTAGAAAATTGCATAATGATATTATTAAAGCGATATACTGGAATGATTATAAGGCTGATAGTTATAGATGTCTGAATAATGAGAAGAAGATTCATTTTTCTGATTTAATAACTACAAATCCAGAGTTCCTTATAAGGATTAAGAAAAGTCGATTGAATATAGATACTGATTCTATATTTGTTAGTCTCTATTCATGGGAAAAGGGAAAGAAGAAAATACTTTTTGAAGGTGTTCAAAAGGAATCTTTGAAAGAGAACAAAAAAAGTTGGTTTGAGTGATATTTTAATTGATAGTTGGAATGGAAAAGTTTTATATTATATGTTTTTTGTACAGGCGGATATTTAAGTCTTGCGCGTTTTTATGTAGTGTAGGAGAAGGTTTAGCGTCCGGTTATTGGGGAGTAGCCCCTTTACGGTATCAGTTACCTCCATTTATGAAATCTGTATTGTATTAAATTTGAATAAAACGTTATTATGTAAATACTGTATTAATGCTTAATGTTAGACATTATGAAATTAGAAGTAAATAAGAAGATAATCTTTTTTAGTTTTATTATATGGGCTGTATCTATCCATTCGCAGAAACAAGAGTCGTACTGTTACATTCCTTCAGATAAAGATGTGGATAAAGAAACAACTTTTAATGTTGATGAGATTTTTTATTATGGTATTGATGTTGATTTGAAAAAACAGAGGTATCTCCTTTCCATAGGGTTGTATCCCGATTCAGATTCGCACTTTATTAAATTGATATCATATGGTAAATGCTCTATAAAAGACAGTATATTAACAATGCATGATCATGTTCACGATATACAGATGAGTGCTCGATTAGAAAAGAAGGGGCTGTCTTTTATACATTGTTTCCCTTTTTTGAAAAATAAGTTTTTTATGTCTGTATATTTTGAAGACGATTTTGATTATCATATTGAAACGACGTGGAACTTATCTTCGGCAGAAGGAAGACGGATAAACTTTTCTTATCCATTGGATAAGTTGTTTCTTGATGGATATTATAAAATGACAGATGACGACTACTCGATGTATATAAAAGAAAATAATTATGTGTTATTTTATAAAGGGTTACTTTTATCTAAAGGTAAGTTGGCGAAAGGAGGGATAAATGAAATTATATTAGTTGATATGTCGTTAAGTTCGACTTTTTCGGTCTGGTTGGATGGTAATTCATTGAGAAGTATATGTTTACCTGGGATTTATAAGAATGTAACTTTTAGAAAGGTGGAATAATCTATCATATGAAATGAACATGATTGCTTTCCTTTTGCCAAAAGATACGAAGAGGTGTCTCCCTGTTTTAGGTTTGCAGAAATTTAATAATTACAATCCTTTTGAAACGAACAATTATGAGCCACAAGAAGATAGTAGAGTTTGAGCCTTATTCAAAAGGTTTATTATCGAAAGTGAATCGTCAGGGTGAGGTTACGAATTATGATTATGACAGTAATAACAGGCTAAGCGAAATCCGTATTGACGGTAAGCATACCCAGCAGTTTACCTATGATCATCTGGACAGGATTGTGAAGCTCGTCGAAAACATAAAAAATGAAAAGTCATATACTGCTGAAACTTCTTACGATGTCTTTGGCAGAATAAAGAAGGAGACTTATCCGGACGGATATGTCATCAACAATTCGTATGATTCTTATGGCAATCTGATATCCGTAACCGATTCTTATGACAATAAGATCTGGCAAGGCTTGTCGGCTAATGCCCGTGGACAGCTTACTAAGACTAAACAGGGAAATGTAGAGAAAACTCAGTTTTATGACAGTCGTGGACTGCCCTTATCCATTTCTGCCGCCGCCATAATGAATATGGCTTATACTTTTAATAATAAGGGCAACCTAATCTCCCGAAGCGACTTACTCACCGGTCACAAGGAAGACTTTACGTATGATGGCATGAACCGTCTGACAGCCTGGAATATAAGTAAAGATAATATTTCACAAGCGAGTAACAGTATAGATTATAATCCGACCACCGGAACAATCACTACTAAAAGTGATGTCGGTTTTACTTTCGGCTATGGAGAAGAAAATGGCAAGCCTCATGCCTTGACCTCATTAAGTGGTAAGCCCGATAGAATACCTAATTCAGCTCAGACTGTCACCTATACCGATTTCAAGAAAGTAAAGAATATCAGTTTGGGAAGTAAATCTTTGGTTCTGGATTACGAGGTAGATGAGCAGCGGCGCAAGGGTGTCTTTAAAGATGGTAGTGCCACTTTTACCCGTTATTATTCCGGTAATTATGAAGAAGAGGTCGATTCATCGGGTAAAGTTAAAAAGATTCATTATGTTAGTGGTGGAGATGGTTTGGCCGGAATTTACATAAATGATGACGGCAATAATCGTTTCTATTCTACTTATTGTGATTATCAAGGTTCTCTGTTGGCTTTAACAGATATGAATGGCGTAGTAAAAGAGAGGTACGCCTATGACCCGTGGGGGAATCGTCGTAACCCTGCTTTATGGAAAGATACTGAAACGCGTACTAAGTTTATTGTTGACAGAGGGTATACTCTGCATGAACATTTGGATGGTTTTGGGTTGATAAACATGAATGGTCGTGTATACGATCCTTTGCTGGGTATGTTTTTAAGTCCTGATCCTTATGTGCAGGCACCTGGTAATTGGTTGAATTATAATCGGTATGGGTATTGCTATGGAAATCCGCTATTATATACGGACCCGAGTGGGGAACTCCTTTTAGAGTTAATAGCAGGTGCTATTATTGGCACTTATATTGGAGGAAGTATTGCAAATCATAGTTATAATCCAGGCAAATGGGATTATAGTTCTGGTAGGACATGGGGATATATGGTTGGTGGTGCTATTATTGGTGCGGCATCTGGAGTTTTGGGCTCTTATGTAGCTGCTTCGGGAATGCCTATGGCTAATACAGCATCCATGTTAACTGGATCATATGTAAATTCAGTTGGGATGCATATAATGTCGGGAGAGCAAGTTCCTGTTTCTTTAAGTTTAGGAGCAGCATCTTACGATATGACTAATAATAAATTTAAATATTTTATGAAAAAAGGAAATGGGAGATTTGATAATTGGATGTATGCATTAGGGGGATTGGGAAATCTAAAAGATATAAATGATATTGTTGATGTAACTGTAGCTAATTTGTATACGCAAAATAGATATGAAGACGGTCGTTTCGATTTTATATCCCATACAGGAATAGAAGGAGTAGAAAAAAAAGATATATTGATGTCTTATGGGCCAGCTTCTGATGCAAAAATAAAAGGGTATTTAGGATTTGCCTTAGAACCTAAACTAAGTACTTCATATTATCCAATAGAGAAGGCATTATCATTAAAAAGTAATGAGTTTACTGTAAATAAGTATTTATTTACTGCTCTTAGAGCTACTAGTAAGGTAAGCTTTTATCAGGGTCTTACTTCTAATTGTGTTAATTGGGCTTCTCTGGGGTTGTGGTTGAATGGAATTCCCAATATTGGTATTCATCCTTTTTTGCTGCATGCAAGTATGTATCTACATACTGATACAAATCTTTATAATACAATGGTGGGATTAATGATGCATAATTATGAATATTGAATTTATTAAATAGTATGAGATTTTTATTGTTCTTTTTATTTCACGTTATTATCATGAATAATACTGTGATGTCAGCTCTTAGAATATCAGATAATGAGGTTTTAATAGCGTCTGTCTATAAAGAAATCGAGAATGGATATATTATTTTCTTGATACCTATTGGTGATGAAACAAAAGAAATAACATATAGTTATTCGATAGATACTTTGAATAGAAAAGTTACTTGTTCAAGATTAGGAGAAAAAGTGTACAGTAGTTCAGAACGGAAAAAGTGTTTGAATAGTTTTCGATTTAAAACAGCTGATGAGTTTAATAAAAAGCAGAAAAAAAGTTGGAGAGAGAAATACTATAAATATTTTGCGGATGATTTTTTGGATATGACTAACGATAAAAAGATAAATTTATTAGATGAAATGTGTGCAATAAAAATATAAGATTCTTATGCTGCTACCTTGGGAATGCTTTTTAAATGCTTTAATTATTTATAAAGTATAATTTGGAAAAGAAAACGGAGTTGTATAAAATAGGAGTTGATAATTCACCACTACTAAACGATTATGAAAGAATTTATTTTTGTATTTTATTTACTATTCCCATTGTCTGGTTATGCCCAAATAATGTTCTATTCAGATATGTTCACGAATAGTCAACTGTGTTTGACACTCAATTCTGACAACGAATTTGACCTTAAGATGTAATTTTGATTATCCGGTAGATTATGATAGTCAAACGATCTGTTGGGCTGAAGGAAGTGTGGCATACAAAAACGATACAATTATTTGTTTGGATTCGAAAACAGACAAAAAAATCATTTTTATTAGAAAATTGCATAATGATATTATTAAAGCGATATACTGGAATGATTATAAGGCTGATAGTTATAGATGTCCGAATAATGGGAAGAAGATTCGTTTTTCTGATTTAATAGCTACAAATCCGGAGTTCCTTATAAGGATTAAGAAAAGTCGATTGAATATAGATACTGATTCTATATTTGTTAGTCTCTATTCATAGGAAAAGGGAAGGAAGAAAATACTATTTGAAGGATTTCAAAGAGAGCCTTCAAAGAAAAATAAAAGATTTTGGTTTGATTAAGAAGTATTCTAAATGGGGTTTAATGATAACTAATTCGGCTATTTTTTATTAGGTCCGAATGGTTAATCATATGCGATCTTAATCAAATAATCCAGGCCCTGATATTCGACAACATTTCCTTATATCACAGAGGTTTGTTGTATTAAAAGGATTCTATGATAGTTATCCGCATAAATATTAGGATGCAAGGCTGATTTTTATCGTAATAATCATATCATGAGATAGTGGGGACATCAGTGATTAAAAAAGTGAAACTTTGAAAATTTAGAATTAAAAGATGAGTTTCCTTCTCTTACCCCGCCCAATTCTCCCTGTCCAGATTGCGGTAGCTGATAGCTTCCGCCAGATGGGCTGGGAGTATTTGTTCGCTTCCTTCCAGATCGGCAATGGTACGTGATACTTTCAATATACGGTCATAGGCACGGGCGGACAAGTTGAAGCGTTCCATGGCGGTTTTTAGTAAAGTAAGTCCTTTGTTGTCGGGTTGTGCATAGGTAGAGATCAGTTTGCTCGTCATTTGAGCATTACAGTAGATGCCGGGATGATTGGAAAAGCGTTGTTCCTGTATCTGTCGGGCTTTTATCACACGTTTGCGAATTTCGCAGCTTGGTTCTGCCGGTCGTTTACTGGCCATTTCTTCAAAAGGAACGGGGACTATCTCTATCTGTATGTCAATTCGGTCAAGTAGGGGACCGGATATTTTATTCAGATACTTCTGTACCTGTCCGGGAGAACAAACACAAGCCTTTGTAGGATGATTGTAATATCCGCAGGGGCAAGGATTCATGGAGGCGATTAAGGTAAAGCTGGCAGGATAATCAATACTGCATTTTACCCGCGAAATGGTGATGCGGCGATCTTCCAATGGCTGGCGTAGTACTTCTAATACCCCTCTTTGAAACTCTGGTAACTCATCCAGAAAGAGTACACCATTATGTGCCAGGCTAATTTCGCCCGGCTGAGGGAAACTACCTCCTCCTACCATTGCTGTTTGTGAGATGGTATGATGTGGATCGCGGAAAGGACGTTTGGATATGAGTGAGGCATTACGTCCCAATTTTCCGGCAACAGAGTGTATCTTGGTGGTTTCCAGACTTTCGCCCAGGGAAAGAGGGGGGAGTATAGAAGGTAAGCGCTTAGCCATCATTGATTTACCGCAACCAGGGGCGCCAACGAGAATCAGATTGTGTCCGCCGGCTGCTGCTACTTCAAGAGCGCGTTTTACATTTTCCTGCCCTTTTACATCAGAGAAGTCGCATTCAAAGTTTTCCTGCTGGGCATAGAATTCTTCCCGGGTATTGACTATGGTAGGCTGTAGTTCCTGCTTCGCATTGAAGAATTCAATTACTTCCCGGATATTGGTTACACCATACACGTTCAGGTTATTAACAACTGCTGCTTCGCGTGCATTTTGCTGCGGTACGATCAGACCTTCAAAGCCTTCTTCACGTGCTTTAATAGCGATGGGCAATGCACCGGTGATGGGTTGTATACTTCCATCAAGGCTTAGCTCACCCATCATCAGATAGTGAGGGAGTTTCTCGCAGGAAATGGTTTCATTGGCAGCAAGAATACCTATTGCGAGGGGGAGATCATAGGCTGATCCTTCCTTGCGAATGTCTGCCGGAGCCATATTGATAACAATATTGCTGGTAGGCATCTTGTATCCGGTCACTTGTAAGGCAGAAATGATGCGTTGATGACTTTCTTTCACAGCAGAGTCGGGCAAACCAACCAGGTAGAACATACAGCCTCTTGAGCTGTTTACTTCGATGGTAATGATCGTTGCGTCAATACCTTGTATGGCAGCGCCACAAACCTTTATTAACATATTCTTTGTTTATGTTTGTTGTACGAATTTGATAATATTCCGGTAAAGGTAATTAAATAAACCGGAAATAATAATGATATGTTGTTGAATAATTTCTTTTATTTGAAAAATAACACTTTATTGTGTGATATCTTGTGTGAAATCTTTTGGAAATTTACCAAATTGTTCATAAAAGCATTTAGCGAAATAAGATGCTGAATTAAATCCAACCAAAAAGCGAACTTCATTTATTCTATATTTGCCTGTGGCCAACAACTCTGCACTTTTATTTAAACGAATAAGTTTAATATAATTATTAGGAGTTACTCCAGTAATACTTTTAATTTTGTTATGTAAGCTAGTACGACTAATGGCAAAATCAGAAGCTATATTATCTATAGAAAATTCCTCTGATGACATATTTTCCAGGATGAGCTCATTTAACTTCTTGATAAATAGTGCATTCTCGCTATCTGTTTCATTGTTTAGTTTATAATACTCTAAAGGTGATTCGATGAACTTCTTATGTATATTATGTCTGTTTTCAAGAACACTATTGATTTGTGCCTTTAATTGTTCTATAGAAAATGGTTTCTCCATATATACATCTGCGCCTTTTTTTAAGCCGTTAATTTTGGTTCCTGTATCAGTCTTTGCCGACAGCAAAATAAGAGGAAGATGGGAGAATGAAATATTACTTTTTATTTGATTGCATAATTCCAATCCATCCATTTCAGGCATTAGTATGTCCGAAACTATGATATCGATCATATTGCCACTATTCAGAATACTCATTGCTTCTACTCCGTTTTTTGCTTCTAAAACAGTATAGCTATCGGATAAACAGTCGTTTATAAAGGTCCGAAGTTCTGCATTGTCTTCTACAATCAAAATGACCTGTTTTGATTTCTGGTGGACTGATTTGGGGGATTCTGTAGGAGGTATCTCTGTTTCGATAATCTCATGTTTCATTATTAGTTTTTCTTTTAACGGGTTGGCCGGCAGTACTAATGTGAAGATACTTCCTTTACCATATTCGGACTGAACTTGAATATCTCCTCCTAACTTACGTGCCAGTGCTTTTGAGAAAGAAAGACCAATTCCTGTCCCTCCAAGATTTTGAAAATGCTGTTTTGTTTCTTGTATTTGATAAAAAGGAAGAAATATTTTCTGTTGTTCGCTACTTCTGATACCATTTCCGTCATCAATGATGGAAATAAGAATTTTAGAATCATTCTCTTTTTGTAGTTTTATGTTGATTTGTGTTTTAGTGAATTTTACAGCATTAGAAACAAGGTTACTCACTATTTTATAGAGAGCCTCAGGGTCTACATCTTCAATAATTGGTTCAT
The DNA here is from genome assembly GCF_019930665.1 of Bacteroides nordii. Classification (NCBI taxonomy): domain Bacteria; kingdom Pseudomonadati; phylum Bacteroidota; class Bacteroidia; order Bacteroidales; family Bacteroidaceae; genus Bacteroides; species Bacteroides nordii. The sequence continues at coordinate 4,459,953 of NZ_CP082886.1, read as the reverse complement.
TTTCTGCTTCGAATGATATTTTTATTTGTTGCTGGTAAGAACTTTGCTTATACTGATTGTAAACTTGTTGTACGATTTGGGTTATATTTTGTTGACTGATGTTCAGAATAAACATATCGTTTTCTATTTTTCTGAAGTCAAGTAATTGATTAATAAGTATTAGTAGACGGTCCGTATTTCGTTTAATAACTGACAAATATTTTTGTGTTTGCATATTACCATCTTTGGTGGCAATAATCATTTCTAGTGGTCCGGTAATAAGTGAGAGTGGGGTTTTTATTTCGTGAGCTATATTAGTAAAGAAATTAATTTTTGCTTCATATGTCTCTTTCTCTTTAGCTACCTGATATCTGTATTGTTTCTTTTCGTTTTCAATTATTAAATGCTTTTTGTATCGATTGATAACATAGCTTACGATGATGGTACATAGGATGATATAGAGTATAATCATGTAATACTCTTGCCAAAAAGGAGGTCTGATTCGGAGCGCTATACTATAACCATTATTATTCCAGATTCCATTATTATTACTTCCTTTTACAGTAAATGTATATTTTCCTGGAGGTATATTCATGTAATATGCTGTATTATTTAATGTGTAATTCCAGTTTTTATCAAATCCTTTTAGCATGTATGCATATTTGTTAGTTTCCGGAAAAATATAACTTAATGCAATAAAATCAAAACTGAAGGTTGATTGTTTGGAAGAGAGCACAATTTCTTTTGTATTGCTTATTGATTTTTTTAAAGGGGAACTTTGACCTATAGGTAATTCTTCATTGAAAACTTTGAAACTGGTGATATGTATAGGAGGAGTGATGTTATTTTCTGTAAATTCCGATGGGTTAATTGAAATAAATCCATTCGTGCCTCCGAAATAGAGCAGGCCGGCAGATCCACGTAGGGAGCATCTAAAGTTGTATTGTATCTCTTGTCCAATATAGCCAAATGTTTTGATATACTCAGTTGTACTGTTTTGAACAATCTGTGCTAATCCTTTTGGAGTACTAATCCATATATTCCCATATTTGTCATCTATGATTGAGTAAATGATGTCTGAAGGCATTCCATTCTCAAGATTGAATATGTTTTTGATTTTCTTCTGAGCTATATTAAAAACAATTACTCCTTTTTCTTTAGTTCCTATCCATAAATCATTTTTTTCTCTGTTATATAATAAACAGCTGAGGTTATTTATATCAATTTTATTGGAAATGTCGGAGAAATGTTGCCATTCTCCATTGGGATATAAGCAGTAAAGCCCATAAGCATGTGTAGCAAACCAAATTGTTCCTGATGCACTTTCTGTCATATCTGCAATAGGACGACCAGATAAAGCTTCTGGCCTTTTTAATTTTTGTCCGGGGCACATGATGGCACATCCGCCTTCTTCCAGGGCAAATATTAGAGTACCGTTTTGGGTTTTAAATATTGATTTTCCTTCAATCGTATTGAGTGGGATTGTTGCAATTACCTTACCATTTGTAGCAGAAATGATTCTCACTCCTCTTCCGTAAATACTTACGTACAATGTGTCATTGGATAAATAAAGGTTTTGTATATTGTGATAATCCAACATAAAGGTATTACCTAATTGTTTAGTTTGGGGATTGTAACGGTATACAATGTTATTATTATGGGTAGATAACAATATATTCTGTTTGTTATCTTCCACCATACTGCTGGTGATGGAATGTTTTTGAGCAGTTGCTTCTTCTATATCGTAGAAGGATATAAATTTATTGACGTTTGGAGCGAAATAAGTGACTCCGTTGAAATAGGTTCCAACCCAGAATGCCCCTTCTTTGTCACGAGAAATACAGAATGTAGAGTTATCGACTATGCTCCTATCGGAATATTCTTCTTTTACTATTTGAAAGCTTTCTGTCGATTTATTCAGGAGTATGAGGCCTTTGTCTGATCCCATGATGAGTTCCTTGTCTGAGTAGGGGGTTATCGATTTTATATTACCAATATTGGAAAGATAATGGCTACATTCATTTTTTGTAGGATTATATTTAAAAAGACCGTTTGTGAAAGTACCTATCCACAAATTATTATCTTCATCACAATAGATGGAATATATTGATTGTTTGTTTACGTCGAGTTTAGGATGTTTTATTGGAGTAAATGTGTCATTTGATGAACTGAAAAGCACAAGACCATACCCTGCTGTTCCTAGCCAAATATTATTTTGTTGATCGTTTACTATTGTCCAAATAAAATTTGATGGAATACTTTGGGGCGTTTTTGAGGCTACAAAGTGTTTTTGAACACGAAGATTATTGTCTAATTGGAATAATCCTTCACCATGAGTTGCGATCAAAATGTTGCCATGGGAATCTTCCATTATGTCATTCACAGTGATATCATTTTGTTTTTCTTTCTTTAAAGCAATATGATGAAAGTGATCGTATTCCCGGTCATAATAATATAGTCCTCTGCGTGTTCCTATTAACATTCGATGCTTTGAATCTTCTTTTATACAATGTATAAAATTGTGCCCAATTGATAAGGAGTCTTGAAGACGATTTTTGTATATTTTGAAATTTTTCCCGTCAAAACGATTAAGCCCGTCATTCGTTCCAACCCAGATAAACCCTTGGCTATCTTGCATGATTGCCCACACACAGTTGTTAGATAAGCCGTTTTCTTTTTGATAGTTTCGGAAGCAGGAACCTTGCACGTCGAATTGTATTAGACAACAAAGTATTGCCAGGACAAGCGTATGTTTCATAGTTTTATTTTGATTGAAAAACGTAAGCAAAATTAAACATTTTATTTAGAACCTGTTTAATTTTAAAAGTTTGAGATAAAAATAGTGTTTCTTTTTACCTTGAATTTAGTTACCGATTTGAAATAGCATTTATTCAATGGATTAAAAAAACACAGTGGCAAGTTATTAAGAAAATCCTGAATTTGCAAGAAGAAAACAAAAATATGATTTACGTATGAAATGGAATACCATATTTTATTAAAAAAATGGAATGTGAAAGGCGCATATTTCTTTCACTGGTGTAGAATCTATTTTTTTATGGGGCTACCTTCTATTGGGTAGAGAAAATGATAAGATTGATTTATTTCTTTGTTACATTACTTTATTAGTTGTAATATGTTTGTCTTTTCTTGTTATATTTTGTTCTTTTTGGTTACTCTTTAATTCCTTTTGTGGCTGCTATCTCGTTGATATATAGATTGTTATATTGATATTGTACTTATGCAGTATATCTTGGGGAATATAAATCGTGAGTTTGTTATCAATTGTTTTTTTTCTGTCGGATATTGTCCTCTGATGAATAAAAAGCCTAATATATTTGTTGCCGGTATTAATTATTAAAAAGTAATATTATGAAAAAAGGAATATTTACTAAAATTCTTTATTTGGTAGCTATCTTATTGCTAGCTACGCAAGATATTTTCGCAGACGTTAGTAATCCACCCCAAACAATCCCTGTTCCCCCAACTCAGGAAGCAGCTTCTGTCAAATCGATTTTTTGTGATGAATATACTGATATTACATCTATTAAAGGCTTTAGTGGGCGAGGAAGCGCTACTGCAACTGTAAAGTCTGTGATGGGGAATGATATGATTTATTTTGATCAGGGTCTTGGCGGATGGTCTTTTGTCGAATTAGGCACTACGATAAATCTTGATGATTGCGAAGCACTTTGCTTTGACATTTATGTAGTTAAAACCGGATTTACTTTAAAAGTTTATTTTGGACAGGGTGCTTCTGTCACAATACCAACACCTTTAGTAGAAGGATGGAATAAAATCGAGATTAAACTGGATGATTACCGAATTTTGCCTGCTGGAAAAATACCTGATCTTACCCAGATAAGTAAAATAGGTTTTATAAATGGCGGTGGATATGATAGGACTGTCTATATTGATAACATTTACGCTTATGGGGATTTAGGCGGCGATAATCCCTCAGTGGATCCGAATGCACCTACGGTGGCTGCTCCTACACCTAAGCATAAAGATACGGATGTAAAATCGATTTTTAGTGATGCCTATGACAACATTACTAATTTAATTTTAAACAATCCCGGCAGCCCGGCAGCGGAAATGGCAGTAGTAACACCTTTTGAAGGCGATAATATGCTTAGGTTCAATTCATTAAACTGGGCCTTGGTTAAATTTGACCCGACTCTAAATCTTGATGGCATGGATTATCTCCATTTTGATGTTTGGGCAGAAAGTACACGTACTATTAAACTCGGTCTTGGTAATTGGTCGTCACAAGCAAACACAGATGCTCTAACCTTAAATGCCGGATGGACAAGTTTTGACATACCGATGAGTGTGTTTAAGAGTGCTGACTTAACTAACATTATTGTTTCTAAAATATTCAGCGGCAATGGCTTTGCTATTACAAGGTTGTATTTTGATAATATATATACGTATAAAGGTGATCCGGTTGGGACACCCATAATATATATAGAACCTGCGCCGGAGCCGATATTAGCCCCTAAAACTGTTAAGTCTGTTTTTACGGACAAATACAACAATATAGCCAATCTTGAAGAAGGTGGTACTGTTGGCCTCACGGATTTTGATCTTGTATACCGTCTTACGGAGGCTGATAAAGTCTTGAGAATATGCTCTCTTGAAGAGATGACACTCCATACAACTGCTACACTTGACTTTAGTGATATGGAGAATATACATTTCAGTATGTATTGTGATGGCGAAGGAGGGAGTGGTACACTTGAAATTGGATTCCAGGCCCAAGGATCGGAAACGGCTTATTATTCCTCGTTATTTCCTGTTCTCAAAACAGACGAATGGAATTATGTGAATATTCCGGTTCACGAGTTGAAAGAAGCCGGACTGGATTGTTCTAAGATAGATAAAATACTTTTCCGTGGCTCGGGTAATATCTATATTGATAATATTTTTGCTTTTAAAGGTGACTATGCTATGGGATTAGGAGAAGAAGGGACTATTTCTGTTGACTGGAATTTGGCATCGGCAGATGATGTTCTTCCTGATAAGGAGAAGGCTTATTTAGGTGTAAATCTGGCGCAAGGTTCAGGGGGAACAGTTCATGGTGTATTTAATACAAACTATTCTTATCCAACATTTAAGGATCTTCACTATTTTAAATCAAAAGGTGTACGGCTTATTCGTTTTCCTTTTCGTTGGGAACGTGTACAACATGAAGTAAATGGACCGTTGGATATGGAACTTGATATGAAAAAGATCAAGGAGGTAATTGCTGAGGCCGAACGTATCGGTATGTATGTGATGCTTGATATGCATGATTATTGTCGTAGGAATGTTGATGGTGTAACTTGTAAGATCAGTGATTCTGGAAAATTGACAAAAGAACATTTAGCTGATGTGTGGAAGAAAATAGCTGTTGAGTGTCAGATGTACAAGAATATTTGGGGATATGATATAATGAATGAACCTTATGGTTTAGATAAGGGCGTATGGTATTCGACAGCACAAGCTGTTATTGATGCTATTAGAACTGTAGATATGCAAACGCCTATAGTAATAGAGGGTGAAAGTTATGCGTCTTCATCTACGTGGCCTTCAACCGGTGGAGGATTAATTGGATTGAATGATCCGGCTAATAATTTGATTTTTCAGGCACATTGTTATTTTGATAAAGATAAAAGTGGGCATTATAATTTGGGAGATTTTGATAAGGAAGTTTCTGATCCACAACAACATATTAAACGTTTGCAACCATTTGTAGAATGGCTGAAAGAACATAATCAACGTGGAATTTTAGGTGAATTTGGGGTACCAGGAAATGATGTTCGCTGGTTGAATTTGCTGGATGAAGTTATTGCTTATCTCAAAGAAAATCGTGTTGCTGCTACATATTGGGTAGCAGGTGGATGGTCATCTAATGATAAGGTAAGTATTCATCCGCTGAAAAACTATACTGTGGAAAGAGCTCAAATGAGAATTTTTGAGAAATACACAAAAGATTATGATAACACTTCGTCAGGAACAGGATGCATTTTACATAATGAATCTGGAGATTTGGAAATTTATTCTGATGTAACAGCTGATCATGTGTACGTTAAAGCGGATAAGGCTATGAAAAGTATTGCCCTGTTTACTATGTCCGGGCAGTGTATAAAGAAGGAAAGTATTGGCTCATCTGAAGCAAGAATTGTAACTGACGGATTAGTTCCGGGTGTATATCTGATCCGGATTCTTATAGAAAACGGAAGTGTTAGGAATTTTAAATTTGTAAAATATTAAAAGATGAAAGTTTCTCATATAATAGGTATTGTTTTATTTTTTTTTATGGCAGGAATGGTTTCTTGTAAGGAAACAGTTAAGCAATCCTTTAAAGAACCATCTGCCTTAAAAGTAAAAAAGAATGTTTTTATTAATGATTCAGGAAAGATTGTTAGATTGTGTGGCGTGAGTTTCTCAGATCCGGATAAGTTGAAAAAAGAGAATCAATGGAATTTACGTTATTTTGAAGAAGCGCGGCGTTGGGGATGTAATGTGATACGTTTACCAATACATCCTTACACATGGCGCTATCGCGGAGTAGAAGATTATCTAAAAATACTGGATCAGGGAGTGGAATGGGCCAGGCAAACCAATATGTATGTTATTATTGATTGGCATGCTATCGGTAATCTGCCGGAAAATGTTTATCCTCATTTTAATTATGCTACCAATTGGGCAGAAACTATAAACTTTTGGAAAATTATAGCTGAACATTATAAGGGTAATTCTACTGTGGCTTTTTATGAGTTGTTTAATGAACCATGTGATCAAGGAAAACCATTGAGTTGGGATGCGTGGCAGCCCCTGATGGAACAGTTGATAGATAGTATCAATATGATTGATGATCAGAAAGTATATTTGGTGGCTGGAATGAATTGGGCTTATTTACTTGATGAAGTCGTGCAAAAACCGGTAGATCGTAATAATGTTGCTTATGTGACACATCCTTATCCTCAAAAGGTAGATGCACCTTGGGAGGATAAATGGGAAAGAAACTGGGGGCATGTCGCTGACCATTATCCGGTGGTGGCTACCGAAATGGGATATGTGGTGAAAGGACAACGTGGTGAACACATTCCATGTATAGGTGATGAAAAATATGGTGAAGCTATTATTAATTATCTTGATAAAAAGGGAATTTCATACACAGTGTGGTGTTTTGATCCTTCTTGGGCACCTGCGCTTTTGGACGATTTTGACTTCAATCTCACACGACAAGGAGAATTCTTTAAAAGAAAGTTACAAATGAAATAGTTGTTTTTACTTACATTAAAATTTATTATTATGAAAAAGTTTTTATTCGTGTTGTTGGCCGTATGGGTTGCTACCACTAATCTTACGGCGCAAGTGGCTTCAGATGTCGTGATTTATAAAGGAACAGATATTGATCCGAATGGAAAGGCGGATGATAATATTTGGAAGGATATTACACCGGTTGATATAACCAACGTTTTTAATTATGAGGAGCCTACGGTAACCTCTTTCTTTAAGATGTTTTACACCGATGAATATATTTATGTCTTGGTTGATGTCACTGATGATGTTCATTATCCGGCTTGGTTGGCCAACGATGTAAAAAATCAATGGAAATATGATAAAGTAGAAATTTATTTTGATATTAACGATAATCTGAAAGATGGGCAAGGGCCTGCTTACATTGATGGTGTAATGGCACCTGGACATTACCAAATAGCACCTGCATTGACAGAAGAAGGTTATGGAGAACCATTTGTAACAGAGGGAGTATTATATGGGACTATGAGTGATATGGCTACAGTTTGTTATGATATGAAGCCCGACGGAAAAGGATATGTTGTAGAGTGCCAGATCCCTATTTATGCATTTGTTAATGATAAAGGCGAAGAGCTGGATGTAGATAAACTTACTTCTTTACCTCAAGGTATGGGCTTCGATGTAATAATTGTTGATAATGACAATGATGGCAAAGGACGTAAAAGAGCTGTTTGGAAGAATATCGGACCTACTGAACCTTATAATAATATGGATGCCTGCGGTGTAATAACTTTTAGTACAGCTACTCCTTCCGGGTTATCTCAAACAGATACATCCTCTGTTTATGTTCACTATGATAAACGAGCGGAAACAGTTGCTGTTAAAGGTGATTGTAGTAGAGTTGTATTTATCGCTGCCTCTGGTTCAGAAGTGAAAACTGCTGAAACAAATATTTCGGAAATAGATGTGACTGATTTACAATCTGGTTTGTACCTTCTTAAATTATATTATGGTGACCATTTGCTGAAAGTGGTTAAGATCGTTAAATAATCTAATACTAAAGTTTATGAGAGAAAGTAGTTTAATACAGAAAGTTTGTTATAGTGCTTCTCGTAAAACATTTTTTTATTGTAAAATTACATTGTTGATATTATTGGGTGGGTTAATTCAATTGAATAATACATATGTGTATGCGCAAAAAAATGTAAGTGAGGAGAAGGATAAAGGCGGGACAATTACAGGTAATGTAAGGGATGTAAACGGTGAACCGATTATTGGTGCTTCAATATTAGTAAAGGGCACAACGGCAGGTACTACAACTAACTTAGATGGATATTATACATTAAGTAATGTTGCTTCAAATGCAGTATTGATTATAAGCTATATTGGCATGAATACTCAGGAGGTGCATATTAAAGGAAAAGATCTGATAAATGTGACATTGGAAGATGCCTCCATTGGTATAGATGAAGTAGTTGTTGTAGGATATGGTACGCAAAAGAAGGTAAATCTAACAGGCGCTGTGTCAGCTGTAAAAGTGGATGAACAATTGGCAAGTCGTTCATTAACAAGTACATCATTGGCTTTGCAAGGGAAAGTGCCAGGATTATCAATAACGCAGAATTCTGGTATGGCTGGTCGTAATGATGTTAAAATGCTTGTTCGAGGAATGGGAACGGTGAATAATGCTGATCCGTTAGTTGTCGTTGACGGTATGCCTGATGTTGATATCGATCGTATTAATATAGATGATATTGAAAGTGTTTCTGTGCTGAAAGATGCTTCATCCTCTGCTATTTATGGTTCGCGTGCGGCCAATGGTGTTATTTTGATTACTACTAAATCCGGGCATGAATCAGCCCCCAAAATAAATGCTTCGGCTTCTTATACTATAGGTACTCCTACCCATGCATGGGAGTTTATGGCAGATTATCCACGGTCACTGACTTTGTTGCAACGTGATGCTGCTGTTTCTACTTTACCTGGTAATATAAGGTTCAAGGATGGTACTATCGATCAGTGGATGGCATTAGGAATGATCGATCCAGTTCGTTATCCGAATACTGACTGGTATGATGTTATTTTAAGAAATTCACAAGTTCAGAAATATAATCTTTCTGCGTCAGGGGGAAATAAAGTTTCTAACTTTTATATTTCTCTCGGAGTTATTGACGAGAAAGGTCTTCTTATTAATAATGATTATACTCGTTATAATTTGCGTGTGAATTATGATGCTAAAATTCGTTCGAATATGCATGTAGGAGTAAAAATTGCAGGTAATTGGTCGGATCTGCAGTATGCATTAACCAGTAATTTTGATGGTACTATCGATGCCAATGAAATGAGATATGCTATTGCGGGAGTAACACCTTATGATCCTATTACAGGATATTACGGAGGAGTGATGGCTTATGGTGAAGACCCTCAGATTTTTAATCCTTATAGTGCTTATAATACGCAGCTTACACAGAAAGAGAGACAGGAATTGAATGGTAATGTCTATTGGGATTGGAGTCCGGTAAAAGGATTGACTGCACGTTTGGACTATTCTTTGAATTATGGTAATGATTTTAGGTATCAGGCAGATACTCCTAATCGTGCTTATAACTTTCAAACGAATGATTTTGGTGCTCGCTATTTCGTAGAAGATAATGCTCCGATTTATAATTATACCAATAATAGCTATAAAACTCAGTTTAGTGCACGGTTAAATTATGATATTACCTTTTGTAAACATCATACGCTGAATGCTATGTTTGCTTTTAGTGAAGAGTATTGGCATACTCGTTATCAGATGTCAGGACGCAATGATCGTTTGCATTCATCTCTTCATGAAATTGATGCAGCTCTTACAGAGAAACAGTACACGGGAGGGAATTCAAGTGCTGAAGGATTGGTTTCTTATATCGGGCGTATCAATTATGCGGCGTATCAACGCTATTTATTTGAATTCAACTTGCGTTGTGACGGTTCATCTAAATTTCTTGACGGTTCTAAATATGGATATTTCCCATCAGCTTCAGTGGGATGGATTTTTTCAGAAGAGCCATTCATTAATAAATATGTGAAAGGATGGCTAAATCATGCTAAGTTGCGTGTATCTTATGGTGTGTTAGGAAATAATAGTGGTGTGGGACGCTACGAACAACAGGAGACTTTGACTACCAATAATTATATGATTGATGGCAAGATATTGAAAGGGTATGTCAATAAGAAAATGGTAAATCGTGATTTGAGTTGGGAAGAAACATCAGTTACCAATATCGGGTTGGATATGAAGTTTTTTAATAATCGTTTATCGGTTGAACTTGATTACTATGACCGGCTAACTAGTGGTATGATTCGGCCTTCAGATATGTCTGTTCATCTGACAGGTGCGTATTCTGCTCCTCGTAAAAATATTGGTGAGCTGCGAAATAAAGGAGTAGAGGCCAACATTGTCTGGCGTGGAAGGGTTAATGAGTTTAATTATACTGTGAATGCTAATGCTTCTTATAATGCTACAGTACTGGAAAAGTGGAATGAGTATTTAGGGCGTAATCAGAAAAACAGCAATGATTATGTATTTATCAACATGCCATATAACTATGTATATGCCTATGAAGCTATTGGTATTGCACAAAGTTGGAATGATGTGTATAATGCTACTCCACAAGGTGCTCAACCGGGAGATTTATTATATAAAGACTTGAATGGTGATGGGAAGATTGATGATAATGATATGAAGGCTTTTCCACGCATTCAACGTGATCGTCCCACTACAAACTTTGCATTAAGTGGTAATTTTGAGTGGAAGGGATTTGATCTTTCTATAATGTTCCAGGGAGCTGCTGGCCGTAAAACATTTTGGTTAACTGCCAATAATAATCCCGATTTGCAAGAAGCGCGGCAAGCTACTACTTGGGATCATTGGACTAAACCTTGGTCGTTGGAGAACAGAGGAGGGGAATGGACTCGTTTAGGGGGAGCAAATAATCGAAAAGAATCTACCTTTTGGTTGGATAATCTGGCTTATTTGCGTCTGAAAAATCTGCAATTAGGATATACTATTCCTCAAAACCGGTTAAAAAAAATCGGACTTAGTTCTATCAGAATGTATGTATCTGCAGATAATCTGGCTACAATTACTAAATTTCGTGGATTAGATCCTGAAAAAGAAGGTAATATAAATGATGGTTATCCTCTGGTGAAATCGTTCACTTTTGGTATTAATGTAGGTATTTAAATTTAATATCATGAAAAATAGAAGAAATTATATATTGGGTATATTACTGGGTGGAGCATCAATACTTTTAATGGGGTGTGTAAATAGTCTTTTGGACCAAATTCCTACAACTGAATTAGGTAATACGGAATTTTGGCAAACAGAAGAGGATGCAACGAATGGCTTAATGGGGGCGTATGCTGATGTACGTGGTCTTTTTAGTAGAGATTATTATTTTGATGGGCAAGGTGAATATGTCCGTGTCAGAGATGGTAGCGGTAGTTTGAGTAATACTACTACTAATATAACACAGGGGGCTGCTTATAAAGGAGGATGTTATTTTCCTGATCCGTCTTACCGTTTTGGAGCAAAGTTCGATACGTATTATAAGTTCTGTTATGGTGGCATACATCGGGTCAATTATGTGATAGAGAATACACTGAAAATGATTCCGAATGCCAAAACAGAAGAATCGAAGAAGAAGCTTGAAACCGTTATTGGTGAAGCCAGGTTGTTAAGAGGAATGATTTATTTTCGATTGATTTCTATGTGGGGTGATGTACCGTATATAGATCATGTGGTGTACAATCAAACGGAGATGGATAAAATAGTACGTACTTCCATTGCGAAAATCAAAGATTATATTATTGAAGATTTTAATTATGCTTTTGAGAAACTTCCAGTAAAATCAGAGCAGATAGGGCGGGCATCTAAGCCTGCAGCTTTAGCGTTTAAAGGTAAACTCGAACTTTATTGGGCTTGTTGGAATCATTTCGGATGGCCGGAACTTGATACTTTTACTCCAAGCGAAGAGGAGGCGAGAAAGGCGTATAAGGCTGCTGCTGATGATTTCCATGCAGTAATTAATGACTATGGATTAAATTTGTTTAGGAATGGTGAACCTGGTGAATGGGGAGAACTGGGTGATGCAAATGTACTACCTAATTACTTCTATTTGTTTCTTCCTACTACAGGTAACGTCAATACTGATGGTGAAATTATTTTTGCATTCACTCATGGAGGACCAGGAACTGGACAAGGGGAATCATTGATGCGTGATTTCGCAGGGCGTAACATTCAGAATTCTCAGTGTTGGGTGACACCTACATTTCGTTTAGCAGATCGTTATCAATCTACTGTAACAGGTGATTTCACAGATCCGTTGATTCCAATGAACCCGAATGCGCCAAATGCAAGAACTACTAAAAATTCAGCAGTGAATCCGGAAAGTTATTTGAATCGTGATTATCGTATGAAAGCATCAATGTTGTGGGATTATGAAATGATCCAAGGATTAGCATCTTTAAAGAAAACAGATTGGGTACCATTTATATATAAATCATGGAATGCAAAAGTTACAATTGACGGGAAACAGTATACATCGTATAATACCGATGGTACAAACTCTGGATACGTTTTCCGTAAATTTGTTCGTAACTACGAAGGTGCAGATCGTGGTGAAGGTGACTATAACTGGCCGGTAGTTCGTTTGGCTGATGTCTATCTGATGTATGCGGAAGCGACAAATGAATTGTACGGACCACAGCAGGATGCTATTGCTTTGGTTAACAGAATCCGGCATAGGGGGAATTTACCTCCTTTGGCCTCTGACAAGATTTCTGACAAAAAAGCCTTCTTCGACGCTATCGAGCAGGAACGTATTATAGAACTGATAGCTGAAGGACATCGCGCTTTTGACTTGCGTAGATGGAGAGCTATTGAAAGAGTGTGGGGGGAACCGGGATCAGAAGAGGTTTGGATGGGTGATACACACAGTGATAAAGTATATAGCTGGTATAAGAATTTGAATGAGAGATTGTATCAACAAGCTTATATTTTTCAGATTCCACCTAAAGAACGTGATCGTAATCCGAACTTAACTCAAAATACTCCTTGGCTATAATAGCCAGAAGGCCTATAAAGAATGTTGAATTCAAATTAATATTGAAAGTAATGAAAAAATATATAGCTATTTTTTTTATAGTATTAACCTGGATCGGATGTACAAATTTTCCGATTGATGAAGATGGATTGTTAATTACCGAACGTTCAGAATGTTATGTAAGTAGTTTCGAACTTTTGGGCGTTGATTATCAGACTGTGAGACATGGAGCAGCCGTTATTGATACGATGAAGCAAACCATTCATGTGGAAGTACTGTATGGTACTGATCTGAAGAATCTTTATCCTCAGTTTTCTTTGGTAACAGATGCTAAATTGGAACCTAAGATAGAAGGGAAAGTTGACTTTTCGGATTTGGCAAATCCTAAGCAATATACGGTTATTTCGGGTAATAGAAAAGTTCGGAAAATATATACAGTTTATGTTAGTGTACAACAGAAATAAAATGAATACGATGAAGTCTATTGAATATTATTTTTTAATGGTTATCGTTGGTTTATGTTTCGTTTTTACATCTTGTGAGAATGAATACGAGGTACCTGCGGCTGGAACAACTTTACAAAATGATTGTATAAAGCGTTCATTGGGACCTAATCTGGTGGGGGCGAAAATAGAATTTGCTTATGCTATGGCACTTCCTCCTTCTCAAGGAAAGCTGATTTCTGCAAAGGTCAAGGCTTCTATTGCCGGAGCAGACGGTACTTATCTGGAACACAGATCGTTTTATACGGATCAGGGAGGAGATGATAAAGGAGTTGAGATCGGTAGCCCGTCAGTAACAGAAGGAATGATGACGGAAGTTACATTTACGAAAGATACATGTGCAGCAACGTTACGTTACTATTATGTGATTCCTGAAGAAGCTCGTGGTAAGAATATCTCTTTTAGTTTTTATGCGACAGACAGTAATGGTAGAAGTGTCTCATACGACATGGGGACATATTTTATATCTAATATGGATATAAAACTTGATATGATAATTCCTACGGATAGTTATCTTTCTATCTCGGATATGGCAGTGTATACCAATGAGAATATGCCAACTAAAGCGGACAAGATTGATTTGGTATATCTATATCGTAGGATTTCCGGGATTGATTTTTTGCATGCATTAGTTTCACCAGGAGTCGGCTCGGATTATTTACCAGAGATTGTTTTGCCGGAAGGAGTGAATCGGATGACATCATTACAAAGAACTTTTGGAGCTATTGACCAACAACTTGCTCGTGATCAATATGGAACATTTATTGATGATTTGGATTTCTATCAGATGAATTTTAGTAATGCTTCCAATTTTATTGTTAACATAAAGAAAGATGCAGGAACATGGGTTGAAACTGCTGATGGAATATATCGTGCTTTTATTTATGTCAATAAAGTGGATAATGCAAAAAAAACAATGACAATTAGCGTTAAACGATTGCGAGTGAAATAATCGTTTTTTTCAAAATTTATATGTGAGACACTAAGGTGAAGTATACTTGCTATGGAACCTTAGTTGTCTCATGTAACCCCTTTTTCTATTCTCATTTTTAATAGGTTTGTAATTTAATATAAATAATATGGCATTGAAAAGTGTTCGTTTATTCTCTCTGTTTATTCTATTGGGTATTACTTTATATTCTAAAGCTCAGAATCTCCGGATCGATGGATATAAGGGGATTTGGTATACAATTGGCCAAAAGTCGGAGTATGGAGACAAATATTCTGGTGGATTGGCTACTTATACAGCTAATCATACTCCTGTGGCTATCTATGCCTCAAAAGTTGATAAAACCTTTTTTGTTTATGGAGGGACCACCAGTGAAAAAGATAAGCATTTACTGATTATGATTTCTTGTTATGATCATAAAAGTGGAACATTGGCCCGCCCAGTTGTTGTGTGTGATAAGATGGGAGTGGATGATCCTCATGATAATGCTTCTCTTACTATAGATAGCGATGGATTTATTTGGGTATTTGTAAGTGGGAGGAATGTTAGTCGTCTGGGACAAGTATACAAAAGTACAATGCCATATTGTATTGATCATTTTGAGAAAAAGTATCAATCGGTAATAACTTATCCTCAGCCTTGGTATATAGAAGGTAAGGGATTTATTCATCTTTTTACGAAGTATACTGCTGAACGTACGTTTGGTAGAGAACTTTATTGGTCGACGAGTCCTGATGGAATAAACTGGGCTCCGGATAAGAAATTAGCTGGTATGGGAGGACATTATCAGCTTAGTAATGTATGGAAGAACAAAGTTGTTACTGTTTTTAATTATCATCCTGACGGAGGAGCAGATTCTCGGACTAATGTTTATTTGGTTCAGACAGAAGATATGGGACAAACCTGGCAAACAGTGGATGGTGTGACATTAACTACTCCATTGACTTCTCCGCAAAGTGCAGCTTTGGTATATGATTATCAAAAAGAGAATAAATTAGTGTACTTGAATGATTTGAATTTTGATAAAGATGGTAATCCTATTATTCTGGCAGTTATAAGTAAACATTATCAACCGGGCCCCAAAGGAGATCCCCGAGAATGGGTTGTACTTCACAGAAAAAACGGACAGTGGTACTCACATGTGTTATGCTCTTCTTCTCATAATTATGATATGGGGTCTATTTATGTAGATAATGATGTCTGGACAGTGATTGGACCGACAGAGGATGGACCGCAAAAATTTGGTACCGGAGGAGAAATTGCTTTGTGGAAAAGTTGGGATGAAGGCCAACACTGGACTAAAGTAGCAAATGTTACTAAGAATAGCCCACGAAACCATTCGTATGTTCGTCGTCCTTTATATGCTCATAATGATTTTTATGCATTCTGGGCAGACGGGAATGCTGATAGTATGTCTGTGTCAAAACTTTATTTTACAGACAAAAATGGGAGTCAGGTATACGAAATGCCCTATCGGATGAAAACTGATTATGAAAAACCAATTGCAGTATATAATCAGAATTCGTATCAACCATTTGGTGTGAATTTGGCATGTGCAGAATTTGATGAAGCAAATTTACCAGGTAAATATGATAAGCATTATACTTATCCGAAAGTAGAAGAATTGGATTATTTTAAAGATAAAGGATTGAAACTGATTCGTTTTCCTTTTAAGTGGGAAAGGATACAGCATGAGTTGAATGGTGAACTTAATTCTGTAGAGCTGAAACGGATTAAAGATTTTGTAGGTGAGGCAGAGAAAAGAAGTATAAGCGTGATTCTTGATTTACATAATTATGCACGACGTTATCACCAAGGAGTGAAATGTATTATTGGTACTAATGGGGTAACCTTAGATCACTTTGCAGATTTTTGGCGGCGTTTTGCCATGGAAATGAGTTCATTCTCCAATATCTATGGCTACGGATTAATGAATGAGCCTCATGATTTAGGGAGTTCGGTTTCCTGGTTTCAAATGGCACAGAAAGGTATTGAGGCAATAAGAAAAAGTGATCAAGAACGACCAATAATTATTGGGGGGGACGATTGGAGTTCTGCGGAGAGATGGGTAGAGAAGAGTGATACATTGAAATATTTAAAGGATCCTGTGAATAATTTGATTTATGAGGCGCATGTTTATTTTGATGCGGATGCTTCGGGAAGTTATAATGGATCATATGATACGGAGAAAGGATCTCCTACACGAGGGATAGAAAGGGTTCGGCCATTTGTTAATTGGCTTAAAAATAATCAGTTAAAAGGGTTTGTTGGTGAATATGGTGTTCCGGATGACGATGAGCGTTGGTTGGTCACTATGGATAACTTTTTAAATTATCTACAGAGCGAAGGTGTGAATGCTACCTATTGGGCAGCAGGTCCATGGTGGGGTAAATATCCTCTTAGCCTTACACCAAAAGGTGGGAAAGATGCTCCGCAAATGAAGATAGTAGAAAAATATCTTACTACCAGTTATCGGCATTGGGTAGATGGAGCACTTGCTAAAGCCGAAAAACAGGCTTTATTGATGGCCAGACATCTGAAAGATAAAGAAGGTAAATTACCGCGCTCTTTGAACTCTAATGGAGAACTAGTGACCTCTTCTTCTGATTGGTGGTGTAGTGGCTTTTTCCCTGGTGTATTGTGGTATTTGTATGAAAATAATAAGGGTAGTGAAGAACTGTTTGATTATGCTAATTTATATACTAAACGTATTGAAAAGGAACAGTTCAACACGAGTACTCATGATTTGGGGTTTATGCTGTATTGTAGTTATGGGAATGGATTTAGATTGAATCCGACATCTGAATCAGAGGGAGTTCTTATTAACGGTGCACACGCTTTATCTGCAAGGTATAATCCGGTTGTGAAGTGTATCCGTTCCTGGAATAAATGGCGTGATTATTCTTATCCTGTAATTATAGATAATATGATGAATCTGGAGATGTTAATGTGGGCTTATAAGAGAACGGGAGACGATACTTTTAAGAATATAGCCATTTCTCATGCGAATACGACGAAATTGCATCATTTTCGAGAGGATTATAGCTCCTTTCATGTGGTTGCTTATGATTTGAAAAGTGGTAAAGTGTTGCAGCGAGGGACTGATCAGGGATATGGTGACGATAGTTCTTGGGCACGTGGACAAGCATGGGCACTTTATGGGTATACGATGATGTATCGTGAGACAGGAAATGAAGATTATTTGAATTTAGCATGGCATATCGCAGATTTTATACTGAATCACCCACATCTGCCGAAAGATAAAATTCCATATTGGGATTTTGATTCTCCTGGTATACCTGATGATTATAGAGATTCTTCGTCTGCTGCTATTATCGCTTCCGCTTTGTTGGAATTGAGTAAATATTCGGAGGGTCATCGTTGTGAAAGGTACTACACAGTAGCGGAACAGCAACTTCGTATGCTTGCTTCGGATGAGTATATGGCTGAAGTAGGAACAAATGGTTTTTTTATATTAAAACATGGAGTAGGAAATATTCCTCAGAATTCAGAATTGGATGCTCCTTTGAGTTATGGTGATTATTATTTCATAGAGGCTCTTTTGCGGTATCGAAATTATTAAAAACAGAGAACATATGAGAACTATTTTTCTTTTGATATTCTTTTTACTTTTTCAGGGGGAATTAAATATGTATGCACAAGTATTACCTTCACATCCCCGTATATTAATGTCTGGTGGAGAGGAAATAGAAATTAAAGAAGCTTTATCTATGGATACTCTTTGGACTGGTTTACATCGAAATTTCCTCAAAGAATGTAATAATCTGCTTAATCGGCCATTGTTGGAAAGGAAAAAGGTGGGTATGCGGTTATTAGCTACTTCTCGAGAAGCTCTTCGAAGAATATTATTTTTGTCTTATGCGTATCGTATTACTGGAGATGAAATATATTTTCAACGTGCAGAGGAAGAATTACTTACTGTTTGTCGTTTTTCTGATTGGAATCCATCTCATTTTCTGGATGTGGCTGAAATGGTCTTAGGAGTTGCCATTGGTTTTGATTGGTTGTATACTAAGTTATCGGCTGATTCACGCAGAATCATTAGTGAAGCTATCATGACGAAAGGGCTCTTACCTGCACAGGATGAGAGATATAATTGGTATTTGAAAGCAAATCATAATTGGAATCAAGTATGTAATGCAGGTATAGCAATTGCTGCTTTGGCGGTTTATGAACAAAATCCGGAAATGTGTAGATCTCTTATTCGGCAGGCAGTAGAATCTGTAAAGCTCCCTATGGCTGAATATGCACCTGACGGGGCATATCCTGAAGGGTATTCATATTGGAGGTATGGAACAACTTTTAATGTTCTTTTATTGGGAACCCTGGAGAAAGTTGGTGATTGGGATTTGTTGCCAGCTTTGTCGTCAGGTTTTATGAATACCCCTTATTATTATGAGCAGATGGTTGGTCCAACCGGGTATAGTTTTAATTATGCAGATTGTGGTGATGAGCATGGGTTAGCACCTGTTATGTTTTGGTTTGCAAAGAAAACTGGGGATCTTTCTTTATTATGGACAGAAAAAAGCTTCATGCAAAAAGATAAATGTTCTGGCTATTTGGCAAATAGACTGTTTCCGCTAATATTTTTATGGGGTAGAAATATAGAAATAGACAAAATTGTTCCTCCTGAAAAGATGATGTGGATAGGAGGGGGCATTACACCAGTTGCATTGATGCGTACTTCTTGGACTGATAAAAATGCTTTGTATGTGGGCATTAAAGGAGGAACTTCCAGTAGTAATCATTCACATATGGATGCTGGATCCTTTGTGATGGATGCTATGGGGATACGATGGGCTATGGATTTGGGAATGCAAGACTATGAATCTTTGGAATCGAAAAAAATGCAAATCTGGAGTAATGATCAACATTCAGAGCGTTGGAAGGTTTTTCGTTATAATAATTATGCTCATAATACCCTTACTATTAATAATAAACTACATGATGTAAAAGGGTATGCGTACTGGAAATCGTTTGTTGATAGTGAGGGTTTGAAATCTGCAACGATTGACTTGACTACTATTTTTAAGGATGAACTGCTCTTTTGTCAAAGAGAAATTACAATGGTAAACGGCGCTTATGTAGTGGTGAAAGATAGTGTGAAAACAGATACTACAAAGCAAGCTCTTTTACGTTGGACAATGTTGACAAGAACTCAGATAAGAGGGATACAGAAGGATGGCTTTATACTGGAGCAAGATGGGAAAAGGATGAATGTGAAAATTAAAAGTCAGAATCAGGTTCAAATAAAAAAATGGTCTGCACAATCCGGTAATAGTTATGACGCTCCAAACCCTAATGTTGTTTTGATAGGATTTGAAACTATTATTCCGGCTGGAGAGGAAGCGGTTTTTGAAACAGTTCTATGCCCGGAACAATTGGTTAATTAGTATAGGTTTAAAAAATATCATAGAATAATATGAAAATACGATTTTTTTTCTTGTTAATATGTTTTCTATCTGTTGGCTATTCTTGGCGCCTGCATGCAAAAATTGTATTACCCGCTATGTTTACGGACAATATGGTATTACAACGACAAACTGAAGTAGCTTTTTGGGGAACGGCTACTCCGAGGTGTACTGTAACAATTAAAACTTCTTGGAACAATAAAGAGTATTTGGTTAATTCATCAGATAAAGGTGAGTGGCGGACAAGAATATCTACTCCTCAAGCAGGTGGTCCATATTATATTATTGTCTCAGATGAAACGAGCATTCGTTTGGATAATGTATTAATTGGTGAAGTTTGGCTTTGTGCTGGACAGTCTAATATGGAGATGCCAATCGGAAGTTGGGGGAAAATAAATAATTATGAAGCAGAAATTCGTTTGGCTCAATGTCCCGAAATACGTGTTTTGCATGTTGAACGTGCTGCAAGTTTGTCACCACTCAGTGATTTGAAGAAGGTACGTAAGGGGACTTGGCAGGTTTGTTTGCCGGAGTTTGCAGCAAACTTTTCTGCCGTTGCGTATTTTTTCGCTAAGAATCTTCATCGCCATTTAAATGTTCCTATTGGAGTAATTACGGCCTCGTGGGGAGGGACTATTGCAGAATCGTGGATTAGTAAAGAAGCAATAACCCGGATAACTGATTTAGATAGTTGTGAAAAGGATACTCTCAAAGAATATTCCGTTGATAGAGATGGTCCTAATATCCATTCTGTACTTTTTAATGCAATGATTCATCCTATCATTCCTTATACTTTAAAGGGAATCATTTGGTATCAAGGTGAATATAATTGTGCCCGTGCAGAACAGTATAAAGATATATTTCCGCTCTTGATTACTGATTGGCGTAAACAATGGAAACAAACGCTGCCCTTTTATTTTGTACAGTTACCTAATTTTGGAGAAAGAAATGAGGAGCCGACTGGTGCACAATGGGCTGAATTAAGAGAAGCTCAATTTGAAACATTGTGTATGGCCAATACTGGGATGGCAGTAACCATAGAACTGGGAGAAGCCAAGAATGTACATCCCAAAAGAAAGAAAGAGGTCGGTGACAGGTTGGCATTAATAGCAAGGGCTAAGACTTATGGAGAAGATATTGTTTATTCCGGGCCTCTGTATAATTCATATATCATTGAAAATAATCAGGTGAGGATTAAGTTTGATCACGTTGGTGGCGGGCTAAAGATTAAAGGAGGGGATTTGATAAAAGGTTTCTCAATAGCTGGTCCGGATCACAAGTTTTATTGGGCAGAAGCTGAAATAGATGGAGAAGAAGTAGTGGTTAGTTCTCCTAATGTTCCTTATCCACTTGCAGTGAGGTATGCTTGGGCTGCTAATCCAGAATGTAATTTGTATAACGGGGCTGATTTACCAGCCTCACCGTTTAGGACAGATCATTGGAAATAAAGTATAGTGTTGTTTTAAATTTTAATAGTATGAAAAATGTATTATTAGGGTCTGATAATAAAGAAGTTGGTTATCAGTGTAATGATTCGTATGTACATCTTGAATTACC
This sequence comes from Bacteroides nordii, assembly GCF_019930665.1. Classification (NCBI taxonomy): domain Bacteria; kingdom Pseudomonadati; phylum Bacteroidota; class Bacteroidia; order Bacteroidales; family Bacteroidaceae; genus Bacteroides; species Bacteroides nordii. The sequence continues at coordinate 4,438,202 of NZ_CP082886.1, read as the reverse complement.
GTCGCTGAATATAAATAAGCTTCTGTGTTTAAATACCTGGGTATTGAGACTGAACAATGCTTTGAAATAAATGATAGAGGGTTTTGTACAACTATTATAAATATTGAAAGTAAAAATAAATTTAATGGATTATCATTCTTTTCTTTCTTGTATTGATTTTACTATTGTTGCCGTTTACTTGGGGGTATTGGTCTTTATAGGATTTCATTTGAAGCGTCGTGCATCTCAGAATCTGGAATCATATTTGTTGGGGGGTAAACATATCCCATGGTATTTGCTGGGATTATCTAATGCCTCTGGTATGTTTGATATTTCTGGTACTGTATGGCTGGTTGGTATAACTATTGTATATGGACTTAAGAGTATTTATATACCTTGGCTTTGGCCTGTTTTTAACCAAATATTTCTGATGGTTTATTTATCGGCTTGGTTACGTCGTTCCAATTGTACGACAGGAGCAGAGTGGATTCGCTTTCGTTTCGGAACGGATAATGGTGCTGTGACTTCTCATTGGATTATTGTTGTGTTTGCTATTTTGGTTGGACTGGGCATGTTGGCTTACGGTTTTATTGGTATGGGTAAATTTGTGGAGATATTTATGCCATTAAAAAGCGTCTTTCCTTTTTTGTCTTTTCTTCCTGATACATATATTCCTCATGTCTGGGGTGTTATTTTTACTCTGTTTGCAGTATTCTATGCTTTGATGGGTGGAATGATGAGTATTGTTTGGGCAGATGTGGCACAATACATCATTATGGGTTTAGCTTCCGTGGCTGTAGCTATTATTGCGATATTGCATTTAGATATCATTGAGTTTTCTTCTTGGTTACCAAATAGTTGGTTTTCTCCGTGGTTTGGGCAAGAGTTAAATATGACTTGGACAGGTAAGTTTGTTGAGTTTAACAATAAAATAGGTAGTGATGGTTACCAGCTTTTCAGCCTTTTCTTTGGATTAGTTCTTTTGAAAGGTGTGTTAGCTAGTGTTGCTGGCCCGGCTCCTACTTATGATATGCAAAAAATACTGTCAACTCGTTCTCCTCGTGAAGCAGCTTTGATGAGTGGCTCGGTCACATTGGTATTGATGCCGGTTCGTTATATAATGATTACAGGCTTTGCTATATTAGGGCTTATTTTGTTTAATCAGATACAGGGGCAAATTACTACTCCTGCCGGTGTGATTGATTTTGAGTTAGTTCTTCCGGCAGTAATTAATCACCCTTGGATTCCAGCTGGAATAACTGGGTTGATTCTTGCAGGATTACTGGCTGCATTTATGTCTACTTTTGCAGGAACTTTAAATGCAGTTCAGGCATATATTGTTAATGATATTTATATAAAGTATTTTAAGAAAGATGCGACACCCAGACAAGCCAATCGTGCAAATATTGTTGTGGGTTTAATTGTTGTTGTTGTCAGTATTTGTTTTGGAGTATTAGCACAAGATGTGAATAGTGTGTTACAATGGGTTACTAGTGCATTGTATGGTAGCTATATTGCGGCGAATATCTTAAAATGGCATTGGTGGAGATTTAATGGACGTGGTTTTGCCTTAGGTATGGCTGCAGGCATGATTCCGGCATTGATTCTTCCGATAGTTCCTTACTTTGACGGAGTGTTACCTTTATACTATTTTCCGATTATTTTTATTTGCTCTATTGTTGGATGTGTATGGGGAACTTATTCAGTACCTCCTACCGATTTAGAGGTTTTGAAGGAGTTTTATAAAACAACTCGTCCATGGGGAATTTGGAAGCCTATTGATGTACTTGTTAAAGCTGAAACTCCTGATTTTAAGGAAAATTCTGATTGCTGTAGAGATCTTATTAATGTTGGAGTTGGGATTATCTGGCAGACAGCTCTGGTGGCGGCGTCGATTTATCTCGTTTTACAGCAATTCATTTATTTTATTGTAGCAGTTATTATTGTTATAATTACTTCAGTAATATTAAAAAGGAATTGGTTTAATAAACTGGAAAATTGAATTTAATAAATAATATTACAGATTATGAAATTTGGATTTTTTGATGACGATAAGCGTGAATATGTGATTACAAACCCACGAACTCCATGGCCATGGATTAACTATTTAGGAACAGAAGATTTCTTTAGCTTGATTTCTAATACAGGAGGCGGATATACGTTTTGTAAGGATGCAAGATATAGGCGTATTACACGATATCGTTATAATAATGTACCAATAGACGACGGAGGGAAATATTTTTATATCAATGATGGGGAAAATATATGGAGTCCGGGTTGGAAACCTTGTAAAACAGAGTTGGATAAATATATTTGCAGGCATGGGTTGAATTATACGGTTATTACCGGGGCTAAAAATGGTCTCGAGGTAGAGATCTTGTATATGGTACCATTGCATACATGGGCAGAAGTTCAGAAAGTTACGTTGAAGAATACAACAAATCAAATAAAACGATTTAAAGTATTTTCGTTTGTTGAATGGTGTCTGTGGAATGCTCAAAGTGATATGGAAAATTTCCAGCGTAATCTTTCATTAGGTGAGGTGGAGGTAGAAAACTCAATTCTATTTCATAAAACAGAGTATAGAGAACGACGGAATCATTATTCTTATTATTCGGTGAATGTACCTATAAATGGTTTTGAAACGGATCGTGAATCATTTTTAGGAATGTACAATGGTTTTGATCAACCTCAGGCGGTAACTCAAGGAAGGGCATGTAACAGCATAGCACATGGTTGGTTGCCAATAGCGTCTCATTATATTGAAATTGAGTTGGGACCGGGAGAGTTAAAAGATTTGATCTTTGTTTTAGGATACGTTGAAAATGGTGAAAGTGAGAAGTGGGACGAGGAACAGAAACTAAATAAAAAGTGTGCATATGAAGTAATTGATAGATTTAATACTGTTGATTCTGTAGACCGAGCTTTTAATGAATTAAAAGAGTATTGGGACTATTTGTTGAGTGCATATGTACTGGAATCACTGGATCCGAAACTTAACCGAATGGTGAATATCTGGAATCAGTACCAGTGCATGATAACTTTCTGCTTTTCTCGTTCTGCCTCATATTTTGAGAGTGGTATAGGGCGTGGCATGGGGTTTAGAGATTCTAATCAAGACTTGATTGGCTTTGTTCATCAGATACCAGAACGAGCTCGTCAGCGTATTATTGATATTGCATCGACACAATTTTCTGATGGTGGTTGTTATCACCAGTATCAACCTCTGACGAAGAAAGGAAATAATGAGATAGGACAAGGGTTTAATGATGATCCTATGTGGCTGATTTTTGGCACTATACATTACTTAAAGGAAACGGGTGATTTTTCCATCTTACATGAACAGGTTCCTTTTGATAATCAGAAAGGATCGGAAGCTTCACTCTTCTTCCATCTTCAAGTTTCTTTTGAGCATATTGTGAATAATTTAGGGCCTCATGGTTTGCCTTTAATAGGGCGGGCGGACTGGAATGATTGTTTAAATTTGAATTGTTTCTCAAGTAATCCGGATGAGAGTTTTCAAACTACGGAAAATAAATCGGAGGGTACAAAAGCTGAGAGTTTAATGATAGCTGGATTGTTTGTAATGTATGGACGAGAATATGCAAGACTGTGTAAGATATTAAATAAGAATATTGAGGCAGAAAAGGCATACAAACATGTGGATGAGATGGTAAAGGCGGTGATGAAATATGGATGGGATGGCAATTGGTTTTTACGGGCCTATGATTATTGGGGGCGGAAGATCGGTTCGGAGGAGAATGAAGAAGGGAAAATCTTTATAGAATCGAATGGTTGGTGTACAATGGCTCAGATCGGATTGGAAGAGGGAATGGTGGAAAAGGCTTTGGATGCGGTGAAAGAAAGATTGGATTGCCAGTATGGTATAGTATTGAACAACCCGGCTTTTTCAAAGTACTATAAAGAGTATGGGGAAATATCGACTTATCCTGAAGGATACAAGGAAAATGCTGGAATATTTTGTCATAACAATCCATGGATTATGATAGGTGAAACCATTCGTGGACGCGGAGATAACGCTTGGGAATATTATAAAAAAATATGCCCAGCTTATCTTGAGAGTATCAGTGAACTTCATAAAATGGAACCTTATGTTTACTCTCAAATGATAGCAGGAAAAGATGCTTATAAACCTGGTGAGGCGAAAAACTCATGGTTAACAGGAACAGCTTCTTGGAATTATTTTGCCATAACGCAATATATTTTAGGTATTCGGCCAGAGTATGACGGTCTGTTGATTGATCCGTGCATACCTTCTTCATGGCGTAAATTTAGGGTGAAACGCAGATTTAGGGGAGCTATTTATGATATCGTAATAAATAATCCAAAAGGAAAAATGAAAGGAGTTAAGCAAATTATAGTGGACGGTGAAAAACTTGAAGGTTCTTTCATTCCAGCGATGTTAGCCGGTAGTACTTATAAAGTTGAGGTAATAATGTAGTATTTATAAAATGAATAAACATGAGAAAGAAAATGGATGTTCGGAGAAGGGGGGATGAATTCGGGAGGAAAGGGAGGTAGTCATTGTTAATAGTATTGTGTCTGCTAGAATCTATGTTAGCGATGTAAAAAGAAGGGGATTTTTATTGTTATATGTATAGGTGTAGCATTCCCCTTTTTTATAAATTGTTGATGTTACTAATTTGATGTTGAATTAAAAAAAGTGAATCTGATGAAAATCTTGAAACTGCTATTTTGGGTTTCTCTGTTGCCCTTTGTATCTGTACAAGGTAGAATAATAAAGGTTTTGGCTATTGGGAATAGCTTTTCTGAAGATGCTGTTGAGCAGAATCTGTATGAATTGGCTGTTGGTGGTGGGGATACATTGATTATTGGAAATATTTATCGTCCTGGGCAAAGTCTACAGTCACATTGGAAAATGGCTATTTCAGAAGAAGCTTTCGAGTATAGAAAAATTGAGAATGGAAAGAAAACGAATGTTCATAAGAAAATGCATGAGTGTATTACAGATGAAAACTGGGATTATATTACATTCCAGCAAGCCAGTTATGATTCAGGATTACTGGAATCTTATGAACCCTGGTTATCTAATTTGTTGGAATATGTAAGGAGATATATTACTAATTCTACTGTAAAAATAGGGTTACATCAAACTTGGGCTTACGCTCAGAACTCGACTCATTCTGGATTCTCTGTATATGGTAACAGTCAAATAGACATGTGCCAAGCTATCGTAACGGCTGTTTCCATAGTAGCTCAACGCCATGCTAATGAGATAGCGTTTGTGGTACCTTCAGGAACTGCTATTCAGAATTTGCGTAACACTTTTGTTGGAGATACTCTTTGTCGTGATGGTTATCATTTGAGTTTGGGATTAGGACGTTATACTGCGGCATGTACTTGGCTTGAGATAATAACCGGACAGAATCCCGAAACGAGCTCTTATAGTCCTTCTTCATTGACAGAGCAAGAGGTTTTGTTAGCAAGAAAAGCAGCGCATACAGCTGTCCTTTATCCCTATGCTTCTGTTAGGATTGATGAATAGGGACTTTAATATGGTACTGTTCACTATTTTGTGTAGATAGAAGGCACTCTCCATAATATTGTGGACAATGCCTTGGAAAACGTTATTTCTTTTCCTTCTTTAGTACTTTCTCAATTGCATGGCTCAGACTGTCTGTTGGGATATCTCTTGCAAGTATCCTGCCGCCTGGAGATACGAGTATATTGGTTGGTAATTTCAGTATGGTATATTGTTTGGCAGTCTCCAGATTCCACCCAGTAAAGGTACATACCTGTTCCCAGGTTAGTGTATCCTGCTTTATCTTATTTTTCCAGTCTTCTTTATTTATGTCGAGTGAAATACCTAATATGCCAAATTCTTTGTTCTTTTTATACTTGTTGTTTATCTTGCGCAGTTCCACATTTGTAGAATCACACTCTTCGCACCAGGATGCCCAGAAATTGATGAGCATATATTTGTCCTTGAACTTATCTAAGCGTGTTACTTTTTCTCCTTTTTGATTGGGAAGGCTGAAGAAAGGAGCTGTCTTGCCTTCATTCACTTTTTCTATTTGGGTGATATTTTCGGTCAACTGTCCAATGGAAGGTTTATCTTGAAGTACTCCTGCCATCACATCAATCAGCTCTTTTATCTTTTTAAAGTCAGGAGTTTCCTTTTGTACAAAATACTTGTCCAGCAGATAAATGCTGACGAAAGAATTGTTGTGCTGGCGGATAAATTCTTCTGCTTTTGCTTCGAGCATTTTTTCGGAGGGTATGCCCGGCCCTTGCAGCGTTGCTTGGAAGGCTGAGAACTCTTCATTATAAATATTTCCCTCAATATTCAGGTGGTCCAGGTTGTTTGCATTCCCTTGTACCTTGATTTTCTCTTTTTTATCAAGAAAAATCGGATACTCTGTTTCCCCTTTCAAGAGTAGCATGGCTGTGGTGATGGTGTCTACTTTTAATGAATGAGAGAACTTGCCTCCCTTCACATATATAGTATCTATATGCTGGTAGAGTCCGTCGATGCCATATAAATAGATTGTATCGTCTCCCAGTCCTTTAATTTCTCCGGTTATGCTTGTTGTATCTGCATTTTTCTTGCAGCCTGTCAGGCAGATTATCAGGATGAGCAAGATATTTATTTTCTTCATTTTTGCATCTTTTCTGCGAAAGTACGGGTTTTATGGATAAAAAAAAAGAATTGCTCACCATAAATGATGAGCAACTCCTTTTTTTCAAATAAAATACGAAGGATTCGTTTATTTGATAATATTCATAAAGTCTGAGTTAACGAAGTATTTTGCGAACTCAAGATCAGTTGCAGCTTTCTTAGCTAATGAAGAGTCTTTAGCAACTGCGCTTTTCAGACTGCTTGTTAACATAGAAAGATTGTTAGTTCTTGCACCTAATACAGCCATCAGATAGTCTGTGTAAGCATCCGGTTTTTCTACACCAGCCAATGTGTTTTTAGCTTTGTTGTAGTCCTTAGCCAGGATCTGAGCAAGAGCAGCACTATTTGTCTTAGCGTCACCGAATGAGTTTACAGCTCTTTCATACTGACCTTGTGCAATGTACAGGTTACCCATTGTTTCGCCCAGTTCTTTAGCGCCAGAAGCCTTACCTAAGTAAGATTCAGCAGCGCTCTTATCACCTTTAGCCAGAGCTACAAGACCTAAGTTCATGTTAACTTCAGGAGCAGCCTGAATGTTAGCAGCTTTCTTCAGGTATGATTCAGCTTTGTCAATGTTACCAGCCTGATAAGCCAATTTACCAAGGTTGTTGAATGCACGGTAGTCATTCGGGAACAACTCAGTAGCTTTTGTATAGATTACTTCTTTCTTACCGTTGTCATTAGTCAGTGTTGCAGCATACAGCAATTCTTCCAAAGTCAGTTCTTTAGGATTAGAAGAAGCCAAAGAAGCGATTTCGTCGTCAGACTTACCAATGATCTCATAGTTCAAAGTCAAACGAGAACGACGCAATTGCGGCAGGATTTCGTCAGCCAAAGTTTTGTAAACAGAAGAGATGTTTTTGATTTCTTGTTCTCTTTGTTCAGGATCCTGATACATAGAGAGTACGCGAAGGATCAATTCTTTGTCCTGGATGTTTGATTTAGAAACCAGTTCCTGGAAACCTTCCCAGTCCTGAGCTGTGTATTTAGCATCGATAGCTGCATCGATCTTAGCTTTCTTAAGGTCTTTGCTCAACATCTTAGTAGTGTTGTCCTCACGGTTTTCGGCCAGCTTAGTGTTCAAACCTACACCACCATCAGGAGATGCATAAGCAGAAATTTCAATGTTGCTGATTTTTTTGTTAGCAGCATCGTTTACGTTAGCTACTTCCTTGTTGAATTCTTTAGCAGTCTTCAATTCGCTTGCACGAATGTTAGCCTGTTGGATAAGGAACATAATGTTAGCATTGTGTTTCTCTTTGATGATACGTTGGAAAGCGTCGTCACCGTTAGCAGGGTTAGCACTTTGCAGCGTGTTTTCAATCAATTCTGAAGTAGAAATCACACCATCAGCAATTTTCACAGCAGGGATAGCTACTGTCTTGTTGCCGATTTTAGCATTGAATTCAAGGTACAATTCAGACTTAGCCATTTCAGGAACATAGTCAAATGAAGTTTTCATCGTGTAGTTACCACCCATCTTGTAAGAGATAGTCTGGTCGTTACCTTCAACTTTTTCACCTTGGAATACTGCAGGTTGGCCTTTAACTTCGCCACCATTCCATCTTAAAACCGGAGTTACTTCTACAACGGCTTTCTTTTTGAAATACTTTTCAGGAAACTTTCCGTTGATAGTTACAGGAACTTTACCACCCACTGCTTCCAACACCTGCGGAGTTGTAGTAAAGTAGTCAGATGATAATTCACCCATTTTGCTGCAAGACGAAAATGCAACAATCAATGCCATAAGGAAAGGCAAATAAAGCTTCTTAATCATTTTAGGTATAAATTAAATGTTTGTAATTGAAATATTCGTCCATTCATGCCTTTTCCATTTAACCCGGAAAAAGTAACGCAAAGATATTAAATATTAAGATATATATATAGCTAAAGTATTGTTTTTATTATAATTTAATGAAATCAGCCTTTCTTTTCTTGACGATATTTAATATTACGCGGGTGATGCTCTATTATTTCACTCCGTAACATGTTCCGATCGATGTGAGTATATATCTCCGTAGTGGCAATGGATTCATGCCCAAGCATACATTGAATTGCTCGTAAATTGGCTCCTCCTTCCAGCAAATGAGTGGCAAATGAATGACGAAATGTATGTGGACTGATATTCTTGGTGATACCGCTTATCTGTGCGAGTTCTTTGATGAGGTGGAAGACCATAATGCGGGATATGTTTTTACCCCATCGGGCCAGAAAAACAAAATCCTCATATTCTTTTTTTATTTTTCCCCGGTTCCGGTCAATAAAGTATAGTTGTATCTCTTTAATAGCTCGTGGAGAAATCGGTACCAGACGTTGTTTGCTGCCTTTACCTTCTACTTTGATAAAACCTTCGTCAAAATAAAGATCGGAAAGCTTTAAATTGGTCAGTTCGGATACGCGTAAACCGCAGCTATACAAGGTTTCCAGCATGGCACGATTGCGCTGGCCTTCGTTTTTACTAAGGTCTATGGCTGAGATGATGGTATCAATTTCTTCAACTGTCAGTACCTCTGGTATTTTAAAGCCAATTTTGGGGCCTTCAAGCAGTTCGCTGGGATCGGCTTCTATATAGTCGGCCATAATGAGAAAGTGGAAGAAAGATTTGATACCTGAAATAATTCGTGCCTGCGAACGTGGGTGAATACCAATATCATGCAGTCCGGCAGAGAAGCGTTCCAGATCGTTCAGACAAACATCCAGAACTCCGGTATTCTCTGCTTGCAGGAAGTTGAGTAGCTTACTCAGATCGGTCATGTAAGCATCCAGCGTATTTTTAGACAGAGACTTCTCCAACTTTAGATATTGTTGGTACTTTTTAATTATCTGCTCTTGTGTATCCTTCTTCTCGGTTTTTTCGTTTATTTTCATTTCTTTTTTCTACCTTTGCTCCGCGAAGATAGGTTGCACCTCAGCAAAATACAAATAAATTTGCTTCTACATTCGGTTTGCGCTATCTTTGCACCCTGAAATAATGTTCCCGAGACAAAGGTATTAAAATTAGTAGGATTGTGTTATGAGGATACAAATTATTAATGGCCCCAATATTAATCTGCTGGGCAAGCGTGAACCTTCCATATATGGTAGTGTTACATTTGAAGACTATCTGGCAGAACTCCGCAAAGCGTATAAGGATATAGAAATTAACTATTTTCAATCGAATATTGAGGGAGAAATGATTGACTGCATTCAGCAGACGGGTTTTGAAGCAGATGGTATTATTTTAAATGCGGGGGCATATACACATACGTCTATTGCTTTACAAGATGCTATTCGTGCGGTGACTGCCCCGGTAATCGAAGTACATATTTCTAATGTACACAGTCGTGAAGATTTTCGTCATGTGTCTATGATTGCTTGTGCCTGTAAAGGAGTCATTTGTGGTTTTGGGCTCAATTCATACCGTCTGGCCCTTGAGGCTTTAAGATAATAATGTGAGAATAAAATAGATTCATATAATTAATGTGTAAATAAGCCGGAGGACGATTGGCATATGGGCACATTATCAAAATTAAATAATTATTTAAGATGTTGCTGAAACAGACTAAAATCGTAGCTTCCATCTCAGACAGACGCTGCGACGTAGACTTTATAAAACAGTTGTTTGATGCCGGGATGAACGTTGTTCGTATGAATACCGCGCATGCCAGCCGTGAAGGTTTTGAAGCTTTGATAGCTAATGTACGTGCCGTTTCCAACCGTATTGCCATCCTGATGGATACCAAAGGGCCGGAAGTACGAACTACTGCTAATGCCGAACCTATTCCTTTTCAGATTGGAGAGAAAGTGAAGATTGTTGGTAATCCTGACCTGGAAACAACCCGCGAATGTATTGCTGTTTCATATCCCAATTTTGTACATGATCTGAATATCGGTGGAACGATTCTTATTGATGATGGTGATCTTGAACTTCGTGTGATTGATAAAACAACTGACCATTTGCTTTGTGAAGTGCAAAATGAGGCTGTCCTGGGTAGTCGTAAAAGTGTGAATGTTCCGGGGGTGCGAATCAACCTGCCTTCGTTGACAGAGAAAGACCGTAATAATATATTGTATGCTATAGAGAAGGATATCGATTTTATAGCACATTCGTTTGTACGTAACAAGCAGGATGTGCTTGATATTCGTACTATTCTTGACGAGCATAATAGTGATATTAAAATTATTGCCAAGATTGAAAATCAGGAAGGTGTTGATAATATCGATGAAATCCTTGAAGTGGCTGATGGTGTGATGGTAGCGCGTGGTGATCTGGGTATTGAAGTACCACAAGAACGTATTCCGGGTATCCAGCGTACACTGATTCGTAAATGCGTGTTGGCAAAGAAGCCGGTTATTGTAGCTACACAGATGCTTCACACTATGATTAATAATCCGCGTCCGACTCGTGCGGAGGTAACTGATATTGCTAATGCTATCTATTATCGTACTGATGCTTTGATGCTGAGCGGTGAAACGGCTTATGGTAAATATCCGGTAGAAGCCGTGAAAACGATGACTGCTATTGCCGCACAAGCTGAAAAAGATAAACTGGAAGAGAACGATATCCGCATTCCGTTGGATGAAAATAGTAATGATGTGACTGCATTCCTTGCCAAGCAAGCTGTGAAAGCTACAGCCAAGCTGAAGATGCGTGCTATTATTACTGATAGTTATAGTGGACGTACTGCCCGTAACCTTGCTGCTTTCCGTGGTAAATATCCTGTGCTGGCCATTTGTTACAAGGAGAAAACCATGCGTCATCTGGCTCTTTCTTATGGGGTGGAAGCGATCTATATGCCCGAATTGGCTAACGGACAGGAGTATTACTTTGCTGCACTACGCCGTCTGTTGAAAGAAGGACGTTTGTGTCCTTCGGATATGGTAGGTTATTTGAGTAGTGGTAAAGCGGGAACCCAAACTTCTTTCCTTGAAATCAACGTTGTGGAAGATGCTTTGAAACACGCTGAAGAAACGGTACTGCCTAATAAGAACAGATATTTATAATTTATAATTGGACGATTTACAATTTACGATTGAAATTACTTCTGATAAACAAGAGTTATTTCAATCGTAAATTGTAAATCGTCCAATCGTAAATCCTTTTTCTCTTTCCATGGATACTATAGACGATTACATCCTGAGCCATATAGATGATGAAGGCGATTATCTGAAAGCCTTGTATCGTGACACACATGTTAAACTACTTCGTCCTCGTATGGCTTCCGGCCATTTGCAGGGAAGAATGTTGAAGATGTTTGTCGAGATGATTCGCCCCCGGCAGATACTTGAAATAGGTACGTATAGTGGTTATTCTGCTCTTTGCCTGGCCGAGGGACTTCCGGAAGGAGGAATGCTTCACACATTTGAGATTAATGATGAACAAGAGGATTTTACACGTCCCTGGCTGGAAGGATCGGCTTATGCTGATAAAATAAAGTTCTATATCGGTGATGCCCTTGAACTTGTTCCCGGATTGGGTATTGTGTTTGATCTTGCCTTTATAGATGGGGATAAGCGTAAATATATCGAATATTACGAAATGACGCTTGTACATCTTTCCGCCGGAGGTTATATTATAGCTGATAATACTTTATGGGATGGCCATGTTCTGGAAGAGCATCCGCATAGTAACGATTATCAAACAATTGGTATTAAAGCGTTCAATGATCTTGTGGCAAAAGATACAAGGGTAGAGAAGGTGATACTTCCTTTGCGGGATGGGCTGACGATTATCCGTAAAAAATAGTGCTAACTTAGTGGGTATGCTATTTCGATAATGAAAACTAAAAATATCATATAAATAGCCTGTCAAGCGATATATTTCTGTAACTTTGTGTTTTATATGAGTAGGTGAAGGTCGCCTGCTCAATATGAATAATTACATTTAATAAACCTGATAAATAACTTTATGGAAACAACCAGACAGAATAAGATATCCCGTTTGTTGCAAAAAGAATTGAGTGAAATCTTCTTGTTACAAACTAAGGCGATGCCCGGTATACTGGTGTCAGTAAGTGCAGTTCGTATTAGTCCTGATATGAGTATAGCGCGTGTATACCTTAGTATTTTTCCTTCTGAAAAGGGAGAAGAGATGGTAAAAAATATCAATAACAACATGAAATCTATCCGGTATGAGCTCGGAACGCGGGTTCGTCACCAGTTGCGTATCATTCCCGAACTGAAATTCTTTGTGGATGATTCATTGGATTATATAGAAAAGATAGATTCTCTTTTGAAGTGAACCTGCCCTTTTATATAGCCCGGCGCTATCTCTTTTCAAAGAAGAAGCACAATGCCATTAATATTATTTCCGGCATATCAGTATGTGGGGTAGCACTTGCTACGCTGGCGCTTGTCTGTACACTTTCTGTATTTAACGGTTTCCAGGATATGGTGGCCAGCTTTTTTACAGCGTTCGATCCGGAACTGAAGATTAGTATCCGGGAAGGTAAGGTTTTCGATGGACAAGACGAACGCATACAAGCGATTCGTGCCTTGCCGGAAGTCGCTGTATTCACCGAAACGTTGGAAGAAAATGCGATGGTACAGTATAAAGACCGTCAGACAATGGCTGTAATAAAAGGGGTGGAAGATAACTTTGAGGATCTTACGTCTATTGACAGCATTCTTTATGGGGCAGGGGATTTTCTACTTCATGATTCCATAGTAGATTATGCTGTGATGGGTATCGAATTGGTTTCGACGCTGGGTACAGGTATACAGTTTGTTGATCCGTTGCAGATTTATACCCCTAAGCGGAATGCTAAGGTGAATATGGCAAATCCTTCTGCTTCTTTTAATATGGAGTATCTTTTTTCTCCGGGTACTGTCTTTGTGGTCAATCAGCAAAAGTATGATAGCCGTTATATTCTTACTTCCCTTGATTTTGTGCGTCGGATGCTTGATTATACAACCGAAGTTTCTGCTATTGAATTGAAATTAAATCCTGGTGTGAGCACCTCTTCCGCCAAATCAAAGATTGCATCGATATTGGGTGATGACTTTGTTGTGCAGGATCGCTATGAGCAACAAGAAGACGTATTTCGGATTATGGAGATAGAGAAATTGATTTCATATCTTTTTCTCACGTTTATTTTGATGATTGCCTGTTTTAATGTAATAGGTTCTCTTTCTATGTTGATTCTTGATAAGAAAGAGGATGTTGTGACTTTGCGCAATTTGGGAGCGGATGATCGTTTGATTTCCAGAATATTTCTTTTTGAAGGGCGTCTGATTTCTCTTTTTGGTGCTATATCCGGTATTGTATTGGGATTAATTCTTTGTTTGATACAACAAAAATTTGGTATTATCTCTTTAGGTGGTGGAGGAAACTTTCTGGTGGATGCCTATCCGGTCAGTGTGCACTTTTGGGATGTAGTGTTGGTGTTTGTAACGGTATTTGCCGTTGGCTTTCTTTCGGTGTGGTATCCGGTGCGTTATCTTAGTAAACGATTGCTCTCTTCAGGAGGGAAATAATAAATAACGATGTCTGTCAAATGACTTCTACATAAAAAATAGCGCCCCATATAATTTAGTACTAAATTATATGGGGTGCCTAAAAAGGATTCTTTCTTTTCTGTTACTGAATAGCTATCTTATAAGTACTAATTGTATTGTCTTTTGTTCGGATACATACAATGTATATACCTGTTGAGCCTACAGCTACTTCAATGCTCTGATTAGCTTCACCATTTGCTATGACTTGTCCGGTAGAAGTGAGTACGGAGTAAGTACAATCTTCTGTAGGGATAATTGTAATATTGGTATCAGTAGCATAAATTCGGGCTATATTCTCATTCGTTTTTTCCAGTCCTGTTCCTTGTGTTATTACACAGGAAGTTGTCTGATAGGGTTCATTGTAATCTGTATAATCAGGATATGCTTTGGAAGAGATAACACAGTAGATTGCACCATCTGGTATGGTATTGAAACGGAATTTACATCCTTCTGTTACCGTGTAGTCTTTTCCTGCACTAAGTTTTTCACCCGTACTGGCAAGATACCATTCAAAAGTAGGATAGACCCCATTTGGGAAGTATGAATCGGCCAATCCTTTCTTTTTCACATACCAGTCCGAAAAATCAATTGTTTCATCAGTCTTATAACTGCTTGCCAATTCATATTTCATCACTTTATCTTTCTGATATATATATGACATTTTTATCTTCTCACCTTCGGGAAAGTTTGGCATGATCATATAATTGTATGAGCAGTCGATTTCCAGAATCTGATTCAGACTTTCGGGAACCAGTATCTTTGTCAACTCGTTATATGAGCAATCCAGATACGTCAGGTTGATATAAGAACTTATATCCAGTGTTTTTAAGCCATTTTCTTTACATGTCAGAGAGGTCATGGTAGCTGCATTTTCCGGAAGAGTCGCTTCTTTTATTCCACTACAATTCAACATCTGTAGATTGGTGTATTCTTTCAGATTAATGCTGGCTAATGCTGTATATTCACAATTTAATTCTGTTAAAGCTGTTTTTACAGTCGGAAGAGTAAGGGTTGCGAGTTTGGTATTGCTCTTACAGATTAATTTACTCAGCTTACTACATGTATTAACATCCAATTCTTCTAATGAAGAATTATTGGTGGCTTCTAATGAAGTTAAATTGGTATACTTACTCAAATCTATTGTCTTTGAGGATAGTTTTTTCAGGATGACAGTTTCTAAATTCTCTGTTTCGTCCGGCAGAACAATTGTGGCGGCACCGGATGGAGCATAATTCAGATTTTTCAGTCCTGACCAATCATGTATGTCCAGATTTCTTATATTACTGTTTTCAATAGTCAGACTGGTTATAGTTGCTATATTTTCAGGGTATGTTATTGTTGCGATTTTAGAACTTTCTTTTATAGAAAGTATTTCCAGTGCTGTACATCTGCTTAGATCAACTCCAGTGAGATAATCGCAGTAGGCTAAAGAGATTTCCTTTATTTTGGCTGCATCTGTATAAATCTTAATTATCTTTGTATCTGTAGGTGTACCTTGTATAGATGTTTTTGTTGAATTTATAACTTTATCAACCAGATTTCCATCTCCCCAGTCTATTTGAATGGTTGTATTATCTTCTGTTGCCCCAATAGAAAAGCCAATGCTCCTTTCATTGGATGTAGTGAGGCTGATAACCGGATCGGCTGCTTTCTCGATAATTACATCCGTAGTACGATAAGGAGAGTTATAATCCTGATAATCAGGATATGCCTTAGAAGCAATAACACAATAGGTATTGCCTTCAGGGACTGTATTGAACCGGAATTTTGCAGGTTCTGTCACAGAGTAATCTTTTCCTTCTTCCAGTGGTTCTTTGCTTCCATTTACATACCAGGTGAAGGTAGGATAAACTCCTTCCGGGAAATAAGAGCCTTTGATACCTTGTTTAAGAACATAAAGCTCGGATAGGTCTATTATATCATTTGTGGTATATCTTTCACTTAGAGTGTATTGTGAAACTTTCTCTCTCTGGTCCATATAGGTCAAATCGATCTTCTCACCTTCCGGGAAATTGGGTAAAAACAGATAGTTGTAAGAACAGTCGATATTGATATCCTGGTTCGGATTCCCGGGAACTTTTATCTCTGTCAGTTCGTTATATGAACAATCCAGATACGTCAGGTTGGTACATGAACTTATATCCAGTACTTTCAGGCCATTTTCTTTGCAAGTCAATGAAGTCAAAGTAGACGGATCTTCGGGGAGGATTGTCTCTTTGATCCCGCTACAATTTAATACCTGCAATTTGCTATATTCTTTTAAGTCTATGGCTGTTAGTGCAGTATATTCACAATCCAGTTCTGTTAAAGTTGTTTTGATTTCCGGTAGAATAAGAGTCGCCAGTTTGGTATCTCTTTTGCAAATTAGTTTTGTTAACTTGTTGCATTTACCCACATCCAGTGTTTCCAATGCAGAGTGAGAGGTTACTTCAAGAGAAGCCAGATTGACATATTTGTTTAAATCTATAGCTTTTAATGATAACTTACTAAGAACGATATTTTCCAGATTTCCGGCTTCGTCGGGCAACACAATGGTACTGGCACCGTAAGGACTATATTTTAGATTTTTGAGGCCAGACCAATTATGTAAGTCTATATTTTTTATACTGCTATTGTCAATGGTGAGATTCTCCAGTGTGGTTATATCTTCCGGATAGACAATGGAAGTAATTTTAGAGCTTTCCTTTATTGATAAGGTTTGCAAAGCTGTACATTTACTTAAATCGACGCCTGTGAGGTAATCACAATAAGCTAAAGAAACTTCCTTTATCTTAGCTGCATCTGCATAAATTTTAATATTTTTTGTTCCTGCAGGAGTACCCTGTATAGAAGTCTTTGCGGAGTTTATAACTTTATCAACGAGGTTTCCATCTCCCCAGTCTATCTGTATAGAAGTATTGTCTTCAGTAGCTCCTAAGGAGAAACCAATAGTTCTTTCATTGGATGTAGTTAAAATGATAGTTGGTTCAGCTGCTTTTTCAATAGTAGTATCGGCAGTCCGGTACGGAGAATTGTAATTCTGATAAGCCGGATAGGCTTTGGAGGCAATGATACAATAAACGCTGTTTTCGGGAACTATATTGAATTTGAATTTTCCAGGTTCAGTTGTTGTGTAATCCTTTCCTTCTTCCAAGGGATCGCTGTTTCCGTTTGTATACCAAGTGAAGGTGGGATAAACTCCATCTGTAAAATAGGAACCGCTAATTCCTTTTTTAGAAACGTAAAATTCAGACAGGTCAATAATATCATTTGTTGTATAACTTTCATTCAAAGTGTATTGTGATACTTTTTCCCGCTGGTCCATATAGTATAAAGTGATGTTTTCACCTTCGGGAAAATTAGGCATGATCATGTAATTGTATGAACAGTCTACAGACAGATTTTTATCCGAATTGGGAGTTTGGATAGAGGTAAGAAAGTTATAAGTACAATCCAGATTTGTCAGATTGGTATATTTACTGATATCCAATGTCGTCAGACCACATTGTTGTAACGTTAAGTCATTCAGAATATCTGTATTTTCCGGAAGTATCAATGTTTCTAATGTTGCATCTGCATTGAATAAGGCAAGTGTCTTAAGCTTTGTACATTTACTTGCGTCAAAAGAAGCCAGATTGAGATATCTACAGTTGATCTTTGTCAATTGATTCTCTGTAGAGGAAGGGAGAATAATTTCAGTTACACCTTGGCAACTTGAACAGGACAGTTCTGTCAATGCCAAACATTTACTGAAATCAAGCACTTTTAGAAGTTTATTGGAAGAGATTTCAATCTTTTTCAGCTTATTGGCATCTCCGTATACGTTGACTGAAGTACCCGAAGCGGAACCATTGACTGCTGTTCCGGTTGTTTTAACCGTTTGTTCTATTGCTCCCTCACCAAAGTCTACCTGGAAAACTGTTTCTTCAGTTGCATACAGTTTAAAACTGATTTTACCGGCAGTACAAGTCATGTTGATAATAGGTTCATCTTCATTTTTCTCCGCCCATACGCCAATGACTATCAGTGACATAAGACAGGTAATAAGTAGTCGTTTTTTCATATCTTCCGATGTGTATTAGTGAATAAATATTGTCCGGGACGTCAAATACGGGATTTTACGCCCGGACAATTGTTAAGAATAAAGTAAAGAGAGAGAGTTTTATTTTTTGATGACTTTTATAGAAGCATTGATAGAGTCGCCTCCAACTCTTATCAGGTAAATGCCTTCGGCCCAGTTTGCCCCCGTAACAGTTATATTAGCTTCATTTGTAGTCTTCTCATAAACGGTTTGTCCGTTAGCATTGAATACACGAATTAATTTCGATGTATTATCTCCGGTTTTTATGTTGAAGTCAGAGTGGAATACCGTTGGATAAACGCTGATCTTATTGTCTTCTACCTTGTTGATAGAAGTTCCTTTTACCTGATGGAAAGTCATTTCCGGTGATAGATAGAAAGAGAATCCGGTTTTATCAATCTCGTTAAACGGCCAGGGAAGATCAGGTACACAATACCATCCTCCGTTAAGATTCAACTCTGCGGCTCCTGCTGCATGAATCCGGACATAAGCAGAAGCAACTTTATCTGCTCTGTACGCATCACAAGCCAAAGCTAATTTGGTAGTTGCGTCCGGTACGATAGATTCGTCCAGTTCTATAGATAAATAGAATGTTCCTTTGACTTTTATAGGAGTTGCAAATTTAATTTTTCTGATGACATTTTCGTAGTCTACAGAGGTAGTACCGAAAGCACCGCTCATTGTTGTAACATATTCTCCAAATACATTATCCGGATCCGGTGCTCCCCATTTCTCTCCATATAATCTGACTTTTACAGGTTTACCTTTGTTAATGGTAGCTGCTTTATATACATACAATCTGAAATGAACGGCACTGACGGTTGCTTCAGCGTCAGCAGGCAGTTCAAATCTTTCAGCAAAGGTGGTATAATATCTGTTTATGCCACTAACGTAGTCATTCGAACCGGGAACATCTGTTTCCGGCAGGAACAGTTCGTCATACATGTCCGATATGTTAGCGACAATGTCTGTAACATCCTCTTTTCCTAAAATACCTACATTTACAATGTCTGAGAATGAATCAGTGGATTTAGAGTTTTTTACAGTCAACAGAGGTTTGTAATCTCCACTCTCCGAATAGGTTACAACCGGACTTTCTTCGGTAGTAGTAGCCGGATTCCCGAATGTGTTCCATTGGTAATCAGTTGCATATTTTGATTGATTAATGAATGAAATGGGTTGTTCCGGATATACATAGCGCAGACGCTCTTTTATGTGATTAGCATGAGTTGACCAAAGACCACCGTACGCAACGTATTTAGCTACAGCCGGAAAAGGATTTTCATTATCATAGACTTCAAAATTGTCTATTCCTACACCATTTGCAACGATCGTAGTAAAACCGATTCCAAAGTAATAGATACCATCGGTTTCAGGTATGAAATCAGCCTCTACTTTTTTCCATTCTTTGTACTTTATATTTTTTAAATCTACCAATGTGATACAATCAGCTTCTTTTGATTGTCCTTTACCAACAGTAAAGCGTAAGCTTTCGCTCTTATTGGCCGATTCAGAAAGCCCGGGAGCCAATAGCCAGAAACTGGCATGATAGATTCTTCCGGCTTTCATTTCAAATCCGGGAGTATATGCCCAGTTATTTTCTGTTGCAGAAGAATAGACACCCAGACAATTGGGTTCGGAATATATATTTTTCCAACCGTTGAAAGTTGTGATGGCAAAAGCATCTTTGTCACCTGTACAAACCCATCCTTCGGGGACAGTCCGAATCTCATAACTGTCAAAATCATTAGAATAGGGTAAAGTGCCTAATGTAGTGGCCCGCGTTGTTACTGTCCGGGAGTTTGTTACTTCCGGTGTACCTACTTTCTCCGTTTTATTTCTTTGTGGCTTGATTTGTTGGGCATTCACCTGTGAACAAGCAAAAGAGATGAATAAAACCATCTGAATAAAAATGTAAAAACTCTTTCTTTTCATATTCGTAATTTTTATGTGGTTATTTAATGTATCTGATTGTTTTGAACCAAACGACGTCGGGATTATCGTTTCTTCTGAATGTGATTTCACTTGGACTTTTCAGGTTGTTATAAGTCATGTTGTATGGTTCGTCATCACTCATGTATCCTAGAATCATTTTGAAATATTCCATATAGAAGTATCTGGCGAAATCATCTCCTCCTCCAGCGAAAATTATTTTCACCTGGTCGGCATCTTTTATCGGAACGAAGTCCATATAAAAATTAGCACTATACAATTTTCTGTCATTAATTGAATAACTGTATATAGTAAATACCTGATAAGGACTTTGTAAAGAGGCCTGTTGTAACTCTTCCGGACCTTGTCCATAAAGGTCTTTTTTCATGTTTTCGGCAGCAGTATTCCACATGGTAGTAAATCGGGGCCCCATCTGTTTCGTGTCAAAGAACCAGTTACCTTTTTTTGTTACAAATGCTTCTCCTAAAGGCATCTGTGTGATTTGTACATTGTCTGCTCCTTCGTCTGTACAAGTCAGGTGAGTTTTATCTTCCGAAGCAGTGAAATTCTGTATTGTTTTTCCTGCAATGGTTATAGGCTCTTTGAATTTGATGCCATCTGTAGTATAGATATAGGCCATCCCTTCGGCTGATGAGCTGACTCCTTCCGGCAGGTTGAAAGTCTGGTAACGTCCTATCTCTTCAGATTCTTCCATTTCAATAGTAGTACCATTTACATTCAAACGCATGGTGAATCCCGGGAAAGCTTCTATCATCTTATCCAGCTTACTACTGTAACTTTCCCATGTCATATCATTGGGCAGAGGGATCATTTGCATTTTAGTCCCATTCTTTTTTCCCTTTAACTCGATTTTGTCTTTGGCTACATTAAGAATGATGAATTCATAGTCACCCTCGTAACCAAGTCCATCCGGATTGGGATCGGAGAACTGGTGCAGTATGTGATTGTATGTATCAAAACTTAATATAGGGCCCATGTCTCCCTTTATCTGATACATACTTGTGGCTTGGTCACCCGGTGATTCCAGTATGGGCGACTCTGCAGTAATACTTACTTCTCCCTGTTTAGAGAAGACCATGTAGAAACGGAACCCTCCGTATTTGTTATCTTCGGGGTAATATTCAAAAATCCATCCGTTTTCCGATCCAGTCAGTATTTCTTTACACTGTTGCAACATTGCATTCATCCTGTTGGCAGAAGAACTGTCAAATATGTTTTTTTCATCTGAGCATGAAGTAATGCACAATGTAAACAAAGCAATGATAGTATAAGCTAATTTATTCATTGTATGCTATTTTTTCATTTAAAATTGAATCAATATCTCCGGAACGTCTGATGATAATGGTTCTTAATTCATCAATGTCAATATTCCACGCAGTCATTAGCCATTCTTTTACCATATCGAACTTGGTTTGTATTTTGGTAGCTCCCTCTGTTCCTGCATTTGCCAGCATGTTCTCCCAGAAACCATCCGGTTTAACAAGATAGTTGGCTATTACTTCTACGAAGTCTTCTTGTGGTTCCATACCTGCATAGGGGGTGACGAAACCAAGTTTCCAGGCTTGTTGTTCCGTTCTGTTTTGCCAGCCGGTAGAGGAGTAGTCGGCTGCAGATATTTGATTATATTCGGTAGGATAGTTTTTTTTCTGGTGCAGGATGTGAGCAAATTCATGATGCATTGTTTCAAAATAGTATTCATTCAACATCTCTACGTCTGTAGGATCTATGGCATTCACCTTATATAATATGACTTTGATGCCAGCTTCTGCCGAACCTAATACTTCTGTAGAAGAAGAGGCATTGATGGCTGATGAACCAACCAGCAGAATGACTTTGGGTGCATAAGTTCTCATGAAGTCCTTGTTTTTTCCGGTTTTGTCGAATATCTCATCGTAAGATTCAAGCCACAGATACTTGATAATTTTTGCTAGTTTTTTTGACTTCTCCACTTCAGCCGGAATAAGATTGTATGACATGTCTGCTTCTATGTCTTCCATCCGGTATTTGAAATCAATATTATATTCTTTCACATAGTTTTGAAGCAACCAATTGTCAAACTCTGTGCGCTCACGAGGAGTTGTATTAAAAATACTTTCTCCAAATTCATCATCAGAGCAGGAAGATATCATCACTCCGGTTAAAAAGATTGCTAATGTGTATAATAAAATCTTCTTCATATATTTTTGTACATTTATTTATTATTATCTGGGATTAGGTTGCATACCGGCTCCGATTGCATCTGCAGGTAACTGCAATACTCTTCTGGGATCGTCTTTTGTCAGGATATCGTCAGCTTGCCCGGATATGTTGTGTTTGATTTCGATACCGAATCGTTTAATGTCAAACCACCTGAGGCCTTCATGTGCGGTTTCTATACGTCGGAAGTGCAAAAGACAGTACATAAAGTTTAGCTGTTTGTCACTCTCAATCTCAAACATTGGGTTTAACTCCGGACGCAATGCTTTATCTGCTGTTTTGTAATAGGCATTGATGTAATCTTCAGTCAGCGGTTTTACCCCTTTTATAGTGTGTGAATCATACCAGGAGATCAGATCTTTTGCTGCATTGGCATAATCTTTCATATGTATATATGCTTCTGCGCGGCAAAGAAGCGTTTCATCAGTAGTGAAAACCGTATTTACAATGTTCAGATATCCTATGCCGGATATGACATCCGTATACTCAATAAATCCATAGAGTTTGGGATAGTAGGATGTCTGATCGCCTCCATATATCTTATTGGCATGATAAAGATATTCCGGAGTTACCCAGGGTCCTAAGCTCCAGTAGGTTTCCTGCAGTTTGGCTGTATTCATTGCATATCTGCAATATTTAGAGCTCCAGTGGTTGTAATTCCACATAGATGTAGCGGGCATTAACAGGAGATTACATGGTAATTCAGCTTTTACATAGGCAATACCACAATCTTTTGCAGCGGCAATGCTCTGGTATTGCGTAAGGTTACGGAGCACTTTTGCCGGATTGTCTCCAATGGCCTTTGTTGCATATTGGGCAGCTTTATCATAATTGCCATAATACAGGTTGAATCGTGCGGCAAAAGCATAAGCTGCTTTCTGATTAAAATGGTATTTGATAACAGTACTTTTGTACTTTGTGTCGTCAATAAGTGGCAGGCCTTCTTCTATATCACGATTTATCTTTTCATATACTTCCGCAACAGTCCCCCTTTCGTATTTTCCGGATACTATTTTTTCCGGTTTTTCTACGTAAGGTATTCCCAGGTCTGCACTGCTTGTTTGTGCATTATATGCTTTACAAAAGACATTGGCCAGAATGAAGTGCGAGTATGCGCGACAGATAAGAGCTTCTCCTTTGGCAGCCACTTCTGTTTCGTCGTCTCCTTCGGAAGTACTGAGGTATTCCAATGCATGATTGGCGGCGGCTATTGCCTTATAGTACTCATTCCAGATAAATTGTGGAGTATCCTGCTGGTTATCTGTAAAATCCTGCCATTTGTAGCTTTCTTCCACACTTTTATTGTAAGAGATATAGAGCGGACCGTTATCTGCAACATTATCAGACATTAATTCTGTAACTTGTACGTAAGTTCCGGTAGAATAGGCTGAGACGAGCAGTTGCAGTACTTTCTCGTTATTGTCGAGCTCGGTTCTGTTATCCGGCATTTTATCCAGAAAACCGTCACAAGAGGATATCATCAGGAGCATTACTGTGACTCCAAACCATGTTGAGTATTTATTTTTATGTTTCATATTCATTGCAGTCTTTTTATAATCCAAGTCTTAAAGTTAAAGTGAACTGTTTGGGTACGGGAGAAGCAACTCCTCCGGAGCGGAAGAATTCCGGATCCTGTCCGTTTAATTTGGAATCCGAATAAATCAGAAATAGGTTTGTAGCTTGTAATTTAAGTTGTAGATTGTTCAGCTTGAACTGTTTGATCCAGGCTGGATTGAAATCATATGACAAAGAGATTTCTTTCATTCGGATGAAGTCACCTTTTGCTACACGAACATCCGAATAGTTATATGCATTATAGGCATATTTCAGGTTTGGAATATCTTTCACCTGACGGGTATGAGCTATAACGGGTATGTTGGTATAGGCTTCATCTCCCGGTACGGTCCATCTGTTCCTGAATTCCTTAGGCATAGCGTCCAGATCGGAGTACTCGCTTTTGAATACAGGGTCAAGACGAACTACATTTCCAAAAGAATAAGTCATGAAAACATTCAATTTAAAACTCTTGTACGAAAAGATATTGCCGAAACTTCCGGTAATAGTCGGGTCGGTAGGACCTTCGTATTTCAGAAAATCTTTCTTTAGGGCTTCCTGGAAGTTGATATCTGTAATTGTAACCTCTCCGTCTTCGTTGATAAAAGTAGGGAGTCCATCTTCATTCAGACCCTGGAACGGAATGGAAAATAATGCACGTACAGGATACCCTTTTTCTGCAAATCCCATACCGGAGATAAGGCTCATTACACGTGCTTTCGAATCCAGTTCGGTTATTTCATTCTTTGATTTTGAGAAGATGAAATCCGTGGTCCACTGAAAATCTTTAGTACGTATATTTTTTGTTGATAAGGTAAATTCCACTCCGCTTGATTTCATGGAAGCTACATTGGCATACTTAGTACCCTGTCCGCCACCGCCTTGAGTGTTGATAAGCCCTATTAAGTCGTAGTTATTACGGGTATAATAATCCAGGCTCAGATTAATTCTGTTGTCAATGAAGCCAAAGTCGGCACCCACATTAAACTCATGTTTCTTCTCGTAAGTCAATTCACTGTTTTCCAGATCTTCTATTTGCAAACCTGATTCTTTCACACCTGCAAAAGGACGAAAAGGGGAGTAGTTACGATATACAACACGAGAATTGGTGACAAAAGCAGGTCCTCTGTCGGCTGTAAGACTATAGGATGCTTTCAAGGTAAAATGAGACAGAGCCGGAGTTAGCTTCTCAAAGAATTCTTCTTCGTGCATATTCCACGCAGCAGCTACATTCCATGTGGGTAGCCAGCGGGCCGAACGGGCTTTACCCAGTCTGTTGGAACCCTCATAGCGGATTGTTCCGGTAGCTGTATATTTCCCCATATATGAATAGGTTCCCATCCCGAAAAAGGCGAGGTTGCGTGAATAGGTCAAATCGTTGTAGTAATACTGGTTATTTTGTTCTATTCCTTGCTTAAATATCAGATAATCATAAAAAGGTATACCTCCTTTTTCGTATTGATATCCCCATCCTCTTGACCAGTATTGGGTCCGGTCGGCTGAGTTGGCTTCTGTTCCGGCAAACAGATTCATGATATGTTTGTCTTTGAAACTTGTATTGTAGCTTAAACTGGCTCTGAAATCATAGCCTAATAATTTATATTCGTTTTTATCGAATATACCTCCTTCCGGCAAAACGACAACAGGCAAAGAATTGGGGACATCCGGATTTTTATATAATAGAGGATTCCTGTCGCGTATAGTAGCGTCCCCTGCTGCACGATATGCTTCCGGTTGGTTTGAATTCTCTTTTATCAGATGGTCCTGTGAAGTCATCTGATATTTTACGGCTCCTACTACATTAGCTTCGAGTCCTTTGATAATTTTCCAGTTTAGTTCACCCTGAAATTTAAGGTCTACTACATCCAGGTCAATATAGTTTTTATCTAATTCATTCAGGATGTTGAAAGGGGCATAATTTCTTGTATAATATACAAGTCCGTCAGCATCTTTCAATGCTAATGTTCTTGAAGTATTCAATGCGTAGCTATACGGGTTGATGTCAAAATCCCGTCTGACTTCTCCGCTTACCACATCTATCTCCTGGCTTAAAGTTCCGGGAGCCTTCTGCTTTCTGTATGAACCATTGGATAATAATGTCAACGTCAGGTTATTAGAAAGATTGAAAGAAGCGTTTGCATTGGCTGTATATCTCTTAACCGAGCTGGCCTTTGTCCATCCCGGATCATTGTAAATACTGATTGAACCGTAGTATTTAGCTTTCTCCGTACCAGAACTGATACTTATTGAGTGGTTCATGGTAATGTTATTGTTGAACAATTCATCAAACCAGTTTGTATTTCTCATTTCGGCCATTTGAAGGTAGGCAGCCTGTGCTTCCGGAGTATTCACTAATCCCCACGATTGATTTTTGGGGTTATAGGAATTAATGAGTTGATACATTTTTCCATATACTCCACTGTTGGAAGCTCTGTAAGTGTCGGAGAAAATCAACCAGCCTTTTTCTGCCATTTCATTGTAAACACCCATCTGTTCCTGAGAACCCATTATGTTGAAATTGTCATAATTAGGCTTTAATCGGGATGTAAATTCTCCCGTATAGTTAATGCGGCTGACACCGGCTTGCCCCCTTTTGGTAGTAATAACCACAACACCTGCCATTGCTCTGGCACCATATATTGAAGTAGCCGATCCGTCTTTCAAAATCTGAAAGCTTTCAATATCATCGGCACTTAGTCCGGCTATCGCCGAACTTATCAGGGTTACAGCATCACCGGAAGATAAGTCGTCGGCATCAATTTCTACCGCATCTTCCATAACCACTCCGTCAACGACCCATAAAGGTTTCGAACTACCATAAATAGAAGTGGCACCGCGGACACGTATTTTCGGGGCTGTACCAAACGTTCCGGATACATTTTGTACAGATACTCCGGCGGAACGTCCTTCCAAAGCACGGCTTACGTCCGGTATACCGTCCAAACGTGCATCTTCTGCTTTAAGCCTGTCAGTTGCACCGGTAAACAAACGTTTATCCACTTTAGTCATACCTGTTACAACGACCTCTTCCAGCATTTGGGAATCTGAACTAAGCGTAATTTTTATGTTACCCTCTTTGATAGGTAACTCTTTAGTCTCCATTCCGATGTAAGAAACAATCAGGGTCTTTGCTTTTTCAGGAATACTTATCTGAAAATGTCCGTCGAGGTCGGTTACCGTACCTACCGTAGCATCTTCTTTAAACCTGACGCTTACCCCCGGCAGACTCTCTCCCATATCATCTACTACTGTACCTGATATTTGTTTGTTTTTCCCTTTCTCAGAGTTTTGCCGGGGCTTGAATATCTGAATGTATTTATCTTTTATTTCATAATTCAAAGCTTGCCCTTTCAGGATAATGTCTAACGCTTCGTTAATGGACTTATCCTGGAAATTGATCGTTATTTTTCGTCCCAGGTCCACTTCACTTACATTAAACCACAACGAATAAGTAGTTTTTGCTTTTAGCTGTTCTAAAGCTTCTTTGACTGTTACATTTTTCAGTTCAAGAGATATATTTTTCTCCTGAGCAGAAACGATTTGTGCACAGACCAGAAAACAGGTGATTAAAGCCATCTTCATGAGGGCTTTCCATTCTTTTACATACATCGGCGCTATTGTTAAAGTTGTAATTAATTATTTCTTGATATGATTATCTCATCTCCATTGATTGTGTAGTGCAGGTTGTTGTTAGCTGCCATAATATCGAGTATCTTCGTTATTGTTTCATCGTTTCGGAAATCACCATAGAAGCGCTCCGTACATAGTTGTTTGTCTTTTATTTCTATTTTGACGTTGAATGCACGTTCAAGATCGCGTACAATCTGGCTTAAAGGTTCTTCATTAAAGAATAGTGTGTTTCTTAATGTTACGCTGGGAACCCGGATTGCTGCGGTAGGTTGTCCGGTTACATTGCTCGAAATGGCATCCAGTATTTCCTGTTTGGGCTGTGTCCACATTGCGTAACTTTGAGCATCTACGCTTTTTACAGTTACACGATTCTCTTTTTTATTAATTACAGCCTGTTGGTTGGGGATAAGTAATATGTTTTTTGCCTGTCCTTCTATGCTGCCTACATTCAAGCTACCTTCAACCAAAGTAACCCGGGCACTTTCATCTTCTGCATATGATTTGAAGTTGAATTTGGTACCGAGTACTTTAATTTTCACTTTTCCGGAAAGAACACTGAATGGGAGAAGTTTATTTTTAGTAACTTCAAAATAGGCTTCGCCATCCAAAGAAACATTTCTATCAGATTGTCCGAAGCTCTCCTGATATGAGAGGCGGCTACCCGAATTTAACCAGACAGAAGTTCCGTCCGGCAAAGTCACTTTAGACTTGGAGCCATAAGGTATCTCGATGGTTTGTGCCAGATAAGAAGAAAAGGGGGATGGAGAAAATACATAATAAGAGCCCACTCCTAATCCGAATGCGATAACAAATACAGCGGCATATTTCATCCATGGGTGAAGAGTGATAAAGTGTAGTTTGCTTTTCCGGGGCTTTTTCAATCCGGTCTTCTTTACAAAATGCATATATGCAGATTCTATATCCGATTTGAAGAAAAATCTGTTTCTGGATATACGCATGCTTTTGATTAAGAAATAGTATTCTTTGTATAGTTGCCTGTTTTCGGCACTACTTTCATACCATGCTCTCAAAACAGCTTCTTCTTCTTTTGAAATTCGTTTGGAGAACTGCTTGTCTATAAGATTAAAAACATCAATATTACTATTCATACTTGTCGCCTTTTATAAGTAGGACGACCGAAGAATTCAGTAGGGTAGTGAGAAATGATATATTTTCGATAAAAAGTTTATTTTTTATCGAAAAAGATATCACGAAGTCTGTCCGAATCGGATTTTATTGATTAAAGAGATAGAAATATAGGGCTGTAATAGCAAGAATGTAATCTTTCAACTCTTCTCTAAGCAAGCTGAGTGCTTTTTTTATGTGGTATTTTACGGTATTGACAGAAATATTTAGTTCGTCGGCAATCTCAGCATAACTTTTGTCACCGTACCGGCTGAGTAAAAACACTTTTCTACATTCTTCCGGCATTTCCCGGATGATGTCTTCTATTTTATCTTCCAGCTCCGACAAAATAATTTGTTCAAACATCTCTTGGTCCGGAATATAGCAACTCGATGAGCCAATTTCGCTTTCAAAGCTGACTACTTCTGCTTCCCGGGAATAACTGCGTAGATAGTCAATACTTTTATTGTGTACAGAAGTTAGCAGATACGACTTTACGGATGTTGAAATATTCAGTAGTTCTCTTTTCTCCCAAATGGAGAGCATGACATCTTCCGCTATATTTTGGCTAAGGTGATAATCTTCTACATATTCATATGCAATGGAGCACATCAAGGCATAGTAATGGTCAAAGATGAATCTGAATGTATCATGGTCCCCTTTTCTTATTCCATTAATGAGCTGTGCATCGTGCATGAAAATGTCTTTTTTATTATTCATCCGATCCGGTATTCGTATTATGCTATGAAATCTGCGATTACTTTGCTGATAGTATGCCAGTTATGTATTCTAATTTTTGTTTTTTTTAAAGTATTTATTATAGCAGATCAATAAGTATGAGTAGTTAATATGGGAAATAAAAAACGAAAACAATAACAAATG
This sequence comes from Bacteroides nordii, assembly GCF_019930665.1. Lineage (NCBI taxonomy): Bacteria > Pseudomonadati > Bacteroidota > Bacteroidia > Bacteroidales > Bacteroidaceae > Bacteroides > Bacteroides nordii. The sequence goes on along the minus strand of NZ_CP082886.1, from coordinate 4,408,686 downwards.
TATTGTTCTTACTCTTCCAACAGAGTCAAACCCACTCCTTTTACTGTTTTGATACTCACTGTTTCGTCTTCTGCGAATAGTTTTCTTAATTTAGTGACAAATACGTCCAGGCTACGTGAAGCAAAGTAATCATCTTCTGTACCCCATAGTTTTTCAAGAATAGTTTCCCGTTTTACCACTTCACCTTTCTTTTCACAAAGCATCTGTAAAAGTGCAGCTTCGCGTACTGTCAGCGTTCTGCTACTTCCTGATGCGTACTTTAGCGTAGCATGTTCCGCATCCAGTGTATAATTCTTACCTATCCGGTAGATAGCTTCATCTACTGTTGCTGTATTTGTGGGTGCTACAGGCTTTTCCGGTGCTTTTTGGCTCATCTTCATCAATGCCTGCACATGTGCATTCAGTTCTTCCGGGAGAAATGGTTTTTTCAGATAGTTGTTTACTCCCAACTCGTAGCCTTTTACTACGTCTTTGGGCGATACCCGTCCCGAACTGAATAGAATAGGTGTATCTGTATCGGTTTCGCGGATGCGTTTCACCATTTCATATCCATCCATTACAGGCATTTCAATGTCCGAAACGATCACGTCCGGTTTCCATTCCTGCCATATTTTTAATCCTTCCACACCGTTGGCGGCATCTTTTATTTCATATCCGCCAATCATGTCTTCAAGCCCGCCCTGGATAATATACCTTAGGTTGGCATCGTCTTCAACTAATAATAACCTTATCATACTATCTCTTTATTTTGTTGTGGAATATTTATAGTAAATTCGCTATATTCTCCCTCTATACTTTCAAGTTTTACGCTTCCGTGATGTGCCCGTACAACATGGAATACATAGTTTAATCCAAGTCCAAAACCCGGAGCTCCTCCTTTTCGATTTCGCTGTACTGCTGAGGCACGTTCAAATTTCTCGAATATTTTTCCTTGCTCTTTCAGTGGAATACCCATACCGTTATCTTTCACACTGATGTGTGTATATCCATTGGATGAGGCCGAAGAAGATATTTTTATTTGTACACTCTCTTCCGAGTATTTGATGGCATTATCAATCAGATTGCTGATAGCTTCTTTCAGAAACTCTTCATCTGCATATACTTTTTCTTCCTGTAGATCAAGAATGAATTCAACAGGCTTTTCTGCTTTGGCAGTAAACTTTTCGGTGAGATCTTCTATAATAGGACGCAGGCTTACCTCCTTTTTCTCGAGCAGCAGTTTGCCCTCTTCCAGCTTTGACAATGTCAGTACCTTATTGACCAATGCCAGCAAATGTTCTTCTTCGTCCTCCATGATGTCGAAATACTTCTCTTTCCGTTCCGGTTTATCATCCAGCTTTCCACTGCGCAGGATACGTGTACCCATGAGGATAGAACTGAGTGGGGTTTTCATATCATGTATCATGGCATAGGAGAAGTCCTCGCGTATCTTGGCTATTTTGTTTTGTTTCACAATCACTTTGATTTGTTGTACAAGGCAATAGATCACGATGAACAGAAGCAATACCGTTCCGATGAGGAACATTCGCATCTGAAGGATAATCAATTTATAAGGATTGTCGATGGTAGCCTGTATACCTTTGGAGAAGTCCTCCCGAATGGGGAATATTTGGGTTTGCATTTCGTTGTGAAGCCGGACAAGGCTACTGTCTTCTGCAAAGTCTTCTACATATTTATAGCGTGTAGAATCGATGTCAACGGAATCTATACGGAAATGGAGTTTTCCGAGATTTACTTTGTCCAGCTCTTCCCTGTAACAAGAGTCAAGAGATTGATAGTTGAGAGGGATGTTATATTCGTGATGAATGCTGTGCAGGGCAGTTATCAAAATCAATCTGTCGGCCATATCATTTTTCGCACGTATTTTGGTAGAATCCAGTTGGAGTACGGTACCATTGGGGATATTCCCTTCAAATTGCTTACTTGATTTTGAGGACTCCTGTAATTGTGCTTCCAGAAAAGCATTATTGATTTTGTCGTACAATTCATTCTCCAACAAATGATAGGAGTTGGAAAACCACATTCCTTGCAGTGCTACTACCGCCAGGATAGCAATGACAGTAATATATCGAAATAGCGGTTTATTCATGCTTTTTTCTTTTAATTCGTTGGCAAAGATAGAAAAATAGTTTGTGATTATTCACTTTTTTAAGTATTTGGTAACGTCGAATGTTCTGTACGTATGGAAATTTCCCCGTATAGGAAGTGCTTAACGTAGCGTTAACGTAATGATAACATTGTAATAACATACTCTTAATTTACTCTGTTTTATCTTTGCAATGCCGGGAGTAGAGAAAAATAGAAATCCTTCTTCCTTTATTTATATGGAATGAGATGACGACCGATACAGAAAATAAAAAACCTCTGTTAGCCATTAGCTGTGGAGCGGGTGGGACGCAGATTATCCTGAGGACAGTTCCGTATGCTTATTCGTTTATTGCATACGAACTTATTCGTGCATTTTTCTTTCTGCTTTTTGTGAAGCGGGGTTTCCGGTCTGTTTCCTTGACAATGAAGGGGAGGCTATTGTTTGCCAACTGTGCGTGTAGTGAACCTTTATATGTATGGCAGTTTGTCATAGTATCTTTGATGCCTGCTCTTCTTTTAGGAGTTCTTCCTCTGTGTTACACTTTGTTTTCCGGACGGTTCATTTTTCTTTTAATCAGCATTCCGTTTCTGCTGATGGGTATCAATGATTATAAAACAATTTGGCTGCTCAGATATTTCGAGGAGAATAATCTGGTAATTAATTATTTAGAGCGAAAGGAGAGGAGGATACATTAAACCGGGAAAGATAATGTGAACTCGCTGAACTTATTTTCTACACTTTCTACCCTGACTCTGCCATTATGTGCAACCATCACCTGCTGAACATAATTTAGTCCGAGTCCGAAGCCGTTGGCTTTACTTCGACTATTGGCTGAAGCACGCTCGAACTTATTGAATATTTTACTTTGTTCTTTCAGTGGGATGCCCAACCCGTTGTCGTGTACTTTAATTTTAATGAAGCCATTTTCTTCTTCACACATAATACTGATTTTTACTTCTTCGTGAGAGTATTTGATGGCATTGTCTATCAGGTTACTGAGAATTTCACGCAGGCAGAATGCATCTGCATAAACAGACTGACAACGGTGGAATACTTTCGAAAACTCTACCGGCTTATGAGCTTTTAAACGGAATTTTTCTATAAGATCATCTATCAAAGGTTCTAAATCCACATTCTCTTTATGTAACTGTAACTTGTCTTCTTCTATTTGTGTGAGCAGTATTACCCGGTTTGACAGGGTAAGCAGATGCTCGCATTCGTCGGACATAGTACGAAGATACCTTTCTTTTTTTACCGGATTGTCGTTAATTCTTCCTGTACCCAATATATGTGCTCCCATAAGAATAGAGTTCAGGGGTGATTTCATATCATGAATCATGGCATAAGTAAGATCTTTCTGGAACTGTGCAAGGCGGCGTTGCAGGAAGGTAATTTTCACCTGATAGAATACGCAACTAACAATGAGGATAAACATTAATCCCAGTGAAAGCAGTAATGGCCACAACGGTTTTAGTATTAATAGTTGTGGAGAAGATATTGCTGCCTGTACTACTTTGCTGCTATCATTGTTCAGAGGGATAAACCGGGTTATCAGATCCGGTGCCCCGGTTGTATATCCGGGGCGTGTGCTTTCTTCTGTTTCTAAGGTGGGATATTTCAGTATATTGATACTGACCGGGTTTGTGATTCCTGCTTCCTGTAGATAGGTGATAAATACAGAATCCATGTGGTGCAAAGAAAATGGAGCAGGGGTGGAACAGGAGTTTATTGCTTCAAGCATTTTAAGAGCCGAGCGTAGCGTGTAGTTTGCATCGATTGAGTTGTAGACGTGATAAACATATACCCTTGTTACAGGCGCTTTTGTTCGTATGGCCTCCTCTTTTTGCTTTTGTGCAAAAGGGGTAAGGCCGGTTTCCGGGAAGTTGAGTATTACTTTTTTCTCTTTACTGGCCATATAATGAGGAAACTGATGATAACTTACTTCGTTGAAAAATGCTTCTTCAAAATACGTATTTATTTTGTGTGCAAATGCTTCTTGTCCGGTATTGTATAAAAAAACAATCCAGATTATTAATAGCAGAAATGTACCTGCCAGACTGAGTATAGAAAGTGCTTTGGAAGAACGTTGTTTTTTCCCCTGATTCCGTTGTGTTGCCTCCCGGGCGGCTGTCAGAGTTTCTTCGGTCATCGTAAGCAATGTATTGCTTTCATTCTCAATTTCCTGCCATTGTTCTTGCGCCATTTTAGCCGGAATGGCAGAAACCGGAGCAGCCATGTTTCCGGCTAATGCATAAAAAGAGTTTTCCTGTACTTTTATGGTTTGCTGTTGGCGAATGATGAGCTTTATCTGTGAAATGATACTGCATATTACTACGGTCATCAGGCCGAAAGTAAACAGATAGAGTAATGATACTTTCTTTAAAATCAAGACGTAGGGAGAAACAATAACGGCTTGTACGGCTATATCGTTTTCACGGTCTATAAAGAAAGGTTCGGAGGCTAATACACCTATACTTCGGTTGAATGCCGGGTTTGTGCTGGCCAATGTCCGGTGAGTTTTCGTATCTATTTTGTTGATTACAACTTCGCTGTCAATATGATCTTGTTTCAGCTTCTTTTTCAGTACGGTTGCCAATTCATCAATAGGAAATTCTACACCGTATTCAGTTTTTAATATCCGGGCCAGATACTCATTACCTCGCAGATTCTGCTCGTCTGTCGGGAGGTCTGCATATGGTTCAATAGGTATATAGGTGACGGTTGTTCCGTCAGGATAGGGAAGCTGGTTGACCAGATTGTCGATGGTTTCGTAAAAGGCAATGGAAAAACTCTTTTTTACTGTGAGTTTCATCATTTCCATGTTACTGCGATAGGCATAAAATAGCCCTCCGATTTGGAGTATCAGAGTTAATGTAAGTCCTACAAGAGTGATAATCGTTACTTTACGCGTACGCATCTCTTACAATTTTGTCGCAAAGATAGCACATTTTGGGAGAAGCATTGTGCGGCTTATCGGTTTTTAGATAGTTATTAGCTACTATGGAAGTATTACTCTGGACAGATGGCAAAGTGACTGGATATAAAAACAAGTGTATAAGAACTGTTTTGTATATAATTATGGACTATGAACAATCGATATTGGCAAAGAAAAGATGAATCTTGAAAGTAAATAGATATGACATTCTTTGGATTTGTAAATCGTTGTTTATCAATACGTTATAGAATGATGTTTTTCTCTACGAGAAACGCATCGAAACTCTACGAGGAACGACTCGTTTGTCGTAGAGAAACAGGGCTTTTCTCTACGACAAACGAATTGGATATTTATAAGATTTGACAGAAACAACTGGAAAAGAAAAGATCGCTTCCTGTCAATGTAATAAAATACGATTTCTTTTTCGGGTTGTTTCCATACATGGCTAATTTTTATTGTAGTACACAAACTTTGTGAGTGGTATTGGCTACTTTTACCAGATAGATACCCTGGTTTACTTTTTCGGTTGCTTTATTGTCACATATACCGTTAACGATCTGTTTGCCGTCAATTGTGTTAATGGCATAAGCCGTACTACTGTCGCTTTCAATAATAATGGTATCATTGTTTACATATACGTTGGCAGTTGCCATCTGAGTATTTCCGATACCACTGCCACCTGCTATATTCGCTACGATAAATTTACCACCGAGGTTGCCATTATCCACAGGTTGTACGGCGAATTCATAATCAGTCGTATTGAACCCTTTCATACGAATCTGATGGCTATTAATCAGACGAGCTGCAACTTTAGAATCATAAGTTGTAGTCCCGAACATTTTATTTGCCTGGAGGCTTGCCGGGGCATAGGTATAGGTGTAAGTTACTCCGAAGTCATCTGCTTTTTTAGCTTTAATGTATATATTGTAACGGATGGCTTCTGCCGGAGTTGTATCGTCTGTTGCGTTTCCCCAGAAAATAATAACATCTGAACCGTCTTGTTTAACCTGTACATCTGAATTGCTTGCAAATCCGGGAGCTTCATTCATAGCAAGATCACTGGTTAAATTATTGGGTACTAACCGGTTGAACCAGTTAGGCTCTTTAGGTCCCCATCCACTGATGGAATAGTCGAGCGCACCATCATGGTTGAAATCAATAAAGTTCACATCGGATTCGTGAGAGTTGGTGTTATCATTCAGGAATTCACGGGTGAAGCTGTTGTCTCCATTGTTATAATATAAGTTAGCGAGGGAATAGTCTGTTTCGGTTTGTCCGTCTGTTGATGACCATCCACATTGAATCATAATATCAATCTTACCATCATTGTTGATGTCACCTATGGCGGGCATAGCTCTGGCTGCCAGCAGGTTGGTAGCTTCAGTTTTCAATGGATCAGCAAAAGTGCCGTCGCCATTATTGATGTATATATTTCCTACAGCATTGTAAGTTTCCACATCATTGTTCTTGAGATCTCCAAACTCTAATATGTCGGGATAACCGTCATTGTTCACGTCTGCAGTAAAGGTCGTACCGCTCTTTTGACCTTCGAAAAAGCCCTGCTGAGTTGTTTCACGGAAAGTGCCGTCACCATTGTTAAAGTAAATAGTGGTAGTGGCAACCCAGCCGTTAGTCTGGTCATTACCGGATACGATGAGATCCAGATATCCGTCTTTATTTAAATCACTCAGATAAACGGAACCGGTTGTGATTGTTTTGAAGGGTTCAATTCCTTCTCCGTCTTCTCCCACGGGATTTTGTACTTCTTCGAAAACACCTTGGTTATTTCTGTATAGAATCACGTGCCAACTCTCATCTTTACGTGCCCATCCTGTCATAAACAGATCTGTCCAACCATCATTGTCATAGTCGCCGGCTGCGCAGAAGTACCCCCGGTGCTGTCCTTCGGATTCTCCGATGCCCAGTTCGTCTATCTCTTGCTGAACAGCATGCTCAAAAGGATTGTCCGGATCTCCTGTTCCTCTCCAGATAGCAGTATAGTTTTCTCTGTTTTGTCCGCCCTCTCCGTTGTCAGTCACTTTTTTCCCCTGTACATAAAGATCCATGATACCATCATTGTCGAAATCCAATACAACTGCACCGGCAATTTCGAGCTTAGGAATATTAACGGGTATGTTGGTAAATTCGCTTCCTTCTTCATTTCTGAACAGATATGCATGACCCATATCCTGGTGTTTACCACCAATGAGGAAACGGTCCGGATAACCATCGTTGTTGTAGTCGAACCATAAGTCCTGTCCCCATTGAAACCAGGAACAGACATTGGCACCTTCAGGATCGCTGGGATCTCCCCATGGTTGTCTGATCACATCTCCCCATTCTACTTTTACAGGTTCGGTAGCGAATGCATTCGAAGCTACTAAAGCACTTAATGCCATTGTTGAAAGTAATTTTCTAATTTTCATAATGTAACTATTTAATGGTTAATATTAAAGTCGTTTATCGGAGATGAAATTCATTCTCTCAATAATTTAGTTTTTGTAAATGAGTTTACTCTGACTGAGGTCTGGAGTAGTACACTTCACACAGTAATAGCCTCTTGACAGTTGCGCTATTGATATGCAGAGCGGATTATCTTTCTTTGTATAATCCGGATAGAACGGACGTCCTGTAATATCGTAGAGATGAATGTCGGCTGTTAGTTCGTGTTCCGGGAGTTGTACATAGATACTTTCATTATTTTGCTCGTACCATATTTGCACCTTTTCCCGGAGTGCTGTGTTTTTGACGCTTGTATAGTTGGGATCGGGATAAATGCGCATAACAAAACCACCTCCTTCTGCCAGTTTGAAGCTCATCCGGGTTTGGCTGGTAACATCAATCGTATGGCATTTGCAAGCTGTTGCATCTCCTGTTGTACTTGATGTATCATTATTTTTTTCCGGTACGTCTTCTATGATGTAAGCTTTATAAGGTATTCCGGGAGTAAGAAATGAAAAATCGACATCCAGTGTCCGTTCCGTCCAGTTGCTTAGTCCGCCTACATACCATTCCTTATCTGATCTACGGGCCATGACAGCAAATTCACCTATTTTGCCTTGCAGCGGTTTGGTTTCGTTCCAGATAGTAGGCACATGTTTTAGAAATTCCATTATTTCGGGGAATTTACGGTATTCTGTTGGTGCATCGCTTACGAATCCTAATGTCTGATGATATACTACGTACTGGGCCATTTGGTGTGCACGTGTACCCAGACTCCAAGGAGCACCTGTCCCTTTCCAGGTCCATCCTTTCCGGGTCTTGTTACGTAAAGATCCCGGAGTCATATCCATTGCTCCTCCAAGCATGCGTAAGAAAGGAATAACGGTGTGATACAATGGATTACAATTGTCGTTCCATTTGTTACTTTCTTCGCCTGTCACAGCTTCGTAACTGATGATATTCGGATAAGTACGGTGCCAGGCTACCGGTTTCGGGCAACCGTGAAGTAATAACATCAACTGGTATTTGGCGCAGCGTTCCGCCATTGTAGGTATCCAGCCGGACGCCACCTGGTCATCTCTTGACATAAAATCGGCTTTCACCCCCGATATACCCCATTCTTTGAAACGGGCAAGCATCGGTGCATCAACCAGCAGGAAGTTAAAGTAGCTCCATACCATGATTTTGATATTTTTTGATTTGGCGTATGTACATAACTCTTTGATGTATTCTTCTCCCCAGCCGGCATCACAAGTCATCCATTCGAATCCCATTTCCGCGGCAAAGTCTACATAATATTTATAAAATTCAAGTGTATGCGGACGTCCGTCTCCAAAAGGACCGTAGATAAATCCAAGGTCTCCTTCAAGTTCTCCGTCGTGTAACCATTCAAAAGCTGTCCGGCCGGCCGATATCCAGGAGAAATCCCTTTCTACCTGGGGCTTTGCCAGTTTGTAGATCAGGTCATTGTTCATTAATTCCGAATCATCGCGGCTGATAATGAATCCACGCCAGGGATAAGTACGTACGCCCGGTGTCAGGGCAATGTAATCATAACGCTCCAATACTGCCTGTGAATCATATTTACTATCGTTCTTTATTTTTTTAGGATATTCGGCCCATTTGCCTACCAATTTATTACCGGCTTCTTTTTTAAGCAGATACATGCCCGGGTAGTTTTCTAAATCGGACTCAATAACGGTGATACCTATATTTTTCTTATTATTTCGGAAGAAACAGGGATTGATACCATAATCTCCTGTTTTAACAGATTTGACACTCAACTCACGTTTGTAAGGAAGTTCCCATTGACTCATCGTACGTTTGTCTTCATCGTACGCAATCCATACTTGCGGGTTATCCTTAAAGTTGAATTCTGCTATTTCATTCCGAATGGTGATACTTCCGCTTATTTTACTTTCTATCCGGTATGCCACCCCTTCATCATAGGCACGGCAGTGCAAGGAATAGAGAGAACCCAGATCAAGGATCATTTCATTATAAGTATCATCAATCTGGTCATTTTCGCCTAAATGCATGGGAATTTTCTGACTGATGGAGTTTCGGGAACACTTTTCTACTGCCGGATTCTCTCCCAGTGTGATCCGACGTCCGTTTCTCTCTACTATCATTGCGATCGGAGAGATTTCCGAAAGGGCTTCGCCGTCAGCGAATATCTGATAAGAGAGAGTGTCCCGCATGCTGATTTTGAGTTCCAGACTTCCGTTAGGAGAACTGACTGTATATTCTTCTTGCGCTTTTATTGGCAAGGTCGCGGTGAGGTATAAAGCGATGGTTAAAATAAGGTGTTTCTTCATTTTCAGTATTGTTATTACAAATTCTATTAGCTTCTTTTATTGGTTGCTACAAAGAAACGGCACATTTGGCACATTTGAAATGGAGAATTCTATTCTGGATATGGATAATTTTACCTTTGCAGAAATAACGATATTGGAAAGTAAGATTATCCATATCGATGGTAAGATTATCTATTTCTTTTTTGCTATCTATCTGCTTATTTTGCACTCAGCTAATAGAATATAAAAATGGATAGTTTTTATAATATAAAGGTAATGTTGTTTTCAGGATTTTTTTGGAGGATATTATTTATAAATACGATAAAATGGAAATGAAAAGAAAGATGAGTAACACATTAGGAGCCGGACTTTTGCTGCTGGCATCCACTTTGGGGTTTTCTGCTCAGGCACAACAGGTTTTTCTACATAGTGGTGAGCCCGTTGTTGATTGGAAACTGAAGCCGCAGGCTGAAGTAAAGGGGGATGCAAACACTTTGTGCAATGCAGGCTATAATGTATCTTCATGGGTAGATGCAGTAGTTCCCGGTACGGCTTTTACGGCTTATGTAAATGCAGGACTGGAAAAAGATCCTAATTTTGGTGATAATATTCATAAGGTGGACCGGGCTAAGTATGATCGTAGCTTTTGGTATCGTACTGAATTTAAAGTCCCTGCTGATTTTGACAAGGAACTGATCTGGCTTAACTTTAATGGTGTGAACCGTAAAGCTGAAGTTTATCTGAACGGACACAGCTTGGGCATTTTGGATGGTTTTATGCATCGGGGACGTTTTAATGTAACTGATATTGTAAATAAAACAGGAGAGAATGTACTGGCTGTACTGGTACACATGCCTCAAACTCCGTTGGCCAATTGTGGTAGTCCTACTTATCTGTCGAGTGGAGGTTGGGACTGGATGCCATATGTTCCGGGATTGAATATGGGTATTACCGATAAAGTATTTCTGAGTAATACCGGCGGCGTAACCCTGATTGATCCGTGGATACGTACAGATCTTCCAACTCGTGCCCGTGCAGATTTATCTGTTCAGCTGGAAGTGAAAAACAATGAAAGCAAACCGGTTAAAGCTATTGTTACAGGGACCATCAAGCCGGGTAACGTTACCTTTACGAAAGAGGTAGATCTGTCTGCAAATACTACTTCTACTGTTAGCTTCGATAAGCGTTATTATCCGCAGTTGATGATTAATAGTCCGAAATTGTGGTGGCCTAACGGATACGGAGAGCCTAATTTGTATACTTGTACCTTTGAAGTGAAAGTAGACGGAAAAGTATCTGAAGTAAAAGATGTCACTTTCGGTATTAAAAAATATACATATGATAAGGAGAATAACACTTTTCATGTTTATATAAATGACGTTCCTGTATTTGTAAAAGGGGCTAACTGGGGTATGTCGGAGTATATGCTTCGCTGTCGTGGTGCAGAGTATGATACAAAGATTCGTTTGCACAAAGAGATGAACTTTAATATGATTCGCAACTGGCTCGGCTCTGTAACCGATGATGAATTCTATGAAGCCTGTGACAAATACGGAATTATGTTGTGGGATGATTTTTGGATTAATTCGAATCCGAACCTGCCTTATGATCTCAATGTGTTCAATAATAACATGATGGAGAAGATTAAGCGTGTACGCAATCACCCGAGTATTGCCGTATGGTGTGGTGACAACGAATCTAATCCGCAACCGCCGTTAGAAGGTTGGATGGCCGAGAATATTAAGACTTTCGATGGTGGTGACCGTTATTTCCAGGCAAATTCTCATGCACAGGGCTTGACGGGTAGTGGCCCGTGGGGAGCTTTTGAACCACGTTTCTACTTTACCAAGTATCCTGATGGTCTGGAAGGCGATCCGGCACGTGGCTGGGGATTCCGTACAGAGATCGGTACTGCTGCCATGACTACTTTTGAAAGCTTTAAGAAGTTTATGCCGGAAGAAAACTGGTGGCCACGTGATGAGATGTGGAACAAGCACTATTTTGGTCAGAATGCTTTCAATGCAGCTCCCGAACGTTATGATGCTTCTATCGAGAAAGGTTTTGGCAAACCCGATGGCATTGAGGATTACTGCCGTAAAGCACAGCTTATAAACCTTGAATCCAATAAAGCTATGTATGAGGGCTGGCTGGATCGTATGTGGGAAGATGCATCAGGTATCATGACCTGGATGGGACAGTCGGCTTATCCTTCGATGGTGTGGCAGACGTATGATTACTATTATGATCCGACAGGTGTTTATTGGGGTACAAAATCTGCTTGCGAACCGATACATATTCTTTGGAATCCTGTAACGGATGGTGTAAAGGTTGCCAATACTACGGCACGTGATCTGGAAGGACTGACTGCCGAAGTGAAAGTATACAATCTGGATGGTAAACCTGTGGTAGCATATACAAAGTCGGCTACGGTGAATTCGCCAAGCAACACCACTGTACAGTGCTTTACGATTGATTTCAATAAAGAACGGAAGAACCTTTCTTTAGGTAAACCGACCTATGCATCAAGCGTGACTCACGGACAGCCTTCGGATGCTACGGATGGTAAGAAAGATACCCGTTGGGCAGCAGCTAAAGCCGATAATGAATGGATTTATGTGGATCTGGGCAGTGTACAACCCGTAGGTGGTGTACGTCTGGATTGGGAAGCTTCCTTTGGAAAAGCTTATAAGATACAGGTTTCCAGTGACGCACAAAATTGGAAAGAAGTGTATAAAACGGATGAAGGCCGTGGTGGTGTAGACGAAATTACATTCCCTGAGGTAGATGCCCGCTATGTACGTATGTTCGGTATCGAATTGGGCTGGTGGTTCGGTTATTCGTTATGGAGCTTTGATGTATTGAGTGGTACGCAGCCAAGTGAAGGCCTGAGTGATGTTCATTTTATCCGCTTGACTTTGAAGGATAAATCCGGGAATGTACTCTCCGAAAATAATTATTGGCGCGGCAATGACCGTTTAGATTTCACTGCTGTGAATTCTTTACCCAAAGCCGACCTGAAAGTTTCTTCTAAAATGGTGAAGAAAGACGGAGTTGCCGAGATTCAGGCTACAATTACAAATCCGGCTTCAGCCAAGGGTGTGGCTTTTGCCGTACATGTACAGGCATATCGCACTTCGGATGGTGAACGTATTTTGCCCGCTATTATGAATGATAACTATTTTATATTAATGGCAGGTGAGAAAAAGAATGTAACAATTTCATTTGATGAGAAACTGTTGCAAGGTGGTTCTTATAAATTGGCGGTAACTCCTTATAATAAATAAGGATAGGGTAATTCACCACAGGGTATACACAGGGCACAGAGTTCTAATTATTTAAAATCAATTATATAATAACTCTGTGCCCTTAGTGTACTCTGTGGTGAAATTTATTCTCTATCAACGAATTCTATATTATATTTAAACACTGAAAATATCTACATTAGTTATAATTATTGATACATTTAGACCCTTATTCAATAATCAATAATACTACATTTGTCCGCAAATCTTTTTAACTATTAACCAAATTTCAACTTTAAAAATTATGAAGAACATTTTCTCTTTAAAGAAAAGCAGGTCTGCTCTGTCACTTGTTCTTTGCTGCTTACCTTTTATCACTATTACTGCGCAGCAAATGACGGCATTTGAAAGAGTAGGAACAGATGATGAATCTATTCAGGAGTTTTTTCCGGGTGAACACCGGGCTCGCCCGGTACTAGGGGCATATACCAATAGCGGTTATATGGGATTGTTTTGTGGCGGGCAGGATCTGGGAGGTTCCAGTGGCTGGTATATAGATCCGCGTTGGGGAGATTTGGGAGACGGAACGTTTGCCAATCCTATTCTGAATGGTGACTATTCCGATCCGGACGTTATCCGGGTGGGGAATAAATACTATATGATTTGTTCCGAATTCCACTTTATGGGTATACCAGTTCTGGAATCGGATGATATGGTAAACTGGACCATTGTTGGTCAGATATACAATCATATCGATCTTCCCGGTTTTTCGGAAATGAAGCGCTATGGCGATGGCAGTTGGGCACCTGCGCTACGCTATCATGACGGAAAGTTCTGGATGTTTGTATGTATGCCAAACGATGGATTGTTTATGTCTACAGCTACAAACGCTGCCAGCCCTTGGACACCTTTACATTGTGTGAAGAGTGCCGGTGGTTGGGAAGACCCTTGTCCGCTTTGGGATGATGACGGACAGGCTTATGTGGGGCGCAGCCAATTGGGTGGCGGTCCGATTTATATTCATAAGATGAGTGCAGACGGTACCCGGCTTCTTGACGATGGCAAGAAAGTATACGAAGGTCCTGTTGCCGAAGGGACGAAACTCTTTAAGAAGGATGGTTATTATTACATCAGTATTCCCGAAGGCGGTGTAAGTTCGGGTTGGCAAACGGTGATGCGTTCTAAAAATATTTATGGACCTTATGAATCAAAACGTGTATTGGAAATGGGAGTGACGAAGGTCAATGGTCCTCATCAGGGGGCTTTGGTAGATACACCCGAGGGAGAATGGTGGTTCTATCATTTCCAGTCGGCTGATCCACAAGGGCGGGTGGTGCATCTGCAACCGGTGGTATGGGAGGATGGTTTCCCGGTTATCGGCACGGACTATGACAAGAATGGAATTGGTGAACCGGTGAAAGTCTGCAAAAAGCCTGCTGTTAAATGTGATGTAACTCCGCATGCACCGCAGGCCAGTGATGATTTTTCTTCTGACAAGCTGGCTGTACAATGGCAATTCAATCATAATCCGGCAAATGAGAACTGGTCGCTTACTTCCCGTCCGGGATGGTTGGAGATCAAAGCATTGAAAGCAGAAAGTGTGCGTGATTCCCGTAATCAGTTTACTCAAAAGACGATGGGGTATAAGGGAGAAGCCGTTATCCGGATGGATTATTCTGCTATGACCGAAGGACAACGTGCGGGGCTGGAGTGCATTGGTAATAAATTCTGTGGAGCAGGTGTTCTGGTGCAGAAGGATGCCGGAACATTAACCCCGGTTGTTTATTACGAGAACGAAGGACAGATAAAGCTGATTAAAACAGTAGAAAAGGGCGGTGATCCAGTGATTTATGTAAAATTGGCGATCGATGCCTTGAATAATAAGCATCAATTCTCTTATAGTCTGGATGGTCAAAACTATCTGGAGTGTGGTGATTCCTTCCAGGAAGGTTCCCGTGACTGGAAAGGTTCTCGTGTAGGGCTTTATTCATATAATACAAAGGAAGAGGGTGGAAGCGCCTGGTTCGATTCGTTCGAATATAAATTTGACGGCCCTGGCGGTCTGGTAACAGAAGAATAAAAGGAGTGGTTTATGAAAAAGAGATTAATTGCTTGTTTGCTTGCAACGTTACCGTACATCGGAGCTGTTGCTCATGTCTGGGATGAACTGGCTATCCTCGCCCGGCGTAATGGTGATGGTACTTTCACCCTTGAGAAAGACTCTTATCTGGCTGTAAGTACCTATACGAATGCTGTCTTTTTTGATTATAACAATGACGGAAATCTTGATTTGCTGATCATGGGGCAGGGAGGAGACTGGAATGTCAGTAGTGATATTAAGATAGTTGCTTTGTACCGGAATCTGGGAGAAGAGAATGGGTATCGTTTTGAGAAAGTTGCTGCTCCGGGTTTTTTGCCATACAAGGATGAAGGATTCTTCAATCCTGTATCCGTAGGCGATTATAACCATGACGGATATACGGATGTAGTTGTGATGAGTTATCACAACGGACGCCGCATTGATCTGTATCTTAATGATCGTGGAAGTGGTACCTTTATTCGTCAGGAACAACAGGGGTTTGAGGCAGCTACCAATGGATCGGTCATGTTTGGTGACCTGAATAATGACGGTTGGCTCGATATTGAGTTTACCGGATATAGTGACAAAACTTCTACTGCGCTTAAAACGTATATTAATAAACGTGACGGTGCGTTTGTGGATGAAACACCTTCAAATATTCGCGGAGCTTTTCAGGGACAGTCTACACTCGCAGATATTAATGGCGACGGTACATTGGATATCATCAGTACCGGAAACGGAGACGGTTGGGTCTGTCTCTCTTCTTTGTATTACAACACTGTAGATAAAGATGGTAAATGTATCTATCGGTATGTATCCGAAAAAGAAAGTAATATTCTGGGAGTGAGCCGTGCCAATCCGTTGGTTGCCGATTTTAATGGCGATGGGCTGATGGATATGGTGATCAATGGAGAGCCCAGTGATGGCTCCGGTTTTAGAAACCGTATTTATTATCAGACGCGGGAGGGTAAGTTTGTTATGGATAAATCCTATCCGGTGGTTCCTGTCAATCAGGATGGTGGTATTAACATGGGTGACGTCAATGGAGATGGTAATATGGACTTAATTGTTGGCGGCTATGTGGGTACTTACGAGAAGGCTCCTGCCTCCTATTATACGGCTCCGTTACGTGTTTATGAGAATAATCCGCAAAAGGTGGGACTTTCCGGAAATACTTTTCCCGAACCGCCATCCAAAGTTACGGCTGTGATGGAAGGTGACGAACTTGTTATCTCCTGGCTACCCGGTTCTGATAAGGAAACGTCGGAAGTTGCTTTGCGTTACAATATTTATGTTCGTAACGAAACGACCGGAGAATTATATACAATGATCCCGGTAGATATTGAAACCGGTAGGCTGAAAGTAGGTACCGACTTGCAAACTTCTCTTTCTTCCGCCCTCAACTCCTATCGGATGCGTGTGTTCGGCGATGGTAGATATACTGTAGGTGTTCAGACGTTGGATCAGTCATACGCCGGTAGTAAGTTTGCAACCACCGGTTTATCTGTTGCGACCGGCATTCGGTCAATCGTATCATCCGATCATTTCAGGGTTGTTCCGGTAGATACCGGAGTAATGGTTCGTGGTATGGATAATCACAAAGTAGTTGTGTATACTATGGACGGTAGAACTGTGAATACCGGTTTTTCTAATACGGTTATTCCTTTGTCGGAAAGAGGAGTATATCTTGTTTCTGTGAGTGGAGAAAGAGCACCGCTGAAGTGTATGTATTAGTAATGATTGGGTGTATTCAAAAATGAGAAGCATAATCGTTGGGTTACTGTGAAGATATTGCAGGTTCCAGAAGAGAACCTGCAATATCGTTTGTGTTTACAATATGAATCCATTCTGTTTGTCATGCCGGTATTTTATATCGGAGTATTTCTTACGTTTTATTGGTTTAAACTAAATTTCGCCCAAGGGGAATTGGTTTTGTTTATGTTGCTTTGTAGTATTAATATTTCATATTTATAATAAGAAAATCTGTGTATTGTTACCTTCCTGTTACTTCTTGAGTAATATTGTTACTTTACTGTTACCAAGATAGTTTGTTTTTTTTCTGGAAATGGGTTTGATTTGCATCCGGAACTCAGATACTAAAAAAATAATGAACTATGGAGAGGCTGATAAAAGACTATTTCTTGGTCACTGTACTTTTACTATTAAATTATATTGATGAAGTTGTTGACTCTGGTTTTAATGTAATGGGATTTGTTCCTATTCTATTATTAGGTATTTATAATTATAGTATCTACAAAACCACCACTCATCGATCAGCAAGGTCAGAGATTGAAATATCGGATGATTATTCGTATGATGTAGTTAAGAAAGCATTTAAGTGGGATCCCGGATCTTTGATAAGTAGTCCTGTTTTTATTTATACTTTATTGTTAGGAGTAGAACTTTTACAGGAAGGACGACAAAGGAATCTTGCGATATTTTGTTTTATTCTATCTGCTGTCTATTATTCGATGGGAGTATATTTGCATGTGCGAAGATGGAGAATCGGAAGAGCTAAAGTTGATAAATAAAAGAGTTTGATTTTCATTGATATTATTGAGTAGAGGTGAACTCAATTGGAATCTATATTTTTCTCTATGTTTTTTCTTCATTATATTTATTAGTTGTATATTTGTTATACATATTGACAGCTAATACAATATATCGCTTTGGAAATTTTGTTGATCTTCATTTTCACTTCTTGCTCTTCGACACATATCGCAGGCACACAAGGAAAAGAAAACATTGAATGGTTAATGGTTTTAATCTTTCTTTGTATGGTATTCATTGTTTTGTTTTGGCTGATTTGGATAGAACAGAATCGCAAAAATAAATATATTACTTTGCAGAGGGAATTGATGCAAAAACGTTCGGATACATTTCTAACGGCTGGAGATGAAGCTGAGAATGAGCAGAACCTTGATAAATTGAGAAAGGAAAAGCTTTCCTTATGTGTAAGGTTGTTTCAGACAACGGGTACTTGCAAGCGTTTACGGGTAATAGACTGTTCAAAAGATGAGAGACTCTGTAAAATGACCGCCTTAGAACGTGCCGATACCTGTAAGGTTATTAATGAAACATTTGTTGATGTGATGCTTGATTTAAAAAGTACATGCAATGAATTGAATCATGATGATTTGTTATTTTGTATTTTTTCTTTGTTGGGATATTCCAAGGCAACCATTATACTTTGCATGAATATCGTTTCTGATGGAGCTTTTAAGATGCGCAAAAGTCGTATAAAGGATAAGGTGAGCGCAGAATTGTTTGATTGGATTTTTAGTAAGGAAGTAAGATTAGCATTTTGAATAGTAGAAACATACCGATATGGGAGAGATTCGTTTCACATCTGAATTCTTTATTGTTGTTGTATTGTATACCCAATCCTTTTGTAGGAAGAACGGATTAGATATTTTTGTATTTATTCCTTCCGTATTACTTATATTTTGTATCGTGATGGATATTTATAGTAAAAGGGGATGTAACTATAAGTTCTATTCTTTTCTCAATTCGTTTAAAGATGAACATTGGCTAAAGGGGGTGTTGATGGAAGTCGGCAGTCCTTTTGTGCTTTATGTACTTTTGCTGGGTTTAAGTTCTATGGAGGAAAATGTTTTTCTTTCTTTTCTGCTTATTTTCTTTTCTATTCTTTATTATGTGGTAATGATTGTTTTTTTTATTATCGTGAGAAGTAAGTCCCGGAAACATTCAAAGTTGTTATAATTTGTCTCACCAATCGGATCTTCTGTTTTTTCTTTCTCTAATACCAACTTTTGAATGATACACAAAAGAACTTTCATGGTTCTTTTGTGAGTGGAGAAATAGCTCCGCTAAAGTGTACATATTAGCAATGATTAAGTGTATAGTATTTAAATGTTTATTACATAATGTGTTGTGCGCTTGTTGTATGATTCCTTATTATAAAACATCCGGGTGTTATTGTTGAAAACATCCGGGTGTTTTACTCAAGAACATCCCCATGTTTTATTGCAAAACATGGGGATGTTCTTGAGTCTTACCTTTGGAGATGAAAGATGGAGAAAGCAGGTTTTTTGTAGAGAGAAAGTATACTGTGATAGGGTATAAGAAAGTATCATGATGTATACCAAAATCCTTATCTGGATATTTCTAATTTACCATTATCTCTTTCTTGTACTTTTATTCAAAAGTAAAATGAAGTTATCATGCATGGAATAGAAGAATATGAATATAGATGAATTACAATAAATTGCATTAACGAGTGAAAGAATGTTAAAACCAAGCTTTCGAAGATCTAAAATGTGTATATATGTTTTAATTTTGAAGCTATTGATTAAATATATTTCATTGTTCTCTAAGTAAAGTAGCTGAATAGTGAATAATTGAAGTACATACATTCAAAACAAATGGAGCATTAATTAAAAATTGAAATTATGAAAAAGAATTATCTATTGGGACTTATCGTCCTTGTGAGTATGCAATGTGTTTTTATATCTTGCGAAAAAGTAAATATTGAACCCATAACGGAAAAATACAATACTGAATTATACTCATTTGGTGAAAATGCAATTTCTTATATAGAATTGCAGCAACAAATTGATAGTTTGAGACAGAAATATAATTTACAACACAACACAATACAAACAAGAGGTATTAAGAACTTTTGGACGCATCTGTTTTTAACAGCTTGGATTGATGCTAAAGGATTTCTTTATGGAAAGAGCCATTGGGGAGGAAATACCGGTGGCATAATATGTTCTGCACTGTCATCTATTAGCTACGTATCAAAAGGTTATAAAACTATTGATTTAATAATCGACAAAGTAGGAAAATTTGAAATAAAATCATCTCCGGATGTAAATTATGGTTCTTCCGGGCTACTTGATGAAGATCAATATGGAGTTTTGCATAATAAAATAGCAAAAGAATTTTTTAATGATTCCTATGTCAGAGAAGGACGGTATTTGGAGTCTGATCTCGTAAGAAGAATGAGTATTAGAATGGTGCAGTTAGGGTATCAGGGGTTAAATGCAAAACAACAAGAAGAACTAACTCTTTACATAAAGAATCAAAGAAAGCTTTCCACTATGGAAGCATTTGTTGCAAACGCCCAACAGGCTATGCCCTATTACAAACAAGAGTTGGATATGCTTGAGGACTATGTAACGGACATAATTGACATGGAAAAATCATCTGATGTAAGAGCATATACTATTGATTTCCAAAATACAATAAAACGCTCTTCTATTCCAGCTGATAACAAGTCTGTATTATGTATATCGATTTCTATTGCAGAAAATAGTAATGCATTATGGGAGCCCAAAAAATAAAAACAAGAGTTGTATGTGTTATCGGCCTTCTTTTCTATATAGGTACTTTGTCAGCACAGGCAACCTTTGGGGATAAAAAGGGAAAGAGCCATGTCATTTCTTTATCGGCAGGTATCGCTTCTCCCTATAAAGCTATTTCACGATGGGATGAACGAGATAAAAACTCTTATCCGGCTGCTTGGGAAATACAAGGTAAAGGTCTGGAGTATGTGGCCGAATGGGGATATGGAATTCTGTTTTCCGGTTATCGGTATAAGGATAAGTATCATGTAGAAAATGTGTATGAGCAAAATATACATGAAGACATACTACTGATTTACTTGGCTCCACAAATTTCCTATCGACAAGAAGAAACACTTTTCAGCGGAGTTAATGCACATTATGAAGCAGGGATAGGATATACCTTATATAGTAATAAAAGCAGATATATTAATAGCGTCGAGCGTGCAAATTTGTCAGGTGCGGGAGGTAATGTTACGGTTGGACTGGATTATTATTTCACCCCTCAATGGGGAATAGGACTGGATGCCGGTATATTGGGAGTTGTTCTAAAGAATAAAAACAGTCAATGGATGTTGCAAAGCAAAAAGAACATAAAAATTCTGCAAATAAATGCTGTTATTGGATTAAAATATTGTTTCAGATAACTGCAAAAAAGTAGGTTAAGGTGATAGAACCACAATAAATGGGTTGTTCAAATTTATATTATTTGATGGAAATCTCTAAAACACCCAAAGAGGATAGTTTGTATGACTCCTCTTTGGGTACTGTTATTAATAACCTTAGTAGCTAAAAACTGTAAGTATCCGATAAACTACCCATTGTTTATCGGATACTTACTATATATTAATGAAGCTTTTTATTAATAACAACATATATATCCTATTTGTATGACTTTGAAAATCATCGTAAATAGTAGAACCATTACTATTGACACAATCGTCTTAGTACCTCTTCGTGCTCCGGAAAAAGCTTAGATAATTCATCAAATGTACCTAACTCGAAATTATCGAAAGTAAAGGCAGGAGCAACCGCACAACTAACCAATGCATATCCGAAATGTGAAGGCAGTTCAGCGGCAAACCAACATCCGGGCTCGATGGCTACTTGCTGTTCACCTGAAATATCGGTATTCATCAAATGAGTGACTAATCTTCCGTCAGGGTGGATTACATATAACATTAATGGGTAACCGGCATGATAGTACCATACTTCCGGCGAAGAAAGTCTATGAAATGCTGATATTTCATTATTCTCTAATAAATAATATATGGAAGTCATAGCGGGTTTGTTGCCATCTACCATTTTTCCGGTTCGGAAAATTTCTCTGTAATACCCTCCCTCCGGGTGGCGACGTAAATTAAGATGTTCTATCCAATCTGCTGCTTTCATAAAATTACTGATTTATTGATATAGCCCAGGATGAGGACTATTATTATAGTATCCAGATTACAAATGTATATGAATGTATGGACAGTAACAAGTAAAGTAACTAATATATTAGCTATATTAACTCTTTATTTATTCTGGTGGATTCCAGTGAGATTGAATGATATGTCTTAGAATAAAGATTCTGGTAACGTGGATGGTCAAACCGGATTACACATTTTATAAAGATCCGCGTAACCCGGTACTCGAAATATCTATACCGCCATAATATGATGGGATGTTTGTACTGTAGTTCTGAAATATATGGTTCTATTCTTATTCTCTCTATACTGCGTGGGAGATAATTTCAGATAATTAGTAAATAGTCTTGAAAAATAAAGCGGGTCATCAAATCCTACTAATGGGCTGATTTGATTGACTTTCATTTCTGTCTCTTCCAGATAATGGCAGGCTTTCTCCATACGGAGTTGTGCCAGATACTTGGAAGGAGAAGTACCGATCTGGGCTATGAATATTCTGGAGAAATAGGATACGGAGAGGTTTACATGCTCTGCCATATTTTTTAGGGAAAGATGTTTATGCAGATTTTCCCGCATAAATTTTAAGGAAGTATCAATGATATTACTTTCTCTAATGGTTTCTGATTCCTTTTTATTCTGATTGGAACATCTGATGATGCCCAGAAAATGGAAAAATACACTGGTTGCATATGACATCTGTTCGGTGCTGCTTTCTTGTTGTAATGTATCGAATATTTCTTCAAACATGTCTATCTTATTTTTAAATCTCGACTGTGAATTATAAGGCATGTCTTGAGGTATATCGAATCCTTTGCTGAAATACCCTGCTTTTTTACCGTTGAAGTGAATCCAGTAAATAGACCATGGTTTCCCTTTACTGCTTCCATAAGCGTGCGGAGTTCCCTGAGGGATAATAAAGAATTGATCTTCTGTCACTTTTGACTTTTTGCCATTGTATTCGAGCCATCCTTCGCCTTTTACACAATATATCAGAATGTAATCGGTAGAGTTTCCCGACTCTCTACGACAGTAATGATATTCGGCATTTGGAAAATAACCCATATTGGAGAAATACAACTCCTTACCTAATTCGTCGTTCTTGAACTCTTCAATTACGAATGAGGGAAGACTTATCAGTCGTTCACCTTTGAATCCTTCTTTGATCTTCAGCATAGTATTAAAATAATTAAAGGTTATTGCTCATGGTACAAATATAAGGGAGCGGTTTTGCAATGGATATGCGATAAAAATGAAAAAGTATCAGATTTTGATTTTGTGGGATGTAAGTGCCTTTTTTAGTGAATATATTATATTTTAGTATCGAAATTTTATATTTTTCGGTGTTTATATCAGGAAAAAGACATTTTCTGATACTTAATAGCTATTTTTGCATTCATATACATGTAACTATGAAAGCAACTTTGTGTCTGATCCTTTTTCTTAATCTATCAGTTTGGTCATTATTGGGACAGGTTCATTTTACCCGTTTGAATAATGAAGACGGTTTGTCACATAGTGAAGTAAAGGCTATATTGCAGGATAGCTACGGATATATGTGGATCAGTACGCGTAATAAACTGAACCGCTATGACGGGTGTGAGTTTAAGGTATTGGATTGTTATGACTCGATAGCGAATAAGCGCAATAACAATACGGCTGCTTTGTGTGAAGACATGAACCGGCTATTGTGGGTAGGCACGGATGAAGGTGTTTTTATCTATGATCCGGTGGTGGAGACTTTTACTTATCTGGAACGTTGGCTGAATCTTCAGGACGCAGGTTTTCTATATAACTGGGTTTCAAATATCGTAGCTGACAAGGAGGGGAATATGTGGATTGTTCTACCTTCTTGTGGCATACTGAAAGTGAATGTACAGACAAAAGCATATAAACTTTATTCAAATTTAGGGCACACTGTGTTTGAAAAAGGAGGACCATTGTCATTGACAGTGGACGGACAGGGTGCTGTCTGGGTTGGATGTATTGACCAGGGAATTTGCCGGTATGACAAAACGAAAGATGATTTTGTACAAGTACTGGAAGAAACCGGGGTATTCCGGGGGAAAGGAGTGTATGCAATGCTGTCCTGCAAAGAATCTTTATTTGTTGCTTTACACGAGGGGAGATTACTGAGGTATAATAAGGAGACAGGGACTCTGGCTCTGCATGACTTTCCGGAAGTAGACAATGTGATGATCCGCTGTTTGATGATGCCAAAGGATGAAGAACTATGGGTCGGTACAAATAATGGGGTGTATATCTATAATTTGTTGACTGAAAATTGTACTGTATTTAGGAACGATTCTTTTGATTCACACTCGCTTAGCTGTAATACAGTTACTGATATGTATATTGATAAAGAGAAAGGTATCTGGGTTGGTACCCTGTACGGAGGGCTGAATTATCAGAGTCGTAGTGCCGGGAACTTTACGGTTTATATACCGAATGATCATCCGCAGAGCGTACAAAGCCAGTGGATTCATGGTTTGTATTGGGATGCCGATATGCAGAAACTTTGGGTGGGAACAGAAGATGAAGGCTGTTCGGTTTTTGATAAGAAGACATCGGAGTTTAGCAGGATTAGTGCACGTCATACAGCTCCCATCACTTATATACGAAAAATCAACGGGAATATCTGGATTGGTTATTTTAAGAATGGGTTGGATATTATATCTCCTTCCATGAAGATAACACACTATTCAAGTTTTGAACTGGGCTTGAGAGAAGAAAGTATCTATGCCTTTTGTGAAGATCACACGGGTACCATCTGGATCAGTGATGGAGGAGGAGTATACAGGGCGCAGAAAGGGACGATGCGTTTTGAGAGAGTAACAGAATTCGGAAACGGCTACATACAAGATATTATGGAGGATAGCCAGGGGAATATCTGGATTGCGGCGATGGGTAATGGATTATACAAATATAATATCCATTCCCGTAAATCGAAGCAATATCTTGCTGACGGTAAACCTGGGTCTATCAGTTCGAATTCGGTCAGCAGTATTTTGGAAGATAGTAAAGGACGTATCTGGGTCAGTACGGATCGTGGTGGCATTTGCTGTTTTCAGAACGGGGCTTTTCAAGCTTATTCGCTTGCTGAGGGACTTCCGGATGATATTGTTTACAGAGCAGTGGAAGATGCCCATGGAAATATCTGGTTTGGAACAAATCACGGACTTGTGCGGTTGGAACCGGATACTAAGGATGTACAGGTTTTTGATAAGAAAGACGGTTTGAGTGTCTCCAGATTCAACTATAACTCAGTGGCGATGACAGATAAAGGTACCATTTTTATGGGAACGATGCATGGATTGGTTTCGTTTAATCCGGGGCAGTTTGTGAGAAATGATTTAATCCCTTCTGTCTATTTTACCGATTTTCTGGTGAATGGCAAGAATCTTCTTCCCAATGTTATTAACCAGTATGAAAAGGACTATAAGATCACACTTAACTATGATGAACGAAATATCAGTATCCGTTTTGTTGCATTGAGTTTTGCTTCTCCTGGGGCAAATCGCTATGCTTATCGTATGAGTAATGTAGACAATGATTGGATTTATACGGATAAGAATGTGATTTCTTATGCTGGACTTACTACCGGAAAATATGTGCTTCATGTGAAGGGAGCCAATAACATGGGGGTATGGGATGAAACTGAAAAGGTGTTGATCATTGATGTATTGCCACCGTGGTGGGCATCTCCTATGGCTTATGTAATCTATGTGCTGGTAGTACTTTCATTACTTTTCTATTGGATTCGTACATATCTGAAAAGGATAGCCCGTAGAAATGAGGAAAAGAATCTCATCTATACAATCGAAAAAGAGAAGGAGCTTTACGAGTCGAAAGTAGCGTTCTTTACGAATATTACGCATGAGATACGTACTCCGTTGACGCTGATTAACGGCCCGTTGGATCTGGTAATACAGGAGTCTGTACTTTTCCCGAAGAATGTACAACGTTACCTGGGATTGATAAAGCAGAATGTGGAACAACTGTTGAATCTGGTCAATCAGTTACTGGACTTTAAGGCTGCCGAAAATATGAATAAGCCGTTGATTTTCTCAGAAATTAAAGCTTTGCATCTGATTGAATCTTTGAAAGAGCGGTTCTCTGTGTTGCTTTCGGAACGGAATAAAACGTTTGAGGTGATAGCGGACCGCGTGGCCCCGGATATATGTGTCATTGCAGATAAGGATGCGGTTGATAAGATAATGAATAACTTAATCTTTAATGCGATCAAGTATAGTGATACGCGTATTACTGTGCGGGTGAGCCGTGATGATGAGTTTTTGATACTTGAGATCATAAACGATGGCTTGCTGGTATCAAAAGATATGCATGAGGCAATCTTTGAACCTTTTGTCAGGGCAGAAAACAGTAAGGAGAATATAGGCGTAGGTATCGGACTTTCGCTTTGCCGGAGCCTGGTGGAACAACATCGGGGTACTTTAACCTATCAGGAGATGGAAGGTTTGAACTGTTTTGTGCTGAAACTTCCCGTTCGTCAGAAAATAACGGAGAACGTACAGGCTGTTGAAATGAGCAACGGGCAGATTCAGCTGAACCGAAACAGTATAAGAGTGACTTTACTGATCGTGGATGATCATCCGGATGTGGTGGATTTCTTATCAGAACAGCTATATGAGGAGTATACCATCCTGACAGCTTCGGACGGAGTACAGGCTCTGAATGTGATAGAGCATAATAAGGTGGATATTGTATTGAGTGATATTATCATGCCTAATATGGATGGATTGTCTTTGTGCCGTAATTTGAAATCGGAAGTAAACACCAGCCATATACTGGTAGTGTTGTTAACGTCAAAAAATGATGTCAGTACAAAGATTCAAGGGTTGGAAGCCGGGGCAGATGCATACATTGAAAAGCCATTTAATCTGAACTATTTATCGGCTTTACTAAAGAGCCTAATAATAAATAAAAACCGGGATATCAGCTTGCAGAGCTCTAAACCATTGGTACCTATCGGTCAGGTAGAGATTAATAAGGCTGATGAGAATTTTGTGAATCAGGTAGTAGATATCGTGAATGCGAATATATCCGATCCTGCTTTTAATGTAGAAGTACTGACTACTAAAATGTGCATGAGCCATTCAAACTTCAGCAAGAAACTGAAAGGAATTGTGAATATGAGTCCTGTAGAGTTTATCCGCTTTGTTCGTTTAAATCGTGCGGCAACTATTCTTTCACAGGAAGATTGCCAGGTGAATGAGGTGAGTATACTGGTAGGCATAAACTCTACAAGCAATTTTATTCAGCAGTTTCAGAAGCAGTTTGGTAAAACACCCAATGAATTCCGAAAAGAATGTAAGCGGAAAGGGGATTGAACCGGAAAAGTAAAATTGTCCATACTTTAAGTAATTCTCTCTATTTCTTTATAGGCTAAATCCCGGTTACTTTGCGGTCATCAAATTAATGATTAATATTTGTATGATCCTAATGAAAACACAATCAAATCTTTATCTGTTCCTGATAGCTTTAATATCGGCTATGGGAGGTTTCCTTTTCGGTTATGACTGGGTAGTGATAGGGGGAGCCAAACCTTTCTACGAACAATATTTTCAAATTGCGGATAGTCCGGTCTTACAGGGCTGGGCAATGAGTAGTGCACTGATAGGTTGCCTGGTGGGTGCACTGAGTGCCGGAAAGATGAGTGACCGTTTTGGAAGGAAGCCTATTCTTACATTGGCAGCAGGACTTTTTATCTGTACGGCTATTGGTACAGGTGCTGCCCACTCCTTTACTTTTTTCAATATTTTCAGATTGATAGGTGGGTTTGCTATTGGTATAGCTTCCAGCTTGTCACCTATGTATATTGCTGAGATTGCTCCGGCTCATTTGCGCGGACGTTTTGTTTCCATTAATCAGTTGACGGTTGTATTAGGCATTCTTGCTTCTCAGATAGTAAATTGGCAGATTGCAGAACCGGTGGCTATAGGAGCGACTTATGAGATGATACGTGAGTCATGGAATGGGCAAATGGGTTGGCGTTGGATGTTCTGGGCTATGACAGTTCCTGCGGCATTGTTTTTTATTTTTAGTTTTATACTTCCTGAGAGCCCTCGTTGGCTCGCATCTTCCGGCCACAAAGAGGCTGCTTTTAAAGTCTTCAGCCGTATGGGTGGGCGTGATTACGCTCGTCAGGAACTGGAAGCGATTGCTATGGCTTCTTCGGATAGCGAACAACAAGGAGGTTTTAAGCAATTGTTGCGTCCGGCAATGCGCAAAGTGCTGATTATTGGTGTCGTGATGGCTGTTTTGCAGCAGTGGTGCGGTATTAATGTGATATTCAACTATGCACAGGAGATATTCATGGCCGCCGGATATGGCGTTTCGGACGTGTTGATGAATATTGTGGTGACCGGAATCACTAATGTGATATTTACAATTCTGGCTATGTTTGTGGTGGATCGTTGGGGGCGTAAGGCACTTACCCTGATAGGCTCATTCGGTTTGACTGTGATTTATGCTTTTATGGGTGCAGCCTATTATTTTCATATTACCGGTATTGTACTGCTCGTTATTGTAGTGATGGCTATTGCATGTTATGCGATGACACTGGCAACAACGATGTGGGTGATTATTTCTGAAATTTTCCCCAACCGGGTTCGGGGGGTAGCTATGTCAGTCTGCACTTTTGCTCTGT
This sequence comes from Bacteroides nordii, assembly GCF_019930665.1. Lineage (NCBI taxonomy): Bacteria > Pseudomonadati > Bacteroidota > Bacteroidia > Bacteroidales > Bacteroidaceae > Bacteroides > Bacteroides nordii. The sequence continues at coordinate 4,380,216 of NZ_CP082886.1, read as the reverse complement.
GGGGGGCTTGTTTTATTCTTACATATACTTTCCCGGTACTGAATAGCGGATTGGGAGCTGCCGGAACCTTCTGGCTTTATGGCATCATCTGTCTTGCCGGGGGTATTTTTGTTGTGTTCTGCCTGCCTGAGACCAAAGGTAAGAGTCTGGAAGAATTAGAAAAAGAATTAATAAAATAGTTGTTATATAAAATGGAAAAAATAACCCAATATTTAATTCAAAGTACGGTACATACCAGTGAGGTACGTGCCTGGGAAGAAGACATTTTGCTTCCTACCTATGAAATAGGGAAGGAAGAGAAGAATCCCATTTTCTTGGAGAAGCGAGTGTATCAAGGTAGTAGTGGTTCTGTATACCCTTATCCTGTAGTAGAAAAAATATCCGATAATAAAGTTGATAAGAAGTATCATGCTCTTTTTATAGAGAATGAGTATATCAAGGTTATGATATTGCCGGAACTGGGTGGACGCATACACATGGCTTATGATAAAGTGAAACAACGCCATTTTGTGTATTACAATCAGGTGGTGAAACCTGCTTTGGTAGGGCTTACCGGTCCATGGATTTCGGGTGGAATTGAATTTAACTGGCCTCAGCACCATCGCCCCTCCACTTTCCTTCCTACTGATTTTTCTATAGAAGAGAATGCGGACGGTAGTAAGACAATCTGGTGTAATGAAGTGGAACGCATGTTCCGTACCAAAGGGATGCAGGGCTTTACCCTCTATCCGGGTAAAGCGTATATTGAAATCAATGTGAAGATTTACAATCGTACAGCTTTCCCCCAGACATTCTTGTGGTGGGCTAACCCGGCTGTGGTGGTGAATGACCACTATCATTCGGTATTTCCACCCGATGTAAATGCGGTGTTTGATCATGGTAAGCGCGATGTGTCGTCCTTTCCTATAGCTACCGGAGTTTATTATAAGCAAGACTATTCAGCGGGAGTGGACATTTCAAAATACAAGAATATTCCCGTTCCTACTTCTTATATGGCCATTCAGTCGAAATATGATTTTGTGGGTGGTTATGAGGCCGATGTTCAGGGTGGTTTATTGCATGTAGCCGATCATCATGTATCTCCGGGTAAGAAACAATGGACCTGGGGTAATGGAGATTTTGGGAAGGCTTGGGACAGGAACCTGACTGATGAGGACGGACCTTATATTGAACTGATGACAGGTATGTATACGGATAATCAGCCGGACTTCTCATGGTTGCAACCTTATGAAGAAAAATCGTGGGTACAGTATTTCATGCCTTACAGTGAAGTGGGCTATGTGAAGAATGCTACCAAAGATGTTCTGTTGAATGTAGAGCTAAAAGAGGATAACGCTCATCTCATACTTTATACCACAGGAGTGAATAAAGATGTACATCTGTTGGCAAAGGATATTCAAGGTAAGATATTGCTGGATAAGATAATTCAGATTTCTCCGGCAGATCCGTTTACTGTTACTTTCCCGGCAACTGGGTTAAAGGAAGAAGATATCCGGATAGAAATCAGAGATTGCGAGGGGAAAGTAATGCTTACTTATCAGGCTGATAAACCGGAAATAAAACCGATGCCCGACCCTGCCAAAGCAGCGAAAGATCCTAAAGATATTGCTTCTATCGAACAGTTGTTCCTGACCGGACTTCATTTGGAACAATATCGCCATGCTACTTATAATCCAATGGACTACTATCAGGAAGCTTTACGTCGTGAACCGGGTAATGTGCGTTGCAATAACGCTATTGGTTTGCTGTTAATGCGTAAAGGGCAGTTTGCCGCAGCTGAAGGATATTTCCGTACGGCTGTAGCTACTTTGACAGAACGTAATCCGAATCCGTATGATGGAGAACCATCCTATAACTTAGGGTGGAGTTGTAAGATGCAGGGTAAAGCGGATGAAGCTTATGATGCATTCTTCAAATCGGCATGGAATGCCGCCTGGCAGGATGCTGCCTATTATGGACTTGCACAAATAGATACGGCAAAGGGTAAATATGAGAGTGCTTTGGATAAAGTAGACCGTTCTCTTATCCGTAACTGGCATAATCATAAAGCACGTCAGCTGAAAGCTTCGATTCTGCGTAAGCTGAACTGTAAAGAGGAGGCTTTAAGCCTGATAGAGGAGTCTTTGAAGATAGACCGTTTCAATATGGGATGCCGTTTTGAGTATTATCTGTTGACTAAAGACGAGAACTCACTGATGGAAATGAAGGAACTGATGCGACAGTGGGAACATGCTTATATTGAATATGCGCTTGACTTTGCGGGGGCAGGCTTGTATGAAGAAGCCATCTTGTTTTTACAAAGTTATGTTGCTGGAGCCGGCAAGGTATATCCTATGATTCACTATGCTCTTGGCTATTTCTATGCTTGCCAGGGAGATAACAATAAAGCATTGGATTGCTATCGGAAAGCAGAACAAGACGATCATTCTTATTGCTTCCCGAACCGTATCGAGGAAGTAGTGATTTTGCAAAATGCATTGGCTTTGAATAGTCAGGGAGCTAAGGCAGCTTATAGTTTAGGAAACTTCTGGTATGCTGCCCGGCAGTATGAGAACGCCATTAGTTGCTGGGAGACTTCTGTTGCTATTGCTCCGGACTTTCCTACAGTGTGGCGTAATCTGTCATTGGCCTATTATAATAAGCAGAATGATAAAGCAAAAGCACTGGATGCTTTGGAAAAGGCATTTCAGTTGGATGAACACGATTCGCGCATTCTGATGGAACTGGACCAGTTATATAAACGTTTGGGATACTCGCACGAACAGCGTCTTGCATTTTTGGAGGCTCATTTGCCTGAAACAGAAGAAAGGGATGATTTATCTATTGAGCGTATCACTCTTTACAATCAACTGGGACGTTATGCTGAGGCTAAAGCATTGATAGAAAGTCGTAAATTCCATCCTTGGGAAGGAGGAGAAGGAAAAATTACGGGACAATATGTACTTTGCCGGGTAGAACTTGCCAGAATAGCTTTGCGTGAACAACGTTATGCAGATGCATTGGCCCTGCTGAAAGAGACTGAAAACTATCCTTATAATCTGGGAGAAGGTAAGCTAGCAAATGCAGAGGAAAATGATATCTGGTATTATAAAGGTGAAGCCTACCGCGGGCTGGGTGATGAGGAGAACTCCAAAGCTTGTTTTGAGAAAGCAACGATTGGCTCCCCGGAACCACAACAGGCTTTTTATTATAATGATCAGCAGCCGGATAAAATATTCTATCAGGGATTGGCATGGAGAGCATTAGGTGATGAAGATAAAGCGCGTAGTTGTTTTAATAAGTTGATTAAGCATGGTGAAAAACACCTCTTTGATACGTGTCGCATAGATTACTTTGCTGTTTCGTTGCCGGATCTGGCTATCTGGGAAGATGATTTGAACAAGCGTAATCGTATTCATTGTAATTATGTGATGGGATTGGGTTATTTAGGATTGAATGAAACATCCAAAGCAATTAAATTTCTGGACAAAGTCATAGAACTGGACATTAACCACCAGGGAGGGCAGAGTCATAGAGGCCTTATTTAGAAGGGAGAATGGAGAATGGAGAGGGGAGAAGGATCTGCGCTGTGTTAATATACTTCTCCTTTCAGAAAGATACTTCCTCAGAGAGGGATGAGACTGTACAGTAACAGCGCAGATCCTTCTCCCCTCTCTTTCCTTCTCTCTTCTTTTTTTAATATTTTGTTTATGAAAGTAACGCATGAAATAGCAGCTTATACGGCGACGGGTGAACCTGTTTTTTTATTTAAAGTGGTCAATGGGGCCGGAGCTTATGTTGAGTTTACGAATTGGGGGGCCAGATGGATAACAGCAGCAGTACCTGATACTAACGGACATCTGACCAATGTGATAGTAGGTTATGATACGCTGGAAGAGTATTTGTCTGATACTTATTATATGGGGGCTACGATAGGACGTTTTGCCAACCGGATAGCAAATGCTTCATTTGTTATAGATGATATTACTTATCAGCTGGAAACAAATGATGGGTGTAATACCAATCACGGAGGGACCACCGGATTCGATCAGAAACTGTGGCAGTGGGAGGAATTACCCAATGGAGTTCGTTTTATACTCACTTCACCTGATGGTGAAGGCGGTTATCCCGGAAACCTTGATGTGGTGGTGGATTATTGCTGGGATGAGTACAATGAGCTGACGGTTAGCTATTTCGGAAAGGCGGATAAGACTACTTATCTGAATATGACAAATCATGCTTATTTTAATCTTAGTGGTACAAGGGAGAAGGTTACTTCGCATCTTTTGACTATTCCTGCCGGGAGAATACTGGATACAACACCTGCGTTTATTCCTACAGGTAAAATAATACCAGTGACAAATACTCCTTTTGATTTTACACATTGTAAACAGATTGGGCAGGAACTCTATGCTGATAACCGGCAATTACACAATAATAGAGGATATAATCATTGTTATGTATTAAAGGAACATCCTTCCTGCGATATGCTGCAAGCTGCCTGTCTCTGCGAACCCATATCTAAACGGCGTTTGACTGTAACAACTGATTTACCCGGAGTACTGCTCTACACGGCAGGTTATTATAAACTTCCCGATACAGCGGTATGCCTGGAAACTCAGTTTTTTCCCGATACACCTTCACACTCTCATTTTCCCTCTTGTTTGTTGCCCTCGGGACGAGCGTATAATCAGCGAACTATATATAAATTTGATATAGATGACCGGGAAGTGTATTCATAACTATCCCTTTTTCTTAGCTTTGTACTCTGAAGGTGGAATCCCCATTGTTTTGGTAAATAACCTGGAAAAATAAAGAGAATCTTCGTAACCTACTAACGGACTTATCTGACTGATTTTCATATCAGTGAAGTCCAGATAATGGCATGCCTCCTGTATTCTAAGGTAATTCAGGTATCGCAGAGGTGAAGATCCGGTTTTTTCTTCAAACAGGTTCGAAAAGTAAGAGGCAGACAGCTTCACTTCGCGGGCAATATCCGTAAGACGGATTTTCTTATTCAGGTTTTCTTTCATATAATGAATGGCAAGCTGTACTACGTCTTTACGTGAGTTGTTCATAGAACCACAGTCGCGGTACTCTCCGATAAATTTCATGGAACCCAGAAAATGAAACAGGCTGGTGGTGGCGTACAACATATAATTCTTGTTGTATCCGGAACTGATGGAAGAATAAATTTCTTCAAAAAGTGTCAGTCGTTCTTTGATACGGGAGTGTGCTTCGGGAGTAATATTACGTGGACGGTCAAAACCTGCACTAAAGAATGCTGCTTTATCCCCATCAAAATGTATCCAATAAATTGTCCATGGATTGGTGGCATTACTACCATAAGCGTGAGCCTGGTGTTTGGGAAGAATAAAGAATTGATTAGAGGTGATTTTGTATCGTTGATGATCCAACTCAAACCAGCCTTCTCCTTCTACGCAGTAGATGAGAACAAACTCGTTCACTTCTTCGGCATTTCGCTCGCGATAATGAAAACTGGCATGCGGGTAATAACCAATATCAGTGATATGGAGTTCCCGGCCCAAGGGGTCTCGTTTTAGCTCTTCGATCAGGAAATCCGGCAATACAATAGCACGTTCTCCTTTGAATCCTTCTTTAATTCGTGGCATGTCTTGTCAGGTATTGGATTTTATAAATCTGAATGAAGCGGCTTATGCTCTCAGCACCCAAAGTTACAAAAAAATCTCTGGAATAAACGAATAAAAAGGGGAAAATGGCATTGAATGGCTTATTAATAAAGCGTTTGCAGTGCCCGGACGAGGTCAATGAACAAAAAGGTAAAACGCAAAGAAAAGTGGATTTAGGAAGTAGTAAGGTTTTCAGATCGTTATCCATCCAAGTATGAGGCTTAACATAGCCCGTGCCGTTTGCGCTGTTCTACTTGGATTTGCTTATTAAGGTTTAATTCGTTGATAATTTTAATGAACTAAATTTATTTCCATTGTGCTCAATCAACCGAACGGTTATTGTACTTTTAATTTCTTAGTAATTAGTGCATTTATCAAAAAAGATACTATAAGATTTATGCTCTGTTATTTATATTACTAAGGTATTAAGAAGTGGTTGTCTATAAGGAACAACCAATGTCCCTGTTATTTTCCCGATTCAACTTCATTAATCTTTATAATTGCTTGTGTAATAGCTATTTATGCCTTGCCTGTTCCCATTCCGATATAATCTGTTTATCAATTAGATAGTGTAAGAGATAGAAATCAATTCATAATTGATGATTTCTATCTCTTGATATTTACCAAGTAATAACTTTATCTACGATTTCTTGTTGTTCCAATGCAGTACGACGTAAATATATTCTTGTAGTTTCTATGCTCTCATGCCCCATAAGGTCTGCCAACAATGAGATATCGTTGAATTTTTCCAAGAAGTTTTTGGCAAAGCGATGCCGAAAAGAATGGGGATAAATGACTTTAGAATTCATTCTATATTTTTGGGCAAAGTTTTTAAGTTGCTGGGAGATTCCTCTGGTAGTGATTCGTTCTCCGAAGCGATTCAAAAACAGATAACCGCTTTCTCTATTGGTAGATACAAGCCACGTATTTGTCTCTTCTCTCAGTTTCTTCGGAATGAAAAGCCGGCGTATCTTTCCACCTTTGGTATAAATATCAAAGTAACCTATGTCTATATGTTCTATTTTTATCTGAACTAATTCGCTGACTCTTGCACCTGTTGCAGCAAGGAAACGAACTACGAAATACCATTCTTGGTTGTTTTCTTTTCGTAGTTTGTTTTTGAGAAAAATGTAGTCAGCATTACTGATTACATTTTCTAAATAAGAGCGTTGTTGAACTTTAATAGATTTCAACCGTAAACGTGGTTTATTCACAAATTCCAAATACTTGTTTAGAGCCTGAATACGTAGATTTACGGTTTTAGGTTTAAATGTTTCAATCAAATAAGTTTTGTAAACTAATAGATTTTTTTTGTTCAAGTCCTTATGGTGAGAATAGAAATCGTTTACTGCATATCGATATGCCGATATGGTATTCTCTGCCATGTTTCCTTGTTTAAGATAGGTTTCAAACTTTTCTATCATAGCTATTTATATTAGTGAAACAATATGTTGTCACTAATAATATAGTTCATTTAAGTAGTATTAGTTCCTATTATGAGAAGTTTCTTGCCACGGGGGAGGTAAAGTGTATTGATGAGGAGATTCCGTTTGAGATTCCGAAGGGGTGGGAATGGTGTAGATTGCGTGATGTTATAATGGGTACTAATGCTGGCAAAAGTCCTAACTGTGAAAAACGCCCAAAAAGAGGAGAAGAATGGGGTGTTCTAACCACCACTGCAATACAAGAGAATGATTTTTTGCCCAACGAAAACAAGGTGTTACCTCCAAACTACAGTGTTAATTCAGAACATAGTGTAAAATATGGAGATATACTTATTACAAGAGCAGGACCTGTAAATCGAACAGGAATTGTATGTTTGGTTGACAAAGAATGCGATAATCTTATTTTATCAGATAAAACTGTACGAATAGATTATTTTCGCAATTATTGTAATCCTACATTCATTGTTCTTGTGCTCAATAGTCCTGCTATTCATGAGCTTCTTATGAGCGTGACAGTTGGGATGGCTGCTTCGCAGGTGAATGTATCGCAAGGTAATATTCAAAACACACTCATCCCTTTTCCTGGTATAAAGGAGCAAAATCGTATAGCGGTAAAAATAACAAATCTTTTGCCAATTATCGAAAGATACAATTCTGAACAAGAACAGTTAGAAGAACTAAACGCTCAATTACCCAGCTCTCTAAAAAAATCCCTTCTCCAAGAAGCCATACAAGGTAAGCTTGTGCCACAGATAGAGTCGGAAGGAACTGCTGGTGAGTTGCTTTCTACGATACGCAAAGAGAAAGAAAATCTTGTAAAGCAGGGTAAACTGAAAAAGTCCTCTTTGTCTGATTCCTTCATCTTCAAAGGTGACGATAACAAGTACTTCGAGAAGAATGAAAATACAAAAATGGATATTACTGGCGAGATTCCATTTGAAATTCCTGATAGTTGGAGTTGGGTAAGACTTAATGATATATGCTCTTACATCCAAAGAGGTAAGTCTCCTAAGTACTCTCTGATAAAGAAATACCCTGTTGTAGCACAAAAGTGTAATCAATGGAGTGGTTTTTCAATAGATAAAGCTCAATTCATAGATCCAGATACTTTATCATCGTATGGTGAAGAACGAATTTTGCAGAACGGAGATTTAATGTGGAACTCTACCGGATTGGGAACATTAGGGCGAATAGCTATTTATTGGCAAACATTGAATCCTTATGAATTGGCTGTTGCTGATAGCCACGTTACTGTTATACGAGTAATGAAAAAGTTTGTTCTGCCTCAATACCTTTATTACTATTTTACAAGTAATACGGTACAATCTGTAATTGAAGAGAAATCGGATGGTAGTACAAAACAAAAAGAGCTTGCAACTGCTACAGTAAAAAATTATCTAGTCCCTATTCCGCCTCTGATGGAGCAAAGCCGAATTATCTCAAAGATTAAGCAATTAGCAAGTATTATGAGCAGATAGGAAATACTACCAGTGAATTAGATACAGATTACACATTCCCAGAATCATGGGCAATCCTTAAACTTAGGGATATTTGCCAGTTAACCGATGGAGAAAAACGAGAAGATAAGTATATTTGCTTAGATGTTAAATTTCTAAGAGGAAAATCTTCTGGAGAGTATCTTAACAAAGGAAAATTGGTTCATAAAGGAGACAATATTATTCTTGTAGACGGAGAGAATTCCGGTGAAGTATTTGCTGTTCCTTGTGATGGATATATGGGAAGTACATTCAAGCAACTTTGGATAAACTCAGCTATGTATTTACCGTATGTTTTGAATTTTATACTGTTTTACAAGGATTTACTACGCAAATCAAAGCGTGGCGCAGCTATCCCTCATCTTAATAAAGAGATATTTAACTCACTGCTTATAGGCATTCCTCCTTATAAGGAACAAATAAGAATAGCAAATAAAATTAGTGAGATTAACAGTAGGATTAAGACGTAATTACGCCTTAATCCTACTAAAAACGTCTGTAATTTGGCGGTCTATTCGCCCTTGTTCAGCCAACGGTGGAACTGGCACTAACGCATTCATTAATCGTTCTTTTCCAATATTGTAAAAGGCCTGTCCCGACTTATTGGTTATAGACTTCATATACTCAATAGCAGTTGGAGAACTCATAAAAGTAAGAAGATATTTTGAAAAGTAAACAGATGCTCCGAATGGGCGAATGATGAAAACAAAACCACCGACAGTCGTGTTGCACATATCCATTTCAATCCGAGCCATTTTACCTATATTTTCCAAACTTGTAACTGCTGGTGTGACAATATCATTCTGTTTCAGTAATATACTTTTTTTGACCTTTTCTTCAGGTATAAACAAATCGTCAGGCTTAATACACAGTTGAAATCGCTGAATATTACCACCACGAAGCACACGTATTCCTTTGTTGTCGGAACTTATTTCTTCCTTTTTGAAAGTTACTCCAGTATTAATCGTACAAAGGTCTTTTAATCTAACCCAAGTCCAATTAATAGGTATTTCAAAAGGAATATCATCTGTTATATCAGCAACTTCAGAACCTATCTGCTCATAATACTTGTTATCGTCACCTTTGAAGATGAAGGAATCAGACAAAGAGGACTTTTTCAGTTTACCCTGCTTTACAAGATTTTCTTTCTCTTTGCGTATCGTAGAAAGCAACTCACCAGCAGTTCCTTCCGACTCTATCTGTGGCACAAGCTTACCTTGTATGGCTTCTTGGAGAAGGGATTTTTTTAGAGAGCTGGGTAATTGAGCGTTTAGTTCTTCTAACTGTTCTTGTTCAGAATTGTATCTTTCGATAATTGGCAAAAGATTTGTTATTTTTACCGCTATACGATTTTGCTCCTTTATACCAGGAAAAGGGATGAGTGTGTTTTGAATATTACCTTGCGATACATTCACCTGCGAAGCAGCCATCCCAACTGTCACGCTCATAAGAAGCTCATGAATAGCAGGACTATTGAGCACAAGAACAATGAATGTAGGATTACAATAATTGCGAAAATAATCTATTCGTACAGTTTTATCTGATAAAATAAGATTATCGCATTCTTTGTCAACCAAACATACAATTCCTGTTCGATTTACAGGTCCTGCTCTTGTAATAAGTATATCTCCATATTTTACACTATGTTCTGAATTAACACTGTAGTTTGGAGGTAACACCTTGTTTTCGTTGGGCAAAAAATCATTCTCTTGTATTGCAGTGGTGGTTAGAACACCCCATTCTTCTCCTCTTTTTGGGCGTTTTTCACAGTTAGGACTTTTGCCAGCATTAGTACCCATTATAACATCACGCAATCTACACCATTCCCACCCCTTCGGAATCTCAAACGGAATCTCCTCATCAATACACTTTACCTCCCCCGTGGCAAGAAACTTCTCATAATAGGAATTGTCGTCACCACGAAAGATAATAGATTCGTTTTTATCTTTTTTGATTTTTTTCTCTTTCACAAGACGTTCTTTTTCTGCTCGAATCTTTTCAAGCAGAAAGAAAGCTGGCTCGTCATTTGGGTCTTGAGGTACAAGTTTGCCTTGTATTGCCCATTGGAGTATGCTGTTTTTTAATTGTTTCCCATTCATAATTCGTAATCCTCTTCTTTTATTCCAAGTTCTCCTTTACTCATGGCATTAGCAATATCTATCTTCAATTCTTCATCATAATCTTGCCCGTTCATGAAGCAATTCACGATACGTAACAATAATTCCTGATCTATATTGGAAGCAGCAACGTGATAAACAATAGACTCTAATTGTCGCATGAAAACACACGCCTGCCAGTAATAGGCATTTTTATGTAAGAAATAAGCTCCAAGAGTAAGAGCAATGCGCTTGTTCCCATCGTTGAAATAATGACCGGAGCAGAACTTGAAAACAAGGTACGACAATTTATCCGCAAAAGATGGATAATACAAATCATTTTGCATGAAATCAAAGGTGGCAAGGATGCCACCTTCATCACGCACACCCTCAAAACCACCATCACTGGCATCTATCATGCGATGATAAATATTCAACGTTTCATCATAATTGATGTATTTTATTTCATCACTCATCCTCTGCTTGTTTTAACCGTTTAAGCACATCTTTATTTTCTTCCAAAATGTGGTCAAAATCAATAGATTGGTCGCCTATAAAACGTTCGAACTCTTCGGGTGTTACAGCTTTCAGATAATTAGCAATATTCCCATGATAAGCATCACGGAAACTATAATCTCTTGAAGCCATCTTTGTTCGTGCATCATTTAAATATGGCTTTTGCATAGGATGCTCAGCAAGTTCATTGACAATATCTTCGACTTCTTCCATGGTTAATTTAACGTTATGTTTTGCCTTATACTGTTCCTGAATGACAGCTCCCACACCATTTTCAAAAGAGGATATTACAAGTAATACTTCTGCATAAAGCGTATGGCGCACATTGTCCTTGGCATTTAAATTGAGTACTTCACGATATTCTTTTGCGTTCTCTTTGAACACTGCTTTGTAAATAAGGTCTGTAACTTGTGCATACTTATAGGTTTGATGCCCGTTTACGCATTGATTGATTGCAGAAGTAAGATTTTTGCGATAGTTTTCTTCAGTGATTGCAGCAGGTATGTAATGTACATCCCTACGATTGATGAATTTTGTTCCCCCACCTGTCTTTTCATTGATGGTAGCTATTACCAAATCTAAAATCATACTACGTACAGCTTTTGCTTTTTCACTTTCCGTTAACAACATGCCGATGTTTAAAAATGCCCGGAAACTGAACAAACCGAGTTGAGTGGTTTTGCTCGCCTCTTTTATAAGGTGAGCAAAGTGCAATTTAAACTCTTTCAGTGACTTACCCTTACATAAAACATATCCATTATGTTTTAGCTCATCACTATTCAACGAAAGATAACGGTCTATGGTAGACGTATCTACTTCATAGAAATCGGCAACCATTTTTTTTGTAAATCGATACTCTCCATCAAATAGCATTCCCGTTATATCAAGGTGTTTTTGTATCCTATCAACTGCAAAACGATTGTTCAGCACATTCTGGCGCTCGATATCGGAGACTGTCAAATCTTTCATAATTTATCCATTAAATTGATACTCAACATGTACTAAATCAGTCTAACTTAATTTCTATACCCAAAATCTTCTGTATTTCGGACAATGTCTTGTCTATCTCATGGTCAAGAGCTGCACGCTTTTTGAAATAGTCAGCAAGCAATTCTGCTGGAGGAAGAATTTCTTCCTCTTCTTTCGGAAACTTACATTGATCGAAATTACAATCCAATGCCATTAACTCCTCCACTGTAAAACAGCGTGATTTTTCGTTTCCGTCTTCAGTGATTATCTCTTTCCTATCGTTCCACCATTTCATGATAGGTTGACAATGCTCTAATCTCATTGGCTTAGTTTTAGAGAAGTGTTTATATCCTTCCGGCATATCCATTCGATAGAACCATGTTTCTTTAGTCTTGTAGTTGTCAGTACTGTCCTCTGCTTTTTCATTATTGAAGAACAACACATTGGTTGCGATGGAAGTATAAGGTGAAAAAATGCTTCCCGGTAAACGGATGATGGTATGCAGATTAAAATCCCGTAGCATTTTGGCCTTAATGGCAAGCTTAGCACCATCTACTCCAAAAAGGAAACCATCAGGTACAATGACAGCCGCACGGCCATCCGCTTTTAGGCGATACATAATCAAAACCATAAAAAGGTCGGAGGTTTCGCTACTTCGGAACTCCATTGGAAAATTACTCTTAGCTGCAATATCTGTACTACCTCCGTAAGGAGGATTCATGGCTATGACATTTACTTTGTCACACTCTTTAAAGTCTGACATTTTTATACCCAAAGAATCACAATGCCGTATGTTAGGAGCTTCAATGTTGTGGAGTAGCAGGTTGGTAATAGAAAGCAGATAAGGTAATGGTTTCCATTCTTGTCCCAAAATGGATTGCTGAAACAAACGCCCATCATTTGTAGTCTGTATCTGCGGAGCTAAATAATTGAGTGCAGAAGTAAGGAAGCCACCTGTACCAGATGTGAAGTCTCCAACAATTTCTCCCAATTGTGGATTAAGTTGTTGAATGATGAAATCGGTCAGTGCCCGTGGAGTATAAAACTCTCCGGCATTTCCGGCAGATTGCAAATCTTTCAAAATCCCTTCATAGATATCACCAAACATGTGGCGGTCTTCAGCATCATCAAATTCTATTTCATTGATGATGTTTATAACTTGGCGAAGCAGTACGCCATTTTTCATGTATTGATTCAGGTCTTCAAAAACTTCTTTTACAATAGCTTTTGAGCGTGGCGTTTCGTGTGTAATATCCAATCCTTTTAATGTTGGGAATAATTCGTTGTTAATGAAAAACAGTAAAGATTCTCCTGTCAAGGCGTTTCCGTCTTTCTCATCAACCGCCCAGTTCCTCCATCTTAATTTATCGGGTATTATGGACTCAAATGTTTGCTTCTCTTTCTTTGCCTTGTACTCCCATGTTTCTTCTTGAGTGTCATATACTTTTAAGAAAAACATCCATACCATTTGTTCTATCCGTTGAGCATCACCATTGATACCCGCATCTTGGCGCATGATATTCTGTAGACGTTTTACTATATTATTTACAGCCATATTTATTTTTATTTTATGCTACGTTATAAATTTCTGTTTCCAGTTCTTTTAGAGCCTTTTCAAAATTAGACAAGCCACCAAATAGTTTGACTATCTTTGGCGGTGTACCAATTTTGTTGAAAGGAGCATTATCCAAGATATCTTCATCTTCAATATCAAGAATACCATTGTTTGCATATTTTTCGAGCAAAGCTTCCAGTACCTTACGGGCTTTACCTTCGTATTTGGCAAAATAATTGCGCTTCTTCACGTTATTAGCACGTTCTCGTCTTGTTAATGGAGTTTGATCATAAGCTATATGACAAATTATATCGAAGATATCAGCTTCGGCTAATGCCGGATTCTTCGCACGGACGGCATCTACCAATACATGGTAATCTTGTAGTTCTTCTACTATAGCCTTTTTACGTTCCGTTTCTGTCCAATTCTTTATAAAATCATGAAGAGTTGCATATCGTTTGCGTATTTGTTTCTTCGTGAAATCAGTAATGCTTTCAGTCCGCATGGTTTTACCGTCTTCTCCTAAAAAGGAGACGATTTCTGTTGATATACAGATTTCCTCACCATTGACTAAATATTTCTCAACCTTTTTGTATTCTACAGGTGGTTCATGTACAACTTTGGGAGGAGTGCTCACTGGTGAATAAGGCTTTGGGTGAGTAACGGGCGGTTCAGGGTCACCATCAAAAGCCGGATCCTTGAATTTAGCTGTGGCATTGCGAAAATCAAGTATTTCTAAGTGCCATTTACCTTTATCTGTACGTAATCTGGTTCCACGGCCAATAATCTGTTTGAACTCTGTCATACTACCAATTTCTTTATCAAGAACTATCAGACCACAGGTTTTACAGTCTACACCTGTTGCCAACAATTCGGAAGTGGTAACTATTGTAGGGTAAGGCTGGTCAACGTCAATAAAGTTATCCAACTGTTTTTTACCCACATTATCATCCCCTGTTATACGCATCACATAACGGGAATCCTTGTGACAAAGATCGGCATTCATTGTCACTAACAAAGAACGCATGACTTCTGCTTCATCTATATCCGAACAGAAAACAATAGTTTTTGTCATGCGCCCGATTTGTTTTAACATTTTGGTAATACGATACGCTACGACTTCCCGGCGTTTTACAAATGCGATATTTCTACCAATATCTTTGCGTTGATAGAATTTTTGTTCTATTAATCGATTATGCAAGTCCATTTCGTCCTTTTCAGGCATATATCCTTGCATATCTATATTGATATAGCTGTTGGTAACTCGATAAGGGGCAAGGAATCCATCTTGAATGCCTTGTAATAATGAGTAGATGTATATAGGTTCGCCAAAATAGTCCAGATTATTCGCTCCATCTTCGGCCTTTGGAGTTGCTGTAAGTCCAATTTGGGTTGCGGAAGAGAAGTATTCCAGTACTTTTCGCCACGCAGAATCGTCTTTTGCACTGCCTCGGTGACACTCGTCCACAATGATAAGATCGAAGAATGAAGATTGTACTTGCTTAAATGGATCTTCTTTATTCTCGTCATTTGATATCAATTGATGGTACAAAGCCATGTAAACTTCAAAAGCCGAATCTATTTTAGCATTTTGCATCTTAGTCATCACTTTTTTAAATGGCTTAAAGTCTTGTACCATAGTTTGGTCTATAAGAATATTTCTGTCTGCCAAATATAGTATTTTTTTCTTCAGACCAGAAGTACGTAACCGATGAATGATTTGGAAGGCAGTGATGGTTTTACCTGTACCGGTTGCCATGACAATCAGTACTCGATTTTGTCCTTTTGCTATAGCTTCAACTGTACGATTGATGGCGATACGCTGATAATATCGTGGCTCATAAGTATATGGACTTGAATAGAAAGGCTGCGAGATAGTAATTAATTCTTTGGGGGTGAAACCTTTGAATTCAACAAGACGTTTGTAAAGGCTTTCAGGTGATGGAAAATCTTCTAGTGTCAGTTCTCGCTCTTTGCCAGTAAGAAAGTCATGTTCTAAGAAACCGTCGCCATTAGAACTATAGGCGAATGGAATATCAAGGATTTGTGCATATTCCATAGCTTGCTGCATACCTCCACCTAACGGCTTAGTGTTGTCTTTTGCCTCAACAATGGCTATGGGGTGATTGGGCGAACTATGTAATAAATAGTCGGCTTTTTTCCCTTTTTGGCGGGCATGAACATTCCCTTGAAATATTACTCTACCATCGGTAAAATAATATTCCATACGTATCAACTTGTTTGTCCATCCGGCATTTGTAATAGACGGAGTAATGAAACGCAACTTTATATCTTCTTCAGTTAATGTTTTCTTATCCATAATCACCGTTTTTAACTTCTGATAATTGTATATTATCAGAAGTTACAAAGATAATGAAGGAGGCTGGTATTCAAAAATTTTTAGTCTAAATATACTTTCTCCCAATTAATTTAGATGTTTTGTGCAGAATTATGCTGTATATATAAATAAAGGAAATGCATTTCTTTATTTTCGAGTTACTTTGAAAGCAAGCCAAGGTAAAATGTAGTAATAAGAGCGGTTGTCAACTCATTATCTCAAAATCGGTCACTTCTCCCAAAACTTTTGTAATAAGGCGATAAGATATTTATTCCAAACTTACCAAAAAATAGTTGTAATAGTGACTGACTCCTCCTAAGATTTTAGTTGACCGACATGGATTTGATTCATCACGGATGTGCCAATGAACCGACGTAATATAAATGTGGTGTATGTATCAAAATGTCAGACTGTCAAAGTGATATTCCTGAGCTTCGAGAATTTGCTTGTTTGTGGAGAACGGTGGCAAAGGTGTCCGGAATTGTCTTTATTTGGGAGTTGGATTTTTCGGATTGTTAGGGTTTGATGCTGATTGGATTTATTTTGTACCCTTGTTTTGTATTTACTATGCAGTTTGCTTCCAAATATTATCTATTTCGCTCATTATTCTATTTTTGGATAGCTCTGTTTCGGGGGGCAACCAGCGGAAAAACAGGTCGTCCGGTAGAGATTCAGATGTTTCTCTACGACACTCTTATCGTTTCTCTACGACATTCGCATCGTTCCTCGTAGAGTCTCGGAGTGTTTGAAGTAATGAAATTGTAATTAATGTGCCGGAATAAATGCATTTATATCCGGATAAAGTGATAATATGCAGTTTTTGCTGCATGTTATTGCGACTCTTTATGCAGTTTTTCTTCTGGTTGTAGCAGAACTCTAAAAGTTCTTGTTATTAAAACAAGTGATATTCGTGCAAAATATTTGTTTATTCCTTGTTTTAATGACTTTTGTACAAAATCTCCGAAGGATAAATTCATGCTGCAAGGGGGAGAGTCTGACTGACTTTTCCTTTGGGTAAGATTCTCCATATCCATGATGTTTTTGTCTATTGATTACTGTCCTTTTTTAAGCTTCCTTTGCATATGATAAACATTATTCTTATGAGTGTATAATCTTGTAATGAAATTAAGTGATGATTTAAAATAATTATGTATGGAAAAACACATGTTTGAGAAACTTTCTTTCCGGAAAGTATTTAAGTTCATTTTGGCCTTGTTGCTGTTTTCCTGTAGTGTATCGGGTTATGCGGAAGTACTCGATAACAGAGTGGTAAAGGGGGTAGTTAAAGATGAATTGGGTGAACCGCTACCTGCTGTAACCGTAGTAGTAAAGGGTACGACCAACGGAGTAACTACTGACCTGGATGGTGAATATACACTGTCTAATGTGCCAGCCGGATCTACATTGGTATTTTCTTTCTTAGGAATGCAGACTCAGGAAATTGTAGTGAGAAATCAGAAACGTATTGATGTGGAAATGAAAGAAGATGCTGTCAGTATTGATGAAGTAGTGGTGGTAGCATTTGGTACGCAGAAAAAAGAGAGTATGGTTAGTTCTATCCAGACGGTAAAACCTGCGGCTTTAAAGGTACCTTCCAGTAACCTTACTACTGCATTGGCGGGGCGTATGTCCGGTTTGATAGCTTATCAGCGCAGTGGTGAACCGGGGCAGGACAATGCTGACTTTTTTATCCGTGGTGTGACAACTTTCGGCTATAAGAAAGATCCGTTGATTTTGATTGATGGTATTGAAACTACTTCTACTGAACTGGCACGTTTGCAACCGGATGATATAGCTGCCTTCTCTATCCTGAAAGATGCTACGGCTACGGCGTTATATGGTGCACGTGGTGCCAATGGCGTCATTCAGGTACAGACAAAAGAAGGTAAGGAGGGGCCGGCTAAGGTCAGTCTGCGTGTAGAGAATTCCTTCTCTTCCAATACATCGAATATAGAGCTGGCAGATCCGATCACTTATATGCAAATGGCGAATGAGGCGGTAACAACACGCAATCCGTTGGCTCCTTTGGCATATTCACGTGAGAAAATAGCCAATACAATAGCCGGTAAGAATCCGTATCTGTATCCGGCTAATGACTGGCGCAAACTGATGACCAATCCGTTGGTAGCAAACCAGCGTGCTAACCTGAGTGTGAGCGGTGGTGGTAAAGTGGCTCGTTATTATATTGCTGCCACTTTTTCGAAAGATAATGGTAATCTGAAGAATGATAAGTATGCCGGTTATAAAAATAACATTGATCTGAGCACTTACCAGCTGAGATCGAATGTAAATATTAATCTGACGAAAACGACCGAAGCAATTGTCCGGTTGGCAGGTACATTTGATGATTATACCGGACCGCTTGATGGAGGAGATACGATGTATAAGAAGATTATGGTTTCCAATCCGGTATTGTTCCCGGCCTATTATCCTACTTCCGATCTTCCTTCTGCAAAACATGTGCTGTATGGTAACGCACTGTATAATAATAATGTGGAATATACGAATCCTTATGCGGAATTGACCAAAGGATATAAGGATTATTCTAAGTCGACAATGGATGCACAATTTGAATTGAAGCAGGATTTGTCATTTATCACCAAGGGACTGAATGTACGTGGCTTATTCAATACGTCCCGTTATGCTTATTTTGAAGTAGGTCGTGCATCGAGTCCTTATTTCTATAATGTAAGTTCTTATGACAAAGGTGGCTCATATTCTATTATGCAATTGAATGAGGATTCAAATCCGACGGAATACCTGGAGTCTACCGGTTCTTGGACAGATGTACAGTCTACTGTATATATGGAGGCTGCGATGTCTTATAACCGTTCTTTTGGGAACCATGATGTAAGCGGTTTGCTGGTATATCAGCGTCGTGAAAAAAGAGTATCGAACATTAAAGACGACTCACAAAAAGATAATCTGCAAAAGTCTTTGCCCTATCGTAATCAGGGATTGTCCGGTCGTTTTACCTATGCTTTTAATAATCGGTATATGGCTGAATTTAACTTCGGTTATAATGGTTCCGAACGTTTTTATCGTTCCGAGCGCTATGGCTTTTTTCCTGCTATCGGTATAGGTTATGATATTTCCAATGAAAAATTCTGGGAACCGTTGAAGAAGGTGCTCCCTAAGTTTAAATTGAAATATACGTATGGTTTGGTAGGAAATGATGCTATTGGTGACGAAGATGACCGTTTCTTCTATCTGTCTGAGGTAGATGCAAATGATAGTGGTAAGAGTTATGGTTTTGGTACGGACTTTAATTATACAAAGAACGGAGTAACAGTAAGGCGTTATGATAACCGGGATATTACCTGGGAAAAGGCTTATAAGTCTAATTATGGTCTTGAATTGTCGTTGTTTGACGGTCTGAATGTGCAGGTGGATTATTTTACCGAACATCGTACCAATATCCTGATGGACCGTGAGTCTATTCCTTCTACTATGGGACTTTCGGCAAAGGTACGTGCTAATGTGGGTGAGGCGAAAGCGAGAGGTCTGGATTTATCTGTAGATTATAACAAAGTGTTCCGGAAGGGGATGTGGTTACAATTACATGGTAATTTTACGTATGCTCATAGTGAGTTCCTGAAATATGAAGAACCGGAATATAACGAAAAGTATAAACTCCACGTAGGGCAGTCGCTGAAACAGGAATATGGTTATATTGCAGAACGCCTGTTTATCGATGAGGCCGATGTGGCTAACTCTCCGAAGCAGACATTTGACGAATATGGGGCCGGTGATATTAAATATCGTGATGTAAATGGTGATGGGCAGATTACTGAACTTGACCAGGTACCTATTGGTTTCCCGACAGTTCCGGAAATTATTTATGGCTTTGGCTTCTCTTTTGGTAGTGCACGTTTTGATGTTTCGGCTTTCTTCCAGGGATCTGCCCGTTCTACTTTCTGGTTGGATGCTAAAAACACTTCTCCGTTTGTACATGTATATGAAGACACTAACTGGGATAATGTATCAATGTGGAAAGACATTCCTTTGTTAAAGGCTTATGCTGATAATCACTGGACAGAAACCAATCGTAATATCTACGCTTTGTGGCCACGTCTGAGCAGTACTCGTATGGAGAATAATATTCAAAAGAGTACCTGGTTTATGCGTAACGGAGCTTTTCTGCGTATGAAGACGTTGGAAGTTGGATATACCTTCCCGGAAACATTGACAAAGAAGGCTTATATAAATTCTGCCCGTATTTATTGTAGTGGTAATAACCTGTTTGTGCTCAGCGGATTCCATATGTGGGATATTGAAATGGGAGGTAACGGATTAGGTTATCCTATTCAGCGGGTTATTAACCTGGGTGTCCAATTAACTTTTTAAATAGAGGAGACGAAAAGCTATGAAATATAATTTGAAAAATAAACTAAGAAACCTGGCTTGTATCTCTTTGTGTGCCAGTGGAATGTGGATGTTGAGTGCTTGTGGCGATTATCTGGATGTTGTGCCCGATAATGTAGGTACTATTGAACACTCTTTCAGTAACCGTAATGAAGCCGAGAAGTATCTGTTTACCTGCTATTCTTATATTCCGGAGTATCATAGTGAACGGGCAAATGTTGGTTTGATGGGTGGTGATGAATTAGCTACTTTCTATCCTATTCAGAGTGGCGATGACTATGCTACCTGGCGTATCGGGTTGGGATATCAGAATGTGAATGATCCTTATCTTAATTATTGGGATGGAGGTAATGGTGCGGCTCATAGTCTGTATGAAGGGCTTCGTGATTGTAATACATTTCTGACTTATGTGTCTGATACGGATTATGTAGGTGATCTTGCTCCTTCGATGAGGAAGAGATGGCTGGCAGAAGTGAAGTTCCTGAAAGCCTATTACCATTATTTACTGTTGCGTATGTATGGTCCGATTGTGATAGCAGATGAAAATCTGCCAATCTCTGCTACTCCGGAAGAAGTACGGCTGAAACGTGCCCCGGTTGATAAAGTAGTCTCTTATATCTCTGATTTGCTTGATGAGGCAAAAACAGATTTACCTGTGAAGATAGATGATCAGGCAACAGAACTGGGACGTATTACTCGCCCGGCAGCTTTGATGCTGAAAGCTAAATTGCTGGTAATGGCTGCCAGCCCGTTGTTTAATGGTAACCCGGATTATGCTGATTTTGTGGATAAAGACGGTGAGCATTTATTTAATAGCGAGTATAGCGTACAGAAATGGGTCGATGCCCAGGAAGCTTGCGAACAGGCCATTGAAATATGTGAGCAGGGTGAAGGCGGAATAAGCCCGGACATTGTATTGCATGAAACACATACGAATCTGGTATTCAGTGCTAAACTGAAACGTGAGTTGAGTTTGCGTGAGTGTGTGACAGAAAAGTGGAATGACGAGTTGATCTGGGGGCTGTCCGGTCGTCTGACAGGTGGTTTACAGCAGTCCTGTATGTCACGTGTGGGTAAGTATCCGTCGAATATGCACGGTGCATCTGAAAAGATAAATCCGACAATGTACGCTACGGAATTGTACTATACAAAAAATGGTGTACCTATTGATGAAGATAAAGAATGGGAATACGCTAACCGTCTGAAGGTAAAGAAGAATACCAATAATACAGCGAATGAGTTTTATTTGATTCCGGATTATGAAACGGTAAGTGCCAATTTTGACCGGGAACCCCGTTACTATGCAAATATTGGTTTTGACGGATGCTTGTGGTATCAAAACAACTGTGTTTCTGGAAATTCATCTGATATCTGGCAACTAAAGGGACGTGCCGGACAAGCACAAGGTATTTTAGGAGCTTACGGTTATTCTAAAACAGGGTATTGGGCTAAGAAATTAGTGAGCCTGGGATTCGTGAATACCGAAAGCGGATGGAATACAGAACAATATCCGTGGCCGGAGTTCCGTTTGGCCGATCTTTATTTACTTTATGCTGAAGCTGTTAATGAAGCTTCGGATTCTGAGGCTGCCCGTACACTGGCAATTAGCTATGTGGATAAAATCAGAGCACGTGCAGGGCTTTTAGGAGTGAAAGAGTCCTGGGAGCAACATTCACGTAAGTCGAATAAGTTTAGAACTCAGTTGGGATTACGCGAGATTATTCAGCGTGAACGTGCCATTGAGCTGATGTTTGAAGGACAACGCTTTTGGGATGTGCGACGCTGGAAAATAGCTGATAAGGAATATAATAAAACATTGATGGCATGGAATCCTCGCGGTAAAACGGTGGATACTTATTATCAGCTGACTGCCATGTATACTCAGCAATTTGTGGCACCACGTGATTACTTCTGGCCCATTAAAGAAAAATCATTGGTGATCAATCCCAATCTGGTACAAAATCCGGGATGGCAATAAAGCGTTTATTTGATTAAAAACAGAAAGAGATATGAAATCAATAAGAATATATATATTTATGTTGGGGATGTTGATGGCCCTTGCCGGCTGTCAGACCGACTTTGTGAAGCCTTTGGAAAATGATAGCGAGGCACCTGCACCGGTACGTGATGTAACTTATGTCAAGATGCCGGGTTCTGTACTTCTTACATATACATTGCCTTCAGATCCCGATTTACTCTATGTAGCAGCCAGTTATACAAATAAAGAAGGCAAAAAATATGAATTTAAGGCTTCTTACTTCACGAATACATTGCTGGTTGAAGGTTTTGGAGATATGGATACCTACTCGCTTGATGTATATGCCGTGGATCGTAGTGAGAATTATTCTGCACCGGTAAATATACAGGTTTCTGCAGATACCCCTCCTGTACAGGCGGCTTATGAAACGCTGGAAGTACAACCCGACTTTGGGGGGATGACCTTTTCGTTTGCGAATACATCAAGAGCAGACTTAACAGTTTATGTTTCTACTCCGAATGAGGATAATGAGATGGTCAATGCAGAAACTTTCTATACAGGGTTACCCAAAGCTACATTCTCCGTGCGTGGTTATCTGGATATATCCCGTGATTTTGAAATTTATTTTCAGGATAAATGGGGTAATAAGTCACAGGTAAAGAAAGAGACCCTCACTCCGATATACGAAGCCGAACTTGATAAGAAAAAATTCAAAGAGGTGATTCTGCCCGGTGATTTTCCATGTACTTTCTATGAAAGTAAGATGGAGTATATCTGGGATGGACGGGCAGCTGCCGATGGTGACGGACAGACAGGAGCCCATACAGGTATTGAAGAGCATAACGGTCCTACCTGGTTTACTTTTGACCTTGGAGTCCTGGCGAAGTTGAGTCGTTTTAACTTGAAGTTTGTACAGGATGACAAGCACTTTTATAACGATGTTTCTCCGAAAGTGTATGAGGTCTGGGGATGTGCAGAACTGGATAAATCCGGTAGCTGGGATAGTTGGATAAAATTACTTCATATTGAAAATGAGAAGCCTTCCGGTTTGCCTGGAAGTGAACTGACTGAGGATGATCGTCTGGCTGCACGGGAAGGTGATAATGCTGATTTTCCGTTGGATGCACCACGTGTGCGTTATATCCGTATCAAATGTATTGATAACTGGACCGGTAACTCTAATATGGTATTTACTGAGGTTACTTTCTGGGGAGATGATAAATCAGAAACGAATAATTGATAAATGCTTGAATTATGAAATTGATGTTTAAATATATAGTGGCAATAGCGGCTTGGTTCTTATTTCTTGGCGGTTTTTCTTCTTGTACACAGATGGATGAGTATCTGAAGTATACGGATGGAAAGGAGATACTGTATATTGGTAAGCCGGAGGGTATGCAGATGTGTTCCGGAAAAGGGCGTGTACAATTCTATGGTATTCTTATTGACCCTAAAATTACCCGGCTTCGTATTACCTATAATATGGGGAAAGAAGTAATTGACTTGCCTATTCAGCGTGGAGAAGGAGCGGAGGTATTTACTTACGATATCCCATTGAAGGA
The DNA here is from genome assembly GCF_019930665.1 of Bacteroides nordii. NCBI lineage: Bacteria > Pseudomonadati > Bacteroidota > Bacteroidia > Bacteroidales > Bacteroidaceae > Bacteroides > Bacteroides nordii. The sequence continues at coordinate 4,356,266 of NZ_CP082886.1, read as the reverse complement.
GGGGATTTATAATTTTGTTGTTCAGACTTTTGATGACAACGGACATGCTTCTGTACCGGAATCACTCATTGGCTCTTCTTATGGTACTATTTATGAAAGTACATTGTATAATAGAGGTATTTCGTCTGTGGTATGTGAAAATAATGCTACTACGATAAAATGGGCTACTGCTGATACTCATTCACCTTATGTCCGTATCTGGTATACGGATGTTAATGGTCAGGAGCGTATGGTAGAAGTAGAACAAGCTGAGCAGGAAACGATTCTGGAAGACTACAAGTCGATGAGTGGCTTTAAGATGAAAACTTACTATCTGCCGGATGTTACAGCCGTGGATATCTTTGAGATTGAGGCAAATGTAGAAGCGGATGAAACGTTGACGGCCAGCGTATTGAAAAATGCCACTGACCCTGTGATGCGGAGTGACGATAGTACAGAGAAAAGTGGAATTCTGAAAGACTGGAAGTATACCTCTAATCTGTTGACACAGAATAATGGTACTACCGGTACTTTTTATGAGGCTTCTGCTGGTAAGACATTTATAAATATATCTACGATGAATTATGCCGCTGCCATCGAAAATGGTAAAATATGGCAGGAAGTAACTCTGCCTGCCGGGACATACGAGTTCTCATTCAATGTGAATACTTCGAAAGGCAATAATCTGAATCCATATGGGGTAGTGGTTACTGGTAGTGAAATACCAAATGTAGATCAGGTTGAAGCACAGTCCTTGGCTTATCTTAATTGGGGACGTACCACGGGAGTAAAAACATTGAATTTTACATTGGATGAAGAGACAACCGTTCAATTGGGATGGGTTGCAAGTATGGGCGAAAAGAGTGCCGATATTCGTATAAATAGTGTTGCTCTGAATAAGATACATAAAATAAATACGATAGAAAGAGGCATTGAATGATGCTATTGGCTTATCTAAATGAACATTAGTAATAATATGAAGAAAAAGAGCTTTTTGATAGTTTTAGGGGTATGTATCGGGACTACCGGTTTTGTATGGGGAACCAATGATAAACCATTGTATAAGAATCCGGATGCCCCCATTGAAAACCGTGTGGAAGACCTACTACGGCGTATGACTTTGCAGGAGAAGGTATTACAACTACAGAATAAACCCGTTGGCAGGATTGATGAGATAGAACGTGTCTTTGGCGGACAGAGTTATGGATGTACCCATGAAATGGGCCGGACAGCAGAAGAATGTGCCCGAATCTATAACGAGTTACAGAATTATATGCTGACTAAAACCCGGTTGGGTATCCCAATTTTAACAGCTGTAGAAGGTATCCAGGGTATTTTACAAAATAATTCTACCTTGTTTCCGCATGCTATTGCACAAGGAAGCACGTTTAACCCCGGGTTGATAGAGCGCATGACGGAGGCAGCAGGTGCCGAAGCGGCAACGATGGGTATTCATCAGGTTTTATCTCCTGTATTTGATATTGCCCGAGAACTGCGTTGGGGCAGGGTGGAGGAGACTTATGGCGAGGATCCTTATCTGATTGCTGAAATGGGGATTGGCTTTGTGAAGGGATACCAGAAGCACCGGATTACATGTACCCCGAAACATTTTGTAGCACACGGTACACCGACGGGAGGACTGAATTGTGCCTTTGTCAGTGGTGGTGAACGCGAATTCCGAAGTATGCATCTTTATCCTTTTGCACGCGTTATTAAAGAAGCTGATCCGCTTTGTATTATGAGTTGCTATAGTGCCTATGATGGCATTCCTGTGTCAGCATCTCCTTATTATATGACCGATGTATTGCGCGATGAACTCGGATTTAAAGGATATGTATATTCTGATTGGGGATCCGTTGATCGGGTGATGACTTTTCATTATGCTACCTCTACCCGTGAAGAAGCTGCCCGCCTATCGTTGATAGCCGGTGTTGATCTGGACGTGGATTCTGATTATGAAACACTGGAACAACAGGTGAAAGAGAACATTATAGATGAAAGCTATATCGATAAGGCTGTACGGCGTGTTTTGTATGTGAAGTTTGCTTTAGGTTTATTTGACCGTCCTTATTTCGGTGATCCGAAACAGGTGAAAAAGGTCGTTCGTTCTGCCGAACACATCGCTTTGGCAAAAGAGATCGCGGATGAGAGTGCTATCTTGCTTGAAAACAAGAATAACATCTTACCACTTGATTTATCGAAATATAAATCGATTGCTGTAATAGGGCCTAATAGTAATCAGACTATCTTCGGAGATTATGCATGGACTACTCCGGATACGAAAGAGGGGGTAACTTTATACCAGGGTTTAAAAGAAGTAATGAAGAATAAGGTAAAACTGCAACAGGCAGATGGTTGTGACTGGTGGAGCCAGAAGGAGGAGAATATTTCGGATGCAGTAAGAATTGTAGAACAAAGTGATTTGGCTATTGTGGCGGTAGGTACGCGTAGTACTTTTCTGGGACGTGGACCACGTTATTCTACGGCAGGTGAAGGATTCGATTTGTCTTCTTTAGAGTTACCTGGTAAGCAAATGGAACTATTGAAAGCTGTAAAAGCAACAGGCAAACCGATGGTAGTTGTTTTTATATCGGGTAAGCCATTGGTGATGACCTGGGCGAAAGAAAATGCGGATGCTGTATTGGCGCAGTGGTATGCTGGTGAGCAGCAAGGGCGTTCTATGGCCGATATTCTGGTTGGTAATGTGAATCCTTCAGGACGTGTAAATGTATCGTTTCCGCGCAGTACGGGTAATACACCTTGCTTTTATAATTATTTTCCTACGGACCGTGTACAGCGATTTGACCGTCCGGGTACTTACGAAGAACCGGCAGGGCATTATATTTTTGAGCATCCTTATGCGTTATGGGAATTTGGTTATGGTTTGAGTTATACCGAATTTAAGTATACCGATTGTAATTTAAGTGATTCTATTTTCTCAGACAGAGGTAAGTTGACTGCTACTATTGAGATTGAGAATACCGGAAAACGGGATGGGAAAGAGGTTGTTCAGTTGTACGTTCGTGATAAGATTAGTTCGGTTGCTACCCCTATCAAACAACTGAAAGCTTTCAAAAAGGTATCGGTTAAAGCGGGTAAAAAGGAAACGGTAACGTTGGAGCTGCCGATTTCGGAATTAGCTCTTTATGATGCCCGTATGAAGCATATAGTAGAACCTGGTGAATTTGAGATACAGATTGGTAGCTCTTCCGATCGTATTCATTTCAATAAGACTATTGTGGTGAAATAAAAGGGATTACAGAGTGTACATTTATGTATCATAAGAATGTACATTCTTACATAACAAAAGTGTACACTCTTGACATACAAGAATGTACACTTTTATATTTGTTGACTATCAGTGTGTTAGCGCTTGGTTTCCTATAGAAAACTTCTACTTTATTGTTTCTTTCTGCAATAGATCCACAATCCTGCTATTGCTCCGATAATTAGTAATGCCAAGCCACTGTAAGCAATGCCTTCTGTTACATGCAGACTCTTCGGATCGAAACGCATTTCGATGGTGTGTTTGCCTGCAGGAACGTTTACAGCACGCAGAATATAGTTGGCTCGGGCAATATCTATCGGCTGACCGTCAATGGTAGCTTGCCATCCCGGATAGAATATCTCTGAGAATACTACAACTCCCTCTTTCGGAGAGGACGTTTCATAAATCAGGTGATTGGGCTCATAATTGGTCAACTTAATTGTGCTTAGGGAATCTACTTTGAGATTTTCAGTTTTTCCTTTCAAAGCCTCTTTGAATTTAGTATCTGCAACAGCTGTATTCTTCAGATCCACTTCACCAACAGCAGCAATTTCTTCGTTGGCGTTATTGACATACTTCACATTGTTTACAAACCATGCGTTACCGTATGCGTAGGGGTTGAGGATAGGAGCTGTCTGCCCTTGTTGGTTGACAGGGAATATAAAGTATTTCGTATTCAGCATATTCAGAATACGGAACTTATTGGCATCTACACTGTCCATTTCTCCACCGGCTGCTGCTATCTCTTTGAACGTGGCTTGCATTTCCGGGGCAATATGGTGATCTATCATTTCCTGATAACGGCGTAACTTGGCGGCATGATAACCTCCTATGCTCTTGTGCCAGTACGAAGTATTATTTTCATTGAATGTATTGGATGCAAAGTTCAGCACGCGATAATCCAATGATTTATCTTGCAGGATTTGTTCATCGGTAGGAGTTTTTTGGAAAGTTTCTATACGTGCGGATTGTGGAACAAACATATCGTCATACAGGTAACGCTTATTGATGTGCCACATTTCTCCTATACAAAGTACGGCAATGGCACTTACTGTCCATACAGTACTCAACTTACCTCGCTGATAGAGGAAAAGAAGAACGAAACCACCACAGATAAACAGGAAACTTGCCCACGCATCTGAGGTTACCATATTCATGCGCATCTCTTTCAGATTATCAAGAATTGGCAAGAGCTGATCTCCGGGGATAGCTTGTTGCAGGGCTGCCAGTTCACGTGCAGGAATAAAACTGGGTACAAGTATGCCCGGAGCTACTGCCAGAATCAATGCTACACCTGCAGTTAATGCAAAGCTGATGATTACTCCGCGGCGGTTTTGTTTTAATACCTCGGGCTTATCAATGATTGCTTTTAAGGCGAATATGGCTAACAGTGGTATTGTAAACTCTGCAATAACCAGTATGGAAGATACTGCGCGGAATTTATTGTACATCGGTATGTAATCGATGAAGAAATCAGTGAGTGGCATGAAATTCTTGCCCCACGACAGTAGAATGGAGAAAAGGGTAGCCCCAAGCAGTGCCCACTTCATAGGACCTTTTACGATAAAGCATCCCAATATAAAAAGTGCCATGACAAAAGCACCTACATAGACCGGACCGGAGGTCATTGGCTGGTCACCAAAGTATTGGGTGATCTGTGAGTACAACCCGTTGTACATTGGGTTGGCTTTTTCCATGGCAGCCTTGTTCTCCGATAGCGGAACAGAAGCTCCACCTCTTACATTAGGAACGAAAAGGCTGAGCGTTTCGCCGATGCCATAGCTCCATTGGGTAATATAGTCACGGTCGAGTCCGCTACTGGTTTGTTCGGCTTTAGGACCTTCGTGTACCAATTCGCTCTTTCCCCGCATCGTTTCTTTACTGTATTCGTAAGTATGATAGAGATTCGACAGGTTGGTGGATACTCCGATGAGGGCGGCTACTACCAATATAGCACTGGCTTTAAAAAAATGAGGCAACTCTTTTTTACGCCATGCTTCTTCAAAAAAAGCACCTACCATAAATAAGATGACAAATAAGAAGTAATATGACATCTGTACATGGTTGGATTGTATTTGTAAAGCTATGAACAGAGCGGTGACAATGGCTCCTAATAAATATTTCTTTCGATATGCGAGCACAATGCCGGCTATCGTGGGGGGGATGTAGGCTAAAGTGATAAACTTCCAGATGTGTCCGGCAGCTATCAGTATGAAAAAATAGGAAGAGAAGGCCCAGATAACACCTCCTAACCCAGCCAGCCATGCTGGCAATCCGAATGCTCGCAGCAGGATATAAAACCCTAACATCATAATGAATGTAAGCCATACATAGGGTGGAAGATAGAGGCGGTAGATGTTTTCTATCCATTTTAGTGGCTTGACAGAATCGTAACTGGGAGAAATCTGATAGGTGGGCATACCACCAAAAAGACTGTTTGTCCAACGGGTTGTTTCACCGGTACGTTCGTGAAATTCTTTAGCCTCTTGGCCTGCTCCTACTCCGGCAACACTGTCATGTTGAAAAAGTGCCCGGTCTTCAATGACTGCCGGAAAGAAATAAGCGAAGGAGAGAATAATAAATGCCAGAATGGCGATGAGGTCGGGGAGAAACTTTTTCATTTACAATTTGACGATTTATGATTTACAATTGAGTTTTGTATCATTTCTGATTTGACGATTTACGGATTCGGATGTTGATAACCAAAGGGTTTTCAATCGTAAATCGTAAATCGTCAAATTGAAAAATTAATAACGGTAGTGCTCTGCTTTATACGGTCCATCTACTGATACGCCAATATATGCAGCTTGCTCGGGAGTTAACTTAGTTAGTTTTACCCCGATCTTCTCAAGATGTAGACGAGCTACTTCCTCATCAAGATGTTTAGGCAGGCGATATACATTGATATCGTATTTCTTGCTGAATAGCTCAATTTGTGCCAGCGTCTGATTTGTGAAAGAGTTACTCATTACGAAAGATGGATGTCCGGTAGCACATCCTAAATTTACCAGACGGCCGTCAGCCAACAGGATGATACTATGTCCGTCGGGGAAATAATAACGGTCTACCTGCGGTTTGATATTTACGCATTTGATACCCGGATAATGTTTCAGAGCTTCTACCTGAATTTCGTTGTCAAAGTGACCGATATTACAAACAATAGCCTGGTCTTTCATCTGTTCCATGTGGTCAATGCGGATAATATCGATATTGCCGGTGGTAGTTACGAATATATTACCCTCTTTACATGCATCTTCCATAGTTACTACTTCGAAGCCTTCCATTGCAGCTTGTAATGCGCAGATCGGGTCTACCTCTGTTACCAGTACGCGGGCTCCGTAAGAACGCATTGAATGGGAGCAACCTTTGCCTACATCACCATAACCACACACTACTACCACTTTACCGGCGATCATTACATCTGTGGCACGTTTGATACCATCGGCCAGTGATTCGCGGCAACCATAGAGGTTGTCAAACTTTGATTTGGTTACTGAGTCATTTACATTGAATGCCGGGAAAAGTAGTTTTCCTTCTTCCTGCATCTGATACAGGCGGTGTACACCTGTGGTTGTCTCTTCCGATACACCACGCATCTCAGCTGCTACACGATGCCAGCGATCTTTATCTTCTGCCAGCACTTTTTTCAAGATAGCGTTCAGTTCTATTTCATCTTCTGCATGTACTTCTTTATCAAGTACGGCTGCGTTATTTTCGGCGTCGTATCCTACGTGAATCATCATAGTGGCATCGCCACCGTCATCTACGATAACCGTAGGTCCTTTGCCACCGGGGAAGTTCAATGCCTGAAGCGTACACCACCAGTAATCTTCCAGTGTTTCACCTTTCCATGCATATACGGCAACACCTGAAGCAGCAATGGCAGCTGCGGCATGATCCTGGGTTGAGTATATGTTACAAGAACACCAGCGTACTTCGGCACCCAAAGTAACGAGTGTTTCAATCAGTACGGCAGTTTGAATGGTCATGTGCAATGAACCCATGATACGGGCACCTTTCAACGGTTTGGATTCTCCATACTTTTCGCGAAGAGCCATAAGGCCAGGCATTTCTTTTTCTGCCAGATCGATTTCCTTGCGACCGAAGTCTGCAAGTGTGATGTCTGCCACTTTATAGGGCAGGGTAGAGAATAATTCTGTAGACATATGTAATTTGTTTAAAATAAAAGTGATGCAAAGATAGAACTTTCTGAATAGTAGGGCAAAAGCTATGACTTTTTTTATCAATAATAATTTGGAGATATGTATCTATTTTTATGTAAAAAAACATATATTTGCATGTAAATGATCAACATATACAACAATATACCTCTGAGGAAGATGCTTTTTTATGGGACTATATGAACAAAAAACGAAAGAAGAACTACTAATAATTGTAGAGAATTTAGAGAAAAAAGTAGAAAAACTTTCTTCAGAACTATCCTCACTAAAGACGGGGAGATTTCGAGAGAAATATAGCACCCGTATTTTAGATGCATTACCTGATATGCTTACTGTTTTTGATCATGATGCAAACATTGTGGAACTTGCATCTTCTCCGGCAACTAATCATGTAGAAGGTACTGATTCAGGTAGCATTGTAGGATCAAATGTAAAAGATATTGTTCCGGAAGAAGCGTATGATAGTGTTCGGAAAAATATGGATAAAGTGATTGCTACCGGGCAGGGGTCTATAGCGAAACATTCACTTATGCTTGATGGTGTTTTGCATCATTATGAAAATCGTATTTTTCCTCTGGACGAAAAATATCTGCTTTGTATGTGTAGAGATGTTTCTGAAAAGGTTAAAGCGGAAGTATTGAATGCCTCTCAGCGAAACGAGATAATTCGCTTGAATTCTTTGATGCATGCAATTTTAAACAATGTTCCTGTATATTTATTCGTAAAAGACACAGGCGATAATTTTCGTTATCTTTATTGGAATAGAGCTTTTGCGGAACAAACAGGCATTGCTGTAGAAGTGGCCGTAGGGAAGACTGATATTGAGATTTTTCCAAATAGTGAGGAAGCCAGACGGTTCCGTGCTGGTGATTTTGCTGTGATGCAAACTGGAAGAATGGAATATTTGGAAGAATATACTACACTTTCCGGAGATATACGTATGGTGACGATGATAAAAACCTTGGTCCCTTCAGGTAATGAGCATCCATATATCATTGGCGTAGGCTGGGATGTAACTGATATTAAGAAGGTAGAAAAAGAGTTGATTAAAGCACGTATTAAGGCAGAAGAAGCTGATAAGTTAAAATCTTCTTTCCTTGCTAATATGAGTCATGAAATTCGTACACCGTTGAATGCGATTGTAGGTTTTTCTAAACTTATTATAGAATCGATAAACAAAGAAGAACAACTTCAGTATGCAGAACTTGTAGAAAAGAATTCAGGTTTACTTCTGAACTTGTTTAATGATATACTCGATTTGTCTGCTCTTGAGGCTGGTTCATTAAGATTTTCGATACGCTCGGTGAGATTGATAGATGTGTGCGCACAATTATATTATTTGAACCATAGTTCTGTTCAGCCTGGTGTGAAACTTATTTTGGACGAAGTTGATCCTGAATTGTCCATTCAAGGTGATTGGGACCGTATTTCTCAGATATGGTTGAATCTGCTCAGTAATGCTATTAAATTCACTTCAAATGGAGAAATTCATTTCGGTTTTGAGAAGAAAGACCAGATCGTACAGGGATATGTTTCTGATACGGGTATTGGTATACCAGCAGAGCGTGTAACTACTATTTTCAGCCGTTTTGGTAAAGTAAATGATTTTGTACAAGGTACCGGGATTGGACTGACTATATGCAGAATGCTGACCGAAAAGATGGGTGGTCGTATATGGGTACGTTCCAAAGTAGGAATAGGAACAACATTTTATTTTACTTTGCCGATAGAGTTTAAAGAAATGTGAGTGAGAAATGTCATACTATAGTGGCGATTTGTATTTACTTTTATTCAATTTTTGAAGTTTTATTATTTTTGATAATCTTTTGTTTATTAGTGTTTTATTTGGAAGATTCTGTTTCGGATAGTCTTGGAGTGAAATAATATTTTCACATTCTTATCTATATTAATTTATACATGTGAAGAATTAATTATATCTTTGATTTTCTATACTATTAGAGAATTGAAGATATTTATTTGTATACCTAATGTTAGACTAACTTTATTATTATGAAAAACTTGTTATTATTTCTGTCGTTTATTTTCTTTTTTGATACAATTAATGCTAACTCTTACCAAAGAGATGTTTGGAAATTTTTGGATAAATCTTACAAATCACTTCTGACTGATCCAAAGCAGGCTGTTGACTACACATTACAAGCGTTTGATATACTAAAGCAAACTACAGATTCCAATTTGATTGTTTCTACATTAATTGTATCTGGTCATGCCTACATGCTTTATGGTAATTTCGATATGAGTGTAAATACATATTATAAGGCTTTATCTTATTGTCCGGCAAAAGATCTTAAAACCAAGGCTAAGATAAATGTTAATTTAGGAGCTTTATATGGTTCATTAAAAGACTTCTCAAAAGCAATAAATCTGATAGATAATGCCACTTCAACCTATAAAGTCCTTAAAGATTCTTCGGGAATGGCAAACGCCTACAATGCACGCGGTCTGATTCATGTCTATATGAAAGAATATGAGATTGCTGATAAATTTTTTAGGGATGCTTTACGTATAAATAAAACATTAGGTGATAAGAAGAATATAGCAGCGAATATAAATAATCTTTGTCTTTATGAAGGTGACACAGAAGAAAAAATAAAATTAATACAAGAAGCCATTGTCATTAATGAAAATTTGAATGCTTTATGGTCATTGGCAGAGAATTATAATAATTTGGGAATGCAGCTGTTTTATGCTAAAAGGAATAATGAGGCTTTGAGTGCTTTAAAAAAAGCGGCTGTTTATGCATTTGATGTTAATGCACATGAATTAATTTGTGATAATTATGAGTATCTTTCTAAAGTATATGCAGCACAAAAATGTTATAAAGAGGCCTATGATAATTTATTGAATTTCGAAAAGAAACGGGAACAGTTACTTCAAAAAAGAGAGTTGGTAAATATTGAAAGAAATCTCATAAAACAGAAATTACAGGATCAGAAAAAAGAATCCGAAATTCAGAAGCATATGCATCAAATTGAATTATTGAAAAGAAATATAAGTCTTGCGGTTGTGCTTTTTTTGTGTATTACTCTTCTTGCTTTCTTTTTAATTAAACAATATAAACGAAAAAAGGATTTACAGATAGCAAAGGGACAGACTGAGTTGTTATTAAAAGATAAGATAATAACAGAACTAAAGTTACAACAACAAGCTGTGGAATTAAGTGCAAAATCGGAAAAATTAGAGAGTACACAAAGTGAATTGACGAATTTTGTTCTTTTCTTAAATAGTCGGAATGAACTTCTGGAGAAAATTAGAGAGATGATTAAAAGTACTTATAAAATGAATAATAATGAGATCTTAACTCACTTAAAAAAAATAAATACCTTTATTCTCCAATTTAAAAAGCTGGAAGATGATAATAATTCTTTGACCAAAGAGGTTGATGAACAAAACCATGAATTCTTGAGTCGTTTGGAACAAAAACATCCGGGATTAACTCATGGTGAAAAGAAGTTAGCGACTTTCTTGCGGATTAATTTATCTACAAAAGAGATATCCTTGTTAACTGGAATATCTATCAAAGCAATTAGTATGGCAAGGTATCGCTTAAGAAAAACACTCTGTTTGCATTCTCAGGATGATATTTCTGCTTATTTACGTGATATTTGATTTTTTTTTATTTTGTAGGTTTCTTTATAGATATAAATTGGCTATTATCAACATTTTAAGAAATGTTTTGTAGGGTGTAAAGTCTTTTGTTTTACTATTTTGTAGGGGCTATGTAGATTAGTATTTTTAGGTGGTAGTTAGATTTTGAAGTTTATTTGTCACGTGTTTGAAAAGCGCATTTATTAACTTTAAAATTTAATTGCTATGAAGCAAAGTAATTACTTAGGAGGTACATTATTATATGCAATAATGTCATTACTCTTTCTTATTCCACTCTCTGCTTATGCACAAAATTATCAATTAAAAGGGTACGTGTTGGATAGTAATGACGAGCCATTGATAGGTGCAAATGTCGTTGTTACTGGAACAACTAATGGTATGATTACCGATTTAAATGGAGAATTTGTATTGGTAGTTTCTCCAAATGATCGAATTGATGTCTCTTATATGGGATATATCAAGCAGACTATTTCTTTAAATGGAAGGAAAACGCTTAAAGTTATTTTGAAAGAAGATAGTCAGATGTTAGATGAAACGATAGTCATTGGTTATGGTACAATGAAGAAGAGTGATATGACAGGAGCTATCTCTTCTGTGGATGTTGAAGCACTGGCCAGTCGTGCAACTACGAATCCGGCAGAGGCTTTGCAAGGTAAAGTAGCTGGTGTCAATATTCTGAAGTCGGGAGGTAATGCAGGGGCAGGTGTTTCTGTTAAAATCCGCGGTATTAAAACGATGGGAAGCAATGAACCACTTTATATTGTAGATGGTTTTCCGGGGGATATAACCACTGTTAATCCGCAGGATATTGAGTCGATGGAGATATTGAAAGACGGTGCGGCAGCTGCTATATATGGTTCTGTTGCAGCAAATGGAGTAGTGATAGTCACTACCAAAAACGGTAAGAAGGGTGAAACTAAGATTGACTTTAATGCATTTTGTCAATTTACAAGTGCTTCTAATAAGTTTGAAATGCTGAATTCTGATGAGTATTTATATGTACATAATATGATGTACGAAAACGCTGTTGCTAAGAAACCGGGATATTTATCATTTAAAGATTCAGATGGGAAGTTGAAGAATCCGACCGGGTTTGATACGAATTGGCAAGACGAGATGCTTCGTAATGGTTTATCTCAGAATTATAATGTCAATATCAGGGGAGGTTCTGATATTGCAAAATATTCAATATCTTATAATCATTCGGATGATAAGGGGATTTTCAGAGGTAATAAATACACTCAGGATAATGCTCGTGTCAAGTTAAATCTGCAAAAAAGGATTTTTAATTTTGATGCTTCTTTAGCTTTTAAAGTAACACAAAGCCAACAGCCACAATATTCCTTAAAGGAGATGTATGCAATGGCCCCAATGGTACCTGTTTATGATGAAAATCAGCCTTCTGGTTATGGTTTAAATGATATGACTGTCGATGGAGTTCGTTTGGAAATGCCAAATAATCGTAATGTGATGGCAGATGATCATTTTAAACATAAAAAAACGAATGGGTATGATATTATTGGCAATATAGGTTTGACCGTGGATATTGCTCCATGGCTAAAGTTCAAGACAGCATATGCTTATAGAGGATATTATGCAAATACTAAATACCATTCGGAGAAGTATACTGCCGACATTCAGGGACAAAGCTTATATCCATATAATTATGATAGCAATTCTTACTGGTATGAGCAGACATTCGATAATGTACTGACTTTTGATAAAACGTTTGGTAAACATTCTCTGAGTGTGATGGCTGGTAGCTCTTTATCTGCAGCTCGTAAAGACTGGAGTCAAATCAATGTTGAGGGAAAGAAAATGAATTATGATGTGGTAAATGGGAAGTTGGTAATAACAGAAGTTCCAGCGGGATTCTTTGATCCTACATCACCTACGATAGATGCTGGTACAGGCGGAACATTTACTGGAAGCGGATCTTTCTGGAATTATAATCGTGCTTCATTTTTTGGTCGTATTAATTATTCATATTCAGGTAAATATTTATTTCAGGCAACGATTCGATCCGACGGTTCCTCTAAATTTGGAAAGAATAACCGGTGGGGGGTATTCCCTTCTATGGCTTTAGGATGGCGTATTAGCGAGGAAGAATTTTTTTCAGGAGATGTTGTGAGCAACTTGAAGTTGAGAGCGAGTTGGGGACGGTTGGGTAACGAAAATGCATTAGGATATTATTATGCTCCGACGATGACCAGTGACAATACCCAGTGGATGAGCTACGTACAAGGTACTAATCCTTGGCCAGGTATGGTTAACTTGTATCTTGTAAATGATGCTTTACGTTGGGAGACTACTGATACGAAGAATATTGGGGTTGATTTTGGCTTTTTTAATAATAAGCTCTCGGGCTCTTTGAATTATTATTATAATACAACGGAAGATTTATTGATTGAGAAGGTTATGTCTCCATCCGCTGGTATCTATAACCCGACAGTGAATGTAGGGAAGATGAGAAATAAGGGATTTGAGTTAGAATTGAATTATGCAGATAATAGTAATGGTTTTGAATATAATATCGGATTCAATCTCTTTACTACTAAAAACGAGATGCTAAAAGCCGATCCTAATCAGGTTCTGTATGGATCAGCTTTAAAGGGTGCCGGCCATTTTGTTACTCAAACTTTGGAGGGATATCCCGTGGCGAGTTTCTTTTTATACAAAATGGATGGAATATTTCAATCACCGGAAGATGTGACCAATCACTATACAGAGGTTGTACAGCCGGACGGCTCTATAAAAAATATAGTTCTTCAGCCCGATGCGAAACCTGGTGATATCCGATTTAAAGACTTGAATAATGATGGCGTTATTGATGAAAATGATAAAGAGTATTGTGGTTCAGGTATACCCAAATTAGAGGCTAACTTATCGTTTGGCGGTTCTTACAAGGGAGTTGATCTTTCTTTCTTATTAGGAAGTGCCTGGGGGCATAAATTGTATAATGCTAATCGCCTGTATTATGAATCAATGGACGCAGGAATCAATCTGTTTAAGTCGACGTTGGGAGCATGGACCGAAGATAACAGGAGTAATGTAATGCCACGTGCCGTACTAAAAGATCCTAATATGAATTCTCGCGAATCTGATCGTTTTCTGGAAAAAGGTAACTTTATTCGTTTACGTCAGTTACAAGTGGGATATACATTACCTAAAAATCTGACTAAGAAGGTTTATATAGACAAGTGTCGTTTTTATGTTAGCGGTGAAAATCTGCTGACATGGACCAATTACTCGGGTATTGATCCGGAGTTCTCTTCCAGTATTCTGGATACAGGAGTAGATGTCTTTATTTATCCGTTTACTCGCTCTTATGTTGTTGGTTTGCAGGTGACATTTTAATCAATTCTAATACTATCAACCATGAAAAAATATATTTATATAACCTCTCTTTTTTGTGCAACATTTTTAGGTGGATGCGATAACTTTCTAACGGTAGAGTCTCCGGATTTTTCTACTGATAAATTTTGGAGAGATTCTATCGATGTAGAATCCGGGTTATCTGCTGCGTATGCTCAGTTGGATAACAGATGTGGTACTTATAATTTCTCTGAAATTAAATTTGTGATAGAAACTTTTCGTGAAGATATCATGGAGAAAGGTTCGGATGTAAATAACTATCCGGAATGGGGGCAAATTTATGATTTTACATATAATAATGAGAATTCCCGAATCAAAGAGTATTGGATGAATTGCTATAATGGCATTAATTACACAAACAATGTCTTATTTGGTATTAATAAAGTTCAGACAGGTGATCATCCGATGGATCAGAAAAAGTATAATAGTGTGGAAGGTGAAGCATTATTTTTACGTGCCTACTATCACATGAAGTTACTGCTGAACTGGGAGAAGATTATTATTCGTGATGAATATTTGACAAGTGAAGAACAAACGCATAAGGCTCTTTCTACCAGGGAAGCAGGCTGGGAGTTCGTTTGTTCGGAATTATCAGCGGCTGGTAAAATATTACCCTTAACCCGTCCTTCTCTACAAGCCGGCCGCGTGACAAGTGGTGCTGCTTATGCCTATCTCGGTTGGGCCTACTTGACGCGGGCTTACGAACAACCGGAGAAGAAAACGGAGTATCTCACTAAAGCAGAAGAAGCGTTAGAGCAAGTGAAAGGTTATGCTTTGGAGAAAGATTTTCTAAGTATGTTTAATGGAACAAATAAGAATTGTAAAGAATCTATCTTTGAAATTCAGTTTACAGGAAATACCTCTGATGGTGCCTATCACCAACATGTGATGCACTATTGGGTAGCAGCTCCTGTATTGAGGGGATGGGATGAGATTCGTCCGAGCGAAATGATTCTGAATGAATATAGAAAAGAAGGACGTATTGCTACTACAGGTAATTTGGATTCCCGGGCATATGCAAGTATGTTCTTTGACGATCCTTATTTTAATGATGGTAATGAGAGAATATATGGATTTGAGTATACAGATTTATTTGATGCGAATGATGAGATTAATCGTTGTTTCCGCAAATATATGCCCGATGATATGCAAAAACTAAAACAATCTAATACTTCGACGAATGTACCTATTATGCGTTATGCCAATGTTCTGTTGATGCAGGCTGAGATTTACAATGAACAGGGGCATCCAGAAAAGGCCGTGCCACTGATTAACGAAGTAAGAAGAGTACATGGAGATATGCCGGGAATGTCAGGGGAGTCTTACGAGGCTGTAAAAGCTCAAATAGAGCATGAGCGTTTGATGGAATTTGCTGTAGAAAACTTCCGTTTCTATGATCTTCGTCGCTGGGGTAAGCTGGATGAAGCTTTACATTTGGCAGGGCGCAAAAACTTTAGTACCGAGAAGCATGCCTTCCTCCCGGTTCCTTTGATGGAGATTCAAAGCAATAACAAAATCGATTAGAAATAACTTTTATTAATTGTTTAACAGGGATTTGAGGGGTCTGTGAAGACCTTTCAAGCCCACTTAATATCTGAAAAATGAAAAAAAATACACTGTTTTTACTGGGTGTACTTCTTGGAATGGGAAGTATAAACGGGGTATCGGCACAGCAAAATGTGTGTGGATTCGAACATCAGCAAGAGATGTATAGGAAATTACATCCTACTGCGGAAACTGAAAATGTAGATGCTCTGGTAGCGACGAGGACTAACGTCTCTTATCATCAAGGGCAGTATGTGATTCCGGTTGTTTTCCATGTATTTGCAGACGCCACAAATGATTCTCGTCTGAAAGTGACTTATAGCTTAATAGAAAAAGCCTTAAAGCAAACCAATGAAGATTTTCAAGGATTGACTGCCGATTACAACCAGACAGGGGCAAGCAGTCGTTTTGAGGAGATAAAAAAGCCATTGAATATTGCTTTTCGTTTGGCAAAAATAGATCCGGACGGAAATCCGACGAAAGGTGTTGTATTCTATGATGAAGCCGAGAAAGGTTTTGGCAATGGAGGAGGATATGATGAAGCGATCCAGAAATATGCATGGGACAATAGTCGATATATGAATATATATATAATGAAAGATCTTTATGCAGATGGGGATTATTATAATTCAGGCGTTTCCTGGTTACCGGACAATTCAATGACAATGGAAAACTTGGCTCGTGTAGTCTACAACGGTAGTTATATAGGTAATAATACAAGCGAAAATTTTCGCCGGGTTTTGACTCATGAATTCGGGCATTTTATGGGGTTACATCACACCTTTGAGGGTGGATGTACTTATCCGAATGATGGGATTGAAGATACCCCTCCTGTAGCTACTTCCAAATGGCCGGCTGATCAGGTAAACTGTGAAGGAAATTATACAGATTGGGAAAACTTTATGAATTACACAGATGCTTACCGACATTTTACTGCAGGACAGGTGGCTCGAATGGAATATTATTTAAATGAGTCTTTATCTCGGAGTGAATTGTGGCAAGAAGAAAACCTGGTTGCAACCGGAGTAAATGATGGCTATGTAGCTGCCCCTGTGGTCCTGATTGTAAAAGGAAAGAATTTTTCCGAAACTATAGATAATCAAGGTGAGGTAAGCGGTTCTCTACAGTTAGAAGCAAGTGCTGGGATGACATTTGCCAAACTCGGTGTACTGGTAGAAGGTACTGATTATACAATTTCAAATTTGCCGGCAGGTTTGCAGGCAACAGTAACTCTTTCAAGTGATGTTACTGCTATGATTACGATGAGTGGAAAAGCCTTAAGTCACCAGGCTTCCGATAGCCATAAGGATGTCTCTATAACTTTGAATACTTCTGTTTTAAAGGTGGAGAATGGAACGCCAACTGCACAGAATATTAATTTTGGAGTATTGTTTAATGATCCGTATACTTCTTACTGTTTATTTAATCCTCGTTTTGCTCCTTATGCACACATTTCTAAAGTTAAGTTTGCTCAAATAGAAAGAAATACGGACTTTGATGGACAACAGTATAAAGATTTCCGGGCTGATTATGTAGCCGGACTGGAGAAAGGTAAAACATATAAATTGGAAGTTACTGTGCAAAACTGGAAATCCGGCGAAAATGATCCCTATACAGTTCGTGCCTGGTTTGACTGGAATGGTGATTATGTATTTCAGCAAGATGAAATGATTGCTCCCCAGAAAATAAGTAAGATTGGTAAAGCAGGTACAGAGCATGTACTTATTTTTGATATTGTTGTACCAGATGATATGGTAATGGATAAAGAATTTGGTTTCCGTGTGATGTTACACTATACATTAGGCAAAGACGGAGAAGATCCCTGTGGTGAAATCGATAGTGGAGATGTTGAAGATTATGGTATCATATATGGTGAAGAGAACGCCCATGTATTACCTCCTGATGGTCCGGACGAGCCGGTTGATGAGGTATGTGTTCCGGAGTTTTCTTATCGTCCTTATGCTTATATTAAAAAAGTGGAATTTGCAAATATCTCTAATGAAACAACCGGTGAGGTGAATAATACGGAGATTATTGAGGATTTCAGAGACAATCAGGAACTGAATGGGCATATAGAGAAAGGAAAAGAATATGTAATGAAAGTGACCTATTCGAATCTGAATTCTAACTCGAAGGATGCTTATGTGATACGTGCCTATATTGATTGGAATCATGATAATATACTTGAAAAAGAGGAATCTCAGAAGATAGCAATTCCTGCCATTGGTTCAGCTGATAATCCGGGAACTGTTGAATTCAGATGGACTGCACCGGATAATGCAGTACTGAATGAAAAATTACATATGCGTGTTTTTATGCATTATGGTGATGCTGATAGTATGGTAGGGGAACAGCCTTGTGGAACTGTGGAAAATGGACAGTTAGAAGAGTATTATGTGATTGTTTCTTCTGATCCCAGTATGATAATTGATCATACAGTTGGATCAATGAATGTTTACCCTAATCCTACAGATGGCATTTTGTATATTGGTGGTGAAAATATGAATATGGTAAAATATAGCTTGTATAGTATTGATGGTCGTTTGGTACAACAGGACAATATTACTACCTCTCAAATAGATATCAGTAAGCAACCGAAAGGTGCTTATCTTTTAAAAATAGAGACGAAAGAGTCTGTATTACAGCAAATTGTAATTCTGAAGTAAATAATTGGACCGGTAGGTGATCACTGGTTTCCTACCGGTCATATGTCTATTTATTAATTATCAAAACAAATTAAAATTATGAAGAAAAAATTACTTTGCTGCTTTACGCTACTTAGTATGGTAGCTGGGCAAGCGATGTCACAATCTCAATTGTGTAGACCTGAATTGACATGGGGTGCTTATGCTTGTATCTCAAAAGTTGAGATTAATGGTATGGTGAGTGAATCATCTACAACTCCTGAAGGATGGGATGGAAAGATCGGTTCTAATACGTATGATGAAAATGTTCTTTTTGCTGATTACACAATGGACAAAGAGCGTGTTGTTACGTTGGAGGCAGGTAAAGAGTATGAATTAAAAATTACCGTTTGTAACTTCTCTTCCGGTGCCGGAGATGAGTATTATGTAACTGCTTTTTTTGACTGGAATGGTGATAGCAAACTGACTGCTGCTGAGACGGTTTTTCAAAAGTCGATTGCTGTAGGAAAACCGGGGCAGAGTTCTTTTAAAGTAGTTTCCGGAAAAATAACTGTTCCTGCCGATGCCAGCAAGACTTTTACAATGCGTACTTATCTGCATTATAAAACTCCGGATGTTCCTTATACAGATCCTTGCAGTACACAAGACGGTGGTGTGTTACAGGATTATACTGTTCAGCTTGATGGCGGAACCTCTATTGAAAATACATCACTTGATGCATTTGCTGTATACCCGAATCCAACAGACGGAGAAGTCTTTATAAAATTGGAGAATGCCAACGAATATATGCTTTATAGCGTTGATGGTAAATTGGTACAAAAAGGAATGATAACAGGAAACTCTATCAATATTTCAGGTAATACTTCCGGCATGTACATTCTGCAAGTGAAGACAAACGATGGATTAGTAAAACGAACCAATATTATCATTAAATAATATTTTTCACACTTTATAGGGTATTTAGAAGCTGGTTCGACTGATCGTGACTGAATACAATTGTATATGGTCTAAGAACCTTAATACAAGATTCTGGTAGAGAGGGCCGAACCAGCTTTTATTTTTTAATATTAACTGATAAAATTTAATACTGATATGTTTAGAGAGAAATTTAAAGTACAAATGTGGCGATTATTGTTTGTGGTGGTGTATACCATTTGCTTCTCCATATCAGTTTCTGCGACCCAACAAACAGCTATTTATAATGTAGAATCTTATAGTGATATTTTAGATATCCGGTGTACTCCATACAGCAATGATTATTTTACAGGAGGTTTTTCTGATTTGGGTTCATGGATGTGTTTTACATTACCTTCGGAGAATAACTGGATAAATGGTTTTTGTGGTCCTTTTGAGCTCGATCACCGGCAATGGATATCGGATGCCATTCTCCAAGTCGGATTTACTGCAGACATCACAACTGAAACTTTTACTCCTGATAGCGTGACATACGTTCCGGGAGAACTATACATGAATTCTTCTTCTAAACAGGGGAATATACAACAACGCTTATTTTTTGTAGATAAGTATACGGCGTTATGGAGTTGTGAAACCAGTGAGAAGAGGGAACTCTACATTACAAATGGTTCGTTACAAGGAATACAGTCATCCGGATTGGAGAATAATATTCTGTCTTTGAAACTATCAACCGGAGAGATGTGTGTCGTCACATTTTCATCGGATATTCAGCTTTCCTATGAGAATTCCAAGCTCTTGGCCAAACTTCCTGAAGGGCATAAAGGATATGCCACTATTTCTTATTTCTACGAATCGAAACGGCCGGATAATTATGCCCAGTTGATACAGGGTATATTATTACATCCTGATAATTATATAACAGAACATACGAATCGTTGGATGAAATATCTGAAATCTGTTTTACGTCCGGAAATGCCTGTAGAATATCATCGTATCGCAGTAAAAGCTATGGTGACATTGTTGACAAACTGGCGTGCATCCAGAGGTGATTTGTTTCATGATGGAGTTATTCCTTCTCATGCAATGTCTTATTTCATCGGTTTTTGGGGATGGGATTCGTGGAAGCATGCGGTAGCATTAAGCCTGTTTGAACCTAACCTTGCTAAAGATCAGGTTCGTGCAATGTTCGATTATCAGACTTCAGAAGGGATGATCATCGATTGCATCTATACCGATAAAAAAGAAAATAATGAACGAAACAGTAAACCGCCATTGGCAGCATGGGCAGTGAGCGAAATCTATAAAGCTACTTTAGATGCTGATTTTGTGAAAGAGATATATCCTAAATTGCTGAAATATCACCGTTGGTGGTACGAATATAGAGATCACGATAAAAATGGTTTTTGTGAATTTGGCTCAGTGGATGGTACGCTTGAGGCTTCTGCCTGGGAAAGTGGTATGGATAATGCGATTCGTTTTGATCATTCTTCTATGCTGAAGAATGATAACAGAGCCTGGAGCTTAAATCAGGAATCTGTTGATTTGAATGCTTATCTGGCCCATGAATATCTATTGCTGAAGGAATTGAGTATAATAGCCAACTGTGAGTTTAACGAACCGGATCGGACAGCAACGACAGCCGATTATTTCTTTGATAGAGAAAAAGAATTTTTTTATGATAAAAGGCTGAGTAGTCACAGTTCTGTGCAGGTAGAAGGTTGTGAGGCTTATATTCCACTTTGGGCAGGAATCGCTACACCCGCTCAGACAGAGTGTGTCTTGAAGTATCTAACTGATCCTTTGAAGTTTGCAACGTATATTCCTTTTCCTACTGTTACGGCTGATCATCCGAATTTTTCGCCGAATGGTTATTGGAGAGGTCCGATATGGCTGGATCAGGTATATTTTGCAATTCATGGATTAAGAAATTATGGTTATACTGAATTGGCCGATGGTTATACAAAACAAGTGTTCGATCGCCTTAATGGTTTGCGTACAGATGCTCCAATTCATGAAAACTATGAAACAAGTACCGGGAAAAGGCTGAAATCTCCACATTTCAGCTGGTCTGCTGCTCATTTACTGCTGCTTTATCGTGAATCGGGGGTATTGGATGGTAAACAGACTGATTTGTGTCTGTTTCAATCAGATTACCGTAACTATGCTTATATAAAAGGGGTTGAATTTGCCGGGATTAATAATAATGTTTCTTACTCGGAGACAGGATGGATGGATTATTCCAAAGAAAATGTAGCCGCGTTGGAATGTGGCAAAACACATGTGATGAATGTAAAAATAGAAAATTGGGATTCGGGTTCTTCAGATATCTATAAACTGAGACTTTGGATGGATTGGAATGGTAATTATGAGTTAGAAGAGAATGAATTGGTTGATACCAAGCTTATTAGTCCGATTGGGCAGCAACATAAAGAGCATGATTGTCAGTTTCAGATTACTATTCCGGAAAATGCAGTAAAGAACGAGAAACTCAAATTTAGGTTATTCTTACATTTTGTTACGGACGAATCGGACGGAGTAACCCCTTGTGGCTGGGTGGATAGTGGCATTGCACACGACTATGGCTTCGTTATAAAGTCGGGTGGATCTTCTGTTCAGCAGAATACTGATACTCTGAAAGCAAAAGTTTTTCCGAATCCGGTAACAGATTATCTATATATACAGGTAGATTCTCCAATCAGACAATATTCAATTTTAGGTTTAGAAGGTACCGAATTATTCAAATACTCCGGAGACATAGATAAAATAGATATGAAATCTTTTGCTTCAGGCAATTATATTCTTCAGGTTAAATATGAAGAGAATGGAAAAGAGCGGACAGAGGTTTTTAAAATAGTTGTTCAATAGGAATTATATAATTTGTATGTTTATATTTACTATTATTGGGTTGATGGGCAGTGGAGTATTACTTGGTTATCTATCAAGAAAACGAAACCTGAATATTGTACATCGGATTATTACGTGGTTAATATGGATTCTTCTATTTCTTCTTGGAACGGAGGTTGGTGGTAATAAAATGATATTGGAAGGACTACATACGATCGGGCTTGAAGCACTGGTAATTACATTAGCGGCTGTTGCAGGTAGTGTTTTGGGGGCCTGGGGATTGTGGCTTTTTATATCATACCGAGACGTGAAAGGAGGAAAGGAATGAAAAGTAGCATTGTTATTGTACTGTTTTTCGCATTGGGTATCTTACTTAATTTGTACGGTTTGTATCCTTCGTACTTAGAACAACTGGATTTGAGTTTTTATGCATTATGTGCCTTGATGTTTTGTGTTGGTATTACTGTTGGCAATAATCCTCAGATACTATTGAATTTTAAGACAGTAAATCCAAGATTCTTTTTGCTTCCTGTATTGACTATTTTAGGCACTCTTGTTGGCTGTTGTATGAGTAGTGTTTTCTTCAATAAGCATTCTCCGGTAGATTGTATGGCTGTGGGAGCGGGTTTTGGATATTATTCGTTATCAAGTATTATTATTACTGAATATAAAGGAGCCGAATTGGGGACTATAGCCCTGCTATCCAATATAATGAGAGAGATTATAGCTTTACTGGCAGCACCTTTTCTGGTTCGTTTCTTTGGAAGATTGGCACCTATCGCAGTAGGAGGGGCTACGACAATGGATACTACTCTTCCTATTATAACTCGCTATTCCGGAGAAAAATATATAGTTGTATCTATTGTCCATGGGTGTTTACTGGATTTTTCCGTACCATTCATTGTAACGTTATTGTGTACCATTTAACTATAATACATTGAGAATATGAAAAAGCATATTTTATACTTGATCATTCATGGTTTGTTTTGTTCTACATCTTTGTTGGCAGGGGAGCAAGTTCCCTGGCAGGATCCACAAATCAGCGGTATTAACAGAGAGCCGGCGTGTGCCTATTTTATCTCTTTTCCTTCCGAAGCAAAAGCGTTGTCCAATGATGTACAGGCTAATGAACGGAGAGTCTCTTTAGATGGAATATGGAAATTTCTTTATTCCCGGAATATAGATGCATGTCCTAAGAATTTCTTTAAACCGGATTTTAATACAAAGAACTGGAGTGATATTGAGGTACCTGGAAGTTGGGAACTCCAGGGTTTCGATTGTCCTATCTACACAGATGTCAAATATCCTTTTCCCGCTAATCCTCCTTTTGTTCCTTCAGATTATAATCCGGTAGGTATTTATGCCAAAGATTTCATTGTACCAAAATCTTTTAATGGGATGGATGTATTTTTGGATTTTGAAGGAGTTGAATCTGCTTATTATTGCTGGGTAAACGGACAGTTTGTTGGTTATGCCGAAGACAGTCGTCTTCCTTCACACTTTAATGTGACCTCTTTGTTGAAAACCGGTAAGAACAAAGTAGTGGTTCAGGTTTTCAGATATAGTGACGGCTCTTATTTAGAAGGACAAGATTACTGGAAATATAGTGGCATTGAAAGAAGTGTATACCTGATCGCCAGACCAAAGTGCCGTGTGAAGGATTTTAAGGCGTCTGCTCAGTTGGTGAATGATTATAGAGATGGAGATCTACAATTGGATTTGACAATGGCCTTACCTGAAAATGTAGTGGGAAACCGGGTGCAATTGAAGCTGATGGAGGGTAAGAATTCTCTATTTTCTGATGAGAAGATTATCACTTCTTTGTCTGATACTCTTTTGCGTTTCGATCATCTTATTAAAAATGTGAATGCATGGAATGCAGAGACGCCTAATCTTTATACTATGGTAGTAAGTGTGAAGGATAAGGAAGGACATGTTTTAGAGGCATTTCGGCATCGTATTGGTTTCCGTACGGTTGAGATACGTAACGGACAGCTTTTGATAAATAATGTTCCTATTTTAATTAGGGGAGTAAACAGGCAGGAGCACGATCCACATCGGGGACGTACACTTTCTTTGGAGACTATGCTTACAGATATTAAAATGATGAAGCAATTTAATATCAATGCTGTTCGCTGTAGTCATTATCCCAATAGACCGGAGTGGTATGAGTTGTGTGATGAATACGGACTTTATATGGTTGATGAGGCCAATATTGAATCACATGGAATGGAATATCATGAAGATGGAACTTTAGCTAATTATCCTGATTGGGAACGTCCTTTTATGGAACGTATGAAACGTATGGTGATGCGTGACCGTAATTTCACAGCTATTATTACATGGTCATTAGGCAATGAATCAGGTTATGGAAAGAACTTTGAAACACTGTATAATTGGACAAAAAGCTTTGATACGACTCGTCCGGTTCAATATGAAGCAGCTCGCCGTGAAGGTTTGTCGGATATCTACTGTCCTATGTATGCCCGGATTTGGTGGTTGCGCGAATTTGTTAATGAACGGAAGTTGCGTCCGATGATAATGTGTGAATATGCACACTCTATGGGAAATAGTACAGGTAACCTGCAAGACTATTGGGACTTGATTTATAAGTATGATAATTTGCAGGGTGGATTTATTTGGGATTGGGTTGATCAGACATTTGCTAAAAAGGATGAGAAGGGTCACGATATTTGGGCATATGGCGGTGATATGGGATATGTTGGTGTACCTAATGATTCTAACTTTTGTGCAAATGGTCTGGTAGCAGCAGACCGTTCACTTCATCCACACATCTGGGAGGTAAAGAAGGTTTATCAATATGTACATTGTGAACCGGTTGCTTTCACAAAAAACAAGATACTTGTTACCAATCGCCACGATTTTATAGATCTGGCAGGTTATTATTTGAGATGGGTAGTTGAAGCAGACGGTGAAGAAATTCAATCGGGTGTTTTAGATTTTCCTGCTATTCCGGCAAATTCCTCCCGGGAAATAACAATTCCTTATCGCGAACTTCTTCCTGCATCAAAAGAATATTTTCTGAAGATTGAAACGTTGACCAAGCGTGAAGAATCTTATGCTCCGAAGGATTTTATTGTAGCGATGGATCAATGGCAGCTGCCGATTGAGAAGAGCGGGCAGCATGTAAATAAAACCAATGAACCCGTTAAGGTATTGCGTACTGAAAAAGAATTGATACTCGAAAGTAAATCGTTCAGAACAGAGTTTTCAACTGTTTCAGGAGAAATGACTTCTCTGAAATATGGCAGTAAAGAAATGCTTCTGGCAGGTTTAAGACCAAATTTTTGGAGACCCTCTACAGATAATGATGTGCCCAGTGGTTTGCTCTCACGTAGTGTGGAATGGAAGAAAACAATGGAAGTTGCCCGGCTTCTTAAGTTGGACATGGAAACTAACCCTGATAGTACATGTGTTAAAGTACTTACCAAATATCGCTTGGAAGAGCAGGACTCTTTTGTGCAAATAGCCTATCAGATTCTCGGAAACGGAATAATTAAAGTGGAAATGTCGTTTATACCGGGACAAAAACCGTTACCGGAAATGCCTCGTTTTGGGATGCGTATGATTATTCCAAAAGAGTATGACCAAATGACCTGGTTTGGAAGAGGCCCCCATGAAAATTATGCTGATCGTAAGACTTCTGCTGCCATAGGATTTTACCAGGCAAGCGTATGGGAACAATTTCATCCTTATGTACGTGCACAGGAGACCGGTAATAAGTGTGATACCCGCTGGCTTACCCTTTGTGATAAAGAGCAAAAGGGATTATTGATTACAGGTACAGAACCTTTGTCTGTAAGTGCGTGGAATTTTATGCAGGATGATATTGACTACGTCCCTTTCAGTGTAGAACGCAGACATGGTGGAAGTGTAGAGAAGAAAGATTTGGTGTGGATTAACATAGACCAAATGCAAATGGGAGTAGGTGGAGATAATAGCTGGGGGGCTCAGGTACATCCGGAATACACTATTACTCCGTCAATGAGGAAATATAGTTTTGTTATACAACCTATCCGGACTTTAGAGGGAATAGTTGAGCAGGCTCGTCAGATATGGTTTTAATTAAATTCATAAAGATTATGAGAAAATATATTATAAGATTTTGTGTACTGATTGGCGTGAGTATACTTTTTAGTAATTGTTCTGAGCAAAAAAAAGAGTCTCATCCTTTGTTAGTACATAAGTATGACAATATTTTGGATATATCTTATACTCCTAATGACTCTTTTTATTGTAGCGGGTGGTTTTCTGATCAAGGAGCGTGGATGGGGTTTACTGTACCACAAAAGGAACGATGGATTAATGGCTTTTGCGGTCCCTTCGATCTGGAAACACGCCGATGGATTTCTCAATCATTGGTAACGGTAGGATTTGCTGAAGCTCCCGATGAAGTTTTCTCTCCGGATTCTGTTGTCTATTTCCCGGGAGAGCTGTATA
Source organism: Bacteroides nordii (assembly GCF_019930665.1). NCBI lineage: Bacteria > Pseudomonadati > Bacteroidota > Bacteroidia > Bacteroidales > Bacteroidaceae > Bacteroides > Bacteroides nordii. Next base: position 4,329,423 of record NZ_CP082886.1, on the reverse strand, counting down.
TGCGTTCTTCCTCCGGGCATGGGACTATAAGTCAGCGTCTTTTCTTTATTGATAAATCCAACGTGCTGCTGGAATGTGTTTCGGATAGTAATAAACCGTTGTGTTTTTATGGTCAGGCATTAGATGATAATTCTTCTTATAGTGTAGTAAATAATTCATGCATGCTTTCTTCATCCTCCGGAGATCAATATCTGATTACCTTTCCGGAAAATGTAAAGATCCATTTCTCCGGTAATAGATATGAGGCAAATGTTTCGTCTGCATCTCCAATTTATGTGGTAATCTCTTCCCTGGAGAATATCAAAGGGCAGATGTTTGATTTTGGTGCTATTGCCAAGATGCAATCGAATCCTTCCGGTTTCATCAATAAGCATTATCAGTGTTGGAACGGTTATTTAGAGAAAGTGTTGCGATCTGATATGCCGGAGGAGTACGATCGGATTGCAGTTAAAGCAGTGGTTACTCTTATCGCCAACTGGCGTAGTAGCCGTGCCGGATTATTACATGATGGAGTGGTTCCATCACATGCTGTAGGCTATTTTATGGGATTCTGGGCCTGGGATTCATGGAAACATGCTGCTGCATTGGCTGACTTTGCTCCGGAACTGGCTAAGAATCAAGTACGTGCCATGTTCGATTATCAAATGGATAACGGAATGATAATAGATTGTATCTATACGGACATTCGCGAAAACAACGCAAGGGATAGTAAACCACCTTTGGCTGCATGGGCTGTGAATAAGATATTTGAAGCAACGGCTGATACTGCTTTTGTGGAAGAGATGTATCCTCAATTGCTTCATTATTATCATTGGTGGTATCTGGATCGTGATCATGATTCAAATGGTATCTGTGAATTTGGTTCGGTAGATGGAACGATTGAGGCAGCAGCTTGGGAGAGTGGTATGGACAATGCCATTAGATTTGATTGTGCAAAAATGGTCAAGAATAGCGATACAGCCTGGAGTTTTGATCAGGAATCGGTTGATCTGAATGCTTTTCTGGCTTATGAGTATTCTTTACTGAAAAAACTGGCAGTAGTGGCGAAACAGCCGTTCAATGAAAAGGAATATGCAGATATTATAAGTACTTATTTTTATGATAAAGAGTCCGGATTCTTTTTTGATAAAAAGTTGGATGGAACATTCGTGAAAGAACCAGGCAGTGAGGCTTATATACCTTTTTGGGCAGGTATCGCGACCAAGGAGCAGATGAAGGAGGCTATGAAGCTATTTACGGATTCTACAAAGTTCTCTACTTATATTCCTTTTCCTACTGTTGCGGCTGATAATCCGAAGTTTATGCCCCGAGGATACTGGAGAGGGCCTATATGGTTGGATCAAACTTATTTTGCTATTTCCGGATTACGAAGATATGGCTATGTGGAGGAGGCGGATGCATATACCCGTCAGGTATTCGACAGGCTCCATGGTTTGAAGGGAGATGGTGCAATACATGAAAACTACGAAACATATACAGGTAAGCAGTTGAAAGCTCCCCACTTTAGTTGGTCGGCTGCACATCTTCTGATGTTGTATGAGGAGTACAACAGGCGAGCTTCTGTTGCCGGATTATGAGTTACTACAATTTATTATTGTATATAAACCATTTAAAATTTTTTGCAATGAAAAACAGAACAAGTTATTGGACTACATTACTGTGTCTATTAGTAGCTTTGGGAGGTACTGCGCAAAACGTTCCGGGTTATGTACCGGGAGCACCTTTGCCATGTCGTGCCCATGAACAGATTCAGCGTTATTTTGAGGAAAACCCGACTGCTTTAAAGAGACACAATCAACTACCACAAACAAGGGTGTCAACAGAGCGCCCCGACTCTTATGTAATCCCGGTAGTGTTTCACATCTTTGGAGAGACTTTTAATGGGGCAAAGCTCAATGATGAGATAATAAAGGATGCTTTGAGAAAAACGAATGAAGATTTTCAGGGTATAACAGCAAATTCCGGTGATGATAATCCTGACTTTAACAAACTTCAGGCCAATATGAATATTACTTTCAAGTTGGCCGAAAAGGGACCCGACGGAGAAGCGACTACCGGTATTCTGTATCACCGTCTTGAAAGTGGGTTCGGGAACTATTATGCACCCCGAATGGCACTGTATGCCTGGGACAATCATAAATATATGAATGTGTATGTGATGAATGATCTTTATGGTGATGGAGTGACCAATAATTCGGGTGTATCCTGGTATCCGGATGTAGAAATGATGGAAGAAAATCTGGCCCGTGTAGTATACAATGGTGCTTATATCGGAACGAATACGGATGAAAATTTCCGTCGGGTATTAACCCATGAATTCGGGCATTTCCTGAACTTGGCTCATACTTTTGATGACAATGGTGGACGCTGGCCCGACGGCTGTAAAGCAAATAAGGCAGGACAACCTAATCCGGGTGACTGGGTAGATGACACGCCTAAAGCAGATGTGGCTCTGATGGGAGCAGCCGATCGGAATTGTGAGAATGAGTTGACGAACTGGACGAATTATATGAATTATTCCTATGTCCGTACGTCCATGTTCACAAAGGGGCAGGTAGACCGGATGCTCGATGCACTGGATCATCCGGCTCGTGTAGAGTTGTGGCAAAAAGAAACTGCCGATCAGGTCTTTTTTATAGAGGAAGCTACCAAACGCATCGCTCTGACCAGTCGTGGAGACATTCTGGAGGCACCTGCCAATGATGGAACTTTTGATGGTACATTTGAATTCACATTAATCAATGGAGTACTGGCTGATAAAGACTTTGTGTATGGTACTGATTTTGTCATTGATGGACTGCCGGAAGGACTGACTCCTAGGCTGCAGAAGAAAAGTAACACGGAACTTATTTTGTCTTTCCAGGGTAAGGCAGTAGTAAACGACCGGAACATAGAATTGGCTGTAATTTTCAAGAATGGAATGTTAGAGAGTGGTGAGTTATATGATTGTAAATTGCCGTTGACGTTAGAATGTCGTCCCGATTATGGTATTAAGTATGTAGATTGTGAGGATATCAATATTTCATCTGCCCATGGTTGGGAGGTTATTAAGTTGGATACAAAATATGAGAATTCTGTGTTTGGGTTGATGTGGAATACTAACCAGGGTAGTTATTACGGTAATCTGTATATCGAATCGTATGAGAAGAAGATGATGGGAGCCAGAACCAATCTGACTGTAGTCAACTATGGAGAAAAGATTGGTGATTCTTCTGATTGGACAACAGGTATTGGAGCTTATCCGAATTTGGGAACTTTAGTGTCTAAGGGGTATGCCGACTGGAAAGGAAAAATTGCATTTGTGGGTATTCAGTTTGAAGGAACTCTGGCTGGTGAGATATTATATGGCTGGCTGAGAATATCTGTAGCCGATGACGGTAATTCGTTTACCTTATTGGATTATGCCTTTAATGAAGCTCCGGGAAGTGCTATTATAGCCGGACAAAAGAGTGAGGATATGGGTAAATCGGAATTGATATTTGGTACTACTTCTGTGATGGAAAATGCAGAGTTGAATGACGGGACAATTACACAAACTATAAATATGGTTGTTATGGGAGATAATACATTCAACCGGACAGGTATCTTGACTGAGGGAACGGATTATACATTGACTGTACCCCAAGGTTTGGTTTCTCAATTGGAGGTTGTGTCAGAGAAGCAAGCTGTTTTATCTTTCAAAGGAAAGGCCGAAAGCCATGAAGCAAAGGATATGGATGTAACCGAATTAACATTGAAGCCAACCGTATTCAACCATTCGGATATTGAAAATTTATCAGCGCAATTGAGCTTTGATTTTCTGAATCCATATCAGGTTATAATTGGAGATCTCGGGATAGGTGCTGGAGAAGAATATGGAAACTGGACTTATTTTTATGCTCCCGAAGATTTGGATAACGGCTATGGTGCCTGGGAATTTGGTGTAAAACATTTGAAACTGGAAACCTACCTTAAACCAATGGTTTGTCTGGAAAATACAAGGAATATTGCACCTTTGACCGAAGGAACGGAGATTGGGGTTAAATCCAACTGGGTTACTCCCGGAGATTATCCCAATCAGCTGGATATTGCTACCAGCCAGTTTACCAGCTGGTATGGCCGTACTGCTTATGCTGGTTTTGCCTTTGAGTATTTAGGTAATACGTTGTATGGCTGGTTTGAAATAACAGTAAGTGCTGATGGAGGCTATTACGTAGTCAATCGGTTTGCTTACAATGAAAAGCCGGGTGAACCTATTTTTGCCGGTAAGACTGGTCCAAACGCTATTCATAATCCGGGCCTTCAGGCTGTCTCTTTGTCTCCCAATCCTGTAAGTGATCTGTTACATATAACAGCTCCGGAGCATACTCATATCTCTGTTTATGGTATCAACGGAACAAAAGTGTGGAGTGGCGTAATGACTACCGGACAAACAGATGTCTCAGTGTCGTATTGGGAAAAAGGTTTCTACTTTGTTCATTTGTCTAAGGACGGAGTGAATGTGGTACAAAAGATTATGGTAAAATAGAAAAGAAAAATAAAGAAAAGGCCAGCCGATAATTAATCAGCTGGTCTTTTCTTTATTTTGAAGTATCTTGTTACAAGAACTATATTATCTCGATTCCCTGTTCTTTACAGAGTTGCAGTCCCAGATCTTTTAATTTGAACTTCTGTATCTTTCCGCTACCTGTCATTGGAAATTCGTCGATAAAGAAGATATATTTGGGTATCTTATAACGGGATATCTTGTTTTTGCAGAAGTCTCTTACATCTGATTCGTGCATCTTTACTCCTTCGCGGAGAATGATAAAGGCTCCTACAGCTTCTCCGTATTTCTTAGAGGGAATTCCTGCCACCTGTACATCTTTTATACCGTCTAGCTTATAGAGGAATTCTTCTATTTCGCGTGGATAGATGTTCTCTCCTCCACGAATAATCATATCTTTAATACGGCCGGTGATGCGGTAATTACCGTCTTCGTCTTTGATACCAAGATCACCCGAGTGCAGGAAGTTATTCTTATCAATTACTTCGGCCGTGGCCTGAGGATTTTTATAATATCCTTTCATTGTGTTATAACCCCGGTTACACATTTCACCTTGTACTCCTACCGGACATTCTTCTCCTGTTTTCGGATCAATTACTTTTACTTCGGTGAATTCAAAATCATGTCCCACTGTATTACAACGAACGTCAAACGAGTCATCAATTCGTGTAGCCGTCATGCCGGGCGCTGCTTCTGTAAGTCCGTATACACTGGTTACCTTCATGTACATTTTCTCTTCCACCTGTTTCATTAGTTCTACCGGACAGAGAGAACCTGCCATAATTCCGGTACGGAGGCTGGACATATCGAACATGTCGAACATCGGGTGATTCAGTTCGGCAATGAACATAGTAGGAACTCCGTAAAGCGCTGTACAGCGTTCTTTATGAACAGATGCCAATACTACCAGTGGATCGAAACGTTCTACCATTACTTGTGTACAGCCATGGGTGAGGCAGTTCATTGTGGCCAGCACCACACCGAAACAGTGGAATAACGGCACACAGCAACATAATTTGTCATCTGCTGTGAATTTCATATGCTCACCGGTAAGGTAACCATTGTTGGCAATATTATAATGGGTAAGCATTACTCCTTTAGGAAATCCGGTGGTTCCTGATGTATACTGCATGTTTACTACATCATGGCAGTCTACCTGGCTTTTCAACTGATTCAGCTTTTCGTCCTCCACATTATTTCCCAGCAACAGAATTTCGGCAGTGTTATACATGCCCCTGTGCTTTTCCTGGCCTACATAAATCACATTTTTCATGTAGGGGAAACGTTCGCTTTTCAGATGTCCCCGTTCACAGGTTTTTAATTCAGGAAGCATGGTATAAGTCATCTGTACGAAGTCGCTGTCTTTCTCTCCATTGACGATACACAGCGTGTGCATATCGGAGTTCTGACAGAGATATTCCAATTCAGATTGCTTGTAATTGGTATTTACGGTTACGTAGACGGCACCTATCTTGGCACAAGCGTATAACAACGTAAGCCAGTCGGGTACATTGGCAGCCCAGATTCCTACGTGTGTGCCTCTTTCTACTCCGATGGCGATAAGACCTTTGGCCATATCGTCTACGCGACGGTCAAGTTGTTTCCATGTGAAACGCAGATTACGGTCGGAGTATACGATGTATTCTTTGTCGGGAGTTTCCTCAGCCCAATGCTCAAGCCATTGGCCGAGAGTTCGGTTGTATAATTGCATGATAAATGGTGATAAGTGTTGAGTGATAAGCGATTAGTGATTAGTGAGAAGAGATAAGTACGATGGATATGCAATACTTATCACTTCTCACTAATCGCTAATCACTAAATGGGTGTATAGATTACGGCCAAAATTTTTGCTGCCTTTCCTTCATAAGCATGTACGTGGTGCGGGACAATGGAGTCATAGTAAATGCTGTCACCTTCTTCCAGCAAATAACTGGCTTTACCATAACTGATTTCCATGATACCTTCCATAACCATGATAAATTCTTCGCCTTCGTGAGAAGAGAGTACAAAGTCATTATCAGCAGTAGGAGCTACATCAATGATGAACGGTTCCATGTGGCGGTCGGCTTTGGACTTAGATAAAGAGTGATACTCCATATGCTTGCGCGAATGAATGGCATTGTTGGAGAAGCTGATGGAATCTTTGGCTTCTTCCTTACGGCATACCACAGGACCTGTTTCGTCCTGATCGTCAAGGAATGTCCCCAAGCGTACCCCCAATACACGTGCTATCTTGATCAGTGGTGCAAGTGACGGAAGGTCGATATTCCCTTCGATGCGTTCTACTTGTTCTACTGCCAGGCCGGAGCGCTGTGCTAATTCTTCTATCGTAATTGATTTATTTTCGCGGAGGGCTTTAATTTTTTCTCCGACAATCTTACTTGTATCCATATTGATAGTATTTATTGTCTATAAGGTTATAATTTAGAACTATTAAGTTGCAAAAATAGCAAATTCTTTATAGCATCGCAATTATAAGTGTAGAAAATGTCAATTTACTGCCTCCTCTTGCGGAGATAAACTTCAATCAATCGTTTGGTTACCGGCATATGCTTTCTGACTCGGTGAAGAGTATTGCACGACATGTACATCTCGTACAGTCCCAGATGTGCATGTCGTACAGTCCCAGATGCACATGTCGTACTGCATGAGATGTACATGTCGTACAATGTTCTGTTACGACTTCTTTAAAGGCTGTCTACGGTATAGCGTACGAAGGGTTTAATGAAAGTTCGGGTAGGACAATAACTGAGGGAGGACTAAAAAAAAGAAGTCGCTTCTTCTTTTCAGAGAAACGACTTCTTTTAATCTTGTTTGTAACAAGCGGATTACTTACGCAATCCAAGAGTTTTGATGATAGCACGATATCTTTCGATATCTTTTGCTTTCAAATAGTCGAGTAAGCGACGACGCTTACCTACCAACATTGTCAAAGCTCTTTCAGTACTATAATCTTTTCTGTTGAGCTTCATATGCTCAGTCAGATGGGAGATACGGTATGAAAACAAAGCTATCTGAGCCTCAGCTGAGCCAGTATCAGAGTTAGACTTTCCGTATTTTCCGAAGATTTCTTGCTTTTTAGCAGCATCTAAATACATAATTCTTAGTTTTTTGTAATATATAAACTTTACTTTTGAGCGTGCAAAGATAGCCATTATCTTTATATCCCACAACGTTTTGCAGGAAAAAAAATCTCTATAGGTCTTTTTTCTAATCCAATTTTCGTACCTTTGCCGGCAAATATTAGGTATTATATGCAAAACATTAGGAACATTGCAATTATTGCCCATGTTGACCATGGGAAAACGACGTTAGTCGATAAGATGCTTTTGGCCGGAAATTTGTTCCGCGACAATCAGACAAACGGTGAACTAATTCTGGATAACAATGACCTGGAACGTGAACGAGGTATAACGATTCTCTCTAAAAACGTTTCTATCACTTATAACGGAACTAAGATTAACATTATTGATACTCCGGGGCACAGTGACTTCGGCGGCGAAGTAGAACGTGTGCTCAATATGGCCGACGGATGTATTCTGTTGGTAGATGCTTTTGAAGGCCCGATGCCTCAAACTCGTTTCGTATTGCAAAAAGCATTGGAGATCGGTTTGAAGCCTATTGTGGTTATTAATAAAGTAGACAAACCCAACTGTCGTCCGGATGAGGTACATGAAATGGTATTTGACCTGATGTTCAGCCTTGATGCTACAGAGGAGCAGCTTGATTTTCCAACTATCTATGGTTCGGCAAAGAATGGATGGATGAGTACCGATTGGCAGAAGCCTACAGATACTATTTTTCCGTTGTTGGATTGTATTATTGAGAATATCCCGGCTCCTACGCAATTGGACGGTACACCTCAGATGTTGATTACTTCATTGGACTATTCTTCTTATACAGGCCGTATCGCCGTAGGACGTGTACATCGTGGCGTGTTGAAGGAGGGTATGAATGTGTCATTGGCAAAAAGAGATGGCAGCTTTGTAAAATCAAAGATTAAAGAGGTGCATGTATTTGAAGGACTGGGTCGTGTGAAAACGACAGAAGTAGAGTCCGGAGATATTTGTGCTTTGGTAGGTATTGATGGTTTTGAGATCGGTGATACGATCTGTGATTATGAAAATCCGGAAGCATTGCCGCCAATCGCTATTGACGAACCTACTATGAGTATGTTGTTTACTATCAACGATTCTCCTTTTTATGGTAAAGACGGTAAGTTTGTAACTTCACGTCATATACATGATCGGTTGACGAAGGAACTCGATAAAAATCTTGCCCTTCGCATTCGTAAGAGTGAAGAGGATGGTAAGTGGGTTGTTTCCGGTCGTGGTGTTCTTCATTTGTCTGTACTTATCGAAACGATGCGCCGTGAAGGATACGAGTTACAGGTAGGACAGCCGCAGGTTATTTATAAAGAGATAGATGGTGTAAAGTGCGAGCCGATAGAAGAGTTGACCGTAAATGTCCCCGAAGAATATTCAAGTAAGATTATCGACATGGTAACCCGCCGTAAGGGTGAGATGACGATGATGGAAAGCAACGGTGAGCGTGTAAATCTTGAATTTGATATGCCGTCACGTGGTATCATCGGTCTTCGTACCAATGTGTTGACTGCTTCTGCCGGTGAAGCTATTATGGCTCATCGCTTCAAAGAATATCAACCGTTCAAGGGTGAGATTGAACGTCGTACCAATGGTTCTATTATCGCCATGGAGGCCGGAACGGCATTTGCTTATGCAATTGACAAGTTACAAGATCGTGGAAAGTTCTTTATTTTCCCACAGGAAGAGGTGTATGCCGGACAGGTGGTAGGTGAACATTCTCACGAAAAAGATCTGGTGGTAAATGTAACTAAATCGAAAAAGCTGACCAATACCCGTGCTTCCGGTACGGATGATAAAGCGAGGCTGATTCCTCCTGTGCAATTCTCACTTGAGGAAGCTCTGGAGTATATCAAGGAAGATGAATATGTTGAAGTTACTCCGAAAGCAATGCGTATGCGTAAAGTTATTTTAGATGAAAATGAACGTAAACGTGCGAATAAAAATTAACGCTTTTGTAATATAGTAAGGAAAAGCCCGGCTGGAGTCATCTTGCCGGGCTTTATTTTGCTTGGAATTGCTCTTGGTATTACAATGCGGTAACATTGTGAAATTTTAAATATTGAGCGCTTGCTTAATTTTAAATATTGTATAACTTTGTGGAATAATAACTTAAAAACATTATGATATGAAAAAACTATTACTTTCGTTATTTATGGTGGTTGCAGCTGTGGTTACAAGTTTTGCAACAGAGACTGTATTTGATTTAACCAAACCGGAATTATTTGGTTATGCAGTACCTGCATCAGGACAAGGTACTAATCTTGCAGATGGTAATTTGACTGCAGGGAATATTGTAATTGCTTCAAAAAAAGTGGCTAATAATGATACTCGCTTTTGGGGAGTTGCTACGGGAGTTGAAGGAATTCGCGGATATGCAACATCTACTTTGACTTTTTCTACTACAAATGGTGAAGTAATTACTGGAATTAGATTTGAAGGTAAGGATATTACTGCTAAATTTCTGACATTTGACAGCGGAGTTTATACGAGCCCTACATGGGAGGGGGTTGCTAGTGAGGTAGTATTGACTTTTGCTGCTACTGGTAAGATTAGTTCTATTACAGTTACAACAGCTTCTGCAACAGGAGTTCAAATACCTAGATTCTCACTTGCTGAAGGTACTTATTATACACCGCAAGAGGTAGCTTTGTCTTGTGGTACGGCTGATGCTGTTATTTATTATACGACTGATAATACTGATCCTACTGCTTCTTCTACCGTTTATGTTGATCCTATTAAAGTTGAAACTACTACAACAATTAAGGCAATAGCGATTAAGGGTGGTGACAAGAGCGATATTGTTTCGGCTGTTTATACAATTTCGGAACCCATTGCTGTTGCTAACATAGGTGAGTTTGTTGGACAATCTAAGGATGCTGTTATTAAGTTTACAAATCCGGTGAATGTTATTTATCAGAATGGTTTGTATTTGTTCGTTCAGGATGCTACTGGAGCAATGCAGGTTTATGGTAATGTTGGCCAAACATATAAGAGTGGTGATGTGATTCCGGCAGGATTTATGGGTACAGTTGGTGAGTATGGCGGTCTTAAACAATTAACTCCTATGGCTGATACTTTTGTAGCAGGTACTTCTGGTGTAGCTATAACGCCGGATGTTGTTGCAACTGATGGAGTGGTTGAAGCTTTGGTTAACAAGTTGATAAAAGTAGCTAATGTTACTATTACTCTTGATGAAGGTAAAACAAAGAACTATACCATTACTGATGCCAAAGGTACTGCAGCAGTTTATGATCGTTTTACAGGTGTTGTAATACCAAAAGATGAAAAGAAATATGATGTTACTGCTATTGTAAACATATATAATGGAACTGTCCAGCTTTTCCCGACGGAAATTATTGAATCCCAAAACGTAGGTATTGCTGGTACAGAAAGTGATAACGCTATTGCAACCGTTTTTGCTGGTGATAAAGCTATCAAGATTGATGCAGCCGAAAGTGCTCAGGTTCTTGTTGTTAATACTGTCGGTCAGGTGGTGGCAAGCAAAACAATTGCTGCTGGTGCTAATACAGTTGAGGTACCTGCTGGTCCTTATCTTGTTAAAGTAAATAATGCTGTAACTAAGGTGATTATTAAGTAACTTTGATTATTAAGATATGAAAAAAGGAAAGCGTATGTACGACAATGAGTCGGTATACGCTTTCCTTTTATTTTTATCAGTTAATATCTTGTGTCATTAATTTCCTCCTTGCCAGGGAAGGTCAGTTGTCGGATCATTTTCCAGTTCACCTTCATCAGCTATTTTTATACTTAGATCGGCGTCTGTACCAAAGTTGTCAATGTCGCTGATAGCAATAACCGATTTATAATTACGTTTAAAAGAACGGTTATATTCCATTATTTTCCCCTGACTGACTCCATCCTTAAAAAGTTCCACTCTGAACATTGCATTTTCTGAAATAATATTACTACTTGTGATTTTTCCGGTTAAAGTTCTGAAAGATATGTAGGTATAATCTGTCTCATTCTTTTCCGGTGTCAGGACCCATTTAGGAGAATCATCCAGTTGAACTTCCAGTTTGTAGTTCTTACGCAAGCCGTTTGCTACGAATTTTACAGCAAAGTAACGTCGGTATAGTTCTAATTCATTATTTGCAGTATGTGTTTCCAGGGAGTCAATAAGTCCATGATATCGTAAAATAGATGGGCGAGAGATATCTTCTTGTGCTTTAGTTCCTATTTTACTGTTATCTGCATCAAAGAGGAATAGCTGTGTACCGTCAGGTTGATCTGCTATAAGAAACTTGTTTTCTACTGTACCATATACTTTCCCGTTACGGTCAAGAGTGAAAGGGCGGGCTAATTTTCCATCTACTTCGAGGGAGTCTGTTGCATTTCTTACCATTGTGCAAGCTACACGATATTTGTAACCGTCTAACAGATTTAATTTCAGGTTACTAATATTGTCAAATATCCCATATGCATAAGGTTTACTTTGGAGACGTCCACTTGTGTCTCTGATCCATTGAGAAACAGTAATACCATAAATGTCTTTTTTCTCATTTGTAGCACGTGAAAGCGGAGTTTCTGTGGTGCTACATTCACCTCCAATATTAAAAGTTACCTCTGAATAGGTTTCCGGTTCAGGAACTTTACTAATTTGTGACAGATCTTTTTCTTCGATGCAAGAACTTAATATTGCCACTGCTAAAGCGCTGATGGTAGCAAGTTTTTTAGAATAATTCATGATGATATATGTTTATTTTATTGTTTTAGATAATTTCCTGGTGTTCAGAATCAGTGGGGTTACCAGCTATTTCTCCTTCGCCCATAGTAAAATGACCTTCTCCTGTGGCCTGATTTATATTGATGAATTTGATAATATTTCGTTTGTTTCGTTTTAACGTGATGAGAGGAGCGTCTTGATAGATGGAGTGCCATTCTTTGTCTTTGGTTGAGTAATATCTCACTAAAATAGAACTTTGATCACTTGCATTGATTCCTCCGTTCCATCTGTCGGCTGTTTTGCTGAGTGCCAATAATCGTTCTTCCGTTTTTATCGTTCCATCTCCACCGGTTCCGAGAATGGTAAAGGGAGATGTTCCTGAAAGAGTTATTTCAATAATATCTCCTTGCGGAATATCTTTCGATTCGAATGTCAGTGTACAGTATGCCCGTAGCAATTCGATGTTCACATTGACATGTGAAGTTGTTGATTGGCTCAGATCGACAATGTTGCTTCCGTAATAACGATGGTTAGAAGGGTAAGAGCATATTTTGCCTTCTGTAACTTCTGTGTTGCCTGAATAAGTTCCCTGATAAAACTGATTATTTTTATCGAATGGAGCCAGAGAGACAATTAATCTATTAGTGACCGGAGCATAAATACTGCCATCTTGCGTCAGAGCAAAAGGACGTCCATATTTTATAACCCCATTGTCGATAATGTGATGAGGAAGTTCATTTTCTCCTAAATAGGTACAGTCAAAACGGTATTTATACCCATCGATGAGGCTGATACTTACTTGGCTTACATCATCGAACAGACCAGAAACGTATGGTTCGTAATTTTTTAATCCCTTACCTTGCCAAAATACATTAATAGTATACAACCCTTTCGGTTGTTCACTGCTACGGCTCATTGGTAATTCGCTTTGTTCAATAGAAGGTGCGATACAGAGAGATACTTGGGTGGTGCTCACCGGATCTGTAGGGTAGTCAGAAGCTTCATCACTGTTGCATGCTACAACGAAGAATGAAATTAGAAAAAAGGCAAAGGCAATGAATGGTGATTTCATTTTACTTTGGAGTTTAATATTGCAAAAGTGAGAGCCAAATTCTTGCTAAAAAAACATGAATAAGAGTCTGATTATTTGTTGTTAAGTTTGTCTTGCACAAAAGTAAGTGTTTTAACTGTAAGAAACAAAAAAAGCGACCCCCTTTTGGGAATCGCTTTTATTATTATAATCAGTATTTGAACTTTCGTTCGAAATGATTTGCTTTATCTTACAATTTCGGACCAGCAGCAACCAATGCTTTACCAGCTTCGTTACCTTCAAACTTAGTGAAGTTTTTGATGAAACGAGCAGACAGGTCTTTTGCTTTTTCTTCCCATTTGCAAGCACATTCGTAAGTGTCACGTGGGTCAAGAATTTTAGGATCAACTCCCGGAAGTTCTGTAGGAACAACAAAATCGAAGAAAGGAATAACCTTAGTAGGAGCTTTGTCGATAGAACCGTCAAGGATAGCATCGATGATACCACGAGTATCTTTGATAGAAATACGTTTGCCAGAACCGTTCCAACCTGTGTTAACCAAGTAAGCCTTAGCGCCAGATTTTTCCATCTTCTTCACCAATTCTTCAGCATATTTTGTTGGGTGCAATGACAAGAAAGCAGCACCGAAACAAGCAGAGAATGTAGGAGTCGGTTCAGTGATACCACGTTCTGTACCTGCCAATTTAGCTGTAAATCCAGACAAGAAGTAATATTTAGTTTGCTCAGCGTTCAGGATAGATACCGGAGGCAATACACCGAATGCGTCAGCTGACAAGAAGATAACTTGTTTTGCAGCCGGACCTTTAGATACCGGTTTAACAATGTTTTCGATGTGATAGATCGGGTAAGAAACACGAGTGTTTTCTGTAACTGACTTATCTGCGAAATCAATTTTACCGTTAGCATCAACAGTAACGTTTTCAAGAAGAGCATCACGTTTGATGGCATTGTAGATGTCCGGTTCGCTGTCTTTATCCAAGTTGATAACCTTAGCGTAGCAACCACCTTCGAAGTTGAATACACCTTCGTCGTCCCATCCGTGTTCGTCGTCACCAATCAACAGACGTTTCGGGTCAGTAGACAAAGTTGTTTTACCTGTACCAGACAGACCGAAGAAGATAGCTGTGCTTTTGCCTTCTTTGTCTGTGTTAGCAGAGCAGTGCATAGAAGCCATACCGTTCAATGGGAGCAAGTAGTTCATGTAAGAGAACATACCTTTCTTCATTTCACCACCGTACCAAGTGTTCAGGATAACCTGAATCTTTTCTGTAAGATTGAATACAACTGCAGTTTCTGAGTTCAGACCCAATTCTTTGTAGTTTTCAACTTTAGCTTTAGAAGCGTTCATGATAACGAAATCAGGTTCACCGAAGTTAGCCAGTTCTTCAGCTGTCGGACGGATGAACATGTTTGTTACGAAATGAGCCTGCCAAGCAACTTCCATGATGAAACGCAGTTTCAAACGAGAGTTAGGGTTGGCACCGCAGAATGCATCAACAACAAACAATCTTTTGTTAGAAAGTTCTTTTGTTGCCAATTCTTTAACGGCTTTCCAGCATTTTTCATCTACTGGTTTGTTATCGTTTTTGTATTCGTCAGAAGTCCACCATACTGTGTTTTCGCTGGTAGCATCTTTAACGAAGAATTTATCTTTAGGAGAACGACCTGTGTATACACCTGTCATTACGTTTACAGCACCCAGTTCTGTTTCCTGGCCTTTTTCAAAACCTTCCAAACCTGGTTTGGTTTCTTCAGCGAACAATACATCGTAAGACGGGTTGTGTAAAATCTCTGTTACACCTGTAATACCGTACTTGCTTAAATCTAAATTTGCCATTTTCTTTTGAATTAATTTAAATTGGTATTTTGTTTTATTATCTCATTCTGGCATTTGAGGGAAAGAATGTTTTTAAACATCTCCTTGTAAATCGGCTACAAAAGTAGTATTTTCTTTGGAAAGAAATAACGTATTAGAGAAATTTTTCCCTAATCGAATCTCTTTTATATATTACTAACAATATCTGCTAACTGAATGTTGCAATTTGAAAGATTATCATTTACTTTGCATCGTATAAATTCTGAATAAATAAAGGCTAATAAAATGAAGATAATTGATTTTAGTGAAACAAATTCTATTCTGAATCAGTATGTATCAGAAATAAGGAATATAGAAGTTCAAAATGACCGTCTGCGTTTTCGTCGTAACATTGAGCGGATAGGTGAGATTATGGCTTATGAAATGAGTAAGACGTTTGCTTATTCTGTAAAGGAGATTCAGACTCCTTTGGGGATTTCACCGGTCAGTACACCGGATAGTCAGTTGGTAATCAGTACTATTCTTCGTGCCGGGTTGCCATTTCACCAGGGCTTTCTGAGCTATTTTGACTATGCAGAAAATGCCTTCGTTTCGGCATATCGTAAGTATAAGGATACATTGAAATTTGATATACATATTGAGTATATTGCTTCACCACGTATCGATGGAAAAACTTTGATAATTACTGATCCGATGCTTGCAACGGGAAGCAGTATGGAGCTTAGTTATCAGGCTATGCTTACTAAAGGGCATCCGGCAGAAATTCATGTAGCTTCTATTATTGCCAGCAGGCAGGCGGTGGAACATATTGCTTCGATATTTCCGGAAGATAAAACGACTATTTGGTGTGCAGCTATTGATCCGGAGATTAACGAGCATTCGTATATTGTTCCGGGATTAGGTGATGCCGGTGATCTGGCTTACGGAGAAAAAGAATAGGAGAGCTGTGAATCATTATTCTTCTCAATATATATGAAACAACTTTCTCAATGCATATGAAACAGTGTTCTCAATGTATTGAGAATTTTTTCTCAAAGCTTTGAGAAAAGACTCTCAAAGGGTTGAAACAGATAGACCCTCTAAAGCCAATAAGAAGTATATAAAGCAGAGGATGTTTATATAGAATGCTGAAGGGGTGATAAGAAAAAAGAGGTCGCACTGTAACCGTCTTAGGTAAGTGCAACCTCTTTTCTGTTTGTATATAGTAATTATTTTACTTCCCAGGTATCGTTGGTCATAAGTAGTTCGTTGAAATTGTGATATTTCTTCTTACCTTTTACTTCCTCGATCTGCTCTACTACGGCATCATTGTAAGTAGGAGCTTCCACATCGCGAATTACACCTAAAGCAATCGGGAACTCGGGACCTTCCATCAGTGCAAGTTTCAGTTGCAGTGTGTTGTCTGCGCAGTGGGCATCGTGTATCAGAATATCTTTCTCTGTGATACCATTTTCTCCCAGCTTTACTACTTTCAATCCGAAACCTTGCTGCATTAACCCAAACTCTTTGTTTTCACCAAAGATCATCGGTTTGCCGTGCTCCAGATAGATTGCATTTTTAGCGCGCCCTTCTTTGGTAGCAACGCTCTCGTGGGTACCGTCGTTGAAGATAACGCAGTTTTGCAGTACTTCTACGACAGAAGCGCCTTTATGGTTGGCTGCTGCTTTCAGTACCTCTACAGAAGCGGCACCATCAACAGCTATACAACGGGCAAAGAAGCGTCCACGTGCTCCAAAACAAAGCTCTGCAGGGTGGAAAGGATCTTCTACTGTTCCGTAAGGAGATGATTTACTGACAAATCCACGTTCCGAAGTCGGAGAATATTGCCCTTTAGTCAGTCCATAAATACGATTGTTTAGCAGAATCATATTCAGGTCTATATTACGACGAACGGCGTGGATAAAATGATTACCACCGATAGCCAGTCCGTCACCATCACCGGATATCTGCCAGATAGTCAAGTCGGGATTAGCAACTTTGGCACCTGTAGCTACGGCAGCAGCACGTCCATGGATGGTGTGGAAGCCGTAGGTGTTTACGTAATAAGGCAGACGGGAGGAGCAGCCGATACCGGAGATTACTGCGATATTGTGCGGAGCAACTCCCAAGTCGGCCATTGCTTTATGCAGAGAGTTCAGGAAAGCATGGTCACCACATCCCGGGCACCAACGGGGCTGACCTGATTTATAATCTTTTGCTGTATATACTGTTTCGCTCATCTCTTATTCCTCCAATAATTTAGTGAATGCATCTACAAGTTCTCTCGTAACGAAAGGTTGCCCCTTCACCTGGTTGAATTGGCTGACATTCAGTCCGGGCACTTTCATTCGCAGGTATCCGGCAAATTGCCCCAGGTTCTGTTCGGCTACTATAATCTTTTTGTATTTCTTCAGTACGTCGGCTGTGTTCTTGGGTAACGGATTGATGTACTGGAAATGAGCAAGGGCTACTTTCTTACCGTTCTTACGCATATGTTCTACAGCCGAATAGAGATGTCCGTATGTTCCGCCCCATCCTACTACCAGTAGGTCAGCATCTGCATCACCTTGTACTTCGAGTTCAGGAATACTATCGGCAATCTTATCTACTTTGGCTTGGCGTAACAACGTCATCTTATGGTGATTCTCAGGTTCAGTAGAGATCACTCCTGTTTCGTTGCTTTTTTCCAGTCCGCCGATACGGTGCATAAATCCTTCTGTTCCCGGAACAGCCCAGTAACGTGTACCGGTCTTCTCGTTGCGTTGGAACGGAGTCCATGTTTCCGCCATGTCCGGAGTGACGTATGGAGGATTAATAGCCGGGTATTCTTCCAGATTAGGTAACTTCCAGGCAGCAGAACCATTGGCGATGAAAGCATCAGTCAGCAATACTACCGGAGTCATGTGTTCCAGGGCTATCTTGGCTGCCATATAAGCAGCATCAAAGCAATTGGTAGGTGAAATAGCGGCAATAACAGGCATCGGGCTTTCGCCATTACGGCCGTAAAGCGCTTGTAACAGGTCGGTTTGTTCCGATTTAGTAGGAAGCCCAGTCGAAGGGCCGCCACGTTGTACATTGACTATTACCAACGGAAGTTCGGCAATGACAGCGAGGTTCATCGCTTCGCTTTTTAAGCATACACCCGGTCCGGAAGTAGTAGTAACAGCGAGGTCGCCTGCAAAAGCAGCTCCTACGGCTGAAGCACATCCGGCAATTTCGTCTTCACACTGTACTGTTTTTACACCCAGTGATTTATGTTTTGAAAGCTCGTGTAGAATGTCTGTAGCCGGAGTAATAGGATAAGAACCCAGGTAGAGTTCCAGTCCTGCTTTCTCAGCAGCGGCAATCAGACCATATGAAGTGGCTTTGTTACCATTAATATCGGTATAGAGTCCTTTTGCTTTCGGACTTTTACTTTCTATTTTATAAGTAGAGGTAGAAGCATGGGTATTGGCGCCGTAATTATAACCGTCGTTCAATACTTTTATATTTGCTGTGGCAATCTCGGGCTTTTTAGCAAACTTCTGGCGGAGCATGTTTTCTGCAGCTTCGAGGTTACGGTTGAAGAGCCAGCAAACCAGTCCCAGTGCAAACATGTTTTTGCAACGGAGTATAGCCTTGTTGTCCAGTCCGGAATCTTTCAGACTCTCTTTACACATAGATGAAATAGGTACTTCAAGTACTTCTTGCTTAACACCTAATTCTTCAAACGGGTTATCTGTTGTGTATTTTGCTTTTTCCAGATCTTTTGCTCCAAAAGAATCGGAATCAGTGATGATCAATCCTTGCGGTTTACAGAACTTAATCTGTGTTTTCAGTGCTGCGGGGTTCATTGCAACCAATACGTTGCAGCGGTCGCCCGGAGTAAATATCTTACTTGCTCCAATATGTACCTGGAAGCCGGATACACCCGTTAATGACCCTTGCGGGGCACGGATATCTGCCGGATAGTCAGGGAATGTACAGATGTCATTTCCTACTGTTGCCGACACGTTCGAGAAGATGTTGCCGGCCAATTGCATACCGTCGCCGGAATCGCCGGAGAAGCGCACTACCACTTGCTCCAATTCTTTAACCATCATTTCGTCTGCCATAATTTTACTTACTATATTTAATTTTAGGATCGACTTTCTTCGTTTTGCATAAATATAACCCCTTTTTAAGTGGTTTGTGTATATTCATTTATTGTGCAGAAGGTTTCGCAAAGGTCGTAAAGTTAAACGACTTAGCAAAATCTTTTTCTGTTTATCTGTAGCCTCCTGTCAAAAGAATTATGTTATGGGGCTATTTTGGTATTTAGAGTAAGCAAAATGCGCTGTTCTGTGTCTTGTTTGTGTTTTAAATGATTGCATATTGTTATTGCTCTTTTATGCTGAAAATGACGAAATGTTGCAGTTTTTATGCAAAATGTAATCTATCTGTTAGTTTTTAGGGTGTATTATCTTGCAATGATGAGAATATTCTTGTTCTTTACTGACTCTATTTTATAGTATATTTTATGACTGGCTTATTATTGTTCGGGCACTCTATAAATCTGTATGTTCTGTCTTGTTAAATCAAGAGAATACGTTATCTTTGCAACCGAAATCTAAAAGGAGGTCCTGTAGTTCAACGGATAGAATAGAAGTTTCCTAAACTTTAGATAGGGGTTCGATTCCCCTCGGGACTACTTTCAGAATATGTAATCTATTGTGTGCAGATAGATAGGTTACAGCTTTTCTTTTAAAATATTCCTTCATTGCACCTCTGATTGTTTCCCAGCCCTTGTCTGGCAACTCCTTTTTTATAAATGTCTTTAGATCATCCAGATACATTCTATATATACAAGGGGATTTACTTGATACTTCTTACATAGTGAGGTATCTGTACCACTACTTCTCCTATTATATCTGTGGTACGTATCATCCGTATCGTTCCAAAGCTACATGGGTAACGCTAATGTTGTGTCCTGCCATAAATAAGTTGCAGACGTTTTGGGAATACAAGCGACGATATGGAAACTGATACAGATGAATCAGCATATGCTTAGTTACAGCTTTAAACTTATTACCGGGAAAATATTCGCTGTTTTGTGGATCCTTCCGGTGTAAATCGATACCCCGAGTTGGTAAAGGAAGTATCTTTGTGTGTTATATTCCTATTTATCTATGATAGGGACAAAAAAAGAGAAAGCTTATCTGAAGCTTTCTCTTTTTTTATATAATCAGGCTGTTGTTATTCTACAGCAACAGTAGCAGCCTCTGCTGTTTCTTTCTTTTTGCTCATCATTGCATATGCAATAGGCGAAGCAACAAACAGAGAAGACAGTGTACCGATAATAACACCCAGGATCATTGCGAATGCGAAGCTACGGATAGAGTCACCACCTAGGATGAAGATACACAGCAACACGATCAATGTACTCAATGAAGTATTGATTGTACGGGCCAATGTTGTATTTAGTGATTCGTTGAACAGCTGACGTTTGTTACGCTTCGGATATAAACCGAAGAACTCACGCACACGGTCAAAGATTACCACCTTATCATTGATAGAGTAACCGATAGCTGTCAGGATAGCACCAATAAATGTCTGGTCAATTTCCAGTGAGAACGGCACCAATCCCCATAATAGAGAGTAGGCACCAATAATCATTATTGTATCACAAGTCAGTGCCACTACAGAACCTACACTATAAGCAATATTGCGGAAACGAAGCAGGATATACAGACCGATAGCAATCAGAGCCAGAACAACAGACCAGATGGCAGATGTCTTGATATCGTCTGCAATACTCGGACCTACCTTTTGTGAACTGACAATACTACCACCTGTATGGTTGTCACGGTCAATGAAAGTGGCTAATGAAATGTTTTGAGTTAACAATGGTTTCAGTGTTTCGTACAGATATGCCTCGATCTCAGAATCTACATTATTACCTTCTTCTTCGATGCGGTAGTTAGTGCTGATACGAACGGTTTTCTTGTCAGTACCGATAGAGATTACACTTACGTTGGCATCACCGAATTTACTTGCAATCAATTCACGTACCTGTTCCGGTTCTACTTGTTGTTCAAACTGTACTTTGAAGTTACGTCCACCGGTGAAGTCGATACTCTGACTTAAACCACGGGTTACGAATGAAGCAATACATACCAGAATGATAACACCTGTGATTATGAAGTAACGTTTATTGTTCTTCATGAAGTCGAAATGAGTATTTACCAGCAGATTTTTAGAGATTGCAGAGGTAAATGTCAGATTCAACAACTTGTCTTTATTCATGAAGTGTTCGTAAACGATACGAGTCATGAATACTGCTGTAAAGAATGAGCAGAGGATACCGATTATCAAGGTAGTGGCAAAACCACGAATAGGACCTGTACCAAAGTTAAACAGGATAATACCGGTGATGATTGAAGTTAAGTTGGAGTCGAAAATTGCAGAGAATGCATTTGAGTAACCATCGGCCAATGCTTTCTTTACACCTTTACCACTGCGCAACTCTTCTTTCGTACGTTCATAGATAAGTACGTTTGCATCTACTGCCATACCGAGTGAAAGCACCATACCGGCAATACCCGACATTGTCAGTGCTGCCTGGAAGGATGAAAGGATACCCAGCGTGAAGAAGAAATTGAGGAACAATGCACCATTAGCAATCATACCCGGGATAAATCCGTACATAGCACACATGTAAATCATTAGCAGGATAAGTGCCACAACGAATGAGAATACACCTGCGTTGATAGATTCCTGACCTAATGACGGACCTACGATATCTTCCTGTACAATGTGTGCAGGAGCAGGCATCTTACCTGACTTCAAAACGTTTGCTAAGTCTTTTGATTGTTCCGGAGTAAAGTTACCTGTGATGATTGAGTTACCACCTGTGATTTCTGTACTTACGTTCGGAGCAGAGTATACATAATTATCGAGTACGATAGCAATGGAACGTCCAATATTTTGTTTGGTCAATTGTGCCCAACGGCGTGCACCGTCAGAGTTCATAGACATGCTTACAGACGGTTTACCGTGTTGATCGTAATCGTCTTTTGCATCTGTTACTACATCACCCTCAAGTGGAGCTTTGCCATTACGTTCAGTAGATTTGATAGCATACAATTCGAAAATTTGTCCTTTCGGAGCAAAGTCAGCTGCGGCAACACCCCATTTTAAGCGCAAGTCTTTGGGAAGTTCAGCCATTACTTCTTTCATGGAGAGATATTTGTTTATCTCAGCAGTGTCTTTGTGATTGGCGTAACCAATGATAGGCCCCTGACCGCTTGTATTCAACTGCAAAATAGCCAACAATGGATGCTCTTTCTTGATTTGTTCCATGTTGTTGGAAGCTTCTTGCTTGTCACCTTTCAGTGTGGCCTTAATACTATCGGTAGCGCTAATGACTTTTGCAGGTGCAACCTCTGCTACTACTTCTTCTGTAACAGTTGTAGTAGTATCGGTTACTGCAGAAGAGCTTGCCAGGACACTACGTATTCTGCCGTCTACAGATTCCATAACGGGCAACACTTCTTTGGCTGTGTATGTTTCCCAAAATTCCAGATTGGCAGAACCTTGAAGAAGCTTTCTCACACGTTCCGGTTCTTTGATACCCGGAAGTTCTACCATGATACGTCCCATCTTGTCTTCGAGGCTTTGGATATTGGGTTGAACCACACCAAAACGGTCGATACGGGTACGGAGTACATTATAAGAGTTCTCTACGGCAGCTTTTACCTCAGAACGTAATACTTTCTCTACTTCAGCATCAGATGATTTCTGGTTAACTTTGTCTTTCAACTGTTGTGTCGCGAAAAGTTCAGAAAGTTTAGCGTTCGGTGCTATTCTGTGATATTCCTTAACGAATAGGGTGATCACATCGTCCTGGCTGTTGACAGCTTGTTTGGCAGCGGTTGCCAATGCCTGATTGAAGTTTTCATCAGGTTTGTTATCAGCCAGTGCTTTAATAACATCAGGTACAGATACTTCAAGGATGACGTTCATACCACCTTTGAGGTCCAGACCTAAACTAATTTCCATTTCACGACATTGTTTCAGCGTGTAATTCCACTTCCATATTTTCCAGACTGGCTCATTAGCGAGAGAGTCCAGGTATTCTTGTTCTACTTTAGCATTGCCATTCGCTACTTCTTTTGCCTTATTAGTATAGTGGCGGGTAACGAAGGAAAAAGAGAGGTAGAACACGCATACCAGCGTGAGAAGTACCGCAAAAACTTTTACAAATCCTTTGTTTTGCATTTTACTTTTAATTTATTATGATTACTTTTTAATTTAATTCTGTCGCATATAAGGCTGCAAATATAGTTTTTTTTTCACATTCAGTGGTAATTAGGGGTCAAATATTTGAGGTTTAGGGCACATTTTGCTCCTAATGTAGAGATTTATATCCGGGAAAATAAAATATCCCCGGAGGATTCTGAATTACCTCAGGGGATATTAAAGTTTACTTGAAGTTAAAAAAGCTCAGCATTCCGCTTCTTATTTTTAACCTTAGATTATTTTTCATTACTTCATGCCTCTGTTTTTCAACATCGGTTCCAGCTGTGGCTCTGCTCCGCGGAAGTTTTTGTAGAGTACCATCGGATCTTCACTGTTTCCTTTCTCAAGTACGTTGTGACGGAACAGATTGGCTGTTGTTTTATCAAAGATGCCATTCTCTTTGAAAGCTTCAAAGGCGTCATTATCCAATACGTTGGCCCAGAGGTAACTGTAGTAACCGGCAGCATATCCGCCAATGATGTGGTTGAAATACGTTGTACGATAACGTGGTGCTATTTCAGGAATAAGCCCGAGCTTATCCATTGCTTCTTTTTCATAAGAAATTACATCTAAATTCTTTACGTTTGTCAGGTTGTGAAGATTCATGTCCAGGATAGCAGCTGCGAGTAATTCTGTTGTCATAAATCCCTGGTTGAAGGTCTTCTGTTTCAGAATTTTGTCGATAATTGAATCAGGAATGACTTCACCCGTCTGGTAATGTTTGGCATACATCTTCAGCACTTCCGGTTCGGTAGCCCAATGTTCATTGATTTGCGAAGGAAGTTCTACAAAATCGCGTACAACGTTGGTACCTGAGATACCTTGGTAGTTGCATTTGGTCAATAGGCCATGAAGTCCGTGTCCGAATTCATGAAAGAGTGTTTCCACTTCGTCCATGGTAAGCAATGATGGAGTATTGCCTACAGGTTTAGTGAAGCTGGCAACATTACAAACCAGTGGACGGATGTCTCCTTTTTGTTCGCGATAATTACTCATCCATGCACCACCGCTCTTTCCGGGACGGGGATAATAGTCAACATAGAAGATACCTAATTGAGAACCATCTGCGTCTTTCACCTCAAATACTTCCACGTCGGGATGATATACAGGAATATTTGATAATTTGGTCAAAGTGATACCATACAGTTTATTGGCTACTGCGAAAGCACCTTCACGTACATTCTCCAGTTTGAAATAAGGTTTGGTTTCTTCTTCATCTAAATTGTATTTCTCTTTGCGGAGTTTTTCGGTATAATACCACCAGTCCCAAGGTGCTAACTTTTCACCTTTACCTTCTTTATCCATGAGCTTTTGCAATTCAGCAGCTTCTACTTTGGCTTTAGGGAGCGAATAACTCCATAAGTTATTGAGGAAGTCCATAACAGTGGCTGAATTTTTAGCCATTGTATTATCCAGAACAAAGTTTGAATAACAGTCAAAACCGAGTAAATTGGCTTTTTCAAGACGGAGACTAACTATTTTGGTAATTATCTCTTTGTTGTCGTTTTTATCATTGTTATTGCCACGGTTAATATAGGCCTGGTATATTTTCTCACGAAGTGGGCGGTTCTCCGAATATTGGAGAAAAGGCAGACGGCTGGCATTATGCAATGTAAACAACCATTTTCCTTCTTGTCCGGCAGCTTTTGCCTCTTCGGCTGCACTTTGGCGGAACCATTCGGGTAAGCCGGCAAGATCTTCTTCCTTATCTACGAATAATTGGAAAGTATTATTCTCATTCAGGATATTATTGCTGAATGTGATGCCAAGAGTGGAAAGTTCCTTATTAACTTCGCGTAAGCGTGCTTGTTTTTCAGCAGAAAGATTGGCTCCTGAACGTACAAAGCTTTTATAGGTTTTGTCCAGCAGGCGTTCTTGCTCCGTAGTGAGATGCAAGTCGTTCTTTTGTTGATATACGTTATTTACTTTGGCGAATAGCTCTTGGTTGAGGGAAATGTTATCACTGTGTTCAGAGAGTACCGGAGCCATTTTTATAGATAATTCGGTCAGTTCATCTGTTGTTTCTGCATCGGTCATATTGAAGAAGATGGCACTGACACGATCCAGAATAGGCGAACTGTTATCCAGCGCTACAATTGTGTTTTCAAATGTAGGTGCTTCCGGATTTTCGATAATGGTTTTGATATTCTGATTTTGCTCTTCTATTCCTTTTAGGAAAGCGGGTTCGTAATGTTCCAGTTTGATTTTATCGAAAGCCGGAACACCATACTCGGTTTGAAACTCGGTAAAGAACGGATTATTATCCGTTTTTGTAGCACAGGAGTACATCATACAACTTGCAGCTAAAATAATTACTGTTTTCTTTATTTCCATAGGTATTGTTATTGGGTATTGTCATTCGTTTTATTGGTCATTGATTTATCGTTTGGTGATATAACACCAGATGGGATAGTGGTCAGAATCTTTGATAGAGCGATCCACTGTGCAGTTATAGGCTTTTAGGTTCTTGCTTATAAGAATATTGTCTATCCTGAAATAGAATTTATTCTGATTGTAAGAGATACCCAATCCTTGTCCGGATTCGGTGAAGGCATCGTCTAGATTTTCTGCAATAACCCGGTGCGTGTAGGAGATGGCGGTGTCATTAAAGTCGCCACATACAATGATATACGGATGGCGGGATTTGGCAATTTCGGCTGCAATGACGTCCGCCTGTTTAGAACGGATGGCAGATGCTTCTGCCAGTTTTCCAACCAGATGGCGGGTACCGCTTTTCACTTTATGGGCATTGGGGTCTTTCAGCATTTCTTCATATACAACTTTGTCTTCCTTGGTCAGTTTGTTCGATTCCAGATGGTTGTTTATGAGAGTAATTGTATCTTCGTTGACTTTCAATTCATAAATTGCAGAACCGTTATAACTGCTTTCATATTGCAACTCTCGTGCAGAGAGGATAGGATATTTTGAATATATGGCTATCCGGTTATTACTGATTTCTTTACCTACGCGTTGAATATGCCGGTAAGGATAGGCTTTCATACCTTTTTCCACCTCTTTTGCATTCAGGTGTATCTTGGCTGTTGAAGAAACATTGTGCTCTTGCAGGCAAACGATATCGGCATTACTGGCACGGATATATTCGAGTACAGGGTTTTTGCCATTCTCTTTCTCCATGTTTCCGAAAGACATGATATTGTAGGAAAGAATTTTAATGCTTCCTTCGGGAATATCTGATGTATGGATATTAATAGGGAAATACGTCCGGATTTGAGGATAGCAGAAGGCAAAGCCGAGAATGGGCAAAAGCGCAAACTTGTAACGCACCAGCAGCCAAAAGATGAGAAAACAGAGGTTGATGATCAGAAAAATGGGAAAAGTGAGTCCCATACATGATTCTACCGGATGTACCACAGGGTGAATATGCGGACTATAAGCTGTCAATAAAAGAATCCCGACAAAGAATGCGTTGACAGCTAAAATCAGATAAGTGAAAACTTTTCCGACGTGTTTCATGCTTTATTTTTTGCTTGCATCAAAAAGACTTTTTTTCTCTGCGGTAGTGAGGCTCTCGTATCCGGATTTCTTTAATTTATCGAGTATACGGTCTACTTCATCCGACTGAGCTTTTTTGCGGGCATTGTAATCGTAATCTTGTTCACGGCTGTAATTGCCATAGTGAACCTTCATCTTAGGCTTACGCTTCCAGGTCTTTTTATCGAACAAAGAAGAAACGCCATCCAATATTCTGTTAATCCAGGCTGTAATATCTGTACCTTTGCTAAGGCTGGCAGCAAACCCAAGTCCGGCCAATGCTCCGCCCAGGTGAGCGATATGTCCGCCTGCATTATTGGAAGTGATAAACAGTAAGTCTGTGAGTACTACGATCAGAGCTAAATATTTTAAGCGGATAGTACCGAAAAGAAAAAGGCGTACCGGATAGTTAGGCTCCCGATAAGCAGTTGCCACTACAATCGCAAGTACGGAGGCAGAAGCTCCTACTAAAGTTGATATCTCTACCATTGGGTAGAAGTAAGGGAAAATGTTGTAGGAAATCATGTATAGCAATCCACCACAGATTCCTCCCAAAATATACAGTCCGCGCAAGTGCTTTCCCGAGAAAAAGTAGAGGAACAATTGTCCGAACCAATAGAGCCAAAGCATATTGAACAGGATATGCATGAAACCTGCATGCATAAACATATACGTAAACAATGACCAGGGCTGGAAGATAAACCGGGTGAAAGAAGCCGGAAGTGCCAGTAGTTCGAATATACCATCTGCACTTCTATTAAAAAGTAACAGAAAGATATTAATCAATGTAGTTGCTACAAAAACTCCTACGTTGATGTATATCAGTTGGATAAAGACGTTTCCTCTTCGGAAAGCTTCTTTTAAATCAGCTATAATATGTGCCATGATCGTTATTCTTTTTTCTCCAGTACATAATCAGAATAAATCCGAATATCATTCCTCCCAAATGGGCAAAATGTGCTACGTTATCATTGGGGTTATTGGCGAATCCTGAGTACAG
Source organism: Bacteroides nordii (assembly GCF_019930665.1). Taxonomy (NCBI): domain Bacteria; kingdom Pseudomonadati; phylum Bacteroidota; class Bacteroidia; order Bacteroidales; family Bacteroidaceae; genus Bacteroides; species Bacteroides nordii. The sequence goes on along the minus strand of NZ_CP082886.1, from coordinate 4,301,510 downwards.
TTCAATTAGAGCATATCCGATGACAAAGTATTTGGCTTTGATGGGGAACGGAAGTGGGAAGATAAACAATTGCTGATTTGGAAATAGCATTCCGAATGCAAGCAGAATAGCATATACGGCTCCCGAAGCTCCTACGGTATTCATCATGTTCAGATACTCACTCATCGGTATGGTCCCGCTAATGGTTTGAACCATAGTATATCCGGATAATACGGTTTTATATTCAACAAATTGTACAATCTCCTGTATAAGTCCTGCTCCGATACCACAAGCAATATAGTAAAAGAGAAAACGTTTGGGACCCCACACTTGTTCGAGGATACGACCGAACATCCACACGGCAAACATGTTAAAAAAGAGATGTGTGAACCCTCCGTGCATAAACATATAGGTGATTAACTGTGCAGGGTTAAAACTGTCGGCCATGAAGAAATGCAGACCCATATAATCTGCGAGATCTATACCATAACTTTGAGCTACGATGGTCCCTAAATAAAGCAGTACATTAATAATTATCAGGTTTTTAGTAACTGTAGGCATCATATGTTTGAATTTCTTTTTATGCTAATAATTGAGTAATGGTCGCAAAAGTACGAATAAATTCTGTTTTAAAGCAGAAAAAGTGGTCGCTATTAGTTCTTTTTCAGCAATTTGCTGTGTTTTTTGGATGTTTTTATTTGATATATTGTTTTGTTACTCTATATTTGTGAGGAATTTACGTCTATCTTTTGTGTAACATATATATTAATTAATCATTTACGAATTATGAATAAGGCTGAACTTATTAATGCTATCGCAGCAGAGTCGGGCTTGAGTAAAGCAGATTCTAAAAAAGCACTTGAGGCTTTTGTGTCTTCAGTAACGAATGCTCTGAAGGGTGGTGACAAAGTTTCTTTGGTTGGTTTTGGAACTTTCGCAGTATCCGAAAGAGCTGAAAGAACCGGTATTAATCCATCAACGAAACAGGCTATCACTATCCCGGCAAAGAAAGTTGCTAAGTTTAAAGCAGGTGCAGAATTGTCTGAAGCTGTTGAATAAGCTATATAGTTGAAAGATTTACAAAAAAGGAGACGTGCTAACGCCTCCTTTTTTGTATCTTTGCGCGCAGAAAAAAAATGTAACTATGAATATAGAGAATAAACTTGTGGATTCCGTAATAAACGGACTGAAAGCCCTTTACGGTCAGGAGGTACCTGCCGTGCAGGTGCAGTTGCAGAAAACTAAAAAAGAATTTGAAGGACATCTGACCCTGGTTGTGTTCCCTTTTCTGCGTATGTCGAAGAAAGGACCGGAGCAGACGGCACAGGAAATCGGTGAGTATTTGCAGGCCAATGAGCCGGCAGTAGCTGCTTTTAATGTGATTAAAGGTTTCCTGAACTTGACTATTGCCTCTTCTGCATGGATTGAACTGTTGAATGTGATCCATGCCGATGAACAATACGGAATCACTGCCGCAGATGATAATTCTCCGTTGGTAATGATTGAGTACTCTTCCCCTAACACCAATAAACCACTTCACTTGGGTCATGTACGTAATAACCTGTTGGGTAATGCACTTGCCAATATTGTGATGGCAAACGGCAATAAGGTGGTAAAAACCAATATTGTGAATGATCGTGGTATTCATATCTGCAAGTCTATGCTGGCATGGAAACTTTATGGTAACGGTGAGACTCCTGAGTCGTCCGGAAAAAAAGGAGACCATCTGGTAGGTGACTATTACGTCTCTTTTGATAAGCATTATAAGGCTGAAGTAGCTGAGCTCATGAAGGGTGGTATGACAAAAGAAGAGGCCGAAGCTGCTTCTCCGTTGATGAATGAAGCCCGTGAAATGTTAGTGAAGTGGGAAGCCGGTGATCCGGAGGTGCGTGCCTTGTGGACAATGATGAACAATTGGGTATATGCCGGATTCGATGAAACTTACCGTAAGATGGGAGTTAGTTTTGATAAGATATACTATGAATCCAATACATATCTCGAAGGAAAAGAAAAGGTCATGGAAGGACTGGAGAAAGGCTTTTTCTACAAGAAGGAAGATGGTTCGGTGTGGGCTGACCTGACGGGGGAAGGACTTGACCATAAACTCTTGCTTCGTGCGGATGGTACCTCTGTTTATATGACCCAGGATATTGGTACAGCCAAATTGCGTTTTGCCGATTATCCTATTGATAAGATGATTTATGTGGTAGGTAACGAACAGAATTATCACTTCCAGGTGCTTTCTATTTTGCTTGATAAGTTAGGATTTGAGTGGGGTAAGAGCCTTGTGCATTTCTCTTATGGTATGGTGGAATTGCCCGAAGGCAAAATGAAATCCCGTGAAGGAACCGTTGTAGATGCAGATGATCTGATGGAGGAGATGATTGCTACAGCGAAAGAGACCTCTCAGGAACTTGGAAAACTGGACGGACTGACCAGGGAAGAAGCAGACGATATCGCCCGTATTGTAGGCTTGGGTGCATTGAAATACTTTATTCTTAAAGTGGATGCACGTAAGAATATGACTTTCAACCCGAAAGAGTCTATCGACTTTAACGGGAATACAGGTCCGTTCATTCAGTATACATATGCACGTATTCAGTCGGTACTCCGCAAGGCTGCCGAGAGTGGTATTGTTATACCTGCGCAACTTCCTTCAGGCGTCGAATTAAGTGAGAAAGAAGAAGGACTTATCCAGATGGTAGCCGACTTTGCAGCTGTTGTAGCACAGGCCGGAACGGATTACAGCCCATCTGTTATTGCCAACTATACATATGATTTGGTGAAAGAATATAACCAGTTCTATCACGACTTTAGCATCTTGCGTGAAGAGAACGAGGCGGTAAAAGTATTCCGTGTCGCTTTATCTGCCAATGTGGCTAAGGTTGTTCGTCTTGGTATGGGATTGTTAGGAATTGAGGTTCCTGCAAGAATGTAAGGATTTCAGTGAACAAAACAGAGCGTGCGGGAGTTCTTTAGTTGAATCATATACTAAAGAACTCCCGCACGCTCTGTTTTGTCTGCTCCACCCGTTATTCCGGGAAAGAGATGCTGATCTTACTTTTTCTTATGTAAATACCAGTCTGCATTTTCAGTTCCATGGCTTTGAACCCACCGTGTGAATTCCGGATAGAGCATGTCTATACGTGTTCCCTCTTCCTCTTTCTTATAGTCAAAGTTTTTAATATTGGGGATATTTATGGCATATGGCATGTTCTCTTTTCCTATGTAATACATCTGTTGTGTCGGATCGGAGATGTCGTTCTTAGTGCCAAAATAGCTTGTATCCATTCGTTTGGTGGGTGCATAATTGGGCAGATGTAATTCTTTACCTCTTTCTTCGTGTGCATCGATAATAATGAACGGGTTATAAGGAGGCAGTAAGAAAGTTGATTCGGACTGCGGACTTGCAAATGTAGTTTTTACAATAAACTTACTATGCTGTTTGGTTGCCTTTTTCATGTCGTCAGCAAGTATGATTATTGCATTATCGTTGTCAACTCTTTCTTCAAGACCTTTACTGTCAAACTGGAACAAAGGGCTCGAAGTAAATTCGTAGTTCTCAGATGTTATCTGTACGGAGTTTACTTTGTCAGGCGTAACGGATAGTTGGTATCCGAATCCATTAAACTTATCATATCCTGCACCATCCCAATAAGGAAGTATCAGATCTTCTGTTGCAATGATTTGATTCTTATCGTTTTTGTACACTTTTGATTCATAGTAAATCACTACATCATTCATGTCATAATCTCCTTCTTTGGGCCATAGGTCTTCAAAGGAAAGCATTCCAAAATATGTCGTGTAGTTATCCTCTTCTGAAGGACCGGGATTTTCCGGCTTTTCCAGATCCGGTATATTATTCCCGCCAATAGCTCCCGATACGTCTGTATGAAGATACAATACAACATCCGTGTAGTTAGAGATATTTGCTATAGGTCTGTCTTCCATACCAATAATCACTGAACTGTAATCTTTATTGAAAATAGCGATAGTATGCTGTGCATTTTCATCCCCACTTCTTGTGTTCAGTTTGTCGGTTGAATAGTAATTATGGTTTCCGCCGGAGCTTCCTACATTACCGTCTTTAAACGAACTGGAAGAAACTCCCCAACCGATAGTAACTCCTTCCGGAAATTCATCTTCGAATTTTCCGTCTTTTTCATTCCAGTACCGCAATTGTACTGTACTGCCACAGGAGATCCCGGCGGATACCGGATAGGCTATTATTTTCTGGATATCATTAACGGATGCAGGTTCCTGTCCGGTAGGGTAAGTATAATAAATAATTGTATTGCTTACTGCCGGTGCATACTTACCTATCATAACCAGATTCACTTTTGTTTTTTTGATGATAGGTATTCCTCTTTCATTATCCGGATCGAAGTATTCGGGGTGAGTACCTCGCATACCTTTTGAATAGTCTTTGATTTTTGTAGCCTCGGTGATATAATATAACTCATTCTCGGGGAAATTAAAGCGGTTAGGTGTCAGGTAAGCCGGATAGCCGAATATGTCCCAATCGCCTATTACTTTCATGTCCGCAGGGTAAGTATACGGCATGCTTCTGGTTACAGTCGCTCTTGTTTGTGATTTTGCTGTATGGACGTCAGCAAAGATCCCATTTGCTGTAATCTCTGTTTCAATAAAAGGAACACCTGCATAAGGAGAGTAGATATATGCTTTCTTCAGGTAAGACGGGAGTACGGTTTGTCCTTCCAGCTTTCCTTGTTCATCTGTGATACCGCGATAAAGGGGTTCAATGTCTTTTTTAATAATGACTCCATCGGTATCTTCAAAAGGATTTTCACCGTAGACTTCTATTAAGACCGGATAATCTTCCAATCCTAGATCTATGTTTATCGGACAATCAAGGGTGGTTTGAAAGTCGAAATAATCACCTTTTACCGGTTTGGGTACGGATTGTGATAAATCAACATCTTTAACGCAGGAAGATAAACTGATTAGCAGTGATATACTGGCAATCTGTAATGTTTGTGTGAGACTTTTTTTCATATACTAAAATGTTCGTATGTTTGCGCTGCAAATATACGAACAAAAAGAATATAAACAACTGAATATTAGGAAAAAAGTATATCCAAGCTAAAAGGGCATTCCGGAATCCCAGAATGCCCTTTTAGCTTGGATATACTTTTTATTTCTTCTTTGTCGCCCGTCCTTTTTTCGGAGTAGTGGCGGCCTTCTCACTTTGTAGTTTTATAATATCAAGACAAGTTTGAAGATTCAGATCCTGTGGGACTACATCTTTCGGGATCTTATAATTACTGCCCTTGTAAGCAATGTAAGGGCCGTATCTTCCGTTCAGAATTTGTAATTCCGGTTCTTCTGCAAATTCTTTGATATGCTTTTGGGCCTCTGTTGCACGTTTCTCCTGGATCAGTTCGATTGCTTCTTCAAGCGTTATAGCCATCGGATCAAGTGTTTTCGGCAGAGATATATACTTGTTGTCATGACGAACATAAGGGCCGAAACGGCCTGTACCTATACTTACCTCTTTGTCTTCATATTCTCCTACTACCCGCGGAAGTTTGAATAATTCCAGCGCTTCTTTCAGGGTAATCGTTTCCATTGACAACCCTTTCTCCAAACGGGCAAAACGCGGCTTTTCTTCGGAATCTGTACTCCCGATCTGTATAACCGGTCCGAATCGTCCGATCTTTACGGATACAACCTTACCCGTTCCCGGCTCTTCACCTAAGATACGTTCGCCTACTTTATGTTCGCTCTTTGTGGCTAAAGTTGACTCTACAGATGGATGAAATCCTTTGTAGAAGTGTTTCATGATAGCAGTCCATTTCTTCTCTCCGTCTGCCACTTCATCAAACTCTTTCTCAATATTGGCTGTGAAGTTATAATCCAGAATATTAGAGAAGTATTCGTTCAAAAAGTCGTTTACTACAGTTCCGATATCCGTAGGAATCAGTTTCGATTTTTCTGCTCCTACTATTTCAGTATGTATGGCATCAGTTATCTTTTTGTCTTTGAGTGTCAGTATATTAAATGACCGCTCTTCTCCCGGTTTATCGCCTTTCTCCACATATTCACGTTGCTGGATGGTAGAGATAGTAGGTGCATATGTTGAAGGACGCCCAATTCCAAGTTCTTCCAGCTTGCGTACCAGGCTGGCTTCGGTATAGCGTGACGGACGCTGGGTGAAGCGCTCTGTTGCTACAATATCTTTATGGTCAAGCACCTGCCCTTTTTTCAATGGGGGAAGCAGATGGCTTTCGTCTTCCTGTTCGGTATCATCATCATAAGACTCTTTATATACACGCAGGAAGCCATCAAAGGTTACTACCTCTCCGATTGCTGTGAAAGCATCATTACTGGTACTGATACCGATAGTAGCTGTTGTTTTTTCCAGTTCGGCTTCGGCCATCTGTGAAGCAATGGTACGCTTCCATATCAGGTCATACAACCTTTTCTCTTGTGAAGAAGCTTCCACGGTAGCATTTTCCATATAGGTAGGACGGATCGCTTCGTGCGCTTCCTGTGCTCCTTTGGTTTTTGTAGTGAAGTGGCGCGGGTGCACATACCTTTCGCCCATCATGTTGATGATAGCCTGTTTGCTTCCTTCGGTTGCATATTCCGAAAGGTTTACCGAGTCGGTACGCATATAAGTAATGAATCCGGCTTCGTATAGCTTTTGTGCCAGCATCATGGTTTGTGCTACCGTATAGCCTAATTTACGCGCTGCTTCCTGTTGCAGGGTAGAAGTGGTAAATGGTGCCGCCGGACTTTTCTTTATCGGACGTTTGGTAATATCTTCAATGGTGAAGGTAGCCTCTTTACAGGTTTCAAGAAATGCCTTCGCCTCTTCTTTGGTTTTGAGGCGATGGGCCAGTTCGGCTTTCATTTCTACCAGTTTGCCGTCAGTGTCCGGCACAAGGAATATGGCTGTAACACGGTAGGAAGCTTCGCTTTTGAATGCTTGTATTTCACGTTCGCGTTCTACGATCAGGCGGACAGCCACCGACTGTACACGTCCGGCAGAAAGAGCAGGTTTAACTTTTTTCCACAATACGGGAGAAAGCTCAAAACCTACGATACGGTCGAGGATACGTCGGGCCTGTTGTGCATTTACCAGGTTGATGTCGATTTCACGCGGATTTTCGATTGCTTTTAATATGGCAGTCTTGGTGATTTCATGAAAGACAATTCGTTTTGTTTGTTCCGGCTTTAGCTTTAGCACTTCATAAAGATGCCAGGCGATAGCTTCTCCCTCGCGGTCCTCATCGGATGCGAGCCATACGACATCTGCCTTTTGGGCTTCTGCTTGCAATTTCGCTACCAGTTCTTTTTTATCTGCAGGTATTTCATAATTCGGCTTGAAATCTTTTTGGATATCAATACTAAATTCTTTCTTCTTCAAGTCCCGGATATGTCCGTAACTGGAAAGTACTTTAAAATCTTTCCCAAGAAACTTTTCAATCGTTTTTGCTTTGGCTGGAGACTCGACAATTACAAGGTTTTTCTGCATAGTTTTTACTTTAATAAGGATGCCGGGGGGGATGTCTTTCTAAGTTACAACCTCTTTACATCATAAAATTCGGAGGCAAAAGTAGAAAAAAACATTTTCCTTACCTTATAATATAGAGAGAATCTGTTTCTTTTTTGCAAAAAAAGACTTTTTTTAGGACTCGGAAGAGGTGGGGTGTGTGAAGATATGTTTTAACCAAATCTGCTTTTCTTACCGGGATTGTTTGCTTTCCCCGTAAAGAAAGGTTATCTTTGTCGTAATCGCCCATTGTTTTACATGTACATGTAAAGCTGCTCCACATGCACATGTCGTACTGTCTGAGATGTACATGTCGTACTGCTTTAGATGTACATGTAAAACAACGAAGAACTACGAGAAAAGCATCGGATGTTTAAACCCTAATCAATAAACACTTATAAGAAAATGTCAATACCCTATTTAGTAAGAAAGAAAGTGAGCGTCATAGGCGGCAATAAGAAAGTGCGGTGGTATGCCGTACAGAAAAAGCTGCAGGAGCGCGGTGGTAAAACGGAGGAAGATGTAGCGCGCATCGTAGCGGAACGGGCCGGATTCCGTGAAGGTGAAGTACAAGGTATCCTGACGGATGTCTCTTTGGTGCTGGGAGAACTTCTGGCAGAAGGATATTCGGTGAATCTGAAAGGAATCGGTACATTTCAGGTGGCTCTTACCAGTCCGGGAGCAGAACGTCCGGAAGATGTAACTCCGGCGACAGTGGAAGTGTCGCGCATTTATTTTATAGCAGATCGTTGGTTAACACGGCAAATCAGGAAAATGAAGTTTATTCGTATACCGTTGTCGAGTTATTTCCCGAAATCGATGCTGAGCAAAGAGGTGATAAAGGAAGAGAAAGCGCAAGGCGATTTGCCGGGAGAGAGATTGGAGGATTAGCTGATTGAAGTACCGGATTTTACTCGCGGAACCTGGGATTAAAAGGTGTATTAAAAGTCTGAGAAAGCTTATCAATATGTAACTTTAGAAACGCAGATTAACGCTAATTACCGCAGATTAAATGTAATCTCTGCGTGAATTAGCGTTAATCTGTGTTTTAACGATAGCGAATTTTACTTTTGGCACCTCCTCTTATATACCTGTTGCGTTGGTCCGAAGTTACAGGAGATGCCAGTGGTATTCAGAATCGGAAACTTAGACCGCCCAGGAAGTTAATTCCTTCAGTGGGATAGAGCAGATAACGCTGGAATTTCTTGTTTAACAGGTTATCCGCCTTTGCATAGACAGAGACTCCTTTAAATAAGTGATAAGTGGCTCCTATATTAAGATCGCTGACGGCGGGGAAGAATGTTTTGCTAAATCCGTAATATCTTTCAGCCCGCCAGATATATTGATAACCTATATTTAACCACAGAGCCGGAATGGGATGTATCTCTGCTTTAAAATTTAGCTCTGTCTCTGGTTTCATCCACAGAGCGGGATTATAATTCGGGGAAGATACATTATCTGTGTAGGCATCACTGGCTTTCCAATGGCGGTAGATACCTTCACCTGAGAGTGTAAACAAGTCCTTGTAGGTATAACTGGCACTGAGTCCGGCATAGATATTATTCGTTGAGGTTTGTCTCAGATCAATGAAATTGCCGCCTGTTCCGCCTATCCAGCTATTTTCTATCTGATACAGATCGTCTTTGAGATTCTGATATCCGGCAAAGAGATTAAACCATAAACCTGTTACAGGGCTGGCTTTGAATCCTAAAGTGGCATTGAGCTGCTCATAGGTATCTCTCACCTCGTTAGAAGGGTCGCTGTATGGGTTATAAGTCTCCAATCGGCGCAGGTCATTGAGTTGTCTGCCCCCTGTAGCATTGGCGTAGACCACATAACTGTCTGAGAATACATATTGTATGGTTACATCCGGAGAGACACGAAATGATTTGCCATTACCGAAAGAGAAATCAACATTGGCTCCTAAGTGCAGTCGCCAATCATCGTTGTTGAGTTCGTAGTACGGGTTTAAGTCTACGACGGTACGGCTTTTGAAAATGCTCTTTATCTCTTCATTATAAAAGTCTCTTTTATTATTGTAGATGAGGTTGTTCATTTTGAAAGCAATACTTATTTGTTGCTCGTCGCTGATGTTGCCGCTGACAATGGCTTTGGTACGTATTTGCGTCTCATTCACACCACCGAAGAATTGGTTGTGTTGCCGGTCATAAAGCATCAGGTTGGTTTCTGCATTAAACTGTAACGGCATTGTTTCGTCTGTAGACTTCACTCCGAAATGCAGATCGCCTGAAGTGAACTTCTGTTTCTTGAAAGAAAAACCATAAGGCTCATAGTTGAAATTATTTAATCCGAAGTGTCCTGCTACACTCAGGTCTATCTTGCCAAATTGATGCAGATAATCGATAGCAGCACGCGTACGGTAGTAATGTGCATCCCATTTCCGGGCATCACCGTAGGGCATGTCCAACGTACCGTTCATGCCGTCCATGCTGAAGTTTACATTCAGCTTATCCCGGCTGGAAAGGTGAAAAAGATAATTACCCAATAAGTCCAGGTTACCATAGTTACCATATCCGGCGCGTACATATCCCGGTTTACTTGTCGGTTGTACCTCTTTTCCGGTATAAGCCTGCATTGTTCCCACAGGGATATTGGAGGCAGGGGTAGAACTTATCGCATATTCAACCTCTTTCTTGTTTACTACAGGCTCTTCTACTTTGGGCAAAACGTTTACTTTAGAGGCATCCAGAATGATAGGATTGTATTCCTGTTCAACCACGACAGTGCGGTTCATGGTCGTATCTTTGGATTGGGGTTGCACCTGAGCCAGTGAAGGGAGTGCGACGAGCGCCATTCCCAGGAAGATATAATGATTACGTTTCATACTTCGTTACTTATTAAGTTTTTCAAGTCTGCTTTCAATCATGCCTTCAATGTCATCGTTAGCGTGATAGTTCTGTTGCAAGCTCAACAGATATTGCCGTGCATCCAGCTTTTTGTCCATAGCCATGTATACATCCGACAGAAGGACGAAGCTACGTGCCAACCAATATGCGTGGGGAGTACTCCGTTCGATGTAGTCGAGTAACTCTTTCTCGGCTGCGGCATACTCTCCGGCAGTATAGTATTGCTGGGCTACCAGATACTTCGCTTCTGCTCCGTAAAGGTTACGGGTATCTTTGGCTAGTGTCTGAAGATCGGCCAATGCTTTCTTGTCAGCTTTTTGGTTCATATAAGATTTAGCACGATAATAAAGTGCTTCATTTGCCAATTCAGGAGTCAATTTGGCCTCTGCCAGCAAGGCTGTTGCAGCATGAATGGTTTCTGCATCGTCTTTGATGAGGTGTGCACAGCGTAACATTCCTGTTTCTGCCAGCAGACGGCGGTCTGCTGTGGTTGCTTTCTCTTTCAGCATTTTGTAGGATGCTAATGCATCTGCAAATTGTTGCAGGTTGAACTGAACTTCCGCACGCATTATTAATGCTTCTTCAGAGAATGGATTATCCGGATATTCCAGTAATTTGCCGGAGTGAAGCAGAATCATATCATAGTTCTTTTGCTCTTTTCCGATGAGGCAAAGGTAATAATGAGCATTCAGGCTAAAGGAACCTTCGGGGAAAGTTTGCAGGTATTTGTTGAAACTGTTTTTCGCTTCTTCTATGCGTCCGCGTCCATAAATTTTCTCAGCAGCGATGTAAGTTAAAGAATCCTGTTCGCTGGCATCAAAACGTATATTGCCCGGCATGGAAGCTGCAAGTGCGGCAAACTCATCAATGCGGTTCATATCAACGTAAAGAGACTTTAGATCGAGCATTGCCAAACGGGCTTCGTCACTTCCCGGATATTTGTTGATTACCAGTTTGTAAGCATCGATTGCCTGATCGTAGTTTCCATCCTGATAATACAGCAAACCGATTTCGGCAGCAGCTTTGCGGCTGATAGGACTTTCGGGGTATCTGCTCAACAATTCTTTAAAAGAGGCAATGGCCTGGTTGTTGTTATTCATTAATACATACGAACGTCCTTTTTCATAAAGGGCATTTATAACGTAAGGTGATGTGGGGTATTTGCCTGCCAGACGGTTCAGCAGAGTGATTTTGCCGGAATAATCTTTTTGCAGTCCTGATACCAGGGCAAGTTGGTAGAATGAATAGTCTCCGGAAGAGGCATTCATACTTTCGGCTTGTGCATAATAATGTTTGGCTTCGTCGAAATTACGTTCGTTGAGGAAGCAGTCACCGATACGATTGTAAGCATCGGCCAGTGCTGTTCTGTTTTCACCCTTTTCCAGTTGTATGTATTTGAGGAACCAGTTGCGTGCCTGTGCATAATCTTTCTGATGGAAAGCGGTATATCCCAAATTATAGTTTGCCAGTGCATACATTTCGTTATTAGTCTGTTCCGTCAGTTGCAGGTATTCTCTGAAATTACGGGCAGCCTCCGTCATGCGGTTCAGGCGGTAGTAAGATTCTCCGCGCCAGTAGAGGGCATCGGCCTTGGTCTGGCGGTTGTATTGGCCAATGGCAACAGACTGGTTAAAGTAGCCGATTGCCTGCTCAAAAGAGGCATTGGCAAATGCTTGTGTACCGAGTTGGAACAGTATTTTTTGTTTCGCTTCCATGATGCGGGTACCCGGATGGGCAATGCGTTCAATGGATTTCAGTGCCGCTTCGTAGCTGCGGGTGTTCAAATATACTTCAACAAGATAATTGCTTACCATTTCGGTATATTGGGAGTTGGGGAATTCGTTCAGGAATTTCTCGAAAACGGTTACCGACTCTCCGAATGCAGAGTAGGACGTTTCGTGAATGCACAAGGCATAGTTATAGGCAGCCTGTTCTTTTATTTTCATATCGGCATTGGAGGCGGCAGCCTGTTCAAAAGCCATACGGGCTTTGTTCTTTTCGGCCAGTTGCAGGTAGGAAAGTCCCATATGCAAGTACGCATTTTGCGTCAATGCGTCGTTGGCGCCTGTTACTTCTCCCAACGTCTCAGCTGCTTTTGAATATACTCCTGTCTGGAAATAAGAGAGTCCTAACATGTAGAGGGCATCCCGGCGGGGCGAAGCATCTCTTTCAAGATAACTCTCAAATGCGTTGATTGCTTCGTGGTATTTGCGGAAATGATAAGAAGCATCTCCCAGGATGCGGTACATTTCGGCAGCATGTTCATTCTGCGGATATGCCGATAAGTAGTTTTGTGCTACGATCTCAGCTTTATCATAGTTTTTTCTGATTGCATAAATTTCTGCAATGTAATAGGGCACCAGTGCTTTATATTTGGGGTTGTCCTGCAGAGGGAGGAAACCTTTCAATGCTTCGTCATAGCGCTTTTGTGTGTAGCGTATATAAGAGATATAGTAAGCGCAGTCATTGTCGTATTTCTTACTGCTGGCTTTCAGGGTTTCAAACCAGATGGCAGCTTCTTTTACATTCCCCGTTTTCAGATAACAGGTAGCCAGCAAATAGGTCATGTCATCCCGTTCTTCATTACCCAGCAAGTCCAGTTGGGCGGAGTTGAACAGTGCCAGTGCTTCGTCATATTTTTCTTCATAGAAATAGCCGGCAGCAAGTAAAGCATAAATACGGTTGGCATAAGGAGTATCGGGATATTGCTCCAGATAATTGCGCAACAGGGTGATACTGTTCTTATCTTTCAGTTCATATGCCGAACATACCAGCATATATTCTGCTTCTTCGCGCAATGAGGCATTAGGTTCCTGTCTGATAAAAGCTTTTAATGGCGGAGTAGCTGCTGCATAATTTTTTTGCAGAAACAGGTTTCTTCCTTCTTTATATAGATTGACAGGCGAGGTAATTTTTTCGCTTGTTTGTGCCGACGTGATGATAGGCGTACAGCATATCAGGGCACATATAAATCGTGAAATTCTTCTTTTCATAATTTAGTGTTTTGGCAAAAGTACTTGTTTTTGGGGACTTTATAGCAAACAGCTCTTTAGTTTTACAGGTTTTAACGTCCAGAGAAGGGAAAATGTTTTAATAAAAGGATGAATTTCTGCCTGGTATGTAGATTTGAACTTTGTGTGATAGTGGGAAAAATTGCTATATGAATCAGCTAAATTGCTATTTCCTGCTTGGATGGAATGCCGTAATTTTGCATCATAGAAAGACAATGATAATTAAACCCTAAATAATATGAAAGTAATTGATTTGACAAAAGAGAGTTTTACAGAGAGAGTATCTGATTTCCGGCAATATCCTGATAGCTGGGAGTTCAAAGGAGATAAACCTTGTATCGTCGATTTCCATGCCCCTTGGTGTATTTATTGCAAGAGGTTATCACCGGTTCTTGATGAATTGGCTGTTGAATATGCCGGTAAGATTGACTTCTATAAGGTGGATGTGGATAACGAGCCTCTTTTAGAGTCTGCTTTTTCCATCCGTACTATCCCGAATTTATTGTTTTGCCCGATGGAAGGGAAGCCCTGGATGAAGCTGGGGACAGTTGGAAAACCCCAGCTAAAGAAAATGCTTGATGACCTGTTGGCAGGTGTTACAGAGTAGATAGGAAAATTCCAAGACCTTTGCGGATAGAGTCGAGCCCGAAGTCTTCGGGACGGAGCTCTGCAACGGGAATAAAGAAGGCATCAGCAGCATCGTCCATTGCGGCAATGTGACTGGTGTCTTCTACTTTACAGAGGAAAAACATATCCAGTGTATGTACCGGGAAGCCTGAATATACATAAATATTGGGAAGAGTAAATCGATAGATTGCCTCTTTCACTTTTAATCCGGTTTCTTCTAACACCTCACGTGTTACACCTTCTTCTGCTGTTTCGTTCATATCAATGAATCCTCCCGGCAGGTCGAGCGTACCTTTTGCCGGGTCTTTGGCGCGGCGGCATACCAGCAATTCATTCTTCTTATTCAGAATCAGGGCAACTGTTGCCGATGATGGATTAAAGTAGTATACGAACCCGCAATTGGTGCATTGTTTAGATTTCTCATTGTGTATGTTGAAATGCTCCGAACCGCACTTCGGACAGTATTTGAACTGAGACAGAGGATGTTCCATGTTTCTTCTTCTTTATAGTTTCCTGCAAAAGTACAAAAAAGACAGATAGTATAATGGATTTTGTCTATCAGAGTATAGAATTATTCGATTGGACTTTTTTTGTTTCTCCGGTAGGTATCCCCCTATCTTTGTATCAGAAACAAAAACAAGTTAAATCAATAAATAATAAGTTTAGTATGGAATCAATTCTTAATTCTCAGCTTCCTGAATTCAGTGTTCAGGCTTTTCATAACGGTAGTTTCAAAACAGTGACCAATAATGACGTTAAAGGTAAATGGGCGATTTTCTTCTTTTATCCTGCCGACTTTACTTTTGTATGTCCTACAGAACTCGTAGACGTAGCCGAAAAATACGACCAGCTTCAGTCAATGGGTGTAGAGGTATATTCTGTAAGTTGTGACTCACATTTCGTTCATAAAGCATGGCATGATGCTTCAGACAGTATCCGTAAAATCAAGTATCCGATGTTGGCAGATCCGACAGGTGCTTTGGCCCGTGCTTTCGGCGTATATATTGAATCAGAAGGTATGGCCTATCGTGGTACTTTCCTGGTAAATCCGGAAGGTTTGATTAAAGTAGCCGAATTGCATGACAATAACATCGGTCGTGATGCAAGTGAATTACTTCGCAAGGTAGAGGCTGCTCAGTTTGTAGCTACTCACGACGGAGAGGTTTGTCCGGCAAAATGGAAGAAAGGGGAAGCTACGCTGAAACCAAGTATCGACCTGGTAGGGAAAATCTAAATTAGAATGTAGAATTTAGGAGTTGGGAGTTGGAATCTGTTCAGGTGTTTTCTTATTCATGTATTCCAACTTCTGACCCTCATATTCTATAATTCCGACTCCTGACTTCTAACTTCCAATTCTATATTCTATCTCCTAATTATGTTAGACCCTACATTAAAAGAACAACTGAAAAGTATATTTGCCGGATTAGAGGCAGATTTTACTTTTGATATATACGTATCGTCCGGACACGAAAGCCGTGGCGAGTTACTCGATCTGCTGGCTGATGTAGCCGATTGCTCTCCCCATATCTCTTGTCGGGTGAATGAGGGAGAAAGGTTGGAGTTTACTCTGTTGAAGAATGGAAATGAGACCGGTATTACCTTCCGGGGTATTCCTAACGGGCATGAGTTTACTTCTTTGCTACTTGCCATTCTTAATCTTGACGGTAAGGGAAAGAATTTTCCCGATGAACAGGTTTGTAACCGTGTGAAAGCCCTGAAAGGCCCGATACACCTTACTACCTATGTTTCGCTTACTTGTACCAACTGTCCCGATGTGGTGCAGGCTCTCAATGCTATGACTACGCTGAACAATTCTATCTCACATGAGATGGTGGACGGTGGTCTTTATCAGGACGAAGTAGAAGCTCTTAAAATTCAGGGGGTACCTTCTGTATTTGCCGATGGAAAACTACTGCACGTAGGGCGTGGCGATTTTGGGGAGTTACTTACCAAACTGGAGGCCCAATATGGTATCAATGAAAGCGAAATAGGCACTACCGTAAAGAACTATGATGTTATTGTTGCCGGTGGAGGTCCTGCCGGAGTTTCTGCTGCTATCTATTCGGCACGTAAAGGATTACGTGTGGCAATTATCGCCGAGCGTATTGGCGGACAAGTAAAGGAGACGGTAGGAATTGAAAACCTGATATCTGTCTCACATACGACTGGAAGTGAACTGGCAGATAATTTGAAAACGCATCTGTTACAATATCCGGTAGATTTATTGGAACATCGTCGCATTGAAACTGTAGAAGTCAACGGAAAAGAGAAACTTGTGACGACTTCCGTTGGTGAGAAATTTGTAGCTCCCGCCTTGATTATTGCTACTGGTGCCAGTTGGCGAAAGCTGAATGTTCCCGGTGAAACAGACTATATCGGAAGAGGCGTCGCTTTCTGCCCACATTGTGACGGTCCGTTTTATAAAGGTAAGCACGTAGCCGTTGTCGGTGGTGGAAATTCTGGAATAGAAGCGGCTATCGATCTGGCCGGTATCTGTTCGAAGGTTACAGTCTTTGAATTTATGGACGAGCTCAAAGCCGATCTTGTTCTGCAGGAGAAAGCAAAAAGCTTGCCTAATGTGGAAATATTTGTTAGTTCACAGACGACGGAGGTAATAGGTAATGGTGATAAATTAACTTCTCTCCGCATTAAAGATCGTAAAACAGACGAAGAGCGTATAATGGAACTGGATGGCGTTTTCGTCCAGATAGGTCTGGCTGCCAACGGTGCTGCTTTCCGTGGAGTTGTGGAGATGAACCGTTTTGGTGAAATTGGTATTGATTCACACTGCCGTACGAACGTTCCGGGCATCTATGCTGCCGGAGATGTATCGACTGTACCTTATAAACAAATTATTATCGCCATGGGTGAAGGTGCCAAGGCCGCTTTGTCTGCTTTCGAAGACCGGGTAAGAGGAATTATTTGAGACATTCTTTTTTCTTGTGTTACCTCATTTTAAACAATACCTATTGATAGGGTATTCCGATGTGAATATCCCTATTGATAGGTATTTTTTTGCTTCCTTTACTGAAGTATCTTTGCAGCTCAACATCAGGCGTAAAGATAAGAACGAATATGAGACAACAATATGCTGTAACAAGAGCATCTTTTCTAATACTATTTTTGATATCCTCCCTTTGTATATTTTCGCAGAATACTCCAGTCAAACGTATTGATTTTAATGGAACCCTCATTGATGCGGAAACAGGAGCTCCCATTGAATTTGCTACTATACAGATACCGGATCATGCACTTTGGGCAATTAGCGATATGGATGGTAAATTTAAAATTCCGGGAATGAAGCCGGGAGTTTATACGTGTGAGATCTCTGTGCTGGGTTATCAAAAGACAATTAAGAAAATAGAGATAAAGCCGGAGATGAAGCTGACTGTTATTAAACTCTCTCCCATGACTTTGGCTTTAAATGAAGTAGTCGTTACTGCTCAGGAACAGCGGATGGGATCGGCTTCCAGAATAGATCAAAGCGCCATTCAACATATCCAACCCAAAAGTGTGGAAGATATGTTGCAACTCCTTCCTGGTAATCTGACTAAAAATCCGGATTTGAATAATGTGGGGCAGGCTTATATTCGTGAAGTATCTTCCAATGATAATAATGCTTTGGGTACATCGGTGATGGTGGATGGTGCTCCACTTTCGAATGATGCAAATATGCAGGTGCTTTCTACCAGTAAGTCCGGTACGAGTCTGAATGCTCAGTCGGTGAGTGGAAAAGGACTTGACCTGCGTACCATTTCTCCGGATAACATTGAATCTATGGAAGTAATCCGGGGCATTCCCTCTGTAGAGTATGGAAATCTTACGTCAGGTGCGGTCATTATCAAAACTCGTTCGGGGGTTACTCCGCTCGAAGTAAAACTGAAAGCAGATCCTTTCTCTAAAATGGCATATGCCGGAAAAGGTTTCCTTATCAGTGAGAAAATGGGAGCAATGAATATTTCCGCTGATTACTCACAGTCGTATGCAGATATACGTAAGCGCTATAACGGATTTGATCGGATTACGGCCAATCTGGGATATTCCAATACTTTTATGAAAAGTTCCCGGCCTTTGACTTTCAACATGAGACTGGCCTATTATCAGAACATAAATAGTGAAAAAACAGATCCTCAACTGAAGCAGGATGAGAAGATAAAAAATGAAAATATGGGGGTGCGCTTCAATCTTGAAGGTAACTGGCGCCTGAATACTTCCTGGATTTCTTCTTTAGGATATAGTTTCATGGTAAATTATAGCCATCAGCAGGATTATCGTCGTGAACAGATCATCTTGCAATCGGGTATTACTCCGGTGGCTAATTCGTATGTGAGTGGCGAATACCAAACCTATTTCCTTAGCTCATCTTATTATTCCGACTATACGGTGGACGGTAAACCTTTGGATGTGTTCGGACAGTTGAAAGCCAATAAACTTTTCCAGTTCTCATCCGATTGTTTTATGACCCTGAAAGCAGGCATCGAATGGAAATATAATGTGAACCGGGGTGATGGGATGATGTTTGATCCTAAGCTTCCTCCGGTGGTAAACGATATTCAGTCTATTCGACCCAGGTCGTTCAAATCAGTTCCGGCTATCAATACACTATCTTTTTTCATAGAAGACAAAGCCCAGTTACCCATTCGGAAAACAACATTGACCTTACAGGGAGGTGTACGCCTCAGTAATCTGTTTATAGATAAGAGTGCCGGAAGAAAGGATATGTTTATGGTAGAACCTCGTATTAATATGGAATATAATATCCTGAACGGTGACAATAATAAAGTGTTTGATGACTTGAGCATTGTAGGTGGGTTTGGTATTGCTGCCAAAGCACCTACTCTTCTCTACCTGTATCCTGATAAGGCTTATTTTGACGAATCAAGTTTCAATCTAATGTTTGCCGATGATATGAGCAAGTCCACTTCTATTATGACTACCAAAGTCATAGATAATACCTCTAACCCTGATCTGAAACCAGCTTATAGCCAGAAGATGGAAATAGGTTTGGCAGGACGTATCAGAAAGGTAATTGGAAATGTTACTTTCTTCTATGAAAAACATACCAATGAGTATTCTTTCAAAGGAGTACCTGTGACGATGCCTTTTCGGCGTTATTCGGTTCCGGGATATGTGGATAATGTGAATTATACCAACGGTATGCTTTATTATGAAAAAGACGGAATAAGAAACCCGGCTACAATTGTAAATGATACTACCTTGTATTCTTACAATATGCCGGTAAACAATACCCGTACCATCAAGCGGGGGGTAGAGTATAGCATCAACTTCGGACAGATTCCTCTTTTGAAAACGTCTGTGGTGGTAGACGGTGCCTGGCTCTATGTAAAGCGTCATTCTACATTGCCTACCTATTCGAAGATAGGATCCTCGTATGAGGGAAAACTTTATCCTTATATGGCTGTGATGCCCGGAGGAGGTGGTTCTATAGAACAACGTTTCAATACGAACGTTCGCTTTATCACGCATATTCCTAAATTGAAAATGATTTTCTCCACTACGGCACAGATTGTATGGAAAGAGAGTTATCAGCGTATTTACGAAGATGAAAGTGGAAATAATCTGTTCTACAAGGCTGTTGATCCATTGAGTGGTAACAATGAAGAGAAATACTTTGTCAACCCTATAGGCTTCATCGACAAGCAGGGAAACTTCAATGAGTGGAAAGCCGAATATCAGGATATATACAAATATCGCCTGATGATGACTCAGTATGGACACAGTAATTACTTTGGGGTAGAGAATTACCCGACTACTATATTACTGAATTTTCGTTTGACAAAAGAATTGGGAAAGATGCTGGAACTCTCGTTTACAGCAAATAATTTCCTCAAAATATCAAAGAGCTATAAGTACCGGACCGCTGCAGGTTACAAAGACCTGACTATTCCGATCTACTTTGGAGCAGAAGTAAAAATCAAAATCTAAGATGTAATAACTAAAAAAGAAAACTAAAGATGAAAAAGTTGTTTTGTTTATTGCCTTTGTTGGCAATGTTGTTTTTGGTATCGTGTTCAGATGATGAGAATGATAACATCGCAAAGAAATACACAGTGGATGTAACTGTGATTCTTCCCACGGATATCAGTATGGCGGATGTAACAGAATTGGTAATAACAGCCGTTAATACTCAAACATCCGAAGAATCGGTAGCTAATCCGGTAGATGGTAAAGCTTCGTTTACCTTGAATGCCGGTGAATATGATTTCCGCGCATCAGGTAGTGCTAAAGATTACAATCTGAACGGGTTGGTAAGCAAAGTTTCTGTTTATAGCGATCAATCTGTAAGTTTACCTTTGGCAATTGCCTCTGGTAGTGGATTGATTTTTAAAGAAGTCTATTTTACAGGAGTGAAAGACTGGTATTTCAAAGATGCCTTCTATGAAATCTATAATAACTCGGATGAAGTGCAGTATCTTGATGGAGTTATCTTAGGTATTGTAGACAACGGTCTTCCGGTAAATGTATATGTTCCTTCTCCTTCTATCTGGGTAGATGAAAACGGAGAATTATTAGATCGTTATCCGATGGCAAGCTTTACCGTTGCTTTCCCGGGAACAGGTAAGGAACATCCTCTTCAACCCGGTGAAAGTGTGGTGGTTGCGACGAATCCTATCAAACACAATGAACGTCAATTGACAGGTGATGATGTAGCTTCTCCGGTAGATTTGAGCACAGCTGACTGGGATATTTATTGTGGTCCGTTCTCTATTTCCGACACAGATATCAATGGAATTCCTAATATGGATTGTCTCTATCTGAATGCTTCCTATGGTATGGATTTCATGCCTTCTGTAGATGGGCAGGCACTGATTTTGGCTAAACTCCCGGCAGGTATGACGAATGTAACATTTGTGGCTGATCCGGAGAATATGATGGTGGCTCCCGGTAAGAGCGACAAAGCACAGCTGATGATTCCACGTGAATATGTAATTGATGGTATTGATATTGTGCCGGCTATAGAAAGCGATCGGTATAAACACCTGAAATCTACTGAAGATGTGGGTATGGCATGGGTAGACGGTTCTTCTAACGGCTCTTTGGCGAGCAGCGCATACTCCGGTAAGAGCCTCCGTCGTAAAGTAATTGCTATTAATAACGGTCGGGTGGTGTATAAAGACACAAACAACTCCAGCGAAGATTTCATTCTGGGTGGACAAACTCCTACTCCGGGAACACATCCGACAGGAGTAGATAAATAAAGAAAAAACGAGTTATGTTTGTAAAGCTGAAATTCTCTTTAATAATAGGTTTGTTTCTTTCCTGCCTTTGCCATGCGCAAGGCGGGAAAGATTCGCTACGCTTGTATCAGGATGTGCTCTATCTGGGCAATATACAATACGGCAGTAATAATCCGACAGCAATTTCCGATTCACCTCTGCGTAGTGTGACGGATATCAACATTAACTTCCTTCGTTCTTCGGGTGACTTCCGGTTGGTAGATCAGTCCTCGCGTGAACACTGGTGGAGTGGAAGCTTGTTTGGTATACAGCGGATTGGCAAAATAACTTTTGAAGGAGATGTCAGCTATGAGAATGGTAAACAGACGGACCGGAAATGGAACAGTACGCTGTTTATAGCTGATGATAACCCGTTTATTGTAGCCGACTCACTTACGGGTGATTACAATGTGGAGAAGTTCAGACTTAATGGAGGTTTCTCTTATGAGATTAATGCACATTGGAGAGCCGGGTTAAGAGCGATATATGAGGTTGGAAGCAGTGCGGATCAGACAGATCCTCGCCCCGATATCAAAGGAATGCGCTTTTTGCTCAATCCGGGTGTGAATTATCAATGGGGTAACTTCAGAATTGGTGCTTCTGCCGGTGTACGCTGGCTGGGTGAATCGGTGAATTATACTTTGGTAAAAACTTACGAGACCTATCAATTATTTTTGTTCCGGGGTATGGGAAATTATGAAAGTCAGCAGGCGATTGGCTTCCAACGGAGATACATCGGAACTGCTTATCAGGGTAATTTGCAGTTAGGTTGGAATAATGCGGCTCATCTGGCTGATTTTCTTGAGTTAGGTTACGAGAAATCTACAGAAGAAGCAATAGATGGTAGCAGCAGTAATAAATATAAAGGAGGAAAGTATGCACGTACAAGATTCTCTTTAACGAACCGTTTTCGGATTTCCGGAGAGAGAACAATGCATAATGTCACCCTTGAGGCCTCGCATAATAAAGTAGAAGGAACGTGGTATATCCAGACACAGTCCAGTGATGCAGATGGCAATACCGTATGGGAAGTAAAAGATGCTTCCGTATGCCATATCGAGAAACGGACGGATGCTTCACTTACCTACCGTATGGACCGGATGCGGCAAATGCTGCCACATTTCACCTGGGAGGTGAAGGCCGGAGTCCGTCAGTCTGATATAAAAAATTATCCGGAGGTTTATTTACAGAAATATACGGCTGCTTATGCTGTACTGAATGCCTGTAAGAACCTTCCTATTAAGAAAAGTCTGCTTAGCATCTATCTTAACGGGATGTATAATCACAGGCTTTCTTCCAGCTTTTCAGCTGATGGACTGAAGCTGAAAACAGTTTATAGCCTTCCTGCTTTTGAAACCTCTGCAGCTGCCTACTGTCAAGGGAATATAGGTGCAAAGGCACAGGTTCCTCTTGCTATTTCCGGTTTTCACTCGTGGCTGGGAGTATATGCGGAGTATACATTGAAACATTACACGGGAGATTATGTACCTCTGGACGGTACAAACCGTAATCAATTAAATGTGGGTGTGAATTTGACTTTTTAATGAATTAAAGTAATAGACGAAAAATGATAAAAAGAATAGTTAGCTTACTGATTCTTACCGGAACAATAACCTCTGTTGCATTGGCTGCAAAACTTCAACGGGGTTTCGCTATTGTAGTTGATCCGGTGAGCTATAAGGAAGCTTGTACGGATATAGATAATTATGCTAAGGCTGTAGAGAATGACGGACTAAAGACCTACATCATTGTAGACCGTTGGGGAGTCCCTGATTCGATTCGCTTTCAGCTTCAACAGTTGTATCTTCAAAAGGAATGCCCTATTGAAGGAGCTGTTTTTGTAGGGGATATTCCGGTACCTATGATACGTGATGCACAACACCTGACTTCTGCTTTTAAAATGAATCAGGAAACCTTTCCCCGTACCGAATCATCGGTGCCTTCTGACCGTTTCTATGACGACTTCGATCTGAAGTTCAATTTTCTGGATAAAGATGAGCAGTATCCATTGTATTACTACTACTCTCTGTCTCCGGATTCTCCGCAATTTCTGTCTCCTGAAATCTATTCGGGACGTATAAAAATGTCGGCTGATGATGCTTCTAAATATGATAAGTTACGTGCTTATCTGCAAAAGGTAGTGGCTTTAAAGCAAAATACTAACCCTGCCGATCAGTTACTTTACTTCAGTGGGCAGGGGTATGTATCCGAATCTATGATGGCCCGGATTGATGAGAAGTTAGCTTTAGTTGAAAACTTTCCCTGGACACGGATACAGCAAAATGGCATTGAGTATATTGATCACAAACGGGATGCTGCTGTGAAGTATCGCCTGATGTCCGAACTTCAGCGCAATGATCTTGATATCGCTATTCTCCATCATCACGGAGATGTGGAAATAGAATATATGAATGATCTGCCCGAACCGCAGACTACTAAAGATCAGGTGGAGGGCATCAAGCTTTATTTGCGTGAAACAATGCGTCATGCCCGTGAGAAGGGAAAGAATACTGATTCGATACAGTTGGTATTAAGTAAGCGTTTCGATGATCTGCCGGCTTCCTGGTTTGAAGGTAGTTTTGATCCGGAAATCACCCAAAAAGATTCTCTTTTTCTGCGTAGTCTCGATTTGTATATTGAAGACTTTGACAACTATACTCCCAATGCCCGTTTTATCGTGCTGGATGCTTGTTTCAACGGTTCTTTCCATAAAGATAAATATATAGCCGGTGCCTATATTTCGGGTAAGGGCAATACAATGGCTGTACTTGCAAACAGTGTAAACGTGCTACAGGAGAAGTGGACAGATCGTTATTTGGGACTTGTTGGTCTGGGTATGAGAGTTGGGCGTATGGCGATGGAAAATCCTTATCTGGAAGGGCATTTGATTGGTGATCCTACTTTTCATTTTGCTGTTCCCGTTGCTCTGGGATTTGATATCAATGAGGTGCTTTCAACTAAAAATGCTGCCTGGTGGAAGAAACAACTGAATAGTTCTTATCCTGCTTTGCAGGCTATGGCATTGAGGCAGCTTTCGGATGGCGGACAGATGAACTCCAAACAACTGTTGGATAAGTTTATGAGTAGCCCGTCTGATATCGTGCGTATGGAATGTCTGGTATTACTTTCTGAATATGACGATGATAACTTTATCCGTTGTCTTGATTTAGCTGTATCCGATAGTTATGAAATGATCCAGCGTTTTGCTATCAATATGATTGCTCGTAATGGAGATGATCGTTTGGTTCCTGCATTGATTCGTGCTGCCATTCGTAATAATACAGCGGAGCGTATTGAATTTAATGTAAAACAGGCACTTGCACTTCTCCCGGAAAAAGCATTGACGGCTGAGTTTCAGAAACAGTTTAATCCGTCGCTGTATGTAGAGAGCGAAAAGGCAGAGCAAGGCATTAAACGTGCTATTGAAGTAAATTCTAACCGTTGGCTGAAAGATATTAGTTCTATTTATGCAGATGATAGTCTGACGGTGAATCAACGGTTGGGGCGTATCCGCTATTTACGCAATTATAATGTGCACAGCCAGATTCCTCAGTTATTGGAGTATCTCCAGAAAACGGATAATGAACCGGTTCAGGTTTCATTGCTTGAAGCACTGGGATGGTTCAGGATGTCATGTCGCCACAATGAAATAAGCCAGGTGGCACAGGCTATGAGTCAGGATAGCCGTTATTCACAAGTTGTGCGTGATGAGGCACTTAAAACTTATAATCGGATAATGAATCATCGTAAATGAATAATTCACGAAAGTATATAATTTTAATAGCTTACCTGCTTGCTATCGGTCTGTCATCGGTAGCACAGCAGGTACGCCCTGTTTATCCGGTGAAGCCTTTGACGCAGGAGGATATCTCCCGCAGGCAAAGAATACCGGAGTGGGGGACGAATACACGTTCTGCCTCCTCTGCTGTACTCCCGGAGGGTGTAGATAATTCAACCTTGAAATATTTCCCTCCTGTATTTTCTCAGTTGGGTAATTCCTGCTCACAAGCCTCTGGTGTGCGCTATGTTTATACTTATGAGTTGAACCGTTTGCTTGATCGTGCTGCTGATAGCCCTGAACACATATTCAATTATCATTTTACCTGGAATTATCTGAATGAAGGAAATGACCAGGGCTCTCATCCTGAACTGGGTTATAACATGATGAAGGTAGCTGGTGCTGTAACATTGAGTGATATGAATGATGAGAGTGCTGTCACCTCTTCTACTACCTGGATGACTGGTTATGATAAATATCTTCGCGCTATGAATTATCGGGTGAAAAGTTACTCAAAGTTTACTCTAAAGACGCGGGAAGGTATAGATCGCCTTCGCCAGTATCTTTATAATCGTGGCGAAGAGGGAGAACCGGGTGGTGTGGTTACTTTTTCGTGCAAGAGCTCTGACTGGAAAGAGGTTACTTATAAGGGGACATCTGTCACTGGATTGACACATATGATCACCCGTCCCGGTACGGACGGAGCACATGCTCTTACCATTGCCGGGTATGATGATACGGTAGCCTATGATTTAAATGGTGATGGAGAGATTACTGAAGACGAGCGTGGAGCTTTTATTGTAGTAAATTCCTGGGGAACCTGGTGGGGAAGTGAAGGTAAGTGCTATTATCCTTATAAATATTTTCTACTCCCTGCTGCTGAGGGTGGTCTTGCCGATTTGGATGCAGAGGCACTTATGGTAGAACCGGAGATTCATACTCCGCTTGTTGTTTTTCGGGTGAAGTTGACTTATACATCCCGTAATGATCTCTATTTTCGTTTGGGTGTAGCCGAAGGAGATGCCGCTTCTCCTTCCGTCATATTAGATTATCCGTTAATGTTGACACAGGGCGGTGACTATTATATGCAGGGAAACGGTACACTTGAATCTTTCAAGACTATTGAAGTAGGGCTTAACTTTACAGATAAATTAGCTGATTTTCAGTCTTTCCGCTCTCCCAAATATTTTCTGATTGTCAGGCAAATTGGCAACGGGAAATTAGGGGAAGGGAAAATAAACAGTTTTTCTGTGAATGACTATCGCACTGGAACAGAATATGCGTGTACAGAGAAAGATCTGCCTATCAAAGGAGAGTTAAAGCTTTCTACCTCTTCTACTATAGAAAGCGGACTTTCAGCCAGTCCTGTGGAGTGGCTGGTTCCTGATACTAATACTCCTCAGTCTCACCCGTTTGTGGTTCGTAAAGCAAACGGACAAACAGTTAAATTACAGTTCCAGGGATACGACCGGAAGAATGGAAAGCTGACCATTCGTTATGCTCCTCTGCCTTGATAACTGTAAAAAAAAAGAGTTATGAAACCGATTATCTTTATTTTAATATGTATAGGTCTGTTTACTTCTTGTGCTTCGGAGAAATCTGTTATACAAGAGGAAGACCGTTTGGTTACCTTATCCGGATTGAGTGATACGCAGTGGACTTATATCTCTTTGTCTACTGGTGAGGTAGTAGGTACTTCGCCACTGAATTCTACAGAAGATGATGCTCACTGGCGCCTCCGTACTGATTGGGATATGGCTGTTTGTGGAAAGTATATTCGTACGAATAGCGGTACTTCGGGTGTAGGGCAGGGAGGTATTCAGTCAATTCTTACCCCTTATGAAGAACTTACGACTCTTCCTGCTGAAGAGTTTAAGGTGGATGTGTATACCAATAAATAGATTCTTTATATAAAGAAAGTACGTATTTCACTACTACTTAAATACGTATTTAACGCTATGTTAAATACGTTAGTTTGCAGTATAAAAGTACGTACTTTTTTAATGCTTGATAATCAGCATCTTCTGATAGAAGAAACACAGTCTCATTTCAGATCTTCTTTGATGACTTTATCCATTTCTTTGATCCGTTCTTTCTTGCTTTTAGTAACGTTTTCTTTGGTGTCATGAAATACATTTTCGGTTTCTGATACTTCATTACTCCAATCTTCAAACTTATCAGTCGCCGGACGTCCGTCAGGATCAATGTTCTCTTCGGCAATAGGATTGTTTCTGTTAATAATACCACTCATAATCGTTCTGTTTTAATTGTTTATAGGAGTAAAACAGCTACAGGCAGCGAATGTTCCGATTTTTATACTTTTTGTAAAATATAGTATTTAATTATCATTGGAACAGAACTGTATCACGCTCTTCTGGATATTAAAAAGAGGAAAAATATGGCGTATAATAGCTTGTATCTCATGGAAAATTGCCAACTTTACTGACAATTTATAGCAGTAATTTATAAAAAACAGACTATGAGAACAGTGTTTCGTTGTATAGTAGTATTGGTTGTATTTGCAGTATCTTTTCTGCCGACCATGGTAAATGCCCGCCTTTTACCTCCTTCGCCCGGAGAAGTAAATGAATTTGAAATGTTGATGGATAAGATACGGGCAGATTTTGCCGGCAATCCTTCTATTGATGAATATCTGACTAAGTACAATGCTGTTGATGGTTCATTCACAGATATAGATTATAGTCGTACGGATCGTACAAACTGGGAACCGTTGATTCACATTGACCGTGTCTATGATTTTGTTTTTGCCTATACAAATCCGAAGAATAAACACTATCGGCAGGAAGCATTGTATAGTAAGATTGTGGCTGCACTTGAATATTGGTACCGGCGCAATCCGAATTGTAGTAACTGGTGGTACAATCAGATAGCCGAACCACAACGGATAGGGGTTCTTTTGATTCAGATGCGCACGGGGAAAAAGCATATTCCGGCCGATCTTGAACATAGAACATTGGAACGGATGAAAGCTGAAGGTGGTGATCCGGCCAAATGGACTGGGGCCAATATGACTGATATTGCCTTACATTGGATTTACCGGGCTTGTCTGACATCCGATGAGGAAATGTTGAAGAAGGCTATTGGCTATTCGTATAGTACTGTTGTATATACTACTAAAGAGGGATTTCAATATGATAATTGTTACTTTCAGCATGGAGTACAGTTGTATATAGGTGGTTATGGTGATGAGATACTGAAAGGAGTGACTCAGGTGGCTATGTATACAAGAGGTACCCAGTATGCTTTACCAGCAGATAAATTGGCGCTTTTGAGTAAGTTCATGCGGGGTACTTATTACCAGACGATTCGTGGTAAATATATGTCATATGATGTGTTGGGACGCGGAGTAAGCCGTCCCGGTATTCTGGATAAAAGTGCAATGGCTGAATTTGCTAAGCGAATGATTGTTCTGGATCCGGAATATGCGGCTGAATATGCAGCGATTGTAGATCGCCTTGCCGGAAAGAAACCAGCGGATTATGCTGTGAAACCATGTCATACGCATTATTTTATCGGAGATTATACGTTGCATGTACGTCCGGGGTATGCATTTGATGTTCGTATGGCTTCTTCTCGTACTATGCGGTGTGAGTATGGTAATGGAGAGAATCTGAAAACTTATTTTCTTTCGGATGGTTGTACCAATATAGTAGTAAAGGGAGATGAGTATTTTAATATTTTCCCGGTGTGGGACTGGGCAAAAATACCCGGAGTGACGGCACCGCAAATGACAACTATTCCTAAAGCTGCCAGTGACTGGCAGACGAGAGGAACATCCACTTTTGCCGGTGGTGTATCAGACAGTATCTATGGTGTAACGGCCTATGCTTATCAGGACAATTATGCAGGAGTAAATACCACTGCAAAAAAGGCATGGTTCTTTTTTGATGATGAGATTGTATGTCTGGGTGCAGGAATTACCTCTACTGCAACAGAGAGTGTCAGTACAACGGTGAATCAATGTTTGCTCAATGACAAGGTTCCGGTTAGCATATCCGATAATAATCAGGTTTCTACAGTAGGAGCAGGAAATTATTTCTATAAAAATAAGCTGAATTGGGTATTACACAATGAAGTGGGTTATGTATTCCCTATGGGGGGGAATGTTTTTCTAAGTAATAAAACCCAGTCCGGCAACTGGTATGATATCAATACAGCTGCCCCGAAGATGGAGCAGGATACAGATGTATTTACCTTGGGTTTTGATCATGGACTATCACCCAGGGATGCGACTTATGCTTATATTGTGGTTCCTAATAAAAAGACGGCAGAAGACATGGCTGCTTATCCGGCAAGTAATATAGAGATTCTTGCCAATAGCGATTCGATGCAGGTGGTCAGAAACAAGAAACTGGATGTTTGGGAGATGGTGTTTTATCGGGCTGCAACGTTCAGCCATGGTAAGATCACTGTAAAGGTGGATAAAGGTTGTGCACTACTCTTTAAGGATATGGAGAATTCTGCTTCCTGTTTTCATATTGCAGATCCTGCACAGGCGCAATCCGTTATTCGTGTGGATGTTTGTATCCCTTCTGTAGCTAAGGATACAAAGACGATCGTATGTGATTTTTCTGATACAGGTATTTATGCGGGAATGTCGAAGTTGTATTCTTTGGAAAAATCGGAAGATTAAATTAAAAATGATATGTTAGATTTAAAACAATTGACTGCCGATGTATGCTGTATCGCAAATGCTATCGGTAGTTTTCTAAGAGAGGAACGGAAACATTTTCGTTCTGAATATGTTGTCGAGAAGTGTACGCACGATTATGTTTCTTATGTAGATAAGGAATCGGAGAAAAAATTGATTACAGCACTTTCGGCTTTGCTTCCTGAGGCGGGATTTATTGCTGAAGAAGGGTCGGCTACTTACAATGATGAACCCTATTGCTGGGTAATTGATCCACTGGATGGGACTACCAACTATATCCATGATAATGCCCCCTATTGTGTTAGTATTGCGCTGCGTAATCGGGATGAATTATTGCTTGGTGTCGTTTATGAAGTTTGTCGTGACGAGTGCTTTTATGCCTGGAAAGGAGGGAAGGCCTGGTTGAATGGCGTACAGTTGCAAGTTTCGGAAGTCAGGGATATAACCAATTCTTTTCTTATTATAGAACTGCCTTACAATGACAAAGCGTACAAACAGACGGCGCTGCATCTGTTAGATAATCTTTATGGCAGAGTAGGTGGTATTCGTATGAATGGTTCTGCCGCTGCTGCTATTTGCTATGTAGCTGCCGGACGCTTTGAAGGTTGGCTGGAAGCATTTATTGGTAAATGGGATTATGCTGCAGCTGCATTGATCGTATTGGAAGCAGGTGGAGAGGTGACCGATTTTTATGGGAATAAACATTTTATAGAAGGACACCATATTATTGCAACGAACGGAAGTATCCATTCACTCCTGCAGAGTCTGGTAAAAGAACTTCCACCGGAGGGGCTTTTTAATCATTAAGTGCCATGGGAGACTGGTTTAGCTCTTTTCTTTCTCTTTTTTTTCCACGTTGTTGTTTGGTATGTGGTGGTCCGTTGGCAAAAGGGGAGGAGTGTTTATGTACCCGCTGTAACATAGGATTACCCCGTACGGGATACCATCGGATTAAAAACAATCTGGTAGAGCAGTTGTTTTTGGGAAAAATTCCTCTGGAAAGAGCTACGGCTTATTTCTTTTATCAACGGGGAAGTGATTTTTGTCATATTATTCATCAATTGAAGTATGGCGGTCAAAAAGAAATAGGAGAAGCGATGGGGCGTTATATGGCAGCAGAATTACTCTCTTCCGGCTTTTTTGAAGGAGTAGATGTGATTGTTCCTGTACCACTTCATAAGAAAAAGCAAAAATTACGTGGCTATAATCAAAGTGAATGGATAGCTCGCGGAATTTCTGCCATAACTTCCATACCGGTAGAAACCTCCGGTGTGGTACGTGAGAAGAATACCGAAACACAAACCCGTAAGTCTTTGTTTGAACGTTGGGAAAATGTGGACGGTATTTTTCATCTTGTTACTCCGGAGTTTTTCGTGGGAAAGCATATACTCATTATTGATGATGTACTTACCACGGGAGCTACTACCGTAGCCTGTGCTTCTGCTTTTGAGAAAGCGGATAGGGTACGTATAAGCGTACTAACATTGGCTATGGCTGAATAAACTTAACAGAATTAGCTTGCGCTGATCTTTAATCAGTTCCACAAAGGATAAAGGTGGCATTGCTATTTGATTGAAGAGAATAAATACAAAAAAGTCCGCCATAAAGACGGACTTTTTTGCTCTTCCTCTTGGACTTGAACCAAGGACCCTCTGATTAACAGTCAGATGCTCTAACCGACTGAGCTAAGGAAGAATAATTTGCAATCAAGAATTTAAACTTTGCTCTTCCTCTTGGACTTGAACCAAGGACCCTCTGATTAACAGTCAGATGCTCTAACCGACTGAGCTAAGGAAGAATGTTTTTCTCAATTGCGATGCAAAAGTAATAGGATATTTTGAAATATGCAATATCTTTGCAAAAAAAATATCAAAATGGACAAAATAATTGGTTTGGGCAACGCCCTTGTAGACGTACTTGCAACTCTGAAAGATGATACTATCCTTGATGAAATGGGTTTACCAAAGGGAAGCATGCAACTCATCGATGACGCTAAGTTACAACAGATTAACGAGAAATTTAGTAACATGAAGACCCTCCTTGCAACCGGAGGATCGGCTGGAAATACTATTCTTGGACTCTCTTGTCTTGGAGCTGCTACCGGTTTTATAGGAAAAGTGGGAAATGATAATTATGGAAACTTTTTCCGCGAAAATCTCCAGAAAAACAATATTGAAGACAATTTGCTCCTCTCTGATTTACCTTCGGGAGTGGCATCTACTTTTATTTCTTCGGATGGCGAACGTACTTTCGGGACATACTTGGGAGCTGCTTCTACGTTGAGAGCTGAAGATTTATCACTGGATATGTTCAAGGGGTATGCTTATCTGTATATTGAAGGATACCTGGTACAAGACCATGATATGATTCTCCGTGCTATTAAACTGGCAAAGGAAGCCGGATTGCAAATTTGTCTCGATATGGCCAGTTATAATATCGTGGAGGAAGATAAGGAATTCTTTTCTTTATTAATAAGTAAATATGTAGACATTGTATTTGCTAATGAAGAAGAGGCGAAGGCATTCACAGGTAAAGAACCTGAGGAGGCTTTGGAAATAATCGGTAAGCTATGCAGTATTGCTATTGTGAAAATAGGCTGTAGGGGTTCGCTGATTCGTAAGGGTACGGAAGAGGTCAGAGTATCGGCTATTCCGGTAAAAAAAGTGATAGACACCACAGGTGCCGGTGATTATTTTGCAGCAGGATTCTTGTATGGGCTTACTTGCGGTTATTCATTGGAAAAGTGTGCTAAGATAGGTTCCATTCTTTCAGGAAATGTTATACAGGTTATCGGAACCACTATCTCAAAAGAACGTTGGGATGAAATAAAGTTAAATATTAACGAAGTTCTGTCTGAATAAGCAGGTAATGAGTTACATTTACGACTCATTTTAACTAAAAGTGTATGAAAAAGTTTCTAAATAGGCAGAATGGTATCATTGCAGTGATCGTGTTGATTGCGGTAGCATTCTTCGGTTTCAAAAAAGGAGACGACCGCAATTTTCAGATTGCTAAAAATCTCGACATATTCAATGCGATTGTAAAAGAGCTGGATATGTTTTATGTGGATACCATTGATCCGAATAAAACGATTCGTGAGGGGATCGACAATATGTTGTATTCACTTGATCCTTATACCGTATATTATCCGGAGAACGATCAGGACGAACTGGAGATGATGGTCAAGGGCTCTTACGGTGGTATTGGTTCTTTGATCAGATATAATCCGAAACTTCAATATACTGTGATTGCTGAACCTTACGAAGGAATGCCGGCGGCTGAAAGCGGGTTGAAAGCCGGTGATATATTGCTGGAGATTGATGGAAAAGATTTGAAAAACAATTCGGATGTGAGTACATTACTTCGGGGGCAGGTGGGTACCAGCTTTAAACTGAAGGTACAACGCCCTGGTGTGAAAGAACCATTGGAGTTTACAATTGTACGACGTTCTATTCAGATGCCTACTATTCCTTATTATGGAATAATGGAGGGTCAGGTGGGTTATATAAATCTTAGTAGTTTCTCGGGTACTCCTTCCAAGGACTTTAAAAATGCTTTCCTGGATTTGAAAAAGCAAGGTGCTACTTCATTGGTAATAGACTTGCGTAACAATGGTGGCGGATTACTTGACCAGGCTGTGGAAATAGTGAATTTCTTTGTGCCACGAGGTAAGACAATCGTTACAACGAAAGGTAAGATAAAACAGGCCAGTAATACTTACAAAACACTGCGCGAACCATTGGATACGGATATTCCGATTGCTGTGCTGGTAAATAGTGGTACGGCTTCTTCGTCGGAGATTCTCTCCGGATCATTGCAAGATCTTGATCGTGCTGTGATTGTAGGTAACCGTACCTATGGAAAAGGTTTGGTGCAAGTGCCCCGTTCTTTACCCTATGGAGGAAACTTAAAGATTACTACTTCTAAATATTACATCCCCAGCGGGCGTTGTGTACAGGCTATTGATTATGCGCATCGGAATGAAGATGGTAGTGTGGCACGTATTCCTGATAGTTTGACAACTGTATTCCATACTGCTGCCGGGCGTGAAGTTCGTGATGGTGGCGGTGTTTCTCCCGATATCGAAGTAAAGCAGGAGCGATTGCCCAACATTCTATATTATTTGGTTCGTGATAATTTGATATTTGATTACGCAACAGATTACTGTTTGAAGCACCCTGTTATTGCTTCGGCGGAAAAGTTTGAACTGACAGATGCCGACTATACAGATTTCAAGAATAAAGTGAAGGGAGCAGATTTCAAGTATGACCAACAGAGTGAGAAGATACTGAAGACTCTGAAAGAGGCCGCCGAATTTGAAGGGTATATGAAGGAGGCTTCCGATGAATTTAAAGCGCTGGAGAATAAGTTGAGTCATAATTTGGATCGTGACCTTGATTATTTTTCTAAGGATATTAAGGAGATGATTTCTGAGGAAATTATTAAACGTTATTATTATCAGCGTGGTGCGATTATTCAGCAGCTGAAAGGTGATAATGAACTGGATGAAGCTGTGAAGATTTTAACGAATCCGGAACGTTATCAACAGATATTGAGCGTAACAGCCACTGAGAAAAAATAGATTTAATATCTTATTATATTAAGAAGGGAACGCAGATCATGTGTTCCCTTTTTTGTTGAGAGACTGGGGCGTTTGATAAATAGGATGTATCTTTACGGTTAAAAAATTAATGGTACAAAGAGGATATGAAAAAGATTATTAGTTTGGGTTTGTTGTTTCTGTTGACTATCTCTGTTTCAGCGCAAGAGGTTTATCAGAAAGAAGTGTTTATTTCTTCCCGGGGTGATTCATTGAAATACCGTTTGCTCCGTCCGGAAAAGGAGAAAGCAGGAAAGAAGTATCCGCTTGTTCTTTTT
The DNA here is from genome assembly GCF_019930665.1 of Bacteroides nordii. Lineage (NCBI taxonomy): Bacteria > Pseudomonadati > Bacteroidota > Bacteroidia > Bacteroidales > Bacteroidaceae > Bacteroides > Bacteroides nordii. Next base: position 4,266,941 of record NZ_CP082886.1, on the reverse strand, counting down.
CTACATGGTGCGGGAGAACGGGGTAGTGATAATGAAAAGCAATTGGTTCATGGAGGCCAGATGTTTCTTAATCCGGTAAATCGTGAGAAGTATCCGGCTTTTGTGTTAATGCCTCAGTGTCCGATAGATGCTTACTGGGCATATACTTCTCGTCCTGTCTCGTTCGTTCCGTCGGATATGCCCGCCGGACAAGAAATTTCTCCTGTTTTTAGTTCGTTAAAAGAGCTGTTGGATGTTTATCTTAGTATGCCACAGATAGATAAGGATCGTGTTTATATTATTGGTCTTTCAATGGGTGGAATGGGTACCTATGATATGATAATTCGTTTTCCGGAACTTTTTGCGGCAGCAATTCCTATCTGTGGAACGGTGAATCCATCCCGGTTAGCAGATGTTAAGGGAGTAAAGTTTCGTATCTTTCATGGAGATGCAGATAATGTAGTGACGGTAGAAGGATCACGTGCGGCCTATAAAGCATTGAAGGCGACAGGGGTTGATGTAGAATACATTGAATTTCCCGGTTGTGATCATGGTAGTTGGAATCCGGCATTCAATTATCCGGGATTTATGGACTGGTTATTTAGTCAGAAGAAAAAAGATAATATATCGATGGAATGAATAATGAATCTATTTACGATTAGACGATTGACGATGTACGATTGGGATCACTCTGTCTCTAACATCGCTGAAACAGGCTTTTAAAGAGTAACTTCAATCGTACATCGTCAATCGTCTAATCGTAAATAGATTTATTTCTGCTCAGTATAATCCCCGTTCGCCTTAATTAGCTCAATCAATTTCTCTACAGCTTCTTCTTCCGGAATATTTTTTTCTATGCATTCCTTCTGTTTGTAGAGGCTGACTTTGCCTCGTCCGGCACCTACATATCCATAGTCAGCATCTGCCATTTCTCCGGGACCATTCACAATGCATCCCATAATACCTATTTTCAATCCTTTCAGGTGAGAAGTAGCTTCTTTAATACGGGCAATGGTGCTTTGCAGATTGAACAACGTTCGTCCACAACCCGGACAAGAAATATATTCGGTTTTGGAGGTACGGATACGTCCGGCTTGCAGAATACCGAAAGCGGTGGCATCTACAATAGCATGTGGGAGTAATCCCTGATTGAACAGAAAGATACCATCACACAAACCATCAAATATCAATGCCCCCATATCAGCAGCAGCTTTGATTTGCAAATCTTCCGCATCCTCTTCCTGATAATGCTGAAAGAAGATAACCGGGTTTTTCAATCCTTCGGACATCAACTGATGTACTAAGGCACGGTGCTCTCCAATGCGATTCGGATGATTACTTTGAGAGATAATAACCACTTCCGAGTGTGTTTTGAGACAGGCAATCACTTCATCTGTCTGTGCCATATACGGCATGAATAAGAATTTTAATTCTGCCTGGCACATGCCCATCAGTGGAAGTTGAGAGTAATTGAATGCCGGCCATGTACCTTCTTCTCCTGTCCATACATCGGCATCAAGGATATATTCAACATTGGCTTCCTGTATGGCGGGAAGTTCTCTTCCTGCATAAATATAATCGGGTGTAAATTGCGGATTGACTTCTGTCTTTCCGTCCATGCGGTCGGCAAGGACAACAGGAAGGTTGTTTCCACCAATATTTCGGATGGTATTCGTTTCCCGGCGGGTAGGAAAGAGGTAGTTGAATTCAGGTGTTTCTATTCCGGGGATATAAGGGTGATCCTGGCGGGTAAGGATGTAATCTACTAACTTACGTGCTACAGGAATTTCCGCTTCTGGTTCTTCACTTAAAGAGACACGGATGGTATCTCCCAATCCATCTGCTAACAATGCTCCTATTCCCAATGCCGATTTGATGCGTCCGTCTTCTCCGTCTCCTGCTTCTGTAACTCCTAAATGTAGAGGAAATGCCATCCCTTCCTTTTCCATTACGGCTACCAACAGACGAACAGTTTTTACCATTACGACCGTATTGGAGGCTTTGATGGATATTACTACATCCTTAAATTTTTCATCTATACAGATACGCAGAAACTCCATACATGATTCCACCATACCTTCGGGAGTATCACCATAGCGAGACATGATACGGTCGGATAATGAACCGTGATTTACTCCGATACGAATTGCCGTATGATTCTCTTTACAGATATTCAGAAAAGGAATGAAGCGATCACGGATTTTCTGTAATTCTTGCGCGTATTCCTCATCCGTATATTCCAATTGCTTGAAGGTACGTCCCGGATCTACATAGTTTCCCGGATTGATACGTACTTTTTCGGCATATTGTGCTGCCACATCAGCCACTTTGGGGTTGAAATGTACATCGGCGACAAGTGGTACCATATATCCCTGGCTGCGTAGCCCAATGTTGATATTCATCAGGTTCTCTGCCTCCTTGATACCTTGTGTTGTAAGGCGTACATACTCGCCACCTGCATCTACAATACGTTTCGCCTGCTCTACACAGGCTTCTGTGTCCTGAGTCGATGTGTTGGTCATCGACTGGATACGGATAGGATTAGGGCCGCCCAATGGAACGGCCCCAATATTTACTTCTGATGTTTCTCTCCGGGAGTAATTGAATAAATCCACGATTTTATTTACGATTAGACGATTTACGATTAGACGATTTACGATTGAACGATTTACGATTGAAGATACTTCTACCGATTAGACGAAGCGTTAATCATCTTGTTAGCATCTTCAATCGTAAATCGTAAATCGTCCAATCGTAAATCTAATTGGTTTTATATTCAAACTTAACCTCTTTAAGTTCCTCGTTAGCTTTTACAATTTTTTTCTTCAAGCCTTCTTTGTAAGCTGCAAATGTATCAGCCAGTTCAGTATTGCTTAATGCTAACATTTGTACTGCCAGGATAGCGGCATTCATTGCTCCGTTGATAGCTACTGTAGCTACCGGTATTCCCGGAGGCATCTGGATGATAGAATACAGGGCGTCAACACCGTCCAGAACAGAACCTTTGATAGGTACTCCGATTACAGGCAAAGTGGTATTGGCGGCAATTACGCCTGGAAGGGCAGCAGCCATACCGGCAGCGGCAATAATAACTTTAATACCGCGTGAACGGGCATTTTTAGCAAACTCCTCTACTGCTTCCGGAGTACGGTGTGCAGAAAGAGCGTTCATTTCGAACGGTACATGCAAATCATTGAGTAGCTGTGCTGCCTTTTCCATTACAGGAAGGTCGGAAGTGCTACCCATGATGATACTTACAATTGGGGTCATGATTTTATTTACAATTTACTATTTACTATTTAGTGGTACGATGATCACTAACCACTATTCACTAATTGTTAATCACTGCCTTATATGCTTCAGCATCGAGCAGGTCTTCAATATCTTTTAGATTGGCAGGTTTCATCTTGATAAGCCATCCTTCACCATATGGATCTTTATTGACCAGTTCAGGATTTTCTTCAAGACTTTCATTCTGTTCTATTACTTCACCTGCTACCGGTAGAAAGAGGTCAGAGATGGTTTTCACCACTTCAATTGTTCCGAAAGTTTCATTCGCCTCCAGTGATTCACCCACTGTGGGGATATCAACAAATACAATATCGCCCAATTGTTCCTGGGCATAATCAGTGATACCTACATAAGCCATATCTCCTTCTACACGAATCCATTCGTGCTCATTGGTGTACTTTAAATTTTGTGGGAAGTTCATAATAATTAGTTTTTATGGGTTTATATTCATGTTAAAATAAAAATATCCGGAATAATACGTTACTTAGTGGATGCAGTACCAATAGTGCACAGATAAATCCTACACCGAAGCCCGAGAGTACTTCGCCTAGAGAATGATGTCTCAGAATAATCCGTGCCGAACCTAACACACCGGCTACTAGAATAAACAGGCATAGCCACCAGACAGGATTATAACCAAACAATTCGCTGAATGAAATCAATCCACCAATAATACCACCTATGCCAGCCATGTGTTCACTGAGTTTCCATTTCAGATTTACAATGATACAGATAATCTGAACCACCAGTGCAGACAGTATAATACCAGTCATATACCAGGGAATATTCAGCTTGTGCATCATCAACAGACAGAATATATAAGAGATGATGGTAAGCGTAAAAGGAATGTACCGTTTTTTTCGTTCACTCAATTCCTGCAAGGCAAAACCATTGATTTTGCGAAACAGGAAAATTGTGATGGTTGGCATCAGTATAGTAAAACAATATACGATTCCCAATACAATAAGTTTATACTGCAAGGGCATGATACGAAGGTAAGAGAATAAGAACAATACCAGAAAAGCCAGAAAAGGGATAGAAAACGGGGTTAGTATCCACGATGTAATCTGTGCCGTTCTGATAAGCGTTTTATCTGCAATGATATGTTGCTCTACGTTTGCTTCTCCCATGATGGAGCCCTTTTATTGTTAATTATTAATATCTTTAATTACTTTCTTAGTCTGGCCACTGGTATATTCAGTTGCTGACGATATTTAGCTACGGTACGCCGTGCAATAGGATATCCTTTTTCTTTTAAGATCTCGGCCAGTTCATCGTCAGTCAGTGGTTTCTTTTTATCTTCGTTGTCAATACACTCTTTTAGTATTTTACGTATTTCACGTACTGACATTTCCTCGCCGTCTTCGGTAGTATATCCATCACTGAAGAAAAATTTCAGCGGATAGATTCCAAAATTTGTTTGCACATACTTGCTGTTGCTAACACGTGATATGGTTGAGATATCCAGTCCCGTACGTTCGGCCACGTCTTTCAGGATCATAGGGCGAAGCAATGATTCGTCCCCTTCAAGAAAGAAAGGGCGTTGCAGGTCGATAATAGCCTGCATGGTAGTCATTAATGTATTCTGACGTTGCTTTACTGCATCGATAAATCCCTGGGCAGCATCCATTTTCTGTTTCAGAAACATCATTGCTTCTTTGGATTCTTTAGATTGATTGGCTCTGTTTTTCGTATGCTCCTCTACCATTTCGGTGAAGTCACGGCTCATACGAAGTTCCGGTATATTCCGGTTATTGAGATTGACGCTGATAGAGCCGTCATCATAGGTATCTACAATAAAGTCGGGAACGATTTGCTGCATGTTACGACCGATGGCTTCACCCAATGAAGCACCCGGCCGAGGGTTTAACTTTGTGATTTCAGAGATGGCAGTGTTGAAAAGCTCTTCTTCGCATCCCAGTTTCTTTATTATCTTATCCCAGTGTTTACGTGTGAACTCTTCGTAACATTCATTGATAATTCTCTGTTCCAGCATAAGTGCCTTATCCGGCTTACCTTTTTCCAGCTTTCGTTGGAGTTGTATAAGTAAGCATTCCTGGAGGTTACGTGCACCAAGTCCGGCCGGGTCGAAGTCTTGTATAATACATAAAGCCTCTTCCAGTTCCTCTTCGGTAGCGTTGATACCTGCATAGATAGCCAGCTCATCGCTGATACTTTCAAGTGATTTGCGGAGCAGGCCGTCATCGTCCAGTGAGCCGATAAGGTATTCTGCCAGTTCACGCTGATGTTCTGTGAGGTTACGTTCACTCAATTGTTCTCTCAATATTTCATAAAAAGAAGTAGCGTCAGAAAAAGGAATTTCCTCTGCCTGCTCACCTTTGGAACGGTTGTTTTCTTGTAATTTATAATCAGGAATGTCGTCTTCGTTTAGATAGTCGCCCAGGGAATCATATTCATTGGCATCACTTTCTGCTTCCAGATCGTTACTGTTGCTTTCATCCGGATCATCGGCAGCCGCTTCTTCTCTACCTTCTTCAAGAGCTGGATTTTCCAATAATTCGGCGTGTACACGGTCTTCCAGTTCTACGGCGGGAAGCTCCAATAGCTTTACTACCAGAATCTGCTGCGGAGAGAGCGTTTGTATCTGCTGCTGCGCCTGGGATTGTATTTGACGGGAACCTTGTGCCATAAATATTTTATTTTCTACATTCGGTTATATCTCGCTACAAAAGTAACTTTTTCACCACAGATTACACAGATTAGAACGATTATTTTTCTTTCTATAACGCTAAATTCTCTATCTTTGTTGCACTAACTTAAAAAATAGAACATTATGTTTGGTAAAGAAACGTATGTGCAGCGCCGGGCCCTGCTGAAAAAGAAATTAGGCTCCGGGGTGTTGTTGTTCCTGGGGAACGACGAGTGTGGGCTGAATTATGAGAGTAATACCTTCCGTTATCGTCAGGATTCTACTTTTCTTTATTATTTCGGTCTTCCGTTTGCAGGACTTTCTGCCATTATCGATATTGACGATGAAAAAGAAATTATATTCGGCGATGAACTGACAATTGATGATATTGTATGGATGGGTGTCCAGCCTACTCTAAAAGAGAAGAGTGAACGTGTAGGAGTGACGCGTACTTTACCATCTGCTGAAATTGTAAACTATTTGCATCAGTGTGTACAGAAGGGTAAATCAATTCACTATCTTCCTCCTTATCGTGCTGAGCATAAACTGAAACTGATGGATTGGCTGGGTATACCTCCTGTACGTCAGGAAGGTTCGGTACCTTTTATCCGTGCGGTGGTTGAACAGCGTAATCATAAATCAGCTGAAGAAATTGTAGAAATAGAGAAGGCTTGTGATGTGACTGCAGATATGCATATTACTGCAATGAAGGTGCTTCGTCCGGGTATGAAAGAGTTTGAAGTAGTAGCTGCTATGGAGGCTGTTGCTGCCGCTGCAGGTTGTGAACTTTCTTTTGCAACCATTGCCACCATCAATGGGCAGACCTTGCACAACCATTACCATGGTAATACCGTAAAGTCCGGAGATCTGTTCCTGATTGATGCAGGAGCTGAAACAGAAATGGGATATGCCGGAGATATGTCGTCTACTATACCTGCTAATAAGAAATTTACTACCCGCCAGCGTGAAGTCTATGAGATTCAAAATGCAATGCATCTGGAATCAGTGAAAGCGCTTCGTCCGGGTATTCCTTATATGGATGTGTACGACTTGTCAGCCCGTGTGATGGTAGAGGGCCTGAAAGGACTGGGTTTGATGAAGGGTAATGCCGACGATGCAGTACGTGAAGGAGCACATGCTTTGTTTTATCCACATGGATTAGGACATATGATGGGACTGGATGTACATGATATGGAGAATCTGGGTGAACTTTGGGTAGGGTATAATGGCGAACCGAAGAGTACTCAGTTCGGTCGTAAGTCGCAGCGTTTGGCCATTCCTTTGGAGCCGGGCTTTGTACACACTGTAGAGCCGGGTATTTATTTTATCCCTGAACTTATTGATATGTGGAAAGCCGATAAAAAGTTTGCTGATTTTATCAATTATGATAAAGTAGATACTTATAAGAACTTTGGAGGAATTCGTAATGAAGAGGATTATCTGATAACTGAGACCGGTGCCCGTCGCTTAGGTAAGAAAATTCCGTTGACTCCTGAAGAGGTGGAAGAGATTAGATAGAAGGGAGAATGGAGAAGGGAGAAGTACTATGCAGCAGATAGCGCAGCTTACTTCTCCCTTCTCCATTCTCCCCTCTCCCTTTTATTAAGCGTGTAGCTCTAATATAAACCGGCTTCCTTTTGTATAGCTTGTATCCAAAGTCAGGCTGCCGTTCATTTTTGTAGCAATAAGTGAACATATAGGCAATCCCAGGCCATCTCCTTGTGTGAGGTCTTTCACTTCGGTAAAAGGTTTGAAGATTGTTTCCTGTTGTTCAGTGGGAATACCAGTACCGGTATCAGTTACAATAAACTGATGAGTATGCGCTCCACGTTTTTTGAAGTCGAGGCTGATGCGTCCTTCTTGTGTGTAATAAGCAGCATTTTGTAGTAAGTGAAGAAGTATACGCTCCAGTTGTTCTTTATTGGTTTTTACTTGGAGCTTTGGTGCATTTACAGAAGTGGTAACTTCGGCTTTAATGTTACTTTTCACTTTTTCCATTACTTCTTCGCAAAAAGTACTGGCGTTGATATCGCTCATTTCGTAGGGATCAGTCAACGAATTTTCCAGCGAAGAAAGTTCTTGTATATCATCACTAAACTTTTTTAATGCAACTACTTGCGTCTGCATTTGCTGTGATTGTTGTGGCGCTTTGTCTGAAAGTTCACTTGCTGAGGCAGCCAGTGTGTCCAGAGTCGGTTCCATCTGTGAAGATATATTTTGAATGAATTTGGTTTTCAATTCATTGTGTTCGTTGGCTATTTGTATGTTTTTCTTGAGTTTACGGTTTCCTGCCATAAAACGTAGTAATACAATTGCAAGAAGCACCAATGCCGCAATAAGAATAACAACCAGTGTGCAAAGTCCGATGATAATATACTGTTTGGCGGACAGTGTGTCGTCTTTTTCTTGTATTGTCAGCTGACTTTCGTCATATTTCCTTTTCAATACATTCAATTCATCTTGTGCGGTGAGTGCCTTTACAGAGTCGGTCCATACAATATAATTTTCATAAGTACGTCCCATCAGTGCGGCATTATTCGCTTTGCGGGCAATGGATATCAGATTTTTGTAGCACTCGTCTACTTTCTCATAATTCTTTTTTTCTTTGTATTGATTGATGAGTTTGCGGAAACAAGCATCTCCTTGTGTATTAAGGCCAAAGGTATAATAATAATTGGCCTTGGTATAGAGTAGATCCTCACTTATTGAGTCATTTTTAGCAAGATTGGCTGTTTCTTCCAGCTTGTCCAATTGTAATTTGGCCTGTGCTGCATTTTTTAGTGCGATATACATTTGCAGGCGCTCTTTGGTAATTAGAAACCGTAGGTCGTGCAAAGCTTTCTTGGTTTTCTGTTCACCTGCCCACACTAATTGGTCCATGTCGCGGCAGAGTTCGAAACCTTCTTTATAAAAATTCTCACGTATATAGAGTCCATTGGCTTGAATACCACATTCTACAGCCTGCGGATAATCTTCGCGGGTAGCAAATGCTTCGTACGCTTTTTTAAAAAGATAACGTGCCTTGATATAATCTTTTTGGCTCAGGCTATTTTGAGCTTGTTCCTTTAATTCCTGTGCTCTGTTTTTTGTATTCTGCGCATGACTTAATGTGCTAAAGCAGAGCATAATCACAATGATAGCTACGGGTGTTTTCATTTTATTGCTTGTTTAATTGACACAAATTTATAATAAATTCGGGACTTAAAACAGAAAATAGGTATAAAAAAGCAGGATTATCCGCGATAACGGATAATCCTGTAATATGATTAATACTTAAAACTGCTTCCTCCCAGAAATTCTCTTAATAGTGAGGTCGGTGGAATCTCTTTGTCCTGAACAGGAATAAAGTATTTGATGAACTTCAACAGGCGGTATGCCTCACAATACTCCGGGCAATTGCGGGGTACTCCCATTAAGATAGGTTCGGCGTGAAGACGCAATACTGCAAATTCAAAAAGCAAGGCGGAGTTGAACATCACATCCGCATTTTCCTGATAAGGGAATATCCATTTATCCTCTCCGGCGCGTACACTGGGCCATCGTGAGATGGTGTCTTGTGCTGAATATCCACGGTAGTTGAAGTCGCGGATAATGCGGCGAAGCAGACGGTTGTCTGTGGTAGGAATCCAGTTATGATCGTCCAAGGAGATGGTTGTTAGTGCCGAAACGTAGATTTTGAACTTGTTTTCTTCCGGGATATGCGGAGTCAACTCAGGATTCAGGGCATGAATACCTTCCAATATTAAGATGGTATGTTTATCTATTTTTAGTTTATCTCCTTTATATTCTTTCTTTCCGATACTGAAATTAAAGCGGGGAAGTTCCACTTCCTCTCCTCGAAGCAGGGCTTGAAGCTGTTGATTAAACAGATCCAGATCCAATGCATACAATGATTCATAATCATAATTTCCATTTTCATCAAGTGGAGTTTCTTCGCGGTCCACAAAGTAGTTATCCAGTGAAATGGGATAGGGCTTTAACCCGTTTGTCATCAACTGGATAGAAAGACGTTTACTGAAAGTGGTTTTCCCCGACGAAGACGGACCGGATATCAATACCAGTTTTACGCGGTTTCCATTTTCTCCGCGATGAAAGATCGTATCGGCTATCTGGGCTATTTTCTTTTCCTGTAATGCTTCGGCTACATTAATCAGATCGGTAGCATGTCCCTCTTCACAGGCCAGGTTAAAATCGCCTGCATTGGTTATTCCCATGATATTACTCCAGTTCAGGTATTCTTTGAATACGTCGAGCATTTTCTCCTGTTTCACCACTTCTTCAAGTACATCCGGATTTTCTTTATTGGGGATACGCAACAATAATCCGTCGTAGTACTTCACCAGATCGAATAGCTTGATGAATCCGGTACTGGGCAAAAGGTTACCATAGTAATAGTCAATGGTATCTCCTAAAGTATAATAATAGGTATAAAGTGAGCCGGAGGTTTCCAGTAGCTTTACTTTATCGTTCATTCCGTGTTCATTGAAAATACGTACCGCTTCCGTTGTATGACATTCAATTCTGTGATAAGGAATATTTTCAGCTATAATCTCCTGCATTCTTTTTTTGATGAGTGATACATCTTCTAATGTAATAGGACGTCCGATACGCAGATTGCAGAAATAACCTTTTGATACGGGGTGTTCTACGAAAAGTTTTCCTTCCGGGAATAATTCGCTGACAGCTTTATATAGCACAAAACAAAGTGAACGCACATACGTACGCATTCCGGAGGAATCTCTTACGTCCAGAAATTCTACGTCTTTATTATTATATACTCTGAAATTAAGACCTTCGGAACGATTATTTACCTTGGCGCTAACTACTTGATAGGGAAAATTAAGATTAAAACCGTAATAAATATCCAAAAGTGAACTGCCAATAGGGAATTCTCTATAAATATTATTATTTTTGCAACATATTTGTAACATCTGTTTCATTTTGGCTTTTAAAGAAGTAATTTGAATTGGATAAATATATGATATAATCGATTAGAGAACAAACAACTATTAAAATAATTATAGATGGAATATTCTTTTTATGATTTTTTAAAACTCATCGGTTCGTTAGGACTTTTCCTGTATGGGATGAAGATAATGAGTGAGGGTTTGCAAAAAGTCGCAGGTGACAGATTGCGAAGCATTCTGACAGCAATGACCACCAATCGGGTAACAGGGGTTTTAACAGGAGTGTTGATTACAGCCCTTATTCAGTCCTCTTCGGCAACAACAGTGATGGTGGTTAGTTTCGTTAATGCGGGATTGCTAACACTGGCAGAGTCTATCAGTGTAATCATGGGAGCCAATATTGGTACTACGGTTACGGCATGGATTATTTCAATATTTGGATTTAAGGTCGATATGTCGGCTTTTGCTCTTCCTCTTCTGGCTTTTGCCCTTCCACTTATCTTTTCTAATAAAAGTAACCGTAAGTCTATCGGAGAATTTATCTTTGGTTTTTCTTTCCTTTTTATGGGGCTTTCTTTTTTGAAAAATAATGCTCCCGATCTGAATGCCAACCCAGACATGTTAGCTTTTGTACAGAACTATACGGATATGGGTTTCTTTTCAGTGTTGTTATTTCTTTTTATTGGTACCATACTGACCATGATTGTGCAAGCTTCTGCTGCAACAATGGCAATAACATTAATTATGTGTGCTAATGGCTGGATAAGCCTCGAATTGGGAGCCGCTCTTGTATTGGGAGAGAATATTGGTACTACCATAACAGCTAACCTGGCTGCCCTGACTGCCAATTCTCAAGCAAAACGAGCCGCCTTGGCACACTTTGTTTTTAATGTATTTGGTGTGATTTGGGTATTGATTATTTTTCATCCTTTTATGGAATTTGTCAATTGGGTGGTAGATACATTCTTCCATCCGGGAAATTCAGAAGTGGCTATTTCTTATAAATTATCTGCTTTCCACTCTATCTTTAATATATGTAATGTGTGTTTATTGATATGGGGTGTGAAACTGATAGAGCGTACTGTTTGTGCTATCATTCGTCCGAAAGAAGAAGACGAAGAGCCTCGCTTGCGGTTTATCACTGGCGGCATGTTGTCTACAGCAGAGCTTTCTATCCTTCAGGCACGTAAAGAAATCCATTTGTTTGCTGAGCGTACGCACCGTATGTTTGGCATGGTACAGGACTTATTACATACGGATAAAGACGATGATTTTAATAAAGTGTTCAGTCGCGTAGAAAAATATGAGAATATCAGTGACAATATGGAACTGGAAATCGCGAACTATCTGAATCAGGTTTCTGAAGGTCGTTTAAGTTCGGAAAGTAAGTTGCAGATACGTGCTATGCTACGCGAGGTGACGGAGATTGAGAGTATTGGAGACAGTTGCTATAATCTTGCACGGACCATTAATCGTAAGCGCCAGACTAATCAGGACTTCACGGAGAAACAGTATGAGCACATTCACTTTATGATGAAGCTTACTAACGATGCTTTGGAGCAAATGATTGTAGTAGTAGAGAAACCCGAACATCACAGTATTGATGTAAACAAGTCATTTAATATTGAGAACGAGATTAATAACTACCGCAACCAACTGAAAAATCAGAATATTCTGGACGTGAACAATAAAGAATATGATTATCAGATGGGAGTTTACTATATGGATATTATTGCCGAATGTGAGAAGCTGGGCGATTATGTAGTCAATGTAGTAGAAGCGAGTAGTGATGTGAAAGAGAAGAAACTTTCGTAGAAGTGATAAACGGATTAGTGATTAGTTCACTGCGTTGTAACCGCATGGCACTAATCACTAACCCGTTTATCACTATTCATTATACTCTTCAAAGTCTTCTTTCCCCACTCCGCAAAGAGGACATACCCAATCATCCGGGATGTCTTCAAAAGCTGTGCCTGGTTCAATACCACTGTCAGGATCGCCCATTTCCGGGTCGTAAATGTAGTCACACACGGTGCAAATATACTTCTTCATATTTCTTTTTTAAAGTTTACTACAAATATAACATAAAAAATATACAGATTGTTCATTGCCCTTTCTTTTTTTACCATAGAAAAAAGGTATCTTTGCGGTATGTATTTGGATAATAGGTAACCGGTTGATAAAAGAATAATGAGAATGGAAATAGGTTTAGTTATTTTATGTTCAGTTCTTTTAGTTGCCTTTCTTTGGGAAAGAAGAAAAGCAGTACAGGTGCGCCGGGCATTAAAAAAAGAGGTGGATGAACTGAGAAAGACAAGCTATATTGCAGGGGCAATATTGCAGAGTGTACATGCTTTTGTTTTACTGATAGACTCAGGTTTTGTTGTGTTGAAAACAAACTATTACAGACGTACAGGCATTAAAAAAGGAGCTGCGGAGAAGAAAGTGGGAGATCTGTTGCAGTGCCGTAATGCGATGTCTGCATCAGGTGGGTGCGGAACACATGAGCTTTGTGGTTCTTGTCCGGTACGTCGTGCCATACAGGAGGCTTTTGATAAAAAGAAGAGTTTTACAGATTTGGAAGCTACCTTAAACGTGTGTACCTCTGGTTATGAATCCGTAGAATGCGACGCTGTTGTTTCCGGAACTTATCTTTTGTTAAACGGTGAAGACCGGATGGTGATCACTGTCCATGATATCACTCGTCAAAAGCAGGCAGAGCGTGCATTGGCAAAGACTAAAATGCACGGAAATGTTACTCCTTAAAAAAAATTAATAAACATTCTATGCCGATTTAATGTTGTATTTTTGCAACCTAAATTTAACGCATGTATCTGAATGACTGCAAAAAACAATGACTATTATCATTTAGGCCTTACAGATAGTGAGGTCTTGGAAAGTCGGGAAAAAAATGGTGTAAATCTATTAACACCTCCTAAACGTCCTTCTCTTTGGAAACTTTATCTGGAAAAGTTTGAAGACCCTGTTGTACGCGTACTGCTCGTTGCTGCTGTTTTCTCTCTGATTATTTCGATTATAGAGAATGAGTATGCTGAGACTATCGGTATCATAGTTGCTATTTTGCTGGCTACTGGTATCGGTTTCTTTTTTGAGTATGATGCAAGCAAAAAATTTGATTTGCTGAATGCTGTCAACGAAGAAACACTTGTAAAAGTGATTCGTAACGGACGAATTCAGGAAATCCCCCGAAAAGACATTGTAGTAGGAGATATTGTAGTGCTTGAGACCGGTGAGGAGATTCCTGCCGATGGTGAGTTGGTGGAAGCCATCTCTCTACAGGTCAATGAATCCAATCTGACGGGTGAGCCGGTTATTAATAAGACGATTGTCGAAGCTGATTTTGACGACGAAGCGACTTATGCCTCCAACATGGTGATGCGGGGTACGACGGTAGTTGATGGTCACGGTATGATGAAGGTGCTTCGTGTTGGTGATGCTACGGAAATCGGAAAGGTAGCCCGGCAAAGTACGGAACAGAGTGGTGAACCTACTCCGCTGAACATACAACTTACCAAACTGGCCAAACTGATAGGTAAGATTGGCTTTACTGTAGCAGGAGCTACTTTTATCATTTTTGTTTCAAAAGACTTATATCACTATATTTCGGCCAATGAAATCGTAGGTTGGCATAACTATATGGCCATAGCCCAGATAGTACTGAAGTACTTCATGATGGCTGTTACATTGATTGTAGTTGCGGTACCCGAAGGTTTGCCGATGAGTGTGACGCTCAGCTTAGCTCTGAATATGCGTCGCATGCTTTCTACCAACAATCTTGTGCGTAAAATGCATGCTTGTGAGACGATGGGAGCTATTACCGTTATCTGTACGGATAAGACTGGTACGCTGACTCAGAACCTGATGCAGGTACATGAACCGAATTTCTATGGATTAAAAGATGGAGGTGTACTTGCCGGTGATGATATCAGCAAATTGGTGATAGAAGGTATCAGTGCCAATTCTACCGCTTTTCTTGAAGAAACCGGTGAAGGTGAAAAACCAAAAGGTGTAGGAAATCCTACGGAAGTAGCATTGCTTTTGTGGCTCAACGCTCAACAACAGAACTATCTGGAATTCCGTGAACAGGTTACTGTACTGGATCAGCTGACTTTCTCTACCGAGCGTAAGTTTATGGCTACTTTGGTACAGTCTCCCCTTATCGGTAAAAAAGTGCTATATATAAAAGGTGCTCCCGAAATTGTACTTGGAAAATGTAAGGAGGTAATCCTCGACGGCAAGCGGGTGGATACGGTTGAATATCGTTCTACGGTAGAAGAGCAGTTGTTGGGCTATCAAAATATGGCAATGCGTACGTTAGGATTCGCTTTTAAAATAGTGGATGATAATGCACCTAATGATTGTGTCGAGTTGGTTGCTGCCAATGATCTTAACTTCTTAGGGGTTGTTGCTATCTCCGATCCGATTCGTCCCGACGTTCCGGCTGCTGTGGAAAAATGTCAGTCGGCAGGTATTGGCATTAAAATTGTAACGGGCGATACTCCGGGTACGGCTACTGAAATAGCCCGTCAGATAGGACTTTGGAATTCCGAGGATACGGAACGTAACCGGATTACCGGTACTGCCTTTGCCGAGTTGACCGATGAGGAAGCTCTGGACAGGGTGATGGATTTGAAGATAATGTCTCGTGCCCGTCCTACTGATAAACAACGTCTGGTGCAGTTGCTGCAACAGAAAGGGGCTGTAGTTGCTGTAACCGGTGACGGAACCAATGATGCTCCCGCATTGAACCATGCACAAGTAGGACTTTCAATGGGTACGGGAACTTCCGTAGCCAAGGAAGCCAGCGATATTACTTTGCTTGACGATTCGTTCAACAGTATCGGTACGGCTGTGATGTGGGGACGTTCGCTTTATAAAAATATCCAGCGATTTATCGTATTCCAGCTTACAATCAACTTTGTTGCACTGCTTATCGTATTGCTCGGTTCATTTATGGGCACAGCTTTGCCGCTGACCGTGACTCAGATGTTGTGGGTGAACCTAATTATGGATACATTTGCTGCTCTGGCATTGGCTTCTATTCCGCCAAGTGAAACCGTGATGAATGAAAAACCCCGTCGCAGCACTGATTTTATTATCAGTAAAGCGATGCAGTACAATATATTCGGGGTCGGTACCGTTTTCCTGATAGTATTGTTGGGTATGATTTACTATTATACGAATGCTGAAGGTGGAATGACCGTGCACCGTCTTACAATCTTCTTCACTTTCTTTGTTATGCTGCAATTCTGGAACCTGTTCAATGCCCGTGTGTTTGGAACAAACGACTCGGCATTTAAGGGACTTTCCAAATCGTATGGCATGGAGCTGATTGTGATTGCTATCCTTGGCGGACAGATTCTGATCGTACAGTTTGGTGGAGCAGTATTCCGTACCGAACCGCTCGACTGGCAGACGTGGCTGATCATAATAGGTACCTCATCACTCGTTCTGTGGGTGGGAGAACTTATCCGCTTCGTTCAGCGTTTAATACATAAATAAAAGATGAAAAGAAAAGGAATAAAAAACCTTCTTATTGATTTTGGGGGCGTTCTGATAAATCTCGATCGTCCGCGTTGTATTGAGAATTTTAAAAAGTTGGGATTGCAAAATGTAGATGAACTGTTGAATGTTTATCATCAGCAGGGTATCTTTATGCAGCAGGAAAAGGGATTGGTAACTTCTGCTGAGTTTCGTGACGTTATCCGGCAGATGGTAGGGAAGCCATTAACAGATCAGCAGATTGATGATGCCTGGAACTCTTTTCTGGTGGATATTCCTACTTACAAACTTGATTTATTGCTGAAACTTCGTGAAAAGTATGTGGTTTATCTGTTGAGTAATACCAACGATATTCATTGGAAGTGGTCTTGTGAGAATGTTTTTCCTTATCGTGGCTTCCAGGTGGAAGATTATTTTGAAAAGATATATCTTTCGTTTGAGATGAAGATGGTAAAGCCCGATACAGAGATATTTGAAACAGTACTTGCAGATGCCAATATCGACCCGAAAGAGACTTTTTTTATTGATGATTCGGAGGCGAACTGTCTGGCAGCCCAGGCATTGGGTATTTCTACTTATACGCCGCAGGCAAACGAAAATTGGAGCCATATCTTTAATTAAACCGATTTTACTGACTGATGCAGATTATTCGTAATATACCGGGTACATTACTCGAGCCATGTGTGGCTACCATTGGATTTTTCGATGGAGTACATACAGGTCACCGTTTCCTCATTGAACAGGTGAAGGAGGTAGCTGCTACCCGTGGGTTACGTTCGGCTTTGATTACTTTTCCTGTTCATCCCCGTAAGGTGATGAAGGCCGATTATCATCCGGAGTTACTCACTACGCAGGACGAAAAGATTGCATTACTGGCTGAAACCGGAGTAGATTATTGCATTATGCTCGATTTTACTCCGGAGATATCCTGGTTTACTGCCCGGGATTTTATGACTACCATTTTGCAGGAACGTTACCAGGTACAATCGCTTGTAATTGGTTACGATCATCGCTTTGGTCATAATCGTAGTGAGAGCTTTGAAGATTATTGCCGTTATGGTGAAGAAATCGGTATGCAGATAGTTCTTGCGCGCGCGTATATATATAAGGAGATCCATATCAGTTCTTCCGTGATTCGTGACTATCTCCATCAGGGAGATGTTAAGATGGCTGCGCGTTGTCTTGGGTATGATTATTTTTTGGATGGGACGGTGGTTAGCGGTTATCAGGTTGGACGTAAAATAGGCTTTCCAACAGCTAATCTCAGTGTAGACGATCCTGATAAGCTTGTCCCTGCGGATGGAGTATATGCTGTGCAAGTCAGTTTTGATGGATGTACCTATGCCGGTATGTTGAATATTGGTCATCGCCCTACACTTAATAATGGGATGAATCGAAGTATTGAAGTGCATATCCTTCATTTCCATTCAGATATCTATGATAAATTTATTCGTATCTCTTTTGTGCAATACATCCGTCCTGAGATGAAATTTGACGGGATAGAAGGGCTTATTGCACAACTCCATAAAGATGCAGCAGCGGTAGAAACTCTGTTGCTGTAAACTCGTGATAATCAATGCTTAAAAGAATGTACACTTTTGTATCGCAAAAATGTACATTCTTGATACATAAGAATGTACATTCTTGTTGTAGAAAAGTGTATACTCTTGCAATCCTTTATTATCGTATTCATTTTCTTGAATAAATATTCTCTTAAAGGAAACGTTTCACTACTCTTTCTCTGCATCGATATAGGCGGATCAGTTCTGTAACGGTACATGTATAGTATTCCTGTTCGATAGAAAATAGAATGCTGTCGAGCAGACATAGGCAACACAGTAATTCTTGTTTGGGCAGCGCTTCAATGTATCCGGGAGATTCAATGCCGGGGTAGTACTCTTTAAGAAAGGAGATCTTATCAACCGATTGCTCCAGATCGGTTTTCATAAGACAAGGGCAGGAATAATCGTTCATATATTTGTGTGTTTTAACCGATTGAAAGGCTTCCATGCATGTATAAAAAGGCGTGGAAGCTATATACTATATTATCCCATTGAGGCTCTGGTAAGCCCACACATAAATAATACGCAATAGCTCCACGCCCAGATGGTATATAACAAAGTTATATGCATCTTGGACGTGGAGAGTCTCACCTATTATCTGCATGTGTTAAAATTTACCAGATTTCAATGGCAGATAACAATAAGATTTCTCCGTCGTTCAATAAAAACGATGCACCCATTTCTTGGTTGCATTGCAAAGATAGGAATAATTTGATAATCCGATAACTTTCTCTGATAAAAATAATTGTCTGTCTTTTTTCTCCTTTACCTCTTATATTTCTCTTGTTTTATCCCTTTTTACATGTGTAAGGGGAGTTTGAAGTTATTTGGCTTCAGAGTAGAAATATCCTACTGGTATATGCTTCGTTTTAAAGTACAAAAACAAAACTGGAATATCGCAATTCTATAGGGTCAATTTTTATTATAATTTCAATGGATCAGTTTTAGTTATAAAGGTGGGTCAGAGAACTTTTATAATAGTGGGTCAAGTGACTTTATATTTTCCATTAAATGATCATATGATTAATGATGATTATTTTGTTACAATAGAAAAGCTAGCTATTTCTTATTCTTGTTTTATTTGTAATGTCTTATGAATTTTCTGCTTGTTGGTCGTAGAGATTTGTCTTGTTGGTCGTAGAGAAACATCCCATTTCTCTACGAGTTTCATCTTATTTCTCTACGAGCAAAAAAAAACAATATTTAATACATTGATAATGAAGTGTTTGTGTTTTGGATTGTTTGTGTGAATATTTTAATGCAAAAAGTGTTCTATTTTTTCTTTCTGTAGCTTCTTTTCTTTCCTGAATAATTACAAAATGGTAAGGTATGCTCAAAGTCTGGTTAAAATGTATGTGTTTATTCTTGCCTAATTTGTATCTTTTCAATTATATAACAGGTTTGAATACCTATTTGGCAGAGATAGACATGTGTGTGTTTATAACTCCTTTTATCTTTGTAGTAATACTTATATAAATTCTAAAAAATACAATTAATGCCTATGAAGCCAACTATTTTCATACTGTGTTTTATATTATTTACTTGTTACAAAAACTCAAATGCGAGAGATCATAATATACCAGATGTAAAAACATTCACTTTTAAAGAAGCTGGAGGAGTATTAGAAGATACTGTTTTCTTTAAATCGAAGAAAATAATACCTCTGGAAACAAATGATCTGGCATTAATTGGGCAAATAGATCGTATTTGTATGGCAGAAGATACTCTTTTTGTTCTTGATCAGCAATCTAACAGTGTTATTGTTTACGATAAAGACGGGAAGTATATAAATAGAATAAGGAACGTGGGGAAAGGTCCGAAGGAATATATTAATATAGGTGATATCAGTGTGGATAATCTGAATAAAGAACTTGTAGTATTATGTGCGCATCCCTCTAAAGTACAGTTCTATTCCTATCAAGGCAAGTTTCTTAGGGAGGAATCTTTAGGCGAACGGTACTATAGTCATTTAGGTACAGATGGGCGATATATTTATTTTCATGACAACACAAATGTGAATAAAAAGAAGGAAGTAGCTGTTTATGATCGGCAATTGAATCACAAAGCAGACATATTGGAGCATGGAAAGGTATTTGAAAATAATGAATTGGGCACTGTAACCCTTTTTGGTCATGGGAATTCTATGACACAAGACTCTTCTATCCATATTGTGAGAGGATTTGATAATACTATATATGAAGCTAAATATGGGAAGGTTTATCCCAAATATAAATTGGATTTCAAAGAATGCACATTGCCTGAAAGCTTATTAGAAAGCAAGATGAAATCTTTTGAATTTCTGGATCTTTGTAGGGAGAAACATTATGTAGTATCTTTAGAAGAAGTGATAGAGAATTCCAGACGTGTATTATTTACAACTAATATTGGCCTTTTTGTATGCGATAAACAAAGTGGAGAGATGACACGGCATCTCTTTCTTTTAGATTCAACAGTGGATGTGGGAAGTAGCAATGTACAGGTAATTGGGAATACGAATAAGATAGTTGTTGCCTGGCCGGTTGCTCGTTTAAAAAATATGATGGATGTATCTTTAGAGCATTCCTCCAAAAATAAGCTTAAAATGGAATTTATAAATAAATTGAATGCCATGGATGATGAAAATAATCCTATTCTGTTTATCTATGAGCTTTAGTTCGTGTTTCTAAAATGATAGTGTGTAGTTTTTTGTGTTGACACTATTGGGAGCATTAAATGTTGATTAGAATTATATAGAGGTAGAAAAGAAGAAATAGATCATACTCAGTAATTGAGCAAATAAGCCGCAAAAAAAAACTTTTTATTGTTTATCGATAAATTTTTATCGTTTTTCTTTGGTAGATGAAAAATAATGTTTTCCTTTGCATATCGAAAAACGATAAATAATCATTGAATAACAATTAAAAATACATAGTCTTATGAAAAAGTCATTTATGAGTATCTCGATGCTGGTTGTATCTATCTCAATGTTAGCCTTATTTTTGTGTAGTTCTGCAGTTAGTGCACAGACTTCTTCTAAATTCGTTTATAATAAGAGCGAGAATGCTGAAACGGTATACTCTCTTGATAAAAGCGGAAAGTATCTTACTCCGAAACTGAAATATGAATATAGCAAAGACGCTCAGGGGAAGGGCGGAGTAAAGAAAGCCTATCGTTGGAGCGAGGGAGAACAGAAATGGGTACCTTATTATTTGATCAGCATGTCCGAATCCGGAAATAATTCAATAGTAGAGTATGCTGCATGGGATAGCAAAACGCAAGACTTCTCGCTGAATCCGCAAAAGGCTGTTTATAGCAAAGGACTTGAAAATGAAATTCTGTCATACGTGCTTTATAAATGGAATCAGAACGAAGAAAGTTGGGAAGCAAACCAGTATTTACTGTGCGGGGATTATCTCGCAATGGAGGCCGATAGTCTGAATTAAAACAATTATCTTTGCATCCCTTTAATATAAAAATGAAATGAAAACTGCGATAAAACTGGTTCTTATTTACTTTGCAATTTTACAGATTCTGTCACCTATTCTGATAACAGTTCCCTGTGCTATTTATTTGTTTGCCACTACCGGTGGGATAGATAAAGAGGCGCTGATGCAGATGATAATGATTCCGGCACAGATGACCGGTATTCTGTTAATGCTTTTCTACCTTTGGAAAGCAGGTTATATCAGTAATGAAAAAGTAACCTGGTCTACAGTATCCCCTTCTTATCTGGTGCTGAGTGTGGTTAGCCTTCTCTCTTGCTCGTGGTTGGCTTCTACATTGATATCTCACATGAAGTGGTTACCCAATATAATGGAACAGGCTTTCGATATTTTGCAATCCGGTTGGGGAGGAATTGTTGCCATAGCTGTTGTAGGGCCTATCCTTGAAGAGTTGTTATTCCGTGGCGCTATCACCAAGGCTTTGTTGAAACAATATAATCCTGCAAAAGCCATTTTTATCTCGGCTTTGATATTTGGGATATTCCATATTAATCCGGTGCAGGTGGTACCCGCATTTCTTATCGGTCTTCTTTTAGCATGGGTTTATTACAAAACAGCGAGTCTGATACCTTGTATTCTGATGCACATATTAAATAATAGCATATCGGTTTATATTAATATAAAATACCCCGGTGTGGAGGATATGGATGCTCTTGTTGGTGGTACGGCCAATCTGATAATCACTTGTGTGGCAGCTGTATTGCTGGTAGGGTGTTATTGGTTGATGAAACGAACGACAGTAGCTTATCCCTGGAAAAAAGATAATAACATAGAAATATTGACTGAAAACAATTGATTGTCATGAAAAGGAGATTGAATATACTTTGTTTATTGGTAATGCTGGTATTTTGTTACTCGGTGTTTGAGTCTGCTTACTATTTTAGTAATGCATTTATGGCCGGTTTCCAGGTGGGAATGAATGCAGAGCATGATAAAGAACAATTGAAGAGAACACACAATATGAAATCCATCTCTTTGTTTCCGGATGATTTTGTTGATCTGAAAGATTCAGTGTATAATGAGAAATCGGGAAAGTTTGTTCCAGCTATTTATGGCAAATTGATAGTGAGTGTGAATACACCGATTAATCTGTGGTTTAAGTTTACCTCTATGTTGTGCAATTTTATTGGCATTTTCACTATGATTTTCTCTGTGGTCTTCTTCTTTAAATTGATAGTAGCTATTAATAAATCGAATATTTTCAGTTGGAAGAATGTCCGCCGCCTTCGCTGGTTGGGAGCTATTCTCATTCTTAATTTTATTTGCGATGCTCTTCCTGCTTATATCTCGGCTTATGAACTATCGGATGCATTCTCAATACCGGGATATTCTTTGAATTTATCTGGTCTTGTATCCAAGTTGACTTTAACCTTAGGGTTGGTAGCCCTGATTGTAGGTGAGATTTTTGCTATCGGATTAAGAATGAAAGAAGAGCAGGATTTAACTATTTAAGAAAGGAAACGAGTATGAAAAGTTTGTTTAGCAAAGATCCGAAACAAGAGTTGGAAGTGGTGATGACATGCTTGATGTTTATCTGTTTCTGCTGCTTGCTGATTAGCTTTATTCAAAATGCGATGTTGTGTTTTGATTTAGGGAAAGATGACACCGACGATTTCTTGTGGATTATGCTTCCTCAAAGTGTTACTCTATTGGCAATGGCTGTATGTAGTATTCTTATCTTCTGCCTGCTTCGTAATGTGAAACGTAAAGAGGTATTTACGAAGGAGAACTCTACTCTGATTGTGGCTATTGGAGGAATTGTCGAACTGAATGGGTTATTGCAAGGCTTTTTCGGAACTTTTGTCTCTGTGAGCAATCTCCGGCAGACTTATCTGATTTATATTTTGCTTGGAGTATTTATTTTATTTATCGGATGTGTATTCAAGATTGGTGTCCGTATGAAAGAGGAGCAGGAACTCACTATCTAATAATTTGTGTCTGAAAGGATATTTATGGGAAAGATGAAAGCTATAAAAATATTGGGTATATTGGTTTTTGTTATGTTTATGGTAACTGCATTGAAAGATGCTGTGCCAGGCTTTATAGATGGCTGGAATGAAGCAGGTGATTCGAGAGAGTATATTGGTGAGAAAGGTACATATACTACCGATTTCTCTGTGAAGGCAGAGCCGGTTGTTGAAGACTCGTTGTTGAACAAAACTTTTGATAAAAAGGTGCCTTACTCCGTTGCTTGTATACGCACCGTTGTGAAAACTCCTTCCTGGTATATGATGTATCAATGTTGTATTGTACCGTTTATTATTTTATGTATATACGGTATTTATTGTCTGGTCCGGGTTGTCTTTTCTGCTATCCGTGGTGATGTATTTACACGGAAAAATGTAAAGCGTATGCGTTACTTTATTTACTCTGTCATTCTGTTGGGAGTTTGTATGGAGGGTGGAAATTACTTTTTGTATAGTGATTGGACTTCGCAAATACTTTTGGATGGGTATGAAGTGAAAAGTTACTCTATAAAATATCCATGGATGATGTTCTCTATTCTTGCTTTGTTTATTGAGATTTTTGCAGTAGGAGTGAAATTAAAAGAAGAGCAGGAACTTACCATTTGACCTGAACTGAAAAAAGAGAAATTATGGCTATAATAGTAAACCTTGATATAATGATGGCCCGGAGGAAAATATCTCTGGGAGAATTGGCAGAAAAAATAGATATTACGCCGGCCAATCTGTCTATATTGAAAACCGGAAAGGCAAAAGCAATCCGGTTCTCAACACTTGAAGCGATTTGTAAAGAGCTGGATTGCCAGCCGGGAGATATTCTGGAATATAGAGAAGGAGAGGAGTAGTTGCTATGAGATTGTTATGGGGGCTTTATCCTTTCTTTTTAGGTATATTTTTGCAGTCTTCTCAATGATTTTGCATGCCTCGTCTATACCCAAAATGCTGGTGTTGAGACACAAATCGTAATTTCTAGAGTCATTCCACGTACGGCCGGTGTAGGCTTTGTAGTGGTTGGCTCTTGCTTTGTTTATTCGTCTCAGTTTACTTTCTGCCTTGTCTGCAGGCTCTCCGTATTCATTAATAATTCTTTTGAGTTTGCTGTCCCGATCTGCATGTAGAAATATATTAAAGCATCGTTCACAATCCTGTAAGACGTAATTAGCGCACCGGCCTACTATTACACAAGAATGCTGGCTTGCTACCTTGCGGATTACTTTACTTTGGGCAACAAACAGAGCGTCGTCAGAAGAGAGACTTTTCTCAATGGGTACAGTGAAATCCTGCATGATGAATTCGTAGAGTAGTTGGCTTGAAATGTTCTGCTCATGTTGTTCCACATATCCTGGTGTGAGATTATTTTCGGTTGCTACCATATTAATCAGTTCTTCATCATAAAATGCAATACCTAAGTCACTGGCTATTTTTCGTCCTATTTCCCGTCCTCCACTGCCAAATTCTCGTGCTATGGTGATGACGAATTGTGTTTTACGAGGAACTTCGACAGTGACAGAAACTGTCCGGTCACTGAGCATTGTATTTAGGAAAATCAACCGATGATTGAAAAAGCGTGCGAATACGCCGACAAGTAATGCCGCCATAATAGTTCCTTCTCGTACGCCTGTAATCTCTCCGAATAGTATCAGAGACAAAGTACAGGCCAAAATCATCAATGTACAATCGAAACCTATTTTCACCCAGCCAAACTCTTTTTTCTTCTTCTGTGAGATAGCATGTACGAACGCTTCTCCCGATAGCATAACTACATTGGCTATTACTTCCAGACTGACTCCTAACCCGAGAATCATGCAACCCAGGAGTAAAGTAACCATTTTCCAAGGGTAGAATTCGGGCATTACCCATGCCAGTATCAGCATGGAGAGGTCTATGAAAAAACCGAAAAGGATGGAGACGGGGAGCTGTAACCATTGGATTTTCTTAAAATCTTTCTTTAGTAATACGATCTGTCCTGCTATGAGAAAAAGGTTTAGAATAAAAGTCAGTGTTCCCAGTGTGATAGGAAATCCGAGACTGATGGTGTAAGGAAGACTGGAAATAGGAGATGAACCAAGTCCTGCCTTGATAATCAGACTGATTCCTATTGCATTGATAAATAAGCCGGTGATGAATAAAATGTACCTTTTTGTCGTTTCTTTTTTTGACATACCTCTTTGTTTAATTTCAAGTTGCAAAATTAAGCTGTTTTATCTTACCGGATTTGTCGCTAAGTTGCAAAATTAGTTGTCTGTAAGAGTCATATTGATTATCTTTGCCACTATGAATCATCAACGTGAGTTTCGGAAATCCGAAGAGCCTTTTTATTTTGTGTGCTATGATAAGCCAACACAGAAAGAATTGTATGAACGTAATTACAAACTGATAAAAGTGGTGGAGGGGATGATTGCGTTGTCTAATTCCGGGGAGCATATTATGGCGAGAGCAGGTGATTACTTTTTTGTCAACCGTGGTGGGTTCTCGAAGATAAAGATAACGCCTGGTAAGAATGGATATTGCCGCTTGCTTTGCCTGAACCTTACGGAGAAGTTTTTAAAGTCTTATGCACAGAATAATCTGGTACCAGTGTGCACGAGCTATACTTCATTCTATTTTAAGAAGATAAATGAGAATACATTTTTGAAAGCTTTGTTTGCTTCGCTTGCTGTTTATTCGGATGAGGGAGTTCATTTGGATAGAAGATTGATTGAACTTAAACTGGAAGAATGTCTTCATTTGTTGACTTTTACAGATAAGGAAATTGTTGCTTCCTTGTTTAGTAATCCATTGGTTCAGAAAGATCTGGTTGAGTTTATGAATGCTAACTATATGTTTAATGCCCCTTTGGAGCATTTTGCAGAGTTTTCGGGTAGAAGCCTTTCTACGTTTCGCCGGGAGTTTATCCGGCTATTTGGCGCAACACCTAATAAGTGGTTGATTGATAAACGTCTGGAGGTTGCTTATCATAAGATAGCAGAGGAGCGTCAGAGACCTTCGGATATTTATTGGGAGTTAGGGTTTGAAACCCTGGCGCATTTTTCCCGGAAGTTTAAAGAGAAGTATCATATGGCACCGTCACAGTTAAAGGGGGATGACTTAGATGCAGATGTCCCGGCTTTATAAAAAAGGGGGGTAAAAGTAAAATCAGCCATTATTAAAACGCAGATTAACGCAAATTAGCGCAAATACAATTTAATATTTGCGCTAATTTGCGTTAATCTGCGTTTCTAAAGTTACATATTGATAGCTTTATCTGCTTTTGACGCACCCTCTCTTTTCATATGGTATGAATCTTATTTGATTTCCAGCAAATCCTGAACTTTCATTTCAACAGTGATTAATCCCTTACTATCGGTTTTTGCCGAGACTTCTTTTCCGTTCAAGGTTACCGTATACTTCTTTTCGGTAGGAAGTTTTACAGTAAACGTGTTGTCGGCTGTAGCTTTCAATGATGCATGTTGGATCACAGCATCTTCCCATTGTGCCGAAACCTCCGCTCCTCCACGAATACATAAACCCTTGAATTGCCCATTTTTCCATGCTGCCGGCAAGCAAGGCAGGAATTCAACATATCCTTCGTGGTTTTGTATTAACATCTCAGCCATTCCGGCAGCTCCTGCAGGATTTCCGTCGAATGAATAAATGTCATTCGGGGCTCCGGCTATGCCGCCTGGTGAAACAGTCAACAGGTTTTCGCGTGATAACATTCCCTGAAGGGTCTTTACACTTTTGTAAGCTTCTTCCGCATCCTTCAGGCGGGCATAAAAGCAGATCATGTTGGCACGACTCCATTCTGTATCTTCCCAGTTTTCTGCAGCAAGACGCGCTTCTATCGTTTTACGGGCTGCTGCTGCGAGTTCGGGCGTTTTCTCTAAAGTGATTTGTGAGAAAGGATATAAAGCTAATAAGTGCGAAGTATGGCGATGGTTCGGGTGTGCTTCTTCATAATCTTCAAACCACTCGCGGATGGCTCCGTTTGCACGCAGTTGTATAGGAGGTAGTTTGGCTAAAGCTGTTTGCAGATTGTTACTGAATGCTTTGTCAATGCCTAAAATATCAGCAGCCTGGATGCAAGAAGTAAAGATCTCATAAACCAGTTCACGGTCACAGGTAGGCATCATAGAGGCTACCATTTCCTGTCCGTCTGCTGTTTTGAACCAGTTTTCCGGTGAGATACTTGGACCTGTCATCAAATAGCCATTAGCAGGATTTTCTGCCATATAGTCAAGTATAAATTCTGCATTACCTTTTAGCAAAGGATAAGCTACTTCTGCCAGATACTTTTTATCCTGTGTATATTCATACTGTGTCCATAAATGCGTAGCTATCCATGAACTGGCCAGGGGGAATAGTCCCCAGATGATAGTTCCGGATGCCGGGGTGTATCCCCAGATATTGGCAGTTGTATTGGCTGTCCAGCCTTTGCAGCCATATACAACTTCAGCAGTTTTGGTTCCATGTACGGATAAATCTTTGATGTAATTGAAAAGTGGAGTATTACACTCTGCCAAATTTCCTACATTGGATACCCAGTAGTTTTGTTGCGTGTTTATATCAAGATGATAGTCGTTTGTCCATCCCATATTACAAGCCTTATTGTCATTAAAGAAACCTTGTAAAGCAATTGGCAACGGTGAATTCTCACGTGAACTGGCTATTGTCAGGTAGCGTCCGTACTGAAAGTACAAAGCATCGAAACTTGTATCTGTTTTTCCCGATCGTATTTGTTTCCAGCGGATATCTGTAGGTATGGTGTCGTTAGAATCTTTACCTAAGTTCAGTTCTACCCGGTTGAATAAATCTGAATAATCTTTTATATGCGTCAGCTTCAGGGCTTCGTAAGGTTTCATACCGGCCTCTTCGACTGTTGTTGCGCACAAAGCTTTATAATCCGGATTTTTATAATCGGTACGTACGTCTACGATCATTGTCACCGCATCAGCATTGCTTACACTGATACCCGCTTTATCCATTTTTACTTCGCCATTATCGGTCAATACGGCTATTCTTCCTTCAAAATTCACACCACCCGGACCGTGTAACGGAAAGTCTACTTTACCAGTAAAGATCATCTGATTATCTTCGACAGTAAATTCTGACTGACGCATTAGATCCAGAGCCATATCCATGGTGACAGACTTTGGTTTATCTGCTGATAAGCGAAGAACAAGTACATTATCGGGATTCGTAGCAAAGTATTCACGCTTATAATTTACCCCACCTGCATTAAAAGAAACACTGCTGATTGCTTCGTTTAAATTTAGTGAACGGCGATAGTCTGTTATATCTCCTTCAGGATAAGTAAACCTTATTTTCAGATCACCTATAGGAAGATGGGTACCGAAAGATGTTTGCATGCCATTCAGGTTGTCACCGGCTGTCTGATTTCCTTCCCATAACTTTCCTTCGAAAAATAGCTTTCTCAAATTATCCAGTTTAGCACGACCGAAGGGTCTATCCTGATTCTCATTGAACTGCCCTGACCACATGGAAGATTCATTCAAGGCCAGCGTTTCTTCTTCGATTCCACCATAAGTCATAGCACCCAACCGACCATTACCGATAGGTAGGGATTCCATCCATTCTTTTGCAGGTTGGGCATACCACAACTCTGCGGTTTCACCAGCATTATTTGCACTTTGACATCCTGTAAACGCCAGGGTTGCTACTGCTAAATAAGTTTTTAAATGTGTCATATTTTTCATGATTAATAGTACTATTACTTTTGTGGTGTAGCACTCATAACAAATTCCAGGGTACCGCCATTTAATATATCTTGATGTGTGATATAATTTTTTGTATACTTCTTACCATTTAGCTTTATGGAGCGGATATAAATCTCATTTCCTTTTTTGCGGGGAGCTTTTATTGCAAAAGTCTTTCCGTCGGGCAGATGTATCGTTGCTTTTTCCAGCATCGGAGTGCCAATTATATATTCACCACTCGCCGGGTTGACCGGGTAGAAACCAAGTGCTCCGAAGATGTACCAGGCAGACATCTCACCACAATCATCGTTTCCGGCATATCCCGAAGAAGTATCATTGTACAGGTTATTCATGATGTGCGCTACATACTTCTGTGTTTTCCAGGGTTCTCCAGCACAGGTATACAGGTAAGCTACGTGATGGCTGGGTTCATTTCCATGGGCATATTGGCCAACAAAGCCGGAGGCATTATCGTTTAGTTCACCGCTTTGATGATTGACGGTGAAGAATGTATCCAGTTTTGTTGTAAAGGCTTTATTTCCTCCTGTCAATGTAATGAGGTCGGGTATGTTTTGTGGTACATACCAAAAGTATTGCCAGGCATTTCCTTCTGTGAAAGGATAACCGCCATTGGCTCCGTATTTATAAGGATCAAATGGCTCTATCCATTCGCCCTTATCATTTTTCGATTGAAAGAATCCGGTCTCCGGATTGAATAAATTACGATAGAAAGCGGAGCGTTTCATAAAACGTTCGTGGTCATTGTTCTTTCCTAATTTTTTTGCAAGCTGTGCTACACACCAGTCATCAAAAGCTTGCTCCAGAGTAATGGAAACTGATTGAGTCTGTATATTTTCGGGCATATATCCATATTTTTCCCATACTTCAAAAGGTGAGTTGGGATGAGAAATTACCGAACTGTTGTATACGGCTTCATAAGCTTTTTCTATATCAATTCCGGGTATTCCTTTCAGGATAGCATCTACAATGACGGGAATGGAGTGGTTACCTATCATGCAGTAGTTGTCTTGTCCCCATAATTGCCAGACAGGCAGATAGCCATAATACTCATATTGACGTATCATGCTTTTTACGAAATCTGTGACACGATCCGCGTTGAGTAATGTATAAAGTGGATGAGCACCTCTGAATGTATCCCAAAGAGAGAATGTCGTGTAGTGTATTTCGTTTGCAGACAGCTGCCGGGTGGTGTAATCGGCTGCCATATATTCTCCGTTTACATCACTTATTGTATTGGGTTGTATCAGGGTGTGGTATAAAGCTGTATAGAATATTGTTTTTTGCAAATCGGTACCTTGGATATTGATTTTTTCCAGTTCTTTTTCCCATAATCGGTCGGCATCAGTGGTGTATTGGTTAAAGTCCCAGTGTGAGGCTTCCTGCTTTAGATTTAATTGGGCATTATCCGTAGATATCGGAGATAAAGCTACTTTGCAAATCAACGGTTTTTCATTAAGCTTTCCAAAACGCAACATGGCATGCAGATTACTGCCATTGATGACGGGTGTGTTTTCGTATTGGCGGTCACCGTCTCTCAACGATGAGGAGAGAATAGGACTGGAAAATTCTATGTAGAAATATACTTTTCGTAGTTTGGCCCAACCTGTAATGATGCGGTATCCTTCGATAGCATGATCATTAACGATACGGATCTGAGAATTTATGATGCGGCGATTCCAGCTTCCTTTATTGGCTGAATGGTCTAAGTCGATGATGAGTTGTGCTTCTTTTCCGTTAGGGTAGCTATACCGGTGGATTCCTGTTCGTGTGGTTGCCGTCAATTCAGCATTGATTCCTTCGTCTGCCAACATCACCTGGTAGTATCCGGGTTGAGCCTTTTCTGCTGTGTGGGAGAAATTCGAAGAAGTACGCCCTTCGCTTGTCGGTAAAAGTAAAAGGTCTATCAAGTCTGACGCTCCTGTTCCGCTGAGGCGGGTGTGACTGAATCCATAGATGGTCTGGTCATTGTAATCATATCCCGATGCTTGTGCCCAGTCGGGAGCTTCGCGAGTATCGGGGCTTAACTGTATCATTCCGAAAGGAACGGTGGCACCCGGGTAGTTGTTACCGGACAAGCTGCCGTGCACGGCTCCTGTTCCGATAAAAGGGTTTACGTATTGTGTGTGTTCGCCGGCTTCTATAGTACCGGTAATCAGCATAAATGTAAAGATGCTGCTTAATAGTATTCGATTCATTGTGTTATGGTATAAAGAGGAGATGGAATCTCTTTCCATCTCCTCGTGATTCCGTTTTTACTGTGCTATGATTTCAATAATGCGGCTGTTTAATTTATAACCAGTGAAGAGGTCAAGGCCTACATTCATCAGATATTCACCCGAGAAAGTCTGTCCGTTTCCGTTTACAGAAGAAGAAGCTCCCGGCATCAGATTAATTTCTTTCACCTGATACATTTTGTTGGCTTCCAATCCTTGTAAACGTACAGGCAGGATATGTTCGCCGTAGCGTGGGTAAACATCAAATGCGAATACGATGGCTTGATTCTTATCTTTGTTCACATACATACTTGAAGTATGGTTACTTCCGTAAGGCGAAACAAGACGATAGAGATCACCTTCCAGTATAACCGGTTTCAAGCGGTTGTATTCTGTTACAGCCTGACGACAATACACTTGTTCGTTTGGGTTAAGATCACTCATCTTGATATCAAATCCCAGTTTGCACATCATTGCTACATCCGTACGAAACTTGATGCTGGCATCTTTGTTCCAGGTAGTAACGTGGGCACACAAAGTCTTACTGGGGAATACTTGTGAGAATCCCCATTGGATAAACAGACGTTCGATAGGATCTGTGTTATCGCTGGGCCAGAATTCAGTGAAGTACTTCAATGCTTCATAATCAGAACGTCCGCTACCACCGGCGCACAACATCATAGGCAGATTCGGGTATTTGGCTTTTATGCGGTCGAGCACTTTGTATAAGCCTTTTACATAGTCAATATATAGATGTGTTTGTTTTCCTTTCAGGTAGGGTGAATAGATGTTAGTGATAGGGCTGTTACAATCCCATTTGAAGAAAGCAAGATCCGGGTATTTAGTCATTAACTGATCCACAACGCCGAATACATAATCCTGTACAGCCGGATTGCTAAGGTCTAACACCATTTGGTTACGGAAGTAATATTCTTCACGGTTAGGCAGATGAATTACCCAGTCTTTATGCTTCTCGTAGAGTTCGCTTTTGGGGTTTACCATTTCGGGCTCAATCCAAATGCCGAATTTAATACCGTGTTTCTTTGCTTCAGCAGTCAGGCGTCCTATGCCATTCGGTAACTTATCAGCTGTTTCTATCCAGTCGCCCAGCCCTTGATGGTCACTGCTGCGAGGATATTTGTTAGCAAACCAACCATCGTCCAACAAGAACATATCTACACCCAATTTCTTGGCTTCGTCCATCAAACCGATCAGTTTTTGTTCGTCGAAATCAAAATAAGTAGCTTCCCAGTTGTTAAGTAAGGTCATACGTGTCTGATCACCGTCTTTTACCTGATAGTGGCGTGCCCAATCATGGAAATTACGGCTGGCTTGTCCTTTTCCGTTCAGGCTATACGTGAAGTAAAACTCCGGTGTACGGAATATCTCTCCGGAAGGAAGGCTATATTCTGATGCGTAGGGATTGATACCACTGATGATGCGCAACTGGCTCTTGTTGTCTACTTCAAAGGTGAAGTTGAAATTGCCTGTCCAGCCTAATGTACCGACCAATACTTCGCCTGCATTTTCTTCGGAAGGCTGATCTATAGCCAACTGGAAGAAAGGGGAAACGAACATATTGGCGCGTGCTCCCAATTTGGTATCAATGACTTTTTTTCCGAAAGCCAGTTCACGTTCCATGACATTAGCTTCGTGTGACCAATCTCCGGCAAACTCTGTGAGGAAGTATTTGTCATGATTGAGATGTAACAGTGAAGAAGCATACTTATGAAGCATTACCGGCTTCTTTTCACGGTGACTGATTTCGGTAAATGTTTTGATAATGTCTTCATTAGCATAAGTCACATAGTGCAACTTCACAGTTACCGGATATTGGTCGTCAGCTAATGTAATGACAGTTTCGTTTACACCATCTGAGAGGTTCCGGCTGTCGTGTGATACATATTTTAATAAGGTAGAAGAATTGCCGTCATTGTGCACAATGTGCAGTGCTGGTTCAAAGTAGTCTTCCATACCGTGGGTGAGATAGGCTTCGGTCCCTTGCGGCAGATGGTTAATGTCTGCTTCGTGGTTGAGGCGTTTGCCCAAATATGACTGGTAAAGACGGCCATTGTCACCTACACGGTAGATGAGGCTGGTGTTTCCGGTCTCAATTTTTATTACCGGTTTTTCGATGGCGTGGGCTATGCCTGCAAGACATAATAAACCTGCCAATAGGGTCGTTTTTAAATTCATGGTACTAAATAGTCTTTAAATTTATGAATGAATTACGAATTAGTCTCGTCTGCAAAGTAACCCGGATTTATCCTGTTAAGGAATAGATAAAATTACTTAGAATATGGATAATCTTACTTTTGTGCCTCTTCGCATGTTCCTTTGTCTGTTCGGAAGGGCGGAACCGGGAGGTTGGAGTTGGTACTGTAAAGATTACCATCCGGACAATCAGCCCAGTTATAGCGGGCAGCTATAGGGATTGCCACATCCGGAGATTCAAGTACGATGTTTGTTTTTCCTGTTAAGGTTGCCGTTGCCGGATGGAACACTCCATCCGGTCCGGCCAGGATAAATCCTTTTATTATTTTTTCTTGTGCTTGTATTTCAGTGTTGAATGTCAATGTTAATTTCTTTCCGGAGATGTTATAAGACTGGCAGGCTGGCATTATGTATTCTCCCTGATGGTAAGTATTTGCCAGTGCTAAAGTAGCAAAGCGTTTAGCCACTTCTTGTTTGTTTTTAGGGTGAATGTCGTAGGATACTCCCAGATCTATGGCTACTACCATTCCCGTATTATCCACATGCAGGGCTTCTGCCTGTGCCTCCCGGAGGGCGGCCCATTGAGAGTCTGGCTGAACCTCTTGGGGCTTCAGAAAGTTTGCCAGTTGAACAAAGTAGAATGGAAAGTCCGTATTCCATTGCTTTCTCCAATCGGCAATCAGCGACTGGAATAGGGGAACATATTGTTTATCTCTTCCTACATTAGCTTCTCCCTGATACCAGATAACTCCTTTGATTGGGAATATAGTAAACGGATGTACCATAGCATTGTACAAGACCGAAGGATAACTTGAGCTTTCTAATGACATCGGTGCCGGAGGGAGATCTCCCAGAGCTATACCTATCCGGTAATTCCATATTCCTTCCAGCTTGATTTTCTGCCCGTTGGCTTCTGCAAACATATCTTTTCCTTCTCCGTGTATACCACCTTCTCCGCCAGAGTCGGACACTCGTATAGTGATGACTCCTTTTCCTGCTTTAACTAGTTCTGCCGGGACGGTATAGTGGCGAGGAGTTGAGTATCCATATCCTTTGGCTATTTCTTTTCCATTATAATAAGTGACGTCTTCGTCGTCTATCATGCCGAGATTTAATGTTATTTCCTTGCCTTCCCAGCTTGAAGGAATCTCTATTTCCCGTTGGAACCATACTATGCCGTCTACTCCGTTTAGTCCTTTCTGTTCCCAATACCCCGGAAGTTCCATAGTCTTCCATGCCGGATCGGTCTGAAGAGAGGAGATCCACATTGGAATTCCTTTATTGAGGCCGGCATCCTTGGTTACTAATAGCTCCTGCCACTCTTTTATCTCTTGCTGATAAGCTGCGATGGCCTCTGACTTTTCTATTTTACTTGCTTGTATCTCGAAACCTGGCACTTGTTTTAAAGAACCGATACTTGTCCATGCTTCGGCGGGAGTTCCCCCCCAGGTACAATCAATCACACCAATGGGCACATTCAGTTCTTTCCATAGTTCGCGTGCATAGAAATATGCTATGGCCGAGAATTCCGGAACGGTAGAAGAATTGCATTCCTGCCAACCTCCCATGTTCATCTCTACATTTTCTGCAGGAGTCACTGAAGTCGTTTTTTTAACTTGCAGTAAACGGATAGAAGGGTATTTTGCTTCTGTTACTTCCTGTTCATAGTTCATTACCTTTCCCCATCCGGCTACAGGCATTTCCATGTTAGATTGTCCTGAACAGAACCACACTTCTCCTGCCAGTACATTTTTTAATGTCAGGGTTTCTCCGTCAGAGATTGTTATGGTATAAGGCCCTCCGGCAGCAGGAGTGGGTATTTCTATTCTGAAAGAACCGTCAGCAGTTGCTTTTGTCGTGAACTTATTGTCATTCCAGCTGGCTTTTACTGTAACATTTTTGCCTGCTTTGGCTTTACCTGGAAGCGTTAATGTGCTGTTTTGCTGTACCACCATATTGTCGGTGAAGAATGCTGGTAATGTAACTTTTGCTTGTACAAAACCAGTCATGCTCAAGGCCAATAAAATCAGTTTATATTTGTTCATCTCTACTTTGAGTTTTAATCGTTTGCTCAAAAGTAGGCAAAGGCAGACTATTAATAGTAGACAAACAAACCAAAAAATGAAACATTTACGGCATAGAGTGCTTTTTGAGTGGTTTCGTATACATTTCTACTGTTTTTGGCTTCATTTGTGATAGTTTTAGAGGCCTTTGGGGATTATCTGGATGTTTGTTCTATCTCTTTTTACCGAAATATTTAAGGAAAAAACAGATGTTTCTGTTTCTACAATGTTTTCAATAATTCAATTTCTTCCTCTTTTCCATAGCGTTTCAAAAGAGAAATAAACTTCTCGTCATTCTTGAATTTTGAATAAACACGAGGTACAGTCGATATTGCATTCTTTATATCAGCCCCTTTACTTAATGCCATATCTATATTCATATAAAATAGAGGAATATCGTTTTGATTTGCTTTTATTTCAGCTAAAGTAGTATAAAATAGCGGTTCATCCTTCTTTTGTTCAAGAGCACTGTATATTGATCTTTCGGCTTCTTTGTAATTTCCGATATCGTTTTGATAACAAGCAATCAGGTTATCCACTTCCGGAGACAAATAGTTCATTTCTTTTAATTCGCTCAACTCCTGTAGAACTTCATTTTCAGGAAATCCGCCTATAGTTGTTTTCGTTAAACAATATTGATAAAAAGCTTGGGGAGAAATATGTCTTATTGGCGATATCACTTTATAAGCTTCTTTCCACTCTCCTTTATTGTAGAGTAACCCTGCTTTTAGTATCAGATAATAGGGTAAAGGAAGTAGTTTGATAGCTTGATTTATAGCTCTAATCCCTTTCTCTTCCATTTCGGCTTTCAAGCATTTAAGAGCAAGTAAATAATAAAACTGATCTGCTTTCGGATATTTTTTTATTGCTTCTTCTGCCAGTTGTACGCCTTCTATGGCATTTTCTGTCTGACTTATTTTATTATAAAGCCGGGCTATTTCTTTCTCATTATCAAACTTCTCTATTTCCTCTTTTGTTAAATCACCTGCTGTAATTCGGGCAAAAAAATCCAGATATTCGTTTGCAATGATTTCTGATGAGCCTTTTGTCTCTTTTTCAAAACCAATTTTAAAAGTTTCGCTACACTCCAGATCTCTGTCCGAATGAATCACTACCGGAGTACTGTTCAGTTCCTTGCCGGAAGCGTAAGTCAATCCCTCAAAGTGTTTTTTAAAGTTGGCGATTAAACTCTCTTCCCGCAGGCATTCTGTAGGAGTAGAAGGATAAGGTATTCTCGTAAGAGCCAAAATAATCTCTTTTTCCTTTTCCAACATATTATTTTTTTGATTCAATACGCTCCGTACAATTCGTTGGCAGCCTTCGAGATTTTCTTGATTATTGGCAGATAGAATAACTAACCGGTCAGCAAGTAAAGAGATCGTGAGGCTGGATATATCAGTTATTCCCGTACGTGTATCAATCAAAAAGTAGTCTGGCTTATATTTTTTCTCTATTTTTACCTTCAGATCCAGGAAGAAGGCGATGCCTGTTGCATTCTCGCCATAAAGCAATTCATACCAGTTAATGGCAGATAGTTTTCGCCAGTACTCCGAAGATTTAGGATTACCAGCCGGAATTAAATCTAACGAGGAAGACAAATCTTCCAGATGATATGCATACGGTGTTATTTTTGCCGGAATTTTATGATTGATTGCATATTCGTAGATATAATCTACAATGCCGCTCTCAACCTTTCTGTCCCATTGAAAATTAGAGAACTTAGTATGTAGCCCCGGAGCTTCAAGATCGAGGTCAAGCATGATCACTTTTTTCCCAAAATCGGCGAGCCTCCTTGCTATATTCGAAAGAGCTAATGTTCTGCCCACCCCTCCTTTGTACGAGTAAAATGCAATTGTTTTCATAATTATTCCTCTCCTGCTATTTGCAATATACTTCCTCTTTTCCGTATCTTATCATTTAGTTCCCACACATTCGCAGGAGTTGCCTTAAAAGCGTCCTTTTTAAAATCTTTTCGCAGTATCATACGTATCTCCAGTGCTTCCAGCAGCTGTAGAATACGCTCAAAACTGGCACTTAAGTAGTCTGATTGTTCATAACGCTGTATTTGTTGCTCCTGGATAAACATTTCTGCCGCTAACTTTTTCTGACTGATATCTGAGGCGATACGAAAACTTATGATAGCTTTGTTCATGTCATCTTTAAAAGAGTCAAATTCCAGCCATGACAAAGATTTAGAAGTTAGCTTTTCATACTCCTCCAGTTCTTTTTGTAATTTAACTAATCCTCTTTCAAAAGTGCCTAATTGTAGACGAAGTGGTATGTTATTCTCTTTTTGCAATATCTCTTTTATGTCCCATATGTTTGTGAGCAACTCTTCCAGTTGCTTCTTCATCATTGTGTATTGCTTCTTGTTTTTAATCATAATGCTTACAATTTAATCATTACAATACCCTTATCTTCATATTGCTTTGTTTTTTGGAAGTATTCTAGAATAGTTAATTCGGGCAATAAAATAGCTTTTGAAAAAGCTGAATATATTTCTCCACCGAAATACTCTTTCTGTACCTCCGAATTACTTTCTAACAAAGACTCTAAGACATTGTTCAGAACCTGTTCCCGGTTCTCTGCTGTTGTATCCCAGCAGGCATCGTAATCGTTTGGATTTAACTTTTTAGTAACAAAACTTCCATCTAAATACAGAATATCACAATGTAGTATTCTACATTGCTCCAGTAAGAAAGACATTCCCTGCAACAATTTCTGCCGCTTCCAACTAAATCCAAACCTGTTCTTTACCTCCTCAAAAGAGGCCTCATATATACCTGGTGGCAAATAACCGTCTTCATTAAACTCTGGAATCATTCTTTTTCGGTTGAGTTACTGCAAATATACAACAAATTTGTTTGGTATCATGCATTTGAATATTTATTTTTCATAAACTATACCAGTTAATAAAAACATGACTCTCAATAAAATTACTCAGAAAATAGGCGTGGTAGGGAGTCGCTTTGGAATGAGGTAATGTATAACTACTTTAATTATTCATGCGAATCAGTAGTTGGATATTGGCTTCAGAACTGGTCGGACATGAACTAAACTCACCACAGAGTACTATTTATCTGATGAAACACGTATTAACACATAAACACAGATTAAAAGATTGTAGTTCTTTATCTTAGATTTGTTTCCCTTTGCGAAAATCTGCGTTCAACTGCGTTTTAAAAAAGATTTAAACTCTGTAGAACTCCGTGTTATTCTGTGGTGAAATACACTCAAGACCGTATAGATATGAACAAGACTAACTCTTAACTGGTTTCAACTACTGTCCGTATTATTAAATTATTTTTGATCTAACTTTCATTTTAAATGGGCAGAAATTATATGAATCTGAATAAAAGATTCTTTTTAAAACTGATTTATTAAAAGGGGGAAGCGTTATATTAAATGATAAGGCATTCCTGACATTTTATGAGAAAACAATGACTGCTTACATGGAAAGGATACATCTGCGATATTTACCAGTTTGGGAGGAAGCATTTTGACACGGCATGATCATACAAATAAAACGGCATTTAAGAACCATATTGCTCAATCTGCCGTCAGGAAGGCGGTTTTCTCACGAGCTGTTACGTTAGAGGTAAAACCGGAAACACAGGGGTAGCTATCTGTGAAAAATAGAAATATCTTTTATTTTTTCTTTTTCTCAAAGCAATATACCCTTATGTCACCGGCGGGAATCTCACATTTCAATTCATTCCCTGTGGGGTTTACAGAGGTATCGGTCCATAATTCTTTGATGCGTTTTACGTTAGCCACATTGACTCCTAATCTGGTCAGGTTGATTGTCTCTGTGGCTTCTTTCGATGCATCATAATTGAATACAGCAAGGTAAAGTGCATTGTCTGTGTCAAGCATGAAGGCTTTTTCCACACCATAAGTACCGCTTCCCGTACTAAAGTTAACAGGCATATTACCTTCTACCGGACGAAATGAACGTCCTAATTGTGCTAATGCATTGATGCTGGCATTAAGCACTACCTTTTCCGCCTGGTCACGAACCGTCTGATTACCTGGATAGGAGCCTTTCAAACTAAAATTGTCACCTAATAACATGGTTCCTGTCATCGCTCCTGTAGTGACGCGAATACGGCTGGCTCCTTCAGAATTACCATTCAGTACCAAATGATCGGGGTCATTGTATGGATATACACGATCCAGCCACCAAC
The DNA here is from genome assembly GCF_019930665.1 of Bacteroides nordii. Taxonomy (NCBI): domain Bacteria; kingdom Pseudomonadati; phylum Bacteroidota; class Bacteroidia; order Bacteroidales; family Bacteroidaceae; genus Bacteroides; species Bacteroides nordii. Next base: position 4,227,189 of record NZ_CP082886.1, on the reverse strand, counting down.
TAAAAGAAAGGCTATTGAGCATATACTGGCTGTTGTCTATACTTCCCCAGGCATCGCATGAAATGCGGCGGGCGTGACCATATTGCGATGGAAATACGGGAGCAATAGAGAGATCAATAAAGAGATCATCACCACACGCTTTGGCAAAGTAACTCATGCCATAGTTGTAGGCTTGTATGCCGGTGGTAATGTCCGGATTATAAAACTTATCGGCTTCCAATGCTGCGTTGTTGATAAAGTCTATTTTTACGTACTTATAGCCCCAGTCTTTGAAACGTTTTATTTGCCAGTCTATACGGGCCAGCGTACCGGGATGCGTGGGATCAAGTGCATAAGATTCTATTTTGCGACGCTTGCCGTTGGCAGTAATGATGATATCGCCATATTTGTATTTACCGTCTGTTCCTTCCACGTTCCAGTTATCTTTTTCGCCTCCCCAAAAGGAGAAGGGCGTCCAGTAAATACCCGGGATCTGCCCGTTGGCTTTGCAATGGGATACGAAGTCTTTGAGTTGTTGTTCATTAAAGTTATCCCAAAAGGAGTCGAGTATCATATATACCTCTCCGTTTTCATTATGAAATCCGGCTGGTTGCAGTTTGTTTCTGAAATAATCTGAGATATCAATAGCACCGGTATAATTCACTTTATCGGCCATACCTCCCCAACTTTGCCAGGCAAAAATGGTCCCTTTCTGCCAAGGTAGTGGCGGAGTAATAAGAGCTGTTGCTTCACCGATATTCTCCATACCGATACGCCAGTCTTTGAAAAAGCCAACAAGGATCTTGGGCGATTTGATGCGTGTGCCATACAATTTTCCATGTTTATGGATAGCAGGTCCTTTTTCCGGACGAATGTCATTAGTGCGGGCATCTACCAGTCCACCAAATACAGAGAGACTTTGCAGGCAGTTATTCTCCGAACTGCTGTAGGTTATACCGGTTTTCCAGTTGTCATGTTCTATCGAACCCAGGCAGAGGCCCTGGCGGCTGGTAGCATCATAGAAGGCTGTTACTTCACAGGAAACAGAACTGGTGTTCCAGGGATTGGCAGAGTAACCACGGAAACTATCATTGTCGAAGGGGACATCCAACAGCCGATTGTCACCATCGGCAGGCAGGAATGTGCTACTGGTATTACTCATAACCGGAGCTATCCAGTTACAGCTTGTTCTTTGATCTGATAGGAGATAGGCTTCGGTCAACAGATAATTGCGTGCGGGATAAAAGTAGAACACTTGTTCCAGATTTTCTTTACCGGGCCGGCCGGAATAGACATATGTATATTTTTTGCCTTTACCGAATGTGTCCGAGATATTCTCTCGTTTCAAAGTAGCAATGGGATAATCGGAACTTTTCAATACCTCTCCACTGGCATTGATTGCTTGTACGAAAGTTTCCTTTAGCAGTGTTGTTTCCTGATAGAGATAATCTATCGTTTGTGTGTGTTTATTGAATGCAATTTTCCACTTTCCGTTTTTGATATCAAGATTTCCTGCAAGCAAAGTTTGTGCCATGAGGCACAAGCTACTTGCAAGTAGAAAGCATTTAAATCCGCAGATTATCATTTTGATTTTTATTTTTTACTCTCGTCTTTGGCTTTGAATGCCAATGCATAAAGTCGCATTTGCTTTACCATTGAGAGTAGACCGTTGCTACGAGTGGGAGACAGATGTTCTTTTAAGCCTATTTTATCGATAAAATAAAGATCTGCATTTAAAATTTCATCCGGTGTATGTCCCGAAAGAACTTTTATAAGCAGGGCAATGATACCTTTTACAATCAGCGCGTCACTTTCTGCTTTGAATATCATTTTTCCATCCACTTCATCAGCTTGTAGCCATACACGGCTTTGGCAACCTTCAATCAGATTCTGTTCCGTTTTGTATTTCTCCTCAAGCGGTTCTTGTTCATTTCCTAAATCGATAAGCAACTGGTAACGATCCATCCAGTCATCAAAGTCGCTGAATTCAGCTATTACTTCGTCTTGTAATTCATTAATTGACATGAGTATATCTATTTACATTGCACATTGTGCACATATTATTTTTCATTATAAATGACTTCCATTACTGTTTGCCCTACGGCTTTCAGAGTATTACGGTTGATGTTGTCCATGTCATCTTTCAGTGTGTGCCACGTCGGATCAAAGGAGTATTCTCCTTCCGGGTCACAGGGAACGATGTCAATTGTCTTGATTCCTGCTATTTTATTAATAAACAGATGGTCGTCTGTCGCTCCACCGTTAACTTCATCTATGAAAAATTTTCCATATCCCAATGTGTTGGCTTTCTCCCATACTTTCTGATTGATGTCTTTCGCGTATTTTTCGGAATAAGCTTCGCGGTAGAAAGTAGGTTGTTGTCCGCCTACCATGTCAAGTAGAATTCCGAAACGGGCATTGTAACCCTGTATGTGCGGATTGCGTGCCCAATATTGTGCACCCAGGCACCAGGCATCTTCTTTGTGGGCACCGGTATAAGATTGATGTGTACCGTAGTCTTCTGCATCAAGGAAGATGATATCGATTCCCAGTTCCGGCTGTTGTTTTTGTATCTGACGGGCTATTTCAAGCAATACTCCTACACCACTGGCACCATCGTTTGCTCCCAGAATGGGGGTGTAATGATTTTTAGGGTCCGGGTCATTATCAGCCCAAGGACGGCTGTCCCAATGTGCAAAGAGAGCTACACGCTTTTTGCTTTCCGGTTTGTAGGCACCGATGATATTCCGGGCTTTTAATAACGTACCATCATAGGCGATAAGATCGGCATATTGGCTGGTCACTTTGGCTCCGAATTTTTCCAGTTGTGATGCAAGGTAGTTACCGCAGGCAACGTGTTCTTTACTGTTGGGTACACGTGGTCCGAAGTCAACCTGCGATTTTACGTATTGATAGGCACTGTCTGCATCAAACTGAGGTGTCTGGACTGCTGTAACTTCCTCAACCGTTTCACTTGCTTTATTCTTGTTTCCGCAAGAAGAAAGAGAAAGAGTGGAAAAGAGTAATAGACCGGCCAGTAACATGGTATAATTCCTTTTCATTTTAGATAACTGTTTTTATTGTGCAGGCAAAAGTAATGATTTTCACTATAGCTTGCTCCGGAAGCCATCGTTTATTAACAAATGAACTTCAATTCAACTGATTTTTTACCTACTGTAAACTCTACTTCTGCTCCGTTGATCAGTGGTAGGTTATTGGTAACATGTCCCACCGGAAAATTGAAACAGACCGGGTAATCATATTCTTGTACGAGATCGGCCAACGCGGCATATAGCACTTTTCCTAACGAACGGTCTTCTTCAAATTCAGTGAATTGTCCGATAATAAGTCCGGAAAGTTTTTCGAGCACTCCACCCAACTTTAGATTGTACATCATACGCTCTATTGCATGAGGACGTTCGCTGATATCTTCGATAAAAAGAATTGTTCCTTCCGCCGGTATATCATAAGGTGTACCCCGCAATCCATGAAAAACAGCCATATTGCCCCCGCGGAGAACCCCGCGTGCTGTTCCTAATTTATTCAGTACATGCCTTCTGTTACAGTATTCAGGTAGTTTACCGCTAAGAATATTTTTCAGATGTAGTGTACAGGGATCATCTTCCGGTTCTACAGTAAGATGACGTGCCATCGGCGCATGTAAAGAAGCAAAGCCATTGAATTGTATAAGATTGTGGAGTGCAGTAATGTCACTGAACCCTATCACCCATTTGGGATGTTCACGAAAAAGAGTAAAGTCGAGTTTCTCAATGAGATGTATAGCTCCATATCCACCCCGACTACAAAGAATCGCTTTTATTTCCGGATCGTCCATGGATTCCTGGAAATCTTTCAATCGCTGTTTGATGGTTCCTGCGTATCTACCCGACGAAGCTCCTGCGTATTTGCCTGTTATAACTTTTAATCCCCAGGATTCCAACCGTTTTTTGGCTTCTTTGAGGAACGACTTATCTATTTTACTCGATGGAGATACGATGGCGACTTTGTCACCTTCATTTAAATAAGGAGGTAGAATCAGGCTGTTCATACGCATTTGTTGTTTTTTGCAAATGTACATATTCAAGACATTGTGGCATAAAGTTTAACGAATTTTATTCTCCGTATGACAAAATGTTACGTATATGCATTATTTTTATACGTTACTATGCTGTATTTTTCAATCATTTTTCTGATATTTGCTAAAAATCTAACGTTATGGAACCTATTAGAAATTTCGACCAGCTGACATCCCACTTGAAAACGTTGAATAGACGGAAGAGGATTGCAGTAGTTTGTGCCAATGATGCCAATACAGAATATGCCATAGCCCGTGCTCTTGAAGAAGGAATTGCTGAATTTCTAATGATCGGAGATTCGGCGATACTTGAGAAGTATCCCACTTTAAAGAAATATCCGGAACTGGTAAAAACCATCCATGTTGAAGATCCGGATGAGGCTGCCCGTCAAGCTGTGCGTATTGTTCGTGAAGGTGGAGCAGATATTCTGATGAAAGGGATTATTAATACGGATAACCTTCTTCATGCCATTCTCGACAAAGAAAAAGGACTGTTGCCTAAAGGGAAAGTATTGACTCATCTTGCTGTGATGCAGATTCCTACCTATAATAAATTACTGTTTTTTTCTGATGCGGCTGTTATTCCCCGTCCTACTTTGCAACAACGTATTGAAATGATCTGGTATGCCATTCATACTTGTCATTCTTTTGGGATTGAACAGCCACGTATCTCTCTTATTCATTGTACGGAGAAGGTCAGTGCCAAGTTTCCCCATTCATTAGATTATGTGAATATTGTGGAGTTGGCAGAAGCCGGTGAGTTCGGTAATGTTATTATTGATGGTCCGTTGGATGTCCGCACTTCCTGTGAGCAGGCAAGTGGCAATATAAAGGGAATTGTTTCGCCTATCAACGGGCAGGCAGATGTTTTGATATTCCCTAACATCGAGTCTGGTAATACTTTCTACAAGTCAGTGTCTCTTTTTGCCAATGCAGATATGGCAGGCTTGCTGCAAGGTCCTGTTTGTCCGGTGGTACTACCTTCACGTAGTGATTCCGGTTTGTCAAAATATTATAGCATGGCTATGGCATGCCTTACTTGTAAATAAGATGTATAATGAAGATACTCGCCATTAATCCTGGTTCTACTTCGACGAAGATTGCCGTTTTTGAGGATGAAACTCCGTTGCTGGTTCGTAATATTCGTCATACGGTAGACGAGTTGGCTACCTTTCCACAGGTGACCGATCAGTTTGATTTTCGTAAATCTCTTGTACTTACGGAGCTGGAGAAGGAAGGAATTCCTTTCCAGTTTGACGCCATTATCGGCCGTGGAGGGCTGGTAAAGCCAATTCCCGGAGGTGTATACGAAGTTAATGAGGCTATGCGGCTTGATACTCTTCATGCTATGCGTACCCATGCCTGTAACTTGGGATGTCTTATTGCGGCTGAGTTGGCTTCTATGCTTCCCGGTTGTCGTGCTTTCATTGCCGATCCTGGTGTGGTGGACGAAATGGATGAAATACCTCATATCACAGGGTCACCTCTTATGCCTCGCGTTACGATCTGGCATGCATTGAACCAGCGTGCTATTGCCCGTCGCTATGCCCGCGAACACGATACGAGATACGAAAATCTGAATCTTGTTATTTGTCATTTGGGCGGAGGTATTTCTATTGGTGCCCACGATCATGGGCGTGCTATAGACGTAAATAATGCGCTTGATGGTGAAGGACCGTTTTCGCCTGAGCGTGCCGGAACTCTTCCGGCCGGGCAATTGATAGACTTATGTTATAGTGGACGTTTTACGAAAGATGAATTAAAAAAACGTATTTCCGGTCGTGCCGGTCTGACAGCACATTTAGGTACGACGGATGTTCCTGCTATTGTAGCTTCTATAGAGAATGGAGATAAGAAAGCAGAGTTGATATTGAATGCAATGATTTATCAGGTGGCCAAGAGTATTGGCGCGGCGGCTGTAGCTCTCTATGGTAAAGTGGATGCAATACTGTTGACGGGAGGGATTGCCCATTCCGATTATGTCGTTTCCCGTTTGAAAGAACGTATCTCTTTCCTTGCTCCGGTGTATGTATATCCGGGTGAAGATGAGTTGGAAGCTCTGGCACAGAATGCATTAGGAGCTTTGCGAGGAGAATTGCCTATTGCTGAATATACATGATACGGGTTGGGTGTATAGAGAACAGATATACTTGATTGTAATAATAGTATAGAATACCTTGCTTAAGATATGAAGTTTGCAATGAAAACATCCGGATGTTGTGCTGCACAACATCCGGATGTTTTATATAAGAACATGGGGATGTTTTTATTGTAAAAATGTACTTTTATCTACAATAAGAAAGTACGGTAATGATTAGAAGCATTACTGTGGTTTGTTCTATTGATTCGTAGTTATGCTGTATTATAAAACAAGAGGGTACCCTTCACTTTCGGATACCCTCTTTCAATCCTCTCTCTTAATTTAAACTAATACGGAGAAAACGTCTAATCAGGATTTTTATATCTATTAGAAATTATTTTTTCCAACACTCCACCATACGTCGGTACCACCATTATCGGCGCCTCCTAAAGCACCTACCAATTGTTGATATAGATCCGGGAAGGATGAAGCTAAACCAGACGGGAACGGGAGACGGCGTACCATCTTATTGGTATCAATCAGTCCATTGCTATGATTTGTCAATACTTTAAACAAATGAGGATAACCAGTACGACGCTGTTCAGCCCATGCTTCTGCTCCTTCCGGATACAGTGCCAACCATTTTTGCGTGATAATTCGTTCCAACTTCACTTCCTTGCTGGCATTTTCATCCCATTTGGGAGTTATTGTTGATACGGCTTTCATGTCATTGCTTTCAAAGAATACGTCTTTGTAGTCTGAAGGTTGGGAATTACTTTGTAAGTATTCGTCTGCATTTGTTGCTCCCCACTGTTCGAAAGAAAGGCGGACAGCTTTTTCATAACAGTTCTGAACGCTTTCGTTTGCTCCGGTGAATTCACGTAATTTAGCTTCGGCGCGAAGGAACCAAACTTCGGAAGCTGTCATTAAGGGTGCATCAGTAGTAATCTGGATAGTTGAGCGTGAGTGGTATTTATAATGATTACATTCGGCTGGCGTATTGTAGTTGAATCCTTGCGGAATACCTTTTTGCATGCCCTTATAGTCGAAGCGTGGTTTGAATGATGCGTCCAAACCTTCGGTTCCGCCTACAGAAGGTGTAAAATACTTATTGGTACGAGGATCATTATAACCTACGAGGAAAGATTCCATTGAGGCATTCATATACACTTCCCACCAACTGAGCCCGATGGTGCCCAATGGATTTTTGTAGTTACTTCCATCAGCAAAGACGGCTACATTTTCGGCATTGGTTTCAATGAGTCCGTGAGGGTCTTGTAATGCTTTGGTAACCTCAGTTGCTGCCTGTTTCGGATTTACGTTGGATATACGCATGGCTAATCGCAGGCGAAGTGAATTAGCCCATTTGGCATAATGTGCCAACGTTTTATCGTTTTTCATCAGAATATCGAATTTAGTAATATTGTCTATAATTTCTTGAGCAATACCTTCTTGAGTGGACTCATCTATCCAGGAGAGAGCCTGATCGATATCTGCAAACATGGCTGTGTATACCTTTTCCTGAGATTCGGGAATGTAATTTTCAAAATCTGAATAAAGAATTGCACCATACTGATCGGCTAATCGATGAAGCATAGCTACTTTATATATTTTGCATAAGGCTAAGTAAGGTTTGCAATTAACATTGGCATCCATACTTTTATTCAGAGCAGATACTCCGTATTGATAAGTATAAGTCCAGTTTGTTCCATTCCATCCGTCATTTAGATTGTAAGTGGAATTCATGTCGGTAAACTTGGAAGCCATGTCGTGGAAGTAGCCTGCAAACATATCTACATTCAGATTTTGCATGGTCTGAAATGTCCAGTCTGTACCACCTGGAGCCGGGTCATTAAAGTAGATGGAACGTTGAATGGTATTGAAATACATTTTGTTACCATACTTACTATCTGCTATTTGCTTGTCGGGTGTATAGGCTCCCAATTCGGTGTTCATATATTCAAACTTGTCCGTACAGGCGGTTACAACAAACAGAATACCGAATAATAATGCTGCTATATATTTGATTTGATTTTTCATATCGTTCTGTGTATTAGTTATTAGAATGTAAATTTTAGGTTAAATCCCATACTGCGTGTAGTTGGCATTCCAAATACGTCTACTCCCTGATTTGTGTTACCTACAGACATTAAAGCATCCGGATCGAATGGTGCATCTTTGTAAATAAAAAACAGGTTGCGTGCAACTAATGCCAAGTTGATACTTTTAAATACCTTTGTTTTTTCAATCCATGCCTGTGGCAGATTGTAACCGATAGATAGTTCACGCAGGCGAATATTGGTTCTGTCGTAAACGTAATACTCAGAACATCCATCAATGTTACCAACTCTTCCATAGAAGCCTTGTACATCTTTAATTTGTTTACCTTCTAATTCGACATAACCGCGGTCCATCGCTTCTCCTATGTTTTTGCTGACACCATATTGATCCAGTTGGCCTTGAGTGAATGACAATACTTTCCCACCAAAGCTGCCATCGATAAGGAAACTGATGTTTACTCCATAGAAGCTGAAGGTATTACTCCAACCCAAAGTACAGTCGGGGTTACTGTTTCCTAAGTAAACATCGTCACGGTTTGCTGTTAGAGTAGGGAGTCCGTCGTCGTCATATTGAATCTTTCCGTTATCGTCACGGCTGAAGCCTTTTCCGTAAAGATCTCCCAATGATCCCCCTTCTTTTACTTTCATACGATAAGCCATGTTCAAGCCATCCTGTCCATAGTTATACTCTTTGTATGTGTCGGTCAATTCTTTTACTTCATTCTTATTGGTGGCAAAGTTTACCTGGGTTCTCCAATAGAAGTTTTCATTTTGTACAGGAACGCCACCTATTGTCAGTTCGAAACCTTTATTACTGATTTTGCCTGCATTGATCATCTGATTGGTATAGGTAGAACCTGGTTTCATCGGAACAATAAGGAATTGGTTTCTGGTCATAGTCTGATACCATGTGAAGTCAAGGTCGATTCGGTTATGTAAGAATTTGAATTCACCACCAACTTCCCAAGAGTCTGTAAGTTCGGGTTTCAAAGTTCCGTCATTATAGTTGGTCACTTGTTCTATATTGCCTCCGATAGACAGTTGAGGATAGAGATGGGCCTGATATCTGGGCAGGTCATTACCTACCTCGGCAAATGAACCACGTATCTTGGCAAAATTAATCCAGTCCGGCAGATTAATTGATTTGTGAATCAACCATGATAAACCTACGGAAGGATAGAAGTAACCTTTTTTCAAAGAATTGGTTCCATACAGTGTAGATGACCAGTCATTACGTGCTGTCAGATCCAGATAAAGAGCATCAGCGTATCCGATTTGTGCGGTACCGAACACAGATTGTACTTCTCGGGTAGCATTGTTTTCAGTTTCCATACCCGTACCGGAATCGTATTTGACATTACGTAAGTCAAATACATTAGGGTAATGAAGTCCGCTTTTATATGAATCGATATTTAGTGAGTTACTTCTCTGGTAGTTGATGGCTGCACCAAGTGCTGCGTTCAGGCTGAACTTACCCCATGTTTTATTTATCATAGCCATAAGGTCACCATATACCATGAACTCACTACTTGTCCCATACATGTATCGTCCGTTATCTGTTTTTGCATCCCAATCTCCGCCAGTCAGACTGGTAGAAGTGGAAGCCCACATTTTTTGTTCGGTTTTATCACCGATATAATCGCCTGTACCACGTGCCTGGATAGTCAGCCAGTCAGTTGCCTTGACATTAGCAGTTAATGAAGCAATGGTACGTGTGCGTGTGTCTCTGTTGGTTACGCGGTTTAGCATCCAGTAGGGATTTCCTTCCATTCCGTTGTTGAAGTCTTTATACCAGTACTGTCTGGGCATACTACGATCATCGTCCCATTTCTCTCCGGCTTTGTATTCGTTCATATCTTTCTCACGTGGGAAAGTATATAAGCCGATCAATGGATTCAGGTATAGGCCACCGGTTACAGGACGGTTTTTACCATTTTGGTGCATCAGGTTAACGTTACCGTCAAGGGTTAATTTATCATCGAAGAACTTGCCTGTCTGGCGGAAAGTAAGGTTGTGTTTTGATAGTTTGTTAACGTCAATGATTCCTTTGGCTCGTGTATTGGAATATGAGAAATAGGTTTGAGCTTTCTCATTTCCGGTAGAGAGACTTATTGAGTTGATGGCTGTGATACCGGTTGAGAAGAAGTCGGACAAATTATCATGTTTGCCGATACTTGCATCTGGTTTCCAGCTGGAATTGTATGAGTCCTGGAACTCTGGTTTACTAATTGCCTGATCGAATGTGAGGCTGGCTGAATAAGTTACGCGGGTTGAACCTGCCTGTCCTTTTTTCGTGGTGATCATGATAACACCATTTGCGGCTTGTGAGCCATACAGCGCTGCGGCAGAGGCACCTTTCAGGACAGAAATAGATTGGATATCTTCGGGATTCAGGTTCGAAATACCATCACCGGTATCATGATTACCAGCATCATTATTACCTCCCATAATAGTAGAAGTAGTTTCATTGGCAGAGTTCAGCATGGGCACACCGTCAATTACATAAAGTGGTTGATTGTTTCCATTTTCATAGGCCGAACGGATACCGCGGATAGATACTTTGGCAGATCCACCCAATCCGGAAGCACTTTTGGTTATAGTTACACCGGCAATTTTTCCTTCCAGTGCATTAATCATATTGGGATCTTTTACGCGGGTGAGATCATCTCCGTTTACCTGTTGTACGGAATAGGTCAATGTTTCTGATTTACGTTTGATGCCCATTGCTGTTACAACAACGGTTTCAAGTGACAGTGCTTCTTCCTCCATCTTGATATTGAAGTTTCTTTGTCCTTTTACTGCAATACTCAGTGGCTGATATCCTACATAGGTGATGGTTAGTGTAGCATCGGCAGGGACGGAGAGAGTGAAATTACCGTCCATATCTGTAATTGTACCATTAGTCGTACCTTTTTCCAAGATATTGGCACCAATGATAGGTTCTCCTTTACTGTCGGTAACTGTTCCTTTGATAGGAATGTTATTGTTGTTTTGTTGTATGGATACTACATTCTCATTATTTTTAGTGAGAACGATATTGTTTCCTTCCATTACATAGTTGATCCCTGTACCCTTGAAGGCTTCGTCCAGCACCTCTGATACGGCTTTATTGTCAGCATCAATGGTTACGGTGCGTCTGGTGTCTACATTCTTTTTGTTGTAAACAAACAGATACTCGGTCTGTGATTCTATCTGAGAGAGTAATTCGCTCACTTTCAGATCTGAGCGGGGAATGCTAATTTTTGCACTTTGTGAATAGCTGTTTCCGCTGTAAGCCTGAAATGTTACGAACAGAAGAAGGAAAATAGTAATCTTCATAGTAAGTAATATTTGCTTGAATGCTAAACTTTTTGGGCATAAATGCCCTTTCAAAGAAATTTTTCTCATATCTTTGTAATGTGTTAAGTTAATAAATTGATTAAGGTCGATTTTTGACTGTTTCGAATCGGAAAGTATGGGGGTACTTTCCGATTCTCTTTTTCAGAGGGGATAGGGGATTTTCTATAACTTCATGTGCATTCTGGTATTTAAAGGGTTAGTACTAAATTAAAGGTTTTATTGAGCTCTTTTTTTCCTATTCTATGGTTATACTGTCTTTGTCTTCGTTGATCTGATAAGTGAATCGGTGGTCTTTCTGAATAACCCGGAGTATGTGTTCAACACCGTCTTGCTCTTTGAACTTACCTGTACAACGGTAATTCAATACTTCGGGATTTTTGACTGTTATCTTTACATTATAATATTTTTCGAGTTTAGAGAGTATGCAGGTAAAGGGGGAATCGTCAAAACAATACAATCCTTCTTTCCATCTTAAATATTCATACGAAGGGAGAATTTTCTTTTGGGCTTTTCCATTGTACGATCCGAAAAATTCATCTTTAATGAGGCGGGTAACAGGTTTTATTCCTTCAGAAGTATAAATATCGACGATACCTTCTACAAGTGTAGTTTCAAATTCATTACTTCCCTTGTAAGCACATACATTGAAACAAGTACCTACTACGCGTACTTTATTTGTTTCAGTATTTACAAAGAAAGGAATCTTTTTGTTTTTGCTTACTTCAAAATAGGCTTCTCCATCCAAGCTAACGTTTCTCTCTTGCCGTCCGAAGTTACTGGCATAAGTCAGTGTAGACTGGGAGTTTAACCATACTTTGGTACCGTCTGCCAATGTGATTTGTGCCCGTTGTCCAGCAGGAACGGTTACAGTTTGTAGTTGGGCCAGTCTGTTGTATTGATAGTCTTTGAACAAGAATCCACACCCCCAAACGATTGCTATCATTGCTGCGATACGGGTAGTCCATTTCAGCATTGGAATGATACGTGCTTTATTATTTGCATGGATGGATTGTTTTTCATTGGAGAAAAGCGCGATGTCATAAAGCATACGCTCTTTTTGGAATGTTTTTCTATTTTCATCAGAAGCATCCACCCAATCGAGAATTTGTTTTTCTTCCTCTATTGTGGCGTTTCCCTTAAAGTATTTGTATAGCAGATCCTGGTTCATAAGGCTTTTATTTCTATTGTTTGGAGGAGCTTTTTCTCTCCCTTCTGTATATATAACAGGTTACCTCAGGACTACCCTAATGAAAAAATGATTTTTTTTAGAGAAGAATAGAAATTAAATAATCTTTTAGCTCAGTACGTAATATTTTTAGCGCTTTGGTGATATGAAACTCTACGCTTTTGATTGATATACCAAGCTTCTCAGCTATCATTCTGTTGGGAGTATTCTGATAGCGGCTTAGTATAAATATATTCCGACTTTGTTCGGGCATTTTGAGAAGTGCTTTACGGACGATATGTTGTATTTCGGTATTGAAGATCATATCCGGTTCACACGCTTCAAGTGTGGAGATTCGCAAATCAAGTTCTCTTTGTCTGTGGGTATTGATATCATCTTCGGCACGCAGACGTACTTGTTCGTGGGCAAGATGGTTTAGTGCTTTGTTTTTGATGATTGTCAGGAGTAGTGCTTGCAGATTAGAGTCATTTTTCCATTTTTCACGGTTCTCCCAAAGAGCTATCATTGACTCCATCAGAATATCCTCAGCCTCGACTTTGTTCCTTATATAGGAATAGGCAAATGATAAAAACCTTTCCTGATTCTCCTGAAAAAATCGGGTAAAGGTATCCATAGTATGAAGGTTATTCGGTTGAGGCATTATCTGCTTTAATGTTTTTTTCTTTTTCTTCAGACAAAACAACGCATTCTTTTCGAGAAAAACAAACTTATTGATAAAAAAATGGCTGAACTTATTGTAGTTCAGCCATCTCCTATCTTATAAAAAGCAATGCTTTGTTATTTCTTTTCCGGTTTTGGAAGTAATACTTTTCTGGACAGCTTAAATTTTCCAGTTTTAGGATCAACATCCATTAGTTTCACTTCAATCTCGTCACCTTCTTTGATTCCGGCTTCTTCTACTGTTTCCAGACGTTTCCAGTCGATTTCAGAGATGTGGAGCAATCCGTCTTTGCCTGGCAGGAATTCAACGAATGCACCATAAGGCATAATAGAACGAACTTTACCTTTGTATATTTCACCAACTTCGGGTACAGCAACGATGCCTTTGATGATACGCATAGCGTCGTCAATGCTTTTTTTGTTGGTTCCGGCTATTTCGATACGACCTACTCCGTCTGTTTCTTCGATGGTGATAGTAGCACCTGTATCTTCCTGCATGCCCTGAATGATCTTTCCGCCCGGGCCAATGATAGCTCCGATGAATTCTTTCGGAATAGTCATTGTTTCAATACGTGGAGCATGGTCTTTCAGTTCAGTACGAGGTTCGTCAATTGTTTCGAGCATCTTACCGAGGATATGCATACGTCCTTCTTTTGCCTGATTCAATGCACGTTCAAGGATATCAAATGACAAGCCGTCTACCTTAATATCCATCTGTGTAGCAGTGATACCGTTTTCAGTTCCGGTTACTTTGAAGTCCATATCTCCCAAGTGGTCTTCATCACCAAGGATATCCGAAAGTACTGCATATTTGTCTTCACCTGCATTCTTGATTAATCCCATAGCGATACCAGATACCGGTTTTTTGATCTTTACACCAGCGTCCATCAGTGCCAATGTTCCGGCACAAACAGTAGCCATGGAAGAAGAACCGTTGGATTCGAGGATATCAGAAACGACACGAACTACGTAAGGATAATCTGTCGGGATCATACCTTTTAATGCACGCCATGCCAAGTGTCCGTGACCAATTTCACGACGTCCTACACCACGCTGTGCTTTTGCTTCTCCTGTAGAGAAAGGAGGGAAATTATAATGCAATAAGAAACGCTCTTTTCCGTGAACCAGTACATCGTCTATAGTCTTTTCATCGAGCTTGGTTCCAAGTGTAACAGATGTCAGTGACTGAGTTTCTCCACGAGTGAAGATAGCTGATCCGTGAGGTCCCGGCAATGGATTAACTTCGCTCCAGATAGGACGAATCTCGTTTGTTTTACGTCCGTCCAGACGTTTACCTTCGTCCAGAATACAACGGCGCATAGCCTCTTTTTCTACATCATGATAGTAACGGTCAATCAATGCGCTTTTCTCAGCCAGTTCTTCTTCAGTAAACTGAGCTTTGAATTCGTCGCGGATAGCATCGAAAGCTTCCTGACGTTCGTGCTTGTTTCTGTTGCCGGAAGCTGCAATTGCATATGATTTGTCATAGCAAGCTTCGCGAACAGCCTTCCGAAGTTCTTCATCGTTTTCTTCGTGTGAGTATTCACGTTTTACAGTTTTACCAACTTCCTGAGTTAGTTCCATCTGTGCTTTACAATGAATCTTAATAGCTTCGTGAGCTACTTTCATTGCTTCCAGCAGTTCTGCTTCTGATACTTCGTGCATTTCGCCTTCTACCATCATGATATTTTCATAAGTAGCGGCAACCATGAGGTCCATATCTGCTTGTTCAAGCTGGTCGAAAGTAGGATTGATAACGAACTTACCATCAATACGTGCTACACGTACTTCTGAAATCGGTCCGTTGAATGGAATATCTGATACAGCAAGTGCTGCTGAAGCGGCAAGTCCTGCCAATGCATCGGGCATGTCAACACCATCTGCTGAGAACAGGATAATATTTACATAAACTTCTGCGTGATAATTATCGGGGAATAGGGGGCGGAGAGCACGGTCTACTAAACGGCAAGTAAGAATCTCATAATCAGAAGCTCTTCCTTCTCTTTTTGTAAAACCACCAGGAAAGCGGCCAAATGCTGCAAATTTTTCTTTGTACTCTACCTGAAGCGGCATGAAATCTGTTCCGGGAACTGCATCTTTAGCGGCACAAACAGTAGCAAGTAACATGGTGTTACCCATGCGAAGCATTACAGAACCGTCTGCCTGTTTTGCCAACTTTCCCGTTTCGAGCGTGATGGTTCTGCCATCTCCTAACTCGATCGTCTTAACAATTGGGTTGATCATAAAAATTGTTTTATCTATATTTTCTTTCAAAATTCCTGCAAAGATATATATTTATCATTCTAATATCGTGGGAATGAGATAAAAAGTTATTGCTTATTTGGTTTTTTTTCAAAAAAAGGGTGAAGAACAGAACAAAATGCTTTGATGAGTCTCGAAAAGAACTATATTTGCAGTTCGAAAAATAACATGCATAGATATGAAAAAAATAACTTTTGTAGCACTTGCTGCCTTAGCCTTGAGCTCTTGTAATTCCGGCCCTCAGTTTAAAGTGAATGGAGTGGTTTCGGATGCCAATGGTAAAATGCTTTATCTGGAATCATCAGCTCTTGAGGGTATTATACCTTTGGATTCAGTGAAGTTGAAAGGGAATGGTTCGTTCAGTTTTCGGCAAGCTCGCCCGGAATCTCCTGAGTTTTACCGGTTGCGTGTAGACGACAAAGTTATTAATTTTTCAGTTGATTCAACAGAGACCATTGAGATAAAGGCGCCTTATGTTGATTTTGCTGCTGCATATACGGTAGAAGGTTCTGAAAACAGTCAGAAAATTAAAGAGCTAAGTTTGAAGCAGGCTCGTTTGCAGAATCGGGTGAATGCGTTACTGGCAGCTGCCCGTTCCAATAAATTGGGGCATGATGTTTTTGAAGATAGTTTGTCTGTGTTGCTCAAAAATTATAAGGATGATGTGAAAGTGAACTATATTTTTGCTGCTCCTAATACAGCCGCTGCTTATTTTGCTTTATTTCAGAAGTTGAATGACTATCTTATTTTCGATCCTTTAAATAGTAAAGACGATATTAAGTGTTTTGCGGCGGTGGCTACCAGTTTGAATAATTCCTATCCTCATGCTATCCGTTCCAAGAATCTGTATAACATTGTTATAAAGGGTATGAAGAATACGCGTGCTCCTAAGCAGAAAACGATAGAGATACCTGAGGATAAGATAGCAGAAACCGGCGTAATTGATATTAGTTTGCGGGATATAAAAGGAAATGTTCGTAAACTCAGCGAACTAAAGGGGAAGGTTGTCTTGTTGGATTTTTCTGTTTATCAGACTCAGGCAGGTGCTCCTCACAATCTGATGTTGCGTGAGCTTTATAATAAATATGCAAATCAGGGATTTGAAATTTATCAGGTGTCTTTGGATGCAGATGAGCATTTTTGGAAAACATCAGCCGATAATCTGCCATGGATTTGTGTGCGTGATGGTAATGGGATATATTCTAATACTGCTGCGTTATACAATGTTCGTCAGGTGCCTGCTTTCTTTCTTGTGAACCGGAATAATGAACTGAGCGCACGTGGTGAAGATGTAAAAGACTTGGAGAGTGCGATCAAATCATTACTTTAAGTTGTTATAAATTAGAAGATTTCATTTAAATATGTTACATAGCATTGGTTTTTGCTTGACGCGTATCATTTAAAAGCCTATCTTTGCAAAAGAAATAATGAAAAGAGGGTTCCAGCATGGCTCATGTTGGAATTCTTTTTTGTTTTATATGACCGTTTAAATTAAAGGAGGAAAAACATCATGGCTTATATGTCAGAAGAAGGTTACAAGAAATTAATGGCAGAACTAAAAGAACTGGAAACAGTAGAGCGCCCCAAAATTTCTGCGGCAATAGCCGAAGCACGTGATAAAGGTGACTTGTCAGAAAATGCAGAGTATGATGCTGCAAAAGAGGCGCAAGGTATGCTTGAGATGAAAATCAATAAGCTGAAGGCAATTATTGCAGACGCGAAGATTATTGATGAGTCGAAACTGAAAACAGATTCAGTACAGATTTTGAATAAAGTAGAACTGAAGAATACAAAGAATGGTATGAAGATGACTTATACCATTGTATCTGAAAGTGAAGCTAACTTGAAAGAAGGAAAGATTTCCGTAAGTACCCCGATTGCTCAGGGATTACTTGGCAAGAAGGTGGGTGATATTGCTGAGATTCAGGTACCACAAGGTAAAATCAGTCTGGAAGTAGTAAACATTTCGTTTTAATACTAAGGCAGGTCCGTTATAAGGGCTTGCCTTATTTTATATATTTAGGTTATGGCAACAATATTCAGTAGAATTATCGCAGGTGAAATTCCCTGTTATAAGGTGGCAGAAGA
Source organism: Bacteroides nordii (assembly GCF_019930665.1). Lineage (NCBI taxonomy): Bacteria > Pseudomonadati > Bacteroidota > Bacteroidia > Bacteroidales > Bacteroidaceae > Bacteroides > Bacteroides nordii. The sequence continues at coordinate 4,209,460 of NZ_CP082886.1, read as the reverse complement.
TGAACGTTTTTTTGCTTTCCTTGATATTAATCCGTTGGTGAAAGGGCATACGTTGGTTATCCCCAAGCAAGAGATTGATTATATTTTCGATTTAAGTGATGATGACCTGGCAGCTATGCATGTCTTTGCCAAATCGGTAGCTCGTGCCATTGAGAAAGCTGTTCCTTGCAAACGTGTGGGGGTAGCTGTTATGGGTCTGGAGGTTCCTCATGCTCATATTCATCTTATTCCTATCAATAAGGAATCGGATATGATAATCTCCAATCCGAAACTAAAATTATCTGATGAAGAGTTTAAGGAAATAGCCGGAAGTATTCATCAGGCATGGATGAAATAAATACCTTCTTCTTCTAAATAATGGAAAAGCGCATTGTCCGGGTGGATAGTGCGCTTTGTTGTTTTTATATCTTTATCCATGTACCTTTACGCCATAAAAACTCAAGTGGCCCTTGTTTATGGCGTTCCAGCCAGTAGCGACTGAATATCAGCTGGATCGTAAATATGAATAATCCGATGAATAGCGTTGCAGTTGCTCCGGTAGATGTGTAAAGTCCTAACCCAAAGCCATAGTAAATACAAACGCCTATGATGGACTGTGAGATATAGTTAGTCAGGCTCATTCGGCCATAGGGAATAACTATCTGCTGCCATTTATATCCGTCGCCTTTCTTAAACCATAATAATGTAAATGCAGAGATTAAAATAAGCATGAAAGTAAAGTTTGCCAGCGATGGAATGGCTATGTTGAAGGGCGTTAATACAGACTGATTATGAATGTATGCCGGAGCAAAAACGCGAAGGATATGTAGTGGAATAAACGCGATAACAGATAGTTTAAGCATGCGTTTCCAAATACAGATTGTAGATGTACCTTTGATAAAGTATTTCTTGCGTCCCAGTAACATCCCAAACATAAATAAAGCGGCTGTTTGAAATAGACGTCCATTTTCTACCTGCCAGATATTACTGTATAATTGTCCGTTCCATATATTATTGTTTAAAACCTCAAGGAAAGTTCCGTGACTGGTAGCCTCTTTGGTAAGTAGGGCATAAGGCATGAACTTATCTGCGCTTATTATGTAATCGGGGTTTAATAGTGCATAAATCATCCGTCCCCATTCAAAAGGTTGGAGTAGCAGAATCAGTGCAATCCAGAAGACCGTTTTATCTTTTAGTCTGCAAACGGGGATCAATATGAGTCCAACGATGGAGTAAAGTAATAAGATGTCGCCGTTATAAAATAGTGCATGCAATTGTGAAAACAAGAATAGCAAAATCATGCGCCAGGCAAAACGTCCACGGAAATCTATTCCCCGCTTTTCGGCATTGTGGTATTGAATGTAGAAACTAAATCCAAAAAGGAGTGAGAATGTTGCATAGGCTTTTCCCGCAAATAAGAAGAACAGCACATTCCATACCCCCTTGTCCAACGTTTGCAACCATTCAGGTTGAGTTTCAGGAGTAAAATAAATATTGTAATGTTCTAAGTTATGTAATAATACAATGGCCAGTAAGGCAAAACCACGTAGTGCATCTACTACATTGAGTCTGTGAGAGTTTTGAAGAGTTTTGTCCATTTCTCAGTTGGTGCTGTTTTATTAACCGGAAACATGTCCGGAATGGTAATAGATTTTTGGCAAAGATAAAAGAATACTTTTTAATACCTATATATCTTTTGCTAAAACTGAGATGGAGTATTACTTGATAAAAAAGGGGCTTTTTTTAGCAGGAGTGGTCGGAAGAAATTCCGGTCACTCTTTCTTTATCTTGAAAAATAAGTTTGGGTCTCCCCCGCATTGCAGGACAATCATGGCTATTGCCAGATCGCGAACTTCCATAGCAAATCGCCGTTTAGCGGTTTTATAACCTATCTTGTTGGCTTTTTTGTATATCAACACGAGCATGGCTACAATCAAAGTCATGTAAAGCATCACCTCTATTCCATTCTTATTCAGTGATATAAGATGGCTTGCGTTTAATTCCTGCTTGATGAAGCGAAAAAAGACTTCAATATCCCATCGTTTACGGTAGGCATCGGTAATTTCCTTTGCCGTGAGTTCAAAGTCATTGGTAATAAACCAATACTCCATCGCTGGATCAGTTTTGCTTCGGGCAACAATAAGTCTTAAAGGTTCTTTGACCAATACCTGCCGGTAATGTTTATTACCGCGCTTATTGATAACAGGCTGGCCTGTGTACAGATACACCTTACTGTCGCGAATAAGTTCCAAAGTGGCTAAGTCGCTGTTAGAAAACGGTATCGGCTCCAGTTCTACATACTTACGGTTTTCTTTACTTCGAGCAATAAAAGTAGTTCTCTGATCGCAAAACTCTTTCATCGTTCTGGTTGACTGAAAACCTCTATCCAATACATATACGTTGCGATGTCCGGACTGCTGCTTAACGTGACTGGTTACTATTTGGGGCAGGGAAATATCCTCGCTCGAAAATACTGGATCTGTAAACAGGTTTACTTCACAAGGTAACATACCATCGAAAGCTATACTATACTTTACAGCCTTTCCGCCACAGTTGCCCAACCCCTCTGCCATCCTGCCGGATGTGTCTGAAACAATGGAACTGTCAACCCGGATAAGGTTGTATTGTGCTATCTCTGTATCGGAATAGCACTCCGAGAACTGGTCATAGACACAATCGTAAATCTGACGGAAGTAATCCGGTGATATCTTCGACAACCTCTCAGAGAGAGAACTCCGGCGTACTTTTTCATCTTCGTCCAACCCGAACAAAATCTTGAATACAGAATCGTTAAAAGTATCTTCAAGCGTTCGCTGACTAAGGCGATCATTTTCCAGAATACCGTACAATAGCAGATAGAACACCTTTTTACCGTGGAGAACTTTGGTGTAGTAATCGATGGGTGTTGTGGTTGACAGGTGTGAAATCAGGCTTTCGGGAATCACTCCCAATAGGTCGTTAACCCTTACTTTGTGATCTTTAAAAATTGCCATAATATTTTGATTATCAATGATTAAAGATAAGCAAAATAAATAACAAAAACAAATACAATCACCTGAATATCAAAATAATAACCAAAAAAATGCAGATGCAGATATCAAAATATGTACACATTAAAATACGAAAAGGGTCGAAAGAAAAATCTTCCGACCACTCCTGCTTTTTTTAGCCCCTCCTTTATTTAAATGTAGTCATCGCCCATTTTTATCTGAGCGTCATTGACATATTTTCGTATAGCATGTTCTTCGTCTTTTTTGCAGATAAGTAATACGTTTTCTGATTCTGCAACCAGGAATCCTTCGAGTCCTTCAATGACTGCCAGTTTTCCTTCAGGTAAGACAACTATATTGTTTTTGCTGTTGTAGATCAATGATTCACTTTTCAAAGTGACATTGTTGTTCTCGTCTTTCGGAGAGAGGTCATATAATGATCCCCATGTTCCTAAATCCGACCAGCCAAAGTCCCCAAGTGACACATAAACATTATCTGCTTTTTCCATAACACCAAAGTCAATGGATACATTGGGGCAAGCAGGGAAGTTCTCTTCAATAAAAGAGGTTTCTTCGGGAGTTCCATAGAAATCTTTTCCTGCTCCTAATTTTGATGCTAATTCGGGTAATAATATTTCGCTGGCTTTGATAATGGTATTTACGTTCCACATAAATAATCCGGAGTTCCAATAGAACTCACCACTTTCTACAAATACTTTAGCCAGTTCGAGTTCCGGCTTTTCTGTAAAAGTTTTTACTTTGTAGAAATTTTCTCCATCCTGTTCGGCTATCTGAATATATCCGTAGCCTGTTTCCGGCCGATTCGGCTTAATACCTAATGTGAGTAGTTTGTCTGAATGTGCAACAAAGTCGAGTCCTTTTTCAATTGCTTCCAGAAACTCACCTTCTTTCAGTATCAAATGGTCTGAAGGAGCTACTACTATGTTAGCGTTCGGGTTTAATGCACGGATATGATAGGAGGCCCACGCGATACAGGGAGCGGTATTTCTTCTTGCCGGTTCAAGCAAAATTTGATCCGGGTTCAATTCCGGAAGTTGTTCTTTTACCAGGTCTGCATACATCGCATTGGTTACGATGAGTATATTTTCCGTAGGGATTACTTTGTTAAAGCGATCAAAAGTTTGCTGTAACAAAGAGCGTCCGGTACCAAAGAAATCCAGAAATTGTTTAGGCAGAGTTTTGCGACTAAATGGCCAGAAGCGGCTGCCAATGCCACCTCCCATAATTACACAATAATTATCTTTACCTGTCATGATATTGACTGTTTTAAAAGTTTCTGCTAATTTACGGTTTATTCTTTGAACAGAGAAGTGTTTAAGGGATGTTTTATAAATTTTTCCTCCTTTTTTTATCAAAATGCTTGTGGGTTTAGAAAAAAGACGTATCTTTGCACCGCAATTGAAACCAAATGCCCAGATGGCGGAATCGGTAGACGCGCTGGTCTCAAACACCAGTGGATTCACTTCCATCCCGGTTCGACCCCGGGTCTGGGTACGAATAAACCCTGATAATCACTTGATTATTAGGGTTTTCTGCTTTTATAGGGCGTACTAAACGTGTACTGAATGACGAATACAAAGAAAAGGTGTACTTTAATAGTTTTCTTCCCCATATCTTTATAATTTCTTAACGCTTATCCTATCTTTATCTACCTTATTATTGCCGATGTTTTCGGGAAAAGTGAGATTCTTACCTTATATTTGTAGTAAGAACGTTTAAAGGCGCACGATTATGGAAAATCATATGGAAAACAATTTCAGAGAAATACAGAAGATATTAGATAGTTGTATAGCTCATGACTATAAAACTAAAGTAGATGCACTATTTTTAAAACGTGAATATTTGACGCAAGCTCAGCTAAAGGATTATTTGCGGCAAGAAATTTTCCGTGTGACTGAAAATATTGTAGCCATCCAACAAAAATACCGTGTCGTGCGTAACATTGTATCGGATATGGATATTCCCGATTTTTTGTGGGAAAGCGGTTATTTTGAGGACTTGAATTCTGATGAAAGAAAAAAGTATATCGGTTTCCGCTGCTCTGATTTTGATATGGACGCATATTTGCATGAACCGTCCTGTTATGATGGGCGGCTTCCCTATTTGTCTATTATCGTTAATCTTGTCGTGCTTTCCAAGTATTTGCGCTATCTGCAAGAACAGGAAAGCAATTACCATACAGATGCGGTTGCCATCCAAGAGCAAGTCTTGCCAAAAGAGAAAGAGGAAAGTGCAGATACTAATCCAACCAAGATTGTGGGCAAAAGCAATCCTTTCAAGTCCACGTTGAAAGCCAATGAAATCAAACTTCTGACCGACTGTGTGAATGAAGCGAATATGTTTACTACTACCGTCAGTGCCAAAATACTTACCGATTTTTTCGACTGCAAACTGAATGGGGTATTGAAAGTTAATAATACTCGTCTGTTAGCCTATCTTATGATGCAACTTAGCTGTTATAATTACATCGTTTATGAATGGCAGTCTGTCATAGCAAACAATAAGCTGATATTGAAGAAGATAAAAGGAGAACCGCTTACACGTACTGACCTGTCGAGTGCGACAGACCAAGCAAAAAACATCTATCCGAAAGGATATGAAATCATAGACAAATACATCAAACAACTGAAAAAAGGTTGAGCATAGATTGAACGCTCAAACAAAGGTCAATTAGACTTCATTTTCAACCTCTTAACTTTGCCCCCGTTAACAAAAAAACGAGGGTGCGCACCTTCATATTGTTTCACCTAAATTCCTAAACAATATGGAAAGAGATTTAGAGTTAAGAGTTTCCGAACTCGAAAAGATGTTGTTCCTTTCAAAGAGTGTGCTTAGCTTCGATGAAGCGAGCAAGTTCTTGAACCTTTCTAAAAGTTACCTGTACAAGTTGACTTCGGGTAACTTGATACCCCATTACAAGCCGCAGGGCAAAATGCTTTATTTTGAGAAAGCGGAGTTGGAAGCATGGTTACGTCAGAACCCGGTCAAGACGCAGGCGCAGATAGAGCAGGAAGCGCAGAAGTATATCCTTAACCGTCCTCTAAAGAAATAACGGCTATGGAAAATAGAAAAGCGACAGAAGCCGGGCAGGGTGTTACCATGCAGAAAGAGGATTTCGCAGCCCTTTGGAAAACCATTCATTTAAAGGTAACGGACACTTACGAAGTGCCGCCCGAAATACTCTGGGTGAACGGCTCTACCATTGGCACGCTGGGTAATTTCAGCGCATCCACGGGTAAAGCCAAGAGCAAAAAGACATTCAACATCTCCGCTATCGTTGCGGCAGCGTTGAAGAATGACGAGGTACTGAAGTATTCGGCATACCTGCCACCGAACAAGCGGAAAATCCTCTATGTAGATACCGAGCAGAGCAAATACCATTGCCATAAGGTCATGGAGCGTATTTTACGGCTTGCCGGACTACCTACCGACAAGGACAGGGACGATTTTGTTTTCATCGTGCTAAGAGAGCAGACCCCCGACAAGCGGAAACAGATTATCGGCTATATGCTTGAAAATATGCCCGATGTGGGGTTGCTCATCATTGACGGAATCCGTGACTTGATGTACGACATCAACAGTCCCAGCGAATCAACCGACCTAATCAACCTTTTGATGCGCTGGTCAAGCGGATATAACCTGCATATCCATACTGTTCTACATTTGAATAAGGGGGATGACAACACAAGGGGGCATATCGGCACGGAACTGAACAACAAGGCTGAAACCGTCCTGCAAATTACGAAAAGCCGGCAGGACGGCAACATAAGCGAGGTAAAGGCAATGCACATACGTGACCGGGAGTTTGACCCGTTCGCATTCCGTATCAATGACAACGCTTTACCCGAAATCGTGGATGATTATGTATTCCAACAACCTAAGCAGGACAGGAATTTTCCGCTTACGGAACTGACTGAACAGCAACACCGGGAAGCGTTGGAGAACGGTTTCGGCAAGCAGGTGGTACAAGGCTATTCCAATGTCATAGCGGCATTGAAGCAGGGTTATGCGAGTATCGGCTACGAGCGTGGACGCAATGTCCTTGTGTCACTTAACAAGTTTCTTGTGAACAAGCGCATGATTGTGAAAGAGGGCAAGGGCTACCGCTATAATCCCGATTTCCATTATTAAAAGTCCGTTTGGTTTAGTCCGGGTGTATATATAAGAGGAACGGACTTACTATTTCCCTGTATCGGAACAAGCAGGTTTAGTATGGTACGGGTATATATATAACGGACTAAACAGGACTGGCGCACTTTTCAACTATTTTTTAATCCCCCAAAAAGAAAATGTTATGAATATCGAAGATGTGAAACAAATACCCATCGCAGACTATCTGCACAGTTTAGGCTACTCTCCTGTCAAGCAGCAGGGCAACGGCTTATGGTACAAATCACCGTTAAGGGAGGAACACGAACCGTCTTTCAAGGTGAACACTGACCGCAACCTTTGGTATGACTTTGATGCGCCCATATAGGCTACACAATAAATATCTCTATGGCAAGAGATTAGGTTAGAGTTCAACAGACCTATCCTCAACGACTTAGCTGGAGGAGAAATCCAAAGGTGACAAAAGCATGTCGGTAAAGTCATTAGTCAGCTAAATACCAAGCTGCGACTGCATGGCGAGAGGAAAAGACAGACACAAGGATGAAGCCTGATTGGTTGAACGATAGTTCTGCTGCACACGTACCAGCCCCGACGAAAGGTATTTGATTCACGTCGGGCTGAAGCACCCCATGTAAACCGAAATTACAATGGAGCAGGAGCTGGCTTCAGAGCAACCACAATAAGTGGAATAGGAACGTAAGTCGCATCCGACAGTCTGCCGAGCCAAACAGTTATTGTGAAAGCAAATGGGGATTCCCTAAATCAGAATGCCGTAAGGCTATGGGCATAGGACCCTGAATATCTGACATGGGAACGGAGCTTCCGTAGTAGTCCGAGCAAGGGAAAGCCTTGTACATGGCGAAGGGAAGCAGTTAGATAACTTAATACAAATAATGGAAAATGTGTGAGACATTATGAGAAGTCCTGAGCAAGTATTAAAAGCTTTAAACAAGCATGGTAAAGTTTCGGATTACAAGTTCGAAAGGCTGTACCGTATCTTATTCAATGAGGAGATGTTTCATGTTGCTTACCAGCGTATTTACGCCAAACCAGGCAATATGACACCCGGTACGGATGGGAAAACCATCAATCGGATGAGTCTTCAAAGAATAAACAAAGTCATTGCATCTTTGAGAGATGAGTCTTACAAGCCTAATCCGGCAAAAAGGATATACATACCCAAGAAAAACGGTAAGAAAAGACCGCTTGGAATTCCTTCCTTTGAGGACAAACTTGTACAGGAGGTGGTGCGCATGATTCTTGAAGCCGTCTATGAAGAGGTGTTTGCAAACACCTCACATGGATTCAGACCAAACAGAAGCTGCCATACCGCATTGACCCATATCCAAAAGACATTTACAGGTACAAAATGGTTTGTGGAAGGAGACATTAAAGGATTCTTCGACAACATAGACCACAATGTATTGATTGCAACTTTGCGGAAACGGATTGCCGATGATAGATTTCTAAGGCTTATCCGCAAGTTGTTGAATGCGGGATATATTGAAGACTGGAAGTTTCATAATACAAACAAGGGAACTCCACAAGGCGGTAATATCAGTCCTATACTGGCAAACATTTATCTTGATAATTTTGACAAGTATATGGAAGAATACGCCCTACGCTTCAATAAGGGAAAAGAAAGACACATCACCAAAGAATACAAGCAACTTAGCGATAAGATGCAACGCATCCTTAAAAGCATCAAGAACATACAGGATGCAGATGTCAGATTACAGCTTAGGGATGAGTATGAGAAACTGAGACGTGAAAGGCAAAAGATTGAGAGCAGAGACAGTATGGATGAAACATACAGAAGGCTTCGATACGTAAGATACGCAGATGATTTCCTCATTGGTGTTATCGGAAGCAAGGCAGAGTGCGTTAAAATCAAGTCGGACATTACCAAGTATATGGAAGAAAACCTCAAGCTGGAACTGTCACAGGAAAAGACATTGATAACAAACGCACAAAAGCCCGCGAAATTTCTTGGCTTCGATGTTTCAGTCCGTAAGTCTGATGCTATCAAGCGGGACAAGAACAATGTGCCAGCCCGTTATTACAACGGTAAGATAGTCCTAAAGGTCGCCATAGAAACGGTGCGGAACAAACTGGAAGAATACAGCGCCATCAGATACAAGGTAGAAAATGGCCGACAAGTTTGGTTTGCAAAGTTCAGAGGCAATCTTATGAAGAAGAAAATCGAGGACATAGTGGCGGCATATAACTCTGAAATCAGAGGGTTCTACAACTACTACTGCATTGCCAACAACGTGGCATACGCGCTCTCAAAGTTTGGATACATCATGGAGTACAGTATGTACCATACCATTGCAGGAAAAACCAATAGCACTGTAAGCAAAGTCATTGACAAATATAAGGTTGGGAATGACATTATAGTGCCATATCAGGATGCAAAAGGTAAATTACGGTACAGGAAATTCTATAATGAGGGATTCAAACGTAAACCACCAATGTACTATACGGAGGTAAACGACTTATCCTACACAATCGCAATTCCACAGCCGACACTTACTGAGCGATTGGATGCGAGAACATGTGAATTATGTGGAAAAGTCGGACCTGTAGTCATGCGTCATGTCAGAAAGCTAAATCAGCTTAAAGGAAAAACTGAATGCGACAGGCTGATGCTTGAAAAGCATAGGAAGACATTGGTTGTCTGTGAAAAGTGTTATGCCAAAATACACAGCCATGCTAAATAAAGTCATGTTATCAACGGAGAGCCGTATGCGTGGAGACATGCAAGTACGGTTTGGGGGCAGGTACGGGAAAACCTACTGCCGAAAGGCAGTAAGGCGTTCTGTACCGAGCCTACGCGCAGGTAAGGGCGGCAACATCATTGCACTGGCAAAGGAACTTTATTGCTCCGGCAGCGTGCCATACCTTTTAAACCAGATAGCAGAACAGACACCGCACATCCGTCCGGTCAGTTTTTCTTTTCCCCAGCGTAGGACAGAACCGAGTTTCCAACATTTGGAAGTCCGTGACTTGACCCATCTGGCATTGCTCCGTTACTTGCAGGGACGAGGTATCAATGTCGAACTGGCAAAAAGAGAATGCAAGGAACTCCATTTTATCAATAACGGCAGACCATTCTTTGCTATCGGTTTCCCGAACATGGCAGGAGGTTACGAGGTTCGCAATTCCTTTTTTAAGGGTTGCATCGCCCCGAAAGACATCACCCATATACGGCAGCAGGGAGAGCCGAGAGAGAAATGTTTGGTATTCGAGGGTTTTATGGACTATCTTTCTTTCCTCACGTTCCGGATGAAGAACTGTCCGACCATGCCCGACCTTGACAGACAGGATTATGTCATACTCAACTCTACTGTCAACGTGCCGAAAGCCATTGACGTGCTGTACCCGTATGAACGCATCCACTGTATGCTTGACAATGACGAGACGGGGTATAAGGCGACACAGGCTATTGCATTGGAATACTCCTTCCATGTGCGTGACTTCTCGGGCAATTATAGGGGCTATTCGGACTTGAACGATTACCTGTGCGGCAAGAAGCAGGAACAGAAGAACAGCACCAGCCAAGTGCAGGAGATAAAGCAGGAAACCGGACAACGTGCCGCCCCAAGACAGAAAAGGGGCAGGGGGATTTAGTCCGGCAGGATTACCAACGGCAGGCGGTTTAATTTGGAGAGCAAGGTTATGTTTCGGTAAACCGAAACTACCTTGCTTTGCTCATCGCAAAGAAAATTTCTCCCGTTGGTCGCAATTTTTAAGACACTATTTAAACGTAAAAACTTATGACGAATATAAAGGATAAGCCGGGGGGACGTCCGGCAAAGAAACGGATAGAGAAGCAGCAACGGGTTGTCAGTACGAAACTGACCGAGTTGCAGTATTACGCCATCAGAAAGCGAGCCGGAGAAGCCGGGTTGCGTGTCAGTGAGTATGTACGGCAGGCAGTTGTTTCGGCAGAGGTCATACCCCGGCTGAACAGGCAGGATGCGGACACCATTCGCAAACTGGCAGGGGAAGCCAACAACATCAACCAGTTGGCGCACCGGGCGAATGCCGGAGGTTTCGCACTGGTGGCGGTGGAACTAGTGAAACTGAAAAGTAAGTATTCGATAAACTCCCCCTTTCATTCTAAAAATGTGATGTTACTTTTGTAGCCAAAGTAAAAAAGCTCAATCGTTATGTCACATCAATGGACCATGGAAGATTTTGAATCTATTTATGCCCGTTTCAAGTCGAGCGGACTTTCAGTTATAGATTTTTGTTCGAATGAATGTATTCGTCCCAAACGTTTCTACGAGTGGCGTTCCAAGCTGTTGCGCAAAGGCGGCTTTATCCCGGTCAAGGTAAACAGTAAGGGGCAGGTCAGTCTTCCCCATAAGGAGAAATCCCTGCTGTCTGCACCTCCGGTCAGCCCGTCGCCAATTCCCCAGCCGCTATGTGAGATCTCCTATCCCAATGGCGTCACAGTCCGCTTGAACAGCCCTTTGTCACCGGAGGTATTGCAAACCCTGATATTTTTGAATTCAAACCGTTAGCCTATGTTTTCTTTGAATGAATCCAACAGATATTATCTTTACCCGTATCCGACAGACATGCGTAAGAGCTTTTATACGCTTAGCGGCATCGTGACCAACCAGATGGGAAAGAATGTACGGGACGGTGACGCTTTCATTTTTATCAATGCGAACTGTACCTGTATGAAAATCCTCCATATGGAATATGGTGGTCTGGTGATATACCACATGAAACTGGAACAGGGGCACTTCCATCTGCCGGTCATAAATACGGAGGAAGGTCGGATTAAAGCGATTGAAACCTTCTGGAATGACCTTGTGATGATGGTCCAGGGAATGGACGGCAGCAAGGTCAGGCGTTATAAAAGAAGTGGTTTCCATGGGTTGTAGTTGTAACAAATTATAACATATACAATGTCGTATTCCGGCTGTTTTTTAGTATCTTGGCATCATAATTAAACGATTATGCCAACCGATAAGGAATTACTGATAAAGGATCTCATGCACAAATGCGACTGTCTGTATAGAGAAAACAGCCGGTTGAAGGAGATGGTGTCCACGCAGCCCCTTGAAGCTGCGGACAAAGAGGCGTATGAGGCTTTATTGTCTGACAAGGATGCCATAATCGCCCAAAAGGAAGCAAAAATCAACAGTCTGGAACAACGTGTATCCTATCTTGAACGGCAGTTGTACGGGAAGAAGGCGGAAAAGTTCATAAAGCCTGACGCCCAGGACCGCTGGCTGGATTTTGAAGGCTTCGACATGCTTCCCCGGGAGGCTGAAGCCGCAGAGGAAGCGGAAAAGGAGCTGAAGGCTACCAGAGAAGCGATCATCGCCCGTAAAAAAGCGAGGAGGCAACATCCTACGAGAAAATCCCTTCCGGAAAATCTTGCGCGTGAGGAGGTTCATATATATCCCGAAGGGTATAATCCGGAGGAGTGGACGCTCCTTCCCGGAGAGGAAGTGACCGAGATCCTTATGCACGAGCCCGAGAAGTTCTATATCCGCAGGATAGTGCGCCATACAGCCAAACGGAAGGGGACGGACGAGTTCAGGACCGGCCCGCTTCCCGTCATGCCGATAGCAAAGAGCTATGCCTCCGCCTCATTGCTGGCAGACATGATGATAGGGAAATATGTGGATCACATACCGTTCCACAGACAACTGGAACAGTTCAAGCGTGTGGGGGTACACCTCCCCGCGTCAACGGTCAACGACTGGTTCAAGGATGTGGCGGATCTGCTAAGACCCCTGTACTTCCGATTATGGGATCTGGTGATGCAGACTGACTACATACAGTCGGATGAGACGACAATCCCCGTGATGAATGACGAGAGACACAAGACGGTCAAAGGTTATATCTGGCTTGTGCGCAGCGTCATGACCGGACGTCAGTTCTTTTACTATGACAAGGGTTCCCGAAGTGGAAAGGTGGTGCTGAAACTCTTCGGCAAGTTCCGGGGAGCCATACAGACGGACGGGTACGAAAGGTACGAGATGCTGGACGCCAAGAAAGGCATTATCCTTCTTGGCTGCTGGGCCCATGCGCGCAGATATTTTTGGGAGGCAAGAAAGAATGACACGCAGCGTGCCGACTATGCGCTCGAACAGATACAGCTGCTTTATGACGTGGAGCGCAAGGCTGACGATGAACGCCTGACCTATGAACAGAGGGCTGAACTTAGGACACGTCTTGCATATCCCATACTTGTGCGCTTCGAGAAATGGCTGGTCAATGAATATCCCAAAGTGATGAAAGGCAGTCCTATCGGAAAAGCCATAAAATATACATACGGAAGGTTCGACAAACTCTCCAGATACCATCTTGACGGTCGCTACAGACCGGATAATAACGAGATAGAAAATAAAGTGCGGCCTGTCGCGTGCGGCAGACGTAATTACCTGTTCTGTGGCAATAATGATGCCGCTGAAGATGCGGCGGTGCTCTACTCGTTCTTCGGCTGCTGCAAGGCTGCCGGGGCTGACTTCCGCACGTGGCTGATCTACTTCCTTGAACATGTACATGATTATGACGATGACTACTCGATGGATCTGGCCGAATTATTACCTGACAATCTGTTATCCGGTGGCAAGATATTATCCGTTACGCCACCGGAATCTCCCAAGAAAGACTCCTGATACCTTCATAAATCCCGCCTAAACACGGGAAAACTACCGTTTTATACCAATCAAGACGGGAAAATAGGGAATAAAGTGCCGTTTTTATCTTCATTATCCCCGATAAATAGGGAAAATAAGGGAAAGAATACCCTTTTATACCAATTATGGCGGGAAAGCAGGGATAAAAATACCGCTTTATCCCATTTATCACAGGAAAATAAGGGAAAAGGGGGGAAACTCCCTTTTATCCGCTCCATTAGTAGGAAAAATATCAACTTCTATAGAACCCTGCACATCTTTTGGTTGAATTGATGTAACAATAAATCATAGAACGATAAAATGAATAAACGATATTATGAACATACGTTACCCATTATACGAGGGAGTTTATCGAATACTTACACTGAAAAACAGGATTGTCGAAATTATAAACCAGTTGTCGGATGATTGGAAAAATAAAAAAGGGAAGCGGGTTTAAGGGCTGCGTGAACTATGTGCTTGGCAAGGAACAGGCGGCTTTGCTCCATGCGGAGGGGGTACTAACAGAAAGCCGGGGAGATATAATCCGCAGCTTCTGTATGCAGACCGGGATGAATCCCGACTTAAAAAAGCCAGTCGGACATATTGCGCTAAGCTATTCGGCAGTGGATGCGCCCAAATTGACAGACGAGAAGATGATACAGCTTGCGCAGGAGTATATGCGTGAAATGAAAATCACCGATACGCAGTATATCATCGTGCGCCATCAAGACCGGGAACACCCACATGTGCATATCGTATTCAACCGTATTGACAACAACGGCAAGACCATTTCGGACAGGAACGATATGTACCGTAACGAGCAGGTATGCAAGAAGCTGAAAGCCAAGCACGGGCTTTATTTCGCTGGTGGAAAAGAACAGGTGAAGCAGCACCGCTTGAAAGAGCCGGACAAATCGAAATACGAGATTTACAACGCTGTAAAGAATGAAATCGGGAAATCCCGAAACTGGCAGCAGTTACAGGAGCGGTTAGCGGAAAAGGGTATTACTATCCGGTTCAAGTACAAGGGACAGACAGGCGAGATACAAGGCGTTTCCTTTTCCAAAGGTGAATACACGTTCAAGGGTTCGGAGATAGACCGTAGTTTCAGTTTCTCCAAACTGGATAAATGTTTTGGGGATGTAGGGCAGATGACAGTCGGAAGCAATAAGCAGACGGTTACCGCACCTGTTCAGAAATCAGTATCAGCACCCGACAAAGCGGATAATTCTTTTATAACAGGTTTAGGCGGTCTGTTTTCCGGTTTGTCAGCCCCGGCTGATGAAATGCCCGATGATTCCTTTTTGAGAAAGAAGAAGAAAAAAAAGAAAAAACAACTAAAGTTATAAGCGTATGGAGGAAAATTTGATTTTAGAGGGGCTTCTCTCAATGGTTACAGAACTGAAAGAGAAGCAGGAAGCACAGGTAACGCCAGCCAGTCGGGGGGAAACTCTCGAAAGACTGAACGCAATCGAACAGGCATTGTCGGAACTGCACAGTAACCCGGCTGTTCCCGAAAAGGATTTGCAGGCTATCCAAAGCCAGCTTGACGAGATAAGGAACAGGATGCAAGGTCAGCAGAAACATATCGAGGACACCAAGAAAATAGTATTGGAAACCTACCGTTGTTTCAAGGTAATGATTGATGTTTTGGGTTCTTGCAAGACGGATAAAGAGGAAGCTACGCCCTTACCGCTCTATCAACGGATTTACAACAAGGTAGCTTCTTGGATTTGTCCGGGATTGTTTCTTTTTTCGGCAGTGCTGGTTATCTGTTTCGTTTCCATATTCTTGAATGTTCGTTTGGCTGAACGTATGCAGCAGTTGCAGGACAACGATATGAAATACCGCTATTTGTTGATGCAAGGACAGGCAGACGGAGAAACTTTTGATATGCTGGAAAACAAGTTCAAGTGGCAACGGGATAATGGTTTTATCCGAAGGCTGACCGATTCAGTGATGGATTTTGAATACCGCATCCAAAAGCAGGCGGAAGCACTGGAACGTGCAAGGCTGTTGAACGAGCAAGCCGAACAATTGAGAAAAGAAGCCGATAAACTGGGTAAACTATAAGCGGAGTAAAGCTGAAGTTATGAACCGTATTCATAACTTCGGCTTATCTAAATTAGTTTGACTTAGATAAAATATTGATGTTGAAAAGAACAAAAAAATATTTTTTGCGAATTTAAATCTGAAAATTGTTATTTTTGCATGGACTTTGATTTATTGAAGTCTATAAATGTATATATTAAAGCGTTAGCTTTTATTCTTGCTTCTGAAATTTGGCGATTTTAAGTACTGCAATGAATTTAAGTGAACGCCTGCGCTATAGCGTGGGCTTTCCTTATTTGCAGTACAGGCTCGCCAAAGCCTCAGAAGCGTAGGGGATGTTCCACGCTTTTTTCATCTTAAAAAATAATATTATGGAAACGAAGAAAAAACAAGTTTTTAATGGACAAGAATTGGCTATGTTGTTTCAAGCTTTTTCAAAAAGAATATTTTCCAGACCTCAAAAGGGAGATATTTATTCAAAATCCAATTACTCGGATGATAATAGTTGTACATTTTATATTAGTTTATCTTATTATGACACGCTGTTGAAAGAATTTCAAAATGCGTATGTGCAAGGAAAGTTTGCGCACAGTAATGCTAATATTACATGGGTAAATTTAATGAATAAATTGATTGATGCCTCTAATGTTGTTGATTTTGAGGAAGTGAAGTAAAATCGATAAGTAAGAGGTTGTGTCAAAACGTTGGCACACCCTCTTTTATATTTTACAGTTCTGCTATATTTTCTTTTGGCTATGCTGCTTTTTCCTCATGCATTTGGCAACAAGTTGCTATATTCCAATTATATCGGGTTATAAATAGTCCCATAAACATATATTTGGCAACTGTAATGAGCCCCTTTCCTTCTTTTATCAGTTTAGCACACATTTTTTTGATATTAAAGGCTATAGCAAAGAAAGCAAAGTCCATTGTAACCTTGTCTTCTCCCACATGCCGGAATCTTCTGTATGCCATGTTGTATTTCATTTGTCCAAACACAGCCTCTGGTTCTATACACCTCCTGCCTCTATGCTTGATACCTTCTTCTGAGAGCAACCTTTCCCGTGCCTGCCGTTTGTATTGATTTAATCGGTGGTTGACTTCTATAATACGGTTCCCCCGAGCTTTAAAACAACTGCCACGCAAAGGGCAACCTTCGCATCTTTTTGCTTTATACCGGGCACTTTCGATGATGTATCCGCTCGCTGTCTTGTCACGTTTGGTTCCTATACGGTTCATGTGCTGTCCCATAGGACAAACGTAATAATCCTCTTGGGCATTGTAATGGAGACTTTCGGCATGGAACGGGTTGGGAGTATAACGAGGACGCTGTTCTTTATGGAAGTAATTGTACTTGATGAAGGCTTCTATCCCATTCTCCTGCATGAACCGGTAATTTTCTTCCGAACCGTAACCGGAGTCTGCCACACAGATATTCGGTAAACGGTTATAGCGGTACTGGAAAGAGTGGAAAAAAGGTATGAGGGTCAGTGTATCGGTAGGGTTGGGAAACAGACGGAAGTCTGTGATGAATTGGTTTTCAGTACCTATTTGCAGATTATATCCGGGTTTGGTCTGCCCGTTCTTCATGGCATCTTCTTTCATGCGCATGAATGTGGCACCAGGATCGGTCTTGGAATAGGAGTTACGTTCTCCAAGGGTATCAAGGTGATTGTCGTATTCTATCAGCTTGTCACGATACCCTTCAAGTTCCATGCCCTGCTTCTTCTTTTTGCGCAGGGCTTTCTTTTCTTCCTTATCCTTTGTTGCAGGCTGGCGTTCCAGGGCTTCTTTAAGTTCATCCACTATGTCAGAGAGCCTGCAGGGAGTAAACTCCACGGATGTGTCTTTTATAGAGTTCTCCTGTGCAATGGCTTCATCCACCTGTTCCAAGAGAATACGGATTTTATCCATTAGTCTCGTACGGTTCCGTTCGACTGTCTTGCGCCAGACAAAAGTATATTTGTTGGCTTTGGATTCAATCTTGGTGCCGTCGATATACTCCACATCAAGGCTGATGAAACCTTTATCGGCAAGGACAAGAACCAACTGGGTAAATACATTATTTATTTCCTCCTTTACACGGTTACGAAAACGGTTGATCGTGATAAAATCCGGATGCTCATTACCGGCAAGCCAAATATAATGAATGTCACGAAGGAGGTGCTTCTCTATTTTACGGCAAGAATAGATATTATTCATGTAGGCGTAGATTATCACCTTAAGCATCATTTTAGGATGATAAGGACAACGGCCCGTTTCCTTATAAAGCTTCTTGAAACTCTCAAGATTGAGATTGTCAATAACAGCATTCACGATGCGGACCGGGTCGGTCTCAGCTATGTTTTCATCAATTCTTTGTGGAAAAAGAACGGTTTGGTTGGGAATGTAAGGACGAAAATGTAACTTTGCCATAACGAAAAACTTTATACCTAAAGATACGAAAACTTTGGGTAATAACAAAGCCCGGGCTTGAGAAAGTCTGGGCTTTGCGCATAAAAAAGGCTGTGTCAGCGTTTTGACACAACCTCCATTGTCCACAATTTTGTGTGATAGAAAACTCCAAGATTTAGTTTTTTTTATTTATACAATTTATTGGATAGTCTCGAATTTTATAAGAAGGTTTGTGTTAAATCGAAAACAGAGATATTCGAACAGTGTGAACAGTTATGGCAGTTGGATAACTGAGAAGTTGTAGTGGCGTGTGCCTATTCATTAAAAAAGTGTTATGAACCGAAAGATTTCTCGGTATGTATTTTATCTGGAAGCATGGATAAAATCGGATAATTGTTGGGTACATCAAGATGTTGCAGTAACTCTGATTATCCCTGCTCGAAAGGGTTTGTGTTTTGAAGATATACTTGAGATTACTACAGCTATGCTGTGCGATCAAGATGAGATGGTGTGAAAAGATTGCGGTTGGATGCTTAAAGTAGTGAGTGAATCACATTGGGATGAAGTTTTTGATTTCGTCGTACACTATAAGAATGCTATGTCACAAACAACTTTACGCTATGCGATTGAGAAGATACCTACCTATTTGAGAATATATCCTTATAAGGCGTAACAATGCTTGTTATGTTCCAAAACAATGCTTGGCGTTTTTTACAAAATACTGTTCTATAATTGGTGTATATATCCGAAATTGTATAATTTTGCAGTATTCTTTTATTAATGTGTTAACCATTTCCACGAAAAAACTATCTATATGGATGCATATTCAATTTTATATTCACTGTATTGTCAAGTTATCAGGTCTGTTTTACTGAGTATGGTGTTTAGCTTTGTTATTATGCCGGTTGCCGCAGTAACGTCCATGCAAATAGATTCGGTATTATCTGCACTTGATACTGAAATAGACAATCGTCACAGTTACATTGTGGCAAAGGAAAAGCAGTTGATTCTGCTTAAAAACAAATTGGCTAACCTACCTACTGGAGAATCCCGTTTTGATTTATGTAGTATTCTGTATAGCGAATATCGAAATTATCAATTTGATTCAGTGTATGCCTATGCTGACAAGATGTATGATATCGCTATTGAAAACAACAATCAGTCAGAGCTCGTTCTAGCGCATGTGGCTCTCCTCGACTGTTACACTTCGGTGGGTTTCTTTAAGGAAGCCGCTGAAGTGGATAAGTTGATTAAAGTTACTGCTATTCCCAAAGCGGTTCTGCCACACTATTATACCTTAAAAGCACGTATGTTTCAAAATTTGGAGTCGTATGTAGGTCGTGAATCTAAATTGGGGCTTCGTTATGCTCATTCAAGGGAAACGTGTTATGATAGTATCTTGTCCCTGACTCCTGTTGGCAGCTATGAGCATGATTATGCAGCTATTGAGAAAAAGGTGATGTGGAAGTATCTACCGAGAGAATCTATTGATGAGCGCATCCGACTACTTAGGGTTCACCATTTGAACGATCATGAAAAAGCAATCAACTATTCTATATTGAGTAATACATATAAAGGTGTGGAGCAAGTAGATTCTGCAATATATTTTGCTGCCCTTGCAGTAATTTATGATATTCGCTCGTTAACTAGAGAAAATACAGCTGCTAAAGACCTTGCTATATTAATGCAGCAACGCGGTGACCTTAGTCGAGCAAGTCGATATATTCATTTAGCTCTTGATGATGCCAAAACCTATAATTCACGAATTCGTCAGATTGAGGTTAATTCTGTACTTCCATCAATAGAAAATGCACGTTATGTATGGCTTCGTAATACAAAGACCATGTTAATATATGCCATTTCATTATTTGGGCTGTTGCTTCTTCTTCTGTTTTTAATGTATGCTAAAATTAGAAGACGTAATAGAAGTTTGTGTGAGTCGAATGCAGCTATTCGTAGTAAAACTGAAGAACTCGATAAATCAAATGAACAGCTTTCTGAGCTGAACTTGAAACTGAAAGAAGTGAATGAAATCAAGGACCGTTACATTATTGAATCTATCAAAGCCAATCAATATGTAAACGAGGTTGCTGAGATGAGTAATACCGCCATACGTAAGTTGAATGATAAGAAATATGATGAAGTAAAATATTTGTTGTATGATATGGGGGTTAAAAAGGAATGGCAGCGGCTGTTTTCAGCTTTTGATAAAGCTTTTATGAAATTGTTTCCTAACTTCGTTGATGAATACAACAAGTTATTTCCAAAAGAATATCAGGTCAGCATCGATAGTTCTGGAGAATTGTCCACTGAAATAAGAATTTTTGCCCTGATGCGTGTTGGCATTAGTAATCCGACGGATGTGGCTAAATATTTAAATCTGTCTACCAATACGATATATGTATATAAAGCCAAAACCAAAGCTAAAGCACTTGTCCCTAAAGAGGAATTTGATGATTACATTATGGCAATTCCCAAAGTATAAGGGATAAAATCAGATTATAGCATTTGAGAAAATCTTTATTTGACCTTAATTATTTCATATCTGTAAAATGGGTAATAAGTTGATTATCATCTTATTATCCATTTTGTTTTTCTTAATTATCAGCTTTGTATTTTTATCTTGTATAATTGCATTCTATTTTTGTGATAGAATTTTAATCTTAATTAATTTAATATCATATCCATGAAAAATTTACTATCAAGATTTGTGTTATTAACATTGTTAGTTATGTCTGGTTGGACAACTATGTTGTTTGCTCAGGCAATCAATGTTTCGGGGACAGTTGTGGATGCGGAAACCGATGAGCCGCTCATTGGAGCGACTGTCAGACTAAAAGGGGTAGCCTCAAAAGGTTGCACTACGGATGTCGATGGCAACTTTTCTTTTACTGGGATTTTGCCTGAAGCAGTATTGGAAGTCAGTTATGTCGGTTATAAAAATCAGACTATCTCAGTTAATGGAATGAAGAGACTCACTATCAAGTTATTACAGAATAGTGAACAGCTTAATGAAGTTGTGGTAATCGGTTATGGTACCATGGATAAGAAAGAATTGACTTCTTCAATTTCTCATATCAATGAGAAAGATTTTTTGAAGTCTACCTCTCTTGATGTATCTATGATGATTCAAGGTAAAGTACCCAGTGTATCAATTACTAATACCGGTGCAGCCGATCCTAATAATCAGGCTAGTATCCAGATTCGTGGCGTATCGTCGAGAAGTGCGGGAACCGGTCCGTTAATTGTGATTGATGGGATTCCCGGTGGAAATCTAACGAACATCAATCCCAACGATATTGCCAGTTTTGACATACTTAAAGATGGTGCAGCAGCAGCTATTTATGGAACACGTGGTTCTAACGGGGTGATTCTTGTGACAACCAAAAAAGGAACGCGTGACGGGCAGATACATACTTCTTATATGGGAACGGTTTCAGCAAGTGTTGCAAATCATGAATTGGATATGCTTACTGCCAAACAATATCGCGCATTGCGTATTCCGGGTGGTTATGGTAATGATCTTGGTGGAAATGATGATTGGTTAGATGCTGTGACGAGAACGGGTTGGATGCATCAGCATACATTATCGCTTAGTGGCGGAAACAATAAAAACAATTACCGTGTATCGATAGATTATCGTAAAGCTGAGGGAGTGGATTTGTACTCGTCACGGGAGGAATATGGTGGAAGAGCAGGCATACAGCAGACGACACGAAACGGACTATTCACTTTTACAGCTAATGTAGCTCCAAGGCTTATTAAACGTAAAAACTCATCTTGGGATGTATTTCGCAATACGTTGGAGATTAATCCCACGACTCCTATTATGGATGTAGACAATCCAGGTCAATATACTGCAATTACTGGTCAGGCTGCTGGATACAATCCTGTTGAGTTGATTAACCTTGAAGATAATACTTCGGAAACGAAACTTTTAGACTATGATGCTACTGCCAAACTTAACTTATTACCTTTATTATGGAAAGATTCTGAGAATGGGCAGATTTTAAATACACAGATTACGTTTGCTGGACACGAATCATCGAATTTCGATTCTTGGTTTCGTCCTTCTACTTCTACACTAGCTATCGCCCAAGGATATTCTGGTGAAGGATCGCGCAAATATGCAAAGCAGTCTCAACGTATTCTGGAATGGCTTACTAATTACAATGGTTCATTTTGCGGGCATAATGTAAAAGCCATGGTTGGTTATTCTTATCAGTATACAAAAGATCAGAATCTCTCTGGTGAGAACAAAGATTTTATAAATGACGGTATTGGTTCTAATAATCTCGGTACTGGCGATTGGGATAAGGAAGAAGGCCATGTGGGAGTGGGTTCATGGGCTGAAGATTCCAAGTTGATAGCTTTCTTTGGTCGTGTCAGCTATGACTGGAAAAGCCGCTACTTGCTAACTGCTTCACTACGGCATGAAGGTTCTTCAAAATTTGGTAAAGATCATAAGTGGGGGAACTTCCCTGCTGTTTCTGCCGGATGGCGTATATCGGAGGAGTCATTTATGCAGGATATTAGTTGGATTAATGATTTGAAAATTCGTGGTGATTACGGTGAAACCGGTAATCAGGATTTCGGCAACTACAGGTCACTCAGTACTATGTCAGGGTTTGGTTATTACTATTATAACGGACAGTGGTTACAAGTGTGGGGACCAGGTAAAAATGTGAATAATGACTTGCATTGGGAAAAGGCAAAAAACTGGAATATTGGCATCGATTTTTCGCTATTAAACAATCGTATTTCCGGTTCTTTCAATTATTATAATCGTAAACAGCAGGATCTTTTGGGAGACTATAATGTTCCTGTTCCACCCTATTTGCATTCTACAACTTTTGTCAATGTTGGAACGATGAAAAATTCGGGATTTGAGTTTGACCTTCATTTTACTGCGATACAGTTGAAAGATTTTGACTACTCTATCGATTTTGTTGGGGCTACTATGGACAACAAGTTTGTTAATTTCAGTAATTCCGATTATGTGGGACAGGATTATTATGATATGGTTGAAACTTCTGATCCATATCCGCTCTATACCTTACAACGTATTTCTGCTGGTGAACGTATCGGTAATTTTTATATGTGGAAATATGCTGGTATTGATAAAAACGGTAATTTTATGATTTATGACCGGGAAGGTAATATAAAACCTGCTGCTAACGGAACAAATGATGACAAGCAAATTGTTGGTAATGGACTTCCAAAGTTTACCGCATCGATGACACACAATTTTCATTGGCGCAATTGGGATCTTTCCATTTTCTTTCGTGGTGCATTTGGTTATGATATTTTCAATGTACATGATTTCTACTATGGTACTCAGAGTTTTACAGGAAATGTCTTGCAAAAAGCATATACAAAAAATGCAGAAATAAAAGGTAAAAATGTGGTGACTGATTATTATTTGGAAAAAGGAGATTATGTGAAACTTGATATGCTTTCGTTAGGGTATACATGGCCCGTTAAATCTCATTTTCTAGAATCTGTCAAATTTTCGTTTACAGCAAAGAATCTTGCAACTTTTACCCGTTACAGTGGGGTAGACCCTTCTTCTATACAAACTAATGGATTGACACCGGGAGCTACTGGTTCACGTACATATTATCCGAGTTGCCGTCAGTTTATTCTTGGCGTACAACTTGATTTCTAAACTTATAAAATTTTAAAATCATGAAATCTAAAATATTGGCCATTATAGGCGGATTCGTTTTCACTGTCATTACAACTGGATGCACGGATTTGAGTGAGACTGTATATAGTGATGTTATGAGTGATAATTACTATAACACTAAGACAGATGTTATACGAGCAGCTCTTCGCCCCTTTGAACATGCTTATTGGTCTATTCAATCAAATATTCCTCTTAACGAACTAACGGCAGACCAAATAATGACCTGTACACGTGATGGGTGGTGGGATGATGCTGGACAATGGCGGGCTCTTCAATACCATGAGTTAACTCCTGAAAGTAAATATCTTGATATGGAATGGGATGGTTGCTACACAGGTATTATGCAAAGTAATTACATAATAGATGATCTTAGTAGATTGGATCCTGCTGATTTTGGCTTTTCCGAGCAGGAATTCAGTAATCTGAAAGCTCAGAATCGTGCTCTTCGAGCTTGGCTGTATCTGCGTTTACTTGATAAGTTCCGAAATGTTCCTCTCTATACTTCTTCTGATCCTAAAAGTGGATCTGGCGAACAAGTCTCTTCCCAAAAGCTGTTTACTTTTATAGAAGATGAACTAAAAGAAATCCTCCATCTAATCAATGCTAAATCGGGGCTTGGTGGCAACGGTAACGAACAAGGGCAATGGACCCAAGCTGGAGTTGCGGCATTATTGGTACGCTTATATCTGAATGCTGAAGTATATATTGGAGAAGCACGTTGGACAGAGTGCATTACGTATGCCCAGAAAATAGTTGATGGAGAATATGGAACCTATCAGGTAGCAGACCGTTGGGATGAAGTATTTGACTGGAATAATGATATTTCTGATGAGGTTCTCTTCG
Source organism: Bacteroides nordii (assembly GCF_019930665.1). Classification (NCBI taxonomy): domain Bacteria; kingdom Pseudomonadati; phylum Bacteroidota; class Bacteroidia; order Bacteroidales; family Bacteroidaceae; genus Bacteroides; species Bacteroides nordii. The sequence continues at coordinate 4,184,729 of NZ_CP082886.1, read as the reverse complement.
CTTTTCCCAGTAGTCAGAATTATACTTTTTGGCTTTACAAAGGTGATACGTTTTGGTGGAGCGTCCCACAACAGATGGAATATTACGTTAATGATTCCAAAAGCGAAGGTGGTGATCATAACTGCAAATATGCCCTTACTCCAAGCTATGATCTGAATGGTAAACTTTACAGTTATACACTCGGTAATACTGCTCAGAAATTTCGTAATTATCCTGAAGATGTCAGATTGAAACTTTACAAAAATCTTGGTAACAACAAACGTGAGGGGTTGTTCCTGTTTGGTTCTATTCCTGTTGTAAAAGATGGGGTGAGGGGGAATATGACCTCCCCTGATGGTAGTTATGAATTGTATATTCGTGATGCTGTCGGACAATTTAAGGGACTACGTCCTAATCAATGGCCTATAAACAAAACTAGTAATCTCCGTTCAGGAGACCATCAGTCCGGATGGCATTATGTAAAGTATCCATTCTATAGTGATGATGAATCCGGTCAAATGGAATCGGATTTTGTGGAAATACGCCTTCCGGAAATCATATATGCTTTAGCAGAGTGTCGTTTTCGTTTGGGGGAATTGTCGAAAGCTGGAATTTTACTCAATTCCGTGCGTAAACGCAATTATCCACAAGAGAGATGGAGTGATTATCTTTATGTTCCGGAAGGAGGTGTTACACTTGATGAACAGGAACTCTTGGATGAGTGGGGACGCGAGTTTCTTGGTGAAGGACGTCGTCGTGTCGATTTGATTCGTTTCGGGAAATTCAATACAGGTTCATGGTGGGATAAGACGCCCGATGAAGATGATCATACAAAGATTTTCCCCATTCCGCGTAAATCATTGGATACAAACCATAATCTTAAACAAAATCCTGGCTATTGATGCCGCAAACTTATTTGAACTTTTAAACAATGAAACAAAAGATGAAGACAATATATAATTACCTATTATTGATAGTGGGATTCTTCTTCACAGTGTTGCTGAATAGCTGTGATGCAGAAAAGGAACTAAAGGTTGTTGAAACGGGTGATGCTTCACTCTATGAACAGATTTATATTCTTGGTTATGGGGCAGAAAACAATTTTGATTCTAATTTGGCTGTTCCGATGGAAAAAACATCTAATCCGAATATATTTACTTATCAAATAGAATTGCGTTATTACGGTGACAATAAACAATTTAAATTTTGTACTGCACGAGGTGATTGGGATAAAATTTATTATATCATCCCTTCCTCAGGCGTGGTGGGTGGAAAATCTTATGCTTATACTACATTTGGAGAGAATGCACCTAATAATGCACGTCTTTGTTCAGAACTGACCGGAGATCTTGAAGACCATTTTTGGGGTATTCATGAAGGAGAAGATGGTATTTACGATATCACTATTAATGTGAAAGATATGACGGTAACTGTTGTATTAGTAAAGAAACTTGATGAAAAAGAGTTTGAACTAAATCAACTTTTTATTATTGGAGATGCTACCCCGGCTGGTTGGGATATTAATAATCCCTATCCAATGGAAAATATTTCACCAAATGTGTTTCAGTATGAAGGAGCGCTTAGACAGGGGGAGATGAAATGCCCTATTAATAATAATGGAAAATATGAAGATGAGTTTCTTATGCCTGTTGTAGCGGGAACAGTCATAAATAAATCGGGTGTTGCTGACGTAGCTGTGGAGTATGTGCCTACCGGTAATCCTGATAGCAAATGGAACATTGAGACCCCCGGCAATTATAGAATTATAGTAGACGCTTCGAAGGGTAAAAAGAACATTACTATTACTGCGACTTGGCTTAGTGAAATTGAATTAGGACCAGAACTTTATATGCTTGGAAATGCATCTGGCAAATGGTATTCACCTGATGGGCTATATATGGATTCGTCCGATGGGAATATCTTCACTTGGGAGGGAGAAATCCATTATAATACAGAAAATAAGCAGTTCAAATTTTGTACAGAAAAAGGTGAATGGGACCAAGTTGATTTTCTTGTTCCGGAAAATGCTACTGCTGACGGGTATATCGAAGTCATACAGCCTGGAACCCATAGGTTGCAACGTTGCTCACAAGGTGAAGGTACACTAAAAGATGCATTTTTCGGAATACCGGAAGAAGGTAGTGCCGTATACAAAATTATAGTGGATGTTGAATCCTTAACAGTTACGTTAGAAAAGGTTCGCGATCTTGACAAACCAGAGATTAACGAATTGTATATACAGGGGGTTGCGGGTAATTCTGGTACTGATTCAAATGATCCGGGAGTACAATTGATATATGATGAGGCATCCAAACGTTTTAGTTGGGAAGGTGAACTTTATTATACTGAGGCAGAAGGAAATCGTCAATTCAATTTCATTACATCTAAAGGAAATTGGGATCAAGTGGTTTTCCTTATACCAGAAAAAGGCGATAGTGATGGATATCGTGAGTTAGTAGAAGACAGTGGCATTTATAGGATGAAGAAAGTTCAGGGACCTGGTAATCCGTTGGCTGCGTCATGGGGTATTTCTCTAGAAAACAGTGGAAAATATCGAATCGAAGTCGATGTCGAGGGAATGACACTTTACGTGTTCAAGATAGAGTAAATTTGTAATTATAGTAATAAACTATTAAATTAAAATGATATGAATATTAGAAGTATATTTTTGTGTGGACTTGTTTTTGTTTCAGTAGTAGTCAGTGCTCGTGATAGTAGATTTACGAGACATGGCGCTGGTCCTCTTTATTGGATGGCCTACGAACAGTGTTTTGTAACTGATAGCCCATTGGCCGAGGATCGTTATCAAAAATCGGTAGATTGGGTAGCCAAGAATTTTCTCTCTTACGGTTATGATATGGTATGCACTGATGGTTGGATTGAAAGAGCACAAACTGTAAATGAAAATGGATATATAACGAAGTATAATGACGCTTGGAGTCATGATTTTGCCTATTGGATCGATTATAACAAGAAGAAAGGTTTGAAAACAGGGATTTATTACGATCCGTTGTGGATGTCGAGAAAAGCTTATGAGAACAATTTACCAGTGAAAGGCTCTACAAAGACCACTCGTGATATCAAGGGAAATGTTAATTTTAATGATTATCTTTATTGGGTAGATACAGATAAGGAGGGTGCTGAACAGTGGATTAAAGGGTATGTACGTTATTTTATTGATCTTGGATTCTCATTTCTTAGAATAGATTTTCTGAACTATTACGAAGATGCTTATGGTACAGAACGTTATGTGAAGGCTCTTCGTTGGATTAAGGAAGAAGCGGGTGATGAAATTTTTATCTCTTTGGTAATGCCCAATTGTTTCGATCATGCCGCTAACGAAATTCCATACGGTGATCTTTTTCGTATTAGTGAGGATGTTTTCGGTGGGGGATGGGATTTTATCAGTAATCGTCGTCGTGGCATTCAACAAGACCGTTGGGCACAGTGGGGCAATGCTTTTGATGGTTTTGTTGGATTTAGTGATGTAGCCGCCCGTGGGCAAATCATGATGGATGGCGACTTTATTAGGTTAAATACTTGTGAAAGTGATACAGAACGTCAGTTTTGGGTATCACTAATGGCTATAACCGGTTCGCCCATAGCTATTGCCGATCAGTATGATACAGCTAATGGGTGTGAGCGTTTTTATCAAAACGAGGAAATTCTGGCACTTAATAAAATGGGATTTAGTGCACGTCCAATGTCGGGTAATCCATCAGAAATTGCAAGCTCGAAATGGGTGGGGCAATTGCCTAATGGTGAGTGGATTGTTGGATTGTTCAACAGAGAGGAAGAAGCTTCAAATATGTCTATTAACTTTTTGCGTGATTTAGGTATTAAAGAAGGAAAAGTTAGTAATATACGTGATCTTTGGACTCATTCTGATTTAGGTGCTTTTGAAGGTGCTTATAAAGTTAACATACCTGCACATGGATGTCGTATTCTTCGTATCACATCTTCATGCAAACGTTATCAGGCTGAAGTTGCTGCTCTACGTGGCAGTGTGAAAGTTCAAAAGTAACAACCGATTATTAATTTGTAAGAAATGACCGAAATGAAAAAGATTATATTTTCCTTTTTTATAGCGATAACAGTAGGACTGATGTCTTGCAAAAACGATTGGACAATAGACGATGCGGATTTACCGCCGATAGCGGAGAACTCTGACGGGTTTGGTTATGTGGGTAATTTTACGGGTGAAGGCGCTTCTGTGCTCTTTGCTGTTGAGGTACCTGTGACTGGCGATTATACAGTTATTGTGCGAGGACGTGCTTCCTCTGATATTCCGGGTGCTGGTGTTTTTAAGGTAAACGGAGATGAGAAGCAGATTTCTTTTGATGAACAATATGTTTGGAAAGATCAGACTGTAACTGTAAGACTTAACCAAGGCGTGAATGATGTTGATATCTGTAAGGGTAGTGGTAATGGTATGTTCTTTATTGATTATATTGAACTGAAATGATACATAAAATTTTTATTAGTTGCTTCTTTGTATTATGTTCGAGCATGTTGATGATGGGTAGTAATACCCATCATATAGCATCCCCGGATGGGCATATAATAGTGACGTTCGAGGTTTCTAAAAAAGGGGAGATCTTTTATCGGATTGTTCGTGGCGGAGAAGTAGTGTTGTCGCAATCGAGATTGGGCTTGAAGCTAAAAGACGTTCCTGACATGATTACCGGATTTTCAGTTGCTAGTATTCGGCGTAATACTGTTTCGGAATCGTGGAATCCGGTATGGGGTGAAGAATCGGTAATTGAAAATAACTATAATGAGATGGCGCTTGATCTCGTGCAGAAGAAAATAGCTCCAGGTCGTGAGATTAGTGTTGTATTTCGCGTATTTAATGATGGTGTCGGATTTCGTTATGAATTTCCGCGTCAAGCACAATTGGGTGACTTTGTAATCATGGATGAACTTACCGAATTTACTTTTGCAGATAACCATACGAGTTGGTCACTTCCAGTAGAAGGGATACGTTTTTACGAAGGTCTATTTCGTGAACTCCCTATAGATAAGATAGGATGGGCGAGTACTCCGGTCACCATACGTACTGACAAAGGATTGCATATAGCACTTCATGAAGCTAATTTGACAGATTTCGCTGCTATGAATGTACGAGCTACACCGGGAAGTAATGTACTTCGTGCTGCGCTTACACCATGGAGTAGTGGTGAAAAGGTATTTGTTACTGGTGTACGGGTAAGTCCATGGCGTACACTGATAATCGCTGACAATGCCAGTAACATGATGCTTTCACGTCTCATGCTTAATTTGAATGAACCTTGTCGGATAATGGATACTTCGTGGATAAAGCCGCAACGCTATCTTGGTGTTTGGTGGTGTTACCACATGAAAACTCACACATGGTATGATGGACCACAGCATGGAGCTACAACAGAAAATACTATTCGTTATATGGATTTCGCTGCTAAAAATAATTTTGGTGGAGTATTGGTGGAAGGTTGGAATCCAGATTGGAAGTCATGGAATTTTGATTATGTACATCCGTATAAGGATTTTGACATTACACATATTAATAATTATGGACGTAGTAAAGGAGTTGCACTTATTGGCCATCATGAAACGGGTGGGCGAATTGCTAATTATGAAAGGCAGATGGAAGATGCATTTAAACTTTATCGGCAAAATGGAATGCACTATGTCAAAACCGGTTATGTTGGAGATTTGCTAGACAATAAAGAATACCATAGTAGTCAGTTTGGGGTGAGACATTACCGTAAGGTGATTGAGACTGCCGCCAAATATCAGATTGCCATCGACAATCATGAGCCTGTCATTCCCACAGGGTTACAACGTACTTGGCCGAACTTAATGACTCAAGAAGGAGTACGCGGACAAGAATGGAATGCATGGAATGAAGAAGGTGGTAATCCGCCGGAACATACAGTGACTTTACCATTCACCCGGGGATTGGCTGGCCCTATGGATTTTACTCCGGTTATATTCAATTTTGAGAATGACGCAATGCCACAGACACATCCCAATACAACACTTGCCAAGCAACTGGCACTGTTTGTGATTCTCTATTCGCCGCTTCAAATGGCTGCTGATATGATTGAAAATTACGAGAATAATCCTGGTCCATTTCAATTTGTTTGTGATTGTCCTACCGATTGGGATAAAACGACTTATCCGGAAGCTGAGATTGGGAAATATATAACTGTTGCCCGTAAAAGTAAAGGTCATGATTCTTGGTATTTGGCTACTGCTACTGGTGCAGAAGCCCGTATAGCTAATATCAGTCTTTCTTTTCTAGATGCTAACAGTAAATATAAGGCTATTATTTATCGCGATGGATGTGATGCTGATTGGGAAAGGAATCCTTATCCGGTAGAGATTGAAACTCGTGAAGTAACTGCTAATACGACGCTTTCAATTCCTGTTGCTCGTGGCGGTGGTGCTGTTGCAAAATTATTTAAAATATAATCTTTGTATTATTTTGACATTTATGATAACTCAACTATTTAAATCTTTAAGTTTGGCATTTTGCTTGGCATGTACAACCTCAGCTTTTGCCGAACAGCTATTTTCATCGCCTGACGGCAATCTGAAAATGAATTTTTCTTTATCTTCAGAAGGGCGTCCGACTTATGCGTTGTATTATAAGGGGAAAACTGTTATAAAGCCAAGTGGACTTGGATTTATGCTAAAAAACTCAGACCAATTATTTGAAAAGTTTAAAATGACTGCTGTAACAAATGATTCGTTGAATGAAACGTGGCAACCTGTATGGGGAGAAGAATCGGTCATACGTAATCATTACAATGAAGTGCTAGTAGATCTCAGGCAAGCGGATACCAATCGTCTAATGTCTATACGTTTTAGACTTTTTAATGATGGACTCGGTTTTCGATATGAGTTCCCACAGCAGCGCGAATTAAGTTATTTTGTTATCACAGACGAGTGCACGGAGTTTGCTATGTCGGGTGATATGACGGCCTATTGGATTCCAGGAGATTATGATACACAGGAATATGATTACACACGTAGTCGGCTTTCGGAAATACGTGGATTAATGGAAAAATCGATTTCTGACAACCTGTCACAGACGTCTTTTTCGCCTACTGGAGTACAAACTTCATTGATGTTAAAGACCGATGATGGTTTATATATTAATCTTCATGAAGCTGCTTTAGTTAATTATCCGGCTATGCACCTCAATCTTGATGATAAAAATTATGTATTTAAGTCATGGCTTACGCCCGATGTCAATGGGGAGATGGCATATATGCAAAGTGCCTGCTATACACCTTGGCGCACCATCATTGTCTCCGATGATGCCCGTGACATTCTCGCCTCCCGTATCACGCTCAATCTTAATGAACCATGTAAACTCAAGGACACTTCATGGATATTTCCTACCAAGTATATTGGTGTTTGGTGGGAGATGATTACTGGGAAAAGCGATTGGAGCTATACATGGGATTTTCCTAATATTCATCTTGGAAAAACAGATTATACCCATGCTAAGCCTCATGGACGTCATGGGGCTACTACAAAGAAAGTGAAACGATATATAGATTTTGCAGCGGAACATGGTTTTGACGCCGTGCTAGTTGAGGGATGGAATATCGGTTGGGAAGATTGGTTTGGTAATTTTAAGGAAGATGTATTTGATTTTGTTACCCCCTATCCTGATTTTAATTTGCCTGAAATACGGGATTATGCCAAGTCCAGAGGCATAAAGATGATTATGCATCACGAAACATCTGGTGCTGTACGCAATTATGAACGTCGTATGGATCAAGCATATCAGTTTATGGTGGATAATGGATATAAGGCTGTTAAAAGTGGTTATGTTGGTGATATAATACCCAAAGGTGAACATCATTATACTCAGCGAATGGTTAATCATTATCAGTATGCTGTTGAAAAGGCTGCTGATTACAAGATTATGGTAAATGCTCATGAGGCAGTACGTCCTACTGGTCTTTGCCGAACATGGCCCAACCTTATTAGTAATGAGTCTGCACGTGGATCTGAGTATCAGGCTTTTGGAGGAAGTAAGCCGAGCCATACAACGATACTACCATTTACCCGTCTTATTGGTGGTCCGATGGATTATACTCCGGGGTTGTTTGAGAATGATATAACAAAATATAATTCTGATAAAAAATCGTGGGTGAATACTACACTTGCCCACCAGCTCTCGTTATATGTCACAATGTCAAGTCCGCTTCAGATGGCTGCCGATCTTCCGGAAACTTATGAGAAATATCTCGACGCTTTTCAGTTTATTAAAGATGTGGCCCTTGATTGGGATAAAAGTTATTACCTTGAAGCTGAACCAATGGAATATATAACTGTAGCTCGATGTGCAAAGAATACTGACAATTGGTTTGTAGGTGGTACTAACGGTGAAGTTCCTCGTATTGCGACAATTGATTTTTCATTTCTTCCTACAGGGCAAAAGTATATTGCTACGATTTATCGTGATGGTAAGAAGGCTCATTATCGTAATAATCCCACAGATTATGTGATTGAGACAAAGACTGTCACTAATAAAACAACGTTGAAAATTAGCACTGCATCTGGTGGAGGTTTTGCTATTTCACTTGTACCGAAAGCTTCTTAGGTCCTGTTTAATTTTGTACGCTATACTCTCTTTGGGAAGTATAGGTTATCATTCTTTCGAATAAAATAGCGACTTTGTATCATTTAATTCGTAGGACTATACTTCTACGAATTAAATGATACAAAGTTAAGTAGGTATAGATAACTACCGAAAGGTATAGATAGATAAAGAAGGTGTGTCAAAATGCACACCTTCTGTTTTTTACGCACAAAGCCCCGACTTTCACAAGCTGGGGCTTTGTTATTACCTAAAGATTTTGTATCTTTAGGCATAAGAATTTCACTATGACAAAGATACATTTTCGTCCTTACAATCCCAACCAAACCGTTCTTTTTCCTCAAAGAATTGATGAGGATATTGCAGAAAACGATCCGGTACGCATGGTTGACGCCCTGGTTGAGGGCTTGAATCTTGAAAGTTTCAGAAAGCTGTATAAGGAATGCGGGCGCAGCCCTTACCACCCCAGGATGATGCTCAAGGTCATTCTGTATGCCTATATGAACAACATCTACTCCTGCCGGAAAATTGAAAAGCTCCTTCACCGTGACATCCATTATATCTGGCTGGCCGGATATGAGAAACCGGATTTCATTACCATCAACCGTTTCCGCAACCGGGTGAAGAAGGAAATCAACGAGGTGTTTACGCAAACCGTAGTTCTTCTCTCTTCCAAAGGCTTCATCAGCCTGAATGTGGAATACATTGACGGGACAAAGATCGAATCCAAAGCCAACAAGTACACTTTCGTCTGGCGAAAAACGGTTGAGCGGAACCGTGAACGCCTGATGAAGAAGATACATGTCCTGTTAGGGCAGATAGACGATGTCATTGCCCGGGAGAAGTCATCAGAGAACAATGAGGAGGTTGGGTTCACTCCGGCCATGCTGACTGAAATGGCAGGAGAATTGCGTCATGCACTGGAACAGGTTTCCGAGCCATCCGCGAAAGAGGAAAAGACTGAACTGAAAAAGAAACGCAAACAGTTGAAGGAACTGGAAGAACACAGGGACAAACTGCAGGAATACGACTGCCATCTGGAAACGCTGCAAGAGAGGAATTCCTATTCCAAGACGGACAAGGACGCTACTTTTATGAGAATGAAGGAGGATGCCATGCGCAACGGACAGACGAAGCCCGGTTACAACCTTCAAATCGGCACCGAAAATCAGTTCATCACCGATTTTGCACTCTTCCCGAACCCTACGGATACACTGACCCTGATTCCTTTCCTGCAATCTTTTTCAAACAGGTATGACCGGATGGCCCATACGGTGGTTGCTGATTCCGGCTATGGCTCCGAAGAGAATTACCGCTTCATGTCCGAAAACGGCATGGAAGCCTACGTAAAGTACAACTATTTCCACATGGAGCAGCGGCCGAGATTCAAACCGGACCCGTTCAAGGCCGAAAACTTCTACTACAATGAAGAACATGACTTCTGCATCTGCCCTATGGGGCAAAGGATGCGGAGGATAGGCACCAGGAATGTGAAAACCGCATCCGGATATGTCAACGAAAATGCACGGTACAGAGCTGTCAGGTGTGAAGGCTGTCCCCTGCGATGCCGCTGTTTTAAAGCAAAAGGAAACAGGACGATAGAACTGAATCATAGGCTTAGACAATACAAGCGGAGAGCCAAAGAACTGCTCTGCTCTGAGAAAGGACTGAAACACAGAGGGCAGAGATGCATAGAACCGGAAGCCGTGTTCGGACAAATTAAAAACAATATGAACTACAAACGTTTCCGACATTTTGGAAAGGACAAGGTCTTCATGGACTTTGCCTTCCTAGCCATTGCCTTCAATATAAAAAAGATGTGTGCAAAACTGACAAAAAAGGGTATGAACTGGCTGATTAGACTGTTTTATGAGCTTACAACTGCTGTTTTTAGATGCTGGGAACACATAAATCAAAGAAATCTTCAAAAGATCGCAGCTTAAAGAAAGTGAACAGATTTGTATAGTGATGAACAAAAAAAGAGGTGCATCGTGCATTACGACACACCTCCTTTTCTTTTTAGTTAAACTTTGTATTTCTTTTGTTATATTCGGATATTAGCTGTATTATTGTGCCATAATTGTGTCAACACTTATTGGTAGATAATGTGACACTTAACAAGCATAAGTAATAATAAAGTAGAATTGTATGGGTGCAGCAAAGTTTGAGATAACAAGGAAATGCAAGATTTGCGGTGAGCCATTCGTCGCAAAGACTATCACGTCTTGGTATTGCTCACCAAGATGTTCTAAAGTTGCATTTAAGCGCAGGAAAGATGAAGAGAAAAGAAATGAACGTTTGGATGCTATAGCCAAAGCTATTCCCAATGACCAGGAGTACATAACAGTTCCCGAAGCCTATTCTTTGTTTGGCATCAGTAAGGAAACCCTTTATCGCCAAATCCGAAAGGGCGTTATTCCAAGTGTTAATGTAGGGCAACGCCAAACACGGGTAAGCAAAGAAACGCTTATGGAGATGTACCCTCTAAGGAAGAGTCTGCTTAAAAAGCAGCCCAAGCCCATTCCCAAGCTGTATAGTTTGGAACCAAAGGATTGCTACACGATACAGCAAGCGTGTGAGAAATATCACATGAATGACAGTACACTCTATCTTCAAATCAGAAAGTTTTCAATTCCTACTCGGCAAATCGGCAATTTCGTATATGTGCCCAAAAAGGAAATAGACAATCTCTATAAATAAGCATCCTTATGAAGAAATCTCTATCCCACACCCGTGTTTCCGTGAAACTTCGCAAGGCAGAGTTTCGTAAGGAATGGTATCTTTACATAGAGTCATATCCGGTTATCTCCAAAAACGGAGGCAAACCACAGCGAGTGCGCGAGTATGTCAACCGTACTATAACCACTCCGATATGGGACAAAAGCAGAACGGCAAGAACAGCTTCTGACGGAAGTGTAACATATAAGCCGAAACGTGATGTCAATGGTGTTATACTCTGCAAGTCGGAGCTTGACCAAGAATCATGCATCTATGCAGATAAGGTCAGGGCTATTAGACAAAAGGAATATGATACCATAGGACTTTACTCTGAATCAGAAGCCTCTTTATTGGAACAGAAAGAGAAATCGCAATGTGATTTTATTACCTATTTCAAGAGCATAATAGATATTCGGCACAGGAATAGTTCAGATTCATTATCGTAAATTGGAATCGTGTATATGCACTGATGCTCATCTTTACCGACAATCAGCCCATGATCTTTGCCAACATAGACACAAAGCTGGTTGAGGATTTTAGGTTGTTCTTGTTGGATGCTCCACAAGGGGGCAACAAGAAAGGGACAATCTCACAAAATACGGCTTCCACTTATTTCGCAATATTCAAGGCTGGATTAAAGCAAGCGTTTGTTGATGGATATTTTGTATCTGATATTGCAGCTAAGATAAAAGGTATAAAAGAGAAAGAGGCAAGAAGAGAGCATCTTACCTTAGAGGAACTTAACCGATTGGTTTGTACACCATGCGACAATGCCACTATCAAACGTGCAGCCCTTTTCTCTGCTTTGACAGGTCTTCGACATTGTGACATTATGAAAATGACATGGAAAGAATTGACAAAGGAAGGTACTCACTATCGCATCAACTTCGACCAAAAGAAGACAAAGGGCGTTGAGTACATGCCTATTTCTGAGCAAGCGTATGATCTATGCGGAGAACCTGGACATCCCGACCAATTAGTATTTGAAGGTCTTCCTGCCCCATCCTGGATTTCCAAACCTTTGGCAAAATGGATTGAGGCATCAGGAATCACTAAGCATATCACTTTCCATCAAATACGACATACGGCGGCTACGATGTTCCTGACCCTTGGTGCAAGTATCTATGTAGTAAGCAAGATACTCGGACACAAGAGCATCAAGATGACGGAGATTTACGCCAAGATTGTTGACAAGAAGAAGCTGGAAACCGTGAACCTCGTGAACGGAATGTTTGACCAAATACCTGTAATACAATGAAGATAGAAATCAAGGAACGTAAGCTGACGGAAGGCAAAAGAACCTTGTATCTGGAATACTACGAGAGTGGCTACCGTAAGAGAGAAAACTTGCACCTCTATCTCTTGCCCGATCATGCCGTTGGTGCTGCAAAGCACAATCGGCTTACATACAACAAGGCTATGGAGATACGAGCAGAGCGCATCCTCACCCCTCCTATATTGGAGAAAGAGAATGCCAAAAGCGAAGAACAAGGCAACGGCTTGACTTGGCTACAATGGTGCGATGACTATATCAAATGGTCTGTTGATTGTGGCAACTGCAAGAAGATGATAGGTCATAAGAATGTTGTCCGCAAGCGTATTGCTACTTATTTACGGAGAGTAGATAAGAAAGACATCCTGCTGAAAGATGTCAGTAAAGATGAAATTTGCGGTCTTTTTGACTATATGCGCAACAAGTATCGCAACAAACGCCAAATCAAGACCAACGGAGGACGGTTGGCTGATTACACATTACTGTTGTTTGAGGAAACAGTCAAAGCGATATTTAACAAGGCTATGCGTGAAGGACTTGTAAAATTCAATCCTGTACACAGTCTAAACAAGTTGGAACGCTTCCATGCTCCAGACAAACACAGAGAGTATCTTACGCCCGAAGAACTCACACGTTTCCTGGCGGTGGAAGCTGAATGTGAGAATGAACGAACCGTACAACTGGCATTTGGTTTGTCATCCATGACTGCCCTTCGCCTTGGCGATATGCAGCATCTAAGGTGGTGTGATATAAAAACGATAGATGGCGTGCCGACAATCAGCATCATACATCGAAAGACAAAGCGTCCTCCCATTATTCCGCTCAATGAAATGGCGCAATCGTTGTTGCCACCTCGGACGGATGACAATCCGGAAAGTCTTGTATTTCACCTTGTCAAGAAGTCAGACAACGTATCGAAATACGTAAGAAGGCTTAAAGAAAAGGCTGGTATAGAAAAGGATTTGACCTACCATTGCTCACGGCATACGACAGCATCGTTGGCTATCTCAGCAGGAGCAGATATATCTGCAGTGAAGGATGTTTTGGGACATGGAAGCATAACTTCAACCGAAGTTTATGCAAAAGTGGCTCTTGAAAAGAAGATAGAGGCGGTCAATCTGTTTAATGGCGTGTTTGATTAAGACATATAGCAGAGTGCGAACAATGGGGAAGTCTTACTTCTTCCCTTTTGTTGGTAAATTGCCGTCAGGCTGTATTCAAAAAACGCTTGTGTTCAAATAAATCTGCGAGACTTATCTGGACACAGGCTTTTTCATGTTCAATTTAATCTTTGATAAAAATGACAACAGGAATAATATACGCTCGTGTCTCCAGTATTGGTGACAGGCAGAGCACGGAAAGACAGGTCAAGGACTTGTCGGAGTATGCAAAGTATAAAGATATCGAAGTCCGTAAAGTCTTTGAGGAGCATATCTCTGGCGCGAGGAAGAATGAGGAGCGTCCAGTGTTGTGTGAGGCAATAGCTTTTTGCAAGGAAAAACGCATAGGCATTCTTCTTGTCAGCGAGCTGTCAAGGTTAGGTCGCAATGCGTTTGAGGTTCTTGCCTCTGTCAAGGAACTCATTGACTGTGGCATCAACCTCTATATACAAAAGGAGCAGCTTACTTTATTGGACGATGATGGACATCCGTCCCTCTTCGCCCCAATAATGATAGCCACGCTTTCTACCTGTGCGCAATTGGAACGTGAAAATATCTCGTTCCGTTTGCAATCAGGCAGAAAGCGGTATATAGAGAAAGACGGAAAACTTGGTCGCAAGGTCGGCTCGGTAAAGACAGTAGAGCAGATGAAAACGGAATATAGGGAAGTAATAAATCTGCTCCGCAAAGGATATTCCATAAGGGATGTGGCAAAGTTGAGTGGCAAGGGTATAAGTACGGTTCAAAGAGTGAAGAAACTGTTTACATGAAGTGTACTATGCAGTAGTGACTCACTTACAACCAAATATTTTATGTTAAAAAAAGTGAAAAATCTTTGGCGATTTCAGCCAAATTGAATAAATTTGCATTTAAATTAAAATGTTTTACGCTATGGCAAATCTAAACAGGCTAAAAGTAGTGCTTGCAGAACAGCAGTGACTATCACTAGAAAGGCTTGACAGATTTGAGTACGATTAACTAATTCGTTTTACACTCTTAATATAGGTTCACTAATCAACTTTACACTTAATGTTGAGTGAACTAAATCGGTTTACATTTAGCCTTCATTGAACTGAATGGCTTTACAGTAATTTAGACTTAGGACCAAGAACGCCTATCTCCGATATGAACGCAAATTTAATAGCTTAGCCTTGAAACTATAAATAGTTCAAGAAAAAAATATATCTTTGCAGTCATAAGCCGAAGAGGAAACGTGCTCTGCTGAGGAGCAACCCGCCAGCAATAGGCTTAGCACTACACTGAAAGTAGATTCAGACGAGGTTGCTTTATAGGTGATCTCGTCATTTTATTTTCAGGAAGTGCATATGGCTAAGAAAACCTATTCCATAGGACTGGGCAGTTTTGCCTCCCAGGGATTTCTCCAACATCTTTTTTGAGGACCTTCCTGCAAATGTGCAACCTCTGGCGTTTGCATGCCTATACTTCTATGGGGTCGTTCCGTATTGTAAAACAGGATAGTGTAGCAGTAAAATATCTAAATATTTATGGCATAAAGATTTGGGGTAAACAAAAAGATCTAACTTTGTACTCCGAGAATGGGAGTGAGTGTGCTTTCAACAGATAGTCAAAATAGCGGTCATAAACCAGTCTGTTTGCTGCTACATTTCTGCTACACAGACTATCAGTACAAAAGGTAAATATTTAGATAACAGCGATAAGGAAATACCGTGGATTAGTCCTAGCTGGTCCACGCTACGTACTCTGGACAAGAGTAAAACAAGAAAAGATTGAATCAGACAAGAGGTTGTACGGCTGCTCGTTGTGGAGCACATACAGATATTGTATCTCTTTGAACAAACAAGAAAAGGCATCCGTATGACGCGTATTCGTCTCAAAAGAGAAAGAGAGACGCTTGATGCGGCCGGTTTTGCTTGGTCTAACCCGATGTATGAGGCAAGGACTTTGCTATAAATACCAAGAAATAGGTATTGCGGGATCAAATAACTTCAATTAAATTTGCGCAAAATTTAACAAATGATTTAAAATCGACTTATCTGCTTGATGGCAAACAATATTTGGGTGCCATCGTTGAGGCTTGGAGTTCTCAGTGATGAGAAAGCATCATAGGTCTAATAAATTTACTATGCATTATATAAGAAGAATGCTGCTTCTGCTTCTCGCACTGACACCCTTAGGCGTGTGTGCCCAGACGCAACAAAGCACAAAAACAGAGAGAAGAAGTGCGATGACCGATTCGGTGTACAGGTTGACAGAGGTGGTGGTGCGATCCAATCAGATGTTGGGTAGCAAGTTTGAGGTCCGCAACCGTACGGGGGCGGCTTATTATATCTCTCCGGAGGAACTAGGAAAGTTTGGTTATACCGACATCAACCGTATGCTCAAGAGCGTGCCGGGAGTGAACGTGTATGAAGAAGACGGTTTCGGATTGCGGCCGAACATCAGCCTGCGTGGTACGAAAGCCGAGCGAAGCGAGCGTATCTCACTCATGGAGGACGGAGTGTTGGCTGCTCCGGCGCCTTATGCCGCTCCCGCGGCCTATTATTTCCCCAATGCCGGGCGCATGTATGCCATCGAGGTGCTGAAGGGGAGCAGTCAGGTGCAATACGGTCCGTTTACCACCGGTGGCGCTATTAATATGGTGTCGACGCCCATTCCCTCGAGATTCACCGCCAAGTTGAACACCTCTTACGGCAGCTACAACACGCTCAAGTCGTATGCAAGCATAGGCAACCGCTTTAAATATACGGGCTTTCTGGTGGAATATCTGCGCTATCAGTCGGATGGTTTCCGCAAGGATGAGCCGAACGAGCGCACGGGATTCAAGCGCAACGACCTGATAACAAAGTTCTCGGCACAGACCAATAGGGATGAAGGACTCAACCATTTGTTCGAACTGAAGTTTGGGTTTGCGAATGAGACTTCTGACGAGACTTATCTGGGATTATCGGAAAGCGATTTCGCCATGCGTCCCTACTTCCGCTATGCTGGTGCGCAGAAAGATAATTTAAAGACCCGTCATACCCAATGGGTGGCTACCTATCTGATAAAGGCTGGCAGCAAATTTAAGATAACCACAAACTTATATTATAACTATTTCTTCCGCAACTGGTATAAACTGAACGAGGTGAGGGCAGGCATTACCAAGGCCGAACGCCGTTCGATCGATGCCGTGCTGGCTGATCCGGAGACCAATCGAGACTATTTCGATATTGTTACGGGCAAGAAAGACTACATCGGCGAGGCGCTGATGCTGCGCGCCAATCATCGTGTGTACCGCTCGCGAGGCATACAGTCGAAGGGTGAGTATCGTATGATGCTGGGCGGTGGCTATCTCACCGCGGAGCTGGGCGTGCGCTATCATGCCGACAGTGAGGACCGATTCCAGCAAGACGATGCTTATGCGATACAAGGCGGGCGTATGAGTCTTTTCTTGGCGGGACAGCCGGGCGACAATGCCAACCGCATTACCACGGCTCATGCCTGGTCGGGCTATTGGCTGGGAAAATGGTCGAAAGGCATTCTCACGCTCACAGTCGGTATGCGCTATGAGGATGTGGAACTGCTGAATCGCAATTATACCAAGGCCGATCCGCGTCGTACGGGCAAGGTGCGCATTGAGACACCCAACCACGCACATGCTTTGTTGCCGGGATTAGGATTCAATGTGAAGGTACTGTCTGTCCTTTCGGCTTTCGGAGGAATTCACAAAGGGTTCGCACCGCCCAGCGCCGTGCTCAACCAAAAACCTGAAAGCAGTGTGAATGTGGAAGCCGGACTGCGCCTGACGACGCAAAAGATGAAGTTCGAGGCCATCGTCTTTAACAATAACTATTCCAATATGCTGGGAAGCGACTTGGCCGCACAGGGCGGACAAGGCACGCTCGACCAGTTCAATGTAGGTAAGGCTATGGTAAACGGCTTGGAACTAATGTTCCATTATCTGCCGCTACCCAGGCATTTCGCCGTCCAGCTGCCCATTCAGCTTTCCTACACATACACCAATACCGAGATGAAGAACGATTTCATAAGTTCGGCTTGGGGAAATGTGGTTTATGGCGACGAGATACCTTATATATATAAGCACGCTTTCAATGCTCAGATAGGCATCGAGCATAAATGGGTGGAAGCAAACTTCGGAGCACGCTATAATGGTGATATGCGCACCACGCCGGGGCATGGAAAGATTGCCGAGCGTGAGAAGATTCCCGCCCATCTGATTTTGGACGCTTCGCTAAAAGGGCATATCAATAAGAATATCACCATCACACTGAATGCCATCAACTTGGCCAATAAGAAATATTTGGTATCACGCCATCCCGCCGGATTGAGGGCCGGCCATCCTTTTGGCATCTACGGGGGCGTCCAGCTGCATCTGTAAAGCAAAGGCAGATTATAGTCAATAAAGCAAGTAGAATCATCATTGTAAAAAAAGAATGTATAGACTTATAAACATAAAGAAAGCATTGACAACCGTCTTGTTGTTGTTCACGCTTCTCACCGCGGTGGCGCAAACAGCCGGAACCGTTACGGGAACGGTGAGGAACGAGCAGGGCGAAACACTCATCGGAGTGCATGTGCAGGTGTTGGGAACCAAGGCAAAGGCCGTGTCTGATGTAAACGGAAACTTCACCATCAAGGCTGTGCCGGGACAGACATTACAGGTAAGTTACATCGGCATGCTCACACAACGGGTGAAAGTCGGTGGGCAGCCATTGAATATCGTGCTGAAAGACGACAGTCGGCAAATAGACGAAGTCGTGGTAACAGGCTATCAGAACATCCGTAACCGGGTATACACCGGCGCTGCCACATCGGTAAAGATGGATGACATCAAGCTTGAGGGTGTCGCCGATGTATCACGAATGCTCGAAGGACGCGTGCCCGGCCTGTCGATACAGAACATATCGGGTACATTCGGATCGGCGCCTCGTATCAATATCCGGGGTGGCGCCTCTATCATCGGCAATGTGCAGCCGCTGTGGGTTATCGACGGTGCGGTGTATGAAGACCTTGTACACCTCAGTCTCGACCAACTGGCATCGGGCGATGCCGTGACACTCATCAGCTCGGCCGTATCGGGACTTAACCCGGCCGACATACAGGACATACAGGTGTTGAAAGATGCTTCGGCCACATCGGTGTACGGTGCTCGGGCTTTGAACGGCGTGATTGTGATTACCACCAAGTCGGGTAGGAGGGAATCTCCCCTGCGGGTAACTTACTCCACGGAGAATACCGTGCGCCTGAAACCTCGTTATAGCGAATTCGACTTGCTCAATTCGCAGGAAACGATGTCGCTCTATCAGGAGATGAACGACAAGGGCTATTTCGGTATCAGCAATTCACTTTACGGAAGACGCAGCGGAATCTATTATCAATTATATAAGGGAGTGAGTACCGTCAATCCGGCAACGGGCACCTATTACCTACCCAATACGCCCGAGGCAAGGATGGATTTCCTGCGTAAACACGAATATGCCAACACCGACTGGTTTGATCTTCTCTTTACGATGAAGCCCATCACTAATCATGTGATAACGCTTTCGGGCGGTGGCAAGAACACGGCTACCTATGCGTCGATAGGTTTCTATCACGATGCGGGATGGACCGTTACCGACAAGGTGCGCCGACTTACGACCAATGTGAAGAATACCTTTTATATAAACGATAAGCTCACGGCTATGCTCACGGCACAGGGTAACATCCGTTCGCAGAAGGCGCCGGGCACGATGCCGCAGCGCAAGAACAATACGCTTGGAGTATTTGAGCGCGATTTCGACATCAATCCATTCACGTATGCTCTCGGAACGAGTCGCACTCTGCGCCCCTATAATGAAGACGGGAGTCTTGAGTACTACCGCAATAACTGGGCGCCATTCAACATCTTCAACGAATATGCCAATAACAAGATGAACATAGATGTGCTGGATTTCAAGATACAGGGTGAAGCTACTTATAGGCTGAACGACGACATCGCTATCAAAACCCTGCTGTCTACGCGACAAGCATATACCAGTACGACCCACGAAGTACATGAAGCCTCGAATATAGTACAGGCTTTCAGAGCCAATGAAAATCCGTTTGTCGCTCAGCAGAACATCTATCTGGTGCACGATAAAGACAATCCGCAGCTCCAACCCAAGGTCGGGCTGACCCATGGAGGTATACTAAACAAGACGGAAGCCTCGCTGAAAAGCGTCTTGGCTCGCATCGCCCTTGATTTCGATAAGCGTATGGGCGAGCATGATTTAAAGGCTTTTGCCTTTACCGAGGTACGATCGGCTGTGCGCACGGTCAATCCTTTCCAAGGTTATGGCATTCAGTACGACAGGGGAAATCAAGTCTACACCAATCCATTGATATTCAGCAAACTGATAGGCGAGGGTAACGATTATTTCAATCTGCACAAGAGAAACGACCGGGGGGTTACTTTCTCGTTTAATGGAACCTACGGCTATGCGGGTAAATATGTCTTCAATATGGTGTTCAACAGCGAAGGCTCCAATACTTCTGGCAAAGGAGCGCGTGCGTTGTGGTTGCCCACATGGAATGTGGGAGCCAAATGGAACATCGACCAGGAGGCCTTTATGAAAGACAATAAGACGATTTCCAGACTGGCTTTGCGCGTCAGTTACGGCCTCACGGCCAAAATGAACGAAGAGGCCATCAATGCTAATTCCATTTACAAAAGCGGCATTGTGAATCGCCATAACTTCAACGATAGGGAGAATAAATTCAATATCCTGCATTTGGAAAACAGAGACCTGACATGGGAAAAAATGTATGAGCTGAATATCGGTGCGGAACTGGGACTGTTCAATAACCGCATCAGCACGACATTGGATGTGTATCAGCGTAACACTTTCGACCTGATAGACCTTGTGCGCACCTCTGGCGTGGGCGGTCAATATTATAAATATGCCAACTTCGGCGACATGCGCACGCGAGGCGTAGAGTTGGGGCTACATACCAAAAATATCGTAACGGACGGCTTCAGTTGGAGTACTAGCCTCACATTGAGTGCAATGGATCAAAAGATTACGCGCCTGCAGAACACGCCGAATGCTTTTGATATGGTGGCGGGAAGAGGTCGTGGAAACATCGTGGGCTATCCGAGAGGTTCGCTCTTCTCGTTTAATTTCCAAGGTCTGAACAACAACGGACTGCCCACATTCGACTTCGGGCTTTATCCATCCAGCCAAGGAGAATACTCAAATATTGCTGGAGCTGACTTCCTCGATACGCAGTATGCCAAGTCATATCTGCTGTATCACGGACCGATAGAGCCGCAAGTGATAGGTGGCTTGTCCAACACATTTAAATATAAAGATTGGGAATTCTCGTTCTTCATAACGATGCAGGCAGGCAATAAGATTCGTCTGAACCCTACATTCGACCCCGAGTTCGGCGACTTGAATGTCTTCTCCAAATCTTATTACAACCGTTGGCTCAATCCGGGCGATGAGTTCAAGACCGATGTTCCCGCGCTTCCTTCTCAGGAACTGATTGCAAAAGTAGGTAAGGAGAATATCGAGCGTGCCTATAACACATATAATTACTCGCAGCAGATGGTGGCCGACGGAAGTTTTGTGCGGATGAAGAATATCTCGTTGGGATATAACATGCCTGATAAATTTCTGAAAAAGGTGAGGCTGCACGCAGCAAACCTACGCCTGAATATCACCAATCCGTTCCTGATCTATTCAGATAAGAAGCTCAAAGGACAGGATCCGGAGTATTATAAGTCGGGTGGGGTGTCGCTTCCTACGCCTAAACAGTATACTGTAACATTGAACATAGGTTTTTAACAAGAAGAAATATGAAAAGAAATATATCATTGTTGCTATTTGCGACAGCAGCTTGGCTATTCGTCGGCTGTAACAACTTCCTGGATAAAAGTCCCGATTCAGAACTGAATGTTGATATTGACTCCGAGGAAAAGATTGCGGAACTGCTTACAGGAGCTTATCCCGAGGCAAGCTATATCCCCTTTCTGGAGCCTCGCACCGATAATGTGGAAGAGCGTGTCAACGGTGTACATTCGCGGCTGAATGAGTCCATGTTCTTTTGGGAGGACTACGATCAGGAAGACCTCGATACGCCTTTGAACTATTGGAATGCCTGCTATAAGGGCATCGCACAGGCCAATAAGGCTTTGGAACTACTGAGTCGCTATCCCAAGAGCGAACGTGTAAAGGCCTTGTATGGAGAGGCCTTCCTGTTGCGAGCTTACCTGCACTTTATGTTGGTCAACATCTGGTCGGAACCTTATGGGGGAAAAACGACCAATCCGGGCATTCCTTATATTACGAAACCTGAGAAAAATGCTTTGGTAGACTATCAGCGAGGTACGGTGAACGAAGTCTATGCCCAAATCGAAAAGGATTTGAAATTGGGCATATCCTTAGTTTCAGACATCTATTATAAGCATCCTAAGTTTCATTTCAATAAGAAAGCAGCCTATGCCTTTGCCTCTCGCTTCTACCTGATGAAGGGAGAATGGAAAGAGGTCATTGCATATGCGGACTATGTTCTTGGCGGAGATCCCAAGACACAGCTCCGCCCTTGGCGGCAATATGCCGACGTATTCGAGTTCAACCACAGAAGTCTCTATCGCAGATATGCCGCTGCGAGCGAGCCGGCGAACTTGTTGCTGACCACTACAGAGTCGCGTCTGGCACGTACTACGCCCAGCGAGAAATATGGTTCCACATTCAATACGGTAGACAAGATTTTTGCTCAAAAGGGCATTGAGGGCGGGGGAGATTATGCAAAGATGAACTTCATAGGTACCTATATCTTCACTTCGTCAACCGCTCCTGTTACTACCGGTCGCTATTTGGCCAAGTTCGACGAGCTTTCTACCTCCGAAAGCATCGGCACAAAGCCCCGTGGACTTTATGTAACGAATGTGCTCTTCACCGTCGACGAGGTGCTCTTAAACCGGATGGAAGCCTATGCCATGTTGAAGAATTACAGCCATGCCATCGACGATTTACTGCAATATATGCAGGGAAAGTTCGGGTTTATGCCCTCCGTAGACCGTGCCGTGTATACATCTACAAACAGCGACAATTATAATATCTATACTCCTTTCTACGGGTTGACACTAAAACAGCTGGCCATGGTGAAACTCTTCCTTGATTTCCGGCAGAAAGAATTCTATCAGGAGGGTCTGCGCTGGTTCGACATACGGCGTTTCCATTTGGCCGTAAAACGCTCGTCGAAGAGTTCCTACTACTTCCCGCTGGAAAAAGAAGACCCCAGAAAAGTGCTCCAGATACCAACCGAAGCCATTCAAAGAGGTCTTGCCGCCAATCCGCGCGAGCGCCAGGAACCAATCCGATAAATCCTATCAACATCCAAACAGATAAAGTAAGACAATGAAAATAAAGATAAGAAAGACAACTCTTCTGCTCCTCACGGCACTCACTCTCACAGGATGCGACGAAGAGAAACTGAGCGACAGAAGCGTGATTGACGACGGTAAGCAGCAGATAGAAACCACGCAGCTGGATAATTGGATACTCGACAATATCACCAAACCCTACGGCATTGAGGTAATCTATCGCTGGGAAAAGAATACCGGCTCTACGGGTACATTCATTTATCCACCCAAATTAGAGAATGTGCGTGCGATACTCGAGGCTGTGAGAGAATTAGGTTTAGAGACCTATCGACTGAAAGAAGTGGGAGGAGCAGACTTCCTGCTCGGTCGTCTGCCCATCAAGCTGTATCTCTATGGCGGTGGAAATCCCGATGAGAACGGGGTGGAGCGCCTCAATAATCCGCAGCTCACGGCAGCGGAGATGTGCCTGTACAATGTGAACGACTTCAATCCGGGCGATGCCGACAAGATGTTCGTACTCATGCGCAGCGTACACCATCAACTGGCCAAGCGTCTTATGCAGCTCATCGCTTACGACCGTGATAAATTTTTCACCATCAGCGGGCATCGTTATACGGGTTCTACCGAGTTGATAGCAGCCCAGTTGGGCTATGCCTCTACTGGAAAAGAGAAGTTCGGACTGGATGCTTATGCCAATAAGCGAGGATTCTATACAATGCTCTCGTTCCTTTCGGCTGAAGACGACTTTGCTGAAATCATCAGCGCCACGCTCACCAGTACGCCTAAAGAGGTGTATGACGCTACCGTTACGGCAAAGACGCCTGATACGGATGTCGACCCGGAAGTGAATGCGCGTTATGCCAAAGAGGCAGAACAGGCTTATAAGGAATTTACGGAAAAACAAGCCTTCGTCAATGAATATGTGCAGAAAAGCTGGCATATCAATCTCAAGCAGATGCAAGTGATCAGTGTTCGCAGAATCAATGCCTATATAAAACAACATTAAGAAAAAATGAATAACAGATATATGAAATACTGTCTTGTATTGGCGGCCTTGTTGTTGGCAGCTTGTTCTTCCAAGGACGATGTGTTCGATAAATCTCCTTCGCAACGCAGCAGCGAGAGTATTACAGCCTTGAAAGCCGAACTTGTGAATGCGCCTTATGGCTGGCGGGTACTCTATTTTCCCAAAACCGACTCGCTGTTGTTCTCCAATCCGTCGGAACTGATCTCTCAACATGGATTCAGGGGGCACTACGGTTATGGCGGCGACTGCTTCACGATGAAGTTTGCGGCTGACAATACCGTAGAGATGTGGGCAGATTTCACCGACCAAACAGCGGCTGAGGCCGTGAAGAGCGAATACCTTATCGGCCGAAACAGCTTCACCCAATTGAGTTTCTCTACATATAACTATATACACAGACTCGTGAACGACCGCTTTGCCGGAGCTTCAGATTTCCTTTATATGGGCAAGAATGAGGATGGAGACTTGGTGTTTCGCACGGCTACTTACCTGCAGCCGGCACGCGAATACATAGTCTTCACCAAGCTGAGAAGCGCAGAGGAGACAACAGGCTTCGTGCGGAAAGCTTACGATAATCGCACATTCTTTGAGCAGATGGTCAATCCGCAGCTCCTTATACATAGGGGCGGACGCACCTATTTCCGGAGCGACATCTACATCAAGCGCAATGTGGAGACCAATCAGGCTTTGCTCAAGGAAATCAAGGAAAAGAAATACTATCTCTTCCTTTTCACCCAAAAGAAGAATCCCATCCCGGGCTACCCTGCCAAAGAGATGACCGGCCTTGGCTCTGGATATGCCGGGACAGAGCACGGCATAACATTCAGAGCTGGTCTGCGCTACGACAGTAAGACCATGTTTTTCGACTTTCAGCGTAAGGGCAACCGATTTGTGGCTGAACTGGTATCGGTCTACGACCCGTTGCTGCGTAGCATCCGTTTAGTGAGCAAGCACCTGCATCCCGAAGGAGAGTTCACAGGACTCGAAGCGGAAATATGGGACGAGCCCGTAGAATGACAAGTGAGAACATAAAAAAAATACATCATAGAAACAAGGACAACAGACAATGAAGATAAACTTGACAAAATACACTTTGATAGGCCTGACCCTGCTCACGCTGGGTTGTTCGAGAAGCAGTGAAGATTATGCCGATGAGGACTATGAGAAGCTGTTCCCATTTCCCGGTATTGAAAAGCCGAAGGTCTCCTATGAAGACCAAATCGTGCAATTGGGCGATCCCGACGCACCAGTTTCGGACTATGTATATCCAGGAGTGGACATTACCGAGAATGTGAGGGAATATAAAGTAACGCTTACTTGCTCGTTCAATGAAGTGGATATTCTGGGGCAACTTGTAGGCGAGGACGATATCTCTTCCCGCTATACGATTCATTACATCGCTCCCGACAAGCAGTTGCGTATCGTATCAAGCAATAATGGCGACGAGACGGCACATCTGTTTCTGACCAACGGTAAGGAGCAAACCATCACATTCGCGGCCAAATCGGGTTACCCGATGTATCTCTGTGTCAACGGAGTGGGGCCGCGTGGATCGTCTGTAAAAGCCACCATCTCTGCCATATCCGAAGACGGGTTCACTATTGTGAAGCCGCTGAGCGTGAACGAGCATCAGAACGAAGAAGGCCTTGACAAAATCAAGGCTCCGTTCTGTGGCTACATCATTCTTCCTTAATATAATATTAGAAATATGAAAAAGAACATTGCAATTTACATCATGTTGCTCTTGGCTCCATTGACATTCCTTTCGTGCGATCAATGGGGGGGTGAGACCGTGGAGTCTGCTTATCGCGAACCGCAGATCCCTGATCCGACCTATCAATTCAAACGCAATGGTAGCAGCAGTATAGACTATCTGGAATGCGGCCTTCTGCGCGATCCGCTTGACTATATTTACAACAGTTATCTCAAAATCGCTTCGATAATGTATCAGGCCAATATGGACAAGGTACAGGACTATTTCTGCAATGGAGAGTTCGGCTTGAAGCCCAAGGAAGAGCTGGCGTCGTCTCCTCTGCACAAGGCCGACAGGGCACGCATACTGAAAGATGTGGAAGACATCTTTCAGACAACGGGCGTGTTGAGTGGACTGTCTAAGCCGAGTCCCGGAACTTATCGCAACCGCAAGGCAAAACCCGGACAAGGCGGATATGTGGGCACGAATATCGGTGATGTCAACATTGCCTTCGCCAACGAGAAAGGAGTGATAGTGGCAGAGTTGTTCAATGGCATCGTATGGGGGGGGGGCTATTTGGATAAGATCCTCAATACGCATCTCAACGACAGTCTATACAACGACACCCGACTACGCCGTGAACATGAAAGCACAACACTACTCCCGGGACGGAACTATACGGAACTTGAACACCACTGGGACCTTGCCTATGGCTATTATCAGTATTGGCTGCCCTTCATACAGACAAGCGGCCTGTCTGTGTTGCGCGAAAGCCGAATTAAGATCTACAATGCCTTTGCAATCGGCCGTCAGGCGCTCACCGAGTTTCGCTATGAGGAAGTGCAAGCTCAGTTGCTGCTTATTAGGGACGAATTGTCGAAAGTGGCTGCCGTGCGGGCTATGAGCCTGCTGGTCGGCGAGATAACCCTTGTCAACTTAGATGAAGACATCAACAATGCCTTGGTGTTTCTTTCCAAGGGCTGCGGTGCCGTTTACGGACTGCAATTCACCTTGCAGGCCTCGGGTAATCCCTACCTTTCCTACGAAGAAGCAACACATTTCATCGCACAGCTCACGGCCGGCAGCGGATTGTGGGACAAACAGCGGCTGCTTGGCTCGGAATCGACCGAAGGATCTCTCAAGAATGTGGCGGCGGCCATCGGTAAATGCTATGGGCTGACACTCGACGATATTAAACATTCCAATTAGCAAACTTCACACAGAATGATACATAGAATCTATTTCATTTTATTATTATTGTCGCTTTCGTTTACGGCGAAGGCACAGTTGGGGAAAGAACTAATTCCCAATGGCGGATTTGAAGAATACGCCAAAGTTACGCCTCCTCCATCAGGAGAAGACGACGAAGAGGATGAGGAGGAAGAACCTCCCGGCTATTTTGATCCTTATCAAAAACCGCTTTATTGGTCTTTCAACTCGTCGTTGTTCTATACGAGAATCAAGGATGCGCACAGCGGTGTATTCGCCGTGAAAGTATATCCCAATGGGGGCTCGTTCTTCTCGCGCGACGAGAATTTCAACCCTTATCACATCGCGATTGAGGCTGGCGGAGAATACCGCCTTACCTATTGGTATAAGGGTAATGTCAAGAATCCCAATATCACGGTAACGGTAGACTGGTATAAGGGCACGACATCCATAAAGAAAGAGACGCGCGACAAAGAAAAAGCAACGGATTTCTCGGATCAGTGGCAACAGAAGACATTTACATTCAAGGCTCCTGCTGGAGTAGACAAGGCTGGAGTGGGCCTCTATATTGAAAACGATTACAAGTCGGCAGAATCCGGCGGTTGCATTCTTATCGACGACATCTCATTCGTGCAGACCAAAGAGGGGAAACCCTCAGCGGCGCTCGAAGCGCCTTCCAATGTCGTGGTCAGACCGCAGCAGCGAGAAATGGAGCTGTCGTGGAATGCCATTGCCGAAGAAAATGTAAGCTATCAAATCATAATGAATGGAGAAAAAGTGGCTACTACAGAAGGGACATCCTATATCGTCGAGCGACTCGAACCGGGCAAATCCTATCAGTTCAGCGTGTGTTCTGTCAAGGGGTCGGATATATCGGCTCCTTCTGCTCCGCTCACGCAACAGACCCAACGGATGAATACGGGCATTGACAAGGAAGATCGCGTTCCTTATTTGTACACAGTGCGTGAGGTCGGAACCTGTCCCCGCACACTGCGGCTGTTCTATCACGATTTGGCCGATCCCGACGCCAAAATCATATACAGGGTAGACGGAATGCCTGTGACGCCTGTTAATGGTAGCATTATCTTCACGGGCAAGGGGCAGCATATCCTGCAAATCGAAATCACAGAGACGCCTGAACGCAAATGGGATATAGAATACAAATTGAATGTGGATTAGAAAAACGATGAAACAAATACTTTTTTATTTGCTGCTATGTTGCGGCATCGTGTTTGCTGCATGCGACAGCGACAACGTACAGGAAAAGAAGGACATCCGCTTGGGAACTGACAACATCACCGAGGTTTCGCTCAATAAGCTGTCTACCCGAACCATTATTCTCAGCGGGGGAACTGGAAAATATATGGCCAATGTTGCCGACTCGAAAGTCGCGGAGGTCAAGATCAGCAAAGATACCTTGCGCATCAGTGGGATATGGGAGGGACGAACCTATGCCACCATCATTTCTGGCGACTTCAAAAAGCGTGTGGAAATCAACGTGGTGGTTCCTGAACTCAGTATCAGCCAGTCGGAAATAAGACTTTATCCTCGTGATGAAAGTAAGTTCGTGAGCTTGAACGGTGGGGGAGACATCGTCGACTTGAAGATAGAAGACTCGGACAAAGTAATCAATGCGAAGTGGAACGCAAAGACCAACATCTTGGAAATTCAAGCCTATTACGAGGGTGAGGCGATGATACGGGTCATCTCGCAAGACAAGAAAGAGAAGACTCTGAAAGTCGTTGTGCGCTGCGATGGTACGGCCGGTCGCGTGGGCATCTATGGCACCACTTCGCACAGTCTTTACGAGCAGATGAACACGGTGATGGCCGTGCGGCGTCCCGGTGTGGGAGTGTGGCTCTGCAACGGTGCGCACCCATATTCTTCCCGGAAGGTTTTGAAGATAACACCTGCTGTTGTCAATCCCGTGGCTGGAACACATATTGATGTCTCGTTCTCGATGCTTTATCCTGATGAGTTCGCAAGTAGCGGATTGAAAGAGGGCAATTGTAAATTATACGTAGAAGAGGTGAGGGAAAAAGATGTTGTGCTTCGTGGTCGGGGTTTCAAGATTGTCATACCTTACGAGAAGAAATAAGACAATATTTTCCATATCTTTACCAATTCTTCGCTAGGAAAAAAAGGTATATACGAATCCGATTTATTAATCAAATAAAAAAAGAACTATGCAAATCTTTACATTCAGAAAAGGCCTGACGGTAATAGCGTTATCTTTGCTTTGCTGTGTGGCTTATGCACAGAAAACGGTGATATTGGAAACTCCCGGAAAACTTTCCGAGAAAATATCCGGGGCAGAAAAGTATACCACAACCTCTCTGGTAATATCTGGTCCTATTAACGGAGCTGATATTTTATTTCTCAGGGAGATGGCCGGCAGAAACCAAGAAGGGGGCAAGACGGAGGGAACGCTGCAGTGTCCAAATAGAAGTGCAACGATTTTCGGGGTAAAACTATGAAAAACACTGCGGGGGAAGCCTAAGTGGCGGGGGCGCAAAGCCCCCAAGAACGTCTGACAGCAATACAAACAAAAAAAGGAGACCGAAGTCTCCCAAAGATTAATTATTCTTGTATTGCTATGTACAATCAATTAACCTCAGAACAAAGGTACGAAATATACCTGGGAATAAAAAGGAAGTGGAGCATAAGTAGAATATCTCGCGAAATCGAGGTGTCCGCGTCCACTGTGCTTCGAGAGATCAGACGCAACAGCAACACCAACGGCGAATACGTGTGGCGCACAGCCCAACGCAAGGCGGAAGCGCGCAAGCACGGGCTGGAGGGCAATCACCGCAAGCCGGCGGAATTATGGTGGCGTATCGAGCAAATGATAGAGGAAGAGGACTGGTCACCATCGCAGATTGCCGGCGTCTTGCGCAAGGAGGGTATTCATATCGCAATACAGACCATCTACAACCACGTGCATGCAGACGCCAGCGGACGTCTTGCGAAACATATGCCGCATGAGCTTAAGTATACCAAGAGAGTCAAGGCGACACGCCCCACCAAGGCCACAAACATAGCCAATCGCACAAGCATCCACGACCGTCCCAAGGAGGCGGACGGCACACGCTTCGGCGATTGGGAGATGGATACCATCGTGGATTCTTACGGCCACGCCATTGTCACGCTTACGGAACGTTCAACCAACTTCATTCTGATGGAGAGACTGAAGTGCGGACGCAAGGCTGTGCCTACGGTGAAAGTCGTGGCTAGGCTGCTTTTCCCGTATAGGGAGTTCGTTCACACGATAACCACAGACAACGGATGCGAATTGGTTTTGAATGATTGAGTCCTTTGGCTTAGTTATGAGGTCTCTCAAATCCACCCTTTCTAGTGCGGAGATCCTTATTAAGGTAGCCACCTCGGTGATTGAATACGGACTTTTGTAGTCAGCCTTGATTTTGGCGATTATCAGATATGCAATAATAGCAACCCACAAATGAGTACGTACTGCATTCTCTGAATATCCCCACAAGTTCTTCACTACGATATTCTGCTTTATCCACTTGAAGAAAACCTCAATATCCCATCTATGACGGTATAGATTGGTGACCTCAATGGCACTGATCTCAAAATTGTTGGTAATAAATTCCACATCATTGCCTGTTACCGAGTCATGGTAAGTAACCATCCGGATTGGTTCTGGGTAGAGTTTCTTCGACTTATGGGTAGTCAGCTTTATGATAAAATCGCCACAGATTCCTGTACTTGGATCAAAGTCAAGACGATGGTTAACGACCTCGTATCTCATATTATCTTTGGGACGACTTATCCAATATGCACCGGCTTTATGAAAGCGAAACAAAGCAATGAAATCAACATATGCTTTGTCCATCATATAGAACGCAAATGCCTCAGGCACAATCTCATCCAGTTCATTGCTGTCATGCCATTTCCCATCTGTAATATGGATATTTGCAGGAATGCTTCCACGAAGATCCAGCAGTGTGTGCATTTTGACTGCGCCTTTGCTATACTTGCCCAATGCCCATGCAGCCAGAACAATGCTTGTTGAGATAGTTGTGGAGTCAAGCGCATAGAGGACATTGTCTATTGTTATCTCAGTAACCTTTGTGTTTGAATACATTGGTCGGACGATACTGATTAAATACATGCCAAGTCCTTCGTAGATGCGATAGTCTCTTTTCTCATTAGCACGACATAAATTGGATTGATTGACAGACTTGCGAATTCCCAAGTGGTATATGCTACTTCCATGAGCCTCTAGGCACAGACAAATATCACGGATGGATACGCAACCAGTAATCTGACCAAATAGCAGGTGAAGCAACTGGCTATAGCAGGATAAATCTTTTGCATGCCAGTCACCTTTGTACTTCTTCACCAACTTGTCAAATTGGTATCGAGGTATGAAGTCGATGACTTGAGCAAAGATATATTTGCCGATGTTCATAATCTTGCAGTTTTGGCTGCAAAATTACTCAATCAATTTCAAATCAAAAAACAAAGAACGCTTGTAAATAATTAAATATCAAATATATAACTATAGTTAAGCGAATAATATCGCATCACTAGTAAGCATTAAACAAGAAGATATATACCTATACTACAAATTTAAGCCACGGACTTATGCAACTGTGCCGTTTATCCGCATTCATTCCGTCATCGCTATGCTAAGAATTTCTTGGAAAAATTCAATGACATAGCATTACTTGCTGACCTCATGGGGCATAAAAGCATCGAAACCACTCGCATATATCTGCGAAGAAGTAGTCTAGAACAACAAGAGATTGTTGATAAGGTAATTACTTGGTAATGTCGTTCGGGCAAACAACAGGTCGCCAGTTCTTTACACGGTGATGGAACTGACGACTTACTGTCGCTTTCACTTGCATTTCAAAACGATCCACACGACTATTGTTGAAATAGTAAAGATGAAGCATGGCAAGAAAATCCATAGCAAAGTCTTCATCCAAATGTTAGATAGCCATACGCCCTCATTCTGTGCCATTTTGTTTGCCATATTATAGAAATGACTGGAGAGTATTTTCTTAGTTTCATTTCTGTGTTCTTCCAATAATTGCGTTCCACCAACAACAATCTGCTTTTGGAGCTCAGAAAGTTTGTTCAAATCATCAGAGGAGAGTTTAGCCTTGAAGGTGAAGGCATGGAATTTTTCAAAAGTTTCAAAGAGATGTTGAACAGCAGCATTTGCATCGTCCACAACCTCATTGAAAGCGGTAGTGGCTTCGTTCAAAGAATCCTTGGCTGCAGAGATACTGTTATTTGCTGCATCAAGTTTTACTCCAGCCTCCTTGTATGCTTGCAGTTGTCGGTCGAACCTATCTGAAGCCTTATCGGTTTCGATATTCTTGTCAATCGTGTCCTTAAAAGAACCAAAATCCATATCTGAGAGTTTACTTTTGCCTATTGCCATAATGAAAATTTTTATGGTTGTATTTTGTTATCTGTCATATCCCCGTTTCTTGCGTGGACTGCATAAGCGGTTAGCCATCATAGCACAACGATGCGCCCACGAAAGTTCATCCTCGTCTTTGTCTCGTCCCCAACCAGAGGTTGCACCACCTCCGCCACCTCCAGACTGGGCAGCTATAGTTGTTGCAGCATCAATGTATTCAGCAAAGAGAAGAATTGCTGTCTTTTGCACGTCCTCAATCTTGGCAAAAACATTGTCTGCATCAAGGGCGATATTCTTGTCTATGACATCAAGACATGGTTGCGGAATATCCACAGGGTAATGATGGAACTCGTCTGTGGAGAAGTTGAAATGTCGCATCTTGGAAGTGTTGTCCATAGTGTGCATTGGCTTTGCCATTGACACAACATTTTTCGGTTGTCCATTTTCTGCACCCCTTAGCGAACCAACAATTGGCCTTTTCCATTCCTGCGGATGCAATTTTGCCCAAGTCTTTTCTATCTTTGACGGCATGAGACAACGCCCTTTGCCGAGTTCAGAAGACTTGTAAATGGAGTTTCCTCGCCTAATGGAATACCCACGCACTTGTCCTTTACTGTCGGATTGTAGTTTGACATCATATCCTATTTGCGTGAGGCATTTTGTGTATAGTCCCCAATCAAAGCGTGGCATCCTGGCTAAAACTGACAGGCAGTCCTGCGCTATCATGTCCTTGTTTCGTTGGCTCACCTCTTGTGCATCTTTCCAACCTCGTTGTTGTCCAGTCTTGGATGCTGCCATCATTGCTCTCTCATAGATGTAATGGGCATCGTTCACGTTGCCCTTTATGTCTATGCGGTTTGCATCAATGTGAAGGTGCATAATGCCACTCTTGCTGTCACGATGAAGTGCAACTACATATTGGCTGTCTTTGAGATTGGTTGCCTTTGCACTTTTGCGCTTCGACTTGGCGGAAAGGTCAACAGCATCGAACTCACGGATAAAGTCATCCGCCAACCTCTGCCAGTCCTCTATCGTCCACCCTTGTGTTTCATCCGAGGTTGGGGAAACTTCAATACGTATCATGTTACGTTTGAGCGGATGATAACGGTTCAACCTGTCCTCAAACTTCTTCTGCAAGGCAAGCATTCTTGCCCACATTGCCGTTGGGGAAATATCATCGGGCAAGAGATTGGTCTTTACAATCTCCGCCTTGTCCTTATCTACTGAGTAACGTATGGCATTTGTGCCATGACTTATTACCTTTGCTTTTGCTATCATAGATGTCGTATGTTCTATTGTGTTAAGTATTTCTCTATCTCAATCATGCGGTTCAAGATTACCTCTACACTTGTTCTCCATCGTTTCATGAAGATTTCGCTGCGGAGAATATTCTCACGTTCCGTAAGCGGACGACCTTTGAGGAAGCCGAACAATTTCTGTATATCGCCCCTGGCATCCGATAGGCTGTTCAAAGCCTCCATTTCTTTGTCAGTCAAGCGTTGTTTGGGATATTTGCCCTCCAACCGCTTGCGTGCGTATGCGCTTGTTGTCAGTCCGCAAAGAGCAGCATATTCCGCTATCTCCTTATGAAGCTGTGGCGTAAGCCTTACTATTAGGCGGCTCGTATATTTCGGTGCCTCCTTTTCTATATTCTTCTTATTCATACCAAGTATTGCTTCTATAAAAGTGTGCAACCCAATGCGAGCTTGCGAGCGTTCAAGAAGTCCATTGGCATACGGACAAACGAAGTGCGTTTGTATGACATTGGTATTTCTTGCATAGCACTGCTATCAGAGTTTACGCACATGCACGCTACGCACTGTGGCTGCACATGTTCACAGACTTATTGTATAACGGTTCTCAAATTACCCAAGTAACAGCAATTGTGGGGCATCCTCTGCTTCCATCTGTTCCTTGAAGAATTGCCTTCTGGCTTCTGCCTCCAGTTCCATGTCTGAAACGCTTGGCGGTGGAACATCTTCCTCCTTGCCATTATCGCCATTTCCAGAAGTTAGGGAAGAAAAGGAACTGTTGGCAAGTTGTGTAGGAGAAGTACCGCCATTTTTGATGGGTGGATCTTCCTTGTTAGGGAATGCGGTTGTGGAAGCAGAAGAAATTGACTTGTCATAGTTGCTTCTTTGGTTGATGGGAACATAGTGAGGATTGACACACTTCTTGCCATCAACAATCCATGCTGAAATGCAGAGCAAAGTGTGAACACTTCCCCGTCTTGTCTGTATAGAAGAAAGGATGCCCAATTTGTTCATGTGGTCAAGCATCTTGGAGACGGTCTTTCGGTCACACTTCCATAGTTTGGATAGAGCCACCTCAGATATGTTCACTTCCCACAATTCTGTTGTGGATTCCCCAACCTCATTTGAGGTTTCAATCTGTCGTGTCACAATCTGAATGAGTTGATAAAGGCATGAAAGGCGATTGATGCCAGCCGTGCCACCCATCAGATAGTTTACTTGTTCGTTACTCAGGATAATGCTGTTGAAAATATTACTGTTCATCGTTGTATGATATTAGTTGTGTAAATGTTTTGTTACTGTCATGCGGAAAATCTCTGCGGTGAAAAGAGAAACTATCGCCTCATGCCGAAGCCTCTTTCTGGCATATAATACTCCTTGTCGTATGCGATATGGTCAAGCACACATTGCAGTCGGTCAAGTTGAGGGCTATCAAGCACTTGTATGGCATTGATGGTGATTTTCTGTGATGCTATTCTTCGATGCTCACAGTTTCTTTCCGACATGGTTCCGTCACCGTCTGCAAATACTGAATGCAGGTAAGCGTTGACGGATTCCGTCTGTTCCTTGCTTGGGTAAGCGGCAGGAAAGCGGTCGGAAATGTAGTCTACCATATTGCTGACCGCATTAGCCAACAGAGGGTCACGTTTTTGCAGACTGTTTACAAGTTCATCTTTCGTCATGATGCTATGGTCTATTGTTCATTTCATTCAGACGGTTTGCAGCCTCCAGTCTTATCTCCTCCTCCGACATTGCTCTTGCTCCTCGCACCCAGTCAAGCAAGGCTTTCTTCTCAAAGAAGATGAGCTTGCCAGCAGGCTTGAAGTACGGCAACTGGTTAAGATGCGTCATCTTGTAGAGCGTACTCTTGGCAATGCCGAGAAAGGCGGATGCCTCTTCAAGGTTCAACACTTCCTTTGTCATATAGCAAAGGTTTTCCAACTTGTTCACTCTCGACTAAAGCTCCACTATCTTGCGCTCATGGTCGAGGTTCATCTTTAATGCGTTCTTTTCTGTCATAATTCTGATATTTTGTTTATTTCGTTATCGATTTCGGCTGCAAAGGTATATAGTTGCCAATGATATTCAAGCAGCCGTTATGGTTTATTAAAAGTGCTGATTTTCAATTCTTTGGTTCTATTTTACCATGCTGTAACGTGGTAGATTGGTCGGACACTCATCTGAAATTCAGCATCTTTAAATATTTATCGTTCAAACACTCCCAAAGTCAGGAATTGGACAATAGGGGTGGCAAATCTTTGGTTCTATTGCCAGTTCTCGTTTTTGAAAATGTCCAACAGAGTGCAAAACAAAATTTAACACCCGATTTTCTCAAGTCATGCTGTTTGAGGTCAAAATCGCTTGCAATAACCACATTTAGGGTACAATGGTAGGAAAATGAGTTGTGAATGAGAGAAATAGGGATTTCCCCTCGTTTTTCAAGGGACAAATTTGTACCTTTGCAAATGAAACAGAGGTATTCAACAAGGGATATTTCGGGCAAAGTGTTCTTGACTTTATTTTTCCGTGTTTTTGTCCCGTTTTTGTCCCTCGCTGATTTTGTATCACGAGACAAGAATTTGCAAGTTGCTGATTTACAATGGTTAAAGCTGTATCTTGGAGGGTTGATAACGACAACCACCAGTAACCACCAAATAGGCAGGCTTTCCGTTCTTATATACGATGTCTTTGGAGAGGAACAGACCGCTTACCATTTCCATGATGTTGATAAGAGTTGTTTTGTCAGCAAGATAGAGAGGGGAAAGAGATTGCTTATTAGTACGTTGCTGTAGTTGTTCCGGGTATTTGATGCGCCATTCAATAAGGCGTATTTCAGTGTTTAAAAGTCCTATCGCTTCATCTATAAGATGTAAATAGGGCATTTTTTTCTTGCTCAAACCGTGCACGATACGATTTAAGACGATGCAAGCCAAAAGAAAAATAGCGGAGTAATACGCTATAATCCTGTTCATTGATACTAAAATTGATTACCCATGTAGCCAATTCCTCAATCGCTTCTACTAATTCGGATGCAGAAACTTTGTGCTGTGAGTATTCCGATAATAATTGGAAAAATCTCTGTTGTAATAATTGATTCATATATTAATAAATAAAAGAATAATCAACTGTAACTTATCCATTCAATATACTATCTTTTTTATTATTTTTTTGTACAGCAATAATGCCTTGTTTGATAAGTACATCCGCTTCGTTAAACTGGAATATGTTATAATTGTTTGTATATGACCGTATCACTATATCCGGAATTATTTTACCAATCTTTTTCATTATCTTACTCCCCCGGTGGAAAGCACTAATGCTATTTTCTGTTTTTCTGTTTTTTCTATATTGGATTGTCACTAATTAAAAAACTCAATATTTCCTCAGGAGTTTTGAAAGAATAGATAGTATCAATCTGTTCAACATGAGGGTTTCCCCACATCACTAAACCAAAATCCACTCCGGCATTTTTTGCACACTCCCAATCATACAGAGTATCTCCGATATAAATTATGTCTTGCGGACTGACTCCGGTTTTTATCAGATAAGATAACATAGGTGCAGCGGAAGGCTTCGGCAATATGCTATCTTCTACCGTTATCACTGTGTCAAAATATGAATCAAGTCCAAATGGAATAAAGTCACTAAGATATTCACTTCTACTTTTCGAGGTGATAATACCAAGTTCAACTCCCTTACCGCTAAGTTCTATGAGTAACTCTTTTATACCATCAAATAGCTTCATAGTATGCGACAACTCTTTTGTATAGCTATTCCATAGTTTACCTGCCATTGCTACGTCTTTGAAGCCTAATCGCTTTAATGCCACTTCGCTTGGAATCCCTAACGCAAAATATAAATCAGAAATTTCATATTTTTTATTTAGAAACTCCCAAATAACTTTTTGCAATGCCATGAGGTCTGCGTATGCAGAATCTAACATTGTTCCATCAATATCGAAAATTATATGTTTGTACTTCATAATCCGATTTCAAGTGCTAAAATATTTATCCTTATTTAAATCTTTCAAAACCTCTGCATCCCAAAATTGGTGAAAAAAAGCAGGATTAGCTTTGCGTTTTTGCTCTTTCGTTACGATGTAGCTTCTTTTTTCAAAAAATGGACAAGCGGTTAAACTTATCTATGTTTTTTGAGATTATTTACTCAATCCAGAAAGTTCCATTGAACGTACCTTCGCTAAATACTAAGGAAAAGGAACCTTCATACCGACCTTGCTCCTTGTCACAGGAGAGAATCCGGAACGTTCCTTTCTTTACGATTTCACCGTTTATCAAAGCGTATGACACTTTGTTGTCTTGACAATAATTGAGGTATTCCCAACGCATCATGGAGGGATCGATATATTCAATCTCTATTTTTTCGATTGTCTGTTCCTCGTGCAGATAGACTTCCGGCGTATCGACATAAAGGTTTATCCTTACCATATAGATAGCCATGCTTTTCCTGTCGATGCCTAAATCACTCATGAAGAAGGCGCCATCTTCGTCGTGAAGAAAGTAAGGCGTCGCTTGAGGGCTATCCGGACTAAATGGAGAGTGGAAAGGAGTTTGGTTGATGAGTTGCAGACCGTTTAATTCTGCCGTACATTTTGATTTGAAATAGTCTATACCGTCATGCGTTTCCTTCTCGCAAGCTGTCAAGAAGCAAATGGCAAATAGAAAAATCATGAAAACTGTAAACATGGTGAATAGTTTCTTCATTTTGCTGTTATTTTAAGTAATTGAACATTGATTTCTTAAAATGGCAAAATACGGCAGAATAAAGAAAAAAGGTCTTGACAATTGTCAAGACCCCTTTATAATGAATGTTAAAAAGTTGGCTATTTCTCCAATTTGCGGCGTATGCGGCTAACTGTTTCAGGAGTAACCCCTAAGAAAGAAGCTATGCTTTTCAAGGGTACAGTATCTTTAAGGTCAGGACAACGTTTCATTAGTCTTTGATATCGTATTTCAGGTGTACAATACGAATCGAGCAATCGTTCATACACCATTTCATATAGATTTTCAGCTACATATCTTCCTAATCGTTGAGTTTCCATATTCGTTTCCCAACATTCTATAATATCATGGCGTGATATTTCATAGACAGAACAGTCTGTTAACGCTTGAATGCTTACTGCTGACAGACAACTTCTCATAAAAGAAGAATAGTCACATACAAATTCATCGGTAAAAGCATATCCTACAATGTGTTCTTCTCCTTCTTCGTCAATATGCGTATATTGAAATGTGCCATGTTTCACCCAACCGGCAAAACGTTTCACCTCATTTTGTCGGATAAAGAAATCTTTCTTATGGTAAGTACGCAATATCCCTTTTCTCGCAAATAAATCTTTTACAAGGGAATAGTCCAAATTGTTGAGATAAGAATTAAATTCTTTCATTATTGTAAGCTATTTCTCCAGTTTGCGGCGTATGCGACTAACTGTTTCCGGTGTGACTTGTAAGAAAGAATCCACTTCTTTCAACGTAATGTACTCTTGAATGTCGGGGCATCTGTTCAATAAATCAAGATACAGTTCTTCCGTAGTTTTACAGTACATATCCAACAATCTATGATACATCAACAAGTATGATTGTTCGACAAGCGTACATTTTAGTTGCATGATTTTTACATTTGCAGCAAAGAACTCCTCTACTTTTGAATAGGGCATATAACAAATCTTTGTATCGCAAACGGCTTCAATTGTTACTAATGACGGTTGATCAGGTGCTATAAGTGTGCATAAACTTCCTGTAAATTCTCCAGAGAAAGTATATCCTACTATATGTATATTCCCTTTTTCGTCCACACGAGTATATCTCAATAAGCCGTGTTCGATATAAGCCCCCCGATGATTCACTTTGCCTTGAATAGTGAATTGTTCACCCTTTTTGAGTTCGATATAAGTGCCATGTTCCAAAATGAACTGCTTTAGCTGTTCTAATTTCGAATGGTTGGCATATTGTGAGTTAAAATCTTCCATACTATAAACTAATTGCAATTAAAATATAGAATAACTTCGTGAGTTGTTCTCTCAAAAAGCAAAAATAGATTTCTGACTTTATCAAAACATCTTCTCTTTTTTTAATCCACTTTATTGTGAGTTTAGTTTGTGCTTTTGTATATATATCCAAAACGAACTAAACTTATTTCTATTGACTGAAAGTATATGCTGGCGAAAGAAGAAATAACCTTTTCTTTTCGCCAATTTTAAAGTTTGTAACTCTCATAGTTTGAGGAAGAAATGAACTCTTTTATTTCTTCTTCTGTTGGAAGTTCTATCCTATACTTCTGTACAAAGATATTTGGGTCTAATCCGGCAGTGGCATACTTTACTAATGTATCTCCCTTTTCAGTGCAAAGCAGAATACCGATAGGTGGATTATCATCCGGCTGCATCACTTCCGCTTTGAAATAGTTCAGATACATATTTAGTTGCGAAGCATACTCATGGTGGAACTTGTCTATCTTCAATTCTACAATAACATGACATTTCAAAATACGATGATAGAACACAAGGTCGGCAAAGAAATAATCTTCATCAATCAAGATGCGTTTTTGCCGGGCTTCAAAGCAGAAGCCATGTCCCATTTCCAATAGGAAGCGTTGCAAGTTGTCAAGAATGGATTGTTCCAAATCGTTTTCCGTCACTAATGCACGTTCATTCAACCCTAAGAACTCCAAAGTAACAGGGGTATTGATAACATCTTTAGGTTGTAATAAGGTTGCTTGTTGCTGGACTAAAGCGGAGAGGGCTTCTTTGTTTTTGGATAGTCCGCTACGTTCGTAATATAAAGATGCGATTTGTCGCTCTAACTCCTTTACAGACCAGCAGCCACGCATGGTTTCCATTTCATAGAAAGCACGTTTTACCGGGTTCTCAATTCCCGATATGGTATTTAAATGGGTGGAAGATAATCTGTTGAATAATCTATCAGCCGGAATCATCCACGTTTCGGTTTGTGGGTATTCTGTTGATAGTTTCCAAACGCCATTTTCAGATTCGGCGGTCACCAACCGCCGAATTGGTTCAGTGAATTCGGCGGTCAATGACTGCCGAATTTGAATTTGTGATGCAATGTATTGTGTAACAGGTTCTTTTAGTTGTGGATAAACGAGGTACAGCCGCCTAAATTCACGGAATCTACGTTCATTCAGACCTTTTGTTTTCAGTCGTTGTTCCAGTTTTTTCAACAATTGTTCACCGTAGGCGGCACGGTCTTCTCCGTTCTGCTCAAACTCCACGATATAGCACCCCATAAGCCAGTTACGGGAAGTAAGGGCAAGGTTTACAGCGTGTGCGGCTTGTGCCTGCAACGTGTTCTGTATCGTGCTGATATGTTTTACTAATGCTTCAAAGTTCATAGTTACAAAGATAAGTCTTTTATGGTTAAAACTTTAGTTCGGGCAAGCTGTTTATTGCTTCCTCTTTCAATTTATCCACCGCACGGGTGTATTTCTCCGTATGCTTCAATCCGCTATGCCCTAAAAGGCTGGCTACGGTTTTGATATTTGCCCCATTGTTCAGAATGTTCACGGCAAACGAATGTCGGGCACAATGCCAGCTTATATGTTTGTCTATTCCGGCTCTCTTTACCCAACGTTTTACTGATTTACAGCAGCTTTCGTAAGTAGGTAAATCGAATATCAAGCAGTTTTTATCTGCCGGGGCTTCACCAATGATAGACAATAGACCATCATTCAGGGGAATAACTACACCACTACTGGCAGAATGTCCCTTTGTCTTACTTTGCTCAAATTTCAATAACCGATTAGCGTAATCCACATTCTTATAGGTAAGGTCTTTTACATCACAGAAACGCAGACCGCAGTATAAGCAGAAGATAAAAGCACGTCTGACATTCGGGTTCTCGTTGTCATAATGGCAAGCCGCCAACTTTTGTATTTCTTCGGGAGAAAGAACATCTTTCCGAAGCATTTGGCTATCCACTTTGCAGGTAACACTTTTGCATGGGTCTTTCAACATTACATCGTGGTCAATCGCATATCGAATAACTTTCTTGAAACGCTGGTAAATGCTTTTAGCCCCTTCACCCACACTTCGGGATTGCAGGTAGGCTACAAACTGCTCCATCATTTCTTTGGTGATAAGTTCCGGTTTGATACTAAACTCATTCATGGGGTATTGCTCTTTTAAGAAGTCCTTAAAACGGCTAAGTGCAATTTGTACCATGCGAATATCTTTCTTGGTATAACTGTTGATATAGGCTTGGAAATAGTCTAAGAAATTGACCGTTCTATCTTTTTTTAACCGATAGCCCAACATACTTTCTTTAAACTCCTGTTCACGCTCCGCACGTATCTTTGTAGCAAGCTCCAACGTTTCTTTGTTCTGCTGACGTTCTGCAGGGGTACGGGGCTTATCTATCAGATACAGACTAAGGTTTTCTTTTCGCCTGTTGTGCTTTACTGCAAACTTGGGCTTACCTTGCATCTTTCCACTATCATAGTACACTTGATTGCCGTTTTTATCTAATACGGGCTTTTCCTCTCTACCTAAATAATACTCTAAGTAAAGGCTAATTCTACCATCCGAGAGCTTATTTTGTTCTAACTTGGGGTTTTCTTTCGTTTTATTTTCTAACTTTGCCATTGTTTAGAGGTTTTATCCCGATTTAGGTACCATAACCGGATGATTACGCTAAATAGTTGATTTTCTTTTGTTTTCCGATATTGCAAAGGTACAAAAGAAAATGATATTTCAAAGTGTACTAAAAGTGTACTGAATAACGGAAAATGGGCAAAATATGGCAAAAATAGAGAAAATAGGAAATATACAAGTGATTGATAATAAAGAAGATATGTTCTTTTATTTTCCTATGATTTCTATGGCTTGTACCGGGTCTGGGTACTGAAGCGGAGAAAGTTGAAAAACTCTCTCCGCTTTTTCTTTTCTATCCCTCGTAATATTTAGTGCTTTTAGAAGTGGAAATAAAACATAAGATACAATTTGGTGGTAATACAGATGAATTAGCGGGAAAGGTATTGTCAGGAGAAAAAATTGCTATTTCTTCTTTATATGCTTATTGCCGTATGAATTTGAAGGAAATAAGCAAAGTGGGGGACTATGCTATATTAGACTCATCTGGGGATGAAGTATGTGTTGTGAGGATACTATTTACGGTTTAATCCTGTTTAGATGTCTTTCTCTAACGTGAAACAATCTATATCCGGTGCCCAGCAGTAGGGGCTGCACATACGTATTACATTATTCCCGACTTTTAATTCTACAGGTAATGTGATGATTGCCATACCTTTTGAGTCATCGGTTTGTAGATCTTTTAGTATCGTTTTTTTGCCATTTACTTCGACTTCCAGTTTGCGGTCTGCACCCGGGACATAAGAAATATGTAATTTATACCGTCCCCCTTTTTCACTGTATACTTCGTTCCATTCGGCATAATTTTCTGCCTGTCCGCCCAGATAACGTACAATCATGCCTCCTGATGCATCTTTGAGTGGGGCATAGAGAATATTCCTGGGATGCATAGCCAAATCGTTATAGCATGGCAGATATGCCCATTCTGCTTCATAATGGGTAGGCTCCAGGCGTTGTTCGGCTTCCAGGCGAAGTATTTTTACGCTATGAGGGGGGAGTTCGTATACCAACTTATTGGTAACGGTGCCGACTGATTGGCGTTTTATTAAATCACGTACTTTTATTTTTCCTCCCAATTCGAGTTGTGTTGTTGGTATCGAAAAAGAGCAAATTGTGTCAGAAGGATTATAGAATGCCACTGCACGTACCTTGCCTCGTTTTTGTTCCATATCTTTCGTCAGTACATACCCTCCATTCTTATGTTGTACTACATAGGCTTGCAAGCCTAACGGATCTTGATTGAGTGCAATGAGTTCTCTGTTTTTCAATAATTCCAGAGAAGATTTTGGGATTGTTGTTAGGTCACAACCGATAAGTAACGGTGAACTCATGATACACCACATACCGAAGTGTACTTCCTCTTCTTCCGGTTTCAGCCCACGACCAATTTCCAGCATATCCATATCGTTATAATGTCCGCCTCCGGCATATGCAGATAAATACAGGTTTTTGCCGATAATATATTTGATGGATTCCCATTTGGGAGTGATATCTGCACTGATACGCCATGAGCGGGCAAGGTCTTTGGCCCATGTCCCGGGAAATGCCCAGCGACAGATGTTTAATGAAATATTCCGGTTACAAACCGCATCAATAGCCTGACGAATTTCGGTATAACGCTTCTGTTCTTCCAATGCCAATGACTGTCCTGCACCACAGTAGTCTATCTTGATAAAGTCGAAGCCCCATTCGTTGAAGAACAGGTCGGCATCCTGCTTTTCGTGTCCATACAATCCTACCCCAACACCATTGGGGTCTTTGTCCCAAATAGAACCACAGGTATTACTTCCGGCATCGGAATAAATGCCCGCTTTTAAACCTTTGGAATGAATATAGTCGGCTACACACTTTAAGCCATTGGGGAAACGTTCGGGATGAGTTTGTAACTTTCCGTTTTCATCACGCCAGCCAAAGAAACCATCATCTACATTTACATACAGATAGCCGGCTTCTTTCAAACCTTGGCTGACCATTGCATCGGCCTGTTTCTTGATCAACGCTTCGTTGATATGAATACGATAGGTGTTCCATGAACTCCAACCCATAACAGGTGGATCCAATTGGTTGATCTGGGCCATAG
The DNA here is from genome assembly GCF_019930665.1 of Bacteroides nordii. NCBI lineage: Bacteria > Pseudomonadati > Bacteroidota > Bacteroidia > Bacteroidales > Bacteroidaceae > Bacteroides > Bacteroides nordii. Next base: position 4,140,380 of record NZ_CP082886.1, on the reverse strand, counting down.
CCTCCATCGTTATGGTACTTAACAAGAAGAGTGATAAACTGCTGATGTGTAGGAATTTCATAGATACATTCATTTATTATTGCCAATGCTTACATTATCTGCAAAGTTACTATTTTTTTGTTTGGTCATTGTTGAACAGCTATTTTCTTTTTAATGTCATTTTTTAAGTTTCCTTTTTTTGCACCTTTACTTCTTTCTTTTCCGGATCAGTGATAACTCTGTTCGTCCGCTTCATATGTTGCATCCGCGCTCGTAGATTCATTAAACATGAGGTGAGAATGAGTGGAATGTGGAGGTAATGTATTGTGACAAATTGCAGTGAAATAACTGGTTTTGTAACAGGCTGATATATAGCGTGTTATTAACCATTGTTTTTCTCCGTAGAGAAACAGGTCGTTTCTCTACGGAGATCGCCTCGTTCCTCGTAGAAGAACGGGTCGCTTCTCTACGAGGAACGAGACGATCTGTAATTTTATATTTTTAAATCATGACAAATTGTCTTTTTCCCGGATCTTTTTATTTCATCGTTAGTAGTGCCTCTTCCCAATTGAGTGTAGCATGTTCTACTACCAGGTTCCATTCGTTCTGTCGCTCATTCCATGCATAACTCTGATAGTTTTCGGCCATTCCCATTGCATTTTCACGATATACAGCTTTTTCTTTAATATTTGAATAGGCGTTTGTTTTGGCATTCCAGGAGGCATATTCAACGGCTGTCTCGTCAGTACCGTACGTTATGGTCAGGCAGCGGTCTTTATCGTACTTTTGCGCTTGCTTATTCCATTTCAGCACTTCTTTTTGTATGAGGCGATTCTGCTCGTCATACGTATAGTTATACTTTAGATGAGGCTGCAGATACTTCTGGTTTTGTACTTCGTATACGGTTTGCGATTCTACTTTACCATTATTAATTTCACTGTTGTAGGCGAAATTTGATACAGAAGCTACTGATGTAGCCATTGCCATTACTGCTGAAAGAATAACTGTTGCGTTCATACTATTTATTTTTTTAAGTTTTTGTTCCTTTTGATGTTGCAAAGGTAGGGTACTCAAACTCATTAGTATGTTATCGCATTGTTATCGTTACGTTATCTTTTTGTTAATGGCGGGCAAGTGTGGGACGAAAAGGGATATAAAGTACATAGTTACATGCCACCGGACTACCTTCAGACATAGCCGGAACCGCTTTAGGCATACTCTTAACAATTCTCAACGCTTCGTTTGCGAACTCAGAATGGGAGTATTTCAATATGTGTGCATTAATAACCTCTCCCTCTCTGTTGATTGTGAATTGGCATAAGGCGTATCCTTTTGCTGCTTTAGCTAACAGGGTTGGAGGGTATATCAGATGTTTCGCTGTATAACTCTCGGGTGTATAATCAGGAAATTCAGGAACAGACTCCAACTCTCTGCCCGATTCTATGCTTTGCCACAGACCGGCAGGAAAGATTCCGGCGTATTTAGGTTGCTTATATTCATCGGGAAAGGCTTTACTTCTCTCCTGCAAATCTTTTAATAAGATCCTGGCATCGTTTATAATAAGACTTTCCGGAATGGCTTTCCCTGTCGACAGTGCATAGACTGATTCATAGATCTGTACCAGGCGCCCCATTAATGTGGCTCTGTCCGGCGACCATTTTTTTCCGGTCAGAACTTCTCCCTTACCATTGGTAGTACTAAAATAATAAGTCGTTCCATCCAGTCCTGTTGTTGAGCCGTCCATGTCCTGAATTTGAAGAGTAGCCATCTGCAGGAGTTCGCCTAATGCCTGATAGAGTGTTTTGCTTATTTCTGTAGATTTTGTATTTACTTTTATTGTACTTTTTTCAGCCTGCCAACTATTTTGAGACAATGTATTTGAAATCAGATAATATTTACCGTTTTTTGTTTCTGCTGATACTGTATATTCCGGCGAAAAGGAGGGGATCACTGCATAACAGGCGTAGGGCTTTTTGCTCAGTCCTGTACTCAGCAGTGAGAGTACATTGCTATAATATCCGCTTAATTCACTCTTATACTTAGAGTAGTCTTTGATCGGTTCCAGATAGTCGATTTGTCCCGTCATACGGAGTGAGAGTGACAGGAGCAAGAGTGTCGTGATTGTTTTTTTCATATCTGCTATTCGTTGAGGCGTTTTCAGGTAAGTCGTTGTTCTGCTATGTACTTCCAAAGCGGTGCAGCATGTAATGATTGAATTATTTCGTTGTCCAGTAACAGTTGTTTCACCTCTTCCAGTGTGAACAGATGTACTGTCAGATCTTCGGTATCTTCGAGATGCTGCGATGAAATGAGTTCCACGTCTGTGGCTAAAAAGCAATATGTGGTATTGGTATGTGTACTGGGATTCGGAGAAATTACCATATATTCCTGCCAGTTTCCATTGCCGTATCCTGTCTCTTCCAGCAGTTCACGTTGTGCCGAAATGAGTGGAGAGTCATCTTCTTTCTCACATACTCCTGCGCAGAGTTCATAACATGTTCGCGCAATTCCGGGTCTGTATTGTCGTACAAAAACAAAGCGTCCGTCGCGGGTGATCGCAATCATATTTACCCAATCCGGATATTCCAGAATATAATACTCCGGAATACGGTTACCTGTGGGTAGCAAGAACTCATCCTGGCGTACGGTAAGCCAGGGACGACGGAAGATATATTCACTGCTGAGGGTTTTCCAGGCTTTGTTTTTTGTCTCCATAAAATCAAAAGTTTATATTCTCTGAGGCAAAGATACTGTTTTTAGCTTAATTTTAAGAAAATAACGCACTTATTTCTTAAATAATCATTTGACAATGAACACCCTATCGGTAAAAATGCTATATTCACAACAAATAAAAAAGCGCGTTAAGTAATCTGAGCAAGAGATAGTATATACTATATATATTTTCTATTATTAATTACTTAAATTCATTTTTTATGGAAGTAAAGAAATCCAAAAGAGCAGCGATTGAGAGCCAACGCGGCACTTGGTTGCTTGTGGGTTTTGTTGTAGTGCTTGCTTTCATGTTCGTTACGTTCGAATGGACACAACATGACATCAAAGTTGCTACCGGCTCGCTCGCCGATGAACCCGTTTTCGTTGAGACACTTCTCCCTATTACGTATCCTGAAGAGAAGCTGGAACCGCCTCCACCACCCGCTATGAAAGTGGCAGAATTGCTCGAAATAGTTGATGATACCGATTTGGAAGCAGATGCAGTGATTATAGGCTCTGAGGATCTAAGGGACCCGGTTGTGATAAAATACAAACCGGTTGTGGTAGAACCAGAAAACGAGCCAGTCGAGAATGAAATTTTTGTTCTTGTTGAAAAGATGCCGGCGTTTCCGGGTGGAGACGGAGCATTGTTCCAATACCTGAACAAAAACATTAAGTATCCTGTGGTCCCTCAGGAACAAGGGATTCAGGGAAAAGTAATTATCCAGTTTGTTGTTGACAGAGATGGAACAATTACCGACCCTGTAGTAGTACGTAGTGTAGACCCTTATCTGGATAAGGAAGCGCTTCGTGTTATTAAAGCTATGCCGAAATGGACTCCCGGAATGCAGAGAAACCAAGCGGTCAGAGTGAAATACACAGTGCCTGTGACGTTCAGATTACAGTAAGGTCTTTTAAATGATTTAATAAATGAGTCGGCCCGGTTGCAAACGAGTCGGCTCATTTTTTTTGCTTAGAGTCTATTGGGGTTCAGGCTGGATGATAAACGAAAAAACGGCTCAGTCTGAAACCTTGGGGGATTGCGTTAAAATTCTTATTTTTGCATCATGAAAACATCCTCTTCCCAAACGATTGATCCTGTTGCTTCTTTAAGCTTGTTCTTGCCTTCAGGAATCCTTGATTACTTTACCCTAGTCAATCATGTTTCTCAGGATACTTGCTTTATTCTTTATTTAGAGGAGAAAGCCACTATTCCTTCTGAGTACTCAGATCTACATCTTCACTCAAAAGGTTTCCTCCCTGAGATTGAAGTTCAGGACTTCCCTATCCGTGGTAAAGCCGTTTATTTACGTATCAAGCGTCGTCGCTGGGAAGATCCATCCACAGGGCAGACATATAGTCGTGACTGGAGTTTGGTAGCCACCGGTACTCGCATAACCGCTGAGTTCGGTGCTTTTTTAAAAGAATTACTTAGATAATCACGCCGTTAGCTGCCAAAGTGTAGCAGAGCATTACTGTATGGATGGCAAACAGCTTCAAAGCCAATATAAAGATCACCTGAGTGACTTCCAGAATTGGGATCAGAGAGCACATGCCCAAGAGTATATCCTTTATCCAAAGAATATGGGTTATCGCCTATGTATTGACGAAACGGCTTTGAGCAAGGGAGATCTTTATACCATCTTAATAAATAGAGATAAGCGAGGTAGGAAAGGTTCTATTATAGCTGTAATTCAGGGCACTAAAGCCGATGATATCATTGCGGTACTTACAAAGATGCCACAGGAGCTGCGTAATCAAGTCAAAGAAATTACACTGGATATGGCAGGGAGCATGCAAAAGATTGCGAAAACGTGCTTTCCACGTGCCATGCAGGTGATTGATAGGTTTCATGTACAAAAACTTGTATACGAAGCGGTACAAGAGTTGCGTATTACATATAGATGGCAAGTGATAAAAGAGGAGAATAAAGCCATGAAAGCGGCAAAAGAGAAGGGGGAAGTACATAAAGCAGAAGAACTCGAAAACGGAGATACACTCAGGCAATTATTAGCCAGAAGCAGATATTTATTATTTAAATCACCTGATAAATGGACCAAGAGCCAGAAAATCAGGGCAGAATTACTTTTCAAGCAGTTTGAAGATATTAAGACTACTCATTGGAGTTGGGAAAGATCTTTTCCACAAACTATGACAAGGATGTAGCAAGAGCAAAGCTGGCACTATGGTATAATAAGATTGAAGAATATGGATACGATACATTCACAACAGTGGCAAACTCTATTGAGAACCATTATGAAAGGATTTTGAACTTCTTTGTGAACAGGAGTACAAATGCAGCAGCGGAAGCATTTAATGCTAAAATCAAAGCATTTAGGGCATCATTTAGAGGAGTAGTGGATATGAGCTTCTTCCTTTTTAGGCTAGCAAAGGTATATGCATGAGGGGACTTGACAAAACTTAATCCCCCAAGAATTACAACTGAGCCGAAAAAACTATATCTTTGCATGAAAATTCCAATATAGCAAACGATGAATCTTATACTGACTTTGAAACGTCCTTTTATCTGGCTTTCCCGCATTCGCCATCGTTGCGGATACGGAGTACATTCCCCCTTTGCTTTTGAGCTGATTACTTGCCTCATTTACGAGAAAACACCTTACTATGCTTATAAAGAACTGGAAGCGGAAGAGGAGAAACAGAAACGGAATCACGGTAAGGGTTGGAAAAGTGAATCCCGGAAAGTGAAGCGGCTGCTGTTCCGCTTGGTCAACAGAGTACAGCCCGATACTATTGTAGACGCAGGCGTACCTTCCTCCTCCTCGCTCTATCTGCAATCCGGAAAAGCAACGGTCGATTATACATTTGCTTCGGAGCTTTCCGAGTTATTTCTGGAGGCAGGTGTGCCGGTTGATCTCCTCTATATTCATAAGGCGAAGGATCCATCTTTTGTAGAAGAGGTATTTCGCATCTGTGCGGCCCGTTCTACGCAGCAAAGTGTTTTTGTTATCGGTGGCATACATTATTCCGGAGCGATGAAACAGCTTTGGAAACGCTTGAAAACCGATGATAAAGTAGGCATTACATTTGATCTTTATGACGTGGGAATTCTTTTCTTTGATAAAACAAAGATAAAACAGCACTATATAGTCAACTTCTGATTATCTTTGTGTGTTAACCATAGAAAAGAATCACTCATAAAATAAAGATTATGAAAAAGAGCCTTGTATATACAAAGACCGGTGATCTGGGTACTACCGGATTGATTGGTGGCACACGTGTCCCGAAGACTCATATCCGTCTGGAAGCTTATGGCACAATAGACGAATTGAATTCAAATATTGGATTGTTGATAACGTACTTGAATGATGAACGTGACAGGACGTTTCTGCAGAAAGTTCAAAATAAATTGTTTGCTGTCGGTTCTCATTTGGCTACCGATCAGGAAAAAGTTCAACTAAATAGAGTTAGTATCATCATTCCTGACGATGTGGAGCAGATTGAACATGAGATAGATGCTGCAGACGAAATTCTTCCCCCTCTACACTCCTTTGTGTTGCCAGGAGGTGCTACTGGTGCTGCTGTTGCTCATATTTGCCGTACGGTTTGCCGTCGTGCAGAGCGTCGGATACTTGCTTTATCCGAAACCTGTACAATTTCTTCTGATTTGTTGGCTTATGTAAACAGATTATCAGATTATTTCTTCGTTTTATCACGAAAAATCAATTTTAACGAAGGAAAAGAAGAAATATTTTGGAATAATAGTTGCAAGTGAAATATTTTGTTATACTTTTGCCGAAAAATGAGAATCTAAGATTAATATTCACAATTTAAATACTTATAGCTTATGTATTGGACATTGGAATTAGCATCAAAACTGGAAGATGCTCCTTGGCCGGCAACTAAGGATGAACTAATTGATTATGCCATGCGTTCGGGAGCTCCTCTTGAAGTGATAGAAAATCTGCAAGAAATGGAAGATGAGGGCGAAATCTATGAGAGTATAGAAGATATTTGGCCGGATTATCCAAGTAAGGAAGATTTCTTTTTTAATGAAGAGGAATATTGATTGAAAGCAGACTGATACAAATAAGAAATGCCCGATAGTGATAAGCTATCGGGCATTTTTCTTATTAATTATAATATATCAAAATACCGGCATCTGCCAGATAAATCCTACGGATACACGGTTGGTACTGTAATCTTCTTGTCCCAATACTTTGGCACGGGAAGTGAAATTATAGGTTCGTCCCACATAGGTGAGGAAGAAGTGCAGATTGGTTTTCATCGGATAATACTCTATACCGGTGAGGTAGCCCCAGGAAGTGCGATAATTACCTCTGGCTATTCCTTCCGTACTTTTGGTGACAGAGGCTGTTTCGTACATACCTTTTACAAACGCATTCCATTTGGGGCAGAATCGATAGTTCAGCTTGGTTACAACAGAAAGGTATCCGGCATCAAAAGCATTATGACCGTCCGGACGTCCTACTATACCGGTGATTGTTCCATTCCGGTCTATATCTTCGTGAGAATACATAAAGTCGAGGAACATATTGAACTTATCCAGGTTCAGTTCATTACCCAATGCATAATAATACATATTCTTACTTTTAGCTTCACTCAGGACGGAGGCCGACCAGCGGGTCTTGAATACATCATTGAAATTACCATTCCAGTTCAATGTGTACACCAGTGGTAATTTACCGGAGCGTAGATCAGGCCGTTGCCCCTCTTCATTTTCTGTGATACCATAGGTACTGTCGAATGAACCGTTGCGGCTGTTCAATATCTGCAGATTGAGTTGTTGGGTCGAAGTAAGATTATAACCGATGTTCAATCCGGTCATGAAGTTACTCATGTTTTCAATCATGTCACTGTACTCGTAGATGTCTATCGGATTCAAGTCGAATTCAATACCCCCATAAGCAGCACATTGCTTACCGGCAAAGAGATTAAACTGATCATTCAGCTTGATACCTATTCCAGCGTAGTCTATTGAGGTAGGTATATTGTCAATCATACCACCTCCTTCGTTGGAGCGGTTCAGTCGCTGGCGATAGCGATACGAAAGCCAGTCATTGATATTTCCCTTCATCTCGATACGGAGCTGGCGCATTTTGAAAGCACCTTCTTCAAATCCGTCCCGGAAGTTCGCGTCGAAGCTTCCCTGCATATTGAGATAGAGGTTGAACTTATCCGATTTCTTTTTGACATCCGTCAGTTCTTCGAATAGTGTTTTATCAACCATAAATTTCTTACTCTTCTCTGTCTTTTGGGCATATATCCCCTGGATACTACCCATGATGAGCAGTATAAACATTATTTTTTTCATAATCGGATCGGTGAGTTAGCGGTTAGTGATTAGTGATAAGTGATTGGTGCCATGCGGCGTAAAAGCGTAGCCGCTTATCACTAATCATTAATCACTCATTTTTTAGTATTCATTAAAGTATTTCTGAATCTGTTTCCAGTCGTTCGTTTTTGTCAATGCAAGCATTAACAACACACGTGCTTTCTGCGGATTCAGCTCCTGAGAAGCAACAAATTGATATTGGGCATCATCTACCTCTGCGTCCAGAGTAGTCGGGCCGGTAGGTACTCTGGAAGAGCGGACTACCAGAATTCCCTTTTTGCGGGCTTCTGTCAGTATCGGGAAGATATTCTTGTGGATATTTCCGTTGCCTACGCCGGCATGAATAATACCTTTGTATCCGTTGCTCAGTAAAGGAGCCACCATATCAGCTTCGATATTTGAATAGCTATAAACGATGCCTACTTTGGGGAGTGATTCCAGGTAAGTCACATCAAAAACGGACTGCATTGTATGTTTTTTCAGAGGTGACTGATTGTAGAATACCTTTCCATTGAAGATGTATCCCAACGCACCAGAGTTAGGAGCCTGAAAAGTCTGTACATCAATGGTGTTCATCTTTTGTACACTTTCTGCTCCGAGGATAAGGCCGTTCATTGCAACCAATACTCCCTTGCCACTTGATTCTTTGGCACCGGCAGTAACTACGGCATTGTATATATTCAACGGACCATCGGCACTCAATGCAGTGGAAGGACGCATGGCGCCTACCAGTACAACGGGTTTAAAGCTTTTCACCGTCAGGTTAAGGAAATAGGCCGTTTCCTCCATAGTGTCCGTTCCGTGGGTGATGACGATACCGTCTATATCCGGACGTCTCAGCAATTCGTTTATCTTTTTTGCAAGTGTTAACCACACCGCATCGTTCATATCCTGCGAACCGATTTTTACAATCTGTTCACCGGTTACATTAGCTATGTCGTTCAATCCGGGTACTGCATCCAGCAGCGTGCTGATCGCTACTTGCCCGGCAGTGTAGTTAGTTGAAGTGGCCGATGTACCTGTTCCGGCAATGGTTCCGCCCGTAGCAAGAATATGGATATTAGGTTTTCCCGCAGCAAAAGCCAGGGTGACGGAGAATAGTAACGAGACTACTATCAAACTCAGTTTTTTTAATTCTTTCATGACTAAATGGTTGTTTAGGTTAATAATATTTTCGGTTTAATAAAATTGTATGAATAAGAGTCCCAGTACGATTGCTACCACCGTAGATACAATGCCGGGCATCATAAAGGAATGATTCAACACATATTTACCTATTTTTGTTGTGCCCGTACGGTCAAAATTGATAGCTGCTACTACGGTAGGGTAATTCGGAATGAAGAAATATCCATTCACTGCCGGGAACATGGCTATCAGCATATAGGGTGAGATACCCAGTGCAATACCCAGTGGCATCAGTGCACGTACAGTGGCAGCCTGGCTGTAAAGCAGGATAGACATGACGAATAGTGCGATACCAAATAACCAGGGCATTTCGCGTACAACTCCTTCGATGGATTGGGTTAGTTCGCCCATATTCCCCTGGAGGAATGTATCACCCATCCATGCTATTCCGAAGATAGCGATTACTGCTTGCATTCCTGCCGGGAAAACAGAACCTTGTGTAGCTTTGAGGCCGTCAGTCTTAGTAAACAATAGAATAAGGGCGGCGGCTGATAGCATGACAATCTCTATGATGGAAGACATGCCTAATGTGACGATTTCTCCGTCGATAAGGAATGAAGGGCGCATTCCCTCAAATGAGCCGAAGAATACAATAAACACGGTAGCTAATATGAAAATGAGTACCGAAACCAGCGCATGGCGTTTGTTCTGCACATCTTTGATCTTCACTTTGTGCTCTTTTATCATTCCTTCTGCAACGCGCTTTTGATATTCCGGATCGTCTATCAGTTCTTTACCTACCCGCATGGAGAAAAAAGCGCCTACCAGTACACCTATGATTGTAGCCGGGATTGTTATTTTCAGAATATCAAACAGAGTGATATCAAATCCGGCCAATAGTCCCAACAGAGCAACTGTAGCAGCAGAAATAGGACTTGCCGTAATAGCCTGTTGCGATGCAATAACAGCTATACCGAGCGGCCTTTCCGGGCGTATCTTGGTTTCAGTGGCAACCTCTGCAATAACCGGCAGGACCGAATAGGCTACGTGTCCTGTTCCTGCAACGAAAGTGAACAGATACGTCACAATCGGGCTGAGGATCGTGACATGTGAAGGGTTTTTGCGTAGCAGCTTTTCGGCTAATTTTACCATGTAGTCGAGCCCTCCGGCCGCTTGCATACAGGAGGCTGCCGAAATAACAGCGGCAATCATCAACATCACATCAATAGGAGGCGCAGTCGGTTGCAGACCGAATACGAAGGTAAGTATCGCTAATCCGACACCTCCCATTACTCCCAATCCGATGCCGCCTAAGCGAGCTCCGATAATAATAGCTGTTAGTACAAATGCCAATTGTAAAATCATATCTTTCTTTTTTTAAGGTCGGGTAAAGATAACAGAAATCTGCTAATATGATAAAACAACAAAAAATAAGTTGAATGGTTTTCGCATATTTATTAAAACAATAAGAGCCGGGTTTGGTTATTATAACAGAAACTCATAAAACGTCATTGTTAAAAAAGAGATATTATGGAACAGAATTTATCAAAAGAAACCCGTACTGAAAGTGATTTGATAGGAAGTCGTGAAGTACCGGAGAGTGCTTTGTATGGTGTACAGACATTAAGAGGCATTGAGAATTTTCAGATCAGCAAATTTCATCTCAATGAATATCCTTTGTTCATAAATGCGCTTGCTATAACTAAAATGGGAGCAGCGGTTGCCAACTATGAACTTCATCTACTGACCAAAGAACAAACAGATGTTATTCTGAAAGCCTGTAAAGAAATTCTTGAAGGTAAGCATCACGAGCAGTTTCCGGTAGATATGATTCAGGGAGGTGCCGGTACTACTACCAATATGAATGCCAATGAGGTGATTGCCAACCGTGCTCTTGAGTTGATGGGACATAAGCGGGGAGAGTATCAGTATTGCTCGCCCAATGATCATGTCAACCGTTCGCAATCTACCAATGATGCTTATCCTACAGCTATCCATATTGGTCTGTATTATACTCATCTCAAACTAATGAAACATTTTAATGAACTTATTGAAGCTTTCCAGAAGAAAGCCGGAGAGTTTGCACATATCATTAAAATGGGACGTACTCAGCTGGAAGATGCCGTACCGATGACTTTAGGGCAGACTTTCAATGGTTTTGCAAGTATTCTTCGGGATGAAATTAAAAATCTGGATTTTGCAGCTCAGGACTTTCTGACGGTAAATATGGGAGCTACTGCTATCGGAACCGGCATAACGGCTGAGCCCGGGTATGCGGAAAAATGCATTGAAGCCCTGCGGAAAATAACCGGATTGAATATAAAACTGGCCGATGATCTGGTAGGGGCTACTTCGGATACTTCCTCTATGGTAGGGTATTCGTCAGCAATGCGGCGTGTGGCCGTCAAAATGAATAAGATTTGTAATGACCTGCGTTTATTGGCTTCCGGTCCGCGTTGCGGATTGGGTGAGATTAACCTTCCCGCCATGCAACCCGGTTCGTCTATTATGCCGGGTAAGGTAAATCCGGTGATTCCTGAAGTAATGAATCAGGTAGCTTATAAAGTGATAGGTAATGATCTTTGTGTAGCCATGAGTGGTGAAGCTGCACAAATGGAGCTGAATGCTATGGAGCCTGTCATGGCACAGTGTTGCTTTGAATCAGCCGATCTGTTGATGAATGGATTTGATACTTTGCGTACTTTGTGCATTGATGGTATCACGGCCAACGAAGAAACCTGCCGTCGTCATGTGCACGACAGTATCGGTGTGGTTACTGCACTCAATCCGGTGATTGGTTACAAGAACTCTACGAAGATTGCCAAAGAGGCTCTTGAAACCGGAAAGGGTGTCTATGAACTGGTGTTGGAGCATGATATTCTCTCTAAGAAAGATCTCGATACTATTTTGAAACCGGAGAATATGATTAAACCGGTGAAGCTGGATATAAAGCCGAATAAATAAGGCTTTATGGATGAGGTTGAATAGCAGATAAAGACAATACGTTATTCCATGTGTATTCCATAGGCTTCTTTGCAAGCATATCATAGCTTTCCGGGATGCGGGATAACTGAGTTTAGCAAACACAACATGGGGATGTTCTTATAAAGAACATCCCCATGTTATTGTATAAAACATCCGGGTGTTCTTGATGTGAACATCCGGATGTTTTTATAATAGAGTAGTACTGTTTGCTGATGTAAGAAGTTGATATGTCACATGCTATATATATGTATGTTTAGGTGTAAAGAACGTATGGTTTATGTTGGGATCTTCTTTATCTTTTTTTAAGGTAAAGAGATTTTTTTGTTTTTGGTCTAATACTTTTTGGTGCGGCGTTGTCTTCTATATATAAAGCAACTTAAAACGAAGACATGAAGTATAAAAATGACGACATAGATAAGTGGAACGACGCGATAGATAAAACGATCGAACGTATTGATCAGTTGGTAGATAGTACTCAGCCTGGTCCCGACGAAGATTCTATTTTGTATCGTAGTTTAGAGAAAGTGTTGGTACGTATTGAACGTCAACGTGTTATAAGACGTCGATGGAAACTAAATATTGCTGCTGCCGTAGTTCTCCTGATAGGAGTATTTTCCGTATTTCACTTCACCGGTGATATCTCTGAAGAGTATCGCGAAATAACAGTTGCGTATGGTGAAAAGTACATAGTGGCTTTACCTGATGGTTCACGTGTCTGGCTGAATGCTGGTAGCAAGCTTTCGTATCCAAAGCAATTTAAAGGCAAAACACGGCAGGTGAATATAGAAGGTGAAGGTTTCTTTGATGTAACTAAAAAACCGGAACACCCCTTTATTGTAACAACCAATCATCTGCAAGTAGAGGTTTTGGGAACAACTTTCAATGTACACGACTATGCGGATGAGAACGTGGCATCGGTGTCACTCGAAACCGGAAAAGTAAAACTAAAACTTACCGGAAACTCTAAATATGAAGCCGACCTTGTAGTAGGAAAAACAGCCGTATATGATGTCACAAGCCAAAACTGTAATATAGTGAATAGCAAAGAAAAGGGCTATAGTGCAGATTGGAAAGAAGGTAATCTGAGCTTTTTTAATACTTCTATTAGTAATGTTGTAAAAACACTCGAACGCAAATATAATATATCGATCAGTCTGGTTGATGACTCATTATTGAAGTATAGTTATACATTTCGTAGTAAACAGGAAGAGTTTGGCAATATTTTTAAGCGGATGGAAATGATAACCCCTATCCGTATAAAGCAAATTTCAGACGGACACTATTGTATATACCCAAGATAAATCTAATAAGCAACATGTTAATTTTAATATTATGAGAAATCTATTTCAAAAGATTGTTATTGCGTCAGGCTTGCTTTTTTACAGTTTCTACGTTCAGGCACAGGTTCCCAAAGTATCGTTCGATTTTACCGGAATCACTTTGCAGCACGCTATGGAGCAGATATGCAAGTACGTTGATATGCAAGTGTCCTATAGTCAGGAAACAGTGAATATGCAAACTCTTGTAAGCTTGTCGGTTAAGAATGCCGATCTATCGGTAGCATTGGAGAAGATGTTAAGCTCTACTAATATAGATTTTAAAGTAGAGGGACAGGAAATACTACTTTTCCCGAAACAGAAAGAAAAGAAATCTTCGGATAGCCCGGACGAGAAGAAGATAAAAATAAAGGGAGTGGTTATAGATCCGGGTGGCGAACCGATTATTGGTGCCAATATACAGGTAAAAGGTGCCCGGATAGCTACTGTAACAAATCTTGACGGACTATTTTCAATGGAGGTTCCTTTGAATGCCTCTTTACAGATTTCATACATTGGTTATCAGCCCAAAGAGGTGAAGGCGGGTAGCAATATGAATATTGTATTGCAAGAGAAAAATGAGCAGTTGAATGAAGTTGTTGTGGTGGGTTACGGAACCCAGAAAAAGGTAAATCTGACGGGAGCTGTTAGCGTTGTTAATAGTAAAGATGTGAATAATCGTTCGGTTGCATCGGCCGCCATGGCTTTGCAAGGTACCGACCCCGGATTGAACCTAACCCTTAACAGCGGATCTCCCGATGCAGGCTATAATATTAACATACGTGGTATATCGTCGCTTACAAGCGGTGCTACTCCTCTTATTCTGATTGATGGTGTTGAAGGGAGTCTGAATCGGTTAAATGCCAATGATATTGAATCCGTATCAATTCTGAAAGATGCGTCGGCAGCAGCCATTTATGGTGCAAAAGCTTCGGCAGGTGTAGTTTTGGTAACCACCAAAAGTGGTAGCGAGGATGTGGCGAAGATTAACTACTCTTATCGTTTCGGGGTTTCACAAAATACGACCTCCACCGATTATATTACTACCGGTTATTGGTCGGCAAAGATTAATGACTTGTTTATGTATCCCTACAAGGGATATGGTTATACCAATTATACCGATGAAGATTATGACGAACTCTATGCACGCGTAAATGATAAAACAGAGAATCCTGAACGTCCATGGGTAGTACAACAACCCGACGGCAGCTATAAATATTATGCTAATTTCGATTGGTACGATTATATGTATCGTAAGAATCGTCCGCAACAAGAACATAATTTGTCTATCAGTGGAGGGAATAATAAAGTAAATTATTACATAAGCGGTCGCTATTTTCATCAGGACGGTATTATGAATGTGCATAATGATAAATATGACAGCTATTCCATCCGTTCAAAGATAAATGTACAAGCCACCTCATGGTTGAGGTATTCTAATAATACCAGTTATTATACGTCTAAACGTTTCTTCCCCGGCATGTCATCCATGGCGAACACACTACGTTTGTCTTATGTCCATGCATTGGCTTGTGTTCCGGCTACCAATCCCGACGGCACTGCTGTGTACATCAATCCCAATTCAAATGCTACGGCTACCGTTATGGATGGTGTGAGTGCTTTGTTGCTGCACAATAAGCACCGGAATACAAATTATGATCGGGAGGTGATTACCAGTAACAGGTTTGATTTTCAGATTTGTAAGGGATTGAATCTGATAGCCGAACATGCTTATTCGTTCAGATACCGTGAATATCGTAATCGTTCAACCAATGTGCCTTATTCTGAAAAGGCAGGTGAAGTACAGTGGCTCACCACAGAAAAGAATCAGGATTATTATCAGGAACAGCATTATCGTGTACAGAATCATAATGTAAATGTTTTTACTACTTATGATGCCAGCTTTAATCACAGCCATAATTTAAAATTCATGGTCGGAAGTCAATATGAAAGTTATGGCAATAACAATATGAAAGCGCGTCAGCTTGATCTGAAGAGTGATGAACTGGATGCTTTCAATCTGGCTACAGGTGAGATTACTGTTTTAGAGGGCAGCATCAAAGAGTCTGCTACATTAGGATTCTTCGGGCGCCTCAACTACGATTATCAAGGTCGATATCTGGTAGAACTTTCGGGGCGTACCGATGGTTCATCGCGTTTCGCACGGGGGCATCGCTGGGTATTTGTACCATCGGGTTCTCTGGGCTGGCGCATCAGCGAAGAAGAATTCTGGAAACCTTTGAAAAATGTATGGGATAATTGCAAAGTACGTTTGTCGGTAGGTAGCTTGGGTAATCAGAATGTCGACGATTATTACACTTATATAGAAAGTATTGATACCAGTGGAACAATCAATTATACTTTTGATGGAGAATCAAAAGCCAATATAGCAGTAGAAGATGCTCCGAAAGCTTCTGACCTTACCTGGGAGACTGCTACTACCTATGACTTGGGGATCGATCTGGGTTTCTTCGGCAACCGGCTTAACATAACTGCCGATGTATACATGCGTGATACGAAAAATATGTTGTGCGATGGGATGCAGTTACCATCGGTTTATGGTGCTCAGGTCCCTCGTCAGAATATTGCCGATATGCGTACCCGGGGTTGGGAACTAAGTGTAGCTTGGCAAGACCGGTTGGCTGTAGCGGGTAAACTTCTGAATTATTCCATATCGGCCGGAGTGAGTGACTACACCACTAAAGTGACACGTTATAATAATCCCTCCAAACTTCTTAGTAAATACTATGTGGGACAGACTTTAGGTGAGTTATGGGGCTTTTCTGTAGGCGGGTTTTTCGTTAGCGATGAAGAAGCTGCCAATTACCCGGTTGATCAGAGTTATCTGAATCAACAGATTATAACTTCAGTAGGTGAGCGCGGATTGCGTGCGGGTGATGTGAAATACCTTGATCTTGATGGTGATAATGAAATAAGTATTGGCTCTAACACGGTTGATAATCCCGGCGACCAGAGAATCATAGGTAATACACTGCCGCGTTATGCTTACAATTTTAAATTGGGAGCCTCCTGGAATGGGGTTGACTTTTCTGCATTCTTTCAGGGAATAGGACATCAGGACTGGTATCCGGCAGGAAATGCGATTTCATTTTGGGGACCGTATAGTCGTCCTTATTGTAGCTTTATTCCTACTCAGTTTATGGATGAAGTATGGACTGAAACCAATACTGGTGCCTATTTTCCGCGCGCCCGTGGCTATGAAGCATTGCAGACCAATTATTCATTGGGTTCGCCTAATGACCGTTATTTGCAGAATATAGCTTACTTCCGGCTCAAGAATCTGACAATCGGTTATACCATACCTGTTTTACCACGCTTCATAAAGGATTTACGTGTTTATTTCTCGGGTGAGAACTTGTTTTATTTTTCGCCTTTGAAGAAACATTCTAAGTATGTAGATCCCGAACAGGCCACTTCTTCTGATACACGGTATGAAAATACGGGTGTAGCTTACAATTTTAGTAAGACTTTCTCTTTTGGAGTATCTATTACATTATAAAAAAACAGCCATGAAAATAAAAAATACATATATTGCACTGTTAGTCGCTCTCTTATTTATTTCTACTGCTTGCGACGATTGTTTGGACCGTTATCCCAAAGACTCTACTAACTCCAAAGTATTCTTTGCCACTGGTAGTGATCTAAAATTGTATACCGATCAGTTTTATATGATATTGCCAGACGCTTCGGACCTGTATGGAGAATTATCGGATGAAGTGATCACTACAAATCTGCCTCCTGAAGTAATGGGTACCCGTAATATAACCAGTGGTAATGAATATTGGACATGGGATATGTTACGGCATATTAATTATTTTTTACAGCATAGTTCTCAATGCGATGATGTGGAAGAGCGTAATCATTATGAAGGCATTGCTTATTTTTTCAGAGCTTTCTTTTATTTTGATAAGGTGAAGCGATTTGGAGACGTTCCTTGGTATGATCAACCTATAGGAAGTAGCGAGGACGAACTTTTAAATAAATCTCGTGATAGCCGTGAGTTGGTTGTCGGCAATATTATTGGAGATTTGGACAATGCTATCAGATTGTTGCCCGGAGAATCCACTACCTATACGGTTAATAAATGGACGGCTTTAGCCTTAAAATCACGTGTATGCTTGTTTGAAGGAACCTACCGTAAATATCATGGCATTGGTAGTGGAGAAGAATTGTTACAGAAATGTGCCGAGGCTTCGCTTGAACTGATGAATAAAAGAGGCTATACGCTTTATAAAGCAGGTGAGGAACCCTATCGTACTCTTTTTGCAAGCAATCATTCTGATACGAAAGAGGTCATTCTTTCTCGCCGGTACAATGCGTCGTTAGGTTTATTCCACAATGCTACGAGTTATACGGTATCTTTTACACAGGGGAGCCCGGGATTTACCAAACGGTTTGTCAACCAGTATCTTACTATTGACGGTTCACGTTTCACTGATATATCCTGTTACGATACGCTTAGTTTGCACGATGAAATGACAGATCGTGATCCTCGTATGAGTCAGACGATATTTAAGCCGGGTGTTTATGTGAGAAAGGGAGAAACCAGTCTGTCGAAGTTTTCGATGAAGACATCCGTTACGGGGTATCAGATTATCAAATATGCAATGGAGAGCAAGTACGATGTATACAACAGTTCGGAATGCGACATGCCCTTATTCCGTTTAGGGGAGGTATATCTTAATTATGCGGAGGCTAAAGCCGAACTGGGAACCATTACGCAGAACGATATTGATATTTCTGTCAATAGGTTGCGTGACCGTGTAGGTATGCCTCATCTCAATTTGGGAGATGCCAATGCTCATCCCGATACCTATATGAAGGCGCTCTATCCCAACGTTATTCCGGGTGATCAACTGGGTGTTATATTAGAAATCCGGCGTGAACGGGATATTGAACTTGTGCTGGAGGGTTTCCGATATTCTGATTTGATGCGCTGGAAGGAAGGGGCAGCCCTGATGCAACCTTTTCATGGGCAGAGTTTCAATGGTGAAGGCCTTTATGACCTTGACGGAGATGGGAAGACCGATCTTGTGGTCTGGAAAACAACCCGTCCTTTGGTCTTCGGTGCTGAGTATCTGCAGATAGGAAAAGACATTACGCTGTCTCAGGAAACTCATGGGTGTTTGCTGATACACGGCTCTGTAGATAACCCTTCGGGTGGACGCACGTTCCGTGAAGATAGGGATTATCTATATCCTATACCGGTCAATGACCGTATTCTTACCAACGGTACACTCAAACAAAATCCCGGGTGGGATGATAAATTAGATTTATAACCATATATTAACTTTTTAATAATAGTGATATGAATACACAAAAAATGAAAATGCTACTTGTAGCATGTAGTACTTTATTTGTTTCGCAAGTCTTCGCTGAAGATTGGTTTGTACGCCCCGATATCGTGACAACGGCTGGAGATGGGCATAGTTGGGAAGGCGCCTTATGTGTCTCCGATTTTCAGATGTTATTGGCTAATGAACTTGCCACTTCGGGAGATATCTTTCATTTGGCTGGTGGTAGTTATATTCCAAACTCGAATGCGGAGAATTTTCGCATCACACAGGGAGTAAAACTGATAGGTGGATATGCTGGTAATCTTAAAGGCACTGATACTACACTGCCTGTCTATCCTTCGGCTACACCAACAATTTTCTCCGGTGATCGTAATAACGACGGAATGCCCAATGCCGGAGATATCCAAAACCTTCTGGTTATAAACAGTACCGATACTGTTACTGTGCAGGGAATTGAATTCAGGTGTGCTTATTATCAGGGTGGAGACTATGGAGCCGGTTCCGTTTATACCAATTTGTCGAATGTTGTACTGAAGAATTGTACTTTCAGAGATAATACGTCTACTTTTCACGGTGGTGCGGGATTTACTACAGTAGGTTCCTTTACACATTTGATTGATTGTGCTTTTACGAATAATAAGGCAAAATCAAGAGGAGGTGCTATTTTGGTGGATAATGCAAGTGCGGAGAATGGTGGTCGTAAAAGCCTTTGTGTACTCGAACGCTGTCAGCTTACAGATAATGTGCTGGAATATAACAGCACCGATGGAAAATACGGGGCAGCTATTCAGATAAGGCATGGCAATATGTGGATAATCAATTCTACGATAGCCAATAATAAAGCTTATTGCAATGGTGCAGGCATATCTGTAAGTGATGGTGATACGGTTCGTATTGTATCTTCCACTTTGGCTAATAATGTATGTACCCGTGTACAAATAGACCTGGGTAAACCAAACAGTTATGGTTCGTCCATTCGTATGGAGAAAGAGGCTGTGTTGTATATTGCTAATAGTATTTCACTGGAGGGACCTGAAGATGTAGGAGATAAACGAAATCCTACGTGCTACACAGAGAATTATACCAAAGGCATTGAAAACTATTTTATATCCGGAGGATATAATTATGTAGGTACATTCTATGATTTAACCAAAAAGTATCAGGACCCTGTCTGGAATACGGTATGGAAAACGACCGATCAGCCCGGTACCCCTGTTGATGTACATGTATATGCTGATATGTTCGGTACAAACGAACTGGCTGATAATGGTGGAGGTACCTATACTATTATGCCGGTTAGCAATACTGCTGGAGCTTCATTAACCGATTTGCAAAGCATTTTTGCCCAATGGAAATGTCCTGTTGATGTGGCTTTTAATCGTGACCAACGTGGTTATGTAAGAAAAGTAAATTCTTCTATCGGTGCCATTGACGTGAGTGGTACAGTCGGATTGAATATTACTGCGAAAGAAATAAAGAGACTTGTAGAATTGAGTCCGGGGCGTTATTTCATTGAAGGGGCGACCAATATCCGGGTATTCGGTATTAATGGTTCTTTACTTCTTGATACGAAGGGGGAAACGGTTGATTTGTCTGATTTGGCAAAAGGAGTATATTTGCTAAAAACAGATGGGGTTACTTATAAAGTGTTGAGATGAAACGAATCCATTTATTAGTGTTATTTGCGTTGGTCATGCCCTTTATGGGCATGGCTGCGCATACCTATCGGTTGGGTACTTACAATTTGCGTATACAGACTTCCAAAGATACGGGAGAAAAGGATTGGGACAATCGTAAGGGTTATATTGCAAGAACTGTTATTGACAATAAATACGATGTTATCGGTTTTCAGGAAATTGCAGGCAGTCGGCAGAAACAGGATTTAGAGGCACTTTTACCCAACTATGAGTTAGTTGCCTGGGGGCGTAACTCTGCTTCTGACAGTGAGGGGGAAGGAGTAGGAGTTGCTTTTTTGAAAGACCGTTATACGCTTCTTGAACAGGGACACTTCTTTTTGACGGAGACTCCCGGGGAGCCGGGGATTGCATGGGATGCTGCCTATAAACGTGTATCGGTTTATGTGAAACTCAAAGATAAAAGGACAGGTGATGTTTTTTGTTTCTGTTCTACGCATTTTGATAATGAGGGTAAGACGGCACGTATGAAAGGAGCCGGACTGAATGTCAGCAAGATATTGGAGGTTGCCGGAGATACTCCCGCTTTTATTGTGGGTGATTTGAATGCCGAACCGCATGAAACGGCTGTTCACGAGGTGTTTGCTGGGCAATTTGAAGATAGCCGTATTGTCTCAAAAAAGAAGCCGGAAGGTTATGAAGGCACCTACTGTAATTGGTTACATCAGCCTACCACCCAGCGGATAGATTATGTGTACTGCCGTAAAGCAGAGGTCCTGTCTTATAAAACGATCGTGAAGGACTACGGTCGGGCACTAATGCCTTCTGATCATATTCCGGTGCAGATTAAGGTACGTTTGTCTAAATAACTTTCAAAATACCATATATGAAAAAATGTATTTACATATTGAGTCTGTTGTTGTTGCTACTTGCTCCGTTGCATGCAGATATTCACCGGATGGGATCTTATAATATCCGGGTACTTTCCGACAAGGATACCGGTGATAAGGCATGGACGAATAGGAAAGAGTATGTTGCCCGTATCATTACCGGTAAGGAGTACGATGTTATAGGCATTCAGGAAATGAAAAAAGTCCAGTACAATGACCTGAAATCACTTCTGCCAGATTACGGTCTGGAATATTGGGGGCGTGATTCTCATCTTTTAAGTGATGTGGGCGAAGGTGTGGGAGTTGCCTGGCGTACCAGCCGGTATACATTGCTGGATAAAGGACGTTTCTTTCTTTCAGAGGATCCTGAGAAACCTGTAATATCATGGGATGCCGCTTACCGGCGTGTTTCGGTATGGGTAAAATTGCAGGATAAACAGACAGATGAAATATTCTACTATTGCTCTACGCATCTCGACAATGCAGGCACCATTGCCAGGCGTGAGGGGGCTCGTGTCAATGTAGAAACAATGCTCGGGATAGCCGGGAACTATCCTTGTTTTATTTGTGGTGATTTCAACTCATCTCCGGGAGAGACAATGGTGCATACTACCTTTGGTGCTTTCTTTAGAGACAGTCGTCTTTTATCGGCTACTGAACCGACAGGACAGGAAGGTACCTATAGTAATTGGGCTCTCTCTTTCGGTTCTCAGCGTATTGATTATATTTACTGCCGTAAAGCCGATGTGGGATCGTATGCAACGATAAACGAAGATTTTGGACGGGGAATGACTCCTTCGGATCACTTCCCGGTACAAATTACGGTTAGCCTTAAGGAGGTTAACAGAACTCCCCGTATTTATGTTTCTACTCAGGGGAATGATGATAACGATGGCTCTCTTAATAAGCCACTACGTACTTTGCAAAAGGCTACAACCATTGCGCAGCAATGTGATACCATATGTGTGACCGAAGGTCAGTTTTATATTGGTAATACCCGTGATGAATGTTTAGTATTGCCCCAGACGCTCAGTTTTATAGGTGGATATAACGATAACTTTACCCGGATTATAGGAAAGACTGTTGTATCCGGAGATTATAATCAAAATGGTTCTTGTGAAGACAACTCTCGGCATTTTATAGTGGCGGATGCGCCGGCTTTTCTGCATCTTGAAAATTTTACGATATGTGATTTCTATTCCGATGAGAGCTTGTCGGTTAATGGTGGTGCTATACAGGCATTGGGTTTAGGGGTGAAAGCTGTCAATACGGATTTTATAGAAAACTATGTTAGTGGCTGTGGTGCCTGTATTTATTCAACGGGGAAAGTGCTGTTGGATGGTTGCAGGTTTACTTCAAACCGGGCTGTAACCGGAGGTGCCATACGTATTGATTCTTCATTGTGGCCGTATGATATCAGGCATTCATTGTTTAGTGATAATACGGCAACATCGGGTGCTGCTATACATGTGGGTGGTACGTCAAATGGTTATATGTATGCGAACTCATTTGTTACGAATACAGCTTCCCAACAAGGAACTTTCTGTTTTGATGATGCTGGTACCGCTGCTACAATAACTTTGGTAAATAATACGTTTGCCAATAATTCCTGTCGTGTGGCAAGCGGTATTATGAATTCTATCATGGGAGGCGGCATTTACATATATGCAGCTTCCGGTGCAACCGTTTCGCTTGTAAACAATACGATTACCGGTAATTATAATGAGTGTTTAAAGCCGGATGGTGGTTTGGGAGCGAATTTCTATGGTGCGGCTGTTTATATCCGGAAAGGTAATGTGAATCTGTATAACAATGTTATTGCTGGTAATTTTTCTACGGCAACAACAGGTGGAGATATCTATTTCTCGGCCGACGCAACGCTACTTACGTCTCAATACAATGTATATACGTCACCCGAAAGTAATAATATAAAATCTGGAGCTACAGATATTCTGGCTTACACCCCATCCGATGGTCTGAATGCTATTAACCTCCTGTTTGAAGGAGATGTCAGCGAAGGGGTGTTTACTGCTCAGCTGGAGCAGATGCCGTATAGTGCATATGTCCGCATTAAAAATCCTGAGTTTGCCGGAAACTCTATTAATATTTTATCAACCGGACAGTTGAGTGAAGAATTGCTTCATATTGATCTGGATAATGATGGTGCTCTTCAAAGCTTTTTATTGTATGACCAGATAGGAACTGCACGTTCCGTTTTGGGAAGTAGTACCATTGGAGCGATCGAATGTGGTGTAAATGTGGGCATTTCTACTACAAAAGAGAATGGTTATTTGTTGAGTTATGTTGATGGTTGGCTGGTCGCGGATTCGGATAAGGTACCTGTGGGAGCATCTTGCCATGTTTATGACAGGACAGGAAGAGTGGTTCTGATAAAGAATTTTAATGAAAAGGGTGTACATATTGGTACCGCTTTGCCAACCGGATTCTATATAGTATTAGTACGTACTGCTACCCATCAGGAAGTATTGCGATTTATAAAAGAATGATGTGTGATTTAATAATAAATTTAGGTTTATAAGATGTCTTATTATTTAAAACTGAGTCTACGGAAGCGATTTCTTCTGTATTTTGTTCTGGCATTGAATGGAATGCTGGTAATGGGACAGGACGATGGTGCTGCACATTATCGTTCTGTCGTGAGACCGACAAAGAATCTCATTGTGATGCTTACTGATGGTACTTCGGTTGATATATTATCGGCTGCCCGCTGGTATCAGATTTACAATCAGCTTGGTGGCAGCAATCTATATATTGACCCCTGGCTATGTGGTTTAGTAAAGACGTATTCGTCGAATGCTCCTATTGTTGATTCAGCTCCGGCAATGAGTGCCTATATGACAGGGATGCCTCAACAATCGGGGAATATATCTGTTTATCCGCCGGCAGATGGTGCAAATGATTTGTTGGAGGTTGATTCTACAATGGCATACCAACCTTTGGCAACCGTTCTGGAGGCTGCAAAAATATTAAAAAGTAGGTCTGCCGGTTTGGTAGTCACTGTGGAATTTCCACATGCTACTCCGGCTGCTTGTTCTGCCCATGGACCTCGTCGTAGTAATTATACCGAGCTCGGCTCACAAATGATTTATCAGAATCTGGATGTTATGTTCGGAGGAGGAAATTCATTGATAACTGATGACATGAAAATACATCTTCAGAGTACCAATACGACTTATTTGTGTAATGATCTGCAAGGATTCCGCAGGCATAAAGAGGGCAAAGTATGGGCGCTTTGGGAAGACATGGACTTACCATATGTGCTTGATACAGATACGACACGAATACCGTCTTTACAGGAAATGACAGAAAAAGCGATTGAACTGTTGTCTCAGAATCCCAACGGATTCTTTTTAATGGTGGAGGGGAGTAAAGTAGATTGGGCTGCCCATGCCCATGATCCGGCAGCGTGTATCACCGAATATCTTGATTTCGACCGGGCCATTCATTCTGCAATTACCTTTGCTAAACAAGATGGGAATACTACAGTCGTTATATTATCCGATCATGGCAATAGTGGTTTCTCTATCGGAAGATATGATTTGAATGATTGTACGAGAGCAAGCATTGATACCTTGTTTCATTCTTTATCCGAGGTTCGTGCCAGTGTCCGCCATTTGGGTGATTTGCTTAAGAAAGCTCAATCTCAGGATTACAAAGGTATTGTTAAGAGATATACAAATATCGATATCACCGATGATGAAGTAGCCATGCTTGTGTCGGTTCAGAAACAAATACCTCAGGACTATATGAAAGCCAGTGACGAACAGACTCTTGTCGGAGCATTGAGCAATATACTCAACCGGCATAACTACATTGGTTTTACTTCCGGAATGCATACCGGGGAAGATGTTATATTGGCTTGCTACCATCCCAAGGGGGATGTACCTATGGGACTTAATACCAATATAGAGATTAACCGTTATCTGACCGATGTTTCCGGCTTTGATAAAAGTTTGCCTGCGCTGTCCCGCGAGTTATTCAGTAAACATACGGATGTCTTTGCAGATTGTAAATGGAGTATTGATAAAACAGATCCCCATTTTCCTGTTTTAACAGTGAAAAAAGGGAAGAATACTTTGTCTGTTCAGGCGAATAAGTCTGTGGGTACTTTCAATGGGAAACCCTTCCATGTGGGTTCCGTTGTGGTATATGTGGAGAGCACTAATATGTTTTATTTGCCTTGCAAACTATCTTCTAATCTTTAATAGATCAGGAAACAAAGACATTGGAATTTTATAAAAGATAGTGACATTGAAGGATTTACCGGGAGGATATTGTCTTTCCGGTGACTCTTTCTTATTATAATACAGACTCATAAATGTTGCCCGATGATTACTATTTAGTAAAACAAATGCAAGAACATGACAGTCAGCTTGCGTTTACACACCTGTACAAAAAGTATGGGCGGGCTGTTTATGTGCTGTGTTATCATTATCTGCATTCTGCAGAGTTGGCGGAGGATGCTTTACAGGATATCTTTTTTAGGATCTGGGACAAAAGGCGTACTAAAGATAAAAACACACCTTTCAGAAACTTTCTTTTTACTATTGCAAAAAATCACTTGCTGAATATATTGAAGTCGCAGCATTATCATGAAAATGTAGAGGATTATGTCAATCATGTAATTGATGATTCCAGCGATAAAGAAATAAAAATACTTAAAGAAAAACGATTGGATGATGTTCAACAAGCCATTCGGGAACTTTCACCCCAGAAACGCAGAGTGGTAGAGATGAAATTATACCATAATAGTACTAATCAGGAGGTGGCAGACAAACTGGCTATTTCCGTTAATACGGTAAAGTCTCTTTATACTTCAGCACTTCATGATTTACGCAGGATTTTAGCTCTCTTGTTGTTTCTTATTTAACAAAATCCGGTTGTTTTGTTGCCCATTCATTGGTTTGATATGCGAATTTCGTGTTTTCTGAAAATCTGATTAACAGAAAAATAGTTGATTTACTCCTTCCGCACAATTTTTTTTCGGTTTTATAGTTCTTTATACTGATGAACCGGTTTCTTTTTATATGTATCCTCACTACCCTGGCTTTGTTCTCTTCTTTGAAAGTCAAGGCGCAGTTTGATGTGCACTTCACTCAATACTGGGATTTGAAGGGCTTTTATAACCCTGCGTGGGCAGGACAGACTGATAAACTCAATATTTCCGGTACATATTCTATGCAAATGATGAACTTCACCCATGCTCCGCGTAGTATGTATTTTGGGGCTGACATGCCTTTTTCGCTGTTCAATAAAAAGCATGGAGTAGGAGCGGGTTTTTTCAATGAGGGTATCGGACTCTTTAGAAATCAACGTGTCTGGTTGCAGTATTCTTATAAGCACCAGATACGGAAAGGAAGGTTGGGCATTGGTTTACAGGTGGGCTTTATCAATGTCTCTTTTGATCCTGCAAATATTTATCTCGGAGAAGACCAACAGGATGATCCGGCTTTTCCTACCCAGCAACAAAGTGGTATGGGGCTTGATTTGGGGATAGGTGGATTTTATTCGCATCCGAAATTTTATGTCGGTTTTTCTGGGCAACATTTAACCTCACCAACCGTAGAATTCGGGACACAAGAGAGCGGTACGACCAATGAATTTAAGGTTGATCCAATGCTTTATTTCACGGGAGGATACAATATTCAGACTCGTAATCCGTTAGTTTCCATACAACCATCGCTCTTATTACAGAGTAATTTAACTTCGGTAAGACTCGATATGACAGGTCGTGTATTGTACACTTTTAACGAAAGAGTATTTGTTGGTGGACTCACCTATTCGCCGGGAGTTTCTGTTACAATCAGTCTGGGAGCTACGATTCGTGGAATAACAGTAGGATATGCTTACGAGGCTTATACATCGAAGATTGGGATCGGAAACGGGAGCCATGATCTGGTAGTAAGTTATGCGATGGATATCAATTTATTTAAGAAAAGTAAGAATAAACATAAGAGTATACGAATCTTATAATTGTGAAGAAAAGAATGAGAAGTAAAAACTGTATAGCAGTGACGTTGCTGGTCGCTTTGCTTTCTTCGTGTATGGGACGCATGGTAGGAGGAGGCTCCGGCGCACCTGGCGGAGAGGTGACAGGTGTCAGTACTACGGCATGGAACGAACCCGCCCCTTATGGCATGGTGCTGATAAAACGAGGTTCTCTGAAGATGGGCCCCGAAGAACAGGATTCGCTTTGGGGGGCTCCCGTACCGACAAAAGAAATATCGGTGGAGTCTTTCTGGATGGATGAGACGGAGGTTTCCGTGGCCAAATACAAACAGTTTGTATATTGGGTGCGCGATTCTATTATTCGTGAACGTCTTGCTGATCCGGCATACGGAGGCAATGAACTTTATAAAATAGAGGAAGACCGGGAAGGTAATCCTATCAAACCTTATCTTAACTGGTCGAAACCTATTCCATGGAGAAAAGCCACAGAAAATGAACAGATGGCTATCCAGAGCGTTTATAGGAAACATCCGGTGGATGGGACGATGATGCTGGATGCTTCACAAATGAACTATTACTATGAAGTTTATGACTATGTGGAGGCTGCTAAGCGCCGTAACCGTTTGAATCCTACGGAACGCAATAAGAATACAGATATTCCTGCCAATCCGGATGAGGTGATTATGATTTCTAAAGATACGGCTTACATTGATGATGACGGTCGTATTGTGAATCGTACGATTACGCGTCCGCTCTCCAGCGAATGGGATTTTCTGAACAGTTACATCATTAATATCTATCCCGATACAACGTGCTGGGTAAATGACTTCCCGAATGCGAACCATGAGTCATATATGCGTCTGTATTTCAATCATCCAAGTTATAATGACAATCCGATTGTGGGTATCAGCTGGGAACAGGCAAATGCTTTCTGCGTGTGGCGTACCAATTATTTGCTTGCCGGACTCAAAGGACAAGCCCGGTTCATACAACGTTATCGCCTCCCGACAGAAGCCGAATGGGAGTTTGCAGCGCGCGGACGTGATGGTAATAAATACCCGTGGTCTGACGAAGAGACGAAAGATGAGAAGGGATGCTACAAAGCTAACTACAAACCTGGTAAGGGAGACTATACGAAAGACGGTAACCTGATTACCACCCGGGTAGGGGCATATTCACCCAATGTGAACGGACTTTATGATATGGCAGGTAATGTCTCTGAATGGACATCGACAGTATATACAGAGTCGGGCGTGATGTCAATGAGCGACGTCAATCCGGATTTGCGGTACAATGCTGCTATAGAAGATCCCTACAGGATGAAGAAGAAAGTAGTTCGTGGTGGTTCATGGAAAGATGTCAATGCATTTATCCGTTCGGATGCCCGAACTTCAGAATATCAAAACGAACAGCGTTCCTATATCGGTTTCCGATGCGTGCGTACACAGGTTGGTTATAATAAGAAAGGAAGATAATTATGGCAAATAGAGATAATAAGAGAAGTCTGCGGCAGAAAATACAGGATTTTATGTCTACTCCCAAGGGACAGACAATCATGAACTACGCTTATAACTGGGGAGCATCGGTAGTAATCATGGGCACGCTCTTTAAATTAACTCACTTGCCGGGGGCCAACTTTATGTTGTTTGCCGGGATGGGTACTGAGGTATTGATATTCTTCCTTTCTGCTTTCGATCTTTCGGGCGTAAAGCGGAAAGAGGAGACAGGAGATTCAATGGTAGTGGGTGCTATACCCGCTGGGACTGTGGTTGCAGGTGATGCTATGTCTCAGCAGGGAGCAACGCCGGTGAATACAGGTGCTATGCTCGGAGGGAATGTAGCTACAGCCGGCGGAAGTCCTTCGATAGTAGTGGTACAAGGTGGTGGGCCTGTACAGGCAGGTGCTCCGGTGCCATCCGTGCAGTCTGTTGCTGATCCGGTGAATAATGCACCTGTTACTCCGGAGATGGAAGAAGCTACTGCTGCTTATCTGGAGCAGTTGAAGGCGATGACTGAAATGCTTTCCCGTTGTACGGAACAGGCACAGACTATTTCTCAGGATACGGAACAAATGAATCTGTTGAGCAAAAACCTTGCAGGTATCAATGCTATTTACGAAATGCAGTTGCGTAGTGTAAGTACACAAATAGGAACCATTGACCAGGTACATGAACAAACTCGCAGAATGGCCCGTCAGATTGAAGAACTCAACGAAGTGTATGCCCGTATGTTGCAGGCTATGACTTCAAAATAAAAAAGAACAATTATGAGCTTTGGATCACAGACACCGCGCCAGAAGATGATAAACCTTATGTATATCGTTCTTATGGCATTGCTGGCACTCAACGTCTCCTCGGATGTGTTGCGTGGCTTTACCCTTGTGGATGAAAGCCTGACGCGTACTACATCCAATTCCTCCGAACAGAACCGTTCGCTGTACAATGCATTGGCGGAGTCTATGGAGAAAAATCCTGAAAAGGTGGGACCGTGGTATGATAAAGCAATGCATGTAAAGCGGATGTCCGACTCACTCTATGTTTTCGTGGGAGACCTGAAAGCGAAGATTAATGAATCAAGCCAGGAAGACCTGGAAGCAGCTTCTTATGTGATGTTTTCCCCCCGTACGGGCAAAGGAAAAGAATTGGCTTCGTGGATCAGTAAATATAAAATCGAAATTCTGGCACAGATAGAAGATCCGGTACAGAAGAAAATCATCAGCGATAACCTTACGCTGAACATTCCCCGTCTTTTTGAAGGTACTCCAGTAGCTGCTGCAGTTACTCTGCTTACAAAACTGCAGAGCGATATACGTTATGCCGAAGGTGAAGTATTACATACATTGACAAAAGACATTGATGTACATGATGTGCGTGTGAATCAGATTAATGCTTACGTCATTCCCAGTTCGCAGAATGTGGTGCGTGGTGGTAAATTGAGTGCACAGATTATTCTGGCGGCAGTAGACTCTACCCAACGTCCTACTATCTACATTGGTGATAAGCAATTGCCCGAAGACGCTCATGGATTTTATGAGACGGTTTGTAATACTACCGGTGAGTTTACTCTTCAGGGGTATATGGAATTAAACCGGGGGAATGGCGATATATTGCGTCGTGATTTCTCTCAGAAATATCATGTGGTAGAGCCTTCTGCTACTGTTTCTGCTACTTTGATGAATGTGTTGTATGCCGGATATGACAACCCGATCAGTATTTCCGTACCGGGGGTTCCCAGCGGACAGGTACAGGCAAGTATTGCAAATGGCAATGGAACACTGCAACGGGTAGGCGGTGGCTATGTGGCACGTCCTACAGCTATCGGAAAAGAAGCTGTGATACGTGTTACGGCAACAGTAGATGGACGTACACAGGTTATGGGCGATTATTCGTACCGGGTGCGCCAATTGCCCGATCCTTCTCCGTTTATAGAGTATAAGGATGCCAATGGTAATATGAAACGTTATCGTGGCGGAAGTGGTTTGCCAAAAGCTGTACTGATGAATACGGACGGTATTATTGCTGCCATTGATGATGGACTGCTGAATATTAATTTCCAGGTATTAGGCTTCGAAACTACTTTCTTTGATAATATGGGTAATGCTGTACCGGAAGTTTCATCCGGTGCCAGTTTCTCGTCCCGGCAGAAAGAGATGTTCCGTCGCTTGTCACGTGGAAAACGCTTTTATATCTCACGGGTACGTGCTAAAGGGCCGGATGGTGTAGAACGTTCATTGCCAACGACACTGGAAGTGATAGTGAATTAATAACGAATTACAAATTACGAGTTACGAATGATGAAACGTAAAATTATTATAGCTGTTGGAGTTACCATGTTGTTAGGGATACTTCCCACATGGGCACAACCGAGGGCCCGCGCTGCTCAGGAAGAGAATAAGAGTGCCAACGAACTCTCTATCCGTGCTCAGACCAGATATCCTGGTTCCAAATCACTTCCGCAAGATGTGGTATGGACACGTGAGATTTATCGTACATTGGATATGACGAAAGAAGAGAACGGAGCACTTTATTATCCGGTAGAACCAATGGGAGACAGAATGAATCTTTTCTCGTTGATTTTTAAATTGTTGGGGCAAAAGAAGATTCCGGTGTATGAGTATACGTTGGATGGCACAGAGCGATTGACGGCTGATAATGAGATCAAGTTCAAGGATGTGCTTGACCGTTTCAGTATCTATTACGAACAGAGAAAGCTGAAAGATCGTCGTGATAGCGTATTGGTTATAGAAAACAGTGATATACCTTCTGGTGATATATTGAGTTATTTTGTGAAGGAAGTGTGGTATTTTGACCAACGTTCTTCTACTTACGGTTCGGTGATAACGGCTCTTTGTCCGGTATATCATCGCTCAGAAGATTTTAGTTCGGAACGGGTAAAATTACCTATGTTTTGGGTGAACTATAAAGATATTGCTCCTTATTTGAATGGAGCTATGGTGATGGCCAGCAACTTTAATAATGTGGCCAACCGTAGTATGGATGATTTCTTTGTTACCCGTCAATATAACGGGGAGATCTATAAAACTACCAATTTACAGAATCGTCCTTTGGCCGAATATTGTAAGACCGATAGTGCAATGATGAAGGAGCAGAAGAGGATAGAAACAGAACTGGTTAGCTTTGAGAAACATTTGTATGGATCGGATACACTTTCTACAGTTGTCAAACCAGCTATCAAAGAAAAAGTTTCTGCGAAGAAAACTGCAAAAGCGGCTGCCGAAGAGACAGCGGTGGAACAGGAAGCTGCTGTTCAACCTGAGGAAACTGTAAAAACGAATTCAAAAAAGAAAGGGCGTGAAAAAACAACGAGTACTTCCAGTGCTCGTCAAGGCTCTAAACGTGAGGCGGCTGCTCCTAAAGCTTCAGTTCGTAGACAAAGACGGTGAACAAAATAGTCCTAATTTGTGTTTTTTAATTTTAAATACATATCTTTGTCCCGAATTTTAAACACAATTTGATTATGAAAAGAATTATAAGTGCATTATTGGTAGCTGTATGTATAGGTATGGCTATGCCTGCTCAGGCACAACTTAAGTGGGGTGTTAAAGGTGGTGTGAATGTTGCGAAAGTGACTTTTGATGATAAACTTCTGAAATCAGATAATATGGCAGGTTTCTTTATCGGCCCGATGGCTGAATTTACAATTCCTGTTGTAGGACTGGGAATCGATGGTTCGCTGTTGTTCTCTCAGAAAGGTATTAAGGCTGATAACGACGCTGTAAAGCAATATGGATTGGATATTCCTGTGAATCTGAAGTATAATATAGGTTTGGGAAGTTTGCTGGGAATTTATCTCGCTGCAGGTCCTGATTTTTATTTTGATTTCAAAGGCAATGAAAATGGTTATGACAAGAGACGTGCAATGGTAGGTGTCAATGTAGGTGCCGGCTTGAAGTTAATTAAGCATTTGCAGATAGGTTTTAACTATAACATTCCTTTAGGAAAATCAGGTGATATAACATGGAAAGATGGTTTTGATAGTGTCTTTAAAGCAGATAGTTATAAAACCAAGACTTGGCAGATTTCTGCTGCTTATCTTTTCTAAAATAGCTATTATTATATAACGCGGATTAACGC
Organism: Bacteroides nordii; assembly: GCF_019930665.1. Classification (NCBI taxonomy): domain Bacteria; kingdom Pseudomonadati; phylum Bacteroidota; class Bacteroidia; order Bacteroidales; family Bacteroidaceae; genus Bacteroides; species Bacteroides nordii. The sequence continues at coordinate 4,107,540 of NZ_CP082886.1, read as the reverse complement.
AAATTTACGCAGATAGTATGTTTAATCTGTGTAAATTTGCGTTAATCCGCGTTTTTGTTTAAAGTAGTCAATTGAGCCCTTTAACTCACTTTTCATACGTTTCTCTGCTTTGTATCTCTGCTCCAAAGCGGAGATAAACTGCATCTTGGCATAAAAAAGGAACGGGTTCATTTTATTCTGCTCCCGGTTTGCATTATCTTTGTCCTCGTAATGAAAAAATATGTTGATGTCATATTGCCACTGCCGCTTCCCCGGAGCTTTACGTATTCTCTCCCCGATGAGGGTGCGGAAAATATTCAGCCGGGGTGTCGGGTTGTGGTTCCTTTCGGACGGAAGAAGTTTTATACAGCTATTGTTTGTAATGTACATTTTTATGCCCCTGTTGAGTATGAAGTAAAAGAAATATCTGCTATACTTGATACTGATCCTGTTTTACTGCCGGTGCAGTTTAAATTCTGGGAGTGGTTGGCGGATTACTATCTCTGTACGCAGGGAGATGTTTACAAAGCTGCTCTGCCCTCAGGGCTTAAACTCGAGAGCGAGACAATTGTAGAGTATAATCCGGATTTTGAGGCGGAAGGACGTTTGTCTGAGAAAGAGCAACTCATTCTTGATTTATTGTCTAAAGAACCGGAGCAATGCGTCACCAAGCTGGAGAAGGAGAGTGGTATTAAAAACATTCTTACTGTTATTAAATCTTTGCTTGATAAAGAGGCTCTTTTTGTGAAGGAGGAACTTCGACGAACTTATAAACCCAAAATCGAGGTTCGTGTTCGTCTGGCAGGTGTTCCCGATGAAAGACGTCTGCATATTCTGTTTGACATTCTCTCCCGGGCGCCCAAGCAGTTGGCCTTGTTGATGAAATATGTAGAGCTTTCGGGAGTCTTAGGTAATGCTCCTGTGAGAGAGGTGTCTAAGAAAGAATTGCTGGAACGTTCCGGTGTTTCTCCCGCTGTGCTGAATGGATTGGTGGAGAAGAAGATCTTTGAGGTCTACCCTTATGAAATCGGGCGTTTGAATGTTCAGGTCAACGATGTGGTATCTCTCAATCCGTTGAATGAACACCAACAGCGTGCATATGATGAGATAACAGAGCGGTTTCGGGATAAGAATGTCTGTTTGCTGCATGGTGTTACTTCCAGTGGAAAGACAGAAGTATATATTCATTTGATTAATGAAATGATCCGACAGGGGAAACAGGTACTGTATCTGTTGCCGGAAATAGCACTTACTACTCAGATTACCGAACGCTTGAAACGGGTATTTGGAGCTCGTTTGGGGATTTACCATTCAAAGTTTCCGGATGCGGAACGTGTGGAAATCTGGCAAAAGCAATTGGGTACTGAAGGATATGATATAATATTGGGAGTACGTTCTTCGGTTTTTCTTCCATTTCGCAACCTCGGGTTGGTGATAGTGGATGAAGAACATGAGAATACCTATAAACAGCAAGACCCTGCACCTCGTTACCATGCCCGTAATACGGCAATTGTCTTGTCCTCTTTGTATGGTGCGAAAGTTTTATTGGGTACTGCTACTCCTTCTGTGGAAACCTGGTATAATGCTACTACTGGCAAATACGGTTTGGTTGAGTTGAAAGAGCGATATAAAGAAATCAGGTTACCGGAGATTATTCCCGTTGATATAAAGGAATTGCATCGTAAGAAGCGGATGGTAGGGCAATTCTCTCCGTTGCTTCTTCAATACATACGTGAGGCACTGGAGCAAAAAGAGCAGGTTATTCTGTTTCAGAACCGTCGTGGGTTTGCTCCGATGATTGAATGCCGCACTTGTGGCTGGGTACCTAAGTGTAAGAATTGTGATGTCAGTCTGACTTATCATAAAGGTATCAATCAGCTGACTTGCCATTATTGTGGGTATACTTATCAGTTGCCCCGTTCCTGTCCTGCCTGTGATGGAACAGAGCTGGTCAATAGAGGATTTGGTACGGAGAAGATAGAAGATGATATAAAAATAGCTTTTCCCCAGGCAGCTGTGGCGCGTATGGATTTGGATACCACTCGTACCCGTTCTGCTTATGAAAAGATTATTGCCGACTTTGAACAGGGAAAAACGGATATTCTTATCGGTACACAGATGGTGTCTAAGGGATTGGATTTTGATCATGTCAGTGTGGTGGGAATTCTGAATGCCGATACTATGTTGAATTATCCGGATTTTCGTTCCTATGAACGGGCTTTTCAGTTGATGGCGCAAGTGTCCGGACGTGCCGGAAGAAGAAATAAGCAAGGCCGTGTTGTATTGCAGACCAAAAGTATAGATCATCCTATTATCTCACAGGTGATGGCAAATGATTATGAACAAATGGTAGACGGGCAGCTTGCCGAAAGACAGATGTTCCATTATCCTCCTTATTACCGGTTGGTCTATGTATACCTGAAAAACCGGAATGAAGCAATGCTGGAACAAACTGCTGATGTAATGGCAGGGAAATTACGTTCGGTATTCGGGGCACGGGTGTTAGGCCCGGATAAACCTCCGGTGGGGCGTATTCAGACTTTTTTTATAAAGAAGATCGTTGTGAAGATAGAGTATAATGCTCCTATGAGCCGTGCGCGGGAGTTACTCCTGCAAGTACAGCGGGAAATGATTGAAGATGAGCGTTTCAAATCACTAATCGTGTACTACGATGTCGATCCTATGTAGATTTATATATTTATTTATCCTTAGAATAGAAACTATGAAGCGAATTACGGTATTTTTATTTTCTTGTATGTTGGGCACGGGAATCTCCTTTGCTCAGCAAGGAACAACCCAGTGTGGAGTGCCGACCGGGCAAGCTCCTTACCCGGTGAATTCTTATATAGAGTTGCCGGACCCGGTGCAGCCCTCGGCGCAGGAATGGGTTGCGGTTAAATCTCCGCACACTTCCTGGGGAACCACAGATGTACATTATGCAAAACATGCTGTGCCGGGGTTAAAACAGCAAAACACCCTTCGGTTGCGTGCCTGGCGTGGTGAAAGAGTAAATGCGCAGGCTGTTGTATGGACAGGTAGAGAGGTAAAAGAGTTGAATTGCAGTCTCACTGATTTGAAGAATAACAAAGGTGACCTGATTCCTGCTGATGCCTGCAACCTTGGCTTTGTCCGTTATGTAATGACGGATGAACTGAATAAGGATAAGAAAGGTGGTTGCGGATATCGCCCCGATCATTCTTTATTTGATTCTTTATTGGTGGCAGATCCAATAGATCATACCATACAGGATATGCAACTTCTGCCAATGTCTACACAACCTGTTTGGGTAAAATGTCAGATACCGCAATCGGTAGCTCCCGGAGTTTATAAAGGAGATTTACTGATTAAAGATGGTGAACAATTGTTGGGTAAGCTTCGGTTAGAAATTCAGGTGTCCAACCGGGTATTGCCTGTTCCTTCCCAATGGGCTTACCATCTCGATCTTTGGCAAAATCCGTTTGCTGTGGCCCGTTATTATCAGGTACCGCTTTGGAGTCAGGAACATCTGGATGCCATGCGGCCGTTGATGAAGATGTTGGCAGATGCCGGCCAGAAGATTATTACTGCCAGTATAATGCACAAACCCTGGAACGGACAGACAGAAGATTTCTTTGAAACAATGGTGACTTGGATGAAAAAAGCGGATGGTACCTGGAGTTTTGATTATACAGTGTTCGACCGTTGGGTAGAGTTTATGATGAGTACGGGTATCAACCGGCAGATAAATTGTTATTCAATGGTACCCTGGGAACTCTCATTTCAATATTTTGACCAGGCTTCCAATACGCTGCAAGCGGTGAAGACAGCTCCCGGAGAAAAAGAGTACGAAGAGATGTGGGTGGCTATGTTATCTTCCTTTTCGAAACATTTACGGGAAAAAGGATGGTTTGATATTTGTACGATTGCTATGGATGAACGTCCGATGGAAGTGATGCAAAAGACATTGGCAGTGATTCGCAAAGCCGATCCGGAGTTCAAAGTATCTTTGGCAGGTAATTATCATGCAGAGATTGAACCGGCTCTTTATGATTACTGTATCAGTATCGGACAGGAGTTTCCGGTAGATGTGCGTATGCGCCGCGCTTCGGAGAATAAACCGACCACTTATTATACCTCTTGTGCTGAGGCTTATCCCAATACATTTACCTTTTCTGATCCGGCCGAGGCTGCTTGGATGAGTTTCTATTCAGCACAGAAACATTTGAATGGTTATCTGCGTTGGGCATACAATAGTTGGCCGCTCGAACCCTTGCTCGACTCTCGTTTCCGTACCTGGGCAGGAGGGGATACGTATCTGGTATATCCCGGTGCGCGTAGTTCTATCCGGTTCGAAAAGCTGGTTGAAGGGATTCAGGCACATGAAAAGATAACTTTACTGCGTAAAGAATTTTTAGAGAAAGGTAATAAAGCAGGCTGGAAAAAGATAGAGAAAATGTTGTCTGCTTTCCGTCTGACTGATTTCCCGGAGACACCTGCTGCTGTAACTGTAAATAGGGCGAATGAGATTTTGAACTCATTGTAGTGTGGGAGTATGGTGTACCATAAAAATAGACGCAGTTTCTTGTTCCCTTGTCTCTTAATCAATTAAACTTGCTGAATTTATGAAGAAAATATTGTTTGTTTGCCTCGGTAATATATGCCGCTCCTCTACAGCCGAAGGGGTGATGTTGCATCTTCTGAAAGAAGCTGGTCTGGAAAAGGAGTTTGTGATAGACTCTGCCGGCATTTTATCTTATCATCAGGGAGAGTTGCCGGATAGCCGGATGCGTGCTCATGCTGCCCGTCGTGGTTATAATCTGGTTCACCGTTCCCGTCCGGTACGTACTGAAGATTTTTATGATTTCGATCTTATTATCGGAATGGACGACCGGAACATTGATGATTTGAAAGAGCGTGCCCCGGGTCCGGAAGAGCAGAAGAAAATTCATCGCATGACGGAATATTGTACCCGTATTCCTGCCGATCACGTTCCCGATCCGTATTATGGAGGTGCTGAAGGTTTTGAGTATGTGATTGATGTGCTTGAAGATGCCTGTAGCGGGTTACTGAATACTCTACGGTAGAATATACTTAGTGTATCTTTTGTATTTGTAATGCTTATCGATTAAAAGAAGAGCCATCTCCAACCTGTCCGACAGATTGAAGATGGCTCTCTTTATGATTAGAAGCTACAAACTCCTTTTATTTCTCTTCAGCCCACTCTTTGGCTCCCTGTTCTTTCAGTTTTTCTGTGAAAGCTTTGGCCTTTTCCATAGTGGCGGCTTCGTCTTCAGGGCTGGCATAAGCGTGCTTGTAACCTTGTACTTTATTCCATTCGCCACGGGTAAAGTCAGGGAAAGCCACTGCAGCACAATTGTTGTCCATAGACAATTCTCCCAGTTCTGCCAGGCAACACCATTCTGCCATATCATATACGTCCATATCCAGTGGCAAGCCATTTTGCAGACAGTATACCAGACGGCTGTCCATGATGAAGTCCATACCGCCATGTCCACCTACTTCTTTAGCCATTTCGCCATATTTCTTCAGAATAGGATGCTGGTATTTCTCTACTAAAGCACCCATCTCATCTTTGGGCAGGAAGCTATGAGAACTAAGATCGTCCACTTTGGGTTCTACTCCCGAAGCACTCATTTGCTTGGCATCCAGTGCATAACCCTGTACCGGGTATTTATTAGCAAAGCCTTTGGTTCCCGTAAGCTGATATAAACGGTTGTAAGGTTGCGGAGTCATTACATTGTGCTGTATTTCGATCACTTTTCCATTCTCTGTACGGATGAGTGTTGTAGTGTGGTCACCATTGCGGAAGTTGTTGCAGGTCTCACCGGTTCTTTCTTCTACCAGTGCTTTGCCTACTGCCGATTTGGTATCCATGGCAACCAGTGTTTTCATACGGTCTCCACGGTGTATATCCAGTGCCTGGGCTACAGGGCCAAGGCCATGAGTAGCGTATACATCACCCCGGTGTTTCATATTATAATCCAGACGCCAACCTAACTTATCAGCTTCTCCGTTCTTCCAATAATGATCCCAGAATGGCTCCAGATTATGAATATAAGCACCCTGGGCGCGGAGAACTTCTCCGAATACTCCTTGTTGAGCCATATTCAATGTATTCATTTCAAACCAGTCATAACAGCAGTTTTCCAGAATCATGCAGTGCTTGCGTGTCTTTTCTGACATGTCAATCAATGCCCAGCACTCTTCCAGATTCATAGCCGAAGGAACTTCAATGGCTACATTTTTACCGTTTTCCATAGCACAGATAGCAACAGGGAAGTGGTGTAACCAGTCGGTAGCAATATAAACCAGGTCTATATCGTCACGTTTACACAACTCTTCGTATCCTTTTTCACCCGAGTAAACAGCCGCTTTAGGCATAGAAGCTTTTTTCAGATATTGCTGACATTTTTCAGCACGTTCCTGTTCGTAATCACAAAGGGCTACAATCTGTGTACCCGGAATGTGGGTGAAACGCTCTACTGCACCAGGGCCACGCATGCCCAATCCTACAAAACCAACGCGAACGACATCCATTTTCGGAGTAGTCAGCCCGATTACACTGGTCTGTCCTGCGGGGCGTTCCGGAGTCTCCACTACAATTGTTCCTTTATCCCAGCTCCAGTGGGTTCCTTTGTCCGATACTTGTACGGATGGTGACTGGGCAGAGCATGCGGCAAAAGCTACACAGACACCCAATAATAAAAACTTTAATCCTTTCATGATATATAATTTATAGTTTAAAAATGTGTCAAAACAAGTTTGATACTTTGTGTATTACCAGCCGGCATGTACACTTTTGTTGACATAGGAGTCTGCTTCCCGTTTTTTCTCACCGGTATAGTTCCATTTAATCTCGTCTTTGTATTCTTTGCCTTTATACCGGACGATAGCTGTTAATGTATTTTTACCATTATTCAAGGTCACTTCGTCAAAGACGTAATGTACGTCTGTATATCCTTTTCGTATGCCATTCAACTCTTGACCGTTAAGATATACTTTCGGAGTACCTATATTGGAATATATAGTAACGGAAGTTACTTTTTTCTCTCGTTCGGTGTTTCTGCGTTGTGTAAGATACAGCACCGGATCTTTACTCCAATTAGCTTTGTACCAAAAGTAAGAATCTTTTTTTATTTTCCGGTCAAAAGTAACCAGTCCTTTTAAATTACGTGCAGGTACTCCGCCGCGTCCCCACATCGGGACAGCGAAATCAAACGTATTCCAAAGGTAAGAAGCAATGATAGATGGATGTTCGGCTATCACGCTCCATTGATATTCGTGTGTTTTTGTCTGGAAGGTTTCCGGATAGAAGGGTTTGGTCCAGTTCAGGGCATCTCCTAAATATTCGGTTTGGTGCTCGATATTGGCATCTGCTCCGTATTCCGTAAGCATTAGCTTTTGCCAGGGATACTCTTTTTCCATATTTTCTATCCAGGGCTTAATGTCCTGAACCTTCTTTTCGTACCAACCGAAATAACGGTTCATCCCCTGTATGTCGGCGTTTTGGTTTACAGGATGTTCTGCATGCCCATATCCGTTTACTGAGACTGTATACCTGTCGGGATCTTCCGTTTTAGCCAAATCATGTAAGGCTTGTGTTAATGAAGCCGTATATTCATGTGGTTGGTATACTTCATTATGGAGTCCCCATACGTAAATGGAAGGATGATTGAAACTCTGCCTGATCAGTTCGCGCAATTGCGTCTGTGCGTTTTCTGCTTCATAGCCGGTTACACGATTAACGAAAGGTATTTCGGCCCAGATAATCAATCCAAGACTATCACAACGGGAATAGAGATAATCGGATTGTTGGTAGTGGGCAAAACGAACAGTTGTAGCTCCTACATCCATGATAGTAGCCAGGTCAAAATCGTGTTGCTCATTTTTAAGAGCACTTCCCAGGCCCCACCAGTCCTGATGTCTTGTCACTCCATACATCGGATATTTCTCTCCGTTCAGATAGAAACCTTTGCCGGCTATAATCTCGTATTTGCGTACTCCCAATGGCTGGGTCACTTCATCAATCACTTTACCATCGGCCAACAGACGGGAAACAACTTTGTATAAATAAGGGTCTTTGCGTCCTTGCCATAAATGAGGTTTCTTGAGTTTAAAAGTAGTGCAATAACTTTGAGTTCCTTGCGGAGTAAGCTCAATGGCTTGATCGTCAGAAGCTACTTTCTTTCCCTCCTGTGTGTAAATTGTATTTTGAAGTACCAAAGATTCCGGTTTCAGACAACCATTGTCCAGTTTCACTTTTACGGTAATATCTGCCGATTGATGCGATACATTTTTTTGTGTGATATAGACACCGGGCGAAGCACAATCCATAACTGTTATGTTACTTTGTTCCGTAACGATCAGCCACACGGGGCGATACATGCCTCCATATACTCCAAAAAGACTGTGATTGACCGGGATAACATCCGGGCGGGCCGTATTATCAGTTTTTACAAGAATCTCGTTATCTTCACCATATTTTAGAGCTGTTCCTATCTCTGTGGCGAAAGCGGAATACGCACCTTTGTGTGTACCTACCAGTTTTCCGTTTACATAAACTTCGGTACAGGTTCCTACTCCTTCAAATCGTAAGAATACTCGTTTGCCCTGCAAACTCTTGTCCGCATAATAGTTCTTTTTATAGTATCCTGTTCCTTCGTAAAAGGAGTTCACTTTTACCTGCATGTCTTTAGCATTCCAGGTGTGGGGAATTTCCACTTCCTCCCATTTGGAATTCCATTGGGAGACAACCTTTGCCGGTTCACTTGAAAAAGGGCCTTTTTTGAATAGCCAGCCTTGATTGAAACTTATTGTCTCACGGGCGTGCAAGAGAGACGTGTAGCTGCATAAGCAAGCGATGAGCAATAAATAGATATAAATATGTTTCTTCACTGTATAGTATGATTATTAGTTTGCCATCTTGTAAATTTGATTGCCGGCCAACAAAAATGCACCGACTCCGTACACTTCGGTCATATCGCGGGTTACTTTGCGCGGATCTGCTCCGATGGGTTGTACATAACCTAATTTGCCGTCCGGTGCTACGGCATCCAGCATAGCCTGCCAACCTTTTGTGATAACAGGCGCGAAGGTGTTTTTATCCAGCAATCCCTCGTTCACTCCATATGCCAGGGCATAGACAATAAAGCCGGTGGCACTGGTTTCGGGCGAAGGGTAAGAAGCCGGGTCGAGCAGGCTGGCATGCCAGTACCCATCCGGACTCTGTAACTCTGCTACACGTGTGCACAAAGTAACAAATAATTTTGCATAAAAGTCACGATTCTTGTCTTTTTTAGGGAGTGCCTGGAGTATTTCGGCAAGACCTCCGAGTACCCAACCGTTACCACGTCCCCAGAAAACCTTCTTTCCGTTAGCTTCTTTTTTTCCGAAGTAGCGGCGGTCACGGTAAAATAAGTTTTCCTCTTTATCGAAAAGGTAGTCGTAAGTAGCCTTGTATTCTTTATTCATGAACTTTATGTATTTTTTCTCTCCCGTGAGGGCATAGAGTTTGGCATATACGGGAGGTGCCATGAAAAGGGCATCGCACCATGCCCAGCGGTCCAGTGTCTCTAACTTTCCGTAATCCAGTTCCAGGGTTGTTTTGGCAGGATATTCTACCACCCAGTTGGCGCGGGCCATTACCGGCATGATCATTTTCTCCTGTTTGTACTTCTTGTATAAGTCGATAAAGGGTTGCCCCACCGCAATGAAATCGGCGTGGTACATCCATTTTCCTACCTGGAAATGATTCTTCCGCCCTATTTTCAATAACCACTTGTAGTAGGTATCGTTACCGTCTTCCTGTTCAGCTATTTCTGCCCAGTCTATCATGCCCATGTAGAGGGCTGCGTGCGTCCAGTCCAAGTCGTCGTGCTCAGCTCCGTTGTTGGGATTGGCTATCTGCCAATCGGCTACTCTTTTCATCACTTCTTTGGTGGCTGCCTTTGTGAAAGGTACCTGTGCCGATGCTACAGTTCCGATCAGATAGGCAACAAGGACCATAAAACCTTTTTTCATGAAATTGATTTAATTAATGATTCTACTTTAACTGTGGGACTATCATTTAGTATTACTACCCACTTTCTTTTTAGACACTAAAAATGGCGTTTACCCTATGTTGGTATCTTTAATTTTCATTGATTCATTACTGATCGGACATGAACTGAACTCACCACAGAGTAGCACAGAGTTTCACAAAGTATTATTTATCTGATGAAACGCGGATTAACACATAAACACAGATTAAAAGATTGTAGTTCTTTATCTTAGATTTGTTTCCCTTTGCGAAAATCTGCGTTTCAAAAAAGATTTAAACTCTGTGGAACTCCGTGTTACTCTGTGGTGAAATACACTCAAAACCGTACAGTGACGAAGATTATGATCCTATCTTTTCGATGGAGGAAGTATCCGTAGACGGCATTGTTACCGTTATCCGGTGTTGTACTTTGTCTTTCTCAGAAAGGAACGTTTCTTTCCCCGGTGTGCAGTCTTGTTTTAGATGTACATGTAAAGCAGCATGAGATGCACATGTCGTACTGTCCCACATGCACATGTCGTACTGCTTTACATGTACATCTAAAACAATGTTACACACCGAGGCTTCCTACGTTACTCTACGAGATAGAGCTTTATCAATACCGGAGAAAGAGATAGATAGCAATGACAAACGTTATTAAGTTCAAAACTGGATCTATTTACGATTAGACGATGTACGATTGGAATTACTCTGTCTCTAGCATCGCTGAAAAACAGGCTTTTAAAAGGGTAATTCCAATCGTACATCGTACATCGTCTAATCGTAAATAGATTCGATTCATTATTGATCAGTATAAGTATTTGATGACTTTCCTTTTATCACCATTCCGTAGAACTATCACATACAGTCCGTTGGGTAGATTATTCTTTTGTATGATTGCTTGGCAAGTACGATCTCCCAATAACTCGTTAGCTACTTTGACTCCCTGTTCATTGTAGATGGTAACTCTTGTTTCCGGGTAGGAAAGGAGATCTTCGTCCGTTTCTTCTTCCTCTATCCCCGTGCCGCCTCCTTTTGTCAGCTTATACATTTCGGTAGCTGCCAGTAAAAAAGCTCCTACGCCGAAAGTAGCTGTCATATCTTTGGTTACATTCTTCGGGTCCTGCCCGATAGGTTGTACCCAGCCTAATTTTCCATTTTCGTGTATCGCTTCACACAATACATTCCATGCTTTTATTGCAGGTTCATACGCTTCCTGTTGTGTCAGCAGCCCGTTGTTCAGTCCGTAAATCAGGGCATACGTAATGAGAGCCGTACAACTTGTTTCGGGTGCCGGATAGCTGTCCGGGTCCAGTAAGCTGGCATGCCATGCTCCTTTTCCATCCTGCAACTTGATGAGGCTTTGTGCCAATGAACGGAAGATACTTTCGTAATAATTTCTGTATTCGGAATTCGCAGGCAGTGATTTCAGAATATTGGCGATTCCGGCTATTGCCCAGCCGTTACCTCTGCCCCAAAATACCTTTTTGCCGTTGGCTTCCGTCTTGTTGAAATAGCTGTCGTCTCTATAAAACAGCTTTTCGGTTTTATCGAATAAGTAGTCGTAGGTTTTTCTGAACTCTTTGTCCATGAATTCAAAATAGCGGGTATCATTCTTTAAAACACTCATCCGGGCATACAAGGGCGGTGCCATAAACAGGGCATCACACCACGTCCATGCCTCCTTGTTCCGGTAGCTCATAGAAGTATTACGGGTATCGGACATCACCCGTTCCATACGCTCCAGGGTTCCGGCAATCATCTTATCTTGTTTGTGTTTGCCATACATGGTAGCGAAGAACTGACCGATGCAGAACTCATCTGCATGATAAGGATAAATGCCATTCATTTTCCAGTTGCTTTGGGTGCCGATACCGGACAACCACTCCCAATAGGCCCCGCTCTCTTCTTCTCTCAGTGTCGCCCACTCGGACAGGCCGATGTATAATACTGAATGTGCCCAGGAGGCTATGCCATTGTCGTGCAGGTTTCCTGAAGCCGAATAGCGGAAGTTATCTATCTGCCAGCTTGCCACCCGTTTCACCTGGCTTTCAACGTCTGTGTAGCTGGGAGGAGTATGGTTACCGTTGGCGACTGTTACATTACATCCTAAGGAGAATAGGAGGAGCAGTCCTGATACATATATGTTTTTCTTCATAAATAGAGGGTGTTAGCGTATAAAAAAATCCGCAACACCTCCTTTGGGGGAAGGAGGCTGTTGCGGATATCTGAAAAGAAAGAATTAATGTACTATAAACTTAGCTGTGGCTCTCTGACCGGCAGCTTTATCTATCACATGCAGGATATAAATGCCTTGTGACAGATTGTTTGTATCAATCGTTGTGGTATTACCCTGTGCCCGAACGTTACCTGTTGTATCATACAACTTGAATTCGATACCCTGAGTATTACCTGCGATGATCTGTACCTGTTCTCCTTGTTTCACCGGATTCGGATAAACTGATACGGCAAAGTCGCTGTTGCCGGCTTTTACTTCTGTAATGCCAGTCGGGTCACCGCTTTCCGGGATATCCATCAGTGTTTTCTTACCGATGTTAAAGTCAGAAACCTGGATGGTGCTGCTGTTAATTTTGTCGTAATCTGTAATCGTTACTTTGATATAACGGAAAGATACTTTATTAGGCAACAATATCTTATTTTCGGCTACAGAAGTATCCAGGGTTATATTCTCCAGGACGGGAGTGAATTCATCCGCTTCATTGTTCTTGCCATAGAAAGATATGCGATTGGCTCTCAGACCTGTTGTAGTATTGCTATAATCACGGTGGCGATAAACGAAATATTCCATTTCCTGCGGAGTCTGCATATCAATCGTGAACGAAGGAATATAATCTGCCGGTGCTACGATACCAGAGAAAGTCTTTCCCGGTTTCACAAACAAGAAGGATGTTACGGTACTGTCGTCAATCATATTCTTAGGATCGTCTCCTCCTACAGTTGCATCTGCCGGGCCTGCCAAAGAAGTAGTAATGGTCCATGCAGAACGGTCTGCCAAAACATCTCTACCGGTTGAGGCAGGTGTGTTTTCATTCACCACGAACTTCATAGAACGGCCTTGATAAGGAGCTTCACTCTGATAAGTAACAAGACGTCTGCCTTTCACTGCCGGAGTTTCGATGCCTAAGTTGATCGGGCTGCTACCATTTGTCGGATCGGAGATATATACTACTGTTTCTGCTTTATCGGCATCCTTCACCAATACTACGCAGCCCGCGTCAGCTTCCACTGTCAAGCCATGTTTGCTGAAACCTGCTGATTTGTAGAATACTAATCCGTACATTTTCAATTCTTTGTGATAAACAGCCTGTACAGAGTCAGTGTTGATGATGATCTCGACGTTATCGCTCTTATAAGCCTTTGCATCATCCTTGCTGATGCCCGGAACGATGATATAAGCATATGATCCGTCAGTTGGTTGAGTGCCATGGTTGAAAGATAAAGTAAAGACATTGTTCTTCACTGTTTCATCGGCATAGTTGGTGTTGATGTCATACCAGTTACCGGTTCTTTCACCTGCGTTCAGTTGCAATTTGCCCTTCTGCGGGAAATAGTAACCTACGTTTCCGTGGAATGCCCAGTCCAGATTATCCTCGTAATTGTAATCTCCTGCCTGCAAGGTAGATTCGCTACCATTGGAAGAAACCACTACATCGCCATCCAGCAAACACTGGTTGACAGTTGTGTTCACCTGGAATTCAGAAGCAGACTTGATGCTGTTGCCCAGACAAACAATCTCTTTGTCGAAGAAGAACCATGCCTTATTAGCCGACGAGTTTATATTAAATTCATTGTCTATGTACTTGTAAGCAGATACACTGCACAGGCTGTCTGTAACACCACCTGCAAATGCCGATTGTCCCATCTTGATATAAGTGCTGGCTTGCGGTATTTCTGTGAATTCCGGACAAGTTACACCAGGTACTTTCGCATAATTCCATACCGGGAAGATGTTATAGTATTCGTTTCCTTTTACCATGATTGCGGTAGAACCATCCGACATGAAGTACTGCTTGATACCTTCGCCGTTGTCCTTCAAATATTCATTGCGTGCCGTACGGGTAGAAACCAAGCGCAAGTCTACTGTATACTCCGGACGCTGGTGGAGTGTGTAGTCACCACGGAAGAAATGTGTGCTTCGGGGTTCCAAGCCATAAGACGGTTGCTGAGTTCCGTTGATACGTGCGATGGTTTTCTCATATTTATCGGTATTGGCAGGATCTAATGCGATCATGCGTTCGATGATGCCTGTTCCCTTCTTGGTTGCACCGGGGCGGGTAGAAGAACGGCCGATTACGTTATATGACATATATCCACCACGAATGGTACCTATATACGTATTTACCAGACTGCTCAGGATGTCCAGCTGTTGTCCGGTTACTGTAAAACGAGTGCCGGCTGCATAGCTGCAAGCCTTGGTGATACCATCCAGGAATACATCACCGTATGCGCCGATATGTAATTGGTGTCCGTGTTGAGTAAATGAGTTATCATACTGGATACCTTCTGCACCAGTAGTATATTCAATGGTAGAGTAGATCTGATCCATTGCTTCACGCATCAGGTCGTCATCTTCTGTCAGGCAAGCGCGATACATCCAGTGCAAAGCTACGTCCACACGGTTTGCTCCTGTCTGAGAACTGGGGCTTCCGCCTTTATTTTTCAAGCGGGCGATAGATTTATTGAACAGGTCTTCAGAGATTTTCTCTTTGCCTAAGTTCTGCATAACAATCAGGTACTGTCCCATACGTTGCGGTTCACCGATTTGATTCTGATACCAGTTGTTGGAACTTGGCTGTTTGCTATGCCAGTAGGTAAGCATTAAGTCCATCTTAGCTTTCAGCTCATCATTGCCATAATACTTGCTTTCGGTTTGGGTATAAGCCAATCCCATAGCGAGCAGTCTGTCAAGATGTTGCATTGGCGGCCAGTCTGTGCGAGCATCAGATGCATAGTCTATATCAGGGAATGAACCGTCGTCTTGCAATTGTGTCAGATAAGAAGCTACGTTTTTATCGAGTTGGTCAATAGTGGAGATTTTACTTGCAACAACATCCGTAATAATACGATTGATGAAAGTCTTATAGACGGATTCTCCCAATACTGTAACCTTGCAAGTGGTACTTACAGAAGCATTGTTCTTCAATTTGGCTGTGATTGTTGCTTCACCGGTAGCTTTACAAAGCACTTTACCATCTGCGGTAATTTCTACCACTCCCGTATTGCTTGATTCGAGCGTATACTCTTTGTCTGTAGCGAATAGAGGAGCAAATCTTACGTCAAGGTTCGTCGTTTCGTTGGCTACGAATTCATAAGAGTCCTGTCCAAAGAAGATGCCGGTAGTTGCTACTCCTTCTCCGGCACAGGAGATGGAAGTTTTATAGTTAGTAGGATTGTCATACATACCCTGCATCCAGAATACATCAGCAGGAGCATCTTTAATGGCTATCGGGCGGATATTCAGTTCGCCTGCAGGAGTTCCCGAAGTAATGACCTCCTTCTCTGCCCAGGTAGCACCATTATCTGTGGTTTCGTAACGGTAGATTTCGAAAGTACCTTCGGCTGCCTTCTTTGACAGGTAAACGGTATTCAAATCATTTGCTCCGAAACAGATACCTCCGGCTTGGTAGGATTTGGCTTTAAAAATATTTCCTTCAACCGCTTTGTATTCGCTCATAGGCACTCCGTCTCCGGTGGTAATTGCTGTACTTTCCCATGCAGTTCCATTCCAGCGGGCATAATAGTAGGTGTGTCCTGTTGTAGTACCATCTTCTGCGGCTGTGAAAGCATCGTACAATACTACCGGATTACCGCTGGCATCGAGTGCAATATCATACGCCCATACCTTGTTGGTATCCTCTCCTTTGGCAATAACATCCAGTTCACTACTTTTAGACTCGGTGACATTCATACCGGAAATCGCTGTACCATCCGCCTTTTTGAATTCTAATTTGTCTCCTGTGGCATTTTTATTAATCTTCAGATAATGTACCGTGCTGTTTTTATAAGTCAGGCCAGTACCTAAGTGTGTAACCACCATGTGTATAGTGCCATCTGCAGCTTGGCAAGTACGCATTTGTGGAACTTCGTCGCGTTTTGCGTATGCATTTCCGATATCAGAGCCGATAAATCCTGCTCTTGTTTTAACTGCAGGTAAATTTCCGGTTTTATCGGCTACATTTGTAAAGAGAGAGTAACCTATATTGTTTTTTGAACGCCAGAATACGACCAGATCATTTCCCATCATGTGAGGAGTAGTGGAGCTGATTCCATATCCAGTCTGTTTTTGAGAACTGGACCACTCTGTAATGTCTTCCGCATTGGTGGAATACCAACTATAGAAGCCATTTTCTTTCTTATTGTCTGAACTGAAAAGTAGTAACTGTCCATTTCCTCTCACTGTAATAGCAGGAGACGAGAAATCATCCGAATAACCGGTAGATACAACCTTTTCTTTGGTTTCTCCTGTTGTGTGATCGTAAGACGCAACAATTAATGCTTTACTGGAACTAATCCAGGTAAAATAAGTTTTTCCGTTGTAATAAACGGCACTGGGTTGAGAGTTAAAAGACCATGCACCATCTTCTGTTAATGGCACGGTGACTTTCTCTGCTTGTACGGTAGTAGGCCCACCCATAAGCAGCAAAGCCCCTAATGAAAGAGTAGTAAGTAAGTGTTTCATAATAAGTTAAATTTATAAGAGAATTTAAAGTGTCGTTAACAAACTTGTGTAAAAAGAATATCCTCTGCGACCTGATGCCGGTCGACAAAAGAGACGCGAGGATATTCTGGTTAAATATTCATAGAGAGATAGATTTTTATAGTTTATTCATCAAACGAGATATCCAGCGGTTCTATATTGTTTTCTGAACCGGTATATCCAGGAGTTTGATTGATATGTCCTTGCACATTTGTCGAAATGGCATTTAATGCAATTGGCCACAATACATGATGCGGAGCCATTGTGTAATAGTTTCCTGCAGAAGTCTTCACGCCCTTATTATAGAATTCGGTAACGTCCATGATGTGATCATAAAAGAAATTCTTTTCGGTAAAGTGCTCCATATCGTATGTACGTCCTTTGTCGTCAACTTTTCCTGTCTTGGCATAGATGAAAGCGATACGGGTTAACTCCGTTTTACGAGGTTCCTCGTAGTAGAGTTCACGAGCTCTCTCGTCCAATATAGTACGGATGGTCATGTCATTAGCTGTAAACTCAGATGCCTGTGCTCTGCGACGTACTTCGTTTACATCGTCAGCAGCTTTCTGGAGATTGTCCATTCCACCTTTCCAAACATAAGCTTCTGCTCTTAACAGATAGGTTTCTGCCAAACGGAAGACGTACCAGTCGGCCCATCCACCACGCCACCAGCTATCTTTCTGGTCAGCGATATTGGTTTTATAGTGTGGCCATCCCACCCAGTCACGGATGGTATCGTTCACCAATATATTGCCTTGGTCGTCTCTGAATTGCAGGGGTTTTCCATACCATGGAGATTTGCTTTTCTCTAACTCCGGATTGTTGTAAACCAAGTCGGTCATTTCGATCCAGTTACCTTTGGCATGACGTAAATCAGTATTATCGGGTGTCCAGATCATATGAGTATGATACCAAGTGGAACGAGCAGTACATACACCGCGTCCGTACTCTTCGAGGTAAGGATTCTTTGTTGCATTATTATCAGTGAATCCGTTTTTACCGTCCGGGGTTTTTATTTCTCCATCTTTAGAGTACCAAGGCAATACTTGGCGTTTAATTTCCAATCCGGCAGCAGAACGAACATCTTCTCCGGCATCATAACGGTCGAGTACCATATAAAGTACCTCTTTATTTTCCGGTAATGATTTGTTAGCTGACTGATGTAAATCCCAAACTACATTTTTGGTAGGATCTGCTTTGTCTACTCCGAAACGTTGGGTCATCAGGCTATGCACACCGTCATTAATCACCTTATTGGCTGATTCGATAGCATCATCGAATTCACCCAAAGCCAAGTTAATTTTAGTCAACAGGTGGTAAGCAGCAGCCTGAGTTACCATGCCGATATATACTTGATTGGACAGGGCAGGAGCAGTACGTTCCAGATCTTTCTTCAGATAGCGCAAAATAGCTTCACGCTTAGTAGTGTAGAAATCGTAACGGGGAGCAGTAACTTCCTCTGTAATGAACGGGATGTCGCCAAACTGGTTTACTAAGCGATAGTAACGGAAAGCGCGGTGGAAGCAGGCCAGACCTTCAATTTCCAAGCGTTGCTGTTCGTTATCGAATTTTGCAGTTTTTGAACGGGTCAGCAGAGTATTTGCATCTTTAATACCTTTGTAAAGGTATGTCCAGAAGTTATTAATCTGACTGGCATTTCCTGTCAATGAAGCGCTCGGAGTGATCTGGCGAATCAAATCTTGCGGAGAGTTGGCAGCATCTGTACGTCCGTTGACACTCATATCCGAGAAAAAGTATTCGGAAAGGATACAAGGGTCTGCCGAACCGGAAGTGGGGTAGAAGTCAAAATAGCGTACGTCGCGATTCAACATATCGGTTCCTGTCTTCAAACCGTTATAATTGATAAACGAGTTTTCCGGTGTATAGAATGACAGCGGTTTGGGATCCAACCAGTCTGAACAGCTACTGGCTAACATCGAAAATCCAATGATGCAGGCTATACCTGCTTTATTATTGATTAGTCTCATATTTCTTCGGGTATTATAAAGTCAAGTTAATTCCAAAATAAATGATTCTTGGGGTGTTTTTATCACTGTTTTCCGGGTCGTAACCAGGCCAGTTGGAGATATATCCCGCATTTTTCATGGTTGCATTGATGTTGAGTGCCTGAATCTTCAAGGGTTCGATCAACCTTTTTGGGAAAGAGTATCCCAATGAGATATTGTCGAAACGCAGGAAAGAAGCATTTTTATAAATGGCATAAGTAACGCCACTCGGCTTCTTGCTTGCCAGACGAGGATATTCGTTGTTACGGTTCTCCGGTGTCCAGTATTCGCGTTTGATTTGGTTCGTTACGTTTAGCAGCGCATTGTCATTCGTGAAACGTCCTAATGTCTGCTTATGTCCTAAATAAGAGTACATGCTGAAAGAGAAAGTCAGGTTCTTGAACAAGGTAAATTCATTACGCATGTTCCAACGGAAACGTGGAGTTTTTGTGCCTTGGAACACTTTGTCTTCATTGGTATATGATCCGTTACCGTCTACATCGAGCAAATGAACATCACCCGGTTGCTGACCGTATTTGGCTGCTTCTTCGCGATCTTCTTCCTGCCAGATACCAACTACTTTGTAATCCCAAATCTCGTCAATATCATGACCGATGAAACGCTTATTCTTGATATCATCGGCTTCTTTTTGTCCGATCACATTTCCAGCTTCATCTTTGATGTCTTCCATGATGCCATACAGATGCGTGATCTTGTTTTTGTTGTAAGCAAAGCTGAATGAAGTGCGCCATGTCAGATTCTTCATTTTGATATTGGTAGAGTTTAATGATAATTCAACACCGTGGTTCTGCACTTCACCAATATTTGACATTACTGTAGAGTATCCGATAAGATTGGGCAGTTCACGGCTTACCAACAGATCTTTTGTGATCTTCTTGTATACATCTAAACTACCGTTCAGGCGACCTTTCAGTAAAGTGAAGTCCAAACCGGCATTCCAAGAAACAGTAGATTCCCATTTCAGATTGGGATTTGCCATTGTCATAGCATAGAATGTGTTGATTGTAATAAGTTTACCTGTTGCCGGATCAACATACAAATATTTACGGGGAGACAGTTGCATGAAAGCGGCATAAGTATCGACGGCACGATTACCGTTTTTACCCCAGGAAAGGCGAAGCTTACCATATTCAAACCATTCCGGCATGTTTAACCATTTTTCTTCGGAGAATACCCAACCCAAAGCAACAGCCGGGAAAGTGGCACGCGGATTTGCCAAACCGAAAGCAGAGTAACCGTCACGACGTACAGTGGCTGTGATTAGATAGCGTTGATCGTATACATAGTGTAAACGTCCCATATAGGCATCGCCGGTGCGATAAATATCGTTACTTTCTATCTTTGGAGTGGTACCGAAACCAATACCGCCATAACCCAAGTCATCAGTTGGTTGGAAGTCTTCATTGGTCATCTCGTCTTGCCAGCGTTGGAATTTTTCCCAGTTGGCAAGGAAAGTGAAATCGAAGGAGTGCTTGCCAAAAACTTTGTTCCATTTCAGCATATTATCCCACTGCCAGTAAAAATCTTTAGTCTGTTTACGTTCTGCACGTCCGTTTTGTGAACCTGCACTCGGATGGTCTGCCGACTTCTGATAGAGGTAGTTAGTCCATTCAAAACGTGGAGAGTAAGTCGTTTGTATAGAGAATCCAAGCGGTAAGTTAATCTTCATATAGATAGAAGCATTCAGGTTCTCAATATCATTGCGTTTGGCTGTGTAAGCTGGTGTTACCAATGGGTTGATTTGGTTATTATTGCCCGTAGGATAATATTTGAGTGTTGTTCCATCTTCTTCGTAAATACTTCCATAAGGAGAAAGAGAAGAATAATAGCCAGTGTCGTTTCCAGTATAGCCTTCATCACGTGAAGTAAACTGTGCGTTTACACCATAGGTGAGGAAAGACTGTACTTTGTTCTCAAGGTTAATACGGGCACGAATGGCACTATAGCCTGCACCGTGAACGTTACTTTCATTTTTCAGGTAATTGACGGAAGAGTAATAAGACATTTCATCTTTTTTGCCAGCTACACTTACTGTATAGTCCTGACGAAGAGCTACATCTTGATAAATTACATCTCTCCAGTCTACAGTTCTGCCTGCCAGATAGTTGGCAACTTCCGTACTGGTCAGCTCAAGACGGGTCAGATATTCTTTAGTGGGATCTCCTTTGGAGTTTCCCATCCATGCTGCCAATTCAGTATTGGTCATATATGCCGGATTGTTGAAGTATCCTTGTGCAGCTTTTGTAGGATCTTTGCTCAATTCCACATCTCGACGGAAGTTGATGAAATCTTCTCCTTCATATACGTCAGGCAATGAATTTACCATTGAGAGTCCCCATGTACCACTGAAGTTGATAACCGGTTTCTTAGAGCCCGTTCCTTTTTTGGTAGTGATCAAAACAACGCCATTGGCTGCTTTTGCACCATATACGGCTGTTGAGCTGGCATCTTTCAAAATATCTATTTGTTCGATGTCATTCGGGTTGATATCCGTCATCTGTCCGGAATAGATAACGCCATCCAGTACGATTAATGGTTCCAAAGAACTCTTGTCATTATCTGTTGCACGTAAGTTATTCTTACCGCGGATCATCATGCTTGAATTTCCTTTTGTATCAGTCTCAATACCTACTGACAAACCGGCTACTCCTGTACGAAGCATATCCTGAATAGTTCTGGGCTGTTCTTTTTCCAAATCACTTCCTTTCAGTGAGGCTACTGCACCGGTCAAGTCTTTCTTCTTCATGGTACCGTAACCTACTACTACCACTTCTTCCAATGTTTTGGAGTCTTCTGCCATTTTTACGATTGTACTGCGACCGGCTTTCACTACTTGTGTAGCATATCCGATATAGGAAATCTTCAAGTTTGCACCGGCAGGAGCCATCAAAGTATAGTTACCGTCTAAGTCGGTAATTACTCCGTTAGTGGTTCCTTCTTCTACGACATTGGCTCCAATGATTGGTTCACCAGTCTCATCTACTACTTTTCCTTGAATATTGATTGGGTGTCCTACCTGTTTTACCTCTTTTTTAGGGAACAAAGCGATTTGAGTACTTGTTACCTCGAAATTCAAGTTTGTCTTGGAAAACATTTTCTTCAAGGCTTCAGAAATAAGTTCTTTTTTCGCATTTAAACTGACCGTCTGCTTGATGTCAGTCTGTTTTGCATCATAGAAGAAGGTATATCCGCTTGCTTTCTCTATGCGAGCCATAGCTTCAGACAGTGGTATGTTCGAGAAACTGATAGTAATCTGCTTCTCCTTAGTCTGTGCGGATAAATTAACACAGACGAACAGCAACAAAAGAAATACTAAATGTTTTAGATTCATATTTTTTTAAATTATAAGTTAACGATGAAGTGCAATAAGAACCTTGGCTTAAAAGATTTAAGCCTACTCATTCCCTTAATCATTGATTGAATATTCAAGGGTGGGCAATGGGTTGACACCACCCTTGAAGTTCATTGGAGGGGGATTTTCCTCCCGAGGTTATTCTTCAGGCGAATGGTCTTCGGGAGTATAGTCCATAAATTTCTTATTACCAATATTGAAATCTGAGATTTGGATTGTATTACCGCTATTACTCCATCCATCGTAGGTTAATTTGAAGTAACGGTAACTTACATTTTCAGGTAGATCGACAGTTACACTACTAATTGTAGCTGCGGTGGCTATTGGAGCTTCTTTTATAACTTCCGTATAGTTTTCTCCGTCATTACTTCCATAAACGGATACTTTTGTTACACGGAGGTTAGCGCTTGTATTTTGATAAGTACGGTGACGCAATACAAAGAAGTCGAAATTTTGCGGGGTCTGCATGTCGATTACAAAGAATACGGATTCATCTTTACCGATTGTAAGCTTTCCTGGTTTAACCAGAGCCAGACAACTCTTTTCGTCGTCATCGATCAAACATTCGGGAGCGCCATTTATTACTCCGTCAGAGAAATAGTCATGAGAGGTAGTTACGGTCCAGTTGGTGCGATCCAATAAGCTCGAGTGATCAATATCACGTACATAAACCTCACAAGTTGCGCTTACATTGCTTCCATCCACGGCTTTTACAGTGATTGTAACATCTCCTAAAGCTTTGGTATACACTTCGCCATACTCATTTACTTCTGCAATCATGGCGTCGGAAGATGAATAAACTACATCAGGAGTAGTTGCATTGTCCGGGTTTACAGTCACTACACCACCTAAATTGAAAGTAGATTCTACGCCCATATAGTACTTCTGATACTTTTCGGGAATGGTGATGGAGGTAACCGGATAAATGCGTTTTTCCACTTTCACGAGGCAAGTAGTCCACATATCTGTGTTGTTAACAGACCATACGGTTAGCACGGATTCACCTATTCCGGTAGCAGTAATCACCCCATTTTCATCGACGGTGAATACTTTGTCGTTTCCGGTAGTGTACCGGTATGTATATTCATCAGCATCTATCGCACCTTCGGGCAATGTAGTGACTTTCGTATTCCAAGTGTCGCCTTCTATCAAAGAAATTACTTCATCCGGTACATCCGTTACCATCATGCGGTTCACTTTTATACTTGTGTTGTCATCTTTGTCATCGCAGGCTGCCATGCCGGACAGGAGTAAAACTCCTGTCAGCACCAATGCCAATTTATTAGTTATATATCTCAATGTTTTCATTATTATAAAAAATTAGATTCAGATTTTATTTTTTATACGATTCAAAGTTCTCATCAGTAATCAGGTACAAATTCTCCGGTGCTTTATTGTAACCCTTTGCCCGGATTTCCGCTTTCAAGTCGTCGATTTGTTTTTGGGTTACTGTGAAATTCTTGTTACCGTAATCATTGAATGTCTTATCCACCGGACGGAGGAACCCCCATTTTTCAAAGAAATCCAGAAAGTCTATTTTGGCTCCGTTACATACCTGACGAACAAAGTCTAATTGCAAGATACCTTGTGTATCAACTGAAGTATCCAGATCCGGAGTTGTGCGATAATGTTCATACAAATCGCGATAGAAGTCTTCTTGTCCCAACACATCCATAATGTAAAGCTTCAATTGCCAGAAAGGTACCAGTTTTACATAATATTCATCAGAAGCATTGTCCAGGCAATGGGGTTGTTCAGCTTCAATAATACGTTGAATGGCTTCTTCGTAAACAGTCATACCCGGCTTATCCTGATCCATTAATCTGGAGCCTTTTCCGAATGCACCTCTGACGTAGTTAGCACAAATATTATTGGTAACTTCGGTAGTACCTGTCCATTTCAGTCCCGGGCGAGTCTGATTGCTATGGCCGATCTCATGACCTAATACCCAAACACGGCTTTTCAATTCCGTAGTGGTACAGAATACCCCTTTGTAGCTTGGTAAGTAGGCTGTATGGTTGGCAGCTGAATACGGATTCTTACTGTTGTATTCCACATGTAGGTACATGCGGTTACCAAATAATTTATTGTATTTGAACAGTCCCATGAAATCCCATTCCAGACGAACGACTTCATCCATCAGATCCATTACTTCCAGGATCGGTGTATTGGCTTCTTTATAATCGTTCACTGTCCAGGTGATGTGTACATATTTGCCCAATACATCGATGTCCTGATATTTGGCATTGCGCAGTACTTCTTCAAATTCGGCTTGTGTACCGGTCTGTGCATCGAAGTAGCCATTTACTTTAGCGAACGGGAAATGTATTTTCACCGTTTTAGCTGCAGCAGCTTGCTTGTCAGCCTCAGTCTCCAATGTCAATGGAATTTTTTCATTAGTTAGATTCTGAATGTAAACCAAACCGTCGGATAATATTTTTATAGTGTTTTCTCCTTCTTTCAGTGCATAAGATTTGCTACTGTTGTAACCTAATCTCAAATCCTGTACAATCATGGAAAGGTTTTGACCTTTCGTATCGCCTACAAGTACTGTCAGTTCTTCACCTTGCTCTACATAGATGCCAGTGGGATTATCGCGTAAGCTATAAGTAGAGGTTTTGTTCACCTCTGCCATTACATTCGGATTCTGGTACGGACGATATTCTGCCACTCTGTATTCCGGATTATAGGAACCATTCAGTAGGGCTGTTGCCAGTTTTTTATATGTTTCGCCCGGCATTTTCCGAATATCAGTTTCGGTGACTCCTTCACGCAGTTCTGAACAAGTATTATCGGTAAATACTTTGGTGTAGTCGTATTTGTTAGCACTTATACGGAAAAATTCCATTTCAGCACAACTAATACGGTTGTTGTGAGCGGCGTTGATAACGAAGCGTACTTGTTTTACATTCTTTACCGGTTCATTTAAGTTCAGAATGGTGGCCGTAACATAATTGGTTTCCAGAGTATATTCTTTTACTTTCACGAATTCTGGTTTCTCTTCGGTAGATACCCAGACCTCAAAATCATTGAAAGCACCGTATTTTGTTCCATTGTCAGTACGTGGATGGTAAATGATGTAAT
Source organism: Bacteroides nordii (assembly GCF_019930665.1). Classification (NCBI taxonomy): domain Bacteria; kingdom Pseudomonadati; phylum Bacteroidota; class Bacteroidia; order Bacteroidales; family Bacteroidaceae; genus Bacteroides; species Bacteroides nordii. The sequence goes on along the minus strand of NZ_CP082886.1, from coordinate 4,082,362 downwards.
CCAGTGATGTGCAGTCTTTCAATGTATATGTAATCAGGAAAGGCCAGTCGGTGAATGCTCCGAACTTGGAATTGAAATAACTGATGTAATCACCATCGTATGAATTGATGATGCCACGCTGCTCAGATTCTACTTCTTCAGTGGTAGCTTCAGCGTTTGTTACTTCTATCTTCACGTCAGCTGACCCGCTGGAAGCGGCTTGAGTTACAGGTATTTCTCTTCTTAGATCTCCATAGGTGAGTGTTATCACTGTAGCGCGTGGCTCTTCATAATAATTAGGTTCAAAGGTTACTTTTAGTAAATTATCTTCCAGCATCGGATAGCACCAGTCTTTTCCTTCTCCGATAACAGAAAACTGTACATTGGCAAGATCAACATCTTCGGTTACTACCAGATAGACTTCCTGATTTCCGCCACTTGCGGGAATATTCAATTCGAGAGGTAATACTCTTATCCAGCCTTCACGTCCGGGATCGGTATCGTCATCCTTGCAAGATGTGAATAAAAGCACAAATAAGATCAAAGCAATGTTCCATATGTTCAATGAACAGAGCTTACATTTTTTTTCATAAATGCTAATCATTGTTTATTTAATAGATTAAAAAAGGTAACTAATAGATTGCCATTCAAATCCTTACTCGAGATTAAACTTTACCTGGCAATCGGTTAATTTATTAATGAATTGTTATTTTTTACCAATAGTCACTACGTTTTCCTCATCGAACGAATATGCTATCGGATGTATACGTGACATAATTCGCAAAATTTCTTCCAGAGGTTCATGGCGCAGTGTAAACGTATATCTGAACTGATCTTTCAGCTCCGGTGAAAGATTTATTTTCACATTATACCATTTGGATAAGAATCGGCAAATTTCTCCCAAGTTTTTGTTTCGGAATAACATCTGGTCATTCGCCCAGGAAACTGCCAGGTTCACATCTCCTTTTTCTACTTTAATATCATGGTTACGTTTATTGTAAGTTGCAACTTCACCGGGACGCAACATATGATGTTCGTTCGCAGTTTCTAAAGAAACGGAACCTTTTTGCAGGCTGACATAGATGTTGTCCGATTCCGGAAAAGCTTCTACATTAAATTTAGTCCCGTGTACTACTACTTTTACGCCATCCATTTGTACTACAAAAGGATTATTTTTATCGTAAGTTACATCAAAATAAGCTTCTCCGGTCAGGTTCACCACTCTTTCTTTTACCTGAAAATTGGTATTATATCCTACGGTTGTTTTTGAATGAACCCATACGGAGGTTCCGTCAGGCAGTACTATTTTAGATTTTCCACCCCAGTTTGTGTAAGTCTGCTGTGCGAGTTCGGGACGCCCTATTTTCATGCCAAAATAAAAAGAAGCCGATGCAAATAGGGTTGCCAGAATACAAGCTGCGGCTACATATTTACGTATAAAGACCATTGCTTTATTGCTCTGCTTATTACCAACAACTTTTTTCTCCTCTTTTTTAGCCAATTCTTTTTCGTTCATACGACGTATTAGCTCGTTCCAGCATGAATCCGTATTCACAGTATATTCAACAGCTTTAGCGCGTACTTGCTTCCAAACTTCCTGAAGTTCTTCAAAAAGTTCTTTGTTTTCTGCAACGGACAGCCATTTTTCAAACAGTTGTTCGTCGCCGGCAGTAAGTTCGCCTTTTAATTTAGAGATGATTAAATCCCAAGGGATATTTTTTTTCATATAACGTTTTTAGCTGTTTACAATACTATGACACGAGAATTCGAGTGTACCCTTATTTATACTATACACTTTTTTAAATTATTTTTTTGTATGTTTGTGAAATGAACTCAATATGAACTAAATAATGAATGATATCTTTTTATTAAGACTGCTCAAATCTGGGGATAAGCAAGCGTTTAAGCTATTATTTGATAGCTATTTTGAAGCGTTGTGTCGATTCATGTATATCTATCTGGGGAATAAACAGGATGCGGAAGAGATAGCAATTGATATTTTTATGTATCTTTGGGAAAATAGAGAAAAGATAGAGATTAAGCTGACTTTTAAAGGATATTTGTTTCAGACTGCTCGTAATCGATGTTTAAACGCATTGCGAGACCGTAAAAATACGCTGGCGATAGATGAAATAAGCGGAACTGAGATTCCTCAGGCGGATATGGGAAGTTCATTAGAGATGGAAGAGTTAAGTCGGTTGATAGAAGAGGCTGTTTTATCTTTACCTGGCAGATGTCATGAGATCTTTGTGAAGAGCCGTGAAGAGAAGTTGACTAATCAGGAAATAGCCGATGAAATGAATATATCCGTGAAGACAGTAGAAGCTCAGATAACCAAGGCTCTTAAGCGTATCCGCGAGTTTTTGGGAGAACAATATTATTACTTGTTTTAGTGCCGCTGGCATTCGAAGCAAAGTACTATTAGACCAAAAAAACGGTTGCACTTTATTCAAATGCAACCGTCTTTCAAAAGGGACAGTTTCTATTTTAAAAATCAACCTTTATAACATTCATATTCTTGTCTACTAATATTCCATCCTGAGCTTTCAGATTGAACTTTACAGCTCGTCTGGCTTTGAACTTTAAAATGATTAACTCTTCATTTCCTTCCAGGTAAGGCTTCTCTCCCAAGTTGACAAAAGTGGGATAAAGTGCTTTTGTCCCGTTGGTGTGTAACCGGTCGTAAGTAAGGTTTTTCATTTTTTTCATATTGGGAGTTTCTACTGCAACAAATTCCCAATCTTTTGTATCGTAAGGCAATGCAAAACTAAGAGCATTTACAGACTGTAAATCGATTCCTTTCACGATGACCTCCATAACTTCACCTGCATGATAGGTTTGTTTGGTAGTCCGGATACTCAGATTGCCTGCAACCGGAGGAGTAGCCTGTCTGCTTACTCCGTCTTCCAACTCAATGGCTACTGCGGAGATATCGTATGTATCGATTAATCCATTGTTGTTCAGGTCTCCTTTACTGACATAGTCGAAGTCGGCATCTCCTTTACGCAGGCCGGTATAGTTCATATAGGATGTCAGATCATTTTCATCCAGTTTTCCATCCAGGTTTATATCACCTGGGATGTAGCTTTCGGAACCGGGAACTTTGAATACATACAATTCGCGTCCGGAACCGAAATTACCTACGGCTTCGCTGACTGCAATTTTTATATATCGGACTACAGGCTGGTCTTTGAAAATGAATGTTTTTACGTCATTGCCTTGCCACTCAAATGTTCCGGCCTCCTGCCAGTCGACTTTATCCCTGCTGTAATATACAATACCTTTCTGTAGGGTTCCGTTACCTCCATTCTGACGGGGCAGGTATTCAAATTTATCTAATACGTTGATGCTTCTTAAGTCCATAATGAGTTCGAATGGGACGGCACTACTCTGCCATTTGGTGTGCCAGAGGTCAGATTCATCAAAATTGAACATTCTGTCAATTCCTTGTCTTCTTTGGTTCTCACAAGTCGTTTCGGCCTGGATACCTGTAATGGCAAATTCCAGTGGGTTGGATTTTGTGGTAGCTGTAATTGTACTCCAGTCTGATTTTCCATCTTTGTTTACAGCGCGTAGCTTGAATTCGTACGTTGTTTCGGGAGTCAGATCCTCAAACAACAGTTCCGTATCCCGGATGGTGGTGTAGTTCATGCCATTATATTCTATCTCATAATAATCGGCATTTTCTACTCTATCCCATGAAGGAGTAAGTGAATAAGGTCCTGTATGCGCTTCTGTTATTTGTATTTGGGGAGTTGTGAGTGTACCTGTGGATTGCAGATGGCGATTCGCTGGTTGGTATACAAATCCCTTAACTTCTACTTCTATGGGATTTACCGTAATATCGGTAGAGGCTAGTTTGATGTGTAAAACCGGATTTTTGGTAAGGATCATATTGGCAAAATCTGTTCCGGGAGTTGCAAACGAGTTCATATTTGGTGCAGCCTCGTAGTAATATACATTCTCTCCTTTATCGAAACTATCTGAGGAGTTTACCTCGACTAACTTCACCTTTTTATTCCCTTGTTTAGCTGTTATTTTTTGAGGTTTCGCAGTTACGTTTATTCTCAATATGGTTACTTTCTCTTTTTCCATTTCCGGAAAACTGCCACTAGTAGGGGCAATGGTAACTCTTACTCTGTCCTTGTCTACAGTCGAAGTTATCAGTGTTGCAGTTGCTGCTCCGTTGCGGTAAGCTTCGGTAGTACCGTCGTCGTCGTATTCGGTGAACGTGCTGTTTCCGTAGGGATACAAATCGTATATGCGTACGTGTTTATCTATTTGGTTCACATTGTTGTGAGGTTTTGTCATTGGCAGAATTGCTCCTTGTTTGATGAAAACCGGAAGCTTCCAGAGCGGAGTATCGAAATTGTTAATAATGCAATCTCCTGCATATTGTTCACCTGTGAAATAGTCGATCCAGTTTCCTTCCGGAAGATAAATACCATTTCGTACGTCGTTACCTTCTTTATCTGCCTTCGTATTTTGGTAGATGGGGGCTACCAGTACGGACGGGCCATACATAAACTGATAACGGGTAGCTGTTCCCAAAGTATATTTGTTGGGATATTCGAGAAACATAGCCCGAATCATTGGCTTTCCATTTATTGCTTCTTTGGCGATACTATAGGCATAGGGCATGAATTCGGATTTCATTTTCAGATACCAGCGGTTGATAGAAGCTGCCGGCTCGCCCAGGATATGCGGATATTTGGGATTGGCTCCCCATCCGTCCATATTCAATTGCATCGGAGTGAAAGTTTTCCATTGGAAATCGCGTACATTGACCGGTACATTTTTTCCTCCGAATATGCCATCCATATCCGAACAAATGTTCGGTTGTCCCGAAAGACCGGAACCTATATAAGTCGGGATGTGGAAACGGATATATTCCCATTCACCGCCGGTCTGGTCGCCTGACCATATACCGGCATAGCGCTGGGTACCTGCCCAGCCATCCAGTGAAATAATGAAAGGACGGGCATTGTTACCATAATAAGGCATGATGGCACCTACATCTGCTACGCCATTTAGTCCGAATGAATAACCTGCACCTACCCATGCGACATCGGTTTTCAGTACGCGTACACCGGCATCGCGCACCTCTTTTACAATATCACGTTGCAGGAGGGCTTCGATACCTGCTTTGGGGTGTAAATCAGATTGTGTCCACAGGCCAATTTCAACTCCATGTTTGCGTGCATAATCACCGAACTCTTTTAAATTCTGTATGTTTCCATCCAGTGTTCCGGTTTGCCCGTATCCTGCACCATAGCCATCATTAGGAAGAACCCATCCCAGTGGCATGTCATATGCATTATAGCGGTCGATGACGGCACGGGCTGAGAACTGATAATTGTTTTTTTCACCATTCAGTGATTCTTTAATCCCTCCATTGTCTTTTTGGCTTTCTTTATATTTTTTGCCATCCTCAAAAAGAATACCCTTTTCGTCTTCTTTCCAATAGTCGCGATTGTAGGCATTCAGATGACCTTCATAAAATCCGAATTTGGGTAACAGGACCGGGTTGCCGGTCAGCTGGTAAAAATCGTTCAATAAAGCTACCGGAGTACTATTTATCATGAAAAATAAATCCAGATAGTCCGTATCATGAGATAGTTGTACGATACCTTTTTGTGTAGCCCCAAAATCGTATTTACCTTTTTTGAATGTATGCCACATTATTCCGTATCCGTTTGTCGACCAGTAGTAGGGGGTTGGTGAAGCCACTCCGCCATCTGTCCAATTATTCGTGTTTTCGATGGCAATAATCTTTCCTTTATGTGAAAATCGTCCGTTTTGTACTCCACCACCATAAAAATATTCTTCAGGACTTTCTTTCAATGAAAGTTTGGTATGCTTACCGGAAAACTCTACCGGTGCCGTGGTTTCTGTTATTACTTTGTTCTCTATAAGGTTTATTATCTTAAATAATCCCGTCTGCTTGTCTATGGATATCCGGACGCGATTAGTGGCAATGTCAATGGTTCCGTTTTTATCGCTCAATGTTATTTGTCCTGCTTGTCTTCGGGGAGTGTTAACTAAGATCTGTGCTTCCGGGCTTGCCTGAGGATCGCGGATGATACCTCCGGAGTTATCCTGAAACATACGGAAAATGTTAGCTCCATAAAAATCGATATTCAGGAGCGTAGTGTCAGAGCGCAAAACCTCTACGGTAGTGAGGTTAATCATTCGTGCACTCGTAATGGCTGGCTGATGGTGGGATACTACTTGGGATAAGTTTGTTTTTTTACATAGAGCATGCATTGTAATGGGTGCATGGCTTAATGAAATTGTTAGAGCCAGAAAGACTACTCTACTCTGTCTCATACCTCGAAACGTTTTTTTCATGATCGTTTTGTGTATTGAATTAAATTTCTGTATTTTACATTTTTCTACTAAAATACAAGATAAAAAACATAGAAAATTAGATGCTACAAAAATAATGCTCTATTTTATTTTTGAAAATTATTCTGCACATGTTTTTTCTTTGTATACAATTATTGTCTTATTTTAGCAGTCTGGCTGGCTTGTCATTCATTGTTTATCTTAAATATAAATTTCTTATCACTTTATGATGGGTGTTTTGTAATTTGTTGATAACCAGTGCTTTTGGAGGTGTACATTTTAGTTATGCAAGAATGTACAACCTTGCACTGTAAGAATGTACATTCTTGTTATATAAAAGTGTACACTCTTATCATGCAGGGAGCTACATTATGACTATGCCTGTATTCACTTTACACATTTTGGTTAATATCTACTGTTTTCCTTCACAGTTTCTTGATTGTTTTACTGTTTCACTTTACACCTTCAGGAATACCTTATTGATTATCTTACCTGCTCGTCTTTCCGATCATAAATCAATACATCCCATAAACAGTGTATTTTTCCAGCTTCTAAATTAGCTATTTATTGACTATCCTGCAAATCATATTATGAAAAACACCGCGGCGGTTCGCCTTAGCGGCTGGAGGCGCGAAGCCTCCAAAGAGCGTTAAGCGGCTACACTTGCTCTCATAGCTTTGGGCGTTTTCATGTTATTGCTCATATGTGGTCGCACATTATTGTAGAAGTCAATGATTTCCGTTATCTTACTTCTAGCTTCAACAATGTCTTTTGGACGTTTCTGACGGTATAGCCACTCCTGTTTAATAATACCATTAACCCGCTCGGCTATCGCATTGTCAGTAGGGTTACTATCTTCCGTCATGCTGATAGAGATTTGCATTTCTTTCAATCTCTCAACATATCTGTTACAACAATACTGTGATCCTCTGTCAGAATGATGAATCAATTTACTGAAATCGGTATCAGGAAACATAGCAATAGCTTGATTAAGTGCTTCTAAAGTGTTATCTGCAACGAGACTACCGGATAGGATCCAACCCACTATTTCATGAGTAAAGGCATCTGTAAGCAAGTGGAGATAGCAAACACCGGCATCTGTTTCAATATAAGTAATATCTGCCACCCATAAACGATTTAAAGTCTTTGGCTTATAGTCTTTTATCAGGTTTTTATACTTCCGATAGTTATGGTTGGAGTTGGTAGTATGACGCCTTTTCAAAGGAGAAAGCATGAGACCTTTGCGACGGAGCAGGTTATAAAAACTGTCCCGCCCCATCAACTTCCCCTCATATACTTCCTTTAGGATCAGAAATAACTTATAGGCACCAATACCGGGTGCTGATGACCTGATTTCGCGTACAAGTTGGGCGACTTTGACCTCCGTGAGAATACGGTCTGAAAGTACTTGCGTACTTACTGAATAATACCCTTCTCTACTCTTACCAAACAGTGAGCACAGGCTTCCGATGGAAATCTTTGGATGCCTGTGCCGAAGGGTATTTACTGCTTGGCGCCAGCTTTTTTTAATAAATCGATGCCGTATTCTTCACGACCGATTTTTAAGACTTCAGACAGAGCCTCATTGCGAAGTTCGGAGTATTCCAAAGCTTTACGAAGACGAAGTAACTCCGCCTGCAACTCTTCTTCCTTAGATAAGGAAGAGGTTACTTGGGACTTTTTTTCTTTCGCTTTGCGCATCGTTTCTATTTGAGATAATAAATCCTGGGACAAAGATAAGTCTTTTGCAGACAATATCAAGGCTTTTTCCCATCTGTAAATACTCCCATGAACCAAACCATCTCGCTGCTCGATGAAATATTTGGTCAAACCAGAACGATAATAATCACTTAATACTTTAAGTTTAAAATCTAAACTATACCTACAACGAGGAGATACTTTACTTGCCATATGAATTTTTATAATGTTAAAACGGTGTAAAGTAAAACTGTATTAAGTCATTAAATCTCAAGTTCATAATGTTGGTAGATGTTAATTACAATATTCAGTGAAAATTTACGAGGCTTTTGTGATTCTATGTAAACTCTTATGGATATTCATACCGTTTGTCGTAGAGGAAAGAGACGTTTCTCTACGACAAATAGGGTGAAACCCGTAGAGAAACGAAGCGTTCCTCTATGAGGAAAAAAGTTTATTCAATGTGTTGATATACAGTGTTTTATGGAGAGGCTTAATTGTAGTGTTTTTTGGGGGGTAAGAGTTGCTTTTAGATTTCTCAGCTTATTCACTGTTTTTTATGTTTACAAACTGTAATGTGCTATTTATTTGGATATTCATTGTGAGAACTAATGTTTGCTATAGTTATCCTGATAGTAACGTTTATCTGTCTCTATGTAGCAGGTAGTATCAATACCAGCCTGAAGCAAGTGTTCTGTAATTTCTTTCAGTTTTCTACGCGGAACCCTTCCTATATAATACAGATAATAGTTATAGTCCTGGTCCAATACCTCCATATTGTAGGTAAAGGTCCGTTCACGGGCATAGTCAAAGTTTACTTTCCGCAGGCTACTATAAGGAAAAGTCACGGTTCGCCCGATGCTATGTACCGTAAGGCTATCATTATCAAGAGTCAGATATCCAAAGCGGGTGAGCAATGCATACAACAGAAAAGTACTGAGGATAAGGGAGAGTATTCCCGGAATAATTCCCCATAATATGCCTGACACAATCATCTTGCATCCTAATATTGCAAATACGATAAATAAAGGAGCAAAATAAAGGAGGTACAATGACGAACGGCGGTATTTCTTTTCCGGGATGGTTATCCCTGCTTCTCTTTTTCCTGGTTTATAGTTCTCGAAAGGTATTTCCCGGGATAACAAATAGTGGATAACGGCTGTTGGATGGCGATATAAAGGAAGGTAGATCGCTTTTGTTGTACCTTTATTCAAATGTAAAGTGAGTACTCCGGCGCCATATTTGTCTTTTGATATCAGGTTACTTTTACGTGGCATCTGATAATATCGTTTCATAAAACTAAAACTCCCGATATCGTGAAACCCTATACCGTTACGTTGCAACAGCTTTTCGGCCTGTTTTTGTTCCTTTGATGTCATTTTCATTTTTTTAATTCCGGATAACTGATACGTGTGTGGTAAATTGTTTTCAATTTTTCTTTGAATACAGCTTTTACAGTTGCGATATCCTTGAAAGTGATGGGGCATTCTTTGAAATATCCCTCCTCAATCTGAGAATCGATTATCTTTTCTACCAGGTTGCTGATACTTTCTTCCGTGTATTCGGGCAAACTGCGTGAAGCTGCCTCTACGGCGTCCGCCATCATCAGTATAGCAGTTTCTTTAGAGAAAGGGTTTGGACCCGGATAGGTGAACTTTTCATCATCAGGTTCTTCATCGGGATGTTCGTTTTTCCAGGATATGTAGAAGAACTTTGTTTTACCTCGTCCGTGATGAGTGCTGATGAAATCTTTTATAACTTTCGGAAGATTATGTTTTTCTGCCAGCTTTAGTCCGTCTGTTACATGATTGATGACGACTTGTGCACTTTGTTCGTAATTCAGATTTTTGTGTGGGTTAATTCCTCCGGATTGATTCTCTGTGAAGAATGCCGGATTTTCCATTTTGCCGATGTCGTGATACAAGGCTCCGGTTCGTACTAACTGGCTTTTTGCTCCAATGCGGATGGCGGCCTCTGCGGCAAGATTGGCTACTTGCATAGAGTGCTGGAATGTACCGGGGACTGTTTCAGACATTTGGCGAAGCAGATCATTATTGATATTTGATAATTCCACCAGAGTTACATTGGAAGTGAATCCGAATGTCTTTTCCAGAAGGAACAATAATGGATAAGCAAATAATAGTAAAATGCCATTAATAATAAAATAGGTATACATTCTTACGTTTAACTTCGCGAGGTCATTTTCTGTTATCAGTTCAAATGCAAAGTAAACGGCTGCGTAAGTGAGTATTACTAAGACAGCAGTTCGAAACAGTTGAGACCTTTGTGAAAGTTCCCGCAAACTGAAGATAGCCACCAGACCTGCCGCCAGTTGTGTTAATATAAATTCATGAGGAAACCGCAACGCTATCGAACAAATCAATATTGTAATGACATGCGTCAGAAAAGCGGTTCGGGAATCGAGAAATACCCGTATGATAATGGGAAGCATGGCATATGGCAGGATATACACATTAAATATACTGTGCGTCACCATTAGTGCAGTGATTACGCTGTAGAATACAATTAATATAAATAGTAGGGATAAACTGCCTTTTCGTTGATAGTAGTCTTTCCGGAAGAGCTCCAGATAAAGCATAAAGCAAAGAGTGAGAATACTGACAAAGAGTATTTGACCTGCCAGTATAAGTTGTTTCTGTCCCAATGATTCACTTCGTTTAATCGACTCTTTTCGGAGAGATTCTAAGATACTGTATGTTTTCGGACTGACTATTTCACCACGGTCAATGATTTTTTGTCCGCTCACTACCACTCCACTGGTCCATGAATAGTTGTCCAGGATGTCTTCTTTTACCGTTTGTGTGCGTTTTTGGTCATAAGTCAGGTTAGGGGATATGTATTCGTTGAGAGCACATTGACGCAAAATGTCCCTGTTGTAATGAGCTGTATCTGCAGAAAGCAGATGTTCGTATGCTTCTTTTAAAGTATAGATATTGGCGGTAAGTTGTGATTCGGCCATTTTATCATCTATCTTCATAATGGCTGTCGTACTGTCTTTATCCAGTTTTTGAGCATCTTCTGTCGAAACAATGCCGGCAGCATAAATATCTTTCAACGTTCGTTCGATGTAACGGATATAATCATAGGAAGGCAGAATTCCTTTAAGATGATTCTGATAATTCTCCTTTAACTTGATGAGTGCATCTTTTTCTACATCCTTATTTGATTGATAATAAGGCTGAAAGGAAGCAAGCAGACTATCCTGCTCCCGTTTTACTACTGCATCATCTTTATAAATAGGAAAGCCGAATGTAGCTATCAGTTGCCCGTATCTCCAAGGTTTGTTAGTGTCAAACTGATAGTTGAATTTGTTATCGCGGGGTAGGAAGTATACAATAACTGCTACCGTAGCTACAAATATCAGTGCTTTGTATAACAAATCTCTGTAAGAGAAGCTGTTTTTTTTCTTGAGATGATTCATATCCTCTGAATTTTTTGCGAAAAGTACAAAAAAAAACAATCGTGTGGAAAAAAAAGTTTAATTTTGCCACGATTTACCTATACTAACGCAAATTATGGCAGAAAGAAAAGTAAGAGTTCGCTTTGCTCCGAGTCCTACGGGAGCATTGCACATCGGTGGTGTGCGTACAGCTTTGTATAATTATCTCTTTGCTCGTCAGCATGGAGGGGATATGATTTTCCGCATTGAAGATACTGATTCAAACCGTTTTGTACCCGGTGCGGAAGAATATATCCTTGAGTCTTTCAAATGGCTTGGAATTCATTTTGATGAAGGAGTCAGTTTTGGAGGAGAGCATGGACCATACCGTCAATCTGAACGCCGCGAAATATACAAGAAGTATGTAAAAATATTGCTGGACAATGGCAAGGCCTATATTGCTTTTGATACTCCCGAAGAGTTGGATGCTAAGCGTGCTGAAATAGCAAATTTTCAGTATGATGCTTCTACACGGGGTATGATGCGTAATTCACTGACTCTTTCAAAAGATGAAGTCGATGCGTTGATTGCTGAAGGCAAACAATATGTGGTTCGTTTTAAAATAGAACCCAATGAGGATGTACATGTCAATGATCTCATTCGGGGGGAAGTGATTATTAATTCATCTATTCTGGATGATAAAGTACTTTATAAATCGGCCGATGAACTTCCCACTTATCATCTGGCAAACATTGTGGACGACCATTTGATGGAAGTTTCTCATGTGATCCGTGGTGAAGAATGGTTGCCTTCTGCACCTTTGCACGTATTGCTATACCTTGCTTTTGGATGGGAAGATACAATGCCTGCATTTGCTCACCTGCCTTTGTTGCTTAAACCTGAAGGTAATGGTAAATTGAGTAAACGCGATGGTGACCGTCTTGGTTTTCCGGTATTTCCACTCGAATGGCACGACCCAAAGACGGGTGAGGCGTCATCAGGTTATCGTGAAGCCGGTTATCTGCCTGAGGCAGTGATTAATTTCCTTGCTTTGTTGGGATGGAATCCGGGTAATGATCAGGAAGTGATGTCTATGGATGAACTAATCCGGCTTTTTGATTTGCATCGTTGCAGTAAGTCGGGTGCTAAATTTGACTATAAAAAAGGCATCTGGTTCAACCATCAGTATATTCAACAGAAATCCAATGAGGAAATAGCCGGACTCTTTATTCCTATCCTGAAAGAGCATGGTGTGGAAGCTCCTTTTGAAAAGGTGGTGACTGTGGTAGGTATGATGAAAGACCGTGTAAGTTTTGTTCGTGAGTTATGGGATGTTTGCAGCTTTTTCTTTGTTGCACCTGCGGAATATGACGAAAAGACGGTGAAAAAACGCTGGAAGGAAGATTCTGCTAAGTGCATGACCGAGTTGGCAGAAGTGCTGGCTGGCATTGATGATTTCAGCATTGAAGGACAAGAGAAAATTGTGATGGACTGGATTGCGGAAAAGGAGTATCATACCGGCAATATTATGAATGCATTCCGTCTGACATTGGTTGGAGAAGGCAAAGGCCCGCATATGTTCGATATTTCCTGGGTATTGGGTAAGGAAGAAACAGTGGCTCGTATGAAGCGTGCCGTAGAGGTTCTGAAGTAATACAATACATACACGATATGCTCTACGATCTGGCAATAGTCATTTACGACATTGTAGTCCATCTGGCCGCTCCATTTAGTCGGAAACCCCGAAAAATGATGAAAGGCCATTGGGTGGTGTATGAACTTCTCCGTCAGCAGGTGGAGAAGGATGCCCGTTATATATGGTTTCATGCTGCATCTTTAGGTGAGTTTGAACAGGGACGGCCTCTTATTGAAAAAATCAGGGAAAAATATCCGGATTATAAGATACTTCTTACCTTTTTTTCTCCTTCGGGATATGAAGTACGTAAGAACTATCGCGGAGCGGATATTGTTTGCTATTTACCATTCGATAAACCTCGTAATGTGAAGAAGTTCCTGGATATTGTGAATCCTTGTATGGCATTTTTCATAAAATATGAATTCTGGAAGAACTATCTGGATGAAATGCATAAACGCCGTATTCCGATATATAGTGTTTCTTCTATTTTTCGTAGGGATCAGATATTTTTTAAATGGTATGGTGGAACGTATCGTGATGTACTGAAAGATTTCGATCATCTGTTTGTGCAGAATGAAACCTCGAAACGGTATTTGTCAAAGATCGGTATTACACGTGTGACAGTAGTAGGTGATACTCGCTTTGACCGTGTGTTGCAAATACGTGAAGAGGCAAAAGATTTGCCATTGGTCAAGATGTTTAAGGGGCAGTCGTTGACTTTTGTCGCCGGAAGTTCCTGGGGACCTGATGAAGATCTGTTTCTGGAATATTTCAATACTCATCCGGAAATGAAACTTATTATTGCTCCGCATGTTATTGATGAAAATCATTTGGTAGAAATTATCAGTAAATTGAAACGGCCATATGTGCGCTATACCCGTGCTGACGAAAAAAATGTGTTGAAAGCGGACTGCCTGTTAATAGACTGCTATGGATTGTTATCGTCTATTTATCGTTATGGAGAGATTGCTTATATCGGAGGTGGTTTTGGAGTAGGTATCCATAATACACTGGAAGCTGCTGTTTATGGTATTCCCGTCATATTTGGTCCTAGGTATCAGAAGTTTATGGAGGCTATGCAATTATTGGAAGCAAAAGGCGCCTATTCTATCAAGGATTATGAAGAGTTGAAAACTTTGTTGGATAAGATGTTTTCTGATGAGGTTTTTCTGCGCGAGACCGGAGCCAATGCCGGATATTACGTTACAAGTAATGCCGGGGCAACCGACCGGATACTACATATGATTAACTTTTAGTAGGAGCTTGCTTAAATTTTGCTCAAAACGAACTGAGTAAAAACTTTTGTGAGGAAAGTTTAAAACAGGTTTTAAGTTGGTATATAAAAAAAAAGTGAGAGATAACTTTTTACGGGTTATCTCTCACTTTTTTATTCTTTTTCCTTATACCAGGAAGAGTACATCAGGTAGTTGTGAGCTATTTTTTGATTTAGCTCTTTTGCTTGCTCCGGATCTACCTTTTTTATAAACTTGGCAGGTACACCTCCCCATATACTCCCGGGTTCAATAATGGTATTGCTTAATACTAATGAACCTGCTGCTACGATGGCACCTTCACCAATTACAGTGTGATCGAGTAGGGTAGAGCCCATTCCTATTAAGGCATAGTCTTTTACGGTGGCTCCGTGAATTGTTACATTGTGGCCTACTGAAACATGATCACCAATTTCGATGGTTGATTTTTCATATAAGGTGTGTAGTACACTTCCATCCTGTATGTTCACTCCGTTACCTATACGGATAGAATTTACATCACCGCGCAACACGGTACTGAACCATATACTACAGTCACGTCCCATTTTTACGTCGCCGATGATCACAGCATTATCAGCGAGAAAGCAGTTCTCGCCTATTTCAGGGATAAATCCTCTAACTGATTTTATTAAAGCCATATTTCTCTATAATTATTAAATTGCTGCTGTTGCTTCCTGTAACCATTTCTTTTCTTCCTCGTTTAAATCCGGTGATAGTTTTTCGTACACTTTTTGATGATATGTATTCAGCCATGACACCTCTTCGGTGGTTAGCATCTCTTTGATGATTCCCTTTTTGCAAATAGGGCAGAGGGTGATTGTTTCAAATTCCAGATAATCGCCAAACATTCCTTCGCCTGCCTTGCGTACCAGTGTCAGATTCTCTGTGCGGATACCATGGCTTCCGGCTTTGTATACTCCCGGTTCGTTGGATGTCACCATGCCGGGCTGGAGAATAACAGGGTTTTCATTCATACGAATACTTTGTGGTCCTTCGTGTACACTGAGGAAGTGACCTACACCATGGCCGGTACCGTGCAGAAAGTTCATTTTATGTTGCCATATCGGCATTCGTGCCAAGACGTCCAGTTGGGCTCCGCGGGTTCCTGTAGGAAACTTAGCCATGGCGAGTGCTATGTGCCCTTTGAGTATCAATGTATAATCAATCTTCTCTTCCTCGGTCAACTCGCCTAAGGCAATGGTACGGGTAATATCTGTTGTGCCATCTAGATACTGTGCACCCGAATCCAAAAGTAAAAAGCCTTTCGGAAGTAAGGTTGCATCTGTCTCTAAGGTAGCTGAGTAATGTACGATTGCTCCGTGTTCTTTGTACCCGGCAATGGTGTCAAAACTTTCACCCATGTAAAGCGCTTGGGCAGCACGGTATTCATGTAGCTTTTTATCTATAGTGAGTTCTGTTTCCAATCCTGAAGGTACTACCTCCTCCAACCATTTAAGGAAACGTACCAATGCCACTCCATCTCGTTGCATTGCAGCATGAATTCCGGCAATCTCCTGTTCGTTGCGGACTGCTTTTAGTAATGTTATGGGCGATTCTCCATAAATGATATTGCAAGCTGGATTTATTGCCGAATAGATGGCATAATTCGTTTTGGACGGATTAAGTAACAAGCTTTTTATGTTCAATTTTCTCAGATAATTCTCAACTTCATCATAAGGTTGTATGTTTATCTGTTGCGCTTTCAGGTAATTTCCTACCTCTTCGGTTATTTTTTCTGATGAGATGAAATAAGTTATATTGTTTTGTGTAATCAGTAAATAGCTGATGACTACCGGATTGCAATGTACATCACTTCCTCTGAGGTTTAGAGTCCAGGCTATTTCGTCCAGGCTTGAAAGGAATAAACCATCTGTTCCCTGCATTTTTAATTTTGTACGGATTGCCTCAATTTTTTCCTGACAACTTTTTCCTGCATATTTGAGTTCGTATATGAAAGCAGGTGTATTGGGCATGCCTGGGCGTTCTTTCCATATTTCTACTGATAGATCACCACAGATTTCCAAATGAATGTTTTCGGCTTCGAGCTTTCTTCTCATTTGTTCTACCTGCTCCACTGAAAACATTTTTCCATCGATACCTATCGTCTCTCCAGGTTTGATATTTTGGCATAAAAAATCTGTAATTGTGGGCGTTTCCGGCAACATCTCTTTATATAAAGTAATGTCTGTACCTTCCAATTGTTGGGCAGCCTGCAAAAAATATCGGGAGTCTGTCCATAATCCGGCTTTATCATCCAGTATAACTACTGTTCCGGCTGAACCGGTGAAACCTGAAATCCATTCACGTATTTTCCAGTGCGGAGCTACATATTCACTGAGATGCGGATCGGTACTTGGGATAATGAAGGCACTAATTGATTTGCTTTTGAGGATCAATCGCAGTGCTTGTATGCGTTCGTTAATCGTTTGCTTCATATTAATATAGGTATTATAAGTTTCCCCCAAAGGTACTATTTTTCTTCGGAAATAGCTTGTAAGGTGATGCATATGCACCGATTTTGAGAAATAATTGCCGAAAGTTTTGTGAATAAAGAAAGTATGTGTAATTTTGCGGCGCAATTTGACTGCGGAAATTTTAAACCATAACATATTAATAGTAATAAAATGATTGTAGTACCTGTAAAAGAAGGCGAAAACATTGAAAAAGCGCTGAAGAAGTTTAAGAGAAAATTTGAAAAAACCGGTATCGTTAAAGAATTAAGAAGCAGACAGCAGTTTGATAAACCTTCTGTGACTAAAAGACTTAAGAAAGAACGTGCCGTTTATGTTCAGCAACTTCAGCAAGTAGAAGATTAATAATTCGTAATTTCCTTTGAATTATTGATTTCTTTTCATATATTCGTTGCAAAATTATAGATGTAACGATGTTATGTTGACAGACTCTTTTCTTGATTATCTCCGGTATGAGCGGAATTATTCTGAAAAAACCGTTTTAGCTTACGGTGAAGATATTTCTCAACTAAAGGAGTTCGCTCAGGATGAGATTGGAGAGTTTAATCCAATAGAAGTAAAACCTGAACTTATTCGTGAATGGATTGTTTCGTTGATGGATAAGGGGTATACTTCGACTTCTGTAAATCGTAAACTAAGTTCGCTCCGGTCGTTCTATAAATTCCTTTTAAAACGAGGTGAGGTAGTGGTGGATCCGTTACGAAAAATAACAGGTCCAAAAAACAAAAAGCCCCTTCCTTCTTTTTTGAAAGAGAACGAAATGGATAAATTATTGGATGAGACGGATTTTGGTGAGGGATTTAAAGGATGTCGGGATCATTTGATTATTGAAATGTTTTATGCTACTGGCATGAGGCTTTCGGAATTGATTGGTCTTGATGATGTGGATGTGGATTTTTCAGCTTCTCTGTTGAAAGTGACGGGAAAGAGGAATAAACAGCGCCTGATTCCTTTTGGTGAAGAGCTGAAGGAAGAAATGCGTAAATATGTCGATGTACGAAACGGGCAGATTCAAAAAGTGTCTGATGCTTTTTTTGTAAAAGAGAATGGCGAACGGCTTTATAAAAATCTGGTCTATAATTTAGTGAAACGGAACCTATCAAAGGTGGTGACGCTTAAAAAGAGAAGTCCTCATGTGTTAAGGCATACATTTGCTACAACAATGCTGAATAATGAAGCGGAGTTGGGAGCTGTTAAAGAACTTCTTGGGCATAGTAGTTTGGCTACTACTGAAATTTATACGCACACTACTTTTGAGGAACTTAAAAAAGTGTATAAACAAGCTCATCCACGAGCTTAAAAAAGGAGGTAAGTATGGAAATTAGAATTCAATCGATTCACTTTGATGCAACAGAACAATTGCAGGCTTTCATTCAGAAGAAAGTGTCTAAGTTGGAGAAATATTACGAAGATATAAAGAAAGTAGAGGTGTCATTAAAGGTAGTAAAACCAGAAACGGCAGAAAATAAGGAGGCCGGAGTGAAAGTGCTTGTTCCGAATGGGGAGTTTTATGCGAGTAAAATTTGCGATACATTTGAAGAGGCTATTGACGTGAGCGTGGAAGCTCTCGGAAAACAACTGGTTAAATACAAGGAAAAACAACGTAGTAAATAAAAAGTTCGCAAAAGTTTTGCGGGAAAGAAATAAATAACTAAATTTGCAGCCGTTTCGCTCGCGTTAGAACGTGACGGTTGCATTTTTTGAGTAGTTGCCTCTTTAGCTCAGTTGGCCAGAGCACGTGATTTGTAATCTCGGGGTCGTTGGTTCGAATCCGACAAGAGGCTCGAAGAAGTTGAGAGTTGAGAGTTCAAAGTTGAATGTTTTAAATAACTTTTATTGATGAACGACGAAATTGGAAACTTTGTTTAAATTGAAAAAAATGTTGATGTTGGATTTAATAAATTATATCGTAGTTTTTAACTCTCAACTTTCAACTAATTAAGGGCAAATACCAGAGTGGCCAAATGGGGCAGACTGTAAATCTGCTGTCTTTCGACTTCGGTGGTTCGAATCCATCTTTGCCCACAAACAAGAAGACAGAGTGTTAACTTTGGCAGACGCGGAAGTAGCTCAGTTGATAGAGCATTAGCCTTCCAAGCTGAGGGTCGCGGGTTTGAGCCCCGTCTTCCGCTCTCTTTTTTCTTGCTGTTATAGCTCAGTGGTAGAGCACTTCCTTGGTAAGGAAGAGGTCCCGGGTTCAAATCCCGGTAACAGCTCATAAAAGGATGTAAATGCTGATTATTAATCAAATAAATAACAAGTAAAGCTATGGCTAAAGAGAAATTTGAACGTACCAAACCGCACGTAAACATTGGTACAATCGGTCACGTAGACCACGGTAAGACAACGTTGACAGCTGCTATCACTACTGTGTTGGCTAAGAAAGGTCTTTCTGAATTGCGTTCTTTCGATTCTATCGATAACGCACCTGAAGAAAAAGAAAGAGGTATTACTATCAATACTTCTCACGTTGAATATCAAACAGCTAACCGTCACTATGCACACGTAGACTGTCCGGGTCACGCTGACTACGTAAAGAACATGGTAACTGGTGCTGCTCAGATGGATGGTGCTATTATCGTTTGTGCTGCAACTGATGGTCCGATGCCTCAGACTCGCGAACACATCCTGTTGGCTCGTCAGGTAAACGTACCTCGTTTGGTTGTGTTCTTGAACAAGTGCGATATGGTAGACGACGAAGAAATGTTGGAACTTGTTGAAATGGAAATGAGAGAGCTTCTTTCATTCTACGATTTCGATGGTGACAATACTCCTATCATCCGTGGTTCTGCTCTTGGCGCATTGAACGGTGTTGAAAAATGGGAAGATAAAGTTATGGAACTGATGGATGCAGTTGATAACTGGATTCCATTGCCTCCGCGTGATGTTGATAAACCTTTCTTGATGCCTGTAGAAGACGTGTTCTCTATTACAGGTCGTGGTACTGTAGCAACTGGTCGTATCGAAACTGGTGTTATCCATGTAGGTGACGAAGTTGAAATCCTTGGTTTGGGTGAAGATAAGAAATCTGTTGTAACTGGTGTTGAAATGTTCCGCAAATTGCTGGATCAGGGTGAAGCTGGTGATAACGTAGGTTTATTGCTCCGTGGCGTTGATAAGAATGAAATCAAACGTGGTATGGTTCTTTGTAAACCAGGTCAGATCAAACCTCACTCAAGATTTAAAGCAGAGGTTTATATCCTGAAGAAAGAAGAAGGTGGACGTCACACTCCATTCCACAACAAATATCGTCCTCAGTTCTATCTGCGTACTATGGACTGTACAGGTGAGATCACTCTTCCGGAAGGAACTGAAATGGTAATGCCGGGTGATAACGTAACTATCACTGTAGAATTGATCTATCCGGTAGCATTGAATCCGGGTCTTCGTTTCGCTATCCGCGAAGGTGGACGTACGGTAGGTGCTGGTCAGATTACTGAAATTCTTGACTAATATTAAATAAACATGATCAGTTCCCGGTGTAAATCGGGAACTGATCATGTACAAACGGGAGTAGCTCAGTTGGTAGAGCACCGGTCTCCAAAACCGGGTGTCGGGAGTTCGAGCCTCTCCTCCCGTGCTAATTTTTATAAGATGAAAAAAGTAGTAGCTTATATTAAAGAATCTTACGACGAACTTGTACATAAAGTATCGTGGCCTACGTATTCTGAATTGTCCAGTAATGCAGTTGCTGTTTTATATGCTTCCCTGATAATTGCACTGCTGGTGTTCTTGATGGATCTTTGTTTCCAGAATTTCATGGAGAAAATAATTTATCCACATTAAACAAAAGGAATGGTGATGTCTGAGATTGAAAAGAAATGGTATGTTTTGCGTGCCATTAGTGGAAAAGAAGCTAAGGTTAAAGAGTATCTTGAAGCTGATATCAAAAACAGCGACTTAGGCGAATATGTATCTCAGGTATTGATTCCTACCGAAAAAGTATATCAGGTTCGCAATGGTAAAAAAATTGTGAAAGAGAGAAGTTATCTCCCTGGTTACGTTTTGGTGGAGGCTGCTTTGGTAGGTGAGGTATCTCACCACTTGAGAAATACTCCTAATGTGATAGGTTTTTTGGGTGGCTCTGAAAAGCCGGTACCCCTTAGACAATCGGAAGTGAATCGTATACTTGGTACAGTGGATGAACTGCAGGAGACGGGAGAAGAGTTAAATATCCCATATGTTGTAGGTGAAACTGTAAAGGTTACTTTTGGTCCTTTCAGCGGATTCAGTGGCATCATTGAAGAGGTGAATAGTGAAAAAAAGAAACTGAAGGTCATGGTAAAGATATTCGGGCGCAAAACGCCGCTTGAATTAGGCTTTATGCAAGTGGAAAAAGAATAGTGCAGGTGTTACGCTGTAGTATTCTTCATTAATGTTTATATATAAATCAATTAAAAAATGGCTAAAGAAGTTGCTGGACTAATCAAATTACAGATTAAAGGAGGCGCTGCAAATCCATCACCTCCCGTTGGACCTGCACTGGGTTCTAAGGGAATTAATATCATGGAGTTTTGCAAGCAATTCAATGCCAGAACCCAGGACAAAGCAGGTAAAATTCTGCCTGTTATTATTACTTACTACGCAGATAAGTCTTTCGATTTTGTAATCAAGACTCCTCCCGTTGCTATTCAATTGCTTGAAGTAGCTAAGGTAAAGAGTGGTTCTGCTGAGCCTAACCGTAAGAAAGTTGCCGAATTAACTTGGGAACAGGTTCGTACGATTGCTCAGGACAAAATGGTTGACTTGAACTGTTTTACTGTGGAAGCTGCCATGAAGATGGTTGCAGGTACAGCTAGAAGTATGGGTATCGCTGTAAAAGGGGAGTTCCCGGTTAATAATTAATAAACTTCAATTGTAATGGGTAAACTGACAAAAAATCAAAAGTTAGCTGCAGGAAAAATTGAAGCAGGGAAAGCATACTCACTGAAAGAGGCTGCATCTTTGGTAAAGGAAATTACTTTTACTAAGTTTGATGCTTCATTAGATATTGATGTACGTTTAGGTGTTGATCCACGTAAAGCTAACCAGATGGTGAGAGGTGTTGTTTCACTTCCTCATGGTACTGGTAAAGAAGTTCGTGTGTTGGTACTATGTACACCGGATGCTGAAGCTGCTGCAAAAGAAGCGGGTGCTGACTATGTTGGTCTGGATGAATATATCGAAAAGATCAAAGGTGGATGGACTGATATTGATGTGATCATCACTATGCCATCTATCATGGGTAAAATTGGTGCACTCGGTCGTGTGCTTGGTCCTCGCGGATTGATGCCTAACCCGAAGAGTGGTACTGTAACTATGGATGTTGCTAAAGCTGTAAAAGAAGTAAAACAAGGTAAGATTGACTTTAAAGTTGATAAGAGTGGTATTGTTCATACTTCAATTGGTAAAGTTTCATTTGATGCAGAAAAGATTCGCGATAACGCAAAAGAATTTATTGCTACATTGAATAAATTGAAACCAACTGCAGCCAAGGGTACATATATTAAGAGTATTTATCTTTCTAGCACGATGAGTGCGGGTATCAAAATCGACCCGAAGACGGTAGAGGAAATCTAATAAAACGGAGGAATAATGAGAAAGGAAGATAAAAATACGATTATTGCGCATATCGCTGATACAGTAAAGGAATATGGTCACTTCTACTTGGTAGATGTAACAGCTATGAACGCTGCTGCTACAAGTAGCTTGAGAAGAGCTTGTTTCAAGGCTGACATCAAATTGATGGTGGTTAAGAATACATTGCTTCACAAAGCACTTGAATCTTTGGAAGAAGACTTTTCTCCTCTTTACAATTCTTTGACTGGCACTACTGCTGTAATGTTTAGTAACGTTGCTAATGTACCGGCTAAATTGATCAAAGACAAAGCTAAGGATGGAGTTCCTGGACTGAAAGCCGCTTATGCAGAAGAAAGCTTCTATGTTGGTGCTGACCAGTTGGATGCTCTCGTAGCTATCAAGAGTAAAAATGAAGTTATTGCTGACGTTATTGCCCTGTTGCAATCTCCGGCCAAGAATGTTATTTCTGCTCTTCAATCAGGTGGTAACACCCTTCACGGAGTTCTCAAAACTCTTGGTGAACGTACCGAAGCGTAAGTTTCAAAAAAGGGTCACTGACTGTGAAGGAAGTAAAGACCTGAATAATTTTTATAATCAACAAAGTAATTAAACAATTAAAATCATACAAAAAATGGCAGATTTGAAAGCTTTTGCAGAACAATTAGTTAACTTGACAGTAAAAGAAGTTAATGAACTTGCAACTATCCTTAAAGAAGAATACGGTATTGAACCTGCTGCTGCAGCTGTTGCTGTTGCTGCTGGTCCTGCAGCTGGTGCTGCTGCTGTAGAAGAAAAAACTTCTTTCGACGTAGTATTGAAAAGCGCTGGTGCAGCTAAACTTCAGGTTGTAAAGGCCGTTAAGGAAGCTTGTGGTCTTGGTTTGAAAGAAGCTAAGGACATGGTAGACGGTGCTCCTAGCGTAGTAAAAGAAGGTTTAGCTAAAGACGAAGCAGAATCATTGAAGAAAACATTGGAAGAAGCTGGAGCTGAAGTTGAACTTAAATAACATTAGCCTGGAAATCAGGTAATTCGGTTAAGAATCCTTCGCAAGAGGATTCTTAACCTTTTTGTGTATATATTTAAAATTAAGTTCTTCAAATTCATTGACAGATGTCTTCAAATACTGTAAATCAAAGAGTTAATTTTGCTTCGACTAAGAATCCGCTTGAATATCCGGATTTCCTGGAAGTACAATTGAAGTCATTCCAAGACTTTCTACAACTAGACACCCCGCCCGAAAAGCGTAAGAATGAGGGATTGTATAAAGTATTTGCTGAAAACTTCCCTATTGCCGATACAAGAAATAATTTTGTTCTTGAGTTTTTGGACTATTATATTGATCCGCCGCGCTATACCATTGATGATTGTATAGAGCGTGGGCTTACTTATAGTGTCCCTTTGAAAGCGAAACTCAAGCTTTACTGTACTGATCCTGACCATGAGGATTTTGATACAGTGATTCAGGATGTGTTTCTCGGTCCGATTCCCTACATGACTGACAAGGCGACTTTTGTCATCAATGGTGCCGAACGTGTAGTTGTGTCTCAGCTTCATCGTTCTCCGGGTGTATTCTTCGGTCAGAGTGTTCATGCTAACGGTACGAAATTATACTCGGCACGTATTATTCCATTCAAGGGTTCATGGATTGAGTTTGCTACCGACATCAATAATGTGATGTACGCATACATCGACCGAAAGAAAAAATTGCCTGTAACAACGCTGTTGAGAGCGATTGGCTTTGAAAATGATAAAGATATTCTTGAGATTTTTAACCTGGCAGAAGATGTAAAGGTAAATAAGACAAATCTTAAGAGAATCGTGGGTCGTAAGCTCGCTGCCCGTGTTTTGAAAACCTGGATTGAAGATTTTGTTGATGAAGATACTGGTGAAGTAGTTTCTATCGAGCGTAATGAGGTTATTATCGACCGTGAAACTGTCATTGAGGAAGAACATATCAATGAAATTATTGAATCGGGCGTTCAGAATATCCTGATCCATAAGGATGAACCGAATCAGTCTGATTACTCCATTATATATAATACGCTGCAGAAGGACCCGAGTAACTCGGAAAAAGAAGCGGTACTCTATATTTATCGTCAGTTGCGTAATGCAGACCCTGCCGATGATGCAAGTGCACGTGAGGTAATAAATAACCTGTTCTTCTCGGAAAAGAGATATGACCTTGGTGATGTAGGTCGTTATAGAATCAACAAAAAGTTGAATCTAACGACTGATATGGATGTACGTGTTCTTACCAAGGAAGATATCATTGAAATCATTAAATATCTGATTGAGTTGATTAACTCAAAAGCAGATGTGGATGATATTGACCACTTGAGCAATCGTCGTGTACGTACAGTAGGCGAGCAGCTGTCTAATCAGTTTGCTGTTGGTCTGGCTCGTATGTCACGTACTATTCGTGAACGTATGAACGTTCGTGATAACGAAGTGTTTACTCCGATTGATTTGATCAATGCGAAGACAATTTCTTCTGTTATTAATTCATTCTTCGGAACCAATGCTTTGTCACAGTTTATGGATCAGACAAACCCGCTGGCTGAGATTACTCACAAGCGTCGTATGTCTGCACTGGGTCCGGGTGGTCTTTCTCGTGAACGTGCCGGATTTGAGGTTCGTGACGTTCATTACACACACTATGGTCGTCTTTGTCCGATTGAAACCCCGGAAGGACCGAATATCGGTTTGATTTCGTCGTTGTGTGTATTTGCAAAAATTAATGATCTCGGATTCATCGAAACCCCATATCGTAAGGTAGAGAATGCTAAGGTAGATCTTTCTGATAATGGTTTGATTTATCTGACTGCAGAAGAAGAAGAAGGTAAGGTCATTGCGCAGGGTAATGCTCCGTTGAATGATGATGGAACATTTATTCGTAACAAAGTAAAATCTCGTCAGGATGCTGATTTCCCGGTTGTGGAACCTGCTGAAGTAGAGTTGATGGATGTTTCTCCTCAGCAGATTGCTTCTATCGCAGCTTCTTTGATTCCGTTTCTGGAACACGACGATGCTAACCGTGCATTGATGGGATCAAACATGATGCGTCAGGCAGTTCCTTTGTTGAGAAGTGAAGCTCCTATTGTAGGTACTGGTATCGAACGTCAGCTGGTTAGAGACTCACGTACGCAGATAACTGCGGAAGGTGATGGTGTAATTGATTATGTTGATGCTACTACCATTCGTATTTTGTATGATCGTACTGAAGACGAGGAATTTGTAAGCTTTGAATCAGCTCTGAAGGAATATAGAATTCCTAAATTCCGTAAGACCAACCAAAATATGACAATTGACCTTCGTCCGATCTGTAATAGAGGTGATCGGGTAACAAAAGGTCAAATCTTGACAGAAGGTTATTCTACTGAAAATGGTGAATTGGCATTGGGTAAGAATTTGCTCGTTGCATATATGCCATGGAAGGGATATAACTATGAAGATGCTATTGTATTGAACGAACGTGTTGTTCGTGAGGACTTGCTCACTTCTGTACATGTTGAAGAATACTCGTTAGAGGTTCGCGAAACAAAACGCGGAATGGAAGAATTGACTTCTGATATTCCTAATGTAAGTGAAGAAGCCACTAAAGACCTTGATGAAAACGGTATTGTGCGTATTGGCGCGCGTATTCAGCCGGGAGATATCATGATTGGTAAAATCACTCCGAAGGGTGAGTCTGATCCTTCGCCGGAGGAGAAATTGCTTCGTGCTATCTTTGGTGATAAAGCCGGTGATGTGAAAGATGCTTCTTTGAAAGCTTCTCCTTCATTGAAGGGGGTGGTTATTGACAAGAAACTCTTCTCACGTGTAATCAAGAACCGTAGTTCTAAGTTGGCGGATAAAGCTTTGCTTCCGAAGATAGATGATGAGTTTGAAGGAAAAGCTTCAGATTTGAAACGTATTCTTGTGAAGAAACTAATGACGTTGACTGAAGGTAAAGTTTCACAAGGGGTAAAGGATTATTTGGGAGCTGAAGTTATTGCAAAGGGTTCCAAATTTAATGTATCTGATTTTGATTCGCTCGACTTTACATCTATCCAGTTAAGTAATTGGACGAATGATGAACATATCAATGGTATGATTCGTGATTTGGTGATGAACTATATCAAGAAGTATAAAGAGCTTGATGCAGAATTGAAGCGTAAGAAGTTTGCTATCACTATTGGTGATGAACTTCCTGCAGGTATCATTCAGATGGCGAAAGTATATATTGCTAAAAAACGTAAGATCGGTGTTGGTGATAAGATGGCAGGTCGTCACGGTAACAAAGGTATTGTTTCCCGTGTTGTTCGTCAGGAAGATATGCCGTTCCTTGAAGATGGAACTCCGGTTGATATTGTTTTGAACCCATTGGGTGTGCCTTCACGTATGAACATCGGACAGATTTTTGAAGCTGTTCTTGGTCGTGCTGGAAAGACGCTCGGCGTTAAGTTTGCCACTCCTATTTTCGATGGTGCTACCATGGAAGATCTGGATCAGTGGACAGACAAGGCAGGGTTGCCACGTTATTGTAAGACTTATCTTTGCGATGGTGGTACGGGTGAGAAATTTGACCAGGCAGCAACTGTGGGGGTAACCTATATGTTGAAATTGGGACACATGGTTGAAGATAAAATGCATGCTCGTTCTATCGGTCCGTACTCACTTATTACTCAGCAGCCACTTGGTGGTAAAGCTCAGTTTGGTGGTCAGCGTTTCGGAGAAATGGAGGTTTGGGCACTCGAAGGTTTCGGTGCTGCACACATTCTTCAGGAAATATTAACAATTAAATCAGATGATGTTGTGGGACGTTCTAAAGCTTACGAAGCAATCGTTAAGGGTGAACCTATGCCACAACCTGGTATCCCGGAATCTCTAAATGTGTTGTTGCACGAATTGAGAGGTTTGGGACTAAGTATTAATCTGGAATAATTATTTTAGTTGAAAGTTGATAATTGAAAGTTGAAAGTTTTATTACTCTCTGCTTTCAATTATCAAACTTCAACTTTCGACTTTTAACTTTCAATTTTCAACTAATATAAGAGTATGGCTTTTAGAAAAGAAAATAAGACGAAGAGCAATTTCTCGAAAATCTCTATCGGTTTGGCTTCTCCGGAAGAAATCTTAGAGAATTCGAGTGGTGAAGTATTAAAGCCTGAAACCATTAATTATCGTACTTACAAGCCTGAACGTGACGGTTTGTTTTGTGAGCGTATCTTTGGTCCTATTAAGGATTATGAGTGCCATTGCGGTAAGTATAAACGTATCCGTTATAAAGGTATCGTCTGCGACCGTTGTGGTGTAGAAGTTACTGAAAAGAAAGTACGTCGTGAACGTATGGGACATATTCAGCTGGTAGTGCCGGTGGCACACATCTGGTATTTCCGTTCACTTCCTAATAAGATCGGTTACTTGTTGGGTTTGCCTACCAAGAAGCTGGATTCTATTATTTATTACGAGCGTTACGTTGTGATTCAGCCAGGTGTTAAAGCTGAAGACGGTGTAGCTGAATTTGATTTGCTTTCAGAAGAAGAATATCTGGATATTCTGGATACACTTCCGAAAGATAATCAGTATCTGGAAGATACAGATCCGAATAAGTTTATTGCTAAGATGGGTGCAGAGGCTATTTATGATCTTCTGGCACGTCTTGACCTGGATGCATTATCATACGAGTTGCGTCATCGCGCCGGAAATGATGCTTCACAGCAGCGTAAAAATGAGGCTCTGAAACGTTTGCAGGTAGTGGAGTCCTTCCGTGCATCTCGTGGACGTAATAAGCCGGAATGGATGATCGTGCGTATTGTACCGGTTATTCCTCCTGAACTTCGCCCATTAGTACCGTTGGATGGTGGTCGTTTTGCTACATCGGATTTGAACGACCTTTATCGTCGCGTAATTATCCGTAACAATCGTTTGAAACGTTTGATTGAAATCAAGGCTCCGGAAGTAATTTTACGTAATGAAAAACGTATGCTTCAGGAATCTGTTGATTCATTGTTTGATAACTCACGTAAATCAAGTGCTGTTAAGACGGATGCTAATCGTCCATTGAAATCATTATCTGATAGTTTGAAAGGTAAACAGGGACGTTTTCGTCAAAACTTACTTGGTAAACGTGTTGACTATTCAGCTCGTTCGGTTATCGTTGTAGGTCCTGAGTTGAAAATGGGTGAGTGTGGTATTCCTAAATTGATGGCTGCCGAACTTTATAAACCGTTTATCATTCGTAAGTTGATCGAACGCGGCATTGTGAAGACTGTGAAATCAGCGAAGAAGATTGTAGACCGTAAGGAACCTGTGATCTGGGATATTCTTGAGCATGTAATGAAAGGACACCCTGTGCTGTTGAACCGTGCACCGACTCTTCACCGTTTGGGTATTCAGGCTTTTCAGCCGAAGATGATCGAAGGTAAAGCTATTCAGTTGCATCCACTTGCTTGTACGGCGTTCAATGCAGATTTTGATGGTGACCAGATGGCTGTGCACTTGCCTTTGAGTAATGAAGCTATTCTTGAAGCACAAATGTTGATGCTTCAGTCGCATAATATTTTGAATCCGGCTAATGGTGCTCCTATTACGGTACCTGCACAGGATATGGTACTTGGTTTGTATTACATAACTAAGTTGCGTACGGGAGCTAAAGGGGAAGGTTTGACTTTCTATGGTCCGGAAGAAGCATTGATTGCTTACAATGAAGGTAAGGTTGATATTCATGCCCCGGTGAAAGTAATCGTAAAGGATGTTGACGAAAACGGTAATATTATAGATGTGATGCGTGAGACTTCGGTTGGGCGTGTTATTGTTAACGAGATTGTTCCACCTGAAGCTGGTTATATTAATACCATTATCTCTAAAAAATCACTCCGTGACATCATTAGTGATGTAATTAAGGTATGCGGTGTGGCGAAAGCTGCTGATTTCCTTGATGGAATTAAAAATCTTGGTTACCAGATGGCCTTTAAGGGTGGTTTGTCATTTAACTTAGGTGATATTATTATCCCGAAAGAGAAAGAGGTATTGGTTCAAAAAGGATATGACGAAGTAGAGCAGGTGATCAACAACTATAATATGGGTTTCATCACCAATAATGAACGTTATAATCAGGTGATCGATATCTGGACACATGTTAACTCAGAACTGTCAAACATTTTGATGAAGACTATTTCTTCAGATGACCAAGGTTTTAATTCTGTATATATGATGCTTGACTCTGGTGCGCGTGGTTCTAAAGAACAGATTCGTCAGCTGTCAGGTATGCGTGGTTTGATGGCTAAACCGCAGAAGGCTGGTGCAGAGGGCGGACAGATTATTGAAAACCCAATCTTATCGAACTTTAAAGAAGGACTTTCGGTGTTGGAGTATTTTATTTCTACCCATGGTGCTCGTAAAGGTTTGGCTGATACTGCGTTAAAGACTGCCGATGCAGGATATCTGACTCGTCGTCTGGTGGACGTTTCACATGATGTGATTATTAATGAAGAGGACTGTGGTACACTTCGTGGACTGGTTTGTACAGACTTGAAGAATAACGATGAAGTTATTGCAACTCTATATGAACGTATTCTTGGCCGTGTATCCGTACATGATATTATCCATCCTACAACAGGTGAATTGCTTGTTTCAGGTGGGGAAGAAATAACAGAAGACATTGCTAAGAAGATTCAGGAATCTCCGATTGAGAGTGTTGAAATCCGTTCGGTATTGACTTGTGAATCTAAAAAAGGTGTATGTGCTAAGTGTTACGGACGTAATCTTGCAACCAGCCGTATGGTTCAAAAAGGCGAGGCTGTTGGTGTAATCGCTGCCCAGTCAATTGGTGAACCGGGTACACAGCTGACTTTGCGTACCTTCCATGCCGGTGGTACTGCTGCTAATATTGCAGCCAATGCAAGTATTGTAGCTAAGAATGCAGCTCGTCTGGAGTTTGAAGAACTCCGTACTGTAGACGTTGTTGATGAAACCGGTGAAGCTGCGAAAGTAGTAGTAGGTCGTTTGGCTGAAGTGCGTTTCGTGGATGTTAATACGAATATAGTTTTGTCTACTCACAATGTACCTTATGGCTCTACATTGTATGTGGCTGATGGAGAAGTGGTTGAGAAAGGTAAGCTTATTGCTAAGTGGGATCCGTTCAACGCTGTTATTATCACTGAGGCTACTGGTAAGATTGAATTTGAGAGTGTTGTTGAGAATGTCACTTATAAGGTTGAATCGGATGAAGCAACCGGACTTCGTGAAATTATCATTATAGAGTCTAAAGACAAGACGAAGGTACCTTCTGTTCATATTCTTACTGAAGACGGTGATTTGATACGTACTTACAACTTGCCTGTGGGTGGACACGTTATCATTGAGAATGGCCAGAAGGTGAAAGCCGGTGAGGTTATTGTGAAGATACCGCGTGCGGTAGGTAAGGCTGGTGATATCACTGGTGGTCTTCCTCGTGTTACTGAACTGTTCGAAGCACGTAATCCGTCGAATCCGGCTGTTGTATCGGAAATTGATGGTGAGGTTACTATGGGTAAAATTAAACGTGGTAATCGTGAAATTGTGGTTACATCCAAAACCGGTGAGGTTAAAAAATATCTGGTTAACTTATCTAAGCAGATTCTGGTGCAGGAGAATGACTATGTTCGTGCTGGTACTCCGTTGTCAGATGGTGCTACTACTCCAGCTGATATTTTGGCTATTAAAGGTCCGACAGCAGTACAGGAATATATTGTGAATGAAGTTCAGGATGTATACCGTTTGCAAGGTGTGAAAATTAACGATAAACACTTTGAAATTATTGTTCGTCAGATGATGCGTAAAGTTGAAATTGACGAACCGGGAGATACTCGTTTCCTTGAACAGCAGGTTGTTGACAAACTTGAGTTTATGGAAGAGAATGATCGTATCTGGGGCAAAAAGGTTGTTGTAGATGCTGGTGATTCTCAGACAATGCAGCCAGGACAGATTGTAACTGCACGTAAGCTGCGTGATGAAAATAGTATGCTGAAACGCCGTGACTTGAAGCCAGTTGAAGTACGTGATGCTATTGCTGCTACTTCTACTCAGATTCTTCAGGGTATTACACGTGCCGCTTTGCAAACTTCCAGCTTTATGTCAGCCGCATCTTTCCAGGAAACAACGAAAGTATTGAATGAAGCTGCTATAAATGGCAAGATTGATAAGCTTGAAGGTATGAAGGAAAATGTGATTTGTGGTCATTTAATTCCTGCCGGTACAGGTCAGCGTGAGTTTGATAAGGTTATTGTTGGTTCAAAGGAAGAGTATGATCGTATCTTAGCTAATAAGAAAACGGTACTTGATTATAATGAAGTAGAATAATACAATTCAATTGACTATAGTAAAGAGGAGTGATTGCCATAAAGGTAATTGCTCCTTTTTTGTATTTTGGTTTTGAATGTTTCAGTAAGATTTGTTTTGAGTAGTTCTATCTTTCTGGGTAGTGGCTGTGATTTAATCTGGATTTTTTCAAAACTTTCTTTAATTTGTTGCAGGTAAATTTATAATCTGGAAATAACAGGATAAAATCTTTGCTTCCTATTCGGATTATTGTAAATTTGTAAAGAGAAATAGAATCTTTTAATAGGAAAACATCCGTCTTCCGGTTATGAAATGCCTCCTTCTTTCTTATGACAAAGAGACTGAATAATTTTTGCTGGTAGACTTAGAATATATATTTAATTTTATAACATTGTTGAAACATGGAAGAACAGAATCCTAACAATCAATTACAGATTGAGTTAAAAGAAGATGTTGCACAGGGAACCTATGCTAACTTGGCTATTATTACTCATTCCAGTTCGGAATTTATACTTGATTTTATACGAGTTATGCCGGGAGTACCTAAGGCTGGTGTTCAGTCGCGGATTATTTTAGCACCTGAACATGCCAAGCGCTTGCTTCGTGCTTTGGAAGAAAATATTGCAAAATATGAACGTGTGTTTGGACCTGTACGATTGGCTGATGAACAATCTTTACCTCCAATGGCTGTAAAAGGTGAAGCCTGAGAGTAATATAAAGGGTTAAAAATGAAAAAAAAGAGGTAGTGCATTGATTATTCAAATATTATTCGTATTTTTGCAGCCCAAAATGTATAGTTACGAAATTAATATAACAATAATATAAATTAAAAACAATTTGAAATGCCTACAATTCAGCAATTAGTAAGAAAAGGACGCGAAGTGCTGGTGGAGAAAAGTAAATCTCCGGCCCTCGATTCATGTCCTCAAAGACGTGGCGTTTGCGTGAGAGTGTATACAACCACTCCGAAGAAACCTAACTCTGCAATGCGTAAAGTTGCCCGTGTACGTTTGACTAACCAAAAAGAGGTTAACTCATACATTCCGGGAGAAGGACACAACTTGCAGGAACACTCAATCGTATTGGTACGCGGTGGACGTGTAAAAGACCTTCCGGGTGTGCGTTATCATATCGTTCGTGGAACCCTTGATACAGCAGGTGTAGCCGGACGTACTCAAAGACGTTCTAAGTATGGTGCTAAACGTCCGAAACCGGGACAAGCTGCAGCTCCTGCAAAGGGAAAGAAAAAATAAATCGATCTAAGATCAACTATTTAAAGTAATAACTTTCGTTTTAGTTTGTTGGAATAAGCTATAAAGGTTGAGTAAATTTTCCGGTGGGAGAATTGAAGATGTCAAGAATAGACAACCAAAAACAAAAACATTATTTTTCAAACAAATGAGAAAAGCTAAACCCAAAAAACGCGTTATCCTTCCGGATCCCGTGTACAATGACCAAAAGGTTTCAAAATTCGTAAATCACTTGATGTATGATGGAAAGAAAAATACATCTTACGAAATTTTTTACGCTGCTTTAGAAACAGTTAAAACAAAACTTCCTAACGAGGAAAAATCTGCTCTTGAAATTTGGAAAAAAGCGTTGGATAACGTGACTCCGCAAGTGGAAGTTAAGTCTCGCCGTGTAGGTGGTGCTACTTTCCAGGTTCCTACAGAAATTCGCCCGGATCGTAAAGAGTCTATCTCAATGAAGAATCTGATTCTTTTTGCTCGTAAAAGAGGTGGTAAATCAATGGCTGATAAATTGGCTGCCGAAATCATGGATGCATTCAATGAGCAAGGTGGTGCTTACAAACGTAAAGAAGATATGCACAGAATGGCGGAAGCTAACCGTGCGTTCGCTCATTTCAGATTCTAATGCACCCTTGTGTTGAGGATGTCAAAATGAGATTAAAAACTAAAAAGTAAAGGAAGAAGAAAATGGCTAAGAATGATTTACATTTAACTCGTAATATCGGTATCATGGCTCACATCGATGCCGGAAAAACTACTACTTCTGAACGTATCCTGTTCTATACCGGATTGACTCACAAAATTGGTGAGGTACATGATGGCGCTGCTACAATGGACTGGATGGCTCAGGAGCAGGAACGTGGTATCACTATTACATCTGCTGCTACAACTACAAGATGGAAATATGCTGATAATACGTATAAAATCAACTTGATTGATACTCCGGGACACGTAGACTTTACTGCTGAAGTAGAGCGTTCATTGCGTGTACTTGATGGCGCTGTAGCTGCTTACTGTGCAGTAGGTGGTGTGGAGCCTCAGTCGGAAACAGTATGGCGTCAGGCTGATAAATATAATGTACCACGTATTGCATATGTGAATAAAATGGACCGTTCTGGTGCTAACTTCTTTGATGTAGTGAGCCAGATGAAATCTGTTTTGGGGGCTAATCCGTGTCCGGTTGTTATTCCTATCGGAGCAGAAGAGTCTTTCAAAGGCTTGGTAGATCTTATTAAGATGAAAGCGATCTATTGGCATGATGAGACAATGGGCGCTGATTATACAGTAGAAGAAATACCGGCTAACCTTGTAGATGAAGCTCAGGAGTGGAGAGATAAAATGTTGGAAAAGGTAGCAGAGTTTGATGATGCTTTGATGGAGAAATATTTCGATGATCCTTCTACTATTACAGAAGAAGAAATATTGAGAGCTCTTCGCAACGCAACCGTTCAGATGGCTGTTGTGCCTATGCTTTGTGGCTCTTCATTTAAGAATAAAGGTGTACAAACATTGTTGGATTATGTTTGTGCTTTCTTGCCTTCTCCTTTGGATACAGAGAATGTAATTGGCACAAATCCTAATACTGGTGCTGAAGAAGATCGTAAACCAAGTGAAGATGAAAAAACTTCGGCTTTGGCATTTAAGATTGCAACAGACCCGTACGTAGGTCGTTTAACTTTCTTCCGTGTGTATTCAGGTAAAATTGAAGCAGGTTCTTACATTTATAACTCTCGTTCTGGAAAGAAAGAGCGTGTTTCTCGTTTGTTCCAGATGCATTCTAATAAGCAGAATCCTGTAGAGGTAATTGGCGCTGGTGATATTGGTGCTGGTGTAGGTTTTAAAGATATTCACACTGGTGATACATTGTGTGATGAAACAGCTCCTATTGTACTTGAATCTATGGATTTCCCAGAACCGGTAATTGGTATTGCGGTAGAGCCTAAGACTCAGAAAGATATGGATAAACTTTCTAATGGATTGGCAAAATTGGCTGAAGAAGATCCTACATTTACAGTGAAAACTGACGAACAAACAGGACAGACGGTTATTTCTGGTATGGGTGAGCTTCACTTGGATATTATTATTGACCGTTTGAAACGTGAGTTTAAAGTAGAATGTAATCAGGGCAAACCTCAGGTGAACTACAAAGAGGCAATCACTAAAACGGTTAACTTGCGTGAAGTTTATAAGAAACAGTCTGGTGGTCGTGGTAAGTTTGCAGATATCATTGTTAACATTGGCCCGGTAGACGAAAGTTTTGTAGAAGGTGGCTTGCAGTTTGTTGACGAAGTCAAGGGAGGTAATATTCCTAAGGAGTTTATTCCTTCAGTACAGAAAGGTTTTGCAACTGCAATGAAAAATGGTGTATTGGCAGGTTATCCGCTTGATTCACTGAAAGTAACTTTGATTGATGGTTCGTTCCACCCGGTTGACTCAGATCAGTTGTCATTTGAAATCTGTGCTATTCAGGCATATAAAAATGCATGTGCTAAAGCAGGTCCTGTTTTAATGGAACCTATAATGAAACTAGAGGTTGTAACTCCTGAAGAAAATATGGGTGATGTTATTGGTGACTTGAATAAGCGCCGTGGTCAGGTTGAAGGTATGGAATCAAGCCGTTCAGGTGCCCGTATCGTTAAGGCAATGGTTCCGTTGGCAGAGATGTTTGGTTACGTAACAGCGTTGCGTACTATTACTTCTGGTCGCGCAACCTCATCAATGGTGTACTCTCATCACTCTCAGGTTTCTAACTCTATTGCTAAGGCAGTATTGGAAGAAGTGAAAGGACGTGCTGATCTACTCTAATAAAATATCTGAAGCAGCAGGCTAGCGAATGACTCTTAGCCTGCCGCTTTATCTTATTTATATATTTATTAATTACAAAAAAAGCAATGAGTCAGAAAATTAGAATTAAACTAAAATCTTATGACCACAACTTGGTTGACAAATCAGCTGAGAAGATCGTGAGAACAGTGAAGGCTACAGGTGCTATTGTTAGCGGTCCTATACCCCTTCCTACGCACAAGCGTATTTTTACTGTGAACCGTTCGACTTTCGTTAATAAGAAGTCTCGTGAACAGTTCGAACTCTCTTCTTATAAGAGATTGATCGATATCTATAGTTCAACAGCTAAGACTGTAGATGCTCTGATGAAGTTAGAGTTACCGAGTGGTGTAGAAGTAGAAATTAAAGTTTGATAATTAAAATTTAGTGAAATGCCAGGATTATTAGGAAAAAAAATCGGAATGACATCCGTTTTCAGTGCTGATGGTAAAAATGTACCATGCACTGTTATCGAAGCAGGTCCTTGTGTTGTTACTCAGGTTAAGACCGTAGAAAAAGATGGCTATAAAGCTGTTCAGTTGGGTTTCCAGGATAAAAAGGAAAAACATACAACTAAGCCGTTGATGGGTCACTTTAAAAGAGCTGGAGTAACACCGAAGAGACACTTGGCCGAGTTCAAAGAGTTTGAAAATGAGTTAAATCTGGGTGATGCAGTTACTGTAGAGATGTTCGAAGGCGTAGAATTTGTTGATGTTGTTGGAACTTCTAAAGGTAAAGGTTTCCAAGGCGTTGTTAAAAGACATGGCTTTGGTGGTGTAGGTCAGGCTACTCATGGTCAGCACAATCGTGCCCGTAAACCGGGATCTATCGGTGCTTGTTCTTACCCGGCAAAAGTATTCAAAGGAATGCGTATGGGTGGACAAATGGGTGGTGACAGAGTTACCGTTCAAAACTTGCAGGTATTAAAAGTAATCGCGGAACACAACCTTCTTTTGATTAAAGGTTCTGTCCCTGGTTGCAAAGGTTCAATCGTAATAATTGAGAAATAATGGAAGTTAACGTATATAACATTAAAGGTGAAGACACTGGGAGAAAGGTTACGTTAAACGAATCTATCTTCGGAATTGAGCCCAATGACCACGCTATCTATTTGGACGTAAAGCAATTTATGGCTAACCAGCGTCAGGGTACTCATAAGTCAAAAGAAAGAAGTGAGATCAGTGGTTCTACTCGTAAGATCGGTCGCCAAAAAGGTGGCGGTGGTGCGCGTCGTGGTGACATGAACTCTCCGGTACTTGTTGGTGGTGGACGTGTATTTGGACCAAAACCAAGAGACTACTATTTCAAGTTGAATAAAAAAGTTAAGACATTGGCTCGTAAGTCAGCTTTGTCTTATAAAGCGCAGAACAATGCAATTGTTATTGTTGAAGACTTCGTTTTTGAAGCTCCTAAGACAAAGGATTTCATTGCTTTGACAAAAAATCTTAAAGTTTCTGATAAAAAGCTGCTTATGATTTTACCAGAAGCAAATAAAAACGTATATTTGTCAGCTCGTAACGTGGAGAAAGCTAATGTGCAGACTATCTCAGGATTAAATACTTACAGAGTATTGAATGCTGGGGTTGTTGTACTTACTGAAAACTCTTTGAAGGCTATTGACAATATCTTAATTTAAAAAGGAGGCTTAAATAATGGGAATTATTATTAAACCGTTGGTGACAGAAAAAATGACTGCAATAACTGATAAGCTGAATCGTTTCGGCTTTATTGTACGTCCTGAAGCTAATAAACTGGAAATTAAGAGCGAAGTTGAAGCCCTTTATAATGTTACAGTGGTTGATGTGAATACTGTGAAGTATGCAGGCAAAAATAAAAGCCGTTATACAAAAGCAGGTATCATCAATGGTCGTACGAATGTTTATAAGAAAGCTATCGTAACACTGAAAGATGGAGATACTATTGATTTTTATAGCAATATTTAATAAAAATGGCAGTACGTAAATTTAAGCCCACAACACCGGGGCAAAGACATAAGATTATTGGTACTTTCGAGGAAATTACTGCATCAGTACCAGAAAAGTCGCTTGTATATGGTAAGAAATCATCTGGCGGTCGCAACAGCGAAGGTAAGATGACAATGCGCTACATTGGTGGTGGCCACAGAAAAGTGATCAGAATTGTCGATTTCAAGAGAAATAAAGATGGTGTTCCAGCAGTTGTAAAGACTATTGAGTACGATCCGAATCGTTCGGCTCGTATTGCTTTGTTATATTATGCTGATGGTGAAAAAAGATATATTATTGCTCCCAATGGATTGCAAGTTGGTGCGACTTTGATGTCAGGTGAAAATGCGGCGCCAGAGATTGGTAATGCACTTCCTCTTCAGAATATTCCGGTCGGTACTGTAATTCATAATATTGAATTACGTCCGGGACAGGGTGCTGCTCTCGTTCGTTCGGCTGGTAATTTTGCTCAGTTGACTTCAAGAGAAGGTAAATATTGTGTTATTAAGTTGCCTTCAGGTGAAGTTAGACAAATACTTAGCACTTGTAAAGCTACTGTCGGTAGTGTAGGTAACTCAGATCATGGATTGGAAAGCTCAGGTAAGGCAGGACGCTCTCGTTGGCAGGGTCGTCGTCCTCGTAACCGTGGTGTTGTAATGAACCCGGTTGATCACCCAATGGGTGGTGGTGAAGGACGTGCTTCCGGAGGACACCCGAGATCTCGTAAGGGATTGTATGCTAAGGGACTTAAGACTAGAGCTCCTAAGAAACAATCGTCTAAGTATATTATTGAGAGAAGAAAGAAGTAATCTGATTAATTGAGTAAACTATGAGTCGTTCATTAAAAAAAGGTCCGTATATTAACGTAAAGCTTGAGAAGAAAGTTCTTGCTATGAATGAATCGGGCAAGAAAGTTGTTGTTAAGACTTGGGCCAGAGCTTCAATGATTTCGCCTGATTTCGTAGGCCATACAGTTGCAGTTCATAACGGAAATAAATTTATTCCTGTATACGTTACCGAAAATATGGTAGGTCACAAGTTGGGTGAATTCGCTCCAACTCGTACTTTCAGAGGACACGCTGGTAATAAGAAAAAATAACAGGATTTATCTGAAATAATAAAGTAATAAATATAATGGGAGCAAGAAAAAAAATATCGGCTGAAAAAAGAAAAGAAGCCCTTAAGACCATGTATTTTGCTAAATTGCAAAATGTTCCTACTTCTCCTCGCAAAATGCGTCTCGTGGCTGACATGATTCGCGGGATGGAAGTGAACAGAGCACTTGGCGTTTTGAAGTTTTCTTCAAAAGAAGCTGCCGCGAGAGTGGAGAAGTTGCTACGCTCTGCAATAGCTAACTGGGAGCAGAAAAACGAACGTAAAGCTGAAAGCGGTGAATTATTTGTAACTAAGATTTTTGTTGATGGTGGTGCTACACTTAAAAGAATGAGACCAGCTCCACAGGGAAGAGGTTACAGAATTCGTAAACGTTCAAATCATGTAACATTGTTCGTTGATTCTAAGAGTAATAACGAAGATCAAAATTAAGGTAGATGGGACAAAAAGTTAATCCAATAAGCAACCGTTTAGGAATTATCAGAGGATGGGATTCTAACTGGTATGGTGGAAATGATTACGGTGATTCTTTGCTGGAAGATAGCAAGATCCGTAAATATCTTAATGCAAGACTTGCAAAGGCAAGTGTTTCAAGAATCGTAATTGAACGTACGTTGAAGCTCGTTACTATTACTGTTTGCACTGCTCGTCCAGGTATTATCATCGGTAAAGGTGGCCAGGAAGTTGATAAGTTGAAAGAAGAGTTGAAGAAGGTTACCGACAAAGATATTCAAATTAATATCTTTGAAGTAAAAAGACCGGAACTGGATGCTGTGATTGTTGCAAATAACATCGCTCGTCAGGTAGAAGGTAAAATTGCCTATCGCCGTGCCATTAAAATGGCTATCGCAAATACTATGCGTATGGGTGCTGAGGGTATCAAAATTCAGATTTCAGGACGTTTGAATGGAGCTGAAATGGCTCGTTCTGAAATGTATAAGGAAGGAAGAACTCCGTTGCATACTTTTAGAGCAGACATAGACTATTGCCATGCTGAAGCATTGACAAAAGTAGGTCTTCTTGGTATTAAAGTTTGGATTTGTAGAGGTGAAGTATTTGGTAAGAGAGAATTGGCTCCGAACTTTACACAAAGCAAAGAAAGTGGTCGTGGAAACAATAGTGGAAACAACGGCGGCGGAAAGAACTTCAAAAGAAAGAAAAATAATCGCTAAACGAATTTGAATTTTAGGAAACTATGTTACAACCGAAAAAGACAAAATTCAGAAGACAACAGAAGGGCCGGGCAAAGGGTAATGCTCAGAGAGGTAACCAGCTCGCTTTTGGTTCTTTTGGAATTAAGGCTTTGGAAACAAAATGGATCACAGGCCGTCAGATTGAAGCTGCTCGTATTGCAGTAACAAGATATATGCAACGTCAGGGACAAATTTGGATTCGTATCTTCCCGGATAAACCTATTACCAGAAAACCTGCAGATGTGCGTATGGGTAAGGGTAAAGGTGCTCCCGAAGGATTCGTAGCTCCTGTTACTCCGGGTAGAATTATTATTGAAGCAGAAGGTGTTTCTTACGAAATCGCTAAAGAAGCTCTTCGCTTAGCTGCTCAAAAACTTCCTATCACTACTAAATTTGTAGTGAGACGTGATTATGATATTCAAAATCAAAATGCGTAATGTTTATGAAAATTGCAGAAATTAAAGAAATGTCTACTAGTGATTTAGTAGAAAGAGTAGAAGCAGAAGTAGTTAATTATAACCAAATGGTTATCAACCACTCTATTTCTCCTTTGGAAAATCCTGCGCTAATTAAACAGTTACGCAGGACAATTGCGCGTATGAAAACTGAGTTGCGCGAAAGAGAACTTAACAATAAATGATCAGCTCGATGGAAGCAAGAAATTTAAGAAAAGAAAGAACAGGGATTGTGTTGAGCAATAAAATGGATAAGACCATTACCGTTGCTGCCAAATTCAAGGAAAAACACCCTATATATGGTAAGTTCGTTAGCAAAACGAAGAAGTACCATGCTCATGATGAAAAGAATGAATGCAAAGTAGGTGATACAGTAAGCATCATGGAAACTCGTCCTTTGAGCAAGACTAAGAGATGGAGATTAGTAGAAATAATT
Organism: Bacteroides nordii; assembly: GCF_019930665.1. Classification (NCBI taxonomy): domain Bacteria; kingdom Pseudomonadati; phylum Bacteroidota; class Bacteroidia; order Bacteroidales; family Bacteroidaceae; genus Bacteroides; species Bacteroides nordii. The sequence goes on along the minus strand of NZ_CP082886.1, from coordinate 4,041,466 downwards.
GAAAGAGCTAAGTAATTATGATACAAGTAGAATCCAGACTTACAGTATGCGATAATAGTGGAGCTAAAGAAGCTCTTTGTATCCGCGTTTTGGGTGGTACAAGACGTCGCTATGCTTCAGTAGGGGACGTTATTGTCGTTTCTGTAAAGAGCGTCATTCCCTCGGGTGATATTAAAAAAGGTGCAGTGTCTAAAGCTTTGATCGTACGTACTAAGAAAGAAATCCGTCGTCCCGATGGTTCTTATATACGTTTTGATGATAATGCTTGCATTTTGTTAAATAATGCAGGTGAAATTAGAGGTAGTCGTATTTTCGGTCCGGTAGCTCGTGAACTTCGTGCTACGAACATGAAAGTTGTGTCACTTGCGCCTGAGGTACTTTAATTTTGTAAAAGATTTAAGTAATGAGTAAATTACATATTAAAAAAGGCGATACAGTTTACGTAAATGCTGGTGAAGACAAAGGTAAAACTGGTCGTGTGTTGAAGGTTCTTGTTAAAGAAGGACGTGCAATAGTTGAAGGTATTAACATGGTATCTAAAAGCACAAAACCTAATGCAAAGAACCCACAAGGTGGTATAGTTAAGCAGGAAGCTTCTATTCACATTTCAAACTTGAATCCGGTTGATCCAAAAACTGGTAAAGCAACGCGTGTTGGTAGAAAAGAGAGTTCTTTGGAAGGTAAAAGAACTTTAGTGCGTTATTCTAAAAAATCAGGAGAGGAGATTAAGTAATGAGTAATACTGCAAGCCTTAAAAAAGAATATGCAGAGCGTATTTCGCCTGCACTGAAGTCGCAATTCCAGTATTCTTCAACAATGCAGGTGCCCGTACTTAAGAAGATTGTTATCAATCAGGGTTTAGGTATGGCTGTTGCTGATAAGAAGATTATTGAAGTAGCAATTAATGAATTAACTGCTATTACTGGTCAGAAAGCCGTAGCAACTATCTCTCGTAAAGATATTGCTAACTTCAAATTGCGTAAGAAAATGCCAATTGGAGTAATGGTAACATTGCGTCGTGAAAGAATGTACGAATTTCTTGAAAAATTAGTTCGTGTAGCTTTGCCACGTATTCGTGACTTCAAAGGTATTGAGAGTAAATTCGATGGTAAGGGTAACTATACCCTTGGTATTCAGGAACAAATAATTTTCCCTGAAATTAATATCGATAGTATTACAAGAATTCTCGGAATGAATATTACCTTTGTAACTTCTGCACAGACAGATGAAGAAGGTTATGCCTTGTTGAAAGAATTCGGTTTACCGTTTAAAAACGCTAAAAAAGACTGATAAATTATGGCAAAGGAATCAATGAAAGCACGCGAAGTAAAGCGTGCTAAATTAGTAGCCAAATATGCCGAGAGAAGAGCTCAACTGAAGAAAGAAGGTGATTATGAAGCTTTGCAGGCACTGCCTAAGAATGCTTCACCTGTGCGTTTGCACAATCGCTGCAAATTGACAGGTCGTCCTAAAGGATATATCCGTCAGTTTGGTATTTCAAGAATCCAGTTCCGCGAAATGGCATCTAACGGGCTTATTCCAGGTGTTAAAAAAGCAAGCTGGTAATTTTATTGTTTAAATATTGTCAGGGAAGGCCTGATTAATTTAATTATTTTTTATATGACTGATCCAATAGCAGATTATTTGACGAGGTTGCGGAACGCTATTCAAGCAAAGCATAGAGTAGTAGAAGTTCCTGCTTCAAATTTGAAAAAAGAAATCACTAAGATTCTTTTTGAAAAAGGCTACATCCTTAATTATAAGTTTGTAGAAGATGGTCCTCAGGGAACTATAAAAGTTGCCTTAAAGTATGATTCAGTTAACAAGGTTAACGCAATCAAGAAACTTGAAAGAATATCTTCTCCAGGTATGCGTCAGTATACTGGTTATAAAGATATGCCGCGTGTTATTAATGGTCTGGGTATTGCTATAATATCTACTTCCAAAGGTGTAATGACAAACAAAGAAGCTGCTGAATTGAAAATCGGTGGTGAGGTATTGTGTTATGTATATTAATAGGAGGAAAAAGCAATGTCAAGAATAGGAAAATTACCCATTAGTATCCCTGCGGGAGTAACAGTTACTCTGAAGGATGATGTGGTTACCGTAAAGGGACCAAAAGGCGAACTTAGCCAATATGTGAATCCTGCTATCAATATTTCTATTGAAGATGGACACGTAACTTTAAGTGAAAACGAAAACGCAATGCTTGATAATCCAAAGCAAAAGCATGCTTTCCATGGTTTATATCGTTCATTAGTTCATAACATGGTTGTGGGCGTATCTGAGGGGTATAAAAAAGAATTGGAACTTGTTGGTGTTGGATATCGTGCTTCTAACCAAGGAAATATTATCGAATTAGCCTTAGGTTATACTCATAATATCTTTATACAGTTGCCTTCTGAAATTAAAGTTGAAACAAAATCTGAAAGAAATAAGAATCCTCTTATTATCTTAGAGTCTTGTGATAAACAATTGCTTGGTCAAGTTTGCTCTAAAATACGTTCTTTCCGTAAACCTGAACCGTATAAAGGTAAAGGTATTAAGTTTGTTGGCGAAGAGATTCGCAGAAAGTCTGGTAAATCAGCCGGCGCTAAGTAAATTAAATAAATTTATATCATCATGACAACAAAAATAGAAAGACGAATTAAGATCAAATATAGAGTACGCAATAAAGTGTCAGGTACTACTGAACGTCCGCGTATGAGTGTATTTAGAAGTAACAAGCAAATCTACGTCCAGATTATCGACGATTTGTCTGGTAAGACATTGGCTGCTGCTTCGTCTCTGGGTATGACTGAAAAGTTACCTAAAAAAGAGCAAGCAGCTAAGGTTGGAGAAATGATTGCTAAGAAAGCTCAGGAAGCAGGTATTACAACTGTTGTTTTCGACCGTAATGGTTACTTGTATCATGGGAGAGTAAAAGAAGTAGCTGATGCTGCTCGTAACGGTGGACTTAAATTTTAATCATTATGGCAGGAGTTAATAATAGAGTTAAGATATCTAACGATATAGAACTAAAAGATAGACTTGTTGCTATCAATCGTGTTACTAAAGTTACCAAAGGTGGTAGAACTTTTAGTTTCTCTGCAATTGTTGTTGTAGGTAATGAAGAAGGAATCATTGGTTGGGGACTTGGTAAAGCAGGTGAGGTAACAGCAGCTATTGCAAAAGGAGTTGAATCTGCAAAGAAAAATCTGACTAGAGTTCCGATTTTGAAAGGTACGGTTCCTCACGAACAGGCGGCAAAGTTTGGTGGTGCTGAAGTATTCATCAAACCGGCATCTCATGGTACAGGTGTGGTAGCTGGTGGTGCTATGCGTGCTGTATTGGAAAGTGTTGGTGTTACTGATGTTTTGGCAAAATCTAAAGGTTCTTCAAATCCGCATAACTTGGTTAAAGCTACAATTTTGGCTTTGGGCGAAATGCGTGATGCAAGAATGGTTGCTCAAAACAGAGGTATTAGTGTTGAAAAAGTATTTAGAGGATAAGGAGGAGATATGTCAACTATAAAGATTAAACAAGTTAAAAGTAGAATTGGTGCTCCGGCTGATCAAAAAAGAACTCTTGATGCACTGGGACTTCGTAAACTGAACCGTGTGGTTGAACACGAAAGTACTCCTTCAATTCTTGGGATGGTAGATAAAGTAAAACACTTGGTTACCATTGTTAAGTAATTATTTGTTGAATAATAAAACGAATTACAATATGAACTTAAGTAATTTAAAACCTGCAGAAGGTTCTACTAAAACAAGAAAAAGAATCGGACGTGGTCCGGGATCTGGTTTAGGAGGTACTTCTACAAGAGGTCATAAAGGAGCTAAATCAAGATCCGGATACTCTAAAAAGGTCGGTTTTGAAGGTGGTCAGATGCCTCTTCAACGTCGTGTACCTAAATTTGGTTTCAAGAATATTAACCGAGTTGAATATAAGGCTATTAACCTCGATACAATTCAAAACTTAGCTGAAGTTAAGAAGTTGGAAAAAGTGGGCGTTAATGACTTTATTGAAGCTGGATTTATTTCTTCAAATCAGTTAGTAAAAGTATTAGGTAACGGAACTTTGACTACTAAGCTGGACGTAGAGGCTCATGCATTCTCTAAGAGTGCTATTGCTGCTATTGAAGCTGTAGGTGGAACTGTAGTAAAACTCTGATTCAATGAGAAAAGCTATTGAAACATTAAAGAATATATGGAAAATTGAGGATCTGAGACAACGGATCCTCATCACCATATTGTTTGTGGCGATTTACCGTTTTGGTTCGTATGTTGTGCTACCTGGTATTAATCCTGGTATGCTGGCACAATTGCATCAACAAACAAGCGAAGGCCTATTAGCCTTGTTAAACATGTTCTCAGGAGGAGCTTTTTCTAATGCATCTATTTTTGCATTAGGAATTATGCCTTATATTTCTGCGTCTATCGTTATCCAGTTGTTAGGAATTGCGGTTCCGTATTTTCAGAAATTGCAACGCGAAGGTGAGAGTGGCAGAAGAAAGATGAACCAGTATACTCGTTATTTAACGATTCTTATCCTATTGGTTCAGGCTCCTTCTTATTTGCTCAATCTTAAAATGCAGGCTGGACCTTCTTTAAATGCTTCATTAGATTGGACTCTGTTCATGGTTACTTCTACCATTATTTTGGCAGCTGGAAGTATGTTTATCTTGTGGCTTGGTGAAAGAATTACAGATAAAGGTATTGGTAACGGTATTTCATTTATCATCTTGATTGGTATTATTGCCCGTCTTCCTCAATCTCTTTTCCAAGAGGTTATTTCACGTGTGAGTGAAAAAGGTGGTGGTATGATCATGTTTTTATTTGAAATGGTATTCCTGCTGTTGGTAATTGCAGCTGCAATCCTCTTGGTGCAAGGTACAAGAAAGATTCCTGTACAATACGCGAAAAGAATTGTTGGTAATAAACAATATGGTGGTGCTAGACAGTATATTCCTTTGAAGGTGAATGCTGCTGGTGTAATGCCGATTATTTTTGCTCAGGCAATTATGTTTATTCCTATCACTTTTATTGGTTTTTCTAATGCTAATAATGTAAGTGGTTTTGTGCGTGCATTTACTGATCATACGAGCTTCTGGTATAATTTTGTTTTTGCTGTAATGATTATACTGTTTACGTATTTTTATACTGCAATTACAATAAATCCGAATCAGATGGCTGAAGATATGAAGAGAAATAACGGTTTCATCCCGGGTATCAAGCCTGGAAAGAAAACAGCTGAATATATTGACGATATTATGTCACGTATTACATTGCCTGGTTCTTTCTTTTTGGCATTGGTTGCTATTATGCCTGCTTTTGCTGGTGTATTTGGTGTGAAAGCTGAGTTCGCTCAATTCTTCGGTGGTACATCTTTGTTAATTCTTGTAGGTGTGGTTCTTGATACACTGCAGCAGGTTGAAAGTCATTTGTTGATGAGACATTATGATGGTTTGCTGAAGTCGGGTCGTATTAAGGGACGTGCTGGTGTAGCTGCATATTAATTCTTTCAATAGAAATGATATTTCTTAAAACAGAGGATGAAATAGAGCTACTCCGTCAGAGTAACTTGCTTGTAGGAAAAACATTGGCTGAGGTTGCCAAATTAGTAAAACCGGGAGTTACTACCCGAGAACTGGATAAAGTTGCAGAAGAGTTTATTAGAGATAATGGGGCTATTCCAACTTTTAAAGGATTTCCGAATCAGTATGGTGATCCGTTTCCGGGTTCTTTATGTACATCTGTGAATGAGCAGGTAGTGCATGGTATTCCAGGAGATATTGTCTTGAAAGAAGGTGATATTATTTCTGTGGATTGCGGGACATATATGAATGGTTTTTGTGGTGACTCAGCTTATACGTTTTGTGTAGGTGAAGTGGACGAAGAAGTTCGTAAATTGTTGAAAGTTACTAAAGAGGCATTATATATAGGCATTCAGAATGCTGTGCAAGGTAAGAGAATAGGTGATATCGGATATGCTGTTCAGCAATATTGTGAATCACATTCTTATGGAGTAGTGCGTGAATTTGTTGGCCATGGGATTGGTAAAGAAATGCATGAAGATCCGCAGGTACCTAATTATGGTAAAAGAGGATATGGCACGCTTTTAAAGAAAGGACTTTGTATTGCAATTGAGCCTATGATTACCCAAGGTGACCGGCAAGTGATAATGGAGCGTGATGGATGGACTGTGAGAACAAGGGATCGGAAATGTGCCGCACATTTTGAGCATACTATTGCAGTAGGTGCGGGAGAAGCCGATATTCTTTCATCATTTAAATTCATTGAAGAAGTTTTAGGAGATAAAGCAATTTAGTATATGGCAAAGCAATCTGCAATAGAACAAGATGGAGTTATAGTTGAAGCATTGTCTAATGCAATGTTTCGTGTTGAATTAGAAAACGGACATGAGATTACTGCTCATATCTCAGGTAAGATGCGAATGCATTACATCAAAATTTTACCGGGAGATAAAGTAAGAGTTGAAATGTCTCCTTACGACTTATCGAAAGGAAGAATTGTATTTAGATATAAATAAAATAAGATATGAAAGTAAGAGCATCATTAAAGAAACGTACGCCAGAATGTAAGATCGTTAGACGTAATGGCCGTTTGTATGTTATTAACAAGAAAAATCCTAAGTATAAACAACGTCAAGGATAATTTATTATTTTTGCAAAAAAAATAATTTAGTATATGGCTATAAGAATAGTTGGTGTAGATTTACCTCAGAATAAGAGAGGTGAGATTGCGTTGACCTATGTATATGGAATAGGTCGTAGTAGTTCAGCAAAAATTTTAGATAAGGCTGGTGTAGACAAAGATCTGAAGGTAAAAGACTGGACAGATGATCAGGCTGCAAAGATTCGTGAGATTATCGGTGCAGAGTATAAAGTAGAAGGTGATCTTCGTTCTGAAGTTCAATTGAACATTAAGCGATTAATGGATATTGGTTGTTACCGTGGTGTACGTCATCGTATCGGTTTGCCTGTTAGAGGTCAAAGCACTAAAAACAATGCACGTACTCGTAAGGGTAGAAAGAAAACCGTTGCTAATAAGAAAAAAGCTACTAAATAATAATTGTTGATATGGCAAAAAAAACAGTCGCAGCTAAGAAGAGAAATGTAAAGGTGGATGCTAATGGACAATTGCATGTTCATTCATCTTTCAACAATATTATTGTTTCTCTTGCAAATAGTGAAGGGCAGATTATTTCTTGGTCTTCTGCCGGAAAAATGGGATTTAGAGGTTCTAAAAAGAATACTCCTTATGCAGCTCAGATGGCTGCCCAAGATTGTGCAAAAATCGCATATGATCTTGGCCTGAGAAAGGTAAAAGCATACGTAAAGGGACCGGGTAACGGACGTGAGTCTGCCATCAGAACTATCCACGGTGCAGGTATTGAAGTTACAGAAATTATTGATGTAACTCCGCTTCCACATAATGGTTGTCGTCCTCCAAAAAGACGTAGAGTTTAAGATTTACCTTTAATTAAAATGACACTTGATTTTGTTTTTGGATTGCATCAATTTCTTCTCTGTAATCGCGGCTGCAACAAATTAAGTTCATGAATAAACAATTAAATATTTAAAAAGAAAATGGCTAGATATACTGGACCAAAATCAAGAATAGCCCGTAAATTCGGTGAAGGTATCTTTGGAGCTGATAAAGTTTTATCTAAGAAAAACTATCCTCCCGGACAGCATGGAAATTCAAGAAAAAGAAAAACTTCAGAATATGGTGTTCAGCTGCGTGAGAAGCAGAAAGCTAAATACACTTATGGAGTATTAGAAAAACAATTCCGTAACTTGTTTGAGAAAGCAGAAGCCGCTAAGGGTATTACTGGTGAGATTCTTCTTCAGTTATTGGAAGGTCGTCTGGACAACATAGTATTCCGTTTGGGCATCGCTCCGACTCGTGCTGCTGCTCGTCAGTTGGTAAGTCACAGACATATTACTGTTGATGGACAGGTAGTGAACATTCCTTCATATGCAGTAAAGCCAGGGCAGCTGATTGGTGTTCGTGAAAGATCTAAATCTCTGGAAGTTATTGTTAATTCTCTTGCTGGTTTTAACCATAGTAAATATGCTTGGTTGGAGTGGGATGAATCTACAAAGGTTGGTAAATTGCTGCATATTCCTGAGAGAGCAGACATTCCTGAGAACATTAAAGAGCATTTGATCGTTGAATTGTATTCTAAATAATAATTAATTTCATGGCGATATTAGCATTTCAAAAACCTGATAAAGTATTAATGTTGGAAGCGGACTCAAGATTCGGTAAATTCGAATTTCGTCCGTTGGAACCCGGTTTTGGTATTACTGTAGGTAATGCATTACGCCGTATCCTCCTTTCTTCATTAGAAGGTTTTGCTATCACCACTATTCGTATAGACGGTGTTGAGCATGAATTTTCTAGTGTTCCTGGAGTAAAAGAGGATGTTACCAACATTATCTTGAATCTGAAGCAAGTGAGATTCAAGCAAGTAGTTGAAGAATTCGAGAGTGAGAAAGTAAGTATCACGGTCGAGAATTCAAGTGAATTTAGAGCAGGTGACATAGGTAAGTATTTGACTGGATTTGAAGTGTTAAATCCGGAATTAGTTATTTGTCATTTAGATTCTAAGTCAACTATGCAGGTTGATATTACAATCAATAAGGGCCGTGGTTATGTCCCTGCTGACGAAAACCGCGAATATTGTACCGATGTGAATGTAATTCCAATTGATTCTATTTACACCCCGATACGTAATGTTAAGTATACTGTAGAAAACTTCCGTGTGGAACAGAAGACTGACTACGAAAAACTTATACTTGAGATTGCTACGGATGGTTCCATTCATCCAAAAGAAGCACTGAAAGAAGCTGCAAAGATTCTGATTTATCACTTTATGTTATTTTCTGACGAAAAGATTACTCTTGAGAGCAATGACGTTGATGGTAACGAGGAGTTTGATGAAGAGGTATTGCATATGCGTCAGTTGTTGAAAACTAAACTTGTTGATATGGACTTGTCAGTTCGTGCCCTCAATTGTTTGAAGGCTGCTGATGTAGAGACCCTTGGCGATTTAGTACAGTTCAATAAAACTGATTTGCTGAAATTCAGAAACTTCGGAAAGAAATCGCTTACCGAGCTTGATGATTTGCTGGAAAGTCTGAATCTATCGTTTGGAACCGACATTTCTAAATATAAATTAGATAAAGAATAAAAAATGAGACATAATAAAAAATTCAATCATTTAGGTCGTACTGCTTCTCATAGAAGTGCTATGTTATCTAACATGGCTTGTTCTTTGATCAAGCACAAAAGAATCACTACGACTGTAGCAAAGGCTAAAGCATTGAAAAAATTTGTTGAGCCTTTGATTACGAAGTCTAAAGAAGACACTACGAATTCTCGTCGTGTCGTATTTAGCAATTTGCAGGATAAGATTGCTGTAACAGAATTGTTCAAAGAAATCTCTGTGAAAATTGCTGATCGTCCGGGTGGTTATACTCGTATCATTAAGACTGGTAATCGTTTGGGTGATAATGCAGAAATGTGCTTTATTGAACTCGTTGACTACAACGAAAATATGGCAAAAGAGAAAGTTGCTAAGAAAGCTACTCGTACTCGCCGTTCAAAGAAAGCTGCTGCAACTGAAGCTGCTCCTGCTGCAGAAGCTCCTGCTGTTGAAGAACCGAAAGCCGAATCAGCGGAATAATTTAATACTTATTCTTATAGATATAAGAAAGGTCACCTCGAAAGATGGTGGCCTTTTTTGTTGCCAAGTCTAAAGATACTTTAATTTTGTTTTTCTTTAAACATTTAAATAAAATAATCTGTTATATTTGCAGATAGATATGGCTAAGTTTATAAAGGTGATATTGCTTTTGTTGTTTGCTGTAGCACTTCATGGTGTGGCTAACAATTTTTTCGCTGAAAAACCAGTGGAAACTCAGGAGCATGCACAAGTATATAAAGTCGACTCCCAGCAAGTCAGCACCGCTCAGTTGCCATATTTGCCAGAAGGAGAGCTTTCAAGTGCATCACAATCTCACCAGATTGCTACCTCCCGTATCCAACGTATTAATTTGTTAGAATATTCGACATCCTTAAGAGCGTTGGCTCAGCAGCTACAACAGCGAGATGCGGCTTTGGCGCAACATTGGGGGCGAATATATGATACTACAACTTCTTTTAGTTGCCATCCGGCAAGTGAATACTATGTATTCGCTCTTCGACGTATTATTATTTAGGAATTTATTTTATTAGTTCTGTTTCATTTCATCGGTAGTACAATAGAATGTATTACCAGTTATTTAATTACTGTTTTACTAATAATTTAAATTTATAATAATATGACAACTCCAGCTATTGATGCAACTATTTTTGCGTCATCTCATCCTGATATTGCAAAGCGTACAAGTGTTTCCGGACTTATTTTTTCCGGTATTATGTTACTAATCGGTGTACTGGCATTTATTTCTACTTTTGAGATGGAAGATCGTTCTTCTACTTTGAGCATGGGATTGATGGTTTTAGGTACCGGATTATTTTTAATTGGGATTTTTCGTCTTTTCTGGAAATCAAAGGAAGTGGTTTATTTGCCTACGGGAAGTATAGCAAAAGAACAGAGTGTCTTCTTTGATCTGAAGTATATGGATCAGTTGAAAGAGATTGTAAAGTTGGGAACTTTCTCTGCCGATACAAACTTAAAAGGTGGGACAAGTGGTAATCTTCGTATGGACATAATTCTTTCTGAAGATAAGAAGTTTGCAGCAGTACAGCTGTTTCAGTTTGTACCTTATACTTATAATCCAATAACTTCGGTGCAGTATTTTACTAATGGAGAAGCATCGGCCGTTGCTGATTTTCTTTCAAAATGTAGATTACATTAAATTCTTATATTGAGTGATTTATTTTTTTGAGAAGGTATAGGCTAAGAGCTTTATTATATTTCTTTTATAATAGAGATTGCGTCTTGCCTGCCATCTCCTTTTCACGAACGGATAATGATTTTCCCTTCGAACTTTAAAATCCAAATGTTTTTTCGTGTTGGATATAATTAATATTAGTTCGTTAGGATGTTCTTTCCTATTACAAGTATAGGATCTAAATTATATTTAACTTAGCTTTAGCAATCTTATGTAACTATAGTGGTGGTTGCATGAGATTGCTTTTTACTAATGCATTTCGGATATTTATTATTATTTTGTCATTTGTTGATGAAGGTTTTATTATGATTTATCTTTTTGGATGAATGTAGATATCTATAAAAGCATCTGAGTTTTTTTATTTTGTATAGTAATTCATGTGTTATTGAATGGTGGTACTTTCGTATTTGATGATATCTTTAATTTGTCCCGCACTTTTTATTATCAGTTTTTTGGATTAATTCCTATTGCTAATTGTTAATGTTTATATTTAGTCCCATCCTTAACAATAACTCTTAGTAACAATCTCTCAGTCTACAAGAGAAAAAGAGAAGGTTATAATTGTTGTAAAATATAGAATGTTCGTTTCACTTCCTGTCTTTTAAGTAGATTCCTTCTTGCTATAATACATCTGTGTTATAAATTGAATTGTTTGTAATTAGATGTTGGTGATATTCGCGGTATATTTGTCAGAGTATCTATTTTATAATTGTTATCTTAAAGCTATATGTACTTATGTATATACAAATGAAGCGAATGTTAGTTGGAATTTTATGTGCTTTTTCTTTTTTACAATCTTCTGCCCAGTTGCGGCAACAGTATATATTGAAAGATAATTGGGAATTCCGATCTGATAAATCGGGTGCTGATGCTATTTGGGAAAAAGTAACAGTTCCTCATTGCTGGAATGCGGAAGATGGTATAACTGCCGATTATTATCGTGGAACAACTCAATATCGTTATCACTTAAGCATATTACCGGAAATGTTGAAGAAACGTGTTTTTTTGCGTTTCGAGGCAGTTAGTCAGGTTGCAGATATTTTTATTAATGGAATAAAAGTTGGTACACACAAAGGAGCATTCAATGCTTTCTGTTTTGAAATAACCTCTTTGTTGAAGAAAGGAGACAATCTTTTAGAGGTCAAAGTATCGAATAGTCCAGATAATGATATTGCTCCTCTAGCTGGAGATTTTACTGTTTTTGGGGGGATTTATCGTCCTGTATCATTACTCTTATTGCCTAAGACGTGTATAACTCCATTAGATTATGCTTCTTCTGGGATTTATATTCATCAGGATCAGGTCGATTCAAAACGGGCTGAGTTATCCATTGTGACAAAAGTTAATAGTAGTCAGCCCGGGAAAGCATTATCTGTTAGAACCAGTGTGTTTAATGCCCAGGGGAAAGCAATAGGTAGTACCACAACTACTAATAAGTCATATGTAAAAGGAGAAACGGCTAAGTTTATTAATAAGCTGAATATAGATCGTCCTATCTTATGGGATGGGTGTAAATCCCCCTATTTGTACCGTGTCTTTGTAGAGGTGTTGAAAGGTGATGCGGTTGTGGATACACTATCCCAATATACTGGATTGAGATACTATACTGTTGATGCGGAAAAAGGCTTTTTCCTGAATGGTAAACCTTATAAAATTAAAGGTGTAAACAGACATCAGGACCGGGAAGGTAAAGGATGGGCTATATCGAATGAAGATCATAACGAAGATATGGATCTGATTAAAGAAATAGGAGCTACCGGAATCAGGTTGGCACACTATCCGCATGCCGATTATTTCTATTCTTTATGTGATCGGGAAGGTATGTTGGTCTGGGCGGAAATTCCCCTTATCGGTAAGGCAAATACCAGTTCTGCTTTTACGGAGAATATAAAGTTACAACTCACGGAATTGATTCGACAGAATTTTAACCATCCATCTATTTTTTGCTGGAGTCTGTTTAACGAATTGTCTGAAGGCGAGGTCAAGAATTTGATTGGAGAGTTAAATGATCTGGCTCATCAGGAAGATCCGGGACGTTTGACAGTAGCTGCTGCTAACATAGAGAACAGGCCGGAGAATAAAGTCACAGATATTATGGCTTACAATACTTATCCGGGATGGTACTGGGCTCAGCCTTCCATGATGAAATCTTCGGTAGCACATTGGAACCGTTTGGTTGGAAACAAAGGTATTGGTGTCAGTGAATATGGAGCTGGGGCTAACGTCTGGCATCACCAGCAGGATGTTAAATCGGCCCCAAGGACTGATGGGATTTTTCATCCGGAAGAGTGGCAGTCTATTGTACATGAACAAAATTATCAGGCAATAAGCGATTGTAACTTTGTCTGGGGATCTTTCGTCTGGAATATGTTTGATTTTGCAAGTGCTTCCAGGAATGAAGGAAATTTACCAGGACGAAACGATAAAGGTTTAGTAACCTACGACAGAAAGATCAAGAAAGATGCTTTTTATTTCTACAAGTCAGCTTGGGTGGAATCACCTGTTCTACATATTACAAGTAAAAGAGATGTGGCAAGGAGAGATTCGGTTACAGACGTAAAGGTATATTCCAATTGCGAAAATATTCGTTTGAAAGTGAATGGACAAGAGTGTGGAAATCCTATAAAGAGGCAAAATATTTATATTTGGCAAGGCATTGGTCTAAGGAAAGGCGAAAACCAGATTGAAGTTTGTGGTGATAGAGATCGTCATGTTTTATCTGAAAAATGTAATTGGATTCTTTTATAATGTAATAATCAGCATCATGGGAAAATATCTGTTTTTAATTCTAATATTTTGTATAAATCCGATTTATTCATATAGCCAGAATGTAGTAGATCTGGTAAACCCGCTTATTGGAACGGCCATTAAGGGTGAGGGAGGTACGGTACCTTTTGTGGGTCCTCCTTTTGCAATGACCAATTTTTTACCTCAAACCAGGGAGAATAAAATGGGAAGTATGGCGTATGTTTACGATGATGAGTCTATAATGGGCTTTTTAGGATCTCATCAACCAACTATATGGATGGGAGATTATGGATATGTATCAGTTATGCCACAAATCGGAGAGGAGATAAGAGTACTTCCGGAAGATCGAAAAATGAATTTTAGTCATAAGGATGAGAAGGTCTCTCCCTATTATTACTCTGTTACTTTAACCGATAAACAGAATAACCGGATTTTTACGGAGATGACTGCTTCCGGGCGTTGTGCGATTCTGAATTTTCGTTTTCCTAAAAATAAAACTCCCCGGTTGATTATTCAGGGTATAAATTTGAATCCACAGTTGAACGATTGGTGTAATCATTATAATCAGCGTCTCCAGAAAATCAAAGGCTGGATGAAGATTGATACACTGAATAATGAAATTGTGGGGTATAATCCAGACAGGCAGTCGGCTCAGTTAGGGCCAGACTTACCCAACTTTAAAGGTTATTTTGTCATTCGTTTCAATTGTGATATAAAGGATTTTGGTTGTTGGAATGATTCTATTCTTTATCCGGGAGCCGAGGAGCTATATGGTACACGTATGGGAGCATATATTAATTTCTCTCAAAAGGATAAGGAAATAAAGGCTCAGATAGCTACCTCTTTTATAAGTCTGGAGCAAGCCCGCTTGAATTTACAGCGTGAAATACCTGGATGGAGTTTAAAACAGGTATATGAGAATACTAAAAAAGAATGGAATGATAAATTATCCCGGTTAACTATCAAAGGAGGAAGCGAAAGAGATGCCCGTATTTTTTATACGGCACTGTATCATTCTTATCTTTTCCCTCGCGAGTTTTCTGAATATGGAAGATATTACAGTGCATTTGACGACCGGATTCATGAGGGTATTTCGTATAATGATTATTCTTTATGGGATACATTCAGAGCTTTTCATCCCCTGATGACGTTGCTGGAACCACAGTTAACCGGTGACTGGATCACTTCATTATTGCAAATGTATAAAGAAGGCGGCTGGCTTCCTATGTGGCCTAATCCAACCTATACCAATATTATGATAGCCACTCATGCGGATGCAGTTATTGCAGATGCCTATATGAAAGGGATTCGTAACTTTGATGTCAATCTGGCCTATGAAGCTATACGAAAAGATGCAATGGTTCCTCCTGATTGCGATACAAACAGAAAATACGGTGACCGTGATTATTGGACTTCTTATGAAGGACGTGCAGGAACAAGTTATTACCATTCGATAGGATATGTGCCGGATGATAAAACAGCCGAATCGGTTTCAAGGACACTGGAATATGCATATGATGACTGGTGTGTAGCACAAATGGCGAAATCGTTAGGGAAGATGGAAGATTATGCCCATTTGATGCGATTTAGTGGAAATTATAAAAACTTATACAATCCTGAGAAAGGTTTTTTCTTGCCTCGTAACTATGATGGAACCTGGATTGATCTGGATGATAATTCACGGCATGGATTGACGGAAGGTTCGAAGTGGACTTATTTGTTTTGTGTCCTTCAGGATATTCCCGGAATGATTGATTTGATGGGAGGACCACAGGCTTTTTCTGATAAGTTGGATCGGAATTTTGAAGAAGATCATTATAAGCATGATAATGAGCCAGGCCATCATTATATCTATTTATATAATTACTGTAATGAGCCCTGGAAGACCCAGGAGTTAGTACGGAAGCATGTAAAGCTGAACTATAAAGATACTCCTGATGGTGTAAACGGAAATGATGATTGTGGGCAAATGTCTGCCTGGTATCTTTTTTCTGTTATGGGATTTTATCCTGTAACTCCCGGGAGTAATGAGTTTGCCATAGGTGCTCCTCAATTTTCAGAAATTAAAATTCGGTTGAAAGATCATGATCTGTTAATAAAAGCAGATAATCTTTCGGAGGAGAATAAATATGTCCAATCCGTGTTTTTGGACGGAAAGAAAATTCTGAAACCATTTGTTGATTATTTTGATCTGATAGGTGCTAAGGAGATTCGCTTTGTTATGAACGATCGTCCTGGTGTGTATTGATAAGTAGCTGATAAATAAGGTATCGGGGCATACTTTGTTTCATGCTGAAGAAAATTTTGTTTCATACCGGGAAATACTTTGTTTCGAGGCATGAAACAGAGGATATCTTACCGGGATATAATCCGATTCCCGGTAGGATTGAATTCTGTAGTTTTATTCACACAATATTGTGTATAGTATCAGGATATTTACTGGAGTATTCCTAAAAAACGTTTTCCACTGATTCTATAAATTGTATCGTTTGCATATCCCTGTTTAACAAAAATGTATCTAAAGCATATGCTAACTCTTTTAAGTATTTGTTTTTGTAAATACTAATATCTGTAAGGCAATATGATTGATACCCAGTATTTATGTTATATCTCAAAATGGTAGTTTTTATAGGTTGTGATTGTTTATTGGGATAATATTTTTGATGAGTTTTATTTCTTAGCTCATAAAAAACTTCTTCATCATCAAAATCCATTGGCATAGAGACACCAAGCGAGTCAAATAAACAATAAAAGTTTTTTTGCTCACGATAATCGTCTTTCATTTTACAATAATCATAGTCTAATAAAAAAGCCTTTTTACCTTTCCATAGAATTTGTAATATTCCATTCTTTCTTTCGAAAAACAGATGCTGATTATTTTTTAAAAGAAACCCAAGAAGAGATTCTACACCTGTTCCATTTGTATTTCTTTTCCCAGCCTTTTCATAGTCGGTAAAGGACTGAAAGCGAAAATCATTGGCACTATTAGTTATTCTCCAACAATAGGTATAAAGGTTCTCTATATTAGGATAGTCTAAATAGTTACAGTAATACATTTTAATATACCGCGACATGTCATATATTGCATCATGAGAAGTATAATTAGCCTGCGCGGAATCAGGTAAAGAGCTTTTGCAACTAAATAAGCTCGATAAGGGAAATAATATTATCAATAAATACTTTTTCATTTCTTTCACCTCCAAATAAATTTTATAATATCAATTTACTAACAAAGCTCTTAGTATAGGTTGTTAAGCTAAATATATCCCATGCCGATTCTACATATTTCCCCGTCGGATCTTTATACCTCACCGGATAGTACTCCTCGCACAGCGGGTCTACCTGATTAAAACGGTTCATGATGGCATACATTGCACGTGCGCCAAAGTAATATTTATCCAAGTAATTCGTACTCATGAATTCTTTGCCACCCAGACCAAACGGATAAGTGGTATAAGGCTTTCTATCCATTATGCCGGATGGATAATAACTGGGATATCCGAAAGCTTTTTTACTTCCGATCTCATATTCCCAAGTACAACCGATGTGGTCTTTGACGGCATAATAATTTCTATAACCGGTGCGATTATACAAATTCAAATAGCCATCCAAAGTGGTGACTTGTCTCAATTTCTCGGCAGCGTAATAGTAATCTTCGCTCCAATCATTGATTCCGGTGATATAGGGATCGGTGTTGCTTACCATTGTATCTAAAGGGGAGTTGGTTTAGTAGGGTAAGAACCATAAGAATCACGCACCTTGTGGCCAGTTAATGTCCTCTAAGTTTAAATTCTCCGCGCTCAAAATGTTCAATCACAGTAGGCGTTGTATAATTGATACCAAAATTATCTGGTCCAAAGTCATATTTTACTAAGAAATGTTTTTTGAAATCCCGATAGATTTTCATAGCCCACTTTACATACTCTTCATCTTTCTTGATAAAATTCCAAGCAGGTCTATCAAAATATTGTTTGGTAAAATAAAAGCGAGATGGAGGGAGTAATTGGTCTTTTGTGATTTTCCTAAAGTCAAATTGAATTATAAGTTCTTTATCACAGTTTGCATAGTATGTAAGTTCTCCTGCAGAATCTAAATGGCCATTATATTCAAATAGTCCAACCCATTTAGGTAAGGTTAAAAAGACTTGGCCATGGTTTGATATATATTCAGCATTAAGCTTCACTATGATATGATCTAAATCTGAACTATATGATTTTACACATACAATATCACGTTCTTCTAACCATTGCTGTATACCAGATAATTCTTCCGGTAATACATAAAAATTAATTTGTGATGATAACATATTATATTTTTTTTATTATAAGAGCTTGTTTAAATTTTGCTCGCCACTGTTTTGAGATTTGTTTTCGAGGATATTTTTCAGCTTTTATAAGGAGCATAGCGGACTATGTGACGAATAAAAACTGAAAAATAGACCGAAAAGAAAATCAAAACAGGTCGATAAAGCCTATATAAAAATTATTTCAGGAAAATTTAAACAGGCTCTAAGCATTGTTAAGGATTATGTTTGTTTTTCTTTTTTATAACGTTCTGTTATATTTGTAATTTTATATCCACTGAAAACTCCAAATATTAATAGCATAACAAAACTGAATACTATTGAAATTTTATCTAGCCTTAGAATTATATATAAACAAAAATACCAAACAAAAACTTGCTTTATTATGATGCCCGAATTGAGATAAAGAATATATTTAATGCCCGTTCCTTTATGCCAAATTGCAGATTTACTATCAATGGGGTCAATTATGCCTGCAATAACCATCCCAATGGCACCCACTAACATAACAATTCTTACAATAAATATATATGGAATTGAATCCACATAATCTCTGAAAACAGAAATACAAATCATAATAAAACACATTGGTAATGTGATTCTATTTATAAAATAGAGAAAAGATTTTTTCATAATCTTAATTAATTTAATATTCAGTTGAAAAACTGATACAAAATATTACCATCTTGCTTATTTTGATTTCCTTTAGTTTGTTCTTGTCTTACTTCATTAGCATCTTTGCTCGGGTCTGGATTGGTTAATTGAACTCCAATTTCTGTACCTTTTGAATTTTAACGAATCATTGATATAATGTATGGCTATTCAATAATCTCAAAATAAAAATCAAGACAATTAAATTTTATATAACCAACCGGAGAAAAATCAAATTTAAACTCTATAGTATAAAGGTGTCTCTTATCATCATAGTTATAAGAAAAAGATGTTATTTCCAACCCTCCTATGGTATAAGGAGCTTTAAATTCAAAGCAAAATCTAAAGAAAAACAAATGTGCGTTTTAATCGCCATGAAATCAAAGTCGTTACACATATTTTCTTGTCCATTCCAGTTTATGTCAATCTTCAGGTTAGTAGGGTGACCATCATTATCGTCAATCCACTTAAATCCGTTAATAAAACTTTCATCTAAAATGAGATGATCTATTTCTCTGTTTTTGTAAACAAGTTTTTTCATTTTATTTTCATTGATTCAACCCAAAAATTCGGCACTCCATTGTAATGATCTATAATTCTCTCTTCTACAGCATGGGCCTCCCATACAGCACATATTTCCAATCCCTCACATTCCTCTCTGGTAGCTTTTGTCACTTCTCCTGTATTGGGATTATATAATTCGAACTGTGTTTCATTCAGTGCATCTTGTATACATTGCATTGGAAGAATTTTAAGATCTTCTCGGATAGGTAGTTTTCCTACTTTCAACCAAAGTCCGGTTGATATTACATCCCTATACACCGATACTATAAATAATACCGGTTTTTCTAACAAAATACTCAGATCTTCTAATTCAGGATCTTTGGTGTAAATATCAAAAAAAGCGATACCGTTTTCCAATAGTTGTGCATAGTTATAATACCCGTTTTTCAGGTCAATCTTCACTATTGATCCGGGGGTTCTTCTTTGTCTTTTCATCTTAATTTCAAATTTAAATTATGGTAATCCAAACTGTTTTGTTGCTTCTTCCAAATATTGATCTATTTTGGGATTGGTGGGGCTTACTCCATTGATTGTATTCCCGGATGTGCCTCCTTGCGATTTTGCTCCTCCGTTCTTTTCAATCATCTGCTGTTCCCTCCCTCTGATAGCATCCGGATTCGAGGATGTTTTATCTATCTTTGCAGTACCAAATCCCTCTTTATTCTTATGGTGATTTCTATCTCGATTTTCAATATTCTTTTGGGGGGTATTTGTTCCACTTGTTCGTCCTGTATATACCTCTCCTGTCTGGCGATTTATTTTTGTGTATGTTTGATATGTTTTTTTTGCTGTGGTGGTTTTATCTACTGCCTTAACTGCATCCGTCGCCTTATCCAACGCCCTGATTCCCTTAGCCGCCGCACCTACCCCTCCCGGTATTCCTGGCAAGATGACAGCCACCATATCTACCCCTAAACCATCTATAACCGTCGCACCAACATTACCCGCGCTAACATTGCTAACAAAACTTTCAACACCCGTGACAAGGCTAAATATATTCCATGCTGATTCTTATATTATTGGGTGTATGAATACACTATATATTTCATCCATAACAGAGGGGGAATAGCAAGGTGGCGACCGAGACGTTTACATTATACAGAGATCCATTTTAACTTGCGAAACTTGAATAAATCCCTATTGAGATAGTCAACTATACACAGTGTAAAACGCTATTACATAGATAACTTTAAATAATAACAAAAGAAAAATTGTTGCAATTAAAGTTGATAATTCCTTTTTTACCAAATTTAAACTGAAAATTTACATTATATGTTCCATCTTCATTTTTTAGATAAGAGAAATCATAAATACCTAACCTACCTATTTGATTACTGCAATCTAAATGAATTTTCAGATCAGTAACAAATTCAAATATCATTTGTGTATTTATATTAAGAAAATCATAGTCATTTTTCAAATCCTCCTGTCCATTCCAATCTATTATTATTTTTAGATCTAGTCCATGTAATCCTAACCAACTTATAGATTCAATAGTACTTTCATTTATAATAATAGAATCAACTTCTTCGTTTTTGTATATATTCTTTTTTGTCATAATGGTGATATTTAGTGATGTAAATTTAATACTAAAATAAGTTTTACTATAATTAATGTGAGCTAAGTTTTAAAATAAAAGTGTTTTTTGGGGTATATAAGGGAAAGGAATGTAGAAAAACTTACTTTTCTTTTTAACTTTTTCTGTTTATAAGTTGGAATCATAATCATTGTATTAATTGCATTTGAACTTTTAAAAACGTAATCTCATTTAGTTCTTGTAGCTATTCCATCCCATATGCGCATCATCTCGTCATAGGTCGGTATATGGCTTGTATTCTCATCAGCTCCAGAAAACACCTTGCCTGTGTCTGGATTTCTATTTTTATAAGGTTCATGCGTGTGTGTCGTCCCATGATCTGTTTGAGTTTTTTTATCAAAATGTGTCTTATTTTGTAGTATATCTGTTCGGCTGCCATCAGGATGTGTATATGATCCCTTGGATGTCGTTTTTGTATCAATTAAACTGCCATTAGTATCGCCAATGAATCTTGCTTTACCTGAGCGTGAGGCCTTACCCACTGCTTTACCGCTATCAACGGTTTTATCAACCGCCTTTACCGCATCCGTCGCCTTATCCAGCGCCCTGATTCCCTTAGCCGCCGCACCTACTCCTCCCGGTATTACCGGCAATACAACGGCTGCAGCATCTACCACTACGCCTAAACCATCTACAATTGCAGCACCAACATTCCCCGCACTAACATTGCTAACAAAACTTTCAACACCGGTGAGAAGGCTAAATATATCCCATGCCGATTCTACATATTTCCCCGTGGGGTCTTTATACCTCACCGGATTATTCAATGCATACGCATACGGACTCACCGAATAGTACTCCTCGCACAGCGGGTCTACCTGATTAAAACGGTTCATGATGGCATACATTGTACGCGCGTCAAAGTAATATTCATCCAGACAATTCGTGCTCATGAATTCTTTGCCACCCAACCCAAACGGATAAGTGATATCAGGCTTTCTATCCATTATACCGGATGGATAATAGCTGGGATATCCGAAAGGTTTTTTACTCCCTTTCTCGTATTCCCAAGTACAACCGATATGGTCTTTGACGGCATAATAATTTCTATAACCGGTGCGTTCATATAAATTCAAATAGCCATCCAAAGTGGTGACACGTCTCAATTTTCCGGCAGCGTAATAGTAATCTTCACTCCAGTCATTGATTCTGGTGATATAAGGATCGGTATTGTTTACTACCGTATCCAAAGGGGTAGTCGGTTTTGTAGG
The DNA here is from genome assembly GCF_019930665.1 of Bacteroides nordii. Lineage (NCBI taxonomy): Bacteria > Pseudomonadati > Bacteroidota > Bacteroidia > Bacteroidales > Bacteroidaceae > Bacteroides > Bacteroides nordii. The sequence goes on along the minus strand of NZ_CP082886.1, from coordinate 4,019,480 downwards.
GTAGGAGCCATACGAATCACGCACCTTACGGCCATCCGCCATATAGGAAAAAGTGAGAAGGTTTCCATCGGTGAAAGCAACCACTTCCGGCAGATTCAGGATATTATTCTTGATCTTTCCAATCCGATTATCAAGGTTCTTCACCAAATTGCCATTGCTGTCGTAAAAATACTCAACTTCAGCATTTCTGTCATTGGGATAACGAAGATTATAATAATTAAACCCCATAGATCGGCAATTGTCCGTTGCAGACTTGATCTGATTACCCTGATATATGACTGACAAAAGATTCAAATGTCCCGGATAATACGGATCATGAAAAGCACGCTCATAGTTCAGAAGGTTACCCATCTTGTCATAAGAAAAGTTCTCGAAATCTTCCGTCGGTGTACCATCCATCTTATATCTGCGTGTGCTCAGCAAACGATTGAGTCCGTCGTACGTGAAACGAGCTACCGGAATCTTATTTACCGAATTTGACAGGCAGGGAATATTCCCGTTATACAAAGGGGTTACCCCCTGCGGAAGATCTTCATTGTAGTAAATCTTCTCTCTCATGCCCGGTTCGTTGATCTCCGTAGGCCACCCCCTGACATTGTATTTATAACTTGCCGTATCAGCGTGATTGTGGATCAACTTCGTTTCTAAACGTCCTACCTCGTCATACCGATAATCTGCCATCAATACACGGGGATCACTGTCGAATGTATGATACAATTTCGATACACGCCCGGCAGGGGCATACTCATACTCATACGTGGTTACATGGCTGGCAACTCCCGTAGAGCCGGAAGCAGCGTCCGGATAAATACTTGTATGTTCCTTACGAACAGAAACAGGCTGATCGGTAAAATTGTAATTAGTGAAGGTATAGTTCTTGAAACCAAAAGCGGAATTTGCCGTACGCTGTACTTCACGACCCCGCCGGTCGTAATAGTAGGCGATGTAGTCCTTTTTAGAGGGATCATTCAATAGTGCGACAACCTGCCCGGTAAGTTTCCCGTACGAGGACTTTGGCGAGGACGCAAAAGAGGAATAATAACCCGGGCGGTTTTGAGAACCGATAAACTCACTAAAGATATTGGTATAGTCATAGTCGTCATAATAGTTAATAATCAGTGGGGTGCATCGGAGGCTGATTTGTGCTACCGAAGAATACCCATAATTTTCCATAGGTGTTTGAGCCCCTGTATATCCAACAGATAGTACCTTGTTCTGGCAGAATGTTATCCAGTATTGGTGACTACTGGGTGATTTAAAAAATCCCCAGATAACCTGTCGTCCCAAGTGATCATATTGATAAGACTGCCACCGTTTTACCTCTCTGTCGTTGCCGTCTTGCTTAAGCACCATGCGGTCGGATTTGTCATAGACGTAGTAGATCGGTGCGCAGCCCGGAAGTTTCTTTTCGATGCAACGGTCCCTCCCGTCATATCGGTATATATATCCATACAATTGGATAGGTTCGCTCTGACTGCAAAGCCAACTTTCCACAGCGGTAAGCGCATCGGCGGCGGAAGGGGGGAGGACGATTCGTTTGCGCCCTCTGTCGTCATAAACGATATAGGTGTCATGGGCAACGGTTCCATTCATTTGGCGGGTTAAAACTAAACGTCCGGAAGAATCAGAAAAAGTGTAAGTGATATGTCCATCCTCATCCGTGACTTGGGTGATGGTTAGCTCGCCGGGTATATAATTGCCGGAACGGGTAAGCTTTATATCACGATCCAGCTCTTCCACCTGGTAATAGGAGCAGGACAGAACCCCCGACGCTTTGTTGACCAGATAGGCATATTTCACCGCCTTTCCGTTCTCTTGCCAGGTCTGTCCGGGTCCATATGCTTCACGGACCCGGTTCAACTCGGAGTTTTCGTATACCGTGTAATGATAGGGATTGGTATCCGCATAAAAATCAGTATTCCCGGCGGGACGGGGAAGGAACTCCATCGTTTTCCGGAAAAAGCCATCATAGCCAATGGGAGTCTGTAGGTCTTTTCCTTGTGGGGTGGCACCTACTTCCAGTGTTTCGTATTCCAGGCCGAAAGAGTCGTAGTATGTTACTGTTTCGCGTGAACGGCTACCGTCCTCCTCTGTCATCAGATGAGTTTGCACATAATGTTTGTTTTTGTTCTGAGCCTTTAGCAGAGAAGGCAGAGACAGGGATATGCACAAAAGTAGAAGTGTAAAATGAATGGTTCGATTCATGTTGATTTACTTTTATTGATTATACTTTTATACTATAGATGATAACCGGGAGTATTGTATGTGAATGTGGAAATAGTCTTTTCAACTCCATCTTCAAGGATATACGAACGAATAAGACGTCCCCAGTAATCATACTCAAAATAGGTATTAACTCCATCGGCACCTCTGATGGAGGAAACTCCTATCAAGGGCCGATAGGTATATAAAGTGCTATGCGGGAGGTTGGTGCCGGATAGGGCGAAGATATCGGGCTGCCCTTGTGCCTCCAACTGTGTAAGCCATGCCCGATCTTTATTGAGTGCGGAAAGTACTTTGTCAATGGAGGCGTTTTCTACCTTAAAGACAGGATACTGATTGTAATACGACCAAATATAACTGGTGTAAATTTTGCCATCGGAAGTGACCGAACTGATATTCCCAAAATCATTGTAGGTGTATTTGAGGCGATCTTCGTATTGGGATAATGTTGGATTCCAAGCTTGAACGGTGTAAATATTGAGCCCCGAATACTTGTTTCGTAAAGAGGTCATATCTTTTCCACAAACGCGTTTATAAATCAACAATTTATTGATCGCATTGCATGACAATAGGAAGTCTTGTCCCAAATTGTCTGTTATATTCTTCTTGGCCTCTTCAGGGTATATAAACTGTTCTATAATCTCACTGTTGCCTGTTCGGGTTCGGGTCCATAGTGGGTTTAAGTGGTTGGTTGCATAAAGAGTACCTCCATTTAAGCCTGAATCAAATCCATCGTATACATCACTACTGTCGGGATGATAAACATGCTCGCGAGTCAGGATACTTGTCTCGCCTGTATCCGAAAAACGGGTAGTGCGTTCACGCTTCAAACGGGAAGCGCCTCGTTCTTTCATCCACGTATAATCTTTATATAATTCTTGAGGACGACTATCATACTCCTGAACGTTACAAACACGAGTCTTATAAGGCCGTCCAAAAACAACTGCGAAAGTATAATCATTATCCTCTTTGAATGGCTTTTGGTAAATGGAATATTCGTATTCGTGCTTTTCTACCAACGTATCTCCGCTGTATATCTCTTTCTTGATAAGGTGCCCATAGCGTAAAGCATCTTCGCCTTTGTCGGGATCAAAGGGTTTTGAAATATCCTGGCGAACTTGTCTCGGAGAGAAAGGATCCTGCGGAATGCCACCATATAAATCCCACTCAGGAGCACTGAAATGATAGTCTGTACGAATTTCTGCTCCATCGGCGATCACTTGTTCCCTCACATAAGGATAAATCACTGAATTACCATTGCCGAACGAGATATTGGAAACAGGAGTCGCGCCCCATGTATGTGTGCGACAAAGATTTCTTTCGCCGAGATGGTCAATAGTCAGTCGCTCTTGTTCCGTACAATAATCTCGTTGAGTTACTGCTACCTTAGCTACACCAAGTCCGGTACCGTCATTGCCATATTTTCCTTCCGGAGCAGAAAGACCATACTGAAAATAACGATATCTGGAAAAGCCACCATGCATATCGCTCTCTCTAATCATGCTTACCCGCAGTCCTCCTGCCAAATAGACTTTCTTTTGATAATTCGCAGCACCACTGAATACCTTTCCGTACCGATTGGCTTCATAACTGAAGTTTGTACGTACTCCCTCCGGTGAGAAGATGTCGGTTAGGACGCCTGTTTTCATATAGTATTCATTGCATTCGCGGGCACTATCTCCATAATGGAAGTAATAATTGTCGTTTACATAATAACGACCGTAGGGAATAAAGAGTCGAGTGCCGTTGTTTAATTCATGTTGTCCATTATAATATCCCCAATGATCCATTGCCGAGCTGGATACAGGCTGAACATAATCAGGCTTATCATATAAAAAAGAATACAAACGACGCTCGGGATCTCTACCGGCAGTAACAGCGATTGAATCTAATTTTGTGAGTTCCGTGTATGCATTGTACCTGGAGATATAGAATTGAAATTTCCGGATAATACTTCCGTCTTTTGACTTGACTGTAATGCTACTTAGGTTGTCTTCCGGGTCCTGCTCAAATAAAACGATACCTCCGCCAAAGTCAATACGCGTTAGCTTGCGTTCGTCCACAAAGTCGGAATCGTAAGGATTGAAAATCGCATATTCCTGTTCGCTGGGATAAGATGAACTGAGTATCTCGACTTTTCCATCTGTGATATTTCCATAATAAACCCGACCTCTTTGCTTGATTAGTAGTCTATAGCCTCCATAATAATTAGAACGAGACATGGGGACATTCACACTGTCTGAACGACGTAAGAAAGTGTTCTCTTTTATTGGAAACCAAGTAGAATCAGATACAGAGCTTCTGCCGCTGCCAACATTATATTCCATTTTATCTTCCAATACAACATAATCAGAAGAATAGCTGGGATTAATTCGCTTTCGCTGTAAACTACTGTAACTAAATGATATACACGCTCTTGTCTGACGGGAATTAATGCTCTTACACAGCCAGCGGGTATTATAATTTCCGGTCTTCTCCGTATATCCGTCCATTTCTCCACCAAACTCATACCAGACACCATTTTCGTCCTCTATATCGACACCATTTTCGCCAATAAGTTCCCAACCGGAAATTTTTAGAGGCGTATACGGATAGATACCAAAGCCTGCATTGTACGGAGCATTGTTGTATCCCGTATATTTTACTCCTAAATAAAAAGTACCACTTCGGTTAGGTAATTTATAATAGAAATGATCGGGTTCGCTGTCACAATCCTTATCTTCAATTCGTCTGAAGAAGCGGGTTAGTTCATCGGAGTTACTGTTATTTTTGTTTTTAAGATATTCCAAGGTTCTGTATCCTCCGCGTTTTGCGTCATCCGGAATACCTTTGATTTCCCGCATGACGGAAGGCTCGGCATTTAATGTCCAGTTTGTACCCACCCAGCCGCTTAACTGATGGAGTTTAATTCCGGCAGAATGATAGGTCAAAGTGATAGGAAGCTCTAAATCGCCGGCTTTAATGGTATACAGCGGAATGGTGATATCGGCCAATCCTGTACTATGATTAACCGGATAGCAAATATATTTTTGTACAGCCGCCGCTTCTGGAGAGACAGGCGAAATCTGAGGTTGGGAGATTTTGATGGGATTATCGGCAGAGACTGTTTCGCAGAATCCTATACAGACGAACAATAAAAGAGTGGCGGTTTGATAAAGGCTTGATAAATTTTTCATAATAGTATTTGAATATAGTGGTCGGTACTCAGATTTTCTCGCCATAGACTTTGCCATTGACAATCAGACGTAATACATAGCGCTCTGATAGCAAAGAATCAATAGCGATGGACTCACGATATTGTCCCGGACGTAATGCTTTCTTCGGGTAAATAGCCAACAGTTCACCCTGAACAGTATATAAGGCCATCTCAACCTCGCAGGAAGTATTCAGCATATATTCTACAACCAGATTATTGCTTTCCTGATAGAATTTACATTTTCCCATCGCATCCTCTAATGAGAATGAACCATTACGGGATCTATTCTTTCCCGACTGCCGTTGTGTAAGTGTCTCTTCACGCTTCTGCCGATTCTCCGTATCTTCATTCAATGTATAATATTGGTCAACCGTAGGATAGTAGAAAGCAGTCTGAAAATGAGGAATGGGAACACTGTGGCGGATTAGGGTGTTTTCCACTGTCTCTACTATCGGATAACGATAGCCTGAAGCGTACCAACTATAAGTATCGGTCTGTGTAACAAGTGTGTCTGTGTTGATGCGATATGAGATACTGTCCGGAGTGAACTGGCGTAACCACAAAGCGGAGTCTTCTGCCATTACGGATTCGTTGCTCAGGTTCAGATCTTGTACAAACCGTCGTTCTGTATGTATCCGTAATACATCAGGAATAGTATCTCCGGCTATGATCAGGGTTCCTGTTGCATCCACCGAAACGGTGGTTTTGCCTAATAGTTCCATACCATAGGCATGTTGGTATTCACCGGTATAGCCAAAGTAACTTTCGAAGTGGCTGCCCAATTGTATGGGATATACGGCCAGAAGTTCCGGATGAATTGCTTTTTGGTAGGTTGATATATTTTCGACTTCGGTTTTCCATAGAGAATCTCCTGCCACACGATAAGTGTATCGGGTTCGATGTTCAGTGCCTGTCAATAGAGAATCATTGCCGGTATAGATCAGTTCATACTGTTCGTCTATAGGAGTCAGGTGGTCGAATTGCCATACTTTTCCCGTACCGCTTTCTCCCGGAGGAAGAAAGCGAATTTCCTGTTTATAGATTTTGTCACCTACCCGGGGGAGGGTGGTCGATTTGTGAAAGAGGGTTTGTGCATGTGAACCGAATAAGTAAAGGCAGAACAAACATATAAATAAAATCTTTTTCATGTGGGAATTATTAATTTTATATTCATAATCATATAAAAAAGGAAGAAAATCTATTAGCCGGAGATAGAGATCAGAAGGTCAATAGAAATAAGGTTATGAAAAATGTTATATTTCTGAAAATTAGATTGTTACAAAGGTGTACACTCTTGTATGACATAAGTGTACACTTTTGTTGTATAAGAATGTACACTTTTGCATGGTAATAATGTACATTCTTGCATATCTCTTGTCAAAACGCGTGTCGCAAGTCTTATTTGTGTTGTTTCACCATGCGGATAGTGCCGTCTTCGTTATGATATAACTTATCTGCGCAAATAGAACGTAACGCAGGATTGTTGGATAAGGATATCGTGTGATAGAAAGCAAACCACTCCCCTTTGTACTCTACGATAGAACCTTGATTGGTAAAGCAATCGGAAGGTTCCATATAGACACCCATGTATTTCCACGGTCCTAAAGGGTTGTCACTTATGGCATAACGCATACAGTTATAGCCTTTCATGCCGTCATTGTTATTGGGCTCGTGATTATCAGCATAAGAAAGATAATATTTTCCTTTATATTTATGTATCCACGTAGCTTCGTGGAAATCATCTAAACCTTCCATAATTTTCATCTTACCATCCAACTCCATCATATTGTCTTTCAGTTTGCCCCCTTTGCAAATGCCACCTCCACCGTTATATATATAAACTTGACCGTCGTCATCTGTGAACACGCAGGGATCTATCATGGGGTCCATTCCTTCGATGTATCCTTGAACTGTAAAGTTGGCAGCAGGTTCTTTACTGGTGGCTACTCCTATTTTCCAACTATTGTTTGTATACGTATCGCTGGGATGTGGGAAATAAAAATAATAGGTATCATTCTTATAAGCACAGTCCGGTGCCCACATGAACCCGCCTTCTTTACGTCCCCATGGCACTTGAGAAGCATTCAGTATTTCTCCATGATCTTTCCAGTGCACCATATCATCGGTAGAAAAAACATGATATCTGTCCATCAGGTCACAACCCTGAGGTGGATCTATGTCATGCGAGGCATAAACGTACAAGCGGCCGTCTGCCCAGACATGGGCAGATGGATCGGCTGTGTACATATGTCGAATAAAGGGATTGGGAGCCAGACTGTCGATCGTTACTTTCTCTTTCCCGATCGTTTTGTTTTCTGGTGACTTGCGAGAAGCCATGCATCCTACTAATAATAAAGTGCATATAGCATAAATATATTTTTTCATCATCATGTTGTCCGAAAATTAATGTTTGATTTTTTTTGATTTAATAATGCTTTCTCCTGAGATTAACCCATCCGAACTCACTTTCACTTTTATCTTTCCCGGTTTAAAAGTGGTACGTACAGCTACTCTCATAAGTCCTCCTTCTGCCTGTAATTCTGTATCTCCGGGGGCGTGATAGGATAAGTCTTTACCTTCGGTAACATAGAAATTATAGGAACCTTTGTATATACCTTCGCCTTCAACTTCAAATTTCAATAGATTATCGGCCCATGGACACCAATGCCCATCCTTATCTACCACTTTGGCTGTCACTATGAAAGCGTCGGAAGCATTTGCTTTCAAGATAAATTCTTCTCCGGTGGGCTTAGCCGCAGGCTTCTCGATTGTAACTTCTATGGCATAGGGCTTATCGGAAGATTCTATTTTCTCTGAACAAACAGGGTGTTTGTTCGTATCAAGACCTACGGCTTCTACGGTACCCGGTTCCCATTGGATATCTCTCCATGTACATTGGCGGGTTCTTTGATCTGGCTCAACAATACCGTACGACTTTTTATTGATAAATAGTTCGACGTAGGGACAGTTGCTCCAGGCATCAATATTTTGAATACCTGAATAGTTCCAGTGGCTTTGGAGTGCAACTCCCGGTTGCTGAGAATAGGGTACCCAGAGTGCTTTTTGGTAAATTCGGTACTTCAGTTTAGGAAAGCGGTTTCCATCCATTGCGCATGAACCCAGGCTCTTCTGATTTTTCATTCCATTCAGATAGATTGTATAACCTTCACCGTAAGTTTCTACCAGCATCCAGTCAATCCAACCGCAAGCCTGATTGTCCAGGTTATCTAAATAGTTTCGTATGTAATCCATTGAAAATTCCTTCTCGTTATTATAATCAAACCGTGCGATGCACCAACTCGGAAGTCCACTCCAGTTGGCACCATAAACCTCTGTGTTTAGTGACGGGCGGCCTTTTACTTTTTCATAACGATTGGTATAACCAATCACAATGGGTTCTTTCTCGTCCCATTCAGGAGGATAACCGTCACGATTGAGAACCAGCCGGGGTTGTATATAATCCCATGCTTTCACTTCGCTGAGTGTATGTGATGGCAGGTATTTATCTCCATCGTATGCCAATCCGTTATTCGATTCCCAAATAACGACGGACGGATGATTACGAAAGGCTACAAGCATTTCCCGGTCATACTCCCGTTTGTATGTTTTGGCCGGTTCATTCTTTAGTGACCATTCTCCGTCTCCACTGTTTACAATTAATAAAACCCCGTAAGCATCACAAGCTTTGAGTGCTTCTGTGAAAGGTGGCTGATGTCCAACACGCAATGTATTACCTCCGCACTGGGCAATAAGGGCAATGTCTTGCCATTGCAAAGCAGCGGGGATAGCAGCTCCTAATCCCGGATATATGTTTCTGCTTCCGAAGCCTCGTAAAATACATTTTTCTCCGTTCACGTAACAGTAATTTTCATCCCAGGTGATTTCTCTTATTCCAAATGGCTCGCTTTGGCTATCTGCTAATTTGCCGTTTACGTATACTTTATTCAATACCGTATATAGGTATGGAGTACCGGAGCAACCAATGGGATACCATAAATGAGGGTTCTGAATAGATTCTGTATGGTCAAACAACTGGGTTGTTCGGGCTGATACCTTTTGTTTGTCGGAGAAAGACAATACAGTGTGTCCTTGTTGATCCTGCAGATAAGTGCGCAACTCAATATCCTGCTCTTGATCTGTAGTGTTGTCAACGTTTACCTGGAAACGTATCGTTGCTTTTTGAGGTGTAGCCGATACTGTTCCCAAATAAGTACCCCATTTCTTTAATGGAGAATAGCGGTTGAATGGAATATGTATTTTATGCTTTTTGTGCATGTATATCGGGCAAACGATGCCACCCATAGCCTGTCCGAATCCTTCATTTGTACCAAACTCCGGCCAGGTAAAAAATGTGTTTTTAGCATTAGAGACTTTAATGGCTATCTGATTTTCCGTATTCCATTTTATGTATTTTGTGATGTTCACAACAAAGGGGAGGGCACTACCTACATGAGTGACTATACCCGGATGCTGTACTTGTGTGTTACCGGGGATGGCTTGTCCATTGATAAAGACAATAGCCGCGAAGTTTATTCCCTGAAATTCAAGGAAGATTTCTTTATCCCGGTCTTTTTTGCTGAAGCCTATTTTTTTTCTGTACCAGGCTTCTCCTCTCCAGCAACGTTCGCCTGTGCTGGCATTTAAGTAGGTATCGCGTTCATTGAAACAGTGAGGAATGCCGACCGATTCCCATTGATCGTCTTTAAATGCCAAACCTGCTATTTCCTGGTCTGAATAATTGTTTTCGACCGGATAAATGGCAAGTTCGCTGATACGCTTCGGTAACTCTTCATTCTTTTCGGACTGGCAACTTAGAATTGTCAGCCTGATGTATCGATAGGATGCCGAAACAGGGATGGAGAGGTAGGTATATGTTACCTTTTCAAAATAACCTACTGTATTGTTCACATTGGATATGTCACCTTCTTTGTGAAGGTCACATGCTCTTTTTACTGTACCTTCTGCCATCGGATACCAATCTTCGTTATTAAGGCTGGCTTCCATTTTCACAGTGGCAAATCGTGTCTGATCTCCTTTGAATATTAGTTTGAAGTTTTTAAGCTGTTTCTTTTCATGCAGATCGATGAATAGATGTTTTTCTGATGAATAATCTGCTCTCCATTCCGTATGAATATCATCGTCATTTATCTCTGATACTTTTTGCAATCCATAAAGAATACTTGCGTCCTTGGCTAAGTTTGTTTCTTGCCGGATTACTTTAGAAAATTTCCATGGAGTGTCTCCTAAATTAATGGACTGTTGCTCTTTTGAATATATATGTAATTGGCTGAACAGGGCAACGCATGCAAGTAATAAATATTTTTTTTCCATATAGTGAGAATCTGAATTGGGTTATAGAATAACGCACTTCTGTCTTTTTATAGTTGAATTTGTTTTAATCATGACGATATAGCTACCTTTTTCCTGTAAAGTGATGCTCCCAGCCTCCTGGATTTGATTCTGATACACAATGCTACCGTCAGTTTTGAATAGGGTTATATCTCCCGTTCCTTTGATTGAATAGTATACTGATTTTCCCTTGCTATGGATGAAGATAGCTTCTTCTTCCTGATTTGTGATTCCACTAACCTGATCAATCGTTAGCGTGGATTTAGCAAAGAGGCTGCCTCGCTTTCCATTATCTATGGCCTGTACTCCCCATTCATATACACCATTGGACTCTATTTTTATTTTATATGAACATTGAGTGAGTTGGCCCGAAATGCGACCAACTTTGATAAAGCCGGAAGATATATCTGCCGGTACCGTCATATAGCATGTCCCGGAGTCTTTCTTTTTTAGATAAATGTTGTACTGTAATGCACTTTGAGGGGTGATGTCGTCAGTGGCGGGATCCCACGATAAGGAAAGCAGGTTAGTACCTTCTATCAAACTGGCTCTTAAATTCTGAGGGGTTCCCGGAGCTTCATTCTTGCTTACATTAGAGGTGTTTTTCCAGAGTTCAGTATTACAACCCGAATTGCAAGCGTCTTTTGACCATCCTGAAATCCATGCATCCAGCCGGCCGTCATTGTCAATGTCGATCAGTTGTTCACTTCCATGGGTAACTCTCGGAAATGCCCAGCCATAATTCTCTTTATTGTACCATGCCATAGGCTCGAAATCAAAATTCCCCTTGTTTACATAGAGCCAGGTAGTATGTTCATACGTATTGTTATGACCACCTACTAACATGTCTGCCAGGCCATCGTGGTTGATGTCGCCGAATGAAAGCTGCCCTCCGTCTATCGGAAGCAGTTGTTCTTTTTCTATTTTTTCAAAATCCCGGTTTCCTTTGTTCTTATAAATATAGAATTTTTTTTGACCGTTATTGAAATATACACCTGTTATGATAATATCTGCCCAACCGTCATTGTTTAAATCGCATACATCACATGAGGAGTTGGTGGTTGTATCAAAGTTATAATCTGATTCTGTAAATGTACCATCTTGCATGTTCCAATAAACATGCATTTCAGATTCTCTTGAATAACCATATCCGGTAGAAACGATATCCAACCAGCCGTCATTATCCAGATCGACGAAACACACACTGCCGTCGGTCATTCCATGGAAAGGTTTGTTACCGTTTAAGGGCGTTTTCTGAAGCTCGAAGGATTCTCCTTTTATGTTCCTGAATAAATACACCACTCTTACCGCGTCTTCATAATCATCTCGGTTCGATCTTTCTTTTTCATCGAAACCTGTGATGAGCAAATCGGTATATCCATCATTGTCATAGTCACCTGCCACTGCCCAATTGTGCCCTTTCCCTCCGGTTTTTCCATTGAATATGGGTATTAATCCTGATTCTGATACTGGTATCTCTTGAAATTTGTATGTGCCGTTAGTCTGTACTCCTTGGTTGATATATAAACGTGCTTGTATTGTTGAGAGGCGAGTACTCAAATCATTCCATTGATAATTCCAATCACTTAGCCCGGGAATAAATAGATCCAGAAGTCCATCATTGTTCATGTCGAACCATACCGGACACGAAAAAGCGGTGGAGGCAAATGGAGAGGTTAGTTTGTTGAAGGTACCATCCCCGTTATTCTGATAGAAGCTTTCCTGAGTTTTCGTTGCACTGCCATGATTATTTTTATCACTGTAAAATAGATCGAGGCTACCGTCGTTGTTATAGTCACCCCATGCCATGTTGGTATATGTGGCATGGACAAAGTCCAATGGATCTCCACCGATACTCAATAGTACAGGTTTTTCCATGTATTCAAATCTGACATTTTCAATGTCCCCTGGAGTCTGAGCATGTGATACTATGCTCAGACAACTACTACATGCGATTAATAATAGTTTCAGTTTCATAATATAAAATTTAAGAGATGATTTTGTGTATTGCTATTTCTTGAAGGACCATTCAGGTTTCCATTCTATGCTTATTCCCTCCGGATGGAAATTAATTGGTAACCAAATATATCTGGAATCTATTAAGTCCAGTTTGTTCCACCTGTCAAACATTATGATATATTTATCTTTCTTTGGATCTACTGATATGGCAAATGTACTTTGTCCTCCAAATGACTTATTTGCATTCTCTCCGATACAGGGATTACCCATTGTTTTCCATTCGCCCAGTATGGAGTCGGCGATTGCATATTCTGCTTCATTAGGGTCCCATCCACTACATCCGGAAGTGATCAGATAATATTTGTTTTGTCTTTTAAAGATGGCTGGGGCTTCTCTGTACTTTCCGGAAAAGGCAGCTCTATATATCCCTGTGTGTGTCAGATAATCGTCTGAAAGTAAATGGAAGAATAAAGTGGAGTTACCTTTGGTTGAATAGATATGATATGCTTTTCCATCTTCATCTTTAAACAAGGTCATATCTCTACTTTCTTCTCCACCGGGACGAAGAGAGTGTAAATATTGGAAGTTTCCTGTCGGGCTGTCTGATATAGCCACTCCGGCTGCGGCCTTCGAATAATTATAGTTGTCAATATGCATCCACATCACAAACTTCTTTGTTTTATCGTTGTAGATTACCTTGGGACGTTCTATGACCATAGATGGATGGATGTCGGATGTCGGATCTGTCATGTCAGGTTTTAATACGATACCTTCAAACTTCCACGATTGCAGATTTTTAGAAGAGTAGCAGGCTACTCCTCCTGCCTCTGTCCTGTAACAATCCCACTCTACACCAGGTGCATGGTAAGTTGAGTCATTTTTATATTCACCATACCAATAGTAGGTTCCATTGTGATATAAGATTCCTCCTCCGTGTGCATTAATCGTGTTTTGGTCTGTATCTGTCCATATCTCTCCTGAACGAATCGTTTTTGATGAACCACATGAGTAAAATACAATTAAAATCAGGCTTAATAAAAAAAAACTTATTCCTTTCATTTTGTTAAATTTATGTTATAATCATTTGTGTTTGTCATCCTTTGTTGCTTCTCAAATTCTTTGGGGGTCATATTAAATTGTTTCTGAAATAATTTGATGAAATAGGAGGGGGAGTTTATCCCGACAATATAGCATACTTCTCCTGTACGATAGTGTCCTTCGGCTATCAGTTCAGAAGCTTTTTTAAGCCGGATGAGTCGGATAAAGTCGGTAGGCGATGTTCCGGAAAGGGCTTTGATCTTTCGGTGTAGGCTTGACCGGCTCATATTAGTAATTTCAGACAGGCGTTCAACACCAAAGTTTGAGTCTGTTATATTCTCTTCAATAATACCAATGATCTTATTTATTAATTCTTCATCAGCTTTGCATAATCCTATTGAATGAGATGTAACGTAAGGCTTTTTGATGAATGCCTCTTTTTCTCTTTTTCTGTTTTCCAGCAGTGAACTCAGTTGGGTTATCAGATATTTGAATGAGAAAGGTTTTTCAATGTAAGCGTCTGCTCCGGTTTCAAGTCCTCTGATTTTACTGCTCAAATCATTCTTGGCTGTTAATAGAACAACTGGTATATGACAATATTCAATATCTGTTTTTATTTTCTTACAGAGTTCGAAACCATCCATTATAGGCATCATAATATCTGTAATTACAATATCGATATTTTTTCTTTCAATAATATCAAATGCTTCGGCACCATTTGTCGCTTTCTCTATGGAGAAGCTGGAGTTCAGCTTTTCTGTCATAAATGACAATAATTCAATATTATCTTCTACAATTAAAATGGTCTCCTGTTTAGATGGCGGCTCAATAAAATCATCGTTAAACAAATCGATTTCTTTATCTTGTTTCAATACTTCACCTTTTGGTATAACTAACGTAAATATATTTAGATTATTTGTACTTTTGTATTTTAAAGTACCATGATGCAATTCTGCAAGTGATCGGGCTAAAGATAAGCCTATGCCGGAACTGGCATTTATATTTGCATTTTTTTTCAATTGATAGAACGGATCGAATATTTTATCTTCCATCTCAGAGGGTACTATTTCACCATCATTTTTTATTGTCAGATGGAAATGTTTACTTGTATCCTCAAGTTTTATGCTGATATTTCTATCTGAATATCGGATTGCATTTGAAAATAGATTATTCAAGATTTTTATGAAAGAGCCTCGGTCGATCTGCGCATAGATGTCTTGTTCGGGCATATCAATCTGCATTATTCTATTTATAGATAATCCCATAGGCAGGAATTCCTGATAGACTTCGTTGACAATGACTGATATATTACTATCAACAAGATTCATGGTGACTTTATTGGCATCGATTTTTCTAAAGTCCAGAATCTGATTGATTAAAGTAAGCAGTTCAGATATATTTTTCTGCATAAGCTGAACATTCTTTTTAATGTTGGGTTCTTTAATATCCATTTCTACTAATGATTCTAAAGGACCGTTGATTAACGTCAATGGGGTTCGTATTTCATGAGCGATATTGGTAAAGAAATCAATTTTAGAACTATATAGTTCCTTCTCTTTTTCACTTTCAAATAAACGTTGTTTTTCTAATGACTTTTTCCTATGTACATAAGTGTAGTATTTGCTTGCCAGATAAATACAGATAATAATTATAATAGCATAGCAAAAATAGGCAGTCCAGGTTCTCCACCACGGAGAGAGAATGATGATTTCAATGGATGCCCCCTCTTCGTTCCACTCGTTATCATTGTTGCAGGCTTTTACAATAAATTTATATTTCCCTGGCGAAAGATTAGTATAGTTTGCACTTTGGCTATCTTTGGTATATATCCATTCTTTGTCAAGGTTTATCATTTTGTATGCATATTGATTAGCGGTTGGACATGCATAGCTTAAGGCAACAAAGCCTAACTCGATACTATTTTGATCATGTTGTAATGTGATTGGGCCTGATTTCAGGAATTCACTGTTCGTTTCCTTGTCTTGTGATTTGTTATTTTTATAATTAATATATGTAATGTATACAGGTGGAATGAAGTGATTCTGTTCCATTTTTTCTGGGAAAAAAGAGATGAGGCCTTCTGCTGTTCCGAAGAATAATTCCCCTGTACTGCTGACTAAGGCTGATTTATAACTAAACTGGTTACTGGGTAAGCCATTATTTGTTGAAAATATTTTGATACTATAATCCTGTGGGTTTAACTGTATCAATCCATTGTTAGTTCCGAACCATAAATAGCCATTTTTATCTTCTACTATTTTATATGCACTATCATCCGGTAACCCTTCAGCTAAAGAAATTTTATGAAAATTGTTTTCTTTGCTATTATATTTGCAAATACCTCCTCTGTCTGTAGCGAACCATATATCTCCGTTACTCGTTTCCATAATATTGCTCACCGAATTGGAACTCAAAGAAGATTTGACATTAATTTGATTTGTATAATGCTCTATTTTCTGTGATTCTTGGTTGTATTTATATACACCATTACCCATGGTTGCTACCCAAATATTTCCATTAGAATCTTCAATAATATCGTAAATATAGCACAGACCGAATTCTTTTACATTGACAAACTCCATTGTCTCTTTATTGCCTTTATAAACACCCCAACCGTTCCCTAACCAAATATTACCATATTTGTCCTCGCATAAGGCATAAATACTGGATTCATTCAATTTTAACTGATTTCCTGAATAATGTTGTATATTGTAGGTCTTCGAGGAAATGACATCCAACCCGTTTTTGAATAAACCAACCCAAATATTTCCATTCGTGTTCAATAAGCTCAGAGTCTGTTCAGATGTTAAATCTTTACTGATTTCTCTTCCCATCTTTTTGAATGTTTTCTTTTCCGGAGAAAAAATATTAACTCCGGCATCTTCTGTCCCTATCCATATATTCTGGTCATTATCTTCAATGATTTCTCGCACACGTTTACTGCTGATTGTTTCTTTCCTATTTAGTGGAATGTAACGGGTAAATTTGAGAACTGAACTTGATAAATAGTTGATTCCTCCTGCATTTGTTCCAACCCATACACCCCCTTCCCGATCTTGATAGATTTTTCCCACTTGATTGTCCGAAAGTGAATAATTAGACATCGGATCATTGTATATCCTGAATACTTCGCCTTCTTCATTTAATATATATATACCAGACTGGGTACCTACCCATAATTGATTTCCTAATTTGGTGATGCAACGAATAATTTTATAGTGTATCTCTGGCGCATTTACATCAGTAACTGTATTTTTCCTTTTGTGAATCTTGCGTAGTTTGCCTTCGTGTATGCCAAGAATCAGAAACTCACCATCATCCGCCATTGTATAAATATTTTCTCCGGCAAGTGTGTTGCCTTGTGTATCTCCAAGATATTGATTGAATTGATTGGTGTTTTTATTGTATAGATATACTCCTTTTCCATTTGTTCCTATCCAGACTCTGTTACTTTGATCTATACATATACTTTGAGGATTACCATGATCCGGAACTGATTTTTTTCCAAAAGCATAGAACTTTAATTCTTTATTGTTTTGAAGATAGCGGAATAATCCCTGATTAGGAACTACAATCCAGATATTCCCATCTTTGTCCTCTTTTATATCAGATATCCAGTCGGTCATGGTAATCCCTTCTGACGTTTGTGTATTCATATAAGTGAATTTCCCGGTTTGAGGATTTAGTCTGAAAACACCATTATCAGTTCCCACCCACAGTTGTTTTTCTTTATCTTCAAATAAGGAAGAGATGTTATTATTTTGTTTTTGTGCTACATGATCATAACAATCAAACACTTTAAATGTATTTCCATCGTATCGGTTGAGCTTATTGCGAGTTCCAAACCACATAAATCCATTACTATCTTGAATGATTGCTTTAACGTTGGTCTGTGATAATCCTTTATCTCTACTGATAATATTAAAATAGTAGTTATTCAAAGCATATCCAGACATGTTGGACAATAACATCGAGAGAAGGATGAAAGTGTTGAATACCGGCTGTTTCATACCTTTTTATTAATTAAATTATTGGTGCAAACGTAGCCATAAATAAAATAATGCCTGGTTCAAAAAATAGCAAGTTAGTCGTATCTGCGATTGAGTAATGGTTCGTACGGGTTTCTTATACACGGATGCGTTATAAAATGAAACCAACGTATTATTTTTTTTGTGCCTGTTTGGGATGTACTTCTATTTTTTTACCAGAATATGTTTTGGGGGTTCGGATGTGTTGTATAGAAAAAAAAGCCTTGTGACCAAATTGTTATTTTTTGAAATAATCGTGCGATGTAAAAAGAAAAGGAAGCCATACTTTTGTCAACAGTGAATTAGTTAAAGATGATTGGCTCTGAACGGGGGATTCCGGGCAATATCTCTGTTTTTGGTAAACAATTAAAATGGAGTCTGTTTTTAGCAAACCCCCAAGTATGTAACTATGAAGGCTTCTGGAAAATTAAGAGTCGGAGTAGTTGTTATCTTGGGTCATAAATAAATGTTTAATTTAAATTATTTTACAATGAAAAAAAACGCATTACTTATTGGGGCTTTAGCTCTTTTTGCAACAGGTCCTGTACTGGCTCAGGATTTAGTGATCGAAACAATGAAAGGGAATGAGAACATTGAGCTGGTTCAAGATGCTATCTTTGATATTGTTTATGGCAATGTTGGGCAGACAAGCAATATGACCATTGTTGGTTTGGGAGAGGTTGATTTTGGGGCAGATGGAAATGCCTATAAAGCTACTGGAGTAGAATTTGCACAGGGATGGGGTGATTTTGGAGTTGAGAGATATGTAGTTCTCAGTGCTGGAGAAACATCGGAAACGGCTGTCCCATTTACAGAAATGTTGGTAGATAGAACATATGGTTACCATTGTTTTGAAATGTTTGCATACAACATGAAAGAAAGCGAAGATTTTGAACGCCCAATTGGTAAGCAGAAGGTTTGGTTGACTTTCCGTTTGGGGAATGGAAATCTACGTTCTGTGAAGTTTTATCAGGAGGCCTTTGCGGAAGCAGACGAAGGTGTTCAGCCATGGCCAAGTGAATTGCCTGAGTATAAAGAAAATGCTACCATTATTGGCGCTTCTGAATTTGTAAGAGCTGTAGCTATACCGGAAGATCCGGATGTAGTAGATCCTTATAAAGATACTAAATATGATGGGAATAGTGATTGTTGGGGTGGTGTAAGAGAAGGCTTTATCGCTAAGTCTACTGAAAAAGTAGATTTTGGGAATG
Source organism: Bacteroides nordii (assembly GCF_019930665.1). Classification (NCBI taxonomy): domain Bacteria; kingdom Pseudomonadati; phylum Bacteroidota; class Bacteroidia; order Bacteroidales; family Bacteroidaceae; genus Bacteroides; species Bacteroides nordii. The sequence continues at coordinate 4,000,476 of NZ_CP082886.1, read as the reverse complement.
GAGAATTTCAACAATTAGTTGCTTTTATCGGGCATGATGGTGAAAGATACAGAGAATATATGGAGTTCTATATTGATGAGGTAAAACCTGAAAATATGATTGCAAGAACCTGGTCGGGTATTAATTTGCAAAAATGGAACGACTTTACTCCAATCGCTACTCAGTTGAAAAAAGTAACAGGTTCTCATTATTTGTTTGTAAAATGGGGTGATGCTACTAATCTTCATAGAATAGATTTACTGAAAGAGCCGGTTTGGTTTGAGAATCCACAATGTGGTATTGTTTTTGAAAACGTACTACCTTCTGAGGATGCCGTGGTATATGTAACTAAAGGAACCGGTGAATCAGGTGGTGATCCAGCAGTAGGTGAGATGGAATGGAAAGTAGTAGTTGCGGGTAGTGCTAATGCCCGTGGTGAAGGTAACAATATTGGTTATACTTCCAATGGGGTTGTGGTATGTTATTATGATGTTGATTTCAAAGATGGTGAATACAAAAGGGTAATCATTAATCACTCCTGTGATAAGAATTGGTTAGGCACGATTGATGAGGCTAACTTCTCTCTCTATACAGACTTGGATGATATAAAATGGGGTTACATAACAAATACGGAAGAGTTGAATGCGGCACTTGCCGATCATGAACCAATTGCCAAAGTCAGAGCCCAAGGAACGGGGGCATGGAGTATAAAAGAGGGTACTGCCGGACTTCTGAAAGAGGTTAAAGGAGTACAAAACCTATATATTGTTTATAACTTACCTCAAAGTGCCGGAGCTAATATTTATGGACTGTACCTGGATCCGAATGTAGGTGAAACGACAGGTATTAAATCAGTAACATCCATTAAAGGGCTGGATATATACTCTGTAAACGAGGAGGTTATTGTGAATTCTGCAGAAGAGGTAAATATAGCTATCTATACAGTAAATGGTGTACAAATAGCTAATAAGAGACTACCGGCCGGTATTACTACGATCAGAAACTTTGCTTCTGGCTTGTACATATTGAAAGCTGTCAACAAACAGGGTGCTGTGAAAAGTACTAAATTGTTAGTGAAGTAAGATAAATCATAATTTAACTATCATGAGGGTGCCACGTATACGGATATGATATGGACACCCTCATTTTTTTTCTGATAATATGAAAATAAGAAAAATACAAAAATACTTCATTCTTGGACTGTTCTGTGCCATGAATGCTTTGACTGTAAATGCTCAGGGATGGCAAATGAAAAAAGCTCCCATGATGACTCCATGGAGTGAAACAATTGATGTCAATAACGTACTGCCCGAATATCCAAGACCTCAAATGGTAAGAAAAGAGTGGATGAACTTAAATGGTATCTGGGATTTACGAAAAGGTGTAAAAGGAGAAAGTTACGATCCGAATTTTACTTTCGATCAAAAAATATTAGTTCCTTTCCCGATAGAATCCGCTCTTTCCGGAATTATGGAAGAAAGTGATAGCCAATGTTATTGGTATAAACGTACTTTGAAGATTCCCGAAACGATGAAAGGGAGAGATATACTGCTTCATTTTGATGCGGTGGACTGGGAAACAATTGTATATATAAATGGTGTCAAAGTAGGAAGACATACCGGTGGGTACGATCCGTTCTATTTTGATATCACTTCGGCACTTAAGGGAAAGGAAGAACACGAACTGGTTGTTTATACATACGATAATACCGGAGGTGAAGGACAACCTAAAGGTAAGCAGGCTCTAAACAAATGGGGATGTTGGTATACTCCGGTGAGTGGTATCTGGCAGACGGTATGGCTGGAACCGGTGGATCCGGTCCATATAGAAGCTCTTATGATACGACCGGATGTGGATAACTCCTGTTTGAAGGTTAGAGTGAATGCCTCTCTGACTACCGGCGTATCTGTAAATATCAACCTATTGGATAAAGCAGGCGATAAAGTCGCTGCTATAGCAGGTGGTAAAGTGGGCCGGATATTGACATTACCTATTGAGAATCCTCATTTATGGTCAGTGGATGACCCTTATCTTTATGATCTTGACATAACTATTATAAAAGATGGTGTTCAGACCGATGCGGTAAGCAGTTATTGTGGTATGCGTAAAATAGAAGTCAAAAAGGTAGGCGAAACTCCTCGTGTCTTCCTTAATGGGGAACAGATTTTTCAGATGGGACCACTTGATCAAGGCTGGTGGCCCGATGGTTTATATACCGCTCCGAGTGACGAAGCACTCTTGTTTGATATAAAAGCCATGAAGTCTTTAGGCTTTAACATGATTAGAAAGCATATAAAGGTGGAACCTGCCCGTTGGTATATGCATTGTGATCGGGAAGGGATTCTGGTGTGGCAGGATCTGCCCAGCCCTAATCTGCCTTCCGGACACGAAGATTTTGCTAAGAAGACATTTCAAGAGGAGTCGGTAAGGATTATTGAGGCCTTTAGAAATCACCCCAGTATTATCCAATGGATTGTATTTAATGAAGGATGGGGGCAGTTTGATACAGAAAGAATGACTCAAATTGTACAAGGTGTGGTTGGTCAAACTCTTGTTTGTTGTGCCAGTGGTTGGAATGATGCTGACATAGGAGATATTAAAGATTCTCATAGTTATCCGGACCCTTCTTGTCCGCTTGACCGAAATCGTGCAGCAGTTTGTGGTGAGTATGGTGGGATTACCTTGAAAGTACAAGGACATGTTTGGCCGGGAGGTGATTTCCAGTACACTACTGTAGAAACCGGAGGTGATTTTACTGTTTTATTCAATCGTTTAGCTGATAAAATAAAGGACTATTATTATTATGGCTTGAATGCGGCTGTATATACGCAATTATCCGATGTTGAAATTGAGAGAAACGGAATATTGACTTATGATCGTCGTGTTCTGAAGCCTTATTCTGCTACCGGGGAGTTGAAAGCAAAAATCGAAGAGTGTATTAACATGCCTCGGAGCGGAGTGAAAGTACAAACTATCATTTCCACGTCTCAAGAACATAAATATAAATGGAGATACACAACATCTGATGATGTACCTCGCAGATGGTTTGCCAAAGAGTTGGACGACCGTGCATGGGCACAGGGAGAAGCTGCTTTTGGAAGAAGTGCTTTATGGAACACGAAAGATTTGATCTCAACTCCCTGGAATACTTCTCAGATTTATATGCGCCGTTGGTTCTATCTGGGTACAATTACTCCGGAAATGGTAGAAAATATGCGTTTCAAGCTTTATCATGATGACGATATCCATATTTATATCAACGGTGTGTGGGCAGCATCGAAGAAAGGTTCTGTCTCCAATTATATTCCTTTCGATATTTCTTATGAAGCCCGGCAGACGTTGAAACCGAACAGCTGGAACTTAATTGCTGTGGAAGGCAAACAGGGAAGTGGAGAGCAGATTATGGATTTGGGTATTTCTGTTTTCTCTACGGAAGATTTTAACTATAAGGAAATATATGATGATTTGTCCGATCCGGAATATTCAGAAGTCACTATACCCGGTAATCCGGTTGATCCCATTTTTACCAAAGTGAGTAGACCTGTTCCTGCAGAACCTATAGGCAATTCCATAATCAAAGGGCAGTTTTATCATACAGCGGACCGTTCGAATGTAGCGTGGGGAGATTATGACAATGATGGTTATTTGGAGATTGCTTATTCCGGACAAAATGTACACATTAAAAAAACTTCAGCTCAACAGGTTTCTGTATTATACGATTATGACGGTAAAGAAGGTTTTGTTCGTCTGGAGAGTCCTTTTGATGTTTGTTATTATGCTTGTCCGGTTTGGTTCGACTATAATAACGATGGTCTGATGGATTTATTTGTTCCCGGTTTGAAGTCAATGAATTATACGAATAATCTCGAAGATATAGCTGCATTCTTATATGAGAATAAAGGAAAGGGGCAAGACGGAAAATATCTGTTTGAAGAGGTAAATGCAGCTAATCTGACAGAAAATAAGATGGGGATTACTCCGATCTATAACACAATGGACGGAGGACGGTCGCGCCAATGGGTCTCAGTGGGAGATTACGATAAGGACGGTTATCTGGATTTGGTAATAACAGGTCTGGATGACTATCTGGACCCCGATGGCAAGGTAGATGAGAACGGAATTCCTACTGTACACCATGACCGGCGTGTTGTTTATCTTTATAAAAACAACAAAGGGAAGGGATTTATCAGACAAGAAACTCCGCTGGACGGAACGAAACCTTTCCTGGGATTGTCAAGAGGCTCTGTACATTTTGGAGATATGGATAATGATGGTTGGTTGGATATTGTATCTTCCGGTTATGGTCCAGATGAGGGTAATTTGCATGTTTATTGGAATAATGGGGATGGTACTTTCTCTGAGAATGAACAATACCTGTATGGTGCCAATGATTCTTCTTGCTCGTTGTGCGATTTAGATGCCGATGGATATATGGATATTGTAGTGACAGGCTATTCCCGCAATAAAGGTTCGGGGGCAAAGTCTTTTTATGTATACCGAAATTGTGGAAATCGTAATTTTGAAATGCTGAACGATCTTTTCTGTGGATTTGAAGGTGTAGACGGAGCGACTCCTTCCTTTGGAGATGTAAATCACGATGGCTTGCCCGATATCTTGATAGGCGGTCATGGAGAAAAACACGACATCACCACTTGGCTTTATTTAAATAGGGGTGATTTTGACTTTAAGGCTTGCGGGGCTTATTATAATACAGACCAGACATGGACTTTCGACCGTATTAGTCACGGCAATAATCATTTGGTGGATTATGATAATGACGGATATCTTGATGCCTGGAATATGGGATGGGCACAGGAAAATGTTTGTAGCCGTAGTTGTGCTACTCAACTTTGGAAGAATTCTTCTTCAACAGCGGGCGTGGCTGCTAATGAGCCACCTTCTGCTCCGTCCAACCTGAAGAGTGCTTATAATAAAGAGACAGGTATGCTTACTTTCTCTTGGGATGCTCCTGCTGATGATGTAACTCCTTCAGTGGCCTTGCAGTATAATATTTATGTAAAGAGAGCCGGATCGAAAGAGTATTTTATGACAGTTCCTGCCGATTTACAAACGGGATTTATCAAAGTAGGTGAAATCTCGGGGCAGATTACGGCTACCTCTTATTCAATGTATATCGCAGATGAAGATGCAGAGTATGAATGGGGAGTACAAGCTATTGATAATGGAAAAAGAGGAGGAAGGTTTGCTTTTTCTTCTTTTAATCCGTTGACTAGTAGCGTGTGTGAGAATGCACTTCTTGATTTATGTGTGTATACAGCTAATGGTAATATTTATTATAGCGTAGGAGATAAAACTCTTCTTGAAATTATAAATACATCCGGTGTACAAATTTTGCGAACGATAGTAAATGGCAACGGGGCATATAGTGGCTTAGAGAAAGGGGTATATCTGGTATCTGGTATTATAGGGAAATTATCAAGGACTTTTAAACTCGCCTTATAAAGCTTTTAGTTAATGATGCTAATTGATCTATATGTAGCATTATAAATAATACTATTTAAGTCATTGTTAATATGCTTTTTTACAGTGGCTTAAATAGTATTTTAATTCACTGTTAAAATGGATTGTTAGAAATGTGGATTTAAATTGTTAACGGGAACTATTATTGATGTATTCGTTTCATAAAGTAATATAGATGTTGTAGAGGGTTTCTTTGAGCGTGTGTTTGGGACGAAGTTTATATTTTTTGCGTGTATTTTGCAATTTTGAGAAACATGAACCGCCTATCTTTGACTTAACAAAACGGAACGATTGTTAATTTTAAATTCAACTTATATCTATGAATAATTTAAAATGTCTATTTAAGTATTCGCTTTCTATTTTATTTATCCAGATGGCTTTTTGGGGGAACGCTTATGCAGGTATTAAAGAAAAAACTACTATTGGAAAATGGAGTATTAATTTAGACAAAGAAACCAGGCAGGTGAACTTGTTGAAGAATGGCGTACCTATTCTGAATGGTGTGTCTGTCAGATTTAATAATTCTTCTGTTTATTATAATAGTTCTGAATATACAAATGTGACTGTTGCAGAAGAAAATGTAGTAGATGTAATAGGCTCAGCTCGTAAATTCGTTATACAATATAAGAAAGAGGGTGCTCCTACAGTAGATCAGATTTTTTATGTATATCCCGAAGAAGACTTCTTCATGACCGAAGTTTATCTTACTTCTGTTACTGGAAAAAAGCTTTCCACCAATTATATTGCACCACTTTATACTACTTCCGACAATCAATTCTTACCCCAGAGTGCTAATAATCGTTTGCTGTTTGTCCCTTTTGATAATGATGGCTTTATAACATATGGCTCTTTGCCGTTGTCTCAGTCTAAATCAACAGATGCAGTACATTCTCCCGGGCCATTAGCTCGCGATACAATCTCTTTTGAAGTTACTTCTATATTTAATGGAGATACGCAGGCTGGGCTGGTTCTTGGTTCAGTAGAACATGATACGTGGAAGTCGGCTATCCGAATGACCGGATCACGTAATAATCGGAGTATTACTAAATTAGAATGTTATAGTGGAGCAAGTCACTCTGCTACACGGGATGAAAAACCGCATGGCTATCTGAAGGACACAACGGTGAAATCAGCTAAAATGTTCGTTGGTTTTTTTAATGACTGGCGTTTTGGAATGGAGAAGTTCGGAGAAACGAATGCGGCTATTATTCCGAAACGTGAGTGGACCAAAGGTACTCCTTTTGGATGGAACAGTTGGGGAGGAATGAGTACGCATGTTAATTATGAGGGCGTTCTTTCCGCATCCGATTTTGTGAAAAAGCATTTACAGGGTAAAGGTGGTTTTGGTGCGGATGGAGTTGTGTTTGTAGGCTTGGACTCTTACTGGGACAATCTGAATTGGGAACAACTCGAAGATTTTGCCCGGCATTGTGTTGCTAATGGGCAGATACCGGGAATTTATTGGACGCCATTCAATGACTGGTTTCCCGACAATGAACGGGATATTGAAGGCAATAATGGTTACAAGTATAGTCAGTCTCATCTGAAAGTGAATGGGCAGAAACGGAAACTGTATGGTGCCGGTTGCATGGATCCTACAGCTCCGGCTACGTTGTCGAGGATTAACTTTTTCATTGATAAGTTCAAGGCTGCCGGTTTTAAGTATCTCAAACTCGATTTTTTGACTGCTGGTATGGTGGAAGCCGATAAGTATTACAATAAAGACATTACCACCGGCACACAAGCTTTCAATTACGGAATGAAGCATCTGCGCGAGCGCTGCGGTGATGATATGTTTATCGTAGAATCTATTGCTCCTCTTTTCCCGTATCAATATGCCAATGCCCGGCGTGTGAGTTGTGATGCCTGGGGTGAAATGTGGCATACCAATTATATGATGAACAGTTTGTCTTTTGGTTGGTGGCTGGATCGGGTATATGCTTATAATGATCCGGATCATCTGGTAATGGGCGATCGTAGTGAGGCAGAAAATATGTCTCGTATTACTACGGGAGCTGTAACCGGCTATTTTATGATTGGAGATAATCTGACTACAAAGGGGAGTTATGTAGGAACGGAAATATCACAAGAAAAGGTGAAAACTTATGCTGTGAATGAACGCGTGAACGCAGTGGTTCGTTTGGGGAGATCTTTTAGACCGGCATATGGACATAAAGTGTCTGGCTCTAACCGTTCGGTCGATCTGTTTACTTTAGAAACTGAAGATGCCTATTATATTGCTTATTTCAATTATGATGAAGGAGTAAAAGAGGGGGAGTTAATTTTAAATGATCTTGGGATTGATCCGGAAACAATATCCGGAGGTATTGAATGCTGGTCAGGAAACAGCGTAAAAGTGAAAGAGGGAAGACTGTCTTATAACCTACCCAAACACCAAGCTGAAATATATCATTTGTATAAAAAGTGAATGGTTTTAAGTACTAAAAAATAATAATATGAAAAAGAGTAGTAAAATTAATTTTTTCACTTCCCTGTTAATGTGTTTCTTCCTGACAGGGTTCTCTTCATGTAAAGATGATGAGAACAAAAAGAAGGAATATGATCCCAATCAACCGATCATATTAACGGATTATTACCCGAAAGAGGGAGGGATTGCGACTCAAATGATCATTAGTGGTGAGAATTTTGGCACTGATGTAAGTAAAATCAAAGTGTATTTTAATGAAGCAAAAGCGGCTGTAATTCAAAGTACAGGTGATAAGTTGTATGTAATCACTCCGCGTAAACCGGGGGAAGATTGCGTGATTACAGTTTCTGTTGGCGGTGATAAAGCGGTATTTGAAGAACATTTTACTTATCACATCCAAACAACTGTAACTACCCTTTGTGGGGTAAAAGGGGCTCCGGGTGTACAAACAGGTAACATGGCTGAGACTCAATTCCCGTATGTAACTTATCTGGCGATTGATGTGGATCATAACTTATTTGTTTGTTGTCGCGAAATAAACAACTATTATGATCAAAATAAAGTGGTGTTAGTGAATGAACGGGAAGATAAAAGTCAAATTTTAATTCCGAATACAGGGGCTCCTCTCAATCAGCCTTGTATATCCGAAGATGGTAAAACTGCATTTATTCCAACAGATAATGGAAATGATTATTGGGAACTTTCATCGGATAATATGTGGATTCCGCGTAAATTGACTTTGCGTAAGTCTGCGGAAGACTTCTCTATTGATTATAAACACTCTTTTTCCATGTGTAAGTATGATGGATTTATGTATACACGTGCTAAAAACGGAACACTATTGAAGTTTGATCCGAAAACTGGTTATGCCCAAGTGGTAGCTACTGGATTGATGAATGGTAGTGATTCTTATATTTTGTTTAGTCCTCAACAAGGGGAAGAACATATTCTATATTTGGCTTATACGAATGCACATTGTATTTATACCTATAATCTTAAAACAGGTGCACATAAATTATTTGCCGGAATGGTCAATACGCCAGGATATGCCGATGGTCCTTGTGAGTATGCTCTGTTTGATACACCTCGTCAAATTATATTAACAGCAGAGAACGATTTATTTCTGGCCGATTCGAATAATCATGTGATAAGAAAAATAACACAAGATGGAGTGGTAAGTACAGTAATCGGACAGGCAGGCATGACTGGGAATCAAGATGGTACTCCGGAGGTTGCCTTGTTTAATGAGCCCTTTGGTGTAGCGGTAGATACTGATGGAACAATCTATATTGGTGATTCTAAAAATCAGAGTATACGTCGTCTTGCTATAGAATAGAAATTGAGATTTTATAAGATAATAGTATGAAGAAATATATATTTTTATTATTCTTGTTGTGTAGCTATATAACTGCATTTGCACAACAAAAAAGTACGTTTTCGGTGTCCGGAGTAGTATACGATGATTTGGATATGCCGGTTCCGGGAGCTAATGTTTACGTTAAAAATTCTCCGGGAGTGGGCACTATCACAGACATTGATGGTAAGTTCTCTTTGAAAGCTCAAAAGAATGATGTTATAGCCATTTCCTTCTTAGGTTATAAACAGGAAGAGTATTTGGTCACCAAGCAGGAAAGTAATGTTGTAATTAAATTAAAACAAGATTCACAAGTACTGGAAGAGACGGTCATTGTGGGGATGGGGACACAACGTAAAGCCAGTGTAGTAGGTGCTATTACGAATGTAGATATAGCAGATATACAGACTCCGGCAACTAATATCAACAATATGTTGGGAGGACGTATTCCGGGAATTATTTCATTACAACGCAGTGGTGAACCTGGGAAAAATATCTCAGAGTTTTGGATTCGAGGTATTGGTACGTTTGGTGCTAACAGCAGTGCTCTCGTATTAATAGACGGTTTGGAAGGTAACTTGAGTGAAATTGACCCGTCGGATGTTGAAAGTTTTTCTATATTGAAAGATGCCTCCGCGACAGCTGTATATGGAGTTCGTGGAGCAAATGGAGTTGTATTGGTGACTACCAAAAGAGGTACGGCTGATAAATTACAAATCACAGGACGTGCCAATCTGACTATTTCTCACATGGTAAACATGCCGGAGTATTTGGGAGCTTATGAGTATGCAAAATTGGCGAATGAGGCGCTTGCTGTTCGAGGAAATCCGATTGCATATTCGGATATGGCATTGGATCTGATCAAATATCAGCTTGATCCGGATTTATATCCGGATGTGAATTGGCAAGATGAAGTTCTGAATCGTAATGCCTTGCAACAGACTTATTATGTAAATGCGAAAGGTGGAGGTAGTTTGGCACGCTACTATTTAAGCTTGGGTATGTCCAATGAGTCTTCTGCTTATAAGCAGGAGAAGTCATCGAAATATTCAACGGCAGTAGGGTATCGTACGTACAACTATCGTGTCAATTTGGATATCAATCTTACCAAGACAACCACTGTTTATTTTGGCTCAGACGGATTTCTTTCCGAAAAGTCCGAACCGGGTAATGCAAATACAGATAATTTGTGGGCTACACAGCGGAACTTAACTCCGCTGACTATTCCAAAAGTCTATTCAACCGGGCAATTGCCTGCTTATGGAGCAGATAATGCGTACTCTCCCTATGTGATGTTGAATTATACAGGAATGAGCAATATACGGCATTTTCGCGGAAAATCTACCGTGGAATTGAAGCAAGACTTTTCGATGATAACGAAAGGGTTGAGTGGCAGGGTACAGGTTGCTTATGATACAGAGGTGAATCTGAAAGAACAGCGTGAAGTACTTCCTGAGATGTTTTATGCAGCGGGACGCCATTATACAGGTAAGCTCGGTCTATTTTCAAGTGTAGAGAGTAAACCTGTCACCTATAAACATCCTGAAGATATGCAATTCTATAAAGTACATTTCGAATCGATGCTGAATTACGAAAGGACTTTTGCAGAATATCATCGTCTGACCGGACTGCTGTACTATTACATGAGTAGTGAACAGAAGATAGATAAGGATCTTAATGATAAAGATCCGAGTTTGCAAAGTATGTATGCTATTCCAATCCGTTATCAGGGCCTTTCAGGGCGTATTACTTACGGACTTCGTGACACTTATTTCTTAGATTTGAATTTCGGCTATACGGGTTCAGCTAATTTTGCCAAGGAAAATCGATTTGGGTTCTTTCCCGCTATGGCTGCTGGATGGGTTCCTACCGGATATGAATGGGTACGTGAGAAGATGCCGTGGTTAGATTTCTTAAAGATTCGCGGATCTTACGGTATGGTAGGTAATGATCGTTTAACGAATACTCGTTTTCCTTATTTGACACTTATGAAGTCAGGTGGTGGCGGAGGTTGGGGGAGTTCCAACGGATTTATTACAGAGGAAGTAATCGGAGCTGATAATTTGAAATGGGAAGTTGCTAAGAAAGTGGATATTGGCGTTGAAGCTAAATTGTTTGGCGAACGTTTGAACTTTGTGGTAGATATTTTCCGAGATAAACGCGATGGTATTTATCAGGAACGTCAACTGATCCCGGAATATGCCGGTTTGCAGAAAATGCCGTATGGTAATGTCGGAAAAATGGTAAGCTATGGATCAGATGGTAATATCTCATTTACACAGAGAATCAATAAAGACATGTCGTTTACGTTGCGTGGAAACTTTACTTATTCTGCCAATGAAGTACAAAACTGGGAACAGGCTGTACAGAAATATGGCTATAAGGATAAAGCAGGCTATGTGAATAATGCATATCGCGGATATATTGCTTTAGGACTTTTTCGAGATGAAGCAGATATTGCCGCCAGTCCCAAGCAAACTTTTGGCGATTATTTACCGGGTGATATCAAATATAAAGACGTGAATGGTGATGGTCAAATTACGGATGACGACCAGGTGCCTTTATCCTATCCGAACTATCCGCGTTTGATGTACGGATTTGGTGGGGAATTTGTCTATAAAAACTTAACCTTAGGTGTCTTATTCAAAGGTACCGGTAATACTGATTATTATTTTGTAGACGATAATGGATATTGGGATAAAGGGAAAAATGGTGAAGGTTACATTCCTTTCTATGGTGGAAAGACCGGTAATGTACTGAAAATTGTAGCCGATCAAAGAAACCGTTGGACCCCGGCTTCTTATTCCGGTGATCCTTCAACGGAGAATCCGAATGCAAAATTCCCTCGCCTTAGCTATGGTAGTAATAAGAACAACACCCAGTTCTCCACATTCTGGCATGCTAATTCACGTTATTTGAGATTGCAGGAAGTGAGTGTAAACTATAACTTGGCTGCCGGTAAATTGTTGAAATATTTGGGAGTACGTTCTCTTGATTTACAATTTGTTGCGTCTGATTTATGTATTTGGAGTCCGATGAAACTGTGGGATGCTGAACAGGCCGATCATAATGGTGGTGCATATCCTATTCCGCAGCGCTTTGCTTTCCAGATGTATGTGAATTTTTAAGTAATGTTTTTCTGATTTAATTTGAATGAGTATGAAATTCATAAATAAGAGTGTGTTATTAATTTCGTGTTTAACATTGGGATTAATGAGCTCATGTGATTTTTTGAGTGTTGATAAGTATTTTGACGATACATTAAAATATGATTCGGTATTCTCTAATAAGAGGAATCTGGAAAAATATTTGTGGGGAGCAGCTGGAGAATTGCCGGACGAGAGTAAGATTTTCGGGAACGATGCTACTCCTGGTATTACGGCGGCCGATGATATTTTTACATTGATGGATCCTGGACTGTTTCATGGGAAAGCTCTGACATTGGGGCAGGTTTCTGCTGCCGATACTAAAGGTCTTGGTGTTTGGGGGACGTGCTATAAAGTGATTCGTAAAGCCAATCTGATAATGAGTAGGATGAACGAATGCAGGGATATCACTCCGTTAGAAAAACAGGAATTATTGGGATATGCTCATTTTTTGCGTGGATATGCTTATTACCATATTCTGATGAACTATGGACCGGTTATAATAATAGGAGATGAGCCTTTGGATACGAATGCAGATGCTGAATATTATGATCGTGCGCGTGCTACTTATGATGAATCAGTGGAGTATATTTGCTCTGAATTGGAAATGGCAGCCAAATATATATCATCTGATGTACCCATTTTGAATTTTGGCCGTCCGTCTAAAGGGGCTGCTTATGCGATTATTGCCCGTATACGTTTACAGGCTGCTAGCCCGGCATTTAATGGAGGTGCAGCGGCCTATCGTTATTTTGGAGATTGGAAGCGTGGTACAGATGGGGTACAGTATATTTCTCAGACTTATGATGAAAGAAAGTGGGCTATAGCGGCAGCGGCTGCCAAACGAGTGATGGAAATGGATGGTGGACAACGTTATACATTGCATACGGTAGTTGCTTTGTCTAATGGGGCATATATAACTCCGCCATTGCCGGTGGGTGTACCTTCTGATCCTTTTCCGAATGGAGCTGGTGGGATTGACCCTTTGAAATCTTATGCGGATATGTTCAATGGAGAAACTTATCCAACTCAGAACAAAGAATTTATCTGGGCCCGGAATTCCGGAGATGTGGCAGAATTCACACGTCAGTCTTTTCCGATAAATATGGGTGGCTACAACGGTATGTGCTTAACGCAGAAACTTATTGATGCATATAAAACGCGTAATGGAAAAACAATTCAGGAAGCGAGTCCCGATGAATATTCAGAAGAAGGCCAAACCAAAAAGGTAGAGACATTCTCTGCCTATCGTCTGAATAGAGATACGTATAATATGTATGCTAATCGTGAAATGCGATTCTATGCCTGCGTTGGATTTAGTGGGTGTTTCTGGCCGGCTACTTCATCTAACTCCACAGATAAGAAGAATGTAACGGTTACATATTATAAAGGAGGTTCTGCTGGAATGGACGCTGCTTCCGGAGAAGATGCAAAAGTAAACTATGCTGTGACCGGATATGTGTTGAAAAAATATATTAATCCATTTGACAGTTGGGCTGACGGGGGAACCCGGGTGAGTAAAGCGTTTCCTATTATTCGTTATGCTGAAATTCTTTTGTCTTATGCAGAAGCTGTTAATCATTTGAATAGTACGCACTCAATAACGATGGAAAGTGGCGAGACCTATCAACTGTCAAGAGCCGGTAACCTTCAAGATATGATTAGTGCTTTTAATCAGATTCGTTATAGAGCCGGTTTACCGGGCTTACGTCCACAAGATTATGTCACAGAAGAAAGTATGGATAAACAGATCGTGACAGAACGATTGGTGGAGTTCTTGGCTGAAGGACGACGTTTTTATGATATTCGTCGTTGGGGAATTTATGAGGAGGAAGAAAATAAACCGATTGAAGGAATGAATATAACAGGAGATCAATATGATTTCTATCAGCGTTCTGTTGTCACTCATGCCGATTACCGTAACCGTGTGGTTGATAGGAAGACCGTATTTTTACCTATTCCCCGGGATGAAATGAGAAAGGCCTCTAAACTGGACCAGAATCCGGGATGGGATGATTAATGTAAACAATATGAATAGAAGAATATTAATATGAAAGTAAGTCGTATATTATTGATAGCTGCTGTGACTGTTGGAGTGACAGCATGTGACGAAGATGCACAATTTGACAAAGAATTGTACAAGAAAGTGATAAATGTCCTGAGCGTTGAAAATCTGACTTTTTCGGTGAATCACGATTTGAATCAGGAAGTGTCTACCGGATATATCAGTATTGGTTGCGGGGGAACGAAGCATATCGATCAGGATGTAACTGTAGAGCTGGAACCCGATAACGAGGCATTGGCTAAGTATAATAAGCTGAATTTTGATATTGATGAATCGAAATTTGCACACCTGCTTGATCCTGCCCGTTATGATATACCACTTATGAGTACAGTATTAAAAGCGGATAGTGAAGATAATTATAGTACCATACCGGTACATGTACGTCCGGAAGGATTATCGCCCGATTCTATCTATCTGATACCATTACGTATAAAGAGTGTATCGGCATATGAGATAAATCCGGATAAGCGTACCGTCTTATATCGTGTATTACTGAAAAATGATTATGCTTTCCAGTCGCCTGTAACGACTTACCAAACAAGAGGTCTGGAAGAACATTTCGATGCCGAGAAGGGTAAGGATATTCGTAAATCCTTCTCGTTAACCCGTTATGTGTTACCTTTGACAAAAAACTCTATTCGCTGTTTTGTTGGGCTGAATAGTTATGATGCTTCTAAATTAACGAAAGCGGACATCAGGAAGTATGCAATGTGTATCACGATAAATGAAGATGCTACTTTAACCATTACTCCGATGGGGACTGCTCAGATTGAAATGTTGGATAAGGCAGGAGAAAGTAATTATTATACGACTTATGAAAAGAATAATATTAAATATCAGGCATTTTATTTGAATTATCGCTATCGTTTGTTGAAAGATGGGAAAGACGGAAGCAATGGTGATGCCGATTATGATATTTGGTATACCATGGAAGAAACGATGATAAGGTAAAAGGGCTTGTTTTTTAGATAAATAAGGATTGTTTTCAGTGATTTTTTATTCAGGTCTCATGGGTGTAGAGATGCATAACAACAAATTGTTCCATGAGATCTGTTTTTCTATAGTAACACTTTTTAAAACACATGTAACTATTGATTTATGGTAAATATTGTACGTAAAATACTTATTGTATCCTTTTTTATGGGCCTGAACTCCGCTATAGGATTGAAAGCCTCTTCTATCCAAGAACCGGTTGATTATGTAAATCCATACATGGGGAATATCAGTCATTTGTTGGTACCGACATATCCGATTGTACATTTGCCCAATAGTATGCTACGGGTTTATCCGCAAAGAGGTGATTATACTTCCGATAAAATTCATGGGCTTCCTCTGATACAGATCAGTCATCGGGGATCTTTTGCTTTTAACCTATCGCCTTTTCAGGGAAATGAGTCCGAACTATCCCGGGTGATTAATTTTGACTATGACAATGAAGTCACAAAGCCTTATCATTACCAGGTAGATTTGTGCAACCAACAATTGCATGTTGAATTTGCTCCGTCCCGTCAATCTGCGATTTATCATTTTAATTATAAGAAAAATGAAACTCCTTATCTTATCCTGAATGCAGGAAATGGTGAATTGGAGGTTATTGGGAATGTTATTTCCGGTTATCAGAACATGTGGAATAACCTGCGGGTATATGTCTATATGGAAATGGATGTGAAACCGACAAAGATAGGCACACTCCAGTCCGATAAATGGGAAGTAGGTAAACAGAAAGCCAAAGGAGACAATACCTGTGTAGTGGTTGCGTGGGAAGCTGCTCCGATGTCTTTGAACGTTCGTTACGGTGTTTCCTATATTAGTGTAGAGCAAGCGAAGAAGAATTTGAGAAGAGAAATAAAGAACTACAAATTGAAAGATGTTGCAACCGCCGGACGCAAGATATGGAACGATGAGTTAGGTAAAATACAAGTCGCAGGTGGTACGCAGAATGATAAGTTTGTTTTTTACACCTCTTTATATCGTTGTCTGGAACGTCCGGTGAATATTAGTGAAGATGGATATTATTTTAGTGTATACGATAATAAAGTTCATGAAGATGCCGGGTACGATTATTATACAGACGATTGGATATGGGATAGCTATCGGGCTGCCCATCCTTTACGGATATTGATGGATCAAAAGAAACAGACGAATATAATACGTTCTTATTTGAGAATGTCGGAATTGAGTTCAGACCATTGGTTTCCCAACTTCCCTGAAGTGACAGGTGATTCCCGGCGAATGAATTGTAACCATGGAGTTGCCATTATTGCGGATGCCTGGTATAAAGGATTGCGTGATTTTAATCTACAAGAGGCATACGTTTATACTAAAGCAGGAATAGAAGAGAAGACATTGGCTCCATGGTCGAGTGCCCAATCAGGTTGGATAGATCAATTTTATAAAGAGAAAGGCTATATACCCTCTTTGATACCCGGAGAAAAAGAGACAGTACCTGAGGTTAACTCTTTTGAAAAACGTCAGTCGGTGGCTGTGACATTAGGAACGTCGTATGATCAATGGTGTTTGTCACGTATTGCTGCTGCTCTTGGACTAAAGACGGAAGCGGATTCTTATTTGTCGTCTTCTTATAACTATCGGAATCTGTTTAATTCGAAAACTTTATTTTTTCATCCTAAAGATAAAGATGGCTATTTTATAGAACCATTTGATTATCGTTTTTCCGGAGGAATGGGCGCACGTGAGTATTATGGTGAGAACAACGGCTGGACTTATCGTTGGGATGTTCAACACAACTTTGCCGATTTAGTGCAGATGATGGGAGGAGCTGATGCTTTTGTTAATAACTTAGACGCGACCTTTAATGAATGGCTGGGCAAACCTAAGTACGAATTTTATTCTCAACTACCCGATCACACCGGAAATGTGGGACAATTTTCGATGGCTAATGAGCCTTCTTTACATATTCCTTATCTATATAATTATGCACAAGCTCCCTGGAAGACACAAAAGCGGATACGTTCGCTGATTCATCAGTGGTTTAGAAATGACCTGATGGGAGTTCCCGGAGATGAGGACGGTGGCGGACTGTCTTCTTTTGTTGTTTTCTCAATGATGGGTTTTTATCCGGTCACTCCGGGACTACCGGTATATAATATTGGAAGTCCGTTCTTCTCTTCCGTTAAATTAAAGCTATGTAGTGGAAGTGTTTTGGAAATCGTTGCCCGTAATTGCTCGGTTGACAATAAATATATTCAGTCCGCTAAACTTAATGGCAAAGTATGGTCTAAGCCTTGGTTTAGCCACGAAGATATAATGAATGGAGGCAAACTGGAATTTATAATGGGAAACCAGTGTAATCCGGAATGGGGATCAGGTGTAAATGACGCTCCTCCTTCACTTGAGGATACATGTATTAATGATTAATTTAACTATATGAAGATTAGAACCTTATTTTTATCATTCTTTTTAGTGTACAGTTGTTTGGCATTGAATGCGCAAAGGGCTGAGATTTATACCACTTCAGAACAATTACCATGGCAAAAGACTCGTATTAAAGTTCAGAAGTATGCTGAATCGAATGCGGATATTATCGTTTCTGAGTTTCAGGAACAGGTTATAGATGGCTTTGGAGGATGTTTCAATGAGTTGGGATGGGACGCTTTGACTCTGTTGTCAGAAAAACAACGTAAAACTATTCTGGAAGAATTATTTGGGCCGGATGGAGTACGATATACTTTCTGCCGTTTACCAATCGGTGCGAATGACTATGCCCGTGATTGGTATAGTTTTAATGAATGTCCAGGTGACTTTGAGATGAAGAATTTTAGTATAGAACGTGATAAAACAGGATTGATTCCATATATAAAGGCGGCATTGGCTATTCAACCGGATTTAAAGCTATGGGCTTCACCGTGGAGCCCTCCGGTTTGGATGAAAACCACCCGGCACTATGCGACGGCTCCTGGCGATCATAATGATTTTACAAAGGAAAACGAAGTAGCAGGAGATCATTTTATTCAAAAACCGGAATATCTCAAAGCCTACACTCTCTATTTATCTAAGTTTATAAATGCTTATAAGGAGAATGGTATTGATATTTCTCTGCTACAGTTTCAGAATGAACCGTATACAAAGCATCAGTGGCCGAATTGTAGTTGGACACCCCAGGCTATGGCAAACTTTATAGGTAAATATCTGGGCCCTGTATTTAGCGAAAAACATCCGGATGTCGATTTATGGTTCGGTACGTTCAATTGTAACAAGATGGAAGACCTGAAGTGTGTAATGGAGAATGCCGATGCCTCTGAGTATATCCGTGGGATCGGTCTGCAATGGGAAGGAAAAGATGTTGTAGCCGATATTCATCGGGAATATCCTACTATGAAATTGATGCAAACAGAAAACGAATGTGGCAGTGGTACTTTCGATTGGGCGGCTGCGGAACATACTTTTGATTTGCTGAAAATCTATTTAAATGGCGGCGTCAATTCTTATATGTACTGGAATATGGTGTTGGCGGATGATGGAGCCAGTTCCTGGGGCTGGAAACAAAATACGATGATTCGTATTGATTCGCAGACGAAAGAGGTGATTTATACGCCGGAATTTTATCTGATGAAGCATTTAAGTCATTTTGTAAGAAGAGGAGCCTGTAAACTGAAAGTCTTGAATGGTGATGATGTACTGGCATTCAAAAACCTTGATAATCAGATTGTCATCCTTTGCGCTAATAAGGATAAGAAAGAACGGGAAGTACGGATAGCTTGTAAAGGCTATGTGATAAATATTAAACTGGCTCCCAAAACATTTAATACGATAACCCTTTAATTATTAAACAATAAATTTGCATAATGAAGATTCTGAAATTAATAGGATGCTCGATTCCATTGTTAGTGTTCTCTCTGTCCGGACAGGCACAGAACAAGACTGAGTTGTTTCGTGACATGACCGCTCCTCAGCATGAGCGTATTTTAGATTTGCTTAATAGATTGACGGTGGAAGAAAAGGTCTCTCTGTTGGTGAACGACGCAAGGGAAATTCCCCGTCTTAACATAGATAAATATAATCATGGCAATGAAGCCTTGCACGGAGTAGTTCGTCCGGGTGAGTTTACAGTGTTTCCTCAGGCTATAGGCTTGGCTGCTACCTGGAATCCTAATCTTATTTTTCGGGTATCCACTGCTATTTCGGATGAAGCACGAGGACGTTGGAAAGAGTTGGATTATGGAAAGAAACAGATTGCTGGTGGCAGTGATCTGCTTACGTTCTGGTCACCTACAGTAAATATGGCCCGTGACCCTCGTTGGGGGAGAACTCCTGAAACTTATGGGGAAGATCCCTTCCTCTCCGGAAGGATTGGTTGTGAGTTTGTCAAAGGTTTGCAAGGAGATAATCCCCGTTATTTGAAAACAGTCTCTACTCCGAAACACTTTGCTGTTAATAATGAAGAGCATAATCGTTCAAGTTGTAATGCCAGAATGTCTGAACGTGATTTACGTGAATACTACTTGCCTGCTTTTGAGCGTTGTATCGTTGATGGTAAGGCACAATCCATCATGATGGCTTATAATGCTGTAAACGATGTGCCTTGTACAGTCAACACTTATCTGATCAAGAAAGTATTGCGTGGTGACTGGAACTTTAACGGTTATATTGTTTCGGACTGTAGTGCCCCCGAATGGATGGTGACAAAACATAAATATGTGAAAAATCTGGAAGCAGCTGCTACATTGGCTCTCAAAGCCGGACTTGATCTGGAGTGTGGAGATCGTGTGTATACGGCTCCATTGCTGAAGGCATACAACGAATACATGGTCAGCGAAGCGGAAATAGACTCTGCTGCTTATCATATTTTACGTGGAAGGATGCTTTTAGGGCTTTTTGATGATCCGTCGCAGAATCCTTATAATAAAATAGAACCCTCTGTCATAGGTTGTAAAGAACATCAGGAATTGGCTTTAGAAACAGCTCGCCAAAGTATGGTTCTTCTAAAGAATCAGAAGAATTTCCTGCCTTTAAACCGGAAAAAGATAAGATCCATTGCCGTAGTAGGTATCAGTGCTGCCCATTGTGAATTCGGGGATTATAGTGGTAATCCTAAAAATACTCCGGTTTCTGTACTTGATGGCATTAAGAAATATGCCGAGAATGCAAATATAAAGGTAGTACATGCCCCTTGGGTATCCAGTGGTACTGATTTTGATCCCATCTCCAAGGGCTTTTTCCCAAATGGCCTGAAAGCAGAATATTTCGATAACAGCGATCTGCAAGGTACACCTTCTGTACGTATGGAAGAAGAGTTACTTTATGATCCTGTTCACCGTCCTGATCGATTTCAACCTGAAGCTCCTATGTCTATTCGTTGGACAGGGACTTTAAAGCCGGTTGTATCGGGTGATTATACCTTAGGGTTGAAAACAGACGATGGTTGCCGCTTGTTTTTAGATGGTAAGAAACTAATAGATTCCTGGACAGAGAGAAGTGCCCAGATGGATCAAGTCGTAGTGAAGCTGGAAGCCGGTAAAACGTATGATTTAAGAGTGGAATATTTTGATGGTGGTGGTGACTGTTTCGCACGCCTTTACTGGAAAGCACCGGTTACAGATCAGACCAACCGTTTAGCATTGTTTGGAGATGCTGGAAAAGTAGCAAAGGAATGTGACGTGACAGTAGCGGTACTGGGTATTAATAAATCTATTGAAAGAGAAGGGCAGGATCGTTATTCGCTTGAGTTACCTATTGATCAGCAAGAGTTTATTAAAGAGCTTTATAAAGTAAATCCAAATACGGTTGTAGTGTTGGTTGCCGGGAGTTCTATGGCCATTAATTGGATGGACGAAAATGTTCCGGCTATACTGAACGCATGGTATCCCGGTGAACAGGGAGGTAATGCAGTGGCCGAAGTTCTGTTTGGTGATTATAATCCGGGTGGACGTCTTCCATTGACCTATTACAACTCGTTGGATGAACTTCCTGCGTTTGATGATTATTCTGTGAAGAACAGGACCTATCAATATTTTGAGGGAAAACCTTTGTATGAGTTTGGCTACGGATTGAGTTATACGAATTTTAAATATAAGAAAAAGAGTATTATGCAGTCAAATGATACGGTTGACATTACATTCAATCTCTCCAATGTAGGAAAGTACGATGGTGATGAGGTAGCTCAGGTATATGTCCGTTATCCGGAAACGGGGACATACATGCCGTTAAAGCAACTGAAAGGTTTCTCCAGAGTACATTTAAAGAAAGGAAAATCTGCAGATATTACTATTTCTATACCTAAAAAGGAGTTACGTTATTGGGATGAGAAGACCCGTCAGTTTGTGACTCCCACAGGTGAGTATGTTTTTCAGGTGGGTGGTTCTTCTGAGAATATTAGCATTGAGGAAACTATTAAGATAAGTACTGTATCCTAATTAAATGATCGTATCATTGAAACGCAGATTATTGCAAATTTACGTAAAGAATATCGTTCCTTAAGTGCAGCAAGCCATCTAATCTGCGAAAATCTGCGATCATTTGCGTTTCAATAAAACACTGGCATAGTATGAATTAAATTTGAAGTACCACTTAATAAAATAGATAATTCAATAGGTAGTTATTACTGATAGACTTGTGCAGGAATAAAAATAAATAAAAAGGAATATGATGAAACAGCTTATTATCACTTTATGCTTGAGTACAGCTACTCTGGTTGGTATGGCACAAAATGAGCCTTACAGGAATCCCAATCTCTCTCCGGAAGAGCGTGCCGAAGATTTGTTAGGGCGGCTAACCTTAAAAGAAAAGGTAACTCTGATGCAAAATGAATCTTTCCCGATAGAGCGTTTGGGTATAGCTCACTACGATTGGTGGAATGAAGCGTTACACGGTGTGGCTCGTGCCGGAATTGCTACTGTTTTCCCAATTACTATGGGGATGGCATCATCGTTTGATGACAAAGCTATAGAGGATATATTCACAGCAGTCAGCGATGAGGCTCGTGCCAAGTATCACGATGCACATCGGCAAGGTCGGAGAGGCGTGCGTTGCGAAGGCCTGACTTTTTGGACTCCAAATATAAATATCTTTCGTGATCCGCGCTGGGGACGTGGTCAGGAGACCTATGGAGAAGATCCCTATTTGACAAGTCGTATGGGAGTGGCAGTAGTAAAAGGTTTGCAAGGGCCGGCCGATGCCAAGTACAATAAACTTCACGCTTGTGCCAAGCACTATGCAGTGCATAGCGGGCCGGAAGCTAAACGCCACTCCTTCAATGCTGAGAATATTTCTCCCCGTGATTTGTGGGAAACCTATTTACCGGCTTTTAAAACATTGGTACAAGAAGCTGATGTGAAAGAGGTAATGTGTGCTTACAACCGGTTTGAGGGCGATCCTTGCTGTGGAAGTAATCGACTGCTGACTCAGATTTTACGTGACGATTGGGGATATAAGCATGTGGTGGTGAGTGATTGCGGAGCTATCAGTGACTTTTTCTATAGTGATCGCCATGCTACCCACAAGAACGCGGCCGATGCCAGTGCGGCAGCTGTGCTCAGTGGAACGGATTTGGAGTGTGGCATTGAATACGCTCACTTGGACAAGGCGGTAAAAGAGGGGCTTATCTCTGAAGAGAGAATCAACACCAGCTTGTTTCGTCTGTTGAAAGCCCGTTTTGAATTAGGAGAGATGGACGATGATGCTTTGGTTCCTTGGAGTAAGATTAGTATCGATACGGTAGATTGTCAGATGCACAAGCAAATGGCTTTGGATATTACCCGCAAATCGATGGTATTGCTACACAACAATGGGGTATTGCCATTGGGTAAAACCGGCGCTCGTATAGCCGTAATGGGACCTAATGCAAACGATTCAGTCATGCAATGGGGAAATTATGAAGGGACTCCATCTCACACGGTGACTGTTCTTGAAGGAATCCGTAATAAAATAGGTAATGTTATTTACGAGAAAGGATGTGAGTTACTCACGAACCAAGTATTCGATTCTTATTTCAGCGAAATATCTAACAACGGTAAACCTGGCTTTACCGGTACTTATTGGAATAATCTGGATTTGAAAGGTGAAGTGGCAGCTATACAGCAAGTCAGCACTCCTTTCAACTTCAATAATGGAGGTAATACGGTTTATGCTCCGGGAGTGAACCTTTACAACTTTACTGCTTCGTATGAGGGAACTTTCCGTCCGAAGAGTAATGGTGATTATACATTGGTTATTGAAGGTGATGATGGCTATCGTGTATACGTGAATGGACAAGAGGTCATTAACTATTGGGGTACACATGCCAGCGCTAAAAGGGAATATACCCTGAAAGCTGCTGCCGGGAAAGAGTATAAGATCAAGATAGAATATATGCAGGCTGGTGCTGAGGCTGTATTGCGTTTCGACTTGGGTATCTATCGTCAGATTGCTCCCGAAGCAGTAGCCGAAAGAGTGAAGGAGGCGGATGTTGTGATTTTTGTTGGTGGTATTTCTCCTAATCTCGAAGGTGAAGAGAAGAACTTTGTGAATTGTCCCGGCTTCGTTGGTGGTGATCGGACTTCAATCGAACTGCCGGAAGTACAGCGTAACATTCTGAAGGCATTGAAGAAAGCTGGTAAGAAAGTGATCTTTGTCAATTGTTCCGGTTCGGCAATGGCATTGGTGCCCGAAACTCAATCATGTGATGCCATATTGCAAGCATGGTATCCCGGTCAGGCTGGCGGAACAGCAGTCGCTGATATTATATTTGGTGATTATAATCCGAGTGGTAAATTACCTGTTACTTTCTATAAAAACACAGAGCAGTTACCCGATTTTGAAGATTACAGTATGAAAGGACGCACTTATCGGTATATGACAGAGAGTCCCTTATTTCCCTTTGGTTATGGATTGAGTTATACAACATTCCAATTTTCAAAAGCCGGATTAAATAAACGGGTGGCTACTATCAATCAGCCGGTGCAATTTAAAGTTAATGTAAAGAATACAGGTAAACGTGATGGAACTGAGGTAGTACAGATTTATATTCGTAAAGCGGACGATGAGGAGGGGCCGGTGAAAAGCCTTCGGGCTTTCCGTCCGGTAACCTTGAAAGCGGGTAAGTCTGCTACAGTCAACATCACACTTTCACCGGATACTTTTGAATTTTTTGATCCCGAAACTAATACCATGCGTATTGTACCGGGAGATTATGAAATTATGTATGGTAACAGTTCGAATACTTTGCCGGAAAATAAGCTGAGTCTTCAGTTGAAATGAAAAGAGTTAGTTGAAGAATCGCAGGAAATGGGGATTAGTCGTCTATGACGGCAATCCCCATTTTTTTCATTAAGAAGCAAGCATTCATATTCTGTGCTACTCCGTTCTTCATTTGATAAGAGAAAGTAAGCTCATTGTTGGTGATCTCTGCTTCAAAACAATAGTTGCGGATATCTTCGGGGAAGAGATTAATAAGTGTCCCCAACATAAGGTCGTGTGTGGCTATGATACCATTAGCCTGCAGTGCCATAAATTGCTTGATAAGGGCAAAAGAACCTTTTTGCTTATCGGTGGAATTTGTTCCTTTCAATATTTCGTCAAGGATGATGAATAGTTCTTCACCTGCATCGAGCTTATCGATGATAAGTTTCAGGCGTTTTAGTTCGGCAAAGAAATAAGATTCATTATCCGTAAGTGAATCGCTGGTGCGCAGACTGGTGATTAGGCGGGACGGATACAGTTTCATTTGTTTGGCCCATACAGGTGCACCTATGCAGGCTAATAGGTAGTTGATTCCTACTGTACGCAGGTACGTACTTTTCCCTGCCATGTTAGCCCCTGTGATGATGATGAAGAAAGGACGTTTGGCGATGTCTATATCATTGCATACACACTTATCACGGTTCATGAGTGGATGTCCCAATGCTTCCGCTTCCATAGAGAAGGGAGTAGAAGTAATTTGTGGGTAGATATACTCCGGATGGTTGTAAGCGAAAGTAGCTAATGAACAATAAGCATCCATTTCTCCGATAGCTTTGAGCCAGGATGGGAGTTCGGAAGCATGCTTTTCTTTCCAGGCTTCTATCCGCATAATCTGTCGTAATTCCCAGAAAAGAGCACCGTTCAGAACGAAAGACATCAGCATATTATTACGTTGGTCAAGTGCATTCATTAAAGCAGTAAGTTTTTTAACAGCCTGTGAGGCGGTTTGTTTGTCACCACCTACAAGTTCCTTTATCTCCTGTAGTACAGCACTGTGATATTCTTTTTCTTCAATGATATGAATGAGGCTGGCATAAGTAGCAAGTATCTGAAGCTTCTTTCCATAGAGTGCCTGCATCTTTGTTATTCCTCTTGAAAAGGCAAAGCTGAGAAGGAAGAAGCCAACAAAGATAATACCTGGTACTGTACCTGATACTATACCTGCTATGGCCAGTGTTATAAATATAATATTAATAGCAGGAACGATGAAAGGAAGTGCCCGAAGGATAGCATGATTCCTATAATAACTGGGACTGTCGGCCCATGCTTTTATTTCCTCTTCATCGGCAGATTTTCCTTTGTATAGCAGGCCGAGTATACGGAAACGCTGGCGCATCTTTAGTTCCGGGGCAAGTTCCCTTACAGCTTTCTGACGTTTTTCTATTTCAGCTTTATTTTCCAGATGGGTATTGAGCCAGGCAGCCAGCCGTTTTTTGCCTAAATCAGTTGAAGTACGGTTGATATACTGGAAAAGTGAACGTTCGCCAAACACATCGAGGTCATATGAATAGAGATGTGCCGGATTGATAAATTCTTCTCCGCTGTCAAAAGAAGAGCTGTCGTATTCTATAGCCTGAAGTTCTTGCCGGTTTATTTCTATTTTCTTTTCGAGATACTCTTTTTGATAGAACAAACGATTATGTAACTTTACCAGAAAAAGGAAAGGGACGAAAGTAAGGGCAACCACACCTGTGATAACAATCCATCCATTGTCCCAGAAATGAATAACTCCTGCAATGCCGGCTACGAATAATATTAGTCTTAAAGTGCCAATACGGTAGATCTGTTGCTTTGCTTTTCCGAGTTTCTGCTCTGCACTCTTAATGATATCCTGATAAGTATTGATAATATTCTTTAGCTGTTCCATATTATTTTATTTGTTTCTTACAAAAGTAGTATAATTAACAGGTAGCGTGTGTGGAGCTTGTTTTTGTCAATAGCAGATTTACTTTTTATTAACAAAAGCGGGCTGTTTCAGGAGAAAGTACCAATATTGACCAGTAATGAGTGCTTCCCGCACGGGGAGATACTCACCACAGACAGAGTTATCGATCAGTAACGGAGATTATGGGCATATCTTTTTGGTGCCGGAAGTGTCCCTAAACGCCGCTGTTACCCTTGTCCGGTATTGTTTTCTGTCTTTCTCAGAAAGGAACGTTCTTTTTCCCGGTGCACAGCGTTGTTTTACATGTACATGTAAAACAACGCTACACACCGAGACATCATACATTACTCTACGAGATGGGGCTTTATTGATATCGGAGAAAGAGATAAATGGTAATAACAGGCGCCATTTAGCACAAAACTGAACGGTTTTGAGTGTATTTCACCACAGTAGCACAGAGTACTATTTATCTGATAAAACGCGAATTAACACAGAACGCAGATTAGAAGACTGTAGTTCTTTGTCATACATTTGTTTCCCTTTGCGAAAATCTGCGATCATCTGCGTTTCAATAAAGATTTAAACTCTGTGGTGAGTTTTGCTAATGTCTATTCAAAATGGCCAACTACTGGTTTACATTAACAATTAACACCCCAGTCAAGCTTTTCTTTCTTTTTTTAGAAATTTTCGACTGAAAAACTTGCTTCAATTCGTCAAATGATGTAACTTTCCAAACGATTAATGCTGTAGATAGGAGGTACTTATGAAAAAACTGTGGATTATTTGTTTACTGAGTATTGTGGGACTGCCTCTGGTTGCACAGAACATTGTTTATTCCAACCTGAAAGATTTACTGGCTCATGATGGCGATACAGTGACGGCTTTGAAAATAGAAAAGCGAACTAAAAATAATATTTCATTGTCCGGAGGAGCTGATTATAAGATCAGTGCTGATACTGACAAATCATTGTGCAAATATCTGAAGAAGCGTTGTTTTGCTGTACAAGAAGATACATCTCTTTACATCAATTGCAAGAAACTGCGTTATAAGCGCCTTCGTTTTGGTGGATGGTATGCTCCTGCCATGTGGGTAAATGGAAACATCTTTTTTAGTGCCATTCCAATTGGAGTCGTTGCAGCAAGTTCTTCGGTTACAATGGATGTCACATTGGGAGGAGTGGTCGGTGATGCCATAGCTGCTTCCAGTCTGGTTTCCAAGCGTGTATATTATGAGATTGATGCTACCACCGGGAAAATAGACTTTGTAGGACGAGATCGGATGTGTGCTTTGTTGGATTTCTATCCGGAATGGAAGGAAGCTTATCTGAACGAAAACAGTGAATCTGCCGAGACTACCGGAAAGTATCTTAGGTTACTTAAAACTGCAAAGAAATAATCTTTTTGATAATAAATGTCTTGAAATCTTTGTGATTTCCTTCCTTTTTCCTATCTTGCGAAGAGTTATCAAGCTGTAAATTATGACAGTTTGTAATCCTTAATCCTTGTTATTATGAAAATGACTCTCTGCAACACTTTACCTGCCTATCCAAATTTTGTAGAAGGTATACGGCGGGCACCGGATCGTGGTTATACGCTTACTCCGGCGCAGACAGCTACTGCTTTGAAGAATGCCTTGCGCTACATTCCTACAGAATTTCATGAACAACTGGCTCCTGAATTTATGGAGGAGCTCCGTACGCGTGGAAGAATTTATGGTTATCGTTTCCGTCCCGAAGGCGACTTGAAAGCTAAATCTATTGATGAATACCGGGGCAAATGCATCGAAGGTAAAGCTTTCCAGGTGATGATTGATAATAATCTTTGCTTTGACATTGCCCTCTATCCTTATGAACTTGTTACTTATGGCGAGACCGGACAAGTGTGTCAGAACTGGATGCAATATCGCCTTATTAAACAGTATCTTGAAGAACTGACTCAGGACCAAACTCTTGTAGTAGAATCAGGGCATCCGCTGGGGCTTTTCCGTTCACGTCCTGATGCTCCCCGGGTAATTATTACCAATGCGATGATGGTAGGGCAGTTTGATAATCAGCATGATTGGCATGTGGCTATGCAAATGGGAGTGGCCAATTATGGCCAGATGACTGCCGGTGGCTGGATGTATATCGGACCACAAGGGATTGTACATGGTACCTTTAACACTTTGTTGAATGCCGGTCGTATGAAACTTGGTATTCCTCAGGATAAGGATTTGCGGGGGCATCTGTTTGTGTCTTCCGGTTTGGGAGGTATGAGTGGTGCTCAGCCCAAGGCAGCAGAGATTGCTGGTGCAGCTTGTATTGTGGCCGAGGTAGATGCTTCCCGTATTGAAACCCGGTATGAGCAAGGGTGGGTAGGGCATGTGACAGATAATATGGGTGAAGCTTACCGTATGGCATGGGAAGCCATGCAACAGGATGAACCTTGTTCTGTGGCCTATCATGGTAATGTAGTCGACCTTTTGGAATATGCCGAAAGAGAAAATATACCTATTGAGTTGCTTTCCGATCAGACCTCTTGTCATGCTGTTTATGAAGGTGGTTATTGCCCGGCCGGACTAACATTTGAGGAACGGACGCGTCTCTTACATGAATCTCCCGAAAAGTTTCGCTCTTTGGTAGATATTTCGCTCCGCCGTCATTTCGAAGTGATCAAAAAACTGGTAGCCCGTGGCACCTACTTTTTTGATTATGGAAACTCTTTCATGAAAGCTATTTATGATGCCGGGGTTCGGGAGATTTCGCGTAATGGGGTGGATGAGAAAGATGGTTTTATCTGGCCCAGTTATGTAGAAGATATCATGGGGCCGGAGTTGTTTGATTACGGTTATGGTCCTTTCCGTTGGGTGTGCCTGAGTGGCAAACATGAAGACTTGATAAAGACTGACCGTGCTGCAATGGAGTGCATGGATGTGAATCGTCGTGGTCAGGACCTGGATAATTATAACTGGATACGTGATGCCGAAAAGAACCGTTTGGTAGTCGGTACACAGGCACGTATCCTTTATCAGGATGCGTTAGGGAGAATGAAGATAGCACTCCGTTTCAATGAAATGGTACGTCGGGGTGAAGTGGGGCCTATTATGCTGGGGCGTGATCATCATGATGTCAGTGGGACCGATTCACCTTTTCGTGAAACCTCTAATATAAAAGATGGTAGTAATGTAATGGCAGACATGGCCGTACAGTGTTTTGCGGGTAATTGTGCCCGGGGTATGAGTCTTGTCGCGTTGCACAATGGAGGTGGTGTGGGTATTGGAAAAGCGATAAACGGAGGTTTTGGTATGGTGTGCGATGGCAGTGAACGGGTGGATGAGATATTACGTTCGGCAATGCTTTGGGATGTGATGGGCGGTGTGGCTCGTCGCTCATGGGCACGCAATGAACACGCTATGGAAACAAGTGAAACGTTTAACAAGACACATGGAGAGAACTATCATATAACGATGCCTTATGTTGCAGATGAAAAACTGATTAATAAATTAATAACCGAACTATGAGCTGGAATAAAATCATTGAGTGCGTCCCTAACTTTAGTGAAGGACGCGATTTAGAGAAAATAGATAAAATTATATCCCCTTTCCGTGCACGTGCCGGAGTAAAGCTGCTCGATTATAGTAATGATGAAGATCATAACCGTCTGGTGGTGACTCTTGTTGGAGAGCCGGAGGCATTGCGTGATGCCATCATAGAGGCAGTTGGAGTGGCTGTCGCATTGATTGATCTGAACCATCATACAGGGCAACATCCTCGCATGGGAGCAGTAGATGTCATTCCTTTTATTCCGATAAAGAATACAACGATGGATGAAGCTGTTGCACTTTCCAAAGAAGTGGGGGCAAAGGTGGCAGAACTTTATGGGCTCCCTGTCTTCTTATATGAGAAATCAGCTTCTGCCCCTCATCGTGAGAATCTGGCTGCTGTTCGCAAAGGTGAATTTGAGGGTATGGCAGCGAAGATAAAACTTCCCGAATGGACGCCTGATTTTGGTCCGGCCGAGCGACATCCAACAGCAGGAACTGTAGCTATTGGTGCACGTATGCCATTGGTAGCGTATAATATTAATCTGAGTACCCCTAACCTGGAGATAGCTCATGATATTGCTAAAAAGATTCGTTTCATTGGTGGTGGACTTCGTTATTGTAAGGCAATGGGAGTCGAATTGAAGGACCGGGGGATCACACAAGTATCTATCAATATGACCGATTATACGAAGACTGCTCTTTATCGTGCTTTTGAGCTGGTACGTATCGAGGCCCGGCGTTATGGGGTGAGTATTGTTGGTAGTGAAATTATTGGTCTTGTTCCGATGGAGGCATTGATTGATACTGCTTCTTATTATCTCGGTTTGGAGAACTTCTCTATGCAACAAGTACTTGAAGCACGAATTATGGAATGATATATGGAACGTAGATTAAGGGTCATTTACGTTCTAAAATACTAAATAAGTATGAGTGAAAACCTGATTATATTTAATGCAAAGATTGTGACTCCCCTCGGCTTTTCCGCCCGGAAGGGTAAGGAGATGTCACAACTGCAGATTATTGAAAACGGTACGGTAGAAGTTACTGATGGTATTATTACTTACGTTGGGCAGAACCGCGGTGAAGAGCGTGATGGTTATTATCATCACTATTGGCACTATAATGCCCGTGGCAAGTGTTTATTGCCTGGTTTTGTTGATTCGCATACCCATTTTGTTTTTGCAGGTGAACGTGCAGAAGAATTCTCCTGGCGTTTGAAAGGAGAAAGTTATATGTCCATAATGCAACGCGGAGGGGGTATTGCCAGTACGGTGAAGGCTACCCGTGAGCAAAACTTTGTCAAGATGCGTTCCAAAGCTGAAGGCTTTTTGAGAAAAATGAGTGTAATGGGGGTTACTACCGTAGAAGGAAAGAGCGGTTACGGGCTTAATCGTGACACTGAGTTACTGCAACTGAAAGTAATGCGTAGCTTGAACAACGATGAGCATAAGCGAGTGGATATTGTATCCACTTTTCTGGGGGCGCATGCTTTGCCGCCGGAGTATACAGGACGGGAGGATGAATATATTAATTTCCTGATTCATGAAATGCTTCCCATTATCCGGCAAAACGAACTCGCCGAATGTTGTGACGTTTTTTGTGAACAAGGGGTTTTCTCGATAGAACAGTCCCGTCGTTTGCTTACAGCCGCACGTGATCAAGGTTTCCTGCTGAAACTTCATGCGGATGAAATCGTTTCGCTCGGAGGGGCCGAGTTAGCCGCTGAACTGAATGCTTTGTCTGCCGATCATCTGTTACATGCTTCTGATACTGGTATCCGTGCAATGGCTGAAGCCGGAGTGGTAGCTACCTTGTTGCCTCTGACTGCTTTTGCGCTGAAAGAACCTTATGCCCGTGCCCGTGATATGTTGGATGCCGGTTGTGCCGTGGCTTTAGCTACAGATTTGAATCCGGGCAGCTGTTTTTCCGGTTCTATCCCACTAACCTTTGCGCTTGCCTGTATTTACATGGGCTTTACCATTGAGGAAGCTATTACTGCATTAACTTTGAACGGAGCTGCTGCATTGAACCGTGCCGACCGCATTGGTAGTATTGAAGTTGGCAAACAAGGTGACTTCGTGGTTCTGGACTCAACGGACTATAATATTCTACCTTATTATATAGGTATGAATTGTGTGAATACAACGATAAAGAGAGGTGTTCTTTATCCTGTAGTTTAATGATAAAACTAAAAAATAAGATCATCATGTTAGTAGATTTGAAAGTAACGGATTTTCTGAATAAAGTAGCCGGAAGTGATCCTGTACCCGGTGGTGGTAGTGTAGCAGCTCTCAATGGGGCTATTGCATCTGCTTTGGCAGCTATGGTAGCAGGCTTGACTATTGGTAAAAAGGGCTATGAAGATACCGGGGAAATCATGAAGCATATTCAGACTCTCGCTCTTACACAGAAAACGGGATTTGTGGTTGATATTGATCGAGATTCTGAAGCATATAATAAAGTATTTGATTGTTTTAAATTACCCAAAAGTACAGATGAAGAAAAAAAAATCCGCAGTGCTGCCATTCAGGAAGCTACAAAGTTTGCTGCCCTTGTCCCTATGCAGGTAGCCCGTAATGCTTACGAACTAATGGGTATTATTGCTGATGTAGCTAAAATGGGGAATCGTAATGCGGTGACCGACGCTTGTGTAGCCATGATATCCGCTCGTTCGGCTGTGTTGGCGGCCTTGATGAACGTCCGTATTAATCTTGGTTCGCTCAAAGATAGAACCTTTGTAGAACAGTTACAGTCTGAGGCGGATGAACTGGAGCGTAAAGCCTGTATCAAAGAGAAAGAGTTACTGGATGCTATCAACCAAGATTTAAGAATATGAACAATGTTTATTATGTAGGTTCAGGTGAACTTACTTTCGATATTATCGAGCGCATCATCAATGAGAATCTGAAACTGGAACTTGCTCCCGAAGCAAAGCTTCGCATTCAGAGATGTCGTGATTATCTGGACCAAAAAATAGCTGCTTCTGATACTCCTCTTTATGGTATTACTACCGGCTTTGGTTCCTTGTGTAGCAAGAATATTTCTCCTGATGAACTCGGTACGTTGCAAGAGAATCTCATCAAAAGTCATGCTTGTAGCGTGGGGGAGGAAATTCGTCCGGTTATCATCAAGTTGATGATGCTTTTCAAAGCCCATGCTTTGTCACTGGGGCATAGTGGTGTGCAGGTGATCACTGTGCAACGTATCCTTGATTTCTTTAACAATGATGTGATGCCCATCGTATATGACCGTGGCTCTTTGGGAGCTTCGGGTGATCTGGCTCCTTTGGCCAATCTTTTCTTACCACTGATTGGAGTCGGTGATGTTAACTACAAAGGGAAGAAGCGCGAAGCTATCAGTGTGCTTGACGAATTTGGGTGGGAACCCGTGAAATTGATGAGTAAAGAAGGGCTTGCCTTGCTCAATGGTACTCAGTTTATGAGTGCCAACGGGGTCTTTGCTATTCTTAAAGCTTTCCGGCTTTCCAAAAGAGCTGACCTTATTGCTGCTATTTCGCTTGAGGCTTTTGATGGACGTATCGAACCCTTTATGGACTGTATTCAGCAAATCCGTCCGCATAAAGGGCAAATTGAAACAGGAGAGGCTTTCAGGAATCTACTTCAAGGTAGCGAAATCATTGCGCGTCCCAAAGCCCATGTACAGGATCCATACTCGTTCCGTTGTATTCCGCAAGTACATGGGGCCACAAAAGACGCTATCCGTTATGTCGCTTCCGTATTGTTGACCGAAATCAACTCCGTTACCGATAATCCTACTATCTTTCCTGATGAGGACCGTATTATCTCCGGAGGGAACTTCCATGGGCAACCTCTTGCTATCTCTTATGATTTTCTTGCCATTGCCCTTGCCGAGCTCGGAAATATTTCCGAGCGTCGCGTTGCACAACTTATAATGGGGCTTCGTGGTTTACCCGAATTTCTGGTTGCTAATCCTGGATTGAATTCCGGCTTTATGATACCGCAGTATGCCGCCGCTTCTATGGTAAGCCAGAATAAAATGTACTGCT
Source organism: Bacteroides nordii (assembly GCF_019930665.1). Lineage (NCBI taxonomy): Bacteria > Pseudomonadati > Bacteroidota > Bacteroidia > Bacteroidales > Bacteroidaceae > Bacteroides > Bacteroides nordii. The sequence continues at coordinate 3,966,412 of NZ_CP082886.1, read as the reverse complement.
ATGCTGCTTCCAGTGATTCCATCGTTTCGTCCAATGGACAAGAAGATCATGTCAGTATGGGGGCTAATGCGGCTACAAAGTTATATAAGGTGATGGATAACCTGGAACACATTCTTGCTATCGAATTGATGAATGCCGCTCAGGGGATTGAATTCCGTCGGCCAGAGAAAACCTCTGCGAAACTGGAACGTTTTTTGACCGAATATCGGAAAGAAGTTCCTTTTGTCAAAGATGACATTGTGATGTATAAGGAGATTCATAAAACAGTAGCTTTCCTTAACCGGACAAAGTTTGATTATTAACAGTTTCTTTTCTTCTTTATAGGTAAAAACTACCTGAAAATGAAAAACTATAGCGGATATATCCCGGGAACTTACCGGAATATATCCGCTATTTGTCGATTATTACCCCTATATTGCCGAGAAAACTTTTTCTATATCTTACTGATTATCTACTTTTGTGGTGTACTTATTGTTAACACTTGTTTTCACATTGCTTCGTTAACCTATAATAATTATCAAATGTAAGCGATTAATATGGAAACTAAATTTGTAATCTGAGTTTTCTATCTATCTTTGTTCCGTTTTCACAAGCTATTAGTGTGAAAGTACAGATAGTAAAAACGGCTAATTATAAAGAAATGGATGATGAGTACTAACGCAAAAGAAATTTCGAACAGAGTAGAGTTGAGAGACAGAATTATAGTGAAAGCCACTGAAGCCTTTACTTTACATGGTATTAAAAGCATAACGATGGATGATATAGCTACCTCGTTAGGTATATCAAAGCGTACGCTTTATGAAGTTTTTGAAGACAAGGAGACGTTGTTGAGAGAGGTTATTCTGAAAAACCAGGAGGATAAAAATGAGTTTCTGGAAAATCTTTTGGCTGAGTCAACAAATGTATTGGAGGTTATTTTGGTGTGTTTTCAAAAGAGCATTGAGGTGTTCCATCAGACTAACAAACGCTTTTTTGAGGATCTGAAGAAATATCCTCATGTTTTTAATATGGTGAAAAAGAATCGCGATAAAGATTCGGAAAGTACAATTGCTTTTTTCAAATCGGGTGTGGAACAAGGTATTTTCCGGGATGATGTGAATTTTGCAATTGTCAATTTACTCGTTCGTGAACAATTTGACTTGCTGATGAATACGGATATCTGCAAAGAGTATCCTTTTTTGGAAGTTTATGAGTCAATCATGTTTACTTTCCTTCGTGGGATAGCCACCGAAAGAGGAGCGAGAGTGTTGGAAGAATTTATACAGGAATATCGGAAAAATAGAATAGAGCGGACGGGAGAATAACTTTTCCTGATTTTACAAACAACTAAAGTTTACAAAAAGAAGAAGACTTATTTATGAACAAAATGAGAAAATTAGCAGGTAAGAAGCTGCTTTTAGGTATAGCAGTTTTTCTTGCCGGGGGCTTTGTACGGGCACAGGAGGCAAAGGATACTTTGACCCTGACTTTGGATAAAGCGCTGGAAATTGCTCTGAGTGAGAATCCCACTATTAAAGTGGCAGATGAAGAAATCTCCTTAAAGGAGGTAGCCAACAAGGAAACCTGGCAGAACTTATTACCTCAGGTTAGCATCTCAGGATCGCTGGATCATACGATTAAAGCGGCTCAGATGAATCTTGGTGGGCAATCCTTTAAGATGGGACAGGACAATTCAAATACGGCGAATGCAGGTTTAGCTGTCAGTTTGCCTTTATTTGCTCCTTCCGTTTACAAAGCTATGTCAATGACTAAGACTGATATTGAATTGGCTGTTGAGAAATCAAGAGCTTCTAAACAAGATCTGGTTAATCAGGTGACAAAGGCGTATTACCAACTGATGTTGACGCAAGATACCTATGAGGTAATGCAGAAAAGTTATAAACTGGCAGAAGATAATTTTAATGTTGCCAATGCTAAATATCAACAAGGAACTGTAAGCGAATTTGATAAAATTAGTGCTGAAGTACAGATGCGTAGTGTAAAACCCAGTGTTGTGTCAGCTTCAAATGCGGTGACATTGGCGAAGTTGCAATTGAAGGTATTGATGGGCATTACAGCTGATGTAGATCTGAAGGCCGATGATAATCTGGCTAATTACGAAACGGCTTTGTTTGCCGGAGAATTGAGCGCCGGAGATGAAAGTCTGATCAATAATACGACTATGAAGCAATTTGATTTGAATCATAAATTGCTTCTTAAGAACATCAAGTCTCAACGAACAAATTTCCTTCCGACACTCTCTATGTCTCTTTCGTATCAGTATCAATCTCTTTATAATCCGAATCTGAATTTCTTTGATTACAACTGGAGTAATAGTTCTTCATTGATGTTCAATCTGAGTATTCCTTTGTATAAGGCCAGTAATTTTACAAAGATGAAAACGGCTCGTATACAGGTAAAACAACTGGAATGGAACCGTTTGGATACGGAACGTAAGTTGAATATGCAAATAGAAAGTTATCGTAGTAATATGGCTGCCAGTTCAGAACAAGTTGTAAGTAACAAAGAAAATGTGTTGCAAGCTGAGAAAGCAGTATTGATTGCCGGTAAGCGTTATGAAGTGGGAAAGGGTACTGTACTCGAATTGAATAGCTCGCAGGTGTCATTGACACAGGCGGAACTTACTTACAATCAATCAATTTACGATTATTTGGTATCTAAGGCTGACCTTGATCAGGTATTGGGTAGAGATGAGGTAATAAAATAAACCAGGAAAAATAAAAATATAGAAAATCACATGAAAAAGAGTTTCCAATTAGTAGCCTTGTTTGCTATTATGCTGCTAGGCTCGTGTACTGGCGGAAAAGAACAGAAAGCTGTTGAAAAAGTTGAAGATAAGCCTAAGGTAAAATTGGCGGATGTAACAGCACGGCCTGTTGATCAGATACAGGAATATACGGCAACAGTAGAAGCGGAAGTTAAGAATAATATAGCTCCGGCGTCTCCTGTGAGAATAGATAAGATATTTGTAGAAGTGGGTGACCGTGTTTCAAAAGGACAGAAGTTGGTACTTATGGATGAGGCCAGTTTGAAACAGATGAAATTGCAACTGGAAAACAAACGTCTTGAATTTAATCGTGCTGATGAACTTTATAAAGTAGGTGGTACTTCCAAATCAGAATGGGATGCCTTGAAGATGGCACTTGAAGTACAAGAGACGGCTTATAAGAATTTAATGGAGAATACAACATTGGTTAGCCCGATTAGCGGAATCATAACTGCACGTAATTATGATAACGGAGATATGTATAGCGGTGGAAACCCGGTGTTGGTTGTAGAGCAGATTACTCCGGTAAAACTGATGATCAATGTTTCTGAAACTTATTTCTCTCAGGTAAAAAAAGGGTCTCCTGTTGCAGTGAAGCTGGATGTGTATGGTGATGAAGAGTTTGCTGGAAAGGTTAGCCTCGTTTATCCTACCATTGATGCAACTACACGTACTTTTCCTGTTGAAATCAAGCTGGAAAACAAAGATCAGCGGGTACGTCCGGGAATGTTTGCCCGTGCTACTTTGAATTTTGGTACTCAGGACAACGTAGTTGTTCCCGATTTGGCTATTGTAAAACAGGCGGGTGCCGGCGACCGTTACGTATTTGTATACAAAGATGGAAAAGTTTCTTACAATAAAGTGGAACTTGGACGTCGTATGGGTACAGAATATGAGCTGAAGTCGGGTGTACCCAACAACTCACAGGTAGTTGTTGCAGGACAGGCACGCCTGATTAACGGTACAGAAGTAGACGTAGAGAAATAAAATTAACGATTAATGATTAGTGATAAGTGATTAGCACTCATTGTGCTTTCACTCATCATTCATCACTCAATAACTAATCACTAAACAACATGAGTTTATACGAAGGAGCGGTAAAAAAACCGATTATGACCTCCCTCTGCTTTCTTGCAGTGGTGATCTTTGGTCTTTTCTCTTTATCAAAACTACCTATCGACTTGTATCCGGATATCGATACAAATACGATTATGGTAATGACCGCCTATCCCGGAGCCAGTGCTTCGGATATAGAAAATAACGTGACCCGACCGTTGGAAAACACGTTGAATGCTGTTAGTAACCTGAAGCATATTACTTCACGGTCGTCAGAAAACATGTCCTTGATTACGCTGGAGTTTGAATTTGGTAATGACATCGATGTACTGACGAACGATGTCCGGGACAAACTTGACATGGTGAGTTCACAGCTCCCGGATGATGTGGAGAATCCTATCATCTTTAAGTTTAGTACGGACATGATTCCTATCGTACTATTGTCTGTACAGGCCAATGAAAGCCAGTCGGCACTTTATAAAATTCTGGATGACCGCGTAGTGAATCCTTTAGCCCGTATTCCCGGTGTGGGTACAGTGTCTATCAGTGGTGCTCCGCAGCGTGAAATTCAGGTATATTGTGACCCGAATAAGTTAGAGGCTTATCATCTGTCTATTGAGACCATCAGCTCTATTATTGGTGCAGAGAATAAAAATATTCCCGGTGGTACCTTTGATATTGGTAACGAAACTTATTCGTTGCGTGTAGAGGGAGAGTTTAACGATTCCCGACAGTTAGAAGATATAGTAGTAGGTACTTACAATGGTGCCAGTGTTTATCTTCGCGATGTGGCCCGTGTGGTTGACACAGTGGAAGAACGTGCGCAGGAGACATATAATAACGGTGTAAAGGGTGCTATGATTATTGTACAGAAACAATCGGGGGCCAACTCTGTGGAAATCTCAAGAAAGGTAGAAGAAGCGTTGCCCCGTTTGCAGAAGAACCTGCCGAGTGATGTGAAACTGGGAGTCATTGTTGATACATCCGATAACATTCTGAATACAATTGACAGTTTGGCCGAAACGGTACTTTATGCTTTACTCTTTGTTGTTATCGTAGTATTCCTCTTCCTGGGACGTTGGAGGGCAACATTGATTATTTGTATCACGATTCCGCTTTCGTTGATAGCCTCATTTATTTATCTGGCCATCACCGGGAATACGATTAATATCATTTCTCTGTCTTCCCTTTCCATTGCTATCGGTATGGTGGTAGATGATGCTATTGTAGTATTGGAGAATGTTACAACACATATTGAGCGTGGTTCTGATCCGAAACAGGCCGCTGTACATGGAACAAACGAGGTGGCTATCTCAGTTATTGCGTCTACGTTGACTATGATTGCGGTGTTCTTCCCGCTGACTATGGTAAGCGGTATGTCTGGTGTGATGTTTAAGCAGCTGGGATGGATGATGTGTGCTATTATGTTTATCTCCACGGTTGCAGCTTTATCATTGACTCCGATGCTTTGTGCTCAGCTGTTAAAGCTTCAGAAGAAACAATCAAAGGCATTCACGATGTTCTATAGACCTATTGAAAAATCATTGGATGGATTGGACAACTGGTATGCCCGTATGCTGAATTGGGCTGTTCGTCATCGTTCGGTTATTGTTGTCGGTTGTATCTTATTCTTTGTTGTCAGTTTATTCTGTGCCAAAGGTATTGGTACAGAATTTTTCCCGGCACAAGATAATGCCCGTATTGCTGTACAGCTTGAACTGCCGATTGGTACCCGTAAAGAGTTGGCTCAAGAGATATCTGAGAAGTTGACCAATCAGTGGATGACAAAGTATAAGGAAATAATGAAGGTATGTAACTATACTGTAGGCCAAGCTGATTCTGATAATACATGGGCTTCTATGCAGGATAACGGTTCTCACATTATTTCTTTCAATATCAGTTTGGTGGATCCGGGAGATCGTAAAATCTCGTTGGAGCAGGTCTGCGATGAGATGCGTGATGATTTGAAGAAGTATCCTGAGTTTAGTAAGGCACAGGTGATTCTTGGAGGTAGTAATACAGGTATGTCTGCTCAGGCCAGTGCCGACTTTGAAATTTATGGTTATGATATGGCAACTACCGATAGCGTAGCTGCTCAGTTGAAACGACGGTTGCTGGATGTAAAAGGAGTATCTGAGGTAAATATCAGTCGTAGCGACTACCAACCGGAGTATCAGGTAGATTTTGACCGTGAAAAATTGGCTTTGCATGGACTCAACTTGGCTACTGTCGGCACTTATCTGCGTAATCGTATCAATGGTGCTATTGCCTCTAAATATCGTGAAGATGGTGATGAGTATGATATTAAAGTACGTTATGCCCCTGAGCATCGTACCAGTCTTGAAAGTTTGGAAAATGTTTTGGTATATAACGCTAAAGGAGAGGCTGTTCGTATAAAAGATCTTGGTACGGTGGTTGAACGTTTTGCGCCTCCTACCATTGAACGTAAAGACCGCGAACGTATTGTGACGGTATCTGCTGTTATCTCTGGTGCTCCGCTGGGTGATGTGGTAAGTGCAGGTAATGCTATTATTGATAAGATGGATATACCATCGGAAGTGACGATTCAGGTTGCCGGTTCGTTTGAAGATCAGCAAGATTCGTTCCGGGATCTGGGAACACTGGCTATCTTGATTGTGGTCCTCGTATTTATTGTAATGGCTGCACAGTTTGAATCACTTACTTATCCATTCATCATTATGTTCTCACTCCCGTTTGCATTTAGTGGGGTGTTGATGGCACTATACTTCACGAATAGTACATTGAGTGTAATGAGTTTATTGGGAGCTATCATGTTGATTGGTATTGTGGTGAAGAATGGTATTGTGCTTATTGACTACATTACCCTGTGCCGTGAACGCGGACAATCGGTATTGCATTCGGTTGTGACCGCCGGTAAGAGTCGTCTTCGTCCGGTATTAATGACTACTGCTACTACTGTTCTTGGTATGATCCCGATGGCTATTGGTGGCGGACAAGGTTCGGAAATGTGGAGCCCGATGGCAATTGCCGTAATTGGTGGTTTGACGATATCTACCATCCTTACGTTAATTTTGATCCCAACATTGTATTGTGTATTTGCCGGTACAGGTATTAAACGCCAACGTAAAGCTATGAAACGTCAGCGCGCACTGGATATCTATTTTCAGGAGCATAAAGACGAAATCATAAAGAAATAACTAATAATTGAAAATATGAAATCAGTATTAATAACATTCGACCAAGCCTATTATGAACGTATCATTGCTTTGTTGGATCGCCTCAATTGCCGTGGTTTCACTTATCTGGAGCGTGTACAAGGACGTGGCTCAAAGACTGGTGAGCCGCATTTCGGAAGCCATGCATGGCCCAGTATGTGTTCCGCCATTCTATCTGTGGTTGAGGATGAGAAGGTAGACCCGCTATTGGATACGCTGCATAAAATGGATTTGCAGACAGAACAACTTGGACTACGTGCATTTGTCTGGAATATTGAACGGAGTATCTGATACTACCGTAAATTAACATAAAGAAAGGAGAATCTCATTGATCATGTAGATTCTCCTTTCTTTTTATCTGTCTTATCTATCTTTGCTTCAAGCGAAGATAAGCTGTATCTTGGCATAAAAAATGAACGAGTTCGTTTTATTCTGCTCTCGGTTTACATTATCTTTGCAGCTCCTTATTAAAAGAAAGTAAGAGAGTGCATGAAGAATTATCTGAAATATTCGTTGGGACTGACCTTATTTATTCTGGTTGCTTTGATTGGCATGCATTGGTTACCAGTCATAACGATTGATGGACATACAATGAGACGGGTGGACTTGTTGAGTGATATCCGTACACCTGAACCGGAAGAAGAAAAGATGGAAGCAGACAGCCTTCTTCCCGTACCTGAAGTGAAGCCTGCCTTTATAGACACCTGTCGTACAGGGATGACCTGTATAGAAGATTATAGTGATTCTACCCTGCGTGGGATGACTCCTTTCTACCGTGCACTGGACGAGATTCCGATGAAGAAGCGCCTGGTGCGTATCGCTGTCTTCGGTGATTCCTTTATAGAGGCCGATATATTCACTGCCGATCTGCGTGAAATGTTACAGAAACGTTTTGGGGGGTGCGGAGTGGGCTTTGTCACCATAACTTCTATGACCAGTGGATACCGTCCCACAGTACGCCATTCGTTCGGAGGATGGTCCAGTCATGCCGTAACGGATAGTGTTTATTTCGATCGAAAAAAACAAGGCCTTTCCGGACATTATTTTGTTCCCAACAATAATGCTTATGTTGAACTCCGTGGACAGAATAAGTATGCTTCTTTATTAGATACCTGTCAGCAGGCGTCTATCTTTTTTTATAATAAAGGTGCGGTTGATCTCTCTGTTCGTATAAATCGGGGAGAGACAGAAAACCGGCAATTTGAACCTGATGGGCATTTGCAGGCAATGCAGGTGGAGGGACGTATCGGATCTGTACGTTGGACAGTAAATCAGGCGGATTCTACGTTGTTTTATGGTATGGCGATGGATGGTACGCAAGGGATTATTGTTGATAACTTCTCTTTGCGTGGTAGTTCCGGACTTTCTCTGCGAACGATTCCTGCCAGCATAATAAAAGAGTTCAATGAGCAGCGTCCCTACGATCTTGTCATTTTGCAGTACGGACTGAATGTTGCTACTCAACGCGGCTACAATTATGATAATTATCAGAAAGGGTTACTTACTGCTATTGAGCATTTGAAGGAGTGTTTCCCACAGGCAGGTTTTCTGTTGCTTAGTGTAGGCGATCGTGACTATAAAACCGATACAGGAGAACTTCGTACGATGCCGGGAGTTAAGAATCTGATTCGCTATCAACAGAATATAGCCGCTGAGAGTGGCATCGCTTTCTGGAATATGTTTGAAGCAATGGGAGGAGAAGGTAGTATGGCAAAACTGGTACATGCAAAACCTTCCATGGCAAATTATGATTATACACATATTAACTTCCGGGGTGGAAAACATCTGGCAGGGTTGCTTTATGAAACATTACTCTACGGAAAAGAACAATATGACAGGAGACGTGCTTATGAGAATAAATAAGTTTTTGTTATTTATCGTAATTCTCTTCCTGTCAGTTTCGTTAAAGCTTTTTGCACAGGATGCTTTGCCTGTATGTCCCGTACGGGGGGCACCGATGAAAAGTGCTAAGCCGATGCGTGAGATGAAACTGCTTTACGATACTCTATCTGTGCAGATTGATTTGCCGGTTGCCTTTAAAGGAATAGGAATAAATGAGATTGTTGACAGTTTGGGGATACTTTCTCCTGTGCTGGAGCATTTGCGCCTTGTAAAAGGAGGAATACTGGAAGATACTGTACGTATTTTGCATATTGGAGATAGCCATATTCGGGGACATATTTACCCCCAGACCACCGGACAACGATTGGCTGAGACTTTTGGCAGTGTTTCCTATACTGATATGGGAGTAAATGGGGCAACCTGTCTCACTTTTACACATCCCGACCGTATCGCTGCCATTGCTGCACTTAAACCGGAACTTCTTATACTCTCTTTCGGAACAAATGAGAGCCATAATAAACGGTATAATGCTAATTTGCATTATCAGCAGATGGATGAACTTATTTCGCTGATTCGTGACAGTTTACCGGATGTTCCGATCCTGTTAACGACTCCTCCCGGTTCTTATGAAAGTTTCCGACGGCGAGGCAGGCGCCGGACATATACTATCAATCCGCGCACAGTGACGGCTGCCAATACCATTCAGAAGTACGCTCGTGATCATCATCTGGTTGTTTGGGATATGTATAATGTAGTGGGGGGAAGCCTTCGTGCCTGTAAGAACTGGCAGGAAGCCAGGTTGATGCGCCCCGATCATGTACATTATTTGCCTGAAGGATATATTCTCCAGGGTAATTTATTATACGAAGCCATTATTAAAGCTTACAACGATTATGTTTCCCATTGATATAGATTTTAGCCGCCTCCGTGAGGTTTTCACATATAATCCGGAGGCTCCGATGATATTTAGTAGCGGAATATTTCTCTGGCTGTTTGCCGCCTTTATGGTGGTGTATGTACTTCTGCGTCATAAGTATACTGCGCGTATCTTGTTTGTTACCTTGTTTTCTTATTATTTTTATTATAAGAGTAGCGGTACCTATTTCTTTTTATTGGCTATTGTAACAGTTGGCGATTTTGTGTTTGCTCGTCTGATGGATCGCACTGACAATAAGTATGGACGGAAAGCGTGGGTGATGCTAAGTCTTTCTCTCAATCTGGGATTACTTTGTTATTTTAAGTATACAAATTTTCTGGGTGGAGTTATTGCTTCATTGATGGGCGGACAATTTACAGCGCTTGATATATTCCTTCCTGTAGGCATCTCTTTCTTTACTTTTCAGTCGCTGAGTTATACAATCGATGTTTACCGAAGGGATATAAAACCACTTACCAATTTACTGGATTATGCTTTTTACGTGTCCTTTTTTCCTCAACTGGTGGCAGGACCTATTGTACGGGCACGTGATTTTATACCTCAGATTCGTAAGCCGCTTTATGTTTCGCAGGAAATGTTTGGACGGGGTATCTTTTTGATTGTAGCCGGTTTGTTTAAGAAAGCTGTTATCTCAGACTATATCAGTATCAATTTTGTAGAACGTATTTTTGATAACCCTACGCTTTATTCAGGTATAGAAAACCTGATGGGACTTTATGGGTATGCACTGCAAATTTATTGCGATTTTTCCGGATATAGTGATATGGCTATTGGTATTGCTCTCTTATTAGGCTTCCATTTTAATCTGAATTTTAATTCTCCGTATAAATCGGCTTCTATTACAGAGTTTTGGCGACGTTGGCATATTTCTCTGTCAAGCTGGTTGCGTGATTATCTGTATATCTCATTGGGAGGAAACCGGCATGGTAAATTCCGTCAGTATCTTAATCTTATTATTACAATGTTTCTGGGGGGATTATGGCATGGAGCATCCTGGAATTTTGTTTTATGGGGTATGTTTCATGGCGTAGCGTTGGCGCTCCATAAAGCCTGGATGACTATCATAGGGCGTAAGAAAGGGGAAGAAAGTCATGGTGTCCGTCGTTTTTTGGGTGTTATTATTACATTTAACTTTGTTTGTTTCTGTTGGATTTTCTTTCGTAATGCTGATATTCATAACTCAATGGATATGCTGGGACAGATATTTACAACTTTCCGCCCACAACTGTTCCCGCAATTATTAGAGGGATACTGGCGTGTTTTTGCTTTGATGGCATTGGGCTTTCTACTTCATTTTGCTCCTGATAGTTGGGAAAATGCAGTTTGTCGTGGGGTAATTCGCCTCCCGTTTTTAGGCAAAGCATTATTAATGGTGGCTATGATTTATCTGGTTATTCAGATGAAGAGTAGCGAGATCCAACCATTCATTTACTTCCAGTTTTGAGTGTTTTCCGCACGGGGAGGTACGCCAGGCGATGATTAATTGAAACGCAGATGAACACAGATTTTCGCAAAGGGAAATAAATAGATGATTAATATCTACAGTCTTTTAATCTGCATTAATCTGCGTTTCATTAAATAAATAGTACTTTGTGGAACTCTGTGCTACTTTATGGTGGAATATATTCAAGACCGTATTACGATCATCCGTATTTCATCAGATAGCAATATTAATCCACACTTATTTCATCCATAAATAAGTAAGGTGTTTTTCCTTCTCCGGCGTGTCCTTTCGGCAAGGCGGGGCTACACTTGATTGTTACTTTTACAAAAGTAGCCTTTACTGGTGAGAATTCCACATTGTAATCTTCTATTCCTTTTTTGCCTAAGTTTGTTTCAGAAGGGTAGGTTTCTGAAGCTACTTCTTGGAAGTCTTTCCCATTTTCTGATACGGAAACAGCCAATCCGGTGGCTCCCATGATCCAGGCTCCCATGTCAACAATAGCTTCTGTTGAAACTTTGCTTATTTCTGTTGGTACTCCTAAATGAATGGTTGCTTCAACATCTGTTCCCCAAAAACCTAACCAGCGTCCACCGGCATAGCTGTTTCCCCCCTTTAATCCGTCTACTAAAGTCGTAGCACCTTTATAGGAGTATTTGGCCGAAGGCTGAGCTTTCAGTTCAATCGGGCAACAGGTGGCTTTGTTGAAATTAACCTGTTCGGATATAATCTTACTGTTACCGGTAGGACGAACAGCAACGGCCTTGAAATCTGCAACCTGTGTAATGGTTATGGGAGCTTCATATTTCGTTCCGTTCGTAGGAGTCGGTTCTGTTCCATCCAATGTATAGTAAACAGGTGCATTATCCACTGTGCTAAGCTCTATCATTACTGCTTTTTTGTCTGGGTCGGATGTGATATTTGATTTAATATCAAACACATGTTTGCCGTAGTTGAGGCTATCACGATCATAAAAAGCTAAAAGTCGGGGCAAGCGTTTGGTGAAGTCACTATAATCCTTCTTTTCGGGAAGTGTCCATTGAACTTCTGCCAAAGCAGCCATACGTGGGAGCACCATGTATTCCACCTGTTTTGTCGTAGGGATATATTCACACCAAAGATTGGCTTGAGCACCAATAATGTGCTTTTTCTCTTCTGCGTTTAAATCCTCCGGAACAGGTTCCATACTATATACGCGTTCCAATGTTATACAACCACCGATAGCATCTGGTTCATCTTTTGTGTCTGCTGTTTGGTAATAGTCAAAATATACATAAGTGTTTGGAGTCATAATCACATCGTGTCCCAACTTGGCAGCTTCTATTCCACCAGCCATTCCGCGCCACGACATTACGGTCGCATTGGGTGCTACGTCCCCTTCCAGGATCTCGTCCCAGCCAATTATCTGGCGCCCTTTACTATTGAGGAATTTCTCTGCACGTTGCATGCAGTAACTTTGCAAACGGTCTTCCGCCGTATGTTTAGCGTCAGCTTTCAAGCCCTCTGCTTTGATACGTGCCTGGCACTTCGGACATTTGGCCCAACGATTGCGTGGAGCTTCGTCACCTCCGATGTGGACATACTTATAAGGGAACAGGTCGGCTACCTCGCCCAGTACATCTTCTATAAATTGCATTGTTTTATCGTTACCAATGCAAAGTACATCTTCAAATATTCCCCAGTTTTTTTCTACTTCATACGGACCTCCCGTACAACCCAGTTCCGGGTAAGCAGCCAAAGCAGCAACCATATGTCCGGGCAGGTCTATTTCAGGGATGATGTTGATATAGCGTTCCTTTGCATAGTCTATAACTTCTTTAATTTGTTCTTGTGTGTAGAAACCTCCATAAGGTGTGCCGTCATATTCACCGGAGTTGTGTCCTATTACTGTTGCTGAACGTTGTGAGCCTATTTCCGTTAACTTCGGATATTTTTTTATTTCAATTCTCCATCCCTGGTCGTCTGTCAGATGCCAATGGAAAGTATTCATGTTATGTAATGCCAGCAAGTCGATGTATTTCTTTACGAATTCTATCGGGAAGAAGTGGCGGCTTACGTCGAGATGCATGCCCCGGTAGCTGAAGCGTGGATAATCTTTGATGGCTGTTGCCGGAAGTGCAATCTTGGTGCCGGTAGTAGTTGCCGGAATTGATTTCCGCAAAGTTTGTATGCCGTAGAACACTCCATTAGGCGTTTGTCCGTTAATGGTGACTTGTTCGGAAGATACTGTAAGCTCGTATCCTTCTTTTTCCGTTATACTCTTGTCCAACCCTAAGATAATAGCATTTTGCGGTGTACTTTCCGATGTGATTGTTGCAATGTCGAGTTCTTTTCCTGTCGCATCTTGGATATATCCGGATAAAAACTCTGCGTTTCGTTTCAGCAGCTCGTTTCCTTCCGGATAAAGAATTTTTGTGGTTTCCTGTAGTGTGAAAAGAGGTTCCTGACTGACAACGACCTCTTGGGGGAGAGGGATTACCTGATAATTGATTTCTTCCTTTTGCGTGTTGCATGAAGCGAAAGCCAATGTAGCGACCGCAAGAAGTGCTTGGTTAAGTTTTCTCATAATAAAATTGATTAGTATTAGTTTGGGCAAATATAGTAAAAATTATAGTTATGATTTGTTTAAATAGGATATTAAGTATAGGGATATTTTTTCAGTAAAAATCAAATAGATGTGCGAATCAGTAGTTGGCTATTGAGTTCAAAGCTGATCGTAAATAGATTCATATCCGTATAGTAACGAAGATTATAACCCTATCTTTTCGATAGCGGAAGTGTCCATAGACGGCATTGTTACCCTTGCCCGGTATTGTACTTTGTCTTTCTCAGAAAGGAACATGCCTTTCCCCGGTGAACAGTATTGTTTTAGATGTACATGTAAAGCGGTACGACATGTACATGTGGGACAGCACGACATGTGCATCTCATGCTGCTTTACATGTACATCTAAAACAAGACTGCTCACCGAGGCTTTATACGTTACTCTACGAGAGGGGGCTTTATCAATACCGGATAAAGAGACTGATCCTTTGCGAAAATCTGCGATCATCTGCGTTTCAATAAAGATTCAAACTCTGTGGAACTCCGTGTTACTCTGTGGTGAAATACATTCAAAACCGTACAGAGATGAGCAAAACTAAATTTTAATTTGATTTCAACTACTGATTCGCATTAGATATGTTAAAGTAAATCTGCAATTAGTGAGAAAAACAAAGAAGATATTGCACCTTGAATTACGTATTATATCTTTCTTAACACTTCTGTAATATATAGGAGAGTTGCAAATATACCATAGAACGAAAAAGTTCAGCACAATTGTTCTTTCTTATATTAAAATGTTATGTTTGTATAGTCTTAAATATAATAGTAATGAATGAACCTGATTTGATAACTGGCATAAAGAATGGGGATGTACAGTGTTTTGAAGAACTTTTTATGAAATACTATTCACATTTCAACCAATTTATATTCGGATTGGTGAAGGACGAATGGATCTCTGAAGATATTACGCAAAACACATTTATCAAAGTGTGGGTTAACAGAGAGAAATTACAAAGCGACTTATCGATTCACTCTTATTTGTATGTAATTGCTAAATATGAGATATACAACCACTTTCGTTCCAAGCAGAATCAAATTGTAGATCGTTTCCTGGATGGCGTACACGACACCGTAGTTACTCCAAGTGCAGAAAACGAGTTGTTTTGGAACGAAATGCAGAAAGCGATTGCCGCTATCATTGAAACAATGCCGGAGAAGCGGCGTGCCATTTTCAATATGAGCCGGTTCGAGCATAAGTCTGCAAAAGAAATAGCCGAAATAATGCATATTTCGGCACGTACGGTAGAAAAACATATTGAGCTTGCCCTTCGTGAATTACGTACGAAATTAACTCCTTTCTTATTTTGGATATTGGTCTATGGACATATTACATTGTAATTTGGATTACGATGTCTACTATCTTATTTCTTTATGAATTTAATACAATCATGTTTGCTCTTAAAAAGATATATACCATGTTGTAATGAATTTATATCTAATTCTGCGATAGTCTCTTTTATTGTTTTATTAATAACCTCCATTCCGTTTACATCCACAATAGCAATATCACCAATCGGATTCTCTGAAGTTATATCAATTTTATTATTACTGATTGTTATTTCATCTTTAGTTTTCAGATTATCGGTTCCTGTTGCTATGGTTTTGGCATAGAGTATGAGGTCAGTTTGGGTGGTTGAATTCTCATCATAGCGATTTCCTTTCTCATCATACCATCCTCCAAAAGTCGTTCCGTCGTCGGGAACAGGATTTTGTGGAAATTTCATTTCTGTATTGTTGTAAAGTACTGCATATTCGTTGCCATTATACATAAAGACTGTTTTGTAGACTCTGTTGGTACCACTATAGACGACTGGCATGTTATTATCAGAATCAAGCTCCTGTCCGAAAAGAAATTCCATTTGATCACCGTTTAATAAATAAGTAGCTTCTCCGGAATGAAACTTTTTTATATCCATAGGAATTCCACCTTTGCCTGTTAAGGTATAGCCCGCATAATAATAGTTGTTTTCACAGTCGAAATTTACAGTGTTGTTTTTTCCGTAAATAGTTCCTTGATTCGTGGCCGTGCAGTCAATGGTGCCGATAACATAATTGTTCGTAATGGTTTCGGCAGCTTTTGACAAATTAGAATACGAATTGATTCCGGCTACATATTTAGGGGTTCCAGAACCGTTATTTTTAATGCTACCGTCAAAGTAACATCCGTTAATAATAGCTTCGATGCCGGTTGTACTTGAATTTGTACATCCCAAAATGCCGCCGACACCATTGGTCACTTTTCCGGATGTTGTGATTATTATATTACCTGAATAAGAGCAGTTTTTTACATTCGCATTTTTCATAAATGCCAATACACCACCCACATATCCCGGTGCTCCCATGATGTTGATTTCAACATCGCTATGGCAATTAACCATATTTCCTAAGGCATTGGCTTTACCAATGAATGATCCGACTTGAGTTTTCTGAGTTATGGATGCGGGAATATCGATTTTTCCTGAGAGATTGATGTTGAGAATATCACAGCTTTCGCTGTTTGTACCACCTATTAAACCTGCAAAATTTGATTTTTCTGTAAGGTCACTTTTATTTATATACATATTATAAATGTGATAACCTTGTCCGTCAATTTTTCCGGTAAAATAAGTTCCGTATCCTATTGGAGTCCATGGTTGATTGCCTAAATCTATATCTTTTGCAATTTTTATACCTGTTATGGCATGGCCTTGATTGATTTGATTGGCTACCCATGCTAATTCTGCTCCTGTGTAAATAACACAATTACCGGAAACGTCACGAGCCGGTTCAATCATCGAAATACCATCCCACGGACCTTCTGCTACGGGTTCGAAGGGTACGACTTTCACAATACCCGGAACCATAATAGCCATAGCATTGATGTAACCAGTTTTGTAGGTATCTGCACTTGTAGCTCCCGGGGTTACCGTAAATCGGATATGTCCGTCTGCATCCGGATATATTGAAGAGAGTTCAGCGATTGAATGATCGTTGTTGTTTCCATTTAATCCAATGTAATTTTCTACAGTTCCAAAGGTTGAATACTCAGCTTCATGAACTTCTGTAGCATTCATATAGGAACCAAACATATAAAAATCATAGGATTCCTTAGGATCCAGATTGCTGAATACGATTTCGGCATTGTCAATAAGAACGCCGTCTTTTTCGATACCGTTTACCCAATAACCTGTTGTAGACGCATTTGCGGGCATGTTAAGCAACGTATTTGTTTTGGATGCACCGTTTTCTGTGACACCGGCAAAACCTTTTGTGATGTTTAGAGATATGCCTGAAGCCTTATTCTCCGAATCTGTCAAGTTTTCAATTTTAGTTCCGGCAAGATGGGATGTCACATTATTCCAGTAATCTTCTTGAGTTGTTTTTCCATTGGTGGTAAAGTTGATATAGATAGGAATTTTCCCCGGAACCTCAAGATGTGGAGTTACCATCAATGCTCCCAGATAATAAGTTTTCTTTTCTTCGTTATTGTTTGCGCCGGCTTTTACAGTTAAATAGATGCGTCCTTTTTCATCGGCAATTATTCCTTGGACCGTTGCAATATTTGCCGTGTTTTTTGTAGGATTCAGAGAGGCGTTTCCATTATTTTCTCCTTTGAATGAGTAGACGGTTTCAGAATTGGTCGATGTATTATTCATAACTGAGGCAAATACGTTCATATCATACGCCTGCCCCGGATATAATCCGGAAATAATAACCGAACTCTCTGTAGTACCATAAAAGGCTGATTTAGACACATTCGAAGGCATATCTAAAGCTGTAGTCGATGAAGTAGTTCCGATAGAGGAAACACCGTCGAATGGTTTTTCTATTGAAACTTTCACTTCGGTTCCATAACCTTTGCTATTATATAGATTTCCCACATTTGCTCCGGTTAATGTGGTTGTTAAACTATTCCATGAATATTGAGAGACAGCAGATGAACCAACACCGATGCCGAAATTAATCATTAGCGGTCTGTCGATGACCTTGGGTTTTGCATCAGGATTTACCCCATAAGTATCTGCAAGGCTACTGATACTTTTGGGGTGGATAATGGCTTCATGTACGGCATGTTGGCACATCTCTGCACAGAAATCACTGATGGAAGCAGGGTGATAACTTAACCCGATGACACTCTTTCCGAAGATTTTTTCGTACCATGTTAGTGCTACCGTATAACGGCCGTGACTGAGATTCATGTGATAGCCATCACGATTATAATCATCACCAATATAACTGGTACGTCCATTTTGGACAGCTGTTCCGCCCGGAATTATGTTTTCTTCGCCAATTCCCGATTGTATGGCAGCGCGGCCTGCACAATCAACGATTTTTGTATATTGATCCATTTGGTCGGTGTAAAGACCTTTATTGATTAACTCCTCTAATTTTGCCGAACCATTTTGATAGGCCCAGGTCATGTAAAGATAAAACTGGGCGTTTTTATTCGTGAGATGAGTTTTAAAGTAGGTGATCAGATTGCTCAGGTATGGAAAATAGTGACTATATGCACCCGAATAATTATGGTCAGTTTGTATAATGACAATATCCCAGTCTTCATCCGTAATGATATTTGTATCGAATTTGCGACTGTTGCCTCCTGTCGATGTCATTTTTCCATCTTTAATTTTGTAGTAATTGTATATCTGCTGATTTGTGGTAATATAATTCGTGTGAAGTTCCAGTGTGGTTCCTCCTTTATATGGAAACCCCAGTACAATATCATCTCCAGCAGCTTGTACTATCGGAAGAAACTCCTGTAAAGCCGCATCAAACGAGAAACTGTTTCCAACAACGAGAATCTTTTTCGTTTCTGCATTCGTTGTAAAAACTGTTCCTGTAATACTTAAGAACAGCATTAAATAAAGTTTGAAAACCTTTTTCATTGATTTATTATTTTGTTGATGACTAATATGAATTACAGAACCTTACAGATGACAGAACTTACTCCTTGGATTCTCAGTGATAGTTTATCTTTCGATTTCTTTACTGACAAGTTTTGGGGATTTCCCCAAATAACTTCTAATCGATCATATCCTTCAATGGATGCCGTAGCACTTTTTTCTCTCGGATTAATAATTATCAGATACTTTGAGTGATCGTCGGAACGTTCGTATACGGCAGGATATGCTTGTTGCGGATCGCTGACAAACTTCCATCCTCCTGTATTTCCCAATGCGGAGATTGAAGAACGGAGGGCAAGAAGCCCCTTCGTCCAGTTAAGTATTGAATGCGGGTCATCGATTTGACCGGCTACTGTCGGACGCTTCGGATCCGGGTCTATAGGTAAATACAATTTTGAAGGGTCGCAGGTCGAGAAACCGGCTGTTGCACCTGCTTCCCATTGCATGGGTGTTCTTTGTGCCGACCGGTCACGACTGCCTTCAATAAACGGCCATCCGTCCATCGAACGCATCCCGATCTCTTCTCCATAGTAGACAATTGGTACCCATGGCATTGTCAGGAAGAACGTCATGGCTACTTTTAGTTCCTCCGGGGTAGAACGTTGGTTACGATTTAGCCTCCATGTATCATGGCTGGATGTGGGCATACATGGGAAACCATGCCCCTTGGTTACTTCATAGATTTTTATAAAAGGTTCTACAAAAGAACTGAATTGCCCTTTTCCCGCCCTGTCAAACCAACAATCTTTCGGTTGGTATATACCGGTTTCCGGATCTGTATTCCGATGTGTATTGTGTACCAGATCGCGATACATGGTTTTTCCACATCCGTTGTGGCGGATAATATCGATATCGAAGCCGCAGGAAATAGCTTCTATCGGACTTGACCATTCAGACAGGAAGATCGTTTCGGGATAGTTTTCCGCTTGCCAGGAAAATATTTCATTCCAAAGTTTTCTTACCCCATGAAACTCTGCGTCATCTCCCTTTACCAATGACCAGGCCAGGTCACAACGAAAACCGTCAACTCCCTTATCAAACCAGAAAGAGATGATATTCTTTATCTCTTGGCGGACTGCTTTTGGACCGGGGGCATTATAGGCTTGTTCCCACGAATTCTCCGGGTTCGGCTGATAATATCCGTAATTAAGTGCCGGCTGAATATCGTAATAATTCATCAGATAGTATCCGTCGCGCGGATATTCATTTTTTACCCAGCCTCCTCTTTCCGGTTTCGGTGGAGTTGTTTTTTTACCTTTCGTCCAAATGTAATAATCGGCATAATGACCATTCGGGTCTCCATTTGCAGATTCCAGAAACCAGGGATGCTTGTCTGAAGTGTGACCGGCTACGAGGTCGAGGCATACTTTAATACCCTTTTCATGTGCATCGTTTACCAGATTTACCAAATCGGTATTTGTGCCGAAGCGTGGGTCGATTTTATAGAAATCGGTGATATCATAACCGCCATCTTCAAATTTACTGCAAAAGACCGGACTGATCCAGATGGTATTAAATCCCAGATCCTTTACGTAGTCCAAGCGAGAACGTATACCCTCCAGATCGCCGTATCCGTCTCCGTTGCTATCCATGTAAGAAGAAGGATAGATGTGATATATGGCTGCACTTTCAAGCCATTTGGGGTAGTTTCGGATGGCAAAGAGGTTACTTGCAAGGGCCATAAAGCTAAAAAAGAAAATGATTCGTTTCATCTGATTATTTTTTGTGGGTTCTATGATTTACCTATTGAAAACTGAAATTGTGTTACCGTATCTCTATAATGGTGTTATCATGATATATAATTTTCATCTGTTGTGATGCATTCAGGCAATTTAAAATCTGTTCAATTGTCTCGTCATTGGCAAATATTGCATCGTATTTTATCGATTTTAATTTTGGATTGGTAATTACAATCTTCTTTTGGAAGTGACGTTCGAGTTGATTGGTTATATCTTCCAGCTTTTTATCGATAAAGTAAAATTTACGGGATTGCCCAGGGTTGGCTATAGTCGAAATATTCATTTGTGACATTTCGCCGGTATTCTTATCAATCTTTATAATATCACCGGGAGCCATGAGTACTTCTACCTGTTTATTGTTGAAATCTGATTCTACGTCCACGCATCCTTCGTATAGCATTACTTCAAATTCTGAATCGGATTCATGCGATTGTACGTTGAATTTAGTTCCCAATACTTTGATTGTGGCATTGTTACACACAACGAAGAATGGATGTTTCATATCTTTGGTTACCTCTACGTATGCTTCGCCAAACAAATGTACTTTCCTGTTACGGGCAAAATCATTTGCTGCGTAAAAGAGAGTACTTGTGGGTTTGAGATAGATTTTTGTAGAGTCGGGAAGTATCACCATTTTTGAATCACCTGCCGATGCATATACTTTTTCCAAATCGATATCGCCGAACCGGGGACTCCATAAATGTATACCCAATAGGAAACCGCATATCAGGACGGTGGCGGCTATTCCCGATATCCAGCGGTATATCGTCTTCCTCTTTTTTATGCCTTGGGGTGTCCCGATACCTATACGATAGCATGTGCGGTTGAACGCGTTTCTGGCTTTTTGTTCATCCTGATGAGTACATTCTTTCAACAGTTCCAGAAGAATAGTGTCCAATTCGGCATTATTGATATTGTTTATATACCATTGCTCTATTTTCTCGGAATCAGCGGGGGTGGACTGACTCTCAAAAAACATCTTTATGCTTTCTTTTTTCATATATTTATTATTAATCTTTCCTTATATTAAAGGAACACATTACATGATATGACTACGTAATCCGATTTTGAAAATAGACATTTTATTATTGTGCGGATGCATATCTCTTTCCGAAAAAGCGGTCGATAATAAGGGTGATAGCGCCGTCTCCACTTACGTTACATGCTGGGCCATATCCGTCGAGAGCCAGATAAATGGCCATCATCAGGGCACTCTGTTCAGGCGAAAAACCGAGAATCGATTCCAATAATCCGATTGATGCCATTAAAACTCCTCCCATTACTCCGGGGGCAGCTACGGCAGAAATCCCTTGCAAAAGGATGAAATTGGCAAAGAGGGCGAAACTAATGTTCATTCCGCTCAGATACATCACTGCGATTGATGTAGTGATAAGCTTGATAGTCGATCCGCACATGTGGACTGTTGAACAAAGAGGGACAGTAAAGTTGGCGATCTCTTTAGTCGCACCATTCTTCATGGCACACTCGAGAGTGACTGGAATAACGGCCGAACTGGAACAGATTGAAAAGCCTGTCAGGTACGCTGGCATAATATTCCATATACATTTAAAAGGATTTTTTTTAGCCACCAGTCCGGCTATAATATATTGGATAATGAGGTAACAGATAGACAGGATAACACCGGTTGCAATGACTTTAACACCTGTTCCCATGACGGTTGACAGATGCCCGGCAGCACTCATCTCACATATCATTGTAAAGATGTAGAATGGTAAGAGAGGGATGATGGCATGTTCAATCGTGAGTTTTACAATTTCTCCGAATTCATCGAAGGCTTTCTTCAGTCCCGGGGCTTTGGTGAAAATAATGCCGATGCCGAGCATGAATGACAAGAGGAGAGCTGTCAGTATGTCACAAATCGGAGGGAATTTGATATTGAAATAGGGCTCGAATACTTTTCCTTCCAGCGCAGAGGTAGAAATTTCACCAATACTTAGATAATGAGGAAGCAGACTTGAAGCAAAACCATATGCAAAAAATCCTGCACCTATCGTTGACAGATATGAGATAACGATAACACTCAATAGCATCTTTCCAGCTCCACGTCCCAGATTAGCTACAGATGGAGTCACAAGGCCCAATACGAGTAAGGGTACGATAAATTTGAGAATTTGTGCAAAGAATACATTGAAGGTTTTAAATATTCTGATCATAACATCCGGCGCTATAAGTCCCAATAACGAACCGATAGTTATCGCAATCAATACCTTAGGGAACAATCCTAACTTTCTTTTTTTCATTTTGTCAATATTTTAATTTAAAGGAACACTCATTCAAGGAACACATCACATCATACATCTACGTAGTCGGTATTTTTATTTGTTTTGAATATTGTGGTTTTTGACGGCTTTGCTGTTGTAATAAAGCATGTTAATGTTTTTTAAATCAGTGTCGGTTTTGTGTTGTTGGTTACGTATTCAGTACTTTTTGATAAGTCTTCATAGTATAATTTTAAAGATACATATATGAAAAAAAACATTCTTTTGTCTGGTATTTTACTGCTGAGTTTTTCTTGTGCTATCGCTCAAGATTATCATGACGATGTTGTCGTGTTGGATTCTGTAAAGGTGATGTCGTTCAACATCCGTTTCAATAATCCGAATGATTCTCTTGATACGGCATGGGATCGGCGTCGGGAACCGTGTGCCCGTATGATCGCCCAGTACCGTCCCGACGTGATAGGCATGCAGGAACCACGTAACGAGATGTGGCAGCAAATCTTTGCCATGCTACCTGATTATGGCTATTATCGTATAGAGATGAACGACACGTTACCTGATTCCCGCACCGGAGGAGTATTATTGTTGTATCTTCGTGAGAAATATTCAGTGATACGTTCGGGACATTTTTGGCTGAGTGCTACTCCCGAAGCTCCATCCCAACCGTGGGACTCGACTGACAGACATTATCGGGCCGCTTTGTGGTTACAACTCAAGGATAAAAAAAGCCGGAGAGAATTTTATATTGTCACCACTCATTTGCCCTATAAGAAAGAACCGGTGGACACTGAGGTGCGTGCCCGGTGTGCTGCATTGATAAACAATAGAATGAAGACCATCGCCGGTGAGGAGGCAACTGTTTTCGTAACCGGTGATATGAATGCTTCTTACAATCCCTATGATCCGCGGCGTGAGAGCTTGGCTCCATTTTACCGTTGGTTTGCTTCTGCCAGAGAAGATGCTTCCAAAACGGATGATCATTCCAGCTTTAATGGTTTCGGACGCGTTTCTCCTTTGGTAAGAAACAAGAATCTGGATCATATTTTCTATCGTAATGCTTGCCCGTTGGTGTTTGAGACCATTGATAAGCCAGTTTATGGTGTGAGGTGGATATCTGACCATTATCCTATCATTTGTACATTTACTTATTGATTTGTAAAGATGAAATATAAGAAAGTTTTTTTGATGTTTATGGTGGCTTTCACTGTTACAATAGCTGGTGCTGCCGAATATAAACTGGGCTCTCCTGATGGGAGGCTTACGAGTGAAATTAATGTCGGTGATAGTCTTACGTTCACTCTTTCCAATGAACACCAATCAATATTGTCTCCATCGACCATTGCTATGGAATGGATGAATGGCACAGTTTGGGGGGCCGATATGAAAGTGAAAAAAGTACAACGCTCGTCTGTTGATGAAGTGATTCTTTCTCCACTGTATAAGAAATCACAGGTGCGAGATAAATATAACCGGTTGATATTGACCACGACTGCCGGTTTCAGTATCGAATTCCGGATGTATGATGACGGAATGGCTTATCGTTTTGTATCTTCACTTTCGGAGGAGTACACAGTGAAGAATGAAAAGGCAGTGTATCGGTTATCTCAGAATTTTGAGACATGGGCTCCGTATGTACGTGACCGTAAGAAACGAAAGGACGCCACCCGTGAACAGCAGTTTTGGAATGATATGCAAAATCTGTATACGTATCTTCCGTTGAAGGATTTCGATGAAAACAATCTGTTGTTTACACCGATACTTGTCAATCTGGAGTATGGCGAAAAATTGTGTATTGCCGAAGCCGATGTTGAAGATTATCCCGGAATGTATTTAGCGACAGATAGTTGCAGACCGCAGTTGAGAGGAGTCTTTGCCCCTTATCCGAAAAGTGTGGTACAGGGCGGACATAATGATCTTGAACATCTGGTTACTTCGCGGTATCCCTATATTGCGAAGATCAATGCACCGCGGACTTTTCCGTGGCGGACTTTCATTGTTACACGTCGCGACGGAGAGTTGGTGGAAAACGATATGGTATATCGGTTGGCGGCTCCGTCACGCGTAACCGATCGGTCATGGATCAAACCGGGAAAGGTTGCCTGGGAGTGGTGGAATGACTGGGGGCTTTATGGAGTAGATTTTAAGGCTGGCATTAATACGGAAACTTATAAATACTACATTGATTTTGCTTCCGAAAACGGCATCGAGTATGTTATTCTCGATGAAGGATGGGCTACTAAGGGAAAGTGTGATCTTCTTGATGTCGTCCCGGAAATAGATCTTCAGGCAATAGTAGATCATGGGAGGAGAAAAGGAGTTGATATTATTTTGTGGGCCGGTTATCTGGCGATGGAACTTAATTTGGAAAAGGTCGTATCGCATTATGCCGATATGGGTATCAAAGGTTTTAAAATAGATTTCCTTAATCGTGATGACCAGGAGATGATTGATTTTATGTACCGTACGGCTGAGGTATGCGCAGCCCATAAGATGCTTGTCGATTTTCACGGCTGTCCCAAACCAACGGGTATGCAACGCACGTATCCCAATGTGATCAATTATGAAGCGGTATTCGGGCTTGAACAGTTGAAATGGTCCAAGCCCGATGTCGATATGGTTTCTTACGATGTTTTATTGCCATACATTCGCATGGTGGCTGGTCCGATGGATTATACGCAGGGAGCGATGCGCAATAGTGTCAAAGGTGGATATTTTCCGAACAGGAGTAATCCGATGAGTCAGGGCACCCGTTGCCATCAGCTTGCAGAATATGTCGTATTCGATTCTCCGCTTAACATGCTTTGTGATTCTCCATCCAATTATATGCGTGAACAGGAGTGTATCCGGTTTATATCCCAGATTCCCACAGTTTGGGATGACACTTTCGTGCTCGATGGTAAAGTTGGCGAGTATATTGTCGTGGCTCGGCGTAGAGGTGATAATTGGTATATCGGAGCATTGGGGAATTGGGATACCCGTGAACTGAAGGTGAGATTACCGGATGATTGCATCGGGAAGCGGATCGAGATATTCAGTGATGGAGTAAATGCCCATCGGGCAGCTCAGGATTACCAGAGAACGTTCGGAGTATTGGAACAGAATGAGATTGTTGTCCGACTCGCACCGGGTGGGGGATGGGCAGCTTGTATTTCATCGACGGAGTAAAAAGAAAGATGGAGAGTGTGCTATAACTTTCCTTTCAATGAAATCACCCACGCTCCAATAGTTGCAGCGTGGGTGATTTTTTAATTTACTGGCAGATAATCTTATTTATCTTTTTATAAACCGGGAAGTTCCTCCTTTCCAGGATAGTATATATACTCCGGGATAAAGCCGGGAAACATTGACCGGAGTCTCTCCTGGGGTAACTTCGCCCAGAAGAATAACCGTTGATCCGGTCATGGAGAATATTTTCACATCCTGTAATGTCATAGAAGTAGACAGATATAAAATTGAACCGTTCTGGTATGTTTTGACCGGATTGGCGACACTTGCTGTTTCGGTAATACCCGTACCTTCTCTTCTATATTCATACGCACCGATCGATGAGGTTCCATCGGTCAAACGTTCTACTCCTCGTTGGTCGAATATCAGTTTGTTTCGTAGTTCAATCGTGTTGTCTACATCTCCTTTTAATAATTTTTCTTCCAATTGAGATGCCGGCAGCACATTGATTGCATTCGATCCGAAAAAGCGTCTTTTCACTTTGACTGTCTCAACCGGACCACCGTTTAATGCCAGAACAGGGATAATATCTCCTTCTACTATGTTACTCTCGAGCATATTACCGAGCAATAGGATGGATGAATCGACTGAGGTTCCTAAAATATCGGTTTCTGCCGGTGTTATATTTATATTATCGGCACTCGAAAAGATGTTATAACCGGTAGTTGCCAGCTGTCCTGCATTATAAACATCACCAGTATGCGCTGAAGTGGAGCGGTTTCCGGCAATCACGTTGTTGAAAATGAATGGTGTTCCGTTGTAAATATGCACGGCTGCACCATAAAAGTCGATGGTAGGTGTACCGTTTTTGTAGCATGATGCATGGTTTCCGACAATCGTATTATTGACGATCGAAATTGTAGATGCTACGTTCAAATTGGCATAGATGGCCGATCCTCCTTTCATTTCGTTAATGACACCGCCGATAGCTTCTACCCGGTTATTGACAAAGGTGTTGTTGACTAAAGTCGTTTTAGAAGCATAGGCTGTTCCGTTGAGGGAGACGGTACCTCCGTAAGTAGCCTTGTTATCGACATAAGTGTTGTGTCCCAGGTAAGCCCACGAGTATCCTGAATGGTATCCGGCAGAACCTTGTACTGCTTCATTTTCCGAGAAGTAACAATCAGTCATTGCATGGCGCCACCATAATTCCACACCGGCATAGGCAGTGAAATAAGCGCCGCCGTTGGCTGAGGAGATGTTACGGATAAACCGGCAATCGGTACATAATAATTGGCCGGCTGCATAGATTCCGGCACCTTGACCCGTGGCCTGATTATTGCGGATAATCACATTATCGAGTATCAGTCGGGAACCCAGACTGGCGATACCTGCCCCTGTGGTAGTATTTCCGTTGGCGTTTCCTCCGACAATTTCGAAATTGCAAAGCATCAGTGCGCAGTATTTCTGAACTGTCACTACATGATAAGCATTTTCTTCATTACCGGTCCATACTCCGTCTGCGATTTCATCATCGCCGTTTATATCTCCTGATAGAACTGTACGCCCCGTCACTTCTTTAAATGCAGAGTCGTAGCCGCCGAATATATCCAGAGAATGAGGAATATTGAGTGTAGCGTCCCGACCTTTAAATTGCTCCGATTCGGTTACGGTATAATATCCCTGGGCAACGTAAATGGTATCGCCGTTGCAAGTGGCATCGACAGCTTCCTGGATATTACGGAACGGCGCTGACTTGCTTCCATCGCCACCATCAGCAGCATTTATATCGACATAACGGGTATGGGAGGCCACGAAAGGTTCTAATGAGACGTTCACTATCACGGGAAAATGGTCGGAAGGAGTGACACTGCGTCCGAAAGTCTCATTGATATGATTGTATGTATGTACTTTCATCCCTTTTACCCATACATAATCCAGTCTGGTCCCATCTTTTTTCTCGGGATCCCATTTGCACAAGGTTCCGTCCTTAGGCCATGGGAATGGGGTTTCCGATACTTTGCGACTGTCTGACATATAGGCACTGCAAAGGTCATAGAACGGATAACGTATGGCCGACGAATTATGATCACCGCATATGATGGCGGGGTAATGACCGGAAATGGAACGTACTTTTTCCATGTTAACGCGCGTTCCTTCATTGCGGGCATCACTTCCCTGATGATCGAGATGGGTGATGAAATAATAAAAGATATCGCCTGTTTCCTTGATTTTCAGCTTGGCCCATACGGTGAAACGTTTGTTCCCGCTGCTGTTATCCCACGAAAGTAGTGATTTCGAGGGGTCTGTACACAAAAAGTAATGTCCTTCTTCAAGCAGATCGAACTTATCGGTACGAAACAATACCGCATTGATTGTTCCCTGATTGGGCACTGTTGATGAGTTTCCTCCCCATTCTACGAATGAATACTCCGGAAGTAAACTTTTCATGTCCTCTTGTTGTGAACCGGCATTCATTTCGTTGACTCCGACAATATCGTATTTGAAATCGATAATTGTCCGTGTAACATAACTCTTACGGTTGTTCCAGCTTAGCTCTCCCTGATCGGCGCTCGTTTTGAAACGGATATTGAAACATCCGACGTTTAAAGTCGTGGTATTGGCTAGACCGACCGTCGACAGGGTCGATAAAAATAACCATAGAATGGCGAATAGTCTGTATTTGATATGATAGAAAGCCATATAATAATGATTTATAAAACAAACAAGTCGACTGCTTTCCAGATACGGAAAGCAGACGGACCTGTTCAATAGATTAGTTACAATATTATCTGGCAACTTTGAACGTTTGTCCGTTCACGTTAGCCATGTAAATGCCTTTTGTGAGATCACGCAGGTCAATCGTGTTACCTTGGGTAATAGACCGGATACGTATACCTTGTAAATTATAAATATGTATCGTAGCATTGTCGGTGAGTCCTACAATCTGGTAGATACCATCACCCGATACTTGTAATTTGAGAGAGGACATCGGAGAATTCGTAACGGCAATACCGGTCCCATGATTGGTCAAGAAATCATAGGCTCCCGGAGCCGTTTCACCGTTAATCTCTTCCTGGCTACGTTTCGAACCGGTCTGGTCTACGGTAACGTCGATCTCGAATGGGAGATATTTGCCTTCATCTTTTAGAGTCTTGATGTACTCTCCAAGTTCGAAACCATAAAGGGCGTAAACTCCGAGCTGGTCGAGAATGCCATTATCTACAGGTTTCAGCGTCTTGGTGAATCCGCCGTTTTCGCCAGCTGTGGTTGTGCCGAATATCTTGGAATAAGTATTCGGGTTACTGCCATCCATGTGATCATTGTTCCAGTTGATAGCAATGGTTGGAGAATTCATGACCGAGCCGAACGTGCCTAATATGCTGCCACCATACGAATTTAAATAGGCGCTGGAGGGTGTCTTTTCCGTACCGGTAAGAACGATAGCGGCTTTGGCAACTGTACCGTCGTCTTCGCGTCCGACAATAATGGAATTACAGATATTCACTGCCGGATCACAGGCAATACGTATTTGCGATCCCAACCATGAACCAGGATTAGTGACAGTACCGGTTTCCGTATCTTCAGCATATAGTTCCGAAGGATCGGCAGCGCATGTATTGCCGGCAATTGTACAGTTTATGATATGTACTGCACGTACATCATCATCAAAGGAGCTGCCATTGGCGCAGATTCCGGCACCTTCGTAAAAGGCCTTGTTGTCAACAATAGTGGAATTTATGATCCACATATTTTCTCCTGAAGATTGGGCGATGGCACCACCGTAACGGGATTCTACTTCATTATTACCGAAATAACAACGTTCGATTACGCCATTCGCTTTCTTAGAACTGCGGGAAGTACACCGGAATCCGGCTCCGGTCTTATGCGCTTTGTTGTTGTATACATTGCAGTCTTTTATATGATAAAGTCCGCCATAGATGTGGATACCGGCACCGATTCCGTCTCCCGTACCTTCGCCTTTGCTTATATTATTATATATATTGCAATATTGAAGTTCGATGGCTCCCTGCGTGCAATAAACTGCTCCACTTGCGTTAGTTGAACCTTCGGGAGAATATGAACAGGTAAAATCGATACCTATCAGTTTGCAGATGTGGGCCAGGTTCTCGGCAGCATCATTCCGAGCCTGACGCACATGAATTAAATTACGGAGGTCGCCTGCACTCGGTCCTCCGTTTTCGTCGAGGTCACCGGAGAAAATTGTAGGTGTTGCCGATGGATAGGCAGGCCACTCAGTAACCACACCTTTACTTTGATCACATCCTCCAACGAAAATATAGCCACGATAAATACGCCCGGCATCGGAACCGGGACTGGTAGCATTGTAATAGGTTCCTCCTGCAAGAAAGAATACGTCTCCGGTTTTATACTTGGATACCTCATCGTTTTTTGCAGCAGCGGCATCATTTTCGAAAATGTCATACATGGTAATCGCTTTTTCCCAGGATGAACCGTCGTTGCCTGTAGCACGTAACCCCGGTACGACATAGTATTCAGCCGAAAAAACGGTTGTAGGAATCAAAATTCCCATCACACAGAGTAAGAAATGTTTTAGTTTCATAATTCTCATAGATTTGTTAATAATGTATTGGTAAAATCACTTGGAGTTTTTATACGTTTGAGGAGGTATTGACAACAGCCTCCTTACGGTTGTAAAGACTTTGTATAATTTTCATAAAGCAGATTATAGGCAGTGACAAGATCTGTAAATCCATCTACTTCTTTTGCTCTTATTTCATAGAGGAACGGACCAGTGTAACCGGCATGATCAAGTGCCTGAAGAATAAGAACCCAATTGTTTTTCCCGCGTCCCGGGAGCTGATGACACTCCTTCTCTCCGTCACCGTCGGCAATGTGGACACTCTTTATGCGAGAGCCGAGTGCAGCGATCAGCAGTTCGGGATTTTTGATGTGATTCATGTCGACTGCTGCATAAACATCAGCCGGCATTAAATCCATAATTTCAACCATCTCTTCGACAGTACGGCCCAACGGGCGTTCTACCCCGGGACTGCGAAGTAATTTGTATCCGAGAAGATTTTCCAATACAATGATGGCCCCTATCTCCTTTACATCTTTATTCAGGGAAGTGATGGTTTTTACCAGTTGGCTCATGCGTTCCTTGCGTTCGTTGAGGCCTAACCGCCAGCTTGGATGGAACAGGATTACTTCCGGCTCCAATACGCTGACGACATCGATGTAGCTACGGTAGGCATTTTCGGAGTGTGAACGAATGGTTTCGTCAATGTGTGACGGGTCACAGTCGGCCCCATAAGGCATATGTATCGACCAAATGTTGATCCCTGCACTGTCAGCATTGTGTTTTACCTGGCGGAATTTCTCTTTTAATTCGGCATTTGGAATAGGATGATCTCCATTTACTAAGCCGGTGAGAGAAATTTCTATGTCAGAGATACCCGCAGACCGTGCTTCTTTCAGGTTTTCATAGGTTAACCCTTGCAAACCGCCGAAAACGCTTATAGTTGTACCTATTCGCAATTTTTGCGGAGTATGTACTTTGTCTTCGTTCATGGTATCCATGCAAAAGCCACTTACGGAAACCATTAAGACAGATATCCATACATAGATTATTTTTCTTTTTAACATACTGTTTACTTGTAATTTAAAACTTAATAATAACTGACTTGCGAATAAGATGTGGTTAAAAATTTAGTCCGTCATCCCATCCGGGGTTCTGTGTAATCATACCTTTGGTAAGTGTACGTTCATTACTTGGGATTGGATAGAGATAATCTCGGTCCTCGTTGAAGGCCCTCATTAATTGTCCGTGAGCCAGAATATAACCGGTCTCTCCTTCTGACAGGAATATGTCTTGGTTTATTTTTAATGGAGTTACTCCCGGAGCGGGAATACGGCGGTCCAGATAAACCACAAAATCGATTTTTCCATTGCCATCCATGTCATAACGGCCTTCACCGGGTACATAGGGTCCATAAAATGGCTGGGCCAGAAGTTGGCCTTCACGCCAGCGGCATAAATCGGCAAAACGGATGCCTTCGTTTACCATTTCTATCGAACGCTCCCGACGGATCTCAAGAATGACTCCTTTGTTAGGACCGTTATCCACATTCTTATATCCATAAAGTTCAGATGTGAGGAACGGGTCAGGATCGGCATTTACTGCTGATTTGTCCAGGTGGGGCATTCCTACGCGATCACGGATTAAATTGATGGAGTGATCGAGGTCATCTTGTGTCAATGTTCCCAGTTCGGCTTTGGCTTCGGCGTAATTGAGGTATACTTCGGCCATACGGTAAATAGGTATATCTATTGTCGAAGCATTGACAAAATTGGGTCCTGAAATGTACTTTAGCATCGGATATCCTGTCACGGTATTGGCAAAATTGAAGGTTCCTTCTGTACCATCGATGTATTGGGTATTTTGTGTCAATACTGTTTGTGCAAGACGCGGATCGCGTTCTTTAGTCTCTTCGGTAAATGGCATCGTTGCCCATCCTGCTTTATCGGTAAAGCGACTGCCGTCTT
Source organism: Bacteroides nordii (assembly GCF_019930665.1). Lineage (NCBI taxonomy): Bacteria > Pseudomonadati > Bacteroidota > Bacteroidia > Bacteroidales > Bacteroidaceae > Bacteroides > Bacteroides nordii. The sequence continues at coordinate 3,934,010 of NZ_CP082886.1, read as the reverse complement.
GCATTAAGTAAGAGAAAACGAGTGCCTTGGTGTAACCGGCCATGCCTTTGGAGGGCATTAATGCATAGGCGTCGACTGCATGTGCGAAATTTCCTCCATAGCAACGTGCAAGAATTACTTCCTGTGCAATGGCGCTTTCTGAAGTAAAGAGTGAATAATAAGGGTTTTTCCCTGTCGAGTAGATGGAATACTTTTTATCATTCATAATATCAAGCGATGCATTAACACATTCCTGCAAGATAGCTTCATAAGGTAAATTGCTTTTATTAAATGTGTGGCCGGCATGGTATTTACGGAAAGTTCCTTCAAAAAGGCATGCACGTGATTTTAATGCAAGGGCTGCATAACGTGAAACTTTATAAATAGAGGATGATGTAGGAAGGCTTTCTGCAGCTTTGTTGCAGTCTTCTATGATATGATTTATGATGACGTCGCGGCTGTCACGTGGTTTGGCCAAAAGTTCGTCTTGGTCGGAAGCCAATACCTGATCATACCATGGTACCTCGCCAAAACGTTTCAGCTTTTCAAAGTAAAAGTAGGCACGCCAGAAATAGGCAACACCGTCATAGCGTTTGCGAGCGGATGCATCTTTACAGCGATGGGAATTTTGCAGATAATAGTTGATATATCTCAGATAAGACCATGACCATCCCCCGCCGGAGGAAGGAACGGTACGTGTCAGTCCTACTACGACATCGCTCTGAGACAGACCATCAACAATCAGGTTGGATGGTTCGTCATACAGATTGACTGCGGTAGGTTCCATGAGATAAAACTGGTTGGTATAAAGTTCCAACTCTGATTCTGTATGAAAGAAGGTGTCGGGACTGATGGAATCCTTAGGAAACTCATTAAGGTCACACGATACAATGCCTGTTAATAAGGTGGCGGATATGAATATATATTTTATAGTACGCATAGCTGGTTTGTTTTTTAGAATGTAATATCGATGCCAAATGAGAATACCTTACTGAAATTGTATACTTCACCGGAATTCTCAACGTAAGACGAAGACGAAACAGCTGCTTCGGGATCAATGTATTTACAGTATTTCTTCATTGGCGACCAGTAAGCAAGATTTTCTCCGGTGAAATAAATACGTACCTGCTGGAGATATTTTTTTAACACCGGAAGGGTATAGCCTACTGTCAGATTCTTAAGCCGTAGATAGGCTACGTTCTGAATATACCGGTCATTGGGTGATGTCAGAGTATAGTGAGAATTGGTATTGTCAGAGTATGCTTCATAACCGCGAGGGAATGGGAAGTATGCATCTGTATTATCTTCGCTCCATACCTGATCAACCAATTGCTGGCTTAAGAATGTATTGTGCGGACGGCAATACGGTCCCCAGAAAAGATTGGCTTGGCCGGAGCTGGGATACCAGTTGCGTTTGCCCACACCTTGAAACAGAATAGAAAAATCGATGCCGTTCCATGAAAAATCACCACCGAATGTATAAGAATACCTTGGAAGTGAATTACCGATGACTACCCGATCTCCCGGATCTTCGACCGTGTTTTTACCGATGGAAATCTTATTATCTCCATTGAGATCCAGGAATTTCGGATCGCCGGCATGAAGTCCCTTGCGGGTGGCTGTGGCGTCGATACGTTTGGTAAAGTAGGAGCAGTCAACTTTTTGGGCATATTCTGCCGCCTCTTCATCGGTACGGAAAAGGCCGTCGATTTTATACCCCCAGATATCTCCGAGTTTTTCACCTACATAGTGTTCCGAGATCAGTCGGGTATCATTGTCGAACCGGGTTACTTTGGTCTGGTAATCGCCGAGACTGGCGCGCAACGAATAAGAGAACGGCCGGCTAAACAGAGTCGCTCTGTCGCGCCAGACGAAACTGAGTTCCCAACCTTTAGTACGCATATCCGCAGCATTGGTACGCGGTTCGCTTGCACCGTAAACTCCGGGGAGTGATGCTCCCGGCATCATCATATCGGTGGTGTTGCGTATGTAATAGTCACCACTGAATGTTAGTCTGTTGTTTAAAAAAGCAAGGTCGACTCCCCAGTCATACGTCGTTATCTTTTCCCATGTCAAATCATTGGCTACAGGGGCGTCTTCACGGGCATATGTCAGCTTATCCGTACCATTGAACGTAAAATCTCCACTGGTGAGGTTGGTGTTGATCTTTTGAACAAACAGGTAGTCCGATACTTGTTGGTTGCCAAGACTACCGATAGAAAAACGTATTTTGGCATTATTCCACCACTGGCGTAAAGGTTCCCAGAAATTCTCCTGACTGATACGCCATCCGACAGAACCTGAAGGAAAGTATCCCCAGCGGTTACGACTCCAGAAACGTGACGATCCGTCGGCACGTCCGGATGCTTCAAACAGATACTTGCCGTCATAGTCATAATTAACACGTCCAAAGACACCGAGTGTCTTGTACTTTGATTGTCCTCCGCTGACAGAATAAGTCGATCCGGCAGAGAGGTTGAAATCATTCAGGTCTTCCGAAAGATTTCCATCGACCGATACCGCATTCTTGCGGTAATAACGGGTGTCATATTGCATACCGGTTACAATTTTGAAATTGTGTACCCGATTCCAAGTGTGCGAATAATCGGCAAATGCTTCAAATGTCTGTTTATAGAGCGATTGGTTGGTTTCTTGAAGTTCGTTACGAAATTTGCTGGTGGTTTCCCATGAAATCACGCCTTCATGTGAAGAATACGGTGCATTGTTATAGCGATATTGTCCGAATTCATGAGAAAAACGATATGCGTGACTCAGATGCAATGTTAAACCTTTCACGATATCTAATTCAAGGTTGTTTTTAATTGTCGCTTCATTCACTACCTCTTCGTTGGAAGTTTTGCCGTAAGTAAGCATCAGGTTCATGTCACCAAGTACGCCGGCTCCTTGGTTTACTATTTCGGTACTATGTACGATTGTTCCATCGGGATTTTTAGGGACAAATAATGGAGAACCACCCATGGTTACATTACGAAATGTCGTTTGCTGGTTTTTCATTCCTGGCCACCACATTTTACCATAAAAATAGTTCAGATTGGTGCTAAAGCGGGCCCACTTTGTAATATTAATGTCTAACTTTCCGCGAATACTGTAATTGTCATAAGGGTCATTTTGCAGGTTCATAATCCCTTCGGTATTGTAATAACGGCCGCTGACGTAGTATTTTACCCTGTCATTTCCCCCTCTTATCGATACATTGTGCTCATGTTGCATGCGAGTACGTTTGTAAATGTAATCATACCAATCGAAATTTCCGTAATATTTGTATGTTCCGTCTTCTTCGGCTACTACCCACGGGCGTTCGGGGTTTTCGGTCTTATCGCCGCGACGTATCTCGAGTTCATTCCAATCGTCCTCATCATATTTAAGATAGTTTATCCCCTTATTCGAATAATAGAAAAAGCGGTCAACTACTTTGGCCCAGTCGTAACCACTGGTTATGTAGTCGGTACTTGTGGTGTTCTTTAATAGACCGAAACGGCCGTTATATGTAACTTTTACGCTGGAATCACTACCGGTTTTGGTGGTGACTAATACTACACCGGCTGAGGCTTTTGCACCGTATACCGAAGCCGCTGCTGCATCTTTTAATATGGATACTGACTCTATGTCGTTAGGATTAAGGCGGTTAAGCTCCATCTCCACACCGTCGACGAGAATAAGTGGGGTACCTCCATTTAGAGATGCGGCACCACGAATATCTATTTCATAGCCTGAATCGGCTCTACCGGTATTAATGCCAATATTTAGCGATGGGTCCAGCCCTTGCAGGGCTTGTGCAGCGGAAGCGACAGGGCGGCCGTTGATCTCTTCATTTCCAATCACCCCGACAGCTCCCGTTAGGTTTACTTTTTTCTGGCTACCGAATCCGACTACTACTACTTCGTTAAGTATAGTCGAATTCTCGGTCATGGTAATATTCAAGACGTTTGAATTGCCTACTTTTATCGAAACATCGGAGAAGCCTACATAAGAAAACTTCAGTGTTTGTCCTGAAATCGCTTCAATGGAATAATCACCGTTCACGTTGGTGATTACGCCTTTACCCGATTCGGGATTAAGGACGGTAACACCGATAAGTGGTTCTTTATCAGTACCATTTATCACTTTTCCGGAAATCGGGCGTGGCTTTGGGGTCGCAGGGGTATTCTCGGTTGGTTGTTTCCGGTTTTGGATGATAATACTTTTGTTGGTCACTGTATAAGTGACATTTTGTCCCGTAAATATACGGCTAAGTATTGTACTAATAGATTCATTTTTAGCTGAGACTGAAACTTTACGATTCATGTCCACGTCATTCGATTCTACTGTTACGGAAAATCCATATTGCTGTTGCAGTTTCAATACAGCTTCGCGTACAGTCACATTCTTTACTTGAAAATCAATACCTGTTGCAAGTGCCTTACCGGGAAGCAATGCGCTGACAACCAACGCAAACACTATAAAGGTGTTTCTTAGTATTGATTGATTAAAATGATAGCTGTTGTACATGTTATAAGATTTATTATAATTGATTGATCAGAATTGATTCATTGATATTGTTTTCATTTATTGTAGCAGGGATATTTATAGTATTTCATGAAGTACTTTATTCTATCTATGTTATTAGATTTAGTTTTCTACGAGTCATCATTCCATCGTTTTAGATTGGATAAGGGAATTGGGTTTCTCATTGTATTTGGTGCTAACTTTTTTATCATAAACGAATCTGATATGGGTAGTTCTACTTAAAGAACCCACAATAGAAAGAGATTACGTAATGGAGAGTTGCTTTTTTTGTTTCAACTCAATATATTGTGTGAATTAATTGTGATATACATTCTTTTTTATTGATAGATATATTGTGATATTTTAATTTATGGAGATATTTGAATGACATTGATAGATACCTTGTCGTAATTTTTTTTGGGTGTAAAAATAAAACAATAGGTAGCCTGTTATTTTCTTTCATTAAAACGTAAATGATCGCAGATTATCGCAAATTAGATGGCTTGCTGTACTTGAGCGTCGATATTCTTTGCGTGAATTTGTGATAGTCTGCATTTCAATAAAACTATCTTTTAATTAGGATACAGTACTTATTGAAATAAGCTTTTAGAATATTGCAATTTTATAGGTGACATTGAATAACCGGAAGTGTACATTCTTGTATAGTAAAAGTATATGTTTTATATATATGTATATATGATTATCAGTTGTTTACTGGAAATCTATTTGAGTGGTTATCTATATGTTTTTTCTGTACAGCTATGAATTATCGTTTCATTTATCTTCAGAATATTCTCTTTGCAATATGTTATTTTCTTTTTTGTAGAAGAATATTTTGTACTGGTTTTCCGGTACGTGGGAATAAATCTATAATAAATTTGTTCTTTTTTTTTCTTTTTGCTGTGGCTGTGATAGAAAATTGTTATACATTTGCAATATAGTTTTGCTATTCGTGGTGGCGAGTTATAATAAGCAAAACTTTTAAATATTAGAAAAAAACGCAAGAAGCGTAAAGTTATTATCCCCTAATTCGGAATCTGGAAAATTCAAAATGTCATGGGATAATAGCAACAGTCTTCTCACGCCAACGTTATAGTTAGGCGTGAGGATTGTTGTCTATTCATGACATGGGCATTTTCCAGAGCCTCGGATTTAGAATAGAATTAACAGTCCTCGCGCCTTCTTTATGCAGTTAACCTCCGTCAAAGAGGACAGGCGGAATAAAAACTATACACAATGACAAACCAAGCAAGGCGTGGCTTCTTTTTAGTAGTCCTCTTTTTGACCAGCTTCTTATCTCAGTGGGTCTATGCACAAGGAAAAATAGAAGTTGCTTCTTTTAACCGAATGGAAACTGACATTACAGCTCGCGTCACGGCTCCTAAGAGAGATCAGAACGGAGAAGTATGTGCACTGATCCGGATTGTAACTACTGTAAAAGATCTGATGTTCGAACCGGACGCTTTAGGAATCACTGCCCGTGAAAACAAACCGGGCGAAATCTGGCTTTATGTACCTCGCGGCGCTCGCCGTATTTCTATTATGCATGACAAATATGGGGTGCTACGCAATTACTTTTACCCCGATATTATTGATAAATCTACCGTCTATGAAATGGAAGTACGAGTCAATGACGGTACTTCCCACGAACCTGTAGATACAAATACACAACTTTTAGTGATGCGCCCCGACCCGGCTGATGCTACTATCTATATAGATGATGAAAAGGTGCCTACGGAAAAAGGGCTCTTCACGGCTACCATGAAGAAAGGTAGTCATACCTATCGTGTGGAAGCTCCGATGTATGCTTCGGAAGCCGGAGTCGTCGATCTGGGGAGTGAACAGAAGATTATGAGTGTTACTTTAAAACCAAAATTCGGATACCTCGAAGTCTTTTCTTTACCGGAGCAGGATGCCAATGTTTACATTGATGGTACTTTGGCAGGACAAACACCTTATAAAAGTGACCGTATGCCAATACGTTCCTATAGACTTCGTATAGAGAAAGATCTTTTCTTTCCTATAGATACGGTGGTGAATATCTCCGCCGGAGAAACAAACGGGCAAACCTTCACAATGATTTCCACGATTAAACCTAAAGAGCCACGTCGTATGCTGGTGATGGCTGAAGTAGGTTATCATCCTTCACAATTGTCTTATGGCGGTATGATTGGTTTTGTTCGCAAGAACGGAGCTTATGTAAAGTTTCGTAGTGATTTCGGTTCTGCTTCCGCTGATTTGGAGTGTGATGATAGCGGCGCGTTGACTTCCGGAGGTGAGGGTACTCCCTATTACAAAGAAGGAGTCACTCAGAAAGCCCGTTTGTCGGTCACTGCCGGTTATCTGCGGCAATTATGGAAGCCCGTTTATCTCTATGCAGGTGCAGGGTATGGTAGCCGTACATTGGCTTGGGAAACTGTAGAAGGTGAATTGGTGAAGAATACTGATCATTCGGCGGTAGGTGTTGCTGCCGAACTGGGTGTTATCGGGCGTTTGGGTAAGTTTGCTCTTTCTGTAGGATTTCACACTGTGAATTTCAAGCATCATGAAGTTACTGTTGGAGTGGGTATTATATTTTAATTAGTGGAAGTAAAAAATGAAAAAGATAACACATCTTATTATATGCAGTCTGCTGTTAGTGATGGCAGCCTGTGAAAAGGATACGGAGCCTGCAAATTTTGCTCCGAAGTTGGCGACTGGTGAAGCGACCAATATTTATCGAACCGGAGCTACTCTGTCAGGAAGCATGGAAAAGGCAGAAGGAGTGGTGGTAAAAGAATACGGTGTTCTTTATTCCACGTTGCAGAGTATGGCAGAATATACTGAAGTGAAAGTTGGCACAGACAATGAAGGTAAATTCAGTGTGCAACTTCAGGCATTGGAACCCGGTAAGACATATTATTATTGTAGTTATGCCAATAGCGGATACAGTATTGCTAAGGGGGAGACAAAGAGCTTTACTACGGTAGAGAGCAAGACGCCCGTCTTTAGTGATTTGCAGGTCTCGGGCACCGATGAGAAAAGTTTTATCGTATCTACTTCTGTGCTGGATGACGGAGGAGGTGAAATGTTCCTTTCCGGCTTTTGCTGGAAAGAGACGACAGATGCGAATTATGTGCCTACGGAGAAGGACAACACAAAGAATATAGACGACGTGTCCAACTATCAGGTACGTATCAATGACTTGAAACCGGGAAGGCTCTACGCAGTGCGTGCGTATGCTATCAATTCCAACGGGCGTGGGTATGGTACAACAACTTATGTAACAACAAAGACGACTGATCTTCCCGTTGTTTCTTCCTGTGCTCCGCAAGACTCTACCAATGTCTCCATCACAATGCAGGCACGTATATTGGCCAATAGTACTTTGGTGACAGAGAAAGGATTCTGTTATAGTTCGGAGGTACAAGAACCTACCATTGCCAATCTGAAAGAGATTTCATTAGTGCCCGATACAACGATTTATGGAACAATCGGTGGCTTGAAGCCGGGAAATACATACTATATCCGTGCATATGCTGTCAGCAGTCTTGGTGTTGGTTATGGTGATGTATTCTCGTATACTATCCCCGGAGGAGAAGTAGACAATGAGTTTTCCGTCAATACCTTGAGTGTAGAGGATATCAGCCGGACATCAGCGTTAGTAAGAGGAAAGGTGAATGTGAGCGATCTGAGTTCTCTTATCGAATTCGGACTGGAGTGGTTTGAGGGATTGTCGGATATGAGTTATGTCATCATAGACAACTATCCGAGTGCTAATATCAGTCAGTTGACCGGAGAATTTTCATTGCAAATGTCCTCTTTGCCTTCCGGCAAGAAAATCAGGGTGCGTGCATGGGCGAGGATCATGCAGGGCGGAAATGAAGTAAGGGCGCAAGGTGAACTTCTGGAGTTTACCACCGTGCAGAGCAATCCGGCTGTTGTGGGCTATCCCACAGTGAGTAATGTAACAGCAAATTCGGCATCTATTTCTGCCTCAATTGATAAGAATAAAGGCGGTGAGATTACAGCATGCGGATTTTATTACAGTACGGTTCATGATACCCCCGACAGTCAGGATGTCCAGGTGTCATCCTCCACTGCAGGGAATGCGGTTACAGCTAATCTGACAGGACTGGAGGAAGGACAAACTTACTATATTCGTGCTTACGCAGTGAATGAGGCGGGGATGTCCTATGGTGATGTTGCTGTTTTCCGGACGGTGGCTGTCACCCTGCCTGTTGTAAAAATGAATGAAATCACTAATGTGACCCCTTCTTCTGCAAAGTTGTACGGCACTGTCACTTCGGCCGGATCCGGCATTATTCATCGGAAAGGTTTTTGTTGGAGTAATACGCAGACTTCTCCTTTGCTTGGACAAGATGCCAGTTGTGAAGTCTCAACCGGAGAGGATGCGTACTCTTATGCCTTGACAGGGCTTTCCGGGAAAACGAAATACTATGTTCGTGCCTATGCTGAAAATGAGAAAGGAATAAGCTATAGTGAAACCGCTGAATTTCAGACAGGGTCTGCTGCTGTAATTCCTACACTTGGCGGAACTACTGTAAGTGAAATAGGTGAAACTTCTGCCAAAGCGGTCGCTACAGTCGTGAGTGATGGGGGGATTTCTGTCTCCGCTAAGGGCTTTTGTTATAGCTCGACAAACAACCAGCCAACGTTAGAAGCAGGAATAGTGTTTTCGGACGCTTCAACAGGAGGTTCGATAACCGGGGTTTTGAAGGATCTCGAACCCAATGCAAAATACTACATTCGTGCTTATGCCACTAACGGAGAAGGAACGGCGTATGGAGTGGTGAATGAGTTTTCTACACAAAAAGAATCTTCTTCTACGCCCACAGTTGGAGTTACCGTTATTAATACTGTAACTAAAACGACCGCCGGAGTTGCATCGAGTATAACGAATGATGGCGGAGCGGCGATAACCGAAAGGGGATTCTGCTACAGTACTGTTAACACAACACCCACTATCAGTGATAATAAAATAAATTCAGATATTTCACAGAAGGATTTTACCGGAAGTCTGGAGTCATTGACTATAAGCACTCAATATTATATTCGTGCCTATGCCGTAAATATGAATGGGATAAGCTATGGAGAAACTAATTCGTTTACTACCAGAAGTGATATCCCGGACAACTCTGATAATCAATCACCTGATAAAAAATAATAGATATGAAATCGATAAAGATAAATTTAATTCTTTTATTTCTACTGGCAACTTTACATATCCAGGGAGAGAGTATTCATGTTGAAAATGCAGGTAGTTTATCTGCATTAATCGGTGAACAAAAAGATACGATGACAGAGCTACAACTCTCTGGTTCCCTAAATGGGACTGATGTGAAGTTTATTCGTGAGATGGCTGCTCTTGTTTCTATAAATATGAAGGAAGCTAAAATTGTATCAGGTGGAGAATCGTATGATGGTACGTATTATACGAAAAATGATACTATTGGAGTTGGAATGTTTTCTAACATGAAAACCTGGACATCTGTAATATTACCCAATGGAATAAAATGTATTGATTCTTTTGCATTTGCCCAATGTGAAAACCTGGAGTCTATTGTTTTGGCAGAGACGGTGACAATGATCGGCGGCAGTTGTTTTGAAGGTGATAAGAAACTTCAGAATGTAATCATACCCTCGGCGTGTACGACTATTGGTTCAAGTGCCTTCGCTTATTGCAGTTCGCTTACATCCATAAATATTCCGGATGGCATAACGGTAATTCCGTATAGCTGTTTTTCGAGTTGTACTGAGATGTCCACTATAACTGGGTGTAAAAACGTTTCGAGCATAGGAGAGTATGCTTTTGCTAATAGTCACCTGACTTCTTATCCTTTTGGAAATAGTTTAAAATCAATAGACCGTTCTGCTTTTCAATATTCTTATTTAGTTTCTGTTACTATTCCCGGAAGCGTTCGTACGATAGGAGAATATGCTTTTTATGCTTGTTCTTACTTAGAGGAAGTGATTTTTGAAGAAGGGAATACTTTTGTAGGCAGCCATATGTTTTTGAGGTGTAAACAGCTAAGTAAAGTTTCTTTGGCGTCGACTATTACCCGGATTGACTATGGGGCCTTTTGCGAAGTAGGTATCGAAACAATTGCTCTTCCTACTGGATTAACCGATTTGGTAGAGGCTTGCTTTTACGAGTGTCCGAATCTCGTCAGCATCGATATACCAACTGGGGTCACCCGGATAGGCGAAAACATGTTTGGAAAATGTAAGAAACTACAGTCAGTCAAAATTCCGGCTACTGTGAATACTATAATGGGAGGAAGCTTTAAGGAATGCGGCTCTTTAAGTGAGGTGATTTGCTTGAATCCTACTCCTCCGAGTTTAGGAGTGGATGTTTTTTTAGGACTCCCTCTTGCAACGCGTAATTTGACTGTTCCGGATGGCTCGGAAGCACTTTATGCCGCTGCAGATCAATGGAAAGATTTTTATAGTGAAAAACCAACTTTAGTGATAGATGGAAACAAGGGCACAGTGGGAGTGATTGATGCCGGAACTTTAGAAGAAATAATAGCCGGGAATGTGGATAATATAAAAGAACTCGTCATCTCTGGACCATTAAACGGAACTGATTTTCGTTTCATCCGATCTATGTTTACTGATAACAAATTGTTTGGATTAAACATAGAACGGGCTACCATTGTAAGTGGGGGAGATAGTTATCTTGTGTATAATGATATCTCTTATAATACAGAGGATAATGTTGTTGGGGTATTTATGTTTATGGGGTTGGAACAGATCAGAAGTATCGTATTGCCCAATAACCTGACTTCCATTGAAGCAAGTGCGTTTACTGGTTGTAGTAATCTGACAACTGTGAAGATATCTGAAACGGTGACAAGGATTGGTGCTGCTGCTTTTTCTACATGTTATTCGCTATCTGATGTAGAGCTTCCTCCTCACCTGACAAGTATTGATGATGAAGTTTTTTGGAGTTGTGCAAGTCTGAAAGCGGTTACACTTCCGGCAGGAATAAAGGCAATAGGAACAAGGGCATTTTATTACAGCGGAATTCAGGAGGCCAATATTCCTGAAGGAGTGACTACTATAGGTAAACTGTCTTTTGGAAGCTGTGGATCTCTGGCTTCAATAACAATTCCGGCATCTGTTACTTACATTAACCCTAATGCTTTAGAGAAGTCGCTATCACTTACATCCATTATTTGGAATACATCTGAAACTGTACAACAATTTATTGATCTATCTGATTCTAATTGTCTGTTATATTTGAATTCGGATGCAAGTGTATCGACAGGTATAACCAAGATTAAAAATGTAATTCGGAATGGAGTGGCTGATAATATAACATTGGTATCTGGCAAACCATTTCATTGCCCGATCGCTTTTAAAACGAAGAAAATTTCTTATGAAAAGGACTTCTCGTTAACTTCCGGAATAGCAGAAGCGGCTGGTTGGGAAACTATAGTTTTACCTTTCAATGTGGAGTCTTATTACAATGAGGAGAAAGGAGCGCTTGCACCATTTAGTAGTGGGGGAGTAGGTACTAAACCTTTCTGGTTGCGAACTTTGACTGATCAAGGATTTGAAGATGCAAGTGCATTAGAGGCGAATAAACCTTATATAATCTCTATGCCTAACAATAATGACTATGATAGTAATTATAACATTGTAGGTACGGTCTCTTTTAGTGCAGAAAATGAGGATGGGATTACCATTCCTGCTACTCCGCAAACCATGTACAAAGGCGAGTTTGTTGATTATTCGTTAGTGCCTACTTATGAGCTGATAAAAGCGAGTGACATGGTTTATGCACTTAACACATCTATGTATAGTAAAAAACCTGCAGGTAGTGTTTTTGTCAGATCTTTGCGCGATATTATTCCTTTTGAGGCATATGTTGTTAGTAAGGAGGCTTTAAAGACTGCGCCGGCAATGTATAGCATTGGGGGCGCCGGAGGAGATATCACCGCTCTGGAGAAAATACTTCTGAAAGAAGCTAATACCCTTCATATTTATGCGCAAGGCAATACCTTATATATTGAAACCGACAAACCTCGCCTAATCTCAATCTATGGAGCGGATGGAATCCGGGTTCGTTTGGTTAGTGCTCAGGAAGGTAAAAACGCAGTCAACAACCTTCCTACTGGTATCTATTTCCTTGAAGGCAAAAAAGTGATTATAGGCAATTAACTGGTAAATTTATGTTTGTTTTTTAATATCCTTGCCACCGTTTGGGAAAACATGTGGCAAGGAGTTTTTTTTATTATACAGCAACTTTGTTTCAGTGCATGAATTTACTTTTTGAGTTTAATATGTATACTGGAAAATTCACTCGCAGCTGTCCCCTTCCGTTCACTTCAAAATGATCCCCTAAAAACTTTTAAGAGGAAAATTTAAACAGACTTTTTAATTAGGTAAGTTCTTTCAAATGAAACCTTTCCATCGGTATTATTCTATATTTTATATAGTTTTACCGTAGAGGAAAGGTTTTTTCTTTTTTCTCGTCCTCCATTCATATTCTTCAATCCGATTCTGGCAAATACACTTTGCCGGTCCATATTAAGCCATTCTTATGATAGAAGCACATTGCTTATGAATGAGATTCTACAAAAAAACTTGTATTCTTTTTGTTTTTATAGAGAATATCCAACTTGTACGATGTTCCTATCCTTAGCAATATGCCTTTATATATATAAGCAATAGCTTCGATATGAGAATAACTCAAAGATAAAGAAACCACAACACCCGGATGTTGTTATAGAAAACATCCGGGTGTTGTGTATTAAAACATCCGGGTGTTTTTGGTAACAACATCCGGATGTTGTGAATATAAGGAAGGTGTATTGTCACTTGTATGATCTTGGCATTTAACGTGTTATATATGTATATTCATAGATAGTATAATATACTACTTATTTGCTGTAATTTACAGAGTGTATTTCTAAGTTAAGTTTTGTGCATATGAAAGCGGGGCTTAGCTACTTTGGACTTCTGAATTATCGGAGACGGGAGGTTCTAAATCGATGCCATTTAAAATAGATTGTTAGAGAATAATGCAAAAAGAGTATGCATTATTATTGAAAGGGTGATGCCTGTTCTCATTGGGATTTGCCATGCGTGAATATGTATTTGCTAATTTATTGCCCCTGGTATACGTACGCGCGTATATATTATAATGTGCCTCCTTTTTCCCTTCCTTTTTCTTCCTTTCATTTTTATGTTTTACAACACCTTTGCAAATCAGCGTCTTACAAAAAAGTTTCCTTTTTATTCCAAAATAATTCCTGATATATTTTGCTTATATTGTAAAAAGGTCTACTTTTGCATCCGCTTAGCCAGAGGAGCTAAGTTATTAAGCTTGACATGATTGAAAGCGCGGATTGCCGGCTAAGTTATTAAACAAAAAAACTTCCAAAAAGATTTGGTTTCAATGTTTAAAAGTTCTTATCTTTGCAGTCCGATTCGCAAATAAAAGGCGTTTTTTTCTTTGCAGGTTTTTTCTCCTTTCGCAAGAGAGCTGTTAGATAATCCTCGGAAAAAAAAAACTAAAAAAAACTTCCAGAAACATTTGGTAGTTATAAAAAAGTCCCTTACCTTTGCACCCGCTTTTGAAACGAAGCGATTTAAAAAACGAAGCGTTCTTTGAAAAATTGATAAACAATACAAGTAGTACAAGTCCAAGACAGTAAAATGTTTTGAGAAATTAGAACCGTCAATACTTATATATATAGGTATTTGAAATAAGGTCAATAAATAACGGTATCCTGAACAGAGCAACGACTTTGCTATTGTCTTTTGGTAATTTCAGTTGTAAATTGTCAATCGTCTAATAGTAAATCAACAATACTTTTACAATGAAGAGTTTGATCCTGGCTCAGGATGAACGCTAGCTACAGGCTTAACACATGCAAGTCGAGGGGCATCAGGATGTAGCAATACATTGCTGGCGACCGGCGCACGGGTGAGTAACACGTATCCAACCTGCCTTTTACTCGGGGATAGGCTTTCGAAAGAAAGATTAATACCCGATGGTATAATATTTCCGCATGGGATTATTATTAAAGAATTTCGGTAAAAGATGGGGATGCGTTCCATTAGGCAGTTGGCGGGGTAACGGCCCACCAAACCTTCGATGGATAGGGGTTCTGAGAGGAAGGTCCCCCACATTGGAACTGAGACACGGTCCAAACTCCTACGGGAGGCAGCAGTGAGGAATATTGGTCAATGGGCGAAAGCCTGAACCAGCCAAGTAGCGTGAAGGATGACTGCCCTATGGGTTGTAAACTTCTTTTATAGGGGAATAAAATGAGCCACGTGTGGCTTTTTGTATGTACCCTATGAATAAGGATCGGCTAACTCCGTGCCAGCAGCCGCGGTAATACGGAGGATCCGAGCGTTATCCGGATTTATTGGGTTTAAAGGGAGCGTAGGTGGACATGTAAGTCAGTTGTGAAAGTTTGCGGCTCAACCGTAAAATTGCAGTTGATACTGTGTGTCTTGAGTACAGTAGAGGTGGGCGGAATTCGTGGTGTAGCGGTGAAATGCTTAGATATCACGAAGAACTCCGATTGCGAAGGCAGCTCACTGGACTGTTACTGACACTGAGGCTCGAAAGTGTGGGTATCAAACAGGATTAGATACCCTGGTAGTCCACACAGTAAACGATGAATACTCGCTGTTTGCGATATACGGCAAGCGGCCAAGCGAAAGCATTAAGTATTCCACCTGGGGAGTACGCCGGCAACGGTGAAACTCAAAGGAATTGACGGGGGCCCGCACAAGCGGAGGAACATGTGGTTTAATTCGATGATACGCGAGGAACCTTACCCGGGCTTAAATTGCATTTGAATGTTGGGGAAACCCAACAGCCGTAAGGCAAATGTGAAGGTGCTGCATGGTTGTCGTCAGCTCGTGCCGTGAGGTGTCGGCTTAAGTGCCATAACGAGCGCAACCCTTATCTTTAGTTACTAACAGGTTATGCTGAGGACTCTAGAGAGACTGCCGTCGTAAGATGTGAGGAAGGTGGGGATGACGTCAAATCAGCACGGCCCTTACGTCCGGGGCTACACACGTGTTACAATGGGGGGTACAGAAGGCAGCTACCTGGTGACAGGATGCTAATCCCAAAAGCCTCTCTCAGTTCGGATCGAAGTCTGCAACCCGACTTCGTGAAGCTGGATTCGCTAGTAATCGCGCATCAGCCACGGCGCGGTGAATACGTTCCCGGGCCTTGTACACACCGCCCGTCAAGCCATGGGAGCCGGGGGTACCTGAAGTACGTAACCGCAAGGAGCGTCCTAGGGTAAAACTGGTGACTGGGGCTAAGTCGTAACAAGGTAGCCGTACCGGAAGGTGCGGCTGGAACACCTCCTTTCTGGAGCGATACCGCGATTTTAATTGACAGTTGACAATTGACAGTTGACAATTCAACTCTGATTGTTCATACAATTAAAGACATATGACTTTATTAAGGTTCTAACTGTACTACTGGTACTTGTTTATTTATAGATATAGATCAACCATCTATAGAAGTATAGATAGAGATAAACAAGAGAAAACAGAAGCCGGGTCTAATAATAGGCTCAGTTTGAACTAGTCCTATAGCTCAGTTGGTTAGAGCGCTACACTGATAATGTAGAGGTCGGCAGTTCAACTCTGCCTGGGACTACTTCTCGAATTGAAAGTTGAAAGTTGAAAATGATAAATCTTTGTGATTAAGTCGTTCTTGATTCTTTCTTCTCAATTCTTCGAAGGGGGATTAGCTCAGCTGGCTAGAGCATCTGCCTTGCACGCAGAGGGTCAACGGTTCGAATCCGTTATTCTCCACTCCGATCTTGATTTTTGGTTTGTAATTTCACTTGTAAATTGTAAACCTTCCAATCGTAGATCCCACGATCTTTGACATGTTGTACATAAAAAAAGTAAATTTAGTAAAGAGCTAAAAGTATATATCGAACCGTACGCTGTTGTTTTAACAGTATAAAGGCAAGATAATGAAAGTAAGAAAGGGCGCATGGCGGATGCCTTGGCTCTCGGAGGCGATGAAGGACGTGATAAGCTGCGATAAGCTGCGGGTAGGTGCAAATGACCTTTGATCCGCGGATTTCCGAATGGGACAACCCAATTGGTTGAAGACCAATTATACTGCACTGCAGTAGGCTAACGCAGGGAACTGAAACATCTTAGTACCTGCAGGAAAAGAAAATAAATAATGATTCCCCTAGTAGTGGCGAGCGAACGGGGAATAGCCCAAACCAATTATGTTACGGCATAATTGGGGTTGTAGGACCACGTTTTGGGACGAAAGTTGGTGAGTGGAATGATCTGGAAAGTTCAGTCATAGACGGTGATAACCCTGTACACGAAGCCATCTGAACCCTAGTGGTATCCTGAGTAGCGCGGAGCACGAGGAATTCTGCGTGAATCTGCCGGGACCATCCGGTAAGGCTAAATACTCCCGAGAGACCGATAGCGAACCAGTACTGTGAAGGAAAGGTGAAAAGCACTTCGAATAGAAGAGTGAAATAGTCCCTGAAACCGTGCGCCTACAAGCGGTCGGAGCAGCTTTTTGTTGTGACGGCGTGCCTTTTGCATAATGAACCTACGAGTTACTTTTTCCGGCAAGGTTAAGCGTCTGAAGACGTGCAGCCGAAGCGAAAGCGAGTCTGAACAGGGCGTTATAGTCGGAAGGAGTAGACGCGAAACCAAGTGATCTACCCTTGGGCAGGTTGAAGGTTAGGTAACACTAACTGGAGGACCGAACCGATAAGCGTTGAAAAGCTTCCGGATGACCTGAGGGTGGGGGTGAAAGGCTAATCAAACTTGGAGATAGCTCGTACTCCCCGAAATGCATTTAGGTGCAGCCTTGTGAATTACTAATGTGAGGTAGAGCGACTGATAAGATGCGAGGGCTTCGCCGCCTATCAAGTCTTGATAAACTCCGAATGCGCATTAGTTCAATCACAGGAGTGAGGGCATGGGTGCTAAGGTCCATGTCCGAAAGGAGAAGAATCCAGACCATCAGCTAAGGTCCCCAAATAAACACTAAGTTGAACTAACGAAGTCAGATTGCTAAGACAGCTAGGATGTTGGCTTGGAAGCAGCCATTCATTTAAAGAGTGCGTAACAGCTCACTAGTCGAGGAGTTTGGCGTGGATAATAATCGGGCATCAAGTGTTTTACCGAAGCTATGGGATCAGTAATGATCGGTAGGGGAGCATTCCACTCTGCGTTGAAGGTGTACCGTCAGGTATGCTGGAGCGTGTGGAAAAGCAAATGTAGGTATAAGTAACGATAAAGGGGGTGAGAAACCCCCTCGCCGAAAGACTAAGGTTTCCTGATCAACGCTAATCGGATCAGGGTTAGTCGGGTCCTAAGGCTCAGCCGAACGGTGATGCCGATGGCAGAACAGGTTAATATTCCTGTACTACCTTTAGGAGTGACGTGGAGACGGAGGCGTGACAGCGCCGCGAACTGACGGAATAGTTCGTTAAAGGGTGTAGATGTTGATTGCGGCAGGCAAATCCACCGCAAGAGTCGAACCTGATAGTATGGAGCGTTCTTCTGAACAATCCAATAGTGCGTGTAAACATACTCCCAAGAAAATCCGCTAAACTTAATCTTAAAGGTACCCGTACCGTAAACGGACACACGTAGTCGGGTTGAATATACTAAGGCGCTTGAGTGAATCACGGTTAAGGAACTAGGCAAATTGACCCTGTAACTTCGGGATAAAGGGTCCCCGTCAGTGATGGCGGGGCGCAGAGAATAGGTCCAGGCAACTGTTTAACAAAAACACAGGGCTGTGCAAAATTGAAAGATCACGTATACAGCCTGACACCTGCCCGGTGCTGGAAGGTTAAGAGGAGATGTCATCGCAAGAGAAGCATTGAATTGAAGCCCCAGTAAACGGCGGCCGTAACTATAACGGTCCTAAGGTAGCGAAATTCCTTGTCGGGTAAGTTCCGACCTGCACGAATGGTGTAATGATCTGGACACTGTCTCAACCGTGAGCTCAGTGAAATTGTAGTATCGGTGAAGATGCCGATTACCCGCGATGGGACGAAAAGACCCCGTGAACCTTTACTATAGCTTAACATTGAATTTGGGTAATTGATGTGTAGGATAGGCCGGAGACTTTGAAGCAGGTACGCCAGTATTTGTGGAGTCGCTGTTGAAATACGGCCCTTTGATTATTTGAGTTCTAACTCGTTGTTACGAGGACACTGTTTGGTGGGTAGTTTGACTGGGGTGGTCGCCTCCAAAAGTGTAACGGAGGCTTCTAAAGGTGCCCTCACGCCGATTGGTAACCGGCGGTAGAGTGTAATGGCATAAGGGCGCTTGACTGGGAGACTCACAAGTCGATCAGGTAGGAAACTAGAGCATAGTGATCCGGTGTTTCCGCATGGAAGGGACATCGCTCAAAGGATAAAAGGTACTCCGGGGATAACAGGCTGATCCCTCCCAAGAGCTCATATCGACGGAGGGGTTTGGCACCTCGATGTCGGCTCGTCACATCCTGGGGCTGGAGAAGGTCCCAAGGGTTGGGCTGTTCGCCCATTAAAGTGGCACGCGAGCTGGGTTCAGAACGTCGTGAGACAGTTCGGTCTCTATCTATCGTGGGCGTATGAAATTTGCGTGGCTCTGACACTAGTACGAGAGGACCGTGTTGGACTGACCGCTGGTTTACCAGTTGTGCCGCCAGGTGCATTGCTGGGTATCTAAGTCGGGATTGGATAAGTGCTGAAAGCATCTAAGTACGAAGCCAGCCACAAGATTAGATTTCTTAGGGTCGTCATAGACGATGACGTTGATAGGAGGCAGGTGTAAAGGTAGTAATATCATAGCCGAGCCTTACTAATTGCCCGTTGACTTTTGTTTTCTTTCCTTTTTGTATGGTTTATATATACGTTTAGTTCTTTTTGACTGAATTGCTTTTTGTACACATGTCTACCTTCTTCAGGTGACTATAGCATCAGGGTTCCACCTCTTCCCATTCCGAACAGAGAAGTTAAGCCTGATCACGCCGATGGTACTGCGTAACAGTGGGAGAGTAGGTAGTCGCCGTTTTTTGAATCCCCCTTTCGTCAAGATGATTGATGGAAGGGGGATTCTTTTGTTTTATTCACCGCTGAGTTTCACAGAGGAATAAGCCGTATTCTTATTTATCCTGTTTATGAAGGATAATCAATACTCTGTGTTTCTCTGTGAAACTCGGTGGTGAAAGTTTCTGTGCCCCTGTGAAACTCGGTGCCAATCTGTGGGGAACCAACGTAAACACAGCCTGGAGAACTTCCCAGTGCGGGAAATACAAGGAATCAATGGTTTTAATATGCATTAATCTGTGTTTATCTGCATTTTGTTGATAATGGTATCACAAGATATTAAATTATCGCTTGAATCAATTTAAGGCGTTTTCTGGTGTTTATGTTCTATTTGTGATACTATAAAGAAAACACTGAAAACAATTCACAGAAATTCTGAAAATCAAGAAGTAATATTGTATAAAACTCTATATTGAAACGCTATTAACTATTTATTATATCCTCCCTAAACGAGCTACTTTTAGAAGGAAACTTGATATATAATCAAGCTCTTTTTCGTGTAGATCACATATTTATTTAAAAGAAAGATTCTTTTAGTTAAAACAAAATTAAACTGAATTATGTTATTACTGTAGAGTTGGAATTCTTGATAATTAAAAGATGTAAATTATAGGCTTTATATCTGATTAGTTATTATTTTTGCGGCATATTTCAATTCATGATTTGAAACCTTTTTATAAAGTGTACAATGAAAACGTCTGTTAAATATCTACTAATGTTTATTCTGCTGCTATCATTTAGCATGCGGGGTAATGCATTGAATATAGACGATTCTTCTGTTGCTACCTGTCAGGTTTCAGAATCTGCAATGAATGCTGTTTCCGCTTCTTTAGACAGTGATGATGTCGCTTTCTACAATAGACTACATGCATTATCGATTTCGGATGTAGAGTTGGGTTTTAAACCAATTTCCGAGTCACATACTTCCTCCCATAATCAGCGTATGCGTCACAGCATGGAAATCTTCGATTCTTTGAAGGATATTATGCATAAGCTGTGTCTAAGAGAGAATTTATTAGTACTTGACAAAAGTAAATCCTACCATTCTGATAAGGATCCTTATTACGCTCAATCCAGCAGCGAATATTACATCTTCGCGCTAAGACGCATCCTTATTTAATTCCTTTTTATTTATTCTGCACGTTTGCTATGCGGCTTAGAATGTGATTCTTTGTCGTAGAGCCCGGGTGCGTTGCGCTCAATTGTACCTCTGAATTTTAAATTCAATCAAATTAATAAATTCTTTAAAACAAAAAAACTGATTATGGAAACTACTCAAAAAAAATCCTCGTTTAAAGGTATCAAATCTGCTGGATGGGTTATTGTATGCTGTTTTATACTGGCTATCTGCATTTATGAATTCTTGCTCGGAAACCCTGGAAACTTTGTGAACAACGACCCCAACAATCATCCATTGCCTGGAAACTTCTTAGGAACAATTTACAAAGGTGGTATTATCGTACCGGTTATTCAAACTTTATTACTGACAGTGCTTGCTCTTAGTGTAGAACGTTATTTTGCACTTCGTTCGGCTTTCGGTAAAGGAACTCTGGTGAAATTTGTAGAAAACATTAAAGGAGCACTTTCTGCAGGTGATTTGCAAAAGGCACAGGAAATCTGTGACAAACAACGTGGTTCTGTAGCTAACGTAGTTACTGCTACTCTGAAAAAGTATGATGAAATGGAAAAAGACAATACATTGTCTAAAGACCAGAAGTTGTTGGCTATTCAGAAAGAATTGGAAGAAGCTACTGCTCTCGAATTGCCTATGATGGAACAAAATCTTCCGATTATCGGTACTATTACTACCTTAGGTACTTTGATGGGACTACTCGGTACAGTTATCGGTATGATCCGTTCATTTGCTGCTTTGGCTGCTGGTGGTAGTGCTGACTCTATGGCTTTGTCACAAGGTATTTCTGAGGCTTTGATCAATACAGCTTTTGGTATTCTTACTGGTGCATTGGCTGTTATTTCTTACAACTACTACACTAATAAGATTGATAAACTGACTTATAGCCTTGACGAAGTCGGATTTTCTATTGTGCAGACATTTGCTGCAACTCATAAATAAGCGTGCGAACCCTTTAAAAAATAAAAATCATGGGTAGAGCAAAAATTAAAAAGAAAAGTACGTTCATTGATATGACGGCGATGAGTGACGTTACTGTGTTGCTGCTTACTTTTTTTATGTTGACATCTACATTCGTAAAAAAGGAGCCGGTACAAGTAACAACTCCAGCCTCAGTTTCCGAAATTAAAATTCCGGAAAGCAATATCCTTTCGATATTGGTCGATCCGAACGGAAAGATATTTATGAGTCTGGACAAACAATCGGATATGAGAGAAGTCCTGGAAAATATGGGAAAGGAGTATGGAGTAACATTTACACCGGAGCAGGAACAGAAGTTTGCTATCTCTTCTACCTTTGGTGTACCAATGAAAAGTATGAAAACTTTCCTGGATTTACCAGCGGATCAACAAGATGCTGTATTGAAGAATGAAGGAATTCCTTGTGATAGTATCGATAATCAGTTTAAGGCATGGGTACGTAATGCACGTGCAGTGAATTCAGATTTGCGTATTGCTATTAAGGCAGACCAGAATACTCCATATGCTGTGATTAAGAATGTTATGAACTCGCTTCAGGATCTCAGAGAAAACAGATACAATCTGATAACTTCTCTGAAAACTACTTCTGAAAACTAAAAACGAATAAAACTATGAGTGCTGAAGTACAAGAAAGCGGTAAAAAGAAAAAAGGCAGCAAACAGAAAAAGATGGCTGTGCGCGTAGACTTTACGCCGATGGTCGATATGAATATGCTGCTGATTACGTTCTTTATGCTTTGTACCTCTCTGAGCAAACCTCAGACGATGGAGATAAGCATGCCGAGCAATGATAAAAATATCACAGAAGAGCAACAGAGTAAGGTGAAGGCTTCACAGGCTATTACATTGTTGCTGGGAAGTGATAATAAATTATACTATTATGAAGGTGAACCTAACTATAAGGACTATACATCGTTGAAAGAGACGAGTTATAAGCCGGATGGACTAAGGGCCATACTTCTGAAAAAGAATGCGGCTGCTGTGCGTAAAGTGAATGAACTGAAACAACAGAAGCTTGAACTAAAGATATCAGAGGACGAATTTACAAAGCAACTTTCTGAGATAAAAGGTGGAAAGGATACTCCGACAGTGATTATTAAAGCTACGGATGATGCTTCGTATATGAATCTGATTGACGCTCTCGATGAAATGCAAATTTGCAATATTGGTAAGTATGTGATAACGAACATTGCCGAAGCAGACGAATTCCTGATTAAGAATTACGACTCTAAAGGTGAGCTCTCACAAAATATTGCCGAATAATTAAGTAACACCTAAAAGAAAAAGAACAATGGCAAAAATAGATTTGACCTCTTCAGCATGGTGTGATCTGATATTTAATGGCAAGAACAAGGCATATGGTGCCTATAAGATGCGTGAAGATTCACCCAAAAGACACAATATAGCGATGCTGTTTGTAGTAGTCGTTGCATTGATTGGATTTAGCATTCCGGCACTTATCAAGCTTGCTACGCCTAAACAAAAAGAGGTAATGACTGAGGTAACTACCCTGTCACAACTGGAAGAACCGGAAGTGAAACAGGATGAAATGAAGAAAGTGGAGCCGGTAGCTCCTCCGCCTCCTGCTTTAAAGAGCTCTATCAAATTTACGGCACCTGTCATCAAGAAAGATGAAGAGGTACACGAGGATGATGAGATTAAGAGCCAGCAGGAATTGACGGAAACAAAAGTTGCTATCTCCATTGCCGATGTAAAGGGTAACGATGAAGCAAATGGTAAAGATATTGCTGACTTGAAGCAGGTGGTAACACAGGCTGAACCAGAACCCGAAAAAATCTTTGATATGGTGGAACAGATGCCTACATTCCCTGGAGGAAATGCAGAGCTGATGTCTTTCCTTGCAAAGAATATTAAATATCCTACCATTGCACAGGAGAATGGAACACAGGGACGTGTAATAGTACAGTTTGTTGTAGAGAAAGATGGTTCTATTGCAGATGCACGCGTGGCACGTGGAGTAGACCCTTATCTGGACAAAGAGGCACTCCGTGTGATAAAATCCATGCCTCATTGGATTCCCGGAAAGCAAAATGGTAAGCCGGTGAGGGTGAAATATACTGTTCCGGTTATGTTTAAATTACAATAATGTGATGATGAAGAGACAATTCTGGTTAATTAGTTTTTGTGTTTTGGTTGCATTGACTTCATGTAACCGTAAACCTAAGGACGGATTTACAGATACATATACGTCAGGTGTTATCTCTATTGCTGCAGATGAAAGTTTTCAGCCTATTGTGCAGGAAGAGATAGATGTGTTTGAGGGAATATATCCTTTGGCCGGAATTGTCCCTCGTTATACTACTGAGGTTGATGCTGTCAATCTTCTTCTGAAAGATAGTGTGCGTCTGGCGATAACCACCCGTACATTGACCAAAGAAGAGATGAACTCATTTCATAGCCGTAAGTTTTTCCCTAGGGAGATTAAACTGGCTACGGATGGACTGGCTCTGATTGTAAATCGGCAAAATCGGGATTCACTGATTAGTGTACGGGATATTCGTCGGATACTAACCGGTGAGGTAACAAGTTGGAAGGATATTTATCCGGATTCACGTTTGAAGGATATCAGTGTGGTATTTGATAATCCTAATTCAAGTACAGTGCGTTTCGCAACTGATTCTATTTGTGGTGGAAAATCGCTTTCTACGACGAATGTAAAAGCTTTGCGAACCAATCGGCAAGTTATCAATTATGTGGCTCAAACACCGGATGCTATTGGAGTAATTGGTGTGAACTGGTTAGGTAACCGAAGCGATACAACTAATCTTTCTTTCCGTGATGAAGTCAGGGTGATGTCTGTCAGTGCTGAGGATATAGCTACACCGGAAAATAGTTACAAGCCTTATCAGGCCTATTTATATTATGGAGACTATCCATTGGCACGACCGATTTATATTTTATTGAACGATCCTCGTAGTACTTTGCCCTGGGGATTTGCTTCATTTTTGACTTCCGACAGAGGGCAGCGGATTATATTAAAGTCCGGATTGGTTCCGGCCACTCAACCAGTACGTATAGTGAGTGTAAAAGACGAATAATAACTAAAATTGATTACAATGAAACGATTTCAATTATTTTTAGCAGGGGCATTTATAGCAACCGGTTCTCTTTTTGCACAATCGGGAGATGCCGAATGGCAAGCTGGATTTGTCAAAATGAAAACTCTTATTCAGACCGATCTGAACCAGGCTTCGGAACAGGCTGATCAATTATTGAAAGGAAAAAATAAAAAGAATCCGGAATTAGTGATAGCTGTGGCACATGCATTTCTGGATGCTGGAAAACTGCCTGAAGCAGAAGAATATCTGACTTTGGCAAAGAAAATAGATAGAAAATCTGCTGATGTTTCTGTTCTGGAGGGAGACATTGCTTTTGCCCGGAAAGATGCCGGTACTGCTTGCCAGATGTATGAACAAGCTATCTATTTTAATCCGAAGAGTGAACAGGCCTACCTGAAACTGGCCGATATATACAAAGGAGCTAATCCACAACAGGCTATTGAGAAATTGGAACAGCTGAAAGCGGTTGATCCTTCAAGTGTACAGGCTGACAAAAAGCTGGCAGAAGTATACTATATGAACAATCGCTTTGATAAGGCTGCTGAAGCATATGCCCGTTTTATAGATACTCCTGAAGCCACGGAGAATGATTTAGTGAAATATGCATTTGCTCTTTTCCTGAATCATAAATTTGATAAGTCTTTGGAGATAGCCAATAAGGGATTGCAACGGAATGCCCGTCATGCTGCTTTCAATCGCTTGGCGATGTATAATTACACGGATATGAAACGTTATGACGAAGCTAAGAAAGCAGCCGATGCTTTTTTCGGTGCTTCTGATAATGCTGATTATTCTTATTTGGATTATATGTATTACGGACATCTGCTCAATGCTATAAAAATGTATGATGAAGCTATCATACAGTATCAGAAAGCTATTGAACTGGATGCAACGAAAACAGATTTATGGCGTGAGATTTCTAACGTTTATGAGCAGAAGAACGATTATACGAAGGCTATTGATGCCTATCAGAAGTACTATAAGTCATTGTCCGCTGATAAACAGACTTCTGACTTGCAGTTTCAGATAGGAAAACTTTATTACGGAAAAGGTACACAAGGCGATACCTTGACCGTTAGTCTTGATGAACGCAAGGCTGCTCTTGCTTCAGCTGATTCTGTTTTTGCAGTGATAGCACAGACTGCTCCGGATAGTTATTTGGGTAACTTCTGGCGTGCACGTGCTAATTCTGCGTTAGACCCGGAAACAACGCAAGGTCTAGCTAAACCTTATTATGAAGAGGTGGCTACATTGCTGGAAAGCAAAAATGACTCGCATTACAATTCCGCGCTTATCGAGTGTTACAGTTATCTGGGGTATTATTATCTGGTGGCTAATAAGCTGCCTGAATCCAAAGATTACTGGAACAAAATTCTGGCTATAGACCCCGCTAATGCTACTGCAAAAAGGGCATTGGATGGCATCAAATAGTAATAATTTTAGTTGTTTGTCGTGTGGGAGGAGTGGAGAGTGATCTTAGCTCCTCTCTTTTATTAACTACATCCTGTTTGTAAATGTAGTTGATGTTATTTTTAGTGAGTTTGTTTTATATTGGTCAAAAACAATCTCTATATCGACTTTTCGTTCAATCAATCTATCAATGAATTAATTTTTTTCTCTCTATCTATTGCAATATTAAAAAGAATATCTACTTTTGCAGTGTACTATTATACTAATACACTTATACATTATATTAAAAGACAAAAGGTATGATTGCAGTAGAACATCTTTCATTCGTTTACCGTAAGTCAAAGCGTGCCGTGTTGCACGACTTCTCCCTTTCGCTGAAGCAGGGGAGAGTTTACGGATTGCTTGGTAAAAATGGTGCGGGTAAATCCACACTTCTCTATTTGATGACTGGTCTGCTTACTCCTAAAAGCGGACGGGTTTTATATCATGATACAGACGTTCGCCGCCGTCTGCCGGTGACTTTACAAGATATGTTTCTTGTTCCCGAAGAGTTTGAATTACCGGCAGTCTCTTTGGTTAGTTATGTTGAACTGAACAGTCCGTTTTACCCTTGTTTCAGTAAGGAGGATATGGTGAAATACCTTCATTACTTTGACATGGACATGGATATCAATCTGGGGGCTCTTTCTATGGGGCAGAAAAAGAAAGTGTTCATGAGCTTTGCTCTTGCTACAAATACCTCTTTATTACTGATGGATGAACCGACCAATGGACTCGATATTCCGGGGAAGAGCCAGTTCCGTAAATTTATAGCTTCAGGTATGACGGATGATAAAACAATTATTATTTCCACACATCAGGTACGCGACATTGATAAAATTCTCGATCATGTTTTGATTATGGATAATAGCCGTGTATTGCTTGATGAGTCTACGGCAAACATCTGCGAGAAATTGTTATTTCTGGAGAGCGATAATCGTGAGTTGGCAGAAATGGCTCTATTTGCTTCACCCTCCATACAGGGCAATGTGATGATATTGCCTAACACAGAGGGAGAAGAGTCTGATATAAATCTCGAGTTGCTTTTTAATGCTACTTTATCTGTGCCACAGGAGATTGCAAAATTGTTTCATACAAAAACGAATGAGTTATGATAAAAGATACTTTTTTCAGTATGCCCCGCTTTGTGAATCTTTGCCGTAAAGATATGGTAGAGAATTGGAGATCAAATGTGCTTCGTATTGTGTTGATGTACGGAGTGATGGCGCTTATTATGATTTGGAACGGTTACTTTCAGTATCGGGGTGGAGGCTATGGAGACACTGATCCTGCCTGGAGATTTCTTCTGCCTCTTTTGATGTGGGGACTTTGGACGTTTGGCTGCCTGAGCGCTTCCTTTACCATGGAAAAGATGAAAACAAAGACAAGCCGCCTTTCTGTATTGATGACTCCTGCCACTCCTTTTGAAAAGTATATTTCACGTTGGCTGGTTTCTACTGTTGTCTTTTTGGTTGTCTTTCTTATTGCTTATAAATTGGCCGATTATACCAGAGTATTGGTTTACACACTGAAATATCCGGATATAGATACTATTGCACCGGTTCCGTTGTCACATTGTGTCGGAGGAAACGTTCCCTATTATACATTGACCCGTACGTTGAAAGATTTTATGTTGGTTATTGGAGGATATTTCTTTTTCCAGTCCTGTTTTGTGTTGGGTAGTTCTATCTGGCCCAAGAATGCTTTCTTAAAAACCTTTGTAGCCGGAGTGATCATAACCATTTTCTATGTATTAGTCACTATGGGAGTGGCCAATCTAATTCTTGAAAAGGATGGCGATTACTCTGGTATTTACAGAACGGAACGTACAGAGTATTTCATATTATCAGCTATAATAGTCTTCTTTACACTGATGAACTGGACACTTGCCTATTTCCGTTTTAAAGAGGCTGAAATTATTAATAGAATGTAACAAACTCCTAACTTATGAATTTTAAAGAAGCTAAAGCAATTTATCTACAGATAGCAGATAGAATCTGTGACGAGATACTTCTCGGACAGTACAAAGAGGAGGAACGTATTCCTTCCGTCAGAGAATATGCCGCTATTGTGGAGGTAAATGCCAATACGGCCATGCGTTCATTTGATTATCTCCAGTCACAGGAGGTGATTTACAATAAACGTGGTATTGGCTATTTTGTCTCTGTAGGTGCAAAGAAGAAGATTCTCTCTCTTCGGCGAAAAACATTTTTGAAAGAGGAGCTGGATTATTTCTTCAAACAACTTTATACACTTGGTATTTCGGCAGATGAGATAGCAGAAATGTACCGGGAGTACAGTAAACAACAATAAAAATAAAATCTGATTTATGAAACGTACAACTTATATACTTATAGGAATATTAGTATTGGGGCTGCTGGTATTATTAGCCTTTGTCTTTTATGCCTCAGTAGCCGGCAATAAGCCAAAGGAGGACAAAGAACTTTTCCCGGAATCCGTGTCGATGGATGCGACAGGCGTTCACACCGTAAAGTTTAGACTCGATAAGGAGAATGTGTACATCCCATTGTTGGGCAGATTGTGGGTAAAACCTGGACAGGGGGAGACTAAGACGTTCTCTTATCCCAAAGGAGCTTCCAAATACTTTACGGTTGAACGTGAAAAGGACACCTTGTTCGTCTCTTTCCGTTACGATGAAAAACTGTTTTCAGATAAAAAGGGCGAATATGAATTGCCCACCCGTGGATTGAAATTTAATCTGGAAGCAGATTCAACCTTGAAACTCATTTACAATCATGTGGGCGGATTGGGCGTTGCCCTCTCCAATTTAACATTGGACAGCCTTTCTGTCCGGACCATGTTTCAATCATTTTTAGTTGATTCCTGTAGATTTCGTGCATTGAATACAGAGGTCTTTTCAGGCTCCTTCGATGTATACCGGAGTACAATTCGGGATCTGCACATTAATCTAAATGGGATGAAAAATTGGAGAGTAGAGAAGAGTGATATTGATACGGAATACCTGAGCGGCGACTATAAGCATCGGTGTGAACTTCCCCGGGGAGAGTGTCGTCAGATGTTTTGGATTCCCCGAAATAAAGATGCAGAATTGAGAGTCACTTTAAAAACTGGAGCCCGTGTCTTGCTTCAGGAGTAATGAGGATAACATTGTATTTATTTTCTGAAAAGATGAGGCTGGTCCGAAAAAAAACGGATCAGCCTCATCTTTATATCGCTTCCGGGAAGTGATTCTCGGGTATAAAAAAAGAGAAGCAATTGCTTCTCTTTCTGTAAGTTGCGGAGATCCGACTCGAACGAATGACCTTTGGGTTATGAGCCCAACGAGCTACCAACTGCTCCACTCCGCGATGTTTTCTGAGTGCAAAGGTACGGCTTTTGATTGAATAAGCAAATTATTTCTGAATTATTTTTCTAAAAAAAATCCAATACACGTTTATTGTATTGATAATGAACAAGGTATATGAGAGATTTTTTCTTGGCATATATTAATATACAAATGTTAATAATCTCGTATTTTTCTTGTAGGGTAGAAAGAAAAGAATTACTTTTGCTCAAATTATTCAGCAATGTGCAATTATAACCTATGACCGTATCAAAAACGAAAGCCAGATTAGTAGACGTCGCCCGTCAGCTTTTTGCGAAGATGGGAGTGGAGAATACCACAATGAATGATATTGCCCTCGCTTCAAAAAAAGGCAGGAGAACCCTCTATACCTATTTTAAAAGTAAGGATGAAATTTATTTGGCTGTTGTTGAGTCTGAGTTGGATATACTCTCGGATATGATGAAACGTGTGGCAGAGAAGAATATTTCACCTGACAAGAAAATTATTGAGATGATTTATACACGGTTGGATGCGGTAAAAGAGGTGGTATATCGTAATGGAACACTGCGTGCAAACTTCTTTCGGGATATATGGAGAGTTGAAAAAGTGCGTAAGAAGTTTGATACAAAGGAGATGGTACTTTTCAAGGGGGTATTGCAGGAAGGTAAAGATAAAGGAGTTTTTCATATCGATGATGTTGATATGACTGCTTCATTGGTGCATTATTGTGTGAAAGGGATAGAAGTCCCTTATATCCGTGGGCATATAGGAGCCAATCTGGATATGGAAACCCGGAAAAAATACGTAGCCAACATTGTGTTTGGCGCACTTCATAGAACAGAAATTTAATTAAAATCAATTTAGTATGGGATTATTAGATGGAAAGACAGCCATTGTAACGGGTGCTGCTCGTGGTATTGGTAAGGCTATCGCTTTAAAATTCGCTTCAGAAGGAGCAAATATTGCATTCACTGATCTTGTGATTGACGAAAATGCTGAAAATACGGCCAAAGAAATAGAAGCAATGGGTGTGAAAGTTAAAGGATATGCTTCAAATGCTGCTAATTTTGAAGATACCGCCAAGGTAGTAGCAGATATTCATAAGGATTTCGGACGTATTGATATTCTGGTAAATAATGCAGGTATCACACGTGACGGTTTGATGATGCGTATGAGCGAACAGCAGTGGGATATGGTTATTAATGTCAATTTGAAATCTGCATTCAACTTTATCCATGCCTGTACACCGATTATGATGCGTCAGAAAGCTGGTAGCATTATCAATATGGCTTCTGTAGTGGGTGTTCACGGAAATGCAGGACAGGCTAACTATTCTGCTTCAAAAGCAGGTATGATTGGTTTGGCTAAGTCTATTGCACAGGAATTGGGCTCTCGCGGTATCCGTGCCAATGCCATTGCTCCGGGCTTTATTATTACAGACATGACTGCTGCTTTGTCTGAAGAGGTAAAGACAGAATGGGCAAAGAAGATTCCTTTGCGCCGTGGTGGTACGCCTGAAGATGTGGCTAACATTGCTACATTCCTGGCTTCTGATATGTCTGCTTATGTATCTGGTCAGGTGATCCAGGTAGATGGTGGTATGAATATGTAATTCTTCGGTATGACCGTCATATACGAAGACAATCACATTATAGTAGTCAATAAGGCCGCTTCCGAGATCGTTCAGGGAGATAAAACGGGTGATACGCCTCTTTCCGAAACTGTAAAGCAGTATTTGAAAGAGAAATATGCAAAGCCTGGCAATGTCTTCATCGGTGTTACTCACCGGCTGGACCGCCCCGTAAGCGGTCTTGTTATTTTCGCCAAGACCAGTAAGGCACTTCCCCGTTTGAATGAAATGTTCAAAAACAGTGAAGTGAAGAAAACTTATTGGGCTATTGTGAAAGATGCTCCGAAGGAAGCGGAAGGCGAATTAGTTCATTACCTGGTGCGTAATGAGAAGCAGAATAAGAGCTACGCCTATGAGAAGGAAGTACCTAATAGTAAGAAGGCGATTCTTCACTATCGGCTTATAGGCCGGTCACAGAATTATTTCCTTCTGGAGGTTGATCTTAAAACCGGACGTCATCATCAGATTCGTTGCCAGCTTGCTAAGATGGGGTGCCCCATAAAGGGGGATTTGAAATATGGTTCGCCACGTTCCAATCCCGATGGTAGTATTTGTCTGCATGCACGGCATGTGCAATTTATACATCCTGTGTCTAAGGAATTGATAGAGTTGGATGCTCCTGTTCCTGCAGGAAGTTTGTGGAATGGGTTTGAGATGTTCTGATAATCGTTTGTACGAATCCCTTCAATAGATTGCTACCTTTATCTTATTATTAACAGTACACTTTCGGGTAGCAAAGTAATAGCTTTCAACCAGAGATAATTCAAGGGTTTAATAGTAAAAACATCCCCATGTTCTTGCTGAAAACACCCGGGTGTTTTGATGTAGAACATCCGGGTGTTTTCTGTCAGAACATCCGGGTGTTTTTGTAGCAGATATAGGGCTTTATGATGTGTATAATGATGATATACAGTATCCTAAGCAAGTATACTTTGGTGTATAAAGAGTGTATACTTTGGGTATACAAAAAAGCCACCCCCGGAATAGACGAAGCAGGGATGGCTTTTTATGGTAGTGTGCTTACTATTATTCAGCAGACTGAGCAGGAGTTTCTGTTGAAGCGGGGGCGTCAGTAGCCGGAGCATTTTGGGCCGGTTCTTCTGCTTTAGGTTCTTCCTTTGCAGGCTCAGAAGTTGTTGTTTCCTCTGTGCTTTCTGTTTTTTCAGTTGCAGGCTGGGTCTTAACAGGATCCTGGGCCAATGCAAAGGCTGAACCACCACAAACAAACATAAACATTGCTACTACTAATACAAACTTTTTCATAATTTCTTTGCTTTAAAGAGATGATCTTTAATTAATTTCAATTCTCTCGTGTTAAGGTAGGTTAGGTTTTATATCTTATTCAGCAGCAGGAGCTTCTGTTGCCGGAGCATCCTGTGCAGGAGTTTCTGTGGCAGGTACATCTGTTTTGGGCTCTTCAGCTTTGGGTTCTTCCTTTGCAGGCTCGGAAGTTGTTGTTTCCTCTGTGCTTTCTGTTTTTTCAGTTGCGGGCTGAGTCTTAACAGGATCCTGAGCCATTGCAAAGATTGAACCACCACAAACAAACATAAACATTGCTACTACTAATACTAATTTTTTCATGACTATATATTTTTAAGTTATTTATATCGTTGGACTTTGTTATTGAACGCTTACGGTTATATAAGTTCAAAGGATGTGCCAAAAATATATATGTTCTTGTAAATGTCTTGTATATAGGAGTTTATTTGTTTATTCCGCCTTTTGACGTGTGTAGAGAAGTGTGGAAATGTGTGGAGGGTGTAGAAAAAAGGTGTGGAAATAATCCACACCTTTTTTCTATAAATCGATCCCGTAAAGTTTTAGTTTATTATAGAGTGTTTTTCTGTCAATGTCCAGCATTTGTGCTGCTTTACTTTTGTTATTACCTGTCTGTCTTAGTGCTTCGAGGATATGTTCTTTTTCTGTTTCTTCATTCTTTAAAGAAATATTAGACGGAGTAGAAGGCGTTTCAAGTAAATCTGCACCTAACTCAACAGGAGTAATGAAACTACCTTGTGCAAGTAAAGTTGCCCGCTTGATAATGTTTTTCATCTGCCGTAAATTACCCGGCCAATGATAATCGAGTAACATGCGTGAGGCTTTGGCATCGAATCCGATCAGTTGTTTATCTAACTCCTGGTTGGCCTGATCGAGAAAGAAATTGGCGAATAATAAAATATCTTCTCCACGTTCTTTAAGAGTTGGCATTCGTAACGTAAACTCATTGATACGATGGTATAGGTCCTGGCGAAAAGTTCCTTTTTCTATCGCTGATTCCAGATTTTCATTGGTGGCAGAAACGAGGCGGATATCTACTGTAACTTCCTGTGTAGATCCTAATGGGCGTATTCTGCGTTCCTGAAGAGCACGAAGCAACTGTATCTGTACCTCGTAGCTGAGGTTTCCTATCTCATCAAGGAAAATTGTACCGCTGTTGGCGGCTACGAAAGCACCGGTCTTGTCTGTTAGTGCACCGGTAAAAGAACCTTTTATATGACCAAAAAACTCCGAAGCTGCCAGTTCTTTGGGAATGGAACCGCAGTCAATGGCTATAAAAGGTTTATCAGCTCGTTTACTGAGTTGATGGATACGATGGGCTATATACTCCTTTCCCGTTCCGCTGGCACCATTAATAAGGACAGACATATTGGTTGGTGCCACCAGCCCCACATAATTATATAATTGTTTGGCGGCATCACT
Source organism: Bacteroides nordii (assembly GCF_019930665.1). NCBI lineage: Bacteria > Pseudomonadati > Bacteroidota > Bacteroidia > Bacteroidales > Bacteroidaceae > Bacteroides > Bacteroides nordii. The sequence goes on along the minus strand of NZ_CP082886.1, from coordinate 3,900,165 downwards.
TTCACCTTCCAGGTAAGCATGCCTTTTGTCAGAAGTAACTGAGTGCTGTTTTTGAGCAGATGGTTGTTTGTCGGATACCGGTTTTCCGTTTTCTTTGCCTTGTAAGGCTTCGGACATTTTTTTGAGAAGTTCTTCCGGGTTTACCGGTTTGGCTATATAGTCTCGTGCACCCAGTTTGATGGCCTGGACTGCCGACTGTATATCTGCATATCCGGTCATGATAATCAATGGGATATCCATATGCTGTTCATTCATCCATTTTAATAAATGGATGCCGTCCTGATCGGGAAGACGGAGATCGGAGAGAATTAAGTCAGGCATTTGTGCTTCGATACATCTCTTTGCCCGGGCAATGTTACTTGTCGAGTCCACCTCAAATCCTTTTTTCCCTAACCAGGTTTTCAGCATCATGCCGAAGGTTATATCATCTTCAACTATTAATATGGATTTCATGATATTATCTTTAGCCATTTTGTGAGTTACAAAGGTAAGAGGTTTTATACGAAAATCGTATATTTGCAAACTTAAATTAATTGAAAGCGTTATGAAAAGGAATTTATTGATACTATTAACAATATTGGTTTGTGGAGCTGTAGCTTCTTGTAAACCAGGTCAAAAGAAAAATGTAGATATGGAAAATCAGAAAGAAACAATGTTGAAGATTGAAACTTCGCTTGGAGATATTAAGGTGAAACTTTACAATGAGACTCCGAAACACAGAGATAATTTTATTAAACTGGCTAAAGAAGGTATGTACAACGGTACACTGTTTCACCGTGTGATCAAAGATTTTATGGTGCAGGCCGGTGACCCGGATTCAAAGAATGCTCCGAAAGGTAAAATGCTGGGTGCCGGTGATGTTGGGTATACCATTCCGGCTGAGTTTGTTTATCCGAAATATTTCCATAAGAAAGGTGCTTTATCAGCAGCTCGTCAAGGGGACAATGTAAATCCGAATAAGGAGTCGTCCGGTTGTCAGTTCTATATTGTAACCGGAAAGGTTTACAATGATTCTACTTTACTGGGTATGGAGCAACAGATGAACGAAAACAAACTGACTAATATTTTTAATGCATTGGCGCAGAAACATATGAAAGAGATTTATAAGATGCGTAAAGCCAATGATGAGGATGGATTGTATGATTTGCAGGAAAAACTGTTTGCACAGGCTCAGGAAGAAGCTGCTAAGCAGCCGGAATTTCATTTTACTAAAGAACAGATAGAAGCTTATACTACTGTAGGTGGTACTCCTCATCTGGATGGAGAATACACTGTGTTTGGTGAAGTCGTTGACGGTATGGATATTGTAGACAAGATACAGAATGTGAAGACTGATCGTAGTGACCGTCCGGAAGATGATGTGAAAATTATTAAAGTATCTGTATTAGATTAAGATGTTAAAGATAAACAGGCATATTTTAGCCAATGGGCTGAGGCTGGTCCATTCACAGGATGATAGTACCCAGATGGTAGCTCTTGATATATTATATAATGTAGGAGCAAGGGACGAACATCCCGAACATACAGGGTTTGCTCATCTTTTTGAGCATCTTATGTTTGGTGGTTCAGTGAATATCCCCGATTATGATGCTCCGCTTCAACTTGCCGGCGGAGAAAATAATGCCTGGACAAATAATGACATCACTAATTATTATCTTACCGTTCCCCGCCAGAATGTAGAAATAGGTTTCTGGTTGGAATCTGACCGCATGTTGAGTCTTGATTTCAATGAACGTAGTCTGGAAGTTCAGCGGGGAGTGGTAATGGAGGAATTTAAACAACGTTGTCTCAATCAGCCTTACGGCGATGTGGGGCATCTGTTGCGTCCTCTTGCCTATAAAGAGCATCCTTATCAATGGCCTACTATCGGTAAAGAGTTGTCGCACATAGCTAATGCTACATTGGATGAGGTGAAAGATTTCTTTTTCCGATTCTATGCGCCTAATAATGCAGTGCTTGCCGTTACCGGGAATATCTCCTTTGAAGAGGCAGTGGCCCTTACAGAGAAGTGGTTTGGAACTATTCCGCGTAGGGATGTTCCGGTACGCCGATTGCCGCAGGAACCTGTACAAACAGAAGAGCGCCGTTTAACAGTAGAACGCAATGTTCCCCTCGATGCACTCTTTATGGCATTTCATATGTGTGAGCGCGCTCATCCTGACTATTATGCATTTGATATATTGTCGGATATTCTGAGTAATGGCCGTTCCAGTCGTCTGAATCAACATCTGGTACAGGAGAAGCAGTTGTTTTCTAGTATTGACGCATCTATTTCGGGCTCGATAGATGCCGGATTGTTTCACATATCCGGTAAACCTTCGGCGGGTGTGTCCTTGGAAGAGGCAGAAGCTGCTGTGCGTGAAGAGTTAAAGATCTTACAGAATGAAGCGATCGCTGCACAAGAGCTGGAAAAGGTAAAGAATAAATTTGAGTCTACTCAGATATTCGGTAATATCAATTATCTGAATGTCGCTACTAATCTTGCCTGGTTCGAGCTGAATGGAGCGGCTGAAGATATGGAAAAAGAGGTAGAGCGTTATCGGGCTGTGACTGCCGGACAATTACAAACTGTAGCACAAACAGCTTTTGACAAGGCGAACGGAGTGGTATTAAAAATTGTAAGTAGTGAGTAGTGAGTTAGTGATAAGTGAGTAGTGATGAGTGATTAGCGGGCTGCGCTATAGGTTCCTTTAATATCCATACTTTTTTCTACTCACTTATCACTCATCACTAACTACTCATCACTTATCACTAATCACTACTTTCATGAGATTAAGAAACTTCTATGAAACCTACAAGGGGCATTACAAAGCGTTGTTTCTCCTGGGATTGCCCATCGTCATCGGACAGCTGGGAGTTATTATCCTTGGATTTGCTGACACGCTGATGATCGGTCATCATAGCACCAGCGAATTGGGAGCTGCCTCTTTTGTAAATAATGTATTTAACCTGGCTATTATTTTCAGTACAGGTTTTTCCTATGGATTGACCCCCATTATAGGAAGTCTATATGGAAATAAGAAATTCGCACCTGTTGGTCAGGCTTTACGCTGTAGCCTGCTGGCAAATCTGCTTGTTGGCTTGTTGCTGACACTGATAATGGGGATTTTGTTTTTGAATGTAGAACGGTTGGGGCAGCCGGAAGAATTACTTCCACTGATTAAGCCCTATTACATAGTATTGCTCATTTCTCTTGTATTTGTATTGCTATTCAATGGCTTTAAGCAGTTTACGGATGGTATTACCGATACTAAAACCGCGATGTGGATATTGTTGGGTGGTAATGTTCTGAATATTATCGGGAACTATATCCTGATTAACGGGTTGATAGGTTTCCCGGAATTAGGATTATTAGGGGCAGGTATCAGCACTTTGTTTTCCCGTATTGTCATGGTGATTGTATTTGCTGTGATATTTTTCAATAGTCGTCGTTTCCTGCGCTATAAAGTAGGGTTCTTCCGTTTAGGGTGGTCACGGCCAATGTTTATCCGTCTCAATGCTTTGGGCTGGCCTGTTGCTTTTCAAATGGGAATGGAGACAGCCTCTTTTAGTTTAAGTGCGGTGATGATAGGTTGGCTGGGCACCATTGCGTTGGCTTCACATCAGATAATGTGTGCTATTTCTCAATTTACGTTTATGATGTTCTACGGCATGGGAGCTGCTGTTGCGGTACGTGTCAGCAATTTTAAGGGACAGGATGATATTGTTAATGTGCGTCGTTCTGCTTATGCCGGTTTTCAGTTGATTATGGTAATGGCGGTGGTATTGGGAAGCATTGTATTTCTATGCCGCAATTATCTGGGAGGATGGTTCACAGACAATGAAGAGGTGTCTGCTATGGTAGTAATGCTGATTATTCCAATGCTGGTTTATCAGCTTGGTGATGGCATGCAGATAAACTTTGCCAATGCTTTGCGTGGTATTTCGGATGTGAAACCGATGATGCTCATAGCTTTTATTGCCTATTTTGTGATATCTTTGCCGGTGGGTTATTTCTGTGGATTCGTTCTTAACTGGGGGATTACCGGGGTGTGGATGGCTTTTCCTTTTGGATTGACCAGTGCGGGTATCATGCTGTGGTGGCGATTCTACTATAAAACGAAAGAAAAGTTGTAAAGTTATAGGGTTATAAGGTTATAATGCTATAATGTTATATTTTGCGAGCTTGATAACCTAATCTAATAACATCGTATCCCTATACTCCATAACCTTACAACCTTATAACTTTACAACTCTATAACCTTATAACATTTTGCCTATGACTCCTTCACGTTTTACCAAAGTAAAGATTGCCATTGGATACTCTCTTCTGTTGGCGATATTACTCTTTTCTCTTGTGTTTGTTCACCGGGAGATGGAGACTCTTTCGGCTTCGGACGATCAACAAAGTCTGATGACAGATAGTTTGTTGGTGCTGTTGCGTGAAAAAGATCAGAATACGATCCGGATGCTTCGTGTGTTGAGTGAGGCTAATGATAGTCTTCTGTCCGCCAGGGAGATTGAAGAAATCATCGCTGAACAGGATTCGGTTGTTATTCAACAGCGTGTACAACATCGCGTAATTACCACCCGTGATTCTCTTATTACAAAACCTAAGAAGAAAGGTTTTTTTAAGAGGCTGGCCGAGGCTTTTGTTCCCTCCAAACAAGATACTGCTGTATTGGTAAACACCTCACAAGAGTTTGCTACCGATACGATTCTTGAAGCTTATAATCCTGCTGATTCATTGCATCAGAAGATTCGTACCGCCAGCGAGCAGAAGCGGGCAAAGAAGAAAACTACTATCCGGCGGAGAAATGTGCAATTCCGACGTCTTGATACACAACTGACGGCCCGTATTGATAGTCTGGTGAAAGAGTATGAACAAAATGTTGTGTTACGTGCACAACTCAATGCCCAGAAGGAGCAGGATATTCGTCAGCGTTCTGCCCGTACCATTGGAGGAATTGCTGTAGGTGCCGTGTTACTTTCTGCCTTTTTTCTTATATTGATCTGGAGAGATATAACTCGAAGTAATCGTTATCGGGCGGAGTTGGAAGACGCGAACCGTCGTGCCGAAGATCTGCTGGAGGCCCGTGAAAAATTAATGCTTGCTATTACCCACGATTTTAAGGCACCTCTTGGATCTATCATAGGCTATACTGATTTGCTGGTTCGTCTTACGGAAGATGAACGTCAGCGCTTCTATTTGGATAATATGAAGAGCTCTTCACAACATCTGTTGAAACTGGTCAGTGACTTGCTCGATTTCCATCGTCTCGACTTGAATAAAGCGGAAGTCAACCGCGTTACTTTCAATCCCTCACAGCTTTTTGAAGAAATTCGCATTAGCTTTGAACCTCTTACTGCAGCCAAAGGACTTGTGCTTCGTTGTAAGATAGCTCCGGAACTTGATGAGCATTTTATCAGTGATCCGCTTCGCATTCGTCAGATTGTGAACAACCTGCTTTCCAATGCTGTGAAGTTTACTTACAAAGGAGAGATCACGCTTTCGGTAAGTTATTCTTCGTCTCGTTTGCACATTGATGTAACGGATACCGGTAAGGGGATGGCTGCCAAAGACCGGGAACGTATTTTTCAGGAGTTTACCCGACTGCCCGGTGCTCAAGGTGAAGAAGGTTTTGGACTTGGACTTTCTATTGTGCACAAATTGGTTACTTTGCTTGAAGGTACAATTGATGTGCGGAGTGTAGTAGGTGAGGGGAGCACATTTACAGTGATTTTGCCATTATACCCGGTAGGTAAAGCTGTATCAGACTATAAAGACCAAAAGCAATCTGTAATAAATAATACGAATACTGTTCCTGCTGCCGAAGAGGATGAAGGAACACAGCTTCCGGTTCCTGTGGCAAATATTCTTCTTATCGATGATGATAAAATACAGTTGACACTCACTGCTGCCATGCTTGAGCAGCAGGGCATTCATGCTACTTGTTGCGAGCAACTTGACGAGTTGACAGAGCAACTTCGTGAGAATCATTTTGATGTATTGCTTACAGATGTCCAGATGCCTGCTATTAACGGTTTTGATCTGTTGAAACTACTTCGTGCTTCCAATATTCCCCAAGCAAAAACAATTCCGATTATAGCCGTTACGGCCCGCAGCGATATGAATAAAGCCGAGTTTCTGGAACATGGTTTTGCCGGCTGTCTGCATAAACCATTTACGGTGAAAGAGCTTATTCAATTGACAGTTGACAGTGGACAATTGACAGTTGACAGTGGACAATTGACAGTTGAGAGTGGACAGTTGAGAGTGGACAGTGAACAATTGACAGTGAAGGAGGAGCCATTAGTATGCAGTACAGTAGCGCAGCCCACTGTCAATTGTCAATTGTCAACTGTCAACTCTCTAACTGTCAATTCTCTGAATTTCAAAGCTCTTGCCGCCTTTACTGAATACGAACCGGAGGCTACACGTTCTATTATCTCTTCCTTTATAGAAGAAACAGAGAAAAATATTGGTCGGATGGAGAAGGCATTGGATGATGAAGATATGGCTGGTATTGCTGGTATGTCGCATAAATTGCTTCCGTTGCTGACTTTGATAGGGGCAGGAAATATACTGCCGTTATTGTCCTGGCTGGAAGCTCGGCGCGATGATAACATTTCTGATGAAGTGAAACAAGAAACAGAGGCTGTATTGCCTTTACTACGGTTGGTTGTAGAGGAAGCAAGGAAGTATTTATTGAACTCCTAAATCTTTTTCACGGATTTATTTGTTTACTTTGTATCTCTTTAAAGTATTGAAACACGCTTGATGAAACGAAAATGGATAAAATGGGTGAGTTGGGTTATACTCACTCCTATACTACTTTTTGTAGTACTAATGATACTGCTTTATGTGCCTCCCGTACAGAATTTTCTACGGAAGCAGGCCACTGCATATGCATCTCAGGCTACCGGTATGCAAATCAATGTCGGACGTATTGATCTCCGTTTCCCATTAAACTTGTTAGTACGGGATGTAGAGGTCGTACAGGCTCCGGACACGTTACTCACATTGGCCAGTCTTAATGTGCATGTGCAGGCTATGCCTTTGTTCAAAGGAAAAATAGAAGTGGATGATATCACTATTCAGCGCGTAGCTGTCAATTCGGCTAATCTGATAGAAGGTATGCAGATTCGTGGTGTATTGGGGCGCTTCTTTCTCGAAAGCCATGGGGTAGATCTTGGCAATGAGTTAGCTGTTATAAATCGTGCAGAGCTTTCCGATACCCATATCGGACTTATTCTTACAGATACCACTACTACGGAGAAGCCGGACACCGCTTCGGCTCCTGTCAACTGGAAAGTAAATCTTCATGCACTTAATCTGAAGAATGTCTCTTTCAGCATGCAACTTCCTGCTGATTCCATGCGTATGGCTGCCCATGTGGGTGAGGCAACTGTCAATGATGTGTCTGCCGACCTTAAACAGCAGTTTTATGGTTTGCGGTCCTTTCTGCTGACAGGAGCTTCGGTCAATTATGATACGGGGAATGCTTTGCCTGCCGAGGGTTTTGACCCTTCACACATTGCCTTGCGTGATATCCGTATCGGGATTGACTCTGTTCTCTATCAGGGACGTAATATGAACGCAGTCATTCGTGAATTCTCCATGAATGAGCGTTCCGGACTCAGTGTAACTTCTCTTACGGGACGCGTCTTTGCTGATAGTACACTGATCCGTGTGCCTTATTTCCGCTTACTTACTCCCCATTCGGAAATGAACCTGACTGCCCAGACATATTGGGAGCTGGTAAATATTCCTACTACAGGACGTCTGACTGCGCGTTTCAATGCTCTTATTGGTAAACAAGATGTGCTTTTGTTTGCCGGTGAACTTCCTGATGCATTCAAAGACGCCTATCCCTTCCGGCCCCTTGTTGTTCAGGCGGGCACAGAGGGAAACCTGAAATCAATGCAGATTTCCCGTTTTAAGATTGATCTGCCCGGTGCTTTCTCTCTGGATGGTGGTGGAGAGTTATATAATTTGATGGATAGTGTCACTCGTTCTGCTGCTATTGACCTGAAGATGCGAACCGGAAACCTTAACTTCCTGACAGCGCTGGCAGACATGAAGCCCGGAGCACCTTTGGTTATTCCGGACAGTATGTTACTTGATGCCCGCTTAGGCATGGAGGGAGCTAAATACGATGCCCGTTTGCAACTGAAAGAAAAAGAAGGCAGGTTGAATCTTACCGCCAATCTTAATACAAATACCGAAGTATACAGTGCCGATTTGAAGATTGAAGATCTGCAGGTGAATCATTTCCTTCCGCATGATTCTATTTATGAACTGACCACTTCCCTCTCTGCCCGTGGGCGTGGGCTCGACTTTACCTCTTATCGTTCGGTTGCTACAGTCAATGCATCTATTGATAAACTGCATTATGCCGATTATCGGATTTCCGGTATTGAACTTTCGGGAGCAGTTAAGAATGCAGTTGCTACGGCACAGTTGACCAGTGACAATGCCTTGTTGAAGATGAAAGCCGATGCGGAATATCATCTTGCCCACCGTTATCCGGATGGAAAAGTAGAACTGGATGTTACTTCGCTCGACACTGAAAAACTGGTGGGCGTCAGTTTAGGGAAGGAGAAAGTACTGGCTTTCCAGTTTACCGGAGAAGTTCGTAAAGAGCGTGTATTTACCCATCTTACTTCCGGCGACTTGAAGCTGAACCTTAGTGCCCGTGCCGGATTAGAACCTTTGATTCGCCAGTCTACCCACTTTGCCGATATACTGATGAGGCAACTGGATAATAAAGAACTGAATCATGCAGAGTTGCGTAAAGCATTGCCTACCGCAATCTTTTCTTTCTCGGCAGGACGCAATAATCCGATGGCATGGTATCTTGCCACACAGAAAATATCGTACCAAGATGCTTCTGTTAAAATAGGCTGTGCGCCCGATTGGGGAATTAATGGCAAGGCTTCTCTTCATGCACTCAAGATAGATACTTTGCAGCTTGATACTATTTTCCTCACTTTGAAGCAAGACACAAGCCGCATCAGTCTGCATGGTGGAGTAATCAATGGGCCAAAGAATCCGCAGATCTCTTTTAAATCGATTCTTACAGGAGAAATCCGTGATAAGGATGCCGAATTGACTGCACAGTATATTAATGATAAGGGAAAAACCGGATTACTTTTTGGAGTTAACGCCAAGCCTCTTTATGGTGGTCGTGGTAAGGGGAATGGAATTGCCCTGACCCTGATACCGGAAGAGCCTGTCATTGCTTTCCATAAGTTTCGCTTTGAGGAGCATCACAACTGGATTTATCTGCACAATAATATGCGTGTTTATGCCAATGTAGATATGCAGGATAATGAAGGGATGGGAATCCGGATGCAGTCTCTGCCAAGTGATACGGTTTCGTTGCAGAATATGGATGTCGAGTTGCGCCGTATCCGGTTGGATGAACTGTTTAGTATCTTGCCCTATATGCCCGATATTACCGGACTGCTTTCTGCCGAAGCCCACTATATACAAACGGAAAACTCTCTGGAGCTCTCTGCTGAAGCCAGCATTGATGAGCTGACTTACGAGCGCCAACGTATCGGTGATGTTTCTCTGGGAGCTACCTGGCTTCCGGGTGAGGCTGGCAAACAGTATGTGAATACGTACCTGACACATGAAGGTACGGAGATTATGGTTGCTGACGGAGCGTTGTATCCTACGATTTCCGGGAAAGACAGTATTGTGGTGAATTCCACGCTTGAGCATTTCCCGCTTACGATTGCTAATGTGTTTGTACCCGATCAGGTGGTAACTCTCTCCGGTGATATGGATGGTGATTTGCATATTACAGGATATACTGACACTCCGTTGATAAACGGCGGATTGTCACTGGATAGTGTTTCTGTCTATGCACGTCAGGCAGATGCCCGGTTTACATTTGATAACCGTCCGATACAAGTACAGAATAATCGCATCGTGTTTGATAAATTTGCTATTTATACCACCAGTAAAAATCCGTTCAGTATTGACGGTTATGTTGACTTTCGCGATATGAGTCGTCCGATGGCAAACCTGAAACTGTTTGCTGAGAACTATACATTGCTCAATGCCAAACGGACGAAGGAAAGTATGGTCTATGGTAAGGTCTTTGTTGACCTTGATGCCACGGTCCGCGGCCCGTTGGAAGCACTAATGATGCGTGGTAATGTGAATTTGCTGGGCAATACGGATGTTACCTATGTACTTACTGACTCTCCGCTCACCGTACAGGACCGGTTGAGTGATCTGGTGACTTTCACCTCGTTTGCAGATACCACTTCTTTAAATAAAGAAGAGGTGCCGACTCTTTCTTTGGGTGGACTGGATATGATTATGACTGTACACATCGATCCGGCTGTCCGCTTGAAGGCCGATTTGAGTGCAGACCGTAGCAGCCGTGTTGAGCTGGAAGGTGGAGGTGATTTGTCTTTGCAATATACACCACAAGGAGATCTGACCCTTACCGGGCGTTATACCCTTACCGGGGGAATGATGAAATATGCTCTTCCGGTTATTCCGTTGAAAGAGTTCCGGATACAGAACGGAAGCTATGTGGACTGGACGGGTAATCCGATGGATCCTTTACTGAACTTCCGGGCTACGGAGCGTATGCGGGCTTCTGTATCGCAGGAGGATGGTACGTCGCGAATGGTGAACTTTGACATTTCTATTGTTGTGAAGAATCGCCTCGACAATCTTTCATTGGCTTTTGAAATTGATGCACCCGATGATGCTTCGGTACAAAATCAATTGGCGGGAATGGGGCCGGACGAACGTAGTAAACAGGCCGTGGCAATGTTGGCTACAGGTATATTCCTTGCCGATTCGGGTAGTGGCGGTGGTATGAACCTGAATATGGGAGCTGCCCTGAACTCGGTACTTGCCAGCCAGATTAATGCTCTTACCGGAAATATGAAGAATGCCAGTCTGTCGTTCGGTGTCGAAGACCATGATGATTCGGATGCGGGCGGTAAGCGGACGGATTATAGTTTCCGTTACTCACAACGTCTCTTTAACGATCGTTTCCAGATTGTGCTGGGAGGTAAAGTCTCTACCGGAGCCAATGCTACCAATGATGTAGAATCGTTTATTGACAACATCTCTTTAGAGTATCGCCTGGATCAGTCGGGGACACGTTATATCCGTCTGTTCCACAACAAGAACTATGAAAGTGTCTTTGAAGGTGAGATTACTGAGACTGGCGTTGGCCTTGTGCTTCGTAAGAAGATGGACCGTCTGAGTGAATTGTTTATTTTTAAAAAGAAGAAGAAATGAAAATAGTAAGAATAACCGGCAAACGAGGAATATCTCTATTTTTTATTGGCATATTGGCATATTTCCTTATTGGCACATTATTCAGCTGTTCCACTACAAAACATTTGCCCGAAGGCGAAGTGCTGTATACGGGAAATAAAAATATCTTTAAAGATGCTTCTACCACTCCTGTGGGTGAAACGGCTATCAGTGAGGTTACGGCTGCATTGGATAAAAGTCCGTCAACGAAGTTATTTGGTATTCTGCCTATCCCCTTCGGCATGTGGGTGTATAATGACTTTGTGAAGTACGAGAAAGGTTTTGGTAAATGGATATTCAATCGTTTTGCGGCAAAACCTGTATTTATCTCTACTGTGAACCCGGATATTCGTGTTAAGGTAGCTACCAATTTGCTGCATGATTATGGCTATTTCAATGGGAAAGTGACGCAACAAACCATTGTCAATCCGAAGGATAGCCTCAAAGCAAGAGTGGAGTATACGGTGGAGATGCGTGATCCCTATTTTATTGATACGGTATATTATGGTCGCTTCACACCACAGACCCTTCGTATTATGGAGCGGGGGCGCCGCCGTTCATTACTTACTCCGGGTGAGCAGTTTAATGTAAGCGATCTGGACGAAGAGCGCAATCGTATCAGTACTTTGTTGCGTAATCTGGGATATTTCTATTTCCGTCCTGATTATATGACTTATCAGGCAGATACTACACTTGTGCCCGGGGGGCATGTCAGTTTACGGCTTATTCCTGTACCGGGTCTGCCTGCAGCTGCACAACGTCCGTATTATGTAGGAAATAAAACCGTCTACCTGATAGGCAAAAATGGGGAACAACCGAATGACAGTATGGACTACCGGGGCATGAAGATACATTATTATAAGAAGATGCAGGTACGTCCCAATATGCTTTACCGGTGGCTGAATTATCAGGCTTATGTGAAGAATGATTCTTTGCGCAAATTGCAGCGTAGCCGCCTTTACAGTCAGTACCGGCAGCAACGTGTACAAGAAAAACTGGCCCAGTTGGGAATTTTCCGCTACATGGATATACAATATACACCACGAGATACAACGGTGGCTTGTGATACACTGGATGTCAATCTGCAAGCTACGTTTGACAAACCGCTGGATGCGGAATTGGAACTGAATGTTACTACAAAGAGTAATGATCAGACAGGCCCGGGAGCTTCTTTTTCCGTCACCCGTAACAATGTGTTTGGGGGTGGTGAAACCTGGAATGTAAAATTGAAAGGTGCCTATGAATGGCAAACCGGAGGAGGCAAAGGTTCTTCTTTATTGAACAGCTGGGAGATGGGAGCTTCAACTTCCCTTATGTTTCCGCGTGTAGTGTTCCCCCGGTTTGGCGGTCGTGAGTATGACTTCCCGGCTTCTACTACCTTTAAGTTGTATGCCGATCAGATGAACCGGGCGAAGTATTACAAGTTACTCTCTTTTGGTGGAAACGCGACGTATGATTTTCAACCGACCCCTACCAACCGGCATTCGTTGACTCCTTTCCGCCTGACGTTTAATGTGTTGCAACACCGTACTGCGGCTTTTGAGGAAGTTGCAGAAAAGAATAAGGCATTGTTACTCAGTTTGCAGGATCAGTTTGTTCCGGCTATGGAGTACACCTACACATATGATAACTCTTCGGTTCGCAGTGTACGCAACCCTGTCTGGTGGCAGACCACTTTTACTTCTGCCGGTAATATTACCTCTGGTATCTATCGTATATTCGGCCAGCCGTTTAGTGAGAAGAATAAGAAGCTGTTAGGTGCACCGTTTGCCCAGTTTCTTAAACTGAATACAGACTATCGTTATCTCTGGAAGTTAGACCGTAATAATGCCATTGCTGCCCGCATAGCCGGAGGGGTTCTCTGGACTTATGGTAACTCAACAGTAGCTCCTTATAATGAACAGTTCTATGTGGGTGGTGCCAATAGTATCCGTGCCTTTACCGTGCGTAGCATCGGTCCTGGTGGTTATCATCCTGAGAAGAGTGAATTCTCTTATCTTGACCAGACCGGGGATATACGTCTCGAAGCAAATATCGAATATCGCTTCCGCATTTATAAAGACCTGCATGGTGCTGTCTTTTTGGATGCCGGAAATGTGTGGCTGATGCGTTATGACCCTGAACGACCTGATGCACAACTTCGTCTCAAAACATTTCCGAAGCAGGTAGCTCTCGGCACAGGTGCCGGATTGCGTTATGACCTTGATTTTCTGATCTTCCGCCTTGATTGCGGAGTCCCTCTACATGATCCGTATGATACCGGGAAATCCGGATATTACAATGTCAGAGGTGCATTCTGGAAACAGTTGGGGCTGCACTTTGCAATCGGATACCCGTTTTAGAAGGGAGAGGGGAGAATGGAGAGGGGAGAAGTACTGTGCAGCGTGATAGCGCAGCCAACTGTCAACTGTCAATTGTCAACTGTCAACTAAATAAGCTTTCAATTTTCAATTTTCAACTAAAAAAGTCTTACCTTTGCACCGTTATCACAACATTGACATTACTAACCTTTAATATTACACAGTTATGAAACCAACTTTATTTGTACTCGCTGCCGGTATGGGTAGTCGTTATGGGGGATTGAAACAACTTGACGGACTGGGCCCTAACGGCGAAACTATTATGGATTATTCTATCTACGATGCTATCCGTGGTGGATTTGGCAAGGTTGTTTTCGTCATCCGCAAAGATTTCGAAAAAGACTTCCGCGATAAAATTCTGAGTAAATATGAGAACCATATTCCGGTAGAACTGGTATTCCAGGCACTGGACAATCTGCCCGAGGGCTTTACTTGCCCTGCCGATCGTGTGAAACCATGGGGAACAAACCATGCCGTACTGATGGGTAAAGATGTGATCAAGGAGCCATTTGCCGTTATCAATGCTGACGATTTCTACGGTCGTGACAGCTTTGCTGTACTGGGTGCTGCACTGAGCGAGATGGACGGAAAGAAAGATGACTATTGCATGGTAGGCTATCGTGTAGGTAATACGCTGAGTGAAAGTGGTTCTGTTGCTCGTGGTGTATGCGAGACAAATGCAGACGGTTACCTGACTACGGTAGTTGAACGTACTGCTATCGAGCGTATAGATGGCAAAGTATCTTTCAAAGATGAAAACGGTGTGATGCAAACGATTGCCGACAATACTCCGGTTTCTATGAACATGTGGGGCTTCACTCCCGATTATTTTGAATATTCTGAAGAGTTCTTCAAAGATTTCCTCAAAGAGAATATGGGCAACCTGAAGTCGGAATACTTTATTCCGTTGATGGTGAATAAGCTGATTAACGATGGAACTGCACGTGTGAAAGTATTGGACACTACCAGCAAATGGTTTGGTGTGACATATGCTGACGACCGTCAGGGTGTTGTAGACAAAATTCAGGCTTTGGTAGATGCCGGCGAATATCCTGCAAAACTATTCTAATCGATAGAAAATAACAGAAATAGGAAAGGGGAGAGCAGTAGCTTTCCCTTTTTTTGTACCTTTGCCCCTTGTACATTCCAAACTAAAAGAAAGGTAGTTATGATTAAGTTTTCCGCATATTGCCGGGTGTGTCTGTTGCTGGGGCTCCTGTGCGCGCTCTCTTCTTGTGAAAAGGATGATGATAAAAGCGATAAAGCTGTCAATCAATGGATCGACGCCACTATGCGTAGCTGGTATCTTTGGTATAGTGATATCCCCGATAAAAAGCAGCTGAATTTTAATGCTGAGCCGGAAACATTCTTTCGTTCTCTTTTGTCAAAAGAAGATGGGAAGAATAATCCGCAGGTATCTGGCGGGCATTATTACTATTCTACGATAAAAAAGAAAACCGCTTCCACAACGACACGGTCTTATATGGGCGGGGAACCTGCTTTGGGCTTTGAGTTTCAGAATTGGCAATTAGACAATACAGGCACAAAGTTTGCCGCCAATGTACTTTATGTATTACCTGGTTCTCCGGCAGAGAAAAAGGGATTGAAACGTGGTGACTGGATACATAAGATAAACGGAACGTGGACTAATAATAGTAACATATATGATTTGCTGGGTGATAAAACGGTTGTTCTGGCTGTTTCTGATGGTTGGAATAATCCGGTGACGCATTCTATGGAACTGGTTCCGGCCCTGATAGAAGACAATCCGGTTTTGCTGACAGAGGTTTATCAGGATGAGTCTACCGGAAATAAGAAAGTGGGGTATATGGTATACAATCATTTTACATCCGGACCCGATGGCGATAAAGATACAACCTATGACAAACAACTTCGTCAGCGGTTTGCAGAGTTTAAGGCAGAGGGAGTGGAAGAGTTTATTCTTGATCTTCGTTACAATGGTGGTGGTTTGGTGACGTCTGCCCAACTGTTGGCCGAATTACTTGCTCCAAAGTCTGCTTTGGGAGAAATATTCTGTAACCTGAAGTATAACGATAAGCAGGATAAAACGGTTACTTACCGATTGGACAAGACGGATGAAAATCTGGACTTGCCCCGTCTGTTTATACTTACCGGTAGTAGAACCGCCTCCGCTTCCGAAGCTGTGATTAACGGGCTTCGTCCTTTCTATAAAGTATATTTGCTGGGAGAGCAGACTGAGGGTAAGAATGTGGGATCTATTACGTTGACAAGTGATAAGTATGACTATGAACTGCATCCCATTGTTTGTAAAATATCTAACGCAGAGGGAAATTCGGAATATAAAGATGGTTTTATTCCTGACTGGAAACTGGAGGGTAATGACCGTATGATACTTGGGCATATTGAGTTGGGAGATAAAGACAATGATAAGTTACTGAATGTTGCTGTCGGCATGATTTCGGGACGGGCTACCACGATGAACAAAGATATCCGTTCATCATCAGTATCGTTCAATGCCATCCCCGGTTATAGTTCTTTGGATAGAAAGGCGATGAATGGAGTGCAAATTCCCTTCACATCAGAGGATGTGGAGTGGTAGTGTGATAGCTCAAATGAACCGAAAGAGTGAAGATGATCGTTTTCTGGGTGGAACTGACAGATGTCAGCAATTTACGGCCTAAACCCTTATTGGTTAAGGGATAATTTTCTATCTTTGTAGCCCAATATCAATTATTCATTAACAAAGTGATATCAGTAGAAGGACTTACCGTAGAATTTAATGCCACGCCCTTGTTTTCGGACGTGTCCTATGTTATAAATAAAAAGAACCGTATAGCCCTGGTGGGTAAGAACGGTGTCGGCAAATCGACCATGCTTAAGATTCTGGCTGGTTTACAAAGCCCTACATCGGGTGTAATTGCCATTCCTAAAGAAGTTACGATCGGCTATCTGCCTCAGGTGATGATACTTTCTGACAAGCATACTGTAATGGAAGAAGCTGAACAGGCTTTTGAACATATTTTTCAGTTGCAGGCAGATCTGGAACGAATGAATCAGGAGCTGGCAGACCGTACGGACTATGAATCAGAAGAATATCATAAGTTGATAGACCGGTTTACGCATGAGAATGACCGCTTTCTGATGATGGGCGGAACGAATTTTCGTGCCGAGATAGAGCGTACACTGTTGGGACTTGGTTTCTGCCGGGAAGATTTTGACCGTTCCACATCGGAGTTTTCCGGAGGTTGGCGTATGCGTATCGAGTTGGCCAAACTTCTGCTTCGTCGTCCGGATGTATTGCTATTGGATGAGCCAACCAACCACCTTGATATCGAGAGTATCCAATGGCTGGAAAACTTCCTGTCTACACGTGCCAATGCCGTAGTGCTGGTCAGCCATGACCGGGCTTTCCTCAATAATGTCACTACCCGTACCATTGAGATCACCTGCGGACAGATCTACGATTATAAAGTGAAATACGACGAGTTTGTCGTATTGCGTAAAGAACGCCGTGAACAGCAGCTCCGTGCCTATGAGAATCAACAGAAACAGATACAGGACACCGAAGATTTTATCGAACGTTTCCGCTATAAAGCAACTAAAGCCGTACAGGTACAGAGCCGTATCAAGCAGCTGGAGAAAATAGAGCGCATAGAGGTAGATGAAGAAGATAATTCCGCCCTTCGTCTCAAATTTGTCTGTTCCAGCCGTAGTGGTAATTATCCCGTTATCTGTGAGGATGTCAGGAAAGCATACGGTGCTCATGTTGTTTTTCACGATGTCAACCTCACCATCAATCGGGGGGAGAAGGTGGCATTCGTAGGAAAGAATGGTGAAGGAAAATCTACCCTGGTAAAGTGTATTATGGGAGCAATTACCGATTATGAAGGTAAACTCACCATTGGACACAACGTGCAGATCGGTTATTTTGCTCAGAACCAGGCACAGATGTTGGATGAGAATCTGACGGTATTCGATACGATAGACCGTGTGGCAACCGGAGATATTCGCCTTAAAATCCGCGATATTCTCGGCGCCTTTATGTTTGGCGGCGAAGCTTCGGACAAGAAGGTGAAAGTGCTTTCGGGTGGTGAACGTACGCGTCTTGCCATGATCAAGCTATTGCTTGAACCGGTAAATTTCCTGATTCTCGATGAGCCGACGAACCACCTGGATATGCGTTCAAAGGATGTGTTGAAAGAAGCGATTCGTGAGTTTGACGGTACGGTGATACTCGTCAGCCATGACCGTGACTTTTTAGATGGACTGGCAACTAAAGTCTATGAGTTTGGAGGTGGCCTTGTAAAAGAGCATATCGGAGGTATTTACGACTTCTTGCAGAAGAAAAAGATGGAAAGCCTGAATGAGCTGCAAAAGGGGCCGGCACTTTCAACGTCGCCTACCGGAGTAAAAAGAGATAGCATTTCCGAAGAAGAAGCACCTTCGGACAATAAACTTTCTTATGAGGCTCAGAAGGAACTGAATAAAAAGATAAAGAAGCTCGAACGCCAGGTAGCCGATTGTGAAGAGACGATAGAACAGACAGAGTCTGCCATTGCTATTCTCGAAGAGAAGATGACTACACCGGAAGGAGCTGCAAATATGGCTCTTTATGAACAACATCAGAAGCTTAAACAACAACTTGACCGTACAGTGGAAGAGTGGGAGAAAGTTTCGATGGAACTGGAAGAGGTTATAAAGTTATAATAAGATGATGATGTACGATATATGATTCCTACCCATTCTATAATTTCTACCTCCAATCCCATCACTCTTAATCCTACAACCCTATAACCCTATAACATTATATATAATATGAGAGTAAAGTATTTACCAATTCTTGCAATCTGCATGATGACTACAGGATGCAACAGCAGCAAGCAACAGGCCGCCCTTACGTCCGGCATAGATCTTGCCAACCTTGACACGATGGCTCTTCCGGGAACCGACTTTTATCAGTATGCCTGCGGCGGTTGGATGAAAAATCATCCGCTTACAGACGAGTATTCACGTTTTGGCTCATTTGATATGCTTGCCGAGAACAATCGCAAGCAACTTCATGAGGTTATTGAGGAACTGGCGTCTGCTCAGCACGAGGCAGGTAGTATCGCTCAGAAAGTAGGGGACCTTTACAACATTGCCATGGACAGTGTAAAACTGAACCGTGAAGGGGCTGCTCCTATTAAAGCAGAGCTGGAAAAGATAGCTGCTCTGAAAGATAAATCGGAGATTTATCCGATGATAGCAGAAATGCATAGAAATGGCATTCATCCTTACTTCATTGTTTATGTGAGTGCTGATGATATGAACAGCTCAATGAACATGGTACAGACCTATCAGGGTGGTTTAGGTATGGGGGAACGCGACTATTATCTTGAAAATGATGATAAGACTAAAGAGATACGCGATGCCTATCAGAAGCATATCGTTAAGATGTTCCGGTTGGCTGGATCTGATGAAGCTGCTGCACAGAAAGCGATGAAAGCTGTTATGAACATCGAAACCCGTCTGGCTAAATCAGCACGCTCTATGGTAGAGTTGCGTGATCCGCACGCCAACTATAACAAGAAAACGATGGCTGATGTGAAGAAGGAATATGCTCCTTTTGCATGGGATGTATTCTTTTCTACTCTTGGGGTGAATAACCTGGAAGAGGTGAACATTGGCCAGCCCGCTTCACTGAAAGAAGTAAATGACATCATTGATACGGTTGCGTTGGAAGATCAGATTGCCTATTTACAATGGAATCTTATAAACAGTGCTGCCAACTACCTGAGCGATGATTTTGTAGCACAGAACTTTGATTTCTACGGAAAGACGATGTCTGGTAGAAAAGAGATGAAGCCACGTTGGAAATCTGCTGTAAGTGCGGTTGACGGTTCTTTAGGTGAGGCAGTGGGACAGATGTATGTAGAGAAATATTTCCCTGCTGCAGCCAAAGAACGTATGGTAGGGCTGGTGAAAAACTTGCAGACTTCTTTGGGTGAACGTATCAAAGAGCTTACCTGGATGAGTGATGAGACCAAAGAAAAAGCACTGGAAAAACTGGCTACCTTCCATGTAAAGATCGGCTACCCGGACAAATGGAAAGATTATTCTTCTCTTGAAATTAAAGACGATTCCTATTGGGCTAACATAGAACGTGCCAACCAGTGGGAGCATGCAGAGATGATAGCTAAAGCCGGTAAGCCGGTGGATAAAGATGAGTGGCTGATGACTCCGCAAACGGTAAATGCCTATTATAATCCAACTACCAACGAGATTTGCTTCCCGGCGGGTATCCTTCAATATCCTTTCTTTGATATGAATGCCGATGATGCTTTCAACTATGGTGCTATCGGCGTAGTGATCGGTCATGAGATGACACATGGATTTGACGACCAGGGCCGGCAGTATGACAAAGAGGGTAACCTGAAAGATTGGTGGACTGAAGAAGATGCCAAAAATTTTGAAGAGCGTGCACAGGTGATGGTTAACTTTTTTGACAGTATAGAGGTTGCTCCGGGTGTGTATGCCAACGGACAATTGACATTGGGTGAGAATATCGCTGACCATGGCGGTTTGCAGGTGTCTTTCCAGGCATTTAAGAATGCAACAGCCCAAACACCTCTGAAAGATGAAAACGGTTTTACACCCGAACAACGCTTCTTCCTTGCCTATGCCAATGTGTGGGCCGGTAATATCCGCCCTGAAGAAATTCTTCGTCTGACCAAACTGGATGTGCATTCATTAGGCAAATGGCGTGTGAATGGTGCATTGCCTCAGATAGGTGCATGGTACGATGCATTCGGTATAACAGAGGAAAATCCGATGTTCCTTCCGGTTGACAAAAGGGTCTCTATTTGGTAATAGATTTGTATAAACAATAGCATATACAACAAAGCGCTGACTTCTAATCTTTTAAGTCGGCGCTTTTTTATTATTAATTCACACCTTGTTTATTACGCGCGATAAACAATATTTCGTAACTTTGCGCATCAAATACTTAATAAGTAAACCATGTCTGAGTCAAAAAGAATAAAAACCGCATTGGTATCGGTTTATCATAAGGAAGGTTTGGATGAAATTATCACCAAACTGTATGAAGAGGGAGTAGAGTTTCTGTCAACTGGTGGAACTCGTCAGTTTATCGAATCATTGGGATATCCTTGCAAGGCTGTAGAAGATCTTACTTCTTATCCTTCTATCCTCGGAGGCCGTGTGAAGACACTTCACCCGAAAATCTTCGGAGGAATCCTTTGCCGTCGTGGACTGGAACAAGATATCCAGCAGATTGAGAAATATGAAATACCGGAAATAGACCTCGTGATTGTAGATCTATATCCGTTTGAAGCAACCGTAGCATCGGGTGCTGATGAGGCTTCAATCATCGAAAAGATTGATATAGGTGGAATCTCACTGATTCGTGCCGCTGCTAAAAACTACAATGATGTAGTGATCGTTGCTTCTCAGGCGCAGTACAAACCATTGCTCGATATGTTGATGGAGCATGGGGCTACTTCTTCACTCGAAGAACGCCGCTGGATGGCCAAAGAGGCTTTTGCTGTTTCTTCACACTATGATTCGGCCATCTTCAATTACTTTGATGCAGAAGAAGGTTCGGCTTTCCGTCAGTCTGCCAATGATCAGAAGATGCTCCGTTATGGTGAAAACCCACATCAGAAGGGATATTTCTATGGAAACCTGGACGCTATGTTCGACCAGATTCACGGAAAGGAAATCTCTTATAACAATCTGTTGGATATCAATGCAGCTGTTGAACTGATTGATGAATTTGAAGATGTTACTTTTGCTATCTTGAAACATAATAATGCCTGCGGGTTAGCTTCACGTCCTACTGTGCTCGATGCATGGAAAGATGCGTTGGCTGGTGATCCGGTTTCTGCCTTTGGCGGAGTCTTGATTACGAATGCTGTGATCGATAAAGAAACTGCAGAGGAGATTAACAAAATATTCTTTGAAGTAGTGATTGCCCCGGATTATGATGTAGATGCGCTTGAAATTCTGGGACAGAAGAAGAACCGTATTATTTTGGTTCGCAAGGAAGCTAAGTTGCCCAAGAAGCAGTTCCGCTCATTGCTGAACGGCGTGTTGGTACAGGAGAGAGACCTGAACATCGAAACCGTGGCCGACTTAAAGACCGTGACTGATAAAGCACCTGCTCCCGAAGAGGTAGAGGACATGCTGTTTGCTAATAAAATAGTGAAGAACAGCAAATCCAATGCTATCGTACTGGCTAAAAACAAACAGTTGCTGGCAAGTGGTGTAGGACAGACTTCACGCGTTGACGCTCTCAAACAAGCTATCGAGAAAGCTAAATCATTCGGATTCGATCTGAATGGGGCAGTGATGGCTTCGGATGCATTCTTTCCTTTCCCCGATTGTGTTGAAATTGCGGGTAATGAGGGAGTAACAGCAGTTATCCAGCCGGGTGGCTCTGTAAAAGATGAATTAACGTTCGAGTATTGCAATGAACATGGTATTGCAATGGTGACAACGGGAATTCGTCACTTTAAACACTAAAAAGATTTATGATTTGACGATTTACGATTTACAATTGAAGCTTGCTTCTTGTAAATCATAAATCTGAGAATTGTAATAAGGAGTAATATCAATCGTAAATTGTAAATAGTTAAATCGTAAATATACATGGGATTATTCTCTTTTACACAAGAAATAGCGATGGACCTGGGAACTGCCAATACCATCATCATTACCAATGGTAAGATTGTGGTGGACGAACCGTCAGTGGTAGCTTTGGACCGTCGTACTGATAAGATGATTGCCGTGGGTGAGAAGGCAAAGATGATGCATGAGAAAACTCACGAAAATATACGTACCATCCGTCCGCTCCGTGACGGTGTAATTGCTGATTTCTATGCTTGTGAACAGATGATGCGTGGCCTTATCAAACAGGTGAATACCCGTAGTCATTTGTTCTCTCCTTCTCTCCGTATGGTTATCGGAGTGCCTTCGGGTAGTACGGAGGTTGAGCTTCGTGCTGTTCGTGACTCTGCAGAGCATGCCGGAGGACGCGATGTCTATTTGGTATTCGAGCCTATGGCGGCAGCTATCGGTATTGGTATCGATGTAGAGGCGCCCGAAGGAAATATGATTGTTGATATAGGTGGTGGTTCTACTGAGATTGCTGTTATCTCATTGGGAGGTATTGTTTCTAATAATTCTATCCGCATTGCCGGTGATGATCTTACTGCTGATATTCAGGAATACATGAGCCGCCAGCATAACGTGAAGGTGAGTGAGCGTATGGCAGAACGTATTAAGATTAATGTAGGTGCTGCCCTTACTGAATTGGGTGATGATGCTCCTGAAGATTATATCGTTCACGGACCGAATCGTATTACAGCACTTCCGATGGAGGTACCTGTATGCTATCAGGAAGTGGCTCACTGTCTGGAGAAATCAATCTCTAAGATTGAAACTGCCGTGTTGAGCGCATTGGAAAATACACCTCCCGAATTGTATGCCGATATTGTTCACAGCGGAATCTATCTGGCAGGTGGTGGTGCATTGCTCCGTGGCCTTGACAAACGTCTGACAGACAAAATCAATATTCCTTTCCACATAGCCGAAGATCCTCTTCATGCAGTGGCAAAAGGAACAGGAGTGGCGTTGAAGAATATTGACCGCTTCTCGTTCTTAATGAGATAAATAATGTAATAATGTGCCAATATGCCAATGTGCCAATTACCATGCGGTATTATAGCGCAACCAATTGGCACATTGGCATATTAGCATATTGACACATTATTAATAATTATGCGGAATTTACTGAACTTCCTTCTTAAGTACAATTACTGGTTTCTCTTCATTTTGCTGGAGGTGATCTGTTTTGTTCTATTATTTCGCTTTAATAACTATCAGCAGAGTGTTTACTTCACTTCTGCCAATGTTGTTACCGGCAAGGTTTATGAGGTTTCCGGAAGTGTCTCTTCTTATTTTCATTTGAAGTCAGTAAACGAAGATTTGCTTGATCGTAATATGTTGCTTGAGCAGCAGATAGCCAATCTGGAGAATGCATTGAGAGAGCGCCAGGTAGATTCGGTTATTGTAAACAGTATCCGGAATCTTGATAATAAGGACTATCAGATATTCAAAGCACATGTCATTCGGAATAGTTTGAATCAGGCAGATAACTACATTACATTGGATAAAGGTTCCTCTTCCGGTATTCGACCCGAGATGGGAGTGGTGGATGGAAACGGGGTTGTAGGTATTGTATATAAGACATCTCCCAACTATTCACTTGTTATTTCTGTATTGAACAGTAAATCGAGTATAAGTTGTAAAATTGTAGGTAGTGAGTATTTCGGTTATCTGAAATGGGAGCATGGTGACTCACGTTACGCCTATTTGAAAGATCTGCCCCGTCATGCCGAATTTAATTTAGGAGATACGGTAGTGACCAGCGGGTATTCCACTGTTTTTCCGGCAGGTGTTATGGTAGGTACAGTAGACGATATGTCCGATTCCAATGACGGACTTTCTTATTTACTAAAGATTAAACTGGCTACGGACTTCGGAAAACTGGGTGATGTGAGAGTGATTGCCCGGACCGGGCAAATGGAACAGCAGGAACTTGAAAATATGAGTACGAAGCAATGATGATACACTATATACACAGGATGGGATGGTTTGTAGGATTAGTCCTTCTTCAGGTACTGATTCTAAATAATGTTCATATTGCAGGCTATGCCACTCCTTTCTTATATGTCTATTTCATCTTGAAATTTGCTTCCGGCACTTCCCGGAACGAATTGATGTTATGGGCTTTCTTCTTAGGACTAACCATAGATATATTTTCCAATACTCCGGGGATGAATGCGGCGGCAACTGTATTTCTGGCTTTTGTGCGTCCCACATTTCTGCGGTTGTTTACTCCGCGTGATACATTAGACAGCATCATACCTTCTATCCGGACGATGGGGATTGCTTCTTTTCTGAAGTTTACGGTGACAAGTGTTTTTGTGCATCATCTGATCCTGCTCACTATCGAGTTCTTTTCATTTTCCAGCATACCGCTGTTGTTGCTAAGGGTAGTCGCATGTACCCTGCTGACTGTTACGTGTATTATGGCTGTTGAAGGGATAAGGAGATAGGCATGGCAAAAGATTATGTATTAGAGAAACGAAAATTTGTTATCGCAGGAACTGCTATTTGTATTGTGTTTATCTATATAGTACGGCTTTTCTTTTTGCAGATATCCACCGATGATTATAAAAAGAATGCTGATAGTAATGCTTTTCTGAATAAGATACAGTATCCTTCGCGTGGGGCAATGTATGATCGTAACGGTAAATTGCTTGTTTTCAATCAGCCGGCATATGACATAACGATTGTTCCCAAAGAAATTGAAAATCTGGATACACTTGATCTATGCCGGACATTGAATATCACGCGGGAGCAGTTTCTGAAAATAATGTCCGACATGAAAGACCGCCGGAGAAATCCGGGCTATTCAAGATATACCAATCAAGTATTCATGTCCCAGTTATCTGCTGAAGAGTGTGGGGTATTCCAAGAAAAGCTGTTTAAGTTTCAGGGATTTTATATACAGCGGCGTACCATCCGGCAGTATACCTATAATTCTGCTGCTCATGCTTTGGGAGATATTGGCGAGGTATCAATGCGTGATATTGAAAATGATGATTATTACATCCGTGGAGATTATATCGGTAAGCAGGGAGTAGAAAAATCCTATGAGAAATACCTTCGTGGCGAGAAGGGGGTTGAAGTTTTGCTTCGCGATGCTCACGGACGTATTCAGGGGCATTATATGGATGGTCAGTTCGATCGTCCTTCTATACCGGGTAAGAATCTCACTTTAGGACTGGATATTGATCTGCAGATGCTGGGCGAACGCTTGCTGAAGAATAAAATCGGAAGTATTGTTGCCATTGAGCCCGAGACAGGAGAAATTCTATGTCTGGTTTCCTCCCCTGATTTTGATCCGCATCTGATGATCGGGCGGCAGCGGGGTAAGAATCACTTGATGTTACAGCGGGACAAGCGTAAGCCTCTGTTGAATCGTGCTTTGATGGGAGCTTATCCTCCGGGATCAACTTTTAAAGCTGCTCAGGCATTAACTTTCTTACAAGAAGGGATTATTCAGGAAAATACTCCGGCATTCCCATGCTATCATGGATTTATATATGGGAGCTTGAAAGTGGGATGTCATGCTCATGGCTCTCCATTACCACTGGTGCCGGCGTTGGCCACTTCCTGTAACTCTTATTTCTGTTGGGGATTGTTTCGTATGTTTGGCGACCGTAAGTACGGTTCGCCGCAAAATGCTATAACTGTCTGGAAAGATCATATGGTATCTCAAGGCTTCGGCTATAAGTTGGGTGTGGATTTGCCCAGTGAAGGACGAGGGTTGATACCCAATGCTGCATTTTATGATAAACCTTACAAGGGGCGCTGGAACGGATTGACTGTGATCAGTATTGCTATCGGGCAGGGGGAGATTCTGGCCACTCCTTTGCAAATCGCAAATTTGAGTGCGACGATTGCCAACCGCGGACATTTTATCACTCCACATATTGTGAAAGAGATTCAGGATAATCAGCTTGACAGTATTTACCGGACTCCCCGTGTGCCCACCATTGACCGCATACATTATGAAGAGGTAGTAAAGGGAATGCGTGCCGCTGTAACGGGAGGAACCTGTAGAGTAGCCGGTTATATGTTTCCCGAAGGTGAGATATGCGGTAAAACGGGTACGGCACAGAATCGTGGGCATGACCACTCTGCCTTTATGGGATTTGCTCCGATGAATAATCCCAAGATAGCCATTGCAGTCTATGTGGAGAATGGAGGGTTTGGTGCAACCTATGGTGTACCTATTGGTACTTTGATGATAGAACAATATTTGAATGGAAAACTTTCTCCGGCCAGTGAAGCAAAGGCAGCAGAGTTTAGCGATAGAATTATAATGTATGGTGACGAGGAACGATAGTTTATGGAAAACGCTGGATTGGGTAACAATTGCTATTTACCTGCTCCTTATTATTGCCGGATGGTTCAGTGTTTGCGGAGCCAGTTATGACTATGGCGACCGGGACTTCCTTGATTTTTCTACCCGTGCCGGTAAGCAGTTTATGTGGATTATCTGCTCATTTGGTCTGGGATTTATCTTACTGATGCTCGAAGACAGGATGTACGATATGTTTTCCTACATTATATATATAGGAATGATGCTTCTGCTCGTGGCTACCATATTTATAGGTAGTGATATTAAAGGTTCCAATTCATGGATCAAACTTGGGCCTGTAAATCTTCAACCGGCAGAGTTTGCTAAGTTTGCCACTGCCCTGGTGTTAGCCAAATATATCAACTCCTATTCCTTTAATATCAGGAAAGGGAAGTGTTTTCTGGCACTGCTCGCCTTTATCATGCTTCCTATGATACTGATTATTCTGCAAAAGGAAACGGGATCTGCACTGGTATATCTGGCCTTTTTTCTGGTGCTTTATCGTGAAGGTATGCCGGGAGTCGTACTCTTTTCCGGTGTGTGTGCTGTAGTCTATTTTGTTGTTGGTATACGTTTTGATCAGGTATTTATAGCCGATACGCCTACTCCCATCGGAGAATTTTCAGTTCTGTCTATGGTGTTGTTGTTTGCCGGTGGCATGGTGTGGGTTTATAGAAAGAAGTGGAAGCCGATGCGGAATATCATTGCAGGTAGCTTGGTTGTGATGCTTCTTGCTTTCCTCATCTCGGAATATATTGTACCTTTTAATCTGGTATGGGTACAATGGGTACTTTGTGTTGCTGTGGTTGGGTATCTGATGTTTCTCTCTTTGAGTGAACGTCAGAAATCTTATATGCTCATCGGATTGTTTGCTATTGGATCTGTCGGTTTTCTCTATTCAAGCGATTATGTTTTCGATAATATCCTCGAGCCACATCAGCAGATTCGTATTAAAGTTGTACTGGGTATGGAAGAAGACCTGACCGGTGCCGGCTATAATGTAAATCAATCAAAAATTGCTATTGGTTCCGGTGGCCTTACAGGGAAAGGATTCCTGAATGGTACACAGACAAAGTTGAAGTATGTTCCCGAACAGGACACTGATTTTATCTTTTGTACGGTAGGTGAAGAGCAGGGCTTTGTTGGATCATCTATTGTGCTGCTGCTGTTTTTGGCACTGATATTACGGCTTATTGCAGTGTCTGAACGGCAACCTTCTGCTTTTGGGCGTGTATATGGGTATTCGGTAGTTAGTATATTCCTTTTCCATATCTTTATTAATATTGGTATGGTACTTGGATTGACACCTGTGATTGGCATTCCATTGCCTTTCTTTAGTTATGGAGGTTCTTCTCTGTGGGGATTTACAATTTTACTTTTTATTTTCCTGCGGATTGATGCAGGGCGCGGAAGGAGACTGTAAAGAAGGGAGAGGGGAGAATTGAGAAGGGAGAAGTACTATGCAGCGTGATAGCGCAGCCCACTTCTCCCTTCTCAATTCTCCCCTCTCCCTTCAATTTTGACCCCTACGTCATTGATACCTTTCAGTAGTTCATCCTGCATTCCGTGTGTTATTTTAAAGGTATAATTTCCCGGGTGCCGGACAATGGCAGAGCCGATAGGCAAAGTTGATTGAAATAAACTTCCCCAGCCGGTACCATTCCACTTGCCTTCTTTGTCTGCGAGGATAAGCAGTAATGTATCTGTTTTCCATACCGTACTGTTTTCAAGATTGTGACTAACAGTTAAGTAGATATTCCGGTAAGCGTAATTACTTTCATTACGTATTTCTGCAGATAGCTGGAGTAGGGCTAACGAATCTTTGATCGGGACATTGAAAAAGAGTGTATCACTCTTCTTCCATCCTTCTGTAGGTATGGATTGGTAAGAGTGATACACAGTGTTTTCGTTGCAAGCGGCTGTCAGACAGGTAGCTAACAGAATCCATATGCTATTCCTGAGTAGGTTTTTCATTTCTCTCTTTAGCTGGCTTCTCGTTGTTTTGTGGTCTTTCTCCATTCTGCGGTTTTTCTCCGTTTTGTGGCCTTTCTCCACGTCTGTCATTATTATTACGTGGACGATTGTTGTTTTTCGAACGATCGTTACGTGGACGTTGTTGCTCACCATCATTATTGGATTGTGGCGTTTGTTGCTGTCCTTCTGCATTATTCTGTTGCGGACGATTAGGGCGTGGTCCGTTTTCCCGTTGTACCGGTCGTTCCGGGCGAGTGTTGGCTTCCTGTTGTGAACGTCCCGGACGATTGCCATTATCTTGTTGTGGACGTCCTGTTCTTCCTTCAGCTTCTTGCTGCGGACGATTCGCATTGTTCTTTTTCTTCTTTCTGTTACGGTTTCCACCTTCGGCTCCTTCTTTTCCTTCCTTTCGGCGACGATCACGGTCAAAGCGAGTCAAACTTTCCTGTTCTACCAGATCAACCGGTTTTTTAGGTTCTTGTTTGTGCTCTTCTTCCAGTAAACTTTCCGGTTTAGCACCTCTTTTGTTCATTCCGATGACTTCAAAAGCCCTTTTACCACTAATAGTTACCAAATTAGCGGGGAAGTTTTTATCGGTAGAGTAGGAGATCTGATTACTTAAAATATCCGCTTTGAAGAAATAGAACGTTCCGTCTTTTGTTTCTAATTCAATTTCTTTAGAAGGCAGACGCTTCTGTGCCTCTACATAGCAATCTACTTCGTAGTTCAGGCAACATTTCAGCTTGGCACATTGTCCGGCAAGTTTCTGTGGGTTAAGGGAAATGTCCTGATAGCGGGCTGCACTTGTAGATACGGATACGAAACTGGTCATCCAGGTAGCACAGCATAACTCACGTCCACAAGGACCGATACCACCGATACGTCCGGCTTCCTGACGTGCACCAATCTGCTTCATTTCGATACGGACACGAAATGCTTCTGCCAGTACTTTGATCAATTGGCGGAAGTCTACCCGTTCGTCCGCAATATAGTAGAAAATGGCTTTATTACCATCTCCCTGATATTCAACGTCTCCTATTTTCATATCCAGATTCAGGCTGGACGCTATTTGGCGTGAGCGAATCATTGTTGCGTGCTCTTTAGCTTTTGCTTCATCAAACTTCTCCATATCTACCGGTTTGGCTTTGCGGTAGATACGTTTAATTTCTACATCTGGCTTAATGTTTGCTTTTCGCATTTGCAACGGAACGAGGCGTCCCGTCAGTGTTACTACACCGATATCATGTCCGGGTGTTGCTTCAACAGCTACTACATCACCCTTTTCTAACTTAATTTTATTACTGTTTCGATAGTATCCTTTGCGGGTATTCTTGAATTGAACCTCCACCATGTCACTCTCCTCAGCATTGCCTGGTATATCTGCCAGCCAATCGTAGGTGTTCAGTTTATTATCTTGTCGGGAGCAACTTTTGCAGCAAAGGCTACCGCTCCCATTATGTAACTTAAAATCCATCTATATATTTATAATTTTACAATTTACTATTTACTGAATTAACTCTTCCTTTTCTCCTCTCTCTCTTTTTTAACTTTTCAACAGTACAATCATTTTTAACGAGAAGTCGAAGAACACCATTTTGGCATTCACATTCTGCTCGATATGTTGTTGCGCTTCACTCAACTCATTCATGATGCCTATCACATTTCTCTCATTGACGAATGGTGCAAAGCGGGTTGAAAAATTCTGTTCATCGGGCGTCATATAGACTAACTCTTTTTGATGCAGGTTGTATATGAAGTTTTCTCTTATCATTCGCTGGCAGTAAGATAAGAAATTCTTCTGACGTTCGCGCCCCAGAGCAGCCACTTGTTCACTCCATAGTTTCATTTCCCGTATTTTCCGTTGGTAGGAGAGTCGCATCAGGTTGACAAAGAGCTCAAAGAATAACTGGCTCTCTTCATTCAGATGAATTGTTTCGAGGGCTTTGATAAAATTCCCGTTTGCCAGATGGGCGATAGTTACACTGGTTGCCTGCTGTACACCATATTTCTGTTGAAGCACTTGCGCTATGCTTGCTTCATCTATCTTGCGGATGTTAAAACGTTGTGTTCGGCTTAATATAGTTGGCAGAATAAGGTCTGGTGCCTCGGAAACCAAGAGGAAAACTGTTTTTTCGGGTGGCTCTTCTAAAAGTTTCAGTAGCTTGTTGGAGCAAGCTAATTGCATCTTCTCCGGCAGCCAGATTATTGTGATTTTAAATCCACCTTCGCTTGATTTCAAGCTGAGTTTCTTCATTATCTCATCACTTTCCTTGGTATAGATGACGGCTTGTGCATTTTCTGCATTAATCTCATTCAACCAATGATTGAGATTGAAATACGGATTATTTAATACCATCCGCCGCCATTCTACTATATAATCGTCACTTCGCCCGGATTTCACAACAGGAAATACAAAATGCACATCCGGGTGTACCAGTTTACTGAACTTCACGCATGACGGACAAACTCCACAAGCATCCGTTGCACCACGATTGGTACAGCTGATATAGCGTGCATATGCCAAAGCCAGAGGTAGTTTACCCACTCCTTCCGGCCCACAAATAAGTTGTGCATGTGGAATACGACCTTCATTCACTTCCTGAATGAGTCGCTGCTTTGTTTCTTCTTGTCCGATTACGTCTTTAAAAAACACAATTCTATTTATTATTTAATCGTTCACAAATTATGAATCACAATTCATGATTCAATAAATCTCTTTAGCAACCTCTTTAATGCTGTCTACGGCACCAATAGAGTAGAAATGTATACTTGATACTCCATGTGCCATCAGTTCCCGGCATTGCTTAACACACCATTCTACACCTACTTGCTGTACCTCTGCCTCATTTTTACATTTCAGTGCTTCCTTCACCAGATCATCCGGAAGATCCACTTTGAAGGTTTTGGGTATCATGCTTAGTTGCGAAGCTTTTTTGAAAGGTTTTATTCCCGGAATAATAGGAATATTGATACCTTCCTGTCTGGCTTTCTCTACAAAGTCGAAGTATTTCTGGTTGTCATAGAAGAGTTGGGTTACAGCATATTCAGCTCCGGCCTCTACTTTTTTCTTCAGCCAGTAGATGTCCGAATCCATGTTAGGAGCTTCTTCATGTTTCTCGGGATAGCAAGCCACACCATATGAAAATGGAGTATTGGTGACTTTCATTTCCGATCCGTCAACAAAGATACCTTTATTGAAATTATTGATCTGTTCCTGTAATTCGATAGCATGATAATAACCGTCTCCTTCGGGAGTAAACACCGATTCGTGTTTAGCCTTGTCTCCACGGAGTACCAATAGGTCAGTTATACCTAAAAATTGGAGGTCAAGCAGTACATATTCTGTCTCTTCACGGGTAAAGCCACTACATAAAAGGTGTGGGACTACCGTGATATTGTATTTATTCTGAATGGCAGCGGCTACGGCTACTGTTCCCGGACGTCTTCTAAGTTTGTTACGCTGAAACAATCCGTTACCCAGATCTTTGTACACATATTCACTCCGGTGTGTTGTTATATTGATATATTTAGGGTCGAATTCACGCAATGTATCAATATCCCGGCATAATTTCTCAATCCCTGTACCTTTCAGAGGGGGGAGGATTTCAAAAGAAAAAGCTGTTTTCTCGTTGCTATGTATGAGGTCTATTACTTTCATTTATTCAGTTATTCTTCTTGGCTTCTGCGTAGAAGCGTGCATATTGGGACAAAAATACGAAAAAAGAAAGATTTTCTTTCGTTTGAGCTGAAATAGTTTCGTATTTCTCTATATGGAGGGATATAAAAATGGGGAATACGGACATAACTTTCTTTTTATAAGATGTTTTGTACTGTCTGTGGATTATAAAAGTATAGAGTAATCTATTTATATTTTCCTTTCTTCATTTTCACTTTACAAGTATTCTTGTTGATTTCTTTTTCGGATCATTTTTTCTTTTTCATATATTCTTTCATAACTGTTTTTTCAGTTTGAAGATGTATGTCTTTTAAATTGACTGTCGAATATGAAGTTATTTTTCTTTTTGTTCGGCTTCACTTTTATAACTTAAATAGTTGTGCTTTTGTGAGATTACTATAATTGTTTTAAAAAAGAGAAATAGAGAGGCGTTGTATATAGATGGTATTAATATGGCTTATTCTGTTTATATTCTAATTTTGTTAATATATGTCTTTATTTTTCATTTTTGTTTCTTTTTGTTTTCCTCCCTTTCCTCTTGTTTCTTAATAAAATAAGTGTACAATCTTGTGTTTTGTAATTATCTGGTTTTCAATCAATTATCTTTTTGTTTTTTCCTCTACGAGAAACGCCCCGTTTCTCTACGGAGATCGCCCCGTTTCTCTACGATGATCTGCCTGTTTCTCTACAAGTCTCTCTCCGCTTGTTTCCAATATTTTACATCCCCTTTCTCTCTCCCTGCCTCTTCCTTCCTGTTTTGTCAAAATCTCTCCCGTTTCATCTTAAGTATCTCCTTCTTCCTCTTTCCTTTTTATCCTTCTTTGTTTTTTTCTCTCTCGCGCATTCATATGCGCGCGTATATATTATAATGTGTTCCTCTTTTTCTCTTTCTTTCCCTGTTTCTTTTTTTATGTTTTACAACACCTTTGCAAATCAGCGTCTTACAAAAAAGATTTCTTTTTATTCTAAAATAATTCCTGATATATTTTGCTTATATTGTAAAAAGGTCTACTTTTGCATCCGCTTAGCCAGAGGAGCTAAGCCTTTTAAGATTGACATATTGAAAGCGCGGATTACCGGATAATGAATAAACAAAAAAAACTTCTGAAAAGATTTGGTTTTAAAGTTTAAAAGTTCTTATCTTTGCAGTCCGATTCGCAAATGAAAAGGCGTTTTTTCTTTGTAGGTTTTTTCTCCTTTCGCAAGAGAGCTGTTAGAGAATCCTCGGAAAAAAAAACTAAAAAAACTTCCCAAAACATTTGGTAGTTATAAAAAAGTCCTTTACCTTTGCACCCGCTTTTGAAACGAAGCGATTTTAAAAACGAAGCGTTCTTTGAAAAATTGATAAACAATACAAGTAGTACAAGTCCAAAACAATAAAATGTTTTGAGAAATTAGAACCGTCAATACTTATATATATAGGTATTTGAAATAAGGTCAATAAATAACGGTATCCTGAACAGAGCAACGACTTTGCTATTGTCTTTTGGTAATTTCAGTTGTAAATTGTCAATCGTCTAATAGTAAATCAACAATACTTTTACAATGAAGAGTTTGATCCTGGCTCAGGATGAACGCTAGCTACAGGCTTAACACATGCAAGTCGAGGGGCATCAGGATGTAGCAATACATTGCTGGCGACCGGCGCACGGGTGAGTAACACGTATCCAACCTGCCTTTTACTCGGGGATAGGCTTTCGAAAGAAAGATTAATACCCGATGGCATAATATTTCCGCATGGGATTATTATTAAAGAATTTCGGTAAAAGATGGGGATGCGTTCCATTAGGCAGTTGGCGGGGTAACGGCCCACCAAACCTTCGATGGATAGGGGTTCTGAGAGGAAGGTCCCCCACATTGGAACTGAGACACGGTCCAAACTCCTACGGGAGGCAGCAGTGAGGAATATTGGTCAATGGGCGAGAGCCTGAACCAGCCAAGTAGCGTGAAGGATGACTGCCCTATGGGTTGTAAACTTCTTTTATAGGGGAATAAAGTGAGCCACGTGTGGCTTTTTGTATGTACCCTATGAATAAGGATCGGCTAACTCCGTGCCAGCAGCCGCGGTAATACGGAGGATCCGAGCGTTATCCGGATTTATTGGGTTTAAAGGGAGCGTAGGTGGACATGTAAGTCAGTTGTGAAAGTTTGCGGCTCAACCGTAAAATTGCAGTTGATACTGTGTGTCTTGAGTACAGTAGAGGTGGGCGGAATTCGTGGTGTAGCGGTGAAATGCTTAGATATCACGAAGAACTCCGATTGCGAAGGCAGCTCACTGGACTGTTACTGACACTGAGGCTCGAAAGTGTGGGTATCAAACAGGATTAGATACCCTGGTAGTCCACACAGTAAACGATGAATACTCGCTGTTTGCGATATACAGCAAGCGGCCAAGCGAAAGCATTAAGTATTCCACCTGGGGAGTACGCCGGCAACGGTGAAACTCAAAGGAATTGACGGGGGCCCGCACAAGCGGAGGAACATGTGGTTTAATTCGATGATACGCGAGGAACCTTACCCGGGCTTAAATTGCATTTGAATGTTGGGGAAACCCAACAGCCGTAAGGCAAATGTGAAGGTGCTGCATGGTTGTCGTCAGCTCGTGCCGTGAGGTGTCGGCTTAAGTGCCATAACGAGCGCAACCCTTATCTTTAGTTACTAACAGGTCATGCTGAGGACTCTAGAGAGACTGCCGTCGTAAGATGTGAGGAAGGTGGGGATGACGTCAAATCAGCACGGCCCTTACGTCCGGGGCTACACACGTGTTACAATGGGGGGTACAGAAGGCAGCTACACGGCGACGTGATGCTAATCCCAAAAGCCTCTCTCAGTTCGGATCGAAGTCTGCAACCCGACTTCGTGAAGCTGGATTCGCTAGTAATCGCGCATCAGCCACGGCGCGGTGAATACGTTCCCGGGCCTTGTACACACCGCCCGTCAAGCCATGGGAGCCGGGGGTACCTGAAGTACGTAACCGCAAGGAGCGTCCTAGGGTAAAACTGGTGACTGGGGCTAAGTCGTAACAAGGTAGCCGTACCGGAAGGTGCGGCTGGAACACCTCCTTTCTGGAGCGATACCGCGATTTTAATTGACAGTTGACAATTGACAGTTGACAATTCAACTCTGATTGTTCATACAATTAAAGACATATGACTTTATTAAGGTTCTAACTGTACTACTGGTACTTGTTTATTTATAGATATAGATCAACCATCTATAGAAGTATAGATAGAGATAAACAAGAGAAAACAGAAGCCGGGTCTAATAATAGGCTCAGTTTGAACTAGTCCTATAGCTCAGTTGGTTAGAGCGCTACACTGATAATGTAGAGGTCGGCAGTTCAACTCTGCCTGGGACTACTTCTCGAATTGACAATTGAAAGTTGAAAATGATAAATCCTTGTGATTAAGTCGTTCTTGATTCTTTCTTCTCAATTCTTCGAAGGGGGATTAGCTCAGCTGGCTAGAGCATCTGCCTTGCACGCAGAGGGTCAACGGTTCGAATCCGTTATTCTCCACTCTCTTTAGGTTTTTGAGTTTATATGTTTCTGAGTTGGTAAGTTTTAAAACTTACGACCTAATGAACAGACAAACTGACAAACTAAAAAGAAACGATCTTTGACATGTTGTACATAAAAAAAGTAAATTTAGTAAAGAGCTAAAAGTATATATCGAACCGTACGCTGTTGTTTTAACAGTATAAAGGCAAGATAATGAAAGTAAGAAAGGGCGCATGGCGGATGCCTTGGCTCTCGGAGGCGATGAAGGACGTGATAAGCTGCGATAAGCTGCGGGTAGGTGCAAATGACCTTTGATCCGCGGATTTCCGAATGGGACAACCCAATTGGTTGAAGACCAATTATACTGCACTGCAGTAGGCTAACGCAGGGAACTGAAACATCTTAGTACCTGCAGGAAAAGAAAATAAATAATGATTCCCCTAGTAGTGGCGAGCGAACGGGGAATAGCCCAAACCAATTATGTTACGGCATAATTGGGGTTGTAGGACCACGTTTTGGGACGAAAGTTGGTGAGTGGAATGATCTGGAAAGTTCAGTCATAGACGGTGATAACCCTGTACACGAAGCCATCTG
This sequence comes from Bacteroides nordii, assembly GCF_019930665.1. Taxonomy (NCBI): domain Bacteria; kingdom Pseudomonadati; phylum Bacteroidota; class Bacteroidia; order Bacteroidales; family Bacteroidaceae; genus Bacteroides; species Bacteroides nordii. The sequence goes on along the minus strand of NZ_CP082886.1, from coordinate 3,863,808 downwards.
AACCCTAGTGGTATCCTGAGTAGCGCGGAGCACGAGGAATTCTGCGTGAATCTGCCGGGACCATCCGGTAAGGCTAAATACTCCCGAGAGACCGATAGCGAACCAGTACTGTGAAGGAAAGGTGAAAAGCACTTCGAATAGAAGAGTGAAATAGTCCCTGAAACCGTGCGCCTACAAGCGGTCGGAGCAGCTTTTTGTTGTGACGGCGTGCCTTTTGCATAATGAACCTACGAGTTACTTTTTCCGGCAAGGTTAAGCGTCTGAAGACGTGCAGCCGAAGCGAAAGCGAGTCTGAACAGGGCGTTATAGTCGGAAGGAGTAGACGCGAAACCAAGTGATCTACCCTTGGGCAGGTTGAAGGTTAGGTAACACTAACTGGAGGACCGAACCGATAAGCGTTGAAAAGCTTCCGGATGACCTGAGGGTGGGGGTGAAAGGCTAATCAAACTTGGAGATAGCTCGTACTCCCCGAAATGCATTTAGGTGCAGCCTTGTGAATTACTAATGTGAGGTAGAGCGACTGATAAGATGCGAGGGCTTCGCCGCCTATCAAGTCTTGATAAACTCCGAATGCGCATTAGTTCAATCACAGGAGTGAGGGCATGGGTGCTAAGGTCCATGTCCGAAAGGAGAAGAATCCAGACCATCAGCTAAGGTCCCCAAATAAACACTAAGTTGAACTAACGAAGTCAGATTGCTAAGACAGCTAGGATGTTGGCTTGGAAGCAGCCATTCATTTAAAGAGTGCGTAACAGCTCACTAGTCGAGGAGTTTGGCGTGGATAATAATCGGGCATCAAGTGTTTTACCGAAGCTATGGGATCAGTAATGATCGGTAGGGGAGCATTCCACTCTGCGTTGAAGGTGTACCGTCAGGTATGCTGGAGCGTGTGGAAAAGCAAATGTAGGTATAAGTAACGATAAAGGGGGTGAGAAACCCCCTCGCCGAAAGACTAAGGTTTCCTGATCAACGCTAATCGGATCAGGGTTAGTCGGGTCCTAAGGCTCAGCCGAACGGTGATGCCGATGGCAGAACAGGTTAATATTCCTGTACTACCTTTAGGAGTGACGTGGAGACGGAGGCGTGACAGCGCCGCGAACTGACGGAATAGTTCGTTAAAGGGTGTAGATGTTGATTGCGGCAGGCAAATCCACCGCAAGAGTCGAACCTGATAGTATGGAGCGTTCTTCTGAACAATCCAATAGTGCGTGTAAACATACTCCCAAGAAAATCCGCTAAACTTAATCTTAAAGGTACCCGTACCGTAAACGGACACACGTAGTCGGGTTGAATATACTAAGGCGCTTGAGTGAATCACGGTTAAGGAACTAGGCAAATTGACCCTGTAACTTCGGGATAAAGGGTCCCCGTCAGTGATGGCGGGGCGCAGAGAATAGGTCCAGGCAACTGTTTAACAAAAACACAGGGCTGTGCAAAATTGAAAGATCACGTATACAGCCTGACACCTGCCCGGTGCTGGAAGGTTAAGAGGAGATGTCATCGCAAGAGAAGCATTGAATTGAAGCCCCAGTAAACGGCGGCCGTAACTATAACGGTCCTAAGGTAGCGAAATTCCTTGTCGGGTAAGTTCCGACCTGCACGAATGGTGTAATGATCTGGACACTGTCTCAACCGTGAGCTCAGTGAAATTGTAGTATCGGTGAAGATGCCGATTACCCGCGATGGGACGAAAAGACCCCGTGAACCTTTACTATAGCTTAACATTGAATTTGGGTAATTGATGTGTAGGATAGGCCGGAGACTTTGAAGCAGGTACGCCAGTATTTGTGGAGTCGCTGTTGAAATACGGCCCTTTGATTATTTGAGTTCTAACTCGTTGTTACGAGGACACTGTTTGGTGGGTAGTTTGACTGGGGTGGTCGCCTCCAAAAGTGTAACGGAGGCTTCTAAAGGTGCCCTCACGCCGATTGGTAACCGGCGGTAGAGTGTAATGGCATAAGGGCGCTTGACTGGGAGACCCACAAGTCGATCAGGTAGGAAACTAGAGCATAGTGATCCGGTGTTTCCGCATGGAAGGGACATCGCTCAAAGGATAAAAGGTACTCCGGGGATAACAGGCTGATCCCTCCCAAGAGCTCATATCGACGGAGGGGTTTGGCACCTCGATGTCGGCTCGTCACATCCTGGGGCTGGAGAAGGTCCCAAGGGTTGGGCTGTTCGCCCATTAAAGTGGCACGCGAGCTGGGTTCAGAACGTCGTGAGACAGTTCGGTCTCTATCTATCGTGGGCGTATGAAATTTGCGTGGCTCTGACACTAGTACGAGAGGACCGTGTTGGACTGACCGCTGGTTTACCAGTTGTGCCGCCAGGTGCATTGCTGGGTATCTAAGTCGGGATTGGATAAGTGCTGAAAGCATCTAAGTACGAAGCCAGCCACAAGATTAGATTTCTTAGGGTCGTCATAGACGATGACGTTGATAGGAGGCAGGTGTAAAGGTAGTAATATCATAGCCGAGCCTTACTAATTGCCCGTTGACTTTTGTTTTCTTTCCTTTTTGTATGGTTTATATATACGTTTAGTTCTTTTTGACTGAATTGCTTTTTGTACACATGTCTACCTTCTTCAGGTGACTATAGCATCAGGGTTCCACCTCTTCCCATTCCGAACAGAGAAGTTAAGCCTGATCACGCCGATGGTACTGCGTAACAGTGGGAGAGTAGGTAGTCGCCGTTTTTTGAATCCCCCTTTCGTCAAGATGATTGATGGAAGGGGGATTCTTTTGTTTTATTCACCGCTGAGTTTCACAGAGGAATAAGCCGTATTCTTGTTTATTCTGTTTATGAAGGATAATCAATACTCTGTGTTTCTCTGTGAAACTCGGTGGTGAAAGTTTCTGTGCCCCTGTGAAACTCGGTGCCAATCTGTGGGGAACCAACGTAAACACAGCCTGGAGAACTTCCCAGTGTGGGAAGTACAATATAAAGAGCGATAGGACGTTATATATTAGTAAATCTATATTTATATGCAATTTATTGATATTCGACGAATAAAGGTTGTGCTAGTTCTTTCTGCTATAGTTATAGCCGTGGCTTCTTTGTACATTTCTCATCAGTTGGTTAGAGATCTTTCAATGGAAGAAAGGCTTAGGATGGAGGTTTGGGCGGAAGCCATGCGTGCTTTTAATACAGCTGATGAAAAGACTGACCTTAATCTGGTGTTGAAGGTACTGAATGCTAATAATACGATTCCTGTAATCGTAGTAGGGGAAGCAGGAGATATCCAAACCTATCGTAATATAGACGTTGCTTCCAATGACTCTGTTTCCTTTTTATATAAACGGTTGGAGCATTTGAAGCAATATGGAAGTGTGATCCGTATTAATTTGTCTCCAGGGAGTGATTATATAGATGTTTACTATGAAGATTCTCTGATGCTGACCCGGCTTTCTGTTTATCCTTATGTGCAGTTAGGAGTTGTTCTGATATTTGTATTGGTAGCTATTTTTGCTTTACTTAGTTCTAAAAAGGCTGAACAGAATAAAGTTTGGGTTGGGCTTTCTAAGGAGACGGCTCACCAGTTAGGAACCCCTATTTCTTCTCTTATGGCCTGGACGGAATTATTAAAGAGTGAATACCCTTCGGATGGTCTTATTCCTTGCATGGCTGAAGATGTAGCCCGTTTGCAGATGATTGCTAATCGTTTCTCTAAAATTGGTTCCGCGCCAGAAATGGAGGAAGTTGATTTGCGGATACTATTAAAAGAGGTGACTGAATATATAGCACATCGTACCTCAGATAAAGTGAAAATTGTTACTCACTTGCCGGAGACGTCAGTAACTCTTCCTTTGAATGCTTCTTTATTTGGTTGGGTAATAGAAAATTTGTGTAAAAATGCGATAGATGCTATGGATGGTGTAGGAAGAATTACCATCTCAGTCACGGACTCTTCCAATCGCTGGTACATTGATGTAGAGGATACGGGAAAAGGAATTATAAAAAGTAAACATCAAACAGTCTTTACGCCGGGCTATACAACTAAAAAAAGAGGATGGGGTCTTGGCTTGTCATTGGCTCGTAGAATCGTTGAAGAGTATCACTCCGGGCGTATTTTTGTGAAACAATCCGAACTAAATAAAGGTACAGTATTTAGAATAGAACTTAAAAAGTGAATATTTACTGATGATTTGTGTGTTATGAGGATTATTATTTGTATCTTTGTCGCCCGAATTCTGTCCATCTAATTGTCCTAAATCGGAAAATAACTGGTGAAGAACAGAATATTTAGGCTTTTTTTGTACCTTTGCAACGATTAAAAAAGTAAAGCTTTGGGAAAGTTTGATAAATACAAAATTGATTTGAAAGGAATGCAGTCAGACTCTGTTAAGTATGAGTTTGTACTGGATAATCTTTATTTCACTCACATTGATGGCCCTGAGGTTCAGAAAGGTAAGGTTAATGTGGAATTAACTGTAAAGAGAACATCTCGTGCTTTTGAACTGAGTTTCCAGACCGATGGTATGGTATGGGTGCCGTGTGACCGTTGTCTGGATGAAATGGAACAGCCTGTTAGTTCTTCTGATAAGTTGATGGTGAAATTTGGTCATGAATATGCAGAAGAAGGTGATAACCTCATTGTGATTCCGGAAGAAGAAGGAGAGATCAATGTGGCATGGTTCATGTATGAATTTATAGCTTTATCTATTCCGATGAAGCATGTACATGCTCCCGGAAAATGTAATAAAGCGGTGACAAGTAAGCTAAGTAAACATTTAAGAACTAATGCCGATGACGACAGCGAAGATTCGTATGAATCTGCCGGAGGAGAAGATGTCGTTGTGGAAGAAGAGACAGAGGAACAAATAGATCCTCGATGGAATGAATTAAAAAAAATATTAGATAATAATTAAAGTTTAAAGAAAAATGGCACATCCTAAGAGAAGACAATCAAAAACAAGAACTGCAAAGAGAAGAACTCACGATAAGGCAGTGGTTCCTACATTAGCTATTTGCCCGAATTGTGGAGAATGGCACGTTTATCACACTGTATGTGGCGCTTGCGGCTATTACAGAGGTAAACTCGCTATCGAAAAAGAAGCAGCTGTATAAATTATAGTACAGTCTGAATAGACTTATACTTAAATAAACAGCCAGGGAGCTTGCTCTCGGGCTGCTTTAAGTATTATAAGTATTGCTAAATTAAATTTGAATTGATGGAAAAAATAAACGCAGTAATTACAGGAGTCGGTGGATATGTACCTGATTATGTCTTGACTAATGACGAGATATCAAAGATGGTAGATACAAACGACGAGTGGATTATGACTCGTATCGGGGTAAGAGAAAGACGAATTCTGAATGAAGAAGGATTAGGTACCTCTTATATGGCTCGTAAGGCCTGCAGACAGTTAATGCAGAAGACCGGTGCTAATCCTGATGACATTGATTTGGTTATTGTTGCTACTACTACAGCTGACTATCACTTTCCTTCCACAGCTTCTATTCTTTGTGATAAACTCGGATTAAAAAATGCATTTGCTTTTGACTTACAAGCTGCTTGTAGTGGTTTCTTGTTTGCAATAGAAACTGCAGCCAATTATATCCGTTCAGGAAGGTATAAGAAGGTGATTCTCGTAGGAGCAGATAAAATGTCATCGATGGTAGATTACACGGAACGTGCTACATGTCCTATCTTTGGAGACGGTGCAGCTGCTTTTATGATGGAACCAACTACTGAAGAGCTTGGTGTTATGGATTCTCTGTTGAGAACAGACGGTAAAGGTTTGCCGTTTCTCCATATGAAAGCGGGTGGTTCTGTTTGTCCCCCTTCTTATTTTACTGTAGACAACCATATGCATTATATCTATCAGGAAGGTAGAACCGTATTTAAATATGCTGTTTCAAATATGTCTGATAGTTGTGCTGCTATTGCTGAGCGGAATGGTCTGAATAAAGATAATATTAATTGGGTAATTCCTCATCAGGCTAATATGCGTATTATTGACGCAGTGGCTCATCGTTTGGAGCTTCCGATTGAAAAGGTTTTAATCAATATAGACAGATATGGTAATACCAGTGCTGGTACTCTGCCTCTTTGTATCTGGGATTATGAAGATAAACTAAAGAAAGGCGATAACTTAATCTTTACCGCATTCGGTGCAGGTTTTACCTGGGGAGCTGTTTACGTGAAGTGGGGTTATGATGGAAAGAAGGAATAGTAACAAATGTTACTAAAATATAACACATAAAACGCATCTTATTTCGATTCGATGCGTTTTTTTGTCTAAATCAATAAATGAAAGGCGATGCATAAAGCAGGTTTTGTTAATATAGTAGGTAATCCGAATGTCGGAAAGTCGACATTGATGAATGTGTTAGTGGGGGAGCGTGTTTCTATTGCTACCTTTAAGGCACAAACGACTCGTCATCGTATTATGGGTATCTATAATACGGATGATATGCAAATTGTTTTTTCCGATACTCCGGGAGTTCTGAAACCAAACTATAAGTTGCAGGAGTCTATGCTGAATTTTTCTACTTCGGCATTGACCGATGCGGATATATTGCTTTATGTGACGGATGTGATAGAGACTCCTGATAAAAATAATGAGTTTGTTGAGAAAGTGCGTCAGATGACAGTTCCGGTGTTGCTACTTATTAATAAAATAGACTTAACAGATCAGGAGAAGCTCGTTGAACTTGTAGAAGACTGGAAAACTTTACTTCCGCAAGCTGAGATTATTCCTATCTCGGCAACGTCAAAATTCAATGTGGATTATGTGATGAAGCGAATAAAGGAATTATTGCCGGATTCTCCGCCTTATTTTGAAAAAGATCAATGGACTGATAAGCCGGCTCGTTTTTTTGTAAACGAGATTATTCGTGAGAAGATTCTTCTGTATTATGACAAGGAGATACCTTATGCGGTAGAGGTTGTTGTGGAAGAGTTTAAGGAAGAGGCGAAGATGATACATATCCGTGCGATAATCTATGTGGAGCGAGATTCTCAAAAAGGGATTATTATCGGAAAGCAGGGAAAAGCTTTAAAGAAAGTGGCTACTGAAGCTCGTCGGGATCTGGAACGTTTCTTTGGGAAGACTGTTTTCCTGGAGACATACGTAAAGGTGGATAAAGACTGGCGTAGTTCGGATAAGGAATTGCGCAACTTTGGTTATCAGTTGGATTAAGAAAATATTCATACGACTGTGATAGTCGCAAAAACAACACGTGAACTATGGGAAATTTAGTTGCAATTGTTGGACGCCCCAATGTGGGAAAGTCAACTTTATTTAATCGCTTGACAAAGACTCGTCAGGCAATCGTAAATGATGAAGCGGGTACAACCCGTGACAGACAATATGGCAAGTCGGAATGGCTGGGTCGTGAATTCTCAGTAGTTGATACCGGCGGTTGGGTTGTCAACTCAGATGATATATTTGAAGAAGAAATTCGTAAACAGGTATTGATGGCAGTTGACGAAGCTGATGTAATACTGTTTGTGGTGGATGTGATGAATGGTATTACTGATCTGGATATGCAAGTAGCAGCGATTTTGCGTCGTGCGAAAAGTCCGGTAATTATGGTGGCCAATAAAACAGACAATCATGACTTACAGTATAATGCTCCTGAATTTTATCGTTTGGGACTGGGTGATCCTTACTGTATTTCAGCTATGACCGGTAGTGGTACAGGAGACCTGATGGATCTTATTGTTAGTAAATTTAAGAAGGAGTCAGCTGAGATTCTGGATGACGATATTCCTCGTTTTGCTGTAGTAGGCCGTCCGAATGCAGGAAAGTCGTCTATTGTTAACGCTTTTATTGGTGAAGAGCGTAATATTGTTACTGAAATAGCCGGTACGACTCGTGATTCAATCTATACTCGTTATAATAAGTTTGGTTTTGACTTTTATCTTGTCGATACAGCAGGTATTCGTAAGAAAAATAAGGTCAATGAAGATTTGGAATATTACTCGGTTGTACGTTCTATCCGTTCCATAGAAAATGCGGATGTATGTATTCTTATGGTTGATGCAACCCGTGGTATAGAGAGTCAGGATCTGAATATATTTTCTTTAATCCAGAAGAATCAGAAAGGACTTGTCGTTGTTGTGAATAAGTGGGATTTGGTAGAGGATAAAACAGCAAAAGTAATGAAAACGTTTGAAGAAGCTATCCGTACTCGTTTTGCTCCTTTTGTGGATTTTCCTATTATATTTGCTTCTGCATTGACCAAACAGCGTATTTTAAAAGTACTTGAAGAAGCACGTGCAGTTTATGAAAACAGGACTATAAAGATACCTACTGCGCGTCTGAATGAAGAATTGCTTCCATTGATAGAAGCTTATCCACCTCCTGCAATAAAAGGGAAATACATAAAGATTAAGTATATTACTCAATTGCCTAATACGCAGGTGCCCTCTTTTGTGTTTTTTGCTAATCTGCCGCAGTATATTAAAGAACCATATAAGCGATTCCTTGAGAACAAAATGCGTGAGAAGTGGAATCTGACCGGAACTCCTGTAAATATTTATATTCGTCAGAAATAATGTGAAATAAATAATGCAATATCTTCATTTTTCTAATGATAATATTTATATTTGTCAAAAATAGCAACAGACAATAAAATAGTATGGTAGAGAAAGCGGAGATTTTGCTGGTTGATGATCATGCATTAATCTTGGAGGGAATATGTCATATTCTTAAACGGCTTCCTGAAGTTGTGGTAGCAAATGCTGTAACAACTGGTGAGGAAGCTGTTGGATTAATAGCTGAACGTGATTATGATATTTATATTTTGGATGTTGGCCTTCCCGATGTATCTGGATTTGAATTGATAGATATGATTCGTGAGCTCAATGAAGATGCACGTATTATTGTAAATACGATGCATGAAGAAATATGGTATATTAACAGGCTTGTTCGGCAAGGAGTGAATTCTGTAATTTTAAAGGCCTCCGATTCAATTGAAGTAGAAAATGCAGTGAAGAGTGTGTTACGGGGTGAAGCCTATACTTGTCCACGGTTTGAGAGGATACGTAAGAAATTGGGACATACATCTTCACAGATACACCCTAAAGACGTACCTACTAAGCGTGAAATAGAAGTACTCCAGGCAGTGGCTGAGGGACTTTGTACGCATGAGATTGCTGGACGATTGAAGATCACGGAGAATACTGTTGAAACATTCCGTAGAAGGTTGATTCAGAAATTTAATGCAAAGAATGCTATCGATATGGTAGTAAAGGCTATGGCTCAAGGATGGATTCATATTGTGTAAATTGATTTTTTCTTTTGTCACGGTTTTCAGTGATGTTTCTGTATGAATTTTCGACTATCTTTGAAGCGGTAATTGAAATACTCTCTTTTAGAGTTTTATAAAGAAAAGGGACAGTCAATATGTCGTGATGATATATGTCAATTCTATTAACTGGTTTTTACAATTAAGAAGGGCGCATTCTGAAGTGAGTGCGCCCTTTCTTATACTGTGTACTGTGTTTAACCTTCTATGTTTTGTATTTCTACATCTTTCACTTTACGGAGTAAGTCGGAAGCGAAGATAAAATCGTTCAAACGTTTATTGGTCGATGTAAAAATGTCGTCTTTTGTACCTTCCCACTCTTTTGTACCTTCATAAATATAAATAATCTTCTCTCCAATACCCATAACGGAGTTCATGTCATGTGTATTGATGATGGTGGTCATATTATATTCGCGGGTAATGTCATGTATGAGATCGTCAATTACCAATGAGGTTTTGGGGTCAAGACCAGAGTTGGGCTCATCGCAAAACAGATACTGAGGATTTAGTGCAATAGCCCTTGCAATGGCTACACGTTTTTGCATACCTCCACTGATTTCTCCCGGATATTTATCTTTAGCTTCTGTCAGATTTACACGGTCCAAGCAAAACATTGCACGTTTGGTACGGTCCCGTACCGTATCATTGCTAAACATATTCAGCGGGAACATTACATTGTCCAATACAGACATGGAATCGAATAAAGCAGCACTCTGGAATATCATGCCCATTTCACGGCGGAGCATCTTTTTTTCTTTCTTTCCCATGGTCAGAAAGTTACGATGGTCGTATAATAACTCTCCTTTTTCCGGGACAAGCAAACCAACGATACATTTCATCAATACAGTCTTTCCCGAACCACTCTGACCAATAATCAGATTAGTCTTTCCATTTTCGAAGGTGGCATTGATATCTTTCAATACCGCTTTGTCCTCGAATGACTTATAGAGCCTTTTTACTTCAATCATCCCATTAAAAGTTTAGTTAATATCAAGTCGGCAAATAAGATTAGTACGCTACTGGAAACTACAGAGTCCGTAGATGCTTTTCCTACAGCTATCGAACCACCCTCTACCGTATAGCCGAAGAAAGAAGATACGCTGGCAATGATAAATGCAAAGAATAACGATTTTATAATACCGCACCACACAAACCATTCCACAAACATATATTGCAAACCATACTCTAAATTGGTAGCAGTCATAATGCCTCCAAACCAACAGGTGGCAAAGGCACCGATGATACCGGCAAAAATACTAAACGTTACCAGAATCGGAATGGTTGTCACCATTGCTGCTATTTTGGGAAGTATCAGGTAGTTAGCAGAGTTTACTCCCATTATTTCGAGGGCATCTATTTGCTGTGTTACACGCATTGTCCCTAATTCAGAGGCAATATTAGAACCCACTTTACCGGCCAGTATCAAACACATGATAGAGGAGGAGAATTCCAGTAACATGATTTCGCGGGTCACGTAACCCACTGTCCAACGAGGCATCCAGGGGCTTTCGATATTCAGCTTGATTTGTATGGTGATAACCGCTCCTATGAAAAATGAAATCAGCAGTACGATTCCAATAGAGTTCACCCCTAGTTGTTCTATCTCATTGAGATATTGACGGAAGAACATTCTCATACGTTCAGGCCGCGAGAAAGTGCGTCCCATCAGCACCATATATCTCCCAACCGTTCTTAATGCTTTGATCATAACTTCGTATATTTGTCTGCAAATGTACGTTTTTTCGGCTTATTTTTGCTACATTTGCCGCAAAATAACAAAGATATGGAAGAAAGCAAGATGGTACTTCGTACGGAGGACCTGGTAAAAAAGTACGGTAAGAGAACTGTGGTTAGCCATGTTTCCATTAATGTGAAGCAAGGTGAAATCGTAGGTTTGCTGGGACCGAACGGTGCTGGTAAGACTACCTCATTCTATATGACCGTAGGCCTGATTACTCCTAATGAGGGCCGTATCTTTCTCGATGATCTTGAAATAACAAAATATCCGGTGTATAAGCGTGCGCAAACCGGTATTGGTTATTTGGCACAGGAGGCTTCCGTATTTCGTCAGATGAGTGTGGAAGATAACATTGCTTCTGTGCTTGAAATGACAAACAAACCGAAAGAATATCAGAAAGAAAAGCTGGAGAGCCTGATTGCCGAGTTTCGTCTGCAGAAAGTGCGTAAGAATAAAGGAAATCAACTTTCGGGAGGAGAGCGCCGTCGTACGGAAATAGCCCGTTGTTTGGCTATTGACCCTAAGTTTATTATGCTTGATGAACCTTTTGCCGGAGTAGATCCTATTGCAGTAGAAGATATTCAGCAAATTGTCTGGAAACTAAAAGACAAGAATATCGGTATTCTTATTACTGACCATAATGTGCAGGAGACGTTGAGTATAACAGATCGTGCCTATCTTCTGTTTGAAGGAAAGATTCTTTTTCAGGGAACTCCAGAGGAACTTGCAGCGAATAAGATTGTTCGTGAAAAATACCTGAGTAACAGCTTTGTGCTTCGTCGTAAAGACTTCCAGTTAGAGAAAGATTAGTCTTTTTTATCCGGGAGGTACTTCAAATAAACCATATCTATACATTGTTCGCCGTTGTCTTCGAATATAGGTTCGGGATAGTTGTCAACGAAGAAGTTCCTGATAATGTGTGAATTAACAAAGCCGCATTTCCGGTAAAATGCCAATTGGTAGAATTCCCGTTCGGGTATACCGGTGCTTCCCGTACCAACAATGATTTCAGGAGTTCCCTGGAAATAATTGATAATAAAGGAGATCATATGGCTGGCATATCCTTTCCTTAAATGATCGGGATGGGTAACCAGATTTTTTATTTCTGCTGTGACCCCATCCGATACAACTACAACTGCGCATACAACCTCTTTTTTTACCTGCATAGTAAATAAATGTCCCTTGCTGAGATATTTCGTTATCATGTCCACTGAAGGATCTGCTATCAGCAGTAATTCGATGAAAGCTTCTTTGTTCTCAGTGATTTCTTCTATCACGATGTCTTGTGGATATTTCATATAGATAAATCTGTTAAAGAAAGAACCTTCCGACAACACTTAGTATATCGGAAGGCCATTTCATTTTTTCCTTTTGTTAGAATTTGGGTCTTGCCTCTTTAACCACCATTGTACGACCGTGGTATTCTGCGCCATTCAGTTCGGCGATAGCTTTTGAAGCAGCAGCATCGTCTTCCATTTCAATAAAAGCAAAACCTTTTGATCTGCCGGTTTCGCGATCCATAATAACTTTTACTGAAGATACTGTTCCGTAGTCTTCCATGACTTGTTGCAAATCTGCCTCCTTAACGCGGTAGTTAAGGTTTCCAACATAAATGTTCATAGTGAAAGTGATAAAAAATAAATAATGAAATAAAACTCTCGGGAAGATGATTGATAATAAAAAGATTAAAACGACAGAGAGTTTACAAATGCGTTTTTCAAACGAAGTAAAACCTTGTAATAGAAATCGAGAAACTAATATATCATCATTCCGTAACAAAGAAAAACATAAAAAATGAAAATACAATTATTTTTCTTGTGTTTTTGTTGTTAATGTGATGATATACTGTGCTTTTATTCGTCTTGTAGTATAAATTGGTGTATTTTAGAGGCCTTTTTTTCAATAACAAGGATTTATTGAAAATTAGTTCCGGATAGTTTATAAAACCACCTAAAGACCTGTTTTTATACAGATGTCTTTAGGTGGTTTCTCTTTTTTGTTAGATAAAGAGAGAGAGAATATTATTCGATTACAACTTTTGTTGTATAGGATACCTGGTCTTTTGTGATTTTTACAATGTATAATCCGGCAGAAGGTACCTGTATATTATCTATGTTATTTATAATTTCTTTCTGTAAACAGACTTTTCCACTGGCATCAAAGATACGAATATAAGTGTTAGCGGCATTTTCTACAGTCAATATTTCTTCGTTGGCATAAACAGTGAATGCTGTTTGTACTGCCATCTTTTCAATACCTGTACCTGTTTCCTTATCGAGTACAAAAAGGCATACGGTTTTACTATTGTTTTTGTAGGTTGCCGTCAGGTTGCATTGGGTTGTTTCATCCGGAAGTGTGATTGTAACCTCTTTGCCGTTGATTGCAGCTACTGTGGTATTGTCTGAAGTCCAGACTGTTTCATTGCTTCCGCCTACTTTAAAGCTTTTGCTTATTGTACTGAAATTATTGCCTGTGGCCAGATAAACCGGGGTTGCAGCAAGTTTGGCAGCATCGGTCTCAGCAAAATCTTTCAAGGTAGGATATTGTTCATTGGCAAATCTCCATGTATCGGCACTCATATCTTTAAGCGCTGTCCCGTTAGTAAGGTCAAGAGTTGATACTGCGGTTGCTCCTTCAGCAACTAAACCGTTTGTACACATTTGAGAGTCATAATAACAATTTTCCAGAACATCACTTGCAGCCATTGTACCTGCGATAGCTCCGGCTACACCCCGTGCTGTGACAATAACACTACCTACATTGATACAGTCTTTTAAGATGGCAGGTGCTGCTTTACTTCCTCCGGTTCTGCCTATGATACCTCCGGCTACCGATTTAGTATTTCCTGTAGCAGCGTCTACAAATAAGTGGGCTACTACCCCATAATTGATACAATCGGAAACCGGTTTTGAGGTATACCCCAGGATACCTCCGGCCTGTGTTGGGTTAGTTCCTGTTCCATCAACAAGCACGTAACCGAAGTTATAACACTTATTGATACTCAAAGCTGAGTTATTCCCCATGATACCACCTACGTTTCCGCGGGTTGAATTGATCTTACCTGCATTATAGCAGTTGTATATTTTACCATCATTAGCTCCGTATTCGGAACCTCCTGCAATGCCACCAACACCTGTTATACCAAAAATTGCGGCGTAGTTACTGCAATTATAAACAACTCCTCCAAGCTGGCCAACAATCCCTCCGATTGACATTGAGCCGTTGATATAGGAACCTGCCCCGAGCGTCAGATCTTTTATAGTCCCGTTTATACCTACATAGCTGAATAATCCGGCGGCACTTGTTGTTTCAGTAGAATAATAAAAATTGTCGATTACTTTTTTATTTCCGTCGAATGTTCCCTGGAATGGATTGTCTTTAGCGCCTACAGGTATTGAAGGGGTAGATTTATTTCCCTGCATATCCAAATCGTTGATCAGTTTGAAGTACTTGCCTTCATAAGTTTCACCTCCTGCAACCATTGTTGCAAAGTAGCTGAATTGTTTAGCTGTTTTAATTTGATACGGATTACCTTCTGAACCGTCACCTCCTAAATCGGCTGTAATACTCAAAGGATAACTATAATTCATGTCCCCCAAAGAAGCTGTTAGTGTACCAGATACCAACTCGTCTGTCGGACGTTTTAAAAGAGTTACCTGATTATTCTCTATTTTCAGATATTCGGTATTATCTACTTTCCAGCTTAATGAATTTCCTGTAGGTATGCTGATAGAGTGTGCCAAATAGTCTAATCTATCAAATTCACTGCCATCAGCATTAGAGTAACAAATAACCGGTGAAGCTGTGAGTATCGCATTAGGGATTGTCTCCATTCCTTTCAGGCGTGGATACATACCTTCTTCATAAATCCAGTCTTCTGCTCCAAGTGCTTCTTTCAAGGTTTCCCCGATCATATCTTTTGTTAATGTTCCTTCACCCGGCCCTCCGGCAGAACGATGCATTTGTTTGTCATAAAAGCAAGATTTGATACTAGCAACCAGACCGCTTCCCGGATCAGGGGTAATCATACCTGCCTTATAGTCACTTTGTCCGCCAGCTATGGTGTAGCATGATTCTAACTTGCTGCTTCCTGCATAGCTTCCTACTATTCCTCCTACATATGCATAGTTGTTTCCTTTGCAGGGCATTGTATTATAGCATTTCTGCACTATCGCCGAATAGCAACGTCCTACAACACCACCCACATAAGAAGAAGTGGCACTCTGTATGCTCTCTACTTTTCCGAAGTTGACACTTTTCTCTATAACGGCATTACTGGCAATAAATCCTGCAATACCGCCTACACCAGCTTCTGTCTCGTAGTCGTACCCCATTTCGCTACCACCGGAAATTGATATACTCCCCATATTGTAACATTGACTGAGAGAACCTGCATTATTAAAGGCTCCTGTAATTCCTCCCACGTGTTTCACGCCAAATATCTCTCCGGTATTGTAACAGTTCGTGATGTTTCCGCATGTATTCAGGGAATACTCCTTGTCCATGCCTCCGACGATACCTCCGATCCACCAACCACCGGACGCTTTTCCGGAGAAATTACAATTTTCAATATTCCCGCCTATATTGTTGCCTGCAATGCCTCCAACGTATTTACTTCCCTGAATCGTTGAGCTTTTAACGATACAATTACTTATTTTTCCTTTATTGTATCCGCAAATTCCTGCCACATAATAAGCCTCTTCACTTCCTACAGATACAATACGTGCAGAAGCTAATGTCAGATTTTTAATGACAGCACTAAGATCTGTACCTCCGAAAAGTCCTGCACCGTTTTGCCCACTTGGGAAAACAATCAGATTACTAATCGTCTTATTATTTCCGTCGAAACTCCCCTTGAATGGAATTGATTTACTCCCAATTGAAAATTGAGTACCTTCCAGCTCGATATCGTTAGCAAGTTGGAAGTAAGTATCTGCAAACTGGTTGTCCTTAGTGATGGCATCTGCCATATCTTCCAGATCCTGAGCAGTCTTGATCAGATAAGGTTCGGTTTCCGTCCCTTTACCACCGCTGAATCCTGCTGCCTGAGACTTTAACGAAAAAGTCAGACTGCATAGCAGAATCGCAAAAAAGTAATACTTTCCCATAATACAAATTTTTTAATGAATACTATATATAAATTGAAATACACGTTATTGCTTTATCATAACTATGTCTATAGCCCGATCCAATCCTCCGGCGTAACTGCCACTCGAAGGCTCTTTGGTAGAGAATCCCGCGAAATATAATCCTATGACCTTGTTGCCGGGGAATGTGCCATTGTCTTTGAATGACAGTCTTACCTTTCCATCACGTATTTCCGGGATAGCCATGTACTGGCTGCTTTTATCCCATGTGATATTGTCATTATCGGCCAATACACAATTATATACAAACAAAGGTGTTGAAGTACCCAAATACTGCCCGGCAGCGATAATTAGTTTTCCGTTATCATAGTCTACAACGAACTGCGCACCAGACATCGGACCATCAATCATCACATACTTATCAGGTTGATATTTTAATAATTGAGCTGTATGCGATACCGTTTTATTGGTTTTATCTATATAGCTGATGTCATATTTTCCCTGAAAATCTTTATAGATGGTTTGGCAGAAAGAATAAGTTTGTTGTGTTTTTCCACATCTGATAGTGACCGGGATGATTTTTTCGGTCAATGTTCCTTCTTCGTACGGAATGGAAGTGAAAATAACGGAATCGCCTTCGACTTTATGCGATAACCATTTAGAATCGTATTTTATTTCGTATGGTAAGTTGCTTTTCAGATAATATGCTTTTCGCTCTCCTGTTGTAGAGAAATTATAGAAAGCTGGAAAGTTGGTGGAGAAAATAGCTCCTAACTGTGTGACGGGGACAACTGTACTTTCTGTTCCCATACAGATTTCTATCAAAGCATTTCTTCCGGTAATATCTTCATTGGCAGAGATTGTCAGGAGTACTTTATTTCCCGATAGAACAGGGGCACACCACTCTTCTGTAGAAGTCACCACATAGTCTCCTACCACCGATAATTCAATCTCACCCGTTCCTCCGATAGCAGGTAGGCTGGTACTGGCACTGATCACTTTAAAAGTAGGGGAGGAATTCTCCTCTTCATTGTCATTGCATCCTATGTTTAGTATGCAAAGCATAAATAAGCATAGATAAAAATATTTTTTCATAACTCTTTATTTAGCTGAGACG
Source organism: Bacteroides nordii (assembly GCF_019930665.1). Classification (NCBI taxonomy): domain Bacteria; kingdom Pseudomonadati; phylum Bacteroidota; class Bacteroidia; order Bacteroidales; family Bacteroidaceae; genus Bacteroides; species Bacteroides nordii. Next base: position 3,846,608 of record NZ_CP082886.1, on the reverse strand, counting down.
GTGAACCACACCTCTTCTGGTTTATCAATACTTGTGAATTTAATTTTTGTCGGATATTTGGGATTATCAGCTTCCATGATATAAGGACTATAGTTTGTAATAATACTGACAAACTCCTGATATCCACCTGTCCAAAATGCACCTCCGTTGATATAGCCTTTATTTGTAAAGTCAAGTTCTATTTCATTTTCCGTATTCTTTACCGTAAGGAAATCGAATGAATAATAGCTCCACCAGGCGATAGAAGAGTTGTCTACCCGGGTGGCGCCGGTTACTACGGCATAAGTGCTTTCATCTTTGTAGTATCCCAGATATATGAAAGATAATCCGGTAGTAGCTTCTGCGAAGTTGGTAGCAAGCTGGCGATCTGTATATTTCCAATAAGTCAGAACGAAATCACTCATTTCGTCCGGAGAAAAATACCAGGAAGCCTTTGATTGGGCAAAGAATTTATTCACTTTCATTAGTTCAAAACTAATTTGGGCATTTCCATTGTCTGTGCTTAATATATCTTGTTCAACCGAATATTGCATACTTTCAATAGAGTTTCCTGAGATAGTGACCGGTTGATAGAAGCGGATGCCTGTGTCTGTGTAGATATAGGGTACTTCTGTAGAAATAGTTTTTCCCCCATCTTCATAATTTAGAGTGAAAGTGCGGTTGGCACCTTTTTCTATGGAAACTTCCTCTCCATTGACATTCATTTTATAAATAGGAGCTATCGCATTCTTTTTTGTGTATTCTACTTTATCCATGTACTCTTTGGCAGGTACAGTCAGTTTGTTCATTACGATTTTGTTTCCGGTCTTTTTGCCTTGTAATATGATTTGGGTATCGGTTTTACTCATTAATATAAATTCGTAATCTCCTTCCAACCCCTGATAGAGATCAGAATATGGAGTAGAGAAATAGTGTAACAATGAATTATAAGTATCAAAAGTAAGTACAGGACCGTTATCTGATATTAAACGCCACAGACTGCTCTCTTCTTTTCCGGGAGATAAATCCATTCTGACTTTTACTTCTGAACTGGTGAACTGGAGCGTGTACATATATCCTCCGTAAGCCTGTGATCCTTGCGGGTAGTATTCCATAGACCATCCGTATTCGGAACTCACCAATGCTTCCTGATATTCCCTTAATGCCTGTGCGATTCTTTCGGCGGCCGGGCTGTCGAAGATATCTTCATTATCTTTAAAGCAGGAGCCTAATAGAAGCGGCAATAATAATATGATTACTATTTTTTTCATTTTTGTTCTGTTTAAAAGTTTTCCAGATCGAGTTTGTCTATCTCAGAAGAGCGGCGTTGTACGATGTCTCTAAGCTGGTTTAGGTCGATGTTCCAGCTGTCTTTCATATAGTTGTATACAACTTCAAATTTCTGTTTTATAATTTCAGCTCCGGCTGTTCCGGCTCCAGTCAACATGGCGTCCCATTGTTTGGAAGATTGAGTCAGATAGATACATACATTTTCGGCAAAATCCTCGTTGGCCTCTTTACTGGCATATTGGCTGACAAAACCGGCTTTTTGTGCATCTGCATCACTACTCCAATAATCATTCCAGGCATCGCCCACATACGACGTACCGGATATTAACTGAAAGTCGCTCGTGTACTCTTTGGTCTGAGTAAAGATATGCGTAAATTCATGGTGAATGGTTTTAAAATACCATTCGTTAAGTAGGTTGATATTGGTCGGATCAATGTAGTTAGCTCCGTATAAAGTGATTTTCATCCCTCCTTCGGCAGTACCCAGTTCGAATGTTCCGTTGTTGCGAAAAGCAAAACTGCCTATGATATGAATTACTTTGGGAAAATAGTTTCGGATGTAATCCGGACCAGCCAGTTCATCATAGGCTTCAATACAAAGATGTTTGATGAGCTTGGCCAATTGTACTGACTTTTTCATTTCTGCGGGAACCAATGTATAGTCCATATCCGATTCAATATCTTCCATCCGGTATTTGAACTCGATGTTGTAAGGATATATATAGTTGTTTAACAACCATCCGTCAAATTCGTTTTGTTCACCGGTTTCTACGGTAATAATACTATGGTTCTTGTCCGGTTCGTCATCAGTGCAGGCTATGAAGCCTACTATGACAGGAATCAGGAATATCCATTTACTTTTCATATTCTCAGGTTTTTATTTTTGTTGTAACGAATGTGTTTATCTCGGGTTGGCCGGAAGCCCGGCATTGATGACTTCCTGTGGAAGCTGTATGGCACAGCGTGGGTCACGGGGAAGCAATTGGTCTGCTATGGTGACATCTTTCCCGTTGGCACTGACTACACGGCGGTCTACCTCTATGCCATATCGTTTGATGTCGAACCAGCGCAATCCTTCATGAATTGTTTGTATCCGGCGGACGAACAGTAAGAATTGGATGAAACTTTCCTGCTTCCCACTTTTGACAGTGAATCCGGGATTCAATTTTTTCTTTAGTGTTGGTGCATTCGGTTCATAATAAGGAATAGGATTGATAAATTTCTCTACATCCTCTTCTTTTAGTACATAAGCACTTTTTGTATTGGCTTTGATCCAGATATTGAAGTCTCTGACAGCTTCCTGATATTTCTCTTTCATGATATATGCTTCCGTTCTTGCCAGTAAAGTCTCTTCTGCACTGAAGGCTGTGTATACGGTGTGTGGATAGCCTATCATTGCAACGGGATCGAGGTATTCAAACAAGAATGGTAACTTCATTGTCAGAGTCTTATCAAGATTGGTTCCTTGGTATATGAATGGGAGGACATGATAGTTGGTATATCTTCCCCATGGTCCGTCGGCCTTTAATGTTTCATATTCGGCGATGAGGGCTCCGTGCGTAATACGCGACATGTTAAAGTAAGGGCCAAAGTATCTTCCTGCCTGTGATAGTGAAGTCATTAACATCAGATTACAGTTATATTCCGGTTTGATATAGTCTTTGGTATATACATCTTCGTCTCTTGTCATTTTGGCGCGTGCCTCCATATTCCTCATCATAACTGCGGGGTTGGAGGTTAGTACTTTATCTGCATATTCTATCACTTTGTCCCATCGTCCGGCATATAAGTTGAAACGTGTGGCAAATGCATAGGCAGCCTTGGTGTTGAAGTGATATTTGGGTACACTGTACGCGTCTTTGATCATGGGGAGTGCTTCTTCTATATCCTTGTTGATTTCTTTATAGACACTATCCACTGTGATACGGTCATATTCTACTATCAGCTGGGTTTCCGGTACCTTCACATAAGGTATACCCATGTCTTTGGTTGCATACTTTTCAGTGTAGTGCTGGCAGAAAATATTGACCAGTATGAAGTGTGCATATGCCCTACATAACAGGGCTTCTGCCTTGAATGGTTTCAGACTGGCAGGAGTTCCCAGCTCTTCTATGGCTTCCAGCGCCTGATTGGCTGCGGAGATTGATTTATATGACCGGCTCCACAAGGCATACGGATCTTCTTGTCCGTTCGTTTCTGTAACATCTTTCCAGTATGCCATTTGCTCAATGAATAAATAGGTATAGGGATTACTGGGGCCATAGTCGTCTACGTTGTCGGAAGAGTACTCCCCTAAGAACATGGCTGAGGCTTCGGGATAGGCTGAAGTTATCAGCGCTTTTACATTTGCTTCTGTGTTGACCTCTGTACGGTTGTCCGGAACCTCACTCAAGAAGTCATCGCACGAAGCTAAGATGCTTCCTGACAGTAAGATGATAACCGGAATATATTTATATATATGTGTCATATTGATTTTATTTAGTGGTTATTGTTACATTCCAAGTCTTAATGTCAAAGTGAACTGCCGTGGCACTGGGGTTGCTACACCACCTGAATTGAAGAATTCCGGATCTTGCCCGTTCAGTTTCTTATCGGCATATATCAAAAAGAGGTTCGTACATTGTAGTTTCAATGACAGGCTGTTCAGTTTCCAGTTGGCTATCAATGCTTTGGGGAAATCATAAGACAAGCCTATTTCTTTCATTCGGATAAATCCGCCGTCAGCAATGCGCATGTCAGAATAGTTGTAGGCATTGTAGGCCCGGCTTAAATAAGGATCCAGTCTGTTTTGGCGCGTACTGGCTATTACGGGTATATTAGTAAACTTTTCGTCTCCCGGCACCACCCAGCGGTTTTTGAATTCTTTTGGAGTGGCGGTGAGGTCCGAATAACTGGAACTGAAAACATTGTCCAGGCGCACCACGTTGCCGAATGAATAGGTGATGAATAAGTTTAGTTTAAACCCTTTATAGCCGAATGTATTCCCGAAACTACCCAGATCTGTTGGGTCGGCAGCTCCCGAATATTTCAGGAAATCAAGTTTTTTACTTTCCTGAAAGTTGATATCTGTTGTTGTAATCTGTCCGTCCTGATTGAGGAAGGTAGGTATACCATCTTTGTTTAATCCCTGAAATGGAATAGAGAAGATAGAACGTACCGGATAGCCTTCTCTGGCAAAACCATAACCGGATACCAGCCCCATCAGTGTCTTGTTTGATTTTAGTTTGGTAATCTCGTTATGGGTATGCGAATAGATGAAGTCGGTAGTCCAGCTAAAATCTTTAGTCTGGATGTTTCTTGTTGACAGAGTGAACTCTACACCATTGGATTTCATCTCGGCGATATTACCCATTTTCAAAATCTCACCTCCGGCTCCCTGGGTACTTACCGGTCCTATGAGGTCATAGTTGTTACGCTGATACCAGTCTACTGCAACACTGATACGATTGTCTAGCAATCCTACATCAACTCCTATGTTCAGCTCATGTTTTTTTTCATAAGTCAGATCAGAGTTTCCAAGATCCACTACCTGCAATCCCATTTCACCTGTAGAAGCTGTTGGTCTCCAGGGCTTATAAGCGGATAAGATGGCTGTAGAGTTTGTTACACTTTCGGGACCACGGTCTGCCGTCAAACTATAAGATGCTTTAAGCGATAAATGAGATAGAGCCGGTTCCCAATCTTTGAAAAACTCTTCCTCATGGATATTCCATGCACCCGATATATTCCACGTTGGTAACCAACGGGACGAATGTGTTTTTCCTAATGTATTGGAACCTTCGTAGCGAATCGTACCATTGAGGGTATATATTCCTTTATAAGAATAGGTTGCATTGGCGAAGAAGGCAATGTTGCGTACCCTTCCCTTTGCGATAGAATAGTAATCAGTGCCTTCTTCGGCCCCTTTCTTAAATACCTGATAAGCATAGAACGGTACTTCACCCATTGAGTACTGAAGCCCCCATCCGCGTATCCACTTTCTTTGCCGGTCAATATAGTTTGATTCCATACCGCCAAACAAGTTCACGATATGTTTCTCTTTGAATACATTATTATAAGAGATTGTACCGCGAAAATCATATCCTAACATGCGGAAGTCCGAACACTCGTAAATGCCACCTTCCGGGAGTATGCTGATAGGCAGTGCATATGGATTGTCCGGATCACGGTATAAATGAGGGTTTTGGTCTCTGATGCTGGAAGTGGGCATGGCCCGGTAGGCCATTGCCTGATTGGAAAAGTCAGTAATGATATGTTCCTGTGATGTTGATGAATATTTCATGGCACCTAATGCGGTGACTTCCAGGTTGGGCAGTATTTTCCATTTCAATTCCCCCTGTACTTTCAGGTCGGATGCGTTGATATCCATGTAATTATTCTCCAGTTCATGGAAAATATTGAAAGGAGCATAATTACGGGTATAGTACTCTGTGGCACTGATGGCCCGCGAACTGTTCAGGGCATAACTGTAAGGGTTGATATCAAAATCACGTTTTACTTCTCCCGAAACGGGATCGGTACTTTGTGACAATGTGCCTGGTGCTTTTTGCTTTCGGTACGAACCACTTGAAATAAGATTCAGGCTCAGGTTTGTCAGAATGTTGTAAGTGGCATTCAGGTTGGCTGTATAGCGGTTTACCTTGCTGTCTTTAGTCCATCCCGGATCTACCAGCGCACTCAATGATGCATAATAAGAGGTCTTGTCGTTACCGGAGGAGATACTGACGGAATGATTGTGCATCACATTGGTATTGAATAACAAATCGAACCAGTTGGTATTTCTCATTTCTGCATCGCGCAGGTAATTGGCACGGGACAGCGGTGTGTTTAATAAACCGAATTGTTGGGTAACGGGGTCGTACGTATGTAGTAGTTCGTACATCTTTCCATAGACTCCACTTTCACTGGCATTAGATAATTCGGAGAAGTTCAACCACCCTTTCTTCTGCATCTCCTGATAGACAGACATCTGATCTTGTGAATTCATTATGTTGAACTGTGAGTAGTCCGGTTTTAATCTCATCGTGTATTCACCTGTATAACTAACCCGGCTACTGCCTGCTTTCCCTTTCTTGGTAGTGATCACAATTACTCCCGACATGGCTCGTGCCCCATAAATAGAGGTGGCAGAACCGTCCTTTAATATCTGAAAGCTTTCGATGTCATCAGCATTCAGGCCTGATATAGCCGAACTGATCAACGTGGTGGCATCTCCTGAGGATAGCTGGTCGGCATCTACTTCTACTACATCCTCCATGATGACCCCGTCTACTACCCATAAAGGCTTGGAACTACCATAAATAGAAGTAGCACCACGAACACGAATTTTAGGCGCCGTACCAAAGGTACCCGATACATTTTGCACAGATACACCTGCGGAACGTCCTTCCAATGAACGACTTATATCTGGTACACCATCCAGTTTAACATTCGAGGCACTGAGCTGGTCGGTAGCTCCTGTGAATAGCCGTTTGTCCATTTTCTGTACACCCGTTACGACTACTTCATTCAGTGTCTGTACATCTGAAGCCAATGTCACTTTTAATGGGATGCCTCTTTTGACGGCTACTTCTTTATCTTTCATTCCGACATAAGAAACGATCAGTGTTTGTGCGTTTTGAGGGATATCTTTCAACGTAAAACGTCCGTCTATGTCGGCAATTGTCCCCATTGTGGTACCTTTTACTTTGATAGATGCCCCTACAACAGGTTCGTTGTCTTCTTCGAATAGAACGATTCCGGTTATAATATTACTTTCCTGTGCAGGAGCCTGTACCGGGGCCATCTTGTAGATCTGTATTACTTTATTTTTAACTTCATACTGTAGTTGCTGGCCGGTAAGAATAATGTCCAGCATCTCATTGATCGTTTTATCCTGCGCCTCCACGCTGATTTTCTTTTCTAACTCCATTTCAGAAGAGCTGCACCACAGGGAGTAAGATGTAAGTGTCTTCAGCTTTTTAAGGGCTTCTTTTACCGTAACATTGTGCATACTCATTGAGACCCTTTGTTCCTGTGCAAAGGCTCCGATGCTACAACATAAAAGCATGATTAATAATAGTTTTCTCATATCATCCGTTTAAAATGTTTATGGACTAATTTACACGATTTCTTATTTCATTTTTTTTCATTATCTGAATAGTATCTCCTTTTATGGTGTAATAGAGGCTGTTTTTCTCCGCTATGATTTTCAATATGTCAGTGATTGTTTCTTCATTGCAGAAGTCACCGTAGAAGTGTTTCTCCCTTAGAGTTTTGTCTTCTATCACAATATGTACATTGAAAGCTCTTTCCAGGTCTTTTACAATCTGACTGAGTGGTTCTTCATCAAAAAACAGTATATTCCGGGCTGCTGCTTTGGGGAGGCAGGTTGCTGCAGGAGCCTTTGCATTGTCGGTGGGGGATAATGCTGCACTTTTGGAGTGGGAGGTGGTCCACATTACATAGTTAGATGCAATAACATTGCGTACTTGTGTCCGTTCGCTTTTTTGATTGATGACTGCCTGTTGGTTAGGTTTCAATAAAATATTGGCTTTTGAATTTTTGTTGTTTTCAACAGCCAGACTTCCTTCTACCAGTGTAATTTTGGCTTTCTCATCTTCTGGATAGGCTTTCATGTTAAATTTGGTTCCTAATACATGAATGGCAATTTTTCCAGAACTTACTCTGAAAGGGAGTTCCTTGTTTTTGCTGACCTCAAAGTAGGCTTCTCCTTTTAAAGTCACATTTCTGTTACTTCGCCCGAAACTTCCGGGATATTCAAGTTTACTTCCCGAATTGAGCCATACCTGTGTACCATCCGGCAGGGTGACCAATGATTTTGAACCATAGGCTATTTCTATACTTTGCATAGAGTTATCCCATGAATTTTCGCCGGTTGATTTTAATAAATATCCCACTCCGAATGTCAGTAATACAATCGCTACATAGCCTATCCAGGCGATAGAGTGTTTTCGGCTTATGGTATATTCTTTTTGTCTGGTGATTTTATATATGCGGTTGTAAGCCGGGATTACCCGGGCTGTGAAATGCTTTTCTTTTTGCTTGATCCGGAAAAGTTTTAGTGTGGCATAATAACAGGTATAAGTACGCTGGTTGTTTGCATTGTTATTATACCACGCTTGTAGTTCCTGCTCTTCATTAGGAGTGAGGGCTCCATTAAATTGCTTTTTAATTAATTTGAAAATATTATCCATAAATTCTCTATTAATTGTTTGTTGATTGTATAAAGACGTAATAGAGAATAAAAGGGGTAGTGAGAAAATGAAATATTTTTCTACTAAAATGATTTATTTTAATAGAAAAAAGAAGTTAGTGCTTTTAATTTTTTACTGAAAGTTAAGTAAAAAGAAAGAGTTGCAATGCCAGGATGCATAAAATATAATCGGTGAGATCTTCACGAAGAGCATTTAACGCGTTTTTTATGTGATATTTGACTGTATTTACAGAAATGCCTAATTCTGCGGCAATTTCCTGATGGCTTTTGCCTTCATAGCGGCTGAGGATGAATACTTTCCGGCATTCTTCGGATAATCCGTTGATAATTTGCTGTATTTGTTCTTCTAATTCCTGAGATACCAATTGCTCAAAAACATCCTCGTCCGGTGCAAAGCAGTTTTGATATTTTTTGTCTGTGATGTCTACTGAATGAAAAGAATGGTCAGCTCGTATAAAGTCGATAGCCTGATTCCGAACAGCTCTCATTAAATATCCCCTGATGGACTTTGTTACAGCTATTTGCTTTCGTTTTTCCCATAATGCGAACATCACGTCTTCTACGATACTTTGGCATATGTATTCATCATGGACATATTCATAAGCAACGGCACACAAAAATGCATAATGTTGTTTGAAAATAATCTCGTATGCTTTATGATTACTATTCTGAAGTTTCGATATCAGCTCACGTTCGTCCATGCCGTTAAGTAACTATTTTCTTGCAAAAGTAGTTATTTTGTCGATATATCCTATAAAATCTAATAATAGTGATTGTTTTTTTAGAATATTCCGTTTGTAGTTGTTCTGTTTCTCTTTTGCTGACATTGTTTTTATTTGTGATTGTTTGTAAGTTGTTGATTATCAATTGATGTAAGGATGTACATTCTTGTAGTGTGAAAGTGTACATTTTTGTATGACAGGATTGTACACTTTTGTGGTACTAATGTGTACAACCTTGTCCTATTAAAGTAATAAGAAGATAATTTTATTATTTATTTTGGTCTCTTTTTATTACAAATAATGCAAGACCTTTATTTTGAAGTTTATGTCCTTTGTAATCTTTTAGAAATAACCTGTCGGCTTCTCTACGAGAAACGCCTCGTTTGTCGTAGAGAAACGGTCCGATCTTCGTAGAGTTTCGAAGCGTTTCTCGTAGAGAAAAAATGTGTATATTTAATGTGTTGATATTTAGTATTTTAACAAGAGTTGGGTATGTCTTGTATTTTCTTAATGATACTATCTTTCTTTTTCTTCTTTTCTTTGTGTATTAGTTTTATAAATAGTTACAAAATTAAGTTCGGAAGTGGCTGTTGTTCTTGTGCTTAAAAATGGTAATACTTTGGGTGTTTTTTATCAATTTTGGTAGAAATATTTATGGGAAGTATGACAAACGATGTTTGGTTGAAATGTATGTTAACTCAGGCTTTCGAGAATAAAATGATGTGTAAGATAAAGAAAAACAGTTTTTTAATCTGTGTTTTATTGAATGATAATACTCAGTAGAACTTTGTGTGACTCTGTGGTGAGTTTAACTCATTTATTGATTCATATTAAAAAATCTTCAATGCGTTAGTTCTATAAATAATTCTTCCGCGTTTTTTTGATAATTGAAAGATTAGCACTAATTTTGCACCCTCATTTGAATATAGAATAAAGTATAAATCAAATAAATAATTGTCAGAATGAACGTTTCATTTCAAAACATTGACAAAGTAAGCGCATTGCTTACAGTAAAGCTGGAAAAGGCTGATTATCAGGAAAAAGTAGATAAATCTTTGAAGACATTCCGTCAAAAAGCTCAGATCCCGGGATTCCGTAAAGGGATGGTACCGATGAGCCTGGTGAAGAAAATGTATGGTAAATCAGTGGTTGCTGAGGAAGTAAATAAACTTCTTTCAGAAAAAGTATATGATTATATTAAGAGTAATAATATAAATATGCTGGGCGAACCAATGCCTAACGAAGAAAAGCAGCAGGTGATTGATTTCGATACAATGGAAGATTTTGAATTTGTATTTGATATTGCTTTGGCACCTGAATTTAAGGCGGAAGTAAGTAGCAGTGATAAGGTAGACTACTATACAATCGAAGTAACTGATGCAATGGTAGACAACCAGGTGAAAGCTTATACACAGCGTAATGGCAAATACGAACAGGTTGCTGCTTACGAAGATAACGATATGCTGAAAGGCCTGATTGCCGAACTCGATGAAAACGGTAATACTAAAGAAGGTGGTATTCAGGTAGAAGGTGCCGTATTGATGCCTTCTTATATGAAGAACGATGAGCAGAAAGCTATTTTTGCCAATGCAAAAGTAAACGATGTATTGGTGTTCAATCCGAATACTGCATATGACGGACATGCTGCTGAAATCGCATCGTTACTGAAGATTGAAAAAGAGGCTGCTGCTGAAGTGAAATCTGATTTCAGTTTCCAGGTGGAAGAAATTACTCGTTTTGTGTCTGGTGAATTAAATCAGGAAATCTTTGATCAGGTATTTGGCGAAGGCGTTGTGAAGACTGAAGAAGAATTCCGTGCTAAAATTAAGGAAAGCATTGCTGAACAGCTTGTTGCCGACAGTGATTATAAATTCCTGATTGACGCTCGTAAGATGTTGATGGAGAAGGTTGGTAAACTTGAATTCCCGGATGCATTGCTGAAACGTGTGATGTTGTTGAACAACAGAGAAAAAGGTGAAGAATTCGTAGCTGAAAACTATGACAAGAGTATTGAAGAACTGACTTGGCACCTGATTAAAGAACAGTTGGTGAAAGACAACGAAATCAAAGTTGAGCAGGAAGATGTAATCAAGATGGCTAAAGAGGCTACCAAAGGACAGTTTGCTCAGTATGGTATGATGACTGTGCCCGAGGATATTCTTGAAAACTACGCTCAGGAAATGTTGAAGAAAAAAGAAAATGTTGATGGTCTTGTAGGGCGCGTGGTTGAAGCTAAATTGGCTACAGCGCTGAAAGCTAAGGTAACGCTGAACAACAAGACTGTTCCGATGGAAGAATTTAACAAGATGTTCGAATAATATCCTTTTACAGGAAAGAACATAAAGTCACAGAAACACAGAGTTTTTATAAAATTATAACTCTGTGTTTTTTTGTGTCTCTGTGTTCTTTTTTGTTTCTTTGCAGTTACATATTAAAAAATAAGAAAGGAACATAAAAATGGACGATTTTAGAAAATACGCAACCAAGCATTTAGGAATGAACAGCTTGGCACTGGATGATGTGATTAAATCACAGGCTGGGTATTTGAATCCCTATATTCTTGAAGAAAGACAGCTCAATGTAACACAACTTGATGTGTTCTCACGTCTGATGATGGACCGCATTATCTTTCTTGGTACTCAGATAGACGATTATACAGCCAATACTTTGCAGGCTCAGTTGTTGTATCTGGATTCAGTGGATCCGGGTAAAGATATCTCTATCTATATTAATTCTCCGGGAGGGTCAGTGTATGCCGGATTGGGCATCTATGATACAATGCAATTCATTTCCAGTGATGTGGCTACTATTTGTACAGGTATGGCTGCTTCTATGGCTGCTGTTCTGTTGGTAGCGGGTACAGAAGGTAAGCGTTCTGCTTTAAAGCATTCCCGCGTAATGATTCACCAGCCGATGGGAGGGGCGCAAGGACAGGCTTCGGATATCGAAATCACTGCCCGCGAAATAATGAAGTTAAAGAAAGAACTCTATACTATTATTGCAGACCATTCTCATACAGACTTTGAAAAGGTGTGGGCGGATTCTGACCGTGATTATTGGATGACAGCAGAAGAAGCCAAGGAATATGGTATGGTAGATGAAGTGTTGATTAAAAAATAAAAATGGCTGAATCAAAAAATAATAAAAAGAGATGTAGTTTTTGCGGCCGTACAGAGAATGAAGTCGGCTTCCTGATAACAGGAATGAACGGTTATATCTGCGATAGTTGTGCCACCCAGGCTTATGAGATAACTCAGGAAGCGCTGGGAGTTGACAAAAAGGGCGCAGAAACTACAAAACTGAATCTGAAAGAACTGCCTAAACCGGTAGAAATCAAAAAGTTTCTAGATCAGTATATTATCGGGCAGGACGATGCGAAACGATTTCTGTCCGTGTCGGTGTACAATCACTACAAGCGTCTTTTACAGAAAGACACGGGAGATGATGTGGAGATTGAAAAGTCGAACATCATTATGGTGGGAAGTACCGGAACTGGAAAAACTCTATTGGCACGTACAATTGCGAAGCTGTTACATGTGCCGTTTACTATTGTAGATGCTACAGTGCTTACTGAGGCTGGTTATGTAGGAGAAGACATCGAGAGTATTCTCACCCGCCTGCTCCAGGTGGCCGATTATAATGTACCCGAGGCAGAACAGGGAATTGTATTTATAGACGAAATAGATAAGATTGCCCGCAAAGGTGATAACCCTTCTATTACCCGTGATGTCAGTGGTGAAGGTGTACAGCAGGGGTTACTCAAACTATTGGAAGGATCTGTTGTAAATGTGCCGCCTCAGGGTGGCCGTAAACATCCGGATCAGAAAATGATTCCCGTGAACACCAAAAATATTCTGTTTATTTGTGGTGGCGCTTTCGATGGTATCGAAAAGAAGATAGCACAGCGCCTGAACACCCATGTGGTGGGCTATAGCGCTTCACGTAAGACAGCTACGATTGATAAAAGCAATATGATGCAGTATATTGCGCCGCAAGACCTGAAATCATTCGGATTGATACCCGAAATTATCGGTCGTTTGCCGGTGCTTACTTATCTGAATCCGTTGGATCGTGATGCACTTCGTGCGATACTGACAGAACCGAAAAACTCCATTATCCGTCAATATGTGAAGTTATTTGAGATGGATGGAGTCAAACTGACGTTCCAGGATGAGGTGTTTGAGTACATCGTAGATAAAGCAGTTGAATATAAGCTCGGAGCACGCGGATTGCGTTCCATTGTAGAGACAATCATGATGGATGTCATGTTTGAAATCCCTTCGGAAAATAAAAAAGAGTACGAAGTAACATTGGATTATGCGAAACTGCAGCTGGAAAAAGCAAATATAGCAAGATTGCAAACTGCTTAAAATCAAAAGGTAAGAAGTATCGGATGGTTCGTTTCTGTTTTTTATTGAAAAATATTAGTCGAATTATGCTTGATATTTAAGAAGTTGTTTATAACTTTGTTAGAGCTCTTTTACAGAAAGAGTTTTTAAAGTTAAACCATGAACTGAATAAAACAACCTATTTAAGATGGCAGGGAAGATTAATTTGACAGACCAACTGAAACAGTATTTCGGATTTGATAAATTCAAAGGAAATCAGGAAGCGATCATTCAGAACTTGCTTAATGGTGGCGATACTTTTGTGTTGATGCCTACCGGTGGCGGCAAATCTTTATGCTATCAGTTGCCTTCTCTTTTGATGGAGGGTACGGGAATTGTTATTTCTCCATTGATTGCATTGATGAAGAATCAAGTGGATGCAATGCGTAACTTCAGTGAAGAAGATGGCATAGCCCATTTTATTAATTCTTCATTAAATAAAGGTGCGATAGACCAGGTGAAGTCTGATATTCTTGCCGGAAAGACAAAGTTGCTGTATGTGGCTCCTGAGTCATTGACGAAGGAAGAGAACGTGGAGTTTTTGCGGTCGGTAAAAATCTCGTTTTACGCAGTAGATGAGGCTCACTGTATTTCGGAATGGGGACATGATTTCCGTCCGGAATATCGAAGAATACGTCCTATTATTAATGAGATAGGCAAAGCGCCACTTATTGCGCTTACAGCAACTGCAACACCCAAAGTGCAACACGACATTCAGAAGAATCTGGGAATGGTAGACGCACAAGTCTTTAAATCGTCGTTTAATCGGCCGAACTTATATTATGAGGTACGTCCGAAAACTACAAATATAGATAGAGATATCATTAAGTTTATCCGAAATAATCCGGAAAAGTCAGGTATTATCTACTGTCTGAGCCGGAAGAAAGTGGAAGAACTTGCTGAAATTCTTCAGGCGAATGGTATTAACGCACGAGCTTATCATGCAGGTATGGATTCGGCTACAAGGACTCAAAATCAGGATGACTTCCTGATGGAAAAAATTGATGTGATTGTGGCAACCATTGCTTTTGGTATGGGGATCGATAAACCGGATGTCAGGTATGTGATGCATTATGATATACCAAAGAGTCTGGAAGGTTACTATCAGGAGACAGGGCGTGCCGGCAGAGATGGCGGTGAGGGCAAGTGCATTACCTTTTATACAAATAAAGACCTGCAGAAACTGGAGAAGTTTATGCAAGGCAAACCTGTGGCAGAACAGGAAATAGGCAAGCAGCTTCTGCTGGAAACTGCTGCGTATGCCGAATCTTCCGTTTGTCGCCGTAAGACTTTATTACATTACTTTGGCGAAGAGTATACGGAAGATAATTGTGGAAATTGTGACAACTGTTTAAACCCTAAAAAACAAGTGGAGGCTCAAGAATTATTGTGTGCTGTGATTGAAGCGGTCATAGCGGTAAAAGAAAACTTTAAGGCAGACTATATAATAGATATTTTACAAGGAAGAGAAACTTCTGAAATACAAGCACATTTACATGAAGATCTGGAAGTATTCGGATCGGGTATGGGCGAAGAAGATAAAACCTGGAACGCTGTTATTCGTCAGGCATTGATTGCCGGTTATCTAAGTAAAGACGTTGAGAATTATGGCCTGTTGAAAGTGACAGAGGAAGGACATAAGTTTCTGAAGAAACCTAAATCGTTTAAAATTACAGAAGATAATGATTTTGAAGAGGTAGAAGAAGAAACTCCGGCCAGAGGTGGTGGTTCTTGTGCTGTGGATCCGGCACTTTACTCTATGCTTAAAGACTTGCGGAAGAAACTTTCTAAAAAACTGGAAGTTCCCCCTTATGTTATTTTCCAGGATCCTTCTTTGGAAGCGATGGCAACCATTTATCCGGTGACGCTTGATGAACTCCAGAATATTCCGGGAGTTGGAGCTGGAAAAGCGAAACGTTATGGTGAGGAGTTCTGCAAACTGATTAAGCGTCATTGTGAAGAGAATGAGATAGAGCGCCCTGAGGATTTACGTGTGCGTACTGTCGCCAATAAATCGAAGTTAAAGGTTGCTATCATTCAGGCTATTGACCGTAAGGTTGCATTGGATGATATTGCTTTGTCCAAAGGGATTGAATTCGGTGAACTGTTGGATGAAGTAGAAGCGATTGTTTATTCGGGCACAAAACTGAATATTGATTATTTTCTTGACGAAATAATGGATGAAGACCATATGCTTGATATTTATGATTATTTCAAAGAGTCAACAACAGACAAAATAGATGATGCCCTGGATGAATTGGGAGATGAGTTTACAGAGGAGGAAGTGCGTCTGGTGCGTATTAAGTTTATCTCGGAAATGGCTAATTAAAAAAAAGCAAAATATATTTTGCGGAGAATAGCAAAAGTCCGGTTACCCGTTGAGGTAGCCGGACTTTTTTATGGAGGAAAATAAAGGTTTCTTTTTGAAATGTAGTAATACTGAATTGTTATAAAAACACGGCATTTCTCTTTCATTTGGATGGAAATGGGAAATTTTAACAATAAAGTAGGAGTTTTTACGGAATTATATTTAACTTTGTAGCATCAAATAAAAAAAATACAAGTATAAGTTTTACACCTGACAAAACAAGTTTATCATGAATGAGGATTACTTAATAAATCTATTAACTGCACACGCTCTGAATATTTGGGTCAAGATAAAAAAATGCCCTGTCTGAATATCTTCTCTTGAGCTATTATCTATAATGTATTTAAAAGTGATTTTCTCTCTTTTGCTTTTTTATGTATACATTGAAACTGCTCATACTATAAATATCCTAACGAAAAGAATTTTTTTATTATAATCAATGCTATCACACCTGACAAAACAAGTTTATCATGGATGAAGATTACTTAATTACCGTTTTTGCCGTACGTGCTTTAAAAAATGTCTGGGTCAAGATAAAAAAATGGCCTGTTTGAATACCAGGAGTGGTCGGAAGATTTTTCTTTCGACCCTTTTCGTATTTTAATGTGTACATATTTTGATATCTGCATCTGCATTTTTTTGGTTATTATTTTGATATTCAGGTGATTGTATTTGTTTTTGTTATTTATTTTGCTTATCTTTAATCATTGATAATCAAAATATTATGGCAATTTTTAAAGATCACAAAGTAAGGGTTAACGACCTATTGGGAGTGATTCCCGAAAGCCTGATTTCACACCTGTCAACCACAACACCCATCGATTACTACACCAAAGTTCTCCACGGTAAAAAGGTGTTCTATCTGCTATTGTACGGTATTCTGGAAAATGATCGCCTTAGTCAGCGAACGCTTGAAGATACTTTTAACGATTCTGTATTCAAGATTTTGTTCGGGTTGGACGAAGATGAAAA
Source organism: Bacteroides nordii (assembly GCF_019930665.1). NCBI lineage: Bacteria > Pseudomonadati > Bacteroidota > Bacteroidia > Bacteroidales > Bacteroidaceae > Bacteroides > Bacteroides nordii. The sequence goes on along the minus strand of NZ_CP082886.1, from coordinate 3,829,673 downwards.
AGTACGCCGGAGTTCTCTCTCTGAGAGGTTGTCGAAGATATCACCGGATTACTTCCGTCAGATTTACGATTGTGTCTATGACCAGTTCTCGGAGTGCTATTCCGATACAGAGATAGCACAATACAACCTTATCCGGGTTGACAGTTCCATTGTTTCAGACACATCCGGCAGGATGGCAGAGGGGTTGGGCAACTGTGGCGGAAAGGCTGTAAAGTATAGTATAGCTTTCGATGGTATGTTACCTTGTGAAGTAAACCTGTTTACAGATCCAGTATTTTCGAGCGAGGATATTTCCCTGCCCCAAATAGTAACCAGTCACGTTAAGCAGCAGTCCGGACATCGCAACGTATATGTATTGGATAGAGGTTTTCAGTCAACCAGAACGATGAAAGAGTTTTGCGATCAGAGAACTACTTTTATTGCTCGAAGTAAAGAAAACCGTAAGTATGTAGAACTGGAGCCGATACCGTTTTCTAACAGCGACTTAGCCACTTTGGAACTTATTCGCGACAGTAAGGTGTATCTGTACACAGGCCAGCCTGTTATCAATAAGCGCGGTAATAAACATTACCGGCAGGTATTGGTCAAAGAACCTTTAAGACTTATTGTTGCCCGAAGCAAAACTGATCCAGCGATGGAGTATTGGTTTATTACCAATGACTTTGAACTCACGGCAAAGGAAATTACCGATGCCTACCGTAAACGATGGGATATTGAAGTCTTTTTTCGCTTCATCAAGCAGGAATTAAACGCAAGCCATCTTATATCACTGAATAAGAATGGAATAGAGGTGATGCTTTACATGACTTTGATTGTAGCCATGCTCGTGTTGATATACAAAAAAGCCAACAAGATAGGTTATAAAACCGCTAAACGGCGATTTGCTATGGAAGTTCGCGATCTGGCAATAGCCATGATTGTCCTGCAATGCGGGGGAGACCCAAACTTATTTTTCAAGATAAAGAAAGAGTGACCGGAATTTCTTCCGACCACTCCTGGTTTGAATACTCTCTTTTAATCGTATTAAAGTTTATGCGAAAATAGTTACCCTCTTTTGAAGAGGGCTGGATTTGTTTTATCATATCTGATTGCATCCCCCGTCTTTGTACGCACATGAATAGTCTAAATAAGTATATAGAATAAAGTTTAATTAAAAAGAACGCAGAAGATGAGAAAAAGTATCCTTTTGTTTGTACTTTTTTCAGTTTTGCATATCTCAATGCTCTATGCACAGGGGTATGTCGTGAACGGACATATCATTTCGGCTGAAGATAATCAGCCTTTGATAGGTGTTTCTGTTCTGGAAAAAGGTACAACGAATGGTGTAATTACCGATATGGATGGTAATTACAGACTGAATGTAACAAAGTCTCCGGCAACCTTGCAATTCTCTTATATAGGAATGACAATGGTAGAAAAGCAGGTGACAGGTACTTCAACAATTAATGTTACAATGGAAAATGCCACTCAAATGGTGGACGAAGTTGTGGTGGTGGCTTACGGGGTAAAGAAAAAAGGGACCATAGCCGGTTCGGTTTCCGTAGTTAAAGGTGATAAGATTGAGAACACACCCACAGCCAGCTTCGATCAGGCACTACAAGGTAAGTCTGCCGGATTAACCGTTTTACAGAATACAGGGGAACCAAGTGCTGCTGCCAGTTTTCAGATTCGTGGAACGAATTCAATCAATGCAGGTACTGCACCTCTCTTTATTATGGATGGAGTTGCTATCTCTGCCGATGATTTTTCGTCTATCAATCCCAATGATATAGAAAGTTTTACAGTGCTGAAGGATGCATCGTCTACTTCAATTTACGGAGCTCGTGCCGCCAATGGTGTGATTGTGATTACAACAAAGAGGGGACGTACGGCTGAAAAAGGAAAAATCATTCTTCGTGCTCAATATGGTTTTTCTGACCTGGCGTATGGTAAGTGGGATCAGATGAATACAACGGAACGCCTCAATTATGAGGAACAGATCGGACTGCGTGTGCCGGGCACGTATGATCGTGAAGCATTAGAGCGCATTGATATAAACTGGCGTGATGTAATATACAATAATAATGCTCCCATGTATTCTTATGAATTGAGTACATCGGGTGGAAGTAACAAATTCAACTATTTTGTTTCGGCAGCTTATTTTGGTCAGGAAGGTATTGCAGTAGGATCTGATTTTGAACGTTATTCGGTTCGTGCCAACCTGGAGGTCCGTCCGGTGGAATGGTTGAAAATCGGCACGAATACTTCTTTATCATATGAAAAAATAAAGGAAGCAGACGAAGGTGATTATAATGTAGTGACTCCGGTTTCGGCTTCTAAGTTTATGTTACCTTATTGGAATCCTTATAGGGAAGACGGTTCTTACACATCTGTAGGAGACGGTTCTTGGAATGGTACGAATCAGAACCCCTTGGAGTGGCTGGATAATAATCCGGTAAAACGGAATCGTATGAAGGTGTTGACCAGTCTGTTTGCTGAGTTGAGACCCATTGAAGGGTTGGTGCTACGTACTGTCGGAGGTCTCGATGCATCAGACAACCGTCTGACCGCTACCTCTAATCCTTCGTATGTCCCTAATTATGGTTCCGGTACGGTAGCCAAATCATTTGAGCGTTATAGTAACCTGACATGGACAAATACTGCCAATTATACATTTACAATAAAGGATGACCACAATATTAGCCTGCTGCTTGGACAAGAGGCGGTTATTAATCAGTCTGAAGGATTTAATGTAACCACAAGAGGACAATCCAATGATAAATTGTTGACTATGGCTACTGCCACCTCTGCCACTTCATGGGACGACATTGTATCAGAGGCCACTTATTTGTCTTTCTTCGGTCGTGCGGAATATAACTATAGCAATAAGTATTATGCCGATTTTTCAGTTCGTAGAGACGGTTCTTCCAAGTTCGGCAAGGATGCACGCTGGGCCAACTTCTGGTCGGTAGGTGCGATGTGGAACCTGAAATCGGAAGACTTCTTAAAGGATATAGATTGGCTGACCAATCTTCAGCTGATTGCGAGTATCGGAACATCGGGAAACTCTTCCATTCCTAATTATGATCATACGGCCTTGTTTGCAGCCGGACCGCAGTATTCCGGTAAAACCGGTATCGCACCCTATTCACGTGGAAATGAAAACTTGACCTGGGAAAAATTAATGACTACCAATATTGGTGTGAAGATCGGGCTTTTTGATCGTCTGAATCTGAACGTTGAATTCTATAATAAAAAGACAACTGATATGTTGATGGAAGTTCCCGTCACCTTTGGTAATGGCTTCAATACTAAATGGGACAATATCGGAGCCATGATTAACAGGGGAGTGGAGTTTGATGTGGATGCAGATATTATTCGTACGAAAGACTTCACATGGAATGTTTCAGCGAATGCTTCTTATAATCACAATGAAATAACAGAATTGTATAATGGTCTGGATGAATATGAAATAAGTACGACTGGGCTACTTTTGAAAGTTGGACATTCTTATGGTGAATTTCATGCAGTGCGTTATGCGGGAGTTAATCCGGCCAATGGTGATGCTTTATGGTATACTAAAGACGGAGAACTGACAAATCGTTTTAGCAATGAAGACCGTGTGTTATTGGGCAAATCTTATGTAGCCCCCTGGCAAGGTGGTTTTGGTACAACCTTTTCTTATAAGGGTATTCAGTTGTCTGCCTTGTTTAGCTGGGTGGCAGACCGTTGGATGATGAACAATGACCGCTTCTTTGATGAAAGTAACGGTACATATGCTGTTTATAACCAATCTGCTAAATTATTAAATCGCTGGCAGAAACCTGGTGATATAACAGAAATTCCCCGTGATGGAGTCCAGACGCAGCTTGATAGCCATTTGGTAGAAGATGCTTCGTTTATGCGTTTGAAAAATTTGTCGCTTAGTTATACTTTCCCGCAATCGTTATTGAAAAAGACAAAAGTGATAGAACGTGCTAAAGTATTTGGGCAAGCACAGAATTTATTGACTTTCACTAAGTTCACAGGTCTGGATCCGGAATCTAATTTGAATATGTACCGGGCGTCGTATCCGTTGTCCCGTCAGTTCTCATTCGGCATTGAAGTTACATTCTAATAAGTAGAAGAAAAAGTATGAAAAAGATAAGAATATATTTATTAGTGGCACTATTGTGTGGAATGTCCTCCTGTAGTGATTTTCTGGACAGATATCCCGATACAGCTGTACCCGAAGAAGAGTCGATGACCGATCTGGTATCCAGTGAGCAGATTGTAATTGGTATTTATAGTAGTTTTAAGAATTCCGCTTTGTATAGCGGAACTTTGACCTTGGCACCCGATGTGCAGACTGATCTGGTATATGCTGTAAAAGGGTATACGAATGTATATGGTCCGTTGTATCGTTGGGATTTCCGGGACAGTGATACAAGTATTGAATCGGTATATTCGGGGTTGTATCAAGTGATCGCCCGCTGCAATTTCTTTATGGATCATAAAGATGAAGTATATGGTAAACTAACAACAGAGGCCGATAAAACTACTTTCAAGAAATACGAAGGGGATGTTTATTTTTTCCGTGCGTTAGCTTATTCTGATTTGATACGTATGTATTGTGAGGCTTATGATCCGGATAACGCGGAAAATCAGCTGGGAGTTTCTTTGTATTTGCGCTATCGTAAAGAGGGTGAGGATAGCTCTATTGAGCCTCGTGCTTCATTAGCTGATTCTTATAAACAGGTATTAAGTGACCTGGAACAGGCGGAGAAATATGCAACCCGTAAGGGAGCAGACACGCAGTGGATTACAATAGGAGCCGTGCAGACCTTGAAATCAAGAGTTTATCTTCATATGAAGAATTGGGAAAAGGTGATAGAATATGCTACAAAGGTAGTTGACTCCAAAGTATATACCTTGGCCGATGCAATGAAAGTAAAATGGGTAGATGAAGAAACTGGTAATACGATGACCGATTATCAACGCATGTGGAAATATGATGAAGGTGATGAAGTGATCTGGCGTGTGCAAATGAGTACGACGGATAGAGGGGGCGCACTGGGAACGGTCTTTCTGAACTATAATAATGTGGCTTATCTGCCCGATTATGTACCGGCTAAGTGGCTGCTTGATTCGTATAGTACAAATGATATGCGCTATTCTGCTTTCTTTTATTCCATTAAGACCGGATATTCTCATGGATTAACCTGGCCTATTGTGATCAAATATTTGGGTAATGCGGATATCGATGCCGGTGTTGGTAAGTATTATACAAATATGCCCAAAGTATTGCGTTACGCTGAAGTCTTTTTGAACCGTGCTGAGGCTTATGCACAATTGGGAAAAACGAAAGAGGCCAATAATGATTTGACTAAGTTGCGAAGAGCGCGTATTGCAGATTATGGTAGTGCATCCTATACTCAGGATAAACTGATGAAGGCAATTCAGGATGAACGTGCAAAAGAATTATTTATGGAAGGTTTCCGTTTGTCTGATTTGAAGCGTTGGAATTTAGGTTTTGAACGCACGCCCCAAACCGGAACGATAGATGGATCTTTAAATAACTCATTGAAAATAGAAAAAGGTAATCCAGCCTTTATATGGCCTATCCCGAAACATGAACTTGATGCTTCGATGGGATTGGTTAAACCAAATGAAAGTAATAAATAAGGGAGATGATTATGAAGAAAAGCATATATAGTTTATGTGTACTGTTTGCAATTCTGTTTGTGAGTTGCGATGGCAAGGAAATATTGTATTCCGGCGATTCGTATGTCATGTTTGCCGACTCTGCCATGGTAATGCCTGTAACGGTGAATTCGGAAAGAACTTTTGATATTGTAGTTGCTGCTACCCAGGCAATGGATTATGACCGGAATTACGTGGTAAGTGTAGATGTAGATCATACAAATGCCATTGAAGGATATCATTTTGAGCTTTTGAATAAGAATGTTTTGATAAAGTCAGGTGAGAGGACAGGAGTGGTGACGATGAAAGGGTATTTTGATAATATGAATCGTACAGATAGTCTGGCAGTCACTTTGAAACTGATCAACGATAAGAATGAAACGATGAGCCTGTACGGGAATACGACAAATATCTTTTTATTTAAATGCTATCCGTTTAATATAAATGATTACATAGGTGACATGCGTATGACATGTACATTCCCGTTCAGTGAAGATTCTAAGAGCTTTTTAGTGAAAAGCGAGAAGATAGACGATCATACAATGCTTATCAAGGCACCGTTTGATGACAGTTATGATTTAAAGGTCAAATTCAATGCATCGGATGATGAACCGATGAATGAGGAAGTAACTGTTGTGGAACAGGAAGCGTTTCTCGACGCAGGATACGGGTTGGTTTTTGCACAATCGGTGGCAAGTAACCCGAGCTTTTTCATCGCAGCAGACAGAGGAGTAGTTCTCTATTTGAACATATTCCTTCCTAAAGTGGGCTCATTTGGAACATACCTGTATATATTTGAATGGATCAGCCCTTATGAGGCCGAAGCAGAAAAGAACAGTATTACTCCTCCTTATGACATTAAGGTACAGCCTACAGGATATTCATTGAAAAAATAATCGATTAAAAGAAAGAAAATATGAATACAATCACCCATTTGAAAAATCGGTTGGGCTATTGGGCGTTACTCGTAATGACCTTTGCCATTGCAGCCTGTTCGGATGATAAGGAAGAATCACCGGAGGTGCAGGGAAAAACAACGTTTGATGTTGAAGATATAGTTTTTGTAAGTGAAAAAGGAGAACAGGAGACAACCTTCTCTTTTGAAGCAGGAAATGAATGGACGGCTTCTTTTTCGGAAGGTGGCAGTGTGTTTTTCTCGGCTTCACAAACTAAAGGAAGTAAAGGCAAAGCGGAAATTACCATACAACCTTTGAGAACAAACCTGGAAGCACAGGTACGTACAGCGGAATTCCGTATATCAGTTGTTGGAGATGAAATGGTATATGTGGTGAAGATCTCTCAATTAGGCAAAGGGGCTAACCTTGTGGTCGACACAGAAAGCTTGGTTTTAGAGGCGGATAATGTTGGTGAGTATTTTGTAGATACACTGACTGTAAGCTCTGATCAAACTTGGGAGTTGACCGATGCAACAAGCGGAATACTTTTCTCTTTTATAGACGAGCATCAGTCCGGTCAGATTACTACTAAGAAAGTAGAAGTGAAAGTACTGTTTACAGACTTTGAATCAATGGTCCTGGAAGGTGGGTTTAATATTAAGGCCGGTGCTACTCCGAAACATATTTCGGTGAAAGCTACAGCCGAATGTAAAGCTTATCTGACAGAAGAAATGGATGCGGAAGTTGAAAAGTTGGAACTGTTGATAGACCCTGCTACCCCCGGAGTCTATATGGCTCCTCTGTATGTCTCTTCAAATATTCAGTGGAAATTGGAGTTGCCGGAATGGTTATCTACTCCTCAACCCACTAATATTACTGTATCAGGAACGTTGGCTACGAACCCTTTATATGTAGAAGTACGCATAGCTGACGGTATGATTCCTGCGTCAGAAAAAGAAGATGTGATTATATTGTCGGATGTTCGTTCCAAGCAACTGATTATTATTCCTATTCACTTTGCCGGAATCAGTGATGATTATATTAATCATAATTTTGAGTTCCCGGCATTTGATCCGTATGGAAATGATTTTGCATTTGATCCGATACCAGGTACGGCACGGATACTCGAATTGCCATTTATGATTGAAACAGGTGAAAATTATACAGATGTAACTGATGCACCATTCAAGTTACTTTTATGTAAATGTGTGAATGGAGCGCTTGAGCGTACAGCTGTCCATTGGGCTACTTTGCGTATGGGCGATTCTTCCAAAGATAAGACATCCAATGGGATATATACAAAGGAACTTTATCTGGTAGCTAATCAGCGTGGCGACGAGGATGATGTGAATAAGCTTACCTCTATGGGAGAAGATAGAGAGGCTTATCTGTTTATTGTTCCCAATTCGGTAAGTTTTGATGATTTGTTTGAAGATCCGGTTTCTACTACTTTGAAGAGCCAGTATATAGGGTCATATATACGGCAAAAAAATGCTTTTCTGGAATATAAGATGAGTGTAACCGGTATTGAAAATGGAGCAACGATCACTCTTCCGGCAGCAGGTGAAACAAAATCTTTTGATATGCTTTCTGATGCGGTGAAAATCTTTACACCCCGGTTGGATGTGACGGAAGTCATAGCAGGAGTTGAGAATCCACGTACTTTTGTCCCTAATGATGTAAATGTTGAATTTAAAATGAAAGATGGTGTGGTCGATTTAACTAAGTTCGTACTTATCGTAGGAAAGAATAAGGATAAACGGGATCGTGTAATCAAGATTGAATTTAAGGCATTTAGAGGTGTTAATCCGGAAGATGGTAGTGATAATACCTTTACGATGTTTACTTTCTATGTTAAACAACCATTTCAATAATTAAATATACTGTTAATAATGAAGTTATTATATCAAATATTAGGAGTGTTTGTGGCTTTTCTGGGGCTTGTTCTGGTCGGAAGTTGTTCTGATGATGAAATAGTCGCCTCACAAGAAGGTTACGGATATATGCAGCTTCAGTTGCATAAGAAGGGTGCGGACTCCCGCGCATTGGATAGCGGAAAGGAACTCAGCTATCTGAAGGATGTACGTAAGATTCAGATTACCTTAGCATCTGCCGGTAATCAATCTTTCAGTATGGCATTGATGCCGAAGTCTGTCAGTGAAGAGGGTGCTGAATTTGGATTATCTACTGTACCGGTGCAATTGATGCCCGGTACTTATAAGATCACTTACTTTGTTGTTTATGGAGATGAGGTTGTGGATGGACAGGCTGAAATCTTACAGTCGGGGACACCTGATGAAGAGGTTAACTTCCGGATAGAGAATAACCGTCTGACAGAGGTTGATTTTGCGTTAGAAGCTGTATTGTATGGTAAATATGCGGCAGTATTTGGCAAAGACTTGTCTGCCATTGAGTCTCCTCTTTCTCGTGCAACTGTTGATAACAGCGAGATAAAATACGATGATATTGCTTCTGCTGTGTTCACGTTTAAGTATTCAAGTAATGGCGTTAGCTATGTTGAGAGTTATCCGGTAAAGGCAAAAAAGGAAAAAAAAGCTCAGCTGTTTTCTACCGATACGATTCAAATGAAACAGGGAGATTATGTTCTGTCTCATTATAAATTGTATAATAAGAATCAGGAACTGATCTATGCAATGGACGAAGAGCAGAATGTGAAGATTGAGCATTTTAAGCTTTTGCGTGATACGGTGGATGTGAAACTATATGAAACGGCAGCGATTCGCGATTACATTGCTTTGTATAACATTTGGAAGGCAATGGGAGGTGAAGAGTGGTCATGGAATGGTGAAGGTTATAATATCGGTTCAAACTGGGTGTTTAAATTTGCTGATGGTACTCCGCGTCCTATCGATATGTGGGGAGATCAACCGGGAGTAGGGCTTGGTGGTAATGGCAGGGTTACTTCTTTAAATCTGGGAAGTTTCAATCCTAAAGGTTTCGTTCCCGATGCTATCGGCGATTTGACTCAGCTTGAAACTTTGTATCTTGGAAATCATGATGAAACAGTTTCGATTGTTGGAGATGAGGGTATGGAGGGCATACTTAGCCATTATCTGCTTGCACGTGAAGGAGTGGATGTACGTGCCCACCGTATGGATATTGCACGCGAAAGGTTTGCTTTGAGAAGAGCGCAGCTTCAGATAGCTTCTAAATTGAACTATGAGAGCAGAAATGCACGTCCCACCGTATATACAAAATATGCAGGTAGGAATAAGGGTTCTATGTCAAATCGTATTACAGGTATTTCTGAGCGTATTGGTGAATTAGCAGGTACATTGACTATGCTATACATAGCAAATGGCTTTATAGAAGAGTTACCAGAATCATTTGGCAAACTGGAAAATCTTACAGATTTGGAAATTTATAACTGTCGGATGACTACTTTTCCGGAACAGTTGAAAGAATTACCCAATCTGGTTTCCTTAAATTTTTCCATGAATGGGAGTCTTGATTTGGAATCAACCTATAAGAATCTGGATGACTTTTTTACGAATGGAAAGTCTCAGGGAACGGTTCAACTTTTATACTTGAATGACAATAAGTTAACTAAACTACCACCCAGTATTCGTAATATGAAAAAGCTGGGAATGCTTGATTTGGCTTATAACAAACTGGTTGAACTTCCTGCTCTTGGTAATGTATCTCCTGTTCAGTTTATGGTTGATTGTAATGAACTGGGCAATGAAGATTTGGGAGCCGGAGCTACTCCTATTCCTAATAACTTCTGTATTACAGATGATTTAGAGTTGTTCTCAGCTTCTTGTAATAAGTTAAAGAAGTTTCCGGTATTGTTGTCTAATATGAAAAATGACGGTAAATATTCCATTGAAGAGATAGACCTGTCTGTCAACCAGATCGATGGTTTTGAACCGGGCTTTAAAGGAGTGCGTGCAGAGAAACTTAATTTATGTTCCAACAAGTTTACCAAGTTGCCTACTGAATTTTCTGAATATTCATCTGTGATCAATTTCCTTCGGTTGTCTTACAATGGAATAACAGAAGTCCCATTTGAATCATTTAAGAACCTGAAAGCACTGGAGGCACTGGAGTTGGCTGGTAATAAGATAAAATCCATGCCCAATGAATTTAATTCGGAATATCTTCCTCACTTTTCCGGAATAGATTTGAGCCAGAATCGTTTTGATAAGTTTCCTGTCAATATCTTATATGTGAATAGTCTCAATCAGCTGATTCTTAACTCTCAAGGATATTATACCGATGCTGCTCAGAAGAAATTCAAACGTACATTGGTTGAATGGCCTACCGGTTTGGATCAGCATATGGCTCTGAAGATATTGGAGGTATCCGGTAATGACCTGCGTATGATACAAACTTTTCCGGACAATCTTAATAAGTTTGATGTTTCGGATAATCCGAATATCAAGATGACTGTTCCTTCAGCGATTATTGCCCGTATCAATGATGGCTCGTTCCTGCTGGTTTATGATGAGACTCAGGATATTACGAATGTAAACAACTAATGACAAAGAAGATGAAATCAATCAGATATAAAAATAGAAATATCCAGGTTTTCCTGTTAATCTGCCTGGGGATAGTTGCTCTCTTCTCTTGTAAGGATGATGACGATGTTCAGCCTTCTTTCTTTGGAGTGAGTGAGGAAGAATCGGAGTTTGTTGTTCCGGACTGTGGTGATACATGTGCTGTCAATCTGTCCGCTGATCAGGATTGGTATGTAGAATCGAATGCTGAGTGGTGTATGGTATCACCAGCCAATGGGAACGCTTCTACTGTTTGCGAATTGCGCGTGGATACCAGTTATTTGTATAAGGAACGGGAAGCGGTTATTACGTTCCGTTCCGGCTCAAAAGCCTCTCAGGTAAAGGTATTCCAGTATGGTTATGAGAAAATTATAAAACTGGATAAAGAAGCGGTTGAAGTGGAAGATTTTGTAGACTACGAAAAGATGTTCACAGAGTTGAATGTAACCTCGAATGTTAAGTATGAAGTGATACCGGTTGATGCTACTCAGAAATGGGTACGTGTGAGTGTACCGGAAAAAAAGGTCGGTTCGGTACCCCGTCCGGATAAGGTACGTTTCGACTTCGACATTTACACACAGTCAGATGCAGATCGGGTGGCTGAATTTACGTTTCGCCAGACAGATGCAAAAGAGGGTGAAAAACCTATAGAGAAAACATTTACTTTCCGGCAGAAGAAGTCAGAAAGAATAGTACCGTCACGTCGGGGAGATTCGCTTGCCTTATTGGCTATCAGCCGTATGATGAAGTGTTACACCCAGTGGGATGGCAGTCAGCCGATGATTTATTGGAACAATGTAAAGACGGAAGAGGTCGACTATAAATATGTGGATGGCGATTTCGTACGAGATACCACCGAGCTGCGTGTCGTTGGCGTAAACTTCTATATATTCAATACGGATAATAGTATTCCTTTTCAGATACGTTATTTGAATCAGTTGAAAACCTTGGTCTTTACGGGTAATGAAAATAGTTATCGTAAGTCTATTAAGCTGGAAGATGATGTAACCTATTTGGATAGCTTGGAGAGCCTTGCCTTTATTGGTTATGGAATTAATTCACTTCCTGCCCGGATGACCAACCTGAAGAAATTAAAGGAACTGGAGATGACTGGTAATCCTTTGCAGGAATTTCCGATGGATATTATTGAGACTTTGGATAAAGACAGTCTGCTCTATGTGAGTTTAGGGAATTGCCGTCATTATGAAGTGGGTAGTAATCTTTTTACTAATAAAAAAGACAGTATTGGCTTGAGAGGTGAACTTCCGGAGCGCTTGTTTCTGTTGAAACGGGTGGCTTATCTTCATCTGTCATACAACTATTTTGAAGGTTCTATTCCGGCTATGGAAGGCGTGGCTGATGTGATGCCTCAATTAAAAGCCTTATCACTGAATTTGAACTACTTGTCTGGTATGATTCCTGAATGGATATTGAAGCATAAGCGATTGAAATGTTGGAACCCATACACAATGGTGTTTAATCAGACTTATAACGGCAGAGATAGTAAGAACCGACGGGTTGGTTTTGATAATGAGCCGGATTTTATAGATACTCCGTGTCCAGATTGGGAAGAGGATACGAACAACACGGCTCTGACTCCATCTTCATTTGATAGCACTTTCAGATGGTTTCACTATTATGATGCAAGTAAGAAACAATATCCCAAGCTTTCACTGGATGGAAACTGGGGTGAAATAGATGATTAAAACTAAAATGATTATGAGGAAGATTAAGAATATACTGGCGATTGTCTGGGCAGCTTGTTTTTTACTGGTCTTAATTTCGGCTTGTAAAGAGGATGATAAGGATGCTTTGTTACCTAATCAGGGAGAAATTTGTTTCCAGTTTACCAAAATAACAACCTATACATTGGCTGATCTGGACGATATTGCTACCGTAAAGATTGTGTTAGAGAAGGACGGGGTAAAAATAGAACTGCCCAGTTACCCGCTTACGGGAAACACTGAATTACTGTCTACTGAAAAAGTAAGATTAGAAGAAGGACATTATAAACTTTTAAGTTATCGGGCTTTTGGTAAGGATGCTAATTTAATTGAGAATCTGGATATTACTTTGACAGAAGATAATGAGTTTGATGTGAAAGTAGGAGAACTACAGGAATATATTTTACCGGTAAAGGTAAAAACAGTTGTTGATCCTACTAACAATTATACCAACGTCCTTTTTGCTATTTGCAAAGAGGTATTGGGGGACGATAGAAGTAAGTGGCCACCTTCTTGGGATGTGGAAGAAACATTGGATACCTGGGCCGGACTCTCGTTTGAGACGGATGATTATGGAAATTTGCTTTATATTACTGATTTGGATATTGACGGCGACGGGAATCTGCCTGAATTCAAACATATGAAAAAACTGTCCCGGGCGATTATCAACTTCCCGAGTATGACAGGACTGCACATCAGTAATTGCGATCTGGAAGAACTTCCTGATAATATTGGTGAATCGAGGATTGCTTCTATTTACATTGAGAATACTAATTTCAGCACCTTTCCAAAGTCTTTCTGGGATATGAAAAAACTGAATGATCTGACACTGATAAACAATAAAGTGACGGAACTTCCAGAATCGATAGGTGAGATTAAGACGCTGAGAACCATTGATGTGATTAATGAGAAGGTTAGCAAAATACCGGCAAGCATTGTCAATCTGACGGAATTGGTCAGCTTGCGTTTTATAAATACTGAAATAAGTGAACTCCCCGATGTATTTGATCAGTTGTACAAAATATCAACGTTGGATATGCGCAATAATAAGAACCTGAAATCGCTGCCTCCTTCTATAGCCAATACAGTAATTGGTGAAGAAGGCAACCGAACCCGTAAATATCTGCGTGGCATGTTATTGGATGGATGTTCTTTTACCTCTATACCTAAAGAGGTACAGCATGAAAATATGCAACTATTGTCTATGGCTGATAATCAGATCCAATCTGTGACAAAAGAAGAATTAGAGAAAATGCCCAATTTGCATTCATTGATATTAGATGGTAATAAATTACCATCATTTCCTGCTATGAAAAGTGATAAGTTGTTGATGTTGAGTTTGATTAATTGCGGATTGAAGGCTGCTGATATAGATCGGAGTAATCTGCCTAATCTGAGGTTCCTGTTTATGACACAGGAAGAATATGATGCGGTAATGAAGGGTTACGAAGTGAATGCGGATTATCTGCTTAAATAATAAATTACTCTCTCTTGAAGAAAGTTGTTAGGAAGGTTGTCGTTGTGAAACCATAGGCCTTCCGAAGCAACTTTATAGAGAGTTATTTTAATATAAGAATAAGAATGAAGACTTTAAACTGTACTATTACCATACTATTAGGCTGTATATGTGCGGTCTTTACTGCTTGTAAGGACGACGACCTTATTGTGCAACCGGTTACTCCATATGAAAAGCAATATGGTGAAGCAACTGTTGTGTGGGAGGCTACTCATCAGAGCTTGTTCAATTTTAAGGGAAACCCACTCTATGTGCAGGTGTCAGAAGAGAGCACGAACGAAGACCTGGCAGTATTCAATACAACCAAGAAATATTTGTTCGACACACGCGGACACTTACTAATCTATAATCCAATTAATGAACTTGTTGACGCATCCTCCGGCTTAACGAGAGGATGGGGGACTACCGGTGACGCAACGAGATATTCTTATGGATATGATTCTGCAGGGAGGTTGGCGGTAGTTACCGAAACGGAGTTGGGAGGTACTTCCGTCGTTTATGAATTGAAATACGGCACTCATGCTGTATACGTACCTTTTCCTTTCTCATTTGCTGGTTTACCTCTCTTCTTGCTGAAAGGATTGGTCTCGGTAGAAGGTGACAATGGCTTCAAATACGAATTTGATGGAGAGAAAGCTGTTTGTGAAACAGATAGCTGGATGGGGATTGCCCGAACAGAGTACTTGTTTCGGAACTCTTACCCGTCAATGTGTACCAAGCAGCTGATCAGAGGAGACGAGGTACTTCAGCATGAAGAAACGGTCTATGCTTTCGGAGAGAAAGGTGTGTTACTTGGAATGACAACTTCTGCTCGTACCAATGATGATCCCGACATGGTTCAGAAGCGATCAGTGGTTTATGCTTCTCCCCGGTTGCAGGTACAGGTAACGGAAGTTGCCTATGAAGCCGGATTGGCACAGGAAAGAACTGTGTATACATATACAGAAGAGGGTTTTCTACTCTCTGCTACGAAGAGTGATAACGAGGGAAATACGGCATCTGTTCATTTGAACGCTTATGAACTGGATGCGCAAGGAAACTGGATTTCTGCGGAACGTGCCGTCGAGGGCTACTTTAATGATTACTGGCCGGAGGGCACGATGACTTTGAAACAAGAATTTTCTTATAAATAAACTTAGTATTAATTAAAATTTAGTGTAACATGGGAAAAAAGAACTACTACTTCTTGCTAATGTTTGTCATGATGAACATTATGGCAGTGGCTACATCTACCGTAAAGGCGGAGGCGTGGGATGGTTCGTGGAGAACTATCAAATTTGAATCCGGGGAGGATGAGATAAATTTAGAGTTTACAGCTCCTGAAGCTAAAACTTATACTTTTAAGAGCAATACCCAAGAGTTTGGGATAAAAATTAAAGCTGTATGTGGAGATGTGACCGAGTGGTCTGATGCACTTTATGATTGGTTTGGTGCAACAGTCAGCATTGGGGCTAAAGCTAATGAAGTTATTAAGTTGACAGTTGTAACTGATGGAGAAGAATTTTTCCCTGTAATAGTGCCAATGGAATTGGTTAAAGACAGTGGGGATGATACTGCCTGGGATGGTACAAAGAAAGATATTACTATTACCGGAGCTGATGACGCAATAACTTTAACATTTACTCCTACTGAATCAAAACAATATACTTTTAAGTGTGATACAAAAAGTTATGCAGTAAAAATAAAGGCTACTTGGGAAGGACAGAGTTCTGCAGCATGGTCTGAGGGACTTTTCGATTGGGCTGGCGCAACGTTAACAGTAGATGCTGTTAAAGACCGGGTTATTACATTAACAATAACCGCAGCAGATGAAGAGTCATATCCTGTAACTTTCCCGCTTGAACTGAGTGATGGTAGCGGTGATGATGATACTCCCGCTGGGCCTTGGGATGGAACTACTATGGCTATTACTTTAAACGATGCTAATACTTCTAAAACATTCAGTTATACAGCTACTCAAAATGAAATGTTCTATCTCTTTTCTAAAGCTGAGGCTTATGATGTGAAATTTGCAGGTGGAGTAGTTGGAGAGCCTGATCTTGTATTAGAGTGGGAGGCTTATGATAATCTGGTCGGTGGCTATTCGGCCATAAAGCTGATGGAAGGCGATGTTCTGAAATTTACTGTGACTTCTACCGAGTTCTTGGAAGGACAAGGTGCAGATTTTCCTCGTAAATTTTCAATTAGTAGTTTAGTTGTACCGGTATCAGGCTTCTTCCTGCCGGGATCAACTTTTGAGAATGCAGTCGGCTTGCAACCGGATGTAGAGACAATTATTCCTGTAAACGAGAATACTAATGTAGATGAATTTCCTGATTTTGCAAGTTATTCGGAATTGTCCTGGTTGCAATTTACAGCACCGATTACAGGGCTTGCCAATATAGATATTGAGCAGTATGTACTGTTTGTATATGAAGGAGAAGATAAAATTGGAGCTTTAGATTATAAACCGATGATGGTTGTACAGGATGAAAATAATAATAGCCATAAATTTGCAGTAAAAGCCAATACTACTTATTATGTAGTAACTACTAATAATCGTCCAACAAAGGCAACTTTGAAGCTTACGGAAGTTGAAGAAGGTAATGATTGTATCGTACCTATTCATATCAATTCTACGACTTCAGCTCTTTCTGTGAAAGCAGGGGCTACCTGGTATAACTATACTATAACCAAGAGTGAAGATAGTGCACTTAATCTGTTGGAATTGGCTTCTAATAAGGGGTGGACAGGAACAATCAGCTATTATGTGGATTGTTCAGATGCCGAGCCTGTGGTAAATGAAGTGGCAGCTGGTGCTAAATCATACTTTGAAATGGAGACTACCAGAACTAATTATCTTATCTGTGTAAACAGTGCTAATGCTGTTGAGGATGCTATTAAGTTAGTGCAGCGTGATCCCAAACCAGGTGAGGCGAAAGTCAATCCGTTAAATGCTAAATTAGGTGATAACGAATATGGTGGTGAAAAACGTAATTATTGGTTTAAGTATATTGCTACTCAGGATTGTATGTTGAAACTTACTTATCCGGAAGATGCATTGACTATGATAACTTTGAATTCCGGTACAACGAATATTGCTAATTATGGTTCTACAAGCTGTATAGTGAGAGTAAATGCAGGCGAAGAGTATAGAATGAGATTTGTGGCATCAAGTACAGATAAGGCTACATTCACAGTTGTTGAAGATGAGAATATTCCATTAGGAGATTATTGCGATTATCCGAGACCGTTTAATCTGGATGAAGATATTGTAATGAAGAACCGGGACGCTCGGGAAGAATGGTATCTATTTACCGCTCCTGATGATGGTACTGTAGAATTTGAAGTGGAAGATAAAATATGGGTTAGAGATCACTGGTCATGTGGCATAGTAAAAGAATGTGGTACTACACAGGATAAATTGTCGTTTGAAGAATTGATGGGAAGGCTTACTTACCGTTATTCTGTAATCAAAGGCGAAACATATCGGTTTACTGTTTATCAGTTTAAGAATGAAGAAGGAGCAGATATTGTAATCAAAACTAAGTTTACTGCAGCAGGTGAAGGCGAATCTTGTGACAAAGCCATCAGTATCGATTTTGATAAAACTGTGATATGCAAAGATGTTGCCAGTGAGACATGGTATGAATTTGTTGCTCCTGAAATTGGCGAATACTACCTGGTAAGTTCATTGGGACAAGGTGCTGGTGTATCTTATAAGATTAATGATTGTAGTACAAAAGCTACAGCCGCAGAAGTGAAAGACTTTATGTATGGAAGAGCGTATACAACACTAAATCTGGTAAAAGACCAAGTTGTAAAAATATGCGCTATTATATCAAAGGATAAGCCGGAAGATCAGGATTATGATTATTCATTAATTGTAAGAAAGAAAGCTCAGGGCGATGATTTGGAAACTCCGTTTGTTGCTAAGGCTGGAGAATATTATGCATTGGGTGCCGGAAATGTAACAACTGCAGCTACTCTGGAAGGATATGTTTATTCTATCACTACCACAGATGATAAACTGGAATTTACTATTCTTACTAAAGAGGCATATTTTAGTGGAAACTTCTTCGTTTATTATGAAGGAAACAGAATTGGATTTACTCCGGCCAAGGTCAAAACAGATAATGGGGATGGTACATATACTTATACCTATACGTTGACTAATACAGCTATTGAAGCGGGTAAAACTTATACTGTTCTCTTCCCGTTCACTGTAGATGGTTTCAATCTGGGTACTTCGTTGATTACAGGAATCGAATCAACCGAATCTTCTGATAAGATTATTGTTTGTCCTAATCCGAATGACGGAAACTTCCGGGTTACTTTAGGTGAACTGGCTACCAATGGTGCTTTGGTTGAAGTTATTAATATGGCAGGTGTAGTTATTTATAAAGAATATACAACGTCAACTATGTTTTCTGTAAATCTGAAAGGTATTACAGCAGGGGTTTACTTTGTCAGGGTATATGCTGATGGTAAAAATGCAGTTGCTAAGCTGATTGTTCGTTAATCGTTTGTCTGGTTATATTATAAAGAATCCTCTTGCCTTCTGGCAGGGGGATTTTTTTATTTCTATTTTTGTCTGTATTGAATAAAAACCGTATATTTGCACGCAATAAATTTTAAACGCATAGCCCTATGTCATTTATTGCTGATAAGATTGTAATGGATGGATTAACGTATGATGACGTTTTGTTAATCCCTGCCTATTCAGAAGTTTTACCGCGCACTGTCGAGCTCTCGACAAAGTTTTCAAGAAATATTGAGTTAAAAATTCCTTTTGTTACCGCCGCTATGGATACGGTTACCGAGGCTAAAATGGCTATTGCTATAGCTCGTGAAGGAGGAATTGGTGTAATTCATAAAAATATGCCGATAAAAGATCAGGCTAAACAGGTTGCCACTGTGAAGCGTGCTGAAAATGGTATGATTTATGATCCGGTGACTATCAAAAAGGGGTCCACTGTACGTGATGCACTTGCTTTGATGGCTGAATATAAGATTGGTGGTATTCCGGTAGTAGATGATAACAGATATCTGGTTGGTATTGTAACCAATCGTGACCTTCGTTTTGAACGTGATATGGATAAACATATCGATGAAGTAATGACAAAAGACAGGCTGATAACTACTAATCAGTCTACTGACTTGGAAGCTGCTGCACAAATCCTGCAAAAATATAAGATAGAAAAGCTACCGGTAGTTGATAAGGATAACAAACTTATTGGATTGGTAACCTACAAAGATATCACCAAGGCAAAAGATAAACCGATGGCTTGTAAAGATTCTAAGGGGCGTTTGCGTGTAGCTGCCGGTGTTGGAGTGACTGCCGATACGATGGAACGTATGCAGGCTTTGGTCGATGCCGGAGTGGATGCTATTGTGATTGATACAGCTCATGGCCATTCTAAATTTGTAATTGAAAAATTGAAGGAAGCAAAGAACCGTTTTCCGAACATTGATATTGTTGTAGGTAATATTGCTACCGGAGAAGCTGCTAAAGCTTTGGTTGAAGCTGGGGCTGATGGTGTAAAGGTTGGTATTGGACCAGGCTCTATTTGCACTACACGCGTAGTGGCCGGTGTGGGTGTACCTCAATTATCTGCTGTCTATGATGTAGCAAAAGCTTTGAAAGGTACAGGTGTTCCTTTGATTGCAGATGGCGGACTTCGTTACTCAGGTGATGTTGTAAAAGCACTTGCAGCTGGAGGGTATTCTGTCATGATCGGTTCTCTGGTTGCCGGTACAGAAGAAAGTCCGGGTGAAACTATTATTTTTAATGGACGTAAATTTAAGTCATATCGTGGCATGGGCTCTTTAGAAGCGATGGAAAACGGATCGAAAGACCGCTATTTTCAGAGTGGAGAAGCAGATGTGAAGAAACTTGTTCCGGAAGGTATTGCTGCACGTGTTCCTTATAAAGGGACACTGTTTGAAGTGATTTATCAGTTGACCGGTGGCTTGCGTGCAGGTATGGGGTATTGTGGTGCGCAGAATATTGAAAAGTTACATGATGCTAAATTTACACGTATTACGAATGCAGGTGTGATGGAGAGCCATCCTCATGATGTAACAATTACAAGCGAGTCGCCTAACTATAGTCGTCCGGAATAATATAATTCTCGATAACGTGGGAGCTGCTAAGTTTACCACGAGTTGATGCGGAGTCTCACAGAGTTATTTTTCTTCTATCGCATAGTAGGAAAAAGAATAATACTCTGTGGGACTCTGTTTTACTCGGTAGGAAGTCCGGCTTTTTATTATCGTTAAATACAATTTTTCCAATCTTTCAGCGTTTAATAAAACGTATGTATATAAACGAAGCTTTGTATGAAAAGAAACTTGGTTTTATTAGTAACCTGTCTATTGGGACTTTCTGCTGTAGCACAGCAAGATCCTGTATTGATGCGGATAAACGGAAAAGATGTAACTCGTTCTGAGTTTGAGTATATCTATAATAAGAATAACTCTCTTAATGAACAAGAGTCAAAAACGCTTGATGAGTATGTTGATCTTTTTGTCAACTTTAAGTTGAAAGTTGCGGCTGCCGAAGCTGCTGGCATTGATACCACCCGGACTTTCCGGGAAGAACTGGAAGGATATCGCAGGCAATTAGCGAAATCTTATTTGACGGATGAAGAAGCCGAAGAAGCTTATGTGCGTCAATTTTATGATGAAATGAAAGCTAAATCCCGGGCTGGCTATGTACAGGTGATGCATATCTTTAAATACCTTCCTCAAACTGTATCAAAATCGTATCTGAATGAAACGGAAGTTCGGATGGATTCAATTTATAAAGTGCTATCTGCTGCGCCGAATACGGATGACTTTGCAACTTATGTAGAAAAGTTCTCAGATGATAAGAAACCGTTTTGGGTGGGGTTTCTTCAGACACCGGAAGAGTTTGAAGATGTTGTTTTCTCTTTGAATAAAGGAGAAATATCCAAGCCTTTTTTCACTCCTCAAGGCATGCATATAACAAAAGTTCTTGATACTAAAGAGTTGCCTTCGTTTGAAGAAATAAAGGGAGAAATAGCCCGTCGGCTTGCTCGTAAATTCGGAGTTGACAAAGGCACGGAGTCAATGGTAGAAAAATTAAAGAAAGAATATAACTACCAGGTGGATGATGAAGGAATGAAAGAATTGTTGTCTAAGGGTGAAACAGACAAAACGCTCTTTACATTGGATAATCATTCGTATACCGGTTTGGATTTTAAAAGTTTTGCAACGTCGTTTCCCAGAGGGCTTAAAACACAAGTGGATGCTTTTGTTTTAAAAACTGTATTGGATTATGAGAATGGACGTTTGGAACAGAAATATCCGGCTTTCCGGTTGTTGATGCAGGAATATAAAGAGGGGATGTTGCTGTTTGAGATTAGTAATCGTGAGGTTTGGGAGCGCGCAGTGGCCGATGAACCCGGACAAATAGCTTATTTTACTTCTCATAAGTCAAATTATAAATGGAAAGAGCCGCGTTATAAAGGCGTTGTAGTGCATTGTGCCGATAAAAAAATGGCCAAGCAGATTAAGAAATTAATTCGGAAACTTCCTGAAGAAGTATGGACAGATACGATAGCAAAAACTTTTAATGATTCTGTAGAAGTTGTTAAAGTGGAGGGAGGCGTGTTTGCTAAAGGTGATAATAAATATGTAGATAAACTGGTATTTAAAACCGGAAGCTTTGATTCTCTGGAGTCTTATCCTTTTACTACTGTTTTTGGTGAAAAACGGAAAGGTCCTGATAGCTATACAGAAGTGCGAGGGCCGCTTGCAGCCGACTATCAGAACTTCCTTGATTCGCTTTGGATAAAGCGTTTACGCGAAGAAAGTAAGGTTGAAATTAACCAAGAGGTTTTAAAAACAGTTAATAACCACTGATATAACCGATTATTGCATTATCTTCGTACCTTGAATATAAGTATAATTTCAGTTGACAATGCGAATAACGGGCCTCTTGCTGGTTTCTCTCTTTTTCTGTATATCATGTACTGAGAAGCATGATCATAGGGGAAAAACACCTCTGGTAGAGGTTAATGGAACTTTTTTATACAAAGAGGACCTTCAATCTGTGCTTCCTGCCGGGTTGACTAAAGACGATAGTTTGCTTTTCGCTGAACATTATATACGCACTTGGGTTGAAGATCTTTTGTTGTATGAAAAGGCTCAGAATAACATTCCCGACAATGAGGAGATAGACCGTCTGGTGGAGAATTATCGTAAAGCATTGATTATGCATACTTATCAGGAGGAGTTAATCGGCCAGAGACTTACCAAAGATATCCCTGAACAGGAAATCGCTGAATATTACGAGAAAAACAAAGAACTTTTTAAACTGGATCGTCCTTTGGTGAAAGGATTGTTTATAAAAGTTCCGTTGACAGCACCACAGCTTACCAATGTGCGTAAGTGGTATAAATCCGAAGCACAAGAAGCCGTAGAACATTTAGAGAAGTACAGCTTTCAGAATGCGGTGAAGTATGAATACTTTTATGATAAATGGGTTTCATTGGCAGATATCCTCGATTTGATTCCTTTAAAGACAGATTCACCGGAAGAATATATCAACAAGAATCGGCATGTGGAGTTGAAAGATACCGCTTTTTATTATTTTCTTAACGTCAGTGATTATCGGGCGGTAGGAGAGCAGGAACCCTATGAGTTTGCAATGCCTGAAGCAAAAGATATGCTTGTTAATATAAAACGCGTAGACTTTATGCGCCAGGTAAAAGATGACTTGTATAAGCGGGCCATAGATCGGAAAAAGATTATATATAATTATTAAATACAAAGAATGAAGAAGTTTGTAAACTTTAGATTTGTTGTTTTATTTGCCTTAGTAATGCTTGCTAATGTGGTAGCATACGGACAGGACAACGTGATTGATGAAGTGGTCTGGGTCGTAGGTGATGAGGCTATTTTGAAATCGGAAGTAGAAGAGGCACGTTTGAGCGCCCTGTATGAAGGACGTAAAATAGATGGCGATCCTTATTGCGTAATTCCGGAGGAGTTAGCTGTGCAAAAGTTGTTTTTGCATCAGGCGCGTCTTGATAGTATTGATGTTCCCGAAAGTGAGGTTATCCAACGTGTAGATGCTATGACAAATCACTGGATACAGATGTTGGGCTCAAGGGAGAAAATGGAGGAATATTTCTTCGAACAGCAGAATAAAACTCCGTCACAGATACGTGAAACTTTGCGTGAGAATGCGCGTGAAGGACTTACTGTGCAAAAAATGCAACAAAAACTTGTAGGTGATATCAAAGTGACTCCTTCTGAAGTACGCCGCTACTTTAAAGATTTGCCACAGGATAGTATTCCCTATGTACCAACTCAGGTGGAGGTTCAAATAGTTACTTTGCAGCCCAAGATTCCTATCGCTGAAATAGAGGATGTAAAAAGTAGGTTACGTGAATATACGGATCGTGTAAATAAGGGAGAAACAGAGTTTTCTACTTTGGCTCGTATGTACTCGGAGGACCGTGGCTCTGCTATGCGGGGTGGTGAAACGGACTTCATGGGTAAAGGTATGATGGACCCAGCTTATGCAGCGGTTGCCTTCAGCCTGCAAGATCCTAAGAAAGTATCTAAGATTGTAGAGTCTGAATATGGTTATCACATTATTCAGTTGATTGAAAAACGTGGCGACCGTGTGAATACTCGTCATATACTGTTACGTCCCAAAGTTTCAGAGAAGGAACTAATAGAGGCTTGTGCACGTTTGGACTCCATTGCTGATGATATTCGTGTTGGTAAGTTCTCCTTTGATGATGCTGCAGCAGCACTTTCTCATGATAAGGATACAAGAAACAATCATGGATTGATGGTGAATACTAATTCTAATGACGCCATGGCTACTTCTAAGTTTGAAATGCAGGAATTGCCACAGGACGTGGCTAAGGTGGTAGATAAATTGAACGTGGGTGAGATTTCGAAGGCATTTACAATGGTTAATGAGAAAGATGGAAAAGAGATTTGTGCTATTGTAAAGTTGAAAACCCGTATCAATGGTCATAAAGCAACGATTACAGAAGATTATCAGAACCTGAAAGAGATTGTTATTGCTAAACGCCGGGAGGAGATGTTACATAAGTGGATTCTGGAAAAACAGAAACATACGTATGTTCGTATCGATGAAAACTGGAAGAATTGCGATTTCAAATATCCAGGTTGGATTAAAGATTAATGAGAACTAACAACTTCTTTTTTAAATGCATCCTCACGGGGATGCTATGCTTGTTTGGTGTATACCTTCTTTGGGCACAGGGGCAGAAACCACAACAGAAGCCTCAGAAGAAAAAAACGAAAGTGGATCTTCTGCATGCTGATGAGGGGAGGGCAGACAAATTGGCCCGTCCGGATGTGCAGGTGCTTATCGGTTCAGTAAAGCTGCGTCATGATAGTATGTATATGTATTGTGACAGTGCATTGATCTATGAAAATACGAACTCATTTGAAGCATTCAACAATGTACGTATGGAGCAGGGGGATACCTTGTTTATTTATGGTGATTATCTGTATTATGATGGAATATCCCAGTTAGCCCAGCTTCGTGAAAACGTAAAGATGATTAATCGGAATACAACTTTGTTGACTGATAGTCTGAATTATGATCGTATTTATGATCTTGGATATTATTTCGAAGGTGGTACATTGATGGATGAAGAAAATGTACTTACCTCTGACTGGGGTGAGTACAGTCCTGCTACGAAGCAATCTGTTTTTAATCACGATGTAAAGTTGGTAAATCCACAGTTTATTCTTACCTCAGACACTTTAAAGTATAATACTTTGTCTAAAGTGGCCACTATTCTCGGTCCGTCTGAAATAGTAAATGAAAAGAATCATATTTATTCGGAACGGGGTATTTATAATACCTTGACGGAACAGGCTGAGTTGCTTGATCGTTCTGTGCTGACCAATGAAGGGAAACGAATGACCGGAGACAGTTTGTTCTATGACCGTAAGTTAGGTTATGGAGAAGCTTTTGACAACGTGATAATGAATGACAGCATTAATAGAAATATGCTGACTGGTGATTATTGTTTCTATAATGAATTGACTGACAGTGCTTTTGCTACAAAACGTGCAGTCGCTATTGACTATTCACAAGGAGATAGTCTTTTCATGCATGCTGATACTTTGATGATGGTTACATCTTATCTGAATACTGATTCTATGTTTCGTGAGATGCGGGCTTATCATAAAGTTCGTATGTATAGAACTGATGTTCAGGGCGTTTGTGATTCATTGGTTTATAATTCAAAAGACTCTTGTGTGACAATGTACCGTGACCCTATTCTTTGGAATGAAGGACAGCAGTTACTGGGAGAAGAAATTAAAATCTACCTGAATGACAGTACGATTGACTGGGCACATATTATCAACCAGGCATTGACGGTAGAGATGAAAGATTCGTTGCACTATAACCAGGTGTCCGGAAAAGAAATTAAAGCGTATTTTGATGAAGGGGAAATGCGGAAAGTCGATGTTATAGCCAATGTGCTTGTGATTTTCTATCCGCAAGAGGAGGATAGTACTATGATTGGTATGAATACTTCGCAAACCAGTTTGTTAACAATGCATTTGAAAGACCGTAAAATGAAAAGGATGGTCATGAGTCCGAAATCGGATGGAGTGCTTTACCCGATGGATCAGATCCCTCCGGACAAGATGAGGTTGCCTACATTTGTATGGTTTGATTATATACGTCCTCAAAATAAAGAGGATATATTTGAATGGAGAGGTAAAAAAGAGGGTGAAACATTGCGTAAATCTACCCGAAAACCATTAAATTCGCCCAAGCGTGAATTAATTAATATGAAATAGCTCTATGGGAATGTTTAACAGTGGTATGAGAAAGCCGCGTCGCTTTAATCATCAGTACATTTACGTGAATGAGCGGAAAGAGAAGCTTGATAAAATGGAAGAGCAGGCCAAGCGCGAATTGGGTATGCTATCTGAAAAAGAGTTCTCTCCGGAGGATATTCGTGGGAAGTTTGTGGAAGGAACTACTCATCTGAAACGTCGTAAGGAAAGTGGACGAAAACCCGTACATCTGGGAGTGATCCTTTTGATTATTGCCCTGTTGCTTTTTCTTTGGCATTATTTGCAAACCGGTAGTTGGGCGTTCTGATTAATGAGGAAGGTATGAATAATGATTTATAAAGTGAGTGTTTTCTATCTCCTAATTCCTGAATTCTAACTCCTAACTCCTAAATTCTAACTACTAAATATTATGAGTGATATCATTCATTTGTTGCCAGATTCAGTTGCTAATCAGATTGCAGCTGGTGAGGTGATACAACGTCCGGCATCTGTCATTAAAGAGTTGGTAGAAAATGCGATTGATGCTGAGGCTTGCAATATACATGTATTAGTGACTGATGCAGGCAAGACCTGTATACAGGTTATTGACGATGGGAAGGGGATGTCTGAAACGGATGCCCGTTTGTCTTTCGAACGTCATGCAACTTCCAAAATTCGTGAAGCATCCGATCTTTTTGCTTTGCGTACAATGGGATTTCGTGGTGAGGCGCTGGCATCTATCGCGGCTGTAGCACAAGTAGAACTTAAAACCCGCCTTGAGGCTGAAGAACTCGGAACGAAATTGGTTATTGCAGGTTCTAAAGTTGAAAGTCAGGAAGCGGTGTCCTGTCCTAAAGGGAGTAACTTCTCTATTAAGAACCTTTTCTTCAATATCCCGGCACGTCGAAAATTTCTGAAAGCCAATTCTACAGAGCTTAGTAATATACTTACTGAATTTGAACGTATTGCTCTTGTACACCCCGAAGTGGCTTTTTCACTTTATAGTAATGATTCGGAACTATTCAATCTTCCGGTGAGTTCTTTGCGGCAACGTATTCTCGCAGTTTTTGGTAAAAAGCTTAATCAGCAATTACTGAGTGTGGATGTGAATACAACGATGATAAAAATTTCGGGTTATGTAGCCAAACCTGAAACTGCTCGTAAGAAAGGTGCCCACCAGTATTTCTTTGTAAACGGGCGCTATATGCGGCATCCCTATTTCCATAAGGCCGTGATGGATGCCTATGAACAGTTGATTCCGATAGGCGAACAGATCTCTTATTTCCTTTATTTTGAGGTGGATCCTGCTAATATTGATGTAAATATTCACCCTACAAAGACCGAAATCAAGTTTGAGAATGAACAGGCTATCTGGCAGATTATTTCAGCAGCTGTCAAAGAATCATTAGGTAAGTTTAATGCTGTTCCTTCTATTGATTTTGATACGGAGGATATGCCTGACATTCCGGCTTTTGAACAGAATCTTCCACCGGAACCGCCGCGTGTACAATATAATTCGGACTTTAATCCTTTCAAAACTTCTTCTTCCGGATCGGGAGGAGGCGTTGCGGGGTATTCTCGTCAAAAAGTAGAGTGGGAAGATCTTTATGGCGGATTAGAAAAGGCCAGTAAAATGAATCGACCTGTTATCAATGAACCAGAGGCAGAACCTGACTATTTTTCCCCGGCAGAGCCAGAGGCTCCGGCAGTGGTTCCTTCGACTTTGTATGCTAATGAACCTATTGTGGAAAAGGGAAATTTGCATTTACAGTTTAAAGGGCGGTTTATTCTTACTTCTGTAAAATCCGGGCTCATGCTTATTGATCAGCATCGTGCTCATATCCGGGTGTTATTTGATCGCTATATGATGCAGATCAGACAGAAACAAGGAATGTCTCAGGGAGTTCTTTTCCCGGAAATATTGCAATTGCCTGTTTCAGAGGCTGCCGTATTGCAAAGTATTATGGACGATCTTTCTGCTGTGGGCTTTGAACTTAGTGACCTGGGTGGAGGAAGTTACGCTATTAATGGTATTCCTGCTGGTATTGAGGGGCTGAATCCGGTAGAACTGGTGCGTAGTATGTTGCACACGGCAATGGAAAAAGGTAACGATGTGAAAGAAGAAGTACAGAGTATTCTGGCACTGACTTTGTCTCGGGCTGCTGCTATTGTTTACGGTCAGGTTTTGTCAAACGAAGAGATGGTGAATCTTGTAGATAATCTGTTTGCCTGCGTGGCCCCTAACTATACTCCCGATGGCAAAGTGGTACTTTCCACAATAAAAGAAGAAGAGATAGAGAAACTCTTCAGATAGTGCTTCCCGCACGGGGAGGTACGCCAAGCGGTGGTTAATTGATAAAAAAATGAGCTAAATAGATTTGTGTTTTCTATGTGGCACACGGATGAGCCAGATCAGGCAGATGACGACGGATCAAATTTTCTTTTCCCTGATTACCAATAAATGAAAAGACCTGTTGTCATCTGCCTGATCTGGCTTATCTGTGTGCCATAGAAATAGAACGCAGTTTTACTTAAAGCTGATTAATAATGTGTCAATATGCCAATTCATCAATTAGATTAAAGCTAATCATAAAGTAGTATGCCGACTGCTTCATCAGGCTCTTCACTCTCCTTTTCTCACAAGAAAAAACATAAAATCATCTATTTTCAGAACCTTTTATTTCCCTTGGTGTTATTTAAACAGTTTCAATAGGAAAAATAATAACCACTTTAACTATTTAGGTATATGAAAAAGATTCTAATGTTGCTGGCATTTGCCGGCGTTACTGCTGTAGCTTCTGCTCAGCAAGTTACTGTAACTGAATTCGAAGAAATTCAGGTTCAAGACAAATATCAAGTGTTGACCAACCCGTTCTGGAGTAACTGGTTCTTCTCTGTTGGCGGAGGTGCTCAGGTGCTTTATGGAAATGGTGATAAAGCCGGAGCGTTCAAAGACCGTATCAGTCCTGTATTAAATGTTGCAATTGGTAAATGGTTTACTCCCGGATTGGGATTGCGTTTGCAATATAGCGGACTTGAAGCTAAAGGTTTTACATACGATAAAACTGCTCCTTACGTAACCGGTAATGAACTGGGTGACGGATATTACAAACAGAAATTTGACTACATGAATCTGCATGGTGATATCATGTTCAATCTGAATGCCCTTTTTGGCGGTTACAATTCACACCGTGTATATGAGTTGATACCTTATTTAGGAGCTGGTTTCACTCATGCTTACACAAGACCTCACGTAAATGCATTAACAATAAATGCAGGTTTGATAAACCGTTTCCGTATTTCGAGTGCAGTTGATATCAATCTTGAGTTAAGTGCTACGGGAGTAGAAGGCAAATTTGATGGTGAACATGGTGGCAAGCACGACTACGATGGTATTTTCGGAGCTTCTATAGGTTTGACTTATCGTTTCCCGAACCGTGGATTCCAACGTCCGTTCCCGCAGATTATCTCTGAATTGGAATTGAGAAATATGCGCGAACAGATGAATGCAATGGCTGCTGCCAATCTTACATTGCAACAGCAACTACAGGAAGCAGAAAGTCAGCCAACAACAGAAGTTGTGGAACAAGAGGTTATCGTAGATGCTAATATCGCTCCTCGTACCGTATTCTTTAATATTGGTTCTGCCGAGATATCTCCTCGTGAAGCAATGAACTTGTCTTATCTGGCTGAACAGATGAAGAAATTCCCGGATACTAAATATGTTGTAAACGGATATGCAGACTCTGCAACAGGTACTCCAAGCTTCAATAAAGAATTGAGTATGAAACGTGCACAAGCCGTTGTGAATGTATTGGTTAAACAATATGGTATTTCAGCAAACCGTCTGAGCGTTGATGGTAATGGTGGTGTAGATAAATTCGGACAACCTATCCTGAACCGTGTTGTATTGGTGAAATCTAACAATTAAAAGATAGGATTATATAAAAAAAAGAAAGCCCCGCTACCGGTTTACCGGTAGCGGGGTATTTTCATAAACGATACTTGACGTTTGTTTATTTTTCAGGAGTACTGAACTTCTTTACTTGTTCCGCTATCAGATCCGCATCGTCAAAGTAATTGATCTTCATAGATCTGCGAACGTCTGCCAGTGTATCGGCAGCGGCGGCTCTTGCCACTTCGCATCCTTGTTTCAGCATCTCATAGATGGCAGGGATATCTTTCTCAAACTCTTTCCGGCGGTTACGGATCGGCTCCAGTGTCTCCTGCATAATGGCATTTAAGAAGCGTTTTACTTTCACATCTCCCAGTCCACCACGTTGATAGTGGGCTTTCAGCTCATTCAGGTTCGGATAATCCGGCAGATAACGCTCGAAATGTTCCGGACGACAGAATGCATCAAGATATGTGAATACAGTGTTACCTTCTATCTTACCCGGGTCCTGTACACGCAGATGGTCGGGATCGGTGAACATGCTCATTACCTTTTTCTGTATTTCGTCGGCACTTTCGGAGAGGTAGATACAATTACCCAATGATTTACTCATTTTAGCCTTACCATCGGTGCCCGGTAGGCGCAGACAAGCAGCATTATCGGGTAACAGGATTTCCGGTTCTACCAAAGTTTCACCATAGATATAATTGAAGCGGCGTACAATTTCTCTTGCCTGCTCAATCATCGGTTCCTGATCTTCACCTACCGGAACAGTTGTTGCGCGGAATGCAGTGATATCAGCAGCCTGACTGATGGGATAAGTAAAGAAACCTACTGGGATACTCGTCTCAAAGTTACGCATTTGGATTTCCGTCTTTACCGTCGGATTGCGTTGCAAACGTGACACGGTCACCAGATCCATGAAATAGAAAGACAATTCACAAAGTTCCGGAATCTGTGACTGGATGAAAATAGTAGCTTTGGCCGGATCGAGTCCGCAAGCCAGATAATCGAGAGCTACTTCGATAACATTTTGACGTACCTTTTCGGGATTATCAATATTGTCCGTCAAAGCTTGCGCATCAGCAATGAAAACAAACATCTTACTGAAGTCGCCGGAGTTTTGGAGGTCTACCCTTCTTTTCAAAGAGCCCACGTAGTGTCCGATGTGAAGTCTACCTGTCGGGCGGTCGCCCGTTAATATGATCTTTTCTTTTCCCATTTTCTTTATACTTTTATATATTAGGTGCAGCTTATTTTCGCTTTGGCAAAGATACGAATAAAAAAGGATAAAATAAAAAGGTGGCTATTGCATCGTTTAGAAAGTCCAACCCAATCGGAGAACCGGTTCTATATAAGTCTTAACCTTTGTTGTAATAGCTTTATCGGTCGTTTCTTCGAGATAATTGGTCTTATCTGCCACTGCTCTGTAAGTCATTTTGCTTGATTTACGGTTTTCCAGTTTCAGCCCAAGCTCTGTACCTACATAGAGTCCTTTGTATACGTAAAAATCCAGACCGGTGAAAATTGCTGCATTGATTCCCCAGTAAGCTCTGTCATTCACGGCTGGCAACATATTTTCAATATCCAGTTCGTCTGCTTTTGAGTCAGGGGTAATGGCCCCATTGGTGATTTCACCTTTGAATGTAGTTGAGAGTTCATTAGAAACAGTTTCTAACTTAGTGGAGGCGAAATGACGGGTGAACCCAAAAGAACCTCCAACATAGACATTTACTCTTTTGCTGATATCGAAATGGCGTTCGTAACCTGCATCCAGACGGAAGTCTCCCACATTATATTTAAATTTGGTCGAAGTGTAATCCGCCTGTGTTTCGCCTTCTTCTTTATTTGTAAAGTTAGAATGGTCCAGATTGAATCCCAGTTTCAGGCGAATAGCGTCTTTGTCTGTTACGAAGTAGCGGAACTTTAGTCCGTCCAATTTGAACGTTTCTCCGTTTTGATCAAATGGGTTAAACTGAACTTCAGTACCAAATGAACCTTTACCTGGTTTGTTTTGAGCAGATAGGTTTGCTGCAATACATAATGCGGCAAACAGAATAAGTGTAAGTCTTTTCATGTTTTGAAATTATTGATGTTTACGAGGTGCAAATATAGGAAACAAAATGATGTCGAATACTACTTTGTAGGAAATATTCTTTCCCGAATCTTTTGTATTTATAGAAATAAGTCGTTACTTTGCACAAATTTTAAAAATAGCAATGAATCAACAGGAAATAAGAAGTAAGCAATATCTTCGTTCGGATGTTTTCCATCCGGAATCTGTATACTTCTTCTATTTTCTCCAAAAACGATATTTTAGTTCTTTGGTAATGCGTTAGTCCTTTTGTTAGGGTAACGCATTTTTTTTATGTGGTAACTTTAAGAAACAACAACATTATAACAACAAGAGAAATGGAAAAGGAAATGAAGAAAGTCCTGGTTCTGGGTTCAGGAGCACTCAAAATCGGACAAGCCGGGGAGTTTGACTACTCTGGTTCGCAGGCACTGAAGGCCTTGAAAGAAGAAGGTATCAGTTCGGTATTGGTTAATCCGAACATTGCAACCATTCAGACTTCTGAAGGAATTGCTGATAAAGTGTATTTCCTTCCCGTGACAACCTACTTTGTAGAAGAGATTATAAAGAAGGAACGTCCTGATGGAATTCTCCTTGCATTTGGTGGTCAAACGGCGCTGAATTGTGGTGCTGAACTTTACACAAATGGTATTCTCGACAAATATGGCGTGAAAGTATTAGGTACTTCTGTTGAAGCTATCATGTATACAGAAGACCGCGACTTGTTCGTGAAGAAGCTCAATGAAATTGAAATGAAGACTCCTATCAGCCAGGCGGTGGAGAATATGGAAGATGCCATTGCTGCTGCACGTCGCATCGGATATCCGGTAATGGTTCGTTCGGCTTATGCATTGGGAGGTCTTGGAAGCGGTATTTGTGCCGACGAAGAAGAATTCCTGAAACTGGCTGAAAGCTCATTTGCATTCTCCAAACAAATTCTTGTAGAAGAGTCTCTGAAGGGATGGAAAGAAATTGAGTTTGAGGTAATTCGTGATGCCAACGATCACTGTTTCACAGTGGCAAGCATGGAAAACTTCGACCCGTTGGGCATCCATACAGGTGAGTCTATCGTGGTAGCTCCTACCTGCTCGCTGGATGATAAGGAACTTACATTATTGAAAGAACTTTCTACAAAATGTATTCGTCATTTGGGCATTGTAGGCGAATGTAACATTCAATATGCTTTCAATTCCGAAACGGATGACTATCGCGTTATCGAAGTTAATGCCCGTCTGAGTCGTTCTTCTGCCTTGGCTTCCAAAGCTACCGGTTATCCGTTGGCATTTGTTGCTGCCAAAGTTGCTTTAGGCTATACACTCGATCAGATTGGTGAAATGGGAACTCCGAATTCTGCTTATCTGGCTCCGCAACTTGACTACTATATCTGTAAGATTCCCCGTTGGGACCTTACTAAGTTTGCCGGTGTATCCCGTGAAATCGGTTCGAGTATGAAGTCGGTGGGTGAAATCATGTCTATCGGTCGTTCTTTTGAAGAGATCATCCAGAAAGGACTTCGTATGATCGGGCAAGGTATGCACGGATTTGTAGGTAATGATGACGTGACTTTTGATGACCTCGACAAAGAACTGGCTAATCCTACTGACCTGCGCGTATTTGCTATTGCACAGGCTTTGGAGCAAGGATATACGATTGACCGTATCCACGATCTGACTAAGATTGATCCGTGGTTCCTTGGTAAATTGAAAAATATTGTTGACTATAAAGTGAAACTTTCTACTTATAGTAAAGTAGAGGATATTCCTGCTGATGTGATGCGCGAAGCGAAGATTCTCGGTTTCTCTGACTTCCAGATAGCTCGTTTCGTATTGAATCCGACCGGCAATATGGAGAAAGAAAACCTGGCTGTTCGTGCACATCGTAAATCGTTGGGTGTTCTTCCGGCTGTAAAACGTATCAACACAATTGCTTCTGAACATCCGGAACTGACCAATTATCTCTACATGACGTATGCTGTAGAAGGGTATGATGTAAACTATTATAAGAATGAGAAATCAGTAGTCGTTCTCGGTTCGGGTGCATATCGTATCGGTAGCTCGGTAGAGTTTGACTGGTGTTCGGTAAATGCTGTACAGACAGCTCGTAAGTTAGGTTACAAATCTATCATGATCAACTATAACCCCGAAACGGTATCAACTGACTATGATATGTGCGACCGTCTGTACTTTGACGAGCTTTCCTTTGAGCGTGTACTCGATGTGATCGACCTCGAACAGCCTCGTGGTGTTATTGTTTCCGTGGGCGGACAGATTCCGAACAACTTAGCAATGAAACTTTATCGTCAGTCGGTTCCCGTACTGGGTACTTCTCCGGTTTCTATCGATCGTGCCGAGAACCGTAATAAATTCTCTGCTATGCTCGATCAGCTGGGCATTGACCAACCGGCATGGATGGAGCTCACCAGTCTTGAAGAAGTGAAAGGCTTCGTTGAAAAGGTAGGTTATCCGGTGTTGGTTCGTCCGTCTTACGTACTTTCGGGTGCGGCAATGAATGTTTGCTATGACGATGAAGAGTTGGAGAACTTCCTGAAGATGGCTGCTGAGGTTTCAAAAGAATATCCGGTAGTTGTTTCTCAGTTCCTCGAAAACACGAAAGAGATAGAATTTGATGCAGTAGCTCAGAATGGTGAAGTGGTGGAATATGCCATCTCTGAACATGTTGAGTTTGCAGGTGTTCATTCCGGTGATGCTACATTGGTATTCCCTGCACAAAAGATCTACTTTGCAACAGCTCGCCGCATTAAGAAAATCAGTCGCCAGATTGCAAAAGAACTTAATATTTCCGGTCCGTTCAACATCCAGTTCCTGGCTCGCAACAACGAGGTGAAAGTAATTGAATGTAACCTGCGTGCCTCACGTAGTTTCCCATTCGTGTCTAAAGTACTGAAACGTAACTTTATCGAAACAGCTACCCGTATCATGCTTGACGCTCCGTACAGCCGTCCGGAC
This sequence comes from Bacteroides nordii, assembly GCF_019930665.1. NCBI lineage: Bacteria > Pseudomonadati > Bacteroidota > Bacteroidia > Bacteroidales > Bacteroidaceae > Bacteroides > Bacteroides nordii. The sequence continues at coordinate 3,794,625 of NZ_CP082886.1, read as the reverse complement.
AAGTCTGCCTTTGATATCGACTGGATTGGTGTGAAGGCTTCTCAGTTCTCATTCTCTCGTCTGCATAAGGCCGACCCTGTTTTGGGTGTAGATATGTCTTCTACCGGTGAGGTGGGTTGTATCGGTGATGACTTCTCCGAAGCCCTGCTGAATGCAATGATTTCTACCGGATTCAAGATACCTTCAAAAGAGAAAGGTGTTATGTTCTCTTCCGGTGCCATGAAATCAAAAGTTGATTTGCTGGATGCCAGCCGTGCTCTGTTTGCACAAGGATATAAGATTTATGCTACTGCCGGAACGGCTGCTTTCCTCAATGCACACGGTGTAGATACCACTCCGGTGTACTGGCCCGATGAAAAGCCGGGAGCAGAAAACAACGTGATGAAGATGATTGCCGACCACAAGTTCGACCTGATTGTCAATATCCCGAAGAATCATAGCAAGCGTGAGCTGACGAACGGTTATCGTATCCGCCGCGGTGCTATCGACCACAATATTCCGTTGATCACCAATGCCCGTCTGGCAAGTGCATTTATTGAAGCATTCTGCGAGTTGAAACTCGAAGATATCCAGATAAAGAGCTGGCAGGAATATAAATAAGCTTTTCTTGCTATAAAGAGTTCAGGGTGGTAATGCGTGGCATTATCACCCTGTTTTTTTCTTATGTGGAGGTACGTTGGGCAATCAAAGGGAAGGTAATTTATTTAAGTCGTAGTCGAACTCACAGAGAGTCGTAATGAAGCGTTGTTAAACATGTAGATGTTTAACAACGTCCCTCATCGGGAAAGATAGACTTCCTTTGCTTGGTAGAGATCGTTCATCGGTGAAGGATAAATAACAGCATTAGACTGGTACACCTTCCTTATCTTTTAGATGTACCTTCTTGAAAGAGGATTTGTTTGTAAAATAGTATGTTAATACTATATACACTATCATTGCGGGGCTTCATCTTCCTCCGAAAGGGTGAGGGTAAAGGGTAGAGGAGATATACTGACACAACATATTCATTTTTGAATTCATAGTAGATCGAAATTCGTATGAATTCTGAAGAAGAAACAAGGGTTTTTGAGGTGGATAAAGTACGTGAAATTTATGGGCCAAATGTAATTGTAGAAATGATTTTCTTTTCCCCTGTAGAATGACTGCCTATTGATATTCTTTTGCAGTGGTTACTTTCTACAAAAAGCGTAAGCGGTTTATTTATATAATTTAGCCGTAATAGTATTTTGCCTTCTTTGTCTGCTGAAGCACTTTGATCCGGAAATATAGTTTTTCCCTCTTTTGTTAATTTCCCATCTTGGAAGGAATAACCTGTAAAACCTGTAAAATGCTGATCGTAATATATATACAGTTTAGAATAAGAATCGGGCATTAAAATATTAGGATTTTCTTTTGTTGTATAGAAAACACTAACTTCAACGAGTCCGCTCTCATCTTCAGTCTCTATATCTATGCTTTCCTTATTGCAGGATATGCATAATAAAAATAGGGTGGTCAATAGTAATAACAGCTGTTTCATAATTTCATCAAATAAAGCAAATTATTAATCTTGTTCTGTTATTTTGATTAAGGTGTAGAATTCTTCCTAACCTCGTTTGTTTACAAAGTTATAAAAAAAAATGAGTTTAGCTTTAGTTTGATAAAAATATTATTGTTTTAAATGAATATTCTCTGTTGTTTCTTAAATAAATCTGATGTCTAAAGTTTGCATTCTTCTTCATCCTCCGAAAGAACAACCGGGTTGGTTACTTTCTTAGATACCTCCTTAAATTCTTCTTTCTGTTGTTCTCTATATTGCCGTGGAGGCATATTATACTTCTGTGAGAATATCTTATAGAAAGTTCCGCGATTTATAAATCCCGATTTGTCCATGATTTCTTCTATTGACAAATTAGTAGTAAGCAATAGATTTTTCGCTATGGCCAATCGATATTCTTTGATGATATCGGCAGGAGTCTTTTCTGTAATCTCCTTCAGCTTTCGGTAAAAATGCCGGGTACTATACCCTAAGGAACTGCTTAAAAATTCAACAGACAATTCATCGTTGGTAATATTCTTATCAATCAATTGCATCATTTTCTCAAAAAACACCTTATTCTCTTTGTGTAAGAATTGCCCGTCGTCCAGCTTGAAAGTACTGAGTATTGAATTATAATACTCCTTCAATTCTTTTTCCCGCAGGATAAGCCGTTCTGCCAGTTTCATCAGATACTCCGCATTGAAAGGTTTGGTGACGTAGGCTTCTGCTCCGGACTCAATGCCCTTCATCTGATCGTTCACACTATTGAGCGCCGATAATAAGATTAATGGGATATGTGTAAGCAGCTTGTTCGATTTCACTCTTTTTGCGAATGATATTCCGTCTATATCCGGCATCATTACATCTGAGATAATCAGATCGGCAGATTTGAGTTCCAGTTGTTCTATCGCTTTTGTTGCATTATCGAATGAAAGCACATTGTATTTGCCTGCAAACAAATCGGAAATAAACCATAACATAGAAGGATCGTCATCGATAATGACTACCGTTTGTTTGGAAGGGTCATAAGTTGCCGGTATATTTTCTAATTCAACCGGTTTGTTATCTGCCTGTACAGGTGGTTCTGTGAGTATACTTTCTTCGGGAACAGAAGCTGTTGTAACAGCCAATGCCGGCAGAGTAACTTCAAAGGTGGTGATCTGACCGGGGATACTTGTTACCTGAATCTGCCCGTTCAGAAGGTTTACCATGCTATGGCAAATGGCGAGTCCCAATCCGTTTCGGGGGGAAATACCATTCTTGTTTTGCACTTCAAAATTGTCCAGTATCTTGTAGCGGTCGAATATCTTGGTTAGATTCTCCTTAGCAATTCCCTTCCCCGTATTTGAGATACGAATGCAAAGCTGTCCTTCTGCTATACGTTGTTCTACGATTATGCTTCCATTCTCCGGCGTATATTTGAAGGCATTGGACAATAGATTATTTACTATCTTATTGAAGCAACTGGCATCCGAATTCCAGTAAACATCTTCTTCTATTTTCAATTGATAGTTTATCTTTTGACTCTCGGCCAGTTCACAGAAAGATTCGGCTATGTCCTTCGTCTGTTCGGATATAGGGAGCTGTTTTATTTCAAGTGTTTTATTTCCGGTTTCCAAACGACGGAATTCTATTAACTCCAGAATCAATGCATTCAGCTTCTGAGCGTTCTGTAGAATCATCGTGGCATATTTGTGAACATAATTATCCGCTTCCGTATGTGATAATATCTTCTGGCAGGGACCATAGATCAAGGTTAACGGAGTGCAGAACTCATGAGTGACATTGGTAAAAAAACGAAGTTTAGACTCATACAATTCATTGCGTTGTTGGCGGTTCATTTGCTCGATCATGCGATCCCTTTTGTGCCGATACCGCTTAATTAACATGTAAATACACCCGGATACGAATCCGATAAATAGTATAAAGTAAATAGAGTAAGCAATAGTTGTTCTATACCAGGGAGGGATGATACGGATAATGAGGGATTGGGGCGTGCTTTCTTCTCCCGTGATATTGCTCCGGTATTTTACTAATAGCGTATACTGCCCGGGGGAGAGATTAGAAAAGACAGCTGTGGTAGAAAGTCCATTCTCTATCCAGTTTTCACTCAAACCGTCAATCTTGTAAGAGTAAGTGTAATTATTTCCATTGACATAGTCGATAGCTATGAATGACAGGCTGAAGAAGTTCTGGCTATAGTCCAGCTCGAGTACCTTCTGTTTGTTGTCTTCCCTGAAGAAATCATATATATCATATTCCTTGCCAAAGATAGACAAACGATTGAATTGCAGGGCAGGCATATATTCTATGGCAGTGGAGTTGTTCTCATTAATCGTTATAAAACCGTTCGTACCACCAAAGAAAAGAGTATTCGTACGTTTGTCTTTAAAATAAGCTCCGTCACTGAACTCCGTTACTTTCAGATCATTTCGCTGATGATAAGTCTGCACAGCATTGGTTTGGATATTAAATCTCACCAGACCTTGGTTGGTACTGATCCAAAGATTCTGTTCCCTGTCTTCAAGAATACCATGAATGGTGTTATTGAGAAAACCGTTGTTCTCATTATATATATAATAATCACCTTTATAAATGCGTGTCAGTCCGAAGCTTGTACCGAACCAATATCCCGCATCATTTTTCAGAATAGCAAAGATATCATTTACAGTCTGGCTTTTTATCGCCTGATCAAACAGATAGGTTTTCATTTGCCCCGTATGTGTATTGATCCGATAGGCTCCGTATCCGCGGTTGCCAAACCACATGACGGAATCACTTTCCTGGAAAGAGACAAAAAAGTAGTTGGATGCGCGTTTTCCTTTATCCAGGACAATTCTCTCCGCACGCTTCACAGCGAGGGAACTACCGGAACCGTTTAAGGACACTTTCACAATACCTTCTCCTACTGTGGCAATCCAGAGGGTACTATCGTTTTGTTCGCAGATAGAATGGACATACTTTACTGTTTTTCCTTCTGCCAGAACGGGGAACTGTTTTATTTTCCGGTCCGGATACGAATAGTAGTTTATACCGTTCTCGGTTCCTATCCAGAGTCTTTTCCAATGACTCGGAGCAAAACAATAGACAGAGTTGTCTGTAAGTGTACTGTTATTGGTCAGCAGTTGTTCTGTTTTGAGGCTTATATCCGTCTCTGCCTCCGGATGATAGTTGAACATGCGTAATATCCCATTTCCTTTCGTTCCGATCCATAGCGTTTGTTCATCATCAAGATAGAGTGCGCGAACCGGATTGTTTATCTGATAGGCCGGTGTATTTAGCAGTGTATTCTTTATCGAAAATGTATCGGCAAAATACATGTACAATCCTTGTCCGTCTGTACCTATCCAGATGATGTCCTGGAATTTATCTTTCAGCAGACAAAATATTCCGGTCCGGATATCGGTAGGTTGTATGATATACTTTATTTTCTGGTCGGGCTGATACTTCAGTTGGATCAGGCCGCTACTCTTAAATCCGATATAGTAATCATTCTGTTTCTTTATGATAGAGGATACTTCTCCACGTTGATGTATCTCGGACTCAAGGTCGACAATATAATATTTCTTTTGGCTGTTCAAGTCATATTCATAGAAAGCGTAAGTATTATCAATGAAGTAGAGCAGATTATTTTCGGCTGAAGCCCAGAGTAACTTCTCCGGGTGATTGAAATGATTGTGTGGTGAGAGTTTTATTTCGTCCTTCTCTTTTTCTATCGCATAACTTTGGTTGCTACCGTCTGATGAGAAAATCCAAAGAATGTCTGAACTGTCTGCAACTATTTGCAGGACATTCTCAAAAACAACCGTTCCTACATCTAACTTCCGGAACTCATTGTCGCGCCGGTTGAAATAATAGATGTTGCCGTCATCTTTGATGATATATACATCTCCCGCGGCACTTTTTGTCATTTTATTGATGTCTTTGAACTCCTTGAAGCTCTGAATTGTCTGCTGGTGAGAGTCGAAACGGTCAAGACCATAATTGGTCTGTATCCATAATACATCTTTTTCGGTCTCCATTATGTTGCCTATAATGTTGCCGGAGAAACCAATGCGGGAATTTGTAGGTTTGTACAGTCGTGGGGTAGTACCATCGAAAATGTTTAATCCGTCACAGGTTCCTATCCACATTAAGCCATTGTTATCCTGGCAAAGGGATAGAATTGCACTGTTTGACAACCCGTTCTGACTGGAATATTGCCGCAGGTTGTATGCGTTGATTTCACTCGTTATACTAAGTAGGAATAGTAGAAGTGAAAAGGTATAGTATAGATAGGAGGTTCTCATAAAATGTAGTTGTGTGTCACGATTAATATAAAGAGTTCCTGTACTTGCTGCAAAATTAAATAAAAAAGAGTGATAATGGCAGAAAGGGAATTTAAAAAGTATACGATTTTATGACATATATGTTTATTTCTCTGTCTTTCGGCTCTTTAAGTACACTAATGTCATAAAATTGTATACTGATAATCTAGTCTGAGCCATAGTTTTGTGACATCTGATTAGAATAACAATAGGGTATAGTATAAAGGGGTAAAAAAGATTGTTGCCGGGATAACAATTCTGTAATAAGGTGGGTATGATGATACCCCGTTTTTTTTAGATTTAATATACTGGTTTAATAACATGAAGAACATTCTTTTCTTTATCGGTCTTATTTCGCTGATAACTTGCCGACTTTCGGTACAAGAGTTAAAATCATCGGATTGCAATTGGTAGCGGATTTGCCATCAGCTTATTCGAAATAATGGATAGCAAACAGAAGAAATGAATTATTTAATGAATATCAATACTATTAATTAATAAAGTAAATATGAAGGCAGGATATTTTTTAGTAGGCTTGTTATGTGCTGCTTCTTTGGTAGGTTGTGTCCACAAAGAGCAGGTAAATATGAATCCTAATTTAGCCAGAGCGCAGGAAGCATTAGATTCTATCTATCAGTGTTATTCACGGCCGGGTGTTAATCTGTTGCGGGAGAATTACCCTTTTGATGAGCAAAGTAATGTTACTTATTTAGCATCCGAAGAGCAGGCAAATCTACCCAACCAGTATTCTTATCTTTGGCCTTACTCCGGCATGTTCTCTGCGGTAAATGCGATGTATGAGGCAAGTGGTAAAAAAGAATATAAGGAATTGTTGGATGAAAGGATTTTGCCCGGATTGGAAGAGTATTTTGATATAAAAAGAAAGCCTCACGCTTATTCATCTTATATTCGCACCTCTTCTCCTTCAGATCGGTTTTATGATGACAATGTATGGTTGGGTATTGACTTCACGGATATTTATCAAATGACCCAAGAGGCTGCATACCTTGAGAAAGCTCAGTTGATATGGAGATTTATCCAGAGTGGAATGGATGATCAGCTGGGTGGAGGTATCTACTGGTGCGAGCAGAAAAAAGAAGCTAAACATACGTGCTCCAATGCACCGGGATCTGTTTTGGCATTGAAACTTTTTAAAGCAACAAAAGATAGTATCTACTATACGCAGGGAAAAGAATTGTATGAATGGACGAAAGCCCATTTGCAGGACTCTACAGATTATCTCTATTTTGATAACATTCGTCTTGATGGTAAGATAGGAAGAGCGAAGTATGCATACAACAGCGGACAAATGATGCAGTCTGCCGCTTTACTTTATCAGTTGACCGGACAACTGGAGTATCTGGCTGATGCGCAGAATATTGCTAAAGAATGCTATAACTATTTCTTTATGGACTTTACACCTGCTACCGGTGAATCTTTCAAGCTACTGAAAAAAGGAGATATCTGGTTCAGTGCTGTCATGCTGAGAGGTTTCATCGAACTCTACCAACAGGATCAAAATAAAACGTATCTGGATGCATTTAATAAGAGCCTGGAATATGCCTGGAACAATGCCCGTGATGATAAGGGGTTGTTTAGCGTAGATTTGAGTGGAAACGACAAAGATGATAAAAAGTGGTTGCTGACACAGGCCGCTATGGTAGAAATGTATGGTCGGCTCGCTGGTATTAAAGAATTGATTAACTAAAATATAAAGACGAATGAAAAAGAAAAACATCAGTTTGTGTGCTATCACAGCCGCTCTATTTTTCGGAAACCATGCAAATGCAGCCGACTTTGTTGTGGCAAAAGACAATACAGTTGTAATCAACCAGGCATGTCTGGCGGCCGCTTATAAGAGTAACCGCCCGGAGATGAAGAAGCGATTGTTTACCTCTAAAGCGGTAGAGGCTGAAATTGTGCGGGTTAAGAAGTTGTTGACTAACCGGAAATTGTCCTGGATGTTTGAAAACTGTTTCCCAAATACGCTCGAAACGACTGTACATTACCGTACAACGGATGGTCAACCCGATACTTTTGTATATACGGGAGATATTCATGCCATGTGGTTGCGTGATTCCGGGGCACAGGTTTGGCCTTATATACAGTTGGTAAACAAAGATCCGGAACTGAAAAAAATGCTTGAAGGAGTCATTCGCCGTCAGTTTAAGTGTATCATTATTGATCCGTATGCAAATGCTTTCAATGATGGAGCGAAAGGTGGCGATTGGATGAGTGACCTGACGGATATGAAACCGGAACTCCATGAACGTAAATGGGAGATTGATTCTCTTTGTTATCCGCTTCGATTGGCCTATCAATACTGGAAAGAGACAGGAGATGCCAGCGTCTTTGATAACGAATGGATACAGGCCATCACCAATATTCTGAGAACATTTAAAGAGCAGCAGCGTAAGGATAAGGTGGATTATTACAAATTCCAGCGTAAAACGGAGCGTGCGCTCGACACGCTGAATAATAATGGGTTGGGAGCTCCTGTAAATCCGGTAGGATTGATAGTCTCTTCTTTCCGTCCGTCGGATGATGCTACAACACTGCAATTTCTTGTTCCGTCAAACTTCTTTGCCGTATCTTCACTTAGAAAAGCTGCAGAGATATTGACTGCGGTAAATCAGAGAACTGATCTGGCTCAGCAATGTACGGACCTTGCGCAGGAAGTGAAAGGTGCACTGAAGAAATATGCAACCTATAATCATCCCAAATACGGAACAATTTATGCTTTTGAAGTAGATGGTTTCGGAAATCAGCTGTTGATGGATGATGCGAATGTACCCAGTCTGATAGCTATGCCTTATCTGGGCGATATGGATGTGAATGATCCGATCTATCAGAATACGCGTCGTTTTGTATGGAGCAAAGACAATCCGTATTTCTTCAAAGGAAAAGCCGGAGAAGGTATCGGAGGTCCACATATCGGTTATGATATGATCTGGCCGATGAGTATTATGATGAAAGCTTTCACAAGCCAGAATGACGAAGAGATAAAGACTTGTGTGAAGATGCTTATGGATACGGATGCAGGTACAGGGTTTATGCATGAATCCTTCCATAAAGATGATCCTGCCAATTTTACCCGTGCCTGGTTTGCATGGCAAAATACACTGTTTGGTGAATTGATATTGAAATTGGTTAATGAGGGGAAAATTGATTTATTGAACAGTATACAATAATTTTCTCTTTGTACTATTTTACCTTTGATAAAGAGATAGAATATATAAACTGTTTTTTTACATAATTTCCTATCTCTTTATCATACTTTTGATTTATTGTGTTGAATAAGAAGCGTAATTAAAAGACTTTTTCCTGCTTCAACACATACAAATCAGCAAGTGCTCCTGTGATGGGCTGTTTGTCTGCATCCAGCATTACTATCCGGCCTTCTTCCACCTTATAATAAGATTTATCTCCTTCTTTGGAAGTCGTAGTCAATATATTGCCTTCTACTATGAAAGTACCTGCTTCATCAAATTCCGCATCTTTTCTTTCCTGGTAAATATATTTCTGTGTATACGTATGATCCTTGTTGAAAACCAAAGTAACATCTATCCCCGGACAGTCAGCTGCGGGAATTGTTCCTTTATACTCTCCAAAATAATCAAGTGAGGTTTCTGCATTGTGCATATCTGCTACCTGTGTAGTATCTGCACTCATACTGTCGGCATTGTTTGTTTTTTTACTGTTTGTACACCCTGTCATAATAAAAGCACAGAGTATTGCTGCAAAATAAAACTTCTTTCCCATACTGATTGTTATTTTTATTAAATGAACAACAAAGGTACAACTAAAAAGTTTAACTTTGCTCTAAACTAATATCAATCGTAAATCCTCATTTGTGATTTGCCAATTATCATTTATCAATCGTAAATCGTAAATTATTAAATCGTAAATCCTCCATTTATGCTTATACTTTTATCCTGCGCCAAAACCATGAGTGATGTTTCAAAAGTGAAAGTCCCTTTTACTACTATACCTTGTTTTCAGAAAGAAGCGGCAGAAATTGCTTTAGAGATGTCGCAGTTTTCTGTAGAAGAGTTAGAGCATTTGTTGCGTGTGAATCCTAAGATTGCTGTCGAGAATTACAAACGTTATCAGGCTTTTCATTCAGAGGATACTCGTGCGCTTCCGGCCCTGCTTGCCTATACAGGTATTGTTTTTAAGCGGTTGAATCCGAAAGATTTTTCAGACGACGATTTTCGCTATGCACAGGAACATCTTCGGTTCACTTCATTTTGCTACGGTTTACTTCGTCCGTTAGATCTAATCCGTTTGTATCGTCTTGAAGGAGATGTAAGACTCCCTGAGCAAGGTGGTAAAACTCTGTTTTCTTATTGGCAGTCCCGGCTTACCGATTCATTTCTTAAAGAGATCAAAGCCACCGGAGGCGTGCTATGTAATCTGGCAAGTGATGAAATGCGTGGTTTGTTTGACTGGAAGCGTATAGAACAGGAAGTGACGATTGTTACCCCCGAATTTCATGTATGGAAGAATGGCAAACTTTCTACTATTGTAGTTTACACCAAAATGTCTCGTGGGGAGATGACACGTTTTATTCTGAAAAACCGGATAGAATCTCCGCAGGATTTGAAAGCTTTTCACTGGGAGGGATTTGAGTTTAATGAACGATTATCAAACGAAAAGAAATTAATATTCACTAATGGAGCAACAGAATAAGATGAGTGAAGTAGACAAAATGCGTAATGGGCAACTGGCTGATATGTCTGTGCCGGAAATGCAGGTACGTTTTGAGAAAGCTAAAAAGTTATTGGCCCGTATGCGTGGGTTGAGTACTTATGACGAGGAATATCGTCCCTTGCTCGAGGAACTGATACCGGATATCCCTGTTACATCTGTTATTTGCCCGCCTTTTCACTGTGATCACGGTGATGGTATCCGGCTAGGCGAATATGTATTTGTCAATGCTAACTGTACTTTTCTGGATGGTGGATATATAACGATCGGAGCCCATACATTGGTGGGCCCTTGTGTGCAGATTTATACCCCTCATCATCCGGTGGATTATATAGAACGGCGTGAACCGAAAGAATATGCTTATCCGGTCACGATCGGTAAAGATTGCTGGATTGGTGGTGGCGCTGTTATCTGTCCCGGAGTGACGATTGGAGATCGTTGTATCATTGGAGCAGGGAGTGTAGTAACTAAAGATATACCGGCTGATAGTGTTGCGGTGGGCAATCCGGCACGGGTTGTAAAGAAAGTAAAATAGCCGGGCAACTTATCAGATTGTAAGAAATAAGAGAGGTGAAAAGGTGATTTATTATCTTTCCATCTCTTTTTGTGTATATTAGTGCAATCTTTTGAGAAAATACTTCAATTTCTTCTATAAAAAAAGAGGTTAATTTGTAATCGTTAATCTATCATTAATATATAAAGACGAATGCAATGGGAAAGACACTACTTCTTTTTAAATCTCTTTTGATGAGCGTGTGCACGCTCACACTGACCACTCAGGCACAAAGTTTATCTGATGTAACCAATATCAATGTAGACGAATGCTATATTTATGATTCATTTTTATCAGCGGACTGGGGAAATGAGTCCATGGCGCCCGGCAACGGAAGTACTGCGAATGATTATTGGGCTAAAAGTTGGATTACAGGAACCCGCAAGGTCTACAAGGGGGCAGAGGTGGCAAATATTGGTGGAACTGAACTTGAATATATAGTGAAACAAGTGCGTCCAGGAAATTATAATAGCTCTATCGGCATGCTGAATATGAAAAATTTATATAGAGCCGATGCATCGGAAGTATTTAGAGAATCTCATATAACCAGTAGTTTGATTTTACCGGAATTGCCCAGTGTCGGTAAGGTGGCCCTGTTTCTGTTGAAACCTTATAAATCAGGCGTATCAGATGGCATTGCACTCGATAAAAAAAACGCGGATGGTTCCTGGACAGAGGTGATACAGGTGAAACACCCTTCGGCAGATGGCTGGGTCTATCTGCATTATATTAATAAAGAAGCTATTATCTCTCAGGTTCCGGTGACGTATCGGATTCGTTCTTATTCATATAACTCAAGAACCGCAGAAGGGTATGGCCCTATTTTGGGAGGCCTGATTGTTCAGAAATATCTGGAGAATGACAATTATACCAAACCGCTTACCCGGCCTTATTATCCGTTAGGAAATAACTCATCTACTTTGTCGAATGCCAAAAAACTGGTAGATACTTATACGGAAGCTGAATGGTTGGGATTAGTTCCCACACAAGCTCCCCGTAGTTTGCAGCATAGTCCGGCTTCTGTTAATAGTACGGATTGGACATGGGATCCCGCCCAGCCGGATCAAATAACCTGTAAGGCTACCGGTACTGTGTTTCCAAACAGTAATTATACGGTTTTATATGCCAATGCAGAGGTTATGACCGGAAAGATCATTAAAGTCCCGTATTATAAAACGTCCAAAGGCAACACCTATGTACAGGCTCAGATTGATTATGGAAAAACAGCTTTTATGACCAAGAACTTACCCATTTTGGGAGCCGCCTACCAACTGACAAAAGATGAAAAGTATGCCCGTTATGTGGCTTTGGCTTTAGACAAGTGGGCAAATGCGGTGCCTGATTTCTTTATGACCGAAGGTTGGAATAAAGACCGGATTGTGAATAAGAGTGACCTTTCGAAATATCAGAACGTACAACGTGCTTCGGATCATAACGGGTTGACTCATGAATTTCATGAGGGAGAACTACTATCGTTTGATCGTATTTATGAAAGTCAGGCGCTAAAGGAGCTTTCGGCAGAGAGAGGCTACGATGTACGCCGGCATATTGTTGATGATCTGTTCCTTAATATAGGATTATGGGTGATTGACCAGCCGATGTCTACTCATCAATCTACCAATCTGGTGGGACATATTGGTGTACTGATTCAGGTGGCTGCTATTATTGAAGACGAAGTAATGAAAGAAAAAATCATTGATTTTGTCGATCGTTATTATACGTTGTGTATTGCAAACAACTTCAAGCGTGACGGTATGTATCCTGAGTCCTTCTCTTACCACAGAGGATATGCCGATGAGAACTATGCAAACGTTAAGCTGTTGGAAGATTATTTCAGTATGTTTGAACCGAAAACTGACGCGATGCGCCGTATTGCTGCAAAATCCCTTACACGTAAGGAGTTTACTCAGCGTACGACGTTGGTTCATAAACAGGTTGGATTTCCGAATGGAGATATGGCTCCGTTTGATGATACCACGGCCGGATACAGTGATAAGCGAACTTCTACCAAATCTTATTTATTGCCAGCTTACTATCATGCCATGTTGGGAGCAGGTACGGGCGATCAGCAGATTCAATCGAATATCGGAGCGAATGATAAAGCCAATCATGTGGGCAATAGTGTGATGTCTATGACCCTTTATGCCAATGGAGAAGAGCAGATTGGTGATATCCGTTACTCCCGGCTTCCAGGACGCGATTATACGAATAGTGTGACGGCTCATAACCTGGTTGCCGTTGACGAAGAACTGACCCAGTATTTTACATCAGGCCGCCAGGTTCTTGGCAATAGTGGACACGTATTTACAAATGGTTACTTCACCTTGTTTGAACCGGGGCTCGATGGGGTTGCTGCAACAGAGGTTTATAGTAAAACGATCCGTCCGGGAAAAGTAGAACGTTATCAGCGTATTCATGTTTTGAATACGATTGATCCGTCTCGTCCTTATCTGCTCGACTTATTTGTGGTAAAGGGAGGAACGAAGCACGACTACCTGTTACACGGCTCTACACAGTATGATCAGACGATTGAAACCAGCCTGTCTATGACGAAAATTAACAGCCAATACCCACTCTTGCCAACCGGAGTAACCTATAAAGATCCGGTGGTAGAAGGTGATAAAACAAACTGGTATGGTGCTTTTCGTGAAATGTCAAAAGCGCAATCTCCCGGAGAATGGAACGTGACTTATGTACAGGATGCCTCCAGAGGTGTTAAGATTTTTGCTGTGGATGATGCCCGGTCTACGGTATATTTAGGTAAGTCGCCTAATTCCTATCGTCGTGCTACCGGAACAACGATGTATGAATATTGGCGTCCGGCTTTGGTGGAACGCCGCACCGGAAACAGCGGTATGCGTAGTTTGTTTACCCATGTGATGGAGGCGTATAATGGTGGTTCTAAGATTGTTTCGGTAAAACAAGTTCCGTTAAATCAGAATAGTGAAGAATATGTGGGAGTGTCTGTCACCTTTACCGATGGTCGTGAAGATGTGATTCTTGTGAATCTGAACAATGCGCTGATTACAGGTATTGATCCGGCTGAGAAAATATCGACAGCCGATGGGCGCTATGCAATGGAAGGTAAGATAGCTGTTTTTTCAAAGAGTAAAGACGCAGAGAAGGCGAAGAGTATTTTGATTAACGGTTCCCAGTTATCCGTAGGAGAAGAATCGGTAGAAATAGAGAACTACAAATATTCCGGAACTATCACCTCTACTGTACGCAAGGAAGACGGCGCTTCCTGCAATGCTTTTGTTACCGATGCTATGATTCCTGCCGGTGATGAGTTAAAGGGGCGCTGGATGTCGGTTAAATTTGGATCTTATAAAGTGATTAACCCACCTTCGGGTGCTGTGAAAACACAGGAAGATATGAATGAATTGTTTCAAATAGACCATATAGAGCAGGTGGGCGGCCAAACTTATATTGTAACCGCCGAAGACCATTGTTTGAAGGTGGATGGTGCAATGGCTGAGGAGATAATGCGTCCGCAACGTCAGTTTACAGGGGCTACGACATTTACAATCTTAAAGAGCCAGTCCGGCCTGTTTGGAGGAGGTACAGGATTGTCTGCCGTGCCCGCCGAGAAGAACGTACAAATCTATCCGAATCCGGTAAAAGATGTCCTGCATGTGCGTGCCGATCAGGAAATTAAGCGTGTGATCATCTATTCACTGACCGGTTTTGCTGTGCGTGAACTTTTGTTTGCGGGACAAACAGAAGTTACTGTTCAGGCAATGGATCTGGCAGAGGGCAACTATATTGTGACAATTGAGTTACAGGATGGTTCTGTAAAAAATGAACGGCTGATGATTACGCGTTAGCTTCTTAATTAATAAGTTGTTATAAGAGGGCCAAAAGTAGAATTCGCTATTATTAAAACGCAGGTTAACGCTAATTTACGCAGATTTAATTTAATTTTTGCGTAACTTAGCGTTAATCTGCGTTTCTAAATTTATATATTAATAGCTTTCTCAGTTTTTTGACACCTTCTTGTTATTTATACTGTTTTTGAATAAGAGTAGTCGTATGTTATATGATTAAATCTTCTGCAAAACCTTGCATATGATTGTAAATCTTGCTAATATTGCATGTAGACTTCTCTGGTGAGTTGAATATAAACAGACTCTTATAATCTATTTTTATCATATCATAGAACTATGACTAACCAAAATCTGATAGCGCAATGCAATGAGGCAGTCATTCATTTTGCGGACGAATGTATAAAATGGCAGGAACAAATAGAAGTACTTTCTTCTACTATGGACGAATCTCTTGCAGTTCCATTGGGAAAGAAACTGTGTGCTTTGTCTGCATCCCGGGAAGAAATGGATATTTACCGTCGGATGTTTGCTGCCAACGAAGAGTGTAGTCCTATGAATGTCGGAGAGATATGCAGAAAATACATTAATGATTATAATAGTGATAAGAATCACAAAAAATATCATAATATGTATCGGAAAAAAGACGCTCGCGAAGTAAGAACAAGAAGGTTGAATCAGATTCTGATAGCTCCGGATATAGAGACACCCGAACAAAAACGAGAAGCCTGGACTTTGTATAATTATTCGCCTTTATTTAGGTTGGTATTTACGCAAATACTGGATAATGCTGTTAAATATAGTATGCCAAACACTACTATTGATATGCAGATGGAAGTGCATGATGAATATAAACAGATTACTTTTTCTAATTTTGGCCCCCGGCTGGAAGAGGACGAAGCAAAGCGTGTTTTAGAACATGAATATCGTGGGATTAATGCTCAGTATTTGACAACTGAAGGACATGGATTGGGGTTAAGCATAGTGAAAGAAATAGCCGATTCGCAGGAGGTACAGGTAATAGTGGAAAGCGGTGAAGAAGCCAGCAACAGTTACGATAATGTACCTTATGAACTTTTTTCGATTATCTTAGTGTTCCCTCATCGTGATACCCCTGCTTCAGCTCCTGCATTTCTGCAGGATATTTCAGATAATACAGCGATAGGTATCTATCTTCATGAAATGAATCGTGTGATACGTACCTGCTATCGGAAATTATCGGATATCTGCAATTGGGCTACTTCTAACCGTCAGGAATTGCCCGAAGAGATGTTTTTTATATGCAATTGTATGCGGGTCTCCTATTTGCATATGCAGGCATTATTTTTTTATATTGATTATCTTCTGCTGCCACCAGACATGTGTGTGTATGGCAATCCGTTGGAAAAGACGGTTTCGCTGGATACAATTCTGAATAATATATGTGTGGCCTATCGGGATGAGCTAGAATATGATAAAGACTTTTTGCCTTCTTTTTCTTTTCCGGCCAAAGAACTTCTTTTATATATTTATTTGAATGGCATTGTATATCATTTGTTGGAACATCGTAAGGTGAAAGAAGAAAAGTTGGAAATGAATATTGATATTGAAACAAGTTCTGTTGTTTTCCGGGTGAAAAGTGGCTTTAATGATTTAGGAAGGAATGAAAAGCCCGTTTCTCTGGCAGAAATGGAACATCTGGACTGTCATAGATGGGGCTTTTATAATTCCATATTGCAAAACACAACAAGCGGATTTACATCAGTTATTAATAAAACAGTAATCTTGTATATAAAATAGATATGAAAAATTTCTTAAAGGAAGTTCTGAAAACAACGCTTAGCACTTATTTTGCATCTGTTGTCACAGGTGTAGGTGGTGTGTCATCTTTGATTGCATTATTTCATGATGTATCAGGATATTATGTTATCTATTTATGTGCTTTATTGCTATTTCTTAGTGGGTATTGCTTTTATTTGTCAAAGCAGAATAAGGCAAATACAAAGCGGGAGGAGACTAATATCAAAGTAACCAAATGTTCTTCTGTAACTTCTTTAAAAGAGAGAACATTCAATATTCTTGCTATTGATGACCAATATAAAACGCGGCAGTATTTGAAAGAAAATTTTCAGAGCGAATGCCTCACAGTGATAGAAGCTATTCCTACCCCTTTGTTTGCTGAGGGGTTTGATATTATTATATCCGATTTGATAGGTGCCGGTCCCGGTAAAAAAGAGAATGCAACGCAAATATTACAGGGAATACGAAAACGTTATCCTTATAAATATCTGATAATCATGTCGTCTGAACCGTTGCTTCTTGTAGAAGTTGCCCAATGGGCGGATGCAACTATAACAAAGACTGAGACGGACAGTTTGTATGAGAAACTTTCAGTTGCATTGCTAAAAGCAAAGGAAGAGTTATCCAACCCCCAAAAGCGTTGGGAGAATCTAAAGGTACAGGGAGCGATTTTGCAGGACTCCTATAATAAAGAAGAGGAATATAGTCTATTTCTTGCTTCACATCACCCTTCTACCCTAATTAAATGATACCATCATTGAAACGCAAATGATCGCAGATTAAATGGCTGTGCTATACGTAAGCTATGATACTCTTTGCGTGAATCTGCGAGTTTCTGCGTTTCAACAATTAAAACTCAGTGAAACTCTTTGGTGAGTCTTATTTTACTTTTTTCTTTCTTCCTCCACTCTCTTTTTCCATCTTTGAAATGATTTCATGAGGGCATCTTCGTGTTTGTCTTCAATGTGATATTTATCCATAAATAGTAACAGTGATTTTTTATACATGATTCCGTTACGGAATTTATTTTTCAGCATGATACTGTGTAACTCAGTCTTCAGCATTGTTTCTATTTCCTCTTCGATGATGATGACACTGTTGTGCCCCAGGTAATTGTATGTTTCGGGTTCTTTCCCATATCTTGGGGCGGGGATTATGAGAGTCAGATTCCCGGTTTCCCGCCATGATACGTCTCGTGGACGTTTAACTGTGAGGTTTTTGATGACATGATACAAGTTTTCGATACTTTTTAACCTGATAGCATTGAGCTCCGTGACTACGCTGTTTTGATAGCGTACATACATGTAAGCCGCCAGATAGGGCTTTACATAGATGGTTGTTGTGACCATTTTGATTAGATTTTATGTAACAATTCTTTTATCTTCATGGCCGTCTTCGACGGTTGAATTCAGTGCCATTGTGTTGAGAAAAAATCAACACTTTTTGGAGCTTTTTGGCACTTCTGTAAGAAGTTGTATATCAAATGGTTACAAGGTCTATTTCTTTCTCGTAGAGAAATATTGTTTTTCTCTACGAGGAACGGGGCTTTTCTCTACGAGGAATCGATTAAATCTCGTAGAGAAATATGTGCTTTCATAAAATCCAAACCACAAAAGTAAAATAAAATCTATTTCATGTATTTTCTTGTTTTTGATTGGTTTAGTTGTTTTGTAATAAAATATGAGTGTGTGGTTGCGTGTTGGTTTATATCGTACATATGTATGAACGAATGTTGGTAAATGAGATGGTTTTTCTCGTTTAATCTATTAACTAAATTTAAACAAGAGGATTTGAAATGGGAGTGAACTCATTTAGCTGGGAAAGTATATTTTCTATTTATACTTGTTGTCAGAAAAATGCGAGTATTTGGAGTGTTTTTCGGAATATTATTATCAGTACAAAGTAAGAGTGAAATAGGGGATTCTTAATTGTTGATTAATAGTCGTTTGATATTATTCTTTTATTTGAATAGTGTTTCAATAAACGTTCGTTTATTGGCACAAAAATATGTCCTTTTTTTTAATGTACAAAATATTTTTCAATAAAAATGATCTGATCATATCTTAACCTGAATGTATCTTATTGATTCATAGTAAATTGTGTGTATATACATAAGAATAATTAGTTTATTATTAATTTAACCTGAATAGGAATAAAGGTCTTTCTAAAATAGTGTGCCAATAAACGAACGTCTATTGAAACGCTGTTTGGTGTTAAATATCTTGTTTATAGTTATTTATGTGCTAATAAGTATAAAATAGTGCATAATACATATCTCCCCTCTTTATGTTTTGTCTCCTGTGATAGGGAAACTATTGAGGGCTAGTGTATTTTAAGAATTGATAATCCATTTTATACACGTTTGACCGGAAGGAGTTTTATTACCCCGGTGTCCCCAAAGAATATCCAATTGTGAACAAATCCACAGACATCTGTTGGTATCCACTTCGTGTCACTTATAGTCGTGAGCTACAGTTGAAAGAAGTACTTGATGCCGAGCGTATAGAGAATTTCATTCCGATGCATTATGAATACGTGAAACAGGGAGAACGTAAGATACGAAAATTGGTTCCTGTTGTACATAACCTTGTGTTTGTTCACAGTTCCTTTGTTTGTATTGATCGTATCAAACGCTCTCTTGGTTCTTCTTTATCTGTACGCTATATCATTGATCGTGAAACGAATCGTCCACTTATTGTTCCGGATTCGCAGATGCGCAGTTTTATTGCAGTTTCTGGTAATTACGATGAACAGATTGTTTACCTTGATCCTGCCCTTACCTCTTTACGGAAAGGGGATCGTGTACGTATTGTCGGTGGTATTTTCGAAGGGGTGGAAGGAGTTGTTATCCGTGTAAAAGGCGATCGCCGTGTCTCTGTTTGTATCAAAGGCATTATGGCTGTGGCTACTGCATATATTCATCCTTCTTTGATAGAACTAATTCCCGATACTATTTGTGAATAAAAGAAATTGATTCGTTCCGTATTTTCTTATCAATTGTCACCTGTATAAATAACTAAACTGTAAATCTATCTATATGTTGTCTTTTCAATCACAAGTTGATACGTTGTACCGTACGACCCGTGACCTTCTTAACATGGGTTTTGACGGGACTCCTCTTTATTCCAATGAATTTTGTGCGCTTAATACAGAAGTATACCGTCAAGCTGAGGCTCTATTTGTATTGAGAGGTTCCAACATTGAAGAGGAAGCGCAACGCTGTTATGTTTTATTGACTGCTTATCATGCAACTATCTACGATCATGGTAATAAGAATCTGAAAATTCAGTCCTTACTTGATCGTAGTTGGCAATTGTTCGAACAACTCCCTGCTTCCTTGCTGAAGTGCCAGCTTTTAGTGGCCTGTTATAGCGAAGTTTTTGATGAAGATTTAGCTCAGGAAGCACATGCTATTATGAATAGTTGGACCGGACGTGAATGGACTAAGGCGGAATGTGAAGTTTCCGATTATTTGGATAGTCTGGAAACTAATCCTTGGCCTGATTGGGAAATTGTAGAATGAGTCATATTGTAATTTTATGGAATTGTTTAATAGCTAATTTATGAGAATAAAATTTCTGAATAATTGTTTGCTGTGTCTGTTGACGTTTTTGGTATCTTGTTCTGCTCCCAAAGAGGTGCTTTACTTGCAGGATATAACTTCTTTAAAGGAAGAAAATATTGATAAGAATTATGAAGTTATCATTCATAAGGATGATTTGTTGGCTATTCTAGTGAACAGTAAGGATCCTGAGTTGGCTTTGCCTTTTAATATGCCTTTAGTAAGTTATCAGATTGGGAGTCAAAATCCCGGTCAACAACGTCTTTTGGGTTATCTTGTCGATCAGAACGGTGATATCGACTTTCCAATCTTAGGACGGCTTCATGTGGAGGGACTGACCCGTATGCAGGTTACCGAACTGATCAAACAAAAACTCATCAGTGAAGATTTGATCAAAGATCCTATTGTCACTGTCCAGTTCTTGAACTTTAAAGTATCTGTGATGGGTGAAGTAGCCCGTCCCGGTACATTCGATATTTCCGGTGACCGGATAACTCTGTTGGAAGCGTTGAGTATGGCAGGCGATTTGACTATTTATGGCCGTCGTGACCGCGTAGCCGTTATTCGCGAAAAAGATGGTAAACGCCGTATTCTGTATCACGACCTTCGTTCTTCTGATATTTTTCAATCACCCTGCTACTACCTACAACAGAATGATATCGTGTACGTGGAGCCTAATAAAGCCAAGACTGGCCAGAGTCGTATTAACTCCAATAATTCGGTGGGTGTTTGGTTGTCTGCCGTTTCGGTATTGGCGTCTATCACTTCTTTGATGGTAACTATGTTTAAATAATTCCGGATATTAAGAAAAAATCAATGAATACTGAATACAAAAACAATGATGTCCGCAAACAAGAGCCGGAAATTAATATCACCGATATTCTCCATCTTATATGGGTTAATTGGTATTGGTTTGTATTGTCTGTTTTGGTTTGTGGTGGGATAGCTTTCTTTTATTTAAAGTCTTCTTCCAAAGTATACAGTCGGAAAGCATCCGTTTTGATTCGTGACGACTCCAAAGGTGGTGGAATGAGTGAATCGGCGGCTTTCTCTGACCTATCTCTTTTCGGTGGTAAACGTAATGTGGATAATGAGGTACTTGTTTTTCAATCCCGTCATTTGATGGAGGAGGTTGCGCGGCGTTTGCATTTGGATATGAGCTATAAGGTGAAGAATGGTCTGCGCAATGATGAACTTTATACCCATGCTCCGGTAACCGTTTCTTTTCCGGAAGCGGAGGAACGGCAGGTTATAAAAGTCATGGTTACTCCTGTTGATTCTGCTACGGTGCGTCTTTCCGGATTCTCTTTAGCTGTAGGGGGTGGGGGCGTTCATTCGGAAGAGGTTTTGGATGTACATCTGAATGATACCGTTTCTACTCCGATTGGCCCGATGGTTGTTACTCCTACGTTGTACTATACGGATGTATTTTACGGTAAGCCCGTAAATGTAGTCAAATCCAATTTGGAGAGTGTTATCGAAGGGTATCGTGCCAGATTGAAAGTGTCTCTTGCCAGCAAGACGGCCACCATTATCAATCTTGTCTTGGATGACGTCTCTACTGCCCGTGCGGAAGACATTCTGAACATGCTTATTGCTGTTTATAATGAGGATGTTATCAATGATAAGAACCAGATAGCCGTAAATACTTCCAAGTTTATCAATGAGCGTCTGATCATCATCGAACGTGAATTGGGAAGTGTGGATGCCAATATCGAAAGCTTTAAACGTGAAAATCAACTGACGGATATTACTTCCGAAACTGGCATGTATCTTGCCAATACGAGTCGTTATCAGCAGGAAGGTCTCAGCTTGGAGAATCAGTTGAGTATAGCCAGATACATTAAAGAGTATTTGACGGATCCTCAGAAAAGTTCGGACCTGATTCCTGCCAATACGGGTATATCGGATAACAGTGTCGAATTCCAGATCAAGGAATACAATGATATCCTCTTGAAACGTGATAAATTGGTGGTGGGTAGTAGCAGTAAGAACCCGATTGTGATGGATCTGAACAACTCTCTGAGTGCAATGAAGCAGACGATTATTCGTTCGGTGGATAATCTGATTGTCGGCCTGAATATCCAGTTAAAGAATATCCGTGAACAGGAAGAGCAGACCACGAAGCGAATTGAGGCCGTTCCTGCCCAGCAGAAATATGTGCTTACAGTAGAACGCCAGCAGAAGATCAAGGAGGAACTTTACCTTTACTTGTTGAATAAGCGTGAGGAGAATGCCTTGACACAGGCTATTACGGAGAGTAATGCCCGTATCATAGATGCTGCTTCGGGTAGCAGTGCTCCGGTGGCACCTAAAACAATGACAATTTTCTTGGCTTCCATTGTTTTAGGTTTAGGTATTCCCATGGGTGTATTCTGGTTGTTGAATGTGACGGATACGAAAGTCCGTACCCGTAAGGAATTGGATGAAGTTTTAACCATTCCTTTCTTAGGTAATATTCCCCGCCATGGCAATAATAATAAGAGTGAAGATTCGGATGGTATTGTTGTCCGTGAGAACAGTCGTGATTCGGTTTCCGAGGCTTTCCGTATCATTCGTACGAACATGGACTTTATGCGTATGAAGTCTGATAAATTGCAGGTTGTTATGTTTACTTCCGCCAATCCGGGTGCAGGTAAAACCTTTGTCTCGAGTAATCTGGCCATGAGTATCGCCCAGACGAATAAAAAAGTTGTTCTGGTTGACGTTGATATCCGTAAGGGAACATTAAGTGGTATTTTCTCTAACTCTTCCAACCGTATGGGACTGACACATTATCTTTCGGGAAGTACGGATAAGTTGGATGATATCATTGGTAGGAGTGAGGAGTATGATAAGCTGGATGTCATTTTCTCCGGTCCCGTACCTCCCAATCCTGCCGAATTGTTGTTGAGTGAGCGTTTCGACCGTCTGATAACGGAACTTCGTAAACGTTATGATTATATCATTGTGGATAATGTTCCTGCGGGTATGGTTGCCGATGCTTCCATTGTGAACCGTGTGGCCGACCTAACTATTTTCGTAGTCCGTTCGGGTGTGATGGATCGTCGTCAGTTGCCTGAATTGGAGAATATGTACCGTCAGGAACAACTTCGCAATATGTCGGTGATATTGAATGGAGTTCCTTCAGATCATAAGGGCTACGGTTATGGCTATGGTTATGGCTACGGCTATGGTTATGGGTATGGTTACGGTAATGAAGATCATAAACACAAAAAAGGGAAAAAAATACGAAACTTTTTTTCCCATTTTCTAAAATGATAAACAGTATTTTTTTATTCATACAATTCAAGAAAAGCATAATATCATTTCTGAATCCTCATACATTTGAATAGATCGGTCTGGATTAAACTCACATGCATGTAGAGAAGATTGCGGATAGACTCAAATGAGACTCAACGAAGGACTCACGTTTCGCTCTAATCTTAATTAAAAGGAACAAAAGAGAAAACTTTATTTTTCCCCTTTAGACAGAGAGGTTTTCAAAAGTAAATTAAGGATCAAGAGTATATAAAAGGAAAACAATATTATATGTTTAACTTAGAAAAATTCATAGCTGACTCAGTAACGTCTCGTTCAGTCAGTATGTTTGCAGCAGATATTGAGGCAAACAAGGGAACTCTTACTACTGAAATTAAAGGTAAGAAAGTATGTGTGATTGGTGGTGCCGGTAGCATCGGTTCATCATTCATCAAAGCAACTCTTCGGTTCGAACCTGCTTCGGTTGTAGTCGTTGACCTCAACGAGAACGGACTTGCAGAGCTTGTTCGTGATGTTCGTTCGACTGAAGGTCTCTTCGTACCAGAGGAATTTCGTTGCTACACACTCAACTTCGCAGATCCTATTTTCGAGCGCATTTTTTGTGAGGAGAAGGGTTTTGACATCGTTGCCAACTTCTCTGCTCATAAACACGTACGTTCTGAAAAAGATAAATACTCAGTTCAGGCGCTGATCGAAAACAACGATATCAAGGCTAAGAAGTTGATGGATCTTCTTACTATCTATCCCCCTAAACACTTCTTTTGTGTGTCAACCGATAAGGCTGCAAATCCTGTGAATATCATGGGTGCCAGCAAGCGTATCATGGAGGATCTCGTAATGGCTTATAATAAGTTTTTTAAGGTTACTACAGCTCGCTTTGCTAATGTAGCATTCTCTAACGGTTCGCTTCCTGATGGTTGGATACATCGTTTACAGAAGAAACAACCTCTTGCAGCACCTTCTGATGTAAAGCGTTATTTCGTATCTCCAGAGGAGTCTGGCCAAATCTGTATGCTCGCATGCATTCTTGGTAAGGGCGGTGAGGTGTTCTTCCCTAAATTGGGCGAAGACCAGATGCTCACATTCTCATCTATTTGTGATGATTTCATAAAGGCGGAGGGCTTTAAGAAGGTTGAATGCGATAATGATCTTTCCGCAAAGAAGTATGCAGCTGATATGGACTACGAATCAGACGCATACCCTGTTGTTTATTTCAAAAGCGATACCACTGGCGAGAAAGCATACGAGGAATTCTATGTACCAGGCGAGAAGATCAATATGGAACGTTTCATGGCGCTTGGTGTTGTTGAACAAAGCACACATCGTAATATGGACGAAATTAATCAGTTCTTCATTGACTTGGAGAAGCTCTTTGTAAATGTAGATTTCACCAAGGCTCAGGTTGTTCATGCTATTAAGAAGTTTATTCCTAATTTCGAACATGAAGAGAAAGGAAAGAATCTTGATCAAAAAATGTAAAATGAATAAATAGATAATAGTCATGGTTGATTATAAAAATACAATTGACTTTATTAAGTCTATATATGGCAACCAAGAGTTTATTCCTTTGGCTGTTCCTGTTTTCGTGGGTAATGAAAAGAAATACCTCAACGAGTGTATTGATGCTACCTTTGTTTCTTCTGTAGGTAAGTTTGTTGATCGTTTCGAGGAGGATATGGCAAAATATACAGGTGCTAAGAAGGCTGTAGTTTGTGTGAGTGGTACTAATGCGCTTCACATGGCTTTACAGCTTGTTGGCGTAAAGAAAGATGATGAAGTGCTTACACAGGCTTTGACTTTTATTGCAACCTGTAACGCATTGAGCTACATTGGCGCTCATGCAGTATTCTTGGATGTTGAGCATTCTACAATGGGGCTTTCCCCTGAGGCAATGAAAGAATGGCTCCAGAAGAACGCTGAGGTTCGCAAGAACACCCGCCTTGGTGAAGTTGACAAGAGCTGTGACTTCGCATACCATGAAGATAACCTTGCATGTTACAATAAGAATACAGGTCGCAGAATCAAAGCTTGTGTGCCAATGCATTCATTTGGCCATCCAGTTCGCATTGAGGAGATTGCTGCTCTTTGTGAGGAATGGCACATTGAACTTGTTGAGGATGCAGCTGAATCAATCGGCTCAACATATAAAGGCAAGCATACTGGTACCTTTGGTAAGGTTGGTGCTATCAGTTTCAATGGCAACAAGACCATAACCACTGGTGGTGGTGGAATGATGCTCTTCAATGATGAGGAGTTTGGTGCTTATGCAAAGCATATCACTACTCAGGCTAAAATCCCACATCGTTGGGAGTTTCGTCATGATCATATTGGATATAACTATCGTATGCCAAACGTGAATGCAGCTTTGGGCTGTGCTCAGTTGGAGAATCTTGATAAGTATATAGCAAGCAAGCGCAAGATTGCAGCTGAATACGAAGCCTATTTCAAGGATGTACCTGAGATCGAGTTCTTTGTTGACTCACCTGATACCTTCTCTAACTATTGGCTCAATGCAGTTATTTTGAAAGACAAAAAGGCGCAAATCGACTTCCTCACACAGACAAACGATAATGGTGTGATGACGCGTCCCATTTGGGAGCTCATGAACCGTCTACCAATGTTTGAGAAATGCGAGAATGACGGCTTGAGGAATACTATCTTCTTTGCGGATCGTGTTGTCAATATCCCAAGTTCCGTACGCCTTTCTGATTTACCAAATAAATAATGCACAAGCCTTTAATTTTTATTGGAGGTGGTGGTCACTGCAAATCAGTGATAGAAGTTGCAGAGAGTGCAGGATATAGCATTCTTGGCATTCTTGATATGCCAGAAAATGTGGGTAATGAAGTACTCCCCGACCATAGGGTTATTGGTACTGATGATGACATATCTACTTATGTTGATAAAGCAGAATTTGTCATTACTGTTGGTTTTATCAAGAATCCGGCTATCCGCATTAAACTATTCAATAAGGTGATAGAGGTTGGAGGCAAGTTGGCAACAATTATTGCTTCAACTGCACATGTTTCAAAATACGCTACATTAGGTAAGGGTACCGTTGTGATGCATCATGCATTTGTGAATGCTGGTGCTCAGATTGGCAACAATGTCATTATCAACACCTTTGTAAATATTGAGCATGATGCATATATTGGTAGCCAATGTCATATTTCTACAGGCACAATGATAAATGGTGACTGTAAGATAGGTAAACGTGTATTTATTGGCAGTCAGTCAGTTCTTGCCAATGGTATTACTATTGGCGATGATATTATCGTTGGTGCAGGTTCTGCTGTTAGAAAATCAATATCAGAAAAAGGTATTTATGCAGGTAATCCTGCTATCATTAAAGTAAGGACTAAATAATGGCACATACATTAATTATTGCTGAAGCAGGTGTCAATCACAATGGCTCTATACAGATCGCTAAGAAATTGGTAGATGCTGCTGTAGAAGCAGGTGTTGATATCATCAAGTTTCAGACATTCAAGGCTGATAAATTGGTGTCTAAGGATGCTAAGAAGGCTGAATATCAGAAGCGGAATATTGGGGATGGCAATGATTCCCAATATGACATGCTCAAAAAATTGGAGTTGTCTCATGAGGATCATCAGACGCTCATTGCTTATTGCAAGGAGAAAGGTATCCGCTTCTGGTCAACTGCTTTTGATTTTGATAGCATTGATTACTTGCATTCGTTGGGATTGAACCTTTGGAAGATTCCTTCAGGCGAAATCACCAATTATCCTTTCATCCGCAAGATTGCCAAATACAGGGAAAATGTTATCATGTCAACTGGTATGTGTGTTGGAGAAGATATTCATAAAGCTATCAATGTTTTGAACGAATTCGGCGTAGGTAAGGATCAGATTACCGTTCTGCATTGCAATACACAATATCCAACACCTTTTGAGGACGTAAACCTCAAGGCTATGTTGACTATCAAAAAGGACTTTGATGTGAATGTAGGTTATTCTGACCACACCCGTGGTATTGAGGTGCCTATAGCAGCTGTAGCTCTTGGGGCATCTGTCATCGAGAAACATTTCACTCTCGACCGTAATCTTCCTGGTCCTGATCATAAGGCATCACTTGAACCGGCAGAATTGAAGGTTATGGTTGGTGCTATTCGCAATATTGAAAAGGTTTTGGGTGATGGAGAGAAGAAAGTAACTGTTTCTGAACGAGCAAACATTACTGTTGCCCGTAAGAGTATTGTGGCTGCTTGTCCTATCAAGAAAGGGGAGTTGCTGACTGAAGATAATATTACTGTTAAACGTCCTGGTACTGGTATTTCTCCAATGCGCTGGAATGAGGTTATTGGAACTGCTGCCACAAAAGATTATTCAGAAGAAGAGCAAATTTCGTTATGAGAAAAATATGCTTTGTAACAGGTAGTCGTGCAGAATACGGACTTCTGAGCGGTTTGATGAAATCCGTTAAGAATGATTCTAAATTACAACTTCAGATTGTTGCAACCAACATGCACCTTTCTCCTGAGTTTGGGTTTACTTATCGTGAAATCGAGAAAGAGGGTTTCACAATAGATAAGAAAGTGGAAATGCTGCTTTCTTCCGATACTGCTGTTGGTACTGCTAAATCAGTGGGACTTGGAATGATCAGTTTCGCTGATGTTTTCGAGGATATCAATCCGGATTTGATAGTAATCCTCGGAGATCGCTATGAAATGATTGCAGTAGCATCTGCTGCATTATTCCATAAGATTCCTATTGCTCACCTTCATGGAGGTGAAATTACAGAAGGCGCGTATGACGATTGTATTCGTCACGCTATCAGTAAAATGAGTCATCTACACTTCACTTCAACTGAAGCTTATCGCAACAGAGTTATTCAGTTGGGTGAACAGCCGGAGCGTGTATTCAATGTGGGAGCTATCGGAGTTGAAAATATTAAACATGTACCTGTGATGAGCAAGCACGAACTTGAAGCAAGTCTTGATTTCAAGATGAGTGATAAATGCATTATTGTAACTTATCATCCTGTGACTCTTGAAGATAATTCTGCAGAACAACAAAGTAAGGCACTACTCAGTGCCCTCGATTCCCTTGAGGATTATAAGATTATATTTACTTATCCCAATTCGGATACTAATGGTCGTGTCATCATTGAGAAGATCAATGAATATGCTACTACACATCCAGAGAAAGTTAAGGCTTGGCCTTCATTGGGCTTAAAGCGATATCTTTCAGCACTGCATTATGCAACAGCTGCAGTTGGCAATTCATCAAGCGGAATCATTGAGGTTCCTTCCTTCGGCATTCCTACGCTTAATATTGGTGATCGTCAGAAAGGTCGTATTGCTGCAGATAGTGTTTTTAATTGTGAAGCAACTGAATCAGCAATTAAGGAAGGTTTATATATAATTCTGAGCGATAATTTCATTGCGAAAGCAAAGCAAACTCGTAATCCTTATGAAAGAGAGAATACTACTGAGAATATTTTGAATGTCATCAAGACATATCCTCTTGATAACATAATTGAAAAGCATTTTTATGATATAAATCAATGGAATCATTAGTCATTATTCCAGCACGTGGTGGCAGTAAGGGAATTCCACATAAGAATATTAAACCATTAGCAGGTAAATCGCTTATTTGTTATACTATAGATGTAGCTCGTTCTATCTGTCATGATGAGGATATTTGTGTTTCTACCGATGATCCTGAAATTATTAAAGTGGTAGAAGATTATGGTTTAAAAGTACCTTTTGTTCGTCCTGCAGAATTGGCTACAGATAAGGCTGGTACTTACGGAGTACTACTTCATGCTCTAAAATTCTATGAGGATAAAGGCAAGCATTATGACAACATAGTGCTTCTTCAAAATACTTCACCTTTTCGTAAAGTAGAACATCTTAAAGATGCGATAAAACTCTATTCTCCTGATATTGATATGGTCGTATCTGTAGTTGAAACATCATCCAATCCTTATTATAACTGTTTTGAGGAGGATGATAATGGTTATCTTCATATCTCTAAAGGCGATGGTAAGTTCGTTCGCAGACAGGATGTTCCTACAACATATGCGTATAATGGTGCCATCTACATTATTAATCCTGAGAGTTTAAAGCGTGAATCGCTTGGAGAATTCAAAAGGAGAGTAAAATATGTGATGGATGAGACTTCTTCTGTAGATCTTGATACAATGCTCGATTGGAGTTATGCTGAATTTTTGATCAAAGAAAATATAGTCGTACTATGATAGATAATCGTCATTTTATTACAAAGGATAAGACACTGCTTGATGCGCTTAAGCAGATTAATTCCTTAGGTTCTGGTCCGCTCGTACTTTTTGTTCTAAATGAGAGTGAACAGATGGTTGGTACCCTTACCGATGGAGATGCTCGTAGAGCACAGATTGCGGGTGTCTGTATTAACGATACACTTGATAAGGTGATGCATCGCAAATTCAATTTCCTTCGTCAAGCTGTTAATGATGATGTGGCACACATTCGTGAGCAGAAGGCACTCAAAATGAAGCTTGTTCCTATATTAGACAAGCAGGATCATATAGTCGAAATTATCAATATAGACAAGTATCGTACTAGGTTACCTATCGATGCTGTCCTTATGGCTGGAGGAAAGGGAGAACGCCTTCGACCATTTACAGAGAAGACGCCGAAACCATTACTTAAAATGCAGGGTAAGCCTATCATTGATTATATAGTTGAGCATATTATCAGTTTTGGTGTCAAGAATATCTCTGTTACTGTTAATTATCTTAAGGAACAGATTGAGGAACATTTTGCTGAGCCAAAAGATGGTATTCAGGTAAAATGTTTTAGTGAGCCTAGATTCTTGGGCACCATTGGCAGTATCGTCTATGTAGAGAATCTTGAGAGTGATACAATTCTTCTAATGAACTCAGATGCAATCACAGATTTGGATCTCGAGGAATTCTATCTTCACTTTCAAGAGCATAATGCAGATATGAGCATAGCTGCTATTCCTTATACTATCTCGGTTCCATATGGTATTCTCGATCTTGAAGGGCGTAATGTAAAGAGAGTGTTTGAGAAACCAACATATAATTATTATGCAAATACTGGTATCTATTTTATCAAACGCGAATTATTAAAACTAATTCCACCAGGTGAGTTTTTTAACGCTACTGACTTTATGGAAATACTTATGAATAATGGTTATAAAGTTGTTCGTTTCCCACTCAATGGAACATGGATAGATATTGGAAATCCGCAGGAATACCAGAAAGCAAAGGAAATAGTCAAGCATATGAGATTTGAATAGACACAGTAATCTATTTCTTGCTTAATAATAAATATATGAATGAAAATTAGTCTTACTCATAAATAAGGAATGAAGAGAAATAATTCGCATAATAAGTTTAAAATATCAGATTTTTTTGGTGTAAAAGAATTATTAATTTCTTTTTTTCCAATATTATGTGCCTACAATTTGGGGGCCTTTCCTTTGGGGCTATTGATTATTGTGCTCTTGATGTTTTTATGTATTATAAAGCCTGGTAAAACCGACTATCACCTTTATAAGCCGTTAATTATCTTTTTGGCTTTCTATTTAATACATGATTTAGTATTATCAGTATTTGTAACTGCCTCTGGTTCATATTTTATTAATTCGATTGTCGAGCAAGTAATTTATTTAGCTTCTATTGTGATAATATCTCCCAAATTAAATGCGAATAAATTTAAATGGTGCCTATATTTAGTTAGCTTAGTAAGTATTATTGGCTTGACATACCAAATGAATGAAATATTGTCTTCTGGTTTCGCTCATCCACTTGAGGTACCTGGTTTAGATATGCCTATAAAACGATTGGAAAATTTATCTGCTCGTCCTTCTTCTTATTTTATGGAACCTGCGGCTTATGTGAATTTTATGTTCGCTCCAATTGCGCTTTCACTTATTGAGAAAAAATATGTATGGAGTGCAATCATAATTATCTCAATGTTTATAACCACTTCCACAACTGGTATTATTTCTGCCTTTATTCTTCTTACTGCTTATGTCTTAACTCAAAATATAGGTTGGAAGAAGAATATTATTTTACTCATTTTTGGAAGTGTGTTATTCTATAGCTTAATAAATTTGTCTATTTTTGATGCAGGTGTGGAAAAACTTGATACAGTTAATACAGAAACCAATATGAGAATTCGTCAAGGTCCTAGTATTGTAAGTACAATGGAACCTTTTGATTTCGTTTTAGGTGTACCTTATGCAAATCCTGCAGATTATTGTCGTGCAGGAAAAGCTGCAGGTGCTAATTATATATTTCTTGGAGATAGTATATACATGTCAACATTTTGGCTTGTAATTTTTAGATTTGGTATTGTTGGATTACTATTCTATTTGTTAATATTCTATAAATTATACAGAAGCTGTAAAGTTGTTCGTCCTTATATAGTTGGTTTGTTAGCTACAATATTTACTGGGTCCTTTTTTATTGGACCTTTATTTGTATTTCCAATGATTGTTATGTATAATATGTCACAAGAAAAGTATACGGAATGAAAAAAATAGGAATAATAACATATTTTTACTATTATAATTATGGTACTATGCTTCAGGGTTATGCACTTCATAAAGCCTTGGAGAAGATAGGGGATAGCAAATATCACGTAGAAATTATTGATTGCCGATTTGGAGAAAAAGAATTCACTAAGTGGGAAGTTTTAAAAATAAGAATCAAGCGACTGCTTGTTTATCTTAGGGAGTTTGAAAGAATAAGAAAACAAACATATTACAAACATGAGTTTTTATTAAGAAAACCTGCATTTGATGATTTTGCTAAGAGTGAATGCTGTTTGAGTAGGAATATGTATCCTACTACTTTAGACTTGATTAATAATCCACCTTCTTATGATATTTATTTTACAGGTTCAGATCAGACTTGGAGTCCAAAGATAGGTTTTAGAGATTCTTTGTTTCTTACCTTTGCCAAGCCAGGAGCTGTGCGAGCAGCTTATGCTCCAAGTATTGGAGTAACATCATTCTCAGATATAGAGTGTACTTATGTAAAAGAAAGACTGCAGCATTATCATTTTGTTTCATGTCGTGAGCGATATGGGTCAGAAATACTACAGCACTTGTCACCCATCGAAGTTACAACAGTAGTTGATCCAACTTTACTTTTAACAGCCGAAGAGTGGCGCCAAATTACCGTGAGGCCAAAATGTGCAGGTAAATATATTCTATGTTATTTCTTGGGACATCGTACTTATTATCGTGCTTTCGCGAAACAGTTATCCAAGCAACTTGGCCTTCCATTGGTTTTTCTTCCTGTTTCTTATGTTGATTTTTCACAAGATAAATCTTTGCAGTGGGAAGCTGGTCCTAAAGAATTCCTTGGATTAATAGATAATGCAGAGGTTATTCTTACAGATTCCTTTCATGGTTCTATTTTTAGCATAAACTTCAATAAAAATTTTTATAGTTTTGTAAAGCATACAGGTCTAAGGGCTATGGATAATATGCGTATTTTCGATATTCTCGAACGTATGGATCTCATTGATAGATTTATATCGGAATACAATGATGGTATTATTGATTACCAGCCAATCGATTATTCACATACGAATGAGTTACTTACTGTAGAGCGAAAAGTGTCCAAAGAATATCTGATGACGATATTAAATTCTGTGAAATGATAATATGTCCACATGATCAATGTACAGGATGTGCAGCTTGTTTAAATAGTTGTAGTCATAATGCTATTAAAATGGTGCAAGGTATTAATGGCCATTTGTATCCTGAAGTGAATGATGATGTATGTGTGGGATGTAAGCTTTGTGTGAATATATGCCCCAATAATCATCTTCCAGAATATCATAAGAATATGGCTGCATATATTGCAACAGCCATAGATAGTGATGAGGCAAAGACTTCTACAAGTGCTGGAATTGCTACTGTTTTTTCTCGCTTCATTATTAGGCAGGGAGGTGTTGTCTATGGTAGCTCAGGTATTGATTGCACACACATTCATCATATCAGAGTTAACTCTGAACATGAACTGTATAAAATCAAAGGCTCTAAATATGTCCATAGTGCAATAGAGGATATTCTTCTTAAAGTTAAAACAGATTTAAAGATAGGATTGAAGGTTTTGTTTATTGGAACACCATGTCAAGTCTCAGGATTATTAAGTTACTTACGTAAGCCATATGATAATCTTTATACAATAGATTTTGTATGTCATGGTGTCCCAAGTCAACAGATTCTTACAGATTGTATTATTGCATGTTTGCCGAATGAAAATCCATCTAAAATAGATTTGAAATTTCGCATAAAAGAAAAGGGTAAAAGTAGATACGGCTTATTTGCTTTTGATAAAGACGGTAAAACATTATATCGCTCTTTGTTTCCAGACAATGGATATATTACAGGTTTTCTATATGGGTTGTTCTATCGTGAAAGTTGTTATCAATGTCATTTTACTCGTCCTGAGCGAGTTTCAGATTTAACAGTAGGTGATTATTGGGATCGAGAACATCAAATTAATCTTGTAAATAGTTCAGAAGGCCTATCCATGTTGGCAATTAATACCGAAAAAGGGAGTGCTTTAGTTAATAAATGCGATGGAATGATTATGAAAAATCCTTATGATTATTCGCAATTAGTAATTAGAAATGGTCAATTATCACATCCAATTAAGAAACATTCAAGGTATGAAACGTTTAAGAGAGATTATATTGAAAAAGGGGCGCTCTTGGCTATCAATGGGAATATAAAAAATGATGTTAAGAGAATTAAAAGGAATTTATTCCTTATTAAGATATCACATATTGTATATCAGATTCCTGGATTAAATAAATTATACAGAATATTAAGAAGTTTGTAGATATGAAAGTTATCACATTAACAACGCAATATGCGAACAATATGGGGGCACAATTACAATGCTATGCATTATCAAGATATTTGATAGAAGAAGAACATGTAGATTGTGAGGTTCTTGACTATTACCCAGATGGTGCAAGTCGCAGTTGGTCATATTTTCCCACTCCAAGATCTTTTAGAGATTTTCTAAAGAATATTTATTGTTTAGTAAACTTCAAACTTCTTTTCTTCAAAATGAAGAAGCAAAGATTGATGAAAAAGTTTATTATTAAGAATGTCCCTTTAACTCACAAAAGATATCATAGAATAGATTTAAGAAAAAATCCTCCTTTGGCTGATGCTTTTATCGTAGGTAGTGATCAAGTATGGAATTTTATATATAGATGTGATGAAACTTATTTTTTTGATTTTGTTGATAAGTCGAAGTCGAGAATAATAGCTTATGCTCCAAGTATTGCAGATCCATGGAATGACGAACAGGCTAAGCATATTCAACCTTATCTTGAACGTTTTAATTCTTTATCTGTTAGGGAGGAAGGTAATTTAGAACAAGTAAAAAGTTTGTCACCCCAAAATAATCCTGTAGTTGTTGCAGATCCAGTTTTCTTGTTAAAGAAAGATCAATGGGATACTATGGCAAATCATCAATTTTGTATTGACGAGCCATATATTCTTTGTTATTTCCTTA
This sequence comes from Bacteroides nordii, assembly GCF_019930665.1. Lineage (NCBI taxonomy): Bacteria > Pseudomonadati > Bacteroidota > Bacteroidia > Bacteroidales > Bacteroidaceae > Bacteroides > Bacteroides nordii. Next base: position 3,759,587 of record NZ_CP082886.1, on the reverse strand, counting down.
GTGTTACATCTCTTGCAATCGAAACTGTTGCAAAAATTAGAGAACTTACTGGATTGAAAGTAATACATTATAACCTTTGTGCATTGGATAAATTCAATAGTGAGCGTGATATACATTATGGTGATCCTGCAGATTTTGTTGGGTTGATCTCTCGTGCATCTTATGTGTGCACAAACTCTTTTCATTGTTCTGCTTTCTCTATAATTTATAAAAGGGATTTTATGTTCGTTCCAAAACATATGGCGAATGAACGTGTTTCAAATCTAGTTGAAAATTTCGGATTATCAGATGTTTTTTCAACTTCAGACAAGTTAAAAACTTTAAAGAAAGAAGATCTAAAAGTCGATTATAGTCATGTTGATGAAAAAGGGAAAGCATATATAGATTTCTCAAGAAATTATTTGCATAATTCTTTACTTTAAAATATGAAAAACAAGATAGAATTAGCGTCTATTTCTTCGTGTACAGGTTGTAGTGCTTGTGTAGATATTTGTCCTACTCAAAGTATCACTATGAAGCTGAATGGGGCACTTCATTATTTTCCTCATATAAATGATGATACGTGTATATCTTGCGGGAAGTGTATGAAAATTTGTCCAATACTCTCTCCTCTTACTGCAGAAGAGAGTGTACAGAGATACTATGCAGCTTGGAGTACAAATGATGATATTAGAAAAGGAGGAACATCAGGAGGAATTGGTACCGCATTTGCAAGCAATGCTATTGAGAAAGGATGGGCAGTTATTGGTGCAGCATTCGATGAAGAATGGAATTTGATTCAATGTCTTGCAACATCATTAGATGACATAAAGAGGTTTAAAGGGTCAAAATATCTTCAAAGTAAATCAGATCAATGTTATAAAGATATTGTAAGATTGATTTCACAAGATCAGCATGTTTTATTCATTGGAACTCCATGCCAAGTGGAAGCTGTTAAGAAAATAATACCTGTTTCTAAACGCAATCTTCTTCTTACTTGTGGAATTATTTGCCATGGAGTTAATTCGCCTGTTGTTTGGTCTGCTTATGTAGATTCATTAGAAAAAAAGTACAAGTCGAAATTAATTAGTTATAATTTTAGAAGTAAATTGAAAGGGTGGGGACAAGATCAGCGAGGCAATGTAAGATTAAATGTTACATATCATTTTGCAAATGGAAAAGTAGTTAATGAGCCTGCTTGGAAAAATCAATTTCATTATTGGTTTGGATTGCATTTAATGATGCGAGAGAGTTGTTTTCATTGTTTATATAGAAAAGAACAAAGAAATTCAGACTTAACAATTGGAGATTTTTGGGGGGTACAACGAATACTGCCTAATCTTCAGAATGCTCATGATGGAGTTTCTGTTGTAGTAACAAGTACATCTCGGGGTGAAGAGTTTTTCTCGCAGTGTTCTGATATAGAGAAATATGTTGTTGATTCAAATTCCACCCAAAAAGTATTAAAAGGATATTTAGATACTCGAAGCGAAAGCGTGAAAAAAGAAGAGGTAGAAAGAATGAAACTTTTCGATCTTGATTACGGAAAATGTGGTTTCAACAAACTTAAAAAGAAATATTCAGCCCCTACATTTGTTGGTAGGTTTTTTGAGTCAGTTAAATTTTATTTAGGCATAAAATCATGAATTTAGCCAAAACTTCATTTTGGATTACACTACTTTTAGTAGTTGGCTATATAATAGCTTTTGTAAAGGAAAGTTTTATTGCCAACTATTTTGGCGTTTCCAATTTCGTCGATGCATATAATATTGCAATTCAGATTCCAGTTATTATTTTTTCCTTTGTCTCTGTTGCGATAAAATCTGTAGTTATTCCTGTTTATTCGGATATATATTATAACAAAAGTATTCAAGAAGCAAATAAGTTTGCAAGTAGTTTCATAACACTAAATATTTTAATAGCTTGTGCTATCTTTTTTATTGGAGAAACTTTAGCGGGACCATGTATATATTTGTTTGCTCCTGGTTTTGATGCTAGTACTCATGATATTGCTGTTAGTTTGCTAAGGATTACTTTTCCTACAATAGTTTTTACTGTAGTAACAGATATTATTACAGGTATATTGAATGTTCACAAGAAACTTGTTTTACCTTGCGCCGCTGTTTATTTGTTGCAACTTTCTGTAATTTTGATGATAGTATTCTTTCATGCAAAATGGGGAATTTCTGCAGCATGTATAGGTCAGGTTGTAGGGAGTATTCTTCAGATGACCTATTTGTATGTTATTGCTAGAAAAATATATCAATATAGAATCCAAACAAATTTCAAGAATGTTGAGGTTGTTAAAGCTTTAAAGATGAGTGGACCTGTTATTTGGGGTATCAGTATTGCGGAGGTCAATGCGATGATAAATAGAATGGTTGGATCTTTTTTATTTGTTGGATCAATTTCTGCATTAGGCTATGCCGGAAAAATAAATTCTGTATTTCTTGCATTTTGTGTAAACGCGATATCTATTGTAGTTTTCCCTTTATATGCAGAGGCATCCGCAAAAAATGATATGGCACAATTGAACCGTCGAGTTAATTTTACTCTTACGGTAAATGTTCTTTTACTTATGCCATTAATGTGTTTGGTTTTTTGCCTTCGAGAAGAAATTATTGAAGTTGCCTTTGCAAGAGGAGCCTTTGACAAAAATGCTGTAACTCTTACCCAAGGTATTCTTGGATGTTATACTATAGGACTTTTATTTAGCGCGTTCCGAGAAACACTTACAAAGGTTTTTTATTCAATGAAAAATACATCAGTGGTTGCTAAAAATGCGACAATGGGGGTTTTGTTGAATATAGCCCTTAATTTATCATTGCCTTGGTTTCTTGGAGTTAAAGGGTTGGCCTTAGGTGCGAGTTGTTCTGTAATGTTTATTTCTATTCGTTTATTATGGTTGTTAACCCAAAAAGTAGAAAATATTAAATTGAGCTATTTTTATAAGAATTTGAAAGTATTGCTTTTTGCATCAACTTTGGTTTTTATTATTCTTTTCTTCTTTAGGAATTATGCGCTAAATATGACTGCGATTATAAGGTTAGGTTTGGCAACTGTTATTACTGTTTTTGTTTATTCAAGTGTACTTCTTTTTGCAAAGCCAGATGTAGTTTGTGATATATTGAAGTACGTAAAAAAATAATCTCTAACATATTTTGTAATGGTTAAACTGGCAATTAGAGATGATGATACTAATTACTTTACAAAAGTGTCTGATCTTGAGGGTCTTATAAATGATTTGGGTGGTTTCCCTGTTTCTTTTGCTGTAATTCCAACTGTTACCGATGTGTCGACATTTGGGGCATGTTCTGATACAAAAGGTAATACAGAACCTAAGTTTGTTGGTGAAAACAAAGAATTGGTGAGCTGGTTAAAGAATATGGTTTCTGCAAAGAAATGCGACATACTTTTACATGGTATTACTCATGGCTATAAATTTGCAGGTGGAACTAGGTTACCAGAGATGGTTTGGAGAGCAGATGATGTCGATATCTCTAAAGAAATCGGTTACTGGAAAGCGAATTTTACTCAGCTATTCGAGTATGAAGTTTCATGTTTTGTTGCTCCTAGTAATATTATTGTCAAGAAATGTATTGATGCAGTTGTAAATAATAATTTAAATTTCTCAGGTATTATACCTATTAACTTTCAAAGGAAATTTACTTTTCGTAATATAGCTAATTATTTTGCTCGTTGGTATTATAGGGTAAAAGATAAAGTGCCTTATCCTGGGGTGCTGACATATTCTGACCATAAAGAAATTAATGCATGTACATTAAGAAATGTAGATTATCTTATCAAGATGTATGACTATTGTGATGCTCACAATTTGCCAATGGTTATTAACACACATTATTGGAGTTTGCGTGATAATGATAAACAGCGAACTATACTTTTATCTTTTATGAAATATGCCAAAGATAAAGGCATGGAACCAATTCTTGTTTCTGACTTAATGAAATAAACATGAAGATACTTGAAGTTACTACACATGTAACCATAGATGATGATTCACGGTTTACGAGAAATAGAACAGGATTCGGATATATGGTTTATGATATTGCAAAATACATTGCAAAAAAAGAGCAAGTTGACCTTTTTTGCACTACCATTATGACCGAGGGAGTTTCTCGAGACAATCTCAGAATATTGAGGTGGAATTGGTATCTTCTTTTATCTTCTTTTAGATTTGGCAATATTATATCAGGTCTAAAGTTTATTAATAAATATCCAGTTCCTGGGTTGTTTTTGAGGTTTAGGATTCTATTTTTTTATTTGTTAAATGGATATTTATCTAAGATAATTAACGATTATGATGTTATTCATATTCATGGATGTACACCATTGACAGAGGTCGTTTTAGATGTCTGTAGAAAAATAGGTAAAAAATGCCTCGTCACTCTTCACGGATTAAATAGTATTGGTGATAGTGTAAACTTAAGCGGTTCTTTGAAACAATATGAACGTGATTTCTTGAAGAAAGCTGTTGTTGAAAAAATCCCCCTTTCTTTTATAAGTTCTGGAGATTGTAAGAATGCTTCTACTATCGGTGAGTGCGACGTCATTCCTCAAAATTGGTATGTGATTTCAAATGGATGTAATATAGTTAGGTCAGCTAATAACCAAAGTATAAGATCAAAATATAATATTGATGACTCTGACTTTCTTTATGTTTATGTTGGGAACATATCAAAAAATAAGAACCAAATTGCGGTTGCTAAAGCATATAGCATGTTGCCTATAGAAGAACAGAAGAGAATTAAGGTGATTTTTGTTGGAAATGAAGCAGATCAAGGAGAATTATCACATTTTATTAATAGCAAAAAATTAAATTCAAAGCTTTTACTTGCAGGTTTTGTACCCAAAGAGGAGGTTCATAACTATTATTATTCATCTAACGCAACGATTTTGGTTAGTATTCAAGAAGGTTTTGGTTTAAGTATTATTGAAGGATTTGTATATGGAAAACCCAATGTTACATATACCGATTTGTCATCAGTTCCAGATGTATATAATGATAAAGTCATGTTAACGATTCTTGATAGATCTCCCAAATCTCTTGCGAAGGCATTAATTGATGCATCTCATATTGAGTGGAATATAGATTTTATTTCTCAATATTCTAAACAATTTTCTTTGGATGCCATGGCGGATAAATACCTCAATGTTATTAAGAATTTATAAAGTATGAATACATCTAAAATAATGGAAATGTTTGAATGGGGGAGAAAAACTTTATTTGAAATTCCTCCTGAAGAACAAGAAAAATATATTGAAAATATAGGAAAGCCAAAAGGTGATTGGGATAGGTCGTTTAAGCAGTATTGTTGTATTGAGTTTTTCTCTAATTGGCAAAGAACTTTGTTGCTGAACTTGCTGGCAATTATTCTGATTATTATTTATATTCCTTATGCTTTTGTGAAGTATTTTTTTAATAAACGAATTCCGAAAAGAAAAGTAGATGCTATAGGAGAATTCAAGGGGTTAACAGAAATTATTCCTGTATCCTTATCTAAGAAATATGAGATTAATAATGATTATTGGTTTGTAGGCTCTGAACTTTCTCCTTCTGATTTGAACTATGTTTGCAAATTAATTTGTGAGTATTTCTTTTACCCGTATTTCTTATTTAAGAATGTAGCTAAAGTTGCTCGTTATAGTTATACAATTAGTCACTTTTCTCCGAAAGCTATAATTGTTCATGATGAGTATTCATTTACATCTTCATTGCTTACTGATTATTGTGAGAGAAATAATGTTATGCATATTAATGTAATGCATGGAGAGAAATTCTATACCATAGGTACTGGCTATTTTAGATTTCACAAATGTTATGCATGGGGAGAGCATTATGTTAAACTTTTTACTGATTTATATGCAGATGAAAAGCAATTTGTTATTGAATTACCTCCTAGCTTGAAGATTGATGTCAAAAAATATTTTGATAGTAAGCAGTTTGTAGATTATAAATATTATCTTCAAATTTATACTGAGGACCAGCTAAAAACTATAGTCAATTGCATGGAAATACTTAAGCAAAATGGTTTTTCCATTCTTTATCGTCCCCATCCTAGAGCTAGTAATATGTCATTATTAAAAAAATATGTGGTAGTATCTGAAATTGAAAATCCACTAGACGTAAATATTGAAACTTCTATTTCTAATACAAATCATGTTATAAGTGGTTTTTCTACAGTGATGAATCAAGCATATTATGCTGGAATAGATATACTTTTCGATGATATTACCTATAATGAAATATTTGCAAATTTAAAGAAATATCGTTATATATTAAGTAAGGAAAAATTGTCAACGTTTTCTTCAGTTGTAAATTATTATAAGAATGAGATATAAAGTTTTAATTAAGACATTTCTTGGCTTTCCTCGATTATTGTGGCATTTCTTTCGAAAGAACCGATTTGGTGTTGGTGTGGTTGTAGAAGGTAATGTTTTTATGAGTAATTGTTCGGTTGGAAAATATGCATATATTGGAAAAGATTGCGTTATTAACTATTCGAAAATAGGTAACTATTGTTCTATAGCACCAGGTGTTCAAATAGGAGGTATGGAGCATAATTATTCAGACATGTCTACTTGTGTCCATCTTAATTTAAAGCAGCACTATGGTGTTCAAACAATTATAGAGGAAGATGTGTGGATTGGTGCAGGTGCTATTATTAAACAGGGGATAAAAATTGGCAGGGGGGCAGTAATAGGAGCTAATTCTTTTGTTACAAAAGATGTGCAACCCTACTCTATATGGTTTGGTACTCCTGCAAGATTTTATAAAATGAGATTTGATGCATCAAAAATAACCCTTTTAGAGGATTCTCATTATTGGCAAAAAAAACCTCGTTTTGCGAAAAATATCTTAATGTCTTTGAAGGATGAGTTTTGTAAGTAATTTTTCGGTTTGTATGTCGGTTTATAAAAACGATGATCCGACAGATTTCACAGAAGCTGTATTTAGCGTTTTCAAGCAGTCTTGTCCTCCTGACGAGATTGTACTTGTTATAGATGGTCCTATACCTCAACCCCTAATGGAGGCTATAAAAAAACTTCAGAAAGTTATTCCTATTTTGAAGGTTATCCCTCTTGCTCAGAATATGGGTCATGCTGTAGCTCGACAAACCGGCCTAGAGGCAGCTAAAAATGATCTTTGTGCAGTGATGGATGCTGATGACTTATCTGTACCTAATCGTTTTGAGAAGCAGCTGAAAGTATTTGAAGAGCATCCTGAGGTTAGTGTGGTTGGTGGTATTATTAACGAATTTATTCAAACGACGGAGAATGTAGTTGGTACTCGTATGGTGCCTGAGAATGATGCTGATATAAAAGAGTACCTTAGGAGTCGTTGCCCGATGAATCTTGTTACTGTAATGTTGAAGAAAAGTGATGTGATGAAGGTGGGGGGATATCAAGATTGGTATTGTGAGGAAGACTATTATCTTTGGATTCGACTGACGTTGGCAGGATATAAATTTTATAATATTCAAGATAATTTGGTAAATGTTCGAGTTGGCGAGGAGATGTATCAGCGGAGAGGCGGTAAGAAGTATTTCGATAGCGAAGTTCGCTTGCAGAAGTATATGCTTAACCATAATTTGATTTCATTCCCAAACTATTTGTATAATGTGCTTGTTCGTTTTATAGTTCAAGTAGCATTACCAAACAAGTTGCGAGGTTGGGTATTCCAGACATATGCAAGAAAATAAGTTTATGAATCATATTGTTTTAACAACGACTCATACAGGTTTTAATTATGGTACAAGTTTGCAAGTACTTGCAGGTAAATATATTGTATCAAAACTAGGGTATAAATGTGATTTTGTGCGTCCAAAATCTTTAATTAAGGGTAGAGATATTCGAGTTGGGAAACTACTAAAAATACTCTTCCGTGTTATTTCGCTTGGTGACTTTAAAAAGTTGACTCCGTTTGTTTCATCATACAAAAAAAAGTTTATTGAAGGAACTGATTTAAAATATTTTGAGTTTAATGATAAATATCTTAAGCCTCAGGAACTTTCGTGGAAAGAATTACAAAAATCAGCGGAAGAAGCTGTAGCGTGTTTGGCTGGTAGTGATCAAATATGGATACCAGATGCACTATATGTGGATCCAATTTATTATCTTCGTTTTGCGCCAGAGAATAAACGTATTGCATTTGCTCCTAGCTTTGGTCGTGACAAGATTGCTCGATATAATGTAAAAAAAATCAGTAAATGGATAAATGAAATACCCTACCTTTCTGTAAGAGAGGACAGTGGAATAAAACTCATAAAAGATTTGACGGGTAGAGAGTCAATCCATTTGCTTGATCCCACATTAAGTGTAAGTCGGGAAGAATGGAAGAATATTCTAAATATTACTGAAAAGAAAGATAATTATATCCTTTCTTATTTTCTTGATACACCATCGGAGTTTGCAAAAGCAAAGATGAAAGAACTTCAAGAAGAGTTAGATTGTCCTATCATAAATATACCATATGAATTTGAAGATAATGATTATTTTGATAAGCAAATGAGTGCTGGACCAAAGGAATTTGTATCTTTAATTCTCAATGCACGTCTTGTTTGTACAGATTCATTTCATGGTACAGTTTTTTCTTTAAATCTTCATACTCCTTTTTATATATTTGAAAGAATGTATGGGACTGCAACAAAGCAATCTGTTCGTATAACCTCTCTTCTTTCACAATTCTCTCTAATGGAAAGATATCAACAGGTTAATCCTGTATCAGTTGTGGATAATATCGATTTTGAGGCTGTTGATAAGATCCTTGAGACGGAAAGAGTAAAGACATATAGATATTTGCAGAATGCTATAGCTAATATAAAAAGTAATGAAAAATAATGTTTTAGATAATTCTTCCATCAGAAATTGCACTAGTTGTGGTCTTTGTGTATCCGTTTGCGGAAAGGATGCATTATCTTTACAATTGGATAACGAGGGCTTTTATCGACCTGTAATTGATGAAGAAAAGTGCGTCGAATGCGGCATTTGTAAGATGTCCTGTTATAAATATGATAATAGCTTTCAGATGTCTGATGAAATTGTTAGTAGCTTTGCAGCGACCAATAGAAATGAAAGCCAATTATTAAAATCAAGTAGTGGGGGGATATCGCGACTTTTAATGGAAGAATGCATAACTAGAGGCTATCGTGTTTTTGGTTGCATGTATAATCCACAGTCTGAAGATGCTCATTCTATAGTTACTGATAGTCTAGATGATTTAGATAAGTTTTATGGTTCTAAATATTTTCAGAGTTATACAGTTGATGGATTTAGTGAGATTATTAAAGACAAGAGTAGTCAGAAATATGCTTTGTTTGGTACTCCTTGCCAAATCTATGCTTTTTCCAAAACTAGAAAGTATATAAAAAGTCCTGATAATTATTTATTGGTTGATATATTTTGTCATGGATGCCCTTCAATGAATCTGTGGAAAGCTAATCTTGCGAGTGTAAAGAAGTCCTACAGTCAGAATGTATTTGATGAAATTTTTTTTAGGACAAAAAAATATGGTTGGCATGAATACTGTATTGATTTTAAGTCTGGAACTTCATCTCATTCTAGTAAGAAGATTGATGATCCATTTTTTGATCTTTTCTTCAGTGCAGATATTATGAATGAGGCATGTTATGATTGTAAAGCCAGAAGTACAATGACTTATTCTGATATACGTATTGGGGATTTTTGGGGACCTAGATACGAATTGAATGACAAGGGTGTTTCGGCAGTATTAATCGGTAGTCCTTTAGGAACCAATATTTTTGATACGATAAATGATAAAATTATTGTTGAAGATGCTAACTTTAATGAGATTATTTCTGCCCAATCTTATGGCCGGACATTAACCTTCAATACCGAAAGGCGAAAATTTTTATTGGAGAGTATCGTTAATTGTGACAATTTGAGTTCTGTACATGAAAAATATGTCTCAATGCTTCCTTTTTCTATAAGAATTAAAAAAACACTTAAGGGAGTAGTTAAACACCTTCCTAAAACAATGTACTTTCCAATTCGAAAATTATTACATTTGATATATTTTACTTGTAAGTACCCAATTAGGGCTATAAAATGAAAGGAATTCTTTTGTTGCGAACAAAAAATCATAATTATGTATAGCAGCGAAGATTTAGAGAGGTTTTACTCTCGGTACCAAACCGAGATCTTGTCTCGTGGAAAATCGCTTCAATCATTCTGTGTTAAGAACAAAATTCCTTATCACATCTTTAAGATGGTATAAGAATGCTCGTAAAAAGGTAATCAAAATTGTTGGTATCCCTACTGATTAGTATGAGGTAGGGATCAAATTGGTTACCAAATCTCAGAAAGCATCGGGTAGTACCGATAATCCTGTCCGAATTTGAATTGATATTCGTATAAGTAAGGTCTGCATTTGAGACAAAAGAATGCAAACTATTAGAATTTAGTCTGAATAGTAGAGAAAATGGAGGTTTTATGCAGAGTGTTATCTGTCTAAATCATTTTATTATGTATGTGATTTTACCAATATGTGTTGCAAGCATAGTAGAGTGTTTTCAAAAATATCTTTAACGGGTGAGGGGATTATGTTAATATGGTTCCTGATTAAATAGCTTTGACTGCAAGTCAATGTTGAATTCAAAACGTATTATTTGGCATAACTCAGTTTAGGACATAGTAAAGTGCCCTTTCAAAAGGATGCCATAATTTGAGCGTTTACCGAAAGTTCTGTATGATGCATTTCGATCTCATTGGCACACTTATCATGCCATTCAATCACTTCAAACTGGAGATATAGATGAGAGAGTCAGAATGAAATATAATGTTTGAAAAAATTAAAGAAAATGATATGATACAGAAATGGATTTTTGATCGTTTGGTCGCATTGATTGGTCTGCTGTTTTTGTGGCCTGTATTACTTGTAGTAGCTATTATGATAAAGGTAAAGATGCCTGGAGGTCCTGTGTTCTTCGTGCAGAAGCGTGTGGGCCGTGGGGGTAAACTGTTCTCTTGTCATAAGTTCCGTACGATGACCATTAATCATAATGGTTCGACAGTATCGGTTGCTGGTGATTCGCGCATTACTTCGTTTGGTGCTACTCTTCGCCACTATAAGCTGGACGAGTTACCTGAGTTGTGGGATGTACTGATTGGCAATATGTCGTTTGTCGGTCCCCGTCCCGATGTTCCAGGATATGCCGACAAACTTCAAGGAGATGATCGTGATGTATTAAAACTGCGTCCAGGCATTACGGGACCAGCTACATTGAAGTATCGTTTGGAAGATGAAATGATTTTGGAATATGTAGTAAAGAAACAGACAAATGGAGATACACGTTCCATACAAGAAATAGCGATAGAATACAATGACAAGGTAATCTATCCAGATAAGGTACGTTTGAATTGCTATTACTATCGTCACTACTCGTTTTGGAAAGATATTGAAATAATATTTGCGACGATATTAGGATTCAAGGTGAAGTTTGTAGGGGAGGAAGTATAGTTATATCATACACTTTGGGAAATGTTCATAGATATTCAAATATGTGGAAAATACCAAAACAGGTTGTTACTCCGGATTTAGAAAATGATATAGAACGGCTTTTGTCTTCTGAAATATTACGGCTTTACAAGCAAAGCGATGATGGAGAGAAAAAGGCACGAATCCAAAGAATTACGGAAATGTTGGATTTCTTAGATCATTTGTTGAACTTCAAAGAATTTTTGGTTAGTATAAACAAACCGAGAAAGAGGGTCAAAGACGATAAGATATTTATTGATGATGATATTCGATTTAAAGGACATGATTATTCAGGTTGTGAATTTGACATTGAAGCATTGATATATTATATGTATGTATCAATCATAGATACAAGTATGGCTAAGAAAAATGCTTGTAAGACGCCAAAGGATTTTATGAATGCCAACATAAGCACAGAAAATACTACAAAGTCAGAGGTTCTTGCTTTATGTGACAAACATATTGAACAATATGGGCTTTCAAAGAATTTTAAGGAAGTCTTTGAGTCCAGAATATCTCTTGCATTAAAGCAGAAATTCGTGGATGCAATACTTATTTTGTCAGAAAACCGTAAGACGGATTATAAAAAAACTGATATTGATGTCAGATGGGAAAAATGGCAGAAGGAAGATTTGAATGTAAAGATGAAGAAAATTGCTTTATTCCTATATAACATTCGTTCCTCATATACCCATTCTAATATTAGGAGTTTCATTCCGTCGAAAGAATGGAGTGGAGATATTTTAAAATCGAATGTAAAATATCTGCTTAGAGAAGATGTAGATTTGTTAGAACTGTTGAAGTCTGTTATATTGGAGTTGTGTGAAGATATGCTCTCTGTTGGACAAGAAACATGAAATAGAATACGTCTCTTAATAGAAAAGCAAACAGACTGTTTTTATAAAAGGTGTAAAATGTATATAGAAAGCTTCCGAGATATTCGGCATTAGAAAGTACCATTGTCCATACCAAGATGAAATACGATTTGGTTGGATATTAAAGAATATTTAAACACATAATAAACTATGCCAGAAGAAAGAAAAACAATTTATCTATGTCTTGCCCACATGAGTGAGGCTGGTTTGGAACAGAAATACGTGAAGGAGGCATTTGATACCAACTGGGTAGTGCCGATGGGGCCTAATGTAAACGCATTTGAGATGGACTTGGAGTCATATGTCAACAGTAAAAGTGACGGAACAGAACCTCTTGACAGAAAGGTGGTTTGTCTCTCGGCAGGTACGGCAGCCGTACACTTGGCATTGATAGGGTGTGATGTGAAGGCTGGTGATGAGGTGCTGGTACAGAGTTTCACATTCTGCGCTTCAAGCCACCCTACCACCTATTTGGATGCAAAGCCTGTGTTTATTGGTTCGGAGAGTGAGACATGGAACATCGATCCGGCTTTGTTGGAGAAGGCCATCCTCGACCGCAAGGAAAAAACTGGAAAATATCCGAAGGCAATTGTACCAGTAGCTCTTTATGGTATGCCTTATCGTATCGATGAGATTATGGTGATTGCCGACAAATATGGTATTCCTGTGGTAGAGGATGCTGCTGAAGGAATGGGCTCACGCTTCGACGGGCAGGTACTCGGCACATTCGGCAAGTATGGCGTGTTCTCGTTTAACGGCAATAAGATGATTACCACTTCTGGTGGTGGTGCACTTATCTGTCGCAATGCAGAGGATGCCAACGAAGTGATGTGGTATGCTACTCAGGCGCGTGATGCTTATCCTTATTATCAGCATACGGCAATCGGCTACAATTATCGTATGAGTAATGTGTGTGCAGGTATTGGTCGCGGTCAGATGACTGTTCTTGATGATCATATTGTTCACCACAAGCATGTACAGGCGTTGTACGAGAAACTGCTTGCGGATGTGCCGGGCGTACACATCCACAAGCAGCCAACAGATCTTCGCTATGATGCCAACTTTTGGCTTTGTGCTGCCACCTTGGATGCTGATGTGAAGATACAAGGTCAAGAAAATGCTTACAAGGAAGTTATTAAGGCAGCAGTAGGTGGTGCTGCTGGTGTTATCCATGCTGTGGATTCCGCCATAACGGATTGCCAACCGAATGAGAACGTGGAGGCGTTGCGTGTATTTATGCTCAGCAGGAAAATTGAATGTCGTCCTGTATGGAAACCAATGCACAAGCAGCCAGTATATGCAGATGCTCCTGTATATACCAATGGTATAGAGGAAGAACTCTTTAAGGTAGGTTTCTGTCTGCCAGCAGGTCCGTATGTGACAGACGATGATGTGAGGTACATCGTGGAGAGTATCAAGGAGGCGATTGTACGATAATAAAGATAGTGATGGGTGATTGATGATGATTAATGTAAAACATCCACCATCATTAAAAGATACACTTCGAAGAAATGGAACTGTTGTTTCTCGCCAAAAAGACAAATGTCATTAAATTATCAAATGGTAACAATATATACAAATTTTCAAAGATGATCTTTTTAAGGTTTTAATCCTGCCGATGGGTATAAAAATAAGCTTTTAATGAGGACTTTTTTTGAATTTGTTAAAGCGACTTGTATGAGCAATGGCGTTCACATCCAGCAACGCAATTTGAGCCACGCAGGTTTGATACAGCTCGTGGAGAAGTTGGAGGACAGATTACCTGAGGATGCTACGATAATAAAAGTGCTGCACAGATGTTCCTATAAACAGATCAGCAGCATCGTGGAGCACGAATACGAGTTTATCCGTTACAAGATACTTGCTTTCAACAAGTATGTGCTTGACACTCCTCTTTATTGTGAACTGGTAGGTATGATGGATGAACGGATGCGGGGCAGCCGTATGACGCTGACCAACTGGCTTGAGAAAGGCTCCAGGTTGATAAAGATACTGAAAGATAACTTTCTTGAGAAAGATTCAATAGTAAACTGTGATGAAATCTGGTACCGGGTAAAGGTGGAAGACAACTATAAAAAGTATATCTGGTGTCTGGTGAACAAGGTTGCCAAGGTGGTCATCTACTGTTATGAGGAGGGCTCAAGAGATAGGGATGTTTTACGTCATATCTTTGGAGAAAGCCAACTCAAGGCACTGTAGTTTGATGGGTACAATGTCTATATGTATTTGGATGACAAACTGATAGATACCGAACATTTTACTGTCTGACTCATGCTTGGGCAAAATTCAAGTATACTTCAGAGCAGGGGGGGGATAAAGGTGCTGATTTCTTTCTGGATGCTTTTGGAGAACCTTACCGGTTGGGAGCCGAATATGAAAAAGGCAAGTTAAGCTCCGAACAGATTAAGGCTTGCCATCAGAATTTTCTTCCAATGACTATCGGATTGAGTAATAATAAACTTTACAAACCAACTCCTTTTTTGAATTTATTTAATGGACAGCTGACTTCTGGCAGCTTTCCTTATGGGATACGTCAAAATTGGACGCTAACATAAAAAAAATATTGTGAAAAGTATTATTTCTAAGATTTTTGATAATCTGTCTGTAAAGAAGAGATTTGTAAATTATCGGGCTGTTTTGTTTACCGATACCGTGTTATCTGTTGCAGGTACATGTATCACTCTGCTTTTTGTTAATAGTTTTATCACTAATATTGAAAAAGACGTTATCATAACCATCTCGGTTTGTTCGGGTATCATCAGTTTTCTTATTTTTCATTTTCTGAGAGTCAGCAGAAACATTATACGTCATGCATCGATAAAGAGTGTTGGTAAAATTGAGACAGCCATCCTGCTGAAAGAATTATCGTTGTTGATTGTTGCCATTCTGACCGGTTCATGGTTACCGGAGAAGTATCTGTATGTATGCTGTTTTATCGATTTGTTGACAACTACAGGGATCTTAGTGGGTGCCCGCGTAGTGCTTATCTTGATCTATGATATTGCTGTGTTGCAGTTTACTTCCAGAAAAGCAAGAGTGTTGGTATATGGTACCGGTGATAAAAGCGTTGCGCTCAAGAAACGGATGTACACGAGTAAGCATTTTCATGTAGTCGGTTTTGTGAATCCGGATAAAAATCTCAAATCCTACTCTTTGTCAGAGTCACCGGTCTATTATTTTGCAGATGAATCCAACTTTGTATGCTTTGTAGAAAAGTACAATATTAATGGCATTATTTTTCCCTCGTATGAAGAGGCTCAGAAGGAACAGGGGCATTTGGTGAAATTCTGTCAGGATAATAATGTGAAAAACTACGTTTCTCCGCCTATCGATGTTTTGGGGGATGGTTTGAAGAAAACTGTCATCAGAGAAATTCGGATAGAGGATTTATTGGGGCGTGATGAGATCGAGATCAACATGCTGGAAATTATTAAGAATTTTACGGGTAAAACCATTCTGGTGACAGGAGCTGCCGGTAGTATCGGTAGTGAATTATGCCGCCAGTTGGCTACCTTCGGAATTAAGCAATTGGTTCTTTTTGATAATGCAGAGACTCCCATGCACGAACTCCGTCTGGAATTAGAACGCTTTTTCCCCGAATTGACATTTGTTCCTTTCATTGGTGATGTCCGTCAGAAAGAACGTCTTCAGATGGCTTTTGAGAGGTTCCGTCCACAAGTCGTATTTCATGCGGCTGCCTACAAACATGTCCCTTTGATGGAAGAGAATCCTTGTGAAGCGGTCCGGGTCAATGTGGTTGGTTCCCGCCTGGTTGCCGACTTCTGTGTACAATATTGCGTTGAGAAGATGGTGATGATTTCCACCGATAAGGCCGTCAATCCAACCAATGTGATGGGAGCTTCCAAACGTCTGGCTGAGATTTATGTACAAAGTTTAGGGCTTGCTATGGAACATGGCCAGGTGAAAGGAAAAACGAAGTTTGTAACTACCCGTTTTGGGAATGTACTTGGCAGTAATGGCAGTGTGATTCCATATTTTAGAAAACAGATACAGGAAGGCGGACCTGTGACCGTCACCGATCCCGGGATTACCCGTTTCTTTATGACTATTCCCGAGGCTTGCCGTTTGGTAATGGAGGCAGCCACAATGAGTACCGGCAATCAGATATTTGTTTTCGATATGGGCGAGCCGGTGAAGATTGTAGACTTGGCAGAGAAAATGATCCGTCTTGCAGGATACATTCCGGGTGAAGATATTAAAATAAAGTTTACCGGTTTGCGTCCCGGTGAGAAGCTTTATGAAGAGGTTTTGAGTAATGAGGAGAATACGGTTCCGACGGATCATTACAAAATACGTATAGCCAAAGTGAGGGAATACAAATGGGATGAGGTACTTGCCTCTTATGATAAACTGGCTGAGTTGGCACTTGCGGTGAAGATTGAAGATACGGTAAGATTGATGAAACAGGTGGTGCCTGAGTTTAAGTCGAATAATTCTGTGTATGAGAAATTGGATAGAGAGAATGCGGAGGTTTATCTGAATTGATTTGTAGGTGTTCAATTAATATGTGTCGTATGGCTCATATGAGGGGTCGCTTTCAAAAAGTCTTATTGCAGGGCAAGGATGAAAGGCTCGGTCTTTTATGGAATGGGTCATTCAGTTGTATGCTTTAGTAATGATCATCTTCCCCCTGATGAAATCAAACAACGAAGGCGCAGAAGACTGATAGAACATGAAATTCTTAATCGTTATTTTTCGAATTAAGAGTATGGGACAGATAAATATTTGTTAGATATCCTTATAAAAAAAATAAGCTTTTGATGAGGACTTTTTTGAACTTGTTAAAGGGACTTTTCTTGTTCTTTTGTATTCCCTATTTTGTCTGGAAACAGAAGACGATTGTATAACCCCAAACATTGGATTCGTCCAATGCTTTCTTCCTTACTCTAAAGATTAAGATAGAGTAAGGAGTGCCGGATTATTCTGATGTGAATCATGATAATCCTGCTTAATATTATTGTTTGTTTGTGTAGCCCTCCTTTTAAATCAGGCGTGGTTTATTTATAAGGAGGGCTTTTATTTAGAATTCAATGCGTCCTTTTTGAATATGATGCTACATTCTTTTCATCTCAAATGTAGCTATCAATAGCCAGATTTCTCTGTTTTACGGAGGAGTTTGGCTATCTTTATTTTGTGATATTGAAACTTACACTAAATATAAAAAAGGCCGGAGTTGTAAATGTGCGATTCTGACTTTTTGGGGGATTCTGGTTTTTAATGTAGTTTTAGGTTATGCTTACTTGCCGGGAAATAGAAATAACTCTTTTATTACCTTCCCTTTCTCTCTTTCTTGTCCTGTAATTGTCTCTTTTTATATATTAAATCGTATTAAGAGGATGCTGTAACCTGTCTTTTTGTCTCTGATGTGAATGTCGCATCTTTGCAATGTTAACGTTAGCGAAGTAATAACATTAGTATTTATTTAAAAAAAAGATTATGGCAATTAGATTTAAAAGAATTTTACGGTTTAGTGATCCGACAGATAAAAGTTCAGTTAAAAGAACGTATCCTATTATTTCTTATAAGTATGACACCTCGGCAACACTAAAGGAGGTGGCGCAGGAAATCAGTGGAAACTCGGGTGTGAGTGAAGGTGAGACGATCAGTGTACTGAAAGATTTTCGGACACTACTGCGTAAGACTCTTCTGACTGGACGTTCAGTTAATATCGACGGGATAGGTTATTTTTACCTGTCGGCGCAAAGTAAAGGAACCGATAAGCCGGAGGATTTTTCGGCAAGTGACATTACAGGATTGCGTATCTGTTTTCGTGCGAATAGGGATATACGTATTAATGCAGGAGCATCCTCTACCCGCACCGATGGATTGGCGTTTAAAGATTTGGATAGAATCAATGATGACGGCTCCGGTACTCCTTCCGGAGGAGAAGGGGAAGGAGAGGACCCTTCTGTATAACTAAGTTAGGTGTCATTGACAACAATTATGGCCTTCATCACTGCCATTGGCGGGCTGGAGGCCATTAAATGGCTCGTGCGATTGGTTACTTACCGAAAAATGGATGCCCGGAAGGAGGAGGCATCAGTGAGTTGTATAGAGGAGGAGAATCGCAGAAAGAAGGTGGATTGGCTTGAAGAGCGCCTGGAACAGCGCGATGGGAAGATTGACGGACTTTATGCTGAACTACGGAAGGAGCAGGAAGATAAAATGGGGTGGATGATCCGTTGCCATGAAGTAGAATTGGCACAGAAGGAGTCGGAAATAAAGAAATGTGAGATAAGAGGGTGTGGAAAACGTATTCCTCCGTCGGATTATTAATCTTAAAAAATAAGTATTATGAGGAAAATCGATTCGATTATAATTCATTGTTCGGCTACGCAGGCGGGAATGGATTTCAGCGCTAAAGATATAGATTGTTGGCATCGTGCCCGGGGGATGAACGAAATAGGATATCACTATGTGGTACGGTTGGATGGAAGTGTGGAACCCGGGAGAGAGGTTGCACGGATGGGGGCTCATTGTATCGGATGGAATGAGCGAAGTATTGGTATCTGCTATATTGGTGGGTTGGACGCCGGGAGACATCCGGCTGATACACGAACCAGGGCGCAGAAAGAAACGTTGAAACGGCTTATCGAAGAACTGAAACAACGTTATGGGATAGTGACGGTGATGGGGCATCGGGATACTTCGCCGGACCTGAATGGAGATGGGAGGATAGAACCGGATGAGTTTATAAAGGCATGCCCCTGCTTTGATGTTAAGAAATGGTTGTTGATAGGGGTGATTTTGCTTTTCTTGTCGGCATGTGGCAGTTCTCATTTCCGGATGGAACGGAATGTGGAAATAGACTCTGTTACTGCAAAAGGGCATTATGAAAAAGTGGATAACGTACGAAAAACGGAATGGGAAAATAACAGGCAGGCCGATGAGCATATAGAAGAAACTGTCTTCATCTGGAAAGCAGATACTATAGGAGTAGGCCATGAGAATGGAAGAGCAGTGCAAAGAAAGTCTTTTTCTGTTACTAAAAAGGTGGTTGATAGAGGAAGGATGCAACTGCAGAAAGGATGTGCGGAACATTCTTTTGTGAAAGCCGATTCTTCTTTTGCGGTTGGTAAATCGTTGATAAAAGTGGATGAACGGGAGAAAAAACAGAGGAGGCAGATAGGAGGGGTATGGGCGTTTGTAGTGATAGCCGGATTTCTGGTGATATGTATCTTATTTTTTAGAAAGTTTTTTGTTGTTGATAATCAGTGACTTCGTTTCTTTTGAAATAAAAAAGTGAAAAAATAATTATCGAAAGTTTTGGTATTCTCAAAATAAACTGTACCTTTGCATCGCTTTTGAAACGGAAGTGTACGGGCGCTTAGCTCAGCTGGTTCAGAGCATCTGGTTTACACCCAGAGGGTCGGGGGTTCGAATCCCTCAGCGCCCACATTTAAAAACGAAACACTTCCGCTTGATAAAAGGGCGCTTAGCTCAGCTGGTTCAGAGCATCTGGTTTACACCCAGAGGGTCGGGGGTTCGAATCCCTCAGCGCCCACAGAATTAGGAAATTAAAAATGCTTCGTGAAGTTCGCGAAGCATTTTTTGTTTTCTTACCTCTTTTATATAAACTTTCTACCCCCTTTATGCATTATAAATCAGGAAAAAGAGTTAATTTTGCAACCTGATAATTATCCGAACGACATATGAAACTTGATTTATTAACGGCCATTTCTCCTATTGACGGCCGATACAGAGGTAAAGCTGAAGCTTTAGCTACCTATTTTTCTGAATTTGCACTGATAAAATACCGCGTGCAGGTAGAGGTGGAATACTTCATTACTCTATGCGAACTACCATTACCGCAACTTAAAGGAATCGACAAAAGTGTATTTGAAGCCTTACGTGCTATCTATCGTAACTTCTCTGAAGCAGATGCTCAGCGTATCAAAGATATAGAGAGTGTTACTAATCACGATGTGAAAGCAGTAGAATATTTTTTGAAAGAAGAATTTGATAAATTGGGCGGATTGGATGACTACAAGGAGTTTATTCATTTCGGCCTGACTTCACAAGATATTAATAACACCTCTATCCCTCTTTCGATAAAAGAGGCATTGGAGCAGGTGTATTACCCGCAGATCGAAGAACTGATAGCTCAGTTGAAAACGTATGCTACAGAATGGGACGCTATTCCGATGCTTGCCAAGACACATGGACAACCTGCATCTCCAACCCGTTTGGGTAAAGAGGTGATGGTATTTGTGTATCGTTTGGAACGTCAGTTGGCGGCGTTGAAAGCAGCTCCCGTAACTGCAAAGTTTGGTGGAGCAACCGGTAACTATAATGCGCACCGCGTAGCTTATCCGGAGTATGACTGGAAGGCGTTTGGTAATCGTTTTGTTGCAGAAAAATTAGGCCTGGAGCGTGAAGAGTATACTACCCAGATATCAAATTATGATAATTTGTCGGCTATCTTTGACGCAATGAAGCGTATTAATACGGTAATGATTGATATGAACCGCGACTTCTGGCAGTATATCTCTATGGAGTACTTTAAGCAGAAGATAAAAGCTGGTGAAGTAGGTTCAAGTGCGATGCCGCATAAAGTGAATCCAATAGATTTTGAAAATGCTGAAGGTAATCTTGGAATAGCAAATGCCATTCTTGAGCACTTGGCAGTGAAATTGCCGGTATCCCGTTTGCAGCGTGACCTGACAGATTCTACTGTGTTGCGTAATGTGGGTGTGCCGTTCGGGCATATTATTATCGCTATTCAAAGTTCTCTGAAGGGATTGCGTAAATTGTTGCTGAACGAGCCGGCTATTTACCGCGATCTGGATAATTGCTGGAGTGTGGTTGCTGAGGCTATTCAGACAATATTGCGCCGTGAAGCTTATCCGCACCCGTATGAGGCACTGAAAGCGCTGACAAGAACTAATCAGGCAATAACGGAAAGCTCTATTAAAGAGTTTATCGAAGGGCTGAATGTTAGTGAAGATATAAAGAAAGAATTAAGAGTGATAACTCCGCATACATATACGGGACTCTAAAAAAAACTCTGAAATACCGGCCGTGAGGCCTATGTTTAATTTTTATTCGAATAAAGTAATGAGTACAGAAAACGAAGAATGGCGTGACAACTCTAATGAAGAGAACACAGGCGCCGGCCGTGATGGTAACAGATCTTACAACAGAGAAGGTGGATATAATCGCCCTTCTTACAACAATCGTGAAGGTGGCGATCGTCCGTATCGTCCAAGATTCAATTCTAATGGTGAAGGCAGCGACCGCCCGCAACGTTCTTATGGTGACCGTCCGCAACGTCCTTCTTATAATCGTGAAGGCGGTGATCGCCCGTATCGTCCGCGTTTTAACAATAACAACGAGGGTGGTGACCGTCCGCAGCGCTCCTATGGTGATCGTCCTGCTTATGGTGACCGTCCGCAACGCCCTTCATATAATAACAATCGCGATGGCGGTGACCGTCCGTATCGTCCGCGTTTTAACAATAACAACGAAGGTGGCGACCGTCCACAGCGTTCTTATGGCGACCGTCCGCAGCGTCCTTCTTATAATCGTGAAGGTGGTGACCGTCCGTATCGTCCGCGTTTTAACAATAACAACGAGGGTGGCGACCGTCCACAGCGTTCTTATGGCGACCGTCCGCAACGTCCTTCTTATAATCGCGAAGGTGGTGACCGTCCGTATCGTCCGCGCTTTAATAATGGAGGCGAAGGCCGTCCGCAAGGATTTGCCCGTCCGCAGCGTCGTACAGGTGACTATGATCCCAATGCGAAATATAGTAAGAAGAAACAGATAGAGTATAAGGAACAGTTTGTTGATCCGAATGAACCGATTCGTTTGAATAAATTCCTGGCTAATGCAGGTGTTTGTTCACGTCGTGAAGCCGATGAATTTATCACAGCCGGCGTTGTTTCGGTGAATGGTGAAGTGGTAACGGAATTGGGTACTAAGATCAA
This sequence comes from Bacteroides nordii, assembly GCF_019930665.1. Taxonomy (NCBI): domain Bacteria; kingdom Pseudomonadati; phylum Bacteroidota; class Bacteroidia; order Bacteroidales; family Bacteroidaceae; genus Bacteroides; species Bacteroides nordii. Next base: position 3,737,268 of record NZ_CP082886.1, on the reverse strand, counting down.
ACGTGCTGATGTCGTGAAGTTCCATGATGAAACGGTAAGCATTGAACGTAAGGTGTATGTGCTGCTGAATAAGCCGAAAGATTGTGTGACTACTTCTGATGATCCTCAGGCGCGTCTTACTGTAATGGATCTTGTGAAAGGAGCTTGTAGCGAACGTATCTATCCGGTAGGACGTCTGGACCGTAATACCACTGGTGTGTTGTTGCTGACGAATGATGGCGATCTGGCTTCTAAGCTGACGCATCCTAAGTTCTTGAAGAAGAAAATCTACCATGTTTATCTGGATAAGAATCTGACAAAAGCGGATATGGATCAAATTGCTGCCGGTGTTGAACTGGAAGATGGTGAAATCCATGCAGACGCAATCAGTTATGCCGACGATATTAAACGTGATCAGGTGGGTATTGAAATCCATTCCGGAAAGAACCGTATTGTTCGTCGTATTTTTGAATCACTGGGCTATAAAGTGGTAAAACTGGATCGCGTATTCTTTGCCGGTCTTACTAAAAAAGGGTTGCGTCGTGGTGAATGGCGTTATCTGACAGAACAGGAAGTAAATTTCCTGCGCATGGGATCTTTTGAATAATATAATAATGTATATACAATAGTTATGGAAAAGATTAGTAGAACAAAAATTGTCGACCTGATGAAGCGCGAAGACTTTGGCGCTATGGTCAATGTGAAAGGATGGGTTCGTACCCGTAGAGGTAGCAAACAAGTAAACTTTATCGCACTGAATGACGGTTCTACAATAAATAACGTACAGGTAGTAGTTGACCTGGCTAACTTTGATGAGGAAATGCTGAAACTGATCACTACAGGCGCTTGTGTAAGTGTAAATGGGGTGATGGTTGAGTCGGTAGGCTCGGGGCAGAAAGTTGAGGTGCAAGCTCGTGAAATAGAGGTGCTGGGTACTTGTGATAATACATATCCGTTGCAGAAGAAGGGACATTCAATGGAGTTCCTTCGTGAAATAGCACATTTGCGCCCCCGCACTAACACGTTTGGTGCAGTGTTCCGCATTCGTCATAACATGGCGATAGCTATTCATCAGTTTTTCCATGAGAGAGGATTTTTCTATTTCCATACGCCGATTATTACGGCTTCGGATTGTGAAGGAGCAGGCCAAATGTTTCAGGTTACTACCAAGAACTTATATGATCTGAAGAAGGATGAAACCGGTTCTATCATTTATGATGACGATTTCTTTGGAAAACAAGCGAGCCTGACTGTCTCGGGACAGTTGGAAGGTGAGTTAGCTGCAACTGCTTTGGGGGCTATTTATACATTTGGACCGACATTTCGCGCAGAAAACTCGAATACGCCTCGTCATCTTGCTGAGTTCTGGATGATTGAACCGGAAGTGGCGTTCAATGATATCACAGATAACATGAATCTGGCCGAAGAGTTTATAAAATACTGCGTGCAATGGGCTTTGGACAATTGCGCCGATGATGTGAAGTTCTTGAACGACATGTTTGATAAGGGCTTGATAGAGCGTTTGCAAGGCGTGTTGAAAGAAGATTTTGTACGTTTGCCTTATACAGACGGTATTAAGATTCTGGAAGATGCCGTAGCTAAAGGGCATAAGTTTGAATTCCCTGTTTATTGGGGAGTTGATTTGGCCTCTGAGCACGAACGTTATTTGGTGGAAGAACATTTCAAACGTCCCGTAATTCTGACTGATTATCCGAAGGAAATCAAAGCTTTCTATATGAAGCAGAATGAAGATGGAAAGACAGTACGTGCTATGGATGTGTTGTTCCCGAAGATTGGTGAAATTATCGGAGGGTCAGAGCGTGAGTCTGATTATGATAAGTTAGTTACCCGTATCGAGGAACTTCATATCCCGATGAAAGATATGTGGTGGTATCTGGATACGCGTAAATTTGGTACTTGTCCTCATTCAGGTTTCGGACTTGGCTTTGAGCGCCTGTTGCTCTTTGTGACAGGTATGGCTAATATACGTGATGTTATTCCGTTCCCGCGTACACCGCGTAACGCTGAATTCTAATAAAACAGTTTCTCAATAGAGGGGCTTGTATCTTTTTAAGGTACAAGCCTTTTTTATTGCTTTACATTTGTTTGATTCTCAAAAGATTTTTTTATATTTGTAAGCGACAGGCCTTGAAAGTATTAACTAAAAATAATACGGCGATGAAAAAACTCTATTTCTTTACCATATTGATGGCGATGCTGTTGATGGTAACAGGTGTTATGGCTCAGAAAAAAGCGAAGTTTCAACCTGCTAATCTGAAAGGAATCTGGCAACTGTGTCATTATGTGTCAGAGCTTCCGGATGTTCCGGGAGTGTTAAAGCCCAGTAATACATTCAAGGTTTTAAGCGATGACGGACGGATTGTGAATTTTACCATAATTCCCGGACAGGATGCCATCATTACCGGATATGGTACTTATAAGCAAGTGACGGAGCATTCTTATAAGGAAAGTATAGAGAAAAACATTCATCTTCCTATGCTTGATAATAAGGATAATATTCTCGAATTTGAGATAGAAGACAATGATCTGCTCCATTTAAAGTATTTTATAGCAAAAGACCTGAACGGTAATGAACTGAATTCCTGGTTTCATGAAACATGGAAGAGGGTGGAGATGCCGGCTGTATTTCCGGAAGATATCGTAAGGTAAGAAAATGAATGGATGACATAGAAAGAAGAAAAGAGATCAGTTTTTTTGATTTTGATAAGAATTTGTACAAAATCTAAATATCTTAGGATAAAAATAATATTCAAGTATTCGATTACTGCTTACTTTTGTTGTCGTGCTATGATGGCAGGCGGCAAAACTGAATACATCTATTATTTTTATATATGAAACATCATTTCTTTTCTTTGTTAACGGCATTGTTCTTTTCGGGAAGTCTTTTAGGACAGGAGCAAAGTTCTTATATTCACTACCTGACTTCAAAAGATCATCCGGTGACTATCCATTTGTCAGACGCTATGTTGATGCATGAAATGCGGGAAACTCCCTCTCCACTGGATAATGCGGTGGTTGGTGAGCGGGCTGTTTCTTTGATGTGGCCTTTGGCTGGAGATAATCAGATACATGGGAGTGGACTCGATGGTATGGAGACACCTAAAGTAAGTAAATCATCTCAAATGTACCGGGTTCGTCTTTCACAAGACCGTAATTTTAAAGATAATGTAATAGAAGCAGTTTGTTCATGGCCTTTTTACAATCCCGAAATTCCTCTTGTAGATGGTGTCTGGTACTGGCAATACGGATATGTGGAAGGAGGAAACACTTCCTGGTCGGAGGTTTTGAAATTTACGCAAGAACCGCATCAGGATCGTTTTTCTCCTCCCTCATTCAAAACGTTTATAAGTAAACTACCATCGAGGCATCCACGTGTGTTGGTTGCTTCGGACGAGTGGGATACCTTTATTTCTCAAAGCGAGGATGCTCCTGAGCGAGCCTGGTATATTGCACGTGCAGAAAAGACATTGAAAGTTCCGATGAAACATATTGATGACACGGATACAAGTAAAATGGCTGATTTGGATAATGAGGTAAAACGTAATGCACTTCTTACCCGGGAAAGCCGGCGTATTGTAGATAAAGAAGAGGTCAATGCTGAGGTGTTTGTACGTGCTTATCTGTTGACTAAGGACGATCGTTATTATAAAGAAGCAATGAAGCGCATCCTCGAAATGATAAAGTGGGAGGAGAGTCCGAATTTTGTAGGTGACTTTAATGAATCGGCATTGCTTTCTCTTTGTTCTATGGCTTATGATGCTTTTTATGATAAGTTGGATGCTTCGCAAAAAAGATTATTGTTGAAAGAGGTACAAAAGAATGGAACGAAGTTTTTTAATCGTTTTAACAATCATCTGGAGAACCATATTGCCGATAATCATGTGTGGCAAATGGCTTTTCGTATCTTTACGATGGCAACTTTCAGTGTGTATGGTGATCTGCCGGAAGCCGAAGTGTGGGCTGATTATTGTTATAATTTGTGGGTGGCTCGTTTTCCCGGATTAAACCAGGATGGTGCATGGCACAATGGTGATTCTTATTTTCATGTCAATATTCGTACACTAATAGAGGTGCCTTATTTTTATAGTCGCATCAGTGGGTATGATTTTTTCTCTGATCCATGGTATGAGGGTTCGGCTATGTACGTTATCTATCAACAACCGCCTTTCTCGAAATCAGCGGGTAATGGAAGCTCTCATCAAAATGTGTTGCAACCTAATGGGGTTCGTGTGGGATATGCCGATGCATTGGCCCGGTTAATAAATAATACTTATAGTGCCGATTATGTACGGTGTATTTTGCAAAAGGAACCGGATTTGTTGCGCAAAGCTTTTATGGCTAAGACGGGAGATCTTTCCTGGTTTCGTCTTCAGAATCATACCCCTTTGCCGGAAGGTAGGAAAATGAAAGATCTTCCTCTTGCTTATGTGTTCCCACAAACGGGGGTAGCGACACTGATGTCTGATTGGGAGAATTTCAGCCGGAATGCAATGCTTACTTTTCGTAGTAGTCCGTATGGGTCGACCTCGCATGCTATTGCCAATCAAAATGCTTTCAATACATTCTTTGACGGGAAACCTCTCTTTTACAGTAGCGGACATCATATAAGTTTCACGGATGAGCATAGTGTATATTGTCATAGAAGTACACGGGCGCATAATAGTATTCTTGTCAATGGCATGGGGCAGAGAATAGGTACCGAAGGATATGGATGGATACCAAGATACTACACTGGTAAACGAATATCTTATTTTGTAGGAGACGCTTCCAATGCTTATGGTGAGGTGATTTCTCCTCTTTGGCTGGCTCGAGGGCGGGACTCTGGTCTTGAGTATTCACCTGCTAATGGTTGGGATAAGAATCGGTTGAAAACTTTTCGGCGACATATTGTTGAATTGGGAAATGCGGGACTTATTTTCATTTATGATGAATTGGAGGCCGACACAGCTGTCACCTGGAGTTATCTTTTGCACACAATAGAACATCCGATGATTATAAAAAATGATAAGGGGGTGACGCACATTACTGCAACGAATGCAGGAGGGGTGTCGGATGCTTATCTTTTTGCAAATGATAAACTGGAAACAAAGCAGACAGATCAGTTTTTCTACCCGGCTGTCAATTGGTTACGTGCAGATGACAAAGGATATTTTGCTCCCTACAAAAATCACTGGCATTTCACCGCGACATCTCCGCATAGTCCGGTATACCGCTTTGCTACTGTTGTGAGTACGCATGGGCAGGGGAGTGCCGGTGTTGTTCCTGAAAAAATATCGAAAGATACCTTAAAAGCCGGTGGATGGATAATAAAGATGAATATATCTCCTAAAGGAAAAGCTACTTTCACAATAGAGAATAAAGCGGAAAACATAGTTCTGGAATATGATGGAAGTACAAAGATAACAGAAGAGGGGCGAACTGTGATTTTGAAAGATCAGGTTCCGGAGCTGGAAATTTAAATATACTGATACAGTGTCCCTTTTTAACTATCCCTTACACAACTCTACAAGATTTTGTTCATAAGAGTGACAGGGGGTAAGGGAGAATCCATGTAAAAAGAACTTCGAATATAGGTAACATGGATTGGAGAGGTCTGAATGGGGGATATTTCCGGATGGGGATTATGTTTTTCTTACCCTTGTCTTTCAATCTGATAAATCCAAAAAAAGATAGAAATACTTTGCCAATTCAAAGAAAAGCCGTACTTTTGCAAGCCGATTATTATCACAAAAGGATAAGAGATTAATTCATAGCAAGTTAATCTTCCTTTGTCCGGGGAAGATTAATAAGTGGTGAGCAAATTTTTAGTAGTAACATTTAAAAAACAAATTAAGAGTGGATACTTTAAGTTACAAGACCATTTCTGCAAACAAGGCAACTGTAACCAAAGAATGGGTTATTGTTGATGCTACAGACCAAACTTTAGGTCGTCTGGGCGCAAAAGTTGCGAAACTGTTGAGAGGAAAGTATAAACCAAACTTTACTCCTCATGTAGACTGCGGTGATAACGTTATTATCATTAATGCAGACAAAGTTAAATTAACTGGTAACAAATGGAATGACAGAGTTTATTTGTCATATACAGGTTATCCTGGTGGTCAGAGAGAAATGACTCCTGCCCGTTTGATCGCTAAACCTAACGGCGAAGACAGATTACTGAGAAAGGTAGTAAAGGGTATGCTTCCTAAAAATAGACTGGGAGCTAAATTGCTGAGCAATATGTATGTATACGCTGGTAGCGAACACAAACACGATGCACAGAACCCGAAATCAATTGATATAAACTTACTTAAATAAGATATAATGGAAGTAGTAAATGCATTAGGCAGACGTAAACGTGCTATTGCACGTGTATTCGTAAGCGAAGGTACAGGAAAGATTACTATTAACAAGAGAGACCTTGCAGAGTACTTTCCATCAACTATTCTTCAGTATGTAGTAAAACAACCGTTGAACAAGTTAGGTGTTGCTGAGAAGTATGACATCAAAGTAAACTTGTGTGGTGGTGGTTTCACTGGTCAGTCTCAGGCACTGCGTTTAGCTATTGCCCGTGCACTGGTTAAGATGAATGCTGAAGATAAAGCTGCTCTTCGTGCTGAAGGATTCATGACACGTGATCCCCGTTCTGTTGAACGTAAGAAACCGGGTCAGCCAAAAGCTCGTAGAAGATTCCAGTTCAGTAAGCGTTAATGTGCTGCCTGACGGAATATGTTTAGTATCTAAACTACCGGGACTCTTTTATCAGGCTACCCGGCGGTTGGTTTAGAAAAACAAAAAAGAAAGTAAACGATTTAAAGAAAAAACAAGATGTCAAGAACAAATTTTGATACATTACTGGAAGCCGGTTGCCACTTCGGACACCTTAAAAGAAAGTGGAACCCTGCAATGGCTCCTTATATTTTCATGGAACGCAATGGTATTCACATCATTGACCTCCACAAAACTGTTGCAAAAGTAGATGAAGCTGCTGAAGCTTTGAAACAAATTGCAAAATCAGGCAAGAAAGTCCTTTTTGTTGCTACTAAAAAACAAGCTAAACAAGTTGTAGCTGATAAAGCTGCATCTGTAAATATGCCTTATGTTATCGAACGTTGGCCGGGTGGTATGTTGACTAACTTCCCTACTATCCGTAAGGCTGTGAAAAAGATGGCTACTATCGATAAGTTGACTAACGATGGTACTTACTCTAATCTTTCTAAAAGAGAAATTCTTCAGATCTCTCGTCAGCGTGCTAAGCTGGACAAGACATTGGGTTCTATCGCTGACCTGACTCGTTTGCCGTCTGCTTTGTTCGTTATCGACGTAATGAAAGAAAACATCGCTGTTCGCGAAGCTAACCGTTTGGGAATTCCTGTATTTGGTATCGTTGATACTAATTCAGATCCTTCAAACGTAGATTTCGTAATTCCGGCAAATGATGACGCTACTAAATCAATCGAAGTAATTCTTGAAGCTTGCTGCGCTGCTATGCAGGAAGGTTTGGAAGAAAGAAAAGCTGAGAAGATTGATATGGAAGCAGCTGGTGAAGCTCCTGCTAATAAAGGTAAGAAAAAATCAACTAAGGCCAGACTCGATAAGTCCGACGAAGAAGCAATCAATGCAGCTAAAGCTGCTGCCTTCATTAAGGAAGACGAAGAGGCTTAATATATTGTAAGTAGTCAGTAGTAAGTAGTTAAGTAGTAAGTAGCAGTACTTCTACTTTATGTAGCCAACATTCTACTTGACTACTTAACTACTTAATACTTGACTACTTTTTTTATAAACGAACTTAAAATAGGAAAATATTATGGCTGTAACAATGGCTGATATAACCAAGCTGCGCAAAATGACCGGAGCTGGTATGATGGATTGCAAAAATGCGTTGACAGAAGCTAATGGTGACTTTGATGGCGCTATGAAAATTATCCGTGAAAAAGGACAGGCAGTTGCTGCAAAACGTTCTGACCGTGAAGCTTCAGAAGGTTGTGTACTCGTGAAAGTTGCTGATGGCTTTGGCGCTATCATTGCTTTGAAATGCGAAACTGACTTCGTTGCTAAAAATGAAGATTTCATCAAATTGACTCAGAATATTCTGGATGCTGCTGTAGCTAACAAGTGCAAGACTCTGGAAGAAGTACAGGCTTTGCCAATGGGTGACGTTACTATTGCTCAGGCTGTAACAGACAGAAGTGGTATCACCGGAGAAAAAATGGAACTGGATGGTTACATGACTTTGGAAGGTCCTGCTATTGCTACTTACAATCATCAGGGTAAGAACTTCCTTTGTACAATGGTTGCTTTGAGCAAAGAAGTAGATCCGAAAGTTGGCCATGAGGTTGCTATGCAGGTTGCTGCTATGAACCCGATTGCAGTGGACGAAGCTGGTGTACCTGCTGATGTATTGGAAAAAGAAAAAGAAATTGCAGCTGACAAAGCTCGTCAGGAAGGTAAACCTGAGAACATGATTGAAAAGATCGCTATGGGTCGTATCGGTAAGTTCTATAAAGAGGTTTGCTTGTTGAAGCAAGAATACATTCAGGATGGTAAAATGACTGTTGCTGAATATCTGAAGTCAGTAGATAAAGATCTGACTGTTACTGCATTCAAACGCTTTACTTTAAGAGCTGAATAATTCAGTAGTAAAAAATATAAAAACGGCCGCTCGGAAATAGTTCTATAGCGGCCGTTTTCTTTTTTTTATAATATATTATTCATCGCCTGTCGCACCTCCCCGTGCGGGAAGCACCACTAACCTATGGGTTTGGTTCTTGTATAACCTTCTTTTTTTAGGAGTTCAAGTATTTTTTGTTTGAAATCGCCTTGTATCATGATTTCTCCATCTTTTGCTGCTCCTCCTACGCCGCATTTGGTTTTTAGTTGCTTTCCCAATTCTTTCAGATCATTGTCGGTACCGACAAAACCGGTGATGAGTGTTACTACCTTTCCGCCCCGGTTTTTACGATCCAGTTGTACACGTAAGTTTTGTTGGGCGGGGGCAAGTGTTACCTGTTCCTCATCGTCATCCATTTCATAATTGAAATCCGGGTTTGTGGAATAAACCACATTCAATCGTTCTTTCCAGTCATTATTCTTCATATCATTCATTCTTTTATATAGGTTCAAAGATAATGCAAACCGAGAGTAGAATAAAATGAACTCATTCATTTTTTATGTCGGTGTGCAGCTTATCTTCGCTTTTGGGCAAAAGTAATATTTTGTATTGACCCTTGCAATCTTTTGTGCTTTTTGTCGTCTAATACATATATTATGATAAATAGTAACTATGACAGCTTTTTATTGAAACGCAAATGATCGCAGATTAAATGGTTGCGCTATACTTGAGCGATGATATTCTTTGCGTAAATCTGCGTTTCAATAATAGTATCATATAATTTAGAATGATTACTTAGAAAAAACTGGAATGAAAAGATATTTATGGTTTATAATATTCAGTTTCTTGACTTTATCTTCTATAGCACAAGTGTTTAAAGGGAAAATTGTAAATGAGAAAGGAGAACCGGTACCTTATGCATCCCTTTATTTGAAGGAATTGAGATGGGGATTTACTACTGATGATAATGGGTGCTTTCAAACAGAGCTTAAACCAGGACATTATACTTGTGAGATTTCTTCACTGGGATACACAGGACAGAGTCTTTCTATACAGATGCCTGCCGGAGGATTAGAAAAGAATGTTGTACTTGCTGAACGTATCTATTCTCTGAATGAAGTAAGTGTGGTAAAAGGAGCGGAAGACCCTGCGTATGCCGTTATGCGAAGAGCGATAGCCAATGCACCTTATTATCGGACTCAGGTAACTGGTTTTACTGCTGAAACCTATTTGAAGGGTACGGGGAAAGTGAAAAGTATTCCTGCAGTGTTAAAACTGTCCAAAGAGGTAAGAACGGAATCGAAAAAAATGTTAGGGAAACTGTTCTTGCTGGAAGAACAGCGGAAGGTTACATTCAAAGCTCCCAATATCTGGAAAGATACGGTAAAAGCTTACAGTAATACTTTTCCGGAAGAGATTCAGATAAACATGGGACTGGCAACTGTCAATCTCTATAATCCTACCATTTTTGATAAGATATCTCCATTGAGTAAAGGTGCTTTTTCTTATTATCGTTTTAAGATGGAAGGCTTCTATGCCGAAGGTGGGCATATGATAAATAAAATTAAGGTGATTCCTAAAAAAGATAATCCGCAATTGGTGGCGGGTGATCTGTATATTGTTGAAGATCTTTGGTGCGTTTCTGCAACCAGTCTTTCGGTTCGTATGGGCGGATTAAAAGCCATGGTAAAAGTGACTTGCAAAGAAGTGCAGCCCTCGGCTTTTTGGGCTACTTCTACCAGTATGGAATGCACTATCGATATGATGGGGTTCAAAGCGGAGGCATCTTATTTAGCTTCGGTACATTATGAATGCGTAGAAACGGTTGGTGGATTTAGGATGCAGGAACAAAAGGCATCTAAGGCTACGGTAATTCATGCAAAAATCACGAAGAAACAGGAAAAGGTACAGAAGCAGATAAAAGAACTCTCTGCAAAAGAAGATTTGACAATGAATGAGGCTTATAAGTTATCCAAGCTGATGGAGAAATCAATAACAGCGTCCGATACGCTAAAATCTGAGCATAAGTATGAGCGGAGATCACTTGCCGAACGTTGGAATGTAGCAACTGACTCATTGGCAGATAAAAAAGATTCTCTCTACTGGGCAGCAATTCGTAGTGTCCCTTTAAAGCCGGAAGAGGTACAGAGCTATATTAATAAAGAGAAATTAATGGCTCCGAAAGATTCACTTCGGAAAGACAGTATAAAAAGACATCCTGTCGCAAGAAAGGTCTTGCAGGCTTTCTTTGTAGGAGATACATACCGGACTAAGAACAAGAAGGCCTGGTTAAGTTTGTACGGACTACCTTCATATATTCCTGAATATAATTTTGTGGATGGATTCTGGTTAGGAGCGCGCTTGGAAGGGGGAATTAAATTATCGGAGACTACAACTCTTCGGCTATCTCCATCTATCTATTATACTACTGCCCGTAAATCGCTGGTAGGAGAAGGGAAAGTAACATTGAATTATGCTCCGCGGCGTAATGGACAACTTTTGTTGTCGGGTGGTGTGCTTTCTGCCGATTATAATGGAGAAAACGGAGAATCCAGATTTATAAATTCTATTGCTTCCTCTTTCTTTGGGCGTAATGATGTGAAGTTGTATGATAAACGTTTCTTGCTTATTGGGCATGAGATAGAGTTGACCAATGGATTGCTTTTTTCTGCCTCACTTACCTGGCAGCAGCGTAAAATGCTGGAGAATCATATATCGAGGAGTTGGTTTAAGCGAAAAGCAGAACCTAACATTCCCGCCAACAGTTCTTTTGTACTGATGCCAGAGAATGAATTATTAAAAGCTTCGTTTGCGTTGGAATATACACCGGCGCATTATTACCGAATGATACGTGGGAGAAAGGTTTATGAAGAATCACTCTTTCCCACCTTTACACTCCGTTATGATCGTGCATTTCCTTTGGATGGAGCGAAGCTATCCCCTTCTTATCATCTGACTGAGTTTTCAGCTCGGCAAATGGTTGGATTCGGCATGTTTAATCGTTTTAATTGGTATGTGAATGCAGGTGCTTTTTGGGATATTGACAAGATGCAATTTCCCGATTTTAAACATTTTGCAACAACAAGTCTGCCGTTTACGGAACGAACGTTTGATACGGGTTTCGCTTTGCTTGATAATTATGCTTATTCCAATAACACCCGTTGGGCACAAGCCAATCTTTCCTGGTATACTCCTTATCTGTTATTGAAGCAACTTCCTTTTCTGAGAAAAAAGAGGTTTGATGAAGCGTTACATCTCCGTTCGGTAGTTGTATATGGCCGGAAACCTTATACGGAAATAGGCTATTCTGTGGGAGTTTCTGAAATACTACGGGCGGGAGTTTTTGTAGGTTTTGATTGCCTGAAATTTCATTCGGTTGGAGTATCTGTAAGTATTCCTTTGTCAATGTTCAGGGAGTATTAAGTTGCTATGTAGAAATAATGTTAAGCTTCTGTGACATCTCTGTTGTATTTCAGAAAAAATAATGTAAATTTGCCAATCTCTAATCTTAAAGCATGAAAGAAGTGACAATGGATCGTCAGATACAGCATAAAGATAATATGAGGGTACCGGAACCTACTTTGCGCAGATTACCGTGGTACTTGTCTAATGTTAAATTGCTGAAGCAAAGAGGGGAGCGCTACGTCTCTTCTACACAGATATCCAAGGAAATCAATGTAGATGCTTCACAGATCGCGAAAGACTTGTCTTACGTTAATATTTCCGGGCGTACGCGTGTGGGCTATGAAGTAGATACCTTAATTGCTGTTCTGGAACACTTTCTTGGCTTTACAGATATTCATAAAGCTTTTCTTTTTGGTGTTGGTAGTTTGGGTGGAGCATTGTTGCAGGACTCAGGCTTGAAACACTTTGGTCTGGAAATAGTGGCTGCTTTCGATGTGAATCCTGCTTTGGTAGGTACCAGTCTGAATGGTATTCCTATTTTTCATTCGGATGAATTTGCAAAGAAGATGCAGGAATATGACGTACATATTGGTGTGCTTACTGTTCCTATTGAGATAGCGCAATGTATTACTGATGTAATGGTAGCGGGAGGCATTAAAGCTGTTTGGAACTTTACACCGTTCCGTATCCGTGTTCCTGAAAATATCGTAGTACAGAATACTTCCCTTTATGCCCATTTGGCTGTTATGTTTAACCGATTGAATTTTAACGAAATCAAATAATGAAGATTATCGCTGTAGGAATGAACTATACTCAGCACAATAAAGAGCTGGGACATACGTTAATAAATCAAGAGCCGGTTATCTTCATGAAGCCCGATTCGGCGATACTGAAAGACGGTAAGCCATTCTTTATCCCCGACTTTTCGGACGAGGTGCATTATGAAACAGAATTGGTAGTACGCATTAACCGCTTAGGTAAGAATATCGCCCCACGTTTTGCGCATCGTTACTATGATGCAGTGACCGTTGGAATTGATTTTACTGCTCGTGATCTGCAACGTCGTTTTCGTGAATTCGGCGGACCTTGGGAACTCTGTAAGGGATTCGATAGCTCGGCAGCTATTGGTACATTTGTCCCGGTTGAACGCTTTGCTGATATTCAGCAGTTACATTTTAACCTGACAATTGACGGACAAGAGGTTCAGAGCGGATGTACAGCAGACATGTTATTTCATGTGGATGATATTATTGCGTATGTGAGCCGTTTTGTGACATTGAAAATTGGCGACCTGTTATTTACGGGTACTCCCGCAGGAGTAGGCCCTGTTAGTGTAGGTCAGCACCTGCAAGGATACCTTGAAGGAGATAAGCTACTCGATTTTTATATAAGGTAATATGCCTGTTTGCCAATAGAATGTTGGCTGCGTGATAACATTTGCATGGTAACCGGCACATTAGCAAATTAATCTATGCTTATTATGTACAGGGTACTTTACATTCTTATATTGTTTATCGTATTTCCGGTTTCAGCTCAGGATCGTTTTATTACGCTGGATTGGCAGAAGTTACCTGCTGTCCAAACTCTTCCGGAAATTTCTGAAAGCATTCCTTTGTCTGACGATTTCTATTTAAATAACTATGATGTAAAGATTGAGTTTCCGGAGTTTGTAGATCTGACTCCCGAAGCTGTCGTTGAACTAATAGCGAAAGGGGTAACTTTACCCGATTATCCTCAGGCTGAGGTTTCTGTTGCCACATCTGCTGATAAGGCTTCTTTGAACGTACGGTTCGTTCCGGTAGTTTACCGCAAGGGGATTTATCAACGCATTAATTCTTTTAAGCTTTCTGTTATTAGTACACCGATTTCTGCCACTACCCTTGCAGCAACAAGAGCAGCCACATTAGCAACTACTGAAAATTCTGTTCTTTCTTCCGGACGATTTGTGAAAATACGTGTTTCAGATACCGGAGTTTATCGTATTACGCAGGCTGAATTAAGGAAAATGGGATTCTCTAATCCGGATAAGGTGCGGATCTATGGTTATGGGGGGTATCTGCTTTCGGAGAAATTCTCAGAACACCCCGCTGATGATCTTCCCGAGGTGCCTTTATATCGTGGAGGCGATGGAGTCTTGTTTTATGCCCGTGGTACCCTTCATTGGAAGAAAACTGGTGATACTTTTGTCCGTATAAAGAATTTCTATTCGGATGATGCTTATTACTTCCTAACAGAGAGTGATGAAAAACCGGCCGAGTTTCCTGTGGAAGATGGTACTGGTAGTAGTTCCAATATTATTGAGACTTTCAATGCATATGCTTTACATGAGACAGATGCCTATTCATGGGCGGCTTCGGGGCGGGAGTTATATGATTCTTATGACTATGTGGTAGGTAATTCACAAAGTTATTCTTTTACTCTTCCCAATATCACCGATGAAAGTGGCCGTATCCGGGTTGTTTTTACGGCAAAGTCTTTGGGGGCAGGCTCTTCCGGTAACACTACAATGACAGTTGCTATTGATGGACAAAATATTGGTACACAAGTTATTCCTGGAATTAATTCGAATAGCGTTAATGCTCATTATATAAAGGCGGGTGAAGGTACATTAGATCAACTCTGGACAGGTGATAAGTCGGAATCTGTTACTGTAAAGCTTACTCATAATCGTGCTTCCGGTATTTCAGGACGATTGAATTATATTATCTTGAATTATAAACAACGGCTACAGATGAATGGAGGGGCTCTTGCGTTTCGTGCTTTACAATCTCAGGGACAAGCAAGTACATTTGTTATTTCCGGTGCAAATTCTTCTACTGTTGTATGGGATGTTACTTCGCCTTCAGAATATAAACAGATCAAAGGAACTTTGAGTGGAGACACTTATACCTTTACTATTCCAGCTAGTAATATCCTGCGTGAATTTGTGGCAGTTAATACTTCGGCTTCTTTTGGTGGAGTAGAGAGTATGGGAGATGTTTCTAATCAGAACCTTCATGCATTGAAGGGTATTGACATGGTGATTATTGTGCCGGACAGAACTGCTTTTGTTCAGCAAGCCGAACGTTTGGCAGAGGCACATCGTGACAAGGATGGGCTTACTGTAGAGGTAGTGAAAGCTTCACAGGTATACAATGAATTTTCATCCGGAACTCCGGATGCTACGGCTTATCGTCGTTTTATGAAGATGCTGTATGATAAAGCGACTTCTGCCGAAGATCGAATTAAGTATCTATTACTTTTTGGAGATTGTAGTTATGATAATCGCATGATTACAGCAAGTTGGAGGAATTATAAACCTTCTGATTTCCTGCTTTCTTTCCAGTTTCCAAACTCGGTGGATGAGACACAGTCTTATATGACTGACGATTATTTTGGTTTTGTAAAAGGTGAAGTGAGTTCGCTGACCAGTGGTATTCCTGATATTGGTGTAGGTCGTTTTCCTGTTCGTGTGGTTGATGAAGCCAAAGCTGTGGTTGATAAGACAATTGATTATATATATAATAAGAATGCAGGTCCTTGGAAGCGGATGACTTGCTTTGTTGGAGATGATGCGGCAGGGAATGATGATGATATAGGCTTTATGGAACAGGCCAGTGATCTTGCCGATAGAGTAAATAATACCCTTTCTGGTATGCGCGGAGAACGTATCCTTGCAGATGCTTATAAGAGAGAATCTTCGGCTACAGGTTATAGTTATCCTCAGGCAAATAAACGATTATTGCAATTATTAGATCAGGGTTTGATGCTCGTTAATTATACAGGGCATAGTGGTACAACTTCCTGGTCATCAGAAAATTTATTGACTTCTGCTGATGTTGTAAATCTGTCATCTCCTCGTTTATCTATATGGTTTACCGCATCATGTGAGTTTTCTCGTTTTGATGCAGAGGCTACTTCGGCTGGTGAGTTAGCATTGCTGAATGCAAAGGGGGGGGCTATTGCGATGGTTGCAGCCGCACGGGTGGTATATGATGGTCCAAACAAGACTTTGAATAATAACTTTGTGGATAAGTTATTTAATTTGCAGGATGGCAAACGGTTACGGTTGGGAGATGTGCTTCGATTAGCTAAATTGACAGTTAGTGGTGATGGAGGAAATAGATTGAATTTTAATTTGATGGGGGATCCTGCCATAATGCCTACTTATCCTGATTATAAAGTGGTAGTGGATGAGTTCGATGGTCCTCCGTCTGATGAATTGCCTTTTATGAGAGCTGGTGCTAAAGTGACGGTAAAAGGACATATTCTTACTCCCAATGGTAAGCCTGCTGATGATTTTACAGGAACGGTTCATCCCTTGGTTTATGATAGCAAGGAGACTATTAGTACCCTTAATACGTTAGACAAGGGAGCTGTGACTTATACTGATCATAACAAGATTCTTTTTTCCGGAATGGATTCTGTACGTAATGGCCGCTTTGAACTGACTTTCCCTGTGCCGTTAGATATTAATTATTCCAATGAGCAGGGGTTGTTGAATCTCTATGCTTGTGATGCCGATAAGCGAGAGGCCGGTGGTGTTTTTGATCGTTTTCTCGTAGGAGGAACAGCCGATGATATTCCTACCTCCGGTGAAGGGCCTGATATAATGGTATATCTGAATACTCCTGATTTTCCATGGGGAGGCTTGGTGAATGAAACACCTTATTTTGTAGCGGAATTGGAGGATGAAGATGGAATCAATACTGTAGGAAACGGTATTGGACATGATCTTTCTCTTTGTATTGATGGTAAACTTACTTATTCTTTGAATGATTATTATACTCCGGTTGCAGGTAGTTATACCAAGGGTACAGTTGCATTTTCAATTCCGGCCCTTTCAGAGGGTAAGCATACTCTTACTTTCCGTGCCTGGGATATTATGAATAATTCTTCTGTGAAATCTTTGGAATTTGAAGTTGCGAAAGGATTGCGCCCCGGATTGTTCTCTATAACTTGCAGCAAGAGTCCGGCTCGTGAAAGTACTACATTTATTCTTTCGCATGACCGCCCTGGTTCAGAGCTGAATGTACGTATAGCTGTATGTGACTTTGCAGGTCGGGAGTTATGGGTACACAATGAACAGGGAATATCTTCCGGTGGTTATTATTATGTAGACTGGGATCTATGTAGTAACGCCGGTCAGCGTCTGTCACCGGGTATTTATCTTTACCGTGCTTCTATTACTTCCGGTGATAGCAAGGAGAGTACGAAAACCGAGAAAATAGTCATTCTGGCACAATAAATCAGTGAAAATCCGGTTTATATGTACACATCCATAAGATTGGTTATGAAGAAAATATTTATATCATTTCTATTGTTTTTTGCTTTCTCTGTCAGCTCATGGGCACAGAAAGATCTGTTCAATCCTATCAATACAGGTGTCAATTCACTTAACATTGCTCCCGACTCACGTGGTGGTGGTATGGGAGATGTAGGTGCTGCTACCGACCCGGATAACAACTCACAATACTGGAATCCGGCGAAGTATCCGTTTACGATTGGACGCGCAGGTGTATCTATCTCCTATACTCCCTGGTTGCGTAAACTGGTTAATGATATTGACTTGGCTTATCTGGCCGGATATTATCGTATCGGTGATTACCAGGCTATCAGTGGTTCGTTACGCTATTTCTCTTTGGGTGAAGTGCCTATGGGAGGAGATGCTACAACAGGTCCGACCTATAATATCAGTCCTTATGAAATGGCAGTAGATGTGGCTTATTCGCGTATGCTATCCGAGCGTTTTTCTGCTGCTGTTGCTTTGCGTTACATCTACTCTGATTTGGCTTATAAACAGGATGAAGAGGTTTCTCCCGGTTCTGCATTTGCAGCTGATATTGCTTTCTATTATACAAATTATATCATGCTTGCACAGCGTGAGTGTATGTTGTCTTTCGGGTTAAACCTTTCTAATATTGGTACGAAAATCTCTTATGATGGAGGAAATTCCAGCCAATTCCTGCCTACTAATTTTCGTTTAGGTGGTTCGTTGTTGGCTCCGATAGACGATTTTAATACAATAGCTTTCAGTCTTGATATAAACAAGCTGATGGTTCCTACGCGTCCTACAGAAGAACAATATCGGGCGGCAACCGGTGCTGAAGAAGGGGACACGGATGGATATAGAAACTGGTTGGATTCGGAGGGTTATAATGATATCTCTCCAATCAAAGGTATTTTTAAATCCTTCAGTGATGCTCCCGGTGGTTTCAAGGAAGAGCTGCAAGAGATTCAATGGTCTTTAGGAGTAGAATATACTTATCATAATCAATTCTCCGTTCGTGGTGGTTATCACTATGAACATGAGAACAAGGGTAATCGTAAGTACTTCTCTTTTGGTGCCGGATTTAAGATGAGTGTATTCTCTCTTGATGCTGCTTACCTGGTGTCTACTGCGCAAAGCAATCCGCTTGACCAGACACTGCGTTTCACATTAGGTTTTGATCTTGACGGTATCAGAGATTTATTTGGTCGTCGGAGATAACTTCGGAATAATACAAATAGAACAAGAGGATGTGTCAAAGATTTTACTGACACGTCCTCTTCTTTTTTAGTAGCTTTTCTTACTTCTGCTACGTGAATAATCCTAAAAAAGCCATCCAACTTAGATGTAATCCGGAGAAAAATGGATAGCTTCGGGCTGAAATTAATTTTTTACTGATTTTAAAGAAAAAGATATAAAGATGAAGATACGTGTAGGCTTTGGGTTTGACGTTCATCAGTTGGTAGAAGGACGTGAATTATGGTTAGGAGGTATTCTCCTGGAACATGAAAAAGGATTATTAGGGCACTCTGATGCAGACGTTCTGATACATGCAATTTGTGACGCTTTACTGGGAGCTGCCAATATGCGTGATATTGGTTATCACTTTCCCGATACAGCCGGAGAGTTTAAGAATGTTGACAGTAAGATATTATTAAAGAGAACTGTTGAATTGATTGCAACCAAGGGGTATAGAGTAGGAAATATCGATGCTACTATCTGTGCAGAACGTCCGAAACTGAAAGCACATATTCCTGTTATGCAGACGAAACTCGCAGAAGTGATGGATATAGATGTGGATGACGTTTCTATTAAAGCTACAACAACAGAGAAGTTGGGCTTTACAGGTCGCGAAGAAGGTATATCGGCCTATGCCACTGTATTGATTGAAAAAACGGATTGTAAATAAACTACCCAAACACATATTCTAACCTTTAAATTATTAGTATCATGATTAAATTAAAAGTACTGTTTGTGCTGCTTTTCTCCCTTTGGGGTGCTACATCTGGCTTTGCCCAAAACACAAAACTTAAGTTTAACAAGGATGGTAAGTTTAAGATCGTACAATTTACCGATGTACACTTTAAATATGGTAATCCGGCTTCAGATGTTGCTCTCGAACGCATCAATGAAGTGTTGGATACCGAGCATCCCGATCTGGTTGTATTTACCGGCGATGTTATTTATGCTGCTCCTGCAGACAGTGGCATGCATAAAGTATTAGAACAGGTTTCCAACCGTAAGATTCCTTTTGTGGTGACTTTTGGTAACCACGATGATGAGCAAAAGATGACCCGTGAACAACTTTATGATTTAATTCGTGAGGTTCCCTACAATCTTCTTCCCGACCGTGGTAATGTTTCATCACCGGATTATGTGTTAACCGTAAAGTCATCTTCTGATGCAAAGGAAGCTGCTTTGCTTTATTGCATGGATTCTCATTCTTATTCTCCGATGAAGGATGTTGATGGTTACAATTGGTTTACGTTTGATCAGATAGCCTGGTACCGCAATCAGAGTGCTGCCTATACAGCGGCCAATAATGGTCAACCGTTGCCTGCCGTTGCTTTCTTTCACATCCCCTTGCCCGAATACAACGAAGCTGCCGAGGATGAAAATGCGATATTGCGTGGTACACGTATGGAAAGGGCCTGCGCACCGAAAATAAATTCGGGTATGTTTACTGCGATGAAAGAATCGGGTGATGTTATGGCTACTTTCGTTGGACACGATCATGACAATGATTATGCGGTAATGTGGAAAGGCATCCTTTTGGCCTACGGGCGTTATACCGGAGGAAACACCGTATACAATCACTTACCTAACGGAGCGCGGGTGATCGAACTGAATGAAGGTACCCGTACTTTCACCTCCTGGATTCGTTTGAAAGGAGAGGTTATAGATAAAGTATCCTATCCGGCCAGCTTTGTTAAAGACGACTGGCGTAAGCGCTAACTTCCTGTAATTTTACGTGGCTCAGGCGGGTATACTTCGAGCCACGTATTTTGTAGATACGTGCCACGCGCGCTGAACTTATGTGTATTATTTCATCTGTTTGATATGCATGTTCCGTGGCGGGTATCCGGCAGGATTCTCCACTTGGGCTTTTAGCCGTGAACCGGATAACTACCAGATTTCCGGAAGTATCGGTTAGTGTTACAATCTGCCGTATATAAAACTGTACGGTTGTACCGTTTATCCGGGTTTTATATGGGTCATCCTCTATTTTTACCTTTATGACTTTTAAGGTCAGATCTGCTACCTTATCACCTATGTTACCCAGAAAACGCCCTGTTTCCTGATTTTGTTTTGCTTTCCGTAGCATGAGGTCCAGGTGTATGGAGTGGTACACTTTGGCAATTTCCACAAAGCGTTCTTGTTTAGGGATTCTTGGGGTATATTTATAAGCTATCCAGCTCATATATACGGGATCTATTTTAAGTATTTCGTGTAAATAGTGGCCACGGTATTTTCCGAAAGAGATAATATCATCTCCATTACTCAACATTCTTTTCTTATTATATTCCACAATGAGCAGGCAGCGTCTTGAGAAGTAAAACATGGTACTGGCCATTCGTAATGCTTCATAGATATCTGTCGAAAGATCGTGTATGAATAAGATGGATTGTCTTTGGGGTTCCGGTGAGTAAATCCACAGCGAATAACTATTATATCCCGGATGTGGTAGCACTATGAGATAAGCACCTGCTTCTTTGAAAGATGTTCTTCCCCGATTGTACTCATTTAGTTTGGCGTACAAGAGGATTTCTTCAGTTTCGGGTATTCCCGGCAGTCTTGGATTAGCCATATTTATGAGATTTCTTATTTTCAAATATAGTGTTTTTTCCCGAATAATCAAATTATGCCGGGATTATTTTGTAATACTTCAGAGAAATGGATAGATTTGTAGTCAAAATATAGAATACAAAATAACGATGCAGGACAGACATACCAATCGCAAACGCTACTTTGATGAACTGGCTGTTAGTAGCCGAAAGTATTTTCTTCCCTACCTGGAAGAGTTTTTTCCTATCACTTCATCTACCCGTATTCTTGAGATAGGCTGTGGCGACGGGGGGAATCTTTTGCCCTTTGCCGAGCGACAGTGTTCTGTAACAGGCATTGACCTGGCTGAAACACGTATTCTGCAAGCCCGTGAGTTTTTTGCTGAATCGGGTTGTGCTGCACAATTCAAGGCTGTGAATGTTTTTGATATGACTCCTGAAAAAGAGAAGTATGACGTTATCCTGATTCATGATGTAATTGAGCATATTGGTGATAAAAAATCAATGTTGCAGCATATCCGGCAGTTTCTGGCTCCCGGCGGAGTTGTATTTATTGGTTTTCCTGCCTGGCAAATGCCTTTCGGAGGGCATCAACAGATCTGTCATAGTAAAGTAGCTTCTCACTGGCCATTTCTGCATTTATTACCGCGTCCTCTTTATCGCAGTGTGTTGAAAATCTGTGGGGAGAGTGAAGTCTGCATTGCTGAGTTGCTTGACATTAAATCCTGTCGTACCACCATTGAAATGTTCGAGCGTCTGGCTCGTAAAACAGGCTATTCCATTCGCCAACGTAAGTTCTGGTTTATTAATCCACATTATGAAGTGAAATTTCGGTTACGCCCTTGTGTGCTTTCTCCTTTTATTGCAAACATCCCCTATGTAAGGAACTATTTTACAACATCCTGCTTTTATATACTTGATGCCTCTGCGTGATATTCACCGGATATCTGGTTTATATAGCAGTTGTTTCACTTTTTTTCTGCTCCGTATGGCTATCTGAGCGGAATACTGTACATTTGCATGCATACAATAATCAGACTTTGCATGAAAGAACCAAATAAGCGGGTATTAGTAGGTATGAGTGGCGGTATAGACAGCACAGCCACCTGCCTGATGCTACAAGAACAAGGATACGAAATAGTAGGTGTAACCATGCGTGTGTGGGGAGATGAACCGCAGGATGCCAGAGAACTGGCTGCGCGAATGGGCATTGAACACTATGTAGCCGACGAACGGATACCTTTCAAAGATACAATCGTAAAGAATTTCATTGATGAATATCGTCAGGGGCGAACCCCTAATCCCTGCGTGATGTGCAATCCGTTGTTTAAGTTTCGTGTATTGACGGAGTGGGCGGATCGCCTGAATTGTAATTGGATTGCTACCGGACATTACTCCCGGTTGGAAGAACGTAATGGGAATATATATATCGTAGCGGGAGATGATGATAAAAAAGACCAG
Source organism: Bacteroides nordii (assembly GCF_019930665.1). Classification (NCBI taxonomy): domain Bacteria; kingdom Pseudomonadati; phylum Bacteroidota; class Bacteroidia; order Bacteroidales; family Bacteroidaceae; genus Bacteroides; species Bacteroides nordii. The sequence goes on along the minus strand of NZ_CP082886.1, from coordinate 3,714,779 downwards.
TCCTATTTCCTTTGGCGTCTGGGTCAGGATGTATTGAGGCGTTGCATTTTCCCTTTGGGAAACTATACCAAGCTGAAAGTACGGGATTATCTGCGTGAAAAAGGGTATGAAGCCAAATCAAAAGAAGGCGAGAGTATGGAAGTCTGCTTTATCAGAGGAGATTATCGTGATTTTCTGCGTGAGCAATATCCCGAACTGGATACGGAGATTGGTCCGGGATGGTTTGTCAATTCGGAAGGAGTGAAGTTGGGACAGCATAAAGGGTTTCCTTATTATACAATCGGGCAGCGGAAAGGACTTGAGATTGCTTTGGGTAAACCCGCATACGTGCTGAAAATCAATCCACAGAAGAACACTGTAATGCTGGGGGATGTTGAACAGTTACATGTCGGATATATGCTCGCCGATCAGGATCACCTGATTGATGAGCAGGAAGTATTATCATGCCAGAATCTGGCGGTACGTATTCGTTATCGCAGCCGCCCGATACCCTGCCGGGTGAAGCGATTGGAAGATGGACGGCTGTTCGTGAAGTTCCTTGCAGAGGCCTCGGCTATTACTCCCGGGCAGTCGGCAGTGTTTTATGATGGCCGTCGGGTGATAGGTGGTGCATTTATAGCTTCACAGCGGGGGATTGGCCTTGTGATTGAAGAAAACAAAGATTTTTAATAGAAACCGAATATAAAGTATGAGAAAATTAATTTTGGGCGCTCTGCTTCTTGCTACTACCGGAGTATCGGCGCAACAGGACACATTGAAGTATCGCATCAGTCTCAGAGATAAGGCTGTCACCACTTATTCATTAGATCGTCCGGAAGAGTTTCTTTCAAAGAAAGCTATTGAACGTCGTCAGAAACAGCGGTTGGCAATAGACTCTACCGACTTACCGGTGTGCCGTAAGTACGTGGATGCTATTCGTAAGAAAGGTGTGAATATTGTCACTATGGGAAAATGGGACAACTTTGTTACTGTGTCCTGCAACGATACGACATTGATAGATAAGATAGCCAAACTTCCTTTTGTCCGTGCTACCGAAAAGGTATGGATTGCGCCCGATCCAAAGAATCCTACGATGGCTACCGAACGCGATTCATTGGTAAATACCCCTTTGTGGATAAAAGAAGCCTATGGACCGGCACTCCGCCAGATCCGGATAAGCAATGGCGACAAGCTGCATAAAGCAGGATTTAAAGGACAAGGGATGACGATTGCTGTGATTGATGCAGGTTTTCATAATGCTGACAGTATAGATGCGATGAAGAATATCAACATTCTGGGTACAAAAGATTTTGTAAATCCCCAAGCTGACATTTATGCCGAGAGCAGTCATGGCATGTGTGTACTTTCATGCATTGGTATGAATCAGCCTCATGTGATGATTGGTACGGCTCCTGAGGCTTCTTTCTGGCTCTTACGTAGCGAGGATGAATATTCCGAACATTTAGTGGAACAGGATTACTGGGCGGCTGCCATTGAATTTGCCGATAGTGTGGGAGTAGATGTGGTAAATACTTCATTGGGATATTATGCTTTTGATGATAAATCAAAAGATTATCGTTATCGTGATCTGGACGGTCACTTCGCTTTGATGTCCCGCCAGGCTGCAAAGGCAGCAGATAAGGGTATGATTGTAGTGTGCAGTGCCGGGAATGCCGGTTCGGGACCTTGGAAAAAAACGACTCCTCCGGGAGATGCAGACAATGTACTTACGGTAGGTGCTATTAGTAAAAAAGGTGAACTGGCTCCCTTCTCTTCTATCGGAAATACAGCCGATGGCCGTGTAAAACCTGATGTAATGGCAGTAGGTTTAGGTTCGGACGTAATGGGGACGGATGGTGTATTGAGAAGAGCCAACGGTACTTCGTTCTCTTCACCTATCATGTGTGGTATGGTGACTTGCTTGTGGCAGGCACTTCCCAATCTGACGGCAAAGGAGATCATTGAACTGGTTCGCCGTTCGGGAGATCGTGCCAAATATCCCGACAATATTTATGGATACGGGATTCCTGATATGTGGAAAGCTTATCAGTCTGCAAAATGAAACAGGAAGCGCTGACTCTCTTTGATCTCAATGCGTTGGTGCGACGGAGCCTGGAACAATGCTTGCCCGATGAATACTGGATACAGGCGGAGCTGAGTGATGTGCGGTCCAACAGTACGGGACATTGTTATCTGGAGTTTATACAGAAAGATCCTCGTAGCAATAATCTTATTGCCAAAGCGCGGGGGATGATCTGGAGCAATATATTTCGGTTGCTGAAACCTTATTTTGAAGAAGCAACCGGACAGATGTTCGGTTCCGGTATCAAAGTATTGGTGAAGGTGACTGTTCAGTTTCATGAGCTATATGGCTATAGCCTGACTGTGCTGGATATTGACCCAACTTACACGCTGGGCGATATGGCACGCCGCCGTCGCGAGATATTGCAGCAGCTGGAAGAAGAGGGAGTACTGACCTTAAATAAAGAACTTGAAATGCCTCTGTTGCCGCAGCGTATAGCTGTTATCTCTTCGGCTACTGCTGCCGGTTACGGAGATTTTTGCCATCAGTTGCAGCACAATTCCCGTGGCTTTTTCTTTTATACGGAATTGTTTCCAGCTATGATGCAGGGTAATCAGGTAGAAGAATCCGTTCTGTCTGCACTCGACCGTGTGAATGCCCGGCTAGGCGACTTTGATGTTGTTGTTATCATTCGTGGCGGAGGAGCGACGTCCGATTTATCCGGTTTTGATACTTATCTGCTGGCAGCTGCCTGTGCACAATTTCCATTACCCATAATTACCGGTATTGGGCACGAACGTGATGACACGGTGCTTGATTCTGTGGCGCATACCCGGGTGAAGACACCGACTGCCGCTGCCGAATTACTAATAAACCGTATGGATGAAGCTACGGACCAACTGGAATATCTGTCTACCCGTCTTCGCGAAGGTGCTTCTGCTTTTCTTGAACGTGAATCCGGAAGACTCTTGTCTTGCCAGGCGCGTATTCCCGCATTAGTGGTTCATCGGTTGTCAGATGCACGTTTTCGCCTGTTGACAGCAAGCAAAGATTTAATGCAAGTCTCTGCTGCTTTACTGGCTCGTCAGCGCCATCGCCTGGAACTGTTTCAGCAGCGTATCACTGATGCCTCTCCCGATAAACTCCTTGCCCGTGGCTATAGTATCACTCTGAAAGAAGGTAAACCCGTCACCGATGCTTCCCAGGTATCTCTCGGTGACGAAATCATCACTCGCTTGCATCACGGAGAACTAACTTCAATCGTAAATTCAGAGTTACTTCAATCATCTAATTGTAAATCGTCTAATCGTAAATAAAATTATGTCTGTAAAAAAAGAAACCTATTCTCAGGCTATGGAGCGCCTGGAAAAGATTGTTCGTCAGATTGACAATAATGAACTTGAAATAGATGTGTTGGCAGAAAAAATAAAGGAGGCCAATGAAATAATTGCATTTTGTACGGAGAAACTGACAAAAGCTGATCGGGAAGTCGAAAAATTGTTGCATGAAAAGCTACAATCTAAAGAATAAAAGTTATTTTTGTTGTCTGATAGCAGAATTTAACTAATATACATACTAATATGAAAGAAATAGATTGGTCTAATCTGTCATTCGGCTATATGAAGACAGATTACAACGTGAGAATTAATTATCGCGATGGTGCATGGGGCGAATTGGAAATAAGCAGTAGCGAAATCCTTAACCTGCACATGGCTGCCACTTGTCTGCACTATGGTCAGGAGGCATTTGAGGGCTTGAAAGCTTTCCGTGGTAAAGATGGTAAAGTTCGTATTTTCCGTCTTGAAGAGAACGCGGCACGTTTGCAATCTACTTGTAGAGGAATCCTTATGCCGGAACTTCCGACCGACCGTTTCAAAGAGGCTGTTCTGAAAGCTGTAAAACTGAACGAACGTTTTATTCCGCCTTATGAAACAGGAGCTTCTCTTTATATCCGCCCGCTACTCATTGGTACCGGTGCGCAGGTAGGTGTACGTCCTGCTAACGAATATCTCTTTGTAATCTTCGTAACGCCGGTAGGTCCTTACTTCAAGGGTGGGTTTGCAACTACTCCTTACGTAATCACACGCAAATATGACCGTGCAGCTCCGCTGGGAACAGGTACTTATAAAGTAGGTGGTAATTATGCTGCCAGTCTGCGTGCAAGTATGGAAGCTCACGAAGCTGGATATTCGGCTGAGTTCTATCTCGATGCAAAAGAGAAGAAGTATATGGACGAGTGTGGTGCAGCCAATTTCTTTGGTATTAAAAATAATACTTATATTACCCCATTATCAACATCTATTCTTCCTTCCATCACCAACAAGAGTCTTATGCAGCTGGCAGAAGACATGGGATTGAAAGTAGAGCGCCGTCCGGTGCCCGAAGAAGAACTGGCAACTCTTGAAGAGGCCGGTGCTTGTGGTACTGCTGCCGTGATCAGCCCGATACAGCGTATTGATGATCCGGAAAATGATCATTCATATATTATCTCTAAGGATGGTAAACCAGGCCCGATCTGTACAAAATTGTACCATAAACTACGTGCTATCCAATATGGCGACGAACCGGATACACACGGATGGGTAACTATTGTAGAATGACATTTATTTAATTAAATCTTATATATTATGTTGAAACAAAATTCAGAATTGCGTGCAGAAGCACGTGTTGCTCTTACTGACAAATGGGTGATGGGAGCAGTAACTACTCTCGTATTTGGTGCTGTATCGGGTGCTGCTTCTTACATTCCGGTTGTTGGAACTATATTGGTTGCATTGCCTATGATGTATGGATACTCTATTGTGATGCTGAGCGTAATGAGAGGTGGTGAAATGAACATCGGAGGTCTGTTTGATGGATTCAATGATTTCGGCCGTATTGTTGGTACTAAATTGCTTCAGGCTATTTATACATTTTTATGGACGCTGTTGCTCGTCATTCCTGGTATTATTAAGAACTATTCGTATGCAATGACGGACTTTATTCTGAAAGATCAACCGGAGTTGGCTAATAATGCTGCTATCGAAAAAAGTATGGCTATGATGGATGGTAACAAGATGAAATTGTTCTTGCTTGATCTTAGCTTTATCGGTTGGGCTATTTTGTGTCTTTTTACTTTTGGTATCGGATTCCTTTTCCTACAACCTTATGTACAATCTGCTCATGCTGCTTTCTATGAAGATTTGAAAGCGCAGACAGTTGTAGAAGAAGAGGTTATTATTGAAGCTTAAGATAAAACTCTTATATAATATGGATAAATGGAGTGCGGAGAAATCTGTACTCCATTTATTTTTGCGATAATCTGCGTTTTTTTATGCCTCTCTTCATAGATTCATTAAAAATAGTATGATAGTCATTCTGTTTCATAATATCAGAATAAGATATCAGATTATTTTCCAAACCAGTTTGCTGGATTTTTCTATTGTTGGTACATCCTGTACAAATCAATATAATTAAAATTAGCCATATTACTTTCATACTTATCTATCTTTTAGGGACTATAAAATGAAGTCTCTTATTATTAATGCGAATCAGTAGTTGAAAACCGGACTCAGCTTAATTGCATATATTTGTTCAAAACAAGGCGATATGAACTACCTTTTATCAGGAAAAAAACTACTATTCTCTCTTTTATAATCTATAACCAAAACTTCTGATTCTATAACCGGAACTTTTGGTTATAAAACTTAAAGTTTTAATCTTACAACTGAAACTTTTGATTATAGTTTACCTTTAATTGTCCGTAACTTTACTTCCTATGAAAAGGTATTAATTTAAGAAAGAAGCAGATTTTATATATAAATGTCTTGAATGACTATTTGACATCTATGAAATATTCTTCCTACCTGATTGCCGTTTCCGTCGAAAGTAAGTAACTTTGCAGACAAACCAGATTGATTATATGGGAAAAGGAAAATTAGAGAAGTTTGCCGATATGGCAAGTTATCCGCATGTGTTTGAGTATCCTTACTCTGTGGCGGACAATGTGCCTTTTGAAATGAAGGGCAAGTGGAATGAAACATTTTTTGGTAATGATCATCCGATAGTGCTCGAACTGGGTTGTGGTAGGGGAGAGTATACCGTAGGACTGGGACAGATGTTTCCGGATAAGAATTTTATTGGTGTAGATATCAAAGGATCACGTATGTGGACCGGAGCTACCGAAGCCTTGAAAATAGGTATGAAGAATGTGGCTTTCCTACGTACGAATATTGAAATAATAGACCGCTTTTTTGGCTCGGGTGAAGTGAGTGAAATATGGCTTACCTTTTCTGATCCGCAAATGAAGAAGGCTACCAAGCGATTGACTTCTACTCATTTTATGGAGCGTTATCGCCGCTTTCTCAAACCAGATGGAATCATTCATTTGAAGACGGATAGTAACTTCATGTTCACCTATACCCGATATATGATCGAAGAGAATAAGTTTCCGGTAGAGTTTATCACCGAAGATCTTTATCATTCCGGTCTTGTAGATGATATTTTGGGAATCAAGACTTATTATGAACAACAATGGCTTGATCGTGGTTTGAATATTAAGTATATAAAATTTCGGCTTCCGCAGCAAGGTGAATTGCAAGAGCCGGATGTTGAAATAGAACTCGACTCGTATCGTAGCTATAACCGTAGTAAGAGGAGCGGGTTACAAACAAGTAAATAATCAGATTTACGATTAGACGATTGACGATTTACGATTGAAGAATCTTTCTTCCTGTAGTCATAGGTAATCCCAATCGTCTTATGGTAAATCTAAGTAATTTCAATCGTCAAATTGTAAATCGTCAAATCGTAAATAAAATGACTCTTTATCCAAAGTTAATACTCGATGCGCTGGCAACAGTGCGTTATCCCGGTACCGGTAAGAATCTTGTTGAAGCCGGTATGGTGGAGGATGATATCCGCATTGAAGGGATGAAAGTTTCTTTTTCCCTTCTTTTTGAAAAGCCTACCGATCCTTTTATGAAGTCGGTGGTTAAAGCTGCCGAAGCAGCTATTCTTACTCACGTAAGTAAAGAGGTGGAAATTGTAGGCAATATTAGTGTAAGAACCATTCAGGCCGCACGTCCGGAAGTAGGAAAACTATTGCCGCAAGTGAAAAATATTATTGGTGTTTCTTCCGGAAAGGGAGGGGTCGGTAAGTCTACCGTAGCGGCAAACCTTGCTGTGGCGCTTGCCAAACTTGGCTATAAAGTTGGATTGCTTGATGCTGATATCTTTGGGCCCTCTATGCCAAAAATGTTTCAGGTAGAAGATGCCCGTCCTTATGCCGAAAAAATTGGAGGGCGTGATATGATTATTCCCGTTGAGAAATATGGGGTGAAACTTCTTTCCATTGGTTTCTTTGTCGATCCCGATCAAGCTACTTTATGGCGTGGTGGTATGGCAAGTAATGCACTGAAACAGCTTATTGGTGATGCCGATTGGGGCGAACTGGACTATTTCCTGATTGACTTGCCCCCCGGAACCAGTGACATCCATCTGACTGTAGTACAAACATTGGCCTTGACTGGTGCAGTTGTAGTGAGCACCCCACAGGCTGTGGCATTGGCAGATGCTCGTAAGGGTATTAATATGTTCACCAATGAGAAAGTGAATGTACCTATCTTGGGGTTGGTCGAAAATATGGCTTGGTTTACTCCTGCCGAATTGCCCGAAAACAAATATTACATCTTTGGGCGTGAAGGTGCCAAGAAACTGGCAGAAGAGATGAATGTGCCTTTGCTGGGACAGATTCCTATAGTTCAAAGTATTTGTGAAAGCGGTGATAAGGGAACTCCTGCTGCATTGGATGAGAATACAATTACCGGTCGTGCTTTCTTATCATTGGCTGCTGCTGTGGTCCGCCAGGTAGATCGGCGGAATGTAGAACAGGCACCTACACAGATTGTAGAAATGCATAAGTAATGCGAATCAGTAGTTGAAATCTGTTTTACCACAGAGTACCACAGAGTTTTAAATCTTTATTGAAACGCAGATGAACGCAGATTTTCGCAAAGGGAAACCATATAAGATAAAGAATTACAGTCTTTTAAATCTACGTTCATTTGTGTTAATCTGCGTTTCATCAGATAATTAGTACTCTGTGAGACTCTGTGGTGAGTTGTATTTATTCTTATTTATTGAGTACTTTCAGTAGTTCACTCTTCATTTTATCTACTCCGGGAAATCCGGTTGTTTTATAAGTGATGTTTCCTTCACGGTCAACGAGCAGATAGGTAGGCACTCCTCTGATCTGGAATGAATTCATCAGATAACTCCATTGATCCGCTGTTACCCGGAAGTGTTCTCCATGAATGTCGGGTATCATGTTCTCCCATGTACCTTTTGGAGAAGTTTCTCCGGTCAGATAAATATAAACGATATCCCTGTCTTTTAACTCTTCCTTCATGGGGATCATAGCTTTGTTTGCCATGCGGCATGGTCCGCACCAGGTTGCCCAGAAATCCACTAATAAGGTATGCCCGCGATACTTGGAAATAATAGAAGCGAACAAATCTTCGTTACTTACCTCACCGGCCTCATTTATGGTAAATCCGGTTTTCTTTTTGTTCTCTTCTATTTTTGCCAGTAATTCATCGTTTTTCTCTTTCACAGCTTCCAGATAGACGGGAGTTGATAAAGCGGATATTTTTGCCAACTGTTCTTCTGTGACAGGTGTAAAGTCGTTAATTCCGTTCAGTACATCGGCTACTGTAGAAAGTTCAAAATAAATCCCTTTGTCTGTTCCTAATGCTTTGCTGAATGCCGTCCTGAACATGGGGCTTCCGGTGAGACGCATATAGAGCGGAACATACATGGCCCGTGTGGTATTAAGAGAGGGAAAATCCCGTAATACATTCAGAAAATCATCCGGAAGACTGACAGGATTATTCTTTATATATTCATTTACTTGCTCGTCCTTCAGCTTATAGTTAGTGATATGTACACGTTGCATGATTCCGGGAACGAACGTGAGAAGTGATGCAGCCGATGCGTCTACAGCACAACAAAGCATCTCTTTGCAGGCTTTTGTTGCTTTAAGAGCATCAATCTGCCGGAGTTTCTCTTTATGTTTATTCAGGATATACGCTTTTACTTCTTCTGCATTTTTGTCTTTCAGGTCTTTGATGAACTGAGGATAGTCATCATCTATATTGGTTTTAAAATTCAGTTTAGCAATTTCTCCGGAGGGTCCGGCAAGATATCCTCCGTAGTAGACGTTTGCTTCATTGGATTTTTTGTCTTTATGCAGCTTGGATTGCCGACGGCAAATCTCACGTTGGTTGATGAAGAGATTTGTCTTTTCTCCGGGTACTAATAAAAAATCAATTGCTTCTATTCCGGCATAAAGAGTAGCGGGTGTTGTTGTAATGACTGGTATTTCGCTGGAGAATTGTCCATTATCATTTACTTTTATGTCTACTTTTTGTTCCAGGTTAACAGCGCCTCTAAGGTAGATAGTGAAGTTTGAAGACATTCCCGGTTCAAAATCAAGTATTTGCCCTTCTAAGAGAGCTTTGCCTTTTTCTATTTTGGGTGTAGGTAGGGTAGTGAGCTTCTTGGTTCGTTCTGTTGCTTCAGCTGGTAGTTTTAGCTTAGGCAATTTACCATCCAATTGTATTCCCCAGATTTTGAAAGCGCCTTCTGTATCTCCTTCGGAGAAGTCGATAGAGGTAATATCTTTTGGCAGGGGTGGAAAGACAAGTTTAAATTCGGCTTGTCCGGATTCCGGCATCCAAAACTCTTGATCGGGAGTGATGCCGATACCGTGGCGCAGAGGATATAATTCGCCGTCACTTCCTTTCAGAAAGCTCCCGGAAGCAATTCTTATCCAGTTTTTAGGACGATAAAAAGCTTTGATATGTAGTACGGTTGCTGTGTCACTCAATGCTACTTTATCTATTTCAATGCTTGTAGAACTCCAGGCGGTGAAGGGAGGTTGTTCTATGATTCTTTCCTGAGCTTGTGTAAATGTTGTCAGACTTAGCAGAAAACAAGTGATAAGTACGAATGGTTTCATGGTGTTGTTATTTATGGTTATCTACAAAAGTAAGAATAATATAGTTATTATTTACTACTTTTTTGGTAAAAAAGAAAGAGGTAACCACTATGATAAAAGGCGATTACTTCTTTCTTTTCAATGAATGTATTAAAAGAGAGTTATTGTTGAAGTTTGAAGGTGATAGGAAGTGTATATTGCACAGCTACCGTTTGGCCATCGTTTTTACCGGGTTCCCAACGTGGCATACCCATTACTACACGTATAGCTTCGGCATCCAGTGAAGGAGAGACACTTTGTATTACTTTCGGACTGATAACATGACCGTCTTTGTTGACTATCATCTGGATAACAACACGTCCCTGCGTTTTGCTCTGTTGGGCATCAAATGGATATTTGATATTTCTTGCCAGATAACTCATTAGTCCACTGGCTCCACCCGGATATTTGGGCATTATTTCTGCACTTTCAAGAACAACTTCCGGGGTTATGATGTCATCTTTGGGAGCATATCCTACAACTACCACTTCCATCAGTTTACTGTCTTTTATTTCTTCTACTTCCGGTCCGCTCAGTCTGAAAGCGATGGGAACTGTATATTTTACACGTACCTCTTTTCCTCTTTGTTTACCCGGAGTCCATTTAGGCATTGTTGACAATACACGTATGGCTTCTGCGTCTAGTTCGGAACTAGCAGAGCGTCGTGCTACTGCCAGATTGCTAACCGATCCGTCTTTTTCTACAATGAAACGTGCTATGACACGTCCTTGTATACCTTCTTTTTGAGCCTTTACAGGATAGCGCAAATTTTTAGCAATAAACTCCATCAGACCTGTTTGTCCGCCAGGAAAAACGGGCATCTCTTCTACAACATCAAAAATATCATCATCATCTCCGGTATTCACTTTTTGCATGATGGCAGAAGGATCTTTGTCGGTTATGTCTATATCGGCAGGAATTTCTTTCGGGATAGTAACTTCTTCTACTGTGGCCTGTTCTGGTATTTGTCCGGTAGCCTTTGTTACTTGTTCTGTTGACTTTTCAACAGTTTGTATTACTTCCCGTGCAAAATTTTTCGTGGTTCGGGCTACTGCTTCGATATTACTGATTATTAGTAGCAAGGCAGCCAATGGAAGAAATAGCAAATATTTAGTTCTTCCTATTTCTTTTGTTCTTTTCTTGTTCATCATTTTAATTCGGTTTTTGAGTGGTAAAACATTGAAACTATTATAGAGAGTTGCTGCAGCCTTGTTATGAGCCAGTCCCAACAGATGGTACTGGTATACTTTATAGTCGTATCCGGTTTGCAGGACGCGTTGATCGGCCATGTATTCCAGATTATTTCGTATTTCGCGCTTCATGAGCCAGATAAAAGGATTAAACCAGCAGGCGATACATATCAGTTCACTGAACATTATATCTGCCGAATGTAACTGGTGGGCATGGGTCTGCTCATGAGTAAGAATTTCGGCAAGTTCTTCCTGAGTATGAGATTCAGGATGGACAAATATCCAATGGAAAAAGGAAAAGGGGCCACTTGCTTTGTTTAATATCTGTACACGTACACCTTGTATCTCTGTTACTTTGCACTGAATTCGTAAGAGGATAATACTGGTCAGTTGCATTATAAAACGGATAAATAGTAATATCACTCCGCAAAAATAGATGATACTTAGGGAATTGGTGGCAAATTCCTGCCAGTTTGTATGAGTTGGGGTTATTGTTTCTTCAAATACCACTTCAGGGAGTAGTGTTGTTGCATATAAATCGGCTATTACCACCATTGGCTCATGTGCCTTTACCCATTCCTGAAGGTTGAGCATTGGATAAAACAGAGAGACTCCCAAAAAACAAAGCAATGCTGTCCGGCGCCAATGAAAAAATGTATCTTTATAAAAGAATAACCGGTAAAATATATAGAATACTATAATTCCTACGTTTATCTTTAGAAAATAGGCAAGTTCCGGAGTCATGATTTTACTGTTTATTCGTTATTCTTCTTTACCTTTTTCAATCATGTCGATGATCTCTTTCAAGTCGCTGGTCGAGATTTTCTGGTCTTTGGCAAAAAAGGAAACCATCTCTTTGTAAGAGTTTTCGAAGTAATTACGTACTACTCCGCTCATGAAACTGCGTTTATACTCACTTTCCCGTATGGCAGGAGTGTATTGATAGGTGTTACCTACCCGGCGGGGCGTGACGTATCCTTTTCGTTCAAGATTCTTTACTATGGATGCTACGGTCGTATAAGGGGGAACCGGTGCTTCAAACTTGGCTACTATCTCTTTCACAAAACAGTTTTCCAATTCCCAGATGTAGATCATCACTTCTTCTTCTTGTATAGTCAGCTTTTCCATGGAGTATGTTTAATTACGATTATATTGCAAATCTACGAAATATTCGTAATTAAACAATAGTCAGTGGGTTAAATAATGTAAACTCAGTAAAGAAGCCATTGAGAAGCATGCCGGGCGGTGTTCATTATTGTACGGTATTTCACCACAGAGGTCGCAGAGGACACAGAGTTTAAATCTTTATTGAAACGCAGATGAACGCAAATTCTCGCAAAGGGAAATAACGATAAAATAAAGAACTACAGTTTTTTAATCTGCGTTCATCCGCGTTTCATCAGAGAAAATAATATCTCTGCGCCCTCCGTGTCCTCTGTGGTGAACTTATTCATTTCTGAACAGATTTGAACCAACTATCCAACTACAGATTCGCATAAATTACTTCTTTAATCAGACAGAGAGGTATCTCTTTGTTTGTTTACTTCTCTGTATTCTCTGGGTGTCTGATTGTAGCGTTTAGCAAATTCTTTGTAAAAATGAGAACGGTTCGTGAATGCAGTCTTGTACATGACTTCCTGTATTGTAAGGGTAGTAGTCAGTAGTAACTTGGCTGCATAAGTCATTCGTTGCTCTTTTATAAAGTCTTTTGGAGACGGTTGATTCAGGTTTTTGAATTTGCGATATAGGTTGCGGCTACTCGTTTGCATGGCGGCTGCCAATTCTTCGGGGCCGAATAGTGTATTATCCATATTCTTATTTATCAGTTCTCTTGCTGTTTGCAGATATTCTTTGTCTTCTTTCTGCAATAACTGTCCGCCTCCAAAGTCAAAGGCACTGGCCGAAGAGTTATAATATTGTTCTAACTCTCTTTGTTTTTTGATAAGCTGCCTGATCACTGTTACCAGATATTGGGTGTTGAAGGGCTTTGGTATATAGGCATCAGCCCCTGATTCAATACCTTCTATTTTCTCATCTGTTGTGTTCTTAGCCGACAGAATAACCAGAGGAATATGCACTGTGTGCTTATTACTCTTTATTTGTTTAGTCAGGGTGATTCCGTCAACTTTAGGCATCATAATATCTGTAATGATCAGGTCAGGAGTTTCTTGTTTTAGCAGAGCTAATCCTTCTTCTCCGTTTTCTGCTGTAAGAATGGCGTATTCATCAGATAATATATCTTTCAACATCCACAACAATTCTTTGTTATCATCAATAATCAGAATAGTTGCTTCCGGTTGTGCACATTTATCTCCGGCAGTTGCGTTTTCGAGCTCTTGCCTGTTCATACTATTTTTTTGAATTAGTTTCGGAACATCTTCCTGCTTCTGGGAAGAATTCTCTGTAATTTCCAGCTGAGGTAATGTTACGGTGAACTGGGCATACTGATTTACCTCACTTTCTACTTTTATTATACCTTGAAGCAATTCTACCATACTATGGCAGATAGCAAGTCCTAATCCGTTTCTGGAAGATAATCCCTTGATACTATTTTCTTTGATATTATCCAATACACTGTAACGGTTGAATATTAGAGGGATATTTTCTTTACTGATACCTTTGCCTGTATTGTATACTTTAACTTCCAGTTTTGCGTCTATTACTTTTACGGATATTAAAATAGTTCCTTTTTCCGGAGTGTATTTAAACGCATTGGAAATGAGGTTATTCAGTATTTTCGTAAAACAACTGTTATCACTTCTCCATATAATATTGGGGCTAACATCAGTTTGGAGAAGGATATTATTTTGCTCAGCCAATTCGCTGAATGATTCGATAATTTCCTGTGATAATTCGCTGATATTTAATTCCTGTATATGGCATGTCTGATTTCCTGTTTCCATACGGCGGAAATCTATCACTTCCTGAATCAGACTGTTGAGTCGTTCTGTATTTGATTTAATAATTTGAGCGTACTTTTTGATGAATACATCACTGTTTTCATGATGTAAGATACGTTCACACGGTCCGTAAATAAGAGTTAACGGAGTACAGAATTCATGTGTGATGTTGGTGAAGAAACGCAATTTACCCTCATACTGGAAAATCCAGTGTAAGATGCCCCCTAAAACCAAGCGATTCTATCCCCTTGTGCCCAAATAATCCTGCCCATTGATTCCAATATAAAAATGCCCCTGTCAGACAATGTCCGTCAGGGGATTTTTTTCGTAGATTTGATACCCGTCTTGACCGGTGGGATAAAATCATTTCTACTATGACAACAAAGATAGCAAACATTCTCCAGTGTTATGCATTGGGGATGGGGATAAAGCAGATAAGCAGGAGCTTTGAGCTGTCCCGCAACACGGTGCGCAGATATGTGCGCCTGTTTCAAGAGTGTGGCATACCGATAAAGGAACTGGCAGCCATGCCTTCCGCCCGCATCCAGGAGATGTTCTCCGAGGGTGTTGGCCGCAACAGGGTTCCGTCACAACGCCAACTTGAGCTTGAGGCACTTCTTCCTGAGTATGCCGCCCGACTTAGCCGCCGGGGTGTAACAGTGAAAAGCCTGTACGAAGAGTACCGCGAAACACATCCTAACGGATACAGACATGCCAGTTTCGGCAACTATCTCATGCGCTACCGCATGGTAACGCATGTTGTAGGGCATGTCGAGCATTATGCCGGAGACCAGATGTACATCGACTTTGCTGGCGATAAACTAGAGGTAGTTGACAGTGAAAACGGCGAATGCCGCAGCGTTGAAGTGTTCGTGGCCATACTTCCATGCAGCCACTATACCTACTGCGAGGCGGTCTGGTCTCAGTCAAGGCAGGACCTGATCAGGGCGTGTGAGAACGCTCTTCATTTTTACGGCGGGGTTCCGATGGCGATAGTACCTGACAACCTCAAGGCCGCCGTGACCCGTAGCGACCGCAACGAGCCTGTAATCAACGAGGAGTTTACAGCATTTGCCGAACACTATGGATGTACCGTATATCCCGCACGGGTACGTCATCCAAAAGACAAGGCCTTGGTGGAAAATGCCGTGAAACTGCTTTACCGCTCTGTCTATGCTGATATCGAGGGGCTTGTATTCAACTCGCTGGAATCTCTGAATGCGGCCATCTCCGAATCGCTCTCGGCCTTCAACGGGCGCAGGATGAGTGGACGTCCCCTGTCCAGACGGGAACAGTTTGAACAGATTGAATCCGACTGCCTCCGCCCACTTCCCGTCATACGTCATCAGATGAAAGAACGACGCTCCGCAACGGTAATGCGGAACAGCTACGTCACCTTCCGGCTTCACCATTACAGTGTACCAAAAGAGTATATAGGCAAACGTGTCGAGATTGTATATGATGCCGACACGCTGGATATATATCATGGCCTGCGTCTGGTGACCACACATCAGCGTGATGACACGCCCTATGCCTATACGACTAAGGATGCCCACGGATTGCCTGGACGCCATGGAAGTTACGAAAAGGACCTGGAACAGATTTACGAACGAGCCGGTCAGACGGATAACGTCCTGTTGCTGTATCTGCGCAAGGTGGCGGAACTCAAGAAGTATCCTCCCGCGGCATTCCGTTCATGCAAAGGAATCATGGCACTGGAGAAGACCTTCGGACTGGAACGGTTGGTGGCAGCAAGCGCATGCGCCACGCAACTGCGCCAATACGGATATCAGGAAATAAGGCAAATCCTTGAGCGTGGGGATGATGCAGACTTCCTGTCAAAAGAAGACATTGATGATGAAGTCCCAGTAACATCTACCCACAAAAACATCCGCGGAGCAGCCTACTTCGCAAAATCAAAACATTTAAATAAGAACAACAATGGAAACAAATAATCTTACCCCCCCAATAGCAGTCGAAAAAGACCGCAATACGTTGACAATCGAGCTGATGAACCGTATGAAGTTACATGGCATGGCAGCCGCCTTCACTGAAAGCCTGGCCTCCACCATGGCCGAAACAATGACAATCGACTCTTTCCTACACATGTTACTTGCCAGGGAATGGGACTACCGCGCCAATGCGGCCATCCAACGTCTTATACGCGGAGCTTCGTTCCGCTACAAGGCCTGCCTCGAACAGATAGACTATACAATCCCGCGTGGCCTTGACCGTAACCAAATGGAGCGGCTTGCTTCGCTGGAGTTCATTCGCCAGGGACAGAACCTCTTCATCACCGGTTCATCCGGTACCGGAAAGAGCTTCCTTGCCACAGCCATGGGGTATGAAGCCTGCAAGAAGGGTATACGGACATATTATGCGAATGCCCCGAAACTTATGGGTACGCTTAAAGTGGCAAAATTAAAAGGCACATTGGAAGCGGAACTCAAGAGAATCGAACGGAGCACACTGCTCATATTGGATGATCTATTCCTTGTGAACCTTGACGCCAAGGAACGTCCCATCCTGCTTGATATAATAGAGGACCGGCATGGACGCAAGTCTATCATCATTACCTCGCAACTGCCGACGGATAATTGGTATGACGCAATCGGGGATCCTACCGTGGCAGATGCCATAATGGATCGTATTATACATACGGCTCACCGAATTGAGTTAAACGGAGAAAGTGTCCGGAAGATGGCGGCATACAGAGGGAAATAAACTAAAATAATAATAACCCCATCGGTCAAGACTTTTTGAGGGGGCATTATTGAATATTTTCAGGGGATAGAATCGCTTGGTTTTAGGGGGCATCTTACACTGGATTTTCCAAACGGTACTTTCTTTGAAGATTGGGAATGCAGAGGGTCTGCTTTGCACAGCTCTTATCTGTATATTGGTACTTGGTTTATTGAGGCATTGGGTGGTATTCAGCGTCCGGAAGCAGGATTCAAGGAGTTCATCATAGCCCCTTGGATCAATGAAAAGGGACCGAAACAGGTACGCTCACACTACAACTCTA
Organism: Bacteroides nordii; assembly: GCF_019930665.1. Lineage (NCBI taxonomy): Bacteria > Pseudomonadati > Bacteroidota > Bacteroidia > Bacteroidales > Bacteroidaceae > Bacteroides > Bacteroides nordii. The sequence goes on along the minus strand of NZ_CP082886.1, from coordinate 3,697,645 downwards.
TGTATGGTACCATCGTTTCCAACTGGGAAGTGCGGGATGGTAAACTGGATATCGAAGTGGTGATACCTGCCAATACCACGGCTCTTTTGAAGTTACCGAATGTCCGTCTGGCTTCTGTAAAAGAAGGAGGTATCGGATGGAAAGAGGCAAAGGGAGTACGTTTAGAGTCTCAACAAAAGGATACGGTTACTTTCGCATTGGAGGCAGGAACCTATCACTTTTCAGCAATGATGTGCTTCCTGCAGCACGGGGAGGTGCGTCAGGCGATGATTGAGTGAATGTAGTATAATATTACTATCTGTGTGCGTTTCGGAATGCTAAATGATGTGTTTGTAATGTGCTGATAATCAGCAATTGTATAGCTCGTTTTCCTCCCCGGAGCCGAGCAGCTTCCTCCCCGGAGCCGAAGGATCTTCTCCTCGGAGCCGAGGTACCCTCTCCCTGGAGCCGGGCATGACGTGCGGCTTCGGGGAAATGTTTTGTGTAAAATAATAATCAAACGCTTTGCCTTTTCCCAACCTCTCTCTTTACTTAATGAATTTTATTTCTTACCTTTGGGGAGTCTTAATTTCAGTAACATATGAAAAATTACATCCTTGCAGTAGCTTTGCTATTTTGTACGTTGGCGTTAAGAAGCCAGCTTGTGTACCATGATGCTTCCGCCTTTCCATTGTTGGGTAAGGCAACACAAAATTCAGCAACCCGCTATGAGAGGCTGCCCGATTCTCTAAGGAATATCTCTCGCAAGCCTGTATGGGCATTGGGCCAAAACAGTGCCGGGCTGGCACTGCGCTTCCGCTCCAATTCCACCACTATTGCCGCGAAGTGGGAAGTACTTCTCAACCGGAACATGAACCACATGACCCCGACGGGTATCAAAGGGCTCGATCTTTATTGCCTTCAGGATGGCAAGTGGGTATTTGTCAACAGCGGACGTCCGTCCGGTAAGGTAAACGAGGCGAAAATCATCTCCCATATGAAACCGGTGGAACGGGAATATATGCTGTATCTTCCACTTTACGATGGTGTGACTTCACTTTCCATTGGAGTTGATTCGCTGGCAGAGATCTCCCAACCGGAAATTAATCTTCCGATACGTGAGAAACCGGTAGTGTTTTATGGTACCAGCATCTTGCAGGGAGGCTGTGCAAGTCGTCCGGGAATGGCGCATACCAATATTATTTCCCGTTGGCTGAACCGTGAATGTATAAATTTAGGATTTAGCGGAAATGCTTTGCTCGATCTGGAAATAGCGGAGGTAATGGCTGGCGTAGATGCTTCCGTGTATGTGCTCGATTTTGTGCCCAATGCCAATGTGCAACAAATGAAGGAACGTGCCGATAAGTTTTATACAATCATCCGCAGTAGGCATCCCGATACTCCGGTTATCTTTCTGGAAGATCCGATCTTTACCCATACCCGTTTCGATCAGCGTATTGCCGAGGAAGTGGCACGGAAGAACGAAACGGTGAATGCCGTTTTTCAGTCGCTCAAAAAGCGGGGAGAGAAGAATATCTATATGATCTCATCAAAAGATATGTTAGGGCATGATGGAGAGGCTACCGTAGATGGCGTTCATTTTACCGACTTGGGGATGATGCGTTATGCCGAACTGGTCTGCCCCATCATCAAAAAGCATATCCGATAGCACCATTGCTTTTGAAGAAGGTGTGTTGAAAGCCGGATAAAGCTTCAATATGCAACTTTTAGAAACGCAGATGATCGCTGATTGACGCAGATTTAATTGAATCTTTGCGTCAATCAGCGATCATCTGTGTTTGGTTGATAACGAGTTTTACTTTTGATACCCTCTCTATTGATGGCGAACTCTTTCCTTACTTCTCCCTTCTCAATTCTCCCTTCTCCCTTTCTTTCAGCTCTTTATACCGCTCGATCGCGTGTTTGCGGCTCATCAAAATCTGCCAGCGATATACGAGGCAAGTGGTAAGGAAATAGAATCCGGTTTGCAGCCACAAGGCTTTGTATTCAAATGCTACTTCGCTAAGCGTACCTCCCATATTGTTGATGCGTACAAACCCATTAATGCCGAACGTCGACGGGAAAATATAGGAGAAGTACTTCCAGAACGGAGGGATGGCGGCTCCCGGCCAGGATATTCCCGAAATGAACAGCAGGGGAACGGAGGTGAATACGAAAACCAACATACACGTCTCCCGGTTGCGGATAGCTATGGAAGCGGTCATGGCAAAGAAGATACAGGCCGCCAGATAGGGCAGCATGAACAGTGCCAGGGTACCGGGTTGCCCGATTTGATTCAGACTGAATATGCGCGGAACTACGCAGAGTACATATACCGATACCAACGAATAAACCATGTAGTAACTCAATCCCTTTCCCATAACGATACGCAATGTTCCGTTGTAGTGCCGGTTGATGGGTACAAGATCTTTGAAACGGTTGTTCTCCCGGGCAGTTCCTGCCGAGAGACCGATACCAAGCAATAATGTCTGTTGTATCAGCAGAATCAATACGGCCGGGATCAGGAAAGCGGCAAAACCATTGGTGGGATTGAACAAGGCAACATCTTCGTACTCTATCGGATAACCGGTGATTTCGTCCTGCCGGGCAGTGGTGTTGCCCGCGCGTTCTATCTTGATGTCCCGGTTCATATCCAGAGACACGGCTGTATTGGCAAGCAGCATACTCTTGTAATAGAGCAATCCGCTCATGTCACAATAGATGCTGACTTGTGTTTGTTTGCCCCGTGCAATATCCTGGCTGAATTCCGAAGGGATATAGATGATACCATAAGCCAACCGGTCTTTCAACATCTGTTGAGCCTCTTCCATATCGGCACAGTAGGCCACAATATTGATATCCGGAGTAGCGTCTACTTTCCGCAGATACTCACGGCTTAGTGAGCTTCGCGAAGCATCCACGACAACGGCGGGAACTTCGCGTACCACTTCGTTCGTATAAATGAATCCGTAGATGAGCGGGTATACCAGTGGTACGAGTACAAAGAAGATAAGTACCCCCTGGTCACGGAAAGTAGTACGGAACTCTCGCAGCCAAATGTAAAACAGGTCGTTGATGCCTTGTTTCACTTTCTCTTTGAATGTAATATCTTTCATTAGGGTACGTATTTATAGTATATCAATGCTTCTTTCAGGCGGTGAACCACCAGGAAGGGAAGCATCATGAATATCAGTAATGCCATATAGTTGGGCCATGAATAGGCCATACTGTAACCGTTGAGTGCCTGGTCTACATAGATCAGGAAATAGTGGCGCAGTGGAAACAGGTTACTCAATGCCTGAAGAATCGGGTGCATTGCCATTACCGGGAATGAGAAGCCGGAAATGGAGAACGAGATAACTCCCCATAAGGAAGCAAAACTCAATCCGAGACGCAGCGTAGGAAGTGTACCTATCATCACCACCCCACAACATTGGGAAGCAAGCACTAGACAAAGGGTAGCCAGTATCATGGGCAGGATGCCACTATTGCACGGGAAATGCAGAAAACCATACAGGTACACATTATAGAAGATACCCATAATGAAGAATACCACCGTGTGGGGCAGTAACTTACCCGCCAATGCAATGTATATGGAGTTGTTACTCATACGCAGCCATTCACGGGCGGTGCGGTCTTTTATTTCCGTACCGATGGAGTAGACAGTGATCATGAAAATCATCAGCATGAGTACGCCGGGCACCAATGTGTTGCACAGATAGACGGAGTAGTTCAACCAGGGATTGTTCAGCGGATGTGTATCAATCACAATGGGTTGCAACAGAGCCATTGCCTGGTCTTCGGTAGCTCCTTTGGCATAAAGTACCGAACGGCCGGCAGCTCCGGCCGCCAGTTCGCTCATCATCTTCATATCTTTGAAGAGTAATGAACCGGCTATGAGGTAGGAATTGTTGGTATAGAATGAAATCTTGGGCTGACGCTGGCTTTGCGCATCTGCCGATAGTCCTTTGGGGATATAGAAGAAGCCATAAATCTTTCCTTCCTGCACGGCAATACGGGCATCGGCCACGCTTCCGTAATGTGCTACTACTGCCGTCTGTCCGAAAGCATCCAGATTACGGATCAGATTTCGGGAGGTGGCTGACTGGTCCATATCTACCGCACCTACAGGCAGGTTGGTAGGCAGCCCCGAATCCATAAGTGTAGTAAAGAATATGTAGCAGAACAGCGGTGCAATAACCATGCAAAAGAGATAAAGCGGACGTGACACGAGGCGGCGACATTCGCGCTTCATGACCAGCCACAAGGCTATGTATTTCTTTTCTCTTTCTTTCATATGAATAGTGTTCTAATTAATAATGTGTCAATTAAATAATATGCCAATATGCCAATTAAATAATATAAGTAATCGTTCATCATTATATGATACTATTATTGAAACGCAGAAACTCGCAGATTCACGCAAAACATATCATCGCTCAAGTATAGCGCAGCTATTTAATCTGCGAAAATCTGCGATTATTTGCGTTTCAATAAAACGCTGTCATAGTACGAACTAAATTTGAAGTACTACTTACCAATATATTACGCGACAGCAGTACACCTTCCTTGCCTTATTGCACAGCATCATAGCGCAGCCAATTGGCATATTGGCACATTATCCAATTGGCACATTATTCAATTATTTCTTAATAATCACCGACATGCCCGGGCGCAACCCTTCTACAATTTCCATGGGGCGGGCACGTACTTCAAAGGTCTTCAAGTCAAACTGACCGGTTGTCTTAGTTGCTTTCCAGGCTGCATAAGTACCCAGGTCTTTCATATAATCTACCTTTAGTTTGATGGCTTTGTTGTCCAGTGCAGGAACAATGGCCTCAAATTCTGCTCCCATAGTGAGGTTCTTCAACAGGTCTTCGCGTACGTTGAAGGTTACCCACATATCTTTCAGAATGGCAATGTTCATGATGGGCGCTCCGGTACCGACTAACTCACCTACTTTAGGGAATATTTCGGAAACCTCTCCAGCCGCTTGTGCAATGAGGAAAGTCTCTTTAACGTAAGACTCTACTTCTGCCACAGCTCCTTTAGCACGTTCTACAAGAGCGGCAGCAGCCATTTTATCTTCACGTTCGGCACCGTTCTTCGCCATTGTGTATTGGGCTTTTGCTGCTTTCTCTGTAGCAATAGCCGCATTACGTTGTGCAGTCACTTCATCTAATTTCTGTGCTGGCATAACTCCTTGTTCAAACAGGTTTTTAACCCGTTTGTATGATTTCTCGGCAATATCAACACCTGCCTGAGCCTTCTGCCACATTTCGTATGCAGCCTGTATTTGTTCCTGGCGTGCTCCTTTGATTGCTTTTTCATTTTGTGCCTGTGCAGCAGCTTCTGCGGCACGTGCCTGCTCCATTTTTGCAGCAATGTCCGGTGCTTCAAGAATAGCGAGGGTATCTCCCGCTTGTACGGTTTGTCCTTCCTTTACACGAAATTCAAGGATACGTCCCGGGACTTTACTCGATACACGATATTCATCTACCTCTGCCTGCCCTTGGATAATCTCCGGTCCTTTGCGGAGCACGAAGAAACCAACGACTGCAACCAATGCAATAACTCCCAACAGAGTAAGAAATGCAAGCAGCATATTGCTGTTCTGTGATTTTTGTGATGCCATTGTTATTTAGTTATTTAATTGACAATTGACAGTTGACAATTGACAGTTGCTATGCAGGTGTGCAAAACAACTCGTTTTCAACTATTGTTATTTACTTATTTAATTTACAGTTTACAGTTATTTAATTTACAGTTTACAATTGACAATCGTAAATTGATAGTTGACAGCGCAGCTAACTGTCAATTGTCAACTGTCCACTATTTAAGTGTTCCTAATGACTTCTGTAGATATATCTCCGTCAGTTTTACATCTATCTGAGCGTCTATTTTCTCTGATTGGGCAGATAGCCAGGCGGTCTGAGCTTCGAGTACATTACTGGTAGCTATAACACCCTCTTGAAATCCCAAACGGGCATAGCGCAGATTTTCGTCTGCCTTCTCCTGATTCTTTTCAGCCATTACCAGTTTCTTGGTGGCCTCGTTTACTTTAAAGGCAGCTTGGTTAACCTGTAACTCTATTTTTTCTTTCGCATCCTCCAACTGATATTGTGCGATGCGGGATTCTGCTTTTGCTGCTTTTACTTTATACATTCCCTCTCCCCAGTGCCAGATAGGTAATTGTACCATAACACCTACATTCCACATTCCTTTGAATTTATTTTCAAAACCGTTGAAGACAGAAGGGTTAGTAACCATGTAGTTTCCCATTAATGCTACCGAGGGCAGATGTTCGGCACGGGTTACGTTTATTTTCTGCTTATATATTTGAGTTGCAAGTTCCAGGCTACGTATCTCCGGACGATTGGCATAAGCAGTGGTCATGTCAAATTGTACGTTTGATTTTAGCAGCGGCAAATCTCCTATATTTTCATCAGCGAGCACGATGGGAGTAGTTAAATCAAGGCCACATAGTTGACAAAGCAACATTCTTGAAAGACTGAGTCCGTCCTCTACTTTAGTCAGTGTCATTTCGGCTTCGTTTACTTTCACACGTACAGATAATCCATCGGCTTTAGTTGCTACCCCTTCGGCAATCATCTTCTCTACATCGCTATCTAATTTCTGAAGAAGCTCCAGATATCCTTCTGCCAATTTCTTCTTATTTACCAGTGAAACCACTTGCCAGTAAGCTTGATCTGTACTTAAAATAACTTCTTGTAAGCCAGAATGGTGTTGCTGGCGCGCTAGCTCTTCAGCATATTTAGTGATTTTGTTGTAAGCACGGATTTTACCTCCCATATATAGGGGTTGTGTCAATGTAATGGCACCTGCATATACATTTCGGGTGTCAGTGCGAAAGGCATCTACCAAAGATTCTCCTGCTCCGTTGAGAGCAGGGATCATTTCGTTTCCCATTTGTGTGATGACCGGGGCGAGCTTTTGTGCTAATTCAGGGGGGAGTTGTCCTAAAACGGCTTGTCCTGCTTGTTGTAAAGGACCTCCTATACTGTTACCTAATCCTGATAACGCACCCTTTTGAGCATCATTTAATAGCGAAAACTCTTTTTGATTTCTCATGTAGGCTCCCGTTGCCGAGATATTGGGAAGGTAGTTGGTAAAAGCAGCCTTTCGCTGGTAATGTGCAGCATTTATTTTCTCATTACTGATGAGCAACTCTTTATTATTAGCCAAAGCCAATGCACGGCAACTATCTAAGTTGAGTATACTCTGTGCTTTTGTTGAAAAGAAAATGCTTAGCAGAATTGTCAGAATGAATATTTTTTTCATTGCATCTTGCGTATTATAAAGGTGATACTTCTTTTTTTACAACATAAAATTCAAGTATTTTGTTTATGAAGATTTCCTGTTTTTCTCTTGCGATTAGCAGAATATTAATTGCATAAACAACGAAACAAAAGTAGAGGCTTTCTATGAATTGACAAAATGATTTAAGTTTTTTTGAGTATAATAATAAAGATACTTCTTTTATAGGATAATAAGACGGAATTACGGAACTAATGATAGATACTATCTTTTGTGTGTTGATCTTACTCATCAAAGGATTTACTTTACTTAGTTTGCTACATTTATTTTTCAATAATCAGGTTTGGGTACAAAAAATTTAATAAAATACTTTTCTTGTTTAGTATCATTTGTTTTTGGATTGTAATATTAATATATAACCTTAAAATGAGAATTAAAATTAATATATATTGTTTTATATTGAATAATGAAGAACATGAATGAAAAAAGTTAATGGAAGAAAATTTGTATTTGGTACAAAATGTACATCTACGATTAAGGTAATAAGTATTTTGTTAACGTTAAAAAATGCCCAATGAAAAAAAATCTAAAGTACAAGATTGAACTCTTGTTGTTTTCCCTATTTCTTTTTGTTCCATTCTTTACATATGCTACAGCACAAAATGATGTAGAAATAAGTTTGGATTTTACGAATGTTTCTTTAAGTAAAGTATTGAATGAGATTGGTCGTCAAGCTTCATTACGTATCGTGTATAATACTAAAGATGTGAATCCGGACCAAATTGTTTCAGTGAAAGCAAATTATCAGAAACTGTCTTCTGTTATGGCAAATTTACTGGAAAACACTAATGTAACATTTACGGTAAAGAATGATTATCTGGTGCTTTATTCTTCTAAAGGTACTAATGCTGTAAAGGAAGATGTTCAACAGAATAAGCGTATTATTAAAGGTTTGGTTTCTGATAATTATGGAGAGCCATTGATAGGGGTAAGTGTATTAGTGAAAGGAACTGCTACGGGAACTATAACTGATATTAACGGCAATTATTCTATAGAAGTTCCGGATGATAAGGCTGTACTTGAGTTTAGTTACATAGGTTATCAAAAGGCTATATTATCAATAGCTGGTATTAGTTCTTTTGATGTTGTTTTGAAAGAAGATACTCAGGTTTTGAATGAGGTGGTTGTGACAGCTATGGGAATCACCCGCGAAGCCAAAACTCTTACTTATGCAGCACAAACGATTAAAAATGATGAAGTAACTCGTATTAAAGAAACCAATTTCATTAATTCACTTCAGGGAAAAAGTGCGGGACTTACTATAACTCCTAATAATGCGGGTGCAGGTGGTGGAGCTTCTAAAATTGTACTCCGCGGTTCCACTTCTATTCTTGGAACCAATCAGCCATTAATTGTTATTGACGGTGTACCTATGCAAGATGGTATGGGGTCCCAGGTCACTGATGGAATAGCTTATGGCGGTGGACGTAGTGGCGACGATTTACTGTCTACTATTAATCCTGAGGACATTGAAAATATGACTATTCTTAAAGGACCGAATGCTGCTGCACTTTATGGTAGTGCTGCTAATAATGGTGTGATTGTTATCACCACCAAATCTGGTGCTTCCGGTACTGTAAAAGTAGATGTTTCCAGTAGTACATCTGTTGAGACAATCGCTATGTATCCTCATACTCAGCAACTTTTTGGTATTAGTGATAATAATCAGTGGTCGGCATGGGGACCTGAAATCGGTACACGTTCGGCAGATGATGTGGCGTCTGCTCCATATCTAATGAACTCTGCCCGTAATTCTATAAAAGACTTTTTTAATTTAGGTGTAACGCTTAATAACGGTATAACGCTAAGTGGTGGTACGGAAAATTCCCGTACATATTTCTCTTATAATAATACGTATCAAACAGGACTTATTCCTAATAATGATTTCCGTCGTAACAATGTGATGCTCAAGGAGGCATTCTCTTTGTTTGATAAACGTGTCAATATCAGTACAAGTCTTAACTGGATACATCAAAAAACAAATAATGCTCCGGTAGTTGGTAAGGCTTTGAGTACGCTTTATCCATTGTATCGTACTCCTGCTGATATTGATATGCGCTATTTTAAGCATAATTATAAACATATTGGAACAAGAGCGGATAATATAGTAAGCGATCCGGAAAAAGGAAATCCTAAGTTGGCAGGACAACCTGTACAGACTTGGTATTGGTATGATCAATATTTAAATAATCCATATTGGGTAGCTAATATGTATAATGATGTACAGAAGCGTGATCGTATAATGGGGAACATCACTTTGGATGCTATCATCTGGAAAAATATAAAATATCAGACGCGGTTTAGTGTAGACTATGTACTTCAAAATAATCTGAATGAAGAATATGCAGGAATGAATCGTGTAGGCTTTGATTATGTAGGTGGTAAATATTATTCAAGTGACTCACGTACAAGTGATATTTATAACGATCATATGGTTTCCTATAACGAACGTCTGGATGATAAAGTAGATGTTAATGTAGCAGTGGGTACTAGTTTTACTCGACATTATAGTCGTAATACATCTATCACTACTAATATTGATACTTGTGGTATACCCAATGCATTTGTTCCTCAAAATAGTAAGTATAGTCGTCCCAATAATCCAAATGGTAGTGCGACATCCGCTAATGATAGTTGGAATTATTCCGATTGGAGTACAGCTGTTTTTGCAACAGCTTCTATTGGACTGTTTGATAAAGTGTACTTGGACGGTAGTTATCGTTTAGAGTGGGCACAATCATTTCAACAGTTTACTCAAGGGTCTGGATACAAGTCTTTCGATTACTATTCAGCTGGTGTTAATGTGCTTCTGGATAAATTCTTACCTCATTTAGATTGGCTTAATCAGTTAAAATGGCGTGGAAGTTGGTCTGTTGTGGGTAATCCTATACCCAACACTCTTTTTTCCCGCCAAAGTTATAATTTCAGTAATGGTACTATAAATACTCGTCCGCCATTATTTGATGATCCTAAACCTGAAACTACGACTTCTTTTGAAACAGGTCTTGATGTATGGTTATTTGATAATAAATTCAATTTTGATATTACCTATTATAATTCTACACTTCGTAATCAATTTCTTTACGTTAGTACAGCCAATGGTGAATCTAAACCTGTGAATACTGGTAAGATTCGTAATTATGGTCTTGAGTTTTCTGCAGGTTACCGTTGGAATATTAGTCATGATTGGCGTTGGCAAACAGGTTTTAATTTTGCTTGGAACGACAATCGTATTTTGGAAACTTATAAAACAGAAAGTGGAGCACCTTACATCGTAGAAATGGGAACCAATGCATTTAAGATTAAGTATATAGAAGGAGGACGTTATGGAGATATTTATGTAAACTCTTTTGCTCGTGACGAAAACGGACATATAAAAATAAACGGTGCAGGTGATTATGAGAACGCTGTACCTGTGATGGAATCTGGTAAATATGAGACTTATGTAGGTAATACCACTTCTCCTGTTACTCTTGGATGGAACAATACTTTCTCTTGGAAGAATTTTAATTTGTATTTCCTTATTGACGGACGTATTGGTGGAAAGGTTATGTCTCTTACAGAACCTGACCTTGATTTGTTCGGTCTTTCCGAACGCTCGGCTCACGATCGTTTGAAAGGTGAGCGTGTTACGCAAAACGGAAAAGAATATGTTTTAAAAGAGCTTCCTGATGGTTCTGGTAATAAGGTTCCTGTTGAGAACTATTATACTACTATTGGTGCTTATCCTATGGAAGATCATGTTTACAATGCTACCAATTTGCGTATGCGTGATATTTCTTTAAGTTATAACTTTTCTAACTTACTTGGTAAGAATACGGGATTGACTGCACAGTTTTCAATAAAGAATGCATTCTTTATTTATAAAGATTCGCCAATTGATCCAGATATCTCTGTATCAGCGGCTAATGGTTATTCTGGTATTGATTGTTATTCATTGCCAACTACACGTAGTTATGCATTGACACTAAAATTCAGCTTCTAAATAAGTATGACTTCTTAAAAATAAAATACAAAAATGAAAAAAATAATATATTCAATTGGTTTCATTGCCGGGTCTTTACTGTCAACAGGTATGTTTATCAGTTGTGGTGACCAGTTTCAGGAAGAATATCCTTGGATGATAGGCAAGCAAGAAGATATGGATAATAGCAATGAAGCGGGTGCGGGAGCCACTGATATTACTGTTCTTGAGAAAGAACTTCGTGGTGCTATTCCTTTTATGATTAATTATTCTCATGAACCTAATGGTAGTTGGGCTCCTCATAAGTATCAATATTATCGTGCCAATAGTATTGACAACTATGCCGGATATTGGACTACTTCGAAAGGTACTTTTACTTTTGGTGGTCCGCTACCTACTCTTTATACATATCCCAATGACTACCTTGGTGGTCCTATGGATAATCAGATTTTTACACAGTCCGTTAACGCTATTTTCCATGCTACAGAACTAGGGAAACCAGAATGGCGTGCTGTCGGGTTGATAATTCAAGCGTATTCTGCACATGAAATTGTCGATTTTTATGGGGCTGCTCCTTTTACTGACTGGCGTAATGTAAATCGTATTCCACCGTTGACTTATGAAAAAGGAGCTGATATTTATGATATTATTTTTAAAGATCTTGATGAGGCTATCACTATCCTTAAAGAACGACAGCCATCAAAAGCTGAATTAGAAAAGATAGAAGATCCTAATAAGACAATTTCTTATGGTGATTGGCGACGTTGGGTGAAGTTTGCTAATAGTATCAAACTTCGTATGGCTATGAATATAGTGAAGTATGATGTTGGTAAAGCCCAACAAAAAGCTGAAGAAGCAGTAGCCGATGAGATCGGTGTCTTAACCCTAAACGATGATAAAGATATAGCATACTATCCAACCAGTGAGATTTCATGTTGCTTATGGAGGATTTGTAATGAATGGCATGATCTTCGTTTGGGTGCGTCATTGGAAAATATTCTTAAACACTTTGGAAATCCACTATTGACACGTTGGTTTGATACGAATGCATATCCTATTAAAGACAAAAATTCGGGTGTGGCGGCTCCTATTGACGTATATGGGATGCGTCCTGGTATTAATATGAGAAATAATAATACTACGGGAAAAGATAAAGGTGGTTATGGCCCTTTTGCTACATTAACCGACGAATTTAAATATATGCATCAGTCTTTTTTCAAGCGTACAGAATGTTTGTTACTACGTGCCGAAGGTGCTCTAAGAGGATGGAATATGGGAGGTACTGCTAAAGATTTTTATGAAGCCGGTATTCGTCTTGCTTTAGAAGAGAATGGAGTTACTGATCAGAATACAATTAATGAATATATCAATCGGACAGAGGTTAAGGATGTAGATTATAAGGACCCGCTTAATGAAATTCATAATATTAAAGGGCGTGTGAAAGTGGATGTAAAATGGAATGATGCAGATTCTGATGAGCTGAAACTGGAAAAAATCATTACTCAGAAGTATATTGCTAATTTTCCGATGAGCGCAGAGGCATGGACTACATTCCGTCGTACGGGATATCCGCGTTTGTTCCCTGTTTTTCTTAACAATATGCCGGGAGTGGATACTGAACTTCAACTACGTCGGATTCCTTTGGTAGAAACCTCTAATAACACTCTTGAGATAGCTTCACTTGTGGAAGCCCTTGGTGGTCCTAATAACGGTGGTACGCGAGTATTTTGGGATGTGCCGACTGAACAGCGTGGGGAAACGAGTGAAGATAATGATTATCAGATAGTAATTCCAGTAAACTTTTAATAAATATATCAGATGAAACTATATAGAAACATAATATTCTTTTTGATAGCCATCCTATGTATGGGGATTTTCGTCGGATGTAATGAAGACGATACGCTTGACGGTGCAACTGAGGTATATATAACCCTTAATCCAACGGATATTATTTTGAGAGTGGGGGATACGATAAAAATATCGGCATTAGTTACTAATTTGAGTGGTGATCGCATCAATACACCGGTTGTATGGTCTGTGTTGGATGAAAAAGTTGCAAAAATACTTGGTGATACAGCAATCGTTTGTGTGTTAGGTGCACAAGGGAAAGAGACTAAACTTAAAGCGGAGCTTGTAAATGGTAAATATGCTCTTACTTCTGTGACTGTTACTACCAATCTTCCTAAAGGTATTACTCCTGTAAATGAAGAGGGGCTTGTAATTTCCTCCAAACGTAGTTATGATATTACTCATGATTCTGTATTATTTGCAGTTTCACCTAAAGAACTTCTTGAAGATTTTACACCTCAATATACAATAGAAGGGCTTGAAGAGTACAAAATTCCGATGACAATAGATAAAGAAGCGGGACTTGTGGCGATTCATTATGCTGCCCCACGTAGTGCCGGTGAAGGTAAAATTACTGTTTCGATAGGGGAACAGGCCACCGCTCAGAGTGCAAGTTGCAGTGTTCTATTAATGCCGGTGATTTATGCTACTTTCTATGGTGAAAAATATGCTGATATGCCTTATCTTGATACAAGACCTGATAAAAGTGTACTACCACAATGGTTTGCCTATACTAATGAAACGAATATGGATATAAATTCGGAAGCTACGATACGTGTGGCCATGAATATTGAAAGCGGGGCTAAGGAGGATATTGAAGCTGCTTATAAGGCATATCGTTGGGAAGTAATATCAGGTAGTTCAGTGGTAGTTACAAGAATGGAGGAAGAATTTGTTGAGAACCAAGGATTTGATGCCGTGTTGACTGTACGTTCGGGGATTGATGAAGGGGAAGCGGAATTTCATTGTATTACTCCGGATACGGTACTGGTGGCAACTTTTACAGTTCAGAATTATAAAACCCGTTATCCTGTAGATGAAATTACAGTAGATCGTTCTTCGGTTTCTATGTCTATGGGTGATGTACTTATGTTGACTACAGGAGTTGTTCCTTCTACTTCTTATGCTTACCATAAACCAAAAGTGATAGCGGAAGATCCTACGGTTGTAGAAGTAGGCAAATATGATGGAAATATGATAACTCTGAAAGGACTTAAGGTGGGTACAACAAAGCTTGTATTGACATCCAGTGACAAGACACTCGAAATACCTGTTACTATTACTGAATCCATCAAGAGTGTATTGTGGGAATCTACTAATAATCGTACTCTGTTTGTCGGCCAGTCTGTTGAGTGGGGTGTTAATGTTACTACAGTTTCAGGTGGGCCTAATCCTTATGATGTGATTTGGAAATCATTTGATCCATCCATACTTACTGCGACCCCAGTAGAAGGAAGTAGAGGTATAATTACTGCTATTGCTGAAGGTACAACTACGGTTAGGGTGGAAGTAAATGGTGTTAGATCTGATGCAGCTTCTGTTAAAGTGATTGGTTTACAGGAGAATCTGTTGTATACTTCTTCTAATACAGATTATGAAAATACCGTTGTGTATTCTGACAAAGATGATCTTGTGATATTGGTTACTCCTGAATCCGGCTATGAACTTATTATGATTACATTGGCCGGTGTGGGTAAAGATGATAACTATGATGGAACTTATTCTGTCAGTGATCACCAAACAGATATTGAAATTGATGGGGCAAAAGTAAGTGCGACTTCAGGAAGTGTGACTATTGCTTCTCGCAATGCAGATGCATTGATTTCGTTTGATCTTTCATTTGAAGTTGATAATAAAACATTTACGCTTAAAGCAGAAAATGTATTAGGAGTTCGATAACACATTGGTAGGAGGTTTGAAACTTAGATATTTTGAGCCTCCTGCTTCAATATGAACAAATATTTGAAATTACTTCCAATTTGTTTAAATTAATTATTTTTTAACTTAAAAACTATTCCCATGAAAAGAAATTTACTTTTAATTTCCGGAATTGTGGCACTTTCTTTTTCTGCCAATGCGCAGCAACTGAAAGAAGAGTACATGTTTTGGCCTAATAGCGCAGGTTTAGCTGGCTATGTGAATGATTGGACTCCCGGTACTCCTTTATTTGAAGATGAAAACTTCTACATTTCTCGTGTGAAACCTAAAGAGCGTTTTCGTAATTCTGCAACTCAGATTAATGAATCTTTAACTGAGGCTAATGACAAAAAACTTGTTTTTTGGGTTCCTGTAGGTACTGCTACCGGAGGTAATGTGAATGCACGTCCAAACGGTGTATTTGATTCAGAAGTATTTAGTACATGGTCTTATGTAACTCATTATGGTAACTGGACTTCACCTCATGGTTGGGTACCTGGTGGTTTTGCAGATGTTGCCCATAAAAATGGTGTAGGTGTATCTGGTGTTGCAAGTATTCCTAATGCAGGTATTAGTGCAAATGACGGTGCTTGGGGACAAGCTTTAAATGATCAAGTTGCTCTTGATAATGAAAAATTGGCAAAATTTCTTTATTATCATGGAGTAGATGGACTTGGTTATAATTCAGAGTTTTATGGTATGGCCAGTGCTTTACCTCTTCTTCGTACTCAACATGAATTTATTCATAAATATCTTGTTGAGCATGGTAATCAATTGGCAGAAAACTTCTGGTATGACGGAACCAATGATAATGGTGGTATAAGTTTCGATACAGGTATTGGTAATCATAATAAAGAAACATTTGGAGATGGTGAACATATACGTACATCTCTTTTCTTTAATTACAATTGGTGGAGTTCAAGAGTATTAAATTCTCTTTCCAATATTGAAACTGTTGCTCCCGGTCGTAATCCATTGGATATTTATGCCGGATTCAATATGCAGGGAGGAGATCCTTCTACTTGGACTACTCTTACTCAGTATCCGATGTCTATTGGTCTGTGGGGAGCTCATGATTACAACATGCTTTGGGCCGGACGTTCTAAAAAAGGTAGTTCGGACATGGCTAAACAGGCTACATACCAAGAGATTCTTGATATGTTTTTTACTAACGGTAATCGTAATCCGGTGAAAGAAATCGAGGTTTATAATTCACGTAGTCACTTCCCCGATGAAAAGTGGTTTGGTATGTCAGCATTTATGTCTGCACGCAGCTCTTTGAAATGGGATCTTTCTGAAGAACCGTTTGTAACATTCTTTAATCTTGGTAATGGTCGTTTCTTCAATTGGAAAGGTGAACGTCAGAATAACAATGAATGGTATAATATAGGTGTACAAGATTATCTTCCTACGTGGCGTTATTGGTTTGCTTCTTCATTCATGGGTAAAGAGACTGTGGCTAATGGATTAGATGCCCAGTTTACGTGGGATGATGCTTATGTAGGTGGTTCTTGTCTTCGTATCTTCGGATCGAGTGCCAATGAATATCTGCATCTTTTCAAAACAGAGTTTGGGTTGAAAACTAATGATGTAATTACTGTTCGTTATAAACTTGTGAATGGACAGACTGATGTTAACTTGATTTTATCTGCTAAAGGTAATGAAACAGAAATTTTGCGCGAAAGTAATCTTAAGATAATTTCTGCTTCAGACAAGGCCGATGATGAGGTTTGGGTTGAAAAGACATTTAAAGTTAGCGGTACTCTTATAGCACTTAATAATAAAGAGATCGCGATGATTGGTCTTCATTTTACGAATGCTGAAAATCTGGAACTCTATCTTGGAGAGTTTTCTATTACCCGTGGTGCAGTTACTGTTCCTTCCAAACCTGAAATTACTGTAGCGAAAGTACTTGGTAATCACTATAAAGGGGTTGATGCTAAAGTGATTTTCAATATGGCTAACAATAAAGAAACCAGTTCTCCTGTTTATAATATCGATGTAAACGCTTCTATGTTTAAGTTGTATGCACAACAAGAAGGTGGTGAACCTGTATTTATGGGTATTACTACTTCTTGGGCAGGTATGTATTATTCTATTCCTACTGACATGGAGGGAGTACAACGTATACGTCTTGGTGTGTCGGCTGTATCGGTTGATACTAAAACTGACTCTGAAATAGCATGGAGTGACTATATGGATATGGGTGACTATACTACTATGGATGATATCCAGATTAATAAAACTACAATTAAACCAGGTGAAGATTTTGAAATCTCTTATGTAGATCCTCGTCATGCTGCTGCTGACTGGAAACTTTATAATAGTGATGGTAATGTTGTGGCCCAAGCAAGTGAAACTGTTAAATTTTCTGTAGCAAATGGTATTGAAGAACTTGGCGGATATGATCTTGAGGTAATCGAGTCAAACGGTACCCGTCGTTTTAATTATTACGTACAGATTACAGGTTGGGATGTAGGTGCTTTGCCTCAAATCCAAAGCTTGACAGTTGGTAGTGAGGAAGCAGGAGAATCATCTGTTAAAATCGAAGTCGGTGATAAATTGACTCTTGGCTATACAGGTAGAAAAGCGAATGGTGCTGCATCACGTGGTGTAGAAATTGATGAAGGTTGGGTAGGTGGCCCGGTTCAACCCTTAGGAATAGGTTCTTACCAGTCATTCTCTGTGTCTGCATGGGTAAGATTTACCTCTTTACCAGGTAGTACGGCATTCTTTAGTATTGAAGACCGTACAGCTACTTGGCCTGTTAATAACTGGGGTTGGTTCTGGTCTAATATTAACTCTGAAGGTAAATTGGATTCATATACTTTCCGTAGTTCAACTGCCGGTGGTTCTGCTGAACTTAAATATGTATTCCCTGAAACTATAGTTACACCTAATGGATGGAATCACATTGTATTGACATTTGAATACAACGAGGATAGTAAATTCCGTTCTAAATTCTATCTTAACGGTATTTTGCAGGAGTCCACATGGGAGTTTGCTAATGCAAAAGGAACAACTGAAGATTGGTGCTCTATACGTTTTGCTCTTCCTTCCACCTATTGGATGGGCTTAGGTGGAGGTCGTGGATCGAATCCTACTTTCAATAATGGTATAGTGGACGAATTGCAGGTTTGGAACGGAGTTATGAGTGAAGAAGATATTCAGGCTTCTAAAGCTGGGCTTAATGCTGATAATCTTCCGGAAAATGTATTGGCTTATTGGGATTTTGATACAGATACAGATGAAAGTAACTTCTTTGCAGCGAAGGGTACTAAACCTGAAGCGAAGGCTTGTGTATTTAAAATTGCCGCAGGAGAATTGGAAGGCTCAGGAACTCAAACTCCTCAGAATCCTCTTTATATTTCCGGTACTCCGTTTATTCCCGGATCTGCATATAAGATCGAAACATTACCTACGTGGAAAACTAAACGTGCTATAATCAGTGACGCTACCGGTAATGATATTGTTGGTTCTGCTAAGCTTACTTATGCAGAGAAAGGTGATTATACTGTAACTTTGACACTTGAAAACACACTTGGATTAGATTCTAAGGATTATCCGGTATTCTCCGTTATTGATCCTACGGGAATTGAAGAAAAAGAAGCGGGTGAGCTGCATACTTATACCGTAGATGATGTTCTCTTTGTAGAATTTGCTGAAGATGGTAACTATCAGGTTGCTGTGTATAATGTTTCCGGAATGCTTGTTACCCAGAAGGCAGAGGCTATTTATGCAGGTCAAAACATGCGTATTACTCTTGGAACTAATGGAATTTACTTGATTAAAGTAATGAAAGAAGGTAAAGAGGTTCGTACAATCAAAGTTCTTAAGAATTGATTTGCTATAAGATTAGATATTATTTGTAATAAATAGAGACTGAAAACATCTCTGTTGAGTTGGACGAATTAATATTTCTAACGAGTATAAGAGCCTGGTATTATACCGGGCTCTTTCCTTTTTTACATATTAATATTTTGATAATATAGTAGTTTCCTTATTTTTTTATTTGTCGATTTAAATTCAATAGGACTATTGATTGGTAACATTACCTCTTCAAATGTTTTATATAAACACGATTGTATCATCCTTTAAAACTTACGTTTATGAAAATCACAAAAATTATGTTATTACTTTTGGTCTTTTTATGTACATCCAACCTATGGGGGCAATTGAATAAAGATTGGCCTCAAAACCTTATTACGGAAAATAGAGTCATAAAAGAGATGAAAATCTATGTATCTAATCCCAACTGGAATGGGATGTTGATTATAGAATTAGATGGAAAACCATTGTGTACGGATTATGGTCAAGGAATATTGCTGTTGACTGGTCAGAATTTAATTGAACGCACAGCAGAAATTGATGTTTATTCAGGTGGTATACTTTCAATTCGAGCTTACAGAGACGGTATAGGAAATACCAATGTAATTTCATTGATAATTCCAGAAGATGAAATAGATCCAATATTAATCGTAGAATGTACCCCTAGTACCCATCTTCCTCTAAAAGCATATTTCGGCAAATACTGATAATTGTAAGATACTTATTTGAATAAACAGGCTGTTCGGAAAGTTTTGGTGATTAATTACGGAATCATCTTGGAGCTGACTAAAAAACTTTTCTTGGAAAAAGATCTTTTATCCGCTGATATGAGAGAATTTTAAAATATATCTGGACAGCCGGGCAATATAAATATACGAATCACATTTGTCATTATATACAACGTCCCATTACATATATTGTTATTTGCAATAACATATATTGTAATGGGACGTCAAATATATTGGTATTTTCCTTACAAAATCATTTTTTGAATAAATACTTTAATTGTTTGTCATACCTTTGGCGTATGGAAAAGCATTTATTCGAGGGTGAACCGTTGTGAACCAATCATAGTACCATCTGCAAAAATATCTACGCGGTATGTACCAGCAGAGAGATACTCTTCTACATTCCAAAAAACGGTGATGGGCTGTTCTTCTCCGTTGTATTCAATATACTTTTTGATAGAGTAGGGGAGTGAACGATTTTCATATTCAAACGTATTGGCAGCGTTCTTTGTCAGCACTTCATTGTTGGGCTTGTAGATATTGATATACAATGTACGTTCACCTGTTTCTGCAGTAATGTTCTTGACAATGGTAAAACCGATAGTAAACTTTACTACATCTTTTACCTTTTTCACTTTCTTGTCACGTTTGTTCTTGGGTTCTACCCAAATATTGGTAGCATCCAGTTGAGCAGCCAGAGTTACTTTCTTATTCAGATTCTTCTTCTCTTCCGACAGATTGTTTATCTGGCGTGAAGCAGCGTTATATTTCTGTGTTACTTCAGCGATCACTTGTTTCTGTTGGTTGGTCAGTTTATTGAGTGAGTCAATCTGGTTGATATAGCCAATCATAATTTTACGTAACGAGCTTAACTCTTTTTTCAGACGGCGAATTTCAGTGGCGTTACTACTCTTGACTGTACGTAGCTCTTCAAGAAGACGCTGGGTTTTAATTTGCTCCTGCTCTAATAAGACGGACAGTGAATCATTGGATACTGTAAGTTTCAGTTCATCATATTGCTGGGCAAAACGGGTATATTCGTTTTCCAGATCCTCTTTCTCAAGAGCAAATTCTTCAACCAGTTCGCGATTATTCTGCTTTTCGGTGAACAGTAGATACGTGATGCCGACAAGAGCAATCACCAATACCGATACGGCGATAATGAGCAGGGTCTTTTTATTCATGTTTCTTTAGTTAGATGATAATTCGCCGCAAATTTAATCATTTCACTACATAGTAACACAGCGTTTCACGTAGTTTTTTCTTTTAAGAGTTTGTTTAAGTTTTCTTTTCCTGAACACGTAAGTTAATAATCGGATGAATTGTAGCTGTTATTCGGACGGAGTACGATTGGCACTCGGATGAAGTGTAACTACTGATTTAATAAAAGAGAAGTATTAGTACAACTACATATTGGCAGGAGTTGTCTCTTTAACTAAAATTATTACGGAAATATTTCTTTAATAACGATTATCGTTGTACTTTTGTCGTCGCAAAAAGATAGAACTAATTATCAACTTTTTAAAATATAAGTATTATGTCAAAAGTAACCGTAGTAGGCGCAGGTAACGTAGGTGCTACATGTGCAAATGTACTTGCTTTCAATGAAGTAGCAGACGAAGTAGTAATGCTGGACGTAAAAGAAGGCGTTTCAGAAGGTAAGGCAATGGATATGATGCAGACAGCTCAACTGTTGGGATTCGACACTACCATTGTTGGTTGCACCAATGATTATGCTCAGACTGCAAACTCTGACGTTGTTGTTATCACTTCTGGTATTCCTCGTAAACCGGGTATGACTCGCGAAGAACTGATTGGTGTGAATGCTGGTATCGTGAAATCAGTAGCTGAAAACATCCTGAAATATTCTCCTAACGCTATTATCGTAGTTATCTCTAACCCGATGGATACAATGACTTACTTGTCACTGAAAGCTTTGGGTGTACCCAAGAATCGTATCATTGGTATGGGTGGTGCTTTGGATAGCTCACGTTTCAAATATTTCTTGTCTCAGGCTTTGGGTTGCAATGCTAACGAAGTAGAAGGTATGGTTATCGGTGGTCATGGTGATACTACTATGATTCCTTTGACTCGTTTTGCTACTTACAAAGGTATGCCGGTTTCTAACTTCCTGTCAGCAGAACAGTTGGAGAAAGTTGCGGCTGACACAATGGTAGGTGGTGCTACACTGACTAAACTATTGGGTACTTCTGCATGGTATGCACCGGGTGCAGCAGGAGCATTTGTAGTGGAATCTATCATCCGTGATCAGAAGAAGATGATTCCTTGCTCTGTAGCTTTGGAAGGTGAATATGGGGAAAACGATCTTTGCTGTGGAGTACCTGTAATTCTGGGTAAGAACGGTATCGAGAAAATCGTGGAACTTCCGTTGAACGAAGAAGAAATGGCTAAGTTCAAAGCAAGTGCTGAGGCTGTTCGCAAAACAAATGCAGCTTTGAAAGAAGTAGGTGCTCTTTAATAAAGAAGGGGTTATATACTTGAAATAATAAAAAGGACGGTTCTTCTGTAAGGGGGGAATCGTCCTTTTTCTGTCTGGTCTTTTGCTTTTAAAACCCTATTTGTAATCCAGCTGAAATATAATCAATACTAAGAAGAGTTACCTGAATTTAAGGAATAAATTTACTTAACTTTCCACAATGGGTTATTGTTAATTTATGCATAGCTCTTGTCACTGCTACATAAAGCATACTTTTATCAATTGCCGAACAATAGTTTCTATCATTCATCTGTGGTATAATAACTTCGTCAAACTCCAGTCCTTTCGCCATGTGCGACGAAGTGATGAGGATACCTTTTACAAAAGCCGAACTTTGGTTCGACAGGAAATAAACATTTTCTATGTATGTCTGAAGTTTTTCTGCAAGGGATTTTGCCTGAACTTCTGTTTTACATACAATCCCAAGTGATTTATAATTTGATTTCTTAAAAGTGAATATTAAATCTGTAATACCGGATATCTCTTCTTCTGTATTTCTGTATTGAAGAATCACTGGTTGTTTACCATGTCTTACGATAGGTTCTAACTCTTCATTGAGCAGAATTTTTTGTGCAAAACAGGTAATTTCAAAAGTAGAACGATAACTTTTGCATAGTTTCATCACCTCTCCCGTTGTAAATACTCTTTGAATCATATCAGCAGTGGATGAGCCATAGGGATTGACTGATTGGGATGCATCACCCAGAATCGTCTTCCGGCAAGGATAAAGTTTTTGAATGACTTTATACTGTATAGGAGAATAATCTTGCATTTCGTCTATCAGGATATGCTTGACATGACTGTGAGTTTTTTTTCCCTCCAATGCTATATGTAGGTATGCTAAAGGAGCTAAATCAGAATATTCCAACGTATGACTTTTGCGCATCCTTAACATTTCGCTTTTTCCTGCCCATTCAAAAAAGTTCTTATAGACCTGAATATCATTATTGCCGGCAAACATTTTTCTTACTTCTTTTTTCAACAGATTTTTCTCTGCGGTAGTAACTGTAAAATTGTATTTGATTGTCATCATTTCCAGAATATAATCGGTCATCGTCTCAAAACGTTGGCGCATTGGGTAGCGGCTGAATCGCCTGAATTGTTCATCAATAAATTCGGCCGGAATAGTGATGTGTCTGGTTAGTTTTACGTCTGTTGCTCTGAAATAGTTATTTTCCATATATAGAATAAACTTATCGAGGAGTGAGATGAAATCAAATGAAGCCTTATACTGTATCCTTTCGATAAATCCTTCTGTAGGCTTTTCAAGTAATTCTGTTACTTGTTCAAAGAAGTTCTGGTATTTATATTTGTGACCGAGTACATCCGAAAGAATATATTCCATACTGGTTTCGGGAACAGTCTCCTCACCAAGTTCCGGGAGTACATTAGAGATGTAATCGGTAAAAACTTTGTTGGGCGAAACCACCAATATGTTTTTGGAGGAAATATCTCCTTTCAGTGTATAAAGAAGATAAGCGATGCGATGTAAGGCGATGGAGGTTTTACCCGATCCGGCAACTCCTTGTATGATAAGTACGTGTGCATCTTCATTACGAATAATGCGGTTCTGTTCCCGCTGAATGGTTGTGACAATGTTTTTCATTTTATCATCAGCGTTCGAACTTAGTTCTTTCTGTAAAATATCGTCATGTACAGTCAGAGAGCTTTCAAGCATATATTCCATTTTGCCATTACGGATATGGTACTGACGTTTCAGTAAAATCTCTCCGCTTATTTCACCCAAAGGGGATGAATATGTAGCTTTCCCCAGTTCATTGTCGTAAAACATGCCTGCGATGGGAGCTCTCCAGTCATATATCCGGTTTATCTTTTTGTTGGTGTCATAAAATGTGTGTATTCCTATATAAACCGGTATTGTCGTCTGGCTTTTCTTCCTTTCTTCTTTAAAATCTATCCGGCCGAAGTAAGGACTGTCTACTATTTTATTCAGTCTTTTGCGCTTGTCAATCACATTTTCACCCAATGCAAAATGATTTAAGATACTTTCTCTCATAGAACGAATTTCATGTGGATCAATATCTTTATTTGACCATAAATACTCTTTGTACTCTTGTAGTGTATCTACGTGTTCTTTCACTGATACACTCGTATTATTAATCACGTCGTTGAGGGTATTAATTATCTCCTGCAAATATTCTTTCTCTTGCTCTTCTGTTTTATTAAATACCATAACTCTTTCATTATTATATTAAAACGGTCTGAAAAGACAGCAAAGTTAGTTCATTCCATTGGGGCGATAAATAGTTATTTATAGCTATATATCCAGCCTTTTTTCTACTTTTGTATACTTTATTTCAAATGCGGAAAGATGGATATTCTTGATATGGCGGGACGGAACCAGCAAAAAGCCTGGGAGATAATAGAGAGTACCGGTGTTATCCCGATATGGGAAAGTATTGGTGCAAAAGTGAATTTGGTGGGTTCCTTGAGTACAGGGTTATTAATGAAACACCGGGATATTGATTTGCATATTTATACCTCGCCTTTGAGCCTGGCTGACAGTTTCCGGGCAATGGCGAAACTTTCAGAAAATATAGCTATAAAGAAGATGGAGTGTGTAAATCTTTTGCATACTGTTGAAGCCTGTGTGGAGTGGCATGCCTGGTATCAGGATTCTGAGAGTGAACTTTGGCAGATTGATATGATTCATATCCGGAAAGGTTCCCGATATGATGGCTATTTTGAAAAAGTGGCGGAACGTTTGAGAGCTGTTTTGACTGACGAAACAAGACTGGCTATTTTGAAATTGAAGTATGAAACTCCTGAAACGGAAAAGATTATAGGGATAGAATATTATCAGGCTGTTATTCGGGATGGAGTAAGAAGTTATGCGGAATTTGAGGTATGGCGGCAAGAGCATCCGGTTACAGGCATTGTAGAATGGATGCCATGATGTGTCGATATGAGATTTAACTCAACAGCCCCAGTTTCAATCCGGTATTAATGGCTTCAATAGAATTTTGTACACCTAATTTATGTAATAGATTCTGCCGATGGATATGAACCGTATGGATACTGATACAAAGTTTGTCAGCTATCTCTTTACTTAGAAGCCCTTTCTGAATATACTGTAAGATTTCGGTTTCACGTTGCGTCAGAATTATTTGTGTTGTTGATAATAGAGAGGGAGAGAATATTTCTCCGTTTTTAAGATTTAGTACAGCACAATCTACTTGATTGGATTCCTTTTGATTGGGGGCAATATCCATATTTCCTATTATGAGCCAGGCTTTTCCGTTATGAGCCTGTTCTAAAACCTGCTGTTTGCTGATAACTCGTATATATTGTTGTCTGGCATTACGTACCCGGAAACTATAGATATTACAGTAATCATTCCTTTGTTCGATAGGTAAACTGAATATAAACTTACCAAGATCAACCTGCAACCGTTTTAGTTGTGATAAATCATCAGGATGAATGCGTGATTCTAAATAATCACCTTGTCTTTCCAATGTGGCTATCTTGTGGCTGTCATATCCCAGTAAATCTACGAAGTTGGAGGATGCGAAAGCATACCTGCATTTATAAACATCAACAACAAATGTACAGTTGTGACTTAGTTTAGACATGCGGTGAAGCATGCTTTTGTCACGTTCCCAAAGACAGTAATCAATGTCTGATGCTGATAGATGCTGCTTTGCCCACATTTCTTCCCTGGTTATATTCATTGACCTCATATAGTATGGCTATAAATTATTGTTTTTGTTCCACAAAGGTAAAATTAATCTTTAATGATGGAAATAATTATAGAGGTTAGATACTGTTTTATTATTGGGAATGGTGTAGTTTTACTTTAGCTAAGTTTTCTTTTATACTCATTTAATGATAGAATAAAGAAAGAATACACTTATCTTTGTATTAGTGATTGTTTGTAACCGGAATATTACAATAATGCCGGGTGATAATAAAATTATGAAGACAAAAGAAATAGATCGTTTTTCGGAAGTTCCACAAGACTATCCTCTGTGCATTAATTATCAATGTCCTCGGGCGTCTACTTGTTTGAGGCAATTAGTTGCACAGGAAGCTGCTGATAGTATAAAGTTTTTAATGATTATCAATCCGAAGCATCAAGCTACTTTGAAAAAAGATTGCCCTTATTATCGTTCAAGTACCAAAGTTCGCTTTGCCAAAGGTTTTATGAATATCATAGAGAATCTGACTCAAAAGCAAATACGGGAAGTTATTCCTCAACTGATAAATCGATTCAGTGAAAGAACATATTATCGTATTCGTAAAGGAGAGCGCTTACTCTCACCTGCCGAGCAACAAAGTGTGGTGAATATTTTCAAAAAGTATGGGCTGACCGAGCCGATTGTATTTGATGATTATATAGAGGACTATGAGTGGTAGAACTGGCTATAGTATAATGTACTTTTTGCCATCACATTGGCAGGACTCTGCCAATGTGATGGCAAGGTGTTGCCAATAGGTTGGCAAAGTCTTGCCAGTACGATGGCAAAAGAGGATATAATATCTGTGTAAATATCGAATTACGTATAGGCTCTAAGAAAATAATAAAAGTTGGTTATAAAGGTTTGAAAAACCTTTATAACCAACTTTTATTATTTTTCAATCCGTATTTGTCGGATAGGCTATGATTAGAAAATCACTTTAATACCATCGATTATGTAAACACCCGGATTAAGGGTAACCGTGTTAGAACCGGGTTTAACGGAGATTGATACGACAGGTATACCTGAGATGGCAAATATGTCGATATCTTGTTCCACATCCGAAATTATCACAAGGTTTGAACCTTCTTTGATAAGTTTTATTTTTTCTCCTTGAGGGAGTGTCTGGTTGTCAGTACCTGTAATGTTTACTTTACCAACTTCGAATGAATCTTCGACTCCGAAAGTATTAGCCTTAGCATAAACCGAGAAAGGCGCGATCATAAGGTCTGTTTCTTCATCGGCGATACGGTTAAAGCTGTAACCTTCATCATCAAGTAAGTATGTGTCTGGAGCAACGTTGGTGGAAGTATAGTTACCAAACAGAGTGAAATCCTTACCCGCTTTTGTGATAGATTCTGCCACCGGAGTCATAGGTACGTCAAACATAAGCGATTCGTCTGCTTGTGTGGCAGGACTACCATTCGCACGGAATGTAAAGTCGACAGTATCATCCACTTCTCCGTTAAGATGTATCATATAAGGTTTATTAGCTTCAATCGAGGGCTGGTTCTCAAGTATTATAGCGTCTTCGTTGAATGATAATATACTGACTGTATGGTTACCCGAAGTACCAATCGTATAGTCATTACCTTTTCCATCCGACATGTACTTGGGTACGAACGGTAAGACTATACCTTTCCATTCTTTACTTTCATTTCCGGTTGGGTAGTTCAGTTTGACTGACAGTGAGATATTTTTTTCACCGAGATTAAAACTTGCCGGAGCATTGAAAGCAAAACCGTCAGTGAGGACAATGTCGGTTGAAGCCACGCGTGAACCACCACTGTTGATCACAATGTTTGATTTTGAAGAGATTGATTTTTCCAAACCTTCTGCAAGATATATTATACAGTTGGGGTTTATACCCTCAAACGATTGATCGTTTATGCCTGTGGTATTACGTACACGGGTAGAACTTTGATCCTTGTCAGACTGTGAGTTTCCAAAAAGCGTGATACTCGTCAACGAAGAACATCCGTCAAAAGCTCCGGCGTCTATCGCATCGACCGAATTGAGTGTTAGCGATTCGAGTTGCGAACAGCCGGCGAACGCATTTTTTCCTATAGAGGTAACGTTTTCCGGAATCACTACATTTGTGAGGTTTTCCATTCCGGCAAATGCATTTGAAGGTATTTCGCTGTTTTCAATGGCAGACATGTCAATGGTTTCCAAAGACGTGAAGTTTTCACGTATGTGTTCAAAGGCCTTATCGGTCATTTCTCCCGACAATCCGAGTTCAACAATCCCATCGGCTTCTTCTTTATCAATATGGATCACTTCTTCCGGTTTAAGAACCGCACCTTCAACAGGAACCATCGTGATTTCAACTTCCATATCCGACTGTAGGTTAGTGATCACATAAATACCGTTTTCATCTGGAAGAGCAACTTCACCGGCTATTTTGACTTTAGGAGTCATATTCGGAGTTTCGGAAACGACCGTAAATTTGTAATCGCAACCTTCCTTGTAGAGGGTTTTACGTTCATTAGAACCTTGAACAAACAGAGCCATATTGACACCATTCCATACATTTACCTCATTAAGGTTTACAAAGTTGACTTTAGATTTTCCGGACACATCTTTGACCTTGATATCATAATGGAACACCACGTCAATGATATGGTTTTGCGGACAAGATAGATATTTCGGATCTGTTACATTACCATAGAATTTCACTAGATAATAACCGCCGGGATTGAAGAAATCAGTGGGATCGAGTGGATCAAGCTGATTTGTTACATCTTGTTTATTGTCATAAAGTTTAAATGCAACTCCAGGACGGTAGGTCGGATTGGGTTTATAAGAGGTTGGCTTAAAATTGGGCAAGCCAAGCATTACAGTTTTAGTTGCACTTCCTACAGGTCCCTCAATTTGGGTCAATGGTTCTCTTTCCGAATATTGGAAAGTTCTGTCCGGGTCAATCTGAATGTTATAGAATACTTTTGAAGTTGTATGTTGGAGTTCTTTCCAGAATTCACTGTTCGTATATGCCGATTCAGTACCTTTGGGCACTTCAAGGGTTATTTGAGTATTCGTTGGGAATGGATTACTTTTCAATGGTACCGGAGTTTTTGACAGAACAACTATCTTTTCAAGTTTAATGCATGCTGCGAAAGCGCCACTTCCAATATAAGCTACTTTTTCCGGAATTGTAATTTCTTTTACATTGATACAACGATAGAATGCATTTTCTTCTATACTCTCCAGATTCTTAGGCAGAAGGATTGTTGACAGAGCCGTTTTTCCCATCGGATTTGATGCTGCAAAAGCATTTGTAGGCAGTGAGTTTGGAGTGGGCAGACTTTTTATTGTCACATCGGTCAAGTCAAGAGCTACAAGTTTATCTGCATTCTTCTGCAATGTCGCAAAATCGGAGGCATTCATCTCACCCATTAGTTTGAGTCGTGAAGGGAAAACTTCGGAAGTTTTTGATGCAAGCTCTCCTGCATGGAGGTTCATAGCTGTATAAGTTTCGTCTCCGGCAGCCACTACTTGTATGGCTATGTCAAGATCTTCACGTACACTTTCAACCTTTATTTGGGCTACTCCCTGACGATCAGCCACAATCTTACCATTGATCGACACCGTTATTGCGTCGGCAACAGAAACCGGCATGATCTTACATGTAAAGTCCATACCATGGACGATCTGATCAATAGCCCCCTGGATAGTGGCTCCCTGAACAGAAGATGGCATAGTGATCTTGTGGTACAACACCTCATTACCTACAGCCTTGATTGAATCTTTTACGTTTTCATTTATTCCTTTGACGAGATGCCATTCTTTCTTGTTGTACGAAGTTGCGACACGTACAAGATTGCCCTCACGTACCGAAGCTTCTTTCACCTGACAACTGAAGCTACATGGCAGGTCGCCGTAATTCGTTCCTGAGTTAGTAAACACAGGCGAAATGAATTCTTTAATAGCACCATTAGCATCCGTAAGTACGGCAGCATAGAACATTAAGGCGTCATCCTGAGGAATAGCCAATGCGTTGGCACGTATGGTAAATGTCTTGCCGGAAATAACATTGATTGCGTCGGTTACCAGTCCTACACCACCCCTTGAATCAGTTAACTTCCACGAAGATATGCGAGTAGTAGGTTGTGGCTGAACAAAATTAGCGTGAATCATAGTGTTGGCGTTGACGGTGATGGTATATCTGTTATCAGTTCCGGCATTCAATTTGGTTGTATTGGCGAAAACTTCCATTCTGGCATCACCAAAACGATTGTCAGTTTCAACGGTGAATGAGAACAATGAACCGGGTGTCACTTCAAGACTTTCGGAATCAGGAGTGATCTTTACACCTTCTGTCTCCTCAAGAACAATCATATAGGAAGAAGCCGGAACAGGATTTTCTTCAACGATCTCTTTGAAATCCTGCCAGTTCTCCTTTGACGAATATGCTGTTTTTGCGTTAACCGGTACTACAAGTTTAGATTTAGGTGTTCCTGTGAACACACACCAGTTGATCCATGCCGGCGATTGACGGCGTACAATGACTTCTCTCAGATTACTGCAATTTAAGAATATATTGTATTCGTAAGTACCCACTGATGCCGGAATTTCGATTTTTTGCAGACCAGTGGCATTGAAACAGCCATTTTTCAAAATGGTGAGAGACTTTGGCAACTTAATATGTTGTAACGAATGGTAGCCACTGAATGCTTTAGTGGGGATAGCGTTAGCAGGATTCGAACCATTGGCTACTATGTTCACACCAGAAATATCAAGCATGGTTAGCTTCATACGTTCGCGTATAAATGTGAAATCACGGACGTCGATCGTTCCATAAAGTGTCAGTTCCTTAATCGTTCCGGCATCGGCTTCACTGATAAGCTTTTCAAGGTTACCGGCAGTTACCCATAGATTACGTTTATTCACTACATCCTCCATTGACTGTACGATAATACGGATTTGCTGGTCAGTGGTGACATTTTCAATTTTGTAAACATTATCGGCACTTGGAGTCAGGATGAATCCGTTTGCTTTGACTGTAACAACCTTGTCAGGGGAAGCGGATTGGACTTTAAATGTGTAGTCGCGACCTTTGATTACTTTTACATCGGCATACGATATGATAGCTCCGTCTACGTTGAGCGGTATGTCAATTGAAAAATACGGTATGGAATTGTTTTTTGCTTTAATCTCATTTATTGTGATGAGGTCGCCGGTAACGGGCAACCACTCGTCAGAGCCGTTGGCTATAGTGACCATACGGATTATATCATCGTTAGCGACAACGGTTTCGGCAGGTACCGAACATGTAAAATCAGAATAAAGTCTTGGCATCATCACCTGCATTGCTTGAAGTGATAGCCCTTTACCATCATGCAGTAATGTTTTCAATTTCCCATTAGCAGAGAAAAGAGCCACAGAAATTTTTCCTGAGAAATTTTCATATGAAACGTTTTTAAAGGCACCTGCTCTTATGCTGAACTTCATTCCAGGGTTGATATCTACTGCGTCGGAAGTTATACCGATCTGACGTTCGTCGGCTGTGATATGAACAGGTGACCACTTGACTGTTGTTTCGGCAGGTTTGATATTATAGATGATAGTGGTCTGGTCGTTGAAACTGTGTGATGTACTTACAGTGGGGTTGAGAGCGTCGGAAGAAAAATAACCGTTGGCCGAACCACCCCAGCCCCAATTGATGTGGAAATAAGGTACTGAACCTTTTATCTCATATCCGTCGCACACAAAAGCATGACCTACTGAGACATCTTGACCACTATAGATCACTGGTCGTCCGGCATTGATCTCGTCAACAATTATGGCATCCCATACAGTACGGTCGGTTTCCGAACGCTTTTTATAGGATACCCCTGGGTCATATCCGAAAAATGATATAAGGGCGGCAGGAACACGTACTTCAAAGGCACTCGAACCATACATTCCGAAATCTGTTTTTATTGATATAGCACAATGAGCCATCAGTGTAGCCACAGCATCAGCTTCGGCTGTAGAATATCCTGAACGATAGTTATCCATTCTCATATTACCCCAATCATATTGGGTATTGAAATCAGTACCGTCAAGTGAGCCATTACCCATTGAGGGGTAATTATAATATTTCATAACGGTAGCCATGGCAGTACCAACGCAACCTACAAGGCGGCGGTTAGGTATCTGACTGTTGAATGGAGCTTCCTGACTCCATTCCGGAGTTTTGATAGACTTTGTCAGTGAAGTTTGCATACTTACACGCTTGCGAAGCTCGGTGATATTATTTCCAACCGGTTTTACAGCATTGTTAAGCATCATTGTAGTGACATCAGATATTTCATCTGGCACATATGAAGACTCATAGGAGTATCCAACAACCGGGATTGCCTTGTCATCAGCCGATATGATGATAAATCCTTGTCCATCCTTGGCATTAAATACATAATAAATAGGTGTTCCGTCACTTTTTTGTGAGGTATACACCAATTCAAAAGCACTGGGAGAGCTTAGTCGCGAAATGTTACCAGCATTAAAAAAATTAGCAGCGGCTTCAGCAGCTTCTTCTGTAGTCAACATTTTGGCATGGAGGCTGTACGGGTAAACAGCACACACCAGAAGAAGCAGTACTTGTAAAAACTGTTTCAGCATAAGATAAATAGCTTTTAATTAAGTTATAAATAATATAAATGTTTAATATGAATACGGCAAACCTGTGAGGCGTATAGGTTATGAATCAATAAACATAAATTCGCTCATTATTAGTGTCTTATTTTATCGATAGGACACTTGATTTTTATCAAAAACTATTACGGGGTGCAAATTTAACTATATTTTCATAACAAACTATCTCATTTTTTTATTAAAAAATACAAATAGATGTCCAAAATCAGGTGATATAATAAAGGATAAAAATAGTTATTCAGGTCAGAAGATGATAAAGAAATGGAAAACTCAAATCACTCAGTATGATTCAAGGTTTCGATCTGATTGTTAATGTCACCTAAAAAAACTTTATGCTTATAAATAAATTGGTGGAAGGGAAGCTTTCGAGTATATTGCCAAAGTATTCGTACGTTGTTAATGAAGAAATTCAAAATATTTTTGGCTGTTTTATAGAATAGTTAAGAACTGCCAGTCCATTTAAGCAAGATTATTTCGAAATTTTTGGGATACTGGATATTACTTATCGTTGATTAATATATCAAGGTATTCTATTCTTATTATATCGAGAGGGAGATAAATTCAATGGTGTATAATTGTTATGAAATGAAGTCTTTCCTTTTCAAAATTAAAGTAAAATGAAAAAGATTAATTACTATTATTTCGTTGCTGGATTTTTAGCGATTCTATTTTCTATAACGCATGAATTGAATGGACAACAAGTCTTACTTCCAGCTCTATATACCGGGGAATTAGATATAACAACTGTAACGACATTCAAATATATTTGGCATATAATTACAGCTGAGAATTTTGTTTTTGGTATTATGTTTATTATCATGGCATTTTATAAAAAACAAGAACAAGTGAGGTTTGCTGCATGGTTGATTTGTGTAATCCTGTTGATTCGTTTATTTGTTATTGTGATTACAACTTTGATGATGGGAGGTAAATGGACAATTTAGGCATTGATATAATTGCGATAATAGTCTATACAACGATTATTCTTTTGGGAACACGCGCCGGGAATAGAATTAAAGTAAATGGATAGAAATGAAATATTTAAATCGGGAAATAGAAACTCTATTAAAAAAAAGAGGAGCAGAATTGATACGATGTGTCAGCATATCCCATTTAGATCAAAGGCAAAGCAGGCGATTTTCTCATGCCATTGTTTTCACATTTCCACTAACCGCTAAATATATTAGAGAGGTGGCCGATACTCCCAATTATGTCCAGGCGCGAATAGATGATAATTTTAATTTTGATGATGATGAATACTTACAAGTTGAACTCAAAACAGGAAAAATAGCAGATGAATTAGCAAGATTGCTTAATGCCAAGGGCTATAAATCTATATCTCAATCTGATGAGGAATTGATAACAGAAGGAGCATTTGATTTTGATACAAAAACTTCTGTTTTACCTCATAAAACAATGTATTTTAATGTAACTCTCTGAAAATAAAGAAAATATAGAGAGTTTAAAAGATGCAGGTAACGATTTAGTGATGGAAGTCCTGCTTCGGGTTACACTGCTTTGCATAGTTTCAAATAACTCATATACAAATGTAGGCAAAATTTGGAATAGAACAAAATATACTGCTAAATATTTTTGTATGAATCTGATTATTAATATATTAAGAATTTAGAGTGTAACTCATTGATGCTTACTTACCATAGAATAGCCGGGGACAGTGCCTCCCGGCTATTTTTTTGTCTCCAATTGGCGTTTTCTGTCTTTTTTTGTCGGTTGCTCAACGGTTGAGTAACCAATGGCCTTATAATATCTCCGTAGTATTGCACCATAAACAATAAAAATAAGGTCAATATGAATAACAGAAGAACTGCACCGGGTGGACAAACAGCCCACATGCTTAGTGCCATACTTGCTAAAGTTACCAACATTGAAAAATTATTGGCTCCTGCCGTACATAATTTGCCGGACAGCGAGATACTGGATTCAAAAGGCGTGCGCCTGCTCACCAAGATGTCGGACAGGACACTTTTAAGACGGCGCAATGATGGGACACTTCCCTTTCACAGAGACAAGGGGAAGATATATTACCGCCGTTCGGACGTACTCCGTGCCATGTTACTGGAAAAAGAAGAACACTCTAAAAAATAAGCGTTATGAAAAAGATGATTAAAATTGAAAGCGGTTCTTTCGCTGCACTCGTGAGAAGTTATAAGAAGTCGTTGAACATGTTGGCCGTCCTGCAACATATCTGTCAGGAAAATGATGTGGCGCTTTCCATGCTGCCCGATGAAGTCTGCGAACTGATAAATCTCAATCCGGCAGAGATTGAGAAACAACGTTTGAGCGGACGGTTACGTTTTGCGGAAGAAGAGAACGGGACAAGGCATTATTCGATTGTGGATATAATCAATTTGAAGGATACGATTGATTGCAAGGCAATAAACAGGCAGGTTGAAGAGCTTTCCTTTGAGGAAGAAGAATGATGTGTTCCATTCCCCATAGACAAGGGAACGGCTGGCAAGGTCGGATTTATCCGGGTACCAGCCGTGCCTTTGTCTTTTCCTGAAAAGCGGCACATTGCTGTAACCTGCGGAAGCTACGCAGGCTTCACTTCCGCAGGTTACAGCAATGTGCCGTGGGAAAAGTACCTATATTAAGATTATTTTTTGCTGAGATTGCAACAATCAAGGGGATTCGGATTTATTTTGTTTTTCCAGTATTCGTAATGCTCCGTCACATCTTCACAAACAGTCAACTGCTTAAATCCGCTGATTTGTTCGAGGTATTTAATCTTCAGTTCAAGTGGCAGGTGCTGATAACCACTTTGTTTGAAAGTATATTCTGAATAGTCAATATTGAACCATTGTTTTATTCAGGTATTCACTCTTAGAAATTCCACTAATATTTTGTCACATTTGATTGTATTCAATTTTTTGAAATCTATGTATTGCGGAATAAAAGGTGATAATCTTAAAGATACGTCAAAATTATGTTGCTGTAATTTCTCAAGCGCATTTATCCTTTGTGACGGCACGCAGGCTCTTTCATATGTCCGTGACAGGTCATCGTCCATCGTTGTTATGGATATTTGGATATGTGCAAGTTTTTTGTCCATTAATCTGATATATTTATCATCAGCCACCATTGATGATTTGGTAACTATCAGATAGCCGATACCTTGTTTGTTCAGTTCCTTTATAGCTTCATAGGTTACGTGGCAGCGGCTTTCAATGGGCTGGAAACAGTCAGTCATACCTCCAAGCCTGACGATGGAACCGGATGGGATTTTACGGATAACCTTTAATACCTTATTAATATCTGCTACTGCCGGATGTTCCGCATCTCATAGTTTGCGGAAGTTCAACAATGATTTTGCATAACAATAGGAACAATCATGATAACAGCCTTTTCCGTAAAGGTCTAAACGTGTCGGATAATTACATTTTTCTCCTTCATTTCCTCCGACTGATTTATAAAAGGATTTATATTCGGAATGCCCCGGAGAAGACTGGATATTCTTTTGTTTTTTCAATTCCATAATTATGGGGTTATTAGATGATACATTAAATATATACCCGACATCCATAACGACAATCGGGTATATAAATTGAGTAAGCCGGTTCCCTGTCGGCTATACGACAGAAAAACTATTTTTCTTGCCTTTAGACTTAATGGTAGCAACATGCCGGGGTGTCTGCTTGGTTTCTTGTTGTTTGCCCTTTTTCGGTTCATCCAACTTCGGCTTGTATTCACGGGCGTTGCGTCCTATCAATAGTTGGTTGCTCTTGTTGCTGAAACGTACATCATCGGAAAATACCCTGCCTTTGTAGCGCATATTCTCAACGAACACCATTTCATGGTTTTGGAGCATCTTCTTCTGTTCAGGTGTAATTCTGGCACCCATGATAGTATCGTTGACTTTCAATTGTTCGCCGGACTGCTTGAATGCGATATCCATTATTTTCGGATCGACGAAAGCAACGCCGGAAAGCAGCGTGTCATTTTTACGCTGTATGTCGTTGATGGGAAGCTGGCCTCCTGACGCAAGGATTTGCTTCTGTTTGTCATCCAGCCTTTTTCCGTAGATATAATCGGGTATCTTGATGGCATCCACCGGCATGGTGATGATACGGTTGCTCGGTTCATGAAAGGATACATAACAGTTGCAGACCGTTCCCGTATGGGTATCTTTCATCTCTTTGATTGTCCCTAATATCCCGGTGTCTTTAAGCGACTGCTTTTCCTCGTCCGTGAATACTCCTTTATAGGCGGGCAGGTCGTACTGCGGTTTGTCGAGCCTACTTAGAGTTTTCAGTTGCACCTTGCCGTCCTCCCCTTTGACACAGAGAAAACAGGCTTCTCCCATATCCTTCTTTTCTCCGTTCACTTCCTTGCTGATGGGAAAAGCCATAGAGGTAATTCTACCTTTCAGCATCTCACCCATGCAGTGGTTATCAAAGAGTAATTGCTTGTCAACTCCCAATGCGGCAAGTTCTTTCCACGGGAGCTGGTGTTCGTCGAACTTATACCTTCGGGCAAGTTTGGCGATACGCCCTTCATCGTTGAGTTCGCTGTTCTCCACCAGTTTTTTACCGTCTGCTCCGGGGTCTTCCCCTTTCCGGATCTGGATAACGGCATTCAGTGTCTTTTCCAAAAGTACGAGAGGTACAAGGAAAAAACTGAAACTCGTGGGATTTTCGTACTGGTTTTTGAAATTCGTGAAGAATAGTTCCAGCGGTGAAGTACGATCCAGTTTGAGGAAGCTGCCGCTGTTCTTCTTGTCGGGTGGCACGATTTCGAGACTGCCGTCCTGCTCGTTCATTTTAGAAACGACTGCGGTCTTGTTCGTTCGCTTGTCAAGGATGACCATTACATGCTCGTCCTGACTCTGTTCTTGTTGTTCTTGCTTTTTCTTAGCCATAAAATCAATAATTTAAGTGATACAATAATTAATCAATACCGGGTAAACTTTAGCCCGTCGGTGCGAATGTAGAGGTTTAATTGATAGGTTATTATGGTTTAGGACGCAGTGGGAATGAATGGCGGCATTTGGCATTTCTTGGCGAGTTATACAAATAAGATTTAGAGATTGCAATTCAGAAACTAATAGTATAAAAGTCAAAAAGTTATTGTTTTTTTGGTATATTTGTACATGAATATTTTTATAAAATATATCAAATGGATACAAATAACTTATCTCACTTAGCTAAAATAATTTCAGACTTAGCCAATAGTAATCTTGAACAGCTACAAGGTAAATGTCAAGATGAAAAAGATATGCAGGATTATTATTTAGGTATTTTACAAAAACAAGCCCTCTTATTGTTAGACTTATCTACAATTCTGAAAAATAGGCAAAGCAAATATATATCAACGCCATATATTATTCTTAGGAGTTTATTGGATGATTTCATGCATCTTATGTATTTGGAACTTTCTAACAATAAGGAAGAAGAGATTATTAAAATTAATGCCGAAGCATATAAACATTGTTTTGTTTCTTTGCAAAACTTAACGGATTCTAATTATGAACATTTTGATGGTAAATACCCTTTTTATTTAAAACAAGAAGAAGTGGAAAAAGTAAAAAATCAATTTGTTAATAAAGATAAAAACAAGAAATATTTTAAAGAGATTACAAGGTTTAAATTTAAGTCATTTATGACTTTCAATACATTGGTTGGTCGAATCAACCATTCTCGTGAAATAAAGATTTATAGGGATAGAGCATATTATTTATGGAAAGAGTTTTCTGAATTTGTCCATTATTCAACTTTCTCCTTTAAAATGGAGCAACAGGATACTCCTGAAAATATGAATAAAATAGATGAATCATTTCAATATTGTTATAATTCTATTTATCTGTCGTTTAAATATTTCGCCTCTGAATATGATCTAAATTTTATAGATAATGAGGCATTAAGAAAGAGATATGGTATTATACTTCCATAATTATGGTAAAAACGCCCAATTAGAGATAGGAGCATGGCAGGCCGGTCGGACTTGTCCGGGTGTCTGCCATGCTTTTATCCTTTCCTGAAAACGGCTCTTTACGGCAATCTACGGAAGTGAAGCCTGCGTAGCTTCCGGGATTGCCGTAATGTGCCGTGGGAAACATACTGTTATGACACTGTTTTAGGCCTGACCCGGTTCCTCTTCGTTATTTCCCAACAGATGTTTGAGTTCCGGGTCATTCTCTATGCGGATCAGTTCGTTTTCCACCAGTTCCACAATATCCTGCTTGATTTGTCGGTAGTTGGCTTGTATCTGCTGCTCCTTGTATCATTACCATCCTCGTCCAGAAAGCTGCTGATTTCAGGAATGGGTTGATAGGCCGCCGTCTCTTTCTGTACCGCTTCATTATCCACTACTATCTGCGCATGGAAAATCTTCTGTTCTATCGTCTCTCCGAAATTGTCCGTTACGGCACCGACAAACCTCCCTTGCGAAAGTGTACTGATTTTGCTGGCAGGTATCAGACTGTCAAGTTGCGTGCTGATGGAAGTGGAAGTGTCACTGCGGTTGATGCTAACAGACTCACGTTTTTGCAGGATTTTTCCAAACCTTTCTGACAAAGTCTTGGCAGTTTCACCCACCACTTGACCGCTAAAAACATTACCCACAGTTGACATGATTACAGTAGCCTCCTTGTCTCCGTAATCCCTTTTCAATTGCGAAAAGTCCTGAAGGCCTAACACGACCGCCACTTTGTTGCTTCATGCCGTGGCAATCAGATTATCCAGACCTTTAAAGAAAATTGTTGCTAACTCATTAATAATCATGCAGCTTTTCAGTTGTTTCTTCTTGTTGGCGGTAGTAAATAGCTAAAAGAAGCTAAAAAGACGACCCATAAAACTAGATTGTCTTTTCTTTATATAATAATGTGACTCTCGCTAAAAAACGGAACGGGTGTTTCTTCTTTCAGTTTAATTTAACGCTTACGACGAGAAGAAGAGTAAATATTAAAAGAGCGTAGCTCAAAATAAATCTCTCTACGCTCTTTTTGGGGCTGCTTATTTTCTTTTTCTACTTTTTTCTCTTTGAGAGAGTGCACTTCCTGCGGCGGTTTTGCTTGCGGCACTTGTCCGTCCATCTCTCAATACTTTTGAAGCGGCACTAGCAGCGATTTTTCCAGTAACTTTTTTAGCCATTACTTTTAAATTTTATTTCCAATCCGAACAATGCAGGTGGATTGATTCCTGTCGAAAATCTTTCTTGTGTAGCGGATTTTTTGACGCTACGCTTAATGCTAAAATAGTGCAGCCCAGCCAGGTATCTTTTGGGCCAATTTAATCGCTGAAGAACCTAAATCTTTTATTTTAGATATAAGTTGGGCTTGTGCCAAATTATTTTTGGAAGCTTTCTCTACAACTTCAACTAATGCTTGATAGGTTTGCATACTATTTGATGCTGGTATGATCGCATCAATTTCTTCCTTTGATAATCCTTTTAACAGTTTTAGTTCAACACCATACATATCGTTAAATACTGCATCTGCATTCGCAAATGATTCAGAAAATCTGTTTGTTTTCATTTTGCTGTTTTTTTAGTTAATTCTTTGATTTTGTTTACTATATCTTCGATTTGCTGTTGAGCCTCATTGCTTTTAATATCAATCTGTTCCCCTTTTTCAAGAGCCATATCTACAAATCCTGACAACTCGACCAATCTGTTAGTAACCGTAGTGTCTAAACCATTAAGGCCAACTATGCTCAGTGCTTCGTTTTGACTTTCTTTGATTTTCTGAACCGATACAAGGTAAGCTGTAAGGGTCGTATTGGCGTATATTGTATTTTGATAGGATTGGTCAATTGCATTCAATATTTCTCTCTCTTGCTCTAATATAGGAAAAAGCAATTCATTCCTTTTTGCATTTATTTGTTGATTCGCAGCTTCTTGAAATTCCAACATAACATTCAAGGCTTCTTTCGTCTCAGCCTTACCACCCGTTTTTCCAGCGTTTTCTATAATGCCATATATGGATGCTTCCCCTCTTATATGCTGGTTTAGCTCTGCTTCCAAAACATGATGAATAACGAATGTAGCATACACATCGTCGATGAACGTATTTACA
Organism: Bacteroides nordii; assembly: GCF_019930665.1. Classification (NCBI taxonomy): domain Bacteria; kingdom Pseudomonadati; phylum Bacteroidota; class Bacteroidia; order Bacteroidales; family Bacteroidaceae; genus Bacteroides; species Bacteroides nordii. The sequence continues at coordinate 3,657,180 of NZ_CP082886.1, read as the reverse complement.
TTGAGCTTAATTCTGTTATAATACAGTTGTACCATATTTCGGTGAGAGTCATGCAAAATCTGCAAATCTGAGCCTATCGTTTTCGACAGGATTATAGTTTCTTTAGGTATTGAGGCACACGATACCAGTAATAACGAAGAAAAAATAACGGTTAAAATCTTATTGTTCATATTTTCTGTAGTTTAAATTATTCTTTTAATGTATTCCTCCACCATGCCAAGTACCAGTGGTTACCCAAATTTCATAATGAAATAACCATTCACTCGTCCACGGTATAATCGTTTTTGCAATCATTTTACGTTCATTCCATTCATTCATTAGTCTATGATATAAACATAAATGCTGCTTTTCGTGATTATAAGTATGGGGAAGTTTAGTCGCATCCTTTGCCAAAGGCAAAGGATTGGGGCTAATTACATATATATTGGGATTATATCCGATATTATACTCTATCCTAATATCATAAGTTATACTTAAATTAGTTGGTTGAAGCTTTCCTACCCAAATTAGCCCTTTATCATATCCAACGATTTTCAAGGTAGAGTTAGGGAAGAAATGTCGAAGCATTCCTCCCTGAGCATGTACTGAAATTCGTTTCTTTTTAGTCATTTCCATGAAAATTGTGGGTCGCAGCGGTCACAGAGCCAACCGAACTGAGAATACCTGTTCCTATTGCCATTTTCAAAGCTCCACTTTCTCGAAGATTAAGATTCCTTTCGCCTAAAGTGGAGAACGTTTTCGTAACAGTTTGTTCCCCGAAAGGCTTTTTCATTGCTTCAGCTATATATTGCAATCCTCGTTTGTGAACAATTGTTTGTACATCGTATTCTACTTGGTCGAGCCATTTGTAGAAGTTCTTTTCCCTCTGAGGATGCTCGACCCATTTATCTGCAAAATTTTCTTCAGGATTTACCGGGTTTGGAATCCATTTAACCATCCTGCCGGCATTTGAATCATAGCGGCTTTCGATATAGTTACGCATATTGGAAACTACATTTGTCAATGCATCTATGATAGATGTTTCTTTGTTATATCCCCTTGAAGCTAAAGTTGTAATAATAATGGATATGGGTTTGTCTTCATCTCCGTTAAACATCATATCCCGATGTCGTTTCAGAATTTGGACAACCCGCTGAAGTGGTAACTTCTCTTTATTATATTTTGGAACAGGATTTACAGCTTCCGACAACATTATGGATTTACGTAATGATAAAACATCGGCTGCATTGAAAAACCATCTACCATAACCGAATGGATTGCTTTTCATCCAGTTTTCGGCAATCGTATCGGTATAATAGTTGTTTTGCTTATTATCTGTTATACGTATTGCCAATGATTCGTAATCTTTATCCAATGTTGTATTCGAGAAGGCTTTTTCAAGCACAATATTATATCCATTACAAACAAGGCTGGGAAGTATATCCATGTGATAATTCGCACTATCGGAATACATCAATGTCCAACATCTTCGTCCCTCCTCATCAAGCATATTTTTGTAGGTTTCGTTATCTTTAAGTCGATTCCCTACCACTTGTTTGAGATGATATTGTGTCCACTGTGGATTCTTGCCGGTCAGTTCACACACTAAGTCAATATCCAAATCGTCTTCTTCACAAATAGGTTTAATCATTGTTCCAAGCATGAATGAACCTTGCGGACGAACGACCGGTTTATATGGAGCAAGTGATGATTCTGGTTTTGCAAGCCATTCACCTACTGCACCATAACTACTAACTGCGGCGTTATATTGGGTTTCTGTGATGTCCAATGTTTGCCCGAGTGTTTCTAAAATTTCACTGAATTGTTTTTTTTCTTCTTGTGTCAGCATATTTATTTTATTGTTATTGTCTTATAAAAATCGTTCTTTACCTTATTTGCATCATAGATTACCATAGGCATATCAACTTTAGGCATCCATACTCTACCCAATTCAACGGATGCAGAAACAGGCATAGCAGGAAAAATGTGTAGTTCCGTACAACCATGATGCGATTTGATTTTATCAAAAGTATGTCGGACAATGCGGCGAAAGTCAGTTAGTAATCTTTCTGTTTTCAAGAAATCGTTATATGGTGTACTATTTATTGTGATTTCCCATATACTTGTATTCTCACCTAATACTTTTTGTATTCTATCATGTGTTATTGTTGCACTCAAACTCAATATGAGAACAGGAACTTTCCTTTTTTCAATAGGCTCGTGAAGGATATATTCAATATCAGAAGGAATTGTTTGCCATTCCCAGGTAAAAGGTTCCCTATGCTTTTGATATACTTTTACATTATTCAAATCGTTTAATAGAACTCCAAATTTTATTAGCAACGGCTGTGGTGCAATGGCAAATATGGAATAGTGGTCTGTATTACCTTGCATCAGCCGATGTTTGATTTTTTGATTAAACTGTAAAATAAGGTTAGCTTCCTCTGCTGTCCAATAAGTATCTGTATCATCTGTGAAAGGGGAATTTCTTAATCCCAACTCAATGGGATAATCATTTGCTGGATAATAATTGTATAATAAAGCCTCCCGAGCCAATTGATAAGATAAAGGAGAATTGTTTGCACCTATGTTTGCTCCATAAAGAATTATCTCACTAGACATGTTAGAGGCAATATCTGTTATTCGTTTGATACGCTCCTCATGTTGTTGTTTCATAGCTAACAATCTTATCTCTGAATGCCCCTCTACATCTACTTTATCTATCAAATTGTGATGTTCATTGCATAATAACATCAAATTGTTAATGTCATCACAGAGTAACCCTGAACGTTCAATGTCACCTCTTGGCCCATTAGGCTTATCTGCAACTATATGGGCGATATAAGCACTATTATATTTCTTTTTAGTTAGGATATCCCTATGTAGGACTTTATTGCATCCTTTATATTCACATCTTCCGGCAGAGATTGCCCATAAAAGGTTTTGATTTTTTGTAGTAATACTTGTTACACTCATTCTATTATAGTTTTATTGATATTCATTTATAGAGACAGAGATATGTATGTTCTCACATCAATACTGCCAATTGTTAAAAGTTCAACAGCTTTTGAGAAATCTCCTCTTCTATACTAACATATGCTAAGCTTTTTGTTAAATTTGCCATTGAGTGGCGTTTTTTGTTTTTTAGATAGCATATTAAATTAGAAAAAGTGAATAATGACAATTGAAGAGGCAATTTTATCCCATGATATGGAAGACATTGTAAATAGAATGATTCTATATGCAAAAGAGAAAATAAGATTGATGGATGTCAAAGTCTTGGAGGGAAAGGAACCCTTTGACTTTGTACAAGATGTTATTTGTAAGTCTCTCGAAGGGAAACGAAATTGGGATGAATCCAAGTGTAGTTTTGTAGAATATCTATTCGGTTGCTTAAGAAGTGAAATAAGTAATTACTTCTCTTCTAAACAGGTATATTGCCGTGATATCCCAGATAATCTATCTGAAAGCAATGAGAATATTGACGAGGAAATTTTAGAAATTACAAGGGTTCTAAAACAGGAAGGTGCTGATGATGACGAAATCTTTTTATTTTCATGTTGGGTTGATGGGATTTATAAACCTGCTATTATTTCAGATGATTTAGGTATTGACGTTAAATCGATATTCAATATCACGAAAAAATTAAGAAGACGATTATTAAAAATTCAATCAAAAGTAAGACAATTCATATGAATAAGACTGTAAATAAGAAGATAGAAGACGCTTTGCTAGATTTTTATTTAGAAGCTGACAAGAATATAATTGAAGAGATTATACAAGAGGATATTAATGATATAGAGGAGTATAAAAAGAAAAGAAATAAACTCCTATTTATGATTAAAGCAAAAGCCAAGAAACAGGCTAATGATGCATTAATAGAAAAAGTTTTAAATTACTTCGAAGATGCTATCCAGAAAAATACCGCAAAGCCGATCGCATACCTCAAACAATTGATGTCTGAAAATCAGTCTTTTGCTTTGTATCACAATTTTGAAAAACTTTCCAAAGAGGATATTTTAGCAATTATTAAAGATAAGAATTTAATCGACATTATAGAACAAATAGAAAAACATGAAGCAGAATAATAATCCACAAAATAAGGCTCAAGAATTATTGGATAAGTTTGGGCTAGATGATATTATAGATATTCCAATGTCTGACTTTGTATCTGGTATTGATCTTATTTATATGGAAGAGCCTCTCAAAAATTGCGATGGGAAAATTATTTTTGGTGATAAAAAGACGATTATTAAGGTTGACTCTCAAATTGAATTTGAGCAAAGGAAACGATTTGTTGCTGCTCATGAGATTGGTCATGCTGTTATGCATCACAATATGTCTCTTTCTGATGATATTTTCTCCAATTTTAATTTGTTTAAAAATGTTGAAAAGCAATTAAGAAGTGGGCAGCAGGAAGTGGAGGCGAATTTATTTGCTAGTGAATTATTAATGCCAACCAGACTATTCAAAAAGGAAGCTAAAGGAAAGTTTTCTCCTTTATTGATAAAACAGCTTTCAGAAAAATTTAATTGTAGTTTAACCGCTGTTTCTTTTAAATATATGGAGATGAACTTACATCCAATCTGTCTTATTTTAACAGAAAGAGGACGAGTAAAGTATTGGAAGAAATCAGAGGATTTACATGTTTTTGTAAAAGAGTGTACAAAACTTGCACCTCCGAGCGATTCTGTCGCAATGGAATATCTACAACAGAATTATAAGTTTATCTATAATTTTGAAGAAAAAGCTCAACCAATAAATAAGTCAATATGGTTTGAACTAAAACCCTATGATGAAGATTCTGATTTTTATGAATATTGTATTCCAACAAAAAGTCATCAAACTATTTTGAGTATTATTTGGGAAGATTAAAGTCATACTTGCATGATATAAGAGCGTAGATAGGCTGGAGTGTAGAATGCCTTTCTATGCTCTTTTGGGTTGAAATAAACTGTTAATACTAATTTTCCTCCCCTCCCAACAAATGTTTGAGTTCCGGGTCATTCTCAATACGGATTAACTCGTTCTCTACCAGTTCGACAATATCCTGCTTGATTTGCCGGTAGTTAGCTTGTATCTGTTGTTCCATTGTATCATTGCCATTCTCGTCTAAAAAGCTGCTGATTTCTGGTATGGGCTGGTAGGCCGCCGTTTCTTTCTGTACAGCTTCATTGTCAACAACTATCTGCGCATGGAAAATTTTCTGTTCTATTGTCTCTCCGAAGTTGTCTGCTACGGCACCGACAAACATACCTTGCGATAACGTACTGATTTTGCTGGCAGGTATCAGACTGTCCAGTTGCGTGCTGATGGAAGTTGATGTATCATTGCGATTGATGCTCATAGATTCCCGCTTTTGAAGAATTTTCCCGAACCTTTCCGACAGTGTTTTGGCGGTTTCACCTACCACCTGGCCGCTGAAAACATTACCAACAGTTGACATGATTACGGCGGCCTCTTTATCTCCGTAATCGCGCTTTAACTGGCTGAAGTCCTGAAAGCCCAACACAACCGCCACTTTATTACTTCGTGCCGTGGCAATCAGATTATCCAAACCTTTAAAGAAAATTGTGGGTAACTCATCGATAATCACACAGCTTTTAAGCTGTTTCTTCTTATTTATCAGTTTAACGATTCTCGAATTATAGAGTCCCAACGCTGCCCCATAGATGGAAATTCTATCGGGATTGTTGCCCACACATAACACTTTCGGTTCCTTCGGATTGTTAATATCCAGCGTAAAGTCACTGCCGGACATGACCCAGTAGAGTTGGGGACTTATCAGCCTGGACAACGGGATCTTGGCAGATGCAATCTGGCCCATCAGCTGCTCGGCAGCTCCCCCTTTCCATGCATCGACAAAAGGTGAAAGGTAGTTCTCCAAATCAGGATAGCTTGTCAGAATGGTGAATACGTCTTCATACCTTTTATTAAGCAATTCAATGGCATGTGGGAACGTGCAATACTTGCCGTTTTCATACAATTTCAAAAACCATATAATGGCAGTGAACAGGACGATTGGAGATTCCACAAAGAAGTCTCCCTGCTTCTGTACCCAGCTTTTATTGAGATTAAGCATGATTGTGTAACTCGATTCGTAAGCATCGGAAATATCCGTCATCAGTTCCGGTGCCAACGGGTTACAACGGTGGCTTTTTCTCGGATTATCAAAGTTTATTACATAAAATTTAGGCGGTACCTTGTAACGGTGCCGATACTTAATCAGATGGTTATAGGCGATAATGGATAAATCATCAAACTTGAAGTCATATATGTAAAGTGCATAGGCTTTCTCGATAGTCTGTTTAATGAATTGATTGACAATCGCATAGGATTTCCCGCTGCCGGGAGTTCCAAGTATCATTGTCGCACGAAAAATATTTACTAAGTTAATGAACCCATTATACATTTTTCCCTTAAACCAGAATTTCGTGCGCAGGTTAACGGAATATTCATTTTCCATTAATTTGGTCTCTTGCAAAAAAGATTCGTTTTCCGTATTGAAAACGTCTTCAAGCAGATTGTTTTTGAGCAAACGGCTTATCCATAAACCGGACGCCAGCAGACAGAAAAAACCTCCGGTCAACGTCGTGGTATAAAGCACGGCACAGACACCGGATGAAGCATTGACGGACAGTAGCCACCAGTTGAAGAAAAACAACAGGGTGCCTGATATGGCCGCAATGATAATCCGCCTTCATGTGATTTCATGTTTCTTCACTCCTTTGTTGCCCATGCAGGACAGACCGAGGAAAAGGACACAAAACAGCTTTGTGTAAAGCAAGGATGAAAACAGTCCGGTGGTACGTTGGAAATTGGATAGTATCTTATTTACTATATCGAGTGTTCAGCCCATTTCGTAAAGCCAGCCGTAACAAAACCAATAAATGTGTATCGCCAAAAATAAAAAACTGATGGCCCGCATAAAATCCGTGACTTTGGCAAGACCTCTTAAATCATCTTCATTCTGCATAATTGTAACTATTAAAATTAAACTTCTTGTTCTATACCTTATTATATATTATAGCTTGCGCCTGCGCTTCTTCTTTTTCTTGCGCCCATAGCGGAAGGCCGGATCAATGTACTCGTGCGTATGGTCATCTTCCATAAGCACGGAGAAAATGTCAACGGCACCGAGTGCGGATGTATCAATCAAGCTGCCGGAAGATTCATTCTGATGATGACTTTGATTTTCCGGCTGCCGGTATTCTGCCTCTTCCTGCTTTTCTTCCGCTTCAGTGTCCCTTTCCTGCCGGGACGCTTCCTGCTCCGGCACCGGTATCAACCTTTTCCGGTCTGCATCCGGGTTGTTGAACAGTTCGTTGAACACATTGGCCGTAAAGGGCTTGCCCAGACGTGAACCGTTAAATACCGTCCGGCCCGCATGGTCTATAAAGGTAATGCCATAAAGACGCCCATCGGGATTGATACGGTAAATGACTTCTATATCCGCCTCTTTCAGCCTGCGTGCAAAGTCCTCTTTCGTGCTTATGCCCTGCATGGCTTTGACGACTTCCTTGCGTATCCTTTCGGCGAGATTATCTCTCTTTACCTTTTCAACGGATGCGGCAAATTTCTTTTGCAGTGCTTCATAACCGAATGCCTTACCGAATTTACTGGACTTGAAAGGTGTACCTGCCTGCTGACCGTTGTCATCCAGCGCTCCATACATGATGCCGTGGTATTCTTTCCCGTTCACACTTCCCCGGACTTCATAAACCGTCACGTTGTACAGTTCCAGCAGGGTGTTGTATTCGGCAAGGGAATGAAAATTGTAACATTCCAACAAGGTGCGAGCCGTATGCTTCACCTGCGCTTTCACGCCACCTTTCGGATAATCCACTTTTTGCAAGGCCAACAGTTCTCGCTCGCCGTGTTCTCCGAGTATGGGATGAAGTCCGTATTTCATTTCCATTTCACGACAGATATTCTGTGCCCGAATAGCTTCCCGGTTGTGGTCTATCTTTTCACCCTGCTCGTTGATACGTACCGATACGATGTGCATGTGCTTGCGGTTTATGTCTTCGTGCAGCCAGACAATATAAGGCTGGTTCCCGTAACCGAACTTTTCCATGAACTCCTGCGCCAATACGGTCATCTGTTCCTCCGAGAGAATGTCTTTCGGGGAAGGATTCAATGAGATATGAATAACCGGTTTCCTGACGTGCGAGTTCAGTGCGATGTAAGGTTCAAAAGCCTGTACGCAGTTTTCTATCGGAACATTGCCTGAAGTGTCCGCTGCAATTCTGGGGTGTCACAATACCTTCGCCGTACCGTCGTCCACCTTTATTTTATTATAGGCTATCACTCCGTAAAATGAACTGCCTGATGTAACATTCGGCACCATGACATTATTCCTTTTTAGTAAGATGCTCCTTTTCGTACCGCTTTGTCAGTTCGATTATCTGTTTGCACAGTTCCTCCAACTTACGTGTTTCCTCCGCCAGTTTATAAAGGAAGGCAAGCGATTTCTTCTCCCCGTAAATGGTATGGATGGTCTTTACACATTGATTGTAGTTGTTCCCGATACGGCGGAACTGCTGATAGAAAGCGGTTAGCTGTGCATAATATTCCTGCGCTTCCTTATCAATCTTTACGACCTTGAACTCTCAACCGAAGATACGGGCGAAGATAAATTCGGCCTTGTTCTTCATGCCGGACTGCTCGAACATGGAGATAAACTTTTCGTCTTCCTCGTCATTGAGACAGAGATAATAGCGGTGCGTGCGCGGGTCTGCCAGCACCTTGCGCCCTGCGGCGTTACGGATTCTTGTTTCATCTTTCATAACATGAAAATTTTAAAAGGTTCGACTTGGGAGAACCTTTGCCCCCGAAACACCTTTCGGGCGAGACTTTCAGCGGTTGGAAATATTTTCAACCGCTGAAAGTACACCTCGCTATATGCTGACGCATATTAAAATCCGGCTGGGCCGGATTAAAGGTCTGAAGGATTTGTTTTACGTTCTCTTACCGAGAACGGGCTCCGCTCTCCCGGCGACAAAGGTAGATAGTTTTTTCTGTCCGTGCATCATGGCGTATCACGCCAACACCCGCCAATGAATGACTTTGGAGCCGGGGGTACTTCATGGATGCTCTTTTTGAGGTTTATTTGTAGCCGGATAGCTATTTGAACGGATAAACAGATATGCAATCAGGCAGATATTCAAACAGGCATTTATCCGGATATATAGCTATACATATATATAAATGTGTAGACGGATAAACAGCAATTCGGATAAATGGCTATGCAATCGGATATGTGAATAGTTATCCGAATATGTACATAGCTATATAGCTACATAGCCGAATAGACAGATAGCTGAATAGCTACATAATTAAATAGCCATGTAATAGAGTAGCCATATAAGTAGATAGCCGGATAGCCAAGTAGCCGCATAATTAAATAACTATATAGCTAACCGGACAAACAGATAACAGAATGAGTAACCGGACAGATAGCCCCAAAGACAGACGGCTGTTCATCCGGCTGTCTATAAATCAATTTATTCACTTAAATCAGTAACAATGGAAAAGAGAAAGAAAACCGTGTTCGTTTCGTTCGCCTCCCAGAAGGGCGGCGTGGGTAAATCAACCTTTGCGATTTATGCGGCGTCGTGACTGCATTATGTGAAAGGTCTGAATGTGGCGATAGTGGATTGTGACTATCCGCAGCATTCAATCATCAAACAGAAAAAACGGGATATGGAAGTGGTAAAGACCACACCCGTCTATCAGAATCTTCTGGTGGAACAGGCCGGGCGGTTGAAGAAGAAGGCTTACCCTGTTATCGGCAGTACCCCGGCGGATTGCATGACGGACTGAAGGGCGTTTGAGGAAAAGGCAGACGTGCATTATGATGTGGTGCTGTTCGACCTGCCCGGAACAATGGGCAGTGACGGGGTGATTGCCACAATCAGTGCACTCGATTATCTGTTCGTACCGATAAAGGCAGACCGCCTTGTGCTGGAAAGCACGCTGAACTTTGCCACGACTGTCAATGACCGCCTGATAAGGACCGGCATCTCCAATCTGAAAGCCTTGTGCATGTTCTGGAATATGGTGGACCGGAGGGAACGTACCGTCTTATATGACATTTACCAGCAAGGTTTCTCCCTCCTGGGACTGGACTGTCTCCAAACCCGTGTCCCCGTGCGCAGTAACTTCACCAAAGACCTCTCCACTACGGGCGGCCCGGTTTACCGGAGCACCCTGTTTGCACCGGATGCGGGCTTTACGAAGGAGTGCGGCTTTGATGCGCTTATGGATGAAATCATGCGGACAATCAAAATTGTATAGTCATGGCAAAGAAAACGAGTGGACAGAATCCGGTGGATGAAGCCTACCTGCGCAGCCTGATGGCGGGTAGCCCGCCGGAAAAGGTAACACCGTCCATTCCCCCCAAAGAGGAAACGGACAGGGAAACGGCTGAAAAGGCAAAGACGGAATCTGAAGCGGAAGAGACGCCGGAAAAGGCCGCATCCAAAACGTTGAAAGCCGCACAGACCGAATTTATGAGGAGATTCCTCACCCCTTACAAATGCGAAGGCAGGCAGGGTGTCTATATAGACAAGGAACTGCACCGGAAAATATCGGTCATCGTCGGCATTGCCGGTAAACGGCAGTTGACGGTGGGCAATTACATTGACAATGTATTGCGGGAACATTTCGAGAAACATTCGGATGAGGTGAAGGCATACTGCCAGAAGAGTTACAACAAAATCTTTTAAGCTATGGATATGCGATTATGTTATGAAGCCGGAGCGGTTCTGTTCTGGCTGCTGTTCGCCTATCTGTTCATGGACAAGTTCCTGTTCAGGGGGCAGCTTGGCGAGATATGTTTCGGGAAGGCACGCCGCCGCATGGCGAAAGCCCTGCGGGGTGCGGCAGGCTGGTTCGATCCGGTGAAGGAGGAACGGAAGAAGGGACGTGGACAGGCGAAAGGGAAAACGGGCAGGAAAGAGATTCCGGCAGTCGTGAAAAGGCAGGAGAAAGAGCTTCCACCTGTCAAGGCGGCGATGAAGCCCACAGAAAAGACTGCGGAGAGAAACAGTGAAAAAACGGTGGAAAAACAGTCGGAAACGGACAGCCTTGTCGTCACGAAAAGCTATGGGACACGCCAGCAGCCGCCAATGAACGCCACCGGTTCCGGGGCTATTGCAGGTAAGGAAAATGCCTCTACTTTTGCTGGCAGAAACGGGGACACGACACCGCCAAAGGCTGCACAAGTGCCGCCGGAGCGCATCCCGGATCTGTTCCGGGACAAGCGTGTGGAAGAGTGGCGGGCTTCCCCGGACGGGAGTTCCGGCGGACATGAAGGCGATGACGGACAGAGAGGAAACGGTGACGGAGTGGATACCGACGAGTTGAACGAGGAACTGGAAGACCTGAACTGTGTCCGCGAAGATTATTCGGACGGGGCAACCGGCATAGGGCCGGAAGAGCTTGATTTAATCATCGACCTCTGCAACGGCAGGGAGATTCCGACAGACAGACGGTTGTCCCTTTTAAGGGCGATCCACCATATCAGGGATACGCAGATTGAACGCTCGATACTGGAAAGTATCAATGGCAGCGACAGCCGTATCAGCAAATTTCTGGATGAAGCCGAGTAAATGGGCGGGGCTGCTCCGGACAGTGACTAACCGATTAAAAAAGGAGGTAACAATGGCAAGAGGCTATTTCGATACGGGTTGATGCCCGTATCACTGTAAAAAGAGAGAACCGGCAGGAATACCAACAACAAAACGTATCATCCATGTTTATGACGTATTTCGATTCAAGTTGACAAACGGCGGCTTCCCCTTATGGGGGAAACGTGCCGACTCCCGGAGAGACAATCATTCCATTAACTTATCCATAAAACGACAGCGGCAATGACAAAAGGCCATTACGATTCGGGATGACAGACCGCTTGCGGCATTCACCCGGTAAGACAACAGGAACTATTCACCATTAAATTTTATTTGTATGAACATAGGACTGGTAGATGTGGACGGGCATAACTTCCCCAATTTCGCACTGATGCGCCTTTCGGCCTGTTACAAGGCAAAAGGGCACCGGGTGGAATGGGCGGCACCGCGACAGCGGTATGACAAGGTATTGGCAAGCAAGGTATTCACCTTCACGCCTGATTATGACTATGACCTGCTGGATGTGGGGGAAGTGGTAAGGGGCGGCACCGGGTATGACATAGCCGGCAGGCTTCCCGAAGCTGTGGAGAACAGCCGGATGATGGACTATTCCATTTACCCCGAATACCCTTTTTCGCTCCAGTTCTTTTCAAGAGGCTGCATCCGCAAGTGTCCTTTCTGCCTCGTCCGTGAGAAAGAAGGATACATTCAGACCGTGGAACCGGTGGAACTGAACCCGAAAGGGAAATGGATTGAGGTGCTGGACAACAATTTCTTTGCGAACCCGCAGTGAAGGAGTGCGGTAAGCTATCTGATGAAAGCGGGCCAGCCCGTGAAGCTGCACGGCGTGGACGTAAGGATTATGGACGAGGAACAGGCCTGGCACCTGAACAGGCTCAGGATGAAGCAGAACATCCATATCGCATGGGACCTGCCGCAGCTTGACCTGAGGGACCGCCTGAAAGAGATGGTAAAGCACGTGAAGCCCTACAAGATAACCTGTTATGTACTGATAGGATTCAATTCGACCATTGAGCAGGACCTGTTCCGGTTGAATGTACTCAGGGAACTGGGAATTACCCCCTTTGTCATCCCTTTCCGGGATTATGGAAATGAACGGACGCCTACGCGGTACGAGCGTGACCTTGCCCGGTGGGCGAACCGGATGTGGCTGTTCAAATCCTCCTCCTTTGAGAACTATATGCCCCGCAAGGGATTCAAGTGTGGGGAATATTTGAAATAAACCGATAAGGACAGTAAAGACAATGAGAGCAAAAGGCTATTACGATTCGGGATGATTCAGACCCTCATCCCGGGAGAGAATTAACAATGAAGTTTCACCATTCAATCATGTAACCATGCGAAAGATGTATTTTGACTCCGGCTGATTGCCTGCCGGAACTTACCCCCTGAACCATTAAACCATAAGCGGCTGCGGGCTGCCTTATGGGGATAGTGCAAGGGGCAGCCCGTGGCTTTTTAAATCACTTAAAAATCACGGAATTCAATGAAACAGAAAAGATTGATTATGATGCTGGCCGTACTGGCGGCAGCGGGTGCGGCAATGGCACAAGGAAACGGACAGGCGGGCATCACGGAAGCCACGCAGTTGGTGACGGGATATTTTGACCCGGGCACGAAACTGGTGTACGCGGTGGGTGCCATTATCGGCCTGATAGGCGGCGTCAAGGTCTAGTGTGCCACGAGCGAACTATCGCCTGAATAACGATAGTTCGGTGCTTCGTAAGAGATGAGGGTAGGTCCCTCGAAACCGCCTTACAGGAGGAGGTTTCAAACCACGACATGCGGCTGTAGTAAAGAGCTATGGTCGTGAGCGATGTTCGAAAAGTCTGTAAGAAGGCAGGCAGGTGTCCATGTAAAAGGTGAATGCAAATGAACCGTTGATGAGGTACCGAAATACACAAGACGATGTCAAAACCGAACTCCTAGACTTGGTTCGGGACAAGCCAAAGGGAAACCTGCTTACTGCTTTGGCGGCATCCGGTATAGAGGCGGCACGATTTACATGGTGGCTCTTACGAGGAACGTGGGAACCTGTACAGAAATGTTAAGGGAAAAATCCAAGCAGAGACCCTGTTAGGGTGAAAGTACCGATGTTCTGTATAGGGACAGACTAACCCGTAGTAGTGTTGAAGTTTCTGTAATGGGAATGGAGCGAAGGGGTTAGCTTATTCAGCGAATTGAATTGAACAACTATTAAAAGTAGGAGGATTTAATGAAAGACGCAAAGTCATTTGAAATTTCCAGACATCTTGTCATGGAAGCATACAAGAGGGTAAAAGCCAACAAAGGAGCGGCAGGTGTGGATGACGTATCCATTGCAGATTTTGAGAGCAATCTCAAAAGCAATCTGTATAAGATATGGAATCGCATGAGTTCGGGTAGTTATTTTCCGCCTGCTGTAAAGCTGGTGGAAATACCAAAATCCAATGGTGGAAAACGTCCTCTTGGCATACCAACGATAGGAGACCGTGTGGCTCAAATGGTAGTTGTAATGACTATCGAGCCGGGTATAGAACCTTATTTCCATGAGGATTCCTATGCTTATAGACCGAACAGGTCTGCACTTGATGCAGTGAGAAAAGCGAAAGAACGCTCTTACACATTTCATTGGGTACTGGACTTGGATATCAAGGGCTTCTTTGATAATATCGACCATGGACTCCTGATAAAGGCACTTGAACGGCATGTAAAATGCGAGTGGGCAATGCTTTACATCAAGCGTTGGTTGTCCGTTCCTTACCAGTTGAAAGATGGGACACAGATAGAAAGGACTAAGGGCGTGCCGCAAGGCTCGGTAGTCGGTCCGATTTTGGCGAATTTGTTTTTGCATTACGTTTTCGACGAATGGATGAGGAGAAATCACTCGAACATTTCATTTGAAAGATATGCTGATGATACAATATGCCACTGCGTAAGTCTGAAACAGGCAGAGTTCATATTACGTGCTATAAGGAAACGGTTTGCCGAGTGCAAGTTGGAACTTAACGAAGACAAGACGAAAATTGTCTATTGCAAGAAGAATCATCGTGATATACCTTATGAGTGCATCCAATTTGACTTTCTTGGCTACACATTCAGACCAAGACGTTCGATAGATGCCAACGGTGAAGTTTTCCTGAACTTCTCTCCCGCAATCAGTAAGAAAGCGAGGACGAAGATATGGGAAGCCATTCAGAATTGGAACTCCAATCATTGGGTTCCAATGGAACTGGAGGATATTGCGAAAGAAATCAACCCTGTCATTCAAGGGTGGATAAACTATTATGGGCAACATAATCCCAGAATATTGAAAGAGGTTCTTCAGCATGTCAATGACAGGCTTGTCCGTTGGGGTCGTAGGAAATTCAAAGGTTTGAGAAAACGCAAGACAGCGACTGTACATAGGTTGGGTGATATTGCTTTGCAGAAACCTAATCTGTTTGCACACTGGGCTTGGGGTGTCAAACCTACTGCCAGTGAGAAAAATCGGAAACGAAAGTAACGCACTATGCAGTTTGACCGAATAAGAAGAGCCGTATGAGAGGAGACTTTCACGTACGGTTCTGTGAGAGGCTTAGGGTGAAATTCCCTTTGCCTACTCGATCCAGAAATTCAGTTCGGGCGACCCCGACACCTCGAAAACTGCCAGCTCGTGGTTTGGAGCCTGCATCTTCCTGATAGTGGCCGCCACTATCCTGAGATCGTTCTTCCTCTAAGAACAAATAAAAGCCAACAACTTATGTCTGACTTTGAGATAAACAAAGGCGTGGGCCGTGAGGTGGAGTTCAAAGGACTTCGTGCCCAGTACCTTTTTATTTTCGCTTTCGGGCTGCTTGCCGTGTTCGTGGTGTTTGTCATCATGTACACGGCGGGCATCGGGCAATGGACGTGTATCGGCTTCGGGGTATCGGCTGCCACGGCAGTGGTCTGGCTGACCTTCTCGCTGAACAGGCGTTTCGGCAGCCACGGACTGATGAAGCTCCTTGCCGCCCGGCAGCATCCCAGGAGAATCCTCTCACGAAAACGTATCACACGTCTGATTAAAAAAAAACAATCGTAAATCATGAGAAGTACATTGACAACATCCACACTGGAAAGCAAATTCCCCGTCATGGCGGTGGAACACGGCTGCATCGTCAGCAAGGACGCCGACATCACGGTGGCCTTCCGGGTGACACTGCCGGAAGTGTTTTCGGTATCATCCGCGGAATATGAGGCGATGCACGCCACATGAGCCAAGGCAATCAAGGTATTGCCGAACTATTCAATCATCCACAAGCAGGATATTTTCATCACGGAGAAATACAGGCCCGACGTCGGAAAAGACGACCTGAGCTTCCTCTCCCGCAGTTTTGAACGTCACTTCAACGAGCGGCCTTACCTTGACCACACCTGCCACCTGTTTCTCACCAAGACCACCAGGGAACGCTCCCGACAGCAGAGCAACTGGAACACGCTGTGCCGGAAGTTTCTGGTGCCGAAAGAGATACGGGACAAGGAGATGATGGAGCGTTTCATGGAGTCGGTGGGACAGTTCGAGAGTATCGTGAATGACAGCGGCCTTGTCAGGCTGGAGCGGCTGTCCACGGAAGAGATAACGGGAACGGAAGACGGACCGGGCATCATCGAGAGGTACCTGACCCTGTCTGCGGACGGAAGCGTCATGTTGCAGGACATGCAGCTGAACCCGGACGGGATGCGTATTGGCGACAAACGGCTCTGCCTGCATACCTTTTCCGACCTCGACGACCTGCCGGGCAGGGTACGGACCGACGGACGCTATGAGCGTCTTTCCACGGACCGCTCGGACTGCCGCCTGAGTTATGCCTCTCCCGTGGGTATCATGCTGCCCTGCGATCATATCTACAACCAGTGGATATTCATAGACGACAGCAGCGAGAACCTCGCCCGTTTCGAGAAGACGGCGAAGAACATGCAGTCGCTTTCACGCTACAGCCGGAGCAACCAGATAAACAAGGAATGGCTGGACGAATACCTGAACGTGGCACATACCAACGGGCTGCAATCCGTCCGCTGCCATTGCAACGTGATTGCATGGGCCGAAAACGGGGATGAACTGCGACGGGTGAAGAACGACGTGGGCAGCGCACTGGCACTGATGGAATGCACACCCCGCCATAATACCATTGACCTGCCGGTCCTTTACTGGGCCGGCATACCGGGAAACGAGGCGGACTTCCCTTCGGAAGAGAGCTTCTACACGTTCACCGAACAGGCACTATGCTTCTTTACGGCAGAAACCTGCTACCGGAACTCGCTCTCCCCCTTCGGGCTGCGCATGGTGGACCGGCTGACGGGAAAGCCCGTCTTCCTCGACATATCCGACCTGCCCATGAAAAAAGGGGTGGTGACAAACCGGAACAAGTTCATCCTCGGCCCGTCGGGCAGCGGAAAGAGCTTTTTCACCAACCATATGGTGAGGCAGTATTGGGAACAAGGCACGCACATCCTGCTGGTGGATACCGGAAATTCATACAAGGGGCTGTGCGACCTGATCTGCCAGAAGACGAACGGGGATGACGGAGTTTATTTCACTTACCAGGAAAATGACCCGATTTCCTTCAATCCGTTCTTCACCGAGGATTACCGGTATGACATCGAGAAGCGGGACAGCATCAAGACGCTGATTCTGACCTTATGGAAAAGGGAGGACGAACCGCCCCGGCGCTCGGAAGAGGTGGCGCTATCGAACGCAGTCAGCCTGTATATCGAGAAGATAAAGAAGAACCGGAAGATAAAGCCGAACTTCAACTCGTTCTATGACTTTGTAAGGAAAGACTACCGCAAGGTGCTGGCGGACAAGAATGTGCGCGAGAAGGACTTTGACGTGGACGGTTTTCTGAACGTGCTGGAACCCTATTACAAGAACGGCGAATACGGGTATCTGCTGAACTCGGACAAGGAACTGGATTTACTGAACAAACGGTTTATCGTATTCGAACTGGATGTCGTGAAGGATAATCCCATACTTTTTCCGGTGGTGACTATCATTATCATGGAGACTTTCATTAATAAAATGAGACGCTTGCAGGGTATCCGCAAGATGATACTGATTGAGGAAGCCTGGAAGGCAATCGCACGTGAAGGGATGGCAAACTACATCCGCTATCTCTTCAAGACGGTCAGAAAATTCTTCGGTGAAGCGGTTGTGGTGACGCAGGAAGTGGACGATATTATCTCTTCCCCCGTTGTGAAGGAGACAATCATCAACAATTCGGACTGCAAGATACTGCTTGACCAGAGGAAGTACCAGAACAAGTTCGACCAGATACAGAACCTGCTCGGTCTGACGGACAAGGAACGCTCACAGATACTGTCTATCAATCTTGCCAATGCGGCCAACCGGCTTTATAAAGAGGTCTGGATAGGGCTTGGCGGTACACAAAGTGCGGTATATGCGACAGAAGTTTCGGTTGAAGAGTACCTTTGCTACACCACTGAAGAGACTGAAAAACTGGAGCTTACCCGACTTACTGAAAAGCTGGATGGAAACATCGAGCTGGCTATCAAACAGCTTGCCGAAAACAAGCGGCAGGAAAACAAACAATCCTTTAATCCATAAAACACAATGAGTAAGAAAGATTTATTAAGCCAATGCAGGGAAGCGCTCGGAGACGCCACCCTGACCAATCTGGACCTGCTGAACCTGATTGGGGAGATGAGAAAGGAACTGGAACATGACCGCATCTGCGGGCACTGAATGAACAGGGAAGACGGCTCGACGCTGACCATCCGTAAATCCAACCGGGTGACGGACGGCTTCAAGGGATACAAGGCCACGCTGTTCGCCGGAGAAAGGGCCTACATTGAAATCAGTATCCCGTTGTGCAGCGGTGACGACCTTTTCCTGCACGGGAACAGGGATGCCGGATGCATCGGGTATTTTTCAGGTAGTGAGGTATTGCTGTTCGGCAGTTACGGCCTGTTTGCCCGTGACGACGACAGCCGGTATTTACTGACTAAAGAAAGGAGATAGACGCATGAAAAGGAAAATGACAATTCTACTGACGGCCCTGCTGTCCCTTTCGGTGACGGTCAGGGCGCAGTGGGCGGTTTTCGACCCCAGCAATTTCGCGCAAAGCATCGTGAACTCGGCCAATGAAATCGTACAGACTTCCTCGACGGCGCAGAACATGTGGAGCAATTTTCAGGAGACTGTGAAGATTTACGAGCAGGGAAAAGCCTACTACGATGCCTTGAAATCGGTGCATGACCTGGTAAAAGGCGCTCGCAAGGTGCAGCAGACCATCCTTCTGGTGGGTGACATCAGCGACATCTACGTGACGAACTTCAACACGATGACGGGCGACCCCAACTTTACGGTGGAAGAGCTCTCGGCCATCGCCTTCGGGTATAACAGACTGCTCAAGGAGAGCAGCGACCTGCTGCTGGACTTGAAGGAAGTGACCACGGCAACCGGACTCTCGATGACCGATAAGGAACGGCTGGACATCATCAACCGGATATACGGCGAGGTGCTGGAATACAAGAACCTGACATGGTACTATACCCGCAAGAACATCGGGGTGTCGTACCTGCGGAGCAAGGAAAAGGGAGATGCCGCACGGGTGCTCTCCCTGTACGGGACACACGACCAGCGTTATTGGTAATCATTCATCCGTTAAATCAATCAAGAAGACTATGTTATTATTATCAATAGACTGGACGAACCTTCACGAGCTTCTGCGCTCGCTGTATGATGAAATGATGCCATTATGTGAAGACATGGCTTCGGTAGCGAAGGGAGTGGCGGGTCTCGGAGCGTTGTTCTATGTGGCCTACCGGGTATGGCAATCGCTCTCACGGGCGGAACCGATAGACGTGTTCCCGCTGCTCCGGCCCTTCGCGTTGGGTCTTTGCATCATGTTTTTCCCCACTATGGTATTGGGTACGATCAACGGGATTCTCTCCCCCGTATGCAATGCCACCTCCTCCCTAGTCGAACAGCAGACCTTCGACATGAGGAAATATCAGGAAGAGAAAGACAGGCTGAAACGCGAAGCGATGCTGCGTGACCCTGCGAAGGCCTTCCTGGTGAGCGACGAGGCGTATGACAAGAGGCTGGACGAACTGGGCTGGTCGCTGGGGGACATGGACACGATGATAAACATGTACGGACAGAAGAAGATATACGAGCTCGGCGAGAAAATCCGGGGATGGTTCCGTGAATTGCTGGAACTCTTCTTCCAGGCGGCCTCGCTGCTGATAGACACGCTGAGAACCTTCTTTCTGATCGTACTGTCCATCCTGGGGCCCGTCTCCTTCGCACTGGCCGTCTATGACGGATTCCAGAGCACGCTGACCACCTGGTTGTCCCGGTATATCTGCATCTACCTGTGGCTGCCGGTGAGCGACCTGTTCGGAGCGGTCCTCTCGCGCATACAGATACTGATGTTGCAGCAGGACATAGAGAAGATGCAGGACCCGGCATTCATACCGGACTCGTCGGGGAAAGTGTACTGCATTTTCATGATTATAGGTATCATCGGTTATTTCTGTGTCCCCACCGTTTCATCGTGGATTATCCAGGCGGGCGGTGCCGGAGCTTACGGACAGAAGGCAAACGGTGCCGGAAAGATGGCCGGTAACGGTGCCGCGGCGATAGGCGGTGCAACAGGCGGAGCGATAGCCGGACGTATCAAGAAAATGTTCTAACCTTACATCAATAATTGTATAACGACAACATTAAAAACAGAAGAAGAAAATGGAATTCAAATCATTAAAAAACATCGAGACATCGTTCCGGCAGCTACGGCTATTCGGGATGATATTCCTGGGGGCGTGTACGCTGGTAACGGTATTTGCCGTATGAAAGGCTTATGATTTCGCCGAGGCACAACGGCAGAAAATCTATGTGTTGGACAGCGGAAAATCACTGATGCTGGCCCTTTCGCAGGATATGCAACAGAACCGCCCCGTGGAGGCGAGGGAACATATCAGGCGTTTCCACGAGCTGTTCTTCTCCTTGTCACCGGACAAGAGCGCCATTGAAAGCAATGTGGAGCGTGCCCTTTACCTTTCGGATGAAAGCGCCATCGGCTACTACCGGAACTTGCAGGAAAAAGGCTATTTCAACCGGATGATAGCGGGAAACATCTCGCAGACGCTGACGGTGGACAGCATAAGGGGGAACTTCGACAGTTATCCCTACGAGATGAAGGCCTATTGCCGGCAGCACATCATCCGTTCGAGCAGCATTACCGAAAGGTCGCTTGTCACCACCTGCCGTCTGAGGAACGTCACCCGGAGTGACAACAACCCGCAGGGATTCCTGATAGAGAGTTTTACCATCATCGAAAACAGGGACATTGGACAGTATGAAAGATAAGGGGATCAAAAAGGTCTTCCACCCGTTCAGAACGGGGATAGACCGCCATATGGCCAGACTCCGCAGACGCTGGCTGCGGCTGAGCTGCCGGCAGCAAAAGGTTATCATTCTTTACTTGCTTGGACTCTTCGCCGCCATCGACCTTGCCTGCATCGTGGGCGGTTTCTGCGGAACAGACAAATTTCTGATTGAGGTACGGCATCTTCAAAGGATTGCGTTTCCCCAGACGGACAGTATCCAACCATTCAAAAACAATGTATCCAATGACACAATCCGATAAGAAAGAAAAGGACAAGGAAACGTGGAAAGCGGAGTCCGTATCCGAAAAGGGGAAAAAGTTAAGCTGCAAGGTTGCCGACAAGCTGAAATTCTATGGCGTGGCGGCTGTTCTGTCCCTGCTTTGCGCCGGGTTCATCTGGTTTATCTTCAAGCCGGACACAACGGAAACGGTGGGAGGGACGGCAGGTATCAATACCACGATACCCGACGCTATTGCACCGGAGACGATGGCCGACAAACAGAAGGCTTACGAACTGGAAGAGATGAAGAGGCGCAGGCTGGAGAAGGTAAGAACCTTGCAGGATGTGGCCGGGGACTATCTGATGCCGGACACGACAGACGGGCTGAAACCGGAAGCGGATGCACCCGGAACGGATGCTATCCGGGAGTCCAGAGAAAAGCAGCGGCAGATTTCAAGGCAAATCACCTCGTTCTATCAGGAGCCGAAGGAGAATCCCAGGGTGAGCGAACTGGAACGGCAGGTGAAGGAACTCGGCGAAAAGCTGGAACGGGAACGGAACGGGCAGGACCCGCTGGAACTGATGGAGAAGTCGTATGAGATGGCGGCACGCTATTTCCCCGGACAGACGGGCGGGCAGGTGAAAAGCATACAGTCGGGCGGTCCGTCCGGTAACCCTGCCGCCATAGCCGCCGGACGTGCCACGGAAAACGTGGTCTCGTCGCTGGCTGCGCCACCGGCTCCCGACACGATACCCCGCAATTACGGTTTTGCCACGGCGGTAGGTGCCGGACAGCCTGCCGGAACCAATACGATACGTGCCTGCGTGGCTGAAGACCAGACAGTGACCACCGGGGCATGACTGAAGTTCCGGCTGCTGGAACCGCTGCAAGTGGGCGGCGTGCCTGTGCCTGCCAATACTCCGCTATATGGCACGGTGCGTATCGAGGGGCAACGGATGGCGGTCACGGTAAACTCCATAGAGAGCGGCGGCAATATCCTGCCGGTGGAACTGGTGGCTTACGATATGGACGGGCAGGAAGGGCTTTTCGTCCCGAACACGGCGGAACGTACCGCCATGAAGGAAGCCGCCGCCAATATCGGGGGCAGTTTCGGGACAAGCATCTCATTCGCACGCAGTGCCTCGCAGCAACTGGTCATGGACGTGACAAGGGGCGTGCTTGGCGGCGGGTCGCAATACCTGGCCACAAAGATGCGTGAGGTGAAGGTGGCCGTGAAAGCAAATTATCAACTTCTATTAATCTCAAAAAAACAGTAATCAGATGAAGACAAGAATTATTTTATCATTAGTAATGCTTTTGACCGTATTGTCGGTAAAGGCGCAGGAATCCGTGGAAACAAGGATTTTCCCCACCAATCAGATTATCGCACCGCACCTCATCGAGGTGACTTTCTCGAAGACCGTACATATCCTGTTCCCTTCGGAAGTGAAATATGTGGATTTGGGCTCCTACGACATCATTGCCGACAAAGCTACGGGGGCGGAGAATGTGGTACGTATCAAGTCTGCCGTAAAGGGCTTTGAGGGCGAGACGAACTTCTCGGTCATTACGGCTGACGGCTGCTTCTATTCCTTTAATGTGGTATATAAGAATGAACCGGCACAACTTTCCATTGAGATGGAAGACTGGCTGCGGAAGAACCCGATGGGCGGGGCGGCTGACGACCGCATGTTCGTGAAACTGAAGGAACTCGGCGGGGAGACACCGCTGGTGGTGAACCGCATCATGTACACGCTGTATAAGAAGAACAAAAGGGACATCAGGCATATCGGCTGCAAGAAGTACGGCATACAGACCCTGCTCAAAGGAATCTATATCAACAATGACCTGCTGTACCTGCATACTTTCCTGCGCAACACCTCGGACATATCGTTCGACATTGACCATATCCGTTTCAAGGTGGTCGACAAGAAGGTGGCCAAGCGCACGGCCATGCAGGAGAATATTATAGAGCCGGTAAGGGCTTACAACCGTCTGACAACGGTGGACGGCAAGGCCACGGTACGCAACATCTTCGTGTTGCCCAAGCTGACACTGCCGGATGACAAGCTGCTGGTAGTGGAGATTTACGAAAAGGGTGGTGCCCGTCACCAGTCGTTCCGCATAGAGAATACAGACCTTGTGGCGGCAAAACCAATCAGTGAGCTGCACCTGAAATAATAACCTATATATAATATAATGTATATGCAAAGAATATTATTCATATTGACAGCTGCTGTACTGTCGCTCCTTGCGGGCGAAGCATACGCGCAGCGTGACTTGCCGGGGCAGACGGGCATACAGTTTACGACGGGCGGGGTGAATCATTTCCTTTCATGGAAGAGTGGCGGTGAACGCCACTACTTCACCTCGCTGGCCTTTACACATACCAACCGTAACCGTACCTATTGGCTGTATGGCCTGGATTATCAGATAAAGGAGTACACCTATGAAAATAAGGCGATACCCAAAGCGCAGTTCACAGGGGAACTCGGTTACTTTATTCCCGTATTGTGGGACAAGGGCCGGAATGTATGTCTACGTATCGGACTCTCGGCATTGGGCGGTTTCGAGACGGTCAACCGGGGAACCTCCCTGCTTCCTGACGGGGCGACGGTGACAAACGGTGACTGCTTTATCTATGGCGGTGGGCTGACTGCGGCCTTTGAGACTTATCTGACAGACCGGGTGATGCTCCTGCTGCAAGTCAAGGAAAGGGCCCTGTTCGGAACGGATGCGGGTAATTTCCATACGCAGGTAGGATTGGGAGTCCGCCTTATTATCAACTAATGAAAAGAGAAAGGAGAAACTTAAAAATGAAAAATGTACTATATATATGTATAGGCGCACTCTTTGCGGTGCTGGCCTTCGGTTCCTGCAACGATGATATAGACATCCGGCAGGATTATGATTTCAGCCTCTCGTCATGGTATCTGCAAGAACAGATTGAAACGGGTGAAACGGTGGAGATACGCTTTTATCTTGACCGTGAAGGGGACTATGAAAAGGCGGAGTATGAAATTGGTTACATCCAGATGGAAGGCAAGGGAGAGGTGACGGACAGTGAAGGCGTAAGACTCGTCAACCGGGAAGTGAGACCGTTGGCGGAAGTGCCGGAACTGGATAGGGAAAATCCGGTCAGGCAGGTATTCACCCTCTTTTACCGTTCGACAAGTGCCAGACGCTCGGAACTGAAATTCTTTGTCCGGGACAATTTCGGACAGGAAAGGGAACTGGCAGTAACATTTGACACTGCGAATGATACGGCTGGAGAATAGCCGTTGTCAGGCCGGTCAGGAAAAACGGTGGGGTATCCCGCCGTTCTTGATTTTATGAAATTTGCTTAATGAAAACAAAGGAATGAGTAATTGTTTCCTATTGCACGGAATTTGTTTCTATATTTAGCCGGAAGTTAATTAATCAATCAGATACGTATGAAAACAACACTCAGGATATTCCGCATTTTATTCAAATTGCTTCTGCTCTCTTATGTGGCGGTGGTAAACATTATTTTTATATCGGCCTTTTATGTCCTGCTGCTGGCTGTCGTGGAATGGGTGTTCCCTTCCTTCCTGCCGGGATTGTTTGCCCGATACGGCTTTGCGCATCATCTGGTCTGTTCATTGCCTTTCTATATGGTCTTGCTTTATATTCTGTACAGCCTTTCACCGCTGAACGTATGGCTGATGCGGATGAAAGAGGGTTACAGACCGCTGGGCGGTGAGGAACGGGTACGGCTGGAACGCCTGCTTTCGGAAATGGGGATGGAGAGGAAGCTGAATATCTACTGCAACAGGGACGCACGCACGAATGCCGTGACTTTCGGATTCCATACAATCGGGCTGACAGGCGGTATTCTTCAGACGGCATCGGACGAGGAACTCAAAGGGGTAATCAGCCATGAGGTGGGACACATCTCGCATTATGATTTTGTCTATCAGGTGCTTCTTTTCTCTATGCAGTCGCTGGGCTACCGCTGCCTGTACGGGCTGTTCCTGATTCCGGCCCTGTTTTTCGGATTGGCAGGCAATCTGGTAATCGCCGTGGTCCCGGCTGTCCGTTTCGCCGCGGTGGGGATGGCCAGACTCTGGTGGAGCCTTTATAAACTGTTACATCATACGATTTACGGTATCAGTCGGATAGCAGACGTGAATATCAACAAATATGCCGAATACCGTTGCGACACGTATGCGGTACGTTACGGTTGCGGGGAGGGCCTGCTCTCGTTCCTGCGTCGGCTGGAGGTGGCGGAAACGGGTGGGGAGCGGCCTTCGTTCACCGAATATATCATGAGCACGCATCCATCAACCGAAAAACGGATTGTCCGGCTGGAAAAGTTGTTGTAACCTGCGATAAAGAATAGATGCCTATATCATTTTGCGGATATTGGTACAAGGAGTGGCGGACATGCGTATCCGCTGCATTTCCAAAGAAAAGTCCTCATAATAACAGATGATATGGCCTGCGGCAAGCGCACCGGTGAGGCTGTCTTTCTCTGAAAGCGTCTCCTTGCTGTCCGCCTTCTTTATCAGGTCATCATATAAGGCGCAATACACTTTGTCGGTATCTGCCGGATAGCGTGTGCCGGTGATGACGGCTGAAAGATGTATCTCCGGGCATTTGTCCGCTTCACGGAGCATGATGGCCGTATCTGCCGCCAACAGCCCGATATAGGTATTCAGATTGCAGGAGAACATGCGGTATCCTTCATCATAAAGTGCAAGGATAATACGATAGAGTTCCATACGGATATTGTCTCCCCTGAACCGGTCGTACCGGGTTGTCTTTTCAATGGTACTGCCGGTAATGGCTACATTCCTGTCATACATATTTCCATGAGTTTTTTGTTAATGCCTTGTCCGTAATTACTGTTAAGTGCCGAAAAAAAGCACGGAACTTAACAGGTTCTACTCTCCGGTACGACCAAGCACCCATGCAGGAAACGAGTTAAGACCGTGCCATTAGTGTATGACAAGGACTCCGCCCGTTTATTCTCCTGCTTTGAATTTGGTCGTTTCGAGAGTAAGAACAAACAGCTAAAAGCTATTCTAATATGTTATCATTCAAATTCTTTAATCTTATAACCTTCTTTTTTGATTCGTAAGTATTCGATAAACTCCCCCTTTCATTCTAAAAATGTGATGTTACTTTTGTAGCCAAAGTAAAAAAGCTCAATCGTTATGTCACATCAATGGACCATGGAAGATTTTGAATCTATTTATGCCCGTTTCAAGTCGAGCGGACTTTCAGTTATAGATTTTTGTTCGAATGAATGTATTCGTCCCAAACGTTTCTACGAGTGGCGTTCCAAGCTGTTGCGCAAAGGCGGCTTTATCCCGGTCAAGGTAAACAGTAAGGGGCAGGTCAGTCTTCCCCATAAGGAGAAATCCCTGCTGTCTGCACCTCCGGTCAGCCCGTCGCCAATTCCCCAGCCGCTATGTGAGATCTCCTATCCCAATGGCGTCACAGTCCGCTTGAACAGCCCTTTGTCACCGGAGGTATTGCAAACCCTGATATTTTTGAATTCAAACCGTTAGCCTATGTTTTCTTTGAATGAATCCAACAGATATTATCTTTACCCGTATCCGACAGACATGCGTAAGAGCTTTTATACGCTTAGCGGCATCGTGACCAACCAGATGGGAAAGAATGTACGGGACGGTGACGCTTTCATTTTTATCAATGCGAACTGTACCTGTATGAAAATCCTCCATATGGAATATGGTGGTCTGGTGATATACCACATGAAACTGGAACAGGGGCACTTCCATCTGCCGGTCATAAATACGGAGGAAGGTCGGATTAAAGCGATTGAAACCTTCTGGAATGACCTTGTGATGATGGTCCAGGGAATGGACGGCAGCAAGGTCAGGCGTTATAAAAGAAGTGGTTTCCATGGGTTGTAGTTGTAACAAATTATAACATATACAATGTCGTATTCCGGCTGTTTTTTAGTATCTTGGCATCATAATTAAACGATTATGCCAACCGATAAGGAATTACTGATAAAGGATCTCATGCACAAATGCGACTGTCTGTATAGAGAAAACAGCCGGTTGAAGGAGATGGTGTCCACGCAGCCCCTTGAAGCTGCGGACAAAGAGGCGTATGAGGCTTTATTGTCTGACAAGGATGCCATAATCGCCCAAAAGGAAGCAAAAATCAACAGTCTGGAACAACGTGTATCCTATCTTGAACGGCAGTTGTACGGGAAGAAGGCGGAAAAGTTCATAAAGCCTGACGCCCAGGACCGCTGGCTGGATTTTGAAGGCTTCGACATGCTTCCCCGGGAGGCTGAAGCCGCAGAGGAAGCGGAAAAGGAGCTGAAGGCTACCAGAGAAGCGATCATCGCCCGTAAAAAAGCGAGGAGGCAACATCCTACGAGAAAATCCCTTCCGGAAAATCTTGCGCGTGAGGAGGTTCATATATATCCCGAAGGGTATAATCCGGAGGAGTGGACGCTCCTTCCCGGAGAGGAAGTGACCGAGATCCTTATGCACGAGCCCGAGAAGTTCTATATCCGCAGGATAGTGCGCCATACAGCCAAACGGAAGGGGACGGACGAGTTCAGGACCGGCCCGCTTCCCGTCATGCCGATAGCAAAGAGCTATGCCTCCGCCTCATTGCTGGCAGACATGATGATAGGGAAATATGTGGATCACATACCGTTCCACAGACAACTGGAACAGTTCAAGCGTGTGGGGGTACACCTCCCCGCGTCAACGGTCAACGACTGGTTCAAGGATGTGGCGGATCTGCTAAGACCCCTGTACTTCCGATTATGGGATCTGGTGATGCAGACTGACTACATACAGTCGGATGAGACGACAATCCCCGTGATGAATGACGAGAGACACAAGACGGTCAAAGGTTATATCTGGCTTGTGCGCAGCGTCATGACCGGACGTCAGTTCTTTTACTATGACAAGGGTTCCCGAAGTGGAAAGGTGGTGCTGAAACTCTTCGGCAAGTTCCGGGGAGCCATACAGACGGACGGGTACGAAAGGTACGAGATGC
Source organism: Bacteroides nordii (assembly GCF_019930665.1). Taxonomy (NCBI): domain Bacteria; kingdom Pseudomonadati; phylum Bacteroidota; class Bacteroidia; order Bacteroidales; family Bacteroidaceae; genus Bacteroides; species Bacteroides nordii. The sequence continues at coordinate 3,628,959 of NZ_CP082886.1, read as the reverse complement.
TGGACGCCAAGAAAGGCATTATCCTTCTTGGCTGCTGGGCCCATGCGCGCAGATATTTTTGGGAGGCAAGAAAGAATGACACGCAGCGTGCCGACTATGCGCTCGAACAGATACAGCTGCTTTATGACGTGGAGCGCAAGGCTGACGATGAACGCCTGACCTATGAACAGAGGGCTGAACTTAGGACACGTCTTGCATATCCCATACTTGTGCGCTTCGAGAAATGGCTGGTCAATGAATATCCCAAAGTGATGAAAGGCAGTCCTATCGGAAAAGCCATAAAATATACATACGGAAGGTTCGACAAACTCTCCAGATACCATCTTGACGGTCGCTACAGACCGGATAATAACGAGATAGAAAATAAAGTGCGGCCTGTCGCGTGCGGCAGACGTAATTACCTGTTCTGTGGCAATAATGATGCCGCTGAAGATGCGGCGGTGCTCTACTCGTTCTTCGGCTGCTGCAAGGCTGCCGGGGCTGACTTCCGCACGTGGCTGATCTACTTCCTTGAACATGTACATGATTATGACGATGACTACTCGATGGATCTGGCCGAATTATTACCTGACAATCTGTTATCCGGTGGCAAGATATTATCCGTTACGCCACCGGAATCTCCCAAGAAAGACTCCTGATACCTTCATAAATCCCGCCTAAACACGGGAAAACTACCGTTTTATACCAATCAAGACGGGAAAATAGGGAATAAAGTGCCGTTTTTATCTTCATTATCCCCGATAAATAGGGAAAATAAGGGAAAGAATACCCTTTTATACCAATTATGGCGGGAAAGCAGGGATAAAAATACCGCTTTATCCCATTTATCACAGGAAAATAAGGGAAAAGGGGGGAAACTCCCTTTTATCCGCTCCATTAGTAGGAAAAATATCAACTTCTATAGAACCCTGCACATCTTTTGGTTGAATTGATGTAACAATAAATCATAGAACGATAAAATGAATAAACGATATTATGAACATACGTTACCCATTATACGAGGGAGTTTATCGAATACTTACTTTGATTCAACCCTGCAAAAATAGAAAAAAGCCGGGCAACCGCATAGGGATTGCCCGACTTTTTTGAGAGGAAGTATTCAGGTGTGGGGTGTGGCAGGTCATTCCACCGGCTCGCCGCCATAGCGAAGGCAGCAGATTTCCTTGTGGATTTCACACATGATATGCAGCTGCATCCGCTTGCTGATATGGCGGCTTTGGGAACGCATGAACAGACGGTTTTCTATCAGGCTGCAAAACTTCGTGCCCTCCCTGCTTACAATGCAGACAATCTGATTTTCAAGGAAAAAATCCCTGTCGGTGGAATACTCCACGTCCGGGAACATTCTTATATATTTCATTCGCTGATATTTTAAAAGGTTTTACGGTGGCGATGTGGGTGGGGTCGTCCGGCCCTGCCCTCTGTTCTCTTGGGGCGGTGAAAAAGATGTGCCGGATGTTGTTTCCGGCACATGCTTTCCGCTTGGTGTCAGGCGGCTTTTCCGCTTTCGGGCTTCTCTGTTTTCGGGGCGGTGGTCTTCTTTTCCGTCTTTTCTGCCGTCTGCTGTTTTTCGGCTTCCCTGGCAGCTTTCTTTTCCGCTTTCTTCATTTCCTTTATCCTTTCCTCCAAACGTTCATGCCGTTTCTGATATTCTTCCTCGTGGGTGGCTTTGACAAGTCCGTATTGGTCGGGGAAGTGCATGTTTGCGAAGTCCCTCAGCAGCTTGGATGCGTTGTTGTCTCCGTGGCCGTTCTCACAAAGGAAGTGGCTGATGAAGTCCCGTTTGATTACCGTTTTTTGTGCGTCCGTCAGTTTGGCAACGATTTTCATCCGCTGTTTCTCGTCCAATGCGAAAGGCTGGTCCTTGATGCCGAAAAGCGGGAAATGTCTCCTTTGAAGTTGGGCAAGCATGGCGAAATAAACCATACCGTCTTCGTACTGCGTGAACGGGCTTTCGGGATAGTCGTTCTCACGGACAATCTTTTTCGTATCGGCAACGGTCTTTTCGATGGAAAGCTGTTTGAAACGCTTGTCCCTTTCCTGCAATGTCCCGATAGTGACGGGGGCGGTTTCTTTCTTATTTATCTCCACGTAGCAGAGTTCGGGTTCCGTCTGCCCTACTTTCACGTAGGTCTTTATCCTGCCTTCCTCTTTCTTGCGGTTAAGTTCTTCCACCTTTCGGGCATATTCCTCGTTTCTGCGCTCAAATGTCTGCACCGCTTGTTCGTATTCTTTCGGCTGGGTATATTGCTCTTTCTTAGGTGCTTCGGGGGCTTTGGGGAATTCCCTAGCCGATACGTTGTAGTCGAGTTCCTTGATTTCATGCCCTTTCCTGTCCAACTTTTGGAGTGCCGTTTCGTTACGGCTTCCGTAATAGGGGCGTGCAATAACCAGCTTCGGATCGGATTTCAAAAGTTTCTCCGTCTCTTTTGCCACATGGGCTGCGTTCTTGGCTTCCAGACATTTGCGGTTGGTGCAGTGTCCGCACCCGTTATGCTCGGCAAAAAGGTTGTAATTGGCTGCGTTGTGTACGCATGTATTGCATTCCGTCTTGTCGAACTTGTATTGCCCAAGGTCGGTGGTATAGTATTTTTCAAAGTACCTTTTGAAGAGGTTCAATGTATATCCCGTCCAATCCTCACCGTTCCCCTCTTTGAGGTGCTTCTCGTACACGTCCTTTTGTATATCGGGCTCATAGGTGCTTATCTCCTCGGCTACGCTGACGGTGATTGTTTCATTGTCCAACAGTTCACCGATAGGCGCATAGAGTTCGTTCAGTTTCAATCGGGTATAGATATATTTCTCGCTCCGTCCGAAACGGGCGGTCAGTGAATACATGTCATATCTGCCCTTTTCAAGCAACCGCTTGAACGCTTTTGCTTCTTCAGTGGGGCGTACCTGCTCACGCTGCAAGTTCTCGCTTAACGACATGTCTTCCGCTTCATCGTCCGTCACATTGTTATATATGGTTGCCTTTATGGTCTTTGCTCCTGCAAGCAATGAGGCACGGTAACGGCGTTCACCGTATATGATTTCATAACCGCCTTCCGTGCGTGGGCGTACTGCAATGGCCTGCAAGATTCCCACTTCCCGAATGCTTTCCGCAAGTTCCTGCAATGATGCGTCATTGAACGTCTTGCGGTGGTTGTCCGTGCTTGGGTGTACGGTGGTGATGTCAAGGTCTGTTTCGGCTGTGGCCGTTGCAAGCGGTGTCTTGAACGTGGCCTGCTGCGGTGCTTCTTCCGTAACGGTGGGAACGGTTGCCGTTTCGGGTGCTTCTGTCACTTCGGTAGCCGTGGGCACGTCCTGCGGTGTGAGTAGTGTAATCGGTTTCGGGATGATTGCCAAAGCGGTCACCTTTACTGCATTTTCTTTCTCTGATTTCTGTACGCTGTTCGTCTGTACTTTCTTGTTCGTTTTCATAATGATAAGTTTTAAATGTTGATAATTAATTGAATGGTTTTCCGTCTGAAAGGTATTCCCAACCGTTGGCGTTGCTTTCTTCCGTGAAGTATTCCAAAGTCCGGGTGCTTTCCATATCATCCCGACAAGCACGGAAAAAACTGTCGAGACATTCGTTCATAAGGCTGTCAAACGTGATATTTTCGGTGGGGGATTTCAAGAACTGATAAATCGGATCAAGAATACGGTTATCTATATAAAAGCCCGTAAGGGGACAACAGGCATCTACAAATATCCTGCTTTTTCGTCCTTTCGTCCCTTTCCAAAAATATTTTGGCGTGTACAGGTCGTTCCAATGGTTGTTCATCAGGTAGGTTGCCAACCGCCAACCGCTTAGGCTGTCTATGCAGTCTTCCTGCCTGCTCCGGTAATCATAGCTATAATTACATGCGTCATATCTCCAATTACGGCACACAATGCCGAAGCGTTCACAAAAGGTGTCAAGGGTCTGGCGGTTCTCGTTCGTCCAACCGTAAAAGTATCCATTGCATAACCACTGGTTATACGCCTTTTCTTTGGCTTCCTCGGATAACTCGGTTATCCGATAGAGGGTGTATGTTCTTGTTTCTGTTCTCATGTCGTTACTTTTTTATGGGTTCATTGATAGGTGGGCGGATTGTTCCGCCCTGCCGTTCATGCTGTCATACACGGATGCACGTGGCGAGTGCTTCCCTTACTTTCGTTTCCTGCTTCTTGGAATATATCCACCCTGCACGCCTTTCGCCCTTATAGGTGAGGTTCGCACGGAACAGACCGTTCAAGTCTTTCAGAATGTCCTTTATCGGCCTGGTGTCACCGAATACGGCAATCGCCTTCTCGCTGTATTCCACGATTTCAAGACTGAGGGTTGAAAGGTCTGCGGTTGCTGTGGATTGTTCTGCCATATCGCTGTTTCTCTGCGGTGCTTTCATACAAAGGTTGGCTTCATCCCCTGCGGTGTGCGCATACCGTTCTATGAATTTTTCAAGGTCGTGGATAGGCTCTTTCTCAACCGTCCAACCGCTGTACTTGTTCCTGCCCAGATACATACCGTCTCCCATGCTGTAATTTTCACGGTGTTCGTAATCTGCGTTATATTCCGCCAAATAGGCTGTTCCCTCAAAATTGGCGGCATGCTTGCGCATTTCTGAAAAGAGGTTGCGTGTATGTTTGGAAAAGCCTAAAATGACGGTTCTTGCTATACTGTAGTCGTAATAGTCCGTATAGCTGTCGCACTCGTTTACCCGTAACGTGCCGATAATGACCGCCTTTGCATCCGTCGGGACAAGGGGGCGCAAACGCTCCGCACCGATTTTGGCGATACGTCCGTATTCCTCTCTTGTTTCCTTCGCTTTCTTTTCTTCTTCGGCTTTCTTCTCTTTTGCCTTGGTGAGTAAAGCGGCTGTTTCCAACGGATCTAAAAACCTGGGGTTCGCATCATCGTAATAGATTCCTATTCCGAATTTTTCCGATAACGGCCGGATAAGGTCGGATGTATGAAACTCGTGTGTCCGCAAATTGACAAGATGATAGGTTATTCCCCACCCGTTGCGGCTTACTTCATACACAACATAGCTGTAGCCTTCCAATACTACCACTTGATTGACTGAAACGGTCTGAACGTCTCTGTCATAACTTCTGTTAGCTCCCAATAAATGTACTTTGTTCATAATGATTTGATTTTAAAATGATTTATATTCTGTCAGAGTATCACGCAAAGAACAAGGATGAAAAGAGCGGGCACGCAAAGGATACGCCACACGGCACGGATGAGGAAAACCACCACCGCCAAAACTGCCGACATGGGCAGCATACCACCCAAAAAGGCACATACGAAACGCACCGCCACATAGACCACGAAACCGACCGGCGACCACTTCACCAAATTTTTAATGCCGGTTGGAGCGGAGCCGAAGCCTCGTTTCAAATCCTGCTGTATTTCAATTCTCTTTTTCATAACATTGACTTTTTTTTTATGCCTTGTCGGTGGCTTCACCTTGCTCGTTTCAGGGGGCAGATACGGACGGGGAGAAAATATGCAAGGCTTTTGGTGAAAAATTTTCAACCGCCCGGCTGGACGGATTGAAAAATTTTCGCCAAAACCCGCAGGGCGCGAAGCGGCCTTGCAGATTTTTAGGGGCCCCGTCCGTAGCTTCGCATCCTGAACCCGGCAAGGTGGAGCTACTGACGGGATAAATAAAAACGGGAAAATCGTTATATGGGAAAAAGAGAATTGAAATGCGGCAGGATTCAAGGGCTGTTTAAACAAGCATAACTATCGTATTTATCACAGCTCAATATAATTTTTGGAAAATACATTTATTGTCAGAGTGAAACATATTAATAATTCTATGTTATAAGTTTAGCAGATATGGCTTTGGTAATAAATTGTTAAATAAAGCCATCGCAATACGCAATAGTATTATTTTTAAGGTTAAATAATGTGTGAACATATACTGTATGAATATTAAAATAATTCATATAAAGTAGATAAATTCTTTTGTATTTTAGTTACTTTTGCGTAAAGACTTTCAAATATGAAGTTTTTGATTGATATGTTAAGCTATGAAAAGTATAGTTGTATTTTGGTGTTTTTGTATCGTTGGCATATGTTATGTTTATGCTATAGACAGCAACCGAGTCGATTCTTTATTGCTGAAATTAGATCAGTCAATAAAGGAACGCCCTATATATATGGAACAAAAAGAGTTGAGATTGGCAAAACTGAAAAATCAGTTGCTTCAGTCCATATCAGAGGAAGAACATTTTGCCATTCTTAGTGCGTTATTGGATGAATATCGTTCATTCAATACGGATTCTGCATTTTATGTTGCCGAGGAGAGGGAACAGATAGCTATGCGTCTTGGAAACCGAGAATATATAGATAATGCCCGTATGAATAAAGCTGATGTCTTAGGAATGGCAGGCATGTATAAGGAAGCAATGGATTTGATGCGAAATATTCATATTGAACGGTTGTCGAAAAACCTCCGTCCCTATTATTATCATATCTATCGCACAATCTATGGACTTATGGCTGACTATGCAATTACAAAGTATGAAAGAAAACTTTATACGGAACTTACGGACAAATATCGTGATTCATTGCTACTGGTCAATAAGGATAACCTTTTGATACATACCTTAGTTCAGTCCGACCAATATAATGTACGCAACGAATACGATAAAGCCATTTGCTTACTGACAGATTATTTAGCCCAGCAGAAGGAATATGAACATAATGTTGCAATTTGCGCCTATACTTTATCAGAGTCCTATCGTCTGAAAGGGGATAAAGAAAAAGAAAAAGAATTTCTGATTGTTTCTGCCATAGCAGATATGAAAACTGCTGTCCGGGAATACATCTCTTTGCGTAAGCTGGCTATATTGCTTTATCAAGAGGGGGATATTGAGCGTGCTTATTCTTATGTAAAGATATGCATGGAAGATGCCGCAGTTTGTAATGCTCGGTTGCGCAAATTGGAGATTCTGGAGATATTTCCAATCATCAACGATGCTTACCAACAAAAGACGGAAAAACAGCAGGAACAAATGAAATGGGCATTGGTATCTATCAGCATGCTTTCATTTTTTCTGTTGCTTGCCATATTTTATGTATATAAACAAATGAAGAAGCTGGCTGTCGCTCGCAAGGAAGTAATTGATAGCAATAAACGGTTGAAAGAACTGAATGAAGAACTTCATCTTTCGATGCACAAGCTTAAGGAGGCTAACCACAGTATTGCTGAGAATTCTTATCTGAAGGAGGAGTATATTGGTCGATATATGGATCAATGTTCGGTATATTTGGAGAAGATGGACAATTACCGCCGGTCATTAGGTAAGATTGCTGCTACTGGGAATGTGGAAGAACTCTACAAGAACATCAAGTCTTCCAAATTTATAGAGGTGGAATTGAAGGAATTCTATACGAACTTTGACAATACTTTCCTGCAAATGTTCCCTACTTTTGTGGAGGATTTCAATGCCTTGCTTACCAATGATGAGCGAATATCTTTGAAAACTGGTGAACGGATGAATACAGAGTTACGCATCTTTGCACTGATACGCTTGGGCATTAGTGACAGCGTGAAGATTGCTCAGTTTCTACGCTATTCTGTAACCACCATTTATAATTACCGTACGAAAGTTCGAAATAAAGCCGCTGGTGACCGTAACCTACTAGAACAAGAGGTAATGAAAATTGGAAAATCAAAAGATTAATAGAAGTTTACGATTCAGAATATTCTTATTTTACACTTATATTTTTACTACTTTTTTTAGTTTTACTATATTCTTTTATATTTCTAATATACAGTGATTTACGTGTTTTTTCATTGATATAAATCACTACTTTTTCACTCTTTGATTCATAATTAGTATTTCTTATCTGATATTTTTGCGTTGTCTCTTTTCCCAAGAAAGAGATAGTTTATAATTTATACTTTTTTATCAACTTTAAAATCTTATATTATGTATGCAAAAGAACAATTTAATTAGGAAACAAAGGGTAATAATTCGAATAGCCAACAAGTATCCAGACCCGCGATATGTCGTTCTGCTTAATAGGCTGTTATATTGTAATCAATGACGTTAATCTTTTAATTTTAAAAACTATGAAAGTAAAAACTACTATTCTGGCGCCACTATTTTTGTGGATAGGATTCTTTCCAGTTTATGCTGATGAGTCTATAGCAGAAAGTATTATTGTCCAACAGCAAGTAAAAGGTATTCGAATTAGTGGAACCATACTTGATAAAGAGAAATCTCCACTTCCAGGTGTTAATGTGACAGTCAAAAATGAGTCAGGAGGGGCTATAACTGATGTGGATGGTCACTTCTATATTGAGGTACCGAATAAACAGAGTGTATTAAATATAACTTACATAGGTTTCAAGTCTAAAGAAATCGTGGTTGGAAATGAAATCAACTTCAATATTATACTAGAAGAAGATGTAGAAGCTTTGGATGAGGTTGTGGTAGTAGGTTATGGTAATCAAAAGAAACTTTCAGTTATTGGTTCGGTACAGACTATAGAACCTACCAAGTTGCAAGTCGGGTCCTCCCGTTCACTCAGTAACAATTTAGCCGGACAGTTAGCAGGTGTGATTGCAGTACAGCCATCTGGCGAACCCGGATATGATAACTCAAATTTCTGGATTCGAGGCATTGCTTCTTTCAGTGGAAATACTTCTCCATTAGTATTGGTAGATGGTGTAGAACGTAGCTTAAATGATCTTGATCCTGCTGAAATTGAATCTTTTTCTGTTTTGAAAGATGCTTCAGCCAGTGCTATGTATGGCGTACGTGGAGCGAATGGAGTCATTATTATCAATACAAAACGCGGAACTATAGCCGCTCCTTCTGTTAATGTACGTGTAGAGCAGTCCATTCAGGCTCCCACCAAACTTCCTGAGTTTATTGGAGCTGCTGAATATATGAGCCTGCTCAATACCTTGCAGAGCGACCCCTCGAAACGAATGTTTACCAAAGATCAGATTCTGAAAACATACTACGGTTATGATAAGGACTTATATCCGGATGTAGACTGGATTGACGCTATCACCAAAGATTATGCCAGCTCTACGCGTGCCAACCTTACCGTAAGTGGCGGTACCGAGATTCTTCGATATTCTTTGACGGCATCTATGTATCACGAAAACGGAATTATGGCTGTTGACAAGACATTGCCCTATGATACCTCAAGCAAGTTGAACCGCTATAATATACGTGCCAATGTGGACCTCGACTTGACTAAAACGACATTGGTCCGTTTCAATGTAGGCGGTTATCTGCAAAATCTGCGTAAAAGCCGTAGTGGTACAGACGAAGTGTTTAGTGCGGCTTTCGAGACTCCTCCTTTCGTGCATCCGGCAATCTACTCCGACGGCACCATCCCCGTAGCAAGTACCAATCGTAAGAATCCTTGGGCCATCAGCACACAGAACGGATATTATCATAGCGGACGAAGCAAACTCGAATCACTTTTTTCCGTAGAACAGAACCTGAAAATGATTACTCCGGGACTGAAAGCGAAAGTGACATTTGCATTCGACACATATAGCGAAAACTTTGTGACACGCGGTAAAGAACCCGATTACTATAGTGTAGCCAAAAAACGTGATGACGAAGGTGAATTGGTACATAATATTCTAAAATACGGCAGTGAGTTTTTGGATCATTCCAGCAATGCCAATTATGGCAACCAAAGTGTGTATCTGGAAGCGGCAATCACATACAACCGTACTTTTGCCAACAAGCATGCGGTAGACGCGCTGTTCTTGTACAACCAACGCAGTTATGACTGGGGAGATATCCAACCTAATCGTACGCAAGGTATCGCTGGCCGTCTGTCGTACACATATGACCGACGTTACATTTCAGAATTTAACTTTGGCTACAACGGTTCGGAAAACTTTGCCAAAGGCAAGCGCTTCGGCTTTTTCCCTTCATTGGCATTGGGATGGCTGGTAAGTGAAGAACATTTCATGGAACCTGTACGCGATACACTAAGCAAGTTGAAGCTTCGTGCTTCCATCGGTTCGGTAGGAAACGACAACATTGGTGGACGGCGTTTTGCCTATATCACTACAATCAATTCCAATGCAAACGGATACAACTGGGGATACACTGCCGATACCTATCGTCAAGGTGTGCAAGAAGGAGAAGTGGGTGTGGAAAACCTGACATGGGAAAAAGCACTCAAGGCGAATGTAGGTTTGGAAATCGGACTTTGGGACGAATTGGACTTTCAAGTGGACCTCTTCAAAGAGCGGCGTACCAGCATTTTTATGCAACGAGCCACTATCCCGACACAAGTAGGATTCATTAATAATCCGTATGCCAACTACGGAAAAGTCGACAACAAAGGTGTAGACCTCTCTTTGAATTACAATAAGCGCATCAATAAAGACTGGAATATCAGTCTTCGAGGAACCTTTACATATGCTAAGAATGAAATCATCGAGCGAGATGAACCCGAATCTGTCAAAGGTACTTATCGTTCCATTACCGGACAATCCATTAACACATTGTGGGGATTGCAGGCTGAAGGCCTTTTCACAGAAGACGATTTTGTTGATGGAAAACTGAAAGAGGGAATCCCTGTACCGCAATTAGGCGCGGATGTACGTCCGGGAGACATCAAATATCGCGACATGAACAACGATGGTTACATCACCAACGCCGATGAAGGCTACATCGGCAATACGACAGATCCACGCTTGGTATATGGTTTCGGCGGTAACCTGAACTTCCGTCAGTGGGATTTCAGTTTCTTCTTTCAAGGCACAGGAGATACATATCGCATCATTGGCGGTTCTGACAACTTCATTCCGGGCAGCGGGCAAGGTGTGCTTGGCAATGTCTATACCAACTACACCGACTGCTGGACAGCAGACAATCCGTCGCAAGATGTGTTCTGGCCGCGTCTGTCGGAATCGACCAATAATAACAATAACCGTGCTTCCACATTCTGGAAGAAAGACATGAGCTTCCTCCGACTGAAAACAATAGAATTGGGTTATAGCCTTCCTCAGCGCATCACAAATAAAATCTGCGCCAAAAACATTCGTTTCTTTGCCAGTGGGAATAACTTGTTCTATATTTCCAAGTTCAAATTATGGGATCCGGAACTGGCCACCTCTGATGGTTTAAAATATCCGTCCATGCGTTCTTTGATGTTGGGGGTAGAAGTAAATTTTTAATGTAGAATGAACTAAAGAAAAAGAACAATGAAATTTATAAAAAATATTCTTATAGGATTTATAGTCACAGCTTCATTGATGTCTTGTGTTGACTATCTTGACAAAGAAACTGATACAGAATTAACTCTTTCTTTGGTCTTTGAAGACAAAACTCGTATTGAGGGTTGGCTTGCCAATATCTACTCGGCTATACCTGATCCTTATTGGGATTATACTAACACATTGGGTTGGGAAATCCTTGCTGATGATCAGACTCCGTCTGAACGTTGGCGTCAGTGGGGGTGGAAAGTCATTCCTTATATATTGGGTGAATGGACACCTAACAGTGATTGGGAGGGGAATTATTGGAAACTTCTTCCACAATGTATTCGGGAGGCTAATATTTTCCTTGAGAACATACATCCACTACCGGCACAGGGTATAAGTACAAAAGAAGTAGAATATATGAAAACGGAGTGTAAATTCATGAAAGCCTATTATTATTACTTGCTTGCCAATACTTATGGAGCTGTTCCGTTTGATCCTGATTATATCGCTCCAACTGATTTTGTACTGTCAGACTTGATGAAAGGACAGGCTCCTTATTACACTGTAATAGACTGGGCTGACAAGGAAATGCTTGAGGCTTCTAAGATATTGCCACCTAAATATACTGAAGCACGAAAGTATGGGCGTGTTACCAGTATTATGTGTTTGGCAGTTCGTGCACGTATGTTGCTTTTTGCCGCTAGCCCGTTGGTGAACGGAAACGGTGACTATGCCAACTTCACCAACGATAAAGGTGAAAATATTTTCAGCACTTCCTACGACCCGCAGCGTTGGGTTAAAGCTGTAGAAGCATGTAAATTGCTGATTGATGAGGCAGAAAAGTCCGGTTATAAACTCTACGTAGAGAAAAACGAAGATGGTACCATCGACCCGTTTATGTCATATCAAAATCTGTTCTTGAAGCGTTTTGACGAAGGAAACACTGAAATTCTGTTTGCACGTCCCAGCTGTGACTATGGTTCATACGAAAAGCATGCTACTCCGGCTGCCAGTGGCGGTAGTGGTGGATTGGGTGTCACTCAGTCTTTGGTTGACGCATTTTTCATGCAAAACGGATTGCCCATCGACAATCCGCAAGGAGGTTATCAGGCCGACGGCTTTTCTACGGCCAATGTTTCGCTTGACAACACCATTTGGGATGAAGAGGTGAATGGAGGGGCTGTCACGTATGCCAATACCTATAATATGTATTGCAAGCGCGAACCGCGTTTCTACGTGTCGGTAGCATTCAACAACTCTTATTTCACAACAGAAAAGCGTCTGTTCAACTTCTTCAATGGTTCTGTTGACAACCCGCATACACACGATGCCCCGCAAAACGGATACCTCATCCGCAAACGTGTATCGCCCAAGACAAATGTGAAAGAGGACAATTTTCAATATCGTCCGGGAATTATCTATCGGTTGGGAGAGGCTTACTTGAACTACGCGGAAGCGCTGAACGAATGCGAAGACAGCCATGCCAACCGTCAAGAGGCGTTGGAATATGTCAATAAAATCCGCGAGCGAGCAGGTATCCGACAATACACGTTGGAGGCTGTTGATCCTGTTTTTGCTGATGAAATCCAAGTGGACGATACACAAGAAGCAGTGCGTAAGGCTATTCGTGCCGAACGGCGTGTAGAACTTTGTGGCGAAGGTATACGTTACGACGACCTGCGCCGTTGGAAAGAAGCGGAAAACACACTGAACGGAGCTTTCTATGGAATGAATTATAGCGGCAAGGATGCAGATTCGTTCTATGCGCTGACAGCTTATCAGACTCGTGTTTATAAACCGGCTTTTTACTGGTTCCCGATTCACCAATCGGAGATGGAAAAGAACAATAAGTTGAGACAGCTTCCATACTGGAAATAATCATAAAAAAAGAACAAGAAAATGAAAACCAAATTATATCTTTTATTAGCCATGATTTCCAGCTTTGCCATCAGTTGCAAAGACGAGGATGTGCGCTATGAAATTGCTCGTCCGGAGGACAGCATGCACTTGCAGGTATCTGCCGAGAACATACAGCTTACTCAAGAACTTAGCAGAGAAGATGCCGTGACATTCACTTGGCAAGAATCATCTCGTGCCGGATCGGGAGTCAAAGTGAATTATTACTTTAAAATGGATATTGCCGATAATGATTTTGCTACATCCATAGACAAAGTAAAAATACCGGCCGGCAGCAATAGCATCAGTTTTTCTCATAAGAAACTGAACGCTTTGCTGAAAGCTTGGAAGGTATCTACCGGTGAAAGTGCGGTTTTAGAAGCAGAGATTATTGCTGAGTTTGAAGATGCAAATCAATACATTAAGCCGGAGTTGTCTGTTGTGCGTTTCAATGCAACAGGCTATGAGATACAACCGTATGACATATTTGTAGTAGGTACGGCCATTGGAGGCATGGATGCTGCGAAAGCTCTGAAGATGACGGAAGAGATTCCGGAGGAGAAATACACATGGAATGGGGTGATGAAACAGGGCGATTATAAATTTATTATGAGCAACACAGATTTAACTCCCTCTTATACACAAGGTGCAACACCGGGCAGTGTCATTCTTAACGAATCGGCTGCCGGTGAAACGCTCTTTACTATCAGCAAAGCCGGATTCTATGTGTTGACATTGAACATTGAAACAATGACGCTGGAGGCTTTGTATCCGACAACGGAATATGAAGATATCTGGATGATAGGGGCTGCTACCCCTGCCGGGTGGAATATCATGAATTCTGTGAAGCTGGAGAAGGAACCGGACAACCAAGTGGCATTCTTCTATGACGGATGGCTTAACACAGGTGAAATGAAGTTCCCGTTGGAACTGCGTGAAGACTGGGCTATTGCGGCTCTGATGCCGGTAGAGGCCGGCACCAGCGAAAAGGGAGACAACCGTATGGAACGCATCGAAGCCGGAGGACATGACTATAAATGGAATATCAGCAAAGCCGGCAATTATCGTGTGACGCTGAATACCTACACCATGACGATTCGTTTTGACGAGGTGAATCTTCCCGACGATTTACCATTCAAAGCCGTATGGATGCTGGGTGATGCAACTCCGGGCGGATGGGTACAGGGAAGTCAGCCTTTCAGTTACGACTTCGATGCCGAGAAAGGTACATTCTATTGGGAAGGAGAACTGAAAGCCGGGATATTTAAATGTCCTACAAACATAAATGATGACTGGCTGCTGACTTGCTTTATGCCCAAAGTGGTGAAAGATGGCAAGGCACCTCTCACCATGACAGACGCTAAAGTCGTAGGACCCGGTGGTGATGACGACCAATGGGAGGTGCAGGAAAGCGAGGCCGGCAATTACCGCATCGAATTGAATGTTATCAAAAATACGATTAAATTTATCAAGAAGTAACCCGACAAACCGGAGGGCGCGTAACGCGCCCTCACAATATCAATGACATGAAATATAGAAATCTTATTTTAACAGCATTATTTACAGTCAGTTTTTTCACTCATGTAGGGTGTAAAGAAGAAGGTACCGGATGGACACCGGATATGATTCCGGACGATCCTGTTGTGGAAGAACCGGAAGATACGGAATACCATCAATACAAAGCTCCTCTCTATTGGAGTGTGTATGAATATTGTAAAAAACTGGAGGATGCCGGTCAACAGAAGATAGATATGAGTGAAGGCACGTGGCAAATGGTCATCGATTTTGTTGCCGAACACATGAAACCATACGGATTCGATATGATTTGCACCGATGGATTCATTGCAATGGACGGAACTACGGAACCTTGCGAGGGAGGATATATGACCCGATACGGTGATATGCGGTTGGATAAACTGGCTGCTATGTGCAAGGCTAAAGGATTGAAACTGGGTGTGTACGACAATCCTCTTTGGATACATGGCCCGCACGACATGTTGGTGAAAGGTACCAATATACCTCTCGGCGATCTTTTGTATAAACAGGGAGAAGACGAGGTTAAGCACCCGGAAGCATCCGATCTCTTTCCATGGCTGGTAGCTTCGCACAACGGTGCTAAGGAGTACATTGACGGATTCTTTGAATATTTCAAGAACATGGGCGTGGACTATATCCGTATGGACTTCCTCAGTTGGTATGAAGACGGATATGACAGATATATGGGAACTTCCGGACGTGGATATGGCCGTGAGGAATACCGACTGGCGCTGAAGTACATCTGTGAAGCAGCTCATAAGTACGGTGTCTTTGCTTCTTTGGTAATGCCTCATTTATATCAAGATGCGGAAATTGAAAAAGAATACGGTCACATGGTGCGCATCGTATCAGACACTTCTATGGGAGGCTGGGAACATTTTTCACGTGGCTCGCGAGGTACGGTGTATCAAGAATGGCCCAATTGTATGAATATGTTTGATGGATTTGTACATTGGTCGCACATCAGTGGACGGGGCAAAGTGATTTTGGATGGTGACTTTACCCGCTTGAATACTTTCTTCGGAGAAGGAGAGAAGCAAAGTGTTATCTCTTTGCAGCTTATGGCTGGCGGCCCCATAGCCATTACCGACATGCCGGGAGACAGTTTCAGCCTGGATGATTTGAAATATATTCAGAATCGGGAAATATTGGCACTCAATAGTGATGCTTTTGTGGGGAAACCGCTGAGCGACACGGGAGGAAGCTGGGATCCGAAAACACAAATCTGGTGGGGACAAATGAAAAACGGCGATTATATTGTGGGTTTGTTCAATCGGGAAGATGATAGGCAAAATCGTACTATCGACTTCAGCGAGATTGGCATTGAAGGAGAGATGAATGTGCGCGACCTATGGAAACAACTGGATGAAGGAACAGCCTCACAGATAAGCGTTGATTTGGAAGCACACTCTTGTAAAATCGTAAAACTGACTCGATAAAAGCTTTAAGCAATTCAGTTACAAAAAAACAGATCATTTGTCATGAAGAAATTATTATTAGGAATCAGCCTGTTATTTGCCACGTTGGTGGTAAATGCAGAAGAAGTAACTTCTCCGTCCGGACAATTAAAACTGGAGTTCTCGCTCAATGAAAAAGGCGTTCCCACTTATCGGATTACTTACAAAGGAATAGCTGTTGTCAATCCCAGCACGTTGGGAATCGAACTGAACGAAGAAAATTCGCTGATGGATTCTTTCCGAATCAACAACAGCACCACTTCCACGTTCGATGAGACATGGGAACCGGTATGGGGAGAAAACAGTCACATCCGCAATCACTATAATGAACTCTTTGTAGAATTGGAAAAACCGTCAAACGGGCGTTTCATGAATCTGCGTTTTCGCGTATATGACGATGGGGTAGGTTTCCGTTACGAATTCCCTCAGCAGCAATATCTGCCTTACTTCATCGTAAAAGAGGAGCATACACAGTTTGCTATGGCAGGCGACCACACTGCATGGTGGATTCCGGGAGATTACGATACACAAGAATATGATTATACGGAGTCTAAACTTTCCGAAATCCGCGGGTTGCTGCAAGGCGCTGTCAGCGGTAATGCTTCGCAGTCTGTTTTCTCGCCTACCGGTGTGCAGACTTCCCTTCAGATGAAAACGGCCGAAGGACTTTATATCAATTTGCACGAGGCTGCGTTGGTTGATTATTCATGCATGCATCTTAATCTGGATGATAAGAATTTAATATTCGAATCATGGCTGACTCCGGATGCGGTAGGAAACAAAGCATATATGCAGAGTCCTTGCCATACTCCTTGGCGTACGGTGATGGTGAGTGACGACGCACGGAAGATATTGGCATCGAATCTTATTCTTAACCTGAATGAGCCTTGTAAATATGAAGATACTTCTTGGATTAAGCCGGTGAAGTATATCGGTGTGTGGTGGGAAATGATTGCCGGTGGAAAGCCATGGGCGTATACTTGGGATATTCCTTCGGTGAAACTCGATGAAACGGATTATACCGGGGTGAAACCCAACGGGGTTCATCCGGCTAACAATGCTAATGTAAAGAAGTATATTGATTTTGCCGCCGAACATGGCTTCGACCAAGTATTGGTGGAAGGCTGGAATATTGGTTGGGAAGATTGGTTTGGCAATTCTAAAGATTATGTTTTCGACTTCCAAACTCCTTATCCCGATTTTGATATTAAAATGCTGAATGAATATGCTCATTCAAAAGGGGTGAAACTGATGATGCACCACGAAACATCATCCTCTGTACGTAACTACGAACGGCATATGGAAGCGGCTTATCAGCTGATGAATAAATATGGATATAACTCGGTCAAGAGTGGTTATGTGGGGAATATGATTCCCCGCGGAGAACATCATTACGGACAGTGGCTTAATAATCATTATCTGTATGCTGTGACTGAAGCTGCGAAGCATCGTATCATGGTTAATGCCCATGAGGCAGTACGTCCTACGGGACTTTGCCGCACGTATCCAAACCTGATTGGTAATGAGTCTGCCAGAGGTACGGAATACGAGGCTTTTGCCGGTAACAAACCTTTTCATACCACTGTGCTTCCGTTTACTCGTCTGCAAGGCGGTCCGATGGATTATACCCCTGGTATTTTCGAAATGGATATGAATAAATTGAATCCCAACAGTCATTCTCATGTAAACTCCACCCTTGCGCGTCAACTGGCATTGTATATCACTATGTATAGCCCTTTGCAAATGGCTGCCGACCTTCCGGAGAATTACGAACGTTTTATGGATGCTTTTCAGTTCATCAAGGATGTAGCGGTAGATTGGGATGAAAGCCGTTATCTTGAAGCCGAACCGGGACGTTATATTGTGGTTGCCCGTAAGGCTAAGGGAACGGATAATTGGTTTGTAGGCTGCACCAGTAACGAGGACGGTCATATTTCAGCATTGAAGTTGGACTTCCTTGATAAGGATAAGAAGTATATTGCCACTGTCTATGAAGACAGTAAGGATGCCCATTATCGAACTAATCCTCAAGCTTATACCATTCGGAAAGGAATTGTATCGGCCAAATCTGTATTGAAAATGAAAGCAGCGCCGGGTGGCGGTTATGCTATCAGTATCATGGAAATTACGGATAAGGCTGCAATGAAAGGAGTGAAGAATCTGAAATAATATTTTAATTGAAACATTGAATGCCCAATGAATGGATTTAAGAAATCTTCTTCTCAAAAGAAACCCTTGTTGCAAGGGTTTCTTTTGAATTTTAAAAAGGGGAAAACAATTATTTGTTTGGTTGCCCTACTAATGCTGGCAACCGCAAAGACTTCAGCGTCCGATAATAATCCGGTTGCCAATCCTGAAGCGGTGGTGATTTGCGGAAAAGCGCGCTTCACTGTTCTTACACCGGAGATGATTCGCATTGAATACAGTGCTAAAGGTATATTTGAGGACCAAGCTACGTTTACCGTAACCAATCGTAGACTGAAGGTGCCACGTTTCAGGAAGAGAGAAGACAATACGTATTTGTATATAGTTACCGATAAGGTAAGGTTGAAATATCGCAAAAGTACAAATCCGGTGACAACTCCTGCGTCTCCTGAAAATCTGACCATAACTATCGATAACAATGGATGTGAGTCTGTGTGGTATCCCGGTAAATCAGATTCGTTGAATCTTAAAGGTACCTGCCGCACTCTTGACGGAAGTAATGGAGATAATAAGCGTGCCGAAATGGAGAACGGATTGATATCACGTTCCGGATGGGCTGTCATAGACGATTCATGGGCTGCCATACGCTCTGACGGTGGGCGTTCTTATGCTCTCCGGCCCAATGCGGATATGGAGTTTGACTGGTGGGCGGAACGCTCCGATACGGATGCTCTTGACATCTATTATCTGGGTTATGGTAATGATTATAAGAAAGCTATTTCCGACTACACTAAAATTGCGGGTAAGATACCATTGCCGCCCGATTATGTATTCGGATATTGGTATAGCAAATACTCTGCTTATTCGGCAGATGACTACCGCCGGATTATGTCTGAAATCAAGGATAATAAGATTCCTGCCGATGTAATGATTCTGGATATGGATTGGCACTGGAACGTAGGAAATGGACAATCCGGAGATAAAGGTGGTTGGACAGGATGGTCGTGGAATACCAATCTGATTCCGAATCCTAAGGGCTTGCTCCGGAATATCCATGATAATAATTTTAAGATTGCCCTTAATCTTCATCCTGCCGACGGTATAAACAAGAATGAATCGCCTGTCTATTTCGCGGCAATGAACTCGGAACTTAACGGTAAGTATCTTAACGACAAAAAAGATAATATCTCTTGGAGCATTGACTATACGGATTTTACAAAATCATTCTTTAAAAATATCATCCGTAATCACGAAAGTGAGGGAGTTGACTTCTGGTGGATTGACTGGCAGCAACATCTTACAAGCAATGATACTTACGGATTGAGTGAAACATTCTGGTGCAATCATATATTCTTTAACGATATGGTGAGAAAACGTACAGACCGCAGACCTGTAATTTTCCACCGTTGGGGAGGATTGGGAAGCCACCGTTATCAGATTGGTTTTTCGGGTGATGCTTTGATAAATTTCCCAACCTTGGCTTTTCAGCCTTATTTTACGGCTACAGCCTCAAATGTGGGATATGGCTATTGGGGACATGATTTAGGAGGACATGCTTTTACAGATGAGGTTACGGTAAATAATCCGGAACTACTTCTTCGCTGGATTCAATTTGGAGTGTTTACTCCTATCTTTCGTACCCATGCCACTAACGACTCACGTATAGAACGTCGTATATGGAAATTTAGTAATTTTCCGATAATGCTCAAAGCTGTGCGTTTACGTTACTCGTTATTTCCATACATTTATACGATGGCTCGTAAAACATATGATACAGGGATTTCTATTTGTCGTCCACTTTATTATGAATATCCTAATGCAGAGGAGGCATATCTTTATGAGGGAGAGTACTTTTTTGGTGATGATATTTTGGTGGCTCCTATTACTGAAGCTTCCGAAAACGGTAAAAGTACCAAAACTATTTGGTTCCCTGAAGGGAAATGGTGGAGTGTGGCTACAAATGAATTGATTGAAGGACCATGCAGAAAAACAATGTGTTTTACGCAGGAACAAATTCCGTATTTCTTTAAACAAGGTGCAATTATTCCTTATAATCCTCCTACTGTAATGAATGTGACAGAACGTCCCGGACATCTGATTTTAAACTTCGTGTCAGGTTGCAAGGGTGAGGGGGTATTGTATGAAGATGATGGTGATAATAATGATTATAGTACCGTTTTTGCAACAACAATCTTAAGACAATCATTCAAAAATAATAAAGGAGAATATGTCATTACTCCTCGTCAGGGAATTTATACGAACGGTGTCAATGCTCGTTCATATACTTTTCGTATCTATAATACGACGCAACCTGTAGCGGTAAAAGTGAATGGAGTGGAAACTTCTAATTATTCTTATGACGTAAAAAGAAAATGTACGAACATTGATATACCTTGCACTGACTGTACAACCGAAGTAAAGGTCCGTGTCGTTTATTCCAAATAAATGAATTTATAAAAAGAAAGATAGTTATGAAAATAATAATAGCAGCCTTTCTGCTTTTATCGTGCTTTATGGCAAAAGCAGAAAGCATCTCTTCTCCGTCGGGCAATATTACACTTGAGTTTTCAATAAATGAGAGAGGAATCCCAACTTATCAGGTAACTTATAAGGGCATTCCTGTGATTAAGCCTAGTACACTAGGGATTGAATTGAACGAAGAAAATTCGTTAATGGATTCTTTCCGGATAAATAATACATCTACATTGACTTTTGATGAGACTTGGGAACCTGTATGGGGAGAAAACAGTCATATCCGTAACCGCTATAATGAACTTTTTGTGGAATTGGAGAAACCATCGAACGGACGCTTCATGAATCTCCGTTTTCGTGTGTATGATGACGGCGTGGGATTCCGCTATGAGTTCCCTTCGCAACAATATTTGCCCTACTTCGTTGTGAAAAAAGAACATACTCAATTTGCCATGACCGGTGATCATACAGCTTGGTGGATTCCGGGAGATTATGATACACAAGAATATGACTATACCGAGTCGAAACTGTCAGAAATTCGTAGTTTGCTGAGCGGTGCTGTTGACGGGAACCTGTCGCAAAGTATTTTTTCATCCACAGGCGTACAGACTTCCTTGCAGATGAAGACAGCCGAAGGTCTTTACATCAACCTGCATGAGGCTGCTTTGGTGGATTATTCTTGCATGCATTTAGTCCTAGATGACAAGAATTTTGTATTTACTTCGCAACTTACTCCTGATGCACAAGGAAATATGGCTTATATGCAGACTCCTTGCCGTACTCCCTGGCGTACTGTCATGGTGAGTGATGATGCACGCGATATTCTTGCTTCAAACCTTATCTTGAATTTGAATGAACCTTGCAAATACAAAGATACCTCCTGGATTAAACCGGTGAAATATATCGGTGTATGGTGGGAAATGATTGCCGGTGGAAAGCCTTGGGCATATACCTGGGATGTACCTTCTGTGAGATTAGGAGAAACGGATTATAATAAGGTCAAGCCCAACGGACAACACCCGGCTAATAATGAGAACGTAAAAAAATACATAGACTTTGCTGCTAAGCATGGATTCGACCAAGTGTTGGTGGAAGGATGGAATATCGGGTGGGAAGACTGGTTTGGCCATTCCAAAGATTACGTGTTTGACTTTGTGACTCCTTACCCGGATTTTGATATCAAGATGCTGAACGAGTATGCCCAG
Organism: Bacteroides nordii; assembly: GCF_019930665.1. NCBI lineage: Bacteria > Pseudomonadati > Bacteroidota > Bacteroidia > Bacteroidales > Bacteroidaceae > Bacteroides > Bacteroides nordii. The sequence continues at coordinate 3,607,074 of NZ_CP082886.1, read as the reverse complement.
TCTAAAGGGGTGAAACTAATGATGCATCATGAAACATCGGCTTCTATCCGTAACTATGAACGTCATATGGAAGCCGCTTATCAATTGATGAACGATTATGGATATAATGCTGTGAAGAGTGGATATGTGGGCAATATGATTCCGCGTGGCGAACATCATTATGGACAATGGTTGAACAACCACTATCTATATGCCGTAACCGAGGCTGCCAAACACCATATCATGGTAAACGCACATGAAGCCGTACGTCCTACCGGACTGTGCCGTACATATCCGAACTTGATCGGCAACGAATCCGCTCGTGGTACGGAATATGAGGCGTTTAGTGGAAACAAACCGTTTCATACTACCGTCTTACCGTTTACCCGCCTGCAAGGTGGTCCTATGGATTACACTCCGGGAATCTTTGAAATGGATATGAGTAAACTCAATCCAAATAGTAAATCACACGTGAACTCCACACTTGCCCGCCAACTCGCGCTTTATGTCACCATGTATAGTCCGCTCCAAATGGCAGCCGATATACCAGAAAACTACGAACGGTTCATGGATGCTTTCCAATTTATCAAGGATGTACCTGTGGATTGGGATGAGAGTAAATATTTGGAAGCCGAACCAGGACGCTATATTGTAGTGGCACGTAAAGCAAAAGGTTCAAATAATTGGTTCATAGGTTGTACCAGTGGTGAAGAAGGACATTTATCCACGCTGAAACTTGATTTTCTTGACAATGACAAGAAATACATTGCAACTGTTTATGAAGATGGTAAAGATGCGCATTATCGGAACAATCCGCAATCTTATGGCATTCGTAAAGGTATTGTAACTGCCAAATCGGTCTTAAAGATGAAAGCTGTGGCAGGTGGTGGCTACGCCATCAGTATTATTGAAATAACTGATAAAACTGTTCTGAGAGGCTTGAAGAATTTGAAATAATTTATAAATATTTATTAAATAATCCTTGCGTAAGTTGTGCTAAAACCTAGGTAGGGATTATTTTTGTATTTATATTACAGGCCAGTAATTGATTTACAGGTTCGGATGATGTATAATCATGTGGTTAAAGTTAAAAAAAACGGTTATGTCATTTAGGGCCTACTGTCAACCTTTATTATCTATCAGTTCCGCCGGAATGAAAAGGGGCTGGTGACGTATATCGTTTGACGGAAAATAGTTATATCGACTTGCTGGACCTTTCCACTCATGCGGAGATTGCCGTCACATGGGATGATGACAACCTGAAAGAATACAGCCGCAAATGCCATAGGGGCTGTGACAATCTGCAACTTCTGAAAGAATATGTTCATACTCCGTTACAGAAAAAGCATATTGATTCGTTGTGTCTTCTTCTTTGGAATAAAGAACTACTTCTTTCCAAAGCGATGCATACTTTCGAGGAATTGCAGGGTATAGGTGATATAGTACAGGAAAGTATCCCGTCCATTGTATCAATAGCTCGGAAACAAGCTGTGCAGCAAAAGAAAAATGTAAACGATAATCCTTGTCCGCTTTCTCTTCAACTGGGACAACAATACGTATGCTCCGTTCCTTTAAATGGAAGGAGCATTTTGGGGCAGGCTGAAAGACAGGAACGGCTGCTGGTATAGATGGACACCTATACACTGGCAGCGTGGAACTGAACGAAAGAATGAGCATAGTTCCCGAATTCGAACGGGAGAGCAACGAACATTTTACTGAACATTACCGGGCCTTTATCCTTGAATGGGACAATTCCTACTATATGGTAGCCAGCTTTGCCCTGTTTGTTTTATTGCTGGCGGTAGTTTCACAAATGGACAGACTAGGTATTGCGGCTATCATGGAAGGTGAGGAATATGTTGAGGAAATGCTAGATATTTTTATAGAAGACACTACGAAGGAACTTTCTGAAATGCGGGATGCTTCTTCCATGAGAAATTATGTGAAGTTGGAAAATATCATACACGAGACCGCACCGCTTTGGGAAATGATCCATATAAACATTTCTCGATGTGAACTGAAAGGAACGATCGCCATGCCTTCTGAAAAATGGAGCGGGATATCGGACGAAAGAATAGAAAAACTGATTGAGGCCGTGGAACAGGCCGTAGAGAAAGTAAAAAAATAAAGGAAAAAACATATGGAAACCGTATTGGTAGTGGAAGATGACCGCGCGTATGCGCGTATCACCACAAACTGGCTGGTGAAAAACGGTATCAATGCCCGTTATGTATTATCGGTGGATTCGGCGAAGGGCTTTTTGGAAGGCTATGAGGTAGATCTGGTATTGTCGGATTTACGCCTGAATAACAGTAACGGTGTGGAACTGTTAGAATGGATGAAGGCACAGGGCTATCGTATGCCTTTCCTCATCATGACAGGCTACGGAGATATCCTCAGTGCGGTGGAAGCGATGAAGAAAGGTGCCGCAGACTATCTACCAAAACCTGTTCAGACGGAAAGGGTACTTGGTATTATCCGTGGGTTGTTGGACTGTGGAAATAGAAAGAAAGTCAAAGGATGGGCTTTTTACGTTGGTAAAAGTCCTCTAGCGGTGAAACTTCAGAACATTGTGCGTGTGGTGGCTCCTGCCGACAGCTTGTCCATACTGATACGTGGCGCATCAGGGACAGGCAAGGAATATGTGGCCCGGCAGATACATGTGTTGAGCGGTCGGTCGGATGCATCTTTCATCGCAGTGGATTGCGGGGTGCTTCCGAAGGAACTGGCGGCATCGGAACTGTTCGGTTATGTGAAGGGTGCCTTTACCGGAGCGACGGAAAACAAGACGGGCATGTTTGCCGCTGCCAACCATGGAACACTGTTTCTGGACGAGGTGGGCAATCTGAATGCCGAAGTACAAAGGGCACTGTTGCGTGCCTTACAGGAAAAACGTTACCGCCCCGTAGGCGGTAAAGAGGAGATTCAGACAGATATCCGTCTGGTAGCCGCTACCAATGAGGATCTGGAGAAGGCGATAGCCGAAGGACGTTTCCGGGAAGACCTGTTCCATCGTCTGAACGAATTTCCGGTGCATGTACCATTGCTGGCAGAGTGCATTGAGGATATAATTCCGTTGGCGGAATTCATGCTGGATGCCGCCAACCGGGAATTGGGAAGGAGTGTGAAAGGCTTTGACCGCGAAGTACAGAAACGGTTGAAATCTTATTCGTGGCCGGGAAACATACGGGAACTGAGGATGGTTGTCAGACGGGCCACCTTATTGGCTAAAGATGACTGGATAACCACCGGGGAGATAGACATTCCCGATAAAGGCAGGCAACCGGGAGAGTATTCACTTAATGACGAGCGGACGGAACGGGCAACCATTCTGAAAGCATTGGAGGCAACGGGCAATGACAGGAAAGCTGCCGCACGGTTATTGGGCATCAGCCGGAGCACGCTTTATCTGAAACTGAGGAAGTATCGTCTGGATTAGAATATGTCCGAAATTCGGACACATCATGTCCAATCCACAATGCTTTTATGTACACATCATTTTTACTACTTTCTATATGGTTTATTTCCAATGTTTTATCTGTGTACTGTTTCAGGCATGGCACTTGTCTTTATTCCGGCAGGATGAGTGGAGAGTTGAATTGTGGAACCTAAAAACATGATACGATGAAGACATTGGTGGAAACCTCTCTTTTTAATCTGTTCGCCTCTTATACAAACGGTGCCGGACCTGTGGCAGGTGAGTTGCCGGCCGCCTATGACGATTTCGTGAACTGCCTTGCTACGCTTTCACCGGCAGGGGACCTGACGGGACAGCTACGTTGTCTGAACTACACAAAAATAGAGCTGGCCTTTATGCGGCAGGCCTGCAACGGAATGGCTGAAGATTGCCGCAATATCCTGTATGACGTGTTTATTGACAAGACGTTGGCGTTGCTGGATGCGGAAGCGGAAATACTGAAGGAGATGCTCCGTCATGGTACCGTGTCTGCCGGATTCCATGCGGAAGCAGTGCGGGGGAGCGGAAGCAAAAGTTCCGTCACACTGACATGGAACGGTACGGACAGCGACCTGATTGAACTGGTGGCCGCACTGATGGCAGCCGGTGCGATAGGTACGGCTGAAGGCCGGAATTTGAAAATTGTGGATGTTATCCGCGTTTTCGAGGAAGTGTTCCATCTGAAAATCAATGCGCTGTACACCAAGCGTGGCAAGGTGTTCGACCGTTGTACGGACACCACTCCGTTCATCGACTCCCTGCGCAAAAGTTATAACCGGATGCTGGACGCACGGCTGGCGTAAAGGTTGTACGCCAACAGCCGCCAACGGATGACTCGTATGTATGAGGTATTGCAGATTGGCGGCTGAATGCTTTTCTTTGTCACCGGTTATCATGTCTAAAAATACAAGCTATGTCAATCCTGAATGATATTTGGAACCGCATTGTCCGGAAACCGGACAGGCGGAAAGCGGCGGTAACGGAAACTTCCGGGACGGAAAACCGGGTATATGCGGTGGTTACGGAAGAGGGCGTGATACTGTTTTCCGACACCCCCAAGGGTATGAAGGCACGGAACAGCTATCTGCAACATCTGGCCGACGGCTTCTTCAACGTGACCAAAGTACCCGAAACTTTGCGGATATATGAGATTGACCTGCCTACCAAACGGGTGGCTGGGCTGGCGGACAACTGCATCGAAAAGCTGTCCAAAGCGGATGTGCGAAGTACAGAGGCACAATTGCGCAGGTCGGTGGTGAACTTCACCTCCGACAAGTTTGCGGATAGAAGTGTGCTGGACGGCGGGGTGTGCAGGGCAAAGTTCGACCTGCGGCCCGATTTCCATAACTTCGACCGGCTGACAAAAGAATTCGGTTTGGGTATCTCGCCCCGGAACTATGATGTAGCGTCATTGCTGTATATTTCGGAAAACGGGTACGCCGGGATTGTTGCGGCAGACAAGGTGCATCCGTTCAGCTATGAGTATGAGTTCAGGGAACTGGCGGAGAAGCTGGGAGACAGCATGAGGGCACGGATGAACGCGCCTTTGTCGGCACACGACTTCGGCTATGCGGCCTTACAGAAAGAGGCAAAGGAGATGGCGGTGGATTTGTTACAATCGGAGTTCCATATTACGGATGGAGAGTTCAGGTTGGGCGCACGGATAAGCCGAATAGAAAGGATGGAAATGTCACATCCGGTGTCGTATCCGCATTCGGAAGAGGAACAGACCGGCGGGTTACCGGAAACATACTACAGGCAGGAAGCTCCTGAACAGCGGATGTCTGACAGCCAACGGCAGGTGAAGCATGCAGCTTCCATTACCCCACAGAAGAAGGAGAAGAAACAATTAATCCTATAGAATCTATGGAAGAAAAGAAAAAGCAAGCGGTGGAAAGCGGCAGTCTGTATATGACATTGGACGCCTTTTACAGACCCGTGTATCTGAGTATGCGCGGACAGGGGGAAGAGGGATTTTCCCGTTATATCAGTAACAACGTGCGGTCTCATACGACCGGTCGGGAATTTATTCCCGACCACTGAATGTTCCGTTTCGACTTTAAAGACAAAAGTCTGATTCCTCCCATATTCGGTACGGACAATGCGGATTATCTGGAACGGCTCTGTCCTGTACTGGAACGGGAGAATATATATCCGTCGGGGGTGGTGAGACTCCGGGATGCGGCATTCTGTGAGGAACGGGGGATTGTACATCTGTCATTATCAGCGGAACATACGGCTTTGCTGGAAAATGAGGATTACAGGCGGCTGCGACATCGTTTCGGAATGGACGGGGATGTGATACGCAGCGGGCTGGCTGCTTTTCCCACCTACATGGCGGTGGAACACGGGCGGAAGGTATTGCTGTTTGACAAGACAGACGGTGGGGACAGGATGCTGGATGAGTTTCTGAGTGGGCTGGCCGAACGTTTTTTTGACGGCAAGCGGAAACCTGAGAGCTTGAGGTTTTATGAGGTGGCTCCGCTGAATGCCGCATGCCGGGCAAAAATAGGTGACGGGCAGACGGTTTCTTCGGATATGGTGAGATATGGGATTTGTGTGGCATGTTGCGACATGGCACCTACGCTGAGGAACTTTAACAGGCTGAGAAATTTGCAACGGTAGCCTATGCCGCTGACCGGAGAACAGGAACGGATAGTCTCGTCACTGGTGGCACGACCGGATAATGTACGGTTCCCGAACGTGGAAATGAGGGTGCGGATTCCGGCAAAGAGAAAAGGACAAGGAATGAACATTTAATTTTTTGATGAATGGAAAAAGAGAATACGAACAGTGGCAGTGTGTATGTCACAGTGGACGGACATCTCAACCCGGTGCATGTCAGTATGAAAGGTACGGGTGAGGAAGGTTTTCTGGAGTTTATGCTGGAAGATGTGGAGAAAGCGCTCAAGGAAACGGAAATGCCTACCATGGGCATGATGTACTATAATGTGCCTGATATGAGGATTATTCCGCGTTTGCGGGAAGGGAATAATGATGATTATCTGCGAAGACTGGAAAAGGCGATGGACGGACATGGGATTAAGCCGCATAGATACCTGGCTCTGTCGGAAGTAGTGTATTGCCTGTGAAAGTACATGGACCCGCTTTCAAGGGACGAGAACTATCCCCGACAACTTACACCGGAGATGTGGCGGGAGATAAAGTCCGCACCACCCGAAGTGATAGCGGAGATGCAGGATGATTTGAAGCATGGGAACACGTATTATACAGGTGTTGAGACGGGTAAAGGGGTGCTGCTGTTCGGTAGGGATTACGTAGGAAACCGTCAATACGGGGATTTTATGGCAACGAATATAGAGAAGCGTTTCTTTGAACCGGACTTTGATGAAAAGTATCTGAATGTGTATGAGTTACGGGGATGGCCTTCATTGATGGAAGGGAAAGTAAACCGCTGTTGCGATGATTACGGCTGTTTGTTGCCGTTGGAGAAGATTCCGGCAGATGCTTTTGTGGACAAATCGGCATTGAAAAGTATAACGGACAGTGAGCGTTATGATCTTGCTCCTACATGGGAGAACTATTATAGGCTGACTGATTCCGGAAAGGGGCTGGGCCTTACTCGGAGTCCGTATAATTATGACCGGATGACACTGCTGTATATCATGGATAAGGGCTATCCGAGAGACGGACTGATAGATGAATACCCGGACAACTTCAGTTTTTGCGATAAATTCGAGAAGATAGAAAACAAGCTGCTGGGCCGCAACAGATGGGATGTGTATGATGTGATGCAGGATAGGGCGAAGAAACTGGCAGGGAAATTGTTGAAAGAGCACTTTCCGGAAATACGGCAGAAAGCGGACATGAAGGAAAAGGCGGCTGTGCGGAAAAGCAAAGGCATGAAGATGTAGGATTATGGAAAACAAGTAAGGGGATGGAAGGCCCGTTGCCGCATAGATGCAGGTGACGGGCCCTTCTCTTTTATCGTTGGATACGCCAATGCACGCCAACGGAAGACTCTGATACGATCTGTTTGGATAGGATATAGGATATGCTTTACTTTGCCTCATATTCAGAAACTTAAAAAGAATTTTAGTATGGAACTGACAATTATTGAAACAAGCGCGTATCAGGAGTTGAGAAAACTGGTCAGCACGCTGGCCGTACAAATGAGTGACTTCCAGAAAAAGATTGCACCGCCTGCGCCGGACAAGTGAATGGATGCGCAGGACGTATGTCTGGCTTTGGGCATATCGAAACGGTGCCTGCAAAACTACCGGGACAACGGGCTAATCCCCCACTCGAACGTAGGGGGAAAATTCTTCTACCGGGAAACGGATATTCAGGAGATACTGGAAAACGGACTGTTCAAAAGGAAGTAAGGTATGGCGGAGATTATCACAAGGGATTCGGAAGAGTTCAAGGAACTGGCCGGATGGATAAAAAAAGCGGGGAAAGCGGTGGAAGAGGCTACGGCACGGATACGCCCGACGGTTGCGGACGAGCATTACATGACGGGGGATGAGATATGCACCCTATTGCATATCTCACGACGGACGTTGCAGACGTTGAGAGACGAAAGGCTGGTGCCTTATACCACTATCGGGGGGAAACTGCTCTACCCGGAGAGTGCCCTATACGAAGTGTTGAAAAAAAATTACAGAGATTTCAGACGGTTCAGAAAATAGACAAGTAGGTAATAAAAAAGCGTCCTTCGGCCTATCGGCTTCCGGACGCTTTTTTTATTGTCGTGTTACATGGCAAGTTTGTAAACGTGACCGATTTTCTCGCAAATTCTGTCGGTGTCCTCGCCTACCTTCGGGTTAATCAGTTCGGCATAAACCTGCGTGGAGAGGATGGACTTATGCCCCAACACTTTCTGAAGGGTTTCCAACGGCATCCCCTTGAGTATGGCTAGAACGGCAAACGTGTGGCGTGCTACATGCGGGGTGACCTCGACCCGGCAGTTGCATTTCCTGCCTATGATTCCAAGACTGAGCCGCATGGCATTGTATTCACCTACCGGAAAGACACATTCGGGAGAGTCTTTCTTTTCATCCGTACCCCGGTATTTTTCAATCAGCTCGATGGCAATGGGCAACAATTTTACGACATACGCCACTCCCGTTTTTATACGGTTGCCCATCAGCCATGTACCGCCGTCGGAGTCAGTATGAATATTATCGTAGGTTATAGTTTTCAGGTCTGCGTAGGAAAGACCGGTGAAACACATGAACAGGAACATGTCGCGCATGGCACGCTGGCGTTTGTATCTCAGTTCCAGACGGATTATCCTTTGCAGTTCCTCTTCGGAAAGGAAGGATCGCCTCTTGTATTCGGGCATACACTCGAATGATGCGAACGGATGAACTCGTATCCAGCCTTTTTCCTGCGCGATATACATCAGCCATTTCAAGGTATTGACACGCCCGAAGGCAGTGGAGTTCGCCAAAGCACAGGTACCGAGCATCCAGTTGTAGTAATCCTCGATGAATGATTTCTCAAGTTCTTCGATGACAATATCCTCTGTATTCTTCTTGCTTTTCATGAAAAGCAGGAGATTCTTGTAATCGGCAACCAGACCGCGATAAGTGCTTTCGGCTTTCTCTATGCCGACTTTCTTTTTATACGATTCCAACTGTTCCCTGAAAAGGTTCATAAGGGTATGGCATTCCTCTGAGAAACCGGCATAGCGGTTGTAGACTTTCTTAGCCGTGACAAAATTGTCGTGGTCGCAGATATACTGGTAGTGCCTGGTGATTTGTGCCTTGATATTGTCAAGTTCCTGATTGAGTGTGCGGGCTTCTTCGGACTTGCCTCTGGCCCGGTTGGCTTTGACATCCCACAATGCGAGGGATACTTCTTTCTTACAACTGAAACCGGCTTGGGTTCCATTGATGGTGATACGGCCCATTATCGGTGCCTTTCCGTTTTTTACAGACTGTTTCTTCACGTAAAATAATACTTTGAATGTACTTTTCATAACTCAACTTTTTTTAGTTACAAATTTAATTACTATTGAGTTATTTAAGATTATGCAAATTTGCGCAAGTTACTGTAATATAGCATATTAAGAGTATGTTTGAAGTTTTTTTGGGCTGAGTTACGATTTGGTAACTTAACTCTCACCCAAATATGCTTTTTCTTGCTTCCTTTTCTACCCTTGCTAAGAAAATATGTTTTATAACTATTTGATTTTTAGCAAGGTTACATTATCTTTGCGCATCTGTTTGAAATATTTAGTTTCCAGCCTTAAAACAATAGCATTACTTAGTGGAATTGGTTGGATCGGTAAAAATAATCTGCTTATTACCCCTGAGTATGGATCGGCACAATGTCTTGGTACGGTTTTAACAGATGCACCGCTGAAGACCATAATACATGAACCCCTTTTACCAAAATGTGGTAACTGTGTTGCCTGTATAGATATATGTGAAAAGCATGTATTGAAGAGAGGTGTTTGGAGTATAGGAGTATCAAGAGATGAGATAATCGATGTATTCGGATGTAGTACTTGCTTGAAATGTCTTGTACATTGCTCCGTAACACAAGCATATGTGAAAAGGCATCTGCTAAAATGAAAGTTGTATTTTGAAATATGTTTCTGAGTGATCAGATTCTTTTAACAAACATATTATTGTCGTTTTTGGACAAAAATATGGCTTAATTTTCAATTTACTCAATCTCCTTAAACTTTATCTTTGTCAACGAAACGTAAATGTATAACTATTATAAAATGGTATGCGAAATAAACTGATTATTGCCGGAGGGGGATTACTGATAATACTTGCCTTGTTTCATCTTTCATTCTGGAGCTTATTCAATTGGCAGGAAGAATTACCTAAGTTGAGTGCCGAAAATAGTGGAATTATGCAAATGTCTGCTATCGGATTTGTGTGTCTGTTTTTATCTTTAGGAATGATCTTTATAAGTTTTCGCAAAGAAATTGCTAATACCAAATTAGGCCAAGCATTATTATTTACTCTGGCTATCTTTTTTCTTATAAGGACTATTGCTGAATTTATATTTCCGGGAAGTTCAATTGAATTAGGTGTTTTTCTGGCTATATGTACTCTTGTTTTCTTGATACCAGCAACTGTAAAGAAGATATGATGAACAGCATGATAATGTGGATACTAATTGAATGTTATTTCTTTAGATGATTGATTAATACAGCTGATATATAGGTCATCTTTCGATTACCTTATCATTACTGTTAGGAATCGTTGTTGTATCTTTTCTTATGATAATATCAATGAACAGAAAAGATTCATGAAAAGGATATTGGACATTTAAGAAAAGTATATTTGGACTTTTGGAAAAAACATAATAATATTTTTTAGCGTAACTTTGCATCGAAAATTTTTAAACATAAAAAGTTATGGCTAAGTTAAATCCCCCAACAATAGGGCTGCTCAGTAGTTTTTTGATAATTCTATTCGGATGTGTTAAAAAATCATTCTGAATGTAAAATTTATGTGAATGATGAATTTGGTGAAAGATTAGAACTTGGTAAATAAAACGGGTATGAAAAATTTTAATTATTATACTCCAACAGAAATCGTTTTCGGGAATGATTCAGAAAGCAAGATAGGGTATCTTGTCAGACGATATGAAGGTACGAAAGTTCTTATACATTATGGTGGAAAGAGTGCAGAGCGTTCCGGATTACTCAACGATATCTGTCGGCAATTAGATGCGGAAGGTATTTTATATGTAAAGCTGGGAGGTGTTGTGCCTAATCCTCGTCTGTCAAAAGTGTATGAAGGGATAGAGTTATGTCGCAAGGAAGGGGTGAATCACATCCTTGCCATTGGTGGTGGGAGCGTCATTGATTCGGCGAAAGCCATTGCGTACGGTCTTGCTTATGATGGTGATGTGTGGGATTTATTTGACGGAAAAGCCGAGGCGAAAGCTTGTTATCCTATAGGAGTGGTCCTTACGATTCCTGCTGCCGGAAGTGAGATGAGTAACGGTTGTGTGATAACTAATGAAGTAGGCTCAAGAAAACGAGCTTATAACAATGATCTTGCCCGTCCGAAATTTGCGATAATGAACCCTGAACGTACCTTTTCATTATCTACATATCAAACAGCGTGCGGTATTGTAGATATTATGATGCATACAATGGAACGATATTTCTCACAGGAAGATGATATGATACTTACTGATGAATTGGCTGAATCTCTACTGCGTACCGTAAAAAACAGTGCATATAAAGTTATGCTTACTCCGGAAGACTATCGGCACAGAGCGCAAGTTATGTGGGCTGGAAGTCTTTCGCACAATGGCTTGACAGGATGTGGGACTGTGGGGGATTATGCCACCCATATGCTTGAACATGAATTGAGTGCATTGTTCGATGTTGCTCATGGTGCGGGATTGGCTGCTTTATGGGGAAGTTGGGCACGTTACGTTTTCAAAGAAAATATTTCTCGATTTGTTCGTTTTGCAGTAAATGTAATGGGGCTTCCGAATGATTTCACGAATCCGGAATCTACAGCATTGGCTGGTATTGAGGCTATGGAGCGATTCTATCATGATATGTCTATGCCTATTTCTATTCAAGAACTCATCGGACGGGATATTGCCGATGATGAAATACGGCTGATGGCGGAAAAATGTAGTTTGGGAAATACGAGTACTATCGGGAATTTTAAAAAGCTGAACATGGAAGATATGGAAGAAATATATCGAATGGCAAGATGAAATAGGGATAATATGGCAGGATACAATTAATAATTCTTATATTAATGATTTAGTATAATTCAAATATGGCGAAATTTAAAATAAACGAAGGCAATGTAGAAAACTTCTTTTGTTGTACTACTATTTTTGACAGAATTTGTGAAGGTGTAGTAGACGAACACATGCTTGGTTTTGTTTTATCTGGAGAACTTACATTGCAGACGAAAGAAAAGAAAGTCAATATTCGTAATGGGGAAGCTGTATTCATCCGTCGTAATCATCTTGTAACTAAGTTGAAACAGCCTGCTAAAAATGGACAACCGTTTAAAGGGTTGTTCTTGCGGATTAATGTCCCATTTCTTAAAAGCATTTCCAAACAGATCGTGTTACCTATACACCCATTATCTGATTCTTTATCTAATTCGTTGCATTTCTATTTGCCGCAACATCCTTTCTTAACAGGTTTATTCCAGTCATTGGATGCTTATTTCACTACAGGACAACTTCCTTCCCCCACGATTATAGAGACTAAACTTAAAGAAGCCGTATTGGTTTTATTGGAACTTAAGCCTCAATTGGCAGGTGTCTTATTCGACTTTGAAGAACCGTGGAAAATAGATTTGCGGGAATTTATGAATCGAAATTATACTTGTGATTTGACTCTTGAACAACTTGCACATTATACAGGGCGAAGCTTGTCTGTATTTAAACGTGATTTTGCAGATACTTTTGAAGGCGAGACACCTGCCCGTTGGATAATAAGACGGCGATTAGAGGAAGCAATGATATTATTGAAAAAAGGGGTGCCGGCATCAAGTGTATATCTCAAAGTAGGTTTTAAAAACTTATCACATTTTTCAACAGCGTTCAAACGACAGTTTGGTATATTGCCAACCCAAGCCAAATCTATACAAAACCTATATTTTTAATTGAATTATTTAATAATTATCTCATTACAAAATATGGTATGTTACGAGAAGAATAATATATGCTGTGAGAACCACACATACATCTCACATATTTTCCTTAATTTGTAATAAGTTGACAACTTTTTCCTGCTTTCTTCTCCACTTAAGTAGTACATACATGTACGGGGCTTACATTTGTTCTGGTTGTACTGATTAAGAGGCATTGTATGCCTCCTCTGTTGGGTAGTGCGGGTTCTGCCTGAGTCCAATACACAACTGAGTTATGGGCTTAATCAGTTTGCTGGTTGAGGTTTGATTCATCGCAAGAATAAGTGTAAATGCAAAGTGTAAAAGATTACATATCGGTAGATAGTGCCGAATATTCGAGTGGGCACCCGTCTGGGCTCCCAAAAAGAAAAAGCCTTGTAAGTTCTTGTCTTACAAGGCTTTTTTCTTTCGTTTGTGGTGCCACCAGGAATCGAACCGGGGACACAAGGATTTTCAGTCCTTTGCTCTACCAACTGAGCTATGGCACCTTTCTTATTTGCGATTGCAAAGGTAGCGAAAGTTTTTTTATCTTGCAAGAGAAGGAGAAATAAAAAACACTGATAAATAGCTACAGTGTTTATTATCAATTATCTATTTGATGAAAATATTTCATTTTATTGAAAAGAATATTTGGTTTATGGCTTATTCATTGAGTATATTACTTGTTGTGTTGTAGGTTATCGGAACGGTAACTATATTTTTCTATAGTCTCCTAATGAGATGCTACTGATATATGTATAAGGGAGATAAATCATTGGATAATTCATTTATATATAAGATATTGTAATGTCACTATGTTTATAGAAGAAAAGTAATATTCATTGTCTTTTATAACATTATCCATAAGAGGGAAGGCTATCCCAAAATTCAATTTTAAGATAGCCTTTTATTTACTAGTGTAGAATTTCTTTCTGGCTATAAGAATCAATGCCTAATAAGTTTTTAGTAACTCCTTAAAATACCATTGTATTTTTCCAAAATTCTCTAATGATATATATTCGTTCTCATTATGTATTGTACGTTGTTCGTACTGGTTTAGACATATAGGCATGAAACGGTAAATGTCCTTGCTTACTGCCTGATATTTATAAGAATCTGTACCTCCGATTGTTATATAAGAAGTTACTATTGCTTCGGGGTAGATCTTATTTACTTTTTCTTTTATAATTTCGAAACCTCTTACATTTTCTGGAGAAATATTTGAGGGGGCACGTTGAGAAATTACTTTTAAATCGATATCGTAACCTTCACATAACTTTTTCACATGTTCTATGACACCAGAAACTGAATCTCCTGGTAAGATGCGGAAGTTTACTGTTACTTCTGCTTCAGACGCTAAAACATTTGCAGCATCACTACCTTTGGCCATGGTTATAGCTGTAGTCGTACGAACCAATGCATTGGATGCAGGAGATTTTTCCATTGTACTCAGTAATAATGGTCTGAGTAACCATTGATTTGCTATTGTCATACGAGAAAAGAATCCCATTTCATTTCCGACGTTATCAAAAAATGCTGCGATAGGGGAAATAATTTGTGCAGGAAATTGATTATTGTTCAGCTTTTCAATGATTTCTGCTGCATAGATTAACTAACTTTTTTCAGGAGGCATAGAAGAATGTCCTCCCATTCCTTTTATTGTAAGACGTAAAGTCAGGAAACCCTTTTCTCCAGTACCAACTAATCCTAATGGAACTTTAATAGACTCTATAGCTGAACTTGGAGCAGCAATAATACCCCCTTCGTCATAAATAGCGTCAAAATTCAGTTCTTTATTTTTGAAATACTCTGCTATTTTTACAGCTCCTTGACGTCCACTTACTTCTTCATCATGTCCGAAAGCAAACCAGATATCTCTTTCTGGTTGAAAACCTTCAGCAATTAAATTATCAGCTCCTTCCATTAATGAAAAGAGCATACATTTCATATCGAGCGTTCCACGTCCATAGATACGGCCATTTATTACAGCTCCTGAAAATGGTGGATAATCCCATTTTATAGCATAAGACTGAATTGGAGGTAACGGTTTGTCATTCAATTGAAAAATAGTATCAGTTATAATAGATTGATCATAACCAATTACTGGAACAACATCGTAATGTGATAAGAATAAAACAGGTTTTAAAGTACTGTTCTTTCCCTTCCAATGAAAGATCATTCCATATGTATTAATAGTATCTGTGTCCATTACTTTATATACTTCAGGATAAGAATCGGACAGATATCTCATGAATTCTTCGAAGGGGCCGAAATTGGTTTCTTCATAGAATTCATTGCTGATGGTTGGAATACGTATTCCACCGGCAAAACGACGTATGGCTTTTTCTGAAGGAGCAGTAAGCACTACTTCATTATCTCCGGTTTTCTCTATTTTCTTAAATTGATAGGTAAAGGTTCTTACTATTAACACAAGGATAAGTGTGAGAAATGATAATAGTAAAAGTGTAATAAATTTTTTCATATTTTCTACTTTCTTTGATTATATATTTTTGAAATGGATTATGATATTT
Source organism: Bacteroides nordii (assembly GCF_019930665.1). Taxonomy (NCBI): domain Bacteria; kingdom Pseudomonadati; phylum Bacteroidota; class Bacteroidia; order Bacteroidales; family Bacteroidaceae; genus Bacteroides; species Bacteroides nordii. Next base: position 3,591,520 of record NZ_CP082886.1, on the reverse strand, counting down.
TTAAGAAAAACAAGTTACAGGAATTGTAAAAAAACAAATGGCCGAGTACTAAAGTGCTTAATTCGATCAAAATATAGTTGATGATTAATTTTGGAATAGCCGTTTTTTGCAGGTAATCATTCAGCTCGTTCGGAAAGCTATTAATGGAAAAACTGTTTCTATATGGATTTGTTCGTGGGAACAAATTCATAAAAGAAGATGCAAATATAATTGAAAGGTTACTCAATATCATAATCATTATTTTCTGAATACTTAATTATATAACAACAGAGTTAGAAAAAATATTCTGATTTTTTTATTTATTTTTCTTTTAGAAAAGAGAAATTGCTTTTTAGTCTTTCGTTTTTTTACATATTTACTGAGAGAATATTAGAATTCAATAACTTAATTCTAATGTTTGTTGATAAACTTTTTTGTTCTTATTACGAATGATGGTTATGTTTTATAATATGTATTTGATGTGTATTAATAGCCAATATATGAATCATTAATAAAAAAAATTATGTGTACAAGAGTAGTTTATTCAGGAACAAATGGGATGGTAGCAACCGGTCGCTCTATGGACTGGAAAACAGAAATGCATAGTAATCTTTGGGCATTTCCAAGAGGAATGATGCGTAGTGGAGAAGCTGGAGAAAATTCGTTGAAGTGGACGTCGAGATATGGAAGTGTAGTGACCTCTGCTTTTGAAATTGCCAGTACGGATGGAATGAATGAGAAAGGGTTAGTTGCCAATTTACTTTGGCTACCTGAAACAAAATATCCCTTAAGAGATAAAAATAAACCGGGACTTGCTATAACGGCGTGGGTACAATATATGCTGGATAATTTTGCAACAGTTGAAGAGGCCGTTTCTTATACTGACGAGGATACCTTTCAGGTGGTATCAGATATGATGCCGGATGGGTCTCGTTTAGCAACATTGCACTTATCTATATCCGATGCTGTGGGTGATTGTGCTATCTTTGAGTATGTAGGTGGAAGACTTACTGTATATCATAATAAAGATTATAAAGTAATGACTAATTCTCCTACTTATGACAAACAGCTGGCACTAAATGAATATTGGAAAACGATAGGAGGTTTGAGCTTTTTGCCCGGAACGAATCGCGCAGCTGATCGTTTTGCCAGAGCCAGTTTTTATATTAATGCATTACCGAAAACTGATGATGAAAGGATAGCCGTTGCCAGTGTATTTAGTGTCGTTCGTAATGCCTCTGTGCCTTACGGTATATCAACTCCTGAAAGTCCTGAAATTTCTACTACACAATGGAGGACTGTTTCGGAAAGTAAAAGTCTGAGATATTTTTTTGAGTCAAGTCTGACTCCAAATACTTTTTGGGTGGATTTGCGGGATTTGGATTTCTCAGAAGGAGCTCCTGTACTTAAATTGTCTATTGCTAATGGAGAAATGTATCATGGGAATACGGCTAAAGAGTTTAAGATAGCGTTACCTTTCAAATTTATGGGAGTTAGAGGATAAAAGAATTCTGTGAAATAAAAGTGGGTTATTATAGAAGACTCTTTCGAAGAAGCTTATTTAAAAAAAATTGAAGGTGTGTCAAAATGCACACCTTCTGTTTTTTACGCACAAAGCCCCGACTTTCACAAGCTGGGGCTTTGTTATTACCTAAAGATTTTGTATCTTTAGGCATAAGAATTTCACTATGACAAAGATACATTTTCGTCCTTACAATCCCAACCAAACCGTTCTTTTTCCTCAAAGAATTGATGAGGATATTGCAGAAAACGATCCGGTACGCATGGTTGACGCCCTGGTTGAGGGCTTGAATCTTGAAAGTTTCAGAAAGCTGTATAAGGAATGCGGGCGCAGCCCTTACCACCCCAGGATGATGCTCAAGGTCATTCTGTATGCCTATATGAACAACATCTACTCCTGCCGGAAAATTGAAAAGCTCCTTCACCGTGACATCCATTATATCTGGCTGGCCGGATATGAGAAACCGGATTTCATTACCATCAACCGTTTCCGCAACCGGGTGAAGAAGGAAATCAACGAGGTGTTTACGCAAACCGTAGTTCTTCTCTCTTCCAAAGGCTTCATCAGCCTGAATGTGGAATACATTGACGGGACAAAGATCGAATCCAAAGCCAACAAGTACACTTTCGTCTGGCGAAAAACGGTTGAGCGGAACCGTGAACGCCTGATGAAGAAGATACATGTCCTGTTAGGGCAGATAGACGATGTCATTGCCCGGGAGAAGTCATCAGAGAACAATGAGGAGGTTGGGTTCACTCCGGCCATGCTGACTGAAATGGCAGGAGAATTGCGTCATGCACTGGAACAGGTTTCCGAGCCATCCGCGAAAGAGGAAAAGACTGAACTGAAAAAGAAACGCAAACAGTTGAAGGAACTGGAAGAACACAGGGACAAACTGCAGGAATACGACTGCCATCTGGAAACGCTGCAAGAGAGGAATTCCTATTCCAAGACGGACAAGGACGCTACTTTTATGAGAATGAAGGAGGATGCCATGCGCAACGGACAGACGAAGCCCGGTTACAACCTTCAAATCGGCACCGAAAATCAGTTCATCACCGATTTTGCACTCTTCCCGAACCCTACGGATACACTGACCCTGATTCCTTTCCTGCAATCTTTTTCAAACAGGTATGACCGGATGGCCCATACGGTGGTTGCTGATTCCGGCTATGGCTCCGAAGAGAATTACCGCTTCATGTCCGAAAACGGCATGGAAGCCTACGTAAAGTACAACTATTTCCACATGGAGCAGCGGCCGAGATTCAAACCGGACCCGTTCAAGGCCGAAAACTTCTACTACAATGAAGAACATGACTTCTGCATCTGCCCTATGGGGCAAAGGATGCGGAGGATAGGCACCAGGAATGTGAAAACCGCATCCGGATATGTCAACGAAAATGCACGGTACAGAGCTGTCAGGTGTGAAGGCTGTCCCCTGCGATGCCGCTGTTTTAAAGCAAAAGGAAACAGGACGATAGAACTGAATCATAGGCTTAGACAATACAAGCGGAGAGCCAAAGAACTGCTCTGCTCTGAGAAAGGACTGAAACACAGAGGGCAGAGATGCATAGAACCGGAAGCCGTGTTCGGACAAATTAAAAACAATATGAACTACAAACGTTTCCGACATTTTGGAAAGGACAAGGTCTTCATGGACTTTGCCTTCCTAGCCATTGCCTTCAATATAAAAAAGATGTGTGCAAAACTGACAAAAAAGGGTATGAACTGGCTGATTAGACTGTTTTATGAGCTTACAACTGCTGTTTTTAGATGCTGGGAACACATAAATCAAAGAAATCTTCAAAAGATCGCAGCTTAAAGAAAGTGAACAGATTTGTATAGTGATGAACAAAAAAAGAGGTGCATCGTGCATTACGACACACCTCCAAATTTTATTATCAAAGATCTTTTACTTGTTTGATATTCAACTAATAATGTTAATTGGGAATTAAATAAATATCCACTGAATGTTTTTTATTACTTTTCCTGCAATGGATTCCAGCCTTGTGCCTTTAGCTCAAACTCCTGTCCGTCTCGGGTTATTAGTGCACAGCCAAGTTCAGGTTTAGTAATATGTCCTATTAATCGTATACCTTCCATTTCTGAAATCTTTTCATGGTCTGCAATAGGAACAGTGAAAAGTAGTTCATAATCCTCGCCACCATTCATGGCACAAGTAGTGAGGTTCATATTAAATTCTTCTGCCATAACGGCCGTTTGATAATCAATAGGGATATGTTCTTCATAGACACGGCATCCGGTGTTACTTTGAGTACAAATGTGTAGCAATTCGGAAGATAACCCATCGGAGATATCCATCATAGAAGTTGGAACAATGTTGGCAGCAGATAGCTTTTCGATAATATCTTTGCGGGCTTCAGGCTTAAGCTGACGTTCAAGCAGATATTCTTTACCGGAAAAATCCGGTTGAGCATCTTGTTCACCTTTAAAAACGGTTTTTTCACGTTCCAGCAATTGTAAACCCATATAGGCGCCACCAAGGTCGCCACTGACACAGATGAGATCTGTTTCTTTGGCACCGTTCCGATAGACTATTTTATCTTTGTCTGCTTCTCCGATACAAGTGATACTGATAGCCAGCCCTGTCAGTGAAGAAGTAGTATCACCACCCACAATGTCTACATGATATTGTTGGCATGCCAGGCGAAGTCCGGCATAAAACTCATCCATATCTTCTACGCTGAAACGCTTGGAGAGGGCGAGGGACACGGTTATCTGTTTCGGAGTTCCGTTCATTGCATAGATATCGGAGAAGTTTACGATAGCAGATTTGTATCCGAGATGTTTGAGAGGTACGTAGGTAAGGTCAAAATGTACGCCTTCCATAAGCAGATCGGTGGTGACCAATACCTGCTTATCTGAAGGATAGGAGAGGACAGCGGCATCATCGCCTACTCCATATTTGCTTGATTCATTTTTTAGTTCAATACCTTCAGTGAGATGTTTGATTAAACCAAACTCACCCAAGGTTGCTATTTCTGTTCGCATCGATATATTTATAATTTACGATTTATTTCCAGTGTTTATAACCATTATTGGGTCATAAACACTGGAAGTTGTTACAATTTATGATTGAAGTGACTTTGGTATTAAGCGCGGTTGATAAGCTCACGCATGATAGTTGTCATTTTGGGTTGAGCTGCATCTGCTGCTTTCTGAACTTCTTCATGTGATACTTCTACAATCTTTCCTTCTACCCCCAGGTCAGTTACAACTGAAATTCCAAATACTTTGATACCACAATGGTTAGCTACAATTACTTCAGGAACGGTAGACATACCTACAGCATCAGCTCCGAGAATATGGAACAGTTTATACTCTGCGGGGGTTTCAAAGGTAGGTCCTTGTGTACCGATGTATATACCATGTTGCACTTTGATACCTTTTTCTTTAGCTATTTCATTGGCTTTACGGATAAGCTCTTTATCATATGCTTCGCTCATATCCGGGAAACGGGGACCATACGGAATATTCTTGCCACGAAGCGGATGTTCGGGGAAATAGTTGATATGATCTGTGATGATCATCAGATCACCGATTTCAAAAGCGGGATTAGTACCACCACTGGCATTGGATACAAACAGTGTTTTAATTCCTAACTCACGCATTACACGTACGGGGAAAGTTACTTCCTGCATGGAGTAGCCTTCGTAGTAATGAAAGCGACCTTGCATTGCCATGATATCTTTGTTACCCAATTTGCCAAAGATTAACTTTCCGCTATGCCCTTCAACAGTAGACACAGGGAAATTGGGAATATCTTCGTACTTTATCTCATACTTCTCAGTGATTTCATTTGCCAAACTACCAAGTCCGGTACCCAATATGATTGCTGTCTCAGGACTTGTATGCATCTTTCCTTTTAGGAAAGCTGCTGTTTCTTGTATTTTCTCTAACATAGCCAATAATGTGTTGGTTAAAAATATCTTGTTGATTTTGTAATATCTCTACTTCAATGGGGAGCGCATAAATATGTCTTTTTAACTCCGCATCTAATATGGGATGATGTACCAACCGGGTAGCATCTTTTTCTGTGGTGATAATCAACCGTTGTTCACCTTTCAGCTTGTCAAACCGCTGTTTAATGAGTTGCATATCATGCTGATTAAAATGATGATGGTCATCAAATGACAGCAAATCGATATGCGATGTATATCTTTCCAATTCCTGAATGATAGTAACAGGTGAGGCAATACCGGTAAGGAGCAACACCTGTGTATCTGTTTGCAGGGAAGATAATTTTTGCTCCGCTTTTCCCGCTACCTCCGGAAATACCGGTTGTAGATTTCCGTAACGAAATGACGAGAAGAACAACATCTGGTATGGGAATAGGTTCAACCTTTTAGCAATGATATTGAAATCAATGGGTTTGATGTCAGGTGGGCACTTGGTAACGATAACTATTTGTGCCCGGTTTTTCCCTTGAATAGATTCGCGTAGACGGCCTGCTGGTAATAATGCATCGTCGCAAAACAGACGGTGATAATCCGTCAATAAAATATTGAATCCTGCCTTAACATAACGGTGTTGGAAAGCATCATCAAGCAAAACAACTTCTACAGGGGGATTGTCCAATGTGCAGAGCTGTTCAATGCCATGACAACGATCTTCATCCACAGCTACCCGTATATCGGGAAATTTAGATTTTATCTGAAATGGTTCATCTCCGATACTGCGTACATTACTTTCAGGAGTAGATAGTATATATCCCTTTGTACGACGTTTATAACCCCGGCTTAATACGGCAACCTGGTATTCACGGTGAAGTAACTTTATCAGATATTCGGTATGTGGCGTTTTACCTGTTCCTCCTACGGCAATGTTGCCGATGCAGATGACAGGAACGTCAAAACTCTTTGACCGGAGGTATCCCCAGTCAAAGAGTTTGTTTCGTAAGGCTACTCCTGCTCCATAAAGGAACGAAAGAGGGTAGAGCCATTTATGTATCTTGATAAAGCTTTCTTCCATGCAGAATGATTTACTTAATATTCAGTTCAAACGGAACACGGGCTTGTATCATAGAGCGTTCACTTAAATTTTTCAGTAGACTGAAGTCTTTATAATAATCACCCAGTTTGCTTTTCATCAATTGTGATTCTACGTAATTGGTCGGTTTCGTATCAAGCAGAGTCGAAAGGAAATCTTTCTTTTCCGGATAAGAAACAACGGTATAACCATTGAGATTAGCTTTCTTTACAGCGATGTCGAGTGCCTTGTCTATACCACCTAGTTCGTCAACAAGACCAAGCTTTTTTGCTGTCTCACCTGTCCATACACGGCCTTCGGCAATCTTTCCAATTGCCTCTTTTGTCATATGACGGCCTTCGGCACAGCGGGTAAGGAATGTATCATACCCTTCGGTTATCATCATTTGCATGAGTGCTTTTTCGTCATTATTGAAAGGACGCATGAGGTTTCCGAAGTCGGCAAATTTATTGGTTTTTACTACATCATAAGTTATCCCTACTTTATCAGCAAGTTCCTTCACATTGGGAACCATACCAAAAATTCCGATAGAACCGGTCAGGGTGGTGGGTTCGGCAACTATTGTGTCGGCTACACAAGAAATATAGTAACCACCTGATGCAGCATAATCACCCATTGAAACGATAACCGGCTTTTCTGCTTTCAACTCTTTTACAGCATGCCATATTTGTTCGGAAGCAAAAGCACTACCACCTGGAGAATTTACGCGTAATACAACTGCTTTTACATCTTTATCGTCCTTAAGCTTACGTAAGTCGCGGATCACTTTGTTACCTACAATGCCATCTTCGGAAGCGGCTGAACCTGACTGGTCTGTGATCTCTCCTGATGCATAGTAGACAGCTACAATATCACCGCTTTTATCTTTAGGAACATTCTTTTTTACGTTGATCATATCATCGAGTCCTAATATCGGCAGACGGTCGTCTTTATCAACATTGGCAAGTTGCTTGAGATAGTCACGTACATTATTTTTATAAATAAGTGTATCTGCCAGACCGCATTTTACACTTTCTTCGGCGGGATAAAACATCAGCATACGGTCTGCATAAGCATTCAGTGAGTCTGGTGATATATTACGAGAGTCAGATACACCACTCACAACCTGTCCCCAGATAGAACCGATAAATTCAGTTACTTGCTCACGGTTGGCCGGGCTCATTTCAGTTGCGATAAACGGTTCGACAGCCGATTTGTAAGTGCCTACCTTGAATATTTGCATTTCGATGCCTACCTTTTGCAATAAGTCTTTGTAGAATATTGGGGCGGAGGCAATTCCTCTCCATTCAATCATACCTTTGGGATTCAGGATTACTTTATCAGCTACGCTGGACAGGTAATAAAGTCCTTGTGTATATCCATCGCTATAAGCTACGATAAATTTTCCGCTCTCTTTAAAGTCGGTCAATGCATTGCGAATAGCCTGTAAAGAAGCATATGGAGAGCCTAATGCAGAAGCCTGAATGTAGATTCCTTTGATATTTTCGTTCTCTTTTGCTTTTTTAATGGAAGCAAGGATATCATCGAGACCATAGACATTTGAATTGTCTCCTGTGAGCATGGAGAGTACATTTTCCAGACTTTCCTGAGTACGTTCTACCAATATACCATTTAGGTCGAGCATCATTACTGAGTTTTTCTTCACTACTGTTTCTGTATCGGAAGAAGAAACAATTCCGAAAATCACCATAATACCGATGAAAAACAGAACAATGCTTGACAGTATGATACCTGTAACTGTGGCAAGCGTAAATTTAAAGAAATCTTTCATTGTATTTATTGTTTTTTATGCTAGCTCATCTTAAAGCTAACAAAGATAAATAATTGAGTTGATATTTATCCCATAAGTCGCATAGTTTTTTGTTTTGTCACAGATATAAAGGAAATTAATGTTGTTTTCGGGTGATTCTTCCGCTTTTAAATGTGATGTTGATATTATATAATCCAGTTCTCTCTCTCTTATATATTCTGTAAGTGATAAGTACTGATTCAAAATTAGTATACTCTATAAATATGAATTTATTAAAACGCAAATGATCGCAGATTTTTGCGAATTAGATTGTTGCATTATATTTGAAAGCAATATCCCTTTTGCGAAAATCTGCGTTCAGCGGTTCAATAATACCCTGGCCAATAATCATTTATATTGTGATGTATTACTTATAGAAAAAAGAGGGACTATTCCTTTTACAGAATAACTCCCTCTTCCCACTCTTAAAGAAACTACTACTTATTTCTTCAGAAAAGATTCTTTCATTTTGGCAATGTCGTTCAGATAATCCTGCAAATCCTGTTCATGGTCTTCCTCCTCAGCTAAAATATGCTTGGCGATATCACATGTAGTATAATCTTTACCATTGGTAAAGTTAGCAATTTCCTGATAGCGAAGGATGGCACAACGTTCTGAGGCTACATTCTGATTTAGTAAACTAACTGAATCAAACTCGGTTGGTGTGTCATACTTGCATCTGGCCAATTCAAACCTTACAGGATTTTCACACTTTCTTTAGCCATAATTTTAAGTTTAGGTTATAAATATTAAGTTGCTTAAGTAACAGGGGGTAAAGAATTTTGTTTTCGGATGTATTTGATTTAACAATAACAAAAACACTTATTTGTTAAATGGAAACTAATTTACTTTTTTGAAGCATTTCCATGTATTCACTCGGAGACATTTTTTCGATATTGGAGAAATAACAGATAAAGGATCTTTTTTTTGATTCTACTGTGGTGGCTGATGTTGATTTGCCACTTTTGATTGAAGAACGTTCTATTGGTGGATTTAGTATTTTGCTCATTCGTTGTATTATAAATGAAGTTTCCTATCAGCGCCTGGGTGGTGAGAATCGGTTAACTATGAAGAAATCTCTTTGAGTTGTTTCTTTGTTTGAGGTCTTTCGTATACATTTAATGGGGAATATATTAGCTCCTTGTTTGTGGATATTTATTCCTTTGTTTTTCTTTTTGTTTTCATCCCTTCCTTCTTGTTTTTCAATAAAATAAGTGTACAATCTTTTATTTTTGTAATTCTTTGGTTTTCAATTAATTGCCTTTTTGATTTTTTTCTCTACGAGAAACGCCCCGTTTCTCTACGGAGATCGTTCCGTTTCTCTACGGAGATCGTTCCGTTTCTCTACGATGATCGTCTTGTTTCTCTACGAGTCTTTCTCCGCTTGTTTCCAATATTTTACACCCGCTTTTTCTCCCTCTGCCTCTTCCTTCCTGTTTTGTCAAAATCTCTCCCGTTTCATCTTAAGTATCTCCTTCTTCCTCTTTCCTTTTTATCCTTCTTCTTTTTTTTCCTCTCTCGCGCATTCATATGCGCGCGTATATATTATAATGTGCCTCCTTTTTTCTTCTTTTTCTCTTCCTTTCATTTTTATGTTTTACAACACCTTTGCAAATCAGCGTCTTACAAAAAAGTTTCCTTTTTATTCCAAAATAATTCCTGATATATTTTGCTTATATTGTAAAAAGGTCTACTTTTGCATCCGCTTAGCCAGAGGAGCTAAGTTATTAAGCTTGACATGATTGAAAGCGCGGATTGCCGGCTAAGTTATTAAACAAAAAAACTTCCAAAAAGATTTGGTTTCAATGTTTAAAAGTTCTTATCTTTGCAGTCCGATTCGCAAATGAAAAGGCGTTTTTTTCTTTGTAGGTTTTTTCTCCTTTCGCAAGAGAGCTGTTAGAGAATCCTCGGAAAAAAAAAACTAAAAAAAAACTTCCAGAAACATTTGGTAGTTATAAAAAAGTCCTTTACCTTTGCACCCGCTTTTGAAACGAAGCGATTTAAAAAAACGAAGCGTTCTTTGAAAAATTGATAAACAATACAAGTAGTACAAGTCCAAAACAGTAAAATGTTTTGAGAAATTAGAACCGTCAATACTTATATATATAGGTATTTGAAATAAGGTCAATAAATAACGGTATCCTGAACAGAGCAACGACTTTGCTATTGTCTTTTGGTAATTTCAATCGTAAATTTCCAATCGTCTAATAGTAAATCAACAATACTTTTACAATGAAGAGTTTGATCCTGGCTCAGGATGAACGCTAGCTACAGGCTTAACACATGCAAGTCGAGGGGCATCAGGATGTAGCAATACATTGCTGGCGACCGGCGCACGGGTGAGTAACACGTATCCAACCTGCCTTTTACTCGGGGATAGGCTTTCGAAAGAAAGATTAATACCCGATGGTATAATATTTCCGCATGGGATTATTATTAAAGAATTTCGGTAAAAGATGGGGATGCGTTCCATTAGGCAGTTGGCGGGGTAACGGCCCACCAAACCTTCGATGGATAGGGGTTCTGAGAGGAAGGTCCCCCACATTGGAACTGAGACACGGTCCAAACTCCTACGGGAGGCAGCAGTGAGGAATATTGGTCAATGGGCGAAAGCCTGAACCAGCCAAGTAGCGTGAAGGATGACTGCCCTATGGGTTGTAAACTTCTTTTATAGGGGAATAAAATGAGCCACGTGTGGCTTTTTGTATGTACCCTATGAATAAGGATCGGCTAACTCCGTGCCAGCAGCCGCGGTAATACGGAGGATCCGAGCGTTATCCGGATTTATTGGGTTTAAAGGGAGCGTAGGTGGACATGTAAGTCAGTTGTGAAAGTTTGCGGCTCAACCGTAAAATTGCAGTTGATACTGTGTGTCTTGAGTACAGTAGAGGTGGGCGGAATTCGTGGTGTAGCGGTGAAATGCTTAGATATCACGAAGAACTCCGATTGCGAAGGCAGCTCACTGGACTGTTACTGACACTGAGGCTCGAAAGTGTGGGTATCAAACAGGATTAGATACCCTGGTAGTCCACACAGTAAACGATGAATACTCGCTGTTTGCGATATACGGCAAGCGGCCAAGCGAAAGCATTAAGTATTCCACCTGGGGAGTACGCCGGCAACGGTGAAACTCAAAGGAATTGACGGGGGCCCGCACAAGCGGAGGAACATGTGGTTTAATTCGATGATACGCGAGGAACCTTACCCGGGCTTAAATTGCATTTGAATGTTGGGGAAACCCAACAGCCGTAAGGCAAATGTGAAGGTGCTGCATGGTTGTCGTCAGCTCGTGCCGTGAGGTGTCGGCTTAAGTGCCATAACGAGCGCAACCCTTATCTTTAGTTACTAACAGGTCATGCTGAGGACTCTAGAGAGACTGCCGTCGTAAGATGTGAGGAAGGTGGGGATGACGTCAAATCAGCACGGCCCTTACGTCCGGGGCTACACACGTGTTACAATGGGGGGTACAGAAGGCAGCTACACGGCGACGTGATGCTAATCCCAAAAGCCTCTCTCAGTTCGGATCGAAGTCTGCAACCCGACTTCGTGAAGCTGGATTCGCTAGTAATCGCGCATCAGCCACGGCGCGGTGAATACGTTCCCGGGCCTTGTACACACCGCCCGTCAAGCCATGGGAGCCGGGGGTACCTGAAGTACGTAACCGCAAGGAGCGTCCTAGGGTAAAACTGGTGACTGGGGCTAAGTCGTAACAAGGTAGCCGTACCGGAAGGTGCGGCTGGAACACCTCCTTTCTGGAGCGATACCGCGATTTTAATTGACAGTTGACAATTGACAGTTGACAATTCAACTCTGATTGTTCATACAATTAAAGACATATGACTTTATTAAGGTTCTAACTGTACTACTGGTACTTGTTTATTTATAGATATAGATCAACCATCTATAGAAGTATAGATAGAGATAAACAAGAGAAAACAGAAGCCGGGTCTAATAATAGGCTCAGTTTGAACTAGTCCTATAGCTCAGTTGGTTAGAGCGCTACACTGATAATGTAGAGGTCGGCAGTTCAACTCTGCCTGGGACTACTTCTCGAATTGAAAGTTGAAAGTTGAAAATGATAAATCCTTGTGATTAAGTCGTTCTTGATTCTTTCTTCTCAATTCTTCGAAGGGGGATTAGCTCAGCTGGCTAGAGCATCTGCCTTGCACGCAGAGGGTCAACGGTTCGAATCCGTTATTCTCCACTCCGATCTTGATTTTTGGTTTGTAATTTCACTTGTAAATTGTAAACCTTCCAATCGTAGATCCCACGATCTTTGACATGTTGTACATAAAAAAAGTAAATTTAGTAAAGAGCTAAAAGTATATATCGAACCGTACGCTGTTGTTTTAACAGTATAAAGGCAAGATAATGAAAGTAAGAAAGGGCGCATGGCGGATGCCTTGGCTCTCGGAGGCGATGAAGGACGTGATAAGCTGCGATAAGCTGCGGGTAGGTGCAAATGACCTTTGATCCGCGGATTTCCGAATGGGACAACCCAATTGGTTGAAGACCAATTATACTGCACTGCAGTAGGCTAACGCAGGGAACTGAAACATCTTAGTACCTGCAGGAAAAGAAAATAAATAATGATTCCCCTAGTAGTGGCGAGCGAACGGGGAATAGCCCAAACCAATTATGTTACGGCATAATTGGGGTTGTAGGACCACGTTTTGGGACGAAAGTTGGTGAGTGGAATGATCTGGAAAGTTCAGTCATAGACGGTGATAACCCTGTACACGAAGCCATCTGAACCCTAGTGGTATCCTGAGTAGCGCGGAGCACGAGGAATTCTGCGTGAATCTGCCGGGACCATCCGGTAAGGCTAAATACTCCCGAGAGACCGATAGCGAACCAGTACTGTGAAGGAAAGGTGAAAAGCACTTCGAATAGAAGAGTGAAATAGTCCCTGAAACCGTGCGCCTACAAGCGGTCGGAGCAGCTTTTTGTTGTGACGGCGTGCCTTTTGCATAATGAACCTACGAGTTACTTTTTCCGGCAAGGTTAAGCGTCTGAAGACGTGCAGCCGAAGCGAAAGCGAGTCTGAACAGGGCGTTATAGTCGGAAGGAGTAGACGCGAAACCAAGTGATCTACCCTTGGGCAGGTTGAAGGTTAGGTAACACTAACTGGAGGACCGAACCGATAAGCGTTGAAAAGCTTCCGGATGACCTGAGGGTGGGGGTGAAAGGCTAATCAAACTTGGAGATAGCTCGTACTCCCCGAAATGCATTTAGGTGCAGCCTTGTGAATTACTAATGTGAGGTAGAGCGACTGATAAGATGCGAGGGCTTCGCCGCCTATCAAGTCTTGATAAACTCCGAATGCGCATTAGTTCAATCACAGGAGTGAGGGCATGGGTGCTAAGGTCCATGTCCGAAAGGAGAAGAATCCAGACCATCAGCTAAGGTCCCCAAATAAACACTAAGTTGAACTAACGAAGTCAGATTGCTAAGACAGCTAGGATGTTGGCTTGGAAGCAGCCATTCATTTAAAGAGTGCGTAACAGCTCACTAGTCGAGGAGTTTGGCGTGGATAATAATCGGGCATCAAGTGTTTTACCGAAGCTATGGGATCAGTAATGATCGGTAGGGGAGCATTCCACTCTGCGTTGAAGGTGTACCGTCAGGTATGCTGGAGCGTGTGGAAAAGCAAATGTAGGTATAAGTAACGATAAAGGGGGTGAGAAACCCCCTCGCCGAAAGACTAAGGTTTCCTGATCAACGCTAATCGGATCAGGGTTAGTCGGGTCCTAAGGCTCAGCCGAACGGTGATGCCGATGGCAGAACAGGTTAATATTCCTGTACTACCTTTAGGAGTGACGTGGAGACGGAGGCGTGACAGCGCCGCGAACTGACGGAATAGTTCGTTAAAGGGTGTAGATGTTGATTGCGGCAGGCAAATCCACCGCAAGAGTCGAACCTGATAGTATGGAGCGTTCTTCTGAACAATCCAATAGTGCGTGTAAACATACTCCCAAGAAAATCCGCTAAACTTAATCTTAAAGGTACCCGTACCGTAAACGGACACACGTAGTCGGGTTGAATATACTAAGGCGCTTGAGTGAATCACGGTTAAGGAACTAGGCAAATTGACCCTGTAACTTCGGGATAAAGGGTCCCCGTCAGTGATGGCGGGGCGCAGAGAATAGGTCCAGGCAACTGTTTAACAAAAACACAGGGCTGTGCAAAATTGAAAGATCACGTATACAGCCTGACACCTGCCCGGTGCTGGAAGGTTAAGAGGAGATGTCATCGCAAGAGAAGCATTGAATTGAAGCCCCAGTAAACGGCGGCCGTAACTATAACGGTCCTAAGGTAGCGAAATTCCTTGTCGGGTAAGTTCCGACCTGCACGAATGGTGTAATGATCTGGACACTGTCTCAACCGTGAGCTCAGTGAAATTGTAGTATCGGTGAAGATGCCGATTACCCGCGATGGGACGAAAAGACCCCGTGAACCTTTACTATAGCTTAACATTGAATTTGGGTAATTGATGTGTAGGATAGGCCGGAGACTTTGAAGCAGGTACGCCAGTATTTGTGGAGTCGCTGTTGAAATACGGCCCTTTGATTATTTGAGTTCTAACTCGTTGTTACGAGGACACTGTTTGGTGGGTAGTTTGACTGGGGTGGTCGCCTCCAAAAGTGTAACGGAGGCTTCTAAAGGTGCCCTCACGCCGATTGGTAACCGGCGGTAGAGTGTAATGGCATAAGGGCGCTTGACTGGGAGACTCACAAGTCGATCAGGTAGGAAACTAGAGCATAGTGATCCGGTGTTTCCGCATGGAAGGGACATCGCTCAAAGGATAAAAGGTACTCCGGGGATAACAGGCTGATCCCTCCCAAGAGCTCATATCGACGGAGGGGTTTGGCACCTCGATGTCGGCTCGTCACATCCTGGGGCTGGAGAAGGTCCCAAGGGTTGGGCTGTTCGCCCATTAAAGTGGCACGCGAGCTGGGTTCAGAACGTCGTGAGACAGTTCGGTCTCTATCTATCGTGGGCGTATGAAATTTGCGTGGCTCTGACACTAGTACGAGAGGACCGTGTTGGACTGACCGCTGGTTTACCAGTTGTGCCGCCAGGTGCATTGCTGGGTATCTAAGTCGGGATTGGATAAGTGCTGAAAGCATCTAAGTACGAAGCCAGCCACAAGATTAGATTTCTTAGGGTCGTCATAGACGATGACGTTGATAGGAGGCAGGTGTAAAGGTAGTAATATCATAGCCGAGCCTTACTAATTGCCCGTTGACTTTTGTTTTCTTTCCTTTTTGTATGGTTTATATATACGTTTAGTTCTTTTTGACTGAATTGCTTTTTGTACACATGTCTACCTTCTTCAGGTGACTATAGCATCAGGGTTCCACCTCTTCCCATTCCGAACAGAGAAGTTAAGCCTGATCACGCCGATGGTACTGCGTAACAGTGGGAGAGTAGGTAGTCGCCGTTTTTTGAATCCCCCTTTCGTCAAGATGATTGATGGAAGGGGGATTCTTTTGTTGGTGGTGGTGAAACTCTGTGGTGAACCAGCGTAAACACCGCTTGGCGAACTTCCCCGTGCGGGAAGCACTATATTCTGTTATCGGCTCCCCACATCAGTTTAGATCGTAAGGTGTCGAAGAAGATATGGTCGTAGCGTTTTACTACTTTGATAGCGTAAGGAGCTTTTCGGATTGTTAGTCGTGTTGTTTCTTTACATGTTTCGCTTCGTCCGTCTATGGCTACGAGGAAATTGTGGCTACGACTTTCCACATCAAGGGTTAACTCCCAATCATCACAAATAACAATTGGACGTACGTTAAGACTGTGTGGAGCTACAGGAGTAATGGCTATTGTTTTGGAATGCGGTACAATGATAGGTCCCCCTACGCTGAGTGAGTAGGCCGTAGAACCTGTAGGTGTTGAAATTATTAATCCATCTGCCTGATACGTAGTGAGGAAAGCTCCATTTATCGCTGTTCGTATGCTGATCATTGATGAGCTATCGCGTTTTAATATTGCAATTTCATTAAGTGCATATGGAGAGCATTGTAAGTGTTTGTCATCACATATCAGTTGAAGTACACTACGTTCTTCCACGCTATATTGTCCTGTATGTATTTCATTAAAGGTCTTCTCCATCTCTGCCGGAGATATATCAGCAAGAAATCCCAAACGTCCGGTATTGATTCCTAGAATCGGAATGTTCTTGTCGCCAACTCTGCTGGCTGCTTTCAGAAAAGTTCCGTCTCCACCAATGCTGATAACCATATCGGCCGAAAAGTTATTGCCATCAAACAATCCGGCAGGATGGATGTTCAATTTCATATCCGATACCAGAAAGTGATAAAATTCTCTGCACAGGAATATTTCAGCATCGTGTTCTTCCAGAATGCGGAATAATGTTTCTGCGTGTGATGATTTTTTGGCTTGATACGTATTTCCGAAGATAGCAAATTTCATATGTAACATCATTAGTTAGGATGCAAATTTGGCATTTTTTTTCGGGATTGCTGTTATGGTGTTACTAATATTTGTATTTTTGCAGCAAACAATTCATGTAATGATGACTAGATTAAGTGTGAATATAAATAAGGTGGCTACCTTGAGGAATGCCCGCGGTGGAGATGTTCCTAATGTGGTAAAGGTGGCACTGGACTGTGAGGCTTTTGGAGCGGACGGAATAACTGTTCATCCCCGACCTGATGAACGACATATCCGTATGGCTGATGTATATGATTTACGTCCGCTATTACGAACAGAATTTAATATTGAAGGGTATCCTTCTCCCGAGTTTATTGATCTTGTGTTGAAGGTAAAGCCTCACCAGGTAACTTTAGTTCCTGACTCTCCTTCTCAAATTACCTCCAATTCCGGTTGGGATACAAAGGTTAACTTTGATTTTCTGACAGAGGTACTTGATGCGTTTAATACTGCCGGGATTCGTACTTCTGTATTTGTATCCGCTGATGCGGAGATGATTGAATATGCAGCTAAGGCTGGTGCTGATAGAGTAGAACTTTATACAGAACCTTATGCTACTGCTTTTTCTAAAGATCCGGAGGCTGCTGTTGCTCCTTTTGTTGAAGCTGCTAAGGTGGCACGTAAACTGGGGATTGGGCTGAATGCCGGACATGATCTTAGTTTGGTGAATTTGAATTTCTTTTATAAAAACATTCCCTGGCTGGACGAAGTTTCTATTGGACATGCATTGATAAGTGATGCGCTTTATCTGGGACTCGAACGTACTATCCAGGAATATAAAAATTGTCTTCGCTAATGAATACACTTCTGTTATTGGCCCAAGGGGCCGCAAGTATGGCTGATTCTCTGGCAACAGCCAATCCGGTACTTACACCTGTAGATGCTCCGGCAGAGATGAATATGCTTGATATGGCTGTGAAAGGTGGCTGGATTATGATTGTACTGGCTGTACTTTCAGTAGGATGTTTCTATATCCTGTTTGAACGTATGTACGCTATTCGGAAAGCGAACAAGGAAGATCCGATGTTTATGGATAAAATAAAAGATTATATTCATAGCGGAGAAATTAAGTCTGCCATAAACTATTGCCGTACTGTAAATACTCCTTCCGCTCGTATGATTGAGAAAGGAATAAGCCGTCTTGGTCGTCCGGTAAACGATGTACAGGCAGCTATCGAAAATGTAGGAAATATCGAAGTGGCTAAACTGGAAAAAGGATTGCCTGTAATGGCTACGATTGCAGGTGGTGCTCCGATGTTGGGTTTTTTGGGTACGGTAACCGGTATGGTACGTGCTTTCTATAATATGGCCAATGCAGGTAGCGGAAATATTGATATAACGTTGCTATCGGGAGGAATTTATGAAGCAATGATTACTACAGTGGGTGGTTTGATTGTTGGTATTATTGCTATGTTTGCTTATAACTATCTCGTAATGTTAGTAGATCGTGTGGTAAACAAAATGGAATCAAAGACAATGGCTTTTATGGATTTACTCAATGAGCCTGCTCAGAAATAACTATTAATATGGCATTAAAACGAAGAGCTAAAATATCTCCTAACTTTAGTATGGCATCCATGACGGATGTTATATTTCTGTTGCTGATTTTTTTTATGATTACTTCTACTGTGGTATCTCCGAACGCTATTAAAGTGTTACTTCCGCAAGGAAAACAGCAGACTTCAGCGAAGCCTCTGACACGGGTGATTATCGATAAGGATCTGAATTTTTATGCGGCTTTCGGTAGTGAGAAGGAACATTCTTTAACGTTGGACGAATTGACACCTTTTCTGCAAAGTTGTGCAGAGAGAGAACCGGAAATGTTTGTCGCACTTTACGCAGACGAAACAGTGCCTTACCGTGAGATAGTGAAAGTTCTGAATATAGCGAATGAGAATCATTTTAAAATGGTGCTGGCTACACGCCCACCTGAAACAAATAAATGATGGACGGAAAGAAAAAGGGTGAATACATAGGAATGTTGGGTGCATTGTTGGTGCATGTAGCTATTATTGCTCTTTTGATTCTGGTGAGTTTCACTCTCCCCAATAATCAGGATGAAGGTGGTGTGCCCGTAATGATGGGGGATGTAGATGCTTCGTTAGGAAATTATGATCCTTCTACAATGGTAGATGTAGATGTTCTCCCTCCGGAGGATGTGCCGGAAGTGGTAGAATCACAGGAAACCGTGGAGCAGGAGATGATAACGCAGACAGAAGAGGAAACGGTTGTCATAAAGCCTAAGGTTGAGCCTAGAAAGGAAAAGCCTGAAGTGGTGAAGAAGCCCGAGAAAACTGCTGCTGAGAAGGCTGCAGAGGCAAAAAAACTTGCTGAAGAAAAAGCAGAACGAGAACGGAAAGCTGCTGCAGAAGCCGCAGCAAAACGAGTTTCGGGAGCTTTTGGTAAAGGTGCTCAGATGGACGGAAGTAAAGGAACAGCCAATAGTGGTACAGGTGTAGAAGGCAGCAAAGATGGTAATTCGTCGTCCGGAGCTAAAACAGGTGCGGGGGGCTATGGAACATTTGATCTTGGTGGACGTTCTATAGGAGAAGGAGGTTTACCTCGTCCTGTGTACAATGTTCAGGAAGAAGGCCGTGTAGTAGTTTCTATTACTGTGAATCCGGCCGGGCATGTGATTGCCACAAGTATTAATCGGCAGACGAACACGGTAAACACTGCATTGCGCAAAGCAGCGGAAGATGCTGCCAAAAGAGCTCGCTTTAATGCTGTGGAGGGTGTGAATAACCAGACAGGTACTATAACGTATTACTTTAATTTGAGATAAATAATTAACCAATTAACGCGCCAGCCAATTGGTGGATAACTGATTGGTGTTGGCATATTATTTAGAGTATGGGAACTGTATATGCTTTTTTCGCAGACGGATTTGAAGAGATTGAAGCCTTCACCGCTATTGACACGCTGAGACGTGCCGGATTGAATGTAGAAATTGTATCTGTGACTCCAGATGAGATTGTTGTTGGTGCACATGATATTTCGGTACTTTGCGATGTTAATTTCGTGAACTGTGACTTTTTTGATGCTGATCTGTTATTGTTGCCTGGTGGTATGCCCGGTGCGGCTACTCTTGACAAGCACGAGGGGTTGCGCAAACTGATTCTGAGTTTTGCAGAGAAGAACAAACCGATTGCAGCCATTTGTGCAGCACCTATGGTACTTGGTAAACTCGGCCTGTTGAAAGGGCGCAAGGCGACTTGCTATCCAAGTTTTGAGCAATATCTTGACGGAGCTGAATGTGTTAATGAACCGGTTGTAGTAGATGGTAATATTATTACAGGTATGGGACCGGGTGCTGCTATGGACTTTGCATTGGCTATTGTAGAAAAACTCGAAGGTAAAGAGAAAGTAGAAGAATTGGTAGAGGCAATGTGTGTAAGACGCTGATGCTATGACTCATACTGTCTTGATTGTTGCCGGTGGTAAGGGATTGCGTATGGGGAGTGATCTTCCCAAACAATTTCTTCCTATTGGTGGAAAACCTGTGTTAATGCATACCATTGAAGCTTTTCATCATTTTGACAGGACGATGAAAATCATTCTTGTATTGCCCCAAGAGCAGCAAACTTACTGGCAGGAACTCTGTGCAAAGCATTCATTTGTTATTGAACATACTGTTGTTGACGGAGGTGAAACACGTTTTCATTCTGTGAAGAATGGCTTGGCTTGTGTTAACTCCGGGTTGGTGGGAGTACATGATGGAGTACGTCCGTTTGTTTCTCCGGAAGTTATAAAACGTTGCTATGAACTGGCTGCTATAAAAAAAGCAGTAATACCGGTAATTGATGTGGTAGAAACAGTACGTCATATAACAGAAACAGGTAGTGAGACGGTAAGTCGTAATGATTATAAATTAGTTCAGACTCCGCAGGTATTTGATGCAGAACTTTTGAAACAAGCTTATGCACAGGAGTATACTCCTTTTTTTACTGATGATGCTTCCGTTGTGGAAGCAATGGGAGTTTCTGTTTGTCTGGCAGAAGGGAACCGGGAAAATATAAAGATTACCACTCCTTTTGATTTGAAAATAAGTAGTGCTCTGGTGAATGTTTGATTTAACTACACGTGACATAAAATATATATCCGGCGTAGGGCCACAGAAGGCGGGTGTACTCAACAAAGAGTTGGAGATATATTCCGTGCACGATCTTATTTACTATTTTCCTTATAAATATGTTGACCGTAGTCGTATTTACTATATCCATGAGATAGATGGAAATATGCCCTATATTCAATTAAAAGGGCAGATACTGGGTTTTGAAACTTTTGGTGAAGGTCGTCAGCGTAGATTAGTGGCACATTTCTCTGACGGAACAGGAGTGGTAGATTTAGTGTGGTTTCAGGGAATCAAATTTATCATAGGTAAATATAAAGTTCACGAAGAATACATTGTATTTGGCAAGCCGACTGTCTTTGGCGGACGTATCAATGTGGCACATCCCGATATGGATAAGATATCCGAACTAAAGCTTACTGCTACCGGCTTGCAGCCTTATTATAATACAACGGAGAAGATGAAGCGTAGCTTCCTCAATTCTCATGCAATAGCCAAGATGATGGCGGCTGTGCTTCAGCAAATGCAAGAACCGCTTCCTGAAACTTTATCTCCTAAGATCCTTGCTGGTCATCATTTGATGCCATTGACAGAGGCTTTGCGTAATATTCATTTTCCTGTCAATCCGGAACTTCTGCGTAAGGCACAGTATCGTTTGAAATTTGAAGAGCTTTTTTATGTGCAACTCAATATTCTACGCTATGCCAAAGACCGTCAGCGGAGATACCGGGGATATGTTTTTGAAGTTGTCGGTGACGTATTCAATACGTTTTATTCCCGTAACCTTCCTTTTGAACTTACCGGTGCGCAGAAACGTGTATTGAAAGAAATTCGTCAGGATGTCGGGTCCGGGCGGCAAATGAATCGTTTGTTGCAGGGTGATGTGGGAAGTGGAAAGACGCTGGTAGCGTTGATGAGCATGTTGATGGCGCTTGATAACGGTTATCAGGCATGTATGATGGCTCCTACGGAAATACTAGCCAACCAGCATTATGAAACGATAAAGGAGTTTCTTTTCGGTATGGATATTCGCGTAGAATTACTTACTGGCTCGGTGAAAGGTAAAAAGCGGGAGGCTATTCTTTCCGGTTTGCTCACCGGAGACGTTAATATACTGATCGGTACCCATGCCGTTATTGAGGATACTGTCAATTTCTCATCTCTTGGTTTTGTGGTTATAGATGAGCAACATCGTTTTGGTGTAGCACAACGTGCCCGTTTGTGGAGTAAAAATGTACAGCCTCCTCATGTACTCGTGATGACGGCCACCCCGATTCCCCGTACGTTGGCGATGACCTTGTATGGAGATCTTGATGTTTCCATCATTGATGAACTGCCTCCTGGCAGGAAGCCTATCTCTACTGTTCATCAGTTTGATAACAGGAGGGAAAGCCTTTATCGGTCTGTCCATAAACAGATTGCCGAAGGACGCCAGATTTATATTGTTTATCCGCTTATAAAAGAGAGCGAAAAGATTGATTTGAAGAATCTGGAAGAAGGTTATTTGCAGATTTGTGAAGAGTTTCCTGAATGTAAAGTCTGTAAAGTTCACGGGAAAATGAAACCTGTCGAGAAGGACGAACAAATGCAACTTTTTGTATCGGGAGAGGCACAAATAATGGTGGCCACTACCGTTATTGAAGTAGGAGTAAATGTACCCAATGCTTCTGTTATGATTATTGAGAATGCTGAGCGTTTCGGATTATCACAGCTCCATCAGCTTCGTGGTCGTGTGGGGCGTGGTGCCGAACAGTCTTATTGTATTCTGGTGACAAATTATAAACTTACTGAGGAAACCCGCAAACGACTTGAAATCATGGTACGTACTAATGACGGTTTTGAAATAGCGGAGGCTGATTTGAAATTGCGTGGTCCGGGAGATTTGGAGGGTACCCAGCAAAGTGGCATTGCTTTTGATTTGAAGATAGCTGATATTGCCCGGGATGGTCAGTTGTTGCAATATGTCCGTAATGTTGCACAAGAAATTGTTGATATCGATCCGGAAGCTCGTAATCCGGAGAATCAGATATTGTGGCAGCAGCTTAAAGCACTTCGTAAGACGAACGTTAACTGGGCTTCTATAAGTTGAAAAAAACGGTTAAACATACAGCTTATTTGCAAAACATGCTGCAAAACATATTTCTTATTATTTCTCCTATTTATAGGACTTTAGAACCTCTTTCCCTTACTATTTGCTTTTCGGATTACGAAAAAAAGTTAAGGAAGTACCTTGTTTTTCGTCGGGAAATGCTATCTTTGGAAGAATTTTATAATAAATGTGCCATTTAACACTTTGAAAGAAGTCATCTTATGATTGAAAAAACGTTAGTCATCTTGAAGCCATGTACCGTTCAGCGGGCGTTAATCGGTGAAATACTTCATCGTTTTGAACGTAAAGGTTTACGTTTGGCTGGTATGAAGATGATGAAGTTGACAGACGAAGTATTAAGTGAACATTATGCCCACCTGAGTGCAAAGCCTTTCTTTCAGCGTGTGAAAGATTCTATGATGACAGCTCCTGTTGTCATTTGTTGCTTCGAGGGGGTGGATGCAATTCAAACTGTCCGTACGTTGGCTGGTCCTACTAACGGGCGTCTGGCAGCACCGGGAACTATTCGTGGGGATTACAGTATGAGCTTTCAAGAGAATATAGTTCATGCTTCTGATTCACCTGAGACCGCGGCAGCCGAATTAACCAGATTCTTTAAACCAGAAGAGATATTCGATTACAAACAGGTGATATTTGATTATCTGTATGCAAATGACGAATATTAATTGAATTGACGAAAACGAATGAATTTCAATTGTATTAAAACCGTAATGATTGCCGCAGTGGCTATGGTCAGCCTGAACTCTTTTTCTCAGGACTTGATCGCCCGGCAGGCCCCGATTGACAAGAAATTAAAAACTGTAGACTCTTTGGCATTGCAAAAGCAGATTCGTGCCGAACAAGCTGAATATCCCGCATTAAGTCTTTATCCGAACTGGAGTAATCAGTATGTGCATGCTTACGGAAAGGATGTTATCATTCCCGAAACTTACACTATTGACCTGACCGGTTTCCATATGCCTACTCCAAGCACACGCATTACTTCGCCTTTCGGTCCTCGTTGGAGAAGAATGCATAACGGTCTTGACCTTAAAGTGAATATTGGTGATACAATCGTAGCTGCTTTTGATGGAAAGGTACGTATTGTTAAATACGAACGTCGTGGGTATGGTAAATATGTAGTCATTCGTCATGATAATGGGTTAGAGACTGTGTACGGACATTTGTCTAAGCAATTGGTTGAAGAGAATCAATTGGTAAAAGCCGGTGAAGTGATTGGTCTGGGTGGTAATACCGGACGTTCTACAGGTTCACATCTTCATTTTGAAACCCGTTTCCTGGGTATTGCTATTAATCCGGTTTATATGTTTGACTTCCCGAAACAGGATATCGTAGCAGATACATATACATTCAGAAGATCTAAGGGTGGTGCAAGCAGTAAGACTGGTGCTCATGATGCTCAGCTGGCAAGTGACGGAGCCATCAGATATCATAAGGTGAAGAGTGGAGATACCTTGTCTCGTATTGCAAAATTGCGTGGTGTTTCTATTAGTACACTTTGTAAGTTAAATCGTATTACTACTAAGACGATTCTGCGTCCCGGACAAGTTTTACGCTGTTCATAAGAGAAATATATTTATTTATAGTGCAAGTAGCCGGACAATGTATGATTGCCCGGCTATTTTTTTCTTTTTTCTTCGATTATTGTTACCTTTGCGCTCTATTTGTAAGGAAATGAAAGATACCAAGCAACAATTTGAGCATGTCACCGCTTTGTGCCGTGACCTATTTTCCAAGAAGCTGCACGATTACGGTCCTGCGTGGCGCATTTTGCGTCCGGCTTCTGTTACTGACCAGATTTTTATAAAGGCCAACCGGATTCGTAGCATTGAAACAAAAGGTGTGTCATTAATTGACGAAGGCATTCGTTCAGAGTTCATTGCGATTGTCAATTATGGTATTATCGGATTGATACAGTTAGAACTTGGTTATGCCGATTCTGCTGATATCAGTAATGAGGAAGCAATGGTTCTTTATGATAAATATGCAAAGGAAGCTTTGGAACTAATGCTTGCTAAAAATCATGATTACGATGAGGCGTGGCGAAGTATGCGTGTCAGCTCCTATACCGATTTGATTCTAATGAAGATTTACCGTACCAAGCAGATTGAGAGCTTGTCAGGTAATACATTGGTGTCTGAGGGAATTGATGCAAACTATATGGACATGATTAATTATTCCGTTTTTGGTTTAATTAAAATAGAATTTGAAGACTAAGAATTTACATATCATTCAAAAGACGTGGACGAATGCCTGCCGTTTCCTACTGGCAGCAGCATTTATATTTTCCGGATTTGTGAAAGCTGTTGATCCGCTGGGGTCACAGTACAAGATACAAGACTATCTGGAAGCTTTTGGTATGATATCGTGGTTTCCTTCTTTTTTCCCTTTGTTGGCAGCAGTTATTCTGTCAGCTATAGAGTTTTCGGTAGGGGTTTGCATGTTTTTTGGTATACGGAAAACTACGACCACAATTCTTGCTTTGCTCATCATGCTGTTCATGACTCCGTTGACTCTTTATTTGGCATTGAAGAATCCGGTTTCAGACTGTGGCTGTTTTGGCGATGCATGGGTATTGACTAACTGGGAAACTTTCGGCAAGAATATTGTGTTGTTGATTGCAGCTTATTCTACGTTCCGGTGGAAGAAACAGATTATACGTTTCATTTCGGCAAAGACAGAGTGGTTGGTGTCATTGTATACTGTATTATTTGTGTTTGCTCTTTCATTTTATTGTCTCGCACATTTGCCTATTCTGGACTTTCGTCCCTATAGGATAGGAAATAATATTCTTGCAGGGATGGAAATACCGGACGGAGCAAAGCCAAATGTTTATGAAACTACTTTTGTTCTGGAAAAGAATGGTGAGAAGAAGGAGTTTACACTTGATAATTACCCGGATAGTACCTGGACGTTTGTAGATACACGTACGGTTCTGAAAGAGAAGGGATATGAACCCTCTATTCACGATTTCTCATTATTGGAACAGAGTACAGGTGAGGATATCACTGATAAGGTGCTGACTGATATCGGTTATACTTTTTTGTTGGTGGCGCACCGGATAGAAGAGGCGGATGATAGTAATATAGACCTTATTAATGAGATATATGATTATTCGGTTGAAAATGGTTACGGCTTTTATTGCCTAACTTCTTCACCGGAGGAAGAGATAGAACTTTGGCGTGATAAGACCGGGGCAGAGTATCCGTTCTGTCTGGTGGATGATATCACCCTGAAAACAATCATTCGTTCCAATCCGGGGTTGGTACTGATAAAGAATGGTACAATTCTGAATAAGTGGAATGATGCCGATTTACCGGATGAATATGCGTTGACCGATAAGTTGGAAAAACTGGAAGTGGGTAAGCTGAAGAAGGTAAGTGATGTGCATACTATCGGATATGTATTTCTGTGGTTTGCTATACCGTTGCTACTTGTGTTAGGACTGGATATTCTGGTCGTAAAACGTAGAGAAAAGAAAGGAGAAGCGCTGAGAAAAAGAAATGCCGAATTGTTAAAGGTGCTTCCCGCACGGGGAGGTTCGGCAGGCGATGATGGTGCTAATCATGCTGAGGAGAATAATTTGATAAACCAGGATCTGGTTGATAAGACTGATAAACCGGGTCACTCAGATAAACCGGGTCACTCTGGCTAACTTCAATCGTCTAATTGTAAATTGTTTAATCGTAAATATATTAACCCTTTTAATAAAAAACAAAATGAGAAAGAACATTGTTGCAGGAAACTGGAAAATGAACAAAACCCTCCAGGAGGGTATTGCTCTTGCAAAAGAATTGAATGAAGCATTAACAGCTGATAAACCTAATTGTGATGTAGTAATTTGCACTCCGTTTATTCACCTTGCTTCTGTTACTCCTATTGTAGATGCTGCTATTATCGGTGTAGGTGCAGAAAACTGTGCAGACAAAGTTGAAGGAGCTTATACAGGTGAAGTTTCAGCTGCTATGGTTGCTTCTACTGGTGCAAAGTATGTAATCTTAGGTCACTCAGAACGCCGTGCTTACTATGGTGAGACTGTTGAAATCTTGAAAGAGAAAGTGAAATTAGCTTTGGCTAACGGTCTGACTCCGATCTTCTGTATTGGTGAAGTGTTGGAAGAACGTGAGGCGAACAAACAGAATGAAGTAGTTGCTGCTCAGTTGGCTTCTGTATTCGATCTGTCTGCTGAAGATTTTGCTAAGATCGTTTTGGCGTATGAGCCGGTTTGGGCTATCGGTACAGGTAAAACTGCTACTCCTGCTCAGGCACAGGAAATTCATGCATTTATCCGTTCGGCTGTTGCTGAAAAATATGGTAAAGAGATTGCTGACAATACTTCTATTTTATACGGTGGTAGTTGTAAGCCTTCTAATGCTAAAGAATTGTTCTCTAACCCGGATGTTGACGGTGGATTGATCGGTGGTGCTGCTTTGAAAGTTGCTGACTTCAAGGGTATCATTGACGCATTCAAATAAGAACATGAGATAGGGTTATAAGGTTATAAAGTTATAGGGTTATAACTTTATAACTTTATAACTTTATCACCCTATAACTTTATATTGCCTTATGAGAAAACTTGGTTTACTTTTGTTGTTGTTTGCTTTTGTCGGTGCAATGCAAGCCCAGAATATAGTGAAGAGTCTGGAACGAAATGTTCCCGGACAGGGCAAGGTGACTATCCACCAGGATCCTCGTATTGAGGCATTGTTGGGAACGGAACATACTGCTACCGGAGAGCAGAAAGTACTTAAAGCTTCTGGTTTTCGTGTGCAGACGTATGCCGGTAATAACACCCGTCAGGCAAAGACTGAGGCCCATAATGTGGCAGCGAAGATAAAAGAGTTCTTCCCGGAATTGCCTGTTTATACCCCTTTTAATCCTCCCCGCTGGCTATGTCGTGTCGGAGATTTCCGTAGTATTGAAGAAGCAGACGCCATGATGCGCAAATTGAAAGCAACCGGCGTATTCAAGGAAGTTTCTATTGTTAAAGATCAAATAAATATCCCTTTATAATTTCATTATGTTAGGAAAAGAAGAAATTGTCTCTCCGGCTTTGGAGGATTTGAAAAGTCACTATCGCAGTATTATTACTTTATTGGGCGAAGATGCCGAAAGGGAAGGGCTTTTGAAAACTCCCGAGCGTGTAGCCAAAGCCATGCTCAGTTTAACAAAAGGATATCATCTGGATCCTCACGAAGTGCTTCGTTCTGCTAAGTTCAAGGAGGAATATAGCCAGATGGTGATAGTGAAAGACATTGATTTCTTCTCTCTCTGTGAACACCATATGCTTCCGTTTTATGGAAAGGCACATGTGGCTTATATTCCCAATGGCTACATCACGGGGTTGAGTAAGATTGCCCGTGTAGTCGATATCTTCTCTCATCGTCTGCAGGTGCAGGAGCGTATGACATTGCAAATTAAAGAATGTATTCAGGAAACTCTCAACCCATTGGGAGTAATGGTTGTGGTAGAAGCCCAGCATATGTGTATGCAAATGCGTGGTGTGGAGAAACAAAACTCAATAACAACTACATCTGATTTTACCGGAGCTTTCAATCAGGCTAAAACCCGGGAGGAATTTATGAATCTGATAAACAGGTAAGCAGTGATTAGCGGGGTAGTGATTAGTACCATGCGGTATAATAGCGCAGCCACTAATCACTCATCATTAATCACTACTGCACTAATCCCTATCTTAGCACCACTCTATCTCCAAGTCTTTTTGCCATCAGACTTTGGATTTCTTTCATCTCTTTGTAGCGTTGCATAAGGGCAGCGCATTTCTCATCATCGTCTTCGTTGGCAGGATCTTGCAGGGCATACATGATGTGCTTCAGCTCTGCTGCTACAATTGCATTCTTAAAGTTTATCATCAATGTAGGAACCAGTTCAAAGAGGCGTTCCTCGTCTGTAACTATTTTCTGTGTTTTGGAGTGAAATTTACTCAGTTGATACCGGTCACTTGCCAGTTCGGTAGCAATGGAACTGATTTCCGGATCGGAGTGGGCTATAAAATAGCGTTCGGCTATAAATCCGGGATTATGGATATGGGATGCTGCTTCTGTAAGGATACGTCGGTGCAAGGGATTGTGAAATGCGAGTTCATCTTCTTTTAAGTCATGAACGATGTATTCAATCACACTGACCGGAGTTTCCTGTCCCTCTTCATCCTCCATGTTGCACATTATCTTTTCCCCATAGCGCACTATTGCCTGAAGAATCAGCCGTTCGTACCGATAAAACTCCTGGCCTTCTTTTCCTTCCTGGGGGATGTAAGACTGATAAGAATCTTCCAATTCGTCAGGTGGGAAAGGAGGAGGGAAATCTCCATTTTGCATTTCTGCCGGAGCGCCGGATGAATTGTTAGCGTTGAGTATCGGTTTATTCTCTTTTTCGGCTTGTATTTCTCTTCGTTTGGCAACTTCCGAAACAAGTAGTTTATCTTCTACCCGCAACAATTGTCCGCACTCTTTGATATACACATCGCGCACAATTGCTTCCGGGATCACTGAGATGCTTTGTACGATGTTATTAATGAGTTCTGCCCGTTTGATCGGGTCTTTACCGGCATCTTCCAGCAGTAGGTTGGTCTTGAAACGAATAAAGTCGGTTTCATGTTCCTTGATGAACGCCTGGAATTCTGTAGCATTGTGTTTCCGGGCAAAGGAGTCAGGGTCGTCACCATCGGGTAGAAGGCAGACCTTAATATTCATTCCTTCTTCCAGCAACATATCAATACCACGGATGGAAGCCTTGATACCAGCCATGTCGCCATCATAAAGTACGGTAATGTTGTTGGTAAAGCGATGGATCAAACGGATTTGCCCGGGAGTTAATGAGGTTCCTGATGAAGCAACAACATTTTCCACTCCCGACTGATGCATGGAGATAACGTCCGTGTATCCTTCTACAAGAAAACAACGGTCTTGTTTTACAATGGCCTGCTTTGCAAAATAGATACCGTAGAGTTCATTACTTTTATGATAGATTTCGGACTCCGGAGAGTTGACATACTTGGCGAGCTTTTTGTTCTCTGTACTGAGTACGCGCCCTCCAAAAGCTACGACTTTTCCCGAAAGTGTATGTACGGGAAACATTACACGCCCCCAAAAGCGGTCGCGCAGACGCCCATCATCTGTTTCGTAACAAAGCCCGGTCTTGACAAGGTATTCCTTTTTGAATCCTTTGCGTATAGCCTCTTGTACCAATGCGTCATGACTCTCGGTACTGAAACCAAGCTGAAATTTTTCAATGATATCATCCCGGAATCCACGCTGGCGGAAGTAAGCCATACCGATGCTTCTCCCATCTACATGGTTTTTCAATATATTCTGGAAATAGTCGCGGGCGAAGTTATTAACGATAAACATACTTTCGCGTGTACTTTGCGCCTGCTTCTCTTCATTGGTCAGTTCCCGTTCTTTTATTTCGATGTTATACTTCTTAGCCAGGTATTTTAGTGCTTCGTAGTATGACATTTGTTCGTGTTCCATGACGAAATGCACTGAATTACCACCTTTGCCACAGCTAAAGCATTTGCATAGCCCTTTTGAGGGGGAAACACTAAAAGAGGGGGTTTTTTCATTATGGAACGGGCACAAGCCTACATAGTTCACACCGCGTTTTCGTAGCGTGACGAATTCGGATACCACATCAACGATTTGTGCAGCATCGAGTATACGGTCTATGGTTGCCTGATCTATCATGGATTCTCCTTTGTTTTTTAGCGGATACAAAGTTACTATAAAATTAGCCCTTATCAAAAACTTATTTGATAAGGGCTGATTAATTTTTCTCTAAGATCTCTTTTACAGGTTATTTGATCTTTTCCCGTATCTTAGTCAGATACTTTTTCATGCCTTCGGCGTCTTTATTCTCTATTATCTCTAAAAGATTTTTTAGTTCTGTCCGTATATTGGCCACTTGTGCCGGAGTGCGGGGATTGAAAAGAATCTCTTGCAACAGATAATCGTCTTCACTCAAAAGACCTTTGGCAATGGCCATATGTTTCTTGAAAGTGGTTCCCGGGGCTTCCTGATGCTTCATGACAGCAGCGAACACAAATGTTGAAACAAATGGTATGGAAAGTGAATAAGCCACTGTCTCATCGTGTTCGTCGAATGTATATTCAAAGATATTCAATCGGAGACTGTTGTACAGATCCTTGAAGAATACTTTTCCTAAATGGTCACTTTCGCTGATGATAATAGCACTTTCGCTACTCAGATTGCTGAGGCTGGCGAAGGTAGGACCAAACATCGGGTGGGTAGATACATAGCGGAAACCGCTCTCTTCATAGAATTTTTTCAGTCCGGTTTTTACGGAAGCGATATCACTAAGTATACAGTCTTTAGGTAGTGCAGGCAGGATTTTACGAAAAGCATCCAGCGTATACTTCACTGTTGCTGCGTTGATAACCAGTTCCGGTTCGAAGTCTTTAATCTCTTCCAGCGTAGTGAAGCGATAGGTGTTATAAACAAAGCGCAACTGGTGTGGGTTGACGTCAAACACGGCCGTCTCGTGCTGAAAACTCAGTA
Source organism: Bacteroides nordii (assembly GCF_019930665.1). Lineage (NCBI taxonomy): Bacteria > Pseudomonadati > Bacteroidota > Bacteroidia > Bacteroidales > Bacteroidaceae > Bacteroides > Bacteroides nordii. Next base: position 3,560,041 of record NZ_CP082886.1, on the reverse strand, counting down.
TATCAGTGAAAAAAGAGCCCATCTTGCCGGCTCCGAGAATTAAAATTCGCATGTGATTAGTGATTAGCGATTAGTGATTAGTGATTAGTGAGGGGGGGTAGTGATTAATCATTAGCTGCTAATCATTAATCACTATCCCGCTAATCACTCACTAATCATTTATTAATAATTTCCATTTGCTGACGAACCGATTCTTCGTGTATCGCTTCGAATATTCTTTTCATGAATTCTCCGTCCATACCGCATTGTTCACCTTGTGCACCGCGTTTCTCAAGAATTTCATTGTAACGTCCTCTTTGAAGCACCGTGATATCGTGCTCTTTTTTGTACGTGCCGATTTCGCGGGCTACGCGCATACGTTTTGCCAGTTCCTGAATGATGTTATCATCACATTCGTCAATCTGTTTGCGGAGTTGGCTCAGGTTTTCGGTAGTCTGAGTCTCTTTACGGATAACGAGTAAGTTCAGGATATAATCCAATACGTCTGGTGTAACTTGTTGTGAAGCATCACTCCAGGCACAATCCGGATTGCAGTGACTTTCTACAATTAGTCCGTCGAAATTGAGGTCCATTGCTTGTTGGCAGAGCGGAGCTATCAGTTCGCGTTTACCTCCAATGTGACTTGGGTCGCAGAAGATGGGCAATTCCGGTAGACGACGGCGCAGCTCAATGGGGATATGCCATTGCGGCAAGTTGCGGTAGAGTTTTTTGTCATAGCTACTGAAGCCACGATGAATAGCCCCCAAGCGTTTCAGGCCCGCATTATTGATACGTTCCAAAGCACCAATCCAAAGTTCAAGATCGGGGTTTACCGGATTCTTTATCAATACAGGGATGTCTACACCTTTCAGTGCATCGGCTATTTCCTGTACGGCAAATGGGTTGGCAGTCGTACGGGCACCTACCCATAGCATGTCAATGCCTGCTTTCAGGCACTCGTATACATGTTTGGCTGTAGCTACCTCGGTAGATACATACATGCCTGTTTCTTTTTTTACTTCTTTCAACCATGCCAGTCCGTCAACACCTACACCTTCGAAACCACCCGGTTTGGTACGGGGTTTCCAGATTCCGGCACGAAATATTTTCATTCCTTTGGCTGCCAACTCTTTGGCGGTAGTCATCACTTGTTCTTCTGTTTCTGCACTACATGGGCCGGCTATGACAACGGGTCTTTTTGCTTCGATGCCCGGCAGTAAAATTGATTCGAGTTCCATAATTGAATAATGTGCCAATATGCCAATGTACTGATGTGCCAATTGGCTGGCGCTTTAATTGGGTTATTATTTATTTTTCTATTATTCTCTATTATAATTGCCTTATTGGCATATCATTTTAATTCGTTCCAGCGCTTCCGCCAGTTTTACATCTTTGCAGCAAAGAGAGATACGGATGTATCTTGCTCCGTTACTTCCGAAGATGAATCCCGGAGTGATAAATACACGCGCCTCGTGAAGTATTTTTTCTGTCAGTTCTTCTACATCGGCATATGTATCGGGTATTTTTCCCCAAAGGAACATGCCCACTTGTTGGTCGTCATAAGTACATCCCAGCGTTTTCATGATTTCCCCTGCCAGGTGGCGGCGGTTACGATAGTTGTGGTTGTTCCCTTCGTACCATTCGGTATCGGCTTCCAGCGCTTTGGCAGCAGCCAGTTGCATGGCGCGGAACATTCCGCTGTCTATATTACTCTTCACTTTCAGTATCCACTGTACAAATTGTGCATTGGATGCGAGCATACCGATACGCCAGCCCGGCATATTGTGGCTCTTACTCATGGAGTTGAATTCGATGCAACAATCTTTAGCTCCCGGTACGCTGAGAATACTCAAAGGACGATCATTCAGGATGAAGCTGTAAGGGTTGTCGTTCACTATAACAATACCTTTACGACGGGCGAAATCTACCAGACGTTCATACATCTCCATGGTGGCATTGGCTCCTGTCGGCATGTTGGGATAGTTGGTCCACATCAGTTTTACGCGACTCAGATCCATCTTTTCCAGTTCATCGAAGTCGGGCATCCAGCCGGCATCTTCTTTCAGATTGTAATTTACGACTTCTGCACCCAGGATTTTGCTGAGTGAAGTATAGGTAGGATAGCCCGGATTCGGTACTAACACCTGTTCACCCGGATTAACGAAAGCCAGGGTTACGTGCAAGATACCCTCTTTTGAACCTATCAGTGGCTGTATTTCCGTAGCGGGATCCAGTTCAACGTTGTACCATTTCTTATACCAGCCGGCAAAACCTTTGCGCAATTCCGGGATACCTACGTAAGGTTGGTAACCGTGTCCGTTCGGGTTTTGTGCTTCGTTGCACAGTGTTTGGATCGTCTCTTCGGAGGGAGGCATATCAGGACTTCCGATTCCTAAGCTGATCACATCTTTACCTTCTGCATTCATTTGCGCTACTTCTTTCAGCTTTTTAGAGAAGTAGTATTCGCTTACGCTGGCCAGCCGATCGGCGGGAGCAATGTTATATGTTTGATTTACCTTCTGCATATTCGCCTAATATTTTAAGTTCTTTGGTTAGTGGTGTGATCGCGGTGATTGATTGTTTATATCTCAGATAGTCGTTGAATGACACATCTACATAAAACTGATATTCCCATTCCCTTCCGATGATGGGGAGTGATTGTATTTTAGTCAGGTTGATGTTGTAGAATGACAGGATAGAGAGCACTTGTGACAGACTGCCTTCTGTGTGTGGCAAAGTGAATACCATGCTTGCCTTATTGATTACTACTGAGTGGTGGCGGCTGAGTTCGTCTACTTGCCAGGGATCGGCTACTATCAGGAAACGGGTGAAGTTGTGTTTGTTTGTCTCAATACTTTCTTGTAGAATTTTCATTCCATAACGCTCGGCGGCTACTTTGGAACAGATGGCGGCATGTCCTTTCAGATCCCCTTCTTTTATCATTTCGGCACTGCGGGCGGTGTCTTCGCCTTCTACCACTTTGATATTGGGATGTTGTTGCAGGAATTCGCGGCACTGCATAAGCGCGATGGGGTGGGAGTTGACTTCTGTGATGTCACTCCAATCTTCCTCGGGCAGGCAGACGAAGCAATGTGAAATACGCAGTTTATGTTCGCCGATAATCTGTGTACCACTTTGACGCAGTAATTCGTTGTTGTGCAGCAGGCTTCCTGCTATGGTATTTTCAATAGCTAACATGCCGATTACCTGGCTGTCTTTGCGGATGGCCTTAAACACGTCTTCAAAAGTAGTGCAGCAGATTAATTCTATTTCTTCTCCTTCGAAGTACTTGTGAGCGGCGATATCGTGATACGAGCCGAGTGTTCCTTGAATTGCTATCTTTTTCATTCCTTCTTAATGTGTATTATATAAAAAAATCCCGCGTCCATAATGGAGCGGGATTCATATGATTGATTCTTTCCTTTCAGTCCTTAAGCATCACTGTCACTTGATACATACAAACTCCCGCTCTACTTTCTGGCCAAAGTAAAAGTAAAAAAAGAAGTAATATGTAAAATTAAATACGTTCATACTAACAGTGCTTTTGTTCTAATTCGGGGACAAATGTAATACTTTTCTTTTAAATGCAAGCAAAAAGAGACTTTTTTTTGCATTGTAAAGGCTAATATTAAGAGTTTGTTATGATTCGCTGTGTTTTGGTTACTGTTAATCCGGATATAAATCAAACTGCACTATGTTTCTATGGCACACAAGATGAGACAGATCGAACGGATGACAACGGATCAGATTTTCTTTTTCCCTGATTACCAATAAATAAAATAAAAAGATCCGTTATCATCCGTTTTATCCGTTTCATCCGTGTGCCATAGAAAATACAAAGCCATTTAGCTCGTTTCCGGATAAGGAAAGCACACTATAATCCTAATACATTGGTTGATGAGGCTGACTGGTTATTAAATTGTCCGTTCAGATTTTCTCCCTCTTTGGGATTGATCTCAAGCGCTTTCTTCATATCTTCTATGGAACCATCTTTATCGCCATTCAGCAATTTGGCACGGCCGCGTTCGTGATAGGCTGCTCCGAAATTCGGATTCAGTTCTATGGCTTCGTCGAAAAGACTGATAGCTTCGGTTAGTTTTTTCTGAGTGATAAAGAGTTGACCTAGATAGAGGTATGCCTGTTCATTAAAGGGATTCATCTCGGTGACTTTCAAGTAATCGGTTTCTGCCTCTTCGGGAGCTCCTTCTGCTTCTTTTAGTTTACCATGCAGCAGGATAGCTGCCTCTTCATCCGGGCTCTGAGTCAGAATTGCGGCTATATCTTCAGCAGATTCTTTGAGCTGATTCATCTTTAGCAAAGCTTCGGCGCGTAACAGGCGTGCTTCGGTGAAATCGTCTTTTAACACAATGGCTTTTGTCAGGTGGGCAATGGTCATGAGGTCATCATTCATACCCATCATAGCTTTTCCCAGCAGGAAATGGGCAACTGCATTACCTTCCTCTATCTGAATAGCTTTGCTTGCCGCAGCCTGCATTGCCTGATAGTCTTCTTGCATATAGCATACGTTGGCTATAGTAAGATATGTACTGGTCAGTTCGGGTTCAAGTTCCACCATGCGATTCAGTATTTCACGGGCTTTGTCCAGTTCGGCAGATTGTATGTAGAGCTGGCTGAGGTATCCCAATGTTTCGAAGTCTTCCTCGATAGCAAGGGCTTCGGTGAAGCATTTTATGGCATAGTCCGGTCTGCCCATACGTTGAGCACGCAATCCGTCATATTTGAATATCTCAAAGTTCTTTTGTGCAGCTTTCTGCTTTTCGCTTTCCGGGCTTTCGGACTTTCCCGAAAAGAAAGATTTAAAGAAGTTCGGCATGATTTATGATGTTATAATGTTATAAAGTTATAGTAGCTACAATCCGCAACACTATAATTTGCAAATTTATAACTTTTATAACTCTATCGCTTTATAGTCCTGTAATTTTTACAACTCTATAACATTATAACCCTATAACCTTACTCAACATTCCATCCTCTGTTTTTATTATTTCCTCTTCCAATAAATATTGAATGACTTGTGCCAGTATGTTTTTATCTTCTTCCATTCGTTTGCTGACTTCTGCGGGAGTCAGAGGGCGCTCTTTCAGTAAATCCAGCAGTTTTTCCTTTACTTCTTCGAAGGTATTGTCTGACAAGTCTTTACTGGCTTTCCCGCTGAGGCATACGTCACACTGCCCACAGTTATGTTCATTTTTCTCACCGAAGTAACGGAGAAGCATACGGCTACGGCAGGCAGTTTCGGAGGTGACGTATTCTACCATTGCCTCGATACGGGCTACGTATCGTTTCTTACGTTCTTCGTATACGGATGGCGGGATATGCAGGCGGTCAGGTTCTACCCGTTCGCGCGTGTATATTATATAAGGTGTTTTCTTACGAGGAATATAGTCAATAATGCGACGTTTGGACAGCATCATTAGCAGATTGTATATCTGCGAACGTGTCAACCCGGTACGCAGGCTCAATGCTGTTTCGCTGATGTAAGCGTAATCCGTGAAGATCCCGGTATACGAACGAAGGACGGTTTGCATCAGTGCTTCTGCCTCTTTACCCATTTCGCGAAGCTTATACAGTTCATCGCGACGGATGGTAAAGAGGATACGTGAGGCGTTGTCCTGTTCATCGGTATATTCTATGTACCCTGCCTGGGTCAGTATTTTCAAAGCACTGTCTGCCGGAACCGGAAAATGCTTGAACTTGCGGCAGAATTCCTCCAGGTTGAATTCCTTTGTACAGTCGAGTCCGTCTCCCATTGCCATCTGATAATAATATTGCAGATGTTCATATACCTTTATGATATAATCCTTATCAGGGAAGGTGTCCGGGACCCGTTTGTGGAGGGCCGTTTTGTCCAATGAGGTGTGGAGAATAACGGCGTATGCCTTTTCTCCGTCGCGTCCGGCACGTCCTGCTTCTTGAAAATAGGCTTCGGGAGAGTCGGGCAGATCGAGATGGATTACCAGACGTACATCGGGTTTGTCAATGCCCATTCCGAAAGCATTGGTTGCTACCATCACACGGCATTCGCCGCTTTGCCAGCGTTTCTGGCGGATATCTTTGACGGCATTGTCTAGTCCGGCATGATAGAAGTCGGCGGTGATACCTTCGTTGATAAGCAATTCAGTGATTTCTTTGGTACGGCGACGACTACGAACGTAGACGATAGCGCTTCCCTGCATCCGTTGAAGAATATGTAGTAGTTCGGCCGTTTTGTTATCTACCTTGCGTACGATATAGGCAAGATTCTTTCGCTCGAAGCTCATCCGGAAAACGTTTTCTTCCTTAAACTTCAACCGGCTTTGGATGTCTTTTACTACTTCCGGTGTGGCTGTGGCAGTGAGTGCCAGTACGGCTACTCCGGGCAATAGTTCGCGTATATCGGCTATCTTCAGATAGGCAGGCCGGAAGTCATATCCCCATTGGGAGATACAATGGCTTTCGTCTACCGTAATCATGCTGATCTTCATGGCACGGAGTTTCTGTTTGAAGATGTCCGTGTCCAGTCGTTCCGGTGAGATATAGAGGAATTTATAATCGCCGAAGATACAGTTTTCCAGCGCAATAAGAATTTCCTGCCGCGTCATGCCCGAGTAGATGGCTACAGCTTTGATCCCCCTTTGACGGAGATTCTGCACCTGGTCCTTCATCAGGGCGATGAGTGGAGTGATAACGATGCACAAACCCTCTTTGGCGAGTGCCGGGACCTGGAATGTAATGGATTTCCCACCACCGGTAGGCATTAATCCCAGTGTATCACGCCCTTCGCCAATACTATTGATAATCTCCTCCTGTACACCACGGAAGGAGTCATAACCCCAGTATTGTTTGAGTATATCGCGGTAAAACACCATTTTGATTTACGATTAGACGATTTACGATTAGACGATTTACGATTAGACGATTTACGATTGAGTAATCTTAGAGAATTAAGAGTAATTTCAATCGTAAATTGTCAATCGTCTAATCGTAAATCATTCAATGGGTTTAATATCCTCAATCTGCAACTGTACTTCGCCACGCTTGTGCGTGTTTTCTTCGATTGTGTAGCAGATGTCGAATGAACGCTTTGTCTTGATATAGCGTACGTGTGAACTTTGACCAAAGGCGATGCCGTTCATTACGTTGTTCGATTTGTTATCTACCAACTCGAGTTTGATATGCTCCTGGTCGCGTCCCACCACTTTACTTGTACCATAGTCGTAGACATGGTGCGTGCAGAATATGGGTTTTTGGTTGTCCGGGCCGAAGGGATTGAATTTCTTCAGATCACTAAAGAATTTCGGAGTGATGTCTCTGAAGTCTATTTCAGCATCGATATCTATTACGGCACTGGTTTGTTCCGGCAGGATGTGTTGTGATACGAATGTTTCAAAACGCTCGGTAAACGCCGGTACATTTTCCACTTTCATTGACAATCCTGCAGCATACGTGTGTCCGCCGAAGTTCTCAAGCAAGTCACGGCAATGTTCTATGGCTTTATATACGTCAAAACCCGAAACCGAGCGGGCAGATCCCGTTGCCATATCATTTGTACGTGTCAATACTACGGCCGGCCGGTAATATATTTCCGTCAGCCGGGAAGCCACAATTCCGATCACACCTTTGTGCCATTCTTCATTGTAGATGACGATAGAACGGCGGTCTGCCAGTCCTTCAAGATTGGCTACAATCTGGTTGGCCTCTTCGGTCATGCTCTTATCCAGATCTTTGCGGGTCTCGTTGTACTGATTTATCTGATTGGCCTTTTCAAGAGCTACGGAGAAATCTTTCTCTGTCAACAGATCCACAGCTTCTTTTCCATTCTGAATACGTCCGGAGGCATTGATACGGGGGCCTATTTTGAACACGATATCGCTCACGGTGATATCCTTCTCTGCCAATCCGCACACATCGATGATGGCTTTCATTCCTATGCTGGGATTACTGTTCAGTTGTTTCAGCCCATGATGTGCTAAGATGCGGTTCTCCCCCATAATGGGCACAATGTCCGAAGCTATGCTGACGGCCACAAGGTCGAGCAGAGGAATGAGGTGGTGAAATTCAATGCCGTTGTTGATTGCAAATGCTTGCATAAACTTGAAGCCGACACCGCAGCCTGAGAGGTGTTCATAAGGGTAGGTGTTATCCGGACGTTTGGCATTTAGAATAGCTACGGCGGGTGGCAGTATATCGTCCGGTACATGGTGGTCGCAGATGATAAAGTCAATTCCCCGTTCGCGGGCATAGGCTATTTCATCTACGGCTTTTATGCCGCAGTCGAGCACAATAATCAGGCCTACACCGGTTTCGGCAGCATAGTCTACTCCTTTTCGTGAAATACCGTAACCTTCGTTATAACGGTCAGGAATGTAATAGTCCAGGTTTGAATAAAACTGCTGGATGAACTTATAGACCAGTGCCACGGCTGTGGTACCGTCTACATCATAATCTCCATAAATCAGAATGCGCTCTTTCTTTCCCATCGCCTTGTTCAGACGTTCCACTGCTATGTCCATGTCCTTCATCAGGAATGGATCATGCAGGTCGGGCAGTTGCGGACGGAAGAATTTCCGGGCATCATGTACCCGTGTGATTCCCCGCTGCACCAGGAGCCGTCCCAGAATAGGGCTAATGCCTAATTCCTGAACCAATGTCTGGCTTATCTCTGCCTGTTCTGATGTGATGGGTTGATAATTCCATTTGTGATTCATTTTATATATTGTTTTTTCTTTTTCGTATCTCAGGATGGGAGAGAATGACATTTTCCCCCAAGAAGCTGTAAAAGTACGAAAAAAAGATGAAGCATGGCTGTAATCAGATGAAAATATTTCAGAGGGATTACTTCGGTATGAAAAGGATATTTACAAAAGGAACGGGGTATTTCTTGCTTGGGAGGGTGGATAATGTGGTAATTTGGATATGTTATACCGATAAGTATTCAAACCCGTACAGACACGAGCTAAATGGCTTTGTGTTTTTTATTGGCACACGGATGAGGCGGATAAAACGATGACAACGGATCAGATTTTCTTTTTCCCTGATTACCAATAAATAAAATAAAAGAGATCCGTTGTCATCCGCCCGATCAGTCTCATCCGTGTGCATAGAAACAGAACGCAATTTGATTTGAATCTGAATAGACATGAGCAGACTCACCACAGAGTAACACAGAGTTCCACAGAGTTTTTTAGACATAAGAACAAAAGAACCAAAAGCCGAGATAAGAGCTTAAAGACGTTATGCAACTAATATGTTCTTTTGTTCTTATGTCTAAAAAACTCTGTGGAACTCCGTGGTGAAATACACTCAAAACTGATAAAGTATAAACACCCTGCAGTAGAGATGTACTGTTTGAATAATTATTACATCAGAGCGAATACTTCCCGTTGCCAACTCTGCTTTTCTAACCCCCGGCAAACTTTCGGTTGTCCCGGCTCCGGGGAGCAACCTCCTCGGCTCCGGGGAGCGCATCCCTCGGCTCCGGGGAGGAGACTGCTCCCCGGAGCCGAGGAATGTGTTTTGTAATACGTTGATAAATAGCGGGTTAAAAAGATAGGTTTTTACCTCTTTTCTCACTTCTTTACTCTGTCCGTCTCCTGTCTTTCAGTACTTACGTGTATTAAAATACTGACAAATACGGTCCTTTAATCCTTGCTCTCCTGTCTCCTTTTCCTCACATCTCTGCCCTCATATTTGCAAATCGCATCTATCCACTCTTCGGTGAGCGCTTTCGATTCGTGCTTATCTAAATCGAATGCTACCATCACGGATGTGCAGATGCACTTTACCTCTTCGGTTTCTACATCGATCACCCGCTGAATGAGGTGAAAACTCTTTGTCCCGATCTCCGAAACAGCCGTTTGTACGGCAATGTGGTCCGATGCAAATATCTGAGCCAGGAAGTCGGCCTCTATATGGACAACGACAATTCCATCCTTTTCCCAGTCCACTCCGGGGCAGACAGAGGCAAAATATTCTGTTTTGCCAAGATCATAGAATGAGAAGTAAACCGTGTTGTTGACATGACCGAATTTATCTACGTCATTGAATCGTAGTTGTATAGGCAGGGTGTGGCGAAACTTAATTTCTTCCATTTGTTTTCTCTTAAACTTTGTTATTACCATGCAAAAGTAGTATTTTTGCGCGTTACTCTTATCAGATATAAATCAAGAAATGATAGAAGATATTAAAAAAGCCTGTCAGGTGATGCAGGAGGGGGGGGTTATCCTTTATCCTACCGATACGATTTGGGGACTGGGCTGCGATGCGACCAATCCTGATGCAGTGCGCCGTGTGTACGAAATCAAGAAACGTGCAGACAGTAAAGCGATGTTGGTTCTGGTTGACTCATCCGTAAAGGTGGATTTTTATGTGCAGGATGTGCCCGAAGTGGCATGGGACCTAATAGAACTGGCCGACAAACCACTTACTATAATTTATTCGGGGGCCCGCAATCTGGCTCCGAACCTGCTTGCCGAAGATGGCAGCGTAGGTATCCGTGTGACCAGTGAGGACTTTTCCCGTCGTCTTTGCCAGCAATTCCGCAAGGCAATTGTGTCGACATCGGCCAACATCAGCGGACAGCCTTCGCCGGCCAATTTCAGTGAAATAAGTGATGACGTTAAATCACAGGTAGATTATATTGTAGGCTTTCGCCAGGATGACATCAGTCGTCCCAAACCATCGAGCATTATTAAACTTGATAAAGGCGGAGTGATAAAGATTATCCGTGAATAGATGAAGCAGTTGGTGGATTATATGGTGGCAGCGTTGGTGCTGTTGCTATGTTGCCCATTACTGCTCTATATTGCTATCCGCATTCGCATGCAGGGAGCGGGTAGCGTTTTTTACCAGCAAGAGCGGTTGGGAAAGGGAGGTGTCCCCTTTCGGATGGTGAAATTTCGTACCATGGTGACAGGTGCGGAAGATGGGACGCCGTTGCTTGCTGTTTCTGATGATCAGCGGGTGACAGCTTTTGGCCGGACACTGCGTAAACATCATTTGGATGAACTGCCGCAGTTCTGGAATGTTTTGAAGGGAGATATGTCCATTGTCGGACCACGCCCCGAACGCGCCTGGTTTGTACAACAAATATTGGAGAAGACCCCGGACTATAAACGGATATTTAACCTGAAACCAGGGATTACCTCTTTAGGAATGGTGAAATTCGGGTATGCTAACACGATAGAGAAAATGATTGAACGTTCCCGTTACGACCTTTATTATTTAGAACACTATAGCTTTTGGCTCGACGTGAAAATTCTACTGGCAACCGTCAGAGAAGTGTGGATCGGCAAAGGCATTTAGACAGAAATATGGAAAAAGAAAAGATTAGTCTGCTACAGCATTTTATTCATTGGCGTGAAAACAATATTAAGGAAAAGCAATTCATTCTTATCCTTAGTTTTCTGGTGGGCATTTTCACAGCGATTGCTGCATTGATATTGAAGTTCCTGATTCACTCGATACAGAATTTCCTTACCGACAACTTTAGTGCAACGGGGGTGAATTACCTCTATCTGGTATATCCGGTAGTAGGTATCTTTCTGGCCGGATGGTTTGTGCGGAACATTGTGAAAGATGATATCAGCCATGGAGTTACCAAGATACTCTATGCCATCTCCCGGAGGCAGGGACGCATCAAACGGCACAACGTGTGGTCGTCCACCATTGCCAGCGCCATCACCATCGGCTTTGGCGGGTCGGTTGGAGCGGAAGCACCTATTGTGCTGACAGGATCGGCCATCGGTTCCAATCTGGGAAGCGTGTTTAAGATGGAACACCGCACGCTGATGCTGCTTGTGGGATGTGGTGCTGCCGGTGCCATTGCCGGTATCTTCAAAGCGCCTATTGCCGGGTTGGTATTCACGCTGGAGGTACTCATGATCGATCTGACGATGTCCTCACTGCTACCCCTGCTCATCTCCGCAGTGACGGCTGCTACGGTCTCTTATATCACCACCGGCACGGAAGCGATGTTCAAATTCCACCTCGATCAGGCGTTTGAACTGGAACGTATCCCTTTTGTTATTCTGCTGGGCATCTTCTGTGGGTTAATCTCGTTGTATTTCACCCGTGCCATGAATTCGGTGGAAGGCGTCTTTGGCAAACTCAACAATCCTTATAAGAAGCTGGCCTTGGGAGGGGTGATGCTGAGCGTACTCATCTTTCTTTTCCCACCGCTTTATGGCGAAGGTTACGATACGATCAACCTCTTGCTGAACGGCACGAGCAATGCCGACTGGGATACGGTGATGAACAACTCCCTGTTTTATGGATACGGCAATCTGCTGCAAGTCTATCTGATACTGATTATCCTGTTGAAAGTCTTTGCCTCCAGTGCAACGAACGGAGGCGGGGGCTGCGGTGGTATCTTCGCACCTTCGCTCTACTTAGGTTGTATTGCAGGATTTGTCTTTTCACACTTCAGCAATGACTTTGCATTCTCAGCCTATCTGCCCGAGAAGAACTTTGCACTTATGGGGATGGCTGGCGTGATGAGCGGAGTGATGCATGCCCCGTTGACGGGGGTATTCCTCATCGCCGAGCTGACGGGTGGATATGACCTCTTTCTGCCATTGATGATTGTCTCCGTCAGTTCCTATCTGACTATCATTGTTTTCGAACCGCACAGTATCTATTCCATGCGTTTGGCAAAGAGGGGGCAGCTATTAACCCATCATAAGGACAGAGCTGTACTGACGCTGATGAAGATGGAGAATGTGGTGGAGAATGATTTCGTAACCGTTCATCCGGAGATGGATTTGGGTGAACTGGTTAAAGCCATTGCTGCTTCACATCGTAATATCTTTCCTGTGACAGATAAGAACGGTATATTGCTCGGCATTGTTTTGCTGGACGATATCCGTAACATCATGTTCCGGCAAGAACTTTATCATCGTTTCACGGTGAATAAACTGATGACATCGGCCCCTGCCAAACTGTTTGATACGGATGGTATGGAACAGGTGATGCAGACCTTTGATGATACAAAGGCCTGGAATCTGCCTGTGGTGAACGAAGAAGGCAAGTATCTGGGCTTCGTCTCGAAATCAAAGATATTTAATTCGTACCGGCAGGTGTTGGTACATTTCTCGGAAGACTAAAATAATTATTCAATGTGCCAATATGCCAATGTGCCAATTGGCTGTGTTATAATAGAGTTGTAATATAACTGGCCTATTGCCACATTGTCGTATTGTCACATTATTAAATACTCTCAATTGGCATATTGTCACATTATTGTTTATGAAGAAAGAAGATTTAAGAATCGTTTATATGGGAACTCCCGATTTTGCAGTGGAGGGTTTGCGTTGCCTCGTCGAAGGTGGTTACAATGTGGTTGGTGTGATTACCATGCCCGATAAACCGGCAGGTCGTGGTCATAAAATCCAGTTCTCCCCTGTCAAACAGTTTGCATTAGACCATAATCTGCCTTTGTTGCAGCCGGAGAAACTGAAGGATGAAAGCTTTGTGCAAGCTTTGCGTGAATGGAAAGCCGACCTGCAAATCGTAGTTGCTTTCCGCATGCTGCCGGAAGTTGTCTGGAATATGCCCCGTTTGGGGACATTTAACCTGCATGCTTCTCTGCTTCCCCAATATCGTGGTGCTGCTCCTATCAATTGGGCGGTTATCAACGGTGATACGGAAACAGGTATTACCACTTTCTTCCTGAAGCACGAAATCGACACGGGAGAAGTCATCCAACAAGTTCGCGTTCCGATTGCAGATACGGATAATGTAGAAGTCGTGCATGATAAACTAATGATGTTAGGTGGCAGGCTTGTTATAGAGACAGTAGATGCCATTTTAGCGGGTACTGTGAAACCTATTCCACAGGAAGAAATGGCTGTAGTAGGAGAATTACGTCCAGCTCCTAAAATCTTTAAAGAAACCTGTAGGATTGACTGGAATCAGCCTGTAAAACGTATCTATGATTTCATTCGTGGCCTTTCCCCTTATCCGGCAGCATGGACTGAACTCATAAATCCTTCGGGCGAACCTGTTGTAGTGAAGATTTTTGAGAGTGAAAAGCGATTCGAAACTCATCAATTGCTTCCGGGTACAATCGTGACAGACGGAAAGAAATCTCTCAAAGTAGCTGTTACGGATGGTTTTATAGGCATTCTTGCTTTGCAGTTCCCCGGCAAGAAACGGCTTAGGACAGAAGAACTGTTGCGTGGTTACAAAATTACCGGGGATATGAGGATGAAGTGACTTGTAATAGAACAATAATGAAGGGATTTACGATTAGATGATTTACGATGTACGATTGGGATTAGTCTGCTTTACATTACTGAAACAGGCTATTAAAAGGTAACTTCAATCGTACATCGTCTAATCGTAAATCATCTAATCGTCTAATCGTAAATCCCCTCATTAATGAGTATTCCGCAGTAGAAACTGCACGTCAATGAGTTAATAATATGGTTCCCATTAAAAATATTTCTCTTTTCTTTTGGCTCTTTCACTAAGATTCCTTTTCTTTGCCCATTATTAACTCTTTAAATGTGAATGCCTATAGAAACACGTTACGCTAATTATATCTAATCGCATACGTAATGAACACATGGAACAACAAGGCTGACGAAACGTTAGTCTCTCTCTATGCCGAAGGAGAGAATCAGGCATTTAATGTACTTCTAAATAGGTATAAGGACAAGTTGTACTCTTATATTTATTATATTGTACGCAACTCCGAGATGACAGAAGACATCTTTCAAGAAACTTTTATGAAGGCAATTATTACTATCCGTCAGGGACGTTACAATGAAAATGGTAAGTTCTCTGCTTGGTTGCGGCGTATTGCCCATAACTTGATTATAGACTCTTTCCGTCAGGAGAAATCGGAGAATCTGGTGTCTTGTGATGAGCCGGAAGTGAACATTCTGAATAATATCGGTCTGGCAGAAGGGACGATAGAGAATACGATTGTAAATCGGCAGATATTATCTGACGTACGCCGTTTGATGGAATTCCTGCCAGATGAACAACGCGAAGTGGTATATATGCGTTTCTACCAGGATCTCAGTTTCAAGGAGATAGCAGAGCAGACAGGTGTAAGTATCAATACTTCACTGGGGCGTATGCGTTATGCTATCCTTAACCTTCGTCGCATGGCCGAAAAGAACGGAGTCGTTCTTACCGTTGATTAAATTTAACTAACTTGTTATATACTAAAAGGTTTGTTTCCTACGTTCTAAAGGAAACAAACCTTTTAGTGTATAAGGCCTATGAATAAAAAAACTACTCCCTCTCATCAACAGTGTCCCAAAGAAAAGAACTCGGTGGAAAGTAAGAGGCCCCGGGTCAGTGAACAAACGCTGGCTTTTCTACGTTCTTTTGCCGGTAACTATTATGTGGAACAACAATTGCCACAAGGGTTACAAGGGATTATTTTGGGATAAATTTGTTACTTCCGTTTATTCCCTCTACTTTTGTATCATTGTATTAAATTTGTAATAAAAACAAGCTCATGAAACCAATGATATCTCCTTCTATTCTCTCTGCAGATTTTGCTTATTTGGCGAAAGATGTTGAAATGTTAAACCGTAGCGAAGCCGACTGGGTTCATATTGATATTATGGATGGCGTATTTGTGCCTAATATCTCTTTTGGATTTCCGGTATTGAAGTATGTGGCTAAGCTAAGTGAGAAACCACTTGATGTACATCTGATGATTGTACAACCGGAGAAGTTTATTCAGGAGGTGAAAGCGTTAGGAGCTCATGTGATGAATGTGCATTATGAAGCATGTCCGCACCTCCACAGGGTGGTGCAGCAAATCCGGGAAGCAGGTATGCAGCCGGCAGTGACCATAAATCCGGCCACGCCCGTCGCAATGCTTCAGGATATTATTCGTGATGTATATATGGTGCTCATCATGAGTGTTAACCCTGGTTTCGGGGGGCAGAAATTTATTGAACATTCCGTAGAGAAGGTTCGTGAGCTACGTGCATTGATAGAACGTACGGGCTCAAAAGCTTTGATTGAAGTAGATGGTGGGGTAAACCTTGAAACCGGTGCACGTCTGGTGGCTGCCGGTGCCGATGTATTGGTGGCAGGAAACGCAGTATTTGCCGCCGAAAACCCTGAAGAGATGATCCACCGGCTGAAAGAGCTATAATTAATGCTCTTTGCCTGGCTGCATCGCTATCCTTTTTTACGCCTGTTATGCCCTTTAGTTGTGGGTATTTATTGTGGCGACGAACTTTTTTTCCAGAGGCAGTCCGGAAGGATTGCCTTTGGCGTTATTTTACTTCTCTTTCTGTCTTTCGGAGGGCTGATTTTCTTCTTTAACCGGAAGCATTACTCCGGACGTTGGCTCTTTGGGAGCTGCCTCCTTCTCTTTTGTTTTACTTTGGGTACCGGATTGATGAACCGGGAATTACGCCAGGCTGAATCTGTGTTTCCACAAAAGGAGACGACCTATAGGCTGATTGTTACGGAGCAACCGCAGGTGAAAGAGAAAAGTGTACTTTGCCGCGTACTGTTGATAGAACAGATTGATTCTGTTTCCGGGCGACTTGCTTTGGATCATAAAGCTCTCCTTTATTTCACTAAAGATTCCTTGAGCGAGCACTTGCGTAGTGGGGATGAACTATTGGTTTATACCAAACTTTCTCCTCCGGTGAATAATGGCAATCCGGATGAGTTTGATTATGCCCGTTTCTTGTTCCGCAGACAGGTGGCTGCTATTGGATTTGCTTACGCAGATAACTGGAAAGTGATTTCACGGGGTACCATGCGCTCTTTTCGTCAGCAAGCAATGGATTGCCGGGAGTCTGTTTTGTCTGTTTATCGTCGCCTTGGGTTTCGGGGAGATGATTTAGCTGTGCTTTCGGCTCTTACCATCGGTTATAAGGAGGAGTTAAGTGAAGATATCCGCGAAACTTATTCCATATCCGGTGCAAGTCATGTGCTTGCTTTGTCTGGTTTGCATATCGGTTTTCTATATTTGCTGCTTTGTTTCTGTCTGCGATGGTTACCTGAGCGATGGCGGATGGTGGTTTTGCTACGTACTTTACTGATCCTTTTGTCTCTTTGGGCCTTTGCCTTTTTTACAGGGCTGTCTGCTTCAGTAGTCCGGTCAGTAGTTATGTTTTCTCTGTTTACTTTGGCGGGGTTGTCCGGGCGAACTAATTTTTCGCTGAATACTCTTCTGATAGCAGCTTTCTTTATGTTGCTTTGTCGGCCATCCTGGTTGTTTGATGTTGGTTTCCAACTCTCATTTTGTGCAGTGGCCGCTATTTTGCTGATACAACCTTGCATATACAGATTGATTCCTGTGGCGGGTTCCCGCATCGGGCGGTACATTTGGGGATTGATGAGCGTTTCTATTGCTGCGCAGATTGGCACAGCTCCACTGGTGCTCCTCTACTTTTCCCGTTTCTCTACTCATTTTCTGCTGACCAACTTATTGGTGATACCGTTGGTGTCACTTATAATGTATGTAGCCGTCATTATGTTGTTGCTGAATCCTCTGCCTTTCCTGCAGGAACTTGCGGCGGCAGCACTGAGAGGGCTGGTTGGGGCGTTGAACAATTGTGTCCGTTGGATAGAGCAGCTCCCATGGGCGTCTGTTGATGGGGTATGGGTGTATATTCCGGAGGTTTTCGGATTCTATCTGGCTTTGATTTTGGGAGGATGGTATCTGTTTTTACGTACGGGAAAGCGTCTTGCTGTCTGTCTTTCCTGTATATTTCTTGTTTGTATTTATCATGTGTCGATGAGAGTCATCGACCGTCCCCGGCAAAGCATTGTATTTTATAATGTCCGCAATTGTCCGGTGGTTCATTGTGTTGCGTCCAACGGATCTTCCTGGCTGGCTTATGCCGATAGTTTGCCGGATGAATCCCGGTTGCGCAGGGCTGTTTCAAAGCGATGGAATCGCCAGGGGTTGAAGCCCCCTCAACCTGTTACTGCCGATTATACCTGCTCTGCATTGGTATATGATCATCACCTTCTTTCCTTTTCCGGTTGCAGGGTTTGTGTGTTGAATGATAATTACTGGCGAAACAAAACGACCCTACAGCCGTTATCTATTGATTATCTTTACGTATGCAAAGGCTATGACGGACATTTGCGTGAATTGGCCGACTTGTTTGTCATTCATAATGTGATTCTTGATGCCTCTCTTTCCGACCGTCGTTTACAGGCATATAAAATAGAGTGTCAACAGCAAGGTGTTCATTTTATATCACTCTCAGATGAAGGTTCTACTGAGTTTTTGCTTTAAGTACGAAGAATTATCGTAATTTTGCCGGGCGGTAATATGGCAATTGTACTGATATGCCATGTGCCTAATTTACGAAAGATAAGCAAATAGAATATTAATCCATAAACAAACGTGTCTGGCCATCGGCACATTGCCCATTGGCGTATTGACACATAATTATTATGCTGACTAAAGTAATAGAACAAGCTAAGATAGATCATTTCACAAAATGGTTTGAACGTGCTGATAAAATAGTGATTGTATCCCATGTATCTCCTGATGGCGATGCAATAGGATCTTCTTTGGGGCTTGCCCATTTTCTGGATTCACAGGATAAGACTGTAAACGTGATTGTACCCAATGTCTTTCCCGATTTTCTGAGATGGATGCCGGGTAGCAAGGATATCTTGTTGTACGACCGTTACAAGGAATTTGCTGATAAGCTGATAGCTGAGGCAGATGTGATTTGCTGTCTGGACTTTAATGCTTTGAAACGGATCGAGAAAATGGGAGATGCCGTAGCCGCTTCGCCTGCCCGCAAAATAATGATCGATCATCATCTATATCCCGAAGAATTCTGTCAGATTATTATCTCACATCCGGAAATATCTTCTACCTCCGAACTTATATTCCGGTTAATCTGTCGTATGGGATACTTCAGTGATATCTCTTTGGAAGGAGCCGAATGTATTTATACAGGTATGATGACAGATACCGGAGGGTTTACTTATAATTCCAATAATCGTGAAATATACTTCATTATCAGTGAACTTCTGTCGAAAGGGATTGATAAGGATGATATCTATAGAAAAGTATACAACACTTACTCGGAGAGTCGTCTGAGGCTGATGGGGTATGTTTTGTCGAATATGAGGGTTTATCGTGAGTATAACTCTGCGTTGATTTCTTTGACAAGAGATGAACAAAGCCAGTTTGATTATATTAAAGGTGATAGCGAAGGCTTTGTCAATATACCTCTTTCCATTAAGAATGTCTGCTTTTCTTGTTTTTTGCGTGAAGATACGGAAACCAGGATGATTAAGATATCCTTACGTTCTGTAGGAACGTTTCCCTGTAACAAAGTGGCTGCCGAATTCTTTAATGGCGGTGGTCATCTGAATGCTTCGGGTGGTGAGTTTTATGGCACGATGGACGAGGCAAGGGAAGTATTTGAACGGGCTTTGGAAAAATACTCAGAGCAGTTGTCAATTGATAATTGACAGTTGACAGTTGATAGCTACTATGTAGTGTGATAGCGCAGCTAATTGTCAATTGTCAATTGTCAATTGTCCACTGTCCACTGTCAATTGTCAATTGTCCACTGTCAATTGTAAACCGTCAACTGTCAATTAAATAACTAAATAAGTTAAAAGACTTGAACTTTCAACTTTTAACTCTCAATTTTCAACTAAATTACGGTACATTTGTACGGACATATAGTTAAGATACAGACGAATGAAGAAACTTATATTATTATTTATTTCCCTGTTGGCTCTTGGAGCCTTTTTTCAGGCATGTGATGACACGAAAACCTATGCTGAGATGCTCGAAGAAGAGCGGGATGGTGTCAATGATTTCATTAAAAAGAATAATATTGAAGTAATCACTGTAGAGGAATTCGAAAAGGATACGATTACAGAATGTGAAGACGGATATCCGGTTCAGTATCCGGGCAAGAATCAGTATGTTGCTTTCTCTAATGGTATTTATATGCAGATTGTGCAACGTTACGGAACTCCGCGTGCCGCGTCCGAGCCTTATCCCAATCTTGAAGCGGCTCTTCCGTTTGAAACCGGTAACCTGATCCTTACCCGCTTTAAAGAAGTCGATATCTTGACTGGAGAACCAACTTCTGTTTCTAATGTGGATAATCAATATTATCCGCCTATGAATAATTATCCTACAGGTTTTCGTTATACGATAGACGGAACAAGTATATACGGGCAGTTTATTCAAGAACCGGGACTTGATTCCGAATATTATTGGGATGTAACGATTGGTGGTCAGTATGGAACCTCAGTTCCTGCCGGCTGGCTGATGGCTTTGCAGTATATCAAAGATGGGGCACATGTCAGACTGATTGTGCCATCGAAGAGTGGACACTCTTATGCACAGCAGAAGGTATTTCCTTATTTCTATGATATATATAGATTCTCTATCTATTGATACTACACTGATAGAACTAACTTTAATTACCGATATTTAAATCCTTATGACTCTAATCAAATCTATCTCTGGAATCCGCGGAACGATTGGCGGAGGTGCAGGCGAGGGATTGAACCCGCTTGACATTGTGAAATTCACATCGGCGTATGCTACGCTGATTCGTAGAACATGTAAATCTACAAGCAATAAAATCGTAGTAGGCCGTGATGCACGTATCTCCGGCGAAATGGTGAAAAACGTGGTAGTCGGCACTCTTATGGGCATGGGCTGGGATGTAGTAGATATTGATCTTGCTTCTACTCCGACAACTGAGCTGGCCGTGACGATGGAAGGCGCTTGTGGAGGTATCATTCTGACAGCTTCGCACAATCCCAAGCAATGGAATGCGCTGAAACTGCTTAACGAACATGGTGAATTTCTGAATGCAGCTGAAGGCAACGAAGTGCTTCGTATTGCCGAAGCTGAAGAGTTTAACTTTGCAGATGTAGATCATCTCGGCTCTTATCGTAAAGATCTTACTTACAATCAAAAACATATTGACAGTGTTTTAGCACTTGAACTGGTGGACGTGGAAGCTATCAGGAAAGCTGATTTCCGCGTGGCTATCGACTGTGTGAATTCTGTCGGAGGTATTATTCTTCCCGAATTGCTCGAACGCCTCGGTGTAAAGCATGTGGAGAAACTTTATTGCGAACCTACCGGTAATTTTGCCCATAACCCCGAACCGCTTGAGAAGAATCTGGGTGATATTATGAACCTTATGAAAGGTGGTAAGGCAGACGTGGCTTTTGTGGTAGACCCTGATGTTGACCGCCTGGCTATGATTTGTGAGAACGGTGTGATGTATGGTGAAGAATATACGTTGGTGACTGTGGCTGATTATGTGTTGAAACATACTCCGGGTAATACTGTTTCTAATTTGAGCTCTACCCGTGCATTGCGCGACGTGACTCGCAAATATGGAATGGAATACAGTGCTTCGGCTGTGGGTGAAGTCAATGTGGTGACTAAGATGAAGGCTACCAATGCCGTGATTGGTGGTGAAGGTAATGGTGGAGTGATTTATCCTGCCAGCCACTATGGGCGCGATGCTTTGGTAGGTATTGCTCTTTTCCTGAGTCATCTGGCTCATGAAGGAAAGACGGTGAGTGAGTTGCGTGCTACTTATCCTCCTTATTTTATCGCAAAGAACCGTGTGGATCTTACCCCGGAAATTGATGTAGATGCCATCCTTTCCAAAGTGAAAGAGATCTATAAGAATGAAGAAATCAATGATATCGACGGTGTAAAGATTGATTTTGCCGATAAGTGGGTACATTTGCGTAAGAGCAATACAGAGCCGATAATCCGTGTGTATAGCGAGGCTTCAACTATGGAAGCCGCCGAAGAAATCGGACAAAAGATTATGGATGTAATCAATGAACTGGCTAAATGATAATTCTTTTCTAAGATTATAACTTGAAGTGTAAATAAGTAGAGGCTGTTGCAAAGTAATATTTGTAGCAGCCTCTCTTTCTTTGTGCTCGTGTTGTTTCGGCTTGTCAGAAGTAGCGATATCTTCTTCTGAACAATAATAGCAGCAGAATTCCTGCCAGGACGATGACGTACGGTACTACAGACCCGCTACGCTTTTGAGTTTCCTTTTCGTTCTCTTTTGTCCGGATTTGTTTCCGGAGGTACTGTGTAGTGTCCGTCTGTTGCCATTGTTCTTGTTGCCGGCTGCTTTTCGTGTTCTGCTCTTTTCGGGAGGTCACTGTGCGGGTGAGTTTTAAGCCTGTCGTGTCTTTTCGTATCATTAGTGTTGTCTCCTCGTTGAACGTCTCGATGACTTCGGCCTGTTTGCCGGTGCATTGGCGGGTGTTTCTCACCTCTTTCTGTGTGATTGCCATGATGGAGTCACGCTCCGCGTAATGCGTCCGGGTAAGCGCTTTCCGACTGCCACATCCCGACATTGCTGCGAGTAGCAATAACACACCGATACGTTGTGCCGTTTTCATACCATTACCTCCGTTTCCTTCAGCCACTTTCGTACGTCAAAACACGGACAGGCTTTGATGTACTCTTCAGGTTCGATGTGTCCGTTTCCATTCAGATCGGGCGATGTATCGCGATGCCCGATGACGTAGCGTATGGCAGCATACTGCTGTTGCAGTTCGGTGATGAGTTGCTTCATGGCTTGTTTTTGTGCCGGTGTTCTTGTGTCTGTGGGTTGTCCGTTAGTGCTCAGACCACCTACGTAGCATATTCCGATACTTTGCCGGTTCCAACCGTAGCAGTGGGCACCCTCTTTTTCTATGGAACGGCCCTTTTCAATGGTTCCGTCCAGGCGGATGACATAGTGGTAACCTATCTCTTTGAATCCGCGTCGTCGGTGCCATTGGTCTATGTCGACTGCTGTAAAGTCCACTCCGCTACGTGTAGCGGAGCAGTGGATGATGATAGAGTCTATTGTTCTCATGCGTTTTGTGCTATTAAAAGGTTTGTACTAAAGAATGGGGAGGGTTAATATTCCGATGGTGGTTGCCGGTTGGGGCATCCCCGGATAAAGCAGCGTTTTGCTTCCAGTTCCTTGCAAGTTATTTCTGCTTCGTGACAGCGGTTTATCCACTCTTGCTTTTCGGTTTGTTCTTTGTGCAATTCGTTGTACAGGGCATCTATGCGCGTATCCCGTTGCACTATCCGCTCTTCGAGCCAGTTCACCTGTTGACGGTGGTTTTCATTTTCAAGGCTGTTTACTCCAGCCTCGCTTCTGCGTGCTTCCGTCTTTCGGTTCACCAGCCAATTCAAGCCCCATTTGATGGCTTCCATCCCGCCCAGGGCGGAGATGAAAGCCAGAATGTCAGAACTGGTCATAATGGGCTATACGCTGGGATCTTCACCTTCGCCTTCGCCACCACCGCCGTCACCGTCGGTTTTTTCGGCGTTGATACGGTCTACATCTTTCAATACCAGCCCGTCGGTACGTGTGCTGGTCGAAGTACTCAGGCGGATTTCGCTATCGGCGCGAAAACAGATACGCAGCCCTCTGATGTCGGCAGCTGTGAAGTCTTCCGGGAGGTCTGTCCCCTTGCTTTGTGCGGCGAGGAAGAAGTAGCCCAACCCGTCGATGTTCACTGTGCGGCCTGTCAGCAGCAGTTTTTTCAGCAGTGTGCGGAAGTCTTTCAACACACTGATTGTTTCTCCTTCACTGACACCGGCATTGCTGCTGATTTCTTTGGCGATTTCGTTCAGCGTAGCCGAGCTGCTGTACTGATAGGTGATTTGCGGATACGTCTTTTTAGGCGAGTTCTTGTCACTGAGATCGGATAGTCTTGTTACTTTTTTGAATAAGATAGCCATGATAAGCTCCTTTCTTTTTTTAATGATACAATCGTGATACTTTGTGTTCTCTGTTATTAATAACACTACAAATATAAGCATGTTTGGGGGGAGTGAAAAGGACAGGTGATGATGTGGATTTTGTTTACGTAATTTGTTGATATTGAGGTGGGTATGCTGTTTGCTTGTTACTAAGGTACACTGCGTTTCCCCGTGCGGGTAACGAACCGGACAGAATGGGGTATAAGGGCGGTGATAATTAAAGGGAGAAGGGAGAATGAAGAGGGGAGAAGTACTGTGCAGTGTGATAGCGCAGCTAACTATTAACTTTTAACAGAATAAGGCTTTTAACTAAATAAGAAGGGGGGGCGAAGGGAGTTAAAAGAAGGGAGAGGGAGGGAGAGAAGGGAGAGTTGAGAATTTAGAAGGGAGGTGTATTGTCACAGCGCAGCCCCTTCTCTCTTCTCAACTCTCCCTTTAATACTTAGTTCTTTATCACTTTGTAAGCTATTCGTTGCTTACCGTTACTGAGTACGAACAGATAGATGCCTTTAGGGTTATTTCCGATATAAACGTTGTTTTCGGTATCCAGGTGTTGCTTGCTGGTGTAGACAAGGCTGCCGTTGATAGATACTAATTGCAAGGTCCACAGGTCGGTAGAGGTGCTGTTGGTGTTGATATACAGATAATCGTTGTCCGTCCATATGCTAAAGCTGTTTGATGACATGGGTGTTTCTTCGATTCCGGTAGGCACAGGTTGCAGGATTGCAAATACCGGTACATAACCATTGTCTTTAGCCTTCTCGGCGGATACGTTCACCACCCCTTTCAGTGTTGTATATCCCGGGGCGGAAATGGTGTAAGAAACATCACCTGCCACGATGTCCGTAAAGGAAACATCGCCCTCGTATCCTGCTGCCAGTTGTCCGTAGCCTTCGAGGCTGACGGTGGCGCCTTCCGGTGTATACTCGCTATCGTAGCAATCGGTTACCAGGAACTGAACGGTGTAGGTGTTGGCGGTCTCTTTTGGTAGTTTCAGGGTGATGGTCTGATCTGTTTCGCCAATGGTCACAGATTGGCTGACGGCTTTGTAGCCTTTGCACCAGGCGCGTATCTGATAGACTCCTGCCGGGAACATGGCGTATATGCTACGGTTGCCAGAGTAGATGAATTTGCCGTCCTGGTATACGGAAATTTCGGGACTTCTGTCTATGTATTGCCCCTCCTCGTCTTGTACCTGCACCTGCAGGTTTCGGTAGGTGCTGTAGTCGAACGTCAATTCCTTGTCAGCAGGAAGTGTGACGGTGCCGGATAGCTCTTTGCCTTCGGGTTCGTCGACGCGATAGGTGTAGGTTCCTTCAGGAAGTTGGATCGTTTCTTCGCCTGTACCGTCTTCTGTCCTTATTTCGTAACCTCTGATGGGAATTCCGCTCTTATAAAACTCTACGTAGCAATAATTGTTGTATGCGGACACTATTCCCTTTACCTTGATAGTGAGTGATGTTTCCTTCGCCTCTTTGTGTGTTAAAGTTACGGTTTGTGGTTGGTCTACGACGCTGAATTCAGTGGTTGATACGCTGGTTTCGCCCATGTTGTTCCGGTTCTTGAATTTGGCAACATACTCTCCCTGAGGTAGATATGTATCAATAAAGCTGCCATTATAGGTGTCGAGCCGATAGATATATGTGTCTTTGTCTTTATGCGCACTGTTGCAGATATAGATGGAAGATTCGTATGTCACTGGCCATGCTGTGCCGTTTTCATCGACTACGTTCAACGCCACTTTCTGGTAGTCGGCAGTTGATAATGTGATTGTTTCGGTTTTGTCCGTGTCCAGTTTTATTAGCGTTTCGGGGGTATTTATACGTTTGCCCTGTGTTATCTCAAGGCTGTAAGCGTAATCGTCGGCGGGCAGATAATAAGATCCGGTAAATCCGTCAGTGGGGTTTCCGTTGAATAAGGCAAAGGTATTTCGGTATTCTATTGCATGGTTGACCAGGGTGAGCATCGGGATGCCGTAGGAGTTTGCTGATTTAAACATCTCCAGCAGGTCACCGTTTACTTTGAATGTCAGTTCCTTGTAGTTTTCAAAGGAGAGTCTGATATCCATGTCGGCTTCGTTTATTTCAAACGAGTGTTCCTGTGGCTTGTAATCGGCAAGATTCGTTCTGCATGTATATGCACCATTGGGCAGATACAGCTTGATTACTCCTTGTTCATCTGTTGTATATGTTTTCGGAGTACCTCCCGTGATTACATCAACGCTTGCTTCCGCCATCGGCTTACCGGTCCGGTCGATCACGCTGATGATGACTTGGTGGTAATCGTTTTCGTTGAGTGTGTAAGTTACGGTCATTTCTTGTCCGGCTACTGTAAACAGTTGCTTGCTGATGCCGGGGAACGACTCTTGTGTGGTCCGGTCGGTGATTGTTGCCGATATTTCATAGTCACCATCCGGCAGGTAATATCCGTGATCTGCCTCAAAATTGTATGATTGCTCCCCTTGAGCTGAATTGACGTAAATCTCCGTCAGTTCATATTTTTCGATGTCACTTGATGTGAATGTCACTTTGTGATAGTCAGTAAAAGAGATGGGAATCGTTTCGTGTTTGGTGGCATGTATTTCTCCTTCTTTAGTAAACATGTCCGGGTAGGAGATGTAGTATGGGTAATATGAATTGTCGTCCGATTTCTCTAAAACGGTGGTATAGAGTCCGGTCTGTTCATTGTACTGTACGGTATTTTCCGCTATGCTTACATTCATTTGGGAGGGGTCTGTCATGAAGCTGCCGGGGGTGATGTCCAGGCTGATGCGGAAGTACCTGTCTTTGTAAGAAATCTCCTGTACCATCTCCTGGCTACCTACCACGATCTCTCCTTCGATAGATCTGTAACTCTGTTTGTCTGTCCCGATCACTGCTAATACGCGGTAAGTATAGGTACCGGCTGTGGCTATATAGGTCACTTCTCCCCTGGCATCCGTCTTTTGTCCGTCCCAATAATCGTTGGAGGGAATCAGTTGGCTCACGATGGCGTTTTCTATCGGGAGTCCGTCCATATCAAGTACGCGGACGGTGACTTTTTTGCCTGTTTCGTAGCTGAACGTTTGTTCTATGGGGGAGTCTGCTAAGCTGATTTCCTGATAGATGGGAATGTAGTAGGCTTCCTTGCCTGTTATTCTTGCACCGATGTAATAGGTGCCTTTGGGCAGATAGATATCGGTAGGCTGGGCGGTGATGGCTTGTTCGTAGGATTGCTGTGGCCCGGATATGGTGATCAGACCGGAGCATAGCGCATTGGTTTCATCTTTAACGGCTACCGTTATTTTCTGTTTTCCTGCCAGTGGGTTGTTTACTTCTATCCGACCGTCGGTCAGTTCTTCTACGTCTATTGTGCTGACAGAGGTTACTCCCGAAACGCTTCCGGTGAGTTCCCAATACAGCTGTTCGCCTTTGTAGAGGAAGCTGAAGGTACCGCTATCGGTCCATTTTATATCGAAATGCTCCTTGTTGTAGAGGGAACCTCTGTAGGGAAAGAGGTCTATGCCTGTAAACAGGGAATACTGTTCGGATTCCACCTCTTTCAATGCCAAGGTAAGCCAGTAATGTCCTTCGAGTTTTACGACAACGGGGTCATTACCACCGGTCCATACGAGTTCATAGTCGTCTCCGGCTACTCGCATGCTTAGGAAGTTCAAACTGCTACGCTTGACTACAAACTTGCCGTTTGCGTCTGTAGTGTAATCTCCTGCTCCGTCGGAACCGGTTCCGCTGATAAATGCTTGTATCCCTGGAATGGGTAGGTCTTTACTGTCTGTAATTAGTACGGTCATGTCTTTGGCCCATGTACAGACGGTTACCAGGCACATCAGGCCCACTAATAGTAATCTTCGTTTCATAATTCTAAGTATTGTTTGTGCTTCTCCAGTTCCTATAAAAGCGTTAAAATAAATAAAGCGTGGAACTGCGTGCTATTTATAGTAACTGGAGGTCCTAGGAAAACCCGTACATACATAAACAGACAGCAGACCCACGCATAAACGTGAGAAACTACTATGTCATTCTTTGTATGTACTTGAAAATTTCCTAGGTTTCCAGTCACAAGAAAGAGCATAACGCTTCAATATCTTTTTTATAAGGCAGGAATGTGACGCTTCGTATTCCTGCCTGCAAAGATATAAATAGTTAGTAAAGTAATGAAATATTCGGACCGATTATTTTGTTGGCAGTTGAGGATTGGTGGCTGGCTGCGCTGGGTGATACATCGGCTTTCCTCGTTGGCAAGGGGAAGCTGTGTGATAATGTGGTATGCGTTTTGGTTTATTAAATTGTGCGGAAATGAAGGCAAATATGAATGAATTTAAAAGCCTTGCAAGCTACGGGTTGATATTCTCGCAGTTTGCAAGGCTTATGATAAAACAGGTCCTTTTCTCTGTCTTTATAGATTGGCTATCTCTTCGGAAGTCAAACCGGTGATATCAGTAATCGTTGCGTAATCCAATCCTTTATTTTTCATCTTCCGGGCATTAGAAAGACGCTCTTTTTCTGCCCCTTCTTCCAAGCCTTCCTGTCTTCCTTCTATTCTACCTTCCATTCTCCCTTCCATTCTCCCTTCCAATTTGGCCGAATCGATGACATCATTCTGAATCATTATCGCACTCAGATGTTCGTCATACGCCCGACGTTCCTGAGGTGTCATGGAGTAGTATTTCAATTTCTCACGTGCTTCTTCCAAGCCGGGAGCTGTGGTGTCGGGGCGTATCACTCCGCTTTTCAGATAGCGCATCCATTCTTCCAAAGGGGTAACGGCCATCTGGTCGAACTCGTTGACACGGATCAGAACATATTCCGGGAAAATATCGGCAGGCATACGTGTCACAATCGCATTCTTTTCCTTGACGTTGACTTGCAGCTTGTCGCCGGTGTGTACACCGATAAAGTTATTTTGTCCGTAATACAGATAGTCACTGCCGATGCCTATGTCGAAGTACAGAATGCTGATGGAATAGATCTTCTTTACATGATAGTATGCCTCGCCCAGCGAGATATGCTCGGTGATGGCTTTGGCCACTCCGTAAAGAATGCGTTCCAGATAGTAAAGTTCGCGCGTGTTTTGTATCTCGATGATGATGATTTCGTCTTTACTGTTGCGCGCTTTGATGTCTACGCGGTTGAATTTATCGTCAGCAGTCAGTTGGTTACTTTCGCTTTCGAGTATTTCCATGATAGTCACTTTTTCCTTTAGGAATACGGTGAGGAAACCTTCGAGAACACCAAAGTTTGCCTTTTGACGTAGTAGGCGTTTAATGGCCCAGTCAAAGCGTATGTATCTATCTTCCAAATAACTTTCCATAATGATTCTCCTTCCTTCTTTATTTAGAGCAAAACAAAGGTATGGCTTTTACTTTGAAAAACAATGCGGACCGGACGCATTTCTTTGTTGATAAATAATTTGTTAATAAGCCAATGTATTTCACCACAGAGTCGCACAGAGTTCCACAGGGTAGTATTTATCTGATGAAACGCGGATTAACACAGATGAACGCAAATTAAAAGACTGTAACTCTTTATCATACATTTGTTCCCCTTTGCGAAAATCTGCGATCATCTGCGTTTCAATAAAGATTTAAACTCTGTGTTACTCTGTGGTGAGTTTCGCTCATTTCCATACTGATTTGAATAATGTGCTGTGCTATGTGTATGGGTTGCGTTGTGCTTCTTTCCGCCAGCGCCAGAAGGCTTTGAGCAGCCCTTCCTCGCTGATGGACTCTATGTGATAACGCTCTATGAAGCAGCGTACGGATTCGGCGTACGAGATGCCTTGTTGGCGGCGGGCGGTGAGCATGCAGTCAAAGAGCTCGGCGTGAAAAAGGTGTTGTACGCGGCTTTCAAAGATACGGATATTGCTTTGGGTGAGATAATTATAACTTGTGGGCGACTTTCCCCGGTGTGGATTGGGAAGGCGCAGGCAAAGATTTCCGGCCTCTCGTGCCGGCGCGTTGCAGGGGCGTTTGCCGAGCAATTCGTGCAGGCTGTTGCTGAGGTAACTACGGGGTGGCAGGTGGATGACGCCTTTGTCGGTGACGCTGGCGAAGTGTCCGTACAGGTATTCCGCCAGAAAGGGTTTGAGTTGAAATCGGATGGTGTAGTACATACGTGTGTGGTGTTAAGTTTTATGTATATGATCGTTTTTCTGTCGATACGTGTGCTTTGCCCGGCTCCGGGGAGGGCTTTGCTCGGCTCCGGGGAGGAATGTTCTCGGCTCCGGGGAGGAGGGTGTCCGGCTCCGGGGAGGAAACGCTATTCAGGTGAGGGCCTTCTGAGGGCTTGTAGGGCGTCTTCGTCTCCTTCTTGGGCACGCCGCTGCACTTCGAGATAGGCTTCATAAGTGATGCCTTCTGTTGGGTTATTTCTTAGATTTGCCCGCGTTTCGTTCCTTTTGCTGCGTTCTATCTCCTGGTTTCGCTGGTCTGTGTACTGACGAAGCCCGGACATGATTTTCATAGGATCGATGGCGCCGTAAAATTGTCCGTATTGTCCGATCTTGAAACGGGCTATGTAGAGGCAGATATCTCCGGCGGTAAGCATGGGATAGGCGGCGAGGATGAGTTGGGCAGTTTCGTGCAGCTGTCCGGTGGTGAGTTTGGTGCGTACTTCAGTGAAGTCGTTGAGGCTTCCGAGTTGTATTTTTAACCACTCCAGCGGAGCTGTACGTGTGTATAGTCGTGTCAGTAATGCCAGTGTAGGGTTGGCAGGGCGTACGGCAAGATCGGCAGGGGTGAGTCCTCCGGATAACAGACGGGTTTGCAGGTCGGGATTGTAAGCAGTAAAGAACTGCTCAGGTTTCGGGTATTTCAGGTAGAATGCCTGTAGCCTTGAGCTGTTCGATTCGTCGGCGGGCATCGTTGCTGACGGTAGTGCCGAGTGCAGTAATTGTATCAAGCCTTCGCTGTCGGCTTTCTTCACGGTTTGTTGTAGCAGGGTTTTCATGGCTTTGGGGGTGTTTGTTTTGTTTTTCCAGTTGTTGGCGGAGCCAGTTGGCAAAGTGCTGGCGGAAGTCACAGACGGACTTGTCGTTGTTGCCTTCGTTTTGGAGCTTACGGCAGAACTTTTCCAGCCACTCATGCAATCTATCCGGGTCCAGGTGGTGATTCATGCAGAGGAGCTCCATCCACGACTGATTACCGACGGACTGTTTATAAGCCAGGGCGAGCGGTTGGGGGATGTTTTCGTTTACTGTTCTTGTTTTGCTTGCCTGTTCCTGTTCTTTTTGGGTTTCCTCTTCCTTTTCCGGTGTCGGGGAGGGTGAATGAGGGGGAGTGTGTGGGACAGGCTGTCCGGTGTCGGTTCTCATTTTCTGAATGTTGTTTAGCACTGTAACCGGCAGTGCTGCACGCACTTTGTCGGGCAGGTTGTCGAAATCTTTCAGTGCGGAGAGTTTCATGGAGGGGTTCATGGCATTTTGTGTAAGCCAGTGGGTGATGATGATGTGTTCATGGATCATGATGATGAGTTTGAGTTCTTCAAGCTTCTTGATACAACGGCGCACAATTTGGGCACTGGTGTTGCAATCGTAACCGATGCGGCGTACGGTGAGTCCGTAAATCCCTAACATGTTTGTAGCGGGATTGGTGAGTAGATAGATCCAGATGAGCTTTTCGGTGGCTGTGAGTGGTTCAAACCAGCTTTCACCCCAGATACGGGTAGAAATATAACGTCGGATTTCCATAGCTATTTCTTTTTTATGGGTTGATTGATTCTGGTCTGTTGGCAAATGAGTCGGTAGGCATCAATGACACGATGGGACTTGGGACCTCTTATACGTCCGCTTAAAGTGTTGTAAACAGTCTTTTCACTCACTCCGGCAGCTTTTGCCACTTGCTTCTTCCAGCCCCTCGTTGGGAGAAGGGGTAATTCCTGGCGCTTGATTTTTTCTTTCATAATATCATTGTTTTTGATTTTTTATTCTTATATTTGCCTACGACAATGAAATAGAATTCAGTAGAAATGTGTTTCATTTGCAAATAACGTCAATAATCTTGATAAAAACAAATAAAATGTCGAATAACTTGATATTCTTTTCGGAGAATCTCTCAACGTTTCGTAAGGAGAAGGGGTGGACGCAGTCAGAACTGGCTGAAAAGCTAGGAGTGAAAGCAAATACAATCTCCAATTACGAGAAGGGAATCTCAACACCCGATTATAAAATAATCGCTAAACTGCGTGAGTTATTTGAAATGCCCACGGATGTGCTCTTGTATAGTAATTTGTCGGAAGGTAAGGAGAAGTTTGGAGAATGGGTCTGTAGAGATAAGGATAGTACTGGATGGCGTACTTTTAAGATTAGTTTGGGAGAAAAAAAGAAAGAATATGTAATCGTTGATGCGAACTCTGCTTTGGCGGTTGATGGTGTGACAAAGTTGCGGTATAAGAGGGCGGGTATTTATCAAAAGAGATTGGTTGGCAATGGGATTGCTAAGGCTATGGTTGTGAAAAATATGCCAAAAGTCGTTGGTGCCGATTTTGAAGGCGACGACACAGAACTTGCCAAGAAGAGTATTGCAAACCGGATAGGCATTAATCTGAAATCTGACAGAAAGGTAGCTTATTGTAAGTTTAATCGTTTTATAACGATGGGTGATGATTCGGTGGGTACTGTGTCCGAAAAGAAGGTAATACCAACCAATTTAACTCTTACCAGGCGCCTGTTGGCTCTTGTTGATAAAAAAGACAACACTATCTCTGAACTTAATCGCGAAATTGGTCGCTTGCAGTACGAAATAGAAGTACTAAAGAAAGAACTATCTTTATTGAGAGGATAAAGCAAAGTCTTGTTCGGTGGCAGATTAAAAAAGAACTGTAATCCTTTTGTCTTATCCTCGAAAAAGGCAATGTGACATCTCATTACATCGGAATAAGCAGAAATAAATTAACTTGTATGCGGTCTTTTTTACCAAATAAACATCCTTTTCTACCAAATAAACACCAATTTAAGCAGACGCCAAAAAACGTTATCAATCCCTTTCTCTTTTCAGGTCTTATGTAGTACTTTTGCTGTAAGTATATAATACATGCAAAACAGAGCGATATACCTCTTTTTGAGGGCATATAGTTTCCCCGCTTATAGTTAAGGATTACCTCTTTGCCGGGAAATTCACGGAGGATAAAAACAGACAAAAGACCTATGAGGAAGATTCAGTTTTTGTTGGCAATATGGATGTTTGCTATTGTCACATGTGGCGCGATGCCTGCCTATGCACAAGCCCAGGTACAAACCCAGGTACCCACCAAAGCACAAACCAAAGCAGCGGAGAAAGCCGGAAAAGCAAGAGCCAAGGCTTTAAAGAAAGAAGGATGGAT
This sequence comes from Bacteroides nordii, assembly GCF_019930665.1. Lineage (NCBI taxonomy): Bacteria > Pseudomonadati > Bacteroidota > Bacteroidia > Bacteroidales > Bacteroidaceae > Bacteroides > Bacteroides nordii. The sequence continues at coordinate 3,527,005 of NZ_CP082886.1, read as the reverse complement.
GACGGACAGTGCAGAACCGCTGGAGATCATTATCATGCATCATCTGCTGAAAACTGATAATTATGGTGGCACAGGCGAAGAATATGTAGGAAACGCACAAGCCGTGAAAAACATCACATTGGGAGGGCGTATGGCACGTTCGGATGCACGTACCCAATATGCCGACATGAACAAAGCCATCGTAAAAGGACGCATCAACGACTCTTCAAAGTCCATCTCCGATGAACAGGCAGAAGCTTTTGTGGCCACCTATGAAACCATGGTGATGCAGGAGTTTGACGGCGATCTGCGTCAGTCATATACCATCTACCGCCCCATGAAAGACGGAAAGTATGAAGTACGTGTTTACTTCTGGCTGGATGCAGACAGGGCTTCTCAGGCACGCATCAAAGCTTTGCAGCATGCGGCGGCCGAAGCCAAACTGTCACAGGAGGTGGCGGACAGCATGTCAAAGTTTATCAAAGACGGATTCAAGAAAGAGACTCCTGCCAACTAACTCAAAGCCCCTATTCATGAAGTATCTTCTCTATGTACTGATCGTTTGCTGGCTACCTGTAGCAGTGAAAGGGCAGAGTGTTTCCGAAAAGATGAAGCGCTATCAGGACGATTCGTCTTACAAGTGCGGCAAAGCCTGTGCTTTTTCCTACGAAGAGGCGGACCGCGCGGCACTCGAAAACCTCGTTAGCCAGATCTCCGTATCCGTCAGTGCCTCGTTCTCCGAGAGTGAATCACAGATTGACAGCGGAGACCAAACCGATTACCAACGCAACATTGACAGCCGGGTGCGTTCCTTCTCTTTTGGAACTTTACCCAACGTAGGGCAGATTATCGACGAAAGCGATCCCGATGAAGTCTGTGTGCTTCGTTATGTAAAGGTGGCCGAACTCGAAGGGATCTTCAAGGAACGCGAAAACAAGATACTCGACTTCATTGCATCGGGCATGGAGGGAGAGAAGAGGTTGCAGATTGATGTGGCCTTGCGTTATTATAACTGGGCACTGACCCTGCTTATAGCCCATCCTAAATCTGTGTATCAAGAGATAGATGGGAAACGTACCAATCTGAAAGTGTGGCTGGATACTAAAATAAACAATATCTTCAATACGCTCAAAGTCGGGATAGGGGAGTGTACGGAAACCGATAATCCCATCGACCGTTACGACCTCTGCCTGCACTTCTCATACATGGATCAGGAAGTGTCCGATCTGGACTTCCACTATTTCAACGGCGAACGCTACGTAGGTCCGTGCAAAGTTCACAAAGGCATGGCGATACTCAACTTCGAACGTCTGCCCCAACGCGAACTGCGTTTGCGTTACGACTATAAGTTCGAGAACCAGGCAAAGAACTTCGACCCCGAACTGCGGGCAGTGTTGGAGACGGTCGATCCGCAGAACTTCCCTAATGCCTCCGTCAGCCTGCCGGTGAAAGACGATAAGAACAAGCCGGTTGTTTCGGCACAGGTCAGAATGTTGGAGGCCAGGGTGAATGCCGCCTCCAAAGCTGCTGTAGCCTCCATTGCCCCTCCCATCGTGGCACCGGACGTGGTGCGTCTCAAACTGAAACCATTGGCAAACAGTGCCGACTTTGCAGGTATCATGAAACAGGTAGAAACGGCTGTACGGAACGGGACCCTCGGCGAAGTGCGGGCACTTTTTACTCCCGAAGGCTATGAACTGTTTGATCAGATGTTGAGTATCGGAGGCGTATCCGTAGTGGGAGAGCCCGTATATACCTTCTATGATAGTGGCGGTCCTTATATAATAGGTAAGTCGCTGCCGCTGAACTTCAAGTTCAAAGGGCGCGGCAACTCCTTTATGGAAGATGTCGCCTTCCGGTTCAACAAAGAGCATAAGATTGCTTCTGTAGCCTTCACACTTACCAAACGTGCCGAAGACGACATCTTCAAAGCTGCCTCCAAATGGGGCGAAGCCTCCCGGTATGCCATTATGAGCTTTATGGAAGATTATCAGACGGCTTATGCCCTGAAGCGGATTGATTATATAAAAAGCATCTTCTCGGACGATGCCATTATCATCACCGGTGTGGTATGCCAGGCGGTAGGTAAGGGATTCTTTCAGGAAGGAGCCGATCCCTTGCCGGGCGGCAAAGCTCCCACTGTGCGCTACAACCGCTATACCAAAGGAGAATATATTGACAAACTGCAACGGAGTTTTGCCAGTAAAGACTTTATCCATCTCGTGTTTGAAGACAATGCCATCAAGAAGATAAATACCAATGGGGTGATTGACGGAGAGTCCTACGGTATTCAGATAAAACAGAGCTATTTCTCGGACAACTATGCCGATACGGGCTATCTGATGTTAATGCTCGATATGCGGGGAGAATACCCCATGATACGTGTCCGTGCCTGGATTCCGGAGAAAAGTGATGATGCATCGCTCGATAAATTTCTTAACCGCTTCCGTCTGGGAGGAAACTGATGATAAACCGCCGAACCGTTTATAGAAGGATGATAAAAATAAAACGATTGTCGCAGCTTTTGATTGTGTTTTGCATGGCTACTGCTGCCTGTGCCCAAGATTCACTCGATGAATACCGGAAGCAGGTCCAAAGCGAATATCAGGGATTTGCCCGGGAGGCCCGGGAAGAATATGCAGACTTCCGTGATCGGGCAAATGCCGAATACGGGAAATTCATGCAGGAACCCTGGCAAGCGGCGGAAGTGCTACCTCCCGATCCGGTTCCGGTGAGGCCGGAGCCGCCAAATCCTCAGGTGAAGAACCCCGAAACCGGTACTATTCCGCCTCAGGAATTGCCTTATGTGGAGGTAGTGTCATTGCCCGCTCCGCGCCCTGCTCCTGAACCGGTAGAGCCCATTCCCCTGCCCGAAAAGTTAACGGGAGAACTGTTTTCATTCGCTTTCTATCATACACCCTGCAAAGTACACCTGTCTGCCGGGCAAAAGTATACGTTGTCGTCGGCAGACGAGAAAGCGGTAGCCAATGCCTGGAAACGCTTGTCGGCAAGCGATTATAATGTGCTTGTAAATGACTGTCTCGAGCTTCGGCAACAACTCGCTTTGTGTGATTGGGCATACGTGAAACTGTTACAGCAATTGACGGAGAGTTATTTTGGTTCGGCAAAATCCAATGAAGCAGTTGTCATGCAGATGTTCATTCTTACGCAATCGGGATATAAAGTGCGCATAGCACGTTCTATGGATAAGAAGTTAGTATTGCTGTTACCTTCCGAATCTGATATTTACCGGTATGGTTTCCTGCGTATGGGAGGAGTGAAGTATTATCTTATTGACTCGTCTGTGAAAGAAGATGTCTTTGTCTTCGACCATGCTTTTCCAAAAGAGCAACTGTTCTCTGTTGCCATCAATGAGAAACCCCGGTTGGCAGTTCACCTTACCGGACAGCGTATGCTGACCTCCGAGGCCTATCCGATGATAAAGGTAGATGTACGAACCAATAAAAACCTGATAGACTTCTATAATACCTACCCGCTCAATAGCAACTGGGATACGTATGCGCGGGCCTCGTTGAGCGAAGAGGTGAAAAAGGATCTGTATCCGGCCTTGAAGAAAGAGTTTTCAGGAAGATCAGAATCTGAAATAGCGAACCGGATCCTGAATCTGGTGCAGACAGCTTTTAAATACGCAACGGACGAAGAGCAGTTTGGATATGAACGCCCTCTTTTTGGAGATGAAACGATCTTTTATCCATCCAGTGACTGTGAGGACAGAGCCATCCTCTTTTCAATTTTAGTGCGTGAATTGATGGGACTTGATGTCGTTCTGCTGCATTATCCGGGGCATTTGGCTACGGCTGTCCGGTTCAATTCGGATGTGAAAGGAGACTATCTGACGGTTGACGGAACCAAATATGTGGTGTGTGATCCGACGTGTATCAATGCACGCGTAGGAGAGGCCATGCCACAATTCAAAGAAGAGAAATGTACCGTAGTAAGAATATAAACAACATAGAAGAATATGAAGAAGTTAATAATGGGGTTGTTGCTGATGATTGCAGCAGTGAGTGCATCCGCACAGTTGAAGTATGTGCCCGGTTCTTTCCGTTGCTTGAGCTTTCAGGCAAAAAACGGGGATATGGGTAAAGGAGATGTAACCTATGAGTATTTAAAGGCTCAATGGCCGATGGACGATAACGGCTCTCCGGCTGCCTTGCTCATTGTGAAGTTCCGCAATATGCTCCCTGAAGAGAGCCGGAAATTTGTTACCTACTTCAGTGCAGGATGCAATAAAGCTGCGGAGGAATTTCCTGCGGCAGACAAACATCCCGAAGCCTATTGGCTATACGTCACAGCCGGCGATCTGATTGAAATCACTTTCAACAATCCCGGGCATGGTGCCTGCAAAGTAGGACCTTTCAAATTGGAAGAGAAGAAGATATACGGGATTGTGTTAGAGAATGAAAAGATGCAGGACATCTCATTCAATAGTATACCCGGAGGGGCTACGGTGATGCTCGATGGCGAATATGTGGGAGTAACCCCCTGCGAAAAGAAACAAGCGACTTATGGAAAACACACAGTGACGTTAACGCTGGATGGGTTGACAAAAGAAGAAGAGATCAATGTTTCCGACGAACGTGCTTATTTTGATTACGATATGCGTAAAACACACTCTATGAGCCTAAGCAGTGAACTGGAAGGTACTTTGCTGGAAGTAGATGGCAAGCCTTATGGAAGATTACCGCGTGCCAGTGTCATTCTTTCCTACGGACCGCATACACTGGTAGCTGTACAAGGAAATATCCGGGATACGTTGCAACTGAATGTTAACGAGCATAGCCGCATGTCTCACAATTTCTCCATGAAAGAGAAGAAAGCTGTAGCTATCTTTGCCAAATATGGTGGAGAAAATGTAGAAGCAGACATCGACATCAATAACGAACGGCTGGATAACTGCAAAACCCCTTATACGGTGAATCTTCCTTATGGAATGCACGATATTAGTGTGTCTTATATGGGGCGGTCTAATAGTAAGAGGTTTAAAGTAGGACCTCGTAGTGCGTCGATTTGTTCGATAGAATTGCCCGGAATTCACAATGACGTACGAGAAAACGATAGACAGGAGAAAACGTACGTTGCAAAAACAGGTAAACGTTATTGGAAGACTCCGGAAAAACGTTGGCTGTTTGGAGTGACTGCAGGATATGTATATAAAGCGATTGATACGGAATCATTCTCTAACCTGCAGGTAGGCGCACGGGTTCGTCCTAGTTTTGGTGGCCGTTTGGGCTGGGGACTGGATACGGGAATTTATTATGAACGTGGTTTTGGTGACTTAGTATGTAATGCTCTTTATATACCTATACATGCTGTATGGCCAGTGAATACCCCATTTTCTATTTCGGCAGGGTTAGGAATGCAATATGACTCGTATGACTATGAGGTGTCTAAATTGACTTATGGTTCTGGATATAATTATTCTATTGATTCAGTGAGCCAGTTTGCCCTTATGGCAGAACTCGGTTGTAATTACCAACTGAAGAAATTTATGTTCAGCTTTAGTGCTTCTTATGGTGGTGGAATTGCTGGTGACGGTGACTACGCTATTACAAAAATCTCTTTGGGACTATCCTATGCATTCTAAATATTGATTGTTGCAACTTTATACATACGTTGTTTGTTATTACTTTGAACTGGTAGTTGAAAATAGTAGAGTTCATTCCTTTCTGTATGGTATTTCACCACAGAGGACACAGAGGGTACAGAGTTTAAATCTTTATTGAAACGCAGATGAACGCAAATTCTCGCAAAGGGAAATAACGATAAAATAAAGAACTACAGTTTTTTTATCTGTGTTCATCTGCGATCATCCGCGTTTCATCAGAGAAAATAATATCTCTGCGCCCTCCGTGTCCTCTGTGGTGAACTGATTCATTTCGGATCGGATTTGAGCTTAATTTCCAACTACCGATTCACAGTATTATCAACCAAGTCCTAACATTAGCTTTCCACTGATAGTCGTTATTGTCGTTTAGCATAACTTCCGGTGTGGAAAGCACAAATAGAAACAAGTATGAAAACCATTTCTTCCCTCATCGTAGCTCTTGTGCTTTCAATTGCTGCCGCTGCGCAGAGTAACTCTTTCTATGACTTCGCCGTAACCACTATTGATGGTAAGCCCTACAATCTCTCTCAACTGAAAGGGAAAAAAGTCCTGGTCGTAAATGTTGCTTCAAAGTGTGGACTCACCCCGCAATATGCAGAGCTACAGGAGTTATACGATCAATATAAAGACGATGGCTTTGTTATCATCGGCTTTCCTGCCAATAACTTTATGGGGCAGGAACCGGGAACTAATGAAGAGATTGCTACATTCTGTACGCTGAACTATGATGTCACCTTTCCGATGATGGCGAAGATCTCAGTGAAAGGTAAAAACATAGCTCCCCTCTATCAATGGTTGACAGAAAAGAAACTGAACGGAGTGCAAGATGCCCCCGTGCAATGGAATTTTCAGAAGTTTATGATTGATGAGAACGGAAATTGGGTAGGAATGGTGCCTCCTAAAAAAAGTCCGTTCTCAGAAACTATCGTTCAGTGGATAGAAAAGAAATAACGATCATAACTTGTCGAAAGAGACGCGCTTGAATTCTCCTTCAAAGTTAGGAGTAAATATCCCTTTTCCTATATGCTCTTTTATCTCTTCTAAGGTCCAGAAGCGTCCGCCATCCAGCTCATCGCTGGGGTGGATGTCTCCGTCGTATACTGTTTTGTACACAAAAACCAGTTCGCGTTCGCGGGCGGATTCAAAAACATAACTGGTCAGGTGTTCCGGTATAAAATCTGTAATACCTAACTCTTCCCGAACCTCGCGTTTCAGCGCCATGTCTACGCTTTCGCCCAAATCTACATGACCACCTACGGCCGTATCCCACTTGCCCGGTTGGATATCCTTCCATTCGGGACGTTTCTGTAAGTACAAATCTCCTTTACTGCTGAATACGTGCAGATGCACTACCGGATGAAGCAGTTTACTTCCACTGTGGCACTCGCCGCGGGTAGCGGCTCCGGTGATATTTCCTTCCTCATCAACGATGGGAAACATCTCTTCATTATTATCGTTTTGCATGATTAAATGAATTAACTTTTTCAGGGTATCAGTAACGATGAATCTCCGTAACTAAGGAAACGGAAGTCATGATCCAGGGCATAGTCATAAATCGTCCGCCAGTTTCCTTTTACAAAAGCCGAAACCAACAACAACAGTGTGCTTTGTGGTTGGTGGAAGTTGGTGACCATTGCTTTTACTATCTTATAGTTGTATCCGGGTGCAATAATGATTTGAGTACTGGTGTGCAGAGCTTCCATACCGTTGCGATCTAAATATCCTAAAATCTTTTGCAGGGCAACTGTTGACGGAATTTCGTCGTACTTTTCATAAGGTTGCCACTGACGTACGTGCAGTTCTTCTTCCGTAGCTCGTGGGTTGGCAGCCAATGTCACTCCGATGTGGTATAGACTCTCTAAAGTCCGCACAGAAGTGGTTCCTACAGCGATGGCACAACCGTTATGATCGATAAGCTTTTTGATGGTTGAGCGTGAAACGGATATGTATTCCGTATGCATCTCGTGCCCCTCGATTTCTTCACTTTTCACCGGCTTGAAAGTCCCGGCACCCACATGCAACGTCAGTTCTTCAAGGTCTATACCCTTTTCGCAAAGGGCATCCAGTACCCGCGGTGTGAAGTGGAGCCCGGCTGTTGGTGCGGCCACAGAACCTTTAATCTTTGAATATACCGTTTGGTAAGTCTCTTTGTCACTCTCCTGTGTCTCTCTGTTCAGATACGGGGGGATTGGCAATTCTCCGAATACCTCTAAGATATCAGCAAAAGTAACTTCCGGATTGTCCCATGAGAAGTCTATCCAATGGCTTGTACCATGACATTCGCCACGTGTAGCGGTAAGCGTAAGTGTATGTCCCTTTACAGTCATTTCCCGACGTAATGCACCCTCTTTCCATTTCTTCAGATTACCAATCATACAAAGCCATGCGGCATGGCGGGTCTGCTGGAAGTTTAATACGTAGTCATTCGGCTGGATCGGTTCAAGGCAGAATACCTCTATCAGTGCTCCTGTTTCTTTACGAAAATGCAGGCGGGCCTGAATAACTTTCGTGTTATTAAATATCATCAGACTGCCTTCTGTCAGATATTCAGGGAGGGATGTAAAGACATCTTCTGTGACTTCGCCACGGCGGTAGACAAGTAGCTTGGATTGATCGCGCACCGGGAGAGGGAATTTGGCAATACGTTCATCCGGCAAAGGATAGTTGTATTCGCTAATACGGATATGTTTTGGGTTTTCTTTCATCTTTTCTTTCATTGCGACCGCAAAAGTAACTATATTTGCCCTAATTTGTAGATTGTAAATGGTAAATTGTAAATATAAAGATGAAAATAGGTGATAAAGTACGTTTCCTCAGCGAAGTAGGCGGAGGAATTGTGAAAGGTTTCCAGGGAAAAGACATCGTTTTGGTAGAAGATGCAGACGGGTTTGATATCCCGATGCCGATGCGTGAATGTGTGGTGATTGATACGGACGATTATAATATGAAAAGGAAAGTGGCTCCTGCTCCCTCAAAAGCCGAGGGACCTGCTAAGCCGATGAAGCCGGAGATGCCCGCGGTACAACGTCAACCCGAAACGCGTGGTGGCGATATGCTTAATGTGATGCTGGCTTTTGTGCCCGAAGATGTGAAAGCTATCAGCAGTACTTCCTTTGAGGCTTATCTGGTGAATGATAGCAATTACTATCTCTATTACACATACCTCAGTGCCGAAGGAAAGGCATGGAAAGTTCGTTCACACGGGTTAGTAGATCCTAATACAAAGCTCTTTCTGGAAGGTTTTGCTAAAGATGTGTTGAATGAGATGGAACGTGTTGCCGTACAATTCATTGCTTTTAAAGATGGTAAGACTTTTGCAATGAAACCCGCCGTTAGTGTGGAATTACGTATTGATACGGTGAAATTCTATAAACTGCATACTTTCCGCGAGTCAGATTTCTTTGAAGAACCGGCTCTGGTGTATGATATCGTAACGAATGATGTGCCTGTCAAACAGGTCTATGTTTCTGCAGAAGATATTCAAGTGGCTTTATTGCAGAAAAAAGAGGTGGAGAAACCCAGATCACAACCGATAGTCAAACGTAGCAGCTCGAATGGTATTATAGAAATAGATCTCCATATTAATGAATTGTTGGATGATGCACATGGTATGAGTAACAGTGAAATATTGAATTATCAGCTGGATAAATTCCGTGAGGTAATGGAGAAGTATAAGGGTAAACGCGAACAGAAAATCGTTTTCATTCACGGTAAGGGTGATGGAGTGCTCCGGAAAGCTTTGCTGGACGAATTGAAACGTAAATACAATACCTGTCGTTATCAGGATGCTTCCTTTCAGGAATATGGTTTCGGGGCGACATTGGTGACTATCCGATGATGAAGGTAACAGCACCTGAAGATAGATAAAAAAAGAGTGCCGACAGATAAAACTGTTGACACTCTTTTTACATTTATATAATAATCATTTTACTTGTTCAGCTCGATACCTTTATTCTTCAAGGTGATGTTCAGTAATGCTGCATATTTGCTATACTGTTCATTTGTGAGCGTTCTTTTCATCAATTTCAAGTTTCCGTAAATTGCATTGTGCAATTTGGCTTCCTTATTCTTTTTGGCTGAAGCGGCCCGGCCCATTTGTTCTGTGAAATATTCACAGATATTAGAGACCTCTTCGCTCTGCATTGAATTCAGATTCAAATATTGACTTAACTTATTTACATTGATGTTACCTTCCCATTTTGCAGTAGTAGGTTGGTTTCCTGCTGCAAAAGTAGTCGCAGCCAGGCAGAGTGCTGCCACTAATGTTAATCCTAATCTTTTCATAATACCTACTTTTTAATTGTTATACCTAAAAACTAATCCTAATAACTAAATCTAATACCTATTGAAAACCGACTTAAGCGCTTAGTCTTTCTTTTTACCTATGCAAATATAAGGATATGTTTTAGAACATAAAAGAGGTTGGGGAGAAAAGTGTACTGTATAGCATCATTTCTTGATGTAGATCAAGAATATGCTAATAAAAAGAGTGGAATAGAGGTAGATTTGTAATCTAATTGTAATATGTTTGCCTACACGGAACAGAATAATGTTACGAGAAAGGGCACGCTGAAGTCTACTATAAAACCATGAAATATGGAAACGATCACAAATTCTTTTCCGCAGCAGCGGGTTATGATCGGGAGGGTAGTATCCATTGTGGTGGCACCACCAGCAGAAATGGGTGCGAGGCGTCCAAAGTATCTGACTAATAATGGGGCACAAAGTAGAGCGATAATTTCGCGTATGATGTTTGATAAGAGTGCGATAGTACCTAACTCCGGGCCTTTGTACTCGGTGATAAAGATGCTGGAAAGCGAATAATAACCAAATCCTGCGCCTACTGCCATGCAATCGGTCGGTGAACGATGGCTCAGGAACAGGCTGACTACAGCACAGCCGGCTAATGTTCCTAATATGGTCATGATGGGAAGAAACACCAGTCTTGGGTTGAGCGAACGGAAGCTTTTCAGTGTATTAGGATCATTGCCAATGCTGACGCCTACACAAAACATAAGTGCGCACAAGGCGTAATAACTTAGTTTGCTATGTATGAAATCAGATGGAATCAGGTGGTATAAGCCACAAAGGGTGCCCACAACGAAGAATGAGACAATGATGAGGCTACCTTTCATTGTTTTATCTCCTTTCTATACCTTATGTATATAAAGTACCACAATGCCCATGCTGCCAATACACTTCCTGCAACAGCACCCAGTGTGATAATGATGGCTTCCAGCCCGATGGTATGCAATCCTTTGATGATGGTTTCATTTCCTCCTACATCAATGCCCAGTAGAAAAAGCAGTAACCATATCAATAGTGTGATAACTTTATGAATCCATGAAAGCTTTTTACTGCGTAGCAGATAGCCGGTGAGCATCCCGGTGAGCATTATTCCTATGATAGTGAACATATCTTTTACATTATTAGGCTGCAAAGATACTATTTTCTCAGGATGCAGCCAGTATCAGGTTTAATTCCTGACAGATATTTTCTACTATTTCTTGGGTTGCTATTGAAAGACATTCGGTCATGGTACGCAGACAATTTTCGTTGGCCTGAACGGAGTTTTCGTATCCACGGTCGGGGGCTTGTTGCCGGTGATGGACGGTATAGGTTTTGTCCAGTAGGCAATCGTCTCCCCTTGATAAACGTACGGCAATGGATAAGTCGGTATTGGCATCATTGGCACGGTGATTGGGGAAAGTGATGTATTCGCCACCGAACCACAGGTAACTGCTTTCTTTCAGTTTCACTCCGGAGTAGGTTTCGTTATGAAGTATTTTCACTTTCAGGCTTAACGCAGAGTCGGGTAGGGCAGTTGGAATACTGTCTCCTAATAGTTCTCTGGGCATTCGGCGTGCATTTTTCCTGACGGGGCGCACAGGAGAAGGTTTCAGAATGAAATCGGGAGTATTACATTCGGTCAGCAAAGCTTCGGTGAGAAATTCACGATAAGTTTGTGTCAGCGAGCCTTCGCCTAACCGGACGTTGAAGCGGTTGGTTTCGTAGATATAGAGGAGTAGAGGAATTGCAAATCCACCTCTCTTTTTCACTGTGGTATAGTAGTCCAGATTGGAGTAGTCAATAAAGTCCAGATATACGGTTCGTTTGGCTTCTCCCTGATAAGCGGGGGAGGTGAGTTCGTAAAACAGATCGGACTTCATTGGGTTTATCTCCTTCTGCATGCTCCGGCTACTACGGCAGGAACAGAGGAGAAGGCTGGCCAGGAGAAATAGGTAGATGGTCTTCATGGTTTTTTAATAGGGATTATATGGGTCATATTTCTCGTCGGATATATTGATTTTTACACTTGTTTCTGTACTGATACTTACAATGCCAAGTCCTCCATGAACATTGCTGGCAAAAGTGACAGGTTCCATGGTTACGTCATCTGCAAAGTCCGATTCGCTAAGATTCAGTGCTTTTAAATACTGGAAATCCGTTTCACTGATACTAAGTATCCGGACGTAAGTATCCAGTGTTCTCCGCGTGACATCGTGGGATTCAAAGAGATAGGGCCAACTATCTGAACCGGATGAATACACCGTCATTGTGTACGATTGTCCGGAGAAGCGGCTGTCATCGAATACTCCATATATGTTCTGGGCTTGTTCAAACATACCGTTTTCGTCATCCTCAGAAGTGGTGGGATGTCCGTCTGTCAAGACTACATCTTCACGAGGGAGCATTCGGAAATTTTGTTGTGTAAGTACTGTATCTTTTAGTGCCAGACTGCCACTTATTGTACCCCGTCTGTACATGGTTGCATACAGTGTGTAGCGACGTTCCAGAACGAGACGATAGTAGTTCTTTTCGTCCGGACGGTCTGAGAAGGTGATGCGGTAGCGAAGCAACCGGTTGTAATAGTTGCCATATTCGCGGACAAGAGCAGTAGCGGTATCTACTTTTTCTATGGGCATTGGTGGTTGTGGCACTACTACTTCTGCCCAGGCATGAAATTCTCCGTCTCCGGTGCGGGCATCAATACGTACTTTGTCTCCCGGATGAAATTTAGTGGTGATGAGGAAACGTTTCTGTAAGGATACAAAATCTCCGGTGGGGATAGGTATTGCTTTGGGTGTTTCCACCAATACATCGTTTACCCGCACTTCTACACTGGCATTGGTGACATCACTTATAACGTATTGCCCTGTTTTATTCAGGTAGAGTATGTTGTTTGTGCTGTCGGCATTGATCAATGCGTTCATGATCAGTTTGGGCGGACGGGCGGCTTTATTGAAGTCTATTTCGTTTTCGCAACTGCAGATGAATGTCATTAGCATAAGGAGTGGAAATATGTATCTTGTTGTCATAATGCTCAAAATTTATAGGTGTAAGTTACTGAAGGAACACAGGGTAATAACGTTAATTTGGTGATCTTTCGTTTGGCTGGTATGTATTGAAGATATACCTTTCCATCTTCCTGGTTTTTGATATAAGAGGCATATCCTCCGGAGTTGTTACTGTATATCATTGTTGGATTCATAGCATTGTAAGCATTATAAAGGCTTATATTCCAGGTGCGTACTCCATGTTTGGTCTTTTTGTTGAAGTTTACTCCTATGTTCAACCGGTGGCTGGCAGGCAATCTGTAGTTATTGCGTTTCTCTATGTAATCTTTTTGCTGTATGGCATCCTCTCCCGGGCGGATGATGGCGGTAACTTCTTCGGCAATCGTAGCTGTGCCGCCTGTGGAGAATATCCATGAAGCGCCTATATCAATCCGGTTGCTGAACTTATGATTTACCACCAGGCTCAGGTTGTGGCGGCGGTCGTATTTATAGGGAAACCGTTCTCCGTTGTTGATACCTCCTACGGCAAACTTCCGGTCACTTTTGGCCAGTGTGTAGGCTATCCAACCGGTTGTTTTTCCGGTAGTTTTCTGTGCCATGAACTCTATTCCCATGGAACGTCCTTTGCCCATCTCTACTTTGTTTTCCCATCCGGAAGAAGAGCCAAGGAAACTGACTCCTTCTTTGTATTCCAGTACGTTACGCATCTGTTTATAATATCCTTCTACAGAAAATTCCCAGCCTGGAAGTCCCGTGTAGTAACTTCCCAATGAATATTGGTGGGCTTGCATCGGTTTTATTTTGCTGGTTACAGGCACCCAAAGATCTGTGGGCATAGAGATGGGAGTGGAGGAGAGCAGATGTATGTATTGGCTCATTTTAGTATAAGAAGCTTTTAGGGCGGTATGCCTGGTCAACTGATACCGGGCTGAAACGCGTGGCTGAGCCGAGAAATAGTTTCTCTTCTGTACCCGGAACATCGATAAGTGCAGCCCTACATTCATACGTAGCCGTGAACCTATGTCGAAATTATCTTCTATATAAGCGGATACTTCGTGTGCCTGGATTGTACTGTTGGAGATACTGTTGTAGAGGGTATCCTGTTTGGTTATTCCATCTTCCTTTTCCTGTATTTTGGAGGTAGCTACTTCCGGGCGGAAATCGTGATGGAGATATCCGGCACCGAATTTGATATGATGGGCGGGCGTGGGGTTATAATCGAAATCTATCAGATAGCTCCAGTCGCAGATGCCCGAGTGGTAGTTGGAATGATAATTACTCTCACTTATGCTTTCAAGGAGACTTGTTTTTGTGTATACCGTAGAGTTGGCGTCCATCCGGTATTTGTTGTAAGCCACGGTGGTGTTACTGAACAGCTTCTGGTTGAATATATAGTTCCAGCGGGCCGTAGCGATGGTGTTTCCCCAGTTGAGTGACATCTTGTCTTTGTACATGGATGAAGAAGAATCCGTGGTTTTGAAATAATAGCTGTCTTTCCCGTTGTAGAAGTTCAGAAACAGGCGGCTTCGGTCTGAGAATTTGTGGTTGATTTTAGCATTTATATCGTAGAAGTAGTAGCTTATTTTATCATCTTTCGGCATGAAAGGTTTCGCTATCAGATCTATATAAGAACGGCGTGCCGAAATATTAAAGGATGTTTTGTCACGGATGATTGGCCCTTCCAGTTGGATTTTACTGGAAAGAAGCCCTATACTGAGCGTACCGTGATATTTCTTCATATCTCCGTCATTGCTACGTACATCTACCACTGACGAAAGTCGCCCACCGAAGCGGGCGGGAAAGGAACTCTTGAAAAGTGTTACTTTTTTCACCGCTTCCGGCGTAAAAACAGAGAAGAAACCGAACAGGTGGTCTACATTGTATACCGGTACACCGTCCAGCAGGATAAGGTTCTGGTCCGGGCCGCCGCCACGTACATACAGTCCGGCGGATCCTTCTACACCAGCCTGTACTCCAGGCATCAGTTGAATGGTTTTCATCACATCGGCTTCTCCCAGAATGCTGGGCGTATTCTTGATTTGTGCGATAGGTATTTCCTGGGCTCCCATTTGCGTGGCGGTTATGCCTGCTTCTGCTTTGTCGGATATGATGACCACCTCTTCCAGCTGGTTGTTGTCTTGCATGAGAACGTTGATCAGAGTGTCTTTGCTCAATTCCAGTTTGTACTGCCGGGTGGTGTATCCTAAATACGAAAAACTTAGTTCTGTCTCTCCTGCGGGTAAAGTGATGCTATAAAAACCGTAAGGATTGGTAGTAGTGCCTTGCTGTTGACGACTCTCAAGGATGTTAGCGCCAATCAACGTCTCGGAGGACGTTCCGTCTGTCACATATCCGCTGATAGTGAACTTGCGGCTTACAGGTTTTTGTTTTTTCTTTTGCAAAAGGATGTGCCGTCCGGTTATCTGGTATTTTACGGGTTCATTGGCAAAGGCCAGATTAAGTATCTCCGGTATTGTTTTTTGTTTGACATCGAGTGTGAGGCGGTGGTTAATCTTCACCTCTTCTCCATAAATGAAAGAGAAACCGGTGGAGTTTTCTATTCGTTTGACGAACTCTTCCAGTGTGGCATTGCGAATGCTGAACGAAAGTTTTGTTTCAGCTTTCTGTGCCTGTGTCTGTAATGCGAAAAGAAGTACTCCGCCTATCAGAATCAGGCTTCTTATAAGAGATGTATGTATATGTTTCATGATTGATCAGTTTTGAATGTATTTCACCACAGGAGTAACACAGAGTTCCACCGAGTTTAAATCTTTGATGAAACGCGGATGATCGCAGATAAACGCAGATTAAAAGGCTGTGGATCTTTATTATCTATTTGTTTCCCTTTGCGAAAATCTGCGTTCATCTGCGTTTTAATAAATCATCGCTAGTCGTACCTCCCCGTGTGGGAAACACTCCAACTATTTTGCATTGATAATTATTCCTTTATCGTTTCGTTTGTACTCAAAGTCTCTTCCTTGTTGCAGCAGATGCAGGATTTCTTCGAGGCTTTCTCCGTTGCTAAATCGTGCTGTGAGATGGTAGTTGTACAATGCTTCATCTTCAATTTTTATTTCTACTCCGAATGAATTACTGAGTTCCCGTACTATTTCCTGTAAAGGCAGATGGTTGAAAATGAATGATCCGCTTCGCCAGGCTATTTCTGCGGCAGCATTTTGGGGCGTTTCAAGGGTCAGGCTTCCGTTCTCCTTATTATATATGGCACTTTCGTTAGGGCGTAATATAATACGTTCCGGGTTGTTGGCAATGGTTACAGCTACAGAACCTTCAAATAGGGTTGTTTTTACTTCCGGATCATTGGGGTAGGATTCTATGTTGAAGTGAGTACCCAACACCTGCACTCTGACGGCTTCGGCCTGTACGATGAACGGATGTTCCGCGTTCTTACTTACCTCAAAATAGCCTTCGCCATTTAATGTTACCTCGCGTCGTTTTCCACGAAAACGTTCCGGATAGGTGAGTGAAGAGAAGTGGTTGAGCATCACCTTCGTTCCGTCCGGGAGCTGTATGCTCCTGCATTCGGCAAGAGTGGAGACGGTTTGCATGTCCACCGGACCTATATAGTTATATGCCAGCCAACTCATCACACAAAGTAAGATAACTGCTACCGCTGCTGAGAATATTCGTATGCTTCTCGTCCTGAAGGTACGTTTATTAAGGGCAGGCAGCCGTCTTTCCAACAATTTGTAACTCTCTTCTGCCGAAAACCGTCCTCTTGGAGAACGGGTAGAGGCTATGAGCTTTTCGAGTATTTTCTCTGCTTCTGTTTCTGTATATTTCATTCTGTTTTTGAATAATATGCCAATGCCTAAATATCGCTTGGCGTACCTCCCCGTGCGGGAAGTACCTTTATTTGGGCATCAGCTCAATAGCCAGTTTGGATGTTTGTCCACCTTCCCACAGCGGTGTACAACTTATCTGGATAACTTGCCCTCTGATAGCCTTCTTCGGAGAGAGTACGATGGTTGTCTTTGCTTCTTTCTTTCCGGCTTTTATAGTCAGCCGGTCGTTGGTCAGTTTATAAATCGTACCTATTCCTGGTATGTTGGACTGGTGAATGTTTAGTTTAACTTCTCTGTCTTCTTTCTTTTTATCAACGGCAATTACTTTTACTTCCAGCGTTTCTTCCTGATTGGCCGGGTTGTAATAGTAGGTTTGTGTTGAGCGCTCAAACCCTACATAGTCTGTAGGATAGTC
This sequence comes from Bacteroides nordii, assembly GCF_019930665.1. Classification (NCBI taxonomy): domain Bacteria; kingdom Pseudomonadati; phylum Bacteroidota; class Bacteroidia; order Bacteroidales; family Bacteroidaceae; genus Bacteroides; species Bacteroides nordii. The sequence goes on along the minus strand of NZ_CP082886.1, from coordinate 3,509,881 downwards.
TTTTTTCTTGTTGTCGCATGCCAGCAACAAGAGGCTTGCCAACAGTGTCATGGCTGCCTGAGAATAGAATCTTTTCATACGTCAGTCTATTTTTGATTAAAAACATTATTCACTTATAAAGACAGGCGTCTTTGACGGATTCCCTATGCCGTTCTGGTGAATAAATGTTAATCTATCTCGGCACGTATGATCATCTCTTTCAGGCGTCCGGTTGCTTTCTGTAGCTGGGCGTCTACGGTTTTGGTGCTGATGCCCAATTCTTCTGCCACCTGAGCATAACTTTGTTTCTCTTCACGTATGCGTATAAACACTTCCCGGCAGCGTTGAGGCAGGCGATCCAGTGCTTTCACGTAACGGGCAAAAAGCTCTTCGCCGATCATTTCTTCTTCAGGCGAACGGGAAGCACCTTCCGTTTCGTCGGGTAGTTCATGGCTCGTGAGGGTATCCCGTCTCATCTCCTTCTCCAGATAATTGAGGGATGCATTTTTGACAAGTATAAAGCTATAGTCTTCAATGTTTCTCACTTCAGGGAGTGTACTACGTTGCTCCCAAAGTTTTAGAAACACATCGAGCACAATCTCCTGTGCCCACTCTTCCCGCTTCACGTAATAATAGGCAATGCGGAACAGGCGGTCGTACGTCAGGTCATAAAAACGGCGGAAGGCGGTTTGAGAACTCCATTCCTTCATCTGCCGTAGTAGTTTTCGTACTTCTGATTCGGTCATGGTGAGAGTCTTTGTGTTATTCTTCTACTTTAAGTAAGTCGCTCATGATACTGTCGGATATGAATATCCCTTTGCGGGTGAGGCGTAGATTGCCTTCCCTTTCTTCCAGCATGCCGTTTTTAATAGAAGGGGCGGCCATGTTGAGGCAATATTGCCACAGTTCCGTACCGAACTCTTCTTTTAACTTTGTTAGTGAAAGCCCCTGGCTGGTACGTATGGAAGTGATGATACATTCATTGTATCGTGTGGTAGTATCCAGAATCTCCGTTTCGTAAACTCGTTCTCCGCTTTCAATTCCCAGGAGATATTTATTGAGGGAAGCTATGTTCCATTCTCGTTCACGACGGTTGAATGAGTGTGCCGACGGGCCACAACCTAAATACGGAATTCCCTGCCAATATGAGGTGTTGTGCCGTGAAGGGTATCCCGGGCGGCAGAAGTTGGATATCTCATAATGCTCATATCCGGCTACCGTGAGCCGGTCGATGAGGCTGGAGAAGAAGTGCACGCTACTTTCCTCGTCTACTTCGCTGACGCGGTGTTGTTGCAACATCTTATATATAGGTGTACCTTCTTCATAGATCAGGTGGTAGGCAGAGATATGTTCCGGGTTCAGTGCGATAGCCTGTGTCAGATCGTGTTCCCAGCGTTCTGCCGTTTCTCCGGGCAGTCCGTAGATGAGGTCAATGCTGATATTCCGGAATCCAGCTTCCCGGCAACGCTCTATGGCAGTGATTGCTTGTGCCGCTGTGTGCCGGCGGTTGAGCAAGCGCAGGGTCGCTTCGTCAAAAGTCTGCAACCCCATACTGATACGGTTGAAAGGCAACTTGGTAAGCGTTTGCACATATTGCGGAGTGAGATCGTCCGGATTGGCCTCTAAAGTGATTTCTTGCACCTGCTTCATTCCGTAAGTTTTTTCAATGGTGTCAAAAACTTGTTGAAAATCTTCTCCGGAAAGCTGCGATGGAGTACCGCCTCCAAAGTAGATTGTCTCTATGGGTTCCCCTTGCAGGTATTGCCGGCGTATCTCCAATTCGCGGCAAAGGGCGTGGATGTATCTCTCTTTGAGTTCACTGCGTGTGGTAGAATAGAAATCACAGTAGATACAACGGGTTTTACAAAAAGGAATATGAATGTAGATACCTGCCATAGTCTGGTTATGTTGTTTAGTCCGCAAAAGTAAGATTTTAGGTTCATAAAGTGGTTATTGTGTGTGAGGATTTAACTATTTACTATACCTGTTAGTGGAATTGATTCAAATCAGATCCGATATGAATCAGTTCACCACAGAGGACACGGAGGGCGCAGAGATATTATTTTCTCTGATGAAACGCGGATGATCGCAGATGAACGCAGATTAAAAAACTGTAGTTCTTTATTTTATCGTTATTTCCCTTTGCGAAAATCTGCGTTCATCTGCGTTTCAATAAAGATTTAAAACTCTGTGCCCTCTGTGTCCTCTGTGTCCTCTGTGGTGAAATACATTCAAAACCGTATAGTGACGAAGATTATGACCCTATCTTTTCGATGGCGGAAGTACCTGTAGACGGCATCGATCCCCTTGTTCGGTGTTGTACTTTGTCTTTCTCAGAAAGGAATGTTCCTTTCCCCGGTGTGCAGTATTGTTTTAGATGTACATGTAAAGCAGCATGAGATGCACATGTCGTGTTGTCCCACATGCACATGTCGTACTGCTTTACATGTACATCTAAAACAATGTTACACACCGGGGCTCAGGGCCGACGCATTAAAATGCGCTGTCCTGTAAAAGTGTTGACAGGTATTTTTCATCCCATCCTGCTTTCAGCCTTTTGAGATTCATGCTTCCTTTTGTGACTTTATCATTCTTCAAAATGGTGAGCGCCATTTTTGTAACTGCCGAGAAATTTCTTGCTGCATTCTGCACTTTCTTGCTGTAGTCTTCCCTGAAGGTAACATCCAGTTGCCAATGCAGATTGTTTTCAATGGACCAATGCTGTCTAATGGCATTGGCTATTTCCTCCGGGTTAGTATTTTCAAGTGAAGTTATATAATACCTCGTTTTTTCAGAACGTTCCCCCGTTGCCAAAATTATCCTTTCGGATTTCATGCCCACTATTGACCTCAATCCCGCAAATTTGTCCTTAAACATCGGCTCCATGACCGGACCATAACTGACTACAGTACAGACTCTTGTTTCAAGCCTGCCATGTCCTGTACTTTCGCTGGTATGCCGGGTAACCCTATTGAGAATCACATTTCTGTTTTCATACCCATCAATTATTTTCTTGGCTAATTCATAACTACTCTTTTGATTTTTCTTTAAAGCTATTATATAGTTTGAATTCCGTTCAATAATGGCTTTTGTTATTTCCAACTGACAGCCCATGGCATCAATAGTGACGATACAATCATCCAGATCCAAGGCATGGATTAGCAGAGGAACAGCTGTGATTTCATTACTTTTATCATCCACTTTTACCTGACCCAGAGAAATACCGTTAGCTGCGGACCATGCTGAAACCATCCAGAGCTTAAAGCCTTCTTTGCCGGTAGTATGTTCATCATTACATTTGCTAGGACCACGCATTAGTTTTCCATCGATGGCTACAACACCTTTAATCTCCTGACACACTTGTTTCACCCAATTGCGGAAAATCAACTCAAAATAGGATGGTTTTATAATGCTGAAGAAACGATTAAAAGTATCATGGCTGGGGATAACTTCTAAATCGGGTATTCTACTTTTAAAAAAATCGAATTTAGCATGGCCAAATTCTTCAATCTCATTCCAAGACTGAGCACCACAGATGACAGCAGCAATGGATACATATATGATCGTTTCCATTTTATGTAACTTTTTACGATCCATCCGAGGGTCCTCTATTTGCTTACAAATGTCAATTATACCTATTTTCATGTCAATTACTGTTTAATATTACCATGTAAATATACGAAATATAAACGAAATAAAACAATGCTAAACAATTAATATTCAATTAAATAACAATAAGAAAAGTACATATACAATAGTAAATTATTTAATGCGTCGGCCCTGCACCGGGGCTTCATACGTTACTCTACGAGATAGAACTTTATCAATACCGGAGAAAGAGACTGATAGCAATGACAAACACCATTAAGTTCAAAACTGAATAGCAATGAGCAAAACTCACTACAGAGTTTCACAGAGCATTATTTATCTAATAAAACGCGGATTAACACAAATAAACACAGATTAAAAGATTGTAGTTCTTTATCATCTATTTGTTTCCCTTTGCGAAAATTTGCGTTCATCTGCGTTTCAATAAAGATTTAAACTCTGTGGAACTCCGTGTTACTCTGTGGTGAAATACATCCAAATCCATACAGAAAGGAATCAAACTTTTCCCCAGCGTATTTATCTGTATTTTAATAATTACCCATCGCCTGTCGCACCTCCCCGTACGGGAAGCACTCGGCTCCGGGTAGGAGGTTGTTCCTCGGAGCCGAGGAAGAAGATTTACGCAATGTGTTGCATAACATTGTTTAGTAACACTGTGTCCTTTGTTGCTTTTCCCCTTATTAATTCCTAATTTGCGACACTTAAATAAATGGTATGCGAGAACATACTGAGTAATTCATTTAAATCTTATTGATTATGAAGGTATATCAGACGAACGAAATTAAGAACATAGCCCTCTTGGGAAGTTCTGGATCTGGGAAAACCACTCTCGTGGAAGCAATGCTTTTCGAGAGTGGTGTTATAAAACGTCGCGGAACTATTGCCGCAAAAAATACAGTTAGTGACTATTTCCCCGTTGAACAAGAGTATGGCTACTCCGTTTTCTCCACCGTATTCCATGTAGAATGGAACAATAAAAAGCTGAATATGATAGACTGTCCGGGCTCGGACGACTTTGTAGGAGGCACAGTTACCGCACTGAATGTGACCGACACCGCAATAATTCTTCTCAATGGCCAATACGGCGTTGAAGTTGGTACACAGAATCATTTCCGCTACACCGAAAAACTGAATAAACCCGTCATTTTCCTTGTCAACCAGCTTGATAATGATAAATGCGATTATGATAATATCCTCGAACAATTAAAAGAAGCTTATGGCTCAAAAGTTGTTCCTATCCAGTATCCGATAAATACAGGTCCCGAGTTTAATTCGCTGATCGACGTCCTGTTGATGAAAAAGTACTCCTGGAAACCTGAAGGAGGAGCCCCTATCATCGAAGATATTCCTGCCGAAGAAATGGATAAGGCTATGGAATGGCATAAGGCACTTGTAGAGGCTGCTGCTGAAAATGACGAAGAACTCATGGAAAAGTTCTTTGAGCAAGACTCGCTGACAGAAGACGAAATGCGCGATGGTATCCGCAAAGGACTTGCCGCCCGTGGAATGTTCCCCGTATTTTGTGTATGTGCAGGCAAAGACATGGGAGTACGCCGCCTGATGGAGTTCTTAGGCAACGTTGTTCCCTTTGTTTCTCAAATGCCAAAAGTGACCAATACAGCCGGAAAAGAAATAGCTCCTGATGTAAATGGTCCTACCTCTCTTTATTTCTTCAAAACGAGTGTTGAACCCCATATCGGTGAAGTATCTTACTTTAAAGTAATGAGTGGAAAAGTACACGAAGGTGACGATTTGCTCAATGCCGACCGCGGATCAAAAGAACGTATGGCACAACTTTACGTAGTGGCCGGCTCCAACCGTGTCAAAGTAGAAGAGCTTTGCGCAGGTGATATTGGCGCTACCGTAAAACTGAAAGACGTAAAAACAGGCAATACACTGAATGGAAAAGACTGTGATAATAAATTTAACTTTATTAAGTATCCCAATTCAAAATACTCGCGTGCCATTAAACCTGTCAATGAAGCAGACGTAGAAAAGATGATGAGCATCCTGAACCGTATGCGTGAAGAAGATCCGACGTGGGTTATTGAACAGTCTAAAGAATTGAAACAGACACTGGTACATGGACAGGGAGAATTCCACCTCCGTACTTTGAAGTGGCGTCTGGAAAACAATGAAAAGCTACAAGTAAAATACGAGGAACCGAAAATCCCCTACCGTGAAACAATCACAAAAGCTGCCCGTGCCGACTATCGTCATAAAAAACAATCGGGTGGAGCCGGACAGTTCGGCGAAGTACACCTCATCGTCGAACCCTATAAAGAAGGCATGCCTGTGCCCGATACTTATAAGTTCAATGGACAGGAGTTCAAGATCAATGTAAAAGGAACAGAAGAAGTCCCATTGGAATGGGGAGGAAAATTGGTATTTGTTAACAGTATCGTGGGTGGTTCTATTGATACACGTTTCCTGCCTGCTATCCTGAAAGGTATCATGTCTCGGATGGAACAAGGTCCGTTGACGGGGTCCTATGCCCGTGATGTACGCGTTATTGTTTACGACGGAAAGATGCACCCGGTAGACTCCAATGAAATCTCATTCATGCTGGCAGGACGTAATGCTTTCAGCGAAGCCTTCAAGAATGCCGGTCCGAAGATTCTGGAACCTATTTATGACGTAGAGGTGTTTGTGCCGTCGGATAAGATGGGCGATGTGATGGGTGATCTTCAGGGACGTCGTGCCATGATTATGGGTATGAATAGCGAGAAAGGGTTTGAAAAACTAATAGCTAAAGTACCTCTTAAAGAAATGTCTTCTTATTCAACAGCGCTTAGCTCACTCACCGGAGGGCGTGCTTCATTCATTATGAAATTCGCAAGTTATGAACTTGTGCCTTCTGATGTACAGGATAAGTTAATAAAAGACTTCGAAGCCAAACAGGTGGAGGAGTAATTATTCGTTTATAATGCTTTAGCCGTCCTTCTTTCGTTCGAAAGGGGGGCGGCTTTTTCACTTAACAATGATTAAGAAAAGTAGAAATTCCTAAGAGAAAGATTTAATTTTTTATTAAATTTGCAAACCAAAGGATATATTGTTTTGTTATAGTCGTCAGAACATGAGCTAAATATTACCTTTCGGTTAATTTACGAGAATGTACGATTAAAATAGGTTAATGTGTTAGGTATGTTAATTAGGGAGTGTTAATTTTGTTGCTATGAAAAAGTCAACAATCTGGATATTAGGTATTGTAATGGGTCTTTCCTTCCTCGGATTACTTTACTTACAGGTAAGTTATATAGAGGCAATGGTGAAGATGCGCAAAGAACAATTTGATAACTCTGTGCGTAATAGCTTGTATCAGGTATCAAAAGATGTGGAATTTGCGGAAACCGACCGTTGGCTGAGGGAAGATATTACTGAAGCGGAACGGAAAGCGCTGACCGCTTCCTCTTCTATGCAAGGGGATGATTTGGTGCAGCAAACACAGCGATTTACGGTGAAATCACCGGATGGAAGAATAATGACGGACTTTGAATTAAAAGTAATGACTAACAAACCGTCAGAGTTGCCCAAGATGATGATTTCGCGCAGACATGGTGGAAATACGATTCCAAAAACATCGAAATCTTTGCTCGATGCAGTTAAGAATCGGTATATGTATCAGCGGGTTCTGCTCGATGAAGTTGCACTGCAAATGGTTTACCGTGCCAGTGACAAGTCGATAGGCGAACGCGTAAGATTTAAAGATCTGGACGACTACCTGAAGTCGGCACTTCTTAATAATGGAATAGAATTGCCTTATCACTTTACGGTGGTCGATAAAGATGGGCGGGAAGTATACCGCTGTGCGGACTACGAAGGGAAAGGAAATGAGGATTCATATACTCAGCCGCTTTTCCAGAATGACCCGCCGGCTAAAATGAGTATTGTAAAGATACACTTTCCCGGGAAAAAGGATTATATCTTTGATTCGGTGAGTTTTATGATCCCGTCAATGATATTCACTTTAGTACTGTTGATAACGTTCATCTTTACTATATATATAGTATTCCGTCAGAAGAAGCTGACAGAAATGAAGAATGACTTTATCAATAATATGACGCATGAGTTCAAGACACCGATATCAACCATCTCATTGGCGGCACAGATGTTGAAGGACCCTGCGGTGGGTAAGTCACCACAGATGTTCCAGCATATATCGGGAGTGATCAATGACGAAACGAAACGGCTCCGCTTCCAGGTGGAGAAAGTGCTTCAGATGTCAATGTTCGACCGTCAAAAGGCGACGCTCAAGATGAAGGAAATTGATGCTAACGAACTGATAACAGGGGTGATTAATACGTTCACTTTGAAAGTGGAACGATATAATGGTAAGATTACATCGAACCTTGAGGCCACCGATCCTGTTATATTTGCAGATGAAATGCATCTCACGAATGTGATCTTCAATCTGATGGACAATGCGGTGAAATACAAGAAACCGGAAGAAGAACTGTTGCTGAACGTCAAAACCTGGAATGAACCGGGTAAACTGATGATTTCTATACAGGACAACGGTATTGGTATAAAGAAAGAAAACCTTAAAAAGGTGTTCGATAAGTTCTATCGCGTGCATACAGGTAATCTGCACGATGTAAAGGGCTTCGGATTGGGATTGGCCTATGTGAAGAAGATTATTCAGGACCATAAAGGAACCATTCGGGCAGAGAGCGAATTGAATGTAGGAACTAAATTTATAATTGCATTACCTTTATTAAAAAATGATTGATATGGACGAGAAACTGCGTATTTTATTGTGCGAAGATGATGAAAATCTTGGCATGCTTTTAAGAGAATATTTACAGGCAAAAGGTTATTCTGCTGAGTTGTATCCCGATGGGGAAGCTGGTTATAAGGCTTTCCTGAAGAATAAATATGACTTGTGTGTGTTTGACGTAATGATGCCTAAAAAAGACGGATTTACTTTGGCACAGGATGTGCGTGCTGCCAATGCCGAAATTCCTATTATCTTCCTGACTGCAAAAACACTGAAAGAAGATATTCTGGAAGGATTCAAAATCGGTGCGGACGATTATATCACCAAGCCGTTTAGTATGGAAGAACTTACTTTCAGAATCGAAGCTATTCTGAGACGTGTACGCGGAAAGAAAAATAAAGAAAGTAACATCTATAAGATTGGTAAGTTTACCTTTGATACTCAGAAGCAGATTCTTGCTTCAGAAGGAAAGCAGACGAAACTGACTACCAAAGAATCTGAGTTACTTGGCTTGCTTTGTGCACATGCCAACGAAATCCTGCAACGTGACTTCGCTTTAAAGACTATCTGGATTGATGATAACTACTTCAATGCACGTAGTATGGATGTGTACATCACTAAATTGCGTAAACACCTGAAAGAAGATGACTCTATTGAGATTATCAACATTCATGGAAAAGGATATAAATTGATTACTCCCGAAGTTGAAAACTAAGGAAGGAGAAAAAACGAAACTAAAAAAAGGGCCGGAAATATTCATTTCCGGCCCTTTTTTTAGTTTCGTTAAATATTAATCTGCTATTTTCTTATTAATGATAATATAAGAAACAAGACCTAATACTACCAAGAGTATCGAAGTTCCCAAAATAGTATTGTTATTTACATTACCAGTCAGGGAGCAGGCGATCAGAATAATTACTCCGACCAAAATTAATATTAATCCTAAATTCTTTAATAAGACTTTCATGTGTGTGTATTTTAATAGATTATTTTATTCCTGGTCACAAATTAAAGCATAATTCTTTAACGGGCGAAATTATTTATGCAAAAAAACTATTAATCAGCGTAAATAGTCTGTTTTTACATACTTGCCGATACTTAATCTTTCGTATTGAAGAATATTTTTCTTAAGACTTCCTGACTTACGCTTAACTCTTCTACAGTGATGCCCTGTAGAGCCTCCATAAGGGTACGATTAGCTATAATACGTGCTTTTTCCTCCAACTCCTTACCGGTTTTGGTTAAGTGGATGAGATTGGTACGGCGGTCTTTTTTGTCTGAAATGCGGACAACCAAATGTTGGCGTTCCATATTATCTATCAATCGGGTCATACTGGGTTTATCTTTAAAAGTTGCATTACACAACTCTTGTTGTGTAACTCCGTCTTTTTCCCAAAGAAAAATGAGCACGGTCCACTGTTCGGGACTGATTTCCAAACCGCCCTGACGGAAGTTACGATACAGTTTCCGGTTTATAGCCGCGGAAACCTTACCATTGAGAATGGCAAAAATAAGCCGGATGTCAAAGTTAAATTGTTCTATCATGAAATTATTGTTTCAACAACTTTGCAAAGGTATAGCTCTTCTGTGTAAATTCCTATCTTGTGATACAAAAAAAGATTAAATGTTTGTAGTTCACAATAAAATGCCTAACTTTGCACCCGCATTTTTAAATCAAATAATTTATTTATTTAATTAAACGAGTATGAATCAATACGAAACCGTTTTCATTTTAACTCCCGTTTTATCTGATGTTCAGATGAAGGAAGCGGTAGAAAAATTCAAAGGTATCCTTCAGGCTGAGGGTGCTGAGATTATCAATGAAGAGAACTGGGGACTGAAGAAATTGGCTTATCCTATTCAGAAGAAGTCTACAGGTTTCTATCAGTTAATCGAGTTCAACGCAGACCCGACTGTTATCGACAAGTTGGAGTTGAACTTCCGTCGTGACGAACGTGTTATCCGTTTCTTGACTTTCAAGATGGATAAGTACGCTGCAGAATATGCTGCAAAAAGAAGAAGTGTTAAATCAAGCAAAAAGGAGGATTAATCATGGCACAACAAGTTCAATCAGAAATCAGATATTTGACTCCGCCTTCAGTAGACGTTAAGAAGAAAAAATACTGCCGTTTCAAAAAGAGTGGTATTCGTTATATCGACTACAAAGATCCTGAATTCTTGAAGAAATTCTTGAATGAACAGGGTAAAATCCTTCCGCGCCGTATCACAGGTACTTCTTTGAAGTTCCAACGTCGTATTGCGCAGGCTGTGAAGAGAGCACGTCACTTGGCATTGTTGCCTTATGTAACTGACATGATGAAATAAGAAGGAGGAAAAGTATGGAAATTATATTGAAAGAAGACGTAGTAAACTTGGGTTATAAGAATGACATCGTAACTGTTAAGTCTGGTTATGGTCGTAATTATTTGATCCCGACTGGAAAAGCTATCATCGCTTCTCCTTCCGCAAAGAAAATGTTGGCTGAAGACCTGAAACAGCGTGCTCACAAACTTGAGAAAATCAAGAAAGATGCTGAAGCAATGGCTGCTAAATTGGAAGGTGTTTCTTTGACTATTGCAACTAAGGTTAGCTCTACAGGAACTATTTTCGGTTCTGTAAGTAACATTCAGATTGCTGAAGCGTTGGCTAAATTGGGTCATGAAATTGACAGAAAGACAATCGTTGTAAAAGACGCAGTAAAAGAAGTTGGTTCTTATAAAGCTATCGTAAAATTGCATAAGGAAGTTTCTGTAGAAATTCCTTTTGAAGTAGTTGCTGAATAAGATTTAGAACTTACTAAATATAGAAAAGCCTGATCTCGAAAGAGATTAGGCTTTTTTTATGTGCCAAGGTCAGGGGGGATGTTTGCTTAAAAAGCAACTATCTCTTTTAAAGATTTGCAGGATGGGGTGGAAGAAAAGTGTTGTTTGTCTGTAATTGCTTGATATTCAATTTGAAAACAATCTAATGTATCCGATATAAAGAATAGTATTTAATAGGGTATTAAATAGGTACTTTTGTGTACCCAAAAAACGTACTTTTAAGTATGAAAAGTACGTTTTCTTATAATGAAGAGTTTCTATATCTTGGGGAATTGTTAATGGTGTTAATATGGAATGCTTAATATGGGGTTGCGCATTTGATTGAGTGTTTGTTGAATGTGTTTTTTAAGTGTCAGATGGAAGTATAAGGTACAAAAAAAGTCTGTTCGTGTTTTACACGCCAGACTTTCAATTCTCTCAGAGCTAAAATTATTCAGCTACTACAGTTTCTGTTACTGTTACGCTATCAACAGTTACTGTATCCATTGCCGCTGCTGCTTCAGCTGCTGCTGCTTCTACTGCTGCGATTGAGTCAGCGATACGGATAGAATCTGCTTCTGCTTTTGCTGCTTCAGCTGCTTTGTTTCCACAAGATGCGAATGATACTGCTGCGATAGCTGCGAATACTAAAACTAATTTTTTCATTTTCTTTGCTTTTAAAATCTGTAATACAATCAATTGCTTATTAAAACGCTGCAAAGATATGTACTTTTAGAATACGTTGTTCTCGAAAAGCCAACTTTTTTTATATTTTTTTTTGAAGTATACTTTCTATTTGTCTCACAACATGTTTTAAAACATACCTAATTCACTGCTATACTATTATATAGATAGCGTTTAATACTTCTCTTAGGTGTTTTTTCAAATTCTGTTGGGTAGAGTTGTATTTGACTTATCTTCTCATAGTTGGCTACAGTTGCATTCAGATTCTTTAGATTTTCATCCATGATGGTTTTTAAATTGTCCGGTTGATTGAGGCCTAATGAATCTAAAGACTCGTAATCTGCATATACAAGGGCTACCAACTTCTTATTTCTTTCAATAACAAGACTTTCGAGAATGAAAGGCAGGTTATTTAGTTTGGCTTCGATTTCCTCCGGGAATATATTTTGTCCGCTCGAACTTAAAATCATCGTTTTCAATCGTCCGCGAATGAAGATATTGCCATTGGCATCCATGGTTCCCAAGTCACCTGTGCGCAGCCAGCCGTCTTCGGTGAATACTTCCTTGGTAGCATCCGGATTTTTGTAATAACCGGTCATAACATTCTCACCCCGTACTTGGATTTCTCCTGTTTCAGCTTCGGGATTTTCTTTGTAAATGCGTGCTTCCATAATGTCAAGTATCTTACCGGAAGAGGTAGGGATAAATTCATTCCATGGGGCATAACTGATGAGCGGACCGCATTCTGTCATTCCGTAACCAATAGTAAATGGGAATTTGATCTTGTGAAAGAATTCTTCTACTTCCGGGTTCATAGCAGCTCCGCCAATGATAATTTCTTTGAAACGTCCTCCTAATGCATCGATCAGCTTTTTGCGAATCTGACCATAAATCTGGCTATCAAGTAAGGGGATACTTAATGCCCATTTCATACCTTTTTTATTAATAAGAGGCTGGATCGTGTTTTTGTATATCTTTTCGATAACGAGCGGAACAGTGATTATCAGATTGGGTTTTACTTCCTCGAATGCTTTCATTATGATCTTCGGAGAAGGGGTTTTGCCGAGCAGGGTGACGTGCGTACCTACAGCCGTAGCCGTCAGAAAATCGAACGCACAGCCATAAGCATGTGCTAACGGAAGGAAGGAGAGTACTTTATCTCCTTTTTTCAGTAGTTCGGTGCGGATTCCGAAGGTGACATTTCCTGCAAGATTGTTTCCTGTCAGCATGACACCTTTACTGAAACCTGTGGTACCGGAGGTATAGTTCAGCAACATGACTTTATCGTTGGAAAGCGTGGTATATTGCACATCTTCCCGGTGGAATCCTTTGGGGTATGCACGGTGCATTTCATTGTCCAGATGTTTGACGAATTTCTGTATCGTTTCACCGTCACGCTGATACAGACAACGGAAGTCAGTAAGCGAGAATACACCGCGGAGTCCGGTCAGTTTTTCTTCTTCGAGATTGTCCCAAATGGTATCGCTGGTAAAGAGAAAAACAGATTCCGAATGGTTCACAATATGATGTACGTCGTTCGGGTTGAAGTCCTGAAGAATCGGCACGATGATGGCGCCATAGGTGATTGTTGCCATATAAGCGATGCACCATCGGGCATTATTTTTTCCGATAACGGCTATTTTGTCACCACGTCGGAGGCTACAATGTCTGAATAATAGATGAAGGCGGGCTATCTCTTCGGCCACTTGCCCGTATGTGTAACCAGAGTCCTCGTCATAGTCGGTATAACAAGGCAGGTCCCAGTTTTCTTGAAAGCTATTCTCGTATAGCTTAATAAAATTCTCTTTTATCATTGCACGTTTTTTAGTGAATTGTGCAAAAATAGGAATAATAATTTAATTAGGAATCAAAAAATAGTAATTAAAGTCTATGAAGGGTTGAATCCTTTAGTTGTTAATTCCTAATTTTTAATACTTAATTCTCATAGATTGTGTAACTTTGCATCCAATATGCGTTTGTTAAAATTATGATAGATACCACTGTATTTCAGGATAAGACAGCTGTTTACTATACTTTAGGCTGTAAATTGAACTTCTCAGAGACTTCGACTATTGGTAAAATCCTGCGTGAAGCAGGTGTGCGTACGGTGCGTAAAGGCGAGCGTGCGGATATTTGTGTGGTTAATACATGTTCGGTAACAGAGATGGCTGATAAGAAATGCCGGCAGGCTATTCATCGGTTGGTGAAACAGCATCCGGGAGCTTTTGTTGTGGTGACGGGATGTTATGCGCAGCTTAAACCGGGCGATGTGGCGAAGATTGAGGGAGTTGATGTTGTGTTAGGTGCTGAGCAAAAGAAGGACCTGCTTCAGTATTTGGGCGATTTGCAAAAGCATGAAGCCGGAGAAGCGCATACAACGGCTGCAAAAGATATTCGTTCGTTTGCACCTTCATGCTCACGCGGAGATCGTACCCGCTTTTTCTTGAAGGTACAGGATGGCTGTGATTATTTCTGTTCTTATTGTACGATTCCCTTTGCCCGTGGGCGGAGCCGGAACGGAACGGTTGCTTCTATGGTAGAACAAGCCCGTCAGGCTGTTGCCGAAGGTGGAAAAGAGATTGTACTTACAGGTGTGAATATTGGTGATTTTGGTAAGACTACCGGAGAGACTTTTTTTGATCTGGTGAAAGCACTGGATGAAGTGGAAGGCATTGAGCGTTATCGGATTTCTTCCATAGAACCCAATTTGCTGACGGATGAAATTATTGAGTTCGTATCCCATTCCCGCAGATTCATGCCACATTTCCATATACCCTTACAGTCCGGATCGGATGATGTACTGAAGTTAATGCGGCGGCGTTATGACACGGCTTTGTTTGCTTCCAAAATAAAGAAGATCAAGGAAGTGATGCCCGATGCCTTTATTGGAGTAGATGTAATTGTGGGTACACGTGGTGAAACGGATGAATATTTTGAAGATGCCTACCGCTTTATTGCCGGATTGGACGTGACCCAGCTGCATGTATTCAGTTATTCGGAACGTCCCGGTACACAGGCTTTGAAGATAGATCATGTGGTGGCTCCCGAAGAAAAACATAAGCGTAGCCAAAGATTGCTAACTCTTTCGGACGAAAAAACGCAGGCTTTTTATGTCCGTCACATCGGGCAGACAATGCCTGTACTTATGGAAAAGACCAAGGCGGGCATGCCGATGCATGGTTTTACGGCCAATTATATCCGGGTAGAAGTGGAAAATGATCCTTCGTTGGATAATAAAATGGTCGATGTGTTGTTGGGAGAGCTTAATGAAGATGGTACAGCGTTGAAAGGCACTATTCTATAAAGACTATGAAAAAGATATCTGTTGTTATATTAAACTGGAACGGTTGTGACATGCTCCGCTCTTTTCTTCCGTCGGTGCTTTGCCATTCCGATAGGGATGATGTAGAGGTTTGTGTGGCCGATAATGGCTCTACGGATTCTTCGGTCGCCATGCTTCGGGATGATTTCCCAATGGCTCGTTTGATCTTGTTGGAAGAGAATCACGGCTTTGCAGAAGGATACAATCTTGCTTTACAAAAGGTGGATGCGGAATATGTGGTTCTGCTTAATTCGGATGTAGAAGTAACGGAGAATTGGCTCGAACCACTTGTCAGCTATATGGATGCTCATCCTGAAGTAGCTGCCTGCCAGCCCAAAATACGTAGTTGGCGACAGAAGCAGATGTTTGAATATGCCGGTGCAGCCGGTGGATACATAGACCGTTACGGCTATCCTTTTTGCCGGGGACGTGTGATGAATGAAGTGGAAGAGGACCGGGGACAGTATGATACGATTACTCCGGTATTTTGGGCTACGGGAGCAGCTTTGTTTATCCGCCGGGCGGATTATATGGATGCAGGTGGACTCGATGCCCGCTTTTTTGCCCATATGGAAGAGATAGATCTTTGCTGGCGGCTTCGCTCACGCGGGAAGAGTATTGTTTGTATCCCTCAAAGTGTTGTCTATCATGTGGGGGCGGCAACGCTGAAAAAAGAGAGCCCGCGGAAGACTTATCTCAATTTTCGTAATAATCTTGTCATGCTTTATAAAAATCTTCCTCCACAGGAGTTGAATAAGGTGATGCGCGTACGGGCTTTTCTCGACTATCTAGCCGCCCTTCAATACTTACTGAAAGGGCAGTTGGATAATGTAAAGGCAGTGTTTCATGCACGGAGTGAATATAAACGGCTTCGTTCTTATTTCTTGAAAGCCCGTGAAGAAAATCTGAGAAAAACTTATGTCGATTCTATTCCCGAACGAATAAAAAGCAGTATCTTGTGGCAGTTTTATGTGAAGGGACGGAAACGTTTCTCCCAATTGTCTGACTTTAAAGGATAACGCAAATGGAAAAAAAGTTAGTAAGGAAAATAGGTCTTGTGGCACATGATGCCATGAAAAGAGATCTGATTGAATGGGTGCTCTGGAATTCAGAACTGTTGATGGGACATAAGTTCTATTGTACGGGAACGACCGGTACGCTGATTCTTGAAGCATTGAAAGAGAAACATCCCGATGTTGAATGGGATTTTACGATTCTGAAATCCGGTCCGCTGGGAGGTGACCAGCAGATGGGTTCGCGTATTGTGGACGGAGAGATCGATTATCTGTTCTTCTTTACCGATCCGATGACGCTGCAACCACACGACACGGATGTGAAAGCATTGACCCGTCTGGCCGGTGTGGAGAACATTGTATTCTGCTGCAACCGTTCTACAGCTGATCATATCATATCAAGTCCTCTGTTTATGGATCCCGATTATGAACGGACTCATCCCGATTATTCCGGCTATACGAAGCGGTTTGAAAACAAACCGGTAGTGACCGAAGCCGTAGAATCAGTAAAGAAACGAAAGAAAAAGAAATAGTGCTTCCCGCACGGGGAGGTTCGGCAGGCGATGGGGGACTCAAAAATGGGTTCCCTTCTGCGTTATCCCCGTGCTGAATTCAATTGATTTTTGACTGACATTCCCGGCTCCGGGGAACAGCTTCCTCCCCGGAGCCGAGGACACTCCTCCCCGGAGCCGAGGATATTCCTCCCCGGAGCCGGGGAAAAGTACTCAATGATGGGGTGAAATTCTTCCTCATTATCTCTCATGCTCTGGTGCAAAACATCTCCACACCTGCCGCATCAATATCTGCTCCCATGGGTGGATTCCGTTTGGACAACTTTATTTCTACTTCTTCAATGGCAGGAAAATCCCGGAATAATCTTTCTGCAATACGTCCGCATACATGTTCCAACAGCTTGGAGGGGATTCCCATTTCTTCTTTCAATAGGGTATATACGTCGGCATAACTCACAGTATCCTCTACTGCATCTGTCGTAATGGCGTGTGCGAAGTCGACTTTTAATCTCAGATTGATATAAAACTCATTCCCCACAATCGTTTCTTGTGTAGCTACTCCGTGATGGGCAAAGAAGAGTATATTCTCTAAATGTATATAACTGGCGTTTATATTCATGACTGTATTTAGGCTTGAAAAGATGAATACTTTTACAAAGATACAACAAACCGGATAGAACTCTTACCTGATTCTTATCAAATCTTTCTGCGCCACCACCTGGGGCATTACTTTCAGGAAGAAAGGCGTTACGGCAATGCAGATGCCCAATGTTATGAATAGTAGTGTGAAGGCTAATGCCCATTCGTTATGAATATACCGTGATACGAGTTGACCGGAAAAATGAAGTATCGGTGCGTGAATACCAAGCGTGATTACCGAATAACGTCCTAAGTAAGAGACTACAGGTATGTGCTTCACCCTCTTGCACAGCAACATAATCATAAAGATACCGGCAAAAGCGGCTATATAGAACTGGAAGATATTGCCATGATAACTGTTGGTACGCATCCCTGGGGTGAAAGCAACGAAATACATGATGGCAAGTGCGGCAATGATAAACAGCGGGATCAGCTTGTCGAGCCGATGCGGAAAGAGAAAGAAATTGTAACGGCGTATCCAGAAACCTGCAACGTAGAATGGCAGAGCTGTCATGGCCACATCTATATACAGTGGCAGCTCAAAACGGTATTTTCCCATAAAGAAACCGATTGCTCCGATGAGTAGAGTGAGGGCAAATACCAGTTTCAGGTGTCTGTCTCGTAAGAAATGGAGTAAATAGAATAGAATATTACAATTGAACAGTGCAATCAGAAACCAGATAGGAGGATTGAACTTGATTAAATCGTGCCTGTGAAACACAACAAGTAATTCACTCCATTGTACCGGCAGATGAAATACACCGGGGGCTATTTTCCATACGACATACTTTAGCAGAAAAGCTCCGACATAAAAAAAAGTGAATGGGATAAGTAGCTTGTTGATTTTACGAAGGAAGAAACCTGAGAAGCCTTCATAAGATTTAAAGAAGATACCGGATATGAAGAAATAAAGCGGCATGCGGAAACAAGATACCATGGAGTCTTCATCAAACTTGGTAAATGCTCCGCCAATGTGGGCCATAACTACCAGAATGATGCAAACGCCTTTGGTGAGGTCTACAAAGTCAATGCGTTTGCTTTTGTTATCTTCCATTGTTGTGTTTGTCTCATTTTATGGCCGCAAAGATACAGGATATCTTGATAATAACAACGCCTCTCCCGGATTGATTTAATAGGGAGAGGCGCTTTTTATGAAAATCAGGAGATGACAGGAGTTTATTTTTCCGGCTTTCTTCCTGTCTGTTTAATCAACTCTTTTATTTTCTCGTTCAGGCTTTCTGCTTTCATCAGCTGTTCCAGCGTCAGATGCATGCGATAGCGCCAATAGTGCCGTGGGTTGGCAGGTATATTGATACGTTCTTCCTGTACGTTTGGATTACGCCATTTTCCATCTATTGCCAACCAGTCCTGCAAAGAGAGGATACAGAGGATGGAATTACTGTACAGGTGGTTGCGGACTACTTCCTCGCACAATTCCGGAGTAGCTACTGCCGGAGCAGCGCCGTAATGACCAAGCATGGTGTTGTAGTAACGCTGTGTCTGCTGATAATCTTCTTCCCACCAGCCACGTAAAGTAGACATGTCGTGCGTTGAGATGGTACAGACAGAACGGTACGGATATTCATTCAAATGACCGAATTCATAAGTTGGATTCTTTGGCATGCGCTGTATCTCAAGACTGAGAATACGCAGGTCATTCATTACCCAAGGGACGCAGTCGGGGATCATGCCGAGATCTTCACCGCATACCAACATACGGGTAGATTGTGTCAACTGTGGCAACTTGTTCATTGCTTGCTGCTGCCAGAACTGGTTATGGCGATGATAGTAATACTGATCGTACAAACGGTTGAAGGCAGCTTTTTCCCAGTCGTTCAGCGAACGGTAGATAAAGTCGTGTTGTACGCTGATACGCGGGTGGTATTTATCTGCTTCCTGACGGTCGGGGACAAACAATACATCACTGATCAGTGCGTACAGTCCGTCACGAATCCATATACTATCCTCGTCTGTTTTTCCGGCAAAGAAGGCTTCTACTTTACGTTGCGTGTCAAACTCATCACGCATACGGTATACCTCCCAGGTATCAGTTGGCTCGATAAATGTCTGTTTTACATAATCGGTGTGTGGTCCGAACACTTGTCCTAAGAAATATTCGTGTATATAAGGTTTCAGGAATTCTTCACGGAAAGGAAGTCCATAACTTTCTATCTCTTCCCGGCTCATTGGCAGGGCGGGTACAAACTGTCCTAATAGTCCGTGAACGGCATGCATCGGTATTTCCCAGATACGGAAGAAACCTAAAATGTGGTCGATACGGTAGGCATCGAAGTATTCCGCCATTTTACGGAAACGTTTCATCCACCAGCTGTAACCATCTTGTTCCATAACATCCCAGTTATAGGTTGGGAATCCCCAGTTTTGGCCGTTTACAGAGAAGTCATCGGGTGGGGCACCGGCTTGACCGTTGAGGTTGAAATAGTAGGGCTCCGTCCAGGCTTCCACACTGTTACGGCTGATACCGATAGGAATGTCACCTTTCAGTACTACCCCGTTTTCGCGGGCATATGTAGTCGCTTCAAGCAATTGCAGATGTAGGTTGAATTGGATATAGAAATAGATTGAGATAAAGGGATAATCGACAGCTCCCGGTTGGCACATCTTTTCTATCTCCTCTGCGTTGTATACGTTATGGCGGGGCCATTCGCGGAAGTTAGGCGTTTTGAAAGCATCGCGCAGATAACTGAATACAGCGTATGGTTGCAACCACTCTTTGTTGGCTTCAAAGAATTTCTTGAATGCCTTGGAAGCTAACACCTTTTCACCTTCCTGGCAGAAGATAAGACGGAAGTATTCCCACTTTGTCTGATTCACTGCTTCGTAGTCAATTGTAGAAAGTGCATTCAGCTCTTTCTGCTTTTGATTAAAGGCGGCAGCTGCTTCTTTGTCTTTCAGTGTACCCATCTTTTTGAGATCGGCATACATGGGGTGAAAAGCATAGATAGAGATACTGTTGTACGGATAAGAGTCCGTCCAGGTGTGAGTCATCGTCGTATCGTTAATTGGCAGGATCTGTACTATTTTCTGGTTCGTACTTACAGCCCAGTCAACCATGCGTTTCAGGTCTCCGAAGTCTCCTACGCCAAAGCTCTTATCTGATTTTAACGAGAATACGGGCACAGCAACGCCGGCACCTTTCCATGCGGGGATATTAAAATAGACGTACCGGTCGGAGATGACAAGCGTTTCGTTCGCTTTCAATTCCGGGTTAGCCATATAGCGATTTGGATTATTTTCCCATGTTTCGGCACGTTTCTCCTTTTTATTGTAGAGAATGAATTTGTATTCCAGCGGGAATTTAAGTTTGCTTGCATCCATCTCAGCCTGCCATTCTGGGAAATTGATATCACTCATTAACAATGCTTTGTCAGGATTCCAATCGCCCAATACTTTCTGATTGCCGCAGATAGCCACACAATAGTCTTCGTTGATGCGTGGAGCATATGCTTTTATCACTAAGCTTTTTTTGTAACTTTGAGGTACGCCTGCTCTACTGTGATGTGCCAGCAATGATTCGGTAAAAGCTGAACTATAGAAGTACTGCTGTTCCGGAAGATTCTTCCAACAGTCATTGATGCAGTATCTTTTCTTACTGTCATCTGTTAGATATAGGCGGCGGGGAAAACTGTTCCACTCATTGCGGACCACTTTTCCGTCTTGCCAGATGAGATAACTATAGTTCACAAATTTTTCATTAGGGACTTGTATTTCAGTCTCTGCTGTCCAGTGAATTCCATCTACAGTGCGAAGGGGAATGGAGTATTCGGGATTGTCTTCTCCCAATTCGGGGATGGAGCCCGTGACTCTTACTTCTTCTCCCCAGCTGGTACGATATTCAATATTAAATGATACTATCATATATATTAGATTTTGATTATGAACGATTGATTATGCAAGTATAAGACATTCTTTTTATATATTGTGTATCTGAATTCTTAGAAGTAATTTAAAATGTTATGCAAACGTTTGTGTTGGGATGTACTTTTCTTTTGCCTTGATGCAAAAGAAAAGATCAAGGCTGCATTTTTTCTCCTACTCACTTCCTTCGTTTCGCTAAAGGGGCTCGAACTCGCTTCGCTCAGACAATCGTCCCTTTTTAACGCTCCGCTACGGGCATTCGCTTAACGGAGAAAAAATGAGGCCGCAGCGGTTATGGCAGGACCGGGGGGATTTGGGTTATGTTTTGAGATCCTATTTACATATAGAACTTTAGAACCTATTTATCTTTTATTCTGTAACAGATAGCAAATAAATCGCTCCATAATTTAATCTCATTCATACTATATTAGTGCATTCCTGCCGAATGGTTCCTCGGCCTCATTTACGTAGCGTTAAACAAAACTCCGGCAAAAAGCGTCAAAGGGGCGATTGTCTGAGCGAAGCGAGTTCGAGCCCCTTTAGCTTTTTACCGGAGTTTTGTAGCGAAGTAAATGCAGCCTTGATCTTTTCTTTGGTTCTTTCTTTTGCATCAAGGCAAAAGAAAGAATATCAATTTACCCACACCTTGAAGCCCCACACGTCGTACATATCAGGCATCCTTCCTGATAAACCAGTGTTTCGTTTCCGCAGTTCGGGCACTTCTTGCCTTTGGCTTCCGTACCATCCTGGATATATTTCTTCAATGCACGTTCCACACCGTTTTTCCAGGTATTGATATTTTCACTATCCAGTTGCAGCGAACCTACCAGTTTGATAACCTGTTCAATTGGCATTCTGTAACGAAGCACTCCGGAAATCAGTTTTGCATAGTTCCAGTATTCCTTGTTAAACTTCTCGGACAGACCTTCGATTGTCATCTTATATCCGCGCTTGTTCTCGAACTGGAAATCATAGCGTTTGTTTCCGTTTTCGTCTACATTCTTAATAATACGTCCGCAAACGACACTCTTCGGAATGAAGATACCTTCATCATCATCCTGCAGACCGGTGAATATTTCATAAGGGTGTCCATCGAGCAGACCTACCAATGCTACCCATTTCTCTTTATTATTCTGGAAACGTACTACGTCGGCTTCCAATACAGATGGGCGGGTTTCGACTACAGTAGGTGGTTTGCAGGGAGGCAGACCCTCTTTCTTTTCTGGTTTGGCAGAGATCAATACTCCTGAACGTGATCCGTCACGGTATACTGTACAACCTTTACAGCCCGATTTCCAAGCTTCCACATACAAACGGTTTACGAGATCCTCGTCTACATCGTTCGGCAGATTAATCGTTACACTGATGGAGTGGTCTACCCATTTCTGGATACGTCCTTGCATCTTTACCTTCATTAACCAGTCTACGTCGTTAGAAGTAGCTTTATTATAGGGTGATTTGCTTACCAGTTCGTCGACTTCCTCCTGAGAATAACGTTTAGCTGGGTCGTATCCGTTAGCTTCCATCCAGGTCACAAACTTATGATGGAATACGATATATTCTTCAAAAGCATCTCCTGTTTCGTCTACAAAGTCAACATGGACATTGGTATCGTTCGGATTTACTTTTCTGCGACGTTTGTATACAGGCAAGAACACAGGCTCTATACCCGAAGTTGTTTGCGTCATCAGACTTGTTGTTCCGGTTGGAGCAATAGTGAGGCAAGCTATGTTACGGCGTCCATACTTTTTCATTTCTTCGTACAGTTCCGGATCTGCTTCACGCAAACGGTTGATGAATGGGTTATTCTTTTCGCGTTCTGTATCGTATATTTCAAAAGCACCACGCTCTTTAGCCATTTCTACTGATGAGCGGTAAGCGCAAAGAGCCACAGTCTTGTGAACTTCTTCGGAGAATTCCGTAGCTTCTTCAGTACCGTATCGCAGACCCAATGCGGCAAGCATGTCACCTTCAGCTGTAATACCTACACCGGTACGTCTTCCCTGACCGCTTTTCTTATAGATCTTTTCCCATAGTTCGCGTTCGGTACGTTTTACTTCACCATTTTCAGGATCTTCGTCTATCTTCTTCATGATACGCTCAATCTTTTCAAGTTCAAGATCGATAATATCATCCATGATACGCTGTGCAAGTGCCACATGTTTCTTGAACAGATCGAAATCGAAGTAAGCATCCGGCTTGAACGGATTAACTACATATGAATAAAGGTTGATAGCCAACAAGCGACAAGAATCATAAGGGCATAAGGGGATTTCGCCGCACGGATTGGTCGAAATGGTTTTGTATCCTAAGTCCGCATAACAATCGGGTACAGACTCACGAATAATTGTATCCCAGAACAATACACCCGGCTCTGCAGATTTCCATGCATTGTGCACTATCTTTTTCCATAAGGTAGAAGCGTCAATTTCTTTAGTGGTGGTTGGATTGGCCGAATCAATCGGATACTGCTGTATGTAAGGTTGCTCTTCTACTGCGGCCTGCATGAATGCATCGTCCAGTCTTACGGAAACATTCGCTCCGGTTACTTTTCCTTCCGTCATCTTGGCATCAATGAATGCTTCTGAATCCGGATGTTTGATAGATACGCTCAACATTAATGCGCCCCGACGTCCGTCCTGTGCCACTTCGCGGGTGGAGTTAGAATAACGTTCCATGAAAGGAACCAACCCGGTGGAAGTCAGTGCCGAGTTTTTTACCGGAGAGCCTTTAGGACGGATATGTGAAAGATCATGACCTACACCTCCGCGTCTTTTCATTAATTGTACTTGCTCTTCGTCAATTTTGATGATGGCACCATAAGAGTCGGCTGCACCATCTACTCCAATTACGAAACAGTTGGATAATGAAGCTACTTGATAGTCATTGCCAATACCTGTCATTGGGCTACCCTGGGGAACAATGTATTTAAAGTGGTCGAGCAGATTGAATAACTCTTCTGCACTAAGCCCATTTGCGTACTTGGCTTCAATACGTGCCACTTCATTTGCAATTCTCCAATGCATGTCTTCCGGAGATTTCTCGTAAATATTTCCGAAAGAATCCTTGACTGCGTATTTGTTTACCCAAACTCTAGCAGCAAGTTCGTCTCCTTTGAAATAATGTAAAGATTCTTTAAAGGATTCTTCGTAAGAATAAATTTGTTTTTCCACGTTGGTATGTGTCTTAGATTACTTTAATAAATAAGAAAATGTGTAGAAGCTTACTTATCATTAACAAACGTGCTGCAAAGCTATGAATGTTTTTTGGTATATCAAAATAAAAATGAGATAAATTGCTGACTGGCTGCAAGTTTTCCATTTCTAAATGGTAAGCTATTGATAAACAATAAAATGATTGTTTTGTTCGATGCTTGAAGTTTTCCAAAAAGAAAATTAATCTATTTAGTGTAAATAGCAAAATAAAAATTCTTTTTATATCTTTGCAGGAAAAAAGATATGATTGAGACCGTTAAGAACAGAAGAACAATCAGAAAGTACTTACAAAAAGATATTTCATCTGATTTGTTAAATGATTTGCTTGAAGCTTCTTTTCGCGCTTCTACTATGGGAGGAATGCAGTTATATAGCGTTGTTATCACACGTGACAGCGAAATAAAAGAAAAACTCTCTCCTGCACACTTTAATCAACCAATGGTGAAAGGAGCACCGGTAGTACTTACATTTTGCGCAGATTTTCGCCGTTTTACAAAATGGTGCGAACAGCGTAAAGCAATACCGGGATATAATAACTTGATGTCATTTATGAATGCGGCGATGGATACATTGCTAGTAGCACAAACTTTCTGCACATTGGCAGAAGAAGCAAGATTGGGTATTTGCTATTTGGGTACTACTACCTATAATCCACAAATGATTATTGATACCTTGAAGCTTCCGGAACTTGTTTTCCCGATTACTACAGTGACGGTAGGTTATCCCGATGGTATTCCTGCTCAAGTAGACCGGTTGCCTTTAGAGGCTGCTATTCATGAGGAATATTATCATGATTATACGGAGAAGGATATTGATAAACTGTATGCTTACAAGGAGTCGTTGCCTGAAAGTAAACAATTTGTAGAAGAAAACCGGAAAGAAACGTTGGCTCAGGTGTTTACAGATGTCCGTTATACAAAAAAGGATAATGAGTTTATGTCTGAGAATCTGTTGAAGGTATTGAAACAACAAGGATTTATGTAGGCAATAAAAAAGAGAGACAATACTTATAATTGATACTGTCTCTCTCTTTTTATCTAATTTCCTTTCTTTTTTAGTAATGCTTCTATATTCTCCAGATCAGAACGGAAGCTTTTGTCCACTTCGCACTGTCCTTTTACGGTTTTACAGGCATGGAGTACGGTTGCATGATCTTTATTGCCAATAAACTTGCCAATCTTTGAAGTAGAGAAATCTGTATGTGTTTTGGCTAGATACATTGCTACCTGACGAGCTTGTACCACTTCTCTTTTTCGTGATTTAGTATGGATGGCAGTAGTATCTAATCCAAAATGTTTGCATACCACATTGATGATATCATCAATACCAATGCTTTTAGCCTCATTACGAACAACGCCACGTACAATGTGTTGCGCCAGATCGAGATCTATTTCTTTATTGAAGATAGTAGAACGCGCCATGATAGCAATAACGATACCTTCAAGGTCGCGTACGCTCTCATTAACATTCTCTGCAATATATTCAATAACTTCAGGAGGGAACTGTAAACCATCACGATGAATTTTATTACGCAGAATATTTTTACGTAATTCTACTGTTGGCTTTTCAAGTTCAGCCACCATTCCCCATTTAAAACGGGTAAGAAGGCGTTCTTCCATTCCTTGTAATAATACGGGTGCCCGGTCGGAAGTAAGAATCAATTGCTTGCCGTTTTGGTGCAGGTGATTAAAAATATGAAAGAAAGTATTCTGCGTTTTGGTAACGCCTGCAAATTCTTGAATATCGTCAATAATCAGTACGTCGATTGTCTGGTAGAAGTTGATGAAATCGTTTGTAGTATTATTACGAACAGAGTCGGTATATTGTACCTGAAAAAGATGTGCTGATACATACAATACTCTTTTCCCAGGATACAGTTCTTTTATTCTTGTTCCGATGGCATTGGCTAGGTGAGTTTTTCCTACCCCTGATGCACCATGTAAGAACAAGGGGTTGAAGGCAGTACCAGCTGGATTTTGAGCTACGGCTTCAGCAACACTTCTCGACAGTTTGTTACTGTATCCTTCAATGAAGTTTTCGAAATTATAGTTGGGGTTTAAATGTGGGTCCAGATCTTGTGGTGCCGGAGCATGTAATAGGTTCGGTGCTTTATTGCCACTACCACGAATTACACTTGTTTGTGGCACGGCTATAGAGCGGTTGCTGGCTTCAAGATTTACCGTTTTATTCGGTATTGAAGTCCGGTCTACCATTACATTATACATTAACTTGGTTCCTTCGCCTATGACTTTATATAAAGTCTTTCGTAACAAGTCCACAAATTTATCTTCCAGAAATTCATAGAAGAACTGGCTGGGTACTTGTACGATTAACGTTTTGTCCTCATATTTTAATGGTACGATGGGAACAAACCAAGTTTTATATGTCGATTCGGGAACATTGTCTCTAATTATTTCAAGACAGCGGTTCCACAGCCCGACATGATTGGATTCACTCATAATGGCTATAATACATTTATTAATTAAGCAAAACTTCTACGTTTGCAAAATTGGGAATCTTATTTGAGAAAAACAAATCTATTTTTTCTTGTATTTCTCACTGAAAGAATAATGCCTTTACTTTCAGATACTTATGATCCTTCGATAAAATAGTCCCATTGTTGGTACTATTGCTTTTTTATAATATTCTGTCTGTGAGAGTGTTATAGTATTATCAAAGGAGTAAGATATTTAAATAAGCATTTCTATATTTTATTTCTTTCAGTCTGTCTATGCACTTTTCAAAGCTTTTAAGACTTGTAATTGAATACGACGCTATTTAGATAAAATCTATATAACGCTAATTTCTTACTTATCTTTCTTTCCGAATAAAGAGAAGTGCACATACCGTTTGGGGTGTTCTTTTAAGTCCTCAAGTAGGCTTGCAGCATTAGCAGTTGTTGCATTCAGATTGTTATAAAATTGTGGATCGTTTAGTAACAATCCTACTGTATTGTCTTTGCTGTTTAGCTTTTCTGTAACCATTTTTACGTTGGCCAGTGTTTGTTCAATTTCTTTGAACGTAGCAGCATAATCAATTTCCTTCAGGTTTCCACTAATAGTAATAAAGTTATCTCCGATTGTATTTAGTTTACCTGTTAGCTGTGGAATATCACGTCCCATTAATACCTTTAGTTGTCCACTTGCTACTTCAAGATTAGCAGCAGTCTTTTCTACAGAGTGTAGTGTAGCGGGAATGCTCTGATTATTCAGAATGTTATTTAAAGAGATCATAATGGAATCCAGTTTCGGCAACATTTGTTCTATCTGCGGCATGAGTGCAGCTACGCTTTCCATCATACCGTTGTTCAATTTACCTGGAATAGTGTCTCCTACTGCATATTTTTCCCGGGGATTGTTTGCCAGAAGGATATTCATTCTTACTCCTCCCATCAATTCGGATACCAATTCGGCAGAACTTCCTTTAGGGATGCGGAGCTCTGTATCCAATTCTACTTCTACTATTACATTTTCAGCTTGGTTATAATCATAATAAATGTCACGTACAATACCGACGCGTACTCCATCAGCGAAAACGGGGCTTGATTTAGCCAATCCGTTTACATTCTGAAATTTTACATAGAAATAACTTGAAGGTTTGAACATATTGATTCCCTTCAGATAGTTGATACCGTAAACGAGTATACACAGGGCAATGATTCCCGCTATTCCTATTCTGACTTCTTTTGTAATGTATTTCATTTCTGTTCTCTATTTATTTCGTTTCTTTTTAAACTCTGCAATTGCTGCGTTAATATTCATTTTTTCTCCATCCCGGAAAGCTATAATAAAAGCATC
This sequence comes from Bacteroides nordii, assembly GCF_019930665.1. Lineage (NCBI taxonomy): Bacteria > Pseudomonadati > Bacteroidota > Bacteroidia > Bacteroidales > Bacteroidaceae > Bacteroides > Bacteroides nordii. The sequence continues at coordinate 3,481,714 of NZ_CP082886.1, read as the reverse complement.
CTTAAACTTATCTGTAATAGCACGTTTATTTCTTAATACTTTATTATAATCGGTTGAGGCTCCATAAGTGTACTTATACAATCCTTTTTCTTTATAATAATCTACGTCTTTCAATCCCTTTAAACGTTTATCGTTTTTGGTCAGCGGACTTGACGAAGTTAGTATCTGTATTTTAAACGTTATTTCTCCACTATTTGTTGCACTTTCTACTGTGATAGGACGTTGCTGTGGTTTGGCTTGTGCTACCAACTCCGTTTGGTCTGGTGCACTGTCTGGTTTTTCTTCTTTAGGCTGTTGGGCTGCCAGTTCGTTCTCAGACATCTCTTCATCATCAGGGATGATGGTACGGCTGACACCTGTCAGACGAATCTCATGTTCTTTTTTATAAGTAAGAAAAGCACGATAGATTCCTTTAGCTAATGTACCGGTTCCTTCTTCGGAGTTGAGATAGCGCTCTTCTTCAGGAGTTGAAATAAAACCCAGTTCTACCAGAATACTTGGCATAGCGCTTGCTTTTAGTACAAGAAATCCGGCTTGGTGTACTCCGCGATCTACACGCTTGCAGGTATGGCGGAATTGTTTTTGTATCAGGGAAGCCAAATGTACACTTTGCTCCATATATTTATCCTGCATAAATTCAAAGATGATATACGACTCAGCCGAGTTGGGGTTAAAGCCGGCATAACGGGTTTTATAATCACTTTCGTAAAGGATTACTGAATTCTCACGTTGTGCAACAGCGAGGTTAGCGTCCGATTTGGCAAGACCGAGCGTCCAGGTTGATGCGCCTTTAGCGGTGCGATTATTGGCTAATGCATTGGTATGTATGGAAATAAACAGGTCGGCTTTGGCATTATTAGCTATTTCTGCACGACGATTCAGTGGGATAAATACATCTTTAGTGCGGGTAAAGATTACTTTCACGTCATCACAGTTCTTTTTGATCATGTTTCCCAGTTTTAATGCAACGTTCAGGTTGATATTCTTTTCTTTAGAAATCTTACCTACGGCTCCAGGATCATGCCCGCCATGCCCGGCGTCAATTACGACAACAAAGTCTTTTGCCCATGAATTACTGATACAAAGCGGGGAGCTAAGTAGCCAAAGGCAAATGAATGTATATAATATGTAGTATCTATGACGTCTCATTTTATTGGAATGACGATGCAAATGTAGCAGAATTTTGCTGAAAACTTACTATTCACTATTAAGTTTTGTATTTTTTTCCATATTTCATGGGTTTATTTCCATGATTCGTTGTTACTTTGTGTTTTGAAATTATAAATGATATAGCGATGCTTAAGTTCCTGAAGAATTGGACGTTGCCCATTGCCATGTTGGTGGGGGCCATTGGTTATCCATTATTTATCACTCTTTCTTTCTTGACTCCGGTACTTATTTTTACCATGTTACTACTCACTTTTTGTAAGGTGTCTCCTCGTGATTTAAAGCCGAAGCCTCTACATTTATGGTTACTTTTGATTCAGATTTTTGGGGCTATTGCTGTTTATTTACTCTTTTTCCGTTTTAATAAAATTGTAGCAGAAGGAGCAATGGTTTGTGTTATTTGCCCTACAGCTACTGCGGCTGCTGTTATTACTTCCAAATTGGGTGGGAGTGCTGCCAGTTTGACTACTTATACATTGATTGGTAATATTGGTACTGCTATTGCTGTTCCGGTTTTGTTTCCATTGATTGAGGCGCATGCTGATATTAGTTTTTTTGATTCGTTTTTGTTGATATTGAGTAAAGTTTTTCCTTTATTGATTTGTCCTTTTTTAGTTGCATGGTTTTTACAACGTTTTGTACCTCGCGTACACCGTACGTTGTTGAATTATCATGAACTGGCATTCTATCTTTGGGCTGTATCTCTTGCTATTGTTACTGCACAGACTCTCTCTTCTTTAATTAATGATCCGGCAGATGGGATAACTGAAATCATGATTGCTCTCGCAGCTTTGGTAGTTTGCTGTCTGCAATTCTTTTTTGGAAAAACACTCGGTAGTTTGTATAATGATCGCATTAGTGGCGGTCAGGCGTTGGGGCAAAAGAATACCATTTTAGCTATTTGGATGGCTCACACATATTTGAACCCTCTTTCTTCCGTTGCTCCGGGAAGTTATGTTTTGTGGCAGAACATTATCAATAGCTATCAGTTGTGGAAAAAGAGAAAGAAAGAGATTGAATAGTAAGTGTAAATTTTTGATAGTTAATTGTTTATAATATGGGAGACAAGATGAATGCAGATTATAAGGTAGGTGATTTGATTTATGACGCAAATATTTATGATGGATTAAACACCTTCCTGTCTGATTTGCAATTTTACAAAAAGTGGTTGCCGGAAAATAAGGATGATAGGAGGATACTTGAACTCTGCTGTGGCACAGGCAGACTTACGCTTCCGATAGCAAAGGATGGATACAATATTTGTGGGGTTGATTACACTTCATCCATGCTTGAACAGGCAAAGGCAAAAGCTTCTGAAGCAGGATTAGAGATTAATTTCATTGAAGCAGATATTAGAACATTAAACTTGCAGGAAAAATTTGATTTTATTTTTATCCCATTCAATTCAATCCATCATTTATATAGAAATGAAGATTTATTTAAGGCGTTAAAGAGGGTTGAGAGTCATCTCAAAGAAGGGGGTTTATTTTTGCTTGATTGCTTTAACCCTAATATTCAATATATTGTTGAAGGCGAAAAAGAACAAAAAGTAGTTGCTGAATACACAACCAGCGATGGAAGAAAAGTATTGATAAAACAAATAATGCATTATGAAAGCGCAACCCAAATAAATCGTATCGAATGGCATTATTTTATAAATGGTGAGTTTCATTCAATCCAAAATATGGATATGAGATTGTTTTTTCCTCAAGAATTAGATTTATATCTGGAATGCGCTGGATTTAATGTTCTTCACAAGTTTGGAAGTTTTGAAGAAGAAGCCTTTAATGATAATTCGGAAAAGCAGATATACGTTTTATCATTTAATAAATGACGTTACCAATTTTAGGTGTATCCTGGAGCAGCATTTGTTGCAGACAAAACATTTTAATGTTAGAGAGTCCGCTTGGGCTGATGTGAGAAAAAGTATTATACGAAATCTACCTGAAAGCATTGCGATATTGTCTACATGGGCAATGGATAGTGATTCTTACAGTAGGTATTTTATGCCTGCTTCTAATTCTAATAATATCTTTTTGGCTGCGAGCCCACCACCATATCCGGTTAATTTGTGATTGCTGCCAATAACACGGTGGCAAGGGACAAATATGGAAATGGGATTTGCACCATTGGCTGCTGCTACTGCACGGATGGCCTTAGGATTGTTTAATCTTTGCGATAGTTTTGCGTAAGATATGGTTGTTCCGTAAGGAATATTAAGTAATTCATTCCATACGGCTTTTTGAAAGTCTGTTCCGATAAAGGCTAATGGAATATCAAATGCAGTTCTTTTTCGAGAGAAATATTCATCTAATTGCGCCATTGCTTCCGTTATTATTTCAGAATTTCCTATTTCATATTTAGCATGTAGTGTGTTCTGTAGTCGTTTGTCAATTACTGCTCTACGTTCCTCATTCATCCAATCGCACATGCAGAGCTTCTCTTCAAAAGATCTAAGTATTAACTTCCCGCATATGGATTGATAGTATTGTATTTGAATTGTTTCCATATTGCTATGTGTCTATAATTGTTGTTTATTAATTGTTTGATGGGAGGGAGTATATGCTGTCCTTTAAGGTTTCGCTTTGTTTCATTAAGTTGAGAATTTTGTTTCAACCTATTGAGAAAGATTTCTCAATACGGTGAGAATTTAGTTTCAATGCGTTGAGAATATTTTCTCAAAGGATTGAAACAAGATGAAACATTCGTGTTCCGAATCAATATAGTAGATACTTTTCCCGCATTTCTTTGTACTTTTGCAGTTCCGTCTTCCATCCTGCCCGTATTTCTGTTTCACTTTTTCCTGCTAAAATCTCTTTACGTACAGTATCTGTACCCATTAGAAGATCGAACCAGCGTGCCCGGTCGAAGAATGCGCCCCCGGCATTTGATTTCCAGTAAAAGCGCAGGAAGTAACGTAGAGTGAATCCATCTATATTGGCAACTCTTCTTAAATCTTCTCCATAACACAGTTGGTCTTTGTGCATGGGATTCTTGTCAAAACCGGGTAGTGAATGCGGAGTGAATGTAAAGTCACCATACTTTTTATCCGGTGCACCGAGCACCTGAAATGGGAAGGTTGTACCCCGCCCCACACTGATACGGGTTGCTTCAAACGGACAGAGAGAAGCGTATAACCGTATAGCCTGATCATTGGGCAGATTAGGCGAGGGCTTAATGGGAAGAGAATAAGGTTGGCCGTGTTCCCAGCCCGTCATGGGAATGACTGTCAACCGGCAAGCGTCCGGGGTTTTATTTATCCACCCTTCACCATTTATCATGAGAGCCAGTTCGCCAATGGTACAACCGTGGAGTATAGGGATAGGCAATATACCTACAAAACTACGGAAAGCAGGACGAAGAATGGGGCCATCTATATAGTCGCAAGGATTGGGCCGATCAAGTACAATCATCTCTTTCCCATTCTCAGCGCAAGCCTCCATTACATAAAACATTGTACTGATATAGGTATAGAATCGTGCTCCTACATCTTGTATGTCGAATATAATAATATCTATATCCTGCAATTGTTGCATGGTAGGCTTTTTATTATTCCCATAGAGTGAGATGAGGGGAGTTCCTGTCCGACTGTCTTTTCCGTCTTTTATCGTTTCACCTGCGTCAGCATTGCCACGGAAGCCGTGTTCCGGGGCGAACACTTTCACTACATTAATGTTTAGTTGTAAAAGGGTATCGAGCAGGCAGGTTTGTTCTTCACCAACAATGGAGGTGTGGTTAACTACCATTCCTACCCGTTTCCCTTTCAGCAGTGGCAGGTATTCTTCGGTACGTTCTGCTCCGGTAACGAGAGTGCCTTCTGCAAAGAGGGTGCTAATGCCGATAAACAGGCTGGTGAGAATGAAGATTATTTTTCGGTGCATCTCGGTATTTTTTAGTAATATTGCACAAAAATATCTATTTGTATTGATTATTACAAGTTATAATAGGTGAAGTTATGAATCCGATTGATATAATTGATAAATACTATCCGCAGGATAATGAATTGAAACATATTTTATTAGTACACAGCCAGTCGGTGGCCGACAAAGCACTGTGGATAGCTGCGCGGCATCCGGAGTTAAATCTTGATGAAACATTTCTTTATGAAGCAGGCATGCTTCATGATCTTGGTATCTTTCTGACGGATGCTGCTCCTATTTATTGTTTTGGTACAGAACCTTACATCTGCCATGGCTATCTGGGAGCGGATTTAATGCGTAAAGAAGGTTTTCCGTTGCATGCTTTGGTATGTGAAAGACATACGGGTGCCGGGCTTTCATTGAAGGAAATTCTTCGTCAGCAGCTTCCGATTCCTCATCGCGAAATGCTTCCTGTGAGTATGGAAGAACAGGTAATATGTTTTGCGGATAAATTCTACTCAAAGACCCATCTTGACAGAGAAAAAACGGTAGAAGGTGCCCGGAAAAGCATTGCGAAGTATGGAGAGGAGGGATTGAGCCGTTTCAATCGCTGGTGTGAGCTATTCTTGTAGCACTAAAAAATAATTAAAAAGAGAGATTCCGATGTATAATTGATGAAGATTGTGTACTTTTGCCCCTTCAAGCGTAAACTATTAGTTAATGACGCCATTGAAAGCAAATACATTAATATCATTTATACTACTGTTTGTCTTACTGGTGCTTCCTGATGAGGCCATGTCTCAACGTCGCCGAAACAGGGGAGTAGAAGGAGGTGTAGAGACATTTAACCCTCCGGCAGCTCTGAATGCAGATTCTTTGACGACTGACTCGGTCAGAACAGATTCTGTTGTTGCTAAACCCATTAAGAAACAGCCACTGGATGCTCCGGTGATTTATTCTGCAAACGATTCCATTGTTTTTGAAGAAGGAGGATATGCTCATCTTTATGGAGATGGGAAGGTAAACTATCAGAAGGTAGAGTTGGGAGCACAAATTATCACCATGAATATGGACAGTAGTACGGTGTATGCTCGTGGTGTGAAAGATTCACTGGGAGTAGAAACCGGAAAGCCTGTTTTTAAAGACGGTGATACTTCTTATGATACGGAGGCTATCCGTTACAACTTTAAGAGTAAAAAAGGATATATTAATAACGTTGTCAGTCAGCAGGGTGAAGGATATGTAACCGGTAATAATGCAAAGAAAGGCGCTGATGATGAACTGTTTATGCAGAATGGTAGGTATACTACCTGTGATCATCATGATCATCCTCACTTTTATCTTCAACTAACAAAAGCTAAAGTCCGTCCGAAAAAGAATGTGGTAACGGGGCCTGCTTATCTGGTGGTGGAAGATGTACCGTTACCATTGGCTGTACCCTTTTTCTTCTTTCCCTTTTCCAGTAGTTATTCTTCTGGGTTTATTATGCCTACTGTTCTTGATGATTCTGCCCGTGGATTTGGTCTATCGGATGGAGGATATTACTTTGCTATCAGTGATTTGATGGATTTGAAATTAACAGGTGATATCTTTACGAAAGGTTCGTGGAGGTTAGGGTTGGAGACGAATTACAACAAGCGTTATAAGTTTTCCGGTTCTTTGATGGCCGATTATCAAGTGACAAAGACGGGAGATAAGAATATGCCGGACTATTCGGTATCAAAAGACTTTAAGATTGTATGGAGTCACCGACAGGATCCTAAAGCAAACCCTAATGCTACTTTCTCGGCGAGTGTAAATTTTTCAACTAGTAGTTATGAGCGTACCAACATTGGTAACTTATACAATTCTCAGTTGCTGACTCAAAATACGAAGACATCAAGTATCAGTTACTCACGTACATTTCCAGATATTGGTCTGACATTGTCGGGGACTACTAATATCTCGCAGACTATGAGAGATTCTTCTATTGCAGTGACATTGCCTGATCTTAATATTTCATTGACTCGTCGTTTCCCATTCAAGAGAAAAAAAGCAGTAGGTGCAGAGCGTTGGTATGAAAAAATTTCATTCCAATATACCGGTCGTTTGACAAATTCTATCACAACTAAAGATGATCGGTTGTTTAAATCAAATCTGATAAAGGATTGGAAAAATGCTATGCAGCACACCATACCAGTAAGTGCTACATTTACCCTTTTCAAATATTTCAATCTGACCCCGTCATTCAATTATACAGAACGTTGGTATACTCACAAGACTGATAATTATTACGATGAAGAAAAGCGTCAGTGGGTAGCTACCGATACTATTTATGGTTTTAACCGCGTGTCCAATTATAATTTCTCTTTGGGGTTGAGTACCAAACTTTATGGTATGTATAAGCCTATTTTTATGAAGAAGAAAGAGATACAGATTCGTCATGTTGTTACTCCGCAGGTAAGTGTGAGCGGTGCACCGGGGTTTGGGAAGTATTGGCAGGAACATGAAGATGCCAATGGAAATATGTCGTATTTTTCTCCTTATACCAGTCAGCAGTTCGGTACGGCACCACGTGAGAAACAGGGGACAGTGACTTTTGATTTGTCGAACAATATAGAGATGAAGTTTAAAGACCGGAATGACTCTATTAAAAAGATAAGTCTGATCGATGAATTAGGAGGTTATATTTCTTATAATATGGCTGCTGAGAAGAGACCGTGGAGTGATCTTACTTTGCGTCTACGCTTAAAACTGACGAAAAACTATACTTTCAATCTGAATTCTACATTTGCTACATATGCCTATACGTTTGATAAAGATGGTAGGGTTGTGACTGGTGACCGTACAGAATGGTCTTACGGACGTTTCGGACGTTTTTCCGGTTGGGGATCTTCATTTAATTATACTTTCAATAATGAAACCTGGAAGAAGTGGTTTGGTCCTAAAGACGACAAGGATCAGAAGGATAAAGACAAGGATCAGAATGGGGAAGATAGCGAAGATATGGATGCTGGAAATGATACCGGAACCACAAAAAAGGTGGAGAAAGCACAGGCGGACGCTGATGGTTATCAGGTGTTCAAGATGCCATGGTCTTTGAGTGTGAACTATTCATTTAATATTCGTGAAGATCAGAGCAAACCTATTAATGTGCATTCAATGCGCTATCCGTTTTCTTATACGCACAATATTAATGCCTCTGGTAATATCAAGCTTTCAAATAACTGGCAGGTGTCTTTTAGTACCGGTTACGATTTTCAGGCGAAAGAAGTAACTCAGACGTCAATGACTATTTCTCGCGACTTACACTGTTTCAATATGTCAGCAAGTCTCTCTCCTTTCGGACGTTGGAAATACTATAACTTTAAGATTAGTGCTAATGCAAGTATTTTGCAGGATTTAAAGTGGGAGCAAAGAAGTCAGACGCAGAGTAATATACAGTGGTATTAAAAATTTCCTTCTACTTTTAAGTATATATTCGATAGAATTTCAAAGAAATAAAAAAGCCAACCAGTCACTGAGACTGGTTGGCTTTTTTATTTATAGAATATTCCTACTTTACGATCAGTTTGACTGTTTCTGTTTTTGCATCGGTAGCGATTACAACCAGATAAGTTCCTGAACTAAGTGTGTTGATATTCATACTCTGTTCTGATGTTTCATTACCTGTAGCAGTAAGTACTGTTTGTCCGAGTAGATTATGAATTGCAATATTCTTAATCTGACTTCCATTGGTCTTGATATTGATCTGCTCACTTGCTGGGTTGGGATAAAGTGACAACTCTGCTTTAATGGTAGTATTATTTTTAATACCTGTAGGAGCGTTCTTTCCAAAGTTTGGACGGATATAAGGAGCACCATAACCCGGTAGTTCACTCATGAATCCATTTTTGGATGCTGCAATTAATCCATCTTTTGATTGGTCACATACTAATCCCATGTTCACTGCACTTTCTTGTTTTACCTCAAACATATATTTACCGGGAGCAAGATTTGTTTCAGGGAGTTTGTAAACGATTTCTTCTCCACCTTTACCTCTGAGTACAGATTTGGTAACCATCGTTGCTCCTATCTCTGAGTTATTATTAGTGTTTATTTTATATACGTTCAGGGTGATTTTATCGTTGGCTTGTTCTTCTTTAAGCATGAAACCAAGGCTGAGTGAGGTCAATACGTCCTCTTTCAGTATAGTGAATGCTGCACCAAATGCAACGGGACCACTACCACTACCTACACCAAATTTGAAATCGGCTGGGTTATCCCAGGCATAAATAGAATCGGTTACAATCGTTGTAAGCTGAGCTGTATTATTTGTAAGGTCGTCATCCTGAGTAATGCTAGCTTCGACAGAGAAAGCAGGTACTTGTTCTTTACTGCTTACTATATTGTCCAGATTGAAATTGAAGGTTTCCTTCTTCGTTTCTCCTACAGCCAAGGTCGGGATGGTGGTAGTTGCTAAAACATCATCATAAGCTTTCACGTTCAGTTTGATGTTGTTTTCAACTTGTTGTCCATAGTTTGCAACAGTTACTTCAAACTTCTGTGCCGTGTTTTTGATGTGGAATTGAGGAATCATTCTTGGATATTTCTCTTCGCTGGTGATTGATTCTACCTTAATATCATGTTCCAAAATCTTACTTACGCTGATACTGAATATTTCAAGATAAGACAGTTCGGTTGCGTTGAAGCTGATACCATAGTTACCTTCTTCGGTTACAGTAAATGTTATCTCTTTCTTAACTGTAGTATAATTAGTAAATTCTTTGAATTTCCCTAATTCGTTCCAGTTAGTTATATCACTTCCACTTTTTCCAAATGTAATGTTAAACAGGTCATATTTTATACCTCCGATAAGCAGTTCACTTCCTGCACTGTAATTGAAGCTGAGGCGATAGTTACCCGGTTCCATATGAATACATCTGGATAATAAAGAAGAAGGTACTTCTGCTTTATAAGCTCCGGACTTATAAATCCAACCGTTAGGGGTTATAGGATTCCAGTTTAGAAGATCAATGGCTTTCTCGAAGTTGGATTCAAACGGTAATAGGGCAGGTGATAGATTAATAACACGACCCGCTACCGTATCATTGGCAAAATTCGTTTGACCTGTGCACTGAGCTACTACTTTTATATTGTATCCTTGATCTACAGATGAAAAATCAACAGGTGTGGCAAAAGTAACATCCAATGAAGCATCTGGAGCTATTACCTCTGTGAAATCTTGTGTCACTTTGATATCTTCATCTTCCAATTCATAATATAGGCTGAAACCGTTGATCGGTCCTGTTCCTAAGTTTTTGACAGTTACTTTGATAGGGCTACTTCCCAATGTACAATCGGAAGGAGGAAGTATCAGATTTTCCAAAGCAATATCCGGCACTCCATTAAAGCTGCCTTCATCAATAGCTATATTATCTATGTAGATACTTCCTTTATTTTTTTCTGATATAGCATGAAAAGAGAAGTAATAATCTCCGGCTTCTGCTACTTCAAAGTCGTTGATACTGGCAACCCATTCCTTGGTTTTTTTGTCTATCAAAGACGCTATGACTGTCATTGTGGTAACGTCGCTTGATTTTCCATAGAGTACTTCAAACCTTTCAGGATAATTAGTTGACGATGATGTGCGATAGTAAAAAGAAATACAATTAGCTCCGGCCTTCAGGGTAACAGGATTTTTTGTAGTAAGATAATCATCTGCTGCATTTTTGCTGTTATACTGATACCTTGCTATTCCTTTTCCGCCATCTGCGTCGGGTTCACTATCTCTGTCATTCAGCCAGGTTGATTTATCATTATTATTATCAAGTACCACCCAATTATTGGTGAAATTCTCTTCAGCTGCAAAGTCTTCATAGAAGAGGTGCTTTGCCGGCTCCTCGGCCATTGCCACCAGTGCTGTTGATTGCAATGCCAACAAAAGTAATAATCTTTTCATAAGCGCATGTTTTTTTAATTGTGAGTAATCTATTTATTGTTTAATGAACTTTAATGGAACCGATTTTCCATTGTCATCAGTGTAACTGCCTACAAGACCTAACCAACTGTTTAAAGCCGGAATTTCTAAACCGAGAGCATGACCAACTTCAAAGCTGATTACCTTGTCTTTGTAAATACCTGTTATAGGGTCGGATGTTTTAACCCACATACCACCTGATATCTGTTTGTGAGTGAGTTCGACTCTGTTATTACTATACATTCCTACCGGTTGGCTGGCGGTTATAGTCAATTTATACTCTCCTTCACTTCCTGTTTCTTCTACATCTGCAATAGCAGCTCCACCGTGTCCAAAGTCTAAATATATCTGTTGGAAAGTGTTGTCTACAGAAGTAAGAGTACATGCATACCCTGTCACTCCGGTTGGAGTCGGAAGCTGGCTTTTTCCTTCCATCGAGTATTTTCCTTCTATAGGACTGTTTTCTACTATATTAATTTTGCACGTATTTATTGAACCGGCAGTTGCCCCTTCTACATCTGCAATCGCTATTGAAAAAGAGCGATTCTGCACTATTTGCTCGTTGGCTATTGAAAGAAGGGTTTCCACATTTACTGATTCTGTCCGCATCGGAATGGATAGGTGGTCTTCCGTTATGAGAATTGCTTTTTCACTTTCAAAGCCGCTATTGTTTTCTTTCAGGATGACGTGTACTTTTATGAGTCCGTTACGTTCTCCTTTTACTACGATGGGTAGATTAAGGATAGAGGTAAGCTCTTTTACCTCAATTTCAGCCGATTGAAATTCAACGGTAGCCTCTTGGGTATTAAAATCTTCATCACTACTACAAGCAATCATAGTAAATGATAAGAGGAATATGGTTAGTAATTTGAAATAATTCATAACAGTTTCATTTTATGTGTTGAGATTAGTAACCTGGGTTTTGTTGGTTCTTAATTTGAGGATTAGCATCTATCTCCGCTTTAGGGATAGGCCATACCCAACGTATGTTATCCGTTTTCACATTCAGATCTAAAGCTAGTTCATAGGATAGTTGTACTGATTGAGGTGTTTGACGTCTGAACTCTTCACCGTATCGTTTTAAATCAACAAGACGGAATCCTTCGCCGAATAACTCACGTTCTCGTTCGGCACGGATTAGATTTTTGAGGGTCAATCCTGTCACCGGTGCATATTGGATGGAGGCGTCACGAGCTGACATTAACTCAAATAATATATCATAGGCCATTGATTCGTCACCCGCTTCTCCTCTTAGGTAATAGGCCTCGGCTGTAATAAGATATTGTTCTGCAATACGGAAAATTTTGGGTTTATTCACATAGTTATTAACCCCTTCATACATTTCCGGATTTCCGGGATATTTAGTGAAGACTATTAATCTCTGTTTTTGATTTGTTGAGAAAGCTATCTCTTTGAAAGCAAAATAACAGTTGATGCGTATATCTTTCTCTCTGAACGAGTTGATGACATCTTTAGAAGGGAGGAATACCGGTTTGTCGTTGATATCGTCCAGGAAGTAGTTTCCAATAGTAGGAGCCAATTCTTGTTTAGAACAGAATAGTTGGCAGATTACTTCCGTAGTAATATCATTTTTCCACATCTCTTTGAGTTTCGCTTCATTATTGATGAGTGGATATCGTGCACTTTTAAGTAAGCTTTCGGAGCTTTCAATGGCGGTGTCGTAGTCTTTGGTTAGTAAGGCTATTCGTGCTTCGAATGCGCTTAGGGCATCTACTGTCAGGTATTCCGATGATTGCGCTCCTTTAGCACTTAGGTTTTCTTTGGCCAACCTGATATCTTCTTTGATAAAGTCATAGGTTGCAGCTAAAGTAGCACGTGAAGGATATTTAGTGTTATCGGATGTTGGAGCATATTCGTCTACCAAGGGGATACCATATTGGTTTCCTGCAGTAGCCGGGTCATAAGCTGCACAGAATTTTTCAGCTAACTGAGAGTAAGCAATAGCACGGATCAGATATGCTTCTCCGAGATAGTTTTTTATTATTGGTTGCTCACTTACCTCAAATATATCTTCCTCCTGAAGTTTTTCTATGCTTTTAATGAGTAAATTACATTGGGCAATAGTGACGTAGCAATTACTCCATACAGTAGAAAAAGTACTTTCTGAGGCGTTTGCTTCCCAACGGTAGATGGCTCCGAGTTGATTGCCAAAGTAAGAGAGCGGAATAAAGCCATCCGCTTGTATTTCAGATGCCAGTGCATTGACTGAAACTCCGATGATCCGCAAGTCGCGGTACATCCCTGTGCGCAATTTCTGGCAATCAGCAAATGACTTGGCAGCACTATCTAAAGGGATCTTGTCATAAGGATACTTGTCCATATCACAGGATACCAGTGTTAGTGTTAAGATAGAGGTTAATATAATTGACTTTAATGTTTTCATATATTTGTAGTTCTTTAAAATTTAACTTCCAGTCCTATTGTGTATTGCCTTGAGTTGGGATAGTCTCCTAATGCCAGGTTCGAATCAATTTCCGGATCTATACCAGAGAATTGGGTGAATGTGAGTAGATTACGTCCGGTAGCAAATACTCTGACTCCTTCTATGATTTTGGTTTTCTTCAATATGTTTTTGGGTAATTCATAAGCTATAGTCAGGTTTTTTAAACGGACAAACGCTGCATTCTCTAAAAAGTAATTGGTGCGAAGTAAATTCTCGCTTGCAGTGCCATAGCGCGGTACATCAGTGATGTCACCAGGTTTTTGCCACATGCTGAGCATGCGTTTATTCATGTTAACCATATTTGAATTGGTTGGATTTTCTGTAAAGAAGCGATCGTTGTTAATGAGGTATCTTTCACCTATCCATGAAAAATCTATCATCATGGTTATTCCTTTCCAGCCCAAAGATGTTCCGAAACCACCACTACAGGGAGCAAACATTTTCTTTCCGGTAAATTGCATGTTATCCATGGTGAATGTCTTGGTTTTATTACCATTTAAGTCGTAGTACATGAGCGAACCGTCTCTGGGATCTACTCCGGCACATAACACCGAGTAATACTCATTGGGATCATGCCCTACTTGATATTTCAAACCATATTGTGGAAACGCCAGTTCGTCCAACCCATTGAACAGAGATTCTATTTTGGTTTTATTATAGTTGAAATTGGCATATACGCTCCATCTGAAGTTGTTGGTGTTCAAAAGGTCAAGATTCATATTCAGGTCAACTCCGGTATTCAAGAGAGTACCTACATTTCCCATACCGGTGGAATGTCCGGTAGTGAGTGAGAAGGGTACGTCCATTAGCATATCAACCGTTTTCTTTCGATAGTATTCAATACTGAAATCCAAACGATCGAATACCCGGGTAGATATACCGGTTGAAAAGTTTTTCAAAGTTTCCCATGTTAAATCGGAGTTACCAACTGTGCCAATGACCCAGCCACTTTGATTATTATAGTTATATTTGCCGCTACCAGCTACCATACCTAAAGAAGCATAGTTCCCTATTTCTGAATTACCTGTGGTTCCATAACTGACTTTTAGTCGTAAATCATTCAACCATTTTGTGTCTTTAAGGAAAACCTCATTTTTGATATTATACATGGCTCCAACAGAGAAGAAAGAAGCCCAACGATGGTCTTTACTGAAACGTGAAGAGCCATCTCTACGGAATGAAGCGTCCAGATAGTATCTTTCGTCATAGTTATATTCTCCACGGAAAAAGTAGGAATTGAATACATACTCGGAACGTGCACCGTCAACTTTTGCCGATGAAGCTGAAATGGCGGATAATTGGGTTAACCGTTTATCTTCAATACCTTTACCAGAAGCAGAGAAGCCATCTGCATTGTGTATGATTGATTCTTGTCCGGCTAAAAGTGTCATGAAATGTTTCTTTGCAAATGTATGTTTGTATTCAACTGTGTTGGTGAAAGTCCAGTTGCTTGCTCTTTGAAACTGCTCAGAGACATTTCCGTTGAATTCATTATCTTCCCAGGGGTAGTTTACTCCTCTGTATTTATATATATATCCTTCAAAAGCTTGTGCTCCTTTTATGGTCAGTCCTTTTAGCGGAGTTAATTCAATGAATGTGTTTAGGTTGCCTAAAATTCGTTCATTCTTGATAGATGAATTCCGGAAAATCATCATTGGGTTAGTATATCCTGTTCCTGGTAAGTATAGTAAATCTTCTCCGCGTGACCATGTTCCATTTTCGTTCTCTATGATTTCATAAGGAAAATCGATAGGGCGGCCTGTGCGTGCTAATATAAGAGGTGAATTAACCCAGGCGCCTTCATTATTGTCCCTGATACCCAGAGTGGTTACATAATCCTGATAGGAAATGGCGGAGTTTACTCCAAACTTTAACCAGTCTTTCAATTTAGTGTTGAGATTAACCCTGAAGTTCTCGCGAGTCATGCCCGATTGGAATGAGGTTCCTTCCTGATCAAAATGACCTGCGCTTACATAATAATTTGTAGAACCTGAGGCACCGCTTATGTTCGCATCTATAGAATAAGTAGGAGTGTTATCTCTCAATACATAGTCGGCCCAATCCATACTTAAACCATATTTTTCTATCTTGGCTTTATCGGCCTGAAACTGTGCATTATTAGCTAAAGAAGGGTCACACATTAATTTAAACTGAATAAATTCCTGTGCATTCATCATGTCCTTTTTGAAATCTGGTAATTGGGAGATTCCGTATTGTCCGCGAATCGTAATATTTGCCTTTTCACTCATTTTCCCTTTCTTGGTTGTAATATAAACAACCCCATTGGCAGCACGTGCACCGTAGATAGAGGTTGAAGAGGCGTCTTTCAATACCGTCACATTTTCTATATCATTTGGATTGAGAGAAGTGAAAACGTCATTTGAAACCGGTGCGCCGTCTAATATATATAAAGGTGAGGTTCCTGCATTGAGGGAGGTGTATCCACGCACTCGCATCGAAGAAGTGGCTGTAGGTTCTCCCGAAGAAGTGAATACCTGCATACCGGCAACTTGTCCCTGGAGTGCATCTGCAAAATTCATAGTTGGTTTTGCTTCTAATACTTTGTTATTGACCGTAGAAACTGAACCTACTACCGAACCTAATTTTTTGCCCGTACCGTATCCGATAACTACAACTTCATCAACCAATTGTGAATCCGATTTTAGGATAACCTTCATGTTGGGTTTGATTTCGCCTTCGTATGTTGCCAAACCGATGAATGATATTCGTATTTTATGTGCAGAACTTGGAATGTTTGATAAAGTGAAGTTGCCGTCTGTATCAGTAATGGTCCCCATATCAGTACCAATAATTGAAACGGAGGCACCAACGACCGGTAAATTATCCTCTTCAGAGATTACTACGCCCGTTACTTTGGAGGTTTGCGCTATTATTATGTTTGTGCCAACCAGCAAACATGTTAATAATAACATTAATTTTTTAATCATAAGTTTCTTGAGGTTTAATTTTGTATATTATGCCATTTCTGAATGCAAATATATTAATAAATATGAAACTAACAATTTTGTTTATGAAGAAACATTGTAATAATAACAAATGGTTACTAAAACATCTTTATAATATGTTCTAAAGCATCGGTAAAGCTATCTTTTGTGTGATAGTGTAGTGTTAAATAGTCTAAAACGATAGTGTTTGGGTGCATATTTATGCATTATTGCTCGTTCTGTGTGGTCTGATTGGAGAAAAGAGGTGGAAAAAGAGAGGGTATATCAGTTGACGGATTGATAACTGAAGTTATGGTTCTTAGGAAAGTAAAAATTGAGAGTTGAAGATTGCTGTACTATTATGCAGTATGGCAATTTTCAACTCTCAACTTATAATTTTGGACTAAGTCGTCACCAAACGATTTCTGTTTCTCCGTATGTCTTTAAGTATTCATTAGCTCTACTGAAATGCTTGTTTCCGAAGAAACCATTGTAGGCAGATAGGGGGGAGGGATGTGCTGAGCTGAGCACAAGGTGTTTATTACGGTCAATGAACGCCCCTTTGCGTTGTGCATAGCCTCCCCAAAGAATAAAAACGAGATGTTCCCGCTCTTCGGCTAATACACGAATAGCGGCATCTGTAAATTCTTCCCAGCCACGACGTTGATGTGAACCGGCTTGGTGGGCACGTACGGTCAGGGTGGCATTGAGTAGCAGAACTCCTTGTTCGGCCCATCGTGTTAGATTGCCGGTAGTTGGAGCATCGGTACCGATATCTGCTTTTATCTCTTTAAATATATTGATCAATGATGGCGGGAAGGGTGCTCCGTCGTTCACAGAGAAACAAAGGCCATGTGCCTGTCCGGGACCGTGATAAGGATCTTGTCCGATAATGACTACTTTTACTTTGTCGAACGGACAGAGATTAAAAGCATTAAAAATCAACTTTCCCGGAGGATAGATGGCGTATTGACTGTATTCACTTTTCACGAATTCTGTCAGTGTACGGAAATAGTCTTTTTCAAATTCGGGTTGGAGGTGAACTTTCCAGCTTTCTTCTATTTGTACATTCATAGTATGAGATACTTTTATATAAGGTGTATGTCAAATGCTTCACATTCTTTTCTCATGTCTTCGGGCCAGATACTTGCTTGGATTTCTCCGATATGAGCTTTGCGGAGGTAGAACATGCACAGGCGTGATTGGCCGATACCACCACCGATAGACAGAGGCAAAGTGTCGTCCAACAGACGTTTATGGAAATAGAGTTCGAGGCGTTGCTCTTGTTTTTCTTCTTTTACCTGGCGTAACAAAGCCTCTTTGTCAACGCGGATACCCATGGAGGACAATTCTATAGAACGCTGTAAAACATCATCCCATAACATAAGATCCCCATTTAATCCCGGTAAGTCATTGAGCCCTTTTGTGGTATAATCGTCATAGTCGGGTGCACGTCCGTCATGCTTTTTTCCGTCACCAAGTTTGCAACCGATACCTATGATAAATACAGCACCATACTTCTGGCAGATAGCATGCTCACGGCATTTAGGTTCCAGAGTGGGATATAGCTGGCGGAGTTCTTCTGCATGAATGAAGTGTAACTTTTGCGGTAGGCAAGGTTTTATTTGCGGATACATTTCGTATACCATATATTCGGTGCGAATCATTGCGGCGTATATGCGATTTACGATTTCCTTGAGAAATTCTACGTTACGTTCTTCTGCTGTCATGACGCGTTCCCAGTCCCATTGATCTACATATAATGAGTGCAGGTTGCCTAATTCTTCATCTGAACGTATGGCGTTCATATCTGTATAGATACCATATCCGGGTTCAATATGATAGTCGGCAAGTGTTAACCTTTTCCATTTGGCAAGTGAGTGTACAACTTCGGCCTGTGCGTCTTCCAGATCCTTGATAGGGAAGGATACAGGGCGTTCTACCCCGTTCAGGTCATCGTTGATTCCCATCCCTTTGAGTACGAAGAGGGGAGCGGTGACACGACGCAAGCGCAGTTCTGACGATAGATTCATCTGAAAGAACTCTTTTATCTGTTTGATACCAAGTTCCGTCTGCTTCAGGTCAAGAAGAGGTTTGTAATTTTGAGGTTTTATAAGATAACTCATAGGTTTATTATATGTTAATTGTCGACAAAGATAGGAATAATATCTATAATATGTATTGCTTTTCGTCTAAAAGAATGTCAATATGATAAAGATTTCCTTGATGTCGGTTTCAAAATAACACATTTTCGGAGGCGGGAATAGAAAGAAGAATGAAAAAATGTCTGAAAGATTAGGAAGATAAGAAGTTTTTATCTATTTTTGTCGTCGCAAATGTAACCCGGCTCTGTAGTTCAACGAATAGAATGTAGGTTTCCGGTACCTAAGATAAGGGTTTGATTCCCTTCGGAGCTACTTTGAGGCTGTGCTTTTTTAATGAGCACAGCCTTTTATTTTTATCTATAAAGCAAATGTTCTACTATTGTTCTACAGTTCATTTGCGCTTTTTATCTGCTTCTTTATTTCCTTGTAAGCTGTTGGTAAAGGTGGTCCATCCATCACAAAGAGCTTGCATGGAAGGATACAGAGCATTTGCGCCGGCATCCAGTAATACTTTGTTATCCAGCGGGCCTGTATTGACTGCTATTGTGAAGATACCGGCTGCTATCCCTGCCTGTACGCCGAGTGGAGCATTTTCTATGACTATTGCTTCGTTGACATTGAAACCACCTTTTTCGAGAGCCATCAGATAGGGCTCGGGGTGTGGTTTACCGTGTTTTACGTCGAAAGCTGTCACCATCAATTCCGGGTGAAATGTGTTGGGGAAATTGTGCTCGAGACGGTCCAGTAGTGATCGCTGGCCAGAACCGGTAACTACCATAGGAACTAATCCGGCTTCTTTTATTTTTTGCAATAACTCCCAGGCTCCCGGCATCGGTTCGGGTTCGGGGAATTTGTTGAACTCTTCACTTTTCTCGTGATAAATGTTTTCTATTTCGTCCGGAGTGGCTTCCCGGCCCAATTGACGCTGGCAGACAATGTTGATTGTTCCGGCTCCGGTACGACCTTCATGCAGATAGGCTTCTTCGCGACTGAGATTGAGTCCGTGGGCCTGCATTACTTTATGCCAAGCTTCTGCATGATAGGGCATGGAATTAAACAGAACGCCGTCCATATCGAATAGTACGGCTTTCAAGTGTATTTCTTTCTGAGACATATCTTTGATACCTATTGATTTTTGTGCTACAAAGTTACGCTTTTTTTGCATATTCGGATATATTATGTATTTTTGTGGCATAATCAAGAGAACTACATAACATGAAAAAGCTACTTCTTGTATCATTATTACTACCGCTGTTAGTTTCGTGTTCTGGCTCGGCAGAGAGTCCTGTTATTGAAATAACGGGGTTTTTCATTGGAGATGATACTAAAGATTATAGTAAAGATATGGCTTCCATGCCTTCTTTGAAAGTCGGCGATGAAATGACTGTTTCATTGAGACTGGATGGAAATGGTGAGGATCTGAATACGTTTATAGTGAAGGAAGCAGCAGAACAGCTTGGTATAAAAGGGTTTGATTTGCCGGGTGGTGTTTCTTCCGAATCGGATTTGTCGAAGCCGGAGAATGGCGTTATTACGTTTAAAGATGGGATACAATATACCGAACTGAAGGTAGAGGTATGTGTAAAGACAGTGGCCGATGCGGATGCTATATTGGCTTTTTACTTGTCTTCGAAGGCTGAATGTGAAAGTGCCCAGGAAAAGATAGAATTGAAAACGGAGACGAAAAAGTAATCTTTGAACCGTATATAATATAGAAAGGGCGGAACTTTTAAAGTTCCGCCCTTTCTATATTATAGCCTTTTATTTATAGCCTTGCTTGTATCGCTTTTGATTCTTCTTCGTATCCCGGTTTGTTCAACAGAGCAAACATGTTCTTTTTGTATGCTTCTACACCCGGTTGATTGAATGGGTTCACACCCAGCAAATAACCGCTGATGCCACAAGCTTTTTCAAAGAAATAGAACAGTCCGCCGATGTTATATTCGCTTAGTTCGGGAAGAACAATGCGCATATTGGGTACACCACCGTCTACGTGGGCCAATTGAGTACCAAGTTCGGCCATTTTGTTCACTTCATCTACGCGTTTGCCTGCCAGGAAGTTCAATCCGTCCAGGTTAGCTTCGTCCGAAGGTACTTCCAGTTTGTGGTTTACTTTATCTACAGAGATAACGGTTTCAAAGATGGTACGTTCGCCTTCCTGAATCCATTGTCCCATAGAGTGAAGGTCGGTGGAAAAATCTACGGCAGCCGGGAAGATACCTTTGTTTTCTTTTCCTTCTGACTCTCCGTAAAGCTGTTTCCACCATTCGCCAATGTAATGTAATTTGGGGTTGAAGTTTACGAGTATTTCGATCTTTTTACCGTTCTTATACAGTTCGTTGCGGGTGGCAGCGTAGAGAGCAGCAGGATTCTCTGCAAAGGGTACGTTCAGCGCGCAAGCCTTTTCCATATCGGCAGCACCGGCTACCAGTTTTTCAATGTCAAATCCGGCCACTGCGATAGGTAGCAGACCTACCGGAGTCAGTACGGAGAAACGTCCGCCTACGTTGTCGGGGATGATAAATGATTTGTATCCTTCTTTGTCGGCAGTGATGCGTGCTGCACCTTTCTGGGCATCTGTAACGGCTACAATCACTTTCTTTGCCACCTCTTTGCCACGCTGGTCTTCGCACTGTTTTTTCAAAAGGCGGAAAGCAAGGGCAGTTTCAGTAGTGGTACCTGATTTGGAGATATTGATGACACCGAATTTTTTGTCTTTCAGGAATTCGGTAAGTTCATACAGATAGTCTTCGCCGATATTGTGTCCGGCGTAGATGATAACCGGTGCGGTTTTCTTGTCCTGTAACCATGTGAAGCTGTTTGACAATGCTTCGATAACTGCGCGGGCTCCGAGGTAGCTGCCACCAATACCGGCTACGATCACTACTTCGCAATTTTCACGCAATACCTGTGCAGTAGCTTTCAGATCGGCCAGATGTTCCGGGCTGATAGAAGAAGGCAAGTGCAGCCATCCTAGAAAATCATTTCCTTTACCGGTACCGTTTTCTAGTGTTTCTTGTGCGGCTTTTACCTGAGCTTCGTAGGCAGAAACCTTTTCTTTAGAGATAAATCCCAAAGTCTTTTCAATGTTCAAACTAATCATAATGTATATGTTTTAAATATTCTTTTAGTAGTGATTTAGTAGTAAGTAGTCAAGTAGTAAGTAGGAGATGGTTTTACTTACCAACAAGTAGCAAGTACTATCTTCTACTTACTACTTAACTACTTGACTACTTACTACTAAGCTACTTCTTTTCACCTAAATGAATCTGTCAGCAACTTGATCTCGATCATTGGTGATATACGTTCGTACAGAATGTTGTAGACTGCATCGAGTATCGGCATATTCACATGGTGGTGTTTATTGATCTCTTTGATACATTTCGTACCGTAATATCCTTCTGCTATCATCTCCATCTCTATCTGTGCGCTCTTCACCGAATATCCTTTGCCGATCATGGTACCAAACGTACGATTACGGCTAAAATTAGAGTATCCCGTTACCAACAAATCCCCTAAATAAACAGATTCGTCTACGTTTCTGTTCAATGGATGTACGGTGTCGAGAAAACGTCTCATTTCCTGTATGGCATTGGAGATAAGCACAGCCTGGAAGTTATCGCCGTATTTTAATCCGCTGCAGATGCCGGCGGCGATGGCATATACGTTCTTTAGTACAGAGCTGTATTCGATACCTGATACGTCGTCGCTAATGGAAGTCTTTATAAAATTACTTCCCAGCCTGCGGGCGAAGATGCGGGCTTTATCCGTGTCCGGACAGGCAATGGTCAGATAGGAAAGACGTTCCAAAGCTACTTCTTCGGCGTGGCAGGGACCTGCCAACACTGCTATGTTCTCGGGAGGAACGCCGTATTCTTTCGTGAAGTATTCCGATACGATGAGATTGTCGTCGGGCACAATTCCTTTGATAGCGGTAATAATGAACTTGTCTCTTATGCGTGTTTTCAGCTTTTTGAGATGAGTCTTCAAATAAGGGGAGGGGGTGACGAAGACGAGTGTATCCGATTCCTTCACGATGTCATTGATGTTTGAACTGAAATTAATACGTTTCATGTCAAACTTCACACCAGTGAGGTAAGCCGGATTGTGTCCAAGTCGTTTAAAGTCGGCTATACGATCGTCACGGCGCATATACCAATTGATAGAGTCCTCTTGTGCAAGGAACATCTTGGCTATGGCTGTGGCCCAGCTTCCGCCTCCCATTATCGCTATCTTACCGGGTAGTTTCATATTGTAGAAATTAAAGATTGAAGATTAAAAATTAAAGGGAGGAGGCGAGAGATGCCCCTCCCTGTTTAATTTCTAATTTCTCATTTTTAATTAAGTTTCTGTATCCATTCGGTGACATCGTTCACGGAAGGATTGGTCAATTCCAATTTATATTTCTTATTGATGCCGCAAATATCTTGATGTAACTTCTGCGGATTCACTTCTTTCATCTCTTCTACCAGGTTGTATCCGGCTTTTTGGATAACTGCTACCCAGTCTTGAGGGATGCCTAATTCGGTATATTTGGAATCCGGGTCTTTTTTGATGACCTTTTCCGGGCGCATCTGCGGGAAGAACAGCACTTCCTGAATGAAAGGCTTTCCGGTCATCAGCATAGTCAGGCGGTCGATACCGATACCGATACCTGATGTCGGAGGCATGCCATATTGCAGAGCTTTGAGGAAGTCCTGATCGATGAACATAGCTTCGTCGTCGCCTTTTTCGCTTAGTTGCAGTTGGTCTTTGAAGCGTTCTTCCTGATCGATCGGGTCATTCAGCTCACTGTATGCATTGGCCAGTTCTTTGCCGTTTACCATGAGTTCGAAGCGTTCGGTCAACCCTGGCTTGCTGCGGTGCATTTTGGTTAATGGGCTCATCTCTACCGGATAGTCGGTGATGAAAGTGGGCTGGATAAACGTTCCTTCGCAGAATTCGCCAAAGATTTCGTCTATCAGCTTGCCTTTACCCATTGTATCGTCAATTTCCATGTTCAGCTCCTTGCATATCTGGCGGATTTCGTCTTCGCTCTTTTCGTTGAGGTCGTATCCGGTTTTTTCTTTGATAGCATCGAGAATGGGCAGACGGCGATATGGAGCTTTGAAACTGATTGTTTTGCCGTCAATGGTAGTTTCCGGGCTTCCGTTTACTGCAATACAAATGCGTTCCAGTAATTTTTCGGTGAAACTCATCATCCAGTTGTAGTCTTTGTATTGTACGTACAACTCTATGCAGGTAAACTCAGGATTATGGTTTTTGTCCATACCTTCGTTACGGAAGTTTTTCCCGATTTCATACACACCTTCAAATCCGCCTACAATCAGTCGCTTCAGATAAAGTTCGGTAGCGATGCGCAGGTAGAGGTCCATGTCTAAGGAGTTGTGGTGAGTGATGAAGGGACGGGCACTTGCTCCACCGGGGATGGATTGTAGAGTCGGAGTTTCTACTTCGGTATATCCGGCTTCATCCAGTATGGCACGCATGGTTCTGATGATGGTGGCACGTTTCAGGAATGTTTCTTTTACACCCTCGTTCACAATCAAGTCTACATAGCGTTGGCGATAGCGCAGTTCGGGATCTTCAAAAGAGTCGTACGCCACACCATCTTTGTATTTTACAATAGGTAGCGGTTTGATAGACTTGGCCAGTACAGTCAGCTTTTTGGCATGGATACTGATTTCGCCCATCTGTGTACGAAATACAAAACCTTCGATTCCGATAAAGTCACCTAAGTCGAGCAGGCGTTTGAATACGCTATTATACATCTCTTTATCTTCTCCCGGGCAGAGGTCGTCACGGGTGATGTACACCTGTATACGTCCTTTGGAATCCTGCAATTCAATGAAAGATGCTTTGCCCATAATGCGGCGACTCATCATACGTCCGGCTATGGATACCATGCGGGGTTCGTCTTCGTCTTTGAATTCCTGTTTTATATCGGTAGAGAAAGCATTGGTTACATACTCTGCTGCGGGATAAGGCTCAATGCCCATCGCACGAAGCTCATTCAGACTGTTGCGTCGGATGATTTCCTGTTCACTTAGTTCTAATAGGTTCATTTCGTTACGTATTAACTCAATATTTGGTGGCAAAAATACGAAACATTTTTAATATTACGGCATGAACCGGCTGCTAATTTGCCCGAAGGGGGGTAGGAGGGGGGAATGAAAGGGGGTAAAACCGGTGATTACAGATTGTCAAATTGACAAAATGTATATAAGTAGGGGTAGGAAGACGCTGGTTGTGGTGTGCCGGAGGGTGGGTACTATTTTTTCGATTGTAGGGTGATTAGGAGTATTCGTTTTGCTTGTTATCTGATGCATAATGGTGTGTTTGTCTCTTTATGAATGAAAAAGTAGGGCTATTGTGCGGTATTTCTCTGCTATTTCTTTCATTATGACAGAGGTGAGTGTACCTTTTTGTTGTGTCAGATAGGCGAAAAAGGCGTCAGAAAGTTCTTTTTTTGCTCTTTCGATTGCTCCTCGGTGAGGAAGAAGTTGTTCCCCGGTGAGGAACGAGGTGTTCCTCGGTGAGGAGCGGAGCCTTCCCCGGTGGGGAACAGAAGTTTTGCCGGTAGCAAAAGGAGGCTTTATATGCAGGAATGTTGCATGTATATTCTTTTATTGTGCGATAATTTGCATATTCTTGCGCGTATTATTCATGCGGATTCTCTGGTTATACTATTTTGTATTCGGGTGTTGTTAGTAAATAAGGGGTATTTGTGTTATAAAGATAGTGTTTTGTGCTTTCTTGTGACAAGTGTTAAATGGACGAATTGCCCGGGGTGAGACTGAAACAGACATAACCTCTTTTACGTAGTTTCAAAAAGTGAACTTCCGTTTGTACACCTCTTTGAAAAACACTACTTTTGCACCCTGAATATAAGAAACAGGTATGACAACAGGACAAAAGGCACCCACAGCGTTGGGTACTGAAAAGATTGGAAAACTTTTGATGCAGTATGCCATTCCGGCTATTATCGCAATGACTGCATCTTCTCTTTATAACATGGTAGACAGTATCTTCATCGGGCATGGAGTGGGACGTATGGCTATTTCCGGCCTTGCGCTGACTTTCCCGTTGATGAATCTTGCGGCCGCTTTCGGTTCGTTGGTAGGGGTAGGGGCTGCCACGCTGGTTTCTGTGAAACTCGGGCAGAAAGATTATGACACAGCCCAACGGGTTCTTGGCAATGTGCTGGTGCTGAATATCATAATCGGTCTGGCATTTACCGTTCTCACGTTACTGTTTCTCGATCCCATCCTTTACTTCTTCGGAGGGAGTGAGGCTACTATCGGGTATGCCCGTGATTATATGGAGGTGATTCTGCTGGGCAACGTCATTACCCATCTTTATCTGGGTTTGAACGCGGTGCTTCGTTCTGCGGGGCATCCTCAGAAAGCGATGTATGCCACTATTGCTACAGTAGTCATTAATACCATACTCGATCCGGTATTTATCTTCGTCTTTGATTGGGGGATTCGCGGAGCTGCCATTGCTACGATTGTAGCACAAGTTATTTCGTTGTTGTGGCAGTTCAGGTTATTTAGTAATAAGAACGAATTGCTACATTTCCACCGGGGCATTTTCCGTCTGAAGCGTAAGATCGTATTCGATTCTCTTGCCATCGGCATGTCTCCCTTCCTGATGAATCTCGCTTCCTGCTTTATTGTGATTCTTATTAATCAGGGGCTGAAACGTCATGGAGGCGACCTTGCTATCGGAGCCTTTGGTATAGTCAACCGGCTGGTTTTTGTCTTTGTAATGATTGTGTTAGGATTGAACCAGGGGATGCAGCCCATTGCCGGTTATAACTTTGGTGCCCGGCAATATCCGCGTGTCACCCGCGTACTGAAACTGACTATTATAGGAGCGACTATTGTTACCACTACCGGTTTTCTGCTTGGCATGTTTATCCCCGATCTGCTTGCCTCCATCTTCACTTCCGACGCCGAGCTTATACAGCTTGCGGCAGAAGGATACCGTATTGTCGTGATGTTCTTCCCTATTGTGGGGTTCCAGATGGTTGCATCCAATTTCTTTCAGAGTATCGGTATGGCAGGCAAAGCTATTTTCTTGTCGCTCACCCGGCAGATGTTATTCCTCATTCCCTGTTTGCTTATTCTCCCGCAATACTATGGGCAGACAGGCGTATGGGTAAGCATGCCGGTATCTGATCTGGCAGCGAGCCTTGTTTCGGGGATTATGCTTTGGTGGCAGTTCCGTCAATTCAGAAAGATGAGCCTTGGATAGAAACGTTGAAAAACTCCGTTCGTCTCTTTTTTCTTCTCTTCTTCTGCATTCTTTCCGATTAATGCGTATCTTTGTAGAAAGTGAAAAGAAGGATCATTATGGGACAGAAAGACAGATACATCCGATTTGACTGGGCAGCGAAGCGCTTACTCAGGAACAAAGCCAATTTTGGCGTGCTTGAAGGGTTTCTTACCGTACTATTGGGCGAGGATATTCATATTCTGGAGATACTTGAAAGCGAAAGCAACCAGCAAAGTGAAGAAGATAAATTCAACCGGGTAGACATCAAAGCCCGCAACAGTAAGGATGAGATTATCATTGTTGAGATACAAAACACTCGTGAACTCTACTACTTGGAACGCATTCTATATGGAGTGGCGAAAGCCATAACCGAACACATTGAGCTGGGCAGTATCTACTCCGACGTCAAAAAAGTATACTCTATCAGTATTCTCTATTTTGACATAGGACAGGGTAATGACTACCTCTATCATGGTCAGAACGCTTTTGTAGGTGTACATACCGGAGACTTTCTGCAAGTGACCACTAAAGAGAAAGGGGCCATTGTGCGTAAACTACCGGCCGAAATATTCCCGGAGTATTTCCTTATCCGTGTCAATGAGTTCAATAAAGTAGCTGTCACTCCGCTGGAAGAGTGGATAGAGTATCTCAAAACCGGCAGTATCCGTCCCGACACCAAAGCACCGGGATTGGAAGAGGCACGAAAGAAACTGATCTATTATAATATGGAGCCAGCCGACAGACAAGCCTATGATAGGCATATCGACGCAATCATGATACAAAATGATGTGTTAGGAACCGCTAAACTTGAGGGTTTGCAGGAAGGAAGAGAAGAGGGTTTGCAGGAAGGAAGAGAGAAAGGCTTGCAGGAAGGACGGCAAGAAGGACGTCAGGAAGAGAAAAGAGCTATTGCGCGTAATATGAAAGCGCTCAATTTGCCTGTCGAAACCATTGCTCAAATATCCGGCTTAACAAGAGAAGAGATAGAACAGCTTTAATAAAGAGGTTCTTATTTCCCCTTTCCTATCCCCGCCCTTATTCGGCTCAATGATTGTGGTGTGATCCATAGATACGATGCAATGTACTTCAACGGTACATGCAGCAACAATTCCGGCGTTTCTTTTATGAGTGTCAGGTACCGTTCTTTGGCTCTTGGGCTGCCGGCGCTGATCAGCCAGTTTTCGGTAGTCAGCAGTTGGTGCTCCATGAGCCGTCTACCTAAGTTGGCCAGACCGATAGAAGTAGAATACAACTCATTTAATGCAGCTTTTGAAATGCAATAGGCGATGCTGTCAGACATCGCCTCTATGCTTATTTGTGAATAAGAGTTGTCCACATATCCCCATACAGAGAAAGCCGCTTCGCCTTTCGAGGCAAACCAAATGCTGGTGTCTACGCCATCCTTTAGATAATGCTCCCGCCAGATACCTTCTTTTATAAGATAGAGATTTGTATTCTTTGTTCCTTCCTGAACAATTACCTCTTTCTTTTTAAACCGTACCTCTTCCATGTGGCTCAGCAATGCTGATGCATCTGCTTCAGACAGTTGATATCTGTTCCGGAATTTCTCTTCAAACGTTTCCATGCTGCAAAGATACATTTCCCCGGTGGGACAAGAAACGATCTTTCAGATAAATTGCTACAATATAGAGAAAAGTCAATAGTTCGGCCAACGGAACGGCCAGCCAAATGCCCGGTACCCCAAAGAAATGAGGTAATGCTAAGAAGCCGATGAGCATAAATACCACACCACGCAGCAGGGTGATAATCGTAGCCCTGTGTGCCCGTTCGATGCTTTGGTAATAACCAATGCCTACAATGTTGAAGGCAAAAAAGAGGTATCCGATAGCGAAGTATGGTATTCCCGCTACAGCGATGTCATAAGCACCATAGCTGCGGTCGATAAATAACGACACAATGTTGCGGTTGCACAAAACGGTTACTATAAAAAAGCAGATGCCGCAAAAGAGAGCGGTCTTTATAGAGAGGCGGAAGGTCTGTTGTACCCGCTTGCTGCTGCCTGCTCCGAAGTTGTAACTTATAATGGGTTGTGCCGATTGTGCAATAGCATTGTACACCATAAATATAATGGGGAAGAAATAGCAAACGATACTGAAGGCTGCTACTCCGTCTTCGCCCAGATGACGGATGAATACATAATTGCCTAGAAACATCATGCAGGCTATCGAGGCCTCACTGACGAATGCCGAAGAACCCAGTTTTACCATATAACCGATGTTGCGGAAAGTCAACTGCCTGCTTTTCCGGCTCAATTTGACGGGATGAAGCTTGAAGGTTCGCGAGAAACGTAGCAGATAAATAAGTATCATCAATCCTCCTATCATTGTTCCCAAACTTGTGGCAAATGCCGCTCCCATCAATCCCCATCCGAAGATGAAAATAAAGACGTAATCGAGTACGATATTGCTAACTGCCGCAATGGCATTACACCACATGGCATAGTTGGGCGCTCCATCCAGGCGCACAAAGAACATACCTGCGTTGAGCAACAGATAGAAGGTGAGGAACGGGACATACCAGTTCATGTATTCTACTACCAGCGGCAACAGTCGTTCCGAGCTTCCTAATAATCTGCCTACCGGTTCTACGAAATAGTAACAAAGTGCCGATAAGATAAGTATCAGCAAAGATGAAAACACAAGTGCCTGTGTGATATTAATACCTGCTACTTTACGTTTACCGTGCGATAAGTGGATGGATGCAACTACAGAAGCTCCCACCCCAAACATTAACCCTACTCCGGTAGTAATCATAAACAGAGGGGCGGTAATATTTACAGCTGCCAGTGCGTCGCTTCCTATACCTTTGCCTACAAAGATCCCATCTGTTATTACAAATACAGCGGAGAAAACCATCCCTAATACTGTTGGTATTAATAACTTACGGAACAACTTAGAGATATCCATGCTCCCAAAGTCGATACTGTCCTTCATTTCTATATTCTCTTTCTTTTTCATACTGCAAAGGTATGGCAAGAAATGGAGAGAAAAGTTACCATTTGGTAATAAATAATCCGAATCGATAGTGAAAAACAAGATGTGGTAAATTATAGTTCATTTCTGTATGGTATTTCACCACAGAGGTCGCAGAGGGCACAGAGTTTAAATCTTTATTGAAACACAGAATTCTAAGACCTGCACAAATATTTGCGCAGGTCTTAGAATTCTGTGATTATCCGCGTTTTATCAGAGAAAATAATATCTCTGTGCCCTCCGTGTCCTCTGTGGTGAACTGATTCATTTCGGATCACTTATGCACTAAGCAATGCTCCGCCACAGCGCAGCCAATTGGCATATTGGCACATTGAATAATTAGCACATTATTTTTCTTCTTTTCAGAAATATTCCGTATGTTTGCTTCAGAACCAATATACAAATATACTATGAGTAGTAATTATGTTATTAATATCGGTCGTCAGTTAGGTAGTGGCGGAAAAGATATAGGCGAGAGGCTGGCAGCCCGGTTAGGAATCGACTTTTATGATAAAGAGTTGATTAATCTCGCTTCGGAAGAGAGTGGACTTTGCCGGGAGTTCTTCGAGAAAGCCGATGAGAAGGCTTCGCAAGGCATTATAGGCGGATTGTTTGGGATGCGCTTTCCTTTTATCAGTGACGGGGCTATGCCCTGTACCAATTGTCTGAGCAATGATGCTCTCTTTAAAATTCAGAGTGATGTTATCCGTAATCTGGCGGCAACCAAATCCTGCCTATTCGTCGGACGCTGTGCCGATTATATTTTGCGTGAACATCCTCGTTGTGTCAACATCTTTATATCTGCATCGAAAGAAGACCGTATCGCGCGGCTTCGAAGCATACATGGCATCAGTGAAGAAGATGCTGAAGGAATGATGGAGAAGGCGGATAAGAAGCGTTCGGAATATTATAACTATTATAGCTATAAAACCTGGGGAGCAGCAGCAACCTATCATCTTTGCATTGATTCTTCTGTGTTAGGCGTTGAAGAAACGGTAAGGTTTATAGAAGAGTTCGTTGCCAGGAAACTGAAACTGTAGTCGAATTGACAGTTGACAATTGACAGTTGACAGTTGACAGTTAGTGCGCTATCATGCTGCATAGTAACTGTCAATTGTCAACTGTCCACTGTCAATTAAATAATTACATCATCAGCAGCAATATCATTTGCCCTGCCAGAATGCGCAGAAACATAGTCAGCGGATAGACAGTAGAGTATCCCACGGCAGGTGCATCATTATTTGAAGCCTGATTGGAATAAGCCAATGCGGGAGGGTCGGTGTTACTACCGGCAATAAGCCCCATTAGTGTGAAATAATTCACCTTATAATATAGACGTGCAATTGCCCCGATAATCAGCAATGGAATAACGGTAATGAGGAAGCCATAACCCACATACAATAAACCGTCTCCTTCTACCACCGTGTGTACGAAGTTTGCTCCCGCTTCGATACCCACACTAGCCAGGAATAATACAATACCTATCTCACGTAGCATCAGGTTGGCACTCATTGTTGTATAAGTAACCAAATGAAGTTTGTATCCAAAGCGGCCGATCAGAATAGCCACCACCAACGGACCACCTGCCAAACCAAGTTTTACCGGTGTTGGCATGCCCGGGAAAGCAATCGGCAGACTACCCAGGAGGATACCTAAGAAAATACCTACGAAGATAGTCACGATATTCGGATGGTCCAGGCGCTTCAATGAGTTACCAAGTACACTTGCCACACGCTCTACAGCATCCTGCTGGCCTACTACCATGACGCGGTCACCTACCTGTAAAGTAAGGTGCGGGTCGGCAAACAAGTCCATACCCGAACGGTTGACGCGG
Organism: Bacteroides nordii; assembly: GCF_019930665.1. NCBI lineage: Bacteria > Pseudomonadati > Bacteroidota > Bacteroidia > Bacteroidales > Bacteroidaceae > Bacteroides > Bacteroides nordii. The sequence continues at coordinate 3,450,128 of NZ_CP082886.1, read as the reverse complement.
GTAATGTTCACTCCGAACATACTTCGGAAATGCATATCTCCCAATTTTTTACCGTTAATATCAGATTTAGTGATCAGGATACGGCGTGATACCATCGGCATGTCTTGCTTTTCCCAGTCCACCTGTACCTCTTTTCCGATGAAAGCAATGATGGCCTCTACATCTTCTTCAGAACAAACAATAAAGACCTGGTCACCCATATGGAATTCGGTTTCATGATTGGGAATACTGACGTGCCCTTCGTGCCGGATGCGTGAACAGACAAAAGGACGTCCGAGAAAATCCTTTACCTGAATCAGTCTTTTACCATCTATCGATTCATTACGTACCTCAAGGCTCATCAGATGAGGCTTGTGTTTCATATGTTCGGCATCCTGATTCTTGAGTTCTTCTTCCTCTTTCGCAAGGTTGATACGGAAAAGGTAACGAATGGCAATGATGGAACCAATGATGCCAACTACCCCCAACGGATAAGCACATGCATATCCCAAGGCTATCTGAGGCCCGTTGTAGTTGAGTTGTGTCAATGCTTCCTGTGCAGCACCAAGTCCCGGTGTATTCGTTACGGCACCATATAAGATACCCACCATCATCGGCAATTCAATACGGCCGTTGGCAATGAAATAGATAGTCAACGCCACAGCAATATTCAATACCACAATACCTACAGCCAGCAGATTGAGTGTCATTCCTCCTTTTTTGAATGAAGAGAAGAAACTGGGCCCCACCTGTAAGCCGATACAGAACACGAACAATATCAATCCGAACTCGCGGATGAAATGCAGAATGTGTATGTCGCCGGTAAATCCAAAGTGTCCCATCAGGATACCGGTGAACAAAACAAAGGTAACTCCCAATGAAACTCCGAAGATTTTAATCTTCCCTAAGAGTACTCCGGCAGCTATCACAAAGGCATAAAGAAAGACGATGTGTGCTACGGAGCTGGGATCCCATAATAGACTTTGTATCCAATCCATAGTAGTTTTTTATTAAAATTGCCGCAAAATTAGTCATAACAAAGCAGGTAATCAAACAAATTCTCTCTTTTATTTGTTGATGACACCTTGCTATCCGGCTGTGCGAATTTTCCCTAAAAAAAGTATTGCATTAGAAGTATTTGTCTATCTTTGTGAGACTATTGGCAGCACTTAGAAAGATTCATTAAGATAAAGATAATATTAATCTTGTTTTAAACTTACAATAAACTATGGCAGACAGTAAAGAAAAGCTCTTCTCAGATTTTTCTCCTGTGCCCACCGAAAAGTGGATGGAGAAAGTCACATCCGACCTTAAAGGTGCTGATTTTGAGAAGAAACTCGTTTGGAAGACAAACGAAGGATTCAAGGTAAAACCTTTCTATCGTATGGAAGACCTTGAAGGATTGAAAACAACCGATGCACTTCCCGGAGAATTTCCTTATCTGAGAGGAACGAAAAAAGACAGTAACGAATGGTTGGTTCGTCAGGAAATCAAAGTAGAATCCCCCCAAGAAGCAAATACCAAGGCACTTGATATATTGAATAAGGGTATCGACTCTCTCTCTTTCCATGTAAAAGCAAAAGAACTTAATGCAGCTTATATTGAGACTTTATTGAACGATATTTGCGCAGAATGTGTTGAACTCAACTTCTCTACCTGTCAGGGTCATGTGGTAGAACTGGCCAATCTTCTGGTAGCTTATTTCCAAAAGAAAGATTATGATTTGAAGAAGTTGCAGGGATCTATCAACTTTGACTACTTCAACAAAATGCTCTCTAAAGGTAAGGAGAAAGGGGACATGGTTCAGACGGCAAAAGCCCTGATTGAAGCCATTCAACCATTACCTTTCTATCGTGTACTCAATGTAAATGCACTTTCGCTGAATAATGCAGGTGCTTATATCTCTCAGGAATTAGGATATGCACTCGCTTGGGGTAATGAATATATGAGTCAGCTCACTGAGGCCGGAGTACCTGCTGCTATAGTAGCGAAGAAGATTAAATTTAACTTCGGCATTAGTTCTAATTACTTTCTTGAAATAGCTAAATTCCGTGCTGCCCGTATGCTATGGGCCAATATTGTAGCTTCCTATAATCCCGAATGTCTGCGCGATTGCGATAATAAAGGAGCAAACGGCGAATGTCGTTGCGCTGCCAAGATGAGGGTACATGCCGAAACTTCTACTTTCAACCTCACTTTGTTTGATGCTCATGTGAACTTGTTGCGTACACAGACAGAGGCGATGAGTGCTGCTTTGGCAGGTGTAGATTCAATGACGGTTGTCCCGTTTGACAAAACTTATGAGACTCCGGATGAATTCTCTGAGCGTATGGCCCGTAATCAGCAATTGTTGCTGAAAGAAGAGTCTCACTTCGATAAAGTGGTTGACCCGGCTGCAGGTTCTTATTATATCGAAAATCTGACAGTATCCATTGCCAAACAAGCATGGGAGCTTTTCCTGGCTGTAGAAGAAGAAGGTGGATTCTATGCTGCTCTCAAAGCCGGTACGGTACAGGCTGCTGTGAATGAGAGTAATAAAGCCCGCCACAAAGCTGTAGCACAGCGTCGTGAAATTCTGTTGGGTACCAATCAGTTCCCGAACTTCAACGAAAAAGCAGGTGAAAAGAAACCGGTAGAAGCAAAATGCTGCTGTGGCGGACACGATACCTGTGAAAAAGAGGTGACTACACTGAACTTTGATCGTGCTGCCAGTGAGTTTGAAGCATTGCGTCTTGAAACGGAGGCTTCCGGTAAACGTCCTAAAGCATTCATGTTGACCATTGGTAACTTGGCTATGCGTCAGGCACGTGCACAATATTCATGTAACTTCCTGGCTTGTGCCGGATATGAGGTGATTGATAACTTAGGATTTGAATCTGTTGAAGCTGGTGTAGAGGCTGCAATGGCTGCTAAGGCTGATATTGTAGTACTTTGTTCCAGTGACGATGAATATGCAGAATATGCTATCCCTGCCTTCAAGGCAGTGAATGGCCGTGCGATGTTCATTGTGGCCGGTGCTCCTGCCTGCATGGACGAATTGAAAGCCGCAGGTATTGAAAACTTCATTCATGTGCGTGTCAACGTACTCGATACACTAAAAGAGTTTAACGCGAAGTTATTGAGTTGACAAGTTTTTAAGCTGATAAGTTTTTAAGTTTGTGGGTTTGCGAGTCCTGTACCTGGAACTTAAGAACTAATGATCTTGAAAACTAAAAAACTAAAGAAAAAGATGAGAAAAGATTTTAAGAACTTAGATATATATGCCGCATTTCAGCCCGCTAACGGTGCAGAGTGGCAAAAGGCTAACGGAATCGAAAGTAACTGGAAGACTCCGGAGCACATCAGTGTGAAGCCTGTTTATACAAAAGAAGACCTTGAAGGTATGGAGCATCTGGAATATGCAGCCGGACTCCCTCCTTATCTGCGTGGTCCATATTCAGTGATGTACACCCTTCGTCCCTGGACAATCCGTCAGTATGCCGGATTCTCTACTGCCGAGGAATCCAATGCTTTCTATCGTCGTAACTTGGCTTCCGGCCAGAAAGGTTTGTCGGTAGCATTCGACCTTGCTACGCACCGCGGCTACGACCCCGATCACGAACGTGTAGTAGGTGACGTCGGTAAAGCCGGTGTATCTATTTGTTCGCTTGAGAATATGAAAGTCCTGTTTGATGGTATTCCCTTGAACAAGATGTCTGTATCTATGACAATGAACGGTGCGGTTCTTCCGATTCTGGCTTTTTATATTAATGCCGGCCTTGAACAAGGTGCACAGTTGGAAGAGATGGCGGGAACCATTCAGAATGATATTCTGAAGGAATTCATGGTGCGTAACACCTATATTTATCCGCCTGCATTCTCTATGAAGATTATCTCTGATATCTTTGAATATACTTCACAGAAGATGCCGAAGTTCAACTCTATCTCTATTTCGGGTTACCACATGCAGGAAGCAGGTGCAACAGCCGATATTGAGTTGGCTTATACACTGGCCGATGGTCTGGAATACCTTCGTGCTGGTACGGCTGCCGGCATTGATATCGATGCCTTTGCTCCTCGTCTGTCTTTCTTCTGGGCTATCGGAACCAACCATTTTATGGAAATAGCCAAGATGCGTGCCGCCCGTATGTTGTGGGCTAAGATTGTAAAACAGTTCAATCCCAAGAACCCCAAATCATTGGCATTGCGTACTCACTCGCAGACTTCCGGTTGGTCACTGACCGAGCAGGACCCGTTCAACAACGTAGGGCGTACCTGTATCGAGGCAATGGCTGCTGCGCTGGGACATACTCAGTCGTTACATACCAATGCGCTGGATGAGGCTATTGCTTTGCCGACAGACTTCTCCGCACGTATTGCCCGTAATACTCAGATTTATATTCAGGAAGAAACGTATATCTGTAAGAACGTTGACCCATGGGGTGGCTCTTATTATGTAGAATCTTTAACCAATGCTCTTGCTCATAAGGCATGGGAACTGATTGAAGAGGTAGAGAAGTTGGGTGGTATGGCGAAAGCAATCGAAACCGGTATTCCTAAAATGCGTATTGAAGAGGCTGCTGCCCGTACACAGGCTCGTATTGACTCCGGTTCACAGACTATCGTAGGTGTGAACAAGTATCGTTTGGAGAAAGAAGCTCCGATTGATATTCTTGAAATTGATAATACGGCTGTTCGTCTGGAGCAGATTGAGAACCTGAAACGTTTGAAAGAAGGACGTAACGAAGCTGAAGTACAGAAGGCCCTCGAAGCTATCACCAAGTGCGTGGAAACCAAAGAAGGTAACTTACTGGAGCTGGCTGTAGAAGCTGCTCGTGTTCGTGCTACACTGGGTGAAATCTCTTACGCATGCGAGAAGATTGTAGGACGGTATAAAGCAGTAATCAGAACTATATCAGGAGTGTATTCATCAGAAAGTAAAAATGACAGCGACTTCAAGCGTGCTTGTGAACTGGCCGAGAAGTTTGCGAAGAAAGAGGGACGTCAACCTCGTATCATGATTGCAAAAATGGGACAGGACGGTCACGACCGTGGTGCCAAAGTAGTAGCAACCGGCTATGCCGACTGTGGTTTCGATGTAGATATGGGACCGTTGTTCCAGACTCCGGCTGAAGCTGCCCGCGAAGCTGTTGAAAACGATGTTCACGTAGTGGGCGTTTCTTCATTGGCTGCCGGACACAAGACACTGATTCCGCAGATCATTGACGAATTGAAGAAGTTGGGCCGCGAAGATATTATCGTGATTGCCGGTGGTGTAATTCCTGCTCAGGACTATGATTTCTTGTATAAAGCAGGTGTAGCTGCTATTTTCGGCCCGGGTTCACCGGTAGCGAAAGCAGCTTGCCAGATACTGGAGATTTTGCTGGACGAAGAATAAGTCAACAAGTCTTTTAAGAAATAAGAACAGGGGTAGGAGCCAAATGGTACTGCTCCTGTTTTTTTATCCGGTACAGAAGAGACAGGGCTGTTTTAAATTGGTATTTTATACACAGGAGGGTGTGCCAAAAAGTCTGAGAAAGCTATCAATGTATAATATCGTAAACGCAGATTCACGCAACTTATCGCAAATATTCATTTATTCTTTGCGTCAATTAGCGATCATCTGCGTTTTAATAATAGCGAGTTTTACTTTTGTTACCCTCTCGCTAATACCTCCCTGAAACAATCTGATTACAATAAACTTATTTGGATATTTCCACTACAACCGGATTTACCATATTCCGGGCATAGCTATCAATCATATTCATATAATAATCCCTGTTCGTAAATTGTTCGTCTGCCAGTTCCCAGGCGGCATAGGCATTGAACAGGTATTTTCCTTCTTCATTGGGTTTCATTTTTACACACCACGTTTTCAGGATATCCGAACCCTTGTCGGGCGCATTAAAGACATCGGAATAGTTGCTTACCGGCATAATGAGACTCATCCCCATATACCACTCCTTATTGTAAGTTTGCCGGTCATGCGTACTCATAGAAACAACTTTCCGATCATAAGTCTCCAGTCTTTGAGGCATATCGTTGAAGTTTCCTACAATTCCTGTTACCAATACTGCGTTATCGGGTAGAGGAGAAGTTGTTATCTCATTTTCATATCCATACTTTCCTGCCCAAATAGTCATTGTTTCATGTACGTCGACTTTGGTATTCCCCATTTGCCATCCATAAAAGTCTAATTTAAAGATAGAGCGCACAGGGCCTTTACAAACAAGTGAGTAACGTGTTGAGTCCACATTATCTACAGTTTCTTCTATAGTAACTCCCATACGTAAAAGGGTATCGGGCAATTGAACAGCTATACCTCCCAGTCCGAAAGAGTTGGCGGCACTCATAATGTCTCTCCCCCAGGGGCGGAGAACGTGATAGGTATCACCCGGAGTTCCGTCAGGACGGATACCTACTGTATCGAGCACAAGATCGGGTATTCTTTTTCCAAACACATCTCTACAATTTCGCCCGTCAAAGTAATGGCGGAATCCCATTTTGTCATTTTCCCATGATGGACCGTCTGTCTGGTAGGGATAAGGGTTGTTATCGTCTCCACCTCGTGCCAGGTTTTCTTTTCCATGCATATCGGTTGTCAGCTCTTCTATCAATCCTGGGCGTTTCATTTTACCATAATGCACATTGGTGCGTACAGGGAAATCCGGGTAGCTCGCTTTATCTATCCATTCTAATTGTAAAGTCAGTTTCTCTTTTTCGTTTATGTTGTATACGAATGCCAGTTCATCCCATAGTCCGTCTCCGTCCAGGTCGTCTAACTGGGAAGGAATATACTGTCCTCCTTTATCCTTTAGTACGGGAACCAATTTCTGATTTTCCGCACACAGGTCTTTGCGCTTGATTACACAGGCTTCGTCTTGCCGGGAAGTATCTGTTGGATTGGTTAGTGTGATTATATCTGCATTTCTTTCCGCACAGCTTTCGCAGACCACAGCAGCTACTCCCAAAATGAATAAGAATTTCATACTTGTTTTCATGTTTTCAGAACTTATTTAATGTTGGTTACAAAAGTGGTAATATTCTGTTTAATAAGGTATGAAATCTGATCCATATTCTGGTAAATTTGTATTTTACCCTCTTTTATCGGCTTAAAAAAACAGGTTTATTATACGAAAGTACAAGTACTTGATATAATTTTCACATGTTTCTTATCTATTAAGGTTTATCTTTGTAGCGTTCGCATGATATTTAATTTAATTCCTATATTTGCGTACGTTTATACCAATTGTGTGAAAGAAATATGAAAAACATTGTCATTAACGGGAAGTTCTGGCTCATTTGTTTTTGCTTGTGGTGGAGCTTTTTGTCGATAAGTGCTTTGGGTAATGACTATTCTTTTAGGACATTGACTGTGATGGATGGACTTTCCAATAACTCAGTGAAAGCTATTTATCAGGACTCCCTCGGGTTTATCTGGATGGGAACTAAGAATGGACTTAACAGGTTTGACGGATATGAGTCCAAAACTTATTATAATCATAATGAAGAGTTTGTAGGCCAGTCCAATGATGTGATCAATATAACCCCGGACAAGGTCGGTAACATGTGGATCGGGACTTTTAACGGAGTAATGCTGTTCAATCCGTATACAGGTAAATTTAAAGATCTGTCACAGGCTTATCAGGGGGAACTGCCACGGGGAGTTGTTATAAACATCTGGATGGAGAATGATTCAACAGTCTGGGTAGCAACCAAATCGGGGCTTTATTTTCTTAGAGGCAATACAAGTTCCTGTGTGGAAGCCTTCCGGGGGAAGTATATCAACGCGATGGCGGCTTCGGGTGAACATACTTTGCTGATCGATATTGTACAACAGGGATTAATGGAGTTTAATATAAAAACCAACGTTATCACTCCTTTCAAAGATAAAGAAGAGCGTCCTGTCTCTTCCAAAATAATGCGTGATACAAAGCAAAGGATATGGTGTGCTGCCGATCTGGGAAATATTTTCATTGCTGATTCTGACGGTTATACCTTAAAAAGAGTAGATACCAGTGATTTGAAAATAGGGTTTAAGCAAGCCCAGATACATGATTTGTTAGAGTATAATGATTCTACTTTGCTGTTGGCCACTGACAACGGATTGTATGCGTTGGACGTGAGTAATTCTTTGAAAGTTCATCCGGTCTCTGGTGTTTTTCCTACCGAATTGGCTAAAGTGAACCGGCAAATGTGTTTGTTTAAGGACCGGCAGGAGTCTTTATGGATCGGAACCTTCAATGAAGGAGCCATGCTTTTCAACTCCAAATATACGAAATTTAAATCCTACTTGTTCCATTCGGAAATTCGTAAAGAACCTCTCCGCGTAGTAGGAAAATTGGTTGAATACAAACAGCAGATATGGGTGGGGTGTAATACCGGTATTTTTGTGATTGATCTGATCACCGGGCAGTGGCATCGTGTAAACCTTGACAATCAATTGGAGATAGATACAAACTCTGAAATTTATTATGTATACCAGTTGTCGGCGAATCAAATATTATTCTATTTGCTGAATCAGGGAACATTTGTCCTGAATCTGGATACCAGGAAGGTATCACGCTATGATATCGGTTCACCCGCTTCTTCCCAAATCCGGTCTATTGCCAAAGATGTGGATGGGAAGCTATGGATAGCGCAGGATGAGTTATCGTTATTTGATGTTGTTCTGCGAAAAAGTTCTGTTGACCTATCAACCAATTACGATGGTACTACCCGTTTTATGTTTACTCAGGACATTCTTCCTGTCGGAAAAGATATGCTGGTAGGAACACGTACCAGAGGTGTGTGGCGCTTTCAGCGTAACCTGGATGATGAACTTAAATATTTTAAAGGTGAACCCTGGGGAGGAAAAGAGCTTGAAAACAAGAATGTGAGTGTGCTTTATGAAGATAGCGAGCGGAATATATGGGTTGGAACGTATGATTCCGGATTATATATGTATGATTCGAAGAGTAATGAGGTGATTCATTTCTTCGGGCAGGATAAGATTGCACACAATACCATCTATGATATTATTCAGGATAAACAGACCGGTATGATTTGGGTTGCCACTTTAATGGGGATTTCCCGGATAACCAAAGATCAACAAGTTTTGAACTATACTTATAAGAACGGATTTCCTATTCATGAACTTTCCGGTCATTCCTTTCTGGAAGCCTCTAATGGAAATATCTTTGTGGGCGGTAGAGGGGGAGTGGTAGAATTACTTCTGAGCGAGCTGTACAATACTTCCGGTATTGCTTTACAACCCCGTATTTCTCAGGTAGAGACTCTGAGCTCTATTACGGGCTCCAATCATCTTCTGTTTGATAATGCCGAGGCTTTCAAAGAGATTGAACTTAATTATGGAAACTCTTCCGTGCAGATCAAATTTTCGGCTATGGATTATCTTTTCCCGGATGGTGTGAAGTACGCCTACCGTTTGAAAGGGGTTGAGAAGGAGTGGAATTATGTCAATAGAAATGAAGCGATCTATTCTAATCTGCCGGCCGGCATCTATACGTTTCAGGTTAAAGTTTGTAGTAGTGACGGAGTATGGGGAGACGCTATAACGAGTCTGCCTTTGATTGTTAATCCTCCTGTATGGTTATCCGTATGGGCCAAAATGCTATATTCTCTTTTAGTTTTATTCATGATCTATCTCATTCTGCGGTATTCTTATATGAAAAAGACGGCTAAATACCGGTTGAAGATCGAAGAGATAAAAAAGGAGAATATTGAGCGTGATTATAAGATGAAGATTGAGTTGTTCACCAACTTCTCTCATGAGTTACGCACTCCGTTGACTTTGATAAAAGGACCTGCGGAAGATATACTGTATGATGAGGCCTTGCCCCGGAAGTTTGTTTATTCGGTGAAACAAATATTGAAGAATTCGAACAGGCTGCTTTTGCTGGTGAATCAACTGATGGATTTCAGGAAGATGGAACATGGAGCCATGCAGTTGAATCTGTCTAATGTGAATATGGTCTCTTTTATGACAGAGCGAATAGACAGTTTCTCGGAATTATTGCAGAAACGGGGGATTGTGATCCGGTATACCAATGATTACTACGGAAGTAACTGGTGGATTGATGCCGATTTAATGGAGAAAGTGATTTTTAATCTTTTGTCCAATGCCATAAAGCATTCAAAGGATGACAGTGTTATAAAGGTGGTATCTTCCGTAGAAGGTGACAAACTACTTCTGTCCGTTCAGGATTATGGTGAAGGTATATCACAGGAGAATATAGATAAGATATTCGATCCATTTTTCCAGGTGAAACAGGGGAGCATGTCCAATATGTTCGGTAGTGGCATCGGGCTTAACCTGGCAAAGTATGTAGTAAGTCTGCATCATGGTAAGATTTGGGCAGAAAGTGTTGTCGGGCAGGGAACTACTTTTTTCATAGAGCTTCAATTGGGGAAAGAGCAGTATACAAAAGATGACGTGGTTTATGTCGAAGGAGATTCGGTGGATAAGACATTTGCATTAGAGAAAGAGAGTCTGAAACCAATCGGCGAACCTTTGTGGGAGGATACGAATCCGAATGAAACGGACGAAGCGCCTGTTGTGTTGGTGACGGAGGATGATGAAGACCTGAGAAAATATCTCGTATTACAGTTGTCCGCTTCTTATAAAGTGATTGAAGCTGCCAATGGACGTGCTGCATTGGAACTGGCACTCGAAAAATTTCCGGATATCATATTGAGTGATGTGATGATGCCGGAAATGAATGGACTGGAATTTTGTGAACAAGTAAAGTCGAATCCTAAACTTGCTCATATTCCTTTTGTCATGCTCACGGCAAAGGTGTTGGATGAACATATAAAGGAGGGATATAGCGTGCTGGCCGATGACTATATATTGAAACCGTTCAATATAACTGTTTTAAAAGCTAAAATAGAAAGTATTATTAAGAACAGGGAACAACTCCGCCGGCTCTTTGGCGAAAAAATGTCGGCTATTGAAGTTCCGATGCCGGAGATTGCTGCAGTGGATCCTTTTATGGATAAGCTGATAGAACTGATAAAAGAAAAAGCTTCTGATTCTGAATTGCAAGTAAGCGATTTGTATGAAGAAATGGGATATGGGCGAATACAATTTTTCAGAAAGATAAAAGCTGTTTCCGGGATTTCACCTAATAAATTGATCGTGAATATACGAATGAAAATGGCCGCTGATATGCTTCGTGAGAATCAATATACTATATCAGAGATTGCTTACCAGACCGGATTTTCCGATCCGTCTTATTTTTCCAGAGTATTTAAGTCTGTATTCCAGATCACTCCTAAGGAATATCAGAAGAATATGAAATAGCATACTTTTGTTGTTCTTGTCTTGGGGGAGTTTTGTTTCATCCAGATGAGACAAAACTCTCATGAATATGAAACGAAATGGAACGATCGGTTTCCTTTTTGTATAAAGCGGCTTACTACCTCCTTTATACAAAACTACCAGTGGTGATACTAATTTACCAGATTACAAAATATTTTCAGGTATGACACAATTCTACAGAGGATTGATACGATTCTCCTACTGTTATTGATACCGTGCGGATACATTTGCAACAGAAATTAATAGAAATCTTAAAATATAATGCGTATGGAAAAAGTAACGAGTTAACCTGACCACCTTTCAGAATATCTTCAAAGATATCTTCTATCTATCAGATGTATTATAGCATCTATTATATTATTAAAACAAGAATAAGTTTAATCAAAACAAAAATCAAACTTAAGTATGCAAAAACACATTTTGCTAACAAATTCCAGATTCATTTGGGTAACTGCACTGTTATTAATCTGTGATGTAGCTTTTGCACAAATGAAGGTTACCGGAATAGTAACTGACCCATCTGGTGAGCCTGTTATAGGTGCAAATGTTTTGGTGAAAGAAACATCCATGGGAACCATTACGGATTTAGACGGACATTTCACGGTAAATGCCCCGGAAAATGGTTCTCTGGTTGTTTCTTACATCGGCTATTTAACTAAAACCATTAAGATTTCCGGCAAGAACAATATCAAAGTGGTTTTGAGTGAAGATAGTAAAGCGTTGGACGAAGTAATCGTTATTGGTTACGGTAGTGTAAAAAAGCAGAATCTTACTTCATCGGTGTCTAAAATGACAGACGAAGCTGTCAAGGAGCGCCCTGTAGCTACACTGGGAGAAGCATTGGCTGGTAATCTGGCAGGTGTTCGTGCACAAAGCACAAGCGGTGTTCCCGGCGAAGAACTGCAAATACGTATTCGTGGTGTGAATACGATCAATGGTAGCAGTGATCCGCTGTATGTTATTGATGGTGTACCCTATGAAAGCATGAGTGATATCAATCCTGCTGATGTGGCATCCATACAGGTTTTAAAAGATGCTTCGGCTACTTCTATTTATGGTGCCCGCGGTGCAAACGGGGTTATCCTGATCGAAACGAAGCAAGGTAGTGACAAACCGGCTGTTACATTTGACGGTTTCTATGGTCTGCAAGATCCGGAGAAATATGTTAGTATGATGGATGCCAAAGAATGGCTGGCTTTCAATATCTGGAAGAGAAACAACGACCATTTGCGTAGTGGAGGTTCAATGAGTGACCCTATGAGCGCACGTGCCGATGCAAATAAGATTCCGGATTCCTGGTTAGATCCGGACTTGGTGACTACAGATTGGCAAAAAGCAATTACTCAGGTTGCGCCTGTACAGAGCTATCAGTTGTCTGCATCGGGTAAACATAAGATGGGAACGATCTATTTTTCAGGAGGTTATTATGATCAGAAGGGTATCATTAAAGAGACCTACTATAACCGTATTAACTTCCGCTTGAACGGAACATTGAATCTCTCGGATTATTTAAAAGTAGGCGCTAATATTTCCGCTTCACGTAGTAAGCAGGATAATAAAGAGGCGCAGGGCAAAGAGACTGTTATTCAGCACGCTTTGATGCAGGCACCGATTGTAAAACTGGATGAAGCTACCCGTGACTGGGGATATCCGGATTTAGGTATTACCGTATATCCTAACCCTTTGGAGCGTTTGAAAGAAACACTGGATCAAACAGTGCAGAATAAGGCAGCAGCATCCGCCTGGGCTGAGATTACTTTTATGAAAGGCCTTGTGTTCAAGTCACAGTATAATTATAGTTATGACGGCAGGGTATATGAGTACTATGTTCCGGGCAATGTTACCTACAATAACAATAATGTAACTCTGGGAAAAAGTAATTCTCAAAGCAATAATAGCTGGTCTATTCAGAACACTCTGACTTATGACGCTTTGTATGGTAACAAACATGCCCTGAATGTTATGTTGGGGCAGAGTGCTGATGCAACTGATAAGTATCGTATTGATGGTGAAGCAACCGGATGGCCGTTGGAGAACATTCCGACACTGAATGTGGCTACTTTGGCAAAAAGGGCTTCTACGGAAAAATACCAGGTGCGTACGGCTTCTTTCTTTGGTCGTGTAAGTTATAATTATAAAGAAAAGTATTTGCTTAATGTAACCGTACGTAATGACGGTTCTTCACGTTTCGGTGCAAACAATCGTTGGGGATGGTTCCCGTCATTCTCGGCAGGATGGAAACTCAATGAAGAGTCATTCCTGAGCTCTGTAAAATGGATCTCTTTATTAAAACTTAGAGCATCCTGGGGAAAATCGGGTAATGACCGCATTGGATATTACGATTATCTGTCAGTGCTGACTACTGATAACTCGGCTTATGGCAATACACTTCAGGCTGGTATGGCTCCTAAAAATCTGAAGAATGAAGATTTGAAGTGGGAGAGTACAGCCAGTCTTGATTTCGGATTGGATTTCTCTGCTTTCAATAACCGTTTGCAGTTCAATTTTGACTATTATATTAACAAGACCGATAACCTGTTGTTTAATCTGCCTATTGTAATGACCAGTGGTTATGACAGAATCCGTACCAACTTGGGATCCATTCAGAATAAAGGATGGGAGTTGGACATAACAAGTCACAATCTGACAGGTACATTCAAATGGTCTACTTCTCTGAATCTTTCCGGTAACCAGAATAAAGTGCTGGACATGGGAGGTATCGATAGTTTCACCGATTCAATGTGGGATGGTAAGTTCATAACCCGCGTAGGCGGACCGGTATCACAGTTCTATTGCTACCGCACGAATGGTATCTTGACAGCAGATGATTTTGAAAAGAAAGCAGATGGTACTCCGGATGAAAACAAACCTCTGGTACCTGTATACAAAGGTCAGCGTATTGGTAATGTGAAGATGGTGGACCAACCTACTAAAATGGTCGACGGAAAACTGGTAGGTGACGGAGTAATCACAGAAGACGATCTGGTGCCTTACGGAAATAATATCCCTGATGTCATTTATGGTATAACAAACCGTTTCTCTTATAAGAACTTTGAGTTGAGTGTCTTGATTCAGGGACAGATTGGTGGTGATGTTATGTTCCTTGGACAACGTTCTTTGGACTATGGTTCTCCGGGAGTTAACCAGTTCTCGCATTGGGTACGTTGCTGGAAACCCGATTATCAGGCTGTTTACGGAGATCGCGGAGATCCTACTCCTTACTATTTAGGTGTAGATATGTCATGGGATGGTACAACCCCCAACATCTATAACCGTAATTCTACTTATGAGAATAATTCAGACTTACGTATCTACGATACCACTTACTTGAGAATCAAGAATATCACCTTGTCATATACTTTACCCAATGACTTATTGAAAAAGTCTTTCCTGAAAAAAGCTAAAGTATATGTTTCATTGGATAATGTGGCAACCTTTGACAATTATCCGGGTGTATCTCCTGAAACGAATAGTTATGGTAATTCTACAACAAGAGCAGGGGTGGATTATAGTACATATCCTATGAGTAGAAAATATACCCTTGGTGTAAATCTTGTATTCTAACTCTATAAAAACAATGAAAAAATGAAGCAAATAACATTCATATTATTGTTATCGTTGTCGTTTGTGTTGGGAGCTTGCAATGCTTTTCTGGACATTACTCCACAGTCCGATTATACGGTGGAAGAAGGCTATAAAAAGGAATCGGATTTTGAGCAGGCTATCTCGGCTGTTTACGGAAAACAACAACTTCTGTATAATACGAACTCTTGTTGGTTTATGTATATCAATCACCGTAGTGATGATTCGCGAAATGCAAATAACGTGGGCAGGTTTGTTGATTCACCTAACGAGAGTATCTGGACTACTTCCTGGAAAACTTACTGGTCTATAATTGACCGCTGTAATCTGATTCTGGATAAGATTGATAATGCCGAATTCACAAATGAGGAAAGACGTGATTACATTAAAGGAGAAGCTTATATGCTGCGTGCCTATGCTTATTGGAGTCTGGGTTGGCAGTGGGGAGGCGTTCCTTTGATCACAAAAACGACTCCTTTGTCGGAGATCCGTAAAATTCCGCGTTCTACTCAGGAGGCAACTCTCGGACAGGCCATATCCGATTATAAGGAGGCTATCAGATTGCTTCCCGAAGAATGGGGCACGAATGACATCGGACGTGCTACCCGCTATGCTGCTGCCGGAATGCTCGGCCGGTTATACATGTTCCAGAATAATTTTGAAGATGCCCGGACTTACCTGAAAATGGTAGTAGATCAGGAATCTGTACGCTATGAAATGGAGAAAAAATATGAAGACTGCTTCATTGACTCCAAAGACAATGGAAAAGAACGTGTTTGGGAAGTTCAGTTTATCGGAGGGCAGATTGGTGAAGGTAATTCATTTATTACCGGCTTTATTCCTGAAAAACTGACATTGCCTAACACTGCTTACGTGGCTCCTTTCACCGGATATAGCGGAAATATGAGAGCGTCGGAGAATTTATGGGATGCTTACGAAACCTCTCCGAAAGTGGATAAACGGAAAGCTCTGTCCGTAGTTACCAATGTGAAGATTAACGGAACCTATGATACACAGTCCAAGCTGGTATACAAATATTGCAAGTGGGATACTTACACACCGAAAGAGAAAAATGACTGGGCAAACAATCTTCCTATTCTGCGGTATACAGATGTGAAGATGATGTATGCTGAGGCTCTTAACGAGCTGGGCTATGTGGCTGATATCAACAGTGAACCTTTTAAAATTCTGAATGCCGTACGGGCTCGTGCCGGACTGGATGCATTGACTCCTGTGGAACTGTATGATAAAGATACTTTCCGCAATGCAATTATCCAGGAGAGAAGAGTTGAGTTTGCTTTTGAAGGCCTGCGTTGGTGTGATTTGATTCGTTGGGGAATAGCCGTTTCTACAATGAATGAACACTTTAAGCATCGTGACGAAGGTTCCGGACAGTATACAGTTCAGGATTATCAGTTGCTGCTACCGATTCCTTTCTCCGAAATGGCAGCTTATAATGATGTGAATATCATGTGGCAGAATGAAGGTTATTAATGTATTATTAAAAAAATAGTTATTATGAAAAAACATTTATTAGCATCTTTGATGATTGCAATGGCTTTTACCAACCAGTTAGATGCAAAGAACGTGTATGTGAAATTAAGTAGCGATACAGAAGCCTGGAGTCATATTACTCAGGATGAAAACAATGTGGTTGTAGAGATTACCGATGGAAAGTTTAATGGTATATTGAGCAATATTGCAGCCAAAGATAAAGTGTGGGTTGCGAAAGGTATTTATCAGGTGACAGGTTCCATCAATCTGAATGAAGACCGTGCAGGAGTACAGATATATGGTGGTTTTAAAGGAAATGAAACCGCATTGGAACAGCGTATATTGAAAGATCAGGATGAAAACGGTATTGTAGAGCCTTGGGAGTTTGAATACGAAACACAATTCCAGGGAAATACCGATACTGATCCCAGCTATCGTATATTCACTATGAATGCAGAAGGAGATGTGGTAGATGGCATAACGATCTGTGATAATACAAACGTAAATGATCATGGGGCGGGTGCTTACCTGAAAAATAATGCTGTTCTGAGTAATTGCATCGTTCGTAATATTAAAGCGGAAGCCAGTAAGAATAGCGCCGTAAACGGAGCCGGTGTATTTGTGGATGGTGCCGGTTTGGTTAAGAGCTGTTTGATTGAGAGTTGTACGAATCAGAACGACGATTCCGATGGTTCTTCTTATGGCGGCGGTATTAATATACAAGGAAATAAAAGTGTTATCAGCAATTCTGTTATTCGGAATAACCAGGTAGTTTCCGGTAAAAACGCATTTGGCGGTGGTATCTTTTTAAATAACAGTGCAGTAGCAGAAAACTGTGTGATATATAATAACTCTTCTGTTTTTCGCGGTGGTGGTGTTTATATCCATAACAATGGTGGAAAGTTGATTAATACAACCGTAGTAAAAAATATGGGTGCTAAAGCTGGTGGTGGTGTTTTCTCTAATGGAAATTCCACTATTTACAACTCTGTATTTTGGGGCAATGTGAACGAACAGGGGAATGCAAATAATCTCAACCTGAATCAGGCCGGATATGTAGAGACATTTGCATACTGCGGAATCCAGGGTGCAGGTATCTGGATGGAAAATAAGAATCTGAATACAAACCCAACTTCTTACCAGTTGATTGAAAGCAATGACTTTACTGAAGAGGTAACAGAAGGACTTGCCCCTCGTTTCATTCGTCCGACAGTAGAAGCCGGTATTGGTTACGAATTTCTGGAAGGAACGTTGGAAGCAATAGCCAAGGCAAATTGGGGACTTTTGAATGCATCAGACTTGGTAGATAAAGGTGTTAATACCATTCCTGATTATACGATTGCGACGACCGACATTTGCGGTAATGCCCGCCCGATGGGTCAGAAGTATGATTTGGGTGCTTACGAATTGGGTAGTGGTGCTACTGGTATTACTACTAACCAGAAAGAGCAGAGTCGCTTCACATTGGTTGCTAACAGCAATGGAGTTACCGTATATGGTATTGAAGGGCTTGCTAAGGTAAATGTGTACAATACTTCAGGCGCATTGGTTAAATCCGTACAACTGGGTAATGGAGAAACCATTTCTCTTATCGAGCGTGGAGTGTATTTCCTGTCTGTCTCCGAAGGTGAGACTTCACAATCAGGCAAAATCCTGTTTTAATTAAAAAAACACATCCGGACTACTTAGTCTTGAGTTTAAGTAGTCCGGAACTTTTTCCGGTAATTTTATGAGTGAACCAATGAAAAAACTTTCTATCTGGCTGTGTGTCTTATTATTTATGATAAGTGCTGAAAGTAGAGCGCAGTCTATGATTTCGGGGGCTACCTACGAGAAACGGTGTGATGCTATGATTCAGTATATGGCAAAGGGTACATCACCTTCCGGAGGTGATCCTAAATATACGGGTCCGTATTATTTTGCACGTTTATATCTTAATTACGATAAGTCACGGGCGATAAACAACCTGGAGGCTATGTATGACAAATATATAGCCGATCCTGATTTGTATTACAACTCTACGGGTTCGGGCGTTGAATTTTATGCTCATGCCACACTACATGGTTATTTGCTGACAAAGGACAATATGCCGGAGTCTTTAAAAGCCAAAATAAAGACGTTTCTTCAGTTAGGTGATTATAATTCAAGAGGAATTACTCTTAATTTGGATATGATACGTTATACGGTCGGCTTTATGGCTACTGAGCAATGGAGTGATTTTACAGATCGGTACGGACGTACAACGAAGCAGATCAGGGATTATAATCGTCCCCGTATTTTGAATTGGCTGAATAAATTCTTCCACAATAATTGTAGTGAAGCAGATGCATTTATTTATTTCTCTACGAATATAATGTATGTACGTATGTTGGCTGAGTTCTGTCAGGATGAGGAAATTAATCAAAAGGCTAATGCGGTTTACCAGCAAATGATTGCCAGTTTACTTTCGGCCTGGAATCAGGGATTGTATGTGGCCAATCCACCTCGTTGTAAGGGTTGGGACCAATTATATACAGGTGCCCGTGCTTCCAATTCGAATATAACGGCGCTTGCCTGGTTGTACTTCGGTAATCAGGAGAATAAATACCTTTTTATTCCGGGACTGACCGTAACCAATAATACGGCAAGTATGAATTTCTGGTTGGCTTATAAACGTAATGTGGCTCCCGACCCGGCTTTGTTGCAGGTTTACGACTCGAAGGAATATCCTTATGTATATACCAGTTACATTAATGATATAGGAGTGAATGGTTCAAACAAAGATGTGTTGAACTGGAAACGTTTTAAATATACATATCAAAGCAACAATTACGGTTTGGCTACTCAAACAGAAATCCCTTATGATTTGTCAAAAGCTACTTCCTGCTATGCCTATAAAGAGACCAAACGTACTTATCTGGCCTGGCAAAGTGATGTTGTAGAGAGTGTGTTTTCTGTTTGTCAGGACAATCCTGCCCGTCCTACCGACAATACAAATGCTAATATTGAAGGATACGGAGAGAACCCTTATCACAGGGTGATGCAATATGAAAAAGCAGCGGTTGGGGTGTATAATGTACCGACTACTTATATTCAGGGAAAGCGTTACCGCATCTATGTTCCTTTCACAAAAAGAGGTATTAAAGAACGTATCGAAGCAGATGGCTGGATCTTTTGTCATACCGGAACGATGCTTTTCGCCTTTAAAACATTGGAACCTTATACGTGGACGAATACAGATTTTGTAGTCAGCAATCACGATGTTCTTACTTTGGAAGATACCTCTTGCCGAAAAGGAGCCTGGGTACTGGAAACCTCAGAAATAGAGCCGGAATATAAAGCGGCTACCCGTAGTGAGGAACTGGAGTTATTCAAGAATGCGGTTCTTACCAAGACAAAGATAGAAAAACAGGATTATACTACAAGTAAGCCGGCAGTGAAGTATACTTCTTTGAGTGGCGATGTTTTGCAGTTGCAATTCTTTCCGCCTACCGAAACTTATCAGGATAATTACAAGGTGAACGGAGTACCGTTGACCCTTTCTGAAGAATACCTCTTCAATAGTCCCTATGTACAGCAGAAGAATGACGCAGATGAACTTTTCGTCTATAAAAATGGTGTGTTGGAAAAGACTATCAGT
Source organism: Bacteroides nordii (assembly GCF_019930665.1). Lineage (NCBI taxonomy): Bacteria > Pseudomonadati > Bacteroidota > Bacteroidia > Bacteroidales > Bacteroidaceae > Bacteroides > Bacteroides nordii. Next base: position 3,430,152 of record NZ_CP082886.1, on the reverse strand, counting down.
TGGAATGATTCGTCTGTTGGGATTGAGAATGCCAGAGAAGAAGCAGGTTACCGCCTTTTCCCCAATCCGGTAAGGGATGAGTTCCATCTTTCTTTTCCGCAGGAAGATAAACCGGAACGTGTGTCGATAGTCTGCTTATCCGGACAGGTAGTGAGGCATTGGAATATTCAGGAAGAATATGAGCAGACAGTTACTCTTTCGGCTGTGGGCTTGTATGAAGGACTTTATTTCCTTCGTGTTGACAATGGCAAAAAAGTATGTATGCTGAAGTTTTTAAAGATTTGATTATATAGTATTAGTTATGAAGAAGAATATTGTTTTCTTTGCATTGGTAATCCTGGGGCTGGCATCATGCTCAAGGCAAGAAGTGAGTTATTTTGATAATTTCCCGGAGGGGGCTGATCCCGTTGAGATTGGTACTAAAATAACTTACCGCTTCTTGGCTCAGGGGCATTCGCAGTATGGTAGTCCTTTACGTATAAACGAACCACGTACTCAGATTACTTATCCGGACGTTTGCACCTGGTTGGGAGGATTGTGGTTTGCTAAGGAATGTGGCAATGCGGAATTAACACAACGGTTGACCGAACGCTTCGAGCCTTTGTTTACTACAGAAGCATTTCTTCAACCGAAACCGAACCATGTTGACAACAATGTATTCGGAGCATTGCCTTTAGAATTCTATTTGCAAACCGGTGATGAACGGTATAAGAAAATGGGGATGATGTATGCCGATTCGCAATGGGAGCTGCCGGCAGACTGGACGCTCGATCATCAGGATACATGCAAGAGCAGTATGTATGGTGATTTTGTAGATGCAGATGTCTGTCTGCCCCAGCAAAAGGAGTGGGCAGATAAAGGATACTCCTGGCAGACACGCTTCTGGCTGGATGATATGTTTATGATTACTGCTATACAGGCACAGGCTTACAGGGTAACGAACGAACGGAAATACATCGATCGTGCCGCCCGTGAAATGGTGCTTTACCTGGATTCCATACAACAACCTTCAGGTTTGTTCTATCATGCTCCGACAGCTCGTTTCTGTTGGGGGAGAGGTAACGGATGGATGGCTGTAGGCATGGCAGAGTTACTGCGTATTCTTCCGGAAGATAACCCGGATAGGAAAGCTATCATGCAGGGGTATCTCAAAATGATGGTACGCCTGAAAGAGATGCAGGACCAAAAAGGTATGTGGAAACAAGTTGTAGATGATGCATCTATGTGGGAAGAAACATCCGGTACGGGTATGTTTGCATATGCGATGATCGTAGGTGTAAAAAAAGGATGGCTCGATAAAGACGAGTATGGTCCTGCTGCTCGTAAGGCGTGGATTGGACTTACTTCTTATGTGAACCAGATGGGAGATGTAGAAGGTGTATGTGAGGGCACGATGTTAGGAAATACAAGTGAGCATTATCGTAACCGCAAGCCATTGACAGGCGATCTGCACGGACAAGCTCCGGCATTATGGTGTGCTTATGCTTTGATAGCTGAAAAAATTTAAAATTGATGAGATATACTGTTATAAGTTTTATTGTGTTGTTGTGCTGGGTATTTGATACCTATGCACAACAATATCGTATTTCTACGGACCATCCAGCTGTAACTTTTGAAAAAGAGAATCCGCTTTCCTTGTCTATATACAGTTGGCCGGAGACTCTGATCAGCTATCCGGTTACTTTTTCTCTGGATAGTAATGTTGAGAACCGTTTGGAGTTGATAGATACCCGGACCGGAAATCCGGTTACTTTTCAACTTTCGGATAAGAAGTACGATAACAATCGCATTTGCTCTGCACGTATCCATTTTTTCGCCTCCATGTCTGCCGGGGGAGGTTTTAAGTATACTTTGCGGTTGGGCAGCCGGAAGATGAAGTCTGATCATCCGGTATACATCGAACGAAAAACGGACTGTTGGATACTTGGAAATACGGATTTTAGTGTTGCCATTCCTGTAACTGCTACCGTGAATGACAATATCGCTCCGGCTCCAATTCTTTCTGTTTCAAAGGGAGAAGGAGCTTCCGGTCATAACAGGTTGTACTCCGGTCATAAGAAAATAGTGTCCGTAGAGACTTCCGTAAAAGAGAATGGAGAGCTGTTTGCCGAGTGTCTGGTACTTTATCGTTTGGAGGGAGGAGCCGAGTATCGGACTTCTGTTAAGGTGGTACAAGGCTATCCGTTCGTAATCTTCGATGAAGAGATGAGCGGAATAGAAAAACAAGACGGAGTTTTTGTAGATATGGAGTGGACCGGCTTCCATCCGACTCATAAATATGCTAACTGGGACCGTCAGAAAGATGTGACCGTTGCTGACGGAGTACCTGTTGAACAACCTCTTTATACCAGTTATTGCCAGGAAGATCCGCATTGGACAGGTGAAGGATGGATAGAACAGGTTGACAAAGAAATGGTATATCGTCTGTTGCCTTTCGGAGGAAACTCTACGCGGGAGCAAGTTCCTGTGATGACTTTTTGGGAGAGTGGAAAGGATGCCCGTGAGTTGGGTGTATTTGTTTATGACCACAATCGTTGGAATGACCGGCAATACGGTATTTGGCAGCCTACTCCCGATCTGTCTGTCTATTTCAGATATGCGGATAAGAAACTCTATTTTAAGTATCCGGTACAAAATGGTACGCGCTCTACAGCAATAGCATTTACCCGGATCGGTGATACACACCCCAAAGTGGAGGCTTTCAATAAGAGTATTGATGATATTGCGGCTAATGGCGGAAAAGACCATTCGGCCGAAATGGTATTCCGGTATACGATGATGCTTCACCGGCAATATGCGTTACTGAATCTGGATAAGGTGAAGAACTGGGTACTGGAATATCCACGAGAAGCGAAACGCCCCGAAAATCCTTTTGCCAAAAGACTCAAAGAAACTTCTGCCGATCGGTTTTATAAGCAGATGGTCACTTCTCCGATGGCGTATTATATGACCGGGATGAACAGTTTTCCGGGCATTCATTCCATTTCTCACCGCCCGGTTTATTCACAGTGGGTACAGGATTATCTGACTTACTACAAAGATTTGTCCGACGAACAACGTAGGACTGTTGAGGCTCTTTTCTTATTGGCCGGTTATGTGAATATGCTTGAACCGATGAATGCCATTCGTACTTCATTGGCAGGCACTGCCAACATGGCTGCCGATGGATGGGCAGTGACCGGACAAACGGCTTTTCTTTTCCCGGAACATCCGATGGCAAAGGAGTGGGCCGATTTCTTTGAGAAGTCGATTGAAGTTTATGGTTTGTTTTATACCCGTCCGGAAGTCAGCTCCTATGAGTCTAAGGGAGGACGTTGGGTAGAAAGTTTAGGAGTGTACAATTGGGCTTATCTGCGTCCTACCGTACATTCGAATATAGCCTTGGAACTGTTTGATGGTAAAAATCGGTTTGCAGATTCTCATATGGCGCAAAGAGCCCGCTGGATGGTTGATATGGTAACGCCGGGACGAGCTTATCCACCTCATGGTGCACACGGTGGCGGTAGGTTGGTGCCGTGCTATGCGCCTGTTTATGAATTAGGAAACTGGTTGCAGTATTATGATCCGCTGGTAGCCGAAAATTTACGATGGTTGGGAGCGATAGGAGAAGATGTGGAAGAAAAGGCGAATGATACGAAATGGGTAGAGGTGCATAAGAATACGCATCAGACGAAAGATACAGGTACGAGTCCGCATCTGAAAAGTTGCAAATATACCGGGCATGGGATTGTACTTCGTGCCGGAGTTGATTCGGACGAAGAACTTTCCATCCATTTGAATCAGGTAGACAAGGGGCCCAATTACCGCTGGGGACATCAGGGGCAAGGCAATGCAGGCGGTATCTATTTCTATGCACAAGACAAAGTTTATACCGGTCATGAAAATGAGGCGGTAGGAGATCATACGCAGAATAATACGGATGGAGTAACCAATTTCGGAGTCATGAAAAACGGTACTTTCTGTAATATCGGAATGAATGAGCTGGTTGCCCCTTTATACGATCTGGAGATAGCTCAGATGGCTGAAGTACGTTCGGCAGAGGGAAAAGATTCTTTTGCATGGCCTGAATATGTATCCCGCAGTATTCTTCTGGTAGGGACCGATTATTTTCTGATTTACGATCAGACCGGAACTAATTGGAGAGCTTTCAACCGCTTCTCATGGTTCACCCGGAAAGAAGATGAATTTCCGAAGATTGTATTTATGGATAAAGTACGTCCGGAGTATTGGACAACGGCAGGAACAGCGAAGTCAAAAGGCTTTTACCGGGATGGTGTTGGTTCTTTGCTGACGCTGGTTACTCACAAGAAAGAATCGGTACGTGTTTTGGATGGTAAACTCACTGTTCCGGCATTATTAGCAGGAAATGATGTTTATGAATTCGTTCCGGATAAAAGCAGGAGTCCGAAGGGGATAGTGCAGATTGCTACAGATAAGAGCCGGGATATTATTTTCAGGGACAGCGATCCCATTACCTGGCATTCGGATTCTGTGACTTTCAAAGGAGAAGCAGGGATGGTTCGCCGGATGAAGAACGGAGATCTGCAACTGGCCCTGTTCAAAGGTTCTGAGATTGCTGCTGACGGTTTGGGTATTTATCTTACAGATGAGACAGAAACAGCCATCGCATTGACACGCCTTGTAAGTGGAGATTGCAAGGGGAGATTGAAGTCGGACGGTCAGGCGACGTTGACTTTGACAGGTGTGAAAGGGGGAAAACTCTATATTGACGGAGTGATGTACAAAGGGGATGTAGCCGGAGTGAAACTACCCGCCGGAGAACATTCCATTGAATATACAGCCAAAGAACCTGTTCCTATGCCCACAACGATTGAGGATGTTGTTTATGCAAAAGCCGGCAACATGGTTTATTTATCAAAGCCTCAATCGGTGTCAAAGGTCCGTATGGAACTCTCAAAAGATGGAGGCAAAAGTTGGGAAGTATCAGGCACAACCACAAAAACTATATATATGTTGCCCAAACTGGCAGATGGTAAGTATCATGTACGTGCTGTCTCTGTCAACGGAAAGAAAGAGGCTGCTTCTGCCTGTGAATATCCGGTTTATATAAGTAAGTCTCCTTCTCATTATCCGGAAGGCTTAAAACTTCAACTTGATTCCGGTCGGATTGATCTCTCCTGGGGTCAAGTATTAGGTACTGAAGTTTACAGGGTTTACAGAAGAAAGTTGGGTGAGAAAGATTTCCTGAAGGTTTATGAGGGAAAAGCTACTTCTTTTGCGGATGAAGAGCTTCAGGGAGTTGTTCCTGCCTTTAGCCTGCCTGGTAGCCTGGATAATGCTGATGCCGATAGAAGTGGAATTATTGTATACGAGTATACTGTGACCGCTTTAAATGGAAATGGAGAAAGTGCAATGGCTCCGGTGGTGAACAGTGATCCTGCTTCATGGGCAAACTGGTATCCATCTACTGAACTGAAGTTCAAACGTCGTTCTGCATTCTGGATGGAACCGTATGTTCCGGCTAACGCAGTTCCCGGGAAGTATTATCCAGATTGAGAATAGTAGTGCACTTGGTTGCGTTGGTTGATGAGTATTGAAAGGATAAACGCAGATTTTCGCAAAGAGATATAAATTAAAGACTTAACTTTCTCTTAATCTGCGAAAATCTACGTTTATCCTGCGTTTCAACAATCGTTCCCCTTTTGGGTTTTTAATAATGCTCTATCAGGCATCCGTTTCCATTTGGAATTTACGGCTTACCTTCATCAGATTGATTGTATAAGTTACCACATTTTGTGCTTCTTGTACCATTGTCAGGTATATCATACTTACTCTGACACTGCCTGTTTGGCTTTGGATGCGTTGTAACTCCTGACGTTTCAAGTGTGAAAGTTGGGCATTAAGGTCATTGGCACGACGTACTTCTTCCTCAAAATCATTATAATCGTTGGATTCAAGTTTCTTGCGGCACTGCTGTATCAGATAAGTGATATCTTCGGCTACGTCTCCGAATTCTCCCTTCTGAATGGCATCCAGCGGATTGAAGTTATTGTCTGTATGTTCCAGACAGGGTTCGCACAGGCGGGCGATACTGTATACCAGTTCGCTGGCAAAATCATTTCCCTGATAATAGTAAAGACCTTTTTCGAGTACGGTGTTATTATCCAGTTTGCACATTGCTACGGTTCCCGTTCGCTTCATTTGCTTGATAAGCTGCTTCTCAAACTTGGTGGAACCCATTGAGCGGCGTAATCCCCGCAGGTTCTCGTGAAGGAAGGAGGTGACTGTCAATTCAAAGTTGGTTTCGGCATATTCAAGTACTTTGCCTAACTCTTCGCGGGTGTGCTGGCGCATCAATTGCAAGGCTTCGTCACTGTTGCTGGTTTGCATCAGTTGTTTCAGTGTTTCGTTGCCTTTTTCCTTCTCTTTTTTCTTTTTATAGATTACCTGGCTGCGAATAAGCGAGAGTACTGCCAGAGCGATAAGAGCGATGATAGCAATTGTACCTCCGAAGTAGATAATCATGGCTACGAAGAAGCAGATGGTGAAAGCCGCTCCGGCGGTAAGAAACCAACCGCCAATAACGCTTAGAACACCGGTGATGCGGTAAACGGCAGAGTCGCGTCCCCAGGCACGGTCGGCCAGTGAGGTACCCATGGCTACCATAAAAGTGACATAGGTGGTAGACAACGGAAGTTTCAAAGAAGTACCTAATGCGATAAGTAATCCTGCCAATACCAGATTGACTGATGCACGGACAAGGTCGAAGGCAGCTCCGTCGGCAATGATAGCTTCGTCTTTACGGAAACGGGTGTTGATCCACTTTTTTGTACTTTCCGGCACTATTTCTGAGACGCTATTTGCCAGTGTCATACTGATACGTACCAGCGTACGGGCAATTGGGGTACTACCGAAAGTTTCTTCTCCTTCGTCCTGGCGGGAGAGGTCTACGGAAGTCTTGATAACATTATGGGCTTTCTTCGATGTACAAAGCGCATATACCATGATCGCTCCTGCACCTATCAGGAAGTACCAGGGAGTTTTGGCGGGACCTAGCAGTGAGGACATGAGAAAATCATTCGGACCTGCTGCCATGCCATTGGTTGTATAGTCAATAAAAGAGGAATAACCGGCCAGGGGGACACCGATAAAATTGACAAGGTCATTGCCTGCAAATGCCAGTGCTAATGCGAATGTACCTAACAATACCACTACCTTAAATACATTCACTTTCAGCCAGTGGAGTATTTGCATCAATATAGTGAAGAAGACAAAGAAACATCCGATCAGCATTGCTGTGTTATCCTGTACCCACTGTTTGGCTTCTGATGTCATAAATGAGCTGTCTTTCAATCCTTTGATAAGCATGAAGTAGATGATGGCTGTAGTTGCGATGCCACCGAACAGCGCAATGCTGTACTTCATCTTCTTTTTATAGTTGAAAGTAAAGACGATACGTGCCAACCATTGTACCAGCATACCGAAAAAGAAAGCGATGGCCACTGAAACGAAGATAGCCATAATGACGGACAATGCTTTATCCGTATTGATCAGGTCGCCCAGCCCTAACATATCATTGTTGTGGACTTTGATAAGTGCCAGTGCGAAGGTACCTCCCAATAGCTCGAACACCATTGAAACGGTGGTAGAGGTAGGCATCCCCATTGAGTTAAACACATCGAGCAGTACGACATCCGTCAGCATCACGGCAAGCAGTATGCACATGATTTCGGCGAAGTAAAAATGCTCGGGTTGATAAATGCCGTGTCGTGCGATGTCCATCATACCATTAGACAACGAAGCACCGATAAATATACCGATGCCTGCTATGAATAATACTGTTTTAAAGGAAGCTGCTTTCGCTCCGACGGCGGAATTTAAAAAGTTAACGGCATCGTTGCTCACTCCGACCATGAGGTCGAATATTGCAAGCACAAATAAGAAGATGACGATGCAAAGATAGATTGTCTCCATAAATGTATTCTGTTTCTGACTGCAAAGGACGGATTTTCGTGTTGCAGAGAAGTGTCATACATATTACAAAGATGTTTCATTTTTCCTTTTCAGGTAATTATAGAAAGTATATTGCGCCCGGATACCCTCTCCTTTGGACTTACTTTTGAACACATTGCACAACCTCTCGTCTACGAAACAAGCTTTGCGATTGTCAGAAAGTTGTATGTTCAGCATGTCGATCATTTCCTGCCGCAGTTCGGGGGAGAGTACAGGGGTTACCGCTTCGATCCGGCGGTAGAGATTGCGGCGCATCCAGTCCGGTGAACCGAAATAGATTTTCGGATGTCCGGCATTGCCGAAATACCATACGCGGGCATGTTCAAGGAATGTATCCACAATACGGGTGATACGAATGTTACGGCTGTATGACTGTCCCGGTATCAGGCAACAGATGCCTCTGACGATCAGGTCAATTTGTACCCCTCGTTGTGAGGCTTCATACAAGCGGTCGATCATGGCAGGGTCCTGCAATCCGTTCATCTTTAGTATGATTCTTCCGCCCCGTCCTTTTTCGGCCAGTTCTATTTCGTGATCGATAAGGCGGTTCAGCTCTGGTATCAGGTTGAAACGTGCTACGAGCAGTGTACTGAATTTGGGATTCTCCTTCCCCTGCAAGGTGCAAAAGAGCGTATAAAGGTCTTTGGTTATTTTAGGATTACAGGTGAATAGTCCGCAATCGGCATAAAGCATGGCTGTCTTTTCATTGAAATTACCGGTACCTATGTAAGCAAAGTCGCAGGTTTTGGGATCGTCGCCTTTACTCTTCCGGCGGATAAGGGCTACTTTGGCATGCACTTTGAGTCCCGGAAGGCTGTAGATGATTTTTATTCCGGCGGATTTCATCATCTCTGCTGTAGCCAGGTTATTCTCTTCGTCAAAACGGGCTTTGAGTTCTACGAATACGGTTACTTTCTTTCCGTTTTGCGCTGCTGCTATCAGCGTATTGATGACTGCGGAGTTTTCGGCTACACGATATTGCGTTACCATGATTTCTTTCGTTTGCGGATCGTGTACGGCTTCATACAGGAAGTGTATAAAGTGTTCAAACGAGTGGTAAGGATAATAAAGCAACAGGTCTTTCTGCTTCACATAGTTGAATATGGATTCTTTTTCATCCAGGCAATTCAGCTTCATAGGTCTGGGTTTTTCCAGTGACTTCAATGCCCTGTTCGGGTTGGGCAGATGACGCAGGTCTTCAAGATTGAGATGTTTGTCGCCCGGAACCAGTTCCTCCCTGTTTATTTGGAAGGCATCTACGAGGAAGTCCAGAAAGTCCGATGGCATACCGCGGTCGTATACAAAACGGCATACAGCTCCTATTTTGCGTTTCTTCACTTTTTTCTTCACCTGTTCCACAAGGTCGGCGGTGCTGGTAGTATCGTCTATCAGTATATCGGCATCCCGCGAGATTTTGATGCAATAACTGGAGTCCACATCGTATCCCGGGAAGATGAGACCGATATTGGCCTTTATGATATCCTCGATAAACATCAGGTAATAGTTGTCTCCCTGTTTGGGAAGTTCGATGAAACGGGGCACTTTGCTATATGGCATCTTCATTACGAAATATTGCACATGATCCGGGTCGGTCTGCTCCGTGCCGTGCATGAAGAGACGCACTGCGAGATAAAGCCGGTTGTCCCGCAAGAATGACACGACGCGATCTTTGCATACCGGCACCGGTTGGAGGAAGGGGAATATCTCTTCACGGAAGAAGTTCCGGATGAACTCCTGATGGAACGGTTCAACATTCCGGCTCTGATAAAAAATGATGTGGTTCTTGCGTAAGGCAGGCAATATCTTATGTTCGTAGATACGGATACGGTCTTCCAGTTGGCGGTTTACTTCCTGGTTGATATTCTCCAGCAATTCGGCAGCCGATTGTACGGACTCTTCATCGCTTTGGGTGACACCGGATGCCACTGCTTTATGATCGGCTACACGTATTTTGTAAAACTCCTCCAGGTTGGAAGAGTAGATGGATATGAAGTTGATGCGCTCATACAGTGGAAGTCGGTCGTCATTAGCTTCCAGCAGTACGCGATAATTGAATGACAGCCAGCTTATGTCTCTTTTAAAATACTGATAATTGCTTTCCATTGCGTTAAGATTTTCCCAAATATAAGTACCTTTGTGCATATAAACAAAGAAACTATGATGAAAGTTGGATTATTATCGGATACGCATGCATGGTGGGATGAGAAATACCTGGAATATTTTGAGTCTTGTGATGAAATATGGCATGCAGGAGATATCGGTTCGGTGGAGGTAGCCGAAAAGTTAGCGGCTTTCCGCCCTTTGCGTGCTGTTTATGGAAATATTGACGGGCAGGAGATCCGTAAGATGTTTCCGCAGGTCAATCGGTTTACGGTGGAAGGTGCTGAGGTCTTGATAAAACATATCGGAGGTTATCCGGGGAAGTACGATCCCTCTATAATAGGTAGCCTGATGGCGCGTCCGCCTAAGTTATTTATCAGTGGGCATTCGCATATCCTGAAGGTGAAGTATGATAAAACATTGGATATGCTTCACATCAATCCCGGTGCGGCAGGGATGTCCGGTTTTCATAAAGTTCGTACCATGGTACGTTTTGCGATAGAGAACGGGGCGTTTAAGGATTTGGAAGTAATAGAGTTAGCAGGGTAAACAGGGAATATTCCCCGGCTCCGGGGAGGAAGGTGCTCGGCTCCGGGGAGGAAGATGCTCGGCTCCGGGGAACACTCTCCTCCCCGGAGCCGGGCATTTAGCTCTATTCAGCTCCCGTCCCCCATGACTTCATCGGTTCCGGTCCCATCTCAAGAGTGAGTGTCCCTCCTTTTGCAATGTCGGCATGATCAATAAAACATTGGTTGTACTCTTTGTCGTTGAGCCATGCGCGCTGGATGTAGATGTTCTTCTTTGAGTTGTTCTTTGCAACGATGCTGAATGTTTTGCCATCCTCCAGGCGGAAAGTTACTTTGCCGAATGCCGGACTTGTCAGTTCGTATCGGGTCTCTCCCGGGCAAATGGGGTGGATGCCGGCTGCTGCAAGTATATACCAGGCAGACATCTGACCGACGTCTTCGTTTCCTGCCAGTCCTTCAATGTCGTTTCGATAGGCATTCTCACAGATACACCGGGTCCATTTCTGCGTCAGCCATGGGGCATTCAGCCGGTTGAACATAAAGGGAACCTGATGTACCGGTTCGTTGGAGTGGTTGTAATACTCATTCCACAGGAAGTGCTTGGGTGTCTTCTCAAAGAAGTCTTCCAGATCGTTCAACACCTTCTCTTCGCCACCCATGAGTGCTACCATTCCGTCGATGTCATGAGGTACAAACCACCCCTGTTGGTAGGGGTTCGATTCGATGGAGCCGTGCCATTCCGTCAATCGGCCGTTGGCGGGCCACTCTTCCCAGGCTCCTGATTCGCGTTTGGGGCGGAACCACATCTTGTCTTCCGAGTCGAAGATGTTCTTGTAGTACAATGACTTCCGGGTATACTTCTCGGCGTCGTCCGGTTTGCCCAATGCCTTGGCAAGCTGTGCCACACACCAGTCTGTGTATGCATATTCCAGTGTCTCCGAGATAGAATATCCCTTCTCTACGGGTGTGTATCCTAACTCTTCTTTGTTCCCGATCAACTCGGAGGTACGTACGGCTGCCCGGTAGGCTTTCTCAATGTCATACTTCCGGATGTTCTTGGCATAAGCATCTGCCAGAACTGAGATGGCCGGGTTGCCCACCATACATCCGCTGTAGGCATTGAAGAATTCCCATCTTTCCAAATATCCTTTTCCGCTCTCTTCGGCCAGCGTCACCAACGAATTTATCTCGTCATTCACCAACGTGGGGTTGATGATGGTTTGCAGGGGGAACTGGCTTCTGAACACGTCCCAGCCACTGAAGATGGTCCGTTTCGTGAAGTCGGTCGTCTGATGAATCTGATGATCGCCGCCCGGATACCGTCCGTCTACGTCTGTCATGTTGCGCGGATCGATCATGGTGTGATACAGGGCAGTGTAGAATGCGACTTTCTCATCGTGGGTGCCTCCTTCCATTAAGATTTTCGAAAGTTCCTTGTTCCACAACTCTTTGGCCTGTTTCTTTATTCCGTCGAACGTTTGCCCCTGCAACTCTGCTTTGAAGTTCTTTTCAGCACCCTCCAAGTCGGAGAAGGAGATACCTGCTTTCAGGGTAACTTCTTCCTGATCGGTGGTGGGGAATTCAGCAAAGAAACCTACGTGTTTGCCTTCCAGTGACTTCTTGCCTCTGATAATGCTCGATTGGGCGATGCGAGCCTGATAATTGTCGCTCAGCACATTTTCGCGTTTGCGTTCCCAATCATCCGGAATGTCGGCACTCCAGAAACCGTAATTGTCCAAAGGTTTGCTGAACTCTGCATAGAAAAACACCGTATAGTCGGGGTTGCCATATCCGTCTCCCCAACCACCTCCTTCGGGTGTGCACTTCATCCAGCCGCGGATCGTGTTGTCATTGACCACTTCCACGTACTGCGTGGTAGAGGTTCCGCCAACACGTCTTGCCAGATCGATCTGGATGCGCGACAAGTCGCTGGCAGGGTAGGTAAATCTCAGCGCACCTCCGTGCGGAGAGGCAGTTGCCTCCGTTAGGATGTCATACTTCGTTAAGCGTGCGGTGTAGTATCCGGCAGAAGCAGCTTCCGATGCTTTGTCGTACTCCGAGCGGTATCCCTTCTTCTCCGGATCGCTCTCTTTGCCGGCAATCACCTGAAGTTCACCGGTAGTGGGCATCACCAGGAAGTTTCCTAAGTCGCCATACCAGCCAACGCCACTCATTTGGGTGAAAGCGAATCCCTCGATAGTCTTATGCTGATAGCCATATCCCGATCCGTAGTCGCCTCCGGTGATGGTGTTGGGACTTACCTGGGTCATTCCGAACGGAGTCGCTGCTCCGGGAAAGGTTTTCCCCATGCTGTTGAAAGATTGTTCCGTATCGGCTTTGACACTGGTACCGATGAAAGGATTGACGTAGGATGACAGGTCTTCCGCACCGTCCGTACGGCTTTGGCAGGTGCTCATACCTGCCAGTAATACCAGTGAAAAAGCTGAATGAATGAGTTTTCTATTCATAAAAGATAATATTATTGGAAAAGAATAAGCAAAACTCACCACAGAGTAGCACAGAGTTCCACAGAGTAGTATTTATCCGATGAAACGCGGATTAACACAGATAAACACAGATTAAAAGACTGTAGTTCTTTATCATACATTTGTTTCCCTTTGCAAAAATCTGCGTTCATCTGCGTTTCAATAAAGATTTAAACTCTGTGTTCTGTGGTGAAATACCGATCCCGATATAAAAAACGAACTCTTAATTAATGAATCGTTACTTTCACCGTAGATGCTTCGTTATTCCCATAGGATAGGCGAACAATATAGACGCCTTGTTCCAAAACAGCAGAAGATTGTTGGGCAGCCGTAGCGCATACACCGGCTGACATCATCAATCCATTGGCAGACAAGATGGTATACTCTACCGGTTCTTGCCCGTTGTTCTTGATGGTAATCTGTCGTTGGGCGTTTGCATAGGCTTCTACCCCGTCAAAGGCAATTGAGTGGATGCTTGTGATAATATCTTCGCTGATGCTGGCAAACTGACTTCCCAGGTCCGCTTGGTCTACTGCCTGCACGCCAAAAGTATACTTTCCGCTTGCCAGTCCGTTCAGTTCAAAACGGTTGGTCTGGATCAATGGAATCAGGTTCCGGACTTTCAGTACTCCGGTTTGAACATCTGTCGGTGCGTAGGCATATACAGTGTTGTCGGCATTGTTTTTTACGTACACATTGTAGCGAAGTGCCTCTTGCGGCGTATGGTCGTCTGTTGCTTTGCTCCATGTCAGGATCACTTTGCCGTCCACCGACTCTACTTTCAGATTGGTAGGAGCCGCAGGCGCTGTATTTGCCTGAATATTACTCTTGCTCAGATCATTGAAAGCATATGCATTTTTCCAGTCATTCTGCCAGCCGAAAGAAGCTACATCCAATGTACCGTCTCCGTTGATGTCCACCAGGTTGATGGCTCCGCATCTTTCTGTTATTTCCGACGGAACACCACCCAAGGCAAAAGTATTGTCTCCGTAATTATAGAAAACACGGGTTACAATGCCTTCTCCGGTCACAATCAAATCCATGAAACCATCGTTGTTGATGTCTCCTGCCGTAGCCTGAACACATTTACCGTTGATAAGGCCGGTACCCTTGACTTTGATAAAATTACCGCTCTTATCGTTCAAGTACAGAGTGGCGCTTGTTTCGTTCACTTCCACAATATCTGAATAACCGTCGCCGTTGACGTCTACCAACGCTGCATCAGAGAATGGCTTCGGAACAAACCCGTCCATGGCTACCTGCTTGAAAGTACCGTCTTGATTGTTGATGTAAAGATAACCTACATCTTCGGCTGAAGGCAGAAACGCGCGTCCCTGGTTGTAAATGTCGAGATAACCGTCGCCGTTGACGTCGCCTACGTGCACGGAACCCTGTGTGATGTGTCTGAACTCTCCTCCGTCAACCACCGTCGTCTGGCGTACAAATCCTTTTCCTTCCATGTTTTTGTAGAGGGTAGTGGCAGAAGTTCCGGTAGCTTTGTTATACGGCACATCGCTGGAAACAAGAAGGTCCGTCCAACCGTCATTGTCGTAATCAAAAGCAATCAGTCCGCGTCCGCTGTGTTCGTCTTTCAAGAAATAGTGTTTCAGGAATCCGGTAGCGAGTGTTGTGTTTTTTACATAGGCATACTGATTCTCCGCACCCGTATTTTCAAGAATGAGAGGCAGGCTGGTTCCGCTCGAACTTTTTCCCATCACCACGATGTCCAGGTCGTTGTCATTGTCGTAGTCTATAAAGATAGCTTTCGACCGGGACATTGCTGCCAAGGCGGCATTGTCGCTCTGAACTCTTTTGAACTTCCCGTCTTGAGTCTGTTCATAGAGTGCCAGCGTACCGGAGTCTCTACCTCCTGTGATGAGCATGTCTACTCGTCCGTCGTTGTTGAAGTCACCCCAGATGGCATCTCCCGACTCTAAATAGTGGGGGAACGTACCACCTACTGTCCAAACTACCTCTTCCACCTTCAACGCGGGGTATTTAACGGTGAGGAATTCGCTGGCAACGTCTGCCTGGTCAACAGACTGTACACCGAACGTGTATTTACCATCCGGCAGGTTCCATTCAAATGAGTTCTGATTGATCAGGGTTGTGATGGCTCCTCCTGTCTTCAGCTTACCGGTAGTGAAATCTGCCGGAGAATAGAAGTATACAATGCCGCTGTTCTCATCTTTGGCATAGACGTTATAACGAATGGCATTGCTCGGAGTGATGGCATCTGCCGCAGGTTCCCAAGCCAGCGTAAACTTTTCGTCGGCATAGGTTACGGTCAGGCCAGCCGGAACTCGGGGAGCAATGTTTGCCGGGAGGGTGTTTTGAGACAGGTCATTCAGCACATAAGCACTTGTAAAGCCGTCACCATAACCAAAGTTAGAGAGGTCTAAGGTTCGGTCGCCATTGATGTCTACCAAGTTTAAGTTACCTGAGCGGGCTGTCACTTCTTTGGGCACATCCACGCCTTTGAACGTGTTGTTACCGTTGTTGTAGTAGATCTTGGTCATGATGTTGAAACCGGAAACCACCAGGTCTGTCCGCCCGTCATTGTTCACATCGCCGGCGGTAATGCTTGTGGCTCCGCTTTTCGTCAAACCGGTCACCGTTTCATCGTATTTGGTGAATGTATTGTCCTGGTTGTTGATAAACAGATTGGCAGCGTTGCTGTTTATTTCGACAAAGTCATCGTAACCGTCTCCGTTGATGTCAGCAAAGACCGTCTCTGCTGCCTGTGAAGCAGTAAAGAGTTGAGAAAGTGCTTCCGAACGGGAGAAAGTACCGTTCTTCTGATTCAGATACAGGTCTGCGTAGAAATCACCGTTCCATCCCTGAACGAAAACATCGGCATATCCGTCATGATTTGCATCGCCTACGTGGACCGATCCTCCGCTCACTGCCCGGAAGTCATTGCCGTCCACCACATTGGGCATCCGTTCAAATTTCCCCTGGTTGTTGCGGAAAAGAGCGGTTATGCTGCTCCCGTCGGTTGTTACTCCTGTCAGGATCAGATCCTGCCAGCCGTCGTTATTGTAATCGAATACTTGCAGGAAGCGTCCCGGGCGATCATTATCACCAGCATTGCCGGAGGTGACACCCATCAGCTCTGCACTGCGTTCCGTATCTTCCGAGAAGGTGTATTCGGGGGCACCGTTGTTCCGGTATACATGCGTTACGATTTTCCGGTTACCGGAAAACTCGTTGGTTCTTCCGGAGATGATCAGATCGAGATTGCCGTCGTTGTCATAATCAATGGCAGCGGCAGAAGCCCAGTTCAAGGCGGGTAGGGTAGTGGCTTGCAGGGTAAAACCGGTACCACCGTCATTCATATATAGCCCGATGTTACCACCGCCTTGTCCGGCAATGTAGAAGGCATCTTTATAACCGTCGTTGTTGAAGTCTCCCCAGATGAATCGTCCGTCGATCACCCAATCGGCAGGAAAACTGCCGCCTGACTTCCAGACAGCTTCTTTCAGAACCTGCGGAGTGGGGTTCTTGGGATAGATCTTGAATAGCTTCACATCTCTTGTGGGTATACTTTCAGTCCAGTTACCGGTCTTTATCGATTCCTTATTACCCCACAATTCGCGAACGACGTATTCCGTACCCTGCTCTAAGCCCAGACGATCGAAATCCATTGCCCGGTTGATCGTTGTGCCATAATTAAATGTAGCCACATACATGGTGTCTGCCACAGTGGCATAGAAGCTACGGGCAGCATCCTGATTTCCTCCGGCCGGAGCAGAATCCACCGGACGGAAAGCTTTGCACTGACTTGCAATTCTTATGATCTCGGGATTAGTGAGGAGTTTCTTTGCACGTGCTTTGGCGGTGATTACAGCGGCATTGGAATTGTCACTGAAGTCATCTCCCAATATAAAGATACCCGTAAGGATGGAGGAGGTGATGCGCGAACGGTTTTCGGCTTCCGAATAGCCCTTGATCACTACATGGTCAGCATCGTTATACTGATAAACATGGTCGAGCCACCAGCCGTAGCTCAAGCAGTTCAACACGTATTTAGTGTTGTTAATATCGCCCCATGCGTCACAACTGATGCGACGGCTCTGTGCATACTGGGCAGGGAAAATGGGTGCAATGGACAGATTGACGTAGATTCTTCCGGCGGCATATTTGTATATCTCCTGCATACCTTTGTTGTAAGCCTGTATACCGGTATGTACGCTCTTGTCGTAATAACTGTCTGCTTCTACGGCACCATGAGACATAAAGTCGATCTTTACATAGCTAAACCCTTTGGCTATATGGCTTTCAATGGCGTTCTTTATGCCGGAAAGCACTGAAGGGTGGGTGGGGTCGAGTGCATAAGCACCGTCGAAGCGGATGTATTCTCCATTGGCTTTCAGGCAAACATCATATGGATCGTCTCCCCAGGAAACGAACGTATTCATGTATCCTCCCACCTTTTGTCCTCTCGCTTTGCATTCGCTGATGAAGGCTTCCATCTTTCCTTCGTCGTCCAGCTTTCCGCCGCCGGCATCCAGTCCGATATACACATCATTTGCTCCGTTGGAGAACTCTTTCAGTTCATTCTTGATGAAAGCGGCTGTCTCAGATGCGTTCTGATAGTTTACATCTCCTTGCAGTACTCCCCAGCTGTTCCAGCCGAAAGGTTTGTTACCGTCCCAGACGGCTTTGGGAGCAACAATAGCGTTTACATCCCCAAAGGTTTCCATACCTTGGCGCCAATCGGCGAAGTAACCGATGAATACTTTAGGCGATTTGATGATCTTACCTCTCAGCTTTCCGTGAGGGGTAGGGGTATTGGTCTTGTTATTATTGAACCCTTTGTCCGTGTACTTGTCTCCGCTGTTTTTATAATACGTGTCACGGGTAAATTCGGAGGTTATTCCGCCGTATACTTCCAGATTGGTAATCTGGTTGCTGTTCCTTGTATATGCCACCACTCCTGTTTTCCAGTCGGTGTGTTCTACCGAGCCGAGAATCAGTCCCTGCCGCGTGTCGTCATTGTAGAGTCCGCCCACTTCATAGCTCGTAGAAGACTCAGCTGTCTCTTCGGAGTTGAAGTTATAGGAGCCGAAGCGTACAAAACCATCGTTGTCAAAAGGAACAAACAAGGCTCTGTTTTTATTGGCAGGCAGGAAGCTGACTTCAGTCGTGCTTCGTACGGGTGCCATGTAATTGGATGCTAATTCCTGATCGGATGCGATGCTGAACTCCGTCAGTATATAGTCATTGTATAAGTAATAATCCTGAGTGACCGTAATACCATCGGTTGTGTTGGCCGTAACGGTTATTTTTTTCCCTGTGCCGAACGGGTCGGCTACCTCTGCCGTCTGAATCGCATAACCACTCAGTTGGTCTTGGAAATACTCTTTATCTCCGTTTTTGAATGCACAACTACTCTCATTGACTACGAGCGTGTTGTTGTGGTATACACTTACTTTGGCATTGTTCTCGTTGATGTCGATTCGCCATTTCCCTACCGTTACATCTGCGGCGCAAACCGGATGAGTCGGGAAACAGAGAAATGACAGACAGCAAACTGCTGTTAATAAGACTTTGGTTCTCATGCTATTGGGGTTTTATTGAATTCTGATTAGTTTCACATCTTTTCCCGGGATGGTAATGGCTTTACTCAGGTCAATCTCCGCTCCACTCCAAAGTTCTTTGGCGTTAAGAGTTTCTGCAGGATTGAGACCTATTCTTTCGAGCGGTACATTCACGCTCATTTCTTCTTCTCCGTAATTGAAAACTACGTAGTAAAGTGTGTTATTATCCTGTCTCATGAATTGATTCTCGGAATTAGTTCCGATACCCTCTATCGGACGGAAGGATACACCGTTGGCAATGAGATTGACGTCTTCATTCGTCAGATATTTGGTTGCACGTTCCTTACCTTCTTTTGAGCCGCCTTCACTAAAATCGTCACCTGCAATGTAGAGTCCGGTGATGACAGCTGAGGTGATTCTTGCACGGTTTTCTCCTTCGGTGGCATCCTTCAACACCACGTGGTCGGCATCATTATATTGGTAAACACGGTCAATCCACCATCCGTACGAAACGGCATTCATGGTATATTCCGTATCTTTTATCTTGTTCCAGGCATCGCAGGCAATACGTCTTGACTGGGCATACTGAGCTGGGAATATCGGTGAGATGGAAAGGTTGATATACATATCACCAAAGTACTTGTTCAGTAAAGCCATTCCGTAGTTATAGCCCTGTATACCTGTCTGTATTTCGGGGTTATACCAATGATCTGCTTCCATAGCTCCATGCGTCATGAAGTCCATCTTTACATATTCAAAACCACAACGGCGGAAGAGTTCGGATGTTTTCTTCATTTGTGCTTCTATTGCCGGATGGGTAGGGTCTACGGCATAAGCGCCGTCCAGTTCCTGTGGCTGGCCGTTTGCATACAAGTATACATCTTTATATTTGTATTCAGGTGCATCATGCAGTACGTTTTCAGCTTGTCGGCCCCAGTCAGTGAAAGGAGTCCAGTATACACCGGCAATCTGTCCGTTTGCTTTGCAACGGTTAACAAAAGCGGTCAGTTCTTGCTCTGAAAAACTGTTCCAACCGGAATCCAGCCCGATATATACGGTATTGTCTGTATTACAGAAGTGGTTGTTTTGAAGATTGTTCTTGAAGAAGTCCGAAACTTCCAATGCTTTGGGGTAAGTAAGCCCGAACTGCAATACTCCCCAGCTGTTCCAACCGCAGGGTACTGCTTTGTCCCATGCTTTGGGAGGTGCTATCAGAGCATTGGCATCGGCATACTCTTCCAGTCCTGTGCGCCAATCGTCAAAAAGTCCGAATAAAACTAACGGTGATTTAATGCTTTTACCCTTTAGGGCACCGTGTGGCTTGGAGTCGCGTGTCAATTCGTCGGCAGCACCTCCGTAGCAGATCAATGATTTTAAATTGTTGGCGTCTCCGGATTGCATTTCGATGGCTGTTTTCCAGTTGTCGTGCTCTATAGAACCTACAACAAAGCCTTTTCTACTCTCATTGTTGAAAACAGCTGTGACTTCGTAACTGGTTAGTTTATCAAAGGTGAGTGGATGCGACTGGTAGCGTACCCATTTGTCGTTATCGAAAGGAATGAACAGAGCTCTATTGGTTCCCTTATCCAATAGCTGCGGCATCTCGTCTATGTTAATTGGGGCCATAAGGTTTGATTCCACTTCGGCTGATTCGCCGTTCAGCGTGAACTCCGTCAGGAAGTAGTTTTTACCGGGGATGGGGTAAAATTGTTGTTCCATTTGTGGCAGATCTTTTCCGGTGTAAGTGACCTTGACTACCGGTATTTGCCCGAAAGCATTTTCCACTTTCTCTGTGGTCATCCGGACTTTGGTGTAATCTTTAGACGTAATTGTATCGCCATCGTACAGGAAGGAGGCGTACAAGCCGTTCAGGGAATAGTTGTCGCCAGCTTTAATATCAATGGTATTACTTTGCTTGTTGTATTCAAAAGTCCACTGATCCAGATTGATTTTCGTGTTGCTGCAAGAAGACAGGCAACCAACCACGAGAAAGTTTAGAAACAGATATTTAGTAAAGCTTTTCATGTTGTGAAGATTGTTTTATTGTGAGACTGTTGTAATCAGTCTCTTGTTTATACTAATTGAAATTTGACTATTGATAGATTTTCCTTCTGAAAGGAATATTTGGCACATAAGGAGGTTAAGGTAGCATCTCCCAATAATAGTGTGCCACAAGGAAAAGGGCGTGGATAGGGCTTTTGGTAGTTCTCTGCTGTCAGTTTCAGATATTCCGAGAATTCGTTACTGTGATAAATAGAGGGTAAGCCGGTGAGATTTGTTTGCCCCTTGGTGAAAATTTCATCGAAAGTACCTATCTTTTCTTTGTTGTTTTTGGCAATGCGTATGTCCCAGACGTTATTATGACCGAAGTGCAGACAAATGGCATCGGGACGGGTTGTTACTACTACTCCCAAAGTACCGTTTCCTAACAAAGCTCCTTCAAAGAAACCGGGAACAGGTTTGTCTGTAATAATAGGATGCTTAGCAGCTATTTTCTGTGAGTCGATGGCATGTGTAGAGATGCTTATTAAAGATAAAATGCCGACTATCAGATAGTGTGTCTTTCTCATAATAATAGGTTTTAGAAACTGAAAAAAGGAACTGTCCCCAATATAGCTGAAATGAAACAGTTCCTTTTCTTATAATAATATCCTGAAAAATCTATTTTACCTTATTTACCTACTTTATAGGTGCGTCCTCCGGTTGTGATCAGATAGATACCGTTTGAAGAAACTGGAATCACCTTGTTTGCTTTATCTTTTGTTACTACTCTTCCAAGCATATCGGTTACTTCAACATCGAGGTTACTGTCTGCTCTTACGATAAAGCCTTCTTTAACTGTTTCGATGCGAACGTTGTTGGCTACTTCGCTCTGAGCAATACCGGTATCTTTACCAAGTAATTGAGTTGTGAAAGTACTTGCACCTTGTGCCTGATCGATGGCCTGTACACCAACGGTGTAGCTATAACCTTCGGAAGCATCTACTTTCATAGAATATGATTTCAATACACTGCGTACACCTGTCTGATAGTCAGTAATCACTTTCAAACGTCCTGTTTCCGGATTGGCTGGGATAATCATTGAAATCTTTCCGGTATTGTTGTTTTTTACATAAACATTGTAGAACAACGCCTCTGCAGGAGTTACATCATCGGTAGCGTCGTCCCAAGTTACAGTCAACATACCCTTTTCGATTTTGGCAACAACATTGGTAGGAGCAGTAGGAGCTTGGTTCACGAAGTCGGATGTGTTTTTGAACATGGCAACTTCATTTGAAGCATTACCATCCACTCCGAATGCATCTAATTTACCGTCATTAGAGAAATCGGCAATAACAAGTCCGCCCTGACGTTCGCCGGCGTTAAATACTTCTTTTACGCCTCCGAAGTCATATGTATTATTGTCACGTTGGTAGAGGATACCACTAAAATATCCCTCCTTATTCGTATATCCCATAAGTGCGGCATCAAGTTTACCGTCATGATTCATATCTGCAAAAGTACCAGTAGGTACTGCTCTTACCTGTAAGAAACCTGAAGTTTCCATATCTACCGGAGTAAAGACAAGGTCACCTTCATTCATGTAGATTGTTCCTCCGCCGGGAGTTGGTGCACCATCACCCAATATGATAAGATCCATTAGGCCGTCTCCATTCAAGTCTTCTACAAAAAGAGTGATATCATAACCTCCCTGAAAAGTATCATTATCAAACGGTGTCACATCCAAGAATGCAGTACCTTCATCTATATTCTGATAGATTCGGATTTCTTTGCCGGACTCTCTAAAGCTACCATCTTTATTGTCCGCATATCCGGTACAAAAGATATCCAGCCAACCGTCGTTGTCAATGTCTACAAAAGCAACGTCACCATGACTTATTGGTTTAAAATTACCATCCAAACCCTCTTCCCCGTTGGTTTCTGCTATTTTTTGTATAGTGAAAGTTCCGTCACCACCATTGTTTTTGTAAAGTTCAACGAAGCGTCTTTTAAGGCGTTCCGGATCGTAGTTCGGATTTTCCGGGTCGTTACTCTGATCTTTGTTTTCACATCCCATGAGCAAAACGTCAACAAAGCCGTCTTTGTCATAATCACCTATAGAGATACCAGTAAGATAATCTTCATTATGTGCTTGGTTGAGTCCGTGATTTTCTACTAACTTAAATTTGTAGTCGTTTTCCGGTCCCTGATTTTCAAGAAGCATTAAATATTCGGATTCATTGGTTAGGAAGTTGTGTTCTCCTTTTCCTCTTATAATAAGGTCCAGATTTCCGTCATTATTGAAATCAAGGAAACGGAAAAATGATTTTGTACTTACCGGCAGATTGATAAGGTCTTCAACCGGAGTTCCCGGAGCGTCAGGATTATCCTCTGTTCCTGCTTCGTGTTTGGATTTTGCTGAAATAGTAAAATTGCCATTCCCGTCATTCTTTATTACAATGGCTGCACAAAACCATCCTCCGACATCAAACTTACCGTCTTCAACGTAATCTTTATGACTTTGTCCACCCATGATGATATCCATAAAATCATCATTGTTAAAGTCGCCTACGGCAGGGACGGTACGGTGTGTAAAAGGTAACATAGGATTATCTCCGTTACTGGACATTATTTTATCGAATGTTACTTGTGCTGATGCTCCGCAGGTCATTAATAGTGATAGAGCGACCGTACTTTTCTTTAAAGAGAAAATGTTCTTCATAATCTTTACTTTTAAATTGGTTAATAGTTTTAAAAACTGAATGCACAAATGTAGCGTAATGGTTTATTAAGGCTGTCGTTAAATGTATCGATAACTATAATAAATGTAGAAATTTTCGGCGTTTGAGTGGTTTGTAGTCCATTTTCTACATTTGTGCTATTAGGTGAGAGTTTTGTTGTATTCTGTCTTGTGCTTGAAATGCGAAATTCTTATGTGGAATAGAACTAAAATGATTTTAGAGTAATGTTTCGATGGGTATGGAATATGAAATTAGCTAATATAGATATCTCTGTACGATCTATAGAGTCTGTATGTCGGGCACGCTTTGGTAGCATACAGAATATGCCTTAGCTTCATGTCGCTGATGTGAAATTTTATATTGGTGATTTTCTTTGCAGTGCTGAATCATACTGCTGACAATAGTTATATGATAGGAATTACATTCAGCATAATCTCAAAATTGTAGTTATTTCAGAAAGTAAGATGACGCAAAAGAATAGGTGAAGCAGAAGTTGGCATGTTGAAAATATGATACAGATTTATGATTGCTTAATATTCTGCAAATCAATATGTTATAGTATCCGTTTTTTCCTCTACGAGAAACGGGTCGATTCTCTACGACAATCGAGGCGTTTCTCGTAGAGGATCGAGGCGATCTCCGTAGAGAAATGAAATGAAAGTCTATAAGATTGACAACAGGTATAAAAGATAATTAAACTGATTTGAGTTTGTTGTAGCGAAAAAAGAAAACAGGAATAAAGACATAAAGCAGCTTGTTCTATTATCAAAAATAAGCCTGATATAGATATCCTTTAAATACAATTTACTTTGTTTTTAAAGGCTAATATAAAACGGTAAATGAGCCACAACAGATAAGTTATATCCACTGTGGCTCATTCACCGTTTTATAACAAACTATACCTTTCTATTTAGCTTTTTCCTGCTTTGCTACTTTTTGCAAACTCTTTGGGGGTCATACCAAATTGTTGAAAGAACATCTTACCGAAATAAGACGGAGAGTTAATTCCTACCATAAAGCAAACTTCTGCTATTTGATATTCACCTTCCTGTATCAGTTCTGCAGCCTTTTTCAGTCTGATTAGTTTGATAAACTCAATAGGGGAGAGTGAGGTTATCTGTTTTACTTTTCGATGGAGTCCTGAACGGCTCATATACAGGTTGTCAGCAAGATATTTCACATTTAGTTCCGGGTTAGCAAGATCATGATTTATTATCTCGATGATCTTGTTTAGGAATTTCTCATCGTTTTTACTCACTTTCATCTTCTGTACCGGGAAGAACGGTTTATTCAGGAATGCCTTTTTCTCTTTTTCCCTATTTTTAAGCAACATATTAATATGTTTATACAGATAGTTGAAAGCCGTAGGCTTTTCGATATATGCATCTGCGCCTATCTCAAGACTTTTCATTTTACTATCCATATCCGTTTTGGCAGTAAGCAGCACAAAAGGTATCTGAGCAAGGTCTTCGTTTGATTTTACGTTCTGACACAGTTCCAGACCATCCATTTCGGGCATCATCAAATCACTCAGAATGATGTTAATGTATTTCTCGTTTAAGACTTTCAGTGCTTCAACTCCATTTGTTGCAATGTAGACATTGAAATATTTTTCCAAGCGTTCTGATAGATAGCTTCGAACCTCCGGTTCATCTTCAACTATCAGTATGCTGTTTTCTTTTATTTTCGGTTCATCTTCTCCCAATTCTTCGTATTCTTCAGTGTCGGAAATAACAGTTGGAGGAGTATTCTGTTCGATGAAAGTTGTAGATTCACTATCCTCTTCCTGTTCCTTTTCCTCTGTATGTTGTTCGTCTGCATTGATGCTGATTGGAATAGATAAAATAAACGTGGTCAGGGAGGCGGTAGTATCAAGTATTAATTCGGCATTATTGAGTTTTGCCAGATTACTGGCGAGAGACAATCCTATTCCACTTCCGGGAATATTGGATACCTTCGTTGTACGGTAAAATGGTTCAAATATCTTTTTACTCAGATTGTCCGGGATAGGAGCACCGTCATTGATAACGCGTATGTGAGCGATATTATCATCTGTAGCATACAAGTCTACTTGAATTGTTTTATTTGAATATTTTAATGCGTTGTTTATCAGATTACTGATTATCTTAATGACTGATTCCTGATCTATATTGGCTATCAATACATCGTCAGTAATGTGAAGTGTAAGTTGTTTCTCTTTTTGCTCAAACGTGAGTTGGAATCGATTTATGGTTTTGGTTACCAGATTGTTGAGATTGGTATTTGTGGGATTAAGTATAAATTTACGTTCATCTATTTTACGGAAATCGAGTAACTGGTTGATTAGATCAAGCAGACGTTTTACATTTTGTTCCATAATACGCATGTTCTTTCTGATGGCTGGCGGATCTATTTCATTCTCTTCCAAAATAGCCTCGAGTGGGCCGTTGATTAGAATAAGAGGAGTTCGTATTTCATGTGCGATATCAGTAAAGAATTCTATTTTAGCATTATATATATCTTTTTCGCGTTGGTTGTCTGCTAAAATCTGTTTCTGTGCATACCGTTTCTTTTGTGTGCGGTCATACAGATAAATAAAGGTAATAACCCCTATTAGAAAGAGGAGGATATAACAATAGGTGGCTATTGTGCTTTGCCACCAGGGGGCTTTAATAAATATTTTAATAGATGTTTCATTATCCCCCCATTCACCCAGACTATTGGTCGCTCTGACACGGAAAGAGTAATTGCCTGGGCTAAGATTGGTATAGGATACACTACGGTTATCATTTGTGATAGTCCAGTCTTTGTCAAAGTTCTCCAGTTTATAAGAATATTTATAATTACTTGATGAGGAATAACTGAGCGAAGCAAATTCAAAACCAATACTGTTCTGGTCGTGATTCAGATGGACCTCATTTGTGTAAATAATACTGTTGGTAAGTGGAGATCCTTTCTCGTTTACTTTTAATTCTTCGTTAAATATCAGTAACTTGGTAATATAAAGTGGAGCTGTGACATGAGGACGTTTAATGTTGTTTGGATCTACGGCCATTAGCCCGTTGATGGATCCGAAATATAACTTTCCAGACCGGGTTCTGATCCCTGACTTATAATTGAATTGATTGTTATTGATGCCATCTTTTTCGGTAAATACCTGGATTGCTTCCGTCTCGGGATTAAAACGTACCATGCCATGATTGGTACCAAACCATAGTAGCCCTTCATTATCTTCTATTATTTTGTAGGCAACGTCATCGGGTAATCCTTCGTTTTTGGAGTAAGACTTGAAACTATTTGTCTCTTTCATATATTTGCATATGCCTCCACGGTCTGTTGAAAACCAAAGATTTCCTTTTCTATCCTCAGTAACGCTACTCACAGAGTTAGAACTTATGGTATTGGGATCTTCCTGCCTGTAAATATAATGCTCAACTATTTTATCTGTTGCTCTTAACTTAAACACTCCATTTCCCATCGTACAAACCCATATATTACCTTTTGAATCTTCGTATATGTCAAAAATGAAGTTGTATCCGAATTCATTATGACGCTCAAATTTCAGGTTGTTTTTATCACTGGAGTAAACTCCCCATCCATTTCCTAACCAGATTGTTCCTTTTCTGTCCTGATACAATGCCCAAATACTTGATTCGTCAATATCCAATTGTTCGGGGCTGAGATGTTTTCGGGTTTTAGTTTTCAGGTTATAGATATCTATTCCGTTTTTGAATAAACCCACCCATATCTCGTCTTGATTTTCTATAATGGCCTGAGGAATAAACTGAGTACCTCCTGTTGGAGTAATTCTTTCAAAAGATTGCTTTTTAGGATCAAAGACTGATATGCCATTGTCTTCGGTACATACCCATATCTTTCCATTCTGGTCTTCTTTCAGATCACGTATGATTCTTCCATCGATAGAGTTTTTTTGTTGGCTGGGGAGATATCTATCTATAGTCAGTGTTTGAGAAGGAATGTAATTTACTCCTCCGAATACAGTACCAATCCATATTCCATTCTCATTATCCTGATACATAGCGTAAATTTTGTTGTCGGTCAGACTATTACCTATCATCGGATCACTGCGGATTAATTCAGTTTTGCCAGCATCTTCATCTATTATATAGATACCCTGTTCAGTACCGACCCATAATTCATTATTGAACACCTTGACATCTCTGATTATTTTGTGATGGACATCGGCGGCATTAACTACAAAAAATGTGTTATTGTTGTAATCGTATTTTTTTAATTCTCCCTCGTGTACACCCAATATAATATAATCTCCGTATTCGCAGGTACTGTATATCATGTCATTTTTGATGGATATACCATTCCTGTCTACGATATGTTGCTCGAATTTATCGGTTTTAGTATTGTAATGATACAAGCCGTCTTTATTGGTTCCTATCCATATTTCACCGGATTTCAGAATCGTAATACATTGTGGGTGTTTAGAAGCCTGATTACTTGCAATAATAAAAGGATAGTGTGACAGGCTATTGGTATCAATGTCAAATCTGAACACCCCCTGGTTAGGTATTATTATCCATATCCTTTGTTCTTTATCTTCCGCTATCTGGGCTACCCAATCGGATATACCTACTCCGGTCTCTGTAGTGATGTTGAAGTGGCTGAATTTTTCCGAAAGAGGATTATAGATGTATATGCCACGGTCCGTACCTACCCATATATTTTTGTTCTTATCTTCAAATAGGGCAGAGATGTTATTGTTGCCGATCCCTCTTTTTTCATCGTAACAATTGTATATTCTCACTTTCTTTCCATCAAAACGGTTTAGTCCGTTTTTAGTTCCGAACCACATAAAACCTTTGCCATCTTGAATGATTGTTTTAACATTGTTCTGAGATAGGTTTTGAGCCGAAGTTACATAGTAATTTTTGGCCAGTGTCTGACAATATACGTTCAGAAAGAGAATGTTACAGATGAATAGTAATGGAATACGTATTTTATTCATTATATATGATTTAAGTTAACTTAATGCGTTAAGTTATGTTATATATTGACTATTAGTGTATTAGTTGAACGTATGCTGACACGAAGCCTCAGGTATTAGTGCTTTTGAAGATAGTGACTGGTAAACTTCCCTTGTAGAGGCTAATCCTAAAGGATGTTGCAAATATCGTGATTTATTTGACAGGTTGTATCTGTTTTCCGGCGAAAATTATGAATTTGCTTTGTTGGTAGTTATTTGCTTTTGTAAACCCAACAATGAAATGTATAAATGAATATTACAAATGTATACAATTTAGGTGTAAATGTCCATTTTACCTCTAAAAAGGTGGGTGAGTGTACATTTATTATAGTATATGGTGGCTTTTTGTCCTATTGGAGTTTTATTTCTTCCTACTTTTGTTCTGTGAAATTAATCTAATAATAATTTGTTTATATGAAAAATGCAACTTAGTAAGCCAACTTCTGTAAAGTCCATTTATGGATTCAGTATTTCGATATCCTTAGTTTATAATTGATAAACGTTTAATACTATAAAAGAAATGCATAACAAATTTAATCGAAAGCGATTCATAGCTTTATCGCTTTTTTGTGTGAGCTTATGTTATTTATGTCTCGTGTCGTGCAAAGACGACTATTATTATGACGAGAAAGAACCCGATTTCTTAAGAGGCAATATCTACGATTATTTGAATGAAAGTGGCGAATTCACTTATTTTATTCGTCTGATTAATGACCTTAATTATAAGGATGTATTACAAAAGACCGGAAGTAAAACTCTTTTCCCGGCAAAGGATGAAGCATTCAAGCGCTTTTTTGAAACAAACACGCAGGGCATTAGAAGTTACGAGATGCTTTCGATGCCGATGAAAAGAATGATCATGAACTCGAGCATGATCAATATGGCATATCTATCGGGTATGCTTTCCAACCTGACCGTGTCAGGTGAAGGTCCCGCGACAGGGCAGACTTTCCGAAAACTCAATGCAAGTACCTATCTTGACAGTATCGCATTTATTAAAGATCAAGGATTATTTGAGAACTCTTATTGGAATCGTTTCTCAGAGAAAGGAGGGATTTATCTGGTGGATGACGAAAGTTCGTCACCCTTAGTTTATTTTACACCAGAGCACATGATGGTACAGGGAGTGACCAAGGAAGATTTCTCTATATTGAATAATGGTAGAAACTATGAAGATGGAGATGTCTATGTAAATGGGGTAAAAATAATAGAGAAGGACATTATTTGTAAGAACGGGTATATACATGTTATGGAAGATGTGATACTTCCGGCAAAAAACATGTCGCAGTTGATTCGGGATAACGGTGAAACGAATCTGTTCAATCAATTACTAAACAAATTTAGTGCACCTTATTATGAAGAAAATGTTAATAAAGCGGTGCATAATTTTTATGACGGTTTTAGCAATGCCGTTCTTCCGAATGCAGATTCTATTTTTGTGAAACGTTATTTTACAGTAGAAAACCGACTGGATCCAGCAGAAAAGTGGATGGAAAGTTATGGTTTGTTGTACTATGATCCAAGTAATAATGTGTATAGTAGCGAAATGGATATGGGCGCTATGTTTGTACCCACGGACAAGGCTATGAATGAGTATATCAATAGTGATAAAGGGCGCTATTTGAAAGAGGCTTATGGAAGTTGGGAGGATATACCGACTCCGATTCTTGCCCTGTTTCTGAAGAATCATCAAAAGAAGTCATTTATGAGTTCGTTGCCTCACGCATGGCCGAAGTTAACCGATGAATCGAGCTTTAAAATGGATATCTCTATTGATAATGTGAAAAAAACTTATCTGGGTTGTAACGGGGTAATTTACATATCCGATAAGGTGTTTCCGCCGATTGATTATCAATGTGTATACGGACCTACTTTGACAAGTGACCACACGCAGATCATGAATTGGGCGATACAGGATGGAACTATGCGTTTCTTCTTATACCTGCGTTCCATCGAAAATATGTATAATCTGATTGTACCTACCGACGAGGCTTTACAAAACTACCGTGATCCGGTTGCTTGGGCAAAGGGAGTAAGCTATCGTGAAATATGGTCATTTAGATATGTACCTGCTGATAACATGGTGTTTGCCGATGTGTATAAAGCAGATGCAGCTGGAAATAAAACGGGAGCTATTTTGCGGACAGTGAAGAATCAAAATAGTATCATCAATCGTTTGAATGATATTCTTGATATGCACATCGTAGTGGGTAATAAGGATCAGAATGTAATGTCGGGTTATATTGATGACGGAAAGACGAATTATGCACTTACCAAAGGTGGTACTATGCTGAAGATCAGTGGAGAAGGGAAAAACTTACAGATACAGGGTGGTGGAGATATAGAAGTGAATGTAAAGCCTGCTTCGATTGTTATCAATGAAGTGACCGGAATGCCCAGCCGTTATGATTCTGATAACGGACGTACTTATTTTGTGGACCGTGTTTTACAAGATCCTGTTAAATCTGTATATAACGTATTGGGTGAGCACAATGAGTATAAAGCATTTTTTGACCTCTTGCAAGGGGATGACCGTGTATTTAATTATTTTAAGTCTGATAAAGACATTGTTCCGATTTTCGATATGAAGAAGACCTCCGGAAGTATAGGTTTGGGATATGTAGTGAATTCGTTCAATAATTTCCGTTATACTGTTTTTGTCCCAACCAAAGAAGCGTTGGAGAAAGCATTCAGAGAAGATCCTAACTTATTTGACTGGGATGAAATCTATGCTGAAGAAGATCATGACGAAAAGAAGAAAAAAACAATCTACCTATTGAATTTTCTCAAATATCACTTAATGGATAATCTGGCTTTTGTAGATGATAAGGCTCCTATGGTAAATATGAACTTTGAAACGGCTGCACGTAATCCGAGTGGTAAATTTCATAAGTTGACATTGAATACCCAAGGTGGTAGTTTAGAGATTAAGTGCCAGGCTACCACTTCAGACGGACAACCGTTGAAGGCTAAAGTGATAACAACTACTGAAGGAGTATACAATCTGATGGCTCGTGATTATATTGTCAATATTCCCAGTCTGTCTGGTGAGGAAACTTCAATCCTTGCTTCTTCACGTTCTGTTATTCATTTAATTGATACGGCATTAAGGTTTGAATAGTCAAAAAAACAATACTACTAAATTATGAATATTGATAATATAAAAAGCATATTGCTGGTTGTCTTTTCTTGCTTGTCAATGACTGTGGCATCACAATCTCAACAGCTGGTGATAACAGGAAATGTCTCTTCCGACCTGGAAGGGGAGATTATTGGTGCACACGTAACGGAGGTAGATGCCAACGGACGTATTGTAAATGCTACGATAACGGACTTTAGCGGAAACTTTTCACTTTCTATAAAGAGTGTGAACAACAAACTTAAGGTCAGTTTTGTGGGATACGATCCTGTCGAAGTTTCTATTAAGGATAAGCGCAGGTTTAATATAAAGATGAAGGAAAACGCAGTGCTTGATGAAGTTGTGGTAACAGCGAAAGCAATGCATTCGGACGGAACACTGGCAATACCTAAACGAGAGGTATCGGGTGCGATGCAGCATATCAGTATGCGTGATCTTGAAGATATGTCAGTAGCTTCTATTGATGACGCATTGCAGGGGCGTATTGCGGGATTTGATATATTGGGAAACTCCGGTGACTTGGGCTCCGGTTCATCCATGCGTATTCGTGGTACTACTTCAATCAACTCAAAATCCGAACCATTAATCGTATTAAATGATATACCTTTCGAAAATAATGTGGATGACTCTTTTGACTATACATCGGCAGATCAGGAGCAATTTGCGAATTTGTTGAATATCAATCCGGATGACATCGAAGAGATTACTGTTTTGAAAGACGGTGCTTCTGCTGCTATCTGGGGGTCAAAGGGAGCTAATGGGGTAATTCTGATTAAAACGAAAAAAGGTGTTAAAGGTCCTACCCGGGTTCAGTATTCTTATCGTTTTTCCGGAGCCCAACAACCCCGGGGATTAAAAATGCTTAATGGAGACGACTATACAATGTTAATGAAACAGGCCTATTTTAATCCTTTTCAGGACGAGTATGCAGCAAATATTCCTGAATTCAATTACGATCCTACATTTGCCGAATATCAAAACTTTAATAATAATACGGATTGGGTGAAAGCTATTACTCAATATGGATTCACACATGACCATTATGCAACCGTTTCCGGTGGTGGAGACAAAGCCACTTTCCGTGCATCTCTTGGATATTATTCCCAATCGGGAACTGTGATTAAGCAAAATTTGGAACGTTTCACGAATAGAATGTATCTGGAATATCAGGTTTCGGATCGTATTAAGTTTATTTCAGACTTTTCAATGACATACACTGATAATCATAAGAATTATGCTAATGATGTGGGTGATGGAGACAATAAGGAGAATTTGCTTAGTATGGCTTATCGTAAAATGCCTAACGTATCCATTTTCCAGCAAGATGCGAATGGAAATAATACAGATATCTATTATAATATACCACAATCGTCCTCTTTGGATAATTCTCAGAAGGATTTGATGAATCCGGTGGCGTTGGCAAATCTGGCATTCAACAATCAAAAGAATCTTTATATTGTACCTACTCTGCGTTTGCAGTATGACATTATCAATCCGGAAAAAGCTCAATTGCGTTATAACGGATATGTATCTTTCAATATTGAGAATACGAAAGAGTCAAAGTTCCTCCCCAAGGAAGTAACGTCCAAATCATGGAATGATGAGACCGTGAACCGTGCTTATATGAAGGAGTCTGAAGGATTGTCTATTCAGAGTGAGCAGAAAATAACATGGATTCCTCGTTGGGGAGATAATCACTCTTTGTTGGTATCGGCTGTGTGGCAGATGAATTCCGGAAACTCACAGTATCAGGAATTTGAGAAATACGGATTACCTTCTAACTCTATAACAGATGCAACTTCCGTAGGTTTTGACAAAGCTTTTAATAGTGGAGCCGGACAATGGCGTTCGTTAGCAATTATGGGTAGAGCACACTATACGTTTATGAACCGTTATACAATCGATGCAACATTCCGTCGGGATGGTAGCACAAAGTTTGGTTCTAATAATCGCTGGGGAGATTTTCCCGCCGTATCGTTGAAATGGAACATGGCCGACGAATTATTTATGAAACCTCTGAGAGCTGTTATTGACGAGTTAGGTATTCGTGGTGGTTGGGGTATTACCGGTAATCAGCCGGATAGAGAGTACCTGCACTTCAGTCGTTATAATAGTAGCTGGGGAGGTGGGAATAACAACTATATAAATATACCTACTGTGAAGCCGTCATCTATTGAATTGTCGGACCTTAAATGGGAAAAGGTAACCTCTTATAATCTGGGAATTGACTTGCACCTGTTTAATTCTAAGTTGGTATTCGATGGAAACATTTATAAGCGTAAGACGGAAGACCTGTTATTTAAGGATTTGGGTATACCAAGTTCTTCCGGATTCGGTTCACTGTCTTATGTCAATATCGGTGTGATGGACAACACCGGTTGGGAGTTGAGTATCTATACCAATAATCTGATTAAAACCAGAGATTGGAAGGTGGATTTTAATGTTAACTTCTCTAATAACAAAAATAAAATTGTAGAATTGTCACCGGCTGTGCTGAATGCATACAATAAAGATTTCAACTACGATAATGGTTCTTATTTGACACGTTTACAAGAAGGAAACTCGTTTGGTTCCATCTATGGATTCCGCTATAAAGGAGTTTATCAGTATGACAAGTATGAAGAGGGACGTGGCGGAACTGCTCCTGTGGTGAAAGATGTCAATGGAAATGTGGTAAAAGATGCGAATGGAAAACCACTTCCTATGTATTTTGACTATTTCAACTTAGGTAATAAGAGATACCAGTTCCGTGGCGGCGATGCTATTTATGAAGATATAAATCATGATGGAACCATTGATGAATTGGATATTGTTTATTTAGGAAACTCTAATCCGAAGTTAACCGGAGGTTTCGGTACGAATATCACCTTTAAGAATTTCTCTATCAGCGCGTTTTTCAATTTCCGTTACGGAAATAAAATCGTGAACTATGCGCGTATGGATGCGGAAAATATGCATTCTAATAATAACCAGTCCATTGCTGTAAACTGGCGCTGGCGTAAAGATGGTGATGTGACAGAAATGCCTCGTGCATTGTATAACTACGGTTATAACTACTTGGGAAGTGACCGTTTTGTAGAGGATGGTTCTTTCCTTCGATTTAAAACGTTGACCTTTAAGTATAATTTCAGTCCGAAATCATTAAGGCGCGTATTCCTCAACCAATTGTCTTTCTATCTGACTTTGAACAATTTGGTGACATTTACTAAATATACGGGTGTAGATCCGGAGGTAGGTATTGAGAGCTTTGGTCTTTGTGCGGACAGGAGCAAAACACCTCGTTCTCAATATTTTACTTTTGGCGTTACTGTCGGATTTTAATAACAGGAGTTCAATTTAATGATTTGACCAAATTATAGACAAAAATGAAAACAAAGAAATATATATTGCGTATAGTTATGATGGCTTTATTGGGAGGAACATTCGCATCCTGTGAAAGCTGGTTTGATATACGTCCCAAGTCGGAGACTGTTTTTGAAGATTTCTGGAAAGATGAAAACGATGTGCTTAGCATGGTGGGTTCATGTTATCGTGGAATGAATGAAACCGGATTTATAGAGCGTGCCATCGTTTGGGGTGAATTGCGTTCGGACAACGTAAAAGCCGGAACAGGTAAATCCGATCCGATCAGGGATATTCTGAATATTAATTTGAATTCTTCCAATTCATACACTTATTGGGGAGAATATTATAGTGTAATTAATTTTTGTAACACAGTGATTAAGTTTGCTCCGGAGGTACAGGCGAAAGATCCGAACTTTAAACGTGAGAATCTGGATGTTTATATTGCTGAAGCAAAAGGAGTGCGGGCATTATGCTACTTTATGCTGTTACGTACTTTCAGAGATATTCCGTTGATCACTGAACCGTATGCGGATGACAGTTTACCTTTTGAAGTGGAACAGGAGAATCCTGATAATTTATTGAATTTCCTGATCGATGATTTGAAGAGTGTAGAGAATCAGGCTGCGGACGAGAAGACGTGGAGTAATCTGCTTTATACAAAAGGACGTATAACAAAGAATGCCATACGTGCTCTTATAGCCGATATGTATCTTTGGAAGAACGATTACAATAACTGCATTATTTATTGTGATAAGGTGTTGGCCAATCTCGGACAGCTTCAGTTGGAAAGCTCACGGGTGTATAATGAATCTGTTTACTATTTGGGAAATTCAAAAGAGAGCATTTTTGAGTTACAGTTCAGTCTGAAGAATTATCCAAATTATGCGATGAATGAAATGTATGGAATGTTTGGAGGGCGTGCGGGACAGGATATGCATAAATTGTCGCCATACAACTTTGAATCAATGAGTCCTTCGCTTTTTGAACCCACTGACTTGAGAGGGAAAGATGCTTTTTTTAGTACCGCAGGCTCTTCTTTTATAGCCAAGTATATGGCTTTGAGGGTAGAAACTTCTTCGAGTACAGTCAGAGAAGGTGACTATGTCTTCAATGCGGAGGCTCCTAACTGGATATTTTATCGTTTGGCGGATATTTATTTGATGAAAGCGGAAGCTTTGGTAGAGATAGGAACCGATCTGCAGGGAGCTCTCGATTTGGTCTCTAAGACATTCGATCGTGCCAATCCGGATTTGGGAAGTGGTTCATTGTCGATTTCTAACTATAACACGCAGAGTGCCATGAGAAACTTAGTTTTTGATGAGCGTCAAAGAGAATTCCTGTTTGAGGGTAAACGTTATTTTGATTTATTGCGTAGAATCCGTAGGGAAGATGGGAAGCCTGCCAATGTGGTGAATGCTTATCTGCTTAAGAAATATAGTAAACTGGATAATACGACTACAAAGAGTAAACTGAGTGAATTAAATGCTTTGTATATGCCGATTAATGTGGATGAGCTGAGAGCAAACACTGCATTAAAACAAAATCCGTTTTATGTAACATCATCAAATATCGAATAAAATCAAGCGTTATGAAGAAAATAAAATATTCAATATCGGTTCTTATTCTCTTGCTATTTGCAACTATATTGGTGCCCTCCTGTGTGGACGACAATGTAGAAGGGGATGCATTCTATACGTTTACGGGAGAAACAGTTGCTTCCTATTGTAGCAACCGAACTAATTTTACCGTTTTCAATCAGCTTATTAATGATTCCGGAACCTCTTCTTTATTGTCCAGTTACGGACATTTCACTTGTTTCATGCCTACGGATTCTGCTTTTCAGGAATATTTCAAGGCAAAAGAAATTACCTATAATGATTTGACGAAAGAAGATAAGTTGCAGATTGTTTATAATCATGTTATCAAAAGTGAGCTAACCAATTATGCGACAGAAACATTTCAGGAGGGTTCACTTCCGGAACCCAGTATGAGCGATCGTTTTATCAATATATCGTTTGCAGGATTTACGGAGGGGAATCAGACAATTCTGGTTAATCAGGAAGTGCCTATTTTGCGGAAAGATATCGAAGTGCACAACGGAATTATTCATGTGATAGGAAATATTGTAGACCCGTCTAATGCCTATTTGACTGGACTTATGCAGGATAAGGACTATTTCAGTCTGTTCTCTCAGGCTCTTGAAAAGACTGGGATGTGTGATTCGATCATGAAAGTATACGATCTCACTTATGAAAAGCCAACAGCGGATTTGGTACTTGGTGGAACTACATTTAAGTATCCGGAAATGAAAAAATATGGGTATACCATATTCGCTGAAACAAATGAGGCTTTCAAAAAGGCAGGCATAGAAACTGTAGAAGAAATGGCTGAGTATGCTACCCGTTATTATGGGAATGAGGATGCCAATGATTATACAAGTAGAAAAAATGCTTTGAATAAATTTGTATCCTATCATATGCTGGAAAGACAGATGTCTACAAATGATTTTCTGTATTCGGGGGCAGCAACGTCTCCGGGTGCTGAAAATGAGAGATTTGAATATTATGAGACGATGCTTCAATACCGGATGATTGAAATAAAATCGGGGAATAGGCTGAACACACAAAAGGATGGTACTCATGTTAGTATCAGTGATTTTCAGAGCAATCTGAATGGATTGAACGGATATGTTCATGCGTTGAATGAGATTCTGGTGTACGATAAAGACATTATGGAGAATGATGTGTTAAATAAACGTATTCGTTTTGACTGTTATTCCATTCCTCCTCAGTTGACAAATAATAACATACGTTGGAAGATGATAGATAATTCTCATACCTTCACGGCTGATTATTGCGGGGATTATTTTCATTTCACCAATGATACCAAACTAAAACTTTGGGCAAGTGAAGGATGGACCAATTATCAGGCGGACGAAATGGTTATGTCCGGGTGGTACGACTTCACGTTAAGGATGCATCCGGTTCCTCCCGGAACTTACGAAATCAGATTGGGATATCGTGCAGAGACATGGCGTGGAGTAGCACAATTATTTATTGATGATGAAATTGTGGGTATTCCGGTCGACCTGAGAATTGTTGGTACTGATCCTCGTGTAGGTTGGGTAGATGATGACAAAACAACTGATGAAGGAGTAGAAAATGATAAGATGATGCGAAATCGCGGCTATATGAAAGCGCCGAATTCTATTTATAGTTTGAATGGCCCCAAGACATTGCGTCAGGATAATATGAGTCTTCGTATTATTATCGGTACGTTTACTTTCCAGGATTACGCTCCGCACTATTTCAGAGCGAAGAATGTGGAAGCTGACAATCTTGAATTCCATTTCGATTATCTGGAATACGTACCGGTGAGCTATATTGATAAAGAAGGGAAAGATTGATACTAAAAGAGGAATAAATAAAAAAATATACTTTTATGAAGAATACCATAAAAACAGCGTTTCTATTTGCTGTGCTCTTTGTCTCTTTCATGATGTATTCGTGTAAGGATGAATGGAACGAACATTATGACCGGGATCAAACGCTGCCGGATCAAAACCTTTATGAATTAATAAAAGAAAGCAGTTCATTATCGAAGTTTGCCAAGCTCATCAAAGTGGCAGGATATGATACATTGCTCGTTTCAACTCAGACGTTTACTGTTTGGGCGCCCAGCGATGAGGCGATTGCAGCAGTGGATGAATCGGATCTGGAACAGGTACGTTTGTTGGTTAGTAATCATATTGCACGTTTCAATCACTCTACTTCGGAACCGGATTCTAAAGTGATACGTATGATAAACGGTAAGGTGTATTATTACTCTCATCAGGATGGTTTGACTTTTGGTGGAAGTAGCTTGATATCGA
The DNA here is from genome assembly GCF_019930665.1 of Bacteroides nordii. Classification (NCBI taxonomy): domain Bacteria; kingdom Pseudomonadati; phylum Bacteroidota; class Bacteroidia; order Bacteroidales; family Bacteroidaceae; genus Bacteroides; species Bacteroides nordii. The sequence goes on along the minus strand of NZ_CP082886.1, from coordinate 3,391,468 downwards.
AAGACCGGCTTGCCAAAAATGGTATCTTGCATACAGTAGACAAGCAGATTGTATATGCTCATAATCTCTCTGAATACATTACGGCTCAAAGTAATACGACTAAAATAGCCTCGTTTATTTCGAGATATCTCAAGGAGATACAGGAAGAACAGGGGTATGATACGATCACGACTTGGTATAATCCTTTGCTGGAGGATAAACTGTATGGTTTAGGTAATATTTCTGCCGAAGATTCTGTTTTTACGATGATTATTCCGACGGATGCTGCCTGGGATGCTGCTTATGAACGGATCTCTCCTTATTTTAATGTTTATAATACAGATGCTGATTTGGCAGATTCGATTAAGAGAATACAGACTTCACTTGCCATTATCAATGATCTGATTTATAGAGAAAGAATCAATGATCCGGCGGAGTATACGACATTGACATCAACATCGGGAAGTATCATTACAGATGTTAACAATCTTTTCAAAGGAACCAGCCGGGTGAATGCTTCTAACGGTGTGATTTATTTGGCAGATGAAATCAGGTATGATAATACTGAAACGTGGAATAAGCCCATATCAGTGGAATGTGAAGAACAGGAAGGACGTGTAACTGGAAGTTATACCAGCATTTATACTCGTACGGTAGGGACGAATAGTGGGATAGGAGAAATTAGCGGTAACCGTTATATTGAGGTACAGCCAACTAATACTTCTGCACAGCCTTATGTTATATTTGATATTCCGGACGTACTTTCCGGTAAGTATGATATCTATGCCGATTTTATACCGGCTGTTATTGACGGAGAGTCTTTTGCCAATGACAGTACCAAGCTTTCTTTCCGCATTACGTATATGAATGCCCAGGGTAAACTGACACCCAAAACGATTAAATCTGATGAATTTGTGACCAGTGGAACCAAAAAAACAAGAATTAAGGTAGCCAGTGAATTTGAATTCCCAGTCTCGAATTATTATGATCGTTTGTGGATGCTTGATGAGGAAAATAGTTTGCTTCCGAAAGATGTGACGACGAATTTCAGAATAGATACAAATGTGTCAAAAACTGAACTCAGTGCTAATATTTTCACTCGAAAATTCCGTGTTGACAGGATTGTTTTTGAACCCATTCGTAATAAATAGGAGCAGTGATCAATGAAAAAGATATATTTAAATATGAGATTTATGCTTAAACCGATAGGTCTATGCTTGCTTATGACAATAGGTGGCGGTGCTGTGCTGGCTCAGGAAGCTGACTCCACAGCGGTTGCCCAGGTAAAGGTTGAACAATATAAACATATTGTGAGAGGACAGGTGGTAAGTTCATCTACGAAACAGAATTTTGCCGGAGCCAGAATCAGTGTGGTAGATACGAGAATCACGACAATGACCTCCGATGACGGAATGTTTGAACTCAAAGTGCCTCATACGAATGTGACATTGGCTGTTGATGCTCCCGGTTATCTGCCTCAGATCATTTCAGTGAAAGGACGTAGTAACGTTAATATACAGTTGTTGGAAGACACAGAGGCAAGCAGTTTTTATGATAAAACGGTTTTATCGGCCAATAAGGCGAGCGTGGTAACAAAGGTTACACCGTCGATTGCAAGTATTGACCAGGATTTTTCAACTCGTCTGAGTGGAGAATTGCGTTCTGTATCACATTCCGGAGCAACGGGAAATGGGGCGGCTGTTTTTATTCGTGGATTGAATTCTCTGAATATGAAGGCTCAGCCTTTGTATATCGTTGATGGGGCGATATGGCAGATGCAGGAAGGAATGGCTTCCATTCATGCTGGATTCTTTAATAATCCGCTTGCATTGATTGATCCCAACGATGTGGAAGATATTACAGTGTTGAAAGATGGAACGTCTATCTATGGCAGTAAAGGTGGTAACGGTGTAGTGATTATTAATACAAAACGTAGTAAGAGTATGGCTACTGATATCTCCGCCTTTATGTCTTTGGGGTATCAGTCTCCTTATAAGACGATTCCCGTGATGGGAGCGGCAGATTACCGGTTGTATGCATCCGATGTATTAAGCGATGTGTATGATAACAGTTCGCTGGTTAATAATTTGCATTTTCTGGATGATGATCAAACGAAGTCTTACTATAAAGCGAGCCATAATAACACGGATTGGCTGAAGCTGATAAATAAGGGAGCAATGAGCCAGAACTATGGTATCAGTGTGAAAGGTGGAGATGCAATTGCATTGTATGCTTTCTCTGTAGGATATAATAAGAGTGAAGGGAATATTGAAAATACAGATTTTAACCGTTTGAACGTACGTTTTAATTCGGACATTCATCTGACTGATAAATTGAAGTTTCTTTTCGACATTGCTTTCGCGCAGTCTGAAAATAATATGCGTAACGATGGTATTGATGAGATTGCTTCACCGTCTTACCTGTCACTGATCAAGTCGCCGGTGTATAGTCCTTATCAATTTAACCGTGATGGCTCACAAAGCACAAAATTGAGTAGTGTAGACGAGTTGGGTGTTGGTAATCCGATCTCTTTGGTCGATTTAAGTGTAGGGCTTTCTAAGAAGTATCGTTTTAATATCAATGCTCTTCCGTCTTATTCTTTTACGGATAAACTGAAGGTAGGATTGATGTTCAGTTATACGTGGGATAAACTGAACGAAGAGTATTTCAAGCCGTCGGAAGGTTTGGCTGAACAGCCATTGGTGAATGAGAACGGAGAAATATATGCCTACTCGCGCAATATGGTTAAAAACTCCATGGCAAAGCAGACTTCGATTCATTGGAACGCCTTTGTTGATTGGTCTCCGATACGTAACAGTGTTCATAATTTGGATTTGACCGGTGGGTATCGCTTCTTTTCTGATAATTTGGAGTCAAACTACGGTGAAGGGCATAATACCAGTTCAGATCGTATGAACAGCTTGTCGAATACAACTTCCAGCTTGCGTAGTACTTCTGGTACTACAGAGAATTGGCGATCTATGTCTTGGTACTTTAATGCGGATTATAAATATCAGAACCGTTATTTGCTAAATGTAGTTGCTGCTATGGATGCTTCTTCACGTTTTGGTAAAGAAGCTGAAGGTGCTCTCAAAATGGGTGGGCTTGCATGGGGGATTTTCCCTTCTGTGTCTGCCGGATGGATTGTTTCGTCCGAAGAGTTTATGAAAGACATCTGTTTTCTGGATTTCTTGAAGCTGGATGTTAGCTATGGACTTTCCGGGAATGATGACCTGCAGAATTATGCTACTCGTTCGTACTTCAACTCTATAAACTTTATGGGAAGTGCCAACGGCCTTATTCTTGCTAATTACAAGAATGACAAACTGAAATGGGAAACCACGGGAAAAGCAAAATTCGGTGTGGATCTCAGCATGTTCAATAACCGTTGGTCAGTTAGAGCAGACTTTTTCACTTCTACTACCAAAGATTTATTGATACGTAAGCAGCTCCCTGAAACATCGAGCCTTGAGTATTCATTGACTAACGATGGTAAATTGAAGAATAAAGGATTTGAGATTGCAACGAACATACGTATACTTAATCTGAGAAGTTGGCAACTAGACTTCGGTGCGATGTTGGGACATTATAAAAATAAAATAGTTTCACTGGCAGGTGGTTCATACACCACAGATTTTCAGGGAGCCCGGATTCTTACTGCCGAGAATAGTCCTGCGGGAGTATTCTACGGATACAAGACTAAAGGTGTTTTCAGTACCAGTGAAGAAGCGGCTGCAGCGGGATTAAGTCTTCGTTCCGAATCGGGAGAGCTTATTCCATTTAGTGCCGGTGATATGCGTTTTGAGGAGGTAGTGGAAGATCATATCATCAATGAGAAAGATCTGCAGGTGATTGGTGATCCTAATCCGGACTTATACGGAAACTTCAATTTCAATCTGCGGTATAAGAATCTGACTCTTGAAACGCTGTTTACCTACTCTTATGGCAATGACGCTTATAACGGACTTCGGGCTAATTTGGAGTCTGGTAGTAATATCTATAATCAGGCAACAAGTATGCAAAACCGTTGGGTAGCCAATGGGCAGAAGACCGATATTCCTCGTGCTGTATACAAGGACCCTATGGGGAACTCACGTTTCTCGGATCGTTGGATTGAGGATGCCTCTTTCTTGAAATTCAAGACCTTGTCTGTATCTTACAAAGTACCACTGAATTTGTCTTATCTTCAGGAAATTACAGTGTGGGGAACCGTCAACAACCTGTTTACTCTCACAAAATATAAAGGTGCGGATCCTGAATTCTCTTATGGTAATTCGGTATTGTATCAAGGTATAGATGCAGGTCTTACACCCCAATCCCGCTCTTTCCTGATAGGAGTTAGAGTTAATTTATAATAACCTTTAGTCTGTAAAAAAACATAAGAGATATGAAAACTAAAATCAAACATAAAGGAGCATTGCTCACTTTGATCACAGTATTATTCTTTTTGGGGAGTTGTGAGGATATGTTGAATACGGATTCTTCAAGGGTTGCCTTTGAAGATGATAATCAGCTCAAGTCGCCCAACGATTCAATTTATTCTGTGATAGGTATACTCTCACAGCTTCAAAAGGTGGGAGAACCCTATGTGTTACTTGGTGAGTTGCGTGGTGATTTGATGACTGTGTCTGATAATGCGTCTTTTTCTTTGAAAGAGATTAATAACTTCGATATTACTTCGGAGAATACCTATTTGAATAAGCGGAATTATTATACGATCATCAATAATTGCAATTATGCGATTGCCCGGATGGATACTGCAATCACCATTCGTAATGAGAAAGTGATGTTGCCTGAGTTTGCGGCGATAAAAGCGATACGGGCATGGACCTATTTTCAGTTAGCTCAGATTTATGGAAAGGTAAGTTACATTACTGAGCCGATTTTAGATTATGATACGGCTTTAAAAGAATATCCAGTGATCGGGATGGACGATCTGGTATCAAAGTTGATTACCGATTTGCTTCCTTATATCGATGTACGTAGTCTGAATTATGGCTCTATTGACGGTTTGTACTCACCATTATTCTTTATTCCTATTCCGATGTTACTGGGAGATTTATATCTCTATCAGAATCAGTATAATGAAGCTGCTGGTATGTATTATAAATTGATGGTTGATAGAAACTATTCTATCTCATCAAGCTATATTAGTTATTGGAATTCTCAGGCTCGTGACGGTGCTACCGGTGAACATATCAATTCTTATATTGATGAAGTGATTACTGAAATAGCGTATAGTTCTGTACCGAAAGACTATCACACTGATTTGGTTAACATGTCTTTCAATAATGTAACAAGTCTGCTGCCCACACAAAACTTTATTGACGAAATGTCATTGAAAACACACTTCTTTGCCACCCGTTTGGACGGAACGATTACGGCTTACTTTACAGGCGATTTGCGTGGAAACATAAAACTTCCATCTACCAATGAAGAGTTGGGAGATGCGTTTGAATCGGTGAATATTGCGGGTGTGGGTCCGAAGATGCTTATTAAGAAGTTTGTGAATGGTGCGCAAGAGGAATTTACAATACCTGTTGAGGATAACAATGGATTGCTGGAGAATGCATATATTCTGAGATCGATTCCTCTTTATCGTCATCCTCACCTTTATTTACGCTTTGCTGAAGCTGTAAACCGTGCCGGAAAACCTACATTTGCCTTTGCGGTGTTGAAATATGGATTGACGGAAGAAACAATTGCTAATCTGGAAAGGGTAAATCCTGCTGAATTGGCTGGTGGAGAATCGTATCTTGATTTCTCGTTTACGTCTTATAATGTAGGTACGGCTTGCCGTGGACGTGGGATGGGTATTTCGAAAGATATGTCTGACTTCGTGATTCCTGATTTCTCACAGAATCCTCCTGCTGTAGCGTTACAGGATTCTATTGATTGGGTTGAGCAAAAAATACTTGAAGAGATGGCTGCGGAAACGGCCTATGAAGGTAACCGTTTCTTTGACTTACTACGTATATCGCATCATAGAACAGATCATCCGGCATTTATGGCTGAAAAGGTTGCTGTAAAATATGGGAATCCGGAAGCTATGAAAAGTAAACTGATGGATATAAATGCATGGTTTTTGAAATAGAAAACGAAGGAAGATGAGATGACCGCTGGATTTTATTATCTGTAAATAAAATTCAGCGGTCATTTTTTCATAAGTGTTTATTTCTTGAAGGTGATTACAATTAGGATTCGATCTATTCTATAAATGTAATAAAAAGCAGAATACTGCTTATACTATTGTCTTTTTATTTTGTCATTTCAAAATTCTTTCCGTTCTTTGTCCCCGTAATTACAAAGAACTACTTATGAAAGGGATTATTCTTGCCGGTGGAAGTGCTACGCGCCTCTATCCATTGTCTAAAGCCATATCGAAACAAATCATGCCGGTATATGACAAGCCGATGATTTATTATCCACTCTCTACATTGATGCTGGCGGGTATTCGTGAAGTATTGATAATTTCTACTCCCCGTGATCTGCCAATGTTTCGTGATCTTTTGGGAACGGGTGAAGAGCTGGGTATGTCTTTTCAGTATAAGATACAAGAGCAGCCTAATGGGTTGGCACAGGCATTTGTACTGGGTGCTGATTTTCTGAATGGAGAAGCGGGATGTTTGATACTTGGAGATAACATGTTTTATGGACAAGGATTCTCGGCTATGCTTCGTCGGGCGGCTATGATAGAGAAGGGGGCTTGTGTTTTTGGTTATTATGTGAAAGATCCCCGTGCGTATGGAGTAGTCGAGTTTGATGAATCCGGAAAGGTCATTTCTCTTGAAGAGAAGCCGGTTACTCCAAAAAGTAATTATGCTGTTCCCGGTCTATATTTTTATGATGCTACTGTTACTGAAAAGGCTGCATCGCTTCAACCTTCTGCCCGGGGGGAATATGAAATTACTGATTTGAATAAGCTTTATCTCGAGGAAGGTACGTTGCAGGTTGAGCTTTTTGGCCGTGGTTTTGCCTGGTTGGATACAGGAAATTGTGATAGTTTGCTTGAAGCCTCTAATTTTGTAGCTACTATTCAGAACCGACAGGGATTTTATGTCAGTTGTATTGAAGAGATAGCTTGGCGTAACGGTTGGATCACAACAGCGCAACTTCGTGTACTGGGTGAAGGACTGCAAAAGACAGAGTATGGTAAATATCTTTTGGAACTGGCTGAACAATAAAATCAACATAACAGAAATAATATGAAAACTTATCTTGTAACCGGTGCTGCCGGATTTATTGGCGCTAATTATCTGAAGTACATTCTGGCCAAGCATGATGACATTCGTGTAGTGGTGCTTGATGCACTGACTTATGCCGGAAACCTTGGTACCATTGCAAAAGACATCGACAATGAACGTTGCTTTTTTGTGAAAGGAGATATCTGTGATCGTGATTTGGCTGATCGGCTTTTTGCTGAATATAAGTTCGACTATGTTGTGAACTTCGCTGCTGAAAGTCACGTTGACCGTAGTATTGAGAACCCTCAGTTATTCCTTATTACTAATATTTTGGGTACGCAGAACTTGCTTGATGCTGCCCGTCGTGCCTGGGTGACAGGAAAAGATGAGAACGGATATCCAACCTGGCGTAAAGGGGTACGTTATCACCAGGTATCTACTGACGAGGTGTATGGCTCGTTAGGGGCTGAAGGGTATTTTCATGAAACAACTCCGCTTTGCCCGCATAGTCCGTACAGTGCTTCAAAAACAAGTGCGGATATGGTGGTAATGGCTTACCATGATACGTATAAAATGCCGGTTACTATCACTCGTTGTTCTAATAACTATGGTCCGTATCATTTCCCGGAAAAACTGATTCCGTTGATTATCAAGAATATTCTTGAAGGAAAGAAACTTCCTGTATATGGTGACGGTAGTAATGTACGCGATTGGCTGTACGTAGAAGACCATTGTAAAGCTATTGATCTGGTAGTGCGTCAGGGAGTAGAAGGCGAAGTATACAATGTGGGTGGACATAACGAAAAGACCAATCTTGAAATTGTTAAATTGACCATTGCTACTATACATCGTCTGATGACTGAGCATCCGGAATATCGTAAGGTACTGAAAAAGCAGGAAAAGAATGCTAATGGTGAAATAACTATCGATTGGATGAACGAGAGTCTGATTACTTTCGTGAAAGATCGTTTGGGACATGACCAACGTTATGCTATTGACCCTACAAAGATTACCGATGCGTTAGGCTGGTATCCTGAAACAAAGTTTGAAGTGGGTATTGTGAAAACCATTGAGTGGTATCTGAACAATCAGGAATGGGTGGAAGAAGTAACCAGTGGCGATTATCAGAAATACTACGAAAGGATGTATAAATAGTGATTAATGATTAGTGATAAGTGATTAGTGGCTGCGCTATTATGCCGCATGGTACTAATCACTAATCACTAATGACAGTGATAGAAGTATCCCCATAAGCAGCATATTGCGCGAAGTTTCGCCCAGTATGCTGTTTAGCTTTTTACCACTATGTATCTTTACCATTTTGCGCCAGGTGACGATGTGCAGTGTAAGATAAATAACTGCTGTTATGATGGCTGGAATGAGTGTCTCCGACAATAGCCACAGGCTCAATATTGCAGCAATAATTCCCAATATCAGATACAGGTATCTGCCGAAGGGTTCTCCGAAACGGACTACTACCGTTCTCTTTCCGCTTTGTGCATCCGCTTCCCTGTCACGGTAGTTATTTACTACCAATAGAGTATCTACGATCAATCCGCAAATGAATGAAGCTATTGTTACATTCGGAGTCCATGTGAGTGCCTGTACGTAATAGGTGCCTCCTACCGGAACAAATCCGAAAAACAGGAGTACTAATGCATCTCCCCAACCGTTGTACGAAAGGGGATAAGGCCCTGTGGTATAGAAGAAAGCGAACATTACACATAGTATCCCCACGAGTATCAACTGCCAGCCTGCATAAAACAGTAGTATACATCCGATAAGACATGCTATGGCTACGGTAAATAATATTCCCCGTTTCATGGCACCGGGAGAAATCCAGCCTTGTGCACAAGCTCGTTCCGGTCCCAGGCGGTCTTCCCGGTCTGTACCTTTCAGGAAGTCGAATAAGTCATTGATAAAATTGGCTGCAATCTGCATCAACCCGGCGAAAAGAAAACAGACCAGTGCAGGCAGCCAGTGAAATTGTCCGTCGGCATAAGCTAAAGCAGTACCTACCAGAACAGGTGTAGCTGCTCCTGCCAGTGTTTTGGGGCGTGCAGCAAGTATCCATGTACGCAAAGAATTTTGTTTTATCTCTTCCATGCTGCAAAGATACTTCAAAAATCTGTATCTTTGCTTCTCGAAAAATAATTTGCTGTTGGTCTTCATGATATCTCTCTGGCAACAAATTAGCATATTGCTTGTTTACTTATTATTTTGACATATGAAGAAGCTAATATACCTCCTGTTTCTACTTTCTTTTCTCTTTTCTTCCTGTAAATCGAAGAAAAATCTGGTAGTATCTCCGTCCTATCCTATACTGAATGCAGATTCTCTATATTCTGATACTTCCACTCTGTCCTCTACACTCTTTGCTCCGGATTATTCGACACTAAAGAATCCGGAACGTAGCAAGAAGCGTCAGAAACAGTCTAAACCTGTTGTGGCTCGTCCTTCTGTTCCGGCAGGAACGGCTCCCGGTACATTAATTACGCATTCTGAAGTAAGTGTTTCCTCCGCTTATAAAGGAGTAGACCGAGTGGTAAAGTATGACTTTACCCATCGGGATGTGCCCGAAGCTTTTGATGGTTTCCGCATGGCTTTTATCTCCGATTTTCATTATAAGAGCCTTTTTAAAGAAAAGGAACTGGCTGGTCTCGTTCGCTTGTTGATAGCCGAACAGGCCGATGTACTGCTGATGGGAGGGGACTATCAGGAAGGTTGTGAATATGTACCCGAATTGTTTGCTGCTTTGTCTCAGGTGAAAACTCCGATGGGAACGTATGGTGTGATGGGCAATAATGATTATGAGCGTTGCCATGACGACATTGTTCGTGAAATGCAACGTTATGGTATGCGTATTCTTGAACACCGGGTGGACACATTAAAGCGCGATGGGCAACAGATACTTATTGCCGGTGTGCGCAACCCTTTTGATTTGAAGCAGAATGGTAAATCGCCTACGCTTGATCTTTCTCCTGAAGACTTTGTTATTTTGCTTGTTCATACTCCTGATTACGTCGAAGATGTTTCCGTTGCAAATACTGATCTTGCTCTTGCCGGACATACTCATGGTGGACAAGTGCGTATCTTTGGTTATGCTCCTATTATCCCTTCTCACTATGGAAGCCGTTTTCTTACGGGATTGAAGTATAATACGGCCAATATACCGATGATTGTTACCAATGGGTTAGGAACTTCTAACAGGAATATACGTATCGGTGCTCCGACAGAAGTGGTGGTTATTACGTTGCATCAACAGAAAGAGTAGTAACATGGATCACACTTCCTTTCGTATCGTATGTTGTAATAGGATGTAGAGGAAGTCGTAACCCAACGATGTACGAGATGCACATGTCGTGCAGTACGAGATGTGCATCTCGTACTGTTCGACATGCACATCTGGGGATGTACGACATGTGCATGTCGTACAACGTTCCTTACTGAGATGCAGGGGTGTCCTTATAATTCGGCACGTAGCAGGCGATAGACAGCCGGATGGAGGAAGTAACGTACATCTTTTCCTTCGGTCAGAGCACGACGGATAAATGTGGAGCTTATTTCGAAAGTAGGAGAGTCGACGATACGGACTGTTCCGGGTAATTCGTCTTTGTTTACGGGATATCCGGGACGTGGATAAATGAGTATTTGGTTTTCTGCAATAATTCGTTCTGGTTCGCGCCAACGGTCGAAGGTCAGCCAGTTATCCGAACCAATAATAAGATGAAATTCCCGTTCCGGATAGCTGCTTTTCAGACAGTCCAGCGTGTGGACTGTATACGAGGGGCGGGGAAGATGAAATTCAAAATCAGAAGCACGGAAATGTGGATAGTCTCCAATGGCAAGCTGTACCAGTCGGAGACGCAATTCGTCGGGCCATAAATCAGCTTGCTCTTTCAATGGATTGTGTGGGCTTACTACAAACCAGACCTCATCTAACCCGCAGAATTCACAAAGATAATTAGCCAGTGCAAGATGTCCAATGTGTATCGGATTGAAAGAGCCACTGAATATTCCGGTTTTCAATTTACTCATAATGTCAGAAACTCTCTGATTACTTTCAGCGCTTCCGCTTTGGCTGTTTCCAGATCATCGTTGATAATCACTTTATCAAATCTGGGGGCAAAGCTCAATTCATATTCGGCTTTAGCTATACGATGTTCTATGACTTCGGGAGCATCTGTGCCCCGGCCCGTTAGACGACGACGAAGCTCGTCTACACTGGGTGGTTGGATAAACAAGGATAAGGCCCGTTCTCCGTAGAATTTCTTTATATTACATCCACCTACCACATCTACATCGAACACTACATTTTGCCCGGCTTCCAATTGCTGTTCCACCTGTGCTTTCAAGGTACCGTAGTAACGATCTTTGTATACTTCTTCATATTCCAGAAATTCATTGTTCGCAATACGCTGGCGGAATTCATCCGGAGAGAGGAAGAAGTACTCTACTCCATGCTTCTCTTCACCACGTGGCGGACGGCTTGTAGCCGAAATAGAGAATGCAAGGTTTAAATCTTGCGTTAGCAGATAGTTTATAATTGTAGATTTACCCGAACCCGAAGGAGCGGAAAAAATAATAAGTTTCCCTTTCATACACTATTTGTGTTAGTAAAACAACGCTTGCCGCACTTCTCCGTGCGGGAAGCACTACATAATGTTGAGTACCTGTTCCTTTATCTGTTCCAGTTCATCTTTCATCTGGACTACAATCTTTTGCATCTCTGCATGATTGGATTTACTACCCAATGTGTTGATTTCACGTCCCATCTCCTGAGCAATAAATCCGAGTTTCTTGCCTTGACCGTTACCACTTTCCATGGTGCTGATAAAGTATTTCAGATGATTGCTGAGGCGTTGTTTTTCTTCATTGACATCGAGTTTTTCTATGTAATAGATAAGCTCCTGTTCCAGACGGTTTTTATCATAATCCACGCTTAGAGTTTTTTCGAGGGCGTCTGTAATACGTTCCTTAATTTTCTCGACACGTTCTTTTTCATATGGAGTAATAGATTCCAGCAGGTGAGAGATGTTTGCTATCTTTTCGCGAAACTTCTTTTCCAGTGCTGCACCTTCCTGTTTGCGGAAATCAACCAAATGTTTTATAGCTTCTTCAATAGCGACGTGCACAGTTTCCCATTCTTCTTCAGTCAGTTCTTGTATTTCTGTTTTTGTCATTACGTCCGGCATACGAAGTAGTGTTTGAAACCAGTCTACAGGAACCGGAATGTTTAGATTGTCTGCAATATCTTTTATTTGTTTATAATATCCTTCTATCAATGCTTGATTGATAGGCGTAGCACTTTCAGCACTCTCCTTTTTCTCTACCCAAAGGCTGAAATCTACCTTACCGCGTTCCAGCGTCCGTGAGATTTCATTACGGATTTCCATCTCTTTTTCACGGTATGCCGGAGCAATACGAGCAGATAAATCCATTGCTTTACTATTGAGCGATTTAATCTCTACATTTATTTTCTTTTCGGTCAGCTCAGCAGTCGCTTTGCCATATCCCGTCATAGATTGTATCATATAATCAATTGTTTTTTGCAAAAGTACAGGAATATTTTAAGATTATTGCTTCAAAACCGAAAAAATATGCCGGTATATCCCTCTGCTATGCCTTTTATTAAGGGGGGATTTTGTTATATATGTTATTGAGAAGAACTTTCTTTATAAGCAGTTTCCAGCATATTGTCCAATGAGGAGGTTAGTTCTTTGCAATTGTCAGTGATAATATCAGAGTACTGAGCCCGTTTTTCGAAACTTAACGAATCATCTGTTATTTGCTTGGTGAAGGTGTTGATATTATCTAATGGTGTACGTACTTCCCGGCAAATGGATTTAACGAAGACTGATTTCATACGTTCACTTTCCTGTGCTTTTCGGGTATGTCGGATTAATTCTTGCTGAAGCTTTTTAGTACGTTGCAGATTAATATAAAAGTAGATACTGAAGAGGATAGAAATGATTACTAATCCCGTAGTACAATAAAACGCAATACTGTGGATATTACTGCTGATTGCTGCTTTTTCCAGTTTAAGTTCGGATGCTTCGTCGGTCACTTGCATCTCGCCGATCTGTTGCAATAACTCTTTTCGTACCAATGAATCTGTTACGTGGATAGCTCGTTCGTACACCAGGCAGGCTTCTTCCTGTCGTTTTAGCTCTCTCAGTAATCTTGCCTTTTTCTGATAATGGGTAGTATAATTCACGTTGATTGCTTTTCCACTTTCGATAAGGTTTATGACTGAATCACAGAAAGCCAACGCTTGTTCCTTGTTTTCCAGGCTCTCATAATATTGTTGACTGGCCGAGTAGAAATAGAGTTTGTTACGTAAAAGAGCGTCTCCTTTTCCGTCTCTTACAAATTTACAATATTTAGTATAGTATTCATTTGCTTTTACTTTACCTATAAGCTTATGACTAAGCATTAATTGCTGATAGCATATCAGATAAGCATTGTCTTTGTAGATATAAGGACGGCGGTTGATAACTTCTTTCTGGGCGAAGTATTCATCCATTCTTTTCAGATATTCTTCTGAGATTCTGATTAATTTATCACTGTCTCCGGTGTTTTTATACGAAAAGCTTAGCATGACGTAAATATTGGCTGTGAAGTTCTTACGGGCAGGGAGTGGAAATTCATCTACCAGCCTCCAGGCTTCTTCCCAATATGGTAATGCTTCGCTAAAGTCAGAGCTCTCTGTCAACGAGATAAATAAGTAGCGTATTACTCCTGTGAGAAAGAGCCGGGAAGCTTTCTGATATCTGTTCTCAGAAGTTTTTTGTGCATTAATCTCTTCCTGGATGCGATCACAAATTTCTGCTCGTTCATCCCGTGAAGCCATTTGCAGGATTCGTGCTTTATGTGTCATTTTATAATATTCCGGTATACCATCTTCGGCAGAATTTTTCATAAGACTTTCTGCTTGGTTGAGAACCATCAACAGAGAATCTCGTTTTTCCGGATTGTTTATCATACCGATTGTGATTGGTCCCAATGATGCAGATAGAGCAAATCTATCATTGACCTGCTGTGCTTCTTTATATAATTCGCGTGCAATAGATATTTCATCAGGATCAGAGTCGGACAAGTCTAATATATTAATTAATAGTGTGATCCGTTGAGGGACATCAATGGTATGTTTCAGTACGTTCTGTAAACTATCTTTCAACGTGTTTTCTGCAGATAAAGCGAACGGTGTACAGAAAAGAAAAAGTAATAATATGTAATACTTCGTAGTGTTCATTCTGTTTGGTTGTTTCCCATAGGGATTGTGAAGATGAATTTACTTCCTTTAGACCAGTTCGGATCTATTTTTATGTTTCCATTCATATGCCGTGCAATAAGACGACATAAGTATAGTCCCAATCCGTTACCAAGAGTAAATGTATTCAGCTTGGTGAAACGCTGGAATACATATTCGTGTTTGTCTGCCGAAATGCCACAGCCGGTATCTGTTACATTAATAATTATTTTTTTATTTTCTTTGTTACAACTACAAGATAAACAAATGCTACCTTCTTGGGTGAACTTATTTGCGTTGTTCAGTAAGGAACGTAATAACAATGAGAGGTATTGTGCGTGGGTGTGGGCTATGCACTCTTTCACAGGAAGATCAAGTAAGTATTGTATGCCTTCTTTCCCTTCTGTCTCTTGCAGGTATTCCATTTCCGTACGGCAAATAGAGGTAACTTCTATATCCTCCAGAGGAAGTGCTTCGGTAAGGCTGTCCAGATTGGCTACTTCTATCAGGCTGTCGAGTAGTGAGGTTAGTATTCGTGTATTCTCTTGTATGATGTTTTGATATTCTTTTTTATCTTCTGTAGGGGTCGATTCGTCAATCAGTATCTCAGAGAAACCGTTTATAGAATTTAAAGGAGTACGTATCTCATGGCAGATAGAGTTAATGAAAGCAGACTTCATCTGTTCGCTTTCTTGTGCCTTGATACTTTGCCGGAAAATTTCCTTTTGAAGTTTACGCGTCTTTTTAAGGCTTTTATAGTAATACATACTGATAGAAACCACTACGATCAAAATACAGATAGTGAAGATAAATTCTACCAGTCGGTTTTGAGCTGTCAGTACCGTTTTTTCTAGTTTGAGTTTATCAATATCATTTTTAAGACGTAATGCTTCAACGCGTTCAACGTATTCTTTCTTGATTAAAGAATCAGAAACCTGCATCGCACGGTCATAAGCGATACAGGCGTCTTCCGGGCGATTGGCACGACGGAAAAGGTAGGCTTTATTTTTGTAGGTTTCCAATATCCGGGTGAATCCGGGGGCATGGTTGGTTTCAATCATGTGGATGAGTGAGTCACAATTAGCAAGGGCTTCATCCACCCGATGCATATTTCCCAGAAAGAGATAAGCAGTCTCAAAAAGATATATTTTGTTCCGGTCCAAAAACTCTTCTTGGGCAGACAGCATATGTTGGCGGAAAAGGTTATAAATCTTGTAAGCTTCTTCGTCACTGATATACATAGCACCGCGTATCAGCTGTGTGTAATATCTCACGTAGGTATTGTCTTTATAGAGAAAAGGACGTGGATACACTTCCTCTGAAAGTTTATAGTAAGCTTTACATTCATCAATTACTTGCCAGGTGATTCTTTTTTGGTTTTCGTAATCTTGTTGCTGATTGTAAGCGCCACTCAGAAGAGAATGGATAGAGCCCAAATAATATCTGCGGACATATTCTCCCGGAAAATCCTGTGCTGTATTCCAAGCTTCTTCCCAAAGTGGAATTTCAGGTACATAGATTTTAGATTTACCCTGGTCGTTGAGTTCCCACAACTGCATCAATCCTTCAAGAAACAAACGTTTCACTTTCTGATATTTGTCTTCAGTAGCTTGCCGGGCTTTGAACTCTTTACGTATCTGCCGGAAGAATTCTGTACGTTCCTGCTTGTCGGTTGTAACACCAATTAATCTATGGTAGATATTCATTTTGAAGAAGGTGGCTGCTCCTTCGGCAGGAGTTCCTTTTTCTATTTCTTCCAGCGTTTTGATGTAATAGTTGTGTAAAGAATCTGATTTTTCTTGCTGATTGGCGTACTTAGTGACCATGTGAGTTACTGCCACAAAGATTGCATAAGGATCTTTCGTCTTTTTACCTTCTTCGAACAATTGCCTCGTGTATTGTGTTTCAATCCCGTTTCCTTCACTTATATCTTTTAGGTTGAGAAGTAAATCGATACGTTTGTGAGGGTTTGTAGTTTGGTTGAGCAATGATTTCAGACTGTCTTCACGGATTACTTGGGCAGACATTAGAGGGATACCGGGTTTGTTTTCTTGGAAAGATTGTGCCAGAGAAACATTAGTCCTCAAGCAGCAGAGAAGGATACATATGATGCAGCGAAGATAGCTCATGTAATGTTTGTTGTTTATTTACGCCTTTTACTTGTATAAAACGGCCTGCTAAAGTAAGCAAAAAAAACATTTTAACAATGAATTTTAACTGAAATCTGCTTTAATTCATGCTACTGTGTGGTAATCTGAAAATAATCAGTTAAATTTGCGTCAGTTTAATAATCTGAAAATTATGTCGTGTATCTTACATATTGAAACCTCTACCGCAGTGTGTTCGGTAGCGGTGAGTGAAGACGGACAAACGATTTTTGTGCAGGAAGATATGAAAGGTCCTTCACACGCCGTGTCGTTGGGAGTTTTTGTTGATGAGGCTTTGTCGTTTATCGATAGTCATGCAATCCCTTTGGATGCGGTGGCTGTGAGTTGTGGACCAGGGTCATATACCGGACTTCGTATCGGGGTTTCAATGGCTAAAGGGATTTGCTATGGGCGTAATATACCGTTGATTGGCATTCCTACACTTGAAGTATTGTGTGTACCGGTATTGTTGTATCATGAGTTGCCGGAAAATGCTCTTCTCTGTCCAATGATTGATGCACGCCGTATGGAGGTATATGCAGCTGTTTATGATCGTAGCCTGAATGTGATACGTCCTATTTCTGCGGATATTATCGACGAGGATTCCTATCTTGATATTTTAGATGAACATCCGGTTTATTTCTTTGGTAATGGTGCAGCCAAATGCAGCGAGAAGATAACACATTCGAATGCGCATTTTATTGACGATATACATCCTTTGGCTAAAATGATGTTTCCGCTTGCCGAGAAAGCTGTAGCAAAGGAGGATTATAAGGATGTGGCCTATTTTGAGCCTTTTTATTTGAAAGAGTTTGTTGCTTCCCTTCCTAAAAAGGTGTTGTAACAGGTGCTCTGCTCTTATTTTTAACTTTTAATTTTTAATTATTATTTTATGCAGTATAACACCCAACAGAAGAGAATGCCCCTTCCCGAATATGGGCGAAGTATCCAGAATATGGTAGATCATGCACTTACTATCCAAGATCCGGCCGAGCGCCAACGTTGTGCAAATACTATCATCAATATTATGGGAAATATGTTTCCTCATCTAAGAGATGTACCCGATTTCAAACATAAACTGTGGGATCATTTGGCTATTATGGCTAACTTCAAGTTGGATATTAAATATCCATACGAGATCATCCACGAGGAGAATTTAGGAACAAAACCGGAACCGATCCCTTATCCAAGTACTAAAATCCGCTATCGTCATTACGGACGTACGCTTGAGATACTTATCAATAAAGCATGTGAATTTCCGGAAGGAGATGAAAAGAAAAATCTGGTTGCTCTTATTTGTAACCATATGAAGAAAGATTATATGGCTTGGAATAAAGATACGGTAGACGATCGTAAGATTGCTGAGGATTTGGCAGAACTTTCCGGTGGAAAACTACAGATGGATGATGACATTGTTCGTTTGATGGCAGAACGTTTGGCACAGAACTATCGTCCGAAAATGAATTATACCAATAACCGGAATAATAATCAGAGAAGAAAATATTGATTAAGTAGTAAGTAGCTAGTAGTAAGTAGCTAGTAGTAAGTAGATAGAATCCATGTGGCGTGTTGTCTGAACTACCAACTACTAAATTGACTATTAGTTACTTACTACTGAATTCCAGCTACTAGCTACTAAATTCTAACTACTAATCATATGGCTTCATTTGTAATCGAAGGAGGGCACAAACTGTGTGGGGAGATTCATCCGCAGGGTGCTAAAAACGAAGTGTTGCAGATTATCTGCGCTACATTGCTTACTGCTGAGGAAGTAATAGTAAATAACATTCCCGATATTCTGGACGTCAATAATCTTATTCAGTTGATGAGAGATATGGGGGTGACAGTTGCAAAGCAAGGTGTTGATACTTATAGTTTCAAAGCAGAGAGTGTAGATCTGGCCTATTTGGAGAGTGATGAATTTCTGAAGAAATGTTCCAGTTTGCGGGGATCTGTGATGCTGATAGGCCCTATGGTAGCTCGTTTTGGCAAAGCAATGATTTCCAAACCTGGTGGTGATAAGATTGGCCGTCGTCGTTTGGATACCCACTTTATTGGTATTCAGAGTTTGGGAGCCGATTTTAGATACAACGACGAACGCGGTGTTTATGAGATTACTGCAGATAAATTGCATGGTACTTACATGTTGTTGGATGAAGCTTCCGTAACCGGAACTGCCAATATTGTAATGGCTGCTGTTCTGGCGAAAGGAACAACAACAATTTACAACGCTGCTTGTGAGCCTTATCTACAGCAGCTCTGCAAGATGCTCAATCGGATGGGAGCCAAGATCAGTGGTATTGCATCTAATCTTCTGACTATTGAAGGGGTGGAAGAGTTACATGGGACACAGCATACCGTATTGCCTGATATGATTGAGGTAGGTAGTTTTATCGGTATGGCGGCTATGACAAAGAGTGAAATCACTATAAAGAACGTTTCTTACGAAAACCTGGGTATTATTCCTGAAAGTTTTCGTCGTCTTGGTATTAAACTGGAACAGCGTGGAGATGATATTTATGTCCCTGCACAGGAAAACTTCCAGATAGAATCATTTATTGACGGTTCTATTATGACTATTGCCGATGCACCCTGGCCGGGACTTACTCCCGACTTGCTTAGTGTGCTGCTTGTAGTAGCCACACAAGCCAAAGGAAGTGTGCTGATACATCAGAAGATGTTTGAAAGCCGTCTGTTCTTTGTAGATAAACTGATAGATATGGGAGCACAGATAATACTTTGTGACCCGCACCGTGCTGTTGTAATCGGACACAATCATGGTTTCAAATTGCGTGGTGGTAATATGACTTCACCCGATATTCGTGCCGGTATTGCTTTGCTGATTGCTGCTATGAGTGCCGAAGGGATCAGTCGTATTCATAATATAGAGCAGATAGATCGTGGTTACCAGAATATTGAAGGCCGGTTGAATGCTATTGGCGCGCGAATTACACGAATATGATAAGAAAAGAAGAAGTATATAAAATAGGAATTTTTAATAAACCTCATGGTATACATGGTGAGTTGTCGTTCACTTTTACAGATGACATCTTCGACCGTGTTGATTGTGACTACTTTATTTGTCTGCTCGACGGTATTTTTGTTCCTTTTTTTATAGAAGAGTACCGTTTCCGTTCTGACTCCACAGCTTTGGTGAAACTTGAAGGAGTAGATACTGCCGAGCGTGCCCGTATGTTTACCAATGTAGATGTATATTTCCCTATAGAGCATGTGAACGAAGCGGAACCGGGAGAACTCTCCTGGGATTTCTTTGTTGGTTTCCGTATGGAGGATGACACTCACGGCGATTTGGGAGAAGTGACAGATGTAGACACATCTACTGTTAACACGCTTTTTGTGGTAGAACGTCCGGATGGTGAAGAACTGTTGGTACCTGCACAGGAAGAGCTTATTAAAGGTATTGATCAGGAACGGAAACTCATTGTGGTTGATTTGCCCGAAGGGTTACTGAATCTTGATGAACTTGAAGAAGAATGAATCAGTGTTAATCTGTGTAATCAGTAGTAGAAAGAATTAGCGAAATGCTTACATTTGTACGCAATACGATAAAATAATGCCAAAGAAGAAACGCAGTAAAGCCTTTTGGAACAATATAAAGTTCAAGTATAAACTCACTATTATCAACGAGAATACACTCGAAGAGGTGGTGGGGATTCGTGTATCAAAATTGAATGGTCTTTCTGTTTTGCTCTCTGTGTTGACTATTCTTTTTTTGATTGCTGCCATTATTATTGCTTTCACTCCTTTGCGCAACTATCTTCCCGGATATATGAATAGTGAAGTTCGTAACCAGATAGTAGCTAACGCTTTACGTGTGGATTCTTTGCAACAACTGGTAGAACGGCAGAATCTGTATATTATGAATATTCAGGATATCTTTAGCGGAAAAGTCCGTGTTGACTCCGTACAAAGTATGGATACACTGACAACTTTGCGTAAGGACTCTCTAATGGAACGTACCAAACGTGAAGAGGAATTCCGTCGCCAGTATGAGGAGGCAGAGAAGTACAACCTTACCTCTATTACTTCGCAGCCTAATGTGAACGGACTGATTTTTTATCGTCCTACACGTGGTATGATTTCTGCTCACTTTGATGCAGAGAAGAAGCATTACGGAACAGATATAGCCGCCAATCCCAATGAAAGTGTACTTGCTACGTTGGATGGTACGGTTATTCTGAGTACCTATACAGCCGAAACCGGTTATTTGATAGAAGTGCAACACAATCAGGACTTCGTTTCTATTTATAAACATTGTGGTTCATTATTGAAACGTGAAGGTGATAAGGTACAGGCAGGAGAAGCTATTGCATTGGTAGGAAACAGTGGTACGCTTACTACTGGTCCTCATTTGCATTTTGAGTTGTGGAATAAAGGACGTCCGGTGAATCCCGAAAAGTACATTGTATTCTAAATCATGAATAAAGAGATAAAAAAGAAACAAATAGCTATATTAGGCTCTACAGGCTCTATTGGTACGCAAGCTCTACAGGTGATTGAAGAACATCCCGAATTGTATGAGGTATATGCTCTGACAGCCAATAACAAAGTAGATATGCTTATAGCCCAGGCACGAAAGTTTCAGCCCGAGGCCGTGGTTATAGCTAACGAAGAGAAATATGATCAGCTGAAAGAGGCGTTAAGAGATTTGCCGATTAAAGTATATGCCGGTACCGAAGCTTTGTGTCAGATTGTAGAGTCCGGACCGATAGATATCGTGTTGACTGCTATGGTGGGATATGCCGGACTGAAACCTACGATCAATGCCATCCGCGCCCGTAAAGCCATTGCTTTGGCAAACAAGGAAACGCTGGTTGTAGCCGGAGAATTAATTAATGTATTGGCGCAGCAGTACCGTACTCCTATTTTACCTGTAGACTCGGAACACTCAGCAGTATTTCAATGTCTTTCCGGTGAGGTGGGGAATCCTGTTGAAAAAGTAATACTGACTGCTTCTGGTGGTCCGTTTCGTACCTATACTCTGGAGCAGTTGCAAACTGTCACTAAAGTGCAGGCGTTGAAGCATCCTAACTGGGAGATGGGAGCTAAGATTACGATCGACTCTGCTTCTATGATGAATAAAGGTTTTGAGGTGATTGAAGCCAAATGGTTGTTTGGTGTGCAACCAAGTCAGATAGAAGTAGTGGTGCATCCTCAATCGGTTATTCACTCGATGGTGCAGTTTGAAGATGGTGCCGTGAAGGCACAATTAGGTATGCCTGATATGCGTTTGCCTATTCAGTATGCATTCTCTTACCCCGACCGCGTTGCTTCTTCGTTTGATCGTCTGGATTTTGCCAAGTGTACCAGTCTCACCTTTGAACAGCCTGATACCAAACGTTTCCGCAATCTGGCTTTGGCTTATGAAGCTATGTATCGCGGAGGCAATATGCCTTGTATTGTTAATGCCGCCAATGAAGTGGTGGTTGCTGCTTTTCTGCGTGATGAGATAGGCTTCCTTGCAATGAGTAATGTAATAGAACAAACGATGGAACGTGCTTCGTTCGTACAGGTTCCTACGTATGATGACTATGTGGCAACTGATGCCGAAGCCCGCCGCATAGCCACTGAACTAATAGTAAATTGTAAATAGTAAAATTGTAAATAAACCGATGGAAACATTCTTAATCCGTGCCCTCCAGTTGATAATGAGCCTTTCGTTGCTTGTTATTATACACGAAGGAGGACATTTTCTCTTTGCCCGTTTATTCAAAGTGCGGGTCGAAAAGTTTTGTTTATTCTTTGATCCCTGGTTCACTCTTTTCAAGTTCAAACCAAAGAAGAGTGATACAGAATATGCCGTAGGCTGGTTGCCTTTAGGTGGTTATGTCAAGATCTCTGGAATGATAGACGAGTCAATGGATACTGACCAGATGAAACAGCCTGAACAACCGTGGGAATTCCGTTCTAAACCGGCTTGGCAACGCTTGTTGATAATGGTAGGTGGCGTATTGTTCAATTTCCTGTTGGCATTGTTCATCTATTCTATGATTCTTTTCACCTGGGGTGATCAATATATTAAAATTCAGGAAGCACCGTTGGGTATGCAGTTCAATGAGACTGCAAAGGCTGTGGGCTTTCAGGACGGTGACGTACTGCTATCAGCTGATGGTGTGGAGTTTCTGCGTTATGATGCTGATGTGTTGAGCCAGGTTGCCGATGCACGTGAAGTGACTGTACTTCGTGGAGGACAGAAAGCTTCTGTTTATATTCCCGAAGATATGATGCAGCGTTTGATGGCTGACAGTGTACGTTTTGCTTCTTTCCGGGTGCCTTATGTGGTAGATAGTATAATAGCCAATTCGCATGCAGCTCAGGCTGGCCTTATGCCGGGTGATAGTATTATTGCACTTGATGGCAAACCTGTTTCTTATTTTGATTATCTTGAAGAGATGGCTGCACGTAAACAGAAGGCAGCAGCTTTGAGTAACGATACTGTAGATTTGCATCAGATCACGTTGACTTATGTTCGTGCCGGAGAGATGGATACCGTAACTTTAGGTACAGATTCTGCTTTCCGTATCGGTGTTTATGCACAGCCTATGAACCGGGTGATGCCGATGGTTACTAAGGAATATGGTTTCTTTGAATCTTTCCCTGCCGGTGTGCACTTAGGAGTGAAAACATTGAAAGGCTATGTTGGCAATATGAAATATCTCTTCTCAAAAGAGGGAGCTAAGCAGTTGGGTGGTTTCGGAACAATCGGAAGTATTTTCCCCGCTACCTGGGATTGGCATCAGTTCTGGTATATGACGGCATTTCTCTCTATTATTCTTGCCTTTATGAATATTTTGCCTATTCCTGCATTGGATGGCGGACACGTATTATTCCTTTTCTACGAAATCATTGCGCGTCGCAAACCGAGTGATAAGTTTATGGAGTATGCACAGATGGCAGGTATGTTCCTGCTTTTCGGATTGTTGATATGGGCTAACTTTAATGATATATTGAGATTTTTCTTTTAAGATAATTTCGGTACAGAATATACAGGAGGCACAGAGGTTTTATAATATTATCCTCTGTGCCTCCTGTGTTCATTCTTAATTTAAAAATTTCTATTCTTTTTGATGAAGATCAAGCACTTATACACTGTTTCATAGGAAGATAAGGCTTATCTTTGCCCTGAATATAACATCGGGTATTATGGTAAAGAGCATTGTATTTGACTTTGGGGGTGTCATTGCTGACATAGATCGTGATAAAGCGGTTCAGGCCTTTATTAAGTTAGGACTGAAAGATGCAGAAACACGTTTGGATAAGTATCATCAGACTGGTATTTTCCAGGAGTTGGAAGAAGGTAAACTGACAGCAGAAGGATTTCGGGATAAGCTGGGAGAATTGTGCAGACGTGAGCTGACAATGGAGGAGACCAGACAGGCATGGCTGGGATTCTTCACGGGGGTAGATATACGCAAGCTTGATTATATGCTGGAACTCAGAAGGTCTTATCATGTATATATTTTAAGTAATACGAATCCCTATGTAATGTCGTGGGCATGCAGTCCCGGATTTTCTTCTCAGGGGAAGCCTTTGACGGATTATTGTGATAAATTGTATCTGTCTTATCAGGTAGGTTGCACCAAGCCTGAACCGGAAATATTTAACTATATGTTGAAAGATAGTGGTATGCTTCCTTCCGAAATACTTTTTGTTGATGATGGAGCTTCGAATATACATATCGGCAAAGAGTTTGGGCTGCATACTTATCAACCGGAGAATGGTATGGACTGGCGGAAAGAATTGTCACAGTTGTTAGCAGGTCTGTAAAGTACCGGTATGTGAGAGTTACTTTGCCTGCATGCAGAGTACGCCTTGGCTGTATGTACGCCGGGCGTATCCTGCATGCAGGCAATATATATACTCTGTGTATCGCTTTTGTTGAGGTATATGGAGGAAATACATGATATTACTTTACCGTTGAAGGTTGAGAAATCCGTAATCCGCTGATAATAGCTGCTGCCACTGCAAATCCACTTCCTACGAGCAAGCAGACGGAGGTACTCTTTTCATGTGCTATGAAGCTGAATAGCAATGCAACAAGTGTTGTTCCGAATGTTTGTCCCAATAACCTTGCCATTCCCAACATTCCGCTGGCTCCTCCCGACCGTGTGGTAGGTGCGGAGGATATGATCGTACTGTTATTGGGTGTTTGAAACAGACCGAAGCCTGCACCACATAGTGCCAATCGCCAGATAATGCTGAGATCGGTTGATCCTGCGGTGAGTGTAGACAGTGAAAAGAGTCCGGTTGCGAAAAGTATCATACCGATACTTCCTAAGATTCCCGGATGGATGCGTTCAACAAGGTATCCGGCTGTAGGTGCGGTAATCAGAGTGGCAATAGGCCATGGAGTCAGTAGTAAACCAGTCATAACCTCACTGTGTCCCAACGTGTTTTGCAGAAAAAAAGGCAGGGAAACCATTGCCAGCATCTGTGCGGTAAACGAACAGATGGAAGTACTGATGGATAAAGTGAAAATGGGTATTTTTAGTAAATCCAGCGGCAAAAGCGGAGAGGATTGTCCCAATTGCCGACGAACGTAGTAGATGCCTACTATAACCAATATAACTATCTGAATGGCAATGTAGTCCATTCGCTCGTGATGAGCAAATCCGTCCATTGTATAAATAAGTAGTCCGAATGTAACTGCGTTGGCAATAGCACTTTTTATATCAAACTTACGTTTGGAACGTTCTTCTTTCCGGGGTAGATATTTGTGTCCGAGTATCAGGGCTGTTACTCCCAGAGGTATGTTGATGGCAAATAGCCAGTGCCATGAACTGACGGCAAGTATGGCGCTTGCTATGGAAGGTCCTGCTGCTGCGGATATGGCAACTACCATTGCATTGATTCCCATTCCGCGTCCAATCTGGTTGCGCGGATAGATGGTACGTAATTGGGCTGTGTTCACGCTGGTAATGGCAGAGGCACTGAATCCCTGAAAGATACGTGCAAGTGTCAGTGTCCAGAATGAAGTAGACAGTGCGCAGATTAATGAGGTGATGCAAAAGAGCGCTATTCCCGAGAGATAAACACGTCTGTATCCGTATATTTCTCCTAACGAAGAAAAGGATAATAATGAAATTACGATTGCCAGCTGGTATCCGTTCATAATCCATGTGATAACGGAAGGAGATACATCGAAGTCGTGTGAAAGAGTGGGCAATACGATATTTACAATATTAATATCAAGTACCGACATGCAAAGTGCAAAAGATATGGCTACTACCGCCCATATCCGTCGCGGAAGGGGAAGGCCGTCTGTTTCTTCTGTGTCAGAAGCTTTTGGGGGAAGTGTTTGGTCCATAAACGAAAAATGCTTTAGTCTTGCAAATTAAACAAAACAAAAACATTTTCAGTTGTTAGGATCAGTTGAATATAAGTTTTTTTAGCGGTGCAGGCGAATCACCCGTTGGTTGCTGCTTCCTCTGAACTCCAGATGAGGAGAGTAGAGTGCCTGGATGAAACGCCCTTCTACAAGTACATCAATATAAGGCAGGGCGGCTGCCAAGCGGGGCTGTGCCTGTATCTCTTCATAGGTATATCCGGTGTAACACCAGATGTTTTGCCGGGTTTCTTCCTTTATCCGTTTCACTAATAAAAGAAAAGCTTCGGGATTAAAAAACGGATCGCCTCCCGAGAAGGTTACTCCATCCAAGAGTGGATTCGTTTTTATTTCACGGATCATATCCATGATTCGTTCTTCTGTCAGCTCTTCACCGGCACATGGGTTCCAGCTCTCCGGATTGTGACATCCCGGACAACAATGGCGGCATCCTGCCAGATAAATGGAATACCGGATGCCTTCACCATCTACTATCGTTTCCGGATAAGTGTATAGTAAGTTGAGAGTCTTCATTTGATTTAGTTGAAAATGGAAAATTGAAAGTTGAAAATGGAAAATTAGCTGCGTGCATTGTCATACTGAATAGTAATTTTCCATTTTCAACTTTCAATTTTCAACTCTACAAGTGTTTTACTCTATCTTTTTCTTCTGCCCGTTTAGCCGAATTCCACGAACTTAAATCACCTGTCAGGTAGCCGGTGATGCGGCGCATACGCAAAATATTCTCGCTTTGGCATACCGGGCATTTGTCATAAATGACTCCCTTGTATCCACAGTTGTGACAGGTGTCTACCGGGTGATTAATAGAGCCATAGCCGATACCTTCGTCATACATGACTTTTACAATTTTAGCGATGGCACGTATATTTTTCTGTGCTTCACCATCCAACTCTACATAAGTGATGTGCCCTCCGCGTGTAATGGCATGGAAGGGGGCCTCACGTTTAATTTTTTCTACGATGCTGATGGGCTCTTTTACATCCACATGGAAAGAGTTTACGTAGTAATCATTATCAGTTACCCCTTCAATTTTGCCATATTTACGGCGGTCCATCCGGGTGAAACGTCCGGAAAGACCTTCGGCTGGAGTTGCCAGCACAGAATAGTTAAGGTTATATTTAGCTTTATATTCGTCTGCTACTTTATTCATTTCCATCACAGTCTCGTACAAAGTATTCCACGCTTTATCGCTGTGACCATGTCCTTTGCCATAGAGTGCTACCATGGCATTGTGTCCGCCAATGAAGCCAATACCTAATGTACCGCTGCGCAATACATCGCCTACCTCTTCGTTTGGATTCAGGTTGCCGCCTCCTTTCCATACGTCATTGCCCATCATAAACGGGAACTGGCGTGCCAGAGCAGTGCGCTGATATTGATAACGGGCATAGAGCTGATCGGCTACTAAAGTGGCCATCTCATGTACTGATTCCAGGAAAATCTCTTTGGCTTTCATCTCAATGGCATCCGTATTACGCTTGTCTTCAATGATATTTTCTGCCTTAATGCGTGCCTCAATAGCTAAGCGGGGCATATTCAGAGTGGTGAATGAGAGATTTCCGCGTCCTAATGAAGATTTTTCTCCGACAACATTCTCAAATACGCGTGTACGACAACCCATTGTTGCCAATTCATAGCGATAACGTTTCGGATCGTTGGCATCCCATTTCTCGTTTTGGTTGAACGGTGCATCCAGGAACATAAAATTGGGGAATAGTGCCTTGGCTGTTGTACGGCAGGCTTTCAGAAAAAGGTCGAAGTTGGGAGCACTGAAAGTCATGCGCCCTTCCTCTGCTGCTTCAAAATCACTCATTGCCTTTTGATAATCTTCTTCTGAGTAAGATACTCCGTTTTTTACCTTAAATATCTGAATGGGGAATACCGGTACTTCTCCGCGGGTACCGAGCCCTTCGATAGTGGCTGTCAGTAGTTCTTCAATCACCATGCGCCCTTCGGCAGAAGTATCTGTTCCGTAATTTATAGAACTGAACACCACCTGGTTGCCTCCACGTGAATGCATTGTGTTGAGGTTGTGAATAAAGCCTTCCATAGCCTGGTGCGTATCTTTGCGAGTCTGAAAGTAAGCTTTTTCTATGACTCGTGCCAGATGTTCTTTGTCTATATTGATCTGCAGAGCGGTTAGCGCCATACGCAGTGTTTCGCGTTCTAGTTCACTGGTTTTGATAGAAGGAAGGTGTTCTTCTATTAATGCGCGGATCGCTTTTTCTTCTACAGCTGTGTTGCTTTCCATTGCAACGTAGAAACTGATGAATGAACTCAGATGCTTGCGGAATGATTTGCTTACTCCCTTCGCCATGAAGAAGTCGAATGCAGGGATTGCTTGTCCGCCATGCTGCTCATTCTGGTTGGTCTGAAAGATGATAGTGGCGAGTGTTGCATAGCTTTGTATGCTTTGTGGAGTACGGATACTTCCGTTTTTGGTACGGAACCCGCGCTCGAAGAGGTCGTCCATATCATACTGAATACAGGTCGTCGTCTTTGTCGGATAATAATCCAGATCGTGGATGTGAATGTCGCCCAACTGGTGTGCTTCTGCAAATCGTTTGGGTAACAGGTATTTATATGTATAGTCTTTGGTCACTTCCGATGCAAAGGTCATCATCTGACCTGCCGGAGTGTGACTGCTCATATTTGCATTGCTCAGATTTACATCGTTTTTGTCAATGGCTACAATACCATCCATTACGTGTTTCATTTGAGTTTTTTTATCACGTTCTGTATTACGCCATTCGCGGTAGATAATGTACTTTTTGGCTACTTCGGGCCGTACTTTCATTAATTCTTTTTCTACCAGATCCTGAATCTCTTCTACAGTAATAGTGGGATTGGAAAAACGGCTGATGACATTCATGGTAATGTCAGCCACGAGCTGCTGCTCTTCGGTGATGCCGGAGGCACTGAACGCTTTGGTTATAGCGTTCTTAATTTTACTAATAGAGAAATCTTCTCTTTTACCATCACGTTTGATGATACAAATTTCAGCGTAGTTCATAACTTTAACTCCCGAAAGCTTTGTTCAGTTGACAGTGGACAATTGACAATTGACAGTTTTTGGCTGACCAAAAGGCAGTTGACGTTTGACAACTGAGTGGTTAATAAAAATATAGGCGGCAATTAAAATCGGATAAACAGTAATCGCTCACTGCCAACTGTCAATTGTCAACTGTCAATTGTCCATTGTTAATTGTCCATTGGTTCCGGCCGGTCTTCTGACTTATCCCTCCTTCGCACGCCTTCCCACGCATAAAACGCAGTGACATAATGTGCGGATTCTCAGAGAATTACAGCAGCGGGTACTGTCGCCGATTTGCACAGCGTTCCCTTGTGACTAAACCTCTTTTTAGTTCCGGAACCGGGACAAAGATAAGAGATTTACTTATAGGTATAAAGGCTTTTAACATTAAATTTCGGGAAACTTTTCTTTCTTCCTGATACAGAAAGTTTTCCAAAACGGAAAACTTTTAAGATTTATAAGACCATCCAGATTGCTATAATATGCCCTACGCTACCTCCCAGGCAGAAGAGATGGAATACTGAATGCATATAAGGTTTACGAAGAGAATAGAATACTGCACCGATGATGTAAGATGCACCTCCACCTATCAACCACCAGAAAGCAGGTGAAGCTCCCATCTCCGAAAGACAGTTCATTAGTGGTTTCAGGGCTATTAGGATAGCAGCACCCATTCCAATGTAACAACATGTTTCGAGGTTACTGTGTTCTTTCAGTTTCTTGAAACTCAGAATAAAACCTGCAAGTGCGGAGAGCCATACGAAGGTGAAAATTCCCCATCCCCATCCGCCGGCATGCCGCATCACCAATAGTGTAAATGGGGTATAAGTGCCTGCGATATGCAGGTAGATAGCTCCGTGGTCAAATTTACGCAACAATTCTTTTCTCGGTCCCGGTCTGGAAGCATGATACCAGGTTGAACTGATATAGGACGATAACATACCTGCCAGATAGACTGCAATGCAGGTAACTGCCCAGTTCGGCTCACTACCGGTAGCCGCTTTTACCAGCAGGAAGTATCCGGCTATAACTCCCAGCAAAATTCCGGCAGCGTGACTGAGTGTATTAGCGAGTTCTTCGCCATGAGTATATCGATGATTATCCAATGTTGCACATTTTAGCTTTCGGCCGTAAAGGTACTCTATTTTTCTAAAACATTTTCCTGGTGGCAGTTTAAAAATGGATAATAAGGGTACTTGCTCAGATATGAATCTATTTACGATTAGACGATTTACGATGTACGATTGAAGTTACTCTTTTAAAAGCTTGTTTCAGCGCTGTCAGAAACGGAGTAATCCCAATCGTAAATCGTCTAATCGTAAATAGATTCATATCTGAATAGTAACGAAGATTATGGGTATATCTTTTCGGTAGCGGAAGTGCCCCTAAACGACATCGTCACCGTTGCCCGGTGTCGTACTTTGTTTTTCTCAGAAAGGAACGTTCCTTTTCCCGGTGAGCAGCCTTGTTTTACATGTACATGTTTCACTGCTCCACATGTACATGTCGTACTGTCCCACATGTACATGTCGTACTGCTTTACATGTACATCTAAAACAACGCTACACACCGAGGCATCATACGTTCCTCTATGAGGCAGAGCTTTATTGATACCGGAGAAAGAGACTGATGGTAATGACAAACACCATTTAGCACAAAATTGATTCTAATGAACTAAACTCACCATAGAATTACAGAATTTCACAGAGTTTCAATTAACCATCGCTTGGCGTACTTCCCCGTGCGGGAAGCACTTCTTTTTTTAAGATAATCTTGCTATTGTATTGTCCTGCTATCTGCTTGCGAAATTCAAGAAAATCTTTATAAGATTCTTTAGGGTAAACGCCTTTGTGCATTAGTAAACGGTGTACAATATATATTTCCTTGCCCTTCACTTGTAAAGAAGAGCTAAAGGTACCGAAATTGTTTTCCGCTTTATAGCTTTTGGGAAGAGATTCTATGGCATATCCTTCCGGTATTTGCAAAAGAATGCTGTCTGTATCCAGATAGCCGTAGTTGATATGGACATCCTGAATACGTTGTTTGAGTTCGGGCGTAATAAAACCCTTTCGAAAGATATTGGCAGGAATAAATAGTCGGTTACCTGTCTTGTTTCCATATTGCTCGGTATCCACCGCGTATTGCAGAGCAATCTGGGGGATTGCATCTTTTTTCTCGGTTATCTGTACATCACTTATGTTGGCTTGTACCAGGTTGATATTAGAACGCAAATGATCTTTTTGTCGGGCGGGTTCAAGGTGGGTAATGCCTATCATGTTTTCATATTGGAAAAGACGGGAAGTTTCACAAGCCTTTACTTTTGCTCCTCCGGTAGGGGTAAGTGTGATTTGGGCAATTGTTGTTTGTGTGTTGAGTGAATCGGGGTAGGAGGGTAATCGGTGAAGTTTACCTCCGTCCGGTGTAACGAGGAGAGCATCGTGTCCGGCAATGTCACTGTGTATATATCCAAAAGGTAATTGCGGATTGGTACACTCCAGCCAAAGCGTATCTCCGGGGAGTGGAACTTGCAGGATGACATGGTTCATCTGATTGGCACTGGAAAAGTCGGGCAGTAGCCGTTCATTGTCTGTGCTGATGGCAGTATATACAGAAGAGATGCCCAGTTCATTCAACATAGCACGGGTGTAGTTGGATAATCCTTTGCAATCGCCGAAACCCGCGCGGCAGACGTCGGCTGCTGCAATGGGTTGCAATCCTCCGATACCTAACTGGATACTCACATAGCGCGTTGTAGTAGCCAGGTAGTTGTAGATGGCTTGTACCTTTTCACGGGGAGTTGTACAATGGGCAGTTAATTCACGTAGTTTTGTTTTTATAGGTTCAGCCAGTTGGTCACGTCCCGTGAGTAAGCTGTTTTGCCATGCGCCATATGATTGCCAGGTACTCATATCTCCTTGTGTACCATCAAAGATAAATTGCCCCGGCGAAAAATAAATCCGGGGAATACGCTCGGGTAGTGATGCACCGAATGGTTCATATTCGAGGGCGGCTATTGGTCCTATAGATGCCTCTGTGAGGGTACTACCGTCCGGGGTTGTTTTTTGTGTAATATCTGTCTGGATATTGATTGCCCGGTAGCGGGTAGGTATGTTTGGGGGAGTCCGGAGACTGTATACAGCCTTGACCACCGATTGATTGTACATTTTTTGAGGAACAAAATTCGGATAGGCTATCAGCCCGTCTTTGCATTTCACTTCCCATTCATATTTTATCGTAAGCGGATAGCGTGGGAGGTTGCACTCGTAATAATAAGTATAGTCATCACTGGTTAGTCCCGAAGAGTATTCAGTCATTTGTAAATCCGATTTCTTAATTTTGCGGATGACCTTGCCGGTCGGGTCTGTAATCTCTCCGGAGAATTTCCGCAGAGAACGAAACTTGTCACACATACAAAAGAAGTGTGCAGCGTTTCGTCCTTTTTCATTAAGAATGGTGATAGTATAACTTTCTTTTTGCAGAGCACTTGTTGCCGATTCACAGATAATCTCTGTGGTGGCATTTTGTACGACGGAGTAGGCGTCGCGAGTAATGTCTACTTGTGCTCGTATAGCAAAAGGTACAAGCAAGAGTAACAGAATACTACTGTATAATTTGTTTCTTGTCATGATCACTTTACAATTTTTTTAGTACTACTGTTTCATTATTCTTTTCTGCTATTACTTTCCAGAAGTGATGCAGTCCGGCATACTCTGTTGGTAGATAAAGCAATTTGCTGGAGTTGAATATATAATTGATTGTTAGTTTATTGCCTTGTACGGCAATATTGTAACGACACATGCCTTGACCATCTTCAGTTTTTATCTGTAGTGCCTCAGGCAGTTCATCTACTGCATATCCTTCAGGGATGGTCAGATTAACGGACAATGTGATTTGTTCTGCATAGGGATATTCTACAGGAAGCTTTCGTTCGGTTTGAGTGAAGGGATTCTTTTCTGTGTGCAGAAACACGAGCGGGTTTAAGTAAATGAAGTTGTCGTTGACGGTAGCTTGCTTTTCAAATATGATAGTTTCTTTGACTTGCGGAGAGAACTTGTTGATACCTTGTGTATTGAATACACTTATTTTTACGTCTTCTTTCGATGCCAGTTCGTTAACAAATTCTGTACTGTCTTTGGCTGTCTGATATTTTTTTCTGAAGGTAGAGGCATATTGTCCCATATAGCTTGTGTTACGGCTACCGTATATTTTACCATCCGGGCTGATAACTGCATTTACCATAGAGCGTAATTGATTTTTACAGGTTTGACTCAAATCGACCCATCTGCTTTGGCGACCTCCTATTATTGCCCGTGCCCGGTTTACCATTAGCACGGGAGGAAGTACATTCAGGTAGCCATGGGTTACTGAACCGTCCAGATAGACAAGTGTACTGTCTGTATTGGCTATACCTACAATGAAGGTATTCAGTTTCTGTATGCTAGGGTGTGCGTAAGGAAGTATTCCCATACTGCGGCGGCTCATAACTATCGGGAAAGAGGGAATGCCTGCATCCTTGAGCATGCTCATCAGGATGAAGTTGATTTCGGCATTGTTACCTATACCTTCTTTTACTGTTTTTTTACTTTTACCTCCATAAAGTGCATATTCTTCATTCCAGGATATTTTCTTTTTTAATAAAGTGTAAATAGCAGCTATTTTTTCTTCATTACTTTTTAAGTTATCTAAGTTTAAGGCAGCCATTTCTTCCCGGTATGGATTCTGTATTTTAAGTTGTCCGCCAAATTCACTGTCATCCAGTAATGCTTCATCTATATTCTCCCAGGTTTGGGTAAATGATTTATAGAGTGCTCCCGGAAAATCAAGTCCACCCAATTCAAGATTGACCTGTGTACCGTAATCTTCTACGCACCAGATGTAATTATCATCATGCAGGCCCGGTAGCTTGTTACCTTTGAAACACAAATGCCGACCGTTACATTGAAATACTTGCCCTCCGATAACGAGATTGACGCCAACTGTTTCATCCTCGGTTTGCAGTTGCTCTGTTCCGTGCATATCCAGGTTGAATTTGAAATATTCGGGCACGGTGATATCATATTCTGTATAATGAACAGGAATAGACTGTTGGGCACTCCAGTTATTTATATGGAAATAGAAGTCGGACAATATCTTATATCTGTATTCAATGACGGTTCCCGGTTTTACGTTAGGAACAGAGAATTTAACTTGCATGTATTTATCATTGAGGCGTTCTTTAAAGATGAATTCGCGTTTCATTTTCGTACGTACCGTTTTGCCCTCCTCTATATTATAGGCGAAAGCATCTATCTGACTTACTATTTCTTTCATGGAACTCCCTTTCTTGTCCTCATAATACGGTATGACAACATTGGCAAAAGAGGTTCCCTCTGGTTTGAGTACTTTGATTTTAGTTTCATAAATGTAGTTGATCCGGAAGTCATTATTGACAACATCATAGAAAACATTCGTCTTCTTGCAGAGTACTACGGCTGCGGCCGTGGTGTCCGGTTCGTAAACTGTCATTTTGAGTTCTTCGTCCGAGGGCTTTCCGAATTTCGTATTAACCTCCGGGGTCGTTGTTTCTTGTCCCAAAACACCGCTTGCTATGAAACAGGTGATAACAATGAATAGTGTGCGTTTCATTTCTTATATGTTTAAAGTTTTTTGAGTACAATGAGTGCATTGTTTTTTTCGGCAGTGGCGGCCCACAATGCTTGTAAATTAGGATATTCCGCCGGTTCAAAATGAAGCTGTTTCACTATAAACATATATTTCAACCGAATGATTCTTTCCTCTTTTTCGATGTAGTAATGACAACTGACCCCCTTCTTTTCGGTAATATATACCTGGCTTTTGGGAATTTCTTCTATTTGATATCCTTCAGGCAATATGAGGGTGTTTGTTACGGTGTACATATAGGCTTGAGGCAAGTCTATGGGCATTACTCTATCTGCCTGTATAAAGGGATTTTTGCTGATATGGGTAAATAACATCGGATTGATATACAGGTATTCTTCGTTGGCATTGTCTGCTTTCCGGGTGAATTGTATAGCTTCATAAACAGAATTATTGGCTGCATCAATCTTTTTTTGTGTGTAATTTGTAATGTGACAATCATTTTGGGCTTCGTGTTTTCTTATGAAATCTATACTGTCTTTGGCCTGCTTATACTGATTGATACGGTCGAATGCAAAATGGCCTGTACGTTTAATTTCTTGTGTTCCTGTGAGCAACTGTTCGGGTGTCAATGTTGCACGGATTGTCATGCTAATTGTATTATTGGGGATTCGGGTAAGGTCTACCCACTTTTCCTGGTCACTTAACTTGTTGACAATCCGGGCTTTTTCTACAGTTAATTTTTCGGGCAATACATTTGGGAAAACTTCCGGCATAGAACAGTCAAGATAGATAATCTTTTGTTTGTCAGTATGTATAGCCACTACAAAAGTGTTTAGTTTTTGTAGGGATGGATAATGAATGGGAAGTCTTCCCGTATTACGCATACGTAATACTACGGGCCATGCTTCAATGCCACAATCACGCAACATATTTATAAAGATAAAATTAAGGTCGGCATTACTTCCTGTTCCTTTTTTTATCGTTTTTTTAAGATCGGGGCTATAGAGTTTG
Source organism: Bacteroides nordii (assembly GCF_019930665.1). NCBI lineage: Bacteria > Pseudomonadati > Bacteroidota > Bacteroidia > Bacteroidales > Bacteroidaceae > Bacteroides > Bacteroides nordii. The sequence goes on along the minus strand of NZ_CP082886.1, from coordinate 3,355,893 downwards.
TACTCTCCGTTCCATGTCATTTTTTGTTTTAGTAGTTTAAAGGTAGCTTCCACTCTCTTTTCAAATGGCATATCTGTTAGTTGTAACGCTGCCATTTCCTCATGGTAAGGATTAAACAGGAAAAGCTGTTGGCCGAAATCTTCAAAATCTTCTTTCAGTAAGAAGTTATCAATATCTTCCCAGGTTTGAGTATACGACTTATAATTTTCGTCTTGTTTCACTCCTTGCAGATCAAAAGAAACACTTACCTTGTGGTCATTGCTACACCATATATATTCTTCGTCATTGGGTAATGCCGGAAGATGGTGTGCAGTAAAGGTGAGTTCGCGTGCGTGTACCGAGAGAGTTTTTTTGACTTGTCCCAATCCTCCTAAAGTAGTATGTTCTATTGTGTATCCACCATCTTTCTCTTTTACTTTTATTCGGTCTCTGCCTTGCATTTCGATGTTGAAGATAAAGATATTGGGTATCAGGATACTGTATTCACTGTATATTGTAGGAATTTCTGTTTGCATCACCCAGTCTTCCAGTTGAAGATAATAATCGGATGCCTGTTTATAACGGTATTCAATTACAGTTCCTTCTTTTACGGCAGGTATGGAAAACTTGAGTTGCATATACCGTTCATTGATGCGCTCTCGTACGATAAAGTTGTTTTTAGTGGTTGTCTTTACTCGTTTACCATTTTCCAGATTGTAGGCATAAGCTTCCAGATCATAGATATTATCTCTATTCTCTGAGGTCTGTTCCGGTGCATAATAGGGGATATTGATGTCGGCATATTGTTTGCCTTCTGACTTTAGTATCTTTATTTTCACACTACGTTGTGTGATAAGTACGAATTCATTATTAGTATATCTGTAATTGCTTTTCCCTATATCATATAATACAATGGCTGTTGCTGTGGTATCGGGTTCGTAAACAGTCATTTTTAGTTCATTATCCGATGGTTTTCCAAATTTCAAGGTCGGCTCTATCGTATGTCCGGAAATGTGCAAATTGAAGAAGAATACCAGAAATTGTATAGTTAGTGTGTATTTCATAATTATTTGTGTTTTTGTTAATATTACAAATATATGTAAAAAGACATAATAACGGTTCTTTTCAGTATTTTTTTTGTAAAAAAGGAGTAAAAAGCAAAGGGATTGCTCAAAAAATGAGCAATCCCTTTGCATGAATGTAGAGTTCGGCTATTATTATTTACACCAGGTGGCCGATCCATTCTTCGCGATCACCCGGGAGAAGATCAATTACGGGAATTTCAATCATCGTGTAGCATCCCGGTTGTTGACGCATAGAAGCGCGGGCAACACAAACCAGAACCTGTGCTGTCAGGGCAGGGTTATTGATGCGCATATTGAATTCAAATAACTGATTTTGTGTTTTACCGGATACACCTTTACGGGTCAGGTTTACGCCATGCCCCATGTCAAGAAGTGCGTCGACGTTAGGTACTTGTTGTACGTGAGTTTCGTCGTTTACAAAATAAGCGTCAGATTTGATTGCAGCAGCCACTTCATCAAATTTGTAGCCATCTTTCAGCTCGATGTATACCATACGGCGATGGATTCCGGTTCCGGTAGGAATAGTCATTGAAAGGGCGGCTTTTACTCCGTCAATAGCTTTTACTGCTACGGTATGTCCCATGCTCATGCCCGGACCAAAGTTTGTATAAGTGATACCTTTGGGAGCAATGGCTTCCAGCATAGTGCGTACAATGGAGTCACTACCCGGATCCCAACCTGCTGAGATGATAGATACAGCTCCGTGTTCTTTTGCAGAAATACTGAGTTCACGGCGAAGTGCGGTAATACCTGTGTGAATATCGAAACTATCTACTGTATTGATTCCTAATGCTAAAATTTCTTTGGCGTATGTTTCTACGCTACGGGTAGGGGTACAAAGGATTGCTACATCTACTCCCTGCAGTTCTTTTATATCTTTTACTACGGCGTAATCATTTAGTTCGGTTGGTTTGTTTTCAGCTCCTGCGCGGCGAACTACACCTGCTATTTCAAAGTCCGGGGCTGCCTGAAGGGCTTCCAGTACATAACGGCCAATATTACCATAACCAACAATGGCTGCTCTTACTTTTTTCATTCTTTTATGGGTTTCGTTTAACATATTTCTTTTTTTATGCTGCAAAAATAATCATTTTTTCTGTTTCTGTCGGTGAAATGGTTGTTAAAGTTAGTTTTTGTTACTCAAGGTTAGTGAAGCACAATATTTGTCGTGCGCGTGCGTTAATAAAGTATTATGATAGAATACGTCAAAGGCGAGATTGCCGAACTTAGTCCGGCAACAGCAATAATCGATTGTAACGGTTTGGGGTATGCCGTGAATATTTCATTAAATACATACTCTGCAATTCAAGGGAAAAACACTTGTAAACTATATATTCATGAAGCCATTCGCGAAGATGCGTATGTGCTGTATGGCTTTGCTGATAAACAGGAACGTGAACTCTTTTTGTTGTTGATCTCTGTATCGGGTATTGGTGGCAATACGGCACGAATGATTCTTTCGGCACTTTCGCCGTCGGAGTTAGTTAACGTTATCAGTACGGAAAATGCTAATTTGTTGAAGACTGTGAAGGGGATCGGATTGAAAACTGCACAGCGTGTGATTGTAGATTTAAAAGATAAAATAAAGACTGCTGCGCCAGTAGCAGGGGGAGGGCAGAGTACTTTGCTGTCTGCCATGAATACGGAAATACAGGAAGAAGCTGTTGCTGCACTGACGATGCTTGGGTTTGCTGCGGCTCCCTCACAAAAGGTAGTACTTGCCATTTTGAAGGAAGAACCTGATGCTGCTGTAGAACAAGTGATAAAACTGGCCTTGAAGAGATTATGAGAATGATGTGCCAATATGCTAATGTATCGATGTGCCAATGTGCTGTGCTGTTATATCGCAGGTTCGTTGGCACATTGGCACATTGGCACATTGGCACATTGGCACATTACTCCATTGTCATATTATTCTTATTTTTAGGAAGTTTGCCTGTTGCAGCGCAGATACTGCAACCTATGCCCATTGTTGAGGAAAAGGTAGAGTATGATGCATTGACCAATCGCTATTTGATCCGTACTATTATCGGCGGGCAGGAAATGGACGTTCCTATCATAATGACTCCCGCTGAGTACTTAGATTGGAGTATGAAACGCTCCATGCAGAATTACTACCGTCAGCGTAATGACTCCGTATTTTCTAAGGGAAAAGAGGAGTTTGACTTTACGAATATGAAATTTAATCTTGGTCCGGCTGAAAAAATATTTGGTCCGGGGGGTGTTCAGATTCGTACTCAGGGAAGTGCAGAACTCAGTTTGGGAGTAAAGTACAATAATGTTCAGAACCCTACTTTGCCTGAAAGTATGCGTAAAACCTGGGGATTTGATTTTGATGAGAAAATTAATATTAATGTCAACGGTAAGGTCGGGGATAAGGTAAACCTTGACATGAATTATAATACGGACGCTACTTTTGACTTCGACAGTAAAAAACTGAAACTGAAATATGAGGGCAAAGAGGATGAGATAATAAAACTGCTTGAAGCGGGTAACGTGAGTATGACTACCGGCAACTCGTTGATACGCGGTGCTACTTCTTTGTTTGGTGTGCGTGCCGATTTACAGTTTGGAAAGTTAAAGTTGCAAACAGTGATCAGCCAGCAGGAGAGTGAATCAAAAACCGTTAATAGTAAAGGAGGGGCACAGACCATTCCTTTTGATTTCTCAGCAGATGAATATGATGAGAACCGGCACTTCTTTCTGGCACACTATTTTCGCGATACGTATGACCATAATATGGCACAATTACCTAATATTCTTTCCGGAGTGAAAATTAACCGGGTTGAGGTTTGGGTAACGAATAAGCGAGGTAATTATGAGAACCCGCGTAATATTGTAGCTTTTACGGATTTAGGAGAGTCTCAAGCCTATATTAGTAAGGGAGCTCCGTGGATCGCAATCTCTAAGGACACCCTTCCACCTGCTAATGGTGATAATAATCTTTATCAGCAGATGACAAGCACCTATAGTGCTGCACGTAATATAAGTGCAGTAAATTCTGTGATAGGATCCATTCCTGGGATGGAAAGCGGCATGAATTATGAAAAGATAGAGACGGCCCGGTTGTTGACTTCCTCGGAGTATACAGTGAATACTACTTTAGGTTACATCTCTTTAAAACAGACTTTACAATCAGATGAAGTACTCGCTGTAGCTTTTGATTATACCATTAATGGAAAGACCTATCAGGTCGGTGAGTTTTCATCCGATATCAAGGAGACGTCCGACTGTCTTTTCGTGAAACTGCTAAAAAATACTTCCAACTCTCCGGATGCTGCTTGCTGGGACCTGATGATGAAGAACGTTTACTCACTGAATGCCTATCAGGTACAGAAAGAAAAATTTACATTAAATATCACTTATCTGAGTGACACCACCGGAGTTTATTTACGTTATATTCCGGAGGGTAAGATCAATAAGATACCTTTACTTAAAGTAATGAATCTGGATCGCTTGAATAGTAAGAATCAGCTAGGAGGTGACGGCTTTTTCGATTTTGTGGAGGGATATACGGTCAATGCACAGAATGGCCGTATCTTTTTTCCGGTAGTAGAGCCTTTTGGATCGTATCTGGAGACAAAATTTGATAACCCGAACATTGCTAAGAAATATGTTTTCAAGGAATTATATGACTCTACTCTTACCGTAGCGCGTCAGTTGGCTGAGAAGAATAAATTCCGTTTACAAGGTGAATATCGTGCTTCGTCTGCCAATGAAATACGTCTTGGTTCGATGAATGTGCCACGGGGATCAGTACGTGTTACGGCCGGTGGACGGACACTGACTGAAAATTCCGACTATTCGGTCGATTATACAATGGGAGTAGTTACGATCCTCAATCAGAGCATTATTGATGCCGGAACTCCTATCAGTGTAAATCTTGAAAGCAATACGTCTTATAATATGCAGCGTAAGACAATGTTGGGATTGAACTTTACGTATGATTTTTCGCCTGATTTCCAGTTCGGAGGTACTGTGATGTATCTGAAAGAGAAGCCGCTGACTACCAAAGTGGCTATGGGAGACGAACCTATATCGAACACCTTGTGGGGGTTGAATGCCTCCTGGAAACGTGAAAGCCAATGGTTAACTAATATGGTAGATAAGTTGCCGTTTGTGGAGGCTACTGCTCCTTCCAATATTAATCTCGGATTGGAATTTGCTCAGCTTCTTCCGGGACATGGGGGAGGATTGCAGGACAACTCTTCTTATATAGATGATTTTGAGAGTGCACAAAGTGGTATCGATCTGCATCAGCCTTTGTATTGGCAACTCTCTTCTACACCCTTTAAGGCAACGGGACCTGATAATCTCGAATTGTTTCCCGAATCGAGATTGTCTGATAGTATTCCCTATGGAAAGAATCGTGCTTTATTGGCATGGTATCATATCGATGGATTATTTACGCGCCGTAACTCTTCACTTACTCCGACACACATAAAGAATGACCTCGATCAACTCTCGAATCATTATGTTCGTGAGGTGTACGAATCTGAGTTGTATCCCAAAAAGGAGCTGAATAATATGGAAGCATCTACTATGTCTATATTGAATGTGGCTTACTACCCTCAGGAACGTGGTCCTTACAATCTGGATAGAGACCTTGACGAAAATGGTAACTTGCTGCAACCGGAAAAGCGGTGGGGAGGTATGATGCGTAAGATTGAAACAACCGATTTTGAGAAGGCCAATATTGAATATGTTGAATTTTGGTTGCTCGATCCTTTTATTTATGCAGATGGAGATGAACCGGGAGCGGATAATACACGTAGAAAAAATGCTCGGAGTACAACAGAGGGCGGATATCTGTATCTTAATTTAGGAGATGTATCTGAGGATATCCTGAAAGATGGTAAGAAGTTTTTTGAAAACGGTTTGCCTATTGATGGTGATGAATCAAAAGTAGACTATACAAACTGGGGGCGTGTTCCTAAAGATCGTAGCCTTGTATATGCTTTTGATAATACGGCAGGAGCACGCAAAAAGCAGGATGTCGGATTGAATGGACTTTCGGTAGAAGATGAACGTGCTTATCCTACTTATGTTAAGTATTTGGAAGAAATCCGGCCAAAATTGAATGCTTCTGTTTTTGAAAAGTTCTACGAGTCGCCTGCAGGTGATAAATATCATTATTTCCGGGGTTCCGATTACGATGCAGAGGAAAAGAGTATTCTCGAACGTTACAAATATATCAATAATACCGAAGGGAACTCGGCCGCTAATGAAGATTCTCCTGAGGGGTATCCGACGGCTGCTAAGACTTCTCCTGATATAGAAGATATTAATCAGGATAATACACTTTCGGAAACAGAAAAATATTTCCAGTATCGTATTCATCTGACTCCATCTGAATTGAAAGTGGGTACGAACAATATTACCGATAAGCGTGTCACTAAAGTGAAATTGCGTAACGGCCAAACGGAAGAGGTGACCTGGTATCAGTTTAAAGTGCCAGTACGCAGTGGTACACCTGTTGGAAGTATCAGAGATTTCAAGTCGATACGGTTTATGCGTATGTTCCTTACCGGGTTTTCTAAACCTGTGATTTTGCGTTTTGCCACTCTCGAACTGGTACGTGGTGATTGGCGTACGTATACAGATCCGTTGTACAACCTTCAGAATCCTGCACCTACAGTGACAGGTACCTTGGATGTTTCAACCGTTAATATTGAAGAGAATGGGGATAAGACACCTATTAACTATGTGATGCCTCCGGGTATTAGTCGTGTTATTGATCCGGGACAACCACAGTTGCGTCAGCAAAATGAACAGGCTATGAGCTTGAAAGTTGAAAACCTTGCGCCGGGTGATGCACGTGCTGTTTACAAAAATTCTACGATGGATATGCGCCAGTACCGCCGGTTGAAGATGTTCACTCATGCCGGGGCTTTAACAGGCGATGTAACTGACCCTAAAGACGGAGAATTATCTGTTTTCATTCGTCTGGGTTCCGATTATAGTTCTAACTTTTATGAGTACGAAATCCCGTTGAAGCTAACTCCGGCAGGCAATTATAATGGAGACTCAGATGTTGATAAACTGATAGTATGGCCTAAAGATAATATGCTGGATATTGCACTTTCTGTGTTTACTGACATAAAGAAGAAGCGCAACCAAACAAAGAATAATTCGCTTTCGGGGGTAAGTTATGGAAAGCTTTATTCTGAATATGACCCTGACAAACCAGCCAATAAGGTAAGTATCATAGGTAATCCGTCACTTGCAGAGGTGAAGACGATGATGATTGGTGTGCGCAATAATTCACGTGCCAAGAAGTCGGCAGAAATCTGGGTAAACGAATTGCGTCTGTCCGATTTTGACGAAGAGGGTGGCTGGGCAGCACAGGGAAATATGAATGTGCAGTTGTCGGATCTTGGAAGTATCAGTATGGCGGGACATGTAGAGACTGCCGGTTTTGGTGGACTGGAACAGAGTGTAAGCGAACGTCGCCTGGATGATTATTATCAATACCAGTTTACTACTACGTTTGAGTTGGGACGTTTTTTCCCGAAGGCTGTGAAACTTAGCGCACCGGTCTATTTTTCATATTCCCGTGAAAAGACTTCTCCCAAATATAATCCGTTGGATCAGGATATGCTGTTGAAAGATGCGCTGGATGCTTTGTCTACAAATGCCGAACGAGATTCATTACGTAATATCGCTAATACGATAACGACCTATAAGAATTTTAGTTTGAGTAATATGCGTGTGGGAGTTACCAGTAAGAATCCGATGCCTTATGATCCGGGGAACTTCACAATGAGCTATAGTCGCACGAACAGACATAATCAGGGTAGTACCACTGTCTATGAGAACGAAACGGACTGGCGGGGGGCACTTTCTTACAATTATGCTCCTGTATATAAAGCCTGGGAACCGTTCAAAGGATTGAAGAGTAAATCAAAATGGATGAAGTTCGTTAAAGAACTCAATTTGAGCTATCTGCCGCAGAATATCTCTTTCAATACGGACATGAACCGGCATTACTATGAACTTCAGTTGCGTGATATGGAGAACCTGAGTGATCCGGCAGAAATACCAGTTAGTGTGGCAAAGGATTTTCTTTGGAATCGTGACTTCTCTTTGCGTTGGGATCTGACTAAAAATCTTCGTATGAACTTTACGTCAGCTACTCATGCTGAAATAGAAGAACCCTACGGAGTGGTGAACAGAACGCTTGATCCGGATGAATATGAAGCAAAGAAAGATACAATACGGCGTAGTCTGCTTAGTTTCGGACGTCCGATTGATTATCAACAGACATTTAATGCTACGTATAAATTGCCGTTTGATAAGTTCCCTGTTACAGACTGGATGACAGCAGATACGCGTTTCAATTCTTCTTATAGCTGGGATCGTGGTGTCTCTCTATCTGATGGAAAAGAAATGGGTAATACAATTGCAAACCAACGGACTTTTGATGTGAATGGGCGTCTCAATTTGGAGACTTTATATAATAAGGTGCCTTTTCTTAAAGAGACAAATCGCCGTTTTGCTACTACCTCTTCGACGCGTCGTCCTAATAATCGGCAGAAAGCAAAACCTAAACGGTATGAAAAAGAGATACAGTTGAAGAAAGATACTACTATAACCGTTCGTCACAGTTTAGGTTCGAAAAAGCCTAAGGTTTCAGCACTGACGGTTGATGGTGATCGCTATCCTATTCGCTATAAGGTGATAGATGCTAATACGATCCGTATTGAAACCAGAGATAGTGTCCGGGTGAAACTGACGGCTATCCAAGGGCCGAAGCCGGAGGATAATCCCTGGTATAAAATAGCGCAATCGGCAGCACGCGTCGCTATGATGGTGCGTAATGTAAGTATTACATATAAGAATACATATGCTATGACTTTGCCGGGTTTCCAGCCTGAAATAGGGGATATGCTTGGACAAACGAGAGGGAGTTCCGGTTTCGCTCCCGGTCTTGATTTTGCTTTTGGTATGACAGGTGGAGATTATATTGATAAGGCAATCCGGAATAACTGGCTTATTCAGAATAATTCTAATATAGAGCCTGCCACTACTAATGCTCAGGAAGATCTACAGATACGTATGACCCTGGAGCCTTTGCGTGATTTGAAGATATACCTTAATGCAGGGCGCACACGCAATGACTCCCGCTCTATACAATTTATGTACGATGGAATGCCCGAGGTACGAAGTGGTAACTTTAATATGACTGTTATAACGATTGGTAGCTCTTTTGAACGACATAATCCATCCAATGGATATTCCTCGTCTTCTTTCAATCGTTTCTTAGGAAATCTGGATGTGATTCAAAAGAGAGTAGAACAATTGTATCAAGGCGTTTCCCTTCCGGGAATGGAGCATTATCCGCAGACTTTTAATAGTATTAGTAAATACAATTCGAGTGTGATGATACCTGCCTTCCTGGCGGCTTATACGGGTAGGGATGCGGGTAAAAGCTCGCTGGATATTTTCCCGGGAATACTCTCGATGATGCCTAACTGGCGTGTAACTTATAGCGGACTGAGTAAACTTGAGTTTTTCAAGAAGTACTTTAAGAGTGTGACCCTGACCCATGGTTATCGTAGTACTTATAGTGTGGGTAGTTATAGTACTTTTCAGAGTTTCCATAGCTATATGGGAGATCTGGGATTTGTAGACGATGTACAGACAGGTATCCCTGTTCCTTCATCTATATACGACGTTTCGGCTGTTTCTATCAATGAGCAATTCTCTCCTTTATTTGGAGTGGATGTGACTTTTAAAAATGGTATCACTACCAAAGTGGAGTACAAGACTACGCGTATTCTGAATCTTAGCCTTGCAGCCAATCAGGTAGTAGAGAGTGGAACGAAGGATTTTGTGGTAGGTATGGGGTATAAGATTATGGGACTGGAACTCTTCCCCGGGCGTAATACGAAGAACTCTAAGAATAAAATAAGTAATGACCTTGCTTTGCGTGCGGATGTATCCTTCCGCAATCAGTTTGCACTTTGCCGGGATATTCAGCAAGTCACTACGCAGGCTACCAGTGGTAACAAAGCACTCAAGATATCTTTCTCTGCGGATTATACGCTCAGCCGCTTACTTAGTGTGAGTCTCTATTATGACCGTCAGAAGAACACCCCGCTTGTGTCTGCTTCCTCCTATCCGGTGACCAGTGCTGATTTCGGTATGCGTCTGAAGTTCTCACTCACGCGATAGTATGTTTTGAAAATCATTACCTTTGTCTACGTAAAAAATAAACGTATAGTTATGATAAAAAATAAAAAGATACCAATGGCCTTATGGCTACGGAGCCATTCCCGTACAAGGGTTACTTCTACTGACGGATGGTATCTGCGATTTGCTGATGAACTTTTTTCACTGATCGCCTCTTCCCGGTTGTATACAGATAAAACACCGGAAGATATACAAAATGTTGCTGTCTTGCTTACTATATATCTGGAAGACAGTATTGCAAATGATGGTGGCTGGAGACGTTTTAGTGATTTATGTTATAAGTTATATGGTCGTAATCTCCCTTTTTATGAAATTCCGGCAGATTATGTCTCTGATGAGATAAATGAAGTGGATATTGCCTTTGTACTGTGGAAACTTAATTCAAATGATGATGATGAAGCAGTCATTGCCAATCCTTTTGATGAAAAGATATTAGAATTGGCAAATAATGTATATGAGGCAATGGATGTTGTTTTTGAAGAAGCGCCAATTTGTGAAATTCCTTCCGATGATTGGGTATTGCCTTCTGAGCAATTGTTGAAGGAAAGAACAGAAATACCTTCTATACAGACGGATACGGTCTTACCGGAAAGCGTGAGATTATTTTTGGCTGCTACAGGAGGAGAGCAACTTATGTATTTCCCGCATTATGAACAGATGGAGGCTTTTTTTGTGAAACATTTGCACTGGAGTCGGACAGATATACCGGATAAGCTGGATGCGGAGTTTGGTAATACGGTTGTTTTTGCTAACCCCAAAGGAATTCTCGTAGCACCTGGTGTGGCATGGTTCTTTTGTGATAAGCGTAATGAAGTGGCATATGATAAGGAAATGGCTATGAAAGAGGGTTACAAGTTGTTTACGGATAAGGGGTATTGTCCGTTTGATTTGTTGAAATATGGTGTGGAACGGAATTTGTTCCCTGATGTCCGGTTGCCTTTTGAGAATGGAAAAGAAATATTAGGAAAGAACTGGGATTTTATTGCCCGTTACTTTCTGGGTGAATATTATGAAGGAACCTAATTATGACGATAAAAAATAATAATACCCGTTCAGGTGCTTCCCGCTCTAAAAGTAGCGAAAAGGCAAAGCCTACTGGGAAACGAATTGGAAAGTCAAAACCCGCTAAGGCGAACAATCAACTGAATAGACGGGTGAAATAATGTACTAAACCGGGAATTGTGTTAAAAGTTATATGAAACAAGGAATGGCGGACTCTATGTCCGGCACTCCTTGTTGAAACAATTAAGAGAGAGAGTATTTGTTTATTAATCAGCTTTTAGAGTAACAATAAGTGGAGTAGTGTTCTCTACTTTTACTTTCGCTGTTTTCATATCAATATAACTGATAGAAAGAGTTGAATTTTTAGGGGCATCCAATACGAAAGTTCCATCACGGTCTGCCACAGTACCGGTGGTGGTTCCTTCAATAAGTACACAGGCACCTACTACAGGGTTGCCGCTTGTGTCTTGTACTTTACCTGCTATTCTGATCTTTCCGTCCGATGGCATATTTACGCTTTGAACTTCTCCACGAACCCCACGGATGCGTATTCCTGTATCATTTGATCGGGTTATTATTCTTACTTCCGTTTTTCCGGATACATTCATAACTTTTATTCCATACGTGTTACCTTTTTCTGGGCGCAGTGCCTGGATTTCTGTAGCAGAAACAGGTTTGTCATTCAGAAAATAGGAAACGTCTTTAGCTTTCACATTATTTTCTTGATAGAGGGCGTCTAATCTTTCACCCAGAGTTTTCGTTGGTTTCTCTTTTTGGGCCGCATATTCTTCTTTGGTTTTCAAGGTTATCAGAATAACACCATTCGCTCCGCGTGCACCATAAATAGCAGTTGCCGAAGCATCTTTCAGTACAGAAATAGATTCTATCCAGTCCGGATTTATCGCATTCATCATATTATTACTAATTTCTTTACCATCTACGATAATGAGCGGATAGTCTGTTTTTTCAATTGGAAAACTTTCTTTAATCGAAAATGAAGTACTCTTTTCCATACGAAATGCTATAGGGAGGGTGTACTGGGTAGCTACTGCTTTGCTTTTTCCTTTCTCGTCTGTTTTCTTGCCGGGGGTCCATTGCGGCATATTCTCTATTAACCGGAGGGCTTCTGCATCTAAGGAAGGATCTACGCTACGTGCGATTTTAGGAGAAGTCACTTTTCCTTTTTCATCTACTACAAATTGTACGATAACACGCCCTTGTGTGCCTTTCTCTTTGGCTTCGGCCGGGTATTTCATATTCTTATCCAGATACTCCTTAAGGGCTTCTGTACCACCGGGAAACTCTGGCATTTCCTCCATATCTGACAGAGCGTCTTCTTTGGAAGAGATAGTAACGATAACGGCCTCTTTTTGTTTTGTTTTCACGGTATCCTTCACGGTAAGAGGTGCTGGAATAACTGTTGGATTTACTACGGTACTCTCAGCAGAAGGAATATTTTCTGCCACTTTCGTTTCTACAATTGCTGTCAAATCATTAACTTTGACGGCTGAAATCTCTGCAGCTTTTTCAGAGATCTCGGGACGGGCAAAGGCTGTTACTGTAACGGCTGCTAACGGGAGTACATACAGATACTTTAAGCGTGCCCATGGATTGGATTTTTCTTTTAACATCATAGTGATACGTTTTTTAAGTGTACTGTGATTAAAGCTGTTGGCCATAGAGTAGAGCCTTGTGCCGACAGCTTTTTTAATTAATAATAGTTGATATTGTTTTGCATCGACGCCTTCTTTAATAACCGTTTCATCTGCTTCATATTCATGAATGTTTTGCAATTCCTGTTTCAGTAACCAGGCTGCGGGATTAAACCATTGGAAGAATATGCAGACGTCTGCTATCAGTAAATCGATAGAATGACGGTTGCGGATGTGTGCTGTTTCGTGGATGAGTATTTCACGTCCGTTTTCCTCGATATCAGCACGGGAAATAACGATATATTTCATCCAGCTAAAAGGGGCTATCTCCTTATTATGTGTGATAACCTGTATACCGGAGTAATATTTTTCTTTTTTACCCGAACGGAGCAGTAGTAATAACCGGGTGAGTGAATAGAAATTTCGACAGGCAAAAAACAGAATACCTGCAAGGTAAGTAATCAGCCCTATCTGTATGCCCGACAATGTATTGCTATTAGCCTCTACAGGAGTAGTAACACTAACTGTGTCCTGATAGAAATTTGCCATTATCAGAAGTTGTTCAAGGGTGAGCATCGTTTTTGCCATTTCGGTGTGCTGGGTAGTAGTGACCTCAATCAGAGGAATGAGCAATGACAGGAGTAGAATCCCGAGCAGGGCAACCCTGTTGAAGCGGTGAAAGGTTTCTTTGCTTAGCAACAGTCTGTAGAATAGGTAGAACAATGCCAGGCAAATAGCTGATTTGAGTATGTAGGCAAAAAAGAGTCCCATAGTATTCGTTTTTTATTTGTTTGCTCGTTCTACTTCGTCAATGAGCTGCCTGAGATCATCAAGAGAGATATCTTCTTCCTTGACCAGTGAAGATACGGCACTAAGATAAGAGTTATTGAAATATTTGCTAATGACATTTTTTAAAGTACCCTTACGGAAAGCTTCTTCACTGACGATAGCGTAATATTGATAGGTATTGCCATAAGTATTGTGTGCAAGAAAACCTTTATCCTCCAGTCCGCGGACAATGGTGGACAGTGTATTGAAATGTGGCTTCGGTTCATTATAGAAAGCCAGCATCTCTTTTACAAACAAAGGGCCTTTTTCCCAGAAAAAACCCATGATCTCTTCTTCTTTCGCTGTTAGTCCTTTCATAACTTTATCTATGTTTAAGACAAAGAACGAAAAGTTTTAGTTCATAAACTAATTTTTGTAGTTAATAAAAACTAAAGAGATGATTTATACAGGGAGTCTGTTTAAACAACTCGTATTTTATGTATTTTCCTCTTCTTCTTGTTCCGGTTTTGGATTCTTAGATTTTTTGATTCGTCCACTTTTCTTCAACGCTTCGGCAATGATCCACTGAAGCTGGCCGTTCGTACTACGAAACTCATCGGCTGCCCATTTTTCAATGGCATCCATTGTTTCGGCATCTACGCGCAGAACGAAACTTTTAGTTGAAGATTCTTTTTTAGCCACGGTACTTATTCCTGTTTTTATGTCCTACGCCCCATCATCAATGTCTGATAATGAGGCGCAGAGAGATTTATTATTTTATTATTCAAACACTCTGTTTGCAGCATTAGTGGTATTTGCCACGAAATTCATTCTGATTAATGATTCAATGTTCCGGTATTTACTACTGGTTGGGCAGCCTCATCAGCGCAGAGTACAACAAGCAGGTTACTCACCATTGCTGCTTTCTTGTCTTCATCCAGTTCAACAATTTCCTCCTCCGAAAGTTTATGAAGTGCCATTTTTACCATAGAAACGGCTCCTTCTACTATTTTTTCTCTTGCACTGATAATGGCTGACGCTTGTTGACGGCGTAACATGACTGCAGCAATTTCGGGAGCATAGGCAAGGTAGTTGATACGAGCTTCAACAACCTCCATTCCTGCCATGGCGAGACGTTCGTTGAGTTTTTGTTCCAGTTGTTCGTTGATTTCTTCACCCCCAGAGCGTAGAGTAAGTTCTTCGACGTCGGATTCACTATCGTCATAGGCGTATTGTCCGGCTACCTGTCGGAGAGCGGCATCACTCTGTATCATCACGAAATTCTCAAAAGCATTCATACGACTGGCTACAGCATTACTACCGGTTGCCACGTTGGCCATGGTTTGAGAGTCTATTTCAAACATGGCTTTATAGGTATCTTTTAATTTCCATACAAGTACCAGTCCGATAAGAATCGGATTGCCGATTTTATCATTTACTTTGATAGGTTCTATGTCAAGGTTACGAGCGCGGAGAGAAAGCTTTTTTGCATCCAGGAAGGGATTCATCCAAAAGAAACCGGTTTCTTTGAATGTACCTTTGTATTTGCCGAAGAAAACCATAGTACGGGCTTCGTTTGGTTCCAGGCGATTGAATCCAGGTATAAAAAGCATGGAAATAAGGATTCCCAAAAGTCCTGCAGTGACAGTGAAACCATTGGGACGAGCAATGAGAAAGAACGAAGCAATACTTACTCCCAATAATAAAGCAATAATAAACAGCATGGCAAAACCATTCATCTTAAAGCCAGTGAAAAGAGTTTCTTTTGTTTCCATAAGTTATGATTTTAGTGATATCATTTTGATATCACAAATATATCATTATTATTTTAGTATAAACAATGGAAAAGGAATATATTCTTATATGTATTAATGTTTTTTATGAAGAAAGATTATAATAACGTAGTTAACTCGTTTTTGTACGGTTTTGAATGTATTTCACCACAGAGGTCGCAGAGGGCACAGAGTTTAAATTTTTAATGAAACGCAGATGAACGCAAATTCTCGCAAAGGGAAATAACGATAAAATAAAGAACTACAGTTTTTTAATCTGCGTTCTGCGATCATCCGCGTTTCATCAGAGAAAATAATATCTCTGTGCCCTCCGTGTCCTCTGTGGTGAACTGATTCATTTCGGATCAGCTTTGAATAAAACTTGAAACAGACTTCTATATTTAGTATATAAAAATTCCACAGACTAATATTTTCTCACAATAAGTGAAATAAAATATTAGTTTGTGGAAAACGATATAATCCGTAGAATTTCTCAGGCAGGGTTATACTAATGCCTGGCTGATATCGGTTAGTAAGTCTTCTGCACTTTCAAGCCCAACCGAGAGGCGGATTGTTTTTGGACTGACATCCATGCTTTGCCGTTGTTCTTCGGTGAAAGAACCGTAGATAGTGCTGGCCGGATGAATGGCAAGTGTTTTATTATCAAATAAATTGGTTGCCCGCCGAATGAGCTGCAAGCGATTCATAAAACGGAAGCAGGCTTCGCGTGATGCAAGGTCAAATGTAAGCATAGCACCGGGATAAGCACCAAACTGTTTCGTACTTAATTGATAAAACGGATTGGATTCGAGGCCGGTATAGTTAACCGCTTCCACTTGAGGCAGGGTTTGCAGGCGTTGTGCTAACTGTAGGCAAGTGGCAGCCTGCCGTGCATAGCGTACTTCCATAGTTTCGATACCTAACGTCTGCATATAAGCAACCTGGGGAGTCATGTATGCACCTAAATTACGGTGGATTTCCTTACGTAACTTCGCAGTAAAGGTAGAAGCACCAAACTGATCTGCCATGGAACGAAGTTTTTTCGAGTTCCTCCAGTCGAAGGTGCCATAATCGAGAATAAGACCACCCAGACTGGTGGCTCCGCCAGAAATGTATTTGGTACTGGAAACAATCTCGATATCTACCCCGAATTCATTGGCATGAAAGATGTGAAACGGCACAACAGTAGTATCTGCTATCAAAGGAGCACCTATCTGGTGTGCTATGCCGGAGAGTACTTTTAAATCGGCTACTTCAAGCTGGGGATTGGTGATAACTTCAAGAAAGACGGCGCAGGTGTTTTCATCAACCTGAGCACGAACAGCTTCGGGGTTTGTAAGGTCGTAAAAGCGAACTTCAACTCCGAATGCAGCGAGCGTACTTTTAAAAAATGAATAAGTATTACCGAAAAGGTGGGCGGAAGTAACAATGTTGGCTCCTGCTTGTGCCAATGTGAAAAAGATATTGCTGATAGCCGCCATACCGGAATTCAATGCTGTGACGCTTAGCGCACCTGTGATTGTTTGAATACGTTTCTCAAAATACTGAACGGTGGGATTGGTTATTCGCGAATATGCATGATCTGCCGTATGTCCGCAAAAAGCTTCCTCCATAGCTTCCGCCGTATCAAATTCATAAGCAGCAGTATTATATACCGGCATGGAGAGTGAATGATAAGCATCTTCTTTATCAAAAGGAGTATGCAGAAGTTCCGCTTCAAAGCTGTTCTTATTCATTTTATCTTTAGTTATTAATTCTCTGTTTATTATTGTTTATCGGTTGTCACATGCTTTTTTCAATTGTTTTAATGCTTTTTCGAGCACACTGCGTGGGCAGGCTACATTGAGTCGCATGAAACCTTCACCTTCTTTACCAAACATAGTTCCGTCGTTTAGTGCAAGATGTGCACCGTCCACAAAAAGGTCTACCAACTCTTTTTGATTCAGTCCCAATGTTCTGCAATCAAGAAAAACGAGGTAAGAAGCCTGTGGACGAATCATTTTAATATTCGGAATATATTCGCTAAGAAAGGCATCTGTGAAATCGATATTCGACTGAATATAGGCAAGAACCTGATCGAGCCATTCGGTGCCGTTACTATAGGCGGCAGCTACACTAAGGTAAGCGAACAAGTGTCCTTCGCTAAGCTCGCTTGCCTCCATGTATTCCTGAAAACAGCGACATATCTCTTTGTTCTCGATGATGCAGTACGAGCTTGCCAGTCCCGGCATATTAAATGCTTTGCTGGGAGACATGAACACGAGTGAATTTTGACGTGCTTTCTCTGACACAAGTGCAAAAGTGATATGCTGATACGGTGGTAAGGTCAGATCGGCATGAATTTCGTCAGAGATGACGAGTGTCTTGCTTTCATAGCAT
Organism: Bacteroides nordii; assembly: GCF_019930665.1. Taxonomy (NCBI): domain Bacteria; kingdom Pseudomonadati; phylum Bacteroidota; class Bacteroidia; order Bacteroidales; family Bacteroidaceae; genus Bacteroides; species Bacteroides nordii. The sequence continues at coordinate 3,338,061 of NZ_CP082886.1, read as the reverse complement.
ATTTCAGCTATTTGTTCCAGTTCTTCCCGTGTCCATACACGACCTCCGGGGTTGTGCGGATTGCTAAGAATCAATATCTTACATCCCTGTATGTCTTTACGGAAACGGTCAAAGTCAATATAATACTGTCCGTCGCGAAGTACCAACGGACTATACACCACTTCACGTTTATTTTTCTCTGTTACCAGAAAAAAAGGATGGTATACAGGTGGCATCACCATTACTTTATCGCCCTTTTCTGTGAAACATTGTATGGCAAATGCCAACCCACGGACAATACCCGGCATAAAAGTCAGTTCTTCACGCCCTACTTTCCAGCCATGACGACTCTGCAACCAATTGATAATGGAAGTATACCACTCTTCGCAGGCAAAAGTATAACCCAGCACTTCGTGTTCCAACCGTTTCCTCAAAGCTTCCATTACGAATGGCGGAGTACGAAAATCCATATCCGCTACCCACATAGGGAGCAGATCATTACGTCCCCAACGTTCGCTCACGGCATCCCACTTTACGGATTCCGTTCCACGACGGTCTATTATTTCATCAAAATTATATTTCATCTTAATATTCTGTTTTAGTACTAATATGCTTGCAAATGTACAATTCATCTGTTGCATAATGAAAACAGAAGTAAGAAAATTAATCCGGAAAGAAAAAAATACCACAAATGTGGTAGGGGATATGCAGTATTTACTATAATTATGCATTTTCTAATAAAGAATGCTAACTAAAAACATCTCATCCTATGAAAAAAATATCTGTTATTCTCCTTTTATTGGGACTTGTTGTTATTGCAGGATGCCATAATGATAAAGAAGAAGAGAGTGTTGTTTGTACGTGTGAGCTCCGCCAAATCAATATTCGTGCTGTTTATACCGATGGAACTCCGGTTGTTTTGGATAAGTTTGAAACGATTAATTTAGAGACCGGACAAAAAATGGAATTTGGCGGCGATACGCATTATATTATGGATGCGTATTATAAAGATAGCGGGCAATATCCGGTTATGAACGATGATTACCGGAAGGAATTGGAAAATAAGCCCTTAAAAATCAAGTTTCTTGGTTATAAGAACGAACAAGTTGTTATAAAAGAAGCCTTTATTGTTTCTGCTGATGAATGCCATGTATATATGGTTGATGGAAATGATAGCGTCATTTTGCCGTTACCCGATAAGCATTAACGTTCGCAAAGATTAAATAAAACCACAGCCGTTCTACTTCTTTTTTGTACTTTTGTAGCATAAAAAGGAACACTATGACGAAAGCCCTGTTTTTTGATATCGACGGTACATTAGTGAGTTTTGATACGCATGCTATCCCGGCCTCTACTATCGAGGCGTTGATTGCCGCTCACAAGAAAGGAATTAAGATTTTTATCGCCACAGGACGTCCGAAAGCGATTATCAACAATTTGTCTGCCATTCAGGATCTTGGATTGATAGACGGTTACATCACTATGAACGGAGCTTATTGCTTTGTGGGTGATGAAGTTATTTATAAGAGTGCTATTCTTCCCGGTGAAGTACAGACATTGGCACAAATCTGTGAGAAGAAAGGATATCCTTGCATTTTTGTCAGCGAACACAACTTGTCTGTTTGTCAACCCAATGAACTGGTTCATCAGATATTTTACGACTTCCTGCATGTGAACAAGATGCCGGTGAAGACTTTTGAAGAAGCCATACAAGAGGAAATTTTTCAGATGACTCCGTTTATTACCGCAGAAGAAGAGAAGGAGATACAATCGTTGATTCCAAATAGCGAATCCGGACGTTGGTTTCCGGCTTTTGCAGATATCACGGCAAAAGGAAATACAAAGCAAAAAGGCATTGACGAGATGATTGCACATTTTGGTCTTAAACTGGAAGAGACTATGTCATTCGGTGATGGAGGTAATGATATCAGCATGTTGCGTCATGCTGCCATTGGTGTCGCTATGGGAAATGCCAAAGATGATGTAAAGCAGACGGCAGATTATATAACTGCTTCTGTAGATGAAGATGGAATCGCAAAGGCTTTGAAACACTTCGGAGTGATTTAGAGTGGGTGCAACAACAGTAGATACTAACAATAAAGAGTTTCAGGATGCCCTGAATCTTATCCAATATACCCGCCAGTCTGTCTTTCTGACAGGAAAGGCCGGTACGGGTAAGTCCACGTTTCTGCGCTATATCTGTGCCAATACAAAAAAGAAGTATGTAGTGCTTGCTCCTACCGGTATTGCTGCCATTAATGCAGGTGGAAGTACTATGCATAGTTTTTTCAAACTTCCTTTTTATCCTATTCTGCCGGACGATCCGAATCTGAGCCTTCAACGGGGGCGTATCCATGAATTCTTTAAATATACAAAGCCACACCGGAAATTGCTTGAGCAGATAGAATTGGTGATTATTGATGAGATCTCGATGGTGAGGGCGGATATTATTGATGCTGTAGATCGTATTCTGCGGGTATATTCCCGTAATTTACGGGAACCTTTCGGGGGGAAACAAATACTGCTTGTAGGAGATGTATTCCAGTTGGAACCTGTGGTGAAAAACGATGAGCGGGAGATATTGAATCGTTTTTATCCTACGCCTTATTTTTTCTCTGCACGTGTGTTTGGTGAGATTGACCTCGTGTCAATTGAGTTGCAGAAGGTGTATCGGCAGAGTGATCCGGTCTTTGTCAGTGTACTTGACCATATACGCAATAATACTGCCGGAGCAGCCGATTTACAACTACTTAATACACGATATGGTACACAGATAGAAGAGAGTGAAGAAGATATGTACATCACTCTCGCTACACGACGGGATAATGTGGACTATATCAATGATAAAAAACTGGCCGAACTTCCCGGTGATCCGGTAACTTTTGAAGGTGAAATAGAGGGGGACTTTCCGGAAAGTAGTCTGCCCACTTCCAAAGACCTGGTGCTGAAGCCGGGTGCACAGATTATATTTATCAAGAATGACTATGACCGCCGTTGGGTAAATGGTACTATCGGTACCATAGCAGGTATTGACGATGACGACGGAACGATTTATGTTATAACAGATGATGGGAAGGAATGTGATGTAAAGCTGGATTCCTGGAGAAATATCCGTTATCGCTATAATGAAGAAAAAAAGGAGATTGAAGAGGAGGTTTTAGGAACTTTCACCCAATATCCCATTCGCCTGGCATGGGCTATCACTGTACACAAAAGTCAGGGATTGACATTCAGCCGTGTGGTTATCGATTTCACCGGAGGAGTCTTTGCCGGAGGACAGGCGTATGTGGCATTGAGCCGTTGTACATCGCTGGAGGGCATTCAACTAAAGAAGCCGATTAACCGGGCGGATGTTTTTGTACGACAGGAGATTGTGAATTTTGCCCAGCGTTTCAATAACCGGCAGGCTATAGACAAAGCGTTGAAACAAGCGCAGGCAGATGTGCAATATGTAGCTGCTGCCCGTGCTTTCGATCGTGGGGATATGGAGGAGTGTCTGGAACAATTCTTCCGCGCCATTCATTCACGTTATGACATTGAGAAGCCGGCTCCCCGCCGACTGATCCGTCGGAAGCTGGAAGTAATAAACACATTACGTGAACAGAACCGGCAACTGAAAGAGCAGATGCGGGCACAGCAGGAATATCTCAAGAAGTATGCCCGTGAATATTTACTTATGGGCAATGAATGTATCACGCAGGCACATGATGCCCGTGCTGCCCTTGCAAATTATGATAAAGCATTAGAGCTCTATCCTGACTACATAGATGCCTGGATTCGTAAAGGGATCACCTTATTTAATAATAAGGAATATTTTGATGCCGAAACTTGCTTTAGTACGGCTATACGCATTAGCCCTGCCAGCTTCAAGGCTTTTTATAACCGTGGGAAGCTTCGTCTGAAATCCGAGAATACGGAAGGAGCCATTGCCGATCTTGATAAGGCAACTTCATTGAAACCTGAACACCCTAAAGCGCATGAATTCTTTGGGGATGCTCTGTTGAAAGCAGGCAAAGAAGCGGAAGCAGCCCTTCAATGGCGTATCGCCGAGGAATTAAAGAAAGCGCTTTCCGCACGGGGAAGTACGCCAGGCGATGATAACAAAAGGGGTACTTAATTCGTTATTTATAGATAAACTTGTTTCAGTGTTATTTAAATTTGAACGGAAAGAAATCAAACTCATCACAGAGTGACACAGAGTAGTATTCCTCTGATTAAAATGCGGATGATCGCAAATGAACGCAGATTAAAAGACTGTAGTTCTTTATTATATATTTGTTTCCCTTTGCGAAAATCTGCGTTAATCCGCGTTTCATCAAAGATTTAAACTCTGTGGAACTCTGTGTTACTCTGTGGTGAAACACACTCAAAACTGGAAGTATAATAAACAAAATACATGATTATGGAATGGAGGAATAACTTGATTACCGGCTTGCAGTGGTCCGATGATATAATTAACAGGGAAGGCAAGGAACAGGTGGCACACCAATTGGCTGCACGGGTGAAAGACGGTGAAGTAATTGGTGCAGGTTCCGGTTCCACTGTCTATCTCACTCTTTTTGCCATAGCCGAAAGAATCCGGAAAGAACAGCTTCATGTTGAGGTGATTCCTGCTTCGATAGAGATTTCAATGACTTGTACGCAGTTGGGCATTCCACAGACAACTCTTTGGGAGAAGCATCCGGATTGGACTTTTGATGGTGCCGACGAGGTAGATCCCTTCCGCAATCTTATTAAAGGAAGAGGAGGAGCGTTGTTTAAAGAAAAACTATTGATAAAAAGCAGTGACCGGATTTTTATTGTTGTGGACGATAGTAAGTTTGTTTCCCGGCTGGGTAGTAAGTTTCCTGTTCCCGTTGAGGTCTTTCCTACTGCGATGGTGTATGTAGAAAATCAGTTGAAAGAACTTGGAGCCTCAAAGATTATCTTGCGCATGGCTAAAGGAAAAGACGGACCAATACTCACCGAGAATGGAAATTTTATTCTTGATACCTGGTTTGGGGAAATTGGTGAGTCCTTAGAAAAAGAGATAAAAAATATCACAGGGGTAATTGAAAGCGGACTTTTTATAGGATATGATATAGAAGTATTAGTCGCCAAACAAAAATAAGAATTGGGGTGCTTCCCGCACGGGGAGGTACGACAAGCGATGGTTTATCTTGAGTTCCGGATTATTCCGGAACTTTGATAAGGTTATTTATTTGTGTACTGATTGTTTCTGCAACAACATTGGAAGAGTCATCGGAAGTGAAAACAATAATCCCCTGGGGAGAGGCAATATAAATGCGAGGTATATTCTGTGAAGCGAACTTCTTGAAAACAGCATCATTCTCCTGGGCGGAATAGGGGATTGTAAGCTGGTTATTAGTCCAGTATTCTGTCAGACTTTCGTATCCCTGAGATCTGCTTATAATTATGAAACGGACAATCTCATTATCTTTGAACTGCTGATAAGCACTTTCTATTTCCGGCAGTTCTTTCCGGCAATCGGGGCATCCGGTATTGACGAATGCAATCAGGCATACCTTACCACGGAGTGTAGCTGTTGATACAATATTTCCACCATTATCCTCTACCGAGAACTCCGGTAAGGTATCTCCCGGTTTTAATGAAAATACATCCGGATCTTCCTGAATACACCTTCCGAAGATGAACAGGAGTGAAATTAACAATGTCAATCTCATGAAAGCTGACGCAATTGTACTTTTAGTATAGGGTATTGAAATTAACATTGCTGACGGTAAATTGAGTGATCTTGTTTTTACTTTGCAAAAGTACGTACTTCATACATACCAAAGTACGTACTTTTATCTATATAAAGTACGTATTTAACACAGTATTAAATACGTACTTTCTTTCTTACTTATTTGGTTTCTTTTTCAGTCGCTTCTTTCTGTTGTTTCTGTTCTATTTTCTTTGTTACAAATTGTATTTTCAGGTTAGCTTCTTCCTGTTCCTTCTTTATTTGCTCGATGGACGACAGTAGTTGTGATAATTCATAAATACCGGCAAGTGCTTGTCTGTCGGCAGAGGTCATGGTAGTAGTATACTTGCGGTCTCCAATGTATTCTACTTTGATATTTTTGTCCCGGTTCAGGTAGAGGAATCCCATTACATTGCCATCTGCCCCCATTTTATAATCTGCTTTTTCTATTTTTTCTCCCAGATCAGTTGTTTCATAACTGTCTTTAGATGCAGGAGTTTCGGCAAAACTACCATCAGGAGCTATTACTTTCACTGCAAAGTGATGAAGGTTACTTCCGCCGCAATAAATAGAAGTCATACTCATCACTCCCTGTTCATTCACTTGAAACCGCAGGAAGGAGCGGTGTAGATTCTTCTCTACCGTTTGGGTAGGCCAGAAGTAGTTACCCGTTTGTTGGTATTCAGCATCTTTTTCCAGTACGTATTTGTTTTTAATCGATTCAAATTCTTTCTGCTTTGTTTGCAAAATACTGTCCAGATAAACCAGGCTCTGCTGTTGTTCTTTTAATTCTATCTGCTGCATCAGGCTTATACCTTCTCTCCGTGCATCGAAAGCTTTGGGATAGAGTATTTTGATACTGTCTATCTGCAATTTGGCTTCGTTGTAATCTCCTTGCTCAAAGGCTGTACGGGCTGTAGTCAGTCTTTCATTGGCTTTTTTTTCTGCGTCGTTACCGCAAGAGGCTAATACAAGCGTGGCACATAGTCCTACAATCAGTTTCTTCATTTTGTTGTTCTTTAGTTATGAATGACAAAAATACAAATTTAGTGTGAAGAGCGTAGCGTGAAGGATGAAAAGTTGTACCTTTGCACTCCAAAAGTAGTAGTTGGCAGTTGGAATTCAATTCCGGCTACTAAATTCTAACTTCTAAATACCAATTATGATAGAGTTGACTCAGGAAGAACTGAAACAGCGATTTAACGATAAGATATTCGGTCAGATTTCAGAAACAGCCGATGCGCTCGGATTAGAGTGTTATGTGGTGGGCGGATACGTCCGCGATATTTTTCTGGAACGCCCTTCTAAAGATGTAGATGTAGTAGTGGTGGGAAGCGGCATTGAGATGGCGCAAGCATTGGGCAAACATTTGGGCAAAGGTGCTCATGTGGCACTTTTCAAGAATTTTGGTACTGCGCAGGTGAAGTATCACGGCACTGAAGTGGAGTTTGTGGGTGCCCGCAAAGAATCTTACCAGCGTGATTCACGAAAGCCCATTGTGGAAGACGGTACATTGGAAGATGATCAGAATCGTCGTGATTTTACGATCAATGCGCTTGCCGTTTGTTTGAATAAAGCACGGTTTGGTGAATTAGTCGATCCGTTTGGAGGGATAAATGATCTGAAAGAAAAGGTTATACGTACTCCGCTTGATCCGGATATAACATTTAGTGACGACCCTTTGCGGATGATGCGTTGCATTCGTTTTGCTACCCAACTTGGCTTCTACATTGATGATAATACTTTTGAATCGTTGTGTCGCAATTGTGAACGGATTAAAATTATTTCGCGTGAACGGATTGCAGATGAACTGAACAAGATCATTCTTTCTCCTGTACCTTCTAAAGGTTTTATCGATCTGGAACGGAGTGGGTTATTGCCACTTATTTTTCCCGAACTGGCAGCGTTGCAAGGAGTAGAAACACGGAATGGGCGGGCACATAAAGATAATTTTTATCATACGCTCGAAGTACTTGATAATATCAGTAAGAAAACGGATAACCTTTGGCTTCGTTGGGCAGCTCTGTTACACGATATTGCCAAACCTGCTACCAAACGGTGGGAACCTAAAATCGGATGGACTTTCCATAACCATAATTTCATTGGTGAAAAGATGATTCCTACCATCTTCCGGAATATGAAATTGCCCATGAACGAGAAGATGAAATATGTGCAGAAAATGGTAAGTCTGCATATGCGTCCTATCGTGATTGCCGATGACGTTGTGACGGATTCTGCCGTGCGTCGTCTGCTTTTTGAGGCAGGAGATGACATTGATGATCTGATGACTTTGTGTGAAGCTGATATCACTTCTAAAAATATGGAGCGTAAACAACGTTTCCTGAATAATTTTAGTTTGGTACGTCAGAAGCTTAAAGATCTGGAAGAGAAAGATCGTATTCGTAATTTTCAGCCTCCGGTAAGCGGTGAGGAGATTATGGAAATATTCGGACTTTCTCCCTGTAAGGAGATTGGTTCGTTAAAAAGTGCTATAAAAGATGCGATTTTAGATGGTATTATTCCTAACGAATATGAGGCTGCCCGTGAACTAATGCTCAAGAAAGCAGAAAGAATGGGACTTAAACCAATAAAGTGAAATAGGGATTCAGAGAAAAGTGCCGGTTGTATTTAAGTGAAATACAACCGGCACTTTTTATATATATAACTATTTTATAAAATGCTGTGTTGTAACGGAAAACCGTGATGGTTCTTGTCTTTTTGTTTGTTTCTGATGTTATTCTTTTTTCTTTTCTGTTTTATTTTCAAATAAAACTGTCTTTGCAATAAAAAAATACCGTTCATGTTATGGCTTGTTCGATAATTAATGTTTATTTTGCAAAACACATTTAAACATAAACTAAATCATTTTAAAGGTATGAATGGGATGGTACGTGAATTTAGCTCTTGTAGGAGCGTGGCTTTATTGTTTGTAGCTACTCTTTTTTGTGGACAAGCGATGGGGCAATTGGTCGAGAAAAGAACCTTTGTTTCACAAAAAAAAATCAATGCATTTGATAATACTACTTTTTGTACGGCCTATTTGTCGGACGGGACAATGTATACGATGCGTGACATTACGATTAGTGATTTAAGGAACATCGATCGTATTGTTTTTAATCCGACAGGAAGTTCACTGGCTGTGTTGCGCCAGAAGAAGCCGGTAGCTATTTTTTCTTTTCGCGACAGGAATAAAAAACTATTTGAACTGAAAGAAAAAAGAAAGGGACTGAAAGAAAAGCCGTTGGCACTGGCAATGTGCTACGGAAGTGATGCACGCAATTTTATTGTATCCAATTCGCTCGGGGAAATTGTGGTGTATGACACGAAAGAATATTTGCCTCAGGCTTATATTCAGGGAGATGCTCCTGCTACTTCGCTGGCGTTGAGTTCTAATAACTATTTTATAGCTTCGGCTGTAGGAAAAGAGGTTGTTATCTGGAATTTTCAGACCCGGGAAAAGCGAAAGTCTATTCCGATGCCGGCGGTAGTGAAAGAAGTTGCTTTTTCTCCGGATGCTTCGCTGTTGGCAGTGACGACGGATGATAAACGGCTCACGATTATTGATACCAAGAATTGGGATAAGGTGGATATCTTTGATAAACTGGGAGGAATACTGACCTCACCTTCTTTTCATCCGGAAGGAAAATATGTAAGTGTGGTACGCGATAATAAAGATATTATAATAGTCAATCTGAAAAATAGTGTTGTTGAGCAGGAACTACCCGAAGCACAAATAGGTGTTATGGGGACTCGTTTCTTTAAAAATAACCAGAACAGTGAAGTCTTTCTGTTGTCGAACCGCCCTTATCAGATTGTATTCTGGGATGCCAATGGTCTGAATCCTTTCTATGGTAAGATTATGGGTAAAGAGGTGGATGCCAAAATGAACGAATGGGTGAAGATGATGCAGGGTGAATCGATGGAAGATTATGCGATTCGTGTGAATGACGAAAGCCGTTTGAAGCAACAGCAGTTGTTTGCCCAGGAAGTGGCAACCGAACTGGCAGGCGATCGTATCTCTATTGACAATCCGTTCGTGGGCGATTATGATACTTCGAGCAACCTGCTCAATATCGGTTTTAAGGAGTTACCCTCTATCGCATTGGAAGTTCCGGCAGGCGAAGCAGGAGATTTCAATGATGCGAAGAATCTGAAATTTGAGAATGCTGTCTATGTACTGAATGACAAAGATGAATTTGAGCTTGCTTATGTGGAAGTGAAAAATGAAACGACCAATAAGGTGTATATTTATGATAATATCGGGCGTACAAAGCTGACTGCTTTGGAGGCAGATGCCAACTTTGTTCCGCTTGAAATTATGCAGCAGGCTACTCGCGAAGAAGTGCAGTTGAAGGAGATAAAGGAACAGGTGGTGGAAGAGAAAAAACAAGATAAACTGATTACAGATAATACACAGATTAATGTAAAAACAGAAGTAGTGCCGGGTGTGAATGCCGATGGTAAAAAGATTCTGAACTATAAAGTGGGGTATCAGTACGAAGTTATTAATAAGGAGTTTTCTGCAAAAGAAGATTTCCCCTCGGGAGGCTATAACATTGAAAAATCCAATGCTGCTATGTCTTTGATGAAGATTATCAAGAATGCCTTCGAAGGTGATTTCTCTAAATATCTTGCCGAAGGAAAACAGGTAAAAGTGATCATTACCGGTTCTGCCGATGCCAGTCCGATTCGTGGACGTATTGCTTATGATGGCCGTTACGGTGAATTTATGGATGAACCTTATTATAAAGACGGTAATCTGGATAATATAACGGTGACCAAAACATCGGGAATAACCCAGAATGAGCAACTTGCTTTGCTGCGTGCTGCCGGTGTACAAAACTATATTGATAAAAATGTAACAACATTGAATAATACGAAGAACGAATACGAGTATCATGTGGAAGTGGCCAAAGAACGTGGTGGTGAATTCCGAAAGATCAATGTAGAGTTCGTAATTATGGATGCATTCCAACAATAAACAAACAATGAAAAGATTTTTTTTACTGACAATCATTCTCACTGCGGGAGCAGTTGCAGGCAGAGTAGTAGCACAGGATGCTGCCTCTGCTTCCAAACGTGCCAATCAGCAGTATGTGCTTTTTGAAAGTGAGCGCGATAAAGGAACAAACGTAACTGCCATGTATGATTACCTGCTGGATAGTTATGCCAATTTCATTAAAGTGGTGGAGGCACCGGATAACGGTCAGTATCTGGAGGGGGCAAAGAACCGTTTGCGTTCTCTGTATCCCTACCTACTGAACGGAGCGGTGTATTACTCCGAGCAAAAGCAGCCGGCAAAAGCGCTGGATCTTGCTGCTGCTTATATTGATATGCCGCAGTTGCCGGCGTTTAGTAGTGAATTGCTGCCTAAAGACAGCCGTTATGCCTCGGTAGTGTATTACGCAGCTGTTTCGGCCTATAATTTGCAAAAGAATGAACAGGCTCTGAAATATTTCCGGGAGTATTTGAATACAGGTACGGAAGCACAGGAAAAAGACTGCTATGTATATATGAACATGATTTATCAGTCGCAGAAGAAGTATGCCGATCAGGAACGTATCTTGTTGAAAGCAAATGAGAAGTATCCGGTATCGCTCGATTTTTTGTATAATTTGGTTAATGTGTATATTGCTACCAATAATATGGAGAAACTACTGGGAGCAATTGACAAGATTTTGGCTGTTGATCCAAATAATGATAAGGTGTTGCCTATTAAAGCACGCATTCTCGAACGTCAGGGTAAAAATATAGAAGCGCTTGATATCTACAAACGTCTCTATGCACTTTATCCCAATAACTTTGAGTTGATGACCGGTGTGGCCCGTGCCAACTTTAATTGTGCAACGGAAATAGTAAATAACGGTGCTACGATTGCCAATGATACTGAGTATGCATTGGTTCGGCAGCGTGCCTCCAGTTATTTGTTGGATGCAAAAGATCTCTTTTTGAAGATTCTGGAGAAGGACCCCTCTTCCAAACTGTATATGCAGGGGCTTGCTGGAGTTTACCAGTATATGGACATGAAGGCCGAATATGAAGTGCTGAACAAAATAATTGAGGATGGTGCCTCCTATACTTCATTTCCCGGTCGTTTACTGGCTTATAATGAAAGCTTGAAAAATACTGAAAATGTAGTTCGGGAGCAACCATCCGTTCCGGTTCCGGTAGATCCGGCTATGTTAGTGATCCGGGTGGATAGTTTTATCGATGCCAATAATAATAAAGTGATTGATGCCGGTGAAAGCTTTGCTGTTCAGTTTACTGTTGAGAATAAAGGAAAGGGAGATGCTTATAATATTCGTCTCCGCTTGTCCGAACAGCAAGGGTATGATCAGTATTTTGAGGGGCCGCGTGAACTGGATGGAGGAAACATCCCTGCCGGTACTTCCAAAGAGTATACCTTCCGTTATATCGCTAAGAAAGAGATGCCTACTGCATTGGCTAAAATCAATATTTATGCTTTTGAAGCGAATGGATTTGATGCCGATCCTTCTGAATTGATAGTGAATGCACAGGAATATTCGATGCCGCGTTTGCGTATAGCCGACCATCAGTTCTTTGCATCTGAGGGATCTTCGATCACTTTGGGTAAGAATGGTAAACTGACAATTGCCGTACAGAACTTCGGAACAAAAACAGCGCATAACGTAAAACTGAATTTTACACTGCCGAAGAATGTCTATACTACGGATAGTCCGGAAATGACCATTGATAGTATTGCTCCGGGTGATGTGGCGACACTGGACTATGGTTTTCTCGTGAATAAACGTTTCGATGAGGATTCTGTGGCAGTGATGCTGGCAGTGACTGAATCTACGCGTTCGGCTTTTCTGAATGAAGCATATAAAGTGAAAGTGGGTGATTACCTTACTGCGGCAAGTACCATGAATTTAAGCGGAAATGTTATTGCGCGTAAGGCTGTTGCCAAAGACTTCTCGCTTACTTTTAAGAGTGAATTGATGGAAGATATTCCGGTAGGTGCTGTAAACCGTCATCGTTATGCATTGATTATTGGTAATGAAGATTATAGCATGACCGGTGCCAATGCAGAAATCAATGTACCTTATGCCGTGAATGATGCCATGGTATTTCGTGAGTATTGTATTCGTACATTCGGTGTGCCCGATAATCAGATAAAGGTGGTGCCTAATGCTACAGCCGGTATGATGCATGAGCAACTGGATTGGCTGGTAAATATGGCAAGTACTGATCCGGAAGCGGAGCTGATATTCTATTATTCGGGACATGGCAATAATGACGAAGCAACCAAAGAACCCTATTTGTTGCCTGTAGATATTACCGGTAAAAATATCCGCTTGGGTATCTCGTTGGCTGAGTTATATAAAGAATTGGCTACTTATCCGGTGAAGGGTGCGTACGTATTTCTCGATGCTTGTTTCAGTGGTGGCTATAAGAGTGCTGCTCCGCTGCTTGCACAGAAAGGAGTACGCGTAGTGCCGAAAGTAGGATTGCCTCAGGGTAACACTTTGAGTTTCTCTTCGAGTAGTGGTGATCAGACCTCAAGTGTTTATCACGATAAAAAGCAGGGCTATTATACTTATTTTCTGATTAAAACGATTAAGGATGCAAAAGGAAACCTTTCAATGAAAGAACTCTTTGAGAAAACCAGTGCTGCCGTGAAAAAAGCAACTGCCATGATTGGTAAAATACAGGAGCCGCAGTGCATGGTTTCTCCTACATGGACGGAGTGGGAGAATTTAAGGTTGGAAACTCAGATGGAGGAGTAGTGAGGAATGATTAGTGAGTAGTGATAAGTGATTAGTACCGTGCGACATGATGCGCAGCCTACTAATCACTTATCACTACTCACTAATCACTATTTCAGAGTTCAATAATTTCTTCATTACAGATCGTCAGTTTTTCAACTCCTTCGCTGGTGACAGCCCATGAGTTTTCAATACCAACAGGACCGACACCTGGTAGAACGATTTTGGGCTCTAAAGCAAATACCATACCTGGTTCCAGCTCTTGTTTCATACGTGGTGCAATTACAGGCATTTCGTTAATTTCCAATCCAATGCCATGACCGATGAAACGTGCCTGTTGGCTGATGCCCATGAAGTTTTCTGCAAATCCGGCTTTGGTAACCATCTCAATGGCAGTGTTATACAAATCTTCACATACAGCTCCCGGCTTAGCCAGTGAAGCAACCTCGTTTTGTATATCCAGACAAACCTGATGTGCGGCATAGGCTTTTTCACTTAGTTTACCAATAGAGAACACGCGGCTCATATCGCCCATATATCCGTTGAAGTTACCACCTAAATCTACCATTACGCTTTGGCCTTCTTTCAGCGGAGAGCCATTCACTCCTCCCGGCAGTGCCGGATCGAGCCCTTCACCTCCCAAAGCAAAGTCGTAGGGAGAAGGTGCAGCAGCGTTATCACCAGTCAGTACGCTTCCCATGAAGATTTCCATACTTTGACCGAATACGCGGAAAATACCTAATGATCCTTCCAGGCGCATCAAGCGTTCAATTTCGATGGAAAATTCGCGATCAGTCATTCCCGGACGATAGACAGAAGGAATCCGATCGTATGCTTTGGCATGTGCAATTCCCGAACGACGGAACAATTCTATTTCGATGGCTGTCTTTATACTCCGTGCCTGGCGGATAAGCGGGGTACCATTAACAACTTCTATATCGGGAAACATGGCAGCCAGGCGTACATATTCTGTATAGGGCAGTTCGTCACCTTCGAGCATCAGTTTGGTTGGCATAGGCAATTTTTCCTCTTTCAGGATATCTATGATCTGTTCCGGCTTGCGGACAGAGAAGATATGTTCTCCCGATATATTGTTGGGACGTTTTACAAATAAGCGGGCGGGAGCGTTAAGAGGTAAGTATAAATATCCGCTGACAACGCGGCCATACGTATAGAGCAAGTTTACATTACAAGTGATTAGTGCGGCATCAATGCCTTGTTGAGCCATTAGCCAGCGTATTTTATCGCGGCGCAGTTTTAATTCCGGTTGTAACATCTCATTATTATGTTTTGATTTTGAGATGCAAAGTTAGGCTATTTTAGTTGAAAATGAAACCTTCCGGTAAAAAAGTGCGCTACCCACGTCCTGTCCCAGGAGGAGAGTAGCGCAAACCACAAATACAAATACAACTAAACAAAGTTTTTCTATTTACGATTAAACAATCCGGAGATTTACGATTAGACGATTTACCATTTACGATTGAAGTTACTTGTGAATAAATAGATGTAATCCCAATCGTAAATAGTAAATCGTCCAATCGTAAATCTTAAATAATTCCTTGTCCAAGCATCGCATGAGCCACTTTCATGAATCCTGCAATGTTGGCACCTTTCATATAATTGATATAACCGTCACTTTCAGTACCATATTTTACGCATTGGGCGTGAATATCGTTCATAATCTGATGCAGATTCTTATCTACTTCTTCTGAAGTCCAGGAGATATGCATTGCATTTTGAGTCATTTCAAGGCCGGAAGTTGCTACACCTCCAGCATTGACTGCCTTACCCGGACCATACATGATACGTGCAGCAAGGAATGTATCAATAGCTTCCGGACGGCATCCCATATTAGACACTTCACCTACACACATCACTCCGTTAGCAACCAATTGTTTGGCGTCTTCTTCGTTCACTTCATTCTGAGTGGCGCAAGGCATAGCGATATCTACTTTCTGTTCCCAAGGTTTTTTACCCGGGTAGAAAGTTGCATTCGGATATTCTTCGGCATAAGGAGCTACAATGTCATTACCGCTGGCACGCAGTTCGAGCATATAGTCTATTTTCTCACCGGAAATACCATCCGGGTCATAGATGTAGCCGTCAGGACCAGAAATGGTAACCACTTTGGCACCTAATTCTGTAGCTTTAATAGCAGCACCCCATGCTACATTACCGAAACCGGAGATGGCTACTGTTTTACCTTCAAAACTGGTTCCTTTATCTTTCAGCATTTGCTGAACGAAATAGCAGGCACCAAAGCCGGTAGCTTCGGGACGGATACGGGAACCGCCGAACTCCATACCTTTACCGGTGAAAGTGCCAGTATGTTCGCGTGTCAGCTTTTTATACATACCAAACATATAACCAACTTCGCGGCCTCCTACACCTATATCACCGGCAGGTACATCCATATCCGGACCTATATGGCGCCATAATTCGAGCATAAAAGCCTGACAGAAACGCATGATTTCGGCATCGCTCTTTCCACGGGGAGAGAAGTCTGAACCACCTTTACCACCACCCATCGGCAGGGTAGTCAATGCGTTTTTGAATGTTTGTTCGAAGCCCAGGAACTTCAAAATAGAAAGGGTTACAGATGCATGGAAACGGATACCGCCTTTATACGGGCCGATAGCATTATTGAACTGTACACGATAGCCTAAATTGGTTTGTACTTCACCTTTATCATCTACCCATGTTACACGAAACGTAAAGATACGATCCGGTTCGACAAGTCTTTCTATTATTTTGGCTTTTTCGAACTCCGGATGCAGATTGTATATATCTTCAATAGAGAGAAGTACTTCTTTGACTGCCTGAAGGTACTCAGATTCACCGGGATGTTTCGCCTCAAGAGAGGACATAATTTTCTGAATGTTCATAATACTATGTTTTAAAAGGTTTATTCTGATAAAATGTCAGCTACTGACACTGCAAATATAGGAAAACTTTTCTATAAACCTCTTTTTTATGGTGATATTTTGATTAAATAATGATAAAATGACAAAAGTAGGAAGGGATTTACGATTAGACGATCCGGAAATTTACAATTAGACGATTTACGATTTACGATTGAAATTACTTGCAAATAAATGTAATCCCAATCGTAAATTGTAAATCGTCTAATCGTAAATTATTTAAAGTGTTGTTGGATTCATTTCCAAATTATACATAATAAATCCGTATATATCGGCTTGCTCTTCCAGTACTTTTGTCATTGGTTTCCCCGCTCCGTGTCCGGCTTTGCTATCGATGCGGATAAGGGTTGGATTAGTACCGTCATTGCACTCCTGCAAAGTAGCTGCAAATTTGAATGAATGGGCCGGAACTACTCGGTCGTCATGATCGGCAGTAGTAACCATGGTTGCCGGATACTTCGTACCAGGTTTCAGATTATGTAGTGGAGAGTATCCTTTAAGGTATTCGAACATCTCTTTGCTGTCTTCACTTGTTCCATAATCACTGGCCCAGTTCCAGCCGATAGTAAACTTATGATATCGGAGCATATCCATAACTCCCACCTGCGGAATGGCTACTTTGAACAGTTCGGGGCGTTGCGTCATACAGGCACCTACCAGCAAACCACCGTTTGAACCACCTACGATGGCTATTTTATCCGGATTGGTATACTCATTGTTGACAAGGAATTCGGCGGCAGATATAAAATCATTGAACACATTTTGCTTTTCCATCTTAGTACCGGCAACGTGCCACTCTTCACCGTATTCATTACCACCCCGCAGGTTTACCTGTGCATAAATACCTCCATTTTCAAGGAATGGAATGCGGTTGATGCTGAATCCCGGGTTGAGGCTGATGCCAAACCCTCCGTATCCATAAAGGAATACCGGGTTTTGCCCATCTCTCTTCAAGTCTTTTTTATATGTAAGGAACATCGGAATCATAACACCGTCTTTACTGGGGAAGAAGATCTGTTCGGTTATGAATTCGTCCGGGTTGAACTTTACTTTCGGAGCACGATACAGTTCATAAGTATTTGTATCCATATCATATTTATAGGTGGCTCCGGGAGTAGTAAATGAAGTAAAACCAAAAAAGCATTCTTTATCATCTTTGGTGCCGCTGAAACTTATGGAACCTAATGAGGGGAGTTTGATTTCATGTAATCTTTTCCCATTAAGATCATGGACATAAGCGTGGTTGGATGCGTCTTTGTCGTAAGTCAGAAAGAGTTTACCACCAATTATTTCTGCATCGGAAAGAACGTTGCTGCATTCGGGTACAAGTTCTGTCCAGTTTTCCAATATTGGATTGTTGATATCAGCCACCATAATCCGGTTTTTCGGAGCACCGTAATTGGTAAATATATACATTTTGTCACCGATAACCTCTATCGGAGAATATTGGTAATCAAAGTCAGTAGTCAACTGTATAAGTGGTGCATTTGATTTTTCTAAATCCTTTATAAATAAGTTGTTTCCTCTTCCGGCTCCCGATTCATATATAAAGAGAATGCGTTCATCTTTACTTGTGCCGGCCGAATAGAAACGTTTCGGATATGCGGGATTCTCGTATATTAGCTTATCCTCAGCTTGCGGAGTACCGATTTTATGGTAATATATCTTATGGTTTTCATTGACATTAGAGAATTCTTTACCTTTTGCCGGAGCATCGTATGCGCTATAATAAAATCCATCCTTTTGCCAGGCTGCTCCTGTGAACTTGGCCCAGTTAATATGATCTTCGAGCAATTTGCCTGTGGCGGTATCCATTACAAAGATCTCGGACCAGTCCGAACCACTACGCGAAATGGTATAAGCTGTATATTTACCATCGTTGGAAAAAGAGAGGCTGGTGAGTGCTACCGTACCATCATCTGATAATTGGTTCGGATCCAGAAAAACACGGGCTTCTCCGTCTAATGAGTCTTGTACATATAATACACTCTGGTTTTGCAATCCATCATTTTTATAAAAATAGTATTTTCCATGTTTCTTGAATGGAGTACCTATTTTCTCATAATTAGCCAGATCGGTTAAGCGTTTCAGCAATTGCTCACGGAAAGGTATTTGAGCCAGGTATGCGTTTGTCACTTTGTTTTCTGCTTCTACCCAGGCGGCGGTAGCAGCACTGGTATCATTCTCCAGCCAGCGATAAGGGTCGGGTACTTCTGTACCGAAGTACACATCTATTGTGTCTACTTTTGTCGTTTCCGGGTAGACCAATTTTTTTTTGGGGGATGTACATGACATGACCATAATTCCACTTAATAATAAGACTGTTCTTTTCATTATAAATAGTTGTTTGTAGTGAGAAAAATACAAATATATACAGAAGCGGTGAAATAACCACCTTTAATTCTATAAAATTCATTTGCATTTCCGGATAAAAAAGGCGAATTTTGTCTTTCAATTTTTAACTACAGGAAATCCATGCTCAGTAAATACAAATTAAATCAGCTTTATTTCAAAGATACGCAGTTTGCCAATCTGATGACGCGGCGTATTTTCAATGTCCTGTTGATAGCCAATCCGTATGACGCTTTTATGCTTGAAGATGACGGGCGTATTGATGAAAAAATTTTTAACGAATATACTTCCTTGTCGCTTCGCTATCCTCCCCGTTTTTCGCAGGTTTCTACAGAAGAGGAGGCTTTGGCACTGCTTGCAAGTATGACATTTGATCTTGTTATTTGTATGCCGGGTACGGGAGATAATGACAGTTTTGATATCGGGCGTCATATCAAGAGTTTGTATGAGCACATTCCTATTGTCATTCTTACTCCTTTCAGTCATGGTATTACAGCACGTATTGCCGATGAAGATCTGAGCGCATTTGATTATGTGTTCTGCTGGCTGGGCAATACCGATCTGCTGGTATCTATCATTAAGTTGATAGAGGATAAGATGAATTTGGAGCACGATGTGGCAGAAGTAGGAGTACAGCTTATTTTACTGGTGGAAGACGGCATCCGTTTCTACTCTTCGGTGTTGCCCAACCTGTATAAGTTCGTCCTGAAGCAGAGCCAGGAGTTTTCTACTGAGGCCCTGAATGCTCATCAGCGTACTTTGCGTATGCGTGGACGTCCTAAAATAGTACTGGCACGTACGTATGAAGAGGCTATTACTCTGTATGAAAAATATAAAAACAATATACTTGGGGTGATTACCGATGTGCGGTTTCCTCGTGTAGAGCGTGGGGAGAAGGATGGGTTGGCAGGTATTAAACTTTGTGCTGCCATACGAAAAGAAGATCCGTTCGTGCCCCTTATTATCCAGTCGTCCGAATCGGAGAATTCTTCCTATGCAGCCAAATATGGTGCCAGTTTTATTGATAAGAATTCCAAGAAAATGGATGTGGATCTGCGCCGTATTGTTTCTGACAATTTTGGTTTCGGAGATTTTGTCTTTCGTAACCCCGAAACGGGAGAGGAGATTGCCCGCGTGCGGAACCTGAAAGAGCTGCAAAATATTCTTTTTGCTGTTCCGGCCGAATCATTTTTGTATCACATTTCACGCAATCATGTATCGCGCTGGCTGTATTCGCGGGCTATGTTTCCCGTGGCGGAATTCCTTAAACCTATCACCTGGAATAGCTTGCAGGATGTAGATGCTCACCGGCGGATTATCTTCGAAGCCATTGTGAAGTATCGTAAGATGAAAAATCAGGGAGTGGTGGCTGTTTTTAAGCGCGACCGTTTCGACCGTTATTCCAATTTTGCCCGTATCGGTGATGGGTCTTTGGGAGGCAAGGGACGTGGACTGGCTTTCATTGATAATATGGTGAAGCGTCATCCTGAATTTGAAGAATTTGAGAATGCCCGTGTTGCCATCCCGAAGACGGTAGTACTCTGTACGGATGTCTTTGATGAATTTATGGACATCAATAATCTATATCAGATAGCTCTTTCTGACGCCGATGATGATGTGATTCTGAAATACTTTCTGAAAGCAAAGTTGCCGGACAGACTGGTAGAAGACTTTTTCACTTTTTTTGATGTGGTGAAGTCGCCTATTGCCATTCGTTCCTCTTCATTGTTGGAAGATTCCCATTATCAGCCATTTGCCGGGATTTACAATACTTATATGATTCCTTATCTGGATGATAAGTACGAGATGCTCCGTATGCTTTCCGATGCTATCAAAGGGGTGTATGCATCTGTCTATTTCAAAGACAGTAAAGCATATATGCAGGCTACCTCCAATGTGATCGATCAGGAGAAGATGGCTGTTATCCTGCAAGAAGTGGTGGGTAACCAGTATGGCGACCGCTATTATCCGTCTATGTCCGGTGTGGCCCGTTCGCTCAATTACTATCCGATAGGAGATGAGAAAGCGGAAGAGGGTACGGTCAATCTCGCTCTTGGGCTTGGTAAATACATTGTGGATGGCGGAATGACGCTTCGTTTCTCTCCCTATCACCCCAATCAGGTATTACAGACCAGTGAAATGGAAATAGCTTTAAAGGAGACGCAAACCCGCTTTTATGCGCTCGATCTTAAAAATGCAGGAGAAGACTTTTCTATTGATGACGGATTCAATCTGCTGAAACTTCATGTGAAAGAGGCGGAAAAAGATGGTGCGTTGCGTTACATTGCTTCTACTTATGATCCTTATGATCAGGTGATCCGCGATGGATTGTATCCGGGCGGACGCAAAGTGATCACGTTTGCCAATATTCTGCAACATGATGTATTCCCTTTGGCTCGTATCCTGCAATTGGTTTTGAAACATAGCGAACAGGAGATGCGTCGCCCTGTAGAGATAGAGTTTGCTGCTACTTTGAGTCGTGAACAAGATAAGACGGGTACATTCTACTTGTTGCAGATTCGTCCCATTGTCGATACAAAAGAGATGCTTGACGAAGATCTCACCGCTATTCCGGATGAAGATGTCATTCTGCGTTCTAACAACTCATTAGGACACGGAATCATGAATGAAGTGTGTGATATCATTTATGTTAAGACCGACGGATACAGTGCCTCCAATAATCAGGCTATTGCCTGGGAGATAGAAAAGATGAATCAGCAGTTCTTAAACGAAGGGAAGAATTATGTACTGGTTGGACCCGGACGATGGGGAAGTAGTGATACTTGGCTCGGCATTCCGGTGAAGTGGCCGCATATTTCTGCTGCCCGTGTCATTGTGGAAGCCGGGCTGACGAACTATCGGGTAGATCCCAGTCAGGGAACACACTTCTTCCAGAACCTTACTTCGTTTGGAGTGGGCTATTTCACTATTAATGCTTTTATGAATGACGGTGTTTATAATCAGGACTTCCTGAACGCACAGCCTGCTGTTGAAGAAACGAAATTCTTGCGGCATGTGCGGTTTGAAAAACCAATAGTAGTGAAGATGGATGGTAAGAAAAAGTTGGGAGTGGTGTTGATGCCACAAGATTGATTCTTTTGGTGGCGTTTTACTTTCACTATAGAACGCTAAGAGACAGTTTTGATTTAGCTCTGTTATGTAGTCTGTTTGTTATTGAGTGTGTAATGGAGCTGAATCAAAAGTAACAATATTTTAAACGCAAATATCCCCACATATCCGCTTTATTAAATTTTTAGTAGTGTAGATCATAAAGCAGATTTCCACTTTAAATGTAATTTAGTTTCCACTTTAGCCAAAAGAAAATTCAACATTCTCAATGCTTGCAAAAAGCATTCCCTCTTTTTTTCTTAATAAGATTTTGCTTTCTCTGGCCAGCCAACCAATAGCAAGAGCTACATCCTCAAACGTCAAACCCAGTTCATGGCACAAATCGAACATGGAGAGCTCACCTTTTTCATTTAAGATACGCCACACTTTTCCTGCATTTAAGCCAATTTTATTCTTTTCCATAATGCAAACTTTAAAAGATTAAACAATTTATTTATCTATAATTTAATCATTGTGAGCATATGAAAATAATGTTATACACATTATCTATCTACAAAGATAACATTTTTGCAGAAAAAAGCAAACTTAATCTGTATTAATTGGAAATGATATCATTCTGAGTTGCTCTCATATTGAAATAATTATATTTATCTTTTTGTAATGATTTAGAGATATAGAAACGGTGTGAAAATGGAAAGATAGGATAGCTTGCAAGGTGGAAAAATATTACAAAGAATGAGGATTGTAAATGCTTGACTATTAGTGTCGTATGTAAGTGGCTTTTTTCCTCTACGAGGAATGGGTCGAAACTCTACGAGGAATGGGGTGAAACTCTACGAGAAACGAGGCGATCCTCGTAGAGTAATGAATCAGATGTTTGTAATATCTTACAAGCAATATTTATAAAGGGAAATTATCTTGTTCTTGTTGTAATAAAAAATGCTTCAATTTATGGGTAGAATATTAGAACCTGTTTTCTGTTGAATAAGAATGTACACTTTGGTATCCTAAGAATGTACAGTTTTGTTATACAAGAATGTACATTCTTATTATACAAAAGTGTACATTCTTGTAAGCGTTGATTATCAGATTGTTATAGGTGTGGTTCTAACTTGCTGAATTACGAATTCTATAGTAGCTGGATTCGTTATTATTCAGTATAAAATTAATCCGGCTAACGGGTAATGCATCTATAAGAATGCAGGCAATTTCTATTGGTTGTTATTGGTGTATAGGCTATATATGACTTTAGATACCTTTGGAAATGAAATCTTTAATCTCTTCTTCACTGGGTAGCTGGACTTTGTATTTTTGCACAAAAATATTGGGGTCTAAACCTGCTGTTGCATAACGGACTAAAGTGTCTCCTTTTTCCGTACACAATAAGATGCCAATTGGAGGGTTATCATCAGGTTGCATTATTTCTGCTTTGAAGTAGTTGAGATACATATTCAGCTGGGATGCATATTCATGGTGGAATTTGTCAATTTTCAATTCCACTATAACATGGCATTTCAATATACGGTGATAGAATACAAGATCGGCAAAGAAATAATCTTCATCTATTAATATACGTTTCTGGCGAGCTTCAAAACAGAAACCATGTCCCATTTCCAACAGAAACTTTTGTAAATTATCAAGGATGGCTCGTTCTAAATCATTCTCTGTAACCAGTACTTGCTCATTTAATCCTAAGAATTCTAAGGTTATTGGAGTATTAATTACATCTGTAGGTTGAAGTTGTGTGGTTTGTTGTTGTACTAATGCGGAAAGTGCTTTTTTATTCTTGGATAAGCCACTACGTTCGTAATATAATGAGTTGATTTGTCGACCTAATTCTTTATATGACCAACATCCACGAATTGTTTCCATTTCATAAAAAGCACGTTTGACGGGATTGTCAATAGCTGATATTAAAGACAGGTTAGAGTAAGTAAGTTTATTGAATAGCTTATCAGCTGGAATCATCCATTTATGCATATCCATCAATTCGGCGGATGTCGTCCGCCGAATTTCATTTTCATATTTGGCGGATGCCATCTGCCGAATTGGGGTAGCGAATTCTGTAGTCAACGACCAACGGATTTCCGGGTTTGACATAACATATCCTAAGACTTCTTCTTTTAATTGCGGATAAATTAGATACAAACGTCTGAATTCCCGGAATCTACGTTCATTTAACCCTTTGGTGTTTAATCGCTTTTCTAAATTCTTTAAAAGTTGCTCACCGTAGGTTGCACGGTCTTCGCCATGCTGTTCAAACTCAACAATGTAGCATCCCATTAACCAATTGCGGGAAGTTAGTGCAAGATTTACAGAATGTGCAGCTTGTGCTTGCAAGGTATTCTGAATGGCACTGATATGATTAACTAAAGATTCAAAGTTCATATTTTTACTCTTTAGAAGACCTAAGCACATCTTACAGATAATATATAGACTGCACCATCATCTTTATGTGAGTTGGATTTGTTATTATTCAGTATAAAATTAATAGGGCTAACGGGTAATGCATCTATAACTTACTTCTGCTTTTCCAGATTTTGAATACGTTGCTCAAGCGCGGCGTACTTTTCATCTTTCTCTTTTAATAAGCGTTCATAAAGCTCGGTGATCTTGTCGATAGGACTAAAAGCATTGGTTTGATTGTTTGAATAGCCAGGAACAGTTACTCCCTCTTTATTATCATGTACATCATTTGTTATGCTTTCAAAAACTACTGATGGAGCATCTTCTTCCAGTGTTTTCAGATATTCTATCGGTACATTCAATGCTCTGGCAAATCTTTGCAGTATTTCATCATCAATCGTTTTGGTTCTTTCGTATCTCGAAATAGCCGGTTGTGACAGATGTACAAGCTCAGACATGGCATCCTGTTTGATCCCTTTTTCAATGCGGGTGCGTCTTATATTATGTCCATGATGGACATTCAGGTTCTGTAATTCTTCTGTTTCCATGTTTTTTTAGTTTTTCAACAATTACTATCAGCAAAAAGTTTCATCCGAAGCAAATATACGAAAAAAACGAATAGAATGAATAAAATGAATGTCACTTTGCTCAAAATGAAATAAATTGAATGTATTTATATTTGCTGGTGTAGTTTTTTTACACTTAATTTGTAAATTCAAGAATGATTAAAATAGGAGGTGAAATGATTAAGTTATTGACAACTAAAGAGTCTACGTTATTAAGAAAACTGGCTAACTTATTGAAAGAGTATGATGCTATCATCTCCTGTGATACTTCGGATGAAGTTAAAATTATTGTTTTTGAAGGAGATAAAGATGTCAAAAGGGTGCCTATAATACTCCCGAAGAGTTTTGATGAAGAGGATATTGCGGATCTGTTAAATGAAACAAGCAGGCGGATAGAGTGGATAGCCAAAAATAAAGAAGTTAATTTCCTCCTTCCGGATGAAGAGGAAGGCTGAGGCTTCTGCATCTAATGATGAATAACAATAGTTGTGACGTTGTATAGCAATATATGTAATGCTGTATAACAATATATGTAGTGGTACATAACAATAGATGTAATTTATAACATGAAAAAGCCGCTCCCTCGTAAAGAAGCGGCTTTTCATATTAACTATAGCTTTTTAAAAAAGGGTTGCTGATTATAATATACCCTGAGCCATCATTGCTTTGGCAACCTTCATGAATCCGGCTACGTTAGCACCTTTCACATAGTTTACATAACCATCGGCTTCAGTACCGTATTGTACACAAGCTTCGTGGATATTCTTCATGATGCTCTTCAGTTTTTCATCTACTTCTTCAGAGCTCCAGCTCAGTTTGATAGAGTTCTGGGTCATTTCCAGACCGGATACGGATACACCACCGGCATTGGCAGCTTTACCCGGAGCATACAGGATTTTTGCATCCTGGAATACTTTGATAGCTTCCGGAGTAGAAGGCATGTTTGCACCTTCGCTGACTGCGATACATCCGTTTGCAACCAACTGACGGGCATGGTCACCATTCAACTCATTCTGTGTTGCAGAAGGCAGAGCGATATCACATTTTTCACCCCAAGGTTTAGCTCCTTCTACATATTTGCAACCGTAAGTTTCGGCATATTCGCGGATACGGCCACGGTAGAGGTTCTTCAGTTCCATGATGTAATCCAATTTTGCGCGGTCGATACCGTCCGGATCATAGATGTAGCCGTCAGAGTCGGACATCGTAACTACTTTACCACCCAGTTCCAATACTTTTTCTGCTGTATATTGAGCTACGTTACCAGAACCTGAGATAAGACAAACTTTGCCTTTCAGATCGGTACCCTGCCTTTTCAGCATTTCCATCAGGAAGTAGATGTTACCATAACCGGTAGCTTCCGGACGAATCAGTGAACCACCAAATTCGCGGCCTTTACCTGTGAATGTTCCTGTGAATTCGTGAGTCAGTTTCTTGTACATACCGAACATGAAACCTACTTCGCGGCCACCTACACCGATGTCACCTGCCGGTACGTCGGTTTCAGGACCAATGTGGCGCCACAGTTCCAGCATGAAAGCCTGTACGAAACGCATTACTTCGGCGTTTGACTTTCCACGTGGAGAGAAATCGGAACCACCTTTACCACCACCCATCGGCAATGTAGTCAGTGAGTTTTTGAATGTTTGCTCGAAGGCAAGGAATTTAAGAATACTAAGGTTTACTGAAGCGTGGAAACGGATACCGCCTTTGTACGGGCCGATAGCGTTGTTGTGCTGAACACGGTAGCCCATGTTTGTCTGCACATTGCCTTTATCGTCTACCCAGGTCACACGGAATTGATATACTCTGTCGGGAATGCAAAGACGCTCAATCAGATTGGCTTTGTCGAATTCAGGATGTTTGTTGTATTCCTCTTCAATAGTAGCGAGTACTTCTTCTACTGCCTGATGATACTCCGGTTCATTGGGAAACCTTCTCTTCAAATCTTCTAATACCTTAGCTGCATTCATAATTCTTTTTTCTTTTTATTAGTTGAGTTTATAAGTTGACAAATGAATGATGAGAACAAGTTGACAAGGAAATCACTTACCTTACTATCTTTTGTCTTGTTTCTCTCTTTTTGATGTTGCAAAAGTAAACATAAAAATTGAACTTGCAAACATTTTATAAAGAAAAACGGCATAAAATATCAATTTTGATATTTTATGCCGCAAATATGGAATAAAAAGATATTATTTATTCTTTTTGAGCGATTTGTAGACAGGAATGAATACCAATGCTGCCGAAATGATAAGCATAAGTATCGTTGGGCCGTCAATACGCTCGGTGTATACTAATACTATGTAACAAAGCGCTACCCAAAGCAGAATGATGCAAACTATTTGTGATTTGGATAACGGGCGTTTCATATCCCTGCTTTTTTCTTGTCAACAATCGCATCGATAACCGCTACGGCTGTGATATTTACAATGTCGCGCACGGAGCTTTCGATATCGGTAAAGTGGATAGGCTTGTTCAATCCCATCTGGATAGGGCCAATCAGTTCTGTATCCGGAGTCATTGCCTGAATCAGTTTGTAACCGGAGTTGGCAGAACTGAGGTTGGGGAATACCAGTGTATTGACATCCTTACCCTTGAGACGGGTGAACGGATATTTAGCATCACGAAGTTCACGGTTCATGGCAAAGTTTACCTGCATTTCACCGTCAATAGCCAGTTCCGGATACTCTTTCTGCATATATGCCACAGCCTCGTGCACTTTGAGCGGACTACCTGCTTGGTCGGAACCGAAGTTAGAGTAGCTCAGCATGGCAATAACCGGAGTGTGATTAAAGAACCTCACAGTCTGGTCTGCCAATTTTGCAATATCTATCAGGGTAGAGGCATCCGGGTGACGGTTGATCAAGGTATCAGCCAGGAAGTAGGTTCCCTTTTTAGAATTCAGGATGTGCATTGTTCCGAAGTGGTTGTATTCCGGACGGATTCCGATTACTTCTTTGGCCACTTTGATTGTATTACTGTATTTAGTATACAATCCGGTGATGAAAGCGTCTGCATCTCCGGTTTCCACCATCATCATACCGAAGTAATTACGCTCAAACATTTTATCCGTTGCTTCGTCATACGTAGCACCTTCACGGGCACGTTTTTCGGCCAGTATCTTTGCATAACGTTCGCGGCGTTCTGTTTCGCGGTCGTGGCGCAGATTGACAATTTCGATACCCTCCAGGCTTAGGTCAAGTTCATGTGCCAGTTTTTCGATACGTTCTTCGTTACCTAATATAATAGGATGGCAAATACCTTCTGCTTTTGCTTCAACAGCAGCTTTCAACATATTGGGGTGACCACCTTCGGCAAATACGACACGTTGCGGATTACGGCGGGCCGTATCGTAAAGCTGGCGGGTGAGCTGTGACTCTTGTCCCATGAGTTCGCGAAGATGCGTTCTGTAAGCATCCCAGTCCTCGATATTTTTACGGGCTACACCACTTTTCATGGCAGCATGGGCCACGGCGATAGATACTTCTGTTATCAGACGTGGGTCTACCGGTTTCGGAATGAAGTATTCCGGTCCGAAAGTGAAGTTGTTTACATGATAAGCTTCGTTCACTACATCGGGTACGGGCTGTTTGGCCAGATTGGCAATAGCGTGCACGGCAGCAATTTTCATTTCTTCGTTAATGGCTTTGGCCTGTGTATCCAATGCACCACGGAAGATATAAGGGAAACCAATCACATTGTTGATCTGGTTCGGATAGTCCGAACGTCCGGTTGCCATCAATACATCGGGACGGGCAGCCATGGCGTCTTCATAAGAAATCTCCGGTGTCGGGTTGGCAAGTGCAAACACGATAGGAGAGGCAGCCATGCTGCGTACCATATCTTGTGAAAGTACATTTCCTTTTGACAGGCCGAGGAATACGTCTGCTCCTTTGATGGCTTCTGCCAGTGTATGAATGTCGGTACGGTCTGTGGCAAAATATCTTTTCTGTTCGTTCAGATCGGTACGGGCTTTGCTGATAACGCCTTTGCTATCCACCATTACGATGTTTTCGAGGCGTGCACCGAGTGATACGTATAGTTTTGTACACGATACGGCAGAAGCACCTGCACCGTTTACAACGATTTTCACATTTTCAATTTTCTTTCCGGCCACTTGCAGGGCATTGATCAGTCCGGCACTGGAGATAATAGCTGTTCCGTGCTGGTCGTCGTGCATAACAGGAATGTCGAGTTCTTCTTTCAACCGGCGTTCTATTTCAAAACATTCCGGTGCTTTAATATCCTCCAGATTGATACCGCCAAAAGTTGGTGCAATGGCTTTTACAGCTTCGATGAACTTGTCCGGGTCTTTTTCGTCTACTTCAATATCAAACACATCGATACCTGCATAGATTTTAAATAATAGTCCCTTACCTTCCATTACCGGTTTGCCACTTAGTGCACCTATATCGCCCAGACCGAGTACGGCTGTACCGTTGGAGATTACAGCTACCAGGTTTCCTTTGGCTGTATATTTATATGCATCCTGCGGGTTCTTTTCGATTTCGAGGCATGGTTCTGCCACACCGGGAGAGTAAGCAAGCGATAAGTCGGTTTGTGTACTATAGGGTTTGGTAGGAACTACCTCAATTTTACCGGGTTTGCCCTGTGAATGATAGAGCAAAGCGGCCTCTTTCGTTATTTTAGCCATGATACTGCGTTTTTATAAAGGTTATCATTTGTCTGCAAATGTAGGAATAAAAGTTCGAAACTGTAGTCTATCTGTTATAAATTCTATTAAATTAATAACAAAAAGGCACAAAAAGAGAGAAATAGTACCTCTTTTTGTGCCTTTTACGTATATATATTCTAAATTCATTTTCCGGTCTTCATACTCTGTCTTTTATTTTTTATTCTTCGTTTTTCGTTCTCTTATTTACAGGAAAGTTCCCGGTCCCAATATATCGTACATATTACTCACATTCCGGGTACGTAACAGTTGTCCGTTGGGGGTATAAAACAGCTGGTATTTCATATCTATATTGGCTTTTCCCACTTTAATAACGATAATGGGTTCCCATTTGGGAAATTCAACGTAGGTGACATCCTCAACAATTCCGTCCGCATAGTCGCTGGCGGCAAAAGCATTGTATACGGCAGGAGAGAGGCGGTCTACACTTACCAGCTCTGTCTGCGTCATGGCCCATTGTGCCTGGGCATTGAACCATACGTTCTTTTCAAGGCCGTTCATCATGAAGTCGGCACAATAATAACCGTCATCCTGTGACCAGGCAATGTCTTTGGCAGTGGGGTACATCTTTTTTAAAGCTGCCTGTACCTGGGCAGGGGCATAGCCGGCAAAGGCGGTGGTAGAAGCTATCAGCATAGCAAGCAATATACCAAGTTTTAATTTAATCATAGTCAAAGTGTTTAGTTAGGTGGATATTTTTGCTTACTAACACTCAGTGCTGCTTTTTGTTTGGTATTTCACCACAGAGGTCGCAGAGGGCACAGAGTTTAAATCTTTATTGAAACGCAGATGAACGCAAATTCTCGCAAAGGGAAATAACGATAAAATAAAGAACTACAGTTTTTTAATCTGCGTTCATCTGCGATCATCCGCGTTTCATCAGAGAAAATAATATCTCTGTGCCCTCCGTGTCCTCTGTGGTAAACTGATTCATTTCGGATCACTTATGAACTAAACAGTGTTTTAGCTTAGCGCAGCAATTGGCATATTGGCACATTGAATAATTGGCACATTATTTTTCTTTCCCATTCCGGTATTCCACCGGAGACATTCCCTCATGCCGTTTGAAGTACCTGCCCAGATAGGACTGATCCGGAAATCCCAATTTATCGGCTATTTCCTGGATGTTCAATTTAGAAGACTGGAGTAATACTTTTATTTCCAGTATGGCGAAGTCATCAATAATTTTCTTGGCAGAGTTTCCGGTTACGTTTCGGCAGATTCCTGTCAGGTATTTGGTGGAGATACAAAGTTTGTTGGCATAGAAAGTTACATCGCGTTGTGAACAGCAGTGTTCGTGTACCATAGCAATGAATTTACCAAAGATCTCATCCTGGCGATTGCTGCCTTCAATTTCACTTTTAGTAAAGTAGCGGTATGTTTTATCGTAAATATCAAGTAGAAAACTTTGCAGATGATTACGGGCTATCTGATTACGAAAGCGGTTTTCGTAGTCGATGTAGATCGCAGAAGTAGCATCCATAAGTCCGTTTATACCTTTGGTTGCATCTTCGGGGAGCGTATAGCAAGGATTCTCTTTCAGGTAATGAAAGAAGGGTGGGTCGAGCCGCAGACAGGCTTCCCGAAACATTTCGCCATAGGAAGCGAAAAAAGAAAGGTTGAAGTCGTTGCTTTTTCCGTCCAGACTGATTACGGTTCCGGGTAATAAAACAACTTGGGTGTTTTTTACTATCTCATATTTCCGGAGGTCGATAGTAATTTGTGCCCAACCGCTGCGACAGAATAAAATGACAGCGCAATCGAGCTTGTTTAAACGGTTGTGAAAAGCAGCAAGATCGCCTGTTCCGGCTATGAAAGATCTTTCCAGAGAGACGGTGAGCGGGTTTTTATATTCCATACTTTGTTCTTTATTTCACTGGCAAATATAGGAGTTTTAACTGAAAACAGAGATGTGTTGTTCCGAAAATGAACAAAACTGCGAACGGAATGAAAAGTTTTCTACGAAGAAATCCTTCTACCTTTGCCGCGACCAAATAGATAAGTCAACCAGTTGAAGGATCGACTGTATAGTAGAGAACATTAATTAAATGGGTATTATGAACAAAAAGGTATGTAGAATGAAGCACATGGTGATGCTATCATGTTGTTTGGCCGTTGCAGGATGCAAGCAGGCACCACAAGTACAAATGGAAAGCGGATATGAGGTGATGACGGCATCACCGTCCGACCGGGTATTGTTCAGTACATATTCGGCGACAATTCGCGGTCGGCAGGATATTGAGATTTATCCGCAAGTGAGTGGTACGTTGACTAAAGTATGTGTCACAGAAGGTCAGCGGGTAAAGAATGGGCAGGCATTGTTTATCATAGACCAGGTGCCTTATGAAGCGGCTTTACAGACGGCTTTGGCCAATGTGGAAGCAGCAAAGGCTACACTGGCAACGGCACAATTGACGTATGACAGCAAGCAGGAACTCTACAGACAGAATGTAGTTTCCGAATTCGATCTTAGCACGGCAAAGAACTCATTGCTGGCAGCCAAAGCACAGTTGGCACAGGTGAAGGCCCAGGAGGTGAATGCCCGCAATAACCTTTCTTATACGGTAGTGAAAAGTCCTGCCGATGGAGTTGTGGGAACTTTGCCTTATCGTGTAGGAGCGTTGGTCAGTGCCAGTCTGCCTGAAGCGTTGACTACCGTTTCTGACAATTCGGATATGTATGTTTACTTCTCTATGACTGAGAATCAGTTGTTAGGATTGATCAGGCAGTATGGCTCAAAAGAGGAGGCATTGAAGCAGATGCCGGCTATTGATTTGTTGCTGAACGACAAATCCGCTTATTCGGAAAAGGGAAGAATTGAGACGATTAGCGGGGTGATTGATCGTAGTACGGGAACTGTCAGTTTGCGTGCCGTATTCCCGAATGAGGGAGGGTTGCTTCATAGCGGTGGTGCCGGTAATGTGATTGTACCTGTGCAGAAAGCAGGTGCCATTGTTATTCCTCAGGCAGCTACATATGAAATCCAGGATAAGGTATTTGTATATAAGGTAGTAGACGGCAAGGCGCAATCGGCTCCTGTGCAGGTGACCCGTGTGAACGGTGGGAAAGAATATATCGTAGATAGCGGGTTGGAATCCGGTGAGGTGATTGTGGCAGAAGGAGTGGGATTGCTTCGTGAGGGTACACCAATTCAACCGAAAGACGCATTGCATGGTACATCAAAGTAATTAATGAAATAAAGACAAAATAATGAACTTAAGAACTTTCATTGAACGGCCGGTTCTATCGGCTGTCATCTCTATAACGATTGTCGTTGTCGGGATCATCGGACTGTTCACGTTGCCCGTCGAACAATATCCCGATATTGCTCCTCCCACCATTATGGTGAGTACCAGTTATTTTGGTGCCAGCGCAGAGACTTTGCAAAAGAGTGTGATTTCTCCGCTGGAAGAAGCAATTAATGGTGTGGAAGATATGACTTACATGACCTCTTCGGCCACCAATGCCGGTACGGTTTCCATTACTGTTTATTTCAAACAGGGTACCGACCCTGACATGGCGGCAGTAAACGTACAGAATCGTGTTTCCAAGGCTACAGGCCAGCTTCCGGCGGAAGTGACCCAGGTGGGAGTTACTACTTCCAAGCGGCAGACCAGTATCCTGCAGATGTTCTCTTTGTTCAGTCCGGACGATTCTTACGATGAAACTTTTCTTTCCAACTATATCAGTATCAACCTGAAACCTGAAATTCTCCGTATCTCCGGAGTAGGTGATATGATGATTATGGGTGGCGAATATAGCTTGCGTGTATGGATGAAACCCGATGTGATGGCGCAGTACAAACTTATTCCGAGCGATGTGACCTCCGTACTTGCCGAACAGAACATTGAATCGGCTACCGGATCGTTCGGTGAGAACTCCGATGAAACTTACCAATATACCATGAAGTATAAAGGGCGTTTGATTACTCCCGAAGAGTTTGGCGAAATTGTAATCCGCTCTACGGACAATGGCGAAGTACTGAAGCTGAAAGATATTGCCGATCTGGAACTAGGACAGGAAAGCTATGCCTATAAAGGTACTACCGATGGGCATAATGGCATTTCCTGTATGATTTTCCAGACAGCCGGTTCTAATGCTACCGAAGTAAACAATAACATTGATAAATTTCTGGAGGAAGCCCGGAAAGATTTACCGAAAGGGGTAGAGCTTACACAGCTGATGAGTTCCAATGACTTCTTGTATGCTTCTATTTATGAGGTAGTCAAGACGTTGATTGAAGCGATTATTCTGGTAATCCTGGTGGTGTATGTCTTCTTGCAGGACATTCGTTCCACGCTGATTCCGTTGGTCGGTATTATTGTTTCTTTGATCGGTACGTTTGCCTTTATGGCACTGGCGGGTTTCAGTATCAACCTGATCACGCTGTTTGCTTTGGTATTGGTGATCGGTACGGTGGTAGACGATGCCATTGTGGTGGTCGAGGCGGTACAGGCCCGGTTTGATGTGGGGTATAAATCCTCTTATATGGCGAGTATCGATGCGATGAAAGGCATCAGTAATGCGGTTATTACCTCTTCACTGGTATTTATGGCGGTATTTATTCCGGTATCTTTTATGGGAGGTACCTCCGGAACCTTCTATACGCAATTCGGATTGACAATGGCAGTTGCCGTGGGTATCTCCGCTGTCAACGCCCTTACGCTGAGTCCGGCGCTTTGTGCCCTGTTGCTGAAACCTTATATTAATGAAGACGGAACACAGAAGAATAATTTTGCTTCCCGTTTCCGCCGTGCATTTAATGCAGCTTTTGATGTGGTGGTAGATAAGTACAAAGGCATCGTATTGTTTTTCATCAAACGCAGATGGCTTACATGGTCTTTACTGGCTTGTTCGATAGCTTTGCTTCTGTTCTTTATGAATACCACGAAGACAGGGTTGGTACCGGATGAAGACCAGGGAGTGGTGTTTGTAAATGTCAGTACTGCTGCCGGTAGCTCACTCAAGACTACGAATACGATCATAGAACGTATCGAGAAGCGTCTGGAAGATATCCCGCAGGTGGCACATGTGCAGAAAGTGGCAGGTTACGGATTGTTGTCCGGACAGGGAAGTTCGTTCGGTATGCTGATTCTGAAGTTGAAACCCTGGGACGAACGTCCCGGCAAGGAAGACAATGTACAGGCGGTTATCGGCCGGGTATATGGCTCTACGGCAGATATTAAGGATGCTACTGTATTTGCTATTTCTCCGGGTATGATTCCGGGATACGGTATGGGTAATGCACTCGAGCTGCATATGCAAGACAAACAGGGAGGCGATGTAAACACTTTCTTCCAGACCACACAGCAATATCTGGGTGCTTTGAACCAGCGTCCTGAGATAGCAATGGCGTATTCTACATTTGATGTACGTTATCCGCAATGGTCGGTAGAAGTAGATGCTTCCAGATGTAAGCGTGCAGGTATTACGCCGGACCAGGTGCTCAGTACTTTGTCCGGATATTATGGCGGGCAGTATGTGTCCAACTTCAACCGGTTCTCAAAAGTATATAAGGTAATGATACAGGCCGATCCTGAATATCGTCTGGATGAGACTTCACTGAACAATACTTTTGTGCGTATGGCGAATGGAGAAATGGCTCCGCTGAGCCAGTTTGTAACATTGACACGTGTGTATGGTGCCGAATCGCTGAGCCGCTTCAATATGTACAACTCCATTGCGGTAAATGCGATGCCTGCCGAAGGTTACAGTACCGGTGACGCGATTCGTGCCGTGCAGGAGACTGCCGCTACTTCATTGCCCAAAGGCTATGGGTATGATTATGGAGGCATCACCCGTGAAGAGAACCAGCAGAGTGGTACTACGATTATCATATTTGCTATCTGTTTCCTCATGATTTACCTCATCCTGAGTGCACTTTATGAGAGCTTCATTGTACCTTTTGCCGTACTTCTGAGTGTACCCTGCGGACTCATGGGAAGTTTCCTTTTTGCTCGTATGTTCGGACTCGAGAACAATATCTATTTGCAAACGGGGCTTATCATGCTGATTGGTCTGTTGGCAAAGACAGCGATCTTGCTGACGGAATATGCAAGCGAGCGCCGTAAGGCAGGTATGGGGCTGATTGCTTCGGCACTGAGTGCAGCCAAAGCCCGTTTCCGTCCTATCCTGATGACAGTCCTTACGATGGTTTTCGGTCTGTTGCCTTTGATGGTAGCTTCCGGAGTAGGAGCCAATGGTAACCGTTCACTCGGAACCGGTACGGTAGGTGGTATGGTGGTTGGTACACTGGCACTGCTATTCATTGTTCCTTCGCTCTTTATAGCATTCCAGTGGTTACAGGAACGTTTGCGTCCGGTGCAGCCACAGGTTACCCACGATTGGCAGATTGAGGAAGAGATTGTGAAGAGCGACCGGGAAAAACAAGAAGCCGGTAAGGAATGACCTTAACCAAATTATTAAAAAGAAAAGAAATATGAAGAAGATAATTCTATTATCTGTGGCAACGACTTTTATACTGAGTAGTTGCGGCATTTATTCCAAATACAAACCTGCTACGGAGGTTCCCGAAGGGCTTTATGGGGCTACTGATACGCTTGTGTCTGCTACCGATACCGCTAATCTGGGAAATCTCTCCTGGCGTGAGGTCTTTACAGATCCGCACTTGCAGATGCTCATTGACTCTGCCCTGGTGCGTAATACTGATTTGCAAACCGCCCATTTGCGTGTGAAAGAGGCTGAGGCTACATTGCTTTCTGCCCGTTTATCCTATCTGCCTTCTTTCTCTCTTTCTCCGCAAGGCACGGTGAGTAGTTTTGATGGTGCGAAAGCTACGCAGACGTACACATTGCCCGTTTCTGCAAGCTGGGAGATTGATCTCTTCGGACGTATCACCAACGCCAAGCGCCGTGCAAAGGCGGTTCTTGCGCAGAGTCGGGAGTATGAACAGGCGGTGCAGACCCAACTGGTGTCGGCCGTTGCCAACAATTATTATACTCTGCTGATGCTCGACGCCCAGCTTGAAATATCTACAGCCACCGAGGCTGCCTGGGCGGAGAGTGTGACTGCCACCCGTGCTATGAAAGCAGCCGGTATGGTGACCGAAGCAGGGTTGGCGCAGACCGAAGCTACCTATTATAATATCCGTACATCGCTGCTCGATTTGAAAGAGCAGATCAATCAAGTGGAGAATGCCCTTTCCTTGTTGCTGTTTGATGTGCCTCAGAACATTCGGCGCGGCAAGCTCGAAGGGCAGCAATTGCCCGAAGAGCTCTTCGTTGGTGTACCTCTTCAGATGCTTGCCAACCGTCCCGATGTGCGCAGTGCAGAGCAGGCTTTGGCACAGGCTTTTTATACAACCAATAGTGCGCGTTCGGCTTTCTATCCTTCTATCACGTTGAGTGGTAGTGCCGGATGGACCAACTCGGCAGGTGCTCTGATTGTCAATCCGGGTAAGTTCATTGCTACGGCAGTTGCGTCGTTGACGCAGCCGTTGTTCAACCGGGGACAGAATATCGCCCAGCTCAAAATAGCGAAGGCACAGCAGGAGGAGGCACGTCTCAGCTTTGAACAGACGTTGCTCAATGCAGGTAGCGAGGTTAACAATGCACTGGTACAATATCAGACAGCCCGTGATAAATCGGAGTATTTCACTAAACAGGTTGCCTCACTGGAAAATGCCGCCCGAAGCACCCGTTTGTTGATGAAGCATGGCAATACCACGTATCTGGAAGTATTGACTGCCCAACAGACGTTGCTCAATGCACAACTTTCTCAGGTAGCTAACCGTTTCACCGAAATCCAGGGAGTTATTACATTGTATCAGGCTCTTGGTGGCGGAAGAATGTAAAAAGAGGAGGAATGAAATGAAGCCCGAAACTGCTCGTCGCCAAATTATTGATTATACCAAGCAGGAGATGATTCTGCACGGTGTCAGTCGTTTGACAATGGACCTTATTGCTCAGGGCATGGGCATGTCTAAACGGACGCTTTATCAGCTTTTTCCCAGCAAAGTCTGCCTGGTGCGTATCTGCCTGGCAGAGTTTGCTGCCGAGAAGCATAACCGGCTGCTTGCCTGGCAGAAAAGAGAAGAGTATTCCTGTACGGAGATTCTTTTCCGTACGATGGATGTTTACACATCGCTGATACATTATCAGGGCAGCACATTGTTGTTTGATCTGGCGGGGGATCCCGATTATCAACCTATGATGGAACGTGAAAAGACTTTCTGGTTGCAGCAACTGGCCGATGCGCTGAACCTTTGCAAGGCTTGCGGGGTGTTGGTGGCTGATGTCAATCCCGACCGTTTGGCGATGGAAATACTCACTATCCTTTATGAGAACTGTTTGCGTGGCGCTTCCTATGCCACGCAACGGTTGCTTGCTTATTCGTTGCTGCGTGGATTCTTTAAAGTGGATGATATCCGCTATATTGATAAGTGCTTGCCGATAACGCAGAAAGGATGAGGAGTTTATTTCACCACAGAGGACGCAGAGGACACGGAGTTTTAAATCTTTATTGAAACGCGGATTAACACAGATTCTCGCAAAGGGAAACAAATCTAAGATAAAGAACTACAGTCTTTTAATCTGTGTTTATCTGTGTTAATCCGCGTTTTATCAGATAAATAATACTCTGTGGAACTCTGTGCTACTCTGTGGTGAGTTCTGCTCATTTTTGTACAGCTTTGAACTCAATAACCAACTACTTGGAATGGAGAGTTATATTATTTTACATGGCCTTCCATCCCCAAGCCGTGCGTATTGCCCGGCTCCGAGGAGAAGGTCTCTCGGCTCCGGGGAGGACGTTGCTCGGCTCCGAGGAGGAGGCTGTTCGGCTCCGGGGAGAAAATATGGTTGTAAAGCTATTGATTATTAACTTGTTATAGAATAGAGTTTTTGTCTTCTCTATTCTATTACTGTGGTAATATTACTTTACTCCTCACAAAGATACTACTTTGGTGAATGATTACTATTATAAAAAGGAAGAGACATGAAGTCAATCTGCTTCGTGTCTCTTCCTTTTATATAATATAATGTATAGGCTTATGCGTTCAGCGCCTGCTCAATATCCGCAATAATGTCTTCGGCACTTTCTATACCCACCGAGAAGCGGATCAAGTCCGGGCGTACACCTGCTTCCATGAGTTGCTCATCAGTCAGCTGACGGTGTGTGTGGCTCGCAGGATGCAGTACACATGTACGGGCGTCTGCCACATGAGTCACGATAGCAGCCAGTTGCAGTGAATCCATAAATTTGATAGATACTTCGCGTCCGCCTTTCAGTCCGAAAGAGATAACACCGCAGGAACCGTTCGGCATATATTTCTGAGCCAGTTCGTAGTATTTGTTTCCCGGAAGACCACAATAGTTCACCCAGGCTACTTTGTCGTTTTTAGAAAGATATTCAGCTACTTTCTGTGCGTTGCCACAATGCTGAGGCATGCGGAGATGCAACGTTTCCAGTCCTAAATTCAACAGGAAAGCATTCTGCGGGCTTTGGATACTGCCTAAGTCGCGCATCAGTTGGGCAGTAGCTTTGGTTATATATGCCATTTTACCAAAAGAGGTAGTGTAGGTCAATCCATGGTAAGACTCATCCGGTGTGCAAAGTCCGGGGAATTTATCGGCATGGGCATCCCAGTCGAAGTTGCCACTGTCTACGATACAGCCGCCTACGCTGGTGGCATGTCCATCCATGTATTTGGTAGTAGAGTGTACCACGATGTCTGCTCCCCACTCAAACGGGCGGCAGTTGATAGGAGTAGGGAATGTATTGTCTACAATCAACGGAACGCCATTGCTATGGGCGATGCGGGCAAACTTTTCGATATCCAGTACTTCGAGAGACGGATTGGAGATTGTTTCGCCAAACAGTGCCTTGGTGTTAGGGCGGAAAGCCGCGGAGATTTCTTCCTCACTGGCATCGGGATTGACAAAAGTAACATCAATACCCAGCTTCTTCATCGTCACTCCGAACAGGTTGAATGTACCGCCGTAGATGGCCGATGAACAAACAAAATGATCGCCTGCCTGGCAAATGTTGAATATGGCATAAAAATTGGCTGCCTGCCCGCTGGAAGTCAGCATAGCAGCTACACCTCCTTCGAGTGCAGCAATCTTGGCAGCTACGGCATCGTTGGTCGGGTTTTGCAGGCGGGTGTAGAAATAACCACTATCCTCAAGATCAAACAAACGGGCCATCTGCTCACTGGTTTCATATTTGAAAGTAGTACTCTGATAGATGGGCAGCACACGTGGCTCCCCTTTTTTAGGAGTCCATCCTGCTTGTACACACAGGGTTTCGGGTTTGAATTGTTTTGCCATAATTGTTATTGGGTTTTCAGATTTATTGCCTTAAAAAAGTTATATCGATGCAAAAGTAGAGAAAATAATTGGTTTAAAAGGTTATCTTTGCGGAGTTATTCAATTGACAGTTGACAATTATTTAATTGACAGTTGACAGTTGACAGTTGACAATTGACAGTTATCCAGTTGGCAATTGTTCAACGAACGGTTACCTATTGACATTGAACACATAACTCGTATCCGCGCAGCCCACTGTCAACTGTCAATTGTCAACTGTCAATTGAATAACTGTCAATTGAATAACTGTCAACTGAATAACTGTCAATTAAATAATTTTCAACTTTCAACTTTCAATTTTCAATTAAATATGAATCGTCTCCTCTGTCTTTTTCTGTTTATCTCTTTTCTGTTTGTTGCCCCGGATATGTGGGCGCAGCAGAAAGCTACTCCGAAAGCCGGTGAAGGAATTTCGTCTTTCCTACTGCGCCACAATCGTGCTCCCAAGAAGTACTATGATGATTTTGTTGAGTTGAACAAAGCTAAATTAGGAAAAGATAAAACACTTAAAATGGGAGTTACCTATCTGATTCCTCCTGCAAAAAGTTCTGTATCTGCTGCTACGGCTAAGTCTGCTCCTGCCGGAAAAAACGTTGAGAAGCAGGATAAACCCAAACCTGCACGGCGGACAGAAATCAATGAACCTCTCTTCGGAAAATTGCTGGCAAACACAAAAGTAACCTCCAGTCGCCTGGCTGGTGCCTGTTTTTATGTAGTCAGCGGGCATGGCGGACCTGATCCCGGAGCTATTGGCAGGGTGGGGAAGCACGAGCTTCACGAGGATGAATATGCCTATGATATTGCTCTGCGTCTGGCACGTAACCTGATGCAGGAAGGAGCAGAAGTACATATCATTATTCAGGATGCCAAAGACGGAATCCGTGACGATGCTTACCTTTCTAACAGTAAACGGGAGACTTGTATGGGAGACCCCATTCCCTTGAATCAGGTGCAACGTCTGCAACAGCGATGTGACAAAATAAATGCCCTGTATCGCAATGACCGTAAAAACTATAAGTATTGCCGTGCCATCTTTATTCATGTAGATAGCCGTAGTAAAGGAACGCAGACGGATGTATTTTTCTACCACTCCAACCGCAAAGCTGATAGTAAACGATTGGCGAATAATATGAAAGACACTTTTGAGTCGAAGTATGGAAAACATCAACCAAACCGCGGTTTCTCCGGAACAGTGAGTGGGCGGAATCTATATGTATTGGCTCATACAACTCCCGTATCTGTATTTGTAGAACTGGGTAATATCCAGAACACACTTGACCAAAGACGACTGGTTATTCCTTCCAACCGGCAGGCATTGGCGAAATGGTTAATGGAAGGTTTTCTGAAAGATTATAAAGGGATGTGAATTTAGCAAGAACGGACAACCGGACTGTGAGAATAAACCCTATATTTGTCGGCGAATACGAAATAAAAACCTAAAAACTTACTTTGCATGAATCAGTTATCTTTTGTTGGTACTTACCGGACTTCTCCTTGTATTCTTACCGAAGGAGCCGTTGTAGAGCGTTTGCGTCGTGAGTTTCATATCCCCTTGGATGAAGATCTTATCCATGCTGCTTTAATCTATAATGATTCTTACCGTGAAGTCCTGGCAGGCATTTATAAACAATACATTGACATTGCCACCCGGCATCAGTTGCCTTTGATGCTGATGACACCTACCCGCAGAGCTAATACAGAAAGAATA
The DNA here is from genome assembly GCF_019930665.1 of Bacteroides nordii. Taxonomy (NCBI): domain Bacteria; kingdom Pseudomonadati; phylum Bacteroidota; class Bacteroidia; order Bacteroidales; family Bacteroidaceae; genus Bacteroides; species Bacteroides nordii. The sequence goes on along the minus strand of NZ_CP082886.1, from coordinate 3,296,602 downwards.
TCCGGTTCGGTTTACCGCAACCGGGATATATTGCGGGACAACGTTGCCTTTCTTTCGGAACTTCGCGGTACAGCTTCTACTCCCGTCTATATTGGTGGTTTGGCCGGTTGCCGGGGCGATGCTTATGATGGACGCTATCATCTCTCGGTGGAAGAAGCAACACAATTTCATTATCCTACTGTTCGTGCCCTGGCTGAGGCAGGCGCCGACTATTTGTTTGCAGGCATTATGCCTCAACTCACCGAGACCATTGGTATGGCCAATGCAATGGCAGCAACCGGATTACCCTATATCATCAGCTTTATGATTCGTCGTGACGGACGGTTGTTGGATGGAAGTTTTATCCATGATGCTATTGATACAATAGATAAAGAGGCAACCACCCGTCCACTTTGCTATATGGCAAACTGTGTACATCCCGATGTGCTGCACCAGGCTTTATCACATTCGCATAATGATACTCCTCTGGTGCGCGAACGCTTTCAGGGGCTTCAGGCTAATGCTTCCGTATTAACTCCCGAAGAATTGGAAGGGTGTACCCATCTGGAATCTTCTTCTCCCGAAGAGCTGGCAGACAGATTGATGACGTTACTCTGGGATTTCCCATTAAAAATTTGTGGAGGCTGTTGTGGTACGGACGAACGTCATCTCAATAGCTTTGCAGAGATTCTGACTCAACGTTGACCATTTTATAACGATAGACACTCCTTTTTGTTTTTGATCTCATGGTGCAAAGATAGAGTGTTACGATATTTGAGGAAATGGCTATATTACCTGTTTAGCTGGCTATTATTCTCGTATTTAGTTGAAAGTTGAGCGTAGCTAATTTTCAACTCTCAACTTTCAACTAAATAAGCTCTACAACGGCATATTTCCGTGCTTCTTAGGCGGATTGGTCTGCATCTTATTTTCTGTCATTTCCAGAGCCTGGATCAAACGCTTACGGGTTTGCTTCGGCAGGATTATTTCATCAATGAAGCCCAATTCGGCAGCCTGATAAGGGTTGGCAAACTTTTCTTTATAGGCTTCCAGCTCTTTTGCTTTTGTTTCTGCATCTGCTTTACGGAACAGAATATTTACCGCTCCATCAGCACCCATTACCGCAATTTCAGCACTTGGATAAGCAAAGTTTACGTCTGCTCCGGTCTGCTTGGAGTTCATTACGATGTAGGCACCACCGTATGCTTTACGGGTGATAACTGTGATCTTAGGTACGGTTGCTTCTGCAAATGCATATACAATCTTTGCTCCATGGCGTATGATACCGTTATTCTCTTGCGTATATCCCGGCAGGAATCCCGGAACATCTTCAAAGGTGATCAATGGAATATTGAAACAGTCGCAGAAACGAATGAAACGGCTTGCCTTGTCACTGGCATCAATATCAAGCACACCTGCCAGATAAGCCGGCTGATTGGCTACGATACCTACCGAGCGTCCGCCCAAACGTGCAAAACCAATGAGGATATTCTTGGCAAAGTTGGGCATTACTTCAAAGAAATAGCCGTTGTCTACCACACGCTCAATGATATCTTTCATATCATACGGTACGTTCGGGTCAGCCGGGACAATTGTATCCAGTGATGTATCTTCACGGTTGATATCATCGGTACTGTTTTGCTTCTTAGCCTCGTCCATATTGTTTTGTGGCAGGAAAGAAAGCAATTCGCGGATACTCATCAGCAACTCTTCTTCGCTGTTGGCCATGAAATGAGCCACTCCGCTTTTGCTGCTATGTGTCATTGCACCACCCAATTCCTCTTTACTCACTTCTTCGTGGATCACCGTTTTTACTACATCCGGGCCTGTCACAAACATGTGGCTCTTTTCTTTTACCATAAAGATAAAGTCCGTCAGTGCGGGAGAGTAACAGGCACCACCGGCACATGGACCCAAAATGGCAGAAATCTGCGGAATTACTCCACTTGCCATTGTGTTCTGATAGAAGATATCAGCATAGCCCGAAAGGCTTTCGATACCTTCCTGGATGCGGGCACCGCCCGAATCGTTTAAAGCGATGATGGGAGCTCCGTTTTTTAATGCTAATTGCTGCACTTTTACGATCTTTTTTGCATTGGATGCCGAGAGTGAACCACCATACACCGTGAAGTCATAGGCATAAACAAAGACCTGGCGGCCGTCTATTTTTCCATAACCGGACACAATGCCATCTCCGGGAATCTTGTTTTTGTCCATGCCGTAGTTGGTACACCGGTGCACCATTAACTTATCCAGTTCAACGAAAGTACCTTTGTCCAGCAGCATGTCAATACGTTCGCGGGCAGTCATTTTTCCACTTTCGTGTTGCTTTTCTATCTTATCGACACCTCCACCAAGGGATGCGATGCGGTCACGTTCTTTAAACGCGGCATATGCTTTATTTATTTCTTCCATTTTACTCTATGGTTTCAAGGGTTATTAATGTCTGGTCACCGGTGATGCTATCACCTTCCTGCACCAGTATTTCTTTAATGCGACAGTCCGAAGTTACTTTGTAGTTACTTTGCATTTTCATTGCTTCAATGACAATGGCGGTGTCTCCGGCTTTTACTTCCTGGCCCACACTAACGGGAATTTTCACAACCTTGCCCGGCATTGGAGAGGTGATGCGGTCGTTCTGTTCTTCATCTCCCTTTTTGCGCATACGGAGGTATTTTGCCTGACTATCTACAATTTCTACATTGTAACTGTTATAGTGTGTATTTACCTTATAACTCTTTCCGTTCTCACCGCGAATCAGCTGTGCGTTGGAGCTGTGTCCATCCATCAGGATGTTACAGGTTCCGTTTTCTGCCATTACTACATCTGCTTCAAACGTCTGTCCGTCTATGGTAAGTACCACTTTATTATCTTCCTTGCTGACCAATTCTATCTCGGCCACACGGTTTCCTATATGAATTTCCATAATTAATCATTTAAATAATGTGCCAATAAATATGTCAATGTGCCAATATGCTAATATGCCAATGTAGCAATGTTTTTCGGCAATACAGCGCAGCCAATTGGCACATTATTATATTCTTAATACCCCTTTATGTAGTCCGAATTCTTTCCACTTACTGATCGGACGGTTATCGGTAGCCGATCCGCTATTTTCTTCAAGATTCATCAGATAATCCATATAGGCGGCAATCATGGCAATCTTTTCAGAACGTTCGCTGGTGTGGGTGATACACTTTTGCAGTGCTTCGCCATTCTTTGCAATAAAACCGGTGTCATAATGCCCTTCTACAAAGTCGGCAGTATCCATGATACAACGCAGGTAACTGATGTTGTTTTTCACTCCTGTCAGTTTGTATTCGTGGAGTACCCGGCGCATGCGCTCAATGGCGTATTCGCGGGTGGTAGCCCATACAATCAGTTTACCAATCATCGGATCATAGTAGATAGGGATCTCATATCCTTCGTATACGTAGCTATCAATGCGTACACCGATGCCGTTTGGTTCAGTAATCTGTTTGATCACTCCCGGACTGGGCATGAAGTTCATTTCGGTGTCTTCTGCGCAGATACGACATTCAATGGCGTGTCCGCGTTGTTTGATATCCTCTTGTTTTAACTTCAACACCTGATTATCTGCTACTTTGATTTGCTCTTTTACCAGGTCTACTCCCACAACTTCCTCTGTAATCGGATGTTCTACTTGCAAGCGGGTATTCATTTCTAAGAAGTAGTAGTTGCGGTGTTTGTCTACCAGAAACTCAATTGTTCCTGCACCGATATAGTTGACGGCTTTGGCGGCAGCTACTGCCTTTTCGCCCATATCTTTGCGTAATTCGGGGGTTATAAATACCGAAGGACTTTCTTCTACGATTTTCTGGTTACGGCGTTGTACGGAACATTCACGTTCACATAGATGAATTACATTTCCGTGTTTATCACCCAGAATCTGAAATTCAATGTGATGTGGTTCCTCAACGAATTTCTCCAGATATACGGTATCGTCTCCAAATGAGGAGAGCGATTCGCTTTTGGCTGTAGTGTAGGCTTCTTCTACTTCATTAGCATTGTGGATCAGTCGCATCCCTTTTCCGCCACCGCCCATAGAAGCTTTCAGCATTACCGGATAGCCTATTTGGTTGCACAGTTCTACGGCTTCTTCCACGCTTTTCAGGTTTTCCTGCGTACCTGGAACTACCGGAACGCCCGCTTCAATCATTTTGATACGGGCAGCAATTTTATCTCCCATTGCCTCCATCGTTTCCGGATTCGGACCGATAAAGATGATCCCTTCTTCCTGGCAACGGCGGGCGAATGTGGCATTTTCCGATAAGAAGCCATATCCCGGATGTATGGCATCTGCATGGCACATCTTCGCCACTTCAAGGATCTTTTCTATATTCAGATAACTCTCTTTTGATGCGGCCGGACCGATGCAATAAGCTTCATCGGCATAGAGCACATGCTTTGCGGTGCGGTCTGCTTCTGAGAAAACAGCGATACTTGCTATTTCCATTTCCCGACAGGAGCGCATTACTCTCACGGCTATTTCTCCGCGATTGGCAACTAAGATTCTTTTTATCATATTCATTTCTCAATTAAATGCATATACGTATTAGTGCTTTTCCACCCTGTGGACACACTCCACCCGGTGAAAACACAGTATTTCTAAGATTTGGGGCTAAACGGCGATACTTTCTTTCCTAACCCACGAGGTGAGAAAGTATAAATTTTGACTGGCAGGTCTTCTGACTGACTCTCATCTTACAGGCCTTCCCGATGGATTTTTTACCTCCGTCAGTGGCGCGAATCTGGTTAATTTATAAGATGTTCTATAGAGCTTCACAGCAGCGGGACTGTCCGGGAGTTACACCCGATTCCCTTTTAATCTTCATCCGTTGACCACGGATTCCGAACCAAATCGTGCGCAAATATAGAGAATTATTGAATAGGACGAATCTTTTTTGCACGAAAGTTTACTTTTTGTGCAGTCTGAATAAAAAAGCAGGTGTAAAAGCCTGACAGTTGAAACACAATGCCCTCTTTTTTTGTTGTTTTAAATGAGGTACGTGACCTTATGCAAAATAAAAACCTATAAAAATACATTTCATGTCGCATTTACCAACTTTGATTGCCGACCTTGCACTGATATTGATATCCGCAAGTATTATAACTTTATTGTTTAAATGGTTAAAGCAACCTTTAGTTTTAGGCTATATTGTTGCCGGATTACTGGCTGGTCCTTATGTCCATATTTTCCCTACTGTAGGGGATATAGCAAATGTTAATATCTGGGCCGAAATAGGAGTTGTGTTTCTGCTTTTTGCTCTCGGTCTGGAGTTTAGTTTCAAGAAACTTATCAATGTGGGGTCAACAGCCTTTATCACGGCAACTACTGAAGTTATCAGTATGTTGCTGATAGGTTATATGGTGGGATATCTGCTGGGATGGGGTACCATGAATTCTATTTTTCTGGGTGGAATGCTGTCTATGTCATCCACTACCATTATTATCAAGGCTTTCGATGATTTAGGGTTGCGTAGCCAGCGGTTTACAGGTATTGTATTCGGTACACTGGTTGTGGAGGATCTGATTGCTATTCTGATGATGGTTCTTCTTTCTACGATGGCAGTAAGCAAAGATTTTGTGGGTGAAGAGTTGTTGGTAAGTGTGCTTAAGGTTGTTTTCTTCCTGATACTGTGGTTTCTTATCGGTATTTTTATCCTTCCGGCTTTCCTGAAAAAAGCAAAGAAGCTGATGAATAACGAAACACTTCTGATTGTTTCTCTCGGGCTTTGTTTGGGAATGGTAGTGCTGGCTACCTATACCGGATTCTCGGCAGCTTTAGGTGCGTTTATTATGGGTTCTATTTTAGCTGAAACGATTGAGGCGGAACATATTGAGCATATTATACAACCGGTGAAAGATCTCTTTGGAGCAATCTTCTTTGTGTCTGTCGGTATGTTGGTCAATCCGGCTGTATTGGTTGAATATGCCTGGCCGGTTATTATTATTACACTGGTCACCATTATCGGTAAAGCCATATTCTCTTCATTGGGTGTTCTTTTGTCGGGAGAGTCACTGAATATTTCCATCAAATCCGGGTTCAGTTTGGCACAAATCGGAGAATTCGCTTTTATCATTGCCGGCTTAGGTGTTTCTCTCAAAGTACTTGATCCGTTTATTTCTCCGATTATTGTGGCTGTATCTGTTATTACAACTTTCACTACTCCCTATTTTATTCGCCTGGCAAATCCTTTTGCCGAATGGCTTTATAAAGTATTACCACCCAAAGTTCAGGAAATGTTAGCTCGTTATGCTTCCGGTAAAAAGACTGTGAATCACGATAGTGATTGGAAGAAACTATTAAAAAACATTGTTGGCAGAGTCATTATTTATAGTGTATTGCTCACTGCTATCTGGCTATTGTCTGTAAAAACGCTATATCCTGCTGTCAGTGAACTGTTTACTCCTGTGACGATATGGGTCAATTTAGCGATGTGTCTGGCTACTCTTTTACTCATGACTCCTTTTTTGTGGGCGCTTATCTCCAATAAGTACAATTCTTCTGCAATATTTCTGAAACTGTGGGAAGATGAGAACTACAATCACGGTCGTCTTGTTGCTTTAGTACTGTTCCGAGTTTCTGTTGCTATTTTCTTTATTTCAGCAGTGGTCATCAGTTATTTTCATCTGAATATTGGGATAGGAGTGGTTATTGCTGTAGCTGTGGTGGCTTTGATTCTTATCCTTCGGGAAGATCTTACTCAATATTCGCGCCTGGAAACTCATTTTCTAACCAATCTTAATCTGCGGGAAGAGGTTGCCAAAAAACATCATCCGTTGAAAACGAGCTTCAACAGTGAATTCAATAATAAAGATATTGAACTTACCTCTGTTGTTGTATCTCCTTATTCGCGTTATATAGGCAAATCACTGGGTGAGCTTTCGTTCCGGCAGGAATTTGGTGTGAATGTGGTAGCTATTGTCCGTGGTGATCTTAAGATATACATCCCAAAAAGTTCTGAACGGATTTATCCACAGGATAAACTGGCAGTGGTTGGTACGGACGGGCAACTGCAAAAGTTTCGTGACGAAATAGAAAGCCCGCAAGGAGTACCGGATACAGAAAAGATGCACCAAGAGATGAATCTGCACTCTTTCACAGTAAATGAGGCTTTTCATTTCCTGGATAAAAGCATTGTCCAATCCCGCTTGGGTGAAAAGTATGATAGCATTGTTGTAGCTATTGAGCGGAATGGTGAGCTGGTTCCTCTGGATAAGGATGCTACTTTTCTGTTAGGTGATCTGGTATGGTTTGTCGGAGAACGGGAGAAGATCAGACAACTCTTTTAAGGAGTTGCCCGAAAAGTCTGTATCTACATAGATTTTTCTTATTTATACTTGTTATTTAAGCGTTGGAATGGCTCCACAGGAGTATCGGTTATTCCAGTCGTAAATCGTATAAACATGCCCGCACTTCTTCCGGGCTACCGATATGTTTTCCTATATCATCAGACAGTTTTACGCATTCGCGCCATTCCTGATTGACATTCATTTTACATTGGGTTAGCTTCATTACAATGTTAGAAGGTTTAAATCCGGTATCATTCGTCAGATTGGTCCCTATACCGAAGGCGCATCTTATTTTTCCACGACAATATTCCTGTATTTCCAGTGCTTTGCCAAAGTCGAGTGCATTGCTGAATACAATTGTTTTAGTGGTTGAATCGATACCAAGTTCTTTGTAGCGTGCAGTCAGTTTATCGATGAACTCTAATTCATTTCCCGAATCGCATCGTACACCGTCAAATAGTTTTGCTTGTTTGCGGCTGAGATTAGTCAAGAAGATGTCAGAAGTATAAGTGTCGGACAGTGCGATACCCAGATCGCCGTCATACACATTTACCCAGTTTTCCAGTGCTATGTAATTGGCATGTTTGTAACCGAACTGCGCTCCATGAAACATGAACCATTCGTGTGGATGCGTTCCCATCATCTTCATCTCATACTTCATAGCAAAGTAGCAGTTTGATGTGCCTGTGCAGTAGTGTGCAGACTTTTTTAAATAGCTTATCACTCTGTCCTGCACATCAAAAGAAAACCGCCTTCGTGTACCAAATTCAGAGAATGACAACTGATGTTCATTTGAGAGTACCACCTTTTCGGATAGTTTGCAGATTATCTCTTCCGTGTTGGCTACGTTTCCCTGTATCTGGTTTTTTATTTCTGAAACAATGGCGAGCAATGGTACTTCGTAAAGTGTCGATTTATAGAGGTAATCCGTTATTTCGATATTCAGGTGATGTTCTTTATCCAGATGGATGTCTATTTTCTCCGGTTGGAACCGGAAAGAAGAGAGCCATTCCCAGTATACCGGTGGTAGGAATCTGCAGTTACGGGTCATATATTCCAGTTCTTTATCAGCCAATGTCACTTTAGCCAGGTTGGCCACTTCTGTTTTCAGTTTACTCAGAAATACTTCTGTGTAGGCTGTTTCATCTCTGTCTTTAAAACTAAAAGTCCCCATTGCATAGGGAAACAACTTTATATAAGCATACGAAGTGGTAAACTTGTAGAGGTCTGTATCGAGTATGGTATGAATCATCATCTGTAGGTCTTTTTTTAAGAAAACACTATAAAGTTAGTATTTGTTGAGAAGAAACGCTACTCTACTCAGATATAATTACTTCATTTCTCTCTTTTTTGAGAGGGTAGGGCGCTACTTTGGCGTATCCCATACGCAACAATACTACCGGGATTTTTTTTCTGTTTGGTGAATTACTTCGCATTGCATTTGCTCTATCAGATCTTTGTTACATCTATCCGATAACAGGGCCAAAATGCAGATTCCTATTATCGTCATCTTGTTCATTTCCTTTTTTAACGTTTTTCTAATCAAATAGCTATCAGTATATTAATGCCTTTTTCCAATTCTTTTCAGCCGTCCTCGGTCTGAATGTTAATCCCGTTAAAAATCGAACACTCTTCTTCCAGCAAACTAGGATAGCTGATTGCAGCAGTGAAAATACTTGCCATTGCTGCGGTTTCTTTCTGAGGATGTTTAGATAGTTTGCCGACAGTATCCGCCAGCCATACTCTCTTTGCTTCCCTCTTTTCCCATAGTTCTTTTATAAAAGTATTGTTGGATGTCAATTCCCATCGGTATAACCTTCGGAGTGTGTAGTCTTGTCTTAGCATAGCAATTTGTCTTTTGAATATTTCTTTGATAAATTCGCCTATGTGCTCTTTGTCCGGCAGTTGTTCGTCGAAGTTTATCCAGTAATCGTGTTGCTGGATATAAGCTGCTATTAATCCATCCAGTGAATTGAAATAGTGATAAGTTAGCATTATCAAAAGGAAAAAGAAAATAAATTTTAAAAGCCTGTTTAAAATTTCCTTGGGATAAGCTGAAGAGAGCTTTTAAGAGGAAAGTTTAAACAGGCTGAGTGGTTAGTTTTAAGAAAAATATAGTATATGATATGTTGAAGGAGGTTATGCCAATTCTACTGTCGGGTTATGTATGGTCAGTCCTCCATCTGCTATTATGGTTTGTCCGGTGATGTATCGTGCATCTTCCGAGGCCAGAAAGGCAATAGTAGCTGCGATGTCCTGCGGTTCTCCCAGATAAGGAGTAGCGCACTGTCCTAGGAAAATATTACGTACATCTTCATTCATGTTGTTTAAAGCGGCAGGAGTGAGTACAAGTCCGGGAGCTACGGCGTTGCAACGGATGTTCTTTTTGCCTACTTGTGTGGCGATGTATCTGGTCAAGTTAATTACTCCGGCTTTACTTGCGCCATAAAGTGTACCGCTTGCATCAGCAGTAATTCCGCTGATGGAAGCCACATTAACAATATTACCTCCACCGTGTACCTTCATTATGGGTATAATGAGTTGTGAAAGATACATTGTACAGGATAGGTTAAGGTGGAATGCTTCGTCAAAATAGTCTATGTCCAGTTTCTCGATATTACCATCTCGTTTGGGATCAGTTCCGCCTACATTATTTACCAGTACATCTACCTGTCCATATTCTTTCATGGCAAATTCTGCCAGTTCTTTACTACTTTGAAGTACAGTTGCCGAGAAATAAGTGGCACGCACATCTGCTCCGGACTGGGTTAGTTCGGCAGCCAACTTGTCAGCCTTTTCTTTGGAATAATCAGCGATTATTACTTTCCCTCCTTCGGATACGATACGACGGGTGGTTGCCTCTCCAATACCGCTGGCTGCACCGGTAATGATGGCTACTTTATTTTCAAATCTGTTCATGATAGAATGGGTTTATGTGGGTTCTTCCCTTTTAAAACAATCAGCTATAAGAAAAAGTTATTTTTCTATATCTCGGTTTAATACGATTTCCGTTTTCATTAGTGACTTTTGCATCTGCCATTCTTTTATCTGCTCATTTGTTTATAAATCCGTTAAATGTTAACGAAATGCGCTGAATGTGTTAATGGCAGATCGATTCTATTAAACCATGTTATAATAAGCCCCGTTATGGCCAGGATATTTGGAGGTTTCCTAAAAATACGTACCTTTGTATTGTGTTTTTCATAGTATTAGATTTAAGGTTAACAAAGATTGGCTGTCTGGGATAGATAGCCTTTTTTTATGTCCATATATTACCTCTCCGGATTGTGAATGTATATGTTAATTGTTAACGTAATAAGTCTAAAGTGTTAACACAATCTCTTTACCATTAAACCATGTTATAATATGGCCTTTAAAGGTTCTGAAATTTGTTGATTTCCTGAGAATCGGTATCTTTGTACAGTGTTTTTTTCATAAGTATTAGATTTAAGGTTAACAAGGATTGGCTGCGCGTGATGCGTAGCCTTTTTTTGTTTATATGATAAATATCTGCTTCTTTTTTAAATTTATAAAATATCCGAAAGCAAAACGTCACTTATATTGTTATTAGTGCAATGTCGCCTGTCTTTTGGCTTATCTTGTTTATAAAATTATTAAAGAAAAGAATTATGAGAAAGAATTTATTATTATTTGGAGCACTGATCGGTGCCTTTTTGCTGGCCTCTTGTTCGGGAGGAAATAAGAGTCAATCAACTACTTCTGTGAGTACGGCAAATGTAGAAGATGCAATGGAAGTAGTTAAGTATTACAACACTTCTCTTAGTGTATTGAAAGATGTAGTGAATGAGAAAGACGTAAATGCCGTTCTGGGATATATGGAACAGAAAGGTAAAGCTCCTGCTCTTACGCCCATTGCACCTCCTGCCATTTCTGAGAAAGATACTGTGATGCTGATGAATCCGGGTACTTGCTTTAACGAAGAGACCCGTCAGAACCTGAAACAGAATTATGCAGGTCTGTTTCGTTCAAGAGCTCAGTTCTATTCCAATTTCAATACCTATTTGTCTTATTTGAAAACAAAGGATTATACTAAGGCGAACCAGCTTCTCGAAACGAGTTATCGGCTGAGTATAGAGATGGCCGAGTATAAAATGAATGTTTTTGATATTCTGAGTCCTTTTACCGAACAGGCTGAACAGGTGCTTCTGGCAGACAGCCCGTTGAAAGAGCAAATTATGTCTGTTCGTAAAATGGCATCCACGATGCAGAGTATTATTAATTTGTATGCCCGTAAGCATGTTGTGATGGAAACTGCACGCATTGACCTGAAAATAACCGAACTTACCGGGCAATTGGAGGCAGCCAGAAAACTTCCTGTCGTAGCTGGACACGAAAACGATATGAAAGCTTATCAGGCATTCTTGGCACAAGTTGAAACTTTCATCAAGCAAGCACAGAAAGTACGGGAAAAAGGAGAGTATACAGATGCCGATTATGAAATGTTGACCAGTGCATACGAAACGTCTGTCATATAAAAATTCCTGCTTAATCCAAAAAAATTATATCTTTGTGGCATTTTAGTACGTATGTGACAGTACGTACTAAAATGTTTTTTTTGTAAAATATCAATTTAATATAAGAAATATGGAGAAGGTTATTATCAATTCGTATGAGGAATTTGAAAAGTTAGTAGGTCAACAAATCGGAGTTTCGGATTATTTGGAAGTTTCGCAGGAACGTATTAATCTTTTTGCCGATGCAACTTTGGATCATCAGTGGATTCATGTCGATACAGAGCGTGCCAAAGTAGAAAGCCCGTATCATAGTACCATTGCTCATGGTTATCTTACTTTATCGTTGCTTCCTTATATGTGGAACCAGATTATTGAAGTGAATAACCTGAAGATGATGATAAATTACGGTATGGATAAGATGAAGTTCGGGCAGGCTGTACTACCCGGACAGAGTGTTCGTATGGTGGCAAGCCTTCATTCTCTGACCAATCTGCGCGGTGTGGCAAAAGCTGAAATCAAATTTGTTATTGAGATTAAAGATCAGCCTAAGAAGGCGCTCGAGGGGATTGCTATATTCTTATATTACTTTAATTAGAGATTTTGAGAACTTATTTTTAGTTCAATAAGTAATTAGGTAAGTTCTTTCAAATGAAACCTTTCCATCGGTATTATTCTTCTTTTGTATAGTTTTACCGTAGAGGAAAGTTTTTTTCTTTTTTCTCGTCCTCCATTCATATTCTTCAATCCGATTCTGTCAAATACACTTTGCCGGTCCATATTAAGCCATTATTATGAGAGAAGCACATTGCTTATAAATGAGATTCTACAAAAAAACTTGTATTCTTTCTGTTTTTATAGAGAATATCCAACTTGTACAATGCTCTTATCCTTAGCAATATACCTTTATATATGTAAGCGATAGCTTCGATATGAGAATAACTCAAAGATAAAGAAACCACAACACCCGGATGTTTTCTATAACAACATCCGGGTGTTTTTGAGTAGAACATCCGGATGTTGTGACTATAAGAAAGGTATATTATTACCAGTATGATATTGGTATTTTGCGTGTTATATATGTGTTGTCTATACTATAAATCTTAGCTTAGTATCTGTGTGTATTTTTCCATTTCTATTTTCTTTTGTTTTCCTCCCTTTCCTCTTGTTTCTTAATAAAATAAGTGTACAATCTTGTGTTTTGTAATTATCTGGTTTTCAATCAATTGCCTTTTTTGTTTTTTTTCTCTACGAGAAACGTCCCGTTTCTCTACGGAGATCGTCCCGTTTCTCTACGATGATCGTCCCGTTTCTCTACGAGTCTCTCTTCGCTTGTTTCCAATATTTTACACCCGCTTTTTCTCCCTCTGCCTCTTCCTTCCTGTTTTGTCAAAATCTCTCCCGTTTCATTTTAAGTATCTCCTTCTTCCTCTTTCCTTTTTATCCTTCTTTGTTTTTTTCTCTCTCGCGCATCCATATGCGCGCGTATATATTATAATGTGTTCCTCTTTTTCTCTTTCTTTCCCTGTTTCTTTTTTTATGTTTTACAACACCTTTGCAAATCAGCGTCTTACAAAAAAGATTTCTTTTTATTCTAAAATAATTCCTGATATATTTTGCTTATATTGTAAAAAGGTCTACTTTTGCATCCGCTTAGCAAGAGAGTCTAAGCCTTTTAAGATTGACATATTGAAAGCGCGGATTACCGGATAACGAATAAACAAAAAAAACTTCTGAAAAGATTTGGTTTTAAAGTTTAAAAGTTCTTATCTTTGCAGTCCGATTCGCAAATGAAAAGGCGTTTTTTTCTTTGTAGGTTTTTTCTCCTTTCGCAAGAGAGCTGTTAGAGAATCCTCGGAAAAAAAAACTAAAAAAAAACTTCCAGAAACATTTGGTAGTTATAAAAAAGTCCTTTACCTTTGCACCCGCTTTTGAAACGAAGCGATTTAAAAAAACGAAGCGTTCTTTGAAAAATTGATAAACAATACAAGTAGTACAAGTCCAAAACAGTAAAATGTTTTGAGAAATTAGAACCGTCAATACTTATATATATAGGTATTTGAAATAAGGTCAATAAATAACGGTATCCTGAACAGAGCAACGACTTTGCTATTGTCTTTTGGTAATTTCAATCGTAAATTTCCAATCGTCTAATAGTAAATCAACAATACTTTTACAATGAAGAGTTTGATCCTGGCTCAGGATGAACGCTAGCTACAGGCTTAACACATGCAAGTCGAGGGGCATCAGGATGTAGCAATACATTGCTGGCGACCGGCGCACGGGTGAGTAACACGTATCCAACCTGCCTTTTACTCGGGGATAGGCTTTCGAAAGAAAGATTAATACCCGATGGTATAATATTTCCGCATGGGATTATTATTAAAGAATTTCGGTAAAAGATGGGGATGCGTTCCATTAGGCAGTTGGCGGGGTAACGGCCCACCAAACCTTCGATGGATAGGGGTTCTGAGAGGAAGGTCCCCCACATTGGAACTGAGACACGGTCCAAACTCCTACGGGAGGCAGCAGTGAGGAATATTGGTCAATGGGCGGAAGCCTGAACCAGCCAAGTAGCGTGAAGGATGACTGCCCTATGGGTTGTAAACTTCTTTTATAGGGGAATAAAATGAGCCACGTGTGGCTTTTTGTATGTACCCTATGAATAAGGATCGGCTAACTCCGTGCCAGCAGCCGCGGTAATACGGAGGATCCGAGCGTTATCCGGATTTATTGGGTTTAAAGGGAGCGTAGGTGGACATGTAAGTCAGTTGTGAAAGTTTGCGGCTCAACCGTAAAATTGCAGTTGATACTGTGTGTCTTGAGTACAGTAGAGGTGGGCGGAATTCGTGGTGTAGCGGTGAAATGCTTAGATATCACGAAGAACTCCGATTGCGAAGGCAGCTCACTGGACTGTTACTGACACTGAGGCTCGAAAGTGTGGGTATCAAACAGGATTAGATACCCTGGTAGTCCACACAGTAAACGATGAATACTCGCTGTTTGCGATATACGGCAAGCGGCCAAGCGAAAGCATTAAGTATTCCACCTGGGGAGTACGCCGGCAACGGTGAAACTCAAAGGAATTGACGGGGGCCCGCACAAGCGGAGGAACATGTGGTTTAATTCGATGATACGCGAGGAACCTTACCCGGGCTTAAATTGCATTTGAATGTTGGGGAAACCCAACAGCCGTAAGGCAAATGTGAAGGTGCTGCATGGTTGTCGTCAGCTCGTGCCGTGAGGTGTCGGCTTAAGTGCCATAACGAGCGCAACCCTTATCTTTAGTTACTAACAGGTCATGCTGAGGACTCTAGAGAGACTGCCGTCGTAAGATGTGAGGAAGGTGGGGATGACGTCAAATCAGCACGGCCCTTACGTCCGGGGCTACACACGTGTTACAATGGGGGGTACAGAAGGCAGCTACACGGCGACGTGATGCTAATCCCAAAAGCCTCTCTCAGTTCGGATCGAAGTCTGCAACCCGACTTCGTGAAGCTGGATTCGCTAGTAATCGCGCATCAGCCACGGCGCGGTGAATACGTTCCCGGGCCTTGTACACACCGCCCGTCAAGCCATGGGAGCCGGGGGTACCTGAAGTACGTAACCGCAAGGAGCGTCCTAGGGTAAAACTGGTGACTGGGGCTAAGTCGTAACAAGGTAGCCGTACCGGAAGGTGCGGCTGGAACACCTCCTTTCTGGAGCGATACCGCGATTTTAATTGACAGTTGACAATTGACAGTTGACAATTCAACTCTGATTGTTCATACAATTAAAGACATATGACTTTATTAAGGTTCTAACTGTACTACTGGTACTTGTTTATTTATAGATATAGATCAACCATCTATAGAAGTATAGATAGAGATAAACAAGAGAAAACAGAAGCCGGGTCTAATAATAGGCTCAGTTTGAACTAGTCCTATAGCTCAGTTGGTTAGAGCGCTACACTGATAATGTAGAGGTCGGCAGTTCAACTCTGCCTGGGACTACTTCTCGAATTGACAATTGAAAGTTGAAAATGATAAATCCTTGTGATTAAGTCGTTCTTGATTCTTTCTTCTCAATTCTTCGAAGGGGGATTAGCTCAGCTGGCTAGAGCATCTGCCTTGCACGCAGAGGGTCAACGGTTCGAATCCGTTATTCTCCACTCTCTTTAGGTTTTTGAGTTTATATGTTTCTGAGTTGGTAAGTTTTAAAACTTACGACCTAATGAACAGACAAACTGACAAACTAAAAAGAAACGATCTTTGACATGTTGTACATAAAAAAAGTAAATTTAGTAAAGAGCTAAAAGTATATATCGAACCGTACGCTGTTGTTTTAACAGTATAAAGGCAAGATAATGAAAGTAAGAAAGGGCGCATGGCGGATGCCTTGGCTCTCGGAGGCGATGAAGGACGTGATAAGCTGCGATAAGCTGCGGGTAGGTGCAAATGACCTTTGATCCGCGGATTTCCGAATGGGACAACCCAATTGGTTGAAGACCAATTATACTGCACTGCAGTAGGCTAACGCAGGGAACTGAAACATCTTAGTACCTGCAGGAAAAGAAAATAAATAATGATTCCCCTAGTAGTGGCGAGCGAACGGGGAATAGCCCAAACCAATTATGTTACGGCATAATTGGGGTTGTAGGACCACGTTTTGGGACGAAAGTTGGTGAGTGGAATGATCTGGAAAGTTCAGTCATAGACGGTGATAACCCTGTACACGAAGCCATCTGAACCCTAGTGGTATCCTGAGTAGCGCGGAGCACGAGGAATTCTGCGTGAATCTGCCGGGACCATCCGGTAAGGCTAAATACTCCCGAGAGACCGATAGCGAACCAGTACTGTGAAGGAAAGGTGAAAAGCACTTCGAATAGAAGAGTGAAATAGTCCCTGAAACCGTGCGCCTACAAGCGGTCGGAGCAGCTTTTTGTTGTGACGGCGTGCCTTTTGCATAATGAACCTACGAGTTACTTTTTCCGGCAAGGTTAAGCGTCTGAAGACGTGCAGCCGAAGCGAAAGCGAGTCTGAACAGGGCGTTATAGTCGGAAGGAGTAGACGCGAAACCAAGTGATCTACCCTTGGGCAGGTTGAAGGTTAGGTAACACTAACTGGAGGACCGAACCGATAAGCGTTGAAAAGCTTCCGGATGACCTGAGGGTGGGGGTGAAAGGCTAATCAAACTTGGAGATAGCTCGTACTCCCCGAAATGCATTTAGGTGCAGCCTTGTGAATTACTAATGTGAGGTAGAGCGACTGATAAGATGCGAGGGCTTCGCCGCCTATCAAGTCTTGATAAACTCCGAATGCGCATTAGTTCAATCACAGGAGTGAGGGCATGGGTGCTAAGGTCCATGTCCGAAAGGAGAAGAATCCAGACCATCAGCTAAGGTCCCCAAATAAACACTAAGTTGAACTAACGAAGTCAGATTGCTAAGACAGCTAGGATGTTGGCTTGGAAGCAGCCATTCATTTAAAGAGTGCGTAACAGCTCACTAGTCGAGGAGTTTGGCGTGGATAATAATCGGGCATCAAGTGTTTTACCGAAGCTATGGGATCAGTAATGATCGGTAGGGGAGCATTCCACTCTGCGTTGAAGGTGTACCGTCAGGTATGCTGGAGCGTGTGGAAAAGCAAATGTAGGTATAAGTAACGATAAAGGGGGTGAGAAACCCCCTCGCCGAAAGACTAAGGTTTCCTGATCAACGCTAATCGGATCAGGGTTAGTCGGGTCCTAAGGCTCAGCCGAACGGTGATGCCGATGGCAGAACAGGTTAATATTCCTGTACTACCTTTAGGAGTGACGTGGAGACGGAGGCGTGACAGCGCCGCGAACTGACGGAATAGTTCGTTAAAGGGTGTAGATGTTGATTGCGGCAGGCAAATCCACCGCAAGAGTCGAACCTGATAGTATGGAGCGTTCTTCTGAACAATCCAATAGTGCGTGTAAACATACTCCCAAGAAAATCCGCTAAACTTAATCTTAAAGGTACCCGTACCGTAAACGGACACACGTAGTCGGGTTGAATATACTAAGGCGCTTGAGTGAATCACGGTTAAGGAACTAGGCAAATTGACCCTGTAACTTCGGGATAAAGGGTCCCCGTCAGTGATGGCGGGGCGCAGAGAATAGGTCCAGGCAACTGTTTAACAAAAACACAGGGCTGTGCAAAATTGAAAGATCACGTATACAGCCTGACACCTGCCCGGTGCTGGAAGGTTAAGAGGAGATGTCATCGCAAGAGAAGCATTGAATTGAAGCCCCAGTAAACGGCGGCCGTAACTATAACGGTCCTAAGGTAGCGAAATTCCTTGTCGGGTAAGTTCCGACCTGCACGAATGGTGTAATGATCTGGACACTGTCTCAACCGTGAGCTCAGTGAAATTGTAGTATCGGTGAAGATGCCGATTACCCGCGATGGGACGAAAAGACCCCGTGAACCTTTACTATAGCTTAACATTGAATTTGGGTAATTGATGTGTAGGATAGGCCGGAGACTTTGAAGCAGGTACGCCAGTATTTGTGGAGTCGCTGTTGAAATACGGCCCTTTGATTATTTGAGTTCTAACTCGTTGTTACGAGGACACTGTTTGGTGGGTAGTTTGACTGGGGTGGTCGCCTCCAAAAGTGTAACGGAGGCTTCTAAAGGTGCCCTCACGCCGATTGGTAACCGGCGGTAGAGTGTAATGGCATAAGGGCGCTTGACTGGGAGACTCACAAGTCGATCAGGTAGGAAACTAGAGCATAGTGATCCGGTGTTTCCGCATGGAAGGGACATCGCTCAAAGGATAAAAGGTACTCCGGGGATAACAGGCTGATCCCTCCCAAGAGCTCATATCGACGGAGGGGTTTGGCACCTCGATGTCGGCTCGTCACATCCTGGGGCTGGAGAAGGTCCCAAGGGTTGGGCTGTTCGCCCATTAAAGTGGCACGCGAGCTGGGTTCAGAACGTCGTGAGACAGTTCGGTCTCTATCTATCGTGGGCGTATGAAATTTGCGTGGCTCTGACACTAGTACGAGAGGACCGTGTTGGACTGACCGCTGGTTTACCAGTTGTGCCGCCAGGTGCATTGCTGGGTATCTAAGTCGGGATTGGATAAGTGCTGAAAGCATCTAAGTACGAAGCCAGCCACAAGATTAGATTTCTTAGGGTCGTCATAGACGATGACGTTGATAGGAGGCAGGTGTAAAGGTAGTAATATCATAGCCGAGCCTTACTAATTGCCCGTTGACTTTTGTTTTCTTTCCTTTTTGTATGGTTTATATATACGTTTAGTTCTTTTTGACTGAATTGCTTTTTGTACACATGTCTACCTTCTTCAGGTGACTATAGCATCAGGGTTCCACCTCTTCCCATTCCGAACAGAGAAGTTAAGCCTGATCACGCCGATGGTACTGCGTAACAGTGGGAGAGTAGGTAGTCGCCGTTTTTTGAATCCCCCTTTCGTCAAGATGATTGATGGAAGGGGGATTCTTTCGTTTTATTCACCGCTGAGTTTCACAGAGGAATAAGCCGTATTCTTGTTTATTCTGTTTATGAAGGATAATCAATACTCTGTGTTCCTCTGTGAAACTCGGTGGTGAAAAAATGATTTGTGTGATTTACGCTTTATTTCTGATTTTTTGTTATATATTTATTCTTAAAACTGCCTGTTTCTTATAGAATGATATTTTTTTGAATAAAAAAGTAACGTTTTATTTGGTGGGAAAGAAATAATCTCTACCTTTGCATCGTTAAATAACAAAAGAGATAACTAAGATGAATCAATCATTTATACATATTCTACTGTGTGGTATTATTATTCTGCTGGCAAAGGTCGGGGGAAGTGAGTGTCGCGCGTAAATGTGTATGATGAAAATATACGAAAGCCTTTCTCACTTCCTGGTGCGAAAGGCTTTTTTAATAGTGGATAATCAGATTAAAAACAATAAAAGATGAGTGACAGATTATTTATTTTCGACACCACCCTCCGTGATGGTGAACAGGTTCCGGGATGCCAGTTGAATACAGTGGAAAAGATTCAGGTTGCGAAAGCGTTGGAGACACTGGGAGTAGATGTAATTGAAGCTGGATTTCCTATTTCCAGTCCGGGGGATTTTAATTCGGTAATTGAGATTTCTAAAGCCGTGACATGGCCTACGATTTGTGCGTTGACACGTGCGGTTCAGAAAGATATTGATGTAGCAGTAGACGCATTGAAATTTGCTAAGCGTAAACGTATTCATACGGGAATTGGTACATCTGATTCACATATTAAATATAAATTCAATTCTAACCGTGAAGAAATAATCGAACGTGCAGTAGCTGCTGTTAAATATGCACGGCGTTTTGTAGACGATGTAGAGTTTTATGCAGAAGATGCAGGACGCACGGAGAATGAATATCTGGCACGGGTGGTAGAAGCGGTTATTAAAGCTGGTGCTACTGTAGTGAATATTCCTGATACAACAGGTTATTGTCTTCCTTCGGAATATGGAGCGAAAATTAAATATCTGGTAGATCATGTTTCTGGTATTGAAAATGCAATAATTTCGACTCACTGTCATAACGACTTAGGTATGGCTACTGCTAATACAATGGCTGGGGTACTGAATGGTGCACGTCAGGTGGAGGTGACTATTAATGGTATTGGTGAACGTGCAGGTAATACGGCGCTTGAAGAAATAGCAATGATTATCAAGAGTCATCATGAAATCGAGATAGAAACGAACATTAGTACACAGAAAATATATCCCACCAGTCGCATGGTATCGAGTTTGATGAATATGCCGGTACAACCTAATAAGGCTATCGTGGGGCGTAATGCTTTTGCCCATTCGTCGGGAATACATCAGGATGGCGTACTGAAGAATGTACAAACCTATGAAATTATTGATCCTAAGGATGTGGGTATTGATGATAACTCCATCGTATTGACTGCACGCAGTGGCCGTGCTGCTTTGAAAAATCGTCTTTCTATGTTGGGTGTAACGCTTGACCAGGAAAAATTGGACAAGGTATATGAGGAATTCCTGAAGCTTGCAGACCGGAAAAAAGATATTCATGATGATGATATTCTTGTATTGGCAGGAGCTGATCGTAGTGGGAATCATCGTATTAAACTGGAATATCTTCAGGTGACAAGTGGGGTAGGCGTACGGTCAGTTGCCAGTCTGGGACTGAACATCTCCGGAGAGAAGTTTGAAGCAGCCGCCAGTGGTAATGGTCCTGTTGATGCAGCTATCAAAGCATTGAAACGAATAATAGATCGTCATATGACATTGAAAGAATTTACTATCCAAGCCATTAGTAAAGGAAGTGATGATGTGGGTAAAGTGCATATGCAGGTAGAATATGACAACCAGATGTATTACGGATTTGGCGCAAATACGGATATTATTGCCGCTTCCGTAGAAGCTTATATCGACTGTATTAATAAGTTCACCAAGTAACTTTAATCGTAAATTGTAAATCGCTAAATTGTAAATAAACAGATGAATACATTATTTGATAAAATTTGGGATGCACATGTGGTTACCACAGTAGAAGATGGTCCCACTCAGCTCTATATCGACAGACTGTACTGTCATGAAGTAACGAGTCCGCAGGCTTTTGCCGGACTGCGTGAACGTGGAATAAAATGTTTCCGTCCGGAAAAGATATATTGTATGCCCGATCATAATACGCCGACACATGATCAGGATAAACCCATTGAAGATCCGATATCAAAAACACAGGTAGATACTTTGACGAAGAATGCGAAAGATTTTGGGTTGACTCACTTCGGCATGATGGACAAAAGAAACGGTATTATCCACGTAGTCGGTCCCGAACGTGGATTGACTTTGCCTGGAATGACTATTGTTTGCGGTGATTCACACACTTCTACCCATGGTGCGATGGGAGCGATTGCTTTTGGTATCGGAACAAGTGAGGTAGAGATGGTACTTGCCTCGCAATGTGTATTGCAGTCTCGTCCCAAGACAATGCGCATTACCGTGGATGGAAAATTAGGCAAGGGAGTGACAGCGAAAGATATTGCACTCTATATGATGTCTAAAATGACAACCAGTGGTGCTACCGGATATTTTGTGGAATATGCAGGTGAAGCCGTTCGCAGTTTGAGTATGGAAGGTCGCCTGACGTTGTGTAATCTTTCTATAGAGATGGGAGCACGTGGTGGTATGGTGGCTCCGGATGAGGTGACTTTTGAATATATCAAAGGACGTGAAAGCGCTCCGAAAGGAGAAGAGTGGGACAAAGCGATGGAGTATTGGAAAACACTGAAAAGTGATGCTGACGCTGTTTTTGATAAAGAAGTGCGTTTTGAGGCAGCCGATATAGAGCCAATGATTACTTATGGGACGAACCCGGGTATGGGCATGGGCATTACACAATCCATTCCGACTACGGAAGGAATGAATGAAACAACCAAAACTTCTTTTGTAAAGTCTCTGGATTATATGGGATTTAAACCGGGCGAACCGTTACTGGGCAAGAAGATTGATTATGTATTCTTAGGTGCATGTACCAATGGACGTATTGAGGACTTCCGTGCATTTGCTTCTCTGGTAAAGGGTAGGAAAAAGGCGGAACATGTGATAGCATGGCTGGTGCCAGGGTCCTGGATGGTAGATGCGCAAATTCGGGAAGAAGGATTGGATAAAATACTGGAAGAAGCCGGATTTGCGATCCGTCAGCCCGGATGTTCAGCTTGTCTGGCAATGAATGATGATAAGGTTCCTGCAGGTAAGTATTCAGTTTCTACGAGTAACCGGAATTTTGAAGGACGTCAGGGACCGGGAGCACGTACGTTGTTGGCAAGTCCTCTTGTAGCCGCTGCGGCAGCTGTGACAGGGGTGATAACAGATCCCAGAGAACTTTAATCGTAAATTGTAAACGTACCTATGTGATAAAGATTAAATAATATTTATGACCGTAGGGAATAAATTGTAAATAAACAGATGAAAGCAAAATTCAATATCATAACAAGTACATGTGTACCTCTTCCTTTGGAAAATGTGGATACAGACCAGATTATTCCGGCACGTTTTCTGAAAGCTACTACCCGTGAGGAAAAGTTTTTTGGCGATAACCTCTTCCGTGACTGGCGTTATCATCCGGATGGTTCGTTAAATAAAGACTTTGTGTTGAACAATCCCACCTATGGAGGACAGATATTGGTGGCAGGAAAGAACTTTGGTTCGGGTTCCAGCCGTGAACATGCTGCATGGGCAATAGCCGGATATGGCTTCCGTGTAGTGGTAAGTAGCTTCTTTGCCGATATTCATAAGAATAATGAGTTGAATAATTTTGTATTGCCTGTAGTGGTGACAGAGGAGTTTCTGGCGGAATTGTTTGATTCTATCTTTAAAAATCCTAAAACAGAGGCGGAAGTAAATCTGCCGGAACAGACTATTACTAATAAAGCTACCGGAAAGAGTGAACACTTCGAGATTAATACATATAAAAAACATTGTCTGATGAATGGATTGGACGATATCGATTTTTTGTTGACGAATAAGGATAAGATAGAGGCGTGGGAAAGAAAATGAATTAATTCCGTTGTCCGTGTGCCATAAAAATGATAACAACAATATTAAATAACGATGAAAAATAATCATCCCAAAATAGAAATCATGGACACTACTCTCCGCGATGGTGAACAAACCAGTGGAGTATCTTTTGTGCCTCATGAGAAACTAATGATTGCCCGACTGCTGTTGGAAGAGCTGAAGGTAGACCGTGTGGAAATAGCTTCGGCGCGTGTGTCTGAAGGAGAATTCGATGCGGTAAAGATGATTTGCGACTGGGCAGCGCGGAGAAATCTGCTACATAAAGTGGAAGTGCTGGGTTTCGTTGATGGTCGTACTTCGCTGGATTGGATACATGCTACCGGATGCCGCGTTATCAATTTGTTGTGTAAGGGATCTTTGAAACACTGTATGTATCAGTTGAAAAAGACACCGGAGGAACATATCGAAGACATACTTGCCGTAGTGAATTATGCCAATGAACTGGATATTGAAGTCAATGTATATCTGGAAGATTGGAGCAATGGTATGAAGGATTCACCCGAATATGTATTTCAGATTGTCGATGCTTTGAAAGAGACAAGTATCAAGCGTTTTATGCTGCCTGATACATTGGGGGTATTGAATCCGTTGCAAGTCATTGAATTTATGCGGAAGATGAAGAAGCGCTACCCTGATACACACTTTGATTTTCATGCGCATAATGACTATGATCTGGCAGTGAGCAATGTACTTGCAGCTGTACTAAGTGGAGTTAAAGGACTTCATACAACAATTAATGGATTGGGTGAACGTGCAGGTAATGCACCTTTGGCAAGTGTGCAGGCTATCTTGAAAGATCATTTTAATGCTATTACCAATATTGATGAAAGTCGTTTAAATGATGTAAGTCGTGTGGTAGAATCTTATTCGGGTATTGTGATACCTGCCAATAAGCCGATTGTAGGTGAAAATGTATTTACGCAGGTGGCCGGGGTACATGCTGATGGAGACAATAAGAGTAATCTTTATTGTAATGATCTTCTGCCTGAACGATTTGGTCGGATCCGTGAGTATGCTCTCGGAAAGACTTCGGGTAAGGCGAATATCCGTAAAAATCTTGAAAGTCTTGGCTTAGAGCTTGACGAAGAGTCTATGCGGAAAGTGACTGAGCGCATCATCGAATTAGGAGACAAGAAAGAGCTTGTCACACAGGAAGATCTTCCATATATCATCTCTGATGTACTGAAACACGACGGTATGAATAATAAAGTAAAACTGAAAAGCTATTTTGTAACGCTGGCGCATGGGTTAAAGCCGATGGCTACGTTGAGTGTTGAGATAGACGGGCAGATTCATGAGGAAAGTTCGTCGGGGGATGGTCAGTATGATGCCTTTGTGCGTGCTCTACGCAAAATCTATAAGGTGACGCTGGGACGGAAATTCCCAATGCTGATCAATTATGCAGTAAGTATTCCTCCCGGTGGGCGTACTGACGCTTTTGTACAGACTGTTATCACCTGGAGTTTTGGTGAGAAAGTGTTTCGTACTCGTGGTTTGGATGCCGACCAAACAGAAGCGGCTATCAAGGCGACTATTAAGATGCTGAATATAATAGAAGAATATTAATAATAGTGATTAATTTTAGTGATTAGTGAGAAGTGATTAGCAGGCTGCGCTATCATACCGAATGGTATTAATCACTTATCACTAATCATCAATCACTAAAATTAATCACTAATCACTAATCATTAATTAACATGGATTTTAAAATTGCAGTATTAGCAGGTGACGGTATCGGACCCGAAATTTCCGTACAGGGGGTAGAGGTAATGAGTGCCGTTTGCGAGAAGTTTGGACATAAAGTAAATTATGAATACGCCATTTGTGGTGCAGATGCGATCGATAAAGTGGGGGATCCCTTTCCGGAAGAAACTTACCGTGTATGTAAGGAAGCAGACGCTGTACTTTTTTCTGCTGTAGGTGATCCGAAGTTTGATAATGATCCTACAGCAAAAGTTCGTCCGGAGCAGGGACTGTTGGCTATGCGTAAGAAGCTGGGACTTTTTGCCAATATCCGTCCGGTGCAGACTTTTAAATGCCTGGTTCATAAGTCTCCTCTTCGTGCGGAACTGGTCGAAGGAGCTGATTTCCTTTGTATTCGTGAACTGACAGGAGGTATGTATTTTGGTGAAAAATATCAGGATAATGACAAAGCCTATGATACGAATATGTATACTCGTCCGGAGATAGAGCGTATACTGAAGGTTGCTTTTGAGTATGCAATGAAACGCCGCAAGCATCTTACGGTGGTAGATAAGGCAAATGTTCTTGCATCCAGTCGTTTATGGCGTCAGATAGCACAAGAAATGGCGCCTGCTTATCCTGAGGTAACCACTGACTATATGTTTGTGGATAATGCAGCAATGAAAATGATTCAGGAACCGAAGTTCTTTGATGTGATGGTGACTGAAAATACTTTTGGCGATATCCTCACGGATGAAGGTTCGGTTATAAGTGGTTCTATGGGATTGCTCCCTTCTGCTTCAACCGGCGAAAGTACTCCGGTATTTGAACCTATTCATGGTTCGTGGCCGCAGGCAAAGGGATTGAATATTGCTAATCCGTTGGCGCAAATTCTGTCAGTAGCTATGTTGTTTGAGTATTTTGACTGTAAAGAAGAAGGAGCGTTGATTCGCAAAGCTGTAGATGCATCACTGGACGAAAAGGTACGTACTCCGGAGATTCAGGTAGAAGGTGGTGAAAAGTATGGAACCAAAGAAGTTGGTAAATGGGTGGTTGATTATATTAAGAAGAGCTGATGATCAGTAAAAGAACCTCGATACAAAAATAAAAAGGGCCTAAAGCTTGACTTTAGCCTTTGAAAATCGTATCTTTGCCATTGTAATCATAAAATATATTCAGTTAGATTACACTTGAAGGAGAAAGTTTATCGCTTTCTCCTTTTTTGTGTCTATATCCTATATAAAGCTTCTGAATAGGGTATTTATTACCGGTCAGAAGGTATGTTAGCCCAAATAAGAAGGTATGTTACGGTGAATCACATGCCGTGTTGCGCTAGATTACATACTATGTTGCGATGCAAGTGCCATTGTGTTGCGATGCAACATGCGGCAAGACGAAAAACTGAGTTTGTTTCGTTAAGAATCAATAAATCTGCTCTTGACAGAAATTCTGTCTACCTCTTTTTTCTGTCTCTTATTATATCACTTGTATAGTCGAGTAGATCAGTATGCCTATCACCGTTAGTAATCCTGTATAAATGATAACTTGTGTTTGACGTGCTTTTCTGAAGTCTTCTTTGGTAACTCTTGTGAGCAGATAGTACATCAACATAGCTCCACCTAATCCTACTAACATTCCTACCACTAAATCTCCCGGATAATGCAATCCCAGATAGATGCGCGTGTAGCAATTAACGGCTGCCCATGTACAAATGAAAATACTGAGCCAGCGTTTGCGGAACAGGAACACCAGAAAAAACGCTAAACCAAAAGAGTTGGAAGCATGGCAAGAGGGAAAACCGAAGCCACCTCCACGTCTTCCGTTGACGATATGTACGAGGTCTGCAATGGGACTGGCAGGGTTGGAAGGGCGGGGGCGTTCTACGATGGGACGAATGACGGTTGCACAAACCTGATCGGCGAAAGTGATAGTCAGCGCGATGCCTATGAGGCAGAATAGAACGACTTTCCAGTTGAAATTTTTAAGTAATACATATAGTATACTTGCGTACATGGGTACCCATATCCACTTTCCAGTGAAAACGGGCATGAAATAGTCTCCGAATGTATTGTGAAATCCATTCAGGTAAAGTAATAAATTCTGGTCTGCTTCAACAAGTGATTGTAATAGTCCGTATGTCATATTGTTTAATATTAATTCAAATTTAGAGTCGGTAGGGGAGAATAGAACAACTTATCTTTTTGCAATGTCATCATATAGCTTTTGCAAGTATGTTTTTCCCTTATCCAGATTTTCACCTTTGTGTGTACCTTCATCCAGTACAACAGAATTTGATTCGCAATCAAATACAACTGCGTTATCGGGTGTTACCATTCCGAATGCATTTGGGAATGTAAAGAATGCAAAGTGAGGAGAATCCGGGTTTAGCATGTTCTTACTGAAAGTAAATTCGTCATGAGGCAATCCTAACTGTGCCAATAAAGTAGCAGCGATATCTATCTGAGAACCGTAAGTCGTTATTTGTCTGGGCTCCTTAACTGCGCCTCCGGTGAGGATCAACGGAATAGTGTAGCGGGCAGGTGAGAGGTTGTTAATATCCTCCGGATAGACTCCCAAATGATCCGGTACAAGAATTACCACGGTGTTCTTCCAAAGCGGAGTTTCTTTGAGTTGACGCACGAAATCTCCGGCACAACTATCAGTATAGGCAAACGCGTTTAGTCTGGCGTTGGATAGTTTGCTGTAAGGCACTTCAAATGGTTCGTGGCTACTGGATGTTTGCAATATTTTGAAGAATGGTTCTTTTTGTGGTTTGGTTTTCAGATCGGTTATCATTCGATTGAATACGATGTGGTCATGGGCACCCCATTTACTGAGACGTTCGGATACAGGAAAATCATCCTCGGAAATAATGTCTTCAATGCCAGTGGAAACAAGGAATGAACGCATATTGGTGAAGTCGGCATCTCCCCCGTAATAATATTGCAGGTCGTATCCTGCTTTTTTCAGGCTGGCAGGAATAGAGGGCAGACTTTGGGTTTTGCGTGTATACTTCATGATACTGGTGGTAGGCTGCGCCGGATAGCCACTGATGATGGATACCAGTCCCCGGTCCGTACGGAAGCTATTGGCATAGAAATGGGTGAACAAAATTCCTTCATTGGCAAATTTGTCCATGTTGACTGCTATGCCTGGTTCTCCACCGAGAGTTTCCATTAAATGAGAAGAAAAGCTCTCGAGCACTATCATGATAATATTGGGATGCTCGGTATTAAATAATTGCGGGATAGAATCTGTAACAGGTTTATCTGTCAGTGCTGCGAACAGGTGGTCTGCCTCTTCGGCTGGCAGAAAACGATATTGTTTATTGAAAGCAACTTGCCGGGAGAAAGAGTCCATCAAGCTAAAACAAGGATTGATGGCTGCGTGATTCAGTTTCTGATTGGCGCTGAAAAAAACTTTTCCGAGGTTCATGGTTGCAACACTGAATCCTCCGCGTATGGGGATAAACAATAGGGCAGTGGCCAATAACAGAACGCCGGATACACTTACCCGGCGAAAAGGTATTTTCAAGGGGCGTTTGGCGTTGTTCAATATGAAAGATAATAAGAAATAGAGAAGTGCTGCATAAACTACCATGCCCAATATACCTCCCAATACTATCCAGATACTGACACTGGCCAGTGCGTCTTTGGGCGAAGAGAAGAAATAAAATAACGGTGTAGTGTCAAGCCGGAATCCCCAATAACCATATAATCCAAGATCGCTTATAAATATGCAGGAGAGTAATATGGATACTATTATGATATAGATGCGGCGTATCTGTTGTAGTTTTTTAGAATCAGTCCAGGCAGATGCTATCAGCAGCAATCCCGGGATTACAGTCAAATATCCTGCCATCGAAAAGTCGAGCGGAAGCCCATGCCACATTACACTAAACCATTCTGTCCATGATACCTTATCATATAAGATGTGATAGTAGGCCATAAATGCAGGCTTTTGCAGGATAAATATAAATACAAAAAGGAAATAAGTAGTAACGAATTGTATAAGTCTTCTTTTCATACTATATACTTAAAAAGATTGAACGTAGGCAAAGGTACTATACTTTTCTTTATCTTTGTGCATTAACTGACGTAAAACAGTGGTAATTATGAAAAAAATAGCAAAGAATCTGATCGGTTTGATAGGGCATACCCCTTTGATGGAGTTGTCTGGCTATAGTACAAAACATGGTTTGACTGGCAGTATTGTAGCAAAACTGGAAGCATTCAATCCGGCCGGAAGCGTGAAAGACCGTGTAGCACTTTCGATGATTGAAGATGCCGAAGAGCGTGGAATCCTTAAACCGGGAGCAACGATAATAGAACCTACAAGTGGAAATACCGGCGTAGGTCTGGCAATGGTGGCTACTATTAAGGGATATCATTTAATATTGACCATGCCCGAAACGATGAGTCTGGAACGTAGAAACCTGCTAAAAGCTCTGGGAGCGCAAATTGTACTGACAGATGGGCTGAAAGGAATGGCAGGTTCTATTGTAAAGGCGCAGGAGCTGAAAGCAACTATTCCCGGTTCGGTGATACTTCAACAGTTCGAGAATCAGTCTAATGCGGCAGTGCATCAGCATACTACAGGTGAGGAAATCTGGGAAGATACAGATGGGCAGATAGCTGTTTTTGTGGCCGGTGTAGGTACAGGTGGGACTGTATGTGGAGTGGCTCGCGCATTGAAGAAACATAATCCGAATGTTTATGTAGTGGCCGTTGAACCTGCTGCCTCTCCGGTGCTGGCAGGTGGAGCAGCAGCTCCTCATCGGATACAAGGTATTGGTGCAAATTTTATTCCGAAGATCTATGATGCTTCCGTAGTGGATGAGGTAATGGGAGTACCTGATGATGAAGCAATACGTGGTGGGCGTGAATTGGCGGCTACGGAAGGATTGCTGGCAGGAATATCTTCTGGAGCGGCTGTTTATGCGGCACGAAAGTTGGCAGAGCGTCCTGAATTTGTCGGAAAAATGATTGTGGCACTGTTGCCCGATACCGGTGAACGTTATTTGTCGACAGAACTGTTTGCGTTCGATGCTTATCCGCTTGAATAAATAGTGATTAGTGAGTAGTGAGTAGTGATTAGTGATAAGTGCCATGCGGGTCTCACCGTTCACTATCCCATTGCTACTCACTTATCACTACTCACTAATCACTTATCACTACTCACTAACCACTATTTAAGATGAAATCTATATTTATCCTTTTTCTTCTCTTTTTCTCTTTATCGCTTTCGGCACAAACCTATAGTGAGTTGTCGGAACAAGCTATTGATTGTATAGAGAAAGATAGCCTTGTTCGGGCGGAAGAACTCCTTGTTCAGGCCATGAAACTTGAACCTTCTAATCCTCATAATGCTTTGCTCTTTTCGAATCTAGGATTAGTACAGAAACGTTTAGGGCGTTATGATGATGCACTTCAGTCGTATACTTATGCACTAAACATTGCTCCTACTGCTGTGCCTATTTTGCTGGATCGTGCCGCTCTTTATATGGAAAAGGGAATGACGGATCGTGCTTATCTGGATTATTGTGAGGCTCTTGATGCCGACAAAGTGAATAAGGAAGCTTTGTTGATGCGTGCCTATATTTATACGATCAGACGTGATTATAAAGCTGCTCGTGCGGATTATGACCGCTTGCTGGAAATTGACCCGAAGAGCTATAGTGGACGCCTTGGGTTGGCTACTCTTGAACAGAAAGAGGGAAAATTTCGCGAGGCGCTTGAGGTAATTAATAAATTGCTGGTTGAGAATCCGGATGACGCGACTCTTTATGTGGCGCGTGCCGATGTAGAACGTGAAATGGAACATGTAGAATTGGCTCTTGTTGATCTAGGACAAGCTATCCGCTTATCGCCATCATTGATTGATGCTTATTTACTTCGGGGCGATATCTATCTGCTTCAAAAGAAAAAAGGTCTTGCCAAAACAGATTTTGAAAAGGCTATTTCACTTGGAGTACCGCAATCCGATCTCTATGAGAGATTGAAACAATGTAAATAGTATAAGGCTTTCTACTCGAACTGGCGTATTACTTCTACAAATTCTTTGCCGTATTTCTTCTTTTTAAACTCACCGATACCGCTGATGTTTCCGAATGCTTCAATTGTCATGGGGCGGGAAATACTAAGCAGGTGCAATACTTTGTCTGATAATACAATGTAGGCGGGTATTGCTTCCTGGTCTGCCAGTTGTTTACGAACTCTTCGCAGGGCTTCAAACAAATCTTTATTTTTCGTAGGAGATACTTCTAAAGATAGTTCCTGATTGGTAACAATTTTCATTTTTCTTCCTTTCCGATTTTCGTTTTCGTCTCGTTTTATAATCACTAATTTCGCCTTTTGACGTCCAAATAGTACGTCATTTCCGATTTCCGTAACTTTTAAGTGGTTATTTTCATTGTATGCAATTTCAAAGTACCCAATTTGCAACATTTGTAACAAATAATCCTGCCAGTCTCGTGCCGGAATATCTCTTCCGGCTCCAAAAGTTTTTAGTTTATCATATCCTTTTTCTGTTAATTCAGCGGAGAAAGATCCACGTAAAATGTCAATTAACATGCTTGTACCTATCTGCTGCCCGGTACGCGTAATTGCACTTAATGCTTTTTGTACGATAATGGTTCCGTCAAAACGTTCCGGAGGGTTTCTGCAAACGTCACAATTTCCACAATCTTCCTCTGATTTTTCTCCGAAATAACTTAGTAAGATACGTCTGCGGCAAATGTCTGCTTCGGCGTATTGCTGCATACGTTGCAACTTCTCAAGATTGATGGTTTGCTGCTTACTTTCGGTGGCAAACTTTGTCAGCAGAATTAAGTCTCCTAATGAATAGAACAAGACTGTATCGCTTGGCATTCCGTCTCTTCCTGCTCGACCTATTTCCTGATAAAAACTCTCGATGCTTTTGGGAAGATTATAATGAATCACCCAGCGGACATTTGACTTGTCAATGCCCATGCCAAAAGCGATTGTGGCACATACTACCTGGATGCGGTCGTTGATAAAATCGTCTTGTGTATTGTCTCGTTGGTATGCTGAAAGCCCGGCGTGATAGACTCCACAGCGTATTCCGTGTTTTTGTAACATCTGTGCTACAGTCTCCGTTTTACTGCGACTCATACAATAGATAATGCCGCTTTCA
Organism: Bacteroides nordii; assembly: GCF_019930665.1. Lineage (NCBI taxonomy): Bacteria > Pseudomonadati > Bacteroidota > Bacteroidia > Bacteroidales > Bacteroidaceae > Bacteroides > Bacteroides nordii. The sequence goes on along the minus strand of NZ_CP082886.1, from coordinate 3,264,449 downwards.
TCGGCGTGGCGGTCAATAAATTCCAGTATTGCTTTACTCTTTTCTTTCTGTTGATAACCGCGCTTTACAGTGAGGCTGAGATTGGGGCGATCGAAAGAAGAAATGAATATTTTCGGGTCGGTCAGATGCAGTTGACGAATGATGTCTCCACGGGTAATTTTATCTGCCGTTGCTGTCAGTGCAATGATGGGTACCTTCGGAAACATCTGATGTAATATTCCCATTTGAGCATACTCTGGGCGGAAATCATGTCCCCATTGCGAAATGCAGTGTGCTTCGTCAATGGCAAATAGAGAAAGGTTCATATCACGTAGCAGGTAGTCTACTTCCGTAATCAGTTTTTCGGGGGATATATAGAGCAATTTTATTTTTCCTTCTATACAAGCGTGACGCAGATTGGCATTCTCTGTTTCATCATTACTGCTATTCAAGGCTCCAGCGGCTATTCCGTTGGCACGGAGTGCTTCTACCTGATCTTTCATTAGTGAAATGAGTGGTGACACTACTATAGCAGTTCCTTCGCAAAGCAGAGCCGGGAGTTGGTAGCAAATGGATTTTCCACCTCCGGTAGGCATTAGTACCAGACTGTCTTTCCGGTTCAGCAGATTCCGGATAATTTCTTCTTGTAAGGGGCGAAAACTTTCATAACCAAAGTAGGTCTTCAGCGTTTGGATCATGGTTCGTATATTGAGACTTTTTGCAAAGGTACTATTTTCTTTTATCTATCATATATGTATGTATAAGATGGACAGAAATAAAGTCTTTCCGTGGAAGAAAACGATATGCTAAAAAGTTAAAGTTTCTTATTATAGCGCTTCTTCTCCCCTATTTTGACGTTTTTAACTACTTTCCTATAAAAAATATATACGCAAAATTTGTGTATGTGAAAATAATGTATGAAATTTGTAACATAATAATGTTGTTACATTGTAGCAATAATTAAAAACAAACCCTAACCAGTTAATTCAATGAGTGATTTAGAAAACAAAAAACAGGAAGAGACTCCAAAAAAGCGCCCTTACAATCTGAGGGAGAAGAAGGAGAAAAAAGCTGCTTACCGTTCTTTAATAAGACCGGAATTGGCAGATGAGTTGTATGACAAGATATTGAATATCGTTGTCGTTCAAAAGAAGTACAGAGATCCGGATTATTCAGCAAAAGATCTGGCCAAAGAGTTGAAAACGAATACGCGTTATTTATCTGCAGTCGTTAATTCTCGTTTTGGACAGAATTATTCTTGTCTTTTGAATGAATATAGAGTGAAGGATGCTCTTCATCTTTTGACTGATAAGAGATATGCCGATAAGAATGTAGAAGAGATCAGTGCAATGGTTGGTTTTGCCAATCGTCAGTCTTTTTATGCTGCTTTCTACAAGAATGTAGGCAAGACTCCTAATGGTTACCGTAAAGAACACGTTGAGAATAGCAAAAAGTAATCACGTATTTCTTTAGTTGAATAAAAAAGGAAATATTCCGGACGAAAAGTTTCGGGATACTTCCTTTTTCATGTTTTTAGAAGATGGGATGAGGGGGATGAATTATAATTTATGAATTGATCGTTCATATAACTTATACATAATCCTATAACTTTATAACTCTTATATACTACTTATGAAAAATCATCTTATTATTTCAGTTGCTACTGCTGCTGTTTTATTGACAGGGTGTAGCGGGACTAAAAAAACAACTGCTCAGGCAGATAAATTTGATTATACAGTGGAACAATTTGCCGATTTACAGATATTGCGTTACCGGGTTCCGGGATTTGAGGACCTGTCGCTTAAACAGAAAGAGTTAGTTTATTATCTTACTGAGGCTGCTCTTGAAGGACGAGACATCCTTTTTGATCAGAATGGGAAATATAATCTTCGTATCCGCCGGATGCTTGAAGCGATATATACTAATTATAAAGGTGATAAAAACAGTGCCGATTTTAAGAATATGGAGACTTACCTTAAACGGGTGTGGTTCTCTAACGGTATTCATCATCATTACGGGTCTGAGAAGTTCGTACCCGGATTCTCTCAGGATTTTCTCAAACAGGCAGTGTTAGGTGTAGATCCTGCGCTACTTCCGTTAGTCGAAGGGCAAACCGTAGAACAGCTGTGCGAAGAGATCTTTCCGGTGATTTTTAATCCCACTATTATGCCCAAACGGGTCAATCAGGCTGATGGGGAAGATCTTGTGTTGACTTCTGCTTGCAATTATTATGATGGAGTGACCCAGGCTGAAGCTGAAGCGTTCTATACTAAGATGAAAGATCCGAAAGATGAGACTCCGGTTTCTTATGGTTTGAATAGCCGTTTAGTAAAGGAGAATGGTAAGATTCAGGAGAAAGTGTGGAAAGTAGGCGGACTTTATACGCAGGCACTTGAAAAGATTGTCTATTGGTTGAAGAAAGCTGAAGGTGTAGCCGAAGATGATGCTCAGAAAGCTGCTATCAGCAAACTGATTGAGTTTTATGAAACTGGTGATTTGAAGACCTTTGATGAATATGCCATTTTGTGGGTGAAGGATTTGAATTCCCGTATCGATGTGGTAAATGGGTTCACGGAAAGTTATGGTGATCCGCTTGGAATGAAGGCGAGCTGGGAGTCTTTGGTCAATTTTAAAGATCTGGTGGCTACGCAGCGTACTGAAATTATCAGTAGTAATGCGCAATGGTTTGAAGATCACTCTCCGGTGGAAGCACAGTTTAAAAAGAGTGAAGTGAAGGGTGTATCAGCAAAGGTTATTACTGCTGCTATTTTGGCAGGGGATCTTTATCCTGCAACAGCTATTGGTATCAACTTGCCGAATGCTAACTGGATTCGTGCTCATCACGGTTCAAAGTCTGTGACTATTGGCAATATTACCGATGCTTATAATAAGGCTGCCCATGGCAATGGTTTTAATGAAGAGTTTGTGTATAGTGATGCCGAACGGGAACTGATTGACCAGTATTCTGACCTGACGGACGAATTACATACCGATCTGCATGAATGCTTGGGACATGGTTCGGGTAAGTTGCTTCCGGGAGTGGATCCTGATGCATTAAAAGCTTATGGTTCCACTATTGAAGAAGCGCGTGCCGATTTGTTCGGTTTATATTATGTAGCTGATCCGAAGTTGATTGAGCTTGGGTTACTTTCTAGTGACGAGGCTTACAAAGCACAATACTATACATATCTGATGAATGGTCTGATGACCCAACTTGTACGTATTCAGCCGGGTAATACAGTGGAGGAGGCGCATATGCGTAACAGACAGCTCATTGCCCGATGGGTGTTTGAGAAAGGGGCTGCCGATAAGGTAGTAGAACTGGTGAAGAAGGACGGCAAAACATATGTTGTCGTGAATGACTACGAGAAGGTGCGTCAGCTTTTCGGTGAATTGCTTGCTGAGATACAGCGTATTAAATCTACCGGTGACTTTGCTGCTGCCCGTGCTTTGGTTGAAGATTATGCAGTGAAGGTAGATCCAGTGCTTCATGCCGAAGTGCTTGAACGTTATAAGAAACTGAATCTGGCTCCATATAAAGGGTTTGTTAATCCTAAATATGAGGCAGTTACTGATGCAAACGGAACGATTACTGATGTGAAGGTATCATACGATGAAGGTTATGCAGAGCAAATGTTACGCTATAGTAAAGATTACTCTCCGCTACCTTCAGTAAATAACTGATCTGAATGGATATAAAAGAACAATTAAAAGATATAAAGACACAGCTCCGGCTCTCTATGAACGGGGTTGTGTCTCAAAGTATGCGTGAAAAGGGACTGAATTATAAGCTCAACTTCGGAGTGGAATTGCCCCGTATCAAAAGCATTGCTGCTGCCTATGAAAAGAACCATGATCTGGCGCAGGCATTGTGGAAAGAGGATATTCGTGAATGTAAAATTCTGGCAGGCATCTTACAGCCGGTAGATACTTTCTTTCCGGAGATAGCCGATATCTGGGTAGAGAATATGCCGAATATCGAAATAGCAGAACTTACCTGTATGAATCTTTTTCAGAATTTACCGTATGCTCCTGCCAAGTCTTTCCATTGGATAGCTTCGGAAGAGGAGTATGCACAGGTTTGTGGCTTCCTTACCATTGCCCGTTTATTGGTGAAGAAGGGAGATATGGCCGAACGTCCGGCAGGAGAGTTTCTCGACCAGGCTATTTGTGCAGTGCTATCCGGCACTTATCATGTACGTAATGCTGCTTTGCTTGCTATCCGTAAATATATGCAACACAGCGAAGAACATGCTTTCCAGGTTTGTCGCCTGGTAGAAAGTATGAAAGACTCTACTGTAGAGGCTGAGCAGATATTATATAATATGGTGGCGGAAGAGGCGGAATAATTTAATAATGTACTAATGTGCCAATGTGCCAATTACTGTGCAGCATGATAGTGCAGTATATGGGTATATTGGCACATTGTTTAATGACACATTGACACATTATTAATTGGTACATTATTTCTCATATTATTTTTGCTTTCCGCAAAAAAGGCTTAACTTTGTTGGCGCTAATTTCGTGCCGATATGGAAACTCAGAACGTAAAAGATACGGTAAGACAGATATTTACAGAATATCTTAATGCGAACGGGCATCGTAAGACCCCCGAACGTTATGCCATACTTGACACTATATATTCCATAGATGGACATTTTGACATAGATATGCTCTATTCGCAGATGATGAACCAGGAGAATTTTCGTGTAAGTCGTGCGACACTCTATAATACCATCATTCTGCTTATTAACGCCCGGCTGATTATCAAGCATCAGTTCGGAACTTCTTCCCAATACGAGAAATCATACAATCGCGAGACGCATCATCACCAGATTTGCACGCAGTGTGGTAAAGTGACAGAGTTTCAGAATGAAGCGCTGCAAAACGCTATTGAAAATACCAGGTTAAGTCGGTTTCAGCTTTCACATTACTCCTTATATATTTATGGGGTATGCAGCAAGTGTGACCGTGCCAATAAACGGAAAAAAGTAAGTAACAACAATAAAAAAGAAAGATGAAAGTAGATGTACTATTAGGATTACAATGGGGCGATGAAGGTAAAGGTAAAGTAGTCGACGTATTAACTCCGAGATACGACGTGGTAGCACGTTTCCAGGGTGGCCCGAATGCCGGTCATACACTTGAGTTCGAAGGACAAAAATATGTGCTCCGTTCCATTCCTTCCGGTATTTTTCAGGGAGATAAGGTAAACATCATCGGTAATGGTGTTGTGTTAGATCCGGCTTTGTTTAAAGCAGAGGCTGAATCACTTGAAGCATCGGGACACAACTTAAAAGACAGACTGCACATTTCAAAGAAAGCGCATCTCATTTTGCCTACACACCGTATTCTCGATGCTGCTTATGAAGCTGCTAAGGGGGATGCTAAAGTAGGTACTACCGGAAAAGGTATTGGCCCGACTTATACTGATAAGGTGAGCCGTAACGGTGTTCGCGTAGGTGATATCCTCGATAACTTCGACCAGAAATATGCTGCTGCCAAAGCTCGCCACGAACAAATCCTGAAAGGACTGAATTATACATATGATCTGACAGAGATTGAAAAAGCATGGATGGAAGGTATTGAATACCTGAAGCAGTTCCATCTGGTGGACAGTGAACATGAAGTGAACAACTTGTTGAGATCGGGTAAGAGCGTTCTTTGTGAAGGTGCACAGGGAACAATGCTTGATATCGATTTCGGTTCTTATCCGTTTGTAACTTCTTCAAATACAGTTTGTGCCGGTGCTTGTACCGGTTTGGGAGTAGCTCCTAACCGTATTGGTGAGGTGTATGGTATCTTCAAGGCTTATTGTACACGTGTTGGTTCAGGTCCGTTCCCTACCGAGTTGTTTGATGAAACAGGCGATAAGATTTGTACACTGGGGCATGAGTTTGGTTCGGTGACGGGTCGTAAGCGCCGTTGCGGATGGATTGACCTGGTAGCGTTGAAATATTCTGTGATGATCAACGGAGTTACTAAGCTCATTATGATGAAGAGTGATGTACTTGATACATTTGAGACGATCAAGGCTTGCGTTGCTTATAAAGTGAATGGTGAGGAGATAGATTATTTCCCTTATGATATCAATGAAAATGTAGAGCCTGTATATGCCGAACTTCCGGGATGGCAGGTTGACATGACGAAGATGCAGAGTGAAGATGAATTCCCCGAAGAATTCAATGCTTATCTCTCTTTCCTTGAAGAACAGTTGGATGTAGAGATTAAGATTGTTTCAGTAGGTCCGGACAGAGAACAGACTATTGAAAGATATACGGAAGAATAAACGCATTTTTAGATAATTCTTCATAAAACAGGAGGGAAACTATTGTGATATACAAAGTTTCCCTTTATTTTTGGCAAGCTATTTGTACAGATGTTTGTAGTATTCATTTTAATTAAAGAAAGTATATGATATCGTATTGGGTATTATTTATCGGAATTGCCGTAGTAAGCTGGTTGGTACAGATGAACTTGCAGAACAAGTTCAAGAAATATTCTAAGATACCTACCGGAAATGGAATGACAGGACGCGACGTGGCTATTAAGATGTTGAATGATAATGGAATCTATGACGTCAAAGTGACTCATACTCCCGGACAATTGACTGACCACTATAATCCTGCCAATAAGACAGTGAACCTGAGTGAAGGTGTATATGAAAGTAACAGTATTATGGCTGCTGCCGTAGCTGCTCATGAGTGCGGACATGCTCTTCAGCATGCGCAGGCTTATGCTCCGCTGACGATGCGTAGCAAGCTGGTTCCTGTAGTGAGCTTTGCTTCTCAATGGATGACCTGGTTGTTGCTGGCAGGTATCTTGTTGTTGAATTCGTTCCCTCAGTTGTTGCTGGCAGGTATTATCTTGTTTGCTATGACAACTTTGTTCAGCTTTGTCACTCTTCCGGTGGAGATCAATGCAAGTAAGCGTGCATTGGTATGGTTGAGCGCTTCGGGCATCACGAATTCACGTAATCATGCACAGGCAGAGGATGCGCTTCGTTCGGCTGCTTATACGTATGTGGTAGCTGCACTCAGTTCTTTGGCTACGTTGATTTATTATATAATGATATTCCTCGGCAGAAGAGATTAATCTGCTTCTATTGTTTACCACAGAGGACACAGAGAGCACAGAGTTTTATTTTATTGAAACGCAGATTAACACAGGTTATCGCAGATTAAGATATTGTTATTCCTTGTCTTATATTTGTTTTTCTTTGCGTTAATCTGCGTTTTATATAGATAATAAGCTCCGTGCCTTCTGTGTCCTCTGTGGTGAAATATAGATACGAGCGAGATTAACCCCAGATTCCCATGAATAATCAATAATTTCCTATAACTTTGCAGTTCGATAAATAAAACAGTTAGATTTATGGCAGCAAAACCAAGTATACCGAAAGGAACACGTGATTTTTCGCCCGTTGAGATGGCGAAGCGTAACTACATATTCAATACCATCCGCGATGTTTATCATCTTTATGGATTCCAGCAGATAGAAACTCCGTCTATGGAAATGCTTTCTACCCTGATGGGAAAGTATGGCGATGAAGGCGATAAACTTTTGTTTAAGATACAGAATTCGGGAGATTACTTCTCCGGCATCACTGATGAAGAATTACTGAGCCGTAATGCAGCAAAGCTGGCAAGTAAGTTTTGTGAAAAAGGATTGCGTTATGACCTCACAGTTCCGTTTGCCCGCTATGTGGTGATGCACCGTGATGAAATCACTTTTCCTTTCAAGCGTTACCAGATTCAACCCGTGTGGCGTGCGGATCGTCCTCAGAAAGGGCGTTACCGCGAGTTTTATCAGTGCGATGCCGATGTGGTAGGTAGTGATTCATTACTGAACGAAGTAGAGCTGATGCAGATTGTAGATACGGTGTTCACCCGTTTTGGTATCCGTGTCTGCATTAAGATCAACAACCGTAAGATCCTGACCGGTATTGCCGAGATTATCGGTGAAGCAGACAAGATTGTAGATATTACGGTGGCTATTGATAAGCTTGATAAGATCGGGCTGGAAAATGTGAACAGAGAGTTAGCTGATAAAGGAATCAGTGAAGAGGCGATTGCCAAGTTACAGCCTATTATCTTGTTGAGCGGAACGAATGCAGAGAAGTTAGCTACTTTGAAAACCGTACTTGCCGACAGCGAAATCGGAATCAAGGGAGTAGAAGAGAGCGAGTTTATCTTGAATACGCTTACAGCTATGGGGCTGAAGAATGAGATTGAATTAGACCTTACGCTGGCACGCGGCTTGAATTATTATACAGGAGCTATTTTTGAAGTGAAAGCACTGGATGTACAGATTGGTAGCATTACCGGTGGTGGACGCTACGATAATCTGACAGGTGTATTCGGTATGGCCGGTATATCGGGGGTAGGTATCTCTTTCGGTGCCGACCGTATCTTTGATGTACTCAATCAGCTGGAACTTTATCCGAAAGAAGCTGTAAATGGTACGCAATTGCTCTTTATTAATTTCGGAGAGAAAGAAGCAGCTTTTTCAATCGGTATTCTGGCGAAGGCTCGTGCGGCCGGTATCCGTGCAGAGATTTTTCCGGATGCTGCAAAGATGAAGAAACAGATGAGTTATGCCAATGCGAAGAACATCCCGTTTGTAGCTATTGTAGGCGAGAATGAGATGAATGAAGGCAAAGCGATGTTGAAAAATATGGAAACGGGAGAACAGCACCTTGTTTCGGCAGAAGAGCTGATTGAAACCCTTTTGAAATAGGCTTTTCGCTCCCCGGAGCTGAGGACCTTGCTCCCCGGAGTCGAACCATCTCCTCCCCGGAGCCGAGAGATATCCTCCCCGGTGCCGCGTAAATGGCGTAGCACCGGGGAGTTTTTTTATGCTTTTCAGAGTTCTATTTTGTCAAGTATTCCGCTTAGCCAGGCGATGGCTATTCCATAGTTTGTCATAGGTACTTTCTGTTCTTTGGCCTGTGCGATCCGGCTGAGTACATATTTCCGGTTGAACATACAAGCGCCACATTGGATGATAAGGTCGTACTTCTCCGGATTGGCCGGGAAATCATTGCCCGATACGATGTCTATCTGCAATCCTTCGCCTATTTTCTGGCGGAGCATACGAGGGAGTTTCACCCGGCCGATATCTTCCGACAGGGGGGCGTGCGTACAGGCTTCGGCTATCAGTACACGGGAGGTTTCTTTCAGCGTACCTATAGTGGCTGCACTGGCGGTGTAGTAGCCGATATCTCCTTTATAAGCGGCAAAGAGCACAGAGAAGGAAGTCAGTTTGCTTTCTGCCGGTTTCCGTTCATATACGGTTTTGAAGACTTGTGAGTCGGTAATTATCAACTTTGGAGGGCGGGAGAGAGCCTGAAGAGTAACCTCCATCTGGTCGGTAGTGCAACTCACGGCAATGCATTTCTTATCCAGCAGTTCCCGCAGGGTCTGTGCCTGTGGGAGAATGAGCCGCCCTTTCGGTGCCTGTATATCCTGCGGCATGACAAGTAAAACGAGGTCACCTGCCGAAACAAACTTTCCTGTGATGCTTTGTGCATCGAAGTCTTCGGGTAGACGCCGGATGATAGCCCGGCGAATGTCTTCCATACCTTGCCGGGTGTTTGCACTGACGATGAGGGGAGATTCTCCGGTCTTATTCTTTATGGCTGAGGCTATGGACGCTGCATCTTCCAGAATATCTGCTTTATTGAGCAGCAAGATTACCGGGATATTCTTTTCTTTCAACCGTTGTATCCATTGAAGCTCTTTGTCCATATCCGGATGGCAGAGCAGGAGGGCAATGTCTGTTTTTTCGGCTGCTTTCAGGGTGCGGGTCATCCGCATTTCGCCCAGCTCACCTTCATCGTCATATCCCGGAGTGTCGATAAAGAGGCAAGGGCCGACGCCCTGAATTTCCATTGCTTTGAGCACAGGATCGGTCGTTGTTCCCGGAGTATCGGAAACCAGTGCTACATCTTGTCCCGTCAAAGCATTGATAAGGGAAGATTTACCACTGTTTCGCCTTCCGAAGAGGGCGATATGGAGGCGGTTGGAATTGGGAGTCATCATAATTAATTAGTTGACAGTTGATAATTGACAGTTGATAATTGACAGTGGGCAGTTAGCTGCGCTATCATTGCTGCGTAATATCGCGCAGCTAACTGTCAATTGTCCACTGTCAATTGTCCATTAAAAACGAAAGTCCCTTTTCCCTCCAGCTATTTCTTTCAGGTTTCTCAGGGCTATTTCTTTTATCTTCGGGTTGGGGATTTTTCCGGCTTCTCGTATGATCAGTTCTTCTCCTTTGGCACGTGTGGCGGGTGAGGCATAGTCTTCCAGATATTCTTTCAGGGTAACCAGTGCATTCGGAGCGCAGCAATTAGCTATCTGCCCGGATTTGACGAGTGACATGAACCGGTCGCCCGTTCTCCCTGCCCGGTAGCAGGCGGTACAGAAGCTGGGGATGTACCCCATATCGAGTAGCCAGCCCACAATTTCGTCCAGCGTGCGTGTGTCGCTCAGGTCAAACTGAGCAGAGTTTTCCGATAATGGCTCCGGTTCGGCATAACCGCCTACGCTGGTTCGCGAACCTCCGCTGATCTGTGATATACCGATATCAAGCACTTGCCGACGCGATTCCTGCGATTCGCGGGTGGAAATGATCATCCCTGTATACGGCACGGCAATGCGGATCACTGCCACGATGCGGCGGAAAATCTCATCCGATATGGAGTTGGGAAAGTCTGCCGTATCAATGTCGTCCGCCGGACAGATACGTGGCACGCTAATCGTGTGCGGCCCTACTCCGAAAGTGGCTTCAAGGTGCTCTGCATGCATCAGCAGGCCCACAAAGTCATATCGGAATGTATTCAGACCGAAGAGTACTCCGATACCGACATCATCAATACCTCCCTGCATGGCGCGGTCCATGGCTTCGGTATGCCAGGCATAGTTACTTTTGGGGCCGGTGGGGTGGAGGAGCTCGTAATTTTCCTTGTGATAGGTCTCCTGAAAGAGGATATAGGTGCCGATTCCTGCATCTCTCAGTCGGGTATAGTTCTCTACTGTTGTAGCTGCAATATTCACGTTTACCCGGCGGATTGCCCCGTTCCTGTGTTTGATGCTATAGATGGTATCGATGGATTCAAGAATGTACTCAATTGGGTTGAGAAGCGGATGTTCTCCGGCTTCCAGTGCGAGGCGTTTGTGCCCCATGTCCTGTAAGGCGATTACTTCCCGGCGGATCTCTTCCTGTGTGAGCTTTTTGCGGGCAATGGTTTTATTCTTCAGGTGATAGGGGCAGTAGGTACAACCGTTGACGCAATAGTTGGAGAGATAAAGCGGTGCAAACATTACAATGCGGTTGCCGTAGAACTTCTGTTTGATTTCTTTGGCGAGGTGGAAGATGCGGTCTGTCAGTTCCGGCTGATCGCACTCTAATAGCAAGGCTGCCTCGCGGTGAGTGAGTCCTTTACATTGGGCGGCTTTGGTTATTAATTGCTCAATGAGCGCATGATTGTTTTTATTGGCACGGGCATATTCCAGTGTGTCCAAAACCTCCTGATGATTGATAAACTCTTCCGCTTTCTCCGAATCTACTCTATACATGGTTCAATAATTTATAGTTTATATTTCCCGAAGTCCCCTCTGTCGGTAACAATTCTGTAGCTGATGGCAGACAACTGTTGGTCCAATGCCGCAAGCCCTTCGGCAGCTTCGGCACCCAGAGAGGCTTTGTTGTTATATAGTTCGTACTTTCCCCTTACTTCCTGTGGGGAGAGGTTGGGCATCACTACATTGGCTCCTGCCAATATTCCCCGTTCGCGTCCGTCGGCGGCGAGGGTGGCGAGTGCCGTTGTCGCGGGGATAAGTGCTTGCGGATGCATCAGCCGGAAGATAGACAGCAGTCGTAACGTTTGTTCTACACTTCCCGAAGGCGACCCGGCAAAAGGGGTATTGGGATGCGGAATAAAGGGACCGATACCGATCATCTGCGGGCTGAAACGCTCTATGAACCGAATATCTTCAATGAGATGTTCCGTTGTCTGTCCGGGGCTTCCCACCATGATGCCCGTTCCCGTCTGATAGCCTATTTCCTTCAGCCATTGCAGGCATTGCAGGCGGGTATCCTGCCGCATTTCTGCCGGATGCAATTGGCGGTAATGCTCTTTATTATAGGTTTCGTGGCGCAACAGATAACGATTGGCCCCGGCACGGAAGAAGCGTTCATACTCCTCGCGTGACTTCTCCCCCAAAGACAGCGTGATGGCACAATCCGGAAACTCCCCTCTGATGGCCGCCACAGTCCCCTCGATCCAGTCGGAAGATTGTGCCGCATCTTCACCACCTTGCAGCACAAAGGTACGGAATCCGAGTTTATATCCCTGTCGGCAACAGTCGAGAATCGTTTCCCGGCTAAGCCGGTAGCGTTCCACCTGTATGTTTCCTTTTCGTATGCCACAGTAGTAGCAGTTGTTCCGGCAGCAGTTGCTTATTTCAATCAGCCCCCGGATGTAGATGTTGTTTCCGAAATTTTCCAGCGCCACTTCACGGGCCTGGGCATACAGATACGAAAGGACGTCTGGAGCCCGGCACGTCAGAAGCGCTTTGTAACCTTCCGGTGGGAGGCTATGTTCTTGTTTGAGTCTGTCAACTCCTATTTTCATAGGTCTCTTTTCGTTTGAGCAAATCCTGTACTAACTGTCGGCGGCCGGAAACAATATCATTGTGCGTGCTTGGTCCGGTGATACATCCTCCTTCGCAGGCCATAACTTCGATGAACTGTCCTGCTGCCTTGCCCGTTTTGGCACAAGCACGCAGCAGTGCTATGTTTTTCTTATTGATGTCCGATACCTGAAGTGCGCTTATTTTATCAGCTTCTTCTTTCAGATAGGCTTTGACAGCTCCCATCACACCGCCTGCCTGGGCAAAACCGTGTGCTTCGCGAACAGAGGTATATACCAAAGAGAACGGTTGTGTCTGTTCCAGCTGAATGTCCATTCCGTCGAGAATGGAACCTATCTCCTCAAATGTAAGGATGAAGTCCACAGCTTCGTCCCGGCGTATCTCTTTGCGTTTGGCTACACAAGGGCCAACGAATACAATCCGGGCGTCCGGATGCTTTGCTTTGGCAATACGTGCAGCGTAGTACATGGGCGATCCGGTAGCAGACACATACGGTTTCAGTTCCGGGATGTGCTTTTCTACCAGTTCGATGTAAGACGGGCAGCAAGAAGTGGTCATAAAAGCCTGGCCTTCTTCCAGTTTTTCCAGTAACTCGTGGGCTTCGTTGCTGGTGGTATCCATGGCACCCTGTGCCACCTCTATCACATCTGCGAAACCAATTTCGCGGAAGGCACCGTATACATGTTCTATACTTGTCTTAAACTGTCCGAGGATGGAAGGTGCTACGATGGCTACCATTTTCTCTCCTTTACGGATACGTTGCAGGATGTCAAAAGCCTGTGATACTTCGAAAATTGCACCGAACGGACATGCGTTCATACATTTTCCGCAATAGATACATTTGTCTTCATTTATATGCTCAATACCGTTCTCGTCTTTACTGATGGCTTTCACCGGACAGGCTTCTTCACAGGGGACAGGGATGTAAACGATGGCGTGATATGGGCAGCTTCTGTGGCATATACCACAACTGACGCAAGTGTCGTGGTCAATCATCGCCTGCCCGTTTTTCTTGAAGCGGATCGCATCTTTAGGGCAGTTCATGTAACAACTGCGTGCCACGCATCCACGGCACAGATTGGTTATCTCATAGTTGATTTGTACGCAAGACGAACAGGCTTCGTCTATCACGCAGAAGATGTTTTCTTTGGTACATTCTTCTCTTTCCAGTGCTTGTCGGGCATATTCCGAAAGGTTAGTCAGTTCGTCATGCTCATCTGTCATGTCGAGTCCCATCAAGGGGAGACATTTGTATTTCCATACAGCGCGTTCCTTATGGACGCAGCAACGGCCCAGAGGTTTCGATTTTTTGGGACTAAGTTCAATGGGAACCCGGTCAATTTTGTCAATTAATTCATCTTTCTTCCAGAGTCTTACGAGGTCCGCCAGCAGTTTGTGGCGAACGATCATAACGTTGTTAGTAAATGCCATAATGTTTTTTTAGGGTTGTTAGGGGCTGCAAAGATAGTGAACTGTTTGCTGAAAAACTAATATTCGTTAAAGATGATTGTAATATGTACTGCGGGTTATTGAAAATAGAAACGTTACCGGTTTGTAAGCGTATTGTAAAGTCCGGACTTTACTTTTGTAACATGAATGTTTTACCGGATTAATTCATAATGAGGAGGTAACTGATATGAATAAGAATGAATGGATACAAAGAAGCCGCTTTGCCATGATTGGTACATTGATGACGATTGCAAGCCTGATGTTTTTGTTTTACATAGGTAGTTCGCTTATGGGCACTACAAAGAAGTACCATGCACAGGAGATAACACAGAGCCTGTTCTGATAATATGTTTCACCACAGAGGACACGGAAACATAGAGTTTTAAATCTCTGATGAAACGCGGATGGACACAGATTATCGCAGATAAAAATTCGGTTATTCTTTCTCTTATTTTTGTTTTCCTTTGCGACAATCTGTGTTCAGCGTTTCAATGAACCATCGCCTACCGAACCTCTCCGTGCGGGATGCACCGTACTTTTAATGTTTCCTTTTGTCCTGCTTTCAGCCCCGTATCAAAGAAAATACGAACCGAACCGGGATTGGGTGAATCATAACTCTGTACCGGTGTATTATCGGCTACGGAGAAGGAAGCGGAGGCCGGACTATCGATAATCAGATGTAACTTTTTACCTTCTTTGGTCAACTCTATCGTATGCGGATCCAGCACTTTCGGAGCGGCGGAAGTGACCAGTGTCCAACGGACAGAGGCAGGTTTTGCAGCAGCCTGTACCCGGTCTGTTATTTGTAGATAATTCTCTTTGATAAGAACCACCTCTCTTGTAGCCTTTTTCAAATCGCCTTCAAACAGCGAAGTCAAGTCTACCGTAGCTCCCAGCTTGTCATCTTTCGTATAGGTTTTCGTGATAGGGGCAAAACCTTTCACATTATGTTTCTTACCGTTTACGGTTAGTGTATTGTGCACAAAATTGTTATAGCGGAAGATATCCCAGCGCTGTCCGTCCTGGTTGCTATCCCACAAACGCACATTCTCTTTCTCCAGCGAATAATATTCCTGCATACCCAAATCCTGAGCCCAGCGTACTCCCAACGCTTCGAATACAAAAGAGCCTGCATCCATATGTGCATGGCTGGTAGAGGCAGTTCCGCCTTTGATACCCACATAGCATCCTTCACCTTCTTTCCAGGAAGTGTGTACCAGTGCTACAGGAGTTTTACCATGTCCTACCCATATTTTGGCAGTCGGGGGAGTAACTTCCTTCATGTCAATAAGAGAACCGTAAATGAGTATAATGGGCAGAAAACGGGTCTCTTCGGCTGTGAAATGAGTATCTGCACGTGATAAGAATATCTTCTCATTCCATAGCAAAGAAGGATCTTTCTGGCGGGCAGCGAACCAGAAGGTAGCCGGTAAAGCCTGGATGGTTTCGCGTGCATCGCTGAAGTTAAAGGCAAGTCCGGTAGTTCCTGCCATGTATTCCATATAGCGGGCGGACTCCATAAAGCCTTCTACCTTGCACAATCCGCCGTCGGAACCTAAGGCAGACTCCAGTGCAGCAATCAGGAAAACATTAAAGGTGGTTCCGTATCCCCAGTAGTTGTATCCTTCCGGATAGTTACCGTCCGGCGCATATCCTTTCACCGAAATGCCGATGGTAGACATAGCCCGTTCGATGATTTCTATCGCTTCTTCCCGATGATCCTCCATTATAGCGAGTGCTCCGTATACCATACCGGCGTTGCAAACCTGGTTCCAGTTATTCTCTGTCCGCAGGAAAGAATTGTACTGGCGGTCTTTGGACGGGGCAAAACCTTTATTCAGAATCGATTCTTTAATCAGTTTCTTTGTTTCGGGCTGCAACTTATCATAAAGCCAGTCATAACCTAAAGAGACAGCCAGCGTCATCTCTCCCGTATCCAGAAAGTGAGAGGGATTCCAGTCCTGAAAAGAGCAAACGGCAATCATCTCCTGCTCGGCACGCAACCGGTATTTTTCATCATTCGTCATTCGGTAGACGAACGAAAGGTAGAAAATACGTCTTAGCGCTTCGCGGGATACAGCTAAAAGGCGGCGTCCCTCTTTCTTGTAGACTAATGTGGGCTGGGTGAGTAATTTGTCGGATTCATCCAGCATGTAATTATACACCCGTTGTAGTTCGACGCTTTCGCTGAGGCTTTTGTGAATACGTTGTTCTTCGCCTTGTTTCAGCAACAAGCGGGGATGCTCTTGCAGTTGGCTGTAATTGAACGTTTGCGCTTTAAGGTGTGTTGCACTTCCTATGCACAGGCACAGACAAGTGTAAATAAGAACAAGTACTTTGTTATTCATGGCCGGGATAAATTAGTATTAAAACATAAACATGGCGACTCCTACAATACGGTTGTTGCAGACGGAATGGGTATCTTTTATTTTTCCGTTAGAGGCATCCATTGAACCGTACCAGGCAGAACTTAATGTATATTCGAGTCCGAATTTCCAGTGGGCTACATTGTAAGTAAGTTCGGCTCCTGCCATTACTACCTGGTCAACATCGGTTCCTGTACCGTAAAGTTTGGTGGCGGCATCACCTGTTCCTAAATTTTTGGTATATCCTAAGAAGATACCCGGTTTCCACTTCTGACCGTACACTACGTTAAGCCATGAGCTGGAATTCAGAATAGAAGCATACTCCTGTTCACCGGTCAGCTTGTCTATTGCTTTAACACCGTAACCACCTAACATAGAAGTTTGGGTCAGGTTGCTGCCAAGTACACTTTTGGCTGCAATGAACCAGTTTTTATTGGTGTATCTCACATGTGCCTCGTAGGAGAGGGTAGTGATACGTTCGTCTACTTTATAGGTATGGGATATCACCTCTTGAGAATCGTTATCAGAACCAACGGGTACTGTCGCTTCCGTTCTTGGCTTGATAGATAACAGTTCAATACCCACGCCTGCCAGCCAGTTCTTGGCTTTATAGTCTATACCGGCATAAATCTCCGGTACGCAACTGTTTTTAATATAATTCTGGCTCTTTACATTATTCGGTCCTACCGACAGATATTGTGACTGCCAGATAGCTGCTGCGGTCAGTTGCATGTTCTTGTTCTTGAATTGATAGCGTATCTGCGGAGCACGGCTGAAAGGCTGAAAAGGTGCTCCTACCGATAAATTCAATATTTGTGGAGAGACATCACCAAACAGGGGATGCCAGGTCTGTCCCAATAATAGAGCAGATTTCCCCCAGTCCAGATTCAGATAGGCGTGTCTTAGGCGAACAGTGGAATAGCTTGTTCCTGAACCTCTGAAGTCTACTTCTACTTTGGCTGATGTTTTGGCTTTTCCGAGTTTCGGACCGGTCACATCCACTCCAAGCCGGGTGTATAAGGTATAAAAACTTCCATTAGCAGTCGCATTCAGGTCTTTACCATTTGCATCCAGTCTTTCGTCGAGCGGATACATGTAGAATAGACCGTCTACTGTTTCCTGATTGGCCCGGCTATTATAATAAAGGTCTGTGCGGATCTGACCATAAAATTTATAACTGAAATCTTTCTTCTGGGCCGATCCGTTTATTGCTGCCAGAAGGCATACTGTAAGTAGTAGATTCTTTTTCATAAGTAAAATGTTTGCGTAAAATGACGTGCAAAGGTACATAATTTATTCTGTAATTTGATTTGATTCAAATGGGAATAGTTTTGAGTGCATTTCACTACAGAGTAACACAGAGTTTAAATCTTTATTGAAACGCGGATAAACGCAGATTTTCGCAAAGGGAAACAAATCTAAGATAAAGAAATACAGTATTTCAATCTGTGTTTCTGTGTTAATTCGCCTTCCATCAGATAGATAGTACTCTGTGGAACTCTGTGTGGGTTTTACTCATTTCCGATCTGTTTTGAACTTAATGGCGTTTGTCATTGCTATCAGTCTCTTTCTCCGGTATTGATAAAGCTCTATCTCGTAGAGTAACGTATGAAGCCTCGGTGTGTAACGTTGTTTTAGATGTACATGTAAAGCGGTACGACATGTGCATCTCGTACAGTACGACATGTGCATCTCGTGCAGCTTTACATGTACATGTAAAACAAGACTGTGTACCGGGAAACAGGGCCGACGCATTAAATAATTTACTATTGTATATGTACTTTTCTTATTGTTATTTAATTGAATATTAATTGTTTAGCATTGTTTTATTTCGTTTATATTTCGTATATTTACATGGTAATATTAAACAGTAATTGACATGAAAATAGGTATAATTGACATTTGTAAGCAAATAGAGGACCCTCGGATGGATCGTAAAAAGTTACATAAAATGGAAACGATCATATATGTATCCATTGCTGCTGTCATCTGTGGTGCTCAGTCTTGGAATGAGATTGAAGAATTTGGCCATGCTAAATTCGATTTTTTTAAAAGTAGAATACCCGATTTAGAAGTTATCCCCAGCCATGATACTTTTAATCGTTTCTTCAGCATTATAAAACCATCCTATTTTGAGTTGATTTTCCGCAATTGGGTGAAACAAGTGTGTCAGGAGATTAAAGGTGTTGTAGCCATCGATGGAAAACTAATGCGTGGTCCTAGCAAATGTAATGATGAACATACTACCGGCAAAGAAGGCTTTAAGCTCTGGATGGTTTCAGCATGGTCCGCAGCTAACGGTATTTCTCTGGGTCAGGTAAAAGTGGATGATAAAAGTAATGAAATCACAGCTGTTCCTCTGCTAATCCATGCCTTGGATCTGGATGATTGTATCGTCACTATTGATGCCATGGGCTGTCAGTTGGAAATAACAAAAGCCATTATTGAACGGAATTCAAACTATATAATAGCTTTAAAGAAAAATCAAAAGAGTAGTTATGAATTAGCCAAGAAAATAATTGATGGGTATGAAAACAGAAATGTGATTCTCAATAGGGTTACCCGGCATACCAGCGAAAGTACAGGACATGGCAGGCTTGAAACAAGAGTCTGTACTGTAGTCAGTTATGGTCCGGTCATGGAGCCGATGTTTAAGGACAAATTTGCGGGATTGAGGTCAATAGTGGGCATGAAATCCGAAAGGATAATTTTGGCAACGGGGGAACGTTCTGAAAAAACGAGGTATTATATAACTTCACTTGAAAATACTAACCCGGAGGAAATAGCCAATGCCATTAGACAGCATTGGTCCATTGAAAACAATCTGCATTGGCAACTGGATGTTACCTTCAGGGAAGACTACAGCAAGAAAGTGCAGAATGCAGCAAGAAATTTCTCGGCAGTTACAAAAATGGCGCTCACCATTTTGAAGAATGATAAAGTCACAAAAGGAAGCATGAATCTCAAAAGGCTGAAAGCAGGATGGGATGAAAAATACCTGTCAACACTTTTACAGGACAGCGCATTTTAATGCGTCGGCCCTGTACCGGGAAAAGGAACGTTCCTTTCTGAGAAAGCCAAAGTACAACACCGGACAAGGGGATCGATGCCGTTCAGGGGCACTTCCGCTACCGAAAAGACAGGGCCATCATCTTCGTTACTGTACGGTTTTGAATGTATTTCACCACAGAGTAACACAGAGTTCCACAGAGTTTGAATCTTTATTGAAACGCAGATGATCGCAGATTTTCGCAAAGGGAAACAAATGTATGATAAAGAACCACAGTCTTTTAATCTGTGTCTATCTGTGTTAATCCGCGTTTTATCAGATAAATAGTACTCTGTGGAACTCTGTGCGATTCTGTGGTGAGTTTCATTTCTGATCTATAATGAGTTAAATTCAACTACTGATTCGCATGGTTCATAAACTACTATTCCATCTGTTACCAACTATAATTCCGCTAACTTTTGTCCTCTCTTGTCATTTTGTCAGTCTTTGTCTGCCAAACCAACATCTTTCCAACATCTTTTCGCTTTGGCACAGTTTTCGCAATTTGTTTTTCGTCCTTCCAAAAGGATGATGAATAATATAATTATGTATAACATATAAAACAAAAAAGTAACTATGAACATTAAACCATTAGCAGACAGAGTGCTTATACTCCCTGCACCTGCAGAAGAAAAAACAATTGGCGGTATCATTATTCCTGATACAGCAAAAGAAAAACCTTTGAAAGGTGAAGTTGTGGCAGTAGGTCACGGTACAAAGGACGAAGAGATGGTATTAAAGGTAGGTGACACCGTTCTTTATGGTAAATATGCCGGAACAGAACTTGAAGTGGAAGGTGCAAAATACCTTATCATGCGTCAGAGTGATGTTCTCGCTGTTTTGGGATAATTCATAATTGAAAATTAATAATTTATAATTGATATAGACTTATGGCAAAAGAAATATTATTCAATATCGATGCCCGTGACCAATTGAAAAAAGGTGTCGATGCTTTGGCAAATGCAGTAAAAGTAACACTTGGCCCGAAAGGACGTAACGTAATTATTGAAAAGAAGTTTGGCGCTCCTCACATCACTAAAGATGGTGTAACAGTGGCTAAAGAAGTAGAACTGGCAGATGCATACCAGAATACGGGTGCACAGTTAGTAAAGGAAGTTGCTTCTAAAACAGGTGATGATGCCGGTGACGGTACAACAACTGCAACTGTTCTTGCTCAGGCTATCGTAGCCGAAGGCTTGAAGAATGTAACTGCCGGTGCAAGCCCGATGGATATCAAACGTGGTATGGATAAGGCTGTTGCCAAAGTGGTTGAGTCTATTAAGAACCAGGCTGAAAAAGTAGGTGACAACTATGACAAGATTGAACAGGTTGCTACTGTTTCTGCCAACAATGACCCGGTTATCGGTAAATTGATTGCTGACGCCATGCGTAAAGTTTCCAAAGATGGTGTGATCACTATCGAAGAGGCTAAGGGTACTGATACTACTATTGGTGTAGTAGAAGGTATGCAATTCGACCGTGGTTATCTGTCTGCTTACTTTGTGACTAACACAGAGAAAATGGAATGTGAGATGGAGAAACCTTACATCCTTATATATGACAAGAAGATCTCTAACCTGAAAGATTTCTTGCCTATCCTTGAACCGGCTGTACAGACAGGCCGTCCTTTGTTGGTGATTGCAGAAGATGTAGATAGCGAAGCACTGACTACTTTGGTTGTGAACCGTCTGCGTTCTCAGTTGAAGATTTGTGCTGTGAAAGCTCCGGGCTTCGGTGATCGTCGTAAAGAGATGTTGGAAGACATTGCTATCCTGACAGGTGGTGTGGTGATCAGCGAAGAAAAAGGGTTGAAACTGGAACAGGCTACTCTCGAAATGTTGGGTACTGCTGACAAAGTGACTGTTTCTAAAGATAATACAACCATCGTAAACGGTGCTGGTGTAAAAGAAAATATCAAAGAACGTTGCGATCAGATTAAAGCACAGATTGCTGCTACTAAATCAGATTACGATCGCGAGAAACTGCAGGAACGTCTGGCTAAATTGTCAGGTGGTGTAGCAGTTCTTTATGTTGGTGCTGCTTCTGAAGTAGAGATGAAAGAGAAGAAAGACCGTGTAGATGATGCACTTCGTGCAACTCGTGCTGCTATCGAAGAAGGTATCATCCCGGGTGGTGGTGTAGCTTACATCCGTGCTATTGATGTGCTGGAAGGTATGAAAGGTGACAATGCCGATGAAACAACCGGTGTTGAAATTATCAAGCGTGCTATTGAAGAACCGCTTCGTCAGATTGTAGCTAATGCTGGCAAAGAAGGAGCTGTAGTAGTTCAGAAAGTTCGTGAAGGAAAAGGTGACTTCGGTTACAATGCCCGTATGGATGTTTACGAGAACCTGCACGCTGCCGGTGTAGTAGATCCTGCTAAGGTAGCCCGTGTAGCTTTGGAAAACGCAGCTTCTATCGCTGGTATGTTCCTGACTACTGAATGTGTAATTGTAGAAAAGAAAGAAGATAAACCCGAAATGCCTATGGGCGCTCCCGGAATGGGAGGGATGGGTGGAATGATGTAATATCATCCCATGATTAAAAAGAGAAGCCGCTTCAGATAATCTGGAGCGGCTTTTTTGTTTTATCAAATAAGTTCTGTTTCTTCCGGAAAGTCATTACGGATTTCCGGAAGCAATCAGAATATAAATTTAAGGGATATTGGGATTGGCATTGGTTTCACTCTCCGGAATCGCATATAGATAGTATGAACTGTTCGGAGTAAATTCTGTTCCATTAGGGAATGCTACTTCGTAGTGTCCGATTGGTTCGTTCTCTTCATACGTGCCATCTTCCTGCCAGCAATCTATCAGGTATTTAGTATCTTCCGGCTTGTCACCAGGAATGATCTTGATACCTTCTATCTGAGCCATTTCTTCTTTAGTCAGCATTTCACGTTCCAGGGATTTTTGAGTTCTTAAGATGTCAGTCATGCTGAATCCTTCTCCCCATAGTTCGCGACGGCGTTCTACTAAAATTTCCTCAACGAGGTCTTGCTTGTTTTTTCCTGTTACATCATAATCGGTCAGTCCTCTTGCGTTTCGCAATGTGTTGAGCGGAGCCACAGCATCTGTAATAGATGTTGTATTGTCTCTGGCCATAGCTTCGGCTTCAATCAGATACATTTCGGCAGAACGCATGACAACAATGTCACCAGTCTGGTCAGCGCGGATACGGAATTTACAATATCCCATATATCCTTCTCTCATCCATTTGAATAGTTCTCTACGGATATCATTCTTGGAGAACAGATTATAGAAATGAGGATCTGCCATAAAGCTATTATAGGAGTCGGGTTCCTCTGCATCTACATAGTAGAAGTTGTAGCTGGGATCGGACTGAGTCGTAGATTGAGGATGTCCCCATATCCATTCAGAATTACTTATATCATTGAAACCTTTATAGGTAGCAGCGTCTTTCATTAAAGGATATCCTTCCTGAGCCGCTTTTGCTGCTTTCGCCGCTTCTTCATATTGGCCTGTCAGTAAATAGGCACGTGCCAATAATCCGTTGACTACACTTACATTGGGTTTGTACTTTTCCTGTGCTGTGGATGGAGTAAAACCGTCCAAATCAGTTTTCGCCTGTTCGAGATCCTTAAAGATTTGTGTGTATATCTCTTCTACGGTAGCTCTGCCTTTAGGTTCTGTTTTTGATGTAGTAGGTTCTGTGTACAGCGGAACACAAGGCGCACTTTTATCTTTCAGGTACGTGAACTGATAATGCTGTACAAGATGCAGATAACAGAAAGCACGCAAAGCAAGTGCTTGTCCTTGTGCATACCGGAAGTCTTCATCTTCTGTATCTCCTTTGATGGAGATTACAGAATTGCAGTTGTCTATGGTCTTATAGAATGTAGTCCATGCAAAACTGGCTCTACCTGCAGTTGGAATAGAAACCTCATTTAATTTGTAAGTCGCACTAAATCCGTATGTGTTGGCAGTACGTAAAACAACATCACTACCCATCATGTCATCTGCTAAAGATAAGGCACGATAACCAATGTTTGCATAAGTTGTTCCGTATTCCATTAAGTTATACCATGCACCGATGAATATACGTTCGGCATTTTCGGGAGTAGGAGCCAGCCCCGAATCAACGGAATCTGTTGGAGTATGATCAAGGAAATCACCGCTACATCCGGTTACCATCAGTAAACCTGTAGCAAGTATAGCTGTATTCTTTATTAATTTTTTCATATTAAATTGTTGAATGCTGATTAGAATGAAACATTAATACCACCTGTTATCGATCTCATAGCAGGATATCTGTAATAAGTGACTCCTGTTATACCTTGTTCCGGGTCTAATCCCTGATGTCCGCTTAGGGTTAATAAATTATCTCCCTGAACAAAGATCTGAAGGTTGCTCAAACTTATTCTTCTTATTAATGACTGAGGAAGAGAATAAGATAACATCACATTCTTTAGACGTAAATATGAGTTATTGTACAGGAATCGCGTAGATGTACTGGTCCACTGGTTGCTTGTTGTACTAAGGGCGGGAACATCAGTATATCTGTTTTCAGGAGTCCAGCGATCTAACATTTCTGTTGACCAGGAGCGTCCGGCGGCAGAACCTGAGTGAAGAATCATTATTTTATCACGGTCATAAACATATCCGCCAATGCTATAAGAGAACATAGCCGATAACTCAATACCTTTATATGAGAATGAAGTATTGAAACCACCATATACTTTAGGTAAAGACGATTTGTTGACAAAGTAATAATTAGCTTTGCTATAATCATTGGTAGTAACTTTGATTGTATGGCCGTTTTCGTCTTTCTGATTCATATACCACAATGGTTCTCCATTGTCGGGATTGACTCCGGCCCATTCTTTGAGATAGAAATCATAGACAGAACGACCTTCCTGCAGTTTTGTGAAACTACCCTGAGGCATATCTTTCAAAGGCAATTCCGTTACTTTATTCTTGTAGTGGGTTAAGTTTAATCCCATATTCCATTTAAAGTCTTTCACGTCGATGATTGTACCTTTCAGTTCAATCTCGAAACCCGTATTTTTCAATGCTCCCACATTTTCATCAACGGAGGTGTATCCGAGTGAAGAAGCCAAAGGACGTGAATATAACAAATCTTTGGATTTACGTTGGAAGAAGTCGAAAGAACCCGATAGACGGTTGTTCCACAAAGAGAAGTCGATACCGACATTGAAATTTAAGTTGGTTTCCCATTTCAGATTAGGAGTAGCCAGACGGTCGGTTACCAATCCGCTTTCGTTGTTGTTCGAAATGATGGTATATAGACCGCTACTTGCATAATACGAGCCTAAATTGTCGTTTCCTTGTGCACCATAGCTTGCTTTCAACGTCAGTGCAGACAACCAGTTTTCGGTACCTTGCATAAAGGCTTCACGGTTTATTCTCCAGGAACCACCTACCGACCAGAAGTTACCCCAACGTGTCTCCGGAGCAAAACGTGAAGAACCATCGCGACGGTAAGAGCCACTCAGATAATACCTGTCTTTATAATCATACTGAGCATTCATCAGATATCCTACTAAAGAATAGTCAATGCGGTATCCTGAACCTCCTGTCACCTGTGAGCCTACAACCAACTCCGGATAATCAGGAATAGCCATTTTAGAACGTGAGGCTGTTAATTCGTCATAACGATAGGAGTATGCTTCTTGTCCTGCAAGGATGTTGAAGTGATGATCGCCTATTTTCTTGTCGTATGAGATAATATTATTCCAGGTCCATGAAAGTGTACGGTCATTTTCCCGGCTGGAGCCACCTCCTGTATTAACAGCAGGACCAATTTTAGGATTTGTGTAGTCCAATGAATTGAAATTGATCAGGTCAAAGTTGAAACTTGTCTTAAACTTTAGTCCTTCAATGAATGTCACTTCTAAGAATGTACGGGCTGATACTTCATCTCTCATACGTTCTGATTTGTCTAAAGGCAGTGTTGCCGGCAAGTTCCAGTTCGCATTGTTTGCACGGTATGAACCGAAGTCCGGAACCAGTTCGCCATCTTCTGTATCAAAAGAACCGTCTGCTTTCACTTTATAGATAGGGTAGAAGTTGGGCATTGTACGTCCTGCATTGATAACATTACTTGTTTTAGTATCAGATGATGTAGGGTAGTTTTGTTTAGAGTGGGCAAAACTGATGTTAGCACCTCCTTTTAACCATTTAGTCATCTCACTGGTGACATTGGTGCGGAGATTAAAACGTTCATAACCTGACTCTAAAGCAATACCCTTATCATTCAGGTAGCCTGCTGAAAAATAATACTGGTTTGTTTTGCTACCGCCGGAAGCATTTAGGCCAATTTCTGTACGCAGAGCCTGTTGTTCCATGGCATCCTGCCAGTCGAAATCCCATAACGGAGTTGCTCCTGCCAGCAATTTTCCATCTGTGCCTACCGGCTGAGGATAGTTGGTCCCGTAAGGGTTAGGGCCACTGTTCATCAGTCTTTTTACTAAGTTGGCAGAGGCTGCGGCAGCTGCTGCTTCAGGTGTTGGATAGTTCTTTTTGTCTTTGGCATATTGATTGCGCATTGCTTCCCAATATAGCTCAAAATAATCATTTGTACCTACCCTGTCATAGTCTCTGATAGCTCGGTTGGACCCTCCGAACGTAGCTTTAAGGTTTACGCTTGTTTTTGAATCAGTTTTACCTTGTTTGGTAGTAATGATGATGACACCATTGGCACCACGCGAACCATACAGAGCAGCAGATGCAGCATCTTTCAATACGGTCATAGATGCAATGTCTTCAGGATTAATAGCATTAATACTACCGTCGTAAGGAACTCCGTCTACTACATATAACGGAGAACTTGATGCATTGATAGAACCAATACCACGGATACGGATATCGGCATCAGTACCGGGCTGTCCACTGGTTGCACTGGCCTGTAATCCGGCTACTGTACCCTCTAATGCCTTTGATATACTGGATGTTTGCAGTTTAGCGATGTCTTCTCCTTTTACAGTGGCTGCAGCACCTGTGAAACTGTATTTTTTGGCAGTTGCATAGGCTACAACCATTACCTCATCCAGTTCTTTACTATCGCTTTCTAACGCCACATTGATTACTTGTTTGTTGTTGACTGCTATTTCAACTGTTTTCATTCCTACAAAACTAAAAACCAATGTTCCGTTAGAAGGAACCTGAATAGAGTACTTACCGTCAATATCGGTAATAGTTCCGGTGGTGGTACCTTTCAATAAGACAGAAACTCCTGGCATGGGTTCTCCATCTGCTGTTGCAATACCTGTTACGTGTAAATCTCTCAGTGTTTCAGCATGAAGTATTCCTACTGAACAAATGAGCAAGAACGCTGTCAGAAAGCGTAAATAGATTCTCATAATTAGTAATGTTGTTTTAGGATTAATAATAAAAAAGAAATATAAAGTTTAGTATCTGTTTGAAATTTATTTTATTGGCCACAGAGCTGCAGTGGTAGGGAGTATTTTTATTCTGTAGTGTTGCTGATTCTCCTGTTATGTTGTTTCTCTGTGTGCAAATCATTTATTTCTAAACAGATTATTAATATTAATTATAGTGAAAGCGGTGCAAAGATATAATATATATAATAATAATTAATAAAGTCTGAAGGTTTTTATTAGCAGGAAGTTATGAATATCTTCCGTTTTTGTATATTTATTGATGTTTTATTTATGTATTTCAGAGCATGAAGAAATGAAAAAGCTGTTTTTCTTTGATTTTATGTTAGTTCGTGATATTTAAGATAAAAGCAGGATTGTTGGAAGATGTTATTTGAGATTTATTGGATACAGAGTTAGAGCCTGTTTAAATTTTGCTCAGCATTAGCTTCGCTCAAAACATCTTCTATTATTAAATCTAATGTATAGTCTTTTGAGAGGAAAATTTAAACAGGCTCTTAGATTGTTCTATTTTATTGTAGCTATTAATGTTTTGTGTATAAGTAATTCATCCGTTTGTTATTCAGAACGTTTATAAAGTAAACGGGGAGGGTAGACTGCCATTATTTTCAATGCAGCTAAAGATAATAAATGTGATAATCTGATTTTATATTCATTCAACAAAATCAGGTTACGACCATTGCTTAGTATGTTCAGGAAGAGTTTTAAGACGATTCTTATTCTAATTTTGATGAAATGACAGATATTTGTGGGGGGAGAGTGGATCAGTAGTTATTTTACTTTTATATGATCGAATCCTTCTCCATAGACTCCGATAACGGCACTTTGTGAGACAAAAGCGTTTGGATCAATGTCCTTGATAATTCGGAATATGATGGTTGATTCTCTCTTTTTGGCCAGAATAAACATCATCTTTTGTTCTTTTCCTGTATAAAAGCCGGTAGCATTAATTATAGTTACCCCACGATGTGGATATTCGTTGATTTGTCTTCCTATCTCTTCGTATTTGGTGGAGATAATAAAGAATTGAACAGATTGTCGTGCACTGTTTACCACCTGATCCAGCACAAAACTGCAAACATAGAGGGTTACATATCCGTAAACGACTTTTTCCCAGTCCTTCAGGATAAAGTAGCTGGATGAGATAATGATGAGGTCACAAATGAGCATAACTCTTCCCAATGTGATGTCCCGGTATTTATTGATAACGGCAGCGATAATATCGGTTCCTCCGGTACTTCCGTTAGCAGAAAAGGCAATACCAATGCCACTGCCACAGAAGGAAGCTCCCAGCACGCAAGCCATGAAGGGTTGATCGTATAATAGAGTTACTCCTGCTGTCACTTTTTGAATGAGCGAAAGGAAAAAGGTGAGTGTTAGTACGCCAAATATCGTTTTCAGGCTAAATTTGAATCCTAATACTTTGAGAGACACCACTAATAAAATAGCATTGATGGCAAAGTATGTATATTGTACCGGAAAACCGGTAGCAAAATAGACAATGGAGGCGATACCGGGTACTCCTCCGGTAGTGATGTCATTGGGAAGTAAAAAAAGGGTCCAGCCAATTCCGTAGAGAATCATTCCTAAAGCTATCATAAGGTAGTCTCTTGCTTCTCTGGTTACAGTCTGTCCTGAGGGTTTTGATAGGATTGTTTTCATTGATATAGCCTTTGTATCTGTCCGTAATTTATTTTTTTTATCCGTTTCTTTTTGTATGTGCTATAAGGACACACTGTTATGTGATAACCCTTTATATGAATAATTGACTTTATTGTATTTTAACAATATAAATTCTGCTGTATGGAGTGTCTGTACATCCCTACACAATAAGAGTGTACGCCTTTGTAATGTAAAGGTGCACACTCTTCCAATTATAACTGAAGGTTTGCTTTTTTATTGCAAATCTACATATTATTACTGATCTTATTTCAGAAAGAAGATTTTCTAAAATACTTCTCTTATGTGTTTGTAATTTGAATTGATTGTATCAATTACCTCTTGTGAGCGTCCGTTAATCAATAGTTTGTACATGGATTGTGCAAAACCGACCATTTGTCCTATTTCAATTTTAGGAGGCATGGCTAACGCATTCGGATCAGTCATGATATTAACCAGAACAGGACCGTCTATCTCGAAGGCATTGTATAGGGTAGTGAGCACCTTGTCGGGATCTGATACATTAAATCCGGTCATTCCCATTGCTTCTGCTACTTGTGCAAAATCCGGATTGAGCATGTTGGTTTGCCAGTCCGGCAATCCGTCTACTTCCATTTCGAGCTTCACCATGCCTAAGGAACGATTATTGAATACGATGATTTTTATCGGAAGCTTATATTGTACAACGGTTTCCAGGTCGCCGAGTGTCATGGACAATCCTCCGTCACCACAGAGTGCAATAACTTGCTGGTCGGGGCGAGCCAGTGCTGCACCGATGGCTTGTGGCAATGCGTTTGCCATTGAGCCGTGATTGAAAGAACCGAGCATATGGCGTCTCTCTGTTGCTTGTAAATAGCGGGCGCCCCATACACAGGTCATTCCCGTATCAACGGTGAAGATAGCATCATCAGAAGCTAACTTGTCTATTTCGGACATGACGTACTCCGGGTGAATCAGATTTTCTTTTCCTCTGTCTTCGGTGTAAGCAATCAGATCTTTTTTCACACCTTCATACCGTTTCAGTTGCTTTAACAGGAATGAGTCGTCCTTTTTCTGTTGTAACATCGGCAGAAGTGCTTGTAGTGTTGATTTTACATCTCCACATAAGCCGATATCTACTTTGGCGCGGCGTCCCAGTCTTTCAGCTTTTATATCTATCTGAGCGATTTTTATGTCATCGGGCAAGAAAGCAGAATAGGGGAAATCTGTTCCTAACATAACCAGTACTTCTGCTTCATGCATGCTGTAGTAGCCCGAAGGCATTCCCAGAAGTCCGGTCATACCCACTTCATAAGGATTATCATATTGTACTTCCATTTTTCCTTTAAAAGTATAGGCAACCGGGGCATTGAGCCTTTCGGATAGTTGAATAACTTCGTCGTGAGCCCCTCTGCAACCAATACCGCAAAATAGTGTGATACGTTTGTAGTGATTCAGCATTGCTGCCAGTTGTATTAAGTCTTCTTCTGCAGGACAGACCGAAGAATCTTTTGGATAAATATGAACGGAAGAATCTATATTAACTGCCGATTTTTTTGCCAGGTCACCTGGGAGTCCTATTACGGAAACTCCTTTGCGGGTGGTTGCGGTTTGTAGAGCGGATTGTAACATACGGGGAAATTGTTGAGGAGTTGTTGCCACTTCGTTGTAATAACTGCAATCGCTGAACAATTTGATTGTATTTGTTTCCTGAAAATATTCTGTCCCGAATTCTCCGGTAGGAATAGTGGAGGCAATAGCCAGAACCGGTGCACCCGAGCGTTGAGCGTCATAAAGCCCGTTTATCAGATGAACATGTCCGGGACCACTACTTCCTGCACAACATCCTGGTAATCCGGTTAGTTGTGCTTCTGCACCGGCTGCATAGGCACCTGTTTCTTCATGGCGGACATGTATCCATTTTATTTCTTCGTTTTGCCTTACGGCTTCATTCACTTCGTTTAAGCTATCGCCTGTGACTGCGTAAATGCGTTTTACACCTGCTTCAATCAATGTCTCTACAAGTTGATTTGCTACCTTCTTTGCCATATTTGTTATTCAGTTATAGGTTAATGTAATAATGAAATAACATATTGTAATGGAAAAAGGTTGTACGTTTAACGTATGCTAAGAACAGTAATGTATTGGCCTATAAGATGATAATTGTGTTAAAAATGCCTTGTGTAATAGATTTTTAGTACTCTTGTAATAACTATATTTGTGCTGATTTGTTAACTTTAAAGCATAAATGGTAACCGATTGTATTTTAACCCCTAAATAACTGTATTAAATGGATAAAATGGAGATAGGCTTGAATGCCGGGAAAGTTTGGCAATTACTTTGCAACAATGAAAAGTGGAGCTACGGTAGCCTTAAAAGGAAATCCGGGCTGAAAGACAAAGAATTGGGAGCAGCTCTTGGCTGGTTGGCCAGAGAAGATAAAATTGAGTTTGAGCAGCAGGAAGAAGAACTATACATTTATCTTTGTGTGAATGTTTATATCGGATAGTTGAGCATAAGAGGGTATGTCAAAAGTTGTATTAGCTACCAATGGAACGCAGATTAACGCTAATTTGTGCAAAGTAAAAATTGCATCTGCGCCAATTTGCGTTAATCTGCGTTTCTAAAGTCACATATTGATAGCTTTATCAGGCTTTTGACATAGCCTATGTCAGCTTGTTTATTGTTCCTTGTTTTTTTTACTGATTTTGTTTTCAATAAGGAAAGCAGTGATAAGTCCTGCCCCTCCGAATAGCAATACGCTGGCACCATAAATGATGCTGGTCATTTGGCGTACATTCCAACTGATATTTTCCATAAATACATAGCGGGGAATAGAGATTGCACAGATAATGAAACCTATTAACAGTCCTAATCCTATACCGAACATCAGGCATCCTCCTTTTAGTGCACCAAAGGACCGGTTGTGACTGTAGTCTGGCAAAGAAAATTTTCCATTCAGGTCGGTGGTTGTAATTTTGTCACTTAGCTTTTCAATAATCGCCATTCGTTCGCGTCTACAAACAAAGAGTTCAAACAATTTATAAATTCCCAGTGTGATAATTCCCATAATAAGCGGAACCATAATAAAATCCATCATAATTGTATGTTTTTAAATGAATAATTTCGTTCTTTGTACTGTTTGACGCAGAAGAAAGAAAAAGGTTACAATCAGTAGTAAGTAGATAGTAGTAAGTAGCCAGTAGTTGGTAATTAGAATCCTTTTGGAATGGCAACGCCAATATGCTGCATAGATTCTTACTACTTACTACTATCTACTTACTACTGATTGTAACCTTTTTCTTCTCCTTGCGTCTAATGGATATCATGGTACAGAACGAAGAAGCACAATACATCGCACGAATCCTGAATGGAGAAACAGAATGTTTTTCTGTCTTTCTCGATCGTTACGGTCGTCCTCTTTATTCATTGATTGTGCAGATTGTGGGTTGTCCCGAAGATGCTGAAGAACTGGTACAAGATGTGTTTTTGAAAGCTTTTAAGAATCTGAGTGGATATAAGGGAGATTGTATTTTCTCTACCTGGCTGTATCGGATAGCTTACAATACGGCTATATCGGCTACCCGTAAAAAGAAGCATGAATTTCTTTATATAGAGGAGAATGCCATTAATAATGTACCGGATGAAAAAGTGGCAACTTTATTTGAACCAACGGATGATGAAGAGCGTATTTCCCGTTTGGCACATGCTGTTGATTTGTTGGGTGTAGAGGAAAAAGCGTTAATAACTCTTTTCTATTATGAAGAGAAATCGATAGAAGAGGTTGGAGGAATTTTAAAATTAACCGTTGCCAATGTTAAAGTGAGATTATACCGTGTTCGGAAGAAGTTATATTTACTAATGAATGAGGGTTGATTATGGATGTGAATGGAAATAATACTATTAAGAAAGCTTTGGAACGGAGGGAAACGACTGGACTTCCTTCCAATTTTTCCTTCCGTATGATGGAACAAGTACGGGCTGAAGCTCTGAAAATGGAAAGACGAAGAAAACGGATCACTGTTTTTTCTTTGACTATTGCCGTTACTGTATTGATAGCATTGGTAGTGTATTGTTTGTTTTTCTATTTAGACTTTAGTGTGGTTGATTTTATACCTCGTTGGAAGCCATCAGGAGCATCCTCTTCACTTTTAGGATTTTACAGCTACATCGCTCTACTATCTTTGGGACTGTTGGGAGCTGATTATTGGATTAGAAAAAAGAAAAAGTCAGCCTATAATAAATAAGTATAAAAGCAATACATCACAATTAAATGATTATTTAGCGGGTTATTATTGAAACGCAGATTAACGCGGATGAACGCAGATTTTCTGTAAGGGATATTATTTTCAAGCATAACGCAGCAACCTAATTTGCGAAAATCTGCGTTCATTTGCGTTTCAATAAATTCGTATTTATAGAGTATACTAATTTTGAATCAGTACTTATAAAAGAATTATGATTATGAATAAATTTTTTGCAAACTGGGATTTGGATCAACTTTTAGAGAATATCAAAGATATGGGTAAAAGTCTTGGCCGCACTTCAATGCGTCCGGTATTGTCTCTTTACTATGTGTTAAGGAGTCCGGAAACGCCACTGTCGGATAAACTTTTGATTGCTTCTGCTCTTTCTTATTTAGTTTTACCTATTGATTTGATATCTACAAGGCGGTGGCCGGTGATCGGATGGGTAGATGAAATGGCAGCCATAATGATAGCATATAAGAAAGTAAAAAGACACATTACCCCTGAAATAGAGTCCAAAGTGGATAATATATTGGAGAAATGGTTTCCGGCTTTAAAATATGAATTAATATCTTAATCTGCCTTGATTTAACATTATTAACGGATTTTGGAACTATTATTTTTTATCTGTATAAGAGTACGTATTTTTCATATCAGAAAGTACGTACTCTTTGTATATAAAAGTACGTATTTAATACATAGTTAAGTACGTATTTTGGCTTACCATATTATACAGGCTTGACAGGCTGAACTATTCCTTGTTAAGCCATCGTTTTTCTTTTATCACTCTCCTATGTTATTGTACGATTCTCCGGAATATTTTAATTGTTAAAAATCGATCTGTTTACTACCCTGTTTTCTTATATTCCTGTCTTATGATAAATACATTAAAACTTTGAATAAACTATAGTCAATTATGAAAAACCATCACGTGAGCAGGAAAGCAAAGGTGTTTTCTGCCTGTTTTTTCTTGGTAATAATAGGTTTGTGGAGCACTACTATAGAAGCACAGGAGCAATATGCCTATAAGTATAATGTTACTTCCAATGGAGAAGATACGCTTTATTACCGATGTTTACAACCGGATAATCTTTGCTCCGGAAAGAAATACCCTTTGGTTTTGTTTTTACATGGTGCGGGAGAACGTGGGAATGACAATGAAACTCAACTAAAACATGGCTCTGGATTATTTCTCAATCCGGTAAATAGAGAAAAGTTTCCGGCTTTTGTAATATTTCCGCAATGTCCTAAAAAAAACTTTGGTCCTTTTATTACTGAGCCTTCTAACTTTAATGGAAGTAGTTTCCCGGAAACATTCGAGATGAGCCCTTTTATTACTCAGGTGAAAAACTTATTGGATGATTATATGAGTAAGCCTGAGGTTGATAACGGCAGGATATACGTTATTGGTTTGTCGATGGGAGGAATGGGTGTCTACGATATGGTATGCCGGTTTCCGGATCTTTTTGCAGCGGCTGTTTCTATTTGCGGATCTGTGAATGTACAGCGGTTACCAAAAGCAAAGAAAGTATGTTTTCGGATATTTCACGGAGAAAAGGATATGGCTGTGCCTGTAGAGTGTTCCAGGCAAGCTTATGAAGTATTAAAAAGATGCGGTGCTAAAGTCGAATATATTGAATTCTATGGATGTGATCATCTTTCCTGGAATCCGGCTTTTAATTTTCCTGATTTTATGGATTGGCTATTTGAGCAGCAGAAGTAAATAATGAGTTTTTGTGAATAGTACAAATGTTTTTATTTATCTTTGAAGTACAACAATCAAATCTTTTACTTAATTTGGCTAAAATAATAAGCCGATCTGGGAATTAACTATGGCTATTACACTAAAAGATGCCGTTATTATCACTGATAATAATGTCATAGAGCATTTGAAAAAGGGAAATGAGTGTGCTTTCCGTTTTATTTTTGATAAATATTATGATTACCTGTGCTTGATTGCAGATAGTTATCTGAGGGATAATTTTATATCGGAAACGATAGTAGGAGAAATCATTTATAATTTGTGGGAAATAAAAGAGAGTGTGGATATTAAATATTCACTGCGGTCGTATCTGGTGCGAAGCGTGAAAAACCGATGTATCAACTATCTTCAGCAGGAATATGTGCAACGGGAGGTCAGTATTAATCAATATGAAGATAAAGCGGCTATCGAAGAGCTGTTTTTTATCGAAAGTAAACATCCGTTGGAGAGTTTGCTTGAACAGGAATTGGAAAATAAAATAAATGAGGTGATAAATAGCTTGTCGCCCGAGTGTCGGCAAGTATTCCGGATGAGTCGTTTTGATAATATGAAATATGAGGAGATAGCGAGTACGTTGAATATCTCTGTTAATACAGTAAAGTATCATATGAAAAATGCGTTGATGAAGTTAAGGGCAGAATTAAAGGATTATGTGATATCAATTCTTGTGTTATTAACGATCATTTAATAATTTTGAAACAAAATAGAAATATCAGACTACACAAAAACACGAGATACTTGTCTTAGTTATAGATTATGGAGAAAAATATAACAAATATAGATAGCTTAATACTCTCTTTTCTGGAGAGGAGCATTTCTTCCGAAGAATTACAGGCTTTGAGGAAATGGGTAAAGGAGTCTGCCGAAAATGAAACCTATTTCCGGCAGTTTGAAGAGTCATGGTTAGTTTCTGCCGGTTCCGCAGAGAAATCCCGTTTTCATAAAGAACAGGCTTACAAGAACTTCGTGGCCCGCATTAATAGTACTAATAAGAAAATAAAGAGCAGGACTTTTCCTCTTCGTAAGGTGTTTTACTATGCAGCCTGTGTGCTCCTTATTTTCATGGCAGGAATTGGAACGCAATACTTATTTGAACGCTTTCAGGATAAAGAACTTCTGACTTATTCTTTGGAAGCTCCCCGAAAAGCAAAGGTGAAGATGAGTTTGCCGGACGGAAGTTTGGTATGGTTGAATGCGGCATCTACTTTGTGTTATAACAACGAGTTTGGAGTAAGTAACCGTGATTTGACTTTGCAAGGCGAGGGATATTTTGAAATCAGTAAGAATCCTGAATTACCTTTGATTGTAACT
Organism: Bacteroides nordii; assembly: GCF_019930665.1. NCBI lineage: Bacteria > Pseudomonadati > Bacteroidota > Bacteroidia > Bacteroidales > Bacteroidaceae > Bacteroides > Bacteroides nordii. The sequence continues at coordinate 3,228,608 of NZ_CP082886.1, read as the reverse complement.
TCGGGCAATGTAAAGGTGCGAGTACTGGGTACTAAATTTAATGTACAGAACTATCAGGATGATGATGAGATTCGCGTGGCACTTTTGGAGGGTTCTATTGATTTTTCCGATAGTAGATATGATAAGTCTATTGTGATGAAACCCAATCAGTTGATAACTTGTAATAAAAGAACCGGGGTCTTGACTTTGAAGGATATTAATGCTGAGTATTCTAATTCATGGATTTATGATGATGTTTTCTTTAATGAAGAGAAGTTGGGTACTATTGCTAAAGTTTTAGAGAGAGCTTTTGATGTAGCTATTCATTTCGAAAATGATGATTTGAAGAACTTGATATTCTATGGAGACATCACGATAGAAGCTGATAATATAGTACAGATTATGGACATTATGGCAGCTACGAATAAGTTCAATTATCGTTATGATATGGATAAAAAGGAGATTCGTATTTATCATTAGTATTTCTTTCTTTTTCTGATTCTGTTCACCACAGAGTCGCACAGAGTTACACAGAGTTTTAAATCTCTGATGAAACGCGGATGAACGCAGATTAAAAGACTGTAGTTCTTTATCATCTATTTGTTTTTCTTTGCGAAAATCTGCTTTCATCTGTGTTTCAATAAACCATCGCCTGTCGCACCTCCCCGTGCGGGAAGCACAAAATACAATTCACATGAAAGAGCAGCGCAAATGTTTCGTTTTTTACTGCATTGTTTTTGTATTCATAATTCAGCCTTTATCTCTTGTTGCTAAAGATTATCTGACGCTGGGTAGTGAACAACAAGGGTGGAGAGTACTCATTCATCCCGAAAGTGGAGTTATTCATCAATATCAGCAGCAAATAGGGAATGTATGGGAAATAATTCCTTTCAGAGAGGATACATTGGCCGGTCCGGCCTGGAAAGGCATACGGCTGTCTCCATCCTCTGGTCAGCCCGGCACTTTTGAAGCAGAAACAAGAGCTATTCATTATGCACTCCGCTATCGTCCTGCAGCAGATCATTTGATTGTAGAGTGTATACTCTCCAATCGGGGAAAAGAAATCTTTGAACCGGAATATTCCCGTCTTTTTATTGGAATAGACTCAGAGATGAAAACATTTCCGGAGTGGGACACTAAGTTCTTTCCTACTTTACTACGGTGTGAGAAAGATTTTACCTGGGGATATTTCATGTCTCCGAGGCAGGTTATTATGGGAATTGGTATAGAAGAGCCGGTTGCTTCCTATACATTGAATTATGTATATGAAGGTTTGTTGGAGTGGAAATGGGGACATCAGATAAAAACTGCAAGTCTGGACTTGCTGCATTGTTTGCCTTTACCGGAACGACATCCGCAGAACAAAATCTTGCTGAAACCTGGCGAGACTAAAAAGTGGATACTCCATTTGGGAGGTATCGGTCAGCTGTCCGAAGTGAAAGAAACCTTGTCTCAATGGATACAAGCCCCGATGATTGAGTGTGACAAATACACGATCAGCGGAAAAGAGAAGAGTCGTCTGTATATTCACAGCCGGTATCCTTTGAAAAGTCTTGTTGTAAAAGCTCCGGATGCTGCATTAACCGAATTATCCGTTGATAAGGTTTCTGAATACTTATATACAGCCAGTTTCGTACCTTCTGCTCAAAAAGGAGTTTATCAGATTAAGGCCACAACCACAAACCGGAAAACTGCAGAAGCAAGTATTTATGTACGCCATCCCTGGTCATGGTACATGAAAAATGCCCGCGACTTTGTTGCGCAGAATCCGCCTTTGTTCTCCAATGGTTGCGAAGCTTTCTATGGTTACTATACTGCTTTTCTTGCCACCCGGCATTTTCCGGATACTTCTAAAGATAAGGGACTTGAAGAACGGTTCAACCGTACACTTCCGTTCTTTATAGATACTCTGACCTGGATTCCGAAGAAAGAAGCAGCACCGGACCGGGTGCAAAACTTCTCTTCGCTGATTGGTATGCTTGTTGATTTATGGGAGGCGACAGGAGAGATTAGTTATCTGGAGAAAGCGGCTCATATTGGTGATTATCTTTGTTCGGAGAAGGTTCAGTCCGCGGATGGTGCCTATCGTTCTAAAGGAACACATTATACAGCTGTAATTTATCCTGCAAAATCCATGCTTGAGCTGGTTGCAGCCGAAAAGAACTTTATGGGGCTTCCCCAGTGGAAAGAACGCTACGAAAGGCATCAAAAGTCGGCCTACAAAGCAATCGACGATCTGTTGTTGCGTCTGGACGATATTCAGACAGAAGGAGACATGACTTTTGAAGATGGGATGATAACCTGTAGTGCTTTACAATTGGCTTTGCGCGGTTTATCTGAAGAGGATTCTGTCAAACGTCAGCAGTATACGTCGGCAGCAGTTTATTTGATGGACAAACACCAGTGTCTGGAACAGTTACTCATTCCCGATTGTCGCATGCGGGGCGGGACGCTTCGTTATTGGGAAGCGCTCGATGTCTATTTCGTTCCCAATCAGATAATGAATTCTCCTCACGGTTGGACGGCCTGGAAAATTTATGCTTCTTATTACCTTTATTTATTGACGGGGAAAGTACATTATCTTACTGATTTTATGGATACGTTAGGAGCATGTGCTCAGATTATGGACTTGAATGGATATTTACGCTGGGGATTTGTTCCCGATCCTTATATAAAAGGGATGGTTTGTGTGGAACGGAGTGACAAACGGCATGACTGGCATCCGGTAGATTCTATTGTTGGAGAGCAATATCTGGATATGATCAGTCCCTGGTTACGCCCTGATGACGAGAACTCTGTTTGTGCTTTTGGCGAACGGGGTGGTTCGGGAGATAATACAGTACAGGAAATTTTTAAAGTAATGGAGGAGTGTACCCTGACTTCTGCCTATGTAGTGATAGATGAAACGGGCAGGATACAAAGTTGGAATTGTTCGGCGGGGTATGAAAACGGAGTTCTTCGTATTGTCCCCGATGAAGATTTGATTAACGCTATTCATCTTAATTCATTCCGTAAGATAGAGGTGGAAACCAATCTGGCAGGAAAACGCATTCGTAAAAGTTGTTTGCCTGGCATGAGATGGGTAAGAGATGAGCTTTAATTCAATATTTGTTCTCTTAGAGATACTTTTCTTTTATTCCTGAACCTCCTTTTTCTTATCGGTGAGGAACGATGTACGAGATGTACATGTCATACAGTACGAGATGCACATGTCGCGCTGTACGAGATGCACATCTCGTACTGCTTTACATGTACATGTTTTACATCGTTCCTCATCGGCCTTCGATCGGTTTCGTTAGGACTTCCGGTGGGTTTTATTCTATTAAAATATATTTAAAAAAAAGTCGGCTTTCAGACTACACAATTTCTTCCCGTATCTGTCTCTTATATAAACCGGAATACTTCGATCTATGTATACTATGTTTTGAGATTCCTGCTTTATTGTTTTTTCCGTATTAATCTTATTTAATCCTTATGATGAAAAAAAAATTAGGACTATTTACATTACTGCTGCTTTGCTGGTGTACCCTGATCCAGGCACAGAATGTATCGCTTAACCTAAAGAATGTAACGGTTAAGGAAGCGCTTGAAGCCGTAAGAAAACAGACCGGGAAGTCTTTTTTCTTTAATGTAAATGACGTCAATATGAATCAGCGTATCACGATGAATATCAAAGACGAATCTTTGGAAAAAGTTCTTGCACTTATTTTGGAAGGGCAACAGTTGAATTATGAAATAAAAGATAATCATATTATTCTTTCCAAATTACAAGCGAAGGCTCAAGTTGAGAAAGAACTTACTATAAGTGGAAGAGTGACGGATGCAACCGGTGAATTATTGATTGGCGTGAATGTAGCCGTGAATGGAGTAGGAATGGGAATTACCGACATCGATGGTAATTACCAGATGAAAGCGCCGGTAGGAAGTACGCTTACTTTTACCTATGTGGGCTATAAATCCCTTTCCGTAAAAGTGAAGGAGCGGACTACCATTAACGTAAGAATGGAAGAAGATAATAATGCATTGGACGAGGTAGTAGTGATTGGTTACGGTACGCAAAAGAAGGTAAACCTTACCGGAGCTGTAGGTTATACCGATTCAAAAGCGATAGAAAACCGTCCGGTAGCCAGTTTAGGACAAGCCATTCAAGGAGCTATTCCTAACTTGAATATATCCTTCGGATCAGGAAAACCGGGAGAGGTTACCAATATGAATATCCGTGGTTTTGCTTCGATCAACGGAGAGTCTAAACCACTGATTCTGATTGACGGAGTGGAAGGAAGCATTGATAATCTGAATCCGCGTGATGTTGAGTCAATCTCTGTATTAAAAGATGCTTCCTCGTCAGCCATTTATGGAGCCCGTGCACCGTTCGGAGTTGTTTTGGTAACTACGAAAAAAGGAAAAAGCGGTAAGATGCAAATCAGCTATAACGGTCGGTATAGCTTTTCTACCTCTACCACTAAGACTGATTTCATCACTACCGGTTATGATGCTGCCCGGTTGGTAGATGGATTTATGCGCTCTTATAATGGAAACTCGTATACCCGGTATACGGAAGATGATTATAAAGAGTTGGAAGCGCGTCGTTATGATAAAGTAGAGAATCCGGAACGTCCCTGGACAGTTGTACAGAATAGGAGTGGAAAAGATACCTATATGTATTATGCTAATTTTGACTGGTATAATTATCTGATCGATGCAAGTCGCCCGACTTGGGATAACAATGTTAGTATCTCAGGAGGAGATGATAAAATCAACTATTTAGTTAGTGGAAATTTCAATACGCAGAGAGGTATTTATGTGCAGAATTCCGATCGGTATAAAACTGGAAACCTCAGGGCAAGGCTAAATGCGGAAGTTACTTCCTTGTTCTCGCTTAGTTTCACTTCCAGCATGTTTTCTTCCAAATATTCAGCACCGGGATTAGGGCATGGAAACAACATACCGAATTATACTTTCCATGCAATGCCTTTCCTGATGCCATATAATCCGGACGGTACTCATGTGTTCCAAACTCCGGTGATAGGTGAACAGCCGTCAGACGGTGTACACATTATGACAGCAGACGGTTTCTCTAAATCAGTAGAAGATAAAAAGCAATATACCAATTCGGTAGGTGCTATTTTCAAAATATATAAGGGGCTTTCATTCCATGCCAATTATACTTTCAAACATAATATCGTAGATTACATGGAGCGTACGGCTATGTCTCAATTTTCACAGTATCCGGGTGAATTGGAAGAAGTTACGGGCTCTTTGTTTAAGAATAAGTTACGCCAGCTGGACGAACGTATTTATTACCATAGTACAGATGCTTATTTAAACTATGAGCAGAGCTTCCATGGACACAACGTGCGTGCTGTAGCCGGATTCAACTATGAACAGAACGCTTACAAACGGATTTATGGTACAAAATTGAATATACAGTCTAATACTCTGAATGACTTTAACCTGGGAGAAATAGGTAAAGATGTAACTTTAGAGGGTGGACAAACAGAGTGGGCTATATTAGGTTATTTCGGTCGTTTGGGATATGACTGGAAAGGTCGTTATCTGGCTGAATTTAATATGCGTTGGGATGCTTCATCCCGTTTTCCGAAAGATAAACGGTCCGGGATATTTCCTTCGTTCTCTGCCGGATGGCGTGTGAGTGATGAAAACTTTTTTGAACCCCTCAGAAATGTTGTTTCCAATCTGAAGATCAGAGGCTCTATCGGATCTCTTGGCAATCAAGCCATTGCAGTAAAAGAAAGCCAGAAGAATTTACCTGCCAATTGCTATCCGTATATACAGTCATTGAATATGGCTTCAATGGGAGGTTATTTGCTTGATGGAGAACTTCTTACTTATGCCAATGTAGGCGATCCTGTATCCGGTAACTTTACGTGGGAGACAATTGTTCATAAAAACGTTGGTATTGATCTGGGGCTTTTCAATGACCGGTTGACTTGTAGTGCGGATTTCTTTATTCGCGATACAAAAGATATGCTTGTTCCCGGGAAATTATTACCTGCTTTATACGGAAGGGATGCTCCGCGCGAGAACGCAGCTGATTTAAGGACAAAAGGGTTTGAGGTGACGATAGGTTGGAATGATAACTTCTATTTGTTGGGTAAACCTTTCAATTATAATCTTTCACTTAGTTTGGCCGATAGTCGTTCGCACATTACAAAATACGACAATCCCCTGAAAGAATTCAGTGCGCCTTATTACGAAGGAATGGAGATCGGAGAAATCTGGGGATACCATATTGAGGGCTTGTTTGCGACAGATGAAGAAGCGGCTGCTTATCAGGAAGCTGTAGATAATAGTTTTGTATGTAAGAATATTCTTGAAACTGCTTCTCAGGACTACAGAGGCTTGAGAGCTGGTGATATGAAGTTCGCCGATCTGGATGGGAGCGGTCGGATTGACGATGGTGAGAAAACTGCAAATAATCGCGGTGATATGCGCGTGATCGGTAATTCACGCCCCAGATACACATATAGTGGAAATGTCGGTTTCAATTGGTTGGGATTTGACTGTTCAGCTTTCTTTCAGGGAGTAGGTAAACAAAATCGTTATCCGGGTGGCAATGCTATGTTGTTCTGGGGTGGATATGCCCGTCCTTATAGCTCATTTACTCCGATAGATCTTCCGGATAAAATTTGGTCGGAAGATAATCCGGATGCTTATTTTCCCAAGATGCGTGGATATTCTGCACAAGGAGATCGTTCGTTGGCAAAGGTGAATGATCGTTATCTACAGAATTTGGCCTATTGCCGTTTGAAGAATTTCACATTCGGCTATACACTACCTAAGGAGTGGACCTCAAAAGTAAAGATGGATCGTGTAAGATTCTATTTCAGTGGTGACAACTTGCTTACGTGGACCAAACTGAAAAGCAAATATATTGATCCGGAACAATTCTCGGCAGATGCTGATGCACGGGTTTATCCTTATGCCAAAACATTCTCCTTCGGATTGGATGTAACTTTTTAATAAACTTTTAAGAATATAGATGGATATGAAGAAATATATATATGCCTTTTCGTTGCTTTTATGCACCAGCAGCTGTGCTGATATGTTGGATCGCTTCCCATTGGATTCTCTTTCTCCGGAAACTTATTATAACAATGAGCAGGAGTTGAAGACCGCCACAAATAATTTTTATGGGATGTTTCCGGGAGCTCCGTCCGGATATGGTGAGAAAGAAGATGTAGTATGTACTTTCAACCTCTCTTCGGAGGTGCTCGGAACCCGTACCGTACCTACCTCCGGTGGTGGATGGGATTGGGGATATCTGCGGAATATCAATTTTTATCTGGAACACTCTTCCCGTTGTACCAATCAGCAAGTACGGGAGCATTATGATGGAATAGCCCGTTTCTTTCGTGCTTATTTTTATTTTGAAAAAGTGAAACGCTTCGGTGATGTTCCTTGGTGTGACAAAGCACTTCTCTCTGGCGATGAACAATTGAAGAAACCGCGTGATCCAAGAGCTTTTGTCATGGATAAAGTACTGGAAGATATTGATTATGCCATTGCACATATCTCTGATAAAGTAGAACTGTATCGGGTTACTAAATGGACGGCTATGGCTTTAAAGTCGAGAATATGTCTGTTTGAAGGTACTTTCCGCAAATACCATGGGATCGACGGCTCTGAAAAATTCCTGGATCTGTGTATTGAGGTATCTGATGATTTTATTAAAACAAGCCCTTATTCCATATATAAAGATGGAGAAAAACCTTATCGCGACTTGTTCTCTTCGATGAATGCCATAGCGCAGGAAGTGATTCTGGCGAGAGATTATGACAAAGAGAAGGGTGTTATGCATGAAGCCAATTACAATACAATGGCGCCTACCTATGGCCGTCCCGGTATGAATAAGAAGGTAGTGAACAGTTATCTGATGACTGATGGCAGCCGCTTTACCGATAAGGCAAATTACGAAACGATGGAATATTATGATGAAATGCAGAATCGTGATCCGCGCTTGACACAAACAGTTGTAAGCCCGGGGTATACGCGCATTAATAGTGATATTGTAGAGTCTCCGAATTTTAACTCTTCTGTTACCGGATATCAGATTATAAAATGGGTGACCGATGCTTCGGGTGACGGTTATTTAGGATCGTCCAACGATTACATTCTGTTCCGTTTGAGTGAAGTGTATTTGAACTTTGCTGAGGCTAAAGCCGAGCGGGGTACACTGACACAAAGTGATTTGAACAATTCTATCAAACACATCCGGGATCGTGTAGGGATGCCTAATATAGATATGGCGGCAGCCAATGCCAATCCTGATCCTTACTTGAGTGCGAAGGAAACCGGATATGTCAATGTATCCGGTGCCAATAAAGGAGTTATTCTTGAAATTCGTCGTGAACGCACCATCGAACTGATACTTGAGGGCTTCCGCTATTATGATATTATGCGTTGGAAAGAGGGCAAAACTTTTGAACAGCCTTTTAAAGGAATGTATTTCTCGAGACTCAACGAAGGAGAAGGCGAAAACAAGTTTGGAGTATTCGATATGAATGATGGAACGCTTCGCGATAATGCCAAGGTAGATATCTGTATTTATACAGGCAAAAGGCCGTCAGGAGCATTAGTGAAAAACATTCGTAAATTCTATAAACTTGGTGATGAGTTTAAATTGACTGACGGAACATCCGGAAACATCATTTGCCATGACATCGAAGATGAACCTCGTACATGGCGTGAGGATCGGGATTATTTCTATCCTATACCGGTTCAGGACCGGGTACTGACTAATGGAAATATTACGCAGAATCCGAATTGGATTGATGGATTGGATTTTTAAGAATTAAATAGGAGCCGTTTAATGGCGGCTCCTGTTTAACTAAATAATTGTTTAACTATTAATGAATAAACTTATGAAAAGTATTACTTTAATTGGAAAGAAAGTATTGTCAACCGTATTACTTTCTTTATGTGTAACAACAGGTTTTGGACAACATATTTTCAATGTTGATCCTGTACAGGCTGCAGAAATAGCAGCATTTATGAAACAGCCTTCAGCTGTAGAAGGAAAATGCAATGCAGAGGTTTTGGGAATTGTAACCACTGCTTCTGAATTTAGCTGGGATGATATTAATACATGGAAAAATGCGGATGGAAAGGTTTGGGCTGACGGAGCGACAGCAGATTATGCTCCTACTGTATTTGGTTTTGGATTCAAAAAAAATGCTCCTTACAATGGTGGAGCATCCTGGATTTGCTTAATTACTAATAAGGATGACGACAAATGGAATCCTGCTATTCCGGGAGTTGCTGATTTGAAAGGTAATTTTATACTTAGTAATTGTAATGCAACTACAGTAAAAATAGCCAATTCACAAATTAATACTATAAAAATATGTATGAATAACCCTACTGAGGATTGTTATATAAGTACAAAACGTAATTCGAATCTCGAACAGTTAGATATCAGCGGCTCTACCGGTAAGTTACGCCAGATTGAGGCGTACAAGAATAAATTTCGGGACGAAACTTCTCTTGTAGCCGATAATTTAGGAGAAAAAGTACTAATTGACTGGCTATTCAATATAGAGAACAATCTCTATACCTTTTCTACATTGCCTAAACATCCGGTAACCGGTGCTATCATAAAAACAGGTTATAAAGATCAATGGTTGGCTGCCGGAGGACTTCCTATCGGTGAGTATAATGAAAAAGAAAAGATATATGAAATTAAAATTGGAGATGATATAGATTTGTCACAAGAGTATGATATTGATGGAAAGATGACTGTCTATACCTGGAAGAATGAGGATGGGGAAACGATAGTACCGTCATCGGCTACGGCGGACGGATGGTTCTGTTTTGAAACAGATGATTTTGCAGGTAAAACTTTCCGTTGCGAATTGAGAAATGAATCATATCCACTCCTGGCATTAAATACAGTTTGGGTGAAGGTGGTTAAAGAATATAGTGGTACAGGTATTCGGAATGTGGATCAGGAAGTAGTTAAAGTAGGACCTAATCCAGCAGAAAATACATTGAATATTTATACTTCCGGTGTAAAAGCTGTTCGTATTTATTCTTTGACAGGTCTGTGTGTTAAGAATGTTTCTGATGTAACGAACGCAATTGATATTTCTGAACTTGCAGCAGGTTTGTATACTGTTAAGGTACTTACTTCGAACGGAGAAAAAGTTGCTAAGATAATAAAAAAATAAGAATATTGATTATGTGAAATATGGAAGATATATCAATTAGGTTATAATTGATATATCTTCTAAAATAAAGAAACGATTATGAAAAAATATCTACTTCTTTTAGTTGGAGCCTTATGCTTTTGTTTAAACATTGTTGCTCAGACTTATCCTAAAAAGGCTAATGTAATACGATTGCTTACTTATAATTCGCATTATTGTAAAGGAGGTACTGATCCAGGAAATATCAATAGTTATAATACACAACGGTTTGCTCTTGTGATTAAAACGCTTGATGCAGATATCGTTTCTTTACAGGAATTAGACAGTGCGGCTAATAGTCGTGGAAAACGTTATTTATTAAATGAAATAGCACAAGCTACAGGGCTTGATTATACTCCGGTTTACGGCAAAGCGGCTAGTTACGATGGAGGTAGTATAGGATGTGGTACATTGGTAAAAAAGGATTTGACTATAACTAAAGTGAAAAAAATTCCTTTGCCGGGTGATGAGCCTAGAGTAGTGGTCAGAACGGATTTTGAAGATTTTGTCTTTATGAGCACTCATTTCGATTTGAATGATAATAAACGTATTCAGGGAGCGGGGATTATCAGTACTGAATTAGATTACATTCGTAAACCGGTTTTTCTGGCCGGTGACCTGAATGATTCACATCGTTGGGGAAATGGTGGAATTGCATTTCCTACTTTAATGAATTGTTTTGAAATAGCGAGTGATACGGAGGGTAATTCGATTCCGGGCAGGACAGATAATAGTGCACTTATCGATTATGTCCTTTTTCGGGATTATAACAACTCCGGAATAAAAGTGGTTGATACGCATATTGTAAGGAGTTTAACAATAAACGGATCAAATGTGGATCTAAAAGATGTTTCTGATCATTATCCGGTTTTTGTAGATGTAGAATTACCGGGTGCAACCGGAATAACAGACCAAGTGAAGAAAAATGTTCAATTGTACTATGATTCAGAACATGAGTCTATAACAATTTTGTCTTCAGAAGATATTGATAACGTAGAAATATATCAAATCACCGGACAAAAAATAAAAGAGGTATATGGTGAAAACACTGATAGAGTAAGTTTATCTGGTTTGAACAAAGGAATTTATTTGGTAAAGATTATAATTGGCAATAAATATATTGTAGAAAAAATAATGAAGAATTAACGGTAGAGCGGAGCTTATATTAGGAATAAAACTACTTTGGAGTTGTATTTTAATGATATGACTTCGATGGATACTGTAACTCTGCTTGTAGCAATCACTTAGTGATGTATAAGTTTGGTAAATAATTTATAGAAATATGATAACTCTGGATGTGATGGTTAAAAAAGTGATATCAACATTAGTATTCGTTCTGTCTGTTATTACGTTGTCTGCTCAGACATATTCCAAAGAGCCGGGAGTCATACGTATGATGACTTATAATGTAGCTTATTGTAGAGGGTTTGACGGATATCAGGATGGAAGTAAAACCGATAAGCAGAATACGGAACGGATTGGGAAGATAATCAAGGCACTTGATCCGGATGTTGTTGCTTTACAGGAATTGGATAGTGGCAATATAAATAAACGTTTCTTACTGGAAGAGATTCAAAAGGCTTCTGGCATAGACTACGAGGTTATTTATGGAATGAGTGATTTGGCTGACGTGGGAAATTATGGATTGGGTATTTTAATAAAAAAGAAATATCCAGTGTTGCAGGTCCGTAAATATAAGTTGCCGGGAACAGTGTACGGTTCCAATCCTCCGATTAAGAATAAGGATCGTTTAATGCTTCGCATTATGACCGACCGTTTTTATTTCATGTGTACACATTTGGATTTGAATGATGAGCAGAGAATCATTAGTGCCGGTATTATCAATAATGAATTGGAATATATGCGTAAACCTTCTTTTTTAGCTGGAGACTTGAATGATTCTCATCGATGGAATGGGGGAGCTTTTACAAATTACTTTAATGATACATGGGATTTATTTAGTACAACAGAATATACAATCAGCAATCCGAATAATAAAAATACTATAGATTATATTTTGTATCATGCTTACAACGGAGAAAGTCAGTATTCGGTCGTATCAACCCATGCGGTGAGAGGTATGCTGCAAATCCCCAATGAACCAACTCAGATACTGGTAGAGTATGCATCGGACCATGTACCTGTTATTCTTGATATCAGAGACAATAAATCAGTAGGAATAAGTGACTTGGAAGAAGATTCATTTTTTATTATCCAAAAAGAAAATAGTTTGTATGTTGACAAGTGTATGGAAGGCGATTTCTCTTATAAAATATATTCTATTTCAGGTGGCTGTATCAATATTGGAAGCGTGAATGAGAATCGTCAACTTATACCTATTGGGCAGTTACAAAAGGGAACTTACTTTTTGACTTTACATGCAACAGGTGGACACATGGTTTATAATCAAAAGTTTATAAAGTAGTAACACGAATGCTTCAGTCCGTTTGATTTATTGTGACTTAAATATTTAATATTATGCTAAAGATAGTTGTTTCATTTTTTATGTCGGTCCTTTTTATGGTGACTTTATCTGCACAAACATTTCCAAAGGAAAAGAAGGCAATAAGGATATTAACTTACAATACTCATTATTGTAAAGGAGCTACAGATCCGGGTGAGTTGACCAAGGATAATATTGAGAATCTTGGTAAAGTGATAAAGGCTTTGGATGCGGATGTGGTTGCTTTGCAAGAGTTGGATAGTGCTGCTGTAGGTAGAGGGGCGCGTTATCTGTTGAAAGAAATTGCTGATGCAGCTGGTAGCGGATATGTACCTTATTATGGCAGTGCGGCTCCGTTTGACGGAGGTAGTATAGGCTGTGGAGTATTGATAAAGAATACACTGCCCGTTAAGGGGATACAGGTCATTCATTTACCTGGTGATGAAACCCGGGCAGCGGTAGCAGTGGAATTGAAAAATTTTATATTTATAGGTACACACTCAGACCTGAATGACGAAAAGCGTAGGGAAGGAGCTCAAATAGTTTGCGATTGGATCGGGAAAAAAAGTAAACCGGTATTTCTTGCCGGTGACTTGAATGATTCTCATCGCTGGCCCAATGGTGGTGTTGCATTCCCGGCGTGGATAAAGTACTTTGATATTATTAGTGATACTACAGGAAATTCTATCCCGGGACGAACAGACTCCGGAGCTCTAATTGATTATGTCCTGTTGCTGAAAAACAGAAAAGCTTCAAAAATAAAAGTTCTCTGGACACACATTTTACGTACTGTTTCGGTGGATGGTAAGAGTGTGGATACAGCTACTGTGTCCGATCATTATCCCGTTTTTGTAGATGTGAAGTTCTAAAAATAATAGTTGTCCGATAGCAGGTCTCTCCCCCTTACGAGTAAAAATATCTCGTAGAGACACTTGCATGATCTTAATTAATTAAAATATATGCTGATGCGAAGAATCCTCTTACTCTTTTTTACATCCATGGTAATGTATGGATGTTCAATGTCTACTGAATCTGATCAACCTGTTAGTGAATTAGCAGAACGGTTATTGCCGGACAATAATTCTTCTTCCTTCGTCTTCGAGAAGCTTTCTTCGGATTCCGACTTCTTTGAACTGGAGCAGGCTGCAGATGATAGAATTATCATCAGGGGGAATAATGGTGTATCTATAGCGCGGGGATTGAATCATTATTTGAGGAATTATTGCCACAAATCGGTTTCGTGGTGTGGCAATAACTTATCAGAGTTACCCGTGCCCTTGCCACCGGTTAGAGAAAAAGTGAGAGTTACGGCTTCTTTTCCCTATCGTTATTATCTGAATTACTGTACATACAGTTATTCCATGGCTTTTTGGGATTGGGAACAATGGGAGAAAGAGATAGACAGAATGGCACTTCAAGGTATCAATATGCCGCTGATGGCTGTGTATAGTCAGTATGCGGTATGGCAGAATACGTTGCGGAGATTAAACTTCAGTGAAGATGACATACGCAAGTTTTTGCCGGGAGCAGGTTATGAAGCCTGGTGGTTAATGGGAAATCTTGAAGGTTTTGGTGGTCCGGTAACTCCGGAATTTATAGCACGGCAGACCGATTTGCAGCAGAAGATGTTGAAGCGAATGAGGGAGTTGGGAATGAAGCCCGTGTTTCAGGGATTCTATGGTATGGTTCCGAATACATTGAAAGAAAAATTTCCTGATGCCCGCATTAAAGATCAGGGGATATGGGGTACTTACCAACGGCCTGCATTTCTGGATCCTACCGATCCGCTTTTTGATAAACTTGCTGCTATCTATTATGAAGAGCAAAAGAATCTATTCGGTGAAGCACAGTTTTTTGGTGGAGACCCTTTTCATGAGGGAGGAACCTCTGAGGGAATTAATGTGAAACTTGCTGCGCAAAAGATATTACAGGCTATGCGAAAAGTAAATCCGCAGGCTGTGTGGGTATTACAGGGATGGCAACACAATCCGGTAAAAGAGTTAATGGAGGGGGTGAAGCCCGGTGAAACCATTATTCTGGATTTGATGGCTTGCGAACGCCCGCAATGGGGGGGAGTTAAAACTTCCATGTTCTACAAGCCGGAAGGACATTGGAATCATCAATGGATATGGTGCGCTCTGCCCAATTTCGGAGGAAAAACAGGATTGCATGGTAAGATGAGTAGTTATGCGTCAGGACCAGTCTTTGCCAAACACCATCCGATGGGGAAAAACATAAGTGGTATTGGCACGGCTCCCGAAGGAATAGGGACCATCCCGGTTGTCTATGATATGGTGTATGATATGGCCTGGCGAACGGACAGCATTCATATTCCTCAATGGCTTGACAATTACACCTATTATCGGTATGGGACAGAGGATAACAATTGTAACAAGGCCTGGAAATTATTATCCGAAACAATCTACGAATGTCATAATGAGTTGGGAGGTCCTGTAGAGTCTTATATCTGTGCCCGTCCTTCTGATACCATTCAGCATGTATCTACCTGGGGAAATGCCGTGATGTTTTATGATCCGATGAAGGTGGTAAAAGCGTGGGATCTTCTTTATCAATCGCGTAAGAGATTTAATCATTCGGATACGTATGAATACGATTTAACGGATGTCACTCGTCAGGTTTTGTCCGATTATGCCAAATATCTACATGAAAGAATGGTGCTGGCATTTCAGAAAAAAGACAAAGAACGTTTTATGGAATATAGTGGCAAGTTCCTGAATATTATAAAGGATGAAGACCGGTTGCTATCTACGCGTAAGGAGTTTATGTTGGGTACGTGGCTGGCAGAAGCAGAAAAGGCAGGGGGGACACCGGAAGAGAAGAGACGCTTTGTTACCAATGCCAAGAGGCTGATTACGACCTGGACGGATACTGATTCGGATTTGCACGACTATGCTAACAAAGAATGGAGTGGTTTATTGATCGATTTTTATCTTCCTCGCTGGGAGGCTTATGTGACATACAAAACCAGTTTGCTATATGGAAAGAAACTGCCGTATCCGGATTATTCCAAAATGGAACAGGAATGGGTACTTACTAATTCAACTTATCTTTCGCGGGTGAATCCTGAAGGAACCATAGCCGTTGTTGAAGATCTATATAAACGTTACCATACCGAAATAGAACAAAATTGTCAGAAAAATTGAAAAACAAGTATATGATGATAAAAATGAGTATATCCCGGTTGTTATTTTGCAGTAGTTTATTCCTGTCGGGAATATCTGTGTTTGCTCAGGAACTTCCTTATAAGCAACCCAACCTGCCCATAGAGGAGAGAGTGAATGATCTTTTAAGTCGTATGACTCTGGAAGAGAAGGTTGCACAGATCAGACATATCCATTCCTGGAATATATTCAATGGACAAACATTGGATACAGAGAAACTGAAAGCCTTTTCTAAAGGAATGAGTTGGGGATTTGTAGAGGGTTTTCCGCTTACAGGTGCAAATTGCCGGAAAAATATGCAATTAGTACAGAAGTTTATGGTAGAGAATACCCGGCTTGGTATACCTGTATTTACAGTTGCGGAGTCGTTGCATGGTTCTGTACATGAAGGTTCTGTCATCTATCCTCAGAATGTGGCTCTTGGTAGTACGTTCTCTCCGGAACTGGCTTATCGTAAAGCTGCAATGATAACGAAAGATCTGCATGCCCAGGGGATGCATCAGGTACTGGCTCCTTGCATTGACGTAGTACGCGATTTACGCTGGGGGCGTGTGGAGGAATCTTTTGGAGAGGACCCGATTCTTTGTGGTCTGTTTGGAATTGCAGAAGTAAAGGGATATATGGATAATGGCATTTCGCCAATGCTGAAACATTACGGACCACACGGCAACCCTCTTAGTGGTTTGAATTTGGCTTCTGTAGAATGCGGGCTCCGTGATTTACACGAGGTATATCTTAAACCTTTTGAAATGGTGATTCGGAATACATCTGTCCTGGCGGTAATGTCTACCTATAATTCATGGAACCGTATTCCTAATTCTGCTTCTCATTATTTATTAACTGAGGTACTTCGTAATCAGTTTGGATTTAAGGGATATGTATATTCTGATTGGGGAGCGATTGAAATGTTGAAAACATTGCATTATACGGCTCATAATTCGGAAGAAGCAGCCATGCAGGCCTTTACTGCCGGACTTGACGTAGAAGCTTCCAGTAACTGCTATCCGCTATTGGCTGATCTTATTAAAGAAGGTAAACTGGATGAAGAGATTCTGAATGAATCTGTCCGCCGGGTATTGTATGTGAAGTTTAAAATGGGGCTTTTTGAAGATCCTTATGGTGAACGATACGCTCATTGCAAAATGCATCCGCAGGAAGGAGTGCAGCTTTCAAAAGAGATATCAGACGAATCTGTAGTATTACTGAAAAATGAAAACGGGCTCTTGCCACTAAATGCCGAAAAGTTAAGATCGGTAGCAGTAATCGGACCTAATGCCGACCAGGTGCAATTCGGTGATTATACATGGAGCCGTAATAATAAAGACGGAATGACTCCATTGGCTGGAATCAGACAGCTGTTGGGGGACAAAGTAACGGTGCGTTATGAAAAAGGGTGTAGTCTGGTCTCTTTGGACACCAGTGGGATAAAGAAGGCAGTTGAGGTAGCCCGGCAAAGTGAAGTAGCTATTGTTTTTTGTGGTAGCGCCAGTGCCGCTTTGGCTCGTGATTATAAAAGCTCCACTTGCGGAGAGGGATTTGACTTGAATGACTTGAACCTAACCGGCGCACAGAGCCAGTTGATAAAAGAGGTGTATGAAACCGGAACACCTGTAGTGTTGGTCTTAGTAACCGGTAAACCTTTTACTATTTCCTGGGAAAAGAAACATATACCGGCCATTTTGACACAATGGTATGCAGGAGAACAAGCCGGAAATTCGATTGCTGATATCCTTTTTGGCAAAATTTCTCCTTCGGGCAGGCTTACTTTTTCTTTCCCCCAGAGTACGGGACATTTGCCTGTTTATTATGACTATCTTCCTTCTGACAAAGGTTTTTATAAAAATCCCGGAAGTTATGAAACTCCGGGGAGAGATTATGTTTTCTCCAGTCCCGATCCTTTGTGGGCATTTGGGCATGGGCTTACTTATACATCCTTTGTATACAAGTCTATGGAAACGGATAAGGAACACTATGATCCAACTGACACGATATATGTAAAAGTGGATATAAAAAATACTGGGAAAAGAAGTGGTAAGGAAGTGGTTCAATTGTATGTGCGTGACAAAGTGAGTACGGTGGTCACTCCTGTTAAGCAGCTTCGTGATTTTGAAAAGGTATTGGTTGAGGCTGGAAGTACCCGGACTGTCCGGTTGAAAGTTGCCGTGAAAGATTTGTATATTGTTGATGCCGGAAACAGGAGGATAGTTGAACCCGGTGAGTTCGAATTGCAGGTAGGAACTGCTTCTGACAACATCCTTCAAAGCAAGACGGTGATAGTAGGTGATTTTGAACGTTCGGCTTCTGCTGAAGGTATGAAAGTAGCTAAAAGTAGCAAGAATATTTCTATTCATGGTGAAGTGCGTGATGTACAGGCTACTCTGATTGCTGGTGTGAATATCTATGCCGGGAGTTCAGGAAAACT
Organism: Bacteroides nordii; assembly: GCF_019930665.1. NCBI lineage: Bacteria > Pseudomonadati > Bacteroidota > Bacteroidia > Bacteroidales > Bacteroidaceae > Bacteroides > Bacteroides nordii. The sequence continues at coordinate 3,210,374 of NZ_CP082886.1, read as the reverse complement.
ATTGGGGCAGAGTGATGATAAAGGGCAGTATCGGATTGATGCGGGAAACCATGAGATTTTGGTTTTTAGGAAAAAAGGATACCAATCTTTGGAAGTTCCTGTAGACAATTTAGGAATTATCAATGTCCGTATCAATTATGGAGAAAATTAAATGAATTGTTATTATCAATAAAACTTAGAATATATGCGAATTAAATCTTTTTATCTGATACTCTTTGTCTTGGTGGCATTATTCTCCTGTGAGAACAAAAATGAAGTGAAATCTTACAATGAAGGGCTTCATATTGTGCCCGAGCCTAAAATGATAGAGCAACAAACCGGTGAATTTACATTAACATCTCAAACTGCTTTTGTTACTGATAATGATAGTCTAAAAACGGTTGCCGGCTATTTTGCGGAAAAGATACAACACTCTACCGGACATCGTCCTGATATTGTGAAAGAAGCAAAAGATAACTGTATCCGATTGACTCTGAATCCAGCTTTAAGTATGAAGGACGAGGGATATAAGCTCATTGTTACTTCCCGTGAAATCTCTGTTCAGGCAAAGTCTGCACACGGTATCTTCTATGCTATGCAGACAGTAATGCAACTTCTGCCTGCAGAGATTGAAAGTGAAGAACCGGTGAAAGATGTTGCATGGACACTTCCTTGTGTTGTAATAGAGGATGAACCGGCTTATCCTTATCGGGGAATGATGCTTGATGTTAGTCGGCACTTTCATGATGTGGATTTTGTGAAAAAACAATTGGACGTGATGGCAATGTTTAAGATAAATCGTTTCCATTGGCACCTTACGAATGATCATTTGTGGACGATTGAAATAAAGAAATATCCGAAACTGACTGAAATAGGTTCTATCCGTCACAATGCCGATGGTACCATTCATCAAGGTTACTATACACAGGAACAAATAAGAGAGGTAGTGGCTTATGCTGCCGAACGGTTTATTACTGTTATCCCGGAAGTAGAGTTACCGGGGCATGCCTTGGCTGCTTTGACTGCTTATCCGGAGTTGTCTTGTACCGGAGGTCCTTTTCAGCTTAGAAACAAATGGGGAGTAGAGGAAAATGTGTATTGTGCGGGCAATGAGCAGACTTTTAAGTTTCTTGAAGATGTATTGGAAGAGGTGATCCCATTGTTTCCGGGAAAATACTTCCATATCGGAGGAGATGAATGTCCGAAAAAGAAATGGAATGCTTGTCCGAAATGTCAGAAACGCATACGGGATGAGAAGTTGAAAGATGCACATGGACTGCAAAGTTATTTTGTACATCGTATTGAGAAAGTACTTCTTGAACACGGAAAGAGTATGATAGGCTGGGACGAGATACTTGAAGGAGGTTTGGCTCCTACGGCTACAGTGATGTCATGGCGTGGAGAAGAGGGGGGAATAGAAGCCGCCTCTATGGGACATGATGTCATCATGACTCCTGCCAAATGGTTGTATCTTGATTTTGGGCAGGGTAATATTGAGGTAGAACCTATTGCGATTAATTTTACAACACTACTGAGCAAAACATATAACTATAATCCTGCTTCGGAGAAAATACCGACAGATTTACGTTCCCATGTTCTGGGTGCCCAGGGTAATATGTGGACGGAATATGCCACTACTCCGGATTATACCGAATACCTGCTTTATCCCAGAATACTGGCAGTAGCCGAACTGACCTGGACTCCTTTGGAGAAGAAGGATTATGCCTCCTTTGAACGCAGGTTAAATAACCAGTTGGTACGTCTGGATGAACATCACATCAATTATCATATTCCACTGCCGGAAGGTCCGATGGCAGATCGTGTTGCTATTGTCGGAACAGATACACTGAGCTTTTCGAACAGTCGTAATCTGCCAATGGTCTATACGCTGGATGGAAGTGAACCAACGATACACTCGACAGTTTACAATGACCCTATTATTGTCAGTGATAATCAAGTGATACGTATTGCTACTTTTTTGCCTTCGGGCAAGATGAGCAGAACCCGGGTGATTGAAGTGGTGAAAGAAAATTTACTTCCGGCATACAAAGATGATACGAAACCCGGCATACAGTTGGCGCATGCCGATGGAGATTTTTATTATGTAAAGGATACAGAAAATGCTGTATGGAAAGAGTCTAAGGCAGTAACGGATTTCGAATTAAAACCGGTTTTGGAAGATAAAGGGGCATTTTGTTATTCTGGATATTTTGAGGTTCCCTGTGATGGAGTCTATTATTTGTCAACCGAAATGGATGAACTTCAGGTAGACGGGAAAGTTGTATTGAGCAATGATGGTAAGCTGATACGTCATTCTCATAGCCGGACTTCCCTTGCTTTGCAGCAAGGAAAACATGCATTCCGTCTGTTGTTTATTAATAATAATATCGGAGGGTATCTCCGTGTGTGGAACAATAAAGGTTTTATTATAGGACAAAAAGGTGAAGAGTTGAAATTACCGGTTTCATTTACACATTGAGTGTGAGTTGTTTTTAGGATAATAAAGGAGAGCTACTTTTTTCAATCGGGATAAAAGTAGCTCTTTCTTTATAAATCTTTATTTAGAGGCATCCTTTTTCTGAGAATAATTTTATTCCTTTGCAGAAAATTTTATTCAAAAAGACTATGAGAAGTTTTGCCTCTGATAATAATTCCGGTGTGCATCCTGCTGTGATGGAAGCATTGATGCAGGCTAACCGGAATCATGCACTGGGTTATGGTGATGATCCATGGACAGAAGAAGCGGTCCGGAAAATTAAAGAAACCTTTACTGCCGATTGTGAACCTCTGTTTGTATTCAATGGTACGGGAAGTAATGTGGTTGCTTTGCAACTGATGACAAAGTCTTACCATTCAATTCTTTGTGCTGAAACAGCCCATATATATGTGGATGAATGTGGTGCTCCGGTAAAGATGACCGGTTGTCAGATTCGCCCGGTAGCTACACCGGATGGCAAACTTAGCCCTGAACTTATTCTTCCTTATCTTCACGGTTTTGGAGATCAGCACCACTCACAGCCAGGTGCTGTTTATCTCTCTCAGTGTACCGAACTGGGTACTGTTTACACACCTGAAGAATTAAAAGCTATTACCTCACTGGCACATCAGTATGGAATGCGCGTTCATATGGATGGTGCACGTATTGCAAATGCTTGTGCTGCCCTCAATCTCTCTCTGAAAGCATTGACGGTAGATTGTGGCATTGATGTTCTTAGTTTCGGTGGAACCAAAAACGGTTTGATGATGGGAGAGTGTGTCGTTATCTTTGATGATACATTAAAAGCAGAAGCAAGATTTGTACGGAAACAGTCGGCACAATTAGCTTCAAAAATGCGTTATCTCTCTTGCCAGTTTACCGCTTATCTGACGAATGAACTTTGGCTGAAGAACGCTTCTCATGCCAATGCCATGGCTCGTAGACTTTATGAAGCTTTGAAAGATTTTCCGGGTGTTTGTTTTACTCAAAAGATGCAGAGCAATCAATTGTTTTTGACGATGCCTCGTCCGGTAATAGACAAGATGCTTCAATCCTATTTCTTCTATTTTTGGAATGAAGAGAATAATGAAATTCGCCTTGTCACCTCATTTGATACAACAGAAGAGGATATTGACCAATTTATTCATCTGCTAAATATCTGATAATAACTTATTTTTGAGCGAGGGAGAATAAAACAGGTTCGTCTGACAAATAGCCGGTTTGTTAATATTGTTAATGTGTTTTTTTAACCCTTTGGGCTTGCTTTGACTTAATACAGTTTTACTTTACACCGTTTTAACATTATAAAAATTCATATGGCAAGTAAAGTATCTCCTCGTTGTAGGTATAGTTTAGATTTTAAACTTAAAGTATTAAGTGATTATTATCGTTCTGGTTTGACCAAATATTTCATCGAGCAGCGAGATGGTTTGGTTCATGGGAGTATTTACAGATGGGAAAAAGCCTTGATATTGTCTGCAAAAGACTTATCTTTGTCCCAGGATTTATTATCTCAAATAGAAACGATGCGCAAAGCGAAAGAAAAAAAGTCCCAAGTAACCTCTTCCTTATCTAAGGAAGAAGAGTTGCAGGCGGAGTTACTTCGTCTTCGTAAAGCTTTGGAATACTCCGAACTTCGCAATGAGGCTCTGTCTGAAGTCTTAAAAATCGGTCGTGAAGAATACGGCATCGATTTATTAAAAAAAGCTGGCGCCAAGCAGTAAATACCCTTCGGCACAGGCATCCAAAGATTTCCATCGGAAGCCTGTGCTCACTGTTTGGTAAGAGTAGAGAAGGGCATTATTCAGTAAGTACGCAAGTACTTTCAGACCGTATTCTCACGGAGGTCAAAGTCGCCCAACTTGTACGCGAAATCAGGTCATCAGCATCCGGTATTGGTGCCTATAAGTTATTTCTGATCCTAAAGGAAGTATATGAGGGGAAGTTGATGGGGCGGGACAGTTTTTATAACCTGCTCCGTCGCAAAGGTCTCATGCTTTCTCCTTTGAAAAGGCGTCATACTACCAACTCCAACCATAACTATCGGAAGTATAAAAACCTGATAAAAGACTATAAGCCAAAGACTTTAAATCGTTTATGGGTGGCAGATATTACTTATATTGAAACAGATGCCGGTGTTTGCTATCTCCACTTGCTTACAGATGCCTTTACTCATGAAATAGTGGGTTGGATCCTATCCGGTAGTCTCGTTGCAGATAACACTTTAGAAGCACTTAATCAAGCTATTGCTATGTTTCCTGATACCGATTTCAGTAAATTGATTCATCATTCTGACAGAGGATCACAGTATTGTTGTAACAGATATGTTGAGAGATTGAAAGAAATGCAAATCTCTATCAGCATGACGGAAGATAGTAACCCTACTGACAATGCGATAGCCGAGCGGGTTAATGGTATTATTAAACAGGAGTGGCTATACCGTCAGAAACGTCCAAAAGACATTGTTGAAGCTAGAAGTAAGATAACGGAAATCATTGACTTCTACAATAATGTGCGACCACATATGAGCAATAACATGAAAACGCCCAAAGCTATGAGAGCAAGTGTAGCCGCTTAACGCTCTTTGGAGGCTTCGCGCCTCCAGCCGCTAAGGCGAACCGCCGCGGTGTTTTTCATAATATGATTTGCAGGATAGTCAATAAATAGCTAATTTAGAAGCTGGAAAAATACACTGTTTATGGGATGTATTGATTTATGATCGGAAAGACGAGCAGGTAAGATAATCAATAAGGTATTCCTGAAGGTGTAAAGTGAAACAGTAAAACAATCAAGAAACTGTGAAGGAAAACAGTAGATATTAACCAAAATGTGTAAAGTGAATACAGGCATAGTCACTTCATAAGTGTACACTTTAGCATAGTAAGAATGTACAATATAGTATGACAAAAGTGTACAATTAACACTCGGATAAGTGTACACTCTTGCCTGTCTTTAAACAGGAGGTTTATATTCGTTAAAAATCAATAGATTACATCAGAATAAACGTTTATATTCTCTCTTACATTTCTGTTTGAAAAAATCCGGTGATTACTTTTTTGATAACTACATATTTATCGGATAAACTATAAAACAAAGGTTCGGGCCTTCACAGGTACGAACCTTTTTCATGATAACCTAATAAACTAACCTTTTGTACCTTTATTTATATTCCTGTTGCTGTACGTAGGGGAACAAATCTATAGCCTTTTTTCTTGAGAGCTTTTATCATTGTTTCTAAATAATTATTGTAGAATTTGTCTGTTCGCAAGTCGGATGTTCCAAGGTGTATTAGCAGTAAATGTCCATTTAGACCTTCTTCTTTTTCTAACTGCATGATTCTTTCATAAATCATTTTACTGCTTTTGTAGTTTTTCATATCCGGAGTAGTATAGTCTGCATTGCTGCCACTCCCCGGAGTGAAATTGATAAGTTGTATACCCATGGCTTTTGCCCATGCTGCTATCTTTTTATTATAGTATTCATAGGGAGGAATGTAGAGTGGGGCATCTTTGTACTTAATTCCTGCTTCGCTGAGTGTTTCATAACTTTTCAGCATATCTTTTTCAAACTCCTCACGTGTGACGAGGAGTGAATCCCGATTCTCCCAGGGGCTATATAGTAAATGTCCATAACTATGACTGCCGATGTAATGTCCTTCTGCTTTTAGTTTTTGTACTACTTGCGGGTAAAGTTCAAAAAACTCACCGGTGAAAAAGAAAGCTCCTTGTATTTTCTGTTTATTCAATATACGAATGATGGCATCAGCTCCATCTGCCTTATTGGCTGCTGTAAAAATAAGTGTGAGTTGCTTTTGAGAAGGGTCAGTACGTATAATACCTCCTTCGCTATAGATGTTTTTATCATTGTCGGATTGGGCTTGTCTCATTCCTTCTTTTTGAAGGGCAGACAAATAATAGGTCAGGCTGGCAGTTCCATCCATTGTCGGTTCGTTGGTAGAATAGTCGTGTGTGCTGTCATGGTATACCATTGTGCCAGGTTGGAAGCGTTGATAAGTTTCTCCGGTGGAAATGTTTACTCCTCTCAAACTGTTGAATATGTTGGTATAAACAGGACCGTCAACAAGTCCGCCAGTCGCGTTTCCTGTGTTGTTAGTAAAGTAGGAAGAGTGAGGTTCTGAAGGATAATCCCCATATAAAGGGAGTTCTACAATCATGCTGCTTCCCCAGGGGTTACAACCAAATAGCCAGTCGCGCAGAGAGGCTTCCATCTCTTCGTATGTAGAATCTCCGGTAACTTCTCTATACAATCTGCATTGAGTTAACATGGCTGTGGTAAGATTATTGGAACACCAGATAGCAGGGATGCCGTATAGGAATGGATTTTGCCGGGCTTTTTCATAAGTACGTTGAAGTCCGATACGGATATTGCGGATGAATTCTTCATTCAACCGTGTATTGTTTTCAGTTTTTGCCAACCAGTAATGCCCCATGTTCATAAATGGATACCATTGATAATGTCTGGCGCTGTCTGCTCCCATCCAGGGAGTTACCGGTTCACGTCGTCCATATTCTATAGCTTGTTGCAGGTATCTATTGTTTTGGGTTGATTTATATAATTCAATAGCTGCCAACTCCATATCGTCTGTCCAGTTATCTTCTTCGTAGATATAGGGCGAACGGACAGAGGCAGTCTGGCAGACTCCTGGCTTTTTTATGCCTTCTTCATAGGCGGCATCGGCTTTCTTTTCAATCTCTTGAGCAAATTCCGGATAAAAGTCTTTTAAAATTCGGGCACCTAATGCAAAGCAAGAAGCAAATTTCCCGGCAGTGCTGGCTATGCCTGTTGTTGCATTCGTAAATTCACCGCGCACCTGTTTTTCACCACTACAGAAATAAACCGGTCTTCCTTTTCCGGGGCCATAGCCATAGTCTACCTTGTCATGATTGGGCAATCGCATACTGGCGTGGTCGCGATCATCGGCAATTTGGTTGTACATTTCTCCGGTAGTCGGATTCATTCTGTTTAGCCAGTCGAGTCCCCATTTTATTTCGTCTACAATATCAGGAATTCCATTCGCCTTTCGGTGTCCGTTCGCATCGTAATAATCACTAAATGCTTCCGGATTTTGTTGGTAAGCAAACATCATTTGATAAATGGCATTGGCTGAAGTAGTAGTGTATTGAAGATAATCAGCTGCATCATGCCAACCTCCGCGTACATCAATTTTTGTTCCGTCTTTGGTGGGATGGCAGATGATATATCCGTCATCCATATGGCAACTATCTTTTAGGTATGGATTATAACCACAACGTTGCTGGCGCATATAGTTAAGTAAAAAATCGGCTGTTCCATTGTATACCTGATTATTTATCGGGAAATAAGGAGACCGGGTATTACCGGCTTTTAGATAATAGGTACCGGGATGATTAAAATCACTGAAATCTATTCGAAATGTGCTTTTCATACTCCCAAGTGTACCTGTTGGCTGGATGGATGTAAATGTAGATACCGTTTTTCCAGTGAAGAGATCGATAAGTGAACACTCTTTTACACTGGCATCTTCTTCACTTAGGAATACTGCTACTTTCTTTGATTCAGGCAGATAGCCAAGCTGATTGATCCGAATCCATTCGTCTGCCCGTACGGTAATGGCACAGAGAGTGAATACAACAATAGATATCCAATGTTTTAGCTGCATATTGGGGGAATATTTGCTTAAGGTTAAAGATGCGTTAAGTTGTATAATGCAAATAAAGCAGATTAATTTAACTTTAGAGACAAATTCTTTGATTTATTAATAACTATTTAGTGTTGTTGATCTATTTTTAATATTAAACGTGCGCTGGTTTTTGATGTAATATATGAACATAAATGTAGTAAAGGTATCAATGAGATATATTAAAGAAAACTATTATCTTTATAATAATAAGGGATTTGGTCCTTTGTCTGATCGTTGATTTAAAGAATATAAATTTTTAAGATGTCCGGAAAAGAAGAGATTAAATATTAGTGGTTTTCTAAACTTATTTATATATTTACCCTCTTAAATATCAAGGTGCAAACTTATGGCAAACAATCTACTATTAATCCCTGACAATGGGCCTATGAACAGTTACTTATGGCTTTTTATTTTATTGATTATATTATTTATAATCATATTTTATTTATTGTATCGACTTCACCATTTAAAAAAAATTGTTGCGAGAAACAGGGATTATCGTCATTTTCTGTCTGATATATTAGATAATCTTCCTTTTCCTATCATGGTAAAAGATATTCAGAATGAATTTCGTTATGCTTATTGGAATAAAGAATCGGAGGTGCAATCGGGGATAAAACGTGAGAAAGCGATAGGGCACAATGATTATGATATTTATGGAGAGGAGAGAGGGCGACATTATCGGAACATTGATGAAGAGTTAGTCAGAATAGGCAAACCTTATCGGTCTGAAGAGCGGTATTCAACTACAGATGGTGTAATACACGATACAATTGTAATGAAATCGATTCTTTCTTGGGAAGCATTAGGCAAATGGTTGTTGGTAGCTCGTTGGGACGTTAGTCAGTTGAAAAAATATGAAAGAGAGATTACGGCAGCTAAAGAAGAGTTAGAAGAAGCAATTAAAAAGCAGAGCCTTGCATTAAAGAGTATCGACTTTGGGCTGATCTATATTGATAAAACTTATAGAGTGCAGTGGGAGGAGACAACGCACATCAAGAGTCTGGTATCCGGCCGGCATTATACTCCGGGATTAATTTGTTATCAAACCAGTGCCCTGAGAGATAAACCCTGTGAACATTGTGCATTTAAGGAGGCTATAGAACAGGGGGTAATTGTTCGTCATACCATTCGCATCGATAAGGTTGATTTTGAAGTGACGGCTACTCCCGTATATGCTACGGGTGGAAAAGAGGTGATAGGCGGACTATTGCGTTTTGAAGATATTACAGAAAAGCTGAAAATAGAACAAGACTTGCGGGAGGCGAAAAATAAAGCAGAGGAATCTAATAGGCTAAAATCTGCTTTTCTGGCTAATATGAGTCATGAAATACGTACTCCTCTTAATGCGATTGTGGGGTTCTCTGATATGATTTGCCAGATAGATGATCCGGTAGAGAAACAGGAGTATATGAAGATTATTATTGCAAACAACGAACTGTTATTGCAACTTATTGATGATATTCTGGATCTATCGAAAATTGAAGCAGGTACAATGGATTTCTCCTATTCCGTTACTGATGTCAATGAACTAATGAGCAATATATGCCATCAGATGGAGCAGAAAGACCACTCTCCGGAAGTGCAGATCTCTTTTATAGAGAAAGCACCTACTTGTGTGATTAATACAGACAGGGTACGTTTGTCTCAGGTGATGATTAATTTAATGAGTAATGCAATGAAGTTCACTGAGCGGGGTAGTATTTCTATTGGATACCGCATAAGTGAAGCAAAGGATAAAATATATTTCTTTTGTAAAGATACCGGTATGGGCATTGCTGCAGATAAACTGGAGCTGGTCTTTGAGCGTTTTGTGAAACTGAATGCTTTTGTGAAAGGAACCGGATTAGGGCTGGCAATTTGTCGGGTCATTGTAGAACGTTTAGGAGGGGCTATTGGCGTTGATTCTAAAGAAGGAGAGGGAGCTTGTTTCTGGTTTCGTATTCCGGTTATTTTTGTTTCATAAAGAGTAGAGTCTGAAGATTTATTAAAAAATGAATCCAAATGCTGTGTTGGCGTGTTATTTGTAAACGTTTAAAGTAGTAGAACGTTTAAATATATAAAAGCATGGCTTATATAGATTATTATAAAATTCTTGGAGTAGACAAAAGTGCTTCTCAAAGTGATATTAAGAAGGCTTTTCGTAAGTTAGCCCGCCAGTATCATCCGGATTTGAATCCAAACAATCCAGGTGCAAAGGATAAGTTTCAGGAGATCAATGAGGCAAATGAGGTGTTGAGTGACCCGGAGAAGCGTAAGAAATACGATGAATACGGTGAACACTGGAAGCATGCCGATGAGTTTGAAGCTCAGAAACGTGCTCGGCAACAGGCTGGTGGCAGTGGTGGATTCTCCGGTTTTGGAGGAGGTGATGATAATGCGTATTGGTATTCTTCGGATGGTCAGGGATTTTCCGGAACCGGAGGCGAAGGGTTCTCTGATTTCTTTGAATCCATGTTTGGAGGTCGTGGTAGAGGAGGCCGTAGCAGTGCGGGATTCCGTGGGCAAGATTTTAACGCAGAACTTCATCTCTCTCTTCGTGACGCTGCAGAGACTCATAAACAGGTATTGACGGTGAATGGTAAGAATGTACGTATCACTATTCCTGCTGGTGTAGCCAATGGACAGGTTATCAAACTGAAAGGATATGGTGGTGAAGGCGTTAATGGTGGGCCTGCCGGAGATTTGTATATCACGTTTGTGATTCCTGAAGATTCTGTGTTCAAACGTTTAGGCGATGATCTTTATATCGATATTCCGTTGAACCTTTATACAGCTGTATTGGGAGGTGAACAGGAAGTTGATACACTGAACAGTAAAGTGAAACTGAAGGTGAAACCTGAAACACAGAACGGTACGAAGGTACGGTTGAAGGGGAAAGGTTTCCCTGTTTATAAGAAAGAAGGACAATTTGGCGATTTGATAGTGACCTATAATGTCAAAGTGCCTACCAATCTGACAGATAGGCAGAAAGAGTTGTTCCGGGAATTACAGAGTATGAACTAAAAAAATCAGCACTATGCAGACCGAATTAATTATAGTCAGTGAATATTGTCACAAATGCCATATTGAGCCCTCTTTTATAGAGTTATTACAGGAGGGTGGATTGATTGAAGTACATATCGAAGGTGGCGAACACTATCTGCTTGTGTCACAGCTTCCGGAGGTGGAACGTTATAGTCGTATGTATTATGACCTGTCTATCAATATGGAGGGTATTGATGCCATTCATCATCTATTGGAAAGGATGGAGAGTATGCGTAAAGAAATCAATTCGCTTCAAAGCCAGCTTTTGGTATACAGAAGACATGGCCTGGAAGAAGTAGAATGGTAATGAAAGTTGGAGATTAGTTCTTATATGAACTAAATTTCTGCCGGTTATATAAAGCAAAAGCTCCGTCTTATTTGAACGGAGCTTTTGTTTTTATATAACCGGAACTCATATTTATGGGTGTGTAAACTGAACGTTTTCAAGCATATCGTCTAAATCCTGTTGGGCAGCTTCATCATTAATCAGCATAACGAACGCATATATTGTTTTCTTTTCAGGAGAGAAGTAATAAAGAACAGTTTGCAGTATTTCATAACCTTCTTCATCAGGTGCACCGAAATGCTGCATATTGTCAGTTTTTATAAAATTCAAACCATTGATTGTAAGTGTACTGCGCTTATAATCTTCTGATGGCTCATTTTGGGCATTTCGTGGAATACTGAGAGATAATTTTTTATTGTATTCGTATATTTCGTCTGTATCATATTGTGAAACAGTGATTATAAGGTGATTGGCAGCATTGGTCCAACGTTGTTGAAGTAATATTGTTTCATTATCCTGGCGGGTAGTTTCTGCCGTCTGCCAGTTGGAAGGATAACGAAGCTGTATGCCTGCCTTTTCACTACTGAAGTTTAACCACGTATCTGAGGCGGTAAAAGGAGCGTAAGGTGGTAGTTGATCTTTGCTGGTGATACGTTTGCTTATGGGGTGTTCTTTCTGATTTTCATACTTTTCCGATTCATTGGATTCACCGGTAAGATAAGCTTGTACGAGTCCGCTATCCCATTCGTGACGCAAATCCTGATAGTCGGAGGGAACATTTTTGTTGAGGACCAGAAGTCCTATAAGGTATATCAATAAGATTCCGGCTTCTCCTCCCATCGTATAGTATTTTTGCAACTTTGATCTCTTTTCGTTGAGTGCCATTATATAGACGAAACCTAAAATGAATCCGTTGATTAATCCTCCTATATGGGCGGCATTATCTATACCCTCTTTTAATCCGTATATCAGATTGTAACCAACGAAAATCAATATACTTGAAAGTAATGCATTACGTTGTGTTTTCTCTATATGATGGAAACAAAGAAATGCCAGAAATATTCCGTATAGACCAAAGATCGCCCCGGAGGCTCCGGCGCTTATTGTTTCGGCATGCCAGAAGAGGCTGGACACTGCGGAGCAAAGTCCTGTTAATAAGTAAGCGGCAAACATACGTCGTGTTCCGAGTATCGGTTCGAGCAGCACACCGATGTAAACCAACGCATACATATTCATCAGAATATGAATGATGCCTATATGTACAAAATTGCAAGTAAGTGTACGCCACCAGCTACCGGTTAGTGTAAGTGGTCCGAAATCGGCTCCCCATTGTAGTAGTTCGAGGGTTTTAGGTTCAAACAGGTTGACACCGGAGAGAGTCATAAGAATAAAAACGAGCACATTAATGCCCAGTAGAATGGGAGTAGCTATAAAACCTTTGTGTGGGAGAAACATCGAATTTCGTTCTTTCTTTTCTTCGTTGACGTCGTCGGATTGGATCAGTTGTTCTTCTTGTTGGTCAGAGTTCATTGCCATGTGATGTGTGATGTTAATTATTATTGCGCAAAAATACGGAATAAACCTGTAAAGTGAAGATTATAGAAGTAATATATTTATTACTTTATGGCAGGGTAGGTTGGGTATGAAAAGGAGGGTGTGTCAATAAAGTAAATTAACCATCATTAAAACGCAGATTAACGCTAATTTACGCAAAGATTAAATTAAATCCGCGGTCATTTGTGTTAATCTGCGTTTCTAAAGTTACATATTGATAACTTTCTCAGACTTTTGACTCACCTTCCTTATTCTTAATTTGATTGCTGTTTATTTTCTGTAGTAAGCCAAATCGTCTTTATCGAATTTACGAATAAAGTTGATATGTTTTTCTACTTCACTTTCAGCATAACGTACATATACTTGTACAGATGTTCCGAAAAGTTCAGCGTTCTTTGAAGCATCCTGTACGAGTAGGTGCCCCATAATGATATGAGCAGCCATTTCTACCAGGCGACGTGCGCAGAAGTCGAGTAATTCCTGGTCTTTAGCCTCTGTAATCTGAGCAACACAAGCGGCGTATTTGCTTGCCATTGTTTTCAGGCGGTTGTGCAAACCTTCCATTTCGGGAGCTACCGGCATGTTTTCATACTCTTTGATACGATTGAGGTAGGCACCGGTAGTCACGTAACGGATAGCGGCTACTACCTGCAATTGAGTGGTTCCTTCGTAGATGGAAGTGATACGTGCATCACGATAAATACGTTCGCAGGCATAATCTTTCATAAAGCCCGATCCCCCATGTATCTGGATACAGTCATAAGCATTCTGATTGGCAAATTCACTACCCATACCTTTACCCAGTGGTGTGAAGGCGTCTGCCAGTTTGGCAAAAGTCTTTTGCTCAGCACGTTCTTCCGGAGTCAGTTTACGCTCTTTGGCTATATCGTCCAATGCCTTGTAAACGTCAACGAAGCGGGCAGTCTCGTATAATAGTGTACGTGAAGCGTCCAATTTTGCTTTCATCAATGAAAGGATTTCAGCTACAGCAGGGAATTCGATAATTGCTTTACCGAATTGTTTGCGGTCCTGTGCATAAGCCAGCGCTTCATTGTAAGCAGCCTGTGAGATTCCTACAGACTGGGCAGCGATACCCAGACGTGCACCGTTCATCAGTGCCATTACGTATTTGATAAGACCTAATTTGCGGTCACCACAAAGTTCAGCCTTAGCATTTTTGTATACAAGTTCGCAGGTAGGAGATCCTTTGATACCCATCTTGTTTTCAATACGGCGAACATTCACTCCACCATTACGTTTGTCGTAGATGAACATGGATAAACCACGGCCATCATGTGTTCCTTCTTCCGAGCGAGCCAATACGAGGTGGATGTCGGAATCACCGTTGGTGATAAAACGTTTTACACCGTTCAGATACCAGCATTGGTCTTTTTCGCTGTAGGTTGCTTTTAACATTACAGCCTGCAGGTCGGAACCGGCATCCGGTTCTGTCAGGTCCATAGACATGGTTTCACCTTGGCAAACTCGGGTGATATAACGTTTCTTCTGATCTTCGTTTGCAAATTCATAGATCGTTTCAGCACAATCCTGCAATCCCCAAAGGTTCTCGAAACCGGCATCACTGCGGCTTACGATATCGGCAGCCATGATGTACGGAGTAATTGGAAAATTCAGTCCACCGAAACGGCGTGGCATAGCCATACCCATCAATCCTGCTTTGCGGCAAGCTTCTAGGTTAGCTGCTGTACCATTGGCATATGTTACACGGTTATTGGCACATACCGGACCTTCATGATCAACGTTTTCGGCATTGGGAGCAATGATGTCGCCACAGATTTCACCTACAATTTCGAGCACTTTGTCATAGCTGTCCATTGCATCTTCAAAATCTATCGGAGCATAGTCGAAGTTATCTTTATCAGCGTAATTACGCTCTTTTAGCTCAACAATTCTCTTCATCAGCGGATGGCTGAGATGATGTTTTAATTCGGGAGTATCTAAATAAAAATTGGCCATTTTAATAATAATTTATAATAAGTAATTAGTAGTAAGTATTTAGTAGTTTTAAATCGATGCAGCTATTGATATTACGTTGCCGAAAAGATTTTAGCTACTAACTACCAGATTCTAAATTCCAATTTATTTATGAAGGTAAATGAAAATTAATTGGTAATGTATAGCTGATGCGTTTGGCTTCTCCATCTATCTTGCCGGGAGTCCATGTATGAGTACGGCCGATAGCTTCGACAATGCGCATTGCTTCTTTGTCAAGCAAAGGATCGACACCCGAAATTAATCGGGGAGCCGTCATATGCCCCTTTTCGTCAATCACAATCCGGAGAATAACTTTTCCCTCTGTTTTGGCTCTGACAGCATCAAGCGGGTACGCTAAGTTGTCCTTTAACAGTTTGGCCAGTGCATCTATACCTCCGGGAAATTCCGGTGCTACAAAGTAAGGCTCAAACGATAATTCGTTGCCATCGGCAGCCAGAAGCTTTCCATCTGTACATTTGTCGTTCAGATATGATTCTTCTCTGCGTAGCTTCCCATCCGGATAGTATCCTACCAATTTTCCTTCCATCTTTCCATCTTTGTAAGTAATAATCAGTTTTGTATTTCCTTCCGGATAATAAGCTATGCTTTGACCTTCCAGACGATTCTCCTTATAGATGTTTACCAGACTGTCTTTGCCATTGGCATACAAAAAAGTGCAGACTCCGTTTCTCACTCTGTTTTTCGGCTCTTTTGTGTAAGCAGAATAGTGACCTATTCCTTTAAGCCTGCCATCAAGTGTGTAGAATTCTACCTTTGTTTGCTTCTTTTTAGCTTTGGAGATCACTGCATATTCTACAGCTTTCTCCTTGTCGGTAGTCCATTGGAAGTGTTTATCCACATAAACTATTTTTTGGGCCGAAAGCGTACTGCTACCTGTAAATAGTAGTACTGCTATGATAGTCAGAAATACACCTTTCATATTACCCCTGTTTTTGGCTATTTGGAATTTTGTTTATAATACTTTATCATCTTCGGCACAACCTCTTCGATAGAACCGTTGATTACATAATCGGCAATCGTATTGATCGGAGCTTCCGGATCGTTATTGATAGAGATAATAATACCGCTTTCCTGCATACCGGCAATGTGCTGGATTTGTCCGGAGATACCGCAAGCGATGTAAAGTTTCGGACGGACTGTCACACCGGTCTGACCAATTTGACGGTCGTGATCGATAAAACCTGCGTCTACTGCAGCACGGCTGGCACCTACCTCAGCATTCAATACTTTTGCAAGATCGAACAATAAGTTGAAGTTCTCTTTAGAACCTACTCCATAGCCACCGGCGATGATGATGGGCGAACCTTTCAGATTGTTTTTAGCTTTTTCTACATGGCGTTCAATCACTTTTACTACATAATCCGTATCGGCAACATATTTTTTTACGTCATGACGGATTACTTCTCCTTTGTAATCAGCAGAAAGAATTGCTTTTTTCATCACACCTTCGCGAACGGTAGCCATTTGCGGACGGTGTTCGGGATTCACAATTGTAGCTACAATGTTACCACCAAAAGCCGGACGAATCTGATACAACAGGTTTTTGTAAGTCTTTCCTTCTTTCTTATCCTCATGGTCACCGATTTCAAGTGAAGTACAATCGGCAGTAAGTCCGCTGGTCAATGCAGAAGATACACGCGGACCAAGGTCACGACCGATAACGGTAGCACCCATCAGGCAGATTTGCGGCTGCTCTTCTTTAAACAGATTTACCAGGATAGAGGTATGTGGGAGGGAAGTATAAGGGTAAAGTCCTTTACCATCAAATATGTGAAGTTTATCTACTCCGTATGGCAGGATTTGTTTTTCAATATCTTTGAGACCGGTTCCGGCAACTACAGCTTCGAGTGCGCAATTCAATTCGTTAGCTAACGAGCGGCCTTTGGTCAGAAGTTCGAGGCTTACGTCTGCGACGATACCTTCTTCTATTTCGCAATATACAAATAAGTTATTCATATCTTTTAAGTAGTTAGTAGTTAGAATATAGTAGTAAGCATAGGAATGCTATTACTGTATTCATACTCCTTAGCCAATGGTATGGTTAGCTAACAGTTCAACAATCAGATTCTCTACATCATGGTCACTGCCACTGATGGTTTTACTCTCTTTTGCCTGGAACACAATGTTCTGGATGGACTTTACTTTTGTAGGTGAACCGCTAAGACCGCACTGTGCAAGATCTCCGTTCACATCGGCTACACTCCATTCAGCTAAATTCAGGTAGTCACGGTTGTCATACAGGTCGGTGTAATCCAGATTACCCTGCTGTTTTTCAGTTACAGTTTTGGCGTGTTTGTACTTCTGTACGAGTTTCGCATTGCGTGGGCGGCAGGGAGCTGCACTTCCGTTTACAGTGATCACAATGGGTAACGGACCTTCTACGGTTTCGATACCTCCGTCAATATGACGTTTCACAGTAATGCGTCCATCAGCTACTTTCAGGATTTCTTCGGCATATGTGATCTGAGTCAGACCTAATTTCTCTGCTACTTGCGGGCCTACTTGTGCAGTGTCTCCGTCAATGGCCTGACGACCGCCGATGATGATGTCACACTTACCTATTTTCTTGATGGCTGTAGCCAAAGCGTACGATGTAGCCAATGTATCGGCACCGGCAAAAGCACGGTCAGTCAACAAATAACCGTTATCGGCACCACGGAAAAGTCCTTCACGAATAATATCGGCTGCACGGCCCGGTCCCATGGTAAGGATGGTAACGGTTGAGCCTGGATGGGCATCTTTCAATCGGAGAGCTTGCTCAAGAGCATTCAGATCTTCGGGGTTGAAGATGGCAGGGAGTGCCGCACGGTTAATAGTTCCGTCGGCTTTCATGGCATCTTTCCCAACGTTACGTGTGTCGGGAACTTGTTTTGCCAATACAACAATTTTCAAACTCATGCTATTAATTTTAGTATTAGTATTTCTACAAGTTAGTAGCCAGTAGTCAGTAGTAAGAATCTTGCTATCAAACTATCCGGTTAACTATCAGCGTGCAAATTTACGGAAACAGTTGGTTCTGACAAGAAAACCATTAAGAAAATGCACAGGTTTAAAGTTTTTGAGCAAAAGATCAGGAGGGAGGATGTAGATTTCCGCTCTTCATTCTTTGTTAAGATTAAGATAGCGAATCCAATATGTTGGGTTCCGCATAAACCACATATCCGGGATATTCCATCGCTTCATCCAGCAGTAATAAAATAATATTGGCATGTTCTGTCACCCAAATGGCAACAGGATAACCATCTTTCTTTTGTTCAGAGAACAATTTGTCATACAGTTGCCACATCTTATCAGTTTTATCTTCATACGTTGGAGCTGAATAGAGCTTACAGAAATAATCATAAAGAACATGGTAACTTTGAGTAATGTCGTTATGAAAAAGCCTTACTTCAGCAAATGGGACAGTACCGCTAAGGCCGTATGTGGTCATTAAATCGGGACTGCTATTCAGTACATCTGCATAAGAATACCAGGCTTGAGAATCTTTAGTGATGTCACTCCAATTATAAACCAGAAAATCTTTGTTGTCGGTGATGGAGATATCGAGCTGATGACGGAAAATTGTCTTATTGTCTTTCCATGCAGTCAGGTAAGTTTTATATTCACTGGGATACTTGAAGCAGTGTCCCCACTTCAAGGTCAGATGGCTATCCATCCAATCTTCTCCTTCTTCATGTTCAAACACTCGAAAACTACCATTCAGACCATCTACTGTCCAAACGATTGAATCGCATATAGCAGAAAGTTCACTGGAATTGATTGACTGCGAATTTTTATTATAGAGATAAAAGTTCATCATATTAAAAATGTTTCCTTTCTGTTGCTCGACGGCAAGAAGAGGCATTGGATATTCTGTCACTTTCACCTTTATTGTAGCCGTTTGTCTCGTTTCATGGTCGATGACTACTATGTCAGTTTCGCCTTTCTGTTTGCCTTTAATTTCTATTTTAGCTTTATAACTGCCAAATTCCCAAGTATAAAGGACGTCAATCAGGTCTGAGTTTTTAACATCTAACGTAGTGTTTTCATGGGCAGTCAGGTCTACGATAACACTGCGCCCCTGCATTACTTCGCAGGAGTTTTTAGAGAGTTCCAAATGATACTCAGGATTATTATCATCACTATTTTTGCTACAACTTGTACTAAAAACAACAAATAGAGATAGTAGTAGACTACCTAATGACAGGTTTAGTTTGTTTTTTGTTCTCATGATTATATGCTCGTATATATAACGGTACAAAGTTAAGAATATCAAATGAAAAAGTCTTGAAGTGATTCAATACTTTCATTCTTTCCGTAATTTTCTTCGATATGGCTAATGGTTTCGGATGTTAGCCCAGCAGGAAGAGATACTATTTCCTTTAGAGTGGTATATTGTGGTAGATTTGGGCAACGCTGTAACGTAACAAATTGATGTCGTATCGTTTTAAGAATTGAAAGAATTTTTAGCGCGTATCTCAGTCTGCATCTTCTTCCATGGTTTCAATCAAAAAACTAACCGGACGAAAGCCGTCATTGCACGATATCATGGCAGACTTTTCATTTTTCATCCAGCCATTGTATAAATTGCTGCCGCCATGTGACAAAGTCATCACAAAAGGTGATATACTCTCCCAGGCACTATCACACATCTCTTTGGGTTTCTCCCAACCATTGGCTATAAAAACTTGTCCCTCTTTCATATCACAAGCATGTTCCATCGGATTTTCATACTTCTCCATCAAATCTTGATAACAAGCTATTCGCATAACGGTAATCTTACATTTTTTCATAATTATATTATTTGGGGAGGTTAAAGTGATATTATAAACTTATTCCAAATACAAAATATACCTGGTTTTCGTGTGGATTTACTATGAACTTGCCAGAGATAGGAAGTGAGAAGCTCTTGGTGAATTTTAGTTCTTTGGTAGCTGATAAACCTATATTGACTACATTAAACTTATCAGCGTACATACCCTCCCAGGGAGTGAATCCGGCTTCGATGGCAAGGTCAACTCCCTTTACATTAAAAGGGTAGGAGAGTTCGCAATAACTGGACCATGCCCGTTTATCGTTTTCACGATAATCATTACCGGCAAAAGTAGTGTACCAGGCAGCAGTCAGAGGAAATCTTTCACTGATAGTATATGCTGCTCCAAATTCAAACGTATGGCCACTGCTGTGTGCCGAATAGTTGAAATAGTCAAAGGGCTCTTCTTCGCTTTGTTCGAAATAATTGGTAACGCTCAGAGTGAATCCTTTAAATTCGTATTCTAATGTAAGGTCTATCTCGTTGTTTTCATTGCGAAATTCAGTAGATCCCCATGCCGAAAGAGTGAAATCTCCCAGACTTACTCCTAAGGTAGGCTGTACGGAGGCATTACCGCATTTCATACCTCGCCATATATAATTGCTAACGAAGTCGGCATTGACAAAAACTTCTTGTGCCTGCATTATGAAAGGGCAAAGGAGTAATAATATAAATATGATTCGTTTTTTCATCCTGTTGGTTGTTTTTTTAAGTTGCAAAGATAATGCAAAGATTGATTGGATAAAAAAGATTCTTTTACTTCATTTTAAACTTAGTATTTTAACTACTATTTAAAATGCATATTAACGGTGTATTAAAATGCATAGTTTGGACTAATAAAGTACGTACTTTTTTATCCCTTGATTATCAGGTGTTTCTGGACTTTATAAAAAGAAAAAACGGCAACTCGCAAAATTGTTTATGCGGGTACACCGTTCTTATATTGTTACTCTCTGCAAAATTGCAGAAATTTCCCGTTTGCGTATCATCTTTGATAGGAATACCTACATTCCGGTAGGTGAAAGCTATAAAGAGCGTTTTACGGAGTATATTGAAAAACTAATGTAGTTCTTATTTGATACCTAACTTTTTCGCAATTTCTTTGGGAAGAGCATCTTTGTGCACCAGAATATTCATTGTCTTGTAAGCAACGAATGCTTTGGAAGCATACCATATTCCGTCGTATTTACCGCTTGGGCCCCAAGAGTTCTTTACCATAAAGTACTCTTTGCCATTCTGATCTTTGGCAATACCGTAGATTACCATACCATGGTCATCTGTTGTTTCCCAGTTATCAAATGCTTGTTGACGCATCTCCTGAGTTACATTCATTTCCGGCAAAGGACGTGCAGTCAGTTCCTTACGCTTATCGGCGGCAGTAAGTCCTGTCCAGCGAGCCATATCAGAACCTGTCAGCTCAGCGCCTTTTGCTGCATCCGGCATAACGGCGATACCATCACGGGTAAAACCTTGTTCGCTCACATCACTTCCCCATGCAAAAGTATACCCTTTCTTTACTGCATTATCCATTACTGCCATAAATTCATCCAACGGAAGGTTCCATGATAAACCATTGCGCCAATTGTCCTGAATTTCGATAGAGAACTGGCTATAGAAAGGATGGTGTGTATATGAAGTCAAAGATACATAGTCATCCGGATTTATACCTAATGATTGTGCAAAAGTCTGCGGAGTGTATTCTTTTCCTTTATAAGTAAACTTTTCCGGACACTGTCCCAGGTATGTATCATAGATGGCACTGATACCTTTTTGCCATACTGGAGTCAGTTTGGTTAGTTTTCCCTTGGCAATAGCATCTACATAAGCACCTGCTACGGCATCCAGCTCATTGTGTACCGGCAGTGAGTCGCCATACATAATTCCCGGCATAGCTTCTTGTGGTACAAGGCCGTAATTCTTCAGACAGTACATGATATCATAGAAACTACCGCCTGGTGAAAAAGAACTGTCACCATGATAACGAACATAATTGCGTGCACGGTCTACCATTGTATGATGAACCACGAACATTTCAGAGAAATCATATTCTCCTTTGCCCATCCGGAGCAATTCTGATTCAAGAAAACCGAGGGCAGAGAAGCTCCAACACGTACTCGAACGGTTTTGATTTTTGATAGATGTAATCGGATTTTCTTTAACTGTAGTGAAAACGAAGCCTTCTTCTTTTGTGTCCTGAGCTTTCATGCTCATACTGCAAATACAGAGTGCTGCCGCAACAAGAATTGTCTTTTTCATTATTATGTTGTTTTTATTATATTTATGCGACAAAGATACATGAATAACTTTGAAAATAGAAATAATTATTGCAGTTTTGCCCGGTATTGGTGTTCTGATCTTGTTGGGGAGATACATTAATTTCATTAGATTCATTGCCGAATCTTGTTCATTTGTTATTTTTGATCGAGAAGCAAATATAAATTGCACTTTGGCATAAAAAAATGAATGAGTTCATTTTATTCTGCTTCCGGTTTGCATTATCTTTGCAAAAAGAAAAGAACTATGACTCTTGACAATCAGACCGGACTGGTGCTTGAAGGTGGAGGTATGCGGGGAGTATTTACTTGTGGCGTACTTGACTATCTGATGGATCGTGATATTCGTTTTCCATATACAATCGGTGTTTCTGCCGGAGCATGTAATGGGCTCTCTTATATGTCTCGTCAGCGTGGACGTGCAAAATACAGTAACATCGATCTGTTGGAGAAGTACCATTACATTGGTCTGCGCCATTTACTCAAGAAACGAAATATTATGGATTTTGATCTTTTGTTTACTGAGTTTCCCGAGCATATCCTGCCCTATGATTATGATGCTTACTTTTCTTCTCCCGAACGTTTTGTGATGGTGACTACAAATTGCCTGACCGGAGAAGCTAATTATTTTGAAGAGAAAAGCGATAAGAATCGGGTGATTGATATTGTAAGAGCTTCAAGTAGTTTGCCATTTGTTTGTCCGATAGCCTATGTAGATAGTGTCCCGATGTTAGATGGTGGTATTGTTGATAGCATTCCTTTGCAACGTGCTATTACGGATGGATACCTTAACAATGTAGTGGTTTTAACTCGTAATCGTGGTTACCGGAAAGAGAATAAAGATATTAAAATCCCCTCATTTGTTTATCGTAAATATCCCAAAATGCGTGAAGCCCTGAGTTGCCGTTGTGCTGTTTATAATGCACAGCTCGAAATGGTGGAACGTATGGAGGATGAAGGACGGATAACTGTTATCCGTCCCGTTAAACCTGTGTTGGTAGATCGCATTGAAAAAGACATTCACAAACTGACCGAATTCTATGAAGAAGGTTATGCCTGTGCCAAACGCATATTTGAGGATATTACCCTTTAATAAACTAACCGGTAACTCAAAATGAACGATTAGGCGATTATTATGGAGTATCCTCCCCGGAACGTTTCGCCTACTGCCAGGTGTTGCATCCAATCCTTGTCTTTGTATTCTCCGGTGTAGTGTGCACGGTCGCAGCGGCCATACCATGGTTCGATACAAACAAATGGTGCATTCTTAGTTGGTGGTGACCAAAGACCTACTACTGGAGCTGTGAAGCGCAGACTCAGATAAGGTTTCTTTTCTTTGGTACAGAGAATTACTTCTTTTATCTGGCTATTTTCTATTATCAGAGCATCTTTGTCAAAGGTATGTGTGTCTATTGGCAATAGTCCGTCTGACGGGAGCTCCAACAAATACTCTTTATTAGGGTCTGTACAACCTTTTTCGGAGATAAGAATGTATTTTATTCCTTCCTTTTTATCAAATTCAAAGAATCCGCGTTCAGCATTGACATTGTTAAATTCCGGAAAATAGAATGCCGGATGAGCACCTATCTGGAAGTACATTTCTTTATCTCCCGTATTTTTCACCGTCCATAATACGTCAATTTGTTTTCCTTGTATACGATATCCTATTTCGAGGCAGAAAGGGAAAGGATATTTCTTTCGGGTCTCTTCATTATCTATTAGTCGGTAACGTACTTCGTCAGGTTGTTCAAGTATGAGTTCGAAATCCATGTCGCGGGCAAATCCATGTTGGGTAAGATGATAAGTTACACCTTCGTGGTGATATTCATTATCCCATACGCTGCCTACGATGGGAAATAACACGGGAGAATGACGTTTCCAAAAGGCAGGGTCAGCTTGCCATAGATATTCTTTTCCGTTAGAGATAATGCTACATAATTCGGCTCCGTGAGAGGATACCTGAATGGAAAGTTGTGAGTTGGATATTGTTTTCATGATTATCCGATCTTTATTATATTTAATGCTATCTGTTATTTATCCTTCAAATGTAGCATATTTATTATTTAATCTGATAATCTCTATTGCATATTCTGTATAATAACTGATTGGAATTATTTTAGTATATATATTCTGTTCATACGATTGCTAAAGTGTTGCCGGAACTAGTTTGTATTTTATATCTTTTATTGGTTGGTTACTTCCCATGAATTATAAATTCTACCTTTTAACTTTAAAAGTCCTTTGTTTACGGCTCCATGTATCAATATTGATATAGTATGAAACAAATGTGGCATGTTATTTTATGTTTTCCGCAATATCTTTGCCATAGGATTTCTATTAAGAACAACTTTATTTTTTTATTTCTTAAATTTTAATATTATGAATGAGAGTAAACATGTATTTCAGAATTGCATAATCTTTGCACTTCTTTTTTTGCATCTTATTAATAGCGAAACAATTTTGAGAATAGGCAGTAGGACTGCCTGATAACTGTTTTGAAGTAAAGTGTATCTATTTTCAGGTATTGATGAAACCTCTCTTTCCTTCCTGAGAAAATAAGAGAGTGAGTATTTCGTTCTGATGGGTAACTTATATTTTTATTCTTAGAAAATGATATTTTTTATTAATGTGTATTTTAAATCTATCAAAAAACATGAAGAGACTTATCTTTAGAACAAAGCGAAGCATGGTAATCTTTCTTTTGTTACTTTTCCCTATTTTATCTATTGCACAGGTTGTGACAGGGAAGGTAATACTATTTGAGGATAAAGAAGCTTTGCCGGGTGTTAACGTTCTCGAAAAGGGAACGACAAATGGTACTATAACTGATATTGATGGAAATTTTTCTATTCATTTAAAGAGCCCGAATTCTACATTGGTTTTTTCAATGGTCGGGATGATTAAACAAGAGAAACGGGTTAATGCGGGTGATAAAGTAGATATAGTATTACAACCAGATCATTATCAGTTGGATCAGATTGTAGTGACGGGTTATTCTACTCAGAAGAAATCAGATCTGACAGGTTCTGTAACAGTTGTTTCGGTTGATGATATGATGAAATCTGCGGAGAACAATCCTTTAAAGGGTTTACAAGGGCGTGTACCGGGTATGGAAATTA
The DNA here is from genome assembly GCF_019930665.1 of Bacteroides nordii. Taxonomy (NCBI): domain Bacteria; kingdom Pseudomonadati; phylum Bacteroidota; class Bacteroidia; order Bacteroidales; family Bacteroidaceae; genus Bacteroides; species Bacteroides nordii. The sequence goes on along the minus strand of NZ_CP082886.1, from coordinate 3,185,172 downwards.
CTGCAAATGGTAACCCAAGTGGAGCTGCTACCGTTCGTATCAGAGGTATTGGTACATTAAATAATAATGATCCTCTTTTTGTTATTGACGGTGTGCCTACCCGTGGTGGAATGCATGAATTGAACTCAAATGATATTGAGAATATTCAGGTATTGAAGGATGCTTCCGCAGCGAGTATTTATGGTTCCCGCGCAGCTAACGGGGTCATTATTGTTACGACCAAGAAAGGGAAAGAGGGTAAAATTAAACTGAATTTCGATGCCTATGTTACCCAGACTTTTTATAATAATAAGCTGGAAGTAATGAATGCGAAAGAGTACGGACAGGCATTGTGGCAGGCTACGGTAAATAGCTCAGAAGATCCCAATAAAAATAACATTGGATATACTTATAAATGGGGATACGATGATAATGGAGAAGCTGCCTTATATGATATGTATTTACCAAAGTATTTGGATACGGATAAAACAATGCTTACTTCTGATACGGATTGGTTTGATGCAGTGTCTCAAAAAGGATTATTGCAATCATATAATCTTTCGGTGAGTAATGGAAGTGAAAGAGGGGATTACTTTTTCTCCCTGGGGTATCTGAGCAATGATGGTACATTGAAGTATACTTCTTTTGATCGTTTTTCAGCTCGTATGAATGCATCTTACCATATTATTAAAGATGTGTTGACTATTGGCGAAAACTTTTCTGTAAATCGTACATCAGAAGTACAGATTCCGGATGATAATATTTTGGACATGGCATTGAAAGCATTGCCTCTGATTCCTGTACACACAGTAGACGGCAAAGGTTGGGGAGGCCCTACAACCGGTATGAATGACCGTCATAATCCTGCTCGTCTATTGTATGATAATAAGGATAATAAATATGCATACTGGCGTTTGTTCGGCAATGCTTATATTAATCTGCAACCCCTGAAAGGATTGAATCTCCGGAGTAGTTTCGGACTTGATTATACAAATTATTATAAGCGTAACATGGTGCATAGTTATAAAACTGGTACGTTGAATAATGATTTGAGTTCTGTTACTTTGGGGGGAACTTATACAACTAAATGGACCTGGAGTAATACAGCCAGTTATGCAAAACAAATAGGTGTACATAATTTTGATGTATTGGCAGGTTTGGAGATGTATAAAGAGGAGCAGATTAATTTCTCTGCATATAAAGATGGTTTTCTGGTAGAAACTCCGGAACAGATGTGGCCTGATATGGGAATTGGAACATCCAAAGTGACAGGTGGCGCTACCAGTTATGCTTTATTATCTTATTTTGGTAAAGCCAATTACGCATATGATAATCGTTATCTTGCTTCTGTAACACTTCGTTATGATGGCTCTTCACGTTTCGGAAAAAATAATCGTTTCGGTACTTTCCCGGCATTCTCTTTGGGTTATCGAATCAGTGAGGAAGCATATATGGAGAAAACAAGAGAGTGGTTGTCTGATTTGAAATTACGCTTCGGATGGGGACAAACAGGTAATCAGGAAACGGCCAATACTGCTGTACATACACTTTATGTTACTGACTATGGTATGGGAGATCCTACCTGGACTTCTTTGAATGGTACTTCTTATGACTTGACAGGAAAAGGCGGTACTTCACTTCCTTCCGGTTATAAGAAAGTGCAACAAGGTAATCCTGATTTGAAATGGGAGACAACGACTCAAACCAATATTGGTCTCGATTTTGGCTTCTTTGATCAGAAGTTATATGGTACTGCTGAATATTATATCAAGAAAACAAAAGACATTTTGGTACAACCCCCTTATTTAGGCATCATAGGTGAAGGAGGTTATTGTTGGTACAATGGTGCTTCAATGGAAAATAAAGGTTTTGAAGTGAGCTTAGGTTATCGCGATCAAACACCTTTCGGACTCTCTTATGATATTTCCGGTAATATATCCGGTTATCGTAATAAAGTGACCAAGTTGCCGTCCGATGTTGAAAACTCTTATGGCGGAAACGGTAAGGGAGATAATATTCTGGGACGCCCCATCAATTCGTTTTATGGTTATATTGCTGATGGATTATTCCGCACAGAAGAAGATATTGCCGACCATGCAACACAAAATGGAGGAGAAGATTTGGGACGCATTCGCTATCGTGACTTGAATGATGATGGAAAAATCGATGATGATGATCGCACCTGGATTGGCTCACCTCATCCTGATTTTATGTATGGTTTGAACATTGAGCTGAGTTACAAGAACTTTGATTTAAGTGCATTCTTTTATGGAGTAAATGGCATTGATGTGAATACGTATGCAGTGAAAAGTGAAACTGATTTCTGGAGTATCAATGATGTTCGTTCCAATAAAGGTACACGTTTATTAAATGCCTGGAGCCCAAGTAATCCAAATTCGGATATTCCTGCTATCACGGCTCTAAATGAGAATGATGAAGGGCGTTTATCCACCTATTTTATAGAGAATGGTTCTTTCCTGAAATTACGGAATTTACAATTAGGATATACTCTACCACGTAAAATCAGTGAGAAAGCATTCATTGAAAAATTCCGTATCTACGTTAGTGGACAGAATCTGTTTACAATTAAAAGTAAGAACTTCTCCGGAGTAGATCCGGAAAATGCAGGGTTCGGTTATCCGATACCGACCACGTTTACCGTAGGAGTGAATATTGGTTTTTGAGTTTCAAATATTATGCGAAAATAAACTAACAGAAACATGAAAAAGATAAAATATATATTGGGTTTTATTGGAACTGCATTAATGTTTACAGCTTGTTCCGATTTTCTGGATGTAGCTACCCAAAATGGCTTGGATCCGGATCAGGCAAATGATGCAGAGAGATTTTGTAATGCTGCTTATGCTTCATTAATGAATCAACGTGATGTGAAATTATGGGCCTGGGGTGATGTCCGTTCTGATGATGCATATAAAGGTGGCGGTGGAACAAACGATGGTTATACAGAGCATTGTTATGAGACAGGTACACATATTGTGACTACTTTTGGTGAACCGGATGGATACTGGTTTGTACAGTATTGTGGTATTTCCCGTGTCAATTCGGCTCTTAATGCATTGAATATTGTATCAGAAAAAGAATTTCCGAATAAGGTGACCCGACAAGCAGAAATGCGTTTTCTAAGAGGACACTTTTATTTCTTATTGAAAATACTTTTCAAGAATATCCCTTTTGTTGATGAGACGGTCCCCGAACATCAATATCAGTTCATATCTAATGTAGAATTGACTGATGTTGAGATGTGGGATAAAATTATTGCAGATTTTAAGTTTGCTTTTGATAATCTGCCAGAGAAGCAGGCCGATTTAGGAAGAGCTAATAAATATGCCGCTGCTGCTTATCTGGCTAAGGCCTATTTATATAAAGCTTATCGTCAGAATGAAAAATATGAAGTAACTTCAATTGACGTTGATGATTTGGAAGAAGTAGTAAAATATACCGGAGAAGTCTTGAAGTCAAATTACGGTTTGGAAACAGATTTCGCTTATAATTTTATGCCGGAATTTGAGAATGGGAAAGAGAGTATTTTTGCCATTCAATTCTCTAAAGATGATGGTACAATGTTTGGTAACCTGAATTTTGCAGATTTTCTTTCTGTTCCGCAGGGATTGGGATGTTGTGATTTCCATAAGCCGAGCCAGAATCTCGTAAATGCGTTTAAGACAAGCAAAGGACTGCCGATGTTCAAGGTAAACAACGGTGTATATTCGGAGAATTATGATATAGCCAATTATTCGAAAAGTAAAGCGGCTGATCCTCGTTTATTCAGTACGGTAGCAATGGATGGTTTTCCTTATAAATACAATGAGGATCTTCTTTTCCAGAATTCGTGGAATCGTAACCCGGAAGTATACGGTAATTATGCTTCATTGAAAGAGAATGTAGACCCTTCCTGTGATTGTTTTGTTAACCTTTCTCCGTATTATGCCAATTCGATGAATAAAATTCTCATTCGTTTTGCCGATGTTTTATTGATAAGAGCTGAAGCTTTGATTGAATTAAACCGTGAACCGGAAGCGTTACCTTTAATAAATCAGGTTCGTCAACGTGCACAGGATAGTGCGAATGGGATGGTAAATTATAGTGATCCGGATTTGAAACCGGTTATGGAAGTTGCACTTTATGAGGATGGAAACAATTGCACCTGGAATCAAGACTTTGCCCGCTATGCTTTGAGATGGGAACGACGTCTGGAATTTGCAATGGAAAATATGCGCTTTTTTGATCTGGTTCGTTGGGGGATTTGCAGTGAAACGATGAATAAGTATTTTCAATCGGAAAAAGCAAGACGTTCCTATCTGAAGGAAGCCGTATTTACAAAAAATAAAAATGAATATGTTCCTATACCTCAGCAGCAGATAGGTTATAGTAAAGATTTATACAAGCAGAATTACGGATGGAAATAATCTTAAATAGACAATTCATGAAAAAGTATTTTAGTTTAATAATGATAATGTTGTCTGTATCTTGCCTGTTTCTGACAGCTTGTGATGACGACAAACGTGATTCATTGGATTTCTCACAAGACGTGAATATTCATGAGTTTACAATAAATGGGGTGCAAGGAGTTATCGATAATGAAACCATGATGATCAAGGTAATGCTTCCGCCTAAGTCGGATGTTACTTCATTAGTGCCTGATATTAAGGTTGCAGATAACGCTGTTATAACTCCGGGTAGTGGCGAATCACAGAATTTTTCCGGAAATGTGGAATATAAAGTGACAAACGGTAATTTATATAATACTTATAAAGTATCAGTTGAAGTATTGAATGCCAGAATTACTAAGTTTATACTCAATGGTAGATATGTCGGTACGATCGATCCTGTTAATAACACGATTAGTGTAACAGTTCCTACTACTATTGATATCACAAAACTGATTCCTACAATCGAATATACAGAGGGAGCTACTATTTCTCCGGAAAATTCGAAAATACAAGATTTCACTAACCCTGTGGTTTATACACTTACTTATATGAATGAAACCTTTACTTATGAGGTTTCTGTAATACAAAGTGATCATACCTATGCATTCCTGGGTACGGCCGAAACCATTGACGGACTGACTAATGCTGATGAAAAGACTGCGGCAGAATGGATGATGGAAAATATTCCGAACAGTAAATATGTATCATTGGAGTCATTGAAAGATGGCGCTGCTTCACTCAATCAGTTTACAGCGGTATGGTTCCATTATGAACAAGCGAATACACTGCCGGTTATTGCTGCTAATAAGAATGTGACAAATGTAATTAAAGGATATTACAGCAATGGTGGTAATATTTTCCTTTCCGGAACAGCTTGTCTCTATACGGGAAGTCTGGGTATCACCCCTGCTGCATATACTCCAAACAATGCTTTTGGCAGTTTTGGTGATGCCGGGCAGGTGAATGCTCCTGGTGAACTTTGGGGTATTGCTATTACCGGTTGTGAAGAGCATCCTATTTATAAAGGAGTGACAATTGATAAAACCACTCAATCGTGGCCGGTAGTTTGGCTTGTTGGGAAAGAGATATCCTGGAGAAGGAATATCGGATGTCCGTGGGATCTTGTTGCCCCTTATACACAAGACTGGGCAGATTGGGCATCAAAGACGGGTGGTACACCATTGGCTTCTTTCAATTGGGATGATGATTGTAATGAAAAAGTTGCTGTTTCGGTATTTGATGGTATCGAAGGTGGAAAAGGAACTGCTGTTTGTATCGGAGCCCCGTCTTATGACTGGTATTATGAGAAAGAAAATGTGTCGTCAAATTCATACTATTCTAATATAGAAAAGATGACGTTGAATGTTTTCAATTATCTCACTAAATAATTGGTGTAAAATGATACATCGTTGCTTGTCAACGATGTATCCTATCCTTTACTATAAACAACAAACTTATTTTTTTAGTAGTCAAAATAAATAGAGATCATAATTATGAAAAAGTATATCTATGTTTTGTTTATGTTCGCAACTTTCAATTTATGGGCATGTAGTGATAGCGAACCTTCAAATGGCGGAGGAGAAGAGGTGGTGGATAAAACCACTGATTGTCAATCTGCCAGCGAGAAAGGTGCTTATACTACTTGGTATAAACCTGCAAATGGCTGGGTAGGTGATCCGATACCTTATTATGATGACGGTAAATTTTATATTTTCTATTTACAGGACTGGCGTTCGGGGTATCCTTTCTTACATCCATGGCATATGGTTTCTTCCACCGATCTTTCTTCTTTTACTTTTGGTGGTGAAACCATCCCTTGTGGGAAAGAAGAAGAGCAGGATGTAGCTTTAGGAACAGGTGGTGTAATTAAAGATCGTATTACCGGAGAATACTGTGCGTTTTATACAGGTCATCAATGGAAGTGGCAGGAGATGGGAGTACCTACACAGGCTATCTTATTAACTACCTCTAAGGATATGAAGACCTGGACAAAGAAGGGTGAACATAATTTCTATCTCTCTCTTAGGGGACAAAGTGGATATGTGGAAAATGATTGTCGTGATCCACATGTATTTTATGATGAAGAAGACGGATTGTATAAAATGGTGGTGACAACCCATACGAATGCAGGGGCAACATTGGCTTTATTCACATCTAAAGAGTTACAGAACGCAAAGGCATGGACATTGCAGGAACCTCTTTATACAGATCCGGCTATTTGGGTCATGGAGTGTGCCGATGTCTTTAAGGAAGGGGAGTATTGGTATTTGACTTATTCGAATGTAGCCGACCGTAAAGTACATTATCGTTATGCCAAGTCACTGAAAGGGCCATGGATAAAACCTGCCAATGATATATTTGATGGCATTGCTTTCTATGCCGGAAAAACGATGTCAAACGGAAAAGAACGTTATTTGGCGGGATGGTGTCCGACGCGTATCGGTGATGGTGATCCCGATCAGTGGGGAGGTTCTTTGGTTTGCCATCATATGTTGTTTAATGCTGACGGAACCATTGATCTTAAACTTCCTGACGGAATTGATAAGAAGTTTACTACGTTGAAAAAGACAGTACTTATTGATAAATCCGGGAAAGCTGTCAAGAAAGAGAATTCATATGTTCTTTCGGATGTGGCTTCAGTGTCCTTCCCGCGATTGGATAAGACATGCAAAATAGAAGCAACTGTCAAAGCCACCGGCGATGAAGATGTTTTTGGGTTTGCTTTTGGAGCATGTGATGATAAAACAGAAGTTTATTCTATTCGTTTTGATTTGAAATCCAAGAAAATGATAATGTCAAAAGATGATTTGACACGTGGGACTACTCCTGCACAAACCGATGTTACATTGGCAGTTCCGGCCGATAAACAATTTAAGGTGAAGATTGTGGCTGAAAAATCAGTTTGTGTGATGTATGTAAATGATAAGATTGCATTCTCTAATCGTATTGACAAAATGCCTAAAAATCCTTGGGCAATTTTTACAGATAAGGGAACCGAGATTTCTTTCTCTGATATAAAAGTATATGAATAATCCTTTATTTAATAAATTAAAACATTGATAACATGAAAAAGACATTTTTACTCGTTGCTGCACTTGCTGCCACTTCTACATTATTGGCTCAAGATGATTTAGTTATTTATGGTGATGTAACTTCGGGCGTTGAATGGCACAACTTTGCCGGTCCGACAAATGTACAGGAAGTGGATAATCCAACTCCGGATGCGGTTAATTCGACAGCTAAATGTATCTCAATGAATCGTCCTAAAGAGACGGGTGGCTCTGACGAGATAGGATGGCCTTGGGAAGGCGCTTTATCCGAGAGTTTTAGTGTGCCTAATATTACTGACTATAATTCGATTTCGATGTTAGTAAAAAAGCCCTATCCTGGGAAAGTTTGCCTTGAATTACAGAGTCCGACAGGAGGAAGCGGTATGATATATGCAGAATATACTGCCACCGATGATTCCTGGCAGAAGTTGACATTTCCGATCATAAATGTTTCAGGGCTTGGAGCAACCGGACTTACCAAAATATTGATTGAAATTCATCGTGAAGATGAAAATAACAATGATGATTTCGAAGATTGCATTATGTATGCCGATGAGATTACTTTACATAAGGCTATGCCGGAATTTGGTTTTAATGGAGAAGATAAAATTGCTGGTGGATGGATTCCTTTCCCGGGAGATGAGTTCAGCAGAAAAGCCAGAATTGTTGCTAATCCGGATCAGACAGGTATCAATACCACTGACAAGTGTTTGTGGATTAAGAGAGAAAAGAATGATGAAGTATTTTCCGGTGCCATTAATCGTAATTTTAAGGTGAATAATTTAAATGAATTCAGATGTATGACGATGATGGTAAAGAAGAGTATAGCAGGACCGGTAAGTCTGGAGTTACAGTCTCCTGGTGAGGAGAAGAAACAAATTCTGACAGCTGATTATACAGAGGTGGGTAGATGGCAAAAATTAGAATTTGTATTCCCTGACAATTTGTTGGAGGGTGCTCCATTACAAATTATTATTTTGCAGGCTCATGTTGTAGATACGAAAGAAGATGCAAGTTTTACCGAACCTGTGGATATATATGTAGATGAGCTTTATTTGTCGAGTGAAACTGTATCCATTCCTTTATATTCAAAGGATAAGAAAGAAATTGTGAAGACTGAGATTTATGATATCAGAGGAATGCTTATGACAACATTCGGTGCAAACGAAGAAGCCGTTATAGACAATCTGGAAAAAGGAGTTTATGTTGTTCGTCAAACAGATAAAGAAGGAAATGTGACGGTTGAGAAAATGATGAATAGATAATTTTAGTATGTATGGAAAGTGAAGAGGAGGGATTGAACATGACTCTTCACTTTCTTTTATAAAACTTTAAAGAATGCCGATATGAATTATACACGCTGTTTGCTTTTGTTGTTTAGCATGATGTCGTTTTTTTCTTGTAAACAAGAAAAATATGATATTACCTTTAGCTCATTATTAGATGAAATGGTTGATTACGAAGAGAGTGCCCGTTTTCCCGCCATACCATTTTCTTGCCGTCAGGAAAGTAGTTACGACCGCCGTTCTGTTCATCCGGACTCAGCAGGCTGGTTTGCCAATAATGATGGTTTTGGGATAATCCGTGTTGATACAATCAATGGGAGAAAAGAAAATGTTTTATTTGATCAGGATGGTCCGGGCGTTATTACGCGTTTCTGGTTAACAACAATGGATAAACGTGGTATAATGCGTTTTTATTTTAATCATGCCGGGGATGCCCAATGGGAGATACCGGCTTATGATTTGCTCCGTTCCGGTTTGTCAATAGGTAAAGAATTAGTGCAGGAACATCCGAATTATACTCCGGATGGAAAAGGAGGTAATACATTGTTTTTACCCATACCCTATAGTAATGGATGTAAGATAACATTTGAATTACCGGATTCAATTGAGCCTTCTCCTAAATACTATGGAATAAATTATCGTAGTTATCCGGTAGGAACAAAAGTTGAAACTTTTTCTGTTGAGCTCGTAGAGCAGAATAAAGATAAGATATTATATGTGGATTCATTACTCCGGAATTATCCTTCTTATGAGAAGGGAACATTGTTAACTGAATCCAAAGAGTTGTTTTCAAAAGATTCATTGTCGGTTGCTTTGCCCGAAGGAACGAATGCTGTCCGTTTATTATCTATAAATATTCAGATGGATTCAGTACATTATGAACAGGCGATGCGCGAACAGGTTATTAAAATGAGTTTTGATGGTGTGGAGACAGTTACCGTGCCTTTGAGTGATTTCTCGGGAGCAGGTATGGGAGCACACAAATCAGATAGCTGGTATATTTCTGCTGATGGCAAAGGGCATGTACTTAGCCGTTGGGTAATGCCTTATCAGAGTAATGCGTTTTTTAAACTTGTGAACCTATCTTCTACCACAGTAAAAGCTGATATCGAAATACGTGTGGATGATTGGAAATGGGATGAACGCAGCCTTTATTTTCATTCTTCATGGAGACAGGAAAATGGCATTCATGTAGAAGCAAATCCGGATAATGATGCGGCATGTATCGATTGGAATTTTGCAACATTAAATGGGCGTGGAGTTTATAAAGGAGATGTATTATCGCTTTTTAATCATACATTAGCATGGTATGGAGAAGGAGATGAAAAGATATGGGTGGATGATGATAAAGACTTTCCTTCTCATTTTGGCACAGGCACAGAAGATTATTACAATTGTTCCTGGGCTCCTGTCATTCCTTTCTATACACCGTTTGGAGGGGCAACCCGTGCAGATGCTGAAACGTCAATCGGGTATAATACATTTTTCCGAACCCGTAGTCTGGATCAGATCCCGTTTAATAGACACCTTCGTTTTGATATAGAAATGTTGAGTTGGATATCGGGTGAGGTTGATTATGCTGCTACTGTATATTGGTATGGTGATCTGAACGCAAAAGCAGAAAACAGCACATTGATAGAGGAGGTAACACGTCCTTTACTGCCTCAACCAGCGGATCCGGCCGCTTACAAGATTGCAACGAATGCGATAGAGTTTGAAAAATTAACTCCCACAGCAAAATCCGAAGAACTATTTACTGATGGTCAGGGCATGCTTACTTTCTCTAAAGGAAAGTGGAGTGGGAGTAAGCAATTGATCTGTACACATGGGAAAACTGGTAGTTTTATTGAATATGAATTTGAGGTGCCTGAGAATAAACCATATGATATAACTGTTCATGGAACAAAAGCACCGGATTATGGTATTATCGGCTTTTATGTAAATGGACATAAATCTCCAACCTTGTTTGATGGTTGCAGTGCGCCTGAATATGGTGTTGTTAATTCCGGGGCTATTCGTATCGGACGCTATGATCCGGAGAATGGAAAAATACGTCTAAAAATAGAGCTGGTTGGTAAGAATGAAAAGGCCCATGGTACGGGTGGTATTTTCGGATTAGATTGTTTGATATTAAATGCTGTGAAATAAATGATTGAGTAAAATATATAAAAGACAGACGTATCATTATTAGTATAGAATGAATCAAATATTATAAATACCGAATATTCAGACTTGGGCAAATGAGAACCCATGTAACAAATATAATATAGTTTGCAATAAATGTGATAGGCGTTCTATGCTATGGCGCCTATCTTTGCAGCAGTAGAATTTAAAAATCTTAATACCATAACAACATGTTTCATTTAAAAGATTCCTGGCGGAAAATCGGAAAAACACTTTCCTTGTTTATAGTAGGGACTGCTGCTTCTGTCTGTTCTTGTCCGGCTATAAATCCTCCTTTCGTGATTAAACATTTAGGTGACGGACAAAGTATTGTTCAGATAGAAGAACAGAAAAAGTATTTGCTTCTTCCGGTAGAAGAGGCTTCGCCCGAAGCTAAATTGTATATGATAGCCGATAACGACGTAGTGCGTAATATGAATGTCCGTTTGGCTGTTAATAGAGTAGATTACTTTGTACCAGTCGACCTTACCGGATTTGACAACAAACATCTTTCTTTCAATTTTCAGCTTATCCCGGATTCGGCTATATGCTGGAAAGAAATGAAACTTTCTGATGAATATGATATTTCCAATTGTGAAAAATTCCGTCCGGTTTATCACTTTACACCAGCTTATGGATGGATGAATGATCCGAATGGGATGGTATATAAGGATGGTGTTTATCATCTGTTTTATCAACACAACCCTTACGGTTCTATGTGGGGTAATATGCACTGGGGACATGCTACCAGTACGGATTTAGTAAATTGGAAGCATCATGGTGATGCCATCTCTCCGGATGCACTGGGTACGATCTTCAGTGGTTCGTGTGTAGTCGATAAAGACAATACTGCCGGATTTGGTGCCGGAGCCATAGTGGCTTTTTATACCTCGGCAAGTGACCGTCAGGTACAGAGTATGGCTTACAGCCTCGATAACGGAAAGACATTCAAAAAGTATGCCCGTAATCCCATTCTTACTTCCACCCAACGTGATTTTCGTGACCCGAAAGTGATATGGCATGAAGATACAAAGAAATGGATTATGATTCTTGCTGTAGGACAGGAGATGCAACTTTATTCTTCTCCTAACCTGAAAGACTGGACTTTGGAAAGTAAATTCGGTGAAGGACAGGGTGCTCACGGTGGTGTATGGGAATGTCCTGATCTTATAGAACTACCTGTCGAAGGCACTGAATTAAAGAAATGGGTACTAATCTGTAACCTTAATCCGGGGGGGCCGTTCGGTGGCTCGGCCACGCAGTATTTTGTGGGTTCATTCGATGGACAGAAGTTTGTAAATGACTCTCCGGCTTTAACCAAATGGATGGACTGGGGGAAAGATCATTATGCTACAGTAACCTGGAGTAATGCCCCCGAAGGCCGTCACATCGCTTTGGCATGGATGAGTAACTGGGAATATGCGAACAATGTTCCGACTCAACAATACCGTAGTGCAAACTCTGTACCTCGTGATCTTTCACTCTATACTTTCAATGGGGAGACTTACGTGAAGTGTACTCCTTCCAAGGAGTTACTTAAGTTACGAGATAAAGCAATAAAGAAGCGTACTTTCAAAGTAGACCGTACTTATAATATGGATAAGCTTTTTGCCGACAACACGGATACTTACGAAATAGAGATGACTATCAAAAATAAAAATGCCGAAGTTATCGGATTTCAACTATTCAATTCAAAAGGAGAAGAAGTGGAGATGAGCTACAATCTGATTGAGAAGAAATTCTCTATGGATCGTACAAAGAGTGGAAATGTATCATTCAGCAAAGATTTTCCAACTGTTACAATGGCTCCTATCGGGGGTAGTAATGAAATGAAACTTCGTCTGTTTATTGATAAATCGAGTGTTGAAGCTTTCGGCGACGATGGCCGGTTTGCGATGACGAACCTTGTGTTCCCATCGGAACCTTACAATCGCATTAGTTTTTATGCCAAAGGCGGAAGCTATAATGTGACTTCATTTACTGTGTATAAATTAGTAGTAAGTAGATAGTAGTAAGTAGTGGATAGTTCTGCTTTATCTAAGCAAAACATTTCTACTTAACTACTTCTCAACTTAAAAACTTCCCAACTTAACAACTCAAAAATAATGGAAAATACTAAAAATGCTTCGCTAACGAAGCTTGTCCCAGTGATGCTTTGTTTCTTTGCTATGGGATTTGTTGATCTTGTAGGTATCGCCTCTAATTATGTAAAAGCAGATCTTGGTCTGACAGATGCTCAGGCAAATATCTTTCCTTCACTGGTATTCTTTTGGTTTCTTATCTTCTCCGTACCTACAGGTATGTTGATGAATCGTATCGGACGTAAAAAAACGGTACTTCTTAGTCTTGTAATCACTTTTGCATCTTTGGTTCTCCCTATTTTCGGAGATGGTTATGTATTGATGCTTGTTTCGTTTTCTCTGCTTGGTATTGGGAATGCCTTGATGCAGACTTCATTGAATCCATTACTTTCTACTATTGTTAGTGGTGACAAACTTGCCAGTAGTCTTACCTTCGGACAGTTTATAAAAGCCATTGCTTCTTTCCTTGCTCCTTACATCGCTATGTGGGGGGCTACACGAGCCATTCCTTCATTCGACCTTGGCTGGCGTGTACTTTTCCCCATTTACATGGTTATATCGATTGTTGCCATTCTGTTACTGAATGCTACATCGATAGTAGAAGAACCGGAAGAAGGAAAGCCTTCTACTTTTATGCAGTGCCTGGCTTTGTTGGGTAAACCTTTTATTTTACTTTCATTCGTCGGGATTATGTGTCATGTGGGGATTGATGTGGGTACAAATACTACTGCTCCGAAGATTCTTATGGAGCGTTTAGGCATGACATTAGCAGATGCAGGTTTCGCAACCAGTCTGTATTTTATCTTCCGTACCATAGGTTGTCTTTTAGGATCCTTTATTCTGCGTAAAATGTCATCTAAAACTTTCTTTGCTATCAGTGTGTTTTTTATGTTGATGGCAATGGCAGGATTGTTTATTTTCCATGACTTGATGATGATTTACATTTGTATTGCTTTTATAGGATTTGGTAATTCAAATGTATTTCCTATCATTTTCTCTCAGGTATTATTGTTTATGCCGAATAAGAAAAATGAAGTTTCTGGTTTGATGATCATGGGGCTTTTCGGAGGAACAATTTTCCCTTTGGCAATGGGAGTTGCTTCTGACGCCATCGGACAGAGCGGTGCGGTAGCCGTAATGACGGTTGGAGTAGCATATCTCTTATTCTACACTTTCCGCATTAAAAAGTAATTTAAGTTGTAAATAGTTTAATCGTAAATTAGTATGAATAACATAATCGTAGGAATGGGTGAGGCACTATGGGATGTGCTGCCCGAAGGAAAAAAAATAGGTGGTGCTCCGGCAAACTTCGCTTATCATGTATCGCAGTTTGGATTTGACAGCCGTGTGGTAAGTGCTGTTGGCAATGATGCGTTAGGGGATGAAATCCTTGAGGTATTCAAAGAAAAGCAGTTGAAGCATCAGTTGCAAGTGGTGAATTATCCTACCGGAACCGTACAGGTAACGCTCGATAGCGCTGGTATACCTCTTTATGAGATTAAAGAGGGGGTAGCCTGGGACAATATTCCATTTACTGATGATCTGAAACGCTTGGCGCTCAGTACTCGTGCTTTCTGCTTTGGTTCGCTGGCGCAACGCAATGAAGTGAGTCGCACCTCTATCAATCGTTTTCTTGACACAATGCCCGATGGAGATGAGCAGTTGAAGATATTCGATATCAATCTTCGTCAGGGGTTTTATACCAAAGAAATCATTCGTGAGTCTTGCCAGCGTTGCAATGTACTGAAGATTAATGATGAAGAATTGGTTGCTATCAGCCGTATGTTCGGTTATCCGGGTATCGATCTTCAGGACAAATGCTGGATCCTCCTCGCTAAATACAATTTGAAGATGTTAATACTGACCTGTGGAACCAACGGGAGCTATGTATTTACTCCGGGCGTAGTCTCTTTCCAGGAGACACCCAGAGTACCGGTAGCCGATACGGTGGGGGCAGGTGATTCGTTTACGGCTGCTTTCTGTGCTTCGTTATTGAAGGGTAAGAGTGTGCCCGAAGCCCATAAACTGGCAGTTGAAGTTTCTGCATATGTATGTACTCAGAGTGGCGCTATGCCTGAGTTACCACAGGTTTTGAAAGACAGACTATTGTGATCTATATCTGTTTGTAATGCGCTGATAATGAGGTGATGCAAGAGTGTACACTTTTGTATAACAAGAATGTACATTCTTGCATAGTAAGGTTGTACATTCTTGTTATGTAAAAGTGTACAACCTTGTAATATCTTTACTTCTTTCTATTTTTCTTCATATTCTATTATTGATTTTGCTGAGTATAGATTTGGTAGTCAAACAAAAAAACATGGATTACTGCTTGAGCTTTTGGATTGATATTCCATAAGCATCCATCGTGGCGGCTTGGGGGACCGGAATAACTGGTAATTGAGCATATAGCTGCCAACTACATAAGATGGCGAAGAATATAGTTAACAATTTCTTCATTGTAGCAGTTGATAATGATTACAATATAAGGATTTATTATTGACTAATCAAAAAAATACTGGAAAAGTGAGAGTAAGTAGATAAATAATCCCTTTCCTCACCAATACACATTTGTTTTCTTACCGAGCTATAATGTTTTACATATACATGTAATGTTGCTTTAGATGATTCTTTGGCAATTTGGTTGAAAACGGAATTCGAATGGACTGATGAGTCGATGTTATGTTATCGAATGCAATACCATGATGGAATTAATAAAAGTTTCAAGAAATGTAGTTATCCTGTCTTTTTGTTCTTATATAATCGTTTTTTATAACACACTTATTCTAATCATTGCTATAACTGGAGAATAAATTGCATAATAATGTAAATTATCATCGCTGTTTTATTGCATAATCTTCCTTTATTTGGATAGTTATGCACATTTACCCGGCATGTTATCTTAATTTTCCCTATATGATAAGTTCGGTTCCTCTACGAGGAACAACCCGAACCTCGTAGAGAAACGACTCGAGACTCTACGAGAAAAAATAAAACCGCCTTAAAAGACGTTTTCGGACGCTAACTGACGACTAAATTTACCCAAATCTTAATTGTCAAAAGTATAATCAAGGAGGTTTATAAAGTTGAATTGTGTAACGAATGTCAAAAGAATAAGATGTTTTTGTTATGTAATTTTTTGAAAACTGTACAATGAGAATTGTCAAAACTGGAAATGCCGAAGATTTTTATCACTTGTGAGAAACCTTCCCTGAATTAGAGGATTCCAGAGGATCAGGAATGTCACTTTGTCAAATTGCAAGTAGTTATGTACTGTGTATTTCGATCATAGAACAATCACTTATTAGAACTTACTTCCTTGTTCTTTGCCTTTTCCTTATCAATAATTTAAAAGAAACTTTGTATCTTTGAACACTGTAATGCCTTCATAAATGACGAAAAGGAATGCTATGAATGTCTCCCGAAGTATGATAAAAAACTTCTGTGTATTGGGATTACTACTCGTCTCCCTGTCTACTCTTGCACAACCTCTGGTCTGGAAAGATGCTCCGGATGAAACTTTTGTTTTCAAGCTCAGTGATAAGGAAGCATTGAAACTTCTTAAAGGGCGTTTCCGCCCTAAGGACTGGGAGAGAGTGCTTACTACTCCTTTTGCTTCTTTCTCGGAGAAATGGGAAGAACAACCGGCTGAGGGACATTTTATTTTTGCCAATATTGAGAGAAATAAAATTAATTATAGCTATCATCCTGTTATTCCTTTTCAGGTATTTCTTTTCAAAGAATATGGCGCACTTACTTTGCAGGTGGTAGATGCCGAAGGTGATATCCGCAATGATGCTAAAGTACGTCTGGATTATAACCGTCTCTTGTATGATAACTCCAGCCAAACATATAGTTATGAAGACTGGTCGGAAGAAGAAGATCATATTCTTACTGTTGAGCTGGATAAGTTTCGGGCTGTCTTCGACCTGAAAAAACATCTCGTTCCTTCCTGGTATTCAGATTATTGGGATCGGGAGGAGAGTCGTCCCAGCTTTTATAGCTACATGATAACAGATAAAAATAAATACAAACCGGGTGAAACGGTTCGTTTTAAATCATATGCCTTGTCCGGTAACAGACGCCCATTGAAGCAGGAGCTTTCTTTGTGGATGCGGACAAAGGGATATCAGTTTAAAAAAATATTAACTTTGCCTCCCTATCATCCGGGAGGTTTTGCCGGAGAATTCCAGTTGGACGATTCATTGAAGCTGGAACTCGACCGTCTATACTCTATCCAGTTACGTGATAAACGGGGACGGGTAGCGGCTACTACCAATTTTCGTTATGAAGACTATGAATTGACAGGAAGTAAATTGGAAGCTAAGCTTCATTCGGATGTACAGTACGCTTCGCAGGTAAATAAGCTGGAGGTTGTTGCGACAGATGCCAATGGATTGCCTATGCAAGAAATGGAGGTGGAGATCACTGTTCGGCTTCGCACAATACTGCATTCTTACACAAGTGTACTGTCATTACCGGATACCTTGATGTTTCGCCGTATCAGTCTGGATGCAACAGGGAAAACGCATCTTGAGATTCCTGCCGATATATTTGGTCCGGCAGATTGCGCATACGAGGTGAATGTACTTTTACTTACGCCGGACAATGAGCGGAGAGAACAACGATGCCGTGCCACTTTTTATCATTCACACTACGAATTGCAGTATCATACCCGGGGGGATTCTTTACGTTTTGCATTTCTGGACAAGGGGGTGGAGAGAAGTGTAGAAGCTGAGTTAATATGTGGGAATGATAAAAAGATCCGGAAGATTCATCTACCTTATGAGCAGAAATTTAGCCAGGCTGCTACGGGTTATCTTTTAAGAGTACCGGCTTTTAACTACGAATCACGTATTGCAGTTGCAGATATGAATAGTCAGTTGGATTTGAAAGGGGAGATAGATAGCGACTCATTGAAAGCTTGCCTGACGAATCCTTTGAATTTGGATGTGTCGTGGTATGTCTATCAAGGTAATCAGCTTTTGCAAAAGGGGGCGGGAAAGGAGCTGGACTTGCATATTGGTGACATTGATACTCGAGCGGTTTATTACATTGAAGTGTTCTATTTCATGGGAAATGAAGAGAGGTCACTGAAACGTGTGTATCGTGTTTACCCCAACAGCCTGTCTGTGGAAACGAATCTGCCGAAGCGAATTTATCCGGGACAGAGAGTAGATGCTACATTGCACGTGCGCGATAGATACGGAGAGCCTGTGCCGAATGTAGATCTTACCGCTTTTTCTGTAAACTCTCAGTTGGGATATGATATACCTGATTTGCCTTATTATGGAGCCGAACCACAGGCACGTGAGCAACGGGCGAGTTACTCGATGAAACAGAAAAACTATTTGCATTCTGCCTCATTGGATTTTGAACATTGGAATAGATTGGCGCATCTTGATCGCTTGCCTTATTATCGGTTCATATACCCTTCGGGGCAATTGTTCAGACATGTGATGGATACACCCGATGGCAGTACTCAGTTTGCACCTTACGTGATGATGGGAGGGAAGTCCGTGACTATTTATGTGATAGAATTGAATGATAAGCCTTGTTATTTTTCGTGGACTAAACAACCGCAAGGATACTCTTTCCGGATACCGCCCGAATCATCCAAACAAAAAGTGACTATACGCTTGTCTGACAGGGCTATCGTGTTGGATTCTATCTCATTTGAGAAAGGAAAGAAGACCATCCTGAGCCTGGATATGGAGCAGGTTCCGAAGGAAGCGAAAACAGTCTGGCTGAAAACAATCCGGGACAGGCAGGGGCGAACTGTTTTTTCCCGTAAAGAGGAAGAACGGTACCAGTTTTATCTCTGTCGTCTTCCCGTACCGGATGGAGTAGAATATACTTGTCTGGAGGGAGAATTTGGCAAGATGTGTCCGGTTTATCTCAATTACGCATTGCCACGTATGAAAAGTGTATTGGTTGGTCCGGTAGAGCCGGGATATTGGAAGTATGCCAATGGGGTAGAGTATCGGCACGAGGGTGGTTTTGCTTATGAGTTTGAAGGCAATGTGGTTTATAAATATTCAGAAGAGTTTTGTCCTAAATATCTTAGTTTTTCATCTACTGATGTAATAACCAACCTGAATGATTTTTATTTCACACCGGAAGTATTTCGGCAGTTTGTAGAGAAATGCAGGCAGAGAAATGCCTGGCATCCGCAAAACATCTGTATTGCTCAATCGGATAAAGCGCTAAATCTTCGGTTACCCGTAGAAAAAGACTCTACCGGAGTGGCTGGTTTATTATTTGAAGATCGGATTACCCGGAAAGTTTCTTATCCGGATATGATTGTTAAAAATGGGAATAGGAATCTTGAGATCCCTACAGGTGTATATAATATTATTGTTCTTTATAATAACGGGAAATATCTGAAACGGGATAGTATTGAATTGCGTCCTTGTCATCATGTGGATATCAATATGGAAATGTCGGTATGGCACAAGCGGGATTCTCTCTCTTCGCAGTGGCTGGCATTGCAAAGACACCTTGGTACGTTCTCTTTGAAACCGGCTTATCGTGAATTAAGGCTGACGAAAACGCGTTGGGCAGGCAGAGATAAAGTGTCTGGTTATGTATATATTGAAGGAGATGACGAGCCGTTGACTGGTGTTTCGGTTGTAGAGAAGGGAACCGGAAATGGTGCTGTTACAGACATTGACGGATATTTTGAGTTGATGTGCGAACGTGGAGGTAATAGTACGCTGGAATTCAGTTTTATCGGAATGCAAACGAAGGAAGTGGAAGTAAGGCCTAATACGGAGTTGATTGTTATGATGAAGGAGGATAATTTGGCACTTGATGAAGTAGTAGTAACGGGATATGGAACCAGAGTCCGATCTACTCTCGCTGGTTCTGTGAGTGGTCTTTTAACTACAACTACGAGAAGTGGTGCTGATGTTGTCCCTCCCGAAGAAGAACTTCCGGATGAAGAGGCGAAAACTTCTGAAGAGGCTGAACATAGGCTGTATGATGAATTGATGCAACTGAACGGGCTTCGTCGTAATTTCTCTGATGTAGGTTTTTGGGAGCCGAAGTTGTATACGGATAAAGAAGGTAAAGCGCAGTTTAATGTGACTTTTCCTGATAACATAACAAAATGGGATGCAGTGGTTTATGCTATGAATCGTAAACTGAATTCCGGCACTTACCGTCAGTCGATACAATCCTACAAACCACTGATGGCGGAATTGAAAACACCGCGTTTCCTGACTGTGGGCGATACAACTAATTTCACCGGGACAATACGTAATTATACAAAAGAGGAAGAGGTAAAAGGGAGTACCGTTTTTTGTGTTGAGGCTGACACGTTGATGAGACAGGAGGTAAGATTAAAAGGAACTTATAGCATAGGATTGCCTGTGCAGGTTACCACGTCGGATAGTATGAAGGTCAGTTATATTTTTACTCGTGACGATGGTTACAGAGATGGAGAAGAGCATATGATTCCTGTAGTTGCACAGGGGACTGAGTTGTCAAAAGGATCTCTTTGTGTTTTGCAAAAGGATGAAACGGTGAAGGTGAAAGCCGGGCCGGGGGAGGAAGTCAGGGTGGAACTTAGCGGAAGTCAGTTAGATAGTTATCAGGACGCTGTTAATTATTTAGGGAGATATCGCTATTGGTGTAATGAACAATTGGCTTCTAAACTGATAGGACTGTTGGGACAGAAAAAGATAGCTTATTATAACGGTGAAAGGTTTGCGGGTGAGAAAGAGATAATAAAGATTATTCGCCGTCTGGTCAATAATCAGAATGACGAACAGCTTTGGGGATGGTGGGGACGTACGACAGAATCTTCTTTATGGATGTCGGGACATATTCTGAAAGCCTTGAAGATGGCTATGGAAGACGGTTATGAGGTTCGGATTAATTTGGATAAATTGAGAGTACGCTATGAATTGGCACAACCTTTCAGAGGGAAACGATTGGAAGATATATACCTGTTGCATGCTTTGTGGTATTGGGGGGCGGAACAGGATTATGCGGCAATATTCCGTTTGCTGAATCCATTGGTAGAGCAATGTGAGGTAAAAGAAAATGCCTTAAAAGAAGCTGATAAATCATATTTACCTCAATCCTGTCTCAAAGAAAAACTGTTGCTTTGGGAGATGTTACAGTCGCAGGTTAGTGTGGCCGACAGTATTCGCAGGTACCTGAAAGAAGATGCGCTGGGTGGAGTATATTGTACGGACGACCGAAGATTATCCTACTGTGATTACACCGGATTGGAAAATACGCTGATCGCTTATCGGATAATCAAGAGTGAACCTTCTTTGAGTCACTTAAAAGAAGCAATGCAATGGCATATTCTTCGTACGCGAAATACGGGTTGGAATACTTACCAGGCTTCTTTGGCGGTAGCAACTGTGTTGGATGATTTGCTGGATGGGCAATCTCAACAAGGTGTTCCGGCAATTGTAGAACTCACAGGAAAGGAAAATCGGCAAATAACAGAGTTTCCTTATACCATCCGTTTAGCTGCCGGCGATTCTCTGGTGCTGACCCGTAAAGAGGGGATACCTCTAATACTTAGTTCATCTATCGTAAAGCGGGTGACAGAAGCTAATGGCAGTGATGCATTTGAAGTACAGTCTGTTTTTGAGGGGGGTGACCGGTTGAAAGCAGGAGAACCTGCTACACTGGTGGTTACTCTCAATGTAAAGCAAGCTGGAGCAGAATATGTGATGCTGGAAGTACCGATTCCTGCATCCTGTAGCTATAATTCTAAAATAAATAGTAATATTTCGGAGGTACATCGCGAATATTTTAAAGAAAAAACCGTTATCTTTTGTGAGAAGTTACCAGTAGGAAAACATCTTTTCCGCATTTCGTTGCTCCCGCGTTATACAGGGACCTATTCACTTAATCCGGCGAAAGTGGAGTTGATGTATTTTCCGGTAGTGAATGCAAATAACGAGATACGTAATATACAAGTCACAGAGAGAAGAACAGAATAAATTATGAGATATATTGTTTCAGTCGTACTTTTTATACTTGCCTTGACCTCCTGCAAGAGGGATACTCCGCGCTATGTAATCGGTATGTCTCAGTGTAGTGATGACAGCTGGCGGCATAAGATGAATGATGAAATATTGCGCGAAGCCATGTTTTATGAAGGGGTGTCTGTAGAGATACGTTCGGCACATGACGATAATCGGAGGCAACAGGAAGATATTCAGTATTTTATTGATAAGAAGGTGGATCTGCTGATTGTTACGCCCAATGAGGCAGCACCGATTACACCAATAGTAGAAGAGGCTTTTGATAAAGGTATTCCCGTAATTGTGGTGGACAGAAAGATTCTTTCTGACAAATATACTGCTTTTATGGGAGCAGATAACTATGAGATAGGACGCGAAGTAGGAAAGTATCTTGCCGCCAAACTGGGTGGTAAAGGAAACATAGTAGAGCTTACCGGCCTGAGCGGTTCAACTCCGGCTATGGAGAGGCACCAGGGATTTATGAGTGCCATTAGCCGTTATCCGGATATTCATCTGCTGGCCAGGGCCGATGCTGCATGGGAACGTGAGCCGGGACGGATCATTATGGATTCTTTATTGCGGATTTATCCGAAGATCGATGCCGTATACTCTCATAATGACCGCATCGCACCGGGAGCTTTTGAAGCGGCTGAAAAGCTGGGGCGGGCCAAAGATATTGTTTTTGTGGGTATTGATGCCTTGCCGGGCAAAGGGAATGGAGTAGAGTTGGTGTTGGACAGTGTGTTGGATGCAACTTTTATTTATCCTACCAATGGAGATAAGGTACTGGAAATGGCAATGAACATTCTCGAAAAGAAGCCTTTTGCACGTGAAACCACGATGGAGACTGCCATTGTAGATCCGATTAACGCTCCGGTAATGAAGCTCCAGACTGCTCATATCGCTGAGTTGGATAAAAAGATTGAAACGCTGAACGGACGTATCAGTGGCTATCTCTCTCGCTATGCCAATCAGCAAGTGGTGCTTTATGGTAGTTTGCTTGTATTACTGCTGGTAGCCGGATTGTTGCTGGTGGCTTATAAAGCGCTTCGTGTCAAAAATAGGCTGAATATTGAGTTATCCAAACAAAAGAAGCAGCTTGAAGAGCAGCGGGATACTCTTTCCGAACAACGTGATCAGTTGATACAGCTTTCGCATCAGCTGGAAGAAGCTACTCATGCCAAACTGGTGTTTTTCACAAATATCTCTCATGATTTCCGCACTCCGTTGACATTGGTTGCCGACCCGGTAGAGCAATTACTTGCAGACAAAGACCTTTCCGGTGATCAGCATCGGTTGTTGCTGCTTGTTCAGCGCAATGTGAATATTTTGTTGCGTCTGGTCAATCAGATTCTGGACTTCCGTAAGTACGAGAATGGCAAAATGGAGTATACTCCTGTCGCGATAGATATGTTGCAGTGTTTTGAAAATTGGAACGAATCTTTCCTTGCAGCGGCACGTAAGAAGCATATTCGCTTCTCTTTTGATAGTATGCCTGATACAGATTATCATACACTTGCTGATGTAGAGAAATTAGAGCGGATTTACTTTAATCTTCTTTCCAATGCGTTTAAGTTTACGCCGGAAAATGGAAAGGTTACGGTTCGTCTTTCCGCACAGGAAAAAGAAGGGCAGAACTTCTTCCGTTTTACAGTAGCCAATACCGGCAGCCTTATCTCGGCAGAACATATCTGTAGCATTTTCGACCGTTTCTATAAGATAGATATGCATCATGCGGGGTCGGGTATCGGGCTTGCATTGGTCAAAGCTTTTGTTGAGATGCATGGTGGTACGATACAGGTAGAAAGTGACGAACGGCAGGGGACGATGTTTACGGTAGAACTACCGGTATGTAACTGTACGTCTGTTGCAGATACATTATCTTTGGAAGTATCTGAGCAGGATTTGCCTGTTGAGTTTTCAGAAGATGAAGAGGAACAGGAGTTGGGCTATGACTCTTCAAGGATGTCTGTACTGATAATTGATGATAATGCGGATATACGTTCGTATGTCCATGGGTTGCTCAATGCAGAATATTCAGTGATTGAGGCCGCTAATGGCTCCGAAGGTATCCGGAAAGCAATGAAGTATGTGCCTGATCTGATTATCTCGGATGTTATGATGCCGGGTATGGATGGTATTGAGTGCTGCCGCCGATTGAAGAGTGAGCTGCAGACGTGTCATATTCCTGTGATATTGCTGACTGCCTGTTCTCTGGACGAACAACGCATACAGGGCTATGACGGTGGGGCAGATTCATACATTTCCAAACCTTTTAGTTCGCAGCTTCTGTTGGCACGTATCCGTAATCTGATAGATTCACACCAACGATTAAAGCAATTCTTTGGTGATCGGCAGACATTGGCGAAGGAGGATATCTGCGATCTCGATAAAGACTTTGTCGAGAAATTCAAGAAGATTATTGAAGAGAAGATGAGTGACTCCGGATTGAATGTAGAAGATTTAGGAAAAGATATGGGACTGAGCCGTGTGCAGCTCTATCGCAAAATAAAATCGCTGACCAATTATGCGCCTAATGAATTGTTGCGTATGGCGCGTCTGAAGCGGGCGGCTTCTCTGTTGGCTTCTTCGGAACTGACGGTGGCGGAGATTGCTTATGAAGTAGGCTTTACTTCTCCTTCTTATTTTACAAAGTGTTATAAGGAACAGTTTGGAGAAAGTCCGACGGAGTTTTTGAAACGTAAAGGATAAAGAAACGGAATGAAAGATTATAAGGTTGGTAAAGAAACCATGTCCGATGCCTTCTGCCGGGAGGTGTATGCAGTGGTACGGGATATTCCTGCCGGGAAAGTAATCTCTTATGGAGAGATAGCCGCTTTGCTGGGAAAACCACAATGTTCACGCATGGTGGGACGTAGTTTGAAGCAGGTACCTCTTGACTTGAATCTTCCTTGTCACCGGGTAGTCAATGCACAGGGTAGGCTTGTTCCCGGGTGGGAAGAGCAACGGACCTTGTTGCAACTCGAAGGTGTCTGCTTCAAAAAGAGTGGTAATGTAGATATGGCCCGGTGCCTATGGAAATACGATGAAATACGTTAATACATACAAATAAAATATCAGATATATCATGAAGAAATTATTATCTCTTCCTCCGAATCTGGTGCACTGCTTTCATGAACTGGAAGAAGTAGATGCCTCAGAATGGTTTTGTACTTCCGATCCTGTTGGAGCAAAGTTAGGTTCGGGTGGTGGAACAACTTGGTTGTTACAGGCATGTCATGAGAATTATGCTTCTAAAGAGTCTTTTTCAAATTGGTTGGGAGCTGAAAAACGAATTTTACTACATGCCGGAGGGCAGAGCCGGAGGCTTCCGGGATATGCTCCTTCCGGGAAAATTCTTACGCCGATCCCTGTTTTCAGTTGGGAGCGTGGACAGAAGTTAGGGCAGAATCTACTCTCTTTGCAATTGCCGCTTTATGAGAGAATTATGAACATGGCTCCGGAGAATATGCATACATTGATAGCCAGCGGAGATGTATATATCCGTTCGGAGAAGCCCTTGCAGGAGATTCCTCAGGCCGATGTGGTATGTTATGGGCTTTGGGTCAATCCGTCATTAGCTACGCATCACGGAGTGTTTGTCTCTGATCGTAAGACACCGGATATTCTCGACTTTATGCTGCAAAAGCCCTCTCTTGCAGAATTGGAAGGACTGGCAAAAACACATCTGTTTTTGATGGATATTGGGATATGGTTGCTTAGCGACCGTGCTGTGGAATTGCTGATGAAGCGTTCTCTTGATACTAATTCCGGAGAGATTACCTATTATGATCTTTATTCAGATTATGGGCTTGCACTGGGGAGTCATCCCAAAATAGAAGATGCCGAACTGAATAGTCTTTCTGTTGCTATACTGCCTTTACCCGGGGGAGAGTTTTATCACTATGGCACGAGCCGTGAGTTAATCTCTTCTACATTGGCTGTACAGGATAAAGTGCGTGATCAGCGATTAATCATGCATCGTAAGGTAAAACCCAATCCTGCCATCTTTGTACAAAATGCTTCTACCAGTATCTCTTTCTCTTCCGAAAATGCCAACTTATGGATTGAGAACAGTTATGTGGGGAAAGGTTGGAAACTGGGATCTCGTCAGATTATTACCGGAGTACCGGAGAATGATTGGGAGATAACGGTACCCGATGGTATTTGTTTGGACGTAGTTCCTATGGGAGAAGCCGGATTTGTGGTACGCCCATATGGACTGGATGACGTGTTTAAGGGCGCATTGGATTCACCCGGTACTCTGTTTACTGGTATTCCTTTTGTTGAATGGATGGAACAGCGTGGCATTACTTGGAATGACATTCAGGGGGGTACGGATGATTTACAGGCAGCTTCCATCTTTCCAATGACGGAGTCGGTTGATGAACTTGGTTTATTGTTGCGTTGGATGACAACGGAACCTGATCTGGCAGAAGGACGTGTGTTGTGGTTGAACTGTATGAAGTTCTCTGCTGATGAAATTTCTGCCCGTGCCAATCTGCAACGGCTTTATGCTCAACGTACGGCTTTTCGTCGAGAAAACTGGAAGGGCTTGTCAGACAATTATGAGAAGAGTGTTTTCTATCAGCTCGATTTGGAAGATGCTGCCCATGAATTTGTAAATCTCGGACTTGAAGTGCCCCAGGCACTGCCGGATGATACTGCACAGTTATTGCAAATGCATAACCGGATGTTGCGGGCGCGCGTGATGGAATTGAAAAATGATCCGGGCAGCAAGGAAGAAGAGAAAGAGGCATTCAATCTTTTGCGAAATGGCTTACTAGGGCAGGTTTGCAAGCAGAAATGTAATCCGAAGCTGAATGTTTATTCCGATCAGATTGTATGGGGACGTAGTCCTGTACGTATCGACGTGGCCGGTGGCTGGACAGATACTCCTCCTTATTCGCTTTATTCGGGGGGAAATGTGGTGAATCTGGCTATTGAACTGAACGGGCAACCTCCTTTGCAAGTATACGTCAAAACTTGTAAAGAACCTCATGTTGTACTTCGTTCCATAGATATGGGAGCGATGGAAGTGGTGAATACGTATGAAGAGTTGCAGGATTACCGAAAAATAGGTTCTCCTTTCTCTATACCTAAAGCCGCATTGGCGCTAGCTGGCTTTGTTCCTCAGTTCTCGGAGGTGCAATATGATTCTTTGAGGGAGCAGTTGGAAGTTTTTGGTGCCGGTATTGAAGTTACATTGCTTGCAGCTATACCGGCAGGTTCCGGACTGGGAACAAGTTCTATTCTTGCTTCTACTGTGTTGGGAGCAATCAATGATTTCTGTGGTTTGGCATGGGATAAGAATGAGATTTGTCGTTGTACATTGGTATTGGAGCAGTTGCTTACCACAGGAGGAGGCTGGCAGGATCAATATGGTGGCGTTTTCTCCGGAGTTAAGTTGTTGCAAACAGAATCCGGATTTGATCAGACTCCGTTAGTGCGTTGGTTACCCGATCAGTTATTTACGAATCCTGAATATCGGGATTGTCATTTGCTTTATTATACTGGCATAACCCGTACGGCAAAAGGTATTTTAGGAGAGATTGTCCGTTCTATGTTTCTTAATTCAGGGAATCATCTTGCTTTGTTGTCAGAGATGAAAATACATGCTTTGGATATGAATGAGGCTATTTTACGTGGTAACTTTGCAAATTACGGTAAGTTGGTAGGAAAGAGCTGGATACAGAATAAAGCACTTGATGCCGGTACAAATCCACCGGAAGTGGAAAAGATAATCCGTTTGATTGAAGATTATACTTTAGGGCATAAGTTGCCGGGAGCTGGTGGTGGCGGATATCTGTATATGGTTGCCAAAGATCCACAGGCGGCTGTTCAGATTCGTCGGTTACTCACAGAATATGCGCCTAACCCTTGTGCACGATTTGTAGAAATGACTTTGTCTGACAAAGGGTTACAGGTATCAAGAAGTTAGTTCATGATTGTACGAATATGAATAAATTTACGATTAGACGATTGACGATGTACGATTGAAGTTGCTCTTTTAAAAGCCTGTTTCAGCGCTATTAGAGATAGAGTAATCCCAATCGTACATCGTCAATCGTCTAATCGTAAATTTATTTATTCCTGTATGGCTATGTAAGTGAAAATAATCTTCTCGTGATGATTTTATTTTCGTATGTGATGCGGCATCTCTTCCGGAAGTTCCATTGATATTTCCACCAGACCACTTACTACTCCTTCGTTAAACCAGGGTGTTTGATAGATCATTTTTTTGATGCCATTTTTTTCTATCGTGTAGGCATTACTGCCACCTGTTGCCAGCATCTCACGTATCTTCTCCTGTGATTGTAGATTGTGGCAATCGAAAAGATTCTTACCGATCAGACCGCCGTGTTTGGCAAATGTTTTACATGCTTTATCATTCATAAAAAGGATAACTCCTTTGGTGTCACATACTGTGACAGCACAATTCATTTCTTTAGCCCATTCGTACATTGCTCATTCTCCTTTCTTGGTTTTAATCAGCAAAGATAGTTCTATGATTCAAAAAAGAAAAGGAAGAAACCCTTTTAAAATGTCTCTCCCTTCTTAAATAGATTATTTAATAATGACTTTCTGCAAAAGCTTATCCACTTTTATCAAATAAATACCCGAATGATCTATCTGTATCATTTCCATATCTTTTGCTTTATGAATAACTGTTTGGCATACGCCCTGTAAGTTATATACGGAGATCATTTTTTCTTGTGCATTTTCTATCCAAAGAGAAGAGCCTTCTACTCTTATGCAAATATTGGTGGAAGTTGATATGTCTTCAATACCTGTAGGCGTTGTAGAAAATGTCCCTATTTGTTCGGATAGGGTTTTATTAGATTTATCATTTGCAATTAAGCTATAATAATAGGTAACTTCCGGTTTTAAATCCGTCACACGGAAAGAAAGCTTGGAGGCTGTACGAGTGACTAATTCGCCTTTTGCATCAAATTGATAAGAAGCGATTTCTTTCTTCATATCTATGTCCGAATATATTTTTAATATGTATTCATTCGTATCATCTATTGTTTTCCATGTAAAATTAACTGCATTACTTTCTGTGTTGATGATCAGTGAATTTTCATTTTGTACAGGTATAAATACGGCTAATAAATTTTTGTTTTCATTGATAGTAAAGGAGTAATTATCTTCTTCGCTAACTATTTCTCCGTTATCCATCCAACATTTGAAACGATAGCCTGAGTTCGCTCGTGCTGACAAGTTTACCATGGCTCCTTGCTGGTATTCAGTGATTCCTAAAATAATACCTGCATTCAATATATTTTTAGTCACATTGACAGTCAGGGGTGCTTCTTCCTGCATATAGAAAAATTTCTTCCAGCCATCACTTGCCTTATAGAGGTTTGTAGTGTTATAAGGGATGTGGAGTTTGCAAGTGGTGACTCTGATTCCGGTAAAACTATTGTCGTAGGCAGCAGCGGGAGCAGCTCCCTTGCAATAGATATCAGTTAAACCAGCACAACCATAAAGTGCTTTTTCACCAACCATGTATAAGGTATAAGGAAGTGTGATTTCTTTAATGGTAGAACAACCATAAAAAGCGCCATATTGAAGCTCTTCACATTCCTCTGTAACTGTTACTTTCCTTAAATTGGCAGGTAAATAATACGTTTTAGCTTTATTATCCTGATAATATTGGGTAGTGGCTTTCATTTCAGCATTAGAAGACGTACCAAAAAGATCACCAAATAATCCTTGTATCCCTGCAGCGGTTTCTTTTACTCCTGTACCAACAAAAGGGATAGTAAGTTCTTCCAAATTACTTGAATTAGAAAGTATCCCACTACTTAAACTTTTAAGGCTACCAATATTTAAAGAAATAAGAGATTTTGGAAATCTCAAAATGTCTATATTTCTTACTTTTGGTAAAAGTACTATTTGTAGTTTATCACAGTTATCTAAAAAACCTGCCTCTGTAGAAGTAGCTACGGGAAGGCTTAGAACTTCAAGGCTATAGCAATTTTGAAAAGCATACTTTCCTATAAAATCGGCCGACGGAAGACTGACATCTTTAAGATTTGTGCAGCCATAGAAAGATTTTTCACCAATGGAAGTGGCTATAGGTAAATTTATATCTTTAAGATTTTTACAACCAGAGAAGGTATTATTTCCGATAGAGGTAGCCAAAGGGAGATTTGCAACCTTTAGATTTGAACAACCATTAAAAACACCATAATACCAATAATTAGGTCCATATCCATAACGGCAAGAAAGATTTGCTTGTTTCATCACGCTTATCTCTGTTAACGATAATGGAATATAATAACTGTAAATCCCAAAAACATCACGCCCGTATGTAACAATGACATAACCTTGTTCGGGGGGGGCCTTATAATTAGATCTTAATTCAAACAAATAACCGAGGTGCTCTTGGAGCTTAATAGAAGAACCAATAAATGGTAAAGAGAGCTTCTGCAAATTGCGACAACCTGAAAGAATAGAGTTTCCAATTTCAATAACACTGTTAGGGATAGTGATAGAGGTTAATCCGATACAGTCGGAGAAGGCATAATCTCCAATGCTGGTAATACCATCAGGTACGGTATAAGTGGATGATTTCGCATTAGGATAGGATAGTAATTTTGTTTTGTTTTTATTATATAAAACTCCATCAATCGCTGAATATCGCGGATTATCATTTGATACAACAAATTTTTTTAAATTGGTGCAACCACGAAAAACTTGATCGCTGAGTATTGTTATGCTGTTAGGAATGTTTATGGAAGTTAATCCTACACATCCATAGAAAGCCTCTTGGTAAATACTTGTTATACCTTCAGGAATGGTAATAGATGTTAGTTTCGTACATCCATAGAAAGCTCTATTTCGAATACTTGTTACACTATTAGGAATAGTATAAGTCCCAGATTTTGCATTAGGAAAAATAATTAATTCAGTCTTATCTTTATTAAATAAGATACCATCAACAGATAAATATTGAGGATTATTATCTGATACAATAATTTCTTTAAGAGCTGTACAGTCAGAGAATATATCATTGCTAAATTTGTTTATATTCTCACCAATAATGACAGATGTAAGATTAATGCAATCTTTAAATGCATTATAGGCGATAGAAGTAACCTTATATGATTTCTCACCATGTGTTATATTACCGGGAATTACTACTTCACCTGAATATGAATTATAGTTATCATTGTTGTAAGTAACTTCTGCCTCTATTCCTGTTTCAGTTGCGAAAATACGATAATAAATGTCATTGACTTTAAAATCATATGCCATACCTTTCAACATTGGCAGTAAACAAGCTAATAAAATTAAGATCTTCTTCATAATATGTGATTATAGTTTTACCTCTCTATCCCATAGTTTGGCGTTTATAAAAATATAAATAGAATGTGGGAAGTATTAATGTCATATATCAACAGTATTCTCTAAAGAGAAGATTTTCTGCGATTAATGAGGCATTAAAACATCCTTTGTATCTCCTCAAGCTTTGATATTCAAAACTAAAGGGAAAGTAATAGTTAGAATATCAAAGTAGGAGAGTGGATATATTTATTTATTGTACGATTACTTTGCCTGTATTAACGGACTTTCCACTGGCTATTACATTATAGATATACATTCCTTTCATACGGCGTGTTGGTACTTTAACTTTACTGCTTATGATAGCCTGGCGATAAACCATGCGGCCACTTTGATCACATAATTCAATGAAACTGCCGGAAGTTACATTTTCTTCTCCTACTTCTATAGTAAATGTTTCGTTCTGGCGTACCGGATTAGGATATCCTTTAAATTCAGCCATTTTGGTGAATTTAATGCCTGAGCTATTGCCTTTTATTATTTTATAGAAAGTAGTAAGTGTTAGGTCACTGCTATTGTGGGCACGTTTCTCGCTGAGTATATAATGGTTATCTCCCATTTTTACAACATTTAAGTATGAGTAAGGTTGGCCGGAACCGGGATAATCAGTAATTGCATCTGTTGGAATTTCTGTTAAAACCTTTCCATTTTCATCGAGGATCTCAGCTTTGGTCAGTTTCCATTCTTTTCGTTCGTAAGACTCACTATTTTCAACTGTATAGACATAGGTACCCCGAATATATTCCCATTTTTCATCATTATTGAAAAGTGTTTGAGTGGCAGGGCTCCCTTCTCCACCATCATGTTCTGCATTTACCATTTGGTATTCAATTAGTGAATATACGGTTGCTCCAATATCAAAAGACTGATTGTAATCATGTTCTACATCTTTTACTATGATATTTTTCACATTGTGTATTTCGTCATTGTAAATACTGATTGTGCGGTCTGTTTTGTTTTCATTATCTAATATGGAAAAGAAGTAATCTTCATTTACGAAATTGTGAATAAAGTAACAGGCCTTTTCGAATACTTGAGGTTCTCCAAAACTTTGCCCTTGCACATTTAAAGCTATTGCAGTAAATATGCCAAATAATAGTTTCTTCATTTGTTCTGTTTGTTTAAATAATTGTTGTAGAATATTGATGTGTAAATGAGATTGATAGAACTTATTGTACTATCACTTTACCTGTACTGATAGCCTTACCTCCAGATATTATATTATAGATATACATCCCTTTCATACGACGTGTTGGTACTTTAACTTCACTGTTTGTGATAGCCTGGCGATAAACCATGCGACCGCTCTGATCACATAATTCAATGAAATTGCCGGAAACTACATTTTCTTCTCCTACTTCGATAGTAAAAGTTTCGTTTTGGCGTACCGGATTAGGATAACTTTTAAAGCTGGCAGTTTTGGTGAAGCTTACACCCGATCCTCCTTTGCTTTTATTGAGTTTCCAATAGGAGGTGTTGTAAGTAGGTTCTCCGGGATCAACAGGCTCATTGAGTTCTTCGTCATTCACTATGTAATAGTTGTCGCCAATTTGGGTTAATTCAACCGATATCTCTAACATATCATATCCTGCATAGAACTCGACAGCTTCTACAGGGAGAGTGCCTAATATTTCTCCGTCTTCATTGATAACTTCTGCTTTTTGAAGTATGTATTCATATCGCTCACCTGTCGTCTGCTTTTTGAAAGTACAAAATACATATTCTATTTTGTCATCGTCATTGAATAGATACTGGCTCAATAAAGAACCACTATATGCGTCATATCCGGTTAAATTATCCATGTCTAAATCGACAATGCCATAAGCCATGTTATCTTCACGATTAAAAACCGCATTCTTTACAGTGAATTTTCTGGATTTCTGTAATTCATCATTATAGATGTCAACAATGTAATCTTTGTTACTTTCTGTGATGGTATACAGAAATGGTTTGCTGACAAAGAAATGTGCGATTTCACTTCTTTCTTTCATCACTACCGGTGTATCGGTTAAACTCTGTCCTTGCACATTCAGAGCAAGTACAGTAAACATTCCAAGTAATAGTTTTTTCATAATAATGTTTGTTTTTATAATTAAAATGTGACACGAAGTTAGGCATTTATATGTAAAGTATAAAACGCTATTTTGGAGAATGATGCCTGTTTGGATATATTCAGGGGCTATTGGTGCTTATTTGATGGTTATGTTACAAAAAAATATTATTCTTTTGTATAACTTTTCTTCTTTGATAAGTAAATGTGTCTGAACAAAAGCCAAAGAGGCATTGTTCTGTTTGTAGCGTGAGTTCAACACACATTACGTGATATTTCGTTTAAACTATCATTCATACAGAACTCTCACCAGTATATTTTGCTGCTCAAAATGTGTATTTATTAATCTCTATATCGGGAGGCGAAAGCCTGTTGTTTAATCGGAACTTTATGAGATATAAAGAAGGATTTCTATGGCTATTATTAATTATCTAAATATTATTATATATGAACAAAATAAACATCAAAGATTTATACCTTATTTTTGGAAATGACAAGCAGAAGGCACTTCGCTTATTGAAAGAGGGGAGAAGCAAAAGCGAAATATTGAAAGCAACCGGATGTACGGTTGCTGTGAAAGATGCAAACCTCTCGATTGACGAAGGAGAAATATTTGTTATTATGGGATTGTCAGGGAGTGGTAAATCTACTCTGCTGCGTTGTATCAACCGACTGATAAAACCAACTTCGGGCGAAGTGGTAATCAATGGAACGGATATTGCTAAGGTATCTGACAAAGAATTGTTGCAGATACGACGAAAGGAACTGGCTATGGTTTTCCAGAATTTTGGTT
Source organism: Bacteroides nordii (assembly GCF_019930665.1). Lineage (NCBI taxonomy): Bacteria > Pseudomonadati > Bacteroidota > Bacteroidia > Bacteroidales > Bacteroidaceae > Bacteroides > Bacteroides nordii. The sequence continues at coordinate 3,150,972 of NZ_CP082886.1, read as the reverse complement.
TGTTGCCCCATCGTACAGTACTGCATAATATTGCTTTCGGACTTGAACTGCAGGGGGTAAAAAAAGAAGAAAGAGAACGAAAAGCGATGGAGAGTATGCAACTGGTAGGACTAAAAGGATATGAAAATCAAATGGTTGGTGAATTATCCGGTGGTATGCAGCAACGTGTAGGACTGGCACGTGCATTGGCTAATAACCCGGAAGTACTACTGATGGATGAAGCTTTCTCTGCTCTTGATCCTTTGATTCGCGTACAGATGCAGGATGAACTATTGGCTTTACAAGCCAAAATGAAGAAGACAATTGTATTTATTACCCATGACCTGAGTGAAGCTATTAAACTTGGAGACCGTATTGCTATTATGAAAGATGGAGAAATAGTACAGATCGGCACTTCGGAAGAGATACTGACAGAACCTGCCAATGCTTATGTAGAACGTTTCGTGGAAAATGTAGACCGTAGTAAGATTATTACAGCGGCTTCGGTGATGATTGATAAACCATTGGTAGCGCGTTTGAAAAAAGAGGGTCCGGAGGTATTGATCAGAAAGATGCGCGAACGTAACCTGACGGTGCTTCCGGTAGTGGATACGGGTAACGTATTGGTAGGAGAGGTCCGATTGAACGATTTATTGAGGCTGAGAAAGGAACAGGTGAGGTCGATTGATTCTGTGGTACGTCATGAAGTACATTCTGTATTGGGGGATACGGTTCTTGAAGATATCCTGCCGTTAATGACAAAAACCAATTCACCTATTTGGGTGGTAAATGAGGACAGGGAGTTCGAGGGGGTGGTTCCACTGTCATCTCTTATCATTGAGGTGACCGGAAAAGATAAAAAAGAAATTAATGAAATCATTCAAAATGCAATAGACTTATGATAAATATCGGAAAATATATAGAGATGGCCATAAACTGGCTTACAGAACATTTTGCTTCTTTCTTTGATGCACTAAGCATGGGCATTGGAGGATTCATTGACAGTTTTCAGCATGTATTATTCGGGATACCGTTTTATATTACTATTGTGGCGCTTGCTGTACTTGCCTGGTTTAAGGCAGGTAAAGGAGTGGCTGTATTTACATTGTTGGGATTATTGTTGATTTACGGTATGGGATTCTGGGAAGAAACAATGCAGACACTTGCATTGGTACTTTCTTCCACCTGTCTTGCTCTGTTGTTGGGAGTACCGTTGGGTATTTGGACCGCCAATAGTGATCGATGTAATAAGATAATGCGGCCTGTTCTCGATTTTATGCAGACGATGCCGGCTTTTGTTTATCTGATTCCGGCAGTATTATTCTTTGGGTTAGGGACAGTGCCGGGCGCCTTTGCAACTATCATTTTTGCGATGCCTCCGGTGGTTCGTCTCACAGGATTGGGGATACGTCAGGTTCCTAAAAATGTAGTGGAAGCTACACGCTCGTTTGGGGCTACTCCCTGGCAATTACTTTATAAAGTGCAATTACCATTAGCGCTACCTACCATATTGACCGGAGTAAACCAGACTATTATGATGTCTCTTTCAATGGTTGTTATTGCTGCGATGATTTCTGCCGGTGGACTGGGAGAGATTGTCTTGAAAGGGATTACTCAGATGAAAATAGGCTTGGGATTTGAAGGAGGTATAGCCGTAGTTATACTTGCGATCGTTCTGGACCGTATTACTCAGGGGATAGCGCAAAACAAAAAGAAATAATAGAGATATGAATACTAAGATAAAAATTATAGTAGCAATCTTACTTGCTATATTCTTTTTCAGCTCATGCGGAGGAGGAGATTCTGATAAAAAGATAAGTATTGCTTACGCCAATTGGGCGGAAGGTATTGCAATGACGCATCTGGCAAAAGCCATCCTTCAAGAGCAGGGATATGATGTGAAATTACTAAATGCCGATCTTGCTCCTATATTTACTTCACTTGCCAGAAAGAAAGCAGATGTTTTTATGGATGTTTGGCTACCGGTAACAATGAGTGATTACATAGAGCAATATGGTGATAAACTGGAAATAATAGGTGATATATATGATGAAGCCCGTATCGGACTGGTTGTACCGGAGTATGTAACGATTAATTCTATTGATGAATTGAATTCTCAGAAGCAACGTTTTGGTTCGAAGATTGTTGGTATCGATGCAGGGGCAGGTATTATGCGGGCTACGGAAGACGTTATTGAAGACTATAATCTGGATTATAAGCTGATGACCTCAAGTGGTCCTGCTATGACTGCTTCATTGAAGAAAGCAATTGACAGAAATGAATGGATAGTGGTCACTGGTTGGACACCGCATTGGATGTTTGATCGTTTCAAATTAAAGATATTGCAAGATTCCAAGAATATTTATGGTAGTGCGGAGAAGATTCATATTATTACCTGGAAAGGTTTTCCGGAGAAAGATCCGTTTGCTACTCAACTTTTCAGGAATATTCGTCTGACAGATGAGCAGATCAGTTCTTTGATGCTGGCTGTGGAAGAAACAGAGAAAACAGAAAAGGAGGCTGCCCGTAAATGGATAGATGAACACCGGGAATTGGTGGATAGTTGGATTCCAAAAGAACAGTAAACAGACAAAAAGGCGGGAGCCCTTTCGGATTCCCGCCTTTCTTTTATCTGATAAGTTGAATTACTTATTCGGCAACACCCCAAGCCTGGTTAGCCAGACGCTTGTAGTTGTTGTAACGCCATTTAGCATTGTCTTCAGCTGCCTGGAACAGTTCTTCTGCTTCTGCAGGATATTGCTTCATTACAGATGCATAACGAACTTCACCTTTCAAGAAGCCCTTGAACTCATCCCAGTTCGGTTCTTTGCTATCCAGTGAGAACGGGTTCTTACCTTCAGCTTCCAAAGCCGGGTTGTAACGCCACAGGTGCCAGTAACCGCACTTAACTGCTTTTTCTTCTTCTTCCTGGCTCTTACCCATACCAGCTTTCAAACCGTGGTTGATACATGGAGCGTAAGCGATGATGAGTGAAGGTCCTGGATATGCTTCAGCTTCGCGGATAGCTTTCAGAGTCTGAGCCTGGTCAGCACCCATAGCGATCTGTGCAACATAAACATAACCGTAAGTAGTAGCCATCAGACCAAGGTCTTTTTTGCGAACACGTTTACCGGAAGCAGCAAACTTAGCGATAGCACCTACTGGAGTAGCCTTAGAAGACTGTCCACCTGTATTTGAGTAAACTTCAGTATCGAGTACCAGGATGTTAACGTCTTTACCGGAAGCGATAACGTGGTCAAGACCGCCGTAACCGATATCATAAGAAGCACCGTCACCACCGATGATCCACTGGCTACGTTTAACGAGGAAGTGAGTCAGACCTTTCAGTTCTTTGCAAACCGGGCAACCTGCAGCAATACCTTGTTCGATGATTGCTTCGATTTGTGGAGCAAGTTCTTTAGTCTTGTCTGCATCGTACATGTTTTCGATCCATGCTTTCAATACTTCTTTTGCTTCAGCCGGAGCATTTTCACCTGCAAGAATCTGGTTGAATAGTTTCACGATACGGTCACGCATCTTTTCGTTAGCCAGTTCCATACCCAAACCGAACTCACAGAAGTCTTCGAACAGAGAATTAGCCCATGCCGGACCGTGACCCTTTTCGTTTGTAGTATAAGGAGTTGAAGGTACTGAACCTGAGTAGATCGAAGAACATCCGGTAGCGTTAGCAACCATTTCGCGGTCACCGAACAACTGAGTGATCAGTTTTACGTACGGAGTTTCACCACAACCTGAGCAAGCGCCGGAGAACTCAAACAACGGAGTTGCGAACTGAGAGTTCTTAACGTTAGCTTTGATGTCAACCAGGTGTTGTTTGCTCTTCACGTTGTCAATGCAGTAAGTCCAGTTATCAGCCTGAGCCAATTGGCTTTCGAGGTGTTTCATGGTCAATGCCTTGCCACCCTTCTTCGGATTACCCGGACAGATGTCAGCACAGTTACCACAACCCAGACAGTCGAGAACGTCTACCTGAATACGGAAAGTTGTACCTTCGAATGCTTTACCTACAGTTTTCAGCATTTCGAAGTTTGCACCCTTCTGCTCTTCAGCATCAAGTACGAACGGACGGATAGAAGCGTGAGGACAAACGTAAGCACACTTGTTACACTGGATACAGTTTTCTGCGTTCCACTCCGGTACAAATGCAGCTACACCACGTTTTTCGTATTTAGAAGTTCCCTGATACCAGGTTCCGTCTTCAATACCCTTGAATGCAGATACCGGCAGCAAGTCACCGTCTTGTGCGTTGATAGGACGAACTACTTCATTGATGAATGCAGGATCGTTGTTAGTAGCTTTAGCATCATCTGCCAGGTTGGCCCATGAAGGATCAACTGTCAGTTGTTTGTATTCACCACCACGGTCAACGGCTGCATAGTTCTTGTTAACGATATCTTCACCCTTCTTACCATAAGACTTCACGATGAATTTCTTCATCTGTTCTACCGCCTGTTCTACAGGGATAACGTTTGTGATACGGAAGAATGCAGACTGAAGGATTGTATTGGTACGGTTGCCCAAGCCAATTTCCTGTGCAATCTGAGTAGCGTTGATATAATATACAGAGATGTTATTCTGTGCAAAGTATTTCTTCACTCTGTTAGGCAGGTTCTTAGCCAGTTCTTCACCTTCCCAGATTGTATTCAGCAAGAAAGAACCGTTTTTGCGCAAACCGCGTGTCACATCATACATATGCAGGTAAGCCTGAACGTGGCAAGCCACAAAGTTCGGAGTATTTACCAGGTAAGTAGAACGGATTGGAGTATCACCGAAACGCAGGTGAGAGCAAGTGAAACCTCCTGACTTCTTAGAGTCGTAAGAGAAGTAGGCCTGGCAGTGTTTATCAGTGTTGTCACCGATAATCTTAACAGAGTTTTTATTAGCACCTACTGTACCGTCAGCACCCAGTCCGTAGAATTTAGCTTCGAACATGCCTTCGCCACCCAAAGCAATTTCTTCTTTCTGAGGAAGTGAAGTAAATGTTACGTCGTCTACGATACCGATAGTAAAGTGGTTCTTCGGCATTGGCATAGCCAGATTTTCGAATACAGAGATGATCTGGGCAGGAGTAGTGTCCTTAGAACCCAAACCGTAGCGGCCGCCTACGATAACCGGAGCATTTTCTGTGCCGTAGAAGCAGTCTTTTACATCCAGATACAGAGGTTCGCCGTTAGCACCCGGTTCTTTTGTACGGTCAAGAACTGCGATAGACTTCGCAGTCTTAGGTACAGCAGCCAGGAAGTGTTTTGCAGAGAACGGACGGTACAGGTGAACTGCAACCATACCTACTTTCTCACCGTTAGCTACCAGATAGTCGATAGCTTCACGGGCAGCTTCTGTTACAGAACCCATTGCGATGATTACGCGTTCTGCATCTTCTGCTCCATAGTAATCGAACAAACCGTATTTACGACCAGTAATCTTAGAAATTTCGTTCATGTACTCTTCTACGATAGCAGGAACTGCTTCATAGTAGTTGTTACATGATTCACGATGCTGGAAGAAGTGATCCGGATTTTCAGCCATACCACGAGCAACCGGAGTCATCGGGTTCAGTGCGCGGGCACGGAATTCAGCCAAAGCTTCCTGATCAACCAGCGGAGCGAGATCCTCATTTTCCAGCATTTCGATCTTCTGGATTTCGTGTGAAGTGCGGAAACCGTCGAAGAAGTTCATGAAAGGAACGCGCGCCTTGATAGTAGCCAGGTGAGCTACACCAGCCAGGTCCATAACTTCCTGTACAGAACCTTCGGCCAACATAGCAAAGCCGGTCTGACGGGCAGACATAACGTCCTGGTGGTCACCGAAGATACACAACGCGTGAGAAGCCAGTGTACGAGCCGATACGTGGAATACGCAAGGCAGGAATTCTCCGGCAATCTTGTACATGTTAGGGATCATCAACAAAAGACCTTGAGAAGCAGTGTATGTAGTAGTCAACGCACCTGCCTGAAGAGAACCGTGAACTGCACCGGCAGCACCGCCTTCAGATTGCATTTCCTGTACCAATACTGTTTCGCCGAAGATGTTCTTACGTCCTGCGGCAGCCCATTCGTCTACATATTCAGCCATTGTAGAAGAGGGAGTGATGGGGTAGATGGCAGCTACTTCAGAAAACATATACGAGATATGTGCAGCAGCCTGGTTACCATCACAAGTGATGAATTTCTTCTGTTTAGTCATAACTAAAAATTAATATTTAAGTAAATAAATCATTTCAATATAAGAATCCGAACATCCAAAGAGGTATATGGTTGTTTCTGCCTATTTCTGCTTTTTGCAAAGCATACGTCACACCGGGATTATTCTTTATCTTCACCCCTTCGCAACATATCCTGAACGGCATCACTTCATCCACCAGGAACGAGGCATTCTTGTCTCCCTTATATACCTTATGGTCTTTCCACAATGAATTTACAAAGAAAGTGTCGAGCACGTCTTGTTCTTCTACTTTCACCGGATAAATGGAATACATCAGATTGGAATTATGCATCATAATCTTTGACGGTTTCTTGGGGAATTCTTCTCCCTTTGGATATACCAGATTAATAAGACGGGCATCTGCCAGATACTTGATGTAGTTCATTACCGTAGCACGTGATGTCTGTATATCGGTAGCCAATTGGCTCACGTTGGGGGCCTTGGGACCGTCTACAGCCAACAAATATAGTAATTTTTTTATCTTTGAGAGATATTTCAGTTCAATTTGTTTGATAAGAAGAATATCTACCTCCACCATCATATTCATGGTTTTGAGTAGGTTTTCCGAGAAATTACGCTTTTCAAGGAAGAACGGATAGAAACCATGGTGCAGATAATCCTGAAAAAAGTCCAGCGGACGAACTTTTGAAAGTATTCCTTTAGCTATCTGTTCGTGGTTACTGAGCAGTTCTTCAAGCGAGTAGGCACGGAACTTCATTCCGGTCTGAAGATTCAGGTATTCGCGGAAGGAGAATCCTCGCAGGTTATAACTTTTCACAATGTCGCGAAGTTCGAGGTTCTCTTCTTTCAGTCGCATCACCGATGAACCTGTGAAAACAATCTTCACATTGGGGAAACGATCGTAACACATTCGCAGTTCTTTACTCCAGTCCGGATGTTTGAACACCTGGTCTATCAGTAATACCTTTCCGCCCCGGCGTTGAAACTCATTGACGAAATCGACAAGGCTATGGCCGGAGAAATAGAAGTTGTTCATGTTGATAAAAAGACATGAACGGTCTGTTCCGAATTTCTCTTTAGCGTATTGGAGGAGGAAAGTGGTTTTTCCTACGCCACGGGTCCCTTTGATACCAATCAAGCGGTCGCTCCAGTCTATTTCGTCCATCAAGTCACGACGGACAGGAGCATTGGTGTGCTCAACAAGGTAAGCATGTGTGCGGTAGAATGATTCCATTTCTTTTCTTAGGTTTTACGGGTGGCAAATATAGTTCTTTTTCTGGTAATTGCAAAGTAGAGATAGCAAAATTGTACTTTTATTTAAGTAAGTTTGTACTTCATCTACAAGGAGGTGCGCTTCCCATGCGGGGAGAAGTTCACCAGGTGATGGTGATCGGAACTGGATTTTGCCGTTTTGTCAAAGTGATATTCCTGTTGTTAAGGGAGGGGCTTTTGGTGATCACCGGGACGATTGAAACGAAAAAACTCAGTTATTTCAATTAGAGTTTTGTTCTTTTGCTACTCTCTTTGTGTGTTGGGCTGCAAATGTAGTAAAAGTTTGCTTATTTTGGGCTGTTTGTGAGAATAAATATTGTTTCTTCTTTCTTTTTGCCTGCCGGATAGATCGATGGGAATTTTGCTAATAAATGGATGCAGGTGAAAAAAAGGGCGGTTTGGAGGCAAAAAGGCTTTCATAGGAAGATAATAAAGTTTTCTTCGGATGAAAAGAGGCTTTTCTCGGTATGATATTGCGATTCTCTTCGGTTGATATTGCGATTCAACTTGACCGAAAGTGCATTGGAATTCGGAGGAAGTACCGGTTTTACTACTGGAAAGTGCTATTTCTTGTGTATATTTGCGAAATGTGAACTGCCTTATTCGCTGGTTTGTTCTTTAGACAGGGAATGCTTGTTAGTCAGGAGTAGGAAAAGATGGATATGTGTAATTAATATGTGAATAATGAAAGCAAAATGATAAAACGTTCTCTTTATATTTTTAATCCGGACCATGATTTGGCATTGGCAAGTGGGGATGTGAATTATATGCCTCCTGCCTCTGCCCGGCAGATGGCGGCAGATCTGGCATTATTGCCGGTATGGTATGCTTCTCCCGAAAGTGCGGTACTGGCGCCTTCGGCTTATAATCTTGACTTTCTTCGCGAGATGCAGCAGCATTTGTCGTTACCTGTAGAATTGATGACGGAGCCGGAAGTAGCTTCGGAAGAGAACTTGCAACCGATGCCTTGGGGGTGGAACCCGGCTTTGAGAAAGAGGTTGCAGCTTTTGGGAGTACTGGAGTCGGAATTACCAGCATTATCTCAATTGGAAAAACTGCGTGTCCTTTCACACAGAAGTCGTGCGGTGGAGTTATTATCTCATTTGCAGTTGGATGAGCTTTTCTGCGGAGAATCTTTTTACCTGACCACTCCTGAAGAGTGGCAGCAGTTTGTAGAACGGCATTCGTCTTGTTTGCTGAAAGCCCCGCTTTCAGGTAGTGGAAAGGGGTTGAACTGGTGTAAAGGTGTATTTACTCCTTTTATCGCCGGCTGGTGTAAACGTGTGGCAGCTTTACAGGGTGGAGTAGTGGCAGAACCTATATACAATAAGGTGGCAGACTTTGCTATGGAATTCTGTTCGGACGGGAGAGGAAAGGTGGTCTTTGCCGGTTATTCTGTATTCTCCACTAATGGAAGTGGAGCATACGAAGGCAATTTACTGCTATCGGATGAAGAGATTGAACACAGGTTTTCCGTTTATGTCTGTAAGGAAGCTTTCCGCAAGTTAAGGTATCGGTTGGAAGAAGAGTTATCAGCTTGTTTCGGTCTTGGTTATTCGGGGTATCTTGGGGTAGATATGATGATCTGCCGGTTTCCTTCAACGGAGGTAGAATATAGAATTCATCCTTGTGTAGAGGTCAATTTGCGAATGAATATGGGGGTGGTAGCTCACCTCATTCATAAAAAGTATATTGCTTCCGGGACCACCGGACGCTTTTCCATTACTTATCATCCGGTCTCCGGTGAAGCTTTGCAGATACACGAAGAGATGAAGGCTGCTTTCCCTTTACAGATAAAAGACGGAAAAGTGGTTGATGGTTACATAGGACTGACTCCGGTTACTAATAAAAGTGTGTACCGGGCCTGGATAATGTGTGAGATGACGCCTTGATTATCTTCCTTGTACGGCTTTCCCTTCATTTCCATATCTGTCTATAGCTGTTACTGCAAAGCATTTTTTTCTGTCCCATGGCAGGAGGGAAGTATATACATATTCTGTACCCCTCACACTTTGGGCGATGATATTTTCTGGTTTTGTAGTATCTACAGGATATGTTTCCGAAGCATAAATGACATAGCGGGGGGCATTCACAGGGTCATTGTCTTTGGCAGCTTTCCAGGTCAACAGGGTGTATCCGTCTGCTGTTTCTGTAATGCGCAGTTCCTCCGGGGCAGTGGGGGGGACATTGTCCAGCCAGGGCATGGCCGGTTGCAGTGCCGGATAGGCATAAAAGTTTTCTGCCAGTTCGTCGTAGACTCCTTGCGTGTTGTCCATTAAGAATTTGGCACGATAATGTCCTTCTCCTGCCAGCTTATGTGCACGAATGAAGTTTATTTGCCGGTCTACGTCCTCCCGTACCCAGTTTCCTTCGCTCGGGTGCAGAAAGTAAATACCTAATCCCGGTATGATCTGCCGTCCGTTAGATTGTTCCTGCCAGTCGAGAGCAAAGGGATAGAAATTATTTTGGCGGAAATACATCATTGGGTAAATCTGGTCTTGTATACCTTCGCCCAACCAGCCTTGTGGGTCCTGATAGACAGCATGGAAGGCATTCCAGCCCCTGGAAGAGTAGCGTGATGTGTCTTTGTACTTCCCTACCGGACAGGTACTTACCTTAACCCACGGTTTAATCTCTTTTACACCTTTATATATATAGCGTACAATATCTGTGATATTATCACGGCGCCATTGGTCCAGCGTTCTGCCTTTTCCATAGCGGCGAAAATCGTAGTTGTCCGGAAAGCGTGGGGCATTCTCCGGATAGCGCAAATAATCAAAGTGTACACCGTCTATATCATAGCGGGTTACGACTTCGCGTACCAGTTTCATTAGGTATTCTTTGGTAGACGGGTGCCCCGGATTGAGAAAATATTCATTCTTATAGGGGATGCAGATCTCCTTTCTTTGTTTAGTAACGGATTTATTTCCCAGGCTGGCCACGTGCTTTTTGTTCCCCAAAGGAATAGCCACCATCCAGGCATGACATTCCATACCACGTTTGTGGCATTCGCGTACGGCAAAAGCAAGTGGGTCATATCCCGGATCGCCATCCACTTTTCCGGTCAGAATAGAGTTATAAGGCTCGATGGAAGAGTGGTAAAGTACATCTCCTCGCGTGCGTGTCTGGAAGAGAATGGTGTTGAAATTGGCAGCTTTCAGTTTATCGAGTATATCAGTCAGTTCTTCTTGCTGGCGTCGGATAGCAGTAGGGGTGGTTGCTTTGGTGCGTGGCCAGTCCAGTCCATATACAGCCGTCACCCAGGCTGCACGAACTTCATATTTGGGCTGTGCCTTTGCAGGGGCAAGCAATAACAGAAAGAGTAAAATAGAGAGATAACAGCGCATTGCAGTTTGAATATTGTTATAAATGGCAGCAAAGTTAGCAAAAGCGTCGGTATTCTTGTACGTTTCGTGGGATTATGTTACATTTGCCACAGTTAAACGAATAACACGCCATGATTACATTTACACTGTGCTTATTGGCACTTATTATCGGGTACTTCACTTATGGACGCTTTATGGAACGCGTTTTCGGGCCCGATGACCGGAAAACTCCCGCTCTAACCAAAGCAGATGGAGTGGATTATATTCCACTACCCACCTGGAAGATTTTTATGATTCAGTTTCTCAATATCGCCGGGTTAGGGCCTATCTTCGGTGCGATAATGGGAGCAAAGTTTGGTATTTCTTCTTATTTATGGATTGTGTTCGGTAGTATTTTTGCCGGTGCTGTACATGACTATTTTGCCGGAATGCTTTCGTTAAGGAATGGGGGAGAGAGTCTGCCCGAAATCGTTGGCCGTTACCTGGGATTGACGACAAAACAGGTGATGCGTGGTTTTACCGTAATTCTGATGATTTTGGTAGGTTCTGTGTTTGTCGCTGGTCCTGCCGGATTACTTGCCAAACTTACGCCGGAATCACTGGACGCTACTTTCTGGATTATAGTGGTTTTTGCTTACTACATCCTTGCTACTCTGTTGCCGGTCGATAAGATTATTGGCAAGATCTATCCTATCTTTGCTGTTGCACTGTTGTTTATGGCAGTAGGTATTGTGGTGATGCTTTATGTACATCATCCTGCTTTGCCGGAATTGTGGGATGGATTGCAGAATACCAATCCCGATGCTGCCGTACTACCGATCTTTCCTATCATGTTTGTCAGTATTGCTTGCGGGGCTATATCTGGTTTTCATGCTACGCAAAGCCCTTTGATGGCACGTTGTATGACTTCCGAACGTCATGGTCGCCCTGTCTTTTACGGTGCTATGATTACTGAAGGTATTGTGGCTTTGATTTGGGCGGCAGCTGCTACTTACTTTTTCCACGAAAACGGAATGGAAGAGAACAATGCTTCGGTGATTGTAGATTCAATAACGAAAGGCTGGTTAGGTGTTGTGGGTGGTGTACTGGCTATTTTGGGTGTGATTGCTGCACCTATAACTTCGGGGGATACTGCTTTCCGTTCAGCTCGCCTTATCGTAGCTGATTTTCTGGGAATGGAACAAAAAAGTATGAGCCGTCGTTTATACATCTGCATTCCAATGTTTGTGGTGGCTATCGGGCTGTTGCTTTACAGCCTGCGTGATGCGGACGGTTTCAATATGATATGGCGGTATTTTGCTTGGGCCAATCAGACGCTTGCCGTGTTTACCCTGTGGACTATTACGGTCTATCTGGTTCGTTCGAAGAAGCCGTACTGGATAACACTGATACCTGCTTTGTTTATGACAGCCGTTTGTTCTACTTATATCTGTATCGCTCCGGAAGGACTTGCGTTTGCGCATCCGCTATCCTACAGTATTGGGGGAGTATGCACATTAGTGGCTACCATCTGGTTTTTTGTATGGAAAAGGCGTTCGGCTCAAAAAGATTGAATGATTAATTTAGACCTAATGAAGAAAATAAAGAAATCAACCGGGGTTACTCTTGCCCTGCTTATTTATGTTTCTGTGACGGCTGCCTATTTGTTGCCGCGCAATACGGAAGTAAGCGATACAGAGAAGTATGTTACTCTTGCCGTTTCATATGTCATCGTCTTTGCCCTCTGGCTGGTGTTGAGAAAAAAAGAGAAGATGCAGCAACGGCGCCGTGAAGAAGAACATTATAATAACTTAAAGAAATGAATGTATGAAGAAACTTGCATTGGTTATTTGCCTGTTGGTAGCCTCATTAGGTGCTCGGGCGCAGTTTGAACAAGGAAAGTGGATTATTAACCCGTCACTGACCGGATTAAATTTCTCATATAGTAACAGTGAGAAGGCACAGTTTGGTATTGGTGCCAAAGCCGGTACTTTCCTTGCAGAAGGCATTGCTTTAATGGTAGAAGCCAGTGCCGATTGGAGTAAACCGATAGATGTGTATACGATAGGAACAGGTGGTCGTTTTTACTTTAATAAAACAGGTGTTTATTTAGGAGCAGGTATTGATCTGAACCGTTATCGTATGAAAGGCGGACATAGCGGGACGGAATGGGGACTGGGAATTGAAGCAGGATATGCATACTTCCTTTCAAAAACAGTAACCATTGAACCGGCTGTATACTACAAATGGCGCTTTAATGACAGCGATTTATCCAAGTTCGGTATTAAGATAGGTTTCGGATTCTACTTCTGAGTAAATGGAGAAGGGATATAAAAAGGCAACTAACTCGTAATGAATTAGCTGCCTTATTTGTTTTATTTTCAGAATGTCTCTGTCTTATTTTTTTTATCTGATTTGTTTCCATAATAATTATGATTTCTATTCATTAGCACTCTAAATAGTGCAATTTTTATTCTGTTTTGCACTGTAGATAGTGCAAATTTAACTTCGTTTATTTATTAACCATCACCTCATAATTATTATCAATGAACTTCATTAACAACTTTTTCAGATCTTGGAGATAGTTGTCAATCTCAGCTTCTGATTTCAGTGGTTGGGTCGTTTGAATATTCAGTTTTACATTTCTTGTCTGTTTCACCGAGGACCTTTCCTATCCCATTGTTTTCTATCGCCCCGTTTCAATCCTTTGAGAAGATAGTTTTATTACTATGAGAAAAGTGTTTCATCCTATTGAGAGTCTTTTCTCAACAAGATGAAACACTTGCATCATATAGGTTGAAACAGTTGTTTTATACAGGTTGAGAAAGTTTTCTCAATGTATTGAAACGCTCTGAAACTCTTGTTCCCAATTGGTATGAGTCTTACTATGTTCGTCTACCACTCATAGCGTTCCAGGTATTCATCATATACGGGTTCATCTTCTATTCCCCTTTTACGGAATAATTGCCGGATGTATTTCTGTTCGGAAGGACTTATGAGGCGTTCTTTTCTCAGGAAGCGGTAATAAGAGTTTCGTCCGAAGTATTCGAGCATCTGCTGCTTGATGACGATTGCGTCACTATAAGGAATGCTATCCAGTAGGTGTGTAATACCTGATGTATACTGCATGAGTTTGTCTGCTTTGAAAAACTTACAATTGTCTTTACCTGCCGAAGTGGCATATACTGGATTTACAATGCTAATAATATTGCATTCTGTAGATAGGTGAAGCGCCACTTGGTAGCGTAGGCACTCTACGGCGTGCGGACATTGTTGGTTGAGGCAATGGACGAAGTCATAGGGTACGGCACTGTGATCGAAGTTCTCTTTCATCTCTGTTTTCGGTTCGTGAATTTATAGTTTTATTTTTCTTACAAAGAAAGATAAAAACACAGAAATAGACGAATAAAAATGGAAGAATAAAACTGTTGGATTTTAATATTAGGTAGTTGATAGAATATTGGGAAAGGCAATGGCGCGAAATATTTATAAAAGCATTCTTTGATATATTGGGAATTAAAAGAAATAAAGTATATTTGCAAGTAATCAATAGATGAGGACGTTATGAGACGAGCAGAAGTTATTGAACAAATAAAAGATATTATTCGACGTGTTGCACCTACTGCAAAAACCATATTGTACGGTTCGCAAGCAAGAAATGAAGCACGTGTTGACAGCGACATCGACCTGCTCATACTGCTCGACGGTGAAAAAATGACGTTGGAAGAGGAAGAAGCAATCACATTGCCCCTCTACGAACTTGAGCTGAAGACTGGAGTTTCTATCAGTCCGATAGTTATGCTGAAGAAACTTTGGGAGAACCGCCCGTTTAAAACTCCCTTTTATATTAATGTTACTAATGAAGGAATTGTATTATGAAAGATATTTTAGATGAAGAAAGTCGGAAGGCATTGATTAATTACAGGATACAGCGTGCTTATGAGACAATGAAAGAAGCCAAACTCATGATTCGGGAGACATTTTACAATGCTGCCGTAAATCGAATGTATTTAAAAGGAATACATGTCGTATTATCAATGAAGAAATGGAGGATTAATGTAAATGAGGGTGTCCGCAAAGGGTACCCTCATTTGTATATAATAGTAAACTTCTTACCGGTTCTTATTTATTTTTTTGCAAATAACTTTCCCAATAAATAAAATACTTCTGTTACGCTCTTTTTTCCACCCGGTACAGGGGTATGCAGTGCGTTTGTCCCTTCTCCATTCTCTTTAAGCAAGCTTTGCTTGTAAAAACTCTCCCGTATAGCTTGTTTTGCAGGCTGCTACCTCTTCCGGTGTTCCTGTAGCTACGATATATCCACCTTTATCCCCGCCTTCCGGTCCGAGATCTATTATGTGGTCGGCACATTTTATCATATCCATATTATGCTCAATAATGATAATTGTATGTCCACGGCGGATCAGTGCATCGAATGCTTCCAGTAATTTTCGGATATCGTGGAAGTGTAAACCTGTGGTAGGTTCATCAAAGATGAAGAGCGTCGGGTCAGCTTTCTCCTGGCTCAGGTAGTATGCCAGTTTCACACGCTGGTTTTCACCCCCCGACAGGGTAGAGGAGGACTGTCCTAATTTGATATATCCCAAACCTACATCCTGTAGTGGCATTAGTTTTTTCACTATCTTCTTTTGTCCATGCTCAGTGAAGAATTCTACAGCCTGATTTACGGTCATCTCCAGTACATCATATATATTTTTATCATGGAACTTTACTTCCAGTGTATCTGCTTTGAAGCGTTTTCCATGACAAGATTCACATTCCAGTACAAGGTCTGCCATGAACTGCATCTCTACTGTGATTGTTCCGTCCCCTTTACACTCTTCGCAACGCCCGCCTTCACTATTGAAACTAAAGAATCCGGCGGTATATCCCATTTGTCTTGCTAATGGTTGCTCTGCCCACAGTTTACGGATTTCGTCGTATGCCTTAATGTACGTAACCGGATTGGAACGGGAAGATTTACCAATCGGGTTTTGGTCAACGAATTCGATATTACGTAAGTTCTGGATATCTCCTCCGATAGAAACGAATTCTCCCGGACGATCACTACACTCATCCAGTTCACGTTTCAGTGCCCGGTAAAATATGTCACGTACCAGTGTACTCTTTCCCGAACCGGAAACTCCGGTCACTACTGTCATTACATTTAATGGGAAACGTACATCCACCCCTTTCAGGTTGTTCTCACGTGCTCCTTTTATTTCTATATAGTTGTTCCATGGACGTCGGTGTGCGGGTACAGGTATTTCTTCTTCTCCCAACAAGTAGCGTACCGTGTGGCTGTTACTTCCTTTTTTCAAGTCTTTCATATCACCTTCATAGACAACTTCTCCTCCCAGACGTCCGGCATTCGGACCGATGTCTATGATGTAATCGGCAGCACGGATGATTTCTTCGTCATGCTCCACTACTATGACTGTATTACCCAATGCCTGCAATTCGCGCAGGACTCGGATCAAACGATCTGTATCGCGACTGTGCAAACCTATACTTGGCTCGTCGAGAATATAAAGGCTGCCTACCAGACTACTTCCCAGAGAAGTTGCCAGGTTGATACGTTGACTCTCACCACCCGAAAGCGAGTTGCTTAACCGGTTTAGGGTCAGGTATCCTAACCCCACATCAATAAGGAAGCGGATACGGCTATTGATTTCCAACAGGATACGGCGGGCTACTTCTGTGTCATGTTTATCCAGTTGCAGTGTATCAAAAAACTGTTGTAATTCTGTGATAGGGAGATCAACCAGTTCTGATATGCTGCGTCCTACTACCCGCACATATCCCGCTTCCGGTTTCAATCGTGTACCGTGGCAGGTAGGGCAAAGCGTCTTTCCTCTATAGCGTGCCAGCATTACACGGTATTGTATCTTGTATTGATTTTCTTCAAGCATTCTGAAAAATGCGTTGATGCCTTCAAAATACTTTGTACCTTCCCATAGCATGCGGCGTTGTTCGTCCGTCAATTCAAAATAAGGAGTAAATATAGGTAATCCGGCTTTCTCTGCACCACGTATTACCATGTCTTTCCATTCACCCATTTTCTCACCTCGCCAGCATACTACTGCTCCGTCGTAAACCGAGAGTGAACGATTGGGCACTACCAGATGTTCGTCAATTCCAATCACTTTACCGAATCCTTCGCACACAGGGCAGGCTCCAATTGGAGAGTTGAATGAAAACATCTGGTCGTTCGGTTCTTCAAATGTGATACCGTCAGCTTCGAACTTAGTGCTGAATGTATGTAGCTTCGTTGTTCCATCCGGCAGATAAAAGCGAAGCATACACATACCGTCTCCTTCGTACATTGCTGTTTCTGCTGAGTCTGTCAAACGGCTGATGGCATCTTTGGTACTTGCTGCAGACATGCGGTCTACCAGTAGATATACAGTGTCATTTTGGGCTGGTTTATATTCGTCAATACGTACCATTTCTCCGTTTACCTCAATACGATTGAAGCCCTGTTTGAGGTCTATCTCCAGCTGTTGTTCTATTGTCCGGCCTTCGCGCAGAAGTATTTGCGTGAGAACAGTATAACGTGTACCTTCCGGATAAGAAAGCATGCAATTCACGATATCTTCCGGCGAGTGCTTTTTTACTTCCTGACCACTTATCGGACTGTATGTTCGTCCTACACGCGCATACAACAGACGCAGGTATTCATAAATTTCGGTAGAAGTTCCTACGGTAGAACGGGGGTTACGGCTGTTTACTTTTTGTTCGATAGCAATCGCAGGGGGGATACCTTTGATGAAGTCGCATTCCGGTTTACTCATTCGGCCCAGAAACTGGCGGGCATAGCTACTCAGGCTTTCAACATAACGCCTTTGCCCTTCGGCATAGAGTGTGTCAAAAGCGAGTGATGATTTACCCGAACCTGATAATCCGGTTATAACGACAAGTTTGTTGCGGGGGATGTTTACATCAATATTCTTTAGGTTGTTAACCCTGGCTCCTTTGATTGATATATAGTTATTTTCTGACATATTAATGGTCCTTTCTATAGATGGCTGGCAAAGTTAATGATTTTATCGTCAGGACGTAGCAGGAGCCTGCTTGTTCAACTGGTTAAGATATGTTATATTTTGAAACATATTATAACACGCTGTTAATTAAAGTCGTAATTTAGTTACGATTTATTGAATCTTGATAATATAAGGAATTAACGCATGAAAGGCATCCGGATTATTTCTTGTTTAGTTATTCTTCTTTTGCTATGCAGTCTCCCTTTACGGAGTACAAACAAAACAAAGAATTTGCAGATTTTGGCCGATAGTGCCCGGCAGATGATTGCTAAAGAGGGTTTTCTGGTACTCAATGACAGGTGTATGAAATTGGCACGTGAACTGGATGATAGTACTCAGATAGAGAATGCCTATGGTGACTTGTTTGACCATTATTATCAGTTGGGAGAAGTTGATAGTCTGAAAGTTGTGGGATATGAACTAATGAACTGGCATGCCGGACGCAACAAGAATAATGCCCGTTATCAGATATGGCGTCAGTATATTCAGCGATTGACAGAGAGTGGCAGGCAGGAAGAGGCTATTGCCGAAACTGAATTGTTGAATAAAGATGCAGAGAAAAGTCGCAGTCGTTATGGACAGGCCTGTAGTGAAATGTGTATTGGTTATAATCACAGGATATTTAGTAATAACATGAAACTCTGTATTGAATATTATAACAATGCTCTTAAAATATTCGAAGATGCCAAGTATTATGAAGACGCTTATGTGGTCTGTCTGAATATAATGCAAACTTACCTTTCCCGGCAGGAATACTCCAATGTTCTTCAATACTTTGATCGTATCGAAAAGCTGGCGGCTGAGATGAAAGCTGCCGGACAGAAACTGCGCGAATCATTATATATGCGTTTCTTACAGTTTCGGGTGATTGCCACTCTTGCCGAGAAGGGTGAGGGGGCAGCTGCGAAGTATATTCGTGAGGCTGACAGTCTTTATTTGAAACATCCGGATAGTATGGCTAAAGATGCCTGGTTTGGATATAAGATTATGTGTAGCCGTACGGCTAATAATATAAATCAGGTACTGACTTATCTGGACTCTCTGGAGGATTATCACAAGTCTATTGGTGCTTGTTATCCTTCTAATTTATTTTATAAGGCGCAATGCCTGGAGAATGTGGGGCGTTTTAAAGAGGCTTGTAAGGTATATGCTTCTTACTCTCAAGTTAATGATTCTGTACGTTCGGCGGAGTTGGACGATAAACTGAGTAAATATACAATTCAGTTTGATGTGGATAAGTTGAAGATGGAAAAGCTTGAATTGAGTGCTGAGGTTAGTAAGAACAGGCTTATTGCAGTACTTACGGGAGGATGTTGTATTCTCGTTCTGTTACTTATCCTTACTTATTATTATGTTCGTACGTTGGCTATGAACAAGAAACTCGATGCAGCCAATAAAGCTGTAATTAAGGCAAGCCGTATAAAGAGCTCTTTTATTCAGCACATCACTCATGAAATTCGTACTCCATTGAACTCTATTGTTGGTTTCTCTTCTTTGATTGCTGCCGGAGGGATCAGTGAAGAAGAAGAGAAGGAATATGCCGAACAAATAGAAATGAGTAACACTTATCTGCTTGATTTGGTGAGCAATGTGATCGATATCGCTGATATGGACTCTCAAACGGAAGATGCACCCAAACAGATTATGGATGTGGATACCTGCTGTAAGGAGTGTATTTCCGAAGTACTTCCTTCTTTGAGAAAAGGGGTTGAGTTACAGTATGAACCCTTGTCTGTACCTGTGACCATGCGGGCTGTTTATCCTTGGGTAAAGCGTGTACTCCTTGCTCTTCTAAGCAATGCGGCCAAGTTTACTGAATCCGGAGTGATTCGTCTTCGGTATGATGAAGATAAACAGAGACGAATGGTGCGTTTTGTTGTGGAGGACTCCGGACCGGGTATTGATGTGGAATATAAAAACTCTATTTTTGAACGCTTTGTCAAGATAGATACTTTCTCTCCGGGCACAGGTCTGGGACTTGCTGTTGCGCGGCAGATAATGGATATTGTAGAGGGGCAAATCTTCCTGGATACTACCTATACGGATGGGGCACGTTTTGTTGTGGAATGGCCGGTCGGATAGTTGTAGATAATGTAGATTGTATTATCTTTGCTCGAAAAGCGAAGATAAGCTGCACCTTGGCATAAAAAATGAACTCGTTCATTTTATTCTACTCTTGGTTTGCATTATCTTTGCGCCCTATATAATAGATTGAGAATAAACATATGAATCTGAGAACCTTTACTATTTTGTTTGTCCTTCTCTTGTCTTTGGGAGTAGGAGCACAGACCCCGGGTACTGCTTATCCGAAACGTGAATTTCGTGCTGCATGGATACAAACCGTTAATGGGCAATTCAAGGGTATGCCTGCCGAAAAGCTGAAACAAACGCTTATAGAGCAGTTGAACTCTTTGCAGAAAGCTGGTATTAATGCTATAATCTTTCAGGTGCGTCCTGAGGCAGATGCATTGTATGCTTCACAACTGGAACCCTGGAGCCGTTTTTTGACGGGGGTGCAGGGACAAGCTCCCTCTCCTTATTGGGATCCTATGCAATTTATGATTGATGAATGTCATAAACGAGGTATGGAGTTTCATGCCTGGATTAATCCGTACCGTACAAAAACAAATCTGAATAGTGATCTGGCTACTAATCATGTGTACAATATTCATCCGGAATGGTTTGTTACTTATGGAAACCAATTATACTTCGATCCTGCCTTGCCTGAAAGCCGTAAGCATATCTGCATGGTTATTACCGATATTGTATCCCGTTACGACGTAGATGCCATTCATATGGATGATTATTTCTATCCCTATCCTATTGCGGGGAAAGATTTTCCTGATGATGCCAGTTTTGCCCGTTATGGTGGCGGATTTACTAATAAAGCCGACTGGCGTCGTAGTAATGTCAATGTTCTGATAAAAAAGATTCATGAAACTATTCGGGAGCTAAAACCATGGGTGAAGTTTGGTATCAGTCCTTTTGGTATTTACCGGAATGAAAAGACTGATCCGTTGGGTAGTAAGACAAATGGTCTGCAGAATTATGATGATTTGTATGCTGATGTTCTTCTTTGGGCGCGTCAGGGTTGGATAGATTACAATATTCCACAAATATATTGGGAGATCGGACATCCGCGTGCCGATTATGAAACATTGGTGAAGTGGTGGGCTAAGAATACGGAAAATCGCCCGTTATTTATTGGTCAGTCTGTGATGAATACAGTTCAGCATGCCGATCCGAATAATCCTTCTGTCAATCAGCTTCCCCGCAAGATGGCTTTACAGCGTGCTTATCAAACAATTGGTGGAAGTTGTCAATGGCCTGCCAGTGCTGTGGTGGAGAATGCGGGTAAGTATCGGGATGCATTAGTACAAGAATATCATAAATATCCGGCTCTGGTTCCAGTTTTTGACTTTATGGATAATGAAGCGCCTGGTAAAGTTCGTAAAGTGAAGAAAGTATGGACGGCCGATGGCTATATGCTCTTCTGGACGGCTCCTAAAGCTAAAGATGAGATGGATAAAGCTGTGCAATATGTGGTTTATCGTTTTGATAATAAGGAAAAGGTGAACATTGATGACCCTTCACACATCGTAGCTATTACCCGCAATAACTTTTATAAATTGCCCTATGAGAATGGGAAAACCAAATATCGTTATGTTGTGACGGCTCTTGACCGTTTGCATAATGAATCCAAATCGGTAGATAAGAAAGTTAAACTATAAGAATTGACAGTGGACAATTGACAGTGGACTGCGTATCACGCTGCATAGTAACTGTCAATTGTCAATTGTCCACTGTCAATTCAATAAAGTATCAACCCTGCTATTCCGCAAGCTATAATCATTAATATGGGGTTCGCCTTATATTTTTTTGTCCCTATAAAAGCTACCAGAAAGATAATAACACTGATTACAAATGTATAAGTGTCTTTCGTGGGTGATCCGAAGTTTTCCGTATTCATCAGTACGAGTGCTGCTGATGCCAGTAATCCTACTACGGCTGGGCGTAGTCCACTGAATACCGACTCAACAGCAGGATGTTTCTGATACTTTAGAAAGAATTTACTGATGGTTAGCATTAAAATGAATGAAGGCAACACTACTGCAAAAGTTGCTATAACCGATCCCCATATACTTCCTGTTGAAGTGAATCCTACATAGGTTGCTGCATTGATTCCGATAGGTCCCGGAGTCATTTGGCTGATAGCCACAATGTCGGTAAACTCTTGTGAACTAACCCAATTGTAACGGGTAACTACTTCTCCTTGTATCATGGATAGCATTGCATATCCACCTCCAAAGCCAAAAAGCCCGATTTTAAAGAAAGTATAGAAAAGTTGTAAGTAAATCATGAAATGAGTGATAAACGATTAGTGATAGGTGATTAGTAATTAGTGATAAGCGATTAGTAATTAGTGATAAGTGGGCTGCGCTGTAATGCCGCACGGCACTAATCACTAATCACTAACCCGCTAATCACTCTTTTTAAGCTTCCCCCACAAGAATCCGCCTACTCCTGCTATGATGATAATCCAGATAGGAGAGAAGCCCAGTAGCCAGATCAGTAATGCGGAGACCACAGGAATCCAGATGTTGTAGCGGCTGATACGTGCTGACTTTGCCATGCTGAATGTAGGCGCAGCAATCAGAGCAACTACTGCGGGGCGGATTCCTTTGAAGATCCGTTCTACGATCACATTGTCCTGAAAGTTGTGGAAAAACAGGGCAATAGCCAGAATGATGATAAACGAGGGTAGAATAGTACCCAGTGCAGTGATGATACTTCCCGGAATTCCTTTTAGTTTGTAACCTATAAATATAGAAATATTCACAGCCAGGATACCGGGTGCTGATTGAGAGATAGCCAACAGATTAATAAAATCATCCTGGGTGATCCATTTTCGTTTAGTTACGATTTCATTTTCTATAAGCGGAACCATTGCGTAACCGCCACCAATAGTAAAAGCACCTATTTTGAAAAAGATGCCGAATGTTTCAAAATAAATATTCATTTTATTTAAGTATAATATTGTGGGCAGAATGTTTATACTTTTCCATTCTGCTGCATTAATATTCTTCCTCTTCTTCTTTGGTATTTTTATTATCTTCTCCCTTCATATATCTGCTGGGACTTACTTTGAAGTGCCTTTTGAACACTTCGCGGAAGTATTTAGCATCATTAAAACCAGTCATTTCAGCTACCTCAGTAATTGTATATTTCTCTGTCTTTAATAGGTGGGCAGCTCGTTTCAATCGAATCAGGCGGATATAATCTGCCGGAGCCTGATCTGTTAGTGCTTTAATTTTATTGTAAAAGCTTGTACGGCTCATGTTCAATAATGTGCAAAGCACATCCACGTTGAAGGCTTGGTTATCCATGTTGTCTTCCACGCTTTTCTTCACGGTAGCAATGAATTTCCAGTCTATATCTTTTGAGCAATTGATGCATTCTTCCTCTTCCTCATTGTCACTCAGTTCGAGGTTGGCATATTTATTACGCAACAAAGCACGGTTAGTCAGTAAGTTTGTGATTGTTGCTTTTAGTATACCTATATTGAAGGGTTTCACAACATACTCATCAGCACCGATCTTTAATCCCTCAAGGATGTTCTTTTCATCGTTCAGTGCAGTAAGTAGAATGATAGGAATATGTGAAGTCTCGATATCATTTTTAATTGCTGCGCACAATTCGTCTCCACGCATCTCAGGCATCATAATGTCTGAGATGATTAATTCCGGTTTATACTCTTTTACAATGGTAAGAGCTTCTTTACCATTGCTGCACATCTGTATGGTGTATGTTTCTGAGAGAGTATGTCCCAGGTAATTACGTAACTCATCATTATCCTCAACAATCAGTAAGCGTTGACGATTTTCATTATACACGCTTTGGGCATTTTCATAAATTTCCGGCGAACTATTACTATAGATACCCTGTTCATCTTCTTTCTTCTCCCGGCTTTTCACCGTCAGATGTGCTTTCTTGAATTGCTTATTATCTTTAGGGAATGATACTTTAATTATCGAACCCTGGTGCTCGATGCTATTCAGATGTATTTTCCCTTTGTGCAGGTGTACGAGCTTCCACACGAGCATTAGTCCAATGCCACTACCTGTCACTTTAGAATTGATGGCATTACTTCCCCGGAAATGAATTTTAAATAGTTTCTTCTGTTCATTGGCAGGGATACCTATACCTGTATCTTTTACTTCCACACTCCATGTATCCTCGTTTTCACTGACAAATACATGTACACTGCCACTCTCGGGTGTGTATTTTAAGGCATTGGATATGATGTTTTTCAGTATTGAATCCATCTTTTCCTTATCAAACCATACATTCAGATAGCGGAAATTACTTTCATACGTGAAGTTGATATGCTTTACTGTGGCGTATGGACGGAATGCATTGAATGTTTCCTCCATATATGTGTTAAGCTCGTATTCTGAGATATATAGTTCTGAAGAATAGACGTCAGCCCGTTCAAAGTTAATCAGATTGGTAGTCAGTCGTAACAAAGCATTAACGTTGCGTAATGCCGTATTTGTATTTGCTATACCATCTTTGCTGAGTTGTTCTTTCTCACGCAGCTCCTCCAAAGGTGCTTTGATCAGAGTGAGTGGGGTACGAATGTCGTGTGCTGTATTGATAAAGAAGTGAATCTTTTCGTCTGACACTTTTCTTTGTTTTCTAAGAATGATGACGCGAATTACAATAGCGCTGATAAGTCCTATGAGAATTGTATAAAATAATAGTGCCCATAATGAAAGCCAGATAGGTTGTGCTATGATGACTTTCATTTCACGTTCTTCCAATACAATCCGTTTATCTTCATTGGAAACAGCTCGTACGCGCAACATATACTCTCCCGGGCTAAGGTTAGTAAAACGAATGATGTTTTCATTTCCGGGGCGGCTCCATTCGTCATAAAATCCTTCCATTTTGTAAGAATAGAGAATATTGGACGGGTAGTCATAATTGATAGACGATACCTTGATAGAAAATATATTCTGATCATACTCTAATTTTAGTGTATGAGTTTCGTCTATATCTTCTTTCAATGGTGAATTTTTATCCCCTGGGTATAGGGTCTGATAAAAGAGACTGAAATCGCTGAAAACCATCTTTGATGAATACGTTCTTGGTATTTTCATATCCTTATGAAATTCTACAGCTCCGTCCGAACTTCCGAAAATGAAGTTGTTATTACTACGTAATATACCTGATTCTGCATTGAAATGAATGGTCATCAACCCTTGTTCTTTAGTCCAGTTATGGAATGTTTTCACTTGCGGATTGAAACTGACCAACCCGTTTTCTGTACTGATAAATATGGTTTGTTCTTGATCAGAAAGTATGGTATATATATTATTTGATATGAGTGCACAGTTGTCCGTATAATAATGGGTGAATAGCTTGGTATTAGGATCGTATATCAGCAATCCCGAACCGCTCGTTCCGATGTATAAACTCCCATTATGCGCCTGGAATAATGAATAAATATAAGTTGATTCAACAGGTAGTTTGATACGTTCAAAACTTCCTGACTTCTTGTCCAGAAGGAATAGTCCTGTGGCTGTTCCTATCCATATTTGTGTACTGTCTTTTTCTACAATAGCTGTAATGGAGTTCAAGCCGTGATAAGGTTGTATCGATTTTGTTTTTAAATCAATCTTTTTAAGATTATAGTATCCTCCCGACCATATACTTCCCTGTGAGTCTTTTATTATAGTACGTATATACTTGTCCGAACGTATGTTCAGATTGGCAAATGAGGAGGGGGCAAAGTATTCCACAGATAAATCTCCTTTGTTTATCTGGTGGATTCCCGAACTATATCCTCCTGCCCAGATTATCCCGGGAGTCACTTCACACAGGGTGATAAATATATGGTTCTTGTTTTGGGGATCTGGATCAAAAGAACTCAGAAAAGAATGCCATTGCCCGGTTTTAGAATAATAAAGACTGATACCGTTATTAGTAGCAAACCACAGGTCACCGTCAGAATCTTCAATGATACTATTCACTTGGTCGTTGACCAGCGACTGCTTGTTTCCGATAGAATGTTTTATCCAGTTATAGCTTGAGTAGCGATTGTTGCGCACAGTTACACCTATGGGATAATTTGCCAGCCAGATACGGTCTTCATCATCCACATAGATATCATTAATGCTATTACCGTTCATAGCATTATTTTTATTGTAGTCAGCAACGACGTATGGAGTGGTGTGATATGAATCCATGTTCATTTTGAATACTCCTGCACCGTCTGTGGCAATGAGAAGTTCTTTGTCATTCAGCGGTTTAATGGTATTGATGCTGATATCTCTGAGACTTTCTTTGGGCTGACTGATTTGTTTGGTATTCATGTCATATACGAAAATACCACGTTGGAAGGTTCCTATGTATAGTTTTCGTACTTTAGGGTTAAAGTACAGCTTGTTCATTTGGATAGCGATGTTGTCCAGTTTATCACAATGCACATGAGTAAGTGTTTCACCTTTTAATTCGGCATAGTGTATTCCTTCTTCAGTAGCGATAAAAAAGCGCGTTTTGTCTATCTGAGCGATATCTGTGATGGTCTCTTCTATTGTGTT
The DNA here is from genome assembly GCF_019930665.1 of Bacteroides nordii. Taxonomy (NCBI): domain Bacteria; kingdom Pseudomonadati; phylum Bacteroidota; class Bacteroidia; order Bacteroidales; family Bacteroidaceae; genus Bacteroides; species Bacteroides nordii. The sequence continues at coordinate 3,124,584 of NZ_CP082886.1, read as the reverse complement.
TTTCAGCTGGGATACTTCTTGTGACTTTGTATTATACAAAAAGATTGTTTCGTCACAACATAACCATATATTGTGATTGTCATCAATGAAACTATGACTGACCGGTGCAGGTAGATCTTTATTCTCTACAACGGGAAGTTTATATTCCAGTATGAAAGTATCGTGCATTGTGTCGTAACGAAAGATACGTCCTTTTTTACTTATCTCCCAAAGAGTTCCTTCCGTATCAATATACAGCCAGTTCAAATTAAGTAAAGAACCGCTTTCTTCTTTTCCGTCCTGTAATTTGTAATGTTTAAATTCTTTACCGTTATAACGGTCTATTCCATCGTGTGTGAGAAACCATATATAGCCTTTCCGGTCTTTTTGGATAGCGTACACCCGTCTGTTACTCAGACCATCTTCTACTCCGATGTATTTATAGGTCTGTGCTATACAAGTAAGCGGAAACAATAATAAGAGAAAAAGCCATTTTTTCATGTTAGTAAGACATTTAGAGTTACAGAACTTAGCTTTCTGGAGGGGGATTCAGACACAAAATTAAGAAGTATTTTTGATATAACAAAATATTTCCATAAGATAGCGATTCGCTTTGCGTTGTCTGCTTGTCTAATGTATTCAAACGTTGCATAATGTGAATATGCCGATGTTTCTGTTCTGATATTAGAAAAAAATGAGGTTGTTTTTCTCGTTATTACGAAAACAAAAAGGCTGTCACTTTTGTGTGGTGACAGCCTTTGACATATAAATGTAATATAAAAGTTTATTTCATGTTCTTTTCCACCCACTTGCGTGCGTTGACAAATGCTTCGATCCATGGTGTTACCTGATCGCTGTTTACGCGGTCTGCCGGGTAATATGCGTTTTGCCAAGGAAAAACAGCACGTTCCAGGTGAGGCATCATTGCCAGATGGCGTCCGTCTTCGCTTGCCAATCCGGCTATTGAATAATCTGAACCATTCGGATTACCCGGATATTCATCATAAGAATATTTGGCAACTACGTTGTATTTATCCTCTTCGTAAGGAAGTGAGAATTTTCCTTCTCCGTGGGCTACCCAGATACCCAGTTTGCTACCACTTAATGAGCCAAACATGACACTGCGATTAGTAGGGATGGTCAGCCCAATGAAAGTAGATTCAAACTTATGAGATTCGTTGTGAAGCATCTTACCTTGCTTTTTGTGCTCCGGATTGATAAGTCCCAACTCCATCATCAACTGACAACCGTTACAGATACCTAATGACAGGGTGTCTTTGCGAGCATAGAATTTATCGAGTGCCTCTTTGGCTTTCGGATTAAACAGGAAGCCTCCTGCCCAGCCTTTGGCAGAGCCCAATACATCCGAGTTCGAGAAGCCGCCACAGTAAACAATCATGTTTACATCTTCCAGTGTCTCGCGTCCGCTGATGAGGTCGGTCATTGTTACATCTTTCACGTCGAAGCCTGCCAGATAGAGTGAGTAAGCCATTTCACGCTCACCGTTTGTACCTTTCTCACGGATGATGGCAGCACGGATACCACTTGGTGTACGACGGTCCGGAGTGATGCCGTATTGTGACAACTTTCCTTTAAATTCCGGCATGAATGCGAACTCCAGCGGTTGCATCTTGTAATTCTCAAAACGTTTCTTGGCGCAACCGTTCATAGATTGTTTGCGATCCAACAGATAAGAAGAAGCATACCATACGTCGCGCATATAGTCGATACCGAATTGGTAAGTGGCATCTCCTTTAGATACCAGGATATGACGTTCGTCAGTTGGTTTTCCTAATTTGATATAGCCTACACCTGCATCTTCGAGAATCTTTTTCACTTCATCCTTGTGCTTATCGGCAATTTGGATAACGATACCCGGATTTTCCGCAAAAAGAATTTTCACTATATCGGTCTCTTTTATTTTGTCGAGGTTAATTTCAAGACCACCTTCTACGTTGGCAAAACACATTTCAAGCAAAGTAGTGATCAGACCACCGGCAGAGATGTCGTGTCCGGCAAGGAGTAATCCTTTGTTTACAAGTTCCTGTACAACCATAAATGCATCTCGGAAGTATTCGGCATCTTGTACACAAGGTACTTCGTCACCTACTTTGCCAAGCGACTGTGCAAAAGCCGATCCGCCCAGTTTCAGTGTATCAAAACTGAAGTCGATATGATAAAGTGTTGTTTTTTCATTGTTTACCAATACCGGAGAAACCACCTTCTTTATGTCAGACACTTCACCACCGGCAGAAACAATCACTGTTCCCGGAGAAATAACTTTCTCGCCATTGGGGTATTTTTGTGTCATAGATAGAGAGTCTTTTCCGGTAGGGACATTGATTTGCAGCGCACAGCAAAAATCACTCAATGCTTTTACGGCTGTATACAAACGGGCGTCTTCACCTTCCTGGGAACGACACGGCCACATCCAGTTGGCTGACAGAGAGATGCTGTCCATACCTTCTGCCATGGGTGCCCATACCAGATTGGTCAATGCTTCGCTGACGGATAGGATAGAACCGGCCGCAGGATCGGCAAGTGCAGCCTGAGGCGCATGTCCGATAGAGGTAGCGATACCTTTTTCGCCACGATAGTCTAGGGCTACGACACCACAGTCGCTCAATGGCAACTGAATTTCTCCCTGGCATTGCTGGCGGGCTACTTTGCCTGTTACAGAACGGTCTACCTTGTTCGTCAACCAGTCTTTACAGGCCACAGCTTCCAGTTGCAATACGTTTGTGAGGTATTCGTGTAGTTTAGGGAGTTCATATTGTGGCATTTCGTAGTGGCGTTCTACGGTCTTGTCTATCATGTATGTTTTGGGAGATGAACCGAACATCTGCTCTACAGCCAGATCGAACGGGCGTACACCGTCAGCCTGTTGGAAAGCAAAGCGATGGTCACCGGTTGTTTCACCTACCACATACATCGGAGCACGTTCACGTTCGGCAATCTTGCGCACATGTTCTATGGCTTCTTCTTTGATGAGAAGTCCCATACGCTCTTGTGACTCATTGGCTATGATTTCTTTGGCTGACAGGGTTTTGTCACCAATCGGTAATTTACTCATGTCTATCAGTCCGCCACATTCTTCAACAAGTTCCGAAAGGCAGTTGACATGACCGGCTGAACCGTGGTCATGGATAGAAACTACCGGATTTTCATCTTCTTCACAAAGGGCACGTACCACATTGTTGGCACGTTTCTGCATTTCAGCATTGGCACGTTGTACGGCATTCAGCTCAATACCGCTACTATAACGGCCTGTATCAACGGATGATACAGAACCGCCACCGAGTCCGATACGGTAATTGTCACCACCGATGACAACTACTTTGTTACCGGCTTCGGGCTTTCCTTTCAGGCAGTCGCGCTGTGTGCCATAACCTACACCACCGGCAAGCATGATAACCTTGTCGTAGCCATATACCTCGTTGTTCTCTTTATGTTCGAAAGTCAATACCGAACCGCAGATCAGTGGTTGACCGAACTTATTACCAAAGTCACTTGCACCATTAGAGGCTTTGATCAGAATCTGTTCCGGAGTCTGATACAACCATTGGCGTACAGGTAGGATATCTTCCCAACTGCGTTCTTCGTCTGTACGGGGATAAGAAGTCATGTAAACAGCTGTTCCGGCAATCGGCAATGAACCTTTACCGCCACCCATACGGTCGCGTATTTCACCACCCGTACCGGTGGATGCACCATTGAAAGGTTCTACGGTAGTAGGAAAATTGTGTGTTTCTGCTTTCAGTGAGATCACACTTTTAATATCTTTTATCTGGAAGAAGTCGGGTTGGGAATGGTCTGCCGGAGCAAACTGTTCTACTACCGGACCTTCTGCGAATGCTACGTTGTCTTTGTAAGCTGAAATAATCTTGTTTGGATTTTCCTGTGTAGTTTTCTTTATCATCTGGAAGAGCGATGATTCCTGCTCTACACCGTCGATGATGAACGTTCCGCCGAAGATTTTATGACGGCAATGTTCCGAGTTGATCTGTGCGAAACCAAAGACTTCTGAGTCGGTGAGTTTACGTCCCAGATCGTTTTCTACCTTTTTCAGGTAGTCCATTTCTTCTTTGGAAAGGGCAAGGCCTTCTTTTTCGTTGTATACTTCCAGGTCCTCAATGTGGATGATTGGTTCCGGCTGGCGGTTGGTAGTAAACACATCCTGATCCAATCCCTTGTACATGCGTTGTAACATAGGGTCACGATCCGCATTTTCATCTTTCACGGGGAAATACTCTTCGATGCGATTGATGCCTTCAATGCCCATGTTCTGGGTAATTTCTACAGCATTTGTACTCCAGGGAGTGATCATTTCGCGGCGTGGCCCAACGAAACAACCTTTCAGGTTTTCTTCACTTTCCGCTTTGGCTTCTCCAAATAGCCAGCAGAGTTTCTTACTATCGTCCGGGGTGAGCGGTTGGTTGCTCTCTACGGCAATCACACTCTTGGAAGGGGTTCTGAAAAAAAGAATCATGTTTTATATTTACGATTTAACGATTTACGATTTAACGATTGAAGCTTCTTCTGGATACGAAGATTAGTCTCGTTTTCTTTACGGTGCAAAGATAAACAAATTCATTGGTATCTTGAAGTTATGAGCTGTTTTTTCATACAACCGGTAATTGGATGGAAGGCAACCCGCATTTTTCTTTCTTCTTCTTTTTCCTTTTAGTACTAGCTTCTCCATTTATACTATATTATAGTAGTGTTTTTATATATTTACGGTGAAAAGTTTTGTTCATGGTTTTTTCACAGCGATGTTGTAAACGCTGTAAAAAGGTGTTTTCCGGTTCTGGTCGTTTTAGGGTAGAGCCGATCGATTCAAATGCGACTGTAGCGGGTTTTGTGTTATCGAATTATGTTCTCTACGGTTCGTGACATTTTTGCTTCTTTAGGTGGTTTGGCTGTAAATCTGTAGCCCGTAACAACTTTTCTCGCATAAACTCAATCGAAAAAACGTTAATAACCTATGTCCGTCTCATAAAAAAGTGCGATATTTGCGACATGAATCAGATAGAAACAATTCTCGATATACTGATAAAGGGCTTTGCTATCGGCGTTATTGTCTCTGCTCCGTTGGGGCCGGTTGGAGTCCTTTGTATTCAGCGCACTTTGAATAAAGGGCGTTGGTATGGATTTGTGACCGGATTGGGAGCCTCTTTGAGCGATATTGCTTATGCCTTGCTGACGGGGTACGGAATGAGTTTTATCTTCGACTATATTGATAAAAATATTTTCTATCTGCAATTATTGGGAAGCATTATGTTGCTTCTTTTTGGAATTTATACATTTCGTAGCAATCCGGTCAAATCCATTCGTCCGGCGTCTACCAACAAAGGTTCTTATTTTCATAATTTCGTCACGGCTTTTGCCGTCACTCTTTCCAATCCACTCATCATCTTCCTGTTTATTGGTCTTTTTGCCCGTTTTGCTTTTTTGCAGCCCGGGGTGTTGCTATTTGAGACAATTACCGGATATCTGGCTATAGCCGTAGGTGCATTGGCTTGGTGGTTCGGAATTACTTTTTTCGTCAATAAAGTGCGTAAAAAGTTCAATCTACGCGGTATCTGGATTCTGAACCGTATCATAGGCAGCATTGTTATGCTGGTATCCGTAGTGGGATTAATCTATACCCTGCTGGGAGAATCAATTTATTGAACTTAAGACAGAGATATTGAAGAGATGAAAATAGCACAGCAACTGAAAGAAAAGAATATTGCCGAATACCTTATATATATGTGGCAAGTAGAAGATCTGATTCGTGCCAATGGTTGTGACCTTGACCGGGTAGAACAAAACATTATTGCCCGTTATCCGGAAGAAGACCGTCCGGCATTGTGTGAATGGTATGGCAATCTCATCACTATGATGCGTGAGGAAAATGTCCTCGAGAAAGGCCATTTGCAAATTAATAAGAATATCATCATTAACCTGACAGATTTACATAACGCACTGCTTGCTTCCCCGAAATTTCCGTTTTATAATGCTGCTTACTTCAAAGCGCTACCTTTTATAGTAGAACTGCGCAGTAAAAGCGGTAAGAAGGAAGAGCCCGAACTGGAAACTTGTTTTGAAGCCTTGTATGGAGTCATGTTATTGCGTTTGCAAAAGAAAGAGCTGAGCGAAGGTACTACAAAGGCAATAGAGTCTATCAGTAGCTTTCTTTCGATGTTGGCAAACTACTATGATAAGGATAAAAAAGGAGAACTGGAATTAGAATAAAATAATGTGCCAATTAAATAATATGCCAATGTGTTAATTGGCTGTGCTGTAACGACGCGTCGTATGGTAATTGGTACATTGGCATATTAGCGCATTGAAAAATTATTGATTATGAATATATTGATAACCGGAGCCAACGGACAGTTAGGTAACGAAATGAAGGTACTTTCTGCGGAAAATACACAACACACTTATTTCTTTACGGATGTACAGGAACTCGATATCTGTAATGAAGAAGCGATTGAGGCTTTTGTTGCAGAGAATGAAATCGAATTGATTGTGAATTGTGCTGCTTATACTGCGGTGGACAATGCGGAAGACAATCGTGAGCTATGTGACAAATTGAACCATATCGCACCGGGATATCTTGCCCGTGCTGCCCAACGCCGGGGTGCGGCTATCATACAGGTGTCTACAGATTACGTTTTTGACGGAACGGCCCATATTCCTTATACAGAAGAAGAACCAACTTGTCCGGCCTCTGTATATGGCTCTACCAAACTGGCAGGTGAACAGGCGGTGATGGATGGTTGTGAAAAAGCTGTCATTATCCGTACGGCATGGCTCTACTCTATTTATGGCAATAACTTTGTGAAGACAATGATACGCTTGGGGCGTGAGCGCGAAGCGTTGGGTGTGATTTTTGATCAGGTGGGAACACCTACCTATGCCAATGATCTGGCACGTGCCATCTATGCCGTTATTAATAAAGGTATAGTGCGTGGTGTTTATCACTTTAGTGACGAAGGAGTGTGCTCCTGGTATGATTTTACAAAAACAATTCATCGTCTGGCAGGTATCACTACTTGCAAGGTGCGTCCGTTGCATACGACAGACTATCCCACGAAAGCGGCTCGCCCACACTATTCGGTGCTTGACAAAACGAAGATTAAAACCACTTTTGATATTGAAATTCCCCATTGGGAAGAGAGCCTTGCGCGTTGCATGGCACTATTGAATGATTAATTTATTGTATGGCAGATAATTCAGAAATACAGAGAAGGCGTACATTCGCCATTATTGCACATCCGGATGCCGGTAAGACCTCATTGACTGAAAAGTTGTTGCTTTTTGGTGGACAGATACAGGTGGCAGGTGCCGTAAAGAGTAATAAAATAAAGAAAACGGCTACATCGGACTGGATGGAGATTGAAAAACAGCGTGGTATTTCAGTAACTACCTCCGTGATGGAGTTCGATTACCGCGATTATAAAATTAACATTCTCGATACTCCGGGGCACCAGGATTTTGCCGAAGATACGTATCGTACGTTGACCGCTGTAGATAGCGTTATCATTGTAGTAGACGGTGCGAAAGGTGTGGAAACACAAACCCGCAAGCTGATGGAGGTGTGTCGTATGCGTAAGACACCTGTTATCATCTTCGTCAATAAGATGGACCGTGAGGGTAAGGATCCGTTTGACCTGCTGGACGAACTGGAAGAAGAACTAATGATTCAGGTTCGCCCGTTGTCATGGCCTATCGAACAGGGAGCCCGTTTTAAAGGTGTATATAATATATATGAGAATAAGTTAGATCTCTATCAGCCTTCCAAGCAGGTGGTGACAGAGAAGATTGCAGTAGATCTCAATAGTGAAGAACTGGACAACCAGATTGGTGCCACACTGGCAGACAAACTGCGTGGTGATCTGGAACTGATTGAAGGTGTTTATCCTGAATTTGATAATGAGACTTATCTGGCAGGAGATTGTGCACCTGTGTTCTTTGGTTCGGCATTGAATAACTTTGGTGTGCAGGAACTACTCAACTGCTTTGTAGAGATAGCTCCCAGTCCCCGTCCTGTACAGGCAGAAGAACGTGAGGTGGAACCGGATGAACCGAAGTTTACCGGATTTATCTTTAAGATTACCGCTAATATTGACCCGAACCATCGTTCGTGTATTGCTTTCTGTAAGATCTGTTCGGGTAAGTTTACCCGTAATGCTCCTTATCTGCATGTGCGTCATGGTAAAACGATGCGTTTTTCGTCGCCTACACAGTTTATGGCCCAGCGCAAGACTACAATTGATGAGGCGTATGCAGGTGACATTATTGGTTTGCCGGACAATGGTACTTTTAAAATTGGTGATACGCTGACAGAAGGTGAGCAATTGCACTTCCGTGGTTTGCCGAGTTTCTCGCCCGAAATGTTTAAGTATATTGAGAATGCCGATCCTATGAAGCAGAAACAACTGGCCAAGGGAGTTGATCAGTTGATGGACGAGGGTGTGGCACAGTTGTTCGTCAATCAGTTTAATGGACGGAAGATTATTGGTACGGTTGGTCAACTTCAGTTTGAGGTGATCCAGTATCGTTTGTTGAATGAATATAATGCGTCTTGTCGTTGGGAACCGATAAGCCTATACAAAGCTTGCTGGATTGAAAGTGAAGATGCCGAAGAGCTGGAAGCATTCAAGAAACGTAAATATCAGTTCATGGCAAAAGACCGTGAGGGGAGGGACGTATTTCTGGCAGACTCCAACTATGTATTGCAAATGGCACAGATGGACTTTAAGAAGATAAAGTTCCACTTTACCAGCGAGTTCTGAGTTCAGAGTTCACCACAGAGTGACATAGAGTTTCACAGAGTACTATTTTTCTAGTTGAAACGCGGATTAACGCAGATTAACGCAAAAACACAGGTGCAAAAGAACATCAGCACTTTAATCTGTGCTAATTCGCGTTAATCTGCGTTTTATCCGGATTGGTGAGCAGAACCGTAAATTGTCATAGTCCACTATTGCAAGCCTTATTATTCCTTGTTTTTCCTTCTCTGATCTTCCGATTTAGCTTTTTTTATTCTTTCCTGCCTTTATTTTTTCTTCTTTTATTGGTAATTTCGAGCGATTTTTTTTTGAAACCGATTAAATAACTAATAATTTATTATATGGAAAACTTAGAGACAGCGTTTCTGCTGATGGTAGTTGGTATGGCTACCGTGTTCGTTATTTTACTTATCGTCATTTATCTTGGTAAATTACTGATCTCACTCGTCAATAAATATGCTCCCGAAGAGGTAGTGTCTGTCAAACAGACTTCTTCGCAAGCTCCTGTGCCTATTCCTGGGAATATCTTAGCTGCAATTACTGCGGCTGTTAATGTAGTAACCCAGGGGAAGGGCAAAGTGACAAAGGTAGAGAAATTATAAATAATAGATTAATGTGCCAATTTGCCAATAGTATCGATTGGCTGCGCTATATGAGGGCTGTAATACACCGGCACGTTATTTAATTGACAAATTATCAAGACACAACTAAAAGAATATGAAAAGAGAAATCAAGTTTAGTCTGGTTTTCAGAGATATGTGGCAGAGTGCCGGAAAATATGTACCTCGTGTAGACCAGCTTGTTAAAGTAGCTCCTGCTATTATTGAAATGGGATGTTTTGCCCGTGTTGAAACCAATGGTGGTGGTTTTGAACAAGTGAATCTGTTGTTTGGTGAAAATCCCAACCGTGCTGTCCGTGAATGGACGAAGCCTTTCCATGAAGCCGGTATTCAAACCCATATGCTCGACCGTGCCCTAAACGGACTTCGTATGAGCCCCGTTCCTGCCGATGTGCGCAAACTCTTCTATAAAGTGAAAAAAACACAGGGAACAGATATTACCCGTACTTTCTGCGGATTAAATGATGTTCGTAATATTGCTCCTTCAATCACCTATGCCCATGATGCCGGAATGATTTCACAATGTTCACTTTGTATTACTCATTCGCCCATCCATACGGTAGAGTATTATACTAATATGGCTTTGGAGCTGATAAAGCTGGGAGCAGATGAGATCTGTATCAAAGATATGGCAGGTATCGGACGTCCTGTCTCTTTAGGAAAGATTGTGGCCAATATAAAAGCTGCATATCCTGATATTCCTGTGCAGTATCATAGTCATGCAGGACCCGGTTTTAATATGGCAAGCATTCTTGAAGTTTGCGAGGCAGGCTGCGATTATATTGATGTGGGTATGGAACCACTTTCCTGGGGTACCGGTCATGCCGATTTGCTTAGTGTACAGGCTATGCTGAAAGATGCCGGTTTCAAGGTACCTGAAATAAATATGGAGGCGTACATGAAAGTACGTGGCATGATTCAGGAATTTATGGATGATTTTCTTGGACTTTACATCAGTCCGAAGAATCGTCTGATGAACTCTCTGCTTATCGCTCCGGGGCTTCCGGGTGGTATGATGGGAAGCCTTATGGCCGATCTCGAAACGAATCTGGAATCTATCAATAAATATAAAGCTAAACACAATTTGCCTTTCATGACGCAGGATCAGTTGTTGATTAAGCTTTTCAACGAAGTAGCTTATGTATGGCCGCGTGTCGGTTATCCTCCTTTAGTGACTCCGTTCAGCCAGTATGTTAAGAATTTAGCTATGATGAATGTGATAGCTATGGAGAAAGGTAAAGAGCGCTGGGGTATGATTGCTGATGACATTTGGGATATGATACTTGGCAAGGCTGGACGTTTGCCGGGTAAATTGGCTCCTGAGATTATAGAGAAAGCAGAGCGTGAAGGTCGTAAATTCTTTGAAGGCGATCCGCAGGATAATTATCCGGATGACCTTGATAAGTATCGCAAGTTGATGAAAGAGAATAAATGGGAAACAGGTGAAGATGACGAAGAGCTCTTTGAATACGCCATGCACCCTGCACAGTACGAGGCTTATAAGAGTGGTAAAGCGAAAGAAGATTTCCTTGCAGATGTGGCTAAACGTCGTGCAGAACGAGATAAGTCGCCACAGGAAGATGCGAAACCCAAGACACTTACTGTGCAGGTAGATGGACAGGCTTATCGCGTTACTGTGGCTTATGGTGATACCGAACTTTCTGCGACCCCTGCCGCCGCAGTAGGTGAGGGTAAAGAGGTACTTTCTCCGTTGGAAGGTAAATTCTTCCTTGTAAAGAATGCACAGGAGACAGCATTGAAAGTTGGGGATACTGTAAAAGAAGGAGATGTACTCTGCTATGTGGAAGCTATGAAGACGTATAATGCCATTCGTGCCGAGTTTGGTGGTACAGTGACGGCTATTTGCAGTAATCCGGGAGATACAGTTTCTGAAGATGACATATTAATGAAGATAGGATAATGAACGAGATATTTGAAAACTTATATGATATGACTGCTTTCAGCAATATCATTGCCGAACCGCAGTTTCTGATAATGTACGCCATCGCTTTCGTTCTGCTCTATCTGGGTATTAAGAAACAATACGAACCATTGTTATTGGTACCTATCGCTTTCGGTGTACTGCTTGCCAACTTCCCGGGAGGTGATATGGGGGTTATTCAGGCCGATGAGAACGGTATGGTGATGGTGAATGGTGTGATGAAGAGTATTTGGGAAATGCCTTTGCATGACATTGCCCATGAGTTAGGACTTATGAACTTCATCTATTATATGTTGATAAAGACGGGATTCCTGCCACCTATTATATTTATGGGAGTGGGTGCGTTGACTGACTTCGGACCGATGTTGCGTAATCTGCATCTTTCTATATTCGGGGCAGCTGCCCAGTTGGGTATTTTCACTGTGTTGCTGGTAGCTATCCTGATCGGTTTTACTCCCCAGGAAGCGGCTTCATTGGGCATTATCGGAGGGGCTGATGGTCCTACGGCTATCTTTACCACCATTAAACTGGCTCCTCATCTGTTAGGTCCGATTGCTATTGCCGCTTACTCTTACATGGCATTGGTTCCGGTGATTATTCCGATGGTAGTTCGCTTGCTATGTTCTAAAAAAGAGCTGAGTATCAATATGAAAGAGGAGGAGAAGAAGTATCCTTCAAAGACGGAAATTAAAAATCTGCGGGTATTGAAAATTATCTTCCCGATTGCAGTGACTACAGTTGTCGCCCTCTTTGTGCCCAGTGCTGTGCCATTGATTGGTATGTTGATGTTTGGTAACCTTGTAAAGGAAATAGGCAGCAATACCTTCCGTTTGTTTGATGCTGCTTCCAACAGCATTATGAATGCTGCAACCATTTTCCTGGGACTTTCCGTAGGGGCTACCATGACTGCCGAAGCTTTCCTGAACTGGACTACTATCGGTATTGTAGTCGGTGGTTTCCTTGCCTTTGCCCTGAGTATTACCGGTGGTATCTGTTTGGTGAAGTTGTTCAACCTCTTCTCTAAGAAAAAGATCAATCCGTTGATTGGTGCTACAGGATTGAGTGCTGTGCCGATGGCAAGCCGTGTGGCGAATGAAATTGCTTTGAAGTATGATTCAAAGAATCACGTGTTGCAGTATTGCATGGCAAGTAATATTTCCGGAGTTATCGGTTCGGCTGTAGCTGCAGGCGTATTGATTTCATTCCTTGCCTGATATCCTTTACCTCTGTGTGAGGTTTGTGAGTAAGTTTAAGAATGCCTCCCTAAAGTTTTGTCTCAACTTTAGGGAGGCATTCTTGCAATAAGCAGAGAGTTTTACTCTTTTATGCCTGCTTCAATGTAATAGAATTTATGTTAATAATCTGGTCGGATGAAATACAGTTGACTTGTATTTATGTTATTAATGTGAGTCAGTAGTTGGATATTTGATAAACAATGGAGTGATGTGCCAATATGTCAATGTGCCAATTGGATGTGTTGTACCGATACTCTTTTGTATAGCGCGGCTAATTGGCACATTATTTGTACCTGTTTCTGCATGATTACTTATCAACATGAGGACGGGATATTATGTATCTGATACTATCAATAATAGTAAGAGTTGTTATGTAACAATTGAGTGAAACTAATTTAATAAATAGAGCATAAAATGAATTTAGAAGAGGTCTTGAACTTCCGTCGTTCCGTACGAGTTTTTGATAAAGAAAAACCAATAAAACCGGAAACGGTGAAACACTGTCTGCAATTAGCAACTTTAGCTCCCAATAGCTCGAATATGCAATTGTGGGAGTTCTACCAAATAACGAACCCCGAATTGTTAGCGGAGATTTCAAAAGCCTGTCTTGGGCAGTCAGCTACTGCTACGGCTTCAGAAATAGTTGTTTTCGTTACACGTCAGGATCTGTATAAAAAGCGTGCAAAGTCCGTTCTTGAATTTGAAAAAGGAAATATCATGCGAAATAGTCCGAAAGAACGTCAGGAGAAACGTATCAAAGACCGGGAATTATATTATGGAAAACTAATGCCTTTCATTTACGCCCGTTTTTGGGGAATCTTAGGCTTTTTGAGGGTAATACTGGCTAAGAGTATCAGCTTATTCCGCCCGATGATGCGGGAAGTTTCTGAAAGTGATATGCGTGTGGTCGTTCATAAATCCTGTGCACTTGCTGCACAAACATTTATGATTGCTATGGCAAATGAAGGATATGATACTTGTCCTTTGGAAGGCTTTGATAGCAAACGAATCAAGAAGTTACTGAAACTACCTCATGGTGCCGGAATAAACATGGTAATTCCTTGTGGAATACGAAATGGAAATAAAGGAATCTGGGGAGAACGGGGGAGAGTACCGTTCAATGAAATCTATCACAGAATGTAGTATACAGTATCCAAAATCTAAAAGGGGATAGTAAAAAAGAATTGCTTATAAAAGTATGTCGGGGATTCTCCATTATTTGATAGCAATATATGCTTATTGCTTGGTTATTTTGTAGATAGCTAAGAAATTTGACTATTGATTAGTGTTGAGTCCAAGTAAAAAGATGAGGGAAGGCCGATTATCGGCCTCCCCTCTCACTTTTTATATACGTTATAGTAGTTTTACTGCTTAATTACTTTTACAACTGTCTCTTTATACTTCAATAGATATGTTCCGTTAGCGAGTTGTGTAGTATTAACCGTATTTTCTCCAGCTTTCAGGTTGAATATCATTATACTTTGTCCTGCTACATTGTAGAGTTCAGCTGTTCCGTTTTCCTGAACACGCACTACAAGGTGATCTTTGAATGGATTTTGCAGAACCGTTACTATGCTGTTTGCATCGATTTGTGTATCTTCGATACCTACCGGAGCACTTACTTTAACGGCAAAACTTGTGTCTACATACTTTCCGCCGTATTCATACATGTAGTTATCTTCACTGAATGCTACTGTATAACGCAGCGTGATTTGTGCAGTTCCGGTTTGTCCTTTGCTTGTAATGAGGACAAGTGAATCTGTTGTAACATCAATGCTGTCTGTTATCAGGATCGGGTTGTCATTAGCTACTACAGTTTTGGTAAATGTCTTTCCCCAAGTGCTGGTCGAAGGATATTTGAATACATCTTTCAAACTGAGTCTTAGCGTATCTACTTTAGTAGTGATAGCCGTATCTTTCAGGGCATTGACTACTAATGGTTTGTAGATCTCCGGCGTAATCTTGAGTTCAACTTGACGGCTGGCAGATAGTCCGACATTGTCAATGGCTTCGACAGTGAAAGTTACGAGAGAGTCGCTATCTACATCACCGCGATAGAACATTTTCAGTTCGATATCACCGTTGTCTTTATAGCCTTTCACATTGAGCCAATCGTTATACTGCTCGATGCTTCTTACATAGATGGAATAGTTGTTTTCTTTGTCGGTAAAGGCCGATTTTTGTAGAGTATAACTACCCGGTTCCGTCGCACGATCGTAAGGAGTAGAACCGTATCCGACACTACCTTTCGAAACTTTCGGCGCTTCATTATCGGCAACGTCGTTCATCATTTGTAAGTTAGCTGGTGTTTTACCTAAATTATAGATATCCTTCTGTTTGTTGAAATCTTTGTCATAGATAGCCCCTTGGTAATAAGTTACATCTTGGTCGGCATATGCCACATAATAATTACCGTTTGTAGTATCACGTATTGCTTCGGTAGGATAGATACGTTGGCCTTCCATAAATGTTCCGTCAAGAATTTCGCGTTTTTTGGTATTGTAAACCGAGAAACCTTTGTAGTTTGATAATAGGATAGAATCTCCTGTCATCGGTTTGATGGCTGTAGGTACTCCTTCGAAGAATGCCTCAATACCTCCTGTAGGAATAAGTGTAGAAGTATTATTAGTAGTGTTGAATTCGAGGATGGAAGCCTCTTCTTCTTTTACCGGATCATAGGCACGAATACCGTAAATCATGTTATCCTTGGCTACGAGTGTACTGGTATTCAATCCTTTTGTATTGAGAGTTACTTCTTTTTCAAGTTCAAAAGTATTTAGATTGATGATACCCATAGCGCTCTTTTCTTCGTTACTGATGATGAGATACAAGTTATCGCCAACTACTACCATGTCTTGGATTGGTTTAGATAGTTTGATTGTCCGTACCAGTTCCATATCTGTCTTATAGTAGATGGATATGGTATATGTTTCATTTGCTGTATGCGATGAGGCTATCAGCAAGTTACGGGTGGTTAATAATTTATCTACAGTTGCTTTGTTGAGTGTCTGTACTTTGTGTGTACATTCAGCTCCAGGAGTGTTATAACGGTAGAGACTATCATTAGTAGCAATATATGTAAAGGCTCCATCTGCAGTCAGGGCATGGATACTGTCAGCTTTCAGACCAGCTATGATTGCTTTTGTTTCATTACTTTCGGGAACATAGGCTTTCACTATATTCTTATCTGCAAAGAGCAAACGACGACTGGATGCCAATACATCTGGTGCATAGATTACAGGTAATTTTAATGTTTTCTTTTGACCATAGTGAGTAACGTTGAAAGTTAGTGTATCTGTCAGGTATTCACCTTGTGAATACTGATAGTTCAGGGCATTTTTTGCAAGTGTGTAAACCTTCTCTGTAATACCTTTTACATCTTCCAAATAAATAGTTGAGCTATTTCCGGCAGTGAAGAGAGCGCTACTGGTTAATATTCCTTCAGGCTCGTAGTAAGCTATCTTGAGCGGATCGGAAATAGGTGTAATTTGGGGAATGTCGTTTACAATTACCAATATTGAATCTGATAATTCTGGATTGCTGGTAGAGTATACATGTAACATGGTACGTCCTACTTTTTTACCGTGGAAAGAACCGTTGTTGATAATTCCAATCTCCGGATTAGAGGTGGTCCATCTGAATTTTTCGTAAATGTAACGGTTTCGGTTACGTCCGTTTAATGATTCGCCACGGCTGTCTTCACACTGTGTTTCGATATAGATAGTTTCGCCTAATATCATATTTATGCTATCGTTGGATACCGTACTTGCGTTTCCTTCAATATCGATGACTACCTTTTTCAGATCGACTACATCTATCTGGATAGAATCATGTGGTATATCTTCCTTTTGGCTAAAATAAATCCAAGTACTACCGAGACCGGTAGCACTGAATTTACCTGTATTGTCAATAGTACCTACTGTATCGGTCGATAACCACCATTTTTGCTCTCCTTCGTGTATCGGACGTCCATTTTTGAATAAGAAACCTTCGTATTGGCATTCTTGTCCACGGATGACCTGCAACTGAGTGATACCGATATAGTTCAGATAATAATCTTTAGGAACGTAATCGGGCTCAGGAGTAGTGATGGCAACTCCCAAAACTTCTGTTGACCATTCTCCCAGCCATCCGGCATTGGCACTACCGGCACAATATACTTTTACAAAGTCCACATGATCCAATTCTACATGGTTACCGTCTTTGTCGACAGCCCAGCTGATATCGAAACCATCTGCTGCGTTACCTCTTTCATCATTATAATAAGGGTTACTGGCTATAGTTAAATCTGTTTTATTATAACCTCTGTTATCACAATATCCGAAAGCTGGTGCACGATAGAATTCGATATAACTAGGTGAACTCATGTCAATAGAGCTACGGATAATATTACCACTATATGTCAGAGAATCGCGGTCGCATTCGAAATCAAATGGATCCGGGAAATAAGAGTGAGAGTGGAACTGATTGCTTAATACGGCTCCGGATTCTCCCTTATCGGTAGTCCAGGGCACAGTATAACGTTTGTCATAACTTGGATTATAGTAAGTCATTTCTACGTTATGTTTGGTAGTACTAAGCCAATAGTCCGATCCTGCTAATTCGTACCATGGTTCGTCCGGATCTGGTATTCCGTTACCATTTAAGTCCTGACAGACTTGTACTGCTCCCGGTTCTGTCCATACACCATACAAATTGGCAACGAAAGAGTTACCTCTAACGGTAAAGTCTACTCCATAAGGATGGCGAGGATCATTTTTTATTGGCTGGTCGAATCCGTAGATTACGTATCCACCGAACGATCCCAGGCTAATCATTCCTCCCTGATTTCCTAATGTCTTTTCTGCTGAATTCTTTTGGGCGATACCTTCATTCGTGAATTGTCCCGGAGCTGGCATGAAAGCAATAACTTTTGATGCATAAGCATTTTTGTGGATGTTGAATTTCACTATTGCTGAAGACGATTCGCTGCCATCGGCCAATGTTACGGTGTACTTCAGTTGATCAAAAGAGTAATTCTCCAAATCGGCATTGGGGATATACTGGATAGTATCTGGTTTTGTAGTACCTCCGGAGAGGATAGTGGCAGTACCATATACCGGTTGTTCGTCAATTGTCAATGTCGCTGTATTTTTGGCATTGTTATCCATAAAGTTATCATTAAACAATACGGGTGCTTTACATGTCTGTCCTAAATCTACCACATAATTGTCATCTTTGGCTATCATTGATACAATGTCTATTTTTAATAGATTTTCGACTTTTACACCGTTATATTCCAAAATAACTTTCACATCTGCTTTGCCAGTCTTTTTAGCTTTTTGTTGCAGATAGAGTTGTTGTACTTTTCCATAATTGTAGTATTCATATCTATATAAGCCTACTACTGTCTCATCGGTATATTCGAAAGTGGCTGTTACACCAGCTTCATCTAAATTGGCTGTTTTATCCATTCCGTCGGGATAAACAAATAAATCGGTCATCGGGATATTGATGGTTACATCCCAACTCTTTCCGATATCTGTGAAGGAGTAATCCTTCGGCACAAACTGATTACTGGCAAAAGTCCCAGCTACATACAGCCACGATACGAGTATCGCAACTGTAACCCTAAGAGTAATTTTTCTCATGTTGTTTTTACGTTAATAATTAATAAATCACTTTGTATTTTTGATTATCTATATTCAGGATATATACTTGGCCTCCGGGCAGTCCGTCAATACTTTCTCCGGGTTCTATGGTTATGGAACGAACCTTTAGTCCCTGTGCATTATATATAGTTACGTTAGATGTCTTTTGCAAGCCTTCGATATGAATCTGCCCGTTTTGTTCGAAAACTCTGATTTCATCCGCTTCTTTAGTCATGATGCCCGTAGTAGTGGAATTAATGTGGAGTATTTTGTCTACAAACTTTCCGTTTGAGTTGAAACGAACAGTGACATCTGTACTACCTTTTTTTAGAGGAGTTAGTTTTAGTCGGTTGTTCTTTATGGTAGCGGTTACTATTTCATTATTGCTGACTGACAGGATTTTTTTGGTAATGGCAATATCCAGGTTGTCTTTGTCAGTAGCC
Organism: Bacteroides nordii; assembly: GCF_019930665.1. NCBI lineage: Bacteria > Pseudomonadati > Bacteroidota > Bacteroidia > Bacteroidales > Bacteroidaceae > Bacteroides > Bacteroides nordii. Next base: position 3,105,952 of record NZ_CP082886.1, on the reverse strand, counting down.
ATAGTTGCCAGGTCAATTTCTACCGGTTCGTCTTTCAGGGTTATATCTGCGAAATCTTTAACCTCGGGTGCATAAATATCCGGAAAGATAAACATAGCAGGAAACCAATAACGGCGAATAGGTTCGTACTCTTGCAATACCTCGCCGGTGTTACTCATTTGGTATACCCAATAATTTTGTATGTTATTGTCTATATAAAGGGCACCATACAGCTTGTCGTCAAGAGGATTAATGCGTATGCCCGCACCATAAAAGTATCGTCCGTCTTCGCTACTGTCGTAAATAAGCTGAAAGCTCCTCCGATTGATATCGAACTTATACATTTGGGAAGTGGTAAACCAACTCCATTTGCTTGCATTGAATGTGAAATATAACACGTTTTCGTGTGTACTGGCACAGAGCGAACCGGCTGTCCAGGCATACCAGGTTTGATTGATGCCTCCTTGCGTGATAGCGATAGATTCGGTCTCCAATGTACCCGGATCTATTCTTAACAGTTCCGTGCCTTCCCAACACTCGCCACTGGAACCGTTTTCGCCGTACGGGTATTTCTGATAATCCATGTTGGTATTTCTACCTACCCAAATATTCCCGTCTTTGCTTTGTACCATTGTGCTGAAACACCCTTCGATGATTTTTTCTACTTTGTCGGTTTCGGGATTGATGACCAGTACTCCTTTATCCTGTTGAATGGCAAATACATAATCCGAAGAACGTAACATCATGCCAATCTGGTTTTGATAGAGAGGACCTACTCCGTCGGAATTTATTTCATCACCGGTGATTAACGGATTTTCTGTTCCTTCGATTTGCCGGGTAATTTCAAAATTATTGAAATCAAGGATATAGATACCGTTGGAGGTTCCTACGTAGCCTTTTGTTTCATCAACTCCTACAAAACCACGTCCGTCGGCAATAGATTGCCCCTTTCCATTAACCATGATTAATGGAATTCGTTTCTTTATTTCCATTGTTTGTGCGTCTGCGACAACGACTCTTCCTCCCCGACGCCCACTTTTATCACCTCCATCCTGGTCTTGTTTAGAGATAACGTAAAGATTGTCTCCATACACTGTCCCGAATTGTGAAGTACATCCCAAAGATTGTCCGTTATTGGCATTATTATTCTGAATGATATAATATAAAAAAGGCTCATCTATATTGTCGGGCCGTATGAAGTTTAAAGTACTGTTGTTATGACCATACCAATCTTCATTCAATAAAAAAACTCCATCTTTATAACTCTGAGCTTGCAAGCCCATTGAAATATACATGGCTGTTAATAAATGTAATGTCTTCCGGTTCATATAATAAATGTTTTTTTTATTATGGGTTAGGTAATGTTTCACCTCTTTTTTCAATATGTAAATCTTCGGCCCCGTTAATTTCGGTAGAGGTCTCTCCAAGCCAGCCACATGTCTGATTAACTCCGGTATATACCCGGATGAAGTCTGCTCCGGGCAGATATACGCTGTTTCCGTTTTTGTCAACAGCCCATCCTATGTCGAAACTTATTTTGTCTTCTTTATCATTGGGGTGGTTGTCTACGTATCCCCAATCGTAAGAGTATAATACAAAAAAACTGCCTTTTCCGCCACTCTCATCTACTGCATTATTTGCTAATTTGGTACCTGTAAACGTAATAGCATTAGCATCGCTCCATAGCGGGTAATAACTTTGTCCGTGATATTCGTTTTTTATTATATATCCCGTTTCCCCATAATTACTTTTCCATGCTATATAGGTAGTATCTGTTAATGGGGTTCCCGGCTTGGGAGTTGGTATCTTGTTTGGATCCGGGCGATAATAGGTGATTTGATATTCATGTTTGGTTTCCGGTTTGTAATATTCACTACCAGCCAGTTCATACCATTCATCATCCGGAATTCCGTTTTGGTTCAAGTCCAAAGAAACCATAACAATTCCCGGTTCACAACTCCCTCCCGATTTAGGAGCTTCCGGATTAGGATTAGCTTCTGCATAGAATGCATTTCCAAGTATCTTAAAATCTTTTTCTCCGGGAACATTTACTACTGTATGATCAAATCCGAAAGTAATATAACCTCCGTATCCTCCCAAAGATACCATTGCTCGCTCTTCTTCATTTCCGCTATTATTCTCGGAGTTAGCCAGACTTTCCTCTGCTTTTTGGCGCATGTCTTCTGCGGTATCACCTTTTTTATACAGAGGGAGGGTATTGATGAATTGCCCCGGTGCCGGACAATATTGATATACATTTGAAATATACCGGCTATAGAGTACCTCTTCTTCCTTTACAATAAAATGTATATCGTGTTCCACCGGATTTTCGCGGTCAATAATGTTCAGGCGGAGATAATATTCTCCGGGGTATTGGGCAAGAAAAACATAATCTCGTTCCTCGGATACGATAGAGTCTTTACCATTCTGGTCTTTCATAGTCCAACGATAACCTTCACCGGAATACTCTGGATGTAACACGGCTTTTCTCATACGCGACATGACATACAGATTATCTATGCCCAGACTGACCATAGGAATATCTTGTTGGCAAGCAACAAGCGTTGAAAGAAGTAAAATATAAATTCTGGTATGTAGTCGTTTCATATTCTTCTGTTTATTATTTCTTGTTTAAAAACACCATATGTCCGGGGATATCTCCGGTTCGTACACTCCACTTCTTTTTGCCATACCGGTCGTAACAGTGCAAGGCACCGCTTGATACGTAATTTTTAGCATCACTTATATAGATATCGCCATTGGTGGGATGTACTTTAATGCCATAGGGTATGACGATATTCTCTTCGGTTCCATCCGTAATAAAATGATCGGTTACTTTTTCTTTCGTTTTTACATTGATAATGCCATAGGATACTTTGTTTATCTGACTCGAACTATTCCAGGAAACACTGTAATAGTAGAGCGAATCGCCTTGTATATACATCTCTGAACACGGAATGTCGAAAGTGTCTTTCACTTCCATTTCGCGTGAATTTTTGTCTTTACGGTCAAGAACGTACAGGCGAGAAGGGATAGAGCCGTAATTTCCTCGTGAGGTGACCCACAATTTGCCGTATTTATCTTTTCGTACACGATGCAGGTTGATTCCTACGGGTATTTTTTGTATCTGCTTCATATCGTAGATTTCGACAACAGAAAGTGTACTGTCATAATCGGGAGCACGATATCCACCGGAGTTAGCTACATAAATATACTCTCCTATGATTTCCAGTTCGTCAGGCTGATAACCTACCGTAACTTTACGAGTCACCTTTAAAGAAGTGGTGTCAATTTCATAAACGGCTCCGGCTTGTGCTTGGGGATCTATTTGTACGGGAGCCACATAAGCCGAGACATAAGCTTTGCCCTTGGCAAAACGGATATACCGACAGTTGGGAATATCTATCTGACCGAGACGATGGCAAGTACGTGCATCCATCACTTCTACCTTGTGGGAACAATTGATAACGGCGTAAAGTTTATTACCATATATTTGTATATCATTTCCTACATCGCCCAGTTCTTTGATGACACTTGGATTACGTTCGGCATATAAATTACGTATGTAATAAGCATTTTGAAAATCCAAGTAATCTATGCTTGCTTTATTACTGCCCATATTACCTTCATTGAGTTGATACATACCCATAGGGTTAGCATTGGGTTGTATGTCAAATGGCAATAGTTCGTATTCGGTAGGTACTACCAATTCTATTTCACGGCATGAAATAATGCTTAGCAGGACAAAGGAGAGGATGATACTTATGATTTTTGTTGGTTTCATATCAGAATTCGGCAGTTATGCTAAAACGGTAATTACGCATTGGCATCGGATAATTCAGAATAACATCATAATCCTGATTCAGTAAATTGTTAACTTCAGCCGTACATTTTAAAAACACTTTCTTTATTTGCCATCTTTTCTGGAGAGACAAGTCGCTGGTATACCAAGGTTGTGTATGATTATATCGGATATTTTCTTGCTGATTATATCGTTCTCCTACGTAGATGAAACTATAATTGAGTGCCCAAGTATTCCAGTTGAGCATGACAATCGCCGAACCACTATGCCATGGGATATAAGGTATTTGATGACGATAATAATTATCAGAAGGATTGGTTATATCGATTGCTTCCTGATAAGTGTATTGCAATTTTCCAGTTATTGTCCAGTTATGAGGGAACTGACAGGTAGCCATGGCATTAGCATCTATTCCACGAATGTCTACTTTGCCTAAATTGAGAGTTGTCCAACGGAATTGCGGTCCTTGAGGCCATGATATAATTTTGTCTGTTACATAATTATAGTAGGCATCTGCTCCGATACGGAAATAGTTAAATGTTTTATTTTTACGGGTGAGTTCATAAGTTATTCCCACATTATATTGAGTTACTGTTTCAGGACGTAAAGCAGCATTTCCCATGTCCGTGTAATAGAGGTCATTAAATGTGGGCATACGGTAAGCTGTTTTATAAAAAGCTCTGAATATCAATTCGTGTTTTTTGAATGGTTGATAGGAGAGGAACAAACCGGGAGTGAGTTTCTTTTTATTAGGCGCTTTGTCAACTTGGTGGGCTTTTTCGTCAACAAAAGTCCCCAAAATACTGGCTTGCATTTTTAAACGGTCTGCCAGAGTAAATGCTGTAGCAAGTGATAGCCAATGAGTCCCACGGGTAGCTGCGTTGGAAATGTGTTCCATATTAACATCTTTAGCGGTGTCGAATACTTCTAAATCATTCCATTGAAAATCGTAGGATAAAGAAACGTCCCAGTTCGGATTAAGCGAATATTTGTTAGCCCATGACAGATACATTTCTTTTTGCTTATAAACATTGTTAGTTAGTTTGAGTAATATATCATTGTTTACATAACGTGTAAAATCATAGGCGTATTTAATATTGACACGGGTGCTGAGTTTAGGCAAGATATCTTGTTGATAAGTTCCTTGTGCGAACGAATTTCGATCCCATAATCGTTCTCCCCGTTTCCATACATTATTCACAATAGCTCCCGGAACTCCTCGTTCGGAAGTATAATGGTAAGCGAAAACACTCCATTTTCCTGTGTCGAATGTTCCATATAATCCGATATCCATTCGCATGGCATCCAGATCGCTGTTATGGCGGACAGCGGTGGTGTCATAAGCAAGCTCTCCTGCCGGAGTAACACGTCGGTACCGGAAACTGTATTTTCCACTTGAACTTATCCATTCGGCACTGATACTTGAACTTACTTTATCGTTGATTTTATGTTCGTAAAGGATAGCAGGATTGACAAGGCCGTAAGAGCCAGCTTTTAGCTTGGCTATCATATGGGCTGTTTCTCCATTATTGAATTTCGGATGGCGGGTGGTGAGATAAATACTTCCGGCAGAACCGAATTCCCGAGCGGATTGGAATATATCACTTTTTTGTCCGTTATACAAAGATACTTCTTCGATATTGTCGAGGGAAAATTTTCCTAAATCAACTTGGCCGTTCTGTGCGTTACCTAACTGTATTCCGTTATAATAAACTCCCATATGGTTGGTCCCCATACTACGGATGTTGATAGTTTTGAGTCCGCCTACACCACCATAATCTTTTATTTGTACTCCAGAAAAATAACGAATAGCGTCTGCAACTGAAAAGCTGTTCAATCGCTGCAATTCTTCTCCTTTTAAAATTTGTGCAGGTATAACTTCCTTATATTTTTTAGCTGTAACCACTACCTCATCCAGTCTTTGTATACTGTCCAGCTTGCTTTGTGCCTTTATGGACAAAACTAAAGTACACATTCCACATAGACACAGGAACCGTTTAAACGTAGTATTTCCCATTAATATATCTATTTGATAGTTATTTTATCCATCAAATAGCTTTAAAGAGTACCAATTATGTATGAATAATCATTTCTGTGACACATCACTCGTGTACAGATGATTGAATCCATAGCTTGTCCTCGAAAGCTATTGAACGTATTGCATGGCAGGTCTTCTGACTCGTTTCCGTAAGTAAACGCCTTCCCAATCGACTTAAAGCCTTTCAGTGGCATGAAGTATGTGTTTACTACGCTTGAATGAAACATACAGCAACGGGACTGTTCAGGATTCTCACCTGATTCCCTTTTAATCATTTTCTCCGAATGCATGGAGAAGATGAACCTATGCGGGGGCAAAGTTAGAAATTAATTGGGTAATAATGAAAGAGAAGGGAGGAAATATTTGTTTGTTCTGAAGGCAGGACTCGAGATATATTCAAAACGTATGGACATGAGTAAAAACCACCACAGAGTAACACAGAGTTCCACAGAGTACTATTTATTTGATGAAACGCGGATTAACACAGATTAAAAGACTATAGTTCTTTATCTTAGATTTGTTTCCCTTTGCGGGAATCTGCAATCATCTGCGTTTCAATAAAGATTTAGACTCTGTGGAACTCCGTGTTACTCTGTGGTGAAATACCATACAATAACGAAGATGATGGCCCTATCTTTTCGATGGCGGAGGTGCCCATAGACGGTATTGTTAGCCTTGCCCGGTGTTGTACTTTGTCTTTCTCAGAAAGGAACGTTCCTTTCCCCGGTGAGCAGCATTGTTTTACATGTACATGTTTCACTGCTTTAGATGTACATGTTTCACAGCTTTACATGTACATGTTTTACTGCTTTACATGTACATCTAAAACAACGTTACATACCGAGGCTTCATACGTTACTCTACGGGAGGGGGCTTTATCAATACCGGAGAAAGAGACGGATGGCAATGACAAACACCATTAGGCTCAAAACTGGATTTATTTACGATTAGACGATTTACGATGTACGATTGGGAGTACTTTGTCTCTGACAGCGCTGAAACAGGCTTTTAAAAGAGTAATCCCAATCGTACATCGTAAATCGTCTAATCGTAAATAAATTCGAAATGAATCGAACTTGCACAGAGTTTTTTATTTGGTGAAACGTGGATGATCGCAGATTAAAAGACTGTTGTTCCTCATCTTATACTTATTGTCCTTTGTGAAAATCTGCGTTCTGCATTTCAATTAGCCATCGCCCGGCGTACCTCCCCGTGCGGGAAGCACCTTAATAGCTTATCACCTTCTGGTATTCGGCTACTGCCATTTTAGCGGCAAGGTGTGCATTAATAAGATTTGAGTGTGCCTGCGTCCATGAAAGCTGGGCCGAAAGAACATCTACCATACTCGCTTTCCCTTCATTATAAGAGAAAGTGGCCAGACTGAGATTTTCTTCTGCCAAATCCATTGTTTCTTGTGCAGTAGTCACTTGATGTTCCGTTTCCGTTAGTTTGGTAAGAGCGGCTGAGAGTTCTTCGCTGATATTATCTGTCACATAACTTTGCTGTAACTTCTGAATACCAATATATGCTTTCTGCTGGCGGTTGGTTTTGAAGCGTGCGCCCCAGCGGAAAACAGGAATGTTCACGTTTAATCCCAAAATCGGAGTGAAAGCAACGTCATAGCCCATGTTGGGAGATGCAGTAGCCCATCCTCCGGATAGGAACATGTTCACTTGCGGGTTGTACTGGCTAAGGGCGGCCTTTCGTTGTGCTTCGCTTTTTTCTATGTTGATTTCCGTACTGGCGTAATCGGAACGGCGTTGCAGTACATCGTCCAGGCTAAGGAGTGTAACCGCTTCGCACGGTATTCCAATTTCATACAGACTGTCTACAGGAGTATTGGGACTTTCTCCCATCAGTATATTTAGCTTTTGTAAAGCCAACGTATAGTTCTGGCGTGCTTTGATGTATTGCAGTTCCGCTTCTTTTTTGCGGGTAGAAATCATCAGCAGATCCGTACGGCTTATCATTCCGTCGTCAAAACGGTCTTGGATAATATTGAATTGTTGCTGCACAATGTCCTCATATTGTTTGGCGGACAGGAGCATGGCATGGGCGGCAGAAGCATTCCAGTATACTGCATCACTTTGATAATGGATCTGATCGAGGGTGAGTTCCGTACTGAGCCGGTCTAACTTCTCATCTGCCTGAGCCACCTTGTTCCGGGCTTGCAGGGAACCACCGGTATAGAGAGGCTGAGCCACAACAAACGCCCCCTGATAGGTATGGTTACGATACTGTCCGGCAGGGCCGTTCCAGGCATCCATTTCTTTGAGATTCAATGTACCTTCTCCGGTGATATCTATCTGCGGCAGAAATCCGGTGAAGGCGATTTTACGTCCTTCGGTACTTGCCATACTTTTCAGCTTCTGTTGTTTTAGTACCTGACTGTAGTTCTCCACCCGGTCACGATAGGCTTCACGGGTGAGTTGTGCCGGTTGTGCCAGGAGGTTCAATCCGGAGCACAACCATGCGAATAGTATTATCTGAGTTTTCATTGTCATTATTTTAATCGTTTTAGTGATGATGATGCACTATGTGCGTCCGGCAACTTTGCGGGTACAAAGTTAATCCTATTTCACCAATCTTATCCTTTTATTTTCAGTATCGTGCAATAAGCTACCGGTAGTACAAACAGTGTCAGTGCCGATGCTACCAGTAAGCCTCCCATAATGGTTGCTGCCATACCGCCAAACATAGCGTCAAACAACAGCGGGAGCATACCTAAAATTGTGGTTCCCGAAGCCATTGCTACCGGAACAATACGGCTTACTGTAGCACTGACTACAGCGTCAAGAGGGGTTTTACCCGATTTTGCTTCAATGTCTATCTGATCTACTAATACAATTGCATTTTTGATATTCATACCAATCAATCCTAACAGACCGAGAACTGCAAAGAAGTCGAACGATTTGCCCAATACGAGTAAGCCCAATACGATACCAATAAAGATGAGCGGCAACATCAGCAGAATAACAATCGGTTTGCGATAGGTTTTGAACAGCAGCAGTAATACGGTAAACATCAGGAAGAATGTCAACGGCATGTTTGCTGCCAGTGCTTCGTTGGATTCTACCTGGCTCTCTTGTTCACCAAAATACTTCATGGTATATCCTTCCGGTACTTGTATTTCCTTTTGCACTTGAGACCATACCTGGTTGAAGGCAGTAATGGCATTCACTCCGCGACGTGGATCACACTGTGCCATCATCACCATCTGGCGATTGTAGTCTTTTACATTCGAGAAGCGATATTGGAAATCAAACTCCGATACTACCTGTTCGAGACTGGTGGTTTCTGTGCCTGTACCGAATACGGGTAACGTGCGGAGATCATTGATTTTGAATGAATCCACGGTATTTCCTTTCAGTAATATGGGAAGTACCTGATCGCCTTTGCGATATTCGCCTAAGGGCATGCCGTTTGTACCGATTTGGATACTTTGTGCCATTCCCTGGCGGGATACACCGAGTGGTTGGGCACGTTCCTGGCTATATATCGGTTTCCATACCGGGATCTTATTTCCCCAGGAGTTACGTATATTGATCAGATCGGGATTACGGTGCATTATTTCTAGTGCTTTATTGGTGAGCATCACCAACGTATCGACGTTATTGCCGATAAAACCAATTTCAATGGCGGCATCCACAGCCGGTGATAGTTTGAAGAGGCTGGTGCGGGTGATGGCATTCGGATAGTTTGCCTTCATGTATGCATCGAAATTCTCTTCCTGCTCTTTGGTGTATTTGCTGTCTTTAAGTTCTACCAGTATATTGCAGAAGTTAGGTTTGGGTCCTACGGAAGTAGATGCTAAGTAGTAACGCAGCGGGGTACTTCCGAAAGTGATGGATACTTTATCCACTTCCGGTTGTGCCAACAGATGTGCTTCAACCGCTTCCATCTCTTTGGCTACTTCATTGATACTGTAACCGTCGGGGTAGAAGACGTCTGCCCGATAATAAGGTTTATCGAGAGAAGGAAAGAAGTTTTGAGGCATCATTCCCATTATCACTAAGGAGGCTACAAAAAGAGCAATAACGGCACTTAGTGTCAATGCTTTTTTTCGTATCAGCACATGCAGGATAGAAGCAAATTTGTGATAGAACGGCTTATCGTATGGATCTTTTGCTCCGTTGGCAGGCTTTGCTTTCAGAATGAAATTACCGAATGTAGTGGTTTGTGTCAGTGCCAATACCCAACTGAGTCCGAGTGATATGGCAAGAACCACAAACAACGGTTTCACGATTTCTGCAACGGCGGAAGGTGCCAGATACAAAGGTAAGAAAGAGCAGATGGCGATGAATGTGGCGCCCAATAGTCCCCATTGTGGTCTGGTAGCTCCGTTAATCAGTGCTTTGCGTCGGTCCACGCCTCGCGCAATAGCTATTTGGGCATTGTCGGTTACCACAATGGCATTGTCTACCAGCATACCCATGGCTATGATAAATCCAGCCAGTGAGGTACGGTTTAGTCCTACTCCCAGGAAAGACATGATAAGCATTGTACCGCCGATAGAAAAGATCAGTGATGAACCGATAAGCACTCCGGCACGAAGCCCCATTACCAGCATGATGATGACGATAACGATAAGGATAGATTCTACCAGGTTGATAATAAATCCGTTGTTGGCCTCTTTGGCGATCACATTTTCCAGATAGAGTGGCTCCAGTTGCATTCCTACAGGTATGAGTGGCAGGAGTTCGGCAAGCTTGGCATCTACCATTTCGCCTGTTTGTACCACATCACGTTGCGGGTCGGTAGATACACCGATACCGATGGCACGTTTTCCATTGACACGCATAATGGTAGAGGCCGGATCCATATATCCACTTTCGATGACGGCAATATCACCCAGTTTTACTTGTCCGGCTTTAGTGGTGATCACCTGATTGCGTATATCGTCGACGGTGGTATACATCCCGTTTGCCACGACCCGTAGTTGCTGTTCACCGGCACTGATTTCGCCGGTATTGATAATCTGGTTCTGTGATTGCAGTAAGGATGCAAGTTGTTTGGGATCGATACCCATTCCCACCAGTTTGTTTACGGAAATGAAGATATTGACAACTTCCGTTTGTACACCGAACAGAGCAACTTTCATTACTCCATCAGCAGTGACTACCTGCGTTTTGATTCGTTCGGCCCAGTCGCGCATCTCTTCATAGCTGAACCCGTCATCGGCGGTCAGCCCGTAGTAAATGCCGAATACGTCTCCAAAGTCATCCGATACAGTAGGTACGGATGATCCGCTGGGGAGTTGAGGCTGTATATTGAGTACTTTGCGTCGCAGTTCGTCCCATTTTTGTGGGATGGAAGAGGCGGACAGGGAGGGTTGCAGTTCAAAAGTGATCTTTGAAAGACCATACATAGATTCGGACTTTATCTTATATACTCCGCTCATACTTTGTATTTCGCGTGAGATAGGTTCTGTGATGAGCCGTTCCACTTCTGCAGGTTCAGCTCCCGGATAGCGCGTCATGATGACGGCTGATTTGATGACAAACGGTGCATCTTCTTTCTTTCCCAAATTGCTAAAGGAGAAAATACCTCCAAGTAGCAATACGGCAAGGAAAAAATAGATGACTTTGGTGTTGTCTAATGAATATTTGGCTAAATTCATGAAAGTAGTGTTTAGTAAATTAGTGATTAGTGAGTAGTGATTAACGATTAGTGAGTAGTGATTAGTGATTAACGATTAGTGAGTGATAAGTGCTGGATGGTTAGTAACACTATAATGCCGCATGGCACTAATCACTAATCACTAATCACTAATCACTACTCACTACTCTAATCCTCTCTCCTTCTACGAGTTGGTTGACTCCTGCGGTGATTATCTTTTCTCCGGCTTTCAATCCTTTGGTGATGAATGCCTGTGCATCTCCGGTAGGGGACATGACGCTTACTTCGCGACGGTTTACTTTGTTGTCGTTTACTACCCATACATACATCTGTTTTCCATTGCCTTCACTAAACAGGGCACTCAAGGGGATTACAGTCATACTTTCTTCCAGGAACGGACCTACGTTGGCAGAGAAGCGGATGCTACATGTGAATCCCGGTTTTACGTCGTACAGTGCACGGTCAAATGCCGGATCGTCAATTGTGATTGTTACCGGAATACCTGTTCCGTCAGTTGATATATCCAGATATTCCTCTAATTTAGCATTGAATTTCTGACCTTTATATGTATCGAATTCTACGCGGAATTTCTGATCGCTGGAACGCAACAGATAGAGGTAAGCATCCGGAATGGTGAATTTGATACGTAGCTTTTTGGTATTTACCAGTTGGACGATACCTTCACCGGCATTGACGCGCTGGTAATTTTCTACCAGTCGTGTTTCGATAGATCCATCGAAAGGAGCGGTCAACTTGGTATCGCGCATATTGTTGGAGGATAATTCGAAAGCCGATTTGGCCCGTTGGTAGTTTGATAAACTGATTTCGTACTCTTGTACAGAGATAGCCTGCCGTGCCAGCAAACGTTTGTTACGTTCTACCTGAGCGGCAGCTGTTTCATAAGAAGATTTGTCTGCAGCATATTGCAAGGCGATGTCTCTGGGATCAATGGCAGCTATCAGCTGTCCTTTTTTCACTTTCTCTCCTTCGATGACCGGTAGGTTGATAATCTGTCCGCTCACGCGGAAAGCAAGCTTTACATAGTCTACTGCTTCTACAATTCCCGAAAAATCTTTGTTGATTTCCGATCGTGATTCTACTATTGCTGTCTTTACAGGTCGGATTGTAGTGCCGTTGTCTTCTTGTTTCTGTCCGCATGCAGCCAGAAGAAGGGCCGCAGTCAAAGCGATTACATAGTTTTTTTTCATACTCCCTTGGTTGGTTAAAGTCGTTTAAACAGGGGAGCGTGAGTAGTGATTAGTGAGTAAGTGATGAGTGATTAGTACCATGCGGTATGTAACGCAGCTATTAATCACTGATCACTAATCGTTAACCACTACTCACTAATCACTTTCACATCTCCTCTGGTGACATGATAAACAACTTTATGGATAAGGATGTTCAGTTCATCCCCTTCTATCATCGAGATTTTTATTTCGCTTTTTCCAATTCCTATCTGTAAGGTACATTGGCGGAAGTGGATTTTGAAGGTGTATCTGTTCCATTTTTCAGGGATGACAGGATTGAAGCAGAGCATATCGTCTTTTATTTGCATTCCTGCGAATCCGTGGACGATGGCAAGCCAGCTACCTGCCATACTTGTGATATGTAACCCCTGGTCCAGTTCATTGTTATAATCGTCCAGATCTAACCGGGTGGCATGGAGAAAAAGGTTATATGCTTTCGTTATATCGCCTATCCGGGAGGCGAGGATGGAATGTACATAAGGAGAGAGTGAAGACTCGTGCACCGTTCGTGGTTCATAGAACCGAAAATTACGTCGTACGGTTTCATCATCGAAGTTGGAATAATAAAGGTAAAGTCCCAATAGTACGTCACTTTGTTTGATGTAGCACGAACGCAGAATACGGTCCCACGACCAATGTTGATTAATAGGCATTTCTTCCGCAGGAATATCGTCTATTGTTTTCAGTTCCTTGTCCAGATACCCGTCGTTTTGTACAAATATTCCCAGTTCTCGGTCTTCGGGGAGGTACATGTTATCTATAATTTTTTGCCAGAGAGTCGTTTCCGGATATTGGAAACCGGTAACTCTACGGATGCGTGCATATTCGTCAGGATATTGATGCGCTACTAATTCTATGGTTTCAATAGTGGCTTTTAGTGTCTGTACACAAGAGTAATTGGTATACCAGTTATTGTCTACATTATTTTCATATTCGTTGGGCCCTGTTACTCCCAGTATCACATATTTCTGTTTAGGTTGTGAGAAAGAGACACGCTGGGCCCAGAAGCGCGAGATGGCTATCATTATCTCTAACCCATATCGGGCTATGAAATCAGTATGTCCTGTCATCGTTACATATTGCACTATTTCGTGCACGATGATATTATTGCGGTGTATCTCTTCAAAGGTGATCTCCCATTCGTTATGGCACTCATCTCCATTGAATGTCACCATAGGGTAGAGGGCTGCTCCGTCTTTAAAACCTAATTTCCGGGCATTGTCAATAGCTTTCGACAGTTGATTATAGCGATAGAGCAGCAGATTCTTGGCAGTCTCTTTGGGGCTGGACAGTAAGAAGAACGGTACGCAGCAAAGTTCTGTGTTCCATTGGGTGTTACCTCCGTATTTCTCGCCTGTAAATCCTTTCGGACCGATGTTGAGACGCGGATCGTCTCCACGGTAGCTTTGACTGAGCTGGAAAATATTGAAACGGATGCCTTGCTGTGCTTCCGGATCGCCTTCAATGGTGACATCTGTCTCATCCCAGATATGCTGCCATACATTTTGGTGGTCTTGCAGGAGTTTTTCCCATCCCTGTGCCTTGGCTTCTTTACTCTCTGCCACAGCGTGTTCTACGAGTTCCTGCCGGTCATAGTAGAGTGAGGAGAGGATAGTGGTATATTTGATAAGTGTAATTCGTTCACCCGGTTTGACGTCGGCACCGGCACTGAATCCGGTGAGTTTCTCTTTCTCTATTTTGATAGGACTGATGCTTAGCTCTTTACTGTTTTTGAAAACCTGATAAGTCATAGCGCAACACACTTGTGAGTCCTCTCGTTTGGTTTGTGTCCATAGATAAGCATATTCATTGGTGGTTTCGGCACGCAGTATATTCCACATCTTTTCGTTGAAGTTGGAGTTTTCGTGTTTCACATCTCCGTTAATGTAAGGGACAACGGAGATTTTACCTTCGTAATTGACAGAGGTTACGCTGTATTTAATGAGACACAAGTTCTGATGGGCCATGCTGTTGATATGTTCCACATGTATTTTCAGTGTATTCCCTTTGGGGGAAGTGACTTCAAAGTCGCGATAAGATATGCCCTTTTTCATGTCCAGCCGTCGTTCAAAGCTATCCACATCCCATTGGGCCAGATCTACTTCTTCATCAATGAGGCGCAGATGGATACCACTCCAGTTGGGAGCATTCGGTATACGTGAAAAGAAGTGGGGATATCCGTTTTTCCACCAACCAACGCGTGTACGGTCCAGAAAACTGATACCTGCCACATAGGAGCCTTGCAGACTGTCGCTGCTATAAGTTTCTTCAAAATTGCCTCGTTGCCCTAACCGTCCGTTGCCCAGGCTGAATATACTTTCTGATGCCCGAAGGTTATCTGCATGAAAACCTTCTTCTATAATGTTCCACTCGTCTGTCTTGAGGAATTTTTTCATAGCTATCTTCTTTATCATGTGTTTAATTGCGCAGAAAGATAGTGAAAAAAGTTGAAAGTTGAAAGTTGGGAGTTGAAAGTTAGCTGCACTGCCACGCTGTATAGCAACTTTTAACTTTCAACTCTCAACTACAACAGAGATGTTTTCAGTTTTTCGTTGAAAATGTCTCTGTTATGAAGTGTACACAAACAGCTCCTATAATTAATAGAACACCTGCCAATACAAGCATGTTGACCTGCTGACCACCTACCAGATGAAGTAATCCGCCGCCAATGATGGCAGCAACAATCTGGGGGATACAGATTGTCCCGTTGAATAATCCTAAGTATGCACCCATGTTCTTGCCCGATATTGAGTTGGTCAGGATGGTAAAAGGCATTGCCAGCATAGCTGCCCATGCGCAACCTATCAATAGATAGGAGATGAATAACAGATACTGGTTATCGAAGAACAAAGTAGAGATAAAGCCGATCCCACCTAACACAAGGCTCATTGAGTAAGCCAGTTTCCGGGCTTTGAACATAGGAAGGATAATTGCCCATATAACAGAACCAATGGCTTGTACGGCAAAGAGTACACCTACCCAGTTGCCTGCTTCCTGATATCCTGAAGCCTGTACGTCTGTTGTATTCCATACGGTTTCTGCGATGGCTCCGTTGGTATAAGTCCACATATACATAAATGCTGCCCAGCAGAAAAACTGTACCAGGCCGACTGTCCAGAATACTTTAGGTGCATGTTTCAGCAGATAGAAGAAATTTGTCTTTTCTTTCTTTTCGGCAGCGGTGATGCCATGGAACTCTTCAAACTCTTTGGGCGGCATTTCTTTTACCTTCAAAGTAGTGTAAATCACACAAAGAATGAGAATGGCTGCTCCAATATAGAAAGAATAGATTACAGAATCGGGGACGGTTCCTTTATCGGCAATGTTACTGATACCTATCCAAGTGAAAATAAACGGGAACAGGTAACCTACCAGACTTCCGGCATTGCAGAGGAAACTCTGGATGGAGTAGGCAAGCCCTTTTTGTTTTTCGTTCACCATGTCACCCACAAGCATCTTGAAAGGCTGCATAGCCATGTTGATAGATGTGTCGAGAAACATGAGTGACACAAGTCCGAATATCATAGCTGTACTGACTACCATGCCGAAACTTCCGGCATTGGGCAATAGGCACATAACCAATACAGCAACCAGTGAACCAACAAACAGATAGGGAATACGTCGTCCGAATCGTGTCCATGTTTTGTCACTGGCCGAACCAATGATGGGCTGTACAATAATTCCTGCCAATGGCGGTAATATCCAGAAATAACTCAAACTATGCGGATCGGCACCCAATGTGGCAAAGATACGGCTGATGTTAGCACTTTGCAGTGCATAGGCTATTTGTACGCCGAAAAAGCCAAAGCTGATATTCCACAGCTTCCAAAAACTCAGATCAGGTTTTACTTTCATGGTAATTAATAATGTGCCAATATGCCAATGTAGTAATATACCAATTGGGTGGCACTCGTTTTTTTAATTGGTTAATTATTTAGTTTCATTCTTTTTCCATTCAGTTTTAAATACAGCTCGCCACAGGTTTTCACAGATTTCTCACTGTAATCATCGCCTGGCGTACCTCCCCGTGCGGGAAGCACCTTATTTCGTTGTTCCTCTTACTACCAGGTTGGTTCTTACAATTTTGTTTGCACTTTTGGTATTGGGGTTCTCTTCTATTTTATCGATCAGGATATGTATGGCACTTTTTCCTACTTCCTCACCGTGCTGTTCTACCGTTGTTAGTTTAGGATCGGTACTTTGCGCAATTGCTCCGTCGGTAAATCCACAGATGGATACTTCATCCGGTACTTTCAGTCCCACCAGTTTGCAGGAGTATAGAATGCCCGAAGCAGTTTCGTCATTAATGGCGAAAAATCCATCCGGGCGGTCTTCTCTTTCCAGTATATCGGGGGTAATGGCAATGGCTTGTTCGCGGGTATCACAAAGTTTTATCATGCTCTCGTCCACAGGTATTTTATACTTTTTCATGGCATCCAGATAACCGTTTCTCCGGTTTTTTGAAATTTCGAGGTGGGGTGCAGCGCTATAAAAAAAGATGCGTTTGCAGCCTGTTTGTATCATATACTCCACAGCAGAAAATGAACCTGCGTAATCATCCACTACCACCCGTTCGGTATTAATACCCGTACAGATACGGTCATAAAAGACGATTGGAATATTATTGTCGAGTAATTCCTGATAATGATCATATTGAGAAGTATCTTTGGCGAGTGACGCAATAACACCACAAACCCGGGCTGCCTGAAAAGAGTGAACAATCTTAACCTCTTGCTCATATTTCTCGTTGCTTTGTGCTACAAGAATGTTGTATCCGGCCTGAGATGCCGTTTCCTCAATGCCACTCAATACACATGAAAAGAAATGATGTACCAGTTGCGGGATAATCACACCAATAGTATTGGAACGGCTGGTTCGGAGGTTTAGGGCCAGTGCATTTGGTTTATAATTATGTTCGCGTGCGTATGTATGTACAGCGTTTCGGGTTTCCTGGCTGATGTCCGGATTATCCTTCAGTGCCCTTGAGACAGTGGAAGGGGATACTCCCAATTCACGGGCTATGTCTTTGATGGTAATTTGCGGTTTGCTCATAGATTTCTATTAGTTTCAGCCAAAGGTACTTATCTTTGTCTTTATATGCAAAAATAAGAGAATTGGAAGGAAGAATTTTAAAGAATCTTCCGTTTCTGTATCAGAATTAAGTGCAAACGTTTGCATACTCTGCCGGATTGAAGATATAAATTTTATCTGAAATAGGGTATGTGCTTTTGTTGTTTTAGGTGCCCCCGACCTTCTTAATTGTATAAATACGTATTTAACTGTTACTTAAAATGCATATTAACAGTGTGTTAAAATGCATAGTTTGACCTTATAAAATACGTATTTTAATAATGTAGATTTACTAATGTTTTTTAAGAACAATCCTGTTTTCATAATCGTTTTATATTTGACATTAATAAAAATAAAATTGAATATGGAACAGTCATTTAAAAAAGGAGTTGTGCTCAATCTGGCTTCATTGGTAGAATATTCTGAAGGAGGAGTTATTAGTAAGCAGCTAATAAAAAGTCCGGCTGGAAATGTAACATTGTTTTCTTTTGATAAAGGAGAAGGACTCAGTGAACACCGTGCCCCGTTCGATGCTATTGTCCAGGTGCTGGAAGGTGTGGTAGATATTGTGTTGGATGGAAAAACATTTACCTTAAAAGCAGGAGAAAGCATTGTGTTTCCGGCTAATGCTCCACATGCTTTAACTGCTGTAGAAAAGTTTAAAATGTTACTGACTATGATGAAGGGATAAATACTCCCTGCCTCATGTAGGTAAAGAGTACCTGTGTATCATGTACAATAGTATATCTTTGTTTGTCTTAAATTGAATATTTATAAATAAACACAGTACAAAGATATCTTATTAAGAAAGTACTTTTATACGCGTACCTTGACTATATGCTTCTTTGGGGCTTTGCAATGCAAACGATTGCGTAGTTGCAAGCAGCGTTTTTCATATTTTTTCATTTGTTTGATTGACAATAAGTCTATTTTTGTTTCGTCGTAAGATAGGAACTTGAGTTACGTTCCTGTTTCGATAGAGAGAAATCATATTAATTTATATTGTTAACTTTAACTTATTAAATGCATGAAGCAAGTTAATCTTAGAATCTATCAAATGATTCTGCCCTTATTGTTGGGGCTATTCTTGTCATTAGGCGCTTATGCACAACAAATTTCTGTAAAAGGAAATGTGAAAGATGTTACAGGTGAACCTGTCATTGGTGCAAATGTCGTAGTCAAAGGTACTACTAATGGTTCAATTACTGATTTGGATGGTAATTTTCAACTACAGTCACCTCAAGGTGCAACACTCGTCGTTTCTTTTGTGGGATATCTTCCAGCCGAGGTAAAAGCAGCTTCTAGCGTAAATGTAGTGTTGCGTGAAGATTCTCAGTTACTTGACGATGTTGTAGTTATCGGTTATGCAACCGGTAGTCAGAGAACTATTTCAGGGGCAGTACAGAAGGTGGGGCGTGATGAAATGAATGCGGGTGTGGTGGTAAGTCCACTACAAGCCATTAAAGGAAAGATTGCTGGTGTAAATATCCAGAAGACCGGTGGCGACCCTACAGCTGGAGCCTCTATTCGTGTCAGAGGTACAACTTCTCTTTCCGGCGGTAATGATCCGTTAGTAATTATTGATGGTGTGTTTGGTGATTTAAACATGCTAAATGCTATTTCTCCCGCTGATATTGAAAGTTTTACTGTTTTGAAAGATGCTTCGGAAACTGCTCAGTATGGATCCCGTGGTGCAAGCGGTGTTATTGTAGTTACAACAATTAAAGGTAAAAATGGTACAAAAACATTAAGCTATGATGGTAGTTTCGGTGTTGAGACTGTTTACAAGAATCTGAAAATGCTTGACGGAAATGAATTTCGTAAAGTGGTTACAGACAGAGGTTATGCGAATGCTTTAGATGGGGGAGCTAATACTAACTTCATTGAAGAAATGCAGCGTATGGGTTATACTCAGAATCATCGCGTTTCATTTGGTGGAGGTACCGAAAGCTCAAACTATAGAGCCTCTATTGGTGTTATCGACCAGAAAGGTATCATCAAAAACAATTATATGCGTAATTATACTGCGAAGTTGGATGCTTCTCAAATGATGTTCAATAATAAACTGAAGATTGATTTTGGAATGTTTGCGGCAAGAAAGGATATGCGCTATCTTAATGATTATCAAAAGACATTCTATTCTGCCGCTTCTTTTAATCCTACACTTCCCAGTGTGGCGAATGCCGATGGTACATGGCCGGAAGATCCGAATGCAAATGAAACCCAGAACCCACTGGGACGTTTGACAATTGACGATCAGGAATCTAATTCGTATGTTAATGCAAATGCACGTTTGACGTGGACTGTTGTTGACGGTTTGAAATTGAGTGTATTTGGTTCGTATACTTATAATGTAAAAGAGAATTCCAAGTATGTTCCCAATAATATTAAAGAAGGAATTGGTACAAAAGGATTGGCTTCTAAAAATGACAATAAATCCAATATTCTTTTAGGTAACTTCACTGCTAATTATAAAAAATCTTTTGGAAAGCACTATATGGATGTATTGGGCTTGGCTGAAATACAGGATTATCAATATAGCGGATTTGGTTCGAATGCACGTTATTTTGCTACTAATTTCTTTGGTTTCAATAATCTGATGGCAGGAGCTGATATCAAACACGGAGATGCAACATCTTATGCCAACGGTAATAAACTGGTGTCGTTCATGGGACGTTTCAACTACTCTTATGCTGACAAGTATATTGCTACAATTAATATGCGTGGTGACGGTTCTTCAAAACTTGGAGCAAATAATAAATGGGGCTTCTTCCCTTCTGCTTCTTTGGCTTGGGTACTGAAAGAAGAAGATTTCCTGAAAGATGTAAGTGCTGTATCTAATTTGAAGGTGAGAGTTGGTTACGGATTGACCGGTAATCAGGATGCTATTTCTGCCTACAATTCTTTAATGCTCATGAGTCCTACGGGTACTACTACCGTTAATGGGAAGCCGGTGGTTACTTATGGTATTAATCGTAATGACAATCCTGATTTGCGTTGGGAGGTGAAGAAGATGTTTGATGCAGGTATTGACGCTTCTTTCTTTGATAACAGATTGTCTGCTACATTTGATTATTATTACTCAAAAACTACAGATTTGCTTTATAATTATTCTGTTCCTGTACCTCCGTTTGCATACGGTTCTATGCTTGCCAACTTGGGTTCTATGATGAATGAAGGTGTTGAATTTTCGGTTACGGCAATACCTTTGAAAAAGAAAGATATGGAATTAACTGTTTCTGCAAACTTCTCATGGCAGAGGAATGAATTACTTTCTTTGGATGGAACTTATAATGGGCAGCCTTTGAGTGCTGAAAAATATATGTCGCTCGCAAGTATGAATGGTGCAGGCTTTATTGGTGGTAATAACAAAGTTGTTTATCAGATGGTAGGTCAACCTGTTGGTGTTTTCTATTTGCCTAAGAGTGATGGTTTGGTTGATAAAGAAGGTAATGGCGTATATACATATCACGTTGTAAACTTAGATGGAAATAAGAAAATTGAACTTGAAGACGGAAAAGACCGTTATATCGCTGGTCAGGCAATGCCTAAGTTTTATTTAGGTGGTAACATTAGCTTCCGCTACAAACAGTTTGATATCCAGACTCAGTTTACTGGTGCTTTTGGACATAAGATTTATAATGGTACTTCTTTGACTTACATGAATATGAGCCAATTCCCTACTTATAATGTAATGACCGGTGCTCCCGAAAAGAATATTCATGATCAGACGGTTACTGATTATTGGTTGGAAAGAGGTGATTATGTTCATTTTGACTATGTTACACTTGGATGGAATCTGAATACAAAGAATTTAAAGAACGTCAACGCTTTACGTCTTACTTTCTCTGTAAATAATTTGGCTACTATTACGAATTATTCAGGACTTTCTCCTATGATTAACAGCTCTACGGTAGGTAGCGATCTTGGATTGGATGATAAACGCTTCTATCCTTTAACCCGTACTTATTCATTAGGACTTAGTGTTAACTTCTAAAAAGAAATATATCATGAAAAAAAGAATATTATATAGTTTTATTTTAGCGGCTTCTTTGAGCCTTGTCGGTTGCTCTTCATTCTTGGAGGAGGATCCAAAAGACCAGATGCCGGAATCGGAAGTGTACAAAAATCCCGATTTGATTTATCTGAATACTGTAGCGAATTTGTATACCATGATTGGTGCCGACTATGGTGGCGGTGGTCTCGCCGGTACTGACCGTGGGTTGTATGACCTGAATACATTTACAGCCGATGAGGCTATTCTGCCTACTCGTGATGGTGACTGGGATGATGGTGGGTTATGGCGTGATTTGTTTCAGCATAACTGGGGTACCAGTAATGATTTGGTGATTGGGACATGGGATTATTTGTATAAAGTGATCGTATCTTGTAATCAGTCAATCGATAAGTTAGTTATGTTGCAGAAAGAATATCCGGACAATGAGTTGTTTGGAACTTATAAATCGGAAGTTCGTGCGTTGCGCGCTATGTACTACTATTATTTGCTGGATATGTTTGCACGTGTGCCTATCGTAGAATCTTCTACTATTGAAATCAAAGATGTAAGACAATCCAAACGTTCTGAAGTATTTGCTTTTGTCAGAAAGGAATTGGAAGAGTCACTTCCTGATCTCTCTGATGCAAAAAGTGCAGCAGAAGGCGAATATTATGGACGAATGACTCAGTCTGTAGCGAATTATATTTTAGCTAAACTGGCTTTAAATGCAGAGATATATACCGATGATGACTGGACGGATGCTGTGAAGCCGGATGGAAAGAATATAAAATTTACCGTAGATGGTGAAGAAGTCAATTGCTGGGAAGCTACTGTGAAGTATTGTAATAGAATTACTGCATCGGGATATGCTCTGACTCAAGGTCTGAATGGTTTTTCTGCAAATTTTGCAGCAAAAAACGAAGGTTCTATAGAGAATATTTTTGTAATTCCGATGGATCCGACTCTATATAAAGCAAATATGATGTACCTTACTCGTTCTCGTCATTATGCTGTAGGAGCTGCTTTGGGTTTCGGTAATGGCGGATGGAACGGTTCATCAGCAACTTTGGAAGCAATGAAAGCCTTTGGCTATGGAACAGATACTCCGGATCCACGTTTGGATCGTACTTACTATACCGGCAAGGTGATGGTAAACGGACAATATGTGGAAGCGGATGGCAAAGTGCTTGAATATAAGCCATTGTCGGTGAAATTGAAATTTGATAAGAGTGATGCGGATATGAAAGTTGCGGGTGCGCGTATGTTTAAATATGAAGCTGATCCGGCTGCTACGAATGATGGCAAATTACAGCATAATGACTATGTGTTGTTCCGCTATTCGGATGTATTGTTAATGAAAGCTGAAGCTCTTTTCCGGGATGGAAAAGGCGGACAGTCCGAATTAAATCAGGTACGTGATCGTGTGGGTGCTTCTCAGGTTGTTATTAGTCTGGAAAATATTCTGAAAGAACGTTTACTCGAATTAGCTTGGGAAGGTGTTCGACGTCAGGATTTGATTCGATTTGGCGAGTTTACAAAAGCGATTACTGACAGGCCGAAGTCACAGGCATATAAAACGGTATTCCCGATTCATGAGAAAACTCTTTCTGTTAATAAGAATCTAAGTCAGAATCCAGGATACGGCAAATAAGTATAAGAATAACTAACTATTATAATAAAGAAATGTTATGAAAAAGATAATTCAATATATGGTAGCCGGACTGTTGCTTATGATGGTTAATACCAGTTGCAAGGATAATGAGAACTGGAGAATTATTCCTTATGAACCGGAACCACCTCAAACCATCAACATTACAGGTACTGCCACTGTTTATCCGCAAGTTGGAGAAGCTTCTCTTTTAAAAGAGATTCCTTTGGATAAAGGAGACGGATTCGATGAAAAAGCTGATATGATAGGTATCCTTACCTGGCTAAAAGCAAGTGGTGAATTTACTATTACCGATTCGGGGATTGCGTATGGAAAAGGAGATGTTACTTCTACCGATCCGTTTGAGACGGTTAACTTGAAAGAAGGTGGTGCAGGATTTACTGTTGCCGAAGATGGTTTGTATTATGTTGTTATGAATAATACAGAGCGCCAGTTGACTGTTATTCCTGCAAAAATAGGTATTATTGGCGATGCTACTCCTAATGCATGGAATGGTGAAACAGTAATGGAAATGTCTTTTGATCCTGCCGGATTGGTTGTTACTTCAAAATGGTCCGGTACGCTTAGTAATAAGCAGTTGAAATATCGCTTCTCGGGCGATTGGGGAGCTTCTCTTCCTTATGGCGATGTAAAAGCCAGGGTTCATACCAATTTTGGTAGTGTAGGAGAAAATGATGGCGATATTGAATTGGGAACAGAAGCGGTTCAATGTGTTGGCGGCGGTAAAAACTTTAAAATAGCCAAGAATGGCGAATATGATGTAACATTGGTTATTAATTTGAATACGCAGGATGTAACAGGAACAGCTAAGTTGACCAAAGAAGATACTTCAACAGCTACTTTACCGGAACATATGTATATTAACGGCAGTCCGTTCTCTGCGGATTGGAATTGGAGCGTTGCTCCCGAACTGACTTCGCTTCAGGATCTTGATGGAGTATTTTTCGGAATCTTCTATTTTGAAGCAGGTGCAGGCTTGAAATTTAACTCAAACAGAGACTGGGATGGCGGAGAATTTGGTGCAACAAACGATGAACCTTGTGACTATGGTGAACATGCTACTGGTGGATCTAATATGAATATTGCAGAAGCAGGTTTCTATCAGGTCGCTATTGTTTGTACCCTTTCTGAAGATAAACAATCGGTTTTGAAGAAGATTGTTCTGGAAAAAGTGAAACCTTTTCTGATTGGTGATTGTGTAGGTGCATGGGATATAAAGGAAACTAATGCGTTTACTCTTCAAGAAAATATTTTTATTTCTCCGGCTTGTCCTAATAATGGCGTGTTGCGTATGTGTGTAAAACTTCTTGATTGTCAGTGGTGGCAGTCTGAATTTACCTTGAAAGATGGTGAGATATTTTACCGTGGAAGGGGTGGGGAAGATGCAATGAAATTGACAGAAGTTGCTGCTGGTCAGACTGTAAGACTTGATTTTAAGACTGGTACAGGTAGCGTTAATTAATGGAATATTAAAATAACTATAAAGGTCATCCACACCGGATGACCTTTATAGTTAAAACATTTATGTTTATGCAGAAGATTTATTTTTTGTTATTGATCGTTTTCGGAGGAATTTTTACTGCCAGCGCCCAACTTGTGACAACTACTCCGGATTTTCCACTGGAAGGAAAAGAAGTAACTGTTGTTTTTGACGCTTCGTTGGGATCGGGTGGATTGATAGGATATACCGGAAATGTATATGCGCATACAGGTGTTATTACGAACAATAGTAAGAATGAATCCGATTGGAAATATGCTCCTTCCAAATGGGGAGATAATTCTGAAAAGTATAAAATGCGTTCATTGGGAAATAATAAATGGGAATTCAAGCTAACTCCCAGTATTCGCGAATATTATGGAGTACATGCTGGAGAGACAATTTTTAAGATGGCGTTTGTTTTTCGAAGTGAAGATGGCTCTAAAACAGGAAAAACTGCTGATGGAGGGGATATTTTTATTGATGTGCACAGAGAAGGAGTTACTGTTCGTTTTGAACAACCGGATGTTGCTACCACTTTGAATTTGGGTGATCTGCTTCCTATAAGAGCAAAAGCTTCTGTATTGGCAGATATGAAATTGTTTGTAGCAAATGAGCAGATTGTTTCCAGAACCAATGTTCAGGAAATAATATCATTACACACTTTTTCGCAGACCGGAACTTTTGAACTACGTGTGGAAGCTACGACGGGAGGTAAAACAGCTATTGCCACTCAAGTGGTAACTGTTTTGGGAGAAACAGAGCAGGGGATTCTCCCCCAGGGAGCACGTCCAGGTATAAATTATCTAAATGATACGCAGGCCACTTTGGTATTGCAGGCACCAGGAAAGAGAACCGTATATGTAGTTGGCGACTTTAATGATTGGCAATTTAAATCGGAATATCAACTGAAACAGGATGGAGAGTTTTTCTGGATTACATTGAGCGATCTGGAAAAAGGAAAGGAATATGCTTTTCAGTATGTAGTGGATGGTACGATTTATATAGCCGATCCGTACGCAGATAAAGTACTTGATCCCTGGAATGATCCATATATCTCTCCGGCTGTGTATCCCGACTTGAAACCGTATCCCACAGGCAAAGCAGAAGGTATCGTTTCTGTGCTTCAGACCGGGCAGACCCCTTATCAATGGCAGGTGACTGAATTTAGGAAACCTGATAGAAACCAGTTGATGGTATACGAGATGCATATCCGTGATTTTACTACAGAGCACTCTTTCAGTGCAGCAAAAGATAAATTGTCCTATTTAAAACAGTTGGGGATTAATGCCATTGAATTAATGCCTGTGAATGAGTTTGAAGGTAATAGTAGTTGGGGATACAATCCTTCATTCTATTTTGCGGTAGATAAGTATTATGGAGCAAAGAACGAGTTGCGTGCTTTTGTTGACGAATGTCACCAACAGGGGATGGCAGTGATTATAGACCTTGTTTTGAACCATAGTTTCGGACAATCTCCATTTTATTTACTCTATCGTGATGCTGATGGAACTCCTTCGGCGGATAATCCCTGGTATAATAAGGAATCCAATATTCCCAATAAGGATTTGCAGTGGGGGTATGATTTTAATCATCAAAGCACCTATACCCGTGCGTTGGTGGATAGTGTGGCCGGTTTTTGGATGAAAGAATATAAGGTAGATGGTTTTCGCTATGACTTTACCAAAGGATTTTCCAATACTCCTCAGGATACGTGGGCCAATAAGTACGATACGGAACGTATTGCGAACCTGAAACGGATTTCTTCAGAAATCTGGAAACGCAATTCGGATGCTTATGTCATTATAGAGCATCTGACGGATGGAACTACAGAAGAAAAAGAGTTGGGAGAGGCTGGCATTATGCTTTGGAGAAATATGAACTACGCTTATTGTGAGTCGGCTATGGGATGGCCCGATAAATCTAATTTTTCCGGGTTGTATGGAGGAACATCCAATATGCCTGTGAATAGCCTGATGGGCTATATGGAAAGTCACGATGAGGAACGTACTTCTTTTAAAGCCTGGAAATGGGGTACTGAAAGTATCAAGGGAGGAGGTACCAGTGCCAATCCGGTGAATGATAATAATCTGGAAAATCGTGTGAAACAACTTGCTACCAATGCTGCCTTCTTCTTTACAGTACCAGGACCTAAGATGATATGGCAATTGGGAGAATTAGGATATGACTATTCTATAAACAGTAATTCGGATGGAACAGTGGTTGATGATGGTGGTGCATATCGTACTGATCCTAAACCGATTCGCTGGGACTATTTTGAGAATACAACGCGTAAAGGATTGTATGATACGTATAGCAAGTTAATGGATCTGCGAACTTCGTATCCGGAACTCTTTACTCCTGATGTTGCTTTCAGCTGGAAAGTAAGTGGTAATACGAATTGGAATAAGGGACGTTTCATAACAATTACTACAGAGGATAGAGCCATTGTTATTGCTGGTAACTTTACGGCTGTTGCTGGTGACTATTCGGTTGTATTTCCTAAAACAGGTGTATGGTACGACTTTATGGATGAGAATTCTACACTGAATATCGCGTCGTCAACTGTAGCACAGAGCATTTCAGTTCCGGCTCATGAATTCCGTCTTTATACCAGTTTCAAACCGATACTTACCGGTATTGAGGAGAATGTAGCCAATTCGGATCAGATTCTAGGTTATTATAATAATAGTCTGGACGAATTGGTAATCAATGGAGAGGCTGATTTTGTAGAAATCTATTCTGTTAATGGCATGATGGTACAGAAGCAGGAAAATGTTACTTCTATGGGACTCTCTGTGTTACCCTCAGGATATTATGTAGCCCGTATTCAGACAAAAGATGGTAAAGTTGGTTCTTGTAAGATAATGAAGTAAACGAGCACGAATTACTTACAGGAATGTATCAAAAGCCTGATAAAGCTGTTAAAAGGCAGTTTTAGAAACACAGATTAACGCTAACTTACGCAAAGATTAAATCTGCGATAATTAGCGTTAATCTGTGTTTTCTTAAAAACTTGTAAGCATATCCTCTTCACTTCCTGCCAGACTATCGGGCAGGTATACCGTTATCGAATCTGTATCTTTGGGATGATAAATCCCTTGACAACCGTATGATTTATGGATTACCTCTTTAGGTTTAGGGAATTTTCCTCTATACTTTGTGAGATGTTTATCTTTTAATACACCCTCCATGAAGTAAGCAAAAACGGGTAGCGCAGTACGACTTCCTTGTCCCAACTCTCCGGTACGAAAGTGGATACTACGATGTTCGCTTCCTACCCACGAGCCTCCCACCAGGTTGGGAGTAACACCAACAAACCAGGCATCAGAATGATTGGAGGAGGTTCCTGTTTTACCTCCGAATTCTGTGTCATAGCGGAAAAGATCATACGCCCATAATGCTTTGGATGTACCACCCGGCTCAGTCAGTCCTCCTTTGAGCATGTCTGTAAGCAAGAAAGCGGTTTCGTAGGGAATAGCCTGTATTTCCTGCTGAGACTGGTACTTGAAAAGTTCCTTGCCATCTGCATTTTCAATACGGGTGATGAGTATCGGGTCATGTGCTCTTCCTTCATTAATAGCTGTTGTATAGGCATTAACAAGCTCAAGCAATGATACGTCAGAGGCTCCCAGGCTGAGTGCCGGTGTCTCTTCAAGCGGTGTGTTTATGCCCATGAGTCTGGCTGTCCGAGCCACTTCATGAATACCTGTTTCTTTGGCCACCTGTACCGCAATCGTGTTTACAGAACGGGCAAACGCACATTTTATTGACATGGTATCTCCGGTAGCCATTCCGTTCGCATTGTGGGGAATCCACTGGGTAGGTTTACCTTTTTCGATAACATCCCATACTACATTTTCATCAATTCGCTCGTCGCAAGGAGAAAGGCCTTTGTTTAATCCGGTGGCATAAACGAAAAGTTTAAAGGTAGATCCCGGTTGGCGTTTGGATAGAACTTTATCATATTTCCAGGAGTTGAAGTTTATATCACCCACCCATGCTTTTACATATCCGGTTTGTGGTTCTATGGCTACAAAGCTACAGTGCATAAAACGTTCCATATAGCGTATGGAATCCATAGTACTGATAGTCGTATCTCGTGTTCCGGTTTCATAATCAAACACCTTTAGGCGATGTGGCAGGTTCAGATAGTAGTGAATAGAGTCCGGCTGATCGGGATACTTTTCTGCCAGTTGTTTGTAGGCAATGGTGTGGGTGGCAAGGTCCTCTATAAAATGTGGAATTTCCTGATGGTTACGGTCGCGCCATGGATTCTGGTTACCCCAATGGTTGTCAAAATTGCGTTGTATCACTCGCATTTGTCTGTTCACAGCTGCTTCGGCATATTTTTGCATTCGGGCATTTACGGTTGTGTATATTTTCAATCCGTCGGCATAGAGATCTATCTTATTCTCTTTGCACCATTCTTCCAATTCTTCGGCAATGGCTTCGCGAAAGTACAGAGCTTGTCCGTCATAATTACTTTCAACGTTATAATTCAGCTTGATAGGAATCTGTTTGAGTGAATCAAACTCTTGTTGGCTTATAATCTGGTGAGTCAATAGATTTTCCAGTACTACATTACGACGTTTCAGACTGTTTTTGGGATTGAGACGTGGGTTGTAAGTGGTCGTTGCTTTCAGTAACCCCACAAGTGTAGCTGCCTGTTCATAAGTTATATCTTGAGGGTTGGTATGGAAATATGTACTGCTGGCTGTTTTGATGCCATAAGCATTACTGCCGAAGTCTACCGTATTGAGATACATGGTCAGGATCTCTTCTTTTGTATAAAAGCATTCTATCTTGACAGCAGTAATCCACTCTTTAGATTTCATTATCAGCAATTTCACTCCCGGGATTTTTCCTAATAGCCCTGTAGAATATTGAGAGCGCACCTTAAACATATTCTTTACCAGTTGTTGGGTAATGGTACTTGCGCCTCGTGCCTGCCCTCGTGCCATATCTTTAATGGCCGAGAAAACTCCTTGGATATCTATTCCGAAGTGATTATAAAACCGTTCGTCTTCTGTACATATCAGCGTCTTGATAAGTTTTGGAGATATCTCTTCGTACTTCACCGGACTACGGTTCTCACGAAAGAACTTACCGATAAGCACACTGTCCGCACTATAGATTTCTGAAGCTATCGGCTGACTCGGATTGTGTATGCTTGACAGGCTGGGAGATTTACCAAACATCCATAAAAAATTGATGTCCACCATACCCAAATAAAGCAGGAACAGAACAAGAAAAGTTGTACAAGAGAGGATTACTTTTTTATACCAACGAGCTTCGTGGTAAAGGTTTGTGTACCAGCTCCAAAAGGCTTTACATCGATCAGTAATAAAATGGAGGACGCTTTTGCTGCGTGATACCCATTTGTGGGAATCAAATGTTATCATATAAAGATATATAATAAAAACGGCTGCAAAAGTACGAAGGAGTTTTGGTATAGCAATGCGTTATACCAGAAAGTTTTATCATTGGGTTACAAAAATGTTTACCTCTTATAAAAGCGGATGTATAAATACAAACAGGCTTCCTTTTTTATACTCATTGTCAAGATAGAGGCTACCCTGAAGCCTTTGAACCAGAATCTGACAAAGAGATAATCCTAATCCGGAACCTTGTGTAAATGAATTTACTTTGTAGAATCGTTCAAAGACTTTCTTTTGTTCTTCTTTAGGAATACCTATTCCGGTATCACGTACCAGGAAATGGATTTCTTTTTTATCAGGAGTGATCTCATAACTTAGTTCAATTTCGCCTTCAGAGGTGAACTTTACAGCATTGTGCAATAAGTTGAACAGTATCTGATGAATCATTTTCTTGTCGGAGATCATTGTAAAGTCTTCTTCTTTGAGAGTGGCATGCAGATGAACATTGGTATTTGCAAACTCTTTAACTTCATCGATGACATGGTTGCAACATTCATTGACAGAGAAAGAACTCTTCATTGGTTCTTCACTGTCGCTGTCAAGACTTGCGATGGATAACATATCGCTGATAAGTCTTAAAAGATGGTCGCTGTTGGTTTTTATTGTGTTACTGATTTCTTTTATTTCATCAGAAGAAAAGGTGTTAGGAGTTGCCAGACAATCAGCGAAACCTACTATCGTGTTTAATGGAGTGCGGATTTCATGATTCATATTTTGTATGAATACATTTTTCATCTCATTTGCCTTTTGTATTTTTTCGTTTGCTGCAATCAATTGTAAATCCTGTTGGTGTATCTTGGCATTCAATTTTAATTGTCGTCTATAAACAGTCATGCGGAAAAACAGAATAAAGAGTAAGATTATACCAATACCAATGGTTAGTAATAATTGCATATTACGTGCTTTCAGACTGAGTTCCTGCTTCTCCAGTTTTAGCTTATTGACATCATATTTGGTCGATAGATAATTCAGCTGTTTCTGGGTCTTTTCCCATGAAAGGGTATCTCCCAACTCAATCACTGAAATCAGTTTGTGGTAGGCTTCATCGTATTTGTTTGCCATGGCAAGTGCATTTGCCCCGTTCAGATACATACGCCTCATATTCTCTTTACTGTTTCGCAATTTGTAGTAGTTGGCACACGAATCTATATAAGCAGCCTGCATAATATAATCTTTCATCAGATATGCGTAGGTCTGTTTGCTGTCAAATAGATAGAACCGGGGGATAGAAGGATATTTTCTATATACTTCTTCCAGCTCGGACAGATATTTTTTGAATGTTTTTATGTCGCCGCTACTGACGCATTTACCGAATACCAGATATTTGGTCATGGCAATATTTCTGGGTGGGAATCCATGTAATTTGCCTGCCAAAGCTAAATTGGCAAGTGAGTCTAATTGTTGGAATACTTTTTGAGATTCTGTTTCGCGATTTGCTGCCGACAGAAGAATTATCTCATTAGAGGCCAATACGGCATAGATATCCCATCGTTTCATCTGATAGAATTTCTGCATGGCCTGGATGAGGTATGGTTCTGCTTTTTGATTGTCTCTGGCTGCAAGATAACCGGAAGCAATGGCAAACTGATTGTATGCCATACCTGTTTCACTCTTGTTTTCTCTGGCATAGTTGTACATTTGTTCGTTTTCAAAAGTACCAGCCTTTCCATTTCCTACATTATTATAGCCTTCGCTAAGTAGGAGCCAGTTGTAATAAAATCCATGTATGTCTTTGTATTTCAGACATAGATCTTTTACTATGGCTGTGTATTTACGTAGACTGTCTATCTCTCCACCTATATAGTGAAAATAATTTCTGTCTTTGTACAAAAAGAACTCATCCCTTACACTATTTATTGAATCTGCCCTTGCCTTTAGTATATTCCAGTGTTTGATATATTCCTGGGGCTTTTGATAATATTCTTCGAGTGCTTGTATGGAAGCTGGTACAGAATCGGGATGAAATAAAAGAGAGTTACCGGCCTTGAGCGTAAGGCATGAGAATAAAAAGAGTATTAAGCCTGTACTTTGTATATAGGTCTTCATAGGAGAATATATTGCTTGTTGTTGTTTAGGATATGTTTTTGTATACAAAGATATATTTTTTACCCGGTTGATCAATGAATATCTATAAAAAAAGAGGAAGTTTCATTTGAAACTTCCTCTTTTTTATGGTCAACCGACTAACGGATTATTTTTTCTTACGGTCACCGTAACGGCTCATGAACTTATCAACGCGACCTGCTGTATCTACCAATGTAGATTTACCAGTGTAGAACGGGTGAGAAGTACTTGAGATTTCAATTTTCAGCAACGGATAAGTTTCACCTTCGAACTCGATGGTTTCTTTAGTGTTTACTGTTGATTGAGACAAAAACATATCACCATTTGACATATCTTTGAATACTACCGGACGGTATGATTCTGGATGAATACCTTTTTTCATTTCAGTATTTGTTTTTTTAATTATTATATCGTTTACTATTTGGTAAGAATAGTGTAATGGTCATTTTCAGTGCGCAAAGATAATGCTTTTCTGTGAAATAGAAAAAAGATTGGGAAAAAAACAATGATTCTCGCTTTTTTTTAAGACTTTTGTAGAGGATAATGTGCCATTGTGCCAATTGGCTTCGCTATGATGTTGCATAGTAATTGGCATATTATTATTTAGTACGATTAAGTAATCGTTCTAAATTATACGATATTATTATTGAAACGCAGAAACTCACAGATTCACGCAAAGCATATCATCGTTCAAGTATAGCGCAGCCATTTAATCTGCGAAAATCTGCGATCATGTGCGTTTCAATAAAACGCTGTCATAGTATGAACTAAATTTGAAATACTACTTATTAAATTATTTGTAATATGAAAAAATTGATTGTTGTATTAAACTTCTTGTTGCTGATTACTATTGGTGGACAGGCACAAGAATCCGACAAAGGCCTCTATAGTGTTGCGTTTTATAATCTTGAAAACTTGTTTGATACTATTCATGATGCCGGTAAGAACGACTTTGAGTATCTGCCGGACGGACCCAAACAGTGGGATACGGAAAAGTATATGGCAAAGTTAACGAATCTGGCGAAAGTGTTGAGTGAGATATCCCGGGATAAAGTGCCTGGCGGTCCTGCTGCTATCGGTGTGGCTGAAGCAGAAAACAGGAGGGTGCTTGATGACCTGGTGAAGCAACCTGCATTGGCTTCTTCCGGCTATGAGATTGTACATTATGAAGGACCGGATAAGCGGGGGATTGATTGTGCACTGCTTTATGATCCGAAACAATTTACGGTTTCATCAAGTAAATTGGTACTCTCTACCCCTTTTGAAGGAGATACGATACACAAAACACGGGGTTTTCTGATTGTAAATGGTAAGATGGCGGGAGATAACGTTTGTTTTATTGTAAACCACTGGCCTTCGCGTGGAGCTGCCGAACCTGTGCGTGTACATGCTGCCCGACAGGTACGTGCATTGATCGATTCTTTGCAACAAGATAATAAGAAATTGAAACTGATTGTTATGGGAGATATGAATGATGATCCGATGGATCAGAGTATGGCTACCCTGGGTGCAAAGAAATATAAGAAAGAGGTGAAGAAACATGATATGTTCAATCCCTGGTGGGAAACACTGGAAGATAAAGGAGTAGGCACGTTGCTTTATCGTGGCAAGTGGAACTTGTTTGATCAGATTGTTATTTCGCCTACGTTGCTCAATGCCAAAAAAGGATTGAAATACGATCACAATGAGGTCTTTATCCGTGAATATCTTTTTCAGCAGGATGGAAAGTACAAAGGTTCGCCTTTGCGTACACATGGCGGAAAACTTTGGCTGAATGGTTATAGTGATCATTTGCCGACTATTATTTATTTGAAGAAATAAGCTCTCCCTTTGCTACGTAGAGATTACAATCGACTATTAAATGATATTTAAGACTCTGAAATAGGATTGATTTGTACTCATTATCGAGGATATTTCTTACGCTTTGGTTTTGTATTAAAACTATAATGTGTACTTTTGCATAGAATTTTTATTCACTAACAATAAACTTTTAAACAAAATGGTAAATTACAAAGATTTAGGACTGGTAAACACAAGAGAGATGTTTGCTAAGGCTATTAAAGGCGGATATGCTATTCCTGCTTTTAACTTCAACAATATGGAACAGATGCAGGCCATTATCAAGGCTGCTGTAGAAACAAAATCTCCGGTTATTCTTCAGGTATCTAAAGGTGCTCGTCAGTATGCTAACGCTACTTTATTGCGTTATATGGCTCAGGGTGCTGTAGAATATGCAAAGGAATTGGGTTGCGCTCATCCTGAAATCGTTTTGCATCTTGACCACGGAGATACTTTTGAAACTTGCAAGAGCTGTATCGATTCAGGTTTCTCTTCAGTAATGATCGACGGTTCTCATCTTCCTTACGAAGAAAACGTTGCTCTGACTAAGAAGGTAGTAGACTATGCTCATCAGTTTGATGTAACTGTAGAAGGTGAGCTTGGTGTATTGGCAGGTGTTGAAGATGAAGTTTCTTCAGACCACCACACTTATACTGACCCTGAAGAAGTAATTGATTTCGCTACCCGTACAGGTTGTGATTCATTGGCTATTTCTATTGGTACTTCTCACGGTGCTTATAAGTTTACTCCGGAACAGTGCCACATTGATCCGAAGACTGGCCGTATGGTTCCTCCTCCTTTGGCATTTGAAGTATTGGATGCTGTAATGGAGAAACTTCCGGGCTTCCCAATCGTGCTTCACGGTTCATCTTCAGTTCCTGAAGAAGAAGTTGAAACTATCAACAAATATGGTGGTGCACTGAAAGCTGCTATCGGTATTCCTGAAGAAGAATTGCGTAAAGCTGCTAAGTCAGCAGTTTGCAAAATTAATATCGACTCTGATAGTCGTCTGGCTATGACTGCTGCTGTCCGTCAGGTATTTGCTGAAAAACCGGCTGAGTTCGACCCACGTAAATACTTAGGTCCGGCTCGTGACAATATGGAAAAACTGTACAAGCACAAAATCCTTAATGTACTTGGCTCAGACAATAAACTGGCTAAATAATTTTCCACTTTGATATATTAGAAAGCTGTACCTGCAAAATGGTACAGCTTTTTTTTTGTTTTTCTTGCTATAATGTATCTTTGATTCAGATTTTGTTTATATTTGTGGGTATAATAAGTAGTTGAGTGACAAACTTATTCTATTTTAATTGGAACATGCTATCCGATGCAGACAGTTTGTTGTCTGTTAGCCGGATGATAGCTGTGTTGTTTCTGGTTCATTGTAGAGCGCATCACACACGAATATACAGGGAGATCTTCCGGGAAATCACTCTTTGCATGGTGAGTATACCTCTTTCCGGAAGAAAAAAGAAAAGAATCGGCGGATGTTATTATCCAATACCTTCTGCAATGTTACTACTGTTAGCCGATTCTAACGGAGAATTGAGAAAACAGGGGCTGCTCTCTTAGCGTAAGGGAGCAGTCCCTGTCATTTTTATACCATATCATCTCCTGTTTTGACTACGGCCACCTTTATCGTTTTGTGGAATGTTCATGTTTCCCGATAGTATATGGGTGATATGTACCCTTTGTAGGAGATTGCTGAGCGGATATGCAAAAAAAGACCGGAGAAGCCATCACCTCTCCGGTCTATTGCAGTTTAACTGAAACTACTTTGTCATTATGTTTGTAAAGGTACGATAAAAAAGAGATATATCAAACTTTTCCCGGATTATATTCCTTCTCTTTCTTGAATAGTTTCCGTGAAAGTTTCAGGCTTTGCCGGTTAGTTGCTTTATAGCTCTATTACCAGAGACTCTCTCGGCGCCATTTTCAGTTCACCGTTTAGATTGATTATCTTTCCGGTCAGGATGTCTTTTCCCTGTACCTTATCTTTTAGAATTTCTTTGTAGAAAGTCAGTGGCAGAGTTGTTTCTTTATCTGTACCGTTTAGCATTACAAATACGGTTTTACCTTCATATTGGCGGGCATAAGCGTATACACCGTTTTGTACCATGAATTGTGTCATACTGCCTTTACCAATCACATCGTTGCCTTTACGCCAGTTCAGTAATGTTTTATAGAAGTTGTAACATTCGTTCTGCAATTTAGTACGTCCTTCGGCTGTCAGTGCATTCTCTTTATCACCTGCCCATCCGCCGGGAAAGTCTTTACGTACATAACCATCGCTTTTACTCTTTACTCCGTTCATCATGATTTCTGTTCCATAATACAGTTGTGGGATACGGCGCGTAGTCAATAATAGGGTAGAGGCTTGTTTCAGCATGGCCAGATTACTACCTTCACCTAAAAAACGATCTGTATCATGGTTTTCGATGAATGCCAGTACGGAAGTCGGGTTAGGGTAGAGGAAGTCGTATACAAAACTGTTATATACACGGTCCAGCCCTTTAAACCAAGTCTCTGTTTGTTCATTCTTTGCTGTATTGATCTTATCAAAGAAACTGAAATCCATAACTGTTTTCAGATTACTGTTTTGAGGAGCTGACAGCTTTGAGTCTTTCTGCCACCAGGCTGTATAAGCCGGTTCTGTCACCCATGTTTCGCCTACTGTGTTGTAGTTGGGGTATTCCTCGTTCAGTTCCTTCATCCAGTTACTCATGGCATCGTAATCTGCATACGGATATGTATCCATACGGATACCATCAATATTGGCATATTCAATCCACCAGAAACTATTTTGTACCAGATACCTATAAACATGTGGGTTTTTCTGGTTCAGGTCGGGCATTACTGTCACAAACCAACCATCGTTCATCTGATCGAAGTCATATTTAGAGGCGTATGGGTCAACGTGCGGAGTCAGTTTGAAAGAGGTCTGCACGAAGTTTTTCTCATGATCGGGATTATTGAAGAAATCCTTTGAAGGCATGTCTTTTATCCAAGGATGTTCTACACCGCAATGGTTGAAAATCATATCCATCACAATCTTTATGCCTCGTTCGTGAGATTTAGCAATGAGTTGGCGATACTCCTCATTTGTCCCGAAACGTGGGTCAACTTTGTAATAATCAGTAGTAGCATAGCCATGATAGGAACCACCTTCCATATTGTTTTCCAGTACCGGAGTAAACCAAAGAGCGGTTACACCTAAATCTTCAAAATAATCCAAGTGTTGCTCGATACCCGTCAGATCACCACCATGACGGGCGTTGGGATCATTACGATCTACTTTATAGGGTGACATACCCGGAATGTTATCATTGTCCGGATTTCCATTTGCAAAACGGTCCGGCATCAGCAGGTAGAGAGCGTCGGATGCATCGAAACCTTTGTGTTCGCATCCCTTTTTACTGCGTGCCTTCAGTTCGTATTCTTTTACCAGTTTCTTTTTTCCGATAGTAAAAGTAAGGGGCAGTTTACCGGGTTTCACCTCTTTATTCAGGTACAGGTAGACGAGCAGATAGTTATTACTTTCCAGCTTTACGGTGCTGCTGAGTGATACTCCGGGGTAGTTGACGGATACGGAGGCATCACCAATACCTTCACCGTAAACCATAAGCTGGAGTTCCGGATTCTTCATGCCGGCATACCAGAAAGGTGGATCGATTTTGTTCACATTCATAGCTGCATAAGTATTAAGAGACAGTAGAAAAGAACCTAAGATAAATAACAATTTCTTCATGATATTAGTGTGTTATGGATTTTACCGATGCTAATATAGGACAAATTCCTGAAATGAGTTATTTTCTTTTCCTGCTGTCTCTTATATATTTATGCAAACGTTTTCATTGTTGTGCCAGTGAGGGGGGAAGGTGTTGCCTGCATATAATAAAGGCGTTCCCTGCATATAGAGAACGCCTTTACTATTTTGATAATTAAATGATGGCTTACATAAGGAATCCTAACAAGATACCGGCGGCAACTGCTGAACCGATAACACCTGCCACGTTCGGGCCCATAGCATGCATCAACAGGTAGTTGGTCGGATCATATTCCAGACCTACAACCTGTGAAATACGTGCAGAGTCAGGAACTGCGGATACACCTGCATTACCAATCAGCGGATTGATCTTATTATCTTTCTTCAAGAAGAGGTTGAAGAATTTCACAAATAGAACACCAGCTGTTGTAGCAATAATAAATGAGATAGCACCCAGGATAAAGATCTGTACAGAACTCCAGGTTAAGAATTCGGAAGCCTGTGTAGAAGCACCTACCGTCAATCCTAATAAGATAGTGATTGTATCAATCAACGGACCACTGGCCGTATTTGCCAAACGACGGGTTACACCACTTTCTTTCAATAAATTACCGAAGAACAACATACCTAACAAAGGTAGACCTGAAGGAACAAGGAATGTTGTAAGCAACAGACCTACAATCGGGAAGATAACCTTTTCTGTATGAGATACGGTTCTTGGCGGTTTCATACGGATCACACGTTCTTTCTTAGTAGTCAACAGACGCATGATAGGCGGTTGTATCACCGGAACCAATGCCATGTATGAATAAGCCGACACGGCAATGGCACCCATCAGGTTCGGAGCTAATTTAGATGAAAGGAAGATAGCCGTAGGACCATCCGCACCACCGATAATACCGATAGCACCGGCCTGATTCGGCTCAAATCCCATAAGAAGTGCAATGATGTAAGCACCGAAAATACCAAATTGTGCAGCAGCTCCGATCAGCATCAGTTTCGGATTGGAGATCAGTGCCGAGAAGTCCGTCATGGCTCCGATACCCAGGAAAATGAGTGGCGGATACCAACCAGAGGTTACTCCCTGATAGAGTATATTCAGTACGGAACCTTCTTCATAGATGCCTATTTTTAGTCCGGCTTCCATGTTGAAGGGAATATTACCGATGAGGATACCAAAGCCAATAGGGATAAGAAGCATCGGTTCAAACTCTTTTGCTATTGCGAGATAGATAAAAAAGAGTCCAACCAACAGCATGACAAGATGTTCCGGCGTTGCATTTGCAAAACCCGTAAATCCCCAAAAGTCAATAAGGTTATTCCCCAAAAATGATAAGAAATCTCCCATAATTATTCAATGATTACGAGGTCTGTACCTTCCAGTACGGAATCTCCTTGTTTAACTTTGATTTCTACAACCTTTCCATCCTTGTGAGCGTTGATATTGTTTTCCATCTTCATAGCTTCAAGGATGATTACGGTCTGGCCTTTTTTCACTGTGTCGCCTTCTTTTATTTTAATATCAAGGATAACACCTGGTAGCGGAGATTTCACACCGTCTTTCTTTCCGGAACCAGTGTTTGCAGGACGTTGCACTACAGGTGCACCACTATCTGTTTTTGGAGCAGCAGCGGGACGGGTTACAGGTTTCGGAGCGACAGCAGGTTTTACCGGTTTGTCCAACTCCACTTTGTAAGGAGTTCCGTTTACCTCAACGTTCACGATATTTTCCTCCGGATCGTTTACTGTAACGTTGTAGAGGTTTCCGTTGATTTTATATTTATATTGTTTCATTGCTTCAATTTATTAGGGTTAATAATTATCTTTTAGGAGTCTGACGTAAAGTGTAGATCTTAGAACTCCAAGGTGAATAGGTACGTTTTACTTTATTGATAGTCAGAATCATGTCTTCAACATCGTGTGCATCATTCATGAATTCGTGCAGAGCCATAGCGATGGCGGCAGCTTCTTCTCCGGAATGACTACCTAAGTTCTTTTCTTTGGCTTCTGCCTTATCAGTGATACCAATTGCTTTCATTGCATTTTTCTTACCTAATTTAACTGCAATATTACCTACTATTTTGAATGAAACATACAATAATATCAAACCAATAAACACAACCGACATTGCAATGATAGCCATACCAAAACCATCCTCATCGTGTTTTTTGAAGTTTTCTATTTTTTCATTCTTGTCTTGAGTCATATTATTAGTACTCGGAGTTACATAACTGTGTTCTCCTCCTCCTTTAATCACCCAATTTGCACTTCCGTCCTCTTGGCGGGCATATGACTGGTCGGCAAGTATTCCGGCAGGAATAGTGACTTCGTCAATCAATGTTTTGCCGTTCGAATCATACAAAGCAATGTAATTTTCCTTATTGGGGTCAAGCGTAAAGTTCACATGGAATGTTCCACGATTTGGCATTCCGTCTGCCCAAAACAGAGTATGTTGGCGAGGTTTAATCTGCGTCAGTATATCTCCTTTAGGAATAGGATATTTTGTCGGATTATCTTTATCGTTCGTCAGATAGCAGCCTTCGATATTGACCGTAGCAAAAGAGGTGTTGAATATTTCTATCCATGCATTATGCAAGCCATAGTCATCTTGATAATTCTGTTCGTTGGTTACCAGAACTTCATTGATTTTAAGACTTGTAGCTCTTTGTGCGTTCAGTCCTAAGCAAACTACTGCTACTAACGCGATAAATATTCCAATTCTTTTTTTATTCATAACAATCAGGTTTTATTTGTTACAATGGAATATTGCCGTGCTTTTTGGCAGGGTTTGTTAGTTTCTTAGTCTGCAACTGTTGCAATGCACGGATGATGCGGAAACGAGTGTTTCTCGGTTCGATAACATCGTCAATGTAACCATATTTAGCCGCATTATACGGATTAGCAAATAGCTTAGTGTATTCTGCTTCTTTATCTGCCAGGAATTGAGCCGGGTTTTCCTGTTCTTTGGCTTCTTTTGCATACAATACTTCCACAGCACCTGCACCACCCATTACAGCAATTTCAGCTGTTGGCCATGCATAGTTCATGTCACCACGGAGTTGTTTGCAACTCATTACGATGTGTGAACCACCATATGATTTACGCAGTGTTACAGTTACTTTAGGCACAGTAGCTTCACCGTAAGCGTAAAGCAACTTCGCACCATGCAGAATAACACCATTGTATTCTTGTCCTGTTCCCGGAAGGAATCCCGGAACGTCTACCAGGGTTACCAAAGGAATATTGAATGCATCGCAGAAACGAACGAAGCGGGCACCCTTACGAGATGCATTGCTGTCAAGTACACCTGCCAGATATTTGGGCTGGTTGGCAACTACACCTACAGATTGTCCGTTCATACGGGCAAATCCGATGATAATATTTTTGGCATAATCTTTTTGTACTTCGAGGAATTCGCCATTATCGATGATAGCACCAATCACCTCATACATATCGTATGGCTTATTCGGGCTGTCCGGAATAATCTCATTCAGAAGATCATCCATACGGTCGATAGGATCTGTACACTCCATTAGCGGAGCTTCTTCAAGATTGTTCTGCGGGATAAAACTAAGAAGGTGGCGGATTATTGACAGACCTTCTTCACCGGTTTCGGCAGTAAAGTGAGTTACACCTGATTTGGTTGCATGAACACTTGCGCCACCGAGGTCTTCCTGCGATACGTCTTCGCCTGTCACAGTCTTTACCACTTTCGGACCAGTGAGGAACATATAAGAAGTTCCTTCAGTCATCAGTGTAAAGTCGGTCAGGGCAGGAGAGTAAACAGCACCACCTGCGCAAGGACCAAAGATACCAGAGATCTGTGGGATCACTCCTGATGCCATGATGTTACGCTGGAATATCTCAGCATAACCGGAAAGTGCATTGATACCTTCCTGAATACGTGCGCCACCCGAGTCGTTGATACCGATAACAGGAGCACCCATTTTCATGGCCATATCCATCACTTTACATATTTTCTGTGCCATGGTTTCCGACAGTGAACCACCGAATACAGTGAAATCCTGTGCGAAAACATATACTAATCTTCCTTCGATTGTTCCATACCCAGTTACAACACCGTCACCTAAGAAGTGCTTTTTTTCCTGGCCAAAGTTAGTACATCTGTGTTGTACGAACATATCCAATTCTTCGAAACTGCCTTCATCCAGCAGCTGTGCAATACGCTCGCGGGCAGTGTATTTGCCTTTTGCGTGTTGTTTTTCAATAGCCTTTTCGCCACCACCTAAACGAGCCTGAGCACGAAGTTCAATAAGCTCTTTTACTTTTTCAAGCTGGTTACTCATGAGTCTTTCTTGTTTTAAAGGATTTATAGAATTTACGATTAGACAATTTACGATTTACAATTGAAATAACTGTTAGTAATTTAGTAAAAGAAACTTCAATCGTAAATTGTCTAATCGTCAATGATTTTAGTGTTCACAAAGTTCAGTCAATACGCCCAGCGTTGATTTCGGGTGAAGGAAAGCGATGTTAAGTCCTTCGGCACCTTTACGGGGAGCTTTATCGATGAGACGAATTTCTTTACTTTCAGCTTCTGCCAATGCATTGGCTACGCCGTCTTCAACAGCAAATGCCACATGATGAACGCCTGCACCTTTATTTTCAATAAACTTAGCAATGGTACTTTCGGGACAGGTTGGTTCTAACAGTTCGATTTTTGTTTCGCCTACTTTAAGGAAAGCTGTTCTCACTTTCTGGTCTTCTACTGTTTCGATATTGTAACATTTCAGACCTAATACATTCTCGTAGTACGGTAGGGCTTCTTCAATGCTTTTTACAGCAATGCCCAAGTGTTCAATGTGTGAAATCTTCATAACTGTGTTCTTTATATTGGCTTTAAATTAGTTTTTTGGTTCCTTTTAAACCAGCACAAAGAAAATCAATTCTTCGTTAATAAAGAAATATTTCAGCATTTAATTTCAAAAGTCAATCAGCAGTCTGACGTTGATTTGACGAGATGTAAGGTAATTGGGTACTGCAAACTGGTTATTGTGCACATCAGTTACCCAATAATAGGAGTTAACGTTGCTGATATTGAGCAAATTGAAAACATCCAACCCTAACCACATGCTACGAATATTGCGTCCGAATCCGGTTTTGTGCTTGTCTGTATTGTCTATCAAAACACGAGACATACCAATGTCTACACGGCGATAGGAAGGCGTACGGAATACGGCTTCTTCACGTCCGCTGTGGGGAGGTCCGAAAGGAAGTCCACCGGCAAGAGTA
The DNA here is from genome assembly GCF_019930665.1 of Bacteroides nordii. Taxonomy (NCBI): domain Bacteria; kingdom Pseudomonadati; phylum Bacteroidota; class Bacteroidia; order Bacteroidales; family Bacteroidaceae; genus Bacteroides; species Bacteroides nordii. Next base: position 3,062,688 of record NZ_CP082886.1, on the reverse strand, counting down.
CCTTTGAGATTCATCTTCCATTTCGTACTTCCCGGAAAGTAATCAGTGAAGTAGAGCGAAAGATTATATCGCTGGTCGGTAGGGCGGGGGAGCCACTTGCCGTTTATCTTTTCTTCGGTTTTCATTACCGAAAATGTGAGCCACGAATCAGTTCCGGGTACGAACTCTCCAAACAGTTTCATATCGAGTCCTGTTGCGTAACCGCTTGCCATATTGCGTCCGTAGTAACTGACGCGGACGTTATCAACGTTATAAGGAATAAGATTGCTTAACGCTTTGTAGTACACCTCTGCCGTGAATTTGAATGGGCGTCCTACAGCCCGGAAACTGTAATCGCTTCCGGCAACAAAATGTATGGAACGTTGTGATTTGATATTCTTGTTGAGTGTTACGGTTGCCATTCCGTTCACCATAGTCGTATCGCGGAATTCTTTATAGAAAGGAGCCTGATAATATACACCTGCTGCTACCCGGATTGTAAACTTTTCGTTAAGTTTGGGGATGAGTGCAAGTGAGGCTCTTGGGCTTACGATAAATTCTTTGTTCCAGCTCCAGTAGCTGCCACGGATTCCTGCTGTAAGAGTGAATAGCCCTGCTCCGGTCTGAAACTTATAGCTATCTTGTGCATAAAGAGAGAGACGGCTACTATTGATATCATTTTTGGAGGAGAGGCTGTAAATCAACTCTGGGCCGTCCGGCACCTGTGGCAATGAATATCCGGCAGAGTCACGCATTTCCCACTCACGTAGTTTATCTTTGATACGTTCGGTCTTTAACTCCAATCCCCATTGGACGGCGTGGCGTTTGATACGATGGCGTCCTGTAAAGGAGTAACTTTGTACTTTGGCATTAAGATAGTTGCGGGCATGTTCCATATACGTACCTACCCCTATTGTTTCGCCTGTTTCAGTATCAGACTCTTCTCCGGAAGAGTCAAGCTCATTGAGCCAGTACTGTCCGCTGATGTCATAAGTTTCCTGTTCTTTGGTTTGGAAAGCAGAAGCCTGAAAGGTCAGGCTGTTACTTTCGTCAAAGTTATAAGTAGCATTGGCTGCACCAAAGAAAGTACGGAAAAGATCTCGTTCCTGTCCGTCAAAGTATACTTTGAATTCGCGTGCAGATTCTAATGTCCCGAATCGTGTGGTACGGTCCTCGGGTTGAAAGATATACTTGTTTTCAGATATATTCCCGATGAATCCTACTTCCCATCTTTTACTTGGTCTCCAGCTTATAAATGTTTGATAATCTATAAACTGTGGGTCATATTCTCCTTTTGTATCCAGTGTTCCCAGTAAGTAGCGGTTACTTTTATAACGGATACTGTTGGTCCATGAAAACTTCTTATTGCCAAAACCTGCATAAGCAGAAACTCCTAATAAGCTGAATGCTCCTGTTGCTTCAAAATGCTCTGGTTTTTTATAGGTGATATCCAGTACAGATGACATTTTGTCTCCGTATCGTGCTTCGTATCCACCCGATGAGAAACCTACGCTCTCCACCATATCCGGATTGATGAAGCTTAATCCTTCCTGTTGGCCGGAACGCACCAGCAACGGACGGTAAACTTCTATTCCGTTCACATAAACCATATTTTCGTCAAAACTTCCTCCACGTACATTATACTGAGAACTCAGTTCATTGTTTGAGCTTACTCCGGCTTGTGTTGCAATGATCGACTCGATATTTCCTCCTGACGCATCCGGCATCAGTTTATTGGCTTTCATGTCTATCTGTTGTACTGTGTTGGTTTGCCGGCGGCTTTCTGTAATGGTTACCTCTCCCAGTTCATATCCTAAAGCAGGCAGGGTCATATTGATACTGATATTTCCCTGTGGATTTACCAATACGCGTTTCCGGGTGTTATATCCTATCATTGAATATATCACCGTTACTGTATCTCTTGACGTAAATTTAAGTGAATATTTTCCTTTCAGATTACTGACAGTACCAATAGCTGTTCCCTCTATACGTACGGTAGCCAGTTCTACGGGTTCTCCGTTTTCATCAGTAATGACACCTCCTATCTTGACCTGTTGAGCCAGGACGGGGAAAGTGAATAGTAAAAATAGAAATAGATTTGAGAGACGCTTATTCATATCCGCTATCGTTGCCTAATGAGATAATAACGGAAAAATCGTTCTAAACGTATATCTTGGTAAATAAATTATTCAGCCACGTCCATCTGAAACGGAACCAGCGGCGTGTGCTGCTTTGTTTTCCGCCGAAACGAAGAACGAATTCACGATATCCGTGTTTTTTGAAAGGAAGCCCTACATCCATGAATTCCAAATGCCGGTATCCGCGTTCGTATGCATCTTTTAGTGCCATCCATACTGCCAAAATACCAGGATATTGCAATGCATATGTTTTTCGCATACCTCCCGAGAACCACAAGTAAGCACTGTCTCCCGAATAGATACATGCAGCCCCGCCAATGATTTTCTCTTTATATCGTACAATGAAAATTTTTCCCTGATCGCTATGCATCAATCTTTCTTCCATGTGGCGAAAGAATTCGATGTGAGGAAAATGTTTGCGTATATGCGATGAGTATATTTTATACAGCATGTGTGAGAATTCCTGTATTTCTTCTACCGAGTGCGCTTCTTCCACTTTAGCTCCGTTTCTAAGACCTTTCTTAATTTGCCGGATTCGTGAAGGACTGATTCGCTCTTCTGCCGTTTTCTGGCTATGCAATGAATTGCGTACCCGCAGCCAGTTGATGGGGAAGTACCCATTTGCCCTGAAATGTTTGTATCCGAATAGTGCATTATCCAGGTTACGAAATTCTATCATAAAAGAATCCCGTAGTACTTCCGCAGTAAGATGTTCAAGCATTTCTCCGAATATGGCTTCTTTGTCGGTGGTATCCTCTAACAGATATTCTCCCGTGCCATACACTTCACAACGACGAACGATAGAAGGAGGAAAGAGCCTTTTGTTTGTACGTATCCCCGCAAGCAGTCTGGCTATCGGTTTTCCGTTGTCAGTTGCAACGATAAACACCGGCGCATATCCTGGTGTTGCTTCATATATCAGAAACAACTCCTTGGAGTGAAATGTATTTTTTCCCGGTAGCTCGGGAATTTCACTCCCGCGATAATATGTAGTAAGCTTTAAGGGCATCTTGTGGCAAATTTACATCTTTTTATTTATCTTTTCAACAAGAAAGACGATTGTTTTGTTGTAACATAATGCAGATGTTTACTACATTTGTCATAACATTTAGAAATTGACTGAAATTATGGTAGAAGAAATTATTGCTTTTAACAAGCAGTTTGTAGAGAATAAGGGTTACGAAAAATATATAACTAATAAATACCCTGATAAGAAGCTTGCTATTCTTTCTTGTATGGATACCCGTTTGACAGAATTACTTCCTGCCGCTCTTGGTCTGAGAAATGGTGATGCAAAAATAATAAAGAATGCCGGGGCCGTTATTTCCCATCCTTTCGGTAGTGTTATCCGTAGTTTGTTGGTCGCTATCTATGAACTTGGTGTAGAGGAGATTATGGTTATTGCTCATTCTGATTGCGGAGCTCATCACATGGATAGCGAGGAGATCCTTGAACGAATGAAAGCCCGGGGAATTCGTGAAGATCTGATCGATATGATTCACTTTTGTGGTGTTGATTTTCATTCCTGGTTGGGTGGCTTTGATGATACGGAGAAATCTGTATGCGAAACTGTTGATTCTATTATTCGTCATCCGCTGATTCCTTCTGATGTTCGTGTGCATGGTTTTATCATTGACTCACTCACCGGAAAGCTTACGCAAATTGTATAAAAAAAGGCAGAGCCTTATCGCCTGCCTTCATCTTTTTGCGGTTATATACTTTTTTTGACTGGTGCACCCGTTTGTAGCAAATAGGATGACCGTACTTCTCAATTTCAGCCTCACGGCTGGCTTTACGATTCGCTTTGATGTAATCGTCTCGGGTTATTCGATTTTTCATAATGATAATTTGTTTATCAGTGCAAAGATACGGATTTTATTTCAATTTTAATAATAGCTTGGGAAAGAGGGATTTATCAAAATTACCCTATTTGTTAGAAGAGGTGAAATGTAAGGGGGAAGAGATAAAATGTAAACAGAAAGAGAGTATGAACTCAGAAAATGCGAACATTTTTCCTGTTCAGATGGAGTTGAGTCTGGAAAATGCAGACATTTTCAGACAAAGTAAAGTAAAAGAAAGTAAAGTAGAAGAAAAGAAAAAGAGGGGGGAAGATTCTGTTTTGCCTCCACCTCCGGAATATGCACTCAACAAAAAGACGCACAATTATGACGGATTGCTATTGACATTGGATCGAATTAAGGTGACGGACACCGGAGATATAAAGGCCATTCTACGAATGTCGAATTATGGGGAGATCGGTACTCCGGTGTGGAAGGTGCTGGCACAGACCTCGTGGGCAAAGATAGTGATGCCGGGAAAATATCTCATAAATATGCTTGTAAGTGGTTGATAATCAGTATTTATTAGATTGTACATCCTTACCATGCAAAAGTGTACAACCTTGCACTACAAAGCTGTACATTCTTGTCATACCAAAGTGTACAGTCTTGTTATATGACTTTCCAGTTTATAGCAAGCCTGCTGAACTATTTAGTTTTTCGGTTTTTATCCTTATCTTTGTCGAAAAGCGAAGATAAGCTGCACCTTGGCATAAAAAATGAACAAGTTCACTTTATTCTGTTCTCAGTTTGCATTATCTTTGCACTTGTCTTTGCAAGTATAAAGAAAGTAAAAATAGCATGGAAAATTTCAGTGAATTAATAAAGAACCGCCGCAGTATGCGGAAGTTTACCGACGAAGAACTCTCACAAGAGCAGGTAGTGACCTTGTTAAAAGCCGCACTGATGGCGCCTACCTCTAAACGTAGTAATGGTTGGCAGTTTATTGCCGTAGATGATAAAGAGACATTGGAGAAGCTTTCGCACTGTAAGGAACAGGCTTCTGCTTTTATTGCCGATGCTGCACTTGCCATTGTTGTTACTGCTGATCCATTGGTAAGTGACGTATGGATTGAAGATGCTTCTATTGCTTCTATTATGCTTCAATTGCAGGCTGAAGATCTGGGATTAGGTAGTTGCTGGGTACAAATCCGTGAACGCTATGCTGCTACCGGCATGCCGTCGGACGAATATGTGCGTAGCGTACTTGATATACCTTTGCAACTTCAGGTTCTGTCTGTTATCGCCATCGGACACAAAGGCATGGAACGTAAACCTTTTGACGAAAGCCACCTGCAGTGGGAGAAAATTCATATTAATAAATTCGGAGGAAAATAACAGTGAGTGCTGCTAAAGCCAACAACAATAGAGATACATACAAGGCAACTGCTGTCACTCTGATTGTGATAGGCGTGCTTTACCTGATTGACAAGCTGATACACTTTTCTGCCATTGGATTGCCGTGGGTGATGAATAAAGATAATTTCCTGCTGTATACAGCTGTTATTTTCTTATTTCTCAAACATGATAAATCTGTTGGTCTGGTGCTGATAGGGCTTTGGCTTGTGATGAATATCGGTCTGATTGTAGCTTTGTTAGGAAGTATGTCCGCCTATCTGCTGCCTTTGGCATTGCTGATAATCGGAGGAATATTGTATTTGATATCAACGCGATGAAAAGAAGTATAGAAGATACGCCAATTGTATTTATTGGTGCCGGAAATCTGGCGACAAACCTGGCTAAGGCATTGTATCGTAAAGGATTTCGTATCGTGCAGGTGTATAGTCGTACGGAAGATTCGGCCCGCCGGTTGGCAGAAGAAGTGGAAGCGGAATTTACTATTCATCCGGAAGATATAAATTCATTTGCCCGGCTGTATATCGTTTCGCTGAAAGATTCGGCTGTTGCGGAATTGCTTCCTGCAATTGTGTCTGGGAAGCGAAAAGAAGCTTTGATGGTACATACGGCTGGTAGTATCCCAATGAGTATCTGGGAGGGGCATGCAGAGCATTACGGTGTTTTTTATCCTATGCAGACGTTTAGTAAACAACGTGAAGTAGACTTCCGTGAGATTCCTTTCTTTATTGAAGCGTCCACACCGGAGGATACGGAACTACTCAAAGCTATCGCTGTCACTTTGTCCGAGCGTGTTTACGAAGCTACTTCCGAACAACGCAAGAGTTTGCATCTTGCTGCTGTGTTCACTTGTAACTTTACGAACCATATGTATGCGCTGGCAGCTGAATTGCTGGAGAAGTATAATCTCCCGTTCGATGTAATGCTTCCTTTGATTGACGAGACAGCCCGTAAAGTACATGAGTTGAGCCCTAAAGCTGCCCAAACCGGGCCTGCTATACGCTATGATGAAAATGTAATCAACAATCATCTCGCCATGCTCTCTGATGATCCCGGAATGCAGCAACTTTATGAGCTTATCAGCCGCAGTATTTTCAATCGTAAATCGTAAACCGTTTAATCGTAAATATCATTATGAGTACAATCAATTACGACCTCAAAAAGATAAAAGCCATTGCCTTTGATGTAGATGGGGTGTTGAGTGCGGATATGATTCCATTACATCCGTCGGGTGAGCCGATGCGTACTGTGAACATTAAAGATGGCTATGCTATCCAGTTGGCTGTAAAAAAAGGGTTGCGCATTGCCATTATTACTGGCGGGCGTACGGAGGCTGTGCGTATTCGTTTCTCAGCTTTGGGAGTGACTGATCTGTATATGGGTTCGGCTGTGAAGATACATGATTATCGTGAGTTTCGTGATAAATATGGTTTTACGGATGAGGAAATAATGTACATGGGAGATGATGTGCCCGATATTGAAGTGATGCAGGAATGTGGTCTTCCATGTTGCCCGAAAGATGCTGCTCCTGAAGTAAAGAAGGTGGCAAAATACATCTCTCACGCTGCAGGTGGTTACGGTTGTGGTCGTGATGTGATAGAACAGGTACTGAAGGTACACGGAAAATGGATGTCAGATGATGCCTTTGGGTGGTGAATGGAATTGGAATTTGGAATTTTGGAGTTGGTAGTTAGAATCCTCTGTGTATTGGAGTTGTGCCGAACGGATTCTGACTACTAACTACTGACTACTGACTACTAACTACTGACTACTTATTTATTATGCTTGATAATTTAAAGAAATACAATATTGTGTTAGCCTCTAATTCTCCTCGTAGAAAAGAGCTGATGTCTGGCCTGGGAGTGGATTATGTGGTAAAAACTCTTCCGGATGTAGACGAATCTTATCCCGATACTTTGCAGGGGACAGAAATTCCTGCTTATATCTCCCGTGAGAAAGCCGATGCTTATAAATCTCTTATTCAGCCGGATGAGTTACTTATTACAGCAGATACCATTGTGTGGTTGAATGGGGAGGTGCTTGGGAAACCCAAGGGTAGGGAAGGGGCTATAGATATGCTGCGCAAGCTCTCCGGAACTTCTCATCAGGTTATTACTGGGGTTTGCCTTACTACCAGTGATTGGCAGAAAAGTTTTACTGCTGTTACGGATGTAACATTTGCCACATTGACCGAAGAGGAAATCATTTATTACGTTGATAAATATACCCCGATGGATAAAGCCGGGGCTTATGGTGTGCAGGAGTGGATTGGTTTTATCGGTGTGGAATCTATCTCAGGAAGCTATTTTAATGTAATGGGATTGCCTATACAGCGGTTATATCAGGAGCTCAAACGGCTGTAATAGTGTGTGCCTGCTTTAAGGAATAATTCCAATAAACAAAAAAGGATATCGCCAAGCGATATCCTTTTCTTTCTTATCTCAGAGTTTAATCTTAATTTCTGGGCAATGCTTCTTTCACTACCATCGGACGGCCTGCATATTCTGCTCCGTTCAATTCTGTGATTGCATTTTTTGCTTCCGATGCTTCCGGCATTTCGATAAAGGCAAAACCTTTTGATCTTCTTGTGTCGCGGTCGGTGATGAGTTTTACAGATTCTACTGTTCCATACTCTTCCATTACTTGTCTCAAATCTGATTCCTTAACATTGTAGCTAAGGTTTCCAACATACATGTTCATAAACGTAAATATAAAAAAATTAATAATGCAATAAAAAAGTTTTGAGAAAAAGTAATCAGAATGGAAATACTCAATGTGGATAACTGAGGAGATACATATATGAAAGCAAATTATTATAAACCTCTTATTGTTTCGTACTGCAAAGAACGACATTCTTTTGGGATATCACACTATGTAAGGCTGTTTATTTGCTATATTATATCCTTTTTTGTGAATAAAGGTCATAAGTTAACGTTTGAGTCATTATAGGTATGTCAAAAGCCGGAAGGAAATTATCAATATGCAACTTTAGAAACGCAGATTAACGCTAATTATCACAAATATAATTTATTCTTTACGTAATTCAGTGTTAATCTGCGTTTTAATAATAGTTGATTTTACTATTGCCCCCCTCGATGAATTATAGTAAATCCAGCATTAACGGGATATCCTCTTTTTTTATTCCTTGCTTGATGAGGTAGACTTTATCTTTGTTGAACATATCCAGAAATATTTCCTGATCTCCGCTCATCTCTTTAGAACGGGCATAAAACTCTGCGGCCTTCTCTATATTTCCGGACACCCATGCTACGTGTCCGGCATTCAGATAATCTACTGCAAGTGGGGCTTTTTCTATCACCTTATTATAATAATTGATCGCTTGCTCCAGTTTACCACTGATGAATGAACACCAGCCGATACCTCTCCATGCCTTGATGCAATCGTTTTCCATGAAGTCAAGTTTGAAGAAGTAATTCAGTGCTTCTTCAAATTGTTGCAATTCGGCCAGGCAGCTACCTATATAAAACACAATACTATGATTCTCCGGCAAAGCTTCTTCGGCTTTCCGGTAATATTCCAGTGCTTTTTTGAAGTTGCGCAGCAGGCGGTAACAACTGGCCAGATGACGGTTTATCCATATATTATCCGGTTTTATGGTATCTGCCTTCAGGTAGGCAGCAATGGCTTCCTCCAATTTTTTCTGCTTTTGCAGAGCATAACCTAACTTCTGATAAAACTCCGACTGTGTGCTCAGAGGGCCGTTCATCTGCTCTATTTCCTTATATAGTTCAACAGTCTCTGCCCAATGTTCTTTTTTAAAGTGAAAATCTGCTATGGAGGTTAGTGTGCCCTCCTGGTACAGGAAATTTTTCAATGCTGATATTTTGTGTAACTCTATCTTTTCTTTGAATATATCTCTAAACTCACTTCTGCGTATGTTTAATTTGAAGAAGCGATACAAGTCATGCAGATATTGGCTACTGATCGTACCCGGACGTTCGGAAAACCTCTTTAGGGTTTCAGCTTTAGACTGTTCGGCAAACTCTTCCGCCTGTTGTTCGGTGAGTTGGCTGAAGATCAGATTGCGCTGTGACTGTGGAAATTGCTCCATAGTGAAGAAGAGCGAATACTTATCACTGCTGCAGAAGAATCCCGATTGCAGGAGTATGTCTATCATCCTGTTTTCTTTACTGGTTTCCTTTCGCATCATTTTGATAACATTTGACTGTTGTCTGTCGAAAGGATAAAACCAGTTGTGTAACTCCTTGAAGAAAGGGAAATTTTTCAATTGTGAAAATGTACTCATATATACATCGGCCCCCTCTATTTGCAGTTCGTTCATTTCGCGCAACTTATCGCCTAATGGTGAGTTTTCAAACACATTGCCCCAATCCGGATTTCGATCGTCTTTTTCTTCATCAGATTCTTCGAATCCAAATTTCATATTACGCATGGAAGAGACATTTTTCAGCATTTCCGGAATGATCTCTTCACGCATCTTCTTATCTATTTTTTCCGTTTCCTGACACAAGAGGAGTTGACGGTATATACGTGCGAGGTCTTCGTCTAATGGGAATTCTTCATTGACCAGGTCCAGACGCTTGCTGAATTCGGGGTATAGATCGAGCCGGGCATTATAGATGTGTAAAGCAAAAATGATTCCGATCAATGCCCGTTGGCTGACGTGTATATTATTGCATTGGTATGCATCTAACAACCACATCAACTTTCGCAGATCAAAGCACTCCATCAGACTCAACATTACAGCACTGGTAAACAGACACAGGTCATTGACCGGAAGTAGTTCCGACTTCAGCATAGCTTGTGCTTCGGCTTCATTTTCTACAGTCCAGCTACTATTTGACCAGGTTTGCAGAAGTAGGAATTTCTGTGTTTCCTCGTGTCTTTTCAGAACTTCATCCAAATTATTGTCTGACAACAATCCGCTGACTGCCAAATCGTCGTTAAAAGATTCCAATACATGCATCAGAACGCTTGTAGTATAAGGCGCTAACTCCTGTGTACGCTTGCTGCGTACTATGTGATAGAAATGCGTTGATACATCATCAAGCATCAATAGACGTCCCTTATCGGCTATTTCTAATGCATTAGCACGAAGTTTTGTATATAATTTTTCTCGTTCCGGATCGGCTATGCCCTGTTTCATATACTGTAGCATGAAATTATAGGAGGTTTGTAGCTGCTCCAGCTGGTGGCGGAGCTCCCAATCCGAACATTGCCACAGGAAAGACTCCAGTTGCATTAAAGCTTCTTTTAATCGTTTTTGTTCGATTAAATTACAAATGTATATATGTTGCTCGTTGATAGCTCTTTCGTTCATAATTTCAAGGTATTTGTACTGTTATCATAGTTAGTAGAACAAAAATAATGCCAAAAAGAAGTTATTTTCTTATTTATTATAAACGAAATTTGGCATTTATAATATTTATTGGCTGGTGTTTGGGGGGTAAGAGGGTATTTTATATGGAACGGTGAAGGTGGTGTCTATCAGATTTTCTCCCTGATAATGAGCTGGTATCCTGTTTTTTTCTTTCAACCATTTAAGAGTATTGTTGATCTCCTGAATGTTGGGCCGGCTGGCAGGGGTATAAGATGGTAACAAGATAAGCCTGGCCAGGTTTTCTGATATTCTGAATTCTTCGGCTAATAGAGTTGACACTTCTTGGGATGAATGTGTTTGTATGTACTTTACCCCAAGGTTATATCCCTGGATGAGTGATATTATCTCCGCTTTCTTCTCTTGTAGTGCAGCTTCTGTAAAAGCCGTTCCGGTGAGATGGATATTCAGTTCGCGGGTACTGATCAAGGATCTGTTTCCATCGTTCATAGCTATGGTTGCAAAAGGGTCGGGTAGGAAGGAAGCTTCTATTTGTCCATATTCCAGCATATTGAGGCGCAATGGGATTTGTGCTATTTCAGGCTTGTTTATTTCTTCTGTTTTGATACCGGATTTTGTACAAAACAGGTCGGTAGCATATTCTATCACAGTCCCGCGGGAGATGGCTATACTTTTCTTTTTTAATTGTTCCGGTTGGTTAACTCCGCTTTTCTTGCTTGATATAAAACAGAAATATCCGTTGTTTTCCATTATAACGGCTAATCCCGGATGATGCAATTGCAGCAATACAGCACTGGGGTAGTCGGTTATCATTCCGTCAATGCGACCTGCCTGAAGAGCAGCATCCCGGTCATTAGCTGAATTAAAACGCACTAAATTTACTTCCAGTCCCAGTGAATCATAAATGCCCTGCCGATGGGCAACGATAAACGGAAAACCATCCATGGTAGGCATCAACCCTAAAGTGACGGATTGAAGCTTGACTTGTGTGGTCGTTACCTCTTTGGATCCGCTATGACATGCAAGGATAAAGAGGGCAGATATACTGAGTAACAGTAGCTTTTTCATTATCGGAAAGGAAAAAGGCAACTCTTTTTTGTGTGAAAAAAGAGCTGCCTTTTATATTATAATGAAGATGTTTTTTTATTATTCTTCGATAGCAGCAATACCCGGAAGTATCTTTCCTTCGATAGCTTCAAGCAGTGCACCACCACCTGTAGAAACATAAGAAACACCATCGGCCAATCCGAACTTGTTGACACAAGCTACAGAGTCACCGCCACCTACGAGTGAGAAAGCACCTTTCTTGGTAGCTTCAACAATAGCTTCGCCTACTGTGCGAGAACCGTGAGTGAAGTTTTCGAATTCAAATACACCTGTTGGGCCATTCCAAAGAATTGTTTTAGAATTCTTGATAACTTCAGCGAAGATTTCTTCTGACTTCGGACCGATGTCAAGACCTTCCCATCCGTCAGGAATTTCGTTTACGGCACAGAATTTAGTGTTAGCATCATTAGAGAAAGAGTCAGCGATCTTAGCATCCACAGCCAATACCAGATTAACTCCTTTTTCTTTTGCTTTCTTCATCAGATCTAAAGCAAGATCAAGTTTGTCATCTTCTACGATAGACAGACCGATTTGGCCACCCTGAGCTTTGGTGAATGTATAAGTCATACCGCCGGTGATAATCAGGTTATCAACCTTGTTCAACAGGTTCTCAATGATTTCGATCTTTGAAGAAACTTTAGAACCACCCATGATAGCTGTGAACGGACGTTGGATGTCATTCAATATTTTATCTACTGCCTTTACTTCTTTCTCCATCAAGTAACCAAACATTTTGTTATCCTTGTCGAAGTATTTAGCAATCAGAGCTGTAGAAGCGTGTGCACGGTGAGCAGTACCGAATGCATCGTTTACATAACAGTCAGCATAAGAAGCCAATTTCTTTGTAAATTCTTTCTGGCTTTCTTTTACAGCTTTCTTGGCTGCAGCTTTTTCTTCATCTGTTGCATCGTCAGCAAGTCCTCTTGGTTTGCCTTCTTCTTCAGCATAGAATCGGAGGTTTTCGAGCAATAACACTTCGCCCGGTTGCAGAGCAGCAGCTTTAACAGCAGCTTCTTCGCCCATGCAGTCGTTTGCAAATTGAACTTCTACACCTAACAAGTCTGATACATGCTTAACAATGTGCTTCAGAGAGAACTTATCAGCAACGCCTTTCGGACGTCCCAAGTGAGAACCGATGATTACACTGCCACCATCTGCTAAAATCTTCTTCAGAGTAGGAAGAGCTGCACGAATACGTGTGTCGTCTGTAATGTTGAAGTTTTCGTCCAAGGGTACGTTGAAGTCAACGCGAACGAATGCCTTTTTACCAGCAAAGTTGAATTTGTCTATTGTCATAATACTCTATTATTTAAAAGTGTTAGTTTTTCTTTTTTTCAGTGCCCGCAAAGTTACTATTAATTTTTTAGAATATACCAGTCGGTAGTTAGAATTTAGTAGGCATTTGGCTTTAATTCTGACTACTTGCTACTTAATTTTGGCTTCTTGAAAATATTTACACATCATTTGCAAACCACAGGTGTCACATTTAGGGGTACGTGCCTGACAGATGTATCTCCCGTGAAGGATTAACCAATGATGGGCAATTGGTACCAGTTTCTCAGGGATATTTTTCATTAACTCCTTTTCAACACTAAAAGGAGTGGTATGGTTCGCACCTACTAATCCGATGCGGTGGCTTACACGGAAAACATGGGTGTCTACTGCCATTGCTGCCTTGTTGAATACAACAGACTGGATGACATTGGCGGTTTTTCGTCCTACGCCGGGTAATTTCACCAGTTCTTCCAGTGTGCCGGGAACTTCACTATTAAAGTCTTTTACCAGCATTTTTGCCATACCTACCAGATGCTTGGCTTTATTATTGGGATAAGAAACGCTGCGGATATATTCAAATATAACTTCTGGCGTACTGGCAGCCAATGCTTCCGGGGTAGGGAAGTCGTGAAAGAGTGGTGGAGTAATCATATTCACACGCTTGTCTGTGCATTGCGCAGACAAGATGACGGAGATTAGCAGTTCGAACGGATTGTTGTAATGCAGTTCCGTTTCTGCCACGGGTACATTTTCCTGAAACCAGGCGATTACTTTCTCATAACGTTCTTTTTTTCTCATCGTAATTTGTTTTTATGATAGTGAGGAGCCACTTTCAGTTTGAAATAAAAAATAGAAACTACTGTCAGGCAGGCACCAAAGAGATATGCCATATCAAAAGAAGTCAGCTGGGCAATATAACCTCCGGCTGTAAGTCCGATACCGATACCTACATCCCAGGAGGTGAGGTAGGTAGAGGTAGCTGTACCGCGTTGGCTGTTGGGTGCCAGGTTGACAAATAAAGTATTGAATGCCGGAAACATTGTGCCAAAGCCTACTCCTAATAACAATGCGATTATAAAGAAGAGTACTTCAGTGAATTCGGGGCTTATTTTCATCAGTTTGTCACAACCTGCAAGAAAGAAGAAGCAGATTGATACCAGATATAGTCCTAAGGTGATAACCTGTGTGATGCGTCCTTTGTCTACTTGTCGGCCTGAGAACATACGTGAAACGGCCATACCTACTGCCATAAAGGTGAAAAATAACCCTGAACTCAGTGTAATACCTATCTCTTTGGCATACATTGCTATGTAGGTACTTGTCATTCCGTAAGGAATAGAGAGCAGTAATAGGGCTATACCGGCAGGTATTCCTTTTATTAATACAAAGCGGTCTAATGATAATGGTTCTCGTTTTACGGATTGTTTAGGAGGAGTTTTCACAAGGCAGGCAGCGATAAATCCTAATATTCCTGCAATAAAGGAACAGAGAAAGATTGTTTCAAATGAATAGGCATCGTGCATGAACAGTCCTGTCATGGGACCGAAACTCATTGCCGTGTTATTCATTAATCCATAGTATCCTACCGCTTCACCCCGGCGTGATGAGGGAGTAATGTCAATTACGATCGTGTTTCCGGCCACTGTGACCATACCGAATGCTAATCCATGTGCTATGCGTAGCATGACGAATAAGGTCAATACCCCTGCCAGCATGTATCCGGCAAATATGGAAATAAAAATGAAATAAGCAATCAGGTAAAGAGGTTTTCGGGATAATGTATCCAGTAAATAACCGGAGAACGGACGGATACAGAGTGATGCAATGGTGTAACACGACAGAATAACTCCTATTGCCGCATTTCCGGTATGGAAAATCTCAGTCAGATAAAAAGGAAGGATGGGAAGTATCAGATAGAAGGCAAAATACAAAAGGAAGTTTGCCATTAGTATAAGGCAATATCCGGGAGTAACGAGCCTGTCTTTCATAAAATTGGGAACTTATTTAGTTGAGAATTAAAAGTTGAAAATTGACTGTGCTATCATGCTGAATAGTAATTTTCAACTTTCAATTCTCAACTTTCAACTTTTTTTGGTATGCTGCTTCTAAGACTATGTCTTTTATAACAAATTGGACAATTTACAAATTTCGATGTCTACCTGATTTATTGATAAATCAAAGTCTTTTTAATCGTAAATTGTAAATTGTCCAATTGTAAATTTAATAGGCTGCTTCGAATTCTTTCAGGAATCGTGTATCATTTTCTGAGAACATACGTAAGTCTTTTACCTGGTATTTTAAGTTTGTGATACGTTCAACACCCATACCAAGAGCATATCCGCTATATACTTTACTATCAATTCCGTTAGATTCGAGCACATTCGGATCTACCATACCACAACCCAGGATTTCTACCCAGCCGGTGTGTTTACAGAACGGACATCCTTTACCACCACAAATATTGCAACTGATATCCATTTCTGCACTTGGTTCGGTGAATGGGAAGTATGACGGACGCAGACGGATTTTTGTATCTGCACCAAACATTTCTTTGGCGAAGAGCAATAATACTTGTTTTAAGTCTGTGAACGATACATTTTTATCCACATACAGTGCCTCTACCTGATGAAAGAAACAATGCGCACGGTAGCTGATAGCTTCGTTACGGTATACACGTCCCGGGCAAATGATACGGATAGGAGGTTGCGACACTTCCATAACCCGTGTTTGTACAGAAGAAGTATGTGTGCGTAGCAAAATATCCGGGTGTGATTCGATGAAGAAAGTATCTTGCATGTCACGTGCCGGATGATCTTCAGCAAAGTTCAGTGCTGAAAATACATGCCAGTCGTCCTCTATTTCCGGACCTTCGGCAATGCTAAATCCCAAACGGGCGAAAATATCAATAATTTCGTTCTTTACGATAGAGAGTGGGTGACGTGTTCCCAACTCTACGGGATAAGCTGAACGGGTCAAGTCCAGTTCGCATGCGCCATTATCCTGACTTTCAAACTGTTCTTTCAGTGCATTGATTTTATCTAATGCTTTTGTTTTTAGTTCATTCAGTCTCATGCCGACTTCTTTCTTCTGCTCAGCCGCTACATTACGAAAGTCAGCCATTAGGTCATTGATGGCTCCTTTCTTACTGAGATACTTGATACGGAGTGCTTCAAGTTCTTCTGCATTGGTGGCTTTCAGTGCTTCAACTTCTTCGAGAAGTTGGTTAATCTTAGCTATCATATCTTTGGTTTATTGTTATTTTACAGTATAAAACGTTGCAAAGATAGTGGTTTTTATCTTATTCAGCTTCCAAACAGGCTATTGTTTTTATGAATATCTTATTGAAGTGTTAACAAATTTCTGGTATCTATTAAACGATGTTATAATTCTTACAAATATATGCAGAATATTTGCAAGTGTCCTGAAAGTCCGTATCTTTGTACTGTGTTTTTCATAGTATTAGATTTAAGGTTAACAAAGATTGGCTGTCTGGGATAGATAGCCTTTTTTTTTGTTAGCCTTTTGATTTATTTAATTCTTTGTTCTTCTTCTGAGAGAATGCTTCTTTTCTTCTTCGACAACTCACTTGTTTCTTAATATTGCTTTATTCGCCAATCTTTATAGATCTGTTTTCTGTTACGCTGTGTAATATGTAACAATAAAAATGAATCATTATGAGTGAAATGCATAAAATGTCATCTGATAAGCTGACAACGAGTGAACGAAAAGAGTTGGATACTTCAGAGTTTGGAATACCTGAATTACGAGAGTTTCCTATTCATGATGCTGCCCATGTAAGAGCGGCAGAAGCTTATTTCCGGTATGCTCCTGAAGAGTATAAAGCGCAGTTGGCACGTAATATACTGGCAAAGACACATTTGTTTGGGGTAAATGTGAAGAGTCCTGTGATCCTTGAGTGGGCAGAAAAATAATCAGATTTATACTGTAAATACTGTTATATGAGTATCTTGTGATGATGAACAGGTATTTTGTTTATGCGTATGTTTTCGTCGGTTTGAATAGAAGGAGTTTCTTTTTCAGACCGAGTGAAAACCTTTATCAGAACGATCAGTGGTGATTTTCAATTGATTTTTTATCCTTTTTTGTTCATTTGTTCTTTATTGTTTTCTGCATCATTGTCTGGTGGAGAAACAACATCTATTTCTTTCTTTACCTTATTGGCTTTTATTGCTGATTTTATCAGTGCGAATATAGTTATTGCTATGATAATTGCTATTATTATTTTCATGACTTTATATAATTAAGTATTGTAATCCTAATCTACTAATTTAAATTGGAACGTTCCAATGGCTTTTTTGTTCTGTGATTGTGTAATTACTGTTTTAACAAATGAGTGTTATGATGGATAATGTAGTGCGTTGATATTCTGTAATGTTAATTTATAGTTAATGGTATTAAATGAGCTATAGGTATAGTTATGATTAATTTTTGATTTAAGATCTTTGGCAACTGTAGAATGAGATGCAATCTGAAGAGCAGAGTTGTGATTAGCTTTCAAATTAGTATCTTTAAGAGGTGCACTTCATTTTTAGACACCCTCTTTTTTTTCAGTAGTTTACGGGCCTTGTTATATAGAAATTTTGGGGTGGAGGTAGTTACTTATTCTCTGTTATAAATGAAAGAAGTGGTTTGAATTGTAGGCTCCAAAACTATAAAATTTAGAGTTATAATCAATCTATAGATGAATGAAATATTTTTTATGATGATATTTCTTTCTTTAAAACTCTTGATGAAAGTATCTGATAGTGCTTCTAATACCAAATTGTTCTTTAGGACTTAGTAATAATGATAACTTATATTTGTGATTAATATAGAAAGATACAAAAACTATGCTGTATAACCTTTAGAAGAGGTGGAGAGTATCGGATTTTCCTCTATTGAAAAATAGAGGAATTATACCTTGAAAATTAACTACTTACTTCTTCATAATTATGGTTAATATTTTTTGATTTGTCCGATATTTGTCCTTATATACTATGCTACGGTGTTAAAATTGCTGTTATTGTTGTTTTAAAAGAATTTGAATGGTTCTTTCTTTCTCCTCAAGTAGTTGTTTAAGATGTACTAATTCCTTTTGACATTCACTTAAAGTAATATCTCCAGATACATTATTTCCACTACCATTAACGTGATGACCTATATTTATAGATGAGTTATCTGCCTCTCTATCAAAAAAATAATCCATTGATACTTTGAAAAAATCGGCAATCTTCTCAAGATTACCTACTCTTACATTTGCACCTGCAATTATTTTATCTAATCCCGGACCACTAATGCCAATAGAGGTGTATAAATTTACCTTAGTAATTTTCCTCTCTTCTAAAAGTTTATTTATTCTTTCACCTATAAACATAACTATAATTTATATTTTGTCTAAATAACACAATTAATAGATTATTTTATAAACAATAGTTTTGTTTTATAGCAACTATTGTTTATGTTTGCAGTATAAATATAGAACTAAAAATTGTACTGACATGGGAAAAACAGAAGAATCTCAAAAAATGGTACTTAAAGACCATTACGATGCTCTCTCTGATGAAAACAAAATTGCACTCCGAAAAGAGTATATGGATACCACAGGAATGGCGTATACCACTTTTTATACGAAACTACGTACTGACTCATTTAGACCATTAGAACGGCAACTCTTTGAAAAGATGATATTGGATTATAAGGTTCCAACATTAGTAAAGGCATAATTATGAAATATCGGAATGTAGAATTTTACAACACTCCTGATGGAGAAGTAATGATTAAAGAAGAGAACAAAGCTGCTCGTACATTCACAGAAATGGATCGAGAGTTGATTGATGATATCCTTTCTTTGATTCGTGATAGGTACACACAAGCTTATAATCAGTTACTTGAGATTTATTCGAAGAGTTCTCGCAACCGGACGTATTATGAATTCCGTATTGTACATCGATTCGTTAGATGCAATTTCGGCGAGTACGATCAATTCAATTATGATATTGATGCAATGGGAAATTATGACTTTGAGGAAGTCAAATGTCCAATGCGCGGTGAATGTTTATATGAAGGTGTCATTTGTAAGCCTAAACTTACCACTGAGTTAACCGAACGCGAAATGATGGTATTCCGCTTAATAGTTTCCAATATGCAAGCTGATGAAATATCACAGGAACTTGCAATATCTATTCCTACTGTCAATCGACATCGTGAAAATATCAAAGCTAAAATAGGTGTTAAGACTGTTTCTCAGATGATTAATTACTGGCATAATAACCACATGAAATAACCATGATGACAGAAGACGAAAAACAAGAAATCAAAAAGATTTTAAAGATAGCCGGTTGGTGTTTGTTTCTAATTGGGGCGGGATTAGCTTTATTCTATCGTGTGATTGAATACTTCATTTATATAGCAATTGATATATGAAAAAAAGGAGAAGAAATCATAAAACGAGACGATATCTTTCTTTGAAGGATATTAAGTTTCAACCTCGTTATAAATCAGGTGTCTGTCGATATTGTGGTTGTACGGATAATGATCCGTGTTATAATCCCAATTATGGTAATTGTTGGTGGGTTGATAAAGAGCATACAATATGTTCGCACTGTGCAGATGAATTAATTGTAAATGATGAAGGTACAATCCATTGTATTGTTTCTAAAGGACTTATTTAGAATAAACGACTCCATATAGAGTCACATTTTATTAATTACTTAAAGAGCCAACTGAAAGGACAGTTGTAGGGTAAAGCCCCTGTTAGGGTTTGTTTATTTTTATATAGGCCGGAATATTCCCGGTCTATATAGAAAAATCCTCAAAATAAATTAAATATGAGCGAAAGTTCTATTGTTATTCCTCGGAAGTTGGTTCATTCAGGAAAGAAGAGAGCATATCCATCAAGTTTTATTTGGGATTGTCCTTTATGTGGTCATTGGAATATTTGGAATACAAATAAACTGATAGGAAAGACAAACGTTAAGTGCATGGAATGTTTAAAACCTTTTGTTTTAGACAAATCCAATCCTAAAGAAGAAATTACCCGAACTAAGAAAATGAAGTCTATAATTGATTAATAACAAGATAGAAAGGAACAAAAATGAGAGTGGTAAGTGTTTTCGATGGAATAAGCTGTGGTCGTGTTGCGCTTGAACGAGCAGGAATAAAAGTTGATGAGTATTTCGCCTGTGAGATCAAGGAAGATGCTATCAAAGTAACACAAGCTAATTATCCCGATACAATTCAACTTGGTGATGTCCGCAATGTTGATTTTAAGAAAATAGGAAAGATAGATTTGTTTATTGGCGGCTCCCCATGTCAAGATATGAGTCAAGCCAATCGAGATAGAAAAGGACTGCAAGGTAATAAAAGCTCCTTGTTTTGGGAATATATGAGAGGATTAAACGAAACCCAAGCTCCATTTTTTCTTTTGGAAAATGTAGAAATGCCCGCAGCAGACTATGCTACTATATCTAATAAACTTGGAGTTTGTGCAACAAATATTAACTCTGAACTGGTTTCTGCTCAATTAAGGAATAGATACTATTGGACTAACATCGGTCCTAAACATACAGATATGTTTGGTATGAAATATTCAGCCATACCACTTCCAAAGGATCGGAAAATATATTTGCAGTCAATTCTTACGCATGGATATGCTGACAGGAAGAAAGCAAGATGTTTACTTGAAAGTGACAGTAGACCGTTAAGGACTGTTAGTAGAATGCTTTACAGATATTTCGATCAGGGATTTACAACGCTTGTGTTTGACGAAAAAGATGTAAAGGAGTCGTGCCGTTATCTCAATCAGATAGAGCTCGAACGCTGCCAAACTCTTCCGGATGGATATACAAGTGTATTGGATAGAGATAGGGCGGCGGGATGTATTGGTGATGGGTGGACGGTTGATGTGATTGCGCATATATTTTCTTTCATGAAAGAAAAATTGAATATTAACGTATCCTGAAAAGGTTTAAACCAATACAGAAAGGAATTAAATAGCCTTGGGCGGCTTTGTAAAACCCACTTGATAAGTAAATGAGAAAATTTAATTTATTCGACAAAGTAGAATTTACAGAGAAAAACACCGGAGAAAAGAATGTAGGTTGCATCGTAGGATTTACGACCGATGAAGAAGACGGCTGCATCATTGACAAAGAAAGCGGTACTTGCGTAGAACCGGATGAACACGCTTATCTTTTGCTCATAGGTGAGATGTCGCAGACAAAGAGCCGTTTTGAAGAGTTTATGGAAACTGAATTGAGTGTCCCAAACCTAAATTTACCCTTTGGGCAAGCTTTAGTCGCTCTCCAACAGGGTTTCAATATAGCTCGTAAAGAATGGGATGGTAAATGCTTTATTGTAAAGCAAATCAACTCTGATATAGCATCGGATATTGTTCCTAAGATGCAATCACTACCGGATGCAGCCAAGAAAGAAATCAGCAAGTGTGCGGACGGAACAATTCATTATCGTGAACAATGTTTGGTTATATATCCAGATGCAGAATGTGGCTGCATGGCTACAAACTACGTACCTGATTGGCAGGATATGTTTGCTAATGATTGGATGATAGTTGAGTAATCACATTGCCGTACGGCGGTTGAATGTCTGCCGTATGGTTCAATACGAATCAGAAATGAAAGAAATAGACGAAAATTATAATAAGCGTATTGCGGACGCTGAACGACTTACGAAAGAGGTACAAGCTATTTATTCAGATATTATGGTATTTGAAAATGCTTATAAAAAACAGATTACTCCACTTAAACAAAAAATCGCTCAACTGGAAGAATCTTTTTTGAATAAGTGGTTGGTTGATTCAACAGGAAGACCTGTTTGTAAAGGAATGGTTATTGAGAAAAATGGGAAACGGTTTAAGGTTCTTAACCGATATCAACAATGTATCTTTCAATATTTGGGTAATACAAGAGTTTCAGTTTTACCTGAAGGTAAAAAACGGGCAATTGATATTTTTCCCTCTGAATTAGTTGAATTTACTATTGTTGATTAGTGTAAATCTGAATAAATATGAAACAAGAAGCAGGATATGAGTGGCTGGATGATGTAAGCGATGAGGTTCGTGATATGTACTGCAAAAAGTGCCATTGCATCACGGAGCATGAGGTGAATCCCGTCACAACAGACGGCTGTGGACATATTGTTTTCGGCTGGACTTGTTTTGAGTGTGGAGATTGGGATGAAATGTACGAAAAAGAATAGATATGAAGAAGAAAACAGTAACAGTACTGGCGATTGAATATTCAAAAAGGGTGTGTGATCCTCAACCTGAATTTATTGATCGAATGGATGTAAGAGGATTGGTTATGAGTGCTTATAGAAGTGGATATAATAAGGCTCATTCAGAGCATGTAAAGCGCATCACCAATATCGTGGAGCTAAAGCCATCTGACATTGATTCCCCTGTGTTTACTCATACAAAAGAGTTTAGAGAACATTTTGATTACATAATGTCAAAAATCAAAGAACAATTTGCGTAAAACAAAATAGTTATGTATACAACAGATATATTTGAAACCGCCATTAACTCATGCGGCTATACAATCATTGAAATTAAGTATGTGAATAAAAACGAGGTTCATAAGGTTGAAGGGACGGTCCCTATCCCTAAAAAAGTAACCATTGACGGAAAGCGCCAGACAGTTATCCATGAGAAGAAAGTCCGTTGGGATGCTAACGGTTCCTGTTTCTCTTTGAGATCTAATATCCGCCAGCGCAACTTTGACTTACCTCTTTCAACAATAGCCGAATGGAAAAAACTGGAGAAGGAAAAACAGAATCTGGCCTAACGCTTCATCCGGATTGGGCCGATGTTGCCATTTTTAACATGGGTACCGCAGGCTTTAGCGAATATAAGCAACGTGTTTTCATGGCTTTGGATAAGTTGCAGCCTAACCATTATTATGATATAATAAGTTCAGTTCCGGTTTATCGTCGAGAAATATTTCTTGGCATTTGCTCCACCTATATCGATAGCCATCCGGATTATGAACTAACTGAAGATAATTGTCGAATTTATAACAGAAAAAGAAGATGAATAACGGTAGATGGACTCCTGAAGAGGAAGAATATATCCGGAAGAATGCCGGAAAAGCAACTTTGGCAGAAATGGCCGAACATGTCAGCCGGTCCGAATTGGCGGTTCAGTTATTCATGCATCGACGTAAGATCGTCGTTCGCCAGGTAGTGAAAAGAAATCTGGTGCAAGAAATATTGCGCATGAAGTTCAAACATCCGGAGAATTTCATGCCCAACCGTCCCTTTTATAAGGCCGTTGGCATTAATCAGATGCGTTTTTGGGATTTATATTACGGGCGTAAACCTATCACTCAAGAGGAATATCTTTCGCTCTGCGATTACTTCGGGATTACTCTCCAAGAAGCTTTCGAAGCGCGTCAGTTGAACATATTTAATAATGAGAATTATGATTGATAAACAGACCATTGACCGTGTAAAGTCAGCATTAAATATTGTTGATGTCATCGGTGAATTTGTCTCTCTCAAGAAAAAAGGATCCAATAGTTATGTTGGTATCTGTCCCTTCCATCCCGATAGCCATCCCTCAATGACAGTTAGTCCGGCCAGGCAAACCTTTAAATGTTTTGTCTGTGATAAAGGAGGAGACGTTATCGCTTTTGTCCAGGAACATGAAAACTTCTCCTTTGCTGAAGCACTTGAATGGTGTGCCAGGAAAGCTGGAATACAGATAGAAAATAAAGAGCTGACGGAAGAAGAAGTTCAAAAGGCAAAAGATATAGAAGCCATGAGGATCGCTCTTCGGGCCGCTGGAATCTTTTTTCAGAAGCATCTTCCGGAGGCACAGAATTATCTTGATCAGCGTGGATTTATATTAACCGATAAAGTCATTAAGAACTTTCAGATTGGTTATGCTCCGGAAGGGAACCTTGCACATAAAGAATTGATTCAGGCCGGTTATTCAGAAACCATATTGAAAAAAGTAGGTATTCTGGCCGAGAATGAACGGAAGTACATTTATGATGTATTCCGGGATAGAATCATGTTTCCTTTCATTGATTTGAATGGAAACATCATAGGTTTTTCCGGACGCTTCATTACTCCAAAGGAAAATATAGGGAAGTACGTAAATACCGGTGATACACCTGTTTTCAAAAAAGGTACACAGCTCTTCGGTCTTTATCAAGCCAAACGGGCTATTTCCCGTATGACTTTTGCTTATTTGGTCGAAGGGCAGTTCGATGTAATGTCCCTTCATGCTGCAGGAGTTGAAAACACAGTTGCTGGTTCCGGTACCGCTTTTACCCCGGAACAGATAAGATTACTTAGTCGTTTTACCCAATCTGTCACACTTGTGTATGATCCGGATCCGGCAGGAATTAAAGCCTCCTTAAGGATTTGTGAATTGTTTTTGCGTGCTGGATTTTCAGTACAATGTGTTCGTCTTCCTGAAGGCAAGGATCCGGATAATGTTGCTTCTGAAGAGAAGGATAATACTGCTAAATGGTTACTGAATCATCGTAAAGATTTTCCCACTTATTTTGCAGACGTCTTCTTAGATAACAATCCGGTTCCGGATCCGAATGAACAGGAAGAAGTTCTCAACACGATATGCAACCTTATCTCCTGCATATCTTCAGAGACTTCACGGCTGAACCATATACGTGCTTTGGCTGATCGATTTGATATGAATACGGAAATCCTGGGTCGTAAAGTTCGCGATATCCTTCGTAACCTGAAAGATGCTCCGAAACAAGAAGAACTGAAGCCCGGAGTTTATGGACTCGATTTGATTAAAGATTTGCGTAAAGAAGGGCAACCCTGTATTTTAACCTGTGATTTCTCGGAATTTCTTAATGCGTATGGTGATCTGCCAATACTTCTGATCAATGGTATTCCATCAGCGACAGACATTCAGGAGATCCGTCGTGAATGTACCTTTTTTACTACCGATTCTTACGGGTTATCTATCAATAAAGACGGTGACGAGTCCGAATACCTCTCTGCCCTGACTATGATATATCGGGCCGGTATGACTAATATTACAGTCACACTTCCTGCTGGAGAACAAGAACCGGAAGAAGAGGAAGATGAAGAAGGATATAATCAGGAAGTACAACGTTTTGATAAAAGCTTTACATTTATAAAATATTATGTACTTTTACATGGCAAATTCCTTCCGGGTTACTTCGGTGAACGTACTCCTTTTATCGAACGTTGTGCTGATCTGATTAGCTACGCGGACGATTCAGTCAGGATCGTTAATCTTAAGTTTTTTTACGAATGTCTTTTTTTAAATAAGGGAGCTTTCAATGAAATTCTAAAGCCCTACTTGGCCAAACGAAAATCCCGGATGGCTATCAATGCCCAGCGTACAGATGATGATGAAGAAGATTATGATCCGGATGAACTTCCCGGTTATGTCGATGATAACCCGGAATACAAGGAAATGTATCGGCAATGTGGCTTTTATCCCAAGCTTAATAAAGAAGGCGAGCCCGTGTGCTACATGTTCCGGCAAGAAAAAGGAGGTCATCTGCAGGTGGCCGATTTCTTCATGACCCCTCTTCTACATATCTATTCCGATGATAAAGACGCCAATAAGAGGGTACTCAAGATTAATCGCCGGTATTACAAAAATCCACTTTATATTGAAATCCCTTCCAGGGCACTTCTTAAGAAAGCAACTATCGAAGAGGAGCTGATCCAATTAGAGGCCGTCAACTTCACCTCCGGAGAAGAGAAACATTGGACTAAGATAAAAGAGTATATGTCCCGGCATTTTGTCACCTGCTATGAAATAATGACTTATGGAAATCAACAATCCGATGGAGCATCTCGCCAAGAGAGTAATATGTTTTTTGCTTTCTCCAACGGAATATTCCACATTGTCGATGAACAAGCACGTTTTGACCCGGTCAACGAGCTTGGGGTTGTTACCCACAATAACAAGAACTATTATCTTCCTGCATTCTCCACTATATATGCCGGTTCCGGGTACCAATCCGAAAAGTACGAACTTGTTTCGCAACTGGTATATAAAGATATCCCTGCCGAGAAACAGTGTTCTTTTGAACGATGGGCAAGTCTGATGGATCAAGTATATAAGATCAATGACAATGGAAAATGGGCTATTCTCTTTGCTATCATGTGCGCCTTCCGTAGTAACATCCATAACATCGACCGCCTGTTCACTGCTCCTTTTTTCATGGGTCCTATGTCCTCCGGAAAGACACAGATTGCCATTTCGATACGGTCTTTGTTCATCTCTCCTAAGA
This sequence comes from Bacteroides nordii, assembly GCF_019930665.1. NCBI lineage: Bacteria > Pseudomonadati > Bacteroidota > Bacteroidia > Bacteroidales > Bacteroidaceae > Bacteroides > Bacteroides nordii. The sequence continues at coordinate 3,036,407 of NZ_CP082886.1, read as the reverse complement.
TTCCGATCTTCAACCTAAATACGGGTACGCTTCCTGCGTTGTCCTCTCTTCTTTCAACTTTCCGGGATGTCCCTGCAGTACTCGATGAGTATAACAACAAAGATATAAAGGACATCATATTTCAGTATCTGAAAGGTGCTGTCTACGATGGCGATGGCCGTCAAAAAAGGAAGGGTACATCCGGTAAGGAAATAGAAGTCGAGAAAATATACGCCCCGGTTATCATTTGCGGGCAGGAGACACCCCAGCGTGATGACAATGCCCTTATGTCCCGTATCATCGTCTGCGAGGTTCCGAAACCCAAAAACCGTATTCCGGAGGAAGTTCAGCTATTTAATGAACTCAAGGACATCGAGGATCCCGCCAAAGTAGGGCTATCCAATGTTCTATTTGAAATTCTGAAGCTTCGCCCCATTGTCATGGATAATTTCCGAGCCCTCAAACAACAGTGCTATGATGAACTGAAAGAAGCACTTATCAATGCCGGAGAAATTGACCGTCTAATGAAAACCGCTTCATTATTTTTAGCCACATGTAAACTTATTGAAAATTATACAGATATGAAATTGCCATTTACTTACAAAAGTTTTTTTAAAATTGCCTGCGACAAGATTAAGTTCCAGGTAGAATTGATCAGCAAGACAGATAAGCTCGCCACCTTCTTTAAGGCCATGGACGTTATGATCGACAGCAAGGCCGTTCGCGAAGGCCGCGACTTCACGATCGACACCCCGGATCGCGTTACTATCAAGCTCCCCGGCGGCGAGAAAAAAGAAGTCACCTTCCCTGCCGGTACGCGTGTTCTGTTCCTACGCCTCAGTCCGATCTACACACAGTTTGCCCGCAGTTCCTACAACAGTGAGGAGTCCACTCAATCCACTATCGAACAGAACCTTCGTTCACATCCCAGTTACATCGGATTGATCCATGCCCGCCGTTTCAATTGGTACGATGTAGTCGAAGTACCTCGGGGGGGATTCGTCGCGGATGAGAATCTTCCTTTCCGACCGGAAGAAGGTGTCAAGATTGATAATACCATGGTGCGTAAGATGGAGAAGCAGACCACGAACTCAAGTTGTATCGCCCTCAACTACGATATCTTTCGCGAACTGTATGATATCGACCTTCAGCGAAAGCCTGACGACGAAAGCCAACAAGAACTTGGCGAACTCTAATGCATCTCGATTCCCGCTGCTCACCCGGCGGGAATCTTTGTTTTTCTCTTTTCCAATATACGGACATTTCTCACCCTAATTAACACTATCTATTATGATATCCTATTTCAATCCCCCACACCCCCTGAATAAAAAAAGAGGGAACATAGAAGCGAGAGTTTTGAAAAGAAAACTTTTCATAAAGTACGTCCAACCGTCCAACAGTCCAACAAGAAAAAACATTTTAAAAAGTAAAAGCCTGTAGGATAGTAGTATATCTATTTTATTAAAGTATATATATATCCTACACATCTGTTGTTTTGTAGGACGCTGTTGGACGTGTTGGATTTACCTCTCTCTACTATCCAACATTGAAAATTACGTTCTGTCCAACAAAAATGTGTTTTGTTGGACGTGTTGGACGTCCAACAACATAAACTTTAGTTGAGTAAATTTGCATAACTAAATAGAAATCAGTAACTTTAGTTTTGATTCAAACCCCATGTTGGACGGTTGGACAGTTGGAAGCAAAAACGAATAAAAACTATTTCAAAAAAATAATAAGAGAAAAAGCCATGATTACCACCAGTATTCAAATTGAGCCATACCTTGCAGAATATCTTCGCGGAAAGTTTAACAATGGTTCTGATGAACCTTTTCGTATTCCCGACAATACGGACCTGTATCACATCATATGGACATTGATGGCTAAAAGGCGTTCAGATCAGTCACCCGTCGACAATGGCAATTTGACTTTTATCCTTCCCGAACGGCGTATCGGGAAAGATCCTTTGGTTTATAATTACCTCTCTTCAAGATCAGCCAGGATCATAGAAATTGAAATACGTCGTATGTTTAACCGTGAACTTCATTCTGTAATGGACGAAAACGATCAGAACGGACACGAATTTAACAATCTGGATATAGTTCATAATTTCCTGTGTTCTTATTGTATAGAGAGTATATCTGAAGATGCACTTTTAAAGAACTTCTATCGGTGGCGTGAGAATATTCGTAAGAGGAAACGACGTCGGGAATATAAAAAGAAGTTAAAAAACGGCTGAAAAATCACCGACCAGACTATGCTTTTTGTCCCAAAATGGCGGACAAAATGTCCTATGTGTGGCGAACTTGTTGATTATAAATTAATTATGTTAATTATGAAAGAACTATCCATTATCATTTCAGTAACTCCGAAGAATAAAATGAAGAAATCATCTTATACCTTCATTGCTGATCCGTTTGATTTTAATTACACTATCGAAAAAACATCTGCTGGTAATTGCTTTAATTGTGATAAAGATATCACCATAGAATTACCCGACTCTGATATAGTACGTGAATTTTCTGTCACGCGCCAGGTGATTGTACATCTCCGTGATTCTTCCAATCGGATTATTAATCTCGGAACAACAGATATCCCGGCATCGGTAACTATAATTCCGTACCTTAATACTGCAACTCTTAATATTGTGTGTAAGATGCTCCGTTCTCCCTTTATTCCATAAAGCCACGGTTTACCGTCCTTCATAGCCTTCTGTTCATCCTCTATCTTCGCTGAAAAGATATTCAGATGAACAGAACTTATCTTCGCCAGCTTCTTCTTTCAAACAAACTTCTTATCACCGCAGAGGGTTATACCTCCGCGATGATGGAATGTTTTCCATTGATCTCGGCTGACCGTCCGTTACCGGGAGCATTTTTCTTTAATGAAAATCCTCCTACCTATCAAGAGCTTTCAAAAAAAGCCTTATCTAAACTTCTTAAGAGTATCGAAACTCATGCTGAAGCCCAAGGTATCAATATAACAGATGACTTCTCTTCTGAAGAGTTGCCTGAAGGCAGTATAGCTTATCACCGTATCTGGGGAATTGTAACCTCTTCATCTTGTTGGTATTTCTCAAGCAAACAATTTGAACAGGATCTGATAGCTGCCGAATCCAATCCGGCCATTGCTACCCATTTCTTACATATTAATACGCCGGGTGGTGAAGCCTGGTACCTTGACCGGCTATCTGAAACAATAAGTTCCCTTAAAAAGCCAATCGAAGTATTGATCGAGCGATGTTGTGCTTCTGCCGGATATTATATCGCATGTCATGGTACCAGAATCAATGCACTTACTCAGAATGATTCCATTGGTTGTATTGGCACTATGACAGATTACTGGGATTTCTCATCCTATTATGAAAGTCTTGGAGTTAAACATATTACAGCCAAATCTAACTATTCCGATCTGAAGAATAAAAAATATGAAGACCTGCGTGCCGGTAATAAGGAACAGTATATCAGTGAAGAACTGGATCCTCTTGCCGAACAGTTTATTTCCGAAGTGAAACGTTCCCGGACTAAACTGACTGAAACTGATCCCCCTGAAGATAATCCGATCTTCAGGGGAGAAACGTTCGATGCAACTCATTCTGTAACTAACGGTCTCATTGATAATATCCTCACTCTTCCTCAAGCTATTTCCGAAGCATACCGCCTCGGACAGGAATATCTCGACAATGAGGAACTCAAACAGCGTGCTCTCAGCTATGTATAATCAATAATTTCTTATCAGTATGAATGTAAAAGAAAAAATTCAAACCGTACTCCAAAAACTTAAACTCTTCGATAAAGCCAAGGCCAATACCTTGACTAATGAGGATTGGCAATCTATTGTCAACTCATACCAGCAGGAGTATAAGGTAACTCTTCAGGACGATATGGCAGCCGAACAAGCTGCACAGCAGAATCCTCTTGATCAGGACGCGTTAAACCAGGCACAAGCTATTCTTGCTGGAATTGTTTCAGGAGTTTCTACCAGTGAAGATCAGGAAAGTTCTGACACTCAGCAAGAGAACCCGAAGGCACCAGAGTCATCATCAACTCCGGCTACTCCTGAAACACTTGTTAAATTGACTCAAACCGTCAGTGACCTTGTTTCCACTATGAAAAGTCAGGCCGCTGCAGATATTCCTTTATCTGAAGCTCGTGTTTCAACAGTTAGTTTCATGGGGCCGGCAAGTACTTCTAAGTATCTTTTCGGTGTTGAAAATTCTATGTTCTCCATGGATTATCGTTGGAATAAGATTACCGCTAATCCTCGCGCGGCATCCAGTCTCGATGATGCTGACGAAGAAACAGATGGAGTCACTTTCCGAAAACAGGCTGTTGCCTATTCACGTTCTTTACAGAAACGTTACAACTATCTGCATGCCAATAGCATGCTTGACCCCAAACGTCTTGCTGCCGGTGAGTTTGTTACAAACTATGAAGAGGTCAATACTGCAGGTGTAGGAAATCAGCATGTAGTTCTTCGTCAGGATTATCTGATAGCCCGTGTATTGTCTAAACGCGATCTTACACAGTACTTCCCCGTAAGATATGGTATTCAAGATCATGACCTTGTTTTCAACGCCTTCTTCTCTGAGGTTTCCCAGGCTTATCAGGTAGGTGAGATCTGGAAAGGTGATATGAAACTCGAGAATGAGATGGGGCATGTAGACGATGCAATGATCAAGATAAAGTTTGGACCCATGAAAGAGCTCGAACGCATGTATATCGCCTATCTTAATAAAGAAGGATCCGATCCTATTAAGTGGTCTATGATTGAGTTTTGTATTCTCAATTCGCTTGAGACTGCTCAAGTAGAACAAAACAAACGTCGTATGCGCGGTATTTATGTGAAACCGAAATCTGGTGTTCCGGGAAGCTATTTAAACGCCGGTACCGGAATTCTGTACACCTTACTCCGCTATGTCCACGAGAATAAGTTGTTGTTGCATGATAATGAATCTTATCGTTCTTATACTTCAGCTGATATGCTTGAGTCCGTTCAGGAGTTTTGTTCCGATGTTGTTGCGTCTTGTACAGAAGATATGGATCTGGACAAACATGTTCTTTATCTGAATAAACTTCATCAACCTTGGTGGATCAAAAATATTCGTGATACGTATCGAAGAGATACTGACTTTACAGGTCCCGATAGTTATCTCAATACGGTTCCTGACACCTCCATCCGTATCATTTGGCTGCCATATCTGGGGCAACTGCCTTTCATGATGATGGACGTTCCTGGAAACCTTCAGTTTATTGAATATATTCCGGGTGAGATGTTTGCCATTAAAGCAAAGGAAGACATGGAACTTGTGAAAGCATGGTCCACTTGGAAAGAAGGTACGGCAGCTGCCTTCCTTGGCCGTCGTTTTGATTCCTTTGAGAAAATGCAGGCAAACAATTATGAATGGCAGCAGATTTTTATGAATAAATTTTCTGTTGACTTGGCAGCTGATGCTACCACAGTCGATGCAAAGGCTGGCTTTTGGCAAATTACTGTCGAGAATACCAAAGAGACTGCCATAACCGATATCACCGGTGCAAAAAAAGGTGTCGCTTATGTTATTGAGTGTGGCAATACAACCAATGCCACCACAATCGCGAAATCTGAAAAGTTCAAAAATATCACTGAGGCATATACTCCAACCAAAGTTGGCGATTATATAATGGTGATTCTCGATGACGAAGGAAACTTCCTCGAACTTGAACGTCAGGTAGGAGGCAATCGTAAGGTCAACGCAGCACTCCAACCGAACATTCCCGGCGTGCGATAGTCCATTTTTCATGTGTGTTTTAATAAGTTAGTTGTTTGTGGGCGGGTTTTATGGCCCGCCCTTCTTTTTAAATGAAAATTTTATGAAAGCAAGAAAAATTTCCAATCCTTATAAAAAGGGTAACGAGTACGCTCGTAAAATGTCTGTCAGGTTCTTCCTCTCATTGATGATGCTCCTGGCTATCGTCTTTGTTGTTGGCATGTTTATGGACCCGGACTCATTTTTATGTATCTCCGGTTTTGGTGGTACATCATTGGCAACTATGATGATCATCGGTGATGTGGGTGATGTTTCGGATCGCCAGACGCACGGTTCTAATATTGCATATAAAGTGTATCTGATTGAACTTTCCCAGATTAACCCTGATGTGAAGTTTCCCAAAAAGAATGCCAATCGCGAAGTTGGTACCATTCCGATGAAAGCCGGTGAGTATATGAAGTACTTCGAAGCCCATGATATACCTACATATACAGCTACTGGAGAGAAAGGGGATATTACCACATCCGGAGAAAACAACTTTGTAATCATTATGGGGGGGATGCGAGATCAGCTGCTCAACTTTATCGAAGAACACGCTGGGGGTAAATTTATAGTCTTGTTCAAAGAAGTAGGAGAGGAGCAGTGGTACATTATCGGTGAGTACGACCGGCCAATGATCCTGCAATCGTTTGAAGCAAAGAATGATAAAGATGGGCGTTATGTCACCTTTACCTTCAAGCGTACCTCTATTGATCAATATTGTAAATATACCGGTGCCATCGTTCGTACTCCGGCAGCAAAACATACGGCTTCAGCCACTACACTTGCCATCAAGCCAGAAAGCAACCGATATGAAATCCCGGATGGCACTGCTGCCACCTATGCCATTTCTGCTGTATCTGGAATCACCGCAAATGACAAAGGTCGTTATATAACTCTTGAAGGTACCGGTACTGACAAAGCCGCTACAATTGCTGATGGAGCATCATTCGTTCTTGAAGATGGAGCTACATGGACCGCCCGTGCAGGATCCGCGATTACATTCCGGATTATGGATACTACTACTCTCGTCGAGGTTCCTGGAACCCGTATTCAGACAGCATAGTTTATTTATTCATAGAGCAGAGAAATCTGCTCTTAATACTTACTAAAATGTACTCATTCAAAGAAAAGCAAAAACATTTTTCTGAACTTCAGAATCCGGATGCAGCTTCTTTAGACTTAAAACTCTTAACTCAGAAGACTCCCTCACATCCTCTTCTGAGAAAGTTTTCGAGAAGTCCGCAACGTTATGCTAACGAGATCTTGTACCAATTACTCGATGTTGCAGAGCGGGATGAGATTCGTAATAATCGCCGTCCACCTGTTTCCAAATCCAATGTAGTTAATGGCTCTCAGTCCTCCAAAAAGGAGACTGAAATACTTCTCATTGAGAAGTCTGAAAAGGTTGAAAATGTAACTTTTGAATCTTCTGATGCAGATCAGCAAGATAAGATATCTGATGTAACCGATCAAATAGTAGAAGCCGAAGAACATGTAGAGGAAGCCGAAGAACATGCAGTAGTAGCCGAAGAACGTGCAGAGGAAGCTGAAGAACGTGCAGAAGAAGCAGAACTTCGTGTAGAGGAAGCTGAAGAACGTGCAGAAGAAGCAGAACTTCGTGTAGAGGAAGCTGAAGAGCGTGCAGAAGAAGCCGAACTTCGTGCAGAGGAAGCCGAAGAGCGTGCGGATAATGCTGAAGCAGCGCTTGAACAAGAGAAAAAAAAAGTAGCCACTACTTCAAAACCGGTTTCAAATCCGAAAGTAAAGTCCAAAAGTGGGAAGAGTACCCGAAAATCGACTGGGACAACCTCTCCGACCCGCAAGTCCAGACAGCCACGATCATCTACAACGACCGGATCGTAACCTGGAAACAAATGAAGCAGCTCGACGAACAGCTGGATAAGAAACCGACTACACAAGCGGTCATTGATATGGCCGAACTACGTATTCGTAATCTTCTGGCGTTTGAAGAGCTGCAGTCGTTCAACGATACTGGGAAGTTCCGTTACAAGCATCCGTTCATAGCCCACCAGTCGGAGAGAGCACAACTGGAGGATCTGTTACGGAAAGATCCGCAAGAGTTTCTGCGGCGTCATAAAAATGTACTCGACAACATCCGCAGATACGAATCCTACCTGAAACGGGCCGACCGTGACAGTCGGCGCACTCAGGACAAAGAAAACCTTCGTCGTCATCGTGAGCGCGAAGCACTATTCAAAGCCATTCTCGAATCAACAACAAATAAAAATTAATCATGGAATCATTTGTACAGCGAATTATTGATGAAAAGGAAGAGCTTGATGAACGTATTGGCAAGCTAAAGATTTTTATTGCGTCAGACAGATTTAAAACTCTTAATACTGAAATGAGAGCATTAATGGAAGAGCAATACTTCACGATGGATCACTATTCTCAGATTCTAAGTAAGAGACTTCTGTTACTTGGATAATAACATTTATCGAATAAACAAATAAAAATTGATCATGGAAAAGCTAATAGAAGTATTTAATTTGGGTGGTTTGCCTACCGCCCCGCTGGATTCATTCTTAGAGCTTCAGGAAGACTTCAAAAAGTCGGATCCTGATAAGTTATCGAAACTACAGATGCTCATCATCACTCGTGGTTTCAAGTATGCATTTAAGGCTTGGAAGGACCCGGACGGAAAACTCTGGATCATCGATGCCCATCAACGTCGAAAGGCACTACTTGCACTACGAAAATCCGGCTTTACCATCCCGGAGATTCCGTATGAACCAATATTTGCTTCGGACAAGAAAGAGGCTGTCGAGGAGATTGCAGCCTACAACTCTGAGTTTGCAACTAAGAACCCGGATACCTTACTCTTCAAAAAATACAATATCGATACCGATACTCTTTCCCGGTTCAATCTTGGTTATGAAGTGAAAGCAATAGATTTCGGTCAAGTAACAACTCCGCTATTCGGATCAGAACACGAATCGACCGATATCCAAGAAGATGCCATTGATTTTTCAATTCCGGCTGAAGACGATACAAAGTCTGTATTTGTTCAGCCGGGTGATATTTGGTTACTTGGTGAACATCGTTTAATGTGCGGTGATTGTCGTTTAAAATCAGATGTCATAACACTGATGGATGGTCATTATGCAGACTTAATTGTAACTGATCCACCTTACAATGTCGCTTATGAAGGTGGTACAGAAGATGAACTCACCATTCAAAACGATTCCATGGAGAACGATTTGTTTATAACCTTTTTGAAGCAGGTGTTTACTGTTATGTATTCTATCTTAAAGCCAGGTGGATCCTATTATGTTTTCCATGCTGATATTGAAGGTGAGAATTTTCGTGCCTCTCTTAGGAAAGCAGGATTCAAAATAGCACAATGTTGTATTTGGGTAAAGAACAGTATGGTCATGGGACGCCAAGATTATCAATGGCAACACGAACCATGTTTATATGGATGGAAACCAGGAGCTGGTCACTTTTGGAATTCAGATCGAAAACAGACTACTGTTTGGAACTTCGATAAACCGCAACGTAATGCTATCCATCCGACAATGAAACCTATTGCTCTGATAGCTTATCCTATTTGTAATTCCAGTACATCTGGACAAATTGTAGCAGACTTCTTTTCCGGATCAGGTTCCACTCTAATGGCTTGTCAACAAACCGACCGTATCTGTCGCGCAATGGAGATAGATCCTCGTTACGTTTCAGGCACAGTTCATAGGTATCGTGCAATGTTCCCGGAACAGCCAGTTCGTTTAATTCGTGGTGGTGAACTTCTCACTGTTGAAGATACTTTTAAAATTATTTCATGAAACAAAATCTGACACCCACTTCTGATGTAGATAAAGCCATTCTGATTGGTGACGAATATGTCTCTCAAGTGCGTACGTTTGGCGCACTTGGATACTCTGCAGATCGCATCTGCAATCTCTTGGGTTTGCGTGGAAATGAAAAAATAGCTCTTAGTATCCGGATCACTCTGCCTGGTGATGTCTATAACGATGCTTACAACAATGGGCGTGTTTTGGGGGAGTACAATATTGATGCAGAGTTGGCGAAACGCGCTGAATCTGGAGAGATTGATGCTATTACTGCTTTAGAAACCCGCAAAAATGAACGTATAGAACTTGAACTTCGAAAGAATTTATTCGGCGTATGACACAACTTGATATACTTGATAAGATACATCCAGATATGATATCAGCTTTCCTGGTTTCAGGGAAAAGCGATGGCATACCGGCTGATGTGCAACTCTTCCTCAAGCAGCTGCAATGGGCTGCTGAAATATACGAATACGAACGGAACATTACCCGTGCTGCTAAATTACTAAAGCAGCGCATTAATGCCTTACAGCATCTTAATCTTGATGAACGTACCTGTAAAGCACGTATATATGCTGCCATCAACTACTTTTCGATTGATAATAATGTGTCTATCAAAGTTTGGGAGTCCAATTATGCAGATAAATATGAAGATCTTGCGAAGCTATGTTCCGTTCGCGGTGATTACAAAACACAGAAACAGTGCTATGATGCTGCCGCCGAATGTCGCCGACGGGCATCGGAAATTGCTGAAGCTGATCGTGATCTTGGTGTTGTTTTCTTGATTTCTCCGGATATCACTCCGGAGGAACTCGGGTACTCTAAGAAGTCGTTGAAAGAGATAGCGTCCAAGCATAACGCAGGTTTCTATTTGAACTTGATTGATAAGCTTCCCATCGAGAAAGAAGAGAAAAAACGCCTCTTACGTGATGCTGACATTCAAGAGGCTGAGTTTGAAGAAGTAAACGAAGAATAGTCATGTCAATAGAACTCTATTCCCAATCTCAAACGAAGCTTTCTGCAGGCTGTGATACCTTCGATGCCACTGCCTATTTTGAAAGTTACTACATGAACTCCATGCAGATTCAGGTGAATGTTCTGGATCCTAACAATATCTTTGTTGAAGGTGCTCGTGCTGTTGGTAAGACTGAAGGTGTTATGGGACCGCGTATTATCCGGGTAGCAAATGATATGCCTGGAGAACTTTCTTTCCTGGTACACAAAACTTATATTGCCCTAATGACCAATGTATGGCCTAATATCCAAGCGTACTTTTCCCGCCCTGTCACCGTTGCTGGTCGTGTTCGTCCGATGTTAGAATATGGCATAGACTATGTGGTGGGAGAGGCTAAGATACCATCTCACTTTCGCCGCCCACGTTACCCTATTGCCTATCCTAAACACAGTATTTTGTTTCGTGATGGCCATCACTTGCAGATGGTAAGCTCTGACCAACCAGAGTCTGTCGCCGGTCGTTCAGGTGTGCATGCTTTCATTGAAGAGATGAAACACAATAAAGGTGAGAAGTTAAAGACGCGACTATTTCCGTCACTTCGTGGATCTTCTGCCGAGATCCGTATGTCGCAATATTATCAGGGGGTAACAGGTGTGTCCGATACAGCTCGTGTAGATCTTGGCGAAGATGACTGGTTCGAAGAGTATGAAAACAATATTGACCAGGCACTTCTTGAGGAAATTGCTACAGTTTCTCTGCATGTTAATGCAGCTATGTACAAGCGTTACAAGCTGTTTGCCCAACAGAAACAAACAACGAATCCGGTTATACTCGAAGCTATCCGTCTCGAACTTCAGAAAGTAGAGCGAACTCTTGACTTATGGAAACCTCGTCTTGCTGATATGCGTCGCAATGCTACATTGTATGTGCGTGCCAGTTCGTTTTGTAACAAGGAAGTGTTAGGCCCTAAATTCTTTAAAACTCAGCTTGAAACTCTTGATATAGACGAGTTTCTTACTTCTATCTGTGCTATTCGACACAAAGAAGTTGTAAATAAATTCTTCGCTAATTATAAAAAAGAGTTTCACCAATTTTCCGACAGTTATATTTATGAGTCTATCCTGAAGCTCGACCTCCGGGAACACTTTATTCTAACAGCCCGTTATTTGAAGCATTATAATAAGCGTGATGAACTACTTGTTGGTTATGATCCCGGACACTTCTCCAGTCTGGTTGTTGGCCAGGAGAAAGACTATGGTTCAGAACTCAGGATACTGAAGGAGTTCTTCTGTTACTATCCGGATGAACAGCCTGAGCTTGCCCGTCAGTTCTACGAGTTCTTTGGTCAGGATGCTGTCAATAAACATATCATTCTATATCCGGACCGTGCCGGCAACAAGAAGAAAGAGGACTTGGAAAAGATAACTACCGACTCCCGTATTCTCAAGCGAGAGTTGGAGTCTTACGGCTTTACTGTTGAGCTGATGAACGAAGGCCAGGCGACAGTTTACCACTGGCAACAGTTCAAGCTCTTGCTTCTTATCTTTGGCAATCGCAGTAACGCATTACCCCGCGTTCTTATCGACGAAAACGAGTGCAAAAATTTATGTAGTGCTATTATGTTATCTCCCCTTAAAAAAACGGATGGTCGTATTGAATTGGACAAAAATTCAGAAGTGAAAGTACCGCTTAAACTTCAAGCCGGGCTTACAACACAGATACCAAGTGCACTTATTTACTTACTTTTTGGACGTTACGGTGACCGTGTTCAAAGTGAATTATCATCAATCCCGATAGATTTACCGGATAATTTCTCTATAAATTAATTATTAATTCTATGAAAAGTTTGTCTTTATCCATAATAATAGCCCTGTTTGACATTGAGAAATATGCTAATCTATTGAAACCTAATCTAATTACGTTTCAAAAGTTTATTTCTTTTTTTTCGTCAGACTCCTATCTCCACGCCCCGCTGATAATTCGATGTGAGGTGCATCCCTCTTCTTTTTACAGGAAATATGAGGGAGTGCCTCTTCCGGTCCTTTTGGAGGTGTTCTCAAACAAGTATTTTCGAGCATGGAAACTACAATGACAGGACCGCATGCACTGCAATGGGCAAAAGAGATATCGAAGCTTCCTGATGGATGTTTTACTATTGCATTCTTTCCTTATTCAAGGCAAAAGGGAGAGGCTTCTGATAAGCTAACCATCCGGGAGGGGTGTAAGTTCCGGACTCAGTTGCCACATGAAAGGTTTAGTATCGATGGTGAGAACTTGTTCCTCTTCAGTGATGCTGGTGGAGAACCAAAGATGTGCTACAGGATCCTGATTCGATACATGGGTTTTCCACAGGATAATTTTAAACTTCATAAAATCGATTGGTTATGAGTGACGTGAAGATGCTGGGTGACTATGGTTGCTACATCGATGAAAGTAATGTGATATCGTTCCAGGTTGGGGATAATCCTCGTATAGGAATGGAAGATCCTGGTTTTTCAGTGGAAGACTACAATTCGTTCCCTGATTTACAATGGCAGACGATTAACGGTTATCAAGTGTGTAGTCGTGGACACAATAACATGAAGTGTGAAGAGGTAGCTGCAGATCTTAAAAAGAACCGGTTGTTACCTCGCTTAATTACTAAGCAGATGAATATGCTGTATGGAAAGGGACCAGCAGTGTATAAAACAGTGTTTGCTGATGGTAAATTTAAGCGCGAATGGGTTGAGTGTCCGGAAATCATGAATTGGCTGGATTGTTGGAAAGATCGTGGACTTGAAAGTGACTATAAAGAAGTCGCAAAAGCTCTTATTAAAGACTTCTATTATTTTCGTGACTACTTTGTGAAGTGGAGATTTTCGGTCGGTAGAAACTTTGGAGCACTGCCTGTTGCTGGTATTGAGACGATGGAGAACAGGCATTGTAGACTGGCCACAACAAAGAAAGATGCCGCTACTGATTTGGTATACTATCGTGACTTTCGTTTTATAGCTGTTGGGCGTTGGAATTATGGGATATCCAATTTTAAGATTTATCCGAAATTTAATTTGGCTGATGTAGATAACTATAAGTATGCAGCTATTTCGCATCACCGGGAAAAATCAGTAGATGAGTTTTATGGTGTTAATGAGACACACGAAGGTACCAAAGAATATATTAGAGGGTCTAATGCAACTGCACGATATATTAACTCCTTTTTGCGTAATAGCTTGGCCGCAAAGATACATATCATTATTCCTAATGCATGGATCAATGCAAAACGCACTCAAATTCAGAAGCTTTGTGATGAGAATAAAAAACGGAATAAAGATGGAGTGAAATTGTATGTGTTTAATGGAATCGATATAGGTACTGAATTTAAAGAGTCTACACTGATTAAATATATTCAATCTGAACTTCGTAAGATATCTCAATACCTTTCTGGAGCTGACAACCAAGGTAAAGCGTATGCAACGATTAGTTTTAAAAGTGGTGGTACTGAAGAAGAACGTTGGAAGATTGAAACAGTGGATTTGAAATACAAAGAGTATATTGAATCGCTTATTACTTATGATAAGCGTGCTGATGAAGTGTTATTATCGAGTGTTGGTCTCGACTCTTCTATTTCCAGTGTTGGGAAGGATGGTGTGATATCCAAGTCCGGATCGGATGCATATTATAATTATCTGATTTATTTGATGTCTCTCACTCCGGACGAAGAAATCTGTTGTGAACCTTTTAATTGGGCTATTCAAATAAACTTTCCTTTATTATATAAAAAAGGATATAGAATTGGTTTCTACCGGGAAATTCCAAGTCGCCAGGAAGAAGTTAAACCGAACGAACGATTAAATCAGCAAGAGTCATGATTATATTAGAAGAGTTATTTAAAAATTTGACAGAATTTCGCCAATATGCACCTTATTCTGAAACAAATATTGAATTTAAGGACCTCAATAGCTCAGCATCGTCTGCTCGAAAGCAGATATGTATTATTATTTCTAAAAAGGTTTATGATATAATCGTTAAGAGGGAAGGAGAGATACATGATGCTTTACTGACTGCAATGGCCAACTTAACGTTGGCAAAACAGTTAGTTTTTGACGTTGTCAAGCAGCGCAAATCCGACATTGACATATACAAGTATGAAATGGAAGCTATGCGCCGATCTTATATTGAGAACTATTTTAGCGGAATGGATACTTTGATTCAGTTACTTGATCAAGAAAAATTAGAAGATTGGAGTGGATCCCGCTATTGTAAACTGCTTTCTTCTCTTCAGATACAGACTGCAGAGGACTTTGATTTTCTTTATTCAATTGATCTTTCCTATCTCTTTTTCTTCCGGATTATTCCACTTCAGAAAGAAGTACTTGACGAAGTCATGACCGGCTACTTCGAGCGTGTAGGTGATAATCAAGAGATAAAAGGTTTGCTGTTACATGCACTTGCAAAGGCTACAGTTGCTCTTGCATTGCGTCGATTGGATATTCTTGAGTTCCCGGCAACAATACGTAATCTTTTTGATGATTCTAAAACTAACCGATCCGGAAAAGATGAACAGGAACGTATGCTTACGCTTGCCAGTCAGTTAACCGACGAAGTACAATCTTTATTGAGAAGTGTCGATCTCATTTTATCTAACAATGATTCAGGGATAGTGGATACAGAAACTTCTTTTAATTCTCCGGACGATATAATCGTAATGCTGCCATGAAAGATACTATTGAATTTACGCTCCATGGGGACACCTACTTCATCCCTAATTCATGGGATCTCCTTACTCCGTTTTTATTTTCCAGTCTTGTACAAGATTTTAATCGGATGGTCAAAGGTGAACTTTCTCCGGCCATGGTGAGAGTAAACTATGTATGTAATGTCATGGGCTGGAAACCAAAGAAGATCAAAGACGAAGACTCTTTTCAGAATCTGGCTTTTCTTGCAGAGCAAGTAACATTCCCATTCGTTATCTTATATCCGGATAATGATTTGGACCTAAAAGATATGGATCCTGAAACCAGAAAGCTTTGCAAAAAAACTCCTCCTGAGCGACTAACCAGTCTCCCCATCGCACGATATCTCTCACGTTTGGACTATCAATTTACCTTGGATAGTTGCTTTTGCAAACAACTTGTACCGGAGGTGATTGTGAATGACGAAATTTATCCTGCATATTCCATTGATACAAGTTTTAATGTTTTGACCTGTTCATTAACTGCGTTGCAATATATAGAGGCTCGTGCTTTAATGGGAAAGTCTGTAGATATGCTTCCACTTCTGGCTGCTATCTTATATTACCCAGGTACGTATTCTTCCGCAGGTGCTCATCGGTTAGCTTCAGAGTTTGCCAGCTTGACAGAATATGAACTTCAGGCAATAGCTTTCAATTTTCAGGCTTTTAATAATTATCTGTTTTCTCAAACAGAGTTTCGGTTACTCACAGCATCGAAAGAAGGTAAGAATAGTACTATTAGTACCGGTGCTCTTGAATCTCTTTATAACTTGAGCAATGATGGACTTGGGGATATTACAGTCATCGAGCAGATGAATGTTATCAAGTACCTGACTATTCTCCGAAAGAAGATTATTGAAACTGTCCGTAGCATGAGTTCTATGAAAATGGAGAAAGTTGATATTGAGAAAGAAACAGGATTGCCTATTCACATCATTAACCAGATATTATGATACTTGATTTATTCTCTTATTTCGCAAAGTTCCCCTCTAAATCGGGGGTACTTTCCATCTTTAATAATGGTAGTAGTACTTATGCTCAGTATTCTGAACTGCACAATGTAATAACGAATCTTCCAGAACCTTTAGTTCCTGCGATTCAATCATACGTTTTTGGGCAATCATTTGAATCTGTCAAAGCACGTATCGATAACTTAACAGGTACTTATCTTTTTATCGATTACGGTGAGTTTTCTTCCAAGAGCGATTACCGGAATTCTATCGAAGATTCTCAAAAGTTGGCGGCTACTGTTGCAATGAAGCTATCGGATACTTCGGATCTTGTTGAAGAAGCCATTGCTTCGGATGTCTGTTTAGAGCTTCTTACTACTTTACGTACGTATTTTCTTTACGATGCGGAAAGTGGGAATATACCTTGGCTTAATCGCTCAACTATAAAGAATCATGATATTATTCCTTTTGTAGCGAAAGAATTGAAGTCAATTGGATGGACTATGATTTTCGAGGCAAATGCTTCTGATCTGTTTAATGTCAAAAGACGAGCTATGGTTTCTGATATTAAACAGTAATCGTAAATTTGTCAAAAAGAAAATAACGGACCTTTTTTATCTCCTTTTAGCTCAAGCTAAACAAAGCTAACTTGTTGATAATAAGTGAGTAATTGCTACGCTGTTCGCACTTATAGTGTTATCTTAGCTGTATAATAATAAAGGAGATAAAACATTATGAACGAGCAAATTAATAACATTCTTAACCAGCAAATAACGAAGACAGGTAAAATCCAGCAACTTCTTCTTTTAGGACTAACTCGCCGCCAGGTCGCTGACCTTGTAACAAACGGAAATTACGGTTTCGTACAGAACGTATATAAGCGCATGCTTGAAACCGGAGCCTTTCAGCCCACTACCAATAATATCAATACCTTTTCCGAAATAGACTACACTTTCAACCGCCGTTTTGGTGTTGAAATAGAAGCCTACAATTGCACTCGCGAACGCCTTGCTCAAGAACTTAGGGAAGCCGGGATAAACGTAGCTGTTGAAGGATATAACCACGATACCCGTAACCACTGGAAACTGGTAACCGACAGCAGCCTTTCCGGTTCAAATACTTTTGAACTTGTTAGCCCGATTCTCGAAGGCGAAGCTGGTCTTAAAGAGCTTGAAAAGGTATGTTGGGTACTTGATTATTGCGACGTAAAAGTAAACGACTCCTGCGGCCTTCATATCCATATGGATGCCGCCAATTTCACTCTCAATACCTGGAAGAACCTCATACTTACTTATCGGAGAGCAGAACGTGTGATTGACGCTTTTATGCCGGCATCGCGCCGGAACAACCCTTACTGTAGAGGAATACAATCCATAACAGAAAGCAGAATTCAAGAAGCCGCAAGCCTTAACGATTTGCGCATGGCTTTTGGGGGCGACCGCTACCATAAACTTAACCTTGAATCTTACTCCCGCCATCGTACGGTTGAGTTCCGCCAACATTCAGGAACAACGAATTTTACGAAAATGGAAAATTGGATACGCTTTATTGCCAATATGATTACCTTTGCGCAACAGACCAATATTACTACCGGAACAGCCTTGGCAAACTTGCCATTCCTGACTGCCGATCAAAAAACATATTTCAAACTTAGAACAAAAAAACTTAGCAGATAATGAATAAGACCTACACATTGCAGGATGGCGGTATAATTACCGCCACCTCCGCCACCGATTTTGTAACTAAACTCCGTCAGAGCAGTCATTTCGATTCAGAATGTACCGACCAGGAATATATGTATCGTTTTGCTGATCGTTTCCACGACCAAACCGGTATTGTTATCCGTGCCGATTCTCCGGAACATTTCTTCTCTGATTTGTTAAAGGCGAAATTTGTTTCAGAAAAAGAATAAAATAAATCCCTAAAAACTTGCATAATAACCAAAAGGTTATTATATTTGCATTGTCATTAAGAATCGCGATCTTTGTATGACTGAAGAAGAAGAGCTAAAGGCTCGGATTGAAGCTGCGGAGAAAGACCTTAGCTTCTTTTCCCTCTATTCCGATCAAGTTCTTGCAGAAGGATTTGCAACGAAAGAGGAGCTTGAAGATAGTATCAATGAAACCTTAGATGACTTAATTGATGCAAAGAACAAGCTGAATGAAAAAAAGTAGCCCTTCCCCCTTCGGGGGGGCTACTTCATTTCACTCACTGTAAAATATATAACTTATGGATGTACAAAAGGAATTAGAAAAATGGAAGGCTGAATTTCTTGCTGCAAAAACGCCAGAAGAGCAAACCGACCACAGGAAACGTTTTAATGCATTTCTCCAGTCTCTTTCTCCGGAAGATAAAAAAGCTTTTGCTATTGCTTTTGAAAAAGGTGCGAGAAAATCTATAGGTCAAGCCGAAGAAGTAATCAAGGTTGTTGAAATAAGAAAGAAGCTTGATCGGGTTTTAGATTTTGCTTCGATGTCATATATTGCAAAAAATTACTTCGGAAAAACCCGTCATTGGCTTTATCAGCGTATCAATGGTAATCTGGTAAACGGTAAGCCTGTTGATTTCACTCCGGAGGAACTCGATACACTATCTGTTGCTCTATCCGAGTTGGGCGACATTATGAAAGATACTTCTCGGTCTATCGCGAGACCGTAAGTCTTAATGACAACTTGAGAAGGGTTCTGGAAACAGGACCCTTTTTTTTATGCTGTTGTTTGCGAATGTAGACATTTTAATGTTAAATATTAGTTAATTGTGTGGTGTAATTATTTGATAGTCAAATTGTTATGCTATATTTGTGGCGGTTTTTCAAATAATTAATTAAAACAATTAGCATTATGGAAACAAAAATCTGTATTTTTAAGGAGAATCCGATCACTTTTGTATTGGATAAGAACAATGGTATGATGGTTAATGCAACAGAAATGGCGAAGCCATTTGGCCGGAAAGTAGAAGCGTTTATGAGAAATGAAGGTACAATTTCATTTGTTAATGAAGCTTTAAAAAGCGAGAATTCTCGCTTTTTAAAGCTTTTTTCACAGTCTGATTTATATTACTCAAGTCAGAATACAGGAACCTGGATGCATCGTGTTCTGGCATTAAAGTTTGCAGCTTGGTTAAATCCGGCTTTTGAGATCTGGGTATATTCCACTATTGAACGAATCCTTTTCGGAAAGCATGCACAACGTGAAGAATCTTTAGAACGTTCCTTGAAGTTTCAAAATGAATCAAAGCAGTTGAAAGATAAAGCTGATAAAACAGGAGAGGATTTTACGCGCTACTTAGAACTGGAACGTCAGTTGAAATATGAGAAGTCATTTCGTAAATCACTAACTGCAGCAGCTGTTACTGAAATGCGTAGTCTCTTCGAAGAAGATGAAGAGTAATTAAAAGAAAACAGCCGTGAGAGTACAGACTCACGGCTGGATATTAGTTTCCATAAATTCAATATCTATTTCTATTTATAGAGATAGTACTAAAAGTCTTATCCAGTAAAAGGGTAAGACTTTTTATATATGTTCTTTTTAAGTACAAATATTGTACTATAATTGGTTTATAACTATCTTTGGAACATCGATTATTTATAATTAAAATTGGATCAATGAAAAAAGTATTATTGTCTTTGTTATTAATGTTAGTCACTTTGACTGTCTTTTCACAAGAAGAATTGAAATTTTCTAAAGTAATTCAATCCGAATCCGAAGCGGATAAAACTACACTTTATTCTACACTACGCAGTTTTATTTCTACTTATTTCCATGATTCCAAGCAAGTCATTCAAATGGATGATAAAGATGCAGGTATCATTATTTGCAAAGCAACTTCAATATTTAATTCTCCAAGTCTAATGCTTTCAGCTTACGAAGGATGGATTGACTACAACCTGAAGTTACAAGCTCGTGATGGACGCGTTCGCATAGAAGTATTTCACTTCTTTCACCACAACAAGCCTGGTAATCAAGCTAAAGCACAACTGGGTATTCTCACCACCGCTGAAGAATATGCTAATAGTGGTATTCAAAAGAAATACCATAACAAAGTATGGCTGCTGCTTAAAGAACAGGCAGAAGATATTAGTAACAAAGTGTTTGCTGGAATAGAAAAGGCAATGAAAGAAGGCGCTACAATTAATTCTCAGGAAGAGGAGTGGTAAATATGAAGTGACCAAAGCTGAAAAATTATTTTTTATGAAAAAAATAATTTGCTTTTTTGCTATTTCAAATATTATCACCATCTTTGTAGAGCTAAACAGTACAAGGACTGATTCCTTGAAGGAGCATAGGATATGCTCAATTTATATGGGCTTTTTTTATGCCTATACAAGACATATAAATAGGCGGTTGCCTTTCCCAACACATTGTATTACTCTTTCGGGAGTGTCATTGTACTGTTTAGCGACACGGGAAATGGCAGCCGTTTTTTCTGCCTAAATGCTAAACAGTACAATGATATGAAAAAGAAAATCCCTTCCGGTAAAGTTCCGGTATCTAAGCTCCAGGCATTTCTTAGTGAGCTTTCTGGCATGTTATCTCAAGAGAGTAACGAGCTTTTTGTTTGTCATCCCAATGATGGCACTACTTCCATCCGCCTTTCTCAAGGTCAGTATTTAACCATTTCCGTACAGAAAGGTGATCGATCATGACTACTAATATTAATGGAGCTTTTATTACCGCTGAAGCGGTTGAAACCATTAAGTTTCTACAACAGGAAAATTATGTTGATCAAACTCTAAATCAAATTAATGAGGTTATAGATATCGTTATTGCTGAAGATATTCCGGCCGTTTTGGAATCAGATAAGGATTGTCTACGTATTGTGCGCAATCTTCGTTATCTTGCACAACATATATCATCATTTAAAAGACCTGATAACCATGAATAATAATCAAGAAGAGAAAATCACCGATGTCAGCATCTATATTGCTGGATTGCAAGCTACGTATCGTCCTGCACCTGATGCCCGGCATACTACTCATTGGTTCTCCACCGATGAAGTCTATACTGCCATTAAGAATCTGGATCCTTCGGCCTCTATTACTAAAGAGCAAGTCTTTCAGGCTATGATCGATGCCGGTTTTAAGTTCCAAAATCGTCCTGGTGCATCCGGATGCGATTTTCGCTGGATGTTTCAAGAGCGTAATCAATAATAAAAGGTCCGGGAACTACCTTCGTTTAATTCCGTTACACAAAAGATTGGCCGGTAGTTCCCGGCTTTTTTTGTGTCCTTTTCCCTCTATTTTTCCCTCGCTACATTCGCTGAAAATAAGTAGCGAATCATGATCACAGAAGACTTAATCAGAAAAAGATTTGTCCACGATACTATTTCTCAAGGAATTAATCAAATCTATCAAACTCAAGAAAGTGTAGTTAGTACTTATCTGCATACACGTTCTGGCAACTTATTGGCACATCTGCAACGACGTCCGTTTTCCTCTCATGTTTCGGACGCTAAAGCAGAGTATTTTATGCGCATTTTCCCCTATCTGCGATACTTGGACATCTCTTACAGAAAGAGCAATGATCGCATTTCCCGTCGCATCCGTAGTAATCTTGCTCTCTATAATAGAACGGTTTGGGGAGTTCTCTATCATGAAACCTTCCCGGAACTTCGATATGGTTTCAATGATGAAATCCGGAATTCCATCCGTAAAGAACTCGAGCAGGCACTTCAGTACACATCTTCAAATAGTTAAACCATGTCAAAGAAACATTTATCCGAAGACGAGATCAGATACATAGTATCAGCTGAGACAGGAAAAGCTCAACAGGAAATTCATGCTCTTACGAAAGAAACAAAGGATCTCAAGAAAGAAGAAAATGCACGTCGTAAGGCTATGGTCGATCTTGAGTCACAGGGAAAAAAGAATTCCAAAGAGTATAAGAACCTTGAAAAGGAAGTTAAAGAGTATTCTAATCGGATATGCGAAAACACTGATAAGGTCCGTAAGCTTACTCGGCAACTTGATGTTAATGCCATGTCAATGCGTCAGTTAAAGAAACTTGCAAAGGAGCTTACAGGAGAACTTGAAGATATGTCCGAGGCCGCAAATCCGGAAGAATATACAGCATTGAGTAATCAACTCCGTTCAGTTCGGATGCGGATGGATGATCTTCGGAATAAAGGTAGGAATATTAGTACCGAATTTGGTTCGGCAGAATCTATGCTTTCCAAATGGAAAATGGCAGCAAAGGCATTTATTGCTGTAAAACTTGTCGGATACCTCACTCAACTGAATTCAGCCGTTTATCGTACCCGTAAAGAGTTTGCAAAATATGAAGCCGTTTTACGCAATACTTTTCAGTCACAGGAGAAGGCTACTCAGGCAATGAAGATGCTCCAGCAATTGGCTGCTGATACTCCCGCCTCACTTAAGGAGTGGACCGAGGCCTATATAAAACTCGTTAATCGTGGTTTAAAGCCCACATCTCAGGAACTTACTAACATGGGTGACTTAGCTGCCTCTCAGGGTAAAAGTGTCGATCAGCTAATTGAAGCTATTCTTGATGCCATGACCGGAGAAAACGAGCGACTGAAGGAATTTGGTATTAAAGCAGCTAAAAATGGTGAAACCACTAAGTTTACATTTCGTGGGGTGACTACAGAAGTGAGAAATTCAGAACAAGCCATTAAAGATTACTTGCTCTCATTAGGGCAATTAGAGGGTGTAGTGGGTTCTATGGCCGTACAGATGCAAGAGTTGGAGGGGATGCAGTCTAACTTTGGTGATACGGTAGATTCTGTACTTAACAGGATTGGGAAAAAGATGGAACCTTTTTATAAAGGACTATTGCGTAGAGGAATCTCTTTCTTTTCTACAATTGATAAACTCTTTACTTCGCACACTGAAGTATACGAAAGTCATCTGGATCAGATGGTTCAGTTGGAATCTGCTGTACCACAATTGATGTCCCGTTATGAAGAGTTGAGTTCAAAGACGTCACTTAATACTACTGAGCAAAAGGAGTTGGCCGGTGTCATATCTCAGATAACATCTTTAATTCCTGGAGCAGTCTCTGCTTTTGATGATTTGGGAAATGCCATAGCTATTTCCGGAGAAAAAGTAGATGAATATTTAAAGAAGCAAAAAGCTCTCCTGGAGTTTGAAAATGCTCAGGCTATATCTGAGTTGGAAAAGCAGATAGAAGACTACACGAAAAAACGTGATGAGTTACAAAAACAATATAACCAGGGAGGTAAAACTGTTTTTCAGAGCAATGGCATGTTTGGAGGCTATACATCCTACGTAGATAACAGTAAGGAGGCTCTTGAACAGATTGATGCTGAGCTTAAAAAATATACAGCTCTTGTTATTGGTGCTAACGAAAAACTAAAGAAAATAAATGGTCAGACTTTAGAGGATGCCGTTCAACAACACAAAGACAAGGAAACAGCCCAGGAACGTTTCAATAATATGAATAAGTCCATGCTCTCCGCTTGGCTCAAGGACGAAAAGAATGCTGCTGATCAATACCGTGAGATAGCTGAAGAAATCTACAAAAGCCGGTTTCCCGATAAACCGGCAGATCCTAAAGCTGCGCAAAAAGCTCAAGCTGCTGCCGAAAAAGAAAAGAAAGCCGTCCTCGATACTGAGAAGGCTGCTATTCAGTCCATGGAGGCTCTTCGCGAAGAAGATTTGCAAAATCAACAGAAGTGGTATAACACTTCGGTCTCAGCATTAAATGCCGATCTTTCTGAAGAGCTAATTACTAAGGAGCAATATGAGCTTCTCATGATCGAACTCGACAAGCAGAATGCAGAGAACCGCCTGAAGATAGAGAAGTCATACCATCAGGATGCCCAGTCACTTGAGCTGAAGAACGCTGACCTCAAAGAAGATCTTGTCCGTAAATCCAATCAACGTGTACTTGATTCCGAAAAATCGGCTAACGCTGCCCGTGCTGTGGAACAGGCTAAGTTAAATGATCTAATCAAAGATTTTAAATCGCAGTTTAAAGTCACTACGGTAGAAGAGGATTTTCAGGCGCAAATGTCGGTACTTGAGGCTGCTTACCAGGCCCGAAAGGAAATGGCTGAGAAGAACAATCTCGATACCACTGAACTCGATAGAGCCTATTACGCAGCCAAAGAACAACTCGAAGCAGATCATCAGGCCAAGATATTGGCTATCCGCAATCAGTATGGCCTTTCTACCCAGCAAGAACGGTTCGATACCGAACTTTTACAACTGAAGACAGCACGTGATCAGCAGCTACTCACCGAAGAAGAATATGAACAAGCTGTTCAGAATCTGAAACGTGATTCCTACAAAAAACAATTCGATTACTATTCCGGCCTTTTTTCCGGTGCTGTTCAGGCACTTCAACAAGCTGAGATGGACAATGTCGATGCTCAATATGACGCTGAGATTGAAGCAGCAAAGGGTAACTCCAAAGAGGTAGAGCGTCTTGAAAACGAAAAGGCACAAAAGAAACTCGACATTCAAAAAAAATATGCTGATGTCAATTTCGCCATCAAAACCTCTCAAATCATTGCCGATACTGCAGTCTCTATAATGAAGGCTTTTTCCGATCTCGGTCCGATAGCCGGTGCCGTTGCAGCTGCACTCATGGGTATTACTGGTGCGGCCCAGATTGCGTCTGCCAATGCCGAGCGTAAAAAAGTCAAGAATATGACTCTTTCAGGAAGTTCCTCTTCTTCCAAAAGCGGTGCCCGTGTTGCTACTGGCCGTGAGTCCGGAGGAAAAATCGATGTCAAACGTGCCCAGGATGGTAAGTTCTTTCCCAATGCTGATTACGATCCCGACGCTCGTGGTTTCATTGATCGTCCTACCGTCATAGTAGGAGAGGGGCCTTCGGGACACTCTAAAGAATGGGTTGCCAGCAATGCTGCTGTATCCAATCCTACCATTGCTCCCATTCTCGATATACTTGATAAGTCCCAACAGGCAGGTACTATCCGCACGCTCGATCTGAATCAGGTTATTCGTGCTCGCATGGCCGGTTACTCCTCAGGGGGTACTATCTCTAAGACTACCGTTTCTTCACCAGATCCCGTATCTTCGGATTCGGGAGTAACACTTACTCCCGAACTTATGAGGCGGTTTGCCAATGCCATCATTAATATTGATGAATATGGAATTCCCGCCTCCGTTTCTCTTACCGAGTTTGAGGCAAAACAAAAACTACGCTCACGTTCTCGAGCAATAGGTTCTAAATAATAATATATAGTATGAAAATAGTCAATCTAAATTCCGGACTTCCATACCATCTTAATCCAGGTACACAACTCGAAGTTGAACGAACTAATTTATTCTTCAATGAATGGGGAGAGCAAACCTTGCCCGTTGATCTCCCGGATACAGATCATAACCGTCGGATGCTTGGATATCCTGATCTTTTGGGTTCTCTAAAGAAACCACTTACTCGAATTCCTGTTACTATTCAAGATGGAGAATATTTCATGTCTTGCCGGCAAGCTATCCTTGGAGCTCAGAGACGCAACAACATTTCTACATCATTCTATATGAACGAAGGCTCTTTCCTTTCACGCCTGTCAGATGTTTCGTTGGCCGATATCTTTGGGGAGGAAACTATACCTGGTATTACTTCTGTGGAACAGGGTATTGAATTTTGTCGCTCCCTGGTTTCAGGTTCTAATCCGCATTATGCTATTTTCCCTGTATTAATAGATTCCGAAGAAACCTATAGTAATGGATATCCCAAATACAAGTACATTAATCGTTGGGGATATGTCGATCAATGGGGGCAGTTTCGTGACTCTCTTCAGGCAGGTAA
This sequence comes from Bacteroides nordii, assembly GCF_019930665.1. Lineage (NCBI taxonomy): Bacteria > Pseudomonadati > Bacteroidota > Bacteroidia > Bacteroidales > Bacteroidaceae > Bacteroides > Bacteroides nordii. Next base: position 3,010,451 of record NZ_CP082886.1, on the reverse strand, counting down.
GGATGTTGATTTCTATAACTCCGTAGTGCGCTCAGAAACGATCAATGGTGAAACTATAACACTTAATCCCGGATTCTATATTACTCCTTTTATCAGAGGAAATTATTTGTTAACTCGTATTTTTAGCTACTTTGGATACACCATGTCCCCGAATTTCTTTACTCGTACAGTTCCTTTTCCCGACTTGGTGTTTGTGAATAATTGTGCCGACTCTTTAGTTAATGGTACTATTCGGGTTTTAGATTTATTGCCGGATAGTATGTGTACCACAATCCTTGAAGTTTATCGAAAAAAATTCTGCTGTGAGTTTATTCCGGATGAAGTCAATCAAACTGTCGATATTCAGCTTTTCTCAGAAGTTTCACAGGCTGATCCTGTTTATGACTTAACTCCACATCTTACTTCATTTCCTAAGATTGATACTCCTGAGCATTATCAGCAATTAATATTATCTTCCGAAGAACAAGTTTCCGACAGTCAAAGCGTAGAGAATATTGATTCCCTTCCCCTTTTGTTTTCAAAATATCCAGGTACACTATTAGATTATTATGAAGGGTATTTTAGTCGGACAGGATATGTCATTTCCAGAAAATCTTCGGGCTCAGATTATTATTTGAAAGCAATTAAAGAGATTGTAGCAAATTCATCCATGAGGTACTATGATGGTGGAAGTCTGAAAACGAAGGAAATTGTTGTTCCTGATAAACAACTTGAGTTTCGTAGGGTATATTTATCCGATTCAAGAGCTATGGACGATACATACGAAGAGTATTTACTTTATATCGGTGCTCCCAATTTTCTGAATTCAAAGATTCTTTCTTATACATCAACAGAAGAAGATGTGACCGAAACAAATCGGTCTGACAATACGAATTTGAAACCAATGGTTGCTTTTTTCTATTCAGTGAGAAATAATCCTCGTGGGACAATATGTAACTATGGTAGAATTGTGCAGAATGACGAAGGGACCTTTGTTAAAGGAGAGCGTCTTTTTGAATACACATTGTGCTATAATGGAGAAGATGGAATATTCGAGCGTTTCTATCGAAGGTACGACGATCTTCATCGTAATTCTTTGTTCGACGTCCAAGCTGATTTACTTTTACCCGATTCTGTCAAACAGTCATTGCCGGCACATTTACCGGTTTTACTTAATGGACAGAAACTTTTTATAAATACTTTGTCTTATCTTATCGGAGGGAAGCAACAACCGTTTTCCACTAAACTTCTCACAACAAAACTATATGAACCTTTATCCTCTGCCAAACAAATTACCAGCTATTATCCAGATTATAATTTTGATCCGGATAATTGGTATATCTGGGTCTTAAAAAATGTACTTACAGAGATTTCCAAAGCAGAATATGATGATTCTCCTTATAAGGACAAAGGGTTTGATGTCTTTTATCCCGATTATCCATCTGAAAAGTATGTAGGTCAACAGTTGTATAAACAGTACTATTTATGGGAAGCAAGTGGACATTATTATAAACGAACCTTTTGGTTGGAATCAATAAAGTTCATGGATCAATAGTTTTGTCCTTTTATTCCCACCCTCTTATTCCTACTTTCGTTTCAAAATAATAGCTATTGATATGACGATTCTTCAGCAACCAGATGCGTTATCTCTTTCCGGGAATATTAAGGATTTCCGCATTAGTACTTCCGGAAAAATTTCATTCGTACTCCTGCAGGGAGCTACTGAAATCTTGTCGCAAAGTTACGATCCCGGCCAGGATGGTCTTGTTACTATAAGTTTGAAAGATATCATTCATTCATGTCTCTCTTTTCAGCTTCAGGAGTTGTCTCAGGTCTATCTGCAACCAACCCTTGCCGATACGTTTACTGCCCGTTTTTCTGATGAGTATGTTGTCAATCCCGATGTTTCCGGAGATCCGGTTTATACCGATATCACTTTTCGTGCTGTTCGTGCAGGTATAGATCGTTTTGCCGATACAGCAACAAATTTTCTGACTCAGAACTTTCTTACCTGGCAGCCTACTGTTAAGCCGGTTACTTATTATTCACCGGAGTTTCTTACCTATTATGCAGTTGTCCCCTGCATCGTGAAGTTACGTGCATACTTTACCGATGATTCCGGATCCGTCATTACTCAGAAAGATATTACTCTTTCTGACTTCGAAGCTGGAAAAGCATATACCATTCCTTTGCAATATGCTTCTGTTGCAGGGAAACTCGACAATGAGCTTCCTGGTTATTATGACGTATGGATTGAAAATACAGAAGGTGTTCGTCTTACCTATATACAAAGATATTATGCCTCCGATATGTTATCCGAGCAAGAACAATGGATCCTATTCGAGAATTCTCTGGGAGGTATCGATACTTTCCGTGCATATGGTTCATGTGATTTCACTGGCGAACATACCCATAACATAGCCGAGATAGAAGACAACTCTTTGGAATATCGTGTTGACACCGAACGCAAATTTCAAAAAAATACCGGTTATCTTAATATCCAGGAACGTCGTTGGCTACTTGACTTTTTCCCCTCTTTGTCAAAGTACATCTATACCGGATCTTATCTTCGTCCGATTGTTGTAACAGAGAGCAACGTCACCTATACAGATCGTGAACTCCCCAGCAATTATACTTTCACTTACAAGTATGCCGATGCCCGACCCTTTCTTAACATTCCGCGAACCGAACCTGCCGGAGATTTAAATATCACCGTTCCCGGTGTCGGGTCTTTTACGGTGCCCCCTCGGCTTGTTGAATTTCCCCGCCTTCCACTCACCGAGGGGGCACTTTTTCCCGTGCAGGATCCTTATTCCGAAAAGTGGTATACCGCCACTTCAGGATCCTTAAGTGACTTTATCGCCGAACGCATCGCTAAGAACTATGTTGGGGGTGGTGGTATTGGTCACCAACACAATAATTTTAATCTTCTGGAATTACTTTCATATGGCGAAGAATACTTGCTTGTTTCCGGAAAGAAAATCAAATCTGGAATAGCTGACGAAGCTCATTCTTTTCATAAAGATACTGCCAGAAATCAGATATCTTTTCTTAAAGGCTTATCCTCAGAGAAGTTGATCGAAGCAAAAGAGGGGATACGTATTGGCGACGGACTTATAGAATGGGACCCTGAGTACAACATTCTTAGAATTTCAAAATCTGATGGTAGTGCTGCTGGTATAGCAGCTTCCGGTAGTGTATCTGCAAAAGGTTATTCGCCTGGTTCCGCGGGAGGAGTTGGCGGTGCTTCAGCTCTTTATCAATTGGTGGATGTCATTGCAAATTCTACTGGCACAGGAGTCGAAGGGGCCGTAGATGGCTCTATTCTGAAATATGATGCCTTAGCTGATAGATGGAAAGCAGGAGAAGCCGGATTGAATGAAAACCAACTTGCTGCTTACTTGTCTAAAAACAACTATGCCAAGAAATCGGATATTCCCTCCTTGGCCGGATATGCTACAGAGAAATGGGTTGCGGACAAAGGCTATCTCGCAGCTACTGCATCCGATAAAGCGAACTGGAATGCGGCCTACGGCTGGGGCAATCATGCTTTATCTGGCTATGCAAAACAGACAGATCTAAAGACTGTTTCGGATAAGCTAAACAGTTTCTTGTCCGGAGAAAGTATATCGGATACTATCGACAACTGGAAAGAGTTTCAGAAGGTATTCGAGAACTTCCCCGATTCTGCCAACATGGTTGAACTCCTTCGGGGAAAAGTAGATATCACAACCTCCGTCAAAGCTGGTACAGGTCTTACCGGTGGTGGAATACTATCTAAAGATATCACACTCTCATTAGGTGAGACTGGTGTTTCTGTCGGAACATATACAAAACTAACGGTTGATAAGTATGGCCGTGTTACTTCCGGCACATCTTTGATTGCATCTGATATTCCGTCTTTGGCAATCAGTAAGATCACAGGTCTGCAAGACGCTTTAAATAGTAAACTAAACTCTAATGATTTTCAGAGCAAATTTGACGCAGCCATAGCAGCCTGGTTTGTACGCGATGAAGATAATAAGGGTATCCGCCCTGCTACATATAAAGGTGAAGAGGTCGGGTTCTACAGTAACACTTATCTTTCTGCAAAAGGTCGTGCAGCCGGTTCCGGTGGTGGCGGAGGAGGTGCTTCTGCGTTATACCAGTTGTTAGATGTTATTCCTAATGCATCCGGTACGGGAGTTGAAGGGGTAGCAGATGGATATGTTCTGGCATACGATGCCTTGGCCGGTAAGTGGAAAGCTGCACAGCGACTTGATGAAACTGCTTTGAAGGCTTATCTTACCACTAACAAGTATGCAACGCAAGGTTGGGTATCAGGACAAGGATACCTTACTCAACATCAATCTTTAGCTAATTATGTTACACTTAATACTGCTCAGGAAATAACAGGAGATAAGACTTTTTTCAGCAGTAATGGTAATCTTAGGACTGTTATTAATGGTAGAGATATAATAACTGTTCACAATAGTAATTACGTCGGGGGCTGGACGAGAGGATTAATCTTTAGAAAAGCTGATGGCGCGACAAACTATGGAACCTTTGGCGCTTATGGCAGCGACCAAGCATTAAATTATTTATATATCGGACAGAATTATACAAATCCGTGGATTACCTTTAATGATACTCTTGTTAAGAGTAATGTTGCTTTTGAAGCTTCATCTATTAGAAAGACTGGCGGTACTTCTGCTCAGTTCTTAAAGGCTGATGGTAGTGTGGATAGCAGTACTTATTTGACTACTGTTTCTGCATCTTCTACTTATGTACGTAAAGTAGGAGATATCATGACCGGTGCTTTGACTGTTCCCAATCTTGTTATAAGTAGTACTGATGGAGTGAAACATATTGCTTTCAGTAGAGGTAGTTATAATTATATAACAACTCCTGCAAATTCTTTATTAGCTTTTGTAATGAATAATAAGGTTACTGATCCTAATAATGCAGATTTCATCATTACAAACAACGGGATATATTCCGGAGGCACGGGAATTGTTACCAATGGAACTAATGCCCACAGATGGTCTAACGTATTTTCTGTTTTAGGAAACTTTAGTGGTGTTATTACAGCAGGAAGTAGTATCAATGCAGCTGGTACCATTAATTCTGGTGGAAATGTTAATGCTGAGAATTATATTGTCACCAAAAAGGGTTGGTTTCAGAATGATTTAGTCGGAGGCGGATTGTATAACAAAGGTGGTGATGCACGTTGGTTCTATGACGGCTTTCAGTGGTACGCTGATAAAGCAGTTCTTTCCATATCAACAATCACTGGGACAAGGTTAGTATCTAATATTGCTAATGGAACTGCACCTCTTATTGTTAGTTCTTCCACAATGGTTAATAATTTGAATAGCCAGTATTTAGGTGGATACGATAGAGGTAGATATGTATATCATAATGCTTATAGTAATACTAATGGTTGTCTTGTTAGATTAACTGCCCGTGCCACAGAAGCATGTATGATAACTGTACATATTATTGGCAATTCGTATAATGCAAAAAATGTACCTATTGATACAACTATTCAGTTCTACAATTACCCACCGGAAAATAAGATAGTTAATCCATCTGCCGTTCACAATGGATATAATTTTGGCAGCATAGACGTTTTTAATTACGACGGGCAAGTATATCTCTGGTTTAAACAGACGGGGCTTTATCAATCTTTCAGTATAATTGCCAGATATACAAATGGTAATGGTAATTATTATGGAGTTAATGTAGTAGAAAGTATTACAAACGCTGCTAAGCCTACAGCGGAAGTTACAAGATCAGTAACTATAACTCCTTCTGTTTCTGCGTTGCTTACTGATAATGTCGCTTCTGCTACTAAATTAGCTAACAGTAGGAGAATATTCGGACAGTTATTCGATGGTACTACTGATGTATCTGGAGAAGCGTCTGGGATTACGAGAGTTAGTAATACTTCTGGTTCTAATTTATTCTTAGGTAATAGTGACGGTACAGGATGGGTACAAGCAGGAAATATGTGTGCCAGTTCTGGTACTACATATTGGTCTCTAAGAACAACAGGAGTTGGACATCTTAGAAGATTAAATTTAGGAGATTCAGAAAATGATGATTCAAATTATAGATTAGCAGTAGCAGGTAATCAGTATATAAATGGTAGTATAGTATCTCCTTATTATCGTATTAATTATAGTAATACTAATCCGTATTATAGCCTTACTAAAGGTGATTTAACAGCGCATTTCCAAATATCTGGTGAAAAAGCGTATGTAGGATTTGGAATTAATGGAGCAATTAATATAACTCAGGATGGTAAGGTCGGTATCGGTCTTGGTGCTACTACGCCCTCATATAGATTGCATGTAAACGGCGACTCATATTTTAATGGAAGTTTGATCATCAGTGCCAACAATGGAAAGAAATATCGAATCTCTGTGAACGAAGATTATAATGGGTTGGTAATATCAAGAGAAGATGGTACAGTTGCTAATCTTGTATCAACTGGTGGTATGTCTGCTAAGGGATATGCTTCAGGCTCAGGCGGCTCAGGCGGTGGACTTATTCAAAATGTGTATGGGTATGATGATCTTGGCAAATCATATAGTAGTACTGATTACACCAACACTTTCAATGCAGATACAACTAATAGACTTGCTGCTCGAATAGCTTCATTAGAGGGAGGAAGTGCCTTAAACTTTGTGACTGCCGGCACAGGGGAATTTTTAAAATCGGTTAGTAAAAGCGGAACTACTGTTACTTTTACTAAGGGAACGCCTAATTATATCAATTCTTCTACAACAGAACGTGGCGTAAAGCCTAATGCCACAGGAAATGGTCTACTTAAATTGTATTTTTTAAATGGTACACAATCAGGCATAGGCACAGGTACTTATTATGATGCTTTATACCTAAGTAGTTATGTAGATAATTCTGGTGGTGGTAGTAATCTTATTACTTTTAATAAAAGTAACGGTGAAATGGCTATTCACTATCAAGCGTTCGGGGCTACTGCATGGGGTACCCGTCGTGTCGTTCTTGACAGTGGTAATTTTGCTAATTATGCTCCTACGAAAACTGGTGGCGGTGCATCCGGTAGTTGGGGTATTAATATTACTGGTAATGCTGCTACTGCCAGTTCTGCTACGACAGCTAATAGTTCCAATGTCTTAACTGTTACCACAAACTTTGATCCTGCAAATTTAGCAGTAGACGCATTGAAAGTAAAGGCATACGATAGTTATACTATTGCCAACACTCCTTCTACTTATGGAAATGTACTTGAAATAAATGGTATTTCGGGGCATTGGAAACCTCAATTGTGGTTTGATGGAAGTTCTACCGGTAGTGTCAGACATAGAAACAGAAACTATAACGCTACTTCATGGGGAGCCTGGTATACATTATTAGATACCAATAATTACGCTGTTACTCTTGATCCTATATATTTGAAAAAAGCCGGTGGCATAATGACCGGAGCGTTGTCTGTACCTACTTTAACTATAACAAGTCAAAATCAAGAAGGTCATATAAAGTTCTCAAGGGCCGGCGTTAACTATATAACTTGTCCTGCTTCTGGTTATATGGCATTCGTATCCAATGGTAAAGCTGTAAGTGCTGCAAATTCGGATGTCATTATAAGTGGTGACAGAATATATCCCGGAACTCATAACTTAGTTGCTAATGGTACGGATGCCAATAGGTGGAAAAATGTTTATTCGGTATTAGGTAACTTCAGTGGCGCAGTAACAATGAGCGCAGGATTAAATGTTACTGGAAGTATTGTTTTAGCAACAGATTGGGTTAGATTTAGTAAAATCAACATTGGGTTATATAATACACAAGGTGACGCAAGATTTGTTTATGACGGAACTTATTGGAGAGCAGACAAGCATATTTATAGTACTAATAATATGTTGGCCAATCAATTTGTTTCAAATGTCGCCACAGGTGCTGCTCCGCTTATAATATCTTCTACTACTAAGGTAACAAATCTTCATGCTGACTTATTAGATGGTTATCATGCAACTACAAGTTCTTCTGCAAGTACTATTGTGGCAAGAGATAGCAGTAAATATGTTTATCTAAATTATATTAATAGTGATACTGGTAGAGGTGAAAATGGTGTATTAGATCAATTCATATGTACTAATAGTTCTGATAATTTCTATCGTAAATATAGTAGAGATTATGTAAGAGTACGATTAAATGATTTTATTAATAATTGCAAGACATTAGATTTAACTTCATTGGATCAGAACACTTATTACCCGTGTAGTGTCACTATTAGTGCCAAAGAACCTACTACCATTAATATCTTTGTTTCTCTTAACAGTGGTAGTAAACCATCATGGTCTACACATACGAACGGTTTTACCATGAATTTAAGTTGGCAAGTGTTTGGCGGTGGATGGGGAACTACTGCAATTCAGAGAAAAATATTTAATTACTATGTTTCCAGTGTTACTACCGGTGTTCAACCTTGTGGTGGAATTGAACAAAACGCATATGCATCTACTGAGATTGTTTACTTAAGAGGTGGGGCTAAATATCTATATACGATAAGCAACTCAACTTCTGCTATCGCTATAAATACAAACGGATACAGTTGGTCAAGCGGCAATTATAGTTATTCTGCACCATTAATATCTGCACCTAAGAAACACCCTTCATTATGCTATGAATCAAGTTCTATGTTAGGGTCTTATAATATTTATTGTGCATACTTACAAGTTGATGATATTAAGGTTAATGGTACTGTTACGGCTGCAACGTATAAGTCTGGAAAAAGCATGTTTCAGGACGGGCAACTGGAATTATCTGGTCCAACTCCTTATATTGATTTTCACTACAACAACTCTACGGCTGACTATACACACAGAATTATTGCTGCCACAGCTAATAGGATGGATATCACAACCAACTTGCAGGTCAATGGAGTTCTTTCTACCAATGCAGCTTATTTAGAAACGTCTAATCCCGGATTTAAGACGGGTAATGTTATATTCAGAGCTACCAATACTAATATTGCAGAGATATCTTCTTATAATGCTGAACTGATATTTAGTGGTGGTGGGACAATGGCAGTCAATGTTAGAGCGAGTGGATCCGGGAGAACTATTCCGACAAAATGGAATTGGCATAGAGGTGCTGCTAATACATGGGCTGATTTTGAGATAGGTCTGCTTACAACCCATGCATCTGCGCATTTAGGTGGGGATGTTACTATAACAGATGATCTTAACGTTAGTGGTAGTACTACATTTGCAGGACATGTAATAGCTGGAATGGGATTAGATGTAATTGATCTCACATACTTGCAGGATGATTTACAAGTTGATGGCTATTCTTCTTTTAATAGTGATGTTACTATTAATGCTAATTTAGGCATGAGGGGTACTATTGATTTAATAGGCGGAACAATCCGGGGTGATTCAAAAAGTAAAATAATATGTGATGGTATCGGTATTTCAACCGGAAATAAAGAATCCGGTTGCATAATCTCCGGTAACCCTTCTTCCTGGAACATCGCTTTCGACCACAACGATATTCAGGCCCGTAACAACGGTATCATGTCTGTATTGTATCTTAACGATTACGGTGGTGACGTGTCTATCACGAATGCATCCTCCGCCTATGGTGTGAAGATCTTGTCTACTAAAGCATCCACAAGTTATAGTAATGGAGCATTGACCGTAGGCGGCGGCATCGGTGTAGGTGGAAGTATCTATACACGTGGAAACGTAATTGCTGACGGTGGCATAAGTGCTAAATCAGCATCTGATCAACGTCTGAAAACAAACTTTGATAGGAATGTTCGATACGACGAAAGGCTGTTGTCTTTAGGCTGTGTACTTGATTATAGTTATAATGATCTCGCCTTGCAACGTGGCGAAGGTGGGGTTGACAGAAAAAGGCATACAGGACTCATATATCAAAATGTAGAGAAAATCATGCCTCATATTACATATAAGTCAGCAGATGGCTACGGCTCGATCAACTATATATCACCTGACTTTATAGCCACGATTGCCGGTGCTACACAACTCAATACATTAGGACTAAGATCAGTCGTAAGAAATGCCGCAAGTCTTGAAAGCAGAATCAATGCATTAGAGAAAGAGAATGAGAAACTTAAATCAGAAATAAAGAGATTGGGAGGTAGGATATGATAAAGAGGGCATTAGTCGTATATGGCAATCTATATATAGATGTTATAGATACAGAGAATATATACGCCCAGGGAGGAAGTATCATCAAGACTTCTAAAGAGATGATACAAGGTTTTCTCAAAGACTTTAATTCTTGTGATGTGAAGATTGCCTATGGTAATGTAAGGTACACCAATCTTATCATTGAGAATAATGTACAGCTTTTCATCTATGCAACTGGAAGTATCAACATGGGAGAAGTTGTTGCCGCCCGTATGAGATCTGTTAATTTGCAGGAAGAGCATATAGAACAATATACTGCTTTCTATGCACTTTCCTACAATGTCATCAATGCCCCCATTAATCTCTCAGAACCATACCAGGTTATTGGATTAGGGCAATACAACGGTTTTTGGGATACAGTATATGTAGCTAATTCAATTAAAGTAAATATACTTAGCAAGCATAAGCCTGTCGAAAGTAATAACCCTGCCATGGATATTGGGGTAGGAAACAATTACCGGGGAGAAAGCGGGCGATTGGGAATGTTACCAATATATACCGGATTACCAGCTTCCGGAGAAATCAATTCCGGTTTGATAGATACCATAACCCACGTTTGGCAAAAGAACACCCTTTTGCCATGGGGACGTTTAACGGATTTTGAAGGCTACTGTCATAGCGACGATTATACTTCTATAGCCGGACACAGACACCTGATATCGGTAGATGGTTTTGACCCTAAGTTCCAGATTACGTTAGAAGATGTTGTTGTTCCTCCTAAGATTGCCTTGTCTTGTTACCAGGGCACTAATGATGCATTATTAAGTATTAAGGATATATTAGGAGAGTATTACGATGCAGCTTACCTGACTTGTGTCGTCTACAATAAAACGAAGAACATAATACATAATTATAAGGATTCAGTACTACTGAAGAACAGACCGGAGACATTTGCTTTCTATCCTAATATAAGTTCCGATCACAAATGGATTGACTTTAACGACGAAGTCCTTATTGCCGTATGTATTACTTCCACCAACAGAGTGTATTCCATAAAGGCATATAATGTATCCGGCTACGAGGTGAAGAAGGAATACACTTCAGAGGTTTATCGAGCTTTAGACCTTCCGGGGCTGTATGTAGATTATACTGAGAGCTCCCAAGTCAGAACCTTAGAAATGGATAGTGTCCGCGAGTTGGTTTTCAATTTCTACAACAACAGCGATGTTGCAATATCTTCTCCGGCAAAAGTCAAAATAGTCGTTCAATCAACTGCAATTGTAACGCAGTTATCCTACTATAATACTCAGATCATAGAACTTAATAATCAAGGTACCATACAACCTTATGATTTCCGATATCAAACGGCTAAGATCTCAACAGCCGGCTTTGGCATATACTTCGCAAATACAACCTTGCAGAATCCTCGGTCCTGGACCATGTTCATCTACACGGTCGATTCAAACAACAATGAAGATAAACTGATAGGTGTGTACAATAGAGACGATTACAGAGGCGAGTTGTATCCAAGCCTGAATCATGCTACCTTCTTAAACGACGACAGCTTGACTTATAGAAAGTCATTGCAATACAGTAATAACACTTGGTACTGGCAGTTTACGGTTCTTCCCAATACGACCCATGAGAATTATAAAGTATGGTTTAAACTTAATGATCAAAAGACAGGAGAGGACTTCTTGCAATGGCAGGAAACAATAACCGTAATAAAAGGCAAGACTCAAACTTTCGGGGGTTCTTTTACCCAGACAGAACATTATATGAACCCTGCAACAGCTGTTATAAATGTTCAGGTTCAGGTATAAGCAAGGAAAAGATATTAACGTAGATATATTATATTATTAACTCATTAAACTAAAGAAACAATGAATGTAACAAAAGGTAAGACCATTAGCGCAAAGTATAGTTTTAGTGGTCAAGAAGGCGGATTTAAACTGAGTGCTGACTGTGAAAGTAGAGAAGGTGTATTAGCAGTCGTTGAAAACGGAACAATAGTCAATGCTGCAAATGTCCAGATTGGATCGTTTAACCAGCGTGATCAAACACTGAGCACAAATTTCTACGATTCCTCTCAGGCAGTTCCTGCTATTAGTGCAATAACAGGGTTTATTACCGCTGTCGAAGAACAGTTCGCAGCTGAATTGGCAACAAAGTAATTAACCGGGGCGGTTCTGTATCGTCCCACTTTAAAAAGAAGAATTAATCAATTAAAATATAAAGTTATGAAATACGCAGAAATTTTCAACAAAGCAGCTATCGTTAGAAACATTCCTCTGATATGTGAAGGAAGAGAGTTACCTTCCGGCATGAATGCCATTGTGGTTTTAACCCGTGTACAGTATGATAAGCATATGCATGCTTTTGAAGAAGAGATGAAGGATGTTCTGGAAAGCTTGAAAAAAGAAGGATTCGACGAGCGTTCAGAAAGACAGGAACGCCTGAAAGACATTGATTCCCGTGCAGAAGCCGCGAAGAAATGGAAAAAGGGCGATAAAGATGAAAATGGAAATCTTATCGAGAAACCGGCTGCACCAACTCCGGAAGAGCTTAAAGAAGCTGAAGAAATTCGTAAAGAGAAAGATGCCTATGACGAGGAGCTGGAAAAACTGAACTCAGACTACGGTGAAGCTCATGATAAGAAAATGGAGGAAGAGATCAAATTTGATGAACGTAAATTCACTGCTGAACAATTTGAGTCGATCATTAAAATGATCGGTATTGAAGGTGATATCGAGGTTAATGGAAATAAAATACCTAAAACTCACTTCATTAACATGATTGGAGCCTTGTTCGTAGAATAATCTTTCGTTGCCTGGTCTTATGACCGGGCAACAATTAATACAATAAGCGATGGGATTAAATGACTGGCTGGCAATTATCGGGGCTATAGGAGGTAGTTCTACGATCACATGGTTAATCACTTTCTGGGTGAATCGTAAGACGAATGCCCGGAAAGAAGACGCTTCTGCTGATGGGATGGAGATACAGAATCTATTGAATATTATCAATGCTCAGTCATCGCAGATTGATAATCAGGAGAAACGGATGGCTACCAGAGACGCTAAGGTTGATTTCCTTTATTCTGAGAATAATAAGTTGCGTTCTGAACAACTTGAATTGATAAAGGAAAGGCATGAACTTGAACTACGATTAAAAGAGGCCGAGATAAAGAAGTGTGATGTGAGAGGGTGTGCTAACCGGCAACCACCGAGTGATTACTAATTAATAAGAAAATAGAGACATGAATAAAATAGACTCCATTATTATCCACTGCTCGGCCACACGTGCCGGTCAGGATCTGCGTGCAAAGGACATTGATCGTATGCACAGACAGAGAGGCTTTTCCCAGATTGGTTATAACTTCGTAATTGATCTCGATGGTACTGTAGAGAACGGTCGCCCACTCTCTATTGATGGTGCACACTGCAATACGAAAGGATTCTCCGGGGTGTCATACAACAAACACTCAATCGGTATCTGCTACATTGGCGGACTTGATGTGAATGGCCACCCGGCAGACACTCGTACCGAAGCACAAAAGCGCGCCCTTCGTAATGTGGTAGCAAAACTATGCAAGGAATATGATATAGTTGAACTATTGGGCCACCGGGATACATCTCCTGATCTTAATGGAAATGGTGAGGTAGAACCGGCAGAATATATCAAGGTTTGCCCGTGTTTCGATGTACGTAGTGAATTTTGCAATTTTCTTCGTAATACAGTAGTGAAACCATGAAAGCGTTACCCTGGGTTTTAGTAACATTGTTGCTGATTGTTTGTGTGGCGGCTTGGTTCCGTCCACACAAGTCTGTTCCGGTAGAAGTGATTCGGGATACAGTAGAGTATTGGGATACAGTGAAAGAACCTGTTCCGTATCCGGTATATATTACTGAGGTTGATTCATATCCGGTATTAGTACCTGTATATATCAACCAATATGGTGATACTGTACACGATACGGTAACGGTGTTTGTTCCTATTTCGCAGTCAGTATACGAGACTGAACTTTACAAAGCATGGGTATCTGGATATAGGGCAAAGTTAGACAGTATTGATATATATAATAAAGTGCAGACAATCTATGTTCGGGAGCAGGCTAAAAAGAAACGATGGGGATTGGGTATACAAACCGGATATGGGTTGTGTCCTGGACAAACGGGCTTTTATGGAGGAATTGGAGTGAGTTATAACTTATTTATGTGGTAATTGTTATATATGTGTAGAAGCTTACTTGTAGAGACAAGTGGTAGCCTCGGTTCTTCGGAATCGAGGTTTTTAATTTGATTATTTTAAAGAATACTTTTTTAATATCCAAATAGTGATTATATTTGAAGACTGACAATATAATTCTTTATTGAAATATTGGATTTTGATTTATGGTAAAAATAAAAAGATATGTAAAAGATTGGCTCATTTTGGGAAGTGTTATTTTCGGATTAATCGCAGTAATTATTATGGTTGTCTATTTTTATCAAACGGGAAGTGATTTTGCAGATAAAAATATCGACTGGGGAGAGTTTGGTAGTGTAGTAGGAGCGATTAGTGGATTTATAGCATTCATTGGAGTTCTTTTTACATTAAGACAGAATAAACAGCAATTTTTGAATAGCGAGGACAGATCCGTCTTTTTTGAGTTACTTAGGATTTTTATTTCATATCGGGATACCTTACGAGTGAAAAGAATAGATTGGAAATACGATTCAGAGAAATTTCAATGGAAAATAACTCCATACAATGAGTTTGTTACACCTGAGAAAACTTACCGACAGATTTATGTAGAATTATACCATACTTTTTATTTGGAAATAAGAAGAGGTATTCCAAAGAATTTTTCCAAAGAGGAGTTCGCAGGTAGGATTATTCCCAAAAATATGTCAGAAAAGCAATGGATCTTGAGGTATAGCCATTTGGCGGTTGCCATTGATAACATTTATGCAGAACATAGATTTGAGATGTACGGTGGGAGGGTTACTATACAGCCCGTACATTTAAATTCCTATGATTACCTATGTTTGAATGCTATTAAAATTTATTTAGAACAGAAAAACTTTAAATCTATAGCTGAAGCTTGTACTAAAGCTGCAGACCATTGTTTTGCTCCATATAAAAATCAACTTGGTACATATTTTAGGAATGCTTACTATATTTTGGAAATGGCTTCGGAGTTCAACTCACCTAAAAATTACTCAAAGATATTTCGGGCACAACTATCAAAAGATGAACTAACTCTACTATTTTTCAATTCATTTAGTTCGCTATCAACTCCCAAGACACGAGAATTATACTTGAGTGCTGATCTATTCAATAACCTTGAATTAAAAGATATACGATTGCGGGAGGGGATAAATGATGAGTCTGTATCCCGTATGGAGTATCTAAACTTTCCATCCATTTTGTCTCAAACTGTGGTTGAAAATGAATATGTTTCCTGTGACCTTCTAAAGAAACTATACAATTCGGTTCAGATAGAAAACAATAAGAATGTTATAAAGCAGATTTAAAGGGAGGGCTGAACTTTCCCTTCATTATTACAAAAAATATGTTTCACACAGGCAATTTAATAGGGAAGTATAACAGAAGGTATATTTTAGTTTATAAATGGTACACTGTGGATTGAGAATAAGATAATAGTAGAAGCTTACTTGTAGCGACAAGTGACATTTCCCGGTTCTTAATGGATCGGGGATTTTTATTATATTTGCCGGAAAATTAAAAATCATGGCACATAATTACGACTACGAATCAGTACAAGAACTGCTCTCTTGGGCAAAGAATATGCTTGAAAATAAGACATATCCTGAAGCCCCCTATCAACTTAACAAGTGCACAAAGATACTTGATTGTGAAATCTATCTTAATAGTGCAATAGCCACAATTTCGTCTCATTGGGAGAATCCTACGTTCCATCCTACGATTGAACATCTGTGGGAGTTTAGAGAGAAGGTAGAAGGAAAGACTGAGTAATTACCTGGTCTATATAAACCAGGTAATTACTCAGCCATTTATATCTTGTAGGATGGTAGGACAGTAGATTCCATTTTAATATAACCAGATAATTTTTTTTATTAGAATGAACCATTAAAATGTTTTGTTTCCTCGTGCACTTTTAAATCAGTTCCTTTCAAATATTTATTTGTCGTTGATATATCCGAATGTCGTGCCTGATCTCTTGCTATTACAATCCCTTCCGCATTTGCCAAATCTCTAATTCCTGAATCTTTTAATGAATAAAACTGGTAACTTTTAGGAAATTTTAGAGGTATACGTATTTTGGTAAAATACTCTCTAAAAACTCGTGCATCAGTTTTCTTCTCTGCAGGTTGAAAGTTTCTACCAAATAGATAATAATGAGAAGGTGAATCGAAGGTCTTGAGATCAAGCATTAGTCTTATGAGTTCATCGTTGAGTCCCACCATTCCGTCTCTACGATTTTTAGAAATTGTTGAAGAGACGAAAACTTTCTGTTCCTTAATGTTGATATCACACAACCGAATGTTCGATAATTCGTCTGGACGAATTAGTGTATAGTATTCCATTCTGCAGGCAAGTAGAAAATATTTGTTTGTTTCCTCAAGATAATCCTTCATTCGTTTCAGATCCTCTTTTGTAATAGCAGATCTCTTTTTTTGCTCAGCAGATAAACTTTTTATTTTTTCTACAGGATTGTTTTCTAAGTATTGTTTTTCAAGTAACCAACCACAGAAAGAGGAGGCCCATATTCGATAATTGTTGCGTGTTCTTGCTGATGAGTCACGATCAAGAAGTATGTAATCCAAGAAATCGCTAATGAAAGATTGATTAAGTTGGTATATATATATAATAGGTGTTACTAAACTATTGTTGTATTCGACTAATACATTTAGTCGTGACTTATAATCTGTATTGGTTTTCTCTTTAATAGCCTTAGATATCATTAATTTATCCAAGTACTTTACGTAGATCTCGCAAATATCAGCCAGCTTAGTATACTGCCTGGAACCAGATACGTCTGCCCAGGGATTCCATCCGGATCGAAGTCTAAGAGTACAGTTAGTGATGATTTCAGTTGCACGTCTTTTTCGTTCTGATAATTTGGGAATAGAATCAAGCATATACTTTTTCCTTTTCATTTTTCCTTCAATAGGATCATAACATAAAAAGTCTATATACCAGTTTTTTCCGACATGTAATTTGGGGAGAGTGTAGTTGATTACTTCTGAAATAGAAGCTCCTTTTCTTGTTTTGTTATACATTTTTTTTACATTCTTTCAAATATGAAGAATGTAGCAGTTAGTAATCAATCATTTATATTGTCCGATTCGTGTCCGACTAAATAATAAAAATAACAATTAAATTTCTGATTTATAATATGTTATTTGTTGAATTGTGGAGAGTATCGGACTCGAACCGATCACCTCAACACTGCCAGTGTTGCGCTCTAGCCAGATGAGCTAACCCCCCAATTAAGTTACGTCAACGATTGCAGGCTTTGTTCCGTTTTCGTGGCGCAAATATAATGCATTATTCTGAAATAATTGCTATGTTTGCGGTAAATAATAATCAAAAAAGAAAATATGCTTATCTATAATACAACCTTTCAAGTGGATGATGAGATTCACGATAATTTTTTGATATGGATCAAAGAATGTTATATCCCTGAAATAGAGAAACATGGAGCGTTGAAGTCACCACGTCTTTGTCGGATACTAAGCCATCGGGATGAGGGTACATCTTATTCTTTACAGTGGGAAGTGGAGAGTAGTGGAGTGTTGCATCGCTGGCATTTGGAGCAAGGGGTGAAACTGAATGAAGAATTATCAAAAACATTTAAAGATAAAGCTATTGGATTTCCTACACTGATGGAGGTAATAGAGTGATACAGCCGGTCAAAGAAAAGATAATTCTGGGCATTGATCCTGGTACTACCATTATGGGATATGGGATTTTGCGAGTAACGGGCACAAAGCCTGAAATGGTTGCTATGGGGGTTATCGATTTGCGTAAATTTGGTGATCACTATTTGAAACTTAGACATATACACGAACGTGTATTAAGTATTATTGAGAGTTATTTGCCGGATGAACTGGCCATTGAGGCACCCTTCTTTGGGAAAAATGTACAGTCGATGCTGAAGCTCGGACGTGCGCAGGGAGTGGCAATGGCAGCAGCATTGAGCAGAGATATTCCGATTACGGAGTATGCTCCGCTAAAAATAAAAATGGCAATTACAGGTAATGGTCAAGCGTCTAAAGAGCAGGTGGCGGATATGTTGCAACGGATGCTCCATTTGGCAAAGGAAGAGATGCCTGTCTTTATGGATGCTACAGACGGATTGGCAGCAGCTTATTGCCATTTCCTTCAGATGGGACGCCCTACGATAGAAAAAGGTTACCACGGATGGAAAGATTTTATAGCTAAGAATCCGGACAAGGTAAGGTGAATTGTTTTAAAAACAGGAAATTTGGATTTTAATATATTAAGGATACTATGAAGTTTAATTATCTGGCAATAATTGGAGTGACAACAGTTGTGGCAATGAGTTGTACTCCTGCAAAAAAGGAATATACTTCTTATGAACTGTACCCCGTACGTTCGGGAAATCTGACGGAGATGGAATATACACCTGCTGCTACAAAGTTTTCTCTTTGGGCTCCAACCGCAGATGAAGTACGGTTGATGTTGTTTGAGGCCGGAGAAGGTGGGCATGCTTATGAAACAGTGCCATTAGTATCGGGCGAAGAAGGTATCTGGACGGTTACAGTGGATAAGGATTTACTGGGGAAATTTTATACTTTCAATGTAAAGGTGAATGATAAGTGGTTAGGCGATACCCCCGGAATTAATGCTAAAGCGGTAGGGGTGAATGGAAAGCGTGCTGCAATTATCAATATGAGGGATACCGATCCTGAGGGATGGGATACAGATACCCGTCCAGGATTGAAGTCGCCGGCGGATATTATTCTTTATGAGATGCATCACCGGGACTTTTCGGTAGATTCTGCTTCGGGGATTAAGAATAAAGGAAAATTCCTTGCATTGACAGAGCATGGTACTATGAATCCTGATAAATTGTCGACGGGAGTAGATCATTTGATAGAGTTGGGAGTGACCCATGTACACTTGTTGCCATCTTATGATTATGCTTCCGTGGATGAAACAAAGCTGAACGAGAATAAATATAACTGGGGATATGATCCTCAGAATTATAATGTACCGGATGGTTCATACTCTACTGATCCATACAATCCAGCTGTACGTATTAAGGAATTCAAACAGATGGTGCAGGCTCTTCACAAAGCAGGTATTCGTGTAGTACTTGATGTGGTCTACAATCATACATTCAACACGGCTGACAGTAACTTTGAGCGTACTGTGCCCGGCTATTTTTATCGTCATAAGGAAGATGGAACATTGGCCAATGGTTCCGGTTGCGGGAATGAGACTGCAAGTGACCGTGCCATGATGCGTAAGTATATGATTGAATCGGTATTGTACTGGATTAATGAATATCATATCGATGGTTTTCGTTTTGACCTGATGGGAATTCACGATATAGAGACAATGAACGAGATTCGTAAAGCGGTGGATAAAGTAGATCCTTCTATTTATATATATGGAGAAGGATGGGCGGCTGAGGCTCCTGAATATCCGGCCGATTCGTTGGCTATGAAGGCAAATGTGCATGAGATGCCAGGCATTGCTGCATTCTCAGATGAATTACGCGACGGGTTGAGAGGGCCTTTCAATGATAATCATAAAGGTGCATTCCTTGCTGGGCTACCCGGAGGAGAAGAAAGTCTGAAATTTGGTATCGTGGGAGCTATCCAACATCCGCAAATTAATTATGATTCGGTGAATTATAGTAAAGCACCGTGGGCATTACAGCCTACCCAAATGATTAGCTATGTATCTTGTCACGATGATATGTGTCTGGTAGATCGTTTGAAATCAAGTGTCCCGGAAATCACTCCGGATTTATTGGCACGTTTGGATAAGCTGGCTCAGACAGTAGTATTTACTTCACAAGGTGTGCCTTTTATTCAGGCAGGCGAAGAGGTCATGCGTGATAAAAAGGGAGTACACAATAGTTATGAGAGTCCGGATTCTATTAATGCTATCGACTGGAAACGCAAAACAACAAATAACGATGTGTTTACGTACTACAAACGGTTGATAGACTTACGTAAATCACATCCTGCTTTTCGTATGGGAGATGCTGATCTGGTACGTAAGCATCTGGAATTTATTCCTGTAGAAGGTAGTAACCTGGTGGCATTCCGTTTGAAAGATCATGCTAACGGAGATAAATGGGAAGAGATTGTTGTGGCCTATAATTCACGTAATACTCCGGCGAAGTTGACGGTACCGGAAGGTAAATATACAGTAGTTTGCCGTGACGGAGTGATTGATAGCCGTGGTATGGGAATGTTGTACGGACCAGAAGTTACTGTTCCTGCACAGTCGGCATTGATAATGTATAAATAAAACAGATGATACAGAATACTATTAGTATAGCGGGGGGCATAACACGCAACCCGCTTATTCGTTTGGCACAACCGGTAACGGTGGCACTGTCAGCAGGAGAACATATTGCCGTGGTGGGACCTAATGGAGGTGGAAAGAGCTTGTTGGTGGATACGCTTTTGGGAAAGTATCCGCTAAAGGAAGGAAGTTTAGTGTACGACTTCTCTCCGTCTGTTACCAATACGGTATATGACAATGTAAAATATATTGCTTTTCGTGATACTTATGGGGCAGCGGATGCCAATTATTACTATCAGCAGCGTTGGAATGCGCACGATCAGGAGGATGCACCCGAGGTTCGTGAAATGTTGGGAGAGATAAAAGATGAGGTTCTGAAACAGGAATTGTTTGAACTGTTTCGCATTGAACCAATGCTGGATAAGAAGATAATTCTGCTTTCGAGTGGGGAATTAAGAAAGTTTCAGCTGACAAAAGCGTTGCTTACTTCTCCACGGGTACTTGTTATGGATAATCCTTTTATCGGATTGGATGCACCTACGCGTGAACTGCTTTTCAGTCTGCTCGAACGTCTTACGAAGTTGTCGTCTGTACAGATCGTTCTCATACTATCAATGTTGGACGATGTGCCTTCGTTTATAACTCACGTTATTCCTGTAGATCATTTGACTGTGTATGATAAAATACCTCGTGAAGACTATTTGGAGAGATATCGCGAACATGTGATGGAAGAACCGTTCACAGAACTACAGCAACGTATTATCGATTTGCCTTACGAAAGTACGAATTATGATTCGGAAGAGGTCGTAAGATTAAACAAAGTCAGTATTCGTTATGGAGACCGTATTATTCTTAAAGAGCTTGACTGGGTTGTACGTCGGGGTGAAAAATGGGCGCTCAGTGGAGAGAATGGTGCAGGAAAGTCTACCTTGCTCAGTCTTGTTTGTGCCGACAATCCACAGTCGTATGCTTGCGATATTAACTTGTTTGGGCGTAAACGCGGTACGGGAGAAAGTATTTGGGAGATAAAAAAACACATTGGTTATGTGAGCCCTGAAATGCACCGGGCTTATTTGAAAAATCTGCCTACTATTGAGATTGTGGCAAGTGGATTGCATGATAGTATCGGACTTTATAAACGTCCGCAACAGGAGCAGATAGCGATATGTGAATGGTGGATGGATATTTTCGGCATTGTCCGGTTAAAAGATAAACCTTTCCTACAGTTATCGAGTGGTGAACAACGGCTGGCATTATTGGCACGTGCATTTGTTAAGGATCCTGAGTTACTGATTCTGGATGAGCCACTTCATGGACTCGATACATTTAATCGCCGGCGAGTGAAGAAGGTGATTGAAGCTTTTTGCCGTCGACGGGACAAAACGATGATCATGGTGACTCATTATGAATCTGAGTTACCAGATGTAATTTCAGATCGTATTTTCTTGAAAAGAAATAGATAAGAACAAGATTTTCTCTTGGATTCTTCAAGTTATGAATGGAATTTTAGTGGATAGAAGAGCAATAGTTTACTTCTTTCAAATGTGATGAATATTTGCGACTTCTATCCACTAAAATATATCAAAGCGTTATTTAGTTTAACGGGTGAGTGAACCAAAAACAAGAACCTTTACCTGGTTCTGATTCAAGACCAATTTTACCACCTAATTGTGCGACAATGCTTTGACAAATGGAAAGTCCTAAGCCGGTACCCAGGATAAAAGAGTTGAGCTTGACGAAGTGTTCGAATACTTCTTTTTGTTTTTAAATCGGCTTCCCACCAACCCATATTTGCTTTGTTCATCAGTTTAAAGATAAATTCGCTGTCTGACTGTTTGTTTGTCTTCAAAGTGGTATCTTTTTATTCGGTGTTTTAACGCTGTAAAAGTACACATTTGAATTGAGAAAGAAAATAATAAATCGGTATTTTGGGGTATTGACAACTTTATCTGTTATAGTGAACTTTGCTCTTGCTAAAAGTGTTGTATACTAAAACAGAAAGGAGTAATGGCAGATGAAAAAAATAGTTTTGCTTCGCCACGGAGAAAGTGCGTGGAATAAAGAGAATCGTTTCACCGGATGGACAGATGTAGACCTTACGGAAAAAGGCATTGCCGAAGCCAACAGAGCAGGTGAGTTACTGAAAGAAAATGGTTTTAATTTTGATAAAGCCTACACCTCTTATCTTAAGCGGGCAGTGAAGACATTAAATTGTGCATTGGATAAGTTAGATCAGGACTGGATTCCGGTAGAGAAAACTTGGCGTTTGAATGAGAAGCATTATGGTGCATTGCAAGGATTGAATAAAGCAGAAACGGCTGCTAAATACGGTGATGAACAAGTGTTGATCTGGCGTCGTAGCTATGATGTAGCTCCTCATGCATTGGCAGAAGATGATTCGCGCAATCCTCGTTTTGAAAATCGCTATAAGGAAGTTCCTGATACCGAATTACCCCGTACGGAGTCTCTTAAAGAAACCATTGAGCGTATTATGCCTTACTGGAAGTGTATCATTTTTCCAAATCTGAAAACTGCTGATCAGTTACTTGTTGTAGCTCATGGAAACAGTTTACGAGGGATTATCAAACATTTGAAACATATCTCTGATGAAGATATTGTGAATTTAAATCTTCCGACAGCAGTGCCTTATGTTTTCGAGTTCGACGATGATCTCAATTTGGTGAATGATTATTTTCTGGGTGATCCTGAAGAGATAAAAAAACTGATGGAAGCAGTGGCTAACCAGGGCAAGAAAAAGTAGTTGGGATGCTAACTTTCAACTACTGGTTTTATTAATTTTTAAAAAAACAACATTATGAGTAAAATAACAGATTTATTGGGTGACAAGGCCGCATATTACCTTGACCATACTTGCAAGACTATAGATAAATCGATGATTCATATTCCTTCTTCCGAAACGATTGATCGTATTTGGATAGATTCTGACCGTAATATACAGACTTTACGTAGTTTGCAAACAATTCTCGGACATGGTCGTCTGGCCAATACCGGTTATGTTTCTATTCTTCCTGTTGATCAGGATATTGAACATACTGCGGGTGCTTCCTTTGCTCCGAATCCGATTTATTTCGATCCGGAGAATATTGTGAAACTGGCTATTGAAGGAGGGTGCAACGCCGTAGCTTCTACCTTTGGTATATTGGGTGCTGTGGCACGTAAGTATGCACATAAGATTCCTTTTGTGGTGAAGCTGAATCATAACGAGTTGTTAAGCTATCCTACTACGTATGATCAGGTACTGTTTGGCACTGTGAAAGAAGCCTGGGAAATGGGAGCTGTAGCCGTAGGTGCTACTATTTATTTCGGTTCAGAACAGAGCCGGCGTCAATTGGTGGAGATAGCCGAAGCATTTGATTACGCCCATGAATTAGGTATGGCAACTATCTTGTGGTGTTATTTGCGTAATAGCGATTTCAAGAAAGATGGTGTGGATTATCATGCTGCTGCTGACCTTACCGGACAGGCTGACCGCCTTGGTGTGACTATCAAAGCTGATATTGTAAAACAGAAACTTCCTGTAAACAATGGTGGCTTTACTGCTATCGGTTTTGGTAAAACAGACGAACGTATGTATACACAGTTAGCTTCGGAACATCCTATTGATCTTTGTCGCTATCAGGTAGCCAATGGCTATATGGGACGCGTTGGATTAATAAATTCCGGTGGAGAATCTCATGGTTCTTCCGATTTAAGAGATGCCGTAGTTACAGCTGTTGTTAATAAACGCGCCGGAGGTATGGGGCTGATTAGTGGACGTAAAGCTTTCCAAAAGCCTATGAATAAAGGTGTCGAATTATTGAATGCCATTCAGGATGTTTATCTTGATCCGGCGGTGACGATAGCGTGATAAATAGTGGTAAGTGATTAGTGATGAGTGATTAGTGCCATGCGGCATAATAGCGCAGCCACTAATCACTCATCACTAATCACTCATCACTTCATTCATCATTCCCTCCTAATTTTCCCCCTTTCTCCTACAATTTTGTAGCTCTGTCCTTTCTGAGTTTTGAATGAGAGAGTTTGGTCACCATATTTAATAGTACAAGGTGTTCCGGCTTTTGATGTGACAGTTGCTTCTTTTAGTTGGTTATTTTCCCAGGCGATAGAGACCTCAAAATTACCTTTGGCACAAATGCCATTGATTGAACCTTCTTTCCAGGCATCAGGAAGTGCCGGCAACAATTGAATAAATCCCATATGGCTTTGTAACAACATCTCTGTAATGCCTGCTGTTCCTCCGAAGTTTCCATCAATCTGGAAGGGAGCATGGGTATCCCACAGATTATCTAAGGTTCCGTTCTTTAATAAATTTCCGAATAACATATAGGCGTGATTTCCATCTTGTAATCTTGCCCATTGATTTAATTTCCATCCCATACTCCAACCGGTAGCACCGTCACCACGGTGTTGTAATACTACTTTGGCAGCCTGAGCCAATTCCGGAGTCGTAATGGGAGATAGAGTATGTCCCGGGTGTAACCCGAATAAGTGGTTAACGTGGCGGTGTTTGTCGTCGGGATCATCCATATCTACTGACCATTCCATCAGTTGTCCGTATCGGCCAATCTGATAAGGAACCAGGTTCTTTAATATATTTTCCCATTGTTTGCGCTCTTTTGCGTCTACTCCTAATATCTTACTTGCTGAAATAGCATCTGAAAGGATTTCCCGTACGACTGCATGTACGAAGGTAGCACCCTGATCCACCGGACCATGTTCTGGGGAAGTAGAAGGGGCTGCTGTATATGTTCCATCCGGTTTATGCCACAAGTAGTCAGCAGTGAACTGTGCACTACTTTTTATCAGTGGATATCCTATTTCTGAAAGAAATTTTTTGTCGCGCGTATAATCATAATATTCCCAGATGTGTGTAGCCAGCCAGGGGCCGGCCATTGGGTTGAAGTTCCACTCCATCTGTTCACTGGATAGGGGAGCGGTGAATCCAAAGATATTTGCAGAAATAGAAGCCGTCCATCCACGCGCATTAAAATACGCCTTTGCTGTTTTTTCTCCGGGTTTCACTAATCCACGTATAAAGTCGATTAGAGGTAACATACATTCGTCCAGATTGGTAGAACAGGCAGGCCAGTAGTTCATCTGGATGTTAATGTTGTTATGATAATCTACCCTCCATGGGCCATCCAGGTTATTGTGCCATATACCTTGCAGGTTTGCCGGCATATTTCCGGGACGTGAACTGGCTATCAGCAGATAACGTCCGTATTGATAATAAAGTTGTTCTAAATAGTAGTCCGGAGTTCCCTGGCGATAATGCTTCAGCCGTTGATCAGTAGGCAGGTCTGCAATGGGCACTTGAGGGTTCAGACTCAATTTCACACGGTTGAAGAGTGCGGTATAGTCATTTTGGTGGCGAAGGTAAAGTACTTCGTAAGTCTTTGTTTCCGCTTGCTTCATCATGTTCCGGGTAGTTTCTGCCGGGTTATTTCCCACATACGTTTCCGGAGTGTTGAAGTCCGGGTTAAAGTTCATTTTATAATCCGTATCGGCTGTGAGTAGAAAGACAACTTCGTTTGCATCTTTTATCACGAGTTTTCCGTTTTCAACTCTTACTGTTCCTCCTTTGTTTATGGCGCGGAACCGAAGTGCAAACTTCATTTGATTGTTATTTAGCTTTCCGGCGTAGCAAAGACCGTTTGTTCCATCTGCTTCTATCTTTCCTTGTGCCTCAGTATTGGGGCTGTAGCTGAATGTGAGATTTTGCATTCCCGGTTTGTCCGCAGTAAATCTCATCACCATCACACTGTCCGGGTAAGAGATGAAATAGTTTCTTTGATATTTAATTCCGTCTTTAAGGAAGCGGACCGTTGCCGTGGCTGAATCCAATGACAAAATGCGTTTGTAATCACTCATGCCGATTTCACTTAATCCGGTTTCCACATATACCTCTCCCATGGTAGTGAACGAACCGAAGCGGAAGGGAGTCTCGTCCTTTTCTTCATAAGCTGCCAGACCATTAAAATTTTTGCGGGTCAGTGTCTCTGCCCGTTTTTGGTCACCAGCTGTGAATGCCTGGCGTATCTCTTTTAATATTGGTGCCGATTGTTTATTTACATTCCAATAATAGTCTGCTCCGCCGGAAGTATTTGGTCCGCCCTTCCATAGGGTCTTTTCGTTTAATGTAATACGTTCGGCAGCAATGGAACCCATAATGTTGGCTCCAAGACTACCATTTCCCAAAGGTAGTGAACTTGTTTCCCAAGCTTTGTCCGGGTTTTCACCTTTACCATCGGCTCTTTGCCAGATAGCGCGTCCATCAAGGTTGTTGGGGGTATCAAACCAGATGGAAAGAGGGGGGACGTTATCCGGTTTCTCTGCGCGGGCACCTACAATGAATAGGGCAGTCAGAATAGATAAATAGAGCTTTTTCATATAAATATGATTAATAATTTAGCAAAGATGATTATTCAATTGTAATAATAACGTGTGATTTATTTTCTTAGTATCGGATTTTCTTTGAAAAGCGGATAATAAAATTCGGATTGGATGACTTTGGACAAATTCGAACATATCAAAAGACAAAAATGGAAAAGCCTTTTCAAAGAAAACCTTATCTTTGTGACGAAAATCTTAAATATTAGTACATAATGAGAAACAGAATTTTATACGGAAGTGTATTACTTATCGGTTTTTCCGGAATTCAACCGGGCTTTGCACAGAAAAAGAAATCAAAAACTCCCCAACGTCCTAATGTTGTTTTTATTTTGGCTGATGACCTGGGGTACGGTGATCTGAGCTGTTACGGGCAAGAAAAATTTGATACTCCCAATATCGATTTGTTAGCTCAGAATGGAATGCGTTTCACGCAATGTTATTCCGGTACAACGGTCAGTGCTCCTTCACGATCATGCCTGTTGACAGGTACTCATAGCGGTCATACAGCTATCCGGGGAAATAAAGAATTAAATCCCGAAGGGCAGTTTCCTTTACCGGCAGACTCCCGTACTATTTTTCATTTGTTCAAAGATGCAGGTTATGAAACCGGTACGTTTGGTAAGTGGGGATTAGGATTCGTAGGTTCCACAGGTGACCCCAATAAGCAAGGCGTCGATCATTTTTATGGTTATAACTGTCAGTTACTGGCTCATAGTTATTATCCCGATCATTTATGGGAAAACGATCAACGTATTGAACTCAAAGATAATGTACTGGAAGTGGAATATGGCAAAGGAACCTATTCTCAGGACTTGATTCATTCTAAAGCACTTTCTTTTTTAGATAACAGGAAGCAGGAAGAACCTTTCTTCTTATTTTATCCTACTATCATCCCACATGCCGAACTGATTGTACCCGAGGATAGTATTATAAATAAATTTCGTGGTAAATTTCCGGAGGTTCCATACAAAGGCTTTGAACCCGGAAGCCCAGCATTTCGTAAGGGAGGGTATTGTACTCAACTCAATCCCCGTGCTACATTTGCTGCAATGGTCTATCGGCTCGATGTATACGTTGGTCAATTGGTACAAAAGCTGAAAGATAAGGGAATATACGATAATACGATTATTATCTTCGCCAGTGATAACGGGCCTCATAGAGAAGGGGGAGCTGATCCGGATTTCTTTAATAGTAATGGTATCTGGCGTGGTTATAAACGCGATTTGTATGAGGGAGGAATTCGTGTGCCTATGATTATTTCCTGGCCGGGACATATCCAGGCGGGTACGGAAACAAATTTTATGTGTTCTTTTTGGGATCTTATGCCTACTTTTGAAGAGCTTTTGAATCCAAAAGCTGCTGTCAAAGAGATGGATGGTGTGAGCATGCTTCCTTTGCTTGAAAATAGAAAAGGGCAGAAAGAACATGAATACCTGTATTTCGAGTTTCAGGAACTGAATGGGCGTCAGGCGGTACGCAAAGGCTCGTGGAAGTTAGTACACATGAATATCCGTGGTGAAAAGCCATATTATGAACTTTATAATCTGGCGGCAGATCCTTCTGAGAAGTATAATCTACTGAATAAATATCCGGAAAAGGCAGAAGAATTGAAAGCTATCATGCTGGAAGCTCATACGGATGATCCGAACTGGCCACTCTTTTAATACTCTTTTTTTGGTAGAAGAGAAAGAAACGTTTATTTTTGCCCTGATCACATACGAATCTTACTTATGAAAATATCTAATAACTTTCGTCTTTTTTGTTTGATAATAGGCTTGTTTCTTTATTCTAATGGTTTGAAAGCCAGTCATTATTATTTCAAACAGATATCCTTAAATGAGGGTTTACCCTCTACGGTTCGGTGTATTTATGCCGAAAAGAAAGGATTTGTATGGATCGGGACAAAAGCTGGTTTGGGGCGTTTCGACGGACATGAGTTAAAACATTATATACATCAGCCTGACAATCCTAATTCGTTGCCTCATAATCATGTTCATCAGATTATGGAGGACAGTCTGCATAATATCTGGATTATGACAGATAAAGGGATAGCCCGTTACCGACGCAGGAGTGATGATTTTGATGTTATTAAAAACCGGAACAATCAGAATATAATAGTTAATGCTTCATGTAGGATAAATCAGGGGATCTTGTTTGGTGCACGGAATAAAATCTACTTTTATAGCTATAAAGATGATTCCTTCACTCTTCTTCAGGATTTTACTTCCGATACTCAATTCTCCATTTCGTTTATTGGTATGTGGGATGCAGAAACACTGCTTTGTGCCAGTCGCTGGCAAGGTGTTTTACTGCTTAATCTCCGTTCCGGGCAAGTAATTTCTCCTCCTTTTGATTGTAGTAAGGAGATTATGGAAATAATGATAGACTCCCGGCAGCGTGTTTGGGTGGCTCCCTATAATAATGGGATTCGGTGTTTCTCAAAAGACGGTACTTTACTGGCCTCTTATACAACTCAGAATTCTCAGCTCAATAATGATGTGGTTCTGTGTATGACCGAAAGAGATGATCATATCTGGATAGGGACCGATGGTGGAGGAATCAATATATTAGATCCCGGATCAAATGAAATGTCTATTCTTGAGCATATTCCCGGTAATAGCTATTCCCTGCCTGTAAATTCAATTTTATGTCTGCACAATGATGTTAATAATAATATGTGGGCAGGTAGTATCCGGGGTGGTCTGATCAATATTCGTGAAATATCGATGAAAACCTATACGGATGTAGTACCAGGGAATGATGACGGGTTAAGTGACAATGCTGTTCTTAGTCTATACCAGGATTCTGTATCCGATGATATATGGATTGGTACGGATGGAGGCGGTCTGAACAGATTAAATCCTGAATCAGAGAAATTCCGGCATTATCCTACTACCTGGAAGGCTAAGGTTGCCTCTGTTACCGGCTATACGCCTAATGAATTGTTACTTTCTCTTTTCTCCAAAGGATTGTTTGTCTTTAACAAATCGACGGGAACTCTCAAACCGTTGGTCATTGACAACGAAGAAATAAACAATCTGCTCCGGTATAGTGGCAAGACAGTAAATGTTTGTCAGGTATCTTCGGGTTCTGTGCTATTGCTTGGCTCTCATATTTACCGGTATGATATCGCTTCCGGAAAGGTTGAAGCAGCTATCGAAGAGGAAGGAAATGATTTGGTCGGAACAATTCTTCCGGTAGCCCATGAAGCAGAGGTAAGTTATTTTTGTGATCTGAGGCGAATTTACGTATTAAATCACTCTACTAATAGGTTACATACGGTGTATACTTGTGGCAGAGATACGCTTATCAATGCCGTATCACGGGACGAACGTGGTGTTTTTTGGATTGGCAGCAACCAGGGGTTGAGCAGTTATAATCCGGAAACCCGTCAGTACAATCATTTACCTACCTCGCTTTTTGGTGAGATCACTTCCATAATGTGTGATCAGAGAGGTAAAATATGGATAGGTGCGGACAATATGTTGTTTGCATGGCTTGTCAATGAAAAGAGGTTTATTCTGTTTGGCGAGTCGGACGGAGTTTTTATAAACGAATATTTGTCTAAACCCAGACTGATTTCTACCCGGGGAGATATTTATATGGGTGGTATCAGAGGACTGTTGAGGATAGACAAGAATTTGCCGGTAGAAAGTTCAGAGTATCCACAAATGCAGTTGACGGATATACTGATTAACGGAGAGTCGGTAAGTGATGCGTTAAGTGCAAATCCCACCGGTATTTCCGTATCCTGGAGCAGTAAGTCTATTGCGGTTCGTGTAATGTCTTGTGAGAAAGATATTTTCCGTCAGAAAATATATCGTTACCAGATTGTCGGATTGAATAACCAGTACATTGATTCCTATAGTTCGGAGTTAGTCATTCGTTCGTTACCTCCCGGAGATTATCGGATTATGGCTTCATGCAGTACAAAAGATGGAAATTGGACTCCTTTACAACAGGTTTTGAGTTTGACCATATTACCACCGTGGTATCAGACGTGGTGGTTTATCCTATGTTGTATATTACTTGTATCCGGTGTCATTATTCAGGTCTTTCTGGTCACTATGCGCCGTAAAGAAAACAAGCTAAAGTGGGCGATGAAAGAGCATGAAAAGCAAATGTATGAAGAAAAAGTACGTTTTCTTATTAATATTAGTCATGAGCTTCGGACACCATTGACATTGATACATGCACCACTCAATCGTATACTGAAATCTTTGGCACCTACAGATTCCAATTATGTTCCGCTTAAAGGAATTTACAGGCAGTCACAGCGTATGAGAGACTTGCTTAATATGGTGTTGGATTTACGAAAAATGGAGGTTGGAGTCAGTAAGTTACAGGTCTACCCACAGCTATTAAATGACTGGGTATTAGAGGTCTCTGCCGATTTTATAAGTGAAGGAGAAGCACGGAACGTACATATACGCTATCA
Source organism: Bacteroides nordii (assembly GCF_019930665.1). Classification (NCBI taxonomy): domain Bacteria; kingdom Pseudomonadati; phylum Bacteroidota; class Bacteroidia; order Bacteroidales; family Bacteroidaceae; genus Bacteroides; species Bacteroides nordii. Next base: position 2,979,017 of record NZ_CP082886.1, on the reverse strand, counting down.
GTTGGATGAACAGATTACAGTGGTTAGTTTTGATAGGGAGAAATGTGAGATCATTCTTACCAATTTATTGATTAATGCCTTAAAACATAGTCCGGAGGGTGGTGAAATTTTGATTCAAACGCAGCTGCTGCCGGATGAGCAGTCGGTTCGCGTTTCCGTAGCCGATCAGGGTTGTGGATTGAAACAGGTAAATATACATAAACTCTTCACCCGATTCTACCAGGGAAGTGGTGAAAGGAATGGTACGGGTATTGGTTTGTCTTATTCCAAAATATTGGCAGAGCTGCATGGAGGTAGTATTGGTGCCAAAGACAATGATACAGCTGGTGCCACTTTTTTCTTTGAACTTCCGCTTCAGGTAGTATCAGAGGAGATTATTTGTCAGCCCAAAGCCTATCTGAACGAATTGATAACGGATGATAACGAAGAAAAAAATACAGAAACAAATACTTTTCAGACGAAGGATTATTCATTGCTTGTAGTAGATGATAATCAGGATTTGATTGATTTCCTGAAAGATACCATGAAAGTACACTTCAAACAAGTATATACTGCTGCAGATGGTGTAGAGGCTTTGGAAATCGTTCGGAGGTACCAGCCCGACATTGTAGTCAGTGATGTAATGATGCCACGTATGAACGGATATGAACTCTGTAAACAGATAAAAGAAAATATTGACATCAGCCATATACCGGTTATTTTGCTCACTGCACGTGATGACGAACAAAGTCAGTTGCACGGATACAAGATTGGGGCAGATGGTTATCTGACCAAACCGTTTGAGGAAGAAATGTTGTTGGAACTGATTCGCAGTCGTTTGCGCAACAGAGAGCAAACTAAAGTACGCTATCTCAATGCAGGGTTATTGCCGGCACCGGAGGAAAGTACTTTCAGTCAGGCAGATGAAACTTTCCTTTTGAAACTGAATAAGATTATTGTAGAAAATTTGGATAGTTCAGTATTGGATATTGCATTTCTTTGTAAAGAGATGTATATGAGTCGTGCTACATTGTACAATAAGCTGAAAGCTCTGACGGATATGGGAGCCAATGATTACATCAATAAGTTCAGATTGGAAAGGGCAATACAGCTTATTACTACTACTGACCTCAACTTTACAGAGATAGCAGAGCGTACGGGGTTCTCCACTTCACGTTATTTTAGTACAGCGTTCAAGCAATACACAGGAGAGACGCCTACTCAGTATAAAGAGAGCCATAAGCGGACCTCTTAATCTGAATATTGATATACTTTGAGTTCAAACTTCGGAACCATTGCGAGCAGATGGTCGAAGATATCAGACTGGATTCGTTCATATTCTTTCCATATCTTGTTGCGGGAAAAGAAATATACCTGGATAGGTACACCATATTCGGTTGCCTCTTTCTGGCTGATGATCAGGTCCAGATCCTGATTGACTACAGGCAGACTGCATAGATAACGTTCTATATAAACACGGTAAACCTGTGAATTGGTAGGTATTACTCCTTCTTCCGGTTGGTAGTCGGCCAATAAAGGAATTTCTTTCCGAAAGTTATCCAGCATTTCCGGGGTACAGAACTTCAGGGTAGTGAGGTCGAGTGTGATATTCTTCATAACACGCCGTCCCCCCGATTCTACCATTCCACGCCAGTTTTGGAACGGGTTACTCACCAAGCTGTATGGAGGAACTGTAGAGATGGTATTGTCGAAATTCTGAATTTTTACGGTATTTAATGTGATTTCCTGCACCACTCCATTGGCATTTCCTGAAGGGAGAGTGATCCAGTCGCCCAAACGTACCATATCATTGGCAGAAAGCTGAATACCTGCTACAAAACCAAGAATTGTATCTTTAAACACCAACATCAGAATGGCTGCCGAAGCACCTAATCCGGCAAACAGGCTGGCAGGAGATTTATTGACGAGGATAGCAATCATGATAATACCACCCACAAAGAAGAGAAGAACCTGTAATACCTGGATGAAGCCTTTCATCGGACGATTTTTCGCTGTCGCTTTCTCTGTATATACATCCAGTATCATTAGCAGGACTCCGTTCAGAGCGAGCAACAAAGACATGATAATGTAAATAGCACATATTTTTTGCGAAATAAGCAGTAACTCTTTTCCTCTGACGAAAGCCATCGGAAGCAGTGCATATATCAATATGCCTGGAATGGTATGTATAAGATTATGGAATACACGGCGTTTCATCAATAATGTATTCCATACATGGGGAGAGTGCTTGGTGTACTTCTTCATCCCGCCAACAAAAATACTTTGGCAGAGATAATCAAGCCCCACAGCAATACAAATCATTAAAACAGCGATAATAGCCTCATCGAAAGTGTTAGCTATCTTTGGGTCTACTCCCCATCCGATGAGAATCTTATTCATCCAATTTCCTAAGTCCATAGTTATATCTTGTTTTTATTAAGTATAACGGCAGACTCAGGAAATTGTTTGGCCCGGATTTTTATCCGTTTACCTTTTTATAGTCCTCCAGAAACTTTTTGAGTCCGGAATCTGTCAATGGATGGTTAAGCAACCCCTTGATGGCGCTTAGCGGACAAGTGGCTACATCTGCACCGGCCTCTACACAGTCCATAATATTTTTTGTACTGCGTATGGAGGCAGCCAGTACCTGAGTTTTATAATTATAAAATCTGTACATTCGTACGATTTCGGCAACTAAGCCTACGCCATCTTCACAAATATCATCCAGCCGACCAACAAAGGGAGATACGTAGGTGGCTCCTGCTTTGGCTGCCAATAGTGCCTGTCCGGTAGAGAAAACCAGTGTACAGTTGGTACGGATACCTTTTTCTGTAAAATATTTAATAGCCTTAATACCTTCGGCAATACATGGTACTTTTACTACAATATGCGGATTGAGTGCTGCAAGTTCTTCACCTTCGCGGATCATTCCTTCGTAATCGGTGGCTATCACTTCTGCACTTACATCGCCGCCTACAATGTTGCATATTTCAACATAATGTTTACGTTGATTTTCGGTACCTTTGATTCCCTCCTTTGCCATGAGCGAAGGATTGGTAGTAACTCCGTCGAGCACTCCGAGTGCATATGCCTCGCGTATCTGCTCCAGATTGGCTGTGTCTATAAAAAATTTCATAACTTATATAGTTTTAGTGGTTAACTATCTAACGTCCAAAGATAAGTATTTGTTTATCCATTTCCAAGATTATCAAAAACAACCTTTTTCTGTTTCCAAATTTGTCTATCAATATGTCCATAAACGTCTTTTTTTTCATTGCACGCAAAAAGTATTGACTGATATAGGATGTAAATCTCTTTGTAAATGACGATATTTGTTTCGGAATCTAATATTAATTAATTATGGAAAAAAGATATTTTGTACTTCCTCTTGTTTTAACTCCTTGTCTGGCTCAACAGATTGTTGCGCAAAATAACGAACCTCAGCGGCCCAATGTAGTTTTTATTTATGCCGATGATATTGGTTTCGGTGATTTCAGTTGTAATGGTGCAAAAACGATCCACACTCCTAATGTAGATCGTGCTGCTGCTCAAGGTGTGCGTTTCACCAATGCACATAGCGCGGCGGCTACGAGTACCCCTTCCCGTTATGCTATGCTTACGGGCGAATATGCCTGGCGTAAAGCCGGAACAGGTATTGCCGATGGTGACGCTGCTTCAATTATCCGGCCGGAACGTTATACTATGCCGGATATGTTTAAGCAAAGCGGCTATGCAACCGGAGTGGTAGGTAAATGGCATCTTGGGCTGGGAGATAAGGGAGGCGAACAGGATTGGAATAAACCCTTGAAACCGGGTACTAATGATATTGGTTTTGATTATTCGTTTATTATGGCTGCCACCGGTGATCGTGTGCCTTGTGTATTTGTAGAAAATGACCAGGTGATCAATCTTGATCCTACCGATCCTATCCAGGTGAGTTACAAAAAGAACTTCCCGGGTGAACCTACCGGTAAGAATAATCCGGAGTTGTTGGTTATGCACCCTTCGCACGGGCATGATATGAGTATTGTCAACGGAATCTCCCGTATCGGGTTTATGAAAGGTGGAAAGTCGGCACTTTGGAAAGATGATAAAATAGCCGAAACACTGACCGGAAAAGCTGTATCTTTTATTGAAAAGCACAAAAATGCTCCCTTCTTCCTTTATTTTGCCACACAAGATGCTCATGTTCCTCGTGTTCCCGGAGCACAATTCGTAGGTAAGAGTGGCATGGGGCCTCGTGGCGATTGTCTATTGGAATTTGACTGGAGTGTGGGTGAGATCCTGAATACTCTTGAAGAGTTGGGATTGGATAAGAACACATTGGTCATTATTTCCAGTGATAATGGGCCTGTGGTTGACGACGGTTATAAAGATCAGGCCGTAGAACTGTTGGGTGATCATAAACCCGGAGGTGAATATCGGGGTGGTAAATATAGTATTTATGAAGCCGGAACACGTGTTCCCTGTATCTGGAGATGGCCGGGACAGATTAAGCCGGGAGTATCCGATGCATTGCTTTGCCAGATTGACTGGTTTGCTACCTTTTCCCAGATGTTGAATCAGTCTCTTCCCGAAGGTGCAGCACCGGACAGTCGTCCAATGAAAGCTGCCTGGATGGGAAAAGAGAAGAAAGGACGTGACTATCTGGTATTGCAGAATGCACAAAACAACCTTTCTATTACAGACGGGCGTTGGAAATATGTCCGTCCCGGTAAGGGCCCTGCTTATAATAAGACTGTGAATATCGAATTGGGTAACAGTATGGAACCACAATTGTATGATTTGAAAAAGGATGTCGGTGAAAAGAATAATCTGGCAAAAGAGCAGCCCAAACGCATACAACAATTAAGTACTGAATTGGAAAAAGTGGTAGATGGGCGATATGGGTTGCCGCTGTACTGAGATTGCTATTGATTTGAATAAAACACACCTATGAAACATTTTTTTGTTAACCTTATTTCGAAGAAAAGTATTATTTTTCTTTTCTTATATGTTGGTATGGGGCAGCTTGTTGCCCAGAATAATTTGCCGACAGTGAAAACTCCGGTCTCTCCGGTAGCGGCTTCATTCAATGTTTATGGTGAGATTCCCGTATCTAAATATACGGGAATCCCTGATATTTCTATTCCTTTATATACTATTGATTTAGGAAGTCTTCAGATTCCTATTTCACTAAGCTATCATCCGGCAGGAGTAAGAGTTGAGGCGGAGGCATCCTGGGTTGGTCTGGGTTGGACTTTAATGGCTGGAGGTACTATAAGTCGTGAAGTTCGAGGGATAGACGATTTAAACGTGAATGGTTATTGGAATCGTTATCGTGTTGCAAGTAGTGAAGATTATCGGAAGCCTGTTCCTTATAGTGTTCTGGATTGTTATAATGAAAGTGGTGATTGCTCGGAATATTTTGATTATGATAGAAGGTCTGATATTGATTGTACAGGGAAATTGGATTATGTAGCCAAACGCCGTTTACGAATAGATTGTGATCCAGATCTTTTTAGTTATAACTTTATGGGATATAATGGGCGGTTTGTGATGAAAGAGAATGCTAATTCTGCTATTTTGGAAAAACCGGAAGACAATTTGAATATCTATTTTGAAGACAGTAATAATGGGGTGGATATCAATATAATAGTGGTACTTCCAACTGGGGATAAATTTTATTTTACACAAACTGAAAAATCAGCTTCTTATTCTGGTACAACACATATATATGATGCCGGAGAACGGGCAGGAGAGAGTTGTATCGTGACGTGGTATTTGACCGATATAGAGCTTGCTAATGGCAATTATGTTTCTTTTGAATATGTTGTCAAGAAGAATATTGAACGAAATGTGTATCGTACACAAACCCTTTATACCGATCAGTTAAGTAATATGCCGCTTTATAGTCCTAGTGTAAATAAAAGTTTGTCTCAGAGTGAAATTCCTTCTTCAAAATGTGGTGGACTATATGCATTACCTGAATTGTCTCCGTTTAATAATGTAATAGATGTTCATGGAAGTTTTGCTTATACCGAGCCTTATCTGAAGAGTATAAGTTGGAATGGTAATAAAATAAATTTCACTCATGCTCCTCGTACTGATTATGGTTTACCATATGTTGCTAAAGATAAACCGGTATGCTTGACAAATATAGAGATTCGGAATAACAGAAATAAGCAAGTCAAAAAATACGACTTTTATTATTCGTATTCGGCAAGACGACTACAGTTGGATTCACTTTCTGAATCTTATGAAAAAGCCTCTTTACCTCCTTATCGTTTTTATTATGATAATAGGTATACCTTACCTCTCCAGACATCTCTGTGTTTTGATGTGTGGGGATATTACAACGGTAGTAGTTCTCCATTTCCTAATCAAAACTTATACCCGGAGATAGTATTTGATGGTCAGTTCCGTTATTTCGATTGGGAATACCCACCCAGAGGGGGGGGGATAGCTGTTTCTGGTAGAAATTTCAGATGTAATCCGGAATATCTCACCACGGGTATGCTGAATAAAATGGTTTATCCCACAGGAGGATATGCTGAGTTTACTTTTGAGCCAAATACTTATATGAGTTATTTACAGATGGGGTTGGAGAAAAAAGGTGGTGGTGTTCGCATAGCTAAAATAAAAACAGATGCTCAGGAACGTATTTTTAGTTATAATGATGGCGAGAAGAGTAGTGGAGTGCTTTTAGTAGGGCCGGTATATGCTTACAGATTATCAACTGCAGGAGAAGCTCCCCGGGTTGTTTACACTTCCCGAAGCGCAACCCAGCTTCAGGGTAATACATTTGGAAATTGTGTAGGATACACGAAAGTGACTGAAACCATTATAGATGGTGGTAAAACATCTTCAACAGTCGATCATTTTTATAGTAATAGAGAGATTCCTGAAGGTGTTTTGTATACTCGTGATGAATATGGAAAGAACGGGCTGTTATTGAGAAGTGAACTACTTGATGATGGGATATTAGTGCAGAATACATTATATCAATATGAATCAATACCAGATGAATTGCGTCCTAATCAACGGGCTATGAAGTATAATGATGGCATAATGTATTGTTATACGGTTTTCCCTTATCATCCCAGACTTACAGTGAAGACTCAAACATCTTATTTTGATGATGTAGCTGTAACAACTTCTTTATCTTATGCATACAGTGATAAGAATTATTGTGTAAATCAGATAATAGAGAAAACGGCAAACAGCAAAGAGATAATTACTCGTTCTCTTTATTCCGGAGATTTGAATAAAGGAGTCTATGTAGATATGAACAGCCGCCATATTGTGAACAAGCCGGTTGAAGAAACAAGATATGTGAAAGAAGATGGTGTCGAAAAAGTTATTAGTAGCCAGCTGACTCTGTACAATGATATGGCTTTTCCGGCAGCAGTTTATTCTTTGGAAATAGATAGTCCGTTATCCAATTTTACAGCTTTCAATACTACAACCGGAGAGAGTCGGGATGTGCACTATTCGGTAAGTCCTGAACTTCAAATCTCTTATTATAACAGAATAGAAGTGGTACTTCCGTCAGAAACGATTGATTGGAAAGGAGTACATAAAGTATATATTTGGAGCTATAATTATAGTTCATTGGTAGCAACGATTGAGAATGCCACAAGGAATGAGGTTGAAAAGGTGTTTCCTGATATCGAAATGATTTGCGATGGTGATTTAACAGATGATTATATCAAGCAACTAAAGAAACTTCCGGCGGCTTTACCTGGTGCCAGGGTTACTCTTTATGTTTATGATAATCTGATAGGACTCAAGCAGTGTGTAAGTCCGGACGAAACTTCTGTTTCTTACGAATATGATGAATGCAACCGACTAAAGAAAATAAAAGATCATTCGGGAAATGTATTAACGCAGTATCAATATGGATATAAACAATAAAAAATGTTTTCTATTTTTTCTGATTATTATCGGAAATATATGTTTTTGTTATGCACAATATCCTTTGCTGAAAGAGTATGTTTGCATACGTGCCAATGATACTATCATAAAGCAAGAAGTAGCTTATATAAACCCAGGTCGTAGCGGTTCTGATGTATTTTGGAATTTTAGTAAGTTACAGAATTCAAAGGTTCCCTATCGAGTGTGTTACAAAGGTGATGATCGGTTTGTTTCAGGAATGGAACATCAGACGGTCTATAATTATATCTTGAATACGGGCGATTCCTTATTCTTGGCGGCTTATCGGAATCGGACTACTTCTTTTAAAGCTATACTTCCGGGACTGGAATTTAGGTATCCTTTTCAGTATCTTGATTCCATAGAGAATGTCTTTTATGGTGAGGGTAAATATAGTGATAAACTTGCATTTGTTTCGCAGGGAAAAAGTGAAGTCATAGCAGATGCCTGGGGTACAATGTTATTACCTGATAATGATACCTTGAAGAATGTGATGCGTATTTGTTTCCGGAAAGAAATCTATAAACAAGTATCGAACAGTGATTCTATTCTTTTACGGATACATGCCGATTCAGCTGTGTTGAATAGAGAACGTATACTTTCGCATCTTCAGAATGATACGGTTGTACTTAGAGTTAGGAATTATCGGTGGTATGCTGAAGGATACCGTTATCCGGTATTTGAAACGGTTCAATGCGAAACTATCCGATCCGGAGTTCCTATTGCTTACTATACTACGGCCTTTTATTACCCGCCCGAAGAACATTCTTACTTAGACCGTGATACACTAAACCGGCAGTTACAGATGAATTTGAAGGAACAGAGCCTCATTGCAAACAATCAAAATTTTCCGCTGAAAGAAGATGAGAACAAAATGTCGACTGAACTGTCTGTTTATTATAATTTCTATCCGAATCCGGTAGAGGATGGATTGAAATTGGAGTATTATATGTCGGGAAAGGCTCCTGTCTCCATCTGCCTGTTTAATTTAAGCGGGTGTTTACTGGAACAGAGAGCTTGGAATATGCAAGATTTTGGAGTACATATTGAAGTGTTTCCGATGAGTTTTTATCCAAAAGGTAATTATCTTCTTCGGCTGATTGTAGCTAATAAAACATATGTCGAAAAAATAATAAAAGAGTAATCTATGAAACGCTGTTTAATATTTATTTTGTTCATTGGCTTTGCGTTACTTATAACCAATGCTCAGTCACATATGCAGAATTATATCCGGACTTTTACTCCTCGTGTGACAGTGGCGGATGCCACTACTATTTCTCCGGAATATGTTCCGGCTGTTACGAATTATTTTGATGGGTTGGGGCGTCCGATACAAACCATATATGAAGGGATTACTCCTCAGGCAACAAATCTTGTTACCATGATTGAATATGATTCTATCGGACGAGTTTCCAAAGAATGGCTTCCTGTTCCGATATCGGATGGCTTAACTGCTGCTTATAGGGATCCTTCCTACGTGAAGTCTCAATCCGTCTCTTTTTATGATGGGGATGCCTATGCTTATACGCAGATTGCTTATGACTCTTCACCTTTGAAGCGTATTTTGAAGAAAACTGGTCCGGGGGCTTCTTGGCATGTCAACGATAAGTCGGTTCGTCTTGACTATCTTACTAATACTACGACCGGTATTTTGTCTGTCCCTTATTATACGGTAGAAGGTGGTAAACTGAAGAAGAGCGGCAATTATCCGATTGGGACCTTGTATGTAAATGTAACTAAGGACGAAGACGGCATTACCGTTTATGAATTTACCGATACAGAAGGCAAACGTATCCGATATAAAAATGTAGATTATGTTTATGATAACCTCGGACATTTGCGCTATGTACTTCCTCCCCGTCTTCAGCTCAAGGCAGACGGTTTTTATGAAGTTACCCCGGGTAGCGATTTATATAATTTAGCTTTTGTTTACACATATGATAAGCGCGGAAATTGTCTGACTAAAAAACTGCCAGGTATTGCTCCCATCTATTATGTTTATGATCGTGCTGACCGTTTGATTCTTGTACAGACTCCCAATCAACGTCCTCATGCCGAGTGGAGCTTTACCAAGTACGATATTTATTCCCGCCCTGTATTGTCGGGTACGGTTATTTTACAAAATAAGAACCATTCACAGTTACAAGATGAATATTGTAATATCCTTGTTCGCGAATATTTTGTCGGAGTTTCTCAAGCCAATTGTTGGGGATATAGTAACGAAACTTTGCCTACTACCAATCTAACTGTATTGAAAGCAGACTATTACGACGATTATGGTTTTAAGGCGTTGACGAGCTTTGGTTCCATACTCGATTATCAAGTTAGAAGCGGTTTCCTTTCTACTCATTATCCCATTTTGACTGGAGCTCATACAGGAAGTGCTGTCAAAACTTTCGATAATAGTATCACTACATTACTTTACACTGCTTATTATTATGATATTAAAGGTCATTTGATTCAACAACGTGGCAACAATCTGATTGGTGGTTATGATCATTTTTATACTTCTTATGATTTCTCAGGAGAACCTCTTGAGATTTTGCATGAACATTCCAGTAGTCAGATATCATTATTAACCGAACGTTATTCTTATGAATATGATCATAGAGGGCGTTTAATTAATGCTACCCATTCTTTGAACGATCGTTCCACAGTATATATCGGTCATTACAGTTATGATAATTTGGGGCGTTTAATTTCTTCCGGGCTTTTTTATAATCTGTCCGATATCAATTATTCATATAATATTCGTAGCTGGCAAACAGGTATTTCTTCTATTTATTATCGTGAGTCTGTGCATTATGGTAAATGGTTAGGCAGAATTTTACATGAGCCTTACAATGGTAATCCTAGTGGAGTGAGTTACTCTACAAGTTATATAGATCCTGTCAGTCATGCATTAAAAGAATCTGAAACCATTCATCAACATTATAGTTATGGTGAACAAGATGAATTAGTCGGTGCGACTTCTGTAACATTTGATGGTAGTGGTTTCAGTGCAACCAATCAATTAAAAGAAGAGGGCGGTTCATCTCCCTATCTTCGCTTATTGAGATATTATAAGAATAATAGTGAAGATTACGCTTATTTGGAATCTTCATCCAATCGTTTGGAATCCATTCATGAAGACGGGGATGATGATGTGTCTTCTTTACCTATTCAGTTTGTTACGAAATATCCTGATGGTACTCCTACTTTTTTTTATGATGCCAATGGGAATCTTTCTAAAGAACTAAATCGCGGTATTACGGAGATTGATTACAATATTCTTAATCTGCCCAATCGCATTACCTTTGAGAATGGTAGTGACATTCGCTTCACTTATGATGCTGACGGTGTGAAACATCGTGCCGATTATAAAACGGTTTCCAATCAAATCTTAGTTCCGATTGGTGCACCTTCTCTTACCGGTTCTGGCTCTCTACTGGTTCAGCATCATACGGATTATTGTGGTAATTTTATTTATGAAGATGGGGTATTAAAGAAAATTCGTATTGATGGCGGTTATATCAACTATAATGCTTCCACCGGCGGTGGTGAGTACTGCTATTATATCAAAGACCGGATGGGTAATAATCGTGTCGTTCTGAGTGCTGCCCGTGGTGTCATTCAATATGCTGATTACTATCCTTATGGTATTCCTTTTTCAGAGATACCTATGGAAGAAGATAATTTCCTCCATGCCGGTAAAGAACTTGAAAAGATGCATGGGCTTTATTGGTATGATAATGGCAAGCGTTGGTACGATCCGATTTTATGCCGTTTTACGACGATGGACCCGCTTTGCGAGCAATTTTATGATAAAAATCCATATTCATACTGTGCTGAGAATCCTATGAAGTATGGAGATCCAACCGGTGAACTTGCTTCTCCGTATTATGATATTGATGGAAATTTTCTGGGTGTAGACGAAAATGGTTTTTCTGGTAATATTTATATTACAGATTCTAAGACTGTCGATAAGTATTCAAAGGATAATATAATAAACTCAAAAGCCATTCAAGCGGATAAAAATACCACATTTGTGAGATCTGTTTCTCTTACGGTTGCGGCTGAATCCCATATTTATACGGATGTTTTAAAAAAATCTTCAGATCCTAATTTAGATATGTCTCGGCTTTATAATGGGGAGATTTCAGTATTGGAGAAACCTGTAACTAGGGGTAATGATACTTATGGAAAAGGATATAATGATCCTTATCCAGATCGTCGTCAAGCTAAATATACAGAAATTGATGTTGGTGAAGAGATAAAGGTAACTGTGTCAGTAAGGTCATATGTAACAGATCTATACACAGTCGAAAGTATATGGAATCAGTTAGGTATACACGAATATTACGGACATGGTATAAAAGGTTGGAAAGGAGACAAAGATCATTGGCGATGTTATCAAGCTCAAATGAAACACCCATCTTACCGAAAATTACCTCAAGATCAAAAAAAAGAAATATATGGAAGATATAATGAATTTTATAAAAAAAGTCAAGGGTATTAAACTTAGTAATAATAAGTGCTATCTCCTTTTTCCGGTTCTTGTTTGGTTTACCGGTATTAATGCTTTTGCCCAACATGGAGGTATTTCAATAAAATTGGAATTTGCTTCCGTTACGCGAAGTTTAAATCGTCACAACCCTTATAAAGGCGTTGCAGATAAAGATACTGTTCCTTATTTGATAAGTTTTGCATTCTTTGTTCAGAATCATACAGACAAAAAATTATTGTTCGGAACTAATACCAAGGGCTATTATTGGAAGTATGAAAAATATTATTACAAAGATTATAATTATGGAGTTATAGGTCGTTTCTTTATGATAAATGGAGAGGATGTTATTCCTTTGTTTACAGATTATTATAATATCGTACCTTTTCCTGATGGTGAAGAACCAATGTTGTGGGGTGGTATTGAGTATCGTAGTTCATATAAACGTACTTCTGTTTTTAGGGATTTTCTCTGTCGTTTTTCTCGTCCGGGTACTAACACAAAGGAATATATATATGAATACTTACGTCAGGCGCGTATTATTTATGTTCCAGTTGTTTCGGATTATGAACGGTGGTTTAACATGCCACGGAATGAGTTAAAAAAGAATGAGGTTGTATATCCTCAGGATACCATTGAAGTGTACAAAAACGATCCTTTTCAAATATTCTTTTTATGGAGTGATGACCAGGAGTTTTATGAAATATATCCTCGTATTGATTATAACAATAGAGAAATGGAATCGGATGACGATAACTGAATTTAGAAAATTTACCTGGAATTCGGTTATCTCTTTAGGTCTGGGAAATATTTTTAGTTATATATTCTTTTTTCAGACGGGATAGAATGATCAGAAAATTTTTTTTTTATGAAATACTTTATGAGGCAATTGGATCAAAGATTTCCCAATCCGATGAGGTATAGGGATGCTAATGGAGGAAATTATGGTCAGCGGCTTGATTATACTGCTACTTTTATTCCTCCTGCTGTTTTTATTCCTTTTGATGTTCGTTCTCAATCTAATCTCAAAAATGGAATTATGCCTTTTCCTTTAAATTATAAATATATAAAAACAGGATTATGAAAAAAATAATTATTGCTATTTCTGTACTTTTATCTTGTATATTGGATATACATTGTCAAGACTCATGTCGTATATCTGCCATAGTGTATGAAAATGCATACAATTATATAAAAAAGGCAATGCCGGAAAAGTGTTTAGTCTGTGTTTCGAATCATATTATTGATTTAGGTTTTTATGTTGTTAGTGAACTGGACTCTTTTCCTGATTTAAAAAAGGAGTTACAAGATTTAGATGATAAAAAGTCTGTAGAAAAGGGGTATAGTGATTTTTATAGCAAAACACTCGACAAATTATTTGCTAAGCCTGTAAAAGCAAAAGCAATTATTTATTTTTCAAAAATGCAAGGAAGTATATTGAGAGTGGATTTGGTTATTTGTAGTCGTTATATCAAAAGAAGTATTGATTTTGATTCGGCTATTTCTTTAGGTATGGGAAATACTTTTAGCTATATATTCTTTTTCAGAAAAGATGGAACGATAAGAAAAGCGTTTTGTTATGAAATGCTTTATGAGGCAATTGGACCCGTACTGCAATAATCTGATTTATGAGAATAATATTCCTGATGAAAATTCGTGTTGATGGTGGTTATATCAACTATAATCCCTCTACAGATAATGGTGAATATTGTTATTATATTCAAGATCATATTGGCAATAATCGTGTTATTCTGAGTGAAACCCGTGGTGTCATTCAATATGCTGATTACTATCCTTATGGTATTCCTTTTTCAGATATACCTATGGAAGAAGATAACTTCCTTCATGCCGATAAAGAACTTAAAAAGATGCACGGACTCAGATGGGTTTATATAGAATATCCTATAGATTCTCCTTCAGGAATAAATGTTTTGTTTGCGTCATCACCCCTTGGTTTAATGTAAAAAGTGAATTTATTTGATAGGATATACTTATGAGAAACAGTTTGTATTTAATCTTGATATTGCTATTGAGTTCCATCTTTAATAAAAAGGCTTCCATATGTTGGGAGCCTTTTTATTTTTTCTAAAATTTTGTTTCAATGTATCGTTATTAGATTATTGTTGAAAATAATTAGAGAAGTAACTTAGTTGCTAAAAAAGTAAGTATGAATTTTTATATAAATAAGATATAAAGTGATATTTGAATGTTGTGGCTAGTCTAATTTATTGATTATCAGCTGAAATAAAGGCGCTGTTTCATTGGATTCAAGAGTGTACACTTTTTATTGTGTTAACTGGACACTTTTGCTATGTGAAAGTGTACAAGTTTGTGTAGCAAAAGTGTACATTCTTGCATAACAAAAGCAATTGTTAATATCGAGTGTTAATAATGTGTTTTATTTTAACCGATAATTTATTAAAGAACTATAACTTTAACCAGTGTTTGATAGATAGTTGATTCATCACAAACCATGATTAAATACAAGTAGAAATAAGTATTCTTGCAGTACAGAAGGTTGATTCTGTATCTTCTTAAAACAAAATAGTTGTTAATTTTATTTTAATACCCCGAACTAAAATTAAATATATTATGTTCTTTAATATGAAAACGATATTGAATATTGTTTTAAATATTGAATTAAATAGAAAGTTTAGTCTCTTAATTTGAAACAATGTATCTGCTTGATAATGTTTGGGATACATGAATTATAAATATATGGACTTTACTTTCATAAATAAACTTTCAACATGAAATGTATGATATGTTTATTTAATAACCAACTTAACTCATTTTAATTATGAAAAAATTTATTATTGTATCTGCTTTTGCACTGGGAGCATTTACAGCAAATGCTCAGACAGGCGAGACTGCTCTTCAGGGAACTAAATTTGGTGATAACTGGTCTATAGGAATTAATGCTGGTGCTGTGACCCCTCTGACTCATAGTTCATTCTTTAAAGATGCTCGTCCAGCTTTCGGATTTGGAATAACTAAGCAACTTACCCCTGTTTTTGGTTTGGGTATTCAGGGTATGGGATATGTGAATACGACCCAAAGTAAGACAGCATTCGATGCTTCTGATGTCAGCTTGTTAGGTAAAGTCAATTTGATGAATTTGTTTGGAGGATACCAGGGAACTCCCCGTTTATTTGAGATTGAAGCTTTGGCTGGTATGGGCTGGCTACATTATTATATGAACGGTCCTGGAGATCAGAATTCCTGGTCAACTCGTTTCGGCATGAATTTAAACTTCAATTTAGGAGAGACTAAGGCATGGACATTAGGAGTAAGACCAGCTATTGTGTATGATATGGAAGGCGATTTTAATGCGGCAAAGAGCCGTTTCAACGTAAATAACGCTGCTTTCGAACTGACAGCTGGAATTACTTATCACTTTATGACAAGTAACGGGACACATCATTTTACGAATGTCAAACCTTATGACCCCGTTGAAATAGCTAACCTGAATTCTGCTGTTAATGATCTCCGTTCGCAGGTAAACAACAAGGATAATCAATTAATTAATGCCAACCAGCAAGTCAACGAGTTACAAAGTGAGCTGAATGAATGTCGCAATAAGGTTGTTCCTGTTGAAACGGTTGTAAAGACCAACCGGATTCCTGAATCTATCATTACTTTCCGACAGGGTAAATCAGTCGTTGATGCATCGCAGTTACCCAATGTAGAACGAGTAGCTTCTTATATGAATAAGCATGTGAATACAACTGTCGTTATCAAAGGATATGCATCTCCTGAGGGAAATCTGGCATTCAATGAGAAACTGGCAAAAGCACGTGCCGAAGCTATTAAGACTATTCTGGTGAAAAAGTATAAGATTGATGCTGCACGAATTACGGCCGAAGGTCAGGGGATTGGTGATATGTTCTCAGAACCGGACTGGAATCGCGTAAGTATCTGTACGATTGATGAATCGAAATAATCTCTGAAAAGGAAGATTACATAAAGCTGTATAAACTTTAGATATACTATTATTTTGCTCGGAATCTATCTATTCTCCTGATAGGTGAATAACGAAAATAGATGCAACAAGAAAATTAATCATGCAAAAGAATGAAAAAATATGCATCTTGTTTCGTATATTTTGATTCCATTTGAATATATATTCTACTTATCCCGGTGTCATATCTCTCTTATGATATCGGGATAAGTTTTTTCCTCTACGAGGAACGATCCGAAGCTCTACGAGGAACGACTCGAAACTCTACGGAGATCACCTCGATGCTCTACGGGAAAAGTTTATTTGTCCTCAAAAGAGGCTATTTTTCGCTGGCTACATCTGACTTTTAACCAAACGATATATAGCAAGATGTATTTAAATGTGTGCTGTATTTAAATAAAATGCAATGCAAATATCTAAAAAATGAACTTCGTGCTGTGAAATAGAAGATAAGGTAAACTATAATGAAGTTACTACTTCAAAAAGAAGAAGATTTTTATATTTCAGTCCGCATTTATCCCCAACGAGGCAATTCTACGAGCTTAGGAATGTCATTTTGACAAAATGATATAAGAGGGGGAGAGCAATATCCTTCAAAGGGGAGTTTAAATAGCTTCCTGTTCGTACTAAGTTTTTTATAAAATCGGACTTATATATTTTAGGAATAAAAGTTTTTTTTGAATGTAATATAGTATCTTTGTTGTTAATTCTAATTTACTATGTTATACTTAAGAGCAACTTGATGGTGGCAGACTTCTTTTCTGTAAAATGTGCAATCGATAAGGGGGGCTTTTATAAAATCGGGCTATATATGAGAAAGTTCAATCATTTCTTTTTTTTTCTATTCCTGCTTTTTTTGTGTTATCGAGTTGATTCTGTAAAAGCTGGTAATTATTATTTTGAGCAAATCTTTTTGCAAGATGGACTATCTTCTACGGTTAATTGTGTTTATGCAGAAAAAGATGGTTTTGTATGGGTTGGAACAAACACCGGTTTAGGTAGATTTGACGGATACGAAATGAAAAAGTATGTTCATTCTCCGGAAGATTCTTATTCATTGCCGCACAATAATATTATTCATATTACGGAAGATAGTCTGCATACCGTTTGGGTATTAACTGAAAAAGGAGTAGTGCGGTATAGACGCCAAAGTGATGATTTTTATCTTCCTAAGGATCAGCATGGAAATGTCGTTATGGCGAATGCTGTTTGTTGGACAAATGAAGGTATTCTTTTTGGGGGAAGAAATAAGGTTTATCAATATAGTTATAAAGATGATGCGATAACACTACTTTATGACTTTAGCTCCAGAGGATTGTTTTCTATTTCGTATATTAACTTCTGGGATGCTAATACTTTATTGTGTTGTAGTCGTTGGCAAGGTATCTTATTATTGAATATGAAGACCGGGGAAATTACTGCTCCGCCTTTTGATTTTGGCAACGATATTAAAGAAGTCCTGACAGATTCTAAAGGTAGAATTTGGTTGGCACCTTACAATGGTGGTATCCGGTGTCTTGCACCGGATGGTATTTTGTTGGCATCTTATACTGTTCAAAACTCAAAGTTGAGTAATAATATAGTGCTTTGCATGGCCGAAAAGGATTCATTGATCTGGATTGGGACAGACGGAGGTGGAATTAATGTATTGAACCCCGAAACCAAGGAGATTTTCGTACTGAAACATGTCTCCGGAGAAAGTAGTTCCTTACCTTGCAACTCTATCGTGAGCCTTTATAATGACAAGAATAACAATATATGGGCCGGTAGTGTCCGTTGTGGGCTTATCAGTGTGAGAGAAGTTTCAATGAAAACTTATACAGAAGTCATTGCCGGTAATAATAAAGGTTTAAGCAGCAATATGGTGTTGAGCCTTTATCAGGATACTTCTTCCGATGAGATATGGATCGGTACAGATGGGGGTGGTATTAATAAGTTGAATCCTGTGACGGAAGAATTTACACATTATCCCAACACTGTAGGAGATAAAGTGGTTTCTATTACCGGTTTTTCTTCGTCAAAGCTGTTGTTGTCTCTTTTCTCAAAGGGGGTGTATGTTTTCGATAAATTAACCGGGCAGTACCGACCTTTGGAAATAAAGGACAAAGAGATAAACAGATTGCTTTTCTATACCGGAAAATCGGTTAATATTTATCAGCATGCGCCCAAGTCGCTCCTGTTGTTGGGCTATCACATCTTCCGCTACGATATTGAAACCGGAAATATAGAAATTGCATCTGAAAAGCAAGGGGTTGAAATTGTAGGAACTTTGACTCCCGTTTGCCATGATGACCGTACTACCTATCTGTTCGATATGCGTAGCATATATGCATATGATAGTAGTTCCAATCAGTTGGAGAGCCTGTACAGCGTAGAAAAAGATACTTTTATAAATTGCGTCTCCAGAGATGAGCACGGGTTATTCTGGCTTGCTACCAATAAGGGAATAGCCTATTATAATATGAAAGAACAAACTGTACGGCAGATACCTACTTCTTTATTTACCGGTGTGAATTCTATACAGAGTGACCAACATGGCAAAATTTGGATTGGAACAGATAATATGCTTTTCGCATGGTTAGCTAACGAAGAGAAATTTGTTCTTTTTGGAAAGTCAGACGGAGTCCTTCCCAATGAATATTTAGGGAAAACCAGATTGATTTCTAATCAAGGGAATGTTTATATGGGAGGAAACAGAGGACTGTTGTATATTGATAAGAATTTGCCTATTGAAAGTTCTGCCACTTCCCGGATGTGCCTTACCAATGTTCTTATCAATGGAGTTTCCATAAACGGGCAGTTAAGCGACGAACCGGCAGGTATATCCGTTCCCTGGAATAGTAAAGCTATTACGATACGTATCATGGCTTGTGAGAAAGATATTTTTCGCCAAAGAGTTTATCGTTATCAGATTGATGGTCTCAATGAGCAGTGCATTGATTCATATGAGCCGGAGATTCTTATCCGGTCATTGCCTCCCGGTACTTACCGGATTATGGCTTCTTGTAGTATGCAGGATGGAAGTTGGTCTCCGTTACAACAAGTCCTGGCATTAACTGTTTTGCCCCCCTGGTATAAGTCCTGGTGGTTTATCCTCTGTTGCGTGTGTGTGCTATTAGGGGTATTTGTCTGGATCTTTTTGCTTACTTTACACCGCAAGGAGAATAAGTTGAAATGGGCCATGAAGGAGCATGAAAAAGAACTATACGAGGAAAAAGTTCGTTTCCTTATTAATATTAGCCACGAGTTACGTACTCCGCTGACATTGATATACGCACCGTTGAACCGCATTTTGCACTCATTGTCTCCTGCCGATGCCCATTTTGTAGCTTTAAAAAGTATCTTTAAGCAGTCAAAGCGTATGAAGAGCTTATTGGACATGGTGCTTGACCTGCGTAAGATGGAGGTAGAGGAAACTAAATTGCAAATGGGTTCTTATCGGTTAAATGATTGGGTAAGGGAAATTGCAGCCGACTTTATCAGCGAAGGTGAAGCAGAAAAAGTGGATATTCGTTGTCAGTTTGATGAACGGGTGGCAGAGGTTTGTTTTGATAAAGATAAATGTGAGATTGTTCTAACCAATTTATTAATAAATGCTTTAAAGCACAGTCCGGAGAATTCAGAAATCATAATTCGGACAGAATTTTTATCTGCCCAGTTTGTACGTATCTCCGTTGTAGACCGGGGATGTGGTTTGAAGCAAGTGGATCCGCAAAAGCTTTTTACCCGGTTTTATCAAGGAAGAGGCGAGCATACGGGCACGGGTATTGGTTTGTCTTACTCTCGTATTTTGGTAGAATTGCATGGAGGTCAGATTGGGGCTGAGGACAATGAAGAGTCCGGAGCTACTTTCTTTTTTGATCTTCCGCTTCAGCCTGTATCGGAAGAGGTGATTAGCCGGCCTAAAGCTTATTTAAATGATTTGGCATCTGATGCGTCTGGTGGGGTGGATGAGAAAAAGGTGGATGAAGATCGGTTTAAGACTGATCAGTATGTATTACTACTGGTGGATGACAATCAGGATCTGATTGATTTTTTGAAAGAGGCATTAAGTGGGAAATTCCGTCGGATACTGACTGCTGCCAATGGGGTAGGTGCATTGGAAATGATAAAAAAATATCAGCCGGATATTATTGTCAGTGACATCATGATGCCACAGATGGATGGATACGATCTTTGCCGGCGGATTAAGGAAGATATTGATATCAGCCATATTCCGGTGATCTTGCTGACGGCTCGTGGTGATGATGCGAGCCGGTTGCATGGGTATAAAATGGGTGCGGATGGATACTTGGGTAAACCTTTCGAAGAAGGCATGTTATTGGAATTGATCCGTAACCGTTTGCGGAATAGAGAACTGACAAAAGCACGTTATCTGAATGTCGGGCTGTTGCCCGCTCCCGAAGAAGTGACCATCAGCCAGGCAGATGAGAGATTTCTTTTTAGTGTAAATGAAGTAATTATTGAGCATATGAGTAATCAGGAATTAGATTTGAATTTGCTTAGTAAAAAATTGGGTTTGAGCCGTGCCACGCTTTACAATAAATTAAAGAAACTGACTGACATGGGAGGAAATGATTATATCAATAAAGTCCGGTTGGAAAGAATTATATATCTTATGATAAATACGGAGCTCAATTTCACAGAAATAGCCGAAAAAACAGGATTCTCTTCCTCCCGGTATTTCAGTACGATGTTTAAGAGATATACAGGGGAGACTCCTACCCAGTATAGAGAAAAACATCGTGTTCGTTGAATGTTTGTATAGCGCGATACATTGTTTTTATGATATGAGGTTGTGCCAAAAGTTAGATAAAGCTATCTGTAATTTTACTAAATGCAGATGAATATTAATTGGGCTTTTGGACACATCCTCATCTTTATATTGAGAGTTCGTTTTTGTTTTTAGTCTGTTATAGATGAGTGAATGCGGTATGTTATACCAGTATACAATTACCCTGCTTTCAATAATTCAAATATACTTTCGTTGATAGAATTAATACTTTATTTATCAGCGAAGGATGTTTTATAATCTGCTTTTTCCTGAGTATTGAGTACTATCCCATTAATACAATGTTTGTTTTTATCAAATAATCTTTCTCTTTTTATATAAGTTCCTTTTCAAAGTACGCAATTTAGCTATTTTGTAGAAATAATAATTTACTATTGAACATCCGTTAGCTTACAATGTGATACGTTTGCAGGCAGAAACACAGTCTGTTATCGCCGGAAGTGTTCATTCAATATGACAAAGACTAAAAGGCAGTAACACTTGATTTTATTAATTAACAACTTTAATTTTATTATTATGAGAAAAAAATTACTTTTCTCGGCAGCTATGTTAATAGTGGCTGCTGGTGCTATGGCACAGTCTGACATTACTCCTTCGCGTTATAAGTTTGCCAACCTGCCCGAAGGACCGTTTACGATAGATAATTGTAGTACAGGTTGGGGACCTGGAAATGTTACCGACGCAAGAGCCTCCGAAAATGGATATGTAAATGCTACAGGTGGTGCCTTTTGGACAGGCAAAGATACAGATGCCTTTAAAAATTTTCAATCGGGATGGCAGATTCTGGATTTGACAGAGGAGGGGATTGGAAAAGTTTTATGTTTCAAAGGTTCTGGGTGTAGCGATGATATTCTTGCTAAAGGTACTAAAGCTACAGGAACTAACGTGCCCTGGCCTCAGTTAGCTTTTTATTCAGACCCTAAAAATACCCCAACTGCATCCGGAGAAGAAGGAGCTGTAGCACCATTTATCCGTCTTTCCATTACCTATAAAGCAATGGAAAATGAGTTGAGTGATACTGGAAGTCCTATTACTGCGTTAGAAGTTAAAGCTGTAGAACCTAATGAGGTGAAAAATTCTTATGGTGGTCCATTTAACACTTCCGATATGATGGTAAAAGATATGGCCACTGAAGAGATGTTTGAATTGAATGAAGGTTGGCAAAAAGTAGAATATGACTTCCAGATAGGTACTCCCACAGGTAATCCGTTTGCTATTTCCATTAAGATGGATGGTGCAAAATTGGATAAGGGGGCTATCCTGATTAAAGAAATTAAGTTCTTGACTCCGTCAGATGGTACATATGCTAAAGGACAGCCCGCAAATGTACAGACGAAACTGACTTTTAAAGAAGGTGGTTCAGGAATTAATGACGAGATAGTTGAAGGTAATACGATTCAGTGCAGGGTTTTGGATAACGTTTTATCTGTTTCTAATCTGAAAACAGGTGATAAGATTGAATTGTATTCTGCTGCAGGTGCATTGGTCGCTTCTCAGGTCGCTACTTCTAATAAGGAAACTCTTCCTTTAAATGGTAAAGGATTTTATATTGTAAGAGTGGGCACTACATCAGTAAAAGTAACGAATAACTAATCGATAAGTGTTTTTTTGAAGGATATACTTTTATAAAAGAGGTATATCCTTCTTTTGTAATATCATAAATTTAATAGTATGAACAGACTTTTTGTGTTTCTTATGGTTTCTGTTTTTTATCTGGCTTCTGTTGCACAGGTGAAAAACTATGCAGTAGCTTTTGATGGCAACAGTGATATAAATTTTAATAAAATAGACGAATTAAACGGTCTTTCTAAATATACCGTACAATTCTGGATATGTCCTTCGGAGTGGATGCCCAATGCATCCGTATTCAAACGAGGGGCAGCAGCAACTCTTTTCGAAGCTTGCCTGGGTGCAAACGAAGGGACAATCACTTATCGTATAGGTGATAAAAGTATTGATATCCAATCGGATAAAATATCGGTAAACAGTTGGGTGCAGTTGAGTCTTCTTGTAGATGAAAGCAAACTGGCAGTCTATGTGAATGGAGAGGAAGTAGAAATTCCCCTCATAAATGTTCCGTTACCGATTCCGGATAGCGATTCGGAATTTAGAATGGGGCAGGGTTTCAAAGGCCAAATAGACGAATTCCGCATTTGGAGTACATCACTTGATGTTACGGAATATCTAACAAAAGACACCACAGTGAAAGGATATCTTTTATGGGATAATACAATTAACAAGTTCCATCCCGATTATTCTTCTTTGCTGGTTTATTATAAGTTTGATCAGGATCTTTGTGAAAATATTGTCGATTATAAGTTCCGTCATCATGGGATAATGAGTGGGAATACCCATCGGGTAGAGGTCAAAAATAATCCTCTGTTTAAGTATCGCATCATGTCTGCTTATACCGAGTTTTCGCGTTTCACGGATACCGGTACTGATCGTGACAAGTATTTGCTATGCAATGATTTGGTTGCTTTGGCAGCATCTTTAAACGATGATGGATCGGCATCTGTTAGCTTACCGTTTGATGAAGGCAAATTGGTAGGCGGAGCTTCTTACATAGAATCATACGAAGGACGTGATGGAGGAATGTTGGCATTGGATGGTACAGGGAAAATGAATGTGGGTACTACCGCCATGAACTCATCTGGTACTTATTCATTTTTTACCTGGCTTTATATTGACCGTTGGGTGGAGAATGCTTTCCTCTTCAAAAAAGAAAAAGATGAATATACGGGAATCTCTCTTCGGCTGGGTAAAGAAGAAAATACAGAGGTGGTCCTTAGAGTAAATGGAAATGAATATCGATATAAAGCTGCCAAGGAACTTGTGGTGGGTAAATGGATTCATCTTGGATTCTCAACTTATGATGCTACATCATTGGAAAGAACTTTTGTTTTTGCCTGTAACAAGAAAAAGTTGGGTAGTTATCCGTATTCTTATCCTGAAACAATAAAATCCTGGACCCTTCCGCTTACCGATCTGGCAGATGTGGAGGCAACCGTTGGAGAAAATTTCGTAGGCAAGCTTGACGAGACTATGATTTGGAATTCGAGCAATAGCCGTGACGGAATTTATTCATTTGCTGATAACGGTGCAAATATGCCGGGATTCGGAAAAAACGTAGGTACCAATTATGCATTTTATGCAGGCTGTTATTGGAAATATGATAAACCGGATAACCCCGGATACGATTATTTTTCTTATAAAGAGTATCTGAATATTATGCGTTCGGCTTATACGAATTATCGTGGATTTAAGATACGCCTGAGTGTTTCCGGAGGATCCGATTGGAAGAATACCATTGCCAATGCCAAGAAGAGGGAACGTTTTGCTACGGAAATGGCTGATATTATTAATAATGACGATCAGCTGGACGGGGTTGACTTTGATTTGGAATGGCCGGGATATAATGGGCAAGATGCAATATGGACTAATTATGGAAAATTGATGACTTTACTTCGCAGTAAGCTAAAAGAAGATAAAATCCTGACTATTTCTCCGCATACTGTGTCTTATTGGTTTCCGAAAGAAGATATGAAATCTGTTGACTATTTCTTGTTCCAGAATTATGGGCCTGCCAAAGCCCATTTCACATATGAAAGCTTTCCAGCTGCTTATAATAAGTTCTTAGCATGGGGCTATCCGAACGAAAAAATAGTGATGTCATTTGCTGCAAGTACAAGTAGGAAGTCGGTAGATGGCGTAGAAGTGGCCGGGGCGGCAGGTGCACCGGTTCGTATCCATCAGGTGGGAGCCATTGGACCGGATGATGACTTTTCTAACGGCTATTCGTTTACGGGATTCAATCAGACCCGATGGCGTTCAGAACAAGTTAAAAAACAAGGTTTAGGTGGTATTATGTGTTGGTCTTTGAATATAGATTTTCCGGATACCAACCACCCATTGAGCTTATTCAAAGCTTCGGCTTATGCTATATCCTCCAATGTAGATACTCTTGTGACCAGGGTAGATCTGGCTCCTGTAGGTATTGAACAGATGAAAGTGAAAAAATCCGATTTTATGATCTATCCGAATCCTTCGGAAGGGGAAGTAAACCTGCTGATCCCGCAGGGAGAGAAGGGGCAGGAAATATACATCTATTCAAACGTGGGAAAAGTGGTACGTATGGAGAAAGTAGTCGCTGAAAACACATACAATTACAAATATGGAAAAATAGAACCGGGTGTCTATATCTTGAAATTAACAACCATATCCGGAAAACAGTATACTAAAACCATGATAGCGAGATAGTGGGTTATGTTTAATTTAATCTAATATGAAAAATGAAAAAGATTAGCTTTATTTTTATGCTCTTTTGGGCCGCCGGTGGCATATTGGCCGGTTGTGATAATACTTTAGACGGTTCGGGAACCTATGAGCCACTCTATCTGGAAGTGGCTGTAAGCGATTCTTTAGGGAATACTTATACGGGAGATTCGATCGTTATTCCCACAGATAAAAACAAAATAATTTTTGATATTTCTACTAATAGCGGGTGGAGAGCAAGCCGTGAAAACAAGGTGGGACTTAATGGATGGCTATCTATTCCGTCAAAAGCAGCCGGAGGAGGAGATGCGGTCATTACATCTACCGTAGTAGCCAATCTGACTTCCAAAGATAAAAAAGTATACTACTATATTTTGACTACTGATTCCGCTGTTGTGAGAAAAATAGTCATAGTACAACCTCATCCATCTAAACAATGAATTAATATATTTAATAATGAAGTCTATGAGAAGCAGATTAATAATATTTGTGATATGCTTGTTTGTCTTAAATGGCATAGGATATGCACAAAGTATTAAAGTTACCGGACAGGTAATTGACGAGCAGAATATGGAAATGCCGGGAGTAAGTGTTGCTTTAAAAGGAGCATCGGGCGTGGGTACCATTACCGACCTGGACGGAAATTTTACATTGATGGTTACAGGTACAAAACCGGTTTTGGAAATCTCTTTTATCGGATATAAAAAGCAGGATGTAGCCGTTACGAAAGGAAAACCTATGAGAATTGTATTACATGAAGATGCACAGCAACTGGATGAAGTAGTGATTGTTGGGTTTGGTAGTCAGAAAAAAGAGAACCTGACAGGGGCGGTGAAAAGTGTAGATACTAAAGTATTGTCCTCGCGGCCCATAACGAGTGTGGTAGATGGTTTGCAGGGAGCAGTTGCCGGACTGAACATAACGAATGACATGGGAGGAGCGCCCGGTCAGAAGATGCAGTTTAACATTCGAGGCGTGGGACTGGAAGATATAGATAAGGATGGTAGCGGAAGTGCGGCCACACCATTGGTGTTAATTGACGGTATGGAGGGTGATTTGTCAACAATAAACCCCAATGATGTGGAATCAATTTCCGTGTTGAAGGATGCTGCTGCAGCTTCTATCTATGGTTCGCGTGCTCCTTATGGAGTTGTACTTGTCACGTTGAAAAAAGGAGAGCGAGGATTCTCTATGTCTTATTCGGGCAATGTTCGTATTTCTCAACCTATCAATACTCCACATACTGTCGATTCTTATCGCTATGCTTTGGCCGTTAATGATGCTTTTTCAAATTCCGGTGGTAGTAGTCAGATTAATAATCTGAACTTGATACAGGCCTATATGAATGGAACTTCACTTCCGGATGTTGAAAACCTGAATTGGGGAATAAAATCTCAGGAACCAGATAAAGATGGTAACTTGTACTGGATCGGTGATCAGCAGTGTTGGGCCAATACGGATTGGTATGATGTTCATTTGAAGAAATCGACTTATTCACAGGAACACAATCTGAGTATGAGTGGAGGAAGTGATAAATTCAATTACTTTATTTCCGGACGTTATCTCAATCAGAACGGTTTGTTCCGCTATTCGGATGATAAGTATGAGACCTTTTCTTTGAATGGAAATTTTACAATGAAAATTAATAAATACATTACTGCCTACTGGACTACTCGTATGGTTTTGGACCAGAACAGTAAACCCTCTATAATGAATGATCTCTTTTTCCATAATCTGGGACGCATTTATCCGCTCGTTCCACTGACATTGCCCAACGGAGAGTTTCATAGCAGTTCATTAATTAATGCTTTACAAAATGGAGGCGATCAGATTGCAAATGGAAAGAGTTTCAGTAATCAGGGGAAAGTGGTTATAGAACCCATTAAAGATTGGAAAATTTATGCGGATTTCAGTAGCCGGATCGAATCACCGAATGACACCAGGCAATTCAAGAAAATATATTATACACAGCCCGATGGACGGGTACAGGCCGCTGGAGTGATGAAAGATGTGGCAGTGAAACATGAAGTAAAAGAGAACGGTTCTTTCACTGTACAACCTGCTTCCGGTGAGAGCTATTATGAAGTGGGAAACGGGCATGTGAATTATTGGAACTTCAGTGTGCGTACGGATTATGAGAAAAAGTGGAATGACCATTATCTGAAAGTGCTGGTTGGTACACAATCGGAGTATTATTCTACATCAACTTCGAGAGTAGGATGTAGTGTTGTTGTATCGGATGATCATCCGTGGATTGTAAATGACCCTACCAATCTGACCAGTGAGAGTAAGTCCGAATGGGCTACATTAGGAGTCTTTTCACGTATTAACTATAGCTATGCGAACCGATATTTAGTAGAGGTTGATTTCAGAGGTGATGGGGCATCCCGTTTTCCTTCGGATAAGCGCTGGGGATTTTTCCCCTCTTTCTCTGCCGGATGGAATATGGCTGAAGAACCTTTCTTCAGTAATTTAAGAAACTGGGGATGGGATATGTTTAAAATCAGAGGATCATATGGAACATTGGGTAATCAGAATACGAACAGTAATTATCCGTATTTTCAGAAGATGTATACACAACCAATGTCCGATTATGTGTTTGGTGAGAGTGCAGGAGTGAAGTTGAGCGCGCCGGCACCTTTTACGACAAATATCTCTTGGGAGACGGTACAGCACATCAACCTCGGACTGGACTTAGCGATGTTTGCCGGACGTTTGAACTTTACGGGAGAGTTGTACGAGCGTAAAACGAAGAATTTGGTAGGCCCTGCCTTACCGGTACCAGCTGTATATGGAGCAAATGTACCTAAAACAAACAATGCGGAGTTACGTACTCGTGGCTGGGAATTGGAAGTAAGATGGGCCGATCGCATCAATAAAGACCTGAGTTACGAAATTTCGGGTACATTGAGCGATTTTAAATCGGTTATAACTAAATATGACAGTCCGGATAAGAAACTGTCAGGATATTATAGTGGAAAGGTATTGGGAGACATCTGGGGATTGAAAGTGCTTGGTATAGCTCAGAGCGATAAAGAAATGGATGAGTATCGTGCTATACACGACCAGGATAAACTTGGTAACTCAACTTGGGGAGGCGGAGACTTTATGTATGCGAACTTAGATGATGATCCGGCCATATCCAAAGGAGCTGAAACAGTAGATTCACATGGTGACTTGTCTGTAATAGGAAATTCCACTCCACGTTTTTCTTATGGATTCCGTGGCTCTGTCACTTATAAGTCTTTTGATCTGAGTTGTTTCTTTCAGGGAGTCGGTAAAAGGGATATTTTTATAGATAGTTCTACTTTCTTTGGAATTACGGCACCTTATCAGCGGACTATATATGAAGAGCATATGGACTATTTCCGTTATGCGGATCATCCATTGGGCGCTAATAAAGATGCTTATTATGCACGTATCCGTACAGACCGTAATAACACTCAATGTAACGACCGCTATCTTCAAGATGCTTCTTATCTGCGTCTTAAAAATGTGACAATCGGCTATACGCTTCCCCAGATATCCAGATTGAAAGGTCTTATTAAGAAGTTGAGGATATATGCATCAGGTGAAAACCTATTGACATTCACTAACTTATTGATTTTTGATCCGGAGGCTTTTGGCTCTGATGCACAGGCTTATGGAGGTGGTAAAACGTATCCGATGTATCGTACCTTCTCTATTGGATTAAATGTAATGTTTTAATTAAACGAATTCGAGTTATGAAAAAATATATAAGTTTATTTGTGCTTTTGGGAGGATTCATGGTCTCCTCATGCTCTGATTTTCTTGAAAGAAAACCTCTTGATTTTGGTGATCAGGAAGTTTTTCTAAAAACAACGGCTGACCTGAAATATTATGCGAATCAGTTTTACCCTCTTTTCCCTTCCAATAAAGCAAATGCGGATGGAGGTCCTTACCGGGATGATGAAAATAGTGATAATCAGACAAGTTTTTGGTCTAATTCAAACTTCTTTCCCGGAGTAAAAGAGGTTCCTAAATTAGGGGATTCCAGTGAATGGAAGTTTAAGACGATTCGGGCCTGTAACTTTTTTATTAATCTTGTTACGGAAAGAATAGAAGCGAACGAGGTAATAGGCACACCGAGTGAGATCAATCATTATTTAGGTGAAGTTTATTTCTTCAGGGCTTATGATAACTTTCGCCTCTTGAGGAATTACGGAGATGTTCCCATTATTGAAGAGGTATTGCCGGATAAACTGGATATTCTTAAGATAAGTACCCGGCGTGCTCCCCGTAATGAGGTGGCCCGTTTTATCATCCGTGATTTGGAAAGGGCTGATAGCTTGATGCTTGATAAAACACCGGAGGCTGGTAGATTGCATAAAGATTGTGCCAAATTACTGCTTGCACGCGTAGCTCTGTTTGAAGCCACTTGGGAAAAATATCATGCCGGAACGTGTTTTGTGCCTGGCAATGCTAAATGGGTAGGAGCTAAAATGCATCCGGACTTCCGTTTTAAAGCAGGCAGTGCAGAGAAAGAAGTTGAGTTCTTCCTGGATAAGGCCATTGAATATTCTGACCTTGTGGCCGGTACTCGTACGTTGAGCAGTAACTATAAAGCGATGTTCACTTCTGTCAGTGTAGATGCGATTCCGGAAGTGTTGTTGGCTAAGAATTATATTTCAGGCGTAAATGGACATGGGGTTAACCGCATGTTGAGCTTGGCAGGCAAAACGGGATATACCCGTTCTTTGATTGAGTCTTTTTTGATGAAGAATGGGTTGCCTATTTATGATTCGGATTCCGATTATAAAACGGATGTGTATATAGAAACAGTAATATATGGTCGTGATAATCGATTGGTAGAATCACTTAATCCTATTAGCTTGCCACGTATTTATTCCCGTGAAGCCGAGTATACACCAACAGGTTATCAGGTTTCAAAATGGTTAAGTGACCTTCCCGGACAAACAGATTCTGCGACAGGAGGCACAACGGCCAATCCGATATTTCGTGCTGCAGAAGCATATTGCATCTACTTGGAAGCGTATTATGAGAGGCACAAAACGCTGGGTGGGAATTGTGATACTTATTGGAAAGCATTACGAACCAGGGCTCAGGTAGATACTGACTATCAGAAAACGATTGATCATACGGATCTTTCCAAAGAGCGTGATCTGGCTGCGAAGACGAAAGGGATCGATGCAACATTATATAATATCCGTAGGGAACGACGTTGTGAATTTATTGCCGAAGGAATGCGTTTAGATGATTTGAGGAGATGGAGAGCTCTTGATAATATGAGGAATTATGAAATAATGGGAATGAACCTGTGGAAAGAAATGTTTAAGAGGTATGCTATGGCCGGTCTTGATTTAAAACCTACTGTCGTTTCACAATACGATGCCGGTGATCCGGAAAGTACTTATATCAAAGTATTTAAAGTAAATGAATCGGATAAAGCATACAATGGTTATAATTTCCCGAAACCGCATTATCTGGAACCGATACCGTTAAGTGAGATATTATTAACGGCAGATGATGCCAATAATCCGGAGAATTCTAATATTTACCAAAATCCGGGATGGCCAATATCAAGCGGATCATTGGCGGATTATACGTATGATTGCGATTAAAGCTTGTATTACCGGAAAGAGGACGTTTGGAAGGTCCCTAAAATGAGAAATCACCCTCGCTACAATACCTTGTTGCGAGGGTGATTCTATTTTGGGACAGCTTCTTTAATCATAAATTATAAAAAAGCTATTGATATGATTTAATAATCAATATTTAGAATTTATATCCGTATCCCAACATGATAACAACATTGTCATCGTGGGCAAACATGAATTTCGCTTCCGCATTTAAATAACTATGCTCCGAGAGTGGAAGCGTTATACCACCACCGAGATTGAAAGCGAGCTTGGTGGTGTTATCTCTACCTATCTTAACATGCTGCCCGTCAATTTCAGCATTTTGTTTCCCATAGAAATTGTTTTGCATGCCAAACCCGGCAAGAGGGTAAACGGAGAATCCTTGTCCGTCTTTGCTGAAATTAAAGACATAATGAAAGTTGATGTTTACATCCAATCCTGTGATCTTATCTTTAGGGAAGAAAAATGTAACATCCGGAGCTATCCGAAGATTTTTTGCTATTACATAACGTCCTTGTACTCCCAAACCAAATCTTTCATAATTAGTTTGATAACCTACATTCCCAAGAAGAGAACCCTCGCCTTTTAGTGTTTGGGCATTTAATCCAATAGCTGCCATTGCTATCATAAATGCTAAAAATAATTTTTTCATAATTTAAGTGTTTAGTTAATACTCTATTTTCTTTGACAAAGAAATTTTTCTTTACTCAATTAAACCAACAATTCTTGATTGAATTTTGTTTTCCGGCAGCAAGATAGGTTTTAGTGGTGTTTGTTTTATTAACAAAGTATAGGGGGGAGTTGTATTTTGCATGTGGAATAATAAATAAAATGGAGGTCTGTAATATGAATAATTCTATATCTGTAATGTCTTTATTGAAAAAGGAATTGGAAATTAGTTTAACTGTATGGTAATGGATGATCTTCTCTTATGTTTAGCTATAAGTTGAAAAATAAAATTTTATTTCCGGAAACCAGATAAAAAAGGATTTTAATTTGGCTTTTTTGTGAAACGATCTGTTAACATTGTTAATGGAGAATTCAAACATCTAAACTTAACAGTGTAAAACTACTATCTTTCAGGGTATAAAGTAACGTTACTTTATACCCTGAAAGATAGTAGTTAACACGCTATTAAATACGTACTTTGGCAGTCTAAATTATGTATTTCTTAAGGTATTGAATATAAGTGTTTAAATGTCGTTTATTCAGTACTTTTCCGGATAAAAGCAGTTTATCCGGAAAAGTACTGAATAAGAAATAGTTGTTAAAAAAGTAATTTGGGGTGTGTAATTGGGTGTCTCACCCCTTTCTTCTGAGCTTGTTCTACTACAGTTCTCTTTTTCTAAAAGACTTCCAATTTTTGTTTACCCTGCTTCCAGTAGTGTCTCTATTTTACATTTTTAGCTTGTTCTAATTATTTTTGGAAGCATAAAAGCTATTTTTGAACATTGATTTGTGAGTAGCATCGTATGTTTGCGATGACAAAAGTCGTTTATGAAATGGATTGAATGAAATTTCAGAAAGGGCGATTGGAGTCAAATTATTAACTTTTAATTTTCTATTATTATGAGAAGAAATGTACTCCTTTCAGCAGTCGCACTGATGATGGCTGCTAATGTTTTCGCACAAGAAGATGTAACTCCTGCATCATTTAAGTTTAAAGATCTTCCGGTAGGACCCGTCCAGATGTATTGGGGAACCGGGGCTAATCCCAGTGTTGCAGAATTGAATGTAGCAGGTTCTATTGTGGCAGGTGTTGCTCCTGCGAACATTACAACTGAAGAAGCCATATCCTCTGGCCTCTCTATTGTTGATAGTGAGTTTGGACATCTTTTATTATTAAAAGGTAAGGATGCTCCTACATCTGTAGCAGGTCCGGCTTCTACGGGAAATTTATCTATGGGTTGGTTTAACTTGGCATTTGTTGGACCGGCAAGTGCTGAGGGAGGAAACAATTATCGTGTCACTTTCCAGATGAAATTAGCTTCCAGTCTGGCTGTAGGTGCTAAAAAAATAAATTTAGAGTTAGTTTCCGGTGGTGGTAATAATAAACTGCTTGGATCAAAAAATGAAGTATTGTATACTGGAGATACCGGTTGGTGGCAATGTCAAGTTGGTGCAGTTACTGGCACTACAGATCCTTTCCGTGCTCGTGTTGGTTTTGAAGGGCAAATGATGGGACAGTCCGCTTTGTATCTTTATGAAATTACTTTTGTGAAAAATCCGGAAGGAGATTTTGTAAATACAGAAGGTACTTCGAATGCAGATGGTTCTATGCATGGTATGGACAAACCGAATGGGGCAGAAGGTGGTGGTTCTGTAGGTATTGGCTCAATGGAAGATGCAAATGCTCCGTTTGTTGCTTGGGATCGTCATTCAATCTATGTAAATAATGCAAATAACGGCGAAGAGGTTTATATCTATAATTTGGTTGGACAGTTAGTTTACAGTGCTGAAGCAACACCCGGATTTATGGAAATTCCAATGACTTCAGGAGCTTATATTGTAAAAGTAGGTACTAAATCAACTAAAGTAGTATTGTAATCAATTGAATATTATTTCAGGTGACAAAGAAAAAGAGTGCCGGTATAGTTCCGGCCTCTTTTAATTTCTATTTCTTTAAATTTAATATAACTATGGGACAGGTAGGGAAGATATTTTCATTGGTTGTGGGCTGTTGTTTCTGTTTCTCTTGGGTACAGGCACAAGTTGTTAATTATGCTTTAAGACTTTCAGGAAGTGATTATGTTACTTGTGGACAAGTATCTGAAGTGGATGGAAAAAATGAATATGCCGTTCAGTTTCTGATGTCTCCACAGGAGTGGAGTACGGGTGCTTATATTTTTAAGCGGGGGTCTGGGACCAGTGAATTTTCAGTTAGATTATCCTCTGTTCAGGGAAATATCATTTTCAAAGTAGCAGATCAGGAAATTTCGGTAACAGGAATTTCTGTCAATGGATGGACACAGGTTTCGTTAGGAGTATTTGCAAATGGAGCAGATACATGGGTGAATGGAGTGAAGACGTGGAATGCTAATAATAAACTACAAATGCCTTCATCAAATGAAAATCTGGTGTTAGGTCAAGGTTTTAAAGGGCGTTTAGATGAATTTCGTTTGTGGAATACTGCAATGCCGAGTGATAGTAAGGAGCTTTTGATGTTTCAGAATACGGTTAATAAATTTCATCCGCAGTGGGAACATCTTGTTTTATATTACAAGTTTGACCAGGAACAGTGCCCGGACATTGTGGACTACAAATTTACACATCATGGTACTTTAAGTAATGGTATTGCTCAACGTGAAAAAGTGACAGATAACGATTATTTCCGTTATCGTGTTGTGAGTGGATATTCTGATTTTAATCGTCATTCTGATCGTTTGCAGATAGATAAAGATATGCATTTACTGACAAATGATCTGATTTTTTTGAATGCTTCGGTAAATGGGAAAACCGGTGAAGTGACGATGACAGCTTTAGATGATGCTACTGTGACAGGAGGAGCTGCCTATCTGGCCATGGATGGAGAACGTTCGGGTATTTTAGTTTTAGATGGCACCGGTGAAGTGAATTTAGGTAAAGCGCTTCGTGAAGGGGCACCAGCAAGTGCAGCGGCAACTATTGAAGGCTGGTTTAATGTGAAAGAATGGGCAGAGAATGCTGTTTTATTTGAGCAAAAAGAGAGTGATACTAATTTATTTGGTATATATCTGGGAAAAGATGAAAATAAACAGTTGGTTATTAAAGCGGATGGATGGCAGATGGAGTGTAATGACGTTTTCAATGTAGGCCAATGGCAACATATTGCTGTGACAATGGATCCCAATTCATCCCGTAATCCGATTCGCCTTTATGTGAATAATAAAGTTACAAGTGGAACGATAACAAGACCTTCTAACGGAGTAATGTATACCCTCAAAGATATTAATGCCGATGCTATGGCAGGCTTCGGTTTTATAGGAAAGATGGATGATTTGATGGTTTGGAGAAATGCGCGTACTTCTTTTGCTTCAGATATGGATGGAACATTATCTGCTGCAAAATTTCCGGGTGGTGGAAGCGATGCCATATTCTTTGATGGTTATTGGAGATTCGACCGGGAAAATAATATTGGATATAATTCCAGAGGTTGGAAAGCAATGATCGAGCAGACCCGGAATTTATATGAGGGTTACAGAGGATTTAAAATAAGAATAGGCCTGATCAGTTCGGATAGTGACGCGAATGGAAATAAAAACTGGCCTAACTATATAGGTAATGAATCTTGGCGCACTAATATAGCTAAAGGAATTGAGGCGTTACTTCCTTATTGTGATGGTGTGGATATTGATTTGGAGTGGTTGGATAATAATCCGAATAATTCTAAATGGGCATCTTATGGAGCAATGGTAAAAGCTATACGTGCAGTAATGCCGGATAATAAAATTTTTAGTGTAAGTTTGCATCCGGTTTCATACACAATGCCTTTGGATGCTATTGGAGCAGTTGACTTTGTTACTTTCCAGAATTATGGACCACGAAAGAGTAGTTTGGTATGGGATGCTTATGCTTCATTTTATACTACTGCTGTGAATTATGGTTATCCTGCAGAAAAGATTCGCCTTTCTATGGCAACAACGGCTGTTATGAGTGATAACTCTGCAAAAAATGTAAAAGGATATAAGGACTTGGACTTTTCTACAGTGACACCAGAATCGAATACAGGTACTATTGGTGGTGTGAGTTATACATTCAATGGTGTGAAGGAGGTACAAAAGAAAATGCAGTTATTGGTTGATAACAATACTGGTGGATGTATGTATTTTGATATGGGAAATGATTTGAGTGTACAGAATGAGTTGAGTCTGGTTCGTGCTTTGAGTCTGACTATTCATTCCAATGTAGATACATTAGTAACAAAGGTGGATAAAGACCCTGTAGGCATAATAAAAGAAAAGTATCCGCATTCAACTCAGATCAATGTATATCCCAATCCTTCTGATGGTAATTTTCAGGTAGACGTACCTTTTGAAGGCAAGGTTGTGTGTGATCTGTTTTCTATATCCGGTAATAAAGTATATAGTACAATAGGTGAAAAACAAATTCGATTTTCATTAGACTCCCTTTTGGAGGGATTATACGTACTGAAGGTAAGTTCTTCTACGGGTGGAGCTACAGCGAAAGTACAGATAAAATAACAGTGAAACTTAATATAATAACGTATGAAAAACAAATGGCAATTTAGTTTATTGGCTTTTGCTCTGTTTATGATTATTCCTTTTCTATCGTTACATGCTGCTGTTGACGATGTGCAGCAGTCTAAGGTAGTGAAAGGACAGATCACAGACGAGTCAAATGAAGGAGTTATTGGTGCAAATGTTTTGGTAAAAGGGACTACAAATGGAGTTATTACAGATATTGATGGTAACTATTCAATTTCTGTATCTGGTAATAATGCTGTTTTGGTAATTTCATTTATCGGATATAAAACTCAGGAAATAAAAGTTGGTAATCAAACAACTATTAATGTCAAATTGGTTGAGGATTCAGAAGTGTTAGATGAAGTAGTAGTTGTAGGATATGGAACAGTTCGTAAGGGCGATGTTACCGGTGCTATTTCTTCTTTGAAACCTGATCAGAACGAAGTGGCAAAGGTTGTTTCCATTGATAATCTGTTGCAAGGTAAAATAGCCGGTGTAAATGTTGGAGCCACTGTAGCTACTCCAGGTGCAGCTTCTTCGGTGACAATTCGTGGTGCCAACTCTCTGCGTGGCGATAATCAGCCTTTGTATGTAATTGACAACATACCGCAGGCTTCAACCGGTGAGTTTGCCGCCAGTGCATTTGGTGATGGTGATTTTCAGACAGCTCAAAATCCATTGACCAGTTTGAATCCACAGGATATTGAAGATATCCAGATTCTGAAAGATGCATCGGCTACGGCTATTTATGGTTCGCGCGGTGCTAATGGAGTTATCCTTATCACGACGAAGAAAGGAAAGAGCGGGAAACCCAAAGTAAGTTTAAGTGCCAACTTTACAATAGCGAATGCTACGAAACTGAAAGATATGTTGAATCTGGAAGAGTATGGACGTTTTCGTAACGAGCAACTGGGAGAAAAGGCTGCACAATTCTTTTTTGAAAATAATGAAGTGCGTTATATTTATTCCGGTGGAGAGTATGATCCTGAAAATCCGGAATCTTACAATGTATTAACTTATCATAATTGGCAAAAAGAGATCTATCAGAGTGCTTTTTCTCAGAATTATTCAGCCACTATTAATGGTGGTAACGATAAAACTACTTATTATGTTTCTGCTTCTTTTAAAGATATCAATGGTATTGTTTATAATACAGGTTTAAAACAGGGCGACCTGCGTACAAATCTTTCGATGGATTTGTCTAAGAGCGTGAAACTTAATTTGGCACTGAATGGCTCTATCAAACAGAATGATATGATGTCGGGAGGAGATACCAGAGGGGGAGCAACCGGATCTGTTACTCGTACAGCCCTTGACTCGGCACCTTATGTGGCTCCATCTGGTGAGCAAAATCTGTCGGCAGAACAAAAAACAACTGTATGGAGCTGGATTAATGATTATGATGATATTACGACAGAAAAAACATTCAGAGCTTCGGCAGATCTGACATGGAATATCGGTGCAGGTTTTTCATATAATGCACGTGTAGGGGGTGATATCTTTACACAAAATCGTGGACGCTGGTTTGGACTCCAATTATTTAAAGGAGAAAATGATAATGGTTCTCTTGGTCTGACAAATTTGGAAAAGAACCATTATACGGTTGAGAATATTGTAAATTACAATACGAAGATTAAAAACATTGTTGATATTGCAGCCACTGTAGGTGTCACTTATGATGACTATGGATATTTGAACAAAGTTACTTCGGCTCGTAATTTTGAAAATCATTCGTTCCGTACCAAAGGGTTACATATGGCAGGTACCATTAATGAAGAGCAACCCATTCAGAAAGACTATCAGTTACTCTCTTATCTGGGACGTTTAAACTTATCTTTTATTGAAGGACGTTATTTGTTAACGGCAACATTCCGTGCTGATGGTACAAGTAAGTTTGTGAAATCCAACCGCTGGGCATACTTTCCTTCTGCAGCTTTGGCATGGCGTATGGAACAAGAGGACTTTATCAGAGAAAATACTCCTTGGATTGATCAGTTGAAATTTCGTTTAGGATATGGACAGACAGGAAATCAGTCTATAGATCCATATAATAGTTTTTATAATTATAAAAAGACAATTGATTATGCAGATGCTAACGGTAATAAAGAGTTGGCTTTGGCTGTAAGTAATTTGCAAAATCCTGAATTGAAATGGGAGTCGACCACTTCCTATAATATTGGTCTTGATTTTGCTATATTCAATAATCGCCTGTCTGGTACATTAGACTGGTATTACAAACGTACAGATGACTTACTTATCGATCGTTCTGTTTCTTTCACTACAGGTTTTGCGAATATTCTGATGAATCAAGGTTCTTTGTCAAATAGAGGTTTTGAAATATCTTTGGATGCAGATGTTATCCGTTCTAAAGATTTCACCTGGAATGTATCGGGTAATATTGGCTTTAATAGTTCTAAGATCAGAAAATTAGGATTACCTCTTGCTTTTTATGGCAATAATCAATATTCTGCTTATTTAGGAAACTCAATAGGTGACCATTTTGGTGTTGCAAATATTTTTATTGAAGGAAAAGCTCCGGGGTTGTTTTGGGGATATAAAACAGATGGTATAATTCAGAAGGGAGATGATGTTCCTCAGAAAAGTGAAAACAAGAATACGATTGCAGGTAGTACGGACCCGGGTAATATTAAATTTGTCGATAGTAACGGTGATGGTATGATTACTGAAGATGATAAAGTGATTCTGGGAGATCCGAATCCGGATTTTACATATGGTTTCCAAACCAGATTGACTTATAAAGACATTTCTTTATCAGCTTCCTTTAATGGAGTTTACGGAAATGATTTATTAAATAGTAATCTGCGCTATGAAGCTATGCCTGCCAAGAATTCATCTAATAATATTCGTAAAGAGGTTTATGCTAATATATGGAGGGCTGATAATCCTACAAACCTTTATCCGGGAGTAAATAGTACAAATCCGTCTTCAGCTGTACTTGACAGATATATTGAAGATGGTAGCTTCCTGAGATGTTCGGATATAACATTGGGATATACTATGCCGAAAAGTATTGTCAGTAAAATAGGTTTCGAGAATATAAACATTTTTGCTTCTGTAAAAAATGCATTCATTATTACCAATTATTCTGGATATGATCCGGAGGTGAATACTTTTGCATTCGATGGTTTAAAAAGAGGCGTTGATATGAACTCATTTCCTCAGTCACGTTCTTATATTTTTGGTTTAAGTGTAACATTCTAATCAGGTATTATGAAAAAATTAAAATTAATATATTTCTTATTAGCTATTTGTACTTTTTCTTCCTGCCTGGATGAAGATCCGCAATATGCTTTGAATAGTGAATCTGTGTTTTTGGATGAGAATACAGCTCAGTTGGCACTGCTTTCCTGTTATGGACAGTTGACTACTTATGATGGTTTTGGGCAGGCTGCTCAGGAATTACTGGTGGGAGCATCCGGTTTGGGATGGGCACAGACAAATGCCAGTGATCAGGACCGTTACGTATCTCTGAATGTATCTTCTGGTTGTGTGATAACCAAGATGTTTTGGAGAAGTTTATATAAAACGGTCTCAGAGACAACATTTTTTATAGAGAATATGAAAGAGAGCCCATTGGACGAGGACTTTAAAACCGGATTGGTAGCACAAGCTAAATTTCTGAGGGGATTCTCATATTACCATCTGTTGACTACTTTTGGTGGAGTACCTCTGCGTAATACAATTCCATCTCTCAAGTCGCTTTCTATTCCGAGAGCTACTGAAGAAGAGATTGCGGCACAGATTGAAAGTGACTGGAAAGATGCTATTGGTGGATTGACTGAAACCGCAGATGCCGGAAAAGCTTCGGGACTTGCAGCGCATGCTTATTTAGCTAAACTATATTGGTATTTGGCATGTCAGGGAAAACAAGCTTCGGGTAATAAGACTTATTGGGAGTTAGCTTTGGAACAATGTGAATTTGTATATGGAAAATTTCAATTGGAACCAAACTATTCAAACTTGTTTGTACAACATTCAA
Source organism: Bacteroides nordii (assembly GCF_019930665.1). NCBI lineage: Bacteria > Pseudomonadati > Bacteroidota > Bacteroidia > Bacteroidales > Bacteroidaceae > Bacteroides > Bacteroides nordii. The sequence goes on along the minus strand of NZ_CP082886.1, from coordinate 2,938,809 downwards.
ACTCGAAAGAATCTATATTTCAACTCAATTTTTCAACAGAATCTTCTACTACCGGTAATCGTGGAAGTTGGATATTTGCTCCTCAAAACTCTACAGCCGGTATATCATGGGGACGTATTCGTATTTCAAAAGCTTTTCATGACTATCTGAAAGGTACCTATCCGGACGATCCGAGATATAGTGCAACTGTTCTTTCGACATGGGTAAATAAGAGTAATGGTGAAAATCAGTTTGCTTATCCGAAATTGAGTTACAAAGAGGGTCGGGTTACTCATAATGTAGAAATAAATTATAGTATATGTAACGATCCTACCAATCCTACAGTTGAAGAGTTAGAGGCGGTTGATGATAAGTTGGTGAAACGTTTTGTACAGCCTACCGGAGAACATTACGGATGGTCTTATTATAAGAAAGCGATGGACTTGAATTCTACAGCTCAAAATTCGCATATGAATCTTATTGTATATCGTTATGCTGATTTCTTATTGATGATGGCGGATGTGCTGAATGAATCTGGTGAAACAGGAAAGGCTATTAGTCTGGTGAAAGAAGTATTACAGAGAGCGCGGCAGTCAGGTACGCCGAATGCTGTTTACCCTAAAGACTGGGAAACTAATCTTACTAAAGATCAGGTGAGAGATAAAATATTCTGGGAACGTTTGGTAGAATTGGCTGGTGAACAAACGATGTATTGTGACGCACGAAGACGAGGAACTGAATATTTGAAGAAGGTTTTGGAGATTCAGAATAATCATCATATTACAAGAGCCATTGTTGAGAACAAGGAATTAGGTGAACATCGATTTAAAGAACGTCTGTTTAACAATGGAGATTTAACGGAAAATTTCTTGAAGAAAAACTTACGGTTGCCTATACCACAGGAAGAATTGAATACTAACGAGTCAATATCTGCCGGCGATCAAAATTACGGATACTAATTTTATTATTCTGTTGATTTGTAATGAAGCAGCAGAAACATCCGAAAGAGTTTTGTTTTCTGCAACAGGGGTAGTAGCATGATTTGCTACTACTCTATTTAAAAGCTATCGTTTATTGTTTTTGTTCTTTTTTTCAAATAAAATTCAAAAAGGACGCATTTTGGACATTTTTGGAATATATAAAATTATTTTCGAACATTGGATTAGTACCTGCTGTCGTAAATTTGTATTTAAAAGAAACATAGAACTACTAAATAATAAAGGGTAGAGAAATTATTGTATTTATATTAATCTTGTTTTACCATGAACCGACCAGACTTAAAAATAGTTTATCCCTTTGCCGGATTGGCGACATTGGCTACTGTAACTTCTTGTCAGCAACAAAAAAAGGAAGAAGCAAAACCATATAATATTGTATATATTATGACGGATGATCATACGGCTCAAATGATGAGTTGTTATGATACCCGTTATATGGAGACTCCTAATCTGGATCGTATAGCCAATGATGGTGTACGCTTTACCAATAGTTTTGTTGCTAATTCGCTGAGTGGTCCAAGCCGTGCCTGTATGATTACCGGTAAGCATAGTTGTGCCAATAAATTTTATGATAACACGACTTGTGTTTTTGATAGTGCACAACAAACTTTTCCGAAACTGTTACAGAAAGTTGGTTATCAGACAGCTTTGGTAGGGAAGTGGCATTTAGAAAGTCTGCCTACAGGGTTCAATTACTGGGAGATAGTACCGGGACAGGGCGATTATTATAATCCGGATTTTATCACCCAGGATAATGATACGATTCAGAAACAAGGTTACGTCACAAATATTATCACGGATGAGGCTATTGACTGGATGGAGAACAAACGGGATAAGGATAAACCTTTCTGCCTGTTGATTCACCATAAGGCTATTCATCGCAACTGGATGGCGGATACCTGTAATCTGGCACTGTATGAAGATAAGACATTTTCTCTTCCCGGAAACTTCTTTGATGATTATGAAGGCCGTCCGGCTGCTGCTGCACAGGAAATGAGTATTGTGAAGGATATGGACATGATCTATGACCTGAAAATGCTTCGTCCGGAGAAGAACTCGCGACTGAAATCTTTGTATGAGAAATTCCTCGGACGTATGAATACGGAGCAACGGGCTGCCTGGGATAAGTTTTATGGTCCGGTGATTGATGATTTCTATAAGCAGAATCTAAAAGGAAAAGAATTGGCCAACTGGAAGTTTCAACGGTATATGCGTGACTATATGAAGACAGTGAAATCTCTGGATGATAATGTAGGGCGTGTACTTGACTATCTGAAAGAAAAGGGAATGTTGGACAATACGTTGGTGGTTTATACTTCCGATCAGGGATTTTATATGGGCGAACATGGCTGGTTTGATAAACGCTTTATGTATGAGGAATCTATGCGTACTCCGCTTATAATGCGTTTGCCTAAGGGATTCGACCGGAAAGGTGATATAACAGAAATGGTACAGAATATTGATTATGCACCTACTTTTCTTGAGTTGGCAGGTGCTCCTGTTCCTGATGATATCCAGGGGGTATCTTTGTTGCCTTTGCTGAGAGGAGAGCATCCCAAAGATTGGAGAAAAGCATTGTACTATCATTTTTATGAATATCCTGCCGAACACATGGTAAAACGCCATTACGGTGTTCGTACAGAACGATATAAGTTGATTCATTTTTATAATGATATAAACTGGTGGGAGTTGTATGATCTTCAGAAAGATCCTGCTGAGATGCATAACTTATATGGAAAAGCAGAGTATGAACCTGTAGTGGGAGAACTTAAAGAAGAAATGCTGAAGTTGCAGGAGCAATACAACGATCCGGTTCGTTTTTCACCGGAAAGAGATAAAGAGTAAAAAAGGAATATATTGATTTATGATGAAATACACCTTATCAATTATAATAGCGTTACTGTTTTCCCCTATCATAGCAGTACAGGCTGAAGATTTAACACAAACGATCTCTATAGTACCCACCCCTGTGCAAGTTGTGCCAGGGGAGGGGAGCTATCGTTTTTCGGAGAATACGGTATTTGCTGTAGAGAATGCAGGGCAAGCGGAAATCGCTCGTAATTTTATCGGTCTTTTTACTTGTGCTGGCGGATTCACTCCGTTGTTGAAAGAAGGAAGTAACACCGGGGATGTTTGTTTTATAACAGATCGTAGCTTGAAGAGTGAGGCCTATCGGTTGGATGTCACTTCGGATAAGATTGTGATTAATGCTTCGGATGTAAAAGGCTTCTTCTATGCCTTGCAGACGATCCGTATGTTGCTGCCGGCTTCTATAGAGAATGCAAGAAATGTAGGCGGAGATGTTGACTGGGCCATTCCTTCGGTAAAAATCAGTGATGAACCTCGTTTTGGCTATCGCGGGTTATTATTGGATGCTGCCCGTTTTTTTATACCCAAAAAGAATGTATTGCGCATCATAGATTGTATGGCGATGCTGAAAATAAATAAACTGCATTTTCATTTGTGTGATGATAACGGTTGGCGCCTGGAAATAAAGAAACACCCTCGTCTGACAGATATAGGTGCATGGCGGGTAGATCGTACCGACGTTCCTTTTCATTCCCGGAGGAATCCGATGTTAGGAGAATCTACTCCAATTGGTGGATTTTATACTCAGGAAGATATGAAGGAGATAATAGCGTATGCTACCGATCGCCAGATAGAAGTAATTCCTGAAATAGAGATGCCGGCACATAGCAATGCTGCCTTGGCCTCTTATCCCGGATTGGCTTGTCCGGTAGTAAAGAATTTCATAGGTGTATTACCCGGGTTGGGAGGTGCGCATGCTGAGGTTATCTATTGTGCCGGAAATGACAGTGTGTTTACTTTTTTACAAGATGTGATTGATGAAGTGGTGGAGTTGTTTCCTTCCCGTTATATTCATTTGGGGGGTGATGAGGCCAGAAAGACGAACTGGGAAAAATGTCCGCTTTGCCAGGCACGAATGAAAAAAGAACATCTGGCCAATGAAGAAGATTTGCAGGGGTACTTTATGAAACGGATGTGCGAATATGTACAGAGTAAAGGCCGTGAAGTGATAGGCTGGGATGAATTGACGAATACGACTATACCGGACGGAACCATCATCTTAGGCTGGCAGGGATTGGGTACTGCTGCCTTGAAAGCTGCAGAGCAGGGACACCGGTTTATTATGACTCCGGCGCGTATAATGTATCTGATACGCTATCAGGGACCTCAGTGGTTTGAACCTGTGACTTATTTTGGTAATATAACTTTGAGGGATGTATTTGATTATGAACCGATACAGGATGATTGGAAACCTGAATATAAGTCTCTTTTGATGGGGATACAGGGTTGCATGTGGACTGAGTTTTGCAATAAACCCGAAGATGTGGACTATCTGCTCTTTCCGCGTCTGGCAGCAGTGGCCGAAGGGGGCTGGGCTAAACGGGAAATGAAAGATTGGAACCGTTTTTTAAAAGGATTGGATGTATATAACTGCCATATTGCAGCTAAAGGAGTGGGGTATTCCCGTTCAATGTATAATATTCAGCATACAATAACACCTGAAAACGGGGCTTTAAAGGTTAATTTGGAATGTATACGTCCGGATGTGGAAATTCGTTATACGCTGGATGATAGTGAGCCTTCTGCAAAATCCCCCCGCTATATCAAAGAATTGACTATTCGGGGCGTACAAACTTTAAAGTGTGCTACCTTTGTGGGGGATAAGAAAATGGGAAAAACATTGATTTTACCTGTTATCTGGAATAAGGCTACCGGTAAACCTGTTTTTGGAGATAATAAAAATGTGGAAGTAGTAACCAACGGAATACGTGGAAGCCTGAAACAAACAGATTATGAATGGGCTTCCTGGGAAAAAAGTGATACGGTATCTTTCACAATTGATTTATTGAAAAAGGAAACACTCCATACGGTTACAGTAGGTTGTATTACAAATTATGGCATGGCAATACATAAACCGGCATCGATAGAAGTAGAAATATCAGATGATAACCGTAAATTCAGGAAGGTGGGTACATTAAGCTTTACTCCTCAGGAGATCTTCCGGGAGTGGAATTTTGTGGAAGATCTGTCTTTGAATATCAACGGGAAACAGGCACGCTATATCCGTGTGACCGCCAAAGGACCAGGGGCTTGCCCGGAAGATCATGTACGTCCGGGACAGGAATCCAGAGTGATGTTTGATGAAGTGATAGTGAAGTAATTTAGTAGTAACTAGCCCAGTAGTAAGTATTTTAGTAGTTAAGTAGTCAAGTAGTTAAGTAGTAAGTATCAATACTATCGACTACTTACTACTTAACTACTTGACTACTTAACTACTATAAAAACATAAAACCATGAATAACTTATTAAAACGAATTTATCTGATGATGCTGGCAGTGCTGGTTATCATTCCCGCTGCGGCACAACAACAGCCCGAATGGCAGAGCCAGTATGCGGTAGGACTGAATAAGCTGAATCCCCATGCCTATGTCTGGCCGTATGCAACTGCTGCTGATGTACAGAAAGGAGCTTATGAAGAATCTCCTTATTATATGAGTCTGAATGGCAAATGGAAGTTCCATTGGGTGAAGAATCCCGATACCCGTCCGAAAGATTTTTATAAACCTTCGTTTTATACCGGAGGATGGGCCGATATCAATGTGCCGGGTAACTGGGAGCGTCAGGGGTATGGTACGGCTATTTATGTAAACGAGACTTATGAATTTGATGATAAGATGTTCAACTTCAAGAAGAATCCGCCGTTGGTTCCATCTGAAGAGAATGAGGTGGGGTCTTATCGTCGGACTTTTACGATTCCTGCCGGTTGGGAAGGCCGTCGCGTGATACTTTGCTGTGAAGGGGTCATTTCATTTTATTATGCATGGGTGAATGGAAAGTTTTTAGGATACAATCAGGATTCTAAGACCCCTGCCGAATGGGATATTACCGACAAACTGAAAAAAGGTGAAAATACAATAGCCCTTGAAGTCTACCGCTGGAGTGCAGGTGCTTATCTTGAGTGTCAGGATATGTGGCGGTTAAGCGGTATTGAGCGGGATGTGTATCTCTACAGTACTCCCAAGCAATATATTTCCGATTATAAAGTGACCTCTATCCTTGAAAAGAATACTTATAAAGACGGCGTTTTCGAACTTGATGTGACTGTAGAAGGAGCGGCAGCCGGAATAACTACCATTGCCTATGAATTGCAGAATGAGGCCGGAAAGACGGTATTGAATGGTAGTCAACCGGTTAAATCCCGTGGTTTGAGCAATCTGATTACTTTTGATGAGAAACGTATTCCGGATGTTGAAAAATGGAGTGCAGAACATCCGAATCTGTATACATTGATATTGGAATTGAAAGACGCTAATGGAAAAGTGACTGAGGTGACCGGGACGAAAGTCGGTTTCCGTACTTCTGAAATAAAGGACGGTCGTTTCTGCATCAATGGTGTGCCTGTATTGGTGAAAGGGGTAAACCGTCATGAGCATTCACAGTTGGGGCGTACAGTAAGTAAGGAACTGATGGAAGAGGATATCAAGCTGATGAAACAGCATAATATCAATACCGTCCGTAATTCCCATTATCCTGCTCATCCTTACTGGTATCAGCTTTGTGACCGGTATGGCCTTTATATGATTGATGAAGCAAATATCGAATCTCACGGTATGGGCTACGGACCTGCCTCTTTGGCAAAAGACAGTACGTGGCTTACGGCTCATATGGATCGTACGCATCGTATGTATGAGCGTTCAAAGAATCATCCTGCCATTGTGATCTGGTCATTAGGCAATGAATCCGGCAATGGAATTAATTTTGAGCGTACGTATGACTGGCTGAAGTCGGTAGAAAAGAACCGTCCCGTACAATATGAACGTGCGGAAGAAAATTACAATACGGATATCTATTGCCGTATGTACCGCAGTGTGGATGTCATTAAAGAGTACGTAGCCCGTAAGGATATTTACCGTCCTTTTATTCTTTGCGAATATCTGCATGCCATGGGGAATAGTTGCGGTGGCATGAAGGAATATTGGGATGTTTTTGAAAATGAACCGATGGCTCAGGGTGGTTGCATCTGGGATTGGGTGGACCAGTCTTTCCGTGAGGTAGACAAGGATGGCAACTGGTATTGGACGTACGGTGGCGATTACGGCCCTAAAGATGTGCCGAGCTTTGGTAACTTCTGTTGTAACGGTTTGGTGAATGCCGTTCGTGAGCCCCATCCGCATCTGTTGGAGGTAAAGAAGATCTATCAGAATATCAAGAGTACATTGGTTGATAAGAAGAACCTGACTATCCGTGTGAAGAATTGGTTTGATTTTTCGGATTTGAATGAATATCTTCTTCATTGGAGCGTGACGGGAGATGACGGAACGATTGTTGCTGAAGGAAGTAAAGAGGTGACTTGTGCTCCGCATGCCGTAGTGGATATCACTTTGGGAGCTGTGAAAATTCCTAAAACGCTTCGCGAAGCTTATCTGAATCTGAGTTGGACGCGGGTGAAGGCTACTCCGTTAGTAACATCCGATTGGGAGGTTGCCTATGATCAGTTTGTACTTCCTGTATCTAAAAACAGTTGGTCCGGCAAACCTGCCAAAGCGGGGAACACAACGTTTGTTGTTGATGAGGCTACCGGTGCTTTGAAATCTCTTTGTCTGGATGGAGAAGAATTATTGGCAAGTCCGATAACTTTGAGCCTGTTCCGTCCGGCTACGGATAATGATAACCGCGATCAGAATGGAGCTAAACTCTGGAGACAGGCTGGTTTGGACCATTTGACACAAAAGGTGGTTTCTTTGAAAGAAGGTAAGAATAAGACGACTGTGAAAGCTGATATTCTGAATGCCGAAGGAAAGAAAATAGGAAATGCCGAGTTTATATATGCTTTGAACCGTGATGGTTCTATGAAAGTGCAGACTACTTTTGAGCCGGATACTTCATTGGTAAAATCGATGGCTCGATTGGGAATTACTTTTGAAATGAAGGATACCTACGAAAATGTAACTTATCTGGGCCGTGGGGAACATGAAACCTATACTGACCGGAATCAATCGGGAAAAATAGGTGTTTATAAAACAACTCCTGAACGGATGTTCCATTATTACGTTGTTCCTCAGTCTACAGGTAACCGGACGGATGTCCGGTGGCTGCAATTGACTGACGAACATGGGAAAGGTTGCTGGATAGAGGCAAATTCTTTCTTCCAGTTTAGCACTTTTCCTTTCTCAGATGTAATATTAGAGAAGGCACGTCATATTAATGAATTGAAACGGGACGGCAAAATAACAATACATCTGGATGCAGAACAAGCTGGAGTAGGTACTGCTACTTGTGGTCCGGGAGTTTTGCCTTCCTATCTGGTTCCATTGACAAAGCAAACCTTTGATTTCACTATTTATCCTGTGAAGTAAAAAAGAGAGAGTAATATATACTAATGAGGATATCTCCGGAAGGAGGTACCTCATTGGTTTTTCTGTTTTTCTTCCGGAATTAAATCTATAAAATACCATGAACAAAGTACCGGAAAATGATTTTACCCGATTAGCCTCATTGGATATACTTAGAGGTTTTGATTTATTTCTTCTTGTCTTTTTTCAGCCGGTGTTCGTTGCACTGGCACGACAGTTGAATCTGCCATTTCTCGATGAGGTTCTATATCAGTTCGACCATGAAGTCTGGGAAGGGTTTCGTTTCTGGGATCTTGTAATGCCGCTTTTTCTCTTTATGACAGGGGCTTCAATGCCTTTTTCCTTATCTAAATACAAAACTGCTTCTGTAGATTATTGGCCTGTTTACCGACGGATTCTTAAACGGGTTATTTTACTTTTTATCTTCGGAATGATTGTCCAGGGAAATTTACTTGGATTTGATAGTAAGCACATTTATTTCTATTCTAATACATTACAATCGATTGCTGTTGGTTATTTTATTGCAGCAGTTATCCAATTACATTTTTCATTCGGATGGCAGATAATAATAACGCTGTTATTGCTTCTTGCCTACTGGATTCCTATGACATTTCTGGGTGACTTTACCCCGGCAGGAAATTTTGCAGAGCAGGTAGATCGATGGGTTCTGGGACGTTTCCGGGATGGAGTTTTTTGGAATGAAGACGGAACCTGGAGCTTTTCATCTCAATACAATTATACATGGATATGGAGTAGCCTGACATTTGGGGTTACTGTGATGCTTGGAGCTTTTGCCGGAAAGATAATGAAAGAAGGCAAGGCGAACCGGAAAAAGGTGGTACAAATATTACTGCTTATTGGTCTGTTATTGATCGGTCTGGCAGAGTTGTGGAGTTTGCAAATGCCTGTCATTAAGCGTTTATGGACAGCCAGTATGACGTTACTGTCCGGTGGATATTGCTTTTTGCTCATGGCATTGTTTTATTACTGGATTGATTATAAAGGGCATACACGGGGATTGAATTGGTTGAAAGTGTATGGTATGAATTCTATTACTGCCTACGTGCTCGGTGAGGTAGTGAATTTCCGTTGTATTGCAGCTTCGGTCAGTTACGGATTAGAGCAATATTTAGGAAATTATTATTTAGTATGGTTGACCTTTGCCAATTATCTTATTCTTTTTCTACTTTTGAGAGTAATGTATAAATGTAGGTTCTTTTTGAAGGTTTGATTAAATAAATGTTATGAAAAGCTGTAAAGTATATTTGTTCTTTATTGTTTTATCTGGTATAGCCGGATTGTTGAATGCACAAGGTGCGAGGTATGTATATAGTGTACCGAATATTCCCTGGGAGGAGTCATTGGGGAATCATCGTGCCATATTACAAATAGATGAATCATCGGAAGTGTTTACACTTGATTTTGACTGGCGTCGTCCGGACCGGAATATAGATGAGACGTGTTTTTTGATTTTACATGCGGAAACGGGTGATACGGTACAGAATATAAAAAGAGTGGATGTATCTGCTGAAAAATGTAAATTGATGTTTGGACCAGCCGTTAAAGGATTGTATTACTTTTATTATCTGCCTTATAAAGTGGTGCATGGATATGGTGCTTATAATGGTGATTATATAGCTAAAGAGAAAGCACCTGATTCGGTCTGGTTGACGGAGATAGACAGAGTAAAAGATATTCCGCAGGCATTGGTGACAAAGGTAGAATCACGAACGAAATTTGACAGCTTTTATCCGATGGAAGTTACAGCTACCGGGATAGAGAAAGAGCAGTATATGAAAAAGTACAGAACGCCACTCTATCTGTTTTCGGAGGATCGGACTAATCCGATCCGGATGCGTGATCATCTTCCGTTGAAATGGATGGACCAACCACAGGGACAGGTTTTCAGAGGTATGGCAGCTCCCAATGAATATTATACTTTTCAGATTGGGTTATGGGCCGGTAGAGGAGAAGTTAATAAAATATCTTATAAAGCCTCTGCATTGCAATGCGGTGCGGAGCGTATTCCACAACAGGCCATTACCTGTTTTAATGTAGAAGGTATCGATCCTTATGGAAAAGAATTCCGCAAAGAGGTTAATGTAGGCAAAGGGTATGTACAACCTTTATGGTTTGGAATAGATGTCCCTGCCGGGCAAAAAGCGGGACTGTATCAGGGTACGATAGTGATAAGTGACGAATCCGGAAGAAAAGGAGTAGTACCGTTGAGCATTCGTATCGAAGGAGAGCCTCTTGCTGACAGAGGGGATAGTGAACTGTGGAGACATAGCAGGCTGAGATGGCTGAATTCTACTTTGGGCATATCGGATATGCCGACTCAACCGTATGCTTCGATGACGGTGAGCAAGAATGAGGTGGGCTGTTTGGGACGTACAGTATCAATTGATGAGCCAACAGGGCTACCGGGACAAATAGAAGCATGGAATACGGAAATTCTTGAAAGTCCGGTGAAATTTATTATCCGGACCACTGAAGGAGATAAAGAATTGAAAGGTTCTGCTTTACTGACAGAACAGACAAATGGACACGTGAGCAGGAGCTGGAAAGCGGAAGATAACGATTTGATTGTGACTTGCAGAAGTGTGATGGAGTTTGATGGCTGGATGAATTATGTATATACACTTACCCCTAAAAAAACAGTTGAAGTAGAAGATATTCGATTGGAGATTCCGGTGAAAGCTGAAGTCGGTTCTTTTTTTCTGGGAGCAGGATTACTGGGACAAGAGACACCGCAACAATATAACGGGAAGTGGGATGCTGCGGAGAGAAAAGTAGAGGAGCCGGGAATATCTTTAGCTACTTCTAAAGAGCAACACGGTTTATGGCCATTTGATAGTTTTTGGATCGGGAATGCACATGCTGGTATTCATTGTGAATTCAGGGGGAGTACTTATAGCGGACCGTTATTGAATTTGTATCGTCCGGCATATCCTGAAAGCTGGTATAATAGTGGGAAAGGAGGATTCTCCATCCGAAAGGAGGCGGGAAAAGTGCAGGTTACCGCATATAGTGGTAGCAGGACTTTGGAAGCGGAGAAACCCATTCATTTTGATTTTGCTATGATTATTACTCCGGTGAAACCCATTCATTTTGACAGGCAATTTACAGACCGTTATTATCACAACGGCCCTAAACCAACTCCACAGGCTGAAGATCTGAAAGCTGGCATACGCATTATTAATATGCATCAGGGAAACGAGTATAATCCGTTTATTAATTATCCGTTCCTGACCGGAGGTAAAATAAAGAATTTCACAAAAGAATGGCATCAAAAGGGATGCAAGGTGAAAATTTATTATACACTTCGTGAACTGAGTAATGCGACTGCTGAGATATGGGCTATAAGGAGTTTGGGACATGAAATTCTGAAAGACGGTAAGGGAGGAGGGTTTCCGTGGTGCCGTGAACATTTTGTGACAGATTATACACCACAATGGTATGAGCATTTTGAATATACAAATGAGTTGGGGATTACTGCCGATGCTTCTATTTTGACAGCAGAAAGTGATTCTCGTTGGTATAATTACTACATCGAAGGACTTGCCTGGATGGTACGTAATTATGATATTGACGGGATTTATCTGGATGATGTTTCTTTTGATCGTTGTATATTGAAACGTATGCGCCGGGCTATGGAAAGTGTAAAGCCGGATTGTCTGATAGACCTTCACTCTAATACTGGTTTCTCTAAAGGGCCTGTCAATCAGTATATGGAATTTTTCCCGTATATAGATAAACTGTGGTTTGGAGAAAGTTTCTTATATGATAAAATGTCGGCAGCCAACTGGCTGGTTGAATCATCGGGTATTCCTTTCGGACTGACAGGAGATATGCTCTTCAGAGGTGGAAATGCGTGGTTAGGAATGCAGTATGGTATGACAGTACGTTATCCATGGTTTACGGAGGGAGTCAATTGTGATCCGCGTGCGGTATGGCGTATTTGGGATGAATTTGGAATAGCCGATGCTACCGTATTGGGATTTTGGGAAAATACACCGGCAGTGACTGTTTCTGATGAGGCTGTGAAAGTTACGGCTTATCGTAAATCCGATAGGGTGTTACTCTCTTTGGGTAATTATTCGGATGAAGTGAAGGTGGTAGAGTTAAATCCGGATTGGAAACAGTTGGGGATGGAACCGGGCAAAGTGAGGATAATTGCACCGGAAATACCGGATTTCCAACCAGCGGGTGAATGGAAAGTAGGAGATAAGATTACACTTCAACCCCGGCAAGGGTGGTTACTCTATTTAGAGTATTGATTTATTCTTTTAACTGAGGGGATGTATTGAATTATAATTGATGAAAAACAATAATAAATGACGAAATGATTATGAGGAAAGATTTTTATTTATTGCTCTTACTCCTGATGTCGATCGTTCCGGTAAAGGCAGCTTTTCAGCCTCAATATTCTGTGGCTGGTTTTTATCCTCTGGAGCACACAGGGCGTGAAGTATATTCGATGAACCCGGCCTGGCGTTTTTATAAAGGAAGTGCTCCGGAGGCTTATCGGGTAGATTTTGATGATGATAACTGGGCGGTTGTTTCATTACCGGACGGGATAGAATATTTACCGACTGAAGCAAGCGGATGTATAAATTATCAGGGGGAAGTATGGTATCGTAAGCATTTCACTCCTGACAATAGTCTTAAAGGTAAAAAGCTGTTTCTCCATTTCGAAGCTATTATGGGGAAGTCAAAGGTATGGATAAATGGTCAGTTGATTAATGAACATTTCGGAGGATTTCTGCCCGTAATTGCCGATATAACTCCTTATGTGACTTTTGAAAAAGAGAATGTAATAGCGGTATGGGCCGATAATAGCGATGATCCTTCTTATCCTCCCGGGAAGGCACAGGATGTATTGGACTTTACTTATTGCGGGGGCATTTACCGGGATTGCTGGTTGATAGCTCACAATGATGTTTATATAACTGATCCGAATTATGAGAATCAGGTAGCAGGAGGTGGTTTGTTTGTGGCTTTTGATAAAGTGTCAGAGCAGACAGCGGATATTTTACTGAATATACAGGTTAGAAATGACCGTAAACAGTCTTTTAACGGGAGGGTCGTCTATGAACTGTTGGATGCTAATGCTGAAAAGGTTGGTGAAGCTACTCACAAACTTTCTGTTGGAAAACAAAAGGCTGCGGTTGTTGCCAATAAGATCAGAATTTCTGACCCTCACCTTTGGTCGCCGGATTCTCCTTATTTGTATCAACTGCATGTATATGTACAGGATAACCACGGAAATACGATTGATGGATATAAACGTCGTATTGGTGTACGCAGTATCGAATTTAAAGGAAAAGACGGTTTTTGGCTCAATGGGAAACCTTATGATGCTCCATTGATTGGAGCCAATCGCCATCAGGATTTTGCTGTTGTAGGCAATGCACTTTCTAACAGTATGCACTGGCGGGATGCGAAGAAGTTGAGAGATGCAGGACTGAAAGTGATCAGGAACGCCCATTATCCACAAGACCCGGCTTTTATGGATGCTTGTGATGAACTTGGACTTTTCGTGATTGTCAATACTCCGGGATGGCAGTTCTGGAATGAGGCTCCCGAGTTTGCTCAGCGGGTATATTCGGATATCCGGAACATGGTGCGGCGAGATCGTAACCATCCTTCTGTATGGATGTGGGAACCTATTCTGAATGAGACCTGGTATCCAGCCGACTTTGCACAGAAAGTGAGAGATATTGTGATGGAAGAATATCCATACCCTTATTGCTATACAGGTTGTGATTCAGAGGCCAAAGGGCATGAATACTTCCCTGTGCTTTTCAAACATCCTCATTTGAGAGGAGTAGATAAAGAAGAAGCAGAACATCCGGAAATAACGTATTTCACTCGTGAATGGGGAGACAATGTGGATGATTGGAGTTCGCATAATTCTCCCAGTCGTGCCAGTCGTGCCTGGGGAGAAACACCTATGTTGATTCAGGCACAGGGATATGCTAATCCTTCTTATCCGTATACTTGTTATGAAACGTTGTTCCAAACAACCCGTCAACATATCGGAGGCTGTTTATGGCATTCATTCGATCATCAGCGGGGATATCATCCCGATCCGTTTTATGGAGGGATTATGGATGCTTTCCGCCAGCCCAAATATTCATATTATATGTTTAAGTCACAGCGTAGTCTGCAAAAGACAGATTTGATTGCCGAAACCGGGCCAATGGTATATATTGCGCATGCTATGACTCCTTTCTCACCAAAGGATGTGACGGTTTACTCCAATTGTGAAGAAGTTCGCCTGACGGTATTTAAGGATGGTAAACAGTATAATTATAAAAAAGAAAAAAGAGAGAAAGGGATGCCTTCGCCTGTGATAACATTTAAGGATGTATATGATTTTATGCAGGATAAGGCTTTGTCCCGTCAGAGAAAACAAGCAGATGTATATATGCTTGCAGAAGGACTTATGGATGGAAAAGTAGTGGCTACTCATAAGGTGTCACCGTCACGTCGCCCTTCAAGGCTTTTGTTATGGGTTGATAATGAGGGTATGAATATGGAGGCTAACGGTTCGGATATTGTGACGGTGATTGCAGCTGTTGCTGATGATAATGGAAATATTAAGCGTTTGAATAATTATTTTATTCGTTTTGAAATAGAGGGTGAAGGTGTAATTTTGGGTGGAGAGGATGTGATGGCCAATCCTCGTCCCGTACAGTGGGGTACGGCACCTGTGCTTGTGAAGTCCACTACCACTCCGGGGAAGATTAAAATTCGTGCTTCTGTATTGATAGAAGGTAAGCAGATGCCTGCCAGTGAAGCGATTGAGATAGAGACACATCCGGTCATTTATCCTTTAATTTTTGATGTAGCGGAAGAAAACGCAGCTGTTAAAATGGTTCGGGAAAAAAGTGTAGATAAAGTGAGAGATGAAGATTGTGCCCGTGAAGTAAAGAAATTGCAGATGGAATTGAATCAATATAAATTGAAAGAAGTGGAACAGCAACAAACTGATTTCGGAGAAAAAAGATAATATTCACCACAGAGTTTCACAGAGTCACACAGAGTTTTATTTATTTTAGTTTCAACAATAGTACTCTGTAGTGTGCTCTATGGTGAATATAGTGAAGTAAACGTAAATATACAACCAATGAAAAAACTTTTATTATTAGTCATTCTGTTCGCTTCGATTTGTAGTGGACAGGCACAAAATGAGAAAGGGTATTATGTGAAGCATTTGGAGTTTCCACAGAATGCCACACTTCAGGAGAAAGTAGATATGGCGGCGAGGTTAGTGCCGACTCCACAGCAATTGGCCTGGCAACAGATGGAACTGACAGCATTCCTGCATTTCGGTATTAATACTTTTACCGGGCGTGAATGGGGAGACGGGACAGAAGATCCGGCTTTGTTTAATCCTTCACAGTTGGATGCAGAGCAGTGGGTACGTACACTGAAAGATGCTGGTTTTAAAATGGTCCTTTTAACGGCTAAACATCATGATGGTTTCTGTTTGTGGCCTACCAAAACTACAACCCATTCCGTAGCTTCTTCTTCCTGGAAGAATGGTAAAGGGGATGTTGTGAAAGAACTTCGTGATGCTTGTGATAAATATGGAATGAAGTTCGGTGTTTATCTCTCTCCATGGGACAGAAACGCTTCATGTTATGGCGATTCTCCGAAATATAATCAGTTTTTTATTCAACAATTGACGGAGTTGCTTACTAACTACGGAGAAGTACACGAGGTGTGGTTTGATGGTGCAAATGGTGAAGGTCCTAACGGGAAAAAACAGGTCTATGACTGGGATGCGTTTTATAAAACGATTCAGAAGTTGCAGCCTAAGGCTGTGATGGCTATAATGGGAGATGATGTGCGTTGGGTTGGTAATGAAAAAGGAATTGGCCGTGAAACGGAATGGAATGCTACGGTACTTACTCCGGGAATCTATGCCCGTTCGGAGGAAAATAATAAACGGTTGGGAGTGTTCAGTAAGGCAGAAGATTTAGGGAGTCGTGATATACTGAAGAATGCAACCGAACTCTTCTGGTACCCGTCTGAGGTGGATGTTTCTATTCGTCCGGGATGGTTCTATCATAAAGAAGAGGATAACAAGGTGAAAAGTCTGAAACATTTGGCGGATATCTATTTCCAATCCGTTGGTTACAATTCTGTCTTGTTATTGAATATTCCGCCGGATCGTCGCGGATTGATTAATGAGGCGGATGTGACTCGTTTGAAAGAGTTTGCCGAATATCGTAAACAGGCTTTTGCCGATGACAGGGTGAAGGAGGGACAGAAATTATGGGAAGCTATTTCGAATGGAGAGCGTACCTATAAACTGAAATCCGGCTCGGAAATTAATGTAGTGATGTTGCAGGAAGATATCGCAAGAGGACAACGTGTAGAAGCTTTTTCTGTGGAGGCACAGACTGCTGATGGTTGGAAAGAGATAGCTCAGGGGACTACGGTTGGTTATAAGCGTTTGTTACGTTTTCCTGATGTAAAAGCCAATCAGTTAAGAATTAAAATTAAAAGTTGTCGTCTGACTGCTAATATCAGCCGGGTAACAGCTTTCTATGTGGCTCCTTTGCAAGAAGAAAGTGAAGAGGTGGATTGGAATAATTTGCCGCGTACTACCTGGAAACAGGTGTCTGATTCTCCACTTACCATTGATTTAGGTAAATCGGTAATATTAAGTGCTTTTACATATGCTCCTGCTAAGGCTGAGGCAAAACCGACCATGGCATTCAAGTATAAATTCTTTGTAAGTACTGATGGAAATAATTGGCAGGAAGTGCCTGTAAATGGTGAATTTAGTAACATCATGCACAACCCGCTTCCGCAAACAGTACCATTTAAGGAAAAAGTGAAGGCACGTTTTATCAGGTTGGTAGCTACTACGCCGACTGATACTCCTGCAAAGGTGGAAATGAATGAGATTGGCGTAACTACTGAAAAGTAAATTAAAGCAGTTGTCAAGTTGTAACAGAAAAAAACTATTAAACAAGAAAATACCATGAATGTAGATAAGCGTAAATTATGGACTGCTGCTTCTGTCTTGATTTTATCCGGACCGTTAACAGCCCAACAACAGCCTAATATCATCCTCTTTTTGGTGGATGATATGGGGTGGCAGGATACTTCGGTTCCTTTCTGGACGGAGACAACGGAACTAAACCAGATTTATCATACGCCCAATATGGAGCGACTTTCTCAAATGGGGGTTAAGTTTACTCATGCTTATGCCAACTCGATCAGTTCACCATCACGGGTGAGCCTTTTCACCGGAGCTAATGCAGCAAGGCACCGGGTGACTAACTGGACCTTGAAGAAAGATGTTTCGACAGACAGGAAGAACGATTTGCTGGCATTCGGTGATTGGAATTATAATGGCTTGTGCCCGCAGGAAGGTATACCTTACACTTTTTATGCTAAATGTCTGCCGGAATTGCTTCGTGAAAACGGATATACAACCATGATGGTAGGTAAGGCGCATTTTGGTTCCTTGGATACTCCGGCTGCTGATCCGTTGACTATTGGTTTCGATTATAACATCGCCGGACATGCTGCCGGGGCTATGGGAAGTTATCTGGGAGAAGAAGGATATGGTGCGAACGGAAATCCGGAATGGGCAAAGATATGGGCAGTACCGGATCTGGAAAAATATCATGGTACGGATACTTTCCTGACTGAGGCTTTGACTTTAGAAGCCAAAGGGCTTATGGATAAAGCACTTGCCAAAGAAAAACCTTTCTTTTTGTATATGAGCCATTATGCTGTTCATGCTCCTTTTGCTACTGACAAAAGATTTTATGATAGATACATAGCCAAAGGGCTTTCGCATAAGGAAGCGCAGTATGCCGGATTGGTGGAAGGCATGGATAAGAGTTTGGGAGATCTTATGGACTATCTGGAAGTAAAAGGTATTGCTCAAAACACAGTTATTATTTTTATGTCCGATAACGGGGGATATACCATTGGACGTACAAATAAAAATTATCCGTTGAGTGAGGGAAAGGGTTCGTTAAAAGAAGGTGGGATTCGTGAGCCAATGATTGTTTGTTGGCCGGGAGTCACACAACCTGCTACAGTGAATGTAACTCCTGTGATAATAGAAGATTTCTTTCCCAGTATACTGGAGTTAGCCGGAATGAAAGGGAGAATACATACTCCACAGATTATTGATGGTAGAAGTTTTGTTGCACAGTTAAAAGGGAAACAGGGAGATCAGAAGAGACCTTTGTATTTTCATTATCCTAATAACTGGGGAGAACGGTACGAAACGACCGGTGCTCCGCAAAGTGCTGTTATTGAAGGAGACTGGAAGTTGATTTACTACTATGAATCGCAGACGTCGGCTCTGTTCAATCTGAAAGAAGATATCTCGGAACAACAAAATCTCATCGGCGAAAAAGCATATCAGAAGATAGCTTTGAAACTGGCAAAGGATTTGACTCGCCATTTAAAGAAGACAAATGCTACCATGCCTGTAGTAAAAGTTACCGGAGATTTTGTGAAATACCCGGATGGGTCAGGAGTGGAATAATGGAACATTAGAAACTGTTTTGATTTTCTTTCAGCTCAAAATCGGTATATATAGGTAGATGGTCACTGTATCCGCCTAAATATTTCATACCATAATAAGTGCGGAAAGGTTGTTTTCCATCATATTTATCATCATCGGATAACAGAAAGGGCAGGCGGCTTACGTTTGCCCTTTCTTCATTGGTAAAAAAAGGTGCAGAAATATTCAGGAGAGTGCCGGAAACAATCATGTGATCCAATAGCCCCCATTCTCCCTGATATTTATAAGAGCCGAATGTATGTTTTCCGGCTTTGGCTTTTCCGGCTAATAAATGATATAGTTTTAATGCTTCGGGATAGGGAGGAGGCGCAATGGCTGCAAGGACTTCCGTAATAGATTTATTATCCGGATAGTCATTGAAGTCTCCCATGATGATCAGTTGTGGACGACGGCGGGAGGTTAGTATACTGTCTGCTTCTAATCTGATTTTCTTTGCAACGGACAGGCGATAAGGTTCCGATTCTTTGGCTCCTCCTGAACGGGAAGGAAGATGAACTACCAATACGTCCAGGCTGTCACCGGTGGATAAAAGTCCGCAAACATGTAGAATATCTCTTGTAGGGCGCTTGTGTAAATGGACGTTGTCTATTGGAACAGATCGATGGAATAATAATTTAAAACGGTCACGCTGATAAAGCAAGGCCACGTCGATGCCCCGTTCGTCGGGAGAGTGAGTCATAACATAACGATATCCATGTTCTTTTAAAGGGGAGTAATGTACAAGATCTCGCATGACACTGTCATTCTCTACTTCGCAAAGTCCTACTAATGCGGGAGGAGTCCATTCTCCAACCGCTGTAATAACACGTGCTATACTTACCAGTTTCTTTTTGTAACGGGTGTAATTCCAGTGACGAAGCGCATTGGGGAGAAATTCATAATCATTCTTTAGAGAGTCATGACGGATATCGAACAGGTTTTCCACATTCCAGCACATCACACGGAAATTCTTTTCTTTTTGCGCTGTGAGTAAGGAGGGGGATAAGAAAAGTAATAATAAGATAATTATCCCTTTATTCATTTTCTTCTGTTTTCTCTTTCCATTCGTAACATCCGGCATCCGGTGCTTCATCTTCAAGACGGGGCATTCCTTTTAAGTCCTGCGGATAGTTGCGGGCATCATCAGCCAGTCCTATATTGATGGCGGCCGATTTAGGAGTTAATTGGAAATCGTACAATTGTTCTCCCCGTTTGTCTATCAATTGGAAGTTATCATCTTTTTTCCATATAACATTCACTATCTTATCATTTTTTTCCTCTATTGAGTTTATAAGGCAATAGGAGAAATAATAATTAAAAGGTATAGAAGAGTCTTTTGAACGTCCGCCACTAATCTCATCACTGGACGAACCGGCTATGATACAATTACGGAACGCAGCTAATGTCAGTGGATAAGCAATTTCTTTCTTCTCGTTACTGAGGGCAAGGGCGACCCCTTGCTTGATATCCCAACTGTAATAATTGGCCAGTGTGCAGTGTACGAATTCATAATCACCTCCAAGCAGGCTGACACAGTGGCCACCGGCATTACTAATCTCACTGTTTCCTATGGTTGCCTGGCAGGAAGTCATTTCCAACCCATTGCCCGATACCTGGCGGATAACAGAATTAGTAAGTGTGAGTTTCTTTCGGTCTACAGCAGCCGAATCGCAGCGGATACCATATATTCCTCCGTGAATATCGACAAAGTTCAGTGAGTTCTCATAGCTGGAGGTATGGAAGCGAATACCATCCCATTGACCCGGCAAACGGTCGTAGGGGAGGTTAGAAAACATTTTATCAGTACGGTCGCCCCGGAATACAACGGGAGCATTAAGTGTACCTTCTGCCACAAGTTGTCCATGTACCTGTATACTTGATTTACCATGGAAATAAAGGCGTGTTCCGGCAGCAAGAGTAAGCCGGGCACCTTCTTTTATGCTCAAACTATCATAAATAACGATAGGGCGGGATGAACTGATTAGTGTATCCTGGGTGATTTCTTTTTTACGTAAAGAGAGAAAGTCTTGTCCGTATGCTTGTAATTTAACATCCTGCCAGTTGCCATTCGTGATAAACACGATGGAGTCTTTTTTGAAAAAAGGAACATCACGGTCTTCGGGAGCTAACGTAGCTTCTACAAAAATAAGCAAGCTATCTTTACCCCGTAATTCAACGTCTGAAAAGTGGTTGCCTTTAGCTCCATCTACATTGATGCGGAAACCGGAGTTGGCTGCATCTGCCAGGGTGATGGATGAAATGACCAGCGATTCCTTATTGCGATTGTACACTTTTAACTGGTAAGTGGAAGTACCGATACCTGCCAGCACAGTATCCATACGCAGGGTGTCATAAGAGAAGGCCAGTTTGAGAGAAGAATCGGTAGAAAAGTTCTCATCGTCACAAGCTGAAAACAATGCCAGACCTGTAAACAGAAAGAGGAGAATATGTATCAGATTTCTTTTCATACCTTAATTTTATATATAAAAATCAGGCACGGATAGAGGAATCCGTGCCTAATATTAACGGCAAACGCGTTGGTTTATTATTTCTTTTCCGGGATATTTGCCAGTACGTCCAGCAGATGACGCCAGAATTTATCTACCGAAGGAATGTGCATACGCTCATCCGGTGAGTGGACCCCGGTCAATGTAGGACCAAAGGAAATCATGTCTAATGAGGGATATTTGTCGAGAAAAAGTCCGCATTCCAGACCGGCATGGATGGCTTTCACTTTAGCGTCTACACCAAACAAGCGTTTGTAAGAAGCAGCCGCCACTTCAAGGATGGCTGAGTGCGGGTTAGGCTTCCAGCCTGGGTAGCCTTCTCCGAAACTGACCTTTGCACCTGCCAGTTGGAAAGCTGCACGGACTGTATTTGCCATGTCGTTACGGGCAGAAAGGATAGAACTGCGTTGGCTGGTTTCAATGCGGATAACGTTATCCGGTTTCATCTTGACAGATGCCAGGTTAGTAGATGTTTCTACCAATCCGGGAATATCCTGACTCATGGCATATACTCCGTGGGGTACTGCATAGAGTGCTTTGAATAAACGGGCGGTGGTATCCTGATCAATTGCTTTAGCACGGGGAGTTTCTGATTCTAATACAAGTTTTAAATCAGGTTCTGTTACGGCAAGTTCGTTTTCTACCTCAGCTGTGAATACGTTAAGGTCTGCCCGTACGTCATGTTTTGCATCTTCAGGAACAGCACAGATAGCATATGCTTCGCGAGGAATGGCATTGCGCAGGTTTCCTCCATTGATTTCGCACAGATATAAGTCGTACTTCGTACTCATCTGACTGAGGAAACGATTTAGTATTTTATTGGCATTGCCACGTCCCAAATGGATATCACCACCGGAGTGTCCACCTTTCAGGCCTTTCACTTCTACTTTAAAGAAGAAATATCCGGCTGGTACTTCTACCTCTTTATATGTGAATTCGGCAACAGAATCAATTCCTCCTGCACACCCGATAAACAGTTCTCCTTCGTCTTCTGAGTCGAGGTTTAACAGGATATCTCCGTTCATAAATCCTTCTTTCAGGGCAAATGCTCCGGTGAGTCCGGTTTCTTCGTCTACAGTGAATAAGCACTCCAATGGTCCGTGCTCAATAGTATCGTCGGCAAGGATAGCAAGTTCGGTAGCTACACCGATGCCGTTGTCTGCTCCCAATGTTGTACCTTTTGCTTTCAGCCATTCACCATCTATTTCTGTTTCGATAGGGTCGGTGAGGAAGTCATGCTCCACATTGTTATTCTTTTCGCATACCATGTCTACATGCGATTGTAATACTACGGTTTGCAGGTTTTCTTTGCCTGGAGTAGCGGGCTTCTTGATTAATACATTTCCGGCTTCATCTACTTTGGTTTCCAGATTATGTTTTTCTCCGAATGCTTTTAAATATGCGATAATTTTTTCTTCCTTCTTTGAAGGACGTGGCACCTGGCATATTTCTGCAAAATACTTGAATACGCCTGTTGGCTTTAGTTCTTGTTTTTCCATTCTTTTTCTTTTTATTTAAGTGAATGATTCAAATTTAACGTCATACTGCTAAATATGGTTAAAACTCTTGAGGTTTATGAGCACGTTTCTCTTTTTTTATAATAAAAAAGGCGGTTGAGTCCATACAAAAGTCTATATTTGCACCCACAAAATTAATAGAAATGCTTAATACAATACTGTTTACTCTGTTAATAGTTGCTATTTGTCTCGTATTATTAGGTCTCAAAGTCTTTTTTGTAAAGGGTGGAAAATTCCCTAATGGACATGTGAGTGGTAATAAATCACTGAGAGAAAAGGGAATTGGCTGTGCTCAGTCTCAGGACCGTGAAGCACAACAAAGGCGTCGTTCTATTGCTGATCTTGAAAAAGCCTTAAACGATAGTATGAACTAATTAATTAAAAACTATATTTTACAAGTTATGAAGAGAATAAATTGCCTCATTAACGGTTTTGCTGCTCTTGCGATTATCGTTTTATTTTCACAATGCGCAGGTAAGGCTGACACACAAACTACGACAACTGGCGGAGAAGCAGCGGCTGCTACTGTATCCGGTGATTTAAAAATCGCTTACGTTGAAGTAGATACATTGCTTTCCAAATATAATTTTTGCATTGACCTGAATGAGGCCATGATGAAAAAGGAAGAGAACATCCGTATGACGTTGAATCAGAAGGCTGCTGCTCTTGATAAGGAACAGAAAGAGTTCCAAAAGAAATATGAAAACAATGCATTCATATCTCCGGAAAGAGCTCAACAGGAGTATAACCGTTTGATGAAGATGCAGCAAGATCTGCAGGTGTTACAAAATAACCTGTCCAATCAGCTGGCTACAGAGAATCAGAAGAATAGTTTGCAGTTGCGTGACTCTATCAACGTTTTCTTGAAAGAGTATAACAAAACTAAAGGTTACAATCTGATTTTGAGTAATACAGGTTTTGATAATCTGCTTTATGCCGATAGTTCATTCAATATCACACAAGAGATTATCGACGGTTTGAATGCAAGATATACTTCTGCACCTAAGAAGTAATAGATAAAAAACTTAGAGTTAAAGGCAGTTTCGTGATAAACGGGATTGCCTTTTTTTATTAGTAATGAGTTCAAAGCTGACCGGAAATAAATCAGTTCACCACAGAAGACACGGAGGGCACAGAGATATTATTTTCTCTGATGAAACGCGGATGATCGTAGATGAACACAGATAAAAAACGGTAGTTCTTTATTTTATTGTTATTTCCCTTTGCGAGAATTTGCGTTCATTTGCGTTTAGTAAAGATTTAAAACTCCGTGTTCTCTGCGTTCTCTGTGGTGACATATTGATCAAAATCGCACTAATCTGCGTCAATAATAACCATTGCTGATGTACCTTCCGATGCCGGAAATATTATTGTTGTAGTTTGGCTTCTTCCTGTGGAATACGGAAAGCTGTGTAGAGTTCGAGAATGGCAGCAATAGTGAGACATGCGATCCAGTCATTGCCACGCGTGAAAAACATGAAGGCTCCGGTCAGTACAAGTGCAATTGCTCCGAATATCTGCTGAATGCGCAAGCGTTTCAGTGTTTTACTTTTACCGTGAACGGGAGTGTTGATTTGTGCCAGTGCTACAAAGCCTGCACCAATGGTATATATATAAGGTGCATAAATCCATCCGGTGATGAATACTGCTGCTCCAATAAGAGCCATGAGAGCGCCTACGGCGAAAAGTGCGGGTATGAGTTGCTTCATTATTTATCTTCAAATACGTAAATGTCTTCGTTCGGTTTCTTCATCAGGTACTTTTCACGTGCTATCTGCTCAATGGCATCCGGATTACTGCTTAGTTCGTTGAGCTTCTTTGTGTTTTCTTCGTAATCGGCACGATATTTATCAATTTCGCTTTGCAGGCGACTGATTTCACGTGTGTATCCAATGCGACGAATGGCACTGTTCTCATCCAGAAAACCAATGATGGCTGCAAAAATCAGAATAGTGATAAGGTATTTATGCTTACCGATGAACTCCCAGATTGTTAGTAAATTGCCCATGATTTCTCCTTTAATTCTGAATGCAAAGATAAAACTTATAACTTAAAAGTTGCCACTTCTTGCCTAAAACTTCTCACTCGTCACTTATTACTTCTTACTTTTTTTGCGTACATTTGCAGTGAAAGCAAAAATAGGTTGTACTTGACATAGCTTAGGCAGCCCTGACTTTGTTCTCATTGCACTATTTTTGTAGAAACTCAAAAAAACAGAGAGATTCTGACGTATGGAAAACTATATTGTATCTGCCCGTAAGTATCGTCCGTCCACCTTTGAGTCGGTGGTAGGTCAGCGGGCATTGACTACGACACTGAAAAATGCCATTGCCACACAGAAACTGGCTCATGCCTATCTGTTTTGTGGTCCCCGTGGAGTAGGAAAAACAACTTGCGCCCGTATTTTTGCCAAGACTATCAACTGTATGTCGCTTACTGCCGATGGGGAAGCGTGTAATGCTTGTGAGTCTTGTGTGGCTTTCAATGAGCAACGTTCGTATAATATACATGAACTTGATGCAGCTTCCAATAACTCGGTGGATGATATCCGTCAGTTGGTAGAGCAGGTGCGCATCCCGCCTCAGATAGGTAAGTATAAAGTGTATATCATTGATGAGGTGCATATGTTGTCTGCTTCTGCTTTCAATGCTTTCCTGAAAACGCTGGAAGAGCCTCCCCGTCATGCTATTTTTATTTTGGCTACAACGGAGAAGCATAAAATACTTCCTACTATTTTGTCGCGTTGCCAGATTTATGATTTCAATCGTATCAGTGTGGACGATACGGTACAGCACTTAACTTATGTTGCTTCCAAAGAGAATATAACAGCTGAACCCGAAGCGCTGAATGTCATAGCACTGAAAGCAGATGGTGGCATGCGCGATGCTCTTTCTATCTTTGATCAGGTAGTTAGTTTCACCGGTGGGCATATTACCTATAAGAGTGTTATTGAGAATCTCAATGTGTTGGATTATGAATATTATTTCAGACTGACCGATTGTTTTCTCGAAAATAAAGTAAGTGATGCGCTGCTGTTATTCAATGATGTATTGAATAAAGGCTTTGATGGTAGCCATTTCATAACAGGGCTTTCGTCGCATTTTCGTGATTTGCTTGTGAGTAAAGATCCCGCTACTTTAGCATTGCTTGAAGTAGGAGCCAGTATTCGTCAGCGCTATCAGGAGCAGGCGCAAAAGTGTCCGCTACCTTTTCTATATCGGGCTATGAAGCTCTGTAATGATTGTGATATGAATTACCGGGCCAGCAAAAACAAGCGTTTGCTGGTAGAACTGACTTTGATACAGGTTGCCCAGCTTACCATCGAGGGGGATGATGTGGGTGGTGGGCGTGGCCCTAAACAAGCTATAAAACCCATATTTACGCAATCTGTAGCTGCTCAGCAACCACAGAATGCTCCTGTTGCACCCCAAGCTCAGCAACAAACTGCAAATGTTCATCCGGCTCAATCTGCTCCGGCTCAATCTGTTTCTGCTACCGGAACTTCTACTTCGTCTGCTGCGGGTGTATCTGATGTTGTGGTGAAAGCCGCTGTGCAGGAAGAGAAGAAAATTCCTGTAATGAGTAAGTCCAGTCTTGGAGTGTCTATCAGGCATCCTCAAAAGGAAGCTGCTGCACAGAGTACAACAGCTGTCCAGACACCTGCTCACGCACAGGTTCAACCTGAAGAGGATTATATATTCAATGAAAAGGATTTGAATTATTACTGGCAGGAGTATGCCGGTCGTCTTCCTGTGGAGCATAAAGCACTTGCTATGCGTATGCAGAATATACGTTTGACATTGCTTAGTGATGCTATAACTTTCGAGGTTGTGGTAGATAATGAGATTGTAGCAAAGGATTTCACTTCTATGATTCCGGATATACAGAACTATCTTCGAAGCCGTTTAAAGAACCGGAAAGTGAGAATGACGGTCCGTGTCAGTGAGGCAGCAGAAAATGTACGGGCGTTTAGTCGTGTGGAGAAGTTCCAGATGATGGCAAAGAAAAACGAAGCGTTATTGCATTTGAAGGAGGAATTCGGGTTGGAATTATATTAGTGTACGTTGTAAAGATTAAGCCAATATATGTAATGCCCCGTTACAATATATGTTATCATGGATAATAATATATGTAACGGGGCATTATATTTAATGCTGCTTTGTAGAGTTGCATGCTTTTAGAAACGTCCCTTTCAATTCATCAGATGCTTATATCTCATTTGTCGTAAACAGGTCATAAAGTTCCTTTTCGTTTTGTTTTTTTTCTAATTCTTCCAGCGTATCTGCTTCGAACGATCTGAAGATAAGATACTGGAGATAGCAAAACTCCTGACCGGGCAGTATATCTTTCATCCGGTTGTGTATCTTATACAGAATTTCTCCTTCTGTGAAGGTTACACCGTTATCTGCTTCCATATCATATACCTCCATGTGCCTTGTTTGCGGGTTGTAATAGCAAAGGGTGAAGGATGGTTGTTTAATCACGACAACATCCGGATTCCAGAAATGGTTTCCGTGTTCCGATTGAAATACGATTACTTCTCTTATAAAGGTGCGGTAATCCGTATATTCCGTTTCTGTAAACTTCCAGATGACATCTGCCAATATCACATCACTATCTTCCAAAGACGAGAAGAGTGACAAATCGCATTTCATTTCCTTTCCTGCTGTCCATCCTTTGAGAATCCATACATTCGCACTGTCAGGTTCTCCCAGGCTTTCCATATAAGGAGCGAGTTCATTCTGAAGTTTATATATCCATTCGTCCATAGAAATGTATTTTCCGTTATCGGGAAGGATTTCTATTTCAAAGTGAGGTGAGTTCTTTTCAGTCATTCTATTGTATCGGATTAGGATACAGGGTGTCTCATATGTTTTATCAGAATAATCCTCCATGTCCCATTCTGCACGGCAATGTTCCAGTTCACTCTTGAACTGGTCGAATGTTTCGTACTTCTTATTTTTGAAGTGCCATGGGAAATAGATATAATCTTGATAGGGAGTATCATGTTTTGAATGCCGGGTGCGAAATACTTTCTTTAATAGGAAATTGAATTTACCATAGCACAACAGGAAGTTCAGCAGCAGGAGAATACCGGTAAGGAGTATCTGGTTCCAATTTCGAAGCGTGTATTTCTGCATATCGACAACCAGCTTCCTTGCTGTATCATCGTAACGAATGGGAATGCATGTCTCTGAGTCTACTCCGCCATCGAATGTGCATACTCCTTTTACTACAACAGCGATACTGTCTGCTGTGACAAAGTGGAAACCAGTGTAATCATACTTGGCGGCATATTCCTTTCCTGTATTCCTTACGATCAGTTCGTCAAAATCAGTATATAGGGAAGAAAACATAAAATAAAGTATGATACTTTGTATGACGACAAAGTATAGCATGAGAAAAAACATGCCTTCTTCTTTGCGGATAGAAGGGAATACTTTTTTGGACATCACCCAGACAAAGATGACTGCAACGAGTATTGAAAGTAGCACGAGCGTTGGCGTAGCACCTTCTCCAATATGATTGTGCAGGTAATCTACCCGGGGCGAAGCATGAATCCAGCTTCCCGTCCTGCTCGTCCCGTCTTCTTCTATGATAATGCGGATAGATGTATTTAGTTCCCACTTTTTATGATCATAGTTTCCGGTTTCCATCAGATTGCGCAAGCTATCCTGTTCGCGCAATTCTGCCAGTTTTCGTTCTTTTCTTTGTTGCTCTTTTTGTTGTTCTTGTTTGGCCTCTTCTATGAATTGCAGTCGAAGCAATCTGAACTTAAGGCTAAGTTCCGTAGCTTGTTCGGAAGAAATAGCATACATGCTCAGAAGTTTACTGTTTTTAATGTCCTGTGGGCTGACTGTTATTTTTTCACCCTGTTGCAACCAGAGTTTTAATGCCGGCGTGTAATCATCTGCTCTCATGTGTTTTTTTTTCATTATGCTGGTAGGTCAGGTAACACAATAATTCTTTTATCTCCTTTTCATCCACTTTGGCTCCTTTTTCCAACAGATAACACGTCATAGTAAGGTTGTGGAAAAAACTGATTTCTGCAGTGATGGATAATCCTAATGGTCCTTTTTTGTTCAGGTCGGCACCAGCCTTCAGTAGCATATCAATGGTTTCTTTCTGGTTTTCACTGGCTGCATAATATAATGGAGTATACCCCTTATTGCTTTTTTGCTCCACATCGGCATCGGCTTCGAGTAAGAATTTTATTTGTGCTAAATCGCCTTTGGCAGCAGCTTTCATCAACAGTGTTTTTCCGTCTTCCTCTGCAGCATCCACCGGGACTCCCTCATTCAACATCTGACGTAATGTCAAAGTATCACCCGTTTTTATGGAGGCATATTGAGCCGGGAGAAGAGTTCTTTTTGTGTTTTGTGCCTGAATTGATAGGGAAAGAAGGCAACATAGAAGCTTCAATAGTAGTTTGGTCTTTATCATATCTAATAATTGTTGTTGAATCTAATCTACGAAAGTATGAAAAAGTAGAAATACATCCGCAAATGTCTTCCACCCCCAAAGAAAGAGGAATCTCATTACTGAAATTCCTCTTTCTTTGGGGGTGGAAGACCGGACTCGAACCGGCGACATTCAGAACCACAATCTGACGCTCTAACCAACTGAACCCTTTTATTGTCAACGCGTTAATAATCTCTCTGGAAGTTCATTAGTCAACAATTAGTCAACATTGAACTTACTATACAAATTTACTAAAAATCTTATTCACAATGAAACATTTGATCTTGTGATTTGCTTCAAACAAGAATAATTACTATTTTTGTATTATTCTAAAACAGAGAGTTATGTCAAGTGAGGTGGTGAAACAAGAATTATTGGCGAAGTTGAAGCAGGAACATTGTTTCTGGTCGTACAATGAAAACTCAATCAAGGATATTCCAGATGATATGCTGATTGAGAAGACCTTGTTGCATCTTGATTTGGACGAAATCAGCCAACTATTTCTTATTTACCCTTTCAAGAAAATCAAGCAAGTATGGTTGGACTATCTTGTTCCTCAAGGGGAGTATCTCTACACGCTGAATCGTTTCTTTGCTTGGTACTATTTCAAGGTGAAGAAACCGGATGCTTATATAAAGTCGATGGCTACTCGCCACCTTAATAAAATGTTCGCATGAAAGGTTTAGCTCCACATACCTTGCAAGTCTTTGAAACTGTTTCTAAATTAGACTGCATCAAGCCCTATCTCTTGGTAGGTGGTACTGCCTTATCTTTGCAAATTGGCACTCGTCAAAGTGAAGATTTGGATTTTATGAAATGGAGAACTTCCAAAACAGAGAAAATGGAAGTGGCTTGGTTTCAGATAGAGAAAGAGCTTGCTACGATTGGAGAAATTCAACATAAGGACATATTGGATATAGACCATGTGGAGTATCTGGTATCCGGAGTAAAGTTCTCCTTTTATGCTTGTTCCAAATATTCTCCTGTCAGTGAGCCTGTCGAATATCTGAATAATTTGCGATTGGCAGATGTAAAATCTATTGGTGCTATGAAGATGGAAGTCATGTTGCGCAGGAGTAATTTTCGCGATTACTACGACATTTATTCTATCTTAAAGTCTGGCGTACTTGTCAATGATTTAATTTCTTTGGCTCTAACCTATTCTGGACATAAGTTGAAATCTAAAAACCTATTAGCTATGCTTACCAATGGGTCTCGTTTTATGAGAGATGCTCATTTTGAACAACTTGAACCTACTTATGATGTAACTGCCCAAGAAATAGAGGGCTATATAAAGTCTTGTTTATTATAAATTGCTGCAATATTTTTGTGGATGGGGTTATGTGGGGTCAACAGCAAAGCAATTTTAGTCAATTTCTGTCTCTTTTCGGACTGACCCGAAATGAAGCTAATGTGATACTTGAAAACAAACCGTTTAAAACGAAGAAATCCTCAATAATCTACTGATTATCAAGGATTCTCTTTGGGTGGAAGACCGGACTCGAACCGGCGACATTCAGAACCACAATCTGACGCTCTAACCAACTGAACTACATCCACCATGTTTGCGTTTCTCTAACGCGGTGCAAAGATAGATATAAACTTTTAATCTGCAAATATTCCATGAGATTTTTTTAATAAAAAGTGTACTCTTTTATTCCTTTGTTATGCTTCCTAAATAGTGATTGAGCATCATTTATGAAGATTTTCAGGTGGTTACGCTCTGTAACAGAAAGTGAGTCTGCCGGATAATTAATGGGATATAATATATGATTTTTTTTTCGGGAGAGAACGGGACGTGATGTCCACACTAAGCTATAACCGCAATTGGCTACACGAGTGACACTATCTTTTTCGAGTTCTAACTTAAATAGTAAACCACCATCAGTACGCCGGGCAGACATATTAGAGATGAAATTTCCGAGAGAATAGACTACCACATGCTGATTTCCGGTTATACTGTCCGTACGGAGCTCCATGGGTTGCACTACGTGTGGATGCGAGCCGATAATGTGGGTAACTCCCTGCTGTAATAACCAGTCTGTGAGATTCTTTTGTTCTTTATTGGGAAGTGACTGATATTCATCACCCCAATGCATGCAGGCAATGAGGGCGTCGGGATGTTGTGCCCTGGCAGCTTCAATATCTTGTGCCATTACTGCCTTATCGATATAGTTTACCACATTGGGAGAGATTACTTTGATACCGTTTGTACCATAAGTATAATTTAAAAGGGCAATGCGAAAGCCGTTTTTTTCCAGCAATAAAGGGTATTGCTGTTCTCGTGATTCAGTATTGACATAAGTTCCTGCATGTGGAATTTGTAATGAATCGAGCATTAGCAAGGTCCTCTCTAATCCTTTTTTACCTTTATCAAGACAATGGTTATTGGCCGTTATCAAAACATCGAAACCTGCATCGCGAATGGCGAAAAGATATTCATCCGGTGCACTAAAGGCTGGGTAACCGCGATAGGGTTTTCCACCCAATGTTACTTCAAGGTTTGCAATTGCGATATCTGCCCGGTTTATTTCTTCCTTAACGAATTTAAAACAATCTGAATAATCGTATCCTGTAGAGGTACGGGCGGCATTAATCTGCGCTTGGTGCTGCATAAGGTCTCCCGCAAAGAGGAGGGTGAGCCGTGAGGTGATAATGCTATCTTTTTGACAGGAAATAGAATCCGAAGTATTAATAACAGAATCTCTCCTTTCCTGCGACATGGATGTGCAGGAGTAGGAGAGAAAGAAGAGGATTACCAAAGAGATATTTCTCATTTATAGATGGCTTTTTTACCCGCCAACAATGTATTCTTCATTAAAGAAACAATAGTCATCGGACCTACACCTCCCGGCACAGGAGTGATGTATGAGCACTTTGGTGCTACTTCGTCGAATTTAACGTCGCCTGTCAGCTTAAAACCGGATTTTTTGGTAGCATCGGGTACACGTGTGGTACCTACGTCGATGATTACTGCACCTTCTTTTACCATATTTTCTTTTACGAAATTCGGTTGTCCTAAAGCGGCAATGATGATATCGGCTTCCTGACATTCTTTTACCAAATCGTGGGATCGACTGTGGCAGACAGTCACTGTTGCATCGCCCGGATAGGCTTTTTGCATCATGAGGGCAGCCATGGGCTTACCGACAATGTTACTGCGTCCCAGTACTACGCACTTCTTCCCTGAAGTTTCTATCTTATAGCGTTTTAGCAGTTCAAGAATACCGTTCGGGGTGGCAGACACGTAACAAGGCAATCCGATGGACATACGTCCCACGTTGATGGGATGAAAGCCATCTACATCCTTCCGATAATCGATGGTTTCGATTACTTTTTGTTCGGAGATGTGTTTGGGTAGGGGTAATTGTACGATAAAGCCGTCTACGTCCGCATCTTCATTGAGTTCGCGTACTTTGGCCAACAGCTCCTCTTCTGTCACATCACTTTCGTAGCGGATGAGGGAAGATTTGAAGCCACAAACTTCACAGGCTTTTACTTTGGCAGCTACATACGTTTCGCTCCCTCCATCGTGGCCAACAAGGATAGCAGCCAGATGAGGACGTTTGCCACCGTGGGCTACAATTTCTGCCACTTCAGCTGCAATCTCTTGCTTTACTTGCTCGGAAATGGCTTTTCCATCTATAAGGGTCATGTTCAATAGTATTTTGGTGATGGACAAAAGTAAAATAAATAACTGAATCAGCCAAAAGGAATTCATTTTTTGTCAATAGCCGATTTATAGATTATTAATGGAGCGAAAAGCTTGGGGAAGAGGAACGGGTATTTCATCAAAATAACGGTTATATATGAAACTCACTCACTTTTTATTTGAAATCGGTTTGATTGGAACTTTTTTGTGAATTAATGGTACGAAAAAAGGAGAAAGCCATAGCTCTCTCCTTATATACTGGTTTTGTTTCAATCTGCTTTATGATTAACGAACCAAGGTCACAAAATAAAAACACCAAAGTCAAACGTTTACTCTTTAGAAGATTAGCGTTTCATTTTTGGCATCATTTTACCCATTTTGCTGCCTGTTACCATCTTCATCATTTTACGGGTCTGATCAAATTGTTTCAGCAGGCGGTTTACTTCCTGAATAGTTGTACCACTACCTTTAGCGATGCGGGTACGGCGTGAACCATTCAGTATTTCCGGATTGGAACGTTCTGCAGGAGTCATAGAATGAATGATGGCTTCAATGCTCTTGAAAGCGTTGTCGTCAATATCAATATCTTTGATGGCCTTTCCTACACCAGGGATCATAGATGCAAGCTCTTTGAGGTTACCCATCTTCTTGATCTGAGCTATTTGGCTAAGGAAATCATTGAAGTCGAACTGATTCTTGGCAATTTTCTTTTGCAGACGTTTTGCTTCTTCTTCGTCGTACTGTTCTTGTGCACGTTCTACCAGTGAAACGATATCACCCATACCTAAGATACGGTCTGCCATACGTGCGGGATGGAACTGATCAATAGCATCCAGCTTTTCACCTGTACCTACAAACTTAATGGGCTTGTTGACAACCGAACGGATAGAGAGTGCTGCACCACCACGGGTGTCACCGTCAAGCTTAGTCAATACTACACCGTTGAAGTCGAGGCGATCATTAAATTCTTTTGCAGTATTAACAGCATCTTGTCCGGTCATGGAGTCTACCACGAAAAGGATCTCATTCGGGTTGATGGCTTTCTTAATAGCAGCAATTTCGTTCATCATCTCTTCGTCTACAGCCAAACGCCCGGCTGTATCGACGATTACAAGATCGTATCCTTTGGCTTTAGCTTCTTTAATTGCATTTTGTGCAATTTCTACCGGATTCTTACTATCTGGTTCAGAGTACATCGGCACTTCAATCTGTTCAGCCAGTACACGAAGCTGTTCGATAGCAGCAGGACGATACACGTCACAGGCTACGAGCAACGGTTTGCGATTCTTTTTAGTTTTGAGCATCCGGGCCAGCTTTCCGGAGAAGGTAGTCTTACCCGAACCTTGCAGACCGGACATCAGGATAACAGCCGGATGACCATCTGTATCAATCTCAACGGTTTCTCCACCCATCAACTGAGTAAGTTCGTCGTGAACGATTTTCACCATCAACTGGCTTGGTTTCACAGCAGTAAGTACGTTTTGTCCCAACGCTTTTTCTTTTACTGTATCGGTAAAAGTTTTCGCTACCTTGTAGTTAACGTCGGCATCCAACAGGGCTTTACGCACATCTTTCAGTGTTTCTGCTACATTGATCTCAGTGATTTTACCTTCACCTTTTAAAATCTTAAACGACCTCTCCAGTCTCTCGCTTAAATTATCGAACATATTTTATACTAATTACTGATTACTAAACTTATAGATCAGTTTGCCACAGAGGATACAAAATTTTAGGGGAGTAGTGAATAGCGATAAGTAATTTAGTATCATGCAGCATGATAGTGCAGCCTGTTAATCACTAATCACTTATCGCTACTCACTAAAAAACTGTCCCCTCTGTATCTTCTGTGGTAAACCGGGATGCAAATGTACAAAAATCTCTTGTATTTATATCTTTTTATTCTGCCATTTTGCTTTTTTGAAGTAAATATAGCTTGTGGTGAGTAACAATGTATAGTACACAATCTCAATGGTAAAGCACCATGCAATGGGAGCTTTCAGCCACATTCCGATGAAGATTATATACGAACCGTAGATGACGATAGTTATAACTTCAAGTAACAAGGCGGCTTGTGTGTTACCAGTACCGGATATTCCGTTAAATACGATATTGGCTACGGAGGCTATCAACATGGCAACGCAGATAACATAGACAGATGGAACTGATTCGGCTATCAGGGCAGCCTCATTTGTATAGATGGAGAGCATGGCTTGCGGGAATGTTGCGGTGATAGCGACTAATGCCAGCATAACAAAGAATGAAAAACGGGCTATTTTATTGATAAGTGTCATCACATATTGTATGCCTCCTGCACCAATGGCATTACTGACCAAGCTGTTAGTGGTGGTGGCCAGTGCGTTTACCGGAATGAGCATTACGATGTATATGCTTCGCACAATGTTGGCAATGGCAAGTTCACGTTGTCCCAACCTTTCTACAGCTACGAAGAATATGAACCAGGTAGCCATTGACAAGAAGTACTGCAACATAGTGAAGCAGGAGATACTAAGTATACGCATCAGTAACTGAGGATCGAAAGAACGTAATTTATTCAGGCCATACTTTTTCAGGTCGACGGTGATATACGTATAAATGAGGAAGAACAGAATGGAACTGGCTTCTGCTACTACAGAGGCAATGGCAGCGCCTTTGATACCCATTTCCGGGAAGCCGAAATGTCCGAATATCATTGCATAGTCCAGCACTACGTTTGTCAGTGCCATGACGACGGCATTGATGGTAAGTACCTTTGTACGCGTAATGCCGATATAAAGTGCCCGGAACATTACGTTGATAAACGAAAAGAAGAATCCGTAGATACGCCAGTCCAGAAATTCCATTGTGGCATCGTATATGGATTCGGAAGAAACCAGCATCCGCATAATATTGCCCCCAAAAGCTTTTGTAAAGCTGAATAATAGCAATGCCATCAGTAACATGAACATAACACCTTGTATCATTACCGGTCCTACGTCAGAATAGCGACCTTCGCCATTGCGGCGGGCAATCACAATTTGCGAACCGGTGCTAAAACCGAAAGCAATAGTAAAAACGCAGATATAAAAAAGTCCACCCATAGCCGAAGCTCCGAGTGCTACTTCGCCAACACGTCCGAGAAAGGCGGTGTCAGTGACATTAATAACATTTTGTGCCAGTAAACTAAGAAGTATCGGGTAACTGACACTCCAAATTTGCTTATTAGTGTACATAAATGAGCGTTTAGGTTTACAATTTGCAAAGATAACGCTTTTATCCGGATATACTGTCGGGGGGGAGAGTAAAATCAATGACCTGTCCGCCCTGTTTGTCGGTGGTGACGGCATAGCTACCTCCGAAGTGCTTTAATAACAAGTCATTTATTTCATGGCGGATACTTACTTGTTGTGAGTGGTATTTCGGATCAGCCAGTGGGCTGTTGATAATTTGGAAATGAATGATCTTTGACGTATCATCCCGGTTGACCGTAAAGATTATTTCTCTTTCCTCTTTACTTTTGTCCGGATAGACCAATGTGCTGAGCAGGGTTTGCGTTATTCGTCCGGTATCTGTTGTGATGTTCTGTGCGTCAATATTAGTGCTGAACAGAATTGATATAACTCCCTCATTGTGCATCTGTGCCATATAAATGGCATCGTTACAAAGAGCTATTACATCATAAGTCTGTATCTGAAATTTCATCATATTGGCTTCCAGGCGAGACAGATCGAGTACATCATTTACCAATTGTATCAACTCTTCGGAGTTTTTTTGGATGATGGCTGAATATTCTTGTCGTGTACTTTCGTCCATATTGGGTTCCGAGGCTATGAGTTGTGAAAAACCTACAACTCCGTTGAGAGGGATACGGATATTGTAACTCATATTAGAGAGAAAATGATTCTTGGTCTCATTGGCCTTCTCAATCATCAGGGTGGCTTTACGAGTTTCACTTTCTGCCGTCTTTAAGGCTTTTCGCACCTGATAGGCACGTATTGTGAAGAAGATTAATACGAGCAGGGCAATAGCGATAATACAGAATACGAGCAGTTGAATTTTGCTTTTCAACTGTTCTTCTTCAAGTTTCATTTTATCTACATGGTAGTTGTCTTGTATCAGATTCATTTGTTTGTCAGATAGTTCGGTAACCAACGAATCTTTCATCTGTATAACCTTTTCATAGATTGGTATTGCTTCCAGGCTACGTCCGGCCTCGGTCAGAATATCAGCTTTGATAGACAGTTGGTTGACGTAATCGCTGCTAAAAGCGTTTTTTAACAGTATAACAGTAGAATCCAGTTGACTGATAGCACGATTATATTCTTTGCAAAGGCGGTAATATGAGGCGTGTGCATCATGATAAAGCACCCGATACATAAAATAAGTATTGGGGGTGAGATACTCGTTTCCTTTTTTAAGATGTTGGAGAGCCAGCTGAGGCTGCTCCATTTCTACATAATAATAGGTATAGTAGATGTCATTGAAAATCATCGGATCCTGAAAAGCTTCTTTCATCGTTGGATTTTCTGCGATATAATCAGAAAGAATCTTCTTTTGTTCATCCAGATACTTTTTCTGATCCTGAAGTTCTTTGTTGGCTTTACTGAGTGAGATAAGTTGGCAAAGTACGGAATTTCTTA
This sequence comes from Bacteroides nordii, assembly GCF_019930665.1. Taxonomy (NCBI): domain Bacteria; kingdom Pseudomonadati; phylum Bacteroidota; class Bacteroidia; order Bacteroidales; family Bacteroidaceae; genus Bacteroides; species Bacteroides nordii. Next base: position 2,901,144 of record NZ_CP082886.1, on the reverse strand, counting down.
CAATTACATTGTTCATTTGAGGAAGAAGCTTATGAGCTTCTTCCAAAGCCTGTTTACCTTCTTTCCAACGGCCAGTACCCATATAAGCATTGGCCAGACACTGCTTGGCACCTATCAGGCCACGTATGTTGTTGGCTTCTTGCGCTTTCTTATACATTTCAAGTGATTTGTTGATTGCAAGCTCTATTTGTTCTCTATAGGAGTAGAGATCTATCTGGCATCTTTGTGAATCGAAGTAATAATCCCACAAACCGGCTTTTCGGGCGTAGGGCTCCAGGTCTGCTATTTTTTGGATTACACTATCCAGTTCATTTTGATTATAGTAATAAATAACCTGGAAGTAGAGTGCTATTCCGGCGTACTTGGGGTTGTCTTGCGCAACAGCCTCCTTTAACAGCATATTTGAATAATAGATGCATTTGGGGGTTGTCTGCTCCATCCGCGTGATACTTTGTATGGTTTGTAGGCGTAGGGAATCATGCGGCATAGCAGACAACAATCTTTCCAAACTATCAGTTCGGACTCCTGATGGAGCTGCCAGACTTATCAGGAAATGGCAGCATAAGGCGAGTATGAAGATCAGTTGTTTCATTGTAACTTTTCATTTTTGGCTGCTGCCGCATCCGGTTTGATAGGATGAGTGAATACGAAGCGGGCGCCTGCTGTATATTCCGGATCAATCCATATTCTTCCTCCGATCTGTTCAACAATAAGCTGGCAGATAGAAAGTCCCAACCCTGTACCCTGTGCACCTTCATTTAGTTTCTCAAAACGGTTGAATATTCGGCCTTGATTTTCCGGAGGAATACCACAACCGGTGTCAGTGACAGAGAAGACGGCGGTGTCGTCCGACTCTTTTCGTATCTCAAGTGTGATGGAGCCTTCCGTAGTGAACTTCGTGGCATTAATAAGCAGATTGATAAGCAACTGTTGCAAGCGTGAATCATCTGTTAATAGCGGTAGCGATTCAAGAGTTGTGACAAAATGAACATCGGCTTGTGTTTGCTTTACTTTTCTTACAGTATCAATAACATTACGGCATATAACTACTGCATCGCACTTTTTAAAATTAAATACCAATTTACTCATATCCAGGCTGGAAAGGTCTATTACATCATTGATCAGGTTTAATAATAATTCAGAGTTTTGTTGTATGATGTCATTGCACTGTCGCCGTGTTTCATTGTCAATTGAATCATCCGTGAGGATTGCAGAGAAACCTGAAAGCGCATTCAATGGGGTACGGATCTCATGACTCATATTTGAAAGAAACAGACTTTTGGTTTTAATGGAGTTTCTTGCACGCTTTTGTGCTTTTTCCTGTTCTTCTTTTGAATGGCGCAAACGTTTATTCTCTGATCGTATATGGAAAATGAGTATGGTGATAAGGATTGATAAAGAAAATACTGTTAGAATACCCCATAAGATAGTCTGGTTACGTTCCTGCTGGTTCTGGATTTCCATTTGATCGATTTGATAGATGGTTCGCAGTTCGTTGATCTGACGTACATAGCTAAGGTTGTCCAGAGAATCTTGCAACACATTTGCCGTTTGATAAATGAGACATGCTTGGTCTGTTTGTCCTAATTTAGACAGAAGTTGGGCTTGCTGAAGATTGAGCTGTATATGCTGGTTAGGAGAGTAGGCCGGATTTATCTCTTTAATAAGGTTACCATATTTTTCCAAAGCCCGATCATATTGTTTATTTTGTTTATAGTAACTGGCATACAAATAATCCAAAACAAAACGCATATAAGGATAATCATGTTCTGAATTGGCTTTTGTGGCCTCTGTGATATATATAAGTGCCTTGTCTGGCTGATTGGTTACTACATAATAGTAGGCACGGCATATCGAAACATAAAAGAGAGTGGAAGTCGTTGGATATTTATCGAAAAGAACTTCAAGTTGTTTTAAGTATACAAGTGCTTTGTCGGTTTCTCTTATCTTTAACAATGTGAGGATCAGATTCGGAGAGATATGTATTTTCAGATGATCTGCACCTTCTAAAGTATTTAGAACATTAAATGCTTCTATATAAAAATCGATGGCTTGTTGCCTCATGTTTGCACCCAGGTAGGCATCACCGATAGCACGAAGAGAAAGGGCTATTCCTTTATCATAGTCCATTTCTTTGGCTTTCTCATACATGATGTGGGCTTTATCTACAGCTATTGTAATATCACCACGAATTGCATATGCACCGGATACGAGTTGTTTCAAATGGAAAAGAGTGCTGTATTGCTTGTCTTTTTCCAATTGTGGTTCAAGCTCTTTTTCCCATAAAATGATACTGTCTGCTGTTATATTTTGGGTATAAGGTAAATTGTTGTCTATGAGAATTTGTAAATTGGTAAGATGTTCTGAAGTCGTAGTCGCAGAATAGACTGGGACAGAATATAGAAAACCGGCCAGCATTCCTAATATGTAATAGATATAAATTCTCACTGTTTAACGTTCTGTTCGCATTGTTTGCTGCAAAAATAAGTAAAAAGAGTGAAGATAACATGTAATCTCCACTCTTTTTACTTATTTATTTTCTGTTTATAATATCCCGTGCTCCAGGATCTTCATGATTGGGATGACCGGGAGTATGGTTACGCCAACATTTATCTGCGTTTACTTTTAGAGTACGGTTGTCATCTTTGGTCCGGTTAATATAATCATCGAGCATTGCGCGATGTTCTGCCAGTATCCGGGTTAGAATTTAACTTATGAATTAGTTTCGTAAGGTAAATGTAGGCAAATGAAAATTGCCGGAAAAGGAGGGTAAAGTACTTTTGGACGTTAATAGTACATAATTGTACAAAAGTGATAAGAAGGAAAGGGGGGATTTACGATCAGACGATTTACAATTTACGATTGGAGTCACTACTCCTGTATAATGATACGAACTTTTGTGTAAAGCCTATCACATTTCAATCGTAAATTGTAAATCGTCTAATTGTAAATTGAATAAATATTTTTAGCTATTCATGCTCATCAGGAATTCGTCATTGTCTTTTGTTTTTTCAAGACGGTCTTTTACAAAGTCCATTGCTTCTATTGGATTCATGTCTGCAAGGTATTTGCGCAGGATCCACATACGGTCAAGTGTTGTCTTGTCAAGCAACAAATCATCACGACGCGTACTTGAAGCCACAATGTTGACAGCCGGGAAGATACGTTTGTTGGATAAGTTACGGTCAAGCTGCAATTCCATATTACCTGTACCTTTGAATTCTTCGAAGATAACTTCATCCATTTTTGAACCGGTATCGATCAATGCTGTCGCGATAATGGTTAGTGAACCGCCATTTTCGATATTACGTGCAGCACCAAAGAACCGTTTGGGTTTATGCAATGCATTTGCATCCACACCACCGGACAATACTTTACCCGATGCCGGAGAAACTGTATTGTAAGCACGTGCCAAACGTGTGATAGAGTCCAAGAAGATAACTACGTCGTGTCCGCATTCTACCAGTCTTTTTGCTTTTTCGAGTACGATACCTGCGATCTTCACGTGGCGTTCTGCCGGTTCGTCAAAAGTAGAGGCGATAACTTCTGCATTTACACTACGTGCCATATCGGTTACCTCTTCCGGACGTTCGTCAATCAACAGCATTATCATGTATACTTCCGGGTGATTGGCTGCGATGGCATTAGCGATATCTTTCATTAACAGGGTTTTACCTGTTTTAGGTTGAGCCACGATCAAGGCACGTTGTCCCTTACCAATCGGTGAAAAGAGGTCTACTACACGTGCAGACATCGAATCAGAGTATCCGCCTTTGCAAAGTCTGAATTTCTCATCTGGAAAGAGAGGGGTCAGGTGGTCAAAAGGTACGCGGTCACGTACGAATGCGGCATCACGACCATCAATTTTAGATACTTTTACCAATGGGAAGTATTTCTCTCCTTCTTTGGGAGGGCGAATGATACCTTCTACCACATCACCGGTTTTCAGACCGAATAATTTGATTTGCGATTGAGATACATAGATATCGTCCGGAGATGAAAGGTAGTTATAGTCTGAAGAGCGAAGGAAACCGTAACCATCCTGCATAATTTCCAGAACTCCTGTACCGGTGAGAATATCATCGAATTCGTAGGGTTTTTCACGCTCAATCACTTTGCGTTCCGGAGCCGGAGCATTTTCTCCCGTATTTTGCTGTTGTACAGGTCTCTGCATCGGCAGTCGGGGATTATTGTTCCTTGGTGCGTTATTATTGCTGTTAGGATTATTGTTGTTATTATTGTTGTTATCGCGGGGACGGATAACGCGGGGACGCTGTTGGTTCTGTGTCTGTTCAGGAACAGGCGTAACTACAGGCTCTGTTTTTGTTGATTCGAATTTACCGAAAAGTTCTGTTGGTAATTCTACTTTCTCAGAAGGGAGATCTTCAATTGGGATAAAATCGTCATCGGCACTCTCGGATAAGATATTGCTTTCTTCATCGATAACTGCTGGTGCTTTAGGTTTAATAATGGGTTTTGAAATAGGTTTTGTCTCTATTTTCTTTACCTCTGCCTTTTTCACTTCAACCGTTTTTTCAGTTTCGGCTGCTGCAACTGGAGCTACTTGCTCTTCTTTGGGTTTGTTTTCTACGGCATTTTTGCGAGGACGACCTACTTTCTTTTTTGGGGGTGCTACTGCTTTTTCTGTGGCAGGAACAACTTCTGCTTTTACTGGCTCAGCTTCTTTAGGTTGTGCTTTAGCTGCCGGAACGGGAACGGCTGTTTCAGTTTTGGTTATCTCACCATTTTTAGTAGCGGAGAATACTTTATTTTCTTTCTTCATTGCTACCCGTGAACGTTTCTTCTTGTCTTCATTACGCTCCTCTTTCAATTTATCTGCAGCAACCTTCTTAGTAGCGCCTGCGATAGCTTGTTCGTCAAGGATTTTGTAAACAAGTTCTTCTTTCTTTAGTGAGTCTGTCTTTTTTATACCCAGTTCGCGGGCAATAGTTTGTAGTTCCGACAAATCTTTGTCGTTTAATTGGATAATGTTATACATACAGTATAGTAAGTTATTAATATTTTTTTGTTCAGCTGGGATACGGACGTCACAACACAACTTCACCAGTCATTGGTTATGCGAACATATGCTTTAATTTATTATGAATCAGGGATGTTTCTGTTGAACTGGATATTTACCTGTTTCTCTCCTATGAGAGGTGGCAAAGTATTTCAACGGCGCAAAGATAATAAATAATTTTGGTTTCATAAATAAATCATCATTTTTTTCATTTATAAAGTGTATCTTTGTTACTCAAATTATAACATTATGATAATTACTGAAGCTCATCTTATTTATTTTTCGCCTACCCATACTTCTAAACAAGTGGGAGAGGCAATTGTTCATGGAACGGGGGCAACAAATGTGTTAACGACGGATTTGACCTTAAAGCCGGTTGAAGAAATGGAACTTCCTACCTCGGCATTGGCTATTGTTGTTGTTCCTGTATATGGTGGACATGTGGCTCCTTTAGCTATGGAGCGTCTGGAGAATATTCGTGGTACGGATACTCCGGTAGCTTTGGTAGTAGTTTACGGGAATCGTGCTTACGAAAATGCGCTTACGGAGTTGGATGCTTTTGTTTTACTGAATGGTTTTAAAGTAATAGCCGGAGCTACTTTTATTGGAGAGCATTCTTATAGCAGTACTAAATATCCCATTGCAGCAGGCCGTCCTGATACTCATGATTTAGAGCTTGCCAGAGAATTTGGTAAGAAGTTGAGGATAAAAGTTGAGGCAGCCTCTTGCCTGGAGACTCTGTATCCGGTTAATCTTCGTTCTATTCCTCGTCCGCAACAACCTTTTTTCCCCTTATTCCGTTTTTTACGTAGAGTAATAAAACTACGTAAGAGCGGGGTACCCTTGCCACGTACTCCGTGGTTGGATAATGAAAGTCTTTGTACGCATTGTGGTGCATGCGTACGTCATTGTCCTGTTGGCGCTATTGTAAAAGGAGATGAAGTGCATACAGATGCTGAAAAATGTATTAAGTGTTGTGCCTGTGTCAAATCATGTACACAACAAGCGAGGGTTTATGATACTCCGTTTGCTGTATTGCTTTCTCAATGTTTTACCCGTCAGAAAGAGCCAAAAACAATCTTGTAATAAGGGTTACAAAAAGGCTCGAGTAATAGATATTGTAAGAGTGTACATTTATGTCATATAAGAGTGTACACCTTTGTGGTGCAAGGTTGTACATTCTTGTTATACAAAAATGTACAACCTGACTATGCCTGTATTCACTTTACACATTTTGGTTAATATCTACTGTTTTCCTTCACAGTTTCTTGATTGTTTTACTGTTTCACTTTACACCTTCAGGAATACCTTATTGATTATCTTACCTGCTCGTCTTTCCGATCATAAATCAATACATCCCATAAACAGTGTATTTTTCCAGCTTCTAAATTAGCTATTTATTGACTATCCTGCAAATCATATTATGAAAAACACCGCGGCGGTTCGCCTTAGCGGCTGGAGGCGCGAAGCCTCCAAAGAGCGTTAAGCGGCTACACTTGCTCTCATAGCTTTGGGCGTTTTCATGTTATTGCTCATATGTGGTCGCACATTATTGTAGAAGTCAATGATTTCCGTTATCTTACTTCTAGCTTCAACAATGTCTTTTGGACGTTTCTGACGGTATAGCCACTCCTGTTTAATAATACCATTAACCCGCTCGGCTATCGCATTGTCAGTAGGGTTACTATCTTCCGTCATGCTGATAGAGATTTGCATTTCTTTCAATCTCTCAACATATCTGTTACAACAATACTGTGATCCTCTGTCAGAATGATGAATCAATTTACTGAAATCGGTATCAGGAAACATAGCAATAGCTTGATTAAGTGCTTCTAAAGTGTTATCTGCAACGAGACTACCGGATAGGATCCAACCCACTATTTCATGAGTAAAGGCATCTGTAAGCAAGTGGAGATAGCAAACACCGGCATCTGTTTCAATATAAGTAATATCTGCCACCCATAAACGATTTAAAGTCTTTGGCTTATAGTCTTTTATCAGGTTTTTATACTTCCGATAGTTATGGTTGGAGTTGGTAGTATGACGCCTTTTCAAAGGAGAAAGCATGAGACCTTTGCGACGGAGCAGGTTATAAAAACTGTCCCGCCCCATCAACTTCCCCTCATATACTTCCTTTAGGATCAGAAATAACTTATAGGCACCAATACCGGGTGCTGATGACCTGATTTCGCGTACAAGTTGGGCGACTTTGACCTCCGTGAGAATACGGTCTGAAAGTACTTGCGTACTTACTGAATAATACCCTTCTCTACTCTTACCAAACAGTGAGCACAGGCTTCCGATGGAAATCTTTGGATGCCTGTGCCGAAGGGTATTTACTGCTTGGCGCCAGCTTTTTTTAATAAATCGATGCCGTATTCTTCACGACCGATTTTTAAGACTTCAGACAGAGCCTCATTGCGAAGTTCGGAGTATTCCAAAGCTTTACGAAGACGAAGTAACTCCGCCTGCAACTCTTCTTCCTTAGATAAGGAAGAGGTTACTTGGGACTTTTTTTCTTTCGCTTTGCGCATCGTTTCTATTTGAGATAATAAATCCTGGGACAAAGATAAGTCTTTTGCAGACAATATCAAGGCTTTTTCCCATCTGTAAATACTCCCATGAACCAAACCATCTCGCTGCTCGATGAAATATTTGGTCAAACCAGAACGATAATAATCACTTAATACTTTAAGTTTAAAATCTAAACTATACCTACAACGAGGAGATACTTTACTTGCCATATGAATTTTTATAATGTTAAAACGGTGTAAAGTAAAACTGTATTAAGTCAACCTTTTAAGCGTTGATTATTAGCGGATTATCTATTGCTTTCTCACTCATCTTGAATACTGTTACTTTCTTTGTTTTTTCGTCTATCCGGAAGCGATTGTCAGTCCGTTCTCCTACAATCCAGATTATTTTGTCTCCACAACAAAGTACCCATTGGTTTTCTTTTTGGATAATTGAAAACTTCCTGTCTGTCAGATAATCACTGACTTTCTTTTTGCCTTTCATACCGAAGGGAATAAATATATCCCCCGTTTGCCATTTTCTTAAGTTAATTTCTCCGATTAGTTTGTCGGTGTCGAAACAGGCAATATGTTTCTCACGGGGAATAATAAAATCTTTTGTGTATTCTTTCTCTTCTTTAATCAGGCAAAAAGGAGGGGTTTCTTGCTTTTCTTTCTTGTCGATTAATAATAACTCTCTGTTTTTGACTACTCTCCAGCCGTCTTTACTGATAAACTGTTTTCCGGTTTGTCCTTCCAGCATAGCCAGAATATTTTTTGTTTGTGCTGCATTGAATCCAAGTGGATAGAGTATCTCGAATAATAAAGCTTCTGGTGAAGGTTCTTTTAAAAGAGGGACGATACGGATGTTTCCTTTCTCTATAACCCGTTGCTTTCCTTCTTCTATACCTTTATTATATATCCGATTTACATCATTCAGATAATTGCTTGTATCAATAATATGCTCTTTGACTAAAGGGTTGATTTCCTGCATCAGTGGCAGTAGGTTTAGGCGTATCTTATTGCGTGTATACTCGTCCTGTAGATTTGTACTGTCCGTCATGTATTCTTGTCCGGCATTTTGCAGATAGTCTGTAATTTCTTTGCGACTGATACATAGGAGCGGACGTACAATATCTCCGTTTTTAGGGCGTATTCCTAATAATCCGTTGATACCCGTTCCTCGTATGAGGTTGAGTAATACAGTTTCTACACTATCGTCCTGATGGTGGGCTACAGCGATCACATTCGCCTTGGTTTTCTCTTTTATTTCCGCAAACCATTGATAACGTAGTTCGCGCGCTGCCATTTCTATCGATATTTTCTTTTCAATAGCATATTGTTCTGTTGCAAAATCAATGGTGTGCAATGGAGTTCTCATTGTTTTACATAACTTTCGGACAAACATTTCGTCCCTGTCTGATTCTGTTCCCCGCAAATGAAAATTACAGTGAGCGGCTTCACAGTCATATCCTAATGTGTGAAGTATACGTAATAGTGCTACCGAATCAGCGCCACCACTCAATGCTACTATTATCCGGGCATTTATGGGAAATAACCTCTCATTATCAATATATTGTGCGATCTTTTTTTCTATCATATCGCAAAGATAAACAATGTAGTTAAATTAAGAATTAATAATTAAATATTCTTTTCTATCGCCCGGTGTACTTCCCTGTACGGGAGACGCTATTTAAAAACATTCTAAATAATTTGTCTCCTCGGAACTAATCTGTTATCTTTGCCGAAAATTAAGAGAACAAAGTATGCGTTTGTCCGAATTAAGAACAGGAGAGAAGGGGGTTATCGTCAAAGTGCTCGGCCATGGAGGTTTTCGTAAACGTATTGTCGAGATGGGCTTTATTAAAGGTAAGACCGTAGAAGTTTTACTCAATGCCCCTTTGAAAGATCCTATTAAATATAAAGTATTAGGTTATGAAATTTCGCTTCGTCGGCAAGAAGCTGAGATGATCGAAATTATAAGTGAACAAGAAGCGGCAGAACAGGCACAGGGACAGGAAAGTTATCACCAGAGTATCAGTGAAAATATTTATCCGGGGGAAGAGGAATTGAAACGTCTGGCCCTTGGTAAGCGAAGAACAATCAATGTGGCACTTGTTGGCAATCCGAACTGTGGAAAGACTTCTTTATTTAATCTTGCGTCCGGTGCCCATGAGCATGTTGGCAACTATAGTGGGGTGACTGTCGATGCAAAAGAAGGTTATTTTAACTTTGAAGGTTATCATTTTAAAATAGTCGACCTTCCCGGTACTTATTCACTTTCGGCATACACACCGGAGGAAATCTATGTACGTCGTCATATTATTGACGAAACTCCCGATGTAATTATTAACGTTGTAGATTCTTCCAATCTGGAACGTAATCTTTATCTTACGACTCAGCTTATTGATATGAATGTCCGTATGGTAATTGCTCTTAATATGTATGACGAGCTTGAAGCCAGTGGCAATACCCTCGATTATCGTCTGTTGAGTAAACTATTCGGTGTACCTATGGTTCCTACTGTTTGTAAGAGGAATTTAGGTATTGATCATCTGTTTCATGTGATTATTAATCTTTATGAAGGGGGTGATTTCTTTGATAAAAATGGTAATATTAATCCTGAGGTAGTTAAAGAATTGCAGGATTGGCATCGTACGCATGTCGATGAAACTCATCATGAGGAACATCTTGAAGATTATATTCATCCTCATAAATCGGGTGAACGTGTTTTCCGCCATATACATATCAATCATGGGCCCGATCTGGAAAAGGCCATTGATGCGGTAAAAGAGGAGATTTCAAAAAATGAAGCCATCCGGTCTAAATATTCTACCCGTTTTCTTGCAATCAAACTTTTAGAGAATGATCCGGATGTTGAACGGATTATCCGAACCTTGCCCAATGCAGAAGAGATTATCCGTATACGCGAAAAAGCGGCGAAACGTGTGATGACTGCATTGAATGAGGATAGTGAATCTGCTATAACCGATGCCAAGTATGGTTTTATCAGTGGTGCACTGAAAGAAACCTTCACAGACAACCATCAGGAAAAGGCGCAGATGACGAAAGTGCTTGATTCTATTGTGACTCATCGTATATGGGGGTATCCAATCTTTTTCCTTTTCATGTATATCATGTTTGAGGGTACGTTTGTACTTGGAGAGTATCCGATGATGGGGATTGAGTGGTTGGTAGAGGCATTAGGAAATCTTATAAATAATAACATGTCCGAAGGTCCGTTGAAAGACATGTTGGTCGATGGTATTGTAGGTGGAGTAGGAGGAGTTATTGTTTTCCTGCCTAATATTCTTATTCTCTATTTTTTTATCTCTCTGATGGAAGATTCCGGATATATGGCTCGTGCAGCTTTTATTATGGATAAGATAATGCATAAGATGGGACTTCATGGTAAATCGTTTATTCCTCTGATTATGGGATTCGGGTGTAATGTGCCTGCTATTATGGCTTCTCGTACCATTGAGAACCGGAAGAGCCGTCTTGTTACCATGCTTGTTAACCCATTGATGTCATGTAGCGCTCGTCTCCCTATTTATCTCTTGTTGGTAGGTGCATTCTTTCCGAACAATGCGGGGCTGGTATTGTTTTCTATCTACTGTATTGGCATATTGTTGGCAGTGTTATTGGCGCGTCTGTTCAGTAAGTTTCTGGTTAAAGGAGATGATACTCCGTTTGTGATGGAATTACCGCCGTATCGTATGCCAACTATGAAGTCTATTTTCCGGCATACCTGGGATAAAGGCGAACAATATCTTCGTAAAATGGGAGGAATTATTATGATTGCATCCGTTGTTATCTGGTTCCTGGGATATTATCCCAATCACGATGCCTATGAAACCGTAGCCGAACAACAGGAAAATTCTTATATCGGGCGGATTGGAAAAGCCATTGAACCTGTTATCGAACCTATGGGTTTTGATTGGAAATTAGGTATTGGACTGATTTCCGGAGTTGGTGCAAAGGAGTTGGTTGTTAGTACGCTTGGTGTACTTTATACAAATGATGCTAATGTGGATGATACCACTTTGGGCGAACGAATCCCTATTACGCCATTTGTAGCTTTCTGCTATATGTTGTTTGTACTGATATATTTCCCATGTATTGCTACATTTGCAGCTATTAAGCAAGAGTCTGGAAGTTGGAAATGGGCATTTTTTACAGCCGGATATACTACTGTGTTAGCATGGGTGTTAACTTTTGCTGTTTATCAGATAGGAGGATTATTTTTATGACTTTGAACTGGCAGGAATGCGTTGTTGCTGTATTATTAGTTCTTTGTGTGATTCGCATTGTGTATGGAATTTATAATTTTTTTCGTCGCACGAAAAATAATGAGAATCCTTGTGCAAACTGTGCAAGTGGCTGTGAATTAAAGCGTCAGCTTGACAAAAAGCAGCAGGAGTGCAAAGAAACCAAAAGCCATTCTAAGAAAAATTGCTGCGGATAGTTTGGTGATTTGAAAATTAGTATTACCTTTGCAACCGCAAACGAGGAAATAAGGTTCCTTGGATGAGTGGCTTAGTCAGCGGTCTGCAAAACCGTGTACGGCGGTTCGAATCCGCCAGGAACCTCAACCATCACTTTAAAGCCCTTGAAAGTCAAGTACTTTCAAGGGCTTATTTTTTACGGAGACCGTTTCGGGGACCACTTGAAAATTTGAGAATATTCTCCAATATTTCTTTTGATTATTTTTAGGATTCAGTTTACAGTGGAAGCACAAATGATTTAAAGTGATTTGCCATTCAAGAATCTCGTAGTCCTTAAGTGCTCTTTCTATTATATGTGATTTATATGAAGAAATATAGAATGATAAATTTGAAGCGGAGGCTTAAAAGGGGGGCAGTCCGAAAACCCTGTGGGTATGTTATGTTAATATGCGAAAGTGAACTATCTTTGCATTAAGATAAAAAAAATAACAATCCAATGAATTCTAATCGCAATCTAGATAAGTTACTACGAGTCATCTTTCCCGAAGTTTTAATGGAGTATTTCGATATCTCCGGTTGGCATGACGGCTCTGATAAAATCGAAGTTTGGCTTGATGAAAAACACTACCTGGAACGTTCTGACTACAAGAGCGGAACCGTGATCTCCCATGGTTTTACCGATGAGAAAGTTATTCAGGACTTTCCTTTGCGTGGCAAACCTGTTTATCTCCACGTAAGACGTCGTCACTGGTATGACAAAGCTACCGGGGAAACGTTTTCTTATACCTACGATGATCTAACTGCCGAAGGAACGAAACTCACTCCTGAGTTCGTTGCTTTTTTAAAAGAAGAAGATTGAAACTACCGCGGCCAGCATAAGCTCCATAGCAGATGCTTATGGGGTAAACGGTAAACAGTTAACTTCCCAGTACAAGGAGTTTATCAGCTCATACCGACAGTGGGACCAGTTAGGTCATGCCTCAGAATATGTCCTGTTCAAACAAAACATAGGTCCCAGCCTTTGTATTGACGAGACTTCTTTGAGCTGCGGAGAATTGTATACTGTTGTCACTAACCGTGCAGGACATGGTGGCAGAGGTACCCTTGTGGCCATGATACGTGGCACGAAGTCTGAAGACGTCATAAAGGTGCTTGAAATGATTCATCTCTCCAAGCGTAAGACAGTCAAAGAGGTCACTTTGGATCTTTCACCGACCATGATGCGGATTGTCCGAACGGCTTTTCCTAATGCCACCATGACCAATGATCGGTTTCATGTACAGAAGCTCTTTTATGAGGCAATTGATGAGCTCAGGATTACTTATCGCTGGATGGCACGGGATTTAGAGAACGATGAAATTCAGCGGTGCAAAGAACAAAATATAGAGTATGTCCCGTTTCGATATGCCAATGGTGATACCCGTAAGCAGCTGTTGGTAAGGGCTAAACATGTACTTGTCAAGCATTATAGTAAATGGACTGAATCCCAAAGAATACGTGCGGAAATCATATTCGAACATTATCCGGAACTGAAATCAGTTTACGACTTGGCTATAGAGTTGACCAATATATATAATAAGCACTATGACAAGGATGTGGCACGTGGAAAGCTTGCCTTGTGGTACAATAAAATAGAAAAGCTGGGATACGGATGTTTCAGAACCGTAACAAATACCATGCAGAACTATTATGAAACAATACTAAACTATTTTGTTAGCAGGGAAACGAATGCATTTGCAGAATCATTCAATGCAAAAATTAAAGCATTCAGAGCACAGTTTAGAGGAGTAGGAGATATACCATTCTTTATGTTTAGATTATGCAAACTGACAGTGTGAATTTAACATACCCACAGGGTTTTCGGACTGACCCCTTAAAAGTAGTGAAAAGATGAATATAGTGCGGATTGGCTTTCTAATCATCACCTAAATATAAAGTGTGGTTTTCTAATTATCGTAATATTTGCAAAATAGATGGAACATAAAAACTTATTCAGCATAGCATCAAGCCGGTAGATGGATAAGATTTCCTGCTACTTTACGCATATATATGGGGAGGCTGTAATTCTTTGAGTTTATGCATAGCAAAAAACGGATAATTTTATTACTTTTGTTCTGTAATAATCATACTGTTATGCTTAAAATATCACAATCCATCAATAGGACTTATCGTCAAGTTAAAATTACTACAGATAATTTTAACCGCTTTGTGGCAAATTTGAAGAATTTATTATCAAATATTTCTGATACTGAAACTGAAGAGAATACCAAAACTCACTTGATGGATTTCTTTAAGAATACATACTATCATCCCGACTATTTAGTTGCCCAGAAAGGTAGGATTGATTTTGTAATACACTCGTCAAAACAGGCTAATGCGCCTGTTGCTGTCTTGTTTGAAGTCAAAAAGAATAATAATGCAACAGAAATGATTACACCCGAAGAGCTTAATCGTAAAGCGATGCAAGAGATTCTCTTATATTATCTTCGAGAACGTATTGATGCAAAAAATACAGAATTGAAATATTTGGTTATTACAAATATCTATGAATATTATATTTTTGATGCGCAGGAATTTGAACGTATTTTTCACTCTAATCAAAAACTGTTAAAAGAATATCGGAACTTTAAGGATGATAGGCTTGTTAGTTCTAATACTGATTTCTTTTATAAGGAGATTGCTGCTAAGTACATTGAAGAGGTGAAAAATCAGATCGAATTTACACATTTTGATTTGCGAGATTACTCCAAGCTACTTGAGCGAAATGACAATTCTGAGAATAAGAAACTTCTTGAACTATATAAAGTTTTTAGTCCAGCACATTTACTCAAGCAGTCATTCCAGAATGATAGTAATTCTCTTGATAAGAATTTTTATAATGAGTTGTTGCATATTATGGGTTTAGAAGAGGTTGCTGACGGAGGTAAAAAAATAATCAATCGTTCGTCTTCTAAAAATAGACAAGAAGCTTCAATTATAGAGAATGCTATTAATATTCTTGATGCTGAGGAGCATATTGATAAAATCCCCAATATAGCAACGTATGGAAAAAATCGAGAGGAACAGCTGTTTAATGTTGCATTAGAATTGACTATTACGTGGATAAACAGGATTCTTTTCCTTAAATTACTCGAAGCTCAACTAATTAGATACCAAAAGGGAGACAAACATTATGGATTCCTCAATAGTGAGAAAATTAGTGACTATGATGAGTTGAATCGTCTCTTTTTCCAAGTTCTTGCACGAGGGTATGAAGATCGTTCGGCATCCATTAAAGAGAAATATACTCATGTGCCTTACCTAAATAGTTCACTTTTCGAGGTGAGCGAGTTGGAGCACAGGACTATTTTGATGAGTAATCTTGATTCTAAACTTCTGCTATCTATACCAAATACAACAGTACTTAAAGATAAAAAAGGGAAACCCAAATTTACAAAACTGACTACGCTCGAATATCTTTTTCAGTTTCTTGATGCGTATGATTTCGCAAGCGAAGGAGAGGAAGATGTTAGAGAGGATGCTAAAGCTCTTATTAATGCCTCGGTATTAGGGCTTATTTTTGAGAAGATAAATGGGCATAAGGATGGAGCCGTATTTACTCCAGGGTTTATTACTATGTATATTTGTCGTGAAGCTATCGAAAAGACAGTTATTAGAAAATTTAACGAATATTATGGCTGGGGATGTGTTACGATTGTAGATTTACATAACAAGATAAGCGATATTCCTCAGGCTAATCATATTATTAATTCGTTGAAAATATGTGATCCTGCTGTTGGTTCTGGACACTTCTTAGTATCAGCTCTCAATGAGATAATAAGACTAAAGTACGAACTTGGTATTTTGTCAGACATTAACGGCAAAAGAATACGTGATTATAAAGTTGAGATAATAAATGATGAGCTTGTAATTACTGATGACGAAGGAGATACTTTTGGTTACAATCCTCAAAGCCCAGAGAGTCAAAGAGTACAGGAAACTCTTTTTATGGAGAAGCAGACAATAATTGAGAACTGCTTATTTGGAGTGGATATTAATCCTAATTCTGTTAAGATTTGCCGCCTGCGTTTGTGGATTGAACTACTTAAAAACGCCTACTATACAAAGGAAAGTGGATATGTACATTTAGAGACTCTGCCTAATATTGATATAAATATCAAGTGTGGTAATTCATTGCTGTATCGTTTTTCATTTAATACAGATATTAGGCAAGTACTTCGACAGTCGGGCATTACGATTGCGGAGTACAGAGAAGCTGTTTCTGGATATAAAAATGCACCAAATAAGTCAAAGAAAAAAGAGATAAGTTCGATGATAGCATCGATAAAATCTACACTTCGCACAGAAATTGCAAACAATGAACCTAAGCTTAAGCAACTCAGAAGTAAAAAGGCTAAATTAAATGATTTGGAAGCACCTTCTCTATTTGAGTTTTCAAATAAAGAGCAGAAAATTCGTAATAAAGAGATAGCCAATTTAAAAGAAGAAATCCGAAAAATAGAATATTTTTTTGAAGAAATCAAAACTAATCGTATCTATTTGAGTGCATTTGAATGGAGACTCGAATTTCCTGAAGTACTTAGTGATGAAGGGGATTTTATAGGTTTCGATTGCATAATAGGAAATCCGCCATATATCCAGTTGCAAAAAATGGGAACGGATGCAGATGCTCTGCAACAAATAGGTTATCAGACTTTTGTAAAGACTGGTGATATATTTTGTTTATTTTACGAGCTTGGTATTGCCTTACTCAAGAAACATGGATTATTAGCCTATATAACTTCAAATACATGGTTAAGAGCTGGATATGGGGAGTGCTTGCGTAGATTTCTTATTGAAAATAGCAATGTAATACAGCTGATTGATTTCTCAGAATTCAAAGTTTTTGATTCTGCTACTGTTAGGGCTAACATACTATTTGCTGAAGCTTCGTCTTCTGAAGGAACAACACAAGCGTGCGTAATTGATAAGGCTACTTTTAGTATAGATAAATTGAGCGATTACTGTAAGCAGAATTTAACCTCAATGCACTTCAAAGCTGAGAATAGTTGGATTGTACTTTCACCAATTGAAAAACGAATTAAAGAAAAAATAGAAAAAGCAGGTAAACCTCTGAAAAATTGGGATATTAACATATATCGTGGAATACTTACTGGGTACAATAAGGCGTTTATTATTGACAAGGAAACTAAGGATAGATTAATTGCAAAATCGTCAAAAAATGCCGAAATTATTCGACCAATTTTACGTGGCAGGGACATAAAACGATATAGGGCAGATTTCGCAGACCTGTGGATAATTGCAACATTCCCAAGTATGCATTATAATATTGACAACTACCCAGATATAAAAGAGTATCTTTTGTCATTTGGGTATAACAGATTAAAACAAACAGGAGATAATGGTGCACGTAAAAAGACTAATAATCAATGGTTTGAAACGCAAGATAGCATAAGTTATTGGGAGGATTTCTCTAAACAGAAAATCGTCTGGGGAGAAATTTCTGATAAATCAAAATTTGCACTCGATGAGATGGGAATGTACCCAGAAGCTACTACTTTTTTAATGACTGGTAATAATTTGAAATTTTTACTGGCTATTCTAAACTCAAAATTAGGGGAATGGTCTTTTAATCAAATAGGTACAAGAACAGGAATGGGTACCAATAGATGGAAAAAATATACATTAGAATCTCTAGTAGTCAAGACTCCAACATCTGAAGAGAAGACTCAAATTGAAATATTGGTTACTAAAATAATTCACGAACCTAGTAAAGAAAATATTACTGCTTTAGACAATGCTATTTATCAACTTTACCAGCTGACTGATGAAGAGATTTCATTTATTGAAGCTCAATAAATCCTATTGTTTTTCGTTCATTTATAGATAAACCATATAAATCAAATATCATCTCATCTATCTGTATTTCAATGTGTTTTGTAGACTTATTACACTGTTTTAATTTTTGAATCTCCAATACTAAGTCTCTAAATTTGGAGTCCATTTGGGTATTAATTTCAATAACGGGAATTTTATCAAAAAATATTTTGCTCAGCTCTCTCGTATCTCCAAACAGTTCAGGAAAATTATCTTTAAAGCAAAATTTGAAAAGGCTCGAATTGAAGAAAGCAGATAAAAATCCGATATTATTCCCTGTTATTATAAAACATTTCTGATTAACCATATATCCATCAATATCCAAGAAGAAAGGCATAAACTTCGTCATATTGGGGTATACGATTTTCTGTTTAGAGAAATCCTCCATATAAATGCAGCTACGTAAGTTGTATGGTGTTATTCCTTTATCTTTTCTTTTCTGTAAATCAGCGATATAGCAATCAAGATGTACTTTTATGTCGGGATAATCTTCAATATTAACCGCAGGAATATTGCCATAACCATTATGGGAATTGATTATCCACAAGTCTGCGAAATCTGCCTTATATCGTTTTATGTCCCTGCCACGTAAAATTGGTCGAATGAGTTCGGCATTTTTAGGCGATTTTTCAATCAGTGTATCTTTTGTCTTTCCATCAATTATGAATGCCTCATTGAAACCTGTTTTTATTCCATAGTTAATCTGAATATCCCAATTTTTCAGAGGTTTACCTACCTTTTCTACCTTTGATTTTATACTTTGCTCTATTGGACTTAGTATTATCCAGCTATCAGATGAAAATATATTTGGCATCAGATTTTCTCTACAGTAATCGCTCGTATAAAATATATTATAATTATATACAGTTATCGATGTAATATATTATCTTTGATATTTTTTATATCAATTAAATGTCTAAACAAATAAATGCATCATATGATTTACGGATACATCAGAGTCAGCACCGATAAGCAGACAACAGAAAATCAAAGATTTGAAATTAATAACTTCGCTACCGATAGGCAGTTTGAAGTAGATGAATGGATAGAAGAAACAATTAGTGCCACAAAAAAGCTTGCGGACAGAAAATTTGGAGAATTGCTTCAAAAGATGACGAAGGAGGATATATTAGTCGTTACAGAGTTATCCAGAATGGGGCGTAATCTGATGCAAATAATGAGTATTTTGCATACATGTATGGAGAAAGAAATTAAAGTATTTACTATTAAGGAAAGGTATGAGTTAGGCAACAATATTAACTCTAAAGTTTTAGCTTTTGCTTTTGGGCTTTCTGCTGAGATTGAAAGAAATCTTATATCTCAGCGTACAAAAGAGGCTCTTGCACGCAAAAAATCAGAGGGGGTAATACTTGGTCGACCCAAAGGAAGTAAATCAAAAACTCATAAACTTACAGGTAAAGAAGATGAAATAAGAGCTTTATTGGCAAAAAAAATTTCAAAGAGTGCTATTGCAAGAATATTAGGTGTTCATCGTCTTACAGTTGCTGAATTTATAAAAAACACCCATATAGGATTTTGAGAAAACTAAATTCAAAATCAGGAGTAACTGAAAGGAAAAGCCCCTGACTTTTACATATCAAGATAATCTAAAATAATAAAAGATGTATGTTGAATTTAGCCATTTTCCAGCTTTTGCGGAGTGCATCGGAGAATGTCGGGTACTTTGCACGTGCATTGTTATACAAGTTGTGTGCTCTCTTCATAATCTCTGATAAATTGTATCGTTTCATATCCGTAATGTTTTATGTTTTGTTTATGATGCAAACGTAATATATAGCGGTACATTAACCCAAATGGAAAGAAATATTTAACATTACTTTAACTGAAAAATGTACTGTAAAAACATTACATTTAATAATAATTCTTATATTTGTACCGTAAACTAAAACATTACGATATGGATTTAAGAATAAAGGAAGTTATAAAAGAAAAAGGCATGACCATAACAGAGCTTGCCGATAAGATGGGAATAAATAGAGTAAATCTGTCTAATATGGTTAATGGTAACCCAACGGTCGAAACATTAAACAAAATAGCGGATGCTTTGGAAGTTTCGGTTACTGAACTCTTTGAGCAATCCAAGACCGGAACCGCCTCTTTGTCCTGTCCTCACTGTGGAAAGAGTATCAATATCAAAGCTGAATGACCATGAATGAAGAAATGAAACAACTATTGAATGAAGTTGATACACTCAAAATACAATTATCAGCTTTGCGTCCGCTCCCTGAAGAAGCACTGAAAAAGATTCAGGATGCTTTGGATATTGAATATACTTACGAAAGCAACCGTATAGAGGGTAACACCCTTACTTTGCAAGAGACTGCCCTTGTTGTAAATGAAGGGGTAACCATATCAGGCAAATCCATGCGTGAGCACTTAGAAGCAATTAATCATGCGGAAGCAATAGACTACATTAAAGACATTGCGAAAAAGGATATAGAGATAAGCGAACATACCATTAAAGAAATACACGCCCTTATTCTTCATGGCATAGATCGTGAGAATGCCGGAAAGTATCGTACTGTCCCTGTTATGATTTCAGGTAGTACACATATGCCACCCCAACCTTATTTGATAGAGAAGCAAATGGAAGACTTTATTATCAAGTTTCAGCAGATGGAAAAAGAAAAGATTCATCCGGTTCTTATTGCTACCTATCTCCATGATGAACTTGTACGCATCCATCCGTTTATTGACGGTAACGGACGTACTTCCCGTCTATTGATGAATCTATATCTCTTACGTAATGGTTATACCCTTATCACATTAAAAGGCAGTAATGAAGCCAAAATAAGCTATTACAGGGCTTTAGAGAAATCGCATACAGAAAATAAACCGGAAGACTTTCGAAAACTTGTTGCTGAGGCTGAAAAAGAGTCTTTGTTACGGTACTTAACTATTATGGAATAGTTGAAATATGAAAAAAGTAAATAAAATTTCATGGAGAGCAAAGACTTTCTGTGAATGGTATGGATACGATGTAAACAAGGTTAGAAATTGTATGAAATTACCAGAATTTGAACTTCTTAAATGTGAAACTACTCAGGAAATTAAAGCTGCAGGAGTAACCAAAGATACTCCATATATGATAAACAACCCTTTACATTATGAAATCTCTAAAGAATAAGGCAAGAATGGATGCAATAATTGTATTTATATCAAAGGATATAGAAAGCATTGAATCAATTTTAAATTTTGGAATTAAAACTTACTATAAATGTAAGGATGAATATATATATTATAAAAAATATCCTCAAATAAGGATGGCAAAAGATGCATTAACTTTGGATTTACTTAAACTGAATTTAATATCTGAGGACTTACAAAAAGAGATAAGAAAAGGCAAAAAGCGTTGGTTCTCAGTGAATGGTGTCGATGTAAGTATTAGGGTTGAAAACGAACTAAAACACATGGAGCGTCTATGTAAAACACTTCCATGTTTTTAAAGATACGTAAAAAGTAACTGTGTGCTATTGATTTAGATGTTTTATGCCACATAACTTAAATTATTTAGTCGTCCCTTAAAAAGTATTTTATTATCTGATATTCAACAATATAATTATCAAACTTCTATTGTAAATCTGCAAGTTTTCGTATCTTTGGGTATTGAAACTTGCAGATTTTTATGATAAATACAACTCCATCTTCTCCGTCTCTGTTCTCATCCCTGGATGATTTACTAAACCAGCAACATCCTTTGTATAAACTCTCTCACAAGATAAACTGGTGCGTATTTGAAAACTCCTTCACGCCTCTTTACTGCTCAGACAATGGCCGTCCGGCTAAACCGATCCGTTTAATGTGTGGCTTGCTGATTCTCAAACATCTGCGCAACATCTCTGATGAGTCTGTAGTTGAACAATGGAGTGAGAACGCCTATTTTCAGTACTTCTGCGGTATGCATGAGTTTGTGCCCTCTTTCCCTTGCGCCTCATCCGAGCTTGTGCATTTTCGCAAACGGATAGGTGAGAAAGGCATGGAACTTATTCTTTCTGAAAGCATCCGTGTGAATGATGACAAGAGTGATGATGACCATCATGCCACCGCCTTTATAGACTCTACCGTACAGGAAAAGAATGTGACTTATCCCACAGATGCAAAATTGCACAAAAAGATAATTGGTAAAGTATTGAAAATTGTAAAAGAACTCAATCTTCCCATGCGGCAATCATACACCTTTGTTTTGAAAGGTATTTATCGGGATCAACGTTTTCGTAATCATCCCAAGAACCGGAGGAAAGCCATAAAAGCCGATAAACGTTTACGCACGATTGCCGGGCGTCTGGTCAGAGAACTGGAGCGTAACTTAGGGCAGAATCGTCAACATGATGAATTGCTATCCATCTTTAAGAAGATACTCTTACAACGCCGTAACTCCTCCCATAAGATTTATTCAATTCATGAACCTGAGGTTCAGTGCATCAGTAAAGGCAAAGAACAAAAGAAATACGAGTTCGGGAACAAAGTCTCCATCATACGCTCTGCCACGGGCGTCATACTTGGTGCCAGCTCTTTCCGCAATGAATACGATGGGCATACGATCCAAAAGAGTCTGGAGCAAGTACGCAGGTTGACGGGTAAAAGCATCAGACGATTAGCCGGAGACAGGGGTTATCGGGGTAGGAAAGAAATAGACGGGACACAAATACTTATTCCCAATGCGCCAAGAGCTAAAGATACATACTACCAACGGAAAAAGAAACATAAGTTATTTTGCAAGCGGGCAGGAATAGAACCAACTATCGGACATCTAAAGGCTGATTATCGTCTAGGACGAAACTTTTATAAAGGATTAGTGGGAGATGCTATCAATGTTATATTAGCAGCGGCTGCATATAACTTCAAAAGAGCCATGAAGGTTCTTATGTGGCTATTGGAAAAAATCAGCGAAACACTCATAAAAGAGAATCTTTCGCTGAAATATACTTTTTAAGGGACGACTATTTAGGTTATGCCTTTTTTTTATAGCAGTCCCAAAAGTTTCATTTTCCGGTATAGTTTTAGTTACCATTTAAGTTTCCTCAAGTAACTAAAGAGGTAACATAAAAAACATACCTCTTTTGAGGTATCGGTAAGCCTCATCACGCACGTGTGTAATGATTATTAAAAAATCTTCCGGAACAGGTGTATGTATACTCTTCAGTTTTTTTTTGTGATTAGCTTTCAAATTAGTATCTTTAACAGCACTAACTTCGGTCAGTGCTGTTTTTAAGCATTTTACGAGCCTTGTATATAGATTTTTTTGAGTGGAGATAGTTGCTTATCCTTTATTGTAAATAAAAAAGTGGTTCGAATTGTAGAGTTCCAAAGCTATAAAATAGGGGGATGAGGTCAATAACTAATTGCTTACTTTTTTTATTTGTTTATGAAACGGTGGCCAAATACTAAATATTAAAAGCTGAACACAAAAACATTGTGCTCAGCTTTTAGCCTGAATGTAAGAGATTGTATGATATTGGCTTTATTTTTTAAGTTTCTTTCCGGGGACATCATGTAATTTCGGACGAGTTGGGCGGATATTATAGGTATTCATCCAATTTTCAAGAATATCACGATGCTTTTGTAACTCATTATTGTAAGTATTTTCCATTGTCAGGTTTCTTGTTTCGCCTCTATCTTCTTGCATGTCAAATAGTTGTTCACGATGATTCCCTTTATCGTAAAGTACATATTTATAACGTTTGCTACGTACCATCCAACCTCTGGTTTTGCTGCCATCAAACTGTGTTTCGGTGATGATATAGTCCTGATGCGGACTTTGTAGGTTTCCTTCTTCCACAATTTTACGAAATGATTTTCCGGTTGCACTCTTCGGTATTTCAGCACCTGCCCAATCACAGATAGAAGCAAAGAAATCTACGCCATTGCTGATGAGCTGAGGCAGTATTTTACCTGCATGCTTCTTACCAGGTAATGTGATGATGAGAGGAATATTGACCACTTCTTCATATAAGGCAGATTTCTGATTCCAGTGGTGAGCACCTATACCATCTCCATGATCGCTGGAGAAGATAACGACTGTATTCTTCCAAAGGTTGTTTTTATCGATAGCATCAATAATTTTTCCGATTTCCTTGTCTACCTTTTCTACCAGACGGTAGTAGTTATACCGGTACATGCGCCAGTCTTCGGGGGTATAGTTGGCTGTAGGATATACATTATAGTTATTTGCTCTTTCGTTTTCTATGATATCAGCATCATAAGGACTTTTTGCAAAATTGGCAGGCAGCCCCGGACAATCCCGAATGTCGGGGGTGTCTATATTGCCATAAGGTAAATTCTGACTTCGTGCATATTCACAAATGTTGTGCGGGTTATCGTACGAAGCGACCAAAAAGAATGGCTTCTTGTGCTCGCGTGAAAGGTATTCGGCACAAGCTTCCGCCAATCCGTCATCGCTATGTTTATATATATTGTCGAAGCCATATTCTTTATCGGGTATATCAAGCAAAGGGATATGCCATTTGCCACCATAAGCACAATCGTATCCGGCATTTTTTATCAATGTACCCAATGTTTGGTTCTTGAGTGAATCGGGCATTGGTGAGCCGTTTACGGATAATCCTACTGCACCGGGATAGTGGCCCGTAAACATTGCACCGCGTGAAGGACCACTAAGGGGAGAGGTACAATAAGCATTGTTGAACATCACACCGGCAGCAGCCAACCTGTCAAGATTAGGAGTATGTAAATCCGGATTTCCGGCACAACTCATGGCGTTGGCTGTTTGTTGGTCAGTGAAGATGTAGATAATGTTGGGGTGTTCGGCAGCAAAAGCCACAGAGGGGCATAACAAAGAGAGTGATGCCAGATACTTCATTGAATTTGGTTTTACCATATTATTTAGTTTTGATAAATAAATCATCTTTGATGAGGATTATTTTCCTGATTGCTAAGTTACTCTTTTTTGTCTGTTTGGATTGATGTTTATGTCCTTTTTGTTCAATGGAATGTTTATTAGGCTATCAATTTTGTGTGAATTACCTGTAATTTTGTGCAAATACTATTTCAGTGTTATGTGATAACTACTTTGAATGTGATTGATATATGTAGTTGGACGGAATGTATATTCAAAAAGAAAGTGGCCTGTTACAGTAATATGTAACAGAATACACTTTCTTTTTACTGGGATTGTAGCGGATTTTTTTCTTCGTGTTCTTATCCGAAGCAGAAGTAATATTCCGAACCGTTACTGATGTAGATGGTATCTTCTCTTTTTTCAATAAAGATACAGTTTTCCCTTGCTAACCATCCGATAGCTAACATTACATCTTCAATAGCCAGATTGGTTATTGTACATAGTTCGTGAACGGAGATTTTCTTCATCTCGTTAAGTACCCGCCATACTTTGCTTGAATTTTCTCCAATTCTTGCTTTTTCCATAATGCAGATATGTTTATTGTTTCCCTGATTATATAACAAAACAGAGGGGTGAAAAAGTCGGGGGGAATGCTTCTGAATGAACACTATAAATGAAATAGCGGTTCTGATTTTGTAACTTTGAAACGAAATAGATACGAAAAGTGGAAAAGTTTCGATAAATGAAAAACGTTTTCCGATATTCGAAAAACGTTTAAAAGATAAGTGAGCCTCTTGTCGGATTCGAACCAACGACCCCGAGATTACAAATCACGTGCTCTGGCCAACTGAGCTAAAGAGGCGTTTTCTGTTTTGCGGGTGCAAAGGTAATCATTTACTCCAAATTTCCAAATAAGGAAATGAAAAAAAATAGGGTGAGAATGCTATTTGATAAGTCATATGATTTGTTTACTTTTGCAAATCAATTAATTAGGTATAAGAGAAAATGAAAAAGATTTTTTTTAATGTGTCTTGTCTGGTCTTATTGGCTACAGGTGTTTTAGCTTGTTCCGGACAAGGAAAAAAGGATAAAGAGAGTGCTGCTACAGATAGCGTATCGGTTGTTATAGGAAATAATAGTGCTATACAGGCTGATAGTACGGGATACATTGTTAAGGTAGGAGAGATGGCTCCTGATTTTACGGTGACGTTGACCGATGGAAAACAGGTGAATCTTTCCACACTTCGTGGGAAGGTGGTAATGTTGCAGTTCACTGCCAGCTGGTGTGGAGTATGTCGTAAGGAGATGCCTTTTATAGAGAAAGATATCTGGTTGAAGCATAAGAATAATCCCAATTTTGCTTTGATCGGTATTGATCGTGATGAACCGTTGGATAAAGTACTTGCTTTTGCAAAAGCTACCGGAGTTACTTATCCGTTGGGACTTGATCCGGGAGCGGATATCTTTGCTAAATATGCACTTCGCGATTCGGGAATTACAAGAAATGTATTGATTGACCGTGATGGAAAGATTGTGAAGCTCACACGCTTGTATAATGAAGAAGAATTTACTTCTTTGGTGCAAAAAATTGATGAAATGCTAAAGAAGTAGTTTCAAAAAGACAAAAGCCGGTGTTGACTGGCTTTTGTCTTTTTGAAACGAACAGAATACTTAAACTTTATTAATCCCTAAACTCATTTTATGGTTATAACTCTCATTATTTTAGTACTATCTGCAGCTTTTTTTATGAGTGGTAAGGTGCGTTCTGACCTCGTTGCTCTTTGTGCATTGATTTCTTTACTTATTTTCCAGATACTTACCCCTGAAGAGGCTCTTTCGGGGTTCTCCAATTCGGTAGTTATTATGATGGTAGGACTGTTTGTGGTTGGTGGAGCTATCTTTCAGACAGGGTTGGCAAAAATGATTAGCAGTAAGATTTTGAAGCTGGCAGGGAAAAGTGAATTGCGATTATTTTTATTGGTGATGTTGGTTACTTCTGCTATCGGGGCTTTTGTTAGTAACACAGGTACTGTAGCGCTGATGCTCCCCATTGTAGTGAGTCTGGCTGTCAGTGCGGGTATGAATCCCAGCCGCTTGTTGATGCCATTGGCTTTTGCAAGTAGCATGGGAGGTATGATGACTCTGATTGGTACACCACCAAATCTTGTGATTCAGAATACATTGACAAGTGTTGGATTTGAACCTTTGTCTTTTTTCTCTTTTTTACCTGTGGGGATCATTTGCGTAGTAGTAGGTACACTCGTGTTGTTGCCTCTTACCAAGTGGTTTCTTTCGAAGAAAGGAAAAAAACAGGAGAGACTCTCTTCCGGAAAGTCATTGAACCAGCTAGTGGCAGAGTATGGATTATCCAGCAATTTATTCCGATTGCGTGCTGTTTCTACATCTGCATTGGTAGGAAAAACAATCATTGATCTGGATGTACGGCGTAAATATGGATTGAATATTCTGGAGGTACGTCGTGGCGATGCTTCTCAGAATCGTTTTCTGAAAACGATTACACAAAAACTAGCCTCCCCTGATACTGTGATGCAGGCTGAAGATGTGCTTTATATTACAGGTGAGGTTGAAAATGTGGATCGGTTTGCTCAGGATTATCTGTTGGAAATGCTCGACGGGCATACAACAGAAGAAGCTGCAAAGGCTGATAAATCACT
The DNA here is from genome assembly GCF_019930665.1 of Bacteroides nordii. Lineage (NCBI taxonomy): Bacteria > Pseudomonadati > Bacteroidota > Bacteroidia > Bacteroidales > Bacteroidaceae > Bacteroides > Bacteroides nordii. Next base: position 2,873,791 of record NZ_CP082886.1, on the reverse strand, counting down.
TGATTTTTATGATATTGGTATTGCTGAGATCGTATTGATGCCTTCTTCCAATCTATCGAACCGTACTGTGAAAGAGGCTGGTTTCCGCGATAAGTTTAATCTGAATGTGTTGGGTATCCGTCGTAAAAAAGAGTATATCCTGCAAGAACTGGGTAATGAGAAGATGCACAGTGGAGATGTACTTTTGGTGCAGGGAACCTGGCTGGATATAGCACGATTGAGTAAGGAAGATGCCGATTGGGTAGTGTTGGGTCAACCTTTGGATGAGGCAGCTAAAGTAACATTGGATTATAAAGCTCCAGTGGCAGCTGCTATCATGCTCCTGATGGTAGTGATGATGGTATTCGATTTTATCCCGGTGGCTCCTGTTACTGCGGTGATGATTGCGGGAGTATTAATGGTACTTACAGGTTGTTTCCGTAATGTAGAGGCGGCTTATAAAACAATAAACTGGGAGACAATCGTATTGTTTGCAGGTATGCTTCCCATGTCTTTGGCATTGGAAAAAACGGGAGCGTCAGAATACATATCCAATAGCCTTGTCAGTGGATTGGGAAGCTATGGGCCGATTGTTTTGATGGCAGGCATTTATTTCACTACCTCACTGATGACAATGTTTATCAGTAATACTGTGACGGCAGTATTGATGGCGCCTATTGCCTTACAGAGTGCTTTGCAGGTAGGGGTTAGCCCCGTGCCCTTCTTGTTTGCTGTCACTGTAGCTGCCAGTATGTGTTTTGCATCTCCGTTCTCAACACCTCCCAATGCTTTGGTGATGCCGGCAGGGCAATATACGTTTATGGATTATATAAAAGTAGGATTACCGCTTCAAATAATAATGGGCGTGGTGATGGTATTTGCATTGCCACTACTGTTTCCGTTTTGATAATATGCTAATATGCCAATATGCCAATGTGCCGATTGCTGTGCAGGGTAATAGCGCAGCCAATTGGCACATTGGCATATTAGTAGCCCATTAGCCCATTATTAATTTAGCCAGATAATCGTAATGTTTTCCTTCTTTGACAAGCTCGGCTTTGAAACCATATTCAGCAGCATAGAGGCTGAGGGTCTGGAAATCGATATATAGCCAGTCGAATGAGTCTCCTTTAATATCTTTATATTGCATTTGAAAATCAATCTCACCATAGTAATCTCCGGCAAGGTCTATTTCAAAACTACCATCCTCGTCTTCAAAAAGATAGCGTAAATCACTTGAGTCCATTAATATACAGCCACCCGGGCGAAGTAACATTTTCATTCTCCGGAAAAAAGCAGGCATATTTTCCAGTCGTCCGATGATACCGGATCCATTCATCAACATTAGGATTGTATCGAATGTGTCAACAAATTGTTCATCGAACAAATTAATAAGTCGGGCGTTAGTAACACCACGTTGTTTCATTACTTCTACAGACAACGGAGAAATGTCGATAGCACATACTTCTTTCCCCATTTCCTGAAGAGCGATGGCATGGCAACCACTTCCGGCACCAACGTCGAGAATACTTCCGTTTGCCAGTTGCAGAGCAGTGCGTTCAAGCAATGGCATTGTTTTGGCATTACGGAAAAGCTGTCTTACGGGGATTTCGTCTTCATCAAACTGTGAAGAGAATACTTGTAAGCGGTTTGCCTTATGATGATTGAAATAGTCGGCTATGGCAGCTCCCATAGGATCTTTGTCTGTTGTGAGTAAGGTTGTTTCCATTACGTCGTTATTGGTTGTTAAGGAAGCAAAGATAGATAATTCGGAGAAAAGGATTATCTTTGTACATTGAAAATATGAATTAAAGAAGTAAGATTATGAGCTTAGAAGATGCAATGATGGGTGGTATCGTTTTCAAAGGAAAGAAAGACGGTCCTAAAAAAGAGGAAGATAAGGTGAAGACGAAAGCTAAGAAAACAACTTATATTAAAGGAACCCATGGCTCTGGCGCTGCAAAAATGAAGGCGGAAATAAGAAGGAAAAGGGCGGGAAGGCATAAGAAATAGTTATTTAGTTGACAGTGGACAATTGACAGTGGACAGTTAGCTGCGCATCATGCCACATTGTAACTATTAACTGTCCACTGTCAATTGTCCATTGTCAACTGTCAACTGTTCACTGTGGTAATATTTCAATCCAGTAATCGTCCGGATCATTGATGAAATACAATCCCATAGCTGTATTTTCAAAGCATACGCAGTTCATCTCTTTGTGATACTGACGGATGGCATCATAATCGCCTGCTACGCGAAAGCAAAGATGGCTTTCGTTTTCTCCTAATTCATAAGCCTCTGTATGTTCTTTCAACCAGGTAAGTTCCAGTAGGAATCCGGTCGTATTATCAGTGAGATAAACCAATATGAATGAACCGTCTTTAGCCTCCTTACGGTGATGCTCTTTCAGGCCGAGCGCTTTTTCATAAAATGCGATACTGCGCTCTAAATTGGTTACATTGATGTTGAAGTGATCAAATCTGCTTTTTATTTCCATATTTAATAATGTGATAATTTGTCAATATGCCAGTGTGCCGATTGTTATGCGGTATATTTATTATAGCGCAGCCAATCGGCACATTGGCATATTAGCATATTGAATAATTATTTAATCCAGGCTTTTACAATTTCTCCTACATATGTACGTGGTTGCCCTTCCAGTGGAGCTTGTGACGGGAGTTTCTTGCATTCAAGAATTACCGAAGGCTCTGTTTGGTTGGAAGGATAGAATCTTACAGAGTAGGTTTCTGCCTTCTCTATTTGCTCGTTGGACTGATCGGGAGAGAATATGGTGAAAACAACAGGTTTACCGTCCATTTTTCCTAATGAACCACCTGCATTGGCAGTCATCATTGTCATGTTGAATGCATCTTTACCGATGGCAATTACAAGTTTGCCTGCACCCATCTGAATAGCACTGGCCGGTACTTGGGAAGGTGCTACTTCCGTATAGCCGGGTATGTTGCCTGACGCAGACGGAGTAGTACTTGCAGATGGGGTAGTAACGGTGACAGGGGTTGCCGGGGTGATAACGATTGGTCCGGGAGCTGTTACTGGCTTTTTTGCAGTTTGTGCTTCTGGTTCTGTTGGTTCTGCTGCTCCCAATGCCTGGGCTGCACTGGCGAATAGCTCATCTGCAAAGTCTATTGTCTTTTTACGCCATTTGGCCAGACCGCGTATCAATTTGGTTTTTGATTTGTTGAGTGCATATTTATCGGTAATCCACTCTTCGGCGGTATATCTTTCGGTTTCACGATAACTGAAACGTATCTTTTCTATTTCCATCAGGCACTGACCGGGTTTGCAGGTTACAGTAATCTGATAGTTTGTCAGTGTGCGGTCCAATGACAAGGCACTCGATCTGAATACGATCCACTCCTCGCCAATTCCCGCTATCATTCCTTTTTCTTTGTCCCAGTACGCAATACGGCTTCCCTGGTTTTTATTCTCTTTCAGCCTGTTTTCCATCCATTTCATCATTCTGTCGAATATCTGATCCTGTGACATACCTGGTATGCTGAATTCTTTGGAAAATACAACTTTCCCATCTACTTCGGGAACCGCACCAACAAGGTATCTGCTGTCGTCATTGTCATCTTTATCTTTCTGTGCCATGATACTTACCGGCAGGCAGAGAAGAAATAATACAAGAAAAAAGTGTGTTAATCTGTTCATAATTCTATGTTTTATTTAGTAATATCAAAAGTTTCTCCTCGGTGAGTGATACTGATAAAATGGCATCCATTGGCCTCTGCTATGCTTCGGAAAGCATTTCCTCCCTCATAATCTTCACTGAAGTGCATGGGTACAAATATAGTAGTTTTTATTTGTTCAATGAATTGTTTGGCTCCTTTCATGTAATCTTTTCCCATCCGCCGGTCTACCGGAAATAAGACGAGGTCAATGGTAGGAGTTTGTTGCTTCAGATATTTCACTTCTGCCAGAAAGTCGCCATTCGCTTTACGTATTTCCTCTTCGGTAGATTCTTCACTCCAATGCCAATTGTTGAGATCGCCGGCATGGAATATATGCATACCTTGCAGGTGAATGAGGAAAGAAATTCCCACGTCTGTCGAACCGAATGCGTCAATTCTCAAAGCATCATCCTCATAGCTTTCTCCTTTATTAATATAAATAGCGTCTTCCTGCTTGGCACGACGATGTTTCAGGATATCTTTTGAGAAAATATAGATGATGTCCGGACGTTGTTCTTTCCACGTCAGTATCTCGCGATTAAAATGATCGGGATGGAAATGGGTAGAAAGAACATATAATTTACCGGGTTTCTGCAATAGATAGTCATGTACGACTCCCCGGTTTCGTTCTGTTTCTGACGAATCTTTATAATAATCAATAATAAGGGTTACACCTTCGGCTTCGATGGCAAAACCACTGTGGTAGATATAATCCAGTTTCATGGGTTAATGGTTTAGGAATGCAATATTACGTATTCTTCTCATTACAAACAAGAAAAAGTAGGAAAATCAAGGAGCCAGCCGTGTTACTTTCCAGGTTCCGTCTTTCTGTAGCGTATACAGAAAGCGGTCATGTAGCCTGTTGGGTCTGCCTTGCCAGAATTCTATCCGGGTAGGAGTGACGGCATATCCTCCCCATTGCTGCGGGCGTTCCACTTCTTTCCCTATCCATTGCGCTGCTTCTTTCACGAAGTTTCGTATTAATTGCATCCGGCTTTTGATGGGCTGGCTTTGTGGAGAGATACGGGCTCCGATACGGCTTTTATATGGACGGTTTTTAAAATATTCATCCGATTCATGAGCCGGAACTTTGGCTGCAATGCCTTCTATATGTACCTGCCTTTCCAGTTGATGCCAGATGAATGACAAAGATACATGCGGATTATTTGCCAGATGCCTGCCTTTACGGCTTTCATAATTCGTGTAGAATATGAACTTGCCATTATGAAGGTCTTTCAATAAAACGGTTCGTGTCGAGGGTTGTCCTTCGGGCGACACTGTGCCTACGACCACTGCAGTAGGTTCGTTTACTTTGGCATCAATGGCTTCCTGGAGCCAGCGGTTAAACAGCAAAAGCGGATTGTCGGGAAGTTCACTTTCCTTCAATCCGCCTTTGGTGTATTCTTGCCGAATGCCGGCGAGATTTATTTCCATGATTTTGATGCTATTACATTGGAACTTCTATTAACAGAATATGCGAGTCTTTCAGAGTCTCAAGCTCAAAACTGTTGGTATCATAGATGCCCATGCCATCCCGGCGTTGCATCACTGTACCATCCACTACTATCTCTCCTTCAATAAGGAAAATGTAAACTCCTCCGTGGGTCTGATGCAGATGGTAACCTAACTTTTTACCGGCTTCCACTTTACCGATAGAGAACCATGTATCCTGTAGTAGTGAGGCGGGAGTACTACCATCGGGTGATACAATCAGTGACAGTTCATTTTTTCGTTCCTGTTCGCGGATACTGTAATCATTGTAAGCAGGATGTGTATTCCGTTCGCGTGGCATGATCCAGATCTGCAGGAATTCCACAGGTTCCGTTTTGCTACCATTCATTTCGCTATGGAAGATACCCGTACCGGCACTCATTACTTGTATATCGCCCACAGTAATCACCCGGTTGTTCTTCTTACTGTCTCCGTGCTCCAGTTTTCCTTTCAGGGGGATAGATACAATCTCCATATTCTTGTGAGGATGTGTCTGGAAGCCTTCTCCGGGAGCAACACGATCATCATTCAATACCCGTAATGCACCAAAATTGATACGTTCCGAGTCAAAGTATTCATCAAAACTAAATGTATGGTGACTATCCAGCCAATCGTAGCGTGAACGTCCGCGGGTATCCGCTTTATGTATTACCTTTTTCATTATTTCTCCTTGGTTTATAAGTTTATATATACAATTAACAATTGCGGATAACGAAAGGTTCTATTTCTTCACTTCATTTAGCAAGGGTTTATGATTTATAAAATCACGGATATTTTGTAAAGTGGTCGTTGCAATATTTCCTAATGCTTCTTTGGTGAAAAAAGCCTGATGAGAGGTAACGATTACATTATTGAATGATAGTAAGCGCGCCAGTACATCGTCGTCGATGATACGGTCGGATTTATCTTCGTAGAAATATTCACCTTCTTCTTCATAAACATCCAATCCGGCAGAACCTACCTTCTTATTTTTTAAACCTTCTATAAGCGCATTGGTGTGGATGAGTTGTCCACGTCCGGTATTGATAATCATTACTCCGTCCTTCATCTTGCTTATAGAGTAATCGTTGATCAGATATTTGGTTTGTTCGGTAAGCGGACAATGTAGTGAAATAATATCCGAGCTATGATACAGTTCGTCCAATGAAGTATATACTACTTGGTTTTCACGGGCGAAGTTATAATCCGGATAGAGATCATATGCCAATATATTCATTCCGAATCCGCGTAGGATATGAATCAGTATTTTAGCTATTTTTCCCGTGCCGATGATGCCGGCAGTTTTTCCATGCATGTCAAAACCCATAAGTCCGTGCAGGGAGAAGTTTCCGTCGCGGGTACGCCAGGAAGCACGTGGTATTTTACGGTTGAGTGATAACATGAGTGCTACGGTATATTCTGCTACAGCATAGGGAGAGTAGGCAGGAACACGTAATACGGTTATTCCGTTGTCGGCCGCAGCATCGAGGTCCACATTGTTATATCCGGCACATCTTAGCGCCAGGAGTTTTACGCCATTGGCTGCCAGCGTGCGGATGACTTCTGCATCAGCTGTATCATTAACGAAGATACAGACGGCATCCACACCTTGGGTTAATAACACATTGTTCTTGTTCAGATGTCCTTTGAAATAACGTATTTCATATCCGAACTCTTTATTTTTTTCGTTGAATGAAGTTTCATCATAGGGCTTGGTACCAAAAAATGCGATTGTATATGCCATAATTTCTATGTTTATTATCCATAATAACACTGGAAAACCTCAATAAGTTCGTATCTGTTGTCTTGCTTTTAAAAGTTCTATTTTAACAGTGTGTTAAATACCTATTTAAGTCACTGTGAAAATGCATAGTTTATACTTCGAAAGTACTATACTTTGCATCACTAAAGATGGATAGTTTGTCCGTATGTTAATATTGTTAATTGGGTTTTGATGCGTTTGTTACAAACGAAACTATTTCGTTTTTTCATCAAATACTTCTTATTAGTGAAATTAAATGCACAAAGATGCTTCTTGTGTGCAATATTATTGTACCTTTGCGCCCGAAATAACTTAAAAAAGATTTAAATGAGAAAATTATCTTTGATTAGCATTGTGTTGCTGATCGTTTCAATTCCAACTTTTGCGGGAGGTCTCCTGACAAATACTAATCAGCATGTTTTATTTTTAAGAATGTTGGCTCGTGATGCTTCAACAGATATTGATGCTGTATATTCCAATCCTGCCGGTCTGGCTTTTATGGAAGATGGATTTCATCTCTCTTTTAATGGTCAGAGTGCGTTTCAGACGAGAACAATAACTTCCACGTTTGCTCCATTTGCCGGGTTCGGTGGAAATGCTACTAAAGAATATAAGGGCGAAGCTTCTGCTCCGTTTGTCCCCAGTTTTTTTGCTGTATATAAAAAAGGTGACTGGGCATTCTCAGGAAGTTTTGCCGTGACAGGAGGTGGTGGTAAGGCTACCTTTAATGAAGGGCTTGGCTCTTTTGAGTCTCAGGTATCTGTCATTCCAATGGCGATGAAAGCAGCTGGAGCGAGCTTAGTAAGTGGAGGATTGCTTCCTGAAAATCCGTTTGCAAATACGAATAAGTATTCTGTAGATAGTTATATGCGTGGAAAGCAGATGATTTTTGGTCTTCAATTGGGAGCCACCTATAAAATAACAGATTATCTGTCTGTTTTTGGTGGACTACGTATGAATTATGTAAGTAATGGGTATGAAGGACATATTCGTGACATTCAGGCTAATATAGGCGATAAAATGGTGAATTTGAACCAGACGTTTACTGCCTATGCAGACCAGTTTAATAAACTGGCGGCAGCAGCGGAAGTTGCCGGACAACCTGAAGCGGCAAAAAAGTATGCAGCAGCTGCTGCAATGGCTAATAAGTATGCGACAAATACTCAAGATAAATATTTGGATTGCGACCAGACCGGTTGGGGAGTAACACCTATTATTGGTGCTGACTTTAAGATGAACAAATGGAATGTTGGTGTGAAATATGAGTTTAATACCAAGCTGAATGTAGAGAATAAAACACGTGTGGATGATACTAAGTTATTTGCTCCGGGTGTAAACACTCCACATGATATTCCAAGTTTATTAACAGTTGGTGTGTCTTATGAAATTCTTCCTGTGCTTCGTGCTTCTGTAGGTTATCATCATTTCTTCGATACTCATGCTAAGATGGCCGATGCTACTAATCTAATTACTGGAGAAAGAACCGGGAAACAGCATTTCATAGATAAAGGTACTAATGAATATCTGGCTGGTATCGAATGGGATGTATGTAAATGGGCACAAATCAGTGCCGGTATGCAACGCACAAAATATGGTGTGGAAGATAGTTATCAAAGTGATATGAGCTTTGCTGTAAGTTCTTACTCTTTTGGTTTTGGTGCCGGTTTCAATATCGCTAAAAACCTGAAGTTGAATATAGCTTACTTCTGGACTGATTATGAAGATTATACAAAGAATTGGAGTGACTACAACGGGATTTCTGCTTTGGCAGGACAAGCCATTCCGGGAACAGATGTTTTCTCACGTACCAATAAAGTATTCGGTATCGGTCTTGACTATAAGTTCTAAATAACACGAACTAATTCTCTTATATATAAAAGGAGATTTCTCTGCTACTTCTATTGAGAAGGCGGTGAAATCTCCTTTTTCGTTTTTATAGAGATGAAATATTTTCTTTTTTAGAAAGAATACTGTACCAACAGATTCATACGGTTCGCATTGCGGGTATCATCATTAAAATCCGTACGCCATCCTCGCAGATACTCGGCACCTACCTGTAGGTTGCTGGTTACATTCCAGAATAAATTAGCTACCAGATACTGTCCTTTACGATATGCTTCCGGATTTTCACTTGGATATCCATGTTCGGAGTAAAGTCTTGACAAACTATAAGTCCCTGATACAAACATATTCTTGCATAAATTATATTGTACTCCTGCATACCATCCGAGCATAGGAAGTGCTTGCATTTTGCCCTCTTTCTCCGGATTTGGAACAAGGTCTACATTCAGATTGCTAAGATCGTTGAGGAACTGCCCGATTCCCTTTCCATAATTAAACTGCCCGAATAGTTGCCATTTCGGAGTAACAGCAAATGTGGTGGATGCCTGCAATCCGAATCCGGTGGTGGAATAGGCTTTCTGATAAACATCACTTGAATAAGTCATACTGCGAAGAATAGCTGCCAGGCGGATGTGGCTGTTCTTATTCCAGTTGTATTGAGCAGAAGCTGCAAAGTCCGGCATACGTTGTGTGCTGATAGACAGTTTGTCGGTGGTTGTTCCGTCTACCGAAGGCATCTCGGCAGCAATACCGAATTTCCAATTTTTCAATCCGCTGTACATATAACTTAACTGGGTGGTACGATAGAATGCAGAACCGTTAGGGCCGGCAAAATCTATGGTAGGGGGAAGTGCTGCTAAATCCATAAACGAACCATAGCTGTATCCTAATGTAAATCCTAAGAATGAAGCGTATGCATTCTGGAGTTCAAATGTTTTCCCATTTCCCCGGAAGTTTCCTGCAGTATAGACAACAAAGTCTCCCAGATTCTTGGTATGCCCTACCAGTTTTAAGAATAGGGTAGAAGTGGTAGCATCCATCTGAAACTGATTTCTTGCATAATCCGTTCCTCTGTTGGGTATAAGTGCCGGATAGAAATCTACATCTTTAACGATACCTCCGAAGTCATATTCTGCCGTAGCGCGTACGTATCCTCCAATACCGAGGGCAAACTTTCCTTTTTGATCTGTCAGCAAGAAGCGGGGAGCTTTGGGTTCGTGAAAGCGTTTAAGTTGTGTCTCCTCCATGATTCGGATAATCTCATCTCCGGCTTTATCCCTTGAGACAAACATGATAGAGTTTGGCTCTTTATCTTCAATGATTACTTTTTTCTGGGCATTTGCGCAGAGTGGGAGTAGTCCCATTCCAAGTAGCAGCGCTACTGTTCTAAATGTTGTTTCCATTATAAGTTAAGTTTTAGGTGAATGTGCAAAGAACAACTAAAATTTGAAAAGGTTGAGACAGCTTTGCCAAAAAAGCGAAGATAAGCTGCACCCCGGCATAAAAAATGAACTCGTTCATTTTATTCTGCCCTCGGTTTGCATTATCTTTGGGAAAAATAGACAAATATTGCGGAAGTATTGCCATAGGTAAATCCTTTTAGAAACTTCATCTTTGCATTCAGTAATAATTTGAATAATAAAACCACAATGGATAAACTGACAAGTAAAATAGTAGGGATGGAATCAGAGTTGCGTCACTTTGCTCTCAAGCTGACTGCCGATCAGGATTCGGCTAATGATTTGGTGCAGGATTGTATGTTGAAAGCTCTGGATAATAAGGAGAAGTTTGTTCATGCGCAAAACTTTAAGGGCTGGATGTACACAATCATGCGTAATCTTTTTATTAATAATTATCGTCGGGTTACGCGTGAAATATCTATGATGGATGATAGTTATAGCATTGGCCGTCAGAATCTGTTGGAGGTAGAAGATGGAGAACGTTTTGAATATGCTTATGATCTGAAGGAACTTCATAAAGTGATTAATGCGGTACCGGAATCTATGCGAAAACCTTTTCTCATGTACGTTGCCGGATTCAAATACAATGAGATCGCAGAGAAAATGGGGCTTCCGATTGGTACGATAAAAAGTCGTTTGTTCTTTGTGCGTAAAAGGCTACAGAAGGAATTGAAAGAATTTGGTAAATAGTGAGCAGTGATGAGTGATTAGTGATAAGTGATTAGCAGGGAGTGATAAACGGTTAGTGATAAGTGAGGAGTGATTAGTGCCATGTGGATTCATGGCGCAGCCCACTAATCACTTATCACTCCTCACTAATCACTATTTTTTTTGCCTATTTCCAAAAGATGCCGTATCTTTGCTGCCCGAATTTAAAAAAAAACGTATGATGCCGTGAATAGCGGTCGTGTATTCTAGAACACCACGTAAAAAACAGGAGTATGAAAGAAAAAGTATCCATTCCCTTCATGTTGCTTGGCATATTGTTTAATGTATGCCTTATTGCAGCCAATCTTCTTGAAACTAAAGTGATTCAGGTAGGTAGTATTACCGTTACTGCCGGATTGCTTGTATTTCCTATTTCCTATATAATCAACGACTGTATTGCCGAAGTATGGGGATTCAAAAAAGCCCGTCTCATTATCTGGAGTGGTTTCGCCATGAACTTCTTTGTTGTAGCATTGGGCTTGATTGCCGTAGCTATTCCTGCTGCTCCTTTTTGGGAGGGGGAAGAGCATTTTGATTTTGTGTTTGGTATGGCACCACGTATTGTCTTTGCCAGTTTGATGGCATTTCTGGTGGGTTCATTCCTTAATGCTTATGTGATGAGTAAGATGAAAGTTGCCAGCGGTGGAAAGAACTTCTCCGCGCGTGCTATTATTTCTACGGTTGTCGGAGAAACGGCGGACTCTTTTATCTTCTTTCCTGTTGCTTTTGGTGGTATTATTGCCTGGCCGGAACTGTTGGTGATGATGGGAATCCAAATCGTGCTGAAATCTATGTACGAGGTTATTATCCTTCCTGTGACAATTCGGGTTGTAAATGCTATCAAGAAGATAGACGGCAGCGATGTCTACGATAAAGATATTTCCTATAATGTACTTAAAATAAAAGACGTTTAATAAGTGATAAGTGAGTAGTGATAAGTGATTAGTAAGCTGCGCTATGATCCGCATGGCACTAATCACTTATCACTACTCACTTATCACTACTCAAAAGTCATAATTTATGATTAATAAAAATACTGCCTTAGTCGTGTTCAGCGGTGGGCAAGATTCAACGACCTGCCTGTTTTGGGCAAAGCGTGAATTTAAGAAAGTGGTTGCCCTGAGTTTTCTTTATGGGCAGAAACATAAGAAAGAGGTAGAACTGGCACGTGAGATAGCCCGTAATGCCGGTGTGGAATTTGAAGCAATGGATGTTTCCTTTATAGGACAATTGGGGCACAATTCATTGACGGATACAATGATGGAGATGGATCAGGATAAGCCTGCCGATAGTTTTCCGAATACGTTTGTACCGGGGCGTAACTTGTTTTTTCTTAGTATTGCCGCCGTATATGCGCGTGAAAGAGGTATCAACCATATTGTGACCGGTGTGTCGCAAACCGATTTCAGTGGCTATCCCGATTGCCGGGATGCTTTTATTAAGTCTCTCAATGTAACATTGAATCTGGCAATGGATGAGCAGTTCGTTTTGCATACTCCGCTGATGTGGATTGATAAAGCACAGACCTGGGCATTAGCTGACGAATTAGGGGTGCTTGACATCATCCGTAATGATACATTGACTTGCTATAACGGTATACAGGGTGATGGCTGTGGGCATTGTCCGGCATGTAAATTGCGTCGGCAGGGATTGGAAGAGTATCTCACCAGAGAGTAACATATATAATCATCGCTTGCCGTACTTCCTCGTGCGGGAAGCACAACTTTTCATTTTATGACTGAATTAAAAGATCAACTCTCCCTTTTGGGTAGAAAAACAGAGTACAAGCAAGATTATGCTCCCGAAGTATTGGAAGCTTTTGATAATAAGCATCCCGAAAATGATTACTGGGTGCGTTTTAACTGTCCTGAGTTTACCAGCCTTTGTCCCATTACCGGACAGCCGGATTTTGCTGAGATACGTATCAGCTATCTTCCGGATGTGAAGATGGTGGAAAGCAAGAGCCTGAAACTTTATCTCTTCAGTTTCCGTAGCCATGGCGCTTTCCATGAAGATTGTGTGAATATCATTATGAAAGATCTTATCCGCCTGATGGATCCGAAATATATTGAAGTGACCGGCATCTTTACTCCGCGTGGAGGTATTTCCATCTATCCGTATGCTAACTATGGCCGCCCGGGAACGAAATATGAGCAAATGGCGGAACACCGATTGATGAATCACGAATAAAAGAGTTGTTATGCTGTACTTTTCTAAAGTAAGGAATTGTGCCAAAAGCTTTTGAAATCGAAGAATTATTCTCATTTTGCTCTTTTATTGGCTGATTCTATAACATGTGCTTTGAGATAAATACTCCTTTTAGAGGACGAATTGCATAAATGTTTGTAATAATATGCGGTCCGTGTTGTATATTTCTGCTCTATCTGCATAGATATGTACTATATCCCGGTATGTAAACCCATTTATCCCGGTAAGATAAGTCCGGTTTCTCTACGAGGAACGGTCCAAGTCTCGTAGAGAAACGCTCCGAGACTCTACGAGGAAAAAATATTTCTTCGGAAATATCCTTTTTTCAGGCTAACTGCTACTGATATTTGATCTGTCTTCAGGTAGAAAAAAGAATTATATCTGCCGGTTTTGATAATATATTGTATGGCAAATGTGAAAGAAAGAAGGAAAATGTTGCCTGATGGACAATAATCCGTGTTATCTGAAAAAATGAATATGAAAATGAAGGCGATTTTAATGACTGGTGTTCCAGTCGGTCCAAACAAGAGGAGTCTGTGGCGTCAGGAATATCACTTTGTCAAATAGTAAATTGAAAAGAAATCCAAGGCAGGCTCCCCGAAGCAATTATTCATGATGATAGGGTCCTCCATTCAATATTGTCATTGCCCGATATATCTGCTCTACAAAGATAAGGCGTATCATCTGATGAGAGAAGGTCATTTTCGACATTGAAATCTTCTCCTGTGCGGCATCATATACTCGCTGTGAGAAACCGTAAGGACCTCCGATGACGAACACCAGCCGTTTGTTCACCGTATTCATCTTCCGTTTCATGTATTCGGCAAATTCGAGAGAACGCATTTCTTTGCCATGTTCATCAAGTAGCACCACCACGTCTCCCGGTTGTAAGGCTTTGCATATAAGTTCTCCTTCTTTCTCTTTCTGTTGTTCCATCGAGAGGCTTTTGGTATTTTTAAGCTCAGGAATGACTTCCATATCGAAAGATATGAAGCGTTTGGTACGTTGGATATAGTCGTTGATAGCAGTAATATAATGTTGTTCTACCGTTCGTCCTACGACGAGCAAAGTCGTTTTCATGCTGATACAGTTCTGATTATCGCACAAAAATAGGTATTTTTTATTGTTTTCTGCAATAAATGCTTACCTTTGCGTATCATTAGATACCAGATTTAGTTGAAAACTGATATCTGAAAAGCTTGTGGTTATGAAAAAACGAGTACTTTTATGGATTGCCGGATTGCTCTTTTCCGCGTCTACGCTTTTGGCACAAGATGTACCGGTGGGTGTAGTTCTGGCATTTAAAAAAGGAAGCTCTCAGGAGCTGAACAAATTCCTGGGTGATAAGGTAGACCTCATCATTCAGAACCGCTCGACGAATGCTGACAAGCAAGCAGCAGAAAGTACCATGAATACTTTTTTTACCGAAAATAAGGTCAGTACTTTTAATGTAAATCATCAGGGGAAGCGTGACGAATCGAGTTTTGTCATTGGTACCCTGACAACTGCTAATGGAAACTTTCGGGTGAATTGTTTCTTCAAAAGAGTACAGAACAAATATTTAATTCATCAAATAAGAATTGACAAAACCAATGAATAAGGAAAAAGAACTTATAGACAAGTTGATTGACCTTGCCTTTTCTGAAGATATAGGTGATGGTGACCATACCACCCTTTCATGTATCCCTGCTACAGCAATGGGGAAATCAAAACTCCTCATTAAAGAAACCGGTGTATTAGCCGGCGTTGAAGTTGCTAAAGAGATATTTCATCGTTTCGATCCCACTATGAAGGTGGAAGTGTTTATCAATGACGGTACTGAAGTAAAACCTGGTGATGTGGTAATGATAGTAGAAGGAAAAGTACAATCGTTATTGCAAACAGAGCGCCTGATGCTGAACGTAATGCAACGTATGAGCGGTATTGCTACTATGACCCGTAAATACGCTCAAAAGCTGGTAGGTACGAATACCCATGTGCTTGATACCCGCAAAACAACACCGGGCATGCGTATTCTTGAAAAGATGGCTGTGAAGATTGGTGGTGGGGTGAATCATCGCATAGGACTGTTTGATATGATCCTCCTGAAAGATAATCATGTGGATTTTGCAGGTGGCATTGATAAGGCTATCACTCGTGCAAAAGAGTATTGCAAGGAGAAAGGCAAAGATCTGAAAATAGAAATTGAAGTACGTAACTTCGACGAATTGCAACAAGTGCTTGATTTGGGTGGAGTAGATCGCATCATGTTTGATAATTTCACTCCTGAGATGACAAAGAAAGCGGTTGAGATGGTGGCCGGCAAATATGAGACGGAATCATCCGGCGGTATCACTTTCGATACATTGCGCGATTATGCCGAATGTGGAGTGGACTTTATCTCTGTGGGTGCTTTGACGCACTCGGTGAAAGGACTTGATATGAGTTTCAAGGCTTGTTGATAACTGATTCTGATAAAATAAAATAGACTTAACCTCCTGTATGCTCAATCTATTGTAGTATGCAGGAGGTTGTTTGTTATAGGTAAGTAATCGTTCAAAATTATATGATACTCTTATTGAAATGCAGAAACTCACAGATTCACGCAAAGCATATCATCGCTCAGGTATAGCGCAGCCATTTAATCTGCGAAAATCTGCGATCATTTGCGTTTCAATAAAATGTTTGAACTAAATTTGAAGTACTACTTAAAGTCTATTGTTTTTTGTCTTTAACTTCTTTTAAATATTATCATTGCAGCATTTCTCAGAATGCTGCGTCTAACTAACAAACGACGCAGAGAGGCGTCCGTAAAAAAGCACTGACATTGGAAAACGAGATAGAACTGATAAAGGACTGTCGGGCAGGGAAAGATTCCGCTCGAAAGGAGCTTTACACCCTCTATTCTAAGCAGATGCTGGCGGTATGTTACCGTTATACGGGCGATATGGATGCGGCCCATGATGTGTTGCACGACGGTTTTATCAAGATATTCACCAATTTCTCGTTTCGTGGAGAGGCGTCACTGTCTACATGGATCACGAGGGTGATGGTAACTCAGGCACTTGATTATCTCCGACGGCAAAAACGCATCACACAGGTGATGGTTCATGAAGAACAACTGCCCGATATCCCCGATATATCCTCTGATAGAGGAAGCAGTATCTCCGAAGAACAACTGATGGCGTTTGTGGCTGAACTACCCGATGGATGCCGAACCGTATTTAACCTCTATGTGTTTGAGGAGAAGTCGCACAAAGAAATAGCAGGCATGCTTCATATAAAAGAGCATTCGTCTACTTCGCAACTTCACCGGGCCAAGTATTTGTTAGCAAAAAGGATTAAAGAATATAGAAACCATGAAGAGAGAAAATGATGAAATAACCGATCTGTTCCGTTCGCGTCTTGGGCATGCCGAGATGACGGTAAGGGATGGCTTTTGGGAAGAGTTGAGCCGTGATGTGGCAGTTAGTAGCCATCAGCGCCGTCGTGTGCTATTCTTCCGGGTAGCTGCGGCAGCCTCTGTTTTATTAGTGCTGGCAGCGTCTTCGGCAGCTTTCTGGTTTTTCTCACCGAAAGAAGAAATAGAAGAGGCATTTACACAATTAGCAGTTTCCGGTGTAGGAAATCTGGATGGTGACCGGGTGAATCAATCGTTCTCACCTGCCCATACCGAACCGGTATTGCAGAAACCGGCTCCCGGTCGGTATGCTATGTTGGTTCAGTCCGAAGGAGAAGAGGATGATTCGATATCAGTAACTGTATCTTTGTCATTCAGCTTTTCATCAACCACCTCAAGTCATCATGGATATGGAAGAGAAACGGAGAATTCCGGAGAAAATATTTGGAAGGCAGGAGTAAACAATGAGCCTGCTACTACTGTTACAGAAGAACAACCAGTGAAGCCGGTGTTGGCAGAGGTAAAGAAACCACGTACCTGGGCTGTGAAAGCTGCTGTTGGTACGGCTCTTCCGGCAGAAAACGGGAAATATAAGATGCCTGTAATGGCAGGTGTCACGGTAGAGAAGATGTTGAACAAGTATCTGGGAGTAGAATCCGGGCTGACTTATTCAAGTCTTCGTTCAGAGAATCAGAATCTTCATTATTTAGGTGTTCCGGTAAAAGTGAATGTGCATCTGGCGGAAACAAAGAAGCTGGATTTGTATGCTTCTATAGGAGGAATAGTTGAAAAATGTATAGCAGGTGCGCCGAATAATGATTTTAAGAATGAGCCTGTACAGTTGGCTGTAATAGCCGGAGTAGGGGTTAACTATAAAGTAAATGACCGGATAGCACTTTTTGCAGAGCCGGGAGTATCGCATCATTTCAAGACGGATTCAAAACTTGAAACGATACGTACAAAGCGTCCCACGAATTTTAACCTTATGTGCGGAATTCGCATGACTTATTAACCATTAAAAGAACGAACGTTATGAAAAAGACATGGATACTGCTGCTCACCGTTTTTGCGGTTCTCGCACTGACCGGATGCAGTAAAGAGACCCTGGACTATAATAATCCGGATGTTGATCTTTTTGTGAAGCAACTCAAAGCCGGAACCTATAATACAAAAAATGACAAAGGGATTGTTGAAGTCCCTCATTTTACCGAAAATGACATTCCCGAATTGCTGAATTATGCCGAGGATATGAGTGTGATCCCCTCATTTCCTTCCGTATATAACAGTAATAGTGGCAAGATCCGTTTGGGCGAATGTATTTTATGGACAGTAGAAAGTATTCGTCTGGGCTTTCCGGCTTCAATGGGGTGCCATATGGTAGAAGTGAATGCCGAAAATTACGAAGCAATCTATTTCTTGTCCGATGAAGAACTGCTGGATGCTGCAGTCCGTTACCGTCGCTGGTGGGAAAACAGACAGTATCCGCGAACGGCATGGACCATTGATCCTTGCTACGATGAGCCGCTCTGTGGTAGCGGTTACCGCTGGTGGTAGGGTAGACTAAACAACTGAACATGGCTAAACGTTTTAATCTATTGCTGCTGATTTTTTCAGTGGCCGGGACAGTACATGCCCGATGGACAAAGAAGGATGTACTACTAACTTATTAAAATGATTAATGCATTAGAGAATGACGAAGCGCTTTATATTATTTATATTAATCAGTCTGACTGCCTCAGTAGTCTGTTCGCAAGAATGGACCACACAGGATTCTATTAAATTGAATCGAATCCTGCAAGGTAGCGAAGAGATTAAACTGAACCCGGAGGCTGTGAAACAGATTGACTTCGGTTCTGACGTTATGGGCACTCCTCTCATGTCTACGGAAAAGAGTTGGATGTTGCCGGATGCGACGCTTCCGTCTGTATTGCCTAATACGTTGCCACTGAATAAAAGACAGATGCTTACCCTGCATCCTTATAAGCCGAATACACCTTATGATTGGGATCCGGTATATCAAAAAAAGATAAAAGTAGGGCAGGATACCTGGCGGGGCGATCCCTTTTATAGGATAAAGACGCTGAGATCCTATACTAACATGGAAAAAGTTCCTCAAAAGCCGAAAAGAACAGGAGGGGTACCATCCGATATTGAAGCTGTGAACCTGCGATATAATCCTTTGATGGGGCAGGCAAATGGTGCAATGGCGGGTGTGGGCATTGGTGGCCTTGATTTTATGTCTATCTTTACAAAAGATTTTTGGGATGTGAAAGGGCGTGAACGACGCGGCCGTACGTTAGAGGTATTGAAAGCCTATGGGGATTCGACTACCAGGCTTATTCCGATGCCTATATTGCAGCCCATCGCTCATTGAACTATCTGAAAGCCCGATTTGTTTAGTAAATAGTTAAGGAGTATTCAGTATTCAAATAATTTAGTTGAAACACAGATTAACGCAAATTTTCGCAAAGAATTAATTCAATTATTGCGTTGCTTTATAGTTTGCGAAAATTTGCGTTAATTCTGCGTTTAATAAAAGACGTATTAGGTATACAAAATAAAATCAAAACAAATTCAGTTTATGAATAGAATTTCTACTCTATTGGGTATTCGTTACCCTATCATTCAGGGCGGTATGGTGTGGTGCAGCGGTTGGCGTCTGGCATCGGCAGTAAGTAATTCAGGTGGATTGGGACTTATTGGCGCCGGGTCTATGCATCCGGAGGTTCTTCGCCAGCACATCCGTAAATGTAAGGCAGCTACCGATTTTCCTTTTGGAGTAAATATCCCTTTGATGTATCCTCAAATTGAGGAGATAATGAATATTGTGGTCGAAGAAGGAGTGAAAATCGTATTCACCTCTGCCGGTAATCCTAAAACGTGGACAGGCTGGTTAAAAGAACGTGGAATAACTGTCGTCCATGTAGTGTCTTCATCTAAATTTGCTGTAAAGTGTGAAGAAGCCGGAGTAGATGCTGTTGTTGCTGAAGGTTTTGAGGCAGGCGGACACAACGGGCGTGAAGAGACAACTACATTCTGTCTTATTCCGGCAGTACGTCGTGCTACGACTCTCCCTTTGATTGCTGCCGGTGGTATTGCTACGAGCGAAGGTATTCAGGCTGCTATGGTGCTGGGAGCCGAAGGTGTACAAATAGGTACCCGTTTTGCACTGACTTATGAAAGTTCTGCCAGTGATGTTTTCAAAGAATACTGTTTGCGGCTGAATGAAGGTGATACGAAATTATTACTTAAAAAATTAGCTCCCACCCGTTTGGTTACGAATCATTTTCGTGATGCAGTAGAAGAAGCTGAGGCGCGTGGTGCTTCGGCAGATGAACTGCGTGAACTATTGGGAAGAGGGCGTGCGAAGAAAGGTATTTTTGAAGGTGATCTTGAAGAAGGAGAACTGGAAATAGGACAAGTAGCTGCTTTGTTTCGTCAGCAACAATCGGTGGCAGAAGTTATGAAGGAACTGACTAAAGAGTTGAAAATTGAAAGTTGAAAATTGAAAGTTAGGCTGCGCTGTAGCTGTTGTTATTGCGCAGCCTAACTTTTAATTTTTTAATAAATAAGACTTTTAACTGTCAATTGTCAACTGTCAATTGTCAACTAAATAATTCCAAAAACATCCGCTATAGCCTTATACACTATTTTTCCTTCTACGATATTAAGGCCGAGTGCTAATGCGGGATCGTCTTTACAGGCTTGTTTCCATCCTTTTCCGGCAAGAGCTTTTACATACGGTAGTGTTGCATTTGTCAATGCTAAGGTAGAGGTATATGGTACAGCTCCCGGAATGTTGGCTACGGCGTAGTGTACGATACCATCTACTATATAGGTTGGGTCACTATGTGTGGTGGGATGTGAAGTCTCGAAACATCCTCCCTGGTCAATGGCTACATCTACTAATACCGTACCCGGTTGCATCATTTTCAGCATATCACGTGTAATGATGTGGGGAGCTTTATCTCCCGGAATAAGTACGGAACCTATCACGAGATCTACCGTCGGCAATTCCATTTTTAATCGTAGTTCCGAAGCATAGAGTGTTTTTACGTTTTTGGGTAATGTTTCGCTTAAATAACGTAAGCGGGCCAGGTTGATATCAGCTATTGTTACGTCTGCTCCCATGCCTGCTGCCATTTGTGCTGCATTACTTCCCACGATACCGCCACCAAGAATCAGTACTTTGGCCGGTTTTACGCCAGGTACACCGCCCAACAAGATCCCTTTACCACCTTGCGGACGTTCCAGAAAACGGGCCCCCTCCTGGGTTGCCATTCGTCCGGCAACTTCACTCATCGGTATTAACAGGGGTAACGAGTGGTCTGCCTTTTCTACTGTTTCATACGCCAGGCATACAGAACCATTCTCCATCATTGCCAGTGTCAACTCTTTATCGGAGGCGAAGTGGAAGTAAGTGAACAGCAATTGTCCCTTTTTAATAAGCTTGTATTCAGGAGCTATCGGCTCCTTCACTTTCACAATCATTTCGGCAATGGCATAAACTTCTTCCATTGTCGGCAGAATCTGTGCACCCACGGCTGTGTATGCCTCGTCCGGAAAGCCGCTGTTGATACCTGCTGTATGCTGTATATATACAGTATGCCCGCATTTCACAACTTCAGCAACTCCGGAGGGTGTCATACCCACACGATTCTCATTGTTCTTGATCTCCTTTGGTACTCCGATAATCATAATGTTACTGTATTAAGGATTAAATATAGGCGAATGTACAGAAAAGATCCTTATGTTATTACTCGTAACCGGATGTTTAACAGCATATTGTCAAAAATGAGTAGCCTTTGACTATTTCTGTTTATAATAGGTCGATCTTGCTGTTTTTTGAATTAATTCTGCCGGTGGGTTTTAATATTTACCCGGAATGACGTACATTTGTGATTCTAAATAGATAAGTACTGTATCCTAATTAAATGATCGTATCATTGAAACGCAGATTATCGCAAATTTACGCAAAGAATATCGTCCCTTAAGTGCAGCAAGCCATCTAATCTGCGAAAATCTGCGATCATTTGCGTTTCAATAAAACATTGGTATAGTATGAATTAAATTTGAAGTACCACTTAATGAACTATATGAAACTATATATTGCAGCTTTGTTGCTTATCTGTAGTGTACAGGCTTTTTCGCAGGAAAAGCCACAGGCATCTTTTGTCCCGCCATTTGACTTTCCGTTGACTTTGAGTGGTAATTTCGGAGAAATACGTACCAATCATTTTCACGGCGGGCTCGATTTTAAGACCGGAGGTGTTATTGGAAAGCCGGTTCGGGCGTTGGCAGACGGGTATATCTCACGTATTCGTGTTACTCACGGATCGGGGTATGTACTCGATGTTTGTTATGATAATGGCTATTCTACCATCAATCGGCACCTTAGCGGATTTACAGGAGCTATTGCAAAGCGGGTAGAAGATTTGCAGTATAAAGAGGAGAGCTATGAAGTGGAGATTGTTCCCGAACCGGGTGAATATCCTGTCAAAGCAGGACAACAGATTGCGTGGAGTGGTAACACAGGCTATTCTTTTGGTCCACACTTGCACCTGGATGTCTTTGAAACGGCTACGGGTGATTATGTAGATCCGATGCCTTTTTTCCTTAAAAAGATCAAAGATACGACTGCACCGAAAGTGGAGGGTATTATGTTGTTTCCTCAACCGGGCAAAGGGGTAGTGGAAGGAAGTCCGGAACATCGTACATTCTTACCTAATGTGGCACATCCTGTTGAAGCCTGGGGAGTGATTGGCACCGGTATCAAAGCATACGACTACATGGATGGTGTACACAATCGTTACGGAGTACATACGGTTGTCCTTACCGTAGATGGGGAAGAGGTGTTTCGCAGCACTGTGGATCGTTTTTCTCAGGAAGAGAACCGGATGATAAATTCCTGGACATGCGGACAATACATGAAGTCGTTTATTGATCCGGGAAATACCCTTCGTTTGCTGAAGGCCTCTAATGGTAATCGCGGTTTGGTGACTATTAATGAAGAAAGAGACTATCAGTTTTTGTATACGCTGACGGATGCGTTTGGTAATACTTCACGATGTCGTTTTACGGTGCGTGGAAAAAAACAGCCGATAGAGCCGTTACAACACCGTGAGAAATATTT
This sequence comes from Bacteroides nordii, assembly GCF_019930665.1. Classification (NCBI taxonomy): domain Bacteria; kingdom Pseudomonadati; phylum Bacteroidota; class Bacteroidia; order Bacteroidales; family Bacteroidaceae; genus Bacteroides; species Bacteroides nordii. The sequence goes on along the minus strand of NZ_CP082886.1, from coordinate 2,851,155 downwards.
CTTTGTCTGGGATAAAACCAATTTTCTGCAAGAACCGGGGTTAACGTTGGTTGTACCCAAAGGAATGCTTTATGATGATGTTGCTTTGAATTATCAGGTAAAAGCCGATAGTGGTGCCATTGCTTTCACCTATCAGTTGCATGATAAACCTGTTTCATTGCATAGCAGTTGTGAATTGCGCATTGGTTTGCGGCGTAAACCAATAGAGGATGCTACGAAGTATTATGTGGCACGTGTAACTCCCAAAGGTTTGTATGGGGCAGGCGGTAAGTATGAAGACGGGTTTATGAAAACGCGCATTCGTGAGTTAGGCACTTATACGGTTGCAATAGATACGGTTCCTCCTGTGATTACTCCGGTCAATCCAAAGAATTGGGCACGTACAGGAGAAATAGTGTATACTATCAAAGATAAGTCTACCGGAATCCGTTCTTATCGCGGAACCATTGACGGGAAGTATGCGTTATTTGGCAGGCCCAATATGATTCGTTCACAGTACGTATACAAGCTTGATCCGAAGCGTGTGAAGAAAGGCGGTAAACATACAGTAGAGATGGTTGCCACGGACGACTGTGGCAATGAAACGGTGGTGCGTAACACTTTCGTATGGTAAATAATCACATAATTAAGTAATATAACAATAATGAACAAGAAACTGATCCTTTGTGCTGCCTTTCTTGTGGCGGCTGTGGCGAATGCTTTCGCCTGTACCAATCTCATTGTCGGCAAGAATGCTTCTGCTGATGGTTCAACCATCGTTTCCTATTCTGCCGATTCATACGGGCTCTTCGGAGAATTATACCACTATCCGGCTGCTACCTATAAGAAGGGAACTTTGCTCGATGTTTATGAGTGGGATACCGGTAAATATCTCGGAAAGATTGAACAGGCACGCCAGACCTACAATGTCATTGGTAATATGAATGAGTTTCAGGTGACTATCGGTGAAACAACTTTCGGCGGACGTCCCGAACTGGCCGATTCTACCGGTATCATCGATTATGGAAGCCTGATTTATATCGGTTTGCAACGTTCGCGTACGGCGCGTGAGGCTATCAAGATTATGACAGATCTCGTGCAGGAGTATGGGTATTATAGTAGCGGAGAGTCTTTCACTATTGCCGATCCTAATGAAATATGGATCATGGAACTGATAGGTAAAGGCCCCGGAATCCGTGGAGCTGTATGGGTAGCTGTCCGCGTGCCCGATGATTGTATTTCGGCACATGCCAACCAGTCGCGCATCCATCAGTTTGATATGAATGATAAGGAGAATTGCCTCTATTCGCCGGATGTGATTTCTTTTGCCCGCGAGAAAGGATACTTCAGCGGTGTGAATAAAGATTTTAGTTTTGCCGATGCCTATGCTCCGCTTGATTTTGGTGCACGCCGCTTTTGTGAGGCCCGTGTGTGGAGTTACTTCAATATGTTCACAGATCAGGGTAAGGCATTCCTTCCCTATATACAGGGTGAGACAAATGACCCCATGCCATTGTTTATAAAACCGAATCGTAAAATCTCCGTGCAGGATGTGCAGAATGCAATGCGTGATCATTATGAGGGAACTCCGTTCGATATTAGCAATGATTTTGGTGCCGGCCCTTATAAAACCCCTTATCGTCTCTCTCCGTTGAATTTCAAGGTAGATGGTCAGGAATATTTCAATGAGCGTCCTATTTCTACCCAACAGAGTGGTTTTGTATTTGTGGCACAGATGCGTGCCAGTATGCCCGATGCAGTGGGTGGAGTGCTCTGGTTTGGTACGGATGATGCGAATATGACAGTTTTCACTCCGGTATATTGTTGTACGGATAAAGTTCCAGTATGTTATACCCGCGTAGGTGGAGCCGATTATATTACTTTCTCCTGGGATTCTTCTTTCTGGATTTTCAATTGGGTATCCAATATGGTATATCCCCGCTATGATCTTATGATTGGTGATATCCGTGCTACACAGCACGAATTGGAAGGTACCTTCCATGAGGCACAGGCCGGTATTGAGAGTATGGCTACCCGTCTTTATCAGAAAAATCCGGATGAAGCAAAAGCTTTTTTGACCAATTATACCAATATGACGGCACAAAGCACTTTTGACACCTGGAAACGGTTGGGCGAGTTCATTATCGTGAAATATGCTGACGGAGTGATTCGTAAAATGAAAGATGGTAAATTTGAGCGCAACTCTATTGGTCAGCCGGCAGGTGTTATCCGTCCGGGTTATCCGAAAGAATTCCTTGAAGAATACGTAAAACAGACGGGTGAACGCTATAAAGTGAAAGAGTAAATAATAGATTATTTAAAATTATTTATTAGGAATTCTTATTTTATTCTTTTACATTTGTGACTCTGAGAAAAGATTAATCAAACATTAACCAATAAATAACAATCTAAATGGAGAATCAGGAACTCATCAAGCAGGTAACTGAGAAAGCCGAAAAATGGCTAACCCCGGCCTATGATGCCGAAACTCAGGCTGAAGTGAAACGTATGTTGGCAAACGAAGATAAAACTGAGTTGATAGAAGCATTCTATAAAGACCTAGAATTTGGTACAGGCGGTTTACGCGGTATCATGGGTGTTGGTAGCAACCGTATGAATATCTATACAGTGGGTGCTGCTACGCAGGGACTTTCCAACTATCTGAAGAAGAATTTCAAAGATCTCTCTCAGATTTCTGTAGTGGTAGGATATGATTGCCGTAACAACAGTGATCTTTTTGCCCGTATCTCTGCTGATATATTCTCTGGTAATGGTATTAAAGTGTATTTGTTTGAGGATATGCGCCCTACACCGGAAATGTCATTTGCCATTCGTCATCTTGGTTGTCAGAGTGGTATCATCCTGACAGCTTCTCACAACCCGAAAGAATACAACGGTTATAAGGCGTACTGGGACGATGGTGCACAAGTATTGGCTCCGCATGACAAAGGGATTATTGACGAAGTAAACAAGGTTACTTCTGCTGCCGATATTAATTTTAAGGGTAATCCTGATTTGATTCAGATTGTTGGTGAAGACATCGACAAACCTTATTTGGATATGGTAAAGACTATCTCTATCGATCCGGAGGCTATTGCTCACCAGAAAGATATGAAGATTGTCTATACACCGATTCATGGTACGGGTATGAAACTTATTCCGCGTGCATTGAAGATGTGGGGATTTGAGAATGTATATACCGTTCCCGAACAGATGATTAAGGATGGTAACTTCCCGACTGTAGTTTCTCCGAATCCGGAAAATGCTGAAGCATTGACTATGGCTGTGAATCTGGCTAAAGAGATAGATGCCGACTTGGTGATGGCAAGTGATCCTGATGCCGACCGTGTAGGTATTGCCTGCAAAGACGATAAGGGTGAGTGGGTACTTATCAATGGTAACCAGACTTGTCTGATGTATCTGTATTACATCATCACTCAGTACAAGAAGTTGGGTAAGATGACCGGCAAGGAGTTCGTTGTGAAGACCATCGTAACTACTGAACTTATCAAGAAGATTGCTGAAAAGAATAATATTGAAATGCTCGATTGCTACACCGGTTTCAAATGGATTGCCCGTGAAATTCGTCTGCGTGAGGGTGAAAAAGTATATATCGGTGGTGGAGAAGAAAGCTATGGTTTCCTTGCCGAAGATTTCGTTCGTGATAAAGATGCCGTTTCTGCTTGTTGTCTCATCTCTGAAATAGCTGCATGGGCAAAAGATAACGGTAAGTCATTGTATGAAATGCTGTTGGATATCTACGTAGAATACGGATTCTCTAAAGAAAAGGGTATCAGCGTAGTGAAGCCGGGTAAGAGCGGTGCCGAAGAGATCAAACAGATGATGGTAGACTTCCGCAACAATCCTCCACGCGAATTAGCTGGTTCTAAAGTAATTCTTTGGAAGGACTTCCAGACTTTGAAGCAGATTGATGCTGACGGTCGTGTGACGAAGATTGATATGCCGGATAAATCAAATGTTCTTCAGTATTTCACAGAAGATGGTGATAAGGTTTCTATCCGTCCGTCGGGAACAGAACCTAAGATTAAGTTCTATATCGAGGTGAAGGGTGAGATGGGCTGTCGTAACTGCTTTGCCAGTGCCGATGCTGCCGCTGACGAGAAGATCAAAGCTGTAATGAAATCATTAGGCATTTAGTGGTGCTTCCCGCACGGGGAGATACGCCGAGCGATAATAAAAAAGCGGCTGGTTTGTGATGAACCAGCCGCTTTTTTATTACTTCATGCCTTTCAAAGACAAATATTTATTGGTATCTGTTTTCAATGTGCCAGTATGGTAGAATTATGTTTGAGAGGAGAAGAGTTTAAATTAGATCATTACTTAGATATAAAGTAGAAAAATCTTAGATAAATGCTGATATGGTGGTAGTGCTTGAAATTTTGAATTGGAAAAGTGTTTCAATAAACGTTCGTTTAATGACACAAAGTTAAAACGTATATCTGAAATGCCAAAATATTCTTATGATTATTTTTGAGGGTATTGAAAAATAGAGATGTAAATTTCTTATATTCAATATATTATCAGATTGATAAAATTGGTGGTTTAACCTATTATTCTATAATCGTTATCTGTTTGAAATCTTTAAAAAAAACATGTGTCATTAAACGAACGTTTATTGAAACACTATTTCTATTTAAATGATTCGTTTACAATATTTTAAGTAATATAGTTATTTCATGTACCTCCTTCTGCGATAGTGGAGTGTTTTGAAATGATATGAATGCATTAAGATCTTCATCAATATTCGCATTACATAATTTAGCCGGGAGGTATTTCACTCTTCTGGTGTCCCCAAAGAATATCCTTTTGTGAACGATAAAACAACTATTTGCTGGTACGCTCTGCGTGTCACTTACGGCCGTGAGCTTACCTTGAAATCATATCTTGATAGCGAGGGTATCGAAAACTTTATCCCTATGCGTTATGAATTTATTTTGAAAAACGAACGCCGCGTACGTAAATTAGTTCCTGCAGTTCATAATCTTATATTTGTTTATTCTTCCCGTAACCGTATTGATGCTATGAAGGAGTTGCACGGTACAACGTTGCCTATTCGTTATATTATGAATCGTGAGTGTCATCGTCCCATTATCATTCCAGACTCTCAGATGCGCAGTTTTATTGCTATTTCAGGGAATCACGATCAAGCTTTACTCTATCTCGATCCTTCTGAGCCGGCACTCCGTAAGGGAACCCGTGTACGTATCATCGGTGGCGTTTTCGCCGGTGTTGAAGGCGAATTTGTTCGTGTGAGGAATGACCGTCGCGTCGTTGTATCCATTGATGGAGTGATGGCCGTTGCCACTACTTTCATTCATCCTTCCCTTGTTGAACCTATTATTGAAAAATAATCATTGATATATGAATTCATTAGAATCTGAAGTTTCCGCCTTGTCTACCTTGGCGGACGAGTTGCTTTATCTCGGTATAGACGATACTCCTATTTACAGCGATGATTTTACTCGCTTGAACCACGAGGTTTTTCAAAAAGCCAATGCCTTATATCACCAGCGCGGTAGTACCTTTGAAGAGGAAGCTTCGCTGTGTCTGGCGCTCTTGAAAGGATATAATGCTACGATTTACAATGATGGGGATAAGGAAGAGCGTATTCAAACAATTTTGAATCGTTGCTGGGAAGTACTTAAACACTTGTCTGCCTCATTGCTAAAGGTACAATTGCTAACGTATTGTTATGGGGAAGTGTTTGAAGAGGAGCTTATCCGAGAAGCATACATAATAATTGAGAGCTGGAACGGTAAAGAGCTATCGGAAGAAGAACAGGGGATTATTGAATATTTGAAGAATCTGGAAGAATATCCGTATCCGAATTGGGAAGAATGTAATTGAATTTTATATGCTTTCCTAACTTTTGTCTAATCGGAATTAAAGTAAAATAATTACAATATAAAAAGATATGAAGGTATTAGTGACGGGTGGAGCTGGTTTTATCGGTTCTAACCTTTGTGAGTATTTACTAAAGGAAGGGCACCAGGTAAGATGTCTTGATAATTTTATTACTGGAAAGGTTGAGAATTTATTACCCTTAATGAAAAAATATCCTGATTCTTTCGAGTTATCTGTAGGAGATATACGTAATATAGAAGACTGTAGAAAGGCGGTGGATGGGATGGAATATGTTTTACATGAAGCGGCTTTAGGTTCTGTTCCACGTAGTATTAAAGATCCCATTACTACCAATGAAGTTAATATTGGAGGTTTTCTTAATATGATTGTAGTTTCGCGAGATGCTGGAATTAAACGTTTTGTTTTTGCTGCAAGTTCCTCTACTTATGGTGATAGTCAGTCACTTCCTAAAGTAGAAAATATAATTGGAAACCCTCTTTCTCCCTATGCAATTACTAAGTATGTAGATGAGCTTTATGCAGATGTTTTTGCACGTACCTATAATTTTGAATACATAGGATTGAGATATTTTAATGTTTTTGGTAGACGTCAAGACCCATTTGGAGCATATGCAGCTGTTATTCCATTATTTGTAAAAAAGTTTATGAAACACGAAAGTCCTGTTATAAATGGAGATGGAGAATATAGCCGTGATTTTACATATATTGATAATGTAATACAAATGAATATGTTGGCATTGACAACTACTAACCCGGCAGCTGTTAATCAGATATACAATACGGCATTTGGAGAACGTACGACATTGAACCAATTGGTTAGTTATCTGAAAATGTATTTGAGTGAATTTGATCCGGAAATAAGCCAGGTAGAAATAGCACATGGCCCTAATCGTCAGGGGGATATTCCCCATTCTTTGGCATCTATTGATAAAGCTAAAACTCTTTTAAATTATGATCCGCAATATTGCATGAAAGATGGATTAAAAGAGGCTGTAAAATGGTACTGGGAGAATATCTGATTTTATAATCATTAAATCGTAAAATATTTATGGATACAATAAAAATTGCCGTAATCGGATTAGGTTACGTCGGACTTCCTTTGGCTCGTCTGTTTTCAACAAAATATAAAACTGTTGGTTTTGATATGAATCAAGCACGTGTTACTGCTTTAATGGAGGGACATGATGCGACTTTAGAGGTAGCTGATGAGCTACTTCGATCTGCAATTGAAAATGGTTTTGTATGTACTTCTAACATTGAGGATATAAGAGATTGTAATTTTTATGTAGTTGCGGTTCCTACCCCTGTTGACGAAAATCACAATCCGGATTTAACACCTCTGTACAAAGCGAGTGAATCTGTTGGTAAGGTTATTTCTGAAGGTGATATTGTGGTTTATGAGTCTACTGTCTATCCTGGTGTAACTGAAGATGAATGCATTCCGGTTGTTGAGAAGGTGTCTGGATTGAAATATAATATCGATTTTTTTGCAGGATATTCGCCGGAACGTATTAATCCGGGAGATAAATTACACACTGTAGAAAAAATCAAGAAAGTAACATCGGGCTCTACTCCTGAGATTGCTCGTATAGTTGATGATGTATATGCATCGGTTATCACAGCCGGAACACATTCTGCACCTACTATAAAGGTTGCCGAAGCTGCTAAAGTGATTGAAAATTCACAGCGTGACATCAATATTGCTTTCGTCAACGAATTATCCAAAATATTCACAAGAATGGGAATAGATACACAGGATGTCCTGGAGGCAGCTTCTACAAAATGGAATTTTTTACCATTCAAACCAGGATTGGTGGGCGGCCACTGTATTGGGGTGGACCCGTATTATTTAGCACAATGTGCTCAACGATATGGCTATAATCCTGAAATTATTCTTGCTGGGCGTAGAATGAATGATGGGATGGGCGAATATGTAGCTAATCAAGTCGTAAAACTTATGTTGAAAAGAGGTATCCAAGTATTAAATTCCAATATACTTATTCTTGGTTTTACATTCAAAGAAAACTGCCCAGATGTAAGAAATACGAAAGTAATTGATATTTATCATGCACTAAAGGAGTATGGAGTGAATATATCCGTATACGATCCTTGGGCGAATCCGATGATTGTAGAGAAAGAATATAGTATTAAAACTACTAATGAGTTATTGAGTAGTAAATTTGATGCTGTTATTTTGGCAGTAGCACATGAAGATTTTGAAAATCTTGATATAAATCGTTTTGTAAATTCTTCTAGTGTTATATATGATGTGAAAGGAGTACTAAATTCTAAAATGGTGGCAGGTAGATTATAAATAGGAGTTTGTTATTGTGAGAACTAAAATTTGTTTTGTAATTCCTGATCAATTTGGATATGCAGCGGGATATTATCAATATGCTAAATATTTATCAGAGTATGGTTTTGATGTAACAGTTCTTTCTGTTGATAAAGGGTTACCAAGAATTGAGGAAATACCAGACGTTACAATTGAATATCTATCAATAAATGAAAAATCTGTGTTTTCGAATACTATTTCATATATAAGAAAGTCAAAGCAGTATTTGAATACATTAGATATCAATACTATTATTATTTTAAAGTATATTCCATTTATTTCAGTACTTCTTCTGAATCTGAGAAGAAAGAAAAGAGTGTTCTTAGATATTAGAACTGGTGCTGTAAATAAGTCGAGAGTAAAGTCTGTTTTATTAAATGCTCTGCTGACATTTGAAAGTTATTTTTTTAGTCATATTTATATTTTATCTTTAGAGTTGGCTCGGATGCTTCATTTAAATATGAAGAAAATTGTCTATCTACCATTAGGGGCAGATGTGTACTCGGTCCAGTCAAAAAGTTATGAACATGATTTCAATCTACTTTATGTTGGTACTTTTAACTTCAGACGTATTTATGAAACCATTTACGGATTAAAAAAGTTTTGTGACAAGTACGCTTCACGTCTAAAGATAACTTATACTATAATCGGATATGGAGATGAGGATGAAATCCGTAATATAAAAAATGCTATTAACACATGCCATTTGAATGATTATGTTAACTATGTAGGTCGTAAAACATATACGGAATTTTCTACTTATTTTGCTAAAGCCAATATTGGAATCGCATATATACCTATGGTGAAATATTATAATAACCAGCCTTCGACAAAAGTTTTTGAATATGCATTATCCGGACTTGTTTGCCTGGCTACGAATACAGATGCCAATAAACAACTTATATGCTCTAAGAATGGAGTACTGTGTGATGATAACCCGGATGCTTTTTTTCTTGCGCTGGAGAAATTATATAGAGAAAGAAGTAGGTTTGTATTTACTGATATTACTCAGTCTATGAAACAATATTCGTGGAAGAACATAGTGAGAGAGGTTATAATTCCTTCTTTAAAAGATAAGTCGATATGGTAAAAAATAAAGTAATCGGTAACATCGCATATCTTGTTTCTTCGAGTTTAATAACTAAAATCGTGCTTTTTTTATTTTATATCTATGTTGCACGAATATTAGGTCCGAATGGTTATGGATATATTTCTTCTTCTACAGAATATGTAGGTCTTTTTTTGATTTTTGCAACATTTGGTCTTCAAATGGCAATTGTAAGGGAGGCTTCACGAAATTTGGATAATCAAATAGAGCTTTTTAACAAGATTCTTCCTGCCAGATTTGTTTTTAGTATTATTTCTTTCGTCTTTTGCATTACTATTTGTTATTTTTTATATTGGGACACAGTTAATTTTCCTTTGATAATGATTCTTGCAATAATGGTATTATTGCAACCATTGGAAGATCACTGTTATTCTTTCTTTTGGGTTAAACAAGAATTAAAGTTTGTTGCATTTGGCGAGTTAGTGAAAATTGTAGTTTATATTGGAAGCTTTATTTTATTAAATGTTTTGTTTGGTTTACAACTAACTAATCTGGTCATATCTACTTTGTTAGGCTTTTTATGTTCCATATTATTTAAAATGAAATGGCTGAAGAGGCGTTACGGGTATCAGTATCAATTTATAATTGATATACCGTATATTAGAAAAGTATTTTATATATCTTTCTATTTCGGGATTGTATCTATTATATATGTATATTCTTTGAAAATTGATATTCAGATGTTAAATGTGATTTGTGGCTCTACTGAAGTAGGATACTATAGTGTTGCCTGGCAAATGGTCCAGATCGGTATTGTTTTTATTCAATCGTTATCTACCTCACTATTTCCTAATTCTGTTCAGAAAATACATTTGAGAAGTTTTCGGATGAAGCTATTGAAGTATATTACTTATCTTACCTTCTTTGTAATTTTATGTGCTTTATTGGCAACATTTCTTTCTGATTCTATTATAAAATTGTTATATGGAACAGCTTATGGTAATTCTGCTTTGTTATTGAATCTTTTGGTATGGTATCTGCCAATGCGTTTATTTGCAGTATGGGGCTCTCAGATATTAGAAAGTGGAGCGTGGTATAAAAAAAGAGTTCTGATATATATTACTCCATTGGCTATTAACATTGTTTTAAATTATATTTATCTTCCTCTTTATGGTGCCCAGGCTGCTGCTGTTATTGCATTAATATCTAATTTTATTTTGGTGTCTTTAATAACTATATTTGCTTTTATTTATTCTAAAAAATATTATTCCAATGAGGACTGTAAAATGGTTGAAGTCTGAAATCAAAAAGTATCCTTGTTTGGTACACTTTATAAATCTGATACTATCGTTTATTAAATATTTACCTCATATTAGTTTCAAGCATGTGGATAGCAAGTACGAACTGATCAGATATGAGGATGGAAAAAATGAAACATTTTTTGGATATTATGATAAATCTCCTAAAAATGAAACAGGTGAATATATTCTTTATTACTCAACTTCTCATTCTACAAAAAAGAAACCAAACCCTAACTGCCCGATAAATCTAATTGTTTTTGATTGTGTTAATAATGTAATAGTGAAGCGTTTTCTTGTATATGCATACAATTGGCAGCAAGGCTCGAAGGTACAATGGATAGGAAAGTATAGATTTATATTTAATAATTATGATTTGGTTAAAAAAAGATATTATTCAGAATTGTATGATGTACAAATGAATATAAGTACTTCGATAGATTATCCTGTTTATGATGTCTGTAATAATAAAGCTTTATCTCTAAATTTTAGTCGTTTGGCTCTTTTGCGTCCAGATTATGGGTATTTTAATGTTGCCATGAGTAAGGAGGAATTGAAAGATATAAGTAATGATGGTGTTTATATAGTAGATTTAGAGTGCAATTCCTGTATCTTGCTATTATCTATAGAGAGATTGTTGCAAACTTTTCCAATTCGTTATGATATTGAAGAAGTAACTGCACATAAGGTAAATCATATTATGTTTTCTCCAAGCGGAGAAAGTTTTATTTTTCTTCATCGTTTTTTTATTAAAGGTAAAAAGATAGACCGACTTTTTCTTTATGAATTCGAATCACAGAAAATAAGTCTTTTAAGTGATAATGATATGGTGAGTCATTATAGTTGGATTGATAATAAACAGATCATTGTTTATATGAGACGTTTTGATATCGGAGATATGTATTATGTAATAGATTTATATCCCGTTAAAATTACTCCTATACAAAACGTAGAACTTCAGTCATTCGGTGATGGACATCCTACTGTAAAGAATGGCCTTTTGGTAACTGATTCATATCCTGATAATTCATGTACTCAATATTTATTATTATATGATTTTTCAATGAATAAAAGTTTGTGTTTAGGTACTTTTCATCATTCGCTATTGTATAGTCGAGAGATGAGATGTGATTTACATCCTAAGTGGACGTTTAATGGACAAGAAATTTTTTTTGATTCGATTTATAATAGGGGCAGACACTTGTATTCTTTAAAGTTATCCTAAGTGGTTTATCTGTTTTTTTTGTTCTATTCTCAGGTTTACTTTTATTTTTTAGGAAAATATTCTACTAAATTATATAAGTATTATCTCCTCTTAACACCTATTATATTACTCTGGGTAATAATTATAGGTGGACAATATAATGTGGGTACAGACTATTTCTCTTATATGAAATTATTTGTAGGTAGAGAAAGTTTATCTAGATATATTGATAATGGTGAATTGTTATTCGTTTTTTTAATTCGATTTTGTCATAATATTGGAATATACGGGCAAGGAATTCTTTTAGTGATTGTCTTTATTGAGGTTATATTGTATTTTTATATATCACAATTGATTGTTTCCAATAAAAATATTTGGGTTTTATTTGTTGTATATATTTGTTTCTCAACAATATTTAATAATCAAATGAATGGTATACGACAGTATTTTGCTATGTATTTTTTTACATTATCCGTATTGAAAATGCTAAATCGTAATTATGTTGTCATGAGTCTTTTGATGCTTGCTTCAGTACTTATTCATAAGTCTGCTTTATTGTTATCCTTATTTTTATTATTGTTTTTTTTCTTGAAGAATATCCGAACTTCTAAAATTTTATATTTGATCATTATTATTGGTGTGATTATAAGTGCTGTTCCGCTTTATAATAGTTTTATTGGATTTATTATGGAATATTCGTTTTATGATGGCTACATAGAAAATGGTTATATACAGGAAGTAGGAATCAATGATAAACTTATAAAATATGCTTTTGTTCCTGTATTTATGTATTCAATAAGAAAAGTAAAATTTTTAGATTTTCCTTGTTTTCATCGATATTTATTTATCATTGGTATTATTTCTTTTTCAGTTAGATTAATGGCTTTAAATTTATCTCTTACGAATCGGTTTGGCATGTATTTTGAATTTTTGATGTGCATACCATTAGTTTATTTAATTATTGCGTTGAAACGCCAATCTACTTTTAAATTTCTGTCATTATTACTTTTTATATATATGGTATATGCATTAAAAGTAACTTTTTTTGCTAAAGGGGAATATTTGTATGATTCTTATTTTCTCAATTGATACACATAGATTTTTATGAATGTCGATATTCTTATTTGTACATTTAATGAAGGTATAAATCGCGTAAAAGAGGTATTACTTGATTATCGAAAAGATATTCATTACGTTGTTTCTCATCAAATTACGAATAGCGATTATGATTACATCCCTTTGGAGTTGAAGCGCAAGGATGTTGCTGTTTTTCAAATAAAATCTAAGGGACTTTCTTTAAACCGTAATGCTTGTTTAAATCATGCCAAAGGTGATATTTGTTTTATTGCTGACGATGATGTCAAATACACGTATCAATATATTGATACTGTAAAAGGTATATTCCTCAAAGATTCACGTTTGGATGTTTGCATAGGTAAAATAAAAACAGATACAAATGTAGATTATAAAGCATACCCTTCTTATAGTCGAACAATAAAGAAATGGAATGTTACTAAGATCAGTAGTATTGAAATAATTGTGAAAAGATCTAGTATTTTGCAATTCAATGTCATTTTTGACATAAGGTTTGGGCTTGGAAGTTCTTTGTTTGCTTATGGAGGTGAAGAAGCTGTGTTTATAATGGATTGTTTGAATGTTGGGATGAATGTAAGATACTATCCTGTTTATGTATCTCAACATCCTTTCGAGTCTTCAGGGAAATTGGTACGACATGACGATGAGTTTATTCAATATCATGGCGCATTGATAAAACGCCTATATGGACAGTTTTCTCTATTATTAATGGGAGTAGTCTATTTAAAGAACTACTGGAAATATATATCACCATTTTTATTTGCAAAGAATTTTTTTATAGGTTGTAATAAAATTTAGTAATTTGTTTAAAAATAATACATAAATTAATTTGATTATGAAAGCATGTTTTATGGGCCTTGGTTATATAGGTCTTCCTACAGCCATCATTGCAGCCAAACATGGTATTCAAGTTATCGGGGTTGACATTAATCCTGTTGTTGTAGATATGACTAATCAAGGTCAATTACACATAATAGAGCCCGGTATGCAAGAGATACTTCAAGAAGTAGTTGGTAACGGATTATTAAAAGCATCTACAGTGCCAGAGGTTAGTGATGCCTATTTTATAGTAGTCCCCACTCCTTTTAAAGGGAATCATGAACCGGATATTTCTTTTGTCGAAGCTGCAACACGTGCTATAATTCCATTGTTAAAGGAAGGAGATTTGTATGTTATTGAGTCTACTTCTCCTATTGGTACAACAAACACGATGGCTCATTTAATATTTGCTCTTCGTCCAGAGTTAAAAGATAAAATTTATATTGCTTACTGCCCTGAACGTGTATTGCCAGGAAATGTTATTTATGAATTGGTTCATAATGATCGTGTAATTGGAGGAATAGATGAGGCTTCTACTGATAAAGCTATTGCTTTTTATAACAAATTTGTACAAGGGACACTTCATCGGACCCATTGTAAAACTGCAGAGATGTGTAAATTGACAGAAAATTCTTCACGCGATGTACAGATTGCATTTGCAAATGAGCTTTCTTTAATTTGTGATAAAGCTGGTATTAATGTTTGGGAGTTGATTTCTTTGGCAAATAAACATCCTCGTGTGAATATTCTACAGCCGGGCTGTGGTGTTGGTGGTCATTGTATTGCAGTGGATCCCTATTTTATAACAACAGATTTTCCGATAGAATCCCAGTTAATAGCGAAAGCACGTGAGATAAATAATTATAAGGCATTTTGGTGTGCGGAGAAAGTTGAAAATGCAATGCTGAGATTTGAATTGGAACATCATCGTAGACCTACTATTGCGATGATGGGACTATCTTTTAAACCAGATATTGATGATTTACGTGAAGCTCCGGCAAAGTATATTACTACAAAGGTTATGCAAAGTTGTAATAATGCTGATTTATTAATAGTGGAGCCTAATGTCGTTGAACATAAAGTTTTTAAGTTAACTGATTATAAGAAAGCTTACAAGAAAGCAGATATTGTAGTTTTTTTAGTGGCTCATTCAGTGTTTAAGTCTTTACCATATGATAATAAAAAGGTAATTCTAGATTTTTGTGGAGTTTATAAAAAGTAGGATTTTTTTATAATAAACTTATATCGTTATACGTATGAAAAAAGTAATGTTGGTTTTTGGCACTCGCCCAGAAGCTATAAAAATGGCTCCTTTAGTAAAAGAATTCCAAAAAGATTTGGTGGCATTTCAAACAATTGTATGTGTTACTGGTCAACATCGAGAGATGCTTGACCAAGTATTACATCTCTTTAATATAACTCCTGATTATGATTTGAATATAATGAAATCAGGGCAAGATTTGTATGATGTGACTTCACGTGTACTTATTGGAATGCGTAAGGTTTTGAAAGAAGTCCTTCCGGATATTGTGTTGGTACATGGTGATACGACAACTTCTACAGCAGCAGCTCTTGCGGCTTTTTATCAACAAATACCAGTCGGGCATGTGGAAGCAGGATTACGTACATTTAATATTTATAGTCCTTGGCCTGAAGAAATGAATCGTCAGATAACGGGGCGCATTGCGACTTATCATTTTTCTCCTACGCAGCTTAGTCGGGAGAATTTGTTGAAAGAGGGGATAACAGATGAAAAGATAATTGTTACAGGTAATACTGTAATTGATGCTCTCCATGTGGTAGTGGATAGAATAAAAAAAGATAAACTCTTGGAGAGAGAACTAAGTGAAGCATTATTATTGTCCGGTTACGATGTAAATCGATTGCATAACGGTAAGCGACTGGTATTAATAACAGGACATCGTCGTGAAAACTTTGGTGATGGATTTGTTGCAATTTGTAAGGCCATAAAAGCTCTAACTGAAAAATATCCAGAGGTAGATTTTATATATCCAATGCACTTAAATCCCAATGTTCGTAAACCTATTTATGAAGTTTTTGGTGAGAGTCAGCTTTCTAATATCTGTTTTGTAGAACCTTTGGAATATCTATCATTTGTTTACTTGATGGAAAAGTCAGCCATTGTGTTGACTGATAGTGGAGGTATTCAAGAGGAGGCTCCCGGATTGGGTAAACCTGTGCTGGTAATGCGTGATACAACAGAACGACCGGAAGCATTGGAAGCTGGAACAGTGAAACTGGTAGGTAAAGATTATAATAAAATAGTTAGTGAGGTTTCTGTTTTGTTGGATAACCAAACTTATTATGATAAAATGAGTAAAGCTGTCAATCCTTATGGAGATGGTCAAGCTTCTGGTCGAATAGTTGACGTACTTAGATGAAAATTGCGATTTTAACTCAATATTATAAGCCGGAAATGGGAGCACCTCAAAATCGGCTTTATGAAATGGCTGTCGGACTTAAAAAATGTGGTGCAGACATTACTATTATTACTGGTATGCCAAATTATCCTACAGGAAAAATATTTAAAGAATATAGAGGTAAATGGTTTTGTAAAGAGAGTTTGGATGAGATTGATGTATTTAGATTTTGGTTGTTTGCATCTAATGTAAAACGTGTTTTGCCTCGTGTTTTAAGTATGCTATCTTTTTCTTTTTCAGTTTTGTTTTCATTGAAATACGTTCGAAAAAAAAGATTCGATTTTATAATTGTTGAAAGTCCTCCTTTAACATTAGGGGTGAGTGGATATTTCTTATCGAAGACTTGTAAGTCTAAAATGATAATGAATATATCTGATTTATGGCCTTTATCTGCAAGAGAGTTAGGGGTCTTGACTGATGGAGTAATTTATCGTATACTTGAAAAGTTAGAATGTTTTTTATATAAGAAATCAGTAGCATGTATGGGGCAATCTCAAGAAATAGTCAGCTATGTTTCTCAACATGGTGCATCTCAAGCGTATCTTTTTAGAAATGGGGTTACGCCAGAACGTTTTCAGAATATCTCAAATAAGAAAAAGACGAATGGTAATCTTATTATTGTATATGCCGGACTTTTGGGGGTTGCTCAAGGAATTTTAGAAATTTGTCAAAAAATTGATTTTAAATCGTTAGGAGCTGAATTTCATATTTATGGTGCTGGAGGTGAGCAATATTTAATTGAAGAGTTTTTGATGACTAATTCAGAGAGAGGCATTTTTTTTCATGGTAGAGTTTCGCGTGATGAGATACCAGGTTTATTAAAACAGGCTGATGTTACTTTAATACCTTTAGTGAAAAATATATTCGGAGCTGTACCTTCCAAAATTTATGAATCTATGGCTGCAGGAGTTCCTATCTTATTTGCTGGTGAAGGAGAAGGGCAGCGTATAATTGAAGAAAATTGTTTAGGTTGGGTTTCTCGTTCAAGAGACTATGAGAAATTAATTGAAAATATAAAATTAATTCGTTCAAATGATATTGATATGTTACGAAAAAGAGAAAATTGCAAAAATGCTGCAGAAAATTTGTTTAATAGACCTAGACAGATTAAAGCACTATTTCAATACCTCTCTCAATTAAATACTTAATATTTGGTTATTTTACAGCATATTCGTTTGCTCAATATTGTTTTTCTATTAAGAGAAATTACTTATTATAGAGCATCTAACTTTATTTTATCATAATAACTCATTTATGAAAATACCCTTTTCACCACCTTATATTGACGAGGCGGTTATCAACGAAGTCGTTGATTCGTTACGTTCCGGTTGGATCACATCCGGTCCGAAAGTAAAGGCTTTGGAGGAAGAAATAAAATCTTTTTCGGGAGCAAAAGAAGTACTTTGTGTCAATTCCTGGACATCAGGAGCTATTATGATGTTGCGTTGGCTGGGAGTGAAGGAGGGCGATGAAGTGATCGTTCCTGCCTATACTTATAGTGCAACGGCGTTGGCGGTGCTTCATGCCGGAGCTAAACCTGTAATGGTGGATTCTGGAACGGATTTTAATATTTCGGTGGAGGCTGTTCGTAAAGCTATTACTTCTAAAACAAAGGCAATTATTCCGGTAGATATTGCCGGCTTTCCTTGCGATTATGAAAAGATCATGGCACTGGTGCAGGAATCTGAAATGATAAAATTGTTCCGTGCGGAATCTTCCGTGCAAGAAAAATTGGGACGTATCTTGGTGATGAATGATGCTGCCCACTCTTTGGGAGCACGCTACAGTAGTCATCAGCGTACCGGTTGTGAAACTGATATAGCTATCTTTTCACTCCATGCCGTGAAAAATGTGACTACTGCTGAAGGTGGAGCCATTTGTTTGAACTTGCCCAATCCGTTTGATAATGCAGAATTATATAAGGAACTACGGATGATGAGCCTAAACTGCCAGACTAAGGATGCTTTTTCAAAATCAAAAGCCGGAGGATGGCGTTATGATATTGTTGGTTTCGGAATGAAAATCAATATGGCTGATGTGAATGCTGCCATCGGACTGGCGCAAATACGGGAATATTCGGAGTTACTAAAAGAGAGAAAACGGGTCTTCGATACTTACAATAATGCTTTTTCGGCTTGTGACTGGGCTATTGTTCCACCTTCTGTGGATGGAGAAAAAGAAAGTTCTTATCATATTTATGCTTTACGCGTTAAAGGTTTTACCGAAGAACAACGCGACCGGATGATTGATGAGATCGCTAAAAGTGAAGTGGCTGTGAATGTACACTTTATACCGATGCCGATGTTGTCGTTCTTTAAATCGATGGGATATGATATTAAGGATTATCCACAGGCTTATCAGAACTTTAAGAGTGAGATATCGTTGCCGATATATCCCCAATTGGATAGTGAAAAATTAAAATTCATTATTGATACTGTAAAGGCGGCCTATACGACCGTGATTGCAAAAAACAGATAGTATATTTACAAACACTAAACAGATAAGCTTCTTGATTCGTTTTTTTGATATCGTTTTTTCCCTTTTGGGAATTTTATTACTTTCTCCTGTCTTTCTTCTTCTTTATATAGCCATTTGCCTCGAAAGTAAAGGAGGCGGTTTCTATAAACAGCTCCGTGTGGGACAATACGGGCGGGATTTTTATGTCTATAAATTCCGTTCAATGCGTATGGGAGCTGATAAGAAGGGGTTGATAACGGTAGGGGGGAGAGATCCCAGAATAACCCGTACCGGATACTTTATTCGGAAGTATAAATTGGATGAATTGCCTCAATTGTTTAATGTGCTGAAAGGTGATATGAGTTTGGTGGGACCACGTCCTGAGGTTCGTAAATATGTGGATTTATATTCCGATGAACAGAAGAAGGTATTGAGTGTACGTCCGGGAATTACGGATTATGCTTCTATTGAATATGTAGATGAAAATACGATTCTTGGAGGGGCTTCAGATCCCGACAAAGCATATATAGAACAGATTATGCCCGATAAAATACGGTATAATATGAAATATATATGTAATCGTTCGGTGAAGGAGTATTTTAAAATTATATTTCAGACATTTTGGAGCATCATACGTTAAATATAATCGGGGGAAAAATAAAAGAGATTATTCTAATTTTGTTTGTTCCTTATTATGTGAGAAGGGGAAAGAAGTAATTCTTCTTGGAGGCAGAGTGTGAAAATAGCCAGGGTCATCTTTAAAGGTGATTTCGGCTATTTTTTTGTTAATTTAGTATAGGTGAAATCATGAATAATTTTATCCAACCAGTATGCAGAATTTTGAAAAAAATATGGAAGAATACTTTTATATGGATAATGCTACTTTTATCAGAATACACTACCTTGAACGGAGGAATTGATATGTTGTTGAAAACTGATCGGTATATTTCTTTTTTTCCATCGCTTACCGAACCTCCCCGTGCGGGAAGTACGTTTCGTTTTTTTTTGATTCTTTAGACTATTGGGGCTAATCATTCTGTGTTAAACGTTGTTCTATGAGCAACATCTAAACCAATAGTAATATGAAAGATTTAGTAGCTGACATCAAGTATGATGCCTCAAAAGTGATTAATCAGGCCGTGGGGCCAAGTAAAGAATTTTGTATAGGATATATGAATCCCGGTGCTGGTGAGGGATACATCTCTACCATGAAGCTCTCCGTCGGTACAGTCGATGTGAAAGACCTCGATACAGTAACCGAGAACATTGTTTCTTATGACCGTTGCGAGAAGAATGATGCTTATATTGGTCAGATCAACATGCTTACTGTCTCTTCTTTTTGTGGACTGAATGGTGCGGTCTGGGGTTTTGATCTTGCTAAACATGACGACATTGCAAGTGGAGCAGAGAAGCCGATGTACATGCAATCTCAACCCGATGGACCTGATATTCCTGTTTACAATGTTCGTCCGCTACTCGAAGCTACCGAGCGCTTGTTCGGTAAAGAGCAACAACGCCGTTTTCCGCCTATGCCCGGTTCACACATTATCTGTGCTAATAAGGATGTCACTGCCCGTGGTCCGCTATGGGTATGGTCTGCCATAGGTATTGCTATTCTGAAAAACCGTAGTAAAGGTTCTTCTCTTTTCATAGAAGATGCCAATACCTACGGAAATGATTCTACTACAGAGTCTGAGATGATTGGCTATCTTGAAGGTACTCTTCGCAAAGTGACCAATAGTATTGCCTTGTGCGGACAAGATCAGGGAGTGGAATACGAACGTATCTATGTAGGTTACAAATACACATTCGTAGAACCTCATCAGGTAGGTTGCGCTCTTACCTGTGCCCCTTATATTAACCTCGCTCAGAATGCAATTCCTGAGGGTATGCAAGCCTCCGACCTGCGTCAACTCACTATCAGCGAGTGGGAAAAGAAATTGAAACTTGAAGAGTTGACTATCTGGTAATGAAGCCTTCCCTTTTATACATTCATTGGTTTCTTATTACAGGATTATAGAAAGAGAAAATACAGGTTGCGAGGGCACACGGGTTTATTGATACTTTTGAGAGAGGAACGGAGTGTTCGTTTCATTCATAAGTTGTTCGTTTGTAGTTTGTAAGTGCTTCGTAACCTGTATCTCTTTTTTAATTGTTTTTTATCCACCAATCGATCATTTTACGTGCCAGGCTGAGTTTACGTGGCAGTTCCGGTAGGTTCTCACGTGTGTAGAAAGCTCCTGAACTCAACTCTTCGTCTTGTAAACTGATTTCTCCGCCGGCATAATCGGCAATGAATCCTACCATTAACCCGCTGGGATAGGGCCACGGCTCGTTACCAAAATAAGTGATGTTTTTAATATCAAGTCCTGTTTCCTCTTTTACTTCGCGCATTACACATTCTTCCAGTGTTTCTCCGGTTTCCAGAAAACCTGCTACCAGGCTATAGAAAGTTCCTTTAAAATTTCGTGCATGTACCAATAGTAACGAATCTTCTTTACGTACCAACACCAGTATGGCTGCTGAAATAGAAGGATACATTTCGTTTCCGCATGCCGGACATTTCTTCATGATAGTATCTTTCATTTCCGTTTTTGTGCCACATACCGGGCAGAAACGGCTATGCTGATCCCAATGTAGTATTTCGAAAGCTTTTCCTGCTGTATGGTATTGTTTCAACGGGATAAAATCATAAGAAGCACGTAGCCCGGTCATACAATATTCGTCGGATTCTTCTATGGGATGGCTGACTACGAAGGCCTTGCAGGGCTGTCCCTCCAGAATACATATTTCGTGTACATGGGTATCTGCCGGGATAGGTAGAGGAGGTTGTTCGTTACAAGGGATTGTCAACTTATTATTCTGCTTTTTAAGTAGTAGCTGGTCTTTGTAGAATACAATCCACCAGGTAGTAGTTAATTTGCTCATTTCTTTAATAACTTTTTTATATCCGATTCATTGATCCATTGCTGTTTTGACGGGCGTCCGCATCCAATAGTGGTTCCCGTTTCCGGCATTCTCACCTGTCTCATTTGCGCCTTTTCGCAGGCTGTTTGCATGGCTTGCATGGGATCTTTCCGGCGGGGTTTGATACTGGAATATTCTGTGGGAAAATCGAGTCCTAATTCTTCCATTAATAATTTTAGCTGCCGGCGTGGTTCTTTAGCATTCGGGTGTTCTTTGATGAGGTACATCAGCTTCCGACGCTTGTCAAAAGGTTCCTGATATTCCCGCAGCATTTCTTTGTTTACAAAAGTGATGTAAGTAACCGTTCCGTTTCCGGCGTGGTCTATTACACTTAGTCCTTCGTTGTGTGCCAGGTATTTTGTATTGCGATGCCCACACATGACGGTATCTTTCAGAAGAGACAGGTAGATGAATCTGATTATGTCATGTTCGTCATTATACCGGATACCTTTGGGCTTCAGATACCGGCTGTTGAGCCTCTTCATATAGTGGGGCGTCACCCGGCTACACCTGTATTCGTCGATGAGGTAGATGCCTTTTTCACCATATTCGTTGGTATAGAAGGTATAAAAGGCATAATGAATGACCTTTGGATCTTCAAGCATGATCATAATGTTCCATACTATTCCTGTGCGGGGAGAGGTGACACTCACATGACTCTCTACCGGAAACGACAGGGAATACTTCATTCCCCGTCCGGTTCTTGCCAGTAGTCCGATATATTCTTCGGATAAAAAATCCCACTCTTTATTCAGTTCTCCTTCTATCTGTATAGGTAGTAGCTTGTTGCTTAGTTCTTTCATTCTCTTTATGCTCTCATCAGGAACACCTCTGATTTAATAGAGTTACAAAGATATGCATTTTAAAGGATGATTTTCCTTTCCACTCCTATTTCATTTATAAAATATTTATCATGTGATACTACCAGCACTGTTCCTGTATAATCTCTGATGGTCGATGTGATGATTTCTATACTTTGAATATCCAGGTTGTTGGTCGGTTCATCCAGAATAAACATATCGGGCGTATTATTACTGATCATCAGACAACAGAAGGCAAGCCGCATCTTTTCTCCGCCACTGAGTTTCTTACAGGGTTTATCCCATACTGTGGAGGGGAACAGATAGCGATTGAGTCTGATTTTCACCTCATGTTCGGGCAGGTTGCGAATGTTGAAAGCCTCCGCTTGCTGAAGAACACTCCGTTCATTCTGAATGATAGAGTACTCCTGATTGAGGTAGACATATTTGAAATCGGCACGGAGTAATGTTCCTTCCTTGGGCGTGATATTTCCGGTGATGAGTTTGAGCAAAGTGGTTTTACCGCATCCATTTGAACCTTCAATGCAAAGACGGTCACCACTTTTCAATTGAAAGCTGAGTGGATCTTTCCATAACAGCTCGTCTTTATAGCCAAAATTAATATCGGTTGCCGTAATCAGAATCTTTCCGATACGTAATCCTGAAGTATCAAAATCGGTTTTTAATACTGCCGCATCAGAAAGGGAACTTCTGATTTGAGTCATCTCACCGGTTAACTTTTCCGCTTTCTCAGCATGTATATCATTAAGTTTGGTAGTACTCTTTTCTGCTCTGTCTTTCAATGTATTCATCATAATGCGTGGAATACCTTTCCTGGCACTTGCTTTCTCGCCGCGTACATTCTGTTTTTCTTTTCGTTCGGTCACTTCACGGGCTATCTTCCGGGCTAAACGAAGTTCTTTTTCTTTTTCTTCGAGTTGTTGTTGCAGGGCATTTAGCATGATACCTTTTTGTTCTTTATAAAACTCATAGTTGCCTCCATAAGTAGTAATGTTGTTTGGGGTTAGTTCACAGGTAGTATTCAGCAGATTGAGCAGTGTCCGGTCATGGCTGACAACAATAAGTGTGGAAGCTGCTTTCTTTATGAAATCATAAAGCCGTTTTCTCCCTTGAATATCCAGATGGTTGGTCGGCTCATCCAGCAGAATTACGGAGGGAGAATGTATTTCCATACCAGCCAGGAATACCCGGGTTTTCTCTCCGCCACTGAGTTGGCACAGGGGGAGTGAGGCTGTTTTGTCTCCTAATCCCCAGGACTCTAAAGCAGCTTGTATTCTTTCTTCAATATTCCAATCTTCATCAAGAGTATTAAAGTTTTCTACAGACACATCACCGTTCAGTATGGCGTGTAGCGCTTCTATTTTTTTGTCTACTCGTAAGGCTTGTGCAATGGTCTGTCCGTCATATTGTCCGAAATGTTGGGGAATATAATAGATATCGTCCGGCCGGACCACCGTTCCTGATGAAGGCGGCAGCCATCCGGCTATAATCTGTAGCAGGGTTGATTTGCCCGAACCATTATTTCCGATTAATGCAATCTTTTGCCCCTTGTTTACAGAGAGGGTAAGGTCTTTAAACAGAATTTCTTTATCTGCATGTATATACGTGATTTGTTGAATGGATATACTCATACTAACTACTGGGTTTTGAATGTTAAATACTTGGGATAATTAAAAAAAGGAGGGGAGGGACAAACACAATAGTGGCTAAACATACACGTTTGTGATGCTTAGCGTCAATAGAAAGATAGCATATAAAAAGTGATGTTTACCGAAATGTCTTGTCTTACTTAGATATTCTCATCGGGGTAGTTTAAATTGATTCGGTGGCAAAGATAGGATAAAAATTGGAATAGACAAAATAAAGGTTCATTTGATAAATGTGTAGTTGTCAAAAAAGTAATTATAAAAATCCTTTAAGAGAGAATATAAGGTAGAATATAAATACTCACTCTGATGTAATCTGCTGATTGATAATGAATATAAATCTTCTGTTTAAAGATAGGCAAGAGTGTACAATTATGCGAGTGTTAATTGTACATCTTTGTGATACTAAAATGTACACATTTGATATGCTAAAATGTACATTCTTATAAAGCAAAATCAGGGGTGTTAAAAAATGAATTAACATTATTAACGAACTACGCATTTGTAGGATGAATCGAAATAAAAGCCCCTGTAGAAAGACGAGGGCAACCTAAATGTTTTCAATGGTTCAAAGATACTAATTTGAAAGCTAATTACAACTTTTACTTTGGCAAAAACTAAACAGTATCTTAATAAAGTATCTTCTTAAAAGTTGTGCTATCAATCAGCGTGTTGAGTATTTTGAAACTAAAACCGATAATCATGATCGATAACTGGAAGAGTTAGCAAAAAAGTGAATTTCTTAATTCGGACTTCACTACCTCCGATGTTATATATTATGGGGAGTATGGATAGCACAAATAGTGCAGTTAACATCTTGTAAATCAATGCTTATGAAAGTACGTACTTTTAGGGTATAAGAGTACGTATTTAAGTCACTACTAATTACGTATTTAACTCATATTTAAATACGTACTTTTGCGAGGTAAGGATTATAAGAGCTTTTCGTATGCCATCCTAACTCCCCTGCCATATATTATTTCCCCACAATATACAAAGCCAAGCCGTTCTAACATCTTATGCATATAGAAATTATCAAAATTGGTATCTACCTTGAAACTATGGATTCCTTTCCCGCGACTAAATTCTTCTACTTTTTGCATGAACAGAGTAGCTATGCCCTTTTGCTTCATTTCATCGGCCACAGCCAGGCGATGAACTACTACATAAGGCTGTTCACTTAACCATTTACCTTCGATGGCTTCATAGGCCGGTTCGCCATCAAAAGAGACTGCACCATAGGCTATTATGACACCCTCATTACATAATACGAAGGCATAACCGTTCCGAATGTCACTGGCTATATTTTCGGGTAGGGGATAGGTCTCGTCCCATTGTTGCTTTTGTTGCCGAAGCATTTGTTCTTTGGCTTGCAGGATGATTTCCCATATTCTGGCTGCATCATCGGTGGTGGCTTTTCGAAAAGTAAATGGCATAATCTTTGATTGATAAGTTTGATTTTCTTTCATTTTGAATTTTACTCTTTATGGGCAATGTTGTTACAAAAGTAAGAAAAATATAGATAAAAATCAGAACTATCTATTTCAATCAAATGTGAATAACTGGTTTAATACTTCACTCATACTTGGGTGTGTGAAAATAAAGTCCCGTAAGAAGCTGTAATGCTGTCCGGTTTTCATTGCCATATTGACAATGTTTATAATTTCTGATGCTTCGGCACAGAACAGGGTACATCCCATGATTCTTCCGGTATGTGTATCAATGATAGCCTTCAGCATGCCGTCTGTTTGTTGCAAAGTACGGGCACGTGCTACAGCTGTGGCCGGTAAACGGGATACTTTGAAGGAATATCCTCTCTTGATAGCTTCATCTTCCGTCAAACCGACATGGGCAAGTGGCGGGTCAATAAATACGGAGTAAGCTATCGGATCACGGTCTTCGGTGGTGCGCTCTTTATCACCAAACAGTTTATTGCGGATAATTCTGAAATCATCCAGAGATACATAAGTAAACTGCGGTCCTCCCTTTACATCGCCCATTGCCCAGATGTGTGGAGTAGTGGTGTGCAGGTGTACATCCGTAATAATAGCACCGTGTGCATCTACTTTTATGCCTGCTGCTTGTAAGTTCAGGCCCTCTATCATTGGTTTTCGGCCTGTAGCCAGTAGGATAGCATCGCCTTCAACAAAGCAAGGGATGTCATCAGCGGTGTTTGTATATGTCAGAGTCACCCCATCTGCTGTATCATGTATGGACTGTGCACGGGCATTCAGACGAATTTCTATTCCCTTCTTTTCAAGTACCTTACGTACACTGTCTGCTATATCACGGTCTTCACGCGGAATGAACGCACTTCCTCCTTCAAGTATGGTTACCTTACTTCCGAATTCTGCATACATGGAAGCAAATTCCAGTCCGATGTATCCGCCGCCTACAATAATAAGGTGGCGTGGGAGTATGTCCAGATCCAGTAGGTTGGTACTGGTGTACACATGTTTGCTTTCTTTAACTCCATCGATGGCAGGGATAATACTTGTAGCTCCAGTGTTAATAAAAATTTCTTTACCCTGAAGTTCTATCTCTTCGTCGGGAAGAACAACTTTCACCGTGTTGGGTGAAGTGAATGAAGCCATTCCCGTATAGATCGTAACATTGGGCCGACCATCCAGATCGCTGAAGTTCTTTTCTCGGAGAAAAGAGGTCAGTTCATTTTTACGGGCAATAGCCTGTTTATAAAAGTCACTTTGTTGCTTATAGTCTTCCTTGTACATCAGTCCGGATATCCCAGCCTCATGTACCAATGCTTTGGTAGGGATACAGGCTATGTTGATACATGTACCTCCATACATCTTATCAGACCGTTCGATGAGGGCGACTTTCCAGCCACGATTGGATAATTCGGCAGCCAATGTTTTTCCACCTTTGCCGAAACCTATGATAATAGCATCATATTGTTTCATATCTATATTCTTTTTAAAGGGTTATTCTGTAGGTTTATAACATCCGAAGCGGGAGATTTGTTTCGGTTACCGGGTAGTAGCTGTCAAAGATTCCAATACCCGTTGTGAGGAGTCGGATAGTAATACTACTGCGCCAGCCAGGATTACAATGTCTTTAATAACCAGTCTGCCGGCACCCGAGAGCAAGGGAAACCCATATTCGCCACTTCCCAAGTTGGGTACCCATACTTCGGGGGTAGTGACAAGAAAAGATAATGTGCCGAGTGTCATGATAATGGCGAGTGCATCTCCTATAATACCGACTTTAGGGAAGAAGATACCGAGAAAAACCAGGATACCGATACTCATAATGAGCGCACCCAGTCCGTAAGAGAATGTGTATGTATTATTGGCTTCGTGCCATTCGCGATTTTCTGGAACATATGCACCTTCGGCATTTTTATGTTCCTTGTATTCCGGAGCTCCCTTAGCGTAGAAGAAACTCATAAACGGACTGTTTGCCACGAAAGGTACGATGCCGTCTGCCTCGTAGTGAAAATATTTCAATCCGCCAATCCAGACGAATACAACCAGAATGGCTACACGGATAAATATGATACCGAAACTTTTAAGACCGGAGGTGAAGGTCAGAAGAGTGATTAATTTTTCTTTCATTGCTATAACTTTTTATGGGTTTAACTTATAGACGCAAAGGTCGGGGTTTTCCCATTTGCCGGAAATAGCAATTTAGCTTTATCGCTTGTCAATTTTTCCCTTCGGATGAATTTCGGAATTGTACAGTACTTTGTCCGGTCATGTTCTTGAAGAAACGGCTGAAAGAGGACTGGTCTTCAAATCCCAACAGGCCGGCTATTTCTTTAGAACTTTTATTGCTGTATAGTAATAATCGCTTGGCTTCGGCTTCCACACGCTCATGAATGACGCGCAATGGGGAAGGGAGTTTGCAGGCTGAAAAAATATTTGATAATGTTTTAGGAGATTTATGCAGCATATCGGCATAGTCCTGTACTTGTTTTTTCTCCCGGTAATGTGTATCTACCAGAATAAAGAACTGACGAATAATTTCAAAACTGTATTCCTTTTCCTGTGTGATGTTCAGGCGCCGGCGTGCGATACGGGTAGACTGGATTATGAAGCGTTTGAGCTGAATGCGGAGCATCTCTTCCTGTAAATTGTCCGATACGCAGAATTCTTTGCTGAGTGTATCGGTTATGTCGTTTAGTAGTTGCTGTTCGGTGTCATCCAATACGAACCGGATCACATGTGAGGAACCATTGAAGAGGAAACCGCTGCACGATACTTCGTGGTCGTTGCCATAAATACAATAGAAATTACTATTGAACAGTAGTGTCAGGTAGTCTCCGTCAATGGATTTGAATTCCAGATGTTGCAGGTTGGACAAAGAGATAACTTCATTCGGCACAAGTATTACCTCCTGATGATCTATTTCCAGCGTAATACTGCCATTTCGTACCCAGATAAATTTATAAAGGCTCTTTTCCTTTTGCAAGGCTTTGTCTGTATGGTAAGAATCGGTAAGGACGAGCTTTCCTTTTAGTTTGGTATTATATTGTTGTATCATTATTCTTTCATGGCTGAGGCGTCAAATGAGAGCGGTAACAGATCGCAAATACTTTTCACCTCATAAATTTCTTTCTTTCCGTAGAGCAGAATGCGGATGGGCTGTTTGTAGCGTTTCTCCGTTTCGAGTATTACCTGGCGGCAAGCACCGCAAGGAGGGATAGGGAGATCGATGAAGTCCTTTTCCGTACGGGCAGCGATGGCAAGGGTCAGCACCGGCTGGTCGGGATACTGAGAGTTGGCATAGAACAAGGTAGTGCGTTCTGCACATAAACCAGACGGATAAGCGGCATTTTCCTGATTGGTTCCGGTTACCACAATTCCGTTGGCAAGCAAGGCGGCAGCTCCTACTGAGAATTTCGAATAGGGAGCGTAACTACGTGTAGTTGCCTCCATTGCACTTGTCATCAGATCCTGTTCCGCTTTATTAAGTTCATCAAATGTGTATACTTTGATAATGCTGGTAATCGTCAGGTCTTTCATCTTTATCAAGGGTTTTTGTTCTACAATTAATGTTACAAAGTTAGGAAAGAGATTGATAATCCCAATTATTTTTATGATTTTTGTGGCATTTAACTCACATTTGGACAATAATGAATCAAACTCACCACAGAGTACCACTGAGTCTCACAGAGCTTTCTTTATCAGATGAAACGCGGATAAACGCAGATAAACGCAGATTAAAATACTGTTGTTCTTTATCTTATCCTTGTTTTTCTTTGCGAAAATCTGCGTTCATCTGCGTTTCAATTAATCATCTCTTGGTGCACCTCCCTGTGCGGGAAACACTTAGACTTGTCGTAATAACCCTTGCACTTATGCTTTCTGTGGGTACACAGGCTCAACGCAAAAATTCCCGTTATGTAGATTATATTGATAAGTATAAAGATCTTGCCATAGAGCAGATGAAAGAGCATAAGATTCCCGCCAGTATTACGCTGGCACAAGGATTGCTTGAAAGTGGTGCCGGAATGAGTGAACTGGCACGTAAGAGTAACAATCATTTTGGTATCAAGTGCGGGGGAAGCTGGAAGGGGCGTACGGTGCGGCATGATGATGATGCCCGCCAGGAGTGTTTCCGGGCTTATAAAAATCCAAGAGACTCTTATGAGGATCATTCTACGTTTCTGACTCGTGGGGCACGCTATGCTTTTCTGTTCAAGCTCAATATTACCGATTATAAAGGATGGGCACGCGGTTTGAAAAAGGCAGGGTATGCCACAGATCCTTCCTATGCCAACCGTTTGATTACTATTATAGAGGATTATGATTTGTATAAGTACGATTCCAAAGGTATTTATTCGGAACGTAAGTTGCGTAAACATCCGTGGTTGTTGAACCCGCATCCGGTGTATATAGCCAATGACATTGCTTATGTGGTTGCCCGTAACGGAGATACTTTCAAAGAGCTGGGTGATGAGTTCGATATCAGTTGGAAGAAGTTGGTGAAGTATAATGACCTGCAACGCGACTATACTCTGACGCAGGGTGACATCATCTATCTGAAAGCAAAGAAGAAGAAAGCTCCCAAACAATATAACGTGTATATTGTGAAAGATGGTGATTCTATGCATACCATTTCTCAGAAATACGGTATCCGACTGAAGAATCTTTATAAGATGAACCGTAAAGACGGTGATTATATCCCGGAAGTGGGAGATCGTTTACGGTTGAGATAACCTGAGTGTTTGTAACATTTCATTTGCTAAATTCGTACAGGGTGTTCGTTTTCGGACACCCTTCTTTTTTGTCTTATTCCTTGTTTTCAGCACTTTAGTACTTTGGCACAGATTTAGTATCTCCAATCGTAAATCGCTAAATCGTAAATAGAAATAAGATGGACAGAGAAATTCCGAAAGAAGTACGTAACAAAGAACGTAATAAAAAGATTATTCGCTATTCAGCCATTGGGGTTACGGCCGTTGTGGTTATCAGTGTACTTGTTTCCCTGATGCGTACAGGGGTTCAGAAAAAGGATCTTGTACTTTCTACTGTTGACAAAGGTACAATTGAGGTCAGCGTCAGTGCATCGGGAAAGGTGGCACCGGCTTTTGAAGAAATTATAACTTCTCCTATCAATAGTCGCATTGTAGAGGTTTATCGCCGGGGGGGAGACAGTGTGGATGTCGGTACTCCTATTTTGAAACTGGACCTTCAAAGTACTGAGACGGAATACAAGAAATTGCTCGACGAAGAACAAATGCGCCGTTACAAACTGGATCAGCTTCGTGTGAACAACCAGACCAAACTTTCTGACATGGCCATGCAGATAAAGGTGTCGGCTATGAAGCTGAACCGTATGAAGGTGGAACTTCGCAACGAACATTACCTGGATAGCCTTGGTGCAGGTACTACCGATAAAGTACGCCAGGCGGAACTGAGCTATAATGTTGCCCAGTTAGAGTATGAACAACTCAAACAACAATATAATAATGAGAAACAGGTTGCTGCTGCCGAACTACAGGTACAGGAACTTGATTTCAACATTTTCCGTAAGAACCTTGCTGAGATGAAGCGTACATTGGACGATGCACAGATTCGTTCTCCGCGCAAGGCTATTCTTACTTATATTAATAATCAGGTGGGTGCGCAGGTACCGCAAGGCGGGCAATTGGCCATTATTTCCGATTTGAGTCACTTCAAAGTGGAAGGTGAAATTGCCGATACTTACGGTGACCGTGTGGCTGCCGGCGGAAAAGCAATTGTGAAGATTGGTACGGAAAAGCTGGAAGGAGTGGTTAGCAGTGTGACACCGCTGTCAAAGAACGGGGTTATCTCTTTCTCCGTACAATTGGTGGATGATAACAACCGTCGTTTGCGTTCAGGTCTGAAAACAGATGTGTATGTGATGAACGCTGTGAAAGAAGATGTGATGCGGATTGCCAATGCTTCTTATTATGTGGGTCGTGGCGAGTATGAATTATTTGTAATGACTGCAGAGGATGAGATTGTGAAACGGAAAGTACAGTTGGGCGATTCCAATTTTGAATATGCAGAAGTGGTAAGTGGTTTGCAACCGGGTGACAGGGTAGTGGTGAGCGATATGAGCCAATATAAGAACAAAACAAAACTAAAACTAAAATAGTGCTTCCCGCACGGGGAAGTACGGCAGGCGATGTTCGCTATTTTTAGATAGTATTGAATTATTAGCCTTTTACAGAACGGGCTGTAGAATTATTCCACAAATATGTGGACCAATTCTACAGCCCTTTTTTCATTTCTTAGCTTTCCTTGAATAATTAATGTTTTTATTTACTGCTGTTTAGAATTAATTTGTTTCTTCAACGCTTTTAAGGTACGATTATTGGGGTATACAAGTACAAATAGGTATTTGTAGATTTAAAATAATTAACCAATGAGAAACTTTAAAGTAGTATTGTTTGTACTGGGTTGCCTGTGTGGTATACATATTCAGGCACAACAATTGGAAATAAAAGGTGTAGTGACATCATCGGACGACAAACAGCCACTTATCGGAGCTACCGTTTCTGTAAAAGGAGCACCAGGCCGGGGAGTGGTGACAGATATGGATGGCCGTTATTCCTTGCACGTGGAGGCATCGGATAAATTTCTGGTTGTTTCCTATGTCGGGATGAAAACGGTTGAGGTGAAAGTGCCGAAGAACGGTGTTTTAAATGTGATGTTGCGCCCCGAATCATTGAGCTTGGATGAGGTAGTGGTGACCGGATACGGGAACTTTTCAAAGTCATCCTTTACCGGATCGGCCAATACACTTCGGGCTGATATGCTGAAAAACGTTCCGGTACTTTCTGTTGAACAGAAGTTGCAGGGTATGACAACGGGAGTGAACATCACTTCCGGTTCCGGCCAGCCGGGAGCTAATCAGAGTATCCGTATCCGTGGTATGGGTTCGTTCAATGCATCCAATGAACCTCTTTTTGTCATTGATGGTGTACCGGTTACTTCCGGTAGTATGGGGGCCGGTACGGGTGCCGACGCTGCCTATATGAATAATGCCAAAACCAATGTGATGAGTACGCTTAATCCTGCTGATATTGAGAATATCACAGTGATAAAAGATGCTGCCGCCGCTTCTCTTTATGGGTCGCGTGCTGCCAATGGAGTGATCCTGATTACTACTAAGAAAGGAGCAGTAGGACGTACTAAAGTTACTTTGAGTGCCAGCGGAGGTTTTTCGAATGCAGCTGTCAACTTCCGTCCTACATTGAACGGGGAGCAACGTCGCGAAATGATTTACGAAGGTCTGTACAACTCTGCCGTAGACAAAGGGTTGGAATCACCCGGGGAGTATGCCAACGCCAATATTGATACGTATGCAGGGATACCGGAACTGGGATATACCGACTGGCGGAAAGAACTGATGCGTACCGCTCATAATCAGAATTATGAAGTATCTGCTTCAGGAGGTAACGAGCGTACTACTTTCTACGCTTCCCTCGGTTTTAACCGTCAGGAAGGATTGGTGGAGAATTCCAGTCTGGATCGTTATTCTGCCCGTCTGAACATGACGCAGAAGATAGGTAGCCGGGCCGAAATAGGGGGGAATATGATGTTCACTCAGATGAGTCAGGAGATGAATGAAGAACGTGGTTCTAACATTAACCCATTTCTTTGTGTGGCTGTGTCTGCCACGCCTTCTATGCCGGTGCGCGATGCTTCGGGCAATTATGTGGGCTCTTATGCCGGCACCAATGTGAATCCGCTTCGCGACATCCGTACCGATTATAACCGTAGCCGTATGACGCGTATGTTCTCTACCGGATATGCTTCCGTAGATATCATCAAAGGGTTGAAACTGAAAGAGACCCTGAGTTATGATTATACTGTACAGAAAGACTCCCGTTACTTGAATCCTCTTAGCGGAGCAGGACCGAAAAGCGGAAGCGATGCCCAGACTTCAAAGGGATTTACTGAATATGGTAAGCTATTGTCATCTACTTCGTTAAACTATGCCCGTACATTTGCCGCCAAACATCACCTTGATGTGCTGGCAGCTTATGAACTGGAAAGCTATCAGAGTGATAAAGCGATGGGAGAGAAATCCAAGCTCCCTTCGGATGTGTTGCTCGAACCGGACAATGCGGCTGTGCTGAAAAGTTTCGCTTCTTCTACGCAGGCATACAGGATGATTTCTTTATCTCTCCCGTCTGAATTATGATTATGACGACCGTTACTACATTGCAGGCAGTTACCGTCGCGATGGTAGTTCCCGCCTGGCACCGGAAAGTCGTTGGGGAGATTTCTGGTCTGTTTCCGGTATGTGGCATCTGAGCAATGAGTCTTTTATGGATGCTGTGAAGCCGGTATTGAATGATGTGAAAATCCGTGCTTCCTATGGTGTCAATGGTAATCAACCGGGAGCTTTTTACGGATATATGGGGTTGTACAGTTACGGACAGAACTATATGGGAGCCGCAGGTTCGTATGAATCTGCTCAGGCTAATCCCGGTTTGAAGTGGGAAAAGAATTACAATCTCAATATCGGTCTTGATCTGGCTTTTATCAATCGTATTTTTGTGAGCCTCGAATATTACAACCGTGATACTAAAGATCTGCTTTACAATCGACCTATCAGTGCTACCACCGGTTTTCTGAATTATCTGGCAAATATCGGGCAGCTCAACAACAAGGGAGTGGAATTTGAACTGCGTACCATCAACTTTGCCAGTCCGGATTTTAACTGGACATCGGTGTTGAACCTGACGCACAACCGTAATAAGATTGTAACACTGGATGGCGATATGACGCAGTCTATCGAGGGTTCCTGGTTTATCCATAAGATCGGCCTTCCTTACAATAGTTTCTACGTGAAAGAGTTTGCCGGAGTAGATCCGATGACCGGAAAAGCCCTTTACTATCTCAATACGCAAGATGAACAGGGAATTTACAGTAAAGAAAAGACCGATGATGCTTCTAAGGCACAAGCTATTCCGTATAAGTCTGCCGATCCGAAGATTTCGGGAGGATTTACCAATATCATCTCATACAAATGGTTTGACCTGGGACTTACCTTTACCTATTCATTAGGTGGTTATTCTTTTGACAAAGGAGGTACGCTGATAGAGACTGACGGTAGCAAAGAAAAGTCATACAATTTGCCTGTATATGCCTTAGACCGTTGGCAGAAACCGGGAGATGTAACCGACGTACCCCGTTTCGTATTGGAACAAGGTGCCGGTCCGCAAAATTCTTCCCGCTATATTCACAGTACCGATCATATCCGCCTCAAGAACCTGACAATCGGTTTCACACTACCGGGACAGTGGACGCAGAAAGCACTGATAGAGAACGCACGTATCTACTTCTCGGGCAGCAACCTGCTGACGTGGGCCAAATGGAAACAATATGATCCGGAAGTACCGGTCAACGGTGAGGTGTTCTGTGAAGCTCCCGCCATGCGTACCTTCAATTTTGGAGTTGAGATAACTTTCTGATTTTACTCATTTATATTATAATACTCAGATATATGAAACGTACATTGATATATATATTTGCTGCCACATCGCTTCTTTGTTCTTCCTGTTCCGGCGACTGGCTGAACCTGAATCCGTCTACTTCTGTGACTACTCCGCAGGCTATCCGTACACTCGAAGAGGCACAAATAGCCCTGAACGGTATCTATCGTATTGCCGCTTCGCACAGTTACTATGGCGATAATTACCTCTATTATGCCGATTGTCGTGGCGAAGATGTTCAGGCACGTATCAGCAAAGGAGCCGGAAAGCGTGTATCGCCTTATTATGAATTTAACGTTACGGCAGATGATGCCTTGAACATCACGCGTGTATGGAATCAGCCTTACAGTGTGATTCACCAGGCAAATAGTCTGTTGGAAAGAATCGAATCCGGTGCAGTGGCGACGGATGATGTCACTGCCCTCAACTGTATCAAAGCCGAGGCGCTTGCTTTGCGCGGACTGGCTTTGTTCGATCTTACCCGCCTGTTTGCTATGCCCTATACATTGGACAACGGTGCTTCTCTGGGAGTACCTATCGAGATTAAAACGACACTGCCTACCCATCAGCCTGCCCGCAACACCGTAGCCGAGTGCTATCAGCAGGTGATAGACGATATGACGGGGGCGCTGGATCTTTCGGCCCTCTCTACTGACAAGAAGGACGGTTATCTCAATGTGTGGAGTGTCAAAGCATTGCTTTCGCGCGTGTATCTTTATATGAATAATAATGAGCAGGCACTCGCACTGGCCAGAGAAGTGATAGATAACGGAGGGCTTTATAAACTGTTCACACACGAAGAATATCCCACCGTATGGGGAAAAGACTTCAGTTCTGAGTCGCTGTTTGAGTTTTACTATACCCTTTCCGAACCGGATGGCGGAACGGGAGGTGAGGGTGCTCCGATGGTGTATGCCGATAATGTGAAGGATTGGAATAATCTTGTACTCACCAAAGCCTTCCTCGATCTGTTGGGAGAAGACCCGGATGATGTGCGCCACGTGTTGAACCGTTTGCCCGAAAATCCGGCGGAAGATATACTGCCCGAAGGTTCTGCCGGCTATCCTAAGTATCTGAATAAGTATCCCGGCAAGACGGGGGATAATCCGCAGGACAATGACATCTGCATTATCCGTCTCTCCGAAGTATATCTGAATGCTGCCGAAGCTGCCTTTAAGCTGGGTGGGGCAGAAAACCTGAAATTCTCTCTGGATTGCCTCAATGCCATTGTGAGCCGTGCCAATCCCGTGAAGTCGGTGGGAGAATCAGAATTGAGCCTGGAACGTATCCTGAAGGAGCGTCGCAAGGAATTGGTAGGAGAGGGGCATGCTTTCTTTGATGCCATGCGAAATGGTTTGCCGGTGAGTCGTACCGGTGGCTGGCATTTACCTTCCGTATCCGGGGCTGCGGTTATTACTCCGTCTGATCTGCGGGTAGCATTGCCTATTCCGCAAGCAGAGATAGATGCCAATCCGAATATGGTACAGAATCCACGTTAAGTGTTTTCCGTACAGGGGGGAAGATGGTTATGGAGTTAGATGGTTATAGAGTTGTAAGGCTATAAAGTGGTAGGGGAGAAGATTATCTGGTGGAAGTAAAAAGAGTAAGATAGAGATGGAGACTTTTTGGAAGCAAAAAGATAGGAATATCTGAAATCGGCTAACTAAACTTTTTGTTGAAGCCCTCCATCTGAGAATACTTTACACGAAAACACTGCATGAATATGCAGATAAATAGGCTTTTCTGGTAGAATATACGTATATTCTTACCGGAAAAGTTTGTTTTTATTGGTGAGAGATGACCTGTCCGGCACCGGGGAGCAGTGTGCCCGGCTCCGGGGAGCAACATGTTCGGCTCCGGGGAGTGATTTGTCCGGCTCCGGGGGAGGGCTTCGGATGCTCCTTTGATGTGCTTATTTGACTTATTAGGCAACTGGAAATGACCGTGGAGAAAATAGCATAATGAACTGTTCTTTATCTGCTTTTGATCATAAGGGTCATTACAGAGAAAAATAGTGTTTGGCGCTGATACAAAAAACAGTCAAATGCAAACTCTTTGCATTTGACTGATGCGTTTGTGATGCCTTAAATTCTATCAACCGGGGTTGGTTCCGCTATTGCGCCATAAAAAGGGTATAGAAAATACAATTTGTCAATCTGTCAGAATCTTCTTTACGCTTGTAGTATGAGCGGTTGCTACCCGGACAATATAATTTCCCGAAGGCAGACTGAATGACGTATCCGCAGTATTTACCGCTATTTGACGGATCTTTACACCGTTATACGTATACACTTCTATACTGCTCTTTCCTGAAAGCCCGTTCACAATTACAGTATTGCCCGATGTATATACTGTAATTGTATCTTCGGACTCCTTTCCGATACCGGTTCCACTTCCATCAGCGTTTTGCTTCTCTGTGATATCGGCTACAAGGCTGTTGAGGTATACCTCCAGATTGGTGTATCCTTCCTGACTCAAAGTCGTTGCTTTTCCGTCGGTGGCATTGTTCGGGTTGAGGCCATTGGCTATCTCCCATACATCGGGGATACCGTCACCATCCGTATCTTTCAGTTGGTCGGCAGTAACTCCTCCCTTACTTAAATCCGGCCAGGGACTGGAAGCTCCGGCGGGCATTACGTCGGTGGGCAGATCGATAAGACCGGGCTTTTTGGCGGCGTCATTAGATACGCTACCTTTGTAAGTCGCCGTTCCGGTTTCTGTCTCTTTCACGATGCGCTCATCTATAATATCTCTTTCTTTGGAGCAACCGGCATAGAGCAACACTTGTTTGAATGCCTGTTCGGCGGTATGGGTAGTGATGACATCGGTTTCAAGCGGAGCATCCAGTTTCATTTCGGCTTTTACCTGATCATTGAAGGTGTTGTCGCACTCTTTATTATTGATCTGTTCATAGATACCTTTTGTCCAGTTGTCGGCAGTGACGGCTGCATTGCCCTCTATCACATTGCCGTCTACGTAGAACTGTCCCCATACATGTTCCATTGGCTTCCATACATTAGGAGTGCCGTCGGCATTGGTACAATATGCCGTAGTTCTTACGCCGATCTTGGCGATACGGTAACGTACTGCACTCTGAGGGGTTGCGGGACCTGGTTTGTAGTAGTTGTTTACGATGTTTACTTTCATACCTTCACCACCATAACATCCATTGCCTGCCCAGTTGTAGAATACATTGTTGCGCAGGTCCATATACTCCCGTTCCTGTGTTCCCGGACGCGGGCCAAGGCGGGGTACACGGCTTTCGTGGTGAGCCATCAGGTTATGATGATAAGATGCATGGGCACCTCCCCAGTTACCGCCATACCCGTGTTTCCCTTTGCTGTGTCCGGAAGTGCGCAGGCTTTCGGAGATAAGACACCATTGTACCGTTGTGTTTTCAGAACCATATACGGACAGGCATTCGTCAATAGACCAGCTGACCGAACAGTGGTCTACAATGATATTCTTTTTATCCATACCTCCCAGGCCATCCGGTTCTCCACCTGTAGCTATGCTTGCTGTTCCTACCCGGAAGCGCAGGTAACGGAGAATGACGTCATTGGCCGAGATGATAACCGGATAATCCGCCAGGCAGATTCCTTGTCCCGGGGCACTCTGTCCGGCAATGGTAATATTGTCATTAGAGATTTTCAGATCACTCTTCAGGTAGATGGTTCCAGCTACATCGAAGACAATGGTACGTGCTCCTTTCTGCTTTACAGCATAGCGCAAGGTACCTTTTGCCTCACTGTCCTCAAGAGTTGTTACGTGATAGACGTTTCCTCCCCGTCCGCCTGTTGTGTAGCGGCCATGTCCTTCGGCACCGGGAAAAGCAGGAAGCTGTTGTGCAACCAGCCGGGTAGAGACTGGCAGGCATATTAGCAGCATCAGAAGATAGATTACTTTACATGTTTTCATTTTAATATCTATTGAGTAAGTAAGAGTTTGTTTCAACTTTAGTCTATGATAAAGTTGAAAGAGGCTCTCAGGCGTTAGTTTGTAACTATGATTTTCTCGTTTTCTCTGTTTCCGTCGGCCAGGATATAAGTGATAATGTATACGCCTGGTTGTAATGCCGGCAGATTGATTTCATTTTTCTTGGCCTGTGGATGTGAAGAGTATACCTGTGCACCCGTTAGGCTGGTGATATACAGTGCAGTCACTTCACTGTTGGTTGCGTAAGGACGTTCGATAGAAGTACCGCCACCTCCTGTCAGGTTGTTCAGGTAGTTTTCCAGATTGGAGTAGCCATTCGCACTGATTGCGCCTCCGTCTGCGGGATTGTTCTTATCCAACCCGTTGGCATCTTCCCAACTGTCGGGGATACCGTCGCCATCTGTATCTATAGGGGCAGATTCACCGTTCTTTGGAGTAAGATCAGGCCAGGGAGTCCAGTTTTCATCAGCATCGGCAGGTTTCAGATCGTCCTGAGAGTTGATCATACCAACAAATTTTACGGTGGGAGATGCCGGTTCTGTCTTGTTCCATTTGATAGCACCTCTGTCTACGGGTGCCGATTCTCCTGCTGCTTCGGCCAGAATACGTGTGTCTACTGCGTCGAGTTTCGGCAGTTGTGCTCCGGCTTGCTTGATGACTTTATAGTAGGCTTCTTCTGCCGTTTCTATATGGAGGTCGCTGCTTGCCGAGGGGGTAGTCAGCTTTATATCGTTGATAAGGTTTGTACCCGCACGCAGGTTGACTGCTTTCTTTGAGTTGCTTCCGTCTGCATAGATCCAGTTGTCGGCGTTCACCTGCGAGTGGTCTCCTTTGTTCTTATCGTTTTTGTATTCATTGGTCTCAAATAAGTTTCCGTCAATAAACCATTCTCCTAACCCGGTAGCGCTGGAGGCGTCGTGAGAGCAATCGGCAAACCAGCGTTCCTGGAATGTATTGGTGGCAGGCCCTGGCTTATAGTAATTGTTGATGAGATTGGTGCGTGAATAAGCTCCTTCGATAATTGAATGCAGTTGCCCACCGTATAAAGCGCCTTTGTTTCCCCAGTTGAAGTGTACGTTGTTGATAATCTCCGTGTCTACAAAAGCATCGTGTCCGCTGGCAGCTTTGTCACGGGCACCATTCACCAGCGGAGTACGGCCTACACAGTGTGCAAACAGGTTGTGATGAAACGTAGAGTGTTCGCCCCCCCATTGTGCACCGTAACCGCGTGCGCCCTTATCATGTTTGGATACATAGAGCGGTTCGCTCAGGATACACCATTGCATGGTGGTGTACTTGTTATCGTACATCGTCACGTTTTCTTCCATTGACCAGCTAAAGGAACAGTGGTCGATGATAACGTTCTCCGTATTCTCAATTCCTAATGAGGAGTAGTTTTTACCCGACAAATCACCGGCACGGAAGCGTATGTAGCGTACAATAAAGTTTTTGCTGTGAATGTAGATATTGGCTCCCGAGATACAGATACCACCACCCGGAGCAGATTGCCCCGCAATGGTTACATTGGGTTTGGGGCATTTCAACCGCTCTTTCAGGATGATTGTGCCACCTACTTTGAAAAGAATGGTTCGCGGGGTATCGTCTCCTGTACTCAGTGCCCAGCGGAGGGTTCCTTCGATGGGCTCTTCGGTTGATAGATAGTCCTCTAAGCTTGTCACATAATACACCTTACTACCTATGGCAGGATCTGTAGCCCGTCCGCCGGTTGCGAAGCGCCCCCAGCCTTCGGCACCCGGAAAAGCAATTTGTTGTGCACTTGCCTGTAAGCATACAGACGAAAGAGGAAGTAGCATAAGACATCCGAGTAGGGCATGCTGCCGGAGGGTTTTCCTGAGAATAATGTTCTTCATTCTATATTTGGATTAATGATTTAATATTGGCTTTCAATGATAGCGCACATTCCTCTAATCAGTGGATGTTTGCGCTAATATGCGTTTCAATTATTGCTTATCCGAATTTCTTTGCAATATTACGTGCTTTATAATGAACGCGTGTGTAATATCTGTTGTAAGTAGAGAATGACCAATATTTTCCATTCATGATCAATTATTCCACATCCCTTTGTTTGCATATTTATCGGAATCCGAAAACGTTGGTTACATTCTCTGTGTTTCGAAAGATGGAAATCTTGAAAATACAGTCTGCTACAACAAGTACCATGAAACAATCGGTCTGTTTATGTTCGCTTTTGTATCTCCTGATAGTTCGTCTTTGGGCAAAGTGTTCATTTTCGGACAATTGAATTTTTATTTAATTATCAGGAAATAAGTGATTTACTTCTTTGGCATACGATTTGACTATATTCCACTGATAAAATGCGAAATAATTAATACCATTAAATACTTAAGTTATGATAACATTGACTTCTCTTTCCAAAATCTATCGTACGAATGAGATTGAAACGGTAGCCCTTGAAAACGTGAATCTGACCGTGGCCCGTGGTGAGTTTCTTAGCATTATGGGACCTTCCGGATGTGGAAAATCTACACTACTGAACATTATGGGGTTACTTGATACGCCTTCTACCGGTACGATTGAAATTAACGGTACTCATACAGAAGGGATGAAGGATAAAGAACTGGCGGCATTTCGTAACAAGACCCTTGGGTTTGTTTTTCAGTCTTTCCATTTGATAAACTCGTTGAATGTACTGGATAATGTGGAGCTTCCGTTGCTTTATCGCCGCGTCAACAGTAGCGAGCGTAAACGTTTGGCAAAGGAAGTGCTCGAGAAAGTGGGGCTGAGTCATCGTATGAACCATTTTCCTACGCAACTTTCCGGTGGTCAGTGTCAGCGGGTAGCTGTAGCCCGTGCTATAATCGGCAATCCTGAGATTATCCTTGCGGATGAGCCTACCGGTAACCTGGACTCAAAGATGGGAGCTGAAGTCATGGAGCTTCTTCATCGTCTCAACAAAGAAGATGGACGCACCATCGTGATGGTTACTCATAATGAAGAACAAGCTAAACAGACTTCCCGTACGGTTCGCTTCTTTGATGGCAGACAAGTGCAATAGACATTATAATGATATTGAGACTTAACTAAATATTCTGCATTCTCACTTTTTATAACTTAAAGAAATCATATACGACAATGAAAACAAGTCTATCCATATTTACTATCGCACTCATGCTGGGGATTCTTTTTTCTCCTTTACGGGCACAGTCTAATAAAAAAGTGATCCGCAATGAAGCGGTTACCGACTTCTCTTCCATCCGCCTGCAGGCAGTGGGCGATATCTTTTTTACCCAGTCAGATGATTACTCTCTACGTGTTGAAGGCCCGGAGGAGTATGTGAAGAAAGTTACTGTTACAGTAAAGGATGGTAAGCTCGTCCTCAGTTATAAGCAAAAAAACAATGATTCAAAGAAGCTAAAATATTATATCTCTGCTCCGGACTTGTCTCGCGTTGACGTTGAGGGTGTTGGATCTTTCCGCTGCGAGAAGAAACTAAAACTGAAGAATCTGGAGTTGAATATGACTGGTGTTGGTTCTATAAATATAGCTGATCTGGAATGCAAAACCCTTCGTACCCGTCTTGAAGGAGTAGGAAAGGTGAATGTGCATGTAAACTGTGTTAACCTCATAGCCAATGCTGATGGTGTAGGGCATATGATTTTGTCCGGATATGCCAAAACTACTAAAATTACGAAAGACGGTATTGGTGGGGTAAATACCCGGAATCTGGAAACAGGAGAATAAGAGATAAGGAGATTTACGATTGGACGATTGACGATTTACGATTGAAGAGTTACTAAGTAAATGGTCGACTGTCTGATTAATAAAAGTAATTTCAATCGTAAATCGTCAATCGTCCAATCGTAAATCTTTTAATTTGTCTAATCGTAAATATCTTCAAGATGATTAAACTATATTTCAAACAAGCGTTGGCACAATTGCGCCAGCAACCTATTATAAGTCTGGTCAGTGTACTGGGTACGGCGCTTGCTATTTTCCTCATAATGCTGGTGGTGATGATT
This sequence comes from Bacteroides nordii, assembly GCF_019930665.1. NCBI lineage: Bacteria > Pseudomonadati > Bacteroidota > Bacteroidia > Bacteroidales > Bacteroidaceae > Bacteroides > Bacteroides nordii. The sequence goes on along the minus strand of NZ_CP082886.1, from coordinate 2,808,284 downwards.
CAGCAGGTGAAGGTAGCCCCTTTTTCTCCGGAAAGCAACAGGGATCGTTTCCTGCACTTTGCCTTTATGAGTATCAGTAACAAGGAGTGGGGAGACGGTACCAGCAACGGACCTATGAGCGAACAAACTGCAAAAGCTTGCTTTAAGTCACTTACCACCCCCGAGGCAGTTACTGTTTATTGTTGTGCGGCAATAACTACTCCCGCTTCTGTGCCGGGTAGTCCTGCCGTTAGTATTGACTTACGACAGACTGACAATACTTTCTGGCAGGTGTTCGATTTTGCATTTGTTGCCGGTAAGCCTTATGACCAGGCTACTTTTGATTCCGGCCGGCCTGTGGCTGTGTTGACAGAGAGTGTTTCCCGTGCTCTGTTTGGGACAACTGAGTCCGTTGGATATGAATTTCTTTTAAATCATGCTCCCTATAAAGTAGTGGGGATAGTGAAAGATGTTTCTACTTTGGCAAGTTCTTCATACGGACAAGTGTGGATCCCTTATACTTCGACAGATTTGGCCAAAGATACATGGAGTGATAGTCATATGGGAATGATGAGTGTAACGATTCTGGCACAAAGCCGGGATGACTTTGAGCGCATTCGTGAAGAGGTTAAGAAAATGCAGCAGCAGTATAATCATTTGTTGGCCGAAAGTGGTTATGAGTTAATTTATCGCAATCGTCCGTACGATCAGGAGAAGCAGGCTATAGCTTTTGCTGCCAACTGGGAGCCTGATGTAAAGGCTGCCCGCCGACAGCGAATTATTATTTTCGTTATCCTGCTGTTGGTGCCTGCCATTAATCTAAGTAGTATGACTCAAAGCCGTTTGCGTCAGCGTGTTTCTGAAATAGGTGTACGTCGTGCTTTTGGAAGTACACGTACGGAGATGATGGGGCAGATTGTAATGGAGAACCTGATAGTAACTCTGTTTGCCGGTTTGGTAGGTTTACTTTTCAGTGTATTGTTTGCCTATCTGGGAAACAGTTTACTATTTGCCCAAGCTTATAGTACTACGCTCAATCCACCCGAAGTAAATGCCTCTATCCTGCTACAACCTTCTACATTTATGTATGCTTTGCTTTTCTGTTTTATACTTAACTTCCTGAGTACCGGCCTGCCGGCATGGAAAGCGTCACGTACCAGTATTGTAAATGCTTTGGGAGGTAGAAATCATTAAACCGAATGAACGATGAATAAAAAACTATTTACACAAATAAAAAATGAGTGGCATTCCAATCTTTGGATAGCTACAGAGTTACTATTGGTAAGTGTGGTGATGTGGTATGTTGTGGATTATATCTATGTTCAGTATCGTGTGTACAACGAGCCACATGGGTTCGACATCTCTCATTGTTATCTCGTAAGCATGGGCGGACTTACAGATAAAAGTCCTGACTTTATTCCGAATGATACATTGATTGCCGATGAAATAGAAGAGTTGGTGAATCGTATCGCCCGTCGTCCGGAGGTAGAAGCTGTAAGTTTGTCCCAGAATTCTTATCCTTATAATGGAAGCAATAGCGGCATTTATGTAAGGTATGATACACTTCAATCCTACGGATACGTAGTGCGCCGTCTGGTAACTCCGGATTTCCTACGGGTATTCCGCTATGAGGGGACACGCGGAGAAACACCGGAGCAATTGGCAGAAATGCTGACTAAAGAGAACTTTCTGGCATCTGATAATCTATATGAGAGAAAATATAATATTAAATTAACCTCATTGGTAGGTAAACAGTTTTATTTGTGGGGTGATACTACGAAAACTTACAATCTGGCTGCTTCTTTGAAACCGATACGCTACTCGGATCACGATCAGGCTTTATTCTCCTACTGTATGCTTTATCAGTTATCGAGGAGTTGGTATGATACTCATTTAGAAGTATGTATACGTGTAAAGGAAAATCAGGATATAGACTTTATCAATCGTCTTAAAGCTGACAGTGAGAAGCAGTTGCGTGTGGGAAATGTTTTCATAGCCGATATTCGTTCTTTTGCAGACATTCGCCGCAATTTTGAACAGAGCTCTATGAGTGAGTTGCGTAATTATGTTTCTGGTATGGTTTTTCTGCTACTGAATATCTTTCTGGGATTGTTGGGTACCTTCTGGTTCCGTACGCAACAACGCCGGAGTGAGATTGCTTTGCACAAGGCTCTGGGAGGAACAAACCGTACCATCTTTAATCGTCTGCTGACAGAAGGATTGCTGCTGCTTGTGATAGCTACTGTACCTGCCATTGTTATCGACTGGAATTTGGCGCATGCCGAACTGAACTCATGGATGAATGGTACTACCCTTGAAACCGGACGTTTCATAATTACCACAGTTCTTACATTTGTTCTCATTACCTTAATGATTGTGACCGGTATTGGTATTCCGGCGCGTAAAGCGATGAAGATACAGCCGGCAGAGGCACTGAGGGAAGAATAAAGGGATTTACGATTGGACGATTGACAATTTACGATTAAAGTTACTGAATAAATTGTTTAATCGTCTGATTCCCCTCCCTATAACTGAAAGTAATCCCAATTGTAAAATCGTCAATCGTCTAATCGTCTAATCGTCAATTATTTCATGTTTAAACAACATTTCAAACAAGCCTTTCATTTGCTGCTGGAGAATAAGCTGCTCTCTGCAATCAGTATTGCCGGTACGGCACTTGCTATTTCAGTGGTGATGGTGATTATCATTTTGTTGTATGCTAAGACAACAAATTATGAACCGGAAACAAACCGTGATCGTACGTTGTATGTGAAATGGTCCAGTGTTTATGAAAAAGAGAATAAAGATGCACGTAATTATAGCCGGGTATCTCTCTATGATATACAACAACTATTTTATCCGCTGACAACTGCAGAAGCAGTAACAGCTATTTGTGAATATGGACGTATGTTGGCTGCTGTTCCGGGTGGAGGAGAGGAGATTAATTGTCAGTCACTTTATACCGATGCTGCCTTCTGGCGTGTATTTGAATTTGGTTTTCTTGCCGGAAAACCCTATGATGAGGCTGCTTTTAAGTCCGGATTGAAACAAACCGTCATATGTGAAAGTGTAGCCCGCCGTTTGTTTGGTGGAGTAGAAGAAGCTGTGGGACGTCGTCTGGAACTAAACTTTGTAGAGTTCGCCATTTGCGGGGTGGTACGCGATGTGAGCAAGTTTGCTGAGCAGAGCTACTCTGAAATATGGGTACCTTATACTACTAATAGTGATATTAGCCGTATTGATCTTTCGGGATGGACAAAGGGGCATACAGGCGGTTTTCAGTGTTTTATTCTGGCACATTCCTCTGCCGATTTTCCTGAGATACTCAAAGAAGTAGACGTGAACCTGGCTAAGCTGAATAGTAATGATCGGGAGATGCAACTGGATTTATTGGGACAGCCCGATACTTTTTTCGTTCAGATGCTTCATAAGTATGCAAATGGTGGTGTTCCGGGGCAGGAGGTCATAATCCGCTATATTATTATTGTGATTGTCATTCTGCTTGTTCCCGCCATTAATTTGTCAGGACTGACACAGAGCCGGATGCGTAAACGTCTTTCGGAGATTGGAGTACGAAAAGCTTTCGGGGCTACCCGTTCGGGATTGCTCTGGCAAGTTCTTACCGAGAATTTGCTACTTACGCTGATCGGGGGATTAGTAGGATTGTTGTTCTCTTATTTTGCTCTTTGGCTACTGGCAGACTGGTTGTTGGCATCTGAGTTGTCGGATGGTGGAACGGCAACAATGAATGCTTCTATGATAAGTCCGTGGATATTCTTTGTGGCACTTCTTTTCTGTCTGGTTCTCAACTTACTTTCTGCAGGGATTCCGGCAGAGCGGGTGGCTCGTACAACCATTGTCAATGCATTAAATGAAAGGTAATCAATATGTTCAAGCACATCTTTACAATAATATGGAACAATCGGCGGCATAATGGATGGTTGATAGCCGGGTTGTTTGTTATTTCCACTTGCATGTGGTATGCGGTAGATTACGTTTATGTTATTACCGTTAATCAAACCCGTCCTTTGGGATTCAACTGGCACAATGTATATGCTCTCAATATCGGTGTACTCACTCCCGAAAGTGCAAAATTTCTTTCGGACAGTCGCCATACAAAGAATGCTACAGATGATTTTTATGCATTCATAGACCGTTTGGAACACCATCCGGCGGTGGAATCTGTTTGCTATACAAACATGCATAAACACTATGTCTGGATGAACCAAACAGCTTCACTTGTGCATGATACAATTACCTGTAATAGTTATATGCGTGGCGTTAGTTCGGATTATTTCCGGGTATTCGGAGTGAAAGGAGCTGATGGGAGTTCTCCGGAACAATTGTCTGGTAAAGCAAATTTTACGGATATTATTATAACGGATAATCTGGCCAGGAGACTTTTTCCGGATCGTCCTGCTGTGGGCGAATGGGTAAAGAATAATTTGAACGGAGACAGCGTACGTATAGCGGCTGTATGTGAAAGCCAAAAGTACAATGAATTTACTGCCCATCAGTCGGCTACTTATATTCCGTTGATTTACACGAAAAAAAATCCTTTCTATTACCTGAATGCTCCTTATTTAGGTGTTTACATCCGGGTACGTCCTGATTCCGACGGAGAAGATTTTATTCGTAAGTTCCGTAAAGAGATGCGCGAACAATTGATGATAGGAAATTTCTATCTTGGAGATATGCGCTCGATGAGTGATTATAGAAATATACAGTTGAAAGAGCCTCGCAATGATTTGTATACCTACCTTTCAGTGGCTATATTCTTTTTGATGAATGCTTTTCTTACTGTGCTGGGTACTTTTTGGTTCCGTACCCAACAACGCCGTTCGGAACTGGGGTTACGTGTAGCATTAGGCAGTACCAGGGTAAGTCTGCGTAAACTCCTTTTAGGTGAAGGATTGTTTTTATTGACTTTGGCGTTTATTCCGGCAATAATCGTGGGAGCTAATTTAGGCTTTGCGGAAATTGTTTCCGATTATCCTGTAGAGTTTACGTTACTTCGCTTTCTGGCAGGTATGTTTGTTACTTATATCTTGTTGGCTATTACCGTATTTATAGCTGTCTGGCTCCCTGCCCGGCAGGCAATGGGTATTCAACCGGTGGAAGCTTTGCGTGAAGAGTGAAAATTAAATTATATATCTGCGTTGCTTTCAAGATAATAGCGTATATTTGTGCGCACAATCGTGAAACAACGCAGTATTTAATTCTATGACTCAACGATTTTATAACACACTTTTATTCCTGTTATTTACAGTATTTCTACCGATAACTGCTGCCGGACAGAATTATAATGTCCTTTTTATACAGTCTTATACTAATCAGACTCCCTGGCATAGTGAACTAACCCGTGGACTTCGTGATGGCTTTGGTGAAGAAAAGCTGAAGGTTAATATTATTACCGAGTATCTGGATGCTGATTACTGGGCATATCGTTCTGAAAAACTGATTATGAACCGTATTTGTGAACGAGCAAGAAAACGCGGAGTAGACTTAATTGTAACTTCAAGCGATGAGGCTTTTCATACATTGTTTGCTTGTGGTGATTCTTTGCCACATCAGGTTCCGGTTGTTTTTTATGGTATTAAATATCCGGATGAAGCTCTTATGGCTGCTTTACCTAATATTTGCGGTTTCACTTCGAATCCCGATTTTTTTCTTTTACTGGAACAGGTCAATAAAATATTTCCCGAACGTAAAGAGGTTGTTTGTGTGAATGATAACAGCTTTTTAAGTTTGAAAGGAAAAGAAGATTTTATGGATGAGTGGGGACAATTTGTAAAACGTCATCCTGATTATAAATTGCAGACCTACAATGTACAAACCGGAACTACAAATAGCATTATCTCTTCTGTATGTTATCCACGTAATAGTCACGGACGTATTGTGGTAGTACCTAAGTGGTCTCCTTTTATGGCATTTATCGGTAAGAACTCTAAAGCACCTTTCTTTTCCTGTCAGAGTCTGGCGTTGACTAACGGAGTTTTTTGTGCTTATGATGCTGATCCGTATGCTTCTTCGCGAATGGCAGGAGTGAGGGCAGCTAAAGTGCTGAAAGGTACTTCTCCGGCCGATTTAGGCACTACTGAAAGTCCGATTGATTTCTACTATGATTATAAGCAGCTCGATTTTTTTCATGTGGCAAAAGATCGCGTGAAGCCTGGGATTATACTTAATGAGCCACATTGGGAGAAATATAAGTTCTTTTTCATCTTACTTTATGCTTCCATATTGGGGTTATTGGTATTTATTGTTGTTTGGCTGATACGTGCTAACCGTCGGGAGGCACGCCGGAGAATGCATGCACAGACTCGTCTCTTGGTGCAGAACCGTTTGGTGGCCCAGCGTGATGAGTTTGATAATATTTTCCATTCTATTCGCGAAGGAGTGATAACGTATGATACTGATTTTCGTATTCATTTCACTAATCTTTCTTTGCTACGTATGTTGCATCTTCCGGTGGATGTTACTGTCCGGCCTTATGAAGGACTGCCAGCCGGTTCTATCTTCAAAATATATTCTAAGGGTAAAGATGTATTGCACGATATGCTGAAAGAGGTGATTAAAGAAGGTAAAAGCTGTATAATTCCTTCCAACTCTTTTATGCAGGAAGTGCATAGTGGTAATTATTTTCCGGTTTCCGGAGAAATGGTTCCTATTCATTCACGTGGGGAGATAACCGGAGTTGCCCTTTCTTGTCACAATGTATCTGATGAAGAGATGCGGAAACGTTTTTTTGATTTGGCGATAGAGGATAGTTCTATCTATCCGTGGCAATTCAATATTCGTACCCATATTTTTACTTTTCCATTGGGATTCCTCCGGCAATTTGGCTTTGATGAATTGGAAACGACTATTACGCGTGAGGATATGGAAAAAACGGTGTATCCGGAAGAGCTGGAACACATCAGTTCTTTATTTGATGCCGCCCTCACAGGAGTGCGTCAGAATACCCGGATGAGCTTCCGTCAGCGCAATGCAGATGGACATTATGAGTGGTGGGAATATCGTACTTCCGTACTTAATGGATTGACATCAGATGAGCCTTATAGTATTCTTGGTGTTTGTCAGAGTATTCAGCGTTATAAAAGTACAGAGGAAGAGTTGACCATAGCCCGCGATAAGGCATTGCAGGCTGATAAACTCAAATCGGCCTTCCTTGCCAATATGAGTCACGAAATTCGTACGCCTTTGAATGCTATTGTCGGTTTCTCCGACTTGCTGAGTGATACGAGTGCTTTCACAGAAGAAGAGGTTTCACAGTTTATTACTACAATCAATAAGAACTGTAGTCTGTTGCTGGCATTAATCAATGATATTCTTGACTTGTCCCGTATTGAATCGGGAACGATGGACTTCCAGTTTGCTCGTCATAGTCTTCCTTTACTGTTGAAGAATGTGCATGACTCCCAACAATTGAACATGCCACCGGGAGTGGAACTTAAGCTTGAAATCCCGGCAGGTAGTAAAAAATATATGGTGACAGATAATGTACGCTTGCAACAAGTAGTGAATAATCTTATAAACAATGCTGCTAAGTTCACAACAAGCGGATCGATTACTGTGGGATATACTGAAGATGAAGCCGGCTATACTTCTTTATTTGTGGAAGACACCGGTAAGGGAATTTCTCAGGACGGGTTGGATCATATTTTCGAACGTTTCTATAAAGTGGATAATTTCACGCAGGGAGCCGGATTAGGACTTAGTATTTGTCAGACAATCGTGATGCGGCTTAATGGAACGATCCGTGTTACATCTGAGGTAGGAAAGGGAACACGTTTTACTGTGCGTATCCCGGACGTATGTGAATAATAAGGTGTTAAAAGGCGTTCATTTGTGTACAAAGTGTTCGTTTTCGGACACTTGTCGAATGAATTAATTATCGGAGAATTAGTAACTTATCTTTTTGGCACGTCGTTTGACTTCTTAAATCGTAGAAAATAATACTTTTATGAGAAAGAAGAATATACTGCTTGTTTTAGCGATTTTTGCCTTTTCGCAAATACTTACGGCACAGAATGAACGGGAAATAACTCTTAATGAGGCTATTGCTTTGGCACGTACTCAATCCGTAGATGCGGCGGTGGCCTTGAATGAACTGAAAACAGCTTATTGGGAATATCGCACTTTTCGTGCCGATCTCCTGCCGGAAGTGAATCTGACAGGAACATTGCCCAACTATAAAAAATCCTACAGCTCTTATCAAAATTCGGATGGTACTTACGGGTTTGTCCGTAACAATTATCTGGAACTATCCGGTGACTTGTCCATTGACCAGAATATATGGCTGACAGGAGGTAAACTCTCTCTTTCAACTTCATTGGATTATATCAGGCAGTTCGGGGGAAATGGGAAAGAACAATTCATGTCCGTACCGATCAACCTGGAGTTGACCCAACCTATTTTTGGCGTGAATAAGCTGAAGTGGAACCGTCGTATAGAACCTGTACGCTATGAAGAGGCAAAAGCTGCTTTTATCTCTGCCACAGAAGACGTGACACGCAAAACCATTACTTACTTTTTTCAGTTGCTGTTGGCAAAGGAAACGTTGGCTACTGCCCGGCAGAATGAACTGAATGCCGAACATCTGTATAAAGTAGCCGGAGCCAAACGTGAGATGGGGCAGATATCAGAAAATGAGCTGTTACAACTGAAACTTTCTGCCCTGAATGCCAAGGCTGCTACTACAGAAGCGGTGAGTAATCTGAATGCCAATATGTTCCAGCTTCGTGCTTTTTTAGGATTGGATGAAAACGTAAAACTGGAACCGGTGGTTCCCGAATCGGCACCGGACATACGAATGGAGTATAACGAAGTGCTTAGCAAAGCTTTGGAGCGTAACTCTTTTGCACAAAACATCCGTCGCCGGCAGCTTGAATCGGACTATGCAGTAGCTACCGCACGCGGCGATTTGCGTAGTGTAGACCTTTTTGCCAGCGTGGGTTATACGGGGCTCGACAAAGAGTTTACCTCTGCCTACAATCATCTGCTCGACAATCAGATCGTACAGGTGGGGGTGAAGATACCTATTTTGGATTGGGGAAAACGTCGTGGCAAGGTACGTGTGGCGAAGAGTAATCGTGAAGTAGTACTTTCTAAAATTCGTCAGGAACAGATGAACTTCAATCAGGATATCTTTTTGCTTGTGGAGCACTTCAATAATCAGGCACAACAGCTAAGTATAGCCAAAGAGGCGGATATTATTGCTCAGCAGCGTTATAAAACCAGTATTGAGACTTTCCTGATAGGCAAAATCAATACGCTCGACTTGAATGATGCACAGAATTCAAAAGACCAGGCACGGCAGAAACATATATCAGAACTGTATAATTATTGGTCTTATTTCTATCAGATTCGTAGCCTTACCCTTTGGGATTTCGAGAGAGATACGGAACTGGAAGTAGACTTTGAGGAAGTGATTAGTGATTAATCATGCGAATCAATAGTCGAAACTCTATTCTAAACTTAATCAGTTTCTATCTGAATAACGTCTGTCGTTACCATCTATCTCTTTCTCCGGTATTGATAATGCTCTCTCTCGTAGAGTAACGTATGCAACCTCGGTGTGTAACGTTGTTTTAGATGTACATGTAAAGCAGTACGACATGTACATGTGGGACAGTACGACATGTGCATCTCATACAGCTTTACATGTACATGTAAAACAAGACTCTGCACCGGGAAAAGGAGCGTTCCTTTCTGAGATAGGCAAAGCACAATACCGGGCAAGAGTAGTAATATCGCCAGGGGTACTTCCGGTACTCAAAGATACGTCCGGCAAACTTCATTATTTTCAGGTTTGAACTAAATATCCAACCACTGATTCGTACTAATCATTATTTATTCTTATTTTTGCGATCATAAAAACACACGCTTATGATATTGATCATTGACGACGACAGTGCTGTCCGTTCTTCTCTCAGTTTTATGTTAAAACGTGCCGGTTATCAGGTGCAAACAGTTCCCGGACCTCGTGAGGCTATGGAGGTGGTACGCTCTGAAGCTCCCGCTCTTATCCTGATGGATATGAACTTTACACTTTCCACAACAGGGGAAGAGGGTTTGACTTTGCTCAGACAAGTGAAAATATTCCGTCCTGATGTTCCGGTTATTCTGATGACCGCATGGGGAAGTATTCAATTGGCAGTACAGGGAATGCAGGCAGGAGCCTTTGATTTTATAACAAAGCCCTGGAATAATGCTGCCTTGTTGCAACGCATTGAAACAGCTTTGGAACTGACTGCTGCGCCTGCAGAAGTACCACAAGAGCAGAGTGATGCTTTGAAACGCGACCATATTATTGGTAAGAGTCAGGAGTTGACAGATGTTTTGAATACCATTGCCCGCATTGCCCGTACCAATGCTTCTGTTCTGATTACCGGAGAAAGTGGAACGGGTAAAGAATTAATAGCCGAAGCTATTCATATAAATAGCCAGCGTGCCAAACAGCCATTTATCAAGGTAAATTTGGGTGGAATCTCTCAAAGCTTGTTTGAAAGTGAGATGTTTGGCCATAAGAAAGGGGCATTTACTGATGCCAGTGCTGATCGTATCGGACGTTTTGAAATGGCGAATAAAGGTACTATATTCTTGGATGAAATAGGAGATTTAGATCCTTCCTGCCAGGTGAAATTGCTTCGTGTCCTGCAAGATCAGACGTTTGAAGTTTTGGGTGACAGCCGTCCCCGTAAGACTGATATCCGGGTGGTATCTGCCACCAATGCCGATTTGCGTAAGATGGTAAGTGAACATACTTTCCGGGAAGATCTATTCTATCGCATCAATCTTATAACAGTTAAGCTTCCGGCTTTGCGCGAAAGGAGGGGAGATATTCCGTTACTTGCCCGTTATTTTGCCGATCGCCAGGCCGAAGCTAATAATTTGCCCCGTACTGAATTTTCTGCTGATGCACTTCAGTTTCTCAGCCGTTTGCCCTTTCCGGGGAATATCCGTGAACTGAAAAATCTGGTGGAACGGACCATACTGGTCAGTGGAAAAGCCATTCTTGATGCTTCGGATTTTGATGCACAATATCTTCGTCAGGATGATCCGAAGGCTACTGGCGCTTCGCTTTCCGGAATGACACTGGATGAAATAGAACGTCAGACAATTTTGCATACTTTGGAACGTTGTAAAGGGAACCTCAGTCAGGTAGCTACCGCTTTAGGCATTAGCCGGGCTGCCCTCTACCGGAGGTTGGAAAAATATGGAATCAATTATTAGTGATGAGTGGTTAGTGATAAGTGATTAGTGCCATGCGGATTATAGCGCAGCCCACTAACTACTCATTACTTATCACTACTCACTCATCACTAATCGTTAATCACTCATCACTACTCACTAATCACTATTTATCGTGCGTCTAAAAGGATATTTTTTTATACTGGCTTTGTTTCTGGCTGCTCTTGGTGGAGTGATACTCTACTTTGGCGGATGGGTGTATAAGCCTTTGCTATATATTTCGGAAGTCCTGATCGTTTTTCTGCTGGTATATTTGATCTTGTTTTATCGAAAGATTATAAAACCGTTGGACACGATTGGTAGTGGTATGGAGCTATTACGCGAACAGGATTTCAGTAGTCGTTTGACTCTTGTTGGGCAGTATGAGGCCGATCGCGTGGTCAATGTTTTCAATAGAATGATGGAGCAGTTGAAGAATGAACGTCTCCGGCTTCGGGAACAGAATCATTTCCTCGATCTGATGATTAATGCTTCTCCGATGGGAGTGATTATTACTACCCTTGATGATGAGATATCGCAATTAAATCCGATGGCTATTAAAATGTTAGGTGTCCGTCCTGAAGAGGCTCAGGGGAAAAAACTGATTGCTATTGATTCTCCGTTGGCTGCGGAATTGGGGCGTGTTGCTAAGGGAGAGACGGTAACTGTCCGTTTGAATGACTCGAATATTTATAAATGTACGCACTCTTCATTCATCGACCGGGGATTCCAGCATCCTTTTTTTCTGATAGAAAGCTTGACGGATGAAGTGATGAAGGCCGAGAAAAAGGCGTATGAGAAAGTGATTCGTATGATTGCGCATGAAGTGAATAATACAACAGCAGGTATTACTTCTACGTTGGATACCGTAGAACAGGCACTTTCCGAGTCGGAAGGGATGGAAGATATCTGTGAGGTGATGCGTGTATGTACAGATCGTTGTTTCTCTATGAGCCGTTTTATTACCCGTTTTGCAGATGTGGTAAAAATACCTGAACCTCACTTGGTTCCGGTTAATCTCAATGATCTTGTATTCTCTTGTAAACGTTTTATGGAAGGTATGTGTGCCGACCGTAATATTACCATTACACTGGATATTGATGAGGAATTGGGAGAAGTGAAACTTGACGTTGCTTTATTCGAACAGGTATTAGTGAATATCATAAAGAATGCAGCTGAGAGTATTGAGCAGAATGGAGAAATCAAGATACGTACTTATTCTCCGGGCGGGATTGAGGTGGCAGATAATGGTAAAGGTATAACAAAAGAGACTGAAGCTAAACTCTTCAGTCCCTTCTTTTCTACCAAGCCGAACGGGCAGGGAATCGGCCTGATATTTATCCGTGAAGTTCTGATGCGTCACGGATGTTCGTTCTCACTCCGTACGTATACAGACGGGTGGACGAGATTTAGAATGTTATTTAATTGACAGTTGACAATTGACAATTGACAGTTAGCTGCGCTGTAATACTGTATAGTAACTGTCCATTGTCAACTGTCAATTGTCAACTGTCAATTGTCCACTGTCAACTGTCCACTGTCAATTGTCAATTGTCAATTGTCCACTGCTTATAGTATTCATCCAGTATTCTCTTAATACCTTTTCCGATTGTTACATAATCGGCTTCGTTAAGATTGGCAAGAGAAACGCGGACACTCCATTTCGGACCGGCAAATCCGCCGCCATTCAGTAAAACGAGTGAGGTTTCGTTAGCCAGGCGGAATACTATATCCAATGGATTATAGGTCTTTTTCAGATAGGCTACAAACTCGTCTCCGTAAAATTTATGTGCCCATACGAGCATATCGATTTCCGAATAATATCCTGCACGTAAGGGATCTTCTACCAATGAGAAACCGGTATTGTCCCACAATGCATTCAGGCGGCGGCGAATAATATTCTGCATCTTTGTTTTATAATAATCACCTTTATCGAGCAGGGAAAAGGCAGAGAATAAACTCATCTGCATTTGTTGTGGCAATGAGAGTCCGGCAGTATGGTTTAAGGCTACTTGACGGCTGTCTGCTACCATACGGTCAATAAACTTCATCTTCTCCGGATGAAGATCAAGGCTGGAATAACGTTTATTTAATATCGCTTTCTGCTCTTCCGGGAGGCGGGCTATCATTTTATCGTAGATATTATCCTCATGCAAGGCTATGACAGCGAGTCTCCATCCGGTTGCTCCAAAGTATTTTGAGAAGGAGTATACGCATAGGGTATTGTGTGGCAGCTCCGCCATGAGTGAACGGAAATGAGGGATGAACGTTCCGTATACATCATCGGTGATGATCATTAGATTCGGATTATCATTCTTTACTATGTTAACAATGCGTGCGGCAGTCTCCGGACTCAATGAGTAGCTGGGGGGATTGCTCGGATTGGTAATAAAGAGTGCTTTAATTTTCGGATCTTTCAGTTTATCAATATCTTCATCTTTATATTGCCAGGTATGCAATCCGTCTTCCGTCATTTTATCGGCTGATATTTCGGTGACGTTGAACTGGTATCGGCGTAATTCCGGGATCTCTAAATACGGTGTGAATACCGGAACCAGTAGGGCAATGTTGTCTCCCTGATTCAGTAAAAAGTTCTCTTGCAGAGAGTCAAAAAGGTAACACATACCTGCTGTTCCACCTTCGGTAGCAAATAGATCAAAAGTTCCTTTCGGAGGGCGACGGTCACATAATTCCTGTGCCAGGTAATCTTGTACAAGGAGTTCGGTGAAATGTAAGATACGGTCGGGGACAGGATACTGATCACCAATGACGGCTTCTGCCCATTCGTGAACAAGTGTATCCGGGTCTGCGGCATGCTCCATGAGCAGGTAGTTGTAACTGTCTTTTAATAATCTGGAACCCGGTTCTTTGATATTGTCTTTCAGAAAGGCTTCAAAACGTGCGGCAATTCCTTCTTTTTGGGGGATGCCGGCTATTCCTTCCGGAAGAGAGGAAACACGGGTACATTCACTGAGCCCGAATTTTCCTAATAGGAAGAATGCTTCACGAGGTTCTGTAGCAATCCAGTTTGGGTTGCCACGTCCGGCGTTTAGCATTGTGTGGGCCATTCTCTTTACGCTCTCGTCCGCCATGTCGATCAGGCGATTTTTTAATTCAAAGGGACTGATGCCCTCCATCTTTTTTGCAAAACTTTTGGTTATGGCTATGCCATTTGATTTCTTTTCCATAATTAAATAATTTAGATAATATGCCAATGTGTCAATGTGCCTGCCATGCGGATGATAGCGCAACCAATTGGCACATTATTCATTGACATATTATTACATCATTAATACAATAAATACTCCCCAAATAATAAGTAGTGTATTACCTACTGCATAGGTTACAGTATATCCCAGTGCAGGGGTTTCACTTTCCACTGCATCTTGTACAGCTCCCAGTGCTGCAGTGGTAGTTCTTGCTCCGGCGGTACATCCTAATGTTAATGCGGGATGGAATTTAAACAGATATCTTCCCATCAATAATCCGCTGATAAGCGGAATAGCCGTAGCCAATGCACCGACGATAAACAGGCTGGCACCTACTTCTTTGAATCCGGTGACAAAACTTGGTCCGGCAGCAATACCTACAACGGCAATAAACATATTCAGACCTACATTATTCAATACCCATAGAGAGGGCTCGGGTATACCTCCGAAAGTAGGGTGCTTGCTGCGAAGCCATCCAAAAAGTAAACCTGCAATAAGTGCACCTCCACTGGTGGACAGGCTTATTGGAATACCTCCCAAATGGATGGTTAATGCACCTACTAAACCTCCGACGAGGATGCCCAGACCAACGAATATCATATCTGTTTGATTGGTTGGACGATCTACGTATCCCATTTGTTTAGCGGCAAGTTCTACTTCACGTTTCATACCGGTGAGTTCAAGCATATCACCTGCATCTACTACGGTCTGTGCCAGTACGGGGACGTTGATACCCGCACGTTTGATGCTGCGAATACTTACCCCGTGCATACACTTTTGTGCCCGGATGGTATTTATTGTTTCTCCGGCGAATGTTTTTCGTGTGATCATTACCGGTAGTGTCTCGGCAGGAAAGTCGAGTAATTGTGCATCTATTACTTCGGGACCTATCCAGTCTTCTTCGCCTATAACGAATTCGCGGCGACCACTGAGTACAACTTCGTCATTTTCTTTCAGAATGAGATTGGGAGTAACTTCTTTTATGATTCCTCCTTGGCGAACGCGCTCTACAAAGAGACGTTTTCCTTGTTCGTACAGGTAACTTTCAAGATCGGTGATACGTTTTCCTTTTCCGAACCATTCATTGGTTATCTGATAGGCACGGAATACAACAGGACGCAGAGCAGGAGCAAAGCCCGGTTCGTCTGCTTCCGAACTTCCCATTTTAGATTCCAGTTCTTTACAGTCTGCTTTTACCTTTTCCAATCCGCCAAGAAATTTCGGTCCCAGTGAAGCTAGAATCCAGGCAGAACCGGCTGTACCGAAGATGTAAGTTACCGCATAGGCTACAGGAATGGCATTAATGAAAGTTGCTTTTTGTGCATCGCTGATGCTCAGTCCGTTGATGGTGTCTTCTGCTACACCGATAACGGCAGAGATGGTTTGTGAACCGGCGAGTAGTCCGGCAGCTTCGCCTACATGATAACCCATTATTTTGGCAAGTGCCCAGGCAGATACAAGGCTGACGATACACATTAATACGGCAAATCCCACTTGCGGCAGACCGTCTTTCTTCAATCCGCGAAAGAATTGTGGTCCTACTTTATAGCCTACGGCAAAAAGAAAAAGCAGGAAGAATACAGCTTTCATCGGACCGTCTACCGTGATATTCAATTGCCCAACCAGTACACCCACTAACAGTACACTCGTTACTGTTCCGAGGGAGAATTTGCCTATTTTTAGCCGGCCTATCCAGAATCCCGCGAAAAGCGTCAGAAAGATAGCTAATTCGGGATGCTCTCTTAGTTGATTTATAATCCATTCCATAATTAAGTTGTTTAGGTTTATATCTCTATTTTGTTCGTTTATTGTTTAATACAACAGCATTCAATGGAAAGTGTTTTGTTAAAACCCTGTTTTAGCATGTTAAACTTTCTGTCATCTTTTTCAATTTTGCAAGAGTATGCGTTGTTGTACCATACAAAATAATCTCTCTCTTTCTTGCTGTGAGTGTAATTATTTAAGAATGATAAATGCTGTTTGGAAATGAGAAAACGATAGATATGTGTGATGAAAAAAGAAGACAAATGTGTATTTTGTAAATTGTTGATCTTCAAATTGTTATATATTGGTTTTTTTCTCGTAGAGGATCGGGTCGAAACTCTACGGAGATCGGGTCGATTCTCTACGAGAAAAAGGGTGTTTCTCTACGAGCAACGAAAAGAAGATTTATAAGATTTGACAAAGTGTACTAAGAGGGCATAAACCATCTCTCCTGATTTGTAAGAAAAAAAGCTTGTGTGGTTTTGCGTTGATCTTATTCCGAAGTTTTGTGGTATATTATCTTCCCATGATTTATTCTGAATCTATTCGGCATAGATGAATATGATTCGCGTATTGCCCTCTATATGAGCTTGTAAATAGGATAATACATCAAATGGAACAATTAATCCGACTATTAGAACTTCTTTGAGTATAGAGTAGAGCCTAACTTTGTAGGCAATTTTAATTTATCTAAAACAACAGAAATGGAACAAGAAATTAAACCGGCATCAGGCCGTCTCGGCGTGTTGGTGGTAGGCGTTGGTGGCGCAGTTGCTACCACTATGATTACAGGAACACTGGCTTCTCGCAAGGGATTGGCAAAACCAATAGGTTCTATCGCAGAAATGGCAACAATGCGCATGGAAAACAACGAGGAAAAACTTATTAAAGACATAGTGCCTTTAGCTAATTTGAACGACATTGTATTTGGTGGCTGGGACATTTTCCCCGACAACGCTTATGAAGCTGCTATGTATGCCGAAGTTTTGAAGGAAAAGGACTTGAATGGAGTGAAAGATGAATTGGAGGCTATCAAGCCGATGCCTGCTGCTTTTGATCATAATTGGGCAAAACGCTTGAACGGTACTCATATTAAACAGGCTGCTACCCGTTGGGAAATGGTAGAACAGTTGCGCAAGGATATCCGTGACTTCAAAGCTGCTAACAATTGCGAACGTATTGCTGTGTTATGGGCTGCAAGTACAGAGATTTATATTCCTCTGTCAGACGAGCACATGTCACTTGCCGCTTTGGAAAAAGCAATGAAAGAAAACAACACGAATGTTATTTCTCCAAGTATGTGTTACGCTTATGCTGCTATTGCAGAAGGTGCTCCGTTCATCATGGGGGCTCCTAACTTATGCGTAGACACTCCTGCTATGTGGGAATTCTCTAAAAAGATGAATGTGCCTATCGCCGGTAAGGACTTCAAGAGTGGACAGACTTTGATGAAAACTGTTTTGGCTCCGATGTTCAAAACCCGTATGTTGGGTGTAAGCGGATGGTTCTCTACTAACATTCTGGGTAACCGTGATGGAGAAGTGCTCGATGATCCCGATAACTTTAAAACAAAAGAAGTAAGTAAGCTGTCTGTAATCGACAATATCTTCGAACCGGAAAAATATCCTGACCTGTACGGCGATGTATATCATAAAGTTCGTATTAATTACTACCCGCCCCGTAAAGACAATAAGGAAGCGTGGGATAACATTGATATCTTCGGATGGATGGGTTACCCGATGGAAATTAAAGTAAACTTCCTGTGTCGCGACTCTATTCTTGCTGCTCCTATTGCACTTGACCTTGTATTGTTCAGTGACTTGGCTATGCGTGCCGGAATGTCTGGCATTCAGACCTGGTTGTCATTCTTCTGCAAGAGCCCGATGCATGATCTGGAAAGTCAGCCTGTACACGATCTGTTTACTCAATGGAGAATGGTTAAGCAGACATTGCGTGATATGGTTGGTCAGAAATCACCAAGTTATCTGGATTGATAAAAACATATTAGTTACTAAAGAGAAAGAGATGATCTGACTCTGTGAGTACATCCATAAAACTTTCCTCTTATAAAAAAGGGGAAAGTTTTATTATTTTTATAACTTTGCATATATTTTATCTGAGTGATGAAAAAAGCTTCCCTTTTTCATATAATGATTGCTACTGGTTTTGGAGCGGGATTTTCTCCTTTTGCCCCAGGTACGGCAGGAGCTTTACTGGCTACTGTGGTGTGGTGTATTCTACTGTATTTCTTTCCTTTCAATTTTGTGTGGCTATTGACCCTTGCCCTGATTATCCTTTTTACTATCGGTGGTATCTGGTCGTCTAATAAACTGGAACCATTCTGGGGGGAAGATCCTTCGCGGGTGGTTGTGGATGAAATGGTAGGCGTATGGATTGCACTGCTGGCAGCACCCGAAGGTAATTTCTGGTATCCGGTAGCGGCTTTTGCATTGTTTCGTCTTTTTGATATTTTCAAGCCATTAGGCATTCGTAAGATGGAGAGTCTGAAAGGAGGAGTGGGAGTCATGATGGATGATATCCTGGCAGGTATTTATAGTTTTATTCTGTTAGCAGGTGTCAGATGGCTGATTGGATGAAACAACTGATTACAGCATTTTCGGAGAAAGGGGGGATTTTCATGTTTCTGAGAGCCCAGCTTTCGGCACAACTGGCCACGGTTACGGATTTTGTGATAACGATTGCGTTGGCACAATTTTTCGGAATGTATTATGTATATGCCACTTGCATTGGCTCGGTTTGCGGAGGCATGTTCAATTGCTTCGTTAACTATGAATGGACTTTCAAATGTCACGAATGCAAGAAATCACATGTGATTATAAAGTATACATTGGTGTGGGCAGGTAGTGTTTTTTTGAATACATACGGGACGTATTATCTTACGGAATGGATAGCAGGTATTTCATGGGTCAGAGATACATTAAGTCTTTACTCCAAAGACCTTTTTATTGTTCCGAAAATAGTGGTTTCCATATTGGTCGCACTGTTCTGGAATTACTACCTGCAACGTGTGTTTGTATATCGGAACGTGAATATGAAGAATCTTTTTAAGAGAGAAAACAAACTATAAAATAATAACAAAAGAATAGAAATGAATTACAGAGACTGGTTACAACAGGTAATTTATAAAATAATCAATCCCGTTGTCAGAGGGATGATTAAAATAGGTATCACGCCCAACTTTATTACTACCACCGGACTGGTTTTGAATATTGTAGCAGCAGGCGTATTGATTTATGGCGGTATCAACGGAGAGCGGGGAGACCTTTCTTATGTAGGCTGGGGAGGCGGTATTATATTGTTTGCCGGGCTATTCGACATGATGGATGGGCGTGTGGCCCGTCTGGGAAATATGAGTTCCACTTTCGGTGCACTCTATGACTCGGTGCTCGACCGTTACAGTGAGCTGATCACTCTGTTTGGTATCTTTTATTATCTGATACTGAAAGGGTATATGTGGGGATCAATCATTGCTTTCATTGCCTTAATTGGTTCATTGATGGTGAGTTATGTGCGTGCCCGTGCCGAAGGTCTGGGTATTGATTGCAAAGTTGGCCTTATGCAGCGTCCGGAACGTGTTGTACTGATCAGTCTGGGAGCTATTTTCTGTGGCGTTTTCGATGATGTCACTTCATTTGATCCGATTCTGATATTAATGATTCCCGTAGCATTGGTAGCTGTGTTTGCCAATATTACGGCATTTGCCCGTTTGAACCATTGCCGTAAGGTGATGAAAAATATGTAAACTCTGATTATGAGATATACTTTTAATATGCCTTCGCGGAAAGAAACGCTGACTGTTGTAGGTATAACCGCTCTTTTCTTATTACTTACGGCTGTATGCCTCGGACTGCGTCCGGAGCATTTGCTGATGGCGTTTATCTTTCTGGCTCTGTTCTTTGCCGGTATACCCACCCGTAAGTTGGCAGTAGCCCTGTTACCTTTCTTTATTTTTGGTATTTCGTATGACTGGATGCGTGTATTTCCCAATTACGAAGTAAATCCTATTGATGTGGCAGGAATCTATAATCTGGAGAAATCCTGGTTTGGTATCAATGATAATGGGAATCTTCTCATTCCCTGCGAATACTTCACATTGCACAACTGGAAATTTGCAGATTTCATGGCAGGTATCTTTTACCTGTGTTGGGTGCCTGTACCTATTGCATTTGGCATTTATCTCTATCTGAAAAAGGAGAGAAGTTTGTATCTACGTTTCGCTATGGTGTTTTTATTTGTCAATCTGATAGGTTTTGCCGGTTATTATATTCATCCGGCCGCTCCCCCCTGGTATGCTATTAACTATGGGATGGAAGCGATTCTGAATACTCCGGGCAATGTGGCGGGGCTGGGCCGTTTTGATGAACTGACCGGTTTGTCTGTTTTCCAGTCTATCTACGGGCGCAATGCCAATGTATTTGCTGCCGTACCTTCTTTGCATGCTGCCTATATGGTAATTCCGCTCTATTATGCTATCGTGCGGAAATCCAGTAAAATGCTGATTGCTCTTTTTGCCATTATTCTGGTAGGTATCTGGTGTACGGCTGTCTATTCGTCGCATCATTATATTATTGATGTATTATTGGGAATCTTTTGCGCTTTGCTTGGTATCTTTGTTTTTGAAAAAGGACTCATGAAGATAGGAGGGTTTAAACGCTTCTTTGAACGATACTATAACTATATCAAATAAAGAAGATGTAATCTGTAGTGGATAAGTTACCGGCACATAGTCACTGAAACTCAAATGAAAAATAAATATCGTAATATATTTCTTGGTTTCGGCATTATTGCTGTTGTCATTATGCTTTTCACTTTCGATATGTCTTATGAAGAACTGTGGAGCAGCTTAAAACGTGCCGGTTATTATCTGCCGCTCGTTTTGCTGCTCTGGTTGTTTATATACCTTATCAATACCCTGTCATGGTACATCATCATACGTAGTGGTGGTGAGCGGGGAGGGCTTACTTTCACCCGTTTGTATAAGTTTACGGTTTCCGGTTTTGCTCTTAATTATGTTACTCCTGTGGGATTGATGGGTGGTGAGCCTTATCGTATTATGGAACTGACTCCTTATATTGGTGTAGAGCGTGCTACCTCTTCCGTGATTCTGTATGTAATGATGCATATCTTTTCTCATTTCTGCTTCTGGCTCAGTGCTGTCCTTATTTATGCTTTATTTTATCCGGTGGGTTGGGGAATGGGAATTGTGCTTACTCTGATCACTTTATTTTGTGTGTTGCTTGTTTCTCTTTTTGTGAAGGGGTACCGGCACGGGATGGCAGTGGCATGTGTTCGTATCGGTAGTCATATCCCTTTTTTGAAAGATAAAGCCATTCGCTTTGCCGAAGTACATCAGGATAAGTTGGAAAATATTGATGGTCAGATAGCTCTGTTACATCAACAACGGAAAAGCACTTTTTATAGTGCATTATTCTTGGAATATACAGCCCGTATCGTTGGTTGTCTTGAAGTATGGCTTATTTTGAATGTACTCACCACAAATGTTAGTTTTATGAGCTGTATTCTTATTATGGCTTTCTCTTCTTTACTTGCTAATTTACTGTTTTTCCTACCTATGCAGCTTGGAGGGCGTGAAGGAGGGTTTGCACTGGCGGTTGGCGGACTTTCTCTTTCGGGAGGATATGGCGTTTATACGGCTTTAATAACCCGTGTGCGGGAACTTGTGTGGATTATAATCGGCCTTGTGCTGATGAAAATAGGAAATTCTAAAAAATAAAATGCAATGAATAATTTCATCTTTTACAGTCCTACCGAATTTGTATTCGGCAGAGACACAGAGGCACAAACCGGTGCTTTAGTGAAAAAGCAGGGTGCTAAGAAAGTAATGATTGTTTATGGTGGTGGTTCAGTGATACGTAGTGGATTGTTATCGCGCGTAGAGTCTTCACTCAAAGAGGTTGGGATTGAATATTGTATGCTGGGTGGTGTACAACCTAATCCTGTCGATATCAAAGTATACGAAGGCATTGAGCTTTGCCGGCGCGAGAGGGCAGACTTGTTACTCGCAGTAGGTGGTGGTTCGGTGATAGACACTGCCAAAGCCATTGCAGCAGGTGTGCCTTATAAAGGTGATTTTTGGGATTTCTATATTGGTAAAGCTAAGGTGACAGAGGCGTTGAGAGTGGCGGTTGTTCTAACCATTCCTGCTGCAGGAAGTGAAGGTTCCGGCAATACGGTAATTACAAAAATAGATGGTTTGCAGAAACTCAGTCTCCGCGTACCGGAATTATTACGTCCTGTCTTTGCCGTGATGAATCCTGAACTTACTTATACACTTCCTCCTTTCCAGACAGCTTGTGGTATTGCTGATATGATGGCCCATATTATGGAGCGCTATTTCACCAATACAAAGGAGGTGGAAATTGGTGATCGTCTTTGTGAGGGGACGCTTCTTGCTATTATAAAGGAAGCGGCTATCGTCATGAAAGAACCGGAGAATTACGGTGCCCGTGCCAATTTGATGTGGTGTGGGAATATAGCACACAATGGCACGTGTGGGGTAGGGTGTGAAGAAGACTGGGCATCTCATTTTCTTGAACATGAAATCAGTGCCATTTATAATGTGACACATGGTGCGGGACTTTCTGTTGTTTTTCCTGCCTGGATGACCTGGATGACTGAGCACAATGTAGATAAGATAGCACAGTATGCCGTTCGCGTATGGAATGTTTCCGAAGCGGATGATAAGAAAGCGGTTGCTTTGGAAGGTATTGCCCGGTTGAAATATTTTTTCAAATCCATCGGATTGCCTGTTACTTTTAGTGAGTTGGGTATTGAGAATCCCGATATCGACCGTTTGGCAGATAGTCTGCATCGGAATAAAGGAGAACTGGTAGGCAATTATGTGAAGCTGACGAAAGAAGATAGTAAAGAGATTTACCGGTTAGCTTTGTAAATAAAATGCCAATATACTTAGTATCCCGTTACATATATTCTAACCCATCATTAGATATATTGTAACGAGATACAAAGTATATAGTAATAAGAGAGCTATCGTTATTAAAAAACGATTTTTTAACAATAGAAAGTCTCAGTTTTAAAAGTACGTACTTTATAACTATAAAAGTACGTACTTAACAGACTGTTAATTAGTATTTTAACAGATACTTAAATACGTACTTTTATAATCCTTGTTACGTAAGAGTGGGAGGAGTTACAAAAGATATATGATATAAATATACCGGACTTATGAATGTTGAAGAGTTTAGAGAATATTGCCTTTCATTGAAAGGTGTTTATGAAAAAATGCCGTTTTCCAATGTCGTAGATAAATATAGCCGGGATGTTCTTTGCTTTTATGTGGGAGATAAATGGTTTTGTTTTGTAAATATCGAGGTATTCGATTTTTGTTGTATCAAGTGTGATCCCAATGAATCGGTAGAATTGCAAGCCCAATATTCAGGGATAACTCCCGGTTGGCATATGAATAAGAAATATTGGATTAGCGTTTATTTCAATCAGGATGTACCGGATAATAAAATAAAAGAACTCGTAAAACGGTCGTATGATATTGTATTTCTTTCTCTCTCTAAAAAAGAGAAAGAGAGGTTGTAGAAGGTGCTCGTTTTACATATAAAATGCCAATATATGTACAGCCCGTTACATCTATTCTAATCGGATATATTGTAACGGAGCTGTAAGTGATGGAATTTTTATTCTCGCCAGTGTTCCGGTTTGAATAATGCATCTGCACATTTAATTCTGCCTTTTGCCAACTCTTTATCTGTCAGCGCCTGCATCATCCAATATTCGGCATATTCTGCGGGTGTCGGGTTCGGGTATGGTGTGGGATAACCCCTATAGCTTATATATCAGATTAGTGGATGAATTTCTTAAGCTATTATAGTTGTTAAAAACAGTAGTTATAAGAATCCATTAAAAGAAAGTGTAAGTTAGAATATGAATATTTATATCTATGTGATCATTTGATTTATAGCGAATATTAGTGAGGTTTGTGTTATTAATTAATAGATATGTTTTTTATAAGAAGTGGGATGGTATTTAGGGTAATAAATAGTTCTCTTTCAAACAAGTTTACCTTTATATATGATTTTAAAGTTAAGGAGAAATGAAAAGAAAAGTTTTGGGTGTGTTACTGAGTGTTGTGGTTATTGGAGCATTTTATTGTTTACTTATAGATAGTGACTTATGCTTTCGTTTTTTTCATAATGCAGTGACCAAAGAAATAAGAAGCAGAAATAGTGCTTGGTTCAAATATAGTAAGATAGATTCTCTTTATGAGCAGAAGCACTATAAATACTTTTGGTTTGTCCGGTATGGAAATGAGAGCACAATAGATATTGATACAGTATTTTTTAAGAAAAATGAAGTACTTATGATATTGAGTGATAAGAGCACTTTGGGCGATTCGATAAAGGAACTTGATATGATCTGCCTTCCTGAGAGTGCTTTCTTCTATTTACTCAATGAAGGGCAGAGTACGTCTTTATATCATGTCGATTCTATTATTGTTGGCGATACTAATCAATATCAGATTTCGAAATATAAAAAGATATATTGACTATAGTGAAGGTATAAAGTATTTATTGATTTTTTTATATCTTCTCGTGAAGTAGCATATTTATTTGTTTTGTTATCCAAAAGAAAAGGCGACTCGTTTTCCGCGTCGCCTTTATCTTTTACTTAATCTCGATTTCTTCCTTCATGTCAATCTCTTCTCCATGGGAATCGTAGAATACGTATTCCAGAAAAGCGAGTTTTTGACTCGGAATAATCTTAATACCAAATCCATACTTCATCTGCCATTTGCGTTTCAGAGAAACGAGTCCCTGATTGATGTATGCAGCGATATACGGATGGATGTGTAACGAGAATTTCTTTATCTTCAGTTTATTGACCAGATAATCAATTTTACTCTCCAGAGTGTCCGTGAATAGGATGGACGACTTGATAGTTCCTTTGCCAAAGCAGGTAGGGCAGGTTTCCATCGTGTTTACGTCCATAGCGGGACGTACACGTTGCCGGGTAATCTGCATCAGACCGAATTTGCTGAGCGGCAGAATATTGTGGCGTGCCCTGTCTTTTTGCATATTGGCACACATACGTTCGTAAAGCTTTTGACGGTTTTCGGCTTCATTCATATCAATGAAGTCTACAACAATGATACCACCCATATCTCTTAGTCGCAATTGGCGTGCCAGCTCATCAGCGGCTCCCAGATTTACTTCGAGTGCGTTACCTTCCTGCCCGTTGGCATTCTTGGTGCGGTTACCGCTGTTCACGTCTACTACGTGAAGCGCCTCAGTGTGCTCAATAATCAGGTAGGCACCACTCTTGTAAGAAATAGTTTTACCAAAAGATGACTTGATCTGCTTGGTGATACCGAAATTGTCATAAATGGGAAGCTGCCCCTTGTACAGCTTTACGATCTCTGCCCGGTCGGGGGCAATGAGAGTGACGTAATCTTTTATTTCGTTGTATACCGCCTCATTGTTGACGTAGATGTTTTCAAAAGAAGGGTTAAAGAGATCACGCAACAGCCCTACGGCACGGCTTGTCTCCTCATAAATCAACGTCGGGAACTTGGTAGCTTTCTGTACCTTGGTGATTGCGTCTTCCCAGTGTTTAATCAATACTTTAAGCTCTCCGTCGAGTTCAGCAACGCGTTTCCCTTCGGCTACAGTACGAACAATGACACCGAAGTTTTTCGGTTTGATGCTCATTAACAATTGCTTGAGGCGTGCACGCTCTTCGCTCGATTTAATTTTTTGTGAAACAGAAACCTTATCATTGAAAGGAATTAATACCAGATATCTTCCTGCAAATGAAAGTTCGGAAGTTAATCTTGGTCCTTTGGTGGAGATAGGTTCCTTTACGATCTGCACCACTACTTCTTGTCCTACCTTTAATGTGTTGGCTACTGTGCCATCTTTATCAAGATCGGGAAGCAGGGTTGCTTTAGAAATGGAGTTGAGTTTTTTCTTATCGCTTAAAGTTTGTTTTACGAACTTTTCGAGTGAATTGAATTGAGGACCCAGGTCTAAATAATGAAGGAAAGCATCTTTCTCGTAACCAACATCTACAAAGCAGGCATTTAGTCCGGGCATCAATTTCTTGACGCGGCCCAAATACATATTACCCACAGAAAAGGAAATGTTTCTTCCTTCACTTTGAAGTTCCACCAGGCTCTTGTCCTCGAGCAGGGCGATGGAGACCTCTTTGGGTTGTACGTCTACTACTAGTTCGCTTGTCACAATTGTTTCCTAATTATTTATTTTTAAAAAATGAACAAATAAATTGAGCTCTTGTTCATTGGAATCGGGCATTTAAACAAAGAACAAACTCGAAAGACATTTGCTTCACAAGTTTGTTCTTTATTTCTGTCCGATACAGACTAAAAATTACTTTTTGCTTTTATGTCTGTTCTTTCTTAGTCTTTTTTTACGCTTGTGCGTAGACATTTTATGTCTTTTTTTCTTCTTTCCGCTTGGCATAGCTTCAAAATTTTATGGTTAATACTCTTGTTTATTATTTCTTTACCGCGATTGTAAATGTCTTCGCAGGCTTAAATGCCGGAATATTATGTTCTGGAATAATAATTGTAGTATTTTTAGAAATATTACGAGCTGTTTTCTGAGCTCTTTTCTTTACTACGAAGCTACCAAATCCACGAAGGTAAACATTCTCATCTTTCGCCAAAGAATCTTTTACTGCGTCCATAAACGCTTCAACAGTTGTCAATACTGCTACTTTGTCAATTCCGGTGTTCTTTGCAATTTCGTTTACAATATCTGCTTTAGTCATTTTTCCTTAAAAAAAATATTATTACTATGTTCTTTCTAATTTTTTGGACTGCAAATATATAGCTTTTTAAGCTCTCAAAAAAATATATTCTGAACAATTTTATAAAAAAGTCTCTTCCTTAAGTTTTGTTAGATTTAAAAAGAGCTACTTTTGCATACGAATTGCGGTTCTGATGTACCAATATGCCAATGTATTGGTTGGCTATGAGGTGCATTAATAAGGCAAATAACGTATTTTTTACGTTGCTATATTAATACATTATTTTAATGAATAACTTCAGCGAAACACTAATAAACTGGTATCACGAACATAAACGTGAGTTACCCTGGAGGGAGTCTTCCGATCCTTACCTGATATGGATCTCAGAAATCATTTTGCAACAGACAAGGGTTGTACAAGGGTATGATTATTTTGTGCGTTTTATTGAACGCTTCCCTGATGTGAAGACACTTGCCGAAGCTGATGAAGATGAGGTGATGAAGTTCTGGCAGGGACTGGGATATTATTCCCGTGCACGTAATCTTCACGCTGCTGCCCGTAGTATGAATGGGGTATTTCCTAAAACATATTCTGGAGTACTGGGCTTGAAGGGGGTAGGAGAGTATACGGCAGCTGCCATTTGTTCCTTTGCTTATAATATGCCTTATGCGGTGGTTGATGGTAATGTATATCGGGTATTGTCGCGTTATCTTGGGATTGAGACTGCTATAGACTCTACGGAAGGGAAAAAGCTATTTGCTTCGTTGGCTGATGAATTGTTGGATAAGGCTCAGCCGACTGTTTATAATCAGGCTATTATGGATTTCGGGGCGATACAATGTACTCCGCAAACTCCCGCCTGCCTGTTTTGTCCATTGGCCGATAGTTGTATGGCACTGGCGAAAGGGAAAGTCCAGCAGCTTCCTGTAAAACAACATAAGACAAAGACCACAAACCGTTATCTCAATTACATATATGTACGTGCGGGTGCATATACTTTTATTAATAAACGGATGGAAAATGATATCTGGAAAAATCTCTTTGAATTGCCGTTGATAGAAACAGCAGAATCTATTACAGAAGAGGCGTTACTGGCTCTTCCGGAATTCACTGAATTATTTGTTGGAGGAGAAGTTCCTAAGGTTCGTTTGGTCTGCCGGGATGTGAAACATGTGCTGTCTCACCGGGTGCTTTATGCTAATTTCTATGAAGTTAGCTTGCCGGAAGAGACTGCTTCCTTCTCTTCTTACCAGAAAGTGAGGATTGATGAGTTAGAGCAATATGCCGTCCCCAAATTGATACATGCCTTCCTGGAGAAATATGTATAAAAACTTGTTTTGTGTTGTATTTCTATTTAATTTTGGCACAAAATAATATAAATATAGAATGATATGTCAGTAAATAAAGTGATATTGTTAGGAAATGTTGGTAAAGACCCGGAGGTTAGATATCTGGATACAGGTATTGCTGTGGCAACTTTCCCTTTAGCTACTACCGACCGTGCATATACTCTGGCTAACGGAACACAAGTGCCCGAAAGAACAGAATGGCACAATCTTGTGTTGTGGCGTGGACTGGCAGAAACGGCAGAGAAATATGTTCACAAAGGTGATAAGCTTTATATTGAAGGAAAAATAAGAAGCCGTTCTTATGACGATCAGACAGGTGCCAAGCGGTATATTACAGAAATATTCGTGGATAATATGGAGATGTTGACTCCTAAGAATACTGCACCGGGTGCTTCTTCATATACTCCGGCAGCTCAGCAGGGTGCACCAATTGTGCAGCCACAGCAATCGCAAGCTAACCCTATACAGAATAATCCGGCAGATGATTTGCCGTTCTAAATTGACAGTTGATAATTGATAATTGACAATTGGCTGCACATCATGCTGCATTATAACTGTCAATTATCAATTGTCCACTGTCAACTAAATAATTGTTTAACTAAAACCCAGGATTTTGGACCCAGACGCTTATTTATGCCATTTGGCAGACATTTTTAACGGTATAACCGTAAACCCACCTTCCTTTTCGGCAATTGTAGCTATTATTTTGGCTGGTGTGCTTTTGCTCGCCTCTGGTTTTGCTTCTGCATCAGAAATAGCTTTTTTTTCATTATCTCCTTCCGACCTCAATGAAATAGAGTCACGTAATCATCCCTCGGATGAGAAAATCAGTAGTTTGCTCGGAAATTCAGAGAGCTTGCTGGCAACCGTACTGATCACCAATAATTTTGTTAATGTGACGATAATTATGCTCTGCAATTTCTTTTTCATGAATGTCTTTATCTTTCATTCACCTGTTGCGGAGTTTTTGATATTAACAGTAATCCTTACTTTTCTGTTGTTACTTTTTGGCGAGATTATGCCAAAGATCTATTCGGCACAGAAGACATTGGCTTTTTGTCGTTTTGCCGCTCCGGGTATTTATCTGTTGCGCAAAGTATTTAGTCCGATTTCTGCTGTTCTGGTACGTTCTACTACTTTTTTGAATAAACATTTTACGCGTAAGAATCATAATATCTCGGTTGACGAACTTTCACAGGCATTGGAATTGACTGATAAAGCCGAACTTTCTGAGGAAAATAATATACTCGAAGGTATTATTCGTTTTGGAGGTGAGACTGCAAAGGAGGTGATGACTTCCCGTCTGGACGTGGTAGACCTTGACATACGTACTTCGTTTAAGGATGTGATGAAGTGTATTGTAGATAATGCTTATTCGCGCATTCCTATTTATTCCGGTTCTCGTGATAACATAAAGGGAGTGCTTTATATAAAAGATCTTTTACCTCATGTCAACAAGGGTGATAATTTTCGTTGGCAGTCTCTGATTCGTCCGGCTTACTTTGTGCCTGAAACAAAAATGATAGATGATCTTTTACGTGATTTTCAGGCTAATAAGATACATATTGCCATTGTAGTTGATGAGTTTGGAGGAACCTCCGGCATTGTAACAATGGAGGATATTATCGAAGAGATTGTAGGTGAGATTCATGATGAATATGATGACGAAGAGCGTACTTATGCTGTGCTGAATGATCATACATGGGTTTTTGAGGCCAAGACCCAATTGAGTGATTTCTATAAGATCACAAAACTTGATGAAGATGATTTTGAAAGAGTGTCCGGTGATGCTGATACATTAGCGGGGCTTTTACTTGAGATAAAAGGGGAGTTCCCTGCACTTCATGAAAAGGTTTCTTATCTGAACTATGAGTTTGAAGTACTTGAGATGGATAATCGCCGCATTTTGAAAGTTAAATTTATCATCAACCAACCTCAAACAGAAGAGGATGCATAATTATGGCATTATTTCTGCAGCATAGAGAACCTTCTTTCCAATGGGGAATCTGGAAGATGGAGGAACCGATAGATGTTTTACTTGGTTTACTTCCAGAGAGAGCGTATTACGAAGAGGAGCTGCAACGTTTTAATGCTCCGCACCGTAAACAAGAGTGGCTTTCTGTTCGCGCGCTACTATTCCGCTTGTTGGGTATGCATAAAGAGGTGTGCTACGAACCGAGTGGAAAACCTTATCTGGCAGATAACTCTTATTTTATCAGTATCTCACATACTAAAGGTTACGTAGCTGTTATCTTGAGTGAAGAAAAGCCGGTAGGCATTGATATTGAACAATATAGCCGGCGTGTACATAAAGTGGCGCATAAGTATATGCGGGAGGATGAACAGTTCGTTCCCTATGGGGAAGATGATACCTGGAGCCTTCTGTTGCATTGGTCAGCCAAAGAAGTCATGTTCAAGTGTATGAATACTCCCGAAGTAGACTTTCGGGAACATCTGCATATCGAACCTTTTACAACAGAGCAGCAAGGCGTCTTTCTGGCTCATGAATATAGAACGGAGCAACAGCGTAACTTCCGGATTCATTATCTGATTCATCCTGAGTTTGTGATGACCTGGCAGATTGATTAAATATAAAAACAGAATACTATGAAACTAAAATACTGCTTAAGTACTATTCTTTTCCTGATACCCATTTGGGTTGTAGCTCAGAATAGTCCGGTTACGATTACTTACGAACGTTCGGGAAAAGGAGAAGTGACCTTCTATGCTGATAACATATCATATACTCCCTATACGGTTGCTTTGACTTTTACCCGTTTGAGTGGTACCCTCTCTCTTCAGGAAGGAGATACCCACAAGGCAACCGCATTCTCTCGTAGAAAAACACGATTACTGACCTTGAAGCCGGTTACAGAAAATGCAGGTATAGGTTTCTCTTATCGCTCTAATATCACTAAAGGCGACTGGCACGCTAAAACGGATACTAATTTTGTATATCTCTTTCCGCTTACAGAAGGCAAACGGGTACGTATGAACCACATGGTCTCTTTGGAAAAGGTTCTGGGCAGTGATGATAAATCCCGGCTTACAGGTATCTCATTTCAGACTGCCGATGGAGATACCATTGTAGCTGCTCGTCGTGGCATAGTAACCGAAGTACAAGATAATTCAGCTTCAGAAGCAGAGCATAAGAGTTTTAGTGCAAAAGAGAATTTTGTAGAGATATGCCAGGATGATGGTACTTTTGCCCGTTACATCTTGTTTCGTGATAATAGTATTTTTGTCTCTCCGGGAGATCAGGTTATCCCCGGACAACCTCTTGGAATCATTGGCGGGAGTAATTATGAACGAGGTTCACATCTGCGTTTTAGTATCTATTGTCCTGACATGCGTAAGTTCACGTTTGTTCCCTGTTTTTATCTTTCTTCGGGGAAGACGGGTAAACCGGCTGTTGGAGAGCTTTATGTTTCAGAACACCCTCAAGAGATTATCATGCAGGAGATGAGTAAGAAGGAGAAGAAAAAATATATGGAAAAGCATTAAAGGACAGAGTCTGCTGAAAGTAAAATTAGCTATTCATAAAACGCAGATTTACTCAGATTTACGCAAATGTTAATTGGATTTGCGATAATTTGCGTAAATCTGCGTTTCTAAAAATACACATTAGTTACTTTAGCAGACTTTCTATATCGTTTCCTTTTCTATTTATCTTTATTCATTTTATAACTTAATGCTCCCGAAGGGCATTTTTTGATCTGTGCAATCAACTCTTCTGTGGTTGCGTTTTCAATTTGTACCCATGGCCTTTCTTTGGGATGGTATACATTAGGTAACATTTTAACACAAATACCTGCGTGCTGGCAAAGTTCAGGTTGCCATATAATGGTCATTTCACCATTTGAATATTCTATTTTCTTTCCCATGTCTTTTTAAATTTTATTGAATGTGAAAACCTTTCATTACGATACGTCTCCATTCCGGATGTTTGTGAATATATCCGGCTACGAACGGGCAAAGTGGCACCAGACGCAAGTCTTTTTGTTCGATGTCTTTAAGTGTTTTCTCTACTAACTGAGAACCTATTCCCTTGCCTCCCAAAGCTCGTGGAACTTCAGTATGAGTCAGGTATATTTCTCCGTTCGGGGTCTTTATATATTCTATTTTGGCGATGTGGCCATCAATGCGAAACTCGTATCTTCGATTTTCTTCATTGTCAATGAGTTCATAAACTTCTGCCATTTTCTACGTTAATTGTTTAATATATATCTTATAAACAGATTATCCGAAGTTTTTGTTTGTTGCTTCTATCGAACATAGTAGCATATTGGACATTATTTTATTGGCACATTATTTATTCTAATCTTTCCAGTTGTACAGTGAAGTGCCTCATTAATGGGGCTTCCCACGTGATATGTACTCCGCGTGTTACGCTTTCTCTGCGATCGTATACATTTTTTAATGCGGCTGCAATTACATCCATATGATTGTCAGTATATACACGACGGGGGATAGCAAGGCGTAACAGATCCAATCCGTTGAAGCGATTCTGTCGGGTTATCGGATCACGGTCTGCCAGCAGGTATCCTATTTCGCATCCACGGATACCGGCTTCCAGATATAATTCAATCGTTAGTGTTTGCGCCGGAAACTCTTCTTTCGGTACGCAGGTCAGTACCTTCGGAGCATCTACAAAGATGGCATGTCCTCCGGCAGGACGTTGGTAAGGGATACCATATTCATCCAGTTTCTTTGCGAGGTATTGTACCTGATGGATGCGTGTTTCAAGATTATCGAATTCAGTGTTCTCATCCAGACCAATGGCAAGAGCATTCATATCGCGTCCGTTCATTCCTCCGTACGTAAGATATCCCTCATATTGTACACAGAAGCCTTTTGCTCCTTCATACCATTCTTTACGACGGGTGGCAATAAAGCCTCCCATATTTACGATACCGTCTTTCTTGGCACTCATGGTCATGCCATCTGCTAAGTCAAACATTTCGCGTGTGATTTCTTTGATTGTTTTATTGCCATATCCCTCTTCACGTGTTTTGATAAAGTAGGCATTTTCGGCAAAGCGGGCTGAATCGAAAAGTACCGGTTTATTGTATTTGTCGGCCAGAGCACGTACTTCCCGTAAGTTTTGCATAGAAACGGGCTGTCCGCCGGCTGTGTTATTGGTGATGGTTACTATGATAAAGGGAATTTGGTCGGCATGTTCCTGTAAGGCTTTCTCTAACTTGGCAGGATCCACGTTCCCTTTGAAGGGAATTTCCAGCTGTGTTTGCTTCGCTTCATCAATCGTGCAATCCAGTGCGAGGGCTTTACGTCCTTCTATATGACCTTTGGTGGTATCGAAGTGTGAGTTTCCCGGTACGATATCTCCTTCGTGTACAAGATAAGAGAATAGTACATTTTCAGCAGCACGTCCCTGATGGGTAGGAATAATATATTCGAATCCTGTTAACTGGGTGATTTTGTCTTTTAGCTTGAAGAATGAGGAAGCTCCGGCATAGCTCTCGTCTCCTAACATCATTCCTGCCCATTGGCGATCACTCATAGCTCCGGTACCAGAGTCAGTGATGAGGTCAATATAGACTTGTTCGGCTTTTAGTTGAAATACATTGTAGTGTGCCTCTTTTATCCATTGCTCACGTTCCTGACGGGTACTTTTGCGGATGGGCTCTACCATTTTAATTTTCCATGATTCAGCAAAAGGTAATTTCATTTCCTTAGATATTTGGTTTTGCTCGCCTAATTTACTGTTTTACTTTGATATGAGCAATAAAATACTGACTTTTTGATAGGGTGGGGTAATAAAAAGTGCCTGTTGCATTTGGAGTGAATGCAATAGGCACTTTAAGGATATGCAACCGGCATTATGCCGAAGTGATTGTTTTATTTTTCGATGAGGGTGATACCATCTAAACAAATGTATTGAGCTGTATTCATATAATCACCGCTTTTGTCATTGCAATCGAGTGCAAATTGCACTTTTACAGCATTGTTTAGTGGAGTAAGATCAAACCATATCCAATCTTTTACAGGAAGATCATTGTCTGTTTTGTAGTCTGCAAGCATGATTTCAGTTTTGCCTACTTCATTATCTTTTGCATCGTACCCTATGGCTATAGCTTTGTACCAGTTTCCTTTCTTAAATTTGTTTGCACTTGCATCACCTACAGTCATACCCATATATGCCCATGTACTGTTAGTGATCCATGTACCTTTTATTTTGTATTGATCAGGTTGATTAATAACTAAAGTCGCGTTAGTAAAGTCGGTTGGATTAGCCGCAATGTATACTTTTCCTATTTTAGCTTTCCCGCAGATAGGGGCCGGACTGTTTGCTGTTGTATTGTCAGTTTTATTCATATAAGTAAATCCGGAGAAACTATATCCGCTTCCCCAATCGGCATAATAGTGAGAGAATGTAGCTAAGTTCTTAGGATCTTTAAAAGTATCTTCTTGGAAGCCTTGGTTATTCGGTTCGCCTGCCTTAGAAATAAATTCACTATTTTCTTCTGTTAACAAATTCTCAAAACTGAGTGTTACCTCGTTTTTTACTTCGTCATCGTCATTACTACATCCCCAAAATACAAATACTGATAACAGCATTAATAAAGATAGTTTTTTCATTTTGTTGTCTTGATTTAAAAATTTATTAATTGAGTTTATTTAATTGTCGAAATGTAAATCTTCCACCGTCATTATTTCTGTGGAGATTTCTCCCATTGGCCCTGCATTCTGATTGATAGCGGTATATATCTTCACAAAATCTATTTCGTCCAGCACTACTTTGTTACCATCGGCATCCACGGCCCAGTCTATTTTAAACTTAGACATTTCCGTACTGTTCGGATGGTTGTCTGCATATCCCCAGGCATAGCAATAACCTATCCACATACCGTTTTCATTCACTGCATTGTCTTTCAGGCGCGTTCCCCGGAAGGTTATTTCATTTTCTGTTATCCATGCAGGATAGTATGAGGCTTGCGTGTGGAAACTATTTCGGAGAATGAATCCGTCCTTTCCTTGATTATCCGTCCATCGTATATCTGTGTTTTCTACTTGAGGGCGATGATAGGTAATTTCATATCCACGCGTTTCCGTATCTGTGCCATACTCACTTCCTGCCAGTTCGTACCATTCATCATCCGGCAGGCCGTTACCGTTCACATCTTTCGACACCAGTACAATGCCCGGTTCAGCGCTGCCACCCGGCTTACCTGTACCTGTGCCATACATGTTATAAGAAGCATTACCATATACTTTGAAATCGTACTCGCCTGTTATATTGCGAATGGGCTGCTTGAATCCCACTATGATATTTCCTCCGAATCCACCTAATGAGAGCATAAGACGATCCTGTATCCGCTGGGTAGCATATTCCAATACCTGTTCGTAGGTGAATCCTTCTTTGTAAGCGGTGGTGCTGGTATTCATGTATTGTGACGGAGCCGGGCGATATTCCAATACCTTATTAGCAAAAGCGGCAGCGCGTGGATCTTCGGTTGAACCGCCGCCACTACTTTGTGAACTTTTGTCAGAGAAGGCCACTGCATTCGGATTTTGCCCTACGCCTTGAAGGCGGTATTGTAGTTCCCCTTGCGGATTGAAGCAGAGTACATCTCCTCTCACCTGATAGTTATAGGCTTCTGTGATATAGACATTCCCGCTGTATGGATTGATACAAATACTGTAAGGAGTATGTATTTCCGTACCGTCTGCAATAAAGTTTTCACGCAGCGTTGTTCCTGTTTGCAGATTGAATACTTTTATCTGCGAAGTCTGTGTCTCGTAGTTGAAGTTATACAAATAGGCAAGCTGGTCATTGATGGCAAAACTCATAACTTTTTCGTTGTAGATTTGTGCTACTTCATCAGTGGTGGTATTTATCTGTACAAAGTTATAGTCTCCTGTACTGATTTTCTCTCCGCGTGTAGCTACATACACATGTCCGTATTCGTCTGCTGCTATTTTACCGGGGTTGGGACCCACCTGTATCTTTTTGATTTCTTCAAATGGTTCCGTACTTACCACTGATACCGTATTGTCCACACCGGTTCCGTCCCAGTCGAGCCCTCCGGAATTGGATACATAGAGCTTATCTCCCTGTACACAGATGCCATCCGGGTTTCGTCCTACTTTGGCATAACCTTCAATAGTTAGTGAGGTGGTATCTATCCGTGCTACTGTTCCGTCATACGAACATACATACGCCTTATCCTTGTGGAACGTAATAAATCGTGGTTGCCGTGAACTTCCGTTTTCTGTTAGCATTGGAATCTGCTTTAGTGAAAGTCCCGATTGTAAGTCTATCACCTCTATCTGACTCGAAACATTGACTACAATGTAGAGCTTTTCTCCGTAAATAGCCATGTCATTGGCGGTATCACCCAGTCCGCGACGATTGAGGCTACGGAAATAATTCATATCCATCCGGCTGTCTTTAAACGAGTAACGCATCAAAGTACTGTTGTTCAGATTGAAAAGTCCTTCGTTAAGTACATACATCTCGGATGTTCCGGTTTCTATGACATTTCCGTTACTGTTTCCACCGGGTATGTCCTGATCCACCATGTCATCACAGGCATGTAGTAGCAGAGAGAAGAGCAGATATATGAGATATTTATATTTCA
Source organism: Bacteroides nordii (assembly GCF_019930665.1). Taxonomy (NCBI): domain Bacteria; kingdom Pseudomonadati; phylum Bacteroidota; class Bacteroidia; order Bacteroidales; family Bacteroidaceae; genus Bacteroides; species Bacteroides nordii. Next base: position 2,771,363 of record NZ_CP082886.1, on the reverse strand, counting down.
TCATAAGGTTATTTAATAGGTAACTTTCAGTGTAGCACGTACCGAACGTCCCGGCATGGGGAAGTTTTTGATGATTTCATAATTCTTATCCAACAGATTGAGTACTTCTAAACTGAGTGACGTATTTATATTTCGGATTTTAAAATCACGGCTTGCCGAAAGGCTATGATCGCTATAACCATCCAGACGGTTCGTACTTATATTTTCTCCTTGTGTGTAGCGTTTCCCGGAAAAGAGTAATGCGTACGAGAAATTAATCCAGGGTGTTTCTATTCCCGCTTGTCCCGAACCTGATACACGGGGCGTATAAGCAATCTGGTGCTTGTAAGTTCTTTTTTGAGGTTCATTTACCGGATCGGTCACATCCAGTGCGCGCTGGTAAGTATAGTTTCCGGAGAGATTGATACGCAGTTTCTCCATCGGTTGTAATACTATGTTTCCGGTGACATCCACTCCTTTTATTTCTACTTTTCCCAGATTGGTCATGCTCCACACAAAGATATCTTTTGTGGGGGTAGCGATGATCTTGTCCGACACCTTATTATAATAGGCATCTATGGTTACAGAGAGATAGGGGAGGAACTCAGAGATAGCTCTGTTATATGTAACGCCGATATTGTATTGCCGGGTATTCTCCGGGCGTAAATCGATATTGCCTACTTCGCCATAATATAAATCGTTGAAGTTGGGCAGGCGGAAAATGTCCTTATAGAAAAAGCGAATTCGGAATTCCTCGCTGCTGAGAGGCTTGAATGAAGCACTTACATAGGGAGTTAGTTTACGGTGATTGCCTGCACTGGCTCCTTGCTGAGTTTTTTCATTAATCACTGTAGCGAGTGCCGAAGCTGAAAGCGTCAACCATTCATTTACGTATTTTCCGGCTATTACCGTCAGCCATGAGTAACGTGTAGGATAGGCGAATTCGTGCAGGTTGGCATTAAGGGTATTGATACTTCCGTCTGTAGAGAGTGAAAACGAAAGATTGTCCAACGCCCGGAAGAGTGCCGATGCTGACAGATAGTATTCCTGCTGATAATAACTGTTATCCTGTTTACCTTCTGAGTTATTGTAAGTAGGGTCCAGATAACGCTGGTAACTCCAGTTCCATTTTGCTGAGGTCTGGAACACCCATTGGCGGTTAAATTCCTTTTTGTACTGGCTTTGCACAAAAACGTTCTTATCCCATAAGTGCTGTGCCGCGTAGTCATAATACAGTGAAGTGGCATTGGGCAATCCGCGTGATGATTGATAGTAATATGCTTTCATCCGCCACTGTTCTGTTGCAGAGAAGTTTCCGAATAGTCCGGCTTCGGCACGTAAGTTTTCCACCTGTGTATTCCTTCTTTTCTCGCGGGAAGTCATGTCATTTTTATCACCATAATAGAGTGTGAAAGGATATTGCCCATCTGCTGACATCCATTCGCTATTGGCAGAGAACGCCCATTTCTTACTTATTTTTTGCTCTATCATCAGAGAAGGATTGACCAGCCCCCACGAGCCGGTTTTAAAAGAACCACTGATGTTTGTTTTTTTATTGTCATTGAATCGTGGAGTCAACGTCTGGATATTCAGTAACCCTGCGGATGCAAAAAAGCGTGCAGGTTGGAATATGTTGTCGCTTTGTCCATTGCTGAGCGATAACCGGTCTACATTGTCTAATGAGAAACGTCCGATATCAATTTGTCCCGTTTGACAATCCGTTAAAGTAATACCGTCATATCCTATGGCTGTATGCTGTGCTCCCAGGCTACGTAGAGATATGGTTTTCAGTCCTCCGATACCACCATAATCTTTGATGGTTACTCCTGCGAAATGTTTCACTGCATCAGAAACCTGTAATGCATGCAGGTTTTTAAGTTCTTCTTTAGAAAAAACTTGTATGGGAGCTGTCGAACGTATTTCCCGTGTCTGGTAGCGGTCGGCAACAATCACTTCGGGGATCGAATAAATATGTGTGGTATCCACTTTTTGCTGCTGCGCAGAAAGCAGAGGAATATAGAAAAGGTAGCAGGTAACTGTACCCCAGAGTTTATACTTAATGATCTGTCTCAATTTGTTCATCTCATTAGTTTTGCATTAAAATGTCCGGGCGAAATCCCTTCGGCCGGACATATAAATAAACTTGGCAGAGTTTATTAAAAAAATATACTTTCTCTGAATCAGAGTGGTGAATGAAATGATGGATAGAACTTATCCGGCTCATTAGACTCAACGCTTTTTCCTCGAAAGCAATGAAAAAAGATAGCATGGCAGGTCTTCTGACTTGTTCCTGTTACGAACGCCTTCCCAGGATTTCCCCAGTGGCTAAAGTGGTAGTTGTTCATAACATAATTCATTGGAACTTACAGCAGCGGGACTGTTCAGGATTTACACCTGATTCCCTTTTAATCGCATTCTTCCGAATAAGAAGAGGTTGCGAACCAATGCACGGCAAAGATAGGAAGAAAATTCAGAATAACAAAAATAATGTGGTAATATGCCAATGTGTCAATATGCCAATGTGCCAATTACCATGCGGCGTGGCAGCGCAGCCAATTGGCACATTGGCATATTAACACATTGGCACATTAATTATTGCATTGGCAAATTATCATAGATAGCCTGTATTGTAGCATCTTTCAGTAATACCTTTTTGTTGGCATCCAGTAGATAAAGGGTTGGAATGGCTTTCAGGTCGTAGAGATTTTTTGTTTTGATGGTGAATGATTTATCATATCCGTTAATCCATTCGGCAGGGAATTCACTACGGTGTTTTCTCCATTCATCCAGTTCCTCGTCAGGATAAAGAGAGAGAATGGTTAATTTTTTCTTTTTTATCAATTCGCTTACCATGGGAATACTTTTCAATGCTTCTATTGTTTCCGTACAGGCATGGCAACCGGGATTGTTGATGAATAGGAGGGTGTAGTCGGATTTTATCTGATAGAGCGTACCTTGTGCGCCCGATGCTAATGTATACGTAAAGTCAAGTGCTTTTGTACCTACACGGTTTTTTTGTGCGAGTTCCAATCGAGCCTGTGGGCGAATCTTTTCAGTTTCACTCAGGATAGGAGAGGCTACCATTGCTTCCAATACCGGAATATAAAACTCTTCATTTCGCAACGGTGAGTTTGGATCGTAGAGATATTTGTCTGCTAATTCGGTGATGTGGTCAAACATCTTTCTTTCTACTTCCGTTTTCTGGATTGTTTCTTTCATGACCTCCTGTGCTGTTCTCAGGGGTACATGATTCAGAATGTCGCAATAATCAGCCCAGGCTTGTTCGGTGATGTCCGGATGATGAATATAGTTAGTATCTGCAAAGTTGACATTATCCCAATAATGGCGTACCAGAAAATCAGCCCTTAATTCCGGAGTATTCAGCATAGCGGGGATAGCGGGTAAGGTGAATGTTTTAATACTGTCTTGTGGGATATCAGTAGCCTGACTAGTTGCATTTCCACTTTTGCAGGAACAGAGACAAAGCATAAGAGCAATTGGAAGATACTTTATATATTTCATTTTCCAGAATTTTTATTGTGCTACAAATTTACATGATTATTCTTTCGGGGCAATAAAAAAGCCCGGGAAAGTCCTTTACTTTATTATATGATAACTAAATATTCCTTTTTAGTTAATTCGAAGGCTTTTTATCAACTATCCTATTTTTGTGTACTAAAAGTACGTATTTAACGCAGTGTTAAAATAGTATTTATTATACCCTTAATTACCTAATTAACATAGTATTAATTACCTATTCTTTAATGGCAAAGAATCCATACCGATGGAGAAACGAAATAAAATTATCAAAAATGTTTTGTTGTTTCATTTATCCGTTTTACCTTTGTCCCCGTCTAAAAAAGAACGTTCAGTAAAGTTATATCTCTGTCCGTTTGCTGTCTGAAACAGTTTTTTTAATTCTTTCGGTTTGAATGAGTAAGATGTCTCGTCCAAGCCGCGTAGCGTACCTGAAGGTTACTAAATCACTCCAATTTTAAAATCATAAATGTCTGAACAACAGGAATATTGGTTTGCTGCCCGAACCCGTAAGGATCAGGAGTTTGCGATCCGTAATTCTTTGGAGAAACTGAATGTCGAGTGCTTTATGCCCACTCAGTTTGTGATTCGTCAGTTGAAGTATCGCAAACGTCGTGTGGAAGTACCTGTTATCAGGAATCTGATATTTGTTCGTGCTACCAAAGATCGTGCCTGGTCTATAACGAAAGATTATAATGTTCAGTTATTCTATATGAAGGATCTCCGGACAAATAGCCTGCTCATTATTCCCGATAAGCAAATGCGTGATTTCATGTTCGTTATGGATCTCTCTCCCGAAAGTGTAATATTGAATGATGAATCTTTTGCTGTTGGAGTTAAGGTCCAGGTTGTCAAAGGAGACCTTTGCGGTGTTGAGGGCGAACTTGTCAGTATTGCCAATCGCACACATGTGATGATCCGGATTAATGGCATTCTCACTGCCAGTATTAAAGTCCCCAAAAGTTATCTGCACATCCTTTCATAAATAATAGTAATTGCTTACTACTGATTTCTAACTACGAAGTAAATGGATAAATTAATGAACCAGGTTCGGGAGTTGCAAAGCATCTCTCACGAATTATTGTATCTGGGTATTGATGGTACCCCCATCTATACAGATCGTTTTTGCCAACTTAACACAGAAGTTTTTCGCTTGTCCGAATCTCTTTTTGACAGAAAAGGAGAGACGGACGAGGAAGAGGCTTCGCTTTGCCTTGCGTTGTTGATGGGGTATAGAGCCACAGCGTACTCAGATAGTAATAAAGAAGCAAAAATACAGGGAATATTAGATCGTGCTTTTATTGTCTTGGATCACTTGGACGATTCTGTATTGAAATGCCGTTTGTTACTCTCTTGTTATGATGAAGTGTTTGATGAAGAATTGATAGAAGAGATTCGGCGTATTGTTGATGGTTGGGGAGGTGGACGGCAGTTGTCTTCGGAGGAAGGAACGGTAGTGGAAGCTTTGAAAGAATTAGAAGATGGTAGGTTATAATATTTCGTATTCATTTAGTATTTCAATAAACTATTTTGTTATATAATAATGGTGGAAAATATATACAATGTTGATTTGTTGTAACGATTTGATTATTAAATAGTTATGTTTTACTAATTTTTCTCTACGAGGAACAGAGAGAAACTCTACGGAGATCGGGTCGATTCTCGTAGAGAAATGAGGCGTTTATCGTAGAGAAAAGAATAAGAGTTTTCTGAATTTGACAGAGTTTATATTGAGAAGTTAATAGAACTACTTTTTTCTGTAAATTTTATTTTCCAATAATCTTAATTTTCAATCGATGGTTTTATGAAAGGAATTGTATTAGCCGGCGGTTCAGGCACCCGTCTATATCCTATCACCAAAGGGGTAAGTAAACAGCTGTTGCCTATCTTCGACAAGCCCATGATTTACTATCCGATATCCGTATTAATGCTTGCCGGTATCCGCGAAATATTAATCATCTCCACGCCTTATGATCTGCCGGGTTTCCAGCGCCTATTAGGAGACGGTTCGGACTTTGGTGTTCGTTTTGAATATGCAGAGCAACCTTCGCCCGATGGGTTGGCACAAGCATTTATCATCGGTGAGGAATTCATCGGTAATGATTCTGTCTGTCTGGTATTGGGAGATAATATTTTCTATGGGCAAAGCTTTACCCGGATGTTGAAAGAGTCTGTTCGTCTGGCCGAAGAAGAACAGAAAGCAACCGTGTTTGGTTACTGGGTCAGTGATCCGGAGCGTTACGGAGTTGCCGAGTTCGATAAGGAGGGGAATGTATTGAGCATTGAAGAAAAACCGGTTCATCCCAAAAGTAACTATGCCGTAGTCGGACTCTATTTTTATCCCAATAAAGTGGTTGAGGTGGCCAAAAATATCAAACCATCTGCCCGTGGAGAGTTAGAAATAACCACCGTGAATCAGGAATTTCTGAATGATGAAGAGCTGAAAGTCCAGTTGTTAGGTCGTGGTTTTGCATGGCTGGATACAGGTACACATGATTCCCTTTCGGAAGCCAGTACCTTTATCGAAGTGATAGAGAAGCGCCAGGGATTGAAGGTTGCCTGTCTGGAAGGTATTGCATTACGTCAAGGCTGGATAACGGCAGATAAAATGCAGGAACTGGCAAAGCCGATGCTGAAGAATCAGTACGGGCAATATTTACTGAAAGTAATAGACGAGTTAAAGCATTGAATATCAACTGTTATAAGAATGTACATTTTTGTATAACAAGAGTGTACACTTTTGCAGTGTAATAATGTACATTCTTGTCACACAAAAATGTACACCTTTATATTTCTCTTTTAAATCGTATACTTTTCCTATCAAATTATGAATATAATAAAGACTTCCATAGAAGGCGTAGTCATTATTGAGCCACGTCTTTTTAAAGATGAGCGTGGTTACTTTTTCGAATCTTTCAATCAGAGAGAGTTTGAAGAAAAGGTCTGTAAAACGACGTTTGTTCAGGATAATGAATCCAAATCCGGTTATGGTGTAATTCGTGGGTTGCATTATCAGAAACCTCCTTTTGCACAGAGCAAACTGGTACGTGTGATAAAAGGTGCAGTACTGGATGTTGCCGTAGATATCCGCAAAGGTTCCCCTACTTTCGGACAGCATGTGGCTGTGGAATTGACGGAGGGAAACCATCGCCAGTTTTTTATACCCCGTGGATTTGCACATGGGTTTAGTGTATTGAGCGAAGAGGTTATTTTCCAATATAAATGTGATGAGTTTTATCATCCGGAAGCGGAAGGAGCAATAGCCTGGAATGATGCGGAGCTGGGGATTGATTGGAAGATACCTTTAGAGAAAGTTTTAGTAAGTGAGAAAGATAGTAAACATCTGAGATTGAAAAACATTAATGATTTATATTGATGAAACAGAGAATCTTATCTGTTGATTTTGTGAAATTTATATCAATATTTTTGGTAGTATGGTGTCATGTAATAGAAGGGATTGATACAGATGGTTTTTGGCAAAATTCTGTTCATCATGTGATTTATTCTTTTCATATGCCTTTGTTTATGTTGTTAAGTGGTTATTTTTCTTATTCATCATTAAATAAAAATTGGAAAGAAATATTTGTTTCTAAATTCTGTCAATTAATATTGCTGACTTTTTTATTTTACATAATACAAGAGTTTATATTGTATTCTTTATCATTTACGTTACATATATCTCATACCTATGAACCACCATTTAACGCTTTTTGGTTTCTTAAATGTTTATTTTTGTGTTACATAATACTTTATTTATCTTTGAAATTTAAGATTTTGTTGGTAAGTGTTATTGTATTGACTCTATTTCCTTATATTCCTTGGTTAGTATCTTTTATGTATCCTTATTTTGTTCTAGGATATTTGACACATAAAATAGAAAGTAAATATCATTTTCTGAAAAAGTATGTATGGATTTCGATACCATTCTTTGCATTTTGTTTATACTTTTGGGATAGTGAGTATACAATCTATAACACTCCAATAAAAATTATTGATTATAGAACAGGGACATTTGATATAAATAATTTATATGTTACTTTTTATCGATTTTTCATTGGTCTTTTAGGTAGTCTTTCTGTCTACTTTGTTATTGTTAAAATCTATTCTTCTATAAAGAACTTACACATCGTTCATTGGATGACGAGTTATGGAATGTATACAATGGGAATATATTTGATTCATGTTATATTAGTAAAAGTACTAAAACTTATATTTAATTTTTCGAGGATGGATGAAATTTATATTGATTTGATAAGCCTAATACTTTCAATTTTCTTTGTTTTTATAGTGGTGAAAATCTTGAATATAGTAAATAAGAATAAAGTTAGTCGATTACTTCTATTGGGTAAAAAATAGTTCTATTATGACAAAAGAAAAACTATTAAAAATAAAAAGAATTTTTCTTGATTTTAGAAAATATTCTTTGTTTAATACAATCTATTTCAATTTTCATTATTTACCTTTTAAGCAAGCTATATTTTTACCTGTTTGGATTACATACCGAAACTATTGTTTATTTAAAGGTAGGTTAGTTATTGAATCGGATAAAATTTATCCTGGTATGATAAAAATGGGAGCCATGCATCTTGCTTATAACCGTCCAAGAGGGATAGCGTTTATTAATAGTGGTGGAATTTTAAAATTTAAGGGGAGCTGTTTTATTGGAAATGATAGTATTATTGATATTGGTGACAATGCAATATTAGAGCTTGGAAATCGGTTTGGTATGACATCTTCAGAATTGAAATGTCGTAAAAGTATAAAAATAGGGAGTAATTGTTCTGTTGGTACATTATCTCGGATAACGGATACTGATAGCCATCTTTTTAAAAACGTTAAAACAGGTAAGGTTTCTAAAGCTAATCAAGAAATTGTAATAGGAAATAATAATTGGTTTGGTTACCGGACTTTAGTTTTAAAAGGTACTCATAGTTGCGATGATGTTATAGTTTCAGGTTGCTCGGTTGTAACGAAAAGAACTGAATTTGTCAACAAATGTATTGTTTCTGGTAATCCTGCAACTATTGTAGGCGTTGGTTATTATAGAGACCCGTTTGATGAGGATCCTAAAGATCACGAGGATTAATTTTTTCTTACTACAGTATGGGGAATAAAGGACGTATACTAAAAAATACTTTCTTTTTATATATAAGATTAGTTGTAGTATTACTGGTCGGAATCTATACTACAAAAATTATTTTATCAGCTTTAGGTTTTGATGATTTTGGTATATATAATGTTGTAGGTGGACTTGTAACGACATTTACAATTTTAACATCTTCTCTTTCTAACGCTTGTAGTCGATTTATTACATATGAGATGGGGAAACAATCTGGAAACAGATTAAATTTAATGTTTTCCACATCTCTAATGATTATGGCTATTTTATCATTAATACTTGTAGTGTTTGTAGAAACTATAGGGTTGTGGTATTTAAATACATATATGAACATTACGCCTGATCGTTTATATGCGGCAAACTGGTGTTTACAATTTAGTCTGTTTACTCTGATCGCTCAATTGTTCGCTGTTCCTTATAATGCTTCTATTATAGCTCACGAAAAGATGGGAATTTTTGCATATATAAGTATAGTTGATGTATTATTAAAACTCATAATCGTTTATTTATTACAAGTATCTACTTTTGATAAGTTGATTTTTTATTCGTTTCTTTTATTTTTAGTATCTTTATTGATGTTGGGCATTTACATGCTGTATTGTACTCGAAATTTTTATGAAACGCATTTTCGGTTGATTTATGATAAAGCCGTAATAAAAGATATGTTTGGCTATGCGAGTTGGAATTTTTTAGGTGATTCTTCAATTCTAGCGAGGACGCAAGGGATTGATTTAGTGATGAATTATTTTTATGGTTCTGTTATAAATGCTTCAAGAGGAATTTCTGTTAAAATATCCACGATGGCTACTGGATTCGTTAGTAACTTTCTTTTGGCAATCAGACCTCAAATATTACAAAATTTAGCTCAAAAAAAATATGACGAATTATATGATTTAATTTTTTATGGTACCAGGTTTTCTTACTATTTAGTATTAATAATATCTATACCTATTATATTGGAAGCTCCTTTGGTTTTAAAGCTATGGTTGAATGAATATCCTCCGTATACTGTTGAGTTTGTGCGTTTAACTTTTGTAGGTACATTGTTGGAAAGTCTTACAGGTACTGTAGTCATAGCTATAGTGGGATGTCGTAATATAAAAAAATATATGATAGCAATTTTTTTTGTTAGTATTTGTACCGCGTTACCTTTCTGCCTTTTATTTTCTTCGTTAGGTTTATCTCCTGTATTTGCTTTTATTTCTTCTTTGTTTCCTGTGCTATTTGGAATAGGGATTAAGGTTATATATGCTAAGAAAATGTTTAATTTTCCTATAGGTTATTTTTTGAGAAAGGTAGTAATAAGATTATTAGTTGTTACATTTCTTAGTCTACTTTTACCACTTCTTTTATATGTTACATTATTTCATAATAGTTATCGACTTGTAGCAGTTCTTTTTTTAGGGATGCCTTATGTTGCTTTTATAATTTATTTGTTGGGGTTAACTGGCAATGAAAAAAAACAATTATACCATCGTTTTTTCCATAAAAGAAAGATATGAAATTAATAAAGCGTTATGGATGTAGTAGTCATATTTAATGGTTTAGGTAATCAGTTATCTCAGTATAGCTTTTATTTGGCTAAACAGAAATACTGTAAAAATTGTACCTGTATTTTTGATTCGCGGGGCGTTAATAACCATAATGGTTTCGAATTGAATCGTCTCTTTGGCATTGAAATCCCCAATACTATAAAAAATAGAATTCTATATTGGCTATTTCAACTCAAAAAGAGAAAAATCGTATCTTCACTTTTATCATTACTGAAAATTAGAATAATAAAAGAAGACAACAAATATCTTTTTAATGAAGATTTGCTCGTTAAGAGTCCTTTGGGTATTAATTTTTATTGGGGAGGATGGCCTAGCGAGAAGCATTTTAAGGCAATAGAAAAAGAGGTGAAGGGAACTTTCTCATTCCCAAATTCTGAAGAAGATGAGGTGTTTAATAAAATGAAAACTGAAATAGAAAAGAATCCAACTTCTGTTTCGTTGCATATAAGAAGAGGAGATTATCTGAAGAAAACAAATAGCATTTATCAATTTGGAGGAGTTGCTACAGATGATTACTTTAAAAAGGCTATTCAATACACAATTAAGCATATAAATAATCCTTCTTTTTATGTATTTTCAGATGACATAAATTGGTGCCGAGAACATTTTATCGGTAATGAATATCACTTTGTTGATTGCAATAATGGTTTAAATTCATGGCGTGATTTATATCTTATGTCTCTTTGTCGTCATCATATTAATTCTAATAGTACTTTCTCATGGTGGGGTGCTTGGCTTTGTGAATATGATGATAAAATCGTAATTACTCCGAAGGAGTATATAAAAGATCTATCCACTCCTGATGTTTATCCGGCAGAATGGATTAAATTATAATTTTATATTTATGAAAAATTGTGTATTTACTATAGTTGCCACCAACTACGTTGGACTGGCGCAAGCTTTGCAGAAATCCATTGAAAAATATAATAAGGATGTTGATTTCTATATTGTTGTTGCAGATGAACCTGCTGATGAAGTGAAATCAAAATTACCATGTAACGTATTTGTAGCTAAAGAAATATTGTCATATTCCGATTCGAAATGGTATGAAATGGCATTTAAGTATAATCTAACAGAGTTTTGTACTGCTATCAAGCCTGCTTCTATACAATATTTCTTTGCTAAAGGTTACAATAAAGTTATATATTTCGATCCTGACATTCTTACTTTTGACAGTTTGGATTTCGTTTGGAACAAGTTGAATGATTACAGTGCTGTTGTTACTCCTCACATATTAACGGCAGAAGTTGAATATTCGGGGAATTTAAAGGAACAGAGATTACTCTATTCTGGAGTATTCAATATGGGTTTTGGAGCTTTTAAACAGACTCGTGATGTTACCAATTTCTTAAAATGGTGGAAAAATCGTCTTGAAGACTATTGTTTTGCCGATTCTAATCTGAATTTGTTTACAGACCAGAAGTGGGTTGATATGCTTCCTTGTTTTTTAGGTACACAGCTATATGTGTCAAGAAATAAAGGGATGAATGTTGCTCCTTGGAATTTTCATGAAAGAAAGGTCATTCAAGGTACAGAAAAACTAAAAATAGAATCAAGACTGCTGGATGAAGAATTAGATAATTTGATTTTTGTGCATTACTCTGGATATAATTATAAATCACTCATATCGGGTGAAGTGATTCAACAGAATATATCGGACATCAAACAGTACGAAGATATCATTGTGCTTTTCAATGAGTATGGATCTGCACTTAAGCAAGCTAACATTGCAGCTTTTATAGACCAAAAATATACCTATAATTATTTTTCTAATCATGCATATACCATTAGTCTGGCTGTTAGAAGATTATTTAGAGGGTTGGTTGAAAATGGTAATGATATAGAAAATCCATTTGATTGTAATTCAGATTTCTTTAACCGTTTAAGTAGTAAAGGATTTGTAAGAAAGAATCAAGAGTTTAAGTCAGTAGTTTATAATGAACAATCGCAAAATACTCAAAAAACGATATCTCGAATTAATACTTTATTCGGTTTGGTATTTAAAATTATTGGTGCAGATCGATATTATAATTTGACAAGGGCATTGCGCAAATATGGAATTTGGGAAAATCATTCGTTTTTAATAACCAAAGGAACTGAAAGTTATAAATTCAGAAGACTTTAATTGTAGCATGTTTATTAAGGAATTTATTCGTAAAGGCAGCCATAAATTGCAGATTGTGTGATTTATATACATTGATAGTCGTTAGTTGAATGTATTACATTACTTTTCTGTTTTTAGCGTTGTGCGCGTATATAGAGATAACAAAGGGGTGGACAAAAAGGTCCATAGGTACTTTATTAATCTTATGTATAGTATGGTTTATATTGCATGATGGTTTAAGGTGGGGGATAGGATCTGACTGGACACCTTATTATAGGTATTTTCAAAATTGTCTGATGTCAGATAATCGAACTGGATTTGAGCTTGGTTATGCTTTGATGAATAAGTTTGTTAGGAGCTTTACAGACAGCTATACTGTATATTTACTATTGCATGCAATTGTTGTATATTCAGTATTCTATTGGTTTACTAAAAAGTATTCACCCTATCCGCTAATGAGTCTTTTGGTATTATACTACTCGATGATAGGTTATTTGGGAATGAATAGGCAATACTTGGCATTAGTTATATGTTTATTGTCTGTTCCTTTTATACTAAGACATAAGTATATGGTAAGTATTGTTATTATTGCTTTTGCGTGCTTATTTCATATCAGTGCCTTAATGTTTGTACCTTTGTTATTCTTTACAAGACGAATTCCATCTCAAATTATATGGTTTTCTTTGTTAATAATTTCTTTGGTATCTATTTCGGGAGTAATCAACAAGTTGCCTTTTGAAATGTTATTTGTGGCAAGTGATGATTTGGATCATAAGATGTCTTTTTATATAGAAAATACTTCTGATTTCACTTCTTCAATTCCCTCAAAACTATTAGGTATCGCTCGTCGTGGCATAATAGTGTTCTCGGTTTTATTACTGCGGAATCGAATACCTTCTGTTGATAAGAGTTTTGATTTTGTTTTTAACGTAAGTCTTTTATCCTTACTCTTATATATATTTTTTAGTGGAACGGTTTTGCAAATATTAGTATCGCGTGGGGTATTATTTTACTCTATTTTTGAAGTGTTGCTCATCCCTTATTTATTTCGAATACTTAATAGTGTAAAAGCAAAACAAATTGCTTTTTGCTTTTTGATTATTTGGGGGTTATATTCTATGAATAAAAGTATGGATGCATATAGTTATCTCGGAGTTGATATATTTAGGCCATATAATGCTGTTTATATTGATTCTGAATATGTTGCATTACATTAATAATTGGAGTTGTATAATGAAACCTATTTTGTTCTTTCACAGAAATATCAAATGTGGCTTTAGTATAAATAAAGTATCACAGACTTTTATTCGAAAAATAGATGATTACCAAGAGTTTTATGCTCCTTTTAATCGTGCTGATGTAATAAGTCTGCTGAGGAATTTATTATTTGTTCTGCGGCATCGTAATAAACATGCAATAAACCATATAACAGGTGATATTCATTATTGCATTATGGCTTTATTAGGTTGCAAATCGGTTCTGACTATTCACGACACGAATATGTATGATTTCTGCAGGAACCCGCTGAAGCGATGGGTGTTTCGTTTGTTTTGGTTTAAGTTACCAATTAGATTTGCTGGGAAAGTGGTATGTATCTCTACTGAAACAAAACGTAGGGTACTGCAATTTTCTAAACGAAAGGATATAGAGGTGATCTACAATGCAGTAGATGATTCATTTCTTCGACAAAAACCTCAGCCTGTTCCATACCATAAGAAGCCCCATATTCTTTTGATTGGAACCAATGTTAATAAGAATGTGGTCCGCACAATTGAAGCATTGAGTGGCATTGAATGTCAGTTAATTATAATCGGCCATCTAAATGACGAAATATCTAATGCGCTCAAAAAGCATCAAATGGATTACATTATAAAAACAAAATTGAGAGATGCGGAGATTATCGAAGAATATCGGGCTTGTGACATCGTAAGCTTTTGCTCAATTTATGAAGGTTTTGGAATGCCTATTATTGAAGGGAACGCTATGGGGCGTCCTGTGATAACTTCTTGTATCGAACCGCTTATCGAAATTGCAGGTGATGCAGCCCTTCTTGTATCTCCTTACGATGTTGAAGATATGCGTCGAGGATTTTTGAACTTAATAAATGATTCCACACTGAGATTGCGTCTCGTTGAAAATGGATTAAAGAACATCATGCGTTTCCAAAGTCAGGAAATCGCTAAACAATACATGAATTTATATAAGTCGCTTTAAGTATAAACGAATTTATGAAAAAAATCATAGTAGTTTCTGCTGTGAATTTAGTAGAAGGTGGTACCTTAACAATTTTCAAAAATGCACTTACAGAGTTGAACGAACATTTTGCGGAAAGATATCGTATTATTGCCTTGGTACATGATAAAAAATTGGCTTATTTCCCCAATATCGAATATCTTGAGTATCCATGGGTGAAGAAGAGATGGATTAATCGTGTATATTTTGAATATTTCTTTTGTCGTTCACTCTCTAAAAAGCTTAACGCATATCTATGGTTAGCCATTCATGATATGACACCGGACGTAACTGCAACATTACGAGTTGTTTACTGTCATAATTCCACTCCTTTCTACCATCCAAAGCTATCTTCGATTAAGTATAGTTATAAAGAGTATCTCTTCTCCCAGTTTTATAAATACCTTTATCGAATAAATATCAAAAAAAATAATGCTGTAATAGTGCAGCAAAATTGGTTGAAAAAGGCTTTTATGGGGTTGTATAATTTGGAAGATAAGAAAATAATTGTGGCTAAGCCTTTTGAAAATCCTTCTCCTGAGGTAGAGATCTCATTGAGACCTGATAACAATAGTATTACTACTTTTTTCTATCCGTCTTTACCACGAACTTTTAAGAATTTTGAGATAATCTGTGAAGCTTCTAAGTTGTTGCTCCAAAAGGGGGTGAATAGTTTTAAAGTGGTGCTGACGATTGATGGAAGTGAAAACCGCTATACACGTGACATTTTAAAAGCTTATGGAAATATCAAGCAAATCAAATTTGCAGGATTAATGTCTAAAGAGAAGGTTTCGGAGATGTATGTCAAGTCATCTTGTTTGATATTCCCTTCGAAACTTGAAACATGGGGATTGCCTATTTCGGAATTCATTCCTTTTAATAAGCCAATGATTGTAGCCGACTTACCTTATGCATACGAAACTGCTATGGGAGCTAAACAAACCGCTTTCTTCAATACAGAATCGGCTGAAGATTTGATGACTCGAATGAGTGAGGTTATTGAAGGGAACTTGAGTCATTTCAAATTAGTTCCTAAAGAGGCTGAATCTGATGATGTCGTGTATACATGGACAAATTTGTTTAATAAACTATTGAAATAGATCTTATATACCATGTTGGAGATAACAAATAATGATCAAGATGTTAACAAATCATTAATTGGAGGCAAAAGAAAGAAATGGGTAGATTTCGGCAAGGGAATTTCAATGTTTTTAGTAGTACTCTACCATAGTGAAGTCTATTACCCTATCACAAATTATAATTTTAGCTATCTGTTTGCATACTTTAGGATGCCGTTTTTCTTTTTTCTTTCAGGCTATTTATTTACATCTAACTACCTGCAATTTTCGCTGAAACGTAAGATGCTTCAAATTTTACGAGGAATCGTTTGGACATATCTGATATTTACTCTTATATTATTTGTTCCTAAATCTATCAGTCATAATATTCCTTTATCTGTTGGATTACAAGAAATTGTATTAGGTTGGGCTTCTTGGTTTGTGGTAGCTTTAGGTGTAGCACAGGTGATGTTCGGATGGGTATTAAGCAAGACTAAGAACCATAAAGCAATTTCTACCTTTAGTTTAGTGTGCCTGATATTGGGCTATTGTATTTCTATTTGGTATCCTGAGCGTTTGCCTTACTATTTCGATTGAGCATTATTAATTGTGCCATTCTTTGGATTGGGATTTTTTTATCGTATCTATGAAAATATAGTTGATCGATACGTGCCAGTGAAATGGTGGGTGTTATTGCTTTTAGTAGTTTGTTATTTTGGTTTCTATATCTATGATTCGATGCATTGGCATACCATGACTTCGGCCTTCGGAGCCAAGGATTATCATAATTTCATGCTATATCTTTGTTATGCTGTTTTAGGTATTATGATGATGGTAAGGCTTGTGAAGCTGGTACCCCCTATACCATGGATTTGTTTTATAGGAGTTAATAGCTTGGTATTTTATTACTTGAATGGTGGAGCTATTACGATTATAGTTGCCATCTGTAATAGATTGAATTTACATCTGCCGATTGCTATTCAACAACAATTTGGATATATAGAAATACTATTTATGGCAGTTATCACCTCATTAATGATAACTGTTGTCGTAAAATTTATTCGCCGTTATTGTCCCGTGATGATTGGAGATAAGAATGCTTTTAATCATTGGGCAAAGATTTTAAGACTAAAAATTAAGTTCTGAGAAACAATCATAACTTGATTATTAAATTGAACATTAATAGCCATAGACATTATATTCCATTAAACTACGATATCGTCAGAAATGGTGGTAAAAGTAGTAAGAAAATGAGTGTAACCTATCAATAACCTTAAGGAATGAACCTTACGAAAGCTGACCACTCAGTGTAACAATATGCTTCATTTCGGTAGTGACGAAGGGGTGAATATAGTAGCAGCTTATCATAGTGCTATAAGTACAGTGAAGTTCCATGGCCGATCGGCTTGGAATATTTGTGTAATTTTTTTAAGATTTTTTTTAATGGGTACAGAGGTTATGTTAATCTCACTCCTCGAAACATCGGTTTGACAGTAATTAACCGCTAATAAATCGTTTAAATTTTAATTATATACGTTTTTAGGCACTGAAAAGTGCCTAAAATAGCGGAATGATCTAAATTGAGTATTAACTAAAACTTAGAATAAAGTGTATGAAATAACAGCTACTATTGTCACATATAGGAATCTTGATTCCATTTTGTTGAAAACTATCAAAAGCTTTTTGAATACAAAAGTTGAGGTGCGGTTATATATTATAGATAATTCTCCAACAGATAGATTAAGGAATATTTGTAATGATCCTCGTGTAGAATATATATTTATGAACTCTAATAATGGCTTTGGAGCAGGGCATAATGTGATTTTACGTAATGCATCCAAAATGGGGAAATATCATTTAGTTTTAAACCCTGATGTGTTTTTTGAAAAGGGAACATTGGAAAAATTGTATGATTATATGGAAAACAATCTGGATGTTGGAAATGTAATGCCTAAAGTTATTTTTCCAAATGGTGAACTTCAATATTTATGTAAACTATTACCTACTCCTCAAGACTGGATTGTTAGAATGTTTATTCCTATAAAAAAGATAAAAGAAAGAATCGATTATAATTTAGAAATGCATTTCGCGGACTATGATAGCGAGATGAATGTACCATATTTATCAGGTTGTTTTATGTTTTTACGTAAAACTGTCATAAAAGAAATCGGTGTGTTCGATGAGGGTATTTTTATGTATGGTGAAGATACTGATTTGAATAGACGAATTTATAAGAAATATAAAACGATGTATTATCCTAAAGCAGTCATAACCCATAATTTTGAGAAGGAGTCTCATAAAAATTTTAGATTATTGTGGATTCATATTAAGGCTGCTATATATTATTTGAATAAGTGGGGATGGTTTTTTGATAAGGAACGTACTTTAATAAATAGAAAAACAAAAACTATTTATTCAGTAAAATAATCACTTCTATGAATCTTCTATTTACAGGAGCTTCCGGCTTCCTGGGCAATAACATTTATCCTCTATTAAAAGATAATTATTCTATTGCTACTATCGGATTGGCTTTACAAGATAATTATTCCGCCAATTTAGCTATAGAAATACCTAATCTAACAGAAAAGTATGATATTGTTCTTCATGCTGCCGGTAAAGCCCATTCAATTCCTAAAACAGAGGAGGAGAAACAGGCTTTTTTTGATATCAATTTACAAGGTACTAAACATTTATGTACTGTCTTAGAAAATAGTGGTGTACCCAAATCTTTCATTTTTGTCAGTACTGTTGCTGTTTATGGCTGTGATTATGGTGAGAATATAACAGAGGAACATCCTCTAAATGGAATGACACCTTATGCCTTAAGTAAAATACAAGCAGAGCAATATTTACAGGAATGGTGTAATAAACATCATGTGACTTTAGGAATTATTCGCCCTTCATTGATTGCAGGACCTAATCCTCCGGGAAATTTAGGTGCTATGATCAATGGGATACGTAATGGTAAATATTTCAGCATAGCTGGTGGCAGAGCCCGGAAAAGTGTTTTGATGGTGCAAGATATTGCGAATCTGATCCCATTATTAGCAGAGCAGGGTGGTATCTATAATGTTTGTGATACCTATCAGCCTACATTCCGGGAATTAGAATCCGTGATATGTAGGCAACTTGGTAAGTCAATGCCGCTTTCCATTCCGTATTGGTTGGCAAAAAGTATGGCTGTTGTCGGTGACTGTTTGGGAAGCAAAGCGCCTATTAACTCTTTAAAACTGAATAAAATAACCAAATCTTTGACTTTTAGTAATGAGAAAGCAGTGCGTGAATTGGGGTGGAAACCAATGAATGTATTGGAGAATTTTAAAATTGAATAACTATGCTTTGGGGAGTTATAGGAGGTTTATTAGGTCTGGTTATTTTAATCTTTAGTGGCCTCCAACTGTGGTTTTATCTGATTAATAAAAACGAATAATGTATTATTTAATAGTCTTAGTTCTGCTCTTCCTGGCAGAACTTTTTTATTTCCGTATTGCTGATAAATGTAATATCATTGACAAACCCAATGAGCGCAGTTCGCATACCCGGATCACTTTGCGGGGTGGGGGAATCATCTTCTATTTTGGAGTATTAGCCTATTTCTTCACGAATCATTTCGAATATCCCTGGTTCATGCTTGCCTTGACATTGATCACCTTAATCAGTTTTATAGATGATATCCGTTCTACTTCTCAGGCATTGCGATTAGTGTTTCATTTCTCTGCTATATCTTTGATGTTCTATCAGTGGGGACTGTTCTCTCTTCCTTGGTGGACAATCCTTGTAGCGCTAATAATATGTACCGGTATTATCAATGCTTATAACTTTATGGATGGTATTAATGGTATCACAGGCGGATACTCTCTGATTATTTTAGTAGCTCTTGCCTATATAAACAGAGAGATTGTTTCTTTTGTGGAACAAGAATTGATTGTTACTGTTCTTTGTTCCGTACTGGTTTTTAATTTCTTTAATTTCCGAAAGCATGCAAAATGCTTTGCCGGTGATGTAGGTTCGGTGAGTATAGCATTTATCGTTTTGTTTCTTATCGGTAAGCTGATAATCAAGACGGAGGATTTCAGTTGGATTATACTATTGGTTGTTTATGGGGTAGATAGTGTACTTACCATTATTCATCGTCTGATGCTTCATGAAAATATAGGATTGCCGCATCGGAAACATCTGTATCAGATTATGGCAAATGAACTGAAGGTACCTCATGTGGTAGTTTCTTCTGTTTATATGATAGTACAGGCATTGGTAATAGCAGGATATTTCTATTTTCAGGAATATAGCTATTGGTATTTGTTAGGGAGCATACTTATCCTAAGTGGAACGTACATCTTGTTTATGAGGAAATATTTCCGTTTACATTTCTTGATATAATATAATTCTTCCAATTACCTCTTATTATCTAAATTATAATTATTATATTTGCAATAATTGTAAATGTAATAATCGTATAATATGCATATAGCTAATCCTTTTGTTGTTGGGGGATACATTTCTCCTCATTACTTCTGTGATAGAGAAGTAGAGACAGAACTATTAATTCGTAATATTACAAATGGTAGGAATGTGGCTCTTATTTCTACTCGCAGAATGGGAAAGACAGGGCTGATACGGCATTGTTTCTATCAAAAGGAGGTAAAAGAGCATTATAATACCTTTTTTATAGACATCTATGCCACTTCAAGTTTACGTGAATTTGTATTTGCTTTGGGGAAAGAGATTTTTGAGAAATTGAAACCTAAAGGAAGGAGGTTTATAGATAATTTCTTTTCTGTTATTTCTTCTCTGCGTGCAGGATTCAAGTTGGACAGTGTGACGGGAGAGCCTGTTTTTGATATAGGTTTGGGGGATATTCATGCAGCAGAGACTACTTTGGAAGAGATTTTCACTTATCTGGAACAAGCGGATAAACCCTGTATTGTAGCTATTGACGAGTTTCAGCAGATAGGTACCTATGCTGAAAGAAATGTGGAAGCGGTATTGAGGACAAAGGTGCAGCATTGTCGGAACTCTTTTTTCATTTTTGCCGGAAGTCAAAGACATATCATGATGAATATATTCAATAGCCCAGCCCGACCTTTTTATCAAAGTGTAAGCATGATGCATCTGGATGCTATTCCTTTGGTGGCATACAAACCTTTCGTAAAGGAGTTGTTTACCGAAAACGGGAAATATATAACAGACGAATTGGTTGAAGAGGTTTATGAGTTTTTTGAAGGGCATACCTGGTATGTACAATTAGCTATGAATGAATTGTATATACTGACTGCTAAAGAAGAAACGTGTGATAAACCAATGCTCAAAACTGCTTTGGACAATATTATAGCCATGCAGGATTTTACTTATCAGGAAATATTCTCCCGTTTGCCGGACAAACAGAAGGAGGTGATTGTTGCCATCGCAAAAGAAAAAAAGGCGGAGGGAGTTACTTCTGCCCGATTTATAAAACAATATCGTCTAAGCTCTTCCAGTTCGGTGCAATCCGGTTTGAAAGGATTGATGGAAAAAGATATGGTGACGCAAGAACAAGGAGTTTATCAGGTTTATGACAAACTATTGGGTGTTTGGCTAAGACGAAATTATTAAAATACTTTTTCGGGAGAAGGATCGATTCAAAGGTGCATATATTAGGAACCACGCAATTCTTTCTTATCTCTCTTTTGCCAATGTAAACACAAATTCCAGTCCTCCGCCCTGATTGTTTTTCGCTGAAATACTTCCTCCGTGAATAATCACTGCATTCTTCACAATAGCAAGTCCTAACCCTGTTCCGCCTAATTTGCGTGAGCGTCCTTTGTCAACCCGGTAGAAGCGTTCGAACAAACGGTTCAGGTGCTCGGGAGAGACACCTACACCGGTATCTGCAAAGCTGAAATAGTAGAAGTTCTCGTCTTCACGGAAACAGTTGATATGGATATGAATATCACTCCCTGCATAAGCAATGGCGTTATCCATCAGATTACGGAAGATAGAGTAGAGTAGGGAGTAATTGCCGCGTACCTGAATGTCTTTTTTCAAAGAGTTGACTACTGTGATGTGTTTCTCTTCTAATTCCAACGATACTTCATTGACGATGTTGGTCACCAATATACTGATATTTACCTTTTCCATATCTATCATATTGGCTGCTTCATCCATGCGGGTCAGTACTGAGATGTCACGTAGCAGTCGGCTGAGGCGGTTACTTTGAGCATAACATCTCTCTAAGAACACGTTCATCTTGTCACGCGGGATATTGTCATTGCTGACAATTGTTTCCAGATATCCCTGAATACTACTGACAGGTGTCTTTAATTCATGAGCAATGTTCTGAGTGAGTTGACGTTTCAAACGTACCTGTTCCTCTTCCAAAGTGACATCATTAATACTTATTTCAAAACTCATATCCTGGAAGATAATGCATTCTACGATAAAGTTTTTACCGTTTTTGTTAATGGTGATGGACATTCGTTTCTCTTCCTTACCGGATGGGCGTTTGGGAGCTTTATTGATGAAGTCTGTGATTTCTTTCAGCTCACTGATAGTAAATACCTCCTCAGCCGTCTCAAGATTAGAGTCCGAAATAAGGTTGCTGTATTGTGTAAACAGGTTATTTACTAATATCTCTTTCTTGTCTTTATTAAATACACCCAGTCCTTCATGGGAAATCTGAAGGTGAGTGATTAGCTTCTCACGCTCAATGTAAAGAGCCTCTTTGGTCTCGTGCAGACGTTTGTATATCTGAATGATGTGTTGGGATATTTCTCCCAGTTCGTTATGGGGGAAGGCCGATTGCATAGCCATTTCAATAGGTTCATTCCGGTCTGCCCGCATGGCAAATTCTCTCAGTTGGCTGATAGAGGTTCCTAACTTATTGGTGAATTTATAGAAGATAATAACCAGCAATAAAGTTACAATAGCAGTAAACCATATATAATGTGAATCCGCTTTCAGGTTGTTTATCAGACTGACATTATAAGGTAAGGCAGATCGTATAATATAATCTTTGTAGAGAGTGGCGGAATAAAAATAAGGTGTACCTGTAGTTTCGGAGGTACGCCGTACATCAAAACCATTGCCTGCCGTTAGAGATTTTACCACTTCCGGACGATTAATATGGTTTTCAAACCGGGAGTTGTTTTTTTCATAGCTGTCATAAAGCACATTTCCATCCAAATCAATAACTGTCACACGAAGATCTTTTAAAGCATGACTACTGATATAGTTATTCAACTCCTTCTGTATGGAGGAAGAAGTAGGGATCTTCTCATGTAGACGGGCATTATAGTCCTGTAACTGTGAATGCAGGAGATCTACCTTATACTCTTTTTCACGTTGATACTGGTAGGCTATAAAGCAGGCTGCAAAGACCAGAAACAAAGAGATGACTGAAAGAAAAAGCTTTCGGCTGAAAGAGAGAAAATGTTTTTGATTGACAGGTAGATTCATGATAAATAATTATTATTTTATTCTGTTTCAAAGCAGTACCCATATCCTAAGCGGGTTACAATCCGCTTGCCATAGATACCTATTTTTTTACGCAGCCGGGTGATATTGACATCAATAGTTCGATCGAGTACATATACCTCATCACTCCATATCCGGGCTAAGATATCCTCGCGGGAGAATACGCGACCTTTGTTTTGTAATAACAGAAAGAGAATTTCAAATTCTTTTTTTGTTAATGCTACTTCTTCATCATCTATACTTACTTTCTTTTTGGTGATGTCGATAGTTAGGGTTTGGTAAGTGATCTGTTCCGGTGCTTTTTCTGTTTCTACAGTAGCAGTACGGCGTAATACAGCTTTGACGCGGGCTATCACTTCACGCAAAGAGAAAGGCTTGGAGATATAATCGTCTGCTCCGAGATTGAATCCGGTAACCGTATCGTTCTCTGTATCTTTGGCTGTGATAAAGATAATAGGCACGTGGGCTGTTTTCTTATCTTTTTTCAGCATATTAGCCATCTTGAATCCTGAAATTTCTCCCATCATCACATCCAATAGTAGCAGGTTATAACTGCTGATGTCCATTTTCAGAGCTTCTTCGGCAGAATTGGCCGTGTCTACTTCGTATCCTTCATTTTCAAGATTGAATTTCAGAATCTCACAGAGATCTTCTTCGTCGTCGACAACTAAAATGCGGTAATCGTTCATAATTTAATAATTATTTAATGTGCCAATATGATAGTATGCCAATTAAAAGAAGGTAACGCAACCGACAGGCATATTATTCATATTACAAATATAATCTTTATTTTATTTCGTTGCAAAGGTGAGGCCTTTTTGTTACGACGGAGTGAAACACGTATTACAATTGCGTTACGACTTTCTGTTTTCCAACAAAAAAGAACTATCTTTGTTATATCTAAACAAACGGAAGACAAAATGATGAAAATAGATTTGAAACAGCGGAAACGGGAGGTGCTGGGTGTTATTGCCATATTGCTTATCATTGTGAGCGGTATGTCTATATACAAATGTACTTCTTTTCATTCCGGCTTTGAAATAATGGATGATTTGGGTGGGAATATTTTCCCTTCTGCCATCTTGTCCGTAGCTACGACGGATGCACAGGTGATTGAACCGTCTGATTCTCTTTATATAGGCAATCCGAAATCGTGTATTGCTATAAGAGTAAAATCTCGCTCGGCTTATAGCCGGGTGCGCATTGAAGTGGCCGAGACTCCTTTCTTTTCACGTTCGGTGTCTGAATTCATTCTTGAGAAACCACGAAAAGAGTACACGATCTATCCTGATATTATCTGGAATTATGAAGCACTGAAAAATAATGTGCAGGCAGAACCGGTCAGTGTGGCTATTACGGTAGAGATGAATGGTGAAGATATGGGACAACGGGTACGAACGTTTTCGGTACGTAGCGTCAATGAGTGCCTGTTGGGGTATGTCACTAACGGAACAAAATTTCATGATACCGGTATCTTTTTTGCAGCTTATGTCAATGAAGAAAATCCGATGATTGATAAACTGTTGCGTGAGGCACTGAATACCCGTATTGTAAATCGCTTTTTAGGGTATCAGAATACAACAGCCGGTGCGGTAGACAAGCAGGTATATGCTCTTTGGAATGTGCTTCAGAAGCGTAATTTTCGTTACAGTTCGGTTTCTAATACCAGCCTTTCGAGCAATGTGGTCTTTTCGCAACGGGTACGCACGTTTGATGATGCATTGGAGTCTTCGCAGATAAACTGTGTGGATGGGAGTGTATTGTTTGCTTCTTTACTTCGTGCCATTAATATTGATCCTATTCTGGTACGTACGCCGGGGCATATGTTTGTGGGCTATTATACAGATAACTCTCATAAAGAGATGAATTTTCTGGAGACTACAATGATTGGTGATGTTGATTTGGATGATTTCTTCCCGGATGAACAACTGGATTCTACCATGGTAGGCAAGTCACAGAATCAAATGTCGTTGCTTACTTTTGAGAAGTCGAAGCAGTATGCGAATAAGAAGTACAAGGAGAATGAAAAAGGAATTCACTCCGGCAGGCTGAATTATATGTTTCTTGAAATATCAAAAGATGTACGAAGAAAGATCCAGCCGATAGGAAAGTAGAAATGGTCCTATCGGCTGGCCTTGAGTTATTGAGCGGAGAGTATTTCGAAACGTGCTGTCATTTGATATCTCAGCTTGATTGTTTTAAAATTCTCCGGATTGCTATCATAACTTTGCAAAGCAACATTACTCATGGCAGACTGGGGTTGGAAATGATAGTAGTTTCTGTCTTCCGGTTCTATGATCCGAAGAACATTGCCGAGTTTCTGTCCCAAAGACTCTACCAGATAAGTGGCTTTCTGCCGTGCAGCTTTTAAGGCTTCTATCTTCCCTTTTGCACGATACTCCTGCATGTCTTTGTTCTTTAGTTCACCGATGTTCATTGACTGAATTCCTCTGGTATCGACATACTTTATAATCCGGTCTATCTGCCCGAAATTCTGTAGTTTTATATCAAATCTTTTGGCTATCAGAAAATCTTTTCCCTGTTCACGCCAATAGTCTCCTACTTCCTGGGTCTGGATATCTGTTTGGGGGATGCCGGCACGCTTTAAAGCATTCATCAGGTAACGTTCGATTTCTGTTATGGGGACTTTCGTCTTGTAATCTTCCGGTTTGCTTTTTGCTTCGAACTCTTCCTGCCAGAATTCTTTTATAGTAATCATAAAATGAATTTCATCGGGAATGATTTCTATTTCGGAACTTCCGGTAACTTCAATATAGCGGGCGTTTACGTCCGGTTCCTGAGCCGATAACGATACGATCCCCCCTAACCATAGGGCAATGAGCACTGCGAATGTTTTCATATTCTTCCTACTTTTAATTTATTGTATTTGTTGCCGAAGATAAGAGTTCTGTGAAGGAAAAACAAATGAGACAACATTTATTGTTTATTGTTTTTTGCATATCCGCTTTGGGAGTGTTATTTTTGTCGGAATATTATCTATTGCACAAAAGAAAAAGTCAGAATAAGTATGATACAAGGTAAGAAATTTATCTCTCCGGGAGCTTGGTTTACTATGATTTATCCTTCAACCTGGAGTGAGTTTGAAGATGGTGAGGGTTCCTTTCTTTTTTATAATCCCGACGTATGGACAGGGAATTTTCGAATTTCGGCTTTCAAAGCGGATGCTGCTGCGCGTGGTAGTATAAATTATGGAAGAGAGGCCGTAAAACAGGAATTAAAAGATAATCCTTCGGCTTCACTGGTGAAAGTTGGCAGGTTGGAATGTGCATATAGTAAAGAAATGTTTCAGGAAGAAGGAGCTTACTATACTACTCATCTGTGGATAACCGGTATAGATAATGTAGCCTTTGAATGTTCTTTCACCGTACCCAAAGGGGGCGAAGTGAAAGAAGCGGAAGAAGTGATTGCCACGCTGGATATCCGTAAAGACGGGCAGAAATATCCGGCGGAAGTAATACCTGTACGTTTGTCTGAGGTTTATGTCATTAATGAAGGATATGAATGGACAGTAAACACCGTAAAGAAACAATTGAAGAAGGATTTTCAAGGATTGGAGGAAGATTTACCTAAACTCCAGCAGGTGATTGATAGTGGTGTGATCGGTAAAAAGAAAGAAGATTGGCTGGCTATTGGCATTACTGTTTGTACTATACTAACCAATGAAATAGAAGGTTTGGAGTGGATGACATTGATTGATGGTAACCGGGAAGTGCCGGTGTTGCAGTATAAAGATGGAAAACTGATTGATCCTATGAAACTTTTGTGGAGCAGGGTAAAAGCAGGGGAAACGTATAAATTAGTGATAAGTGATCTGTTAGCGATGAGTGATTAGTCATTGAAATCCTTGTGGTAGGAGGATGTAAGTATGGTGCCTACATAGATTCTAACTACCTGTTTCATATACTAATTTTTTTAATCTGCATAGATTCTATCTACTAACTACTATCTACTAACTACTAATCATATGACTCCTTATTTACAGATAGATAACCTCACTAAATCTTTCGGAGATTTAGTCTTATTTGAAAATATATCTTTTGGCATTGCCGAAGGACAACGTATTGGCTTGATAGCTAAAAACGGAACAGGAAAGACTACGTTATTGAATATAATCTCCGGGAAGGAGGGATATGATAGCGGGAATATTGTATTTCGTCGTGACCTCCGTGTTGATTACCTGGAACAAGATCCTAAATATCCTGAGGAACTTACCGTACTGGAAGCCTGTTTTCATCATGGTAACAGTGTGGTTGAACTGATTAAAGAATATGAACGCTGCATGGAGACAGAGGGACATCCGGGACTGGAAGATCTGTTGGTTCGTATGGATCATGAAAAGGCATGGGAATATGAACAAAAAGCCAAGCAGATTCTTTCGCAATTGAAAATCCGTAATTTCGATCAGCAGGTGAAGTACCTTTCAGGCGGACAGCTTAAACGGGTAGCTTTGGCAAATGCCTTAATCACTGAGCCTGATCTGCTGATTCTGGATGAACCTACCAATCATCTTGATCTCGATATGACGGAGTGGCTCGAAGGGTATCTGCGCCGTACCAATCTTAGTTTGTTGATGGTAACGCATGACCGTTATTTTCTGGATCGGGTCTGCTCCGAAATTATAGAAATAGACAATCGTCAGGTGTATCAATATAAAGGAAACTACAGTTATTATCTGGAGAAGCGGCAGGAACGTATTGAGGCTACGAATGCAGAGATTGAACGTGCCAATAATCTTTATCGCACGGAACTTGACTGGATGAGACGGATGCCACAGGCTCGTGCACACAAGGCAAAATATCGTCAGGACGCTTTCTATGAAATAGAAAAAGTAGCAAAACAGCGCTTTAATAATGATAATGTAAAGTTGGATGTAAAAGCATCTTATATTGGTAGTAAGATCTTTGAGGCCGATCATTTATACAAGAGTTTCGGTGATTTGAAGATACTGGAGGATTTCTCTTATATCTTTGCCCGGTATGAAAAGATGGGTATTGTTGGTAATAACGGGACGGGTAAGTCTACTTTTATCAAGATACTGATGGGGCAGGTACAACCGGACAGTGGTACGATAGATATAGGTGAGACCGTTCGTTTTGGATATTATTCTCAGGATGGGCTCCAGTTTGACGAACAGATGAAAGTGATTGATGTTGTGCAGGACATTGCCGAAGTCATAGAACTTGGTAACGGTAAGAAGCTGACAGCTTCGCAGTTTCTGCAACATTTTCTCTTTACGCCCGAGACCCAGCACAGCTATGTCTATAAATTGAGTGGCGGAGAACGTCGTCGCCTTTATCTTTGTACAGTGCTGATGCGTAATCCGAACTTCCTCGTATTGGACGAACCTACCAATGACCTCGATATTATCACGTTGAATGTGCTTGAAGAATATCTTCAGAATTTCAAAGGATGTGTCATAGTTGTATCCCATGACCGTTATTTTATGGATAAGGTGGTAGATCATCTTCTGGTGTTTAACGGGCAAGCGGATATTCGGGATTTCCCGGGTAATTACAGTGACTATCGTGACTGGAAAGAGGCCAAAGCGCAGCAGGAGAAAGAGGCTGAAAAACCACAGGAAGAGAAGACAGCCCGTGTTCGCCTGAATGAGAAACGTAAAATGAGTTTCAAGGAAAAACGGGAGTTTGAACAACTGGAGAAAGAGATAACCGGACTGGAAGCTGAAAAAGCAGCGATTGAGGAGCAGTTATGTAGCGGTACACTTTCGGTAGATGAATTAACCGAAAAGTCTAAACGTCTGCCCGAAGTGAATGATTTGATTGATGAGAAAACAATGCGTTGGTTGGAATTAAGCGAAATAGAATCATGAATCTGACGAACTATCACAGTCATTGCCTGTATTGTGACGGGCGCGCTGATATGGATGCATTTATCCGTTTTGCAATTGCTGAAGGATTTACATCGTATGGCATTTCTTCTCATGCACCGCTTCCTTTCCCTACTGCATGGACCATGGAATGGGATCAAATGGAAGATTATCTGGCTGAGTTCCGCCGGGTGAAAGAGAAGTATGCGGGCAAGATCGAATTCTATTCCGGTCTCGAAATTGATTATTTGAATGAGGAGAGTAATCCTTCGATAGCTCGTTTCCGTGAGTTACCTCTTGACTATCGCATCGGTTCTGTGCATCTGCTATATAATGATAAAGGAGAAGTTGTGGATATTGATGTAGCTCCTCCTGTGTTTCGTAAGATAGTGGATGAACACTTTCATGGTGACCTTGACCGGGTGATCCGCCTTTATTATGATCGTCAACTCCGTATGATGGAGTTGGGAGGTTTTGATATTTTAGGGCATGCGGATAAGATGCATTATAATGCGGCTTCTTATCGTCCCGGTTTGTTGGATGAACTGTGGTATGAAAACCTGATGCGTGATTATTTCACAACGATTGCCCGTTATGGCTATATGGTAGAGATAAACTCTAAAGCTTATCATCTATACGGTACATTTTTCCCCAATGAACGTTATTTCCCTTTGTTGAAAGAATTGGGTATCCGGGTGATGGTAAACAGTGATGCCCATTATCCCGAAAAGATTAATGCCGGACGTCCGGAAGCCTTGAAGGCATTGAAGCAGGCCGGATTTAAAACTGTAATGGAAATGCATGAAGGCGAATGGGTGGAATGTAGTATTTTGTAAATAAAATGCCAATATATGTAATGCCCCATTAGGTATATTCTAATGGGGCATTACATATATTATTATGGGAGGTTTCAGTTATTCTGTTCTTTTACATGTATTTGCCTGCAGGAATTCATTTAATAAGACTTCATAGTTGCCCTGTATCAGGATGTGGTGATTGCCCAATGGATTTTTCAGGAAGTACTCGGCAGGAGTATTCATCTTTATTCGTACCTGCGTACGGCACATATTGATGAAGTTCGTATTTTCCGTTAGTGTGCCTGTTGACAGATAATATTCGTCCAGACATTCACCGCCACATTTCACAATGGTAACATCTCCTGTTGGCAGTAATCCCTGAATACCGATTCCGCTTTCTGTTTCAAAGTGATTACGAATGATATATTTTTCTGTTTGTTTTAAACCTATGGTACAATGGGCCAGAATCAATTCATTGGTACGGGTATTAATCATCGAAGGATTTGCCATGAACCCAACTTTCCCGGTCAATGCTTTTGCTGCGAGAAGAGTAAATATAGATTGCAAATCACCTTCACATCCGGCAAGGATACCTTCATCATTCAACATTGCTAATGCCAGGCAACCGGTAGTCCCTGTCCGTTCTATCATCTTAAAACAACTCAAAGTGACGGCACTTAGTTTCTCTTCTTTACATACCCTTTTGATAGCACGGTAGAGGCGCATCGCTTTGAGCATATCTTCCGGAGTTCCTTCCCGGCAGGCCAATGCCTGCGAGGCAACAGCGGCACAAGAGGCTCCGACTTCATTGTCGGTGATACGGTCGTAGACTTTGTACACTCGTTCCAATGGTATATCAATGTACTCTACTCCCCATCGGCGCTTGGCCAGCAGGTAATCTACATTGCTCGCTACAAGCCAGGAAGAAGGAGTACCAATCACACCGATACGAACACCAAACAATGAACGTTGTGCCTGAAAGTTATTATATAAGATATGTACGCGTTTGATAATAGAGGTAAGTTCGCCATGCAGAATTTCGCTTTTCATTCCCCGGTTGCGAAGCCAGGAAGATACCTCAAGTGCAGCGGCAAGTGAGTTTTGCATGCCATCTGCAAGGATTACAGCAGGGCGGGGAAGAGATTCGAAGTGCTGTATAACTAATCTTTCTACTCCTCCGGTGGCAATGAATATTATTTTAAAATCGTCATTGCTGAGTTTGTCAATATCTTCATAATTAACAAACCGTACGGTGAAGTATTTCTCTAATTCGCTTAGAATTGCTTCGTGCGAGCTGCGTATCGAAGACTGTTTGTGTAGTAATGATGCGAATGTGATGAGGTTTATGGTCATTATGGTATTGTTTTAGGTTTCATATATGACAAATGTATAGCTTTCTTTTCATAATACCATAACGTTTTTAACCTTGATAAGGTTTTTAAAGTTTTTATGTCTCTGTCTCCGATTTATTGTGTACATTTGCTGCCTCAATTGACAGTTGACAATTGATAATTGACAATTCATAACTTATTAAACCATATATAAAGATTTATGCCAACAATATCTATTCGCGGAAACGAGATGCCTGCATCTCCTATCAGAAAGCTGGCTCCTCTGGCTGATGCAGCCAAGCAAAGAGGGGTTCATGTGTTTCACCTGAATATCGGACAGCCAGACCTGCCCACTCCTCAGGTCGCGATTGATGCGATACGCAATATTGATCGTAAAGTGTTGGAATACAGTCCAAGTGCCGGATATCGTAGTTATCGCGAGAAGCTGGTGGGATACTATCAGAAGTTTAATATCAATCTTACTGCAGACGATATAATCATAACTTCCGGAGGTTCGGAGGCTGTACTTTTTTCGTTTCTCTCTTGCTTGAATCCGGGGGATGAAATCATTGTTCCCGAACCGGCTTATGCAAACTATATGGCATTTGCCATTTCTGCCGGAGCAAAGATTCGTACGATCGCTACTACTATCGAAGAAGGCTTCTCATTGCCTAAAGTAGAAAAGTTTGAAGAGCTGATCAATGAACGTACGAAGGCCATTCTTATTTGTAATCCGAACAATCCGACAGGGTATTTGTATAGTCGCCGGGAGATGAACCAGATTCGTGATCTGGTGAAGAAGTATGACTTGTTTCTTTTCTCGGATGAGGTATATCGTGAGTTTATCTATACCGGTTCTCCTTATATTTCTGCTTGTCATCTTGAAGGAATAGAGAATAATGTAGTATTGATTGATTCAGTGTCAAAACGTTATTCGGAATGTGGTATTCGTATTGGTGCTTTGATTACGAAGAACAAAGAAATACGTGATGCTGTTATGAAATTCTGCCAGGCTCGTCTGAGTCCTCCATTGATTGGCCAGATTGCTGCTGAGGCTTCATTGGAAGCCAATGAGGATTATCTGCGTGATACGTATGACGAATATGTAGAACGCCGTAAATGTCTGATTGACGGATTAAATCGTATTCCGGGGGTATATTCTCCCATTCCGATGGGAGCATTTTATACGGTAGCTAAGTTGCCGGTAGATGACTCGGATAAATTCTGTGCATGGTGCCTTTCTGATTTTGAGTATGAAGGTCAGACGGTATTTATGGCTCCTGCTTCCGGTTTTTATACTACTCCCGGTGCGGGAATAAATCAGGTACGTATAGCCTATGTGCTCAAAAAAGAAGATTTGAATCGTGCCCTCTTTGTGTTACAAAAGGCTTTGGAGGCATATCCGGGAAAGGTGATTTAGTGATAAGCGGATTTAGTGATAAGTGATCAGTACCATGCGGATTATAATATAATCACTTATCACTACTCATTAACTTACTAATCACTTATCACTAACTTACTAATCACTTTTTTCTATGTCTTTATCCCTTTTCATCGCCCGTCGCCTTTATCGTGATACCGATGGCGGAAAGCAAGTATCACGTCCGGCTGTTCTCATCGCTATGGTGGGGATTGC
The DNA here is from genome assembly GCF_019930665.1 of Bacteroides nordii. NCBI lineage: Bacteria > Pseudomonadati > Bacteroidota > Bacteroidia > Bacteroidales > Bacteroidaceae > Bacteroides > Bacteroides nordii. Next base: position 2,738,717 of record NZ_CP082886.1, on the reverse strand, counting down.
TATTGGTTTGGCGGTGATGATCATTACGGTGGCAGTGGTCATTGGTTTTAAGGGAGAGGTTCGTAATAAGGTCACTGGTTTCGGATCGCATATTCAGATCAGTAATTTTGATGCTGTCCGTTCCTTTGAAACACATCCTGTTGTGGTGAGTGATAGTATGATGGCTGCGCTTTCTGCTTATCCGGATGTGAAGCATGTGCAACGTTATTCTACAAAGCCGGGAATGATAAAGACGGATGATGCTTTTCAGGGAATGGTTCTGAAAGGAGTGGGACCTGAATTTGATGCTTCTTTTTTTCGTAGTAATCTGGTTGAGGGGGAGATTCCTGCATTTAGTGATTCGGTTGCAACCAACCAGGTTGTCATATCTAAAACACTTTCTGATAAGTTGAAGTTGAAACTGGGTGATAAGATATATACTTATTATATACAGGATAATGTTCGTGTTCGGCCGTTGACTATCAAAGGGATTTATCAGACCAACTTTTCAGAGTATGATAATTTGTTTCTATTGACGGATTTGTATACAGTGAATCGTCTGAACAATTGGAAACCGGAACAGGTAAGTGGTGCAGAGTTGCAGGTCAATGATTATGACAGGTTGGAAAGCATTACTTATGAAGTGGCAGAGAGTACGGATAACCGCGCTGATAAATATGGGGGCGTTTACTTTGTACAGAATATAGAGCAGCTTAATCCTCAGATATTTGAATGGCTAGGATTACTTGATCTCAATGTGTGGGTAATTCTTATTTTAATGGTAGGTGTAGCCGGGTTTACGATGATTTCCGGTTTACTGATTATTATAATTGAACGTACCAACATGATTGGTATCCTAAAGGCTTTAGGAGCCAATAATTTCACCATTCGTAAGGTTTTTCTTTGGTTCTCTGTCTTTCTGATTGGTAAAGGAATGATTTGGGGAAATGCTATTGGATTGTTGTTTTGTGTGTTACAATCCCAGTTTCATATCTTTAAGCTCGATCCGGAAAGTTACTATGTAGATTCTGTTCCCGTCTCTTTTAATATCGGATTATTTCTGTTGATTAATATGGGTACGTTGTTTGCCTCTGTATTGATGCTGTTAGGTCCTTCTTATCTGATAACAAAGATTAATCCTGCGAGTTCAATGCGGTATGAATAATGATGAATACGGTTCACCACAGAGTAACACAGAATACTATTATCCAGATAAAACGCAGATTAAAGTGCTGATATTCTCTCTCTTTTGTGGTTTTGCGAAAATCTGCGTTAATTCTGCGTTTTAATAGCTTTGCACCCATCGCCTGTCGCACCTTCCCGTGCGGGAAGCACAAGCACTAATATATCAGTTCCACTTTTACCGGGAAGTGATCGGAGGGTGTGCGTGCCTCGTAGCTTTCAATGGAAATCTCTTCCGGACAATCCTTTGCATTGGCTTTTTCTATTCCTGTAGCTTTTGCGCTTCTATAAGTATCTGTCAGTACCCCGTATTTTTTTACTTTGAATAGCGGAGATATAAAAACATGATCTATCCGGCTTTCCGTGAAGTTATTCGGGTCGAAGCTGTTGAATGTTCCATTGGTAGCGTAACGGAAGTCTGCTGTTTCATAAGAGTCAACAAGTACTCCCTTTTCGGTTAATGCTTTGTAAGAACTGTGTGTCTGATCTACATTAAAATCTCCTGTGAGGATAGCAGGGAGATTAGCTCCCAGTTCTTTCATCTTCTCTTGTACGAGGAAGGCGCTTTCTACACGGGCTTTTTTACCAATGTGATCCATATGGAGGTTAAAGAACAGAAATTCGAATCCGGAGTCTTTGCATTTAAAATGTCCCCAACTACAGATACGAGGTAATACGGCATCCCAACCTATACTTGCTGTATCGGGTGTTTCCGACAGCCAGAAATCTCCTTTCTTGAGAAGATCAAATTTATCTGTACGGTAGAAAATAGCAGAATGTTCTCCTGCCTCTTTGCCATCGTTACGGCCTACACCAATGTAGGTATAACCGGGTAATGCCGTTTTCAGATCTTCCAATTGGCGAATGTATCCTTCTTGTGTTCCAAAGATATCGAAGTCGTGGTACTGTATGAGTTTGGCAATAACCGGATAGCGCGTCCCCCAACCGTTTCCGGCAATAGAGTCGCCTTCATTAACATAACGAAGGTTATAAGATGCTGCTGTAAATGCTCCGTGTTCAATCGGTTTTTGACTTTGGCAACTGAGTAAACCTATGAGCAGGACGGCTAAAATTAAAAGATTCTTTTTCATAATAATGTATTTAAAGTAGGTTTGTTGTGTTATCTTCTCATGAAGTCTCCTTTTCCCCGATAGAAACGATAGAGTTTGAATTTGAGAGTCTGAAGGGGTTGTAACAGGTCAAATACGGGAAGAGAAAAATAATAGTGTCGGTTGTCTCCTTGTTCTGTCGCTGTTTTATTGATCACAATAGCTTGTGTAATATAACGTATTAACCATATAAATAGAGCAATACCGGCTACTAACCAATGAAAGTTTAGTATTCCGAATACAATACCGGCTATACAAACCGCATAAAACAACAGGCGTGAAAAGGTTTCAAAACCAAGAAAATAGCGTTGGCCACCTTTAAAATAACGTGCAGTAGCCATATAGCTCACTTTCTCCTCTTTCCAGTCTTTATATCTTTCTACGGGTTGCATCCGTATTACAGCATTGCTATTTGTTTCTACCCGTGTATTGTCAGGAGTCGCAATCTGGTTAATGAACAAATCGTCTTCGCCCCGTTGCAGATTCAGGTGGGTAGAGTATCCTTTTTCTTTGAAAAACATCTCTTTCCGGTATGCCAGATTACGTCCCAGTCCCATATATGGCTTTCCGGCAAGGGCAAATCCCAGATAACGCAATGATGTAAATAGAGCATCGAATGATATGCGTTTATGCAACCATCCCTTGCCACGCTCGTATCCGCTGTATCCCAATACAATCTGCGTATGAGGGGTAAAGTTACGTGCCATCAGCCGTAACCATTGGTTACTTGCGGGTTGGCAGTTGGCTTCGGTGAATACCAGCCAATCATATTTACTCGCTTTGATACCTAATGTTAATGCTAACTTTTTACGACTGATATACCGGGCACTTTCCGGAGTGAAACTATGATATAGGTGTTGGTATTTCTCTTCAAAGGTAGAGAGTACTTCTTCGCTTTCATCCGTAGAACCGTCATTGATGACAATCACTTCAAATTGTGGGTAGTCTTGTTCAAGAATGGCAGGTAGAAACTGGCGCAAATTAGCCGATTCATTGCGTGCACAGATAATGACCGATAGAGGAGGAAGCTCTTTGGTAAAGTGCAGTTCGTTTTTTTTATCTGCGATATTCCGTGTATGTATCCGGTTATAGATGCCCAGATAATAGAATAACTGAATCACGAGAAGAACTCCGGCTGCTGATAGTAGAATCAGTTCGAAAGTATTGAATGTAAATGCTTCCATTGATTTTTATGTCGTTTTGGTCTTGCAAAAGTACGCAATTTTTCGGGAGATTCCCAGCTTTACCATTCGGTTATTTTCGTCCATCCAGATATTCTCGCTTGAACATATCAACAAAGAGGAAAAATAAGGATAAAAGTAAAGGACCGAAGATGACTCCCATGAACCCAAATAGAGAGAGGCCAATGACTACTCCGAAAATAGTAATGAGCGGATGAATGTCTGCCATTCGTTTTTGCAGGATAAAACGTATCAGATTGTCAAGTTGCGAAACAATAATGCTTCCGTAGGCTGCCAGTCCGATGGCATTGAACCAATCACCCGTAACTGCCATATATACAGCTACAGGAAACCATACCAGAGCCGTGCCTACCATTGGGATAACTGTGGCAAAACAGGTTAAGAAACCAAGTAACAGAGCATCGGGAGCTCCGAAAATGAAATAACCAATCATAGCCACTCCTCCTTGTATGATTGCAAGAAGTGGAATTCCAATGGCATTGGAGCGTACAATCATATTGATTTCATGTATCACATGTTTTGTATTTGTGGCATTAAATGGAAGAATATCGTTGATATAGGCTTCCATTTTGCTACCACCTATCAACATGAAATATAGTACGAATACCAGTACGAACAGATTGATGGCAAAACTACTGATGCCTCCCATTACAGCTTGCCCGATGCGGGGAAGAGCCGAAACAATAAATGACACAGTATCACTGCCCAATACATCATAACCTGTTTTGGCCTTGATAATACCTGCCATCTCCTCAATGGGAGCAATGATAGATTGTGGGTCCAGGTTGAAATTCTGCAATTTACTGACTACGAGCCACACGGTAAGTGAAATAGGGACCAGAAAACATAAAATAGCTTCGGCAGTGATCAGCAGAGCCGAAATGCTTCGTTTTATCTTTCTTATTTCAGTGAGGTGCATCATCTGTTTTCTAACAAGAATATAGATAGTCAATGCCCCCAAAAGCCCCCCTAAGAAAGGAGTGATTTGTTTGAACAGGATGATTCCTAATCCAATAATAATGGCGATAAGTGAAAATTTCCAGTATTGCTCTTTTGTACTCATAGTTTTATATTTTATCATAAATATAAACGCAAAATGAGCCATAAAGGTTTGAGATCATGGAAGTTCTATGATGAATATTGTTTTTCCCGGCTGGCTTATACCTATGGAAAGGTGTCCCTGATGTTGTCGGATGATTTGCTTGCAGAGGCTGAGGCCAATTCCGGTCCCTTCAGATTTGGTGGTAAAAAAGGGGATGAACACTTTTTCCTGTAATTCTTCGGGGATACCAATGCCGTTATCTGCTATTTCTATAAGTATATGTTCTGTTTGTGACACACGAAGACTAATGACCCCATCCGTCCGTCCTTCCAAAGCTTGCATAGCATTTTTCAATAGATTGAGAAAGACCTGTGATAATTGGTTTTCATCTCCGTTTATTTCGATAGAAAGCGGGTGGCACTGTACTGAGAACGTAATTTGATTTTCTCTGAAATCTGTTTCCAGTAAGATTTCGAGCTTTCGTACTAACTCGTTTAATAGAAAAGGTTTCTTTTCGGGTTGGGGCATATAAGAAAGGTGGCGGAATGACTCGGTGAATTCCATAAGCCGTTCACTTTGTCCCTGAATGATGCTGAGTCCTTGTTTTGCCTTCTCATTCATATCCGAATACAAAGAAAGAGTTTGTGATAAAGAGATTACAGGAGCAATTGTATTCATTATTTCGTGAGTGAGTACGTGAGTGAGTTTACTCCATGATTCACTTTCTTTGTCACTTAATTCATCTTGTATATCTTTGATGGATAGTAAAGTGAAGACTTCTCCTTGTAGTGTCATTTGATTACGCGAAATACTAAGATGATTGTAAATTTCTCTATTGGTCAATAATCTTTCTACTTGTTGGCTATTGGATAATTGATTACATTTCAATAAATGAAGTGCAGCGCTGTTTGCAATCACTATTTTGCCCGAACGATCCCATGCCAATACTCCACTGGGAACTTCCTGCAACAGAGAATGATAAAAATGTTCCTGTTTTTGATATTCTACTTTTGTTTGTAGCAGTAAACTGTTGATTCGGTTTAACGAACGGTTTAGTAGTTTTTGTTCCTGACTGACATTCTCTTCGGGAAATAAGAGTATGTTTTCCTTATCTTGTACAGCATCAAAGAAGAGTCTTATCTTTCGGTTAAGCGTATTCAATCTATGGGTTAATGCGCCTATCAGGAAGAAAGAACAAAGAATGAGCAAGCCTCCTATAATGATTCCTGTTTTTGACAAAATCATCCACATACCTGCCCCCGAAATGGCGAGAATAAGTAGAATATATGCGAGTATGACAACATAGATATGCTTGCTGAATATCATGACATTTAAATTTTAAACCGTTTTAGTTTGTTATATAAAGTCTGCCTGCTTACTCCCAATTGTTCGGCAGCTGCTGTGAGGTTACCGTTATTCTGTAAGATAGCCGTTTCAATAGCCTGGCGTTCCACTTCTTCCAGGTTGGGGACAATGGGTATAGATTGAGGCTTCCAGGCTTGCTTTATAAAGATATCTTTAGGACGTATGACATTGCCATCGCAAAGAATAACTGCTTTTTCGATGGTATGTTGCAACTCCCGTATGTTTCCGGGCCAATGATAGGCACATAGCTTCTCAATGGTTTGCTCGTGCATTTGTATATTGGGGCGTTGATATTTTGTGGCGAATTTGCGTAGAAAAGTATCAATAAACAGGAGTATATCGTCTCCGCGTTCACGTAACGGAGGTATTTCAAGATGTATTGTATTGATACGATAAAATAAATCTTCCCGGAATGTTCCCTCTTTGACCATTTCCGGAATATCTTTATTGGTGGCTGAGATAAGGCGAATGTCAATTGGGATGATCTTGTTACTTCCTACACGCATCAGATTACGATTTTGTAAAACGGTCAATAGTTTGGCTTGAAGAGAGAGAGGGAGATTACCTATTTCATCCATAAAGAGCGAACTTCCGTTGGCTGCTTCAAATTTACCCGGGCGACCTTCGTAGGCGTCGGTAAAGGCTCCTCGTTCGTGCCCAAAAAGTTCACTCTCAAAAAGGGATTCACTGATGGCTCCCATATCCACACTGAGCATGGTTTCTGAATGACGTGGAGAAAGCTGGTGTATTTCGCGTGCCAACATTTCTTTTCCGGTTCCGTTCTCACCGGTTATTAGAATATCAGCATCTGTCAGAGCTACTTTTCTTACTATTTTAATCAGCTGTATCATAGCAGGTGAGCGCCCAATCAACATATTCTGATTGTTCTTTTTCTCCTTCCCGGTAGTTCCTATGGGTTGTTTCCGGTGGTTGAACGCTTCTTTTATTTTCTGTATCAGGGTTTGGTTATCCCAGGGTTTTAAAAGAAAATCAGTAGCTCCGTTTTTTAAAGCTTTCACAGCTAATTCCACATCACCATAGGCAGTGAGCATTACTACAGGCAACGATGGAGCTATTTCGTGAATGTGTTTCAGCCAGTACAACCCTTCATTGCCATTATTGATGCCTGCTGAGAAATTCATATCAAGAATAACGACATCTATTTTGGAGGAAGAGAGCAAGGTAGTGATTTGATTGGGATTGGTAGCTGTTTTGATTTGTCTGAATTCATTCTCGAGCAGAAGTTCGAGTGAAGTCAGTACACCTTTATTATCATCTACGATGAGAATGGTTCCTGTTTCCATGAGCTGTTTTTATCGGTCTCTGAGTTTTGGGTAAAGGTATTTGTTTTTGATTCTCTTTGCAAATGACTGTCCAATATTTAGACGTTTTTGGAGGAAAAATTTGTAAAAGAAGGCAATTGCTATGTTTTTAAAGCTGATAAAAGTTGCAGTGTCCAGTTTTTGGACGTTGTAATGTTGAAATATTGGACAGTTAATTTATGGTGTTATAGATATGTTTCTTATTATCAAAAGATTAAGAATTTTGGCATATCGTTTGCTTTTAGTAATATATAGCAGACCCACTGTAAGGTAATGCAGAGTGCTGTTTATATGATTCCTCACAATAAAACTCGGTGGAACTCTGTGGTGAATATAGATTTAAAGATACTATATATTATGGGAAAAAGATTATTTCTGATTTGTTTTCTGTTTTCGACAATATCATTGCAAGCTCAGGTAGAACTGACACTTGATGATTGTATTCGTTTGGGGTGGAAACAAAATCCGGAAATAAAGAATAGTGCTTTACGAATAAAAGGAGCACGTGCCGATTATGTAGCTTCTATTGGTGCTTTTTTACCACGTGCGGTGGTAGATGTTACTACCGGAAGACGTTACGGCCGTTCTATTGATCCGGGTACAAATGGCTATACCACTGAATCTTTTGATGAAGGGAGCATCGGTTTGGATATGACTCTCTCTTTGTTTGAAGGTTTCTCACGTATCAACCGGGTACGTTTCGAGAAGATGAATTACGAACGTACTGAATGGGAACTGAAGAATAGACAGAATGAACTGGCTTATCTGATAACGGATACTTATTATAAACTATTACTGGAGAGGAAATTACAATATTTAGCCTATGAACAAAGTATTTTGGGCGAACGCTATCTCAGGCAAACAGAAACATTTGTTGAATTGGGATTAAAGTCTAAATCTGATTTACAAGAGGTAAAAGCCCGGTGTGAAGGGGATATCTATCGGTATGAAACGCGTAAGAATAGTGCGCGATTAATTCTGCTTCATCTGAAACAATTGATAAATGTTTCTGCTTGTGACACATTGATTATAAAGGATACGGTGAATGCAGAAATACTTCCTGTATTATCGGTTTCTTCTCCACAATATATTTATGATCGGTCAGTTGAGGTGTTACCTTCCATAAAAGTGATAGATTTGCAGCAACGTGCTGCCCGTAAAGAGTATGCTATGGCAGGCGGGCAATTCTCACCTTCCCTTTATGCCCGTTTTACAATAGGATCAGACTATTATAACGGTTTCTCTTCGCACCAGTTGAAAAATAATATCGGCAAATATATTGGCATCGGCATATCCTTTCCTCTTTTGAGCGGCTTAGAGCGGCTTACACGTCTGAGAAAACAGAAATTGAGTATTTATCAGTTACAAAACAATGCGGAGCTCGAAAAGCAACAGCTTTATACCGAAGTGGAGCAGACAGTATTGTCTATTCATGCCGGACATAATGAGCATCGGCAAGCATTGTCACAGCTTCGTGCTGAAGAGCAAGTGTTGAAAGAATCTGAACGAAAATGGGAGGAAGGACTTATTTCTGTGTTTCAGCTGATGGAATCGCGTAACCGTTTTATTTCTGCCAAAGCAGAATTGATGCGGGTACGATTACAAATGGAGATGTTATCGAGATTGGAACAGTATTATCGAAATGGAACTTTTATAGCAGAATAGACAAAATGGATACACTTATTGAACGAAAACCGGGAATGAAACGCAAGTATCTTTCGCTTATTGCCGGAGGGCTTGTACTGCTTGTTTTGATACTTTTTTTTATTTTCAGAGATACAGCTCCTTCTATGACTGTAGAGAAAGACCGCTTGACCATTGCTACAGTGAAAAAGGCAGAGTTCAACGATTATATTCGTGTTATTGGTCAGGTGATGCCTAACCGGATTATTTATATGGATGCCATTGAGGGTGGGCGTGTAGAGGAGCGTCTGAAAGAGGAAGGAGCCATGGTGAAAGCAGGTGATGTAATTCTACGGCTTAGCAATCCGCTACTCAATATTGGTATTATGCAGAGTGAAGCCGACCTTGCTTATCAGGAAAATGAATTGCGTAATACACGTATCAGTATGGAGCAGGAGCGATTGCGTCTGAAACAGGAACGTATTGGGGTAAATAAAGAATTGACTACCAGGCAGAGGCGTTACGAGCAGTATGAACGCCTGATGAAGGAACAACTTATAGCTCGTGAGGATTTTCTTCAGGCCCGCGAAGAGTATATGGCAGCAAAAGAACAACTTGCTGTGATTGATGAGCGTATCCGTCAGGACAATATTTTCAGGGAAAGTCAGATCACCAGTCTGGATGAGAACATCAGGAATATGAAACGTAGCCTTTCTTTGGTACGTGAGCGTATAGAGAACTTGAAAGTGAAGGCACCTATTGATGGACAAGTGGGCAATCTCGATGCGCAAATTGGTCAGTCTATTGCTGCGGGAGAGCATATCGGACAGATTATCACTTCCGACCTGAAAGTACAGGCGCAAATTGATGAACATTATGTGGAGCGTGTTATACCGGGATTACCTGCCGACTTTACACGTGACGGAGGCAATTATAAACTGGAAGTAATTAAACCTTATCCAGAGGTGAAAGACGGGCAATTTCGTACAGATTTATATTTTACTTCTGGCCGGCCTGAGAATATTCGCGCCGGACAGACTTATCATATCAATTTACAGTTAGGAGACCCTTCTCAGGCTATTCTTGTACCTCGTGGAGGATTTTTTCAGATTACAGGTGGTCGATGGATGTATGTTGTTGATGAAAGTGGTAAATTTGCCACGAGACGTTCTGTGAGAATCGGACGACAGAATCCGCAGTATTACGAGGTAACAGAAGGATTGTCTCCAGGTGAAAAAGTGATTATATCCGGTTATGAATTATTTGGAGACAATGAAAAATTGGTACTGAAATAGTAGTTAAGTAGTTAAGTAGTAAGTAGTCAAGTAGTAAGTAGTTAAGTAGGATACTATGACTACTTGATTAATAAGATGAAACAACTTAGTAACCATACTATCTACTACTTACTACTTAACTACTTGACTACTTACTACTCTATTTATTTTTTTATTATGATTAAGACAGAAAAATTATCTATGCTTTTCACCACAGAAGAAGTGCAGACAAAAGCATTAAATGAAGTTACTTTGCAAGTGGAACGCGGAGAATTTGTAGCTATCATGGGGCCATCGGGCTGTGGAAAATCTACCTTGCTGAATATCCTTGGTACACTTGATTCACCTACTTCCGGTTCTTATCTTTTTGAAGGAAAACAGGTCGATAAAATGACAGAAAGCCAGCTTACTACACTTCGTAAAGGTAATCTGGGATTTATCTTCCAGAGTTTTAACCTGATTGATGAGTTGACGGTTTATGAGAATATAGAGCTTCCATTGGTTTACATGGGGATGAAATTGGCTCAAAGGAGAGAAAAGGTGAAACAGGTATTAGAACAGGTAAACCTTTTACATCGTGCCAATCATTTTCCACAACAACTTTCGGGTGGACAACAACAACGGGTAGCTATTGCTCGTGCTGTTGTGACAGATTGTAAACTACTATTAGCTGATGAACCGACAGGAAATCTTGATTCGGTAAATGGGGTGGAAGTTATGGATTTGCTGGATAAGCTCAATCAGGCAGGGACGACGATTATTATTGTTACTCATTCAGAGCGTGATGCTACATATGCTCACCGGGTTATCCATTTGCTTGACGGAAAAATAGTAGCTGAGAATATCAACCGTCCGATGACAGAAAAGTCTGAATCTAAATATCAGGTATTATGATTGGAAATTATTGGAATAGCGCCTTGCGTAATCTGATGAAGCGGAAAGTATTCAGTTTTATCAACATTTTCGGTCTGGCTGTGGGTATGGCTTCAGCTTTACTTATTCTTACGTATGTGACTTTTGAGTTTAGTTTTGATAAAATGCACTCCAACTATGACCGTATTTTCCGCGTAGAGAGCACATTTCATGAGGGCGATGTACAGACGGACTATTGGGCAAGCAGTTCCTTTGGCTATGCTTCAGCTATGAAAGAAAATTTAGCAGGAATTGAAGATTATACCCGGATTGGTTCATTACTTCAACCCGAGCAGATTGTGAAGTATGGCGAGCTTACCCTTCGTGAAAATCAGATAGCTTATGCAGATCCGGGGTTCTTTCGTCTTTTTAATTTTGAACTACTGAAAGGAGATAGAGTAACTTGCCTTGCGATGCCACGGCAGGTAGTAATTACCGAACGGATTGCGCAGAAGTATTTTAAAGATGAAGATCCTATCGGGAAGATACTTATCTTTACCGGAAGTGGGGGTGGGTTACCTTGTGAAGTAACGGGAGTAATGGCAGAGATGCCTTCTAATTCTCATATCCGTTATAATTTTCTGATTTCGTATAAATCTTTGCCTCAATATATGCAGGAATACTGGTACAAGCATGAAGTATATACATACGTATTGCTTGACAATCCTCAGCGGAAGGGAGAAATAGAGAAAGAGTTTCCCGTCATGGCTGAGAAGTACAAGACAGAAGAAGCCTTGAAGAATAAAATCTGGGGGGTATCTCTGGTATCATTGGCAGATATTCATTTGCAACCACAAGTTGGTTATGAAGCGGAAACGAAAGGGAATCGTTCAGCTATGATTGCTTTGATCTTTGCTGCTGTTGCTATTTTGGCTATTGCCTGGATCAACTATATCAATCTGGCAGTAGCCCGTTCTATGGAGCGTGCCAAAGAAGTGGGGGTACGCAGAGTGGTTGGAGCGTTTCGTAAACAACTTGTGTCACAGTTCCTGTTTGAAGCACTGTTGATGAATCTTATTGCTTTTGTATTGGCTGTGGGACTGATAGAGGTTGTACTTCCGTACTTTAACCAACTGGTGGGGCGTACGGTGACATTCTCTGTATGGTTGGCAGGATACTGGTGGATATTATTAGTTACTGTATTTATTGCAGGCATCTTTCTTTCTGGTTATTATCCGGCACTGGCTCTGCTCAATCGTAAACCGATTACTTTGTTGAAGGGGAAATTTCTCCATAGTAAGTCCGGAGAGCGTACCCGTAAAGTATTGGTAGTGATACAGTATACCGCTTCTATGATTTTGCTTTGTGGAACGCTGATTGTCTTTGCACAGCTCAGTTTTATGCGTAATCAGTCATTAGGAGTGAAGACAGGGCAGACGTTAGTGGTAAAGTTTCCCGGTCATACCGAAGGCATGAATACTAAACTGGAAGCGATGAAAAAGGCGATATCACGATTGCCATTGGTTCATAAAGTTACATTTTCGGGGGCTGTTCCGGGTGAAGAAGTGGCTACTTTTCTTTCCAATCGGCGGACGAATGATGCGTTGAAACAAAACCGTTTGTATGAAATGCTGGCATGTGATCCTGATTATGTAGATGCTTACGGGTTAACAGTAGTAGCTGGGCGTGGTTTTTCAGAAGAGTATGGCGATGATGTTGACAAGTTGGTTATCAACGAGACAGCTGTACGTAACCTTGGTTTTACTTCCAATGATGAGGCTATCGGTCAGCAGGTGACTGTAGAGTGTACAGATGCCCCTATGCAGATTATCGGGGTGGTAAAGGACTATCATCAACAGGCATTAAGTAAAAATTATACGCCTATCATGTTGATCCACAAAGATAAGATCGATTGGTTACCTCAGCGTTATATTTCTGTTGTGATGAAATCAGGTGATCCCAGAGAACTGGTATCTCAGGTAGAGGAGATATGGCATCGTTATTTTGAAGATTCCAGTTATGACTATTTCTTTCTTGATCAGTTTTTTGATCATCAGTACCGGCAGGATGAAGCCTTTGGGGTAATGATTGGCTCGTTTACCGGATTGGCTATTTTTATATCTTGTCTTGGCTTGTGGGTGTTAGTTATGTTTTCCTGTACTACACGTACTAAAGAAATGGGTATCCGTAAAGTTTTGGGCGCTTCTCGTTTTAACCTTTTCTTTCAGTTAGGTAAGGGCTTTTTCCTGTTGATATTGATAGCGGTCCTGATTGCTCTTCCGGTGGCATGGTTTAGTATGGATACCTGGCTGAGTCATTATGCTTTTCGTACAGAGCTGAAAGGTTGGTTCTTTATATTGCCGGTAGTACTGATGTTACTGATTTCTTTTGTCACGGTAGCTTGTCAGACGATGAATATCATTCTGAGTAAACCGGCGCGGTCTTTACGATATGAATAGATACTAACCATCTGTCATTTGCAGATATGGGGAAGACATTAACCCATATCTGCTTTTACCCAATCCTCTATCATTGTGGGAAGCGGACCATAAGGTTGTATACTTTCTGTCCGTAAAGGTTTCATTGTGCCAAAATCTACTTTGTAGTTTTTACCTTCAGGTGTTACATAATAGACATAATCTTTTTCTCTTTCATTAAAGGGTATATAAAACATACTTTCTTCTTCCTCTTTTGAAACAGGATACCAGCCGGTGACAAACGGTCTGCTTTCTATATTCGATGGATAAGTCATATAGTTGAAAAGATAGCAATAGATATCGAAATCAATATCGTAAGGAAAGCTTAATACATGTGCTTTGTTAGTGAATTTTTGTATCTTGATAATAGCTCTGTCCTTTTCTTTATTGTACATGGAGCAGAAATCTTTTACTAATATTTCAATTTCGCTGCTATTTACTTTTTCTACTAATATCACTTTGTTATTGGATACTCTATTCTGTGTGTGCATACAGTTTCTTCGTGCTCTTTCTGTTTGTCTTTTTTGTTTCCTTAGCCTCATTTTGTATAAGTCCCAGTACAGAAAGAGGATAAATACAGCTATTGATGCAAGATAGGCTATGGCTGCATGAGAATATTGTGTTTCTGCAAACATAAGCATGCAGAGTGCCATTCCTAATGAGCCAACAGGTAATCCGATATTGTCATTCTTTTCTGAGTTACGGTACAGTTCTTTGAAGTGAGGACGATAAATCCATAAGAAGCTTATGAGTGCACTGATCCCAAACAAGATGAGAGTTCCATATTGTTTCGATAAACTTGAAGGAATCTCCATCTCACTCATCCTGAACAGAGTTACCAGAATGATCCAACTGCCTGTCATAAACGTATTGACACGTATGAATGGCAGTACATATTGTTTTAATGTACTTTGTTTTTCCATGTATACTGCTTGGTTTGTCTTGTGGGTAAAGTTAAATATTTTTGTTTTTATATCCAATTGATAAAAGAAAAACATTTATATCTGTTGATCTTTATATTTCTTGATCGGTATTGGATGATTGATAATCAGCGTATTGATTAACTCGAATCTACTACATTGCAATCAGAGCTGAAGTTTCTCAAGAATCAGATTAATTCGCATTTCCTGTTTAATATGCTCAATAATGACAATGTACTGATACGGAAAAATCTTGCTGAGGCTTTAAAAGTTTTGTTTAAGTTATAGGATTCTTTTGATAACAACGATATCTTTATGAAGTCTCACGAGATAGCTATTGGTAATAGTTATCATGATGCTTTTTTTGAAGAGTTTGTATTACGAAAGAGAATCAGATAAGTTTGTTTGTATATTATTTCTTTGAAAAAGTGAGACATTTAGACGATATTGGATAATAAATAACTAAATTAGAACATATAAGGCAGCCAAAATGTCGTATTTTTGTCAGACATAAAAAGAGTAATATACTATGAAGAATAAGCTTTTGATAAGTTCTTTACTGTTGTCTTCGATAGGAGGTAGTAGTACAGTTGCCGGTACTGTTTCGGATAAGGAACACCCCAATATTATTTTGATATTATGTGATGATATGGGATTCTCCGATCTCGCCTGTTATGGGGGAGAAGTACATACCCCTAATATTGATTTTCTGGCAGAGAACGGAGTGCGTTTCAGTCAGTTTAAAAATACGGGAAGAAGTTGTCCGAGCCGGGCTGCTTTGCTTACCGGTCATTATCAGCATGAAGCCGGTATGGGGTGGATGACTGCTGTAGATGAACATCGCCTTGGTTACCGGGGACAGATAGCAGCGGATATCCCTACGATTGCGGAGGTATTCCGGGACAATGGTTATGCCACTTATATGAGTGGTAAATGGCATGTGACAGTGGATGGAGCTTTCGATCAACCTAATGGAAGTTATCCGGTACAACGGGGATTTGAAAAGTATTATGGTTGTCTGAGTGGCGGTGGTAGTTACTATACTCCTAAACCGGTTTATTCCGGTTTGACAAGAATTAATCAGTTCCCCGATGATTATTATTATACGACAGCTATATCAGACTCTGCTGTAAGTTTTGTAAGAAAGCACCCTGACGATGTACCTATGTTTATGTATGTGGCGCATTATGCACCGCATCTACCGTTACATGCTCCAAAGAAGCGGGTTGAAGCTTGTAGGGAACGTTATAAAGTGGGATACGATGTGTTACGGCAGCAGCGTTTTGAGCGTCAGAAAGAGTTAGGGTTAGTTGATAAATCAATGGAACTTCCGGTCTATCAAAGGGAATTCAAAGGTAAACGTCCGGCATGGACCGAGCTATCTCTCCGGCAGCAAGAACAATGGATTACTGATATGGCTACTTATGCTGCTATGATTGAGATAATGGATGACGGTATAGGCAGGCTTATCGAAGCGGTAAAGGAGAAAGGCATATACGAGAATACAGTATTTCTGTTTATGAGTGATAACGGAGCAACCAGTGAAGGTGGTTATTTAGGGCAGTTGATGGCAGATTTAAGTAATACGCCTTATCGTAGTTATAAGCAATGGTGCTTTCAGGGTGGAACGAGTTCACCTTTGATTGTAAAATACGGCAATGATATTAAAAACGGAGTGAAAGAGAAAGGTATTATTTGCCGTACCCCCAGTCATATTATAGATCTATTCCCTACTTGTTTGGATATGGCGTCTGTGAAGTATCCTTCCTCTTTTAATGGTAGGAAAGTGAAACTGGCCGGAACAAGTCTTTTACCCGCCATGAAAAATAAAAAACTACGTCCGCGTGATTTGTTTTTTGAGCATCAAACATCATGTGCTGTTATTTCGGAAGGATGGAAGTTGGTACGAAGTAATGGCAAAGCACCCTGGGAGTTAATAAATCTGTCGTCAGACCCTTTTGAAGAAAAGGATTTGTCAGCACAATACCCGGAGAAAGTAAGAACTTTGGAAAAGAAGTGGAACCGGTGGGCAGAACAACAACACGTTTTTCCTTTTGAATATCGTCCTTGGGGAGAACGTATTAAATACTACAAAACATTGAATCCTGATCAAAGCGGGAGATAGAATACTCTCCCTCGTACATGTAAAATCAAATGGATTAGATGGACAAGGGGGAAGGTACTTGAAGCCTTTGCCTCTTAGTCTTATTGCTCTGTTTGGCTACTTTTACTTTTCTGATGAATTCTTACAAAAAAAGTTGTGGTAGTAATAACTTATATAAGTCATTGCTACCACATGTAGTACGCTACGCAGAATATAACCTCTATTCTCTTATTTCTTTTCTAATAGAAACTCGTCTACTATTTTAATCAACTGGTCTTTAGGCATTGCTCCCTGTAAAATTTTTGGTTCTCCTTTTACTGGGATCATTAATAAGGTGGGTATACTTTGGATACCGAATGTTCCGGCAAGTTCAGACTCTTTATCCACATCTATTTTATATACGTCTATTTTCCCGGCATAGTCTTTACTTATATTATCTAAAATGGGGGCCATTGCTTTACACGGACCACACCAGGTGGCGTAAAAATCAATGATTGCAGGACGGTTGCCTTCAAATTTCCATTCATTGGGATTGGCTTCGTAATTATATACTTTCTTTAAAAAGTCTGCTTCAGTTAATGCTATTACTTCCATATCGCTTTGTTCTTTTTGAGAATAAACACTTTTATTGTCTTTATTACCTGCACAGGCTGTTGCTATAAAAGTCAGTGTGAGGATAAAAATTGCAGTTAAGGTTTTAATTGATTTCATATACTTTCTTTTTTTATAGTTTTTACTGTTGCAAAGATAGTGATGTCAGGCATATATATAAATGACAATTTAGCTGGAATGTTTGACATTTTTTCCCTTTTAACGTTCTTCATGATAACTTTTCTAAAGAACTATCCTGTTGTTTTACTCCGCCAGACTCTTGTTGGATATTTTATCAGAATGAGTAATGGTTTTAAAGTATGCATAAATGTTTTTTCTATGTGGGATTATAAACGCTTATAGACTATTTATGTATATTAAAGAACTAATGAGTCGCTTTGTACCACGCAGTCTGATATTTTTCAGTGGCATAGGAGTTAGTACTTGGATCTGAGATTGTTGCACCGGAGAATGTATTGATTTTAATCTTTCCCTTGTTCATGGTGTAATAATAATCGGTATGCCTTTTATAGGGGATAGTGCGTTCCAGTTGTTCTTCAAATCGTGCCAATAGGCCGGCGTCTGTACAGAGTTTCGCTACATAGTCCCCACAGTCGAAAAAGAGGGTGGGGGTGTATCCGTCCATTGTCTGTATAGTATATAATGAAGAGGAAGGAAGAGTATATTGGTTATTTATCTCTTTCATTGTAGCAGCTAAATTTTCCAACTCGGAACATACCGTTACTCCGATTGTCCCGCAAGGCATTTCTTCGTAGTTCTTATAGAACTCGTAGAATGCATCACATATGCTTTCATAATCGACTTTACCCAACAGATGCGGACCAATCTCAGCATAAGGCATACCGTAAGCCATGATCTCACAAGGGGAAGCAATCAGATAGTCGGTAACTTCTTTCAGATCATAGGCAACTTCTACAGAAGCCATGTAACAGTCATCAAAGAGAATATACTCCATTTTTATTCCGGCATTTGCAATTCCCTCTGCAAGAGTGGTGGTGTTAGTTTGATATTCAGGACTTAATCCACCGAAATAGCGTGTCAGAAGTACGCCTTCATATTCCCAGTGCTTCTTCTGGCCTATACTTCGCACCTGTGCGGTTGGTACGGGAATCCATCCCATTCCGTGACAACCGATTGTCATGGCATAGCGGTTGGCAGGAGCGAGGGTTTTAACATCATTCAAAATGGAAGTAATGCCCGTAGCCGTAGTGAAAGCGGGGTTATGATAAATTTTCAGGGGTTTGCGTATGCATTTGCCATTATCATATGCCAACTCAAAGAGTACTGCTTCAGTGGGCGAAGTACAGAAGAATACTACAACCCTTTCGTTCTTGAGTATGTTTCGTTCTACTACACTCTCAAAATCTGATATATTGGTTTCGAAGTAAGATTTAAGATTGCTGGACCATGGAAGATACATGAGTACGGTCTGATCTGTTTTTACAGGCCAATCCTCTTGTTCGCATGATGTAAATGCCAAGGGAATGATTAACAGTATAAGGAGCAAAAAACGTTTCATTACTTTCAGTGGGCAGGTCATTATCTTCTTTCTTTTTATAACAATACATTTGCCTTTCAGATACAAACGTAAGAAATATTTCTCTAATAAAGAAAATATAGGGAGAGAATGTGGGTTACTATTCTATTTATTCATTTATATTTGCTGTTCCTATACAAGTTTCCCACAAATCAGGAGGTATAAAGATATGAAAACAGATAAAGAGAAAATGCTGGCAGGTGAACCCTATCTGGCTTTTTGTAACGAGTTGGTAGAAGATCGTGCCCGGGCAAAAGACGTTTTGTTTGAATACAACAATTTGCGTCCGTCGGACATGGAAAGACGTACTGAAATACTGAAGCAATTCTTGGGTGCTACCGGAAAGCAATTGCTGGTCGAACAACCCTTCCGTTGCGATTATGGCTATAATATTCGTGTCGGTGAGAATTTTTATGCCAATATGGGATGTACGATATTAGATGAGGCTTTGGTGACTTTTGGAGATAATGTACTGTTGGCTCCTAATGTGAGTATTTATACGGCAGGACATGCTGTAAATGTGACACGGCGCATAGCCGGTTGGGAGTATGCCTGTCCGGTAGCAATAGGGCATAATGTGTGGATTGGTGGTAATGTAGTGATACTTCCGGGAGTTTCGATTGGCGATAATAGCATAATAGGTGCCGGAAGTGTGGTGACAAAGAATATTCCTGCCAATGCCGTTGCTGTGGGAAATCCCTGTAAAGTGATTCGGGAACTTACCGAAGACGAACTGAAATAAAATACTTTAGATAAAACGGAATATGAAGAAACATTTTTTACTTGCAGCTGGTCTGTTTATGACATTTGCTGTACAATATCAAACAATTATGGCACAAAGTCTTGAAAAGATGAATTGGTTTAATGAACCTGATAAATGGGAGATACGGGATGCACGTACTTTCTCAATGATAGTCCCTCCGAAAACGGATTATTGGAGAATATCCCATTATGGTTTTACGGTAGATGATGCACCTTTTTACTATGCTCTTTACGGTGGGGAGTTTGAAGCGAAAGTTAAAATAACGGGAAACTATGTGACTACTTTTGACCAAATGGGACTGATGATTCGTGTGGATCATGAGAACTGGATAAAAGCAGGTGTGGAGTATGTGAATGGTAAACAGAATGTGAGTGCTGTGGTGACACATAAAACAAGTGACTGGAGTGTGGTAGAGTTGGATAAAGCTCCTCGTTCTATCTGGATAAAAGCTGTCAGAAAGCTGGATGCCGTAGAAATATTCTTCTCATTGGATGATAAGAAGTATACGATGATGCGTACCTGTTGGTTACAAGATAACTGTCCGGTAATGGTAGGATTAATGGGAGCATGTCCTGATGGTACGGGATTTGAAGCTATCTTTGAAGATTTTCAGGTGAAACAATTGCCTGATACACGTCGGTTGGAATGGGCAAAGAAGCAAAAGTAAAACTTCAATTATGTTTCACCATAGAGAGTAGTACGAAGGAGTAATTGTATCAAAACTGTTTTATGCTTTCATGGGTACACAGGATGGAATGGATGATCCGTTGTCATCCGTTTCATCCTGTGTGCCATAGAAGATACTTTATTTCCGGAGCTTTATTTCCGGCACAAGTATAAATCGAGTGTCCGGGAAGTATTTTTCCATATATTTTCTGATAAAGCTTTGCGTATCCTCTTGTATTGTTTTATCTTCTACTGTGGGATACAGATTATACATCACAGTATCAAGACGGATCCCCCGGTTACGTATGGCTTCAAAGCTGAGTAATGTGTGGTTGATGCTTCCCAACTTGCCGGAGGTAACAAAAATGAGCGGGTAACCCTTTTGGGCTACATAGTCGATCGTCAGCAACTCTTCGGTCAACGGCACCATCAGTCCGCCGGCACCTTCGAGCAGAACAATGTCATAACGGTGGCTGAGTTCGGCGGTGGCTTGTTCCATCTTGTTGAAGTTTATGGGGCGCTTGTCCAATTGCGAGGCAAGATGCGGTGAAGCCGGATAGGAGAAAATCTCCGGCATAGTGAGTCCTTTACGATCTTCTTCGGTATGAGGAATTCCCATGATACGGCGGTGCAGGTCAATATCTTCGGAATAACCTACATTGCCGGTCTGAATAAATTTCTGGGTAATAGTACGCTTTCCGTTCTTATTGAGTTCGCGGGCCAGGAAACCGGTGGCATAACTCTTTCCGGCATCAGTGTCAATGCCGGATACAAAAAATACATTCTGTTTCATTGTTTCTTCTTTTTTGCGATGATATAAATAGGGTGATAAGTAAGTGTCACGGAGCGGTTGTTACCGGATTGGCGGGGATAGTCCTCGCAGAAACGGTTTAGTTCGCGCCGTGTCCAATGGTGTTTACCGGTACCCGTAACTCCTGTTTCTTTCAGATGATAGAGTACTTGCAGCGGATTGGTGAAGGTACGGGGAAGTACCTCTTCTTCTGCATAAATGATATCGTACATAGGGGCGAGCGAAGCCTTCAGGTCGCGGAGCGAACGGTAGGTAAGTCCGTGACCGGTGGTACTACGTATCTCTTCCATGTTCTTTTGCCCGAAAGTGGTGAAAGCGAAATACCCGTTTCTACTCAGATAGTTCGTACAACGGTGAAAAAAGTGTTCCGGGTTTTCAAACCATTGGAGGGTAGAACAGGAGGTGATAAGTTCCGTATCTTCGGGAAATGCGAGTGTTTCGGCATCTCCGGCAAGGAAGCCTACGCCCCGATTGAGCAGGTCCTCACAGCAGGTCTGCATGTCGTGGCAGATATCATTCAGGAGAAGCTGTTTCGGCTGCAGGGTATGATAGAGCAGCCGGGAGTAATTGCCTGTGCCGCAACCAAATTCTACCACTTTCCCCAACGGGGTCGGAGGGAGATATTGCTGTAAGAGATGGATCATTTTTTCGGCTATCTGTTGCTGTATATTTGCTTCCCGCGTATAAGTACCGATTGCTTTAGAGAAACGTTCGGCTATCAGATTCTTGTCCATATTCATTTCAGGTATTGCGTAAAGAGTGATTCGTCATAATGAGCTTCGTTACCATGGAGGATGGAAGCGGAAGTCTCTTCCCAGGCAGTATGTTGATTGGCGGGAGGGAAGATACGGTCGTTTTCACCGATGATGGCTTTTTTCCAGGAGAAACTGGCAGGAGGAAGTTCCCGATATTGCCGGGCAATGGCGGCGAGTTCCTCTTTCAGGTCTTCTGCTGACCGTTGGGGAGTAATGTGGCGGAAGCTGTCAAAAGCACTTCCATTGGCGCACATCCGGCGCTGGAATTTCCGAAGGGATGCTTCGTTCAAACCCTCTAATGTTCCTTCGAAAATGGCGGGAGGAATACCTCGTTTCTCGTCGATAGGGAAGGGGGTGCCGTTGATCGCGACACTGCCGTTGACAGGAAGTGCAATGCGTGAGAGTACTTGTGAGGCCGCCCAGACTCCCATAGACCATGCCACAACGTCGAAATGAGAGTAACGGGCTGCCGGGGAAGTGTCGAAATCGAGTGTATGATAATCGTAGCAAATCATAAAATCGCTTTCACGGGGTGTATATTGTATGAAAGGGCGTTCATCCATTCCCCAGCCTGCGAAGAACAGGAGAAGGCGATCTTGTTTATGATTCGTTGACGTATGGATATATTGGTTCATAGGTAGATGTGATACTTAAAATAATGTTGTGTAATATTACTATTGTCGCATTGTTCGGAATACTAAAGTCTGTCTTTGTAATGTATTGATTATTAAAGGGTTTACGGAACGCTTTTCTCCCCGGAGCCGAACAGCCTGCTCCCCGGTGCCGAAGAACCTCTTCCCCGGAGCCGGGCTACCTCCTCCCCGGAGCCGGGCAAGGCGTACGGCTTGGGGAGAAAACTGTATGTAAAATAATGCGATTCTGTTTGAGGTGGATTCCATATCGTTTAAACTTATATATTCAGACAAAACGGGAGTAACAGTTGGCATCTTAGCATCTTCTTTTTGAGGAAAATTTAAACAGGCTTTTCGTCTTTTGATATTTCATTTATTAATTTCTCCATTTCACTTTCCCTGATCTCTGCCGTCAGCGAGAATCGGATACGTGAGGTACCTTCCGGTACCGTAGGTGGGCGTACGGGCAAAGCATAGAATCCTTTGCGTTGTAGTTCTTCCGCCTTCCGGATGGCCACACAGCTTTCTCCTGTTATCAACGGCACGATGTGGCTGGTTGAAGGGCAGTCATATCCTTTGTTTTTCAGGGCTTCCCTGAGTTGGTTACTAAGGAACCGCAGAGTTTCACGTCTTTGCCGGAAGCCTGCCAGACGTTCCAGCATGAAGGAGGTCCACTGTACTGTCACTGGAGGCAATGCCGTGGTGAAGATGAAAGTACGCATCTTGTTAATAAGGTATTCCCGTATTACTTTCCGGCAGACGATATAGGCTCCTGCCGAAGCTAACGCCTTACCGAATGTACCTACCAGAAAGTCGATATCGTTGATGCAATCCTGCTCTTCTGCACATCCCAGTCCTCTCTGTCCGCGTACTCCGAAGGCATGAGCCTCATCTACATACAACAGTACATTGGGATATTGTTTTTTCAAACGAACCAGTTCCCGGAGATCGGCTTCGTCACCATCCATACTAAAGATACTTTCGGTGACGACGATAATGCGTTCGTATTCCGAATGATTCACTTGCAACAGACGTTCCAACTGGTTGTATTCATTGTGACGGTACCGGATACATTTTGCTGCCGATAGGCGTATGCCGTCTATCAGGCTGGCATGTACCAGTTTGTCTGCTAGGATGAGCGTGTGTGTATTGCTCACTGCCGGCAGAATACCTGTATTGGCATGATATCCGCTGTTGAATGTCAATGCCGCTTCGGTACCAAAGTCATCGGCAAGTTGCTGCTCCAACCGATCATAAATACTGAAGTTCCCCGTCAGCAGACGTGAAGAGGAGGAGGTAGGCAAAAAAGTCTCCGTGGTCAGGGTTTCCCGGAACTCCTGGCGCAGTTTTCTATCGTTTGCCAATCCTAAATAGTCGTTTGAAGAGAGATTCAGCATCCGCTGTCCGTCTACAATAACATTTCTGCCTTCGTGTGTAATGGCAGGAAGCTTTCGTAGATTGCTTTTCTCTTTCAGTTCCTGCAACTCTTGTTGCATCTGTTCGATGGTGGTCATAATTCTTTAATTTATTAATTAGTAGTTAAGTAGTCAAGTAGTTAAGTAGTAAGTAGAATACATTAGACGAGTCATTTCTACTTGACTACTTAACTACTTGACTACTTACTACTTAACTACTAATCTGCTCATTATTTTGATAACTCCACTCGTAAGTTTACTTAATTGTTCCGGCGTGATGATAAACGGGGGCATGAGGTATACTAATTTTCCGAAAGGACGTACCCAGATACCCTCTTCAACAAAACTCCGTTGCATGTACGCCATGTCTACCGGCTGATGTGTTTCAATAACCCCGATAGCACCCAATACCCGTACATCTGCTACGGTCGGAAGTGAACGTGCCGGAGCCAGTTCTCGCTTCAGTTGCTCTTCGATACGGTATACATTTTCCTGCCAACCGGACTCTAATAACAGGCGTACCGAAGCACAAGCTACGGCACAAGCCAGCGGATTCCCCATAAACGTAGGGCCGTGCATAAAAGCTCCCGGTGCATGATTGGAAATCATATCTGCCACTTCATTGGTTGCCAATACGGCAGACAGTGTCATATATCCTCCGGTCAGTGCCTTGCCGATGCACATGATATCCGGTTCTACTCCGGCATGTTCCCAGGCAAAGAGCTTTCCTGTACGTCCGAAGCCGGTAGCTATTTCATCAAAGATAAGTAACAGATTGTGCTCACGGCAAAGTTTAGCTGCCTCCTGTAAATACCGGGGATGGTAAAACCACATACCGCCTGCCCCCTGTACAATCGGTTCGAGGATAAGTGCGGCGAGCTCGTCGGAACGTGTTTCTATCAGTTCTTTCAGAGGGAGAATATCTTCCGGATTCCACTCGCCATCAAAACGTGAGGTGGGTTGAGGTACAAAATAACGTACCGGCAGTGCTGATCCGAACAGCGAGTGCATCCCTGTTACGGGGTCACAAACAGACATTGCATTCCATGTATCACCATGATATCCGCTGCGTATGGTAACGAAATTATTCTTTTCTGCCTTCCCGGCGGCATACCAGTATTGCACGGCCATTTTCAGTGCTACTTCTACTGCCACCGATCCGGAGTCTGCATAGAATATCTTCTGCATCGAAGGAGGAACCAGAGGGAGCAACAGCTTTCCCAATTCAATGGCCGGATCGTGTGTCAGTCCGCCAAACATTACGTGCGACATTTTCTCCAACTGCCCCCGTACCGCTTCATTCAATACCGGATGATTGTATCCATGTACCGCACACCACCACGACGACATTCCTTCTACAAGCACCCGCCCGTCACTTAGCGTAATCGTAGCCCCCTCTGCCCGTTCTACTTTATATACCGGCAATGGATTCGTGGTCGAAGTATAGGGATGCCACAAATGTTCCCGATCGAACTCGTCCCCTATTTCTTTCCTTCTCCCTTCTCCCATCTCCCTTCTCCCATCTTTTATCTCGTATCCTGCTGCACAAATCATCTGCTTGTCTTCCGAAACTTTTGAGCCGAGTGTAGTTAGTAGATCTCCCACGATAGCCGAGTTGATGCCGATATGTAAAGCCCGTTTCATAGTTTCCGGAGAGAGTTGTGAACGTCCTCCGGCAAAGCGCAGATAGGCTGTCGGGTTGATAAAACGGAAAAGTGCAATAGCGGTCAATACCTCTTCTTCTGTCAGCGGTGTTGCGTGTTCCAGTGGGGTACCAGGGATCGGGCTGAGCAGGTTGATCGGGATGGACTGTACCCCAAGTTCCCGGAGGGTGAAAGCAAATTCAATACGCTGTTCCAGTGTCTCTCCCATACCGATAATGCCGCCGCAGCAGATATCCATACCTACCCGGCGTGCAGCATTGAGTGTAGCCAGTTTCTGCTCTTGCGTATGCGTAGAGCAAAGTTTCGGAAAATAGGAAGGCGCTGTTTCCAGGTTACAGTGATAACGGGTGATACCTGCGTCGTAGAGTACCTGTAATTCATCTTCTTCGAGGAGCCCTAAGGAGGCGCATAGCTGAATGGAAGTATGCCTGCGCATGTAGCGGGTGGAATCACGGAGTTGAATAAGTTGTTTCGGGGAGGGTTTTCGTCCGCTGGTGACGAGTGAGAACCGGGCTATGCCCTGTGCTTCGTTGTATTGTGCCTGTCGGAGGCATTCATCTTTACTGACGAGGTCGTAGACCTCAGCTTTTGTCTGGTAATGGGAGGATTGTGCACACCATTTACAGTTTTCCGGGCAACGTCCGGACTTGGCATTAATGATGGAACACATGTCGAATTCGCGCTGTGCACGGGCGACGGTAATCTCATGGGCAGCCGCATATAGCGCTTCCCTGTCGGCTGTATTAGCCAGCCAGGCCGCTTGTTCGGGCGTGATATCAACGCCTTGCAGCACCTGGTCTTTAAGTTCTTCAAGTGTCATAAATGTATGATAAGGGATAGTTTGAGCAGCTTTCTGCTTGGCGAGCGAACGTTCCGTCACATTGAGATGCAACTGTCCGATGGTTACCTGGTGTCCCAGGCTGGCAAAGGCAGCATATCCCTTCCGGCTCCAACAGCGGAAACGGATGGCAGGTCTATGGATCAGACGGTTCGTTTTCATTCTTTTCTCAGGTTTTGAACAGGGCAAATGTACAAAGAAATTTTGAGTATGTGAACATAAAGACCTATCTTTGCGTACTACTAATGTCATACTTAGAATAATAGCCTTATGATTGATTTAAGCCGTAAACTCCCCATCGGGATACAGACTTTCGAGAAGTTGCGTAAAGAGGGATATCTCTATGTGGATAAGACTGCGCTTGTCTGGCAGATGGTAAGTACCAGTACTCCTTATTTTCTGAGTCGTCCCCGTCGCTTCGGGAAAAGTTTGCTGCTGTCTACTTTTGAGGCTTATTTTGAGGGAAAGAAAGAACTTTTCGAGGGGTTGGCTATCGAAGATTTGGAGAAAGAGTGGGTCACCTACCCTGTCCTGCACCTCGACTTGAACGCCGAGAAGTATGATACTCCCGAAAGACTGAACAGCATTCTCAGTAACCACTTAACTCAATGGGAACTGAAATACGGAAAAGGAGTTGACGAAACTACCCTGTCGAGCCGTTTCATGGGAGTTATTAGACGTGCTTCCGAATTAACCGGGCGCAATGTCGTTGTCCTGATAGACGAATACGACAAGCCCTTGCTTCAGGCCATGCAGAATGAGGCTTTGCTGGATGAGTATCGCACGACCCTGAAAGCTTTTTATGGCGTACTGAAAAGCTCCGATCGTTACCTACGTTTCGCTTTCCTTACCGGAGTGACCAAATTTGCCCAGGTAAGTGTATTCAGTGATTTGAACCAATTGCAGGATATCAGCCTGTGGTATGACTATGCTACTGTTTGTGGTATTACCCGGGATGAGTTAATTTCGACTTTCCATCCTGAGCTGGAAGTGCTGGGCAGAGTTAACGATACCACTTATGAAGAAACGGTGGATGAGATGACCCGGATGTATGATGGTTATCATTTTCATCCTGCGGGAGAGGGCGTTTTCAATCCGTTTAGTGTACTCAATGCGCTGAAAGCAAAAGAATTTAATGATTATTGGTTCCAGACCGGGACACCGACTTTTCTCGTTGAACTGCTTAAAAAGAGTGACTACGATCTTCGCATTTTGATTGATGGCGTGGAAGCATCTTCTACCGCTTTTACCGAATATCGGGTAGAGGCACGTAATCCCATCCCGTTAATCTACCAGAGTGGATATCTCACGATAAAAGAGTATGATAAGCGTTTCAAGATGTATCGTTTGGCTTTTCCGAATGATGAAGTGAAGTACGGTTTTATGAATTTCATATTGCCTTTCTATACACCAATACCGGACGGAGAACGACGTTTCTACATTGGCAAGTTCATCAAGGAACTACAGGCAGGTGATGTAGCAGCTTTCCTCACTCGTCTTCAATCGTTTTTTGCCGATTTCCCTTATGAGTTGAACGAAAACAAAGAACGCCATTATCAGGTTGTGTTTTATCTTGTGTTCAAGTTGATGGGGCAGTTCACCGAGGCAGAAGTACGTAGTGCCCGTGGAAGGGCGGATGCTGTGGTAAAGACTCCCGATCAGATTTATGTCTTTGAGTTTAAGCTGAATGGCACGGCAGAACAAGCCTTACAGCAGATTGATGACAGGGGCTATCTGATACCCTATCTGGTGGATGGACGCGAAATAGTGAAGGTGGGAGTAGAGTTCAGTGCCGATACACGAAATATCAGTCGTTGGCTGGTGGAGTAGCTGTTGCCAGATTATCATTTAGTGCTTTTTCCTGTATTGCTTCTTCAGATAAAAATTGAATCCTGCATATACCTGCAGTGTACCAAAGCCATTGTTCAGTGAGAAATTATTCCGGTAGTAATCATAGGTTCTGCCCACAAAGGAGGTCCCGGCAAAATATTTGCTGTTGTTGTAAACTACCCCTGCGCGCAGTATGAAATCTATGTTGAAGTTTTGGTACCAGTCGTTTGTTTCTGTTTGTACTTTCTCAATCCGTGAGGTTTTGTAGGCTATGGCAGGTGTCAGTGAGAGGCAGGCGAGCCAGTTGCGTGCAAACACCCAGTTGTAGGCATAACCGAGAGTGAGACTGATATTTGTATATTTGATATGTTCCACTCTCATATCTTCATTCAGGCTTTCCTGAATAGTTTGCGGCAGTTTGGCAGAATCGAAGTTCAGATGATGCGTGGAGATAGAAAAGCCTGCAATCATCGACCCGGCACTACGCCTTTGGTTAGTGCTTTGGCTGAAAGCTGCCGGATAGGAAAAACGGCGATAGTTGAATACGTAAAATGCATTCAGCCCTTTTATATCTACTTTCAATCCGTCAAAACTTTCGGAGTAATTGTCGGGTACGTCATCAAAGCCGTCCGCTTTATGGATCCGGTAGTCGTTGCCGGTGCGGCGATAGAAAATATCCACCCCTAATTTGGCACTGTAAAGACTTAAGTCAAACTCGGTCCCTTTTCTTTTTCCTTTTTGTTTGCCATAAAGCCCGTCGGTATCTATGGACCATCCCAGGAATATCCAGCGCCAACCGAAGTAGGGACCTATTTTATTACGAGGGTTGGGAGAGAACCGTAACCGTTGTGACTGAGGAGTACTACTGCTTAGACTATAATATTCGTAGTTGGTGAAATGATCCAGCATCAGTGCATAGTTGTAACGGTTTGGGCTGATATAAGTAGTATCGATGTCACTGGGATTGAACAGATAGTTGAAAGCTCTTATAAATCCGTTGGGACGTTTGGCTGTCTCCACACTGTCCTGCATGACGATGTTGCTCTCTTCATTCTGAGCGAACAAAGAAAGAGGCAATATCACCAACAGACAAATTACAAGTTTTTTCATACTATTTTAATAAGTAGTTAGAATTTAGTAGTAAGTAGTTAGAATCCTTTCGGAATGACAACGCTGATATGCTGCATAGATTCTGACTACTAACTACTGACTTCTAACCTCATTATTCGCGAAATTAATACTTCCTTCCCGTTTGTGCAATCTTCCTTTAAATTTTGTTTCGTATCTTAAACAAAACAAGGCTATGTGATGTTAGATACCTCACGTAAATAAATCCTAAACCACAAGAAAATATGAGAATCAATCTACGTCTATTAGTAGCGTTTCTGGCCTTTGTTGTATCTGTATCGTTGCAGGCGGCCGTACAACAGGAGAAACGTATTTCGGGTACCGTAATATCCGACGGAGAACCATTACCCGGTGTTTCCGTACAGGTAAAAGGTGCCACTACCGGTACCATTACCGATATCGATGGAAAATATTCTATATCTGCCCCTGCCGATGGGATACTTGTTTTCCGTTTTGTAGGGTTAAAGACGGCAGAGAAGCCTGTGAACGGACGGAGTACCATTGATGTTACTCTTGAATCCGACAGTAAGGAACTGGACGAAGTCATGGTAGTAGCTTATGCCACAGCCAAAAAGTATAGCTTTACCGGAGCCGCTTCTACTGTAAAAGGAGATGAGATAGCCAAACTACAGGTAGCCAGTGTTTCGCGTGCTCTTGAAGGTACTGTTTCCGGTGTGCAGGCAAGTGCTTCCAGCGGGCAACCCGGTACGGATGCCGAGATACGTATCCGTGGTATCGGGTCTATCAATGCTTCCAGTGCACCGCTTTATGTAGTGGATGGTGTGCCTTTTGATGGTTCCGTCAACGCTATCAATCCGGATGATATTGCCTCCATGACAGTGCTGAAAGATGCTGCTTCGGCTGCTCTTTACGGTTCGCGTGGTGCCAATGGAGTCATTATTATCACCACTAAACAGGGGCAAACAGACTCTAAAACAACCGTCAATGTAAAAGCCTCCTTCGGTGGTTCCAATCGTGCCGTACGTGATTATGATCGTATAGGTACCAATGATTATTTCCAGCTCTATTGGGAAGCCTTGCGCAATCAATATGCCAAGGATACGCAGAACTATACTCCTGCTACAGCCGCCGCACAGGCTTCAAAAGATCTGGTAACCAAACTTATGGGGGATGGTCCCAACCCCTATGGACCCAATTATTCACAACCTGTAGGCACGGATGGTAAACTTGTAGACGGTGCTACCCCTCTGTGGGATTTTGATTGGAGTAATGCTATGGAACAGCAAGCCTTGCGTACGGAGCTTAATCTCAATGTATCCGGAGGCGGACAGAAGAATCAGTATTTCTTCTCTGCCGGTTATCTGAATGATAAGGGTATTGCCCTCGAATCCGGGTATCAGCGTTTCAACCTGCGTTCCAATATCACCAGTGAAATGACCTCCTGGCTGAAAGGTGGTGTTAACATGAGTTTTGCGCATTCCATGCAGAACTATCCGGTGTCTTCGGATACCAAAACCAGTAATGTTATCAATGCAGGGCGTACGATGCCCGGTTTCTATCCCATTTACGAGGTAACCCCCAATGATGGAAGTATCATTTATAAAGACGGAAGTCCTGTTCCTGATTTCGGGCCCTATCGTCCTTCCGGTTCTATGGCAAACTGGAACCTGCCCGCTACTCTTCCGCTTGATAAGTCCGAACGGATGAAAGATGAGTTTTCGGGACGTACTTTTCTGGAAGTTACCTTTATTCCAGGTTTGAAGTTCAAGACGAGTTTTAACTTCGACCTTATCAATTACAATTCACTCGATTTCACAAATTCCCTTATCGGTCCTTCGGTCACTACCGGAGGTGGCTCAAGTCGTGTCAACACCCGTACTTTCTCCTGGACGTGGAACAATATTGCGACTTATGATAAGACGATTGGTGAGCATCACTTCAATATACTTGTTGGACAGGAAGCCTATTCCTACCGTTATGATGAACTTTCTGCTTCCCGTACGAAAATGGCGTTACCTAATATGCCCGAACTGGTAGTTGGTTCGCAACTCACCGGAGGTTCCGGTTATCGGATTGATTATGCCCTGGTGGGTTATTTCTCTCAGTTCCTGTATGATTACCAGGATAAATACTTCTTCTCCGCCTCTTACCGGCGTGATGGTTCTTCCCGTTTTGCACCGGAGACCCGTTGGGGTAATTTCTGGTCGATAGGAGCTTCCTGGCGTATCGATCGTGAAGACTTCATGGTTTCTACTTCCGATTGGCTTTCAGCTTTGACTTTAAAAGCCAGTTACGGAGCACAGGGAAATGATAACTTAGGTACTTACTATGCCAGCAAAGGGCTTTATACCATTGTATCCAATTTAGGGGAGAATGCACTTGTATCCGATCGCATTGCCACTCCGAAGCTGAAGTGGGAGACCAATCTCAACTTCAATGTGGGGGTGGACTTCTCTTTATGGAACAACCGTGTATCCGGTTCGTTCGATTTCTTCCAGCGCCGTTCCAAAGATTTGCTCTATTCACGCCCTGTAGCTCCTTCTATGGGATATAGTTCGGTTGATGAGAATGTGGGGGCACTGAAAAATACCGGTATTGAACTGACGCTGAATGGTACGGTGATCCATACAGAGGATTTCATGTGGAAACTTGGTTTCAACCTGACACATTACAAGAACGTAGTCACCGAACTACCTTTGAAAGACATGCCTCCGGTAGGGGTAAACAAGTTAAAAGAGGGGCGTTCCGTCTATGATTTCTATACGAAGGAATGGGCTGGGGTAGACCCGGAAAACGGAGATCCGTTGTGGTATATGGATATACTCGATAAGGATGAAAATGTGATAGGTCGCGGGACAACGAATGTGTATAAAGATGCTACTGATTATTATGTCAATAAGTCATCTTTGCCCAAGATATATGGTGGTTTCAATACAGCATTCTCTTATAAAGGCATCGAGCTTTCGGCGATCTTTGCCTATAGCGTAGGTGGGTATATCATGAATCGTGATATCACTATGATTCTGCACAATGGTAGTGCCGAAGGTCGTTCATGGTCAAAAGAGATATTAGATCGCTGGACACCGGATAATCGGTATACGGATGTTTCGGCATTGGGTACTACTTCCAATAACTGGACTTCCTACTCTACACGTTTCTTGCAGAACAATTCCTATATGAGGCTGAAGAACCTTACCCTCTCTTACACATTGCCGAAACAACTCGTCAACCGGGCGTCGTTGAGTAATGTACAGGTTTTTGTACAAAGCGATAACTTGTTTACTATTCATCGTAATCAGGGGCTCGATCCGGAACAAGGCATTACCGGACTGACCTATTATCGTTATCCTGCAATGAGAACTTTCTCGGGAGGAGTGAATGTAACGTTTTAGGATTCTAACTCCCAACTCCCAACTCCCAACTCCTAACTACTTACTACTTACTACTAACTACTAACTACTTACTAATTTATAGTTTATGAAAAAATATATCTATCCTTATATGGCCTTCCTGCTTTTATTGGCGGGATGTAGTGGTGACTTTCTTGATAAAGAACCTACGGACTCTGTTAGTTCCGATGAGGTTGGAGTACCCGGTAATGCCGAACGATTGTTTAATGGTGCCTGGTATAATCTGTTTGAATATGGCACAACATATGCCAATATTGGTTATCGTGCTCTTCAGTGTCAGGACGATATGATGGCGGATGATGTCGTTTCCCGCCCTGCTTATGGGTTTAATTCATCTTATCAGTTCAATGATATAGCAATACCGAACAATAGCCGAACCTCTTTTGCCTGGTATCTCATTTATAAAACGATTGATAACTGTAACACCGCCATTGCTATTGATGGTGATTCGGAAGAATTTTTTCAGGCAAAAGGACAGGCACTTGCTTTGCGGGCGTTTTGTTACCTTCATCTGGCGCAACACTATCAGTTCACTTACCTGAAAGATCCCACTGCTCCCTGTGTACCTATTTATACAGAACCCACTACAAGTGAAACGGCGCCTAAAGCAAAATCTACTGTAGCCCAGGTGTATCAGCGCGTTTTTGATGATCTTAACCTGGCACAGAGTTATTTGAAGAACTATACCCGCAAAGGGGATGGGCAGAAATTCAAGCCGAATACCAATGTTGTCAATGGGCTGCTTGCCCGTGCCTATCTGTTGACCGGACAATGGGAGGAGGCAGCAAAGGCAGCCGCCGCTGCCCGTCAGGGATATTCGCTGATGACAACGACTGCCGAATACGAAGGATTCAACAATGTATCTAATAAAGAATGGATCTGGGGGCATCCGCAGACACTTGCACAATCCGATGCTTCCTATAACTTTTATTACCTGGACGCAACCTATGTAGGTGCTTACAGTAGTTTCATGGCCGATCCTCATTTCAGGGATACATTCTCCGAAGGAGATATTCGTTTGGGATTATTCCAGTGGATGCGTGAGGGGTATTTAGGTTATAAAAAGTTCCATATGCGTGCAGATGATACTGCCGATATCGTGTTGATGCGTGCCTCCGAGATGCTTCTGATAGAGGCTGAGGCCCTTGCTCGTGAAGGTTTCCCGGAGAAAGCGGTAATACCATTAAATGAATTGCGCCATGCCCGTGGATTGGGTGACTATGATTTAACAGGTAAATCACAGGACGATGTTGTCAATGAGATCCTGATGGAGCGTCGTCGTGAACTTTGGGGAGAGGGTTTCAGTATTACTGATATCTTACGTACACAGCAATCTGTGAAGCGTGTTGCACTTTCCGTTGAAGAGCAGGCGCAGCAAGTAGATGCCTGGCAGGAAGGAGGAGGATTTGCCAAACGTACTCCGTTAGGACATTGGTTCCTTACATTCTCCGGAGGAGATGCATTTGTGCCCAACAGTATCAACTATCTGTATGCTATCCCGAAAGCTGAGATCGATGCCAATCCGAATTTGTAGGCTTTCGGATGCTTCCTGCACGGGGAGGTACGACAAGCGATGATTAATTATTGAAACGCAGATGATCGCAGATTTTCGCAAAGAATATAAAGAGAAAGAACAACAGTCTCTTAATTTGCGTTAATCTGCGATCATTTGTGTTTTAATAAAATGCTGTTATAGTATGAATTAACTACTTAAACAAATAACTTGTGAAACTCTGTGGTGAAATATATTCATTACTTTTCAGCCAACAACCATGTCCACTTATGCCAGACACTTTCCAAAGGTCCTTGTTTATGTTTGGATAGCCACCATTTACAGAACCGGACTTGCAGTAAGAAAAGGACAATACCGATAATCAGACTGACTGTATAGCCACAGTAAGGAGCCAGGTAAAATCCGAACGGAAAATAAATGATAGCTCCCATGATAGATTGGCTGATATAATTGGTAAGACTCATTTTTCCATAAAAACGAAGGTTTGTTACCGCCTTTCTGAATTTTTCTTTTTGATACAGGATCACAAAGGACGCAACCAGGACAAACGTAAATGCAAACTTTTGCCACATATCAAAAGCAGTACCGACTGTCTGTTTGACTATGTCACTTTCGCTTTGCATAATCAACTCTTTTAGTGGATAGAGGGGGGCAAAACATATGGCAGCAACAATGAGCGTCTTAATCCAAAAACGAAGATGCGAGTCGGTGGTTACGAACAACTCTTTTCTGCCGATGTACAGGCCCATTAAGAAAAGTCCGGCTGTTTGCAGAAAACGTCCTGCTCCGATAGCCCAAAACAGACTGGCTTTTTGTCCCAAAGTGACATTACCTGCAATGAAATTCCAGAAGTTACCTGCTTTAGTATATTCGGCCACTTCCTGATACATTGCATTCACACCCAAATCGGGCAACGTGTATGACGGATCGAATAAACTCATCAGATAATGGTACCACTCAATGGGCTGTAACAGGAAAAAGATTGCTGTGATCAGAATAGCTTTATCACTCCATTTCCGCACTAAGAACAATACAATCCCCACAATAGAGAAAAGCAGTAATACATCTCCCGCAGGAAAGAATGCGGCGTTTATGGTAGCAAAACCAACTAATAATACTAACCTCCAAAGAAAGCGATAGCCAAAATCTTTTCCCTTCTTCTCTTGATTGTGGCATTGGATATAAAATGTAAATCCGAAAAGTAAAGCAAATATTGCGTAAGACTTTCCGGCAAAGAGTGAGAATACTACATTAAGTGTTCCGTTATCAAGAATGTTCAGCCATTCGGGTGAATCGGTCGGATAGACCGGGAATATAAAATGTTCTAAACTGTGTACCAATAAAATTGCCATTACGGCAAATCCTCTCAAGGCATCTATCACTTCAATACGTGGTGTTTTATTTACTGTTGGTTGCATAAAATAGTTTTTTATCTTCGTTAAATATCTTGTTGCAAACATAGTAATTAATTGTCATTCATCAGGTTCATTTTGATAAATATTTATTTTCGAACAGTTTTTTCTATTCGTTCTCAGTTATCAAAACAGTACTTATTGACTGATAATCGTCGTTGAAGGTTATGGATGGTAAAGAGTAAATATGAATGTAAATTATTGAATGACAGTGTGGTTAAATAATGTGTTCTTTATGCTGTAAAAGTACGTATTTAAGTGTGTATTAAATACGTACTTTTATATAAGAAGAGTACGTACTCTTGTCAGACTAAAATTTATGATTAAGAAACGCTGTTAATGTTGTTAATTTATTATTTCCAATGATTTCTTCGATACATAATAGCTATGCTTCATTCGATAAATGTATAGTTACCAAAAAAGTAATTATAAAGATCCTTTCAGAGGAAATATTAAGATGGAGTATGGATTCTTGATCTTATGTAATTGCTTGATTTATAACGAATATAAACCTCTTTTTTAGAGGTAGGCAAAAGTGTACATTTCTGTGAGTGTTAATTGTACACTTTTGCCATACTTAACTGTACATTCCTGATGTACTAAATAGTACACTTTTGTAAAGCAAAAAATAGAGTGTTAAAAAACGTGTTAACAATATTAACAAGCCCTGTGTTTGATGAATGCATCATTTTCTTCTTTTCCTTGCCGAGCGGGCTATTTCTTTTTTTATCCATAGATAATATCCTGTCAGGGGTAAGGTAGCACCTAACAGTGAAGCTATAAAACTCAGAATCCGGGTAAACATACCTCCCCAGCTACCTACATGTACAGAGAAAATCCAGCCACGTATCTTGCCGGAATTATCCAGGTCTTTATAAAGTGTAGCCTCAGTTATTTCTCCATTTCTCGGATTAAAACTGTAACGGTCTGATGCACGTTGATTACCGAAACGGTTGAAAGAGACGTTTGCTGTACCGTTTGATACAGTGATTTGTTTATAATCGGGATTTTGAACTTTCAGTTGTTCGTATACTTTTTGCCACAAGGCGTAAGGAGAATATTCTCTGTTTCCTCTTCTTTCTTCACGATCTTCACCACGATTGTGACTTTCGCTTCGATTACGGCCTTCGCTCCGGCTATATCTTTTTTCGTCTCCTCTGTGACGTCCATCTTTGTTGCTTTCTTTGTTTCTTTCTCCCTGTCGTTCTTTATTTGATGTCTGAGAGGTCGTTTCCTGAGAAGAGGTTCCTTGTGTGGCTTCTACGCCAAATGCTTTATAGAATCCAGTGCGATACCAACCGAAAGACCAGGTCAGTCCGGTGAGAGCCAGTACGAGTAAGAAGATAAATGTGTACAGTCCACCTGCTATATGCAAATCATACCAGAATCTTCTCCAGCCTTTATTCACTGAAATCTTGAGACTGTTTTTCAGAGCTTTGGCATTACGTGGAATCCAGATAATAATTCCGGATATCAGCACAAAGACAAACATCAACGTGCTGACGCCAACAATCATCTTACCCCAAAAGATACCTCCATCTGGTTTCATGCTATCCAGCAACCATCTGTGTAGCTTGAACATGGTCGTAAAAAACGGAGCACGTTCATATTTTCCTTTTATTTCACCTGTATACTGATCAATATATACAGACGCCCGTCTGGGTTTGGAGAGGTTGACCTGATATGCTTTTGCCGGATCGGATGAAATGCTGATCCCCGTCACTGATATACTATCAGGCAGAGTTGCTGCTACTTTCTGTGCCAGTTCTCCGGCGGGTAGGGGAGTCTCTTCTACCTTACTGACATAATAAAAGTCGTGCCGGCACAATTCCATAATTTCATTTTCGAAAACTAAAGCTGCTCCGGAGAAGCAGATGACAGTAATGATTAAGCCGAAAGGAATAGAAAGCCAGAGATGTATTTGGCGAAATATCTTCTTCATATATCTTCTTTAGTGAGGTCATGAAAGGAGCCTGCAACACATAAGGCTTGCAGGCTCTTCAATCTGTTATTTTATGCTACTATTTATTTTACTTTCAATCTACCAACACCGCTGACTTGTGTTGCTTCTACTGCTATACCCATTGTTGCGGTAGCATTTGTCGGGTCAATCTTGTAGATGGCAGGGTGGCCGGTAGTAGTTGTAACTGTGATATAAGTGAAACCGTTTTCTGTATACGGGGTATTACCGAAACCAGAGATCTGATCAGCTGATGGCAGGCCATCTACATAAGTAAGTTTTCCGGTTGTTCCTTTGTAAATAGCCAGTTGGTTGGCAACAAAATCTTCTTCACTTAAAGGACGGTCGTACATCAACATCAGGAAATAATCTCCTGTGAGGTGCCAGCAACGGAGGAAAGACTTCCCGCCGCTTTGTGCTTCAATGCTATAATAGTAGTTCGGATCAAATTCTTCTGTTCCGGCTTTGATACGTACCACTCCGGCATCCAGTGTAGTACGTTGACGGGCATCGCTCATTGTCTTGGCATAGCTGGGGGAGAATACATAGATATCGCCGTTATCTGCGCTCCAGATAGTCTGGTAGTACTGAGACTTCATACGGCCACAGGCATAGCTGATCTGTTCTGTTTTGATAAGCTTCTTGGTTGTAAGCGTCTCGTCATCAAAAATTGCTACCCAGCATTCGTTAGGGTATTGTGTCCACTGTAGTTCTCCTTTTTTATAGCTGCTACTGTTCGAACCACCATCTTCCGTTTTTACCAGATCTTCGTTACCCGGCAATATCCATTGACCCCCGTTGGCTTTTCCACCATATTGGCTCAAACCCATTGGAACTGCAGCACTATAGATTTTATTGTTATGTTCTAGGATACCTGCAAGTGTTACAAATTCGCCATTACCCAAAAAATTTTCTGACATGTATGCTTTATTCTGGGTATTATTGGTAGTATATGTTTCGGCTGCTACATCCAGATAAGACAACAAAAACATCTTTGGCAAATATCCATTCTCGTCAGCATATTCCGTAGGTCCGTCGCCGGTGGAAGAAGTTATGATATACTTGTCATAGATACCGTAGGTGGTAAATCTCTTGACGGCATATTCTCCTGAGCGTGCCTGTACCTCATAGTTGGCATTCATGAAATACGACCGGGTTGTGCCGGCATTTCCCTGATTGTATGTCAGCCCATACAGATATTGGTCTTTATAAAATACCCATTGGGTTGCTCCATCGTTCACAAGGCC
Organism: Bacteroides nordii; assembly: GCF_019930665.1. Classification (NCBI taxonomy): domain Bacteria; kingdom Pseudomonadati; phylum Bacteroidota; class Bacteroidia; order Bacteroidales; family Bacteroidaceae; genus Bacteroides; species Bacteroides nordii. Next base: position 2,700,112 of record NZ_CP082886.1, on the reverse strand, counting down.
ATTATTTATAGTAGAAACAGTTCCTCCGTTTAAAGTTTCGGAAGTCAGCAGAACGTTAGTTGTATTTCCGGAGGCTGTGACAGAGGCTGCGATTACATATTCACCTTTGCCTACAGTACCTGCTCCATTACCCTGTTCATCATCTGAGCAGGCTGTCAATGTCAATCCGACCATTGCTGTTGCAAATAGTCCATTTAAAAAGAAGTTTTTCTTCATGTTATTTTTAATTTAAAACGATTTGTTATTTATTTTTTATCTAAGTAGTACTTCAAATTTAGTTCATACTATGACAACATTTTATTGAAACGCAAATGATCGCAGATTTTCGCAGATTAAATGGCTGCGCTATACTTGAGCGATGATATGCTTTGCGTGAATCTGCGAGTTTCTGCGTTTCAATAATAGTATCATATTAATTTTGAATGATTACTTATTGTTTTTTAGTTTCCAAAATGTATGCGAACCTTTCCATAGAATGCACGTCCGGCTTTTTGAAGGCTGAAGTTATCATATAATTTCTCGTTCGTGAAGTTACGGCACTCAAACGATATATTATACCGGCCATTCTGAAGGCTATATGAGAGTGCCAGATTGTGTGAGAATTGATTGGGTACCACATAATCACCTTTATTTGAACCAAGATTGGATGAATAATAAGTGAAACTATGCAAATACTGATTGTCATAAGACATGGTCAGTGTATTGCCTTTCTTCCAAAGATTCCGCCAGTAGAAGGATACATCCGAATCGGCAAACATATAGGGTAAGTTGGGCATACGTTCACCATAGGCAAGATTGGCTGCGCTACTGGAAATGGAGGTTTTCATGTTGTCACGTACATTCATTTGTGTGAAATTCCCTCCTATACTCAACCATTTTCCGAACCCATAACGGGCGGAGATATTATATCCTTTTGTCAATACTTTGCCATAGTTGATATAAGTAGCGGCATATTTTCCTCCACTCAGATCTGCAATATTGCGTTGGATATAATCTTTTGTATTACGATATATCAACCCTCCGTCTACGTATACGGAATGCTTACCGAAAGTTTTATTATAACTCAGATTAAGGTTTAGGTTATCACTGCTCTCCGGTTTGATACCGATGTCTCCCATCTCCAGGTCTTCATCACCGAACATCTCTTCGATGGTGGGCAGACGGTAGGCTTTCTCATAAGATACCTTCACCTGTAAACCGGATAGAATGAAATAGGTACCTGCTGCTCCGTAACCCATGGAATTGATGCTACGGGTGGTACGTACATATTTATCCTGATTGGTAGTCGTAGCTATCGGACCTGCTACAAATTGGTCGTAGTACTTACCAAACACGGAGAGGTTCCATTTTTCAGATGGCATCAGGCGATAAGACAAGCCGGAAATATTTTTGCGGGTCTCTTTGGCAATGGCATCTTTTTGTTCTTCTTTGGCAAGCAGAGAGGTATTAGAGCGATGGAAGGTACTTAACACATGATTGAAAGTCAGCATATGAGCCTTGCCGATACGATAATTAAGGGTTAAAGTACCGTTCCAGTTATTGTTATCCGCTTTTGAATACTGATTGGATTGTTCTCCCGGTGAATTCAGTAACTTCTTATCTCCATACCAGTTGTACTTATACGAAGCGGTATCCACATTCGTTGTCATATTTTTGTTGTAATTGGCCGTTAACACAACATCCAGACCTCTTGTAAACAGGTTACGCTTGTTGTACTCCAACGAGGGCATCAGCGAATGTCCTTTACGATGCTTCTGCCCATATACAATCTCCTGACGTACGCCTGTCTGTATATCTTTGTACATATTGGAGTAGGTAAAACCAAACATCAGCCGATCTGCCCATTTCTTGTCTACTACTCCGAGTTTACCAATAACGGCTTCATTATGATAGGTATCGTTGAAACGCTTCACACGCACCTTCTTATCTCTGTCAATTCTGCCGGTTTCGAAATCTTCTACAGGAGAATCCACATAGTAGTCGTTATCCGAATAGTTCTGGAAAGCATTGATTTCATAAGTAAATCCGTTATTGAAAGTCTGTCCGAAGTTGGCGTATGACTTGTGAGTATTGAACGATCCGTAAGAATAAGATGCATCCAGAAACCAACGCTGGCGTTTTTTGTTGGTGACAATATTAATGACACCACCAATGGCGTCCGTACCAAAACCTACCGGCACTACACCTTTATATACTTCGATGCGATCGGCAAAGTTCACGGGGATATTATTCAATCCAAAAGAGCTTCCCACACCCTCCTGAGGTACACCATCAATAAATACCTTGACGTGCTTACCGCTGAAACCGTCAAGCATGAGTTGCATATCCGAACCTACACCACCCGATTCACGGAGTTTCATTCCCGGTGCTTTGGTTAGTGCGTCACTTAGATTCTTTGTGGTATTCTGAAGTTCCTTCGTATCTACTGCTACAGCATTAAATGCGGATCTTTTTATGCGGCTTACACCCGTGGAGGTCACTACTACTTCATCCAGTTCAGTAGTAGCCGGATTGATCATAATATTTAGTTTGTTTCTCTCGTCTTGTGTCAGTTCTACTTTTTTCTCTACTGTTTCAAAACCCACAGCAGACACAACCAATGTATAATGACCGGCCGGAGCCTTTAAGTGATAAATGCCTTTTTCGTTGGTGGTACAGCCAAAGGTGGTACCTTTTAAATAGACGGTGGCAAAGTCAATGGTTTCTTTGGTTTCAGTAGATATTATTTTCCCTGACAACATTGCTCTCTGTTTTTGTGCAGAAACAGAGAACAGGCAGGCAGTTATTAAAAATAGGAGAACCAGTTTAAATCTTTTTGCTTCCAATGTGCTTTTATTATTATTCATTTTTAAAACTTTGCAAAGGTCTTTATAATTTAAAGTCTGTACAATCGCTATGATTAGGTAATTTATATGTGGCAAATATCGTGGATGTAATACGCTGCAATCACTATTTAGAGGTATATTACTTAAAATAGAATAAAATTGACTGAAGGATAACGAACTAATATATCAACCGATTATGCTATTACAGTTTAATGAAAGCTAAACTTTAGTTCTTTATATGTTTGACAACATATTCTTATTCATGGACGTTGGCTTAATTTGCTGAATTATAGATATATAACTTTTTGTGTATACAACGTGTGTGCGCACACATTGTTGCTTATTAAGATTATTCATCTTACTTTTGTAGAAGAAAAATAGAGTTTAAGCTATTTATCCTATGAATAAAGAATCTTCAAATATTCGTATTATAGACATTGCCGAAATGGCAGGGGTATCTGTTGGTACGGTAGATCGGGTGATCCACAATCGTGGGCGTGTATCCGAAGAGAATGAGAAAAAAGTAAAGGCTATCCTTGAAAAGGCAAACTACCAGCCCAATCTGATGGCACGTTCTCTTGCTTCCAAGAAACAATATCATTTTATTGCTATCACTCCCTCTTTTGAGCCGGGAGAGTATTGGGAAGCCATTTCCGAAGGGATAGATAAAGCCGCTTCCGAGACGGAACTTTATAATATCAATGTAACCAAGCTCTTTTTTGATCAGTACGATAATAGTACCTTTGATGTGATTGTACGCAATCTCTTTGATAAAGAAGAGATAGACGGAGTGCTGATTGCTACCTTGTTTACCGATTCTGTGAGTCGCCTTTCCCGTATGCTCGATATCAGAAATATCCCTTATGTCTATGTGGATTCCAATATCGCGGGTGAGCACCAATTGGCCTATTTTGGTACAGAATCTTTTGATGCAGGATTTATTGCCGCCAAGTTACTGACGAGTCAGATTGGTAATCAACCGGACATTCTGATATCCCGGATCATCCATAATGGTAAGAACGATTCCAATCAGGGGAGGAACCGTAAAGAAGGCTTTTTGCAATATCTGAACGAGAATGGATTTGGAGGAAAACTGCATGAGGTTGAGCTAAAGATTGCTGATTCTGAATATAATTTTGCAAAACTGGATAAGATATTTTATGATAACCCCCGGATAGAAGGAGCTGTTATATTCAATTCAACCTGTTACATCTTAGGGAATTATCTCAAAGAAAGAGAGTTGAAAAATATAAAACTGGTAGGATACGACTTGATTGATAAAAACACAGAATTACTCTCCGAGGGAGTGATTACTGCTTTGATAGCCCAACGTCCCGAACAACAAGGATATAACGGCATTAAGTCTTTGTGTAATCATCTTGTGTTGAAACAAAACCCTGAGAAAGTAAATCTGATGCCGATAGATATTCTCATTAAAGAGAATCTGAAATATTATTTGAACAATAAATTATAACTTAATAAAACAGAGAATCATGAACGAATTATTTAGTGTAAAAGACAAAGTTGTTGTAATCACCGGTGGTGCCGGTATTTTAGGTAAAGGTATTGCCGCTTATCTGGCAAAAGAAGGTGCTAAGATTATAATTCTTGATCGTAGTGAAGAAGCTGGAAATGCACTTGTACAGAGCATTAAAGCCGATGGAGGGGATGCAATGTTCCTTTATACTGATGTGATGAATAAGGAAGTACTTGAAGGGAATAAAGCTGAAATCATGAAAGCTTACGGACGCATTGACGTATTGCTGAATGCTGCTGGAGGAAATATGCCGGGAGCTACCATTGCACCGGATAAGACTTTCTTTGACCTTGAGATCGATGCTTTTAAAAAGGTGGTAGATTTGAATCTTTTCGGAACAGTTTTGCCTACGATGGTATTTGCCAGTATCATGGTTGATCAGAAGAAAGGTAGTATTGTAAACTTCTGTTCAGAATCGGCTCTTCGTCCGTTGACTCGCGTAGTAGGTTACGGAACAGCCAAAGCTGCTATTGCTAATTTTACTAAATATATGGCTGGCGAGCTGGCTTTGAAATTTGGTGATGGCTTGCGCGTCAATGCTATTGCTCCGGGATTCTTCCTGACTGAACAGAATCGTACTCTGTTGACCAATCCCGATGGTTCTCTGACCGATCGTGCAAAGACTATCATTGCTCATACTCCGTTTGGCCGTTTTGGTGAACCGGAAGATTTGTACGGAACCATCCAGTATCTTATTAGTGATGCCTCTAAATTCGTAACCGGTACAGTAGCCGTTATTGATGGTGGCTTCGATGCTTTCTCCATTTAAGTTAGAAGTTGGGAGTTAGTAGTTAGAAGTTGGAATGAGAGTAATCTCAATCGTAAATTGTAAATTGTCAAATCGTAAATAAATTAGTAGTTAGAAGTTGGAATGAGAGCAATCTCAATCGTAAATCGTAAATTGTCAAATCGTAAATAAAAATAGTATGTATTTATGTGAACAAACTTGGCGCTGGTATGGTCCTAATGACCCTGTGAGTCTGTGGGATATAAAGCAGGCTGGTGCCACCGGAATAGTGAATGCCCTTCACCACATCCCTAACGGAGAAGTGTGGACAGTAGAAGAAATCATGAAGCGTAAGCAGATGATTGAGGAAGTGGGTCTTACCTGGTCGGTAGTTGAAAGTGTGCCTGTGCACGAACATATTAAGACCCAGACCGGTGATTACCTGAAATATATTGAGAATTATAAAGAAAGTATCCGTAATCTGGCTCAATGCGGTATTATGGTCGTTACTTACAACTTCATGCCTGTGCTTGACTGGACACGTACTGATCTTGCCTATACAATGCCCGATGGTTCTAAAGCACTTCGTTTTGAAAAGGCGGCTTTTGTAGCTTTTGACCTGTTCATCCTTAAACGCCCCAATGCTGAAAAGGATTATACAGATGAAGAGATAGCCAAGGCAAAAGCACGTTTCGAACAGATGAATGAAGACGATAAGAAACTTCTCGTTCGTAATATGATTGCCGGTCTTCCGGGTTCAGAAGAAAGTTTCACCGTTGAGCAGTTCCAGGAAGCTCTTGACAGATACAATGATATTGATGCCGAGAAACTTCGTTCCAACCTTATCTTCTTCCTGAAAGAGATAGCTCCGGTTGCCGATGAAGTGGGAGTGAAGCTGGTGATTCATCCCGATGATCCTCCTTATCCTATTTTAGGTTTACCCCGTATCATGAGTACGGAGGAGGATTTTGTTAAACTGATAGAAGCGGTTCCTAACGAATCAAATGGCCTTTGTCTATGTACTGGCTCTTTCGGTGTGCGTGCCGATAATGATCTTGCCGGAATAATGGAGCGTCAGGGTGATCGAGTAAACTTTGTTCATCTGCGTAGTACACAACGTGATGCTGAAGGTAATTTCTATGAAGCCAATCACCTGGAAGGAGACGTGGATATGTACAATGTGATGAAGAACCTGTTGAAGTTGCAGCAACGTCGCCAGTGCTCTATTGCCATGCGTCCTGACCATGGCCATCAGATGATTGATGATCTGAAGAAAAAGACAAATCCTGGATATTCATGCCTGGGACGTCTCCGCGGTCTGGCAGAGTTACGTGGTCTTGAATTGGGTATTGCAAAGTCTATCTTTTAGTACGGTTTGCATCGGTATATATGTCAAATGATGTATTTGAAATATATACTTTAAATAATGAATGAGATGTGTCTTCTTTAACACATCTCATTCTTTTTTTTGTTTGCTAAAGACTGTATTTATGCATTTATCGTCTATATTTGCTCCATCTATAGTTTTGAATTAAATAATAAGTAGCATTTCAAATTTAGTTCATACTATGACAGCGTTTTATTGAAACGCAAATGATCGCAGATTAAATGGTTGCGCTATACTTGAGCGATGATATTTTTTGCGTGAATCTGTGAGTTTCTGCGTTTCAATAATAATATCATATAATTTAGAATGATTACTTAGCCAATTGTGTATTACTATGAAACCACTTTATCAAGAACTTCCGTTTTCTGTGGAGAATTACATTAATTTCTATCGGGAGGATTTACCTTACTTTATTGTTCCGTGGCATTATCATCCCGAAATAGAGATTATGTGTATAGAGCAAGGTAGTGGCACTCGTTTTGTGGGTGATCATATAGAGAGTTATGAGGTAGGGGATGTTTGTATTATTGGTCCTCAGTTGCCTCATGAGTGGAGAAACAACAAAGAGTTTTTTGGAGAAGAAACCGGATTGCGATCTGTATGTTTGTGTGTTTACTTCCGTAAAGAGCTATTTGAAGGAGTGATGATCAACTTGCCGGAATTTATGCATATCCGGAGTTTGATAGAACGTTCCCGCCGGGGTATAAAGTTCACAGGAACGGCACGCGAGCGTATTGCTGATTTTATCCGTAATACTTTTGATTCAAATGGGGTAGTGAGGGTTACCAATCTGATCACTCTATTGGAAATGATGGCTAATACGGATGAGTATGAGTTGCTTGCCAGTGTCGGTTTTACCCAGTCAGTCAATTCTTCCGATTTTGAACGTTTTAATAAGATATACCAATATCTGGTGAAAAACTTTAATCAGCCGATAAAACTTGAAGATGTAGCCGGTTTAGTAGGACTTACCCCTACTGCCTTCTGCCGTTATTTTAAAGAACGGACAAAGAAAACTTTTGTACAATATCTGAATGATATGCGTATCGGGCATGCCAAGCGGCTCTTGATAGAAGGTAAGATGAAAATCTCTACCGTGAGTATGGAAGTGGGATTTAATAACCTGTCTAACTTTATCGAGCAATTCAAAAAGACAGTTAATATGTTGCCCACTGAGTACCAGAAACAGTATGGTGTGAAAAACAAAAAGGCTATTTAATACGTACTCTGTATTCTGGAATATTATCAATTAAAATCTATATACCTATATTAATGATAAGATAACATAATTATCGGGGAAAATAGGAGACAGGACGCCTGTGTCTATCACCTACCTTTGTTCCCATCGAATTACATGTGGAATCTTAAAATATAGGTGATTATGGAAAATAAAAAAATTATCTTTCCTGAACTGTTCTTTACCGATAAGAATTTAGTTGGACGTGATGTTTGTAAAATTTCCCGGAATTTATCTGATTTAAAAGGCATCTTTGCCGATGTGGAAGCTTTTGAAAAAATGCCTCAGGACAAGCTTGCCTACGAAGTCAGTAGTTTTTTACCCGAAAAGGAAGGGACTCCGGGAGGATTGTATTTCGGTATTACTTATTTGTATCCGGGAAAAGTCGGCAATGAGTATATGATGACGAAAGGACATTATCATGCGAGTATCGACCGGGCAGAATTTTATTGGGGCTTAGAGGGAGAAGGAATGCTTATCCTCATGGACGAACAACGCAATGTATGGGCAGAGCGGGTGTTTCCTGGCAGTTTGCATTATATTCCGGGAGGAGTGGCCCACCGGATGGCAAATGTAGGAAGTTCTCTTTTTTCATTTGCAGCTTGTTGGCCTTCGGATGCAGGACACAATTATGCCGAAATTGCCGAGAAAGGATTTTCCGCAAGGTTGATTGAAGTAAATGGTATTCCTCATTTAATCTGATTTGCAATGTATTGTATAGCAATAGATTTAGGAGGAACCATCATTAAAATCGGTTTGGTAAAAGGAGATGAGATACTTGAATTCAGTTCATTTCCTGCCATAGCTGGTAGTCTGGATAGTAATCTTCCTGCTATGGGAGGAGTAATAAACAGGCTGTTGAGCAAATGGAAAGTGCCGAGAGAAGAGCTTGCAGGTATGGGTCTTGCATTTCCGGGTATGGTAAATCCGAAGGAAAAGAGAGTAACTTCTACCAATGATAAATACGATGATGCCTGTGACATAGATCTGCCTTCCTGGGTTGACAGGAACTGGGGAACCTCATTTATTATCGATAATGATGCTCGTCTGGCACTTGCCGGAGAATGGTATATGGGGGCCGGGAAAAATAGCCGGAATATGGTAATGATGACTATCGGGACAGGTATTGGTACCGGAGTTGTTTTAGATGGACGGATTATTAAGGGGACTCACTATCAGGCTGGTTCATTGGGAGGACACATCGTTGTGGATTATCGGGGACGACGTTGTACCTGTGGTAATATTGGTTGTGTAGAAGCAATGGCTTCTTCTTTCTTTCTGCCGGAAATAATTCGTACCCATCCCAAAATCAGCAGTGAATATAAAGCAAAAGCTTCCTCTTATGATTTTAAGACCTTGTTTGACCTGATGAGACGGGGAGAGCCGGAAGCTACTCTGTTGTGTAAAGATTGTATGGATGTATGGGCGGCAGCCATCATCAATTATATTCATGCTTATGATCCGGAAATCGTTGTGATTGGTGGTGGCATTATGCGTAGTGCGGATATCATATTACCTTATCTCAAAGAACGGATTGATCGTCTGGTGTGGGCCCCGGAAAATAAAGTGGAGATAACAACTTCTTTATTAGGAGATAATGCGGCCCTTTTGGGAATTTCATGTACGTTGTCAACAATAAAAAAAGAAAGATGCTATGAACAGATATTTTAATGATAAATCTAATTATGATAAATATCCGGTGGTAAATGTGCCGGGTATGGAAGGAGAATGCCGGGTAGGTTGGGAAGCTATTTCCGATTGTTTGAATAAAGACTTGTCGCAAATTGATAAAAAAGTAAAGATCGTAGTTCTGGAATGTTATCAGGGGGTGTTGGATGATGAAGTGGTAGAGGCTTTACAGTCTTTTTTCCCTTCTTCTCATTGGTTCTTTTCGCAGGATGCTATGTTATCATCGGAAAGGATAAATGCTCTTTTGAAACAGGATATTACAGACGATGAAATATTCGGCTATATGACTCGTCAGACAATGGATTGTTATTTTGACGAAAAGAAGTTGAAAGATGTCCGTTCGGAGATTGCTGCCGTTGCCGAAGGTATTGTTTTTGTCTATGGAGTTGGAGCTGCTTATATACAGCCGACATCCGACTTATTGGTTTATGCCGATATGGCCCGTTGGGAAATACAGATGCGTTTCCGTCGTAATGAAGTATCCAACGTTGGTGTTGAAAACAAAGAAGAACGTGCTTCTTTACAGTATAAACGTGCTTTTTTTGTTGATTGGCGTATCTGCGACCGGTTTAAGAAAAAATTGATGAAGAGATGGGATTACGTGCTCGATACGAATATAGCTGGTACTCCTAAGATGGCGACAGCAAAGGCAGTATGGAACGGATTGGAAAAAGCATCCCGTACGCCGTTTCGGGTAGTTCCTTTTTTTGATCCGGGACCTTGGGGTGGACAATGGATGAAAGAGGTGTGTGACCTGGACCGCGAGGTTCCTAATTTTGCCTGGTGCTTTGATTGTGTTCCTGAAGAAAACAGCCTTTATTTCAGTTTTGGAGACGTTCGTTTTGAAATACCGTCTATTGATCTTGTTTTTGCTTATCCGGCACGTTTGCTGGGCAATCCGGTATATGGACGTTTTGGCGATGAATTCCCTATCCGCTTTGACTTTCTTGATACGATGGGAGGGGGAAATCTGAGTTTACAGGTACATCCTCTGACGCAATATATACAAGAGAAATTTGGTATGCACTATACACAAGATGAGAGTTACTATATGCTGGATACCGCAGAAGATGCTACTGTCTATCTGGGTGTGAAAGAAGGTATTGATCCGCAAGAGATGATTAATGCCCTTAATGAGGCACAGGAGAGCGGACATTTTGATGCGGAGAAATATGTGGGTAATTATCCTGTTAAGAAGCACGATCATTTGTTGATACCGGCAGGTACGATACATTGTTCCGGAACAAACGGGATGGTACTTGAAATTAGTGCAACCCCTTATATTTTTACTTTCAAACTCTGGGATTGGGGACGTTTAGGATTGGATGGTCGTCCACGTCCTATCAATATAAAACATGGTCAGGAAGTTATTCAGTGGAATCGTACAGAATCTTGGGTTAAAAAAGAAATATTCAATCGGATAGAACGAATCGCTGAAGGGGAAGGCTGGAAAGAAGAGCGAACCGGTTTGCATGAAAATGAGTTTATTGAAACCCGCCGGCATTGGTTTACGGTTCCTGTTTTGCATCGGACAGATGGTAGTGTGAATGTGCTTAATCTGGTGGAAGGAAGAGAAGCTATTGTAGAAAGTCCGACAGGAAAATTTGAGCCTTTTGTGGTTCATTATGCTGAGACTTTTATAGTTCCCGAATCTGTGAAAGAGTATACGATCCGTCCTTACGGAGAATCTGAAGGAAAGCAATGTGCTACTATTAAAGCTTTTGTCAAACATAATCCTTAATCTGCTTTTTGATATGATTTTTAATCCGGGTTTTAATATAGAACCTACAACGAACCCCATGGGGTTCGTTTATGGGGCCGATGTTTTTGGTCCTCAGGTAGAGAATCGCTTGTTGAAAGACATTCGTAAGAGTTTATCCGATCCTGATTGTGAGGGTCCGGAAGTAGTGTATGCCATTGCTATGGATGTTGGTAAAAAGATCCATGCAGAGTTATTGAAAGAGAGGCATCTTCTTTATGGAGTAGTGACCTATGCAGCCGGAAAATTAGGCAAAGAACCGATACGTAGCCAGGGGCACATTCATTGGGTTTCAAAGTTCAGTCATTGGTCTACTCCGGAAGTTTATGAGATATGGTCGGGTGAAGCTATTATTTATATGCAGGAGTTTGCAGAAGACAATCCCGGACGTTGCTTTGCCGTTTATGCCCATCCCGGTGATGTTGTGATTGTACCTCCATACTGGGCACATGCCACTATTAGTGCCAATCCGGATAAACCATTGACATTCGGTGCCTGGTGTGATCGTGATTATGGTTTTGAATATGATGGAGTCCGTAAGCATAAAGGCATCGCCTGGTTTCCCGTTTTCAACGATAAAAATGAGATAGAGTGGCAGGCAAATCCATTGTATGATAAGTCGGAGCTGATATGTAAATCTCCTGCCGGTTATTCAGAGCTGGGTATTGTAAAAGGCGAAGCAATCTATACAACTTTTGAAAAGAACCCGGATACATTTTTATATGTTCCCCGTCCGGAACTGAAAAAAGAAGTATGGGAGAATTATGAACCTTAATAAAACAGAGAAACATTAATAAATAACCCAATTTAACTACCATGAAAACAGAGTATAATAGTAAGCTTATTTATGTCATAGCAGTAGTTGCTGCTACAGGTGGACTGTTGTTTGGATTTGATACCGGAGTGATATCAGGAGCCATTCCTTTTTTCCAGAAAGATTTTGGAATCGATAATAGTATGATTGAAATAATTACGGCTTCCGGATTGTGTGGTGCTATTTTAGGAGCACTCTTTTGTGGAAAGATTACAGATACGCTCGGACGTAAAAAAGTAATATTGGTATCCGCTGTCATTTTTGCCATTGGCGCTTTATGGTCCGGATTTGCTCCCGATGTTTATCATCTGATTGCTTCACGTTTATTTTTGGGTGTAGCTATCGGAGTTTCTTCTTTTGCCGTACCTCTTTATATTGCAGAAATCTCTCCTGCAAAAAAACGGGGAGCTTTGGTTTCGATGTTTCAATTGATGGTTACGATAGGAGTATTGGTTTCTTATCTTTCCGATTTATTTTTTGCCGATGAAAGTCAGATAGATTGTTGGCGGCCGATGTTTTACGTCGGAGTTATCCCGGCTATTGTTTTGTTTGTAGGTATGCTATATATGCCCGAAACTCCGCGATGGCTGATGAGTCGTGGAAGAGAATCGGAAGGATTGGCCGTTCTGTCACGTATCGAGAGTCCGGAATCGAGAGACGAGGCATTTGAGGCAATTAAGAGAGAAGTAGTCAAAAGTCGTGAGGAGAAAGCCGGGTATCGTGAATTGTTTAAACCCTGGTTACGCAATGCTGTGATCATCTGTATTGGCATTATGTTTTTTCAACAGTTTGTGGGAATTAATACAGTCATCTATTATAGCCCTAAAATATTTCTTATGGCTGGGTTTGACGGTACGGTTTCTGCTATCTGGGCTTCTGTGGGAGTGGGAGCTGTCAATCTGCTTTTTACCATCGTTTCTGTGTATTTTGTAGATCGGTTGGGAAGGCGCAAACTTTTTTTCACTGGTCTGACAGGAATCACGGTTTCTCTGGTTTTATTAGGTATTTGTTTCGCTTTCTCCGCTTCGTTAGGCAATGCAGGTAAATGGTTGTCCGTCACATTGGTCTTTATCTATGTGGCTTTTTTCGCTATCAGCATTGGTCCGTTGGGGTGGCTTATCATTTCCGAAGTATTTCCTCAGAAACTCAGAGGGCTGGGTTCCTCCATCGGTTCTTTGTCCGTATGGTTTTTTAATAGTATTGTATCTTTTACTTTTTTCAAAATTGTGCATGCTTTCACTATCAGTGGCACCGAGATATATGTGGAAGGTGAGAATCTGGGAAATCCGGCCGGTGCATTCTGGTTTTATGCAGTAGTGGCTTTAGCAGCTTTGATATGGGGATACTTCTATGTTCCGGAAACCAAAGGAATCTCTTTGGAAAAGATCGAGGAGTATTGGCGCAAAGGTGGCAAACCACGCTTTCTGAAATAGAAAAACAGAATAAAATATTGGAATAATACCAATAAACAGACCTTGAAATGATTATTATGGTAAGATATCATAATTATCAGCTAAAATGGCGGAAAGAAGGTATGTTGCTTATCCGTACTTTTACATTCGTCATTCGATGCTAACCAAAACTCTTTTATTGATCGGGATATAAATAGACTATAATAAATGAAAACACAATGAATATGAAAACAGAGTATCTATGTAAGAGTCGTATGAAGCATATTTTGCTTATAGGGACTGCAATGTTTCTTATTTCTCCCATTACCCTTTATGCCGGTGTTACAGTAGACCTGAATACAAATACTGAAACCGGAATTATGAATGGGGCACAGCAACAACAGACAGTAAAAGGTATTGTAAAAGGGCCGGACGGATTGCCCGTTATTGCTGCCAATATCTCCCAGAAGGGAACTAATAATGCTACCATTACCGATTTGTATGGTAACTTTACACTGAATATTACAGGACAACACCCTGTTCTGGTTATTTCGTATATAGGATATGTCACTACGGAAGTAAATGTGTCAGGAAGGGCTTTTATTGAAGTAGTGTTACAGGAAGATGTCGAAGCATTGGATGAGGTAGTGGTAGTAGGATACGGAACCATGCGTAAGAAAGACGTTACGGGAGCCGTATCTTCAGTCCGGACAGAGGATATTACTAAGAATGCTACTTCTAATGTGATGCAAGCTATTGCAGGAAAGATGTCGGGGGTACAGGTTGTACAAAATTCCGGAACTCCGGGAGGTGATGTCTCTATTCTTATACGTGGAGTTGGTACCATAAATGATGCATCTCCTTTGTATGTTATCGATGGGGTACCTGTCAGTGGCGGTATGTGGTATCTGAATCCTAATGATGTAGAATCTATCGATGTTTTGAAAGATGCTTCGGCTACGGCTATTTACGGTTCCCGGGGAGCCAACGGCGTAGTGATGGTTACTACTAAACAAGCACAGGAAGGGCATACGGAAATTAATTTTGATTATAGTTACGGCATACAACATACGGCAAAAACATATGACATGCTGAATGCATCACAATATGCCGCTTTACATAACGAAATGCGTACTAATGCCGGATCTGAATATTCTTTAAATCCGGCTTTCTCCGATCCGGAGTCGTTAGGAACGGGTACCGACTGGATGGATGCCATTTTCCGTACTGCACCCATGCAAAAGGTGAATCTTTCCATGTTAGGTGGAAATCAGAAAATAAGCCATGCTACCTCATTGGGCTATTATACGCAGGATGGTATTATGAAGAATTCGTCTTATAATCGTTTGAGTCTGCAATCGAATATATCCTCTAAAATTGTATCGAATGTAACGGTAAGAGCAAACGTAAACCTGAGTGCGGAGAATCGTCGTACTCAACCGGTCGGCACAGTTATTCAAAATGCAATGCGTATTTTGCCTTCTATTCCAATTCAGGATGAAAATGGTGAATATGCCGGCCCTACCGGTAATGCAGAATGGAATGGAAATGCACTAAATCCGGTGGCTATTATCAATGAGCAAAATTATCGGATGAAAGGATTCCGTATGTTATCCAATATTTCTCTTGAGTGGGAAATAATAAAAGGACTGAAGTTCAAAACCACAGGAGGAGCTGAGTTAGGGTATGATTATAATAATTCGTATATTCCTAAGTACAAATGGGGAATGAATGAATCGAAGAATACCATGCAAACTGTTTCTTCTGCTTATGAACAGTTGTATTTGTGGGACAATACTTTGAATTATGATAAGTCTTTCGGGAAACACCGGATAAATGCCATGGTAGGTACTTCTTATCAGGAATACAAAAAAGAGAGTGTATCTGCTTCTGGTTCCGGGCGTGCCAGCGAACTGACTACGGAACTGGATAATGCAACTAAAGCGACTGATGTAGGAGGTAATTCATTGCGCTGGGCGTTGATGTCGTACATGGCACGTTTACATTATTCGTATGATGACCGTTATTTAGTGACAGCAACTTTCCGGGCAGACGGTTCGTCGAAATTCGGTAAAGACAATCGCTTTGGTTACTTTCCCTCCTTTGCTGCCGCATGGAATATTGGTAACGAATCTTTTATGCAATCTGTGAAGCCCATCTCTCAACTGAAACTCAGAGTCGGTTACGGACAGACAGGTAATCAGAATATCGGTGCTTATGCTTTTGCCGATAAGCTGAGCGTGAACGGAGTTTACAATTTTGGTTCTCAACGTGGTTTCGAATCAAATCTGGTAAATTTGATATATCCTTATCTTTTATCCAACCCGTCAGTAAAATGGGAAGCTGTAGAACAGTATAATGTGGGTGTTGACATTGGTTTTTTAAAGAACCGTATTGTTGCAAATCTTGATTTTTATGTGAAAAACACACGTGATATGTTAACTAAAAAAACGGTTCCCCAAACAAGTGGTACTTCCTTGGAACAGGCAGATTGGCCACCGGTAAATATAGGTAAGGTACTGAATCGGGGTTTTGAATTTACCATCAATACAAAGAACTTTGTAGGAGAGTTTAAGTGGGAGACCAATCTTAATATGAGCTTCAACCATAATGAAGTTGTCTCTATTGGCGGTCCTGAAATTTTGAACGGTGTAAGCCTTATTCGGGAAGGACAACCTATAAACTCTTTCTATGGCTACAAACTGGGAGGAGTATACCAGACACTTGATGAAGTGTTCACCGGGCCTGTAATGGAAAATCGTGCAGCGGACAAAGCGTCTCACAACCCTTATAAAAACACCTCTCCCGGTGATATGTGGTTTGTTGATGTGGATGGAAACGGTGAAATTAATGATCTGGACCGTACGGTTATCGGTAATCCGTCTCCGGATTGTATTTTTGGTTTCAATAACACGTTCAGTTATAAAAATTTTGATTTGAGTATTTTCTTTCAGGGTGCTTTGGGCAATCAGGTCTGGAATGGTGTGAGAGCCAGCCATGAGAGTATGAACAGTACCTATAACCAACTGGCATCTACTTTAGAGAGATGGACGGGTGAGGGAACCAGCAGTTCTATGCCACGTGCCATATATGCCGACCCGAATAATAACTCACGAGCTTCTACCCGTTGGCTGGAAAATGGTTCTTATGCAAAGCTCAAAAATCTGACATTCGGTTATACGCTTCCGGAAAACTGGACAAACAGGGCAAAAGTAAAAGCGTTACGCCTTTATGTTAGCTTCGATAATCTCTGTACTATAACCAACTATTCAGGATTGGATCCGGAAGTCGGATTAAGTGGACTGGACTATGGAGTTTATCCTTCCGCCCGTACCTATATGTTTGGTGTATCCGTTAAATTCTAATATGATAAAGCCATGAAAAAGTATATTTATATATTCGCCTTTTTAGGACTGTCACTCTGTAGTCAGAGTTGTATGGATAAGCTGGAAATATTACCCAGTGACCAGATTATTACCGATAATTTCTTCGAGAAAGGTACGGCAGAAGAAATAGAAAGTGGAGTCAACTCCATGTACCAGCGTCTGCAAAGTTCGTATATGTACAATCTCCGTATGTGGACACTGGATATTGTGGCCGGAGAGGGTAGTGTAGGCAATGAAGCGGGAGGCAATGGGTTGGAAACTACCCAACTTGCCAATTTTATAACTACCAGTGATAACTCTGGTGCAAAAGAATTATGGCGGGGCCCTTGGGCAGGCATCAGTCGTACGAACTGGATTTTGAATAACATAGATGATGCTGTCCATGTAAGTCCGGATAAGATTACTCAATATAAGGGAGAAGCACATTTCCTTCGTGCTCTGTATTATTTCAATCTGGTACGTTTGTTTGGAGATGTTCCGCTGATTAAGACTCAGCAGACAGCAGGAGACGACTTACAGGTTCATCGTACACCCAAAGAAAAGGTTTATGAACTGATTATACAGGATTTGAAAGATGCTTCTACCATGCTGCCTGTGCAATATGAACAATCTTCCGACATTGGTCGTGCTACCAAAGGTGCTTCTTTAGGATTATTGGCAAAGGTTTATCTTACGCTGAAAAGATATGATGATACCATTCAGGCCATCGAAGAATTGAATGCTTTGAATGTGTATTCATTAAACAGAAGGTACGATTGGAACTTTGATTATTTGCGTGAGAATGGCCCCGAAAGCTTGTTTGAGGTACAGTACGAAAAAGATATAACTACCTATTCCGAATTTGACATACTTGGACAGGGAGCTTGGCACAATGACTATATGGCTCCTTTGGCTCCGGTAGCCATTGGTGGCAGATGGGGAAACTTTGGCTGGTTTGCCGTTTACCCGGAATTTGTGAATTCATATGAAGCCGGAGATTTGCGTAAGGTAGTATCTGTCTGGTGTCAGGGCGACCAGTATAAAGGATGGGCCTATAACCCTTCGGTTTCTCAAACCGGACATAATGTGAAGAAATTCTTGTGTGAAGATATTGGGCAGGACCGTGCAATGGATAGTCCTTTGAACTTTCCCGTATTGCGTTATGCCGATGTGTTGCTGATGTATGCCGAAGCTTTGAATGAAACCGGGCATACCGAAGAGGCATGTGCTCCTGCTGCTTCTTATGAAGAAGGAGGGCCGTTGAATCGTGTTCGTGTCAGGGCGGGATTACCTAATGTTACTACCGAAGACCAGGCAGAGTTGCGTGAAATCATTCGTCACGAGCGTCGTATGGAATTGGCTTTTGAAGGCGGTCACCGTTGGTTCGATTTGATTCGTTATGATGAAAACGGAGAGTATGCAAAAAATTTCTTTCATAGTATAGGCAAAACCAATTTCACTACTCCCAAACATCTGTTATTGCCTGTTCCAATGGATGATATTGATGCCAACCCCAATTTGAGACCGAATAATCCCGGATATTAATTTGAATCAGAAAAAGTATGAAAAAGAAATTTCTATTGTTAGTTGTCTTTGGATTTCTCGCTTCCTGGATGAATGCGCACGACGATTTGATTTACAGGACACAATCGGGATGGAGTTATGATATCGGCAATCAGTCTCATATTACTCAAACGGTGGATGCTGCTTTTATAGGGGGAGCTTGTGTGGGCGATTATAATGGCGATGGGTTGGTAGATATTTGTGAGGTAGAGATTAGCGGTGAAAATATAAAATGGGTATGGAAAATAAATGATGGTAAAAAAGATTGGATAACAAGCCCTTCGGTAAGTTTTGGCATCAGTGCTACCGATAAGTACGTGACTGGTGACTTTAATGGTGATGGAAAGACTGATATTGCCGTTATGCGTTCCGGAGCCGGAGGACTGGCCACCTGGTATATCGACTTTTCCCCTTGTGAGGGGAATGTCGATGCCAGAGGTCAATTCGGATTACCCGGAGATATCCCTTTATCCGGTGATTTTAACGGTGATGGGGTAGATGACCTTGCTGTTTATCGTCCTTCTACGGGAACCTGGTATGTTGCGTTCTCTTCTTTGACCGGTTATCCTGAATTCGATATGCCTTTGGCTATTAACGGAGTAGTGTTCGGTACAACAGAAGATATTCCTTTTACCGGTGATTTTAATGGCGACGGCTATACCGATATGGCTCTTTATCGTCCTTCTACCGGACAGGTCCTTATTAATTATTGGTCGGCAGACAAGCCTCGTTATGAACATTATGCCGATTCAAAAGGGTATGGTACTGTCGATAGTACTGTAATGGTACCGCTAACGGGTGTTCTTGCTGTCATGTCTGCTGATATGGATAATTCACGTCCTGTGGCTTTGCCTTTGGCTACCTTTGAAGAAACAGGGCGGGAGGTGAATCTCCGTCACGGGTGGACCTGTATTTTTGATAATTCTTTGAATGTGGATAAATGGGCTCATAATCTGGAAGCTGTAGGAATTAATACATTGGAGTATCATCCCTGGATGAGAGCTCACGAAGAAATTGCTCCTCAAACGGAAACGTGGAACACCTATGTAGGAGACGATCGCCTTTGGACAAGCAAAGAGACAATGAAAAAGAAAATAGAGAAATTCCGTAGTATCGGAGGACGTTCTGTTTGCTATACCGGTATATATGCCGCCACTCCGGCTTTCGCTCATAATTATCCCGATTGGGCTATGCGGAATGTAGCTGACCGCAGTTTCATTACTTATGGCAACTCTTATCTTTACTTGATGTCTACCAACGAATCAGTCGATGCCTCCTATACAATAGGAGGGGAGACTTTTAAAAATTTCAATGATTATTTTGTATCTCAGGCTGTGAAGGCGCAGAAGGAGTATAATTGGGACGGATATCGTTGGGATTGGTATGGCTTACCTGAGAACTATGTTTGTGACGGAACTTCTGCTGCTTGTAACTTTTCATCCGAAATGGCTCCATTGGTTAATCGTTTGGATTTGGCAGTGAAAGAGGTACGTACAGATGTCACTACGACGGCTTTACAACTACCTTCTACAAGTGGAAACATTCCCCATTATACTACGGGAGCCGTAGCCAACCATCAGTTTATGGAGCTTTGGCCTTTTGGTACGGGAACCAAATATACAGACCTCTACCGTGATATTTATGAAGCAAAATCACGTTATCCGGATAAGCCTGTATTTGCCAATTTTTATCCGCCTGCTGAGATGAATTTAACGACTGGCTGGCCCAAACAGAATATCGATTATCAATTTGCTACCTGCCTTTCTGCCGGTGGTTATCCGGCTGCACAGGTCGTAGACGGAGTGGCAAGCTTTACAGATCCCGTACCTTTCCATGCTGTAAATTATCCGGTGGAAGTACTCGAACGGATAGCCAGCTGGAATAAGTTTACAGAGGCTTACGGAGCCTATCTGTATTATTCCAATCATGCCTATGTGATTGCCGATTATAATTATTCGGATTTATCATTGAGTAATGCCACCGGTATCTATGCCAAATTAAAGAGACGCTGGGACAAACGAACTCGCCGGGTGGATGCTTTGATTGTCGATTTGGTAAATTATGGTTCTACAATAGATTTGCGCTGGGATGCAGTTAATGCAGCCCCTCAGACAAAAGCAGTAGAGGTATCTTTTACACTGCCGGACAATGTGACTCCGACAGATCTTTATTGCATTACTTTGGAAGAAAGCCGGAAAGTGGATTATACCCGGGAAGGTACTAAAATACGGGTGTCACTCCCTTCATTGGATACATTTGCCACCTTGGTACTGAATTTGAACAATACGGTTGGAATGCCTCAGGAACCCGGAAAAGAAGCTGTTACATTTGATCTGTTTCCTTTCCAATACGATGCCAGAGGAGAAACCCTACGCTCCGGAAAAGTCAGTGCTATTACAGTTTTTGATGATCAGGAACCTCTCATCGTATCCAATGATTATAACGGTAATGTATCTCATGCCGATAGGATAACGGATGCATTTGCGGGTGAGAGGGCATTGCAGGTAACTCCGGGAATGATTCGTTTCACCACCACTTCGGATGGTGCCATACGTGTACCTATTGATCAATTCAACCGCTTTAAAATAGCGATTCGTTCTCACAACACCACGGCTTGTTGGTTTGGTTTCCGTCTGATAAAACCGTCTGCCAGTTCTCCTGTATGGGAAACGAAAGACATATTCTATCGGGTAGGATATTCTCAACCGGGATTGGCTTACCTTACATTGACACCCGTAAAGCCCAAAGACGGCGAATGGGTGGAATATGAAAGGAATATTCAGCAAGACCTCATCGGATTGTGGGGAGAAGATTGGGCGGATGCTATTGTAATATCTGTTTTCATGGGACCGGTAGACAGGAATAGTGCCGACTATGATAATTTGATTTTCATGTCTGACGGGTATACAGGAATTGATTCTTTTAAGGAAAAAGATGAAATAAAAATCTGTTTTACTGACGAAGGTTCTCTGATGATTGTATCTGGTGGAATGCAACAGGAACATCTTTACGAAATCCGGTTAATGGATATGGGAGGCCGTATCTGTTATGAAGACAGACTCCGGTTTAATAACGGGATACTCTCTTGCAGCATTCCTCCATTACCGAAGGGGGCTTATCTGCTGACTATTAATGATACTGAAGAGAAGGGTCTTTACTCTTTATATTCTTCAGTTGTACTTCGGTAAAGTTTTAAATAAATGTTGATGAATTACTATTGTATAATTTAAATTTAATGGTTATGAAAAAGTTAATACTTGCAACTCTGGCCTGTTTGATGGCTGTTTTTATGTATGCTCAAAAATCCGATGGTATCGTGTATTGGTCTTACGGGGCAGGTTATCAGTTCGATTTCGATTTGGATGGAAAGATTGACCTTACGGTTCCTACGCAGACTAAAGATTTGCAGATATCCGAAGTCTTTGTATATGATGCCAATGGTGACGGTTATTTTGATTTATGCGAGGTAGACCGTTCCTGTTCGGTAGACCAGCTTATTCATTGGCGATTCTATTATAACGATGGAAATAATAATTTTATTGATCCGCAGGATGTTGTGTATGGAATGGCAGTAGGAGATAAAGCACTCTCGGCAGATTTCAACGGTGACGGTGTGGGTGATGTTGCTATTCGCCGTGACAATGAGTACGGACTTTGGTGGCTTATGCATTTCATGGCAATGGCTCCGGATGTAAATCTTGCTTTTGGTATTACGGAAAGCGATTATTTGTTGGCTGGAGATATGAATAATGATGGACAGGCAGATGTTGTTTTATATGATAAAGGAAATTGGCTATGCTCTTTTACTCCTTCTGTTACAGAATATAAAACTCCGGATTTTGCAAATCAGGATATTGCGAATATGCAGTTTGGAACTAAAAATGACATTCCTTTACTGTTGGATTTTAATGGTGACGGATATGATGATATGGCAATCTGTTCGGTGAACGACGAAGAAGTAAATGTTAACCTTCGTAATCCGGCTACTAAACCTGAGAATAACGGATATAGTAAAAGTGGTCGTGGTTCTTTTGATGAAACCTTTTTTATGCCTGCCGGGATTAAGCCGACCTGTGTACGTGGTGTAAAACTTGGTAAGGGAAGTGGGACAGGCGTAAGCACGGAAAAGCAGGAAGAGGCTGTATCTGTTTATCCTGTAATCGTTGAAAAAGATGCTTCGTTTGCCGTAAAGACGAATTCTGATAATAATCGGATCTCTGTTTATAACGTGACCGGACAACTGGTTAGAACGATTGTTGCAGGTCCTACCACAGACATACCAGTGGATGGTTGGAGCAGCGGACATTATTTCGTTCGTGTAGAATGCGGAAATAATGTGGTTACTAAAAAATTGATTATAAAATAATTCCTTTAAGTACTGTATCCTCATTAAATGAACGTTTTATTAAAACGCAAATGATCGCAGATTTTCGCAAATTAGAAGGTTTGCTGTACTTGAGGGACGATATTTTTTGCGTGAATTTGCGATAATCTGCGTTTCAATGATAGGTTGTCATAGTATGAATTAAATTTGAAGTACTACTTATATGAAATTACATTTATGTTTTAGTCTGATTGTATTATTGTCTTTGGTTTCCTGCCGTAATGATAGAGTCTATTCCGAGTGGAGCTTACAGAATCGTGATACCGGAGAGTACTTAGGCGAGAAAGAGGGAACTTTTTGTTTCGCTGCCGAGCCCTCAGGAGATGATTTCCTTTGGATTATTGAAAGTACCCCCGGAGAAGAGTTTCTGATCAAGAATAAGAAAAGCGGGAAATACCTGCAGTTTGACGGAGAAGAGGTTGTGTGCGTAACTTCTGATGGTAAGGGACAAGAAAACCTGAAATGGAAATATGGTGGATTTGATTTCTTGACTCAGAAGAACTGCGGTTGGTATACACTTGAGAACAAGGCTACTTCACGGGATTTACATCTGATGCGTCGGGGAGATGGAATCGCAATGGGAGCTTCCGATCGTGTAAAAGACTTTAAATCACATTGGAATATTGTACGTGAAAAAGGTACAGACCTTTCTTTTATGATAACTCCGGAGGAAGTGATTGATGCTTCTTTCCTTGGGACAAGAGAAGCTGTTGCTATTTCTGATACGGAAATAGAGTCGAATTATCATGGAGAAAATCGTTGGAAGTTACAAAAAGATATTTCTACATTTCCTCGGTTTACAGCTGAAAACAACCGTATGTTGGTAGCCCTTTATAATATGGCCCTGGAAGAGATGCAGCTTGATATCCGCACGGACAGTACGTTTATGGCAGGCGCTTTATGGCCCGATACATGGACACGTGATGCTGTGTACAGTATCTATTTCTCTTATGCCTGGATACTGCCGGAGGTCTCGCGTAAGACATTAGAAAAACAGACTTTACAAAATCCGAAAGAAGCACTTCAGGATACAGGTAGCGGCGGATCCTGGCCTATTTCTACCGATCGTGTCGTGTGGGCAATGGCCGCCTGGGAATATTATTTGTACACAGGTGATAAGAGCTGGTTGGAATCTGTATACGACGGTCTGAAATACACGGCGTTGAAAGACATCCATGTGACATTTGATGCCAATGTTGGTTTGTTTAAAGGAGAAACCTGTTCGATGGACTGGCGTACACATACCTATCCCAACTGGTTTATAAATTCTGTGATTGCTGATTCTTTTTCCAGTGGAACTAATGCATTACATAAATTCTTTTATCAATTTCTTGGAACTGCAGGGCGTATTATTCAGAAACCGGCAGAAGAGATTGCTATGTGGGAGAAATATTCCGGTCTTTTGAAGGAGAATATAAATAAGTACTTTTGGGATGAAAAACAAGGATGCTATACTTGCTATCTTTATCCGGAATACCTGGGTTACAGGCCGACTCAAAGAGTAGGGGTGATGTCCAATGGTCTGGCAGCTGTATTGGATATAGCGACTACCGGACAGAGTATACAAATGGTAGAGAACTTTCCGCTTTATCCTTATGGAGCTGCCGTACTATATCCGAGTATTCCGGATGACTTTTCTTATCATAACAAGAGTGTATGGCCGGTCTGGGAAACCCCTTATATGTATGCCGCCCGTGATGTGAAAAATACGAAAGTAGTGGAACATATGATAAAATCATTGGTTCGTGCCGGTGCATTATTTTTGACTCACAAAGAGAATATGACCTATGATACGGGTTATGATTGCGGTACGGCATTGAATTCTTCCCGTCAGTTGTGGTCGGTGGCATCTTATATCAGTATGGTTTACCGTGTATTGTTTGGCATGACCATGGAAGAAGAAGGGATTACTTTTACTCCGGTAGTACCCGATCTTGTGGCCGGTAAAATTTCATTGGAGAACTTCCGTTATCGGGATGCAGTACTGAATATCAATATTACCGGAAAAGGGAATACAGTCAAAAAAATTACAGTGAACGGACAAGACCAAAAATTACCTTATCTGTTGCCTGCTACGGCACAAGGAGACTATACAATTGATATTGTGATGACAGCAACACACGCAAGTGATAAAATGAATCTGGTTCAGCCAGGACCTCGTGAGGATTGGTCACCGATAGAACCTGTACTGGAACAAAAAGGACAGATTATTAACTGTCCGGTAGAATCCGGCTTGCGTTATTTCTTGTGTGGCACAAAGATAGAAGATAAAGAAATAACGTTCCCATATGATCTTAGCCGGGAACCTGCCGGCTTTTATTCAGTGTATTCGGTGGACAAACGGGGTTTTAAGTCCGACTGTTCCAATCCGGTGATTAAAACTGACTGGCGGGAAGTTTTTGAAGCGGAAGATGCTGTATCGAAGGGAACGTTCAGTAATGTTCATCCCGGCTATTCCGGGAAGGGATTTGTAGTGGACTTATATACTAAACCGGCAGATGTGGCCTTTACAATTGATGTTCCTGCTGATGGTGATTATGCTCTTGTCCTTTCCGGCGCTAACGGGCACGGTCCGGATGGAACCTACTGTACCATCCGTTCTGTCTTTGTCGATAATGTTGATTCCGGGACATTTATTCTGGAAGCTACAGGTGATTGGAACAAATGGACGAGGTCAAATTATATATTGAAGAATTTGAAAGCCGGACGTCATGTGGTCAGTTTGCGACTCAATCCGGAAGGAAAAGGATTTGATTCTAATATGTCTCATGGCAGGGAAGATGCCAATGATTGCAATCTGGATTACCTGGAGATAAGTCGGATACAGTGACATTGTAATGTCTTCCTGTATGACGTACATGCGTGTAAGCAAGATATGTTAAAAATGAAGGCTGTACAGTATCTTCTACTGTGCAGCCTTCAATTTAAAACGATCTGCGAACCTGTCGCATTTTCATGCCTTCCGAACTTATACGTTCATCGCATTTGCCCCTAACGCTCCTAACACAGCCGAAGCTACTGCTATCACAATTTTTAGGATTTTATCCCAGATTGATTTCTTCATACTTATTTAGTTGACAGTTGACAATTGACAGTTGACAATTGGCTGCGCTATGTAATTGCTCTGTGCTTTCTTAATTTTCTAAGCACTTTTTTCTTGTTGATCATCGTCCCTACACTGCATAGCAACTGTCAATTGTCAATTGTCCATTGTCAATTGTCAACTGTCCATTGTCCATTGTTCTTTAAACTGAAGGGTCTTCTCCCTCTCCTTCGCCCCCTTCTTCCTCTTTCTTCTTCAGCAAGGCTTCCAAGTCATAGAAGTCTATTTTCTCTCCGGCGCGTGTGGTTGTAATGTCCGGTCGGATGCTGGTTGAAGGTCGGAAATTTATTTTCACCGCTTTGATGTTCTTGGCGGTGCACTCTTTTACATCTTCTGTCCCTAAGGTCCGTGCCGAGAGGCTGAACACACCGAAGTTCTTGATATTGACTGACTGTCCGCTGTACAACACTTCCCTCATCGCCTCTACGAAGTTGGTCAACACACTCTGTATGTCTCCTAATGTAAGCGAACTCTTCTCTTTCATTTTGAACGCTACTGCGTCCAGATCCGCATTGGGTCCCGTGGTCACCAATTGCGGGTAGAACTTCTCCACCGCATCCGCCTTTCTCGGGTCTTTTCTTGCAATCTTTTTAAAAGGTACTCCCATGATTTTTTAGTTTTAAAATTTGATTTACCGGTAGGAAACAGCGTAAGTATTCGATAAACTCCCTCGTATAATGGGTAACGTATGTTCATAATATCGTTTATTCATTTTATCGTTCTATGATTTATTGTTACATCAATTCAACCAAAAGATGTGCAGGGTTCTATAGAAGTTGATATTTTTCCTACTAATGGAGCGGATAAAAGGGAGTTTCCCCCCTTTTCCCTTATTTTCCTGTGATAAATGGGATAAAGCGGTATTTTTATCCCTGCTTTCCCGCCATAATTGGTATAAAAGGGTATTCTTTCCCTTATTTTCCCTATTTATCGGGGATAATGAAGATAAAAACGGCACTTTATTCCCTATTTTCCCGTCTTGATTGGTATAAAACGGTAGTTTTCCCGTGTTTAGGCGGGATTTATGAAGGTATCAGGAGTCTTTCTTGGGAGATTCCGGTGGCGTAACGGATAATATCTTGCCACCGGATAACAGATTGTCAGGTAATAATTCGGCCAGATCCATCGAGTAGTCATCGTCATAATCATGTACATGTTCAAGGAAGTAGATCAGCCACGTGCGGAAGTCAGCCCCGGCAGCCTTGCAGCAGCCGAAGAACGAGTAGAGCACCGCCGCATCTTCAGCGGCATCATTATTGCCACAGAACAGGTAATTACGTCTGCCGCACGCGACAGGCCGCACTTTATTTTCTATCTCGTTATTATCCGGTCTGTAGCGACCGTCAAGATGGTATCTGGAGAGTTTGTCGAACCTTCCGTATGTATATTTTATGGCTTTTCCGATAGGACTGCCTTTCATCACTTTGGGATATTCATTGACCAGCCATTTCTCGAAGCGCACAAGTATGGGATATGCAAGACGTGTCCTAAGTTCAGCCCTCTGTTCATAGGTCAGGCGTTCATCGTCAGCCTTGCGCTCCACGTCATAAAGCAGCTGTATCTGTTCGAGCGCATAGTCGGCACGCTGCGTGTCATTCTTTCTTGCCTCCCAAAAATATCTGCGCGCATGGGCCCAGCAGCCAAGAAGGATAATGCCTTTCTTGGCGTCCAGCATCTCGTACCTTTCGTACCCGTCCGTCTGTATGGCTCCCCGGAACTTGCCGAAGAGTTTCAGCACCACCTTTCCACTTCGGGAACCCTTGTCATAGTAAAAGAACTGACGTCCGGTCATGACGCTGCGCACAAGCCAGATATAACCTTTGACCGTCTTGTGTCTCTCGTCATTCATCACGGGGATTGTCGTCTCATCCGACTGTATGTAGTCAGTCTGCATCACCAGATCCCATAATCGGAAGTACAGGGGTCTTAGCAGATCCGCCACATCCTTGAACCAGTCGTTGACCGTTGACGCGGGGAGGTGTACCCCCACACGCTTGAACTGTTCCAGTTGTCTGTGGAACGGTATGTGATCCACATATTTCCCTATCATCATGTCTGCCAGCAATGAGGCGGAGGCATAGCTCTTTGCTATCGGCATGACGGGAAGCGGGCCGGTCCTGAACTCGTCCGTCCCCTTCCGTTTGGCTGTATGGCGCACTATCCTGCGGATATAGAACTTCTCGGGCTCGTGCATAAGGATCTCGGTCACTTCCTCTCCGGGAAGGAGCGTCCACTCCTCCGGATTATACCCTTCGGGATATATATGAACCTCCTCACGCGCAAGATTTTCCGGAAGGGATTTTCTCGTAGGATGTTGCCTCCTCGCTTTTTTACGGGCGATGATCGCTTCTCTGGTAGCCTTCAGCTCCTTTTCCGCTTCCTCTGCGGCTTCAGCCTCCCGGGGAAGCATGTCGAAGCCTTCAAAATCCAGCCAGCGGTCCTGGGCGTCAGGCTTTATGAACTTTTCCGCCTTCTTCCCGTACAACTGCCGTTCAAGATAGGATACACGTTGTTCCAGACTGTTGATTTTTGCTTCCTTTTGGGCGATTATGGCATCCTTGTCAGACAATAAAGCCTCATACGCCTCTTTGTCCGCAGCTTCAAGGGGCTGCGTGGACACCATCTCCTTCAACCGGCTGTTTTCTCTATACAGACAGTCGCATTTGTGCATGAGATCCTTTATCAGTAATTCCTTATCGGTTGGCATAATCGTTTAATTATGATGCCAAGATACTAAAAAACAGCCGGAATACGACATTGTATATGTTATAATTTGTTACAACTACAACCCATGGAAACCACTTCTTTTATAACGCCTGACCTTGCTGCCGTCCATTCCCTGGACCATCATCACAAGGTCATTCCAGAAGGTTTCAATCGCTTTAATCCGACCTTCCTCCGTATTTATGACCGGCAGATGGAAGTGCCCCTGTTCCAGTTTCATGTGGTATATCACCAGACCACCATATTCCATATGGAGGATTTTCATACAGGTACAGTTCGCATTGATAAAAATGAAAGCGTCACCGTCCCGTACATTCTTTCCCATCTGGTTGGTCACGATGCCGCTAAGCGTATAAAAGCTCTTACGCATGTCTGTCGGATACGGGTAAAGATAATATCTGTTGGATTCATTCAAAGAAAACATAGGCTAACGGTTTGAATTCAAAAATATCAGGGTTTGCAATACCTCCGGTGACAAAGGGCTGTTCAAGCGGACTGTGACGCCATTGGGATAGGAGATCTCACATAGCGGCTGGGGAATTGGCGACGGGCTGACCGGAGGTGCAGACAGCAGGGATTTCTCCTTATGGGGAAGACTGACCTGCCCCTTACTGTTTACCTTGACCGGGATAAAGCCGCCTTTGCGCAACAGCTTGGAACGCCACTCGTAGAAACGTTTGGGACGAATACATTCATTCGAACAAAAATCTATAACTGAAAGTCCGCTCGACTTGAAACGGGCATAAATAGATTCAAAATCTTCCATGGTCCATTGATGTGACATAACGATTGAGCTTTTTTACTTTGGCTACAAAAGTAACATCACATTTTTAGAATGAAAGGGGGAGTTTATCGAATACTTACGAAACAGCGCTTCTTTTCCTTTCCGATGTGACAAAGATAACCTCTTCCATAAGAGTGGGTGAACGTACTTTTTTGTAGATTATTCTGTATTGCAAATACTTTGATTCATAGTTGTTTATATTGTGTTATAAGCTTGCTGATGTCCGTAATATTTGTTATATTTGAAGAACGAAAAAACAACTAAAAAGCATATTGTAATGAATGAAAATGAAGAAGAGACGAAGTTTGTCGTCAAGTCCTACCTCAAAGCCGACCTTGCCCATCTGTATCACCCTAACCTTCCCATTCCCTATGCCATGTGTAAGCTCCGGGGTTGGATCCGTAAGAACAAAGAGCTCCATAGCCTCCTTTATCAGGGTGGGGAAGGGAAGAACGACCACTCCTATACCCGCCGTCAGGTCAGCCTGATCGTCCGCTACCTCGATACCCCCTGATAAAATATTTGTAAATAAAACGCCCTAATATATTATGCCCCGTGACAATATATTCCATGCTACATTAGAATATACGTTACGGGGCATGATATGTATACTTATCTAATTGAAACGCAGATTAACACAGATTTTCGCAAAGAAAAACAGGTATAAGATAAAGAATAACAGGATTTTAATCTGTGATCATTTGCGTTAATCTGCGTTTTATCCGGATAATAAAAACTCAGTGAAACTCCGTGTTACTCTGTGGTGAATCCCCTTCCTCAAAACGGTAGCTCCTCCTGTCTCTCTCCCTTTCCTTCTCCCTTCTCCATTCTCCCTTCTCCCTTTTCTTCAACTCTCCTGCTGTTCGCACTCACCTGATCGGGTGTGAACTCTATCACCGCGTATTCCGTTATTCCGCTTTCGTTCATCCTTTTAGGGAATCCGTCCCTTTCCAACACCTGTACCAGTACCTGCTGTGTCTGCCTGTTCGCCTGTATACGTCCGTACAAACTGATGGTTCCCATCAGTGCTGCCGCAGGCCTCCATTTCACCTCAATGTCCGTGGGGGTAGCCGCCCGGTAATAGACGTACAGATTCTCCTCCACCGGCTCCTTCATGCGGTGCTGTTCGTTCCGTTTGTTCAGTCCTGTAATTTCATCTCCCTCGTACCAGTACCGGTATCCGTTCTGTAAGAGATATATTGCCTGTGCATATACCCCTTCATAGTCTACCGGTGTGTGGAAATCAATCTCCGTGAGTACGGATAGCAGAAACCTGCGGTTTCCTCCCATGTCCTGCATGCACTGTCGGTTGTTGGTGCTGGCAATGAACGATGCCCTGCGGGTGTACCGTTCCGCCTGTACGTCGTACACCTTCCGCTCCGTCACGCTCTCCTGTGTGATGATCCGTTTCAATGCCGCTATGTCTCCCTGTTTCGCCCCTTCAAACTCCTCCATGTTGATGAGCAGCCGGTTGGACAGCAGTAGCAGGTCATCCTTGTTTCCCGGGTCTATCATCCCGTTGCGGTAATATTCTGCGAGTTCGGGTGGCAGCAACTTCCTGATCCAGGTGCTCTTTCCTTTTCCCTGTTCGCTGTATAGAATGAGCACATACTGGTTCACCGCCTCCTCCTTCAGTGCGCATGCCACCATACCCACGATCCATCTTCTCAGGCTCTCCTTCCAGAAGTCCGTGTCCTTTGTTTTCACCGTATCCGCTAACTGTCCGATGTAGTCCGTAGTCCTGTTCCAGGGTTTCAGTCCGTAGAAATAACTCTCAAACGGGTTGAAGTTCTTCGCATAATTCGAGTCTATCACCGCTTTGAGATAGTTCTGGAAACAGGATATGCCCGCCATTTGGAGGTTTACGAATATCGAGTTGTAGTCCTTGTTTCTCAGTGGCCGGTATTTTCCTTTCATCCCGGACGCATTCTCCTCAAAGTCGATAAACTCCAACCGTTCCAATATCGTATTTCTGCGTATGTCATAATGTGCTTCCAGATATTCCAGTACCTGGGTGATGACCGGTTTCTTATCCTCCTTTTTCTTTTCCGCTTCTTCGGTCTTGTTCGTATAGAGGTATGCGTTGTGTATGGGGGTGGCTATATCTATCTCTGCCTCTGCGAAATCCTGCCGTACCAACTGCTGAACGCTTTTCTCGTTCAATCCCTTCTTGTAGCATCGGTTGCCTAAGGTGTAGAGAAAAGTGTTTCTGTTTCCCGGTTCGAACTTCTCCGAGCGGCGGGTGGTTTGTAATGCCTTTCTGTACTCTAACTTCTCCCAGGGTTCTACTGTGCCCGTTTCTCCGTCTTCAGAAGCCTGCCCTTTACTCTTTTCCTTTTTCCTTCCGGGCTTTTTCTCCTTCTTTTCCGGAGGAATAATGCTCGTTTCTACCATCTCTATCTTTTCCATCAGCTCTGTGTTCAGATAAGCCTGCGTATCGAACGATGTGAAGAAGCCCCGTCCGATGTCCTTTCCGCTTTTGTCCACGGGTATTCCCAACCGCATTTCAATGTGTTCCTGACATGCCTTGTACATCTGTGCGTGGTAATATTCCAACTGCTCGTATGTGATCTCCCGGGTTGAGAATGTTGCCTTTCTCATTTTGCAGGCCCATGCCGATTGCAGGTATACAAATACCTTGAATCCATGTCGTTTGGGAGTGAGAAAATCCGCCAGTACGTCCGGATCGCTTTCAATGCGTTCGCGTAGGGGGCCTATCTGCTCGTCTTTCAGTTTGTCTATATCGATGGTGATCACCGGGTTGTAGTTTTTGATACTGTACGCTAACCTCTCCTGGTGGTAATTGGCCGTCAGTGTGAGGTAGGGTAGCTGCTTCTTTGTCCGGTCCGCTTTCTCCGTCTCACCTTGGTGTACAAGCTTTTCTATCCGTTGTACGATTGCCAGGTTTTTCCCTTCCCGTATCTCTTTTATCACTTGCGTGAGGGTGGTTTCTCCTGCCACGGTGCTGTAACCGTTGTAGGTGGTGATTGTGATGTCTTTCATGGTATTCGTTTTTTTTAAGCTGTTTGTTTGTGCCCAATGTTTGTTTGTCTTGAGCGGTACAAAGGTAAACAGTAGATTTCAAAAAAAAGATTAGACTTTTCCGGTGAAAAAGCCTAATCTTCCAAGGTTGTTTTTAACTTTTTATTGTTTCGGATCGTTGAGTGCCTCTTCCTCCGCTTCGGCTATGTCCCGGATGGATTTATAGATTTCCGCCTCGGCACTTTCTTCTTTCAGATTGCCTTTCCCTTTTGTTTTCGGGAACTTGAAAAACAACGATAATATCCTTGCTATTTTTCTTACATTCTGATTCTTATCCTTTTTTTTCTGTTCATGCGCTTGCCTGGCAAATGCCTCTAAGATGTTCTCTTTCTGATCTTCTATCGGTATTTTTTCCGATAATGCCAGTTTCACGCTTGCAACTAAACGTTCCGTATCGATCTCCGTTCCTTCTGTGATAATAATGGACACTTTTCCATCTATTACCGTCACTTTTTAAAATTTGTAGTTTTAATCATAAATGTCTAATAATGGTTTTAAAATAAAACATAAATTAATATTTACGATGCGAAATTAATGGTTATTAGCATGGAATACAAGTTTTATGAGAAAAACTTCAATATTTATAAAATATATCCCCGTGTATTAAATAGAGGGTAGGGTACCCTACCCTCTATTTAATACACGGGGATTTTTCTTTTAAAAAAAGAAGAAAATACGCGTCTGTGCGTGTGTAGCACGTGCGTACATTATTATAGGGAAAAGAGTATAAAGGGGGGGAGAATCCGGTAAATGCTAATGGGGTGTCGATGAAATTATAAAAGTGTTTCAATAGACGTTCGTTTAATGGCACAAAGTTAAAACGTATATCTGGAATAACAAAATATTCTTATAAATATTTTTTTGTTTTTGAAAGTTAAAGGTGCAGATTCTTTATATTCAGCGGTTTATGTAATTGATAAAATTAGTTATTTGATGCATTATTCTGTAAGAATGCCCAGCCGTAAATCTCCCCAAATTGGTGTTTCATTAAACGAACGTCTATTGAAACGCTTTTTGCTTTCAACTGACTCGTTTATAGTATTTTATCTGTCAGTTAATGAACAACTACAGAAAACTATTAGAAAAGAGAGATGCAAATATTGCTGTATATTACACGAATGCGTCGCAAGTGATTGAATATCAATAGTGTATAAGATATTCAAAGCCCCGAAAGAACACCCTTTTTTGAACTACTCATAGAAAAATGGAAGCGGATAAAGAGACCGAAGTCTGGTATGCCATGCGTGCCACCTACCGTAGAGAGCCTGATGCCATGCGACTGTTTGCGAAGGAACATATCGACTATTTCGTTCCCATGCAATATAAAATAAGCATCAAAAACGGGAAAAAAGTCCGTGTCCTGGTTCCCGTCATCTACAATTTGATTTTTGTTCATGCCTGTCCTTCCGAAGTGAAACGTGTCAAGTCCATGGTTGCTTATTTGCAGTACATCACCGATACCCGAAGCGGTCAGAAGATAATCATCCCCGATCAAGAGATGCAACGTTTCATTGCCGTGGCCGGTACTTACCATGAGCAGCTCCTTTACTTCCGTCCTGATGAATTGAATTTGTCCAAAGGTACTAAAGTCCGTGTCACGGGTGGTGACTTCGAGGGTCAGGAAGGCATTTTTCTGAAAGTGAAGGGTGCCCGTGATCGTCGTCTGGTCATAAAAATCCAGGGTGTCATCGCTGTTGCCATGGCGTCCATCCATCCGGATCTGATAGAAGTAATTAAATAATTCAAATTCCTAAAATAGTATGACTCTTTCCGAAGAAGCCGCCTCTCTTCAGCGCGCTGCGCATGAACTGATGTATTTGGGTATGGACGATAGTCCCATCTATAGTGATGATTTGTCCCGTCGTAACAGTGAGGTTTACCGTTTGACCACCGCTTTGTATGACTCCGGTGCCAAAGGCTCCACCCTTGAAGAACAGGCCCATGTCTGCTTAGCTCTCCTGATGGGTTACAATGCCTCTTTCATCGATTACGGTGAAAAGCAGCAACACATTCAGGAAGTTCTGGACCGTTGTTGGGATCTTCTTGATGCCCTTCCCGCTTCCTTATTGAAGCTCCGTCTGCTAACCGTCTGCTATGGTGAAGTGTTTGATGAGCCTTTGGCGGATGAAGCCCGTGCCATTATCGCTTCGTTGGATTCCACATCGCTTACTGCTGAAGAGCAGGAAGCCATCACAGAATTTCAGAATGTGGTGGACAATCCTTATCCGTGGGAATATATAGACGAGTAGAAATAGTATGCATAGTTATATCGAATTCCCATTGAAGAGCTGAAAAATCGGAAAAATATACAAAGAAAGTTTTATTGAATAGCAATGAATGTTTTAATAACAGGTGGAGCCGGATTTATTGGCTCTAATTTATGTGAGGCGTTACTTGAGGATGGTAATCAGGTGACTTGTTTGGATAATTTTATGACAGGTCATATTGAGAATTTGTTACCCTTGATTGATAAATACCCTATTACATTTAAATTAATTGTAGGTGATATACGCAAATTGGAAGATTGCCGGAAAGCAGTGGAAGGTAATGAGTACGTTCTACACGAAGCGGCTCTTGGCTCGGTTCCCCGTTCTATAAAAGACCCTGTCGCTACCAACGAAGTGAACATCTCCGGTTTCCTGAATATGCTGGTTGCTGCCAGAGATGCAGGCGTGAAACGCTTTGTCTATGCAGCCAGTTCTTCTACTTATGGTGATAGCAAAAGCCTTCCGAAAGTAGAAGATGTGATAGGTAAGCCTCTCTCTCCTTATGCGATTACTAAATATGTAAACGAACTTTATGCCGATGTCTTTGCCAAAACTTATGGTATGGAGTGCATTGGTTTGAGATACTTCAACGTATTTGGTCGAAGACAAGATCCCAACGGAGCATATGCTGCTGTGATTCCTCTTTTTGTAAAGAAATTGATGAATCATGAATCGCCGGTTATTAATGGTGACGGAGAGTATAGCCGCGATTTTACTTACATCAAGAACGTGGTGCAGATGAACCTGTTGGCATTGGAAACTATCTCTTCTGAAGCGGTTAATCAGGTATACAATACAGCTTTTGGAGAACGTACCACTTTAAATCAATTGGTTGATTATTTAAAAGAGTTTCTAAGTGATTTTGATCCGGAAATAGCCAATATCGAAATACTGCATGGTCCTAATCGAATAGGCGATATCCCTCATTCTTTGGCATGTATAGACAAAGCCAAGGCTCTTCTTAACTATACCCCACAATATAGTATGCGTAACGGATTGAAAGAAGCGGTTGCCTGGTATTGGGAGAACTTGAAATAGATAAAACATAGATGATACATATATGGATACTAAAATTTGTGTGATCGGCTTAGGTTATGTTGGCTTGCCGTTGGCAAGATTATTTTCAACAAAATACAAAACGGTTGGTTTTGATATGAATTCAAAGCGGGTAGAGGCTCTAATGGCAGGACATGATTCTACGCTTGAGGTAAGTGACGAACTGTTGCAATCTGCCATTGCCGGTGGTTTCACCTGTACCTCTGATATAGAAGATATCAGAGATTGTAATTTTTATGTAGTGGCAGTTCCCACTCCTGTCGATGTAAATAACAATCCCGATCTGACACCTCTTTATGGTGCGAGTACCACTGTAGGTAAAGTGATTTCCAAAGGAGATATCGTTGTTTATGAATCAACTGTCTACCCGGGTGTTACCGAAGACGAATGTATTCCGGTGGTAGAAAAGGTGTCTGGCTTGAAATTCAATGAAGATTTCTTTGCCGGCTATTCTCCCGAACGTATTAATCCGGGTGATAAACTCCATACGGTAGAGAAAATCAAGAAAGTAACTTCGGGCTCTACTCCTGAGGTAGGGAAAAGAGTAGACGCAGTATATGCTTCTGTTGTAACTGCCGGCACACATTTGGCACCTACCATGCGAGTGGCTGAAGCTGCAAAGGTGATTGAAAACTCACAGCGTGATATTAATATTGCTTTCGTAAACGAATTGTCTAAGATATTCACTCGTATGGGTATTAACACATTGGATGTACTTGAAGCTGCAAGTACTAAGTGGAACTTCTTACCTTTTAAACCCGGTTTGGTGGGTGGTCATTGCATTGGTGTAGATCCTTATTATTTGGCCCAATGTGCACAGCGCTACGGTTATAATCCTGAGATTATTCTTGCAGGACGTAGGATGAATGATGGTATGGGAGAATATGTAGCCAACCAAGTGGTGAAATTTATGTTAAAGAAAGGTATTCAGGTATTGAATTCCAGCATATTAATACTTGGTTTTACCTTTAAAGAGAATTGTCCGGATGTACGTAATACGAAGGTTATTGATATTTATAAAACATTACAAACGTATCATATTGATATTACAGTTTATGATCCTTGGGCCAATCCGGTTATTGCACAGCATGAATATGGTATAGAAGTTATCAATGAATTGCCTTCTGCGAAATACAATGCTGTTATTTTAGCTGTGGCACATAAAGAATTCTCTGATTTGGATATCATGTCGTTAGTGAATGATGTTCATGTTATTTACGATGTGAAAGGTTTCATAAATAAAAACATTATTGATGGAAGTTTATAGTAGGTCCAAATGACGAAATTAAGAGTTCTACATATTATACCATCATTCGACGTTGGAGGAGCTGAAAAAGTGGTATTGACCTATTTGCAATCTGCAGAGAGTACAAATATTCAGTTTCGAGCAATTTCTTTATATGCAGATAGAAATACAATTTATAACAAGCAAATAAGTAAAGAAGGATTGGATGTTATTTATTTGGATAAACATTTAGGATATGATTTTGGAATTATTTTAAAAATCCGTAAACAAATAAAAGCATTTGATCCTAATGTAGTTCACTGTCATTTAAGGACAATGAAATATATAATACCTGCGATGATAGGTTTGAATAAACGAATTAAATATTTTTATACGTTTCATAGCATAATCGAGTCTGAGAATAAGGGGTTGGTGGATCGTTTTTTTAATAAGATTGCTTTCCGTTTTAGTCATATTGTCCCTATAGCATTGAATAATACACAATTGGCAAAAATAAATAGATATTATTCTATTTCATCGACCCGAATAATACCTAACTCTATAGATGTAAAAAGGTATGTTGTTGATGAATCTATACGGAAACAGAAACGTTCAGATTTGAATATTGATGATGAATTTGTATTAGGACATGTTGGGAGATTTGATTTGGTTAAAAATCATTCATTTATTCTTGCTGTTTTTTGTGAGCTCATTAAGGTAAATAAAAATTCTAAATTACTATTAGTCGGAGGGGGAAGTTTATTGGAGGAAATTAGAAGTAAGGTGGTAGAATTAGGACTGTTGTCTAATGTAATATTTGCAGGTTCATGTTATGACATTCCTTCTTATATGCAAGCTATGGATGCTTTTATTTTTCCATCCTTATATGAAGGTTTGGGAATTGTGGCTATAGAAGCACAAGCATCATCTTTACCGTGTTTAGCGTCAGATAAGGTTCCTAGGGAAGTGAAGATTACAAACCTTTTAGAATTTGAATCATTAGATGCACACCCGCAAGTGTGGGCTGAAAAAATTCTGTGTATGGCAGAAGTTAATGTGAGAAAAGATATGAGTATATTCATATCCAATGCTGGCTATTCTATAGAAAAAATGATGCAACAACTCGAGAATTTATATAATAATGCATAAAGATATAAGTAGACTGAAATTAGGGGTACTGTTTTTTTCCTTTTTTTCTATTTTATCCCTTCCATTAGGTTATCTGAGAAATTGGTTATTGTCTAAGATAAGTGTAGAAGCAGTATCTGCTTTTGCTTTGATAAACATACTGATAGGCTTGATAAGTACATTCTTTATTTTTGGGGCGACTAATGTATATTCTACTTTTTTACCTAAAATAGATGAAAAAGCAAAGCAATTTCGATTTGTAGTTAGTAGCTATGTAAATTCCATAGTACTAATGTTAGTAATGTTCTTAATATTTTATTATTTATATCCGTATTTACCGAAAGAGATTATTGGAGAATTAAGAATTTCTAATTGGTGGATAATGTTCTTTTTTACTTTCTTTTTTGGATTGGCTCAAGTTGCTGTTAGTGCCCTTATCGGTTTGCGCGAATATAAATTATCTGCATGCTTAAGTAATAGTCAGATTTTTGCTGTTACCACTTTTTTACTCTTGGTTTTAGGAGGATATTTTTCTTACTTCAAGGGAAACGAGTTAAACAGTTTTTTTCTTTTAATAGGTTCAGTTTGGTGTATAGTCTTTTGTATGGCTATTTTTGCTCTAAGTAAAAAATTACCTGTTTCGTTTAAGTGGTTTTTACCACAAGGATATTGGAGTCAAGCTATATTTATTCACTTAGGTACAATTTTGACTTTTTTATATTTATATGTAGATCAGATTATCGTTTTGAGTTATCTAGGCGCTAATGAGTTGGCACAATATTTTTTAATCGTTCAAATAGCCAGTCTTGTTACTTTCATTCCTATAAAACTTGGAAATGTTTTTCAATCAACTTTTGCGTCACTTTTGCGATGTAACGGAAAAGATGAAAATGCACAGTTGACAAAACAATATCATAAAGTGGCTAAATATACGCTTCTTTTGACTTTTTCTATTGCTTTGACTTTTATATTGTTTAATAAAGAGGTTTTAGGACTGTTTGCAAATAAAATAG
Source organism: Bacteroides nordii (assembly GCF_019930665.1). Taxonomy (NCBI): domain Bacteria; kingdom Pseudomonadati; phylum Bacteroidota; class Bacteroidia; order Bacteroidales; family Bacteroidaceae; genus Bacteroides; species Bacteroides nordii. The sequence continues at coordinate 2,661,092 of NZ_CP082886.1, read as the reverse complement.
CACTCAATAATTGGTGGTTTTTATTATTGATATTAAGATATTTCATAGGTAGCTTAGGAAATGTACATGCTATGATTATTATTGCAAAAGAAAAAAACAGGTCATATTTTACAATGAATGCAATAATGGTGCTTCTGCAAATTATATTATCTGTATTATTTGTAACGCGATATGGTATTTTAGGTATAATTATTGCCTTTATAATTACTACTGTCGTTGCTCAAATAAATTTAATTTATCTGCTAATATACCAATGTAAGATAAGACTTTTTAGTATGAGAACATTGGGTGTTTTATTTATTGTTCTGTGTTTTTTTGTTGCGTTAAATCATTATGATATTGCTTTTGTAATTCGTTTGTGTCTTTATTTATTGTCTGTACTGCTTTCGTTGAAGATATTAAATGTGAATATAAAACCGTTACTTTTTTTCTACAAAAAATGAAAAAAATATTACTGAAGATATATAGGGTGTTGTTTCCATTCCCTTATGTAAAATATTGTAGCCAAACTATTTATGAGGTTTTGTTGGGCTGTTTGAGAATGTATGAGACCACAAAAGAAAGTAAATGGGAGAAACGTTGTGATAAAGTCGTAGCGCTATTGAAACATATACAACGGCCGGACGGTGGATTTGATATTGGTTATGATTTTAATTTTGGCATGTTGCATAAGAAAGGAGATTCGACTTCACCTGAATTGGTAGGGTTATTGGCATTAACGGAATATGCACGTGTTTTTAATAAGTATGATGAAATAGAACCCTATGCTGCCAGAGCTGCAGAGTGGATAAGGAAATTTGCCCGGAAAAAAGGAGAAAATATTTTTGCAATTCCTTATTCGCCATATAATACAAAAGAAATAATGGTTTATAACGGTACGTCGTTTGCTTGTGGTGCTCTGGGATATTATTTAGGTGTATATAAAATTAAAGATCAGGAATTGAATGACATTTATAAAGGTATGATCAATTATCTTGAGAAATCCATGTTTGCAACTCACAGCCATTCAGGAAAATTCTGGTATTATCCGGTGCAGGATCGGACAGATCTTTCTACTGAATTTCTGGGTAAGATTGATTATTATCATCAAATGCAACAAGTTGAAATGCATTCGCTGGCACAAATGGTGAGTTTTGATACACTTCAAGAAGACATAATAAGAAATGCTTCTGAGCATATTATTTCTCTATCTGATGACTTTGAGATACCACCTTACACCAATAGCGATCTTTTTTTTAAAGGTTATATTCATACCTGGGGTTTATGCTCGGTCGCTTCAGGATTAATGATGGCTCAGATAAGTTTGAAACAAAAAATAAATGGGGCAGATGATCTGATAAAGAAGATTATTAATTGGATAGTGAAAAATGCATGGAATGGAACTTATTTTTATCCGATTTTGAATACTGAAGGTATTCCACAGGAAAAAAAAGATATGATTCGCTCGGATGCTTGGGTTTTTAATACTTTCTGCTGCTACTATCAACAAAACATTCAATGTGGTTTTGATGATATTATTGAAAGTTGTTATCTTAATATGGAAAAACATAATTTTTCCGGACCGGAGAGTCATGCACAGCATAAGCAAAAGGGATTATTATTTATGCGAAATTTGCTCCGTCATATAAAATGAAAATACATTATGAAGGTAATTATATTTGCAAATTTAACATATAAACCGATAATTGGTGGAGTTGAAAACTCACTTCACTATATGTCTCAATCTGCATTGGAGATGGGATATGAATCGGTTATTTATGTTAGTGATCTATCTAAAAATAAAAATGAACGGTTACCATTATTTGAAAGAAATAATCGAATAAACATATACCGTTTCAGGAAAATTCATACTGTTAATCTTTTTTTCTTTCTTGACTCCGTGTTTGCTGTTTATTCAGCTTGGATTGGATACCGGCAGTTGAAAAAAAAATATGGAAAAAATGTTCGAATTGTAGCACGCCACCATATTATGGTATGTGCTGCAATATTGGCAGGTATGGAGAATGTTGCTTATATAGTTCCAAGTATGGTTAAGGGGCTTAATGATAGGAGGAGAGAAGGGCTTTCTTTTAAGGAGAGGTTTAAAGAGTGGCTTTTGATAAATATGAATATCCGTTTGGACGTTTGGTTACAAAATATAGCTTTTAATAGATGCGCGGACTGTTTTGCCTTTAGCTTAAATATGAAGTCTCAAATAGATAAATTAGTAAGCCGAAGAACAGTATCTGTGGTAAAACCCGGTGTTGACACAAATGTTTTTAAATTTGATCCGGAAAACAGATGGAAAAGTAAGATAGAACGAGGTTTGGAAAATACATTTATTTTTCTATGTTTGGGACGAATTATTGAAGCAAAAGGTTTTTCTGATGTAATTTGGGCCTATGATAATTTGCCGGATGAAGTAAAAAGAAAATCTAAAGTTTTAATAGTTGGAGACGGACCTGATAAACCAAGATTGGTAAAAATAGTTAAAGAAAAGAAACTGATTGATAGAATACTATTTTTTGATGCAACTTCTTATCCTTATGAATTTTACAATTTATCCGATTGCTTCATGATGACTTCGCGTTATGAAGCTTTCGGGCAAACACTTTTAGAAGCCATGTCGTGTGGGTTACCTGTTGTAGGTTATAAATCTGATGGAAATAATATCTTGACAGCCACCAATGAGTTGGTTATAGAGGGAGAAAATGGATTATTATGTGCTTTTGATGTTTTAGAACTCTCAAATAGTATGGCGACAATATGTAATAAATCTAATGATGAGTTGGAAAAGTTTGCATTGAGCAATATCGACAGAATGAAATATGAGTTTAATTGGGAGAGACTGATTGATGATACATATGCTTAGCAGACTTATTTAGAAAATGATTTTTTTTGCAATTGCGGTGCTATACCTTTTTTTTATTTTATCTTGTTTCTGTATATCTTATATTATTTTTGATACGATAGTGGAGAGGAAAAAGGCACTGAAAATATTTTTATTGTCTTCTTTATTATATTTTATTTTTGCCTTATTTGCGTATTGGGCGTATGCAATAAATAATAATTCATTCTTTCAATATCCTGATCAGGAGAATTTCTATGAAATGAGTCAATATTTAGGAAGACTCCCCAATTTGAAATCTATTTTTGATGGTTGCTTTACTGATCAGGTATATCTTATCTTAACAGAAAATCAAGGAGCTTATTTTTATTTAGGTATCACCTCCTATTTTGCGAATCATTGTTTAGGAGGTAATAATGTTCTTTTTCAAATATTGAATGTTTCATTTTTGGCAGCATTAATACCTGTCTTTGTTTTCCGTATATTAACTACTTTTGTTTCTGTGAAAAGGGCTTTTAAAAGTACAATTGTTTTTGTTTTTTGTTCATATATATTTTATTATTCACCTTGGATATTGAGGGATATACATATCGCACTATTATATACAATTGGTTTATCTTTGTTATATTCTTCTTTTAAATTTTATCGGCTATTGGTGTTGTGTGTATTGGCCTTTATTACATTTTATTTTCGAGTAGAACATGGGCTATTCATGCTTTTTATGCCATTACTTTATGTATACGAGCAAACTAAAGGAAGTAAAATTGTTCGTTATAGTTTAATTACCATAGGTGTTGTTATAATGCTATGCTTGAGTGTTTTAATTATTCCTGATATAATGGCTTTTCAGGGAACTTTAGAACGTTATCAACATACCACTCAGGCGGTAGCAGAGGAAGGTGGGTTGGGGAAACATATTTATCGATTACCTACGGGGATAAAAGAACTTGTAATCATATTATATTCTCAAATGTTTCCTTTTCCTTCATGGAACTTAGTGGCTGATGCTAAAGATTTCCCTCAGTTAATTATCGGTTTAACACAGATGATAGCTCCTGCGTTTTGGTTTGTTGTATGGTTTTGTGTTATTCAAATTATTCGTTTTAAGGATTATCGGAAATCACTTCCTAATATTCTTATTCTTTCAGTGTTAATCTTTTTGTTTTTTTTATTAGCGAATTCAAGTAATATTAACCCCCGTCGACTTATTTGTATGTATCCCGTTCTCTATATTTTTTATGTTATGGCAAAAGAAAGATACCCTTTTTATATAGTAAAGAACCAAAAAAGAGGTTTAGGTATCTACTTCATGTTATGTATTGCCTATTTATTTATGAAATTGTGAAATGATGAGGCAGATTTGTGTATTTATTGTTGGGGGTGGTAGTGTTGTATCCGGAACTTTCTCGGATCATGTAGTAATAGGAAGAAATCTTGCAAGAGTGATAAGATGAGAAATAGAAGGAATGTCATATTCTTATCTCCATTGTTTCCTACAGGAGGAATTACAAGTTGGACTAAAAATATGTTGGAGTATATTCAGCAGGCGAATATTCAAAATGTGATTCATGTAGACGGTTCTATTAAGTATAAAAGTCCGAATAAAGCCCGTCATCCGGTTTATAGGTTGATAAGTGGAATAGTGGATACTTTACGTATCTTTTATTTGCTGACTACAGGATGTTTAAAGCATCATCCTGCTGTGATTCATATAGCTACCCCAGGGTCACTTTCTCTATGTAAAGATGTGTTTTATCTTATTATAGCCAAGTGTTTTAGGGCGAAATGTATTTTTCATTATCGTTTTGGTCGGATACCAGAATTAAGTGAGCGCAAAAACTGGGAATGGAACTTGTTATGCTTTAATATGAAACATGCATACCGGATTATTGTTATAGATGCTCCTTCCTATAAGGCTTTATGTGATACCGGGTTTGAAAGTAAAACAAGACTCATAGGTAATCCTTGTTCGCCTAAAGTAGCTTTGTTGGCAAATCAAGATGTGGAAGAGAAACAAAAAAATCATTATGTTTTTGTAGGGCAGATAATAAGGACTAAAGGAGTATATGAATTATTAGATGCTTTTTCTCAATTGAGAAATGAGTTTCATTTGACTATGATAGGTCCTTATGATGAAAAAATAAAAAATGATTTGTTGACTATTTCCCAACGGAGAGAGGGTGACTGGTTTTGTCTCTTGGGTAATCAACCATCGGAGGTAGTACTTGAATATATGAGCAAGGCCGATGCTATCATACTACCATCTTATACAGAGGGATTCCCTAATGTAGTACTTGAGGCGATGGCGATGGGGTGTCCGGTGTTGGCTACTCCGGTAGGAGCCATTCGGGATATGATAGATGCGGATAGTGAACAGGCTGCTGGGATATGTTTTGAAGCAAAATCGGCGGATGCAATAATAGAAGTGCTTGATAAGTTTTCCGGTGTTGATAATCATCTTGATTATGCTATTAACGGAAAGAGAAAAGTACTGGCATGCTATACCATGAAATCGATATTCTCACAATATCAAAAGGTGTGGTATGAGAGATAAAATTTAATAGAATCAGACTGTTTTTGATGAAAATTTCTTTAGTTACCGTAACTTTTAATAGTTACCGAACTCTTCGTGATACCATTCAATCTGTTTTATCTCAGACTTATCCGGATATTGAATATATTATTGTAGATGGCTGTTCTCAAGATAAAACCATTGATATAATAAAAGAGTATGAACCTTTGTTTCATGGCCAACTAAAATGGATCAGTGAGAAAGATAAAGGTCTTTATGATGCCATGAATAAAGGTATCCGGATGGCTACCGGAGATATTATCGGCATTATTAACTCGGATGATTTTTATCATAGAAAGGATACTGTAATGAAGGTTTCTGAAGCCTTCAAGAATGATGATATACAAGCTGTTTATGGAGACGTGCGTTTTGTAAATCCTCAGAATTTAGATAAAACAGTACGTTATTACTCTTCTAAGAGGTTTACTCCTGAGATATTTCGATTTGGTTTTATGCCTGCTCATCCCACTTTTTTCACTTATCGAAAATATTTTGAAGAGTTTGGTTACTATAAGACCGATTATAAAATAGCTGCTGATTATGAGCTCCTTATTCGTTTCTTGTATGTACATCAATTGAAAAGTCAATATTTGCCATTCGATTTTATGAAAATGCGTACAGGGGGTACCAGTACCGCATCTATAAGAAGCAATATTTTATTGAATAAAGAGATAGTCAGAGCTTGTAAAGAAAATGGTATTTGGACTTGCATGCCGCTTTTATTCTTGAAGTATTTAGTGAAAGTATTTGAATTGTTATTGGTAAAAGAATGAATATACTTATTACCGGTGCTCATGGTTTTGTGGGTTCCAATCTTATTATGGCTTTAAAAGTTCATCATACTCTTTACGGCCTTGATATCATTGCTCCCGAGAAAGAGGGAGTGATGAAAACTTTTCTTTGGAAAGAGATAGAAGCATCTTGTTCCTTATTTCAAAAACTACCTCAATTTGATGCTATCATTCATCTTGCAGGTAAAGCTCATGACACGAAAAATCAATCAATTGCCCAATCTTATTTTGATATCAACACCGGCTTAACTCAGAAAATTTTTGATTTCTTTCTTCAATCTTCTGCCAAGAAATTTATCTTTTTCAGTTCTGTAAAAGCTGCTGCCGATAGCGTTGTGGGGGATATACTCACCGAGGATGTTATTCCAACTCCTGTTGGTCCTTATGGAGAAAGTAAAATCAGGGCAGAAGAGTACATTATTAATAAATTGACAGTTGATGGTGAACAATTGACAGTTGACAATGGACAATTGACAGTTGCTATGCAGCATGATAGCGCAGCTAATTGTCAATTGTCCACTGTCCACTGTCAATTGAACAAGCAGGTTTATATATTAAGACCTTGTATGATACATGGGCCGGGAAATAAAGGGAACCTGAATTTGCTTTATAATGTGGTGAAGAAAGGCATTCCGTGGCCTTTGGGAGCTTTTGAGAATCGTCGTTCGTTTACTTCGATAGATAATCTTTGCTACGTGGTAGAAGGACTATTGACGAAAGACGTTCCGGGTGGTATCTATCATATGGGGGATGATGAAGCGATGTCTACTAATGAACTGATAACTATTATATGTGAAGTAATGGGAAAGAAATCTCGCATTTGGAAAATAAATAGGGGGATAATGGAAGGATGTGCCGGGATTGGTACTTTATTTCATCTGCCTTTGAATACAGAACGGCTTCGGAAGCTAACGGAGAATTATGTAGTAAGTAACGCAAAGATAAAAGCAGCTTTGGGGATAGATAAAATGCCTGTTACTGCAAAAGAAGGACTGATAAAGACAATAAAGTCCTTTGAATGATTTACAATTGGACGATTTACGACTTACGATTAAAGATACTTTTTAAATATATAAAGCTGTGTATTATTTAATAATCTTAGTTCTGCTCTTCTTAGCAGAACTTTTTTATTTTTATATCGCTGATAAATACAACATCATCGATAAACCCAATGAGCGTAGTTCACATGCCCGGATCACTTTACGGGGTGGGGGAGTTATCTTCTATTTTGGCGTATTGGCTTATTTCCTTACGAATCATTTTGAATATCCCTGGTTCATGCTTGCCCTGACATTGATCACCTTAATCAGTTTTATTGATGATATCCGATCTACTTCTCAGGTATTACGATTGGTGTTTCATTTTTCGGCTATGGGATTGATGTTTTATCAATGGGGATTATTCTCTCTTCCCTGGTGGACAATCCTTGTAGCGTTAATCATTTGCACAGGTATTATCAATGCTTATAACTTTATGGATGGCATCAATGGGATCACGGGAGGATATTCTTTGATCATACTTGGAACTTTAGCATTTATTAATCATTCGGTTGTTTCGTTTGTTGAGCCGGATCTTATTTATACAATGCTGTGTGCTGTGCTGGTTTTCAATTTCTTTAATTTCCGAAAGAGGGCGAAGTGTTTTGCCGGAGATGTGGGGGCGGTTAGTATTGCATTTACCATTCTTTTTTTGATTGGGAGGTTGATTATTCAAACCGGGGATTTTAGCTGGATTATACTGTTAGTAGTGTATGGGATAGATAGTGTGTTAACTATTGTTCATCGATTGATGCTGCATGAAAACATTGGTTTACCTCACCGGAAACATATGTATCAGATTATGGCTAATGAACTGAGAATACCTCATGTGGTGGTGGCATTGATTTATATGATGATGCAGGCAATTGTTGTAATAGGGTATTTGATATTACGGGAATATGGATACTGGTATTTATTGGGTAGTGTCTTTTTATTAAGCATGCTATATCTATTATTTATGAAGAGGTTCTTCTGCTTACATAAATTCAATTAATCCTTATTATCTGAGAAAGAAAGATTTGTAAATTGAATAAAATGCATTACCTTTGTTTTCAAAGAAAAATTTCTATGTCAGCAAATGAATGTATAAATGCGTTTTCCAGTCATCTTTTTTGGGATATACGAAAAGAAGATATTGACCTAGAACAGTATCCTAAATACATAATAAAAAGGGTGCTGGAATATGGGATGTGGAATGATTGGATAATAATTCGTTCATATTATGGTTTGCCGAAAATTGTAGAGGAGGCAAAAAAAATGAGGGAATTGGAACCTCGTGCTTTGGCTTATGTTGCTGCAATATCAAATACTCCTAAAGAAAAGTTCAGATGTTACACTTATCAACAGTCGATTCCACAACACTGGAACTTCTGAAAAAGTTGCAGAGTATACCTATACTTCATAATACTCGTTTGGTAGGAGGTACTGCGTTGGCTTTACAAATAGGGCATCGAAAGTCTGTCGACTTAGATTTCTTTGGTACAGTGGATGCAAGTAAGGATGAGTTGACGATGGCTCTGGAACAAATCGGCTCGCTGGTTGTTCTGAAAGAATCACCGCATATTCATATATATCAGTTGAATAATGTTAAGATTGATGTCGTCGATTATCAATATTCCTGGATTGACGATGCAGTGGTGATGCAAGGTATCCGAATGGCAAGTTTAAGGGATATAGCAGCAATGAAGATTACGGCTATCATTGGTAGGGGAACTAAGAAAGATTTTATTGATATTGCTTTCTTGCTGCAGCGCTTTTCTATAAATAAGATATTAGATTTCTATTCTCAGAAATATCCTGATGGTTCCACTTTTATGGCAATGAAAAGTTTGGCATATTTTGATGATGCCGAAGAAGATATAATGCCGTATATGTTGACTGATATTTCATGGGAGAAGATCAAATCCCAGATACTATCTGAAATTTTCTAAGGTATTTTACTAATACGATACAAGAAATAATATGCCGATACATCTCTTTTCACAAGAGACATATCGGCTTTCTTTTTCATCCTATCCGGAAATTATAATTATACGAGCTTTGCTATCCCTGTAACATGATCCAATGCACCAGCTTCCAGTTCATATCCCATCACGTATGGTTCGGGAATATCGGGATTGGTGAGTCCGAATTCACTAATTGATTTAAAACCGAACCGGTGATAATAATTAGGATCTCCACAGAGGAATACAGCTTTATATCCCATTTCACGCCCGCGCTTCAGGCCCTTTTTGATTAGTGCGGAACCTACTCCCTGGTCGCGGTATTCAAGCAGGACGGAAAGGGGAGCGATTAATAAAGATTCAAATTTACTTCCGTCTTCCTGTATGACGTACATACGTGTCAGTAAGATATGCCCGATGAGTTTAATAAGTCTTTTCTTCCGTAACTTAACTTTTTAGCTGAAAATAAATACAATGATTCCTGTTATCACTATATAGGCAAGTGCATAAGGGATGGCTGCTTTCAGAATTTCGCCCTCTTTTCCCTGTTGATTACTTGCTGAAGTAGCTATGGCGATACTTTGGGGAGAAATGATTTTTCCTCCGGTAGCACCTACCGTATTAGCGGCTGATAGCCAGTCGGGGTTTACATTGATATGGCCGGCAACGCTGGCTTGTAGTTTTCCGAAAAGAATGTTGGATGAAGTATCACTACCGGTGATAAATGTACCTAAACATCCGATAACCGGTGCGAAAAGCGGATAAAGACTACCTGTGGCAGTAGCTAAGGCAGTAGCAATAACCGAGATCATCCCGGCAGTATCCATGATGGTTGACAGGCCGACAAGGCAGATTACTGTGATGAATGTTTTTTTCAACTGCTTCACAGTATTCCAAAGTACGATGAATAGGTCTTTGACTTTTGCACCTTGTATTAGTCCGCCAATAAAAGTACCGACAAAGAGAAGTACACCTGCATGGGTAAGCCATGAGATGGTATAGTTCACTGTAGAGTCATTGATAGGAAGGCTGATACGTGTTATCCAGTTGTTCTCAAGTGTATTGCGCAGTCCCGGGAATAGGGGACTGGTCAGGATTATCAGTAAGAGAATGAGCAGATAAATACTCCATGCATTCAGGATATCTTTTCCGCGAAGAGAACTTTTGCGTGTTTTCTCTTCTTTAGAAGCTGTGAGTTTACCATAAATCACGATTACGATAATAGAAAGAATACTACCGATAATGGCCGGGGATTCTGCTCCCATATAACGTGCGGCTACATATTGGCTGACAAGGGATACACCACCCACTAATAGTGCGAGGAACACATTCTTGGGTAGTGATTTCAATTTGGGGTCTGTGAGAAAAAGTAGTACCAATGGGATGAGGAACATAAGTACGGAAAGCTGTAGCACGACATTGGTGCTTAAGGTTAATACATCCAGATTGGTTTCTTTAGCCAATACAAGTACCGGTGTGCCGATAGCTCCAAAAGCCGTGGCCACGCTGTTGGCTATTAAGCTTACTACTGCCGAGAAAACGGGTTTGAAACCAAGGCTGATAAGTATAGCGGCAGGGATAGCAACTGCGGTACCGAAGCCCGCCATTGCTTCAAGTAACCCTCCGAATCCCCATGTCAATAGTAATACCTGAATGCTTTTATCAGTAGAGATAGAGGAAAATTGTTGCTTGATGATTTCCATTTTTTGGGTCTTTAGCAATACGTTATAGCTGAAAATAGCCATTACGATAATAATCAGGATGGGAGAAACTGCTTTCAATGCACCATAGAGGAATGAATAAGCAAGATCGTCCACTGCAAAATGGAAACCAAAGATGGCTATCAGCATCGTTACAATGAGAGATATGACACTACTTTTATCGCCTGGCATTTTTAAAAAAGCCATTAATACAATAAGGAGTAAAACCGGAATAATAGCAAGAATCAGTGTCATAATCGTCAGATTTAATAATGTATAATATTCTTATAACAAAACTGGAGATCGTTTTGACTGTCCGAAAAGCAAATTTTTTTATGATTTTATCCGTGATATGCCGGATTTAAACAAAAAACGATAAGTTACATTATGGAGTTGAATAAAAAGTCCGGATATGATTTATTTAGTTAACCATATCCGGACTTTTTTTATCAGATGGGATGTCTATTTGTTAGGCATCTTCTTCATATCCAGTATTTTTTGCAATTGCTTCAAGTTGGCTTTTGCTGCTTCATTACCCATGTGGGCAGCTTGCGTGAAAGCTGCAATGGACTGATTTATATCCCCGTTAAGGAAATCGTATACACCACTATTATTGATATATTCGGCAGTCTGTTTGTTTGCCTTTTCCATAAACTTTATGGCAGTTCTCACATCTTTCTTGCTTAATGCTACGGCAGCGGCATTTAAGTTGGCTACTTCATCGTTCGGGTACATGCGTACGGCAATATCGAACACGTTTACAAAGTCGTCACTTCCTTTCGGATAGCTGTTGGCTACCTGGTACATCTCGTTCAGACTCAGGTATTTCGGATTTGTTTTGATAACGATACGTCCTTGTTCAACATCGAAGTTTACTACAGTATAATCTATCTTGCAATCTACTTTACGTAATCCCGGATAGATATCTTTCAACATGACACGGTAAGGAACGCCACCTGCTACACGCATAATTTCTTTTTTGCGCAAAGCATCATCGCTGGTATTTTTAATGATATTGATAAACGTCTCTTTGTCTTTCATGGAAGAAGCTTCCAAGGCTTTCACCAATCCATCCCAGTTTTCACCGCCAAAGGATACCTTATAGAGGTTGGCCGGAACTTTTTCATTCTCACTCAGGTATTTCTTCAGTGCTTCGGCACGTTTCTGAGAAAGCTGTTCGTTGAATTTCAAAGGACCTTCGGGAGAAGCAAAACCTTCAATACTGATACCGGTTATGGTGAGATTCTTATCATTCTGCACTTTATCGAACATAGAGTGAATATTCATCAACTCTTTATGATTGTTCATGAAATCGGTCAGGATAACAGATTTGCTTACCGGGAAATCCAGATGAGCCTCGTATTGTTCGCTACGGGTTTTTACTACTTCTACAGCTGGTTGAATATAAGCGACTATCGGAGACATGGCTGCCAGACGTTTCGCCTCGGTAGATACATCGTTGGTAATGAGTTCCTGTGCAATCATCTCTTCATTATTGCCACAACCGCAGAGGTTTTCAACCAGATTCAGTGCTGCATTTTGCATCCATGGCTGATAAGGGATTACCTGCGTATAGTTTAGTACTTCTCTTTTATCATAAGGGATAACGATACCTGCAGGTTTTTCTTTTTCTATTGCCAAACCCCGTATATATGCTTTCTGGCGACGACGACCGTTGATTATAATATCCTGTAAGGGTACATTGTGCTGGCCGTCTGTCAGCAGCGGAGTCAGCGTAAGTGAACGTTGGGGACTAACTACAAGATTCTTCATATCGATCGTCATGCTGATATAAAGAGAGTTGCCCTGTTGCCACAGTGATACGTCAGATAAACTGATGGCATCATTGTAAAGTTTCTGGGCACTGGCGGGAAGTGCTATGACAAGTGCCAGCAGGAGATATATAATATTTCTTTTCATTGTTACAGTTGGTTTATAGGTTATTATTTAATAATGTAGATGAAGCTAAGGCCTACTTTAGTAGGACCGAAATAGTCTTTAGTATTATGACCTAATTTCTGACCGTTGTCTCCCGGTTCATATTTGTCATATTTGATGTGAGCGTAGCCAAGCCCGATGGTGGCTTCCATACTCCAGCGTTTGTTTAATATCCACTGATAGCCGTAAGATATACCAGCACCGTAAAGTTTACCATCATACCGGTCATGCCCCAGTCCGAACATGTCAAGGTTACTGATGTCCACATCGGCATAGTGTCCGTGCAGGCCGAAGAAACTGCCATTAAAACGTTCGCAGAGCCAGTAACGTAGTTCAGGCTGTACTAACCAATGCTTGAACTGTTTGTTGTCCGAAAACTTCCAGGGGTTGTAATTGCCCGATACATCAAGAGTTAATTTCTTTGCCAGTCCTATTTCAAATCCTAAGTTGGGAGTACTTGTGGCCCAGTAGAGGGCATTTGTTTTAATGGCAAATTTGGGTAGATAGGTTTGAGTTCTTTGCTTTTGGGCATATGTACCCGTAGCAAAGGCGAGCAGAAATCCTACTGCTAAAATTAATTTAATTGTTTTCATTTCCGTTTTGGTCTAGGTTTTATTATTTACTGCCTATACCAACACCTGCCGGAATGGATTTGTTTTCGATTGATAAAGATATTTTTTTACGGTAAATGATTTGCGGTGGATGATGAATGATTGTTTATCGCTGATCGCTTTTCTCTAAAAACTACGATAGTAACTGCTGTTACTATCAGAACAATTCCTATAACACTCTTTAGAGTGAACAATTCCTGAAAAATGAGCGTCCCTATGATGACAGCTGTTAGAGGTTCCATGGCTCCGAAGATAGACGTAAGGGTAGGACCGATGTGTTTGATTGCTTTGATCAGAGCCATGTTAGAGATGGCGGTGGCAGGTAAGGCAAGTCCTAATATATACAGCCATGTATTCCAGTCTGTCACGATCCGGATACCGCTGGTGAAACTGCCGCATATAATAAAAAGGAGAGCGCCTATTCCCATTACATAGCAAGTGAGCACAGTAGAGTTGATCTGCACTGCACGGCTTTTTCGTACTCCTATGATATAGCCTCCATAAGAAAATACAGAGATGCAGGCGGCTATGATTCCTACGGTAGTGTTACCTCCACTGTGACTGATGTCTCCCGATGAAAGAAATACAGCTCCGGCGATAGATACCAGGATAGCTGTAATAGTCCATAGTGACTTCTTTTCATGGAAAAAGAGCATCATAGCTAAAGCTACGCCCAACGGGTACATGAAATGAATGATAGAGGCCACTCCACTGGCTATATTCTGATAAGCAATCACCAGACTCAGTGATGTGGCTGCCCGGAATAAACTCAATAAAAACACAGTACCGAAATCCTTTTTATTTAACCGGAAACTGCATCCGGATATTAAACCGAAAAGTATTAATGTAGCAGAAGCGACTCCCCAACGGTAGCTCAGTACTTCAAATGAGGAGAATCCTGTTGTGAGAAGCATGATAGAGAAGAAGGGTGCCAGTCCAAAAGTAGAGGAGGACACTGCTGCATATAAAATACCTTTTGTTTTGCTCATTGCATCGAATAAAATAATAGGTCTAAAAAAAGTTTTGCAAAAGTACATATTTTTTGTTGTAGGTATTGTTTGTATGGTTTAAAACTGAATCTATTTACGATTAGACGATTTACTATTTACGATTGAAGTTACTCTTTTAGCCTGTGCCAGCGATGTTAGAGACAGAGTAATGTTCTTCTGTCTAAAAACTCTGTGGAACTCTGTGCCCTCTGTGGTGAAATATCAGATATGAAAGAAGAAGCGAAAAAGATCAGCGTATTTCTTACAGGTGATAAATAGTCTGAAATGTTTAGTTGGTTTTCTCATCTTGCTATTGAAACCAATCCACAGACAAATAAAAATACCTGGCTGGAACCGGTCGATAACAATCAATATGCAGAAGCTACGAAGGAGATAGAAGCATAAATGAATCATCAATAGAGAGAGCCTTAATAGATGAGTATAAAGAAAGTATATGGAGTGATAAAAGTTTCGTGAGATTCAATATCTTTGCTGGATATTTATTCAGAAGTTAAATATAGAATATGAAGAACCCGATTCCTCAATATACTTTTTACAAGACTAAGTATGGAAGTGAATTATTAATTGATGTTGTAGAATTAAAATACATAAAAAGGTTTTTATCCGAAAACCCTATTCATACATTGACATATTATGATATCACTTTCATCACTGAGGGGGAGGGGAGTTTCTCTATTGATAATCAGAATTATGAAGCGACTCCTTGCGACGTGTTTTTTTCTCAGCCGGGGGAAATACGGAGTTGGGATACGAATCATATAACAAACGGTTATGCGCTGATTTTTGAAGATCGGTTTTTATCTGCTTTGTCAGCTAATGATATGGAAGAAATTGCAAAACTGGATAAAAAAGAAAGTTTATTCTTTTCATATTATGACCCCAAAATAGTAGGGTATTTGGTAGGATTGGGCAAATGATAGATAAAAATAAGGGCATAGTCTGATTTTAGGGTTATGCCCATCTATCCGATTCATTAGTTTTTTTATATGTTCATAATCTTTCATAATTAGTTTCTAAGAACAGGACTATATTCAATACCTTTGCAGACAAATATAGTGTAGCACTTTTTGCTTCCTAAAAGAACAAACGATGACACGAAAACTATTTGTCTTATTTTCATTTATGTTTATTGCTGCTGTAGCACTAAAAGCCCAGACAATAACAGGAAAGATTGTAGATAGTAATCAACAACCAATAGATGGAGCGACTATTGTGTTACAAACGATGGATTCCCTTTATATAGGCGCTTCGATATCGAATACGGATGGAGTGTTTCTGCTGAATCATCATCCGGAGCAATATCGTTTGATCATCCAACATCTGTTATATAAAACCAGATTGCTGTCAGACGTGAAGAATGACATCGGGATTGTCACATTAGAACCCGAAGATTATGCTTTGGATGAAGTAGTCATAAAGGCGGAGCGCCCTTTTGTGAAAGTGGAGGAGGGGCGTTTGGGGTATAACCTTGCACAATTGGCTGATGGTAAGGTGGTGAATAATGCTTATGAGGCTTTAACAAAGTTACCGGGCGTACAAGAAGATAAAGAGGGATTGACTTTGGCAGGAGCCGGAAGTGTTACTGTTATTTTGAATGGCAAACCTACGACGATGAACGCTGCTCAGCTGGAAACTTTATTGAGAAATACTCCTGTTGATCGTGTGGAAAAGGCAGAAGTAATGTATAGCGCGCCACCCCAATATCATGTAAGAGGGGCTGTCATTAATGTAGTGTTGAAACGTTCGAATGATTATTCTTTTCAGGGAGAAGTAAATGCTGATTATACGAACCATTATTTCAATAGTGGAAGTATGAACGGTAATTTTCGGTTGTCTACTCCCAAAATGGCTTTTGATGTAATGTATGGTGCAAGTGATGTAAAACAGATGGAATATATGAATATTTATTCCAGACATACATTGAAAAACAAAATATACGAGATTAATCAGAATAACCGGATAAGTACCAAATATTGGAATCATAATTTGAGGACAGCGTTTGAATATAATTTTAATGATAAAAACAATCTAAATGTGTCTTATACAGGGAATTTTAGCCCCGATCAACACAATAACAGCCGGACTGTCGGAAACTACCAGACCAGTAATACTGATAAGTACATAGATACCCGTATGCATAACATATCACTACAATATCATTCAGGATTCGGATTGGAAATAGGAGGAGATTATACCCGTTATACTTCAGATAATGAACAAAACCTGAACGTCAATTATGAAGATAATAGTCAGAGCCATTTTAATTTGTTGGCCGGGCAAAAAATAGACCGTTATTCTATTTATGCAGACCAAAGCCATCAACTAACCAGAGGCTGGAACTTTGGTTACGGAGCTTCCTATAGATTTGCCAATGACCATGACTATCAGATTTATAATGAAGTCGGCGGTGGTATTCAGACACAAAATACGGATTCAAAGTTAAAAGAGCAGACTACTAATTTTTATGTGTCGGTGAGCAAGGAGTATGAAACAGGGACTTCGTTTTCAGCTTCAGCTACGGGAGAATATTATACCATTGGTAATTATCATAAATGGGCTGTTTATCCACAAGCAACATTCACTTATATGAAGACACCTAAGCATATTCTCCAGTTTTCGCTGTCAACGGATAAGACTTATCCGAGCTATTGGGATATGCAATCATTCGTCAGTTATATAGATGGATATACCGAATTGTGGGGAACTCCGGGAATAAGGCCTATGACAACATACAATCTGAATGGTAATTATATCCTGAAGCAAAAGTATATTTTCGGTATGTTCTTTATGCACACGGCGGATTACTTCGTACAAGCAGCCTATCAGTCAACGGACAGGCTTGCTTTGATTTATAAAAATACGAACTGGAACTATATGCGCTTGTGGGGTGCAAATGTCATATTACCTTTTAAAGCTGGAGGTTGGCTGGATTCCCGGCTGACTTTGACAGGAATGCAAATGCATCAACGTTGTGACAATTTTTTTGATATACCTTTCAACCGGAAGAAATGGTTGTTCAGCGGATCACTTGATAATACATTTAAAGTTTATAAGGGTTTGTCTTTAGAACTGAATGGGAATGTGCAGACACCTGCCATACAGGGGACGTTTGATGTAAATAGTGTTTTTAATCTGACGGCTGGTTTGAAATGGAGCTTTGCCAAAGACAAGGCGACTGTATCTGCCCGTTGCAGTGATATTCTTGAAACCGGGATGCCTAACATTAAAATCCGTTTTAAAGGACAACATTTAGATATGGATAATGCTTTCTATTCACGGGCATTTACAGTACATTTCTCTTATCGCTTTGGTGGATATACAAAGAAAGAAAGTAAATCAGTAGATACGTCACGATTTGGCATGTAAGTCTTTGGGGTGATTTCAAAGGAGCTGTTCTTTTGGGAATAAATACCCAGAAGTGGGGATTGATAAACTCAATATTTTCCATGAACTTTGCACCAAAAATCCGATAAATGAAATATGTTTATATAATAATATTGCTTGTTGCGATAGGAGGACTAACTCCTTTTTCAGTGCAAGCACAGGATGCTATCCATATAGGAACCCGGCATACCCTGTTTTCGCAGATATTAAATGAAGAGAGGGCTTATTGGGTGTATGAACCCGAAAGACAGGCCGGGGGCTCGATTAGAAACCTTCCTGTTCTTTATTTACTGGATGGGGATGTCTTTTTTCATTCAGTAGTAGGATTTACCCGTTTTTTCTCTTCTTCCAAAGTTTCTTCTTTACCTCCATGTATTGTTGTCGCTGTATTAAATACGGATCGTACCAGAGATTTTACTCCCACTTGTTCGGCAGCACGACGGGATGGAACGATTCATTCCGGGGATAAACCGCAGGGAGGAGGGGCTGAGCAATTTTATCGTTTTCTGACGGAAGAATTGCGTCCTGAAGTGGAGAAAAGAGTGTTGGGTGGTAGCAGCAATATTCTGGTAGGACACTCGTATGCAGGTTTGTTCACTTTAGAGATGCTTCTCCGGCATCCCGGATCCTTTGATACGTTTATGGCAATAGATCCCAGCTTATGGTGGGATCAGGGAGTTTTCCTGAGACAGTGGGAGGAAAAAGTGTCTGGGAAGGATTTCTCAGGTAAACAGCTATATGTTGCTTTTGCCACTCAGCGACGTCCCGGAGTGAAATTAAATCAGTTTTCGCTGGCAGATAGTTTGAAAATAAAGATTGTTCCCGATATGGAAAACCGGCATCTACGGGTCGTTTATAAAAAGTTTCCGGAAGAGATGCATGGTACTGTTGCTCTTCCGGGAATATTTGACGGTCTGAAGTCTCTGTTCCGACACTAATATTGTTTCTCTTTTATTGGAGAATCTGTAGAGGTATTGTCTCCCTGAAGAAGTAGCCGGGATAGTGAACGGGTACTCCATTTATCTTTAAAAGATGGGGTTATCGGTTTTAATGAATGAATATGGGGAACAGGTTTTATGTGTTTAACTCCTTTAACTGATTCCAGGTGAGTGTTACTCATTATGATTTCTCCTCTTACAATCCCTTTTTGGGCTGCAACAGCATAACCATCTGTGTCATATAATACACCATTTATATACCATCCCAAAAAGCGGCCATTGAAATGATAGATGTCTTCTTTTCCATCAAAATAAGCCACTGGAGTGCCATCCCACATATAAATTGTAGAATCTTTGTCTACATAGTTTATGTAGGCAATAGGCTGGGTGCTTTTATCGAATAAGGTCACTTCTGACTCTTGGGGGATAACAGGTTCATTTTCATCATCACCACATCCGGTCAATAATCCGATTGTGGCACATAAAACTAAGAGTAATTTTTTCATTTGATGCATTATTTATTAATATATGGATATTTACAGGAAGTTATGGATTACCTTACTTATTCAAGGGAATGTTGACCTTCTCATATAAAAAGACCGGGATATATAAAAATATCCCTATTGGGAAGCCCTTAATTTATCTAAATAAATGCTTCTTAAGAGAGAGGGATTAAAGGTAAAATTGTTGCGAAACAACTACCTATGCCTACTTCCGACTGTACCTCTATGCGCCCTGCCAATCTTTCGATAATAACTTTACAGATAGATAGTCCCAGACCGCTACCTTGTTCAAATTCATCAGCTTTATAGAAACGATCAAAAATCATCATAAGTTCTTTTTCATCTATTCCCTTGCCAGTATCTTTTACGTACACGCAAACTTCATTATGTTCTTTATCTATTTTACATCCTAATGTGATGGAGCCACATTGGGTAAACTTATTTGCATTGCTTAGGAAGTTGGAAATAACTTGTGTGAAACGAATACGATCTATGTTGGCGGGCAAGAAGAGTGAGTTGTCCAATTCAAGACTGAATTTTAAGGAAGGTTGAATCAATGGTTGATGGTGCTTATATATTTCTCTGACAATCTCTGTTATATCATCATTCTTCATTTCAAAATCGATGTTACCGGAGTCTAAATGTGATATTTCCAGCATATCGTTGATTAGCTTTAGAAGCAGTTCATTATTCAGATTGATAATTTCGAGCATGCTTTCTTTTTCTTCCCGGTCTATTTCATCAGCATCTTCACCTGCCAATATGTTGGTAAAGCCCACAATAGCATTGAGTGGAGTACGAATCTCGTGACTTATATTGTTGAGAAAGGACTGTTTCAATTCTGCTTTTTCAGCCATTTGTTTGGCTAAAATCAGTTGTTGTTCATGTTCTACCAGTTTTTGGATATTCTGCATAATACCTGCCAGTATCATTTCACCCTGTGCATTTTTCAGGCTACGGCATCGTAGTTCATACCATTGGTAGTCGTCTTCATTTTTTCTGAAGCAAAAACGTGCCCGCTGTATTTCCATACCTGGAGATTGATAAAGTGTTTCATAAAATGAACTCAGTAGTTGTACGTCATCCGGGTATGCATATTGTAAAAAGTCGTCTTTGGTGAATGAGCGTTGTTTCAAGCCCATTAAGCGCGTATAATTAGTATCAAACTCAATGGTATCTTCTTGCATGTTCCACAGTGATATCTGACCTCCATCTGTAGAAAGCGTTAAACGTTTATGAGCTTCTTCAAGTATTTGCAGATTCTTGCGTTCTATCCGAGAACGTTTTCGCATTCGCAGCAAGCTGAGCGATACGATAATGAATGCAAGAATAAATAGCATTGCAAGGAGATAGAGTTCAACACGATAGTGGTCATAAAGCGGATAATTGACAAGGCGTACATTTGGGGGAATGTTCTGGGTAGCCTGTTTGCCATACGCCGAAATATTACTCCAGTCGAGTACATATTCTTTGGGCAAATCACTTATTTTAGGTGTGCCTGTCTTTTCTTTATTCATTAATTGCACGGATAGATCAGCGGCAACTTTAGCGGAAATTTCTTTTGTAGCCATATAGCCACCCACAATCTTGGTTCCTTCGTCGAACCCCTCGCAAATACAACTGAAAGAAGGTATATTAACGGCATTTACTATTGGGAGCGACATTGAATCAAATTTATCGAGTAAAAATGCTTTTTTCTTCTGTTCACTTTTTGACTTTTCCATCATTACAAGTAAAGAAGCTCCTTTTATATAGCGGAAAGGACAAAGGCTTACGGTTAACTTATCTTTTTTGACTTTGATACGGTCGTTTGCTACGGCAGCCATAAGATTGTAGTACTTCATCATTTCGTTCATTTCCTTGTATTCATATTCCATGGAATATGCTGACTTATGACCTAAGATTTGTACGTTCCTTCTATCCACAACCTTGGTCAATAAATCATAAGATTTACGTCCGAGTGTGGTCAGGTCAATATTGTATACAATTTCTATTTCTGCTTTAGGTTGTAATGATTGTATGAAATCTATATTGCTTTTAAAGTCCGGACTGTCTCTGAGAATATAAATATCTTTAGTACTGTATTCTTTTATAAGTTTTTCATCGGGGAAATGTACATTACAGGCTACTACCGGAATAGAAGACAGGAGACGGTGCCGGGTTGATAATAAAGAAAAGGTAGCCTGATCTCCTACTGCGAGAATGAGGTCCATTGGTTTGCTTTTAATACCGTCGAGGTATTTATTTATGTTATTAAGACAAACTTCAGGATTGAATTGATTACAGTCGAGATAAAATTGATTGAATATGGGTTCTATGCCTTTTTTTCTTAGTTCCCGGGTGATAAGTTTCTCAAAATTTCCGTAGCCAACACTGTTCCTTGAAAAAGAATATACGAGAGATATCTGTTTTTTCACCCGGTGATTTATGACATACCACTGTTTGAAATTATATCCGCATAAGAAAGTTCCTAATAAGAGAATAAAACCAAGAATATATTTAAATTTTGGGACAATGATTTTCATATATTGATTCATATCGTGCAAAAGTAGTATATTTCAGTAAAGCAAGGATGGCTTTATACAAAATATTTTATATTTTTTCTTCAACATCAGATATTCATTTGTAATATATTGATTGCATGAAATAAAACCTGGCTAACTGGAATAGCTGAATTCAGGCCTTTCGGTCGATAAGGAACATAAAGAGAGGAGGTATTCATTATTGAGAAACAGTTTGCATAAATAGAGGCGATCTGCATAAATTCACTATATTTGTATTTTACAATCTGCCAACATCGGTAAAAAAGCGATATGATTGTGACCGGTTATATTGATAATATCCAATTTGAAGTAAGAGATACATATGAATACTGATTTTGTAAACTTAACAACGGAGAACCTTGTCAATGAGCATTTGTGCTGCATTATCCGTAGTAAGAAAGCCCACCCAGGTATTGATGCCAAACGAAAATGGCTTTCTGACCGGCTAAACGAGGGGCATGTCTTTAGAAAGTTAAATGCAAAAGCTACGGTTTTTATTGAATATGCACCTCTTGAGACAGCTTGGGTTCCCATAATAGGTGACAACTATTATTATATGTATTGCTTATGGGTTTTGGGTAGTCCGAAAGGAAACGGATATGGGAAATCGTTGATGGAGTATTGTTTGGCTGATGCCAGAGAAAAGGGGAAGTCCGGTATTTGTATGCTTGGGGCAAAAAAACAGAAGAACTGGCTTTCCGATCAATCATTTGCAAAGAAATTTGGTTTTGAGGTGGTTGATACTACCGATAACGGATATGAATTGCTTGCTCTTTCTTTTGACGGAACTGTACCGACATTTGCACAAAATGCTAAAAAGCTGAAAATAGAGAATGAAGAGCTGACGATTTATTATGATATGCAATGCCCCTACGTTTATCAATACATTGAGACGATAGCGCAGTATTGTGTGATGAATGACTTTCCTGTATCTTTAATTCAAGTAGATACGTTGCAAAAAGCTAAGGAATTACCTTGTGTCTTCAATAATTTTGCTGTGTTTTATAAAGGAGTTTTTGAGACAGTGAATTTGCTGAATATCGACTATCTAAAGAGGATACTCAAAAAATGACAGTGAAATTTTGCTGTTGTGCGGCAAGTTCTCTACTGTTGGGTGATAATAACTTTACGTCTGGTAGTGAAGTGTTTATAGTTACGGTAAAATAAGTGATGATATGAATAATAATAATAAATTTTCGCTCCGTCCACTGATGGATAATGATGCAGACAGTTTGGCTCGGCAATTGAATAATAAAAAAGTTTGGGACAACTTGCGTGATGCTCTTCCTTATCCATATACTTCACAGGATGCAGCGTGGTTTATCAACTTTCAGCAAAATGACCCACTGTTGACTTGTTATGGTATTGTTGTGGATGGTGAAGTCGTTGGTAATATCGGATTTACACGCAGTGAGGATATTGAACGGTTTACGGCAGAGGTTGGATATTATATCGGTGAAGATTATTGGGGGCAAGGCATTATGTCTGCTGCCCTGAGCGAAGCTGTGGAAGATTATTTTAAAACAACGGAGGTTGTTCGACTTTTCGCTACTCCGTTTGACTACAATAAAGCAAGTGCAAAAGTGCTTGAAAAAGCTGGATTTACACTAAAATGTATCTTTACCAAAGGGGCATATAAAAATGCTCAATTTGTCGATATGCTCTATTATGAAAGAATTAAATAAAGTGGTAATGAAAAATACAACCCATTTTCTTTCTGAAGATGCTGTGTGGGAATCTGTCTCTGAATTTGTATCTGTTGTTGCTTGCCGACGAGCAGGAGTCCATGATAGACTGCTGCTTGGAACGTATCGCCAAATGATAGTTGGCACGGGCGATGTGCCGGGTGCCGTTAATTTTTATACGAATTGTGGTTTTGAATACTCCCATCGGGTGGAGAACTTTTTTACTGACAACTACGATCACCAAATGGTTGAAGATGGGGTATTACTAAAAGAGATGATTTACTTTAAACAAAAAATATAAGGATGAAACAAGAGATTTTATTTGTACTGCTCGATAATTTTGCCGATTGGGAAGGAGCCTATATTGCTCCAAACCTAAATTGGGGAGTTGAACCCGGAAGTGAGAGCAAATATGTAGTTAAAACGGTATCGGTAACGAAAGGCTTTGTTGTCTCGTGCGGTGGATTCAAGGTATTGCCCGATTACGGTATCAACGATATTCCTGCTGATTATGCCGGAGTAGTATTAATCGGAGGTATGAGCTGGTTTACTCCAGGTGCCGAACTTGTTGTCCCGTTAGTAGAAGATGCCATCAGGAACAAAAAACTGGTTGCAGGCATCTGCAACGCTTCGGTTTTTCTTGGAATGCACGGATTCCTGAATGAGGTGAACCATACCAGCAACGGATTGGATTATCTGAAAGAATATGGCGGAGCAGGCTATAAAGGCGAATGCCACTATGTCGATAAACCAGCAGTAAGAGATGGTAATATTGTAACTGCTAACGGCTTTTCCGCTTTGGAGTTTACTCGTGAAATACTTTATGCTTTAGGGGCTGACACTCCGAAAAAGATAGAGAAAAGCTATCGAATGAATAAAACAGGTGTTTGGGAAGCGCCGGAAATAGAATAATCGTATAATTAACATTGAAAACTTTTTTTCAAAAACTCAAACGGTGGGTAAAATAAAGAATATATGCTTATGAAAGATGTAATAAATGGACGTTGTGGTTGGTGTGGAACCGACGAACTGTATGTAAAATACCACGATGAGGAGTGGGGGCAATTGGTGACTGACGACAAAATACTGTTCGAGTTTCTTGTGTTGGAGAGTGCCCAAGCCGGATTGAGTTGGATTACCATTCTCAGAAAACGAGAGGGGTATCGTAAAGCCTTTTGTGATTTTGATGTCGAGCGGGTGGCACAGATGACCGATGAAGATGTGCAACGATTGGTCCAGTTTGATGGTATTGTGAAAAACCGCCTGAAAATAAAATCAACCATCACTAATGCAAGGCAATTTCTCATTATACAAAAAGAGTTTGGTAGTTTTTACAACTATACGCTCTCATTCTTTCCCGACAGAAAACCGATTGTCAACACCTTTAGTTCATTGAGCGAAATTCCTGTATCTTCTCCCCAGTCCGATGCGATGAGTAAGGATATGAAAAAGCGTGGATTCAAATTTTTCGGATCTACGATTTGTTACGCTCACTTACAGGCTTCGGGGTTTATTAACGATCACCTGATGGGCTGTGTATGCCGGAAAGAGGAAAAGCAATTGAAATGATATAAAAAAACAAATCAGATGAAGCAATATTTTGAAACCCAGCGCCTTATTTTCCGTTCTTGGCAAGAGGAAGATATCTCGCATCTTGCCAGATTGAACAGTGATGATAAAGTCATGGAGTATTTTCTGAAAAAATTGTCTTATCAAGAGACGATTGCATTGTACAATCAAATACAAGAGGAATTTACTATATATGGATTTGGGGCATACGCTGTTGAGGAAAAAGAGACTGGAGCTTTTATTGGCTTTGTCGGATTGCACAATGTTACATTTGAAGTAGACTTTGTTCCGGCTGTTGAAATCTTATGGAGACTGTTACCCGAGTTTTGGGGCAAAGGGTATGCTACGGAAGCTGCTATTGCTTGTTTGAATTATGCAAAAGAGGAATTAAAGCTAAAAGAGATAGTCTCTTTTACTTCATTGCTTAATAAACGTTCAGAGCATGTGATGCAAAAAATAGGTATGACACGCATAAAAGAGTTCAATCATCCGTTAGTGGAGCCTGAACATCCTCTGTACAGACACATTTTGTATAAGATAGTATTGTGATTCTGCAACGTATCTTCTTTCCGGTAATTTCTTCTGAGGGGCTTTGAGAGTTTCTTTGCGAAGGATTTTTGAGTCGTTTCATTGCATATTTTATTAACCTGCAATAATACGTATTTTACACTATGGGAATAAATAAGGAAGAAATTACATTAAAGCAACTGACAGACGAAGATATACCATTGTTTGAAAGTTGGCTTGACAAAGAATATATCAAAAAATGGTTTGGTGACAAAGAGGATTGGTTATATGAGATAAGCGAAAGAAACGGGAAATACGGTTTCTTGACGCATTTCATCGTTTATCACAATGACCGGAAAATCGGATATTGTCTCTATGGCGATTGTTTTTATATCAAAGATTTAGAGGAAGAAGGGCATGACTTTAAGTCATTGTATGGCGATGTTACAGCGAAAAATCATACTTATGAAATAGGTTACCTGATTGGCGAAGAGGGGTATTTGAACAAAGGTATCGGTAAGATTATCATTCAGTTGCTGGAAGCAAAACTTATTGGAATCGGAGCTAAAGAGATGGTGGCAGATCCCTGTGAAGAGAATGTTATCTCTGTAAAAACACTTCTTGGTAACGGTTTCAAGAAAAAAAGTGATGGGGACTATCGAAAAGTAATCTCCTGAAATCACACGAACCAACACTTTTTCAGCCATATCCATTCGGCGTATTTAGAAAAGAATAAAAAATCCCCTGTATTTCAAGTGAATACAGAGGATTGCTTAAATTTACTATTTATTTTTGCGGTGTGTACGGGACTCGAACCCGTGACCCCATGCGTGACAGGCATGTATTCTAACCAACTGAACTAACACACCAAATATTTATTTGATTAATCTGATTTTACTGTTTACACTTCTTTGATAAATCAAGAAGCGGTGCGTACGGGACTCGAACCCGTGACCCCATGCGTGACAGGCATGTATTCTAACCAACTGAACTAACGCACCAGTATTTCATTTTAATCAGCTTTCTCTCTCGATTGCGGGTGCAAAGGTAGCTGTTTTTACGTAATTTGCAATACTTTCAAAAAGTTTTTTTGTGAATAAAATAGCCATTTTTTGCTTTGTGCTTCATTATGAGGTGTTTCTGTTGGAATAAAAAATAGAAATTCTTTTTATTTCTTTCTCAATAGAGGAATTCTAATGCTTCAAAAGGTGTGTGTTGTTAATATATTTTCTTCGTAGATTAGACAATTGATTTTATGTGCTGCAAAAGTACGTATTTAATGGTGCGTTAAATACCTAATTAAAGCAGTATTAAAATAGATAGTTTATATCTATAAAGTACGTAGTTTTTAATTGCTTGTAATACAGTAATATATGGTGCTGTTTTGCCTCTATCTGTATCTTTGTATCTCGTTTCATGTATATTTTTCTGCCTGTCGTGCGGTTGAATACCTTAAAATGATGACATTATTTTCTTTATTTCTTTTTGAATTTTGAACTCCAATCTTTCTATCTGATCTATTTCTTGCTTTTAAAGTAAACTTTTTGCTCAAATTATTCGCTATTTTGCAATAATTAGTTATTTTTGCAAGCTAAAATCGCAGGCAGTGAAACAACGCTGCATGAATTAGTAAAATAGTAGAAACAATGATGACAACTGCCAAACTGTTATTGCACTGTCCCGATAAACCGGGTATCCTGGCCGAGGTGACAGACTTTATCACGGTAAACAAAGGAAATATTATCTATCTGGACCAGTACGTAGACCATGTGGAAAACATCTTTTTTATGCGTATTGAATGGGAATTGAAAGATTTCCTGGTTCCTCAGGAAAAGATTGAAGATTATTTTGAAACACTCTACGCCCAGAAGTATGGCATGAATTTCCGTCTCTATTTCTCAGATGTGAAACCACGGATGGCTATATTTGTATCCAAAATGTCGCACTGTCTTTTTGATATGTTGGCACGGTATACGGCAGGAGAGTGGAATGTGGAAATTCCTCTGATCATTAGTAATCATCCCGATTTGCAGCATGTGGCAGAGCGTTTCGGTATTCCTTTCTACCTTTTCCCTATCACAAAAGAGACGAAGGAAGAGCAGGAACGTAAAGAGATGGAACTGCTGGCTAAACATAACATCACATTTATTGTCCTGGCGCGTTATATGCAGGTTATCTCAGAGCAGATGATCAATGCTTATCCTAATAAAATTATCAATATTCACCACTCTTTTCTTCCGGCTTTTGTAGGTGCAAGACCTTATCATGCTGCTTTTGAAAGAGGTGTGAAAATTATTGGTGCTACCAGTCATTATGTAACGACTGAGTTGGATGCCGGACCTATTATAGAACAGGATGTTGTGCGCATCACACATAAAGATTCGATAGAAGATCTGGTTAATAAGGGTAAGGACCTGGAGAAAATTGTACTTTCGCGTGCCGTGCAGAAGCATATCGAACGCAAGGTATTGGCTTATAAAAATAAAACGGTAATATTTAATTAGTTGACAATTGACAATTGACAGTGGACAATTGCTGCGTTGTAAGCGTCTGGTTATTTGAACTCACTGTCAATCGTCAATTGTCAACTGTCAACTAAATAAGGATGAATGTTGCAGTAATAAAATACAATGCCGGGAATATCCGCTCTGTAGACTATGCTTTAAAGCGTCTTGGAGTGGAGGCTGTGATCACTGCTGATAAGGAGGTGTTGCAGGCTGCCGATAAGGTGATTTTCCCTGGAGTAGGACAGGCTGAGACTACCATGAATCACTTGCGGGCTACCGGGATGGATGAATTGATCAAGAATCTCCGTCAGCCGGTGTTAGGTATTTGCCTGGGGATGCAGTTGATGTGTAGTTATTCTGAAGAAGGGGATGTGGACTGTTTGGGAGTTTTTGATGTGCCGGTAAAACGTTTTATCCCACACAAGCATGAGGATAAGGTACCGCATATGGGCTGGAATACGATAGGACATCTGAATAGTGAACTTTTTAAGGGTTTCACGCAGGATGAATTTGTCTATTTTGTACATAGCTTCTATGTACCCGTTTGTGATTTTACGGCTGCCGAGACAGATTATATACACCCATTCAGTGCTGCTTTGCATAAAGATAATTATTACGCTACACAATTTCATCCTGAAAAGAGTGGTGGGACAGGAGAGAAGATATTGAGAAACTTTTTGGATCTATAACTTTCATGATTATACGATGGAGAGTACAGTCTGATGTATTTTCAATCGTCAAATCGTAAATCGTCAAATTGTAAATAATAATATGATTGAAATTATTCCAGCTATTGACATTATCGATGGGAAATGCGTTCGCCTTTCTCAGGGAGATTATGACAGTAAAAAGGTGTATAATGAGAACCCGGTGGAAGTGGCCAAGGAGTTTGAAGCCAACGGTATTCGTCGCTTGCATGTGGTAGATCTTGACGGGGCTGCCTCTCATCATGTGGTAAATTACCGCACGTTAGAGCAAATAGCTGCCCGTACTTCTCTTATTATCGATTTTGGTGGTGGGGTAAAGAGTGACGAGGATCTTATTATTGCTTTTGAGAGTGGTGCAGAGATGATAACCGGAGGAAGTATAGCTGTGAAGAATCCTGAACTGTTTTGCCGTTGGATAGACAAGTATGGCAGTGAGAAAATTATTCTTGGAGCCGATGTCAAAGATCATAAGATTGCTGTCAATGGCTGGAAAGATGAGAGTGCCTGTGATCTTTTCCCTTTCCTGAAAGAGTATATTCATAAAGGGATAGAGAAAGTGATCTGTACGGATATCAGTTGTGACGGTATGCTTGCCGGGCCTTCTATTGAACTGTATAAAGAGATACTTGCTGAACACCCCACTCTCTATCTGATAGCAAGTGGTGGAGTCAGTAACATGGATGATATTGAAGCCCTCCATGAAGCCGGAGTGCCTGCCGTTATTTTCGGCAAAGCGCTTTATGAAGGACATATCACCTTGAAAGATCTCTACCGTTTTTTATAGTATTTTCAATCGTAAATAGTAAATTGTCCAATCGTAAATATTAGTATCGTGTTAGCAAAAAGAATTATTCCCTGTCTTGATATAAAAGATGGGCAGACTGTAAAAGGAACCAATTTTGTCAACCTCCGTCAGGCAGGTGATCCGGTTGAACTGGGACGTGCTTATAGCGAACAGGGAGCTGATGAGCTGACTTTTCTTGATATTACCGCCAGTCATGAAGGGCGTAAGACCTTTGCCGAATTGGTGAAACGAATTGCTGCTAATATTAATATCCCTTTTACAGTGGGAGGAGGGATCAATGAATTGAGTGATGTGGATCGTTTGCTGAATGCCGGTGCCGATAAAATATCTGTAAACTCTTCTGCCATTCGTAATCCGCAATTGATTGATGATATAGCAAAGCACTTCGGTTCGCAGGTTTGCGTGCTTGCCGTAGATGCCAAGATGACTGAAAATGGTTGGAAATGTTACCTGAATGGCGGCCGTATAGAAACTGATAAAGAATTGCTGACATGGACCAAAGAGGCTCAGGAACGGGGTGCCGGAGAGATACTTTTTACCAGCATGAATCATGATGGTGTGAAGACCGGATATGCCAATGAAGCACTTGCTTCGCTTGCCGGGCAACTTTCTATACCTATTATCGCTTCGGGAGGGGCCGGTACGATGGAACATTTCCGGGATGCTTTCACTCTTGGCAAAGCGGATGCTGCGCTGGCTGCCAGTGTTTTTCATTTCGGAGAAATCAAAATTCCCGATTTAAAATCGTATCTTTGCAGTCAGGGAATTACTGTAAGAAGGGAGAATTGAGAGGGGAGAAGTAATTTCAATCGTAAATAGTAAATCGTTAAATCGTAAATAGAATGATGTTGGATTTTGATAAAATGAATGGGCTTGTTCCCGCTATCATACAAGATAATGACACCCGTAAGGTGCTGATGCTTGGTTTTATGAATAAGGAAGCTTATGACAAGACTGTAGAGACCGGGAAAGTAACTTTTTTCAGCCGTACCAAGAATCGTCTCTGGACCAAAGGAGAGGAGAGCGGTAATTTCCTGAATGTGGTTTCTATCAAAGCCGATTGTGACAATGACACACTGTTGATTCAGGTTAACCCGGTTGGCCCTGTATGTCATACAGGTACAGATACTTGTTGGGGCGAAAAGAATGAAGAACCTGTAATGTTTCTCAAACTGCTGCAGGATTTTATTGATAAGCGTCACGAAGAGATGCCGGAGAAATCTTATACTACCAGCCTTTTTGAATCGGGCATCAATAAGATAGCTCAAAAGGTGGGTGAAGAAGCGGTAGAAACAGTTATAGAGGCTACTAATGGAACCAATGAACGGTTGATTTACGAAGGATCCGATTTGATATATCACCTCATCGTGCTGCTAACTTCTAAAGGCTATCGCATCGAAGACCTGGCACGCGAATTGCAGGTAAGACATAGCGCCTCATGGACGAAGCACTGATTACATATAACAATGTAGAGATACATCAGCAAGAACTTTGCGTGCTGAGTGACGTGACGTTACAGTTGCACAAAGGTGAGTTTGTATATCTGATAGGCAAGGTAGGGTCGGGAAAAACGAGCCTGCTCAAAACCTTCTATGGTGAACTCGATATCGCTGATGGTGAAGCGGAAGTGCTGGGATATAATATGAAAACGATCAAACGTAAGTACATCCCGCAACTGAGGCGTAAACTTGGTATTGTCTTTCAGGACTTCCAGTTGCTGACAGATCGTACCGTATATAACAATCTTGAGTTTGTGCTTCGTGCTACCGGCTGGAAGAATAAGCAAGAGATAAAGGAGCGTATTGAAGAAGTATTGCAGTTGGTAGGCATGAGTAACAAAGGTTACAAGTTGCCTAACGAACTCTCCGGAGGTGAGCAACAACGTATTGTTATTGCGCGTGCCGTACTAAATTCACCTGCTATTATCCTGGCAGACGAACCTACCGGAAACCTGGATGTGGAAACTGGAAAGGCCATTGTGGAATTGTTGCATAGTATTTGCGAATCGGGTTCATCTGTAGTGATGACTACCCATAATCTGCAATTATTGCGCGAATATCCCGGACGTGTATACCGGTGTTCGGAGCATCATATCAATGATGTGACGGATGAATTTACAGAGAAAAATAATTAATATACATACTAATTTTAATACAGTAACGAAAATGAAAGTTTTAAAGTTTGGAGGAACTTCCGTAGGCTCTGCACAGCGGATGAAGGAAGTAGCCAAATTGATTACCGATGGTGAAAAAAAGATTGTTGTTCTTTCGGCTATGTCGGGTACAACAAACACATTGGTGGAGATTTCCGACTATCTGTACAAGAAGAATCCGGAAGGTGCCAACGAGATTATCAATAAGCTGGAATCTAAATATAAACAGCACGTTGATGAACTTTATGCTACCCCGGAATATAAACAGAAAGCTCTGGAAGTTGTCAAATCTCATTTCGACTACATTCGTTCGTATACGAAGGATCTCTTCACATTGTTCGAAGAGAAAGTAGTGCTGGCACAAGGCGAGCTGATTTCTACTGCCATGGTAAACTTCTATTTGCAGGAGTGTGGCGTGAAGTCTGTACTGCTTCCGGCTTTAGAATTCATGCGTACTGACAAAAACGCAGAACCCGATCCTATCTATATTAAGGAGAAATTGCTGGCACAGCTGGAACTCTATCCGGATGCAGAGATCTATATTACACAGGGTTTCATTTGTCGTAATGCCTATGGGGAGATTGACAACCTGCAACGTGGCGGTAGCGATTATACTGCTTCTTTGATTGGTGCGGCTATCAATGCTTCTGAAATACAGATTTGGACAGATATCGATGGGATGCACAACAATGATCCGCGTATTGTGGACAAGACTTCTCCGGTGCGTCAGTTGCATTTTGAGGAGGCCGCCGAGTTGGCTTACTTTGGTGCCAAGATTCTTCATCCTACCTGTATTCAGCCAGCCAAGTATGCCAATATTCCGGTACGTCTGCTCAATACTATGGCTCCTGATGCTCCAGGTACATTGATCTCTAACGATACGGAGAAAGGAAAAATCAAAGCGGTAGCTGCTAAAGAGAATATTACTGCTATCAAGATTAAATCCAGCCGTATGTTACTGGCTCACGGATTCTTGCGTAAAGTATTTGAAATCTTTGAAAGCTATCAGACGTCTATTGATATGATCTGTACTTCAGAGGTGGGTGTGTCTGTTACCGTAGATAATACCAAGCATCTGAACGAGATACTGGACGACTTGAAGAAATATGGTACGGTAACGGTTGATAGAGACATGTGTATCATTTGTGTGGTAGGAGACCTTGAATGGGAAAATGTAGGCTTTGAAGCCAAGGCACTTGATGCGATGCGTGATATTCCGGTACGTATGATTTCCTTCGGTGGTAGTAATTACAACATTTCTTTCCTTATCCGTGAGTGCGATAAGAAGGTAGCGTTACAATCGTTGAGTGATATGCTGTTCAACGGAAAATAATAATCACATATCTACTATAAGAAGGCACAGAGGACACAGGGTATTAAAAGAAATTCAAACTCTGTGCCCTCTGTCCTCTCTGTGGTAGACCTAAAACAAAGTATCTTTTATGAAAGGAATATTCCCTATTGATAAATTTCGTGAGTTGCGTACCCCTTTTTATTATTATGATACAAAAGTGCTGCGTGACACACTGACTGCTATCAATAAAGAAGTAGCCCGTTATGAACATTTCGACGTACATTATGCTGTGAAAGCAAATGCAAACCCGAAGGTGCTCACCATCATTCGTGAGAGTGGATTGGGTGCCGATTGTGTCAGTGGGGGCGAAATACGTGCAGCTATTAAAGCTGGTTTCCCTGCACAGAAGATTGTATTTGCCGGTGTGGGTAAAGCCGATTGGGAGATTGAACTTGGATTGGATTATGATATTTTCTGTTTTAACGTAGAATCTATCCCCGAGCTGGAGATTATTAACGAACTGGCTGCTGCCAAAGGAAAAGTGGCAAATGTTGCTTTTCGTATCAATCCCAATGTAGGTGCACATACCCATGCAAATATCACTACCGGACTTGCTGAGAATAAGTTTGGTATCAGTATGGAAGATATGGACAAAGTGATAGATGTGGCTTTGGGGATGAAGCATATCAACTTTATCGGTCTGCACTTTCATATTGGTTCGCAGATACTCGATATGGGTGATTTTATTGCTCTTTGTAATCGGGTAAACGAATTGCAGAATAAACTTGAGGCACGTCAGATTTTTGTAAAGCATATTAATGTGGGTGGTGGACTCGGTATTGATTACGATCATCCCAATCGTCAGTCAATTCCTGATTTCAAGGCTTATTTTGCTACCTATGCGGGTCAGTTGAAGTTGCGTCCGCATCAGACATTGCATTTTGAACTGGGACGTGCAGTAGTGGGGCAGTGTGGTACGCTTGTTTCTAAGGTGTTGTATGTGAAGCAGGGCACCAATAAGAAATTTGCTATTCTCGATGCCGGAATGACGGACTTGATTCGTCCGGCACTTTATCAGGCACATCACAAGATGGAGAATCTTACTTCTGATGAGGCGATGCAGACTTATGATGTAGTAGGTCCTATTTGTGAATCGTCCGATGTTTTCGGTAAAGCGATCGATTTGAATAAAGTGAAACGTGGTGACCTGATTGCGCTCCGTTCTGCGGGTGCATATGGCGAAATTATGGCTTCATCCTATAATTGTCGTGAACTGCCGAAAGGGTATACATCGGATGAATTAGTATGAAAAATTAAATTTGTTTAGAACAAATAAGAAGCGTCAATTGTTTTTATATAAAATGGATTCTGATTTTACAGATAGTGATTTACCGATGTTTATATTTCTTGTGAAATCAAAGTAAAGAGTTTAATTCACTAATATATAATTATTATGATGACAGAGAAATTACAGAAAGTTCTGAATGAGCAAGTTACAGCAGAGATGTGGTCTGCTAACCTTTATTTATCTATGTCTTTCCACCTTGAAAGAGAGGGGTATACCGGTTTTGCTTCCTGGTTGAAAAAGCAATCACAGGAAGAGATGGAGCATGCTTATGCTATTGCCGGGTATATCATAAAACGTGGTGGTATAGCAAAAGTAGACAAAATTGATGTAGTGCCTACGGGATGGGGTACACCATTGGAAGTTTTTGAGCATGTATATGAACATGAATGCCATGTTTCTAAAATGATTGACGGCCTGGTAGCCATTGCTTCTTCCGAAAAAGACAATGCAACACAGGATTTCCTTTGGGGCTTTGTTCGTGAGCAGGTAGAAGAAGAAGCTACTGCTATGGAGATTGTAGATAAGTTGAAACGTGCAGGTGATGCAGGTGTCTTCTTTATTGATGCTCAGTTGGGTAAACGCTGATCGAACTATTCTTTTTACATAAAAAAGGTCCCGGGCAATTTGTTCGGGACTTTTTTTATGTGAGAAAAATGGCTGTCTGTTACTCAGTATTTTCTTTGTATATGAATAATAAGATTTTTTTTAAGAAGGTCCTTTCTTCTTGCGAAATTTATTTATCTTTGTCGCAATTATCATAAAGAAGATAAAAGATCGTTTATCTTCTTTATAAAGTGAAAAGCATGAACAAAATAATACTTCTAATTTGCTGTTTATTCTGCTATACAGTGGGTTATGCTCAGGTCACTACGTCTTCAATGAGTGGTCTTGTATCAGATGAAAATAAAGAACCGTTACCTGGTGCTGTTGTTATGGCTGTTCATGAACCTTCGGGAACCCATTATAGGACTATCACTAATCTTCAGGGGAATTATCAAATGCAGGGGATGCGTATCGGTGGCCCTTATCGGATTGCAATATCTTATGTGGGTCATCGCAGAGCTGTATTTACTGATATCTATTTAAGGTTGGCTGAGAATTATTCATGTAATGCTATGTTGAGTTCGTCGACAGAGCTGGATGAAGTGGTAGTGATAGGAATGTCTTCAAAGTTTGCCGGTGAGAAAACTGGTGCTTCCACACATATAACTATTGAGGATATCAATCG
This sequence comes from Bacteroides nordii, assembly GCF_019930665.1. Lineage (NCBI taxonomy): Bacteria > Pseudomonadati > Bacteroidota > Bacteroidia > Bacteroidales > Bacteroidaceae > Bacteroides > Bacteroides nordii. Next base: position 2,625,493 of record NZ_CP082886.1, on the reverse strand, counting down.
GTTGCCAACCATTAACCGTAGTTTGAGTGATATTACAAAACTATCACCTTATGCCAATGGCAGTGGTTTTGGAGGACGGGATCAACGAATGAATAATTATAGTATTGATGGAGCAAACTTTAATAATAGTATGGGACTGGATGGAGCTGTCTTACCGGGTGGTGGTAATCCGATTTCCATAGATGCACTGGATGAAATTCAGGTGAGTGTTGCTCCTTATGATGTGCGGCAGACTAATTTTATCGGAGCATCTGTTAATGCGGTGACCAAGAGTGGTACGAATCAGTTTCGTGGTTCCGGATATATGTATGTTAAGAACGAGAATCTCCGTGGAAATAAAGTGGACGGGGAAGATTTGGGTGAACGTTCGGAAGAGCGGCGTAATATTTATGGTTTTACTTTGGGAGGGCCAATCGTGAAGAACCGGCTTTTCTTTTTTGTCAATGGAGAGTATGAGAATGAACCGAAGCCGATGCATAAATGGAAACTTTCTGTTGATGGGAGAGAAGATGTGGAACATTTGATATCTCGTGTTACCGACGCGGACATGCGTCGCTTTTCCAATGATCTGAAAACAATGTATGGCTATGATACAGGTTCATGGACGGACTTTAGCGGAGGAACAAATACTTACCGTGCAATGGTGCGTATGGACTGGAATATTTCAGAACGCCATAAACTCATGGTACGTTATAACTATACTTCCCAGCAGAAAGATAACAATGTAGTGGGCGCAGCTTTAAATATAAATGGGGCTCCGGTGGGCCGTTACTCTATGACTTTCCGAAATTCGACCTGGAAGCAGTTGAATAATGTGAACTCTTTGACTGCTGAATTGAATAGCCGATTGGGGATGATGATGAATAATAAACTATTGGTAAGCTTTACTTTTAATGATGGTAACAAACGTGAATGTAACGGAGACTTCCCGACAGTAGATATTATGAAACCCGATGAAGGAGGGACAAACCGTGCTTTCATGAATGCCGGTTATGACCAGCATGCATGGAGAAATGGCATTACAGAAAAAGTATGGGCTATTACCGATCATTTTTCCGTGCAGATAGGAGCCCATAACTTGGGTACGGGATTTAGCTTTGAATCACAAGATGTATCCAACTGCTACATGCGTTATGGAGCGGGATATTACCGGTATGCCAGCTATGATGACTTTGTCAACCGGATGGCTCCGGTTGCTTTTGCAATGACCTATTCACTGACAGGAGAAGACCGTGCATTATCGCCTGTACATTACAATCAGTTTTCGGTATATGCACAGGATGATTACAATGTATCTTCCTGTTTGAAACTTGTGTATGGTGTTCGTATGGATATTCCTTTCTATGTAAATAAACGGTATGAGAATCCTTCTATTACCGGATACGATTTTAACGGAAAGGCATTGAGTACCGGTAGCTGGCCTAAAGCCACTCCACTTATTTCTCCAAGAGTGGGTATTAATTATGATTTGTTAGGTGATAACCGGCTCAAACTGCGTGGAGGTACAGGGCTTTTTACCGGTCGGTTTCCTTTAATCTTTCTTTCAAAGATGCAGGAAGGAAGTGGTATGCTGCAAACAACCGTTTCAACAACCACTGTGGGAGATCCTTTGCTTGCTGCTTTGGCTGCAGGCATTCGTATGCCGCAACAAGTGTTACAGGAAGTAGCTCCTCAATTTCCCGATCGTTTCCCGACGGACCCCGGAGCTGTAAACAATATTATTACAATCGACCGTAATTTCAAGACTCCTCAGGTATGGAAAACATCAATGGCCCTGGACTGTCAGTTGCCATTACCCTTTAAGGCAGATATGACTTTGGAAGGAACTTTCATCAAAGATATCAATGCTATCTTACAGCAGAATGTTAATGTGATAGCTCCGGATGATCCGAAGATGTCTACTTTTTCAGGTCCCGACAAACGTTATCTTTATCCGGGGAATAATGAGAAATACATTCATCCGGAAATTACGGATGCTATGCTGATGACGAATACGAATAAAGGATATAGTTATAACCTGAGTGCTGCATTGCATATGATGCCGGTAAAAGGATTGAATCTGATGGCATCCTATACTTATACTTGCTCGCGCACACTTTCTAATAATCAGAGTAATCAGATAGATGGGGCCTGGAAACAGGAACCTTCTGTGCAAGGAGCCAACTATCTGACTTTGCATAATGCCTCCTATCTGTATTCTCCTCACCGGTTGATAGCAGAAGCATCGTATGCTATACGGTATGCACATAATTACGCAACGTCTGTTTCTCTTTTCTATACCGGGCAACGTGAAGGCTCTTATTCTTATCTGTACGATAATGATATGAATAACGATGGCTATATTTTTGACTTGATGTATATTCCGTCCAGCTCAACGGAACTGAACTTCCAAGACCAGAAAGTAGGAGACCGTACCTTCACAGCCGCAGAACAACGGGATGCTTTCTGGGCTTTTGTAAACCAGGATCCTTATCTTAAAAAACATAAAGGAGAATATGCTGAAACGAACGGGGCCTTTCTGCCCTGGGTTAATCGCATCGATTTGCGTATTACACAGGACTTCCGGATAAATGCCGGGAAGACAATGAATACTTTACAGTTTAGTGTAGACATTATGAATATTGGTAATTTGTTGAATAGTTCTTGGGGAGTGTCAAAGAGTGTCAGAACTAATAAGTTGTTGAACTTTAAGGGGGTAAATGCAGTAAACGAGCCGGTTTATACTATGGTGACGCAGACGAATGACGGGATAGTTACACTACCTTCAGAAACGTTTATGCCCAATCGTTTGTCTGGTAATTGCTGGCAGCTTCAGTTTGGTATACGTTATATCTTTTATTAGTAAAAAACACATGTATAAGAAAATTCTTAAACTTACATATCTGCTTTTTTTGCTGTTATCTGTTACTGGCTGTTCAGAAAAGGAGGTGCGTCGTATACTGGTTATTCATTCTTATGAGTTCAGTTATGCTGCCTATCCTGACTTTAACCGGTTGATAGAGGAAGATTTTAATAAATTAGGCATTGATCCGGATATAAGGACGCTCTATCTGGATTGTGAAAGCTATCAGGAGCAACCGGAACTGGAGAGAATGAGACAGTTACTTAATTCTTTAAAGGACTGGAAGCCGGAGGTGATTTTGGTGAATGAGGATCAGGCTACCTATTCATTGCTGAAATGTGGACACCCTTTGGCAAAGCAGGTTCCGATAGTGTTTGCCGGTGTTAATTATCCGAATTGGGAATTGATAAAACAATATCCTAACGTGACCGGATTTCATGATAAGATAGATTACAGGACAAATTTTCATGTGGCGAAAGAATTGTTTGGAGAAAATGTGCGTCCTTTTGCAATATTGGATAAAACGTTTCTCGACAGGGCTATACAAGGTGATATGAAGGAGCAGCTGAAAGACGAAAAGGTAACGGGCGTGGTTCATCCTGAATATAGCAGTGCAGAGAGAGATTCATTAGTAAAGAAGGAAGGCTATATACCTTTCAATACGATGGCTGCGCGAGGTAGTAATTCCTATGGAGGTGCGCTCATATGGAGTCTTAGCAAATATGTTCCTAACGGATGTTATATACAGTTGAAGCGCGACTTTACAACGGTAAATATGGGAAATGTTTCAGCCAGCCCCGGGATGACGGTAATCAATGAAGCATTCGGATATGGTGAGAGGTTGCTGGGAGGATATATCACTCCGATAACTATACAAGCAAGTGAGGAAGTAAAGGTTGCTGTTCGTATTCTTAAAGGAGCTTCCCCGGCAGATATACCTGTATGCGAGAGTAAGAAAGAGTTTTTGGTAGACTGGCAGGTACTGAAGCAATTGCAGTGGGATAAGAAAAGGATTCCGGAGAAGTATCATTTTATCAATATGCCTTTTAAAGAACAGTATAGGGGCATCTGGATCACATTAATGGTGCTTATTTTCATGTTGCTGTTTAGTATATTCAGCTTGTTGATGTTTCTTTATCTGCGTGAGCAGAAGAGAAAGAAAATGGCTCTTTATGCCTTAGCAGACGAGAAGGAAACACTGGCACTGTCTATTGAGGGTGGGAATACATATGCCTGGAAATTGCAGGATGAATGTATTGTACTTGAAAATGCTTTCTGGAAATCGATAAATGAAGTCCCCCGGAAGTTGACAATCGATGAATTGGAGAGTTATGTTCATCCCGATCAGCGTAATCGGTTTGAGTTGAACCGCGAGAATCTGCCATTGGCCAAAAAGAAAATAGTACAGTTAAAATGTGATTTTGATGGGCAGGGTTACCAGTGGTGGGAGTTTCGTTATACAACTTCCCATTCAGTCTCCGGACAAGCCAAGACTGCCGGTTTATTATTAAATATTCAATCCATTAAAGATCGCGAACAGGAATTGGACGATGCGCGTCGTCTGGCTGAAAAGGCAGAACTTAAACAGTCATTTCTGGCAAATATGAGTCATGAGATACGTACTCCTCTCAATGCAATTGTCGGTTTTGCAAATATTCTGGCTATGGATGATGAATTGGAAGAATCAGATAAAATAGAATATATAGACACCATCAACCGGAATAGTGAACTGCTATTGAAGCTTATTAATGATATTCTTGAACTGTCACGTATTGAGTCGGGGAATATGACTTTTCAGATGAGCAAATGTCAGGTGTCGGAATTGGTTAATAAGGTTTATACGACTCATAAGGTATTGATTCCTGATCAATTGGATTTTATTGAAGAGGTGGATGATATTCCGATGGAAATAGAAGTAGATCAGGATCGTTTGACACAAGTGTTGACTAACTTTCTGAACAATGCGTCCAAATTCACAAAAGAAGGATATATTAAATTGGGTTATTGCTATGTACCCGAAGAAAGTCAGGTACGTATCTATGTGGAGGATACCGGTATTGGTATTCCTATAGAAGAACAACGTATTATTTTCAGCCGTTTCTACAAACAGGATGAATTTGCACAGGGGACAGGGCTTGGACTATCCATTTGTCAATTGATTGTCGAGAAATCCGGAGGGAGTATTGAACTTTGGTCCGAACCGTCTAAGGGAAGCCGATTTACAGTGATACTTCCCTGCCACGTTGTATCTTAAATCGTGATTTCTAAAACCGCTACCGGTTCATACTTTGGTCAATTTATCTTTTTCTCCATTGTGCTCAGATAGATCTCCAGTGAACGGGTAGATATTTGTATCTCCCGGAAAGAAACTCCCAATGAAGCTATCAGCAAGAGTAGTGCCAGTCCGAACACATAGGCAGATAGTAACTGCAGTCCGATATAGATAAGAAACATGCTGACAACGCAAAAGAACAGACTTGCAATGCCCAGCCCTTGCATGGTACGGGTCAGGTTGAGACGTTTGCGCAGATTCTCAATTTGTGCAACGGTGATGTCGGTAGGATTTTCCATATAACGATCACGCAATTGACGTACCAGTTGGGCATACGACAGAAAACGATTCGTGTATGCTAACAGGATAAGTGAAACTGCCGAAAAGAGTAGGGCAGGTGTTGTGAGTGTAAGTTCTTCCATAATGTATTTTTTTAGTGGTATGTGGTTGAGAGTAGATGAGAGAGAGTAGTAAGTAGTCAAGTAGTTAAGTAGTAAGTAGACGATAGTGATTGAGTATCTGAATCACAGAAACCGGGCTATCGTCTACTTACTACTTGACTACTTACTACTTGACTACTCTTAACTACTTATTTAAAGATCATTTCAGCACGCCAAGTTCTTTGCCTACTTTAATGAAGGCATTGATACACTTGTCCAGGTGCTCTTTGTCATGTCCTGCAGAAATTTGTACGCGAATGCGTGCCTGTTCTTTCGGAACTACCGGATAGTAGAACCCTGTCACATAAATACCTTCTTCGAGCATGCGGGCAGCGTAATCTTGAGAAAGTTTGGCATCATACAACATAACTGCACAGATTGCGCTCTGTGTCGGTTTTATGTCAAATCCGGCAGCCATCATTTTGTCACGGAAGTAGTTGACGTTCTCTACCAGTTTATCGTGTAACGCATTACTTTCTTTCAGCATTTTGAATACTTCAAGACTTGCACCGATAATGCCCGGAGCCAATGAGTTAGAGAACAGATAGGGGCGACTGCGTTGGCGCAATAGGTCGATAATCTCTTTACGTCCTGTGGTGAATCCTCCCAGTGCACCGCCAAAAGCTTTGCCCAATGTACCGGTATAAATGTCCACACGTCCGTAGGTCTTGTAGAGTTCGCTCACACCATGACCTGTTGCACCTACCACACCGGCCGAGTGCGATTCATCTACCATTACCAGTGCGTCGTATTTCTCGGCGAGATCACAAATTTTATCCATAGGGGCCACATTGCCATCCATTGAGAATACACCGTCTGTCACTATAATGCGGAACCGTTGTGCCTGAGCTTCCTGAAGACACTTTTCCAGTTCCTCCATATTGGCATTGGCGTAGCGATAACGTTTAGCTTTACAGAGGCGTACACCGTCTATAATAGAAGCATGATTCAGTGAATCCGAAATAATAGCGTCTTCTTCTGTGAATAATGGCTCGAAAACACCGCCGTTGGCATCAAAACAAGCGGCATATAAAATTGTATCTTCTGTCCGGAAATAGTCAGAGATTGCAGCTTCCAGTTCTTTGTGAATATCCTGGGTCCCACAGATAAAACGGACGGATGACATACCATATCCGCGACGGTCCATCATCTTCTTTGCTCCCTCTATCAAACGGGGATTATTGGAGAGTCCCAGATAGTTATTAGCACAAAAGTTCAGTACTTCTTTTCCTTTTACAGTGATCGCTGCTTGTTGTGCACTTTCAATGAGTCGTTCTTCTTTATAGAGTCCGGCTTCTTTAATTTCAGCAAGTGTATTGCTGAGGTGTTCTTTCATTTTACCGTACATAGCGTTTGGAGTTTTAGTTTCTATGCAAAGGACATTATTTTTCTCCAAATTACAATGACTATTTGCTATAAAAGTGAAAAAAAAGTGCTTACTTTGCGCACCATTTAGCTTAATATACCCTATAAGTTGGAAGAATGAAAAATATTTTGGTAATTGGAGCTACCGGGCAGATTGGTTCGGAGCTCACGATGGAACTGCGTAATCGCTATGGAAATGAGAACGTTGTAGCCGGATATATTCCCGGTGCAGAACCTAAAGGAGAATTGAAAGAATCGGGCCCCGCGGCAGTAGTTGATGTAACGAACGCCGAAATGATTGAGTCCGTAGTAAAAGAATATAATATTGACACAATATACAACCTTGCGGCCTTGTTGTCTGTTGTAGCTGAATCTAAACCAAAGCTTGCCTGGAAAATAGGTATTGATGGTTTGTGGAATGTACTTGAAACAGCGCGTATCCATGGATGTGCGGTGTTTACACCGAGTTCTATCGGATCGTTCGGAGCAGATACACCACACACGAAAACGCCGCAGGACACCATTCAGCGCCCGCGTACGATGTATGGCATTTCCAAGGTGACTACTGAGTTGTTGAGTGACTATTACCATAATAAATACGGAGTAGATACCCGTGCAGTTCGTTTCCCCGGAATTATTTCCAATGTGACCCCTCCGGGTGGCGGAACAACGGATTATGCTGTTGATATATATTATTCTGCCGTAAAAGGTGAAACCTTTGTATGTCCTATCGCCAAAGGTACGTTGATGGATATGATGTATATGCCGGATGCTTTGAATGCTGCCATCTCGCTGATGGAAGCTGATCCGGAGAAACTGATTCACCGTAATGCTTTCAATATTGCTTCCATGAGTTTTGATCCGGAGGCAATTTACGAAGCCATCCGTAGGCATGTGCCCGATTTCAAAATGATCTATCAGGTAGATCCTTTGAAACAGCGTATTGCCGATAGTTGGCCCGATAGCCTGGATGATACCTGCGCTCGTGAAGAGTGGGGGTGGAAACCGGCTTATGATTTGGAAAGTATGACAGTGGATATGCTTGAAAAATTAAGAGCTAAATTGAAATAATGAAAAAACTTATTGCGGGGGCTGTTGCCCTCGCTCTTCTTGCTTCTTGTGGAAACAAGAGAGCGAATCTTGACCCCTTCGCATCACTTACAAATGAGGTGGATTCGGCTCTTCACAGAGCTGATACGCTCCACCAATCAAAGACATCAGAGGGACCGAAGCCGATAGAGGCTGACGAATCATTCGATGACTTTATTTATAATTTTGCTTCCGATGACGAGTTGCAACAGCAGCGCGTAAAGTTTCCGTTGGCTTATTATAACGGAGATGAACCTTCAAAAATTGAAAAGAAGTACTGGAAACATGATGATCTGTTTACGAAGCAGAGTTATTACACTTTACTTTTTGATAGCGAGGAAGATATGGACCTGGTAGGGGATACTGCGCTCACTTCCGTGCAGGTAGAGTGGATCTTTATTCGTACTCATATGGTGAAGAAATATTACTTCGAGCGGGTGAAGGGGGCATGGATGCTGGAAGCTATCAATCTGCGTCCTGTAGAGAAAGGGGATACTGAGGATTTTGTAGAATTCTTCGGACGTTTTGCAACGGATAGTCTTTTTCAATGTCGTCGTGTACGTCAGCCCTTGATGTTTGTAACTACTGATCCGGACGATGATTTCTCTGTTTTGGAAACAACACTTGATCTTAACCAGTGGTTTGCCTTCAAACCGACATTACCTGCCGATCGGTTGTCGAATATTAATTACGGACAAAAGAATACTGATAATTCTTCCACCAAGGTTCTCGCCTTGAAGGGGATAGGAAATGGACTTTCTAATATTCTCTATTTCAAAAGGAAAGAAAATAGTGGAGAGTGGGAGTTGTATAAGTTTGAGGATGTAAGTATTTGAGTGCTTCCCGTACAGGAAGGTGCGACAGGCGATGCTACATCGTCAAAACGTAGATGAACGTAGTTTTTCGCAAAGGGAAACAAATAGATGGTAAATAACTACAGTCTTTTAATCCGCGTTAATCTGTGTTAATCCGCGTTCCATCAGATAGATACTACTCTGTGGAACTCTGTGTTACTCTGTGGTGAATTTCCCTTATTTCTGATCCGTTTATGCTAAATGTTGTCTGCCATTACTATCCATCTCTTTCTCCGGTATTGATAAAGCCCCCTCTTGTAGAGTAACGTATGAAGCCTCGGTGTGTAACGTTGTTTTAGATGTACATGTAAAGCAGTACGACATGTGCATGTGGGACAGTACGACATGCACATCTCATGCAGCTTTACATGTACATGTAAAACAAGACTGTGCACCGGGAAAAGGAATGTTCCTTTCTAAGAAAACCAAAGTACAACACCGTGTAACGGTAATGATGCCGTTTAGGGACACTTCCGGCACAGAAAAATATGCCATAATCTTTGTTACTAATCAGATTTGCATCAAACTGCCGTAGAAAACACAAAGCTATTTAGTCCCTTTCCATCAGTTTTGAACTTAATATTTTGTGTGGTTATTCTGTCTTTCTTTTGTATCAAGGCAAAAGAAAGAATAATTTCATTAATTTTGCGGCACAACAGATAAGAGGAATATTCTGATCAGTCAGTATATTCTTTTATTATATTGAATAATCGGTTAAATTATGAAACAAGAAAATTGCTCTCTTTTATCTCACAATACATTTGGCATTGATGTGAAAGCCGCCTGTCTATTGGAATATTCTTCTGTGGATGAACTCCGTGAACTGATACTTCAGGGGCTGATTGTTAAACCCTATTTACATATTGGTGGTGGAAGTAATTTACTTTTTACCAAAGATTATCCGGGTACAATTCTTCATTCCCTCATTGATGGACTGGAAATTCTCGATGAGAATGAGCAGGAAGTACGGGTACGGGTAGGTGCTGGTGTACAGTGGGATGATTTTGTAGCCGAATGTGTTTCCAGGGGATGGTATGGAGCCGAAAATCTTTCATTGATTCCCGGTGAAGTGGGGGCAAGTGCTGTGCAGAATATCGGGGCTTATGGTGTAGAGGTAAAAGACCTGATTACGGCTGTGGTGACAATGAACATAGAAGGGGAGCAGCGTGTTTATAGCGTAGATGAATGCCAGTATGCTTATCGTGATAGTATCTTTAAGCGTGCGGAAATGAAAGATGTTTTCGTTACTCATGTATGTTTCTGTCTGAGTAAACAAGAGCATTATACATTGGACTATGGCACAATTCGTCAGGAGTTGGAGAAGTATCCGGCGGTGACATTGCCAACAGTACGCCGTGTGATTATCGATATTCGTAAGAGTAAATTGCCCGATCCGAAAGTAATGGGTAATGCTGGTAGCTTCTTTATGAATCCTATTGTTCCCCGAAAGCAATTTGAAGCTTTGCAACAGGAATATCCGCGTATGCCATTCTATGAATTGGCAGACGGAAGGGTGAAAATTCCTGCCGGATGGATGATAGACCAGTGTGGCTGGAAGGGAAAGGCATTAGGGCCGGCTGCTGTACATGACCGGCAAGCATTGGTGTTAGTGAATTGTGGCGGTGCGAAAGGTAGTGACATTATTGCGCTTTCAGATGCGGTACGGGCTTCCGTACGCGAAAAGTTCGGGATTGACATTCATCCGGAAGTAAACTTTGTTTAATGAATTATGCTATGCAGCTCATAGTTCATTAATCATAAATTATAACTCATGAAGATAACAATATTAGGAAGCGGTACTTCTACAGGAGTGCCTGAGATAGGTTGTACTTGTCCTGTCTGCACTTCTTCTGATCCTCGTGATCACCGACTGCGTGCTTCTGCTCTTATTGAAACAGACGATACGCGTATACTTATTGATTGTGGCCCGGATTTCCGGACTCAGGTGCTCGGACTTCCCTTTAAGAAGATAGATGGAGTACTTATCACTCACGAACATTACGATCATGTAGGTGGTTTGGATGATTTGCGGCCTTTTTGCCGTTTTGGTGAAGTACCTATTTATGCTGAGCCACATACGGCGGAACGTCTGCGTACCCGTATGCCTTACTGTTTTGTGGATCATAGTTATCCCGGAGTTCCCAATATTCCGTTGCAGGAGATTGAAGAAAATCGTACTTTCTTGATTAATCATATCCCGGTAACCCCTTTGCGTGTAATGCACGGCAGGCTTCCTATTCTGGGGTATCGCATTGGGAATATAGGGTATATTACTGATATGCTGACAATGCCTGATGTATCTTATGAACAATTACGCCAGCTTGATGTTCTGGTGGTAAATGCGCTGCGGATTGCTCCTCATCCAACGCATCAGAACCTGGCAGAAGCCCTTGACACTGCGCGGAGGATTGGAGCTAAAGAAACTTATTTCATTCATATGAGCCATCACATCGGGCTTCAGGCGGAAGTTGAAACACAACTGCCTCCTCATGTGTACTTTGCATCGGATGGATTAGAAATATTTTCGCAAAAGTTTTGATTCTTTAACGGAAATCCTTATTTTTGCCTGCAGTCGGTAAAAGAAGCAATATTATGAAACTTCGTACCTTCGTCAAAATAGCAATTACCACTTCTGTTGCGCTTTTGTGTACAGGTTTTGTTGTGTTCTCATTTTTCAAGTTGTCGGCAGCAGAAAATAAGGAGGACTTTGAGCTTTATGCACTTGTGCCACCTACGGCAACGGTTGTTTTTGAGACAGATGACATGTGTGCCCTGGTGCAGGAAATTAATGAACTGAACTGTAGTCGGGATAATAATTATTTGTATATTTCTAAAATTTTCTCTTATCTTAAACTGCATCTTTATACGCTTCTCGAGGATACTCCGCATGGGTTGAGCAGGCAGATGAGCAAAATGTTACTTAGTTTTCATGAACCGGATAACGATCGTAATCAGGTGCTCTATTGTGCTCTTGGTTCGGGAGATTATGAATTGGTGGAAAAATTCATCAAAAAATATTGTTCGAGTACATTCCCTTCTAAATTGTTTGATTATAAAGGAGAAGAAATACGTATCTATCCCTTGCCGGGCGATGATTTTCTGGCTTGTTATGTTACTTCCGGTTTTTTGGCTGTCAGTTATCAGAAGAAATTGATAGAGCAGGTGATTGATGCCCGTTTGTCAGGTAAGTCGTTGCTCAAAGATGATTCTTTTTCTAAGATACATGCGGCTAAAAAAAGTAATGTGGCTGCCACGATTTATGCCCGGATGGAATCACTGGATATGGGTAAAATGACTGATGGTATCCGTTCGCATACGGATATTGGCGGCTGGACAGAGTTTGATATGAAGCTCAATGGAGATGCTATTTATTTCTCGGGTATCAGCCACGATACGGATACATGTCTGACGTTCATGAACATGTTGCGCCGGCAACAGTCACTGGAGGGTTTTCCGGGGGCTATTCTTCCGGTGTCCACTTTCTTTTTCAGTCAGCGCTCGGTAAGTGACTTACAGGCAATGTTTGATTTTACAAGCGGGCAGGAGTATGCTACAGCCACTTATTCCGATTATATCAGTGCGCGTGATGAGGCATTATTGTTTTATCTGAAAGAGAATGGTAAACATGATATAATGACTTGCCTTTTTCACCGTAATGACACTCTTGCTTTTCCGGCTGCCGTAGCAAGTCTGCCTGTTGATGATATGGTGCAGGCCGAACGAATGCTGAAATCGCTGATAGATAATACTCCAAAGGAGGAAGATGCTCCTTCTGTGCCTCCTGTAACTTTTTGTTATACTCCCAACCGTGCATATACCCTTTATGTGCTCCCACGTAACACATTGTTTGCCCAACTAACAGGTGTGACGCAACCTTCATTGTATGTTTATGCATGTTTGTATGATGGACGATTATTGTTAGCTCCCGATTCTGAGAGTCTTTCCTGCTATATAGGTCATTTGGATAAGAAAGAAGTGTTGGAAGAGTTGCCGGCATATCAGGAGAGTGTATCCGGTTTATCTGATGTGTATAATTTTATGCTTGTTGCCGATTTGGAGAATATGTTTGCTCAGCCTGAAAGTTACGTTCGGCTTATTCCGGGTTTTTTCTTCCGTAATCCTGACTTTTTCCGTCATTTTGTTCTTTCCGCCCAATTTACGAGTATGGATGGGCAGATTTATCCGAATGTAGTTTTACAGTATAAAGGGGAATGATATAGAGAGGATTGGTTGCAATCATGTTTGAACCAGGCAGGTCTATCCAAAAGCGATCTGAACCAGATATTTCTGTCTTTTTATGGGCTTAGGTATCATTGTGGAAGGGCGGTGGATAAGACACTTCACTGTGAAATGTAAAATATGCCCCTGTAACATAATATTAAGATTTCTAAGAAAAAGAAAATTTGAAGAAAATGCTTCAGTCAGAATGAAAGTCGGTTATATTTAGTCTAATTCCTGATTGCGTTATTCTTTGTGGAGGAAGAAGAGATGGATTTGGAAAAAATGCACAAGTTACGCTAATCGGTGTACATCAGTATACCAGTATAAGCTGGACGTAAGCTTTATCACTATACCTGTTTGGCGTGGTTAGCGTAACCTGTGTTTTATGTTCTGTTTTCTTAAAATGGCAGATCATCCTTTGCGTCACCTGCAATAAACTCTGGCGCTGCTGTTGGAGCAGGAGGAGGAACTGGAGCTCCCGGAGCCATGGGTGCACCTGCTGCTATGCGTTCCACTTTCCATGCACGGATACTGTTGAACCAACGATCTTGCCATTGACGTGCATCGACGTCGAAGGATACGGTAAGCTCTTCGCCCATCTGGATATTGAACTGTTCTATTTTGTCAGCACCAAATACGTCAAAACACATTTTACGTGGGTACTGGTCGTGGTTTTCAATAACATATTCCTGCGATTTCCATTCGTTCCCAGTCTTAGAAACTCCGCCTCTGGGCTGGAGTATAGCGATAATTTTTCCTGTAAATTCCATTGCGATAAATTTAAATTCTGCGGCGAAGTTACAATTTTTTAGGGATATCTAAAGCACAACCCGGTGTTTTTTCTTTTGTTTTGTTGGTGCACCCCAATCTTTTTTTGTAACTTTGTGCATTGATAAAATTAAAAATTAAACATTCGGAAATATATGAAATTTATCGTTTCTAGTACTGCGCTTTTCAGCCATTTACAGGCTATTAGCCGTGTGATAAACTCAAAAAATGCGCTGCCTATTTTAGATTGTTTCCTCTTCGAACTGGAAGACGGAACGTTGTCTGTGACCGTTTCTGATAGTGAAACGACGATGGTAACCTCTGTCGAGGTCAACGAAAGTGATATGAATGGTCGCTTTGCAGTGGCTAGCAAGACATTGCTCGATGCTTTGAAGGAGATACCCGAACAGCCGTTAACGTTCGATATAAACACCGAAACTCTTGAAATTACTGTGCAGTATCAGAATGGAAAATACAGCCTTGTGGGACAGAATGCCGATGAATTTCCTCAGTCTGCCACGTTGGGTGATAGTGCCGTTCGGGTAGAAATGAGTGCAGATATATTACTGGGTGGCATTAATCGCAGTGTATTTGCTACTGCTGATGATGAATTGCGACCTGTGATGAATGGTATTTATTTTGATATTACTACTGAAGATATCACAATGGTTGCTTCGGATGGGCATAAATTGGTGCGTTGTAAAACGCTCGCTGCCCGTGGCAATGAACGTGCGGCCTTTATTTTGCCAAAGAAACCAGCCACTTTGCTCAAGAATCTGCTACCGAAAGAAAACGGTATGGTGGTGATTGAGTTTGACGAACGTAATGCCGTTTTCACACTCGAAAGTTATCGTATGGTATGTCGTCTCATCGAAGGCCGTTACCCTAACTACAACTCGGTAATTCCACAGAATAACCCACATAAGGTGACTGTAGACCGTCAGCAGCTGATAGGTGCTTTGCGTCGTGTGTCAATCTTCTCGTCACAGGCCAGTAGTTTGATAAAACTCCGTATCCAGGAGAACGAAATAGTAATTTCCGCACAGGATATTGATTTTTCTACTTCAGCAGAAGAAACTCAGGTATGCCAATATGCAGGTGCTCCGATGAGTATTGGTTTTAAATCAACGTTCCTGATTGATATTCTCAACAATATTTCGGCAGAAGAGGTTGTTATTGAATTGGCAGATCCATCGCGTGCCGGTGTGGTGGTTCCTGTAGAGCAGGAAGAGAACGAAGATCTGTTGATGTTGCTCATGCCGATGATGCTGAACGATTGATTCAGTTGAAAATTGAAAGTTGAGAGTTGAAAATTAGCTGCGCTATCAAATTGCATAGTAATTTTCAACTCTCAACTTTCAACTAAAAAGAGTTTTCGATTTTTAACTGATAAAGACTTTATACAGAATATGAAATTAAACCTTAAGAATCCTATCGTATTCTTCGATCTTGAAACGACGGGTACAAACATCAATGCAGATCGGATCGTAGAAATTTGTTATCTCAAGGTATATCCAAATGGAAATGAAGAGACTAAAACCATGCGTATTAACCCTGAGATGCATATTCCTGAAGCTTCTTCTGCCGTACATGGGATTTATGATGCAGATGTGGCAGATTGTCCTACTTTTAAGGAAGTAGCAAAAAATATAGCTAATGATATTGAAGGTTGCGATCTGGCAGGATTTAACTCTAATCGTTTTGATGTGCCTGTGCTTGTAGAAGAGTTTTTGCGTGCAGGAGTCGATATAGACATTAGTAAACGTAAGTTTGTAGATGTTCAGGTCATTTTCCATAAAATGGAACAGCGTACACTTTCTGCTGCCTATAAATTTTATTGTGAGAAAAGCTTGGAAGATGCACATACTGCCGAGGCCGATACACGTGCTACTTACGAGGTTCTGAAAGCACAACTTGACCGTTATTCGGAAGAATTACAGAATGACATTGCATTTCTTGCAGATTACTCCAGCTTCAATAAGAATGTAGATTTTGCCGGACGTATGGTGTATGATGATAACGGAGTAGAGGTTTTCAATTTCGGTAAGTATAAAGGTCAGTCCGTGACAGAAGTTTTGAAGAAAGATCCTGGATATTACAGCTGGATTCTGAATAGTGACTTTACACTCAATACCAAAGCGATGCTGACAAAAATCAGGCTGAGAGAAATGAGTAATATGAGTTATAAATTATGATTTATGGTATGCGATGCATAGCGCACTAACTAAGTTATAGTTCATTAATCAAAAATTACAAAGTTGAAAGGTAAAAAAATAATTCTTGGGATCACTGGTAGTATTGCTGCTTACAAAGCCTGTTATATCATTCGGGGGCTTATAAAGCTGGGTGCTGAAGTGCAGGTCGTTATTACTCCTGCAGGGAAGGAATTTATTACTCCTATCACACTATCGGCATTAACAAGCAAGCCTGTTATCAGTGATTTTTTTGCACAGCGGGACGGTACATGGAATAGTCATGTGGATCTTGGTCTTTGGGCTGACGCTATGCTGATAGCCCCCGCCACTGCTGCTACTATCGGTAAAATGGCAAATGGAATTGCCGACAATATGCTGATTACTACTTATCTATCTGCCAAAGCGCCTGTTTTTGTGGCACCGGCAATGGATCTCGATATGTATGCTCATCCTTCCACTCAAAAGAATCTGGATATTTTACGTTCGTATGGCAATCATATTATAGAACCCGGTACGGGCTTTCTGGCAAGCCATCTTGTGGGGAAGGGACGTATGGAAGAGCCCGAAAATATTATTCGTGTTCTTGCTGCTTATTTTTCGGCCAGTGGTGATCTGGCAGGGAAAAAGATATTGATCACTGCCGGTCCTACTTATGAAAAGATAGATCCGGTACGTTTTATTGGTAATTACTCTTCCGGAAAGATGGGTTTTGCACTTGCCGAAGCGTGTGCCGGACGAGGTGCAGAAGTGACATTGGTTACTGGGCCAGTGTGTTTACAGACATCCCATCCGTGTATTCATCGCGTTGATGTGGAAACTGCTGCAGAGATGGCCAATCAGGCGCAATTGTATTTTCAGCAGGCAGATGCCGGTATTCTTTGTGCTGCTGTAGCAGATTTTACACCGGAAACGACAGCCGGTTATAAAATAAAGCGAGAGAAAGATGATCTGACGCTCCGTCTTAAGCCTACGCAGGATATTGCTGCTATGTTGGGGCAGGTTAAAACATCAAAGCAGAAATTGATAGGCTTTGCACTTGAAACAAATGACGAGCAACACAATGCCCAGAGTAAGTTGGAACGGAAGAATTTCGACTTTATCGTGCTTAATTCTCTGAATGATTCCGGAGCGGGATTTCGGTATGATACAAATAAAATCAGTATTATTGACCGGCAAGGGCATACGGATTATCCGTTAAAGTCGAAGTCGGAGGTTGCACAAGATATAATTAATCGTTTGGTGGAGGAATTGCAATGAAGTATACAGGGGGGATACGGAACATAAGGTGTGGTGTAATGTGGAAGATATTGAGTGCTTCCGTGGTATGGTTGTTTCCTTTGTTTCTTTCTGCCCAGGAACTTGATTGTAAAGTGACTGTCAACCATGCTCAGGTGCAGGGAACGAATGTACAGGTATTCAAAACACTTGAAACCGCACTGACCGAATTTATCAATGAACGCCACTGGACACAAGCACAGTACGAGATTAATGAACGCATTCGTTGTTCTATGAATCTTACTGTGAAAGGATATAATGAGAATGAAGGTCGCTGGACATGTGAACTTATAGTACAATCTACCCGTCCGGTGTATCAGTCTGGTTATCAGTCTACCGTGTTTACTTTCAAGGATAATAATGTAGAGTTCAATTATCGTGAATTTGATCCGTTGGAGTTGCGTGATAATCTGATAGATAATAATCTCACTGCTGTTATTGCCTATTATGCCTATCTGATGATTGGCCTGGATATGGATACTATGTCACCAAAAGGCGGAACAGAGCTTTTTCGTGCTGCTGAAAATGTAGTGACTGCCGCACAGTCTCTGAATGAAAAAGGATGGAAGGCTTTTGATGACAGTCGTAACCGCTACGCTATTGTTTCCGACTATCTGGATGAGGGTATGAGTCCACTTCGTCAGATGATGTACGAGTACCATCGAAAGGGAATGGATGAAATGGTAACCAATGCCACTCGTGCACGTGCAACTATTACTGCTTCGCTTGCCGGATTGAAACAGGCGCGTGATACTAAACCGATGTCTTCATTGCCAGTAATATTTACCGAAATAAAGAAAGACGAACTGGTCAATATTTATGGTGGAAAATCGCCTGCAGCCCAGAATGAACGGGAACAGGTATATCAGATTCTTTCAAATATTAATCCTTCGCAAAACAGTGTATGGGACAAAATAAAATCAAAATAATGTGCCGGTTATGCTAATGTGGTTAATGAAAAGAGACTAAAGAATTAGAGAGATTTAAATAATTAAATAATTAATAAAATTATGTGCGTAGCCAATTGGCACATTGATTAATTGGTATATTGGCACATTATTATATATGCTACGTTCACTGTATATTCAGAATTACGCCTTAATAGAGAAGTTGGATATCCACTTCGATACAGGATTTTCTGTCATCACGGGTGAAACCGGTGCCGGAAAGTCTATTATACTGGGGGCTATTGGTCTGCTATTAGGGCAGCGGGCTGATGTGAAGGCTATCCGTCAGGGGGCATCTAAGTGTATTATAGAAGCTCGTTTTGATGTTTCTTCCTATGGTATGAAATCTTTTTTTGAAGAGAATGAACTGGAGTTTGAGGACGAATGTATTCTTCGTCGTGAAGTGCAGGCGTCGGGCAAGAGCAGGGCTTTCATTAACGATACTCCGGCTTCGTTGACACAAATGAAAGAATTGGGCGAACAGCTGATTGATGTGCATTCCCAGCATCAGAACTTATTATTGAATAAGGAAGGTTTTCAACTTAACGTACTTGACATTTTGGCACACAATGATGATGCGTTGAGTACTTATCATCGGCTTTATACAGACTGGAAACATCTGGATAAAGAGCTTGACGAATTAATAACGTTGGCCGGACAAAGTAAGGAAGATGAAGATTATATTCGTTTTCAGCTTGAACAACTTGAAGAGGCACATCTTGTCGAGGGTGAGCAAGAAGAGCTGGAACAAGAGTCGGAAACGTTGAGCCATGCCGAAGAAATAAAGGCTGGATTATACCGTATTGAACAGAACTTTACTTCCGATGAAGGTGGTTTACTGGCTGCATTAAAAGAAAGTTCAGGTTCTCTTTCAGCTTTGCAAAAGGTGTATTCACCTGCAACAGAACTTGCAGAACGTATGTATAGTAGCTTCATTGAGCTGAAAGACATAGTAGATGAAATTAGCGCTCAGAGTGAAAATATAGAATTTAATCCTATTCGTCTGGACGAAGTTAATGACCGTTTGAATCTGATCTATTCTTTGCAGCAAAAGCATCGTGTGCAGACTGTTGAAGAATTAATAGGATTGACGGAGGGATATAAAGAGAAATTGTCAGCTATCACTTTGTTTGACGATCGTATTGCTGCTCTGACAGCCGAAAGAGATATCCTGTATAATAAAGTGAAAAAACAAGCGGGGGTTCTAACAAAGGCTCGTGTTGCTGCCGCCCGTGAAGTAGAGAAGCAGATGGCTTCCAGATTGATACCGTTAGGTATGCCTAATGTACGGTTTCAGGTAGAGATGGGGGTACGCAAAGAACCCGGATTGCAGGGGGAGGATACGGTTAACTTTCTTTTCTCTGCCAATAAGAACAGTGCATTACAAAACATCTCGTCTGTAGCTTCTGGTGGTGAGATCGCTCGCGTCATGTTATCTGTTAAGGCAATGATAGCCGGAGCAGTAAAACTCCCTACCATTGTGTTTGACGAAATAGATACCGGTGTTTCCGGTGAGATTGCTGATCGCATGGCAGACATTATGCAGGAGATGGGAGAGCAGGAAAGACAAGTGATAAGTATCACCCATTTGCCGCAGATCGCTTCCCGTGGATGTGCACATTATAAGGTGTATAAGCGTGATAGTGATACTGAGACAAATAGCCACATTCGTCGTCTTACTGATGAAGAACGGGTGGAAGAAATAGCACATATGCTGAGCGGTGCTACTTTGACGGAGGCAGCGTTGAGTAATGCAAAAGCGTTATTAGGATTTACGATTTGATGATTTACTATTTACGATCTAGCTGCGTAAGGCAGGAAGAGTAAATGTAGAAATGGAAGAATCGCAAATAGAGAGTATTTTTTTATAGTAAATTGTACATAGTTAAATAGTAAATAAATAAGATGATTGATCAAAGTGAAATGATTTTCGGTGTCCGTGCCGTAATAGAGGCTATACAAGCAGGTAAAGAGATTGATAAAATTCTGGTAAAGAAAGATATCCAAAGTGATTTGTCAAAAGAATTGTTTGCAGCCTTGAAAGGTATGCTTATTCCGGTGCAGCGTGTTCCGGTAGAGCGTATCAACCGCATTACCCGTAAGAATCATCAGGGAGTAGTAGCATTTATCTCTTCTGTGACTTATCAGAAGACGGAAGATCTTGTACCTTTTTTGTTTGAACAGGGTAAGAATCCGTTATTTGTTATGCTGGATGGTATAACGGATGTCCGTAATTTTGGAGCTATAGCCCGTACCTGTGAGTGTGCTGCGGTAGATGCTGTTATCATTCCGGCCCGGGGTAGTGTGACGGTAAATGCAGATGCAGTGAAAACTTCTGCAGGAGCTTTGCATACTCTACCTGTTTGCCGTGAACAAAGTTTGAAGAGTACTTTACAGTTCCTCAAAGATAGTGGCTTTCATATTGTGGCTGCCACTGAGAAAGGAGATTATGACTATACGAAAGCCGATTATACTACTCCGACATGTATCATTATGGGGGCCGAAGACAAGGGAGTATCTTATGAGAATCTTGCACTCTGTGACGAATGGGTGAAGATTCCGATGTTGGGTAGTATTGAGTCACTTAACGTATCTGTGGCTGCCGGCATTTTGATATATGAGGCTGTGAAACAACGTCACAGTGACCTTTAAACTTTGAGTAGTTAGAATTTAGTAGTCAATGGTCAGCATCTATGCAGCGTGATAACTTTTAAACCGAATGGATTCCAGCTACCAGCTTCTAACTACTAACTTCTAACTGCCAGCTACTAACTACTAACTTTTTAATTTTTAATTTATGAAAAAGATTCTGTTACCTTTAATACTTATTTGTATGTCGGTACAATGGAGTATGGCACAAGCCCCTAAGTGGGTGGAAAAAGCTAAACGTGCTGTATTTTCTGTAGTGACTTACGACAAGAACGATAAAATACTCAATACCGGAAATGGCTTCTTCGTTACTGAAGATGGTATAGCCCTGTCGGATTATTCTCTTTTCAAAGGAGCGGAACGTGCCGTTATTGTTAACTTTGAAGGAAAACAGATGCCGGTAAATGCCATTCTTGGAGCAGATGATATGTATGATGTGATCAAATTTCGCGTGGCTATCACTGAGAAGAAAGTTCCTGCGCTGGTAATAGCTACTACTGCTCCTGCTGTAGGGGCAGAGGTGTATCTGCTACCGTATTCTACTCAGAAAGATCGTACGTGTACATCGGGAAAAGTACAAAAGGTGACTAAGGTAGGAGAGAATTATAATTATTATACGCTTGATATGCGTTTGAAAGACAAGATGGTGAGCTGTCCTGTGGCTACGACGGATGGTCAGGTGTTCGGGCTTGCACAGAAGTCATCCGGCAAGGATACTACCAACATCTGTTATGCTGCCGGAGCTGCTTTCGCCATGTCTCAAAGCATTAGTGCACTGTCTCTCGGTGATCTTACTTTGCGCAATATTGGTATCAAAAAAGGACTACCTGAAACAGAAGAACAGGCACTTGTGTATTTGTATATGGCTTCTTCACAATCTACTCCCGAAGTATATATGTCTTTATTGGATGATTTTGTGAAGCAGTTTCCGAACAGTCCGGATGGATATCTTCGCCGGGCTTCAACAACTGTTTTTAATGCAAAGGATGATGCTGCGTTTGATAAAGCGGCGGCCGATATGGAGCAAGCCTTAAAAGTAGCGCAGAAAAAAGATGATGTGTACTATAATATGGCAAAACAGATTTATAGTTATCAACTTGGCAAACCTGAGAAAGTATATAAAGATTGGACGTATGACAAGGCTTTAGAGTATGTTCATAAGGCATTGGCTATTGATTCTTTGTCTGTTTATGTACAGTTGGAAGGAGATATTCAGTTTGCAAAGCAAGATTATCCGGCAGCATTGGTTAGTTACGAAAAAGTGAACCGTACCAATCTTGCGTCCCCTGCTACCTTCTTCAGTGCTGCTAAAACGATGGAATTAATGAATGCCGATCCGAAAGCAGTGCTTGCTGTGATGGATAGCTGTGTAGCACATTGTCCACAGCCGATTTCCGCAGATAATGCTCCTTACGTGTTGGAGCGTGCCCAGATGAATATGAATGCAGGAGAATATCGTTCGGCAATGCTTGATTATGACACTTATTTTAAAGCAGTAGATGGCCAGGTGAATGACGTATTCTATTATTATCGTGAGCAGGCGGAATTTAAAGCCCGTCAGTATCAGCGTGCTCTGGATGATATTGCTAAAGCTATTGAACTTAATCCGAAAGAGTTGACTTATCGTGCTGAGCAGGCAGTAATAAATTTACGTGTGGGACGTTATGAGGAAGCGCTAAAAGTGCTGGATGAGGTATTAGCAATTGATCCTAAATATGCTGAAGCTTATCGTTTGAAAGGAATCTGCCTGATACAACTGAAAAAGCAGGAAGAGGCTTGTGCTAACTTTGCCAAAGCAAAGGAACTGGGTGATGCCAATGTGGATGAATTGATAAAAAAACACTGTAAATAGGTTTTGAGTTGGTGAGTTTTTGAGTTAGTGAGGTTTTAAGTTGGTAAGTTTTTGAGTTCTCATAGTAAATCCTCATATGATAACTATATGTATAGAAAGGATGTATTAAAAGCTCATCAACTTACCAACTCAAAAACTCATCAACTCAAAAACTCACTAAAAAATTTCACAGAAATGGCGAAGCCCCTGTCCACGCAGTTGGATAGGGGCTTCTTTTTGGAGATTTTTATAAAAACACTCTCTCTCTCATCTCCTTACTTAGTCAAGCTTAGGTTTTAGTTCCTTAAAGTTAGTCTTGTATTTTCTCTTGTATAACTATATAATAAATACGGAGGTATGCAGAATACTGCATTGGCTTCTGCTTTTTTTCTTAGAATTTTTATCAGAGTCTTTTTTTTACTATCTTCGAAGCGTAAAATAACGTGTCAATGAGCAGGATACACCGGTTTATTGGTTAACCATGTGTACTAATTGACACATTGATACATCATTAATAATAAAATAGAGAACAGAATGAAGAAAGTAATTTGTAGTGAAAAGGCTCCGGGAGCAATCGGACCCTACAGTCAGGCTATTGAAGCCAATGGTATGGTGTTTGTATCAGGACAGCTGCCTATTGATGCTACTACCGGAGTAATGCCGGAAGGAGTGGAGGCACAGGCTCGCCAGTCTTTAGAAAATATTAAGCACATCCTGGAAACAGCCGGACTGACAATGGCGGACATTGTCAAAACGACTGTATTTCTGCAGGATATGTCTTTGTTTGCCGGTATGAATGGCGTATATGCAACTTATTTCAACGGAGACTTCCCGGCCCGTTCTGCTGTGGCTGTGAAAGCTTTGCCGAAAGATGCCTTAGTTGAGATTGAGTGCATTGCGGCTCGCTAATAAATCTGCAACAATAAAACTACTGCCTCCTACAAAGATAAAGTCTTTGGGGAGGCTTTTTTCTTGTGCTGCACGTACGGCGCTCTCCACTGACGGATAGGTAGTACCTTTCAGGCCAAATTCATTGGCTATACTTTGCAATTCTCCTTCCGGCAAGGCTCGTTTTACACTTGCTTTTGTGAAATAATAACTCGCTTCCTGAGGCAACAGACTTAATACACCGCGAATGTCTTTGTCATTTACCATACCTATTACAATGTGCAGATGGTGGTAAGGGATCGATTTTATTTGTTGGGTGATATACGTAATTCCGCCGATATTGTGCCCCGTGTCGCATATTAACAGGGGAGCATCACTTAATTGCTGCCATCGCCCCATTAGTCCTGTCAATTCATTGACATGAGAAAACCCATTACGAACACTTTGCTCTTCAATCCGATATCCCAGAGCTTTCAGCTCCTTTAAAGCATGCAGTATTGTATTGGTGTTTTTTATCTGATAACATCCTCCAAGTTCTCCCTCTAAACGGGGATACTCCTGAGTTTCGTATACCAGCATATTACTTTGAGAGTTCGCATTTAAGACAAGTGTATTATCTTCTGCAAATACGATGGGAGCATTCATTTCTGTCGCTTTTTCAACAAATACCGGTCGGGTTTCTTCTGTCGCTTCTCCAATTATTACCGGGATTTCCTTTTTAATAATTCCCGCCTTTTCTCCTGCAATCTTTGCCAGTGTATTACCCAGAAACTGTGTATGGTCAAAGCTGATATTAGTAATGATACATAGATCCGGAGCAATGATATTGGTACAGTCGAGTCGTCCTCCCAGTCCCACTTCAATAATTGCTACATCCACCTTTTCATCGGCAAAGTAACGGAAAGCCATAGCCGTAGTCAATTCGAAAAAGGAGGGATGGAGCGGTTCAAAGAAAGCCCGGTGTTTTTCTACGAAGTTTATAACATATTCTTCAGGCATCATCTCTCCGTTGATACGGATACGTTCGCGAAAATCGACAAGGTGAGGAGAAGTATAAAGCCCCACCCGATAGCCTGCTTCTTGCAAAATAGCGGCAAGCGTATGGGAGCAGGAGCCTTTACCGTTCGTTCCTCCTACATGAATGGTACGGTATTCACGATGAGGATGTCCGAAGTATTCATCTAATATTTTAGTGTTTTCCAGTCCTTCTTTATATGCTCCGCTTCCTATTTGCTGGAACATGGGTACACTCTCATATAAGTACGTTAAAGTGTTCTGATAGTCCATCTTTTATAATATTTAACTGGCAAGAAATCTTTATTGCCCTTTTATTTCTTATCTTAGGTGCCACAATCCTTCATCGTAGTGACTGATTGCTTTAACGGATTGCAAATATCAACATTTTAAATCTAAGAAGAGTATGGGAACTAAGAAAAATTTTGTGCTTGACACAAATGTTATCCTTCACGATTACAATTGCTTGAAGAATTTCCAAGAGAATGATATTTATCTCCCCATCGTAGTGATTGAAGAACTGGATAAGTTCAAGAAAGGGAATGAACAGATTAATTATAATGCCCGCGAATTTGTCAGAGAACTCGATTTGATTACAGATGATAATCTTTTTACGAGTGGTGCCTCATTGGGAGAGGGACTGGGACGTTTGTTTGTTATTACGGGTGAAGTCGATTCTCCGGCTGTACGTGATTCTTTTCCTTCACGTAAGCCCGATCATCAGATTCTGGCCGTAGCAGACTATCTGGCGCACAAGCATACTAATATGAAGACTATACTGGTGACTAAAGATGTCAATCTACGTATGAAAGCCCGTTCTATTGGTGTGATTTGTGAAGATTACATTACTGACAAAGTGGTGAATGTAGATATCTTTGAGAAGTCCAATGAAGTATTTGAGGGAATTGATCCTACATTAATCGATCAGATCTATTCTGCCCGGGAAGGACTGGATATCAACGAGTTTGATTTTAAAAATATTATTCGTCCTAACGAGTGCTTTATATTGAAAAGTGATCGTAGTAGTGTACTTGCCCGTTACAATCCTTTTACCCATACGGTTTGCCGGGTCAATAAAACGAAGAATTATGGAATTGAACCTCGCAATGCCGAACAAAGTTTTGCTTTTGAAATATTGAATGATCCCAATGTGAAACTGGTTGCTTTGACAGGTAAGGCCGGTACTGGTAAAACTCTTTTAGCATTAGCTGCTGCCTTAGGCAATCTGATTGATTATAAGCAGATTTTATTGGCACGTCCTATTGTGGCTCTTTCCAATAAAGATCTGGGCTTTTTGCCGGGTGATGCAAAGGAGAAAGTCGCTCCTTATATGCAGCCTTTATTTGATAATCTGAATGTAATCAAACGCCAGTTTGCAGCTAATTCCACTGAAGTGAAACGTCTGGAAGATATGCAGAAAAGCGAGCAATTGGTTATTGAAGCGTTGGCATTTATTCGTGGGCGTAGTCTGAGTGAAACTTATTGCATCATTGATGAAGCTCAGAATCTTACTCCTCACGAAATAAAAACGATCATTACCCGTGCGGGTGAAGGTACTAAGATGGTGTTTACCGGAGATATCCAGCAAATTGACCAGCCTTACCTGGACAGCCAATCCAATGGATTAGTTTATATGATTGATCGTATGAAAGAGCAAAATATCTTTGCCCATGTCAATTTGGTGAAAGGTGAACGTAGCCAGTTAAGTGAATTGGCAAGTAATTTGATGTAATGATTCATAATAAGAATAGGGATACTTTTTGAATGTCCCCCACTTACAAGATACAAGAGAGGCAACTGATTCGTAATGAATTAATTGCCTCTCTTGTGTCTGTAAGAAATATCCTTGTTTTGGATCAAATAAAAAATGCTGTTGGCCGATTATCTGAATGTATAAATCCGGTTTACTTATTTTATTCCATAAAAATACGTATTTAATACCTTGTTAAAATGCATATTAACAGCGTCTTAAATACGTATTCTTATATTGTAAAAGTACGTACTTTTAAGCAATAAAAAACAGATTTGTCAAAAGTGTTAAAAATAACACTTGCAAAGATTTTTATTTGATCCCTTATTCTATTTTCATTGCAAATCCACCTCCGGGTGCGAGATGTATTTTCACTTTATCTTTATCATTCAACTTGATGTTTTCTTTTTTATAGTCCCGTCCGCTGCGATGTGCGTTTATACCATCTTTAAACAGGGTAACTGTTTTCCCTTTTTCTTTTAAGAATGATAAATCGACCTCTATGTCGCGTGCATCCCAATTAGTCATTCCACCGACATACCAGGTATTGCCGTGTCTGCGGGCTGTTACTATATATTCGCCGATCTTGCCATCAAGAGTGATACTTTCGTCCCATACGGTGGGTATGTTTGCAATAAAATCCAGTGATTCCGGTTCGCGCATGTAGTTGCTTGGTGCATCGCAAAGCATGTTGAACGGAGATTCCAGTATGACGTACATGGCCAGTTGATGACATCTTGTACCCTGACTCATTGGCTCTGAATTGCAAGGATAATAGTTACCTTTTGCCGCATTACGCATGGCACCTTGCGTATAATCCATTGGTCCTGCCACCTGGCGGATGAAAGGAATAATGACATCATACTTCATCTGGTCTACAGCAGGGCTCCATTTCATCTGTTCCAGTCCGTGCACTCCTTCAAAGTTCAGAACATTGGGATATGTGCGGTTCATTCCGGCAGGTTTGTATGTGCCATGCAGGTCGAGTATCAGTTTGTGTTTTGCACAGGTTTCAGCAGCACGGTAGTTAAAGTCTACCATTTCCTGATCATCACGATCCATAAAGTCTACCTTGAATCCTTTCACACCGATATCGGCATAGTGTTTACAGATATTCTCCATATCCCGGTTGAATGCGTGAAAACCTGCCCAAAGGATGATACCTACGTTCTTTTTCGCACCGTAATCTACCAGTTCTTTGATGTCGATTTCTTTCACAACCTGCATCAGGTCAGCTTTCAGGTTTACTGCCCAGCCCTCATCGAGAATAACATACTCAATACCATGTGCTGCTGCAAAGTCTATGTAATATTTATAAGTTGCATTGTTGATTCCGGATACGAAGTCTACTCCGTCAATGTTCCAATTATTCCACCAGTCCCATGCTACTTTACCGGGTTTGATCCATGAGATATCAGCCACTCGTGAGGCTGCTCCTAATTTGTAAGTCATGTCACTGTTTGCCAAGTCTTTGTCTGTAGTAGAGAGGAGCGCTATGCGCCAAGGGAATGTTCGTGGGCCATTCACTTTGGCTATATAGTGTTCGCGTTGTTGTACTTGCATTTGTAGCATGTTGTGTCCACCCTGTTTGGTAACTTTAGGGTATTGCGCTTGCTTGCCGGTCAGGCTGTTATTACCGTTTGCATTAGTCAGATAGAGTCCGGGGTAGCTTTCCAGATCCGATTCTGTGATACAGATTTTTTTGCCGTTCCCTACTTCAACTACCAGCGGCAGAAACATCATTCTTCCTTTGTTTAGTTTTGAAAGCCGGTCGGTGGTATAAGCGTTCTCAAATGAATTCATAAACTGAGACTCATAATCTCCATCTTTTCCGGGCCTTACGTAGGGCACTGTAGCCATGGCATCATCGTTAAATTGGTAGTTGACCTCTTCACTTTGGATATTGAATGGCTTCTTCCGTTGATTGATAAAACGATAAGCTATTCCATCGTCGTATGCACGAAACTCCAATCCCCATTGTTTTTTGAATGTCAGTTTCAATTCGTTATATGTATCCTGGATTTTATCTTTCTTGTAGAATGGTGAAAGGATTGTTTCATTCACGCTTCGTTTGTTGCTTTTGGATAGTTTGGCATTATCACCCCATACTTCTCCATCACTTAACATTAATGAAATGGGGGAGGGGGACAGGACAGATTGTCCATCATGTGTAATGTCATAGGTGATTTTTTCGCCAATGTTAATAGTTGTACTGATACGTCCGTTGGGTGAAGTCAACGTAAATTGTTTTTGTGCATAAGCCGTGGTTATCAGAAACAGGCTGCACAGCAGGGTCATTTTTAGTTTTCTCATGGTATATAAATGTTTAATTAGACCTTGGTTATGTAGGTTGCTAATATGAAATCGTGTTGTGATATATAAAGTTGTTACAAATATACAATGAAAAAATATAAAAACCTGAGTTTGAGATAGATTTGATTTATAATTGAATAGTATTTTACCACAGAGGTCGCAGAGGGCACAGAGTTTAAATCTTTATTGAAACGCAGATGAACGCAAATTCTCGCAAAGGGAAATAACGATAAAATAAAGAACTACAGTTTTTTAATCTGCGTTCATCCGCGTTTCATCAGAGAAAATAATATCTCTGCGCCCTCCGTGTCCTCTGTGGTGAACTGATTCATTTCTGAACAGAAGTGAATAAAAAATTCCCCCTTTACTGGCCACGCCTGGTCAGAAGGGGGAAACACAAACAAACAATAATATTAAGAAACTGGCGTGATTCACATCAGACCAACTCCCTGTTTCCCTTTCGGGAAAATACAGTACTGAGATTGAATAACAGTACCATATGCCTTCAAAAAACTATTAATTCTGTTGTTGTGCCATTTTCTTATTATTGTAGATACTTATTCGGTGACTTCACTCCATGGATAAGGATATTTTTCCAGATTTGTCAGTGTATCTACAATCTCTTGTTCCTCCGCTGTTAACTCTCTTTTCCCCCAATCGTCTATTATAGCATGAGCTTCTGCTGCCAGTTCGTCATCAAATACTTCACCATAACAGTAGGTCAGTAGTTGACATTTCAAAAGAGAAGGAGAGAGTTTTTCCAATACTTTCCATGAGCGCTCCAGAATTGTTTGCTTACGGGTTTCTATATCATTGGTATAGATAAGAGCGTTATATCCCATCAACAAAGCGAGGCAAAGGAGTGCTTCTTCTTCATCGGTAGAGGCTTGAGCTGTGAACAAAACATTTGCTTTTTGCAGCACTTCTTTGTTCTGTTGGCAGAGTGAATCTGCATATATAGGTGAATCATCTACACCCAGATATAACAGTTCGTGGGCTAAATGTTTTAATTCCTGAATTTGAGTTGTTAGCATATGATTGTTGAATTTAAGTTAGTAGCATTTAAAAGAGTGATTTCGTTATTTATTTCTTATTGTAGAGTATTTACTTTATTGCATACGATGGTAATTCCTAATTTAGACAAACCTGCTGTCCATTCATCTTCATTTGAATTGAAATACTCACTGTAGTGCATTATTTTGGTATCTTCTATTCCGGAAAAAGCATATGTGTACAGGTCTCTTCTTAGTAACATTCTACTATAATTCAGTGCATCATCACCATTGTATCCAAAGAAAGAATAGAGATTCATCATGAGCTTGCAACCTTTTTCTTTGAGCCGTACAAAGTCCTCTGTTCCCCAATAAATACTTCGTTCCGGTTGCATGACTACAGGGATATAACCTATGTTTATAATAGAGTCAAGCACTTCCCAAAAGCTATCATTTTTTAGCAGGGGATGAACATCAATAAGCAATTCTTTATGCCCGTCAATGGTCAGTAGATCTTCAGTGCCCAGCATCTTTTCAAAAGCATTATCCAGGCGATATCTGGCAGAAAGTTTCAGTTCAATGCTTCCATTATACTGATTTTTTAAACTATTGAATACTTTCTCGAGATTCTCTGTTGTGTTCTCAGGATTCTCTTTTTTCACAGGTGGAACACATGTCACCTGCTTTATTCCTATATCTTCCAGATAGTTCAACAGTTCCATTGATTTGTCCGGAGATAAGGCCCAGGCATCTGTACCTGGTAAGAGGTAGGGCTGAAAGTCAGTATAAATCATTAATCTTGCTTTTAATGTAGGTACAGTTTCCTTATTTTATTAAAGAAGGTTGTTGTTGTCTATTAATGTCTTTACTAACTGTTGCTGTGAACGTGATAACCGTATTCGTGAAAGGGCATCCATATAAATCTCCAGATGGTGAAGATCAGAACCGGCAAAGTCGTAAAAACCTGCTTTTAATAATACTTGAGACCGTTGTAATACTCTTTTGCCATATATACCTGCCAACGACATCAGATTTAACTGAAACTTACAACCATTTTTCTTTAGTGCAACCAGTTCCTCTTCGCGCATATACAAATATCGTTCCGGATGTGCTATAATGGGTTTATAGCCACTTACTTGTAACTCATAAAGCATGTGACGGAGGTCAGGAGGTGCCGATAGATAGGAGGTCTCCACTAATACATGGCAATCCCCTAAAGTCAGCAATCCCTCTTCCGTCTGTTTCTTAAATCCTGTGTCCAGCATATACTCGCCGGCCAGCCGGAGCTCAACAGGAGATTTATTCTTTTTACAAAACTCTTCGAAACGCTTTTGAAGAAAGTCGGGATGGTTTTCAATGATATCTTCCATAATATGAGGTGTGAGAAAGATTCTTCTGACACCTATTTCATACAGGTATTCAATGGCCGCAAGAGATTCTTCTACAGAAGCCATCCCGTCATCTACTCCGGGAAGGAGATGGGCATGAACGTCTGTCATGCCCTTTAAGAGTCCCGATTTTAAGATATTTGTTTCTGATGAAAGCCAGGAAAACATAGAGTAGTTTTTGATTATTTATTAAAAAGATTGGAGATACGTTTTTTCAAACGCTTTGTCAAACTTTTGTTTTTACTTTTTCGTCCTTCATCATTTCCATATCCATAGCCGTATCCATAACCGTACCCATATCCATAACCATAACCTTTACGGTCATAATTGACTCCGTTAAGCACGATGGCCATATTACGTAATTTATCCAGTTCGTACATTCGTTCCAGATTCGGAAGCTGGCGATGATCCATTATTCCGGCACGTACTACATAGATAGTTAGGTCTACTACTCGATTGATAATTGAAGCATCGGCTACGATGTCTACCGGTACGTTGTCCAGAATAACATAGTCATAGTGTTTTTTTAACTCTGTAACTATGCGGTCAAAACGTTCACTCAGAAGAAGTTCGGCAGGATTGGGAGGAACAGGACCGGCAAAGATGATATCGAGATTTTTATATTTATCATTTGTGATAATAATATCTTCAATCTTATCTGTTTTTCCCGATAAATAGTTGGTAAGTCCCATACGAGCCGGAATATCAGTGAAAATATTGCTCAAAGTACCTTTGCGGATATCCACATCGACCAGGATAACCTTCTTATTCATTTGTGCGATACTCATAGCCAGGTTACATGAGATAAATGTTTTTCCGGCTCCGGGATTAGAGGATGTCAGCATTACTACCTGAAGGTTTTCAGTTTTCACACGCATGAAGTCCATATTAGTCCGGATAATGCGGAATGCCTCGGATATTGGGCTACGGCTATTCTCGTGAACGATGATAGGAGATTCTTTTCTGTCTTTCTCACTACATTGGGGAATATCACCCAGAATGGGTACACTTAGAGCATCTTCCAAATCTTTACGGGTACGTACTTTGGTATCCAATGTCTTTTGTAACCAGAAGAATATCATAGGAATAGCGCCTCCTATCAGAATGGCTGCAAATAAAATAACCATTGTCCTGGGAGCTACAGGCTTGCTACTACCCGATGCCGGATCGATAATACGTGCATTACTTTCTGTGATAGCCTGTGTTAAAGCATTCTCTTCACGTTTGTTCAGCAGATAGAGATAAAGCTCTTCTTTAATTTTTTGTTGTCGTTCTACCGTTAGTACATATTTTTGTTGAGCAGGTACAGCTTCAATACGTTTCTGGGTTTGCTCTTCATGTTCCCGGTTATTCTTTAATTTGATGTTCAATCCAACGATTAGGTTGTCCACGGAGCGGATAATCGTCTGTTTCATTGCGGCCAGAGAATTGTTCAGGTCGATAACAATGGGGTTCTTGCTACTACTGCCAGAAACCAATTTATCACGTTTAAGCAACATTTCATTGTACTCACTGATTTGAGATTCCACACTGTTGTCAGAAATACCGGTATTGGCAGGAATTAGGTCTGCATTCTTTTGAGGATCTACTAAATAATCTTTAATATATTTGGCAATGCTTAGTTGATTTTCGAGGCTAAGTCCTTCCTGGCGATAAAGGCTTGTGTTTGCCAGATACATGCCTGTTTCTGACGTGATATCGGTCAGTTGATTTTCACGTTTGAATGCTTCAATGTTGGCATCCACTCCACCTAATTCACGTTCGATAATTATCAGACGTTCATTGATGAAATTTGAAGTGTTCACTGCTATCTGATTTTTATCATTAATAGCGTCTTCATTATAAATGGCAATTGCCATATTGATTACGTCTTCTGCACGTGCTATTGAGACATCTTTTAAAGTAAGATTAATGATTGTAGCAGTTTTGCTGGCAAGGGACACTTCCATGCTACTTTGATAAGCATCTACAACCCTTTCCATGTTGGATTTAGTGACTGAGATGGGTTTCTCGTAAAAATTGTCTGAATAATACAAAGTTGGCATTACTACCATTGCACCAACTGGAGTTTGTATTGTATCGTGTAAGTTTACTTCCAGTACCTCGTTTGAAGTGACTTCTCCATCTCCAACACTCATTTTCAGATCAGATAGCCTGACTCTGGCTGAATCAATTGGAGTTACTGTTACAAGGATTGATTGCCTCTCTTCTGCTTCAGGGAAAGAAAGTATTATTGGAGAGTGTGTATAAAGTTCTTTATTCCTTAATCCCTCTTTTATTTTATAGCTAATATCTAAATGCAGCCGACGTGCAACTTCTTCCATTAAATGTCGGGATTGAAATATAAGTACCTCATTGTCAACATTTCGTTTTCCTCCGAAAAGTCCTAAATCTGCAAAGGCAGAAGATTCACTTATCCCACCTCCTTTTGAATCATCACGTATTAAAACAGAGGCTTTACGACTATATATTTTGGATGAAGATTGTAAATAAAAGAAGGCAATACCTACACACAGGAAAATAGATAGTATAAACCAATAACGGTTACTCCATATTAGCTGTAGAATATCAGCAATATTAATTTCTTCTTCCTTTTCAGAAGATTTGGAGGCTTTTGACTCTTTATTAATTTTTTGTTCAGTACTCATTATTTAAAGGCATTTTTATTTAAACATAGTCACTAAGAGTGAGGTTATAGAGGCAAGTACGGATACTCCGGACAACCATACACCGACAGAATTGTTGGAGTTGATACGACTTTGTCCCGTTTTTGCATTGTTTGGCTCTACATATACAATATCATTCTGCTGTAGATAGTAACAAGGCGACTGAAAGATATCTGATGAACGTAAATCATGATATAGGATACTACGTTTACCATCTTTTTCACGGATTACGGCTACACGGTCACGGCGGCCATAGATAGTTAAATCACCAGCCATACTCAATGCTTCAAGCAATGTTATTCTGTCTCCTGAAATATCGAATGTTCCCGGACGTCCTACTTCACCTATTACAGAAACTTTGAAGTTAAGGAATTGAACTGTTACAATAGGATCTTTGATTAATTCTTCTTCAATTAATCTCTTTTTAATTAACTCGGTCACTTGCATACGGGTTAACCCTTCTACATGGATTTCTCCTAAAATAGGGAAATCAATATTGCCGTCTTGATTAACGAGATAACCAACTAACCGTTGTTGGCTAACGTTCTGTCCACCTATCTGATAACTTACTAATGGCATATTGAAAGGTAAAGCTAATTCAGGATCTTTACTGTTTACTATAATGGCTAACAGGTCATCTTTGTGGATGATAACCTCATAACTCTTATCAATTGCTTCTTCTTTGATAAGAGAAATGTCTTGTAAATAAAGCACTTCTTTTGGAGCTGAACAGGCCGCAAGTAAAACGACCATACAGATTAAAAATGTATGTTTCATTTTTTAATAAAATAATTAGTTATTGTTGTTTGAATTTTAAATTAATATTTGAGAAATTTGAAAAGAGAATTTGTCAATTGGAGGGGACTACTGGAAATTTTATTAATAAAAGTGTAAAATAATAGTTGCTTTAATAATATATACTATACTGATTAGCAATTGTTTCCCATTTATAA
The DNA here is from genome assembly GCF_019930665.1 of Bacteroides nordii. Taxonomy (NCBI): domain Bacteria; kingdom Pseudomonadati; phylum Bacteroidota; class Bacteroidia; order Bacteroidales; family Bacteroidaceae; genus Bacteroides; species Bacteroides nordii. Next base: position 2,590,781 of record NZ_CP082886.1, on the reverse strand, counting down.
TTTCTATTGGCAATCTCTAACATGTCTTTGGCGTTTTGTTGTAAGATAGTATTGTTTTTTTGAGTTAATTCAAGAAGATCTTTTTCATTTTGAAAATAGCAAGCCTTTTTTTGAGTAGTTTCGCGATTGTATATAACGTCATAGGCAAGAATGGGTACACCGAAAAACATAGCTTCCACTAATGACGGATTTGTGCCTCCTGCACTATGCCCATGAATATAATATTTACAATTTTTCCGTAGTGCATATAGTTTCTGCAAATCATAAATAGGATCTAATATCTTTATATTATTATGTGAAATATATTTTTTTTTCAGATCTTTTCCATACTCGCTTCTTTCCCAGTTGCCAATAAATATCATTGGTATATTGCTTTGTGCGAAAGCCTCCAATATTAGATGGCAATTATTTTCTGGTTCAATTCTACAGATAGTTATGGCATATTCACCAGCAGATAAATTATAATGGTTTAAAATGTCATATTGTTGTTCACTGGATATGGTTTGTTGTACATGGTCACCTCCATATGCTATTAACACGGTTTCTTTACCATATTCATTTTTTACATACTCTTGTATTCCTTTGTTATCTGCTATTATCACATCGGCATATTTTATGGCCATTGCTTCAGAATATTTGAGGAACTTTCTTGCAAACTTTCCCCATTTAGCCCGTCTGTGTTCTATCCCGTCTATATTTATTATTAATTGTTTGTGGCATAACATACGGAAGAAGGGTAAGAAGATACATCCTGATACCCCTAAAACTAAAATAGTATCGTAGCCTTTGATTACTTTCATTAATGAATAGATATCATATGGAGTGCTTTGTATTCCATTTGCATGGAAAAAGGGGATATATTTCAAAACAGCTCCTTTATAAACTTTCATTTGTTTTTCATAATCTTTACTACTGCAAAATACGGTATATTGAATATCAGAGGGTGTGTTTTCACCAATCATATTCTCTACCAGTGTTTCAAAGCCACCATATTTTGCGGGTACACCTTGTATACCTATGATTGCAACTTTCTTCATTAATTATAATATTATAATAGAAATACGGATTATTCTTTTATCCATTTAGAGAATTCATTGGAGAATGATGTAATTTCTTGCCTGTTAGTGTAGGTGCTATATTCTGTATCTATATAGTAGTCTGTATACTTGGTATGTCTTTGTATAATTTTAGAGAAAGTATTGGTAAAAGATGGAATATCTAAGTCCGTAAGCATTCCAAAACTTTTGAATTTAGATAACATCATATTGAAATATGGAATATTACTTGCGATAATCGGCTTTTTAAAATAAAAGGCCATTTCTAAAATTCCACTTTGTGATGTTTTTCTATATGGCAGTATTACATAATCAGTATTTTTATATAAGAATACTAATTCGTCATCATTAATATGTTTTAGAAAAACTTGAAAAGACTGTGGATGCATGAGAGGAATTTTATGAATTGTCCCATCAAAATCCTTACCCGCAATGATGATGTTTAACTTCTCAGCTTGTTCTTGAGGTAATGCATTAATTGTTTGGATTAGTATGTCTATTCCTTTATTATAATTTATATTTCCGAAGAATAATATATTTATTTTATCTTTTGCAATTGAATGTTGAATCTCTTTTTCTACCTGATTTTCATTACATGTTTTTTTGAAGCAATATTTAAAGTGTGGAACAGATAATCTCAATCCTTGAAAATCATATTCATTAAGAAAGTTGTTTGTGCGTTGTGAGTGCGTTATTACACTTTTTATTTTAGAAGAGTATATGTTTTTGAACCATTTTTTTAATCGTAGATTTGCATCTACATTCTGTCCTATTGCTTCATGAATATCGATTATATGCTTTGGCGCCTTAGAAATTATCCATAGAAAGGGAATGTCAATACTATTTCCATAAGTCAAATATATGAAACAGGCTTTTTTATTAGATAGAACCTTGATATATAACTTAATGTAATTATATACTAAGAAAATAACTCCAATGAGCTTATTGACTGAATAGAAGTTTAAAAAGAAAGACGTAGCTTTGTCTTCCGGATAGTTAGATAAAATATTTATTTTTTCATTAGGTAAAGGGTTGGATAGTACTTTCTTGAAAGCATCATTATAATAATGCATACCACAATGAATACCTAAATAATCAACAATAAAGATTTGTTTCATTTCTATAACTGAGATAGATTAGTGATTTCGTATAATATCTGTCTTATAAGTAATTGGGGGTATATAATAATTAACGTGGCTTGAATAGCTCTGTATTTACGGGGATTTCTAATTCTTCTTTATATCTGTTACAGATAAATCGTGCAGGAGCCCCTCCCCAAACTGTATAAGGAGGTATATCTTTATTTACAATAGAACCAGCTCCGATTATAGCTCCATCACCGATAGTAACAGGCTTGGTAAATATAGTATTACTTGCTATATATACATTTCTTCCTATATGAATTTGGCCACGATAGTATGCATGCTCTTTTAGATTGTAGACATCATAGTAATGAGATAAGAGAATACAACCATCAGCTATTGCTGTTCCTTTTCCGATGAAAATATCTTCAGGGTGAATCGTGTCTATTGATATTTTTCCAATACGTACTACTCCTTTTTCAATAGATACGCCCAGAATACGATAAATTTTTGCTCGCAAAAATCTGGAAACGGGTATAACATTACAACTTTTGAAAATCAGAATTTTTATATACCGTTTTATGCTAAAATCATATTTAGCACGATTTGATTTATTTATATCCACAATTATATATTTTTTGTAAATAGTAATTGAATTAATTTTAACTTGTTGCTGAAAAGGTCTTTTCTCAATAAAATTAAAGGAATCCAAAGGCCTAAATAGAAAAAACGAAAACATATATAAGCGGAATACTTATTATGCTTCTTAATATAATATAGCTTACTTGTAAATATATTCTTCATTCTATTAAATGACCAGGCACTGGATTGGGATGGATCGCTACCTCCTTCTAAATGTATAATTTCTGGCTCATTGATTATTAATCTTTTATATCCGTTTATAGCCATCCTATATTGCCAGTCTACTTCTTCACAATACATAAAAAACATCGGGTCAAAACCCTCTAATTCTTGATATACTTTATATGGAATGAATAAATCTGCTCCAGTTATGTAGTCCACTTCTTTTGATTCTTTTATTGCTGGTGGATATAAATAGTCAGTATTATTTTTGACACCGAATATTTTAGAGTATTTGGTTAGGACATTTTTGAGTTCTGATTTTATTGTGATGAATTTGCCGTATGAATGAATATTATTTCCATTATTATCTTTCAGAATAGTTCCTGTTGCTCCTAACTTGTCTGTATAAGAAATAGAAAATTCAAAAAAGTTTTTTATAGCATTATTACATAATATTGTATCAGAATTTAGGAAAAACAGATACTTCCCGGAAGCTTGTTTGATACCTAAATTATTGGCTTTTCCAAAACCTAAATTAATATTACTTCTTATCAATTTTACTGTCGGAAAGTCATTTTTGAGCATTTGGCATGATTCATCGTGTGAGTCATTATCTATAACAATTATCTCATATACTACTTCTCTGGTATTTGTGATAATAGATTGGATACATTGTTTTAATAAATCACAAGTATTGTAATTTACGATTATTATAGATACGTCCATTTAATGTTATTTTTAGAATATGTAAAATAAACTAAGCCTTCTTAAAGAAGATATTGATATTATTCGATGTTGAAAATAATGGATAGAAAACGAAAGCAAATCTAATGCAGTTTGTTGAAAACAACGTATCATTACTTAAAAATATCAACATCACCAGGAATGATACTATCATATATCTCATATATTTTCTATATTCTATATTATCCATTGCTTTGGTTCGTTTATATGCATAATAATATAGGCCGAAGTAGATAGTTAGAAGAACTATTCCTCCTCTTGCTATTGTACCAAATACACCAATGTCTGCTAAATAGAATTGATAACCAAAAAAAGCATGAAAACCGAATTCTCGAAATTTGTAAGATAGATTTCCAAAGCCCAATACGGGATTGTCTATTATATAAGGTATTACACTTTCTATCGAATTTAGACGTGCTAACGTTGAATTGTCAGATGTTTTTATCCCTTCGAAAATACTAAAGAATCGTTCCAAAAATGAAGAGTCATATAAAATAATAGCTATAATAATCACTATGGGTGATAATCCTAATACAAAGCGTTTAATAGTTAATCTTTTCATTCTAATATAATATATGAAATAGATTATTCCAACTAATGCAAGGGGTTGTCGGCCTTTGTTGACAAAAATAAGATATACCATTAAAATAATAAAGGGGATAAATATCTTTTTATCATTAGGATTATCCATGAACTTTAGTAAATAGTATATATAAGATATAAGCATCATAGCTGAACCGGTGAATAATTTAGCTCCTTTTATAGAATCTTCTGTAGAAGTTATTTCTACAGAGTCTGTACTAAATAAATATGGTTCAATTGTGACATGGTTGATACCAAAGAAAAAGAATGCTATAATTGAGACTATAGCTATGCAGATATTTATATTATTGATTTGTAATAGTAATAACCGGTAATCATATTTTATAGAATAGAGAAAAAAACCGAATAGGATAACCCATAAGTATCTTAGAGAAACGATTCCCATGAATATGGGTTGTTCAAAAATAATAGAACTTTTGTAGGAACCATAAAGTGGAAATAAAAAACAATATAGGATAAGTGCAAAAGTTAACTTTGATAGTTTCTTTTTTATGAATAATTCGCGTCCTAAAGACAGTGTTCCCAATAATATAATTCCATAAAAACAAATAGAAAGAAGAGCTCCACTTTTAAAAAATTGTAGGCAATCTGTTACATATAAAATTGTTATTAAAACTATATATTTAGACATAATTAGTATGAATTCGAGTAATTATAGCAATGATTGGAATAATGTGCTGATTATTTGATAGTATAGAGATTAAACTTATTGGTAGATTTTGAATGTGTCATTTATATCTGCATCATTCATTTTTATATTCAGTTCAGATCTTAATTATTCGAATCGTTTTTAAAATTTTTCTTGGTATTCTTCTAAATAGAAGATCGGGTATATATAATAATTGATTCTGTATTATATTTCTTTTGAGTACCTTTCTTATAGCAAACAGATATCCCTTACTTTCGCATAAGTAGATAAATTCTTTTTGATATGGATGCCTCGGAAAGGGTGCTCTTAATGAAGGTCCGTATTTAATAGCTTCCGCGTATTTACGTTCCACCGATTGTATTTCGTTTGTTTCATCATATCGTATAGTATTATAGATAGTAAGTCCTTTATCAGTGTTGGGCAATACTATGGATACGTTATAAGGATTGTATTTAAATGGAGTTTCTTTCCCTAATCCGATGAAATCTCCAATGGTTATATCTGATATTCTTTCTGGGCGAGCATAATTGCATGTATAGCAATTTTCTCTCAAAGTGATTCCTTTTAGAAATCCGGAAAAGTAATATTGAGAGTATGCAGATTTACAATATTTGAGAGTATTATCATCCCATAGTGATAATTGAAAATTTTTTCTGTCATTTCCTCTAAATCGGACGTCTGTAATATGAGGAATTTTATTTCTTTGTTTTAGATACTCTATCTCATCTATAAAATAAGATGTGGGAGACACACCATGACAGATAAGATCTATAGTTAGAAGATTGGAGTACTCTTTTTTTAGAAAAGAATAAAGTCCGGCAATCTGGCAGGGAGTTGCTATGTAAAGTACTTCTTTGTTTTGTGTTAAATCTTTTTTTATATCTTTGAAACATTCTCCTACCAGACTTTGTGTATATTTAGATCCTTTGAAATATTCTAAATCCTCTAACGTTTCAGATCGTGTAGTAATTGGGATCAGGTCTTTTGTATAACGTGTTCCGTATACAACCCCTTTCTTTTGTTTTATAATGTATTCGGAAAATACAGTTGCTATACCTCCAGATGCACATTTTTTCCGTTTTTCTTTATTTTTGGTCCAGGTAGCATAGCATTTTATAGGTGATTTAAATTCAAACTCACAGTTATTTGGACATGATTTAATGCAGAGATTGCAATGTATACATTTTTTGTAGTCTATAGTGGGGTGTAATATTCCTATTGAATCATTTTGCATTGTAATGCAATGGCATGGACATGCATTGATACAGGCATAGCAGCCTGTACATTTTTCTTTTGGACAAATAATCATGTAGCTTATATACTAATTTTTTTATCTTTTAATTGTATGATTTTGAATACCCATAAGAGCAAACAATATAGAATAAACCAAATAATACCTTTTAATGTAAAAATAAACAGGTATGTGATTTTATTACTTATATTATCTATGTGAATTACTTCATAGGGAAGTAGATATGTTACCCCAAATGCTATTAGAGAGAATAATGTAGGTTTGATGAAAGCGATAAACATCTTCTGTCGGTTTAATTTGAGTATTTTCTGGTAATAGGCTACATAATAAGAACCTATTACTATAATGACATATATAAAATAACCGATTACAGCAGAACCTACTCCATAGTGTTTACAGAGTAATGCATTTATTATCATTGAGATTATGCATGATGTAGCAGAAATATATACTAATACTTTCGTTTTTCCATAAGCTAATATTAAGCTATTTCCGGGAGTTGTATGGATTTGTATAAGAACAGTTACACACCATAGTATTAGCCAAATGTACAAGTATTGATACTCTATTCCCACATATGCAGAGATAATTTGTTTAGCTCCTAATATAAAAGGAATACATAATATATTGGCTAAAATGGTGGTAATAGTTGTTCCCTTATATGCGAATTTCTCTATTTCATCTTGGTTCTTTTGGGCAATTAACTCAGAACTTTTAGGTAAAAATATTCCGGTCAAAGTACCTCCAACCACAATAATAAACAATGGTATGACTTCTATAATCCGATATTCTGCTGCTATATCGGCAGCATTGCTTGCAAGCATTCCTAATATTAACGGACGGGATTGTGTCGCTGTAACTTGAAATAGAGATAATGCAAATAATGAGAGGCTATACATTAATACGATTTTGAAATCATTCCAATAAAATTTTATTTTAAAATTATCGATTAAATTATCTTTTTTACATTTATATGCATAAGGGATTAATAGAAGTGCTACTATTAAATTAAAGAAAAAGAAATAATTAGTTAAGCCTATATTGAAGAATAGGGTAGCAATAATCAAAATGGCTTTTAAAACAGAGATGATGCATTGTATCTGTTGGGTATAAGCCATTTGTTTATCTGCAACCAATAATTGATTGTACGATGTTGTTACCCATGTCAATAATGAGAAGAGAGCAAGAATAATTAAGCAGAGTCTAAGTGTGAGAAATTGCTCATGAGTGATGTTGAATAATCCTTCTCCCCAAATAGCTATTGCCAATAGACCTATAGTGTTAATTAGAGATATTAACATGTAGAATATCGTATTTGAGTGTGCTACGCGATAGATTAAATTTATTTTTCCTTCTGTTTTCCACTGTGAGTAGAACTTAATCGCTCCTGTGTTCATTCCCAAATCCAGAAGATGCATATATCCATTGCAAGCTGTAGCAAGTGAGAGTACTCCATAGTCTGCCTGTCCCCATGCACCTAACAGTAAGGGTACAGAGATGAAATTTATAATAGCATTAAGTATTTTAGATAATGTACTCCAGAAAAAAGAGGATATGTAATAATTGGATTTCATCTCAACTTTCTATTGCATTGATCAAATAAGCCATGGAGTCGATCCGATCTTTTTCTAAGATGCATTTAATTGGATCATATTTGATTTTTTGTGTAATATCTTTGTGGGGTGTGTATATTCTTTCTTGTAATTGATAATGTTCTAAAAGATCATAAATTCGGGAATTTTGCGATTTATTATCATCATTATTAAAACGGAGAAATTCTATAAAATCAATAGAGAGATTGATACTGATAGCCGTAGCATGGAATGAATCTGTACATACTAATTCAGCATGCTGAATTAGCCAAACAAACTCTTTGGGCCCTGCATTTGTATATACGATGCTTCCTTCGATATTAAAATTTCTGTTCTCTGCAGATTGGATAATAATAAGGCTTTGAATCCCGGTTCGCTCTTGTATATCTATTATTTGAGGTTCATAATTATCTCGGTTTCCAATAAGATAACAAAGTATATATTTCTGAGGAGTAACAAACTCTATAACTGCATTCTGGGCAAATGTAATCCAATCCTGAGGTGTTAACAGGAATGTTGGATCTAGTACATTAGCGATATCTTGTCTGTTAAGGAGTTTACCTATAAGGTCACAACCTGTTTTTTCCCGTAGTCCGATGTGATCAAATAATGATATATGCTTTTTATATAATTCAATTTTATTTTTAGGAAGTTCTTTTACTCCAATACTGGAGGCATATGCTATTCTTTTATTTGAACTGGCAAAATTTAGTAGGTAAAATTCACTTAAATGGAAAGGGTTCCATATCTGGTCACTCCCTGTGATAAAGATGGGATAGTTTTTTAGTAAAGCTTTATATTGTTTCCGGGTATATACATGTTTTATTGATATATCTTCCTGAATGAATTTGAGAATTTTTTTTTGTTTTAAATCGTTTATGGCTTTTACTGATTTTATCGTTTCTTCAGAGTTGAAAAAGGATAGTACATATCTGAGGTGAGCTTTCCAGGAAAAATTATTTGAATTAAATGCTGCTATTAAGTCACACGGATATCCTAACTCTTTGATTTTTTTATATAATGCATAAACTTGAACATTTGTTCCATAGTTTTTGCTTCCATACCAGGTTATTAAACCTATGTTTTTTTTCATGTTGTTATTTTATTAAAGTAATATCCAGATTTTATAAGCAGATATTACCATTAGAATAGTCCAAACTAAAAACAAAACTCTTTTGCTGAGTATAAAACCATATAATTTAAAATACTTGCCTATCAGATACATTAATAAAAGAATCTGAAAATAAATATTGAAATTCTGATTAGCAATGAATAGTTCTATGCTGCTGATGGAAAATAAGCAAAGTATGAAGGTACTCAAATGTTTTTTAGGTACTTTCTCAAGACTGGTATTCATACCTGGGAGAAGTAATAAAAATAGGAGCCAATCCATCGGAACCTGATATCTTAAACAGAATGTATAAATTGATGGGTGTAAATAACTTTCGGAAAATAGATCTTGTTTTAAAGATAATCTTATTATTAAATAACTGATAAAAAGGATAATTATCCATATTGTAATATTGTATGATTTACTTGGTGCTTTTTTTGTGTTTAAGTATCCCAAAAGCAACATGAGTGAACCGGTTGTCATGATAGAGGCAGAGTATTCAATGAGGATTGTTTGGGGGATAAATAAATACCAAAAATAAATAGCAATAAGTACCAATGTTAGAATGAATAACCCGGCAATATTATGATTTATATAATTCATGGAGTGTGGTCACCCTTTATTTGAATGTTGTTAAATCCGTTTATCTTCCTTTATACATACCTTCATAGTACTTCTCATACTCCCCTGAAGTAATATTATCCATCCAATCCTGGTTTTCTAAATACCATCTTACCGTTTTTTCAATTCCCTCTTCAAATTGTAAACTTGGTTCCCAACCCAGCTCATTTTTTAATTTGGTAGAATCGATGGCATAACGAAGGTCGTGTCCTTTACGATCGGTAACATACGTAATCAGGTCAAGTGAATGGCCTTTGGGATTTCCCAGTAAGCGATCTACGGTTTCGATGATAACCTTGATAATGTCTATGTTTTTCCACTCATTAAATCCGCCAATATTATAAGTTTCGGCAATTTTTCCTTGGTGGAAAATGATATCGATAGCACGTGCATGATCTACCACATACAGCCAGTCGCGTACATTTTCACCTTTACCATATACTGGCAATGGTTTTCTGCAACGAATGTTATTGATGAATAGTGGAATTAGTTTTTCCGGAAATTGATACGGACCGTAATTGTTACTACAGTTGGTTACAATTGTCGGCATACCATATGTGTCGTGAAAAGCACGTACGAAATGATCCGATGAAGCTTTTGACGCTGAATAGGGGGAATGTGGATCGTATTTTGTTGTTTCGGTAAAGAATGTACCGTCAAACTCTAATGTTCCATATACTTCATCGGTTGATATGTGATAAAAACGTTTACTTTGATAGCCATCTTCAGAATTTTCCCATAATAACTTGGCAGCTTGTAGTAAGGAGAGGGTTCCCATTACGTTGGTTCTTGCGAAAGTAAACGGGTCTTTAATACTTCTGTCTACATGGCTTTCGGCTGCCAAATGAATAACTCCGTCTATCTGGTATTGGTTGAACAATTCCATTATCCTGTCGAAGTCGCAGATATCTGCTTTCACGAATGTATAGTTTGGAGCGTTTTCGATGTCCTTTAAATTAGCTAAATTACCGGCATAGGTCAGTTTGTCGAGGTTGATGATATGATAATCAGGATACTTATTTACGAACAAACGTACTACATGGCTACCGATAAATCCGGCTCCGCCGGTAATCATTATATTTCTTTTGAATGTCATGGTGTTATGCTTCTAATTCGTTAATACATTTGATAAGCGAATCTTTCCAATGAGGAATGGTTATGTTAAAGGTCTCTTTTACTTTGCTTTTATCTAAAACGGAAAAATGCGGGCGTTTTACTTTACTTGGAAATTCATTACTGTGACAGGGCTGAATATCGCATGTGTGGTTGCTTAATGCAGCTATTTCTTTAGCAAAATCATACCATGAACATACGCCTTCATTACTAAAATGATAGATACCCTGTTTGGCTAATTGATTTTCATTTATAATTTTGATTATGAGTGCAGCCAGGTCTCCTGCATAAGTAGGAGTACCTACCTGATCGAATACGACTTTTAGTGTATCGCGTTCTTGGGTTAGCCGTTGCATTGTTTTTACGAAATTGTTACCGAACATCGAATATAACCAGGCAGTACGAAATATGAGGTAGTGGCATCCGGATTCCAGAATAGACTGTTCACCTGCTAATTTTGTTTTTCCATATATTCCTAATGGATTGGTATCCCATTCTTCCTGACAGGGAGTGTTTTTATCCCCTTGAAATACATAATCAGTAGAAATGTGAATTAGAGTTGCATCTATTTCTTTGGCGGCAATTGCCAGGTATTTTACTGCCAGGTTATTGATTAGATTTGCTGTTGCTTCGTCCTCTTCGGCTTTGTCTACATTAGTATATGCAGCACAGTTTACTATAACATCCACCTGATTATTTATTGTTATTCTTTGTATGGCGGCTAAATCGGTGATGTCTAGTTCTGCTACATCGGTAAATATGTAATGATCGGAGCTTCTTGCGGACACTCTACGCATTTCGTTACCCAATTGTCCGTTGGCTCCCGTCACAAGTATATTCATTCTTAATACAGTTTTTCGTCGTAATTAAAGAGCCATTCGCTATCTTTCAAACAGGAATGGGCTTTGTCTTTTTCTGAGAGAACCACATCGTTTGCCGGTATTTTCCAATTGATTTCCAGAGCGGGATCATTCCATGCCAGAGCACCTTCGCTTTGTGGTGAGTAAAAGTTGTCACACTTATATTGGAAAATAACCTCTTCGCTCAATACACTAAACCCATGTGCAAATCCACGGGGTATAAAAAACTGGCGATGGTTTTCCTCCGTCAATTCCACAGCCACATGCTGTCCGAAAGTAGGGGAACCTTTGCGGATATCTACGGCAACATCCAGTACTGCACCTTTTATCACACGTACCAGTTTGCTCTGTGCAAAAGGAGGTTTCTGATAATGCAACCCACGAATTACACCATAACCGGATTTGGATTCATTATCCTGAACAAACGTCGTTTTACAGACCTTTTCTTCAAACTCTCTCTGATTGAAAGATTCGAAAAAGTAACCACGCTCATCTTTAAAAAGACGTGGCTCAATAATGACTACGCCTTCTATGGAAGTCTTTATTATATTCATAATTTGATAGGAAAAGTATACGATTTAAAAGAGAAATATAAAGGTGTACATTTTTGTGTGACAAGAATGTACATTATTACACTGCAAAAGTGTACACTCTTGTTATACAAAAATGTACATTCTTATAACAGTTGATATTCAATGCTTTAACTCGTCTATTACTTTCAGTAAATATTGCCCGTACTGATTCTTCAGCATCGGCTTTGCCAGTTCCTGCATTTTATCTGCCGTTATCCAGCCTTGACGTAATGCAATACCTTCCAGACAGGCAACCTTCAATCCCTGGCGCTTCTCTATCACTTCGATAAAGGTACTGGCTTCCGAAAGGGAATCATGTGTACCTGTATCCAGCCATGCAAAACCACGACCTAACAACTGGACTTTCAGCTCTTCATCATTCAGAAATTCCTGATTCACGGTGGTTATTTCTAACTCTCCACGGGCAGATGGTTTGATATTTTTGGCCACCTCAACCACTTTATTGGGATAAAAATAGAGTCCGACTACGGCATAGTTACTTTTGGGATGAACCGGTTTTTCTTCAATGCTCAGTACATTCCCCTCCTTATCGAACTCGGCAACTCCGTAACGCTCCGGATCACTGACCCAGTAACCAAACACGGTTGCTTTCTGTTCTTCTTCGGCCAGACGAACAGACTCTTTCAACATCCGGGTAAAGCTTTGCCCATAGAAAATATTATCTCCCAATACCAGACAGACAGAATCATTACCGATGAATTCCTCACCGATGATAAATGCTTGTGCCAACCCATCGGGCGAAGGTTGTTCTGCATATTCAAAACGAACACCAAAGTCCGAACCGTCTCCTAATAGGCGCTGGAAACCCGGCAGATCATAAGGCGTGGAGATGATTAATATTTCGCGGATACCGGCAAGCATTAATACGGATATCGGATAGTAAATCATGGGCTTGTCGAAGATAGGCAACAGCTGTTTACTTACCCCTTTGGTGATAGGATACAGACGGGTGCCTGAACCGCCGGCTAATACAATTCCTTTCATATTATTATAATGATGGTTGGTTTGTTGATAACTTCATTCTTTTCTTATGGCACTTGGTAGTTACTTTTTCTACAAATCCAGCAGGCATATCTACCTGTGCACATCCAAGCATATCCAATCGGATGGCAACTTTACTTTTTCCGTCTACCATTACCAGTTCTCCTTCCAGACCTGTTAATGGACCTTTGATCACTTTTACCAATTCTCCCGGAGCAAGTGGGGTAGTAGATAATTCCACGGCAGCTTTGGAGTAGTCCAACATGAATTTGAATTTCTCCATTTGTTTATCCGGGATAATAGCAGGAGTTGATTCTCCTCGTAACACCATATACCTGCTAACGGACGATAAGGTTAGAGGTAAAGAGCGTTCTTCGGGGGATACACGAACGAAGAGTATCATTGGAATCACCACGCGTTCCACCTTTTTCCGGCGGTCACTCCATTGATGAATTTCCTCTTGAATGGGGAGGAAACATTCGATACCCATAGCGTTGATGCGATCACGAGTTTTCTTTTCGTGATGGAGGCGAACGTAAGCTGCAAGCCAGTACTTCATAAAGTTATATTCTGAGATTTCTGATATCGAAGGAGGGGGATACTGGTGCTTTGTTACGAAGCGCTTGAGCACGCTACGCTGTTACCTGTCACAACTCTGTGAGGTAATCTTTGATACAATAGACCAAATCCGATGCAAAGATATATATTATTTACGAAAAAAAATAATTTGTAGATAAAAAATAATATAATAAATGAGTTTTGTCTTTTTAATTCTTTATTTGGGTTCTGTCTTTTTGCTTATAGTTGTTTCTTGTTTGTTTCTTGAAAATATATTACTAATGTTTCGATTATAGTCCTTTTTATAAAAAGGGTTTGGATCTTTTTTAGAATTCATTAATACGAATGTTATCTTTTTAAAAGAAGGTATGATGGTATCTGTGAAATGAATGATATAATTCCTCGAATAGGTTTTTATGTAAATGAATATTTTATACTTATTTTTAAATATTATATTTTGTAGTATTGCTTTGGTTGTTTATATATGAAACCTTTATAGGACTCCTTTTAATGTAATATGCTGATTGTATGGTTGTTTGTTGCATGAGAGATTATGCGTAATTATAAAATGGATGAATTTCTTTTATCTCTTCTATGTTTTCTTGAATTTTGATTTTTTTTCAATGGCTTTTGTTTTCCATTTCAGTTTTATTAATGGATTGTTGGGGGCAAGCCATATTTCTTTCCTTCGTGTAGTAGGGTATGGATAAGCATGTACGAAGATTATATTTTTAATAATCTTATATAATTACATTTATATAAGATGTATAGTGTCTGTATTTCTTGAATATGTTAATTTGTTAACTTTTTCAAGAATGCCAGTATATGAATTGTATGTAACTAATTATTTAATAATATATGTTTCTGTATTATTTACATTATTCTTTGCCGATGTTTTTTAATTAGTCTCGTATTCGGTGGACGTTTTTATCGATTTCTTTTTATTCTTTATTTGCAAAGCGGTGATTAAGATTTTAATGGCAGATAGAGACTGCTGTTTTCTCCATTGAGGGGGATAAGAAGTTGTGCCACCATAAAAACCAAATACAGCTCCTATTCCGGATATAAGATGGGTGTGAAGGAGATGCCGGTTAGTGGCAATCCATTTTTCTTGTTTGGATACTGACATCCCGATAAATAGTACATCAGGTTTAAATTCGTTTATAGCTGTTATCATTTTATTTGTTTCTTCTTCAGAGAAACTGTCACGATAAGGAGGGCTATATGTTTTTACTCGGATATTTGGATATTCTGTGAGAATACGTTCGGTAATAAGAGCAAGAGTCCGGTCAGAAGCTCCAAGATAGAATACTGATCCTGCTACTTTATCAAGGTGTTGAAGTATAGACAGATGTAGGTCATCACGCGATACATTGTGAATCTGCTTTCCTGTGAGCCAACGGGCAGCAAGCGTTATGCCTGCTCCGTTTGGAACTAATATATCACTTTGGAGGAGTGCTTGCTTGAGTTCTTTATCCTCATTGCCCATGAGCCAGATGCGTGAGTCTATGGCATGTATCACCATTTGCTGGTCGGGGATAGAGTCAAACTGGTAGTTATTGGTGATTATGAAGTCTCCCATTGGGATTGATTCGGTTTGTTTTAATAGTTTCTTATTTAAGCTTTGAGCTCTTCTTTTTTTCCGTTTGTTGAGGTATACGTTACATAAAATACCCGCTATAAGATCAATGGCCAATATCAGATTGATATTGAGTAACTCATGTAAAAGGATATTGCACGCTGTAATGAAGAGCGTAGTTATGGTGAGGGTCAAAGTGATTTTGCGGTGACTAAATCCCAGGTCGAGCAATTTGTGATGGATATGATTGCGATCCGGATGGAAAAGTGATTTTCCCTGGCTGGCTCGCGTATACATAACCCGAGCTGTATCAAACAGTGGAATAAACAAGACCGACCATGCTATAATAATAGATGGTATGCCTGTTGAAATTGCTTCGGAAGAATTCCTCATGCTATAATACACTGCAAGAAAGGCAAGTATGTAACCCAGGGTGAGCGATCCTGTGTCGCCCATGAATAGTTTTCTTCGGGCTATGATATTATAATATAAAAATGGAATGAGTGTACCGACTACAGAGAAAGTAAGAATAGGCATTGTGTAATTGCCTGCAATAATGAAACCGATGCCGAGAATGGCTGCAGCTGAGATACTGAGACTCGCTGCAAGTCCGTCTACTCCGTCAATAAGATTAATAGAATTAATGATATATACAATCAGCAGAGCTGTGAAGGGTATTCCGATATAGGGTGATAATTCGTATATGCCAAAAAGCCCATATAGGTTATTGATGTAAGTTCCGGATGCTATCAGTAAAAGGGCAGATAAGGTCTGAATAATGAATTTATGTGAATAGCGTGCGCCAATCAAGTCGTCTTTGACTCCCATCAATACCAAAGGAAGAATGCCGCATATCATAAAAGAAAGGCGAATGAAGGACTCGGAAGAATGACTGATACTAGATGTTCCCAACCATATAGCCTGTAGCCCTGCTATGGGCAGAAAGCTAAGAAGAATAACAGGACAGAAAGTGATACCGGCCAATCTAGGGATAGGGTTGACGTGGGATTTACGCTTGTCAGGCATATCATATAGACGTTTTCTCCTGGAGATGAGAAGAACGCGTGGTAGCGTGATAAATTCTATAAAGATGGCTACAACAAGTGCTGCAATACAGCATACGATTACACTAAATATAGGATTAATTAAAATATTCATTGTCTGTTTAATATTTGTTCCATTACTTATTAGGTAAGGGAATCTCAAATATCAAAAAGTTCAAAGAAAGTCGTTTTAGTGTTAATATAGTCTAACGAAAAAGGCGGTTTAGAAAGGAAAAACTGTCTGTTTTATTGAATTCTGTTTGATGTAACATTTGTAATTACATCAAACAGAATTTTCATATCAAATCTTCGTTTATTGAACAATAGGTTTAAACTGGTGTATTTATTATGTTAAATTGGTTTTTTTTGAAAAAAAGATCAAGCTTTATTGTGTTAGATAGAAATTTTATCCCTAATTTTGCAGCGACAAGAAAAAATAATAGTCGTTCTCTTACCTAATAAGTAAGGGAACTCTTTTTGAGTATCATTTTTTTCTTAGAAGTCACTGCTGAGATAATTTTTTTGTTTGCTTCACTCATCGTTTTGTTATCCAGCGATTCCAGATATACATATGTTACTTTTTCCGATGAATGTCCCATTCCTGTACTGATGATTGAGACAGGAATTCCTTTTTCCCTTGCTGTACTTGCCCAGGTGTGCCTTGCTACGTATGAAGTAAGGTGTGGCGTTATCTGTATCATTTCCGATATCTGATGTAAATGCTTGTTATACAGCCGCAATGCGCTTTTGTATTGCTTGTATCCTTGTTCTCCTACAGCATTTAGTATTGGTAGCAAGTAAGCAGAGCTTTTGCATTCACGTGCATAGCGTTTAATGATCTTGTGCGCACAATTTTCAACGGTAATATACAGCTGTTGCCGGGTCTTATGACGGCGGTAAACCAGTATGTTTCCATTGACATTACTTTTACGCAGATATGCCAAGTCTACGAATGGGATTCCCTGTAAGTAGAAACTTAGCAGAAACAGGTCACGACTAAATTCCAGCTGCGGGTATCGACTAAAATCTGCTTCCCGTAATTGGTTGATTATAATCGGTTTGATAGCCCGTTTGGCGGTCGTATCGCAACCTACAAAAACATTCTCAAAGATGTCTTTGGTGTTTATTGTAGCTACTCCGGCAGCCACTGCCTGATTAAAGATAGAGCGCAACATGCGCATGTACAAAGAGATCGTGTTTTCATACAACCCCTTCAGAAAGAGATGCTGCTCAAACCCTTTAATAAGTTGAGGAGTAATCTCGTCAAAACGGGTAGATGGAGTACCTGTAAACAATTGTAAACTGTGCAGCGTACTTAGATAACTATCTGCGGTACTATACCTTCCAGACAGTTTTGCTTTTTCAATCAATGATTTTGTGAAGATTTGTATTTCCATTTCTATGCTTCCTTTTAGGTTTGTTCAATAAACAAAGAATAAGATCGAAATGATTTTGGTTGTTTAGATAATGAGTTGGTAAAGATAGGATAAAGATATGGTAAAAAAAAGAGCGATTTGCATATTTTTTGCTATGATTTTATTTTGAATACCTGGAAAATAGAGAAATAAAAGAATCTCTAACGAGGATGATATATTATAATATTTACTGTTTTTTCGCGGTGTATTAATCATTTTAATCGAGAAAATTATGGTAATAGCTTATTTGAGAGTAAGTACAGAAAAACAGTTTTTAGCCAATCAGAAAGAAGAGATTTTAAGATTCGCAGAGAAGAATGGGTTGGCTATTGATAAATGGTACACCGAGACGGTGAGTGGAAGTGTAAGTACGAAAGAGCGAAAACTGGCGCCGTTGTTGCGACAGATGAAGCCGGGAGATACGCTGATTGTTACAGAGATTTCAAGATTAAGCAGGACACTATTGGAGATTATGACTATTTTAAATTCATGCATTAAGAAGCAGGTAGTGTTGTATAGCACTAAAGAGGGGTATGTCTTTCAGAATGATATAAACAGTAAAGTATTAGGGTTTGCATTTGGTTTGATGGCAGAAATAGAGCGTAATCTTATTTCCATGCGTACAAAAGAGGCTTTGGCAAGGCGTAAGCAGGAAGGAGTTGCATTAGGGAGGAGAAAAGGAGATAATCCTAAATTGCAATTATTGCATGATAACAGAAAATATATTTTAAAACAAGCGCGGGGTGGAGCCAAACACGCAAAATTAGCGCGTGAGTTTGGTGTGTCCAGAACGACCATGTTTCGGTTTCTGAAAGCGGAAGGAATGACGGCAAACGCTTGACGAACTTAAAAAATGTGAATTGAGAATTTGGATGTGCTTGACATCTCTTGATAAATCTCAATTCACAAATTTTGAAATTAACAGTTTGTTTTATAGGGGTTTAATTGTTCACTCTTTTATGGAGATTCTTAAGTTCAAATGCAAGCATGAATCTGAAAAGACCGATGATGAGGAAGGTGAACGAAATCATATATACAGCGTATAATGCACCTACTGCCGGTTGCCACAGAATGAGTAAAGAGCATAAAATAGCTAAAATCCCGAATGCCATATACCAGCCCCAATCACGGGTTCCATAACGTTTCAGATCCATGGAGTAGCCTGTGGCAGAAAAACCTCGAAACATAAGCCAGAAAGCGATAAGGAAAGGTATAACTTCCATGCTTACCATTGGGTAAGCTACAAGATAGATACCGATGATGAGATCAATAATGCCTCCGGCGAGATACCAACCCCAACTTGATACGTGTTTATTACTTATAGCAAAAAGAATTTCCAGAATACCACTGACTAACATGGAGATGCTGAAGATGATGCTTAGAGCTACATAACTGCTTAACGGAGCAAACATAAGGCATAACGCTACGCCGATATACAAAATACCTAAAATAAGAGACATCCACCAATTTTTCACTGAATGTTGAATCTCATCGAATACTGTTTTCATACGAATGTGATTTTATTAATTGATACTATAAGTTTGTTAGGGGAGTAACAAATAGAGAGAAAAAAGGTTTGGAATGGCAACTTGATATACAAATCAGTTGATAAGTAAGGTATCCATTATCACAAATTTACGCAAAGAATATCGTCTCTCAAGTACAGCAAGCTATCTCGTTTGCGATAATCTGCGATCATTTGCGTTTTAATAAAAGACTGTCATAGTATGAATTAAATTTGAAGTACTACTTATAGGGCCTGATGTGTTATTCTGTTATTTCTTTGTGAACCTATTGCAAAGTTTAATTGTTCTATACACAAAAGAGCGAAACTTAAGACTCTTTTTTAAAATACTAAATAACTAATAATAATATATCTTATGGCAACAACAAATTTCAAAGGACAACCGGTAAAGCTGATCGGTGAATTTATACAGGTTGGAAAAGTAGCTCCTGATTTCGAACTTGTAAAAACAGATTTATCTTCTTTTTCTCTGAAAGATCTCAAAGGGAAAAATGTGATTCTTAATATTTTCCCAAGTCTGGATACAAGTGTTTGTGCAACCTCTGTACGTAAATTTAATAAAATGGCAGCTGGTTTGAAAGATACAATCGTATTGGCTATCTCCAAAGATCTTCCTTTTGCTCATGCGCGCTTCTGTACTACTGAAGGTATTGAGAATGTAATTCCATTGTCGGATTTCCGCTATTCGGATTTTGATGAGAGTTATGGTGTACGTATGGCAGATGGTCCGCTTGCCGGCTTGTTGGCGCGTTCGGTGGTGGTGATTGGTAAAGATGGTAAGATTGCTTATACAGAGTTAGTACCGGAAGTTACGCAAGAACCTGATTATGATAAAGCACTGGCTGCTGTGAAAGAATAAATTATTAAAGAGAGAGAGCCTGTGCCTTTTAAAGGCACAGGTATTAAAGATTTTGACCTAATAGGGACTGGTTTATAGATATGGTAATATCGCCATCTCTTCAGTTCTTGTTAGGTTGTGTTTTTTTCAGAAATAAATAAAACCTAAACAGAATGAATAGAATGCAATTAATGTCTGTCGCCTTTTTATTTATGGGCGTAGGAATGCTGTCGGCTCAAACAGAGCCTACAAAAGAAGCTTCTCCCTGGACAAGGGAAGGATATGCCGGGTTGAAATTGACCCAGGTAAGTTTAACAAACTGGGCTGCCGGTGGCGACAACTCTGTTGCCTTTGATTTGCAAGGTGCTTATCAGGCTAACTATAAAAAAGGAAAACATCTTTGGAACAATCGTCTCGAATTGGCTTATGGATTAAATAAAACGGGTGAAGACGGTGTAAGGAAAGCGAATGATAAAATCTATCTGAATTCTAATTACGGATATTCTATAGCGAAGAGCTGGTATGCCAGTGCTTTTGCTACTTTTCAGACGCAATTTTCTCCTGGATATGATTATAAGGTAAACAAAGATATCTCTGTTTCAGAGTTTATGTCTCCTGCCTATCTGACCACCGGACTTGGTTTTACTTACGAACCCAATAAGATCTTTACGGTAGTACTGTCTCCGGCTTCCTGGCGTGGTACGTTCGTGCTCAATGATCGTTTATCTGACGAAGGAGCTTACGGTGTAGATCCGGGTAAGCATTTATTGTCGAGCTTCGGAGCAAATCTGAAAGGAGAGGTACGATATGAGTTTATGAAGAATATGACAGTCTATTCCCGTCTGGATCTCTATTCTGATTATCTGGATAAACCGCAGAATGTGGATGTGAATTGGGAGGTGCAGATAAATATGGCAATTAATAAATGGTTCTCAACTACATTAACTACCAATCTGATGTATGATGACGATGTGAAAATAGCCCAGAAAGACGGAACAAAAGGACCACGGGTGCAGTTTAAGGAAATATTAGGAGTGGGATTGCAATTTAATTTCTGAGTTTAGTTTCACCACAGAGGACACAGAGAACACAGAGATACTGAATAATTATCTAATTGACTTTAAATAATTAAAACTCTGTGTGACTCTGTGTCCTCTGTGGTGAAATAAACTCAAAACAATATGAAGTCCTTATTTCTTCTTCAGTGCTTTGTAAACCAGGAAACCTACAATAAATACTCCTACAGCGATGAAAAAGTAACCCAGTTCGTGACTGTATTCACCAACGCGTGCTAACAATTGCTCTTCGCTTTCGATACCCGGAACGGAAGCCAGATGGTATCCGATAGCTGCCAGTATACCATTCCATAAACCAGCTCCAAGAGTGGTGTATAACAGGAAGGTGGAAAGTTTCATACGGGCAAGACCGGCAGGGATAGAGATTAACTGACGTACAGCAGGGATTAGACGGCCTATAAAAGTAGACAATGCGCCGTGCTTATCGAAGTATTCTTCTGCATGTTGCACTTTAGCTTCGTCGATGAGGCACATGTGCCCAAAACGACTGTTGGCAAACTTATAAATGATAGGGCGTCCTAACCAGTAAGCTAAGTAATAGTTGATGATTGCTCCGATATTTGCCCCGATTGTGGCAAACAATACTACCAGATACACATTCATTTCATCATTTACAGCTGCTTTGTAAGCCGCAGGAGGTACAACTACCTCAGACGGAAAGGGTATAAACGAACTCTCGATGGCCATTAACAGGGTAATAGTCCAGTAGTTAAGGTGATCGAGACACCATTGAATGAAGGCTACAGATTCCATTTGCTTAAATTCTGAATGCTAAGTTTATAATTTTAATTTAGTAGTTAGAATTTAGTAGTCAGTAGATAGAATCGATACACGTGATAATTCTTATGCCGAATGGCTTCCAACTACTATCTACTAACTTCTAATTATTTTCTTCCTCAGTCTCTCCGTCATTTACATCATCAAGTTCATTCATGAATGTTTCCAGATTCTGCAAAATATCTTTGTCTGTATTTTGTGACAACATTTCCTGAATCATCTCTATGTTAAGCGGAGTTTCTGACATTTGATTGTATTTCTGAAATCCCTTGTGATCTCTAAGAATCATACAGATAGAAGCCAGACGGCCATTGATTCCCGGATAATCAGGATCTTGTTTCTTTGCTTCCTCAAAACAGAGGCGGGCATTTTCTACCATACCATAGTCCAGACTGTAGTTGCCTATCTGCACTAATGTTTCGGCTTCGGGTACATATTGCAATGCTACGGCCCAACACTGTTTAGCTTCCTCAAACTTATCTTCTTCCAGATAAAGCCGTCCTTCTTGCAGATAGATTTCCACACTCTCGGGTAATTGTTTTTTAGCCTTTTCGCAGAGTTGGTGGGCTTCTTCGTATCTGCCTAATTTCGAAAGGCAGAAAATTTCATTGCTGTATATATCCGAAAGGATGGGAGAGTTATCGTCTCCGATAATTTCCATTGCCTGTTCATAACTTCTGTAAGCCAGTTCCCATTTCTCCTGATTGGCGTATGCCAGCCCGATAAACATATGGGCAAAGTCGGGAGGCAGACTTTTGCTCTGCAAGGCCAGTTGATATTCCTGAATAGCTTCGGTCTCATTCTCCAAATGAAAGAGGCTGTGTGCTCTAATGATGTGTGCCTCTCCGAATTTATCATCGGCAGCAAGGGCAAAGTCGCAGGCCTCGACAGCTTTGTCAAATTCCTGCTGGCTGAAATGGCATTTGGCAAGCCCGGTCCAGTAAGAAGGATTGTACGGATTCTTGTCAATCAGCTTGTTGTAGAAACTGATTGCCTTCGTATTACGCTCTCCACTACGATAGCAATCGGCCATGGCTGCAAGGAATTCTTCGTTTTCCTTATATTCTTCCAGTCCGAGTGTAAGCCATGGCAATGCCTTCTCCGGATATCCCATGTCCATATAAAGATATGCTACATCGATGATTGTTTCCAGTGATTTTTCTTCTTCGATGGAGTTGAGCAGGGTTTCTGCTTCGTCCAGTTTGCCTTCGTTCAATAGGATTTCGGCTTTTAGCAGTTTGACCTCCGGATCATAATCTTCTGCGATGCTGCCAACTACGGCTATGGCCTTTTGAAGTTGCATCGTATCCAGATACAGATAAGCCTGCTCTATCAGGAGGTCTGTGTGTCCCGGATGGAGTTCAAGACCGTAGCTGATCACTTCTTGTGCTTCGTCAAAACGGCGGTCCGTGGCATATTTGTCTGCAATGTCTGCAAGTTGGTCTCCGTCCAGGTAAAGCTGTCTGTTTTCAGCTTTCGCTGTTTCGTAACTTGCGATGAGTTCATTCAATTCTTGTTCTTTATCTGTAGATGGGTTTTTTCTGGCCATTTGATTAATTAAAAATGAGAATTAAAAATTAAAAACGAAATTGGAGGAAGAAAGAAACGGACTGTACTTTTGTGTATGTGCAGTCCGCTTTTATTTTCCAACTTTTAATTTTTAATTTTGAATGTATCTTTCAACCCCACGGTACGGTTGAATATAAGTTTGTCGGGAGCCGACTCTTTGTCTATGTTGAAGTATCCTATGCGCTGGAATTGCAAGTAGGAGAGCGTAGGCAATGTAGCTACATACTTTTCTACATAGCAATTATTGAGTATTTGCAAAGAGTCAGGATTAATGATCTCTTTCATAGCCTCCAATGCTTCGCAGTTTTTGGCTTCACGGATGGCAGCCAGTTCGTCACGCGGGTTCTCTACTTTCCAAAGACGGTCATAGAGGCGTACTTCTGCAGAAAGGCAGTGTGCACAACTCAACCAGTGCAAAGTACCTTTTACTTTGCGATTGGCATCGGGCATACCACTTTTTGTATGCGGATCATATTCGCAATATACTTCAGTAATATTACCGTTTTCATCCTTCTTGCATCCGGTACACTTCACGATGTATGCATTTTTGAGGCGTACTTCCTGTCCCGGAGTCATGCGGAAATATTTCTTCGGAGCATCTTCCATAAAGTCTTCGCGTTCAATCCACAGTTCACGGCTGAATTCGATTGTATGGCTGCCTGCTTCCGGATCTTCCGGATTATTAATTGCATCCAGCTCTTCTACTTCTCCCTCGGGATAGTTGGTAATAATCAGTTTCACCGGATTCAATACCGCAGAAACACGGGTAGCACGGGCGTTGAGGTCTTCACGTACAGCACTTTCCAGCAGAGCAAATTCATTGAGAGCATCATAAGTAGTGTAGCCAATTTTGTCAACGAACTTACGGATAGACTCTGGTGAATAGCCACGACGACGGAAACCGCAGATAGTCGGCATGCGTGGATCATCCCAGCCATTTACCAGACCTTCTTTTACGAGTGTGAGCAGATTGCGTTTACTCATCAGCGTATAGCTGAGGTTTAATTTATTGAATTCGTACTGACGGGGGCGATTGTCATTCAAGTCATTCCCTTCTTTCAACCAGTCGATAAAGAGATCGTATAACGGACGGTGTACGACGAATTCCAGTGTACAGAGTGAGTGAGTCACTCCTTCAAAGAAGTCACTTTGTCCGTGTGCGAAGTCATACATCGGATAGGCTTTCCAGGTAGTACCTGTACGGTGATGCGGATGTTTCACTACACGGTAGATAATCGGGTCACGAAAATGCATGTTCGGATTTGCCATGTCTATTTTAGCACGGAGTACCATAGCACCTTCTTCTATTTCGCCACTGTTCATTTTTTCAAATAAGGCAAGATTCTCCTCAATGGGGCGGTTGCGATAGGGGCTTTCAGTTCCCGGTTGAGTCGGAGTTCCTTTTTGTGCGGCAATCTGTTCGGAAGTCTGTTCGTCAATGTAGGCTTTACCTTCTTTGATAAGACGCACGGCAAAATCCCAAAGTTGCTGGAAGTAATCCGAAGCATAATATACATTTCCCCATTCAAAGCCTAGCCATTTGATATCTTCTTCGATGGCTTCTACATACTCCACATCTTCTTTGGTTGGATTGGTGTCATCAAAACGAAGATTACATACACCGCCATGACGGGCTGCGAGGCCGAAATCGAGGCAAATAGCTTTGGCATGACCTATGTGAAGATAACCATTGGGTTCAGGCGGAAAACGCGTCTGTACCTTTCCTCCGTTTTTGCCCTCTTTTAAATCATTTTCTACAATTTGCTCAATAAAGTTGAGGCTTTTTTTTTCGCTTGTCACCTCTTCGTTTCTAATATCTGTCATAGCGTTTAATGAGTTACGAGTTATGAGCTACAAAAGTATGACATTTTTTTTGCATAACCTTATTTCACCGGAATATATCCACTCTTTTTTATAATATCCTGCCCTTCCTGAGAAAGAATGAAGTCAATAAGAGGTGTTACTGCTTCTTTGTTCTCTGCATTGTAATAGTAATAAAGAGGACGTACGATGGGATAAATTTTACGAGTCGCATTTTCTACATTGGGCTGGGCGTAATGCTTGTTGTCGTAAGATACTGACAACGTTTTGATACGTGGTGATACGTAGGCCAACCCGACATAGCCGATCGCTCCTTTTGTCTGGCTTACCGATTGTATGATAGCACCGGTGGCAGGCATAGAGAGGCTACTGGACATGTAATTCTTATTTTTAAGTACACTTTCTTTGAAGAATTCGTAGGTTCCTGAAGAGGTTTCCCGGGAGTATACAACGATCTTACGGTCTTCGCCACCCACTTGTTTCCAGTTAGTGATTTTACCCCGGAAGATACCCTCCAACTGTTGACGGGTAAGTTGCTTCACCGGGTTTGTCGGGTGTACTACCACGGCAAGGGCATCATATGCAACGATAACCTCCTCTATATTTTTTTGAGCAGCCCTGGCCTTCATCTTTTCACTAAACTTGATAGGGCGGGAAGCCATAGCAATGTCAGTGGTATTATCCATTAAGGCGGAGATGCCTACTCCGGTTCCACCACCTGTGACGGTGACACGGCTATCTGCGTTTCTATTCATAAAGCGTTCGGCAGTTTGCTGGGCAACCGGAAGAACCGTGTCACTACCTTTGATCCGTTGAGCCTGAATACCTGTGGTTATAAGAATCAGACTCAGAAATAATATGCTTTTTGCATTCATAAATTCACTTATAATTGGTATTTCACTCGCAAATTAAAAAAGAAGATGTTACATTCTTGTTATAAAACCTACAATGTTTGCTCTTGTAACATAAATGTAACACTTTTGAAACATTTCCTTCAAGCGGAATTCACACCTCCTTAATATGATACTCTTTTCTTTGCATTCAGAAATCAAACAATAGGTATGAAGAAGATTTTCGAAAAGATTGTAGAGGGAATGCTTACTTGTAGTGGCTTTGTTACAAGTATAACTATCCTGCTTATCGTACTATTCCTGTTTACTGAAGCTTTTGGATTATTCAGCAGTAAAGTGATAGAAGAAGGATATGTATTAGCTTTAAATAAAGACAATAAGGTCAGCCAGCTAAGCCCGGCTCAGATAAAAGATGTTTTTGATGAAGAGATAACGAATTGGAAAGAACTCGGTGGGGAGAATCTCCCTATCCGGGTTTTTCGTTTAGAAGATATCACACAATATTATACGGAAGAAGAGTTGGGAGATGCTTATCAGTATGCCGGGGCACGTATTATGGAACTGATTGAGAAGACTCCGGGGATTGTAGCTTTCGTCCCGCAACAGTTTATTACAACACCGGGTAAGGTACATTTTATCAAGGATAATACCATTTCCGTAAAAGATGTATTTGCCGGTGCCGAATGGTTCCCGACGGCTACTCCCGCTCCGTTGTTTGGCTTTCTGCCTCTTATTACCGGTACCCTTTGGGTGAGCCTTTTCGCTATACTTATCGCTTTGCCGTTCGGGCTTTCCGTATCTATCTATATGTCCGAAGTAGCCAATCCGAAAGTACGTGGCTGGCTGAAGCCTATCATCGAATTATTGAGTGGAATCCCGTCCGTAGTCTATGGCTTTTTCGGGTTGATAGTAATTGTGCCACTTATACAAAAAGTATTCGATTTGCCGGTAGGAGAGAGCGGGTTGGCTGGAAGTATCGTATTGGCCATCATGGCACTGCCTACTATTATTACTGTGACGGAAGATGCAATGCGCAATTGTCCGCGTGCCATGCGTGAAGCCAGTTTGGCGTTGGGAGCCTCACAATGGCAGACTATATATAAGGTCGTTATTCCTTTTTCCATCTCCGGGATCACTTCGGGAGTTGTGCTTGGTATCGGTCGTGCTATTGGTGAAACGATGGCTGTACTCATGGTGACCGGAAATGCAGCGGTAATTCCTACTACAATCCTTGAACCGTTGCGTACCATCCCGGCCACTATTGCTGCCGAACTGGGCGAAGCACCTGCCGGTGGTCCTCATTATCAGGCGCTGTTCCTGTTAGGTGTAGTATTGTTCTTTATCACATTAATTATAAACTTTAGCGTAGAGTACATCTCGTCTAAAGGCGTAAAACGAAGCAAATAACATGGAAATAGCAAGTAATAATAAGGCGAAACGTCGTTCACAAGGCATTGCTTTCGGAATTTTCCGGGCGTTAAGCTTGTGTATCGTACTGATCTTGTTTGCCATATTGGGGTTTATTATATATAAAGGTATAGGAGCTATAAATTGGGATTTTATTACTTCTGCGCCTACCAATGGTATGACGGGAGGAGGCATCTGGCCCGCTATTGTAGGTACGTTCTACCTGATGATAGGAAGTGCACTTTTTGCCTTTCCGGTAGGAGTGATGAGCGGTATCTATATGAATGAGTATGCTCCCAAAGGAAAGCTGGTTCGTTTTATTCGGGTGATGACAAATAACCTGAGTGGCATTCCATCCATTGTTTTCGGATTGTTCGGTATGGCTTTGTTTGTCAATTATCTTGGGTTCGGTGACAGCATTCTGGCCGGTTCGTTAACGTTGGGGTTGCTTTGTGTCCCTTTGGTAATTCGTACCACGGAAGAAGCGTTGAAGGCGATTCCTGATAGCTTACGCGAAGGTAGCAGAGCGTTGGGAGCAACCAAGTTGCAAACGATCTGGCATGTGATTTTACCGATGGGTATGCCCAATATCATTACCGGACTGATCCTTGCCTTAGGGCGTGCTTCCGGTGAGACGGCTCCCATCCTTTTCACGTGTGCAGCCTATTTCCTGCCGCAGTTGCCTACCAGCATTTTTGATCAGTGTATGGCATTACCTTATCACCTTTATGTGATTTCTACCAGCGGTACGAATATGGAAGCTCAATTGCCGTTGGCTTATGGCACTGCCCTGGTGTTGATCCTGATTATTCTGTTGGTAAACTTGTTGGCAAATGCCTTGAGAAAGTATTTTGAGAAAAAAGTAAAAACAAACTAAGTAAGATTTACGATTAGACAATTTACGATTTACGATTGATGTTGCAATTCGTTTCAAGTTGCATCGCATATTGAATCAAGTTGAATCGCATTTTGTAAAATCATAAATAGAAGTAATTTCAATCGTAAATTGTAAATCGTCAAATCGTAAATAAAGAATATGGAAACAATGGTAAGTGCTCGTGATGTGAATTTCTGGTATGGTAACTTTCATGCATTGAAGGGTATCAGTATGGAGATCGAAGAAAAAACGGTAGTAGCGTTTATTGGTCCTTCGGGCTGTGGTAAGTCTACCTTTCTTCGTTTATTTAACCGTATGAACGATTTGATTCCTGACACTCGCCTGACAGGAGAGATTCGAATCGATGGTGAGAATATTTATGATAAAGGCGTACAGGTCGATGAACTCCGTAAGAATGTAGGAATGGTTTTCCAGCGTCCCAATCCGTTTCCTAAAAGCATTTTTGAAAATGTGGCGTATGGTTTGCGGGTGAATGGAGTTAAAGACAATGCTTTTATTCGTCAGCGTGTCGAAGAGACATTGAAAGGAGCAGCACTTTGGGACGAAGTCAAAGACAAGCTCAAAGAGTCAGCTTATGCTCTTTCGGGCGGGCAGCAACAGCGTCTTTGCATTGCACGTGCTATGGCCGTATCTCCTTCTGTATTGCTGATGGATGAACCTGCTTCCGCCCTCGATCCTATTTCTACGGCAAAGGTAGAAGAATTGATTCATGAGTTGAAGAAGCAATATACGATTGTCATCGTGACACACAATATGCAGCAGGCTGCTCGCGTTAGTGATAAAACAGCCTTCTTCTACCTGGGAGAGATGGTAGAATATGACAATACAAAGAAAATCTTTACGAATCCGGAGAAAGAAGCAACACAGAATTACATTACCGGAAGATTCGGATAAAAAAATAATTATTCAATGTACCCATATGCTAATGTGCCGATTATCATGTGGCATGTTGCTATAATACAGTTAATTGGCACATTTTTCAAATTAGCACATTATTAAATTATTATATTATGGTGAAGTTTATAGAATCGGAGCTCATCCTACTGCATAAAGAAGTTGATGAGATGTGGACATTAGTTTATAACCAGTTGGATAGAGCTGGAGAGGCTGTATTGACACTTGATAAAGAACTTGCCCGGCAAGTGATTGTTCGTGAGCGGAGAGTGAATGCTTCCGAGTTGAAAATAGACAGCGATGTGGAGGATGTGATTGCCTTGTATAATCCTGTGGCTATCGATTTACGTTTTGTGCTTGCCATGCTTAAGATTAATACCAATCTGGAACGCTTGGGTGACTTTGCCGAAGGGATTGCCCGTTTTGTGTTGAAGTGTGAGGAGCCTGTTTTGGATGCCGAATTGTTGAAACGTCTTCGTCTGGAAGAGATGTTGGGAGAAGTGCTCTCTATGCTTGAATTGGCAAAGCGTGCTTTGAATGAAGAGAGTATTGAACTGGCTACCGCTGTTTTTTCCAAAGACAACCTGTTGGATGAAATCAATGCTGAAGCCACTACGGTTCTTGCCGGTTATATAAAAGAACATCCTGAAAGTGTACTTTCCTGCTTGAACCTCGTAAGTGTGTTCCGTAAGTTAGAGCGTTCCGGAGATCATATCACTAATATTGCCGAAGAGATAGTGTTCTTTATGGATGCGAAAGTGTTAAAACATAGTGGAAAAACGGATGAACACTATCCGGAAAAGTCATAATATGCAACTTTTTATACAAAAATTAGTAGTACTTAAAAAAAAGTTCTATATTTGTCTGCTGTAACGGGTAGGTAGTGAGGCGGCTATCTTGAAATGATAATAAATCCAAAGAAAATTCAAAAAGATGTTATAAGACATGTTTTAATATTTGGTTCATAACGAGAAAAGCGCCTATATTTGCACCGTTATCCTGAAAACAATCTTTTTACCTTAAAAAAAAACTAATACCTATTGAAAACTGAGAAATGGAGCTTTGTGAAAAGCCCCATTTTTTTATACCTATGTCCTATTAATAATTAACACAGATTATTTGTTTCCTCTACTCTAATCAGTTTCAATTTTGTATCTTTGACCCCATGATCGGAGAGGGTATCTCCAACCGTAAATCGTAAATAGTTAAATCATAAATAGTAAATATCTTTATGTTTTCCGGAATAGTAGAAGAATATGCTACTCTCGTAGCACTGGTAAAAGACCAGGAAAATATACACTTTACTTTTAAGTGTTCGTTTGTAAATGAGTTGAAAATAGACCAGAGTATTGCACACAACGGTGTATGTCTGACAGTTGTTAGCATGACCGATGATACCTATACTGTGACTGCCATGAAGGAGACGCTTGACCGTTCCAACCTTGGCTTGCTTAAAATAGGGGATAAGGTGAACGTGGAACGTAGCATGATGATGAACGGACGTCTGGACGGACATATCGTACAAGGACATGTTGATCAGACTGCTACTTGTGTGGATATCAAAGATGCAGACGGAAGCTGGTATTTCACATTCAAATATGCATTTGATACAGAGATGGCAAAGCGGGGATATATCACTGTAGACAAAGGTTCGGTAACGGTGAACGGCGTCAGCCTGACTGTATGTAACCCTACGGATGATACCTTCCAGGTAGCCATTATACCTTATACTTATGAACATACCAACTTCCATACTTTTGTGATCGGTAGTGTGGTAAACATTGAATTCGATATCATCGGCAAGTATATCAGCCGAATGATAGTGTTATAACTTTATAACCCTACAACTTTATAACCTTATAATTCCATAACCCTATAACTTTTTTATGGATTTTCTGCGATTAGTTATGTCACGGCAAAGTGACCGTGCTTATGATAAGGAACACTCTGTTGAACCGGAAAAGCTGGAACGGATACTGGAAGCTGCTCGTTTGGCACCTTCAGCTTGCAATGCACAGCCGTGGAAGTTTGTGGTGGTTACGGACAGAGAACTTTCCCGCAAAGTAGGGAAGGCTGCTGCCGGGCTTGGTATGAATAAGTTTGCGAAGGACGCACCCGTACATATCCTGATAGTGGAGGAATCTGCCAATATTACTTCTCTTTTGGGAGGTAAAGTGAAAGATAAGCATTTCCCCCTGATTGATGTAGGCATTGCAGCTTCCCATATTGTTCTTGCTGCCGAAAGTGAAGGCTTGGGTTCGTGTATCCTTGGTTGGTTCGATGAAAAGGAAATTAAACAACTGACGGGTATTCCTGCTTCTAAACGACTGTTGCTGGATATTATTGTCGGCTATCCATTGAAAGAGAAGAGGAAGAAAATTCGTAAGGTGAAAGAAAAAGTGATATCTTACAATGGCTATAAGTGAAATAGCAGAGTCCTTCATTTCCCGCATACAAACTTAGTATTTTAACAGTGACTTAAAATGCATATTAATAGTGTGTTAAGTACGTACTTTTGGGGTATCAAAGTACGTACTTTTTTATTGCTTGATTTCCAGGTTTTTAAACCTGTTTTTTACTGAGATGTCCTGAGTATTTTCAGGATGTATTTCCCCGGTGCCTCAATCCTGCTCCAGTTTGTCTTTGCCAGTATTCTCCATATTTCCGTCCCCTTCCTGCCGTAGTCCGACAATCTCAGTATCGCTTTAATCTCGGTTTTGTCTTTCACATTGTGCAGCCTCAGGCTCTCCAATAGCCCGCTGTAATTGTGTGTTTTCTCATTGAGTGCGTATTCGGGTGGGGGAGGAAGTAAAGAAATATCCTCCTCTTCCTCCTTCTCCCCGTTGGGGGGATCAGAGGGGGGAAGTTCTTTACTCTTCTCTGCTTTACTTTGCTTTACTTTACTTTGTCTGAAATTGTCTGCATTTTCGAGGTTCAACTCCATTTGAGTCGGTAACTTGTCTACATTTTCTGTAGTTGAACTACCGGTTTTGCATACATTTTTTGAGTTCGCACCCTCTGTCAGCATATAGGGAAGTTTCGTTAAGTCCTTCTTTCTACGGCTTGTAGCCTCCAGCCATACCTTTTGTATTTCCACAGAAGTCAGCACTCCATGTTTTTCGTAGCTTTCTTTATCGAAAAATCTTTTTTCGATAAGCAGGTTTACGATCTCTTCCACTGTCTTTTTATCGTATTCCGGTCCTAACTTCCTTGCAAAAATCATGCATTGGTCTTCTCCCCAATGAATGTAATACCCGTCAGTATATATCTTGCACAGCAACATGATCACCGCATGCGGCCCTTTCACTCCATGTATTGCCGTAATCAGTTCTATCGTATCGCAGTGAAAAAATCCCGTCAGTAACGGGAAGTAGTTTATTCCATAGTATTCTGTAGCCATAATTTTTTTGAGTAGTAAGTAGTTAGTAGCAAGTAGTAAGTAGTAAGTAGTTGATAGTAAGTAGCCGGAATTCTTTTAGCATACCTCTGATACACTGCATAGATTCTGGCTACTGACTACTGGCTACTAACTACTGAATAGGTCTCCATTCCATAAAGTTCTCCACCAGGAACGTTCTCCATCCCTGTTGCTCCACGTCCCAGTAAACGATGGTACCTTCCACCTTTGTTGGATCGTATACTTTGTGAAACTCTGCTTCGTAATAGATCAGTGTCCCTTTCACAAACTTGAAATCTCCGTTCTGCTTGTGATAGGCAATCATGGCATGCCCGTACAGCATGTGGTCCAACAATCTTTCCAGGCGTTCTGCCATCCATTGTGCGGTACTTTCCGGGTAACTTTTCTCTATCACGATCCGTCTTTTCCATCTTGCTTTCATTGCTTCACTCTGTGACACCTGCCTTTTCTGCTTTTTCATAATACTGAATTTAAAATGATGAATAATTATTTTTTCAGGTTGATGCTGTATACAAAGAAAGTGCCGCTTCCTGAGAAAGCGGCACTCTTACATCTTTCGCTTCAATCTGCTGCGAATATATGCTTATTATTTTAAAATGAATTTACAAAATAGATGTCCTTCAATTTTCCTGTCTTCACATAACCGGATTACTACTATTTCTCTTCATTCCATATTTGGGATATGTAGGTTTTGATAGTGCTGTATTTGAGTGATTTATATTCTCCGTTGATACAGTGGACGAGTACTCCTTTTTCAGTAATAAACCGCGCTAAATTGGCTTGGCATGTCTTTAAATTTTCTCCCATTGCTCCTTTTTTATATAGTAATATCATGCCTCTGATATATTCTTCGTGACAGGAAATAATACCACGTATTGGTTTCTCCTTTTTTCTTCCTTTCTTTGATTGAATTTCCTGTTTATTAGTAAGTAAATACTTTTTATTCTTGTTTTTTTTACTCTTTTACTATTCTCTTTCTGTTGTGGTTTTTGGTTCATAATTTGCGATTTTAATTTTGTTAATGATAAAAATGTTTAAAATCGCGAAAGTAGTTAATTAATTCATTTAGTATGGATTATTTATGAGGTAAAATGATGTAAAATGCTTGTTTTGTGTGGTTATGATATTGTAAATCAATAAAATAACTGTCAAATATAAAAGTGTTTCAATAAACGTTCGTTTAATTGAACGCAAAGATATGAGGTATTTTTATATTGGCAAAATGTTTAATAAAAAAAATGATATTATATTTGTTGAATTACCCTCAATTCATTGATTACTAATAATATATAGTATTAAATAAATTGATATTTTATCTGTATGCTTTTATGAAAATCCCCTTTTATATGATGTGTAAAAAAAGCGTTCAATTAAACGAACGTCTATTGAAACACTTGTTGCTTTCAGTTGGCTCGTTTATAATAAGTTGTGCATCCCGCTTTGTTTTCGATAAAAACAAGTCCTTGCACATCTCATAAATCCCCTCTTTATGTTCGTTCCCTGTGATAGGGCCACTATTGAGGGCAAGTGTATAACTCATTGATAATCTTTTTTATACACACTTGACTGGAAGGAGTTTTCACTACCCCGGTGTCCCTAAAGAATATCCAATTGTGAACAAATCCACCGACATACACTGGTATCCTCTTCGCGTCACTTACAGCCGCGAGCTTCTCCTGAAAGAGATTTTAGATGCCGAAAATATTGAGAACTTCATTCCGATGCACTACGAGTACATCCGGAAAGGGGAGCGTAAAGTACGTAAATTGGTCCCCGTGGTACATAACTTTATCTTCGTCCGTTCCTCTTTGGAATGCATCGAACGTATCCGTCAGTCCATCGCCCTTTCTTTGGCTGTCCGTTATATCTTCAATCAGGAGCTTCGTCGTCCGATCACCATCCCGGATTCCCAGATGCGTAGCTTCATAGCCGTTTCGGGCAATTACGAAGAACAGATCGTTTACCTCGACCCCATCGCCACCGCCTTACAGAAAGGTGACCGTGTCCGTGTCACCGGTGGCATCTTCGAGGGTGTGGAAGGAGTCATCATCCGTGTCAAGGGAGACCGCCGCGTGTCGGTTTGTATTCAGGGAGTCATGGCAGTAGCTACCGCCTATATCCATCCCTCCCTAATCGAACGCATTCCCGATTCTGATTAATAGTAAATTGTAAACTGATAACTACATCATTTTTCAATCGTAAATTGTAAATCGTCAAATTGTAAATCTCTCCATGTTTCTACAATCACAAATTGATGCCCTGTGCCATATTACGCACGAGCTTCTCAACTTAGGTTTCGATGGTAGCCCCATTTATTCCGACCGTTTTTGCGAACTCAATCTCGAGGTGTACCGTCAGTCCGAAGATCTCTATACCCGGCGCAGTTCCAATATCGAAGAAGAAGCCCGGCTTTGTTATGCCCTTCTGAGTGGCTTCCATGCTACCATTTATGACAATGGCAATAAAAACAAAAAGATTCAGACGCTTCTCGACCGTAGTTGGAAGGTGCTCGATCAACTTTCAGCCTCACTATTGAAGTGTCAGCTTTTAGTAGCCTGCTACGCAGAGACTTTTGATGACGAGTTAGCGAAAGAAGCTCATGAAATAATCAATGGTTGGGAAGGTCGTGATTTGACTTTAGCAGAACGGGAAGTTTTCGACTATCTGGAGAGTCTGGAGGCTAATCCGTATCCGAATTGGGAAGAGGTGGAATAACAGTCTACAAGATTTTGAGAAACTTCCGCAGTACTCATGCTACCATTGATATGTTGCTAAAATTGGTATTCAATTTCTTACTATACTTGAGAATTTGATTTATCGTGATACGATTCACTTGTTTGAATTGAAGTTCAAAGTTTCCCGTCAGACCATCTTGAATTGGATGGAACTTAGTGCCGTGTGAAGATGTATGGATGGCAAGAAAATCGTTGTGATTTTGACTGAATGGTTACCACGCATAGAGAGTAGGGGCAAATAACTAATGTCTAAACAAAACGTTTACATCTAAAAAGTGATAAATAACTCAGAGAATAATAAGCGAATTGCGAAGAATACAATGATGCTTTATATTCGTATGTTACTAACGATGGGAGTTAGTCTTTATACGAGTCGTGTTGTTCTAAATACTTTAGGTATTGAGGATTTTGGTATCTATAATGTAGTGGCCGGAGTTGTTGTATTGTTCTCTT
This sequence comes from Bacteroides nordii, assembly GCF_019930665.1. Lineage (NCBI taxonomy): Bacteria > Pseudomonadati > Bacteroidota > Bacteroidia > Bacteroidales > Bacteroidaceae > Bacteroides > Bacteroides nordii. Next base: position 2,554,864 of record NZ_CP082886.1, on the reverse strand, counting down.
TCTTAAATGGGGCTTTAACGCAAGCGACTCAACGTTTTCTAACGTATGAACTGGGGAAACAAAACTTATTGAAATTCAAACAAGTATTTAGTATTAGTTTACTTGTCTATTTGGGATTATCTCTTATCATCATTATCTTAGGCGAGAGTATTGGTTTGTGGTTTCTTAACACACAGCTTAATATAGCAGAAGAGCGGATGGTTGCTGCAAATTGGACTTATCAATTTACATTAGTTACTTTTTTCTTAAATATGATGTGTACTCCTTATAATGCAGCGATTGTAGCTCATGAGAAGATGTCATTTTATGCTTATATTTCGATAGTAGAAGTAATATTGAAATTGTTAATTGTTTATTTACTGATGTGGGTGAATTTTGATAAATTAATAAGCTATAGCATTTTAACTTCTGTCGTTTCTTTTGTTGTTTTATTGTTATATGTATATTTTTGTCTTAATCAATTTAGTGCATGCCGCTTTTTCTATTATTGGAATAAAAAGTTGTTTTATAAGTTAGTGAGTTTTTCTGGTTGGAGTATATTTGGAAGTCTTTCGGTAGTAGCTACTAATCAAGGTGTAAATATGCTCTTAAATATTTTTTTTGGTGTTGTTGTTAATGCTGCTATGGGGGTTACTAATCAAATAAGTAATGCAGTAAATCAGTTCGTCCTGAATTTTCAAGTTGCATTTAATCCTCAAATAACAAAATCCTATGCTTCCGGAGATAAACCCTATTTAGAGTCATTAATATTTAGATCAGCAAAAATTTCTTATCTGTTATTGTTTTTAATTTCTTTGCCAATTTTAATAAAGACAGAAGCAATTTTGCAAATTTGGTTAGGAAGTATACCACAATATACTGTTTTATTCTGTCGATTTACAATTATCTCTTTATTAATCGATACATTATCAGGCCCCTTGTGGATGATAATCCAAGCAAAAGGGAAAATTCGGAATTATCAATTAATTATCAGTTCCATATTCTGGCTAAATTTAATTTCATCATTTATACTGTTTTCATTAGGCTATAGTGCCGTTTTTGCCTTGATAGTTCGATGTGTGGTTAGTGTGGTTTTATTGTTTACAAGGCTTATTTTATTTGTATCAATGCTTAATTTTCCCTCAAAGTTGTTTTGTAGAAAAGTGATACTTAATGTTGTTTGTATAACCTTTGTTGTTATTCCCTTCCCATTATTAATTGGTAAATATACTGATGGCATGATAAGTTTAATACTTACTGTAATTGTTTCTTTTTTATTCACGATATTATTCTCTTATCTTTTAGGATTAAATGCGGAGGAAAAGAAAAAAGTAAAAATATATATACTAAATAGAATAAATAAATGAACTTAAATCGATTTGTAAGAAGTGCGTATGGAATTGTCAGAAATAAATATGATCTTTATTGGGATGAAAAAAAAATAATAAATATTATATCATTATCTAAAAACAGGAAAACAGTTTTTATATTTGGGTCCCCGGGACATAGTAATATGGGAGATCAAGCGCAAATGTACTGTATACAAAAATGGATAAATCAAAATTTTGAAGAGTATCAATGCGTTTTTTTTACTTTAAGAACTTCGACAGATAAGGTTATTCGTCATTTGAGAAAGCAGATTAATTCAGACGATCTTTTGATGTTTCATAGTGGCTATCATTTAACAGATTTATATAGAGAAAAAGATGTATATTGTAAAATAGCGCAACTGTTTCCTGATTTTAAAATATTCATCTTTCCTCAGACAATTAACTTTAAAGATAAAGATGAAGAAAAAAAAATAGCAACTATTTTTAACAAGCATGGTAAAATTACATTGTGCTGTAGAGATGAACTCTCTTATCAAAATGCTCAAAAAATATTTGTAAATTGCAGATTGTTATTGTACCCTGATATTGTCACTTCACTAATTGGTTCAAAGCATTATACTAATAATCGTCAAGGAATTTTGTTTTGTATGAGAAATGATATAGAAGCTTTTTATAAAGTAGAAACAATACAAAAATTACGTGATAAATTTGAAAATATAACAACTGAAATGACCGATACGACTATTTCAATCCCTTATTCAATAATAAATGAAGGATCGAATAGAGAAAAATTATTAATTGAAATATTCGAGCAATTTTCTAAATATAAATTGGTTATCACAGATCGTTATCATGGGACTATTTTTTCACTAATAGCAGGTACTCCTGTTATAGTAGTTTCATCTACAGATCATAAGTTGAGTTCTGGAGTTAAATGGTTCCCAGTGGAGTTCGAAAATTATGTAAAATTTGCTCCTGATTTAGAAGATGTACCTCAATTAGTTCATGATATTTTATCAAATGAGAATTTGACTTATCATTTGATGCCTTATTTTGAAGAAAATTATTACTCAGTATTAAAATCCAAGCTGTAACATGAAACTTTGTGAATCATCAGTGTGTACAGGTTGTCTTGCTTGTGTTAATTCTTGCCCTAAGATGGCTTTGAGTATATCTAAGGATGATGAGGGCTTTTATGTGCCTTCTCTGTTGGTGGAAAAGTGTATTGAATGTGGTACCTGTGAAAGGAGTTGCCCTATATTGAATGTGATAGAGAAGAAAAGAGTAAAACAATATGGATACGCTATTTGGAGTCGAAATAAGGTACTAAGGAAGGAGAGCTCTTCTGGCGGTATATTCTCTGAATTGGCACTTTATATTTTAAAAAGCGGTGGCGTTGTTTTTGGGGCAGCGTTTACTTCTAATTTTACTGTATCTCACATAATGATTGATAAAGAAGATGATTTAGCAAAATTGAGAGGCTCAAAGTATTTGCAAAGTAATATTCATGAGTCATATAAAGCTGTTCGTTCGGTTCTGAAGGAGGGGAGGATGGTCTTGTTTAGTGGGGCACCTTGTCAGGTAGCTGGTCTTTATGGGTATTTACAACGTGATTATAGCAATTTAGTGACATGTGATTTTGTTTGTCATGGAGTTCCATCTCCTAATGTTTTTTTTAAATATAAAGAATGGTTGGAAAATTGTTATAAATCATCACTTATCTCTTATACTTTTAGAGATAAAAGGAATAGTTGGAGTTGGTTTAACACTAAAGCTATATTTGAATCTGGAGAGGTTTATTTTGGTAATTGGTTTAAAGATCCTTTTATGCGACTATTTCTGAGGGATAATATATTAAGAAAGTCTTGTTATCAATGTCGCTTCGCCAATATGGAACGTGTTAGTGATATAACTTTAGCTGATTTTTGGGGTTATGTAGCTACTTGTAAAGAAGAAAAAAACACAGATGAGGGTATTTCGATGTTGTTGATAAATACTTCTAAAGGGAGAAATCTTGTTGATTTAGTGAAAAATCAGACTATTTGTTTTGAAAGAGATTCTATTGTAATTTCCAAAAGTCAGAAAAGTCTTTCTTCTGCTTGGAATGAACCTGTTACGAGATCTGAGTTTTGGTTGGATTTCCAAAATATGAACTTTGATGAAATTATAGCAAAATGGGGATATCCAGAGAGAAGAAATTTCCCTCAATATTTAATTTCTGAATATGGAAGTAATACGGTTGTTAAAAGTTTGTGCTGGGTATATTACAGGATTAATATTGTTTTCTTTAAATTGATTAGTTTTTTTAATAGGCGTTTTACTTAGAGTCTGTTTAAATTTTGCTCGCCACTGTTTTGAGATTTGTTTTCGAGGATATTTTTCAGTTTTTATAAGGAGCATAGCGGGCTATGTGACGAATAAAAGCTGAAAAATAGACCGAAAAGAAAATCAAAACAGGTCGATAAAGCCTATATAAAAATTATTTCAGGAAAATTTAAACAGACTCTTAATTCTTGAGATTATTTCTGGATAATGTTATGGATATAAAAGTTTCAATTATTGTTCCTGTTTATAATGTCTCTTTGTATATAGAAAGAGTCTTAAAATCAATATTGAATCAAACATATAGAAATATTGAATGTATATTAATTAATGACTGCACGCCTGATGATAGTATGAAGAAAGTATCTGATTTTCTGAATAATAATCAGTGTGATATTGATTTTAGAATAATTAATCATGAGAAAAATAGAGGATTGTCTGCAGCCCGCAATACAGGAATAAAATTTTCTACGGGAGATTATTTGTATTTTTTAGATAGCGATGATGACATTTCATTAGATTGTATTTCTTTATTGGTGTCTTCGTTAAAATCAAATTATGACGTTGTTGTTGGAGCGTATGAAGTAAATGCGAAATTTCCAATATATTGCTTTGATAATAAATTATATGAATCGAATAGTGTTATTGTTGAGGCGCTTTATAATAATGAATGGTACGTGATGGCTTGGAATAAACTAGTCAATAAATCATTTATAATTCAATACAATTTATTTTTCGAAGAAGGTTTATTGCATGAAGATGTTTTGTGGAGTTTTCAATTGGCTACATTCGCCAAATCATTGTTTTTATGTGATTCAATTACTTATAAATATGTCATAAGAGATAATACAATTAGTACAGATACTAATCAAAAAAAACATTTAGTTCATTACTTTAATGTTATTAATAAGATGATTTCGTTTGTTAGTGATAATAATGTTTCTAATCCATATAATTATTTTATTTTGGAAAGTTATCGGTATTCTTATTTCTCAGTAGCTATGACAGTGCTTACTGATTTAGAACTTTGGACTTATTATAAACATATAGTAAATCGAGTACCTTTATCTAATCGTTTTGTTTATTTATGTAAAGCAAGTAATCGGTTGGGAGTATTTATCAGGAATATTCATTTTATCTTGCCTCTTAGAATTGGTTTCTACTATTATAAAATGATATGTATGTTATATGATAAAATACACAAATTTTCAAAATGTTAAATTTGATGAAGTTACATGCGGTCAACCGATCTACATTGTTTTTATTTGGCTGCTTATTATATTTTGGGGGATCTGCAATACTTAATAGTGATACTTCTCCTATATTAATAATTCGTTTTTTACAATTGACAGGTTTGTCGTTTATTTTTTATAATTTCTTTTTTCTTGTAAAGAAGCAAAATAGTCGTTTAACTTCTTTTTGTGTTTGCTTTTTTGTTATACTGGGTGTTTTTATAATGATTCGGGGAAATTATCTGACTGTGATGTCTGTATTAAATAAGGTGTACGACAGAATGGGGCTTATGCTGTATTTAACGCCTTTGATCTATTTTATATTGTCTGAAAATGTGTTAAAAAAAATATTTTCTTTATTTTTTTTGATGTCATTACTTTTTGTAGTGCTTATTTTATTATCTTATAGAGCATTATTTACAGAGTTCGGTTTTGTAGTAATCTCCCAGTTAACTGCCTTTTTGGGGTCGACTTCAATTATTTTATTCTATTTTATTCGCTCTTTTGGTTTAAAGTATAAGATTGTCATTTTCATCTCTCTTGGACTTCTTTTTATCTTTGCTACATTAATGGCTAGGCGTGGATTAGTTTTAGATATATTTATTGCATTTTTTCTAAATATTGTAGGAGTTGTAATCTTTGGTGATAATAACAGTAAACAAAAAATCAAGATCTTGTTTTTTATTTTTTTTCTATCGTTAATAGCTTGGAGGGGGTATGGTTATTTGTCGACTACGCTATTTTCGAATTTGATAGAGAAAGGGATGACTGATACAAGGTCTCAAGTGGAATTTATGTTTATTGATGATGTGTTTAGTAATGTAAGTGATGTGTTTTGGGGACGTGGTATTGATGGCGTATATTATGCTCCTGGAATAGAGTCATCAGGTGAGGAGTATCGTAATTTGATTGAAACAGGTTTTTTACACATTATATTGAAGGGTGGAATCCTATTTCTTATACCCTTTCTTGTTTTTCTAATTTGTGCAATTTGTAAAGGATTTGCTTCAAAATCTTATTTTTCTCATCAGTCAGCTCTTTTTTTAGTACATTTTATAGTGTCTTTGTATCCAGGAAGCCCTTTTGCTTTTTGTCCTAAATATTTATTTGTGTGGGTGGCTGTTTGGAGTATCTATACTAATCAAAAAAATAATATTTTTAGATGAATATTGCTTTTTATGATCATCCTTTTCATATAAAGACAAGGAGTAGTCAATTTTTTATTGAAATTTTGCAAACTCTTGATAAAGTAGATGTTTTATATTCTTTTTTTGATTCAAATAATGATGTCATAAAAGAAGGATATGACTTGTATGTTTTTTGGCAAATTATACCATCTCTTGACATATTATCTTCTGTAGATCCTAAAAGAGTAATTATTATTCCAATGTATGATGCTTGTTCAACATGGAACCACTTTACTTGGTATAAGTATCGTAAGTTTCGTTTTATCTCTTTTAGTACTACTATTCATAAGATTCTTCTTGATTTAAGAATTGATAGTTTACTCGTGCGATATGTTCCTCCTGTAAGGAAAAATATAACTCTTGATTTGACTAAGTTATCAGCATTTATTTGGAGAAGAACAAATAATATGAATATTCAAAAATTATTGAATTCCTTAGAAAGTATGGGAGTAAATAGGGTTTTGATTCATGATTCTCCCGATTCTACTACTTGTTCAAAAATCAATAAGAATATTTTGAGTATGAATAAAATGGAGATTAACTATACTGATGGCTGGTTTGATACTCATGAAGATTATTTAAATGCACTTAGTAAATGCAATATATTTATTGCTCCCCGAAAGTTGGAAGGAATTGGTATGGGATTTTTGGAGGCGATGGGATTAGGTTTATGCGTATTATCACCTAATAGTCCTACGATGAGTGAATATATTGTTGATGGAGATAATGGAGTTTTATTTGATAAGTTTGAAAACTTATCAAATAAAACGATAAATATAAGATTACTATCAAAGTGCTCTTTAGAAACTTATGAATACTACGCACAGCGTTGGGACTTAGAAAAAATGTCGATTTTATCTTTTTGTACTAAAACCCCGAAGGATAGTAGCGAAGGATACAATCACCCGATAAGATACAGCGCATGTGATTTAAAGTTGTTTGTTGGTAGAACTATGGATTATTTAAAAACAAGATTATTTAAATCAGATTATTAATTATGGAATACGCTCTTTCAGTAGTATTAGGTTCCAAAAACCGGAAGAATTTATTAAAGGCTACAATTAATAGTATAAGAACAAATGGGTTCAATGGAAATGTTGAAATCATTGTAATAGATGGTGGCTCTACTGATGGCACATGCGATTGGTTAGCTAAACAAAGGGATATTTTTACAATGATTCAGCCGAACTATAAGGTAACTGATTCACAAGGTATACGTGTATTGGCTCATTCATGGGGAGAATTTATGAATATTGCTTTTAAATATGCTTCGGCTCCTTATATCGTAATGGTGAGCGATGATTTAATATTGGAAAAAGGGTGTTTACAGAAAGGGTATGATGAAATGGAAAGGCGAAGAATAAATGGGGAAAAAATAGGTGCTGGTGCTTTCTTTTTTAGAGAATTTCCTAGACATAATTATTATCGTGTGGGGCTTTTACCCAAAGGATATGTTACTTTAAATCATGGATTCTATGTGCGAGAGGCATTAGAGGCGATTGGCTTTTTAGAGGAGAAGGATTATAACTTTTATTTTGCTGATAGTGATGTTGTTATGCGCCTGAATTTACAAGGATGGAGTACAATAGCTTTAGATAATTGTTTTGCAGAGCATTTATGTCATAAACCAATCTTTAATAAAAAGAAAAATTACTCTATATCTCATTTACGCGATATGGACATGTTTAATCAGAAATATCCATATCCTATAGGGGATACTATGATACAAAAGAAATTATTTGTTGATATAAATACATATCCATTTTATAGATATGCTGTTAAGAATGTTTTTTATGGTTATCTATTAAGACTTTATGATGGGTATAGAAAAAACTAATATGGTCATAGTTCGTCTCTGGGGAGGGATTGGAAATCAATTATTTCAGTATTCTTTTGGTGAGTTTTTAAGAGAGAAGTACCAGGTGGATGTGATATATGATATTGCTTCTTTTGGAAAATCTGATAAATTAAGAAAGTTGGAGTTATCTGTGGTTGTTCCTGGTATACCTGTTACCACTGATATTTCTTTCTCTAAATATGTAGGTACAAAGAATCGGTTATTGAGATTTATTTATGGTTTGAAAAATAGTTTTATTGAGGAGAAGTATTTTTCAGATGAACAGTTGTTCAAATATTTGAGTAAGAGAGGGGATGTTTATTTGCAGGGCTATTGGCAGAAAACTATTTATGCTGAAACTTTGAGAAGAAAGGGCTCTTTTTTTCTTTCCCAAGAAGAACCGATAGTCTTGCATACTACACTTGCAAAGTTACTACAAAAAAGTGAAATGCGGAAGAATATGGTAATGGATTTGATTTACAGGGGTTTCATTAACGCTGCCAATTATTCTGAGAGCCATTACAATCCACGCCGAAGCCAAATCAAGACGGAGCTACGTTACTTGTTCGTAACCACGCCCAATAGGTGACGAAATGGACACGAATAACGAAACAAGGCCTTAAAGATTAGTGAGTTACTGACAACTCACGCAAAAAATCCGGTAACAAAAAAAGATTGCGCCGTTCTTCCGCGATTTGCGTATCAGAGGAGGGCTCTTCACCAACTAATTTTGAACAAAAAAAATTAAGGACGATGAAGAGTACATTTTCAGTTATTTACTACCTCAAACGTCAGGTAGTGAAAAAAGACGGGACGGTTCCCGTCATGGGACGCATCACGGTGGACGGCAGCCAGACGCAATTCAGTTGCAAACTGACCATCGATCCCAAGTTGTGGGACACCAAAGGGGGACGTGTCACGGGCAGAAGCACGGCGGCACTCGAAACGAACCGCATGCTTGACAAGATGCGGGTGCGCATCAACAAGCACTATCAGGAAATCATGGAGCGTGACAACTTCGTCACGGCAGAGAAGGTGAAGAACGCCTTTCTCGGACTGGAACACCGCTATCACACGCTGATGCAGGTGTTCCAGCAACACAACGAGGACTATGCCAAGCAGGTGGAAGCAGGCATGAAAGCCAAAGGCACACTCTTGAAGTACAAGACCGTTTACAAGCACCTGCAAGAGTTTCTCAACATCCGTTACCACGTGAAGGACATCGCGTTGAAAGAGCTTACCCCCGCTTTCATTTCCGACTTCGAGATGTTTCTGCGCACGGACAAACACTGCTGCACCAATACCGTGTGGCTGTATGTATGCCCACTTCGGACGATGGTGTTCATCGCCATCAACAACGAATGGCTCACACGCGACCCGTTCAGGGAGTATGAAATCAAGAAGGAGGAAACGACACGCAGTTTCCTGACCAAAGACGAAATCCGCCTGCTGATGGAAGGTAAACTGAAGAACGCCAAACAGGAACTATACCGCGACCTCTACCTGTTCTGCGCCTTCACGGGCTTGTCATTCGCCGATATGCGCAATTTGACGGAAGAGAACATCCGCACCTACTTCGATGAACACGAGTGGATAAACATCAACCGCCAGAAGACGGGCGTGGTGTCTAACATCCGCCTGCTTGACATTGCGAAACAAATCATCGACAAATACCGCGGGCTGTGCGAAAACGGCAGGATTTTCCCTGTTCCCCACTACAACACGTGCCTCGCCGGGATCCGTGCCGTCGCCAAGCGTTGCGGCATCACCAAGCATATCACGTGGCATCAGAGCCGCCATACGGCAGCCACGACGGTGTTCCTCTCCAACGGTGTACCCATCGAAACAGTCAGTTCCATGCTGGGACACAAGAGTATAAAGACAACGCAGATATACGCGAAGATAACCAAAGAGAAGCTCAACCAAGACATGGAGAACCTTGCCGCAAGATTGAACCAAATCGAGGAATTTGCAGGATGTACCATCTAAAACAGAGACGCAATGAAACGTGACATAATCATTATAGAGGACAAGACGGTCAGCGTAACCGGTAACGAGGTATGGATGACCGCCGGGGAAATCGCCGAAGAGTTCCATGCCACCGTCCCGGCAGTGAACGCCGCCATCAAAGCCGTCCGCAAGTCGGACGTGCTGAACGACTACGAGGTATGCCGCTACATACAGCTTGAAAACGGCCTGTACGCGGATGTTTACTCGCTTGAAATCATCATTCCAGTAGCCTTCCGGCTGAACACCTACTATACACACGTGTTCCGCATGTGGCTGGTGGAGAAGGCACTCTCAAAGGAAAAGAGGCAGACATACGTGATGTTCATACAGAACGGGAAAACCGGATATTGCTGAACACGCATACAGACAACGAAAAAGGAAACGGACAACACCATCGGGTGCTGTCCGTTTCCTTTTTTTTCATGCAACCGCCTTATTCCAGCGGCTTGAGGTAATTCGCCTCCAACAGTTCACGCAGTCCCGATTCAGGATAAAGCACCTTACCTGCCAGAAGGATAAAGGGCAGCATCCTGTTGTTGCGATACTCCTGCAAGGTGCGGCGGCTTACCCGGAGCATTTCCGCCACCTCCCTGTCCGTCAGGTAATGTTCCCCGTCCAGTGGCGGACGGTAACTTTCCAAAAATGCGGAGAGCCATTTGGAGCCTTTGAGCATATTCTGTATCGCGGTGGCAACCGGCTCGTCCTCCATTGAGAAAACCTCGTTGTTCTCGTTCATCATAACATCGGATTAAGTGGTTAATAAAAACAGAGTCATTTTCCATCGGGATAGATCGTGCCGATAAGCGGAATAAGCCGCCTGACCTCCTCCGGCCTGTAATAGAACCTGCGGTTCATCTGCGAGTAGCCGATAAGCCGCCTGTCACGCAATGACTGCAACGTGCGCGGGCTGATTCTCAACTGCCCGCAGACCTCCTCGCCCGTGAGCCACCTTTCCAGCCGCCCGCCGTCGCTTTTGCGCCTGAGGGCGGCGACTTTCTCCGAGAGGGCGTTGAATGACGCCAGCATCATCTCGAAGGTCTTTTTCTCGATAGATACGATTTCCATATACCAAAACATTTAATGATTTACCGCAAAGGTAACGCAGCCGCCTTGAATGCGTGCCGTTTTCCGCTATACGGCAGCTTGTTGCGCCGGTTGTCCGGGTTACGGAGTCACTTTCAAAGAAAATCTTACGTGAGTCACGTAATGAGTTGTTAAAGCCCCTTTTGTTTATTGCCGAATTTTGCCGCAGAGAAACAAAAGAAAGGACAAAATATGAAAGTGATAACGATTGAAAGTTCCGCCTTCACCGCCCTGACGGAACAGATAGCCGAGATAGCGGTCTATGTGCGTGCCGTTTCCGGTGAGAGGAAGGGAGAGTCTTCCGACATGCTGCTCACCACCCGCGAGGCGGCGCACCTGCTGAACGTGAGTACCCGTACCCTCCAACGTATGCGCAGCGAACAGCGCATCGGCTATATCGTGCTGCGCGGCAAATGCCGCTACCGCCGGTCGGAAATAGACCGCCTGCTCGCAGATTGCACCGTGGCAGAAGATGCAGCGACACTGACGGAACTGAAACGCAACCACACGCTGCGCACGGGCGGCGGCAAACCCAAAGGAAGGAGGACATAAGATATGGAACTGCTTACACGAAACAATTTTGAGGACTGGATGCAGAAGCTGATGGAACGGCTCGACCGTCAGGACGAGCTGCTGCTCTCCCTGCGACCGTCCGGCAAAGCCCCAAACCCGATGGAAAGTATCAGGATGTTCGACAACCAAGACCTCTGCATGCTGCTCCAGATAAGCAAGCGTACCCTGCAGCGCTACCGCAGCATCGGTGCATTGCCGTACAAGACGCTCGGCAAAAAGACCTATTACAGCGAGGAGGACGTACTGACATTCCTCTCCGAACACGTAAAGGATTTCCGCAAGGAAGATATAGCCTTCTACAAGGCGCGTATCCATAATTTCTTTAATAAATAACCCATTAAAACATTTTTCAAATGGCAAAGAAAACAACAGAAAAAGACGTGCTGATAGTCCGCGACGAGAAGACGGGCGAGATTAGCGTGGTAGCCGGGCTTAACGCCGACGGCTCACCCAAGCGTACCCCCGCAAAGGCGGAGAACGCGCAGAGTTTCCTGCAATTCGACAGGCACGGAGACGTGCTGGACAACTTCTTTAAAAACTTCTTCCGGCAGTGCAAGGAACCCAGCCGCTTCGGTTTCTACCGTGTCGCGGCGGACCAAGCCGACAAGCTGCTGGAAGTTATCAAGGACTTGCTGAAAGACCCCGAGGGCAACAAGGAGATGCTTGCGCCCCACAAGGTGGACACCTCCGGCTACGAAAAGAAAGTACAGGAGGAGCAGTCCGCCGAAAAGCAGGAACAACCGGGACAGAAACAAGATGACGAACCTAAAAAACAGGAAGAAATGGAACAGAAAAACGAACAGAATCAGGAAAACCCGCAGCAGGCGCAGAGCAACCGGGGCTACCAACCCATCGACGAGAGCAAGATCAACTGGAAGGAGTTGGAGGAGAAATGGGGCGTGAAGCGCGACGACCTTGAAAAGTCGGGCGACCTTGACAGGATGCTCAACTACGGCAAGTCCGACTTGGTGAGGGTGTCGCCCAATTTCGGCGGAGAAGCTTTCGAGCTGGATGCCCGCCTCTCCTTCAAGAAGGACGGCGAGGGCAACGTCAGCCTTGTGCCGCACTTCATCCGCAAGGAGCAGAAACTCGACGAGTACAAGGAACACAAGTTCTCCGACGACGACCGGAAGAACCTGCGCGAAACGGGCAACCTCGGCAGGGTTGTGGACCTCGTGGACAGGGAAACGGGCGAGATCATCCCCTCGTTCGTCAGCATCGACCGCAAGACGAACGAAATCACGGATGTCCCGGCAAACAAGGTGCGCATACCGGAGCGCATCGGCAAGACGGAAATCACCAAGCAGGAGCAGGACATGCTGCGTGCCGGGCTGCCTGTGCGCGACAAACTCATCGAACGCAAGGACGGCAGGAAGTTCGTCACCACCCTGCAAGTGAACGTGGAGCAGCGCGGCGTGGAGTTCGTGCCGGGAACCGGCAGGTCGCCACGTGCCGCACAAGCACAGGAAGCCAAGAACAACCCCGCACAGGGACAGGCGCAGGGTACGGAAAATACAGCCAACACGAACAAGGAGCAACGCCGCAACACGTGGACGAACGCCGACGGCAGCATCCGCCCCATCAGCAAATGGAGCGGCGTGGACTTCACCGAGCAGCAGAAAGCCGACTACGTGGCTGGCAAAGCCGTGAAACTGGAGAACGTGACCGACAAGCAGGGCTTCCACGCCACGATGTACATCAGGTTCAACCCGGAGAAGGGACGCCCGTACCGCTACGACACCAACCCCGACAACGCGCAGAAGATCGCGCCTTCCAACGAGAGCCGCACGCAGGTGGCGGTGAACAGCGAGGGCAAGACCAACGAGGCTACCAAGAACCTGAAGGAGCCGTTGCGGAAGGGACAGACCGCCCCGAAGGACACCGCACAGCAACAGCAGCAGGAGAAGCCGCAAAAGAAAAACAATAAGGGCATGAAGATGTAATCCGGTGTCCGCCACTAAATCCGAAGTAACATTTGTAAAATTCAAAACGACAGAAAAATATGAAGACAATCATTGCAGAAAAGCCGTCTGTGGCACGTGAGATCGCCCGTATCGTGGGCGCGACAAAGAGAGAGGAAGGATATTTCGAGGGAGGCGGCTACGCCGTGACATGGGCATTCGGGCACCTCGTCCAGCTTGCCATGCCCGACGGTTACGGCATACGCGGCTTTGTCCGTGACAACCTGCCCGTCATCCCCGACTCCTTCACGCTCATACCCCGTCAGGTAAAGGCTGAGAAGGGCTACAAACCCGACAGCGGCGTAGTGGCACAAATAAAAACCATAACCCGCCTGTTCAATGACAGTGAGCAAATCATCGTGGCGACCGATGCCGGTCGCGAGGGCGAACTTATCTTCCGATACCTCTACCATTACATAGGATGCGCCACCCCTTTCGTGCGCCTCTGGATAAGCTCGCTTACCGACAAGGCCATCCGCGATGGACTGCGCAACCTCGAAGCGGGGAGCAAGTATGACAACCTCTACCTCGCCGCCAAAGCGCGGAGCGAATCCGACTGGCTCGTGGGCATCAATGGCACGCAGGCTCTCTCCATCGCCGCCGGACACGGCACGTATTCCGTCGGGCGGGTGCAGACACCCACGTTGGCGATGGTGTGCGCACGCTATTGGGAGAACCGCCGCTTTACCCCCGAAGCCTTCTGGCAGCTCCATATCGCAACGGACGGCTGCGATGAAGGAACGGTGAAGTTTTCCTCTTCCGAAAAATGGAAAGAGAAAGAGTCCGCGACGGAACTGTATAATAAGGTGAAGTCGGCAGGCACAGCCACCGTCACGAAAGCCGAACGCAAGGAGAAGACGGAGGAAACACCGCTCCTGTACGACCTGACCACGCTCCAGAAGGAAGCCAACGCCAAGCATGGCTTCACGGCGGAACAGACGCTTGAAATCGCGCAGAAGCTCTACGAGAAGAAGCTCATCACCTATCCGCGAACCGGAAGCCGCTACATTCCCGAAGACGTGTTCGCGGAAATCCCCAAGCTGCTTGCCTTCATCGGCAGCCTGCCCGAATGGAAGGGCAAGTTGCAGCCGAAAGCCGTGCCGACACGCCGCAGCCTGGACGGCGGCAAGGTGACAGACCACCATGCCCTGCTCGTCACGGGCGAGAAGCCGCTGTTCCTCTCCAAAGAGGACAGCACCGTCTATCACATGATAGCCGGGCGCATGCTTGAGGCTTTCTCCGAAAAATGCGTCAAGGACACTGCCACCGTCACGGCAGAGTGTGCCGGAGTGGAGTTCGTGGCAAAAGGCAGCATCATCAGGCAAGCCGGATGGCGTGCCGTCTATGGCAAGGAGAATGGAGAAGAGAACAACAGCCAAGAGGAAACCGCCGCCATTCCCTGTTGGCAGGAAGGCGACACGCTGGCACTGAAAGCCGCCTCCATCACGGAGGGAAAGACCAAACCCAAGCCGCTGCATACCGAAGCCACCCTGCTGTCCGCGATGGAAACGGCTGGCAAGGAGATAGAGGACGACGCATTGCGGCAGGCTATGAAGGATTGCGGCATCGGCACGCCCGCCACCCGTGCGTCCATCATCGAAACGCTTTTCAAGCGCGGCTATATGGAACGCTGCAAGAAGTCGCTTGTCCCCACCGAAAAAGGGCTTGCCCTCTACTCGGTCGTGAAGGCGATGCGTATTGCCGATGTCGCCATGACGGGCGAATGGGAAAAGGAATTGGCACGCATCGAGCGTGGGGAACTGCCCGCCGATGACTTCCGCAGGAAGATTGAGGCATATACACGGGAAATTACCTCCGAACTGCTGTCGTGCGACAAGCTGTTCGCCCGCAGGGATTCCGGCTGCAAGTGTCCCAAGTGCGGAGCGGGGACGATGCAGTTTTACGGCAAGGTCGTCCGCTGCGACAACGCGGAGTGCGGTCTGCCCGTGTTCCGCCTGAAAGCAAACCGCACCCTCTCTGATGATGAAATCAAAAACCTGCTCACCGACGGACACACGAAACTGCTCAAAGGATTCAAGAGCAAGCAGGGCAAGAGTTTTGATGCCGTAGTCGCCTTTGACGGGGACTATAACACGGTTTTCGTGTTCCCAGAAAGGAAAAGTAAAGCGACCTCTGCGAAAAGAAGAAAATAAATGTTTAACTTTGCCACTGGTTCAGAGTAATGAATTGTTCTTCGATACCGGATTACACTCATACTTTGGATTTAGTGGTGGCACTCGGAGGGATACCGGGTGCCTTTTTCTTCTCGTTTTCCAACGATTATCCCTATCATCATTATCAATCCACTAAATTCCAAAGAAATGAACAACAAGAAGAAAAACGAGGGTCGGACCGACTTTTCCTATTACGGTCTGTACCTGCTGGACTACCTCACCACGAACAAGTTCGAACAGGCAGCCGATGAAGCCTTCATCCGAGAAAGAACCGACCGTGCCGCCGAAGCGTATGAACGGGCAAGGCTCGAAGGCTATCCTGCCGACGGGGCGCAGGAACTGGCGATGAAGGTGCTGACGGAGGGCCTTCGCTACTCCAGGCACGCCATCCTGCGCGAAGTCGTGGAGAACGAATTTGCGGGTGAAGTACCGGGAGAAAAATGTGAAGCCTTTACCCAGAAGCTGCTACCGCTTGTCGGAAACGTATTCTCCATCTATGACCTCTCGGACGACAATTTCGCCCTGTCGCCCGAATATGACCTGCTCTACACGGAGCTGACGGGAGCCGTCATCCTCTATATCGAAGAGTATGGCGTTTAACCGCAAACAGAGGCTGCGGGACAACATCGAGGCGATACGGACGGCATTCCTCCTTGACAGGGAACAGCGCACACCCACCGCACGCGAACGGCTCTTGTTAGAGCGTTATTGCGGTTTCGGGGGACTGAAGAGCATACTCAACCCTGCAAGGGAACTGACGGATGCCGTCCACTGGGCGAAGTCCGACCTCGAACTGTTTGCCCCTACCGTGGAACTGCACAGGTTGCTGCGGGAGAACACAAAAGACGAGACGGAGTACAAACGGTATATGGATGCCATGAAGCAGTCCGTGCTGACCGCCTTCTATACCCCGCCGGAGATAACCGGGACCATCGCGGACGTGCTGCATGAACACGGCATCCGTCCCGACCGGGTGCTGGAGCCGTCGGCAGGTGTCGGTGCATTCGTGGACGCCGTGCTGGAGAACAGACCGGACGCGGACATCATGGCTTTTGAGAAAGACCTGATGACGGGCAAGATACTGAAGCACCTGCATCCCGGACAGAAAGTAAGGGTACAGGACTTCGAGAAGATAGAAAAGCCGTTCATGAACCATTTTGATTTGGCTGTCTCCAATATACCGTTTGGCGATGTGGCGGTGTTCGACCCGGAATTTTCGGGCAGCAAGGATCCTGCAAGGCACTCGGCGGCACGGACGATACACAATTACTTTTTCCTGAAAAGCCTTGACGCGGTGCGTGAAGGCGGAATCGTGGCGTTCATCACCTCGCAGGGGGTACTGGATGCCCCGACCAACGCGCCCATACGCGAGTATATGATGAACCATACCAATCTGGTGGGCGTAGCCCGCCTGCCGAACAACCTCTTTACGGATAACGCGGGAACGGAGGTGGGCAGCGACCTGATTATCCTGCAAAAGAACAGCGGAAAGAATGGTGAACTGTATTACAACGAAAAACTCTTCGTGCAGACCGAACAGACCCCTATCGGCACTTCCGTAAATGGGTATGTATGGAGCATCGGCTCGCTTTCACACACGGATTTGATCAGAAGTACCGACCCGTACGGGAAACCAGCCTATAAACTCCTGCACCGTGGGGACATCGCACAACTGGCGGAAGACTTGCGGGAGCATCTGAAAATAGAACTGCAACGTAAGTATTCGATAAACTCCCTCGTATAATGGGTAACGTATGTTCATAATATCGTTTATTCATTTTATCGTTCTATGATTTATTGTTACATCAATTCAACCAAAAGATGTGCAGGGTTCTATAGAAGTTGATATTTTTCCTACTAATGGAGCGGATAAAAGGGAGTTTCCCCCCTTTTCCCTTATTTTCCTGTGATAAATGGGATAAAGCGGTATTTTTATCCCTGCTTTCCCGCCATAATTGGTATAAAAGGGTATTCTTTCCCTTATTTTCCCTATTTATCGGGGATAATGAAGATAAAAACGGCACTTTATTCCCTATTTTCCCGTCTTGATTGGTATAAAACGGTAGTTTTCCCGTGTTTAGGCGGGATTTATGAAGGTATCAGGAGTCTTTCTTGGGAGATTCCGGTGGCGTAACGGATAATATCTTGCCACCGGATAACAGATTGTCAGGTAATAATTCGGCCAGATCCATCGAGTAGTCATCGTCATAATCATGTACATGTTCAAGGAAGTAGATCAGCCACGTGCGGAAGTCAGCCCCGGCAGCCTTGCAGCAGCCGAAGAACGAGTAGAGCACCGCCGCATCTTCAGCGGCATCATTATTGCCACAGAACAGGTAATTACGTCTGCCGCACGCGACAGGCCGCACTTTATTTTCTATCTCGTTATTATCCGGTCTGTAGCGACCGTCAAGATGGTATCTGGAGAGTTTGTCGAACCTTCCGTATGTATATTTTATGGCTTTTCCGATAGGACTGCCTTTCATCACTTTGGGATATTCATTGACCAGCCATTTCTCGAAGCGCACAAGTATGGGATATGCAAGACGTGTCCTAAGTTCAGCCCTCTGTTCATAGGTCAGGCGTTCATCGTCAGCCTTGCGCTCCACGTCATAAAGCAGCTGTATCTGTTCGAGCGCATAGTCGGCACGCTGCGTGTCATTCTTTCTTGCCTCCCAAAAATATCTGCGCGCATGGGCCCAGCAGCCAAGAAGGATAATGCCTTTCTTGGCGTCCAGCATCTCGTACCTTTCGTACCCGTCCGTCTGTATGGCTCCCCGGAACTTGCCGAAGAGTTTCAGCACCACCTTTCCACTTCGGGAACCCTTGTCATAGTAAAAGAACTGACGTCCGGTCATGACGCTGCGCACAAGCCAGATATAACCTTTGACCGTCTTGTGTCTCTCGTCATTCATCACGGGGATTGTCGTCTCATCCGACTGTATGTAGTCAGTCTGCATCACCAGATCCCATAATCGGAAGTACAGGGGTCTTAGCAGATCCGCCACATCCTTGAACCAGTCGTTGACCGTTGACGCGGGGAGGTGTACCCCCACACGCTTGAACTGTTCCAGTTGTCTGTGGAACGGTATGTGATCCACATATTTCCCTATCATCATGTCTGCCAGCAATGAGGCGGAGGCATAGCTCTTTGCTATCGGCATGACGGGAAGCGGGCCGGTCCTGAACTCGTCCGTCCCCTTCCGTTTGGCTGTATGGCGCACTATCCTGCGGATATAGAACTTCTCGGGCTCGTGCATAAGGATCTCGGTCACTTCCTCTCCGGGAAGGAGCGTCCACTCCTCCGGATTATACCCTTCGGGATATATATGAACCTCCTCACGCGCAAGATTTTCCGGAAGGGATTTTCTCGTAGGATGTTGCCTCCTCGCTTTTTTACGGGCGATGATCGCTTCTCTGGTAGCCTTCAGCTCCTTTTCCGCTTCCTCTGCGGCTTCAGCCTCCCGGGGAAGCATGTCGAAGCCTTCAAAATCCAGCCAGCGGTCCTGGGCGTCAGGCTTTATGAACTTTTCCGCCTTCTTCCCGTACAACTGCCGTTCAAGATAGGATACACGTTGTTCCAGACTGTTGATTTTTGCTTCCTTTTGGGCGATTATGGCATCCTTGTCAGACAATAAAGCCTCATACGCCTCTTTGTCCGCAGCTTCAAGGGGCTGCGTGGACACCATCTCCTTCAACCGGCTGTTTTCTCTATACAGACAGTCGCATTTGTGCATGAGATCCTTTATCAGTAATTCCTTATCGGTTGGCATAATCGTTTAATTATGATGCCAAGATACTAAAAAACAGCCGGAATACGACATTGTATATGTTATAATTTGTTACAACTACAACCCATGGAAACCACTTCTTTTATAACGCCTGACCTTGCTGCCGTCCATTCCCTGGACCATCATCACAAGGTCATTCCAGAAGGTTTCAATCGCTTTAATCCGACCTTCCTCCGTATTTATGACCGGCAGATGGAAGTGCCCCTGTTCCAGTTTCATGTGGTATATCACCAGACCACCATATTCCATATGGAGGATTTTCATACAGGTACAGTTCGCATTGATAAAAATGAAAGCGTCACCGTCCCGTACATTCTTTCCCATCTGGTTGGTCACGATGCCGCTAAGCGTATAAAAGCTCTTACGCATGTCTGTCGGATACGGGTAAAGATAATATCTGTTGGATTCATTCAAAGAAAACATAGGCTAACGGTTTGAATTCAAAAATATCAGGGTTTGCAATACCTCCGGTGACAAAGGGCTGTTCAAGCGGACTGTGACGCCATTGGGATAGGAGATCTCACATAGCGGCTGGGGAATTGGCGACGGGCTGACCGGAGGTGCAGACAGCAGGGATTTCTCCTTATGGGGAAGACTGACCTGCCCCTTACTGTTTACCTTGACCGGGATAAAGCCGCCTTTGCGCAACAGCTTGGAACGCCACTCGTAGAAACGTTTGGGACGAATACATTCATTCGAACAAAAATCTATAACTGAAAGTCCGCTCGACTTGAAACGGGCATAAATAGATTCAAAATCTTCCATGGTCCATTGATGTGACATAACGATTGAGCTTTTTTACTTTGGCTAC
Organism: Bacteroides nordii; assembly: GCF_019930665.1. Classification (NCBI taxonomy): domain Bacteria; kingdom Pseudomonadati; phylum Bacteroidota; class Bacteroidia; order Bacteroidales; family Bacteroidaceae; genus Bacteroides; species Bacteroides nordii. Next base: position 2,534,573 of record NZ_CP082886.1, on the reverse strand, counting down.
AAAAGTAACATCACATTTTTAGAATGAAAGGGGGAGTTTATCGAATACTTACACTGCAACAACTTGACAGGAAACTGTATGAGAAACACAGCCTGCATCCGACAAAGGAGGAAAGCACGGCTGCGGAAGTGCAACCTGCTCCGAAAACAGAAAAGGTATCACCTTCTGTAATAGCCCCCGTTTCTGTAATTGAGCCTGTCAAGGGAGTGGAGAAGCCGCAGGCACAGCCCATAGAGGAAAAGCCGGAGATTGAGCCGCGCCAACCCAACCATTCGTCAGCCGTGCAGCTTACCCTGCTCGACCTTTGGGGTATGCCCATAGAGGAACCGGCAAAAAAGAAAAAGGCAGCGAAAAAGGAAAGCAAGCCGAAGCCCATGCCGTCCACGCCTAAACCGCAGGTCAAAGTTACTCCACCCGTTGAAGCCGCCAAGCCGGTAAACGGTAATAAGGAAGAAAAGCCGGAAAATGCCGAAAAGCCAAACGACCCGGACGACATTTACGCCACTCTGGATTGGGAAACCAATCCTCCCATCAACGGCTTCTATGAGACAATGATGAGTCTGACAGCGGAACGGCGCAAGGCCCTACGGCTTGAGGCAGAACGGCACAGGCAGGAACAACTGAAAAAGATGGGTATCAAAGACACGTTGAACCCTGCTTTTGCGCCTTCTTCGGACAATATGGATAAAAAGCCGGAACAAACGGAAGAAATAAAGCAACCTGAAACACCGGCAGAAGTTGTGCCTACTTCCGAAACGGTTGCCACTTCCCTGTTCCCGGAATTTGAAACGGAAAAGCCGAAAAAAGAAGCCCTCGACCTTACGCCGCGTCCCTATCACCGCACGCCGGAAATGCACCTGCGTGAAGGGTCGCTGGTGGCAAACAGGGCACGCGACATCGGTTATCTGAAGGACATTACTCCCTACGGTGCAACCTTCCAGCCGCTTGGACTAACCAGTTATCAGAAAGAGAAAGCGTTGCTGTATGTATCGCTCCGTGACGCATACGAGCGGTTGTACCGCTATGAATCGAACAGACGTGAGGAAAATGTACCTTGGCGTGAACACCTGAACACCTGTTACGACGAGTTTGTCATGCGTTATGGCAACCTCAACGCCAAACAGAACGTGAAACTGGTGATGATGGACGCCGGAGGGCGCGACATCCTTTCGCTGGAACGTGCGGAGGACGGCAAGTTCGTCAAAGCGGACATCTTCGACCGTCCCGTTTCCTTCTCGGTGGAGAACCATGCCAACGTCGGTTCTCCGGAAGAAGCCTTGTCTGCATCGCTCAACAAGTATGGTACGGTCAATCTCAACTATATGCGGGGGATAACAGACAGTACGGAAGAGGAGCTTCTCAATGCCCTCAAGGGGCGTATCTTCTACAATCCGCTCGTAACCGGTTACGAGATTAAAGACCGCTTCATCGCGGGAAACGTGATAGAGAAGGCGGAGCGTATAGAGGCATGGATGGAAAATAATCTGGAAAGCGAAAGATTGCCGGAAGTGAAACAGGCTTTGGAGGCTTTGAAGGAAGCCGAGCCGCAGCGTATCGCCTTTGAAGACCTCGACTTCAACTTCGGTGAACGCTGGATTCCCACGGGCGTGTATGCCGCCTACATGAGCCATCTTTTCGACACGGACGTGAAAATCGCCTATTCCGCCAGCATGGACGAGTTTTCCGTGGCGTGCGGCTACCGCACCATGAAGATCACGGACGAGTTTCTGGTAAAGGGCTATTACCGGAACTATGACGGTATGCACCTGTTGAAACACGCTTTGCACAACACCTGTCCCGACATGATGAAAAGTATTGGCAAAGATGAGAACGGCAACGACATCAAGGTGCGTGACAGCGAGGGCATACAGCTCGCCAACGCCAAGATTGACGAAATCCGCAACGGGTTCTCGGAATGGTTGGAAGAGCAGTCGCCGCAGTTCAAGGAACGGCTCGTGACAATGTATAACCGCAAGTTCAACTGTTTCGTGCGCCCGAAGTATGACGGTTCGCACCAGACGTTTCCCGACCTCAATCTGAAAGGATTGGCAAGCCGGGGTATTCAAAGCGTTTATCCGTCGCAGAAGGATTGCGTCTGGATGATAAAACAGAATGGCGGCGGAATATGCGACCATGAAGTCGGAACAGGTAAAACACTGATAATGTGTATTGCAGCGCATGAAATGAAGCGTCTGAACTTGGCGCACAAGCCGATGATTATTGGTCTGAAAGCCAATGTCGCGGAGATTGCCGCCACTTATCAAGCTGCCTATCCGAATGCCCGCATCCTCTACGCTTCGGAAAAGGATTTCTCGACCGCCAACCGTGTGCGTTTCTTCAACAACATCAAAAACAATGACTATGATTGCGTCATCATGTCGCATGACCAGTTCGGCAAGATACCGCAGTCACCGGAGTTGCAGCAACGCATCCTGCAAGCGGAGCTTGACACGGTGGAGGAAAACCTCGAAGTCTTACGGCAGCAAGGCAAGAACGTGTCGCGGGCGATGCTGAAAGGATTGGAGAAGCGCAAGCACAACCTTGTGGCGAAGTTAGAGAAAGTGGAACACGCCATCAAGTCGCGCACAGATGACGTGGTGGACTTCAAACAGATGGGCATCGACCACATCTTCATTGACGAGAGTCACCAGTTCAAGAACTTGACTTTCAACACCCGTCATGACCGTGTGGCGGGATTGGGAAACTCGGAAGGAAGCCAGAAGGCCCTGAATATGCTCTTTGCCATCCGTACCATACAGGAACGCACGGGCAAGGACTTGGGGGCTACGTTCCTTTCGGGCACGACCATTTCCAACAGTCTGACGGAACTGTACCTGCTCTTCAAATACCTGCGCCCCAACGAACTGGAACGGCAGGACATCCGCTGTTTCGATGCTTGGGCTGCCATCTTCGCCAAAAAGACGACCGATTTTGAGTTCAACGTAACGAACAATATCGTTCAGAAGGAGCGTTTTCGCTATTTCATCAAGGTGCCGGAGCTTGCCGCCTTCTACAACGAGATTACCGACTACCGCACGGCGGAGGATGTAGGTGTGGACAGACCAAACAAGAATGAGATACTGCACCACATACCGCCCACACCGGAGCAGGAGGACTTCATACAGAAGCTGATGCAGTTTGCCAAAACCGGCGATGCCACTCTGCTTGGCAGGTTACCCCTGTCGGAAACGGAGGAAAAGGCGAAGATGCTCATCGCCACCGACTACGCGAGAAAGATGGCACTTGATATGCGCATGATAGACCCGAACTACGAGGACCATCCCGACAACAAGGCAAGCCATTGTGCCAAGATGATTGCAGAGTATTACCACAAGTACGAGACGCACAAGGGTACGCAGTTCGTGTTCTCCGACTTGGGGACATACCAGCCGGGGGAAGGATGGAACGTGTACAGCGAGATAAAACGCAAGTTGGTGGAGGATTACGGCATACCGGCAAGTGAGGTGCGCTTCATTCAGGAGTGTAAGACGGATAAGGCTCGTAAGGCGGTGATAGATGCCATGAACGCAGGGACAGTGCGAGTGCTGTTCGGCTCCACAAGTATGCTCGGAACGGGCGTGAATGCGCAGAAAAGATGCGTCGCCATCCATCACCTTGATACACCGTGGCGACCGTCCGACCTGCAACAGCGTGACGGACGGGGTGTTAGAGCCGGGAACGAGATTGCCAAGCATTTTGCCGAGAACAACGTGGATATCATCATCTACGCGGTGGAAAAGTCGCTGGACAGCTACAAGTTCAATCTGCTGCACTGCAAGCAGACGTTCATATCGCAGCTCAAAAGTGGAGCGATGGGCGCACGTACCATCGACGAGGGAGCAATGGACGAAAAATCGGGTATGAACTTCTCGGAGTATATGGCGTTGCTCTCCGGCAATACCGACCTTTTGGATAAGGCGAAATTAGAGAAGCGTATCGCCTCGCTCGAAGGGGAACGCAAGTCGTGGGGCAAGGGCAAGCGCGATTCGGAGTTCAAGCTGGAATCCAAGACGGGAGAACTGCGCAACAACACGGCTTTCATCGAAGCCATGACGGAAGACTGGAACCGTTTTCTTTCCGTTGTGCAGACTGATAAGGAAGGCAGCCGCCTTAATCTTGTCAAGGTGGACGGCGTGGATTCAACGGATGAGAAGGTCATCGGTAAGCGTTTGCAGGAAATCGCCAAGAACGCCATGACTGGTGGACTGTACAAGGCTGTCGGGGAACTTTACGGCTTTCCGATAAAGGTGGTCAGCGAGAGGACACTCAAAGAAGGTCTGGAGTTCACTGACAACCGCTTCGTGGTGGAGGGTAACTACAAGTACACCTACAACAACGGGCATCTGGCGATGGCAGACCCGATTGCTGCCGCACGAAACTTTCTGAACGCATTGGAGAGGATTCCGACCATCATCGACCAGTACAAGTCTAAGAACGAAGTGCTGGAAAAGGAGATTCCGCAGTTGCAGGAGATAGCGGGCAAGGTGTGGAAGAAGGAGGACGAGCTGAAACAGCTGAAGTCCGAACTCGCCGCACTGGACCGCAAGATACAGCTTGAGCTGGCTCCGGCTCAGGAAAACACAGAAGAGAACCGGCAAGGCAACGAGAAAAAACAGACGGAACAACAGCCGGAAAGCCCGCACGTGGACTTTGTACGCAGTCATTTAATTATAGGGAGACCCGGTTTATCGGAATCCAAAGGTGTAAAACTTTAATATCGAAGTCTTGACAGAAAAAGCCAGTGGTTGAATTTTTCACCACTGGCTTTAATTCTAATAATTTTTCAATCTAATATGACCGAATCTATAACGTTAAATCATAGATTATGTGTCTATTTGTGAAGAAAAAGACGTAACTTTGTATCAAAATCAAATAAGCATAACAATGGAGCCATCTATATACAGTTTTTCACTTTATACCGCACTGCCGTTGATGTTATTCTTCGGCTTTTATTTTTTGTTTGCAAAGACTCCTGAAAAGAAAATTTTCAAGAATTATCTCCGCTCCCGACAGATTATGGGTATAGCTATGCTGCTGCTTTCGGCAAATTATTCGGTACATTTCTTCTTTGGTATCCGATTCAAAAATGCGGATTCTGCCATATTGATGAACATGTCCACATACTTCCTGTGCTATTCTCTGTTCAGTTCGGCATTGATAATGTTGCTTGATCGTTTTTACATTACCAAACGGCGTGTGTGGACACATATCATTTTATGGATTATATTTTCAACTCTTTCCGGAGTTGTGTTGTTCCTGTTGCCAAGCGGAATCATGCAAAAATTCTCTTTATTTGCTTTAGCTGCCTGGTTAGTCGTTTTTGGAGTCGTTTTAGCTCGCAGAGTCATAATTGCATACCGTAGAGCCATTCGGATTTTCAATGAAACTCAGGCGGATGATATAGGTACATATATCGAATGGCTTTCCATATTCACTTATTGGGCACTTATCTTCGGTGTCGGATGCGGATTGCTGACATTTCTGCCAGACAAATATGTTTTTATCTGGATTTTGTCGTCAATACCGTTCTACAGCTATCTTTTCTACAGCTATCAGAACTACCTGCTGTTCTATGAACAGGTGGAAAATGCTTTTGAGCAAGATATACAGTCTGAAGAAGAACTTCTGACAGATACAGAAACAGAACCTAAAATAGTTTCTGAGAAAGAAGTTCCAGTGTCCTATACAGAAATTATAGAGAAAGTGGCCAACTGGATAAAGACAGACGGCTATGTCCAGCAGGGACTTACCATAAAAGAACTGTCCGAAATACTTCATACGAACCGTACCTATCTTTCCGCTTATATCAAGACTACGTATAAAATGACATTCCGCGAATGGATAACCAGTCTCCGGTTGGAGTATGCGAAAAACATACTGAAGGAGCATCCGGAAATCAATATACAGAAGCTGGCTGAGTCTTCCGGTTTTCTTTCCCGCAGTAACTTTATCAAATTATTTACCGAGAAGGAAGGATGTACGCCTGCCAAGTGGAAAAAAGCAAATCTGAAGTGATTTGCGTGGTAAAAATCCGATGAAAAAGCTCTCAGAAACCCATTTTCCAAAAGTGCTCATACTACAAAAAGTGCTAATTCGACAGCCACAAAAGTGCTAATTCGACAACTCAAAAAGTGCCGATTTGACAAAATAAGTGCTCAGACGACAATGTGAAAAGTGCTCAAACGACAATTTTTATAAAACGCTGTGTTTTAGCAAAAAAAGTTTTTGTAATATTTTGGGCGCTGAATGGCATTTATTACCTTTGGAGATGACAAAGATAATAAATGCAAGTTTATATGAGCAGAAAAATCACTTTTCTTACCTTGTTTCTGTGGCTGATGACGGTAACTTTTCCTGTCATTGCGCAGCAGAAAGCAGACACGACCTACACCTTCCGGTTCGTTACGCAGAAGGACATGTTCTACGTTCCTTGGAATGGCAATGACACGGAACTTGCCCGCCTGTTGGAATGTATCGAAAACAACAAAGCAACAATTCTTGACGGCAAACTGCCGCTATTGGTTGACGGATATTGCAATTCGCAGAGCAGTGAAGTCAAGAACCTTGCAACAGCGAAGATTCGTGCCAACCGTGTGAAATCAGAACTGATTACACGAGCGAAAATCAAGGAAGAAAACTTCATTACCCGCAATCATGTGACAGAGGGTGATTTTGTCACCGTGCGCCTGACGGTACCGGTAAAGGAAACAGCCGTGACGGATGCGGAAGCAGAAGCACGACGCAAGGCGGAAGCCGAACGCTTAGAAACCGAGAAGCGTGCCGAGCAGGAACGGCTTGCCGAAGAGCAGCGCAAGGCGGAAGAAGCCCGACTTGCCGCTGAAAAGGCAGAAGCCGAGAAAACCGCTCAACAAAATACACTTGCCGACACGCTGTCGGAAACCAAAATCACAACTGATTATCATCTCTCCCTGCGTGCCAACCTGCTGCGCTGGGCTACCTTGACACCAGATTTAGGACTTGAATGGCGCATCTGCCCATCGTGGGGCATTGCCGTAAACGGCTCGTGGACTTCATGGACGTGGAGCGACAAGGACCACCGCTATGCACTCTGGGAAGTGGCTCCGGAAGTGCGTTACTATATGGGTGAGAAGAAAGCCTGGTATCTGGGCGCGATGTTCAAGGCCGGACAGTTCAACTACAAGCTCTCCGAAACAGGCAAGCAGGGCGACCTGATGGGTGGCGGCATCACCGCCGGCTATCAGCTGCGGCTGAACAAGGCATTAGATCTTGATTTCAACCTCGGTTTGGGCTACCTGAATGCCGATTTCGAAAAATATGAAGTCATCGACGGTGTACGTGTACGCCGCGGCAACGAGACAAAAGATTGGTGTGGTCCCATCAATGCCGGTGTGACATTGGTATGGAAGTTATTCTAACACGGAGGAATAGAATATGAAAGCAAGACAATATATAAATATGATGGGAATGGCAGCCGCCGTGCTGCTCTCTTCCTGCGTGAAGGACACGCTTTATGACACGCCGCATCCCGACTACGGGAAGATTGCGGTGACAGCCGACTGGTCGGCCCGCGGTGAGGGTATCGACATACCTGCCACATGGACGGTCACCATGGGTGACTATACGGGTACGGAGACTTCCGCCACCCATACCCCCGACCATCTGTTTGCTCCGGGCAGCTACACCCTTGCGGTGTGGAACCCGGCTGAAGGAATCACGGTGAACGGCACCACAGCCACCATTGCCGCAGCCACGGGAACCCGGGCAGGCACGGATACCTTTGTGAACAATGCCCCGGGATGGTTCTTCACCTATACGGAACAGGTGACCATCGAGAAAGACAAGGACTATCCGCTGACCGCCGCAATGAAGCAGCAGGTACGCGAACTGACGCTTGTCGTCGAACCTACTGGTGATGCCGCCGGACGCATCACGGAGATTGTTGCCCATCTGACGGGTGCAGCCGGAACACTCGACTTCGCTACCGATACCTACGGAGCCGCTTCGAACGTCGTGCTGCCCTTCACCAAGATTACCGAAGGTGACGATGCCGGCAAGTGGAAAGCCACGGTGCGGCTGCTGGGTGTGACCGGTACGGAACAACTGCTGAAGGGTGAAATCCGCTATGCTGACGGCAACCCGACCCCCACCACGCTGAAAAGCGACCTTACGGAAGCCCTCAAGGAGTTCAACACCGGAAAGGGCGAATCGCTGACCCTCAGCGGAACGCTGGTTGAGACTCCCGAAGGCATGGAAGTGGACGGAGCCGAAATCAACGGCTGGGAAGAAGTGAAAGGTGATGATGTAAATGCCGATTTGTAAATAATTAGCAAACCGAACGCAGAAGCAAAGCTTGCTTTGATTTTGCTAAGGTGCAGCAATTATTGAAATGGAATTTAACTAATATAATAACAGAATATAATGAAGACAAGATTTTTTGCACTTGCGATGCTCGCCCTCGCACTGGTAGCCTGCAACAACGACAACGAGAACCTGAATGGTGACCCCGTGGCCGCCCAGTTTACCGCCAACATCGCCCCCGCCACCCGCGCCAGCGGAACCACCTGGACTGGCGGCGACCGTATCGGCATCACCGACATCGGCAACGATTCCCAGTACGGCAACGTGCCTTTCATCCTGAAAAACGGGAAATTTGAGGCAGAAGGAAAGGTTATCTATATCGAAGATACAAAGACCCATACTTTCCGCGCCTACTATCCGTACAACGCGGCGGGAGGCATCCTCGCTGCCACGACCGATGCCACGGCGCAGCAGAACCAGCCTGCCATCGACTTCCTCTTTGCTTCAGGAGCCACGGGAGACAAAAACAACCCGGTAGTAAGCTTCACCGACAAAACCGCCAAAGGCGGTGAAGACAACTCCTTCCACCACCGCATGAGCCAGATAACCCTTACCTTCGAGGCGGGCGACGGCGTGGATTTCAGCGTGGTCAAGCCTGAACGTTACACGCTGGGCGGATTGTTACTCACCGGTACGTTCAACACGGCCGACGGTATTGCCACCGCAGACAACGGGGCACAGACCGGAGAACTGGCCATGAATCTGGCAGACGGCAATCTCACGTCATCAATCATCCTCTTCCCGCAGACAGTTGCATCCCTGCCGTTGGTTGTGAATTACAAAGGTCAGGAATATCATGCCACACTCACCGTGCCCGAAGGCGCACTGCTGGCGGGCAACAACTATACCTATACCGTCAAGGTACGCAACAAAGTCCTTGAAGTCAGCGAAGCCACCATTGCAAAGTGGAACGATATAGACGGTGGAGATGTGGGTGCAGACCTGTATGATTTTAATAATTAATCGATTAGAATGAAGAATTATGAGACATAGATTATTTATCCCCGCAGCCACCGCACTGCTGTTCGCCCTCGCCGCCTGCACGCAGGACGAACTTGCTGGCGATAACCGTCTGCCCGAAGGTGAATACCCCGTCGTCATCCGTGCCACCGGATTGTCCGTAGAAGCAACGCCGCTGGCAGCCCCTTCCACCCGTGCCTCTGTGGACGGCGACTGGCAGGGCGTCACTTCCGTGGCACTCAAGATGGGCGATGCGGTAAAGGAATACACCGTAACGGCTTCTACCGATTTCAAGAGTGCCACACTTTCACGCGAGAACGACCCGTACTACTGGACCAGCCGCGACCCGATTACCGTATCGGCATGGTGGCCCTTCGACAATGCTGACATCACACAGATGCCTGCCGTGAAGGTGGCAGAAGACCAGAGCAAACTGGCTGACTTCCAGAACAGCGATTTCATCTCTGCTGAGAACCGGAAGGTGGAATTTAACAACCCGACACTTGAATTTACCCACCGCACGGCACGCGTGACAATCGAACTGAAGCCCGGCACGGGATTCACGAGCGTCGCCGGTGCCACGGTGAGCCTCGTGAGCCTGTCCGCCGATAACGGCAACCCGACCGCCATCAAGACCTACAACGCAAGCGGCAACACCTACGAGGCACTGACCGCCCCGCAGACCGTTGCGGCAGGCAAGCCGTTCGTCAAGGTGGAACTCGGGGGCGGCACCTTCTACTTCCGCCCGCAGAACGACGTCGTATTAGAGGCGGGCAACCGCTATTCTTACACCGTCAAGGTGAACGCCACTGGCTTGACATTAGAGGGTTGCACCATCGGTGATTGGGCTGACGGCGGCGGCGAGAGTGGTGCAGCCGAGTTGGGCTACATCTACGATAGCAACACCAAGACCTACACGGTCTATAACGCCGACGGCCTACTGGCATGGAACGAAGCCGCACAAAAAGACAGATCGATAAATTGCACCCTCACCGCCGACATCGACCTCACGGGCAAAGACTGGTCACCGATAGGCACAAACTTTTATAACTCATACACCGGCACCTTCGACGGCGGTGGCCATACCATCATGGGGCTGACCGTTACGACAAATGACCAATATGTGGGTCTGTTCGGCAGGCTCGGTAAAGCTGGCACGGTGAAGAACGTGGTGATGGATGGCATACAGATAACATGCAATCACAGGTTGGGCTATGCCGGCGGCGTGGCAGGATTTAGCTGGGGAGGCACCATTGAAAACTGCTCGGTGTCGGGCAGCGTCAGCGGCACGATATGCGCCGGCGGTGTGGTGGGTATTCAATGGGAGGCTTCCATCACCGGATGCAGCTCCTCCGCCACAGTGAAGGGAATGGTCCAGGTCGGCGGCGTGGCAGGTGAGACGAATTCGGGTGCCACCATGGCCGCTTGCTATGCCACAGGCAACGTGACCATAGAAATAGACCCCATAAATAATATCCTTGGCGGCGGTCTGGTGGGATTCAACGCAGGAAGCAGCGTCCTTGCCTGCTATGCCACGGGCAACGTAACCAGTACGGGTAGTAGCACTGGCAATGTATATATCGGCGGCTTTTTGGGAGGAAACTACACCACCGTGACCGCCTGCTATTGGAAGAACAATCATGAACAAGGTATCGGCTACAATAAGGAAGGCATCGCCCCCGAAGCCACGAATGTGGACGGCACTAACGTTACCTGGGAGAATGCCGTTGATGCCATGAACACCGCCTTGCAGAAAGCAGGCTCAGATTGGCGTTACGAACTTAAAGGAGCATTGCCCACCTTGAGGAAGCAGTAAACCGTCGGGCGGAAAAAGTTCTGCCCGCAACGGAAAGAACCAGAGTAATAAAACAACAGATATAATGAAGACAAGATTTTTTGCACTTGCAGCGCTCGCCCTCTTATTGGGCGCCTGCACACAGGACGAAGCAGGCTTCCTGCCTGAAGGGGCGGAAGGCAGATCCATCGTCTTCACCGCCACGGGGCTGAACCCCGCTTCGACAGCTATCGCCGGCACCCGTGCCCCGGTGGACGGCAATTGGGAGGGTGTGCAGAGCGTGGCAGTCCTGATGGACGGCACGGTGAAGGCATACGACGTGACGCCCTCCACTGCCGACCCCACCAGCGGCACGCTGACCTCCACCGACCCGTACTACTGGACCAACCACAACGACATCACCGTCACAGCGTGGTGGCCCTACACCGCTGGCGAGACAACTCCGCCTGCTGTGAAGGTAAAAGCCAACCAAAGTGCCCAGAAGGACTTTGAGGGCAGCGACCTCATCGTAGCCGACGGGCAGACGGTGACCTACGGTAGCCCCACGCTTCGCTTCACCCACCGCACGGCGCGAGTGACCATCGTTCTGACGGACTACACCGAGGGGCTGGCATCCGTGCGGCTGACGGGTCTCTCCACCGAGAATGGCAATCCGGATAAAATCACCCCGTACGGCAAGGGCAGCAACACCTACACCGCCATCGTAGCCCCGCAAAGTGTGGCAGCTGGCACGACCTTCATTACATGCACATTCACTAACGGCAAGACCTTCGTTTATAAGATGAAGAATGCTACCGACTGGCAGGCGGGCGGTGAATATACCTACACCGTCTCCCTCGCTGCGGCAAAAGACCTGGGCTATACCATAGAGAGCAACGGCAGCTACACGGTCTATAACGCCGACGGCCTGCTGAATGTAGCCAAATTAGTGAACGGAGGTAAGACCGACATTAACATTACCCTCGACAAAAACATTGACCTCACAGGCAAAGGCTGGACACCGATAGGCACAAGCTTCGATAACTCATACAAAGGCACTTTCGACGGCGGCGGCCATACCATCACGGGGTTGACCGTTACGACAAATGACCAATTTGTGGGTCTGTTCGGCTATCTCAATAGAGCTGGTACGGTGAAGAATGTGGTGATGGAAGGCATACAGATAACAAGCAATCACATGTTTGGCTGTACTGGTGGCGTGGTAGGATATAGCTGGGGCACCATTGAAAACTGCTCGGTGTCGGGCAGCGTCAGCGGCACGGATTGTGTCGGCGGTGTGGTGGGTTCACAAAAGGCTGGTTCCATCATCGGATGCTGCACCTCTGCCACAGTAAAGGGAACGCACTATGTCGGCGGTGTGGCAGGAGAAAAATGGGGCACCATGACAGCTTGCTATGCCACAGGCAACGTGACCTTAGAAATAGCCTCCCAAAAGAATCTCTATGGCGGCGGTGTAGTGGGATTAAACGGAGGAAGCCGCGTCCTTGCCTGCTATGCCACGGGCAACGTAACAAGTACAGGTAGTAGCACTGGCAATGTGCATATCGGCGGCTTGTTTGGAGATAGCTACACCACCGTGACCGCCTGCTATTGGAAGAACAATCAGGAACGAGGCTATAAGACCGCCCCCGAATCTACGAAGGTGGACGGCACTTACGTTACCTGGCAGAAAGCCGTTGATGCCATGAACACCGCCTTGCAGAACGCTGGTTCAGAGTGGCGTTACGAACTTAACGGAGCATTGCCTACCTTGAGGAAGCAGTAAACCGTAGGGCGGAAAAGTTCCGCTCGCAACGGAAAGAACCGAAGTATAATCCCAATAAAGAAAGGAGGACGTGATGGAACACACGGAGAATCCACCATATTGGTTTTGGCATCAAGGCATTGTCAATAATAATATAGTCTCCAGTGTAAATATGGAAGCTGTAAGCCGGACATTGTCAAGATTGGTGCTCATTAAAGACAACAAATCAAGTATTTAAATTAAAAACATGGGACTTTTTCACAGAGGCAAGAAAAATAATGACGATGAGCCGGACAGTGTTCAAACCAATTCATTCTCTGATATTATGAATGGTTTGCAGTACGCCGTAAACTGTGCACAAGATACATTACAGAATCATCAGATACAAAATCTGACCAGACTTTTTGAAGGAACAAATGCAAATAACGCAAATACGTTCCAATCAAAAAAAATCATGGTTGGAGACAAGACTATTGATATTCCACTTATAGCCTTGATATCCCATCATTATCTTGCAATGGATAATGTGCAGATAAAGTTCAAGGCGAAGGTCGGAAGCGTGGAATCACAGATTCCGGAAAACAACTTATTGTTATCCAGCCCACAAAGAGCCAATCTCCAGATGCAGATGAGCAACATAAAACCGGATGCGGATGATGTCATGGAGGTTTGCGTCAATTTTAAGGTTCAGGAGACTCCGGAGAGCATTTCCCGAATTATTGACGATTTTGTAAAAAATATCTAACAATTTTAAAATTCAAATGTTATGGCAGAAGAAATAAAGAACCAAGGGCAACAAGAAAATGCGGAAAACTTGAATGAAAATGTAAGCGGACAGGCGAAAGAAATTATCTCCGCTGCATTGGAAGAGACTCAAAACAGAGAAACTTCTCCAGTTCTTAAAGCAGATTCAAACGTGACTGACAAATTCAAGGGGCTTCCCATGCGGGAACTTATTGCAGCTCCACTTATTGCAGCAGCCGAAGCACAACAGGAATTGGCAGCGACAGCATGGAATTTCTACCAGCAAATTGCATTTGATGGTAAAAGCGGCAATAAAGCGCGTATATTGGAATTCGATGTCGAAAGACCGATACAGCAGGATGGAAAAATGACAACAATGTCACAAAGTGTCAAGGCTCCGTTTATAGGATTGGTGCCTATTCCTTCCCTGCTCATAGATCGCGTGGATGTCGATTTCCAGATGGAGGTTACCGATACATCAAACGTAAAAAGCACTACCAACGCAGAAGTAGAGGCAAAAGCTTCTGCAAAACATTGGTTTATAAATGCGGAAATCAGCGGCAAAGTCACGACCGCCCGCGAGAACACCCGCATGACCAACCAAACGGCAAAATACCAGATACATGTGACAGCCAGTCAGCAGCCGCAGACCGAAGGTCTGTCTAAACTGATGGATATAATGGCATCATGTATCGAGCCTATAACAAACGAAAGTAACAGTAAGTAAATATATGAATTTGATTCAAGCATTAAGATTGCCAAACAGTCGAGCAGTAATGACAAATATTGCACGGTTTCATTATCAAAATATTTATAATGTAGGTTTGACCCCTCCGATTGTCACGCAAAGTAATTTGACATTTCAAATAAAAGGATATACCCGTAACTATCGTTTTCTTAGATTAGACTATGCCTGTGTCATATATATTGCGGATGGAATAGCAGTCGTTGCTTCAAATGGCATAGATACTTTAAGTTCAGGTTTTTCGGGGTGTTATATGGCCAGTTTTAGGCACAATGGCATTAGGTATGTTGCTCATATTCCAACGCCTAACAATAGTATTAAAACATCATGGAATCGGGCGGTTAAAAATCGAATAATAGATAATGTTGTTCTTTTTAAACCTACTGAAGGATTGGCGAGAATCCCAGGAACCATTGGTATTTGGGGAATTATAACATTTAACGATAGATGTTATCGGCTTGATGTAAATGAAAACGCTCCTCCAAGTCAAGCCATACGTGGCCAAAGAATTTTTAACTCAATCCCGAGAAATCCCATACTAACAGAAATTCCACCTATCGCCGGTGGTCAGATGCCTTAATAATTATAACAATTGTAAATAAGGGAAGAATGGTTGTTTCATTGAGGAGTAGAATTCTATTCGGATATATAATTCTGGTGGCGGTCATAGGCAGCATGGCCGCCATTCTCATCCATGAACCTGCGAAGTTCCACGACCTATATGCGTATTTTAAATAACGGTATTTACACAAACAGCAAATGAGCGAACAATTCGTTACCACTACCAAGCATTTCCGCAAGCTGCTTGCCGCAGGCTATCTGTTGATAGTCCTGCTGGTGGGCGGCATCATCTGCACGTGGCTCGGAGAATGGCGCGACTTGGAGTTGCTGGAACGGGAGAACCGTGAAATCAACCGCTTCCGCAAGGAAACACACGATGCGTATGTGGGTGTGGTGGAGTTGTCTCTTTTGGGCGAGTCGGTGCTGGAATGGGACGATAAGGATGTGGCGGCATACCGGCGGCAACGGATGACGGTGGATAGTATGCTTTGCCGCTTCAAGAGCCATTACGAATCGGTGCGCATAGACAGCGTGCGCCACTTGCTGGAGGACAAGGAAAAGCGGCTGTGCGCCATCATGGAGGCTCTGGAACAACAGGCGGACATCAACCGCCGGATAGCCAAGCAGGTGCCGGTGATAGTGCAAACGAGCAGGCAGGAAGAGCCGAAGAAACAGAGGAGGAAAGGTTTTCTCGGGTTGTTCGGCAAGAAACAGGAAGCACCTCCGACGACGACCACCACGATGCTCTACACACTGAACCGTGATATGATAGCGCAACAACGTGCCCAAAGCCATCGTCTGTCGGAATATGCCGACAGCCTTGCCAGCCGCAATGCGGAACTGAACCGCCAACTGCAAACCCTTATCCAGCAGATGGACCACAAGGTGCAGGCTGACTTGCAGGAACGTGAGGCGGAAATATCCGCTATGCGTGAAAAGTCGTTCTTGCAGGTAGGTATCATAACGGGTGTCATGCTGCTGTTGCTCATTATTTCATACATCATCATTCACCGCTATGCCACCCGCATCAAGCAGTACAAACGTAAGACAACAGATTTAATCGGGCAACTGCAAAAGTCCGTAAAACAAAACGAATCGTTGATAGCCTCACGCAAGAAAGCGATGCACACCATCACCCACGAGCTACGCACACCACTGACTGCCATACATGGATATGCGGAACTGATGCAGGACAACGAAGAAGAAAAGATAAGCGGTTATGCGGACAATATCCTGCAAGCCTCCAAGAGAATGACCGACATGCTCAACTCCCTGCTTGACTTCTTCCGCTTGGACAGCGGCAAGGAACAGGCGAATGTCCGTCCGTTTCGTTTGGAAAACATCGCGGAGCTGTTGCAAACGGAGTTTACGCAACAAGCAGAAGCAAAAGATCTTAAACTTACCATCGAGTGCCCGGAGGGTATTATCCTGAATGGCGACAAGGAGCGCATCATACAGATATGCGACAACCTGCTGGGCAATGCCGTCAAGTTCACGAATGCCGGAAGCGTTTCACTTGTCATAAGCTATGACGGCAATAGGCTGACCCTTGTAGTAGAGGACACCGGAACCGGCATGAGTGCGGAAGAACAACAGCGAGTGTTCGGAGCGTTCGAGCGGCTTTCCAACGCCGCCACGCAAGACGGTTTCGGATTGGGGTTAAGCATTGTGAAACAGATAGTCGGGATGCTTGGCGGCACTATACGCTTGGAAAGCGAAAAAGGAGAAGGCAGTCGTTTTACTGTGGAGTTGCCAATGAACACTGCCGATATTGGTATTGAAGAACAGACAGCCGCAGAAAGTCTGGCTCATATAGAAAGACCTTATTCTGTCATCGTATTGGACGACAATCCGATGGTATTATCCATGACAAAGGAAATGTATGCTGGTATAGGTGTGCATTGCGACACGTTCACCACTATTGGCGATGCAATGGAAGCCATGCGGCAGCACACATACGACCTCATGATAACCGATATGAAGATGCCGGAGATTAACGGCTATGAGGTGTTGGAGTTGTTACGCTCGTCAAGTGTCAGCAACTCGAAAGAGATTCCCATTGTCGTGGCGACCGCCTCCGGCAGTTGCAGCGAAGAGGAGCTGTTGGAAAATGGATTTACCGCCTGCCTGTTCAAGCCATTTTCCATTTCCGAACTGGTTGCTGTATCAGACAAATGCCTTTTGATAAGTACGGACAAGGATGAACTTCCCGACTTGTCCTCTCTGCTTGCATATGGTGACAAACGGGCGATGCTTGACCGTTTGATAACCGAAACAGAAAAGGATATGCAGGCTGTCCGGGAAATCATGGAGAGGAATGACCGCAAGGCGTTGGACGAATGGATACACCGTCAGCGAAGTTCATGGGCTGTTATCCGTGCTGACAAACCCTTGTGGAACCTGTATGAACTGCTGCATCAAGAATCTGAATGTTCCGAAATGGAATTGCGGAAATGCGTGGATGCCATGCTTCGTATGGGAACAGTTATCATAGAACTTGCGCAAAAGGAAAGGAGGTTGTCGGATGAAAGTATTTGTGATTGAGGACAACCCCGTCTATAACGATTATGTCTGCAACCTGCTGAAGAAAGACAGCTTCGATACTATGTCGGCATATAATCTTGCCACTGCCAAGAAACTATTGGTAAAGTCAGAGGTGGATGATATTGTCGTTGCCGACCTACGCCTCCCCGACGGTGAAAGCATAGAGTTGTTACGGTGGATGCGTGCCAACGACAAACAACAGGTGTTTATCGTTATGACCAATTACGGGGAGGTGCATACGGCAGTGGAAAGTATGAAGCTCGGCTCAAAGGATTACATACAGAAACAGTTGTTGGAGGATAAACTGATACCGCTTATCCGCACCCTGCAAAAAGAACATGAAAAGCGACTACAATGGAACATTCCGATATTCGTCCGGCAGGGCGAAGCCTATCAGAAAATCAAGAAACGTGTGCGCCTTGTAGCCACCACCCGGATGAGCGTGCTGATACTGGGCGAGAACGGTACGGGCAAGGAACATATCGCACAACATATACACCAACAAAGCAAACTTGCCGATAAACCTTTTGTGGCAGTGGACTGCGGAGCCTTGTCCCCGTCATTGATACAATCCGCCTTCTTCGGACACGTCAAGGGCGCGTTTACGGGTGCCGAAGCAAACAAGACGGGGTATTTTCTGGAAGCGGATGGCGGCACGCTGTTCCTTGACGAAGTGGGCAACCTAACAATGGAGATGCAACAGATGCTGCTCCGCGCCATACAGGAACGCCGTTACCGTCCCGTCGGAGCAAAGGAGGACAAAACAGCCAACGTGAGGATAGTGGCTGCAACCAACGAGGATTTGCAGAAAGCCGTAACGGAAAAGCGGTTCCGGCAGGATTTGCTCTATCGCTTGCAGGAGTATGTGATAACCATGCCGCCCTTGCGCGACTGCCCGGAAGACATCATGCCATTGGCCGAGTTCTTCCGTGAAATGGCAAACCGTGAGTTGGAACGTGAAGTAAAAGGTTTTGCCGCATCTGCCCGTAATGCCCTGCTCGCCCATGCGTGGCCGGGCAACGTGCGCGAGTTGAAACAGAAGATACAGACGGCAGTCCTGCAATCAGAAGGCGATATGATAACCGAAGCCGATTTGGAACTTGACAATGAACCGTCCGCTACTTCCGCTTGTTTTACATTGAAGAGCGGGGATGAAGAAAGAGGACGTATCCTGCGTGCTTTGAAACAAGCAGCCGGTAACAAGAAAATGGCTGCAAAGATACTGGGTATCGGCAGGACAACGCTGTATAATAAATTGGTAGAATATGGATTGAATGAAGAAAACTGACCGGAGTATGGCTGTAAATGGCAATAATTGATTAACTTTGCAATTGTATTTCAGAAAATAGCAGGCGATTGGGTAACTTTTCGCCGATGATATAGACATAAGACCGCAAGGCGTTTCGAGCGAAAATCTGGTAAATTGAAACTACGGAGACGATTGCGTGATGCTTATGCTATGCCTACGCATAGCGTGCATTCACGTACTCTCCGTAAAGGCTTTACCAGAGCCATCGCTTGAAAGTAGTGTGAATTGCACGCTACTTTTTTGCCTCGCCAAAAAGGAAAGGAAATACGTTATGGCGAAAATACAATTACTTGCCGTTATCTCAATAGATGGCTGTCCGATGAAACTGCATCCCCGGAAGCGGTTGCTTCAAACCGAAGATTACGGTATGGATGAAATACGTGCCAATGCCCTGTATAAGCTGACATCCGACTATTCGGTATCCGTGCTTCAAGAATGGAGAGAGGAAGGTGGAAGCATTTGCCATTTGTTGGAAGTAACTGCCGGGAATACCGAATATGCCAACGGACTGTTACGGATGAACGTGATAGATGAAATCATACTATACGTTGTTCCAACCATCGACGGAAACGGAGCGCATTTTTTCAAGTCAGCACTACCTATGAATGACTGGCGGCTTATGGAGAACAAAACTTATAGGGACGGAGTAATCCGGCTTACCTATCATAAAGAGCCACGGGCATAAAATGTTCAGATTATGAACATCTTGGCGGAATTTCCGTGTTCAGAAAGTGAACACATGTTCAGAATCTGAACACATTTCACAAGGGATGCAATCAAGGATAAAATTATTTTTGAATTTTATCTTTCTGAAAAACAATGTAGTACAATTTTCTCACAATCTTTTCTCGTGTTTAGGGCTATGATTTGCCCATATATCAGTGTGCGCACACTGATAAACAAGTGTAAACCCTCAAAACAGAAAAGATAATGAACCATCTCATATTGGCGGAAACACAGTTTTTCGCCCTGATAAACGGAAAAGACAACGGTAGCACGGAAACGGCATACGGCGGATTCGTGCAGGAAGTAATAAACCTGTGCTACGGTGGCAATGATGCCAAGCATATTATTGTGGCGTTGGCTTTTGCCGAAATCGAATTACAGCACCATCCGCAGAACTTGTCGGCATCGGAGGAGAATGTCGTCACTGTGTATATCCGCAAGGCGTTATCCTTCATCCGAAAGATGCAGAAGATGGTATCCGCTTCTGCAATTACCTCCGTGCCACCACTAACATCCACATCCGAAACCAAAGCCACAGTCCCAGCCCTGCAATGGACCGGTAATGCCGTCGAGTTGGTAGAACTAATCTATGCCCTCTACGCCACCGGCTGCATCAATGGCGGCAAGGCTTCGCTGAAAGAGCTTGCCCCTGTCCTCTATTCCTTTTTCGGTGTGGAGTCCAAAGACTGCTACCGCTTCTATACGGACATCAAACGCAGGAAAAGCGACAGTCGCACCTACTTCCTTGAAAAGATGCAGGACAAACTGAACGCGAAGATGCGACATGACGATGAATTGGAGCGGATGAGGAGATAAACGAATGCCAAACAAAGGATAAGCGGCCGGATTATACGGTTTCTTATCCTTCTTCATTTACAATCACTCTATTATCTGCCGGAAAGCCGATTAAAATCATTAACTTTGCAAGTATTAATCAATGACGGATGAAAATAGATAACCTCGAAATATTGAATGGACTGATTGCCGGAGCCGAAGGCGGGACAGTTGAGTTCAAAGAAACTACCGGGCAGTTGGAGCGTGGAATTGAAACTCTTTGTGCCTTCTTGAACGGTACGGGCGGCACGGTGCTGTTCGGTGTAACCGACAAGGGAAAGATTATCGGTCAGGAAGTGAGCGACAAGACGAAGCGCGATATTGCGGAAACCATCAGACGAATCGAGCCGTTTGCGACCATTGATATATCCTATACAGACATTCCGGGAACGAACAAAAGTGTTATAGCTTTATCAGCGGAAGAACAACGATATATGCGCCCGTTCACCTATAAGGGGAGGGCTTATCAACGGATAGAGAGCGTTACATCTGCCATGCCGCAGGGTATATACAACCTGTTGGTTATGCAGCGAGGCGGAACCTATGCTTGGGATTCCATGCAAAATCCCAGCTTGAAAATATCCGACCTTGACGAAACGGCAATCTTGGGCGCAGTACGTGGAGGAATCAGAGGCGGACGTTTGCCGGAAGGTTCTATGCAGGAGGATGTCCGAACCATCCTTGAAAAATTTGACTTGTTGAATGATGGAAAGCTGAACAATGCTTCCGTTGTCCTATTCGGACGGAACTTCTACCATTATCCCCAATGTCTGCTCCGTTTAGCCCGGTTCAAAGGAACGACAAAAGATGAATTTTTAGATAATCAGCGTGTGACAGGCAATATATTCAACTTGCTGGATGCTGCAATGGCATTTTTCTTCAAGCATTTGTCCCTTTCCGGTAAAATTGAAGGTTTGTACAGAGAAGAGGAACTGAATGTGCCATATAAGGCATTGAGAGAATGTTGCATAAATGCTTTTGCACATCGTGTTTACCATCGCCCCGGCAGTTCAGTCGGGATTGCTATCTATGATGACCGCGTGGAGATTGAAAACAGCGGAACATTTCCGCCTGATATTACCATTGAGAAACTGTTGGGTGGCCACAATTCCGAACCACAAAATCTGATAGTAGCCAATGTGCTGTACAAAAGTGCAGTATTGGAGAGTTGGGGACGTGGCATAGCCCTTATGGTAAACGAATGTCGCCGTGTCGGTATTCCGGATCCGGAGTTTCATACCGACGGCAATGCTGTATGGATTGTGTTTCATTATACAAGAACTACAGTAGGACAAGACCCCACAGCAACCCCACAGCAACCCTATAGTAACCCCACAGTAACCCCACAGTTAGGAAAACTGTTGTCTGCTATTGGGAACAACACTCTCTCTGCTAAAGAAATCATGGAGAAAACGGGAATGAAAGATAAAAGGAATTTCTTAAAGAACTATATCCATCCGGCAATAAATTCCGGTTTGGTCCTTTCACTTTATCCCGTAGGCTCCAAGAGTCCGCAACAGAAATACTATCTTACTGATAAAGGTAAAGGTTTCCTGCAACAATAACGGGTATGGCTAAAAAGAAGAAACATAAGAATGATGTAAAAACTGATTTACCGATAATCATGGATTATGGTATCGGCAGTATATCCGTTTATGACCCGGCAGACATGATGCCATACAACGAGCCGCCAATTAGCGAACAAATCCGCTTCAAGAAACTCGGCAAAGAGATGAAATCCGAGTTCAAGTGGCTGGTATCTTCCGTAGTGATTGAGTATTGGCAAGAAAACCGACAGATACCTTTCGGTGAAGAAATGTCGAAACTCAGAACCAGACTGTTGAGAATGTTTGCCGAAGAATACAGCATACTGCTTAAAGACGATACAGAGCTGAAAAATTATTTGCTGACGCTTGCCATTACCACCATCAACAAGCATCTCAAATCTGAGAATAAAAAGAGGGCGTCAAAACTCTCTTTTTAACAAAATTACCCTTGCTACAGATATCTGTGACAGGGGTAATTTTCATATTTGGGGTGTTTTGACACATCCCCTTTTTCATATATAAAGGAATCTGTTATTTCTGCTGCAACAGGTGTTTCAAGTTTTCATCATTTGCGATACGTTCCAGTTCCTCTTGAACAATCTGCTTCACTTCCTCCTTGATGCGCCTGTAATTCGCCTGAACCGTTTCCTTCATGCGGTCGTTGCCGTCCCCGTCCGTAAAGTCGGTAATGACGGGGATTTTCTTGTAGGCTTTCTCCTCGCGCCTCACCTTCTCGGCATCCACGACAATCTCACAATGAAAAATCTTCTGCTCGATACGCTCGTTGAAGTTGTCGGACACCGAACCGACAAACATACCCTGCGTCAAGCCGGAAATCTTGCTTGGCGGGATGAGTGAATCCATCTGCGTGTTGATGGAGGTGGAAACATCCTGCCGGTTGATGGAAATGGACTGCCGTTTCTGCAACACCTTACCGAAGCGTTCAGAAAGCGTCTTGGCGGTTTCACCCACCACCTGACCGGAAAAGATATTGCCGACGGTGTTCATCACGACCTTCGCTTCTTTATCACCGTAGTCGCGCACCAACTGGCTGAAATCCTGAAAGCCCAGACACACGGCAACCTTGTTGCTTCGCGCGGTGGCGATAAGGTTGTCCAACCCCTTGAAATAAATCGTGGGCAGCTCGTCGATGATGACCGACGACTTCAGCATCCCTTTCTTGTTGATGAGTTTCACGATACGGGAGTTATACAGACCGAGAGCGGCCCCGTAGATATTCTGACGGTCGGGATTGTTGCCCACACAGAGTATTTTCGGTTCTTCGGGATTGTTGATGTCCAGCGTGAACTCGCTGTCCGACATCACCCAATAGAGCTGCGGGGAAATCATCCTTGACAAAGGGATTTTCGCGCTTGCTATCTGCCCCATCAACTGCTCCGCAGCCCCTCCGAGCCATGCGTCCATGAACGGAGAAAGATAGTTTTCCAATTCCGGGTAAGAGGTCAGTATCGGGAAAATATCCTCATAGCGGCGGTTCAGGAACTCAATCGCATGGGGGAATGTACAATACTTGCCGTTCTGGAAAATTTTGAGATACCAGATAATAGCCGCGAAAAGGATGATGGGCGATTCTACGAAAAAGTCGCCCTGCTTTTGCACCCAACTTTTATTTAAGTTGAGCATAATGGTGTACGCACTCTCATAAGCGTCCGTAATATCCTCCATGAAGTCCGGGTGAATGGGATTGCAACGGTGCGAACGTCGCGGGTCATCGAAGTTTATCACATAAAACTTCGGTTTCACCTTGTAGCCCTCCGGGTGGTTCAGCAGATGGTTGTATGCTATCGTGGACAAGTCGCTGAATTTGAAGTCGTACACATACATCGAGAAGCCCTTTTCTATCTGCTGCTTGATGAAATTATTTACCACTGCATAGGATTTACCGCTGCCCGGCGTACCCAACACGATGGAAGCCCTAAAAGGATTCACGACATTGATCCAGCCATTGTTCCAACGCTTTTTGTAGTAAAACCGTGTCGGAAGATTGACCGAATACTCGCTTTCGATAAGCCTTGTTTCCTGCATGAAACTCTCGTTTTCGTTATTGAACACATCGTCCATAAGGTTGTGCTTCAACAGACGGCTCATCCACAGACCGCCCATCAGCAGGCAGACATAACCTGCGCCGACGGTCAGAATATACAGTCCCGTCACCGCCTCTATCGGGAGCGGCAAAGCCAGTATCCACCAGTTGAGGAAGAACAGCACGAAGCCAACGGCAAGGGCTGTCCAGATTCTTCCCCAAGTGATTTTCTCACCCTTTACGCCCTTTGTCCCCAAACAGGACAAGGCAAGCAGTAGGACGGCAAACAGTTTTGTGTACAGGATGGAACGGAACAGCCCCGCCGTGCGGTTGAAGTTCATCAGGATTCTGTCCACCACGCCGATCTCCACTCCCCAGAGCCGTATGGCTTCATAACAGAACCAGTACACGTTCATGACCACTAAAATAATACTCACGGCACGCAGAAAATCCATGATTTTCGCCAACGCCCTCAAATCGTCTTCTTGTTGTGACATACATTGATTTTTTTGATTGTTGATATTTTCGATTACATTCCCAAGCCCTTGCGCTTCTTCTTTTTCTTCTTGCGCTGCATCGCCCGGATGAAGGCTTCCTCCTCGGCGTCCACTGCCGGACCTTCGGGGGCAAACAGGTTCATACCACCCGAATGGTTCTCGTATTCCCCTCCGGAATATCCTTGTTTGTCCTCTTGTCCCTCCACCATAACGGAAAGCGGAATCGACGGCTGTCCAGCGTAAGGCTGCGTGAAGTGTTCCTGCAAGGCGTTGGCGGAAAGTTCCTTGCCCATGCGTGAGCCGTTCAGCACGCAGCCCGTACGGTGGTCGATGAACGTGGCTCCGTAGATGCGCCCTTCCTCCGTGTAGCGTAGTACGGTGTCGATGCCCTTTCCTTTGAGGGTGGCTACAAACTTCTCCTTGTCATACGTGCCTTCCAGCACGGAAAGGACGGTGCGTTTCGTCATGTCGGCAAGTTTCCTCTCCTTAAACTCCTGCTTGGAACGGGCAAACTTCTTCTGTACGGCTTCATAGCCGACGGACTTCCCGAACAGCGAGGACTTGAAAGGATTGCCGACCTTGTTGCCCTTGTCGTCCGTGACGGAATAGACCAGCCCGTGATACTCACGTCTGCGCACATTGCCATGTGCTTCCTCCACTGTCATATTATATAAGGAAAGGAGGGCACGGTATTCTCCCATCGTTTGGAAACGGTATTGCCCGTTCAAAGCCTTAACGATATTCCCCACCTGCTTCTTCACGTCGCCCGCAGAGGCGTCCACCTTGCGCAGCGGCGTGTCAAGACGGCGATTCTTGCGTTCCGCGTCATGCAGCCCGTACTTCCGTTCCAGTTCGCGTGTTATCTGCTTGCTCCGGTAAAAATTGTTCCGGGTGTCTATGCTCCTGCCGTTCTCGTCCACCCTGACCGTCACGATATGCAGATGGTGGCGGTCGATGTCCTCATGCTTGAAAACGAGATACGGCTGGTTGCCGAAGCCCATCTTCTCCAGATACTCCCGTGCGATGTTCTGAAGCTCCGTGTCCGTCAAAATATCGTCGGGATGCGGATTGAGCGAGATATGCACCACCGGTTTCTCCACCTTCGACCGCACGGGCATCAGAGCGAGAAAGTCCTCCATAGCCCGGTGGATGTCCATCGTTCCCGTACCGTCATTGTAGATGCGGTTGGTTGTCAGAAGCCGCCCTTTCGCCTCGTTGATCTTCTCCCCGTTGTAGGCAAGTGCGCCATACAACGAGTTTCCTACACTGATTTTTGCGACCATTTTTCCTGCATCTCCCTTGAAAGTTCCACAATCTTACGGCTCAGTTTTACGAGTTCGACGGTCTGTTGCTCCAACTTGTAAAGCAACGCCATCGCCTTTTTCTCGGAAAAATGCAGCCTCAGTTCCTTCACTACTTGGTTGTAGTTCGTGCCTATCGCGCGGAACTGCGCATGAAAATCGGACAGTTTGGTGTAGTAATCCACCAGCGTCTTGTCCACTTTCAGCACCTTGAACGGCTGCCCGAAGAAGTGCGCCTTCAGGAAAACCGACTTGGCGTTTACGCCTGACTTCTCGAACATGGAGAGGAAACGGTTGTGTTCCTCCTCACTGAAACGGACGGTGTAGCGGAACACCGCCGGGTCGAGTTTGGGATTTCTCCCGCCTTTGTTTCTTCTTTTTTCACTCATATTACTTTGGATTTAGCGGTTTGACGGCATAAGCCGCCGCTTTGAGGCACAGCACCGCAGGTTTGAGAGGCTTCCCGACTTCGGAGGGTAAGCCCGCCCCCTGCAAGGGCAAGGCGTTTTCGTGGCTGCTCAAAATGTTTTGAGCGGCTGAAAACATACCTTGCTATGTTCAGGTGAACATAAAAATCCGTCGGGGACGGATTGGGGATGATTCCTTTCAAACTCCGGGCTGCGCTACCTGCGGCGTACCCTGCCGTTCGGGTGCAAAGTTACGCCCTTAAGGCGATGTCCGACAGAGGCTTGCCCCGGACAATCAGTGCCAACCGGCGCAACGTGCTGCCACTTGCCGGAGAAGTGATACAAGTTCCAAAATATCCTTGTTTATTTGCAGTGTGATTCGGATGTGGGACTGAAAATACACTCCTTCCGCCAGATGTTCGGACAGCAATCCGGGCATCAATCCAAACGGTTGAAAACAGGTGTATGTATTCAGATAGTTTTCCAAGCACACGTCCGTGCGGACGGATAAAAGCATGGACGGTTGGACAAACCGATGAATACCCGCAGGCACAGCCGGATTAAGGAGTGAATAAATAAATGAATGGGAGTGCGTGCGTACGTACTAATGACAATACGCTACCGCCACCGGACAGATGTATAACCAAATAAATTATCAAAAAAATGAAAGAAGCAACTTATGTGGCAATCTCCACGCAGAAAGGTGGAGCGGGTAAGACAACCCTGACAGTGCTTGTAGCAAGCTATCTGCACTATGTGAAAGGCTACAACGTAGCCGTGGTGGACTGCGATTTCCCGCAGTACAGTATCCATGACATGCGCAAGCGTGACATGAAAGCCGTCATGGAGGACGGGCATTACAAGGTGCTGGCGTATGAGCAGCTCAAACGACTGAAGAAGAACCCGTACACCATCAGATGCAGCCGTGCGGAAGATGCGGTAAAGACCGCCGAAAATCTGGTGGCAGCGCAGCCCGACCTCGATTTCGTGTTCTTCGACCTGCCGGGAACAATCAACAATGCCGATGTGGTGCAGACCATTTCCCAAATGGACTATATCTTCACGCCCATCATCGCCGACCGTGTGGTGATGGAGAGTTCCATCAAGTTCGCCACTGTCATCAACGAACAGATGATAAGCACGGGCAAGTCCGGCATCAAAGGGATTTACCTCGTGTGGAACATGGTGGACGGACGCGAAAAGACTGAACTTTACAAGGCATACGACAAGGTCTGTGCCGAGTTCGCCCTGCCCATTCTGGAAACACATCTACCGGACAGTAAGCGCTTCCGCAAGGAGACGGCGGCAGAACGCAAGGCGGTATTCCGCTCCACGGCGTTTCCGGCGGACAAAATACTGGTACGCGGCAGCAACCTCGACAAACTCGTCGATGAGATTCTCGGCATCATCAAAAACTGAACGGCATGGCAAAGAAAACAAGAATCGAGGACATCGACAGCGAAGCCGTAATCAACTCATTTCGACTGGACGATACAAGCATTCCGCCGGAAGCGAGAAGCACGGACGGGAACGCTCCTGTCCCACCTCCGAAAGAAGCGATACAAGAAGCCGTTTCTCCACCCGCCTCGCACTCCAAAGAGGAGCCGGAACGCAGGCGCAGGAACAGCAAGCCGGAAAAATTGGATTATGACACAGTATTCATATGCGGTTCCAATATCACGGCAAGGCTCGGCAAGCAGGTCTATATCCGCAAGGAGTACCACGACCGCATACAGAAGATGCTTCATGTAATCGGAGGCAACGAAGTGACTATCGCGGCATTTCTTGACAACGTGCTGACACACCATTTCACGCTGTTCCAAGACGAGATAGCCGAATCGTTCAAACGGCACATGGAATCCTATAATTTATAAACACTCAAAAACAACAAAGAAGTATGAAAAGAACAAATAAGAACCGTCAGGCTGAGTATCTGCAAACAGGAAAGAGTGAAAGAACCGCTGTCCGTGCAGCAAAGTGTGTAACCGACTACGGGCAGGAAAATACCGACGTTGACTTCCGCAAGGATAAAGGCAGAGACAAACCGCTCTCGACTTTCCTGCAAGCATCGGAAATCAAAACGCGGCAATGTATATACATCAGCCGAGAAATTCATGAGAAAGTCGCTATCGTTACCAGTCGGATGGGAAACGGTTTGAGCATCGGCAAGTTTGTGGATAACATCCTCCGCGACCATTTCCGACAATACGGGCAGCAGTACATGGAACAGATTGAAAACGCCCAAAAAGTAAGATTATGACAAAGGCGTTTTTAATCGTATCGGTTGCTTGCAACGTGTGGTTTCTGTTTCTGCTGTTCTATGACCGCATCATGGACACGAAGCTCATCCGTTTCTTCAGACATATTGCCGGGCTGTGGCGGTCATTGGACAGTACGGTGGCAGAGCAAGGAAAGGATAAGGAAATACCTCACGCAGACACCTCGGACATCATTGGCAAGAGCCGTTTCAAGATGGCATCGACCCGGACAACCGCTGCCATACCGACGCAAGAAGCCGCCACTTCGGAAAAAGGCATTGAGCTGTCGGAGGAAGAGGCTACTTTTGACGACGGAAACACGGAAACCGTCTCACGCCCGACACAAGTACCGGAGGACAAACTCGATGAAACCTTCACGAGCATCCCGCCCTCGGAACTGGAGTACGGAGAAGATGAACCGGAGGATGAAGAACCAGACAAAAAGCAGGCTTCGGGAAGTAGCTTCGAGGATATTGACATGGCAGTACACACCATACGGAAGGAATCACCATCCGATGAGGAAATGCGACACGCCGGAAAGGTCATGACGGAACTGGACGGGACAGAGCTTTTCACAAGAATAACGGAACGCCTGACCGATGAAGCAATGAGCGAGAGGATTGCAAAGGCGATGGCAGTTTTCGTGGACACGGTGAACATGACCGTGACACAACAAAAGGAAAAGGTGTTCGTGATTCCCGACAACATCGAGGAGTTCGACTTCCGAAACTATGTATAACAACTAAAAAAGAATGGAAATGAAAACGTAAAATGACGACACCCACGCGCACGGCGGTACAAGGTACAGCCAACCCGCAACGGACAGCCCCAAGTCCGTAGAAACAAACGGGCAACCACTAAAACCAAAGTAAAGTAATCAAGTATCAACCGCCCGAAAAAGGACTATCCACCCTTTGGACGGCACAAAAAAGAACAGTTTATGAACAAGAACATCAGACAAAAGTTAATCATCGCTGCGGCACTTATGATTGCCGCAACCGCCTCCGCTTTCGCACAGGGAAACGGTCTGGCTGGCATCAACGAAGCCACCTCTATGGTGAGTTCGTATTTCGACCCCGGCACGAAATTAATCTACGCCATCGGCGCGGTAGTCGGGCTTATCGGTGGCGTGAAAGTGTAGTGTGCCACGAGCGAACTATCGCCTGAATAACGATAGTTCGGTGCTTCGTAAGAGATGAGGGTAGGTCCCTCGAAACCGCCTTACAGGAGGAGGTTTCAAACCACGACATGCGGCTGTAGTAAAGAGCTATGGTCGTGAGCGATGTTCGAAAAGTCTGTAAGAAGGCAGGCAGGTGTCCATGTAAAAGGTGAATGCAAATGAACCGTTGATGAGGTACCGAAATACACAAGACGATGTCAAAACCGAACTCCTAGACTTGGTTCGGGACAAGCCAAAGGGAAACCTGCTTACTGCTTTGGCGGCATCCGGTATAGAGGCGGCACGATTTACATGGTGGCTCTTACGAGGAACGTGGGAACCTGTACAGAAATGTTAAGGGAAAAATCCAAGCAGAGACCCTGTTAGGGTGAAAGTACCGATGTTCTGTATAGGGACAGACTAACCCGTAGTAGTGTTGAAGTTTCTGTAATGGGAATGGAGCGAAGGGGTTAGCTTATTCAGCGAATTGAATTGAACAACTATTAAAAGTAGGAGGATTTAATGAAAGACGCAAAGTCATTTGAAATTTCCAGACATCTTGTCATGGAAGCATACAAGAGGGTAAAAGCCAACAAAGGAGCGGCAGGTGTGGATGACGTATCCATTGCAGATTTTGAGAGCAATCTCAAAAGCAATCTGTATAAGATATGGAATCGCATGAGTTCGGGTAGTTATTTTCCGCCTGCTGTAAAGCTGGTGGAAATACCAAAATCCAATGGTGGAAAACGTCCTCTTGGCATACCAACGATAGGAGACCGTGTGGCTCAAATGGTAGTTGTAATGACTATCGAGCCGGGTATAGAACCTTATTTCCATGAGGATTCCTATGCTTATAGACCGAACAGGTCTGCACTTGATGCAGTGAGAAAAGCGAAAGAACGCTCTTACACATTTCATTGGGTACTGGACTTGGATATCAAGGGCTTCTTTGATAATATCGACCATGGACTCCTGATAAAGGCACTTGAACGGCATGTAAAATGCGAGTGGGCAATGCTTTACATCAAGCGTTGGTTGTCCGTTCCTTACCAGTTGAAAGATGGGACACAGATAGAAAGGACTAAGGGCGTGCCGCAAGGCTCGGTAGTCGGTCCGATTTTGGCGAATTTGTTTTTGCATTACGTTTTCGACGAATGGATGAGGAGAAATCACTCGAACATTTCATTTGAAAGATATGCTGATGATACAATATGCCACTGCGTAAGTCTGAAACAGGCAGAGTTCATATTACGTGCTATAAGGAAACGGTTTGCCGAGTGCAAGTTGGAACTTAACGAAGACAAGACGAAAATTGTCTATTGCAAGAAGAATCATCGTGATATACCTTATGAGTGCATCCAATTTGACTTTCTTGGCTACACATTCAGACCAAGACGTTCGATAGATGCCAACGGTGAAGTTTTCCTGAACTTCTCTCCCGCAATCAGTAAGAAAGCGAGGACGAAGATATGGGAAGCCATTCAGAATTGGAACTCCAATCATTGGGTTCCAATGGAACTGGAGGATATTGCGAAAGAAATCAACCCTGTCATTCAAGGGTGGATAAACTATTATGGGCAACATAATCCCAGAATATTGAAAGAGGTTCTTCAGCATGTCAATGACAGGCTTGTCCGTTGGGGTCGTAGGAAATTCAAAGGTTTGAGAAAACGCAAGACAGCGACTGTACATAGGTTGGGTGATATTGCTTTGCAGAAACCTAATCTGTTTGCACACTGGGCTTGGGGTGTCAAACCTACTGCCAGTGAGAAAAATCGGAAACGAAAGTAACGCACTATGCAGTTTGACCGAATAAGAAGAGCCGTATGAGAGGAGACTTTCACGTACGGTTCTGTGAGAGGCTTAGGGTGAAATTCCCTTTGCCTACTCGATCGGAAAATTCTCGTCCGGAGACCCGGACACCTCGAAGACCGCCGCCTCGTGGTTCGGGGCTTGTATCTTCTTGATTGTCGCCGCCACTATCCTGCGCTCATTCTTCCTTTAATAAACAATGTATGGCTGAATACCCGATAAACAAGGGTATCGGCCGTCCGGTCGAGTTCAAGGGTTTGAAGGCTCAGTACCTCTTCATCTTCTGCGGAGGTCTGCTGGCTCTCTTCGTCCTGTTCGTCATCCTCTATATGGTCGGCATCGACCAGTGGATATGTATCGGCTTCGGCGCGGCATCGTCTTCCGTCCTCGTATGGCAGACCTTCGCGCTGAACGCCCGGTACGGCGAACACGGGCTGATGAAATTGGGAGCGGCAAGGAGCCATCCCCGATACCTTATCAACCGACGGCGGATCACCCGATTACTCAAACGGCAACGAAAGGAAGAAACGACATGAGAAATACATCCAAAATGACAACACTGGAAAACAAGTTCCCCCTGCTGGCGGTGGAGCATGGCTGCATCATCTCCAAAGACGCCGACATCACGGTGGCTTTTGAGGTGGAACTGCCGGAGCTTTACACCGTGACGGGCGCAGAGTACGAGGCGATACACGGCTGCTGGTGCAAGGCTATCAAGGTGCTACCGTACTTCTGCGTCGTGCATAAGCAGGATTGGTTCATCAAGGAGAAATATATGCCGGAGTTACAGAAGGACGACATGAGTTTCTTGAGCCGTTCCTTTGAACGCCACTTCAACGAGCGTCCGTACCTGAAACACTCCTGCTATCTCTACTTGACCAAGACGACGAAAGAACGTAACCGTATGCAGAGCAACTTCAGTACGCTGTGCCGGGGACATATCATCCCGAAGGAGCTGGACAAGGAAACCGCCGGGAAGTTCATGGAGGCCGCCGAACAGTTCGAGCGCATCATGAACGACAGCGGCTTTGTGAGGCTGCGCCGCCTCTCCACCGACGAGATTGTCGGGACGGAGAAGTCCGCCGGGCTGATAGAGCGTTACTTCTCGCTCATGCCCGAAGGCGACACGACCTTGCAGGACATCGACCTCTCGGCAAAAGAAATGCGTATCGGTGACAACCGCCTGTGCCTGCACACCCTCTCCGACGCGGAGGATATGCCAGGAAAGGTGGCTACCGACATCCGCTACGAGAAACTCTCCACCGACCGCTCGGACTGTCGCCTCTCCTTCGCCTCCCCCGTGGGGCTGCTGCTTTCCTGCAACCACATCTATAACCAGTATGTGATTATCGACAACAGCGAGGAAAATTTGCAGAAGTTCGAGAAGTCCGCAAGGAATATGCAGTCGCTATCCCGATACAGCCGGAGCAACAGCATCAACCGCGAGTGGATAGACCAGTACCTGAACGAAGCCCATTCCTACGGGCTGACCTCGGTACGGGCGCACTTCAACGTCATGGCGTGGAGCGATGACGCGGAGGAACTGAAGCATATCAAGAACGATGTGGGCAGCCAGCTGGCAAGCATGGAGTGCGTGCCGCACCACAATACCATCGACTGCCCGACGCTCTACTGGGCGGCGATGCCCGGCAACGCGGCGGACTTCCCGGCGGAAGAGAGTTTCCACACCTTCATCGAGCAGGCGGTGTGCCTCTTCACGGAGGAAACCAACTACCGCAGTTCGCTCTCGCCCTTCGGCATCAAGATGGTGGACAGGCTTACGGGAAAACCGTTGCACCTCGACATCAGCGACCTGCCGATGAAGCGGGGTATCACGACCAACCGCAACAAGTTCGTGTTGGGTCCTTCGGGCAGCGGCAAATCCTTTTTTATGAACCACCTCGTGAGGCAATACTACGAGCAGGGTACGCACGTGGTGCTGGTGGACACGGGAAACTCCTATCAGGGCTTGTGCGAGATGATCCGGTGCAAGACAAACGGGGCGGACGGCGTGTACTTCACCTACACGGAGGAGAAACCGATTTCGTTCAACCCGTTCTACACCGATGATTACGTGTTCGACGTGGAGAAAAAGGACAGCATCAAGACATTGCTGCTGACGCTCTGGAAGTCGGAGGACGACAAAGTGACGAAGACGGAGAGCGGCGAACTGGGCAGTGCGGTGAACGCCTATATCGAGCGTATCAGGGCTGACCGGAGCATCGTCCCCTCGTTCAACACCTTCTACGAGTATATGCGCGACGACTACCGCCGCGAACTGGCGGAACGTGAGATAAAGGTGGAGAAGTCCGACTTCAACATCGACAATATGCTCACCACCATGCGGCAGTATTACCGGGACGGACGCTACGACTTCCTGCTCAACTCCACGGAGAACATCGACCTGCTCGGCAAGCGGTTCATCGTCTTCGAGATTGACAGTATAAAGGAAAATCGCGAGCTTTTCCCTGTGGTGACCATCATCATCATGGAAGCCTTCATCAACAAGATGCGCCGATTGAAAGGCGTAAGGAAACAGTTGATAGTGGAAGAGGCTTGGAAGGCTCTATCTTCGGCGAACATGGCTGAGTACCTGCGCTATATGTACAAGACCGTGCGCAAGTATTACGGGGAGGCAATCGTGGTGACGCAGGAGGTGGACGACATCATTTCCTCGCCCGTCGTCAAGGAGAGCATCATCAACAACTCCGACTGCAAGATACTCCTTGACCAGCGGAAGTACATGAACAAGTTTGATGCCATACAGTCCCTGTTGGGTCTGACGGAGAAAGAGAAGTCGCAGATACTCTCCATCAACATGGCGAACAACCCGTCAAGGCTCTACAAGGAAGTGTGGATAGGACTGGGCGGCACGCAGTCGGCAGTCTATGCCACCGAAGTTAGTGCTGAAGAGTATCTGGCGTACACCACCGAAGAAACGGAAAAAGTAGAGGTTTACCGTCTGGCGGAACAGTTGGGCGGCGACATTGAAGCCGTCATCCGGCAGCTTGCCGAAAGGCGGAGAAAAAAGGAATAAATAGAAACAGATTCATCAACTAAAAAAGAAAATGCGTATGAGTATATCAAGAACGAAAATGCTGCAAGTCAGCAAGTGTTTAATCGGGCTGGCGGTCATGGTGCTGCAATCCTGCGACATAACGGACAACCGACGCGACCTGCTTTGCGGAAACTGGGAGAGCGTGGAGGGAAAGCCCGACGTGCTTATCTACAAGGAGGGCGAAGCCTATAAGGTGACGGTATTCAAGCGGAGCGGCATCCGCCGCAAGCTGAAGCCGGAAACCTATCTCTTGCAGGAGGAGAACGGCAATCTGTTCATGAACACCGGATTCCGCATCGACGTGTCCTACAACGAGGCGACGGACATCCTGACCTTCTCGCCGAACGGGGACTACGTGCGTGTGAACCCGAAACCGGACCATCCGATAGGCGAGCAATAAATAATGAAATCCACTAAAATCCAAAGTAACATGAGAACAAGAATAACACTTATTATCTGCCTGTGCCTGTTTGCAGTCGGCAGGGCAAGCGCACAGTGGGCGGTGATAGACCCGTCCAACATCGCGCAGAGCATCGTGAACACCTCGAAGAACGTGGTACACACTTCCACGACCGCCCAGAATATGATAAAAAATTTTCAAGAGACCGTGAAGATTTACGAACAGGGCAAGAAGTATTACGACGCACTCAAATCCGTGAACAATCTGGTAAAGGACGCCCGGAAGGTGCAGCAGACCATCCTGATGGTGGGTGACATCACCGACACCTATGTGACCAGTTTCCAGAAGATGATGCGTGACGACAACTTCACGGTGGAGGAACTGGGAGCCATCGCCTTTGGCTACACCAAGTTATTGGAGGAATCCAACGATGTGCTGACGGAACTGAAGAATGTGGTGAATATCACCACGCTCTCCATGACGGACAAGGAGCGCATGGACGTGGTGGAACGCTGCTACTCCAAAATGAAGCGTTACCGCAACCTCGTGAGCTACTACACCAACAAGAACATTAGCGTGAGTTACCTGCGTGCGAAGAAGAAAAACGACCTTGACCGCATCATGGGGCTGTACGGGAACATGAACGAAAGATATTGGTAGCCTATGAATTTCGACAACCTTCACCAAATTCTGCGCTCGCTCTACGAACAGATGATGCCGCTATGCGGGGACATGGCGGGCGTGGCGAAAGGCATCGCCGGGCTGGGCGCACTCTTTTATGTGGCCTACCGGGTATGGCAGTCGCTGGCGAGAGCCGAACCGATAGACGTGTTCCCTATGCTCCGCCCGTTCGCTATCGGTCTGTGCATCATGTTCTTTCCGACGGTGGTACTGGGTACGATAAACAGCATCATGTCGCCCGTCGTGCAGGGTACGGCAAAGATGCTGGAGGCGGAAACGCTGGACATGAACCGATACCGTGAGCAGAAGGACAAACTGGAGTACGAAGCGATGATGCGCAATCCCGAAACCGCCTACCTCGTGTCAAATGAGGAGTTTGACAAACAACTGGAAGAACTGGGCTGGTCGCCCGGCGACATGGTGACGATGGCGGGGATGTACATCGAGTGCGGGATGTACAACATGAAGAAGGGCATCCGCGACTTCTTCCGCGAGATACTGGAACTGATGTTCCAAGCCGCCGCCCTCGTGATAGACACCATCCGCACGTTCTTCCTCGTGGTGCTGGCGATACTCGGTCCGATAGCCTTCGCCATATCGGTGTGGGACGGCTTCCAAAGCACGCTTACACAGTGGATATGCCGCTACATACAGGTCTATCTGTGGCTGCCCGTGTCGGATATGTTCAGCACCATACTGGCGAAGATACAAGTGCTGATGCTGCAAAGCGACATCGAACGGATGCAGGCTGACCCGAACTTCTCGCTGGATTCGAGCGACGGGGTGTACATCGTCTTCATGATAATCGGCATCATTGGTTACTTCACCATCCCCACGGTAGCAGGCTGGATTATCCAAGCCGGAGGCATGGGAAGCTACGGTCGCAACGTGAACCAGACGGCAGGACGAGCCGGAAGTATGGCGGGCAGCGTGGCGGGCGCAGCCGCAGGAAACGTGGTCGGACGTGTCGGGAAGCTGCTGAAATAATCAACTGACAATTAAAAACGAATAAACAACAATGGAATTTAAGTCACTTAAAAACATCGAATCATCGTTCAGGCAGATACGCCTGTTCGGTATCGTCTTCCTCTCGTTGTGTGCCGTAATAACGGTATGGAGCGTGTGGAGTTCCTACCGCTTCGCGGAGCGGCAACGGGAAAAGATTTACGTGCTGGACAACGGCAAGTCGCTGATGCTGGCTCTCTCGCAAGACTTGTCGCAGAACCGTCCGGCAGAAGCGAGGGAACACGTGCGCCGTTTCCACGAGCTGTTCTTCACGCTCTCACCCGAAAAGAGCGCGATAGAGCATAACGTGAAACGCGCCCTGCTATTAGCGGACAAAAGCGTGTACAACTACTATTCGGACTTTGCCGAGAAGGGGTACTACAACCGCATCATCGCCGGGAACATCAATCAGGTGTTGAAGGTGGACAGCGTGGTGTGCGATTTCAACGGCTATCCCTACCGTGCCGTGACCTACGCCACGCAGAAGATCATCCGGCAGAGCAACGTCACCGAGCGCAGCCTCGTGACTACGTGCCGCCTCTTGAACTCGTCCCGTTCGGACGACAATCCCAACGGTTTCACCATCGAGGGATTCACCATCATCGAGAACAAGGATTTACAAACCATCAAAAGGTAAACGGACATGAAGAAAATCAAAAAATCATTTTGGCGTGCGTACTGGAAGCTCCACGACAAAAAGAAAATGCTGGTGGCAAGGCTCAAAGGCTATCTGGACGGTTTGCCCCCGAAGACACGCAGGCGCATCGTGCTGGCGATGCTCGCCGCCTTTGCGGTGCTTGCCCTCTACACCTTCGGCAAAGCCGTCTATGAAATCGGCAGGAATGACGGCAGCCGGATGGTAACAGACCATGCCGGACAGGTGGAACTGTCCATAAAGCCGGACAACAATCATAATGTAATACCTTATTTATATGGAACAGACGAAGAATGAACCTAAAAACGAGAACAAGGCGGCTCCCGACAACGGGAAACCGAAGAAGGAGCGCAAGCCGCTGACCGAAGCCCAAAGGCTGAAACGTCAGAAAATGATAGTGCTGCCCGCTATAGTGCTGGTATTCATCGGTGCTATGTGGCTGACATTCGCCCCGTCTTCCGACAAGGAGCAGCAACCGGGAACGGGTGGTTACAACATCGAAATGCCCGACGCTGACAAGGCGAACCGCCAGATCATCGGCGACAAGGCGAAAGCCTACGAACAGGGAGCAATGGAGGAACGGCAGGAGAACCGCAGCCGCGCCATGCAGGAACTGGGCGATATGTTCGACCGCGAGGTGGCGGAAACGGACGGCGGCAGGGACTTCGACCTTGCTAATCCCGGAAATGCGGAAGATGCAACAGCAAAATCATCCGCTCCGAAAACCATCCAATCCTCCGCAGCTGCCTACCGCGACCTCAATACCACGCTCGGCAACTTCTATGAGCAGCCGAAGAACGACAACGCGGAAATGGACGAACTGTTGGAGCGTATCGCCTCGCTGGAATCGGAACTGGAAACCGAGAAAGGCAAGGCATCCTCTATGGATGATCAAGTGGCACTCATGGAAAAGTCCTACGAGCTGGCGGCGAAGTACATGGGCGGTCAGAACGGTACACAGCCACCTGTCGGACAGGCGGCAGAACCTTACCATGTGCAGAAAGCCGGAAAGAACACGGCTGCACCTGTCAGGCAGGTAACGCATCAGGTGGTATCTTCGCTCTCACAGCCGATGAGCAACGCTGAGTTTGTCGCCTCCTTCTCGCAGGAGCGCAACCGCAGTTTCAATACGGCGGTGGGTGTCACGACTGTATCGGACAGGAACACCATATCGGCGTGTGTCTATGGGGCGCAGAGTGTGACTGACGGGCAGGCGGTAAGATTACGGCTGCTGGAGCCGATGGCAGTGGCGGACAAAATCATACCCCGCAATGCAGTGGTGGTAGGCACGGCAAAGATTCAGGGCGAACGACTCGATATTGAAATTACTTCGCTGGAGTACGCAGGTACGATTATACCGGTAGAACTGGCGGTGTATGACACGGACGGACAGCCCGGCATCTTCATTCCAAACTCGATGGAGATGAACGCCGTCAGGGAGGTTGCCGCCAACATGGGCGGCTCGCTGGGCAGCAGCATTAATATCTCCACCAACGCAGGGGCGCAGCTCGCCTCCGACTTGGGCAAGGGGCTGATACAAGGCACGAGCCAGTATATCGCCAAGAAGATGCGTACCGTCAAGGTGCATCTGAAATCCGGATACAAGGTCATGCTATATCAGGACAGAGATTGAAAACAATAACAATCAACGACTAAAAAAACAACAACCAAATTTTTATTTACCACTAAAATCCAAAGTAGAATGAAAAAAGTAATCATCATGTTTGCCCTCGCTATGGGCATCGTAACTGCCAACGCGCAGGAGAACGTAACCGTTGTAACGGACAACGGAAGTGAACAACCGACCTTGACAAAGGAGGTCTATCCGCAGAAGGAGGCGGACGGCGATCTGTATCACGGGCTGACAAAGAAGCTGACCTTCGACCGCATGGTTCCCCCGCACGGCTTGGAAGTGACCTACGACAAGACCGTCCACGTCATTTTCCCCTCGGAGGTGCGCTACGTCGATTTAGGCTCGCCCGACCTGATTGCGGGTAAAGCCGACGGAGCGGAGAACGTCATCCGCGTGAAAGCGACCGTGAGGAACTTCCCGAACGAAACCAATATGTCCGTGATAACGGAGGACGGGAGTTTCTACACCTTCAACGTGAAGTACGCCGCCGAACCGCTGCTGCTCAACGTGGAGATGTGCGACTTCATCCATGACGGCGAGGCGGTGAACCGTCCGAACAACGCGCAGGAAATCTATCTGAAAGAGCTGGGTAGCGAAAGTCCCATGCTGGTGCGCCTTATCATGAAGTCCATTTACAAGCAGAACAAGCGTGAGGTGAAACACATCGGCTGCAAGCGTTTCGGCATCCAGTACCTTCTGAAAGGCATCTACACGCACAACGGACTTCTCTATTTCCACACGGAAATCAGGAACCAAAGCAACGTGCCTTTCGATGTGGACTATATCACGTGGAAAATCGTGGACAAGAAGGTGGCGAAGCGTACCGCCGTGCAGGAGCAGATCATCCTGCCGCTCCGTGCGCAGAACTATGCCACCTGTGTGCCGGGCAGAAAGAGCGAGCGCACGGTATTCACGATGGCGAAGTTCACCATCCCCGACGGCAAGTGCCTCGTGGTGGAGCTGAACGAGAAGAACGGAGGCCGTCATCAGTCCTTCGTGATTGAGAACGAGGACTTGGTACGTGCGGGTACCATCAACGAACTTCAAGTGCGCTGACCATGAGAAAGCACATCGCAATCATCATCGCATCGCTTGCCCTCTTCACGGGGCAGGCGCACGCCCAGCGGTGCCTGCCGAAGATGCAGGGCATCGAATTGAGAGCTAACCTTGTGGACGGTATGCGTTTAAGTGGCAACAATGGCGGTTACAGTTTCGGGGCGGCTCTCTCCACCTACACGAAGAACGGTAACAAGTGGGTGTTCGGTGGCGAATACCTCTTGAAGAACAACCCGTACAAGGATACCGCCATACCTGTGGCGCAGTTCACGGCGGAGGGCGGTTATTATTTCAAGATACTCTCCGACGCCCGTAAAATAGTGTTCGTCTATGCGGGGGCTTCGGCTCTCGCCGGATATGAGTCGGTGAATTGGGGCGAGAAAGTGCTGCATGACGGCTCCACGCTCCATGACCGGGACGCCTTCATCTACGGCGGTGCGCTGACGCTCGATGTGGAGTTTTACGTGGCTGACCGTATCGCCCTGCTCGCCAACCTCCGGGAGCGCCTGCTGTGGGGTGGCGACACACGGAAGTTCCATACGCAGTTCGGGGCGGGCGTCAAGATAATCATCAACTGACACGTCGCATGGAACGGACGGACATTGAGAATATGAGGCAGATACCCATTGCGGACTTTCTCGCACGGCTGGGACATGAGCCTGTCCGAAGGAGCGGAAACGAGCTGTGGTATCGTGCGCCATACCGCAGTGAACGCACGCCCTCCTTCCGTGTGAACGTGGCGAAACAGCTCTGGTACGACTTCGGCTTGGGCAAGGGCGGCGACATCTTCACGCTTGTCGGGGAGTTTACCCGAAGCGGGGATTTCATGGCGCAGGCGAGATTCATAGCGGAAACCGCCCGTATGCCGCTTGCCGCAGCAGAAAAGCCGTTGTACCTGCCGGAACCGTCCGAACCTGCCTTTGAGGGAGTGGAAGCCGTCCCGCTGCTCCGCTCTCCGCTGACGGAGTATTTGAAGGAAAGAGGCATCCCTTATGCCGTTGCATCCCGCCACTGCTGCCGCCTGAACTACGGCGTGCGTGGTAAGCGGTACTTTGCCGTCGGCTTTCCGAACGTGTCGGGCGGCTATGAAACCCGAAGCCGCCGTTTCAAGGGTTGCGTACCACCAAAGGACGTGTCGCTGGTCAAGGCGGGGGACATCCCGGCGGACGTGTGCAGCGTGTTCGAGGGCTTTATGGACTTCCTGTCCGCCGTCACGCTCGGTTTGGCAACGGGTGACTGCCTTGTGCTGAACTCCGTCGCCAACGTGGAAAAGGCTTTGAAACATCTGGACGGGTACGAGCGCATCGACTGTTACCTCGACCGAGACGAAGCCGGACGCAGGGCAATGGAAGCCCTGCGGACACGCTACGGAGGAAAGGTGACAGACCGTTCCGGCATCTATCAAGGCTGCAAGGACTTGAACGAGTACCTGCAACAAGTATCAAGAAAACAACAAAAGAACAACAATCTAAAAATCAAAGAATAATGAACATACTGAACAACAAGAACAAGAGAACATCAATCTTCAAGGCGTTGGCACTCTGCCTGTTCGCCGCAGTGTCATTCACATTCGTATCGTGCGACGACGATATGGACATCCAGCAATCCTATCCCTTCACGGTGGAAACCATGCCCGTGCCGAACAAGGTCACAAAGGGGCAGACGGTGGAAATCCGCTGTGAGCTGAAGAAAACGGGCGATTTCGCCAATACCCTCTATACCATCCGGTATTTCCAGTTCGAGGGTGAGGGCACACTGAAAATGGACAACGGCATCACTTTCCTGCCCAATGACCGCTACCTGCTCGAAAACGAGAAGTTCCGGCTGTACTACACGGCGCAAGGTGACGAGGCGCACAACTTCATCGTGGTAGTGGAGGACAATTTCGGCAACTCCTATGAGTTGGAATTTGACTTCAACAACCGAAACGTGAAGGATGACGGGGTTATCACTGTTGTCCCCATCGGGAACTTCAAGCCCCTTACACGATGATGCGTGTATTCATGGCTATCCTCTGTTCGCTTCTGGCGGTCTGTTCCGTGTCCGCACGGAACAGACGCCATGAGGGAACGGACGGGCAGGCGGCTATCTACCGGCTGCCACCATTTGAGAGGGCGGTGCGATGCACGAAGTATTTTGAGGGCTGGCATTCGGAAAAACATCACCCGTATGTAGGATATGGACATCGGTTGCAGCCGGGGGAAAGGTATTCGGCACGCACCATGACGAAGCGGCAGGCGGACGCGCTTCTGCGAAAAGACCTGCGGAAGTTCTGCGCGATGTTCCAGCAGTTCGGGAAGGATTCGCTTCTGCTTGCCACGCTCGCCTACAATGTCGGTCCGTACCGTCTTTTGGGGAGTGGGAAGATACCCAAAAGCACGCTAATCCGAAAGCTGGAGGCGGGTGACAGGAACATCTACCGGGAGTATATCGCTTTCTGTAACTATAAGGGGAAACGCCACGCCATGCTGCTCAAACGAAGGAAGGCTGAGTTTGCGCTGCTGTATGTACCATAAAGAATAAGTGTCTGACGAAAGAAACTCCGATGAAGCCGCCAACTTCATCGGAGTTTCAGTTTTCATACATTCGGGATTGTCCCTTTGCCTGCAACCTCACCGTCCCTGCAATGCTCTATGATACCGGGTGAAAATCCCATGCTGCCGATTGCGATATGCCGGATATAGTCTGTATATTCCTGACCTTGAAAATTCCTGCCCGTAAGGTTCTTGAAAACCATCTTTATGCTTATGCCGTCGTTGCTGTACAAGATGGTTTTTCCGTTCTGTCTGATTGTTTCCATGATTAAAACTTGTTTTTGTGAATACTATCGTAGATTGGTACAAAGGTTTCTTTGCCTACTTTCTTATCCGCCATCATGCTCATGAAAGAAAGTAGGCGGCTTTTGCCGCCCACCCCTCAAAAGCGGGTGTAAAGTCCCGTTACCATCGTGAACATTTCCTCCAGCATATCGCAATATATCCCCTCGTGCGTTTCAATGTCCTTCGTCCTGCTCTCGAATGTCTTTTTGCTGAACGTCTTGCGGTAGAAACGCATATTGTATAGGTCTGCCCCTCCGTCATAGATGATGTCAAGGCGGTTGGCACTGGTCTTGTTCCTCGCAAGGCTCATGCGCAAGCCGTTGCCCATGTCTGTGAAGTCTTTGCTTCCCGTCATGGCGGCAAAGCGTCTGCCGCCAATCTGCTCTAAAATTGTCTTTGCTATCATATCCGTTGTCTTTTAGGTTTATGGTTCGGGCGGTGCGGACACCGCCCCAATGTTCAAAATTCTGTTTTCTCGGTTATGGGTGTGCATTTTTCCAGCCACTCTTTCAGACATTCCATGCTATACTCGCTCGTGATGACTGCCGTATGGCTGTCAATGGCAGTGAAACGGCTGCTTTCATAGCTGTCTATCCACCCCTTTAGGGTATCAACTCCCCACGCTTCGGCATCGTCAAAGATGCCGTCCAATGCCGTAATGGGTTCGCTGAATTTGACTATCAGCGTTTGGTAGCCTGCTTCGTTCATCGCTTCTCCTCCTTCCTTTCCTTTGCCGTTAGCCACTTGTCCCGTGCGGCTCGACATTCGTCTAATGTGGGTTTGACACAAGAGAAAAGTTCCCCGTCCGTGTGGCGGTAGTCGTATTGCACAAGGGTGCGTTTGCGTCTGTCGATACCCGTTTGGAATTTCTCGTAGTTCTCCGTTCCTGCCGATTGGCAGGTGCTTACTCCGTTAATTGTCATTTTGTTGCCATAGTCGTTGTTATTTAGATGATTAGAAATGTACAGACAGCACTCTGTGTTGCATCACCATTTCGGGGTCGCTCGTGTAGCGTTGGTGCAGGTAGAAATGATGAGAGCCGAAGCCGTAAAGGAAGAACTTGTCAAGTTCGTGTTTCTCGGCAAAGTCCTTGACGCTCGCCCTTAATTGCTCCTCACTCTGACAAAGAGTGAGGAGGTTCATAAATTCAAGGAACATCGTGGGGATTTTATCATCCCATAGGAAAACCATGCTTTCAAATCTTACTTCCATAATGTTAGTTGTTAGATGTCGATATTATGCCGCTTTCATCCGCTGGCGGATAAGGTTGGCGTTCTTGTTCACAAGGGCGATGATGCGGTCGTGGTATTCGGAGTTCTCGTTGCATACGCCACGACACTGCACCACCTCAAAAGTTTTTAGTGACACCTCTATCGTTTCAATTCGTTTTCCGTCAATGGTGGCGGATAGGATAAGGGAGTCTTTTCGTTTGTGGTAACCGCCCACACAATGGTGCATCGTCCTTCCTTCCTCTGCCATTTCTTCCACGCTCTCTATGACTTTGACGCAAATAAGGCTGTCGGTAAAGGCAAGTCCGAAGAATATGCCCTTAGCTTTCAGATATTGTTTCTCGTCCTCAATCGCTTTCCTGCGTTGCTGTTCAGTCCGCTCATGTTTCCTTTGCAGGTTGCGCTTTGCCACCAACTTGTCGTGTTCAACTTTGAGGTCGGCAGGGCAAACGTATTTCGGGCTGTTTGTGTCCTTGCCGAAATGACGCAGGAGGTCTATGGTGTCACGCCACATTGAGCCGTCCTCAATAGTATAGCCGTTGCGGATACATATCTTGATTGAAGCCCAATACTCTCCAATATTGAAAGAGTGGTACAGATAGTAGCGCAACATGGGATATTGCCCTGCCTTCAACAGCGTTTCCGCACGGCTGTCCGACAATAATGCCGGTATTAGTTTGGTGGGTACAATGTCGTGGAAATTGCCGTTAAAGCCGTTTCTGCGGAGCGTCGGCAACACCTTATATCTTGGATATATCGGGGAATATGAGATATGGCGGTACGCTTCATTGTCATTGCGGATAGCAAAAGGAGAAGCGAATGAGAACGTGTCGATGTAGCATCCCAATGTGCGTGG
Organism: Bacteroides nordii; assembly: GCF_019930665.1. NCBI lineage: Bacteria > Pseudomonadati > Bacteroidota > Bacteroidia > Bacteroidales > Bacteroidaceae > Bacteroides > Bacteroides nordii. The sequence continues at coordinate 2,489,854 of NZ_CP082886.1, read as the reverse complement.
AATGGCAACAACAGCCTTACGCCCTTGTTCATTCCACCAATACTGCCCGATTTCAAGGGCATAGGACTTGGCATTAACCCCTTTCTCCATACCCACGACAAGCAAGAACATTCGTAGCACTTGGTATTCTCCGCTTGTGGTAAGGGTTGTGAAATACTGCTTTTGTCTTACCTTGCGCTGATAGGTGAGGCAGACTTTCAAACTTGCTCCACATTCGGGACACGTACAATGCTCGGTCTGCTCCGTCATTACCCAACTATGACCGCAATCCATACAAGTGGTACGACCTTTCGGCAAGCGGTGTGCATAATGCTCCACGCAATTACGGAATGCCCAATTTATCTGTATCGGGGTTATCGGGCGTAGTTTCTTGCTTTGGGCAAGAACTGCTTTTTCAAATTTGTTTCTCGGTTTCATAAGCCAAAATCAAATAATGAGGGTTGAACTTGGGTTTCTGTTTTCGCCTTTGTCGGCTTGGTGCGGTTCTGCAACTTGCGGAGTTCCTCGTCTTGGTATCTGCGGACTGCCTGCTGACGTGCTTCTGCTTTTTCCTCTGCCGTGAGTTCCACAATGTGGTTCACCGCCACTTGGCATTGGATAGGCTTGCCCACCTCAATCTCGTTCTCGTCATAGTAGTGTACTGCTTGTCCGTATATCTCTCCGTCCGTGAAGCCGTTACAACCGCTTTTCTGCACATAGTTCAGAATGTAGGTTACGCAATCGTCAATGTTCTTGGCTGGATTGCGGTAGTTCTTCGCAAAGAGCGTGTCTTCCTCCGCACGTTGTTCCAAATACATCTGTATCGTTCTCTTGAAATGGTCTGTTCCTTTCATATCGCTGTCGTTTTTATGAGTTGTCAAATAGTATGTTTCAAAATCTCCCTCCAATAAATCGGCTCAACCTCGCTCAATAGGAAGTCTATAAAGTCCTTCCGTGCGTTCTTGTTCAGTTCGTGGTAGAGTCCACGGAACACGGACATATTGCCGTTGAGGTATGTTTCCACCATGTACTCGAAGATGTTGCCCACCTCGTAGTATCTGCATTGTTGCTCCACTGTCTTGCTTCTTCTCTTTGCCATGTCGGTAGGGATTAAAGGGTGAATAACCAAAGAATGAAGCCGAAGAACAGGATAACGGAAAGAATAGCCACGATTACCCCTATTGCCACTCGGAACACTCCGTTTATTATCTCTCTGACGATGTACCAAAGGATGCCGGACACCCAAAAGGCGGTGCGCATGATTAGGGTGCATATCGCAAGCCCTATGTATTGCGCCATTTGTCTGAAATTTACCGTTGCTGTCATAGCCGTATCATTTGTTAAGTTCCACGATGCTGTCTATCCTGCCGTATAGGAAACTGCGGAGTGCGGTCTTGTCGGTAGCCTTGTATTCCGCCCAATGTCCATACTGCTTTACAATGTAGGTTCGGAGAATGTCGGAAAAGTCAAACATCCAACCTTGCAAGGGTACTGCGCTCTTGAAATAGGTGTTGCTGTTCACATTGCGTGTAAGCCAATCCTTTTCCTCTCGGCTCAATTTCTCACCATTGTTCAGTTTGGTGCGAAGTCCGTACACCTTGCTGCCTTGCAGGTTCTCCAAACTTGGTACTTCCCATGCCACGAATTTTGTTGCTATTGCCGTTCTCATATCCGTTTTGTTTTTGATTTTTTGTTTTTTAATGCGGATTCAAGAGCTGAGGGAGTTGAGTTTCAAACTATCTTATCTGCCTCTCGTTTATCCGACATTTTTTTTAATGCGTCTTTCTGTCGCATCGGTCGTTTTCGTTTCGGGTGCTTAAAAAGGTAGGGATTAGGGAATGCAAGGTTTTTCGGGAAAATACTACCCGAAGGGCTGGAGATTTTTCCAGAAAACAGGAGGCTTGACCTTGCTTTCCCGTACAATCCCGGAGTTACCTTTGCACCCAGCACGAAAATGACTGCCTGATGCGGCTCACTGAAAGGCGCGAAAATGGAGGTAAACGGAAGTAGAGGCAGATTAGACAGGAAAACTTCAAAAGAGAAATCCGTGAAAAAGACATCCCCAACAGAAAAGAACATAGCCGGTAGCGTGAAACCGGGCAAACCATCGGCAAGGAAGTATGTTTTTATCTGTTTGGCCAAACGTGTTTGGTCGGATGGATAAAATCATTCTTCCCGGTTTGTCTGCCGTGAGTGACGGCTTGTTCCATTTATGGAATGTGCGGTCATACACGGCTTTCCGCTTCCGGCTCAAAAGGACAACGAAAAAAGAAAAATCGTCAAAACCCCGTAAAAGCACCTCTTTGGCATAAGCACAAAAGAAAGGGGCCTTGTCTCATCAGTCTAAACTATTGTTTAGGCGTGAGGCAAAGCCCTTTTCTCCGCTTATGCGGCAGTCGGCACACGTTCGTTCAAAATCTTTTTGGGCGATGGTGTGCTGACGGATAAAATCGCTTTTACGGAAAAACTTGTGTGAGAAGAAAAAATCAGGAGATTCATTTCTAAATCTCCCGTTTTATTGTTACTTTTGCATACGAAGAGTTCTTTGAAGGTTACGCAACGCACAGAAGAATAATGCAGTAGATAACTAACTAATTCGTAACCTATTACTATTATGAGCGATTACCCAATGCTCATTTCCAATAAATTACACTCTTTTCGTAACTTCTAAAAGCAAAGATACAAGAAGCTGAGGGGGCTATAGCATTACATGTAAGAAGAGGCGATTACTTCTCGTCTAAGCATATTAATACTTTTGGAGTTTGTGATGCTCACTATTATGAAAAAGCAGTGGATATTATGCGCGGAAGAGTTTCTAATGCTATGATTTTTGTTTTTTCTGATGATTTAGACTGGGTAAGAAGGTATGTCAATCTACCAACAAATGTAATTTATGTTCCTAATTATGATATTCCTCAATATTGGTACATTTATCTAATGTCTTTGTGTAGACATAACATTATCTCTAACAGCTCTTTTTCGTGGTGGGGGGCTTTTTTAAACATGAACACAAATAAAATCGTTGTTTCCCCTTCTAAATGGACTTTAAATTCAGATAAGACTATTGCTTTAGATGAATGGTTTAAGATTTGAATCTGATATTACTTGTAGATATAAATATTCCAATCATTTGTTTGAACATCCTTTTTAATGATGCATTTACCTCTTGTCAGTGTAGTAATTCCTACGTACAATTCTTCCGAAACAATCCTGTCTTGTATTAACTCTGTATTTTCTCAAACCTACAATAATATTGAAATTATTGTTGTTGATGATGGGTCTACTGATACGACGATTAAACTTTTATCTGATTTGATAATAGGTCATGAAGAAAAGATTAAACTTGTGACACAAGTAAATGCTGGTCCTTCCTGTGCCAGAAACAATGGGATATCTCATGCGAAAGGAGAGTACGTCGCTTTTTTAGACTCTGATGATGAATGGTATCCGAATAAAATAGAAAAGCAAGTTCAGCTTTTTGCAGAAAATAAGGATCTGGTACTTGCTGGTAGTTTATACAGTGTAGGTGATAAATGTTATTTTTCAAAATCATTTTCTTTTATCCGAAAGATCTCTTTAACTGGGTTAATGCTGAAAAACAGTTTCGTGACTTCTACAGTAATGTGCCCTCGTAGCATATTACAAAAATATAAATTTGATGAAAGCAAAAAGTATTCTGAAGATTATAAGTTATGGCTTCAGTTAGCTACTTTGGGTAAGCTTTGTATATTGCAGGGGGAAGTGTTGACAAAAATGAATGATAAACCACTTTGGGGAGCCAAAGGGCTTTCCTCTAAATTGTGGATGATGGAAAAAGGAGAATTGGATAATTTTAAATTCATGTATAAACATTCATATGTCTCATATCCTCTTTTCTTGGTTTCATCTTCCTTCTCTCTATTTAAATATCTAAGGCGAATGTTTTTACAAAAACTTAAATGAATATTCTTCACGTTGTTAATATCTATTTCGTAATACCCTATTTTTTAGGCGATCAGCTTCTTTATTTTAAAAAGAGAGGATATCAGGAATATATTATTTGTAGTCCTTCTGACGAAATAAAGCAATATTCGGAATCACATTGTTTTGGCTATAAGGAAATACCTATTGAGAGGAAAATTTCTTTGTGGAAAGATATAAAAGCTATAGTTGCTACATGTAAATACGTACATGAAAAAAGGATTTCAATAGTGACTGGACATACTCCTAAAGGAGCATTGATAGCTATGATTGCCGGTTTCTTTATGCGGGTTCCTATTCGTATTTACTTTCGGCACGGGCTTGTGTATGAGACCTCTATGGGCTTTAAAAGGAAGTTACTTATATGGATAGACAGATTGGTGGCAAAATTATCGACTAAAATCGTTTGTGTGAGTCCATCAATTTGTAACAAGAGTTTAGAAGATAAATTGAATCCTTCCTATAAGCAGATATTACTTTCAAAAGGAACCTGTAATGGGATTGATATCTTTCGATTTAATAAAGAAAATATTAATAATGTACAGCTGAATATATTGAAGCGAAGATTAGGGCTTGATAAATATAGCTTTGTAATAGGTTTTACAGGACGGTTGGTCAGAGATAAGGGTATTATAGAACTAATACAGGCATTTGATATTCTTCAAAAAAAGAGCAATGATATAGCTGTCTTGTTGGTAGGAATGCTGGAGACGAGAGATGCTTTACCACAAAATATAGTAGAAAATATAGAGACAAATCCAGCTATTGTTAGTACTGGTTATGTGGAGAATTCAATGATTGAATACTATTATGGGCTGATGGATATTTTTGTGTTGCCATCCTATCGGGAAGGCTTCCCAACCTCTGTTTTAGAAGCCTCTTCTATGGAATTACCTATTGTAACAACTAAAGCGACAGGCTGTATTGACTCTATTGTTGAAAAAGAAACGGGATTATTTGTCGGGCATAATGCTGGCGAGTTGGCAGAAACTATCTGGTTGTTAAGGCAAGATGGTGACATAAGAAATAAGTATGGAAAAGCTGGGAGAGAATTTGTAAAGAATAATTTTGAACAGCATGTGATTTGGCAGGAGATAGAGATGTTATATGTGTAGTTTGTGTGTCTATTGTTGTGGCTCTTACAAGAAATATTTTTGTAAATCAGAAATTAACGAGACTTGTCTCAATTTGCTTTCTATGATAGGTGTTTCTTCATCCGTTTCTGTTACTCCGATTATCTTTCCTAAACCTTTTGTTTGGATGTTTGCAAACTGGAATAATTAATGAATATACTTATTACGGGTATCCACGGTTTTGTGGGCTCCAATCTTGTAGTATCTTTAAAAGGGCGTCATACCCTTTATGGCTTGGATATTGTGACTCCTGAAAAAGAAGGGGTAATAAAGACCTTCTTATGGGAGGATATACAGCTATATTCTTTTGCTTATCAGAATCTTCCGGAGTTTGATGCCATCATCCATCTTGCCGGGAAAGCCCATGATACAAAGAATCAATCAATAGCCCAGTCTTATTTTGATATCAACACCGGTTTAACTCAAAAGATCTTTGATTTCTTTCTGAAGTCATCAGCTAAGAGATTCATTTTCTTCAGCTCTGTAAAAGCTGCTGTCGATAGCGTAGTAGGGGATATACTCACTGAGGATGTTATTCCAACTCCTGTTGGTCCTTATGGAGAAAGTAAGATTAAGGCGGAAGAGTACATTCTTAATAAATTGACAGTTGACAATGGACAGTTGACAGTTGATGGTGAACAATTGACAGTTGCTATGCAGCATGATAGCGCAGCTAATTGTCAATTGTCCACTGTCCACTGTCAATTAAACAAACAGGTTTATATCCTCCGTCCTTGTATGATACATGGGCCGGGAAATAAAGGGAATCTGAATTTGCTTTATAATGTGGTGAAGAAAGGCATTCCGTGGCCTTTGGGAGCTTTTGAGAATCATCGTTCGTTTACTTCGATAGATAATCTTTGCTATGTGGTAGAAGGGTTGTTGACGAAGGATGTTCCGGGAGGTATCTATCATATGGGGGATGATGAAGCGATGTCTACTAATGAGTTGATAGCTACTATGTGTGAGGTGATGGGAAAGAAACCACATATTTGGAAGATGAATAAAGGTTTGATGGAAGGTTGTGCCGGGATTGGCACTTTGCTTCATTTGCCATTGAATACAGAACGTCTGCGGAAGTTAACAGAAAATTATGTAGTTAGTAATGACAAGATAAAAAGGGCACTGGGCATTGATAAAATGCCTGTTACTGCAAAAGAAGGATTAATAAAAACAATAAAGTCCTTTGAATGATTTACGATTGGACAATTTACGACTTACGATTGAAGATACTTTTTAAATATATAAAGCTGTGTATTATTTAATAGTCTTAGTTCTGCTCTTCCTGGCAGAACTTTTTTATTTCCGTATTGCTGATAAATGCAATATTATCGACAAACCCAATGAACGCAGTTCGCATACCCGGATCACTTTACGAGGTGGGGGAATTATCTTCTATTTTGGTGTATTAGCTTATTTCCTTACGAACCATTTTGAATATCCCTGGTTCATGCTTGCCCTGACACTGATTACTTTTATTAGTTTTATAGATGACATCCGTTCTACTTCTCAAGCACTGCGATTGGTATTCCATTTTTCTGCTATGGCTTTGATGTTCTATCAATGGGGCCTGTTTTTTCTTCCCTGGTGGACGATTATTGTAGCGTTAATAATATGTACCGGTATCATCAATGCTTATAACTTTATGGATGGTATTAATGGTATCACAGGCGGATACTCTCTGATTATTTTAGTGGCTCTTGCCTATATAAACAGAGAGATTGTTTCTTTTGTGGAACAAGAATTGATTGTTACTGTTCTTTGTTCCGTACTGGTCTTTAATTTCTTCAATTTCCGAAAGCGTGCAAAGTGTTTTGCCGGTGACGTAGGTTCTGTAAGTATAGCATTTATCGTTTTGTTTCTTATCGGTAAGCTGATAATCAAGACGGAGGATTTCAGTTGGATTGTACTGTTAGTTGTGTATGGAGTAGATAGTGTACTTACCATTATTCATCGTCTGATGCTTCATGAGAATATAGGATTGCCGCATCGGAAACATCTGTATCAGATTATGGCAAATGAGCTAAAAGTACCCCATGTGGTCGTTTCTTTTGTATATATGGTGATACAAACATTGGTAATAGTGGGTTATTTCTATTTCCAGGCGTATGGTTACTGGTATCTTTGGGGGAGTATACTCATGTTGAGCATACTTTATATTCTGTTTATGAAGAAATATTTCTATTTACATATCTTCCATTGATAATCCCTGATAGATAATCTGATAATCATTAAGCCCCGCAGTTGTTTTAAAAACAATACCTTTTTCGCGCAAACGTTCCATATCTATATTTTTTTTCTGACGCTTGATCTCAACAATGTTCGCGGTCTTATCAAATTCATTAATGGCAATGAGATCTATTTCATTCTCACCCCTTCGATCCCAGAATCCACCAATTCGTGTATAGTTTTCTTGTTCTATAAAAAGCGTACGGAAGTATTTTTCTAATGCTAATCCGCTAAATGTTTCATAATCCCGCTCTATGATATTTCTTAATTGCTTGTATGAACCTATTTCGATCAGGTAATTATACTTAAAAATAAACCTAAACCAAAAAGTTAGAAAGTTATCGGTTAAGCGATAACGAACATTTTTAGTTTCTACTTTAGCCAGGATTGGAATCGTTTTTTCTATCAGATTGAAATCTTTTTCTAAACGGCTAAGGTAACCTCCAAGTTCCTTTTCGATGACAACTTCTATTTTTGCACGAGTATTTTCTCCTCTTGCAATAGCTGCAAGTATAGAAAAATAGACTGCATAGTCCTTGCCAAACTCTTCTATTAAAGCATTTTTCCCTTCGGGTATAAACAGAGAGTCTTCTTTTATCATAAAGTCAAGCATTTTAGACTTGGTATAAGCTCCATTATCCATGAATAACTGAACATATTTGGCAACACCACCTGTAAAAGCATAAAGGGCTAATAAATCTTCCGAATTGTATTGAGGAAAATAATCGGATAATATTTCCTTTAAAACATTTGTACGAAATGGCTTTAGGTGTATTTTAGCAGTGGCCCGACCAAATAGCGGCTCTTTATTATTTTCAAAGATTTTGTGCATTAGTGAATATATAGACCCGCTCAATAAAAGGTTGATATGACTTCTGTCTTTATTTATATCCCAGTAATGTTGCATTTCACTATATATGGAAGAATTTATATTGAAAAACTCCTGAAATTCATCAATAATGAGATTGAAAGGATGCTGTGCAGAGTATTCCATCAAAAAACGGAATAATTCAGCAAAAGAAGTCATGTTGCCATATATTGGAATACCTAATGTCTGAGTAGTTATCTCCTGAAAGTCATGTATAAGATCTGCTTCTGCTTTGCGAGCTACAAAAAAATATAAAGTGGGTTGATTGTGAGTGGCCTGAAGTAGTAGCTGAGTTTTACCAATACGACGACGACCGGTAATAATTGTCATCTGAGCATGTGAGTGGGAAGTTGCTTGAATATGACTCAACTTTTCCAGTTCGTTTTCTCTATTATAGAATTTCATATAATTAAGTAATTTATAGTTCCGTAATGTACAGTTCCGTACTGAGTATTACGGAACAAATATAAGCATATATTTTTATTAAACGATATTGAAAAAGGAAATACTTCGTTATTAGTGATTTATAACTTTTCTGAGAGAAACAGCTTTACCTCCCTCTTTTTCGTTTGTCATCCGATAATAAACCCTCATCTTTGCAATGTTGATCAACGAAACGTGTGAATGAAAAAAACGATTAGTAACATTAAAAAGAGGAGGTAATTATGCCTTTATTTTACAGAGCGGTGCAATCTCCGATGGCCAACAAGGCGGGAGCTAAATTATGGCATCTCAATCTGGTTAAAACCGGAACAACAGTAACTACTCAGCAATTGGCTGAGGTAATAGCGGAGAAATCATCCCTTACGCCGGGTGATGTGCAGAATGTGGTACGTAACCTGATGTCTGCAATGCGGGAACAACTTCTGAACAGCCGTACGGTACGCCTGGATGGCTTGGGTACGTTTACAATGAAAGCCCGTACGCAGGGCAGGGGAGTAGAGAGTGCCGATAAGGTAAATCCGAATCAGATAACAGCTTTGAAATGCCAGTTTACGGCTGAGTATACTCGCCCGGCAGCTATTGGTACCACACGTGCCCTGTTGCAAGGTGTACAGTTTGTGCATGCTGATTTGCTGAAGAGCATGACCGACGGGGGAAACCCAGGCGGTGAGGGTGAAGACCCTTCTATTTAGTTGAAAATTGAAAGTTGAGAGTTGAAAGTTGGCTGCGCGGCACTTGATACCCTATTAAATTAAAATGAGAGAGGAAAATGAAAAAGACGATTTGGAATACGATTTTGAAAGTGGTTATAGCTGTGGCAAGTGCCTTGGCTGGTGTATTTGGCGGACAGGCTATGATGGCTTAGCGGACAAATAGATATAAATAAGAGATCGCCCGGTTCATTCTTAGGAGTGAATCGGGCGATTTTTGTTTTAAGATAATCAAGATATTTGCGTTAGCTTTGCTCTACACCAATCATCGTTAATTGTATGCGTTTTCGTTCATTATCTACGCTCATAACTTTCACCATAACTTGCTGATGGATAGATACTACTTCGGTGGGATCGGAAATGAAACGTTCGGCTAATTGCGAGAGGTGCACCAGTCCGTTCTCTTTGATACCTATATCTACAAAGGCGCCAAAGTTGGTAATATTACCAACGATTCCCGGAAGTATCATTCCTTCACGGAGGTCATTGATGGTACGTACATTCTTATCAAATTCAAAAGCTTTGATCGTCTGGCGTGGATCACGTCCCGGCTTTTCAAGCTCCTGCATGATGTCTTGTAGAGTAGGCATACCCACTGTTGGAGTGACGTAAGCTGATACATTGATTTTGCTACGTAACTCTTTATTAGTAATCAATTCAGCAACACTACATTTCATATCTTTAGCCATTTGCTCTACGATGCAATAACTTTCGGGATGTACGGCTGTATTGTCCAAAGGATTCTTGGCTTGTGGAATACGAAGGAAGCCGGCACATTGCTCAAATGCTTTTGCACCCATGCGGGGAACTTTCATTAATGCTTTACGTGAATCGAAAGCACCGTTTTCGGCACGATAGTTTACTATATTTTGTGCCAACTGTGGTCCTAATCCGGAGATATAGGTCAACAGATGACTACTGGCTGTATTGAGGTTAACGCCTACCAGGTTTACGCAATTCTCTACTGTCTGATCAAGTGCCTTTTTTAGTTTGGTTTGGTCTACATCGTGCTGATACTGTCCCACACCGATGGATTTCGGATCAATTTTTACCAGTTCGGCAAGCGGATCCATTAATCGGCGTCCTATTGAAACGGCACCACGTACGGTTACGTCATATTCGGGGAACTCATCACGGGCTATTTTAGAAGCTGAATAGATGGAAGCACCTTGCTCACTGACAACAAATACCTGTAAGGGACGGTCGAATTGCTGGGTGGTAACAAAGAATTCCGTTTCCCGGCTGGCTGTACCGTTTCCGATGGCGATGGCATCTATTTGATAGGCTTCTACCATTTTACGTAGCTTGGCTGCGGCCTCTTTCTTCTTATCTACCGGTGGATGAGGATAGATATTTTCATTATGCAGCAGATTGCCCTGTGCATCCATACATACTACCTTACATCCTGTACGGAATCCGGGATCTATACCCAATACCCGTTTCTGCCCCAATGGCGGGGCAAGGAGCAATTGGCGAAGATTCTCGGCAAATACACGGATCGCTTCTTCGTCGGCTTTCTCCTTTGTCATAGTGGCAAATTCGGTTTCGATAGAGGGCTTTAGTAGTCGTTTGTAAGAGTCTTGTACCGCTTCTGCTACTTGTCGGGCGCATTCGTTATTGCTACGAACGAACTGGCGTTCGAGCCTCTCGATGCATTCCTCGTCATCCGGGGTAATAGATACCTTTAGCAAACCTTCTGCTTCGGCACGGCGGATGGCTAATAATCGATGCGAAGTGCAACGCTTTAATGGTTCGGAAAAATCAAAGTAGTCGCGGTATTTTGCAGCTTCCTCTTCTTTACCTTTCACCACTTTGGCACTGATTATAGCCTGACGATTGAATTGGTTACGTATGGCATTACGGGCACGTTCGTCTTCATTAACCTGTTCGGCTATAATATCGCGCGCACCTTTCAGAGCATCTTCCACATCTTTCACGTCTCCTTTTACAAAGGTGGCAGCTTTAACATCAAGATTATTTTCGCGTTGTAGCATCAATACCATTGCAAGGGGTTCAAGCCCTTTTTGGCGAGCGACTTCCGCTCTGGTTTTACGTTTGGGCTTATAGGGGAGGTAGATGTCTTCCAATTCAGTAGTATCCCAGGTGCTTTCAATACGTTTTTGCAGTTCGGCAGTCAGTTTACTCTGTTCGTTGATAGTGGTGAGAATGGTTTCTTTACGCTTGACTATCTCACAGAGTTTGTCGTACTGGTTTTTTATGTTTTCTACTTGTACCTCATCCAGGCCTCCTGTAGCTTCTTTACGATAACGGCTGATAAAAGGAATGGTAGCGCCGTCTTTTAGTAGATTCAAAGTGTTATTGACCTGCTTCTCTGATATATTCAAAGCAGCAGAAATCATCTTGTGAAATAATTCCATAAATGTTTTTATAATGATTCGTTGACAAATGTACATATTAATCTCCTATTAATTGCCAACTTTTAGTATATTTGCGGCAACAAAAAAACGCGTATATATAAATATGTTGCCATATATCCGATATGTCTTTTCCTTCCTCCTTCCCATTGTTTTTCTTTGGCCAGTGGCGGGCTATGCAGCTCAGGATACCCGGTCTATTCTGATTATTTGCTCTTATAATCCGGCCGCTCATCAGACTTCGGTAACCATCTCCGATTTCATGGATGAATATACAAGATGCGGTGGTAAGTACAATATTGAGATTGAGAATATGAACTGCAAAAGTTTCTCGGAGGCTCCTCAGTGGAAGGGAATGATGCATCAGATACTTTCTAAATATACGGGTACTCAACGGCCGGAGCTTATTATCTTATTGGGGCAGGAGGCATGGGCGTCTTATTTATCACAGGAAGACTCATTGGTGGCACAAATACCGGCTATGTGCAGTTTGACCAGCCGTAATGCAGTGATTTTGCCGGAAGATACAATCAACCTGAAAGAATGGATGCCGGAGTCTGTAGATTTCTTTTCTGATGATCTCGGACACCACAAAGTGAAGGCGGGCTTTGTTTACGAATATGACATTGAGGCTAATATTCAATTACTTAAACACTTCTATCCCGATACACGTCATATCGCTTTCATATCCGATAATACGTATGGGGGAGTTGCCATGCAGGCACTTGTGAGAGAAAAAATGAAGAAGTTCCCGGAGATGGATTTGATATTGTTGGACGGGCGTTCCAATACAATTTATACGATACTGGATCAGTTTCAGAAGTTACCCGAAAACACGGCGGTCATGGTGGGTACCTGGCGTGTGGATATGAATGAGAGCTATTTTATGCGTAATGCCACTTATATGATGATGGAGGCTAATCCCACAGTACCTGCTTTTACTCCGGCTTCCATTGGACTGGGTTATTGGGCTGTAGGCGGGGTAATTCCTGCATACCGTTCTTTTGGTCGCGAAATGGCTCGTGAAGCCATTCGTTTGCTTGACAATCCGAAAGATACAGTCAGTCATGTAGAGATAGTAGGCAGCAAGGCTGTGCTTGACTATAAAAAAGTGAAAGAATTGAAACTGGATACAAAATCTTTGCCTTTTCATGTGGAAATTGTTGGCAAGCCTGTATCATTCTATCAGGAATATATGTATCAGATATGGGCGGCAATCAGCATATTTGTAATATTGGCAGGAGGACTGATCATTTCACTCTTTTTCTATTTCAGAACAAAGCGTTTGAAGGACGACTTGCAAAGATCGGAAGTAGATTTGCGTGAAGCCAAAGATCGTGCCGAAGAATCCAATCGGCTGAAGAGTGCCTTCTTGGCCAATATGAGCCATGAGATACGTACTCCGCTGAATGCTATTGTGGGCTTTTCGGATGTGTTGACCGCCGAAGGAAGTTCTGACGAAGATAGAAAGGGGTATTCGGAAATTATTAAATCCAATTCAGACCTGTTGCTTCGATTAATAAATGATATACTTGATCTCTCCCGGCTCGATGCAGACAGGGTGAAGATGACGAAAGAACCTTGTGATGTAGTTCAGTTGTGCCGGCAGGTATTGACTTCAGTAAATTTTTCCCGTAAATCCAATAATAAGTTTGTGTTCACCAGTAAGTATGAGGATTTTGTAATCAATACGGACGTACAGCGGTTGCAGCAAGTTATTATTAATCTGCTTTCCAATTCTGCTAAATTTACACAAGATGGTGTTATTACTTTGGACTTTTCGGTGGATAAAGGGCGGAAGTTAGCCTTTTTCTCTGTGACTGATACTGGTTGCGGCATTCCAAAGGAGAAACAAAAGTTAGTATTTGAACGCTTTGAAAAATTAGACGAATATGCACAAGGGACAGGATTGGGATTGTCCATCTGTAAACTTACTGTTGAGAAATGGGGTGGTGAGATATGGGTGGATCCGGACTATACCGAAGGAGCCCGTTTTGTATTTTCAATGCCGGTCACATAGGGAGAAGTTATAGGGAGAAGTTATAGGGTTATAGGGTTATAAAGAGTTATATAATGTGATGACCACATAACTCTTTTAAAATCAATAACGCCAATATCGTAATTATAACATTATAACTTTATAACTCTATAACATTATAACCCTATAACCCTATAACATTATAACTCTATAACATTATAACCCTATAACATTATAATCTTATGAAAAGAATTGTTTCTATTTATACCTTGCTGTTATGCTTTATGTTGGCGTTGCCGGCACAAGAGCGTGAGGTGAAATTGAAAATTGTACAGACCAGTGATGTACATGGTAATTATTATCCCTATAATTTCATTACCCAAAAAGAATGGGGAGGAAGTCTGGCACGTATTTATGCATTGGTGCAGAAGGAGCGTGAGACTTACAAAGATAATCTTATTCTGCTTGATAACGGTGATATATTGCAAGGCCAGCCTACCGCTTATTATTATAATTATATAGATACGGTTTCTCCTCATCTCTGTGCCGAGATGATGAACTATATGAAGTATGATGCCGGTAACATGGGAAATCATGATGTAGAAACCGGTCGCGGCGTTTTTGATCGTTGGATTGGCGAATGCAATTTTCCTGTGCTTGGTGCAAACATTATTGATACTGCCACTGGTGAAACTCATCTGAAACCTTATAAAGTATTAGAACGGGACGGAGTTAAAATAGTAGTATTGGGCATGATTACTCCTGCTATTCCTGCATGGCTTTCTGAAAATTTGTGGCAGGGACTTCGCTTCGATGATATGGAGCAAACGGCACAGAAATGGATGAAGATTATCCGTGAGAAAGAGAATCCGGATATTGTAGTCGGGCTTTTCCATGCCGGGCAGGATGCTTTTCGTATGTCTGGTAAATATAATGAGAATGCATCACTGAATGTGGCAAAAAATGTTTCCGGTTTTGATATTGTACTGATGGGGCATGATCATGCCCGTGAGTGTAAAAAGATTATGAATGTTGCGGGTGATTCTGTGTTGGTTATTGATCCGGCCAGTAATGGAATTGTAGTTTCCAGTGTGGATGTGACGGTAAAACTGAAAGATGGAAAAGTGCAGAGCAAGCAGATTGAAGGAGTGCTTACTCCCACAGAGGACTATGGTATCAGTGAGGATTTTATAAAAGAATTTGCTCCTCAGTATAATGCAGTAGAGCAGTTTGTATCAAAAAAGATAGGTACTTTTACTGAAGATATATCTACCCGTCCGGCCTATTTTGGTCCTTCGGCTTTTATTGATTTTATTCATTCCCTGCAACTTGATATATCCGGTGCTGATATTTCTTTTACTGCTCCGCTGTCATTTGATGCCGAGATTAAAAAAGGTGATATTCATGTCAGCGATATGTTCAATTTATATAAGTATGAGAATATGCTTTATGTGATGACACTTTCCGGCAGGGAGATAAAAGACGTTCTTGAAGCTTCTTATTATATGTGGACTAATCAGATGAAATCTCCCAATGATCATCTGTTGTGGTTTAAGAAGAAACGTCGTGAAGGAGCAGAAGATCGTGCTTCGTTTCAGAACTTCAGCTTTAATTTTGATTCTGCTGCGGGCATCATTTATACAGTAGATGTTACGAAACCCCAAGGGGAAAAAGTGACGATTATCAGTATGGCAGACGGTACTCCTTTCAGCACGGATAAGATTTATAAGGTTGCTCTCAACTCTTATCGTGGCAATGGGGGAGGTGAACTGCTGACAAAAGGTGCAGGTATCCCTCAGAATGAGTTGAAAGACCGTATTATCTTTTCCACAGATAAAGATTTACGCTACTATCTGATGAATTACATTGAGAAGAAAGGTACGCTCGATCCTCGTGCTTTGAATCAGTGGAAGTTTATTCCAGAAGATTGGACGGTGCCGGCTGCAGAGAGAGATTATAAAAAACTGTTTAAATAGTGGTAAGTGATTAGTGGTAAGTGATTAGTTCCATGCGGACTATAGTGTAGTTGTTAATCACTATTCACTATTCACTAATCACTAATCACTAATCACTTATCACTAATCACTAATTATTCTTGTTGTGTCTGAAAATTTAATTCTTATATCCGGTAGTAAAGAAGAGCAATATTCTTCTTTGTTGCCACAAATAAAGTCTCTTGTTGAAGGAGAGACCGATTTAATAGCCAACTTGGCTAATGTTACTGCTGCTTTGAAGGAGGCATTTCACTTCTTCTGGGTTGGGTTTTATCTGGTGAAGGAGAATGAGTTGGTGCTTGCTCCTTTTCAGGGACCTATTGCTTGTACACGCATTCGTAAGGGGAGAGGGGTTTGTGGTACTGCCTGGCAGGAGAAGCAGACACTGATTGTACCTGATGTAGATGCTTTTCCGGGACATATAGCCTGTAGCTCTCTGTCTCGTTCGGAAATTGTAGTGCCGTTGCTAAAAGACGGCGAGGTGTGGGGCGTGCTCGATATTGATAGTGAGCAGCTGAGCACTTTTGATGAAACGGATAAGAAGTATCTCGAAAAACTTTGTACCTATTTGTAGGTGATTTGTTAAATACATCCTCTTTTTATTTAAAAATCTTTGAGATAATGCTTAACTTTGCACCTCAATTTTAAAATAAAGAGACTATAACAGGTGAGACGTATAAAAAGAGTTCTATCATCCCTTCTGTTGCTGACGCTATTTACCGTGTATCAGGCAGGCATTACGATGTTTACCCATGTACACTACGTCAATGGTGTCATGATAGTTCACTCTCACCCCAGTCATGGCAAACATACCCACTCTAAAACCGAGATTGTTGTAATTAACCGCTTGTCTTCTTTCCATTCGCTGGAAGCTGATATACCGGTCAATGTAATAGATCCTGTACGTCCGTTACTTTTCTACGTGGGAGTACAGCCGGAGATTCCTGTTGTGTCAGGAATGCATTTGCGGGTACTTTCTCTTCGTGCACCGCCTGCAATCCGGGCTTGAAAATGATAATTTAATAGTTTGCTGTAGAAGATACGTTCAGTGTATCCTTGTTGTTGATTATTAAATTATTATTCTTTTTTTCTTTATTCATTATATATAATATTGTAATTTCAGAATGAAAAAAAATATCATCCTGCTTATGCTTCTATGCCTGAGCATGATTACTTATGCCGTCAATCCTATCAAGGAGGGCAATATGATTTCCGGTCACGTTATTGTGAAAGGAACCGAAGAGAATGTTCCATATGCCACTGTACGTGTGGTTAGTTATAATGATGGTGCTGTTCCCGAAAAGCTCCGTACGTCCGGTGCTGTTTCTAATGATGAGGGGCAGTTTGAGTTTCGTAACCTTGCTCCGGGTAAATATACGCTGCGGGTACAAGCCATGGGCTATAAAAACCAGGAGAAGACAGTGACAGTGAGTAAAGACTTTACGGCTGTTCTTCATTTCCAATTGGAGGAAGAGAGCTTCATGACTGATGAAGTAGTGGTTTCTGCCAATCGTAATGAGGTTAGCCGCCGGGAAGCTCCTGTGGTAGTTAATGTGATGAGTGCAAAGCTATTTGAAACGGTAAACTCTACCGATCTTGCTAAGTCACTAAATTATCAGTCGGGGCTTCGTGTAGAGAATAACTGTCAGAATTGTGGCTTCCCACAGGTACGTATCAATGGTTTGGAAGGTCCGTACTCCCAGATCCTGATAAATAGCCGTCCGGTTATTAGTGCCCTTTCCGGGGTATACGGGCTGGAACAGATTCCGGTGAATATGGTAGAACGTGTAGAGATAGTGCGTGGTGGTGGATCTGCTTTATTTGGTGCTAATGCCGTAGGAGGTACTATCAATATTATTACGAAAGATCCAGTCAGTAATTCTTTTCAGGTATCCAGCATGATGTCAAATATGAATGGTAAATCTTGGGAACAATATATGGGTGGGAATGTTTCGCTCGTTGCCAAAGATAATACGTATGGCATTGCTTTGTACGAGACGTATCGTAACCGCAACCCTTATGATGCCGATGGTGACGGCTTTTCCGAATTGGGCAAACTGAATATGAATACCTTTGGACTCCGTGCTTACTATCGTCCTTCATACAATAGCCGTATCAATATTGAATATCACACTACCAATGAGTTTCGCCGTGGCGGAAACAAATTTAACCTTCAACCACATGAAACCGATATAACTGAGCAGACTAAACATATTATTAATAGTGGCGGATTGAGCTATGATCACTATTGGAATGAAGCAAAACATAAAATGTCTTTATACGGTTCTATCCAGCATACGGATCGTAACAGCTATTATGGTGCTCAGAAGAATCTCAAAGCGTATGGTAAAACAGATGATCTTACCTGGGTACTGGGTGGCATGTATGTGGGGCAGATGAATAATTGCCTTTTTGCTCCGGCCACTTTTACCGGTGGTTTTGAATATCAGGATAATGCCTTGCATGATGTCATGACCGGGTATCACCGTGACATGAAACAAAATGTACGCATAGCCGGTACTTTTGTTCAGAACGAGTGGCGTATGAGACAGCTCACGATGCTCGTTGGTTTGCGTATGGATAAGCACAACCTGATTGATAAACTGATTTTCAGTCCTCGTGTCAATCTGCTTTATAAGCCGATGGATAATCTTCAGGCACGCCTCACATATTCTACCGGTTTTCGTGCTCCACAGGCTTATGACGAAGATCTTCATGTGACAGCCGTAGGAGGTGAAGGTATTCAGATTAAGCTGGCAGACAATTTGCGTGAGGAACGTTCTAATAGTTACAGCGGCTCTGTGGACTGGACATTGCCTATTGGACATTGGCAGGCAAATATATTGTTAGAAGGTTTCTACACCGATCTGCGTCATGTGTTTACATTGGTGAATATTGGTGAAGATGAAAACGGAGATATGATAAAAGAACGTCGTAATGCTCATGGTGCACGTGTTTATGGCGCAAATCTTGATGCGAAGATTGCTCATGGGCGTGAAGTTCAATTCCAGTTAGGCTTTACAGCGCAACGTAGTCGTTATACTCATGATGTGGTATGGCGTGACGCAGTAGAAGAAGAGGGGATACCTGCACTGACTACCCGGCGTATGCCCCGTACTCCCGATTATTACGGATACTTTACTTTTACCTCTGCACCTACGGAACACTTTGATTTTTCTCTGTCGGGTACCTATACCGGAAAGATGATTGTACCCCATATGGCGGGTTATATCCCCGAAGATCGTATGGAACATACTCCTCAATTTTTCGATCTTAATCTGAAACTGAACTATACTTTTATACTACACGATCATATCAAACTGCAACTGAATGGTGGTGTACAAAACATATTCAATAGTTTTCAGAAAGATCTTGATAAAGGAGAATTTCGTGATTCGGGTTATTTCTATGGTCCTACACAGCCCAGAACTTATTTTATCGGTATTAAGATTATGAACTGATTGTACTTGTCTGTAAATGCAGAATGAATGCCATGCGAAATAAAACGTATGGCATTTTTTTGATTTATAATTGTTCTATTTTTCGCTTTATTTGAGATATAGGTTATTATAAATGGAAATAATATATATATTTGCGAAAAAGATACGATAAAATGGAGAATGAAGTAATTCCACAAGTGAATATAGCCTCTGTACAGGGATTACGGAGGATAGATTTTATAGACAATGATTTTGCCATATTCGATGATGTTTCGGATGTTCCTATGGATGAGTTTCCTAACCGTATTAATGCTGCTGTGATAGCCGTTTGCCTTACCGGGTCGGGAAAGGTAGGAGTTAATCTGAGAGAGTTTGAAGTAACTGCCGGAACTTTGCTGATGACTCTTCCTGACCAGATAATCCAAAGCTTGGGTGTCAGCGACGATTTCAGTGCTATTTATATCGCTGTTTCTCCTCAGTTTATAGACCGGACTTTTACGCAGATGAAAGAGTTGCTTTCTTTTATGTTTTATATCAAAGAGCATCCCTGTATACCTTTGAGTAAAACCGAGCAGGATTGCATGTTGGAATATCACTCTTTCTTGTGGAAGAAAGTGAAAATGAAAGATAATGCATTCCGTAAGGAGATAGCCAAAGGTATCCTTTCGGCTATGTTTTATGATGTTTATAACTTTTGTCGCAAACATATGCCTGTTGATGAGATTCGTCCCAAGACGCGTAAGGAAGAACTCTTTGAGAAATTTATGCGTGAAGTGTCTGCTTGTTACAAAATGGAACGTTCTGTAATATTTTATGCCAATAAATTGTGTCTTACTCCTAAACATCTTTCCGGAGTAGTGAAAGAAGTGAGTGGCAAAACGGCAGGTGAATGGATTGATAATTTTGTGATTCTTGAAGCACGCGCTTTACTTAAATCCTCTGAAATGAGTGTGCAGGAGATAGCCGAATATCTTCATTTTGCCAATCAGTCTTTCTTTGGCAAATACTTTAAGCACTATGTTGGGATGTCTCCCAAAGAGTATAGACGAAGTTGAGGGAGGATTTTTATAATACTCCCGACCGGACCCGGCTTAGTGTTTCGGGTGTCATCAACAAATAGGAGGCTATGTGTGATAGTGGTGCCCGTTTGATAATTTCCGGATGATGCTTGAGTAACAGGTTATAACGTTCATGTGCTGTTTCAAAGCGCCAAGAATCTGCCTTTACCTGTGAAACGATAAGAGAATATTCCAGTATCTTTCGATAGAACATATTGATTTCCGGTGATGTTTCTACCAATCTTTGCAACGCATTGTAGGGAAAGAGGAAGAGGGTGGATTGTTCCAGCGCCTCTACTATCAGCCGGGTTGGTTCTTGTTTAAGCAGACTCTCAATACACATTACGATGCAGCCTTCGTATGAAAAATGCTCAGTAACATCTTTTCCGTTTTTGTAATAGAACTGGCGAAGCATCCCTTTTCCGACGAAGATTAAATCATGCGAAACCTGCCCTTCATTTAGCACAATTTCTCCCTTATTACTTTCTCTGCGTATCAGGACTTCTGCCAACAGTTCGCGCCCCTCTTTACTCATTTCCGGAAATCGGGAATTTACAACAGCATCTACTGTTTCTTTTAATAGATCCATAACGTGTTCTGATAAGTAGTAATTGATAATATTTGCAAAAATACAAAATCAGTTGACATAAATCAATGAATCGGATGGAAAAGATAGTTTGTTTTATTGAAGTGCCCCCATTAAGTTGAATCCGCTAACAATCATATCGCTTGTATTACTTAGTGGGGACATTTCGGTGAATGCACATAAAAATGTATTATTTAATACGTTCGAAATAAGGCAGACGTTCTAATGGAACTTCTATTTCAAATGTTTTCGGACCTTTGAACTTTTTACCCATATCATCACGCCATTCACCCTTAGGTAGTTTTACAGTCCTATGAGTTCCTTTTGTTATCATAGGAGCTACCATATATTTATCGCCTAACATGAACTGATCATGACAATCGGCAAATCCCTGATGCGGAAATGCATATTCCAGATGTTGCACAATGGGTTCGCCTGTCTGAGAAGCATGTATAGCTACTTGCAAAATATAACTTCCCATCTGTTCATGGAATTGAGCAAATTTACGACATATATCCAAATGTCTCTTGTCAAGAATGCGCCAGGGAGCTACTGAGAACTGCATCATTGGCATGAATGCATGAATCTGACAAGAACGCACAATCAATTCCTGATCGAATTTATCGGTATCAATATTCAAAAATGAACCGAACTCTCCACCACCGATCATATCAGGACAGGTATAAGCATGCCCTAATAAGCCAGCCGCTATCATATCAGGAATTAACAACGAGGAAGCTTGCCAGGAATAAGATTTATCACCCAAACGTTGTACAATTGCTTGACCACCCAACTTGAATGAAGTACGGAATTCATTATACGGAAACTTTAATCCTAGTTCTGCCCACTTTTGAGAAAAAGTACATGCATTGGCAGTCGGATCATGAAAGGCATATTCGCCTGTAAAATGGTTTACATCACCTGCATCAAATTTATAACCGTCAATTCCGTATTTTCTTTGGGCAGTAAGCAACTGTTCTTCCAGATAAGAAGCTGCCTCCGGATTTGTCATATCATAACAAGCACTTACGCCATTCCACCAATGTATCATAGCCGGTGTGATACCGTCTTTTTCCTTTACCAAATACCCTTTTTTTGCCAACAAACGATACTCGGGACTATCTGCAGAAACAAAGGGAGCTATCCATAACATTACCTTGAATCCCTGTTTATGCAGACGGTCGATCATTCCTGCTGCATCCGGAAACTTATCTGGCTTAAATTCAAAATTACCATAATATTTCTGCCAGTTATCATCTATCATAAAGATACCTGTCGGAAAGTCATTAGCCAATATATCTTGGGCATATTTTTCTATGTCAATCTGATTCTGGTTGTACATCAACTCAATCCATGTATTATACTGCGGTTTGGAGAAGAATATTTCTTCCGGTATTTTCTGGGAAGGTGGAAAGTGTTGAGCCGAAGCACTCAGATAAGCATCCTTTAGTGTCTTTCCGGCAGAAACAGCATTTAGTTTTTCATAATCAGAACTGAGAAGTAGTGTGTCATTTTGCAATCGGAAGCGGAAAGGCTGTTCGCTCCAGATATAACGGCCCTCGGAAGATAATATCAGCGGAACAATCTGGTTGTTCAGGTTCTTTTTACTCAAATCGTACCATTCTGTTGTTGAAGTAAAAGGCATGTGGCTACCCAGCGCAACCAAACCACCCCACCATTTTTCACCTTTCAATGGTGCTACGGCTGTTTCATACTGCTGTGCTATGGCAGAAACAGCAGAACATAAGATCAAAATACTAATAAATGCTTTCTTCATAATATTATGTTAATTATTTAAGTTGGGATATATTTTGAAATGACTTTTCTTTTCGTGCTTTGGCCTCTTATTTTATAAAGAGACGGTTGATGGTTAGAATACTCATTGCAATATTAAGAATAAAATGATAATTAACAATAGAAGAGTCTGGTTGAATTTTTCAAATATAAGATTGTCAGCTTATACCTGATTTGGTTTCTATCTTCTCATAGATACCCAACCTGAATATTTTATGCTTTATAACATAAAAAAAGAATGAGTATTTTTTCCTCCGATTGCCTCTTTGTATAATATAAACGAGATTTCATAAAACCTTAGTTAAACAATTAAAATCTTACGCGTATGAAAAGAGCACGAAAGGGGCATCTTATGACAGCGAGCCTCATACGAAGACTCTGTTTAAGCCTTTTACTTCTATTTGGTGGGTGGGTATCTTTACCTGTGTACGCCCAAAAAGCAATTACTCTGGATTTAATCAACCAGCCTTTCTCTACTTTTATTAAACAAGTGGAACAACAGACGGACTATAAATTTTTCTTTGAAGAACAAAGTGTGGATGTGAATCGGCTTGTAAATGTGAAAGTACAGAATCAGGATGTAAGGGTAGTACTGAACAAGGTATTGAGTGGTACAAATATTACCTATACAATTGCCAACAAGAAGATTCTTCTGAAGAAACAAGAAAACTCAAAGCTTCAAAGGGGGAAGGCACTTCCGAAAGAAATAGCGGGAAGTGTAGTAGGAGAAGATGGAACCCAGCTGATAGGGGTTAGTATTCAAGTCAAGGGAAAAGCGGCTGGTACAATAACCAACGGTGATGGCAATTATCGGTTGGTACTGCCAGACAACAGTGATGCTATCGTTGTAACGTATGTCGGCTACATTCCTCAGGAGATCTCTTTAAAGAATAACAATTGGCAGAGGATAGTTCTTAAAGAAGATATAAATATGCTTGACGATGTAGTTGTTGTAGGCTATGGTACTGTTAAAAAGAGAGATTTGACGGGAGCTATTTCTACAATAAAAGCAGACGAGATGGGACTGGCAGGCATTTCTTCTATCGGTCATGCCCTGGAAGGAAAAGCGGCTGGTTTGTATGTTCGTCAAAATAGTGCACAGCCGGGTGGGGGGCTCGATATTCTTGTACGTGGAGCCGGTTCTATCAATGCAAACAATGATCCGTTGTATATCGTAGATGGATTTCCAATTGCAAAGTTAGACCAGATTGCTTCTTCAGACCGTAAAATGGACCCGGGAACACAGGGTGTACTCAACTTCTTGAATCCTAACGATGTAGAATCTATTGAAGTATTGAAAGATGCCAGTGCTACGTCTATCTACGGTGCTCGTGCAGCCAACGGTGTAGTAATCATCACAACCAAACGTGGAAAAGAAGGAAAAACGAAAGTTAGCTATTCTTATAATTACTCTTATCAGAAATATTCGGATACTTATGACTTACTTTCTCTACCGGAATGGATGAAAGAGAAAAACAAAACAAGTTGGGAATTGTGGATCTGGAATAATAAGGTAGCTCCCTGGGGTACAAAAACGTTGGAGGAAGCGTTAATGTCTCCCGTCAATGGTATCAGATATAACCGTCCGTACACAGAACAAGAAATAGCCAATGCGGGAGCGGGTACAGACTGGTTGGATTTGGTAACACGGAACGGGTTGATTCAGGAACACAACATCAATTTGCAAGGTGGAAATAAGGGAACTCAATACATGTTGTCATTCAACTATTTCAACCATGAAGGTATTATACGCAACTCCGGAATGACCCGTTACACGATGAAAGCCAATATCGACCAGGAGTTTTTGAATATATTCAAAGCCGGGCTAAACCTGACGATGACTCGTATTATTAATGACAATACACAACTCGGTTCGGATAAATGGGAAAATTCAGGCCTTATCCGTTCGGCCGTCGAAATGGGGCCGCAAATACAGGCTTATGATCCTGAAACAGGCAAATACCCTACCAATCCATTGGTTGGTACCCGTCCGAATCCTTATTCTTTATTGAATAACGTGGACCGTGGCAATACGGACCGTGTATTGGGTAACATCTTCGTCGAAGCACGTCCTTTGGACGGACTGACATTGCGTGTAAATGCAGGCATAGACCGTGCTGCCCAAAGTAGAAAAACATATCAGCCTAAAAGTACTTTAAATGGATACAACCTGCAGGGAGTAGCCAGCGTATACGGTATGGATAACAACCAATACTTGCTTGAGGCTACGGCAACCTATCTGAAAACTTTTGCAAAAATCCACAAAATAAATCTGTTGGCAGGAACTTCTTACGAACAATTCAATTATGAAGGAGTGAATGCAGGAAACAATAATTTCCTGACGGACGGATTTATTTACAACAATCTGGGAGCCGGTGGAGGAAACAAGATAGTAGGCTCCGGCAGTTCGGAAAATAAGATGCTTTCTTATTTTTTTCGTGCCAACTATATCCTAAAAGACCGCTATTTACTGACAGCTACTCTGCGTTCTGACGGTGCCAGTGTATTTGCCAGAAACCACAAATGGGGATATTTCCCTTCTGTTGCTTTAGGGTGGACCATTAGTGAGGAAGATTTTATGGCGAAAGTTTCTGACTGGTTGAGTATGTTAAAACTGAGACTTAGCTGGGGGCAAACCGGTAATGCTGATATCAGCACAAATGCATTTGCAAGTTACTATGCTCAGGAAGCCTATAATAAAGAAGATAAATCTAAGCAAATTGGTGTGTTTCAAGGACGTCTGGAAAACCCCGACCTGAAATGGGAAACAACGACCGAATGGAATGCGGGACTTGATTTCGGCTTCTTTAATGGACGCATCAGTGGTTCTGTGGAATATTACTATAAGGTTATTTCAGATCTTTTGAACTATAAACCCTTAAATTCTTATCAGACTATAACGCAGGTGATTGCGAACATTGGAAAGACGAAGAGCACCGGTATTGAAGTAACTCTGAATACCAAAAATATTGTGACTAAAGACTTCTTTTGGTCTACCGATCTTACTTTTACAAAGTACAAAGACCGTTGGAAAGAACGTACCCCAGACTGGAAACCAGCCGTATATGAAAAATATGACGCACCTATCAGAGCCATTTACTCCCGTCGTGCCGATCATATTCTGCAAATTGGTGAAAAAGTGCCCGATGCACAACCTTTGTTGCTTCCGGGACAATTGGTAATCAAAGATATCAACGGATATGTGCGCGATGCAAATGGTGATCCGGTGGTTGACGAAAACGGACGTTTTCAACTGTTGGGGCATCCGGACAACATTATTGATGATGCCGATATGGAATTAATAGGAACCAGTGATCCGGGTTGGCTGGCAGGAATGACGAATACTTTCAAGTACAAAGATTTTGATCTTAGCTTCCACCTCAATGGAATGTTTGACCGTATCATGGAAGATCCCACCGCAATGGAATATGGAATTTCCGGTGACGGTATTGCCCGGTATGGCTTGAATGCTCTCCGCTCGGTTAAAGATCGTTGGACTTGGGATAATCCGTCTACAACCAACCCCAGCACATTCCAGGGATGGGAAAATACGTATAGTTCCGGTGATTTCTATTACCAGAAAGCATGGTTTATCCGTATGCAGAATATTACTTTAGGATATACATTGCCCAAACACTTGTTGGCAAAAACTAAAGTGATTTCCAACCTTCGCGTACATGCCAGTATAAACAACGCTTTTATTATCACTCCTTATGACGGGTTGGATCCTGAAACGGACTATTATACCGCTTCATATCCCAATGCGAGAACATTCAGCTTCGGAGTTGATATCTCATTCTGATATTTTTAACGCTAAAATCAAGTATAATGAAACGATACATTAAAACATATCTGGCAGCCATCGTATTTATAGGTACCTGCCTGAGTAGCTGTATTGATCTTGATCCTGTAGATTATTCTGAGATCAATCCTTCAAATTTTCCCAAAAGTGAGGAAGACCTGAAAGCCTTGGTTCTTTCCTGTTATTACCCACTTCGTGGTAACTGGTGGGATGGAATACATTCTCCTTCTGAACGGGGAGTGATGTTTGTAAATGATGCAACCACTGAAATTCTGACCCAAACGTGGGGGCCGGCATACGACTGTTCGTTACTCAATTTCTTTCCGGAAACAGAAGGAGTGACTTTCTTTTATTATGAAAATAAAGAGCCTTACGGATATGCCAATAAGATTAGTCGCTGTACGCTCGTATTGGATTACATTGAAAAAAGTTCATTATCAGACGATTTGAAAGCCCGTTATAGTGCAGAGGTCAGATGTGCACGCGGTATGCTTTCTTACATCTTATTTGATATGTATGGACCTTTGGTTGTGGCTCCGATTGAGGTCTTACTAAATCCTCTGGAAGAAGTTCCTTTGCCACGGTTATCGCATGAAGAAATGGTGAAGTTCATTGAAGGTGATCTTATATTTGCCTCTGAACACCTTCCTTATCCGGGAGCTGCGGAGTATGGTAAATTCAGCAGAGGGCTGGCTAAAATGTTGCTTATCCGTCTCTATTTGCATGAAACGGTAAGTAACAAAGATTACTATACTAAGGTAGAAACTTTAGCTCGCGAACTGATGGATTCCAAATATGGATACCGACTAATGAGTGACTATCCTGCTATGTTTGAACTTGGTGGGCAAGGGAGTGCCAATAAAGAGATTATTTGGGCTATCCCTTCTTCTGGCGAGGGTCCGAGCATGAATCAATGGCATATGGGAGCACTTCCTACTGATTTTAACCAAAATGGTATGGGAGCCGGTTGGGGTATATGTACCAGCACCTGGTGGTTCTATGATACATTTGAGTCTGCTGATACCCGAAAGACTTATTTACTCAGCCATTACACAAATGCAGCCGGAGAAGTAGTGGATCGTAATACTCCCGGTTCACCTTTGGCAACAGGGCCTATTCCGTTGAAGATCGGATATGATCCGGCAGTATTAGGTTCGGGTGGCTATTCTGATATTGATGTGATCATTTATCGTTATGCAGATGTGTATCTTTCATTGGCAGAAGCACTTGTTATGAAACCGGAAGCAACTTCAAAAGATTACACCGAAGCTTTGGGGTATGTCAACACAATACGTGAACGTGCTAAACTGAAAGCTCTGAAATTGGAGGATGTCAATACTCAGGAAAAATTTATTGATCAGATTCTGACAGAAAGAAGCCATGAATTCTGGTGTGAGAATGGACAATACCGTGCAGATTTAATTCGTCATGATAAATTTGTACAACGTGCTATTGCTGTAACTCAGACTCCTTATGCGAATAAATATAAAGAATTATATCCGTTGCCTCTTTCTGTCATAACAGATGGTAAAGGGCAAGTAAAACAAAATCCAGGTTATGATAAATAGAATGTTTAAAAGAAGTAGTTTAATGGCCTTATTACCTTTCTTGTTTATTTTGGGTATTACGGCATGTGGAAGTGATAATCAGTCGAATGCTGACGACAAGGGTTCTAATGGTGGTGAAACGGAAGTTGGCCCGACAAAAACGGTGAATTATATATCAACGAATGAACTGTTCCCTAACCCTGAACGTGGTTTCTACAAATATACAGACAGCAAGGGTACACCTGCACTTTCGGAACAAACATTGCGTAGTTACCGACAAAAACAGATTTCCCTTATCTATCGTCTTTATTATCTGAAAGATTTCAAGAATGCACCGATTAGCGATGCATTCCTCTCACAGATTAAACAAGACATGGAGGTAGCCCGTAAGGCAGGTATAAAAATGATTCTGCGTTTTGCTTATTCTCTGGCGATGGATGAACCGGATGCACCACTCGCGGTCATCCTGCAACATCTGGATCAAATTAAACCTATACTCCAGGAAGATAAAGATGTGATTGCTGTATTGCAGGCAGGTTTTATTGGTTCATGGGGAGAATGGTACTATACGACCAATAATCTGAATAATGATGCAGCCCGTAAAGCGATACTGGATAAAATTCTGGAAGTTTTGCCGACAGACCGTACCGTGCAAGTGAGAACCCCCAATTACAAACGCAATTATATAGGGGTGAAGACTGCTATCAAAGCAGAAGATGCATTCAGTGGCAAAGTTGTAGCCCGAATAGGACATCATAACGATTGTTTCATGGCCAGTGTTGATGATTATGGTACTTATACAGACGTAGCTGTTGATAAAAGTTATTTGAATGCGGAGGGACTTTATCTGCCGATAGGTGGAGAAACTTGTCCGCCGGAAGGGGTAGATCCTGCCGATTGTGACAAGGCACAAGCAGAGATGCGTAATCTTCGTTGGTCTTATCTGAATGAAGATTATTACAAAGGAGTAAACGATACCTGGATCACAGGTGGATGTATGGACAGGATTATCCGTGAAATGGGGTATAGGATTGTCTTGCAGAAAGGGGAGTATTCTGAAAAACATGCTCCGGGTAGTGAGCTTTATGCGGCTATCACCTTGCAGAATTTGGGCTATGCTCCTCCATTTAATGCGAGAAAAGTTGAATTGATTTTGCGTTCAAAAGATGGAAAGACTACTTATGTAGCCTCCTTGCCGGATGATCCACGGAAATGGCAGCCCTATAAAGTTGAGACTATAAATGCCAAGGTTACATTGCCCACTGATTTGGCGGTAGGGGATTACAAATTGTATTTGTATCTGCCGGATCCGGTGAGTACTATACATGACCGACCGGAATATGCTATTCGGTTGGGTAATAAAGATTGTTGGGAAGCAGCAACCGGATACAATGACCTGGGCATAGACATTCAGGTAAGTGCATCTTCAGATTTGCCCGCGAGCCAATCACCCATTAGATTTACTTTAAAGAAATAACTTATGGCAACTGCTAATAAACGTTTGGCTTCCTTGGACCTGTTAAGGGGCTTTGACCTGTTCTGCTTGTTGATGCTTCAACCCATTCTTATGACCTGGCTGGAAATAGAGAATAATCCGTCATTGGATGCTATTACCAACCAATTCACTCATGTAGAATGGCAGGGCGTTGCATTCTGGGATTTGATAATGCCACTGTTTATGTTTATGTCCGGCATCACCATCCCGTTTGCCATGTCAAAATACAAACAAGGAGAAAAGATAGACCGTCATTTCTATTTCCGGCTTTTTAAGCGTTTCTTTGTCTTGTTCTTTTTGGGCTGGGTAGTACAAGGAAACTTATTAGCATTAGACATCAGGCAATTTCACATTTTTGCAAATACACTCCAGGCGATTGCTGTGGGGTATGTGGTAGCAGCTCTGCTTTACGTATGGTGCTCATTTCGTACGCAAATTGGTTTTACGGTTCTATGTTTCATAACTTATTTATTGGTTTTTGCTACAATAGGTGACATGAATTATGAACCGGGAACTAATATTGCAGAGGAGATAGACCGTTGTGTGTTGGGTTCTTTGCGTGATGGAGTTATCTGGACAAACGGAACATGGAGTTTCGATTCGTCTTACCACTACACATGGATATTAAGTAGTTTGAATTTCATAGTTACTGTGATGCTCGGCAGCTTTGCCGGTCATATTCTCCGACTTCGGAAAGAACCTGTTCAACGTTTGAAAGTATTATTGCTGGTGGGGGGCTTCCTTGTGGCTGCGGCTTTGTTGATGGATCCCCTTTTTCCAATTATCAAACGTATATGGAGCAGTTCGATGACCCTTTTTTATGGTGGTGTCTGCTTCTTGCTCATGGGTATCTTTTATTACCTGATTGATATAAAAGGATGGAAGTCGGGAGCAGTAAATTGGCTCAATTATTATGGAATGAATTCCATAGCTGCATATTGTTTGTTTGAAGTGGTGAACTTCCGCAGTATATCAGACTCTTTGTTTTTTGGGCTACAACAGTGGTTCGGAGTGTATTATCCTTTGGTTGGCATTTGTTTTCAATCAGCTATCGTACTGTTGATTGTCAAGTGGATGTATGACCACAAAATATTCCTTAAAGCTTAACCCCTTAAAAAATATGATTATGTCCTTAAAAAGATTTTTTATATTACTATCAGCTATTCTACCGTTACTTTTTTGCGGTTGTGATGACGATGAACCTGCAAATGCAGGTAATGCCCCCAAGCCGGAGATGAACATTGTTGTATCTCCGCAAAGTGGACTTTTCTATGGAGATAAGGTCTCCGTAACGGGTACATTAACAGACGAAAAGAATCTTAAAATGTATACCATTCTTTTGAAAGACGAAAATGATACAGAACTCTATCGTAAAGAGCAGATGTTGTTGGGACAGAGTTTTCAAATGAATGAATCATTCTCTATCCCTCTTCCGAAAAATGCAGAAGAAGGAACTTTTAAAGTGGAGGTGATTCTGGAAAACAGCCGGAGTGGAGAGGCGGTACAAAGTTTTGATTTAACATCCTTACAAGTACCAACCTTCAACAGGTTATACCTCTTGTTGGGCAATAAGTCTGTTGTCGAATTATATCCGAACGGAGATGTATTTGAAGCTGATGAGACTTTTCCTGCCAACATAAAAGGTATTATTTCTCCAACTCCTACCAATACAGGATTATATTGGGGAACTGTCAATGGAGAAATCCAAACAATGGCCAAAGACTCCATTGTTATTGGTGGCGATATTGAAGCCTCTTGCAAAATCACATTCAATCCTAAAACTTTTGAACTGACTTTTGGAGAAAGACATGGTTGGACGTCTCTTCCATCTATAGATAGTTATTATATTCTCGGTACTATTTCCGGTCACTGGCAAGATGGAGAAATAAAAGAAGAGAAAGCGAAAATGCGTATGCAAGGATATGAAAGTGGTGATTTACGTTACTATACTTGGTTCCCACCCGAAGGAGATAATGTAGAAACAGGAATGTGGGGTTCTATTGCAGCAGGAACCTTCCAGTTGAAGAAGGCCGGAGAAGATTCATTTATATTATGGAACGGTACTCAACTCACGACTGGTTCGGCATATGATACAAGTAAGAGCTTCCCGGTTACTGCAGGTGGTGCTTTTGAAATCCGTGTGTATTTTGAAGGAGATGAATGTACTAAAGTTTCTATTATTAGCAGTGAACGTACGCTTGAATTTACAAATGAACAAGTAAAAGCAAACGGTGTAATTTTAGGAAATAGCATTGATTTTGCCGGCACTCAATTGCAATTAAAGAGTGGCACAAGCTATATCTATGAAGGTGAAGTTGAACTAACAAAAGGAGAGACGATTAGTTCCAATACTGTGGATTTATCGCTCTGCACTCCCAATAAAGATTTGTTCGCGGGTAGTGGTAACGCAAATTGGACTTTGACAAGCTCTACCGGCAAATATTTTATTCAGATAGATGCTTTCAGTGGTAGCTCTTATGCCCGTCCGGCAAGTGGATATCCGGATGCAATCTATATGTATGGATGGAGTTGGGCGCATTCCCAAGCAGGTACTGCTCAGAATTGGCAGGTAGATAGTGCTCTTCCATTAGTACGCGTAGGAAACAGTTTTGTTTACGAAGGTACATGTTACGTGTTCAGTTGGGGAGGAGATGTAGCATTTATATTGACAAATCCTTCCGGTGAAATAAAAATAGAATTACCGAACGTAAACTTCGATGCAAATTCTAATATACTAAACGGTAATGCAACTCATTTCACACTACCAACTGTTGAAGGATATTATAAGGTAAGTGTCGATTTGAAAGATGGAATTACTATTTCGGATGGTAATCCTGCTACAGTTACTCCTAATGGTAGTGGTAATTTTACGCTGAGATACACGCTTCAATAGGTAGCTTAATTTTTGAATAACGCTACTAATAAAGGTCCGCCGGAAACGACGGACCTTTTTAATTTTTGAAACAGTTCAGAATAAAGATTCTTTTATTATTGAAAATAAATTGTTTTTCGCTCAGCAATTGAAACTTTTGACCAGGGAGAAACGGAAGTCCACAAAGCAAGATCGTTGAGAGTAGCCGGGTAGACAAGTTTTCCTTGTAAATCAGCTTCTAATGCTTTCAACATAATATAATCCATGCCTTGATGATGCGCATCCTGTAATAGAGCATCTTCGCCCCACTGCTGCCAATATAGACTTTCGTAACGCTCAATGTAGGAGAGATCAGATTCCCAGGTTTCATCCGGGCTGACACCCTCCACATAGATGCGGCTATTATCTCCCTGCCATATACTTTTTGTTCCTTGTATTTCAAAATCCAAACTACGAGGACGAGGCAACGTGGTATCATGAATTAGCGAGATAAGAATTCCTTTTTCAGTTTCTATTTGAGTAGAAACAATATCTCCCATCTTGATTTCTACATTTGTATCTCCACCCAGGTCTTTTATCCGTTGCAATAAACCAGCCGACTTGGAAGCCAGCGAGGTCAAAGATTTGAAGTGATCTGTCCGATTGATACCGGCGATCATGCAAAGAGGAGCTAATCCGTGTGTCGGATAAAGATCGCCGTTTTCGCTCTGGTAGAATTTGCTTCGCCATACACTTTCTGTTTTACCACGATGACCGATGTTGCCGGAATCATCTAACAATAAAGAGCGTAAGTCATGTCGGTATCCACCGCGCATATATATAATTTCTCCGAATACACCGGCATTCACCATATTGCATAAAGCTAAAATATCTCGTCGGAAAAGCGTATTCTCTAAAGGAAAAACACGACAATTTTTTTGCTCTGCCAAATCAATCAGGGGTTGATACTCGTCTAAATAAAGTCCACCTTTTATCTCCAAAGCAATATGACACTGCCTCTCCACACATTGTATTGCATGGCTAACATGACACTGCCAGGGAGAAGTGATGAACACCAATTCCGGTTTATGCCGGTCAAGCATATTTAAATAATCTTCTTCGCCATTGTTGTAACAAACAATTTCGGGTATATCGGTTTCTTCAATATACGGATCGGCAACTGCCATTACTTCAAAAAAAGGAAAGTTTTGTAGGAATTGCAGCAGTTGTTTTCCTCGGTATCCTGCTCCTATCAAAGTAGTCTTTATCTTTTCCATGCGTTTATTTTCTCACTTTGACTATTTTTCGGTTTACATCAATATGGTAGGACATTTGTGGAGTAATACTGTCCAATGCCGCAAGAAATTCATTCAAACTTTCGTCGCGAAGTGTAGCTTTATAGCTCATTTTCTGTAATTCCGGAGCTACCTCAAACTTATATCCGAAATGTCTTGAAAGCTCTTCTTTCTTTTCTTCCAGCGTATGCCCTTCAAAGATAATCTCTTTACGTTCCCAGGCATAGACATGCTTTAACGAACGTTGTTCTATCCGATAGGTTCCGGCTTGGTTGTCATATACAAAACTTTCTCCCGGCTGAAGAAACATATTTTTGTTACTACCCGCTATGCCAATCTCTACCTTACCATGTTTCAATGTAACGACCCCTTCCGGATCATTTCCATATGCCATTACATTAAAATTCGTGCCTAATACACGGACACAATAGTTATAGGTGTGCACATAAAAAGGTTTATCTTCCTTGTGTACTACATCAAAGATTGCCTCACCCTCCAAACGTACGTCGCGCGTATTATTCCAGCCTTCCAGAGAATAGGTCAGCTTGGAACAAGCATTCAGAAGCACTGTTGTTCCATCCGGCAATATGGTTTTTGCTTGTTGTCCTACTTCTGTCTCTAAAGTCACTAACCCTTGTGGCATATTCAATCTTGTATAAATCGTTCCTGCTATCCAACCACTAAGAATACCCAACAGGATGATAGCTGCAGAGGACCAAACCTGTTTCAAGGTAAAAGGCTTGCCTAAAGGAGCTGATTTTGGAGCGAGACCGGTTCTTTCTGAGAATTTCTTCCATTCATGCTCAGTATTGGCTTCTTTCTTATCTTTTTCATAATTTAGATACAGATAAGAATCTTTCAATGAAAAAAGAAACTTCTGATTCTCTTTGTTATCACGCAACCATGCTACTAATTGGCGTGTCTCGTCCTCAGTAAGTTCATTCTTCAGATATTTCATAAAATAATCTTCATTGACACTAATCATCACAATATTATTTTAAAAAGTTCTTAATTAATAAGATAGTCAATAAAGGAAGATATCCCTGCATTGACTTCTTAATTTGTTTTAACCCCTTATACAATTGATTTTCAACAGTACGAACAGACAAGTTCAGTGCTGCGGCAATCTCTTCACTTCTCATACCCTCATTCCGGTTCATTCGGAAAATGTTTTGACATTGTTTGGGTAGCTTATCAAGCGCTTCCTGATATTGTTCATTCAGATCTTTAAAGTATAAATCATTTAGAATATTGCATTCAGGGGTATAATAAGAAAGCTCCAGTTCTCTCAATGCCACTTCATTTATATTAGAAAAATTGTTGAGTAATGAATCCCGCCGGATTTGTTTCAAGCAAAGATGCTTCATGATGCGGAATAAATAGACGCTTATTGCTTCCGGTGCATTAATCTGAGTACGGTGTTCCCAAAAGGCAATGAAACATTCTTGAACAAGATCTTTTGTTTTATCCTCGTCATGTAGGAGTCCTTTGCAGAACATATACATTTTAGGATGATACTTTTTGTACAACCATTCAAAAGATGCTGTGTCTCCTTGCTGTATCTTAGAAAAAAGTATGCGTTCTTCCATACTTTCCTCCTTTCAGAAATAATTGTTTTATAATAGACATACACGAATTATTTAAATTCATAAAAAGAATATAAGAGCCAGAGCATTAAAAAGAAGTTTCCAAATATAGATAATTTTACATTGTCTACCAAGAAAAAAACGAAATTATCGTCTACTTACATCATTTTTGAAAGCCTTTTGGAGGCACATAAATGTCAAAGTGTTAATTAATATTTTATTTTTATATTCTTGTGAGTATTTTAATCGCTCAACAGCTCTTTTAAAGTATAAACCTTAGAGCATAAAAGAAGAAAAGAAGCATTAATTATCAATCTCTAAATTCTATATCATGAAAAAATACATTCCGTTGACTATTATACTTGCAGTTGTTTGTATAGCAGCAGGTTTGTTTCTTACTGCAAATATGCAAAAAGAAAGTAAGGATGTCAAGTCTCTTGTGGTATTTACTCCTGAACGCCCTTTGGGGCAGCAGGATGCTATTGGGTTAACTTGTCCTCCTATTGAAACTGTACGTATTGGATTTATCGGATTAGGCTCACGAGGTAGTGAAGCCATCCGACGTTTTACTTATCAAAAAGGAATTGAAATAAAAGCACTATGTGATCTGCATCAATCGAAAGTAGATAGTTGCCAACAAATGCTTCACCAGGCTGATATGCCTGAAGCAACTGAATACTATGGTAGTGAGGATGCCTGGAAACAAATGTGCGAAAGACCGGATATCGACCTTATTTATATAGCTACTGATTGGCTACATCATACCCCCATGATGGTTTATGCTATGGAGCATGACAAGCACGTGGCTTGTGAAGTACCTGCAGCCATGAGTTTGGAAGAGATATGGGAAGTTGTAAATACGGCAGAACGTACTCGAAAGCACTGTATGATGTTGGAAAACTGCGTATATGATTTCTTTGAGATCACAACTCTGAACATGGCACAACAAGGACTATTTGGAGATATTACCCATGTAAAAGGTGCTTATAATCATTGTTTGCAAGATTACTGGGGAGACTACAACGCAGACTGGCGTATGCAATACAATCTCAATAATAGGGGAGATGTGTATCCCACACATGGTATGGGACCAGCTTGTCAGCTACTCGATATTCATCGTGGCGATCGGATGAAATATTTGGTGGCAATGGACAGTGATCCTCTCTCTTTACCTCAGTATTTGAAAGAACATGGAAATAGTGAAGATGCGCAAAAGGTGAAAAACGGAGAAGTCACACTTACCTTAATACGTACGGAAAAAGGAAAGACAATTCAGATTGAGCACAATGTAGCTTCGCCACGTCCTTACAGTCGCTTATACCAACTCACAGGTACTAAAGGATTTGCCAATAAATATCCGGTGGAGGGTTATGCATTGAATAGCAGTGATTTGCCTTCGGATATTACAAGCGGGCAAAACTTTACTGCTCATGAGTATATACCCGAAGAAATAAAGAACCGGTTAATGAATCAGTATAAAGATCCTATTGTCAAAACCATGGAAGCACAGGCTAAAGAAGTAGGTGGACACGGTGGTATGGACTTCATCATGGATTCGAGATTAATCTATTGCCTGCATCACGGATTGCCATTAGATATGGATGTTTATGATCTTGCAGAATGGTGTTCACTAATTCCTTTGACTAAACTTTCGATTGAGAACGGATCTGTCCCTGTAGAGATACCGGATTTTACAAGAGGGAACTGGAATAAAATACAAGGATATCGGCATGCATTTATAAATTACAAATAAGAATCATTTATGTGAATGATTTTCTAAATAGAGCTATAATGTGTTCTGATAAGCAGTAATTGATACTGTTTGCAAAAGCATAAAGTTAGTTGACGCAAATCAATGAATCGGGTGGAAAAGGCATTTCCCCCCTTTTCCTAATGATCATTATTTTATGAGTAAATCTATTTACCACTAAAAAGATAAACCAATATCCCTATTAATAGGATAGCTAAAGTTACCCAACTTTGCCATGTGAATTTCCCTGGATATGTACCATCTTTCTTTAGACTTCTTTTGTCTAAGTTGAATTTTGCTGTTGCCATTTGGATATGAATTTAAGGGTTTTGGCAAATTTGCCAGTAAATGTAGTGAAATAAGTGGGAATAAACGGGAATATAACGATATAATTTTAAATGTAATGTGATAAAAAAGCCTGTTAGAAAAACTAGCAGGCTGATTATCAGTTAGTAGTGGGTACGAGAATCGAACTCGTATTACATGCGTGAGAGGCATGTGTCCTAACCGTTAGACGAACCCACCGATTTTAGATTTAAAAAGAGCCAAGTCTTAATAACTTAGCTCTTTTTTTGTTGAGATTAAGCGGAAGCTGCGAGATTCGAACTCGCGGTACGGTTACCCGTACGTCAGTTTAGCAAACTGGTGGTTTCAGCCACTCACCCAAACTTCCTTGAACCCGCATTCTCTCTCAAATGCGGTGCAAAGATAGGAGGAAGTTTTGAACTATGCAAACCTTTCTGCAAGATTTTTTTCTACTTTTTCTTCCGCATATCGTTAATTGGCTATGTTTCAAATGTTAAACGTGAAAACTTTTTTAGTCCGGTTTTTGTGATGGATAAAGAGGTTTACCAGTTTCGTCTACTTCGGTCCAGCCTAATACTTCAACATTTGGAAATGAAACAGAATTTCCATCAATCACTGCACTGAATACGTAAGAATCTCCTCCTGCCAACTCTCCGTTGGGTAAAAGAACGTTTACGTTATAGGTACGTGGAGTATTTTCACCATCTGCCAGTATTTGCAAGGTCAGCGGCATCGCTGTATTGGTTTTTAGTGGAAGCATGATATATTGAGCTGTGAAACCATTAATTCCCATATTGGCTGTTTCGGTACTATACGTTGTATACGGAGTTATTTCTCCGGTAATCATGTCCATAGTAGCACCCGGGTTTGCTGGAGTGATGGAAGCTGAAACCAGTTTGTCCAGTTTTATTCCGCTACCGGCAGAGATGTTGAATACTATCTGGGTGGCACAGTGTTGAAAAAGAATAGGCATGCTCACTTGTGTACTCGTAACGTCCTGTAATTTGTTACTTGCCCACAAATAATCTACTCCGTTGTTCAAAGGTTCTGAACGCTCGTTGACGAATTTAGCAGAAGCTGTAGAAGAGTTGTTAGAAATGGCGTAGAAATAATAAACGCCATTGGGCAGATACATTTTATATCCTTCTACACCGGTTAGTACCCCTACGGTAGCAGTGGTATAGATACCTTCGGCAGAAGGAGTTTCGAGTGAAGTAACTGGTGATTTGAATGCGTATATAGAACTTGTTATTCCTTTACGCATCGGTGAAAGAGAGCGTGTCATATTTCTACTCTCTATAGAAGCATGAAAAGTGATTAATGCTTTTTGATCCGGAGTTCCTGTTCCGTTATCAGATTGGCCTTCTTCTGTCCCATTTTCGCCAATATTGATATTGATTGAGTCTTTGGAACATGCGGTGAAAAATAAAGTAGTACATGTAAGTATTGTCCATGCAGCAGCTTTTACAAAATAAATTTTCATAATTAAGTGTTTTAGGATGAATGATTTTCCTATATACACTTAAAAGGAGATTTTGTTCAGAACAGGAGGGAAGAGGGTAGCAATTAAAATAAGAGCATAAAAAAAGGCTATCTATCCCAGACAGCCAATCTTTTTGTTAACCTTAAATCTAATACTATGAAAAACACAGTACAAAGATACATACTTTTGGGAGATTAGCAAACTTATGAGGCTTAATAGCTTGACTTATAACATGAATTAAGAAGTTTGGTGCCGGCGTTAACGTTTGGTAGTAAAAAGGTGAGATTTCCCTCTAAGGATTAGGTTATTCCCTTATTGAATGTAGGATTTTTCTTTTGGCTTCAATCAAACGTTTGCCTACTTTTGTTTTATGCAAAAACACATAAAAAGAAAGGAAAAAGATTATGAAAACGAAAGCTTTTAAATATTTGAAACTGGTATTGCTGACCTTTGCTATGGTTAATCTAACAGCTTGTGAGATTGAAATAGATGGTTTTTATGATGATGACAATATTGGCGGTAGCTATTATAATAAGTCACGTGATCTGTGTAGCCGTACCTGGGTGAGAACTTACTATAATAGGGATGGTTATTACTGCCGGCAGGAGATTGATTTTTATCTGGATAGAAGAGGAGTGGATTACATTCGTATACAGTATCCTGATGGAAGAATACGGGAGGATGAATATCGTTTCAACTGGAATTGGGAAAATGCAGTACAGTCATCTCTTTGTATGGTATATGGCCCGAATGATGTTTCTTATCTCGATGAAGTGAATCTTTGGGCGAATCGCCTTGAAGGATATCTGGATGGATGGGATAATTATGTAGTCTATAAGGGCAGGCTCTAACTTATTTGATATAAATCAACTCTCGGTTTCGTTAAAATTGAATACCTTTGCACCCCGAAATTCAGACGAGGTAAAAAGTGACACACAAAATTCAGCAGGAGAGTATTAAGAAGAGGCTGGCTAAGCTGGCTGCTCCTATCTTTATAGAAACGCTGCTTATCATGATGCTTGGTGCAGTAGACACTATCATGTTAAGCCGTCATTCCGATAACAGTGTTGCTGCCGTAGGGGTAGTCAATCAAATTATAATGCTGACGTTCCTGGTATTTGAGGTAATCAATCTGGGAACGTCCGTTTTATGTTCGCAATACTTAGGTGCAAAGCTCGAAAAAAAAGTGGTACAGGTTGTTGGAGTATCACTGTTAGTGAATCTGGTTGTGGGAGGAACAATCAGTCTTTTTCTTTATTCAATGAATACCACCATACTCGGTTGGATGGGGCTTGGTCCGGAACTAATGGCAGATGGTGCAGAGTATATGCGTATTGTTGGCTCGTTTGCTTTCTTTCAGGCTATATCTCTCACCTTATCGGCATCGCTTCGTAGTGCTAATAAAGCTATTTATCCGATGTTGGTCACAGTGGTTGTCAACATTGTCAACATCATAGGGAACTATTCATTGATTTTCGGTAAGTTTGGTTTTCCGGAATTAGGTGTGGAAGGAGCTGCTATCTCTACGGCATTCAGCCGAGGAGTAGCAATGGTAATTTTGTTCATAATTCTTTTCCGCAAACATATTCATCGTTTTCCGCTTGTCTATTTCCGTCCTTTTCCCTGGATAGAACTGAAAAATCTGATGAAAGTTGGTTTACCTTCGGCGGGTGAACAGTTATCTTACAGCTCTTCGCAGGTAGTCATTACATTCTTTATTAATATGCTGGGAGTAGAAGCGTTGGCAACGCGAACTTATTGTGTTAATATCATCATGTTTGTATATCTTTTCAGTATATCAATGGCACAGGGAGGAGCTATTTGTATCGGTCATCTGATAGGGGAAAAGAAACCTCATGCTGCTTTTCTGCTGGGAAAGTATGTGATGAAAAAATCGGTGATGATCACTTTTATTCTCTCTTGTATCCTTGCTGCTTCCGGACGTACTATTTTGGGGTGGCTAACGACCAATCCGGAGATTATTCGTATGGGAGTTATTGTGTTGGTTATAGATACTGTACTGGAAATAGGGCGTCCTATCAATATTTTTGCTACCAATGCTTTGCGTGCAGCAGGCGATGTGAATTATCCTTTTTATGTCGGTTTGGTTGTAATGTGGACTGTGGCAGTAGGCGGAGGCTATCTGTTTGGAATTCATTGGGGTTGGGGTTTGTGTGGTATGTGGGTGGCCTTTTTGCTGGACGAAAACATTCGGGGCATCATCTTTGTTCGTCGTTGGTACAGTATGAAATGGATACACAAAAGTTTTGTACGCGCATAAATAGTTTCTATCTTTGCAAAAATTAATGTGTCAATATGCCAATGTATCAATATGCCAATTACTATGTGATATGTTACAGTGCGGTCAATTGGCACATTGGCACATTGAATAATTATATTTATGGAATGGTTATATAGTCTCTTCATCGAGCATTCAGCCTTGCAGGCCGTAGTTGTTATCTCACTTATATCTGCCATCGGGCTGGGATTAGGCAAAATACACATCTGTGGTATATCTCTTGGAGTGACTTTCGTGTTTTTTGCAGGTATCTTTGCCGGACATTTCGGACTATCAGTTGATCCGCAGATGTTGAATTATGCCGAGAGTTTCGGGCTTATCATCTTTGTTTATGCATTGGGGCTTCAGGTGGGGCCCGGCTTTTTCAGTTCTTTTCGTAAAGGTGGTATCACTTTGAATATGCTGGCCCTTGCCGTAGTGCTCTTGGGTACCCTGCTTACAGTGTTATGCAGTTATACAACGGGTGTCTCTTTACCTAATATGGTTGGTATTCTTTGTGGGGCCACTACTAATACTCCTGCTTTGGGAGCAGCACAACAAACCTTAAAACAGATGGGACTGGAGAGTAGTACTCCTGCTTTGGGTTGTGCAGTTGCTTATCCATTGGGGGTAATAGGAGTGATTCTTGCAGTGTTACTTATCCGGAAGGTATTAGTGCGTAAAGAGGATCTCGCCATCAAAGAGAAAGACGATACTAACAAAACTTATATTGCTGCTTTTCAGGTACATAATCCTGCTATTTTCAATAAAAGTGTCAAGGACATAGCTCATATGAGTTATCCTAAATTCGTCATATCTCGTTTGTGGAGAGACGGTAATGTGAGTATCCCTACCTCTGAGAAGATTCTGAAAGAGGGTGACCGTCTGTTGGTTATAACTTCTGAAAAAGATGTATTGGCTCTGACTGTACTGTTTGGTGAACAGGAAAACACTGACTGGAATAAGGAAGATATCGATTGGAATGCTATTGACAGCCAGCTTATTTCGCAACGTATTGTGGTAACCCGCCCCGAACTGAACGGTAAGAAACTCGGTTCACTTCGTTTGAGAAATCATTATGGAATCAATATCAGCCGTGTTTACCGTTCGGGTGTACAGTTACTTGCTACCTCTGAACTTACTTTGCAACTTGGCGACCGCCTGACAGTAGTGGGTGAAGCAGCTGCCATTCAGAATGTGGAAAAAGTATTGGGAAATGCTGTAAAAAGTTTGAAAGAGCCTAATCTGGTGGCTGTGTTTATTGGTATCATATTAGGATTGGCTCTTGGGGCTATTCCTATTTCTATTCCCGGTATTAGTGCTCCTGTGAGACTAGGATTGGCAGGTGGACCTATCATTGTTGGTATTCTGATTGGTACGTTCGGCCCGCGTATGCACATGATCACTTATACTACCCGCAGTGCCAATCTGATGCTTCGTGCATTGGGGCTTTCCATGTATCTGGCTTGTCTGGGGCTTGATGCCGGTGCACATTTCTTCGATACGGTATTTCGTCCTGAAGGGGCGTTGTGGATTGGTCTGGGTGCCGGATTAACCATTATTCCTACCGCAATTGTTGGTATGTTTGCTTTCAAGATAATGAAAATCGATTTTGGCTCAGTCTCTGGTATGTTATGCGGAAGTATGGCAAATCCGATGGCATTGAATTATGTGAATGATACTATTCCGGGTGATAATCCGTCTGTAGCTTATGCCACGGTATATCCGTTGTGCATGTTTTTGCGTGTCATTATTGCTCAGATATTACTCATGTTCTTGTTGAGTTGAAAATCTTATTTAGTTGAAAATTGGCTGCGCTGTGAAGTTTGTATATAGGCTTTAAAATAAACAAAAAAGTAATTTAAATCGTAAAATCGTAAATTGTCAACGTACCTATGTGTTATGGATTAATAATGGTCATGACCGTAGGGAATAAATCGTAAATATCATGACTGCCCAAAGTAATATAACCCCTGAAAGTATTGTGAGCGACCTGCGTTATTTGCAGTTATTGTCACGTAGTTTTCCCACTATTGCCGATGCCAGTACGGAGATAATTAATCTCGAAGCCATTCTGAATCTACCCAAAGGTACAGAACACTTCCTGACAGATATTCATGGTGAATATGAGGCTTTTCAACATGTATTGAAAAATGCATCGGGTGCAGTGAAGCGAAAAGTAAATGAGATTTTTGGTAATACCCTGCGTGAATCAGAAAAGAAAGAGATCAGTACACTGATTTATTATCCTGAAGAGAAATTGCAATTGGTCAAGGCTCGTGAGAAGGACCTTGACGACTGGTATTTGATTACTCTTAACCAATTGGTAAAGGTATGTCAGAATGTATCTTCCAAGTATACCCGTTCTAAAGTGCGTAAGTCTTTACCTAAAGAATTTTCTTATATCATTCAGGAGTTATTGCACGAATCGAGCATTGAACCCAATAAACATGCTTATATCAATGTCATTATCAGTACTATTATATCTACCAAACGTGCCGATGATTTTATTATAGCTATGTGCAATCTGATTCAGCGTTTGACCATCGATTCATTGCATATTGTCGGTGATATTTACGATCGTGGCCCCGGCGCACATATCATTATGGATACGTTATGTAATTATCATAATTTTGATATCCAGTGGGGCAACCATGATATTCTCTGGATAGGAGCTGCATCTGGTAATACGAGCTGTATGGCAAATGTGATTCGTATGTCCATGCGTTATGGTAATCTGGGTACACTTGAAGATGGATATGGCATTAATCTTTTGCCACTGGCAACTTTTGCTATGGATACTTATGCCGATGACCCCTGTACTATTTTTGCACCGAAAATGAATTTTGCTGATTCGGCATACAATGAGAAGACATTGCGTCTTATCACGCAGATGCATAAGGCCATTACAATTATACAGTTTAAGCTGGAAGCGGATATTATTAATCGTCGTCCGGAGTTTGGTATGGAGAACCGGAAGCTGCTGGAGAAGATTGATTTCGAGCGAGGCGTATTTGTCTATGAAGGTGTGGAATATGAAATGCGTGATACTAATTTCCCAACCATAGACCCCAAAGATCCATATCGCCTGACCGATGAAGAAAGAGAACTGGTAGATAAGTTGCATTATTCGTTTATGAATAGTGAGAAGTTGAAGAAACATATGCGTTGCCTGTTTACGTATGGGGGAATGTATCTGGTTTGTAATTCCAATCTTTTGTATCATGCTTCTGTTCCTCTTAATGAAGATGGCAGCTTCAAGCACGTAACCATTCATGGGAAAGAATACTGGGGTAAGAATTTGATGGATAAGATTGATCAGTTGATCCGTACGGCCTATTTTGATGAAGATGAGGATGGTGATAAGCTCTTTGCAATGGATTACATCTGGTATATGTGGTGTGGCCCTGATGCTCCTTCGTTCGATAAAGATAAGATGGCTACTTTTGAACGTTATTTTATAGCTGACAAAAAGCTGCATAAGGAAAAGAAAGGGTATTACTATACTTTGCGTGATAATGAGAAGATATGTAACCAGATACTTGAAGAATTTGGTGTGACAGGCGTGCATACACATATCATTAACGGACACGTGCCGGTGAAAACCATTAAAGGTGAACAACCAATGAAAGCCGGAGGAAAGTTACTTGTGATTGATGGAGGCTTTTCAAAAGCCTATCAGCCGGAGACCGGTATTGCCGGATATACATTGGTATATCACTCTCATGGTTTACAGCTGGTGCAGCACGAACCTTTTCAGTCTACGCAAAAAGCCATAGAAGAAGGGCAGGATATCAAAT
Source organism: Bacteroides nordii (assembly GCF_019930665.1). Taxonomy (NCBI): domain Bacteria; kingdom Pseudomonadati; phylum Bacteroidota; class Bacteroidia; order Bacteroidales; family Bacteroidaceae; genus Bacteroides; species Bacteroides nordii. The sequence continues at coordinate 2,445,113 of NZ_CP082886.1, read as the reverse complement.
CGACCACTTTTGTCATTGAATTCAATTCTCAGCGTATGATGGTAAAAGATACGGATAAAGGGAAAGAATTGGTTACACAGATTCAGGATCTGAAAAAACTACTGGTGGCGTATAGGACGGGGTTGATTAAGGAAAAGCAATAATAGAAGGGAGAAGGGAGAATGGAGAGGGGAGAAGTAGGCTGCGCTATCACGCTGCATAGTACTTCTCCCCTCTCCATTCTCCCTTAAAACAATACGATTCCTGCTTCTGCAATCACCCCTTTGTCATATGTGATGTCTTTATTGTAGTAGCGGCTACCACCATAACCACCGGAGGCAAATATGCCGAACTTCTTTGTGATCTGATATTCTAAATTTAAACGGGCCTGTAGTCCGTAGAGGCGTGCCGGAATACCGTAATCTTTGTTTTTGAATGTCTCAATGTGTTGATATCCCAAGTCACCACTAATTGTCAGGTCTTTGCAGAGAGGTAGCCAAATACCACCCCGATAGAATAATGTTGCAGAGAATTTATCACTGAAATCTAAATAATGCGTACCGGCACCTATAATGGTATAAAAAAGTTTATTTTTGAATCGGGCACCTATGTTGATTTTCGTTGCGTTACCTCCAAAGATCATCATTTGTACTTTTGTGTCCGGATTGGCATTGACAAGCCCCAATTGGAACCCTTTCATCTCGTTTTTATAGTAATTCACTAATCCAATCTGTACCCCTTTGGCTTTTGTTGCATAATTGCCCAGTCCAATCTGTGCCCCATTCATTCGCGATGCCACTATGTTGGCAAACCCGGATATTTGTACACCATTCAGATGTTCACCTATCACATTCAGTAAACCTCCTGCTGTTACTCCGTTGAAAGTAGCGCCTGTGATATTGGCAAGTCCTGCCAGGTGTACGCCACTTGCTCCGTCTCCCGATATATTCATAATACCGCTTGCCATCACACCGGATGTATTGTCTCCACTGATACTCGTCATTCCGGATAGTAAGACGCCTTTCGATTGATTGCCTGCAATGTTGACAAGTCCAGTGGCAGATAATCCCACCATATTGTTTCCGTTGATGTTACTAATACCCGATAATTGTACGCCGCGCATACTTCCACCTACCATATTGGCAAGTCCGGAGAATTGTATGCCATTCATATTACCGCCAATGACGCTGCCAAATGCATTGAATCCTACTCCATTCAACCGGTTCATGGTAGAAAGGATCCCTAAATTAAAATAGGTGGTCTGTGCACTGTCAGCTGGTTGAGTGCTGATTCCTTTCCACACAGACAAATTAATGCCTGCACTTTTGTTTTGAGCGGAGACTATGCCCGTGACTATAAAAAGTAGTGAAAGAGGTAGACAAAATATTCTTTTATTCATCTGTTTATCTACTAATTTTAAGGGTGAATACATCTTATTTTACTTCATCCGGCCAAGGTGCCAATTGTTGAGTTTTACGTAAAATGGGGCGTTGTGCATCAACTGAACGGAGGTAGTTACTTAATTTTCCTGCCAACTGTTTCGTGATGCGTGGCTCTTTTCCTGCCAGATCCTGTTTTTCACTAATGTCATTGGCTATATTGAATAACTCCCGCTTACCAGAGTCAAAATAGTAGACCAGCTTCCAGTCTCCCGAACGAATGGCACACGTTGCCCCGATTCCTGGTCCCGAAGGTCCCCAACTGTGTGGATAATGCCAATAGATATCCCTATCCTGCACTTTGCCTTTTTCAGTAAGAAGAGGTACAAAACTGATGCCATCCCGTTGCTGTATCGTCTTATAGTCCGATATACCAGCTATTTCCAATATGGATGGAAAGAAGTCTTCGATCATCAGGTAGTGATTACATTTACTTCCGGGTTTAATTTTACCAGGCCAGCTGACAATCATCGGTTCACGAACCCCTCCTTCATAAGCAGAGCCTTTACCACTGTTAAGTGGATAGTTCTGCACATGGAGTTGCCCTGCGCGTGTATGCGCAGCCAGTCCGCCATTGTCTGACATGAAGAGAATAACAGTATTGTCTTCCAGATTGTTTTCTTTCAGATAGTCCATCAGGTCACCGAGGCTTTTATCCATCCCTTCTATAAGAGTAGCATAGGCAGCTTCTACCGGGGGCAATCCCTTATCGATATACTTCTGATAGAAACGCAGATCAGGTTGTATAGGCGTGTGTACTGCATAATGAGCCATATACAGGAAGAAGGGCTTATCACTCTTCTGTGCATTATTCAAGGCTTTTTCTGCTTCCAGTGTGAGTGCTTCGCTCAGAAATGTATCTGTACCGTGATATTTTTCCAGACCTGGTACGGCAGCCAACGGGCTTTTACCATCGGGTTTGTTTCCAAAGTTCTCTTTACCGTAATAACTTGCAGGGGAACCTGCAGCATGTCCGGCTATATTCACTTCAAATCCCATTTTCAGCGGATCTTCACCCGGAGTATTATTGGCTCCGAAATGAGCTTTCCCACAGTGTATAGTGTGATAACCGTTGTCTTTCAGAACTTGTGCCAGCGTGGTGACTTGAGTTGTTCTTTCTACTCCCGGTTCCTGGCAAATACCGTTTACATTCCATTCCGGATATATCATGACGGAGTCCGGTTGCTCGTGTGTTGTATTTTTGCGTAGTGTCCAACTGGTTACCCGGTGACGTGCTGCATTCATACCTGTAAACAAACTGACACGGCTTGGAGAGCTGATACTGCAAGCGTAGGCCTGCGTAAACATCATACCTTGTGTAGCTAAACGCTCCATATTGGGCGTTTCATAAATATTATTATAATGTGTACGCTGTGTCCAAAAGGGAAGAGAGGTATCCTGCCATCCCATGTCATCCACCAGAAACATAATAATATTAGGATGTTTCTGATCCTGTTCTGCATGAACATCGCTGCTAATGCTTAACGCCGGGAGTATGGTTGCCGATAGTAATAGTTTGTTTCTCATAATGCTGACAATCTTAAATTAAGGAACGATTAGGAGATTAGGGGATTTACTATTAGACGATTTACTATTTACGATTGAAGTTACACTATGCAAACTAATTTCAATCGTAAATAGTAAATCGTAAATAGTCAAATTGTAATTTTTTTTATCCTTTTGCTTCCTGATACAGGAATCTTTTGATTGATTTCTTGGGAGTTTTTTCGAACTCTTCCGGATATATTTTCATTTTTGAAATCTGGCTATATGCTGGTAACATGGCATTCAGTGCAACGCGGTTTTCTTCCATTACGCGTTCCATATCTTCATTTTTCAAGCCATGTGCAAAAGCTTCGTCGAAGTCGGGATATACCAGACCTACCAATTTCTCATTTTGCTGTACGATGATACTTTCCGATACGTAAGGCAGATTGTTCAACTTGTCTTCAATCTCCTCCGGATAGATATTTTGCCCGTTTGGACCTAATAGCATATTCTTACTGCGACCTTTGATCGTGATGTTTCCATCGGCATCTTCCAGAGCAAGATCACCGGTATGCAACCAGCCATCCTTATCAATTACTTGTTCGGTGGCTTCTTCATTTTTGTAATATCCCAGCATTACATTGGGACCTTTGCAAACAATTTCTCCCGGTATATTTTCAGGATCCGATGAAAGAATTCTTACATCCATACGGGGCGCAGCTTTTCCGCATGAACCCGGTTTGAAGTATTTCCAATCCTCATAACAGATAATAGGACCACATTCTGTCATTCCATATCCCACTGTGTAAGGGAACTCGATCATCTTGAGAAATTGCTCCACTTCCTGATTGAAAGCGGCACCACCCACAATCACAGCTTCAAAGTTGCCACCAAAGGCCTGTATCATTTGTTCGCGTACTGTTGCCTTAATCTTATCATTAATAACAGGTACTTTCAGTAATAGCTTCATGGTGGGAGTTTCCAGTTTAGGCAAGATATTTTTCTTTATAATCTTTTCGATGATAAGTGGTACAGCTACTACCAGGTTGGGTTTCACCTCTGCAAATGCCTGGAAGATAATTTTGGGACTTGGCATCCGGGTAAGGAAGTAGATTTGGCAACCTACGGAAAATTCATACAGAAATTCAAATGCCAGTCCGTACATATGCGCCATTGGCAGCATAGATACAATCTTGTCACCCGGCTTTAACGTTAGTACTTCAAAACCGAATTTGGTATTCGACCACAGACTACGGTAGGGGAGCATTACTCCCTTTGAATAGCTTGTTGTTCCGGATGTATAGTTGATAACCGCCAGTTCTTCGGGTTGGTCTTTGTGATATTCTACATGTTCTTTACGGAAGTTCTTCGGATATTTTTTGCCGAATAGTTCGTTCAGATGTTCACGAGCGTATGTCAGTTTTTCACTGCGTGTTACCAGCAGGGTGAAGTCTGTCATCATCAGGATACCTTCGAGTAGTGGCATTGCCGATTCGTTGAGGTTTTCCCATACCATATCGCCAACGAAAAGGAGTTTGGCTTCAGAGTGATTGACTATGTTGTGTACATTGTCTGCTTTGAATTCGTGTAGAATCGGGACGATTACTGCACCGTAGGTTAATGTAGCAAGAAAAGTGACTCCCCAGTGAGAGCTGTTTCGTCCGCAGACGGCTATCTTGTCTCCTTTTTGAATACCGCTTTCTTCAAAGATGATATGCAGCTTTTCAATCTTGCGGGCTACGTCTTTATACTGTAGGGTGGCTCCCTTATAATCTGTCAGGGCATCCAGGTCCCAATTGTTCTTGATACTATTTTCAATGTAAGCTATAAAACTTTGTTCCATTGTTTTTTGCACATTTGGTATTAAATTGTGCAAATATAACTATTATAATTGAAAGTTGAGAGCTTATAGAGTTGAAAATTGAAAGTTGAAAGTTGAAAGCTGCTATACAGCATGTTAGCGCAGCTAATTTTCAACTTTCAACTTTCAATTTTTAACTTTCAACTATTTAAGTACCAGTCGTACATTTTTTGTACCCCTTCCTCTATCTCGATTTTATGATGCCATCCTAATCCGTGTAGTTTGGAAGGATCTGTTAACTTGCGCATCGTACCGTCCGGCTTGGTACTGTCAAAAGTTAGTTTACCTTTATAACCAACTGTTTCTACAATCAGTTCGGCAAGCTGGCGGATAGATATTTCTTTGCCTGTGCCAATGTTGATGTGGCAATTACGAATATCTTTGCTACCTTCTTTATAGGTATCCTTGAAATCTACATGTTCCATCACGAATACGCTGGCATCGGCCATTTCTTCACTCCATAAGAATTCGCGTAACGGTGTTCCGGTGCCCCAAAGCAATACTTCCGTATCACTGATACCATATTTTTTAAGGATGTTCAGAATATCTTCTTTTGGGCTATTACCGTCGATTCCTTCTACCGGACGGGCATTCATATCTTTGCGTACTCCTTCCCAGTTTCCTTCTTTCAGGCAGTGTGCCAGATGTACTTTGCGTATCATGGCCGGTAATACATGACTACGTTCCAGATCGAAGTTATCATTCGGGCCATATAGATTGGTAGGCATTACAGCGATATAATTCGTTCCATATTGCAAATTGAAGCTTTCGCACATTTTCAATCCTGCAATTTTGGCGATGGCATAGGGCTCATTGGTATATTCCAACGGGGAAGTCAGCAACACCTCTTCTTTCATTGGTTGTTCAGCATCCCGCGGATAGATACAGGTACTACCTAAGAATAGTAGTTTCTTAACATGGTGACGAAAACTTTCGCCGATAACATTCTGCTGTATTTGTAGATTCTTGTAAATAAAGTCAGCGCGATAAATACTGTTGGCCATGATGCCACCCACGAATGCGGCAGCTAAAAATACATATTCCGGTTGTTCTTCATCAAAAAAGTTACGAACGGCAACACCATCCAGCAAATCGAGCTCTTTGTGTGTACGTCCTACAAGATTGGTATATCCTTTTTCTTGCAAGTTTTTCCAGATAGCAGAACCCACAAGTCCGTGGTGTCCTGCTACATATATCTTTGCATTTTTATCCATTGATCTTACTCCTGTTTGGTTGCAATCATCTTCTGTACTTTTCTCATATCATGGCGTACCATGATCTTTACTAATTCGGGGAATGGAGTGGCACACGGATTCCAGCCTAATACGGTTTTAGCTTTCGTAGGATTACCCAGTAGCTGTTCCACCTCAGCCGGACGGAAATATTTCGGATCAACTTCTACCAATACTTTTCCGGTAACGGTGTCGATGCCTTTTTCATCTATTCCTTCGCCTTCCCAACGCAGGTTGATTCCTGTTTCGGCAAAGGCAAGTGTACAGAACTCACGCACGGTGTGCATTTCTCCGGTAGCAATCACAAAGTCTTCCGGAACGTCATGTTGCAGGATAAGCCACATGCATTCTACATAATCTTTCGCATATCCCCAGTCACGGCGTGCATCCAGGTTTCCCAAGTACAATTTGTCTTGTTCACCTTGTACAATACGTGCTGCAGCCAGTGTTATTTTACGGGTTACGAATGTTTCTCCACGACGTTCACTCTCATGGTTAAAGAGGATGCCGTTTACGGCAAACATACCGTAACTTTCGCGGTAGTTCTTTGTAATCCAGAAGCCATATTGCTTGGCCACTGCATACGGGCTACGCGGATAGAACGGAGTTGTTTCACTCTGAGGTACTTCCTGTACCTTGCCATAAAGCTCTGAGGTAGAAGCCTGATAAATGCGTGTTTTCTTTTCCAGTCCTAAGATGCGTACTGCTTCGAGCATACGTAGTGTGCCGATAGCATCTGCTTCCGCAGTGTATTCGGGTACATCAAAAGATACCTTCACATGGCTTTGTGCAGCTAAGTTGTATATTTCGTCGGGTTGTACCATTTGGATGACACGTATCAATGAACTTGAATCAGTCATGTCGGCATAATGCAGGTTGATAGTACGTTTCTGTTTCATGTCGCGCACCCATTCGTCAAAATAAAGATGTTCGATGCGTCCGGTGTTGAAAGAAGAAGAACGACGGAGTATACCGTGTACTTCATAACCTTTTTGCAATAAAAATTCGGCAAGGAATGAACCGTCTTGCCCTGTGATCCCAGAAATAAGAGCTTTCTTCATATTATAAATAATTAATTTGGTAGTTGATAGCTAGTAGTTAGAATTTGGTAGTTAGTAGTTAGAATCCCTTCGGCATAAAAATAATCAAGTTGCATAGATTCTAACTACTGACTTCTAACTTTGGCTTCTAATATCGTTGCAATATTCGGTATTTTCTTTCGGATAAGAGCTATATATGAGGGTGGAATTTTTTAGTTTAAACAGAAAATATTTATATTTGCCGAATATTATTCAAGTATAAATGAAAATTATATTGTTTGATTTATAAATATCATTTTTAATTGAATTTTTTAATTGTGATATTAATATATTCGGATATGAATGATTATTTTAATGAATTAAGTCTCTCTAATTATTGGAATGGACGATTGCCGGAAGCCGGATTCATTCGTAAGAGTTATACCAATCGTATTTTTGGCTATATCGGTAATAAACTGATAAAGTTACTGATAGGCCAACGTGGGGCAGGGAAATCATATCTGCTCCGGCAGATTATGCTTCATTTACTTGATGAGGGAGTATCGGCACGGAATATATTGTATATAAATCGTTCATTCACCGATTCTGGTTTCATATCCGGACGTGAAGGACTTGAAGAACTTTTATCTACTTATCGGGAACGAATTCATCCGGTAGGAAAAATCTATCTATTTATTGAAGAGATACAGAACATCATAGGTTGGGAAGAGTTTGTATATTCTCATTCGCAGGATTATGTCAACAGTAGCGAGCTGTTTATCAGTGGGTCCGGCAGAGAGATACTTCCTTGCGATGCGGAAGGGATGCCGGACCGGCATTATGTGAGTTTTGAGGTCTTTCCTTTTAGTTATGCAGAGTATAGAGAACGTGTGCGGGAAGAAGCTTCCGGTAAGAGCTATGCTGCATATATGGAAGGGTGTTCCTTGCCCCGGCTTTCTACTTTATCAACGGAAGATGTAAAATGGAATTATGTCTCCTCTATTAAAGATACTGCACTGTTTCGTGATATTGTGCAACAGTATCGTGTGAAAGATCCCCGGCTTTTTGAAGATGTACTTATCTATTTAGCAGCACATCTGTCCGAGTTGGTATCTGTTACTAATCTGGTTGCTCATTTTAATTCGCAGCAGCGAAAGACGAGCTATGATACGATTGCCAATTATATCAGTTACCTCGAAAATACTTTCCTTATTCATCGTGTAGAGCGTTGTCAGGTTCGCAGTAAGGAAGTGGTGTTAGGTAGTTGTCGTTATTATATTAATGATTGGGCTTTCATGCGTTTTCTTTATCCGTTCTTTGTCCGCGAACAGGACACTAAGTTTAAAAATCATGTTTATCTTGAATTACGACGTGCCGGATATGCTGTTTATGTAGGTGTACATCGCAATAAAGTGATTGACTTTCTTGCACGGAAAGGAGACCGGATTATCTACATTCAGTGTGTGTGTGCTTTGGATAATGAGTTGACGATGCAGTCTTTGTATGCTTCGTTGGAGGCAATACAGGATAATTATGAAAAGTGGATAGTATCTCTTGATAATGTAGCATTGCCGTCCAAAGAAGGTATACGACATATACAGGTGTGGAAATTGGCAGAAATGTTGTAACATTTATTATTATCTGTCACAGCTCTTTAATCTCTTGTTTGCAAACTTAGTATTTTAACGGTGACTTAAAATGCATATTAACAGTGTCTTAAATACGTACTTTTGTACCCCAAAAGTACGTATTTTTTTATTGTTTGATTTCCAGGGTTTTATAGTCTGTTTCTACCATTGTTTCAAATAACTTCACTGTAAAGTGATAAACTCTTTAGATAAAACAATCTGTGTTTCTGTTCAATTTAAAACTGCTCCATGGCGGGTTTATGAGTTGGCACATGGTTCTAAGGCCCGTAGTAACAAAGAATTCTATTGTTCGCCTTTTTTAGTGTTTTGATATCATTGGTAAGGAGGGTTGTTTCTATACTTTTCATTTTAGGTATTGCTGGGCTCTCCTTGTTTGTTTAACTTGTTCACTGCTTGCTTTTTCCCATGATTTTGTCTATAATTAGTGCAATTGCTCCGTCACCCGTAACATTACATGCTGTGCCGAAACTGTCCATTGCAATGTACAACGCTATCATTAATGCTTGTGCTGATTCGTCAAAACCCAACATGGATTGTAAAATACCTAAAGATGCCATAATAGCTCCTCCGGGAACACCAGGTGCGGCTATCATGGTGATGCCTAACATAAAAATGAATCCTGCGAAAAGAGAGAAATCGAATGGCATACCTTGCATCATCATTAAAGCCAAAGCACAGGCTACAATCTTTAGTGTACTGCCCGAAAGATGGATCGTGGCGCAGAGTGGAACAACAAAACCGGCAATATCAGCTGATACTCCATTCTTTTTTGTCTGCTCCAAGGTGACAGGGATGGTAGCAGCAGATGATTGAGTTCCTAATGCGGTAAAGTAGGCTGGTAGCATCCGTCCTAATAATTTGAAAGGATTGCGTTGAACAAACAGTGCGGCAATAGAGTATTGAAAAATCAATAAGAAAATGTGCAAAGCGAAAATAACTCCAATGATTTTGATGAATACCATTAGGATGGAGAATACTTGTCCGGAGTGTGTCATGTTGAGAAATATACCAAAGATGTAGAGCGGTAGCAAAGGCAGAATGACAGCACTGATCATGCGAACAATAATCTCCTGGAAATCTCTTGCCACATTTTTTAAGGCATCACTGCGTAGTGCGGCCAATCCTAATCCTAATGTGAAAGCGAGAACCAAAGATGTCATTACATTCATTAGCGGTGGGATGGCAACGGAGAAGAAAGGAAGTATGCCTTGTGCTTCACTCACTTCTTCGAGTGGTCTTCCGGGCTCTATCAAGGATGGGAATAAAGTAGCACCGGTAAAGTAGGAGAGGAAACCCGAAAACAATGTCGCTCCGTAGGCTATCAGTGCAGTTACAATCAGCATTTTGCCGGCTCCTTTTCCGATATCGGCAATGGCAATTGTGACCAGTCCGAGAATGATGAGCGGAATAGAAAAATTTAGAAATTCACTAAAGATACCATTGAATGTTACAAATATGCGAACTAACGAGGCCGGAAAGAAGTGTCCAACTGCAATTCCTAACAAAATGGCAATAATAATGCGGGGTAACAGGCCGATATGGATTTTCTTCATGGTCGAAACTTTATTTAATTGCTACAAAAGTAGCATTTTTTTTTGTAAATAGCCGAACAAAATTTTATTGTATATGTTATAGTAAATAAGTAAATTAATAAAGAATAAACAACTAATTAGATAAATCTTACAATTATGTCAATACAGAATAAAACAGATGTTGGGCTGATTGGTTTGGCTGTAATGGGCGAAAATTTAGCCTTGAATATGGCAAGTAAAGGATGGAATGTATCGGTATACAACCGTACAGTGCCCGGAGTAGAAGAAGGAGTGGTAGAACGATTTCTCAATGGGCGGGCTAAAGGTCTAAACATCGAAGGTTTTACTGATATTGCTACATTTGTAGATTCAATATCCTTGCCTCGAAAGATAATGATGATGGTTCGTGCCGGTAGTGCTGTAGATGAATTAATGGAACAACTTTTCCCTTTACTTTCTCCGGGTGATATCTTGATTGATGGTGGTAACTCCAATTATGAAGATACCAATCGTCGTGTGGCATTGGCTGAGTCGAAGGGGTTTCTTTTCGTCGGTGCCGGTGTGTCTGGTGGTGAAGAAGGGGCTTTGAATGGTGCTTCCATTATGCCTGGTGGTTCGGTAGCAGCCTGGCCGGCGGTGAAACCTATTCTGCAAAGTATTGCGGCAAAGGCATCGGATGGTACGCCTTGTTGTGATTGGATTGGGCCGGCAGGTTCCGGACATTTTGTGAAGATGATACACAATGGCATAGAGTATGGCGATATGCAACTTATTGCTGAGGCGTACTGGGTGATGAAGAATTTGCTTGACCTGGAGAATGAAGAGATGGCGAATGTCTTTTCTCATTGGAATGAAGGGAAACTTCGTAGCTATTTAATTGAAATTACAGCAAATATCCTGCGGCATACAGATAAGTCGGGAGGGTATCTGTTGGATAAGATACTGGATGCTGCCGGACAGAAGGGCACAGGAAAATGGTCCGTTATTAATGCCATGGAACTGGGTATGCCTTTGGGGTTGATTGCCACTGCGGTATTTGAACGAAGTTTGTCGGCTCAGAAAGAGTTGCGCGAGACAGCTTCACGGCAATTTCAATGTAAACGTACACAAGCTGTTTATAATAAACCGGAATTGGTGAAAGAGATTTATGCTGCATTATATGCATCCAAGCTGGTTTCTTATGCTCAGGGATTCGCTGTTCTTCAGCGCGCTTCTGATACTTTTGGCTGGAAGCTTGATTTGTCTTCTATCGCACGTATGTGGCGTGGAGGTTGTATCATTCGTAGTATCTTCCTGAATGACATTGCTGCTGCTTTTGAGGTAAAGGATAAGCCCAAAAACCTCTTGCTGGCGCCTTATTTCCGGGATGAAATAAAGGGATTGTTATCCGGATGGAAAACGCTGGTGGTGCAGGCTATGCGTGAAGAACTTCCTGTTCCCGCTTTTTCTTCGGCATTGAATTATTTCTACTCATTGGTATCTGCCAATTTGCCTGCTAACATGATACAAGCGCAACGCGATTACTTTGGTGCACATACTTTTGAACGAAAAGATGAACTCCGCGGACAGTTCTTCCATGAGAACTGGACAGGACATGGTGGTGATACGAAATCAGGAACATACAATAATTAGTGATAAGTGATTAGTGATAAGTGATTAGTGCCATCCGGCATAATAGCGCAGCCACTAATCACTTACCACTTACCACTAACCACTAACCACTAATCACTAACTACTAATTACTAAAATAATGGATAAATTTGTAATGATAATCTTTGGCGCTTCGGGCGATCTTACTAAGCGTAAGCTGATGCCTGCCTTGTACTCTTTGTACAGAGATAAGCGTCTCAAAGGAGAGTTTTCTGTGATGGGTGTGGGACGTACTGTGTATTCGGATACTGACTATCGTGCTTACATCTATACTGAACTTGAACAATTTGTGAAACCCGAAGAACAGGATAAAGAGTTGATGGATAACTTTACACAACATCTTTACTATCTGGCTATTGATCCTGCTATAGAGGCTGGCTATGTCCGCCTTCGTCAGCGTATTGAGGAGCTTACCGGAGAGAAGGAACCGGATAATCTGTTGTTTTATCTGGCTACACCTCCTTCTTTGTATGGAGTGATTCCGTTGCACCTCAAAAAAGCGCATCTTAATCGTGGACGGGCACGTATTATCGTGGAGAAACCATTTGGATATGATCTTCAGTCTGCCGAAGAGCTGAATCGTATCTATGCTTCTGTGTTTGATGAACATCAGATTTACCGTATAGATCATTTTCTGGGTAAGGAAACCGCTCAAAATTTGCTTGCTTTCCGTTTCGCTAACGGGATATTCGAACCTCTGTGGAATCGTAATTATATCGATTATATAGAGGTAACAGCTGTTGAAAATCTGGGTATTGAGCAGCGTGGTGGTTTTTATGACACTGCTGGTGCTTTACGTGATATGGTGCAGAATCATCTTATACAGCTTGTGGCATTGACGGCTATGGAACCTCCTGCTGTATTTAATGCTGATACGTTCCGTAATGAAGTGGTGAAAGTGTATGAGTCTCTAACTCCATTGACCGAGGAGGATTTTGAAGAACATATTGTTCGTGGTCAATACACAGCTTCTGGTAATAAGAAAGGATATCGCGAAGAGAAAAATGTAAATCCCGACTCACGGACAGAGACGTATATTGCTATGAAATTAGGAATCAGTAACTGGCGTTGGAGTGGTGTTCCATTCTATATACGTACCGGAAAGCAGATGCCTACCAAAGTTACGGAAATAGTGGTACACTTCCGTGAAACCCCACATCAGATGTTTCATTGTGCGGGAGGTAATTGTCCTCGTGCCAATAAACTAATCCTTCGCTTGCAACCCAATGAAGGTATTGTCCTGAAAATAGGAATGAAAGTACCTGGTGCGGGATTTGAAGTGAAACAAGTAACAATGGATTTCAGTTATAACCAGCTCGGTGGCGTGCCAAGTGGCGATGCTTATGCCCGTTTGATTGATGACTGTATCCAGGGTGATCCTACCCTCTTTACACGAAGTGACGCAGTGGAGGCGTCCTGGCGGTTCTTTGATCCAATCCTCCACTATTGGAAAGAACATCCCGATGCACCGCTTTATGGTTATCCGGCCGGTACATGGGGCCCTCTCGAAAGTGAGGCTATGATGCACGAACATGGTGCTGAATGGACTAATCCTTGTAAGAATTTGACGAACACAGACCAATATTGTGAACTATGAAACCTTTTATTTATCCTTCGTCCATTGAGACGGCACGCGCACTGATTCTTCATCTGATAAAAATTATGATAGATGAACCCGGCAAGACTTTCAATATTGCTTTAAGTGGTGGAAGTACTCCTGCGCTGATGTTTGACTTGTGGGCAAACGAATATAGTGATATTACTCCGTGGACGCGGATGAAAGTTTTTTTTGTAGACGAACGTTGTGTCCCACCCGAGAACTCAGATAGCAATTATGGAATGGTACGCTCATTGTTGGTGGGCGTGGTTCCTATTGATTATGAAAACGTGTTTCGTATCAGAGGAGAGGATAGACCCGATAAGGAAGCGGTCCGGTATTCCAAGGTAGTAGAAAGTCAGGTTCCTATGCAAGATGGTTGGCCTGTATTTGATGTGATATTGTTAGGAGCAGGCGGAGACGGACATACCTCGTCTATCTTCCCCGGACAAGAGAAATTATTGTCTTCAGACCGGATTTATGAAGTAAGTTATAACCCGAATAATGGTCAGAAACGTATTGCGATGACAGGTTGTCCTATTATTAATGCCCGTCGGGTAATTTTTTTGATCACAGGCAGAAATAAAGCTGAAGTGGTGGAGGAGATTTATACTTCTGGTGACACGGGACCTGCTGCCTATATTGCCCATCATGCTAAGAATGTAGAGCTCTTTCTTGATGATTATGCTGCTGCAAATATAAATGGAGAGGAAATACCGGATTGATCGGTTAGCAGGTTGATTGTAGTATCTTCTGAAATATCTATATAAGAAAGTTGTTTCAATACGATAAGAAACGGCTTTCTTTTCGTATTGAAACCTGTGATAAGAATGGTTTTGTATAATTCATTCTTATCTGGCTTTTAATAGGGTATTTCTTTTATTTTTTCAATAATATATTCTTCTTTTTCACTTCTATGACAGTAGCAAATGTAATAGTTAGGGTCGTTGACCATATCCTTAAAGCTCTGCGGTAATTCAATTTCTTTTGTCTCTCTGTTGATAGCAACCAAAGCTATCATAATTCCTTCTTCTTTGCATTTGTCAATCAGGAGGCCATTTAGCATTATTTCTTCTTCGTTCATCTCATCTGTTTTTAACGGATGCAAAGATAATGCTATAATAATAAAATTGTACTATTTGTGATATATTATTTTTTTACTAAGTCGCTTTTTAGGTAATAGATGGAAAGAAATAAAATATTACGGCTTGCTGTCTTCACAGATGGCCTGCCGTATAAAAAGTTTAAGTTTTAAATCAAAACAGATATTTGGTTAAAAAGGTTCTGTATTTAGCTTAATTCTTAGTTCTGTTTAACAAATTATTAAGCATGATAATTATATAAACAAAAATCCGCCCTACCTTCACAGGCTGGGCGGACAAGAAATCTCTTACATAGAGATTTATCAAATCTTATGCTATAATTTAAAAAAGTATATATACAGACTTTCACAAGCCTGACTAATATATTAATCAGAATTTCAAATAGTGATATATTATTGTTGTTTGATAAGTAAATAGAGGTGTCCAAAAAAATAGAAAGAGACAACCTTATAAGCCAACACGAGTTTTTTGTGGCTTTTATATGTGCAAAGGTAATATAAATAATTGAATAATGAAAAATATGATGAAGGGATTTAGGATTTGTATGCTTTAGGCTGTAATAATACCCCATTATCAACCTCTTATAAAGGTTGTTTGGAGACTATACCTTGCCTGGATGTAGACTACGCCTTGCCTGCTTGCAGACTACGCCTTTACTACATGTAGACTACGCCTACTCTGTAAACAGTTGATATGATTTTTATTTGTGGCTAATAAATGCTATGAGAAACTAATAAGAGAGGATGCGATTTGTGATGTTCATGCTATTAGGGTTGAGGATGACTATAGGGTTGAGGTACTTTACGATGAGTTATGTGTGAATTACATGATAAGTGAAGCATTTTAAGTCGGTTTCGTTTCTTCAGAATCAAGGTTTATTTTTTATGAATGCTCTAATAAACTAACACTATCTGCCTGTTTTTTTCTACAATCTCATTTTGTAGCATAAAAATAAATCTTGAATTGTCCGGGTTCTTTTTTTGGTGAAACGTATATGGTATTGATATACTGGTTTTTATTGTGATGTATAAACATTGTAATTGTCCGGGTAACTTTTTAGGATATTTTGATCTTTTTCTTTATTTTTGTCTAAAGTCATTTCTCCTTTACTTCGAAATCATTCTTTTTGATAATATACAATCCACTATAAATATTTTATTGATTGAGATAATCCTTATTAGTGTTAACATTTTAATTTTATTATTATGAAAAGAAGTAGTCTTTTATTAGCTTTTGTTTTGAGTAGTGCAAGTTTATTTTCCCAAGAAATAATTAATAATAAACTGGAATTAAATGGTGATTTTCAATTTGGTCCAACTGTGTCATCTGGAGATTGGGTGAAGGATTGGGGGCATCGTTTGTGGTTTAGTCACTTGGATGATAATACCGATCCGGTTTTTATGGCTAGGTATAATACCGAGCTGGATGCAAGTGAATTAAGGGTGAGCATCGGCGATTGTATTGATGGACGCGATAAGTTTTCTGTTGGATTTACCAATTTATTTGGTTTTGTATTTACACCAATGTTTGTTGTACAGGCTGACGGTAAAGTTGGGGTAAAGAATGATAATCCTCAGTATGAACTCGATATAAATGGTACAATCAGAAGTAATAGTATATTAGTAACAGATGGGAATATGGGAATTGGAACAACTAATCCTCAAAATAAATTGGATGTAAATGGTACTATTAGAGCCAAAGAGATCAAGGTAGAGTCCGATTGGGCTGACTTTGTTTTTAAGAAAGATTATAAGCTTCCTACTCTGAAAGAAGTGGAGACTCATATCAATGAAAATGGAACTTTACCCGGTATACCAAGTGAGGCAGAGGTTAAAGCCAACGGAGTAAATCTGGCAGAGACAAATGCTTTGCTACTTCAAAAAATAGAGGAACTGACACTTTACATCATTCAACAAGAAAAACGAATGGAGAGTATGGAAGCCGAAATAAAAAGCATGAGAGCAAATTAATATTAACGCTTAAAAATATTATTATGAAAACAAAGATTATTGCTGTATTGCTATTATTATACTCATCAATGATGTTTGCACAAATTGATCAAAAAAATGATAGTGTAAGTGCTGTTGCCATTCGATCTTCTATGACTAATACTTTGACTTCATCCGATGATAGAATGTTTCATCGCTTAGGCCTTGGTGACATTGACGATCCTACTGCCATGTTTTCAGCTTTCCAAGGAGAACCTTTGCAGAAAGCCAAAGGAGATTATATTACTTTATACTCATTCATCACTAATTGTTTTTACAATGTAGCTTACAATCGACTTTTTCTTGTAAGAGATGCCGCTGGTGATGAATGGACTACTGCCAGATTTCATGAAGGTATTTCTATTGATGACTCTTTTTCAAAGCCAGGAGAAACCAGAACGTGGTGGGAGCGAGATCCTTATGATAAAATTCAGTCATGGGGTGACGGAGCAGAAACGTATATGACCATTAATAGAGGTAATGTAGGTATTGGTACACTGGATCCACAAGGATATAAATTAGCTGTTAATGGTACTATTCGTGCAAAAGAGATAAAAGTAGACTCTGATTGGGCTGACTTCGTTTTTAAGAAGGGCTACAAACTTCCTACATTGGAGGAAGTAGAGCAATACATCGGTGAAAAAGGTACTTTGCCGGGTGTACCTTCAGAAGAAGAAGTAAAAGCCAATGGAGTGAATTTAGCTGAAACCAATGCTTTGTTACTTCAAAAGATAGAAGAATTAACTTTATACATAATTGAAATGAAGAAAGAAATCAATGAGTTAAAAAAGAGATAATAGCTATTAATTTACTAACTTTTAAATTTATAGGTTATGAAAAAGATTCTACTACTTTTTGTGTCACTATTTTGTGTGGGATTGGGTTTTGCTCAACAAATAGGGGATGGTTATGCACAAACTATTAATAGTTTTAATAGTATATTAAATACAGGTATTTATGATTCAGACAAAGTTCAAACAAACTATCCTTATGAAATTCCCCAATGGCCTTGGAAATATTTATTTGTTATGCGTCATAATGATTCAAACCTTAATTATCAATTTCAGATTTCCACAACTTTTGAACATGATGACCGAATATTTTTTAGAAAACTGGCCCACTTGAAAACGGATACTGAGTATAATAACAATTGGCAGGAGTTTGCCACCAGAGGAGTAAATACTTTTAATGGGGTTCAAACAATTAATGGAGACCAGTATGTTAATGGAAATATACATGTAAACAAATACTTGTTTATTCCTTCTAATAGAGAATTGATTTTTGGTAATACTTCTGATAGAGATCATAGTTTACGAATATCATATAATGGGAATGATAATAATGGTTCCTGTTATATTAATTATTCTGGAGACTTAAGATATCGTAATGGGTCTATGACCGATGATGTTCCAGTTGTCTTATTTTCAAAAGATAATAATGTTGGTATTGGTACACTGGACCCACAAGGATATAAATTAGCTGTTAATGGAACTATTCGTGCAAAAGAAATAAAAGTAGACTCTGATTGGGCCGACTTCGTTTTTAAGAAGGATTATAAACTTCCAACATTAGGAGAGGTAAAGAAGCATATTACAGAAAAAGGTACTTTACCAGGTATTCCTAGTGAATCAGATGTTAAAGCCAATGGGGTTAGTTTGGGTGAAGTGAATGCTTTATTACTTCAAAAAATTGAGGAATTGACTCTGTATGTAATAAAACAACAGGAAGAGATAGAACAATTAAAGGCATTAAATAATAAATAGATTATCATGAAATTCAAGATTATATTAATTCTAATATGCTTTTCTGTAAAGCTAAATGCGCAGTGGCACTTATTGGGGGATTATAATCCTATACCGGGTATTCCATACGAATATACAGCAGGATTAATTACTGGCGGGGTATCAAAGGCTTCGGAAGATGTTTATACTTGGGAAGTTATCAATGGTAAGATAAGAGATCAAGATGGGAATTATACGTTATCTACGATAAATAGAGACTATATGGGACTTTATAATTCTCCTATTTCAGTAGTTTGGGATTGTATTGGTATAAATGAGGAAGCTAAATTAATATTGAAACATGACGTTTGGGTGGGGGATGTTTCTTGGAGTATTGGTGTGCAACCTTGTAATGTGGCAATTGCCAATAAAGAGTATGAATATAACGATAATGAGAGTGGGACATATTTGACTATTATAAATGTTCAAGTTAAGAATAATGTAACTGTTAATTTTAATGGATATCGTTCTGTTAGAATCTTACCAGGCTTCATAGCAGAACAGGGAAGCGTAGTTAGAATATATAATGAACTTCCTTCTGCTCCATCCTTGTTTACAAGAAGTTCTGTAACAGGTATTAATGATGAGGTAAAAGATAATCCGGAATTGTGTCAGAACATTCCTAATCCGGCTTCATTCATGACCTCTATATCTTTTGTGATACCTGAGATACGAAAAAGTGCTTATTTACAATTCTACAATATGATGGGAGTTTTAGTCCTGAAAATACCAATAACTTCTATTGGCCAAAATAGTATTGATGTAAACACTACAGAACTAATTAATGGGGTTTATATGTATTCTCTTATAGTTGATGATTGTTTGATTGATACCAAACGAATGGTAGTAGCGAATTAGTAATTAAGGCAGCCTGATAAGCTGCCTTAATTTATTCTTCTTTTGTTTTAGTATTGCAGCAATAAAACAGCAATAGAATAGCGTCCAAAGTGACGTTTGAGGAGGCTCAATGATAAACACTAATTAAGAAAGAAAAGACCCGATTTGTATTTGTAATTAATTGAAGATAAGTAAATAAAAAAAGAGACTTCCTTGTTCGTCCGCCGACGAGGAAGTCTCTTAACACAAAAACTAAACTAGACTTAACTAAACTATTCTATTCTCAGAGTTTCACAACTCCTTTCTGTTCGGGACAAAGATATATATTTGTCATCTATTTTGCAAATAAGAATAGACAAATGGGAGCATTTTACCGATAAACAGGTTATTTCTTAGCTTCTTTCATCAAGGAAAGTTTGAAAAACCTGTTTGTAGCTATCACTGATGGGGATATATGTCTTATCAAAGACAATCCGACCACGATCTATGATCCGTATTTTATCCTTTTGCACAATGAATGAACGATGTACTCGCATGAAGCGAGTGGGAGGGAGCAATTCCTCCATAGATTTCATGCTCATCAGCGAAAGGATGGGTTTGGGCTGATCTTCGGTATATATTTTAATGTAATCTTTCAATCCTTCGATATAAAGAATCTTTTTAAGTTCTATTTGTACCAGTTTGTAATCGCTTTTTACGAAGATACTTTCGATCTCATCCGGTTTCTGTACGAGTTCAAACCACTGTAACGCCTTATTGGCTGCTTGCAGGAAGTCGACGTAAGAAATAGGTTTTAGCAAATAATCGAGAGCATTCACACGATACCCGTCGATGGCATATTGATTGAAAGCAGTGGTGAATATAATGCGGGTATTTTTGTCTACCATTCTGGAGAATTCAAGCCCGTTAAGTTCCGGCATTTGAATATCTAAAAAAAGCAGATCAACTTTCTTTTCCGGAAGCTCGTTCATTGCTTGTACAGCACTCGAATATTTACCGGTTAAAGACAAAAACGGAGTTTTGTTGACATAACTTTCCAGCAGATCAAGAGCCAGAGGTTCATCGTCTACGATGGCACAATTTAGGGTCATGACTTTAATAATTAGTGATAAGTGATTAGTGATAAGTGATTAGCGATAAGTGATTAATGGGCTACGCTGTGAACCGCATGGCACTAATCATTAATCACTTATCACTAATTACTCCTCCCTAATCACTAATCTTGATGAATATTCTTTTTTATCTTTACTCACTTCGTGTTGCCACTGATAACGTCCGGGATAGATTAATTCCAGACGTTTGCTTACTTGTTCCAGTCCGATGCCCGAACCACTTTTATCTGTTTCGGCTTTGGGATGGTAACTGTTTGTTATTTCACATCTCACTTCTCCGTTGGATTCAGAAAAAGCAATACGGATAAAGCTGGGTTCTGTAGGAGAGATACCATGCTTAAAGGCATTCTCGATAAGTGATATGAAAATGAGTGGAGCAATTTCTGTTCGGTTGTCCGGAGATATATCGATATTTGTTTCTACTACTACATTGGAGGAGAGGCGGATACGCATTAGCTCTATGTAATTGCGAATGAAATCCATTTCTTTCCCTAAAGAGACAAATGTTTGCTGGTTATCATACAATACGTGGCGAAGAAGCCGGCTTAACTCTTGTACGGCTTGTTGCGCCTTGTCTGTATCAAAGGCGATAAGGGCATAGATGTTATTCAGTGTGTTAAGTAAGAAATGAGGATTCAACTGATTCCGTAAGTTCTTTAATTCAGCTTCCGTACGGCTCCTTTCTGCTTCTCGTCGTGCTGCTTCAATTTGTCCCCACCGGATACTCATTTTGATTGCGGCAGCAAGGCTTATGGTAAGTACCATCGAGAACATATCGCGAACAAAAAAGATCCAGCCGGGAGGCATGTTTTTATGAGGAGTTTTGGGAATATCATTAACAAACATGATGGTTTGCCATAAATGAAGCCCACCGCTCATGAGAACAATTAATGTGAGATTCAGCAATAGAAACTTTTGAACGCGTTCATTAAACAAATAACGGGGAATAAAAATGAAATAGTTTAAATAGAATACGATACAAAAACTAAGAGGTACTCCGCTACGGCGTATGTACCCTATCCAGTCAATAGGTTCTCCTCCCCGGTTGATAAAAAAGAACGGGAAGCCAAAAATGATGCCCCAACCAATGATATGGGTTAGTACTACGGCAAAGCGAACGCGGCTGTTTGTAGGTTGTTTCATATTTGCAAAGATAGTAAAATTAGTGATTAACGAGTAGTGATAAGTGATTAGTTCCATGCGGATCATAGTACTCATCACTTATCACTCCTCATTTTTTACTATTGTTGTTTATTCGTATCGTATGGCCTCAATCGGATCAAGGTCCGCTGCTTTTTTAGCCGGATACCAGCCAAAGAATACTCCTGTGACAGTACATACGGCAAATGATAAGAATACGCTCCACGGTTGTATAAAGATAGGCCAATGGGCTACGCTCTTAACGATCCAGCTGGCGCCACAACCTATAATTACGCCTATAATACCTCCGGTGATACTTATCAGGATAGCTTCTATCAGAAACTGGCTGAGGATATCTATCCCTCGTGCACCTACCGACATACGGAGTCCGATTTCGCGGGTACGTTCTGTGACGGATACATACATAATATTCATAATACCAATACCACCCACTACCAGTGAAATACCGGCGATACAAGCGAGTAGGGTAGTCATTAGGTCGGTCGTAGAATTCAGCATTGTACTAAGTTCCTGTTGGCTACGTATAGTAAAATCATCATCGTCACTGTCTTTCAGCTTATGTTCGCGACGCAGGATACTTGTGATTTCTTCGATCGCATAATCTGTCATATCTTCGGAGAGTGCAGAGGCGTAAATTCCTTGCAGGTAAGTGACGGCCAGCAAACGTTTCATTACTGTAGTATAGGGTGCCAGTACAATATCGTCCTGGTCCATGCCCATAGAGTTATATCCCTTGGCTTTGAGTACACCTACTACACGGAAAGGTATTTTATTGAAGCGAATAACTTTTCCAACAGGATCGGATCCGTCAGGGAAAAGGTTATCGGCTATTGTTTTTCCGATGATGCAGACTTTGGCAGAGCTCTGTATATCTGCTTCGGTGAACATCTCTCCGTTTTCTACATCCAATTGGCGGATTTTGAGATAATCCAATCCCACGCCACTAACGGAGGACGGATAGTTATTATTACCATTGACAAGCTGTCCGGAAGAAGATACATTAGGACTGATTCCTGAAAGATAGTTTGTTTCTTCACGCAGCTTTTCATAGTTTTCCAACTTTAACGTCTGCATCTCGGATGCATCGCGACGTACACCACCACGCATGTCACCTCCGGGATGTATCATGATCATGTTCGATCCCATTTCGGCTATTTGCGTCTGGATACTTCTTTTGGAGCCTTGACCAATAGCCAGCATGGTGATAACGGATGCTACGCCAATGATGATACCCAGCATTGTCAAGAAAGCCCGCAACTTATTGTTGGCTAATGCTCTAAGGGCTATTTTGAATAAATTGGTTCCGTTCATTATTTTGATTTACATTTAGACAATTTACGATTTACGATTGAAGTCACTTTGATTTACGATTAGACAATTTACAATTGAAAGCATTTTGATTTACGATTAGATAATTTACAATTGAGATTACTCTTATCTATAATTTAAAAAGTGGCTTCAATCGTAAATTGTAAATCGTTCAATCGTAAATCCTTTCAGTCTTCATCATTTTTTGGCAATGCCGCCAATCCTTCAATTGCAGAGAGGATCTGATTATTGATTGTGTCTTCTATTACGTGTCCGTCCCGCAACCGAATGTTGCGACTACTGTATTGTGCCAATTCCGGATTATGGGTGACGAAGATAATAGTACGACCTTCGGCATGAAGTTTCTGGAACAGTACAAGTATCTCGAATGAGGTACGTGTGTCAAGATTACCCGTTGCTTCATCCGCCAGTATTACAGCCGGATTATTAACCAATGCGCGGGCAATAGCTACACGCTGCATCTGCCCTCCGGACATTTGATTGGATTTATGTTCCAGTCGATCGCCCAGTCCTACATCCTGCAATGCTTCAATAGCCCTTCTACGACGTTCGGAAGCACTGACGCTGGCATTATACATCAGAGGAAGTTCCACATTTTCGATGGCAGTTGTTTTAGGCAACAGGTTATAACTTTGGAATACAAAACCGATTTTCCGGTTTCGTAGTACGGCCCGTTGAGATTTACTCATGCTTCTTACAGATATTCCGTCAAGTAGATATTCTCCGCTTGTTGGAGTATCCAGACATCCCAATGTATTTAACAAGGTTGACTTGCCTGAACCTGACGTACCCATGATGGTTACAAACTCTCCTTCGTTGATGGTGAAAGAGACCCCACGCAAGGCGTGTACGATCTCTTCTCCCACTAAAAAGTCCCGTTTGATGTTATGTAGTTCAATTACTTTCTTGCTCATATTATTGAGGACATTAATTTATTTTTTCTTATTTCCTCCTGGTCTGCCAGGCATGAAGGGACTTTTTTCTGTATTTCCACCTGTTCCCATCTCAGCCATATTACTTGTAGGTGTACCGAGATTGGCTTCGCTTATCACTTGGGTACCTTCGTTGATTCCACCTGTAATTTCAGTTTTGATTCCATTACTAATACCTATTTGTACAGGATGTGCAGTGAATGTATTACCTTCTTTTGTCCAAAGTTTATGTTCTCCCGCGCAATCTTTTACAATGTCTTCTTTGCCGATGAGGGGAACTTCAGGAGTGAAGCGTAATGCTCTGGAAGGTACGCTTAGAACATCCTTTTTGTCCAGGATATAGATTGTGACATTGGCTGTCAGGCGAGGCTTGAGTTTTAAGTCCGGGTTTTGTGCAGAGATAACTACTTCATATGTCACTACACTTGTTGTTGCACTACTACTCGTACTTGTACTACTACTTGTACTTCCCAAGCGTATCTGAGTGACCTTACCTTCGAACATATCATTGGGATATGCATCTACAGTGAAACTTACGCGTTGTCCTTCTTCTACGCCACCTATATCAGCTTCATCCACATCGGCCACAACTTGCATCTGTGTCAGGTCTGCGGCAATAGTAAACAGGGTCGGTGTTTCAAATCCGGAAGCAACTGTCTGTCCTTCTTCTACATCACGACTGATAACTACGCCATCAATGGGCGAAGTGATGGTAGCATATGAAAGGTTACGTTCGGCTTTAGCCAAAGCGGCTTTACTACTGTCGAACATACTTTTAGCCTTATCGTAGTTGTATACGGCTTGTTCGTAATCCGTATCGCTGATAAGAGTTTTTTCATGCAATCCTTTACTACGTTCGTAATTCTTCTTCTGATATTCATATTCAGCTTTATTTCCGTCATAGGTTGCACGTGCTGAAGCAAGTTCACTTTGGAGTGTCACTTTATCCATTTCTGCAATAAGTTCTCCTTTGGTAACAACGGAATTGTAATCGACGTAAATCTTATCTACAATACCGGATACCTGTGTACCGACTTCTACTTCCGTTACAGGTGCGATCGTTCCTGTAGCCGTTACGGAGTTAGAGATGTCATTTTTGCTTACGGTAGCTGTGACATATGAGATTTTGTGCTTGGTTGCCCCACCACTAAAAGCCCATATCGCTACACCTGTCACCACTATAATGGCAACACCGATGAGGATGATTTTTTTCTTGTTCATGGTTATATTTACTATTTTATAATTTGCTGTTTAGTTTTTAATTTACGCGTACCATTAGGTCGGTTACGCGCAGTATTTGGTTATAGTTCGATATCCCCTCCCTGGTAGAACTTTAATAACTGAGCATTTAATATGGCCATGTATTTAGCCTGCAAGGTTTCTTGTTGGGCACTGAGAAGGTTATTCTTTTCCGTTAGCAGTTCTACGGTATTTTTCATACCTAAGTTGAACTGTGCACTTACCAGATCAAAGCTGGTCTGAGTACTACGGAGTTTTTCTTGTGCAGCTACATAACGTTGCTGAGCACTATTGGCATCAAGCCACAACCCTTCAATGGTTTTATACAGTGTTTTTTGTTCGTCCAGCAGGTTTAACATACTGGTCTCACGTTGTAATTTAGCTTTCTGTACAGCACTTTTCGTTTGGCGATTATTAAAGATAGGTACACTAATAGATAATCCTAAAGAGTTGTTCCAGCCATTCTTTACTTGTTGGGCAAAGGTAAAGTCGGAACCACTGGTATTGTTTGTACCAATCCCGGCACTAAGGCTGACACTGGGCATGTATCCGGCACGGGCGATATCGATATTTAATTCGGATGCCTGTATGTTCAGTTTTCTCGATTCAATTTCCGGACGTACGGCAAGAGCTGCATGATAAACATCCGTTTTGGTAGGTAGGGGAGAGAGTACTTTACTATTATCCAGCGCAGGCAGATAGAGGTTCATTTCTTCTTCACCGTCCAGCTCAAGTAATTGTTTCAGTTGCAACTTGTAGTTTTGCAGAGTAGTTTGTGCAGTAACAAGTTGATAACGATCAGTACTTACTTGTGCTTCCAATTGTGCCAGATCGGCTTTAGACAGGCTACCGGCAGCAAGCAACTCTTTTCCACGGTCGCATTGTGCTTCACTGACAGCGAGGGTGCTTTCATTAACTTTCACCGATTCGGCAGCATAGAGAATCTGTACATAGGTCTGTGTGATGCTTTCCTCGATATTCTTTTCTGAGATAGCTACATCCAGTTCTGCTACACGATTGTTCAGCTTCTCCTGTTCAATTGTTTTCAGACGTTTACTGCCATTGTATACAGTCCACTGTGCATTTAGTCCGTAGTTACCATTATAATTGGTTTTACTGTTACTGCGTAGAATTTCGGTTCCGCTTACCGTACTGCTTGATTCCTGATATGGACGGTTCACCATATTCTGGCTGGTAGAAAATGAGAGACTTGGAAAAAGAGCTGCTTTAGCTGTTTTTACATCAACGGCTGTACTTTCTGCATTAATACGGCTTTTGCGTAGGGTGATGTTTTGCTCTAAAGCATAGTCGATACAGTCTTGTAAAGTCCATTCGGCAGGGAGTTGTTGAGAATTGTTCTCCACCGTTTGTTCTGTGGCTGGAGTAGCGTAAGTGTTCATAGCCGGATTATCTTGTGCCCTGAGGACATTGCCACCTATGCTACTACTGGTTACGCAGAGTGTTATTACTGTCAATCTTCTTACATTTATCATACTTCTTACAGTTTATTATTCTTTATTGATGTATGCGAAGGTACGTACCTATAATAACTGTTGCAAAAATGATAGACGTAAGGGGAAGTTTCGCCGCTGAATGAGTTATTTATGTCGATAAGATAACTATGATTCATTCGCTAAATACATAGTTGTCAAAAAAGTAATTATAAGAATCCTTTAAGGAGATAAATGAGGGAAGACGATGAATGTTTGTATCTATGTAATAGCCTGATTTATAATGAATCAGAAACTCTTGTTTATAGGTTGTTAAGAGTGTACAATTCTGTAAATGTTAATTGTACACTTTTACTATACTATATTGTACATTCTTGATATACTAAAGTGTACACTCTTATGAAATAAAACTCGAATGTTAAACAATAGCGTTAACATTGTTAACACTATTGTATCAAGTTATGCATTTGTCAAATGATCCATAATAATGGATTTCTTTTCATGCTTTTATTTTGTTCGTGAACTCAGGGTTACTATATTATCAGGTGAAGGTTCTTTTCCCATTGAAGTAGAAAGTATATCTTTTTTTATGCCATACATATACAAAATAGGAGTGTTATCTGTCCCTATTAGTATGCAAGCATCATCCTGTTTAATCCACTTTTTTATTTCTATTCTTGTATAATCATTTGTTGCTCTATTTTCTATAATAAGTGCATTTTCTTGATATTCTTCATAAATATCTTTGAGTTCTGTTATACCGGCAACTCCTCCATATTGACGGAATGGTATCCAATGGCCTATAACGCAACTTTTTATGGCGCTAATAGGGATGTCCTTGAACAAGACATTAGACGGATCATATTGGGGATTGGATTCTTCTTTACTGCATGCAAACAATGACAAAATGCAAAATAATAAACAGATTAGTTTTTTTATAGTTTTCATAAGCTTAGGTATTTGTTTTATAGTTCAAAGGTTTTATTGACTAACAAATATAAATGCTTTTTTTAAATAAACCTACTGTTTGTAAGGATTGTTTTGAAAACAGTTGTAATTAATATCTTTCTTTTTCGTACAAATGCTATAAAATAAGGACACTGAATCTGAAATCTTAATTGGTTTTAGGCATTGTGTTTTATCCTTTTTATATAGATCATCAGGCTAATTACTGCTGTGATAAAAGCCAGTCCGTCTGATACCGGCATACTCATCCAAATGCCATTCAACCCATACCAGCCGGGAAATAACAGAAGGCAGGGCAGTAAGTATACCAATTGGCGGGACAACGAGAGGAATATGCTGACTTTTGCTTTCCCGATACTTTGAAAGAAGTTAGAAATAACAATCTGTGCACCAACCAGAGGGAACATCAAGATACAGATACGCAGCCCTGTCGCTGCCATATTAATCAACTCCTCACTGTCAGTGAATATAGCAGAAACGGTGTGCGGAAAGAGTTCGCAGATAATGAAACCACTGCTTGTGATCAGTACACCAACGATGATACCCAGGCGGAGCGTATGTTTTACACGATCCTGTTTTTGTGCACCGTAGTTGTAACCGATGATGGGTTGCATCCCCATGGTCAGTCCCATTACAATCATAACGTAGAGCATTAACAACCGGTTCATAATACCGTATGCACCGATAGCCATGTCTCCACCATACTTCTGTAAGCTGTTGTTGATAAGGATCACGATGACACAAGCGGTTACATTCATTGCAAAAGGGGACATACCGATAGAAAAGATACTGGCTACAATACGTCTTTTCATTTTCCAGAAACCAGGACGGAAATGAACAAAACTCTCCTTGTTGCGAAAATGCTGCACTACCCATACCATACCGATAAATTGCGATACTACAGTTGCCATAGCCGCTCCCCGGATTCCCCAATGGAAATGGAATATGAATATAGGAGCAATAATTACGTTGGCTAATACAGTTACCAGAGAAGTCAGCATCGCTTTCTTTGGATATCCGGTGGCACGCATTACATTATTCAACCCTATCATGGTATATGTCACAGGAGTGCCAAGTAGGATTACCTGCATAAAATCGCGTGCGTAGGGTAATGTAGCAGGGCTGGCACCGAAGAAGTTTAGTATAGGATCCAGAAAAATAAAAGCAATGCCGCCAAATACTACCGAGTTAATAAGGCACAGCATTAATGTGTTGCCCAACACTTCTGTTGCACCTTCCATATCTTTCTGCCCTAAGCGGATAGAAGAAATAGTAGCCCCA
Source organism: Bacteroides nordii (assembly GCF_019930665.1). Taxonomy (NCBI): domain Bacteria; kingdom Pseudomonadati; phylum Bacteroidota; class Bacteroidia; order Bacteroidales; family Bacteroidaceae; genus Bacteroides; species Bacteroides nordii. The sequence goes on along the minus strand of NZ_CP082886.1, from coordinate 2,416,487 downwards.
CCGGCCGAAATAAGTACACAGAAAGCTACCACAAGATTCATCAGCGGAAATGTAATGGCCAAGCCGGAAATAGCTATAGCTCCTACACCATGCCCGATAAAAATACTATCAATAATGTTGTAGAGTGAAGTAATAGTCATTCCGATAATAGCGGGAATAGAGTATTGTAACAGAAGTTTCCCGATTTTTTCGGTTCCCAGAATGCGTGGGTCGGTTTGTTGCGCCATATGTTGAGTCGTTACGGTTTTTTAAGTGGTGCAAAGGTACGAATAATTTGCCTTATCCATTGATTATTCTGAACTTTGCGCCGATGTAAATACAACGTTTAACGTTTAAAGGTAAAAGATGTTTATGGATGCTACAAAGACAATTGCTGCATTGTTCGATTTTGACGGTGTTATAATGGACACAGAACCACAGTATACTATTTTTTGGAATGAACAGGGACAAAAGTATCTGCATAAAGAGAATTTTGGTCCCGGAATAAAAGGGCAGACCCTGGCACAGATTTATGATAAATACTTTTCCGGAGATCTTGTTCCGGTACGTGAGCAGATTACTCGTGAACTTAATAAGTTTGAGAAAGATATGGTCTATGAATATCTTCCGGGGGTACAAGGTTTCCTTGCCGATCTTCGTCATCATGGTGTGAAGATCGCTCTTGTCACCAGTTCCAACGAAGAGAAGATGGAGAATGTCTATCATGCTCATCCCGAATTCAAGACACAGTTTGATCGTATTCTTACCGGTGAGATGTTTGAACATTCTAAACCGGCTCCGGATTGTTTTTTGCTTGGAATGAAGATATTTGGGACTACTCCGGAGAACAGTTTTGTATTTGAAGATTCTTTTCACGGCTTGCAAGCCGGGCGCTATTCCGGTGCTATTGTTATAGGATTGGCAACCACAAATTCCTGTGAAACGATCATAGATAAAGCAGATGTTATCATGGATGATTTCATGGGAATGACCTATGAGAAGTTACTGTCTATGGCGAAATGAAACTTATTCTGTCACTAACTTATTTAATGTTTTCGGCAAGTACTCTCGTTGCATAGGGGCGGGAGCTTGCATGTTTCTTGTTTGGTTTATTGGAGTATCATCAAAGTTATAATAATTCTGATAATAAAGTAATTAAACGGATTGGGAAGTTCTCCAAAATATGAATTCTTCTGCTTTTCTTGTTTGTTATAAATTAAAAGTTATACCTTTGCGCCCAATTTATTAATTCATAAATATATAGAAACATGGCTGGATATATATCAGATGACACCAGAAAAGTGACTACACATCGCCTGATAGAAATGAAAGAAAGAGGCGAGAAGATATCTATGTTGACTGCTTACGATTACACAATGGCACAGATTGTTGATGGTGCCGGAATGGATGTGATTCTTGTCGGTGATTCTGCTTCCAATGTGATGGCAGGTAATGTGACAACTCTTCCTATTACGCTCGATCAGATGATTTACCATGGTAAGTCTGTTGTGCGTGCAGTGAAACGTGCTATGGTGGTAGTAGATATGCCGTTTGGTTCCTATCAGGGAAATTCAAAAGAGGGTCTTGCTTCTGCTATTCGTATTATGAAAGAGAGCCATGCCGATGCATTAAAATTAGAGGGTGGCGAAGAAATCATCGAAACTGTAAAGCGCATTCTTTGTGCAGGTATTCCTATCATGGGTCACTTAGGACTGATGCCACAGTCAATCAATAAATATGGTACTTATACGGTTCGTGCTAAAGATGAAGCAGAAGCTGAAAAGCTGATTCGTGATGCACACTTACTTGAAGAAGCCGGTTGTTTTGCACTGGTTCTTGAGAAGATCCCTGCCGAACTGGCCAAACGTGTGGCAAGTGAACTGACTATTCCTGTCATTGGTATTGGTGCCGGTGGTGATGTAGATGGTCAGGTACTTGTTATTCAGGATATGTTGGGTATGAACAATGGTTTCCGTCCCCGTTTCCTGCGTCGTTATGCTGACTTGTTCACAGTGATGACGGATGCTATCAGTCACTACGTTTCGGACGTAAAGAACTGTGACTTCCCGAACGAGAAGGAACAATATTAATATTTATGACAAATCATTTGTGGACAATTCATTTTATGCGGATATGTATTGCTAATTTGCTGTTGTTCATATCCCTGTATATGCTATTTCCGGTTGTTCCGGTAGAGATGGCGGATCACTTGGGTGTGCCGGTTTCTCAAACCGGAGCAATGTTTTTATTGCTTACTTTGGGAATGTTTGCCATTGGTCCCTTTCATGCGTATCTGGTAGATGCATATAAGCGGAAGTATGTCTGTGCTTTCTCTTTTGCAACGATGGTAGCGGCTACGGTGGGATATGGTTTTGTTAATGATATCACACAGCTGTTGCTGCTTTGTTTCGTACAAGGTATTGCATTTGGTATGGCTACTACGGCAGGTATTACGCTGGCTATTGATATTACCAATACTAATCTGCGTAGTTCGGGAAATATTGCTTTCTCGTGGGCGGCCCGGTTAGGAATGCTTATCGGCATAGCATTGGGGGTAGGTTTGTATCAGTGGTATGATTTTAAAACCTTATTGTATGTATCGGTTATTGTCGGATTGGCAGGCATTTTCTTTGTTTCCCGTGTTTATGTACCTTTCCGTGCACCGATTGTGACTAACCTATGTTCGTCCGACCGTTTTTTACTTTTACGAGGATGGTTGCCCGCTTTCAATCTTATGTTGATAGCTTTCATTCCGGGATTGTTGTTACCTGTTTTTCATAATTCATTGAGTGATGTGTTTATAGGTAATATCGAAATTCCGTTTTTTGCAATAGTAGGAGTGGGGTTCCTGTTTTCTGTATTGCTGGCAAGGTTTGTTTATCGTGAGGAGAAAACGCTGAGAGTAATTACTTTAGGAATTAGCCTGATGATGGTTTCTTTTATTTTACTGAAAGAACTGCCGGCTATTGTAACTGCCATATTGTTGGGAGTGGGACTTGGATTGGTTACTCCTGAGTTCTTGCTGATGTTTGTAAAACTGTCACAACATTGCCAGCGTGGCACTGCCAATACCACTCATCTTTTAGCATGGGAAACAGGCATGTCTTTGGGAGTTGCTGCTGCTTGCTATCTGAGCACTGAGTCTTCTGTAGATGCTGTTTATCATTTAGGGCGTATTCTGACTCCGATAGCTTTGCTGTTTTTCATATTGTTGACCTATCCTTATTTTAAGAAAAAGCGGGTACGATAGTTGAATAATTGAAAATTGAAAATGAAAGAAAGGCAGAAGAAACATGCTGGAGATTTACCAGCAGTCTTTCATTTTCAATTTTCAACTTTCAATTAATATATGGTATAAAGATAACCAATCCTACGATTGCTGCTGCGATAGCACATATCAGTACAGCGCCTGCTGCAATGTCTTTTACCTCACCGGCTATCGGATGCCATTCAGGAGATACTAAATTCACGAGTCGCTCGATAGCTGTATTGAATGCTTCTGCCGCGATAACAACCCCTATGCAGATAATAATTGCTACCCATTCGAACTTCTCTATATCGAAAATAAAGCCTGCAATAATTACTAACATAGCGATTGTCAGATGAATCCATACGTTGTGTTCCCTACATACAAAGCCTCTGATTCCTTTCCATGCATAAGTAAAGCTTTTCAGACGTTTTTTTATACTGAATGATTCCATAAGTACTGTATCCTAATTAAATGATCGTATCATTGAAACGCAGATTATCGCAAATTCACGCAAAGAATATCGTCTCTCAAATGTAGCATGCCATCTAATCTGCGATAATTTGCGATCATTCGCGTTTCAATAAAACATTGGTACATTGATTCATTATTTTTCAATTTCTACTCACTTGTTTCACTCCTTTTACCGTCCTTAATTTCTTTATCAAAGCTTCCAGACGACCTGTATCACCTACCATGATAGTCATTGTACCCGAGAACAGGCCATCATGGGAGTCAATGCCAATGGAACGTAACGTGATATTGTTTTCTTTAGAAATAATCGAAGTAATGTTTGTTACAATACCAATGTCATCATGTCCCACTACACGGAGTGTGATGGGGTATTGCGTTCCCTGTGATTTTCCGGCCCAACGGGCTTTTACAATACGATATCCAAAGCGTTCTCTCATTTGATCTGCATTCGGACAATCCATGCGGTGAATCTTTATACCTCCGGATACAGTAACAAACCCGAATACTTCATCTCCATAGATCGGATTACAGCATTTAGCCAGTTTGAACTCCAGTCCTTTCAGATTTTGATCAATGACAAGTACATCTTCTTTGCCATTTGTCTCTTCTATCTGGTTTTGCAGGTTATATCCTTCGGCACTGCGATATACAATTTCATCATGTGTATCGTTGTCTCGTTTTTGCTGTTCTATGTATTTATCGAGCAAGTCGTTTACATCCAGCGTACCATCGGCTATCGCCTGATAGAACTCTGTCACTACCTTATATCCCAGTCGCTTGATGAGGCGCATCATTGTACCCTCATCGTATTCCATCTTCCGGTTCTTAAATTTACGTTCCAGTGTTTCTTTGGCAAAGTCATGCTGGCGTGCCACCATCTCTTTCAGTGCCTGTCGAATCTTGGTACGAGCCTTGGAGGTGGTTACAATGTTCAGCCAATCCTGCTTGGGTGTCTGAGTGTTCGATGTCATGATCTCCACCTGGTCACCGCTATTCAGTTTTTGTTTCAACTGGGCGTTTTTGCCATTGACCTTTGCACCGATACATTTACAACCCAATTTGCTATGGATATGGAAAGCAAAATCGAGTACAGTTGCTCCTTTGGCCAGTTTGAAAAGGTCTCCTTTGGGTGTAAATACGAATACCTCATCCTCGTACAGATCCATCTTGAACTGGTCCATCACTTTCATTGAATCGTTGTCCGGATTCTCAAGTGCTTCACGTACAGAAGTCAGCCATTCGTCCAGCCCTGTCTCTCCTTTGATACCTTTGTACCGCCAGTGAGCTGCAAGACCCCGTTCGGCTATTTCATCCATGCGACGGGTACGTATCTGTACCTCCACCCATTTACCTTCCGGTCCCATTACGGTGATGTGGAGCGATTCATACCCATTACTTTTAGGAATAGACAGCCAGTCACGCAAACGCTTCGGATTGGGCTGATACATATCTGTCACGATAGAATAAGCCTGCCAACACTCCTGCTTCTCTTTTTCCGGATCCGAATCGAGAATGATTCGAATGGCAAAAAGGTCATAGATACCTTCAAAAGGCGTCTTTTGTTTCTGTATCTTGTTCCAAATAGAGTGGATGGACTTGGTACGCCCCTTAATGTCGAATTTCAGACCGGCCTCTTTTACTTTCTTTTGTATCGGTTCTATAAAAGCAGCAATGTACTTGTCCCGCGATGCTTTTGTTTCATTCAGTTTGTCTTTAATGAAATAATAAGTATCCCGGTGAATATACTTCAGAGACAAGTCTTCCAATTCCGACTTCAGTTTGTAGAGCCCTAACTTATGAGCCAATGGTGCATACAGATAGGCCGCTTCATTGGCTACCTTGATGCGGTCTTCCTCATTTTCCGAATCCTTGATTTGCCGCATTACGTTTACACGGTCGGCAATCATAATAAGGATTACACGCATATCCTCTGCAAAGGAGAGGAGCAGGTTACGGAAGTTTTCAGATTCGATGGCAGGACTTTTTGCATACAGCTCATTGGTCTTTACCAATCCTGTGATAATACTCGAAACATCCTCTCCAAACTCACTGCGGACAGTTGCAGGAGATAATACGTTATTTTTTACAATCTCGTGCAGCATGATACCTATCAGGCACGATCCTTTCATTCCTATTTCATCGGCCACAACAACTGCCGTTTGTAAATCCCTGATAACAGGATTCATCCCAAAATTGTTACGGCGCAGACTATTGCACTGTGCAGCATGAATAAGGTATTTCTTCAGCTTCCGGGTATCGTCCTTCGTGATACTTTCTCCTGCTGACCGTATCAGCCGTTTATATAAAGCGAATAACTCAGCTTTCTCTTTTTCTGTGAAAAATGAAATATCCTCCATGATAAATAATTATTTAATGTACCAATATGTCAATGTGCCAATTAGCTGCGCTGTGATACCGAATGGTAATTGGCACATTGGCATATTGGCACATTACTACATTATTTCGACGTAAAAGTAGTTTTTTTTGTTTAGTAAAAGGGCATAACTAAATAACATTTTGTATTTTTGGGCATCAATTAATAAAAATAGATACGTATGATGACACCACAAGACAAAGAGTTGCTTGCCAAAAAAGGTATTTCGGAAGCTCAGATAGCCGAACAACTGGCATGCTTTCAGAAAGGTTTTCCGTTTTTGAAACTGGATGCGGCTGCATCGGTTGAGAAGGGGATTCTTGCTCCTGATGCAGATGAGCAGGGGGCATATCTTGCAGCCTGGGATGCATATAAGAATACAGAGAAGACGATTGTGAAGTTTGTTCCTGCCTCCGGAGCAGCCAGTCGTATGTTTAAGAATTTGTTTGAGTTTCTGGGAGCCGACTATGATCAGCCTACAACGAAATTTGAGCAGGCATTCTTTGAGAGTATTGAGAAGTTTGCATTTTATGATGATTTGAATGTAGCCTGTCAGCGTACAGCCGGAAAGGATATTTGCGGATTAATAGCCGAAGGAAATTACAAAGCAGTGGTATCTGCCCTGCTCGAAGAAGCCGGATTGAATTACGGTGCTTTGCCTAAAGGACTGCTCAAATTCCATAAATATGAAGAAGGTTCACGTACGCCGCTTGAAGAACATTTGGCCGAAGGTGCTATGTATGCTGCCGGAAAGTGTGGCAAGGTGAATGTGCATTTTACTGTTTCTACTGAGCATCGTGAACTCTTTAAAGTTCTGGTAGCAGAGAAAGCCGGAGAGTTTGCCCAGCGCTATGGGGTAGATTACAATATCACTTTCTCAGAGCAGAAGCCCAGTACGGATACGATTGCTGCCGATATGGATAACCAGCCTTTCCGTGATAATGGTAAGCTGTTGTTCCGTCCGGGTGGTCATGGAGCGCTGATTGAGAATCTGAATGATCTTGATGCCGATATTATCTTTATCAAAAACATCGATAATGTAGTACCTGATAGATTGAAAGCAGATACGGTGCTTTATAAGAAACTGATTGCCGGAGTGCTGGTTGCTTTGCAAAAACAAGCTTTTGAATATCTGGAATTGTTGGATAGCGGTGATTATTCTCATGAACAGGTGATGGAAATTCTTCAGTTCGTACAAAAGAAACTATTCTGTAAGAATCCGGAGACTAAGAATCTGGAAGATTCAGAGTTGGTGATGTATCTGAGAAAGAAACTGAATCGTCCGATGCGTGTTTGTGGTATGGTAAAGAATGTAGGCGAACCGGGAGGTGGTCCGTTCTTAGCCTATAACAATGATGGTACTATCTCATTGCAGATTCTGGAAAGCTCTCAGATTGATATGGATGATCCTACTGCCAAAGAGATGTTTGAGAAAGGTACTCACTTTAATCCGGTAGATCTGGTATGTGCCGTACGTGATTATAAAGGCCATAAATTTGATTTGACGAAGTATGTAGATAAAGCTACTGGGTTCATATCTTATAAGTCCAAGAATGGCAAAGATCTCAAGGCTCTTGAACTTCCCGGATTGTGGAATGGGGCAATGAGTGACTGGAGCACCGTGTTTGTGGAAGTGCCACTCTCTACTTTCAATCCTGTAAAAACAGTGAATGATTTATTGCGTGAGCAACATCAATAAACGCATTGAAATAGAAAGAAAAAAAGCCAGACTCCATGCAAAGGAGGCTGGCTTTTTTAATACAATAGAAATATTTTTGTTAGGTAAATAATTGTTTAATCCAATGCACAAATACTTCTGCATGTTCTGAATTTGGATTTAATATTTTTGCAGTAATAGCCGTTCCCATAGGCTTACCTGGTTCATCTTGCCAAGCCAGGAACGTATGGATCTTTGCTTTTGAACGATGTACTGATTTGTACTGTTGTATCTGGCTTTCTTCCAATTCGTTTAGTATGGATTCTGCTTTTTGCATTAAAGGGTCAGCTTCAGGTGCCAAGCTAATTATGAAGTCTTCGAGCATGCCATTTATATTATTATCAGGCATAATCCAAATTCCAATTGTTGCGTCATAACTGTCGATAGGTTTGAGAATAAGTCCGGATGCAGGCCATTCACAATCGGCACAGTTATATTTCTGACTTTGTCTTAAAACCTCCAGAATTTGTGCTTTTCTTTTATTTAAATCAACATCTGCATCTATTACAATGCCTATTCTTTGATGTGCTGATGGGTTGGATAGCCTTGTTTTTAATTGTCCCAATACATTTTCTATACTATTACAATCTATTACATCGAAATTTTCTGCTAATTGATGATGCTGGCAAAACGACCATATAACATGTTGATCGTCATTTCCTTCTACCAATAGTTTGTAAGTGTGTTTTTCTGTGATTTTCATTTTAGCGAATCTCTATGTTATTGTCGGTAGCAAACCGCAGTTCCTTTTCGTCATCATAATTCACTGCCACTACGTTTCCGTTCCTGTTCTCAAGACGTATCAATTTGCCCTTTTGTTTGTTGTTGGCTTCTACGAAACTGTTAATGCAGTCTTGGCTATGTGATGTAACAAAGACTTGAATATTTAGCTTCTCAGAAAGCATAAAAATGATTTTCCACAACTTAATTTGTGTAGAGTAATGTAATCCGGTTTCAAACTCATCCAGTAATAAAATACCGCCTTTACAATTTAAAAGTGCAAGAATAATGGTAAGAATACGATTTATGCCGTCTCCCATAGAGCTAAGTCTATAGCGTTGTTCTTTACCTTTTAATGTGACATAGGGAATTCTTCTTTTTGTACGCAAATCATCATTGAGAAAGTTTAGTTTGTCTATATCCGGTTCTATGATGTGCAATGCTTCAATAATGTATTTTTCTTCGGGTGAGAGGGAAATTTTATCGAATAAAGATGCATTTTGTGTACTTTGGAAGTCATTTGTTTTTATATATTCAAATGGTATTCCTTTTATCTTAGCTATGGAATATGGATTTCGTTTATAAAAGGGAACTATAACTATTTCTTCGGCAAATGTTATTTCCAGTCCGTCTCCTACCAAATTACTGGAATAGGTAGAAGATTTGTCTGCTAATAATTCTTCGTCGGTTAAAGTTGTTATACTTCTATGAGATCCTGTTTCGGTTTTAAATATTTCTTCAGCTATATGGGCTAATCGTATGGATAAAGTTCCGGTATGAGTAGAATTATTTTCTATTTCTCCGATAATGATACTATTGTTTTCAGAAAAAATTGCTTTTCTTTCCGGAAAGAAGGATAAGAAATGTTCTGTCATAATATTTTCGAATTCAATATCTGTATCTCTAAGTGGATATCCGATATTAACAGATTCTCCTCTAAATTCAAGGATTTCTTTCAGCCATTCGATATTTCCACCGGCAGCATAAATAGAGATGGCTTCCAGTAAGGTTGATTTACCTACATTGTTTCGTCCTACTATCAGATTGACTGGTGCCAATGAGTCAATAGAGAGCTCTTTGATATTTTTATAGTTTTTAATGACTACCGACTTCATGAATTTTTAGGTTATATGGATGAATAACTACGCAAATGTACATAAAATCTTTTGTTTTTCTCTTTATGTGTACAATGTTTCTCTAAATGTACTAATTTTGTAGCATTAAAATTAAACACTCAAAACCAATGAAGAAAATACTTTTACTCGGTTCCGGTGAATTAGGAAAAGAGTTTGTTATTTCTGCCCAGCGTAAAGGGCAATATATCATTGCATGTGATTCGTATGCCGGAGCTCCTGCTATGCAAGTGGCTGATGAGTATGAGGTGTTCAACATGCTCGATGGAGAAGAACTGGAACGCGTAGTCAGGAAACATCAGCCGGATATTATTGTACCGGAAATTGAAGCCATTCGTACAGAACGCCTATATGACTTTGAAAAGGAGGGAATACAAGTAGTGCCCAGTGCGCGTGCAGTAAACTTTACAATGAATCGTAAAGCTATTCGTGATTTGGCAGCTCAGGAGTTGGGCTTGAAAACGGCTAAGTACTTTTATGCAACTTCTCTGGAAGAATTGAAAGAGGCTGCTGCTAAAATTGGTTTTCCATGTGTGGTGAAGCCGTTGATGTCGTCTTCCGGCAAAGGTCAGTCATTGGTGAAAAGTGCCGATGAATTGGAACATGCCTGGGAATATGGTTGCAGTGGTAGCCGTGGAGATATTCGTGAGCTTATTATTGAAGAATTTATTAAGTTTGACAGTGAGATCACATTGCTTACCGTTACTCAAAAGAATGGTCCCACTCTTTTCTGCCCGCCTATCGGACATGTACAAAAGGGAGGAGATTATCGTGAAAGCTTCCAGCCCGCACATATTGATCCTGCTCATTTGAAAGAAGCGGAAGAAATGGCTGAAAAAGTGACTCGTGCTTTAACCGGTGCTGGTTTGTGGGGAGTAGAGTTCTTCCTGAGCCATGAGAACGGAGTATATTTCTCCGAACTTTCTCCTCGTCCGCATGATACGGGTATGGTGACTTTGGCAGGAACACAGAATCTGAATGAGTTTGAGCTTCACCTGCGTGCCGTACTTGGTTTACCTATTCCGGGCATCAAGCAGGAGAGGATAGGAGCCAGTGCTGTTATTCTATCAACAATTGCCAGTCAGGAGCGTCCTCAATATCGGGGGATGGAAGAGGTGACACGCGAAGAAGATACATATCTGCGTATTTTTGGTAAGCCTTTTACCCGTGTTAATCGTCGTATGGGAGTGGTGCTTTGTTATGCTTCTTTGGGTTCGGATTTGGATGCATTACGTGACAAGGCAAAACGAATTGCTGAAAAGGTAGAGGTTTTCTGATAATTATAGAAAATAGATAAAATAAGAGGGCTACACATGCAGGATGTTTAATTCTGGTGTATAGCCCTTTTTGTATTAACATTGTTAACGCCACATCAGGCATCCTATTCTTTATATTATAAAAGTACGTATTTTATAGGTGTAAATTATGCATATTAAATATGGGTTAATTAGGTAATTAACGGAGATTTAAATACGTTACTTTGTAATGAATAAATAGTATATAATAAAATCTTGTTTATCAATGAGATAATGTGCTGGAATACTATAAATATATATTCAATTCATTATTTATGATAAAGAGATAATTGATAATTTGTGGACTCTGGTTACTATTAAGAAAAGTGTTTCAATAAACGTTCGTTTAATGGCACAAAGGTAAAACGTATAATTAGAAGTACAAAATATTTCTATATATAAAATTCAAAATATTGTTCTTTTGGTGATATACATCTTTGATATTCAACGATATGGAATTATAAAAAAATAATGTTTTTATGTATTCCTTCATCAAATATTTCTTTTAAAAGTACCTCAAAAAAAAGCGTTTCATTAAACGAACGTTTATTGAAACGTTTCTATCTTCTAAACGCTTCGTTTTCAATACTAAGTAAATTCTAAAAAGTTGACGGTTTGAAAGAGAGAGAATGTCTCGTTCAAGCCGCGAAGCGTATCCGGAACTAAGGAATTTTTCTTCCAATCATTTCCATTAAATGTCTGAACAACAGCAACATTGGTTTGCCGCTCGTACTCGCGACAAACAAGAATTTGTCACTCGGGATTCTTTAGAAAAATTGAGAATAAATATTAATTTGGAATATTATCTTCCTACTCAATTTGTCATTCGTCAATTAAAATACCGTCGTAAGCGTGTTGAAGTTCCTGTCATAAGAAACTTGATATTTGTTCGTGCCACTAAACAGGATGCCTGTGATTTATCAAATAAGTATGGTGTTCAACTTTATTATATAAAGGATTTTTCGACCCGTTCCATGCTTATTGTTCCCGATAAACAGATGGAGGACTTTAAACAAATTATGGATCTTAATCCCGATAATATCAGTTTTGATAATGAAGTCCTTACTGTCGGCAGTAAAGTTCGTGTGATGAAAGGCAACTTGTGTGGAGTTGAAGGTGAGTTGGCTTTAGAGGCTAATAAAACCTATGTCATCATTCGTATTGAAGGTGTATTGACAGCCAGCGTAAAAGTGGCGAAAAGTTATTTGAAAGTAATCAGTTAATTTTATGAATAAAACAGAAGAATTGCAGCAGCTTGCTCAAAAATCACTCTATTTGGGTTTGGATGGAGACCCAATTTATGCAGAGCATTTTAGTCGTTTGAATAAAGAAATTCAGATTCTTTCCGATGCTCTTTATTCTGCTAAGGGTGATACTCCCGAAGAAGAAGCCGGTATTTGCCTGGCTTTGTTAATGGGTTACAGCGCTACTATCTATAGTGATAAAGATAAGGAAGCGAAAAAACAGTCTATTCTCGATCGTGCCTGGGAGGTATTAGAGCAACTTCCTCCTTCTTTATTAAAATGTCAGTTGCTGACGTATTGTTATGGTGAAGTTTTTGAGGATGAGTTAGCACAAGAAGCTCATGCAATCATTGACAGTTGGCAGGGGCGAGAGCTGACGGCCAAAGAGCAAGAGATTGTTGAGAATCTTCGGAATTTGGAGGAAAATCAATATCCATATAGTGATTTTGAATAATGGTTCTGCCTTATTTTTTTACAAATATAAATTGAGGATTTCATAACTTATATTCCCTTTGTTACATAATATGATTTTTTGATTTATTTCTCGTAGAGAATAATCCTTTTTCTCGTAGAGAATCGGGATGTTTCTCGTAGAGTTTCTTATCATTCCTCGTAGAGAAAAAAGTGTTATATGCAATTGCTTGATAACTAATGTTTTATGTAACGCTATAAATGTATTTATATTTCTTAATATAGAAATAGCACTTTTTTTAAGAAACCATTGTCTGATATTTTTTAATTCGTTACAAATTTGTTTTTTTACCTATATGATAACTGACCTGTATAAAAGTTTATAGTATATCTATATATTATAGGTCAACCCCACAAGATACTTACTTAAAATAGATACTCAAATGAAAGCTTGTTTTATGGGCTTAGGCTACATTGGCCTTCCTACTGCTATTATAGCAGCTAAACACGGTATTCAAGTTACCGGTGTTGATATTAATCCGAAAGTTGTTGAGATGACCAATCAGGGGCAATTACATATCATTGAACCGGGTATGCAGGAACTTCTTCAGGAAGTTGTTTCTGCGAAGCAGTTAAAAGCTTCTACTACTCCTGAAATCAGTGACGCCTATTTTATGGTAGTACCCACTCCCTTTAAGGGTAATCACGAACCGGATATTTCGTATGTGGAATCTGCAACCCGTGCAGTAATACCTTTGTTGAAGGAAGGTGACTTATATGTTATCGAATCTACTTCACCGGTAGGCACAACAGATAAAATGGTTCATTTAATATTTAGCCTTCGTCCAGAATTGGAAGGCAAAATATTTATAGCGTACTGTCCGGAACGTGTATTACCGGGAAATGTAATACATGAGTTGGTACACAATGATCGTGTGATTGGCGGTATGGATGAAGCATCTACAGATAAAGCAATTGAGTTTTACAGCCAATTTGTACAAGGTACGCTACATCGGACTAATTGTAAAACAGCCGAGATGTGTAAACTGACAGAGAATTCCTCGCGAGATGTACAGATAGCATTTGCAAATGAATTATCTCTTATTTGTGATAAAGCAGGTATTAATGTCTGGGAATTGATCAGCTTAGCCAATAAGCATCCGCGTGTAAATATTCTCCAGCCGGGTTGTGGAGTAGGAGGACATTGCATTGCTGTGGATCCTTATTTTATAACAGCCGATTTTCCGATAGAATCTCAGATAATATCAAAAGCCCGTGAGATCAATAACTATAAATCTTTTTGGTGCGCAGAGAAAGTAGAAAACGCCATGTTGAAATTTGAGTTAGAGCGCCATCGCAAACCTGTTGTCGCCATGATGGGATTAGCTTTCAAACCGGATATTGATGATTTACGTGAAGCACCGGCAAAATACATCACAACAAAGGTGATGCAAAGTTGCAATAATGCAGATATATTGGTAGTTGAACCGAATGTGACAGAGCATAAAGTGTTTAAACTTACTGATTATAAAGAAGCTTATAAGCAGGCGGATATTGTTGTATTCTTGGTAGCTCATTCTGTATTTAAAGCTTTGCCTTATGATGACACAAAAGTGATACTTGATTTTTGTGGGATCTATAAAAAATAAGTATATATTATTATGAAAAAAATAATGTTAGTCTTCGGGACTCGTCCCGAAGCTATAAAAATGGCTCCATTAGTGAAGGAGTTCCAGAAGCATCCGGAGACATTCCAAACTATTGTATGTGTAACAGGCCAGCATCGTGAAATGCTTGATCAGGTACTTCATCTTTTCGACATTAAGCCGGACTATGATTTGAATATCATGAAACAGGGGCAAGATCTTTATGATGTCACTTCCCGAGTACTTTTAGGTATGCGTGACGTCTTAAAAGAAGCAAATCCGGATGTTGTCTTAGTACATGGTGATACCACTACATCCACAGCTTCAGCTTTAGCTGCCTTTTATCAGCAAATTCCTGTTGGCCATGTAGAGGCCGGGCTTCGTACCCATGATATCTATAGCCCCTGGCCCGAAGAAATGAATCGTTTGATAACCGGCCGTATTGCTACTTACCATTTTTCTCCAACTGTATTAAGTAAACAAAATTTATTGGATGAAGGGATAAATGAAGAAGCTATTACCGTGACAGGCAATACTGTGATTGATGCTCTTTATATGGTGGTAGATAAGATAAAATCGGATAAGCAGTTAGGAGAGGAGTTGGAGACCCTACTTCGTGAATCCGGTTATGACGTAAATCGTTTGAATGGTACTCGAAAGTTAGTTCTCATTACCGGACATCGACGAGAGAATTTTGGCGAAGGTTTTATTTCGATGTGCAGAGCAATAAAGGCCTTGACTGAGAAGTATCCGAATGTTGATTTTGTTTATCCGATGCATTTGAATCCCAATGTTCGCAAACCCATTCACGAAGTATTTGGTGAAGACTTATCCGATTTGGATAATATGTTCTTTATAGAACCATTGGAATATCTTTCGTTTGTTTATTTGATGGAGAAATCTACCATTGTTCTTACCGATAGTGGAGGCATTCAAGAGGAAGCGCCAGGACTTGGTAAGCCTGTTTTGGTTATGCGTGATACCACGGAGCGTCCGGAAGCTTTAGAAACGGGAACAGTAAAACTGGTGGGTACGGATTATGATAAGATTGTAAATGAAGTTTCTGCTTTACTGGATGATATGGATTATTATGATAGGATGAGTAAGGCTGTAAATCCGTATGGAGATGGGTTAGCGTGTGAACGGATAGTTGAATATTTAAATAGATGAAGATGGAAAGGCGGAAAATTATAATTGTTATGAAGCATGATATTACTTTTTATCCACCAGTAATATCTGTGTGTAAAATCTTATATGATTTAAGTTGCGACATTGTATATATTGGAGCCTGTTCTGATAGTAATATAGAAAAAGAATTGTTGCTATTTAATGTAAAAGTGTATAAGCAACCTCAATATGGTGGAAATGGAGTTAAGAGGTTTTTACAACAATTACAATTTAGAGAAAGAGTAAAAAGAATCATAGAAAAAGAATATTTTTCTGATAATTCTTTACTTTGGTTGGTTCATTTTGAGACAGTTGTTTTATTTTCTTCCTTTTTGAAAAAGTATGATACAGTTGCTCATTTATTGGAATTTAGAGATTCAAGATTAAAATTAGCATATAAACTATTGAATCCGTTTAGAGATTTTATTCATGATTTTTCGTATGCTAAAAAAATTATTTGCTGTGAATATAATAGAGCGTTAATAACAAAATATCTATTCAATTTATCGACATGTCCTATAGTATTACCTAATAAACCATATGAAAACGGAACTTTAGACAATTTCCTAAACCTGCCACAAGATGTATCAACTATTTTATCGAAATATGAAAATAAGAAGATTATTCTTTATCAAGGAGGGTTTCATGAAGAAAGAAAATTAGATGATTTTATGAGAGCAATGGAGCTATTACCGGAAGATTATGTACTGATGTTGATGGGACCTAATAATTCGTATTTTAAATTATTAAAAGGTACATATGAAAATGAACGTATCGTTTTTATGCCATTTCTCCCTCCTCCTTTGCATTTAGAGGTCACTAAGTATGCATATATAGGTATCTTGAGTTATACGCCAATACCTTATGATATAGGGATGATTATAAATGCCCTTTATTGTGCTCCTAATAAATTATATGAGTACGCAAAATTTCAGATCCCAATGATATCTAATAATGTACCGGCACTAAAGGATGCTTTTACAACTTATAAAGCAGGAATTTGCATAGAAGAGCTAACTGTTGAAAATATTTGTAAAGCTGTGAAGGAGATAGGTCATGATTATGAAGGATATGTTGCTGGAACGAGATGTTTATACAATGGGGTGAATTTGGAGGCTATTGTAAAGTCGGCGATATCAATATAATATTCATTGTTTTCATTGATTAAAATATGTTTTACTAATTCAGTATTGAATTCACTTAATTAGAATATGATGGTGAAAAAAATACTCATATTTGATACAATATTCCCAATTGGGCATAAAGATTTATATCAAAGCTTGATAACATTATTTCCAGAAAATGTTGAGCTCTTAATATTAAATGCTAGTGATTTTTATAATGAATCAAATGAAAATAGTTCTATTCAATATAAAAAGATTATACATTTAAAAGAAAGAAAGAATTTATTGTTAAATCAAATCGTTCTGGCTATTAATACATTAATAGGGATTATCTATTCATACTCTTATAAATCAGATATTGTTGTGTTTTTTACTTTTGATACACTAAATATTGCTATAATGAGATTTCTTTTTGGAAAAAAAGAAGTATACTTATTACATCATAATAACACAGATCATTTACAGAATAAATATAAGAAAAGATTTTTTGATACCTATAAAAATAAGGTGAAACATATCGTTTTTGCAGATTTTATTGGTAAATATTTGGTTGGCATAGGAGTAAATCAAAGTAATGTATATGTGTTAACTCATCCCTTAAATGGTTTTACAGGTAGTGATATAAATAAAAACAATATAAATAAGAAAATATATATAGGATTGGGTTATGCAAATGATGAACTACTTATTTCACAAATTATAAATTATGAAAATAAATATCATCTTTTATACAAGAATGATATATTGCTGATTATTCGTTCTCGTGTTCAAAAAGCTTACGAATATAAGAATATAAGAATTATAAATGGACATTTACCAAAAGACGAATATGAATCTATTTATGAGAGTTCTCAAGCTGTTTTATTGCTATATTCTATCAAATACATGAACAGATACTCAGGAGTTATATTGGATGCTTTCAGGCATAAGAAAAAAATTATAGGAATTAATATTCCTATAGTAAAATATTTTTCTTGTTTGTATCCTAATAACTGTAGAACATTTAATTCTGTGGAGGATTTGTTTCTGAAATTGATACAATTTAATAATACTGTTTTTAGTGATGCCGAGTATAATCAATTTCTTACTAATCATAGTGATCAGAAAATTAGAAAAGAAATAATAGAAATTTTTTCATTAAAATGAATTTTTATCAATTACAAGATAAAGATGTTTCTTATATAGGAAGAATATGTTTAACTATATTTTTATGTTTACTTCATGTCTTTACTGTAAATTTTCCTGTTATAGCTGCATTGATTAGTATTATAGAATTTTCCATTTGTTTGATTTATTTAATAAAAAAGCGAGTAGAAGATTTTTTATTGATTTTGATGTTGTTTAGTATTTCTAGTTTTGATGTTTCTTCTTTTGTTTCTGGAAATTCAGAGTTTGTAGCATATTCTATATTTATGTTGCCGCTTGTTAAAGGTTACCCTTTCTTTATCTTGTTGTTAATTCCTCTATTAATGATATATAAAAAGGATAAATTTCGGTGGATAAATAAAATAAAACATCAAGGTAAAAATCTTTTCTTTCTTTTAAAATTTGCAATCTTGATGATACCTATTGGGGGGATTACAGGATTTTTTTCTATCTTGATAAATGATAATGATATTATAAATACAGGTAATATTAGATATTTTTTCTTAGACTTTTTAAAGTTAAGTATTTATAGTCTGCTTGTAATTTATTTCTCATATTGTGTTGTTCAGAAAGATACTTATATACGCTTTAAAAGAATGATGTTTTCCATTTTGGTAGGAGTAATTTTTTCGGCATTTATATCTATAATAATAGGTAAACGCGGATATTATGGAGATGAGGAAATTGTTTTGATGCCTTTAGTTTTTTTCTTTTCGCCGTTAATTATTCTTTTTTTCTTTTATAAGGAATATAGAAAGAGATTGTTGTTATTTATCTGTTCTGTTTTAGCTTTGTGGTTACAATTAACTACTTCCAATGCTTTGGGGGGAAAGTCTTGGTTAGCATTGATATATATAATTTTTTCTATAGTTATTATTTTAAATCAGCGGAAGAAGAAATTAGTTCTATTATCAATATTTGTATTTTTCGTTCCTTTCTTAATAGGATTAGGTAGTTTGTTTGAAACACAAAAAAATATGGATAAATTATCTTCTACTAAATTGATACAGGCAACAATGTTGATTTCAGTATTTGATCTTGATTGGTATGAGAATATGCCATTGTCTCCTAAATATAGGATTGAAGAGTTTTTTAATATTGCAGCAGAATATATCAAGAAACCTTATTATGCATTGTTGGGTAAAGGTTTTGGAGGAAGTATAAAAGATCATCGAAATACAATGGGATTTTATAATGATGCTGCATTTAGCCCGGATCAATATCAGAATGGGACTTTTATTCTAATGCATGAAGCATTTAATGTTCTTTTTCTTAAATTTGGTCTTTGGGGCCTTTTTTGTTTTTTTTTATGTATAAGAAGAGGGATAAGGTGTTTCTTTCTAACTCCATGGGTAATTATTGGTGTTTTGTGGCTATTTTTATTTTGGGGATATTCTTTTAATTTAGCTTTCTTTGGGATTCCCTCCTTAGTATTGGGATTTTATGAATCAAATAAATTCTGTTTCAATGAAAAATAGAATTAGCATATCTCGTAAAGATATTATTTGGAATTATT
Source organism: Bacteroides nordii (assembly GCF_019930665.1). Classification (NCBI taxonomy): domain Bacteria; kingdom Pseudomonadati; phylum Bacteroidota; class Bacteroidia; order Bacteroidales; family Bacteroidaceae; genus Bacteroides; species Bacteroides nordii. The sequence continues at coordinate 2,397,294 of NZ_CP082886.1, read as the reverse complement.
TGGGATATGGTTTTTCATTTGGTACTAATATTTTATTGTTGCCGATTGTTCTATATTATTTGCCTACGGAAGAATTGGGCTTATGGTATATATTTTTGAGTGTAGGGGCTTTTGTTGCTATGTTTGACTTTGGGTTTTCACCACAAATTGCGAGAGTTATAACTTATTCTTATGCGGGTGCGGATGAAATACAAAAAGTTGGAGTTGTTTCAGCTACATTGGGGGATAGAAAAAATTCGAATATATATCTTTTAAAAAAAGTAATTTGTACGGCTAAGAGTATATATTTAATTATTGCATTATTGGCTTTTATACTTCTTTCGACAGGAGGTACTTATTACATCTATACCGTATCTGACAGACATTTGTCAGCGTATATTCTATATGCTTGGGGTGTTTTTGTAATAGCTAGTTTTGTAAATGTTTTATACTTGTATTATACGGCTATTTTTAGAGGAATTGGAAACTTTGTCGATTTAAATAAAGCTCTTGCTTTATCAAAATTGATTCAGATAATCGCATCTGTTATTCTTTTAGTGTTATGTAGAAATATAATGGCTGTTACTATTGCTTATTTGCTTAGTGGAATTATGTTTCGTTTCTATTTGTCTCATGCTTTTCGGAAAAAAACGGAAGTGGGTAAAGAATACTATAAATCTAAAAATAATTTTACTATTAATGAAAGGTATGAGAATTTTAAGCTTATTTGGAGTAATGCAAGAAAAGATGGGTTAGTAATGATCTCCAGGTATTTTGTTACACAATCAAATACTGTACTATGTTCTCTCTATTTGGGATTAACAGAGACGGCAGGGTATGCTCTTTCTGTACAGATACTGACAATCGTTTCATCCATTTCATCTATTTATTATACAACACAACAACCTTTATTGAACGCAGCAAGTGTTGAAAAGAATCATTCTCTGAAGTATAATATATTTTCGAAATCGTGGGTTATTTTTATTGTGATGTATGTACTATTTATATTGGTAATGATTACTATTGGTATTCCTTTGGTTAATCTAATTAAGCACGATACTCTTTTGAATATAAATATGTTTTTATTTCTGGCTATATATATGTTTTTGGAAGCTAATCAATCCTTGTTTACTTCATATATATCTACATCTAATTATATTCCTTATTCTAATACTTATTGTGTGTCTGCATTATTGGCTACTATTTTAGCTATATTGCTGATTACTCTTACTAGCTGGGGAGTTATGAGTCTTATTCTTGCTCATTTTATTGTTCAATTATCATATAATAATTGGAGATGGCCGCAATTTGTTTTACGCGAATTTAATGTAAGTTTGTTTACTTTATTTGAGGATGGAATAGCTAAGCTTATATCTCAATTGAAGACATTATCTTTTAGAATATTTTTATAGCTATATAATATTTATCTTTAAATTATTTTATAGATAATCTTGTTTTTTCAATGGTTAAATTCCCCCGTTTTGGACTAATATATAATGTTTTAGGTTATACAATATGAGTACAAAAATTTCCCAATTTAATAATTCTGATTTATTGAGATTGGTTGCCGCACCCCAAGTGGTATATGGCATACAGCTGAGTCTCTTGAGATTGATTTATTTTATTTTCTGGAAATAATAAAGTATTTCCCTGGTGTTACTGTTTTATTTATAATTAGTGGGGCTTTTGATATATGGTTCGCTTAGTAGAAACGCAAATTTGAAGCAATATTTCAAGAATAGATTTTTTAGAATATATCCTGCGTTGTGGGTCTGTATAACTGTTACAGTAGTATTACTTTTTGTGTTTAACACTATAAATACAAGTAGTTTACTTAATAAACAATTTTGTATGGGTTATAGGACAATTAATTATATTTCAATTCTAATGGTTAAGTTGATAAATATATCTGTATTACCTTATCTGTATTGTCTATTTTTTTTGAGTTTGAAAAATAAATAAAATTTGTAGGAATACCTATACTTGTCTTTTAATATTTTGAAAATCTCAAAGAATGATTGAACGCAATATAAAAAATACAGGATATAATATTTGTTGATTTCTATTGAATACATAGTAAAACTTGAGTTATGGTTTTCTTAGCGATTTATTAAATATAAGTTATATGCGTATAGAACTTTGGGGAACCTATCCTCCTCCCATTGGAGGGGTCTCCATTCATATTTATAGATTAATTCATTATTTACATGAAAAGGATGATTCCATTATTCTTAGAAATTTTGGAAAGACTTTACCTCCATTTACCTATATAAAGCCTTTAAATAATTTCTGGGTTGAATTTGTTAAATTATTGTTTGGATCCAGAAGAGTAATCCATTTACATTCTAATAATGTATTGGCGTTCTTCTTATTTATTTTGTTTGGTTTTAGACATAGGGTTGGGGTTACTATCCATAATAAAAACTTAATAAAAGAGACTTCTTTTGTTAAAAAGAAAGTAATAAAAAGGTTTCTACGAAGTTCTGCTTTTATTATTTTAAATGATCAAGATTATAAGGATAAATTGATTGAATCATTTCAATGTGAGTCAAAACATATTTTTATATTGCCTGCCTTTTTCCCTCCTATGAAAATGGAATATAAAGGTTTGAGTGCTGATATACATAATTTCAGAAATAATCATGCTTTTGTATTGTCTGCAAATGCCTATAAATTACGTTTGGAGAATAATATTGATGTATATGGATTGGATTTACTAATAAGGCTTGTTAAAGAGTTGAAAGATGAGAAAGTCGATGTAGGTTTAATTTTCTGTTTACCAGCTATTGGTGATGTAGAATATTATAATAGATGTTTATCTAAAATTGTAGATTGGGGTTTAGAAAATAATATTTTAATAGTACAAAAAGAGTTATCTAATGGTTTTGAAGTTTGGAAATTGTCAGATTTGTTTATTCGACCTACTTCTACTGATATAGAGGGTATATCAGTGAAAGAAGCTCTATTTTGCGGTACATTGGCAATAGCAAGTGATGTTTGTGTTAGACCTAAAGAAGCTATTTTATTTGGAAATAGAAATTTTGAAGATTTGAAACAGAAAGTTTGGGATTGTTATATGAATCGAAATATTTTAGTAAAGGATAAGATTTATATTAGTGATAATACAGTGGACGAAATTTTAAATATTTATAAATCAGTAATGTAATAATGAAACAAATCATTCAAGATATGAAATCCGGGCAAACTATGCTCGAAGAAGTTCCGTCACCACAAGTGAAGTCGGGCAGTGTATTAATTAAGACTTCAAGATCTTTGGTATCTTTAGGTACTGAACGAATGCTTGTAGAGTTTGGTAAAGCCAATTTGATAGAGAAAGCTCGTCAACAGCCGGACAAAGTAAAGCAAGTGTTAGATAAAATAAAAACGGATGGTTTGCAACCTACTTTGGAAGCCGTGTTTAATAAACTTGGGCAACCTTTACCTTTAGGTTATTGCAATGTAGGTACAGTTGTGGCTATTGGAAAAGGGGTTACAGAGCTAAAGGTTGGAGATAGGGTAGCCTCTAATGGCCAACATGCCGAATTTGTTTGTGTTCCTAAAAATTTGGTGGCAAAAGTTCCCGATAATGTATCGGATGAAGAAGCTGCATTTACAGTGATAGGTTCGATAGGATTACAAGGTATCCGATTGTTAAATCCGCAATTAGGAGAAACGGTAGTTGTAACAGGATTGGGACTGATTGGACTGATAGCTGCACAATTATTGAAAGCAAATGGTTGTAAGGTTATCGGAATAGATTTTGATGAAGAGAAAATACAATTGGCACGGGCAAAGGGGATTGTTGCTATAAATCCGGCTAAAGGGACAGATCCTGTAAAGTTTGTAATGGAAGAGACTGATCAGATAGGTGCAGATGCTGTTCTGATAACTGCTTCTGCCAAAACGAATGATGTCATTCATCAGGCCGCTGAGATGTCTCGTAAGAGAGGACGTATAGTACTTGTCGGGGTGATAGGTCTCGATATACGCAGAGATGATTTTTATAAGAAAGAGCTCACTTTTCAGGTGTCATGTTCATATGGTCCCGGACGTTATGATGAGAATTATGAAAATAAGGGAATTGATTATCCGTTGCCTTTTGTGAGATGGACGGAGAAGAGAAATTTTGATACGATATTGCAAGCTATCTCAATGGGTAATTTGGACGTAAAGTCGTTGGTTACGGAAGAGGTAGAATTGAAAGATTATAATTTGATTTATGGTGATATGCGTAAGCATGGCTCCATTGCTTCTATTATTAAATATCCGGAAGATACGGTAGCAGATTCTGTTATTGATGTGAACTCTTCTACTTTTTCGGCTTCTGCAGGTCAGATAGGGATAATAGGGGCAGGTAACTTTACTTCTGCAACAATGATTCCTGCTTTGATGAAAGCCAAAGCGAGGATAAGATACATTGCCAGCGCTCAAGGGTTATCTGCTAAAATATTGGCAAAGAAATCAGGTGCTTTGAAAGCGACTTCTGATTATAAAGAGATTTTGTCAGATAAGGAGGTAGATTTAGTAATGATTACAACCCGGCACAACTTGCATGCTTCTATGGTATTGGAGTCATTACAAGCCGGCAAAAGTGTTTTTGTTGAGAAACCTTTGTGCTTGACAGATCAGGAGTTGCAGGAAATTACAAATGCTTATAAAAAGGTTAGTGGAAAGGGTATTACATTAACTGTTGGGTTTAATCGTCGCTTTTCTCCTTTTGCTCAGAAAATGAAACAGTTATCTGGACAAGGAGTCAAAAATATAATAGCCACTATGAATGCTGGTTTTATTCCATCAGATGTGTGGGTGCATGATTTGGAAGTTGGAGGAGGGCGTATTATTGGAGAGGCTTGCCACTTTATTGATTTGTGTTCGTACCTGGCTGATAGTAAAGTTGTATCTGTTTGTATGAATTCGATGGGGGTAACTCCTGCTGAAAATACGGATAATGTAAGTATCATATTGAGATATGAGAACGGATCAAATGCCGTGATAAACTATTTTGCCAATGGTAGTAAAGCTTATTCGAAAGAAAGAATAGAAGTGTACTCACAAGAAAAAACGTTGGTTCTGGATAACTGGAGAGAGTTAAGAGGATATGGGTTTAAGGAGTTCAGTAAAATGAAAAGCACGATGGATAAAGGACACACTGCTCAGTTTGCTTTGCTGAACGAAAGAATCATTAAAGGTGGAGAGGAACTGATTAGTTTCGATTCTATTCTTAATACTACTAAAGCTTCGTTTGCTTGTATCGAAAGTTTGAAGCAGAATAGCTGGATAGAGGTCAAGTGATGAATCGACTCAATCTCTACTCCCAAATATTGAAAAATATGGGAGGAAGATATTTTTTATTTCGTGCCTCTTATGAAATGCAACGTAAATCGGGTTTATTACGGTTTAGATATCCGGTGAACTATACGTTGCAGAAGTTTTTTTCATTGGAGGAATGGAAAGAGAAAGCACTACCGTTCTTCTTTGATTCGTCAAAAGAGGTCTCATTCAGTAGCGTACATATAAATAATTTGGCTTCTGATTTCCATCGGGTTGTAAAAGGGGAGTGCTGTTTTTTTTCATCTGCATGGTATGATTTGGGTACTGATTATGATTGGGTGACTAATCCTGATACAAATTATAAATATGACGTATCCAAGCATTGGACAGAGGTGGAAGACATTGTACAAGAAGCCGGAGATATCAAGTATGTATGGGAGAAGTCAAGATTCTCATATCTCTATACGGTGATAAGATATGACCACTCAACCGGCGAAGATCATAGTCAGTTCGTATTTGATCAGATACAGGACTGGATTGATAAAAATCCTCTGAATTGCGGACCGAATTATAAGTGTAGTCAAGAGATTTCGTTAAGGGTTCTCAATTGGATTTTTGCTCTGTATTATTACAAATCATCTCCTCTTTTAACAGAAAGTTGTTTTCAGAAGATCATAAATTCCATATACTGGCAGATAAAGCACGTCTATGGTAATATTAATTTCTCAAGAATAGCAGTTCGTAATAATCATGCTATAACAGAGACATTAACATTGTATATTGTAGGTTTACTTTTTCCATGGTTTCCGGATGCGAAGTTATGGAAATCGAAGGGAAAAAAGTGGTTCGAAAAAGAAATCGAATATCAGATAGCAGAAGATGGGACTTACCTCCAGTTTAGTATGAATTATCACAGGGTGGTGATTCAATTACTGACATGGGGCATTGCTCTTGCTCAAAGGAATGGAGAATGTTTTAGCGAACATGTCTATCAGCGCGCTTATCAATCTGTCAATTTTCTATATCAGTGCCAGGAATTATCAAATGGATATTTACCTAATTATGGTTCGAATGATGGAGCTCTGTTTTTTAAATTAAATGATTCGGATTATAGAGATTACCGTCCTCAGCTTGATGCACTTCATTACCTGCTTACCGGTGAAAATCTTTATGATGATGTATATGAGGATAGAGGTTGGTATGCAAATAATCGGAATTGTATACATGCTGAATTTGCTCCTCTCAAGCAGAAGATAGGATGTATCTCTTTTGATGTAGGAGGGTACTATTTGATACGTGAACAGGATACATTGACTTTTATTCGTTGCGGTAAATATAAGGATCGTCCGGCACATGCAGATAATTTGCATATGGATGTTTGGTATAAAGGAGAAAATATATTGATGGATGGAGGTAGTTATAAGTATAATACGGATGCTTCGGATATCAATTACTTTATGGGGACCCAATCTCACAACACAATCATGTTGGGCAATAATAACCAAATGTTGAAAGGGGCAAGATTTATGTGGTTTTATTGGTCGCAAGCTTTAAAGGCCTCTATACAGGAGTTGGATGATTCTTATTGTTTTTCGGGAGTAGTAAGTTGTTTCAGGCAATTAGGACACGATATAGCTCATTCAAGAAAGATTATAAAGAAGAAAAATGCTCCGGAATGGATGGTTGAGGATATTGTTTTGAATAAACCTCAAGGGAGCAAAATACGCCAACTGTGGCATACCCAATCTTCAAGAATAGACTTTAAATCTGTAGAGCATAATTATATTTCGTCTAAGGGTATGTGCTCTGAATATTATGGACAAAAAAAAGAGAATAAAGAAATCGAATTTATAAGTGATTCAGAATCTATAACAACAATTATTCAAGTGATTTAAAATGAAAGTTCTTTATTTTCATCAACATTTTACGGTTCCTACTCAGGCTGGAGGTACACGATCTTATGAATTGGCAAAACGGCTCGTTGAACGTGGACATTCGGTTTGCATGGTATGTGGTGAAACTGCAAAGTTGGACTTACCGCGCACTCAAATGAAAAATGTGCACAGAGGGATGGTAGATGGAATTGACGTGATACAAATAGCTTTGCCCTATTCGAATAAGGATGGGATAGCTAAAAGAGCATTAACGTTTATAAAGTTTGGCTGGAAAGGAGTACAAATCGCATTAAAAGAAGAGTACGATTTATTGTTTGCCACTTCAACGCCATTGACGGCTGGTATTCCGGGAATTGTGATGAAACTGTTCCGAAGGAAGAAATTTATATTCGAGGTACGCGATTTATGGCCGGAACTTCCTAAAGCATTGGGGATGAAGAATCCGCTACTTTTATGGGGAATGAGTGTTCTGGAATGGTTAAGTTATCATTATTCGGATGCTTGTGTGGGACTTTCACCGGGGATTTGTGAAGGTATTCGAAAGCGTAGTCAATCAGGAAAACGCATAGCTATGATACCCAACGGGTGCGATTTGGATATATTTAAACCCGCTCCAAGAGAGTTTTTGAAGTTAAAGGGTATAAAATCAACAGACAAAGTTGCTGTATTTACAGGAGCACATGGAATTGCTAATGGGTTGGATGCGATATTGGATGCTGCAAATGAATTAAAAAATAGAGGCAGAAATGATATTGTATTGGCGTTTATCGGGGATGGAAAAATGAAACCTCATCTACAGGAACGGGTGGAAAGAGAAAAACTGGATAATTGTCGGTTTTATGCCCCGATACCTAAGAAAGAATTAAATGCAATTGTTGCATCGGCAGATGTGGGGTTAATGGTATTGGCGAATGTTCCTGCATTTTACTATGGAACTTCACCTAATAAATTTTTTGATTATATCTCATCGGGATTAGCTGTTTTGAATAATTATCCCGGTTGGTTGGCCGATATGATTGAAGAAAATGAATTGGGAGTAGTGGTACCACCGAATAATGCAAAAGCTTTTGCGGATGGTTTGATTAAGCTGGTAGATAATGATAATTATAGAATGAATGCCGGACAAAATGCAAGGAGATTTGCAGAAGCTAATTTCTCAAGAATAAAACTGGCTGATGATTTTGTATCGTTTCTTGAAGAAATTTCTTCGACAGATTAAGAGCCTGTTTAAATTTTCCTGAAATAATTTTATATAGGCTTTATCGACCTGTTTTGATTTTCTTTTCGGTCTATTTTCCCGTTTTTATTCGTCACATAGCCCGCTATGCTCCTCATAAAAACTGAAAAATACCCTCGAAAACAAATCTCAAAACAGTATCGAGCAAAATTTAAACAAGCTCTAATTTTTTAATTCTGGCTATAATATATGTATCGTTCTTTTTTGAAACGTTTAATTGACTTTAGTCTTGTTTTTTGTGCTTTGGTGATTTGCTTTCCTGTACTTTTCATTATTACCCTTTGGTTACATTTTGCTAATAAAGGTGCGGGTGTTTTCTTCTTGCAAAATCGTCCCGGCAGAGATGGCAAAATCTTCAAAGTTATAAAATTCAAAACCATGACGGATGAGTGTGATTCAAAAGGTAATCTTTTACCTGATGAACAGCGTCTGACAAAAGTAGGTAAATTTGTCCGTTCTACTTCTATTGACGAATTACCCCAATTGATAAATGTGCTAAAAGGAGATATGGCTTTGATAGGTCCTCGTCCTTTATTACCTCAATATTTACCTTTATACAGTAAAGAGCAAGCCCGACGTCACGAGGTTCGTCCGGGTATAACCGGTTGGGCACAGGTGAATGGTCGTAATGCCATCTCTTGGACGAAGAAGTTTGAATTGGATGTGTGGTATGTGGATCATTGTTCTTTTCTGTTGGATTTGAAGATCTTCCTCTTGACTATCAGGAAGGTTTTTGTTCGTGAAGGAATCAGTTCTGATACTTCTGTTACAATGGAACCTTTTACTGGAAATAATTAAACGAATGTATTTATATGGTGCAAGTGGTCATGCCAAAGTGATCATTGATATTTTAAAAGCTAATCATGAATCGATTGAAGCTTTGTTTGATGATGATGAGTCGCTTACTCATCTTCTTGATTATCCCGTACTACGTCCGTCGGAAGTCCGGGGACCGTTGATAATCAGTATCGGAAACAACAGGATACGCTCTAATATTGCGAAGATGTTGTCAGTAGAGTTCGGCCGGGCTATTCATCCGCTTTCTATTGTTTCACAAGTCGCAAACATTCATTTAGGTAGCGTTGTAATGCCGGGTGCCATTATTCAATCTTGTGTCAGTATTGGGAAACATTGTATTATTAATACCGGTGCGTCAGTTGATCATGATTGTACAATAAGTGATTATGTACATATCGCTCCGCACTCTACACTTTGTGGCAATGTATATGTGGGCGAAGGTACGTTGATTGGTGCCGGATCTACAATAGCTCCAGGTGTGAAAATTGGTAGTTGGAGTGTGATAGGCGCTGGCTCTGTTGTAACCAAAGATATTCCGGATCATGTATTGGCGGTGGGTAATCGCTGTAAGATAATAAAGAACTTATAAATATAGAAATAAAATGAACAAGAGAATCTGGCTTTCGCTTGCTCACATGGGTGGCCGTGAGCAAGACTTTATAAAAGAGGCTTTTGATACGAACTGGGTTGTTCCTTTGGGACCTAACGTAGACGCTTTTGAAGAATCGCTAAGGCAATTCTTAGTTGACAATGGACAATTGACAATTGACAGTGATAGAAGGGTTGTAGCATTGAGTGCCGGTACGGCTGCACTTCATTTAGGATTAATACTTCTTGGTGTAAAACCGGGAGATGAAGTGATTTGCCAAAGTTTCACTTTTGCTGCTTCTGCCAATCCCATTTCTTATCTGGAAGCAAGACCTGTGTTTGTGGATAGTGAGACGGATACCTGGAATATGGACCCCGTATTATTGGAGGAGGCTATCAAAGACCGTTTGAGAAAAACAGGAAAACTGCCGAAAGCAATTATTCCCGTGCATCTGTATGGTATGCCTGCCAAGATGGATGAGATTATGAAGATAGCCGGGCGTTATGATATCCCTGTATTAGAAGATGCTGCTGAAGCCTTAGGTTCGGAATTGAACGGGCGGAAATGCGGTACGTTTGGAGAATTGGCTGCACTTTCTTTCAATGGCAATAAGATGATCACTACTTCGGGTGGTGGTGCTTTGGTGTGTAAAACGGAAGAGGAAGCTAAACTTACAAAGTTTTATGCTACACAGGCTCGTGATGCAGCTCCGCATTATCAGCATACACATATTGGTTATAACTATCGTATGAGCAACATTTGTGCGGGTATTGGCCGTGGACAGATGTTTGTGCTGGAGGAACATGTGGCACGCAGACGGGCGATTCATGCTTTGTATACAGAGCTCTTTAAGAATATAGATGGGATAACTGTTATGGAAAACCCAGACAATAATTTCAATTCTAACTTTTGGCTGACTTGTATCCTGGTTGATCCTTCGATAGCAGGTAAAACCCGTGAGGATATTCGTCTGAAGCTGGATACAGAGAATATAGAGACCCGTCCGTTGTGGAAGCCGATGCATCTGCAACCGGTATTTAAGGATGCTCCTTTTTATGGAAACGGTACGAGTGAGCATTTGTTTGATATCGGTTTGTGTCTGCCTTCGGGACCTACGTTGACCGATGATGATATCAGAAGGGTAGTAGAAGTGATTGTAGGGATGTAGTAACTCCATTCTACATTATAGAATAAAGTAATCTCCCGGTAGATCTGTAAAAAGAATCTGCCGGGAGATTTTTTTATTATTTGCAAAAATTAATATAGCCTTTTGGGGACTCTATTGTTGTTGTATTTCTTGTGTGATCGGCATTATACATAGAATTATTACGTGTTCGGACACGAAACTCGTTGTCTATTTTACTTTTTCTCTTTTAACCTAATCTGTTGACTCCGTCGTAGAAAGGAAAAAACTCTTTTATATGAAAACGTTTTTTTTGATGAAATAAATCTCTGAATGATAATTTGATTATAATACTTCTGTTTTACTGTGAATTTAGGTCAAAAAGTAGGATTTTTTAGACTAACGAATGTTATCTAAAACAAAAAAAAAGCAAATCAGAATAATGAGTCACATTTGTTTCTACATTTGCAAAGTTGTTTGTCTAACTACTTGTTTGTGTACGTTAGTGAACAAAAGAAAAACTCAGATGTTATGTTTATAGTAAAGTTGGTAAAAACGCGGCTTACTATACTACGAAGTTTAGAAAATAATATATAAAAAGATTGCTTATGTCACAGATTATCGGACATATCTCTCAGGTAATCGGGCCTGTGGTTGATGTGTACTTTGAAACTACGGAAGCTGAGATTGTGTTGCCAAGTATACACGACGCATTGGAGATAAGAAGACCGAATGGCAAAATTCTGATTGTAGAGGTGCAGCAACACATTGGTGAAAATACGGTAAGAACCGTTGCAATGGATAGCACAGACGGACTGCAACGTGGTATGAAAGTATATCCGACAGGTGGCCCTATTACTATGCCGGTAGGTGAGCAAATTAAAGGACGACTTATGAATGTCGTTGGCGACTCTATTGATGGTATGAGAGAACTCAGCCGTAAAGGAGCCTATTCTATTCACCGTGATCCCCCTAAATTTGAAGATTTAACAACTGTACAGGAAGTACTCTATACAGGTATCAAAGTAATCGACTTGTTGGAGCCTTATTCAAAAGGTGGTAAGATTGGTTTATTTGGTGGTGCCGGTGTGGGTAAAACGGTGCTTATTCAGGAGTTAATTAATAACATTGCTAAAAAGCATAACGGATTCTCTGTTTTTGCCGGAGTAGGAGAGCGTACGCGTGAGGGTAATGACTTGCTTCGTGAAATGATTGAGTCTGGAGTTATACGCTATGGAGAAGCTTTTAAGGAAAGCATGGAGAAGGGGCATTGGGATCTTTCGAAGGTGGACTATGAAGAAGTGGAGAAGTCGCAGGTATCTCTGGTGTTCGGTCAGATGAATGAACCGCCGGGCGCACGTGCTTCAGTAGCTTTATCGGGACTTACAGTAGCTGAGTCTTTCCGTGATATGCATTCGGGAGATGAAGGTCCGAAGGATATTCTGTTCTTTATTGATAATATTTTCCGTTTTACACAAGCAGGTTCTGAAGTATCAGCATTGCTGGGACGTATGCCTTCGGCAGTAGGTTATCAGCCGACTTTGGCTACGGAAATGGGAGCCATGCAGGAACGTATTACTTCAACCCGATATGGTTCTATTACTTCTGTACAGGCTGTATATGTACCGGCTGACGACTTGACTGACCCGGCACCGGCAACAACTTTTACGCATTTGGATGCAACAACCGTACTCGACCGTAAAATTACGGAATTGGGTATTTATCCGGCCGTAGACCCGTTGGCATCTACTTCTCGTATTCTTGATCCGCATATCGTAGGGCAGGAACATTATGAGGTGGCTCAAAGGGTAAAACAGATTCTTCAGCGTAATAAGGAATTACAGGATATTATCTCCATTCTGGGTATGGAGGAACTTTCGGATGAAGACCGTACAATTGTAAACCGTGCGCGTCGTGTGCAGCGATTCCTATCGCAACCTTTTGCTGTGGCTGAGCAGTTTACAGGAGTACCGGGAGTGATGGTCTCTATAGAGGATACGATAAAGGGATTCCGTATGATTCTGGATGGTGAAGTTGATAATTTGCCGGAACAGGCTTTCTTGAATGTAGGTACAATAGAGGAGGCTATTGAGAAGGGTAAGCAGTTGCTTGAACAGGCAAATAAATAATTAAAAAATAATAGTTAATGAAAAGGCTGCATTTGAGTATTGTTTCTCCGGAAAAAGAGATATATAATGGGGAAGTGAATAGCGTGACGCTGCCCGGAGTTATAGGTTCGTTCACTATTCTGCCACAGCATGCTCCGATTGTCTCTTCTTTAAAGGAAGGAAAGTTGAGTTATGTGACGGAGGATAATGAAGAGTGTACGCTTGATATAGAAGGTGGTTTTGTAGAGATGAGTGATGAAACGGTTTCTGTGTGCATCTCCTGACAAGACAAAAATAAGATTAACAGAAAAACACAGCGATATAAGATGAACATTAGTTTAACGAAGCGTAAGTATTTGCTCTATCTTACGATCCTTACTCTCTTATTGAGTGGGGTGGGTGGTGTGACTTACTTCTCTTTGGTGCCCGAACATTATTTTGGAGGATATCCGTTAATTCCGATATACTTCTATATTTTTGGAGTATTTAATATTTATATGTTCGATGCTTGCAGGAGGTTTGCTCCGGACAAGATATTGCTGCTGCATTTGGCTATGAAAGTGCTTAAAATGATTTTATCTGTTATAGTGCTTGTTGTTTATTGTATGGTAGTTAGAGAAGAGGCAGTGGCATTTATGCTTACTTTTATAGTGTACTATCTGCTGTATTTGATATTTGAGACAAGTTTCTTTGCCGGTTATGAACTGAATAAGAAACGACAAAAGAAAAATAAAACAAAAAATGAAACAGTTGCATAACATATTCACAGGATTACTCCTCATACTTGGGTTGCTGATTGCTTCTCCTGCAGTGGCGCAGGAAGATGATATTACCCCTCAGGAGCAAAAGGAGAACACAGTTGATGTGAAGAGCATAGTCTTTGGCCATATCGGAGACTCCTATGAGTGGCATATCACTACGTGGGGGGATACTCACATTACAATTCCATTGCCTGTGATTGTATACAGTTCTAATAGTGGCTGGCATTCATTTTTGTCTTCACGATTAGAAGAGAATGGGGGAACCTACGAAGGATTTTCTATTGCTCCCGCAGGAAGCCGCTATGAGGGCAAAATAATAGAACATGATGCAGCTGGTGAGGAAATACGTCCATGGGATATTTCTATTACTAAAGTTACTTTGTCATTGTTGATAAACAGTGCTCTGTTGTTGATCATTATTTTGGGTGTGGCACATTGGTATCGTAAACGTGAACAGGGTGCAGCGGCACCAGGTGGTTTTGTAGGCTTTATGGAGATGTTTATCATGATGATACATGATGATGTAATAAAGAGTTGTGTAGGTCCTAATTATAAAAAATTTGCTCCTTATTTATTGACAGCTTTCTTCTTTATTTTCATTAATAATATTATGGGATTGATACCTTTCTTTCCCGGAGGAGCAAATGTAACAGGTAATATTGCCATAACAATGGTGCTGGCTATCTGTACTTTCCTTGCTGTAAATATCTTCGGATCCAAACATTACTGGAAAGATATTTTTTGGCCTGATGTACCCTGGTGGTTGAAAGTGCCTATACCGATGATGCCGTTTATTGAGTTTTTCGGTGTATTTACCAAACCATTTGCTTTGATGATCCGTCTGTTTGCAAATATGCTTTCGGGACATATGGCGATGTTGGTATTGACTTGTCTTATCTTTATCTCGGCAAGTATGGGGCCTGCTTTGAACGGTACGTTGACTGTTGCTTCTGTGTTGTTTAATATATTTATGAATGCACTTGAGTTGTTGGTGGCTTTTATTCAGGCTTATGTATTTACCATGTTGTCTGCTGTGTTTATCGGACTGGCGCAAGAGGGTGGAAAGTCGGAAGAAGCTACTGAATAAAAGTGAGTTTGACTAATCTGAATTTTAAATTAATAATATAAACCATTTTAAAACTGAAAATTATGTTACTATCAGTCTTATTACAAGCAGCCGCAGGTGCTGCTATCGGAAAATTGGGAGCAGCAATTGGAGCTGGTCTTGCCGTTATCGGTGCAGGTTTGGGTATTGGTAAAATCGGTGGTTCGGCAATGGAAGCTATTGCCCGTCAACCGGAAGCTTCAGGCGATATTCGTATGAATATGATTATTGCTGCTGCGCTGATAGAAGGTGTGGCTTTGTTGGCAGTAGTTGTTTGTCTGTTGGTATTCTTCTTGTAATTTACAATTAGACAAATTACAATTTACAATTTGCCATGCGGTTATGGCGTTGGCGATTGGTGATTTGTAAGTTGTATCTTGTAAATAGAAGAGTAGAGAGTATTAAATCGTAAATTGTAAATCGTCAACGTACCTATGTGTTAAAGGTCAGATAATGGTCATGACCGTAGGGAATAAATTGTAAATAAATTTATGTCATTGTTATTACCCGATAGTGGCCTGTTATTCTGGATGCTCCTCTCGTTTGGGATTGTGTTCGTTGTATTGGCAAAATATGGCTTTCCTATTATCGTCAAGATGGTGGATGGCCGTAAAACATACATCGACCAGTCTTTGGAGGTGGCAAGGGAAGCGAATGCCCAGTTGGCTAAACTCAAAGAACAGGGTGAAGCACTTGTGGTTGCCGCTAACAAGGAGCAGGGACGTATCTTGAAAGAGGCCATGCAGGAGCGTGATAAAATAATTCACGAGGCCCGCAAAAAAGCAGAAGCCGCAGCTCAGAAAGAATTGGATGAGGTGAAGAAGCAGATTCAGATTGAAAAGGAGGAAGCTATTCGTGATATTCGTCGCCAGGTAGCTTTACTTTCAGTAGATATTGCCGAAAAGGTGATCCGTAAAAATCTGAATGAAGATAGTGAGCAGATGGCTATGATAGACCGGATGCTGGATGAAGTGTTGGACAGTAAGAATTAAGTGAAAGAGTATGGATATAGGAATTGTTTCAATGCGTTATGCCAAAGCACTGATTGAATATGCGAAGGAAAAGCATACGGAAGACGTGCTTTACAAAGAAATGAAAATGTTGTCGAAGAGCCTCAGTGCGGTTCCCCGTCTGAGGGAAGCTTTGGCAAATCCTGTTTTGAACATTCGTGAGAAGTATTCATTGATTTGTACGGCAGCTACCGGTGATAAAAATGTAAGCCGTGAGTTTTCACGTTTCATCACTTTGGTATTGAAAAACAACAGGGAACAGTTTCTGCAGTTTATCTGTTTATCTTTTCTGGATTTATACCGGAAGTTGAAACACATTGGAGTGGGTAGACTTACTACGGCAGTAGCGGTCAACAAAGAGACAGAAGAACGGATACGTAACTCTGCGGGGATGATTCTTCATGCCCGGATGGAACTGGAAACCGTGGTAGACCCGTCTATTGAAGGTGGTTTTATATTCGATGTCAATGATTATCGTCTTGATGCCAGTATAACTACCCAGCTGAAACGAGTGAAACAACAATTTATTGATAAGAACAGAAGAATCGTATAGGGATTTACGATTGGACGATTTACGATTTACGATTGAGAATACTTTGTGTTTAGATTGTAAGATCATGAATCGGACTAATATTAATCGTAAATCGTTAACGTTCCTATGTGTTAAAGATCAGATAATGGTCATGACCGTAGGGAATAAATCGTAAATCAAAGTTATGTCTGAAAATATAAAAGTAAGCGAAGTCTCCGATATCCTGCGCCGTCAGCTTGAAGGCATTGATACACGTGTGCAACTTGATGAGATAGGTACCGTGTTGCAGGTCAGTGATGGTGTGGCGCGTATCTATGGGTTGCGCAATGCCGAAGCGAATGAATTGCTGGAGTTTGACAATGGTATTAAAGCCATTGTGATGAATCTGGAAGAAGACAATGTAGGTGCTGTGTTATTAGGCCCTACAGATAGAATCAAAGAGGGCTATATCGTCAAACGTACCAGACGTATTGCTTCTATCCGTGTAGGAGAAGGCATGTTGGGGCGTGTTATTGATCCGTTGGGGGAACCATTGGATGGTAAAGGTACGATTGGAGGACAGTTGTATGAAATGCCACTGGAGCGTAAAGCGCCGGGAGTTATTTTTCGTCAGCCGGTAAATCAACCGTTGCAGACCGGGCTGAAAGCAGTTGATGCTATGATCCCTATCGGTCGTGGGCAACGTGAGTTGATTATTGGAGACCGTCAAACAGGTAAAACAGCCATTGCTATTGATACTATAATCAACCAGCGTGAGAATTATCTGGCCGGTAAACCTGTATATTGTATCTATGTTGCTATTGGACAGAAGGGCTCTACAGTTGCTTCAATCGTAAATACCTTACGTGAATATGGTGCAATGGATTACACGATTGTAGTTGCTGCTACGGCTGGTGATCCTGCTGCTTTGCAATATTTCTCACCATTCTCCGGTGCTGCTATCGGGGAGTATTTCCGTGATACCGGTCGGGATGCATTGGTGGTTTATGATGACCTTTCCAAACAGGCGGTTGCTTATCGTGAAGTTTCTCTGATTCTTCGTCGTCCGTCTGGTCGTGAAGCTTATCCGGGGGATATCTTCTATCTGCATTCACGTTTATTGGAGCGTGCTGCCAAGATTATTAATCAGGAGGAAGTAGCCCGCGAAATGAACGATCTTCCTGATAGTTTGAAAGGATTGGTAAAAGGGGGTGGGTCTTTGACTGCGTTACCGATTATCGAGACGCAAGCCGGTGACGTATCTGCTTATATTCCTACTAATGTGATTTCAATTACCGACGGACAGATTTTCCTTGATACTGATCTGTTTAACCAAGGTAATCGTCCGGCTATCAATGTAGGTATTTCTGTATCGCGTGTAGGAGGTAATGCACAGATTAAAGCCATGAAGAAGGTGGCTGGTACATTGAAGATTGACCAGGCACAATACCGGGAGTTGGAAGCGTTTACGAAGTTTAGTGGCGATATGGATCCTGTGACTGCTCATATTATCGATAAGGGACAGAAGAACACCCGTTTGCTTGTGCAGCCGCAGTATAGTCCGATGCCGGTAGAGAAACAAATTGCGATTTTGTATTGCGGTGTTCATGGGTTGTTGCGTAATGTTCCTCTTGATAAGGTAGAAGATTTTGAACGTAGTTTTCAGGAGAGCCTTGCCATTAATCATCAGGCAGATGTACTTGATGTACTCAAAACAGGTGTCATTGATGAAAATGTAGAGAAAGGTATCAGGGAAACAGCAGAGATGGTGGCTAAACAATTTATTCAGTAGTTAAGCAGTTGGTAAAGAGTAGTCAAGTAGTAAGTAGTTAAGTAGTAAGTAGGATACTACTGCTGTATTTAACGCTAAACTATCTGCTACTTACTACTTGACTACTTAACTGCTTGACTACTTACTATTAACTATTTACTACTAACTTCTAACTACTAAAGAATATGGCTTCACTTAAAGAAGTAAAAACCAGAATAAATTCGGTACAGAGTACACGAAAGATCACTTCAGCAATGAAGATGGTGGCTTCTGCCAAATTGCATAAAGCACAGGGGGCCATTGAAAATATGTTGCCTTATCAAAGGCAGATGAATAAGATTTTACGTAACTTTCTTAGTGGCGAACTTTCGATAGAATCGCCTTACATCCAAGGAAGAGAGGTAAAACGCGTAGCTATTGTCATGTTCTCATCCAATAGTTCGTTGTGTGGAGCTTTCAATGCCAATGTTATTAAAATGTTTCTACATACAGTTGGAGAATATCGTAAACTGGGACAAGATAATATTTTTATTTATCCGGTTGGACGCAAGGTAGAAGAGGCTGTGAAGAAGATGGGGTTTGTTCCCAAAGGAAGTTATCAGCAGTTAGCGGATAAACCGACTTATCAGGAAGCAGCTGCACTGGCCGAACACCTGATGGAACTTTTTGTATCCAAAGAGATAGACCGGGTAGAGTTGATCTATCATCATTTTAAGTCGATGGGAGTGCAGGAGTTGCTTCGGGAACGTTATTTGCCTATTGATCTGACGCAAGTAGAGGAAGAGCATGAAGAAGATATAGAGGAAGATAAAGTGGTAAAGGATTATATCGTAGAACCTTCGAGAGAGCAATTTATAGCTGATCTTATTCCGAAGGTATTGAAACAGAAACTCTTTACGGCTGCAATGGACTCTAATGCATCTGAACATGCTGCGCGTACGTTGGCAATGCAGGTGGCTACGGACAATGCAAATGAACTGATTCAGGATCTGACGAAGCAATATAATAAGGGACGCCAGCAGGCTATTACGAATGAACTGCTGGATATAATAGGCGGATCGATGAAATAGTAAAAGAGACTGATTGATAAAAATAAAGAGCAATGTAACACAATCACATTGCTCTTTATTTTTATCAATAGGATTGACTCTGTATTTGTTTATTTACTTCTCTTGTTTCTTATTACTTCAATAACTCCTGGGAGTACGGATACTACAATAATCCCCAGGATGAGTAATTTCAGGTTTTCCTGAACAAAAGGCAGGCCACCAAAGAAATAGCCTGCATAGATGAAGATTACTACCCATATTATACCTCCGGTTACATTAAAGACGGAAAAATGCCTGTAGTTCATATGTCCCATACCTGCCACAAAAGGAGCGAAGGTACGTACTATTGGTACAAAACGGGCTAATATAATTGTTTTTCCTCCGTACTTCTCATAGAAGCCATGTGTCTTTTCCAGATAGCTTTGTTTGAATATTTTAGAGTCCCGGTTACTGAATAATTTCTCTCCGAAGAATCGTCCTATCAGATAGTTGGACGAATCTCCAAGAATGGCTGCCAGTATCAATGCCAGTGCCATTATATGTACATTAATATTGTTTGTTGGGAGTGAGCCCAGTGCACCGGCTACAAATAGTAGTGAGTCACCCGGAAGGAACGGAGTAACAACTAACCCTGTTTCACAAAAGATAATCAGGAATAAGATAGCATATACCCATATTCCATATTGAGCTATAAGTTCTGCTAAATGGACATCGATATGTAAAATGAAATCGATAATAAACTGAATAAAGTCCATAAGAATTGTGTTTTATAAATGATGTCTGCAAAGATAGGGATAGCTTTGTGAAATGAAATTGCATACTGTATTACATTCCTGTTTCATTTATATTAATATTTTCTTACTGTAGGGGCAGGGGTACTGTAAATTTCAGTATCTTTGACGGAAAAACTATATACATGGAAACCAATTTCGAAATACAACTTGCCTGGCAGTTTATAGAAAATACTGGTACCCACCTGTTTCTTACCGGAAAGGCCGGAACCGGAAAGACTACTTTTCTCAGAGAGTTGAAAGCAAAATCGCCAAAACGTATGGTAGTTGTAGCACCTACCGGGATTGCTGCTATCAATGCCGGTGGAGTGACAATACACTCTTTCTTCCAACTTCCTTTTGCACCTTATGTGCCGGATACGAAATTTATGTCGGCACAAACTTTTCATAAATTCGGAAAAGAGAAGATCAACATTATACGTAGCCTGGATCTGTTGGTGATTGATGAAGTCAGTATGGTACGTGCTGATCTGCTGGATGCTATCGATGCAGTACTGCGGCAATATCGTGATCGCCATAAACCTTTTGGCGGTGTACAAATCCTGATGATCGGAGACTTACAGCAGTTGGCTCCTGTGGTGAAAGAAGAAGACTGGCAATTGTTGAGTCCGTATTATGACACTGCTTTCTTTTTTGGTAGCCGCACGTTGAAAGAGACAGAATATGTCACGATTGAATTGAAAAAAGTATATCGTCAGAGTGATACCACTTTTTTGAATCTTTTGAATAAGATACGGGAGAATACAGCGGATGAGTCGGTGTTTGCCGAACTCAACAAACGTTACCTTCCCGGTTTTCGTCCCAAAGAAGAAGAGGGTTATATCCGTTTGACTACTCATAATTATCAGGCTCAGCAGTATAATGACCGCCAGCTGACAGCGTTGCCGGGACAGTCTTATCGTTTTCGTGCAAAGACGGAAGGTACATTCCCTGAGTCTGCTTATCCTGCCGATGAAATATTGACGGTGAAGAAAGGGGCCCAGATTATGTTTATCAAGAATGATTCTTCGGGTGAACATCGGTTTTATAATGGTAAGATCGGGTTGGTGACAGACGTATGTAAAGATGGCATTAGGGTGCGTGGTAATGGAGATGCAGAATCCTTTCTTTTAGAGACTGAGGAGTGGACAAATAGTAAATATACCTTGAACCCCGTAACGAAAGAGATAACGGAAGAGGTAGAGGGACGTTTCCGGCAGTATCCTGTTCGTTTGGCATGGGCCATCACTATCCATAAGAGCCAGGGGCTTACTTTTGAGCGGGCTATCATTGATGCGAATGCTTCCTTTGCTCATGGACAAGTGTATGTGGCATTGAGTCGCTGTAAAAGCCTGGAGGGGTTGGTGTTGGGTTCTCCGCTAAGACAAGAGGCAATAATCAGTGATGATACAATTGATCACTTTACCCGTGAGGTAGAAGCGTTGTCTCCGGATCGGCAGAAGTTGAATAAGTTGCAACGCCAGTATTTTTATGAATTACTTTGCGAGCAGTTTGACTTTCATTCGTTGGAACGGCATTTTGCATTGGTGCTTCGCTTGTTGGATGAACATCTTTATCGCCTTTATCCCAAGTTGTTGGAACGATACAAAGGAGCTTATGAGTTATATAAAGCAAACATAACGAAGGTAGGAGATACTTTTCGAATCCAGTATACAGATTTGGTGAATGCGACAGATGATTATGTAGGTGATCGGCAATTACAGAGTCGTTTAATATCCGGTGCCCGTTATTTTAGAGAAAAATTGGAGGAGATAGTCTTTCCTTTGGTCTCTGAAACCAAAATACAGACAGATAATAAAGAGGTAAAGAAGAAAATCATCGAGGCCTTGGGTGTGTTGCGGGTGGCATTGCATGTGAAAAAGGGAACTCTGACCTCAACAGAGGAACATGGCTTTTCCGTATCAACCTATTTGAAACAGAAAGCTATATTGACGATCACAGAAGAGAATGGCGAGGGGAGACGAGAGAGAGGAGAAGGAAAGAGGGAGAGAGGAGGACAGAGGGCCGATAAGATAGAAGTTCCTACCGATATTCTTCATCCTGAACTCTATAAACAATTGATAGTCTGGCGAAATTCAGAAGCCGCACAGGCAGGAGTTCCTGTGTATACAATAATCCAACAGAAAGCCATATTAGGTATTGTCAATTTGTTGCCGGTGGACGTGACCTCTTTGGTTCGTATTCCTTATTTTGGAAAGAAGGGAGCCGAGAAATATGGGGATGTATTACTGAATATGGTGAATAACTATGTGAAAGAGAACAATGTGGAACGTCCTGAGATGCCAGAGGCCCCTAAGAAAAAGATAAAAGAGGAGGTGGTTGCCACAAAGCTGGATGCAACAGTGATAGTAAAAACTCCTAAGCAAGACACGAAAGAGGTGAGCTTCTCTATGTTCCGTCAAGGCATGAACATTGAGGAGATCGCTAAGGCCCGTGAATTGGTAACCGGTACGATAGCCGGACATCTGGAACATTATGTACGTTCGGGAGTAATTAGAATTAATGATCTGGTCCCACAAGAGAAGGTTGATAAAATAACACAGTATCTACAACAACACGCCGATGCCCCAAGCATTACGCTTATAAAAGCAGGCTTAGGAGATGACGTGTCGTATGCAGATATCCGGTTGGTGATGGCCTCGTTGCATTGAGATCTTTACCTTTTGCACAAAGCACGGAAGTCGCAGTATTCGCAGACTTTCGTGTTTTCTGTTTGGGTAAAGGGCGTTTCATTCCCAAAGATTTCTTCCAACAGAGTTTGTAACCGTTCCCGGAATTCGTCTTCAAAGAAGGCAAAGTTATTGACTGGTATCTTTGGCTTCCGAGGTTCGCCCATTTCGATAACTGGAGAATAGTTTTCATTAGCAGCCCGGTGAATATAGAGTAGGGCAGGAGCTACTTTTAGGGATTGCTGCCTGCTCATGATGGCTGCATACAAAAAGGTCTGAAAGATATAATTCGGTCTTCCTTCGGCGGGAGTGAACAGTTGTTCAATGTTTGTTGGTGTTTTGGGGCTTCCTCCTGTTTTGTAATCAACAATACGAAGTGTATCACCTTTGCAATCCATGCGGTCGATCG
The DNA here is from genome assembly GCF_019930665.1 of Bacteroides nordii. Lineage (NCBI taxonomy): Bacteria > Pseudomonadati > Bacteroidota > Bacteroidia > Bacteroidales > Bacteroidaceae > Bacteroides > Bacteroides nordii. The sequence goes on along the minus strand of NZ_CP082886.1, from coordinate 2,374,218 downwards.
TTCCGCCTATCCGTATCTTTATCGGGCTTTCAGGAGTATTTACTGTCACTTCTTCCTGTACCTTTTTTTCCATACCTACCATAGAGAAAGGTGCATATTGCAGGTCATTGCGTAACAGTTGCCGAAGATATGAGCCTATTACCTTGGAGTTTATCAGTTGCACTCCATTGTATTCCGGTCGTTCGTTGAGATCAACATGGAAGAATTCTTCTTTGAAGGCACGATCTACGTATCCTTGCAAACGAACGTCATCACGTAGAAGGCGTTCTAAATCTTCTTTTCTTATCTCTTTGCCGTTAGCACTTAAATCACCGTAAGCAAGTTCTGCTGAACGGTGGAAAATGGTACCAAACAGGGCTGAGTCTATTTCCGCACTTACCTCATCGGGAGTTTTTAGTCCGGCTACATAGCGATAATAAAAACGCAGGCGACAATCCAGGTAGGCATTGAGCGCCGATGGAGAGAGAGCAAATGCTTTGGAATTAGATTCGAAGTTGTATGTATTGCGGAGGCGATTCAATATTTCCGGTGTTTTTTCAATACAGATATCACGGCTGCTTTGTGGTGACTGACCGGCTTCAAGAAATTCCCGGCTGATGTCGTGTGGCCATTCTACAAGGAACTGTAACATAAAACGTGACCATTCTCCGCGGTTCAAGCCGTCTGACGAAGTGTTATATACCAATGTTACATTTTCTGCCCGCTGTATAAGGCGATAGAAGTAATAAGCATATACTGCATTCTTGTGTTCGATGGTTGTCATACCAAAAGCCTTACGGAGATTGTAAGGGATGAAGGAAGACTCACCGCTGGACTTAGGCAATTGCCCTTCGTTGAGTGAAAGCATGATGAGATTACGGAAGTCAAGATTACGGGTTTCGAGTACTCCCATTACCTGCATGCCGATAGCCGGTTCACCGTGGAATGGGATGTTAGCTGCATTCAGGATACGGCTAAGCAGGCGCTTCAAAGTATCGATACGTATTTGTAACTCTCCGTTCTCAATCAGGTTGAGCAGGCGATTTACCATTGTGTAGCTCTTGAACAATGACTCACGATAGAGTTGATTAAAAATATCATCCTGCTCCGATTCCTGGCGATAGAGGGTAGATACTTCTTTCAGTAACTCTGTGATGTAAAGACAGATTGCCCGGATACCACTTCTTGGGGTGAAGAGCAGTGATAGGAAATCATCCTGCTTCAGTTCTGTAGGCAGAGGATAGAAGCGGTTGGTCTTTGTCAGTTCACGTTCCAGTGGTTCGGCTTTGAGAGAGATTTGGCGGGTATAGGGATGCTTTAGTACGGCCTGTACGGTATCATAGCTGTAACGACCAGTCTCAGAATGATAACCGGTTGTTTGCAACTCAACGACAGCATTGATAAAACTATAAACCGGGGTCTGTGCCAATGGGAATCCCATGGTGATATTGACGTTTTTTACTTCTGACGGAATAGAGTGCAGGACAGGAAGTAATAAAGATTCATTGCAAAGTACTACTGCGTTTTCTTTTTCTTCGCAAGGCTTTTCTTGAAGGTCTTTGTTTAACAATGTATCTCTGACCCATTCCGGAAGATAACGTGCCTGGGCATTTTCTGTGGGAGAAGAAATGAAACGTACTTTCTTGGGATGACGCAGACAATCGAATACAGTTTCGGGAAGTTCATTCGGAAACTTCTCCAGATTACGGAGAATAAACTCGCCTGCTTCATGTCTTTGCTGGGGCAGACGGGTGTAAAACAAATCATAGTCCCAATAGAAAAGTGCTTTGCCTGCTTCTTGTAGTAGGGAGAAGAAGCGGGTTTCCACTTTGTTGAGCACATTAAAACCTACGAATACATATTTGTCATACCGCAAAGCATTCGTATCAAGTGCTTCAATGACATTGCGGTAGAGCATTCCTTCGTAAGCAATGCCTAAAGAGGCAAGTTGTGAACGATAATTCCGATAAATGTCCCCAAGCTTGTCCCAAAGAGAAATAAATTTCTCTTTCAGTTTGGTATGTTTTTCTATGGAGAAGTTCTGGAAAAATTGACGAATAGCATCCTCCTGTTCTTTATCCAGAAAGTCGAAATCATCCATAATATTTTTCAGATCCTGCAGATTGGTAAAGAGTTTATCTGCATCTACAAGATTTTTGTCTACATCGTCAAAGTCGCTGATAAGTAGTTCACCCCAAAAGTAGAAGTCGTCCAGAGATTCTTCACTTTTTGTCTCTTCACGAAAAATCTTATACAACTCACACACCAACCGGATGGGATCTCCCAGTTTCTGATCGGACAGTTGCTGGAACAATTCGCTAATGCTGACATAAGCAGGAGACCAGATAGGATGATCGGATTGTGAAGCCAAATGTTCGTTGAAGAACAAGCTGGCACGTTTGTTGGGGAAAACGATTGCTACACGCGATAAATCGTTTCCTATTTTACTATGAAGGTCTTGAGCGACCAGTTGGAGAAATGTTTTCATACTTTATGATATAACGATTTTAGTTTCGTACGCAAATAATGCTCAAGGGCCAATGCTTTGCCGACAGCTTTCATTACTCAAATACGGCACTTTAGTAATTATTGCATTCTGAAAACTACCGGAATAGAATATTTCACAGCCACCGGTTTGCCTTGCTGTGTTCCCGGTGTCCACTTAGGCATATGGCTGACAACGCGTAATGCCTCCTTGTCAAGATAAGGATCAACGGACCGGACTACCTTGGGATCAGTGACATTACCTTCTTTGTCGATGATAATTTGAATGATTACCCGGCCGGATATGCCTATGTCTCCTTGTGCTATGGGGCCTTCATATTTTATGTTTCGGGCCAGATATTCCATCAAGGCTTTGGTACCTCCGGGAAATTCCGGCATATTGTCACAGGCGGACACATACGCTTCGTTGTCCTCAGGAACTTCTCCTTCGATGGGCTCTTCGTCTATTACGACCAGTGTATCTATTGCCGTGCTATCTTGTAAATTGCATGGAATTTCTCCCACCATCGGTATAGAAGGCGGTGCTGAAACATCTTTAATATTCGGAGTATCGATTTTTAAGGCTATATCTCCTTCCATCTCCATACAGATTGTTTCCGTTGTATCAGTTTCGGCAATACTGTCGTAAGTAGAAATATGATCCGGTTTCTTCGGACTTGTACATGATGTCAGTGGTGCTGTTGCCACCAATCCTGCAGATATACCTAACACTGTGATTGCTTTTCCTGCCATTCTTTTCCGTTCCAACTGTTGTTCTAGATAACGGACTTCCGCTTCACATTTGGGGCATGTGCCTAAGCACTCGCCTTGATATTGGCATTCGGAAGTGATGAATTCAATATCATTCGCTTCGGCTATTTGCCGGCGGATCTCTTTTAAAATCCTACAAGTCTGTTTTCCTCGTTTCATAAGCATTATCTGTATTTAAGTCCGGTAGGTAAACCGATCGAAATCGGACAATCCGATTTCTTTCAGTTGATGTATACTGTTCTTTATATCTGTTTCCGTATTGTATGACGGGATGTGAGGAACGCGAACAGTGATTTGTTTCGCTTTTCCTTGTATCACCAACCAACGGAGATTCTCGATGACACGCGTATTACTTTTCCCGGTATATGTTTCGTAACGATCATTATTCATATCTTTAATATCGACGATATAACAATCGACCACTGGTAATAATCTTTCTATATTCTCTTGTGGCACGTTCAGAGATGTTTCAATGGTTATTTTCCAGCCGGTGCCGCAGAGTCTCCTGAATTCACTGATAAAGTTACTTTGCAGTGCCGGTTCTCCACCTCCGAATGTAACACCTCCATGGGTAGCAAGGAAGTACAGTTCGTCTATTTTAACTTCTTCATAGAGCTGTTCACAGTCATATTGTTTCCAGACTCCCTCTTGGGCAAATGATTGGGGATTCAGGCAATATTTGCAACGCAGGGGACATCCGTGGAATGCTACGAGTGTTGTCACCCCTTCACCGTCTGTGGTAAGCCGATGTCTGCTAATACCTATTAGAGTTGCTGTTTTCATTTCTCTTGCTATCAATTGCGTACTTTCTCTATTTTACTTTCGTCTACATACCACAGATAACCGCTGATATTGCTATATCCCATCCTCGTTAGTAATTGCATGTATCCCTGCACCTGCTTGTTGTACTTTTTGTTCGGTTTACCAAATTTGAAGTCCACTACCACTACTTGCCCGTTCTGCATCATTACCCTGTCCGGTCGGCGGGTTTGCAATACTCCGTCTTCTTTATATATAATGGCACATTCATTGAACAATTGCCAACGTCCTGAGTACCACTCTTGTATTTCGGGCATGGAGAAAGCCTTATGAGTCACTTCCCGTATCTCTTCTTCCACTTTGCGGCTACCGATAACGCCTTCAAAGATCAATCTTTCTATGGCCGTATCAATGTCTTTTTCCGTTTCAATAGCCGAGAACAGAGTATGTAGCAAGCGTCCACGATTGATAAAACGATCTTCCGACTCTTCTTCCTCAATTCCTTTGATGAAGTCCGCTGAGCGATTGGATTGCCGGAACTCTATCTCATGCCGCATGGACTCCATTCTGACCGGCAGTTTCTCTGCTTTCCGGGTAAGCTTGTTGGCAGATATTTTTTTCTTCTCTTCCGAAGAGGGACAAAGTTCTCCTTGTTCATAGGGCTCTTCTTCGTCCCATTCTGTCCCATTTTTGTGTGCTACTTCTGGTAGGGCTGCAGTGAGCAATTCCGACATTGTATTGCGTTGTCCTTTTCGACTCCATACTATCAGATTTTTTCCGGCACGGGTAAAGGCTACGTAAAGCAGATTCAGATTATCCACCCATAGTTGCAGGCGTTCTTGCAGGTAGTCTTCCCGGTATACGGATTCCGCCATCTGTGTAGAGTAGTTGACGGGGACGATATCAAGCTCGTTGAATGGTGCTGCTGCCGGAGTACACCACACGAGCTGATTATTGGTCTCATTTTCCATTTTCCAATCACAGAAAGGCAGGAGTACTGTGTGAAACTCCAGTCCTTTCGACTTATGGATTGAGAATATACGTATTCCTTCTATCTCTCCACTGGGAATAGTCTTGTTGCATAATGTTTCCTCCCAAAAGCGGATAAAACTATCCAACTCAGAAGAATTACTTTGCAGATAGTCTGTTACAGCATCAAAGAAAGCAAACAGGTAAGCATCCTGAGCACTGATAAGGTTCATTTCGAAGATACTGAATAGCTCTTCCAGCAACTCATAAAGAGGCATTAACCTTAGAGTCTTTATGTTTTCAATAAAAGCTTCCGGTAATAACTCTTTGGGTGCTCCTGTAAGCAATGCATCCAATTCTCCCTCAAAACCTTTAATTTTTAATTGGTAATTCATAATTAGTGAAGCCCTTGCTATCCGGTTTTCCGGATCAGAAAGGTAGCGTAGTGCATCTATCATCATACAGATGGCAAGTGAAGCATCCAGCCGGAAGGCTTCATCAGATACAATTTTGTATTGTAGTGTTTTGTCAAAATAATCTGCAATACGGGGGATACTTTTATTTTTGCGGACAAGAATGGCGATATCGTTCTGCTTCACTCCTGAGTTCAGCAACTGTTCCACTTCTTCACCCAGGCTTATAAGTGTTTTTTCTGTGTAGTCATGCTCTTCATCCGGTTCAAGGAAAGAGACTTTGACGTATCCCATCTGTTTCTCTTTAGGAGATTCTTGTGCTACGTCTGAATAGGCTTTTTGCAATGCTTCACAGTCGGTGCTCAATTCATTCTTATACAGAGTGTTCAGGTACTCTACTGCTGCTGTAAATAGTTCGTTGTTAAACCGTATGACATTCGTTTCGCTTCTTCGGTTGATCTTTAGTGTTTCCACACGAATCGGAAAGTGTTCTATCCGGTCATTCAATCCGTTAAGTATTCCCCAGTCACCATTTCTCCAACGATAAATAGATTGTTTCACATCGCCTACTATCAAACTGTCGGCTCCCTGAGAGAGTCCTTCCAATAATAACAATTTGAAATTTCCCCATTGCATCCGGCTGGTATCCTGAAACTCATCTATCATTACGTTTCGGATATTCGTTCCTATCTTTTCGAATACAAAAGAAGAGTCACCGTCTTTGACCAATTGGTGGAGTAGGGCATTGGTATCTGATAATAGAAAGCGGTTATTTTCCCGGTTCAGTTGGCGTACTTCTTCGTCTATATTGGCCAGTAGCTGCACTTTGTTGAGATGCTGCATGGAGAGCCGGCAACTGTTTACGATCTTGTTATTCCTGGACCGGAATTTCTCTGCTTCGTTCAGCAAAGGCATCAGACTGTCGGCAGCTAAACGAAGTATATCTTCATAACGCGGAGAGGTTTTTGCTGCCCAGTTCTTCTCATCACTCAAACATTTTTCTACCGTTGTATTACGGATATCATCACCAAGTATCCCATTATTGAGTTTTCGAAAATAGCTTCCTATTCCGCGCGAACCATTCTTCAGATCGTCTGCAGTTAATGCATGTCCGTCCAGTTCTCCTTCAAACTGATCGTAGAAGCCTTTCATTTGTTCAAGGGCTTCCGTCTCCATTTCCTTTAGTTCACGACGGTAGTTTTTTATAATTTCCGGATTTTCAATCAGCTTTTGCCGAAGTCCTTCCCCCTTTTCTATGTATCCTTCGTCGAATATATTGCGGCCAAAACTTTTCACTTCTTCCGACACATTCCAGCGTTTATCATCTGCAATACGTTCATCGATATAATTCAGTAACCAGGCAAGCACGGGAGAGGTAGGGGCCAGTTTTTCAATCATGCTGTCTACTGCATCACTCAGCACTTCGCTGTTGTTCAGTTCGATATTCAGATTGGGGCTTAGCTCAAGTTCGCGTGCCAGGTTACGCATCACAGACTGAAAGAAAGAGTCTATTGTTTCTACACGAAAACGACTGTAATCGTGTAACATATAGCTAAGAGCTATTCCGGCCGATTTTCGTATTTCATCAGTTTGCTTTCCCGTTTCTTCTATGATCCGTTTCAGGTAAGCATCAGAATCCGGATCTTCAGTCCAAATACCATAAAGCTGGCTGAGAATACGTTCTTTCATTTCGGCCGTAGCTTTATTCGTAAAGGTCACAGCAAGTATTTGGCGGTAGGCACGCGGATTAAGAATAAGTAGTTTGATGTATTCTACAGCAAGCGTAAAAGTCTTCCCGGAGCCGGCAGAGGCTTTATATACTAAGAGTTCCATGTAGTTTTGATTTGTAGGCAAAGATAATACAAACTGAGTGCAGAATAAAATGAAAGAGTTTATTTTTTATGTGAAGGTGCAGCTTATTTTTGCTATGGGATGCCTCTAAACGATATTATTGTCCTTACCCGGTGTTGTGCTTTGTCTTTCTCGAAAAGGAACATTCTTTTTCTCGGTGCCCTGTTTTGTTTTACATGTACATGTCATACTGTCCCACATGCACATGTCGTACTGCTTTACATGTACATCTAAAACAACGTTGTCTACCGGGACTTCGTGCGTTACTCTATGAGACAGGACTTTATCAATACAGGAGAAAGTAACGGTAGAGGTTATTAAACCCCAAACTGATTAGGTTAAAATAGAATTTCAATTACTGATACGCATTATTGGCGGATTGATATGTGATATCTCTTCTCTTTTTATATTTCAATTTAGAGAAACTTTGTTAAAGTGTAATAGGGAACAGGATTCATTTGTATGAAAATGCAAGTAAAATTCGTTTTAATTAAGAAAAAAGGTCAAAACTTGTTGCTGATAATAGTTCATATTGATAGTTTTATTATCTTTGTCGTCCCCTTTCTTCTATAGAGTAGAATGAAATAACAGATAATTGATAGATTAACTTGATGAAATTTAGAACAAGCCTGCTGATTACGGTGGCCACAGGTGCTTTCCTGTGCGGTCCTTCCGTTGTATTGTATGCCGGAAATCCGACTCCCGATTCTATGGGATGGTTCCGCAAGAAAAAGAAAAGTGAATCCAACGACAGTATTAAATCCAAAAATGAGTATGAGAAACTGACCGGAGATGGTAGTATCGTTCGTCGTGGTATGTTTAACGTATATCAGAAAAAGAACGACTATTATTTTGAGGTTCCGGCGAGTTTGCTGGGTAGAGATATGTTGGTAGTGAATAAACTGCAACGTGTTCCTGCTGAATTGAATGAAGCGGGAGTGAACCGTGGCGTTAACTACGAAAACCAGATGGTACGTTTCGAACTTGATAAAGCAACCAATAAGTTGCTTATCCGTCAGAGTCGTCCGTTGCCTCTTTCACCTGCCGAAGATGCCATCAGTCAATCGGTACGTGATAACTATATTTCTCCATTGATCGCTGGTTTTAAGATTGAGGCATTTAATAATGACTCAACAATGATGGTTGTTAAGGTGAACGACATTTATGATGGTACGGAAACAAGCATCAATAATGTGTTTACCAATATTAATTTAGGTACATCTTCTATAAAGAACTTATCACGGATCCTTTCTATTAAGTCGTTTGAGAACAATGTGGTAGCTACCTCCGAGTTAACAACGAAAGTAACAGAAGGAACCACTTCCGTATATGTCACTGTAGAAGTAAGCTCTTCACTGATGCTTCTTCCGGAGAAACCAATGACAGGCAGATTGGATAATGCACGTGTAGGCTATTTTACGAATCCGTTATTGAGTTATAGTGACGGGCAACAACGAGTGGATACAAAACGATTTATCACTCGTTGGCGATTGGAACCGAAACCGGAAGATCGTGAACGTTACTTGCGTGGCGAGTTGGTAGAACCTGCTAAACCGATTGTGTTTTATATTGAAAATTCTACTCCTTACCGTTGGCGTAAGTATATCAAACAAGGTATTGAAGACTGGCAGATGGCTTTTGAACGTGCCGGTTTTAAAAATGCCATTATCGCAAAAGAGGTTACAGATAGCATGACGATAGATATGGATGACGTGAATTATTCTGTGCTGACTTATGCTGCTTCTACAAAAGCCAATGCGATGGGACCGTCTATTCTTGATCCGCGTTCGGGAGAAATTCTTGAGGCAGATATCATGTGGTGGCACAATGTATTGGGTATGTTGCAGGAATGGATTACGGTGCAGACGGGTGCTATCCGTCCTGAGGCCCGTGGAGTGAAACTCTCTGATGAACTGATGGGAGATGCTATGCGCTTCGTAGCGTGCCATGAAGTAGGTCACTCTTTGGGACTTCGTCATAACATGATGGGGTCATGGGCATTTCCTACAGACTCATTGCGTTCCAAGTCATTTACAGACCGTATGAATTCCACTTCTTCCTCTATCATGGACTATGCCCGTTTTAACTATGTGGCACAGCCGGGTGATGGGGTGACGGTACTTTCTCCGCATATTGGTCCGTATGATATCTTTGCTATTGAATACGGATATCGTTGGTACGGTAAGGAAACTCCGGAAGCGGAAAAAGAGCTGCTTTATGATTTCTTAGGTCGCCATACTGACCGCCTTTATAAGTATAGCGAAGCGCAGGATGTACGTGATGCTGTAGATCCACGTGCTCAGAACGAAGATTTAGGTGATGATGCAGTGCGTTCTTCTCTTTTGGGTATTGAGAACCTGAAACGTATCGTGCCGCAGATTATCCAGTGGACTACTACCGGCGAGAAAGGACAAACCTACGAAGAAGCTTCACGTTTGTACTATGCTGTTATCAATCAGTGGAACAACTATCTTTATCATGTGATGGCCAACATTGGTGGTATCTATATTGAGAATACGGTTGTTGGTGATGGGCAGAAGACTTATACTTTCGTAGAGAAAGAGAAACAACAAGCTGCATTGAAATTCTTGCTTGATGAAGTTCTGACTTATCCTAAATGGCTGTTTGATACAGAAGTAGGAGAATACACTTATTTGCTCCGCAACACTCCGTTGGGTGTAGTAGAGAATGCTCCTACGCTGATACTAAAGAATGCACAATCATATATTCTATGGGATTTGTTATCAAACAATCGTTTGATGCGTATGCTCGAAAATGAGTCGGTGAATGGTAAGAAGGCTTTTACTGCTGTGGATCTGATGGATGGTTTGCATCGTAGTATTTTTGCTACTACCGAACGTGGTGCAATACCTGACGTTATGACTCGTGCCCTGCAGAAGAATTTCCTGGATGCCTTGATTACTGCTGCTGCCGAAAGTGAAGGTGTAAAGATCAACAAAAAACTGATGGATGATCATTTCTTGTTGAATCATCAGGAGCCTGCGTGTAGTTGTGATGAGTATGCACATCATTCATTAGATAGTGATCGTATGGGGGCTCGTCGCGAATTAAACTTCTACGGTTCGCAGTTGAATCGTATTTCAGATGCAATCTCTGTGAAACGCGGTGAGTTGCTTCGTATAAAAGACTTGTTGCAGAGTCGTCTGGGAACATCAGACACAGCTACAAAGTATCATTATAAAGATATGATTCTGCGCATTAACACTGCGCTGGGTTTGAAATAATCATTGAAATAGTAGCTAATTAAAATTATATTCGTAATTATTGATGAAAAGAATAATCAGTTATTTATTATTTTCTCTTTGCTGCATCATTGCCTTTGGAGCAAATGCAGCGGAAAGGAAGATCACAGGTGTGGTTATTGCTGGTGATTACAAAGAGCCTCTGATTGGAGCCTCGGTATTTGTGTCATCAGAGATCCTAAAGAAAGCAGGGAGTTCCCAGACTACTTTAGGAGTGATAACGGACATGGACGGAAAGTTCACTATCAACGTGCCTGATGGAGTGACCACTCTTCAGTGCAGCTATGTAGGATATGAATCACAAACCATACATCTGGTTGCCGGAAAAAGCAGTTATGAGATTGTTCTGCAACCGTCGGCGCATATGCTCGATGCGGTTGTTGTAACAGGATATCAAACGATTGAACGCCGCAAATTGACAGCTGCGGTTACTAAACTGGATATTACAGATGATAAGATTGGTTCGGTAATGAGTATTGATCAGGCACTTTCCGGCCAGGTAGCCGGCTTGTCTTCTATTGCTTCTTCGGGAGCTCCTGGGGCAGCTCCTAAGATCCGTATTCGTGGTACTGCCTCTTTGAATGGTACGCAAGACCCTCTTTGGGTGCTTGACGGTGTGCCGATGACAGGAACAGAGATTCCGACAATGGAAGACTTGAAAGATATAGACAATATATATCAGTCGGCTATTGCGGGTTTGAATCCTGCGGATATTGAAAGTATTACAGTATTGAAGGATGCTGCAGCAACGGCCATTTATGGTGCACGTGCTGCCAATGGTGTGATCGTGATTACTACGAAAAATGGTAAGGCTGGTAAACCTCAGATTACTTTCTCTACCAAGCTGTCTTACTCTCCTAAATTCAATATTGATCGTTTAAACTTATTAAGTTCGGATGAAAAAGTGAATCTGGAACTTGATCTATTGGGAAGTGACTATACCTATCGTGAAAATAAAGGTGAAGTAGCACGTATCATATCTCGTTATGGCTTGACAGGTGCTTATAAGAATGGCGGATGGAATGCGCTTAGTTCTGATGCACAAAATGATATTAATAAATTGCGGTCAATAAATACAGATTGGAATGATATTTTATTCCGTGGAACTTTTAACCAGGAATACAATGTAAGTCTTTCCGGAGGTTCTGAAAAAGCTACCTATTATACTTCTTTAGGTTATTATGATGAGAAAGGAAACGTACAAGGGGTAGAAGCTAATCGTTTAAATATGGTGTTGAAGACTTCTTATAAGATAAATAAGATGTTAAAGGTCGGGGCATCGTTGTTCGCAAATAGAAGGAAAAGTAAAGCGAATTTAACAGATAAAGACGGTTTTACAAATCTTGTATATTATTCTCGTAGAGCAAATCCTTATCAAACACCTTATGATGAAAATGGTAATTATGTTTATGATATTGACATTCAGGGAAAAGGAGATTCTGATTTGATGTTTAATGTGTTTGAAGAAAGAAATAACACTTCATATGAACAGACTACTAATGCTTTGTCGGCTATATTTGATGTAGAGCTTCGTTTCAATGATAGATTTAAAGCTACTTCGCAAGTTGGAATGCAATTAGATGCAGTATCTAAGGAGTCTATAGCAGATCATGATACATATGCAATGCGTAAGGATAAGGAGTTTACTACAATTGCTTCTTTAGGCAATAAATCTTTCCTCCCTGATGGTGGAAAACATACAGAAGCTGCAAATACTAATTCTCAGATAAATTGGAAAACTCAGGCGGAATATCGTGATTCATATAATGATATTCATGAGTTTGAAATGATGGCGGGAACTGAAATACGTAAAACCTGGTATAATTCTTTGAATAGTACGGGGTACGGATTTGATCGTAAAACTTTAACTACCAAACCTGTGATTTTCCCAAATGAATCATGGGCTCGTTCCTATCCATTGCATACCAAAAACTATGTGGAGAATGCTTATGCTTCTTTCTTTTCAACAGCTTCTTATTCTCTACTACAACGTTATACAGTAGGAGGAAGTGTACGTTTTGATGGCTCTGATATTTTTGGAGTTTCTAAGAAATATCGTTTTTTACCTTTGTATTCATTCAGTGGATTGTGGAGAATCAGTAATGAGCCATTTATGAAAGATTTTAAGAAAATCGATAATTTAGTGATAAGGGCTTCTTATGGTGTACAAGGAAATATAGATAAAAGTACCTCATCGTATGTGATGGGAAACTATATGAATGTCAGTATGTTACCTGGAGTTACTGAAGATCTTATTTCTCTGGGTAATCCTCCGAATAAACGATTGCGTTGGGAGAAAACAAAAACTATGAACTTTGGAACAGACATTGCATTGTTTAACAATGCTCTGAATGTAACTGTAGATTATTATCGTCGTAAAGGTACAGATTTGATAGCTCTGCGCATGTTGCCACTTGAAACAGGGTTTCTATCGACAATGGTTAATTGGGCAAGTATGCGTAATGAAGGTTTTGAGGTAGCTTTGACTACTCGTAATATTAATCGTAATGGATTTACTTGGTTTACAAACTTTAATTTAGGATATAACCAAAATAAGGTTTTACGTGAGACTGTACCAGCCAATCAGACAACTCCTGGGCGCGAAGGCTATCCTGTAGGTGCCCTTTTTGCTTATAAAACCGCTGGACTTGATGAGGAAGGTTATCCGTTATTTTATAATAAGGCCGGTGAGAAAGTGACTGCCGAACAATTGTTGAAACTCAACAGTGCAGGAGCGAGTACTTTGAGTGCTGAAGAGCAACGTAACCTCTATTCGTATATTGGTTCTACTGATCCGTTATTCTCTGGTGGTTTTGTAAATACATTTAATATAAAGCGCTTTGAAGTGGTGGTGAACTTTATTTTTAATCTGAAGATGTATTCTCGTGTTGCACCTTCTTATTCTCCTACTAATTTTGATCGTGGAATGAATACTAACCGGGATATTTTAAATAGATGGTCGCCTACAAATACTAATACAAATTTTCCGGTATTAATGACTGATAGCAAGCGTAAAGCAGAATATACACAGTATTCAGAGTATCCTCTATATCAAATGTTGGATACGTGGGTGAAACGTTCAGACCATGTGAGATTACAAAGTCTTCGTTTCGGTTATAAAATACCTGAATCGGTTCTTCGTACTTTAAATATTGCTTCTGCAACGGTAGCTTTGGAAGGCCGTAACTTATTTGTCTTTGGAGCTAATTATGATAACTTTATGGATCCGGAAACAATGAGTAACCAGTTTGCACAGCCGATTCCAAAATCATTTACGTTCAGTCTTAATGTAAATTTTTAAACAGCTGATGATGATAAAGAATATAAAATTAGTTTGTGTCTTATTATGTATCGCAACTTTATATAGTTGTGACAAGTATTTGGATATCCAGCCTGTTGGACAAGTGATTCCCCGAACTGCTAAAGAATTCAGAGCACTACTCGCAGAGGCTTATAATTATGTACCGGAGGATAGAGGGTTGGCTGCTTTTCGTTCTGATGAAATGTTAATGGACGCTTCTCTTGCCACAGAAGACTTAAATTCATTTAAAGATATATGGATATGGAATGACGTGAGTGCTTCAGAAACTACCACCAGTTTTAAGTGGCGTGAATTTTACCGGGCATTGTTTACTGCCAACTATACGATTGAATCAGAAAATATGATTGAGGAAGGTACTGCTGACGAGGTGAGGCAATTAGTTGGTGAGTCTTATATGTTGCGAGCTTACGTACACTTCCTGTTGGTAAATTTATATGGTGAGCCTTACACTCATTGTGATCCGGCGACCTCTAAGGCTATTCCTCTTAAATTGAATAGTGATACGGAGGCTGTGCTAACTCGTAATACAGTAGGTGAAGTTTATAGCTCTATTTTATCAGATCTTGTAGAAGCCGAAAAATATTTGAACGTAGATAAATGGGAGTTGGGCTATAATTATCGTTTTACTACGCTGGCTGTAAATGCTTTACGCTCTCGTGTCTATTTGTATATGGGAGATTGGGCAAAGTCTCTTGAAGCTTCTGAAGCTGTGTTAAGTGTGAATAATCAGTTAGTTGATATGTCATCGTCGACAATACTGCCTAATGAATATAACTCTTCTGAAAATATTTTAGCATTAGAAGAAGTAATGAATGCTCAATATGTGCGTGCTGCTAAGGTGGCTACCTCGTTATGGAAGTTATATGGAACAGGGGATTTGCGTAAATCGAAATACTTTAAACAAGTTACTGCATCTAACATTCAGGTCATTAAAGGTGGAAGTAATCAGTATCGTTGTTCATTCAGAGTCGGTGAGATATATTTGAATGCTGCTGAGGCTGCTTTGATGACAGGTGAGGCTGCGATAGATGTAGCTCGTGAAAACTTACTTACTCTTATGGAGAAAAGATATACGGCTAATGCTTATGCAACAAAAGAAGCAGCCGTAAATGCCATGGGCCGCGATGAGTTATTGCAGGAGATATATAATGAACGTACCCGTGAATTGGCTTTTGAAGGACATCGTTGGTTTGATCTTCGTAGGACAACACGTCCCCGTCTGGAAAAGACGTTTGGTGGAACAAGTTATGTACTTGAGGAAAATGATTCTCGCTATACCATTCGTATTCCAAGTGAAGCAATAGAAGCCAATCCTGGGTTGGCAAACTAAGTTGGAGGTATCTTTGTTATGGTTGTAATGTTTTTCATTTAGCCATAACAAAGACTTATATATATTTTTTATGTCTAATTTATAACAAAGATTGTTTATGAGAAAAGTATTACTTTTAGCTTTGTGTGTGGCTGCATCAGTTGTAGCGCAAGGACAACCGACCGTGAATAACAGTTGGACAAAGTCTCAGACGGGTATTCTTCCTATTGAGGATGTAAATAACAGTAATCCTGTAGCTCTTTCTGCACAGGGAGATATGTATGTAACGGGTTTATTTGCCGGAGATGGTTTTTCATTTGCAGGTACAGATTTGGCTCCGATTGCCGTGAGTTCCTACTTATTGAAGTATGGCGCAGATGGCACAGAAAAGTGGGGGGTAGCTTTAGCTGGTGCTGCTACTATTAAGGCTATAACTACTGATGCGTCTGGAAATGTTTATATTGCAGGTAACTTTGCGGATGTAGTAGAGTTTGGCAGTACAGATGGAAATGCGGTAGAGAAAGAAGGAATGAAAAAGGGCGATGCATATGTTGCTGAACGGGCTGCCGGTTTTGTTGCAAAGTATGATGTGAATGGTGTGTTGAAGGCTGTACAGAGTTTTGTACCACAAGGCTTGCCAGAGTTAGTGGCAGGTGGAATGTATGAACCAGAACCAGGGGCTTTATATTTTGATATTAATAAATTAGAATATAATAATGGAAAATTATATGCTTCAGCACTTTATACCGGATTAACTCAAAATAATGATTTTTCGTTTAAGGGAAATTATTTAGATATTATGGGATGGGGGATATATTCAGACTTATCTTCTGGAGCTGTATTCTCTTTAGATGAAGATTTGAATGTTAGTGGTATTATTGCTTCTATGGCTGTATCAGAGTCTCAAATGGAAAGTCAGATGTTTGTTAAGTCTGCCACATTTACGGTTGCAGGCAATGAACTTTATTCTGGATTTATGGCTGTAGGTAATGTTACATTGACAATAGGTTCAAAAGATGAGAAATTTGAACTAGCTATGTCTGAAGATGGTACTATAGAATATGGACATATTATTTCTGCTATTAATTTGGATAATAATACATCTTCTACCAAAAAATATTCAACCACTCATAGTATAGGTAATTACTGTTTTATAAAATCTATGGAAGTAAAAGGCGATGCTTTATTAATTGCTGGTTCATTTAACACAAAGTTAGCATTTGATTCAAGTAAAGAGTCTGTTTCTACTAATGATTTATACCTTGCTGTCCTAAATAAAAGTTCTTTGGAAGTCACTTCTACAGTAACCTCAAAAGTAAATGAAGGTGAACAGAATCAGAAGAATGAAGAATTCGGAGGTATGACTATTTGTGGTGATTATGCTTATATGATTGGGTATACAGCAGATGCAAAATCTCATGCTGCCGAAACTCCTCTTGCTTTCTGGGTTAATATCTCTAATGGTACCATGACTCAATCAAACCCTGCCAACCTTACTACCGGTGTAGCTGCTTTAGGAACTAAATTGGCTACTGCTCAGACAAAAGTTGCTAATGATAAGTTGGAAAACATCTTCTCATTAAACGAAGTTACAGGTGGCGGTGGTACAGGTATCTCTTCTACTGATCAGGGAACTGGTGTATCTGTTTATCCTAATCCGGTAGTTGATGTATTGAACTTTACAACTCCTTGTAATGTTGCTGTCATTAACTTAATGGGAGTAACAGTAAAACAGGCTGAGAACGTGTCGAACTTAAATGTATCTGATTTGATAAACGGACAGTATATTGTTAAAGTTACTACGGAAGATGGTACAAGTACTGTTAAAGTGATTAAGAAATAAAGGAATCTTCCTTTTTTGGGGAAAAATAGAAGGTTGTCTCAGGTAAAACTGAGATAACCTTTTTTTTATGATTAATGACTCCCAATTTATATAGAACTTATCTTTGAATTGAAGAAGAATAACGAGATTGTACACTTTAGTATAACAGGATTGTACAGTCTTGTCATACAAAAGTATACAATCCTGCTATGCAAAAGTGTACAGTTTTTTAGATGCTGATTATCAGTGTTTTATAAATGTATATTCCTATGCTATTTTATATGATTTATGTGTTAGGATAAAATCAATCAGGTAGTGCCCTGCTATGTGTAGAGTTCTATAGTTGAAAGATCCGAAAAGCTGATCATTACTCCCATAAGATAAACTGATTGCTCCATCAACAAAGTATTTTGGTGAGAATAACTTGTATAGTGTTTGATTCATAATGAAGAATTGATTTTGAATAAAATTAATATCATATTTAATTTTATTCAAAAATATGTTTGATTTATTTAATTATCTATCTATATTTGCAAATATAATGATGAACTTCTAAAAAAAATATCATGAAACGTATCAGTTTAATCTTCGTTAGTTTATTTTCTTGTTGTTGCTTTCTTTGTCAGGCACAATTGATGCCATTGAATGGTGAGACCGTAACTCTGGATACCAAGGAAGGAGATATTAATGGAGAATTGCTTCTTCCCAATGGTGGGAAGACATATCCGGTCGTGTTATTAATTGCTGGTTCCGGTCCGACGGATATGGATGGGAATTCGGCTATTGGTAATATGAAAAACAACTCATTAAAGTTTCTTGCAGAAGGACTGGCTGCCAATGGAATCGCTTCACTGCGCTTTGATAAGCGGGGGATAGCTACCAGTGCGGCTGCCGGAAAAGAAGAATCTCTGCTGCGTTTTGAAGACTATGTAAACGATGTAAAAGGGTGGATTAATTATCTGGCTAAAGATAAAAGGTTTACTGGTATTACTGTGGTAGGGCATAGCGAAGGTTCTTTGATCGGGATGTTGGCTTGTGTGAATCAGCCTGAAGTGAAAGCTTTGGTTTCTCTGGCAGGGGCAGGGCGTCCGGCTTATGAAGTGATTGAAGAGCAGGTTGCTTCTCAGCCGGAAATGATAAAGAAAGAAGTTGCTTCTATCAATGAATCTTTGAAAAGTGGTAAAACAGTAGAGCAAGTGTCTATGTATGTGCAGTCTCTGTTTCGTGCTTCGGTTCAGCCTTATTTAATTTCCTGGTATAAATACAACCCTCAGACGGTTATTGCCTCTCTAAAGATACCGGTATTGATCGTTCAGGGTAAAAAAGATATTCAGGTCTCTGTAAAAGATGCCGAACTGTTGAAGAAATCAAAGCCTACAGCAGAATTACTTTTGATTGACTCTATGAATCACGTATTAAAAGATTGTGAGACAATGGAACCTCAGAAGCAAATGTCTATATATACAAACCCTTCTTTACCAGTCAATGCGACTCTTATATCGTCACTGAATACTTTTATAAGGAAATATAATAAAAAATGAGTGAACTAAAGAAACGTCTACCGTTGAAATGTCCTTCTTGTGAAGCCCCACTGAAAGTAGGACGTATGTTTTGTGAGCAATGTGCCACAGAAGTCTGTGGTAGTTTTGAATTACCTTTATTGGCTCGTTTGCCAGAGAAAGAGCAACAGTTTATTATTGATTTTGTGAAATCCAGTGGAAGCCTGAAAGATATGGCCAAAAGTATGGGAGTGAGTTATCCAACCGTACGCAATATATTGGATGATTTGATTGAAAAACTAACTAAAATGAATATATAAAATGAAGAAAAGAATAGAAATACTTATTAATCCGTTTATTCGGATTGCAGGAATGCAGGCATTAGCCTGGGGGATACTGGGACTGGTAATTTCTACATTATTGAGCTGGGCATCCGGCTACCATTATCACGGCTTGCTTCATTTTGGTCCCGCTCCCAATCCCGCCTGGTGGTGCTATTTGGCAGAACATCTTATTGTGTGGTTAGTTCCGGCTACCTTATTCTATTTGGGTGGTCTTATTTTCTCACACTCTAAAATTCGGATTATAGATGTGTTTGGTACTATATTGTTTGCTCAGCTCCCGATGCTTGTGATGAATTTGATAAATTTCCTACCACCCATGCAAGTATTGTCACAAATAGATCCTACGATGTCACCGGCGGAAATACTCTCTATGCCTTATTTTCACTTGGCAATAGTTTTGTCGCTGATTGGTTTCCCGTTTCTGGTCTTTTCTATTATTTGGATGGTGCAGGCATTGAAAGTGTCTTGTAATCTAAAGAAGTCTCATTTGTGGATAGTAGCTGTTATTGGAATTTTGGGTGGTGATGTACTTTGCCGGATTCTCATCCGGTTATTTTATTAATATAATGGTGGTTATTTACAAATTGGATTATCATTAAAGTACAGATCCATATAGATAAATGTAAAATTTATAAAGAATTTATGTTTTTCAGGTATGGGCATAAAAAAAGGAGCAACGCCTTGCTCCAACCTTTGTTAACCTTAAATCTAATACTATGAAAAACACATTACAAAGGTACGGCCTTTTTGCACATTTGCAAATTAACCAAGAAAAATCTTCTGTTATATAACATGTTTTAATAATTAAATCGTCTATTTTTCTTCTCTTTCACATAATTTTCTTCATTTTCCATCGTCCGGCGTATCTCCCCGTGCGGGAAGCACCTCCCAGTATTTATCGCAAATATCCAGGTAGCTTTGTTTGGGTTCTTCTCCCATAGACAAGGCATATATTTTTGTTTGGTTCTCTTTTATATGTCGGATGTGGACTGATAATTCTTTATCTATTGGCATCATCTCAAAGTCGGATATCATCACCATATCTGCCTCCTGATATCCTTGTGTTTCAATCATCCGGATCGTATGAGCTATGGCAGGAGCAAGATCTGTACCTCCGTGAAAAGATTGGCACAGGAAATCTACCAGACGATCGAAACTGCTTCCTAAGTCAGTTATTTCGATACATTCCACATCGTCAGAGAAGATTATGATATAGCATTTGCGATGTTGTTTTTCCGTTAGTTCGGCTATAGCGAGCAGAGCCGATTTGGCCAGTTTCTCTCTTTTCCCTGCCATTGATCCGGAGGTGTCAATACAGACAATAAATGGACCTTCAGCTTCCTCGGAAACCTGGTTACCCGGCATCTTTTTATCATCCATGGCCCGTAGCTCACGTGAGGCATAATCAATCATTTGAAGCTTTTTCTCGGCATATCGTTCAAAGAAAACAGGTTGCAGGGCTTTTTCTGCCAGATAACAATATTCAATTGGTAACAGACTGTTCAGATCATTGCCTTCACAAATACCGGTAATGTCACTCCGGGTCGAGTGAGTGATGATCTGTTCTTTATGGATTCCGGCTGTCATCTTAAAACGTTTCTGTATACCTTGATGCCGTTTGTCTAATTTCTCAATTAACTCTTGTATGGCAGGAGTTTTTTTGATTGTCTCATCATATCCAGTATCTGTTCCGCTATTTGTTTATGGTTTCGGAGCAACCATACCAACCGGGAACCTCCCCGGACAGGCAGATTCTTAGAGAGCGATAATTGCAGGCGGTAAAACTCTTCGCACAGGCGGTTGATATGCTCCATCTGGTAATTGAACTCATTGTTGGACAACAATTGATGCCATTTGTCGAAGAAAAGTATTCGCAATGCTTTCCACTCTTTAGAACGGGGTTTGAGGGCATGAAATCGTTCCAGATAGTATTTCACATTGAGATCTACCAGATTATACTTCATAGAAAGTGGATAAGCGCTATTCTCCAGAAAACGTAGAAACTTTGTATCTGAAGCTTCATCCGTTTCATGAAAATACTCCCACTGACTGGCATACCTTGAATAAAATTCTTGCAGAGAGGGCAGGGTATGACGAAAGTATTGCCGGATGTCGGTTTCCAGTTCTTCGGGCTTGACGATGAGGTTGTGCAACTGCTCATCATATACCTCGTAGGCAATATCCTGCAAACGGTCATAATACCTGTCTTGCAGTTCTTTCAGCCTAATAGTCCCTGTTCTCTTGTTCATGGGCATGAGCAATGATTCGCAACTCGTTCCGATAATTTTCAATGATATGGGCTGTACCATTCAGGATTCGTTTCAGATCCCCTTTTTGTTTGGCGTTCAGAAAGAGGTGTTCCTTGGCATATTCGTTTTCCCGTTCAGATAGTTTTTTAAATTCTGTTTCCATGTTATGCAGTAAATCTATTACCTCTTGTAACCGGAACTCAAAGGGGGTACTCGCATCTTCATTCTGTTCGGGTAATGGAGCACAATCGTCATAGCAGAGTAGCGGATACTCCTGGTTATTGACAAACACGGAACGGTTTCCTTTTCGCAGGGAATAAATATCTTTCTGAGCGATACTGCGGTTTTTTACAAAATCATATACCTTCAGTACTTTGTTTACCGGACGGAATTTATCCTGCTGGATATAAAACAGGCGGTTGCTGTCTTTCTTCAGATTCTGATAGTCGGACGCAAACATAAGCAGGTTTCCGGCAATGCGATATCCTTCGATGCGATGATAGAAAGTATCTACCACCTGAATAGCAGGGTCGCTGATTTCCCGCAGACTGTGTTCTGCTTTCATATCTTCTTTGAGTGCATCCAGTTTTTGTTCCAGCTGTTTTTCGTCTAACAGATAGGTGTTGATACTATCAGTGATGGCCCGCTGTACAATATCTTCGGCAATGGGAAATTGGCTTACCTCGTCCCAGATGCAATAGGGGATCAGCAGGCAATCGGCAAAGCAGACTGCTGATGATTCGTTCAGATAGGCCGAAGTGCGTAGCAACCCAACCATTTTTTTCCAGCGGCGGTCTGATATATAAATAGGAGGAAGATTCGCCTCCCGTTGTGTATTATATTGTTCTACGGTTCGTTTGATGGTATGTATTAGTTCAAAGAAGGTATAATGTAATGTTACTTTTTCCGCTTCCTCCTGCAGGGCTGAGTATTCTTTAGGACTGATTGTCAGTTTCTCCGGAATGCAAGGTTCGGTGTCCCGTGTAGAAGCAATCATGCGATCAAAAGCAAATTCCTGTTCAATACAGCCCACGAACTGCCGGATCAGAAAGCGGTCATAGAGAGCTTCCAGTCCTTCTCCTTTGGCAGGTAATTCGTTAGAAGCCGCAATCAATACTTTCAGGGGGACTTTTACTGTGAACTGCCCGTTACGGTATATCTTTTCATTGATAACAGTCAGCAAAGAGTTCTGAATTGCCGGACCGGCTTTCCATATTTCATCCAGAAAGACTACCGAGGCCGTAGGCAGATATCCCTCCGTGATTCGTTCATAAGTGTCTTCATCTTTCAGCTTAGAGATGGAAACCGGACCGAATATCTCATCCGGTGTGCTAAACCTGGACATCAGATACTCAAATGCACTGTTTTCTTTGAATGCATATTTAAGTCTTCGGGCTACCAAGCTCTTGGCAACTCCCGGAGGACCTAACAGAAAGATACTTTCTCCGGCAATGGCTGCCAGAAGGGAAAGGGCTATGGTGTGTTCTTTCTCAAACACGCCTTCGTTGAGGGCATTGAGAAGCTTAGTGATACGTGGTTTTATGGAGTTCATGCTTTTTCAATTAAAATGCAAAAATACGAATAAACTTAAATTATCTCATCCAAAAGGTGTATATTCGCAATATCAAATTCATATAAGAAGAGTAGGTTATGAAATCAACAGTAAGAATCACTGTGCCTTATGCTGTGGCAAACTATGTAGAAATGCGCGAACGTGGATTTTACTATGTGGACAAGACAATGTTTATTCCCGATCTGGAACTATATAAAGCTCCTGTCTTTTTGCGTCCGCGCCGTTTCGGAAAGAGCTTGTTAGTGTCTATGTTGGCCGCTTACTATGATTTGAATATGGCAGATCGTTTTACAGAATTGTTTGGAGACACATACGTTGGAAGTAATCCTACAAAAGAGCATAATAAATATCTCGTGCTTCGTTTCGACTTCTCTAAAATGGTAGTAACCGATACACTGGAAGGGTTACAAAAGAACTTTAATGATTTGAATTGCGGAGTCATCTATGATATGGTGAAAGCCGATGCCAGGTATGCACGTTTATTCCCGGATTTTGAATTTAGTGATAAAACCGATGTCACAAAGATGTTGGAGGATATGTTGCGTTACGTATCGTCCCATAATCTTCCTCCGGTATATCTTCTTATTGATGAATATGACAATTTTACCAACCAGTTGTTGACTGCTTACAAAGATCCGCTCTATGAGCAAGTGACTACTGCCGACAGTTTCTTACGTACTTTCTTTAAAATAATAAAGGCAGGTATCGGTGAGGGAAGCATACGTACCTGTTTCTGTACAGGAGTACTTCCCGTCACAATGGACGATTTGACCAGTGGATACAACATTGCGGAGATCTTGACACTCGAACCTGACTTTCTAAATATGCTTGGCTTTACTCATGCAGAGGCAGAAGTGTACCTACGCTATGTACTCCGAAAATATTCCGGTAACGAAGAACAATTCGATGAAATATGGAAACTGATCGTGAGCAACTATGACGGTTACCGGTTTCAGCCTAATGCGGAGCCTTTGTTTAATTCTACCATACTGACTTACTTTCTTAAAAAGTTTGCTGTCAATGGTATTGTTCCCGATGAAATGATTGATGAGAATTTGCGTACAGACATCCATTGGATTCGTCGGCTTGCGTTGAGTCAGGAGAATGCCAAACAGTTGCTCAATACATTGGTGATGGAAGATGAAATAGCTTATGCACAGCCTGATTTACGAAGCAAGTTCAATAAGCAGAAGTTTTTCGACAAGAATTTCTATCCTGTCTCCTTGTTTTATTTGGGCATGACGACATTGAAGAATTCCTTCCGAATGACGTTGCCCAACCTGACCATGCGTAGCATTTATATGGATTATTATAACCAGTTGAATGACATTGATAACTTTGCAAACCGCTACGTTCCTGCCTTTGAACAATTTACTCACGACCGGCGTATGGAAGGTATTTTCCATAACTACTACGATCAATACCTTGGGCAGTTTCCCGCACAGGTATTCGATAAGATGAATGAGAATTTCATTCGTTGTTCGTTCTTTGAACTGTGTTCGCGTTATCTGAGCCAATGCTACACCTTTGCATTAGAACAGAACCATCCTGCCGGACGTTCGGATTTTGAGATGACAGGAATTCCCGGAACGGAATATTATAAGGATCACCGGATTGTAGAGTTCAAGTATTTCAAAGCAAGCGAAGCAAAGAAAGTACTGGCACTCAATGCTCCACGTCGCGAAGATGTGGAACAGGTGAAGCAATATGCGAAAACAATTTGCGTACAATTCCCATACTATAATATACAAATGTATGTGGTGTATGTGGCTGCTAATAAAGGATACAAATTCTTTGAAGTATAAACATACTAAACAAGCATTGTAAAAATACGTACTTTATGGGTGTAAAAGTACGTATTTAAGTCACTATTAATTACCTATTTAACGCATACTTAAAATAGTACTTTTGTATGCAATAAATATCTATATTGAAATGCTTGATTTCTAATAAGATACCTGCCTGATATATCGTTTTTCTGCTCTTACTACTCTATTACTTCATCCATCGAAAACGTTTTAGTGCCTATTTTAGTAACTATAAAAAATATCGTAGTAATAATCCCTTGTTTTCATTTTATCCATCTGATTGAACGTAATGCGTATATAATTTTTGCATGATACACACTAATATAGCATGTATAATCACGCTTTTTGACTCTTTATGTGTATTTTGCTTTTATCGTATTTTGTTATATCTTTTATTTATCATACCTTTATCGCATCTTTAATGTTTGTATATAGTTTTAAATAAAAGTAAACTAATTGTTCTTGTCTCTAAAATCGCCAAATTGAATGAGACTGCACAAGGACAATTTTTAGGCAGCATGTATTTTCTTCTGAATGAATGTGATGATGATTTTCATGCTGCTTTCTTATTTTTTTAGATAAAACAAAGAATTTATTTGTATAATTCTTTTTTTTATTTAATTTTGCGAGCATAGACAAACAAGTTTGAAGGAACTTGTTTTTGTAATAAAAATATTAGTTAACGAGCGTAAGCTGATTCTTGTCTCTAAAATCGCCAAATTGAATGAGACTGCACAAGAAAATAGTAACGGTTGTTTAGCTTGTATTATTATAACCTGTATCTATCTTACCTTTCTTTTTCTATTGAGAATGAAGGGTAACTATGGCTCTTCTTATAATATAACGAAGCGTAGACAAAGTTGTTCATTTGTGCAGTGGGTGTTTGGCGATACCTGGAGACGAATGACGATTGGGTCTGCGCTTTTCGTGTT
This sequence comes from Bacteroides nordii, assembly GCF_019930665.1. NCBI lineage: Bacteria > Pseudomonadati > Bacteroidota > Bacteroidia > Bacteroidales > Bacteroidaceae > Bacteroides > Bacteroides nordii. The sequence goes on along the minus strand of NZ_CP082886.1, from coordinate 2,348,871 downwards.
TTGATTAATCAATATTAAGAAAAAAAGAGTGATGTTTCAATGAAATATCAGATGTTTAATTATTTTATTTGGTCGATAAAAATAATATAATATGAGAACATTAATAAAAAAGATTTCTCACAATAGCTATGGGATACGTACCAAGTGGGTTTTTGAAAATTTGAGAATAATACAGAAACAAAGGTTACTTTTTCCATCCTTTAGTCATTAATAAATATAATAATTAAATAGTGAGTCCGTGGAGTGAAAGATTTATCTATATACAAGACTCTTCATCGGAAACAAAATAATCAAAGTTATGGCAGATATATTTGAAGCTAATAGATTGGTTGGTGATGCTGTTAATCCTTATCAGCAAACATATGCTGATACATGTGCAATTAAGTCACAACAGATTATATTAAATGAATTTGGTATTCCAGCTACGGAAGACCAATTGGTGCAGTATTCTTATGAAAAAGGATGGTATCATGGTGATGGATCAGGTACAACGTTTCAAGATATAGGAAATCTCCTTGAGGATGCCAATATTTCTTGTACTCGTCAGGCAGATGCCAATGTGTTTAATCTTGTTAGTGAGCTTGCACAAGGGCATAAGGTCATTGTTGGCGTTGACTCAGGAGAACTCTGGGGAAATAAATTTAGTGCGTGGTATAATGACTTTTTTAATGGAGATACACCAGACCATGCACTTATTGTTAGTGGAATTGACACGTCTGATCCTAATAATATACAGGTAATTGTTACAGACCCAGGAAGTGGAGATTATCATAAAACATATCCTTTAGATCAATTTATGGATGCATGGTCAGATGCCAATTGCTATATGGTGTCTACAGATGTTGCTGTGCCTGATGTAATTAATGGAATGCAAAACTTTAATTACGATACAGGGCATATCGATTCTGTGGCAGGTATGGGCTATACTGATTTTCAAATATTCAATGACTTGAGTTATGGTTTACCTGTATATGGTCTGAATGGTATGGGTACTTATGACTTTCCTGTGTCTTCTCTAATGGATGCATATTGGGGCGTAGCTAACAATGATATTATGTTTGGCGACATATTCTCTGGCTATGCTTTTAATGACTATTTGGATATAGATTTAGCCACTCAGATGATGCATAATACATATGAAATGGGATTTAGCCAAATTGATTATGATTCATATTGTATGACTGATCCGGGAATGTGTCTTATGGTAGGATCAGATATGACTTTCATTGATCCGATTAGTAATGGAGATTATAATGAATTTTTGAGTGACTCTATTGATTATTTCAATAGTATTGGTGACTATAACTCAGCAGTATATTGTCAGCAACAGCAAATGATGCTGGATTTCTGTGATACTCACGATATGGATTTCTATTCAACTTTTATGTCTTAATGTTATGAATAAGCAGATCAACGATAAGATTACTCGCTTTAATGCTTTATTAAAGAAAGTTGCACCTGTTCTTAAGAATCATCATAAAGAAAGTGACCTTGAGCATTTATCGAAATTGATGGCTCAAGTAACTTCGGATTCTGTATCCGCATTGGTTTGTGGTGAATTTAAGAGAGGTAAATCTTCATTTATCAATGCCTTTTTGGAAGAAGATTTATGTCCTACGGATGCAGGTATTGCAACTGCCGTGGTATCTATTATCAGATATCGAAAGGAGCGTAAGGTGACTAGATATTATGGTGATATCAACAATTTGCAATCTGAAGAGATTTCATTTGATAATATCGAAAAATATGCAAAGGGAACATCTCTGGAGATAGAGAATACCATAATGTTGATTATAGAGATTCCATCTCCGAAATTGGAGGATGGACTATCTCTTATAGATACTCCGGGAGTTGGCGGGCTTGATCCTCGACATTTATTCTTGACATTATATATGTTACCCAAAGCTGATATTACATTTTTTGTTGCTGATGCAGGTGAGCCTCTTTCATCTACAGAACTTGACTTTTATAAAGAAAAGATTGTTCCGCATTCAAAACGTTGTAAGATCATTTTAAATAAGAGTGATTTGAAAACGAAAGATGAATTAGAACAGTTAATCACGGATATAAAGAATAAAGTTTCTCAGTATTGTGGTATTTCAGTACAAGGTGTAGATGTAATTCCAGTTTCATCTGCCCATTGGAATATGTACAACCAATCCAAAAGTGAGAAGATGAAAGTATCTTCAAACTGCGAAATAGTAGATTCCATTTTAGAAAACGCTGTTCCTGAGTATAAGAATTTTATTCTGGAAAGCGTTAAGCAAAATCTAATCAATTCATTGTTTGGCATAAAAGAGATATTAGCATACCAATTTACGCAACTAAAAGAACCAGATGAAGAAGAACAAGAGTTATTCAAGAAACGATTAATGGAGCTGAAGCAGATGAAGGATAATGTATTAAACCCTTCATCCGAAATCAGAAAAAAGATAACTCATATTATTAAGAACTCTCAGACAAAGGTTATCAACGAGCTTACCAAACAAAGTATTCTTTTTTCTACTGAGTGTCTTGGTGCTATTCTTAAGCGTCCAGAGGCTAAAAGCGAGAATGGAGGTGATTGGGTACTTCAGCAAATCAATTTAGGATTGGAATCTATTGCAGCAGAAGTGGATTTGAGGATTGAATCAGGATTTAATGAAGTAAACGAACTGTTAGGTGAAGAGATTCTTATTTCAGAAGGTGGTTTTACAGGACGAATTAATGTGGATCTGACGCCTGCCGAGAAGAGTATTGCAGATAAAGCATGTAATATGACAAGACAAGCACTTCCTGGTCTGGGTGTTGCAGGCTTAGCCGCGGGAGTTCTTTCCATATTCTGTGGCCCTATAATATATGGATTAGGAGGATTAGCAGCAGCGGCAGCTTATGTGTATAAGTCAAGTAAGGATACTAATACAGCAAATCGTATTTATGAACTTAAATCAAAATTGGGTCCTCAGATTACTATTGGCATGAACGATCTGAAGACATATGTCCAGCAGCGCTATGATGAATTCAATGAAGCCATTATAGAAAGCATAGAATGTATGACCAATGAAATTGTTACTGAAATGCAGGATGTAATGGATGTTATTAAGAGCATTGAAAATGATAAGAAAGAGGTTGCGAAGCAATTAGAAGTGATTGAAGGGCAAGTACAGTTTGTTGATACTTATATAAAACAAACCGAATTATTGCTCACTAATCCGTTTGAGAAATAAGATTTATGATTGATATTAGTGTTGCAGATAAGCTGAAAAAGTGTTTGCAGGAATGTTTGCAGATTCTTGTAGACAACAAAGTTTCAATGTCTCTTGTATCGGATAAAATACAAGAGGCATTAGAACGTTTATCTCAACCTATGCAGTTGGCAATAATAGGAAAGATTAGTAGTTCAAAATCCACTCTTGTAAATGCTATCTTAGGTAAGGACGAGGTGGTAAGGACAGGTCAGATGGAAGAGACCTTTAATGTTAGTTGGCTCAAATATGGAGATTCCAATGCTGATGTAAAGGTTGTATTCAAGAATGGCGAAGTAAAGTATGTTCCATATGATAATTGGGATTTCTGGGCTTCTCATCAACATGAAAATGTGCTGAAGGAACAGGTGAAATATATCGAGGTTTTTTTTGATGATAGTATTTTAAAGAAAATAAACATCATTGATACTCCAGGATTAGATGCTTTATCTGAAATTGATTCTAAAAACACCATTGCGTTTCTGAAAGAGGTAAAGCCTGATGCTGTGATAATGCTATTTACCAAAAGCATTGCAGAATCAACTTTCACTATTTTGCAAGATTTCCAAAATTCCGGAACAGATGCGTTCTCGTTAACTCCATTAAATGCTATAGGCGTATTAGCTAAAGTTGATACAATGTGGTCTTCAATGGTACCTCAAAAAAGAATAATAGACGATGCTAAGCGTGTTATTCAAAATACATTATATGATAAGTATCCCGAAGTTAAGCGGGCATTATTTTCGATTTTGCCAGTATCATCATTATTAGGATTAGCTTCATCTACAATAACAGAAGAAGATTATGAATGTGTAAGATGCTTATCAATGACAGAACCGGGTGTTTTATATGAAATGCTATCATCTCCGGATTTGTTTGTTGATAAAGATTATAACGTTAATCTCCCTGTTGAAAGAAGGTTGACGTTATATCGAAAGTTTGGTTTGTATGGTATTTATATATTAATTGATGCTGTTTGGAATAATCCAACTTGTACACTTGATTTATTAAAAGTGGAGTTAAGGGAAAAGAGTGGATTTGAAAAACTGTTGTCAACCATTATTGCGCATTTTGGAGATCGTGCAGCTTTGGTAAAAAGCCAAAGCACGATCGTATCTGTAATAGATGTTTGCAAGCAAGCCATATCATTTTGCAATGATATTTTAGAACTTAAAGTAATAGAAGAAATTAATAGGAAAATAGTTACTGCATTATTGTCTATTCATGAGTTTCAAGAATGGCGCTACTTATCTGAAATATATGAGAATCAGAATTCATATGATGAAACTGAGATAAATGAGTTTATGGCTTTGTGTGGGGAATTTGGTAATTCGGTCATAGAAAGACTGCAATTGCCTTCAGAGGCAAGTGTTAATGAAATGATTGAAAAGGTCAAGAACAGAGCCTTGTATTGGCGGAAACGCTATAATATATACTCTGATATAGAGCCTCATAAAGCAGCCTTTTATAAAGTGATGTCATCTTCATATAATATACTTCAACAACGTATAGAAGATACATATATGGAGATGAAGAGTGCTGAGAATACATTAAATAATGCGAGAATGTTTTTTCTTGGGGGTAAAACAAAATTTACTAATGAAATTGTATGAATTGGGTATCAATAGATTTTGGAACGAGTTATTCATCTGCATCCGTTCTGGTAGATGGAAAACCTGTAAAAGTCCGTCCTTTAGGTGGGCTTTACGATATGTATGGCTTTCCTTCTGTCGCATACGTGGATGAATCAGGTAAAATTAGAGTCTGTAATGACGCGTTACCTTGGCGTTGCCAGTCTCCTGAGTGTTTTATCAAGAATTTCAAGTTGGATATTCATGAGAATAAGATAGCACATCTTGATGCAGCATATAAAGATATTGTTGGAGAGATTTTGGTTACAATAAAAAAATCCGCTGAATATGCTATTGGTGGAGAAGCAATAACTGCTGCTGTTATAACTATTCCAACATCATATTCAGCTGTTGATCCAAGAGTTGATGTAATGCGTGAAGCTACTCAATATGCAGGGTTTGAGAAGGTCGAATTCTTGAGAGAGTCAGAAGCGGCAGCAATCTATTATAATAGTATACAACGGCAACAACAAGATAGTTTAACTCTTGTTTATGATTTAGGTGGAGGCACTTTTGATCCGGCTTTGATACAACATTGCTCAAACGGATATAAAATCCTTGGGCATGTTGCAGGAATAGAATGCGGAGGTAAATATTTTGATGCTATTTTGTATAAGCATTTCAATACATCTAAAACTATTGAGTATAGTAATGATGATCAATTACGGGTGCTTCAGATAGACACTTTGAGCAGGATGTGTCGGAAAATTAAAGAAGCTTTATCTGAAAATGACTCTGTTTCGTATCCAATTCCGATTCTAAAAGGACAAACTTTTGATATTACACAAAAAGAGTTTGAGACTTTAATTACACCATTACTGGAAAAAACCTTTCAGGAGTGTCAAGTCTTGATTCGCTCTGTTAGAAAACAATGGTCAGACATAAATAGAATACTTCTTATCGGAGGCTCTTGTGTAATTCCTTGTGTAAAGAAGCTATTTGAGCGATATCTTATGGGTCAAAATGTAGAGGTGCCTATTATTCAGAATAAATCTGAAGAAGGGATTTTAATAGATTCCCTATTTGCTGTAAGTTTGGGTGGCATAATTTACATTACGAATAAGAACACGAAAGCCTGCCATCAAGATGATGTGAATAACGGTCTGTTTGAACAAGGTTTGGTTTATTACCAAGGAACATCAGTGGCTAAAAATTGGTTGAAAGGTGCATACTATTTTTACAAAGATTATATTCAAACAGAGCGAGAAGATTCTTATAACTATTTGCTTCAAATATATCAGATACTTGTTGATCGACTGCAAATTGATAATGGTAATTTAGTATTCCAGCCTGTAATGGATGTTATTGGGGAAGATGCTGTCGACATGTTGGTTGAACTGTTAATTTGTGTACAAGAGAAGTTGGATTCTGAAGGATATGAAAGGTTTACACAACAGATATTTGATCTCTCTTATTGGGCACAAATAACCAATTCAATAGTAGAAAATAGTACATCGGATGAAAGATTAGAATAACTATGGTATTCATAATATAAAACATTTTAATATGAACAAGATTTTTATTCCAAAAGGAAGATTGGCAGAAGATGATGCCGAGTTGAAGGCTAAGCGTGAGGCTTTGAAGAAGAAGTTGCTTGAAGGTGGTAAAATAACCCTCAAGAATAATGGCTCTGTAACAGATGATAAGGGTACAGACTCTACTATCAGTATCCCCAAAGGAAAGTTGGCAGAGGATGATGCCGCTTTGAAAGCAAAACGTGAGGCTTTGAAAAAAAAGTTGCTTGAAGGTGGTAAAATAACCCTCAAGAATAATGGTTCTGTAACAGATGATAAGGGTACAGACTCTACTATTAGTATTCCAAAGGGAAAGTTGGCAGTAAATCAGTGGTATGAAAGAGATCCTGAACTGCTTGAGATGGAGAAAATAGCAATGGCTAAAGCATTTCCTCATTTTAAACTTGACAAACTTGATGATGGCCGTTTGTTTTGGATTGGAGAATTGATTCCAGGTATCTATGAAACAAAATTTAACGAGCGCCTTACATATACCGTTATGGCTGTCTATAATAACAACCATCCTCAGCAGGTAATGGGATCTTCAGTTCGTGTATATCCGGTTTTACCAGATGTGGATGATTTGATCAACAAATGTGGATTCAGACCTTTCCATCTTTTGAGAGATTCATCTGAAAATCTTTACCTCTGTACAAATGAAGCTGATAATGTTTCAACAGGTTCTACGGTTACTAGTGCGGCTTCTGTGCTTGGCTGGTCTGTGAAATGGCTTATGTCTTATGAGTTAGTTCTTACAGGTGACCTTTCTAAAGAAACGTTTAACAGGCATGGTGGTATTTAGTCTATGAGTAATAAATGTCAAATGGTGGTTTTCTCTAATAAGGCATACAATGCTGTTATTAGAGAAAGCTTCGACAAAGATCCTGTCGAGACTGGCGGTATCTTATTAGGACATACCCTTGATAATGGAGTATGGATTGTTATGGAGGTTTTGCCTCCTGGCATAAGATGTATATTTGAAATTGCATATTTTGAGTACGATGATGCCTTTGTCAATTATTTGGCTCAGTCAGTTGCAAATCAGTATAAAATACCTCTGGAATTACTTGGACTATGGCATAGACACCCAGGTTCAATGGATGTATTTTCATCAACTGATGATGGTACAAATACAACTTTTGCACAACAAAATCCCAGTGGTGTAATATCAGGGTTGGTTAATATTGATCCGAAATTTAGATTAACCATGTATCATATGGATAATCCAAGAAATGTGGTACGTCAACATAACCGGCCTAATTATGAGCGTGTAGAAATTGAAGTTGGTGATGACATTATTCCAGAGGAATATTTTCAATTGAAATATTATGATGGAGAAGATAGTAATCTTAACCCTTTTGTTGAACGTTCTCATACGAGAATGTCTCGTAGTGTGAGAACGGATGGAACAGGACAACGACATGCAAATGAGGAACCTCTTGATATTTGTAACACTATAGAAGATAATCTAAACCGGGAGAATAGCAACAGTTTTGAACCTCAGAATGAAAATCCCTCATGGATAAATGATTACAAGAAAATTTGGGAGATTCTAAAAAAAAACAAGATTGTGAACCTAATAGCTTTGATCTTGGTGATTGCCTCTATATTTTCTATCAAAACGGTGATTGACTATGGAAAATCAGCGACAGAAACTGTAATTTCATGGTTTGATGACGATGACGAGAAAGAACCTATAATTTCAGCTACCGAATTGACTTTGAATGTTGGTGATAGTGAAATATTAGAAGCTGGGAATGTAATGAATAAACGAAAAGTTACATGGAGGTCATCTGAAGAGGAAGTTGCGACTGTAAATGAAAAAGGAAAAGTAACTGCTAAAAAAGAAGGAATAGCCAAAGTTATTCTTTTAGTTGATAACAAAGAAATCGGAAAATGTAACGTTGAAGTCAAGGTGAAAAATGAAAATTCGAATTTATCTCTTCTTACTTTATCTGAAACTAAAAGACAATTACGGGTTGGACAAACTTTCACATTAGTAGTTAATGGAACAGAAGGAAATTCAGAGATTAATTGGTCTTCGGATAATAGCGATGTTGCAACCGTCGATGATAAAGGGGGGGTAACTGCTGTTAAAGAAGGTACGACAAATATTGTGGCGACTATCGCTGGGCAAAGTTATGATTGTGTACTAACAGTTGAACCGCAAGATAAAGAGGTGACAGGAAATAATGATGTCACAATTAAAATTAAATCTTGGAAAAATACAGGTACAGGAAGTATTCCGATAACAAAAAAGGATTATTGTGTTCTATTAGAAAAAAGCGGACCGGTAGTTGATGAGCTTATATGTTTCAGCTCAGAAGATTCATCTATAGCTACTATTAATTCTAGTTCGGGTCAAGTTACACCGGTATCTGTTGGAGTTGTTAAAATTATTGTATCATATAATGATCAAGAACAGGATACATTATTGTTAACTATAAATCAAAACTAATATGATTGACGCAAATAAATTTATGAAAGGGAAACGCCGTATACCTACTGTATGTTTCCCGAATAACATTGCTCATGATAATTTATCCTTGTGGGGATATTATCATGAGGAAAGTAATTACTACAATGTAATTGATGTTCAAGAACCATCTGCAGATATGGGAGGGACTAAACCTATATTGTTAGGACACTTTTATACAGAAAAGCCTGAACAGCCTAATACGGAAGATAAACTTATTGGATATTATGAAGACGAGAAAATTGTTTTTAAGACAGCCGAAGATACATTATGTGAACTTACACCCGTAGAACTTAAAATAGACATTTTCTCTCGTAATACCGGTATTCTGGAATCCGATATAATGTTGAAGAAGGGGGCCGTTATCATCGGTTGCGGATCTGTCGGTAGTTTGGTTGCAATGGAGTTGGCTCGTGCCGGTGTTGGAAGATTCTTCTTGATTGATATGGATGTTATGGGCTATCATAATATTTGCCGTCACCAATGCGGAATGCAGGATGTTGGTAAATATAAGGTTCTTGCTGTAAAAGAACGCATTTTGCAAATCAACCCGAATGCACAAGTGATGACATCTACAAAGATGATTCAGGAAGTTGCTTTGGATGTAATAGAGCCATTTTGTGGACCAGATACAATTATCGTTGGTTGCGCAGACAATCGCGAAGGTGACTTATATGCGGATTCTATGCTCGCGAAACCATACAAGATGCCTTTTGTCTCTATCGGTTTCTGGGAAAGAGCATTTGCTGGTGAGATTTTCTATTGCTTGCCGGAGGGTATGCCTGCCTATTCCGATTTTGTTGCTGCATTGGGAGATACATCGGGGCGTGTGAATGCAAATACTCATTTGTATATGGGTGAAGTAGGCTCATTTGAACCGGGCATATCAGCTGACATCAATTTCGTAACAACAGTAGGTGTTAAGATGATTCTTGACCTTTTAAATAGAGATAATGAGAATTATACTCAACGGTTAATTTATCATCTTTCTCAGTATACCTTAATATGTAATACGAACAATCCTAAGATTGGTGGTGAGATGGCTGAGATATTCTCTCATCCATTGCAAGTGACTACAAGCATAGAAGTTGAATATGCAAATCCGGCTCAATAATATATGGATCGTTACCATATTCGTATAGACGGAGAACAATCCACCGATTCCTACACATACCAGGAATTGGTGGATATGGGGTTATTCGAGTTGGACGCAAATGATTTAGATGGTATTGAGGTTAAAAAGATAACAAAACCAAACTTTACCCCTCTTAGATCATATTGTTTTTCGGAAAAGCAGAAAACAGAAGGTTCATATTATGTAGATGAATTTGGCCAGATACATAGAAGAACTACGAGGGAGAACAATAACCTTGATGATGCATACGTGGATGAGTTTGGTCAGATTGTGAGACCGAATAGTAATATTGGTGGCTCATCTTCCGGTACCTCAAGTTCTTATTCTACAAATAGTAGTGCAAGCACTACATCATCGTCAAGTTCGAGCAATTCGTCTAATAGTGATGGTTGGACAATGTTCAGGAGAATTATTGGAACGATAATAGTAATAGGTTTTGTAATCGCTATTGTGGCGTGGACAAATGGATATGGTACCCCGATAGTTTATGGTGGTTATTTGTTGCTTAAGAAAATATGGGATTGGGATTAATTTGAAAAATATGGAATATAAATTTTATGTAAAGATGGATGGGGAAACTTATGGTCCCTATTCAGCAAAAGAGGTTAGAGATCTTCAACTAATGGATGATATCCTGGTAACAGAAGAGAGTATGGATGAATGGTTGCCGGCTAACCATTTCGATTTTGATGATATGGTACAAAAAGAGCTTGGAGCTTCAGTCAATGAGGATGGTACTATCAACAGACCTCGCTATGATACTCCTATGACTCCTGTAACACCTGCTGCTCCACCGAAGCATCAGGTTCAACCTCAATATAACTCAACATATACAAATGGAATACCTGATGAAATAAAAGGCTGGAACTGGGGCGCATTCTTCTTTAATTGGATTTGGGGCGTATGCAATGGAGTGTATTGGCCATTGGTACTTATTATTGTAAATTTTATTCCTTACGTAGGTGCATTAATATCATTAGGAGGATGTATAGCATTAGGTATTAATGGTAACGAATGGGCATGGAAAGCAAAATCATGGTCTAGTGTGTCTGAATTTAAAAGAGTTCAGCATAAATGGGCCATTGCGATTTTGTGGGTACTCGGCATATCATTTGGATTAGGAATTTTAATAGGAATTGCAAGTTCAATGTAACAAAATGAATAAGGACTATAAAATATCTAACGATGGAACCATCTTTGAGATCCGTGAAGATGGTTCTATATCTAAAATAGCGAGAATTGATGATAAGGGAAATATCACAGGGCTCTCTGGAAGTGTAAACCGGCAACAAGGAGGTAAAGGCAAATACTGGTTCTTTATCATCTTTCTTCTTGCTACGATAGCAATATTAGGTGTATTATATCTACGAATATCTGACAATTTGGATTATTACATAGGAAGATATTATGATGTAGACAAGGAACTTTCAGAAGCAAACTCTTTAATTAATGATGTGTCGGAAGCATATCCTATGATTATTACTGATATTGAAATAGGTAATACGTCTAAAGGAGGAGATGTTCAAACTGGTTACGGTGAGCGGATATATGATTATAATACAATGTATCTAAAACCACGAATTTCCTATGTCGGTTTGAAGTCTGGGACAAAGACTTTAAAAGTAAAATGGTATACGCCAAGTGGCTCTATTAGTAGAGGAGACTCATCTCCCGCAGGATTTTCACAATCGGATGACGAATACATAAGTGGAGGAGATGATGTACTATTTCTTAGTGGTTGGGGGAATGAATATAAAGGTAATTGGAGTAGTGGTACTTACAGAATAGAGATTTGGTATGAGAATACTTGTCTCAAAGCCAAAACTTTCAAAATATATTAATACTGATTGTTGGAAATGGATAAAACATATCGCATATCAAATGATGGGACTATCTTTGAAATAAAAGATGATGGTTCTATTGCAAAATTGGCAAAGATAGATGACCAAGGATATATCAGTACTTTGTCTGGAACGATTATGTCCGCTAATGGAGGAAGTAAAGGGAGATATTGGTTCTTCATTATAATATTTGCGATAGTAGCGATTGTATTAGGCTTCTTATATATAGATGCTGGTGATAATTATTCTCGTGCAAACCGTGAGCGAGATGAATATAGAAGTAAATACGAGAATGCATCCTCTGCCACATCATCACTTCGCAGTGAAATTAGTAGTTTGAAACAAGAACGAGATAATGCTAAATCTGAGCTTTCCAGTTTTAAAAGTAAAGTTAGTAATACTTATCCATTGATTATAACTGATATTGAAATCGCAAATGTTACAGATGATGGAGATATACATACAAACTACGGGAATTCTTTGTATGGTAATAGTACAATGTATCTTCAACCACGTATTAAATATGTAGGACTTACATCTGGTGATAAAATCTTGAAAGTTAAATGGTATAATCCTGATGGTTCTATTCGTAGAGGTACATCATCGCCATTTGGATTTTCTCAATCACAATCTGTATACATATATAGTGGAGAGAATAATTCCTACACTCTTTCAGGATGGGGATATTCCAGCAAAGGTTATTGGAGAAGTGGAACATATCGTATTGAAATCTGGTACGATAATTCATGCTTAAAATCTAAAACATTCACAATATATTAGTATGTATAAGTTTTATCAGAAAATGAATAGGGATACATTTATATAGTATTTGCTTGTGGATCTTTTTTTATTGACAAATTGAGGGGATAAATTTAATGATTTTCCGATTACGTATTTTGCCGGACGGTCTTTGATTTATGTATTATAGGTGATTATCCTTATTCTTGAGATAATATTATAGATATCCATGTCTAAATGATTTAATAAAAGATAGAATAGATGGAACAGTATGAAATAATGAAAGAGGATACAATTCTTGGGCCATTTAACATAAATGAGATAGCAGAATTCGTTCATTCGGGACTAATTTTGAAGAGAGATTATGCTTATAACGTTGAGTATCCTGACAGTTTTAGAACTATCGAGTTTTTCTTGCAAAGACATGGCAAGAAGGTGTCTGTAGAACATAAAGGCAATGTGTTTTCACAGATTAAGGAGATTGGCCGGGAATTGATTCTGCCCTCTACTATTTTCACAAAAGAGCCATGGAAAAAGAATAAACAACTTTTTACCTTATCTTTGGTGGGACTTACTTTATCGGGGATAATTGTTATTGCGCCGTTCCTTAATGCATATATTCTATTTTATTGCATATCGCTATATTTCTCAATTATATGGGGATTGTTCTTCTATTATCTGTTCAGAACAGAACAAGTGAAACTTAAAACAACAATTTTCCTGTTTTTTGCAACTCAGATTTTAACGACTGTCGTATTCTTTATTTTGAATATTGGAGAGTTGAATCCATTTAAGGGACTATACGATACGGGAAGTGTAATACTATCATTGGTCTCTTGCATATTAGGGATTGGTGTAGTAGAAGAATTTGTAAAAGTGATGCCTGTATTCTTGATCTTGTATTTTTCGAAGAATGTAATAAAACCGCAAACGGCTGTATTTTATGGATTAATGTCCGGTATTGCATTTGGGGTATACGAAGGCATAAATTATCAGCTCGGTCCTAATTTTCAGATACTCTTAGAAAATGGTATTGCAGATGGATATGTTTTCTCATACCTGTCCAATATCGCACGATTGACCAGTTTACCTTTCCTTCATGCAATATGGTGTGGTATAGCATCATACTTCGTTGCGTTTGCTTTCCTTTATCCTAGATTTAGGATTGCTCTTTATTTATTGGCAATATTAGTACCAGCTACAATTCATGGATTGTATGATTATTTATGCTTTAATGTACCATTTGCTCTTGCTACGGTTCCTGTAGTTCTAATAGGTGTAGTACTACTGATGGTATATTTAAATATTCGATATAATTTTCATTCAAGATTGGCAGATTAAAACCTAACTGAAAAATTAGAGATGGTTGATCTGATTGCTTTTAGATAGAAAAGTATAATTTTTTAGATGACTTCAGTAAGCAAGTGTACCCTACTAATTACTCAAAAGCACGAAATGATATCTGATATGGCGGTATCGACTGAGAGACGAAAGTTTTACATATTGGCAACTTTAATGCTCTTTTTGTCTGTGTTGTTACACGCACAAACAAAAAGAGCATTGGTAATTGGTTTGGGACAGCAGGAAGATACGAGTTGGGGAAAAATAAATGGTGATAAAGACGTACCGTTGGTAAAGGATATATTAACGAAAGCCGGATATAAGAGCATATCTACGTTAGTAAATGACAAAGCAACGAAGGCTGGGATAACGACAGCTTTTGGATTATTGGCACAACAATGTAGGACCGGTGACGTTGTGTATATTCATTTCTCCGGACATGGTCAGCAAATGACAGACAGGGAGGGCGATGAAAGAGATGGATGGGATGAGTGTTGGATACCTTACGATGCATATAGGAGTTATTGCAGTAAGGATAGAGGTGAAAAGCACCTGGCAGATGATGAGATAAACGTATTACTGACAGACATACGTAAAAAGATAGGCAATGCAGGGAAGATGCTTATAGTAGTAGATGCCTGTCATAGCGGGGATTCGTCGCGAGGGAATGATGATGATGAAATAGTCAGAGGTGTGTATGATAGGTTTGAAATACCAATGAAAAAGAAACCAGATGCGATAGCTCCGGCAGCAGAGCAGTGGATAACGCTCAGTGCGTGTAAGAGTTATCAGTTGAATAGTGAGATGAGAAATCCTGCGGTGGGAAAACTTACTTATGGTTTATACTGCATATTGGCAAGTGATATGCCTAAAAATAATGGAGACTTGCAAAAGAAATTGATCGGTTTTATGATAGAAAATCAAGGCAGATTGCCTCAGACTCCGATGATGACAGGCGAAATCAGAAAATATGACATAACTGATATATTAAAATAGTAATGGCGAAAAACATAGATTTCAAACCCTTGAAATATGCAGATGCTGTATATGTGGAGGGTGTGTACAAACGTAATCCTATGCTGGAACGTGCGTTGTACAATTATTGCAAACAGTATTTTGACGAAAATTACCGAGGGGTATTCTTTGTGGATGATACGTATAAAATGGAGATATTCCAAGAAGCATTTATTAAATTGTGGGAAAACATTGAGAGTAAGAAAATCTATGCAGAGGACGGGGTACTGAAAGGAAAAGACAGAAACCCTTTCACAAGCTCATTGACCACCTATTTCATGGGTATAGCACGATTGAAATATCTTGAGTGGGTACGTGAAAAGATGCATGTATTCAATTCGGAAGATATAGAAAAAAATGGAAATAAGCTTAAAACAAAGGACGATGAATGTTATCTTGATATGCTATATGACAAAAGTGACAACACTATGCTGGATATTATCGCTGATTGTATCGCCCACATGTCAGAACGTTGTAGTCAGATATTGACCATGTTCTACTATCAGGAAAAGAATCTTGATGCCATTCTCATGGAATTACAGGACACATATACGAGTAAAGATGCGCTGAAGACAGAGAAGTATAAGTGCATGGAGAAATTGCGCAAATCGGCAACTGAAATATATAACAAATACCTTCACGAATAAAAAGATCAAAGACATGAAGATAGAAAATCAAGATAATATAGATCGATATGTACTTGGCGAAATGTCCGTTGAAGAACGTGCCGGTTTTGAAAGGCAAGTTGCGCAGGATGCCAAACTTCAAGAGCAGTTGGAATTTACGCAGCATGTAAATACTGCCATAAAAAGTAGAAATGAGAAATTGGAAAAGATGGAGGCATGGGACGATGATTATATTCCGGTATCGGTACGAGCGTGTTCTGCTAAGCCACAAAAAGGTAGGAAATTATTCCTTTGGTTTTCAAGTATCGCGGGTATTGCTGTTCTGCTTGTGTTCGGATATTTCCTTTGGGCTCCAATAGGATCGTCGTCCGGTGATATCTATAAAGTTCCGCAAATGTCGGTGGACAACTACCGTGGCAATAATAGTTTGCAACAAATAGCCGGGCTTATCAATCAAAAAGATTATGAAGATGCATTGGCGGCAATAGAGGTAGAAGAAAAGTCTTTGAGTGTGAGAGAGGAAGAGTTATCGGACTCTGTTTCATTAGACGCAATGAGTGAGGAAGAAACTGAGGCATTAAGTTACGAGAAAAATCTGTTGGCAAGCATGAAGTATGACCTAAATTGGCTGAAAGCAAATGCTTTGCTCGGTGTTGGACGAAAGAAAGAAGCGATTGTTTTACTTGAAGAACTCAAGACAGAGGAAGGTGAATACCGGGCGCAGGCAGACTCGTTGTATAATGTATTGAAGAGATAAAAACAAATGAGAAAATATTGCATCGCAGTTATTTTAGTTCTATTTTTTACCGTTGTCACTTCTCATGCCCAGGATTTAACCGAAACTGAAGTGGTGGAAACGATGAACAGGGCTTTTGAACTCAACAAGGCTGAGAAATATGATGAAGCACTTGAGGCGTTCCTGCTTGTTGGTAAGAATACTGAGAAACAACGTGCAGAGGAAGAAAGGCAGGTATATGTATGCAGCCAGATAATGGTAGCTATGTGTTGTGAATTAACAGGCAAGTATGAAGAAGGGTATTTGCTTGCCAAGAAGTTACTTCAAGGAAAACTCACAGATGAAGAGAAAGAGAACGCGGCATACCAATATGTTTTAAATGGTTTTATGTTGGCGGCTTCTTATATGCGTATAAATGATGGGCAATTAGGCAAAGCTCGTGAGCTGTTTACAGAACTTTTACCATATGCTGACGAAGATATGAGGCAGCGTATACAGCCAAAGATTCCACTGGCATGGTATTTTGAAGGTGCCCGTTATATGATTTCGCAGCAGTATGATAAAGCCTATCTTTGTATGGAAAATGCACATAATGGATTCAGAGAGATAGGTGACGTGAAAAACGAAGCTGATGTTCTTTGCAACATGGCTGTGATAAAAGGTCATCAGGATGAATACATATCAGTGTTGGAGCTTTATGACGAAGCATATGCAAGAGTTACAACGGTGCAGGATTGGAATCTTATGGCAAATATCAGACATGAACAAAGGGAGATTTATCGTAAGTTGGGTGATAGAAACCATGTGGCAATTGCAACACAGGCAATAGACACTCTTTTGATAAAGGCCAACAACATAGAAGCCATGATAGCAAACAACAATGCATTGGGTGATGACGCTTTCTCTATGAAGGATTACTCATTGGCTGAATCATTTTATTTAAAGAATGAAAAACTGCTTACATTACTGCCGGAAATAAAGCAGCGCAGTGTGGAACATGGAATCTATTCTAAAATGAGGGATTTAAAATACACTGCAGGTGAGTATCAATCCGCTTTGGCATATGGATCAAATTGCATCAGAATGTTTGAGAAGGAATTTGAGGGTGATAGATTGCAACGCTATTTACCTTATAGCAATCAGGCAGATATCTATAGGGAAATGGGTGATAGTGTGAATGCTATGCGTTACGTCGACAGTCTTTTCCTTTGTATGGAAGGTACGGATGCCCCGGCAAGAATGGTGGCACAAGTGTATACTACTCGTGGCAGAGTGTTTGCAAAATTTGGGGAGTATGAGAAAGCAGTCAGTGAGTTTGATATGGCAGATGCTGTTTTGGCAAAGATATGTGAAGCGGATGATGTTAGTCGTACGACCATTCAGGCTTTGAAGGCTGGTGTATTGCACAGACTCAATCGTCATGAGGAGGCAGAAATAGCATACAAACGATATGCTGAGTTGATAAAGAGCAGACAGGGCAACAATTCTATAGCATATGGTGATGCTCTTTATTATCTGGCGAACGCAGAAGCATTTAATGGTCATATAGAGGCTGGTAGAAGGCATTATATAGAGTCTGCAGAAATGCTGCAACAACAGATTAAAGAACAGTTGCGATATGTGTCGTCATCTGAACGGGAAAGCTATTGGGAGTCACTGTCTCAAAAGATGTGGGCAATGACTGCCTTTGGAATTAAAAGCAAGGCCACACAAAACAGTTTTACGGAGGCGAGTTATAATGCGTTATTATTCTCAAAGTCATTACTTTTAGAGTCAGAACGCTCCATGTATGATATCATCCGGAAAGAAGGTACACAAGAGGATGTTGAAGCTTTTACCAATGTGGTTACGCTGAAAGCAAAAATGGCTACGCTAAGCAAAGATTTTGATAAAAACAAAGAAGAATTAGGACGGATTTATGCAAAAATGACTGTAGCAGATAAGCATCTTGCCGCTCGCAGTACATCTTATAAAGATTATACGGCATTCTTGAATGTGAAGTATGCGAATGTTAAGCGTGCGATGAAAGATAGTGATGTTTTGATAGACTTCACTGACTTTAAGGGCGATGATAATAAACGGCATTATGCTGTATATGTAATAAATAATATACAAAAGTATCCTTTGTTGATGGATCTGTTTACGGAGGAATCTGTAGATTCCTTGCTTGGTGGCAAGAGTATTGACCATCTATACAATGAAAGTGTTTCAGAGAAGATGTTCCGTCTATGTTGGCAACCGTTGCAGGAATATGTAAAGGAAGGGGCAAAGGTGTATTATGTGCCATCGGGGGGAATGCACCGGATTTCTTTAGAATCTTTAATGCTGGCAGATGGTAGTTTACTTGGAGAACATTACGATTTTATTCGACTTTCTTCTGCTCGTGAATTGCTTCGTCAATCTGGGACGATAGCAATCAAAAAGAATAGTGAAGCAGTATTGTATGGTGGCTTGCTTTATGATCTCGATACAAATGTACTGGAAGCGGAGAGTAAGAAATATATTCTGTCACCAATGTTTGCCATGCGTAGTGGCGATGCACGTGGTGACAGTATCTTCCATTTTCTTCCTCAAACAAAAGAAGAGGTTCTGGTTGTTGAAAAGATTCTCAAAGAAAAGCAAGTGAAAGTGACATCCTATATGGATGTTAATGGAACAGAGGAGTCTTTTCTTAATATGAGTGGCATGGCTCCAAAATTGCTACTTGTTGCCACACATGGTTTTTATTATTCAGCTGACAACATAGCTAACATAGACTATCTCCAGGGCTATACGGACGCAATGTCGCTCACGGGACTTATTATGTCGGGTGGTAACCTTGCATGGAGGGGTAAGCATCTTCCTGATGGCGTGCTTAGCGGCATACTCACTGCTGCTACTATCTCGCGTATGGATTTGCAAGGGACGGAACTTGCTGTGCTTTCAGCCTGTCAGACAGGGCAAGGCAAGACAACGCCCGAAGGTATTTATGGCTTGCAGCGTGCTTTTAAGAAAGCGGGAGTACAGACGATTATCATGACGCTATGGAATGTCAGTGATTTCGCAACCAAGGAGTTTATGACAACTTTTTTTATAGAACTTGCTAATAATGGATGGAAGAAACGTGAAGCTTTTAATGAGACAAAGCGGATCGTTCGTAAGAAATATCCAGAACCATACTATTGGGCCGGATTCGTTATGTTGGATTAAGTTTCATTGATAATAATACAACCAAAAGCTGCATTAGCACTATGCCGATGCAGCTTTTTTTGTTTACTAATTACGAACCGGCAGGGTTACTTTCTATATTTTTTATCATAAAATAAAGAAACAATGATTAGAGGTTGTGCCCGACACGGATATAGGGTCTAATGGCAATGCGGAATATACAAACAGAAATTACGAATCAGTTACGACAGGTATGTGACGACGTGGAGCTGCTGAAAAACGGATGGTATATTTTTATATATAATGGAGAACATTATATTTATATGCCGGATTCAAAAGAAGCTCTTATTCGATTTAGCATTCCACATCTGACATTGGTTGATAATGATAATGAAAAAAGAATCGCTACTGCAATAAATGAGACAAACAGAGAGGTGAAATTCATTAAGGTAATGCTTTTGGATAATGGTAGTGTTTCTTTGAATTACGATCATAAAATCACTGAAGGTGAACAAATCAATGAAATTGTGGCACATATTATAAAAGCTCTTGATTTCGCTTCTTATTATATCATTAAAAAATTAAAGACTATATGAAACACATTTTTTTTATCCTTATCCTATTTTGTGGCATTACTACGGTGTTTGCTCAAAACGATTATTATCTGAAACAAGCGCAGTCGTATCAGCGTGAAGCAGAGTACTATACTAAGCAAGCGCAGGGCTACGAGCGTGAAGTGGATTATTACAACCGAAAGGCACAAGGTTATCTTCGGGAAGCTGAGTATTACTCCAAGCGTCAGAAGTACGATATGGTACGGAGTTACCAACAATATGCAAAGAATGCTACAGATAGCGCCGAATCGTATCAACGGAAAGCAAAAAGTGCAAGAGAAAACGCACAATCTTATATGAAGAAAGCTGAAGATGCTTTGCGGAAGGCAAAATAAGAAAAAGGATATTTCTATGGTTACTTTTTTGCTCTATATACATAAAGATACAAGATATTTAAAAGTTGCGCCCGACACGAACAAGGGTAGAGGAAAATGAAAACAAAAAATTTCAATCTTATCATTTCGGTTGAAAGCGGCTCGATGGGATCTATTAAAGAACAAGCTTGTGTGGTTTTAAATCAAATAATGGTAAAAGTAAAATAGGATGAAAAAGATTATGAAAGTATTTGGAAGAATCTTGGGGCTGATTGCAGTTTTATGTCTTTGTTTTATAACTTTTATGCTCGTTAGGGAGTATTATAAAGAGTGCCGATTCAATGAATTCAGAGGTGAATTATACAGTAGTGAATGTTGTTCTATTCTAAATTCTAATGAGACATATTCTATTAAAAATCTGAGAACCGGTAAAACAACGATCAAGGGGATAACCTGGTTGTTTGCATCAGAAGCTTATACGGATACATTGGTAATTTATTCGAAGAATTATAAAAGAGGGTATTTCAATCGTTATACAGGAGAGGCTACTATTCGGGAGCAGTATTCCCACGCTTGGATATTTTCGGAAGGATTGGCTGCTGTGGTAAAGAATGATAAGGTAGGGTTTATAAATCATCAGGGTGAAGTCGTTATTGACTTTCAATATCCGTATTTAAAAGATAATGAGCCGCGTATGGATTTTGTTTTTCACGGAGGATATTGTAACATGTATGACAAGAACGGTAAATGTGGCATCATAAATAATAAAGGCGAATGGGTATTGGAGCCACGATACGATCGTATCCAGAATCCTTTATATGGGAAACGGCTTTTTATGAAAGATAACAAATATGGGGTTTTGAATGATTCGCTTTGTGTGGTGATTCCTGCTGAGTATAGATACATTATACAAACAGCCGATTATGTGACTGTTTCTAAACCGGATGAAACTCTGATGCAAATATCGTATAAAGGTGAAATTCTCAATCCGATGCTGTATGATACCATTGACCGTTTGGATTATTCCACAGGGAAATATTCTGATGATGGCACTGAAATTACACTTCCAACCGGATTATATTGTTATACTGTCGGCAATCGTCGCGGTTTGATGAATGAGGATGGAAAACTTATTACACAACCGATTTATTGTGCCTTTTATGTAGTAAACAGACATTTGTTCAGGGCTACACTGCTTGACAGGCAATCGGATGTACTTTTAAATGAAAAAGGGGAGGTTGTAGAATCTTAGAGTGATATATAACTGACTGGATATATAGGATATGGATAACTGGAATCAACAGAAAAAGAGCATGAAAAGTCTATGCAAGGAAGATAAATTTGAATACTTGACTGATATAGCAAAAGATCAGAATAATATCTTTTTATCTTTCTCGATGACCGGAAATTTACAATTATTACGTTTAGAACATATTGGCTATTTTCATTATAATTCAGGAAATAGGCTGTGGGAAGCCGTTTTATGTAATCAGCGTATTTTGGTTTTGAAGAGGAATACAAACGCGGAACAAATACTGAGTTATCACCCTTATTTGGTTCAAATAAGCCAGTCATTTATTATCAACGTAAGTTATCTGGTCATGATAAAAGGAAACAACTGCATACTGCTTCCACCATTTGATAAAGTGGAGGCATTGCAAATCAGTAAGTCGTATCTGAAGAAACTAATGGAGAAATATCCAACTATCTGATACGAAAGAGAAAAAGTAACTTGTGCTATGAACGATTAAAAAAAAGATAAAAATAATGTTGATCAAAAAATGTATTGAGGGGCATTCTTATGATTCGGAAATTTATGGAGATTTATGTCCTTTCTGTCCCACAAGTAAAGAATCTACGATTGAAAAACAGAAGAATAACTGTAATGGCAGTAATGAGAGACCACGAAAAATGAAAGCTTTGTTGGATGAAATTGAAATCTTAGAGAAAGAAGGAGCAGATATCAGTCAACTTTGTATGCAGGTAATTGAACTTGTTGAAGATGCTCATGAAGAATTCTTATATCGTGTACGAAAGAAAGGATATGATCTGCTACATGATACTGCTATAGCTAAGATCGAGATAAAGCAATATTCGGTCATGATACAAACGGCAATACAGGGTGGATTACCTTATGCAAAATATAAAAAAGCGATACGGGATATACAAGTGAGATTCCTTGGAGAAGAATTAGTGAAAAGGCATTTTGACCGATTGGAAAATGAAGGTGAAAAATAATCTATCAAATTGTTTTAAACGAAAAGGATGAAAGAAATTAGTAAAAGAACCATTTATGTGGATCGTTATTCTAATTATAAGTTTTCTTGTTTGGAGGATTTATTATTGCGATTGCCTCAAGGAGAAGCTGTGGAGAAATATTGGCGCGACAAATTCTATATCCGACAATTGATGGTAGATTTATCGCATAGTAGTTATTATCGTCCGATACTAAAAGAGAATAATGCAGAATACGTAATGGAAGTGTTGACGCAGGATGCTCCTTCTTTCAAGCGATTGATAAGTGATCATACTTTGCTGTCTGTTATTGAAAAAGTAAAAGAAAGTATGGGGAGTTATTCCGTTATACGATTATCTTGTGATGCGGAAATTGTAGTGAACAGTCATGTTTATCGGGGCATTTTTGATTTGAAGAGTCAAGGGCGAAATTCGGATTCATCTGTAAGTAGTCGTTGTCAATTATTTCCTTGCTTCGATAGTTCCGACTATATGTATGAGAACCGTTATTATCGTAATTTCTGGTTTTGCATGCAAGATTCGGAAGAATGGAAAACAATCAGTACATTGAAGGAACCTTCGGGTGAATATTGTTTTTTGAATGAAGCATTACCTTCCGAAGCACTTCCAATGGTATACTATAAAGATGAGGATAAAACAATGTTGTTTGCCTTTTATTAGTATATTTGTCTTTCTGTTTTCATTAAGGTTTTAACTGAAACTATTTGAAAGCACAACTGTTTAAAGAAATATGATATAAACAGAAAGGAGAGAAACATTATGATAATAAGAGGAAATGAGATCGATATACGAACCGTTGATGTAATTCGTTATATCATGCCTTTACGTGAGGGAGGTTCGTTGCCAGCTCTTGCCGAAGCTGATGATGGATTTAAGTATGTGGTAAAGTTTCGTGGGGCGGGGCATGGGACAAAAGCTCTTATTGCCGAGCTAATAGGAGGAGAGGTAGCCCATGTGTTGGGTTTGCGTCTTCCGGAAATTGTTTTTCTAAATCTGGATGAAGCTTTCGGGCGTTCGGAAGGAGACGAAGAGATACAAGACCTGTTGCAAGGAAGTCGTGGGTTGAACCTGGGGTTGCATTTCCTGTCGGGAGCATTACCGTTTGATCCTGTGGTGACAAAAGTGGATGCTAAATTAGCCTCACAGATAGTATGGCTGGATGCCTTCTTAACTAATGTGGATCGTACAGCCAAGAATACCAATATGTTAATGTGGCATAAAGAACTGTGGCTGATAGACCATGGTGCTTCTCTGTTTTTCCATCATTCGTGGGTAAACTGGAAGAAACATGCGCTGAGTCCTTTTACACAGATAAAGGAGCATGCATTGTTGGCCGAAGCGAGTGACCTGGAGGAAGTGGACCGGGAATACAAAGAGATATTGACTGATGAAATATTGCGGGAAATAGTAGATTTGATACCCGATGACTGGTTGCATTGGCGGGATAAAGAAGAAACACAGCAGGATATACGAGATATTTATTTTCAATTTCTAACAGAAAGGATACGTCATTCCGAATTATTTGTAAAAGAAGCACAGGATGCCAGAAAAGCACTTATATGAATATGCAGTAATCCGCATTGTACCGAAGGTGGAACGTGAGGAGTTTATGAATGTTGGAGTTATCTTGTTCTCAAAACAGGCTGACTTTATAAAAATGCGTTATGAGATAAATGAAAACAGGCTTAGAGCCTTTTCTCCGGAACTGGATATAGAGTCGTTTCGCGAGCATATGGAGGCTTTCAGTAAGGTCTGTTTGGGGCATGAGACGGGAGGAACAATTGCTTTGTTGGATATTCCGGAACGTTTCCGATGGCTGACGGCTCTGAGAAGTTCCTGTATCCAGACTTCAAGGCCACATGTAGGTTTTTCTGCCAATCTGGATCAGACACTAAATGATTTATTTCAAGAATTGGTGGAATAAGTAGTAAAAACCGGAAATCATAGTATGTATTTTAATTGTACCGTAATGGAATAGAAATTAGACTCGTGTGGTTTTTCAGTCGAATAACCGCTCGATTTAATAGCATCGCACTGGTATTGTAATAATAAAGATGTATCAAGAAACGAAAGGGTAATCAACCTTTCGCTTCTTGATACATAAACCGTTTGATACTTTTCTTAGCTGTCTTTTCAAACTCTTCAAAGTGTATTTTTACTTTGCTTATCTGGCTGAATGCAGGTAATTGAAGGTTTAGC
Organism: Bacteroides nordii; assembly: GCF_019930665.1. Classification (NCBI taxonomy): domain Bacteria; kingdom Pseudomonadati; phylum Bacteroidota; class Bacteroidia; order Bacteroidales; family Bacteroidaceae; genus Bacteroides; species Bacteroides nordii. The sequence goes on along the minus strand of NZ_CP082886.1, from coordinate 2,324,065 downwards.
TCCAAACGGTTTGCTTCCATTGCTTTTTCAATATCCGGTTGTTGTAAACCGTGTGCAAACGCATCGTCAAAGTCAGGATATATGAGCGCAACAAGTTTATCATTCTGTAATACAATCAATGACTCTGCTACATACGGCATATTGTTCAGTTTACTTTCAATTTCTTCAGGGTAAATGTTTTGCCCGCTTGAATTAAGCAAAAGATTTTTGCTGCGCCCACGTATTGTTACATAACCTTGCTCGTCTATTGTAGCAAGATCACCTGTGTGTAGCCATCCGTCTTTATCAATAATTTGTGCAGTAGCTTCAGCGTTTTTATAATATCCCAGCATGAGATTGTCTCCTCTACAGATGATTTCTCCCGCGTGGGTGTTGGGGTCGGGTGAGTCAATTTTTACTTCCATTCGGTTGGCTGCTTTTCCACATGAAGCTTTTTTGAGGTTTTGCCAACAGTCCGAACAAATAATAGGGCCACATTCGGTCATCCCATAAGCAATTGTATAAGGAAAACTTATCTTTTTTAAGAAATCCTCGATTTCAGCATTAAAAGGAGCACCGCCGATGATAATATCATTAAAGTTACCACCAAAAATCTCCATGGCTGTTTGCCGGGCGGCTGCTTTCAGCTTATCGTTGAGGATAGGAACCCTTAGTAATAGTTTGCCTATCCTGTTGTCCAGCCGGAGCAGTACCTCTTTTTTGATGATCTTTTCTACAATCAGGGGTACGCATGAAATCAATTTCGGTTTGATTTCGGCAAAAGACTGTGCTATAATTTTGGGAGAGGGCATCCGGGTGAGAAAATAGAGATGTGCTCCTGCCGAGAAACCATACAGGAAATCATAGGTCATACCGAATACATGACCTAACGGAAGCATAGATACAATAGTATCTCCGGCTTGTAGAGGACGCGTTTCATAACAGTAGGTTATATTGGACCACATACTACGGGCAGGAAGCATTACTCCTTTGGAATAACCGGTAGTCCCAGAGGTATAGTTGATTATTACTAATTCTTCGGGATCGCTTTTGCGATATGAAATGTGTTCTTTTCGGAAGCATTTGGGATAACGTCGTCCATAAATCTCATTCCGATGCTCAAAGGCATAAGTCAGTTGATCACAACGGGAAACAAGTGCAGAGAAGTCTTTCAAAGAAGCGATTCCTTTTAATAAAGGCATGGCGTCCTCATTCAGGTTTTCCCATGCCTGATCGCCAACGAATAGAAGTTTTGCTTCGGAGTGATTAACAATGTTATGTATATTGTCGGCTTTGAATTCATGGAGAATGGGAACGATAACAGCTCCATAAGTAACTGTTGCCAGAAAGGCAACTGCCCAATGCGCACTGTTGCGTCCGCAAACAGCTATTTTGTCACCGGGCTGAATACCGGCACTCTCAAGTACAATATGAAATTTTGCTATTTTGCGGGCAACATCCTTATATTGAAGGGTGACTCCTTTGTAATCTGTCAGGGCATTGAGATCCCAATTGTTTACAATACTTTGCTCAATATAATCTATGAACCCTTGTTGTTGTTCCATTTTGTTTTTTGCACATTTGTATTAAAATTGCGCAAAATTAATATTTCATTAACAAAAACCGAATTCTCCTGAAAAGTTTTACAGTAAATTAACGGGAGGCGGAACTGATCGGAAATGAGTAAAACCCACCACAGAGTAACACAGAGTTCCACAGAGTAGTATTTATCTGATGAAACGCGGATTAACACAGATAAACACAGATTAAAAGACTGTAGTTCTCTTAGATGAAAGTCTGCATTAATTCTGCGTTTCAATAAAGATTTAAACTCTGTGTTACTCTGTGGTGAAATATACTCAAAACCGTACGAATTAAAGCAAGAACTGAATGTAATTATAATCAAAAGGTATATCTTTGCATCCGGATACTAAACTTGTCTAATAAAAAGATTACTATGAAAACAATTCTTACATCTCTGCTTGTACTTCTGTTAGGAGTTTTACCTCCCGCTAATATATACGCTGCCAATCGTGTGTATGATGTCTCTGATTTTGGCCTGAAAGCCAATGGGAAGAAAGATGCATCACCTGTCTTGCAAAAGATTTTAGAGAAGATCAAAAGCGACTACCAGGAGGGGGATAACATCATATTACGTTTCCCGACAGGCAGGTATCATTTCTTTGAAAAGAATGCGGCGTCTCGTCAATATTATATTTCCAACCATGATCAGACAAATCCGAAGAAGGTAGGTATTGCTATCGAGAATATGAAAAATCTGACTTTGGATGGACAAGGGTCTGACTTTATCTTCCATGGTCGCATGATTCCGGTTTCTCTATTGTATTCGGAAAACTGTATACTGAAAGATTTTAATATCGACTTTGAGAATCCGCATATAGCACAGATACAAATAGTAGAGAATTCTGTAGAGAATGGTATTACTTTTGAAGTAGCTCCCTGGGTGAACTATCAGATCAGTAAAGATTCAGTTTTTGAGACATTGGGGGAAGGTTGGAAACTTCGTCCTTCTTCTGGCATTGCTTTTGATCCTAAAAGCCGTCATATAGTCTATAACACCAGTGATTTAGCTTATCCGAATAAGGGAGTTATCCAGGTGGCTTCACGTCGTCTCAATATAAAGAACTGGAAGGACAACCGGCTTGTTCCGGGTACGGTAATTGCTCTGCGCACTTATTTTCGGCCTACTCCCGGAATATTTCTTTCGCATGATGTAGATACGCAATTATTAAATGTGAAAGTACATTATGCCGAAGGAATGGGATTATTGGCACAATTGTGTGAGAATATAACCTTAGATGGATTTAACGTCTGTCTTCGTGGGGAGAATGCCCCCCGTTATTTCACTACTCAGGCCGACGCCACTCATTTTTCGGGTTGTAAAGGAAAGATTATATCCCGGAACGGCCTTTATGAAGGCATGATGGACGATGCTATCAATGTGCATGGTACTTACTTGAAAGTTATCAAGCGGATAGACAACCGTACTTTGGTAGGACGGTATATGCACGACCAGACCTGGGGATTTGAGTGGGGACGACCGGAGGATGAAGTGCAGTTTGTACGTTCGTCAACAATGGAGCTCGTGGGAAGCCAGAATAGCATTACGGCGATTGCTCCCTATGATAAAGAGGAAGTTCAGGGGGCGCGTGAGTTTGTTATTTCTTTCCGTGATCCTGTTGAAGCGGTTATTAATGCTGAAAGTGGTTTTGGTATTGAGAACCTCACCTGGACTCCGGAAGTGCTATTTGCTGATAATGTGATCCGTAACAACCGTGCTCGCGGTGCGCTGTTTAGTACTCCTAAGAAAACGATTGCAGAGAATAACCTGTTTGACCATACATCCGGTACAGCCATTCTGCTGTGTGGTGATTGCAATGGTTGGTATGAAACAGGAGCTTGCCGGAATGTAATTATCCGGAAAAATCGTTTTGTGAATGCACTTACAAATATGTTTCAGTTCACAAATGCTGTAATTTCTATCTACCCTGAAATTCCTGACCTGAAATCGCAACAAAAGTATTTTCATGGTGGAGTTGAAGAAGGCATTGTGATTGAAGACAATGAATTCGATACCTTTGATGCACCGATTCTTTATGCCAAGTCGGTGGACGGACTTGTATTCCGTAATAATAACATCCGGATGAATACGGAGTATAAGCCGTTTCACTGGAACAAAAGCCGCTTCCTGCTGGAACGGGTAACTAATGCGAAAATAGAGTAATTACGCGATTGCATATAAAAGTAAAATCAGCTATTATTAAAACGCAGATGATCGCTAAGTAACGCAAAGATTAAATTGTATCTGCGTTAATTAGCGATCATCTGCATTTCTAAAGTCACATATTGATAGCTTTATCCGGCTTTTGACACATCCTCATCGAAGAGGGATTTTTATTCTTTACTCTTCTCTGAAATGAGTAGTAGTTTATCATCTACATGTAGTTTCAGACTTCCGTTCGGTATAAGGAATTCGTCTCCACGTTTTACGATCATAACGAGTGTACCTTTGGGGAGATTCATATCTTTCAGCGTATCGGCTTTCTCTATCATTTCTTGTGTTACAGTCATGTCGCGAAGATCGGAGTCTATCTCTTCGGGCAATTCTACTCCAAAGTCATTTCCGGTTTTCTCGAGCGGAGTGGAGAGATGAAGCAAACGTGCTACATAGGAAACAGTAGTTCCCTGTACTACCAGAGAGATGATGGTAATAAAGAATACGATATTGAATATAGCATTTGATCCTTCCACATTGGCTACTACCGGATAGGTGGCAAAGATAATCGGAACAGCTCCGCGCAATCCTACCCATGACACGAATAACCGCGACTTGAATGTTATTTTCCGGAATGGGAGCAGGCAGAGAAACACACTTAGCGGACGACCGATGACAATCATAAATACCCCGATAAGCAATGCTACACAAGCTACTTCGAGCATTTCGTGCGGATTGACAAGCAAGCCGAGCATGAGGAACATGATGATCTGGAAAAGCCAGGTGAGTCCGTCCATGAAGGTAGCAATCTCTTTTCGAAACATGATCTTATTATTACCTACCATTATACCGGCAATGTATACTGCCAGATAACCGTTTCCATGTAGTCTGTCGGTGATAGCAAACGTGAAGAATACAAATGACAGAAGGAGGATGGGGTAGAGTGACTGGTTATCAATGTTGATTTTGTTGAGGATCAATATAGCCAGTTTACCCAGTACATAACCGGCAGCAGCACCTACCAGAAACTGAATAAAAAAAGAGCCTAATATGGCACCGGCTCCCATGCCGGAAGACTGAACGAACTGTATGAGAACAATCGTAAGCATATAAGCCATAGGATCGTTGCTACCACTTTCCAACTCAAGCATCGGACGAAGGTTGTGTTTCAGATTCATTTTCTGTGAGCGGAGAATGGCAAAGACCGAAGCTGAATCTGTTGATGACATAGTAGATGCGAGTAGTAGTGAAGTCGTGATTGGCAGGTAGATATTACTCCAGCTCATGCCGGAGAGCCACCAGATAAATAGCCCTGTGAACAGAGCCGTAAGTAGCACTCCAACGGTGGAGAGCACGATACCCGGAGTTAATATCGGACGTATTTCTGTAAACTTAGTATCCATACCACCGGAAAAGAGGATAATGCTAAGTGCCACCATACCTATGAATTGTGCGGTTTTTGCACTATGGAATTGAAAGCCCAGACCGTCGCTTCCAAAAAGCATACCAACAACAAGGAATAATAACAGGGCGGGCACTCCGAAACGATATCCGGTTTTACCAACAATGATACTGACGAAAAGTAAGATAGAACCTACAAGTAGAATATTTTCTGCAGTGAATAACATGGGCTATATATTATAAGGGTTATAAATAAGTCTTTTTTTGCTTCACCGTGCGAAGTTACGTAATTTAGATAACAAATAAAACCCCCTTTTGGATGTATTTTGTATCCCGGAAGGAGGTTAAATAGTTTAAAAATGTTATATTTCTACCTGTTTTATTATTAAAACACAGATTATCGCAGAGGTCTGGCTTCTGTTGAAAACTGCTGTGTTTTAGAAGTTATCTATTGAGAGGGAGGAAGAGAACGGAGAGGGGAGGTGAGCAAAACGGTGTGCCGGAAACCTTCGCCACCGTATCGTTTGCCGAACCTCCCCGTGCGGGAAGTACCGGTTAGAATAGTCTTCTTTTAGCTCAGAAACTTCATAATATCTTCGTCTGCTGTACTTATTGTGGCTATTCCGAAGTTATCAATCAGTACTTTCCTTATGTTAGGCGAAAGGAAGGCCGGAAGAGTAGGGCCGAGATGTATATTTTTCACTCCTAAAGACAATAAGGCAAGGAGTACGATCACAGCCTTCTGTTCATACCAGGCAATATTGTATATGATTGGTAACTCATTGATATCTTTCAGTCCGAATACTTCTTTCAGTTTCATGGCGATTACTGCCAATGAGTAACTGTCATTACACTGCCCTGCATCCAGAACGCGGGGAATTCCATTAATATCTCCCAATGGCAATTTATTGTAACGGTATTTGGCGCATCCGGCGGTAAGGATTACTGTATCGTGAGGTAATTTCTCAGCAAATTCAGTATAATACTCACGGCTCTTCATACGTCCGTCACAACCTGCCATAACAAAGAATTTGCGGATAGCTCCACTCTTGACAGCTTCTACCACTTTGCCTGCCAGTGCAATAACCTGTGCGTGTGCAAATCCGCCAATGATCTTACCGTTCTCTATGGCTACAGGTGGTTGGCAGCGTTTGGCATGTTCAATGATAGAAGAGAAATCCTTTTGCTCTCCGTCTTTGGCTTCGGGAATATAAGTTGCACCTTCCAGTCCGCAGGCACCGGTAATGTAGATACGGTCTTTGTAGTTTGCATCCGGGCGGGGAGGTACAATACAGTTACTGGTAAACAGTATCGGACCGTTGAAGCTTTCAAACTCTTCTTTCTGCTTCCACCAGGCGTTCCCGTAGTTTCCGGCAAGGTGTTTATACTTTTTAAGTTGCGGATAATAGTGTGCCGGTAACATTTCACTGTGAGTATAGATATCAATGCCCGTACCTTCTGTCTGTTGTAACAACTCTTCCAGGTCTTTCAGGTCGTGTCCGCTGACGAGGATACCCGGGTTATTTCGTACACCGATATTAACTTCCGACAGTTCCGGGTTACCATAGGTTTCTGTATTGGCAGCATCCAGTTGCGCCATAGCTGATACACCTTGTCTTCCGGTTTCAAGAACCAGGCTGGTGAGTTCGTCTACGGTGATGTCGTCACGGGTTAGTTCGGCAAGTGCATGTTGCATGAAAGCGAATATTTCCGGGGATTCATACCCTAAGTTGTGGGCATGTTCTACGTAAGCTGCCATGCCTTTTAACCCGTAATGTACCAGTTCTTTTAAAGAACGAATGTCTTCGTCTGGTGTGCGGAGCACTCCTACGCTTTGGGCTTTTTCTTCAAATTCGTCTTCGCTGCCATTCCAGGTGCATTCATCGGGGGCATGTTCAATCGTTACTTCCTGGGCGAGTTTACTTTTGAGCTTCAATCCTTCCTTGATTTTACGAATGATGGCTTTTTTATCAAAGTTAGCATTGGTGATCGTTATAAAGAGGGCATCAAAGATAAAGCGGTCCGCTTCGTCCGAAGGACGTTTTTCCTCACGTAACTTTTGGTTATACACGGCAATACCTCTTACTACAAAGAGCAGAAGGTCTTGAAGATTAGCAACTTCGGATGTCTTTCCACAAACACCTCTTAGGGTGCAGCCAGTGCCTTTTGCTGTCTCCTGGCATTGATAACAGAACATGTTCATAATTTCTACGTATTTATTGGTTATTAATTGAACGCAAAGGTAGAGGAATGGTTTAAGGCAATTCTGTAACCAATGTTACAAGTTAGTGGAAAATTGAAAATTGAAAGTTGAAAATGGGCTGCGTGGGTGTAGTGCAGGAGTAACTTTATTCCTCCCTGTCATCCGAATGGCACTTTCCCGTGTGGGAAGCACTCACCGTCAATTGAATCAACGCTTGTTTTTGTAGGATTGTTATTTGTTTTCTATCTGCTATTATTAGCTTATCTTCTTGCATGTGAGCTAGTTCCCGTGCCAGTGAGGGGCGGGATACTCCGAAGTAATCACTCAATTGTTGTTGTGAGCGATTGAGTGTGATATGTTCACTTTGCTGCTGATTGGATAGGCGAAGCAGATAGGATGCCAGTTTCTGCCGGATTGTTTTGAAGGACATGAAAAACAGTTTATCCGAGAGGGTATGGGCGTAATTAGCAGAGAGATTCATATAATTTTCCAGAAACTTCTCGTTCTTTCTGAATAACTTTAGTACGCTTGTCTTAGGTATTTCAATCACTTCAGTAGCCTCATTAGCAGTAACTTCTACCGGATAACGATTCTCGTTTCCGAAAAGAAAAAGCGGTGCTATCGCTCTTGGTGCGGCAATGTCTTCTACCTTTATCAACCTTCCGGAGTCGTCAATCATCTCTCCGCGTACACTACCTTTTATGAGAATTACGAGGCGGTTGCATACATCGCCCTGGTGAGCAAGAATTTCTCCTTTCCGATAGATCCGGGTATGAAAATTAATCTCTCTGAGATCTTCGGTGAGTACATTGGGAGCAATACCATTGAATAGTGGGTTGTTGGCAAGTATTATCATGAGTGGTGTTTCTGTTAATTTGCACTTATATAAACAGATGAGCGGACTTTTTTGTTTGAGAAAGTATTGTCACAGAGGTTATTTAAACTTCAGTATGAACCTGGTTTCTTTTCCCGGCAACAGTGTAATACTTCCGCCGGACAACCTCATAATCTGCCTGGATATGCTGAGACCAATGCCGCTTCCCCCTTCTTTGGTGGTAAAGAAAGGGATGAAGATATGTTCTGCTACTTCCGGCGGGATCACAGGACCATTGTTCTTTACTTCTATGATTACTTCTTCTGCCTCGTTGCAACAGGCATGGATGGAGATGCAACCGTCCGTTTGGTCACCTATTGCCTGTATAGCATTCTTCAACAGATTGATAACCACCTGTGAGATGAGGTTTTCGTCTGCATACAGAATCAGGTCGGCGGGTGATACGTCGGTCCGGAAAGAGATGTTACCGTCCGGATTCTGGTGCTTTGCCAGCTCTACCATGCGATCAATAAAAGCCTTGACATAGAATAACGATGGTTCGGGTACGGGGATACGTGTGAAACGGCGGTAGGATTCGACGAAAGAAAGCAATCCTTTTCCGGTAGAACTGATTGTTTGCAAACCGTTGCATATCTCTTCGTCTTTTGTATCGGCAAGAGAGAGCAAGGTATCACTCAGAGAGGTAATAGGAGTAACTGAGTTCATGATTTCGTGAGTCAGTACGCGTGTCAGGCCTATCCAGGAGTCTATTTCCTTATCATCCAGTTCGGTGTTGATATTGTTGAGTGTCAGGATACGCAGGTGCTCTTTCCGTACGGTGATGTCTGATACACGTATGGATAAATTCACTGTTTCCCGTTCGTTGTTGAAAGTGGTTTGCAGTTTATCTCCCGGGCGACAGGAAGAGAGTATTTCTACTAATCCTGTATCTATCTGACTTAGTTGTTGCACGTGGGTGAATACACTCAATCCGAGCAAACGGAGGGCTTCTTCATTTTTCTGATAGACCGCACCGTTATCATTCAGTACCAGCAGTCCGGTACTGATGCAGTTGAGTATGAGTTCGTAGTATTTTTCCTGTTGTGCTGTGTCTGCCTTTACATTATATAATATACGTCCCACACGGTTAAGGGCACGGTTTATTTCCCGGTTATCGGATGTACTTTCTTCTTCGGGAAAATGAAAGGAGTTATCGTTGTTCTCCAGCGCATCAATCATGAAAAGTACCTGACGGGTATGATGACGATAAAGTCGTAACTGCCACCAAAGACTCCATAGCAGGGTACAAAGGCATATGCCCATCCAGACGAAGGTTCCATTTGTGGCAAGCAAGGTTGTGGTGATGCCCAGAGAGAGGCTTAGCAGCACGCGAAACCAGTATTTGTCTGTTAGTTGCCGGAGGAGTGAACTCATAAGCCGAACTTTTTCATCTTGTTGTACAACGTCTGCCGTGTAATGCCCAATTGAGCAGCAACGGCAGAAAGATTTCCTCCGCATTTCTCCAACGCTTTTTGTATCATCTTCATTTCCATCTCTTCAAGAGTGGAAGCGGTTGTTTCAGGCATTTCCGTACGGCGGGAGAGCTGAAATATTTCAGCAGGTATTACTGCTCCGTCACAGATGATAATTGCTTTTTCGATAGCATGTTCCAATTCGCGGATATTACCATACCAGGGATGAGCGGTCAGTTTGTCTTTGGCAGAAGGTCCGAGGCTTATCAAAGCCTTATCATATTGTTTGCAGAATCGGGCGATGAATCGTTCGGCCAGTGGAACAATGTCTTCCTTTCGTTCGCGCAGAGGAGGGATTTCTACATGAATCGTATTGATACGATAGAGCAGGTCCTCACGAAATTCATCCCGGTTTACCATTTCCTGTAAATTACGGTTAGTGGCACAGATAAGACGTATATCTATCGGTAACGGTTCATTACTACCTACCCGGACGATGCTCCGTCGTTGGATAGCAGTCAATAGTTTGGCTTGCAGGTGGTAGGGGAGGTTTCCTATTTCATCCAGAAAAAGTGTACTGTGGTTGGCAGCTTCAAATTTACCGGTACGGTCGGCATATGCATCCGTGAATGAGCCTTTTACATGTCCGAATAGTTCGCTCTCAAACAATGATTCTGTGATAGCACCCATATCCACTACTATCATTTCCTCTTGTTTTCGCTGGGAGAGGGCGTGTATTTCCCTTGCCAGCATCTCTTTACCTGTGCCGTTTTCACCGGTGATGAGGATATTGGCATCGGTGACAGCTACTTTCTCTATAAGCTGGCGCAGTTGTTGCATGGCGCTGCTTTCTCCCCAATACATGGAATTACAAGAATTGTTTTCCTGCTTTGTGTGTTTTTTCTTTCCACCTTTTGCCTGGGTGGCGGCAGATAGCAAGGTTTCTACCAGTTTCTGGTTGTCCCAAGGTTTTACGATAAAGTCTGTAGCACCTTCTTTAATACCTTTTACAGCAAGGTCGATATCAGCATAAGCCGTGAAAAGGATAACGGGTAGTGTCGGACGTAGTTTCTTTATTTCATGTAGCCAGAAAAGTCCCTCATTTCCGCTGTTGATACCAGATGTAAAGTTCATATCAAGAAGAATCACTTCGGGAGCTTCTTCGCGCAATACAGCCGGTAAAGTGACGGGTGAAGGAAGAGTGATAACTTTTGTAAAGTAGTTTTTCAGGAGTAGCTGAACGGCTGTCAGTACTCCTTTATTATCATCGACGATAAGAATAGTTCCTTGTTTACTCATAAATTTGAGAGTTAATATCGGAACAAATATACGTAATAAAATGATTTGTGAGTAGTGATTCGTGATAAATGAATAGTCAACTACCGATTCGTACCCCCTATTAAAACAGTTGTAATTTCAATCCAAATGAAAGACTAAGATAGTCTCTGGGACGAAGATAACTATTTGTTGCAGCACTTATCAGATACAGGTCGCACGTACTTAATTCGTAGAAGAAAGTAATTGATTTTGCTGTATATCGTCGTTGGGGATCTATATCATAAGTAAGCCGTTGGCCCAGGAAGATATGTGAACGTATCTTACTGGAGAAACCGTAATATCCTTTGGGGTACCGGTCTGGTTCGTGAACCCAGAATTCATTACCGAATACCGTGTTGAAATAGATACCGCAAGTCAATGGTTCAGTAGAGAAACCTCTGCCCAGGTTGAGGCTCCAGGGCATATAGTTTTGTTTTAGTGTCATGGTCACCTTTGTACGCTTGGAATCATATTTGGGTATAAATCCTAAAAACACATCCGTTTCCCACTGATTCTTTTTTCCGTAATCCCATCCTGTGCCAAAGGACAGTAATCCCATGTTTCCGGCAAACTGTACTTTGGTGTGTGTGGGTATTAGTTTTTCCCAGTGTCCACGGTAGCGGTGGATACGTTTGTCATATTTATTGGGTTTTACAATTGAATCTTGTTGTGCAAAGCTGCCGGGACTGAATAGCAGAAGCATTAGTCCGGCACAAAGAGCATATTTAAAAGTTGACCAGTTCATAAGTATAATTGTCAGGGGTAATAGTAAATAACATGTAGCTACGGTGTTTCATGCAATCGCTTCCATAGTATATAACGCCATCGTCAAAAAGATCGTCCGTGCTTACTCTATGGTCATGTGCATTCAGGCAAAACTGTAACTGGGGATACTGTGTTATGTAACGTTGAAAGACTTTTGAAACATTGTTATTGAATACGTCGGAACCGGGTCTTGCGTGCATTGCTACTACGGTCTTCTCAAATTCATCTTGTCGCTCCGTCAGTTGGTTCTCAATAAAATTGAAATCAGGTATCGGCTCAGAATAATCAAACTCCAATGCATTTGTGTTGAGGCAAACAAACTTTGTGTTTCCTGCAATGAAAGAGAAATTTGCCGGACCGAATATTTTGGTATATGCTTCTCTTCCCGTTCCTAAGCAATCATGGTTTCCCAATAAAACCACATAGGGAACTTTCAGGCTATTCATGAGATCGCGCTGCCATATAAACTCACTGGTGACACCGAAATCGCTTACATCTCCTCCGTGAATGACAAAGTCTATGTTTTTCAGTTGGTTGATGGAGCTTATACACTTCTCAGTTTCGTCATACCACCGTTGCGAATCGCCCATGGCTACAAAACGGATGGTTGTTTTGTCTTTACAGTTGGCTTCTATTCTTTTGATGTTTTTGGCATTGACCTCTGTTTCTCCTTTGATATGTACATCGTATGGATGATAATCTATCATATCGCATCCTGAAAGTAGAAACAGATAAATCAAGAAGCCGCTAATCTTTTTTTTCTTCATACTCCTAATTCGTTAATTGAAAACTTCGCGCAAAGATAAAGTTTTCTTCTTGGCGAACAATAGATGCTTACTCCGATTCAGTGTTATAGAACAATTTTGGAGAAGTATTGTCTAATAATTAGACGAACGTTGTCTAATAATTAGACAGCTGTACAAAACCTGTTTTCTTGTACTTCTTTGTTTCTCAATGTTTTAATTGCTTTGGCATACTTTCTGCTTTATAAAGAGAAACATAGAATCTGTTTTTATGAAACAAATGCTGATGAATAAAACAATTAATATGATTTCTTTAAGATTAACTGGCTTCATGCATTGCCAGCGGGAGAGGTGACGTTGTGAAACGTTTCTTCTCCGTTTCTGAAAAGAACAATTAACTTTGCAAGATATATGAGACAACTTTATTATGTAATTAGAACATTGCTTCGGGGACGCGGTTCCAATCTTATCAAGATCATCTCTCTTGGACTGGGATTGACGATGAGCATTTTGTTGTTTGCCCGTGTGGCATTCGAACAGAGTTTCGACAAATGTTACAAAGATTATGACAACCTTTATCAGGTTTTCTCTATTTTCACTGTTAACGGTGAGAAGAGCGAACCGCAGGATATGAATTACGGTCCTGTGGCAGGTGCTATCCTTGAGAATTTCCCAGAAGAGGTAGAAGCTGCTACCAGCATTTGTAAATGGGCGGCCTCATTACCTCTATATAACGGAAGCGTCCGGTTTGATGATAATAAGATAATGGCAGATTCGCTCTTCTTTCAGACAATGGGTATCGAGGTGCTTAGCGGTAATCCGAGAGATCTGATGCAGAAGGATGTTATTTTCCTGAGCGATCGTTTGGCTGCAAAGATCTTTGGTGGAGAGAATCCTGTCGGTAAAGTACTCAGCTATAATAAATCCATAGAAATGACGGTAAAAGGCATCTATGCCGCTTTACCCGAAAACACGACCTTACGCCCCGAAGCTGTGATATCTATGCCCAGCATGTGGAGTCGTGATATAGGCAACTATTCCTGGGATGGCGGCGACAGTTATTTTGAATACATCCGTTTCCGCCCCGGGGCAGATAAGGAAGCTGTCATTGCACGTCTGGACGGTATGATACAAAAATATCTTCCCAAAGAAGGTGAGGGAATGTATGGCTATACAGCTGTGGTGAAACCCATCCGTGATGTATACCGTAATTATGACGAGGTAAAACGGATGAAGAGTATAATGAGTATTTTAGGATTTGCGATTCTTTTCATTGCCGGATTGAACTATGTGCTTATTTCTATTTCTTCATTGGCTTACCGTGCCAAGTCCGTGGGTGTACATAAGAGTAGTGGCGCGAGCGGTGGTAAGGTTTTTGGAATGTTCCTGCTGGAGACCGGTATCATTATTCTGCTGGCACTGTTGCTGATGTTACTGATATTAGTGAACTTCCGCGAGTTTTTTGAAGATACAACCGCTGCCAAACTGGAGTCATTGTTTGCTTTTGACAGGCTTTGGGTACCGTTATTTACTGTGTTCCTATTGTTTCTGGTAGGTGGCATATTGCCGGGACGAATGTTTGCGCGGATACCTGTGTCGCAAGTATTCCATCGCTATACGGAGGGAAAAAAGGGTTGGAAACGTCCGTTGCTGTTTATTCAGTTTGCTGGAGTAACTTTTATATGCGGATTGATGTGTGTAGTGATGGTTCAATACAAATATGTATTGAACAAAGATACGGGCTATAATCCGAAACAGGTTGTTTATAGTTATTCCACCTTTGGTGGTACATCAGAAGACAGTAATTATGCCCGTCAGTTCTTCAAAGGATTGCCCTATGTGGAGAGTGTTTCATCAGCTTCATACCCTCCGTGCATTGGTTTTAGCGGTATGATGATACAGAATGAGGGTGGACAGGCACTTTTCTCTTCCCGTTTTTGTGAGGAAGAAGAAAACTATCCCGCTATGATGGGAATGAAGATGAAACAGGGACGTATGGCCCGCGAAAAGGATGAAGTGGTGGTGAATGAGAACTTTGCAGAACGGATGCGTTGGGGAAATGAGATAGTAGGTCGTATCGTTCATGCTGAAGGCAGTACTTACAAAGTTGTGGGAGTATTGAAAGACTTTCGTACCAATAGTTTTTATAACGAACAGGAACCGCTCATTGTCCATTGTTACAAAAACTTTGGCAATTGTATCCACGTTCGTTTGAAAGAACCTTTTGCCGAGAATTTACGTAAGCTGAATGAGGAATCCTCTGAAGCTTTCCCCGATAAAACAGTCAGTTTCCGTAGTCTGGAGCAGAGTATGGCAGAGAATTATAACGCATTACGCGTGTTTCGCAATGCCACACTGATGGCAACTATAGCCATGTTCTTTGTGATGCTGATGGGATTGATAGGTTACACGGCAGATGAGGTGCGCCGACGTAGTAAAGAGATTGCCATCCGCAAAGTGAATGGAGCCGAAGCATCCGGTATTCTGGAACTTCTGTCCAAAGATGTTCTCTATGTGGCATTGCCGGCAACAGTTATCGGCAGCGTAGCATCGTGGTACGTCAATACGATGTGGATGGATATGTTTGCCGAACACGTACCGCTTAACTGGATGGTGTATGTATGGGTGGTTATAGGTGTCCTCATTGTTATTGTTGCCTGTGTTGTCTGGAAGGCATGGCGCATAGCCAATGAAAATCCGGTGAATAGTATAAAGAGTGAATAAACAGAAGATAAATCAATAAAATAAATAGCAGTATGATACAGATTGAAAACATTAGTAAGGTATTTCGCACTTCAGAAGTAGAAACCGTAGCATTGAATCATGTTAACCTAAATGTTAAGGAAGGAGAGTTTGTTGCCATAATGGGACCTTCGGGTTGTGGCAAGTCTACACTATTGAATATTCTTGGGCTATTGGATAACCCTACTGAAGGCTCCTATAAATTGTTAGGAGAAGAAGTAGCCGAGCTGAAAGAAAAAGAACGTACCCGCGTGCGTAAAGGCAAACTGGGATTTGTATTCCAGAGTTTTAACCTGATAGACGAACTGAACGTCTATGAGAATGTGGAACTCCCCCTGACGTACCTCGGCATAAAGGCATCCGAACGTCGCCGCATGGTAGAAGACATCCTGAAACGAATGAATATCAGCCATCGTGCCAAACACTTTCCTCAGCAACTCTCGGGTGGACAGCAACAGCGTGTAGCCATTGCCCGTGCGGTAGTCACTAACCCCAAACTGATTCTTGCCGATGAGCCTACCGGTAATTTGGACTCAAAAAACGGTGCCGAAGTGATGGCTTTACTTACCGAACTTAATAAGGAAGGAACTACTATCATTATGGTAACTCACTCTCAGCACGATGCTTCGTTTGCACATCGTACGGTACACCTCTTCGATGGTAGTGTTGTGGCAAGTGTAACGGCATAAAATAAGAAAAACAATGAGACAAATCTATTATAGTATACGAACTCTATTGCGCGAACGCGGCTCCAATATCATAAGGATTATCTCCCTTTCTCTGGGACTTACCATTGGTATTCTGCTCTTTTCGCAAATAGCTTTCGAACTGAGTTATGAGAAGTGCTACCCGGAGGCAGAGCGTCTGGCAATGGTACGTTGCCAGATGACCAATCTCAGTACAGGTGAGGTAATGGGAGACGATGGAACCAATTACGATTACACCGTCTTTGATCCGGTAGCTGCTGTATTGGCACAAGATATGCCGAAAGAGATTGAGAGTGCCAGTTGTGTTTATCCTTTTGTAGAATATAGTATATATAATGAGGACAAATTATTGTCTGATGTAAATTATATATTTGTGGATACGTGTTTTTTTCAGACTTTTGGCATACCGGTATTGAAAGGTAATCCCAAGGACTTGATTATGCCCGGAAGTGTTTTCGTATCCGAGCACTTTGCCCGTGAAACTTTTGGAGACACAGATCCTATAGGCAGAATTCTTTCGGCAGACAAACAACATAATTTTACCATTCGTGGTATCTATAAGGATGTTCCCGAAAACACACTGCTTACTCATGACTTTGTAGTCTCTGTCCATGACAATGGAGGCTATTTCCGCGGAAACGGCTGGAAAGGGAATGACGTCTTTTATGCATTTTTACGCTTGCGTCATGCTTCGGATGTGGATGAGGTGAATAATAATATCCAACGGGTAATAGAGAAATATACGGAGAGCCAGTTTGATGATTGGAAGATAGACTTTAGCGTTATTCCACTTGTAAAGCGCCACTTGGATTCCTCCGAGGTACAAAAGCGGCTGATTATTTATGGCTTCCTGGGCTTTGCCATTTTCTTTGTGGCTATTATGAATTACATGCTGATCTCAATTGCTACACTGAGTCGCCGTGCCAAAGGCGTAGGAGTGCATAAATGTAGCGGTGCCAGTTCAGCCAACATATTCGGTATGTTTCTGGCAGAGACAGGAATTCTTGTCTTGATTTCAGTCTTGATTAGCATATTGCTGATAGTCAATGCACGCGAGATTATAGAAGACCTGCTTTCCGTTCGTCTTTCCTCTCTTTTTGTATGGGATACGCTTTGGGTTCCGCTACTGACTATTGGGATACTTTTTGTACTGGCTGGATGTATACCGGGACGTTTGTTTTCACGTATTCCCGTTACGCAGGTGTTTCGCCGGCATACTGACGGTAAAAAGAGCTGGAAACGTTCCTTACTGTTTATACAGTTTATAGGAGTCTCTTTTGTACTCGGTTTACTATTGGTCACCTTGTTGCAATATAGCCATCTGATGAATCGTGATATGGGAATTAAGACTCTGGGATTGACAGAGGCCGAAAGTTGGGTTTCCAGAGAAACGGTAGAACACATTAAGGATGAATTGCGTCGTCAGCCAATGGTTGAAGATGTAACAGCTGCAACGCATAGTGTACTGGGACAATACTGGACGCGGGGATTGATGAGTAATGAAGGTAAACGCATCGCCACACTCAATTTTAATATCTGTCACTATAACTATCCCGAGGTGATGGGGATAGAAATACTGCAAGGTTCTACTTTGAAGAAAAAGGGAGATTTGTTGGTAAATGAAGAGTTAGTGCGCTTAATGAAGTGGACAGACGGGGGCGTGGGAAAAAAGCTGAACGATGTGGAAGGAACGATTGTCGGCGTATTCCGTGATATCCGTAACGAAAGTTTCTATGCTCCTCAGTCACCTATTGTCCTGATAGGAAATGAAGAACAAGCCAATCATACGTTTAATATTCGCTTGAAAGAACCTTATGATGAGAACCTGAAACGTCTGAATGAGTTTATGGGAAAGACTTTCCCTAATGTGTCCCTCCATTTTGTTCCGGTTGACCGTATGGTGAAGGATGGATATAAAGATGTATATCGTTTCCGCAATTCCGTATGGATTACTTCCGGTTTTATTCTACTCATTGTTATCATGGGGCTGATTGGTTACGTGAATGATGAGACACAACGTCGCAGTAAGGAGATAGCCATCCGGAAAGTAAACGGTGCTGAGGCTTCACAAATACTACGGTTGCTGGCAGGTGATATTCTGTATGTATCGGTGTTGGCTGTAGTACTTGGTACGGTTATTTCTTACTTTATAGGGCGAGCCTGGCTTGATCAGTTTGCCGAGCAGATTGATCTGAATCCTTTGCTTTTCGTGGGCATTGCATTTGTAACGTTGCTACTCATCGTTGCCTGTGTGGTACTCAAGGCATGGCACATTGCTAATGAGAATCCGGTAAAGAGTATTAAAAACGAGTGATAAGTGAATAGTGATGAGTGATTAGTGGCTGCGCTATTATGGCGGATGGTACTTATCACTAATCACTACTCACTTATCACTAATCACTAATTTGTGTGATCATGCGACAACTTTATTACACGA
This sequence comes from Bacteroides nordii, assembly GCF_019930665.1. Classification (NCBI taxonomy): domain Bacteria; kingdom Pseudomonadati; phylum Bacteroidota; class Bacteroidia; order Bacteroidales; family Bacteroidaceae; genus Bacteroides; species Bacteroides nordii. The sequence continues at coordinate 2,305,749 of NZ_CP082886.1, read as the reverse complement.
TACAGACCCTTATTCGTGGGAGAGGTTCCAATCTTATTAAGATAATCTCTCTTACTCTGGGGCTATTTGTTGGTATTCTGCTCTTTGCCAGTGTTGCTTTTCAGTTGAGCTTCCACAACTTCTTTCGCCAGCCGGAACAGTTGTATCTTACTTATATGACCAATATCCAGAATGGAGTAGAAGGGAAAGCATTCTCTTATACTTTTGGTCCGCTTTCTGCTGCGTTGAAAGAGAATTTCCCAAAAGAAGTAGAGAATGCTACGATCTTGCGTGACTGGGGGGACGTAGTATTGTATAATGGAGATACCAGGTTGCAGGAACATATGGCATATGGAGATGAAAACCTGTTTGCTACATTGGGCTTGAAGGTATTGGCAGGTAAACCGGAGGACCTGGTGTCTCCGGATGTTATTTTCATCTCGCATACTTTGGCAAAGAAGATAGGAGCGATGGATGGTGAATTATCTTCCGTCATAGGCAAGAATCTGTATCAGGATCGTAAACAACCCATGATGGTTCGCGGAGTGTTTGAAGACTTGAAGGAGAATACGGATATTTCTTTTGATGTAGTAATGCCTATGGCTTCTCTGTGGAGAGATAACCGTGCTGGCTGGGGATATGATATTAGCTATATGGCTATTATCCGTTTTCGTGATGAGGCCGGTATGAAGACAGTAGAAGCCCGTCTGCCTGATATGTTGAAGAAGTATATGCCGAACTTTAACAAGAGGGAAAATAATCGTTGGGAATGTTCTTTCCGGCCTTTGTCCGATCTCCACTCTACCAATCCTACGGTGAGGACAATGGTGCTTGTTATGTCTGTTCTTGCCATTGTGATTTTGCTGATAGCTGCATTCAACTATGTATTAATATCGGTTGCCTCTCTGGCGAGGCGTGCCAAAGCTGTAGGAGTACATAAGTGTAGCGGGGCTACCGGAGGTGCCGTATTCCGGATGTTTTTCACAGAGACTGTTCTGATTGTTTTGCTTGCTATCCTGTTAACAGTATTGCTCATGTTCCAGTTCCGGGATTTTGTTGAAGAAACTACAGCTGCCCGTTTGGTATCACTCTTTGCATGGCGTACGTTATGGGTACCGGTTCTGGTGGTGCTTGCTGTACTTTTACTGGCTGGTATTATGCCCGCAGGATTGTTCTCTTCTATTCCTGTGACACAGGTATTCCATCGTTATACCGAACGGAGAACCGCATGGAAACGCCCGTTGCTTTTCATCCAGTTTATGGGAATGACGTTTATCTTTGGTTTCCTTATTATAGTACTTGGACAGTATCAAACGGTAATGAATAAAGATTTGGGATATAACCCTGACCGGGTAGTCATGTGTTGGCATCAGTTTGGAAATGAAGAGGGGAATGCAAAGAGTTTCTTTAAGAACCTCCCGATGGTAGAAGACTATGCGGCAGCTGCACAAATGATTTGTTACGGTTACAGTGGCGATACTTTTGATGTGGGTGAGAGTAGAAGGGTAGATGCCCGTATAGATTGGATCGGTGTGGATTTTGTACCTATGATGGGCATTCCTATTCTGGAAGGAAAGAATATTGCGGTTGAAGGTGAAATACTGGTGAATGAAGAATTCGTACGGCAGGCACGCTGGACGGATAGTCCTATAGGGAAGAGGATTCAGTATGGACGGAGAGATTTCATTGTAGTGGGCGTTGTAGGAGATTATGCCATAAGAAGCGCTTATCATCCCCAAGAACCTATATTATTAATGACCAGCCAGAATCCCGGCTTTAATTACCTTCGTCTGAAAGAGCCTTTCGAGCAAAATCTAGCAGATCTCAACCAACAGATGACAGAAGCCTTTCCTACCGATGATGTTGTGTTCTTGTCATTACCCCAGATGTTGGAGGAGCAATATACGGATGTCCGTCGTTTTCGGAATGCAGTTGTCTTGGCTTCCATCTCTATTTTCCTGATAGCATTAATGGGATTGATTGGCTATACCAATGACGAAGTTCGTTACCGCAGTAAAGAGATTGCCATTCGTAAAGTGAATGGGGCCGAAGCTTCGGGGATTTTACGATTACTTTCAGAAAATATCCTATGGACTGCATTGCCGGCTGTAATCATCGGTGCACTGCTTGCTCATCTTATCAGTAACAAATGGTTGGAGCAGTTCAGTGACTCCGTACAATTGGGTATTTGTGCACATATCGGGGTAGCACTCTTTGTATTGGCACTGATTATATGCACCGTTGTCTTTCGTGCATGGAATGTGGCGAATGAGAATCCGGTGAAGAGTATTAAAAATGAGTGATAAGTGAGTAGTGATGAGTGATTAGTGCCATGCGGCATATTAGCGCAGCCACTAATCACTTATCACTACTTACTATTTTTAAACTTTTTCTTCCTTTTGTTTGTTATTCTTCATATAAAACGTACTTTAGCGTTTGCTATCATTTAACTACGTGTTTGTTTATGAAGAATACACTCCTGAATATCTGGAACTTCTATCTTGAGGGCTTTCGTAGCATGACCTTAGGTCGTACTTTGTGGCTTATCATTCTCGTGAAGTTGTTTATCATGTTTTTTATTCTTAAAATATTTTTCTTTCCAAACTTCCTGGGACATCTGTCTTCGGATAAAGAAAAAAGTGAATACGTGGGCGCAGAACTTATTCGGCGGGCTATTCCGCCGGAAGACTGATTACGTTCTCTTTCTCATCACCTTTACTACTTCGAGCTAATAACAACTAACTACAAAATAATATGATTGAAAGTATTGACACCTCATTGATTGATTGGTCGAGAGCCCAATTTGCGATGACAGCCATGTACCATTGGATCTTTGTTCCGCTCACCCTTGGGCTTGCGGTTGTAATGGCTATCATGGAAACACTGTATTACAAGACAGGTAATGAATTCTGGAAGCACACAGCTAAGTTTTGGATGAAACTATTCGGTATTAACTTTGCCGTCGGCGTTGCTACCGGATTAATTCTCGAATTTGAGTTTGGAACCAACTGGAGTAATTATTCCTGGTTTGTAGGGGATATCTTTGGAGCACCGCTTGCCATTGAAGGTATTCTGGCCTTTTTTATGGAAGCCACGTTTATTGCTGTAATGTTCTTTGGATGGGATAAAGTAAGCAAACGATTCCATCTTGCTTCTACCTGGCTCACCGGATTGGGAGCGACAATCTCTGCCTGGTGGATTTTAGTTGCCAATGCTTGGATGCAGCATCCGGTAGGGATGGAGTTCAATCCGGATAGTGTTCGTAATGAGATGGTGGACTTTTGGGCAGTGGCCCTTTCGCCTGTGGCAGTCAATAAATTCTTTCATACGGTGCTGAGTGGATGGGTATTAGGTGCTATCTTTGTGGTAGGTGTCAGTTGCTGGTATCTTTTAAAGAAGCGGAATACGAAGTTTGCCATGTCGAGTATTAAGATCGGAGCGATCTTTGGTTTGACGGCTTCTTTGCTTGCTTTGTGGACGGGCGATGGTTCCGGCTATCAGATTGCACAAACGCAACCCATGAAACTGGCTGCTGTAGAAGGTTATTATGAAGGACAGGAGGGTGCCGGACTGGTAGCTATCGGTATGCTGAACCCTGAGAAGAAGACCTATGATGACGGAGTGAAACCTTTTCTCTTCCGTATTGAAGTACCCAAACTGCTTTCTTTGCTGGCAGAACGCGAGATGAATGCTTTTGTCCCCGGTATCAATAATATTATTGAAGGAGGATATATGCAGAAGGATGGTACGATAGCTCTTTCTGCTGCCGAAAAGATAGAACGTGGACGAAAGGCGGTTGCTGCGTTAGAGACCTATAAAGCGGCAAAGGCGGCAGGCAATGAAGCCGATGCACAGATTGCCTATTCGGTATTAAAAGAGAATGTTCCGTATTTTGGCTATGGATATATCAAGGATGTGAACGAGTTAGTACCCAATGTTCCGTTAAACTTCTATGCGTTCCGCGTGATGGTAATGCTTGGCGGGTATTTTATCCTGTTTTTTATGCTGGTTCTCTTCTTTGTTTATAAGAAAGACTTGTCGAAGATGCGTTGGATGCAATACATCGCTTTGTGGACTATTCCGTTGGGCTATATTGCCGGACAAGCGGGATGGGCAGTAGCAGAATGTGGTCGTCAGCCTTGGGCGATACGCGATATGATGCCTACCTCAGTGGCTATTTCCAAACTGGATGTTGGTTCTGTTCAAGCCACGTTCTTTATCTTTGTAGTGTTGTTCACCGTCATGCTGATCGCAGAGATCGGTATCATGTTGCGTGAGATAAAGAAAGGACCTCAGGTTTCTGAAAAGGATTCTGGCTACTAATTACTAACTTCTAACTCCTTTAAATTATGAGTACATATATATTCCTACAACATTATTGGTGGCTGATAGTCTCTTTATTAGGGGCTATACTCGTATTCCTGCTGTTTGTGCAGGGTGGAAATTCGTTGCTTTTCTGTCTGGGAAAGACAGAAGAACACCGTAAAATGATGGTTAATTCTACCGGGCGCAAGTGGGAGTTCACTTTTACTACCCTGGTAACGTTTGGCGGAGCTTTCTTTGCCTCTTTTCCTTTGTTCTATAGCACAAGCTTTGGTGGTGCATACTGGCTGTGGATGATTATTTTATTCAGCTTTGTGCTGCAAGCTGTCAGTTATGAGTTTCAGAGTAAAGCAGGCAACCTGTTGGGCAAAAAGACATATCAGACGTTTTTAGTGATCAATGGGGTAGTAGGGCCGTTGCTGCTTGGTGGGGCTGTGGCTACTTTCTTTACCGGTTCTGATTTTTATATCAATAAAGCGAATATGGGCAATATAATGATGCCCGTTATCAGTCAGTGGGGCAACGGTTGGCACGGATTGGATGCTTTACTTAATCCGTGGAATGTCGTTCTGGGGTTGGCAGTGTTCTTTTTGGCGCGTGTTTTAGGATTGCTTTATTTTATTAATAATATTGCAGATGATGCATTGATTACTAAATGTCGTCGGGCGCTTTACGCCAATGCAGGGCTTTTCCTTGTTTTTTTCCTGGCTTTCGTTATTCGTACACTATTGGCTGATGGATATGCTGTAAATCCGGATACTAAAGAGATTTATATGGAACCGTATAAGTATCTGAATAACTTCCTGGCGATGCCTGCGGTACTGGTTACTTTCCTGATCGGTGTGGTACTGGTATTATTCGGTATTCTGCGTACCCTTCTGAAAAAGACATTTGATAAAGGAATCTGGTTTGCCGGTGGTGGTACGATACTGACAGTGCTTGCCCTGTTACTTATAGCCGGATATAATAATACTGCTTACTATCCGTCATTCACTGATATCCAAAGTTCACTAACGTTGAGTAACAGTTGCTCCAGCCAGTTTACCCTGAAGACAATGGCATATGTATCTATTCTCGTGCCTTTCGTTATTGCTTATATTTTCTATGCATGGCGTAGCATTGATAAGAAGAAGATAGATGCTGAGGAGATGGATGAAGGGGGGCACGCTTATTGAGTGGACAGTTATTTAATTGACAGTGGACAATTGACAATTGACAGTGTGCTGCGCTATGGGGCAATGCACTTTCCCCGTCTTAAAGGGTATCCCCTCTCAGAGGGGGATGGGCTATGTACTCCCGCTGCATAATTAATCAAATTGTCAATTGAATAACTGTCAATTGTCAACTGTCCACTGTCAATTAAGTAACTGTCAAATTGTATTTCTTATAAGCCAAGGAGTGCTCTATTTCCTGCCCATTGTATGCTGGATAAAAAGAATGGACTGTAGAGCGTTAAACTTTTTGCAGTTTGATAATAAAACAACAGGATGGATGACTAATGGAACGTCATTCATCCTGTTTTATTTTCCAAAGGTTCTTTCTTCTTGTTTTTCGGCTTTATTTTGCTATCAGGAGATATTCTCTCAACGAGAGAGAAATAGAATCGGATAATCCTTTTTTTTCTTCCCCGGAGCCGAACCTATTGCTCCCCGGAGCCGAGCCGTTCCCTCCTCGGAGCCGAGGAAGTGCCTCCCCGGAGCCGAGGAACTTTTTGCACACAAGAAAACTGAACTTTCCATGGCATGAAACGGTGATTATTCCGGTATTATATCCACCTTTTCCAGGTGTATAACGCCCCTTTTTCTGTTTTTTGTGATGCAATGTTCTCTGTTTTCTCTCTACTTTGTCTCTTTTTTAAAAAGAGTGTGTCAGTAAAAAGAATAGTTCTCTGTTATTTTGCTACGTTATTTACTGGTTTACCTGCCATATAGGCTTTCAGGTTTTCCAGCATAATTCCCATTAACCGTTCGCGGGCAGCGGTGGTAGCCCAGGCAATGTGTGGGGTAATATAGCAGTTGCGTGCCGTCAATAACGGATTATCTGCACGAGGCGGTTCAGTAGAAAGTACATCTACGCCGGCTGCATAAATCTTTTTCTCATTGAGGGCATCGGCAAGGTCTTGTTCGTTTACCAACGGGCCGCGTCCGGTATTAATAAGTATGGCTGTGGGTTTCATCAGTGCCAGTCTACGTGCATTTACCAATTCACGTGTCTGCTCAGTTAGCGGGCAGTGCAGACTCACTATATCGCACTCGCGGAAAATCTGGTCAAGTTCCATCTTTTTGATTTCCGGTGGTAGTTGCAGACGCGATTTAGAAGTGTATGCCCATACCTTCATACCGAAACCGATGGCAATACGGGCTGTATTGTATCCGGTTTGTCCCAGACCGATAAGGCCGATTTTCTTTCCAAGCAATTCAATGAGCGGAGTATCCCAGAAGCAGAAGTCAGGGCTGTTGGTCCAGCGTCCTTTATGAACCTCTTCGGAGTGGTGTTGCACCTGTTGAGTGATGTTCAGGATATGTGCAAATACCATTTGTCCCACAGAAGGTGTACTGTATGCGGGGATGTTGGTAACTATGATTCCGCGTGCACGGGCAGCATCAATGTCTATGATATTATATCCGGTAGCCAGTACTCCGATGTACTTCAATTGGGGCAGGGCTGCTATATGTTCTGCGGTAATCACTACTTTATTGGTCAGAATGGCTTCTGCACCGGTAGCACGTTCCAATACTTTTTCGGGAGCAGTGCGATCGTAAATCGTGCATTCACCCAGTGCCTTCAGGCCTTCCCAGCATAAATCGCCGGGGTTGGCAGCATAACCGTCTAATACTACAATTTTCATATTCTTTCGTTTGATTGGTTATTTTCCTTCTTTATATCTCTCACCCCACAACTGCTGCATTCGTTCGGCATGCTTCTGTTCCGCAGCATTGTGTTGCGGCTGCCAGATGCGGCGGTCTTTCAACTCGTCCGGCAGGAATTGCTGCTTCACAAAGTTACCTTCATAGCTGTGGGCATATTTGTATTCTTGTCCGTATCCCAACTGTTTCATCAGTTTGGTTGGTGCATTGCGCAGGTGGAGCGGAACGGGTAAATTGCCGGTTTCGCGTACCATGGCAAGAGCATCATTAATGGCGCTGTATGCAGAGTTACTCTTTGGGCTTGTAGCCAGATAGATGGTGGCTTCTGCTAATGGGATTCTACCTTCGGGCCAGCCCAATTTCATCAGTGCGTCAAAGCAGGCATTGGCTATAAGTAAAGCATTAGGGTTGGCAAGTCCGATATCTTCGGCTGCCGAAATAACAAGGCGGCGGGCTATGAAAGCAGGATCTTCGCCACCTTCTACCATGCGTGCCAGCCAGTAGATAGCACCATCGGGGTCACTACCGCGGATAGACTTGATAAAAGCAGAGATAATATCATAATGCATCTCTCCGTCTTTGTCATAAGCAAGCGGGTTTTGTTGCAGGCGTTCGGTTACTATCTCGTCAGTGATGATGACAGTTTCTTCTGTTTCGGATTCTACTACCAGTTCCAGTATGTTCAGTAATTTACGGGCGTCGCCTCCCGAGAAGCGGAGCATGGCGTTGGTCTCTTTTAGTTCGATACGGCGCTCTTTCAGTATCGTATCTGTGGTGATGGCACGTTGCAACAACTCCAGTAAGTCTTCTTTTTCGAGAGACTTCAGTACATAAAGCTGGCAGCGGGAGAGGAGGGGGCGAATCACTTCAAAAGAGGGATTCTCCGTGGTAGCACCGATGAGTGTAACCGTTCCGTGCTCTACAGCCCCTAACAGTGAATCTTGCTGCGACTTGCTGAAACGGTGTATTTCATCAATGAAAAGTATCGGGCTTCCCTGCGAAAAGAAACGGTTACTCTTGGCACGGTCTATCACTTCGCGTACATCCTTTACCCCCGAAGTAACTGCACTCAATGTATAAAACGGAGTTTCCAGCTTGTTGGCGATGATCTGCGCTAACGTTGTTTTCCCCACCCCGGGAGGTCCCCAGAGGATAAAAGAGGAGATTCGTCCTGCATCAATCATCTTGCGCAGGATAGCACCAGGTCCTACTAAATGTTTCTGACCTATATAGTCATCCAGTGTCTTTGGCCGAAGTCGTTCTGCTAATGGTTGCATATTGTTAGTGATAAGTGATTTAGTGATAAGTGATAAATGATTAGTGATAAGTGGGCTACGCTATATCCGCATGGAGCTAATCACTTATCACTACTCCGTTAATCACTATTTAAAATACCATTAATACCATGAACCGTATTCCCCATTTGTTGATACCCGGATTATCACGATATGTCAGGCGGTGTACATATTCAACATGTAACAGCTTAAAAATGTTGTAAACACCTATACTTGCTTCCATATATGGTATTTTAGGGTCCATCACATGACTTGTGTACTGTCCGTCGCGCATCGGGAAAAGGAAGAGGTCGGGGTTGTTACTTTTGAAGGGATTGTTCTTATCTGTCAGTGTACCCCATAAGGTGCGGAAGCGGATCATTTCTCTCCACTTTAGCTTCTTCAATAAGGGGATGCGGTTGAATAGCTTTCCGTTCATGTCATACGACAATGAAAGGGAGGCGAAGCGGTCATTCAGGAATTCCATGTTGTTGATAAGACAGAATGTTTCGCGCTGTGTAATGTACGAAAGATTGGCTTCCGGCAATATCAACAATGGGAAGGGAACCGTATTCCATTCGGCTCCCCCTTTGAGGCTGATATCTACTTTACCCCAGGACGAAGGGAGCCATACACGTTTCCAGATACTTGCTTCGGTACGGTTAAAGTTATATTCGCCACCCAATACTCCTTTGAAACCGGCCGTATGGGTCAGGGTAAAGATAGGAGCGTCCAGTGACACCGGGATACGGCGTTGCTTGGAATTTACAAAAGCTTCTCCCGGCGCATATCGTAAGGTTACACTTGCTTCGGCAGTGGTAATGTCGTGAATTGGTTTTTCATTGGGTAATGGCATCTTGTCTGCGCTACTGTTGTTCGCCCAGTATTTCAGATTACCTGTCGGTTCATCATTACGATGACGGAGCATGCTTTTTACACCAAAACCTGTTGGGGTTTCCAATTCATAGTTAATAGCAACATCACGCATATACGACATCTGGTCTACAGTTGTAGTCTTAAACGACACAAACACGTTATCTTTATCCGTAAATAGGAATTTATCCATTGGAGACATCACGTCGTAGCTGTAAGTGGCAGAGACGAAATGTTTTGGGAATTCCCAAACCACATAATCGCGTTTATTGAACGAATAAGTCAGTGTCCCGCTATACTTCCAGCGATGGTCTTTGAAACCATAAGCCCCATAACCGCTCAGGAACCAGTGTGGGTTGAGATTGGCGGTAGTCATACCACTCAATCGTAGTCGCAGACCGTCCACATAGTTGTTGGATATCGTAGTATTGATAGGTCCGAAGTCAAATTTACTCGGTTTTTTAGGTCCGGTAGTTTCCACAAAGTTTTCAATCAATGCTTTGGCTCCGAAGATGATATACTTGAATCCCGGAATCTGTTCTATCCGGTTCATGAACACATCCATGCTACTCTCTGTTTTGGTGAGTGGCACCTGGCGAACTTCCGCCCAGTATTCATCGCTCTTTGACAGCATATCGGCCTCTTTGATTACCGAACCTTTCAGGCGGAAAAGCCTTTGTTCAATAGGATCGAACTTATAATTGCTGTATTTAGTTGTTCGCTGTACCTGTAGCCCACCCATTGACTTTACCAGAGAGAGGTCTACCAGCATATCGTCATCCATTAAGACCCAGTTTCCGTTGGGCAATTGTTCATACTGCTGTACAATATCCAGCTGATTGACAAAGTTGACCCCTGTTTTCTTGGGCAGGTTCATAACGCACTTTTTTACAGCATATGTTGAATCTTTCAACACATACAGATGACCCGTAAAGCCAAAATCCTGCGAGTTTTGCGGCACAAACGTGAGGTGTACACAAGTATCCCGATCCACTGTCAGCGTATCCATCAGATAGTATTTATAGAAATTCAGCCCCTCTTTGGCTATGGGACTGGTGAAACGTCTTTGCAGCAGACGGATTTCATCGTCATAGATATTGACATTGGTGAATATATCCTGCAAAACAGTTCCAAGCATATCTCCTGTCGAAAAGAATTCATTGATACCATTGGAGTTCATTCCTTTGATAATTGTCTTTTTACTTTCCGGGCTTTTACGGAATACAGTTTGTGAGGATGTCTCCTGAATAGATATAGGGAGAATCAGACTGTTAGTAGTCTCCGATACTTCAATTTGATCTTTAAGGAAGGAATATTTCTTGTAGATACCTTTCTCCAGCTTTTCGGGAGTGATATCGTTGAGAGACATCTTCATCTTCTCGTACTGATCATATTGATAGTAATCGTTTACCTCCAGCTTTTGCGCTTTCTTATGCTCTATTACTTTTCGCATGAAGTCTACAGCCGGATTATTTTTCTTTGAGTACTTCTCTTTCTTTGGTTTCACAACGACCTCAGTCAACATAACATCGTCCGGTACCATTTGTACATTCAATACTTTCTGTCCGGGAGTCAGTCTGATGACTTTAGTACGGTAACCAATAGATGAGAAGGTTACTTCGTTCCAGTTTTTACGGGTTTCTATCTGATATTCACCATTGGCATTGGACACTCCGCCAACGCCTTTTCCTTCATAGTAAACAGAAATATACATCAGTGGCTCGTGTGTAATTGAGTCTGTAATAACCCCCTTTAGCTGCGCAAAAGACTGTGACGCAGCAAATACGAGCAGAAATAAAAGGATAAGTTTTTTATATAGTAGCTTCATATACTTCAACATGAGGTGGCAAAGTTAACAAATTACTCTTGAAAACGTAGTTCTTAATAACCTTTTTTGTATTACTTTTGTCTCCTATAATTGTGATTGATAATGATTTCTATATTGATACCTACGTACAATGCTGTCTGTCTGCCGTTAATAGAGAAAGTACATAGTCAGGCAGTTGCTTTGCAAATCCCTTTTGAGATTTTGCTGGCTGATGATGCCTCCTGTGAAGACATTCGTCAACAGAACCGGAAAATAGCAGAATGGCAAGGTTGCCGCTATCTGCAAAAGGAAGAAAATCAGGGCCCTGCCCGTATTCGTAATTATCTGGCTTCGGAGGCACAATATCCTTATCTGTTGTTTCTAGACTCGGACGTCATGCCAGTATCCGACTTTTTCATTGCTGAGTATCTTAAGGTGGCTCGTCCCGGTCTGGTGGTTTGTGGTGGATTCGTTTATCCGCGTAAAAATATTCCCGCCAATGCCATATTACGTTATAAATATGGAATGGCTGTTGAAGAGCAGAGTGCTGAACAAAGAAATCGGGAGCCTTATAACCGCTTTATCAGCATGAATTTTATGATATGTAGAGATGCTTTTCTGAAGGTCTGTTTTGATGAATCATTCCATTTGGGATACGAAGATACATTGTTCGGAATGCAATTGGAGCAAGCGGGAGTAGAAATATTGCATATAGACAATGCGGTATATCATCTGGTGGAAGAAAACAGTGAACAGTTTCTTATGAAAATACGCAGGGCGGTCCGTAATCTTGACGGACACATTGACCAGATGCATTCGCATGTAAAGTTGTTACGATGGTATACTATTGTAAAACGTCTGCAAATGGTGCCTGTCGTCGTTTTCTTATTCAAGCATAATGAAAAAAGGCTGGTAAGCAATCTTACCAGCCAGCATCCTTCATTGAATCTTTTTGCTTTTTATAAGTTGGGGTATCTCTGTACCTTTCTTTCTGAAAAGAAATCAAGACAATAATATTTGCACAATCCTGTCGGCTGTCCGTCCGTCCCAGCGTTCGGGCAGTCCGCCGTGTTTCCATTCTCCCTTCATCAGTGTATCCATTGCTTTGCCCAGTGCGGCGGGATCTTCACCTACCAGCTCATTGGTTCCGATACGCCATGTTTCCGGATGTTCCGAGTAGTTGTTCAGTGTGATACAGGGAACTCCCAGGAATGTGGATTCCTCAGCCAGATTGCCAGAGTCTGTGATAATACCTTTTGCCTTATTCATAAGATACCCGAAAGAAAGATAACTTTGCGGAGGCATGATATGAAGGTTGGGAGCAGAGATACTCAGCTCTTTGATTGCATCACGTACATAGGTATGCACTGGGGCAACAATTGGCGTGCCGGCCGCTTTCTCTATAATTGTTTCCATCAGTCGGCGCAGGTTCTCCTTTTTGTTCAGCAATACCCGTCTGTTGAGGGTGAGCAGAAGATAATCTCCTTCTTCTACACCGAGTACGGAAAGCCAAAGCGGACGAATAAAGTGATTACGATTATAGCGGATGTTATCAATAAGAATATTTCCTACATAATATACATTGGCTTCCTCCGTTCCGGTCTGGTTTAGATTGCGGTTTGCTACCATGCCTGCCGTAAACAGATAATCGGATAGCCCGTCAGTGATCATCCGGTTTACTTCTTTGGGCATGTTCATGTCAAATGAGCGGGTACCGGCTACAAGATGCGCTACTTTAGTTCCCTGTTTCTTGGCAACGATGGCACAGCTCATTGTAGCTGTAAGATCATCGACCACAAGAACGATATGTGCGGGATTCTCTGTCAGTTCCTTGTCGAAAGCAACCATAATGCCCGAAGCTAATTGAGTGGCATTGCTATCACTAACTCCCAGAAAAACATCCGGTTGCCTCATATGGAGGTCGGCAAATAAAGAAGCGTCCAAACTGGTATCATCGCGTCTTCCGGTGTATACCAACCGGTAAGAGATTCTTCTACCTTGCGCCCGTGCAGCATCAATGGCACGTGTGATAGGCGCTATTTTCATAAAGTTAGGGCGGGCCCCGGCAACAATAGTTATTTTCATATCGCTCTTCTATCTATTTTTCTGAAAACAAAAGTACGCTTTCTTGCGGAATTATTTGTTCCTTTGCAGACAAAAAAAGTAGGATATGCCAACATTCGTTCAAATTCTGGATTTTATAGGTACGTTTGCTTTTGCAATCAGTGGTATTCGTCTGGCTTCTGCCAAACGTTTTGATTGGTTCGGAGCTTATGTGGTGGGTCTGGCTACTGCCATTGGCGGTGGTACTATTCGTGATGTATTGCTTGGGGTTACTCCCGGGTGGATGACAAATCCCGTCTATCTGATCTGTACGGCAATGGCTCTGTTATGGGTGATTTTCTTTGGTAAACATCTGATTCATTTGCATAATACATTCTTTGTATTTGATAGCGTCGGTCTGGCTCTGTTTACTGTAGTAGGTGTGGGAAAGAGTATAGCTTTGGGATACCCATTCTGGGTTGCTATCATGATGGGGAGCATTACCGGTGCGGCAGGCGGTGTGATTCGTGACGTGTTTATTAATGAGATTCCTTTGATATTTCGTAAAGAGATTTATGCCATGGCATGTGTGGTAGGTGGTGTTGTATATTGGATGTGTCACCTTTTAGGACTGGACTCTGTCGTTACGCAAATAATAAGTGGATGCAGCGTCTTTGTAACGCGCATTCTGGCAGTAAAGTATCAAATTTGCCTGCCGATTCTGAAAGGGGAGGAGGAGGAAGAAGATGTAAAGTTATAAGGTTATAGGGTGGTAGGGTTATAACCTTACCACTCTATAACTCTCCCTATAACTCTTTCTCTTCCATTTCTCCCGAGAAACTTATCGATTCACGGTTTTGCATGTTGACGTTGATGCTGGTTGAACCATTGGGATAGATGGTTAAGCTGAACTTAAACCTGTCTTCCGGGCTCCGGGCTATAAATTCGATCTTTGCAGCTCCCTTTTTATTCATTTTCATTTCATATTCATCAAGAGGTGCTTTAAATATCAATCCGTCGCCTCCACCATAAGGGATGGAGTATGCGCGTCCATAGAAAGGCAGATACGAAATAACAGAATCATTTCTTATCTCCAGTGAATAAGGTGAAGATAAGTAGACGGTCTTACCACGGCGAGGATAGGCGGTACTCACACTAATTTTATACTTCTCCGATACAATCTGTTCTTTCACAGCTTGTTCTCTTTGTTCTTTTTGCTCTTTCTTACTTTGAGCAGAAACTCCGGATAAACCGATAATCAACAGGAGCATTAAGGTAATAGTACGTTTATTCGTTTTCATATCGCTACTCTTTTTTATTACTAACATTCAAATATACTAAAATACAGATTAACTGTACTTTATTTAATGAAATTAAACAGAAAAAGAAGGAGGTCGTTATAATGCTTTAATGTCCGGAAATGGCAATCCCTGCCTGTAATAAATGTATTACAAACAGGGATTGCATATTATCAGTTACTTTTCAGTTCTTAGAACAATGTATCTTTGGTATTAAACAGTTTCTTCTCTGTTAATCTTACCACTTTTCCGAATTTTTTCAGTTCTTCTACATTGATATCTTTGGGGTTACCCATGATACCGATAGCAATTGGTTTGTCTTTGATGTTTTCTTTATAATACTTCATTATATCATCAAAAGTCAAAGCATCAATTTTCGGTATGTTTTCAATAGCGGGGTCTTGTGTATATCCCACTCTCTTATACTGTTCAAAGTATTGAGCTTTATCGCGGAAGTCCGGATGTGTAGTGAGTGCTTCCTGGCGTAGATAGCTCTTGATATTGTCCATACGATCCGGATTTTCCGGCATATTGCGCAACAAATCCATGTAGAGGGCTAATGCTTCATTGGCTTTGTCGTTTTGTGTGCCGATTTGTCCGATGAAAGTAGTCGGATACCCTGGAAGGATAGGTGTTGTAACTATCCCATATGCAGAATAGACCATAGAACGTTTTTCACGAAGCTCATTTAACACTAATCCGTTGAAGTCTCCGGAAAAGTATTGGTAGAATGCATCGCGCAATACGTCATCCTTTTTGTCATAGTTTGCTGTCGGCATGAAGAAGTAAATCTGAGCTTGTTCTGCATCTGAGTTCGGCAGGAAATAAACTGTGTTTTCTGTAACGGGAGCTATCGGTTTCACCTGTGGTGAATCGGTCGGTTTCTCATTAGCCACCAACGGAAGGTTTTTGCTCAGAATTTCATATACATTGTCGAAAGGCAACGTACCTGTATAGTAGATTTCTGCTTCATAATTGGAAGCGCGATTGATATCACCTGTCAGTTCTGATATCTGTAACTCCAGGATTTGTTTGTCGGTCAGTTCATCTATGAAAGGAGATTTATCTCCGTAACGGATGTACTGATTCAAAGCAACTCCCAAGGTCTGTACATTGTCTTTACGCTGTTGACGTGATCCTAATGTACTACCTTTGATACGGCTTAACTGTTTCTCATCCAATTTTGGCATTAAGATCTGGCGGGCAAGTAGCTGGCAGGCTTCCGGAAGATTGTTTTCGTATCCGCGCATTGAGATGTACAGATAGTCATCACCGGCAAATACATTACAGCTGACGTTCAATTTGCTAAGTTCCTTTTTCAGTTCTTGCGGTTCGTAAATCCCCATGATACCTGCATTATTCATTAAGCTGGCAGCAATACCAATTTTAGGGAATGTACGTTCTCCCGCGCCATATTTCAGTGTCAGGCTGAATACCTCATTCTCTGAGTTGGCAGTATAGAACAGCTTAGAACGGTCGTTGATCCGTTTTGTCTGTACTTCGCCAAAATTCATAAACTTCTCTTCTACCTGACCAATAGGTAAGCTCTTGAATTGTTGTGCATAGAGCGACTGTTTACCTACAGGAGGTTCGATCGGTTTGTATCCTGGTTTCTTTATTTTGGCATCTTTGCTCAATTTTCCTTTTTCTATATAAAGAGCTAAGTAATCATTGCTCAGATATTGTTTAGCTACACGCTTAATGTCATCAATGTTGATAGCCATGATTTCATCTTTGTAGTTGAGCACCTGTCCCAGATCTTCTTCATTGATAAAAGCTTGTAAAAGAATGAGTGCTTTGTTTTCACTTGCTTCCATGACCTGATCGAATTCGCGGCACATATTGGTTTTGATGGCATTAATGATCCAATCTTCCACTTCACCATTAGCAATCTGCTGAATCGCTTTCAATGCTTTCTTTTCGGCACTCTTGTTTGATTCAAAACGTCTTTGGTTTTCATCATACAATGGAGTTACTGCTATTTTGCAACGACCTTGCTGACGATTGGCTTCCAGAGATGCGGAACCATTTGTTATTTCACCATCAATTGATAGTTTATCGAGTGCGCCGGTAGCACTACTGTTGTGTAATAATGCAAGTGCTATTTCCAGGGGTTTTTCATCCGGATGTCCGGCTGGTACACCTTTGTAAATCATGCATACTGATGGATATTGACCAATTTTAGCCGTATATTGTGTACGGCCTTTAATATTCAGATCAGGATAGGTTTTACGTTCGGGAGTTGCTTTTTGAGGAAGACGGCCGAAAGTAGATGCTATTCTGCCACTGATCTGGTTGGCATTTACGTTACCTACCAAAACCAATACCATGTTTTCTGCTGTGTACCAGTCATTGTAGAACTTGATTAACTGGCTTAACCGAGGGTTTTTCAGATGTTCGGGCAAACCAAGTACCGAACGTGAGTAGGGGTGTCCTTCGTACGCTTTACTTTGAATAAAATCGTATTGCACACGCCAGGGATTATCCTGTCCGCGGTTGTATTCTTCATATACCGTTTCCAGCTCAGATTGGAAGGTGCGGAATACAGGATTCAGAAAACGCTGAGAAGAGATTTCCAGCCATTTGTTGATTTGGAAAGCAGGAAAAGAATTGTGGTAATAGGTTAAATCCATACCTGTGGCAGCGTTTAGGTTTTTACCTCCCATACTTTCCATCAAATTAGAAAACTCGTTGGATACACTCACCTTACCGGCCTGAATAGTCAATTCATTAATTTCTTTACCGATAGCCTCTTTTTTTACCGGATCAGCTTCGTCGGCCATTTCATCATACTTGGCGATGATTTGTTGGTAAATAGGTTCTTCGGTAGTCCAGTCGAGTGTACCAATCTTGTCGGTTCCTTTAAACATTACATGTTCCAGATAATGAGCCAAACCCGTATACTCGGCAGGATCATTAACTGCCCCTGTACGTACTCCTACCAATCCGAATACGTCAGATTTCGTGTTGTCTTCCCATATATATACGGAAAGACCGTTTTTCAGCTTAAATGCTTTCAGTCCTTGTCCGAATGATGGGACAGAAACTGCTATCGCAGCCAAAAGGATGAGAGATTTGATTAGTTTCATAAAATAATTAAATAAAGTGTTTTTATGTATATGTAGGCAAAGCTATGAAAAAATCACAAAAGAACTACGAAAACCTCGGAAAAATAACATTGTAATTACAAATACAGTAAATATATCACAATTGATTATTTAGTGGATTATTATTGAAACGCAGATAAACGCGGATGAACGCAGATTTTCTGTATGGAATATTGTTTTTAATCATAACGCAGCAATCTAATTAGTGAAAATCTGCGTTCATTTGCGTTTTAATAAATTCGTATTTATATGGCAAAAGTTTTTATATGCTTTAAAGATGAGGTTATGGACGTTTTTAGAATTGTTCCAATACCTCAATTCTCTTTTTAATAGGAGGATGGGTTGCAAACAGTCCACTGAGTCCGCTGAAACTACTCTTTGCCTGTTTACCCGGATGTTCTATGAAAAGTTGGGCTACATCTTCCCTTTTTACGGCTTCAATATCAGGATCGGCTGAAATCTTACGTAACGCACTGGCAAGAGCAAGCGGATTCTTTGTCATTTCGGCAGCACCTGCATCTGCCATGTATTCACGTTTGCGTGAGATGGCAAAACGCATGAGACTTGCAAAGAAATAGCCAATGGCAGCTACAATGAGAGCAATCAGAATCAACACAATAACACCGTTTCCTTTGCTATTGCTACTACGTGTACGCGAACTATAATAAATAGAACGTATGGCAATCTGCGCCAACATAGAAAAGATACCAACGAATACGATGGAAACAATCAGCAAACGTACATCCCGGTTACGGATATGACTTAATTCATGTGCTATGACTCCTTCCAGCTCCTGATCGTCTAGTTTCTCAATAATCCCACGGGAAAGTGTAACAGTGTAAGTACGCTCATTAATTCCACTGGCATAGGCGTTCAGAGAAGAGTCATTGATGATGTTAATCTTCGGCATTTTCATACCTTGTGACATACAGAGGTTCTCTACCAGATTATAGATGCGCTTGTTCTCTTTGCGTTCCAGTGTCTTTGCTCCGGTAGCAGCTTTGATAATGCTTGTGTTGGCAAAATAGGCAATAAGGAACCAGATCGTAACACCTCCTATTATATAAGGTATAGATTGGAGGAATATGTCATTCACCATATCCATACGACTATAGTCCACATATTGTTCTTGCGTAAGCATTACCAGCAAATAACAGAACAGATAGGAGAGTACCCCTACTAAACAAGGAAACAGAAACAGCAGAAATACGGAACGAATATTATTCCGGTTCTGTTGTGTTTGAATTCCGATGTATTGCATGATTTATCAATTATCCGTGAGGAGTTTAGAAATTAATTTTAGGGGCTTGTTCCAGATTGGCACGCTGTTCTGTTCCCAGGTCGAACATAATTTCTTTGTGGAAGCCAAACATACCGGCAATCAGGTTGGAAGGAAATGTCTGAACAGCATTGTTCAGTTCCTTTGTAGCTGAGTTGAAATAGCGGCGGACTGATGCTAATTTGTTTTCAATATCTGATATTTCTTCCTGTAACTGAAGAAAGTTCTGATTGGCTTTTAAATCAGGATAAGCTTCCAACGTAATCTTCAATCCCGAAAGAGCAGATGTCAATTGATTTTCCGCATTGATTTTATCGTCGATCGTACATGCATTGACTGCTCCGTTACGAGCCTGTATCACCCGGTCTAATGTCTCTTTTTCGTGGGTGGCGTAACCTTTTATGGTATCTACCAATTGTGGTATCAGATCATGACGCTGTTTTAACTGTACATCTATATCTGCAAATGCATTTTCACGGTTATTTCTTAATTTTATCAGTGAATTGTACATCGAAACTACCATGATTCCAAGTATGACGATAATTCCTAAAATGATTAATAGAGTCATAATTTTGTGTATTTGTTAGGGTTATTAATACTTTCAAAGATAGGTGAAAGTGATCATTCTTGCAATAGAACAGAGAATAAAAATCATCAATAGCACCCAATAACTATCAAAAAGCACCTAAAAACTGTTTTTTGATAGTTTTCACCCCAAAGAAAGACGAATTCCCCCCTACTAAAGTCTAAAAATACCTTTAAACTTGCAACATCGATAATGAAACGAAATATTAACCGTAAAAACCATTAAGTATGAAAAGTTTAAGTTTTAAGAAAGATTTAATAGGAGTTCAGGAAGAGTTGCTTCGTTTTGCTTATAAGTTAACAGCTAACCGTGAGGAAGCAAATGATTTGTTGCAGGAAACATCACTTAAGGCCTTGGATAACGAGGACAAATATATCCCGGATACAAACTTCAAAGGATGGATGTATACCATCATGCGTAACATCTTTATTAATAATTATCGTAAGATTGTACGCGATCAGACTTTTGTAGACCAGACAGACAATCTTTATCATTTGAATTTGCCGCAAGATTCCGGATTTGAAAGTACCGAGGGAGCTTATGATCTCAAAGAGATGCGCCGCATTGTTAATGCATTGCCCAAGGAATATAAAGTACCTTTTTCTATGCATGTTTCAGGATTTAAATATCGTGAGATTGCTGAGAAGCTTGATTTACCATTAGGTACCGTAAAAAGCCGTATCTTTTTCACACGTCAGAGACTGCAACAGGAATTGAAGGATTTTGTTTAATCAATAGGTATAAATTAGATAGATTTTAAATTGAAAGAGAATTAGCCGTGTTTATTTTAATCTGTGGTTTTAGACGGCTTGTTATTGTTTAATTGTAAGGAATAAGAAGGTGAAAATCTTCTTATTTCTTTTGTTTTGTGACAATATGATATAAAACATATCCTTTTTACTAAACTTTTTTAGATTTATTTTGTCTTTATGTCAGATAACTCTGTATATTTGTAATAGATGACATGTTAACCAAATTATGTAAAATCACCTTATTAGATTACGGCAATGAAAAAGGAAATTAAATTCAGTCTCGTCTATCGGGACATGTGGCAATCGTCCGGTAAATATCAACCCCGCGTAGACCAATTAGTGCGAATTGCTCCATTGATTATAGAAATGGGCTGTTTTGCCCGTGTCGAAACTAACGGAGGAGCTTTTGAACAAGTAAATCTGCTGTATGGAGAGAATCCGAATAAAGCCGTACGTGCATTTACCAAACCTTTTAACGAAGCAGGTATTCAGACTCATATGCTTGATCGCGGGTTGAATGGTCTGCGTATGTATCCCGTACCGGCTGATGTACGGCGGTTGATGTATAAAGTAAAACATGCTCAAGGAGTGGATATTACGCGGATATTTTGTGGGTTGAATGAGGTGCGTAACATTATTCCTTCTATTAAGTATGCTCTTGAAGGGGGGATGATTCCTCAGGCTACTCTTTGTATTACCCATTCACCGGTACATACTGTTGAATATTACGCCGATATTGCCGATAAGTTGATAGAAGCCGGTGCACCCGAAATCTGTTTGAAAGATATGGCAGGTATCGGTCGTCCCGGAATGTTGGGCAGACTGACAAAAGCTATAAAGGAGAAACATCCTGAAATAATTATCCAGTATCATGGGCATAGCGGACCAGGTCTTTCAATGGCATCTATTCTCGAAGTTTGTGAGAATGGGGCTGATATTATTGATGTGGCTATGGAACCTATGTCGTGGGGTAAAGTACATCCGGATGTAATTTCGGTACAGGCGATGCTCAAAGATAAAGGCTATGATGTGCCTGAGATCAATATGAAAGCTTATATGAAGGCACGTGCCATGACTCAGGAATTTATTGACGACTTTTTAGGATATTTTATGGATTCTACTAACAAGCAGATGTCATCTCTTCTTTTAAAATGTGGGCTTCCTGGTGGTATGATGGGATCTATGATGGCTGATTTGAAGGGTGTTCATGCAGGGATTAATATGATATTGAGAGGTAAAAACGAACCGGAACTGAGTATCGATGATTTGCTGGTAATACTTTTTGATGAAGTAGAGTATGTATGGCCAAAACTCGGTTATCCCCCATTGGTAACGCCATTTAGTCAATATGTGAAGAATGTGGCATTAATGAATGTGATGCAGCTTGTAAAGGGTGAAGAACGTTGGACGATGATTGACAATCATACTTGGGATATGATTCTGGGAAAAAGTGGACGCTTACCGGGGCAGCTTGCTCCTGAAATCATTGAACTGGCAAAATCTCAAGGATATGAGTTTGTAGATACTGACCCACAATCGAATTATCCGGATGCTTTGGAAGGTTACAGAAAAGAGATGGACGAGAACGGTTGGGAATATGGAGAGGATGATGAAGAGCTCTTTGAATTGGCTATGCACGACCGTCAATATCGTGACTACAAATCGGGAGTTGCCAAAAAACGCTTTGAGACCGATTTGGAACACGCAAAAGATGCTGCTATGGCGAAGAATGGATACTCTGAAGAAGAGATAAGAAAGTTGAAACGTGCAAAAGCCGATCCCATTATTGCCCCGGATAAGGGACAAGTGCTTTGGGAAGTATCAGTAGAAGGTCCTTCTACTGCGCCGTTTATCGGTCGTAAATATCAGCACGACGAAACGTTTTGCTACCTTTCTACACCATGGGGTGAATATGAGAAATTGCTGACCGGATTTACGGGCCGTGTTGTTGAAGTATGTGCCCAGCAAGGAGCCACTGTTAATAAAGGAGATGTAATAGCCTATATTGAACGGAGTGATATCTTCGCCTGATCGTCAATAGAATAAAAATAAAGAAGGGAAGTACTTGCTTTTTAGTACTTCCCTTCTTTATTTTATTCTGACTATGGTCTGAATTTTACGAGTTGCATACCTATCAGTTTATCATATCGTTCGCCAAATGCACGATTGTATATCAAAATCAGGTATTCATTTTCTGTTTCATAATAGTTTCCTTCTACCGGTCCGGTTTCGCCTTTGGTACTTCCATTGGGTACATACAAATACTGATAATTGTAAGCTCCCTGTTTCAATAATTGCACAGACTCATACGCATAAGTTTCTTTGTTGTATTTCATCTCACTCTGCAAATTGAAGTTATCATAAGTGAATTCTCCTTCCAGATAGAGTTTACCATCTATAAAAGGATCTTCCCAGGGAAGGCTGAAATGCACAAAAAAGTAATCGGCTTCAATATTATTGTCTGTTGCATCATCGTAGCGAATCAGATACCGTCCGTTTTGATCTTCATCGTAGCTGTAGTTTTTTGTACGCGGTTCGCTTGGAAAGAGGGTTGCGTGATAGTAGGGATCGTGAAACTGCAGGCTCATTACTCCCATATTCGCATAACGTGTGCTGACAGTTTCAAATCTACGGTATTCATTTCCGGCCGGAAATATCAGGGCACGATTGTGTGTATAACGCAGTTCATCGGGACCTACATAAGTTGGCACTACCCCTGTTACCATGTTGTCCGTACGTCCATCCTGCATCACTTGTACTTTTATTTCCTGTTGCGGATTTCGAATTGTGTATCCTTTGTAATTAACATTGAAGCTAACTTGCTGGTGTCCTTTGTTGCGGTCTATTTCTGTATCACTGCTTACTACAGCCGATACATTGACTTGTTTATCCAGTATCCGGAAGCAGGTTTTGAAGATAGGCTTGCTACTATCAGAATCGTCATAAACAGTCACGATATAATTGCCTGACAATGTCATGCGCACTTCATCGTTGGGCAATTTGAGACGATAGTGTGTGTAGGGCATCGTGGTGTTGACAGATGTTTCGTAGTCTTCAATCGGGTTATTATTGAATCCGTCCAGATAGTCTATATCCGAAAGGTTGGAAGGAGTCCAATCTACATTGGCGTGGGAGAGAACATACTGATAGCGATGATAGTCATGTGAAAGTTCATCGAAAGATATTTCCACATATTCTCCGGCTTCTAATGTTATAATTGCCGGAGCGTTATAATCATCGTTGGCTATTACCTGCACCGTTTGTATGTGCGGAGCGTAAACTTCTGTACGTTGGGCTCTCATACCGACTGACAGGCAGAGCAGAGAGAAAAGAAATGAGATGTATTTCTTCATAAGAGTTATAATTTTGTAGATGAATACTGATTAGAAGGTTATCGCTTCTTTTCCTTTTGTGGTTTTGAGACTTTTTTCTCTTTTTCTACAGGTGAAAATTTAGGTACCAGGTTCATCAGTCTCAATATCTGTTTTTGTCGTTTCAGGATGTAAGATGACGGATGAGCCGAGTCAAAACGTATCGGATTGGGAAGCGTGGCAGCAATGAGGGCGCATTGTCCTTTAGTCAGTTTGGCTGCCGTAGTATTGAATTTATATTTCGCAGTGGCTTGTGCCCCATAAATGCCTTTACCCATTTCGATAGAGTTGAGGTATACCGTCATGATCCGCTCTTTTGACCAAAATGTTTCGATGAGAAACGTGAAATAGACCTCTAATCCCTTTCGTACCCACGATGATTGGGGCCAAAGAAATACATTTTTTGCAGTCTGTTGGCTGATGGTACTCGCACCTCTTTTTCTTTTTCTTTTTTCATTTTCTTTGATCGCTTTTTCTATCTCTTTGAAATCGAACCCGTTGTGCTCTACAAAACGGTTGTCTTCGGAAGCGATAACTGCCATAGGCAGGTGAGGGGAGATTTTATCAAAAGAAACCCACGTGTGTTTGCACGTGGGCTTATCTCCTGATACTATCTGCTGCACGCTTCGGATGACCATTAACGGAGTAACATATACCGGAACAAACCGGTAGATGATAACTGCAAGCAAAGTCGATACGAAGAAAAAAAGCAGCAGATTGCGTATAAAACGAAGTATTTTACTTACTGGCTTCTGCATTTTTAATCATCTGCTCACTGGCATACATATAAACTTCCACACGACGGTTTTGAGCTGCAGTCAGTGCTTCGTCATATTGTGAATAACCTACTCCTTCTACTGTCTTAAATTGAGAAGGCTGAACACCACATGACTGAAGATAATTTTCTACAGCATAAGCGCGATTGTTAGAAACCTTTTGGTTGGCTTCCTGTGTACCTACTTTGTCAGTATGGCCGATAATAGCGATATCTATAGTGGGATCACTTTTCAGTACACCTGCAAATTCACGCAATGATTGTTTGGCAGTATTACTCAATGTAGAAGAGTTGAAACCAAAAAGAATACCGGAATCAAATGTCACTTTCACAGCAGCCAATCCATTGTTATCAGTGATTTGTTCTACTTGTGCACCTTCAATTCGTGCTGCTTCTTCTGCTTTTTTATCCATTTTGCGACCAATCAATACACCTGCGGTACCACCAACAGCTGTTCCGATAGCAGCACCAATAGCGGCACCTTTACCTTTACCGGCAATTCCACCGATGATTGCGCCCAAAGCAGCACCTGAGCCACCACCAACTATTCCGCCTTTGGCAGTATTGTTCATTGTTCCACAGCTTCCAAATACTAAGGCCGCACTCAAAAAGAAGGCCATAAACTTAATCTTTTTCATACTTTTATTAAATTAATATTAATGTTAAATCTTAGAACGGGGCAAAGATAAAAAAAATATTTAGTTGCGTTGTCGTTCCTTTATTTCAAAAACAATCATCTCTTATGTTTTGTTGACTGAAAGCACTTTTTTACGTATAATTGCAAACCATGTCAAGAGTATCAGTCCTTTAGCTACTGTAGTAACACATACTGCCCACCAGATACCTTCGACTCCCATTCCTAAACGAACGAAAAAAATGGTAAGTGGAATGCGCATATAGTTACATGTGATGCTGATAATAGCCGGTGGAACTGTACGCCCGATGCCATAGAATACTCCTTGCATGGTAATTTCCAGCATCATGAATAGTTGTGAATATCCGTCTATCCTTAAGAATACCCCTCCAGCTTCATATGCAGCCTGTTCCGGTACAAAAATAGCAAATATTTCATTGCCAAAGAATACAAATAGCAATGTGCAGAACGTTCCGAATATTCCTGTCATCCACAAGGTCATATGCCAGGCACGTATAACTCGCTCTGTTCGTCCTGCAGCGTAATTTTGTGCAATGAAAGCACTTAGTGCGGTTGAGAACCCCTGTGAAGTATTCCAGGTTATGGCTTCAATTTGTCCACCGGTAGTAAAAGTCATCAATCCGATATGGCCGCCATGCGTTGAAGCTGTACGGCAAAGGAACATATTGACGAAGGCAAACAGGGTGTTGAGCGTTGCTACTGGTAATCCTAACTTTAAAATACGGTGTGTATATTTCTTTTTTAATCGGGTGAAGAAGGGAAAACTGCCTAACAGTGCATCACGGTAACGTAGCTGATATATAAAAATACCAAACACGGTAGCTTGTGACAGCCAGGTGGCATAAGCAGCTCCGTTTGTTCCGAGTCCCAAACCGAATATAAAGAGAGGATCAAGTATGATATTCATTATTAACCCCGTACCACTGATATAAAAGGGCACTTTACTTCGGCCCGCTGCATTATATATACCTGTGAAGGCAGCCGAAAGAAAGACAAAAGGTAATCCGGTAGATACAATCCGGAGGTAGGAGATAGCATTATCCGTGATATGTGGTGCCAGTTCGTATATTCTGATTATGGGGCTGGCAAAAAGAAAAAGCAGTCCACCCCAACATAGAGAAATGATCAGTGCAATTGTAATGTTATGTGATGCAAAATGGCGTGCATCTTTTTGATTTTGTGCTCCTATGGATTGGCCTACACTAACTTCGGAACCTACTTTGTTTAATAAAGAAATAGAACCGGACATCCATGTAAGGATACCCACAGAGCCTATTGTAGCTACTGCTTCACTACCCAGACGCCCTACCCATGCCATATCTGTCAGGCTGTATGCCATCTGTATGAATGAGGTTGCCATAATCGGCATTGCTAAGTTGAACAACTGGCGATTGATAGGACCTTGAGTTAAGTTTTTTATTCCTTGCATCGATGTTTTTTTAGTTGGTCTTTTTGAAATGAGGCGCAAAGATATAAAAAACTATGCTCGGATATACCTATCTTTGCTGCGATTTTTTTCTTCTAAGCATAAAGCATGAATACAACAACTAAACCCTCCGTCTGGTTTCATCTTATGGCAGCAGTAACAGTTGCTATCTGGGGGACTACCTTCGTTTCAACTAAAGTTTTGATTGGTTACGGTCTTTCTGCCACTGATATCCTGTTCTACCGTTTCATCATGGCTTACATTTGTATCTGGTTCTTTTCGCCCCGTATTTTGTGGGCTAAATCATGGAGGGACGAAGGTGTTTTTGTACTCCTCGGACTTACGGGTGGTTCACTTTATTTCATTGCCGAGAATACAGCTCTTGGCATGACACTTGCATCCAACGTATCGCTTATCATATGTACTGCTCCGATATTGGCGGCTTTTCTCTCTTTCTTTTTATATAAAGGCGAGCGATTGAAACCGAAGTTGATTATCGGTTCTTTGATGGCATTGGCTGGTGTGGCTTTAGTAGTATTCAATGGTAGTTTTATTCTTCGTATCAGTCCGTTGGGAGATATTCTGACTTTGGTTGCTGCTTTGATGTGGGCCATCTATTGTTTGCTGCTGAAAC
Source organism: Bacteroides nordii (assembly GCF_019930665.1). Classification (NCBI taxonomy): domain Bacteria; kingdom Pseudomonadati; phylum Bacteroidota; class Bacteroidia; order Bacteroidales; family Bacteroidaceae; genus Bacteroides; species Bacteroides nordii. The sequence goes on along the minus strand of NZ_CP082886.1, from coordinate 2,278,700 downwards.
GTATGAATTCTAATTACTCTACTCTTTTTATTACGCGTAAAGTTTTCTTCTATGGTATATTGACATTGCTTCCCTTTTTCTTCTTTTATCCTTTGCAGACAGATATCACTATTCTGTTTCAACCGCTGGTGATTGCGAATTTATTGTTTCTGGGAGTCATTGCTTCCATGCTTTGCTATATAATGTGGACATTGGCAGTGAAACGTTTGGGGGTGGTATGTGCAGCCAATTATATTTACGTTGTGCCATTGGTCACACTGATTACTTCTGCCGTTGTAATAGACGAACGGATTACTTTAATAGCATTGATTGGATGTGCTTTTATTCTTGGCGGAGTGTATCTGGCTGAGAGATGATTTAATAATGTGCCAATGTTATAATGTGTTAATGTTCCGATAGGAGGACACTCTTGAAGCTGGCACAGGATATTTTTGTAAAATTGTGGATAAACCGTCAGTCTATAAATCTACAGAAACCGTTTAATGCTTATATATATACTATTTGTCCGGATTATATTGGAACGCTATCTGACCCAAGGGTATTATTATATGCTTACCGGCTCGGTATTCAAGTCGGAATATTGCGGCGGAGATAAGATCTGGCGTAATACGAGACTCGATCGGAGGTACCTGTTCAATGCTTTAGGTGGTAAAGAATGAATATGGGGAAAACACCGGCAACATATTTTTAATACTAATCTCCGTATTTCTTATCAGGGAGGAGATCGCTATCCCCCCATTGATGAAGTTGTATTAATGGATAGTAAAGACATTATCCATAATGAGACACAAGCCTTTAGTAAAACAGTTTTCACCTGCTTTTACTGCCGATTTAGGTATGAGTTACAAACTAAACAAAAAACACCTTTCGCACGAATTTGGGTTACAATTGCTAAATGTTACCGGATATACAGGGCAACATGGATATCGATATAATGAACAAAAGAATAAAATCGAAAAAATAAAGGTTAGTAATATGCTGCCCAATCCTAGTTATAAAATCCAATTCTAAGTCTGGACTACTTCTGCTTCAGGGAGTTATAACTATCTATCTCTTTATATACAAGACTACGTATTTAATGGTCTGTTAATTAGGTAGTTTTATATACAAAGAGTACGTAGTTTTGTGGTATAAAAGTACGTACTCTTACAGTCAGAAGATATATAGATGTAATTTCCCGTTAACAATGTTAATTTCAAACGGATATCCCGATCTATCATATCTGTAAACAGTGTATTTATAGGTTATTTTATGCATTGATTTCCGATTCCAGTTGTTTAAAGTTGCGTTTTAATATTAATGGAACAATAGTCCGGTGAAATGGTTTTATTATGAAAAAGTAATATTTTCCTATTTTATTATTCAACTTGACGATAGTCGTTACTGTGATCTTTTTTTCGTTTTCATTGTACTTACTTTGTTCCAGAAGTAGCGAAATCCTTAGGTCTAAATGTTTATCATCTTCGCCAAGGATAATTTCTGTTGCTGTTTTACCATATACTTTGAATATTCCGGCCTGTGTTCCTACTTCATATTTGTTACTGCCGTTATCTTCTTTTTTTACAACCATAGCAGGCGTTTTTAGTTTGAAGAGTGATGCTATTTTATTTCTTAGGGAAAATAGTCCTTCAAACCATTTTGGACCAGGCTTGGCAAATGCTTTCACTATTTCAGGGATATCGATCCTGTTTTTCTTATCTATGATTGTATATTTATAACTATCAATGTAGTCATAGTCCGAATTATCGAAATGCAGTAATGATTCTTCTTTCATCTTCTCTTTAATTTTATGTTGATACAATGGCTGAATTTTGGTTTTAATGAGAGTTACTCTAATTCTTCTGCATAGATATTTATTGTTTGCAATGCATTCAGCACATCAATTGGAGTTATCTCCAAACATTCTATCCTTAGTATCTTTTCCCAGTCTTCTAAATCTACATTCCATTTATGAATAGTAGGATATTGGGTAAAAAGGGTTTTGATACGCTTTATATCCTGTTTGTTTTTTATTGATGTTCGAAATATAAAAATTTGATTTTGCATATTTAATTTTTTAGTTGATTTAGTCCATGGGCAGGTTACTAAACATTCTACGCAATAATGTTGACAAAGCGGATGAATTCTGCTCCTAATAATTTTAATTTCTGCTGAATCACATTTTCATAGGTAGAATAATAAATTAGTTTGATAATAATGATTATTATTTTAGGTTTAAAGATAAACCAAGTAACTCTGCTGTGAGAGATTATTTGACGAACTGCCTTACTACTTATGACCAAATGTATAATATAAGCGACTAATGCCCATATATATAATAGTCATAATACCTAATAGTTTTTATCATATTAAATTAGTTCTGTTATTGGGAATGCAAAGATAAGTCAGGTATTCTTTTGTCGTATTGAAAATAAAGCCATATATTTGTCCAAAAGCGACAAATGTATGTTCATTACAGCCGGATTATTAAATATGCTTTTAAAGCATTTTAGAACTACGCATGCCGAATTATCTGAAGTTTTGGTGGAATTGAAGTATGATTATACGATATTACAAAATCCGACAGCCAAAATTGATGCCGATATACTGGGGGTATATCTGGAATATATTGTTAAAAAGACAGGTAACTCCAGAATCGGTTTGGAAACGGGATTCTTGTTACCGTTTGTTTTGACCGGCAGTTTCTTTAATATTTTCAATCAAAGTAAAACTGTGCGTGATATTTTTGAGAATGATGCACCATTCGACCCGGCAATAAATGATATATATACATTTGTGACGAAAGAGGATGATATTAATTTTTTTCTTGAAATATCGATAGAACCTCAGTTCGAACGATTGTATCCGATAGCCTCCAGACAGTGGATTGAAATGCAATGTGGCTTTTTTCTCCAATATGCTTATAGTTTTACAGGGCGGTTTCTGTACCCTATTCTTGTGTACTCTATGTATAAGGAAGAGGGGAGGAGGGATAAACTTGAAGAGTATCTGGGATGTCCTGTGATATTTAATCATGATCGGTTGATTCTTGTTTTTGATAAGACGGTATTGGATTTACCAATCGTAACGGGAAATAAAGAGATGCTTGCGATTTTTGAAGATTATATGAACGAGATACAAATACAGGAAACAGCACAGAATCATGGCTTGTCTCAAACGGTTCGCAGGTATCTTATGCATAGTCTTTTAAATGATGATTTATCTTTGAAGTATGTTGCAGAAAGATTTAATATGAGTGAACGTAATATTCAGAGAAAGTTAAAGACAGAGGGTACTTCGTATCAAAAGATTCTTGATGATTTACGTATGGAATTATCTTTAAAATATTTGAAAGAAAAGATCTCCCTACCGGAAATTGGATTTCTTCTTGGTTTTGAGAGTCAAAGTGCATTTAATAAATTCTTTAAAAAACATTTTCGAGTACAACCATCCACATATAAAGAGAGTAACTAAATTGATTATTTAAGGGGAAGATAAGGAATGAATGATATACTTTCCTTTTAAAGTTTATGATAGGATCCGGATCTTATTGCTAATATAGATGGTCGTAACTATTTGATCAGATCCAGTAAAAAAGGTATTTTTATCTGTAATCAGTATAATTTATTAGTCTAATGACAATTGTAACTTTGCATTGTTTAAGTATTATGTAATAGGAAAATATAAATTCATTAATAAAATGATCTGAATATGAAAGTATTACTAATAAATGGTAGCCCACTATTCACTAAATATATTCAGTGAAATTCCGTTTTATGAGTTATCTTTGTATATCAGATATTTGCAGATGTTTTCATTTGATTTGAATACTCACGAAATTTCACTGTTTTAGAAAATATTGGTACTATTTGATACCATATTTCGGGGTATATTTTGTATCTTTGCACCATGTAACCAAAGGATATATCGCGTATGGATTTCATCTTCATCAAATCATCCAAGGCAGGAAAGGAAGACTACGGTTCCATCTATGCCCGTGTACGCACCGGAAAGGCGAACATGAAAGTCGTGACGGGCTTCACCATCAAGCAGCTTGAATGGGAAAAGTACCGCAGCCTGCAATACACTTCGTCAGCCCTGATGTCGAGCATCGGGATAAAGTACGGGCAGTTCGCCCAAGTCCTCGCGAGGATAAAGGCGGCATTTGAGGCTGACGGCTTCAATCCCAAGGAGGCAAAGAACATCATCGAGAGCGTGAAACACGACGTGCTCAACGGTATGATGCAGATTGTGGAGGTCAAACCCAAAGGCAAAATGCTGTTTGAGGATTTCCTCACCTCTTATATAGAAGACATGGAAACCGGACGGCGCACCAAGAAAGGCCGTACCGTGAAAGTATCACCTGCCTATATAAAAGGTCTGCGCATTATCCAAAAACAGATTCGCAACTACCAAAAGGAGACCCACCGCAAACTCGGACTGGATGACATGACGATGGAAACACGCAACAGCCTTGTCGGTTACTGGAAGGAGCGTGGTCTGATGCCCAACGCCATCAACTCGTACATGACCGATGTCCGCACGGTGGCAAAGGCGGCCTACGAGGACAAGCTGACCAAATGCGATGACTTCCGCCATTCCGACTTCGTGCCGAAAAAGGAGGAGGTGGACAACATTTACCTCACTCCGGAACAGATACAGGAAATGCTTGACCTCGACCTTTCCACCAAGGAAGCTGTGAAAAAGAGACTGGAATCACTTGACATCAGCGAGGACGAGAAATTGGCACAACTTTCCAAATGCAGGATTACCCACATAAGGACGCTGGAGCACGTGAGGGATATTTTCATCGTGGGCTGTCTGACCGGGCAGCGTGTTTCCGACTATTCACGGATATGCGAGGGCATGATAACGGAAATCGGCGGCACGGAGTTCATACTCATCACCCAGCAGAAGACGGAAAAGAAAGTCTATATCCCCGTTGACAGGCGCGTGAGAGCCATTCTCGCCAAATATGACGGCAAACTGCCCCCGGTTCATCCCAATGAAATGAACAAGCTGGTGAAGACCATCGGCCTGTTGCTCGGCTGGACACATGACTGCGGCTTTGACGAGAAGCGGCTCAATCCCAAACGTGGAAGGAGGTTCTGCGACATGCTCCTTTCCCATACAGCCCGAAGGAGTTTCGCCACCAACGCGTACAAGGCAGGTGTCCCTCTGCCTTCCATCCAAGCCATCACGGGACACAGCAGCGAGGCGCAACTGCGCCGCTACCTGAAACTGGACGCGGAGGAAAAGGCCGTCATAGCGTTAAAGGATTTCAAGGGTATCATCGAAATATAAGGAGGTGCTTATGGAAAAATCAAGGTTTGACATCATTAGCGACCTGTTCAAGCTGTCCAACGTAATCAGTGAGAGCCTGAAACTTGCGGAATCGCTTGCCGGCAAATCTTCCGGCAGTGGCGAAACGGATTGTAAGGATATTTGCCGGAACATCCGATACAGCCTGAAACCCCTGCCTTTTCTTTTGGCCGGCATCAGGGAATATGTCACCGAACACGAGGATAAGGAGCTGGCACGGAAGTTTGTCGAACTTCACGATGACACGAAAAGGCTTCACGGCATCTGCTCCAAATATGCGGACTTGAACAAGGCGGCTTTCCGTACAGGTGTGGCTTACCTGAGCATGGAAGTCATAAGGCAATACTTCTTTACAGAAAAAGAACAGGATCAAGTATCGCCGGAAGGTTCTGATATTTCTCCCAAACCAATGACACGTACCGAAGCCACCGACTGCATCGACACCATCCGTGCCGCCATACGGAAGTGTGCAAAGGATTCAGATGGGAACAGAGGGAAAGAAATGTATGCCATGCTTGCCAAAGTGGACAAGGCGAAAATCCAAGCCGTCAAGGAGTATATTGTCAATGCCAACGACAAGGATTTGGCACAACTCTTCACGGAATATTTTGCGGAAGCCGTCCACCTTTCCATGCTGCCCCAAAATGATGATGTGAAAGCACAGTCCGCAGGAATAAAGATGTTCCATATCGTCATGACAATGGGATATATCAAGAGGAACGTGCTGCACGAGAACGAGTCCAAGTCGGCAATATCCAAAACAATACCCTCTTGTACAGAAGAAGTATCACCCGGTTTTACCGCCACAGATACAATGCAAGGCGGCGCGTTCAGCACGACCGCACAAGTTCCCGTTTTAAGGCTGTACCGTTTCCTTACCACCTTTACCGTACAGAGCGGCCCCGACAAGGGCAAGCCTCTATTGGATGGAAATGCCGTTTCCGACCGGGATTTCCTCCGTGCCGTCATGCGTGCCGACTACTCCACGATATACGGCAGTTGCGTGAAAGGCAAGATGCGCAGTGTCGCCATCCTGCTGTCCAAAGCCTACTTCAAGGACTGGAAAGGTTACAGGGAAGCCGCAGCTCGTTCTATGGGTCTGACACCCGAAAGCCTCGCCAAGTATAACGTGGAGAAAACCTTTATAGCGAAGCTCAAAGAGCTGCTTCCCATGATAAAATAGTGACATAACCCACAGGTGGCTACAATTCACCACAACCCACAGACTTCCACAAGCCGTTAAGCACCAGTTGTTTGACGGCTTTTTTCATGCGGTGTCATTTCACAGAATACCACAAATTCACAGGTTTCATTATTGCCCTACCTTTGCCGCCACGAACTTAAAATCAGTGGATTATGACAGATAAGACAGAAATGGTACTGGTATCGCGCGACGAGCTTCAACAGCTTATCGGCGCAAGCGTGAGGTGCGCGTTTGAGGAATACCGGCAGGAACAGGCACCACAGGACACATCGGAGTATTACACCATCCGGCAACTGGCGGAGAAATGGGGCGTGAGCATAGCGACCATCTGGCGGCACGAGAAGCTGGGACACATCAAAGGACAGCGGATAGGACGGCGTGTCTTGTTTCCCAAGGAACAGATAGACCGTATCAAGAGCCTGAAAGCTACCAACAGGAAGGCCGACAAGAACGCCAAAGGATAATTTGTAAGACACACAACAAAAAACATCAAGGCTTATGAAAAATTTGAAACAGCTTGTTTTGCCGTGCTACAAATTGGAGATGGCAATGTCCGTGGAGGCATGGTACTTCCTGCACGGGAGCACGGACGGGATATGCAACCTTACCTATCTTCTTTCCCTCTTGTCGAAGATAACAGTATCGGAAGTACAGAACACCAAACGGGGATTGGGCTATGCCGTCCATCCCGGACAGGCGGACGGCTCCATGCTGGTACTGGCCAAGGAATGGGGCATCGGCCGTAAGGCGGTGTCCCGTCTGTTGGAGGATTTCTCGGAACGCGGGCTAATCCGTGTTGATTCCAATCCCGTGACTTCCATTATAGACATGGTGTGCGTGAAGTCGTGGATGATAGCAGGGCGGCTCATCGAGAATCCGACATACCGCCAGACAATCAAGGCATACGAAGGGGTACGTGTATTCCTTTTCAACGGGCAACAATTAGAGACTTTGCGTCGCAGTTCGGCAAGGAAGAAGAAAGAAAAACCGACAGAAGAAACGTCAGAGGGAACGGATAGCTTGCCGTCCATGAATCCGACCCATTCCAATCCTATTATAGAAGGAACAGGAACAGCGGAAACCGAAACGGCTGCAACAACCGAAAGCGAAGTGAAAGGCTCTGCGGAAAATGCAGTCGTGGATGCCGCCGACAACACACCATTTTTAGAGGAAGACAGTACCTTATCTGGTTCACGGGAATAGGAACAGCCACAGGAATGAAGCGGCAGGAATAGCAAGCGACAGCGTTTTAGAAGGGATATTTTTAGGGCTGGCAAGTTAATGTTTTCGTCCACGAAAACCACGCCACAAACGGCGACCCGGCCACACGGGAAACGGCAAGCCCGGATTACAGCCCTAAAAAACAGAACGGTTTAACGAATAAAAGAAAACGGATATGACATATCAGGAGAACAGGAACAAGGGAGGCCGCCCCAAAACAGTGAAAGGCAAGGCGAGGACAAAGACCATATCCACACGGCTCACGCTTGCCGAGTGGAAAGCGGTCATGAAACGGATTACCGATGCGGGCAAGAAACCGTCGCACTTTCTGCGCGAACTGTTGCTGCATGGCAAGGTCGTGGCGGCACGGACACAGGAGGACAGGTGGCAGATAAGGATGCTGGAGGGAGGATGTAACAACCTGAACCAACTGGCGAAGATGGCGCACCAACAGGGCTTTTCTCTTTTGAAAGGCAAAATCATGGACTTGCTGGACGAGTTCAATAAAATCATAGAGAGGATATGATGGGCGATTTGAAAAAACGGGCGAGTTTCGCCAGAGTGGTGAACTACGTGAACAACCCGAAGAAGGCACGGCTCATCGACAGCAAGGACGTGAGGCTGGATGACAACGCCACCATAGCAAGGAGTATGCAGGGACAGGCGGATGACAAGCCGGGACGCAAGCTGAAAAATCCGGTGTACCATATTTCGCTGGACTTCGCACACGAGGATGCACCCAAGCTGACAGATGCCTTGATGGTCGAAATTGCCCGTGAATATATGCGGCGCATGGGCATAACGAACACCCAGTACATCGTGTGCCGCCATACCGACAGGGAACACCAGCATCTGCACATCGTGGCCAACAGGGTGGACAATGACGGGAACACCATCAGCGACAGCAACGATAATGTGCGTAATGTAAAAGTATGCAAAGCTCTCACGAGAGAATACGGACTGCACTTCTCCAAGGGCAAGATGAACGTGAAGCGTGACCGCCTGCGTGGTAAGGACAAGGTGAAATACCAAATCTATGATGCCGTCAAAGCTGCCTTACCCCATTGCAACTGCTGGTCGGATTTGTGCGACAAGCTGGCAAAACAGGGTATCGGGGTGAATTTCAAATACAATAGAAACGAAGGCAAAATCATCGGAGTGTCGTTCACGAAGAATGAAATCTCGTTCAGCGGCTCACGGATAGACCGGAGTATGAGTTTTTATAAGTTGAACAGGCTCTTCGGGAACCAAATCGCAGAGGGCATGGAATGGAAGCCCCGTGTGCAAGAACAGCCGCAACCGATCTGGCAGGATGTGGAATCTCACAACAATACGGCAGACACTTTTATAAAAGAGCCATTACCGACTAAAACGGAAGAGGACGGCAATGTTAGCGGTTCTGCTGAATCCGGCTCAAATATCGTTCAAGTGACCATCGGCACACTCATGGAGTTGTGCGTACAACCGCACCAAGCCAGGGTCTCATCCGGTGGCGGAGGTGGAGGAAACGAAAGCGGCTGGGGCGAGAATGACAACGAAAAGGACAAACATAAACCAAGGAGGAGAAAAAGATGAAGGACAACAAGCAGAACTTAACCGACCTTATTGGGGCATTGGCAGTGGACATCGAGGAAATCAAGAAGAAACTGGACGGAAAGGATAGCCCGGACAAGAACGAGGCATTGAAAAGGCTGGAAGCGAAGCTGGAGCCTGTTATACGGTTCTTCAATGGCAATGCACCGGAAAATGTCAATGCCATTTTCGGAAGCAAGGAAGCCATCGAGGAATACAAGCAATCAATAGGTGATGAAGCGGTAGCAAGTCTGCGGTTATACACCGAAGCCAACGAGAAGGATATGCGCAAACATGGTGTTCTCACCATCAAGGAACAGCTCAACAAGATATTGGAAAGGCTGACAAGCCACATTGAGAATGACAAACTGGCTTCGGAAAAGTCACGCCAAAAGCAAAGTGCCATATCGGAACTATGGCAGATAATCCGCCCGGACAAGGCAATAAGCGCAATAAGGCTGTTATGGAGCAAAGTTCCCGATGGCTGGCACAAGAATCCTTACGCATGGGCTGGCATTGGTTGTACGCTTGTATTCTTTACCTTGTTTGCCATCAGTTGGGTACAATGGCATGAATACCGGGAAGAAAACAGGCGGTTGAGAACGGTTGCAGACAAACACCATGTGACTACAATCATGCTTAACGAGTTGCACCCGGAACTGGCCGTGACCGTCGGAGCATACGAAAAACTGGTGGATGTTGTCGGTGCGGATTCCACTTTAGTCATATTCAACCGGCAGGTCAAGACAGTGAGAGAAGAAGAGAATCAATCCAAACGACAAAAATAAAGTGAATGGCATCCATAAAAGTGAAATTTCGTCCTTCCACCGCAAGCGGCAAGGAGGGCAGCATATATTATCAGGTAATCCACGGGCGCATAGTCCGCCAAGTCAAGACGGACTACCGCATATTTGACACAGAATGGGACAAGAAAACTTCCTCCATGAAAATCCTGCCCGAAATCGGCGAAAACAGGAAACGGTATCTCCGTAAAGTGGCGGAACATATCGACTGGGACGCCAGACGGTTGAAAGCCATAGTCACCCAATGCGACAGGCAAGGAGGAATTTATTCCGTTGATAGTATCATCGAGAAATTCAACAGGCAAACGGGCGAACAATCGCTGTTCCGTTTCATGCAAGGCATCATAGGACAGTTGAAGCAGCTTGGCAAAGTCCGCACATCAGAAACCTATACAGCGGCATTGGCCAGTTTTATGAAGTTCCGTGAAGGGCAGGACATTCTTTTGTGCGAAATGGACGGTAACACCATGATGCTTTACGAGGCCTGGCTCAAAGGAAAGGGTATCTGCCCCAACACGGTTTCCTTTTATATGCGCATACTCCGTGCCGTTTACAACCGTGCCGTGGAAAAGGAACTGACGGAACAGAAGCATCCTTTCAAGCACGTTTACACGGGTATCGGGAAGACGGTAAAACGCGCCATCCCATTGAAGTCCATCAAGCACATTAAGGAACTTGATTTGATTCTGAAACCGCATCTGGATTATGCAAGGGATATGTTCCTCTTCTCCTTTTATACCCGTGGAATGTCATTCATTGATATGGCCTATCTGAAAAAATCGGACTTGAAGAACGGAATAATCACGTACCGTAGAAGAAAGACCGGGCAGCAACTCACAGTCAAATGGGAGAAGTGCATGGAAGACATTATCGCCAAGTATGGAGAGAATACGGCCACCCGCTACCTCCTGCCGATAATCACAAACCCTTGTTCCGATGAACGGACACAATACCGTAACGCCATCTGCCGCATCAATGTGGCGTTGAAGGAAGTTGCCGGTCTAGCAGGATTGAACATACCGCTGACCATGCACGTTGCCCGGCATTGTTGGGCGAGCGTCGCCAAGAGCAAGAACATCCCTCTTTCAGTCATCAGCGAGGGCATGGGACATGATTCGGAAGAGACTACGCGCATCTATCTCGCATCGCTTGACACAAGCGTGGTGGACAAGGCAAACAGCCTTATCCTGAAAGATTTTTGACCGGATGTTTATGGTGAAATGTGTTGAGCGAAAAGACGAATCTCTTGATAAGAGAGCCATCCCGAAGAAATAAGCACTAATAATCAGTGTTATAGGAATCCGATTTGACGGATTTACAAAACAGATTCTCACAAAATGCCTTTCATATATCATTATAAATGAGGATTAAACACGGAATTTGAAATATTATGCGTACCTTTGCGAAATAAACTATATCTCTTATCAAGAGATACTCATAAACCCGATATAAAATGCCTGTTGAAGTTGATATATTGGAAGATAGTATCTTTCGGCTTTCGCCCGAACTGTTGAATAACCTGCTCAAAGACCATACAACGAGCAAGGAGGATATTCAGCGCAATATCTTTTGGGCTACTTCCGATTATGAATATCTGGGCGAAGGGTATCAATATGATTCGCCAATTCTTCCCAGTCTTATTACCGGAGATAACGGGCATGTCATCATGCCGCGTATCCTCAAAAGTCGTGACACCCAAACCGCACGTTCGCGAGAAATGGCAGAGGTGTTCACTCCGTCATGGATATGCAATGCGCAGAACAACCTGATCGATGAAGCATGGTTTGGAAGAAAGGATGTGTTCAATACGGAGTACACCGATGAACAGGGTTGTCATCGGTGGAGACCCAACTCAGAGAAAATTCAATTTCCGGAAGGTAAGACTTGGAAAGATTATGTACGTGACAACCGACTGGAGATAACCTGCGGGGAAGCCCCTTATATTATAAGCCGATATGACACCACAACGGGGGAGGCTATTCCCTTAGAACAGCGTATCGGGCTGCTTGACCGCAAGTTGCGGGTAGTTGGCGAAAACACGGAAACTTCCGGCGAATGGTTGGAATGGGCACAGGAAGCATATAAGAGCATTTTTGCTTACGAATGGCAAGGCGATAACTTGCTGATTGCCCGTGAATCCATGCTTATCTCCTTTATCGAATACTATCAACAAAAGTTCGGCAAGCGACCCTTGTTGAAATCCATCAATTATATCGCCTACATCATTTCATGGAACGTCTGGCAGATGGACGGGCTTAAAGGTGTCATCCCGAACAGTTGCGGTGAACGCCGGACTATTGTAGCCGACTTGTTCGGGACAAGGGAAGAAGTCAGTCAATGCGAAGGCTGTCAGAAAGATGACATCCGCAGGCATAATGGTGTCTATTGCCAAATCAAGGACTGGCGGGCCAAAGACCCTGAAACGGGAAAGATGGGAAAACGAATCCGATTTATCGACCTCATAAAATAGTGCAGTATGAAATTCACATCTTCACTAAAATTAAAACTGATATATGTGTTCCGCATCAATGATGCTGCACATAGGGGATGCCTGAAAGTGGGCGAGGCCACTTGTGACAATGACAATGTTTTCGGTCTTGCTCCGAACAGCAAGGCTCTCAACGAATCCGCGAAGAAACGCATCAACCAATATACGCAGACGGCTGGTATCGCATACGACCTCTTATATACGGAACTTACGATATACAACAGTAAAAAGGGCTTGTGCTCTTTTAACGACAAGGAAGTGCATAGCGTTCTAGAACGTTCCGGCATCAGAAAAAAGATATTCGATACCGAGAACAAAGCCAACGAGTGGTTCATCACCGACCTTGAAACCGTCAAGCGGGCAATCGCAGCCGTGAAGGAAGGACGAGAATCGTTGTCATCGACCGAGGTGTCACACGACCAAACGCCGATTGTGTTCCGTCCCGAACAACAGGAGGCTATTGAAAAAACAAAAAAGCAATTCAGGAAAAGTAACCAAATGCTTTGGAACGCTAAGATGCGTTTCGGCAAGACGCTGTCAGCCTTGCAGGTGGTGAAAGACATGGATTTCAGTCGTACTCTGATTCTTACCCATCGCCCTGTGGTGAATAGCGGCTGGTTCGAGGATTTCGGCAGGATATTCTATGACAGTCCCGGTTTTGCATACGGTTCAAAGAACAATGGTGACAATCATGCTTCACTTGAAGCGAGAGCAAAACAGGGTAAATGCCAATATGTGTATTTCGCTTCCATGCAGGATTTGCGCGGTTCTGAACTTGTGGGCGGCAATTTTGACAAGAACAATGAAGTGTTTGCCACCGCTTGGGATTGCATCATCGTGGACGAAGCGCACGAAGGGACACAGACGGAACTCGGCAAGGCTGTCATGCAGGAACTGACAAAAGCGAATACCAAGATATTGCGACTTTCCGGCACTCCGTTCAACCTGTTGGACGACTTCAAGGAGGACGAGATTTATACCTGGGACTATGTGATGGAGCAACGGGCAAAGGCTTCATGGGATTTGACCCATTTCGGTGATCCAAATCCATACGCCTCTCTACCTACGATGAACATCTATACCTACGACCTTGGACGGTTACTCCATGAGTTCGTGGATGAAGATGTGGCTTTCAACTTCCGCGAGTTTTTTCGGGTCAATGAAGCTGGAAACTTTATTCATGAAAAAGATGTGAAGGCATTTTTGAATCTTATTTCCAAGGAGGATAAGGATAGTTGCTATCCGTTTGCCAACGAGGAATACCGCAACATCTTCCGGCATACGCTATGGATGTTGCCGGGCGTGAAGGAGGCTCGTGCCATGAGTGCTTTACTGCAATCGCATCCTGTATTCCAGCATTTCAAGGTAGTGAATGTGGCAGGAGACGGTGACGAGGACGAAGAGAGCAAGGATGCTCTTGCTGCGGTGGAAGAAGCCATCGGCAAAGACCCTGATGCCACCCGTACCATTACCTTGTCTTGCGGACGATTGACCACGGGTGTCAGTGTCAAGGCGTGGACGGGCGTATTCATGTTGTCCGGCTCTTATAATACCGCTGCATCAAGTTATATGCAGACCATCTTCCGTGTGCAGACTCCTGCCACCATCAACGGACGTGTCAAGGAACAGTGTTATGTGTTTGACTTTGCGCCTGACAGAACACTGAAAGTCATTGCCGAGACAGCAAAGATTTCTTCCAAGGCAGGAAAAACCAGCGGTAACGACCGCAAGATTATGGGCGAGTTCCTGAACTTCTGTCCGATTATCTCCATCGAAGGTTCCAAGATGAGCCAGTTCGATGTACCCAAGATGTTGGAACAACTTAAACGTGTTTATGTGGAACGTGTGGTCCGCAACGGTTTTGAGGACAAGAGCCTATATAATGATGAGTTAATGAAACTCAACGACTTGGAATTGCAGGAGTTTGACGACCTGAAAAAGATTATCGGCCAGACCAAGGCAATGCCAAAGACCAATCAGGTGGACATCAACAACCAAGGGCTGACCGATGAGCAATACGAGGAACTTGAAGACCTTGAAAAGAAATCCAAGAAACGCGGCAAGGACAAGCAACCTTTGACGGAAGAAGAGAAGAAGCGTCTTGAAGAACTGAAAAAGAAAAAGAACAACCGCGAGGCCGCCATTTCCATCCTTCGGGGTATCTCCATCCGTATGCCATTGCTTATCTACGGTGCAGAGTTGAGCGATGAGAGTCAAGATATAACGATTGACAACTTCGCTTCACTCATTGACCCGCAATCGTGGGAGGAGTTCATGCCCAAGGGTGTTACCAAACAGAAGTTCAACAGCATCAAGAAATATTACGACCCGGAAATATTTTGTGCGGCAGGCAAGCGCATCCGTGCCATGGCTCGTGCCGCAGACAAACTAAGCGTGGAAGAACGCATCGAGCGTATAACGGATATATTCAGCACGTTCCGCAATCCCGACAAGGAAACGGTGCTTACGCCTTGGCGTGTCGTCAATATGCACCTTGGTGACTGTCTGGGCGGATATAACTTCTTTGAAAAGGGTTATGAAACCACTTTATCTGAGCCTCGTTTCATAGACCGGGGCGAAGTGACATCCAATGTATTCGCCCCGGATTCCCGAATCCTTGAAATAAATTCAAAGTCTGGATTATATCCTCTTTATATGGCATATAGCATTTATCGCACAAGGGTAAAGAACTCTCTGTTCTCGGTGTCAAGTATCGAAGATGAACAACGAATATGGGATAAGGTAGTGGCTGAAAACATCTTCGTCATCTGTAAAACTCCGATGGCAAAGAGTATCACCAAACGCACCCTTATAGGTTTCCGCAAAGCGAAGGTAAACACCCGATATTTCGAGGACTTAATCAATCAAATCAAAAACAAACCTGAACATTTTATCAAGCAGGTAGATAAATTCATCACAGAAAGAACAGGAATAAAGAACATGAAAATCAATGCGATAGTGGGGAATCCACCGTATCAAATAAATGATGGTAGTGGAGCTTCTGATGATGCAGCCAATCCTATATATCAAGTATTTGTAAAAATAGCAAAACAGATTTGCCCTAATTATTTTTCATTAATTATGCCATCTAAATGGATGATTGGAGGAAAGGCCGTTCTTAAACCTTTTAGAAAAGAGATGATGAAAGATAAACATCTTGCAAGTGTTTTCGATTATGAAGATTCTGGATTTTGTTTTAATGGTCAACATATAGACGGTGGTATTATGTATTTCCTTTGGGATAAGAAACATTCTGGTGAATTGATATATTTCTATAAACCTACAAACGGCAATCGCTTCTTGACAAAACGATTACTAACTGATGGCAACTCTGATATAGTTATTAGGGATAGTCGTCGACAAGCGATAATAACTAAGACTTCTAAATATCCTTCATTTAGTCAAATTGTGTCAGCTCGTAAACCTTTTGGTATAAGCACAGATATTTTTAACAATAAATCAGTTTATACTGAGTATAAATTAAGTGACAAACCTTTTGTGAATTCAGCTTTACTATGGGGCGTTTATGGTATAAAAGGAGGGGCAAAACGAATAACCAGTTATATAGCAATCGATGCTATCACTAAAAATAAAGCATGGATAAATAAATACAAATTATTTATATCAAAAGCTTATTCTGCTGATGCAATTGTTCCTCCCGAAATAATTTTAGCTTCACCTAATGTTATTTGTAGTGAAACTTTTCTCGTAATTGGACCATTTGATAATTCAATAGAACAGCAAAATGCAAATAAATATCTCAAATCCAATTTTTTCAGAATACTGCTATTTTTTGGAAGAGGAACAATGCAGGTGTCACAGGATGTCTTTCGTTTTGTCCCGTTGCAAGACTTTACATCAAAATCCGATATTGATTGGAGTAAGAGTATTCCCGAAATTGACCAACAACTCTATGCAAAATACAGTCTCTCAGAAGATGAAATATCCTTCATGGAATCAATGATAAGGCCAATGTAAAAATAAATGAGGGCAAGTATCATTCTTGCCCTCGTTAAAAAATCACTTTTCTTTAGTTACACCCTTAAATGGTGTACCATCTTGTTTTACATCAATAAAGCGTCCTGTATCTTTATCCCGTTTTACCCATTGTTCTGTTTTGGGATTAAAAACCTGAGAACGTTTTCTCACTGCACCATTGCGATGTCCGTCTCCTGACGGTGGATTTGTTGCCATATCTTACCTTCCATTTTGTCCTTGAATTATATAGCCAAGGACACGCTATTATTATTTACAGAAGAATGCTTGATTTAAATATCGGATTATTTGTCAAACATACCTAATCTATCGTTGTTTTGTTAAGTTATATCCTTCTGCATCCTTTTCACTTTTATCATAGGCATTGTTAATATACTTTTGAGGATTTGACAAAAACTCATCTTCTTCAACAAAAGCAATATAAGAACCAGTCAATGCGTTTACACATTTACATTGATTACAAGAATACACTTTAGGATATTGGTTATATCTATTATTGTTTATGATATCATAAACCTTTGAATCATAATAATTAGTAACAGAACATCCATCTGGTTTAGTTGAGGTGTATTTAAACCAGTCATAGCCCCCATTTACTTTCATTATAACACCAACAACCCCATTAGTATGCGATGTCCTATTTTTTCTTGTTATATTCTTAAGACAATATTCAATTTCCCAATCAATCCACTTACTTTCTTTTATATGCGGAGAAATAATTACAATCGTTACAGATGTGTCATACATCATATCTTTTAGGTTCTTCTTTATATTCTCAGTAGACGTATCTGTTAAATCAGGAGAATCACTTGTTTCTCCTTGATAGTAACTCGCATCATCCCCCAATGCCTTTATTATCCTATCGCGAAGATCCTGCGCTTCGCTATATTTATAAGAAATAAATGTTTTATGTGCCATAGTTATTTTACTTTTTTAATTAACTCTATTACTATTTCTATTACTTCGTCTAATGTTTTTGTATCATCGCCCAAAGACTCAATATCATGTCGATAAATATCAAAAGTATGGTCGTCTTGTCTTTCTTCCAATAACTCATTCCATAATTCTTTAGATATATATCCTGTTCTACCAATAGGGATTAGGAAGTTACCCTGTTCTTTTGAAATTTCATATTCTGACCGCATTCCATTAGATGGAACAATAGTTCCACTTTCTTTCTTATTACCCAACAAGAAGATTGATATACCACTATAAGATATCATGTCTTGTCTATAAGTTTCCCACATTTCTTTTGCATCGTCACCTTGTGGAAAAGGTCTCAGAATTAATTGGTCTGTAAGCGATTTTTTCTGATTATAATATATTTCAGAAAGAGCACCACTTATTACCGCACTACCCACACCTAAACCATATCCTGAAACTATTTTATATCCTTCGTAAATTAAGCGACCGCTTAATTTACTTATAAATTTTTCATATGCGTCTTTACCATCTGGGTTGTATTCAGCTGCCGCACCAGATAGATATACTGTACGACCATTATAAACCCTCTTTATACTTTGTAATATTTCAGTTATCTCTGAGTATTCTTGAATAAGCACGGTTTTTATATTGAATCGTTTTAAGTCATCAATAAAATATGATAGTTTTCTCTTCTCATATTTAAATTCGTCCTCATCTTTATAATCTGTTTTAGAAACATCTTTCAGGAAACAATAATGTTCCCTCATATTTCCTTTTAGACGTGCCCTTAAATGTGCACATATATAATAAAAATTAGGATCCGTAAAACTAAAGCCTATAAACAAAAATGTTTTTGTCATTAAGTCTCCGGATAATGTATTTATAAAAGGCGCCTTTTCTTGATTATATGACTCATAGTCATCGCGAATCAATACAGCATCTTCTGGATGATCAACATCTCCATGCATTTTATAAACTACAACATTGCGTCCTTTTAAAGTAGTCGTGAGGTTCGCACAACAAGTTTTTATATCACAGATCTTACCATTATTCTCCAATGCCTTTTCTATTAGTTTATCATAGTTTGTGGTCCAATATGTAAAAATAGGCAATTTAGCGAGTATATTATGATTAACATTTGGTTGTTTTCCTGTCTGGAAAGCATCTTTAATTATATCATTTAATTTTGTTCGATTACATCCATTTTTATTGTAATAGTATTGTGCTATCGCTACCAAATCTGACTCCTTTTCAATATCAAGCTCCAATTCCTCGGCAATCTCTCTTAGCAATTGCTTCCAATTAACGCATCCACTTGGAGCAGACAATCCAGCACCTGCAAATATAGCAGCATCACCATTATTAAGAGCACTAAGATAATTCTTTATGAAAACATTTTTATTTATTGGCATAACAAAAATTTATTTAGGATACTGATTACGAATTCTAATGGCCTCTTCTACCCACTCATTTATATGCTCTTTGATATAATCATACACATTGGTACTGATTTTATATGGAGGATCATAAGTCTTACATATTTCGGACAAATTAATTTCGTTACTATCAGCTGGATGTTTATGTTCGATTATATAGTTAAATGTCTTATCAATACAGAATAATTTGAATGGATTATCTCCTTTTATATCCTGCTCTCCTTCAATGTTCTTTAGATTATGCACATAAATACCAACAACTCCTTTGCCCTCTTTCCATGCATGTTTAATTTCATACCTACACCACTCTCTTGATGCAGTATCAGAACCGATTAATACAATAACACAAGAGCGATAATCCATATGAGTATCAATCCACCTTTTAATAGAATCATCACCTTTGCGCTTAACCTCTTCCCAATCATTGGAAGAAACTGGCATATTTCCTTCTACTACTCCAATATTCCGAACCTGTCCGGCTCTCCATGAGTCATTCTTAAAATGAAAACTGTAAAATACTTGTCTTTTTGTCATATAGAATTATTATTTAATAATTTGATAACCTGGTGAATCTCTGAGTATGCTTTCAAATCCTCTGGCGATTCCTTGCAAAGTTGACATAACTTTTCTGAGTTTGACATCGCCCGTTCCAAATCGCCATTCTCTGTCAGGTATTTATAGAGGTTGGTGCGTATGAAATATCGCTTTGTCTTTTCATACCCCGGCATATATTTCTGCAATACGGGAAGCAGTTGGTCGTAACTTTCATATCGCCGACAAACCACATTAGGCAAGAAATGGAGTAGAAACCAAAACTCCGTGCAGGGATTCGTTTCTACGAACAGAACCTTTCCGGCATATTTCTTCTTGCTATACTCTTTCTTTGCCCGCTGATACAACTGCATTTCAGATGGAAACTGGAATAATCTGTCCATATCAAACAGGCATACGATAAAGTCGTATTGCTTGTTCAAATAGGATTCTACCAGTTTCAAAATATGATTGATGTCGCTGTGCTGCGGAAAATCCGGCGCAACCTTGAAAGGATACCGACACGCAATCCTCAGAGAGTCGAAATAGAACCATTCCGTTTCTCCTTCGCCTATGATGGCGATACTTTTTGTTACTGTCCGTCCCATATCATTAGTCATTCAGGTTGATATACTGACTACCCAAGAACGGCAACTTTACCAATTTTCCCTGCTTGTAAGCATTGTATGGGGAAAGATTCTTATGCAGTCCCAAAGAAGACAGGCGTACTATTTTAGTTTCGCCAAGTTCGTCTTTGTCGGTGAACCATATCGTATCACGGCGAATGAAATCCTCGTTGAGAAGATTGATGTCATGTGTGGTCAGGAGCATTTGGGATGTTCCGTCGCTGTTTGCCAGAAAGACTTTCAGGAAATAAGCCAACAGTTCATAATGAATACTTGTCTCCACTTCATCAATGGGTACAAACCGATTGGTCTTTAACAGGAAATTCAGTATCACCGCCATTCCCAGGAATCTCATAGTGCCATTGGACTCGTATTCTTCCGACAAATCATATACTTTATCGCCAGCCTTATGCTTGAAGGTCAGTTCCGTATTTGTAATTTTCCCCTTTCTAAGCATTTCAGCCTTTGCATCTTTATCAATAGGGGCATTCTGAATCAGTTGTTCCAATTCAGGGGTAATCAGCTCTTCCTCTTCGTTTAATACCACATCTTCTATATTGAAATCGGACGCTTTCAGGAAATTTAAAATGAATTTCTTCAAATCTCCTGCCTCGTCTTTATCCAATCGTGATTTGACATATCCCGAAAGCAACATACCGGGAGCCAATACATCTTTGACCTGCTTGGCAAAATAATCGTACACATCATTCAGCCTTGTCCGTTCCACATTGCTTTTGCCAAATGCGGCAAGCACACTGCAATTATTGATAGTGTTGCCGGAAATTACATCCTGGCTTTTCTTTGTCATTTTCAGATTTACGCCAAAGTCGATAGTCGAGGAATCTGTCACGGTATCATAACTTCGGTTATACAGCTTGGTCGGGCGAATGGAATCATAAACAATCAATGTCTCGGAATAGATATGCTTTGCGTCCAATTCAAAACTGAGAATGTACTTCGACTGATTGATATAGAACACCATTGACATCTTTGTCTTTTCGTTCCTTGAAGTATCATCCAACATGAAAGGGACAACCCCGGTTTTCTCGGTCCGGTCTTTAGGCATTCTCAAAACCAACATCTTGAAAAATTCGATGGCATTCAATATATTCGTTTTACCGGAAGCGTTGGCACCGTAGATGATTCCCACTTTCAGCAATCTTACCCCGTCCTTAACTTCATACGAATACTCATTAGACATAAAAGTATCTGCCGATGGCTCAAAACTGATTTTTTGAACCGATTTAATGGAGAAAAAATTCTCAATGCTGAACTCTGCTATCATAATTATTGATTTTATCTATTGTATGGTGCAAAGATACAAATAAAATCTTGTACAGCAAGTCATAAATTCAATTATTGTAGGTAAATTACGAAATATAGATGCAAAATCAACAATTCGTCATTTGTTGGAGATTCAAATAAACCTCTGATTACCTCTGGAAAGTGTTGACAGATTTGAGGACGGTAAACGAATGTGGTTTATGCAGCCGGAGAAATTAATTATCCAATGCCATTTGCACCATCCCTTGATTTTATTTACGTTGGCTAAATAGTGGTGCCAAAATGGTACTAAATTATATAACTACTCTTTTATATATTATATAAAATATAGTAAATCAGTTTGTTATAAAATTTTATATCTTGTAGCCCACGAAAGGGTGGGAATACTCATATTGCTTTGTCAGAAGTGGCTAAAACTTTAAATGAGAATGGAGTGGAAACAGAAATCGTTTCAATTGGGGTAAAGGCCATGCAAGGTTGCATCGCTTGTAATCGTTGCAGAGAGTTGGAACGATGTGTTTTTCAAGATGAATTGTACGATAGAATCAGAAAACAACTGGAAGATGGAATTGACGGATTAATAGTGGGTTCACCAACTTATTATGCAGGGCCTAATGGTTCACTGTGTGCTCTGCTTGACCGGGTTTTTTATTCAAGTTCGGATTTGATGAAGTACAAGCCTGCTGCAGCGGTAACTGTTTGCAGAAGGGGAGGAGCGAGTGCAACTCTTGACCGGTTGAATAAGTATTTTACAATTAATCACATGCCTGTTGTTTCCTCTCAGTACTGGAATATTGTACATGGGATGTTACCTGGAGATGCTTTGCAAGATGCGGAAGGTCTGCAGACAATGCGGATGTTAGGTAAAAATATGGCATGGTTGTTGGAAAACATTGCTAAAGAAAAAAAGTATCCTGAAATAGAATCTGCTATTCGAACTAATTTTATTCGTTGATCTAAAGAAATCTGGATGTGTATATTTAATGGTTGATTTTCGGATCGGATAAGTCTGGGCTTTTAAATTCAAATTTATCCGATCTGAAAATTGTTTTCTATAACTTCTCCTTAAGCATAATTTATGATATACTTTCTAACAGGAAACTACATAATTTTCTATTCTACTTTATCTTTCGATAATATTTCTATCAATTGATATCTAATACTACCTCCATCTGCTGGAGGATTAGCTAATGTCGTTTTCTTTTTCTTCTTTTACTAACATACATTCAATAGGATCAGATGCTTCTCAAAGTTGATACATGCTCATTTCTGCTGAAACAAACATTTTAATGGTTTCAACTTTATCTTGTGAATCATCATTGTTTAAACAGCCTGCGAAGCAGAGTGCAGAAAGGAATAGTCAGAGTGTTCCGAATATTTTTTAGTTTTCATATCGTGTAGTTTTACTATTATATTATGTAAATACAAATTTGGTGTAAAAATTGCAAAGTTACATGATGAATCGAACTCTTATTTTTTTAAGACTGATTATTTATAGAATTGATTTGTAGATTCATTTTCTACTATATAAGAGGTATGAGAAGATTTCATTTCATAGGGAAGAAATAACTAAAACGGGAAAGTATTTATTTTGAAGATATACTGTTTAAAAAACTTGGAAAAATATTTCTTGAATCTTTTTTTATAGATATATTTGTAAACTGAGTTGAAAAATCCGAGAAAAGATTATTCGTATTTAGAATCAGAGATTAAATGATAAATAGAATGGTATTCCTGATTTGGACTTGTATAAAAAAACAGCACAACAAGTAAAGATCGAAATTATAGATACCAATAATTAAAATATAAAACTTAATCTATTGAAAATGGAATCACTTCCGAAAGAATATAGTTTACTAATGACCATTAACAAGTACATTGGAGAGTATTTTGCTATGATGGTCAATACGAAAACAGTAAGAAGTACAGATATATATGAGTTTTTGAAACATAAAGATGATTTTAGACAACATTTCGCATCAGCTAAAGAATTTAATGGTTTTATGCGTAGGATGCACGACCGGGGAGTATTAACTCAAATTATCAAGAATGTGAAGGTTGACACCTCTAATAAAAGTTTTTATCAATGGTACTTCTTTCCTCCATTAAGAGTTTACTCTAAAAAAACGACGTCAGAAAATAAGAATATTGCCAGTTCGCATCCGGATAAAAGCCAGTTCTTTAGAGGAAATAAAAAATATCGGGCAGCCAATGGAACAATGGTCCGATCTATACAAGAACTTAATATAATGAATCGGTTATTGGCGGTAGAGATATTCGATGTTTATTATGAACGTCTTTTAGTTGCTGCTGGTAAAGAACGATACCCTGACTTTACCGTATATAATAAAGAAACTCGGACTGTCTTTCACTGGGAACATTTTGGAATGACAGATGATCTGGAATACGGTGAAAAGATGGCCGATAAAATAGAATGGTATAAACAGATTGGTTACAAGAGTATTGATGAGGGAGGACGTTTTATTGTTTCCGTCTATCAAGATGAAGAGCATTTCATTGGGCTAATAGATAATATTATTGAGAAAATGAAGGTTATATCTATTCCGTGTGGGTTTCTTAAAGATAACATATGATGATTTGAAATGGGAATCAATATATTTTCCGTAAATTGTTTAGGATAGTATGTGATAATTGTGACTATTTCGTGTCTTAGGTCACGGACATTATACAAGGAAAAACTCCTACAATACCTTGATATTGTAGGAGTTGTCTTTTTATTGTCTGGTTTTTCCAGCTTCTTGGTGATCCGCCTGGGATTCTCCTTACAGAGTTACCACGCTGATATTTAAAACTTTATATTTTTAGCTTCAAGCATATCCCATGATTTAACCCACTAATTTGCTACGTGCTTTTGCGATAGTTTGCTCATGGAGAATACTGAAAGCAAAGATAAGTACTTTCTTTAAATCTACAAAATTAGGGGTAATATGCATTTGTTTCCACCAGAAAGTGAACGCTTTACGTATCACCATTGACAATCACCGACTTATCTTTTCTTTCATCGGAAAATCCACACGATTTAGCACACGATTATTTCTCATCGTTTTGCCCGTGATTTAACACGATTGTTACTGCAAAGTTAAGAAAGAATATTAAATTAATCCATTGTTTGACCGAAAAGTTGAAATAATTAGTCTTTTTACTTCTCTTGTGCAGCAAAAATAGGGCATAACAGAAATAGAAGGTAATTTTTATGGCGGTAAAATTTACGGCTGTTTAATTTGCCTTTCCATTGTTCCGAAACGGTCATTTCCGAAATGTGCATTTCGCATCGAATTATTCTGTAAGCGAATTAACGAAATCCCCAAACCTCAAAATCTTCTCACTATTCGCTTTATTGAAAAGCAAGTGCTCAAAATCCTTTTGCTTCTTCTTCAAATCGACTGTTTTCAGCAATTCGCCTGCTGCCTGTTTGAACTCCTGCAAATTATGTACTCCGCAACGCTTTGAAAGAAAATCGTAATCGGGTTTTGACTGCGAAAGCAAAAACATCAGGTCGTAAAAATCACGTCCTTTGGCGCGGGCTAACATGGCGGCAATTTTCATACTGCACAATACACCATCAGAAGGAACGGGAAACGGGAAAAAGAATCCGTACCCTTTGATATTTGTGATAACAGGGGGATAAGCAATTCCTTGGTATTGGCTTTCGACCTTTATCAAAAAGCGTTCTTCCTTATGTCCGCTCAATCCCAAATCGAATAACAGTTCAGGAAAATGAATATTACGCCGGAAGGCTGTTAGCTTTGGATTTTTTTTATCTTTTGCCTCCACGCGTAATCCTGAACGTTCCAGAAACTGAATTACGCCGTTTGTCATTTCAATAAACTCGTCTTTCGACAGGTTTTTGCAGTCAAAATCCAAATCTTCAGAAAACCGGTCTATCCCTTTTACTAAACGCAGGTTTGTCCCACCGATAAAAGCCATCTTTTGGATGTTTGGCGTAGAAGAAAGGTAATCCAGAATCATCAACTGTAAATACTCTTTTAGTATGTGCTTATCGAACCCCGAATTTCCACGGATTTGAACCGGAAAATAATTTCTTATCTGTTCAATCTGTATCATAAATCGTAAGTTTTAAGAAGTAACTTTACACGATGATCAAGTGCCTTGCTTTGAAACATGTCGCAGTAGTCCATCAGTAAATCCTTGTTTAAATCATCGTGCAGGTAATCTTCATCCAAGCGCAATTCTTCCAATTCCTGCTCACTATCATAGAACGGATAAAGATACAGCAAATCAAGTAATGCCTTCTCGGGTGTGGCAAACTGTATGGTATGATTGTCTGCCATTGGCTTCAACTCGTACCCGAACATCAGGTTTTCTTTGACGTTCTTATAAGAGTATTCGCCGAAGTCATTGACGAAAGATGCTGTTTTTAGGGTTGTCACACTGGTAATCTGTACCACCGCTTCCGGTATCATCCCATAGAACGACAATGCTGTATGCAAGCTGATATAGGACGGACGGTAAATCCTGTTGGCAAAATAAAGGAAATAATCCGGTTTGCTCTTATATTCAGAGAAAGCAAAGTATCCCTGCCGTAACCGGATAAGATATCCTTTCTTCACCCAGCGAGTAAGGCTATTACGGTCAAAATCCGATTGCCATGCATATACCTGATAGATATTGAAGCATGCCAAATCGAATAGCTGATTCTTAAATTCCAAAAATGTCATTTCTTGATTTTGTTTCTATTATGCTGCAAATATAATGCATTTTAGAAACAAAACAAAATATCAGGATTAGTTAGGGGTATTCTTGTTCTGTCGATAAGACGAAAATAAGCTGTTTTTGTTTTGTCGATAAAACAAAAAAGACTTTGCCCTGCTATTTTGCAACTGCTGAAGTAGTGGTAACAGAGATGTCATAAGCAACTTTATTCGAATAAAAACAGCTTGTTTATTGTGAATGGTGAAGCAAAACAACTAATTCCTAGTATTAATACCATAGATTTCATTCTTAAAATGAAAAAGTTAGTGACAATGTTAAAAGATTTGCTAACTTTGCCATTAACGAAAGTTTGAAGTAGAAATCTTAAAGAAAATATCATGATAAAGATTAAGTTAGCAGATAGCATTATTAAAAGTCACCTTGTGGACAGCAAGGGCAATTCTTATTGTTCAATTCCTATTAGTGTAGATAAGAAGTTAAATGTTGAAGGGTTATTTGACAAGCTTGTTGCCATAGACCCAAAACTTAAAAGTTATGACCAATCTACCAGTCCTTACTATACTATATTTGTGAATGTCCCCATAGATATGGAATTAGAAGCAAAGGAAGCTAATTCCCAAGTTGGAGAAAATACATATGAAATCATGTGGGGCTTACCTCAGGATATTATTTTGAGTAAATTGCCTTGTTTTGTTCCCAAACATCATTGGAAAAAAGTTGAAGTATGAAAGTTGAAGAACTTCAAACCTATCAAGAGGTTGTTCAATCCCTACGCAAAAAAGGAAGGGCTAAGCATTTGCTGTTGGGAAATGGATTCAGTATGGCTTATGATGCCAAAATATTCTCATATAATGCGCTTAGTGCATTTATAGAAAACTCGGAAGATGAATTATTGAAACAGCTATTCAACAGCATAAATACAAAGAACTTTGAGATAATCATGCAGCAATTAGACCTTTTCGCTAATGTTGCTCAAGTTTTCAATGCAGACAAAGAACTGATTGATAAAATCAAGCATACAAGTGAAACCCTGAAAAATAGCTTGATTGATGCTGTTAAAGCAATGCACCCTGAACATGTGTTTAAGATACCTGAAGAAAAAAATGCCGCTTGCTGTACTTTTTTAGAAGATTACTTAGTTAATGACGGATATGTTTTTTCGTCGAATTATGACTTGCTTCTTTATTGGGTATTAATGCGCAACACTTGTAAAAATGCAGGAGATGGCTTTGGAAGAGAAGTCGAAAACCCATTAGGAGATGAGTATGTTCCGGATTATGAACCGGAATATTCTGAACTTCGTTGGGGTAAAAATAAGGATAGCCAATCCGTATTTTATTTGCATGGTGCGCTTCCTCTATTTGATACAGGAATAGATATAATCAAAGAAGAATATAACGGTGACTACTTATTAGATAACATTAAAGCAAGAATGGAAAAGAAAGAATATCCCATTTTTGTGACAGCAGGCAATGCAAATGAAAAACTTACGCACATTATGCATAACAAATACCTGTCGTTTTGCTTTGATAAGTTTTCTTCGATAAAAGGCTCATTAATAACATTTGGTTTCAACTTTGGCGACAATGATACACATATCATAGAAGCCATAAACATCGCGGCTAATCAAGGGAAGAAGGCACAAGACAAATTATGGAGTGTGTATATCGGTGTATACTCAGATGCCGATTTGATGCATATTGAGAAAATAAAAACTAAATTTAAATGTAAGGTTAATCTTTATAATGCTAAAACAACCAATGTTTGGCAATAAGGTTAACTTTTTTGTATTGTTAAAGTTATGTCCTTATTCAATCTATACAATGAAATAGAAAAAGAATATGAAAATCTTATTCCTCTTAAGCAGGAAGGATTGGTGCTGTTTCATCTGTATCAGAAACAAAAGGACGGAGACATTGGGAAAGAGTTTTCAGAAGAAGAAATCATCAAATCGTTGAGGGAGATCCGATATGATTTGAAAACCAATCAGAAAATACAGTTTAATAATATAGTCAAGTATTTTCAAAAGTATTTTTTATGGCGCGATGAAAAGAATCGGCTATACCGTCTCAAACCTTTTACCAAAAAGTGGTGCAAACTGATTGAAAATATTCTTGAAGAGACATTCAATCCCACTCAGCTACAAAAAGAGTTTTTATACCTTTCTAACACCTTTAGCGAACAATCCTTCACAGAGTGGTACTCTACTACATTCGAAAGCTATAGCCAAAGAGTAGATACACAAATTAATACCCTATATATCCAAATTGACCGATTAGTCATTGATTTCAGACGACAGATATCAAATGAGCATGCTTACGATTTGAATGCTTTAAAATCAATAGTTAACACATTGGAAGATATTCGTTCCAAAACAGAAGAGTTGAATAATGCCTTTAGTGGAGCGCACGATATTCAAAACAAGCTATTGAAGAGTAATATCATTACAGAAGATATTCTTCTGAACAGACAACGGGCAAATGTGCTATCCTTCTTTCAGGAAGTTCGAGGTAATCTGAAAATCATCAGCAAGCGTATAGACAGCGTTAAACCTCGACTAAATGAATATATCAGAAATATCAATAGGCACGATTTCTACATTCGGTTCAAACGCTTCTTTAATCAACTACTTGAAAAAAGCACTTTGGAAAAAGGCAAAATCCGTTTCCCTGATGGCATACCAAGTATCCCGATACGTTATACTCAGCAACCAAGGTTTATTATCGTTAAAGAAAATTTTGATGGAGCTTCCCTTAGTCGGTTCAAAACAGCGAAATCAAAAATTCCCGTAACCAACGCCACTGAAACAGAGAATCGCTTTTTATTGGAAAAAGAAAGGATTGAAATTCAAAAAAGGATTAACCTTTATATGCTTGATTTGGAAAATCGACTAAAAGCATATCAAGAAGTTGATTTTTCTGCTTTCTTTTATGAAGTGCTCAAAAAAGAAAATGGGAATATCCGTATTTGTGTGAAGTTAGCTCACAAAACCATGTCTAAATATTACCGTGACATTAATTCATTCGGGATATCTATTTCAACTGAAATAGTTGGCATCCCCGAATATCCAATGATAAAAATATGGAAGACGATTATTTACAAGAAAATGTAGGCTATGCATTTTTAACGACACAAGAAGCAATATCAATATTTGCAGATGTCGATTATGCTTTGAAAAGTGGAAAACATATTCAAAAATGTCCTTCACAGGGTAAGCAGTTTGCTTTTGTCGGAAAATATTACGACAAACTAAAATCTTATTATGACAATTTGTTTGATATCCATTTGAATCGTGAGGGCGAAGGTGATTTAGAATACTTTTTCATTGATTTCTTCAAAGATGGAAACGGATACTACCAACGGGGTAATATTCCTGTAGAAAATCGTGAATATCTTGCGGAATCGCATCTAATCATAGCCTTTCTATTAATTCGCATGTATGTTCTTGAACCAAGAGCAGAAAGCCGTATACTAATCCAAGATTTTAAAGTACAAGTATTGTCGGAGTATGAAGAATATAAACCGCACTTATTACGGCTATTTGCAAAATCGGAAGATACAGAAGAAACGGATTATGAGCTAAAATCTATTGAAGATGAGATGGACAAAGCGCTTAAAAAATTCAACGATTTATGTTGGATTATGATAGACAAAAGCACGGAAACTTTTGAAATCATGCCGTCTCTCAATCGTTTACTGAATATGTTTGAAAACTACATCATCAATACACCGATTAGCAATGAGTAATAAAAAATTTCCTCGTATATATAGCCTTTCAACAGTAGGCATTCGTAATCATTATAATTCAGATTATCGTTTTCATCCGTTTCGGACAGATTTTGCAGGTGACAGCGGTGTCGGAAAATCTATTATTGCAGATGTGTTACAACTGATATTAGTCGGAGAAAGGGAATTTAAATCTGCCACAGATTCAAGTTCAGAGCGGGAAGCAAGAAAGTTAATCATTGAACGATATGGATATGTATTTCTAAACATTGCAATAGATACGGACAAATTTATTGTCATCGGGATGTACATATCAACTACTTCCATTGACCCTTTTATTATTCAAGCAAATATAGGATTAGACGTATTTGAGCCTCTTTCTTCACCTCTTATATCAAAAGATTTTATGTTGGGTGACGAGATTATAGATATAACTAATCTTCCTGAAAGGATGAAAGAAAATAAACAGGCTTATGCTGCAAAACTGTCTTTGAATAAATATCATGAATTACTTGAACAAAACAAAATCCTTCCCATTGACCTGAAGACAGAAGGAAACTTAAAGAATTTTGCACAAATCATTCGCGCATTTTCTCGTGGTAAAGGATTTAAAAACAATTCGAAATGGTTGAAAGAGTTTTTCCTTAATGACGATAGGGAAAATATCATCAAAGTTCGTTTTGACGAACAACTTGCAGATATAGCACAAGAATTAAGAGACCACAAAGAAAATAAAGACACATTAGAAAAAGTGCGAATCAAATACGAAAAGTTCAAACGTCTTTTCGATTTAAAACAAGCACGGGATGCAGCACAGGAAGACTATTTGAAAACAAAAACCATATTTCATTATCAAAACAAGAATACGGCAGAAGAAAAATGTATTCAGCTTCAGTATGACATAAAAAGTATCAATCATAAAGTAGCCAATTCCTTTTTGCGTTTATTTTCAGCAGAAGCTGAGGAGCAACGGAAAAACGTAAATCTTTTAGCAGATAAATTATCCATCATTGAAAATGCTCAAGAAAATATAACAGCGTATCTGACTAAAGAGTCCGTTGCATTTCAGAAATACCCCAAACTCGACGAACAGTACATTCAAGTGCAAAAAGTAGAAAAATTACTTGATGCTTATAAAACATGCGAAAAATTACGAGATAGGCACTCAAAACAATTGAGTGAGAAGGCTGAAAAGGAACACTTGAAAAATTTGGGTGATGAATTGATGAAGCAAAAGTTATATGAAGAATGGACAAAATCTCCTTGGGCGAGAGGAGCAGTTGATGGCTCTGCTTTTTACAAGAAGAGAACAGAAGAAATCAACACCGAAATAAAGAGACTTACTACTTTAAAGGACTTTTCAGATGTCACCAATACTAAATCTTTAGCATATTGGACAATACAGAACAAACCATCATTATCACATGAGGAAGAAAGTGTCTTGTTCAACTTAGATATGATACTTATTGAGAAACCTGCAAGTATTGAAAAGAATACACAATATATACCAAATCCGGAAACTTTTTTTGGCAACTTGGAAATCGGGGAAAAAGAAAGCAATCCGAATGGTTTTTGGGTTGATTGGGGCAGCATTAGGAGATTTGTACCTTACATACCCGAACGATTTTTCACAACGAAGAATAGTGACGAAATTACGGGATACTTCAACGAAAAATACAAAGATGCAGCAGAAATCATCAATTCATTAAGAGAAGAGAAAGAAACTATAGAGGCTATGCAAAAAGTGGCGTCTAAACATGGCGAGAATGCAGTTAACGCTTTTGTTCGTAGAGATGAAATATCAGCATATATCATTGATGAAAATTTAGATATTACTGCCACACAATTAGATGAATTGTTGAAAGTCCATTTTAATGGAGAAGACATTAAGCAAACCAAATCGGAACTTGATGCTGCCAAAATCCTGAAAATAAAGGGAGAAACGGAGCAAGAGCAAGTAAAAAAAGATATACAACAAGCCTGCCAAATAGAATTCTCAAAGAATTTCTCTTTTCTTGAAGTTCAAACCGCTATCAGACAACTTCAAGAAAAAGCAAACAGACTGCTTATATATAAACAAAATAGAGCAACTCGATTTCGACAATTATTTTCAACTTATATACAAATCCCTGAGGATTTAGATACGACAAGCATATTAAATCTTCGCTCAGAACTAAATGATAATCTAAAGAAAAAACACAGTTGCAAAGAAGAAATAAAAGTTCTGAAAACTAAGATTCAAGAAGAAGACAGCCTTTATCATCAGGCAAAGTTAGATTATCAAGCACAGTCAGACCAACAGATAAACTTAAAAATTAATATTGTAGCCAAACCCGAAGAAAAAGAACAATTATTCTATTCAGCAAGGAATGCTTATAAGCAAGCATATGATGATATTGTTATCGAGTTTTTAAGCGAAAAAATGTATCAACGATTCATGGGGTCTGAAGATTATTTGGCATTAACAAGGGAAGTTGTTAATGAGATTCCCGCAAAACAATTGACGTCAAATGAGACAGATGCTTTACAGCAAATGTTAGACTTTCTCAAACAGTTAAATGACACACATATCCATATCGGAAATCGGAAACTGAATTTGCTCAAGGAAATTTTTCAGGATGTTAGAGATGCTGTCAGCGATTATGTTGCAAAAATGTATGAGATTGGAGCCTATTTTAAAGGCTCGGATAAAGAAATATCACAAGGATTTAAGTTAAGTCTTACTTGTCCGTTTTCTTTAATTTATCCAATCGATTGGATTGATATGTTTTTGGAAAAGCTTAATGATTCGATAAAACAAGAAAGCATTCATCAAGATTTATTTGCAGCATTAAGAGAAAAAATTGATATTCCTGACATGATGGCTACAGCTTTTGAAAAATGTGGTGGATTCAAGAATGCGAAAATAGAAGACTTATTAAATCCCAAGAACTATTTTGATATAAAATTCGAAATGGAGTCGGATGATGGAGAAAAGAATGTCGGGAGCGCAGGTCAGACCTATGCCGTTACTGCCATGTTATGCGTTGCCCGTCTTTCCTTAGTTGAGAAAAAAGAAAAGGGGAGACAACACAGTGGATTACGTTTTATGCCTATTGACGAGGCTGAAGGAATTGGTAGTAATTTCGATTTACTTGAACGAATTGCCGAAGCCAAAGATTATCAGCTAATATCAATGTCAATCAATCCCCTTGATGATTTCAGGGACGGTGAACAATATTTATACATCCTCAACGGCAGTAAAAAGCGGAAAGAACGAGTGAGTACTTTTGCTATATTTAGTAATGCCGATGAAATTCAGAAGATATGATAAATAAACAATTAACATGGCCTGAGTTTAAAGCGCTGTATCAATTATACCACGAACGCAAAACCAATTTGAAAGTACAGGAACGCCCATACTTCAAATATCTAAAACGAGAAGGGTATATTAAGAAGAAAATCGGTTCAACTAAAACCATAGAGCCATACAGTAAATTCGACGATGAATATGAGCGGGAAAATATAGAAGGTCTATTTCACAAGTATTATTCCTTTCTGTCGGAAAATCAGATTTTGACGCCCCACACTCCATTTTCGGAATTTGAAATCAAGAGCCTAATGAACATCAAGCAATGTGAGAATGTCTTGGTCGATAGTGGGCAAACACTATTATCCGAAATGCGAAGTAAAATAGAGGCAGGAAAAGACGGACGAAAAGGAATTTCAAAATCGTTCTTCAAATCGGCCAAACATATTGAAAAGGGTTCTGCATTGGAAGATGCTGTGTTAAAAATAATAGGGATAGATAAGTTTCCCCAGAACGAAGGTCAGTGGATTTATCGTGTTCCATGCAAAAATCCAACATGTATAATCCTATGTGAAAATCGTTATTTTCTTACCCTTGACATTGCCCCAAAAAGGAATGTTGAATTATGGCACGTTGGCGGCAATAATACCTTGCCGATTGAAAATTTACCGAAAATTGAATATCCGATATATTACCTGTGTGATTGGGACTTGATGGGATTACAAATTTATGAGCGGATTTATCATCGGGTTGAAATGATTAAGGACAAAGCCTCTTCGTTACAACTTCTAAATCCCAACGGTAAACCCGAACGAATCAAAGATACAGAAGATTATCACCGTAGCGAATGGGATAAAACTACAGAATTATCATCATTAACCGCTAACCTATATTCTTCTGAACAACTGGCAATACTACAAAACCTCATAAAAACTGATGAGTGGATTGAGGAAGAAGGGAACGATATAGGTCGAATAATCGACGAGATAGGAAAAGTAAAATAACATAAATCTACAAATAAACATGAATATAACCCCTACTAATATAAATACATATTCGCCTAATGAGATACTAAATAATTTTGCCAATATTTTTGAGAAATCCAGAAGTATAAATGACCTTGTATCTATAAAAAACGGTTTAAATCTATCTGTGGACGTGGATTTGCAGCGTTTCAATGATGAGCAAAAAAGTACATTTCATTATTTTTTGGCAAATGGTTGGAGTTATGTATTACAACTAAAATATCTAAACTCTTACGAAGTTCCCATTAGTTCCAAAGAGTTTGAAAAACAAGTATATCATTTACGTTGTGCTTTGCAACTCATTGGCAAAAGAGAAGATATTAATGTTTGTCAAATCCTAACTAATCTGGGATGTGCTTTTGACCATATCGGGCGTTTCTCAGAAGCGCAGGACTATTTCAATAAAGCACTTTTGATAAATCCCAATTTTGGCATGGCTTTGGGGAATAAGGGTTTTGGATTATACCGATATGCAAGGGAAGTTTTTGACGGGGTACATCAATTTATATTTTTGCAATATGCCCGAAAGCATTTACTGGAAGCATGTGATAAAAAAGATGTTTACGAAGAAGCCCGTTCAGGGTTTAATAGTTTGGCGGAACACATTGCCACAAGGTATCCATTAAAAGACTTGAATGATTTCAAGCAATATGACGATTTCTTTCATGGATTATCAACGGATGAAATTGACTATAGACAGTGGTGCATTGATAA
This sequence comes from Bacteroides nordii, assembly GCF_019930665.1. Lineage (NCBI taxonomy): Bacteria > Pseudomonadati > Bacteroidota > Bacteroidia > Bacteroidales > Bacteroidaceae > Bacteroides > Bacteroides nordii. The sequence goes on along the minus strand of NZ_CP082886.1, from coordinate 2,243,865 downwards.
TGTATTATTTCTAAATCCACTAAATGATGTTATAGCCCAAAATGTTGTTGCACACGATATTCTGCATACTCCAACAATGGTCTTGAAAAGAGAAGAAAAACCAATATGCCAATCGATGTATAATCAAATGAAGCAGGAATTTGTTTCAGCAAGGTTTCTGTTCTATGAAGGCGTAAATACTGACAAACCTCATTATTCAGACAGAGATGTTGTCCTTTATACTGCTTTTGATTGTCCGGTCTATGCCATTTCCATTGAAAAAATAAAAATATCCTTTCGCGTTTGCTATTCTATTTTTGATAAGATAGCCTATCTTATGAATATATATTTAAACTTGGGAATTGATAAAAATCGAGTTTCTTTTAGAAATATATGGCATAAAAGAGGAAATAGGAATAATCCGATAAATGAGGAAATGTTTACCTCTCAAAATTTGGCTTTGCAGGGCTTATTTTGGTTGAGCAAGGATTTGGACGAAGGAGTAGATTCACCAATAGAACCGGAAGCGAAGGAAATAGCGATAATGAGAAATTTTATGGAGCATAAATCATTTAAAATTGTTGAAGGGAAAAATATTTGTTGGAACGAATCACCGGAAACATATGAAATTGAAAGGCTTGATTTTTATGATAAAGCATTTAAAATTCTGAAACTTACGAGGTCTGCATTAATCTATCTTTCATCTCTTATTTACGAAGAAGAAAGCTCCCGAAAGCCTTTAGAGGGTTTAACCAAAACAATAGATATGCCGATAATAAACGATAATTCTAAGATATAATGAATAATATGGATAATCTTGATGGAGATAAAATAATCGAAGAAGCGGAGAAGTCTTTGGAACGCCTTTCACGTAAAATAGAACAATTGGAATACGATTCCAAAAGATATGTGTTAAAATATTTCGATAGGTTGCATGATAAGTTGTTCATGTTCAATACAATTTTTATTACAGGATATTTTGCTTTATGTCAGATAAATAAAGAATTTAATAGTCTGATATTGTTGTTGCCATTTTGTTCTCTTTCAATGCTGATTTATATTGAGCATTTTATGAAAGAAATCGCTCGCAAGCAGTCATACGGTATGTTTGAAGTAAATTTATCTGAGCATTTAAATAAAGCAGAAAAGAAATATGGTCAGGTCACCATATTGTCGTTACTTATTATAATTGTTTCAGCCATAGAACTGTTGTACACAATATATATTTGCATCTTTAGATTTTAGTATCAAAAATAAACTGTATTAATAAAAGCGGCTATGCCGCCGTTAAACTGGCAAAAGTTATTCTCGGACAATCGGTTATTCTCGCGGGGCTTCCGCCCTCCAAAACGGGCAGGGAAGCCATGAGCGGGAAATAACCGAAGTTGGACGGGAAATAACTTTTGGCACAATATAAATCTAATATTTTATCAGCTTAATCTTGGTCTCCGTTTCTTCTTTTTCTTGGGTTTCAGCGGTTGTTGCTCATCCATTGGATTGACATCCGCAGCCGATGGAAGTATGGAAAATAAAGAAGATAAACCGCTTTCATCTGTTTGCGTATTGGTTGGAATATTTGAAAACGTTTTTACATTTTTATTTATTTGTGTTTTTATATTTTCATCTGTTTGAACATAGACAATTTTTTTCTTTTCACCAGCAAAATCTTGTTCGGGGGCTTTCAGTTCCCGTTCCTGCATCCATAGTTTATCCGTGACAGTGCCGTTCTTCATAGTGTTGCAGTATTCAAAAGTTTCGGGTAGTTGCCGATTATAACCGAATAGATTATCAAAACCTTTCTCCACGTTCTCAAATAAGGCGATACGGTCAAAACCGCCTGTAATAACGCCTTTTTGGGTGTTTCGATGATTGGTAAGCGGGCTTATCTTGACTTTGTTCGATTGGTCTTTACGGCTCACAATCAAATGGCAGTGTATATTCAGACGGTTGTCGGAACAGTTTCGGTCGAAATGGATTTTGCCGTAAAATTTGATGTTTTCGGCTGATAATCCTTTATTGAAATTCTTGGCATATTCGGGAATGAACACTTCGCGGATATACCGCTTCATGGCTTCGGCTTGTTCCTGTTCCGTGCTTCCCATCGCTTGCAGTTCCTTTTCGGACGGGCTGACGTGAACGGCGTAAAACTTGGCATCAGTCTTTAAGAGTTGCCCGATATTCCCGTCAATGTCTTTAATCACATGGGATTTATAGACATTATCATCCGTAAGGTTGAAAAAGCCTTCGGTATAGATTCCCTGCTCCATCCGTTGCAAATCTTCATGCTCGCAATAGTTGGCTAACTGTCGGCTGCTGCCTGCATTGTTATACACTCCGTTGGACGGTGGCGGGAAATCGATGTTCATTGTTTGCTATTCGTTTATCAGGTTCGTTATCTCGGCTTTCAGGCTCTCTTTGCGCTTGCCGTCCATCACTCCGCAAGCTGCCAACTCCGCATAAAGGCTAATCAACTTCAAAAGTTTTGCATTGTCTTTTTTCTGCGTCTCTTTTAACGCGCCGATATGTTTACCCTGACTGTTTATCACGTCGGCATGTTCGCCGAATTTGTCACTGATTCTTTGCAGCACGGCATTGTGTTTCTCTTGGTTCTTCTCCAACTGCGAAAGAACAAGTGTTTCCAATGCTTTCACAATACTATCGAAGCGGACGGCTATCGAATTGGTCGCCCGTATCATCGGGTTAAGTTCCTTTTCCTCGTAGTTACGGATAAAACGTATAATAGCATCCTGCCGTTTGTTGATTTTGGCAAGTTCGGCTTTGACCGATTCGGGGGCATCGGCGGGATTGATATTTGCCTTGTCGATATACCGAAAAGCCAGTTTCACTACTTCCGCCTTTTTCAGCGAATAGTGTTTACATATCTTTTCTACTAAGCCGCCCGTTTCCTTGTCTATGGAAACGGTGGTGAATATGGTTTTCCTGCTGTTATTTTGCATGAGTAATTACAATTTTATAGAAATTCGCTCTATTAATCACCTGATAATAAGCAATAAACTAAAATTGATTATTACAGGTGTCATTACAGCGGTTTCACTTAAACCGCTAAAGCCGAAGGCTTTGCCCCGCAGGGCAAGAAGGAAGAACAGGACTTGTCCAGTTCCCTCTTGCTTCATTTAGCGAAACGAGCCGAGCCACAAGGTGAGGCCGTTTCTGCTAAATGGGGAGCGATAGCTTTTCATCAGGCGGTAATATTACCCACCTTGGTTTGCCTCAGTTTGCTTATCGAGTTGGTTTTCCTTTTTGAACCGTTCGTATGTTTTACAGTCGGCATTTTCTTGAATAAATACCCGAATATCAGCAGCACGATAATAGGTTTTATGACTTATCATAAAGTAAGGAAGTTTGCCACTTGCCCGATAGCGTTGCAGGGTTCGGAAAGATACTTTCAGCAGGAAAGCTAAATCCTGATTATCCAATATCTTGTCGCTAGGATCTAATATCTTGTCGCTAGGATCTAATATCTTGTCGGTATTGATAAGGGATTTTAGGTCTTGTCCGATTTCGGAGAGCTTTTTTGATAGCCGTTCCATCCACTTGTCGAAGTTTTCGTTGTCTATATACATTTTGCTTCATTTTTAAGTTTAACATTATTGGTTTCAATCGATTGATGAAGCAAAGTTCGGCAAATGGATGAAAATAAGTTAGGGGTGTACCACTGGTACACCCCTATAAATAGTTGTTAAATAGTTGATTTATAGATAGCCTTTCTTTTTGCTTTCTTCATTAATGGCTTTACGAAGCGTATCTAAAAATTCGGTTATTTTTGATGGTTTACGACTAACGACACTTTCATGCTTCTTATGCACATCGCCCAATTTAATATTGAAAAGGTATTCAAAGGCTCTTCCGATTTCTGTAAGTGGTGCTTCTGTACCACTGCGCGTTACCACTCTTTTAGATAGGAACAATCCACTAACTATCTCCATAATCTCAATAAGATAGGTTTCGTCTGTAAGGTAGAGCGGCGAGAGTGGAAGTTTATTCTTCCGGTTTTGGAATTGAACCGGATATTTAATTTGCATATTGAGTATGCGGATTTCCGTATTTACAAGTCCTATCGCTTCATCAATAAGCAATGACAAGGCGTTTTTCCCCCTGCTCAAATTGTACTCGATACGACTTGAGCCTGTTTAGTCCAAAAGAGAAGTAACGTAATAATACAGCGTAGTCCTGTTCCTTTATAGCAATACTTACTAAGTGATTGGCAAGTTCTTGCAATGCGGCCGTAAAATCATTTACGGCAAACTCTTTCTGTGAGTGTTCCGATAATAGTCGGAAAAATCTCAAATCTGATAAGTCTTTCATAATTAATACATTTACATATTGATAAATTGCGTTGCTTTGCTGAGGATTGCGTTGATACAATTCTCCCGTAGCCAGCGGTTTGAATGAGTTTTTTCATACCGGTTATATTTTGTTGTATTTATAATTTACGGTTATTTTTTCCACCAATCGTCCACCTCTTTGCTCGGTTGTAGGTTTCCCACATACGAGCGTATTCTCCTTTAAGAGCAAGTAGCTGCTCATGTGTTCCCTGCTCGGCTATCACACCCTTATCTACATACAGAATTCGGTCGGCATTGGTGATTGTAGACAATCGGTGAGCGATGACCAATACCGTCTTTCCTTTGATGAGATGAGAGAATGCTGCCAGAATCTTACCTTCGTTTTCGGGGTCGGCAAAGGCGGTGGCTTCGTCCAGCAAGATAATAGGGGAGTCTTTTAATATGGCGCGAGCCAAGGCTATGCGTTGTGCTTCACCACCAGAGAGGTAGATGCCTCCTTCGCCTACCAATGTCTGATAACCATTGGGCAAGGATTCTATAAACTCATGGCATTGAGCGGCACAGGCAGCCCGTGCCACTTCCTCAAAGGTTGCAGTCTTGTTACCCATACGGATATTCTCCTCGATGGTATCGAAGAAGAGCATATTATCCTGAAAGACAAAAGCGACGTTGTCCATCAACACCGAAGTGGGAATCTCTTTGACTGGCACTCCTCCTATTAAGATTTCTCCGCTTTGAACGTCCCAAAAGCGGGCGGCAAGCATAGCAACGGTACTTTTACCGGCTCCCGAAGGACCGACTAATGCAGTTATCGTACCGGGATGGGAGATGAAAGATATCGCTTTGAGTATCGGCGTGGTGTCGTAGGCAAAAGAGACGTTGCGAAATTCCACTGAAGCGTCTTTGGGGTGTCGGGGAATGTCAGGCTCTTCGATTTCGTCCATATAGAGAATGTCATCAATCTTCTGTACACCCATGTTGTTCTGATTCAGAAAGCTGCCTATCCACAAGAGTTTAAGCACGGGAAAGAAAACAGCCACGCCGAAAAACAGGAACATGAGTAGCACCGGCACGAAAGTGGCATACGAGGCACTCCCCACAAACAGCCACACTGCCACGGGAATGATGAAGAGCAGTGCCGAAGAGAGTATGGTAAGGAAACCTACATATGTGGGTTGGTATTGTACGTTTACCTCGTTGGCAAATTTGCGGTACTCCTTGATGTCGTCATTGAGTTTGCGATAGGCATTAGTCGATTCGGTGAAGGTCTTCACCACCTGAATACCGCGAATATATTCCACAATACTAGCATTCATTCTGCCTAAGGTCTCCACATACCGTTTGGAAACCTCCCGGATTTTTTTGCCGGTGTACATTCTTCCCATCACATAGAATGCCATCGCCAGCACAGCCAATACTACGATAGCCAACCGCCAGTCTACGGCAAACATATAGCTGACGAGAATCAGCGGAAAAAGTAGGGCAGTTACGATGTCAGGGATATGGTGGGCAATAAACAGTTCGATGCGCTCCACGTCGTCGCTCATTATTTTCTTCAGTTCTCCCGAAGCCCGGCGGGAAAAGAACCCCAAGGGCAAACGAACCATTTTTTGTACTAGCTGCATTCGTATTTCATACAGAATGTTGAAAGCGGCAATGTGCGAGAGCATGAGGGAAGCAAACGTGAGCACTCCGAAAGCGAAGAAAGCTCCCAAGGCGATATAGCTCCACAGCCAGATGTATGCCTTGTCAATTAATGAGGGATCAAGCGCATGCTCTGCCAACTCGATGAGAATATTGTACACCGCTATGATCGGCACAAACTGCACGATGGCGGTGATAACTGCCAACAACATCGCCCCGATGAGCAGCCGACGTTTAGTGCCGGCTATTTCTATCAACCGTGCCAGCCCGGTCTTGCGTTTATTTGTATCCATAGCCTTACTGTTTATTCGATTGTTTGAACTTCCATCCTTTTACCCGTTGTTGTTCCTCCCAAAGATTGCGATACAGTCCTTCCTCTGCCAAAAGAGCTTGATGCTTGCCTTGCTGCACCACCCGTCCTTGGTCTATCACTACAATATTATTGGCACCTATCACCGTGCCCAAGCGATGAGCGATGATGACTACAGTCTTTTCTTTCACCAAGTCGTTGATAGCATCTTGGATGTGAACCTCGTTTTCGGGATCGAGCGAAGCGGTTGCCTCGTCAAGCAACACGATGGGCGCATCTTTCAAAATGGCACGGGCAATAGAGATACGCTGTTTCTCTCCACCGGATAGTGTGCTACCTCCTTCACCCACCATCGTTTCGTAGCCATCAGGCATAGCGGTGATGAAGTTGTGGCATTGCGCCTTGCGTGCGGCAACTTCTATCTCTTCGCGGGTAGCTGTCTCACGTCCCACGCGGATGTTGTTATAAATGGTATCGTTGAAGAGATACACATCCTGAAAGACGATGGAAACTTGTTGCATCAGTGTATGCACGGTGTAGTCTTTGATGTTTCGTCCGCCAAATAGGATTTCCCCCTCGCTTACATCCCAGAAACGGGCAATGAGTCGTGTCAATGTCGTTTTGCCCGAACCCGATGGTCCCACAAAAGCGGTCAGTTCCTTTTCGGGAATGGTAAGCGATACATCCCGAAGTACGGGAATATCGGCATTATAGCTGAAGCTGACGTGACGGAACTCTATCTCTGAGTTGACAACATCTTCTATTATACCCTCCGGAAGTACGGGCGTTTTGCAAAGAGCATCAATGCGTTCGGCTCCCAGCTTCATGTAGTTGATGAGGGCGATAAAGGTCAAGGCGTTGATGAGTGGGGCATAGATAGCCGATCCTGCCAGCAGGAACATGATGTAAACGGGCATGGAGACTTTGGCATTTAACAACATCGAGAAGCCAAGTAGCATAATAAGAACCAGGCCGCCATTGAGCAGAGTGGAAGCCAGCGTGATGCTGGGTGCGGGAGCCGCTTCCAAACGGATGCTCTCCCGCTTTAGATCACGGAAAGCTCGTTCCAAGCGTTCAAACTTATTGCCGCTCAGGTTGAAAGCCTTAATCAGGCGGATACCTTGTATATACTCGATCATGCGCGAAGCGGCATTGGTCTTTATTTTTTGATGCCTCTTGCCCAAGGTTGCCACAAAGTGATTGGTGAGCCACATCATGGGGTATGCCAATGGAATGACAGCTGCTGCCGCCAAAGCTAATTGCCAGTTGAAGAATGAGAGCGAAACCAAAGCGACGATGGGCATCGCCAGCCCGCCAAAGAACTGACCGATAAGGTGAGTAGTGAGCATCTCCACGTTGTTATAGTCGCTGACAATGTATGCCCCGATGTCGCCGGGATCACGACTATTGAAGAAACTCATCGGCAGTTGGCGCAGGTGATTGACCACTTCCAAACGACCATCGCAACAAATGTCGTAGCCGTCTTTATAGGCTACAAGGTATGCCTTTTTGCTAATGAGCCAAAGGCAAACGAGAGAAATTAGGAGCATTAGGCACGCCCAACCTATGTTCACGAGGTTGAGCGGTGTGCCGGGATTTTGCAGAGGTTTGAATACCTCCCACACCACGAGCAGCATTGCCCCATACGGTGCGCCACGAAAAAAGTACTCCGCAACCGTCCAGCCTATCAGCGGACGCAAGCGACGGGGCTGCCCCATCGTGGCGGAATTGAGTATTTGAGAGAGATTGTTCATAAGGTTGCTATTTGAGTAAGAAGTATCTGGGAGTTCTCGCTTTGTACCGCGCATAGTCTTCCCCATAAGTGGTCATGCAGTATCGCTCTTCACCCAAGATAACGCCATGCGTGACGAGGATCAAAGGAATTGTGGCAGGCAGCAACCACAACGATGCCGAGGCAATGCAAACCGCCAATGCTCCCACTTCATAGAAGAAGTACATCGGATTGCGCGACAGGCGGTAAACGCCTCGTACGACAGTTTCTCCTTTAGGCGTAGAGGCATAAGCATGAAAGGCTGCCATAAATCCGACAAGTGCAAAGGCAAACAAGACGCACCCCACCGTGAATAGCGGTGTACCTATGCGGAGAGGGACAAAGAGCGACACCAAAAGCAATGTTCCCTGAAACACAAAGCTTAAAGTGGCGTACCGCTTGTCCTTAGAGGTATACCAAGATGTATCTACGGCACGTTTGCCACCTTCTCGGTAAAGAATCATATACAAAAGTTGTATCAGCACCAATGCAAACGAAGGTATCCATGCATTGAGCCAACCGAAGTGAAATTGAATGAAATCGTTTATTGGCATACGAAATTTTATTTATTGTGTGTGATATTGAAACCCTTGAATAGCCATTTCTGAATGGAGAAACAAGATTAATAAATGTTTGGGCTAAAAAATGAGAGCAAAGGAAAGGCCGATAATTCAACTCTCACCTTTGCCTCTTCTGAGTGATTGATTATTACTTAGTTTTCAAACCAATGGAAATATGCAGGAGCTCCATCTACCTTTACTACGGCATCCGAGCTTGTTTCGCCGGTTGCAGGATTATGCGTATAAAAGCCCACATCATTTCTGCCATTAATAGCAAACACGATAAGATTCTTGTATTTCTCCACTGCTCCTCCAAAGCTTGACGTCATCGGTATCGGAAGTTTTTTTACCGTTTTATTGTAAATATCCATCTCTACACTGATGAGCGATTTATCCGTGAACCAGTTGGGAGATGTTGGGTTTGCCCAATAAGAAGGAATATCCATCGTGGCATACATTTTTCCGTTGCCGGCGTATTGTGATTGAAGCAGCCAAACGGTTTTGCCCGATTCGCCTTCGATTGTTTGATCGTTCAACACCCAATTATAGGTAGGGTCAAATTCGGTTTCGCCTTTCTTGATGCGCAAGATACCGGTCTTGTACTTAGGATTCATGCCGTATGCGCCCGTGCACATCAGATACATATCGCCTTTTTCATCGATAAAGGTTTGTTGCCCATAGGTATAAGCCCCGATACCGATACCACTCGCCTTTTCATAGATGACACGCTCCACCTTGTCCGTTTGAGTGTTGATTACCGCGAGTTCTATCTGAGGTTCGGTAGCCGGTTGGAATGTCATGTCTGTCTGATTCAGTGTTACATACAAACGTCCATTATGCACAAACGGAGATCCAAACATCGGTACGGCCAATCCCGGTGCAGCGTAAGAGGACAGATCAATCTCACCAGTTAGTTCCATCGTTTGAGGGTTGAATATAAATAACTTGCCGATAAGTGATATCAGATAGGCTTTTGTTGCATTAACAAAAGAGATGTGTCTTGGAACAGAATTAAGGGGAATAGGCATGGTTGCCGTTTTGGTGAGTTTAGTTCCCGAACGCCCCCATTTTGTTACTACATTTTCATCACCTTGTGCTCCGAACGCAGGAAAAGTGTACACATCATTACCGTTGCACACTGGCATCATTCCGTAACCGACTTGCACGGCATTTTTGTTTGTCAGTTTCTTGGGAGACACTCCATCTGCTAACTGCATCCAACCTGACCCGGTCTGTCCACCGGGATTCATAAGCATGGTGTAAACAAGTATATCGCCAACTTTTACTTCCGGATCGGTCGTGATTGGTTTCGTTTCCGGGTCTTTGCTACAAGCTGAAAACAGCATAGTGATACTCATTAGGAGGAGTAATACTCCGTTGATTCTCTTTTTCATTTTACTTTTTATTTTATTGTTGAATAATATATTGAATTGTGATTAGCTTTATTTCAGCACGTACCTGATACGTGCGGTAAAGGCTCTGCCGGGAAGCGGGTAATTAAACTCGCTGAACAGGCGGGCATTCGTAAGGTTGGATGCTTTTGCCGAGAAGGTAAGCCCACCGTTCATGATGGAGTATTCTAATCCCAAGTCGAGCTTGAAAGAGCGCGGAATGCGTTTCTCTTGATATTGACTTACTTCGAAATCGAAGAAATACTCTTCTACGAATGAAGCATCGGTAAATAGTCTTACATTCTGACCTTTCCCTCCGAAGAGATTCTCTTTGTGAAACTCTACCCCCGCATTTGCTAAGAAATAGGGAATATTAGGCATACGCAATCCCTTCGACGGATTGAGAACGTTACTCGTTGGTTCGTACTTACGTGTATCGCGAAGGTCTTGAAACGTGGCATTTACATATCCGTAAAGCCAGCGTGTAACATCTGCTTTGACTTCTGCCTCTACACCGAAGGTACGCATCTCACCGAAATTAGTGTATCTGCCCTGCACGAAGTTGCGCGTATAGCGTATCATATCTTGCAGGTAAGAGAAGAATCCGTTTACCTCCACCTGCAACAATCCGGAACCAATCTTTTTATCGTACATCAATCCGATGTTAGCGTTAGTTCCTCTTTCGGGTTTCAAGTCGCCCGAAGGAGCAATAAGGAAGCCGTCGCCAATGAGTTCGGCATCTGTCGGTAGTCGTACATCATAGCTTACGGAGGCTTTCCCCAACAACTCTTTGGTGAAGCGGTAGCGCAAGGCTTCACTTACACCCCAATCGTGCTGCTGCATATCCACTTCTTTGGGTACGGAATTCCAAACATCTCCTATTTTCGTATTCATGGAATAGTAATAATACTTACCCGTCAGCGAGTTGAGGAATTTGTCATTGGGGGATTTATAGTCGTAACCCAAGCCTAATACCCAGCTCGTCATGTGTGAGTCGAAGTTTATCTGTCGCCCCACCGCTTTATCCAACAACGGATCGGAGGGCTTCCCCAATGCCCATTTGAATAATGAGTTGAGGTTGATGGAGTGCCGGTCATTGATGATGTAATTGAGATTGGTCTTATTTCCCACGGTATGCTTACGCATTTTCATGTCAGAGGGTAAAACTCCTATTTCTCCTCCGTAAGCCGAAACAGGCGGATAAGGATTCATATCCCAGTCGTAGCGAAGCCTAGCTGTATCCACAAAGTTGTATTGAGAATAGGCATAGCCCGTGCCGCTACTGAAGTCAAGTCCATTGAGTAGGAAATTGTCTTTCTGTAAATCAATGGCGAAGTTGTAAGCTCCGGCACTACTTTCGGCAGAGCGTATGTTCTCTACCACGCCTTGTATCTGCTTGCTGTTTCGGATAAATTCAAGTTCAAACTCCATCTGATCGAACCACCATTTACGGGCTTTCATCGATATCCCTCCCCCCGATTGGTTGAATTTGTCATGGTCGCGTTTTATGAACTTACCTTTGTTCTGAGGCAATTCCATACGATAGTCATTATCAGAATGGGTGTATAACAACGCTGCCCCCAACTCTATTCCTTGTTTGACCAGATTCCGCTTGAAGACGCTACTTGCTTTATGTGTATTGAAGCTACCGAACGAATACGAAGCATCCAAGTAACGAGGTGGATACTCTTTAATCACGATATTTACAGCACCCCCCACGGCAGATCCACCGAACTTGGCTGGAACCACACCTTTATATATTTCAATGCGGTCAATCATGTCGATGGGTATATCGTTGATGTCGATGAAATCGGAATTATCGTTCATCGGTACTTCGTCTATAAAGAATCCAATACGCTTGCCTTCCAAGCCGCGAACAGAGATACGCGAGGCACTGCCTACTGCTCCCTGCGAACGAATGGTTACGCCTACGGTCTTAGTCAGAATATCTTCTACGCTATTTACTGTACCTTGTAACTGGCTCATACTGTAAACCGTTACCGGCATGGCTTGCTCCCGAATCTTGCGGGCTTCACTTTTGCCCATCACCACCACTTCGTCCAGCGATTTGACTTCGGCTTTCAGGCGGATAATAGTTTTCTTTACATTCTCTTTACTTACGGTTACTTTTTGGACTGCTGTTTGATAGCCCATAAACTTCACGGTGAATGTATAAGTACCGAAAGGAATGTCTGAAAAAGAGAACTCGCCATATTTGTTGGTTACATCGCCCTTTTTCAGTTCCTCAATAAAGAGGGTTGCTCCGGGCAGTGGATCTTCGTCAGTGTTGTCGATGACCACGCCCGCAATCCGCCCCCCACCTGTTTGGGCGGATACACTGATGCTCATGAGCATCAGTATCAATAGAGAAAATAGTACTTTCTGTTTCATTGTTTATTTATATGATTGTTGGTTTCTCCTTAAATGCTGGGATCGGGAGCTTCCGGCGTGGAAACGACTATAGGAGTTGTACCTGAAGAGTTTCCTTCGGTTACTTTTTGTGTAAGTACCTCAACATCCTTAAACTCTATTCTGGCGATCGCCTCTTTGGGGTTGAGTGTCGTTTTGTCAGCAATGAGTTTGGGCACTTCACGTTCTTTCAACATACCCGTAGAACGTAGCACGGGATACCATTTGGCAGCTTCCTTCGGCTTGGAAAGATTTTTGCGGGCTGCTTTGTTATAAAGTATAAGCATAAATCGATATTGTTTTGTGCCCTTTCGGGCAGTTATTAGTAGTAATTTTCAATATTTGAACTGTATATCTTCTCGTTCCATTTCTCCTTTGAGGTATGTGAGAAGAGTCTCCATATCGTCTCCTACTGTAAAGGCAATGCTCTCAATAGTAGTGCAATGCCCCAACGTACAAGTTGATACAGGATTGATTAAAGAAACATAACGACTGTCTCGTTTCACCAGTCGATGAATCAACTGCGGATAGGTAGTCAGAACCCGATGTATCGGGGTATATTTATTGATGCTCATCTGTCTATTGGTTTCATCATCGGTTGTTTTGTCGCTTGCACGCATATTCGTTGCGATTGGCTCTCCGGCGAGATGTCGTAGGTCACATTTATAAATCCCGCTTGTTCCAGCATTCTTTGTATTTCTATGGGTGAGTAAATGCGCAGGTCGATATTCCTCACCCACTTTTCATTGCCTTCCTCGCTGCATGCCTCGTTGCAGATGTAGAACCTTCCTTCGGGTTTCAATACACGCAATACTTCCTTGAAGTTTTCCACTATATCATTCCAAAAGTAGATAGTTTCGAAAGCGGTTACAATATCGAAGCGGTTATCGTCAAAAGGAATGTTTGAAACATTCGCCTCTACTATAGATGCTCGTCCCTGACTGATAGCCGCCTTGTTCTTGCGACTCGCAATGTCCACGCACGTGGGTGAATAATCCATGCCGCAAACTAATCCATGAGTTCGTTTGATGAAATTAGCTACGTTTTGCCCACCGCCACAACCGATATCGAGCACCGTTTCGCCACCGGAAAGTTTTACGAAGTTGTCAATGCACCAAAGAGAAATCCGGTTATGCCCTTGGTTCATCATTTTCACAATGCACCTGCCCATAAAGCTATTCTTGGGTTTGCGGAAGTTTTGAAAGATGTTTTTTATTATGCTCATAATTATTCTTTGTTTTTAAGTCTTTTCTTACTAATATGATATGTCTATTATTTGCTGTGCGCGATACCTAAAAAATATACGCCCGTGAGTATGCTCTTTGTGAGCATCGTGCTCATGACAGTGGTAAGTGTGAGATGTATGCATATCTTTTTCTGTTTTTTATTTATTGTTTCTATATTACTTCTTCTTGCTAACCCAGCATCAGCAGGCTTAGTGCCATGACCGCCATGCCTACCACCAAACCGTAGATGGCATGGTGGTGCTTACCGTATTCTTCAGCTGCGGGTAACAGCTCATCGAGCGAGATAAATACCATGATGCCAGCAATCATGCCGAAGATGATGCCGAACACATTGTCGTCGAGGAACGGAGCCAGCACGAGATAGCCTATGACGGCTCCCACCGGCTCTGCCAATCCAGACAAAAACGAGAACCAAAAGGCTTTCTTGCGGTTGCCTGTAGCGTAAAAAACAGGAACGGATACCGAAATACCCTCCGGTATGTTGTGTATGGCAATGGCGATGGCAATGGGTATGGCAATGTTCACATCCTTTAGGGCAGCAAGAAACGTAACCATACCCTCCGGGAAATTGTGGATAGCCAGCACCAAGGCTGTTACCATGCCAACACGTAGCAATTTGGGCTTCACGTCTAATTGTATTTTCGCTTTTTCACTCATTTCTTCCACCCGGTGCATTTCATGCGGATTCTCGTAGCGAGGAATTAGCTTGTCGATGAGCAATATCAACACGATACCCCCGAAGAAAGAGAGCGTGGCATAAAACGTTCCTTCTGATTTGCCGTGCATCTCCACAAGTGTTTGCACAGAAGAGGTAAACAGTTCGACAAACGATACATAAATCATGACTCCCGCCGAAAAGCCCAGCGATAGAGAAAGAAACGACGTGTTGGTGCGTTTGGCGAAAAAAGCAATGGCACTGCCTATGCCGGTGGATATACCGGCAAACAGTGTCAGAAGAAATGGAACAAATACTTGTTGTGACATGGCTATGACAGATTGGGAGTTAGTACTTCAAAAGAGAACGAAAATCTATTTTGTTCAAAAACAAAGCGAGTCGCTCTTTGCAGGCGACTCGCTTGATACGATGAATTATTATTATTAAAAATGGGATGTTTCATACATCTGTTACTAAGTTAAGTCTGGAAAATCAGTCTCTGGACGTTCAATATCGATGCATTCTTTTTTAATTCTAATAGTCTCTTTGTTCAAAGCCTCTCTGGGCAGAGCGGATTTTCTGCTTTGTGTTACCCACGATTCCTCGCAGAGGAAAAGTCCGTTTACTCCTTGCACAAGCGTTATTTCGCCGTTACAGATGATGTTGGTGATACTCATATATTGATTGTTTTTAGTTGTTCTACCGAAGTGGTGCGGTATTTAGCCTCCTGCACCAAGCGAAATCCTGCTTGACAAGACCTGCCGCATCTGCCCATGCAAGCAACGGGTGTCGGGTCGAACAGAAGATGGCTAAAGTGCTTCTTTTCCGAATCGAATACGAAAGAAATCCGATTGTCCACAATTGTACAACCGCTTCCACAAGGGTTGCATTGTAGGCAGGAGGATGTGTGGATGTTTCTATTTGTTTTCATCTTTCTATTTTTACATTCATGAGCCTTTTCCAGCCTCCTGTGCTAAAGCGGATATACTCACCAATAAAACATTCAATTTCTTCACTGGAAAGCTCTTCATGTTGCACCACCTCTTTCATCATATTAACCCACCATGAGCAGGTGAAGTGCATAAAGAATAGAGAAATATCGGTATGCAGATCAGGGTAGAGCTTTTTCATACCTTCCATATATTCTATACCCATTACTGTACTTCTTTTAATCCATTGTTCCCAATAATCATTGAAACGAGAGTCTTGGATAGATGAAAAAAGTAACTTAAATTCTTCACGATACCGTCTTACGATGTTCATTACCTCCTTCATGGATGAGCGATGATATTCTTCGGAGGTAAAGACATCCAAAGAAAAGGCCTCCGGGCGATTATGATCTTCCAGCATACTGTTCATCGCCTCCAAAAGCGGATGCAACACGTCAGCCAACAAATCGTCCTTACAAGGATAATAATTGTAGATGTTGCTCAGACCGATACCCGACAATTTGGATATTTCACGCATAGACACAGCCTTAAAGCCCTTCTTGAAAAAGGCTCTCCTTGCTGTTTCCAACAATAATTTATGTGTATATTCTTTTGTTGTTTGCATAGGTCAGAACGTAGTTCCTGTTATTAGAATACAAAGTACGTTGTATTTCAAAAATAAAACAATCCATACAAATGGGTATTTTCTATAAAACAATCCCTATTTGTAGGGATACAAAAAAGGGTATGTAACTATCAGCAGAGCCACTTCACGCCAAACCATAGTCATAAGTACGTGTATTGCCTCTACTGTATCCTCTTGTTATTCTTATTCTGACCTCTTTCCATGGCTATTGTTAATACGCAGGTTATAAATCATGTGTAAAAACTACTTTAATCTTTTCATGATTCCCATTTTAGTAATGATTAATCGAATATGCTAAAAATGTATCATATAAAACTTCTCTTTTCTGTCATTCTACCTTTTATCTATTTAGCTTGTCGCCATTAATTAACTCGGATTCATTTTGATAGTTGTGCCGCAAGAGTATTATGACTAATAAATTATTCATGTGTCATTTTGCCATAAACAGTCTTTTTATACCACTCTCGGACAGTTTAGAAAACGGCTCTTGATTCTTCTTTCATTTGCCGATGAAAATAGAATCAACACGTTTTATTAACCATTAAAAATTAAATGTATGGAAGTAGTAACCATCGAAAAAAGAACATTTTCGTATGTCTGCGAGAGCTTCACGGAGTTTGCCAAACGGATAGAGAGTTTGTGCAGCAGTCATACTCAAAAAGTAGAAAACTGGCTGGATAGTCAGGAAGTGTGCCTGTTGTTAGGCTTGAGCAAGCGAACGCTGCAATATTACCGAAGTAGTGGGCGACTGGCTTATTCTCAAATAGGGAGCAAGATTTATTATAAGTCTTCCGATATTGAAAGAATTATTGCGGACAGTGAAACACAAAATCAGTCACCCAAACAAATCAAGCCTTATGAAAAGAACTAAAGAATATTATCCGTCCTTCAACTTGTTTTCCATTGTCGGCACATGGGAAAGTGTTAATCTGAATCCTACGGTTATCATCTATCGGAACGACAAAGAGTATCTTCTTTCTATTATATATGTATCGGAAACCACCAAACAGGCTTCACCCTCTACTTATGAAATACAGAAAGACGGTAGCCAGTATTTTATTGCTCCTGCTCCTAAACGGATTTACATAGATTATGATCCAGCGAAAGATGTGCTAAACCTTTCGTCATTGGGTGACTATCTGCGTAACTAATCAATCGACCAGTTAATCTCTAACTGATTCGCTATCTAGCCATCTTAAAATCAATATTTCAATAAAACAATCTTTCAATCATGGAATTAATAAATAAAGATACACCACAAGTCAAAGAATTTATTTCTTCGCTCGACTCAATGCTAAGCGGTATTGAATCAATTGTCAAGCACTATAAGCCCCACCTGAACGGAGAACGTTTTCTTTCCAATCATGAGGTTTCTAAAAAACTGAATGTCAGCCTGCGAACCCTGCAAGAATGGCGAGATACAGGCTTAATCCCCTTTATCCAGATAAAAGGTAAAATCATCTATCGGCAAAGTGATATTGATAAACTGCTCCAAAAGCATTATTTTGAAAGTTGGAAAGAATAATCTGCCACTCACAAAAACATTGTTTTTCGGAATTTAATTTGAATCATTGACTTTTCCAGTGAAGTATTTAGTCTGTGCAAGTCTTTAGATAAAAATACGCTCGAAATGCAATGAGAGGAAGATTTTTATCTAAACCGAAGGCTTGGACTTGAACAGGCTAAATACGGAAATTACCTTTGTCAATGCTTCATATTGGGTTCTGGAAAACTTACTTTAAAAGAAAAGGGTTGAGAAAATGAAGTTCATTATTCCCAATCCTTTTTTCTATATTGGCTACTGCCTTATTTATATAGCCAATTCCGACAAGCAGCTATTCACTTTCTGCATATCCTTTAGAATATTCTGATCCAATACCCGTGCGTAGTGTTTCGTCACGCTGGTATCTGCATGACCTAACATCTTGGCTACATTTTCCATACTTACGCCATTTGCAAGGCACACGGAAGTGGCATAGCTATGTCTGGCCGTATGAGTGCTAAGATTTTTATGAATTCCGCACACATCGGCAATTTCTTTCAAATAACTGTTCATGCGTTGATTACACAATACAGGTAAAAGTTTTCCGGTACACTCTGCCACATCCTTATATTTATCAAGTATAGAAGCTGCTACAGGCAGCACAGGAATGTTGCACATGATTTTTGTCTTTTGGCGGTTCTTTCTTATCCAAAGCTCCCCTTTGTTGTCTTTTACCAAGTGTTCGGGTGATAAATCTTTCACATCGCTGAACGCCAATCCAGTAAAAATGCAAAAGATAAAAACGTCACGTACCTGTTCTACTCGCTTAATCGTGAATTCTTTTGCAAGAATAATTTTAATCTCGTCCATCGTCAGGAACTCAGGATCGGTTTCTTCCAGTTTGAAGCGATAGTAAGCAAACGGATCTTTCTTTATCCAGTCGTTTTCCAAAGCAATACGGATAATCTTCTTCAAGTTCTTCAATCGGGTGATAGCTGAATTCTGCGCACAACCTTTTTCAATTTTCAAAAAAGCATCGAACTTAGAAATAAAGTTGGCTTCCAAGTTGTTTAGGGCAATATCAGATAATTGATATTCTTTCTTTATGAATTCCTCTAAATATCGGGTAGTGGTTTCATACCGTTGAACGGTCTTACTAACGAAGTCCTTACCGATTAGCTTACGGCTTTGTTCGTTATGCTCTCTGAATACTTGCAATAGCGTTTTACTATCTTCATCCACCCCATAATATAGCTTTCTCATAAGATCGACTGTAATAGTCTTACCTGTGGATTCCAGTTCTCTATAAATTTGGTGTATGCGAGAGCGTGTGATTTCCAAGTAGTGGTTCAGTTCCACCGACATACGATCTTTTCCTTTGGAGTTTTCTTTTGCCTGATTCCATAGATTTACAGGACAGCTTCTTTTTACTAAAACATCTACCATACAGCCGTTTACAGTAATTCTCATGCACACGGGTGCTTCTCCATTCTTTAATAATCTGGCTTTCTTGATAAAGAATAGCACATTGAAGGTTTTTCTAGCCATTTTTACATCGTTTTTAGAGTTACAAAACTATGTATTCTCTTCCAAAGTACGACCATGCAAAATGCTATGAATCAGTGAGAAAGAAGCTAAATCGTGGGACTTTTTTCAGCCTGATTTATGTACCACGATTTGCACACCAACAATATGCTTGAAACGGCTATTTTCTGCTATCTGCCAGAAAAAAGAAATCCCTGATAATGTCTGATTATCAGGGATTTGCTTGATTTTTCTTTTGTTTTCAGTGATCCGCCTGGGGCTCGAACCCAGGACCCCAACATTAAAAGTGTTGTGCTCTACCTGCTGAGCTAGCGAATCAATCCTTATTGCTGTTAAGCGGGTGCAAAGATAGAGGGATTTTTTTAACTGCCAAAGGAAATCTAATATTTTTTCTTATCTTTGTACCAAATTACATTTTACACATTATTATATAATATGGCAACAGTAGACGATAAAAAGATTATTTTCTCAATGGTGGGAGTGAGTAAATCCTTCCAGAATAATAAACAGGTATTAAAAAATATTTACCTATCCTTTTTCTATGGAGCAAAGATTGGTATCATTGGTCTCAATGGATCGGGTAAATCGACTTTGCTGAAGATTATTGCCGGACTGGAAAAATCCTATCAAGGTGAAGTAGTCTTTTCACCGGGGTATTCGGTTGGTTATCTGGCTCAGGAACCTTATCTGGATAATACGAAAACGGTGAAAGAAATCGTAATGGAAGGGGTACAACCCATTGTTGATGCGCTGAACGAATATGAAGAGATCAACCAGAAGTTTGGTTTGCCTGAGTATTATGAAGACCAGGATAAAATGGATCTGCTCTTTGCCCGTCAGGGAGAATTACAGGATATTATTGATGCTACTGATGCCTGGAATCTGGATAGTAAGTTGGAACGTGCTATGGATGCTCTTCGTTGTCCCCCAGAAGATCAATTAGTGGAAAATCTGTCAGGTGGTGAACGCCGTCGTGTAGCACTTTGTCGTCTGTTGCTACAGAAGCCAGATATCCTTCTCCTTGATGAGCCTACCAACCACCTTGATGCTGAGTCTATCGATTGGCTTGAACAGCACTTGCAACAATATGAGGGTACGGTAATTGCCGTAACGCATGACCGTTACTTCCTTGATCATGTAGCCGGATGGATTCTTGAATTGGACCGTGGTGAAGGTATTCCTTGGAAAGGTAACTACTCTAGCTGGCTTGAACAGAAGACCAAACGTATGGAGATGGAAGAGAAGACTGCAAGCAAACGTCGTAAAACACTTGAGCGTGAGCTGGATTGGGTACGTATGGCTCCTAAAGCCCGTCAGGCTAAAGGTAAAGCTCGTCTGAATTCTTATGATAAGCTGCTGAATGAGGATGTAAAAGAGAAAGAAGAGAAACTTGAGATATTTATTCCCAATGGTCCTCGTTTGGGAAATAAGGTGATCGAAGCCAAACATGTGGCTAAGGCTTATGGTGATAAGTTACTCTTTGATGATCTTAATTTCATGCTTCCTCCTAATGGTATTGTAGGTATTATCGGTCCTAATGGTGCAGGTAAGACCACCCTTTTCCGTCTGATAATGGGGCTTGATGCCGTGGATAAAGGTGAGTTTGAAGTAGGAGAGACTGTAAAGGTAGCCTATGTAGATCAGCAACATAAAGATATTGATCCTAATAAGACCGTTTACCAGGTTATTTCCGGTGGTACGGAATTGATTCGTATGGGTGGGCGTGATATCAATGCACGTGCTTATCTTTCACGTTTTAATTTCTCCGGTGCCGATCAGGAAAAACTTTGTGGAATGCTTTCAGGTGGTGAGCGTAATCGTTTGCACCTTGCTATTGCATTGAAAGAAGAGGGTAATGTACTTCTTCTTGATGAACCTACCAATGATATTGATGTGAATACGCTTCGTGCACTTGAAGAAGGCCTTGAAGACTTTGCAGGATGTGCCGTTGTTATTTCGCATGACCGTTGGTTCCTCGACCGTATCTGTACTCACATTCTTGCTTTTGAAGGAGATTCAAATGTGTTCTATTTTGAAGGCTCATATTCGGAGTATGAAGAGAATAAACAGAAGCGATTAGGTAATGAAGAACCCAAACGTGTTCGTTATAGAAAGCTCGTTAATGACTGATATTTATGATATTCTGAAAGCTTTCTAAAGCTTTCAGTTTCAAATGGGAAGCTCCGTAGTTTTACTGCGGAGCTTCTCGTGTTTTATAATGCAATAAAATGTTTGTTACTCTTAAAAATCGACATGAAAATGTAATGTGATTTTAAATCTTATTAATTATATTTGCACTTCAAAACATTTATTAATTAACAAATTCTATTAACTAACAAACAGAATTTATGAGAAGACATCTAATTCATTTCCTGCTGGTTGCAATACTGACAGTTTGCTCTGCTGCTACTGCCTTTGCACAGACTACAGTGAAAGGTCAAGTTGTTGATGCTGAAACCGGTGACCCATTGATTGGGGCAGCCGTAACAGTTGTTGGTACTACACAAGGTAGTGTGACTGACGTTAACGGTAATTTTACAATAGAGTTGAAAACTCTAAAAGCCGTTTTGCTATTTAAGTATATCGGTTATTTGGATGTAGAAAAGAAAATTAATCACTCCGGAGTTGTCAATTTAGGAGTTGTAAAAATGGAAACCGATGCAGTTGGACTTGACGAGGTTAGTGTTATTGCTTCCATTATTCGTTCAGATAGACAGACTCCAGTACCTATCTCTAATATTAAGTTAGGAACTATTGAAGAGATGTTGAGTAATCAGGAATTTCCGGAATTGTTGAAATCTACTCCCTCCGTATATGTAACCAGAGATAGTGGTGGATATGGAGACTCTCGTATTAATGTGCGTGGGTTTGATTCATCTAACCTTGGCGTTTTGATAAATGGAGTACCTATTAACGGTATGGAAAATGGAAAAGTATATTGGTCTAATTGGTCAGGTTTGTCAGATGTTACTCAGTTTATCCAGGTACAACGTGGATTAGGTGCTTCAAAGTTAGGTATATCTTCAGTGGGAGGTACTATGAATATGGTAACTAAAAGTACTGAGAGTAAAAAGGGAGGTTCGGCATATGTAGGTGTTGGCAATGATGGATATCGTAAATATGCGGTAACACTGTCTACAGGAATGCTTGACAATGGTTGGGCATTTACCTTCTCTGGGGCTTTAAATACAGGTGATGGTTATATTAGAGGGACAAATTATGAAGGCTGGACCTACTTTGGAAATATTTCAAAGAAAATAAATGATAGCCATAAACTTTCTTTAACTGCTTTTGGTGCTCCTCAATGGCACAATCAACGTGCAACGAAGCACTATATTGAAGATTATAAAAATAGTCCGGATGGTGGACGTTATAGTAATGGTTATGGCTATCTGAATGGAGCGTTAACTGGCGCTGGATACGGATATAATTACTACCACAAACCACAAGTTTCATTGAATCATTATTGGACTATTAATGCTAATTCTTCGTTGACTACTTCCGCTTATGCTTCTTTAGCACGTGGGGGCGGGCGCAGAGTAGCTGGGAATAAGACTAATTGGCTGACTATCGACTATAATACAGGACGTCCGCAGGCAGGTGCTATGCTGACTCCGGATGGATTATTTGATTATGATGCTGTATTGAAAGCTAATGCAGAGTCTGAACATGGTTCTCAGGTGGCTTTTACTAATGTTGTAAATTCTCATGACTGGTATGGTTTGCTTTCTTCATATAGAAATGATTTGACTGAAAAAATTACTTTAACTGCAGGTTTTGATGGACGTTATTATAAAGGATACCACACAGAAATAATTGATAATCTTTTGGGAGGAGATTATTTTTTGGAAAATCAATCAGCAAGTAAGAAACTGTATTATCGTCCTGCAAATGCTGTATTGAAAGTTGGCGATAAGATTAATTATGATAATATAGGTGAAATATTTTGGGCTGGAGTTTTTGCACAAGGTGAATATAATACTGAAAAATGGTCTGCTTTTTTGTCAGCTTCCTTAACGGGAGAGGTTTATAAATATCATAATCCGGGAGGAGCTCCTATTGATGGTAAAACAGTATCTGAAGCTAAAACTTTCCTTCCGTGGAGCACAAAAGCTGGTTTTAACTACAAATTTAATGAAAACCATAATGTTTTTGTAAATGGAGGTTATTTTACTCGTGCACCATTTATGAATGCTGTTTTTGCCAATTATAATATTTTACCTGTAAAAGGTGTTTCATATGAAAAGATTGGTACATTTGAATTAGGATATGGGTTTAATAATGAATATTTCAATGTAACACTGAATGGATATTATACAAAGTGGATGGACAAATCAATGTCAAGAACCATTAATAATGAGAAAATCAATATAACTGGTGTTGATGCTATTCATGCAGGTATTGAATTGGAAGCTACTTATAAGCCTTGTTCTAGTCTTGATATAAGAGGTATGTTCTCATGGGGGGATTGGACTTGGGCAGATGATGTGCATTTTCAGTTATATGATGAAGCACAGAATCCTATTGGAAAGGAGGAAAGTGCATATATAAAAAATGTACATGTTGGTAATTCTGCTCAGATGACAGCTTCTTTAGGGGCTACTTGGGAGATGGTAAAAGGGTTGAAATTGAATGCTGTTTATAACTTTGCAGGTAAGAATTTTGCAGATTTTGATCCTCAAAATCGGACAAATCCTAAAGATACTGGAGTTGACTCATGGAAACTTCCTAATTATTACACCATTGATCTTGGACTGAGTTATCGTTTTGAGATAGTAAAAGGTGTTTCTGCCACTATGTATGCGAACGTAAATAATCTGACTGACGTTGAATATATTGCTGATGCAAAAGATGGTGATAAGCATGATATGAAGACTGCATTGGTATTCTATGGCTTTGGAAGAACATGGTCTACTGGTTTTAGAGTAAACTTTTAAGATTTTAAATATTAATAGTTATAAAGATGATTATGAATAAAAAACATACAATCTTGGGTGCCTTTCTTTTGTTGGGATTGGTAGCCTGTGATCCGATGAATGACATCTATAATGAAATTGATGAAAGTCAAGGTCCTGTAGTCAAGTCTGGAGAATATACATTGGTTGCAGCCGATTATACAAGTATAAGTAAACTTGTGCTTGCTGAAGAAAATATTACGGCAGAAAAGAAAGCTGCTGCAAATGCAGTTAAATCTACTAATACATTGAATGAATTAGTAAAAGCAGAGGATTATATTCCAGCGCTTCTTGCCAAATCATATGCTGATTGGGGTAAGAAATCAACTGTAAAAGTTACATATGCCTATCAGGATGCATTGCCTGAAACGGTTCTTGAGATGTCTAAAACAGAAACTTATGAACTGAAAGATGATGCTTATGCTTTTGTATGGGGTGATGAAACTGTAGTGAACTTTCTGACTCCAAAAAAATCTCCTGTTGAGTATCTTCCTAAAGTATTGACTAATGTTAAAACAAATGCAAAGAAGGGAGACTTAGTATTGGTTGATTATAAATACGATACCGAAGAACCTACAATTGAAGTTGGAGATGATCTGTATCAACAAGAATTTGAATCATTGGATGTTCACGATAGTAAAGCTACGGGTACAATCAACGGTAATGTAGAAGGTTGGCAGGTAATAAATGCATCTGGTACTAAAAATTGGGTTGGTAAGTTTTACAATGATAATCGTTACGTACAATGTTCTGCTTTTGGTGCTACCGGAGATAATGTATCTTGGTTAGTTGGTCCTAAAACAAACATCGTTGATGGTGCATCTTTGACTTTCGATGCAAAGATTGGCTACCATGTAGGCGACGCTTTACATGTGATGGTTTCTACTACTTATGACGGAACTGCCAATTTAAAAGATGAGGACTGGGAAGATATTACCTCTGCTTTCAAATTTCAGAATGCAGGTAACAACTACACTGAATGGTATTCACCTGGGATGGCTGATCTGAGTAAATATGCAGGCAAAGGATTATATATTGCATTTAAGTATGTAGGCTCTGCTACGATTACTTCCACTTATCAGCTTGATAATGTTTCTATCTCCACTACTCGTATGGCCCCTACGCATGAAAAGCCATTTAATGCTATGTATCAGTTTGATGGTGTAGATTGGAAACCGTTTAACAAAAAGGATGTACTTATATTGACACCAGAAGATTATGCTGCTATGGGGATAACAGATTTTGGGTCTTCTAAGTTACCAGAGAATTATCTACCAGCATATTTGGCTAAAATGTTACCTTATGCACAGATAGGTGACGTAAAGACCCTTGTTTATAAAAATTACGATAGTGGAAGTAAAACTGTTGTAGCTGAAGCTGCTGAATATAAGCTGGGTAGTGATAAAGTATGGGCCAAAAATACAGCAGTGGTTGATATTACTTCGCAATTTGTGAATGTTGGTAATGGAAAATGGATCTACGATCCTTCTATCTATTATGTGATATCTAAAGGTGATGGTAATTTGCAACGTATTGTTGACTATGTGAAAGAAACCAATTCTACTTATGTAGATAGTTATGGTACAGCTGAATACTATTATGGTGCAAGCGAATATCAAGGTAATTTTAACTTTAAAGTTTCTGACCGTGTGGATAGATATGGTAAAGATCCTGAATTAGCAAAAATTACAGATGTCGAAGAACAAGCTGCCTTTATGTTTAAACGTGCTGCCGAAGGTTTATGTATTATGCTTAAGGGGATGTATCCCGATGCAAAGAGTGATATAGATGGTATTACATTGGATTATTATGTAACATTCTCAGTGTATCTTAATCCTGCAGAATCTGGTACAAGAAATAACTATACTATGCAGTTTAATTATGATGGTTCAAACTTTATACATGTAGGTGATGTTGTAAAGGTTGAATAAAATCGATTAGCCTTCTAAAAAAAAGTACAGGGTTGTTATCGGAAACGGACAACTCTGTACTTTTTTATATCTTCATTCTCATCAACACTGGTTTATGATCGCTATAATCCACTTCCGGAGAGAAATAATCCAACCCTTCAAAGTCTTTTGTGTGTAGGATATAGTCAATCCTCAACAGTTTCTTGAAATAGCGGAAAGTGTACATATATCCATGTCCACAGGTTTGAAAGCCATCTTTTAGTTTATCGCCTTTCATGGTGCGATATGTATAGGATGAAGGCAGTGAGTTGAAGTCACCGCATACCAGTGTAGGGTAGGGGGAAGCGGTTATCATCCTATGCAGTTTTGCTGCTTGAGCAGCACGTTTCACAAAATTCTCTTCCAGTCCTGCTGCCAGTTTATGAATTGCATTTTCAGTACCAGTGGTATTCTCTGTAGCGAGTTCTTTTTCTAAAATACGTTTGTTACTGCTCACCTCTGTTGTCTGGAGATGGTTATTGAAGATACGGATTGTTTTTCCATTCACATTGATATCGCATTGCATACTACAATTTCTGCTGTCCGGATGCGTGATAAGTACAGTATTTTGGATGGGATACTTGCTGAACAGAGCTACTTGCAAAATGGACGTTCCGTCTGTTGGTTTGGGTATAGAATAGTAGGGCCATGCAGAAAGGACCTGCTTTACACTATCCTCATTGAACTCACGGTTACTGCCAAATTCCTGCATACACAGGATATCTGCACCTTGTTCCTCCATGAAGCGGGCTATCTCTTTACAGGAATATCCGGTCTGATCTCCATTAAAAGCATCTACGTTGTAGGTAGCGAGAGTTAGTGATGCTTTAGCTGTATTCGGAGAAGAGAACTGAATAATCCGGTTCAGGTATGCCCAGTTGCCAAGGATGGCGATAAGGGGGATAAGTAACCATATACGGAGCCGTGTGGTCCAATAGATAAGTAAGATAAGATTTATCAGCAATAATACCGGCAATGCAAGGCCTATAAAGGCAAAGCCAATGTATTTGTCCGGAGATGCGTAACCGGAGAAAGCTCCTGCCAGAGTTATACCTGCCAGTATAAAGGTTATTACAATTGATATGCAATAAAATAGTTTGAATACAGCTCTTTTTCCCATAATTGTTTAATTGACAATTGTCAACTGTCAATTGTCAGCTCTTTAAGTATTTCTTTATAATTGTTTTTAATTTCTCTTGTGCTATCGGCTTTGGGATAAACTCTGTACATCCTGCATCCGCAGCGGCATTCCTGTCATATTCATAAGCAAATGCACTTTGCATGATGATAGGTACATCCGGAGATAGTTCACGAATGATCTTGGTAGCCTCCAATCCATTCAGGTTGGGCATTTTGATATCCATTAATATTAGATCCGGTTTTACTTCTTCAAACATCATTACTACTTCCATACCATCTCGTGCACGTGTCAGATTATAATTCTTTTTCAGTATTGCATTCAGCAGATCATAGTTACTGTCCGTATCTTCAGCAATGAGAATGGTTGGCATGTCTGTTCCTTTATCTACATTGCCGGGTTGTAATTCTACGGTAGCTGTGTTATTTTCCGTATTTGTAGGTAAAGACTCTTTTGCCAGTGTAGATGGTTCTGTTTCCACATTGAATTTTGCAGGTAGCCAAAAAGTGAATGTTGTTCCTTTTCCTATTTCTGAGGTTACGGAGATCTCTCCGCCCAGCCGTTCAATGATTGTCTTGCAGATAGAAAGGCCGAGTCCCGTTCCTTGTGCCGTATTATTCAGTTTCATAAAGCGTTCAAACACTTTGTTCACTTTATCTGCTGCGATGCCTGTTCCTGTATCCGTCACATGGAAGATCACCTTTTCTCCTTCTTGTCGGTATCCGTAACTGATACTCCCTTCTGTTGTAAACTTTAAGGCATTTCCTATCAGATTGGACAATACCTGGAAGATACGATTCTTGTCAGAGTCAATAATAGTTGTTTCATTTGAAGGTTCATACAGTAGTTGTACACCTTGCGGAGTACGAAACACATGTGCATCATGAATCTCCTTACATAATCCATTTAGCCTTACAGGAGCATAAGTAAATTCTACAATACCCGATTCTATTTTTGATAAGTCCAATATCTCATTGATCAGTTGAAGTAACCGTTCATTGTTGGCATCTACAATGGTATAGTACTCTTGTCTTTCGTCAGCATTCTCACTTTCTGCTATGAGGCGTGAGAATCCTACGATGGCATTTAGTGGGGTACGTATTTCGTGACTCATGTTTGCCAGAAAAGCCGACTTCATATTATCCGATGTTTCTGCTTTTTCTTTAGAAATCATCAACTCCCGCTTCATCAGTTCCAACTGTGTGATGTCCCATTCAATACTGATGACAACCGGTGAAAAGTCTTTCCCTTCTACCTTTATCTTCTGTTTATCCAGGATAATCAGATTTCCATTCTTATCTTTTTCTTCCGTCACCCAGTGTTTGCATTTTCCGGTGGTAGCAACCTCCATATCTTCTTTTCGCTTCTGCTCGGCCACCTCCTGCGGATAGTAGTCAAAATCAGTCATACCTGTGGTTTCGTTCTCAAAACTCATATCCCGGTTATATGACTCCCGGTTACGGTATATATAGCAGAAATCGCTATTTACATCTTTGACCACAATGCCTGCCGGCAGATTTTCCATCGTGGTATCCATGATACTGTTCAGGCGTTTTATCTGCGATTCGTAATGCAGGCGTTCTGTGATATCATGTGTGAATGACCAGTAGCTACTTTCCCCTTCGTCACTTGTTACGTGATACATTGTTCCCTCAAAGGCTAATATCTTCTTGTTACCGGGTATCGGCTGATACGCGATGAAGTTACAGTAACCTCCTTCATTTATTTGCTTATACCTCTGTTGCCAGTCTTCGGCTGTGTTTATATCACCGGCCAGTTCATAGATCTTATACAGGTTTAATTTATCTTCTTCCGATATTCCGTGATTCTCTTTGAATAATCTGTTGGCGAATATCAGTGTGCCATCTTTCCGGGCAGCAAAAATACTTTCTTTGGCATTGTTGATAGCATGTGTAAGCGTATTTATATCATTCCGATGGCGTTGTATATCCGTCACATTTTGTACATATCCTTCCATGTAAAATGTCCCATCGGACAGTTCTTCCCGGGTGTACGTTTGTATTCTCAGATAATATACTTCGCCATCATAGTTAATGCGGTAGCTTGTGCTATTTTCATTCATTTCTTTCTCATTATTCTCCAGCCACTTAGCAAAAAGACTTTTGTCTTCCTCTACTATCATCTCATAGTAACGTTCGATTGGAATAGAGCGTTGTGCTTCTCCACAGAGGATACCTGTGTATCCCCAGTAATAGAACATCCGTTCTTTACTGACGTATTTCCATTGTCCGATCTGGGCAGCCTTTTGAATCTCTCTTAATTCATGATTGGTGCGTTCCAGCTGTAGTTTCACATTGCTTCGAGCCGTGATATCCCGATATTGGCAAAGTACTTTATCCTCATAAGGATACATGATACATTTGAAGTAATACGTTCCCTCTGCCAATTCTAATTTATAGTTTTTGCTAACACTTTTTTGTTTGTCTATAACCTGCCGGAAAATCGGGACCAGCTTCTGACGGGTATACAGAGGCAATAAATCAAATATGTTTTTTCCCAATAGTTTCTCTTCCTGCAGAAACCAAAGATTACTGTGTGTATCAATGTCTACGCAAGTCCCATCCTGATCTACCAGTATCATTGTATCAGCTGTGATTTGCAGTATTTTTTTGGCGTTCTGCGCGTCATGTAATGTTCTGTCCATATGGTATTATGATTTATGGTTTATGATTCATGAATTATGAGAGGATGTTGAATTATGATTTATGAGGATTTATTTCCCTCTTTTAGCCTTTTCCCACGCACCGGTTCCACGTTTTTTCCTCAGATATCCTATTCCCTTCAGTACATTGACGTTCATAAAAAGAAAATAATAAGGAATAAACAGCAGTTTGTTTTTTATCTGTCGTGTTGACAGGTAATACCCCCCAAGTCCCAGAATGTAGAACAATATCTGAAGTATCAGAATCGTTCCGTAGATCTCACACGAAGCTCCCATACACAGTAATAGCGTATTGAATGGCAATAACAGAAACAACAGTATGGGAGTGAGCGACCATCGTAGTACCCGGTGCGATACATATTGGAAACTCAGTATCCCATAGCGGAACGGATTCAGCAACGGGCGCAGTCTCCAGATAGATTGCAGACCTCCGGCAGCGATGCGTACTTTTCGTTTTTCTTCTTCGTGCATATCTGCCGATCCGCTTTCGATAGCGTATGCTTCTGTACAATAAGCGATTGTATGTCCTTGCATGGCAATACGCAGTGAGAGGATGAAGTCGTCCAGTAATGTATCCTGCTCCATCTCTTCAAACAATTCCCGGCGTACGGCAAACAGTTCTCCAGCCGCTCCTACGGCCGAGTACAGTCGTGCATCCAAGGCTTTCAGGGTTGATTCATATTTCCAGTAGATACCTTCTCCTCCGGCAGCTGCACCATCCCGTGTTTGTACGGCAATTCGTTTCTCTCCGGCCACACAGCCTACGCGTGTATCCTCAAACGCCAATACGATTTCGCGGATAGCCTCCTGGTTTACCATCGTATTGGCATCAGTAAACACTACAATAGGCGTGTTTATCAACTTCATACCCCGGTTCATCGCAGCAGTTTTTCCTTGTCGTTCGGGTTGGAAGAGTACGGTGGCTTTTCCTTCCCAACGAGTGCGTAGCTGTTCGTTTGTTCCGTCATTACTACCATCTGTCACCCATACGATGTGTAGTTTATCCTCTGGATAGTCCAGTTCGAGAGAATTTTTCATCTTTTCGTCCACCACCTCTTCTTCGTTGAAAGCAGTGATAAAGAGCGTTACTTCGGGCAGTGTACTGTCTTCGGGCAGTTTTCGCTTTATTGGTTTTATCAAAAGCTCTTTCAGCTTTACGAGCAGGTAGAGAACGATACCATAGCCCAGATACGTGTAGAACACGATGAAGAGGGCTATCCAAAAGATGATTTCAATCCAAAGAGTATTCATATAGTAAGTATCTTTATTTTATCAAATTAGAATCTTCATCTTTGTATACCTCTTTTTTAGAGAAAATTCCACCGATTCCTTTCAGTGCATATAGGACGCGTACCTTAAAACTATTCAGTAATGAACCATCGGCACTGATGGTACCATATCCTGTCACGGCACGTGCTTTACGTTTACGTACAAATACTATTTTTCCATATTTTTTTAATCCCAACGCCAGAGAGCCGTCTTCACCACGTCGTATATCTGTGCGTATACCTACCTGGCGGGCATAATCTGTGCGGTATGCAAAAACCAGTCCCCGAACACTTAATTCCGGACGTTTGAAAGATTGCAAATACAAATGTACATCTCTTGCAAACTCATAGAATTTAAGGCCTATCCAAGAATGATTTTTATCAGGGATATAGCTCCATAATGAGCTTACTGCCACTACTCCTGGTTTCTCCAGTACCTTTATCATCGTTTCTACATAATGAGGTGGGTATAAAGTATCAGAGTCTATGTTAATATGATATTTTCCTTTGGCATTATTTAGCCCGCAGAGTCTGGCAAAGCCACAACTATGCTGGTTTTCTGTATAATAAGGTATCCCTGTAGCCTGATATATTTCTGCTGTACGGTCTGTAGATTCATTGTCTACTCCAATGATTTCTACCGGATATTTACATATCATCTCGCTCAGAGACCAGAGGCATGCCAACAGGCGTTTCTCCTCGTTGTAGCCGATCAAAGAGACTGTAACTACTGGTTGGTTACTTTGCAGTTTTGCCAACTTGTTGCGTACTTCGTCAATAACAGATTGTGGCGCATCTACAAATGGTTTTTCATAAACCTGCAAGTACTTGGTATACCATTTCATCTCATTCTATGTTTTAATTTTCTATACCATTTTATTCCATATTGGAAACATATCAAACATGGCTTTTGTATGCTATAGGGCAGTTTGCCTAACAACATCCAGACAATGTTTATTTTTTTGTATTTTTTAAAGTATCTTATTTTATTAAGATTTAATGGATGATCTAATAGTTGTTTTGCAGTTGAGTCAGCTACTTCCCGAGGAACAATTAACTTTTTCTTATTTAATATTATACATGCGGCTTCAAAACTGCTCATCATAGCGTGTGTCATGAAATGTTCTCCATAAGTATTATCAATATATTGGGTTGCAATATTTTTTATTCGTATTCTGACATACGTTTGTAATTCTATTTCCTCTGCCGGTATTGTTGTTCTTGGATTATATTGACACAATGATCCTTCCCGTTTATTATACATATATGTGATGTCAGAAATAGTTGTATAGGACTCGACCTCAGGGGCCATTTGGGCAATGAAAAGTGTATCTTCACATTTTCTTATGTTGTCAAATTTCAGTCTCTTCTCAGTTAAGAATGACAGTTTAAACAGAGTGTTCCATATTGTTTTGTAGGGTGGATAATAGGGATAACTATATAAAAAGGATATAAATTTATCTTTCCCCTTCATGTTTTGATATGAAAAACGGAACACTTTCTCTTTGAAATCTTTATAATGTGTTTCTTTGTACGATCCAATGGTTACATCACTTCCGTTTGTTTGAGCTGTTTCATACAATAATGATATACAGTCGGGAGTTATTAAATCATCACTATCCAGAAAAAAGAAATATTCTCCCATAGCGTTTGCAATAGCTGTATTTCGTGCCATTGCTACTCCTTGATTGGTTTTATGGGAGCAAATTCGTATATTCTTTCCATGAGGATGTGTTTGCTGAAAATTCTTAACGATAGAAATACTACCGTCTGTGCTTTTGTCATCGATGATAAGAATCTCAATACTTTCAAACGTCTGCTCTAAAGCCGAAAGTAAAGTCTCCTGTATGTATCTCTCGGCATTATACAGAGGGATAGCGATTGTTACTTTATACATTATCTTATCTTATAATTTTTTCAAATAATGACTTCCATTGACTGGCAATGTTCTCTATCTTAAAGCGTTCTATATCAGCACGTGCATGATATCCCATTTTTTTTCTAATGTCATCCTGTTCTATCAAGTACATTATCTTTTCGGCCATTTGTGTAATGTTTCCGTTTTTGATCAGAAAACCATCTTTTCCTTCATGGATGATATCGCGCGGCCCACATGGGCAGGCAAAAGAGACCACAGGGAGACCGCAAGCCATTGCTTCGGCAATCACCATACCAAATCCTTCAAAGCGTGAGGATAGTACAAAGATAGAACTTTCACAATACTTGTTTACAATCTCTTGTGTCTGTCTTTCTATGTAAAGGGAGGTTAGTCTGTATCGTTCTTTCAACTGGAGATACTCGTCCTGCTCTCCGCCTCCATAGATTCGCAGGTTCCATTCTGGATATTTTTCGGCCACAATTCGCCATGCCTCTATCAGAAGGTCAAATCCTTTTTGATAACAATATCTACCCACAGCAATGACCTCTTTTTTTGAGCAGTCCGATGTCTGGTCCGGATAGAAAGGGAGTGGATTATGGATGACAGCTGTATTATTCAGGCCACTCCATTTGACACGGTCTTCTTCTGTCAGCACGACGAAACGGGATAATTTTTTTAGCTTTTGTTTAAGTTGCCACATCCATATTTTGGCCAATCCTTTTTTGATAAAACCACTCATACCTTCTTCTGCAAAGTCGCGGAAATTATCCTTATTAACGTGTATCTCGCCTATCTTTATACTCCCGTCGTGTATGGAAGTGATAAAGTTGATTTCTCTTCGTAGCATAGAGATTGTGATATCCGGCTGGATTTCTGTCAGGCATCGGGTCAATCGTTTCTTGTAAAGTCTTTGTTTTTTCAGATAGATCCAGAGCTTTTTGTAAAAAGGCTGATCCCACATCTGATTGAAGTTCAGATTCAGATGGATAATATGGATTTTAGGGGAGAGTTCATAAAACGTTTTTTGGCCTTCGCCATCAGTAAGAATGATAGATATGTCATATCCGTACACTTCTGCAAAATAGTTGGCTTTAATGGTCAACACCCGTTCCATACCACCCGGAATATGTAAAGAGGGGATACAATAAACTAATTTAAGGGGAGTGTTCGTCATATCTGTTTAAGCATTATGAGTAGTCATTAGTGAAATCTGGTTTATCACTTCCTGCATCTGATGTTTCCATGATAGGTTAGCTATAGAATTCCGTATTTCTATTGGTTGGAGATGGATGCTCTGATGAAACTCTATTAACTTTTGTATATCCATAGAAGTCTCATTTGCAGGCACTTTCCATACGTATGGCATATTGTCAAAGTCTTCATCCGTTTCCGAATATGTGAAAGCTAATCCGCGGGCAGCGTATTCCCTGTTTTTTAATACTTTTATTTTGTCAATCCCGCTTCGATGGCGTCCTAAGCTTCCGATCCCTAGATCAGCCTGCTCGAAAAGTTCGTCCAGTTCTTTACCATAGCGTGCACCATGAAGTATCACGTAAGGTGTTAGTCCGTTGTTGTAGATAGCTGGTATTATCTCTTGTCGTTCGCGTTCACCACTTAATTGACCTACAATGTGAAAAAATACCTTGTAGGATTGCTCTTGAAGATAATACTCCGCTAATCCTTGTATCAGACGGTCAAAACCATGCCAGTAATGTACTTCGGCCACTCCGATCAGATGTAGTTCGTGGGAGGTATCGTTTATGTGTTGTTTCAAAGGTATAGCATCAAAATCAATACCATTGGATATACGAATGGTAGGAACTCCGAATATTTTTTCTTTATCAGAAAATGTAATAATTGCATCCAGTTCTCTGGCTAATTTATGTCGGAAATGTCGGTCTATGGTAAGGTAAACTTTCATACCGGGAGTGACATATTCCTGGTCATAAGGATAAGTCGGGATTTCCATTATGACACGCGCTCCCATAGTCTTCAACTGCTTTATCAGATGAATAGTAAACGGATTGGCGTTGTGGAATGAGCGAATATAAACTAAATCGATACTTTCATTTTGTGCATATTCATAGATCGGTTTAAAGTACACACGTTTCTTTATTTTAGCTATTTCACCTTTTCCCAGATCTGCAATAACTTCTTCATTTACTAACCATTGACGATGTCCGTTAGGAGCAATGTCATAGTAGCACACACGTACATCGGCCCCACACTCACGCAATGCCTTCACCTGATAACGAATTTTCTTGCTGATGCCATTGGCTTCATCAAATCCGTGAAAGATAAGAAACAATATTTTCATTGTTTGCTTTGTTACTTGTTTGTATCGTTTATTTTTTTTCTTAGTTTTCCGACCAGCCCGCGTGCTTTTCTTATCAGATCATATTCGTGTGTGGTCTGTATGTACAGCCCAAAGATAAGGAAACTTATAATACTTTTCAATAGTAACGTGAAAAAAATGTTGTTCCCCTCTGTAAGATAGTGTAGCGGTAGCAGCGTGGCAGCAATAAGCATACTCACAATAATAGGTGACACGAATTGTCGCAACAGTGTCCACATGCTTCGTTTGAGTGTGATGCGGTACATCTGCCAATAGCATTGGATGAAGTTGATACAAAATGTAATGACAATGCACCATGCCACTGCTTCGAGTGTGCCAAACCAAAAAATGCCCAGCAACATACCACTTACGTTGAGCAGGGACGAGAATAATCCACAGATAAACAGGCTACGCGTATCTCCCGCTGCTTGAAAGATACTTCCGGACGAGGAGAGGATAATCTGTACTCCCACCGAGAGGGTGAGAATACGGAATACAGGTACAGAGGGTAACCACTGATCTCCGAAGATGATAAGGGTAACTTCTTTGGCTGTGAAAAATAACAATACGCTGAGTGGTATCCCGATAAAAGCAAGCAAGCGCATAATACGTTCGTAGGCAGAGCCGAGGCGTTGCAGGTCATTCTGATAATCACTGAAAATGGGATGCATTACCGGTGTAATTACTTGCGTGATATTCTGAAGCGGAAGCATCATCAATCTGTAGGATTTTTCATAATAGCCCAGCTGAGACATACCCATGTACTTGCCAATTAATAGCTTGTCCAGGTTTCTGCTGAAGTAGTTGATGACATTGAACAGGAATTGATAGGCAGAGTAGGAAAATATTTTGCGAATGGCTTTCAATCCCAACGTTAGCGAGGCATGCTGAGGATAACGTTTAATTGATATACCGAATATCAGTATACTGGAAAGAATTGGACTGATTATTAATGCATACAGTCCGGCACCACTCAGAGCAGCGGTGACTGCAGCTGCGCCACTCGCCATTTGTATACCGAAGCTACGCAGGGCGATGAACTTAAACTCTTTATTTTTATAAAACAGTGCATTGGGCACTATGTTGGCAGAGGCAAAAAAGAGGTTGACACAGAGCAATTGGCATAAGATGCGCAAGATTGGGCTGTCATAATAGGCAGCAATGGGCCACGAGGCGGCAAAGAAGAGTACTGATAGCCCTATTCCCATCCAGAGGGTGAATGAAAAGATGTCAGACAGTTCATGTTCGGTCAGTGTTTTATCTTGTATAATGGCAGGGGAGATGCCCATATCAGTAAAGATACTGAAGAAGGCGATGATGACTGTAGCGATGGCAACTATACCAAAATCGTCTGGTGAGAGGAGCCGTGCCAGCACTCCGGCCACCACAAGGGAAATGATAATACCGCTGTATTTGGCAAGGGCGGTATAGAATACACCGGAGAAAAGCTGTTGTTTGAGGTTACTTGTCATAGAGCTATTTCTTTCTTTTTATCATTAGTACTGCCAGTGTGCGTGGTGTGACATATTTTCTGTATTTCGTCAGGCAGAGGATGAGGAGTTTGATTCGTTGTTGTAGTGGCAGTGCATGTGCCTGCCATACAGCGGCATCGAGCATCTGAGAAAGAAAAAGATGGATTGTTTTCTGAATTTCATGGCTTTGTTTTTGACCGAAATAGTTCAACTCATATACTACAGTTAAGTAACTTGACATGTTTTTCCAAGCGAAACGGCTGGTCATAATAGAGCTCGGACGTAGTCTGCGATGAAAGAGATTTCGTTTAATAAATCCTACATTTTGAGCCTGTAAATAGAGTAATGAAGTGAATAGTTGGTCTTCATGCAGAATATGTGGATAGAATTTTAATGCATGTTTCTGCAAAAATGAGCGACGGATAAAATTGAGACACGGAGAAGGGGTAAACTGATGTTTTTTCACCTGAATGCTTAGCATTTCACATCCTCCATAAGTTTTGTCTTCCAATTCTTTTGTGTGCGAATAGGTTAAAGCTGGCAGATTTTCAGTTATTTCCTCACTAAAATTCTCAGCGTCAAAAAAAACAAAATCCAAATATTCTGTTTCACATTTTTGATAACAAAGCTCAAGCGCATTGGTTTCGAGTCGGTCATCACTATCCATAAAATAGATATACTGTCCTTTAGCATATTCCATTCCTGTATTCCGGGTTACAGATGGCCCTTGATTCTTTTGTTTGTATACTTGTATCCGATGATCTTGTTCAGCTAACTGGTGCAATATGTCGGGGCTTCTGTCTGTTGAACCATCATCCACAATGATTATCTCCAGTTCATATAGTGTTTGCTGACAAATACTTTCTATTGCTAATTGTAAATATTTTTCTGTATTATATACGGGAATGATTACACTAACTTTCGGAGTATCTTTTTCTGTATTTGTTTGCTTCATTTTAAGTATATATAATAAGTAAGCAAATGTAGATAGAAATCTTTTCATAGCCAAATTCCTATTCATAATTTTCCGGTTATGCTAATGCCCGTGTGTATTAGTTGGATATATTTCTTTAATAGTCTTTTCATCCGTGTATTCGGATTTTTTTATGTTCAATAAAGGAGTTTGAATAACATCGTCAAATGTATGGATATCGCCTGTGCGTGACAAACAATTGAAAATATTGCTTTTTTCATGTGTGTACGTCTAGCCAAGAATCATAACAAAGAAATAAAATTGTATTTTCTGAAAAAATATGAAGTTGAGAGGAAGCACTTTTTCATAGTGATTAATATATTACTAATAAGTTATTGCGTCTGAATTACAGCCTGATTCACAAAACAACAGCTTTATGCCCGGGATTATATACAAAAGATCCGAAACATGTTGTGATTTTGGATACATATAAATGCTAAATAAATAGATAAAAAGATTGTTTAGATATTGAAAATATATAACATTTTAATACTCTGTCAAAATGCTGTAAATCAATATGTTATCTATCTTTATTTTTCCTCTACGAGAATCGCCTTGTTTCTCTACGGAGATCGGGTCGAAACTCTACGAGAAACAGGTCGTTTCTCACCGAGGAACAAACTGAATATTCATAAGATACAACAATTTGCATAAACATGAAAACGGAAATAATTATCAATTGTTATGAAAACAGAAAATGGAGTAAAGAGGATGAGAGTTCTACTCATTAACT
The DNA here is from genome assembly GCF_019930665.1 of Bacteroides nordii. Lineage (NCBI taxonomy): Bacteria > Pseudomonadati > Bacteroidota > Bacteroidia > Bacteroidales > Bacteroidaceae > Bacteroides > Bacteroides nordii. The sequence continues at coordinate 2,205,604 of NZ_CP082886.1, read as the reverse complement.
TTTATTAAAAATATATTCTCTATAAATAGTTGGTTTTAATAGAGTGTACGAAAATGGTTTCGGCCCCAGTAGCGGAAAATCCGAGTGAGTGGACGAACTCGTGTTTCTATTTTGAATAAAATAATCAACTTTTATAAATAGAATATACAACAAAATACCTATCTTTGTGTCCTAAAACAAAACAACTTTATAATTAAGTAATGATGAAAGTAAATTATTGGGTATTGTATTCCTTGTTTGGAATAGCTTTCACGTTTACCGCTTGTGTAAATGATGGTAAAGACTTATCCCTGCCTACCGATCTGGAGGAGAAGACTGCAGAATTAAATATTCCTGCTGATTTTGGTTGGATTGTAACGCGTGGTGTGACCCTTGAAGTAAATGCTCCCGAAGAGTCTGTACTTTGGGTCTATGCTGATGCCGACTGTTCGGAATCCTCTTTGAAAGCTAAACTCTCTGTATTTCCAGAACAGGTAACGCGAGTAACAGTAGATATTCCTACTGCCAACAATGTACTCTATTTGGAGTATCCCATTAGTGCAACCGAAACCAAAGTTGTAAAAGTAGACTTGGCAGAAGTCATACCGTCAAGTCGTGCCGCTAAAGAAGAAACAATTCTGCCTGTTGGAGAAAATATGCTGTACGGAATGTATCATTTTGAAGTAGGAAAGGATGAAAAAGGATTAGCCGTTATTATTAATTCCGGAACATTGGTATTTGAAGATAGCTGGCCAGATTTAGGCGATTATGACTTTAATGACCTGGTAGCCGATTACTCCATTGCAACTCATGTTTCTACCGGAAATGAAGCGCAATATCAGAATGAACGTATAGATGTATCAGTAACAATTCGTGCTATCGGAGGTAATCTCCCATCTAAACTCGGATTAACTTTTACGGGTAATATTTACGGGCAACTACTTCAACGCCACATCGCTGACTTTGAAGATGTAACACAAAACGGGCTCACTGTGAAACTTGCCGATAATGATCAGGGCGATGTTGCTCCTGTCTTCCTGATAGAAGGACTGAAAGAGTTGAAAAATGGAAAAGACTTTTATAATACAGAAGAGCATAATGTTCAGAAGGCAGCTACTGTGAATTTCTCCATTTATACAAAGAAGGGTGGAAGTGCCGAAGCAAGTACCGGTTTTGCTCAGGCATCCAGTGTTATAAATCAGGATCTTTTTCTTGTTACTACGAGAAATCGTGAAATACACTTGCGTGGCTATCAGCCTACATCCCTTTACACTGCTTATACAACTGATGCAGCTACCAGCAAAGATATTGTGATGAATCCGGATATGGCATATTCAACAGATAAGAATTTGGTATGGGGAATGAAAGTAATAAAAGATTTTCAGTTTCCTCTTGAAAAGGTAGATATAAACAAAGCATACAAGGGTTTTAAGGCTTGGGTTGAGTCTAGTGGAGATGACTTTTATGCAAATTGGTACAAGAATCCTGTAACTGGACAAGTAGCAACTTGGTAAATGAATTATGAATTATGATTTATGCCATGTGGTATATAGCGCTAATAAATCATAATTCATATAACTCTCTCATGGCTTTCCTATGCTTCTGTAATTATTCCGCACCTGCGTCGGTGTATATTGCTTTGACCGATATTTCAATTCTGTTCCGTACAACTTTTCTATCAATCAGGAGAAGTACTGTGCAGAGTGATCGAACAACTCTCCATCCTTTAAAGTAGGTATATTTTCTGCAATGCTTCCGCACTTTTTCTCCAGGAAAACTGTTTAACGCGTTCTAAACCATAGTTTACTTGTTGATAATAGAAATTCTCATCTTCTTCGAGCAATAATAGCTTTTGAGTGATATCATTCTCATCCAGTGGATTGGCAAGTAATGCTCCTTCGCCGGCAATTTCGGGCATGGCCGAAGTGTTTCCTGCAATAATGGGTGTACCACATGCCATAGATTCGAGCATAGGAATACCGAAGCTCTCACGTAATGAAGGATATAAAAAAGCGAAAGCGCCATTGTATAAGGCTGGTAAATCGGTATTCGGTATATAGCCTGGGAAACTAAGGTATGGTTTTATTTCAGCAATTCCTTCGGTCGAAAGAATTTTATCTATAGCATCTTCTTTTAAGTCGGCTATTAGCAGAGAGCGTTTGCATTTTGATTTTTGCAGATACCGACTATACGCTCTAAGTACACGCGGAGTATTCTTTTTGGGATCTGTATTTCCAAGAAAGAAAAGGTAATTATCTGCCGGAATATATTTATGTGTAATTTCTGGTGCTGGTGAAAGTGGGCGGAAGTGGGGGCTATATCCATTATAAACTGCTTTCAAAAGATTTTGGGGAAGTTCTAATGCTTCGCGGATACGATTACATTCAAAATTGGATACAGTAATTATTTTTTTGCATCTCTGTAGAATGCGTGGTACCACAAGACGACGGTAATGCCATCCCATTTCCTGATACAGGGAACGACTGGATGATTGTCGCTTTTCCAGAAATATAATGTCATGTAGTGTCAGAATAAGTGGTACAGGACACCAGACGGGAGCTGTATTACTGGTACAGTGTAGAAGATCTGGGCGGATACGTGCTACAGCACGTGGCAGTGCTATCTGTTCCCATAGAGGATAAGAAAGACAATGGAGTTCAATGATGTGAACATTGTCCGATTCATCCAGACAACGGTCTGGTCCTGGACTGACGAGAATAAAATATTCGTTATCGTGATCTATCTTCTGTAACTCCCTGATTGTTTCCAGAGCTACAAAATCCATTCCGTGCTTGTTAGGTCGGAATATCCGTTGGGCTTCAATAGCGATTTTCATGATTTATGTATTATGATTTATGATTTCTTTGCCTCTTCTCCATGTTCCGTATGGATGAATTGTCGGTTTGCACCTTTTAGCTTCAATAGATTTCCTGTCATTATGAACACCAGTTGGGGAATTTTGAAAATAGCCTTTAATAATTGTTTATTATACAATCTTTTGGGAATGGGCAACAGCATAGCTGCTATCTGGGCAAGAGTAAGGATCCCCCATTTGATACCTGCTTCTGTAGGATTAATGATAAGTGCTACTAGCGTAAAGCCAAAAACAGCTGCTATTTGTAACAACCGTGGGGGAAGTATCCACTGAAAAATTTTATCACAATAGTCCAGATTGCCCTGTAATAATGCTTTGGGTAAGTCGGGCAATACAGTAATCAGTGCACCAAATTGAGCTGCGATCCAACGTTTGCGTTGTTTCTTAATGGTAGCCGCTTGCTGGGTTTTTTCATCATAAACAGGTAGCTGTTGTAAATATCCGGTATAAATACGTTGTTTCAAGAGCAATGTTTCCAGTTCTTTATCTTCACCTGCTGTTTGTAATGATTTTACGTTTTTTCGAAACCATTCTGCATCGAATGCCATACCAGAACCTGAGAGACTGGCTGAAAGTCCGACAGCATTGTGCCCTTTACGGAAAATACCATTATTAATTTCTTCACTCACAGAATCAAGAATGGCGATATCTGTATTCAGATTCTTACCGGTACGGCGTGCTTGTACTGCATGTAGACCCGTATCGAAAGCACGGTTTATCTGAGACAGAAAATCTGAAGTGGTTATATTGTCTGCGTCCAATATAGCTACAATGTCATAGGCTTCATCGGCAACAGTATTCATTGCCAGTATGAGAGCTTTGGCTTTGGAACTCTCTGCATAATCGGCTTTTAACAAGCAAATAGGTAACTGGCTTAGTGTCTCGTTTGTTTGGGGTTGCATCTGATCAGAGATAACAATGACGTCATACAACTCTTTCGGATAATCTTGTCCGAGAAAATTTTGTATAGCATTTACAATCACACGATCTTCCTTATATGCAGGGAAGAGTACAACAAAACGCCTCTGCTTGTGTGGAAGAAGATAGTGTGGTGAACGATAAAAGCACGAGGCTATAGCGTAGAATAATAAATAACCTACGCAAAATGCCAATGGAATGAACAATATCCAGTCAATAATAGTCATGAATGTATTCATAGGCTTTTAGTTTGTTTTATTGGGTAAAACGATGAATGCAAAAACTCCTTTCCATACGGCTCCGGCCAGTTTTCCACGACGTTGTAAGAGGAATTGTAGGCTGTTTTTGGTGGCAGCAAGTGTCATTTGGTAAATCAGTGATAACAGACGGACAGGGCCTTGCAGGTTACGCCAGGCATAGAGAAGACGATTGCGGGTCAGGTAGTAAGTTCGTAACGTACTAAACTGTCCGGTACTCTGACTCTCTTTATGAAATACAGTGCAACGCGGTTCATACCATAGTGTATATCCACCACGGGTCATGGCTGTGCACCAGTCCAATTCTTCGTAATAGAGGAAGTAGATTTCAGGCATCGGTCCGATACGCTCTATTACTTCACGCTTGATAAGCATAGCAGCTCCATGCAGATAAGGGCTGGGATGGGCTATATCGAACTCTCCATTATCCGTACAACCACAGCCGATTCCTTCATTTCGCAATGTGATGGTGCTTAATGCTGTGAAACCGGCAAACTGAATGTGTTGTGGAGTAAAAGCAAAACGTATTTTGGGAGATACGGCACCAATTTCAGGTTGGCTTTCGATACGTGCGATAAGAGTCGGTAGCCCATCCTCCATGAGGTAAGTGTCATTGTTTATCAGGAAGATATACTGGCCTGTAGCAGCTTTTATACCAAGATTATTGCCACCAGAAAAACCTGAGTTCTGCTGGCTGCGGATAGTCGTAACCCAGGGATAGCGGGATTTAATAACGGCCGCTTCGTCCTGACTGGATGCATTATCGACAACAATGATTTCATAACTTACTGAATGGATCACATTATAAAGTGATTCGATCAATGCACATGTATCTGCCAACCCGTTATAGCAGATGGTGATAAAGGATATTACTGGTGTGTCTTTTATATCCATATATTGACTTTATCTTTCTTTTTTTTCTCTTTATCTTCTTTCTCCTTTTTCTCTTCTTGCTGCATTACTTTGTCTATGTATGGACCCGCAAAACAAAGGGCAAATCCGGTATATACAATGATGGAGTTGGGATATTGCATTATATCATTAGCATATGCTGCGACGAAGAAGCCAGCATTCATACAAAGCCAGGCAGCCAAGAGCCCGCGTAGACGTTTATTCATTATTCTGAATAATAATATCCAGGAACACCAAGCAAAAAGTACACCATGTATGACAAGATAGAGTACTAAACCAACGATACCCGTTTCTATCCATACGCTAACCAGCCAGGAATCAGGAGGATAAGGCATTAATTCTTTGGGAGCAAAACGTTCACCTTTTGAAAGACTGATACCGTAACCAAAAGGGCGTTCTGCCATAAGTTCTTTCATTTTTTTTCTATTTTCTACGCGTACCAGATAAGAAGCATCTTGAGTAGGACGGAAAGCTGTTCGCATTTTACGAATATATTGATTGCTATCTCCAATATTTGTAAAATAGAAAAAAGAGAAAACTCCAATGACTGTAATAAGGCTGATACTGATATTTTTCCAGTTTTTAGAAACAAGTGCATAGGTGATGATACCAGCCAAAGGTACAGCTACGGCTGCACGTGTTCCCGATATTCCAATACCATAAATAGCTCCTAACGTAATTATTATGTAGTAAATCTTCATCCAGAAGCGGCGGACGAAAAAAGCAGAAATAGCAAAAGTAGTAGCAGCCATAGCTGAATGAACCCCATAATTGGCTGCATCAGAAAAAAGGGAAAAATAGCGAATGCCGGACCATATGATATGTGTACGGAATCCTCCTAAAACATAGAGAAAATAACGCTCGCGTTCATTGAATCCATGACTTTTCTGCCAATATCCTTTGAAAGCAGCGAGCAGTACAAATAGAGACCAAATGAATAATATCCATTCGATACCTTTACGGTCACGAATGGCAACAGGGACTACCAAGGCAAGAGCAAAAGGGTATACCCAATAATGTGTAATACCGATATTCCATGCTTCTTGTACATTATTGGGATTACCTATCTCGAGTAGGTAAAACACACCTGACAGGGAAAAGAGAAGTACCATCCCGTTTCGGGCACGAGATAGATCATAGCCTTGTGTACTACAACGTATCAGGATGAATGGAGTCATGACAAGTACCAACAATAATGTACAAACACCTGTTTTGACATTCATGAACATGCTGGCAACTAATATCAGGAATTGAAGAGAGAACAACACATAGAAACTGGAGGCTGAATGGTTGTCTCTTGAGTTATATTTTATTTCATCTTCATTCATCATCGTCATCGTTGTCTGTGCTGGCAATGACAGGACGTGTTTTTTGCTTTTTCTTCAAGTAACTTCTCCAGTGAATGAAACTTTCGGTTAGAGCCAACTGTGACAACCGATAAAGCAATTTTCTCAGTGGAGTATAAGGTGGGAGCATACCTGTGAAATTTTCCATATCATACCTTGGAGCACGATTCAGACAGATGTATGGTTTATCGCCAATTTGTGATTCAAGTTTGTGTAACAGTATTCTGTCAGTAGATTTCCAACCATAATCAGCCGAAACAATCATAAGGTTCAATTGAGCATTACGGAGCAATGGAGTAGGTATGTTGTATTGACTCAATTCCGGATATTCTACTATGAGAATGTCTTCGTTATCAGGAGTATATAATTCGCTCACATTACTTGCAAGCATATAACGTGAGGAGTTTGGTACATAGTCTACCTCTGGTGAGAGACGACGTACCTTTAATCCGATACTAATCCAATATTCTTCAAGATGCTCACCGATATATGATTTACCGTCTTTTTCGCGTACGCTGAGCAGGTTGAGTATATAAGGTTTACCATCTTCTTTTTGGGTAAAGAAGCGAAAGACTCCATTACTCAAATTACGGGTTGAAATATTTTCGTATGTTTTACTATAAGGAGTAAGACGTGTATTGTTTGGGAAATCACTTAGTACCGGACAACCTGTTAATTTACGGGTACGTACTGAATCACGTAGGGTACGATCTATAAATTCAATCAGCAGAAAGAATCCTGTTAAGAATAAGAAACTACCTAAAAAAGCCATGTAGATAATTTTCCTACGGTTTGTAGATTCTGTAGATATAGGATAAGCTGGTGGATTAAGCACTTTTAGGGCAGCTGATGTCATTTCAAGGTTCTTTTTACGCATCAGAGCATCATTATAACTTTTTAGGTTGGTCAAATAGCTTTGTTCAGAGAAGTTGATTACACGTTCTTTACGTTTCAGAGTAGTACCTACAGGAGCAAAGAATTGATATTTGTCATTAAGATCAATACGGCTCTTTTGTGCTATTTCAAGTTCTGCTTTAGCTTTTTCATACAGAAGAGTTTGGTCAAGCCATTGCTCAACAATATTATTCCGGGCAAGTCCGCTTTTAGAATATTTATCACCTATATATTGATTAGAAATATTAGATAACTCTTTTCTGGTTTCTGTTAATTTATTTTTGTATTCTGTTAATTGCTCATCAGAAGTAGCCTCTTTCTTAGAAATTGTTTCCATTTCTGTAATTTTCCCGGTCAGATCAGAGGCCAGTTTAAGCTTATCTACCAAATTCAAATTTGTGATAGCTTGGCGGGTATTATTGTCCATTTGTTTCTCGAGTTCTTCAAGCATAGCTTTAGAACTATTATAGCTAAATCTTATATCTTGTTCTCTAAGCTCAAACTCTTTGTTGATGGCGGCAATCTCTTTCGTTTCATCATAATAGTTTATAATGCGGTTATCTACATTATATTTAGTAAGGTCATCCTCATGATTTGTAAGTTCATTTCCAATACGATTTAACTCAGACCTGAAATATTCAATAACCTTATCTGTTTCTCCATAGCGTAAGATACGATATTCATTAACAAACTCTTTCATTAGAATTTCAATTGTGTTATAGGTAATACCAGGATCTCCTGAAGAGTAGTTGATTTTCAATAAATCACTATTACCTAAACGTCCGACTTGAATTCTTTTTAATGCACCATAGCTGTAGTATGGATGTTGGTAATAGAAAAGGCCATATATATAGTTATTCTTATCCGGTTTCTCATATTTGAGGAAGTTCTCCATGGTTTTATCCTCGCTGTTTTTGTCTATAAGCGCTATTAATTCTTTACCATGAGGACTATTCTTCATGTGATTATAGGTATAATTATAACTGGCAGATGTTATTTCATTTTGATCCTTATTAGGGTCTCCTTTTACTAATATACGTGCGAAAAGTCGCATAGATACACGCTTGAGAGTACTTTCCGACTGGATAATATTAATAAGGTTATCAATCGCATTTTGGGCGATGGCCCAGTTGACACCGGCATTGTTTTCTTCAATACCATATCCCGATACTACACCAGTGTAGAGAGTAGCTTCTACATTATAACTACCCCGCATACCTTTGGTTTTATAAATAACAATAGTAGTAAAAAGAGCTGTTCCCAGGATTATCCACCAGCGTTTACGGTATAGAGCACGAAATATATAAAGTATATAGTCCATAAAATGTTTTTTTATTTTCGTAAAATAGGGGTGCGAGTAATAACTTCAAGAATCATTAGACTTTTGGTAAGTTCAAATTTGCTCTTTTCATAAGCTTCCATTGCAGTGGATTGGCGCTGTTTCTCTATAGATAGCTGTCCGGAGTCAATGGCTCCGTTAGTAAAATCTTTTTCTGCTATTTCATATTGTAAAGTAGCAAGTTCTAAAGCTTCGGCTCGTAGTTTTAAGACACTTAGTTGTGAGTTTGCAGTAGCATACAGATCGATTATCTCTCGTTTCATTTCCTCATACTTCACTTCTTTTTCCAACATGGCGCCTTTTACTGCAAGTTTCTGTCGGTTAACACGAGCTTTCAAATCGAAAAGACCGTCTAGGGGAATGTTAACTCCTGCACCAACAGTATAACCTCTTTGTGCCTGAGTTGTATAAGTAAGATAAGGAGCAATGGCAACATCCGTATATGTGCCTTCATTACCAAACATACCGTATTGATAACTACCTCGTAGACTGAAGAAGTTAAGAATAGCTCGTTTCTCTTTCGTTAATAACTTACGCTCTATTTCTTCCTTTACTTGAGCGAGTTCATAAGTAGGAGCACCTTTTGCATTCTCAAATAGTAAATCAAGCGAGGGTAGGGTTATTTGGATGTAATCTGTTAACTCCGTTTTGGAATAATCATTCATCTCTTGTGCCTTCACTAACGAAGGCACTGTACAAAGAAGAAGTATAGAAAAAGAATATAGACAGCAAAAATGCTTCATAATTATCCTAAATTGCTTGTATTTAATTGTGTAATCTACCGCAAATATAGATAATTATTTTATTCTGTGCTCTTTATGCTTCTTCTATTTTCTTTTTTTAATTAAAAACGGAGATAGCCTTCGTTTAGAAGGCTTCTGTCATATTGAAGTAGAACAGATTTTGTTTATTCACCATATTACGGCCGATGTCGAGGCGGACGTTCATACGGGGCTGCACTTCGATACGTAATCCGACTCCGGCATTGGGCAATACACCTTCGATTTTAGTAGGATTAGGACCCATGAAACCGCATCCGCCCCAAGCTACAAAGCCGATATGGCTGACCATCTTCTTTATCCATGTACTCTTGTCTGTGTTAAACATCTGGCGATACTCACCCATAATGACGTGAGAAGATTTATCCCGATACTGTCCCATGTAATAACCGCGAAGGTCAAATGGGGTTCCACTGAGGGCATACTTATTCAGAGGTACATCTCCAAATACATTTTTGGTTTGTGCAGTCCAGGCGATCACCTTACGGCGGCCTACTGTTTTGTATTGGCGATAGTCTATTTCAAGACGATAGAATTCGTTGTCACTACCGAAAAACTTTTGATACATGACACCGCGGAAATCAAGGTAAATACCCCGGTATGCATTAGCTGGAATATCACGTGTATCATACGTCAGCAGGAAACCAAGACCGGAACTCAGGTTACTGTAACCATGAGCTGTTCCGCCGGCTTCAATATAAGAAGGCTGGTCTACAAGGTATTTTGCAGGTTTGCTCATTTTATCGTAATTGATATCTATCTGCGGACCTGCAAAGAAATTACTTTCGCCCAGACGGAAAAGGAACCAGGGGTTGATCTGCATACCACTGTAACGATACTGACTGGTGGTGTCACTACGTACATAATCTTTATTGGTGGTGTAGCCTATGCCATAGAAATTCTCCTGTGTATTTTTATAGCTGAACTGTCCGAAGATACGAAAACGGTCACCTTTGAAAAATAACTGAGGTTTGGAGAAGAGATTTAGCCCGCCATTGAACATAAAGGCAATAGCCATAGGTACAACAGAGCGCTGCTGTGTGGTATCACTGGGATTTATACGGAAAGTCATGAGAGCACTACCGCCAATCAGAAAACCAAAATCCGGAGTGTAACTCGGACCACCCAGAATGTTATAGTGGAGATTTCGTTTCGCCACATGCAATCGGCGTAATTCACGTTTGGAAAGTTTAGGAAGGGTATCCTGTTTCAGACTGTCGGGATTAAATACTGTATTAACTTCCAGTTTGCCGTCTTTTAAAAATGTGATGCCCTCTTCTTGTGCCAGAAGAGTAATGGCGGGAATGAACGCCAGGCATATACCTATTATATATCTTTTCATATTCTCGTTATGAATGAGGGTGCAAAGAAAACTGTTTTATTCGGAATAGTTTCCAGTCGAATAGGTAATAAATCTAAAGGAATGGATAAAAATTCCAAAAAAGGATACTAATTTTGCAAAAGGATAATGTGTTAATGTGCCAATCTGCCAATTACCGTGCGGCATCATAGCGCAGCCAATTGGCATATTGGCACATTACACATTGGCATATTATTTAATACATTAATATATATGAATAAACGAATTTTGTCATTATTTGTTCTGAGTGCTGCCCTTTTTTCTGTGCAGGCACAGCAGGACAAGGGTGGAATCAGCAGTGAGATGCTGAATCAGATTAAACAGAGTTACCAGGGAACAAGTGCAGATAAGGCATTGCGCAATGCTATTGGTAGTAATGATATCCGCAAACTGGCTTTGAATCAGGATAATATGACGGGGCTGGATACTTACTTCTCTATCAAAGTAGATTCCAAAGGGATTACCGATCAGAAGTCATCGGGGCGTTGCTGGCTTTTCACCGGACTGAACGTAATGCGTGCCAAAACGATTGCAAAGTATGGGTTGACTTCGTTTGAATTCTCACAGACCTATCCATTTTTTTATGATCAGTTGGAGAAGGCTAATCTTTTCTTGCAAGGAGTGATTGATACGCGTGAAAAACCGATGGATGATAAGATGGTGGAATGGTTGTTCCGCAATCCTTTGAGTGACGGTGGGACATTTACCGGAGTTGCAGATATTGTGGGGAAATATGGATTGGTCCCCAAGGGAGTGATGCCTGAAACAAATAGCAGTGAGAATACGGCACGAATGGCAAATCTGATATCACTTAAACTGCGTGAATTTGGTTTACAATTGCGTGAACAGGCTTCGAAAGGGGCGAAAACTGCTGCTCTTGCGAAGAGTAAAACAGAGATGCTGGGTACTGTTTATCGCATGTTGATATTAAATTTGGGTGTCCCTCCTACAGAATTTACATGGACTCGTTACGATGCCAAAGGGAATCCGGTGGAGACAGAACGGTACACTCCAATGTCTTTCTTGAAGAAATACGGAGATGAGAATCTTATCAATAATTATGTGATGTTGATGAACGATCCGAGTCGTGAGTATTACAAATGCTATGAAATAGATTTTGATCGACATCGTTATGACGGACATAACTGGACATACGTCAATTTGCCGATAGAGGAGATTAAAGAGATGGCTATTGCTTCATTGAAGGACAGCACAATGATGTATTTCTCTTGTGATGTGGGTAAGTTCCTGAACTCAGATCGTGGACTTCTTGATGTTAATAACTATGACTATGACTCTTTAATGGGTACTACGTTTGGTATGGATAAAAAACAGCGTATTCAGACTTTTGCCAGTGGCTCAAGTCATGCAATGACATTAATGGCTGTTGATATCAACAAAGACGGAAAGCCTGTGAAATGGATGGTTGAGAATAGTTGGGGCGCAAGTTCCGGCTATCAGGGACATCTCATTATGACGGATGAGTGGTTTAATGAATATATGTTTCGTCTGGTAGTGGAAAAGAAATTTGCCACGCCAAAAGTCATGGAAATTCTAAAACAGAAGCCTGTTCGTCTGCCGGCATGGGACCCGATGTTTGCACCGGAAGAGGAGTGAGTAGCGATTAGTGAGTAGTGATAAGCGATTGGTGCCATGCGGCGTAATAGCGCAGCTACTAATCACTTATCACTACTCACTAATCGCTACTCACTATTCCCTTTCTCGTGTACGTTAACGAAAGGAATTACGGAAAAATCTCCGTAATTCCTTTCTTTTTTCCTCTTATTTCACATTATTATTTATTACTTTTGCGGGCAAATTATGAAACCATTATTTTATATAACACATGGCAAATGTAATAAAGTTACGTAAAGGCCTTGACATCAACCTGAAAGGCAAAGCTGCTGAAGAGATAGCTGCAGTGAAGGAGCCGGGATTTTACGGACTCGTACCCGACGACTTTCCTGGAGTGACCCCTAAAGTGGTAGTCAAAGAGCAGGAATATGTGATGGCTGGAGGACCCTTGTTTATTGACAAGAATCATCCTGAAGTGAAATTTGTTTCACCCGTTAGCGGCGTGGTAACAAGCGTGGAACGCGGTGATCGCCGTAAGGTGATGAGTATCGTTGTGGAAGCCGCTGCAGAGCAGGACTACGAAGAGTTCGGAAAGCAGAATGTTGCCCAGCTGAATGCTGACCAGGTGAAAGAATTGTTGCTGCAGGCAGGTATGTTCGCTTTCATCAAGCAACGTCCTTACGATGTGATTGCTGATCCGACCATTGCTCCCAAAGCAATTTTCGTTTCTGCATTCGACAGTAATCCATTGGCTCCTGAGTTTGAATTCGCACTCAAAGGAGAAGAAGCTAATTTCCAGACGGGTCTCGACGCATTGGCTAAGATGGCTAAAACTTATCTCGGCATCAGTCTAAAGCAAAAATCAGCAGCCTTGACACAGGCAAAGAATGTCACTATCACCGCTTTCGACGGACCAAATCCCGCCGGAAATGTAGGTGTGCAGATCAACCATGTTGCTCCTATAGTAAAAGGTGAAACAGTATGGACTATTGACCCGCAAGCCGTGATCTTCATTGGACGACTGATGAATACAGGGCGCGTAGATATGACTCGTACGGTTGCCATAACGGGTTCTGAAGTACTGAAACCTGCTTATTGTAAGTTGCGGGTGGGTGCATTGCTGACCAATGTCTTTGCCGGAAACGTAACAAAAGATAAAGAATTACGCTATATCAGTGGCAATGTGCTGACTGGTAAGCTGGTATCTCCGAATGGCTTTCTTGGCGCTTTCCATAGCCAGGTAACAGTTATCCCCGAAGGGAATGATATCCACGAAATGTTAGGATGGATCATGCCGCGTTTCAATCACTTCAGTGTACACCGTTCTTACTTCAGCTGGTTGATGGCTAAGAAAGAATACACAATGGATGCACGTATCAAAGGAGGGGAACGTCATATGATCATGTCCGGCGAATACGATAAAGTATTTCCAATGGACATTCTGCCCGAGTTCCTTATCAAGGCAATCATTGCCCAGGATATCGACCGTATGGAAGCACTTGGTATCTACGAAGTAGCTCCGGAGGACTTTGCCCTGTGTGAGTTTGTAGATTCATCCAAACTGGAGCTGCAACACATTGTCCGCCTCGGACTGGATATGCTCCGTGCCGAAATGATGTAAGCATTGAGGTATCAGATAGTAATTAGTAAATAGATAAATAGTAAATATATTAATGAAAGCGTTAAGAAATTATCTCGACAAGATAAAGCCGAACTTTGAAGAGGGCGGCAAATTCCACGCGTTTCGTTCGGTGTTTGATGGTTTCGAAACATTCTTGTTCGTACCCAGCACCACTTCGAAAACGGGAACGCATATTCACGATGCGATTGACAGTAAGCGTATAATGTCGATCGTGGTTATTGCGTTGATGCCGGCTTTGCTGTTCGGTATGTACAACGTAGGTTACCAGCATTTCACTCATACAGGAGGCGAAGGCAGTTTTCTGGAAATGTTTGCCTATGGATTCCTGGCTGTATTGCCTAAAATTATTGTATCCTATGTAGTCGGTCTTGGTATTGAGTTTGTTATAGCACAATGGAAGAAAGAAGAGATTCAGGAAGGTTTTCTGGTTTCAGGTATGCTTATTCCGATGATTGTGCCGGTTGACTGCCCACTCTGGATTCTGGCTGTTGCAACTGCATTTTCTGTAATTTTCGCAAAAGAAGTATTTGGTGGTACGGGTATGAACGTGTTCAACGTTGCTCTTGTAACCCGTGCATTCCTCTTCTTTGCATATCCGACTAAGATGTCTGGTGATGCTGTTTGGGTATCCGGACAGAGTATTTTCGGTATAGGTCAGAGCGTAGATGGGCTGACTGCTGCTACTTCACTTGGTGTAGCTTCCACAGCACTGACTCCTGATGGCTATCCTCCATTTTCATGGGATATGGTGACGGGACTTATTCCGGGTTCTATCGGTGAAACAAGTGTTATTGCCATTGCACTGGGAGCGATCCTGTTGTTGTGGACAGGCATTGCAAGCTGGAAAACCATGTTTTCTGTATTTGTAGGTGGTGCTTTTATGGGATGGATTTTTAATGTTGCTGGTCCGGACACTGCTATGGCTCATATGCCTTGGTACGAACACCTTGTGTTGGGTGGTTTTTGTTTCGGTGCTGTATTTATGGCTACCGATCCTGTTACTTCTGCCCGTACGGAAACAGGTAAGTATATTTTCGGATTCCTTATCGGTGCTATGGCTATCATAATCCGTGTGCTCAATCCGGGATATCCCGAAGGTATGATGCTTGCTATTCTGTTGATGAATATCTTCGCACCGCTGATTGACTACTGTATCGTACAGAGCAATATCGGTCGTCGCGAGAAACGTGCTGTTAAGTCTAACAATTAAAACCGAACGAAAACAATGAATACAAATAGTAATACCTATACTATCATTTATGCTTCGGTAATGGTTGTTATCGTAGCATTCCTTCTGGCTTTTGTTTCTGCTTCTCTGAAACCGACGCAGAAAAAGAACGAAGAGTTGGATAAGATGAAACAGATTCTGGCTGCATTGAACGTTGACACAAAAGGTCAGAATGCGGAAGAACTGTATAAAACATATGTGAAAGCAGATGAGATCCTGAACGCTAACGGAGAG
Organism: Bacteroides nordii; assembly: GCF_019930665.1. NCBI lineage: Bacteria > Pseudomonadati > Bacteroidota > Bacteroidia > Bacteroidales > Bacteroidaceae > Bacteroides > Bacteroides nordii. Next base: position 2,190,266 of record NZ_CP082886.1, on the reverse strand, counting down.
GTTGTTTCCGAAAATGGTGGTTTCGCAATAGATATGGCTGCCGAAATGTCTAAGCCGGAAGCAGAGCGTCAGCTTCCGCTGTATGTGTGCGATGTGAAGGGAGAGACCAAATATGTAATTCCTTTGTCGGGAGCCGGACTTTGGGGGCCGATTTGGGGATATGTAGGTTTAAACAAAGACAAAGACACGGTTTACGGTGTGTACTTCTCTCATGCAAGTGAAACTCCGGGTTTGGGAGCTGAGATTGCAACTCCTGCTTTTCAGAAAGAGTTTGATGGCAAGAAAGTGATGAAAGACGGACAGATTGCTCTTGCTGTTGAGAAGAATGGTAAAGTTACTGATCCTGCATATCAAGTCGATGGTATTTCGGGTGGTACAATTACTTCTAAGGGTGTAGATGATATGATTAAGAACTGTCTGGGTCAGTACAATAATTTTTTAACTAATAAATAAGGAGGAACGATAGAATATGAGCCAATTATTTTCTAAAAAGAATAAAGAAGTATTCTTTGCTCCGTTGGGAGTCGACAATCCGGTTACCGTACAGGTGCTTGGTATCTGTTCGGCACTGGCGGTAACAGCCAAATTGGAGCCGGCTATCGTTATGGGCTTATCCGTGACAGTAATTACAGCTTTTGCCAATGTTGTTATTTCGTTGCTGAGAAAGACAATCCCTAACCGTATCCGTATTATTGTTCAGTTGGTAGTAGTGGCTGCATTGGTTACTATTGTGAGTGAAATATTGAAAGCATTTGCTTATGATGTAAGTGTACAGCTTTCTGTTTATGTAGGTTTGATAATTACCAATTGTATCTTGATGGGACGTCTTGAAGCCTTTGCAATGCAAAATGGTCCTTGGGAGTCATGTCTTGATGGTATAGGTAACGGACTTGGATATGCCAAGATTCTGATTATTGTAGCCTTCTTCCGTGAGTTGCTGGGTTCGGGCACTTTGCTGAACTTCCGCATTATTCCGGAGTCATTCTACAAGATGGGTTACTTAAACAACGGTCTGATGTTGATGCCTCCTATGGCATTGATTATCGTTGCTTGTATCATCTGGTATCAGCGTGCGAAACATAAAGAATTGCAGGAAAACTAACAAATAAGTAGTCAGAATATAGTAGCTGGTAGCTGAGGTGAAATACATTTCTCTACTTACTACTTTAACGACTTGACTACTCAACTACTAAAAGATAGATTTATGGATCAATTATTAAGTTTATTCGTCCGCTCCATATTTGTGGACAATATGATATTCGCCTTCTTCCTGGGTATGTGTTCTTACCTGGCTGTGTCGAAGAATGTGAAGACTGCTGTCGGTCTGGGTATTGCGGTAACTTTCGTGTTGGTGGTTACGCTTCCTGTGAACTACTTGCTTCAGACGAAGGTGCTGGCTGCCAATGCTATCATCGAAGGTGTCGATCTTAGCTTCCTTAGCTTTATTCTCTTTATTGCCGTTATTGCCGGTATTGTGCAGTTGGTAGAAATGGTGGTAGAGCGTTTTGCTCCCTCATTGTATGCCTCTTTAGGTATCTTCCTTCCGCTGATTGCCGTAAACTGTGCTATTATGGGTGCTTCACTGTTCATGCAACAGAGAATTACAATGGACCCTGCCAATCCGCAAGCTATCACAGGTGTGGGTAGTGCAGTGGTTTATGCCTTAGGTTCCGGTATTGGTTGGTTGCTTGCAATCGTCGGTCTGGCTGCTATTCGCGAAAAGATGGCTTACTCTGACGTTCCCGCTCCGCTGCGTGGTTTGGGTATTACGTTTATCACTGTAGGACTGATGGCAATGGCCTTTATGTGTTTCTCTGGATTGAAATTATAACTAAAGTAAAAAGAATAATACAATGACGTCTTTAATATTAGCGAGTATCGGAGTATTCCTTGGAGTGATTCTCCTGCTTGTCATTATACTGCTCGTTGCGAAGGGCTATCTGACTCCTTCGGGCGAGGTTACGATTACGATGAACGGCGAACAACAACTGAAGACATCACCCGGTGGTACATTGCTGGGTACACTGTCTGCCAACAATGTGTTCCTTTCATCGGCTTGTGGTGGTAAAGGTTCATGCGGACAATGCCGTTGCCAGGTGCTCGAAGGGGGGGGAGAGATTCTTCCTACTGAAACCGGATTCTTCTCTCGCAAACAGCAAGCTGATCACTGGCGTCTGGGTTGCCAGGTAAAAGTGAAACAGGATATGTCTATCAAGATTGACGAGTCAATCCTGGGAGTGAAAGAGTGGGAGTGCGAGGTTATCTCAAACAAAAATGTAGCTACTTTTATCAAAGAGTTTATCGTAGCTCTGCCGAAGGGCGAACACATGGACTTTGTTCCGGGCTCTTATGCACAGATCAAGATTCCTAAATTTTCAATGGATTATAATAAAGACATTGATAAAAGTCTGATCGGTGACGAATATCTGCCGGCTTGGGAAAAGTTTGGTCTCATGGGACTCAAGTGCAAGAATGATGAAGAGACCATTCGTGCTTACTCTATGGCCAATTATCCGGCTGAAGGTGACCGTATCATGTTGACTGTACGTATTGCTACACCTCCTTTCAAACCGAAAGATCAAGGCCCTGGATTTATGGATGTAATGCCGGGTATCGCTTCTTCTTATATCTTCACACTGAAACCCGGTGACAAGGTAATCATGAGTGGTCCTTACGGAGACTTCCATCCGATATTCGATTCTAAGAATGAAATGATGTGGATTGGTGGTGGTGCCGGTATGGCTCCGTTGCGTGCACAAATCATGCACCTGACCAAGACACTGCATACAACAGATCGTATCATGAACTATTTCTACGGTGCACGTGCATTGAATGAAGTGTTCTATCTGGAAGACTTCCTGCAGATTGAAAAGGACTTCCCGAACTTCAAGTTCCATTTAGCTCTTGACCGTCCGGACCCTGCAGCAGATGCAGCGGGTGTTAGCTATACAGCAGGTTTTGTTCATGAAGTAATTTATGAAACTTACCTGAAGAACCACGAAGCACCTGAAGATATTGAATACTACATGTGTGGTCCTGGCCCGATGTCTAAAGCCGTTGAGAAGATGCTTGATAGCCTGGGTGTACCGGCTAAGAATCTGATGTTTGATAATTTCGGAGCATAAGGAAAGCGCTGAAATTTACGATTAGACGATTTACAATTTACGATTGGAGTTAGTTATAGCTATTGATTTTAAGGAATCATAGTAAACTTTAATCGTAAATCGTAAATCGTCTAATCGTAAATCTCCCTATCTTTGTGCCATTATGATACAAAAGAACGAATTAATACAAACTGCGCTGCGCAATCTGAAGATTGAAGCGCTGAATCCTATGCAAGAAGCTGCGCTGGATGCTGCTTCCGAAGAAAAAGACGTAATATTGCTTTCACCTACCGGATCGGGTAAGACACTCGCTTTTCTGTTACCTCTGCTTTTATCCTTGAAACCGGATGACAATACAATACAAGTACTGATTCTCGTTCCTTCGCGGGAACTGGCCTTACAGATAGACTCTGTATTCAAAACCATGAATACCTCTTGGAAGACTTGCTGCTGCTATGGTGGTCACCCTATCAGTGAAGAGAAAAAGAGCATTCAAGGTAATCACCCTGCAATCATCATCGGTACGCCGGGACGTATAACAGATCACCTTGCCAAAGGGAATTTCAATCCTGATACAATCCGTACACTTATTATTGACGAGTTTGATAAATCTCTCGAATTCGGTTTCCATGATGAAATGGCTGAGATTATCACTCAACTGCCCGGACTAAAGAAACGGGTACTACTCTCTGCAACGGATGCCGAAGAAATTCCACGGTTCACCGGACTGAACCGTACTATTAAACTGAATTTTCTATCAGATATCCCTGCAGAAGCACCGCGACTGACCTTAATGAAAGTCATCTCTCCGGTAAAAGACAAGATTGACACACTTTATAAGTTGCTTTGTACCTTGGGAAGTAGTTCCAGTATTGTTTTTTGTAATCATCGGGATGCGGTGGACCGTGTGAGTGCATTGCTTGCTGAAAAGGGTATGTACAACGAACGTTTTCATGGTGGTATGGAGCAGCCCGACCGTGAACGTGCACTTTATAAATTCCGTAATGGAAGCTGCCATGTACTTGTTTCCACTGATCTTGCTGCCCGCGGACTGGATATTCCGGAAGTAGAGCATATTATTCACTATCATATGCCTGTGAACGAAGAAGCCTTTACCCATCGAAACGGACGTACTGCTCGTTGGGATGCTACCGGAACCTCTTATCTCATTCTGAGCTCAGAAGAAAAAACACCGGAATATATTCCTACGGCTATCGAAATATATGAACTTCCGGAACAAGCTCCGCGTCCTTCAAAGCCGCTTTGGGTTACCTTATATATAGGTAAAGGAAAAAAAGATAAACTAAGTCGTATAGACATTGCCGGATTCTTGTATAAGAAAGGAAATCTTTCTCGTGAAGATGTGGGGGCAATTGATGTAAAAGAGCATTATGCTTTCGTTGCTATTCGCCGGGGAAAGGTGAAACAGTTACTGACTCTTATCCGGGGAGAAAAGATAAAAGGAATGAAAACCGTTATTGAAGAAGCTGATTAATTATCAGTTCACCGCAGAGGACACGGAGAGCACAGAGAAAATAATATCTCTGTGCCCTCTGCGACCTCTGTGGTGAAATACCGTATTAAACATGAATATCCTTCGGGGGATATTTTCCCTTTCTTTCATATCATAAATATTCGTTTTATATCCTTTTTACTTTCAGTCTTTAAGTAAAAATTATCCAATACTATTACTTTATTCTTTATGTTCACTCTTGATATCTATACATGACAAAATGGTGCATATATCCTGCATAAACCAATAAAAAGTAAGATAAATCAGCAAACCGAATGTGATTTTATAATGAAAGATTTGTTTTACGGAAATAATTCCGTAATTTCGCAATGTCAAAAGACACAAAGTAACGAAATGTTAAACCAAAAACAAACTTCAAATGAAAAAGCATAATTTCAATGCAGGACCTTCTATTCTTCCGCGTGAGGTGATTGAGGATACAGCGAAGGCTATTTTAGATTTCAATGGTTCCGGTCTCTCACTGATGGAAATAAGCCACCGCGCTAAGGACTTTCAACCTGTGGTTGATGAAGCCGTAGCACTATTCAAGGAATTACTCAACATCCCCGAAGGGTATTCGGTATTGTTCTTGGGTGGTGGTGCCAGTATGGAGTTCTGCATGGTACCTTACAATTTCCTTGAGAAAAAAGCTGCTTATTTGAATACTGGCGTATGGGCCAAGAAAGCAATGAAAGAGGCCAAAGCTTTTGGTGAAGTTGTAGAAGTTGCCTCTTCTGCCGAAGCTACCTATACATATATTCCGAAAGATTATACAGTTCCGGCTGATGCTGACTATTTCCACATTACTACTAACAATACTATTTATGGTACCGAATTGAAAGAAGATCTCAATTCTCCGGTTCCGATGGTTGCCGATATGTCTTCCGATATATTCTCTCGTCCTATCGACGTATCAAAATATATCTGTATTTATGGTGGTGCACAAAAGAATCTGGCACCTGCGGGTGTTACTTTTGTAATTGTGAAGAATGATGCATTAGGCAAAGTTTCACGATATATTCCTTCTATGCTGAATTATCAGACACATGTTGATAATGGCTCTATGTTCAACACTCCTCCGGTAGTGCCTATCTATGCTGCACTGCAAACATTGCGTTGGATCAAAGCACAGGGTGGTGTGAAAGAAATGGAACGCCGTGCAACCGAAAAAGCCAATATGCTGTATGCTGAAATCGACCGTAATAAGATGTTCGTAGGAACTGCTGTTAAAGAAGATCGTTCACGTATGAACATCTGCTTCGTAATGGCTCCTGAATACAAAGAGCTGGAAGCTGACTTCATGAAGTTCGCTACTGAAAGAGGTATGGTAGGTATTAAGGGACACCGTTCTGTAGGTGGTTTCCGCGCGTCATGCTACAATGCTCTGCCTAAAGAAAGCGTACAGGCATTGATTGACTGCATGCAGGAATTTGAGAAACTTCATTAATATTCTCACTACAGAGTATCGCAGAGTTTCACAGAGTTTTCTGTTTTAAGCAGTCTCCTCTATGAAACTCTGTGTCAGTTTGTAGTGAATCGTTTTTTTATAATTATATACATCGAATCATGAAAGTACTTATCGCTACCGATAAACCGTTTGCTAAAGTAGCTGTGGACGGTATTCGCAAAGAAATCGAAGCAGCCGGATACGAGCTTGCTTTACTTGAAAAATATACAGAAAAGGCACAATTATTGGATGCAGTAAAAGATGCCAATGCAATCATTATACGCAGTGACATTATAGATGCCGAAGTGCTGGATGCTGCCAAAGAACTGAAAATTGTGGTACGCGCTGGAGCCGGTTATGACAACGTAGACCTTGCTGCTGCAACTGCACACGGGGTATGTGTAATGAACACTCCGGGACAGAATTCCAACGCGGTAGCCGAACTTGTTTTCGGATTGTTGGTATATGCAGTTCGTAATTTCTATAATGGAACATCAGGAACTGAACTGATGGGTAAGAAACTGGGTATTCATGCTTACGGAAACGTAGGTCGCAATGTAGCACGTGTGGCTAAAGGTTTCGGTATGGAAATCTATGCTTATGACGCATTCTGCCCGAAAGAAGTAATCGAGAAAGATGGTGTGAAAGCGGTTGATTCTGCCGAAGAACTTTACAAAACCTGTAATGTTGTCTCTCTGCATATTCCTGCTACTGCCGAAACGAAGAACTCCATCAACTATGCTTTGTTGAAGGATATGCCTAAAGGAGCTATTTTGGTAAATACTGCACGTAAGGAAGTTATCAATGAAGACGAACTTATCCAGCTGATGGAAGATCGTCCCGACTTCAAATATATCACCGATATTATGCCTGCTGCTAATGCTAAGTTCACCGAACTTTTTGCCGGACGTTATTTCTCTACTCCTAAGAAAATGGGTGCACAAACGGCTGAAGCCAATATCAATGCCGGCATTGCTGCTGCACAACAGATCGTTGGTTTCCTGAAAGACGGTTGCGAAAAGTTCCGCGTAAATAAGTAATAAGACTTATGGCTACAATTAAACCATTTAAAGGTATTCGTCCTCCACAAGAATTAGTGGAGCAAGTTGCCTCGCGTCCTTACGATGTACTTAATTCAGAAGAAGCACGTGCAGAAGCTGGTGAAAATGAGAAATCACTCTATCATATAATTAAGCCTGAAATAGATTTTCCTGTAGGTACGGATGAGCATGACGAGAAGGTGTACATCAAAGCTGCCGATAACTTTAAACTGTTTCAAGACAAAGGCTGGCTGGTGCAGGATGATAAAGAAAACTATTACATCTATGCTCAGACAATGAATGGTAAGACACAATACGGACTTGTTGTGGGTGCTTTTGTGCCTGATTATATGAATGGTATTATCAAGAAGCATGAACTGACCCGTCGTGACAAAGAAGAAGATCGCATGAAACATGTCCGCGTGAACAATGCCAACATTGAACCGGTATTCTTTGCATATCCTGATAATGCGAAGCTGGATGCCATCGTCAAGAAATATACTGCTCAGAATCCTGTATACGATTTTATAGCTCCGGGTGATGGTTTCGGACATACTTTCTGGATTATAGACCAGGCAGAGGATATCGCTTCTGTCACAGCTGAGTTTGCTAAAATGCCTGCACTCTATATTGCTGACGGACATCACCGTTCTGCCGCTGCCGCGCTTGTAGGTGCTGAGAAGGCAAAACAGAATCCGAATCATCGTGGAGATGAAGAGTATAACTATTTCATGGCGGTATGTTTTCCTGCCAATCAATTGACTATTATTGATTATAACCGTGTGGTTAAAGATCTCAATGGTTTGACTCCTGCACAGTTCCTTACTGCGCTCGAAAAGAATTTCGTTGTAGAAGAAAAAGGTACGGAGATTTACAAACCGAATGCACTGCATAATTTTGCCCTCTATCTGGATGGTAAATGGTACAGTCTTACAGCGAAGGCCGGAACGTATGATGATAACGATCCGATAGGTGTATTGGATGTTACTATCTCTTCCAACTTGATTCTGGATGAAATTTTAGGTATTAAAGACCTTCGTTCGGATAAGCGTATCGACTTTGTAGGTGGTATCCGTGGTCTGGGAGAATTGAGTAAACGTGTAGATAGCGGTGAAATGAAAGTAGCTTTGGCACTTTATCCTGTTTCAATGAAACAATTGATGGATATTGCTGATACTGGCAATATCATGCCGCCGAAGACTACTTGGTTCGAACCGAAACTTCGTTCGGGGCTGGTGATTCATAAACTTAGTTAGTTGAAAATGGAAAGTTGAAAATTAACTGTATAATACGCTGCATAGTAATTTTTAATTTTCAACTTTCCATTTTTAATTCTAAAAGCATGGAAGATACATACAAAACCATTACTGAACCCTCCGAAGGTATTTATACCGAAAAGCGTAGCAAGTTTATTGCTATTGCATTGCCTGTGCGTACACACGAAGAAATAAAAGCACATCTCGAAACGTATCAGAAGAAATATTACGATGCACGTCATGTATGCTATGCCTATATGTTGGGACATGAACGAACAGATTTTCGTGCGAATGATAACGGTGAGCCTTCCGGTACAGCCGGAAAACCTATATTAGGACAGATCAATTCTAATGAACTGACTGATATACTTATTATTGTAGTTCGTTATTTTGGTGGAATCAAGCTGGGAACAAGCGGATTGATCGTAGCTTATAAAGCTGCTGCCGCCGAAGCCATTGCCACGGCTACCATTGTAGAAAAAACGGTAGATGACGAGGTGACTTTGCTTTTTGAATATCCTTTTATGAATGATGTGATGCGTATTGTGAAAGAAGAAGAACCTGAAATTTTACAACAGTCCTATGACATGGATTGTAGTATGACGCTTCGTATTCGTCGTTCTATGATGCCTCGTCTGAGGGCACGCTTGGAAAAAGTAGAGACTGCACGTATCCTTGAGGAAGAATAACATGTTGGTGGAACAGAAAAATTGAATGCGTGTCTCTTCGGGTAAATATTCCGTTGATACACGCACTGGAGTTTATAAAAGACGCATTTGTGTAGCCTTATTCGTTGTCCTTTTCAAAATTTATTTTACGATGTGTTCCGTCGCAAAATGGTTTGTTTTTAGAGTGGCCGCAACGACACAAAGCGTTTGTTCCTTGCAAAATACTCTCTTTCCCTTCTTTGTTAATCATCTTAAATTCACCTTTGATGATGTAGGGCCCGGCAGGGACTTCCGTGATACTAATCAGATTTTCATTTTTATCCATAATTTTATTTTTTAAGTAGTCAACTCTATTTATATAACATTTGGAATTGGAAATAGTTTTTTCTGTCCACCATTTGTTTTATCAGATTTCCTTATCTTTGCACACAATGATACGAAATGTGATAATGAAAGCTCTGTATCTCGGTTTGTTATTGATTGGAAGCCATTTGCCTTCTGTTCAGGCTCAGGAAGTGGCTCCCAACGATATTCCTTTACCCTGGTATTCGCAGAAGATCAGCGGATGTCCTTATGCGCATTGTTCGCTGGCATCCTCATTGATGGTATTTGATTATTATAAAGGGATGACCGTAGATAGTTGCCGTTCGGCAGCAGAAGCCGAAGCAAAGCTTGTAGAGTATCAGAAAAATTATTTTTTGAAAAAACGTGCTCCTTTCAAGCGGCGTACATCCATAGGACAGGGTGGCTATTATTCTTTTGAAATAGATTCGTTGACACGGTATTATGAACATATGGTGAGTGCTGAGCATTTTATGAATAAAGACTACCGGGCGCTGAAGGCATATATTGATCAGGGTATTCCCGTACTGATAAATGTGAGGCATCGCGGTTCGTCTCATGGGTTGATGCAACCGGGTAGTCACCGTCATTGGATGGTGCTTCGCGGTATAAATGATACTCATGTATGGATCAACGATCCCGGGCGTTCGGCTATGATGCGGAGTAAGGGTGAAAATCAATGTTTTCCAATAAAGCGGGAGCGGGGTAATCCGGCCTGGTTTGATGGCTGCTGGACAGGGAGGTATATTGTGATAACTCCACGTATTCCACTGGCTATAGCACGTGCTGGGAAATTACCACCTGTGGAGAAAGAGATAGAGATACAACGTCCGTTGATCCCTTGGCAGGAACTGCCCGAAATGATTAATCTGTAAAACAAATATATTAAATATGGCATTTGAAGCAACAAAAAGAGAATGGAGTGAACTGTATGCTTTTTTCCGTTTGCTGGCAGACGGAAAGGTTTCGTTGGGTACGCCGCAAGCAAAAAAAGACGATACACAGTGCTGGCCTGTAGCAATGGTACAGCGCGAAGAGCATGATGGTACGCGTCGCTATTATATTGAGAAAGAGGAAATTCATATTGTAAACGAAACAGTAGATAAGCGAATACCACGGGAAGATTTTGCCACAGTGGCCGGATTAATTCTCGATGCAGTCAAGTCGTCATCCGAAAATGATGTGACTTCGCCTGATGGGGTAGAAGAGTTCCTGGATGAAGCAGGTATCTTTGATCTTGAAGCAAAAACAGATGATCGTACGGACTTTTCTGTTGCCTTCTGGCATCCTGAGGCTCCATTGACAGGATTCAATGTTCGTTCACGTCTTAGTGCCATGAATCCTTTGCTTGATGGCGGACGAACTGCCAATCTGAAATTGGAGCAGACAGGTGTTAAGTTTGCCGTACCTACTGTGAATAAAATAAATGCATTGGAAGAGTCGCCTACAGAAGTGGCAGAGCGTATGATGATGATAGAACGCCTGGGCGGTGTATTAAAGTATTCTGATGTGGCAGACCGTGTGTTTCGTTGCAACCTGTTGATGATAGATTTGCACTTTCCGCGTGTTCTGGCAGAGATGGTACGTATTATGCATTTGGATGGTATCACACGTATCAGTGAATTGACGGAGGAGATAAAACGAATCAATCCGTTGAAAATCAAGGATGAACTGATCAATAAACATGGTTTTTATGAATTTAAAATGAAGCAGTTCCTGCTTGCTCTGGCATTGGGGATGCGTCCGGCAAAGATCTATAACGGGACGGATTCTGCTGTGGAAGGAATTTTGCTGATAGATGGAAACGGAGAGGTGCTTTGTTATCATAAAGCGGAGAAAAAGACATTTGAAGATTTTCTCTATCTGAATACCCGTTTAGAAAAAGGATCTGTGGATAAAGATAAGTACGGCTTCCTGGAGCGGGAGAATGGGGTATATTACTTTAAGTTGAATGTGAAGATTGGGCTGGTTAAAAGGTGATGAGGTATGATACATTGTAGTGTAACCAGTTCATCATTTTATTTCTAACAAATAAAAATTAAAACACTATTCATCATGAAAACAAATGAAGTATTAGAAAATATCAAAGCACGTCGTAGCGTACGTGCTTATACTACTCAACAGGTAGCTGAAGAAGATTTACTGACTATTCTTGAAGCTGCCACATATGCTCCGAGTGGTATGCATCTTGAAACATGGCATTTCACAGCTATACAAAATACAGAGAAACTCGAAGAATTAAATGCCCGTATCAAAGGTGCATTTACCAAAAGTGAGGATAAACATTTGCAGGAGCGCGGATGTAACCAGACGTATTGCTGTTATTATCATGCACCAACGCTTGTAATTGTTTCTAATGAACCGACACAATGGTGGGCAGGTATGGATTGTGCCTGTGCTATTGAAAATATGTTTCTTGCTGCCCGTTCTCTGGGTATTGGTTCTTGCTGGATCAACCAGCTGGGGACAACATGCGATGCCCCCGAAGTACGTGAATTTATCACTTCTCTCGGTGTCCCCGAAAATCACAAAGTATACGGTTGTGTAGCCTTAGGATATCCTGATCCTTCTATTCCAATGAAAGAAAAGAGAGTAAAGGTGGGAACGATAACCGTTGTTTAGTTGAAAATTGAAAGTTGAAAGTTGAAAATTACTATGCAGCGTGACAGCGCAGCTAATTTTCAACTTTCAACTTTCAATTTTCAACTAAAACGAACCGTACCTTGTTGGCAACAGTTTTCTGTCTCCCAATGTATTATCTACGCGTGCCACATTTACCCAGAATTTATTTTCACGTACGCTTTCTATCGGGTAGGCAGCTTTTTCACGTGTATAGCTGTGTTCCCAGTGGTCGTTCACGATCTCATATTCCGGATGCGGAGCATTTATTAGTACGTTATCTTCCGCGCTTGCTTCGCCATTTTTCACTTCCTGGATTTCTTTCCATATCGTTTGCATCACGGTTACAAAATTATCCAGTTCCCACAAACTTTCACTTTCTGTAGGTTCAATCATCAGCGTTCCGTGAACAGGGAAGGAGAGAGTAGGAGCGTGATATCCATAATCCATAAGACGTTTTGCGATGTCGTTCTCGCTGATTCCTGTTTCCTCGTGTACTTTGCGGCATTCCAGAATCATTTCGTGTCCTACGAAACCATTAGCTCCGCGATATACGATGCCATACGTGTCTTTCAGGCAGGCAGCAAGATAATTGGCATTGAGGATAGCGGCTTTTGTTGCCATAGTCAAACCTTCGGTACCCATCATGCGGATATAACCGTATGTGATAGGTAGTATTCCTGCACTACCAAAAGGAGCGGCAGATACTTCATTTATCGGATTACCAAACAATCCGTGACCTGGGAGGAATGGTATCAGGTGTTCGGCTACACAAATCGGACCTACACCGGGGCCACCACCACCGTGGGGAGATGCAAAGGTTTTATGCAGATTCAGATGACAGACATCCGCGCCAATAAAGCCTGGATTGGTTAGTCCTACCTGAGCATTCATATTTGCACCGTCCATATACACTTGTGCGCCACAGGCGTGGATGATATCGCAGATCTCTACGATTTCTGTTTCAAAAATGCCATGTGTAGACGGGTACGTAATCATCAGGGCGGCTAACTCTTCTTTGTTTTCTTCAGCCTTGGCACGAAGATCATTCATTTCTACATTGCCATGTTCGTCGCAAGCACAAGTGATTGTGGTGAAACCTGCTTGTATAGCCGATGCAGGATTCGTTCCATGTGCCGATGCGGGTATCAGAATCTTATTACGGTGTCCCTGACCGATACTTTCGAGATAACTGCGAATCACACGAAGGCCTGTATATTCACCTGCTGCACCGGAGTTCGGTTGCAAGCTGACACCGGCAAATCCGGTAATTATTTTCAGTTCATCACTCAGGTTTTCTATTAATTTACGATACCCCTCAGCCTGGTCTTCGGGTACTAACGGATGCATACACAGAAGGTCCGGACGACTCAGTGGTAACATTTCGGCGGCGGCATTCAGCTTCATGGTACACGAACCCAGTGGAATCATAGATTGGGCAAGCGAGATATCCTTGCGGTCCAGTCTCTTGATGTAACGCATCATTTCCGTTTCCGTATGGTATTTATTGAATACTTCGTGGGTAAGGAATGCACTCTGGCGTTTCAGTTCTTTAGAGAATGTATCAGCATCGGGGATTTCAGTAATCTTCTGATAATCCTTCTCAGCAGCAATAGCGAAGATAGAAAGCAGCATATTGGCAGCAGAAATATCAGTGGTTTCGTCAATGCTGAAACCAACGTCACCATTGTCGAAATAGCGTAGATTCACCTCTTTGCTGAGTGCGATGGTACGTACTTGCGGTGCCGAAACATTGTCGGGCAATATGAAACGGAGCGTGTCGAAATAATGTTTGTTCACCTGTTTATATCCCAATTTGCTGATCTCTTTTTCAAGGAAAACACTGATACTGTGAATACGTGATGCAATATCCGTGATACCTTGTTGACCATGATAAACAGCATAGAATCCTGCCATTGTAGCCAGTAATGCCTGGGCAGTACAGATGTTGGAAGTAGCTTTTTCACGTTTGATATGTTGCTCACGGGTTTGCAAAGCCATGCGATAACACATCTTTCCATATTTATCCTTTGACCAGCCAATGATACGTCCCGGCATGTTGCGTTTAAATTCGTCGCGGGTAGCAAAATAGGCTGCTGAAGGACCACCATAGAACATCGGTGTTCCCAGCCTTTGCGTTGTACCGAATACAATGTCTGCTCCCCATTCACCCGGAGGTACGATGAGTGCAAGACCCAACAGATCGGCAGCTACAGCTACTTTACAATCAGCCTTGTGTGCCTTTTCTGTGAAACTGCGATAATCTTCAATACTTCCGTCCGAATTGGGATATTGGAGGATGCAGGCGAATACTTCCGGAGTCGGTTCAAATTCCTGATACTTGCCTACACGTAGCTCAATGCTTTGCGGTATGGCACGTGTATTCATCACAGCCAGCGTTTGTGGAAAAATATTCTCATCAACGAATACAACATTAGCTCCCGACTTTTGCTTATCGCGTGGGCGCAGTCCGTACATCATTGTAACTGCTTCTGCGGCGGCGGTGGCTTCGTCCAGTAAGGAACAGTTAGCTAATGGCATAGCTGTAAGATCGCAAACGGCTGTCTGGAAATTCATTAATGCTTCCAGGCGTCCTTGTGATACTTCTGCCTGGTAAGGTGTGTAAGAGGTGTACCATACAGGGTTTTCGAACACATTTCTCTGAATTACGGCAGGGGTAATGGTATTATACCAGCCCATTCCGATATAAGTGGTGAATAATTTATTCTGACCAGCCAGTTCGGCAATGTGCTTGCTGAATTCATATTCGGTCATAGCCGGAGGCAATGCCAATGGTTCTTTGAGCCGGATATTGGCCGGTATTGTTTTATCAATCAGTTCATCAAGAGTGCTTATGCCTATCTTGCGGAGCATCACTTCAATGTCTTTTTCGCTGACACCTATATGGCGGTTGGCGAATGAATCGGTTTTCATGTTAATTAGTTTTTAAGTTGCTCAAATGGATTGTATAATCGCTTGGCGTAGATTCTCCGTATGCGAAACAGTTATCGGAAGAATGGATTTTCCGCTTTCTCCATACCGATGGTCGTTGGTGCTCCGTGTCCCGGATAAACCACAGTTTCGTTGGGAAGAATGAACAGACGGCTACAGATGTGTTCTTTCAGTTCATCAAAGTTACCTCCCGTTAAATCGGCACGTCCGATGCTGCCTTGAAAAAGTACATCTCCGGAGAACATACAGTTCTCTGCTTTACAATAATATACAAGGCTTCCCGGAGAGTGTCCCGGTACGTGAATTGCTTCTAACGATATATTTCCGAAGGTGATTATATCTCCATCATGCAGGTATTTTCCCAGTGGCACAGGAGCTTCCTGTAGTTGGAAACCAAACATACGGCTCTGCTTCGGAGCTTCTTCAATCCAGTATTCATCCGCTTGGCTGGCTTCTGCAGAAAGGCCGAATTCTTTCAGCATGAACGGATTTCCAAAGATGTGGTCCAGATGCAGGTGTGTATTCAGCAAATGTTTCACTGTTAACCCATTGGTGTTGATGAAGTTTTTCAATGCTTGTTTCTCTTCATCATAAAAGCAGCCTGGGTCTATGACGACTGCTTCTTTTGTTTCATCCCATAATACATAACAATTTACGGGAAACATATTAAATTCAAATCTCTTTATTTTCATGATTATTTGACGTTACGTATCTATCTATTTATACGGTCACATATACCACTTTCTTTGTCTGGAAGAACTCTTCCTTAAAATCTTCATTTAAGCTGTGTAAGGTGGTTCTATGCTTAAACGGCATTGCTTCATGTTCAAGTTCTCCACCTTTAAGACAGATTAAACCATTCGGCAATACATTTTGTTGCCGGGGTGAGATGTTCTTTTTGATGATTTTAACTAAATCTGCCAACGGCATAACAGCACGGCTCACTACAAAGTCGAATAACTGTTTTTCCTCTTCGGCACGTGCATGGCGGAAGGTTACATTTTTCAGCCCGATGGCATTGGCTACTTCAGTAGCTACGCGCACCTTTTTCCCGATACTGTCTACCAGATGAAACTTTACATCAGGAAAAAGTATAGCTAACGGAATACCCGGGAAACCGCCGCCCGTACCCAAGTCCATAATGCTGGTACCGGGACGAAACCGGATCACTTTGGCAATGCCCAGTGAATGCAGTACATGATGTTCGTACAAGTTTTCGATGTCCTTGCGCGAGATGACATTGATTTTGGCATTCCAGTCGATGTATAAGTCGTATAGAGCAGCAAATTGCCTGCGCTGTTCTTCCGTGAGGTCAGGAAAATATTTTAGTATGATTTCCACTGCTTTATTTAATGTATGAGTTATATTTTTAATTTTTCAGTTCACCAATAACCGGATTGCTACCTAACATATGCTCCAGCATTTGAAAAGGCAGGGATACTACAACCGGTCCCATTGCGTAGGGAGTGATATCGTACACATTGTAGTAGAAAGTAACTCCGTCTTTGTTAAGATAGAAGTTTTCTGTAGCTGCTATTTCACCGGTTGATCCATAGCCCATATCTTCCAGTTCGGCACGTGTCTTGGCTCCGTTATCTGCCATAAGCTGATTCCAGATAAGATCGGTCAGTGGCTCCTGATAATCTCCAACAAAAATATCGTCCAGACGTAACGGACGCATCAGACCGAGGTCGAAGTTAAGATAAGTAGTCATGTAGATGCCATGCGCCCCACCTGTATATTCATTGTAGTTAATGCGATATACAAGCAAATTCTTTTCATAGAGCTGTACATGGCTTTCGATTCCTTTGTAATAAGAATACCATGCGCCTACGGATGATTCATTTTCTTTATCTTTTTCATCTTCCAGATACATCGGTTCCAAATCGCGACGATACTCACTGATGTATGTTTCTGTATATTGTTTTACCACTTCCTGAGGTTTCTCTCCCATGTATTTATCGCCGAAACAAGCAGCAATGAAATATTTATCCAACGTATCTTTCAATAATTCGTCAGATGATTTGGAAGGATAGACAAAGTTTATCAGCAGGTTACAGGCTGGTTTGGATGTATCTCCAAAAAGATGTACCGTCTTGTTCACCTGTATACTATCGAATTCCAGCGAACCGGTATCTTTTTTCATCTTGTCACCACAAGAAAATAAAAAGCCGCTTGCCGCAAGTATAACTGCAAGTAGGCTGACATATTGTTTTTTCATAAGGGCTTTTTCTTTAAATTCAACATTTGTTAGGTTATTCCCTATCGACAAATATAGAACATATTAACGAATAGAACGAATAAAAAAGAAAAAAATAATGTGCTGAAACGGTTAAATCTCCCTATCTTTGTACCGGATTTATGAAGAGACTTCGATACATACTGCTTGCTATGCTCTCCCTGTTGATTATTTACGCCGGGGTAGGAGTCTCTGTTGTTCATTACTGCTGTGCCGGTTGCGAAACTGCGCAGACTTGTTGCACCAGTGGTTGCCCTAAATGTAATAAAGCTCACCATCAGTCAGATAAATCATGCAAAGACGAAGGTTGTACGGCTACTATCTATAAAGTAGATTTGATGAAACATTCGTGCGAAGCCTCTGTTGTTGCGCCCGTAATACAACTTATCTGTGAATTATTACCGGACTTTCAGTGCCTTCCACCTTCTGATAAATGGCAGGAAGTATCTTATGCTGTCCCTCCGCATCCTGTCAGTTCGCGGTACTATCTGACTCTTTATTCAACTCTTCTTATTTAGCCAAAAGTATATAAGAAAGGTATGTGTGTTGGTAGTGTTTCATAGTACTGCTTTCACTATTCCTTGCGTTTGCATCTTTAGGCTTCAGAATGCAAAACATCCCCATGTTGTGTACTAAAACATCCGGGTGTTTTGTACAACAACATCCGGATGTTCTGATTCCTTATCTCATATGTTATACAGATAAGATATTGGTAAACAGAATATAAAGAAGCCTGTAAATATACGAATACAGAATGTACTTTTCATGCAACCATGTTGCACAGGTTATTTTGTAAATTTGCACCACGAAATGAATTAATTTATATGAAATATATATTTTTATTATTTACTCTCTTCACTTTCCATACTTTACAGGCACAGGTGACGGGAATTGTAAAAGACAATACCGGAGAACCCATTCCCGGTGCCAATGTGTTTTGGATGAATACTACAAACGGTGTGACAACTACCGAAGAGGGCAGGTTCTCCATTTCCAAACCGGCCAAAAGCCATATGCTCGTTGTTAGCTTTATCGGTTTTGAGAATGACACAATTCATGTCAACAGTAAGAATCAGGAACTTGATATTATTCTTCACGAAGGTGTTGAATTAGGTGAGGTGAACATTGTAAGCCGGAAACTCGGTACGATGAAATTGCGAAACAGTGTGATGAATGAAGATATCATCAGTAGTGCCGAGCTGACACGTGCCGCCTGTTGTAATCTTGGCGAAAGCTTTGTTACTAATCCCTCAGTAGATGTCAGTTATTCGGATGCTGCAACAGGAGCCAAACAGATAAAGTTATTAGGACTTTCGGGTATGTATGTACAGATGATGACGGAAAATATTCCTAATTACAGGGGAGCTGCTGCACCCTACGGTCTGGGATATGTACCCGGTCCGTGGATGCAGAGTATCCAGGTAAGTAAAGGTAGTTCTTCGGTAAAAAATGGCTATGAGTCTATCACCGGGCAGATCAATGTAGAGTTCAAGAAACCTCAGCTCCCGGAGGCGGACTGGGTATCGGCCAATCTGTTTGCCAGTAGTACAAGCCGTTATGAAGCCAATGCTGATGCAACGATAAAACTCTCGAAACGGTGGAGTACTTCACTGCTGGCACATTATGAAAATGAAACAAAAGCACATGATGCAAATGATGATGGCTTTGCCGATATTCCCCGGGTAGAGCAGTATAATTTGTGGAATCGTTGGGCGTATATGGGCGATCACTATGTCTTTCAGGCAGGTATCAAGGGATTATCTGAACATCGTAACAGCGGGCAGGTCAGTCATGGGAAAGAACCGGCACATGATCTTTATGAAATAGGTATTAAGACGGATCGTTACGAAGCTTTCACCAAGAATGCTTATATATTTAATAAGGAGAAGAATACCAATCTTGCCCTTATCCTCCAAGGGACGATTCACAATCAGGATGCTACCTATGGTCTTAAACTCTATGATGTGGATCAGAGCAATGTGTATGCCTCTCTGCTTTTTGAGACGGAGTTCAGTAAGCAACACAGCCTTTCTACCGGATTGAGTTTCAATTATGATGGATATAATCAGCATTATCGCCTGACCAATGATGCAGAGCAGAGATTGACAAAGGCTTTGGTAAAAGAATCTGTTCCCGGAGCATATATTCAGTACACATTTAATTTGAATGATAAATTGATGCTCATGGGTGGACTTCGCGGAGATCATAGCAGTAAATATGGTTTCTTTGTAACTCCCCGTGCACACATCAAATATAATCCGAATGAGTATGTCCATTTTCGACTTTCAGCTGGAAAAGGCTATCGCACCAATCATGTACTGGCAGAGAACAATTATCTGCTTGCCAGCAGCAGGAAGGTAAAGATAGCCGATCATCTTAATCAGGAAGAAGCTTGGAATTATGGAGCAAGTGTTTCGACCTATATTCCTTTATTTGGTAAGACTTTGAATATTAATGCGGAATATTATTACACTGATTTCCTGAAACAGGTTGTTGTGGATATGGATACAGCCCCCCATGAAGTGTCATTCTACAATCTGGACGGACGTTCTTACTCACAGGTGCTACAATTGGAAGCGAACTATCCGCTTTTCAAGGGGTTCACCCTGACGGCTGCTTATCGTCTGACGGATGCAAAGACAACTTATAACGGGAAGTTATTGGAGAAACCTCTGACCAGTAAGTATAAAGGACTTTTGACGGCCTCTTATCAAACGCCACTTGGATTGTGGCAATTTGATGCAACGTTGCAGTTGAACGGTGGGGGAAGGATGCCGAATCCATATACACTTGCTGATGGTAGTCCGTCATGGGAGGCGCGCTATGGCAGCTTTGAGCAGCTGAGTGCGCAAGTAACGCGTTATTTCCGCCGCTGGTCTGTCTATGTGGGTGGGGAGAACCTGACAAACTTTAAACAAAAGAATCCGATTATAGATGCCGCTAATCCATGGGGAGAAAATTTTGATTCGACCATGATATGGGGGCCAATGCATGGAGCAAAGGCGTATATAGGGGTTCGTTTTAATTTACCGAGAATATAGAAGAGAGTAGTTAAGTAGTCAAAGTAGCTAAGTAGTAAGTAGCAGAGCGCTAACGTTATCCTGCCATATACATTTTAACTACCTCTACTTACTACTTAACTACTTTGACTACTTAACTACTAAAAAAAACAGTTTATGAAAACAAGAAGAATGGTAGCTGCTCTGGCAGTAGCTTTATTGAGTGTGACAGCCGTTATGGCGAAAGATATCCGTACGGCAGTGTTCAAAGTATCGCAGATGCATTGTGAAAATTGTGAACGAAAAGTGAAAGATAACATCAAGTTTGAGAAGGGAGTAAAAGAGTTTTCTACAGACTTGAAAACGAAAACCGTTTCTATCACTTATGACGCTGACAAGACAAATGTAGAGAAACTGAAAGCCGGATTTAAGAAGTTTAATTATGAAGCTGAGTTTGTGAAAGAAGCAAAGCAGACAGAAAAGAAGTAATTGAACAAACGTCCCGGAGAGATTGTTTTAATAGGGATGAGTAAGTAGTGATAAGTGATTAGCAAGCTACGCTGTATGCCGTATGGTACTTATCACTCATTGCTTATCACTACTCACTCATCATTATTCACTAATCGCTAATTAATAATATTATGAGTACTATTACAAAGAAAGCGTTTCCTGTGCTGAACATGCACTGTGCAGGATGTGCTAATAATGTTGAAAAGACAGTTCGCAAGTTGCCGGGTATTGTAGATGCTTCGGTCAATCTTGCTACCAATACACTCTCTGTCTCATATGAAGCCGACAAACTGACTCCCGGAGAAATTCGTGCCGCCGTGTTGTCCGGTGGCTATGACCTTATAATAGAAGAGGGTAATCTTAAGGAAGAGCGGAAAGAAGAGGCGCAACAGCAACATTACCGAAAGCTGAAGATGCAAGTTATCGGAGCTTGGGTTTTTGCTATCCCGATGCTGCTTCTTTCTATGGTTTTTATGCATGTACCATACTCGAATGAGTTGCAGTTGTTACTTACACTTCCGGTGATGATACTTTTTGGTGGTTCGTTCTATACGGGTGCCTGGAAGCAAGCTAAGTCGGGGCGTAGTAATATGGATACTTTAGTCGCTTTGAGTACCTCTATTGCATTTTTGTTTAGTGCATTCAATACTTTTTTCCCCGAATTCTGGTATGATCGGGGATTGGAACCACATGTCTATTATGAAGCCTCCGTCGTTATCATCGCTTTTGTATTGACGGGTAAGTTAATGGAAGAGCGTGCCAAAGGTAATACTTCAACTGCTATCAAAAAACTGATGGGGTTACAACCCAAAGTGGCGCGTATCGTGCGTAATGGCATTGAAGAAGAAGTTCTGATCGATCAGTTACAGGTGGGCGATCTTGTGGTGGTCCGCCCTGGTGAACAAATTCCTGTGGATGGGATTCTTGCCGAAGGAGAATCTTTTGTAGACGAAAGTATGATAAGTGGTGAACCTATCCCTGTCGAAAAGAAGCAAGGAGACAAGGTGCTTGCCGGAACAATCAATCAACGAGGTTCTTTTATAATAAAGGCTTCACAGGTAGGAAGTGAGACGGTATTGGCACGTATCATTCGTATGGTGCAAGAGGCTCAGGGAAGTAAGGCCCCCGTACAACGTATCGTTGACCGTGTAACGGGAATTTTCGTTCCTGTGGTTCTTGGTATTGCCATACTTACTTTTGTGCTTTGGCTGGTAATAGGTGGAACAGAATACTTCTCATATGCCATGCTTTCTGCCGTTTCGGTATTGGTAATTGCCTGTCCGTGTGCTTTGGGACTTGCCACACCTACCGCACTTATGGTGGGCATTGGCAAAGCTGCCAGTCAGCACATTCTGATAAAAGATGCTGTGGCCCTGGAGCAGATGCGCAAGGTTGATGTAGTGGTACTTGATAAAACCGGAACGCTGACAGAAGGACATCCTACTGTAAGCGGTTGGTTATGGGCACAAACGCAGGAAGAGTGTTTCAAGAATGTTCTTTTGGCTGCAGAAATGAAATCGGAGCATCCACTTGCCGGAGCCATTGTCACCTCTCTGCAAGACGAGGAAAAAGTAAAACCTGCACCGCTTGAAAGCTTTGAAAGTATTACAGGGAAAGGAGTGAAGGTGATTTATGAAGGCGATCTGTTTTGGGTAGGTAGCCACAAGTTGCTTAAAGATTTCGACGCCATTGTTACGGATGTAATGGCAGATATGCTTGTGCAATATGAGTCCGAAGGAAACGGAATCATTTATTTTGGTCGTGAGAATCAGTTGTTGGCTATTATTGCTGTTACGGATGCGATAAAATCTACCTCTTCCGAAGCTGTCAAGGAACTGAGACGTCAAGGCATTGATATTTGTATGCTGACAGGTGACGGACAACGTACGGCTTTGGCGGTAGCGGGAAAATTAGGTATTGATCGTTTTATTGCAGATGCCTTGCCGGATGACAAAGAAGACTTTATCCGTGAATTGCAATTACAGGGAAAAACTGTAGCAATGGTGGGCGACGGAATTAATGATTCGCAGGCATTGGCTTTGGCAGATGTCAGTATAGCCATGGGGAAAGGAACGGATATTGCAATGGACGTAGCTATGGTTACTCTGATGACTTCTGATTTACTGTTGCTTCCGAAAGCATTCAACTTATCCCGGCAGACAGTGAGACTTATCCATCAGAACCTGTTCTGGGCATTTATCTATAACCTTATAGGTATTCCCATCGCTGCCGGCGTACTCTTCCCATTGAATGGATTACTACTGAATCCGATGCTTGCAAGTGCTGCTATGGCATTCTCAAGTGTGAGTGTAGTATTAAATTCACTGAGTTTAGGAAAAAGGAAGTGATTTTAGAGTTATGATTTATGGAGTGTAATTCATTGTGCTGCTCTATTGGAGTTTTAATATAAATCATACTTCATAAATCATAATTCTCTTTTATCTTTGCCCTTATGAAAACAACTGTAATTGATTGGAATTTTATCCCATATGCCGAAGCCTGGCAACGGCAGACAGAATATTTTGACACCCTTGTCCGTGCCAAACAAAACGGAGAAGAGTATGAGAACGTCATAATCCTGTGCGAACATCCTTCTGTTTATACTTTGGGGCGTAGTGGAAAAGAAAACAATATGCTTTTGAGTGAAGCACAGTTAGAAAAGATTGGCGCTACACTTTACCATATTGATCGTGGTGGAGACATAACTTATCATGGTCCGGGACAGTTGGTTTGCTATCCCATTCTAAATCTTGAAGAGTTCGATCTGGGATTGAAAGAATACGTACATTTACTGGAAGAAGCCGTCATTCGTGTTTGTGCTTCCTATGGTATCACTGCCGGAAGGCTGGAGAAAGCAACCGGAGTGTGGTTGGAAGGAGATACTTCCCGTGCCCGTAAGATTTGTGCGATAGGAGTGAGGAGTAGCCATTATGTCACAATGCATGGACTGGCATTGAATGTAAATACCGATTTGCGTTATTTCAACTATATACATCCCTGTGGGTTTATAGATAAAGGCGTTACTTCACTGCGTCAGGAACTGGGATCTGAAATCCCAATGTCCGAAGTGAAGCAACGCCTTGAACTTGAAATAAAGAACCTGCTTACGCGATCCTGAATTTGTTATTTCAGAGCTTTAGCGATAGCCTTTTCAACCATTGGCTGCATGATTTCATATCCTTTCTTGTTGGGATGTACGCCATCTTTTGACAAATCGGCAGGCAATCCGTTTCTATCATCAGCCATTGCAGAGAAGTAATCCAGATAAATAAATTTATTCTTTTCTGCGTAAGCTTTGATCCATTTGTTCAGTTCCGGAATCTTCACATTAGGCTCCATACCCGGACGCCAGGGATAATCAAAAGCGGGAAGTACAGAGCAGAGGATTACTTTGATACCATTTGCTTTGGCAAGCTGGGCCATAGAAGCCAGATTGTTTTCTATCATTTCAAGGGTAGAAGGGCCTGTATTTCCTGCTATATCGTTTGTTCCGGCAAGTATCACTACCACCTTCGGCTGTAAGTCAATCACATCCTGGCGGAAGCGAATCAACATTTGCGGAGTAGTCTGTCCGCTAATGCCACGATTGATATAAGGGCGGTCTTTGAAAAACTCCGGGCAGTTGTGGAGCCATCCGATTGTAATGGAGTTACCCATAAATACGACACGTTTTTCTCCTTTTGCAGGAGTGCCCAGTGCAGCGTTGTCCTTCTGGAATTGTTTTAAGTTAGCCCAATCCTGTGCGGCAATGTTGCCACTCATAAGGAACAGGCTGATAAGTAAAAGATAAATAGTTTTCATTCTTTTTGTCGTTTCCATCGTTGTTTTTATTTTTTCATTCTGATAACGCGTATTCCTGTCCAACTGTTGTTACGGTCGAGCAGACGGCTCAGTGCAAGTTTTTCTACTAATACTTTTCCTTTTGAAGAAGAGGCATGAAGCATACATAGATTGCCCTTTATATAAATGGCAATCCCCATATGAGCCACATCCAATCCCGGGGTGTTTGTAGTAATGGCGATGATGTCTCCGTTTTTAATCCAGGAAAGTCCCGTTACGGGCAATGCATCTTTGGGTAACCAATGAACTTCCTGTCCTGTCAACGCTTTTTCATAACCTGCCATTTTACTGACATTGGCCGGGGAGTTAGCAAGCTGTTTATACTGTTGCGGATGAGTAGACATGTATGAGAGGGATAATTTCTGTGTATATGGGCTATTGGCAGCGGTTACATCTTCCATGATTCCTTCACGTACTCCGTTGTTTATCCAATCGGCAATGTAGTGTAAACGTGAAGTGTATCCGTCAATCTTTCCGTCACGATACCGGATGCGTTGCAAATTCTCTGCGAAATCACCCTCACGCATATCTTTACCCTGGGTGGGGCAGAGAGACATGGCAAGCACATATTCTACAAGAGTGGTGCAGTCTACTTCGTCGCAATTGATAATAAGATCTTCTTCGTCATCCATTTCCAGCGTGTGGGCAGTGTATGGAGTATCGATGAATGTCTGAGCATTGGTTAGCATAAGATTTGTTTCCTGTTGCGCTGCAACCGGGCCACCTGATAAACAGGCGGCCAGTAAAAATGAACTGATTGTTTTCATTATTAATATTGATAAATTAAGTTTCTGAAATCGGTTTTACGGCCGAAAGGAACCAGTGTAAAGCCGTATTCAACAGCATTCTGTGCACCGGTACGAATCAGGTAAGGCTCGTGTGCAAGTGCTCCCCAGCTATTATCACCACCGACACCCATCATGCGGTAATCAATAAAGAGATCTACCATCTTTTCCGGTTTCGGATCTGTGAGATGGCGATGGTTCGTTTGGGCTGTACGTGGGGCCGCGTTGTGTAGATCGTCTCCACTATCAAGGGTTTCGAGCGGATAGTTTGAGGCGTTCATTTCGAAAGTACGGTCGGCTACAAGGAGTAATCCTGCACCGGATTTATTGGTAAGTGCACACCAGTAAATATCTGTACGGTGATTGTTTTCCTGTGGGCGAATGTAGGGTTCGTACATCTTTTTGATAGGAGTGGAGTATTCACCAAAGAACTGTGAAGTACGGCGGTCACGATAGTTTTCTTCCGGTCCGCGTCCGTAGTAAGTCAGTGTGGTGAATGTTTCCGGCATTTGCATACGCAGGCCGATACGTGGAATCATCGGAGTCTTTTCATTGGCTGCCACAAAGCGGTTATCTACCTTTATTACTCCGTTTGTGTAAATTTTGTAAGTGATATCCCAAGTTGCGTCAGTTTGCGGGAATTGGTAAGTACAGGTCACTTCTCCGTTACGGGCATTGAAAGAGGCAGCCATTATATCTTGATAACTTGCTTCTTTCCATACTCCCAGTTTGCGTGCCAGTCCTGCACCATAATCATTGTCAATCGGTGCACGCCAGAAGTTAGGGTGTAATCCTTGCCCGTTGAGAATGTATTCTGCTCCGTTGTATTGGTAGGAGACGAGCAAACCACTCTTCTTATCAAAAACAGCCTTGAAGTTCTTTCCTGAATAGATAACCTGTGTATCTGTTTCCTTCATGGGTGCAACTTCTTGCTGAGCCACTTTGTCTTTGTGGAAAGTATAGATGTAGTTCTGTTCACGGGCTATTACTGTTCCTACCGGAAGGAATGGTTCCGCAATGCGGACTGTAGCATAAAATTCGATACGTACATCGCCGGTACTGGTTTGTGCCTGTGGGATACCTTTCAGTTGTACGGTTACCGTCTCGCCCGGTGCCCCGCTGACCTGGAATTTATCTGTATAGATTTCTTTTCCATGATCGCGAATAATGTAGTGATAATTATACTTATCCAGATTGGTAAAGCTGAAATCATTGCGCAGATCGATTGTTCCCTTGTCTTTTTTGAAGTTGATAAACTTGATATTCTGATATACTTTACCCATTTCCGTAGTATGCGGTTTCACAGTCCGGTCCGGATAAACAACGCCATTGATACAGAAATCTCCGTCTGAAGGAGTACCAAAAGCACCGTAATCACCACCATAGGTCCAGTATTTACGTCCGTCGGCAATTTTCTCTGCAAATCCCTGATCTACCCAGTCCCAGATGCAACCACCCTGTAAGAGCGGGTACTTCTCTATAACGTCCCAGTACTCCTGGAAGTTACCCAGACTGTTTCCCATAGCATGTGCATATTCACACAAAATGAGCGGGCGGGTATGCTTCGGATCCTTTGCGTATTTCTCGATGTCGGCAGGCCGTGTGTACATCGGACAGTAGATATCCGAATTCCATTCCAGATGTGCCTGTTCGTATTGCACCGGACGACTGTCGAGTTCTTTCAGTGCACTATAAGTCTTGTAGAAGTTAATACCGTTTCCGGCCTCATTTCCCAATGACCAGACAATCACCGAAGGATGGTTTTTATCACGTTCGTACATGTTGATGGTACGGTATAGGTGTGCATCCATGAATAGACGGTTGTTGGCTAAAGTACCACCTACTTCGCGGTTATACCCCATTCCGTGAGATTCGATATTGGCTTCATCAATTACATAAATTCCATATTCATCACATAGTTCGTAAAAACGTTCTTGTTGTGGATAGTGGCAGGTACGGACGGTGTTTACGTTGTACTTCTTCCAGAGTTCGAAGTCTTTCAACATCAGCTCTTCAGTGACGTAATGTCCGGTGTGTTCATTGTGTTCGTGTACATTTACACCTTTTACGAGAATTGGTTTACCATTGACACAAAGCTGGTTATTTTTCATTTCCACGGTACGGAAACCTACTTTCACACTGGTTGCTTCCATTACCTCACCACTTTCGGGCTTCTTCAAGCTGATAACGAGGGTGTAAAGGTCAGGAGTTTCGGCTGTCCACTGTTTAGGGCTTTTGATGATATTGTCATCAAAAACAAATTCGTTCAGGCTCTGAGAGATTCCGGGAGCAGGCATTGCTTTCACAGCATAGTCTGAAGTAGCTACCTGTTGTCCGTCTTTATCAAGAAGTTTGTAAGAGATAACATATGAAGGATAAACCGGCTTGCCACTATTGGCTATTTTAATTTTAAATTTCAGGATACCGTTATTGTAGTCGGCATCCAACGGGCTTTCTACTTTAAAATCAGAAATACGAAGCTGGGGTTGTGCATAGAGATAGACATCTCTCTCGAAACCACTCAGCCGCCAGAAGTCCTGGCACTCCAGATAGTTGGCATCCGAAAAGCGGTGAATTTGTACGGCAAGCACATTCTTACCGGGTTTCACCTGTCTCGTGATGTTGAACCGGGCAGGAGTCTTTGCATCTTTATTCATACCGATGAATGTTCCGTTCAGGTAGTAGAATGCTGCACCTTTGGTTCCGTCGGCACTGAGGAATATCTCTTTTCCATCCCAGTTGGCAGGAAGGTTAAAATCACGGCGATAGGTACCTGTCGGGTTCCATTCTTCCGGTACATACGGAGGGTTGGGTTTGTCCCAATAGGGGGCATAGCCCGGTGAACAAAACTCGTAAGAGGTATTTACATAGATGGGAATTCCGAAACCTTGTCGCTCCCAGTTACCGGGAACTTCAATATCTGCCCAGGCACTTACATCTTTCTCAGGAAGCATGAAGTCAGTAGGGCGGGTAGAGAAGCTGTCTACATAGTTGAATTTCCATTTGCCATTCAACGAGAGGCGAAGAGTACCGTCTTTGCGGTTGTTTGCCGTTGCATCTTTTTCGTTGGTGTACGATGTGAAGGTACTGCGGGGAGTTTCACGATTGATACTGGTTAGATTAGGGTCGGTTATCTGTTTGTAACGATCCCCCTGGGCTGTGGAGCTCAGAGGGAGTATTACGAAACATGCAACCGTTAACAGGTTTTTCATGAAGATAGTTTTTATATTGTTACTTTGAGAAATATTACTTCACTTTCATCGAAGCTTTAATGAAATAAAGAATCAACAATGCATAAGCACCCAGAGCAAGTACCTGCGACCAGGTATTATTCAGCCACGCATCATTCACCAGATTGATACCGCCAAAACGCATCGCTGCACTCACAACACCCATTAATGCACCACCGGCAATGAAACCGGAAGCAAGTAACGTACCTTTTTCGCCACGTTCAGTGTTCAGTGAAGTGTCTTTGCTGCGGCTGGTCACATACCAGTTAATGGCTCCACCTACTACTAAAGGTACATTCAGTTCCAACGGGATGAACATACCCAGTGCAAAAGCAAGAGCAGGAATCTTACAGAGTGTCAGAATGATAGCTAATATCGCACCGATGCCGTAAAGCAACCAGGGTGCACCTACACCACTCATCAGTGGTTCGATAACGGCTGCCATAGCATTTGCCTGTGGTGCAGCCAGCGCTCCGCTTGTGAAACCATATGTTTTATTCAGGATAATCATGACTCCGCCTACCGTAGCAGCCGAAACAATTGTTCCTAAAAATTTCCATGCCTCCTGTTTGGCAGGAGTACTTCCCAGCCAGTAACCAATTTTCAAGTCGGTAATGAAACCACCTGCCATGGACAAGGCTGTACATACTACACCACCCATCACCAACGCAGCCACCATACCCGAAGGGCCTTTCAATCCTACAGCTACCATTACAACAGAAGCCAGAATAAGCGTCATCAGTGTCATACCCGAAACTGGGTTGGTACCAACAATTGCAATTGCATTGGCGGCTACTGTAGTAAACAGGAAAGAGATGCCTGCCACTAATACGATAGCTACTATTGTATGTATCAGATCACCTTGCATTACGTCAAAGTAGAAGAACAGGAAAATCAGAATCAGTGTAATAATAGAACCGATAGCAATAATCTTCATAGAAAGGTCACGTTGCGTACGAATGATGTTTTTCTCAACATTCCCTTTGCCACCCATCTCTTTGGCAGCCAACCCTACAGCACTCCTGATAATGCTCCATGATTTGATAATACCGATAACACCAGCCATAGCAATACCACCGATACCGATACTCTTTGCATAGTATTTGAATATCTCTTCGGGACTCATCATACCTACGGTGTTAGTGATTTCCGGGTTCCATGCATTCAGTACGCTATCTCCCCAAAACATTGATATACCTG
Organism: Bacteroides nordii; assembly: GCF_019930665.1. Lineage (NCBI taxonomy): Bacteria > Pseudomonadati > Bacteroidota > Bacteroidia > Bacteroidales > Bacteroidaceae > Bacteroides > Bacteroides nordii. The sequence continues at coordinate 2,160,522 of NZ_CP082886.1, read as the reverse complement.
GTACAATAACCCACCATACCACCAGTGAACCGGCACAAATGATAGATGCATATTTCAATCCGACGATATACCCCAGACCTAATACTGCAGCACCTGTATTTACTTTGAATACCAACTTGGCTTTTTCTGCCAGCATTTCACCGGCGCTGCATACACGGGTCGTAAAATTTTCATTCCACCAGCCGAAAGTAGCCACAATAAAATCGTATAAACCACCGATCATACCTGCCATCAATAACGGCCTGGCCTGGCTGCCTCCTTTTTCACCGGATATGAGTACCTGTGTGGTTGCCGTGGCTTCCGGGAAGGGGTATTTACCATGCATATCACTAACGAAGTATTTGCGGAAAGGGATAAGAAACAAAATCCCCAATACACCACCCAACAGCGAACTGATGAATACCTGCATGAAGGTGACTGTCATCTCCGGATATTTAACTTGCAGAATGTACAAAGCGGGGAGTGTAAAGATGGCTCCGGCTACGATAACACCCGAACAAGCACCAATAGACTGGATGATCACATTTTCTCCTAATGCATTTTTTCGTTTTGCCGCGCCGGAAACACCTACTGCAATGATAGCAATAGGAATGGCAGCTTCAAATACCTGACCTACTTTCAGTCCCAGGTAGGCAGCGGCTGCCGAAAAAAGGATGGCCATGGTGATACCCCAGGTGACTGACCAGAAGTTTACTTCCGGATAATTTTTACCGGGACTCATCAGAGGGTTGTATACTTCGCCCGGTTTTAATTCTCTGAACGCATTCTCGGGCAAGCCGGTGAATTTGTCTTCTTCTTGTTTCATAGTTTCTATATAAATATTTAATGTGTTTAATTATGTATTCTGTAAATATGCATCAAAGAAAGCAAAAAAAAAGGAGAATCGAAAGATTCTCCTTACTGTTGTTGTCTATTTTTTCTTATTTGGCATCTTTTGCTGTCATATTACCTTCAATATACAAACGCAGCATTTCTGTTTTAGCATTTGTGCGAAGAGTTATTGATTTCTTGAAGTGTCCGGGGTATTTACCTGTTCCGTTGTAAGTAACCTTGATCGTTCCTGTTTTTCCCGGAAGGATCGGTTCTTTTGTATAGTCGGGCACCGTACATCCGCAGGATGCTACAGCCTGATGAATAACCAAAGGAGCATCACCGATATTAGTGAAAGTAAATACGCAGGATACAACCGGATTGTTTTCTGAAAATGTTCCGAAATCATGAGTGGTTTTATCAAACTTAATGTCGGCAGTTTGAGCAGATGCATAACTGATTCCTATTACCAACATTGCAACGAATAATGCTATTTTTTTCATATTCATTTCCTTTTTATGGTTTATGAATGACAAAGGTAGAGCTTTTTTTTAAAAATAATGCCGTATCTTTGCGAAATAGTATTAAAAAAAGACGAACAATAGCTTATGAATAGTAGAAGTATCATTTTTATAGCTTTTATTTTACTGCTGTGTACATCTTGTAGAAAAGAAAAAGAGATGACACTTTCCGGTCTGGATGTACGGGACTTTCAGACGGAAGTAGACGGACAATTGACAAATTTGTATGTGCTTAAGAACCAGAATGGAATGGAGGTTTGTATTACAAACTACGGTGGAAGAGTCGTATCGTTAATGGTACCGGATCGTAATGGGAAAATGGAGGACATTGTATGTGGATATCCTACTATTGCTGAGTATCTTGCTAAGAAACAGAACTTTGGTGCTACCATCGGACGATATATCGGTAGAATCATGTATTCTACCTTTACGTTGGATTCTATTACATACCATCTTGTTCCTAATACCGGAGAACATTGTGCTCATGGAGGAGATCCGGGGTTTGCGTCTAAAATATGGCAGGCAGAACAGCTGGATGAAAATGCACTGAAATTAAGTTTATTTTCTCCGGATGGGGAGAACGGATTTCCCGGTAATTTACAGGTACATGTTATTTTTGTGGTGACCAATGACAACGAACTGGATATTCATTACGAAGCGGAAACAGATAAACCTACTGTTATTAATCTGTCACATCACTCCTTCTTTAATATCTCCGGTGATTTTGATACGACAGTTGAAGATCAGTCTCTTTATATCAATGCGGATATGTATACTCCTTATGATTCGTTGAAATGTGTTACGGGAGAGATCCTGCCGGTAGCGGGAACACCTTTTGATTTTACCACTCCTCATTTAATTGGTGAACGTATTAATGAAAATGTAATGCAACTGAATATTGTGAAAGGATATGATCATAATTGGGTGTTGAATACGAACGGAGATGATACAAAGCTGGCAGCTCGTCTAATAGATACAAAAAGCGGACGTAGTATGGAGGTTTATACTACAGAACCTGGTTTGCAGGTATATACGGCAAACGGATTGCGTGGTGCAATGGTAGGAAAGAAGGGGATTGCTTATCAGAAGCGTACGGCCGTTTGTCTGGAGACGCAACATTTTACAGATAGCCCTAATAAACCACAATTCCCGTCTACAGTACTTCGTCCCGGAGAGAAATATTACAGTCATTGTGTGTATCGTTTCGGAGTAGTAGATTAAGAGTAAAAGTCTGCGTTCGTCCTGTGTTTCCATTCAGCAATCATCGCCTAACGCACTTCCCTGTGCGGGAAACACAACTTTCCATGAATTTTGGCTAATAAAAAAGTGCCGGTTACATTTGGTTAATATGCAACCGGCACTTTTCTGTTTGTCAATGGTTTATTTCTTCAATGCAAACCCCAGCATCATTCCGTCATAGCTATCTGCCAGTGAACTGATTGTTTTAAGAGTTGTACTACTACTTTTACTTGATATAAATGCAATCAGTTTCAATAGTTTGTCAGAGTTGAACAGCAGATCCATATTGGTACTTGTACAGTTTACCTTTGCATTCATATTCAGCAACTTGAAGTATCTTAGGTGTACAACTTTGTCTGTAGCATCATATGAATAAGTTCCTGTCATAGTACGTTTTCCTACTGTACTTGTAAAAGTACTGTCCGCATTGAAAGTAAAGCTGACCTGTCCGTCTTTAATACCGACTTTTGCCAACTGCTCGTCCAGTTTCTTTTCTGCAACGGCCGCCGCTGCTGCACCACCTGCCTTCTGTAACAGGTTATCTGATTCGAACTCAATAGCCGAACCGCTATATGTCCAGGTTCCAGTCATATCTATCGTTTGATTACCAGTTACGGCATTTACTACTTTTTCGATGTTGTCTTTATTAAATAAATCTTTCCATGATTGTGCCTGTACATTCGTTGTAACAAGCAATAAGGCCGACACGACTGCCAGCGATAAAACATACTTTTTCATTCTAATTTGTCTATTTTGAATTAACTTCTTTGTTGATACTTTCTATATAATCTAATATTTCCGTACGTCCCATCCGGTCTTCCGAAGAGGATACGAAATAGGGGGGGAGCTCTTCCCACTGTTTGCGAAGTTCGCGTATATATGCGTTGATATTCATCTTTAAACGTCCGCCTTTCAGCTTATCTGCTTTGGTGAATATGATGGAGAATGGTATTCCATTTTCACCCAACCATTCCATAAACTCCATATCTATCTTCTGTGGCTCCAGGCGGGAGTCTATTAGCAAAAAGAGATTTGTCATCTGTTCACGTTCCAGGATATAGTCTTCGATGATGGTACGAATCTGTTCCTGACCTTTCATTCCGCGACGGGCATAACCGTAACCCGGAAGATCGACGATGTACCAGCTATCGTTGATTAGGAAGTGATTGATGAGCATTGTTTTCCCGGGAGTAGCTGATGTCATAGCCAACCCCTTCCGGCCGGTCAGCATATTAATAAGGCTGGATTTACCTACATTGGAGCGCCCTATGAAAGCATATTCAGGAAGATGCCCGGGCGGACATTTTTTCACGTCCGTGTTACTAACAATAAATTCAGCGTTTGATATTTCCATATTCTTTGTTAATTATTTCATTTGAAGATAAAGCGTACATCCCTGCAAAAGTAAGTATTCCGTTCAACATTAGCAACTCATACCCGAACTTATATCCATACCTCTGCATTGCGAAACAATCGAGGGCATAGCATATTAGCGGAGAAGCTACTGCTATAAACGGTACCCACCGGTCCCGGGTGGTTCTGTGTGTAAATAGTCCGAAAGCAAACATTCCCAATAGCGGGCCATACGTATAGGAAGCAATGATATAAATAGCATCGATCACACTTTTACTGTTGAGTGCTTCTACCAGGCAGATGAAGAAAATGAGTATCACAGATAGTATAATGTGTACTCTTCCACGTCGTTGCCGAGCTACTTCTTCTATATCTTTATTTGTGTCAAGAAGGTCTACACATACACTGGTAGTCATTGCAGTCAGTGCGGAATCGGAATTACTGAACGCCGCTGCAATGATACCGATTGTGAAGAGTACAAGTACTGTTTGCCCCAGATATCCTTGTGTGGCAAACATCGGAAGTATATCGTCATTCACTTCCGGGAGGATAAGGTTCATTTGTCCTGCCAATGTCAACAGAAGGATCCCCAAGCAAAGAAACAGGAGATTCAGCGGGATGAAAGAAAACCCGTAACAATACATATTCTTTTGTGCCTCGCGCAGGTTTTTGCAGGAAAGATTTTTCTGCATCATGTCTTGATCCAACCCCGTCATCACAATTACAATGAAAATGCCACTCAGGAATTGCTTGAAAAAATTCTGTCGTGACATCCAGTCATCAAATATGAATATACGGCTATGTGGGTTGTTGCTGATAAGCTGTATTATGCTGTTTCCTCCTAAATCCAACTTTTGTATGGTGATATAGATGATGCAGATTAACGCTGCTATCAGGCAGAAGGTTTGTAAAGTATCTGTCCAGACAATCGTTTTTATACCACTTTTATGCGTATATATCCAGACCAGTGCCACGGATCCGGCAGCAATCATCCAGAAGGGTATACCCATGTTACCGAATACATAAGTATGAAGAATGAGGCAAACCAGATACATTTTGGCAGCTGTACCTAACATACGGGACAATAAGAAAAAGAAAGAACCTGTACGGTAAGTTCGTGGTCCGATTCGTGTGCCGAGATAACTGTAGATACTTGTCAGATTGAGCCGGTAATATAATGGAAGTAACACGTGTGCTACCACCAGATAACCGAAGAAAAAGCCGAAAACTGTTTGCATATACGTCATGTCCATACTTCGCACCATACCGGGTACAGAGACAAAGGTTACTCCCGATATGCTGGCACCGATCATCCCGAAAGAGACGATATACCACGGTGACCGGTTCTCTCCCCGGAAGAATGCAGCATCCGAACCGCTTCTTTTTCCTTTTCCGGTAAGGCGGGCTATCAGTAGCAGTACTGCAAAGTAGCATATAATAGTGACAAGTATTCTCATAACGGGCGCAAAGGTACAATTTATTTCGCAATTCACGTGACGGGCTTTTTCTATCTGCAAATAATAAGTATCTTTGCACTGAATAATAGATTCAGTTAGAAATATATGAACCAACAATATCCTTCTGTGCTGCTTGAAAAGGCAGTCGGAGAGTTTTCCAAACTTCCCGGAATAGGACGAAAGACTGCTATGAGACTGGTGCTTCACCTGCTGCGGCAAGACAGCGCTACCGTTGAAGCTTTTGGAAACTCAATTATCACATTGAAACGCGAGGTGAAGTATTGCCATGTATGTCATAATATATCCGACACAGATACCTGCCAGATTTGCGCCAATCCCGCCCGTGATGCTTCAACAATCTGTGTGGTAGAGAATATTCGGGATGTAATGGCGGTAGAGGGAACTCAGCAATTCCGTGGATTATATCATGTGCTGGGAGGTGTTATCTCGCCTATGGATGGAGTAGGCCCCAGTGATCTTCAGATAGATAGCCTTGTGCAACGTGTAGCAGACGGAGGAATAAAAGAAGTTATACTTGCCCTGAGCACCACCATGGAAGGAGATACGACCAATTTTTATATCTACCGTAAGCTCGAAAGAATGGGTGTTAAGTTGAGTGTACTTGCCCGTGGCGTTTCTATAGGTGACGAGTTAGAGTATACCGATGAGGTGACATTGGGACGAAGCATTGTTAACCGGACGGTATTTACAGGAACTGTATAGTTTTTAATAAAAGAAACAGATATTAAAATGGAGAAACAGATAAAGCGCGTTGTAAAAAAATTGAAGATAAGTTATATAATCTTTTGGGCGGTTACTATACTATTGGTTGTTATTGGCGAAACTGAATTTTTCCCTATTGGGCTATTGGCTGATGATGTGAGAACTTGTTATTTTCTCGAAACGGTAGGGATATTACTCACGGCTATTTGTATTCCTTTTTCTATGAAGCTTTTTTCTTTTGTGTTAACGCGTAAAATTGATAAACTAACTTTTCCGGTCGCTCTTAGTCGATATGCCTTATGGAGTATTGTACGTTTAGGATTACTTAACTTTGTTGTTATATATAATCTTTTGTGTTATTACATGACATTGAATAGTACCGGTGCTCTTTGCGCCTTATGTGCTTTGACTGCTTCATTTTTTTGTTTGCCAGGCGAAAAACGCCTTCGTAACGAACTTTATATAACGAACGAAGAATGAAGCTTACAGTAGTTATAGTTAATTATAATGTAAAATACTATTTGGAACAATGTCTTGTATCCCTTTATCAGGCCATTAATGATATTTTTTCAGAAGTAGTAGTGGTAGATAACGCTTCTACTGATGGCTCTAAAGAATACATAACAGAACGTTTTCCTAATCTTACATATATTTATAATGAAGAAAATGTAGGCTTTGCACGTGCCAATAATCAGGCGATGCGGAAAGCTAAAGGAGAATATATATTATTATTGAATCCCGATACTTTGCTTCCTGCAACTAATATTGTGGAAGTACTTCGCTTTATGGATACTCACTCCGACGCCGGCGCTTGTGGAGTAAAGATGCTTGCGCCTGACGGCCATTTTTTACCAGAATCGAAAAGAGGATATCCATCTCCATTAACTTCGTTTTGGAAACTTACAGGAATGCACCGTTGTTTTCCGAATAATCCTCGATTCGATAGATATTATCTTTCGCGCCTGGATGAAAATTCTATTCACTCAGTCCCTGTATTAGCCGGAGCTTATATGATGCTTCGTAAAAAAGCATTAGATCGTTCTGGACTGCTTGACGAGGATTTTTTTATGTATGGTGAAGATATTGATTTATCTTGTCGTATCACCAAATCCGGATATAAGAATTATTATCTGCCATATCCAATTTTGCATTATAAAGGTGAAAGTACCTCTAAAGAATCGTATCGATATGTGCATGTGTTTTATGGTGCAATGGATATATTTTTTCGTAAACATGGTTCACACTACCCTTTACCATATCGTTGGATGATTAGGACGGGAATTAAGATACAGACTTGGTTGAAATTGACTATAGTCTGTGTGAAGAAATGTTTTTTTGCATTACGACCAACCAAAGAGTATATGCCTTGTTTCCTTATTTTTATCAATGAGAAAAATTTAGATAATATTCGCACTATCTTTAATTCTAATCAGTTGAACGGACATCATCACTTTGTGATAGTAGATGAGAAATCTGTTATTAATGAGTCTGAGCTTTTATCAAGTTTTTCTGATGAATTTACACATGTAGTATATGATAGTAGCGCTTTTTCTTATTCAATGATACTTTCTTTACTTGTTCATAACCAAAGAAAGAATTTACAATTAGGTGTATATAATGCTGAGAGTTGTGTATTGGTAACTCCCGAAAAAAACTATGTATAAGTAACATGAAACAATCTTTTTTAATAAATGATCGTATCTATCTCCGTGCTGTAGAACCAGAAGATATTGATATAATGTACGAAATGGAAAACGATCCTTTGATGTGGGATATAAGTAGTTTTACAGTGCCTTATTCCCGTTATGTATTACGCCAGTACATTGAAGGGTCTCAGAGTGATATGTTTGCCGATAAGCAATTGCGTCTTATGATTATACGACGTGAAGACAATCGTATCCTTGGAACGATTGATGTAACCGACTTTGTTCCTTTGCATTCACGTGGAGCAGTAGGTATTGCAGTACACACTGATTTTCGTAGGGAGGGGTATGCTTCTGATGCACTCAATTTGTTGTGTGATTATGCATTTGATTTTCTGCAAATTCATCAGCTCTATGCTCATGTCGCAATAGAGAATGAAGCCAGTATGAAATTATTTTCTTCCTGTGGTTTTGTACAGTGTGGCTTATTGAAAGACTGGATTGTAACCTCAGAGGGATATAAAGATGCTGCCTTGATGCAACGTTTCGGACAGCGTTAATCAATCAATTCAATGAAGGAACTTGTGGAAAGCGAGACCAGGTTTCATACTTGCTACCTAACTTTCCCAGTGTGTTTTTCCACATATCTTTGGCTTCTCCATTGAGTAGATAAGAGGCTTCTTCTTTGGCAATCAGCCAGGTGTTTTCCTTGATCTCCTGTATTAATTGTTCATATTCCCATCCCGAATATCCCAAAAAGAAACGTACTTTTCCGTTGATATTATTCCCTTGTAAAATATGCTTTTTCAAGGCATCAAAATCTCCGTTCAGGTATAATCCTTTATTTACATGGAGCGCTCCGGGAATATGTGGCAAAGTATGCAGATAGAAAAGTGTGTCTGTCCCTATGGGGCCGCCTTTATAGAGAGGTATATCTTCCAGATATTTGAATTCTTTGATGACATCGTTCACCAGCAAAGGGAGTTGTTTGTTCATTATCAATCCCATACTTCCCTCGTCAGTATGGTCAACGAGCAATACTACCGAACGTCCGAATGTTGCATCACACAGGAAAGGTTCTGATATCAGAATCTTTCCCCGTGAAGGCAATACATTATTAGATTGTATCTTAAATATGTCGGAATTGATATTATTCATGCGATAAATATAAATATTTATTTCGCAGGAACAAACTATCTTCTCCTTTTTTTTACTTTTGTGTGTACTTTTTATGATATGGGATGATTTTCCTTAAAAATTTTCATTCTTTCATCCAATTGTTCATATTGATGATCTTTTATAAAAGAAGTACATGCTCGCAGACCTTCTTGATGGCTCCCGGTAGTTACAAGGGAAATAGCACTTACACCATAATACATCAACTCTTTGGCTAATTCTCCGCTTGTCATTCCCGGATAACCAATTGTAAAGTAGAAACCATCGGCAATGGGTTCACCCAGATCTTTATCATATACAAGATGAAAACCATGGCGAAGAAAAATTTCTTTTAGCTTCTTTGCCCGTTCTCCATAGATTTTCACTTCATCAAGGAAATTATATTCTCCTTCATTGGCTGCTTTCAACATTGCTGCCATAGCAAATTGTGCCGAATGACTGGTACCGGATGATAGTGCATAAAGAACACGGTGGATAAATACTGTTCCAAAGGTTCCTCCACCATAACGTTTTGTGAGTCCGGGATAGTAGCGGTGATATAACTTATCGGAAATACAACTGACACCGATACGTTGTCCTGCATAACTGAATGCTTTAGAACCGGAGATGAGCAATATATAATTGTCTGTATAATGTGCTACTGACGGTTGATAAGGTGTCTGGAACGGAGTGCTGAGATTCTGACGGAAGTCCATGGCAAAATAGGCGAGGTCTTCCAAAACAATAACATCATACTGAGTTGCCAGTTCTCCTATGATTCTAAGTTCTTTATCATCCAGGCAAATCCAGCTTGGATTGTTGGGATTAGAGTAGATGATTGCAGATATATTTCCTTTTTGCAAATAACTTTCTAACTTCTCTTTCAGCTTTTCTCCACGGAAATCATATACGTCAAAAGTCTCGTATTTTTGTCCCATAACCACAAGTTGCTGTTTTTGTACAGGAAATCCCGGATCAATAAAAAGTATGGTATCTTTCTTTTCATCACACTGACTGCAAGTTAGAAATGAAGCAAAAGTACCCTGCATGGATCCTGTTACAGGTACACATCCTTCTGGTTTTAAATCTACATTTATGAATGCTTTAATAAAACGTGATGCTTCCTGTTTAAGTTCCGGAAGTCCGTTAATATCCGGATACAGGCTTGCTATCCCTTTTTGCAATGCTTCCACTTCTGCCTTTACCCCCACAGCTGAGGGTGGGAGACCGGGTACGCCCATTTCCATTTTAATAAATTCTATTCCTGATTCTGCTTCAGCTTTGGCTGCAATGGCTTTTACTTCGCGAATGGTTGCTTTTGAAAAGTCTGCAATCTGAAATTCTTCGATAGTTTCATCAATCAGATGTTGTTTGATAGGTGTATCTTTCATGTCTTTATTTTTATATTATACTTCTGAGCTACAAAGATAAAGAATAAATCCATCCATGAAATGTTTTTCTTTGATGAGTTACCTTAAACAAAAATATTCGCATTTTTTCCTTCTAATTGTTGCAGGTATAAAAAAAATGTCTACCTTTGCATCCGCAATCGAGAGAGATAGTTAGAACAAAATATTGGTGCGTTAGTTCAGTTGGTTAGAATACATGCCTGTCACGCATGGGGTCACGGGTTCGAGTCCCGTACGCACCGCGAAAGCAAATAGCAAATTAAAGCAAAGCTCTGAAATTCAAGGATTTCAGAGCTTTTTCTTTTTCTCCACTTCGGCAAAAAATAGTAGTTTTAGGCAGTTCTCACGTGGCTTATTCGTGGGACTTTTTGAAAGCTATTTTTGCTCCCACGAATTGACGCATTTGTCTTTGATTGTCAGCTTTTTGCGTAGCTTGTTTTTGAGTGTAGCAAACTAATTTTGTACCACTTAAAAAAACAAAGAATTATGGGAGCAGTGAAAAGAAACACACTAAGCGTATTGTTCATCATCAAGAAATCAAAACTTCTGAAAAACGGTGAAGCTCCTGTTTGTATGCGCATCACCGTAAACAAGCGAGTAGCCGAAGTTATGATTAAACGGAGTATTCCTGTAGACTTATGGAATCAGAAAAAGGAATGTTCCAAAGGAAAAGACCGTGTAGCCATAGAACTAAACCACTATATTAATACAGTTCGTGCCAAAGTATTACAGATACACCGTGAACTGGAAATAGACAACAAACCGATAACAGCCGATATAATAAAGGATTGTTTCTACGGACGTGATAAAGTACAGCGTAGTTTATTGGAAATCTATGCAGAACATAACGAGAAATGCCGAGCTTTGACAGGCAAGGAATATACAGCGTCTACCGTTGCCAAGTTTGATACCTCTATTAATCGCCTGAAGGAATATATCCGTTCTTGCTACCACCGTGATGATATAATGTTATCGGATGTAGACGGTCAGTTTATTCGTGACTTCGACTTTTGGCTGAAAACGGATAAGCATTGCCAAAACAATTCAGCCTTGAAGCATTTGAAGACTTTAAAAAAGGTCGTTCGTATTGCTTTGGCTAATGACTGGATAAAGAAAGACCCTTTTTACGGTATTCACTTCAAACAAGAGGAAGTAGAGGTCGAATTTCTATCACGTGAAGAATTGGACGTTTTGATGAACAAAGAATTTACCATCAAGCGGTTGGAACAGGTAAGAGATACTTTTGTCTTCTGTTGCTTCACGGCACTCGCTTTCGCAGATGTTCAGCAGCTAAGTCGTGAGCACTTGATAAAAGACAATAACGGTGCATTGTGGATACGCAAAGCACGACAAAAGACTAATCAGATGTGCAATATTCCTGTTTTATCCATTCCTCAAAGTATATTGAGGAAATATGAAGATAATGCAGAGTGTATAAAGAAAGGTGTACTTTTGCCTGTAATCAGTAATCAGCGCATGAATGCCTATCTAAAGGAAATTGCTGATTTGTGTGGCATAACAAAACGCCTAACTACTCATGTTGCAAGACATACTGCGGCTACAGTTGTTTTTCTCGCTAATGATGTATCAATGGAAAATGTATCTAAGATTTTGGGACATTCCAATATAAGAATGACACAGCACTATGCAAAAGTTTTGGATAGTTCTATTATGCGTGATATGGTGAATGTGGAAAAAAACTTTTGTAAAAATGATAGGTTCTCATTTTAAATATCATTTTTAAACAAAATCTTTGATTATATCTGTAATAGACATATCTTTATAGGCGATAAAAGTTATGCTCGTAATATTGTGATGAATAAAATAATAAACTTGTAATAAATTTTAATTATGGTATATTTTACAGACTGTTTTAATATAAATGAAGATGTGTTGAATCAATATGGTGCATTTAATATATCACTAATTAATGATTTACCTCTTTTTATAGACCCTTTTTTATTATATGCAAGCAAAAAAGAAGAATATAAAAAATTACATGAAGGAATTTTAGATTACTTATTGTTTTTAAAAGAAAAGTCTGAATATGGATATTTGACTGAAGCTGAAATAAAATCATGGTACAAATTTTCAGAAGTAAAACAAAATTGGTTGGGATATAGTATTTCAGGTAATGGGGGTAGTGGACTTGGTTTAAAATTTGGTAAAGCTATGTCTGATAATATGCATATTGTTTATAATGATTTGAATAAAGAAGTTATAACTCAGACATCACATATTGAGAAAGTTGGTCTATTCCAATTGGGAGTAGGACGAGATAATATTAGTGATTTTTCATGTAATCTGATAAAAGCCTATTTATTAGAGTATACTGAAAATTTTGCAAAGAAATATTTGAAAGCCGAACAAACAAAGAAGGTAAACGTTCCGAAAGTTTATTTTGACTATGAATTAGAACGATGGATGTCTAAAGAATTTATTTTACCTTATTATAATAATGACTATATCATTTTAACTCCAAAGGATTTGTTGACTAAAGACGAAAATTGGATTAATAGTCACGATTTAAGAGGGCATTTTTTAGAAATTTGTGGAAGTATACCTAATGACCAACTAAGAAGTGAGATTAATAGTTTTTATTTTTCTCGACTTCCATCACCAACTAGAATTAAAGGACGTAATACTCAAAAACAACCAACTCTAAAAGAAATAGCAATTGCGGTTAATCGAACGATACAGCAATACCCAGAATTATTAAATTTTTATATAAAACAAAAGGAAGAAAACAAAGAAGGTGCTAAGAATATTTCAAAAGAAAAGGTGCTTGAAGTTGAAACTCTATTCAAAAGCAACGTACAATATCTTATAAATGAACTATTAAAACAAAGTGAATTTTACTCTTTACCACCAGAAGGTTCTTTGAATGAAGCTTTGAAAAGAGTTTTATATTTAAAAGATTTCATAGAAAATAAAGATGGATATAAATTGTTTTATTATAAAAATGAACCGATAAAAAGAGAAGCTGACTTACAAGTAATATATCGTCTAACATGGTACTCTTCACCTTTTGATGTTAATAGGGAAGTAAATAATGGCAGAGGACCTGTTGATTATACTGTTTCAAAAGGTTCAAGAGATAAAACACTAATAGAGTTTAAATTAGCTTCAAATAGTAAATTAAAAATGAATTTAGAAAATCAAGTAAAAATATATGAAGAGGCTAATGATACAAAACAAAGTATTAAAGTTATAATGTATTTCAATAATGTTGAATATGTGAAACTTATGAAGGTCTTAAAAGAACTAAATTTAGAAAATGACCCCAATATAGTACTTATAGATGCGAGGGATAATAAACCTTCTGCGTCCAATGTGAAATAATGTATAGCAATAATATCTGAGTATAGTTTATCTGATAAATCTTTTTCCAAAGCTGAATAAAACATTAACAAAGGTAAGCTCCGTATTCCGTCTGTTCAAGCCCAAGCCCTACGGGTTTGAAAGAAAATCTCCACACCTGCGCTACGCTCCGGGTAGTATTTTCTTCCAAAGGCTTGTACAGACGGACTACTACACTAATAAAGTTAATGTTCTTAGTCAGTTTCGGAAAAAAATGTGTGTTTTTAAGGATGGTAGGCTATTCCTGCCGTTACTTGTTATAGTAGGTCTGTAAAAGCCTTTCTATATCGCTTTGACGGTAGATTATTTTGCCTTTTATCTGAATGTAAGGGATAACGCCCGTATCTCTCCACTCTTGCAGCGTGCGGATGCTTACTTTCAGATATTTGGATGCTTCCCGGTTGCTTAGAAACTTTTCACCGTTTAAAATGCGGTCTGTTTTCCTTTGCCAGCCGGCTGATACCGTCCAACATTCTTTCCATAGACTGAAAGAACTCCTTTATCATTTCACTGTTACCGTTTATCAATTCCATATTGCCATATTGATTTATAGTTAGTTTGAATGATTGGTATATACATGTTCAATTACGCAGGTAATCGCCATAATAAGAAATGGAAAGGCAATCTTTTACCTTGTCATAGCCGATATAAAGCCGTTTAAAGGCTTCAACAATGAAGTAACGGTTATCTTTCTGTATCTCGTAAGTGGCAGGTTGCGCCTGTCCGTTATCTGATACATGGAGCATCGAAAGGAGATACTTTTTCTTGCTTTGGTATATCATCACCGTAGGATGAAGATTTAAACTTTCCCATGTACCCACAATAGCCAGGAGGGTAAAAGATTGGTTTACTTCTGAATTGTCATCTTGTTTTCTTGTCATAAGGCGATACTTATTTATTGGTTGGTATATAGTTGTTTTTCTTTCCTGAAAGATGGTTTGACGTACATTCGGTAACCAGTCTTTCTATATCGGCAGATTTATAGTACAGCTTATTCCCGATTTGGGAATAGCCAAGTTTGCCACTGTTCCGGTAGTTCTGCAAACTTCGGATGCTGATACCGAGCAGGGTGCACACTTCACGACCTGACAACCATTTCTCCGGCTGGTGGGTATTCTCTCTGCAAATCCGTTCCACCTGACTGACGAAACCGGAGAACCGCCCACATACTTGTTTAAAAGTCTGTTCCTCAATAGTTACGATATTCATGCGTCTTTTTCTTTTGGCTGGTTGAATATCTCTTTCTGCATTTCTTCTCGGTAGAGAGCCGAAAGGACGTCGTTGTACTTTTTCAAATGTTCTTCCAGTACGTTATCAATAAAATTTCCGATGCTTACCTGTTTGCCCGTAATCACCCCTACAATCTGCATGATACGTTTCTGTATCTCTCCACTTATGTACACGCTTTGACGGTTGCAAACCGACCGTTTTTTAAGGAACACCGATTTATAGCTTTCCCGTTCCTTGCTTGCTGCTTCCTGTAATGATTGTTTTACTTCTTCCATGCATTTAATTTTTAATGGTTTATAAATAGGTTGATTGATTTCTGATACTGATTGAAAAGGAACAAGCTAATTTTATAGCAGTATTGCCATATTTCTAAAAGGTTTTTAAATATGGTTTAAAGCCATATTCAAACCTTGTTTGACTATCTTATATATTGCTGCCATTCAATCAATTTTTAGCAAAGAAAAGGGTAAAAACAGATGTTTTTAAAAATGGGGGTACTTTGCCCATTTGTGTCGCAATTTGGCGTAATAGGGCATATTTCAGGGATTAACTGCTGTCTGTAATTTTGTAACCGATAAATAGATATAGGAAGAAGCCGAACCGCTTGCTTTGGCAATCTGACCGTAGGGAAGATTTTTATGTTCATTAGAACATAGCAAGTTGTGTTTTGAGGTCCGCTATTTGCTTTTTGCACCTCAAAACCTTGCCACCTGATAAGGTGGTTTGGTTTACTCCGAAGTCGTAAACCATGTAAAAATTATAATTATGGAACAGAAAAAGAAGTACCAACACAAAGGAGGGCGCAAGCCTAAACTTGACCCACGAACACACCGTTATTCGTTCAATTTGGACGATGTGGAGAACGCCAAATTCCTGTCATTTTTTGATAGGTCAGGTTATACTATCAAAGCGCATTTTATTAAGAACTGTATTTTCGGTAAGTCGTTTAAGGTAACAGTAAGGGATAAAAGTAAGGTGGATTATTATATTCAGCTAACACAGTTCTATTCACAATTCAGGAGCATAGGACAGAATTACAATCAGGTAGTGAAAGAACTTCATTCCAATTTTTCAGAAAAGAAAGCACTTGCTTTGCTTTACAAACTGGAACAATGCACTTTGGAACTGATAAAGACCAATGAAATGATAGTAATGTTAAGCAGACGGTTTGAACAGTCCTACCAAAGAGAGGGGACAATATCGGCAGATGAATAGAAATAACTTGCCAAAAAAGAAAAATCCCGAAGTTACCACGTGTACAACTTCGGGATAGTTTCTTTCTTATTTGTCCGTTCCGTGTTCTTTTTCAAACTTTCGGAGCGTACCAACATCAAACCTTTTCTTTATGAACTCACGCACATCGGAAGCCCGATAATAGGCTTTTCCGCTAATCATCATAAAGGGCAGCAGTTTCTTGCTTCTCAATCTCTGTAACGTTCGGGTACTTACTTTGAACAACAGGCATAAGTCCTGATTATCCAAAAGTTTATCGCCCGGCATTACTTCGGGATTGGTTTGCAAACTCTTTACGTCTTTGCCTACTTCTTCCAATTTATCAAGAAGTTTCTGCATCCAGTCTTTAAACTCGTAATTATCTATATACATATTGCTTCATTTTTCTGATTATACACTAATGATTACCAATCAATTGATGAAGCAAAGTTCAGAAAAGGGAAGCAAACAAATTACAGGGTAGCATACGCTACCCTGTATAAATTGATGCTAAACACCTGATTATCTATACCCTTTATTTTCGTGTTCTTTGCGGATAAGGTTTGCCAGTTCATTAAGGAACTCCGTAAGTTTGGTTGGCTTTCGCTTGATGACATCCATGTACTTTTGGTGATAATCACCTAATTTAATGTTAAAGAGCCATTCAAAGGCTTTTCCTAAGTCCGTCAGGTGAACAGGTTTTTCATTTTGATATATTATGCGTTTTGACAGGAATAGACCGCTGACAATTTCCATGATATTGATAAGGCTTGTTTTATCAGCTAAATGGAGAGGAGAAATGAATAGCTTATTTGCGTGTTGCTGGAATTGTTCGGGGTATTTGATACGCAGATTCACTATGCGTACTTCTGTTTTGATTAGTTCTATTGCTTCATCAATCAAATGCAAATAGGGTATTTTTTTCTTGCTCAAACCGCACACGATACGATTTAAGCCGATGTAAACCAAAGGAGAAATAACGAAGTAAAACGCAATAATCCTGTTCGTTTAAACTAAAATCAGCTAAATGTGTAGCCAGTTCTTCAATAGCTTCTGTAAATTCGGATGCAGAAACTTTACGCTGTGAGTATTCCGATAATAATCGGAAGAATCTCTGTTCCAATAAATTATTCATTATGGGAATTATAGAAAGAAGTCCTACCAACATGGTAGAACTTGCTTTTTTTAATAAGTTATTTATTTACAAACTGAAAATCATATTCATTATATCTGTTACCAATATTAGGATATTTTTTTAAAAGCAGTTGAATATTAGAGACATCTTCCATTGATAGATTTACATCTACCGCTTTTGCATTTTCTTCTAAATACTTAATCCGTTTAGTTCCCGGAATAGGAATTATATTTTCACTTTGTGCCAATATCCAAGCTAAAGCAAGTTGGGCTGGGGTTATTCCTTTGCTTTCTGCTATTTCTGCAATTTCAATAGTCAGTTTTTGGTTATTTTCCCAATATTTACCGTTATAACGTGGCAAATGCTTGCGGAAATCATGTTCTTCCAACGCATTTACGTTGATAGTATTTGTTACTAAACCTCTGCCTAACGGTGAAAATGGAACTAAAGTTACACCTAATTCTTTTGTCAATGGCAGAATCTCTTTTTCGACATCATGTGTTAATAAAGAATATTCACTCTCAACCGCAGATATAGGATGAACATCACAAGCTCTTTTTAGTGATTCGGGAGAACATTCGCTTAGTCCCAAATAGCGCACTTTACCCTCTTTAACTAACTCTGCCATAGCTTCAACTGTTTCTTCGATTGGTATTGTGGGGTCAATCCGATGCGCATAATACAAGTCTATAGTTTCGATATTTAATCTTTTCAGACTGTTCTCTACAGCTTGTTTTACATATCTTGGAGAAGCATCCACATAACTTTCACCACCAGCGAACACGCTACCTTGACTATTGCGTAAGCGAAAACCAAATTTTGTTGCAATGAAAATCTGATTTCTTTTTTCTGCTAATACTTTGGATAGTAATTCTTCATTAGCACCATTTCCATACACATCCGCAGTATCCCAAAAATTAATGCCAAGTTCTAAAGCACGATGCAATGTCTTAATGCTTTCTTTTTCATCGGCTACTCCATAAGCAGCACTCATTCCCATACAACCCAATCCGATAGCGGATAGGTTTACTTCTGTTTTGCCTAATTTTCTGTACTTCATTATTTATATTTTTTAGTCGGTACAAAATTAGGTAATGCAAATATTGCTGATTAACACTATTCAAAGCATCATTTGCACAAATCAAATAATTGTTGCTCTCTAATTTCGCTTGGCGTTTTTCCTGTATGCTTACGATAGAATTTACTGAAATAGGCTATGTTTTCAAATCCCAAGCTATAAGCAATTTCTGAAATAGAAAGATTACTATGTAATAAATACTGGGTACATTCTTTAATTATTCTTTCCGCAATCATTGTAGAAGTAGTTTTTCCAGTAGTATCTTTTACCACTTTATTTAAATGATTAACGTGTACAGACAAACGGTTTGCATAATCGGCAGGAGTACGCAAACTTAATACTGAATGTGGATAATCAACAGGAAATTGTCTATCCAATAATTCTATGAATAATTCGGTAATACGTTGCGAAGCATTTGGATGTGATTCATATTTATTTAACTCCTGCATTTTTAAAGCTGTATGTACCAACAAATGAAGATAACAACGTAAAACATCATATTTGTTTGCATAGTCTGACTGGTTTTCTTCCTGCATTTTGGTATATATATCCAAAACTTTGGTAATTTGTGTATCATCCAAGAAGAAAACTTTATCTCCCGTTACTTTGAACAATGGACTATTAGCCAAAGAACTATTTTTGTCTTCTGACTGTACAAATTGCTCATTAAATATACAAAACATTCCTTTCTGTTCTTCACTGATTGATTCCCAAGCATAAGGGACTAAAGGATTAGAAAATAACATTGCAGGACGATTTACTAAAATCCATTTATCTGCATAATATAGTTTTCCCACGCCAATAATCAAAGTGACTTTGTAAAAATCTCTGTAACTGAATTGTACTGTCCCAAAATTACATTGTCGGGAGAGAACATTGAAATATGGTTTCTCCTTAGAGTAGGTTGTACCCAGTTGAGGGTCACAACGTTGGATTCTTTTATAGAACTGTGGAATACTTTCGGACATAGTTTATAATTTGCTATGACAAAATTACGAGAAAGTCTAAAGATACAATAAATTATATTTCATAATTAAAAGAAAATAACTATTTTTGTAGCGAGATTTTTGAAATTCTGCAATATCAAGTAAATAAAGGTAGATAGCACGTTATTAAACCGTTACCCCCTTCTTTTTAATATATCATGTAATAATATGTATTACAGATAATTATGATTTAAAGTAATAGTAATTGCAAAAGCATAATAGGAAATTTCTTACATACAAAATGGAGCTTATAGATATTCAAGTTTTATAGAAATGAATAATCAGAAATTTAAAGAAGAATTCAAATTACTGTTAGAGAAAACTATTTTCCCAAGCGATATAAAAGATGAAGAACGTAGTAGGGATTGGAACAATATTATTAGTTATACAATGGCTAATGTTCCTTCAAAACTCTATAGATTTAGGGCATATAATGATTATAGTGTTGATTCTCTAAAAAACAATACTATATCTTTGGTTAGGCCAGACATGTTTTATGATATGTATGATTCTTTAATATATGTAGATACAACAAAAATTGAATCCTTGATTAAAAATGCGTTGAGTCCTGCTTCTCTATTAAAATTTATTGAATATTGTCATGAAAAAAAAGAGGTTCCACCATTATTTACTTCAATCTTCAATGATGAAATATGTCAATCGGTATTGGAAAATATTTTATCAATGTCAACAGATAATATTGTTGACGGAGTAAAAGCTATTTCAACATGGGACATTACACCTATTAAAGAGTTTGTAAAAAGAAGTGTTGTCCTTACTGAAAAATTAATAAAAGAAAATCCCATGACTAAAATAGCTTGTTTTACAGAGGATGTATGTTCTAAAATTATGTGGGATAGATATGCAGATGGTTATAAAGGATTTGCTGTAGAATATGATTTTTCGGAATATGTATTTAGTCTTTGTGCTAAATGTGATAAGAGAGATTGTTTAGACAGGGTTCATCCATATTTGTTTCCTATAATTTATTCTGATTGTAGGTATGATGCAACAGAAATAGTACATTATTATTCTACACTGGATATGTCACAACAAACTAAATCTCAAAATAATATTCCATTTCCCGATACTTTGTTTTGGATAAAAGCCTTTTTATATAAAGATAAAGAGACATACGCTTACGAAAAGGAGTGGAGATTTATGTGTTGTTGTGAAAATCGGGTACAAGAAAATCATATAGAGTTAACTGTTAAGAAGCCCACAGCAATCTATTATGGTACATATTTACCTCTTGAACAGAAAAAGAAATTGAGTTTAATAGCAAGAAGTAAAGGTATTAAGGAATATGAAATGTATGTTAATAATAATACGGCTTCATATTCACTTAATTATAGAGAAATAGAAAATGATTAGTTTGATATGCGAGTAATATTTAGTATCTTTGCCGCAACTCAAACAACCACAGCAACACCAAGCAATCTAAAGAATTGCGCACGTGGGGTTATTAGTGGGAGAAAGAATAAAGAGCTTGCTAAGATATTGAGTAGGTGAGGAATAGAATTAAGGTTCATCTTCCGTACGCACCGCAACAACACTTCAAAGCCCTTGAAAGTCAATCACTTTCAAGGGCTTTTTTCTTGGGGTCTCAATCGGGAGACCAATCCGATAATACACCGTAATGCATCCTGATACATTGCGGTTTGCTGCAAACCATCCTCTTGTTATATTCCTGTCTGCAAATAGCCTTTTCCCACAAATCGCTGTGTTCATGTTTTGACGAAATACCCTAATAACTTTTGCATTGTCCCCCGATTGATACCGATAGGGAGACCAACGGTGTAACCCACAGTATGCGTATTGTACTGTGGGCTACACCGTTTTTGTTCTATACCTTATTATAATATATCGGCAGAATACCATCTCTAACTCTTTTGCCATATTTTGAGCATAATTAATCGCATTATCTGATATGTCTATACCTGTAGCTTTTGCACCTAATCGAGATAGTGAGATGGTGTCTTGACCAAAATGACATTGCATGTGGAGGATAGATTTATCTTTGATCTCTCCTAATAAATCTAGTTCAATATGTTTCAATGATGAATCCCCTTTCAAAAAGAGTGTATTATTGTAAAATTCACTTTTAATGTGAATGTCGGTTTTCAAATTCCAAGCGGCTTTATTTATCTTCTTATAATCCTTCATCCTATTTCCTTTAATTTTGTTACTATTTATAGGCAATTTATGTTCCTGACCCTATCTTTATACCCTATTCTATTCTGACTTGATACATAAATAATGACAAGCTTTCTTTCAGCTCATATTCCATATATATTTTGCTATTTTAATTGGTTCCAAAGAGATAGAATAAAATGCTTTCTTAGAATAAAAACTAAGTTTATATCGCAAATATATATAATTATTGATAATCAATAGATTATTGTGTAATATAAATATTTTGGTGCTCTATGTTTTTTCATCATTCTTTGATTTAGTGGTTCGTTTTTTTATTAGAAGCAAAAACCTTTCTCTAAAGTCTCAGCAGTCTCAACTACTTCAAACAGCATACGATCATTTATTGTAATCGTACCGCCTAAGCTTTGACCGATATTTTTCAATGATAAAAATCAATCAATAAAAGCCTCACTTCTTTACTTCATTTTCTGTTTTCATAACAATTGATAATTATTTCTGTTTTCATGTTTATGCAAGTTGTTGTATCTTATGAATATTCAATTTATTCCTCGGTGAGAAACGACCCGTTTCTCGTAGAGCATCGACGCGATCTCCGTAGAGAAACGAGGTGATTCTCGTAGAGAAAAAATAGCCTGTGTAATATCTTGATTTACAATGTGTTATAAATTATTGAAATATTGAATATTTTCAATATACAAGCGATCTCCTTATCTGTTTATTTAGCATTTTTATGTATCTGAAATCACAACATATACATCGTGCCTTTTTATATATACTACCTGCCATAAGACCG
The DNA here is from genome assembly GCF_019930665.1 of Bacteroides nordii. Classification (NCBI taxonomy): domain Bacteria; kingdom Pseudomonadati; phylum Bacteroidota; class Bacteroidia; order Bacteroidales; family Bacteroidaceae; genus Bacteroides; species Bacteroides nordii. The sequence continues at coordinate 2,138,261 of NZ_CP082886.1, read as the reverse complement.
TTGTTTGCAAATCTGATTATTAATCGAACGCAATAACTTATTGGCAGTGTATTCATTCTACGGAAAAGCACGTCTTTTGAGATCAAATTCATTCTATCAGTTTCCGATGAGATTCAATATATGGATCAATAGTATTACTTTCACTTGAGAAAATAAAAGAAAGAAATCTTGTAGAAATATAATGTAAATTTAATAAGCAAATAATTAATTGTTTATACGATTACAATAACTTTTGAAACTGTTTTTTTATGGATATAAAACAGGATGATTCAATAGTATAAAAAAACTTATTATTTCTTCTTGTTTAGGAATATTATGATGATAAATATTAATTTTGTAAATTAAATAATGATTTTGTTGATCAAAATAATTAATCATGAAAGCACTCAAACAAAGCAATCTCATTACTTCTTGTTTTTATGTTGGATAGATTCCGTTTTTAAAATTATGCAAAAGAAACAATAGTAGTAATACTTTCATGAAATAACATTTTGATTCTATAGAGTATAACATTCTGATAGACATAATAGCAGATGAAAGAAATTAAAATAGAATCCCAAGAGGGTGACAGTATATCTTTTGAGAAAGAAATCTCCAATTTGATGCAAGAACAACTTCTGTTCACAGAAAGTATATATGTTCATTTACCAATGGGAGTTGAAGTTTATGATGCGGTGGGTCTCCTTCACAGTATAAACGACTATGCATTAAAGATGTATGGTGTTGAAGACCGGAATACAGTGATAGGTGTTGTGAATCTGTTTAATAGCCCGTATGTCGATGAAGAACTCAAGACTAAGATTCAACGTGGTGAAAATATTGTATTGGAATTTGAATATGATTTTGATCGGATAAACAGGAATGCATATTTTTCTTCCAATAACAAGAATAGTATGATTTACGAAGTTAAGGTCGTTCCCGTACGTAATAAAAAAGAAGCTATCATCGGACATATCTTACTCACTAATGATGTAACAGCAAAAAAAGAAGCAGAATTTCATACAGAAGAAAACAAGAAGAATTTGGAAATGGCTATGGACGCCACCAATATGTCTTCGTGGGTATATGATGTATATAAAAAAACTTTCAGTTCATTATATGGATCTCCTATAGTAGAATCTATTTCAACATTAGAGGATTTATTAAAAATAATGCATCCGCAGGATCAGCTTCAGCTGCTTCAACTCTTTGGTCAACTGGAACAGAGAGAAATTCAGCAAGGGCAAATCACTGCACGTATTTATAATGAAAAGGAGAAACAATATCGCTATTATGAAAGTAGAATGCGTTTATCCTCTGAACATTTTGGAAAATTACTGATTATCGGTACGGAAATGGATGTGACAGAAAAGGTACAGTTGGCAAAGAAAACAGAGGAATTAATAGCGAAGCGTGAACTTGCTATGCAGGTTAGCAATATTGTCCACTGGGATTTTGATGTGCGAACCCGGAAATTCGAATCTTACAATGACCCTGTTAATGATTACGCCAGCGACAAGCTATTGACTATTGAAGAACAGATGAATGTAATACATCCTGAAGATCGTTCTTCCGCTTATGATGCTATACAAATCATGTTATCAGGTAAAGACCTTACCGTGGAATTTTCTTGTCGCATTAAAACAAAACACGACAAAATGTGGTCATATTGCAATATAATCGGAGTGCCTTTTGAGCGAGATGAAAATGGAGATATTGTACGTTATACAGGATTCAGACAGAACATTTCGAAACAACATCAATTGGATGAAGAACTTAGAGAGAGAAACTACAAAATGGAGCTCACTTTCAAGACTGTTGGAATGTCTTATTGGGATTTTGATGTAGAGAGCGGACAATTCCGGGCATTTAACGATCCGGTTAACGACTTTCATTCTGAAAAACCAATTTTTCCGGAAGATTATTTGAATACTGCCCATCCAGACGATGTGAATTGTGTTCGTGAATATATAAATCGTATACTTCTGGGAGTTAATAGCGATTTTAATTTGAAATATCGTTCTAAAACTAAATGGGATGATGAATGGCAAACCTTGTTAGTTACTGGAATTCCGATTGAAAGGAACAAGAAAGGGCAAGTAACTCGTTACACTGGTATTAAAATAAACAATATGAAATGGGAAAAGATGGCACAAGAATTGAAAGATCTAAAAGAAAAAGCAGAGCTTTCTGATCGTTTGAAATCAGCTTTTCTTGCCAATATGAGCCATGAGATTCGTACTCCGTTGAATGCTATTGTAGGATTTTCCGAATTGATGATAAATTGTGATGATTCTTCTGAAAAAGAAGAATATATGGAAATTATTCAATCTAATAATGAATTATTATTGCGTTTGATTAATGACATTCTTGATCTTTCTAAAATAGAGTCGGGAATTCTTGAACGCAAACCAGAAAAATTTAACATGAGTAAGGTTTGTAGTGAGTTGTATACTATGATTCAGCCCAAGGTTACAAATCCTGATGTTAAATTCTGTATGGATGAATCCGGTCCGGAGTGCCTGATCTTTTTGGATAGAAACAGGCTCAAGCAAGTATGGATGAACTACCTTACTAATGCCGTGAAATGTACTCAGTCCGGATATATAAAAATGGGATATTCCATTGAAGGGAAAGGCATCCGGTTTTATGTTGAAGATTCCGGAGTAGGTATTCCTGTAGAATTGCAGGATAGAGTTTTTGGCCGGTTTCAAAAGCTTAATGAGTTTGCACAGGGGACGGGACTTGGACTTGCCATTTCCAGAGCCATAATAGAAGGGGCAGGGGGTAAAGTCGGATTTATCTCTCAACCAGGCAAAGGATCTACTTTCTGGGCATGGGTGCCATGTGAGATAGAAATGCCGGAAAAAGTATCCTCGGTCGATTCTCAACCGTTAGACCAACCGTCTGTACTGAATGAAATAAGTAAGGAAGATTTGAAGATTTTAATTGCTGAAGATAATGATAGTAATTATTTATTGGTACGACATATTCTCAAAGACTATAATCTAACGAGAGCACTGGATGGTGCAGATGCTGTCTGGAAGGCTCGCAATGAGAGCTTTGATCTTATTCTTATGGATATGAAAATGCCTGTCATGGGAGGATTGGAAGCAACTCGAAGAATTCGTGAATTCAATGCGAAGGTTCCCATTATAGCACTAACGGCCAATGCTTTTGATTCTGATAAAGGCAGTGCCATTGAGGCAGGGTGCAATGCTTTCTTAGCAAAGCCTTTATCCAAAAAACAATTACTGGAAATATTTTCAACAAAGTGGTGGTAGTTATATATCTTTGTTTCAACGGTTTATTGCAGTAATAACATCAGTGAATAGATATTAAGAATTGAATAAACATTTTCGGTTTATCATAGTCATTCCTAACAATATGACCATGAGACCGATTAACTGAATAATGCTGACGCTTTCATTCCCTAAAAGCACTCCAAAACAGAATGGCTATAAAAGGATTGACATAAGCATGAGTTCCAACTTCTGCTGCCGGACGAACTTTTAATAACCACACATAAACTGAATAAGAGCCAAAAGAAATCAGAGAAATCAATGAAATCTTGTTTACTTTCTTCCCTTCCGGCATATTTCCTTTATTGGGTTGTTAATTGCTTAAAGCACGTCTTATTCTGTTTAGCCCGTCAATCAATGTTCGTCGGGGGCAAGCTATATTGATACGAATAAAACCATCACCTGCTTCTCCGTACAGATTGCCTTCATTTACTCGAATCTTACCTTTCTTAAGCAGTATTTTTACAATTTCTTTAGATGACAGTTTCAATACAGAGCAGTCTATCCATACCAAATAAGTACCTTCGAGCCTTATTACGGGAAACTGTGGAAGATGTTCTTTGAAATAGTTTTTCAGATAATTGTAGTTGACAAATAAATAGTGATTAAGTTTATCCAGCCATTCCTCACTATTATTGTATGCTGCCATCAAAGCTTCAATTCCAAATGGGTTTACGTCGCATACTTCGTTTACGTTAATTGCTTTTTCTATTCTCATACGTATATTTGTGTCGGCAGAAATAATATTTGCAATCTGAAGTCCTGCCAGATTGAAGGCTTTACTTGGCGAAGTACAGGTAACAGAGTGCATTAGAAACTCTTCCGATACAGAGGCAAAAGGAGTATATGTATGTCCGGGAAAAACCAATTCGCAATGAATTTCGTCCGCTACTATCAATATATCATTTTGAAGGCAGATCTTACCAATACGTATTAATTCCTGTTTTGTCCATACTCTGCCTGCCGGATTATGTGGATTACACAATAACAGAAGTTTTGCTTTCGGATCAGCTGCTTTTTTTTCTAAATCATCAAAGTCAATCTGGTATGTCTCGTTTATATAAATAAGAGGATTGGTAACTATCTCGCATCCATTATTACGAATGGATGAGAAAAAGCAATTGTATACCGGAGTTTGTACCAATATCTTGTCTCCGGGAGATGTCAGGGCTTTTATTATTGCAGACAGTGCCGGTACAACTCCGGTTGTATAAATAATCCAATCTCTTTCTATTGTCCAATTGTGTTTTCGTCCAAACCAATCTACAATAGAATCATAATATTCAGAGGGAACTTTTGTATAACCGAAAATACCGTGTTCTACCCGTTTTTTCAATGCATCAACCACAGCGGGAGCTGTACGGAAATCCATATCAGCTACCCACATAGGCAAAACATCCTCTTCCGTCTCTGTATCCCATTTATAAGAGTTGGTACCACGACGGGGGATTACTTCATCAAAATCGTATCTCATGCGCTAAAGCAGGTTATATTGTCCCATAGTTGTAATTCACAGTCAGCAGGTTTTTTGATGTTTTCGTCGATGATAATTTCACCGTAACTTTCTGCCATGATACTCCCGCTACGTGGATTTTTTATACTATGTACCGGACTGTTGATAGTGGCTTGTACACTGCTATACTCAAAACAGAGATCAGCGTCATCAGCCATTATACAATTTTCCATAATAAGATTATGGGCATAGCAAAGTGGTTGGGTTCCTGAAATTTTACAATTTACCAGACGTAGGTTGTGAGAATGCCAACCTAAGTATTCGCCATTTAGCTCAGAGTTGTACACTGTTACATTTTCAGTATTCCAGAAAGCGTCTTTCGAATTGATTACTGCATTGCGGATTTCTACATTCTTGCAATATTGGAATGAGTAATTTCCGTTTTGACTGTAATTTTTAATACGGATATTTTCACCGTACATAAACAAGTAGTCGGCCTTATCTATCTGTACATTTTTTAATTCTACATTGCGGCAATACCAAAAGGTTTCGAGTGCATTGGGGAGCTGTACATTTTCCAGTTTGACCCCATCCATTTCGCGAAACATTTTCGGAGCTTCTACCACAGTGTCGGTCATATGAAGGTTTTGAGAATACCAGAGGGCGGCACGTGCCCCTTCCGTAAAGAGACAATTTTTCACGATAAAACCATTCGTATGCCAAAAAGGATATTTACCTTCGAAACGACAGTTTACAGCTATAATATTACTGCATTCTTTCAATGCTGATTCGCCGGTATGAATGGTTACATTTTCCAGTTGTAAGTCATGTGTTGCAAATAGAGGGCGTTCGCCTTCGTATTCTGTGTTTTTAATTATTTCCATATTCCAATTGTTTTTAATTTTATAATTCTAATTCTGTTTTATAGGCATTTTGCCGACTCTTTATTCTTCAGACGGCATCTTCTTTCCATTATGGTAATTCAAAAGTGGCAGTTACATTGCCCGAACCAAGAGCAGATGCCAGGCCCACAGGATTGTCCACACGTCCCAGACATGTATAACTGTAAGACGTAGAAAATGTCTTATAAAAGAGTACTACACATGAAGAACCATAAAGCATTAAATCTCCTGTTTGGATTCTACCAGGATTGGAAGATGCCGTCGGAAGGTTTTCCGGTAAGTAATAATACTTTTCATTATTATTCATTTCTGACATATTCACTGTCATTGGCAGTAATGACTTAAACGCTGTTACTGTTGGATTGTCTTCCAGAGTTATATTGAACGAGGTGGAACCAATGTTTATTTTAAGATTATTATTCATAGAATTATCCTCTTCATTATTACCTGGTTTATTGGGATCATTGTTATTATCTGACTCGTCAGGGTCGACAGTAGGCGCAGGCTGTGTTGTATCCGGCGGACTCGGGAAAGGGTCATCCGTACTACACGATGTGAGGCTGACCAATAATGTCAGTACCACAAAAGAAGTTATAATATAATATTTTATATTCGTATCCATTTTCATCATTTCAGATATTCTTTGAAGAAAGATTCCAATTTGTCAAATGGAATGAGGTTTACCCGGTCGTAAAGATCTACATGTCCTGCACCGGGCACGATATACAATTCTTTCGGTTCGGCAGCTTTACTGTAAGCATCTTCACTGAATTCACGTGAGTGTGCATTTTCTCCGGTAATGAAAAGCATGGGGCGGGGGGAGATAGTCTCAATATCAGCAAACGGATAAAAATTCATGAATTTCACGTTGCTTGTCAATGTGGGATGTGTAGTAGTCAGTGATGTTGCACCTTCGGGCGTAAACTCTCCGCGTTCTGTACGATAGAATTCGTAAAACTCGCGTTCTATCGGAGAGGAGTTTTCTGTTAGTTCGTGTACTGTACCACCGGTATACTTCGTTTCCCCACCTAAGAATTCCACATAGCGTTGTTCGGCAGCTTCGGCAATGATCTGTTTTCTTTGTTCCAGTGTTAATGCATGTTTCAGGCCATTACGACTGGCTGTCCCCATGTTGTACATACTTATGGTTGCGATGGCTTTCAACCGCGGATCGATTTTAGCTGCACTGATAGCAAAACTTCCACTACCGCAAATCCCGATCACACCAATGTGTTCACGATTAACAGAAGGATGTGTACCAAGATAATCTACTGCAGCACTGAAAGATTCTGCATAAAGTTCGGGAAGGACTGCATTACGTGGTTCCCCTTCACTCTCTCCCCAGAAAGATAAGTCGATGGACAAGGTTATAAAACCGCGTTCGGCCATCTTCGTAGCATAGAGGTTGGCACTCTGCTCTTTGACGGCTCCCATAGGATGCCCTACAATAATTGCCGGATATCTTTCACTTTCTTTCATGTCTTTGGGAAGAAAGAGATTGCCTGTCACTTTCATTTTGTACTGATTGAGAAAGGTTACTTTCTCAGTACCTACCGTACTACTTTTATAGAAGTTGTCTGCGTCGGTTTGCGCAAAAGAGAGGGTAGTACTGAGCATTGTAAGGGATGTTGCTGCTAATAATAAGTTTCGTCTCATATCTCTTAGGGTTTTAATGAATAAAGAATTGATTGTCTATTTTTTATATTGCAAATGTACGGGGAAGAAAAGAGATTCTTTGTAGACAAATTACAGACATCATAACCCGAATTACAGATTGTAATATTTACATTCACTTTTTCTTATAAAACCGGATAAAAAGAGAATCTGAAGATATGGCAAGAGGGTGCCAAAAGTGAAACTCACTATCATTAAAACGCAGATTAACGCTAATTTACGCAAAGATTATGAGCCTGTTTAAATCTGCGATAATTTGCGTAAATCTGCGTTTCTAAAGTTAGATATTGATAGCTTTCTCAGACTTTTGATACCCTCTTACTACCGTTGATATCTGATTATAGATTACATTCCTTTTGTCTTCATATCAATCACAAAACGATATTTGACATCATTCTTTTCCAAACGTTCCATGGCTTCATTTATTTGGTCAATGCTGATTAGTTCTATCTGAGCCGTGATATGGTGTTCTGCACAGAAATCAATTACTTCTTGTGTCTCGGCAATGCCACCAATGTTGGAACCGGAAAAACTTTTGCGTCCATTTACGATATTGAATGCACCGACTTCCAATGGTTGATTAGGAAGGCCAACCAATACAAGGCTACCATCTACTTTCAAAAGATTCAAATACATATTAACATCGTGTCGTGCGGAAACCGTATCCAGAATCATATCAAACTTAGAGAGGTTTCCCATCTGGTTCGCGTCAGTAGATAGCACGGCTTCATCCGCACCCAACTCTTTGGCTGTTTCTATTTTAGAGGGAGACGTAGTAAAAACGGTTACATGGGCTTTCATCGCTTTTGCAATCTTTATAGCCATATGGCCCAAACCACCAATACCTATGATACCTACTTTTTTCCCAGGTCCTGCTCCCCAATGTTTCAAGGGAGAATAAACGGTGATTCCTGCACATAAGATAGGAGCTGATGCTGCAAGATCAATTGTTTCAGGCAGTTTCAATACATAATTAGCATCGGCTACAATCGTTTGCGAAAAACCACCATAAGTTTGTCCTCCAAGATATTTGTCGGGAGAATTAAAAACAACCGTCCAACCTTCTTCACAATATTGTTCTTCACCGTTGTGACAATGTTCGCAGTGTCCGCAACTATCGACGATACAACCGATGCCGGCCAAATCTCCGACTTTGAATTTAGTTACATCTCTGCCTATTCCGGTAATACGTCCTACTATTTCATGTCCGGGAACAATAGGATAAGTAGTTCCACCCCAATCATTATGGATGGAGTGAAGATCAGAGTGGCAAATACCACAATACAAAATATCAATCTCCACATCATTCGGTAGAAGCGAACGACGTTGAATCTCTAAACTATGGAGCGGAGTTTCTGCTGATTCCGTTCCATATGCTTTTACTGTTTTTGTTTCCATATTTTTATTTTAATGTAATCAATCCGTACTTTGGAAGAAGATATCACTATCAAATTAGTTTTCCCATCTCATAGGCTTCGATCAAGACTGGATTGCCTTTTATCTCACCTACATGCCAGACATCGGTAGCAAGAACTTTGCCTTTTACTACCGGATTTTCCAGACAATCTATAAAGCCCATCAGATTATCGAAAACATGTTCTAAGCTGGCAAGCCCTTCTTTTCCTTCGGCAGCGGTAGCAAGGAAATAGAATTCTTTGTTTTTCATTTCGGTATAAGGCCCGCAACAACGGTCGAGCAATGTTTTCAATTGTGCACTCATTGCATAGAAATATACGGGAGTACCAAGAACTATGACATCAGCAGCCAGCATTTTAGCAATGATTTCCGCTGCATCATCTTTCTGAGGGCATGGTTTCTTATATTGGCTGCATACACTGCATCCCATACAATAGTGGATCGTTTTATCCCGTAGAAAAACTTTTTCCGCTTCATTTCCAGCTTCTATAGCTCCACGCATGAATTCATCACAGAGTGTGTCAGAGTTGCCTCCGCGTCGCGGACTGGATGATAAAATCAGTACTTTTTTACTCATAATGACAGGTCGTTTAATTAGTTGTTTTTTTATGTTACAAAGATACACTGTTGTGAGAAGATACTTTGTAGATAAATTACGGATAATATAACCTCAATTACAGATTGTATGAGGTTTCATCACAGAGGTAGCATAGGACATAGAGTTTAAATCTTTATTGAAACGCAGATGATCGCAGATTTTCGCAAAGAGAAACAAATGTATGATAAAGAACTACAGTCTTTTAATCTGCGTTCATTTGCGATCATCTGCGTTTCATCAGAGAAAATAATATCTCTGTGCTCTCCGTGTCCTCCGTGGTGAACCGTTTCATTTCTATTCAGGTATGATAACCCTGATTACAGAAGAAAATGGCTTTCAAAATCAACTTTAGCTGTTAGCATAAAAAAAAATGTACCCAAATTACAGATAGTATAACCCAAATTACAGATTTGACTAATTCCGCTGAATCAGTGTATATTTTATTTATATCTTTGCTAAAATTCAAATACTTATGTCTATGGATAATATAGTAAACTTAGAAAGTGTAGACCGGTACAACAGCATGTATGGACTCGAAACATTGCATCCGTTAGTGAGTGTTGTAGATCTTACGAAAGCAACTAAGATAGTTAACCATACCCAAATGAATTATGGGGTTTATGCACTTTTTTTAAAGCAGACCAAGAGCTGTGATCTTAAGTATGGACGTAGATCTTATGACTATCAGGAAGGGACTATTGTTTGTTTCGCACCCGGTCAGGCTGTACGTGTAGATATGATCGAAGATGAAATCACACCGGAAGTTTATGGTATTGTTTTCCATCCCGATTTGATTCGTGGCACTTCTTTGGGAAAGAGTATAAAAAACTATACTTTCTTCTCCTATGCTGTCAATGAAGCACTTCATCTTTCAGATCAGGAAAAGGGGATTGTTATGGATTGTCTCAAGAAAATCAGCATTGAGCTGGAACATGCTATTGATAAACATAGTAAGGCTCTGATTGCAATGAATATAGAATTACTCCTCAATTATTGCATGCGGTTCTATGAACGACAGTTTATTACCCGCAGTGATGCAAATAAAGATGCTCTTACGAAATTTGAGCAACTTTTGAATGAATATTTCCTAAGTAAACTCCCCATGCAGGAAGGATTACCTTCAGTGAAATATTTTGCAGACAAAATCTGCCTTTCCTCCAACTATTTTGGAGATATGGTAAAAAAGGAAACCGGAAAAACTCCGCAAGAGCATATTCAGGATAAGGTTATTGAAATGGCAAAGGAACATATTACCGAAACGGATGAAACTGTTAGTCAGATAGCCTATACTTTAGGCTTTCAATATCCGCAGCACCTTTGTCGGTTATTTAAGAAACGCGTAGGGTGTACTCCCAATGAATACAGAACGCAACAAGGTCAAATTATTTGATATACTTCATATTATGGATGAAATTATAAAGATTGATACTATTGATCAATACAATAAGTTATACGGGTTGGAAACCATGCATCCGCTGGTCGGAATTGTAGATTTGAAAAAGGCAACCAATCGTCCGAATCATATCCGGATCAATATGGGTTTCTATTCGCTCTTCTTGAAACATACGAAGTGCGGAGATCTTAAATACGGTAAAAAACAATATGATTATCAGGAAGGAACAATTGTTAGTTTTGCGCCGGGACAGGTTATAGGTATTGAATTGAAAGAAAACGTCCAACCGTCTTCCATAGGTATTGTGTTTCATCCTGACTTAATTCGTGGTACATCTTTGGGGCAGAACATCAATACGTACTCTTTCTTTTCTTATGAGGTAAGTGAAGCGCTTCATGTGTCTCATGCTGAACAGCAAATAATAACGGACTGCCTTAAAAATATCACGATGGAGTTAGAGCGTGCAATAGATAAGCATAGCAAAACTTTGATAGCTAAAAACATAGAGTTATTGCTTGACTATTGTATGCGTTTTTATGAACGGCAATTTAACACTCGCAGCGGAGTTAATAAAGACATTATTGTACAGTTTGAACATCTTCTGGATGATTATTTCCTGGAACAAAATGCAGAAAAAAATGGTTTCCCCACCGTGAAATACTTTGCAGATAAGGTTTTTCTTTCGCCTAATTATTTTGGTGATTTAATAAAAAAAGAGACAGGGAAGAGTGCCCAGCAGCACATTGTGTTCAAAATAATCAATCATGCAAAAGACCAGATACTCAATACCAATCAGCCAATTTCTCAGATTGCATATAAGTTAGGATTTCAGTATACGCAACATTTTTCACGTCTGTTTAAAAAGAACGTCGGATGTTCACCTAATGAATACAGGGCACAAAACGATATAGTTCTTTGATAAACTACTTAGTGTAGTCTTTGCTAAAAATAGGCTGTTTTTATGAAAAAAAACATATTGAATATAGAAACTGTACATCAATGTAATTGCTGTTTAGGATGTAAAACGCTTCATCCATTGATAAGTGTCATTGATTTGTCGAAAGCTAATTTGGAACAACGTACCCTTAAATTTGGCTTCTATACAGTCATATTGATAGAAGGTCATGCTGAAGATTTCCTGTACGGGCGTAAATATTACGATTATTCCAATGCATCATTGATATTTCTTACTCCGGGAGAATCCTTTAAGGCGGATAAAAACAAGATACTTTCTCAAAAAGGTTGGTTGCTGGCATTTCACCCGGATTTACTTTATCACACTTCATTGGAAGCAAATATAAAGAATTACTCATTCTTTTATTATAAACCGGAAGAAGCTTTACATCTTTCTTTGCGTGAAAAGACAAAGATAATAGAATGTTTATGCAATATCGGAGAAGAATTGCAACATGCCATCGATTGTCATACTAAAACAATTATTTCGAGATATATCGAGTTGTTTTTAGACTATTGTACTCGTTACTATGAACGGCAGTTCATCACACGCAACGAACCCAATAAACTCATAATCAATAAAACCGACTTGTTATGGGATGAATATGTTCAGTCTGGCAAACTCATGAATGGCATATTACCATCAGCTGAGTATTGTGCAAGGAACCTTCAATTATCTCCTCATTACTTTAGTGATCTGTTAAAGTTTGAGACAGGGAAAAATATATATGAGTATTTCCAGCAAAAACGTTTTGAGACATCTAAAAGAATGTTGTCCGATAAGAACAATACGACTGCCCTGGTTGCAGATAAGTTAGGTTTCTCTAATGTACAGTATTTTAGCAGCCTGTTTAAAAAGATAACCGGAGTGGCACCGAATGAATACAGAATTTCACAAAATTAATGTTGCCGGGAATTTATGTTTATTTCACCTGTAAAATGTAGTTTTCGGTTCCTTGTAATATCTACAATATCTTTGAAACAATTCAGCTCACCTCTACTACCATGTGTGTAGAAAGATTGTTAAAACGCAAACAAGCGCAGATTTTCGCAGATTATAATAAGACTACATTAATGATATTTACATGACTTTGCGATAATCTGTGTTTCAAAATAGTTGGAATACAATATTTATACTCCCAATGAGTATGAATGCAGTATCTATTTGTCTATGTTGACAATTTCACCAATCATAGGGTTGAGAACATTTAGCGAATCCGTCTCTATCATTTTTCGTACATTCATGATCGGTTCGTCCCACCGATGTTTTGCTAAAGCAAATTTAGAGTGGTGCACCGTCAGTATCTTCCCCTATAAACATATGCATTCGGGTTTGTTTTAATAACTTCATATTCTTATCTATTATTTCACGTTGCAAAATTGCACAGAATCTACAAAAACTTTTGTATACAAATTACGGATAGTTATACCTTAATTACGGTTATCATCTTTAGAGTCTGTTTCAATTTTCCTCGGCATTATTTGGAAACGCCCGGAAGTTCCTGTATATTTGCACAAAACTTTTTCTCAAAATGAGGCAACACAGTTTTGAAATTCAGAATTCAAAGATGAACAATGTGATTCGATTAACAGAGTCCCGGTCGGGATTTTGTCGATTGATGCATTTTGATCTTTGACATTTTGAACAACGTTCAAGATCTGTCCGGTATAAAATTCGTGCAGATCGGGAACGAAAAAAGCTATGCAGGCCTGTACTTTTCATAATTGAACCTTTTTTCTCATTCATTTTATGATTTGCGCATAACTGTCTCTTTACTGAGGCGGTCTTTCTCATGCCCGTATATTAACTTGTGCGGGATTTCGTGTTTCTATACATTTAAAAGTCTTATATTCTTTACTCTTAATTATTATACTACTATGAATAAGAATAAATCAAACAAAACATTTACGGATAAAAGTAATAAGTATACTATACAATCAGTACATATTGAGCATCATGGGGATTCTAAAGAGATCTGCGGAACTTCCGGACGTATGTATCTGAATATCCTTTTTAGGGAAGCAATTACTTCCTTCCATCATTTTACAGCATTCTGTTATAATAGTTTGCTAAATCTGGTAGGTGAATCCGAAGGCAGGCCGGGAGATACAGAGTCAGGTGAGAACGTCCTGAAATTGACTTTCCATCCTAAAAGGATATGGACGGAAGGGCATTATTTTGTACTATTATTACACAATGATGAACCTCTTTACAAGGTTTCTTTCTCTTTAGGAGAAAAAGGAATGATCGATTGCAGCTATGAACCTGTCCATAAAAATTCAGTTGACTATATGCTTGCCCGTTATTTGGGAAAGAATCCATTGTGGTATAATGAGTTACATAATCTTCCGGGCATGACAGCTGCGCGTCGTCAACTATTGAACTTATATAAACAGAGTGAATTCGACCGGTTGCGTAAGCGTCGAAAGCTGAATGTTCTCCGGCATTATTCTAATTTTGTCATTACCGGAGCGGGTGGAAGGAATAAAGAGATTTTCGCAAAGAATGCAGCTTTTCTACTTGCCGGCTCGGAGATTTACTTCAAACAGGTGAACGCGTATACGCTGACCGAAACACATAATGCGGTGGATCCTTATGAAACGGCAACTGAACTTTTCACCCAGTGTTACGGAAGAGTTATTTATCTGGATCATTTATTAGCATTAACCTCTCCGGGTGCTTCGAACGTGATTGGCAAGATGATTAATGCATTGCAAAAACAAGAAGGGATGTTTATACTGTCCGGCATGGACGCCGAGATTAATCAATTGTTTGAGTTAGTCCCCGAACTTGCTGCGTATTTTCCGGAAGAGAACCATTTTAAGACAGAAAGCTTCTCCATGCATGATATACTTAATTTAGTAGAGCAGCAGCTGGAAAGCGAATCCTTTTATCTTTCGTCGGATGCACAACAGGTTTTGTACCGGAGCATGAAGACAGAATCTGATAACGGAACATTGTTATATTGGAAAGAAGATACCGTCAGTAAGTTTATCCATAAGGCCATCTATCCCCGTATGCAAGAGCGCATTCTTCTCGAAGATAATCAGCCAACCGAAGATTTGCCCGAAGCGCTTATACGTATTGAAGCACAAGATATCGATATAACTTTTTTTGAAGCTCAGGCCAACTTGTTTGATGAAAGCATGAAGCAGCTGAATGCTTTGGTTGGTTTAAGTAAAGTAAAGCAGAATATGGAACAGGCTTTCAAATTTGTACGTTTCAATGAAAAACGTAAACAGTTGGGGTTACCTGTTCAGGGTCCGGGGGCACATCATATGATTTTCACCGGTAATCCGGGAACGGGAAAAACAACAGTAGCCAAGATGGTAGGGAAGATATATCATGCATTGGGGCAACTGTCTAAAGGAGAGGTTATAGTGACCGGACGTTCACAGTTGGTGGGGCGTTTTATCGGAGAGACGGAAAAGAATATGCAGGAGATTCTGGAACGTGCACGTGGCAATGTACTATTCATAGACGAAGCATATACGCTTTATGACGGAGCAAGTGATCATAAGGACTTTGGATTTCGGGTATTGGAGTCCTTATTAGCCGTACTTGCATTGGAGCATGCTGATATACTGGTTATATTTGCCGGTTATGAAAAAGAGATGAAGGCGATGATGGATGCCAATCTGGGACTGTGGGGACGTTTTCCGCATCAATTTCATTTTGAAGATTACTCTGTTGACGAGTTATTACGGATAGGATATGATCTGTTGGATAAGAAAGGGTATGTGCTGACGAATGGTGCACGGAGTGTTCTGAAAGAAACAGTGATCCACGTTTGTGAGCATAAAGATTCGTATTTCAGTAACGCCCGCTGGATGGGGCAATTAATAACGAATGGGGTACTTCCTGCAATGGCAGAAAGAATATTCAGAAGTACGCCTTCAGAAGATAAGAGGCTTTATCAGACGATTGAAGAAGAAGATGTGCGTTTTGCTGTAAATCGGATGAAGATCAATGAAATGCGGCTATCTCCACGTTCTGTTATCGGTTTCAGGGCCTGATGACCAAGGAACGGTAGATTACTGATTTGCAGATAAAGACAAAAGACTTTATACTATTTACCTTTTGCCTGGATAGCTTTAGAGTCTTTTGTCTTTTTTTTACGTTCCCTTTTTCTTCCCTTATTCTCTTTTTGCTAACTTTACAAGATGATAATTAGTGCAAGTCGCAGAACTGATATACCCGCCTTTTATTCAGACTGGTTTTTTAACCGGATAAAAGAAAGGTATGTGCTTGTTCCCAATCCTTATAACTCAAAAATGATAAGTAGGATTAGTCTGGATCCTGCCGTAGTAGACTGTATTGTTTTCTGGTCAAAGAATCCGGCTCCGATGCTTGAAAAGCTGGACCAACTGAAAGATTACAATTACTATTTTCAGTTTACTCTCAACCCTTATGGACCGGATATTGAGAATCATCTCCCTGCAATAAGCAAACGTATTGATACTTTTAAGCGTCTTTCGGACCGGATAGGTAAGGAGAAAGTAATCTGGCGTTATGATCCGGTTCTTACCAATGAGACATATACCCCTGGTTTTCACAAAAAGAAATTTGCTGAAATCGCCTATGAGTTAAAGGAACATACAGAGAAGTGTATGCTTGGTTTTATAGATCATTATCAGCATATCCGCACTGCTGTCAGTCAATTTAACATACAATCTCTACTGAAAGCGGATATTGAGGAGATGGCGGTATCCTTTAAAAAAACGGTGGACACCTGTTCTATTCAATTGGATACATGTACAGTCAAGGTCGATTTGACTCACTTGGGCATTCCGGATGGATTGTGCATTGATAATCAATTGGTGGAAAGAATTACAGGTTATCCTATATCCGTCCGGAAAGATAAAAATCAGCGTGATATTTGCCGGTGTGCGGAAAGTATTGACATCGGTACTTATGAAAGTTGTCTGAATGGCTGTATTTATTGTTATGCCATCAAAGGAAACTATAACACGGTGAAGTATAATTTGAACAAGCATGATAAAAATTCTCCTATGCTTGTCGGAGAATTGCAAGAAGATGATATCGTGAAAGAGCGTTTGGTTAAAAGCCTGCGCAATGATCAGTTTTCGCTGTTTTAAAGATTGAATATCATTCAAACAAGAGTACGTATTTAAGGGTGTGTTAAAATGGATTTTAACTTACATTTAAATACGTACTTTTATACCTATAAAGTACGTACTTTATCATCGGCTGATATACAGACTTTTATCTTTTGTTTTCTCTGCGCTCCTTTTGTACACAAACGGGTTGGGTAGTTTGTCTTGCAGTAAGGACATCGATAAGTTTATTATAACCCAACGTACCAAAGGTCGTAGGGGAATGATGTTTTAGATGTACATGTAAAGCAGTACGACATGTGCATGTGGAGCGGTACGACATGTACATCTAAAACATCGTCCCCCGGTGAGAGAAGGAACATTCCCCGGTAAGTAAACTAAAGAAGAACGGTAAGGATGGAAAACAAAAACCGTTATCGTCTGGGCTATCACTGCATAAATAAGTATCTTTGTTCCCCGGAATTGTAGCCATACATCAATAATCATGAAGCAAAATACCATTCATATAAAAGATCTTTCCATCGGTTATCCTGGTAAAGGAGAGGTGAAGGTGGTTGCCGGGCACATCAATGCCGGCATCAATAGTGGTGAACTAACTTGTTTGTTGGGAGCTAATGGTATCGGCAAATCTACTTTGTTGCGTACTCTTTCTGCTTTTCAGCCTAAGCTTAGCGGAGAAATTTTCATTCAGGGCCAAGAGATTGAACAATACAAAGACAAAGAGCTGTCAATGGCCATCAGTGTAGTGCTGACCGAAAAATGTGAAGTGCGCAATATGACTGTAACGGAGCTGGTGGGACTTGGACGTACTCCTTATACCGGTTTTTGGGGAACACTTGACGAGGATGATAAACAAATCGTAGAACGTTCTATCTCTTTAGTGAAGATAGAGAAGCTTGCCGATAGAATGGTGCATACGTTAAGCGATGGTGAACGACAGAAAGTGATGATTGCAAAAGCATTGGCACAGGAAACACCTATCATTTTTCTGGATGAACCGACTGCTTTTCTTGATTTTCCCAGTAAGGTAGAGATGATGCAACTGCTTCATCGGTTGAGCCGTCAGACGAATAAAACGATTTTCCTTTCTACACATGACTTGGAATTGGCATTGCAGATTGCCGACAAAATATGGCTGATGGATAAAATGAACGGAGTCATAATTGGCACTCCTGAAGATCTTTCACTCAATGGTAGTTTAAGTACCTTTTTTGCTCATAAGGGGATTATTTTTGATATTGAAACCGGTCTTTTCCGGGTAGATAATGAATATATTACCAAACTTCGTCTTATAGGAGAAGGGGAGGGGTATGCTATGGTACGCAAGGCTTTACAACGTAACGGCATTCTTGCTGATAAAGAGGTGGAATCAGAGTTTTTTATTGAAGTCGGTGACTTGAAAAAGGAGGGAAGTTTTACTGTTTATTCTCAGCAAGGAGAAGTTTCAAAGGCAGATACTATAGAGGAATTGCTGGAAAAGATTCTGAATAATACGACAATATGCTAATATGCCAATGTGCCAATTGGCTGCGCTACCTATTGTTGTACATCAGTTAAGAATTAAATCTTTGATGAAACGCGGATGATCGCAGATAAACGCAGATTAAAAGACTGTGGATCTTTATTTATATTTGTTTCCCTTTGCGAAAATCTGCGTTTATCTGCGTTTCAATGAATCATCGCTTGTCGTTCCTCCCCGTGCGGGAAGCACTCATTGCGCAGCCAATTGGCACATTGGCAAATTATTCTTCCCTTTCCAATTTCATTATTGAAGGAATAAAGAACGCCAGTGTCCCAGTCAATACAATGGCAATACCGCATATTGCAAATACATTGGCAACACCGATAGCATCTGCTATAAATCCGGTAGCCATCAATCCCAAAATAGAAGGCAGTAAACTGATACTGTCAAACAACGAGAATACACGTCCCAGGAAAGAAGCCTCGATTTTAGTTTGAAGTAACGCTGTGAAAGGGCCCGAATTAAATGGAATAGCAAGACCTTGTACTACGGAAAATATAGCGTAGGCAATGAATGCCGAAGGCGGGAGAATGCCTGAAATAAAAATGCTTATTCCGATGATAACATAAGATACATTCATCATCACTACCTTCCGGATACGGGGATTCCATATTCCTAACAGAATACCACCCAACAGCATACCTAAACCGAAAAGAAGTTCGATCAGGCTGACCTGATAAGCTGTTCCCGAAAAGTTTTTTAATGTCATCAGAGGTAA
This sequence comes from Bacteroides nordii, assembly GCF_019930665.1. NCBI lineage: Bacteria > Pseudomonadati > Bacteroidota > Bacteroidia > Bacteroidales > Bacteroidaceae > Bacteroides > Bacteroides nordii. The sequence goes on along the minus strand of NZ_CP082886.1, from coordinate 2,119,271 downwards.
TAGCGCTACGATAGGCATTACAAAGAAAGTGATAAGCACTTCGATTACCATTACCCAACTCAATCCACGATTCCTGCTAATAACGTTGAAGCCTGCCTTCATATCCCGCAACACATTATCGGCAGTATCTGTTTCTGTTTTTTCCGGGTTAGGGATAAATACAAACAGCAAAGCCGTACAAGCTATAACAGCTCCTGCAACATCGAGAAGCATCACTATGCTCATGTCCGTAGCAACAATCAATGCAGCACCCAGCACCGGACCACAGATATTACACACAGCTTGTATCGCCTGGTTAATACTGGCAATACGCGTTAGCTCTTTCTCCGGAGCAAGCAACGGTATGGATGATTTCATGGCAGGTGCATGGAAAGCACTACCCATGGAACGGAGCATCAGTAACAGGTAAATTTGCCATATTTCGATAATATCAAGATAGAACAACAGTGCAATAACCCCGGAACAGAGAGCAACAAAGCTGTCTGCCAATATCATAGTCCACTTACGGTTCCAGCGGTCTACAAATACACCGGCAAAAGGACCTAATACTACTTGGGGTAATAATGCAGCAATAGTAGCAAACGAAAGTACTTCGGCAGAACCCGTTTCAAGACTGATCCACAGTACGATAGCAAACTGAGCAATTGAACTGCTGAGAATAGAAAATAATTGCCCTGACCATATAATAATAAACTTCTTCTTCCAATTATTCATAACCTTTCTTTCGTCGTTTTTTTCTACGTATCAGGAAGTATCCCAATGCAATAATAATTAGCAATCCTGTACCTGTTATAGCAAGGAGTGAGACATCGGAACGGCTTTGTTCGGCTTCATAAACTTCGAGACGCTTATGCACCGTATTAATAATCCCCCTTGATGTAAAAGTAGCTCCGGATACTGCATCTACTTTCTTTGCCAGTGCTTCCTGGGGCGTAAGTCCGTTCCAGGCTTTCAGTAAGCCATCATCTATGGCTATCTGTACGTATTTCGGAGTGTCTTTATTGGGTAGAAGCTTCACTTCTGATATCTTTCCGGAAGCATCCAATATGATCTCCAATGGGGTAGGACCGGCGAAACCGATTACTTTATCTGTATAAGGTTTCGATTGTAGTATAAGGGTATCGTTATTCATGTAAACATCTCTTTTATCCCTTCTTCAAGGGTATGTGGAGTATAATTGATTTCTCGTTTTGCTTTTGCAATACTCAGGCCGCTAAAACGGGGACGAGGGGTGGCTTCCTGCATTTCTTCCGTAGTGACAGGCAAAATAAGGGAACGGTCCAACTTCAATACCTCAGCTACGCGATAGGCTATATCAGCTATAGAAACGCAATCGCTTCCGCAGATATGGTAAATTCCATTACGGGGATGATGCATTAATTGTTCTACGGCATATGAGATATCACCTACAAAAGTAGGAGTACGCCATTGATCGGAAACAACACGAATTGTTTCACCGCTACGTAGTTTGTTGGCTACCAGTTGTACAATATTACCATGTTGACCGGGCAATGCTTTCCCATAGACCACGACTACGCGGACAATGGCATAGTTACCACAGCATTCTGCAACACGCTCTTCCCCTTCAAGTTTGGTAATCCCGTAGTAATTGACCGGATTAGGCTCATCTTCTTCTGTATACAACCGGTCAGTTCTGCCATCAAACACAAAATCGGTGGAAAGGTGTATAAAACGACTTCCATACTGTTCGCAGGCACGCGCCAGATGTTCTACCGCAGTGATATTGGTAGCACGCGCCTCATTATGATGTGTTTCGCAGAAGTCTGGTACTGACAGTGCAGAGGTATTAATAACCACATCCGGACAAACTTCCTTGAAGAGTGCCCGTACTTCTGATGCATTACGTATGTCTGCACGGATAAACTGATAGCCGTCGCTACTTTGGATGTCATTGCGTAACGAACAAGCAGTAATGTTGTATATTTCGCGTGCCACGAGATCGTTCAGTATCCATCGGCCGGTAAAGCCGTTGGCACCAATAATTAGAATATTCATGCTTTATTATTAAGGGTAATAGGGGTTTCTTCCTTGCTGTACTTCTATGCGTATTCCAAATGAACCATCGGCCGATTTCAATTCGAAAGCTCCTTTGAAAGCATTTCTTTCCCAAGGTAGTGCACTACGGTTAGGCACCCTGTATCCATCGGCATTATATTCACCGTATGTATTGATTCGCATACCGTTTTTCAGCTTGAATGATCCCATTTGCAGGTTTTGTGCAGAGCCGAAACCAAATCCGCCGAATCCGGAGAAAGAAGGGGTAAAAACGTTTGATAATCCCTGTGAATAAGTTACATCCGGATTGAGACGGAACAATTGATTAAAATCTTTGCCGGTATCGGACAGAGAAAGATCTACTTTGGGCAAATGGGGAGGCATAACACTCATCAAACCCATATCCAGCAGAAATCCGCCAAACTCCTTATAGTTCTCTTCCGGAGCACGAGGGGTACGATCATCTGACGGTAGTTCCGATTGTGCGGACACTACAGCCGTTGCCAGTAGCAAAGAAAGAAATAATATCAGCTTTTTCATATCCGTAGGTTATTATTGAGGCAAAGATAGAAAATATTTGCTGATTATCTATATCAGGGAATAATCTGTTGTATAAACTTAACTTGAATAATGGGCGGTTAATCATTGAGTGCTTCTCTTACAATCGCTCTGTTTTATTTCCCTCCGATTTTAAAAACAGGATAAGCGATTGGAACTGTTTTCCATTTCATCTTCATCGGATCGTACACCCGTTCCATGCCTCCGTGAAGCTCAAGCCAATTGGTTACCTTCAACTCCATGATTACTCCGTAGTAACTCTGTGGAGCCATAGGAGTGAGATAACCGTGTGCCGCATTGCGTTGCCCGTTGATGGAGTATTGCCCGACTGCTCTTATTTTGAGCCAATCATTAATACGATATCCGAATGAGCCGTTGAAACCGGCATCAAACTGAGACCCGTGAACGAAGGAAGGCATTGTATATTTTGTTGTATAAATCCCTCCGGTAACATCCCATCGCTCATTGAACTGATAGGTATAGGCGGCACCGACATCTATGTGAGTACCCATAGTAGGATACGTATTGTATGTACTATAGGTGCTGATGTAACTGTTGGGAGTGAGTATGAAATTGTCATATCTGTTATAGTCGCGTGCCCAGGGGTTAGAATCCTGACCAAGACGTGGTTTGGGCCAGGGAGTCCGGACAAATTCGGGGATAGTGATACGCATCGTCATGCTGTCTGCTGCCACAGGAGAGGCATGATGTGAGTCAGGAGTAGCATCCGGCAAAATGAAACCACTGTCGTCTGTATGTACAGGTGAACGGCTTTCCGGGACGGCGGGAACCAATAGCTTTATACTATCATTGGGCGCCTCGGTCTGTGAAAAAACCGCGATTGCGAAAAGAGAGAATAGAAAGCCGATGCAGATCCTTTTGTCCATAATTTCGTCCTCCGTTAGTTAACGATCATTTTATAACCAATACCACGCACATTAACGATACGTATCCGTTCATCCTGTGCTAATTTATGTCTTAACTTGGTGATAAACACATGCAGACTGCGGGAGTTAAAGAAACTGTCATCTCCCCATAACTCCAGCAAAACGTTTTGCGTATTCACAACCTGATTACGATTCTCGCACAATCGTTTTAGTATCTCCGACTCACGATGAGAGAGCTCCTGCTTTGTACCGGCATAGATAAGTGTTTGTGCTACAGAGTTAAAAATATACCGTCCAATCTCAAAACACGTTTCCTTGTGCGTCTCGGTAAAAGAAAATGCTTTCCCGGCTAATGATTTGATACGTATAATGAGTTCCTGCATGCCAAAAGGCTTCTTCAGGTAATCATTTGCACCAAGTTCAAAACCTTCTACTACGTCATTGATTGCCGACCGGGCTGTGAGAAAGAGTATCGGTGTTTGCCTGTCTGTCTGACGGATACGGCGTACCATTTCAAATCCATCCATGTGCGGCATCATCACATCGGCTACCAGTACATCCGGGCGTAAATCAAAAAACAGGCGTAATCCTTCTTCACCATTGGCGGCTGTATGGATAATGAAGTCACTCTCTTCAAGCGTGTCTTTAATGATCATGGCGAGGGTGAGTTCATCCTCCACCAGCAGTACTTTGATTTTGTCCTTACTCATAATAAAACTACTCATTAATTACCAATGTGAATGTACTTCCGTGTCCCGGTTCACTCTCAACACTAACAGTGCCGCCATGTTTCTCTATCATCGTACGGACATAATAGAGCCCTAACCCGTAGCCTTTAACGTCATGAAGATTACCGGTAGGCACACGATAGAATTTATCAAATATATGTTTTTGCTTCTCGGAAGCTATGCCGATACCCTGGTCGGTAACTGATATTTCAACCTGTCCGTTCGCATTACGATGGCAATGCAATTTAATCAGAACCTGCCCCGGAGAATACTTCACGGCATTATCTATTAGATTGCTGATAATATTACTGAAATGAGTACGATCTGCCATCACAGAAAGATTGGCAGGTTCTATTTCATAAGTGATGGTTATCTCTTTTTCAGCTTTCAGCTTATGAAGTTCGATCAGAGTATCTAACATTGGTTTTAACTCCAAACGTTCGGTATGCAGGCGGAAAGTTTTCCGACGCTCCATGCTCATACTTAATATCTGTTCAACCAGTCCGCTGAGCCGTTGTAGTTGTTCCTGGCAGATACGGAGATATTTGTCGCGCTTCACTTTCTCTTCGGCCTGGTTAAAGTTGAGTAAGGCATCATTGGCAGCATAAGCTACAGAGATAGGAGTCTTCAACTCATGAGTGATATTATTGGTAAAATCGCTTGTTATCTCTTCCAATGATTTCTGGCGCAGGATAGTACGAATGAGATACCAGAAAGAGAAAGAAAGTATGATAAAAATAATGAATGAAGTAATAAGTATACCGATCATTTGCTTTAACACGAGCAGAGTTACAGGCTCTATCCAAAGGCGATACATAAATGAGGAATGAAGATCGAATGCATAATTGTAACATTGTGCTTTCGGTCCCGGAATATAACTGCTGTCTCCGGCAATACCGAGTGTGTCGGTAAAGGTCAGTGTAGAATCTATATTACTTCCGGAATGAAGAAACTCCGTCCGGTGCGGCAGAAAAATATTATTTGCTCTGAGAGAAAGAGTTAATAAACTATCATATACATGCAAATCGGGATCCATAAGAAGATCAAGGCCAGAGTGTAGTCCGCGTTGGAAGTGAGTGGCGAGTTCCAACATACTGTTTTTATCCTTTAATATTATATCCAGTCCGCTGTTGGAGGTTAAAGCAGCTTCTCCTTCTTTCTGATCTGCCATCTGAGCATTCTTATACTCTTTTATTGAATCATCGGGAGTATCTACAATCTCACCATTGAATAGCATTTCTGCTTTTTTATTAGAATCTTTAGGGGAACGGGCACTGTCATTATGTACGTATATCTCTACTACTTTTGTAGAATCTTTCAAATAGGTAATGTTGCTATCGCTTTGGGAAGTAAGTTTCTCGAGTTTTGCACTATCCAACTGGCTTGCATTCTGATAAGTAGTGGTACTACTACGAACAAAAGATTTTCCCTCATCATTATATCCGGCAGCAACAGATACCTCACCGTGTGCATCTCCATAGTTTCTCAGATTCTCTACGCGAAGCATCATCTCATTATAATCACTCATACGCATAGATTCCACGATACTATGTTCGAGATCGTCTTTCATAGTATGGTAAAGTCCCGTAAGCCAATATGCCTGATATGCAAAGATACCTATCAGCGAAACGAGTACAAGAATAGCAATATGTTTAAAAGGTAGTTTCATGCCCGATACACATGTTCTTTGTATAGGCAAAGATAAGAGGAAAGTGGATTAATCGCACCTAACGGTAAGACTAAATAACACTTTCTTCCGTTTTTCAGACTATTGGCAAGGTAACTATGACCCGTGTGCCTTGATTGGCGCATTTCATTAATAAATCCATCTCGTACTGGTAGATATTATATGAGATAAATTATTAATGGTATAAAGAAATATCCTTCAGATTAACTTTAAATAGTATTTCTGATAACAGTAGATAACCCGAATGAGTACTATATCGTGTCATCATAAATCCTGATTGAGGTTTAAGGTTGACCTTCATTTTTTCTTTTATCAGTAATTTGGGTTAGATAATCAGTAATTTATATACCTTTATGATAGATATTATCCTGTAATTTTGTACCATGATAATAGAAACTAAAACTATAAAGGGCTATGAAGATTAAAAGTATGATTATGGTAGTGATCATGATGTTATGTATCACTATAAATGCACAGGAACAGAGTAATAAGACATTGGTGGCTTATTTCTCGGCAACAGGAACGACGGAAAAAGCAGCGAAGTTGATTGTAGAAGTTACAGGTGGTACACTCTACGAAATACAACCTGAAAAGGAATATGTCACTGCTGATTTGGATTGGCATAACAAGTCCTCACGTAGCAGTGTGGAAATGTCAAATGCTAAATTACGCCCTACACTAAAATCTAAACCAGAGAATCTTGCAGATTACGATATCATTTATATAGGTTTCCCCATTTGGTGGAATTCAGCTCCGAGAATCATCAATACTTTTATTGAGAGCGATAATTTTGCCGGCAAGGTGATTATTCCCTTTGCCACATCGGGTGGAAGCAGTATTTCTAATGCAGAAAAAGAGTTGCGGGAAACCTATCCTGATATGAAATGGCAGAAGGGTCAACTTCTGAATGGTGCGACGAAGGAAGATATTAAGAAATGGACTAAAAAATAAATTGTTATGAGAAAGAATTTTGGGGCAAAGCCCTTTACTTATCCGCAGCCGGTGTTCATTATCGCTGCTTATGATGAAAATGGTACTCCCAATGCTATGAATGCAGCTTGGGGTGGTATCAGCGAAATGCATGAAATCAGTATTTGTATTAGTGAGGGACATAAAACGACTGCCAATATACTGAAACGTAAGGCTTTTACTGTAAGTATGGCAGAGGTCGGACAGGTGGTTGCCTGTGATTACGTAGGCATTGTTTCCGGTAATAAGGTTTCGGATAAATTTGCTCGTGCAGGTTTCCATGCGACTCGTTCGGAGTTTGTGGATGCACCGTTGATCGACGAATTATCCGTAGTACTGGAATGTAAGTTGAAAGATTATGATCCTGAAACCTGTATTTTACGTGGTGAAATAATAAATGTGAGTGTAGACGAACGTGTTCTTGACGAAAACGGTAAGGTGGATGTATCCAAAGTGTCTCCTGTTATATTCGATCCGTTCAATAACGATTACCTGGAAGTGGGTAAAAAGGTAGGTAATGCCTTTTCGGATGGAAAAAGATTGAAATAAGGAGTAGCATTATATATGAAAGAAATAAGAATAGATTGCGCACACCAGAGTGAGGCGGAACTAGCTTTAGCGAAAGAACAGACACAATTGGTATTCCGCCTGAACCATACTATGCCGATGACGGATGAATATGATGAACTGCTTCATCGTCTTTTTCCGAATATGGGGGAAGGCAGTCATGTGAATACCCCGCTTACAGTTGTTCGTCCCCATGAGGTGAAGATTGGCCGCCATGTCACTATAATGAACGGTTGCCTGATGATGTCTGCTGGTGGCATCACGATTGACGATGATGTTCAGATAGCCGCCAACGTACAACTGATATCGAATAATCATGATCTCGACAATCGCTCGATTATTACTTGTAAGCCGGTACATATTTGCCGCAGGGCATGGATAGGAGCAGGGGCTACGATTCTTCCGGGAGTTACAATCGGTGAGAATAGTGTTGTAGGAGCAGGCAGTGTTGTGACCAGCGATGTAGAACCGAATACGATTGTAGCAGGTAACCCCGCTAAGGTAATTCGAAAGATTTAGATTTTTCAATTATTGGTTGTGGAAAAATATAAGAAAAAACGGAAGGGATTGATTTCTCTTCCGTTTTTATTCTTGTGAACCCTCGATTGGGCTTCTTCTATTTGTTATTCTTTGTTCGTTACTTGTGGAGATTCAGACAATATTCCTCTTTATATATATTTGTGTTCTGGGACAATGCACAAGGCATTTCAAACAGGTACTGCATCCATGTATGTCAACGATTTCATCTCTTGAAACAGATCTACTCCAAATTTTACCTTTAAGGACTTTTCTCTCGCAGATATTGACGCAAGTAATGCAATTACCGCATTTTGGAGATAGAGGTTCATGCAATACCGTTTCCAGTGGAGCATCAGTCAAAACCGTACCGAGACATTGTGCTGAACCATATTCAGGAGTAATTAACAGGTTATTTTTTCCAATCCATCCTAATCCGCCAAGTAATGCAACGGTCTTATGGGGCAATACAGATTCTTTTGTTTCAAAATTGAATACGCCGTCGGCCAATAATCCCGTATCGGATTGTGAAATGGCTTTATAGCCCTTCCCGGTGATGAATTTGGCCAATTCGTCTGCTATTTCTCCCGCCTTATGTTCGGTTTGCGAATATTCATCATCGTCGAAATTGTAATTATCCGCTATCCGTACTTGTACGTAGTCGGGAATATTAAATACCATTTTAGCATATTCTGCAGTTAGCGGAAGCGCAAAAACAATGGCGTTCGGGAGTTGTCTGTTTTGCTTTTCGTCTAAATGTGATATGCCGACAAAGCGTATCAGTTCTGCTCCTTGATTTTTTAATTCGTTTTCTATCTCTTGGTTTAAGTATTTCATGTTTCTTTTTTTGTAATAGGGATATAAATATCTGTTATAAGCTCCGAAGCCGGAGTTTTTTCGGGAGTGTTGATGTAAGTCTCAAAGGTGAACTGTTCTCGCAGGGTATAATCGTTTGCCGGCAACCAGTCAAGGTAAATATGGCGGTACACCTTATTCAGTTCATGGTAAAACCCTTTGAAACGAAAGATTGCATATTCTCCCGCATGAATTTCATAAATGCCAAAGCCTTTCGGCGTTTCAAATGACTGCGGCAATGTCACCCCAATCATAAAACGGCTTTGCTTTTCAGACGTAATATACGGATAATCGAGAGTCAAGCTCACATATTTACATCCTTTTGAAGACAATTCATATTTTTCGGAAAATTGTAGCAACTGCTTCCACAAAACAGAGAAGCTATGGATGACATTATTTGTTCTTTCCAATTTCAAGTATGCGATTCGGATATCAGATATTTTTTCAATGCTTGGTTCAATTCGTATCGGATTCTTCCTCTCGGGATTGACGTTTGAATGCTTTTTGCGAAATTCCGGAATGGAACAATTGAAATAACTTTTGAATGCCCTCGAAAGTGTATGCTTGTTCTGATAATTGATTTGACCGAGAAGCTTCGGGACACTTACGTCAGTTGTTATTACCTTAAATGCAATGTACTCTAATCTCAGTCGTTGAATGTAAGTTCCAATATTTTCTCCACAGACAGCTTTGAAAAGCCTGCGAAAATAATATTTGGAGATACCTGCAACATGAGATAGCTTGTCAGAATCAAGGTCGTCAAACAAATGGCGGTTGATATATTCCTGAACTCTTATAATCAAATCATATTGCACATGAGCCGTATTGATCTTTTGTTTCCACCTCTTGATATTCGGAAGTCGTTTGGACATTTCCGTTCTCAACTCTTCCGAAGTGAGATTAACTCCTGTCTCTTTATAATATTCTTCGGGGAAAAGCCCCCAAAGATAAATGAGATAATCCATTGAAAAATCATAGAGTTTAACTCCATTGTGCAAACAATAGTCGCAATATTCCACATTTTGGTTTGCCTCAAGATTTGTATAATCTATATCTAAAGGTATTCCACACGTCTGGCAATATTTTGTTTCAGCATTGATTTTCATAAATATCCTGTTATTTGGATGCAAAGTTAATCAATAGATTGTACTAAAGGTTACCATAAATAGCCTTCTTTTAAAAGAAAGCAGAGAATACTTTAATTATAGATTCATTGTTATTCAGTCTGTTGTCAGTGTTATTATCTAATTCTTCTTTGTTTTGTATGGTAGTGGACGATAAGACTAAATAACACTACATAAGTTTCGGATAACGCAGACTAAACTGATTTTTGGCGTATTTTGCATTATCACTAAAACCAGATACAATATGAAACGAATTTATTTACTGTTTACTATGATTGGCATAGGGTTAACACACTTATGTGCACAATCTCAAGATAGCTTGGATATTTATATTGATAGTATTTATCACGAATTGCCTGAAGTGATGATAAAAGGCGAACGTCCCATTGTAAAAGCCACACAGGGCAAGTTGGTATATGACATACCACGGCTCATAAATGATTTGCCTGTCGATAATGCCTATGATGCAATCAAGGAACTTCCGGGAGTTGCAGAAATGAACGGTAGTATCACACTTGCCGGACAGGGTGTTACCGTAGTCATAGATGGTAAAGTGACTACTATGAGTACCGAACAGCTGAATACGTTGCTAAAGAGTATTCCTTCAAGCCGTATTGAGAAAGCTGAAGTGATGTACTCCGCCCCGGCACGCTACCAGGTTCGTGGAGCCATGATAAATATTTGTCTGAAACAAGGGGGAGGAAATGCTCCTTCTTTTCAGGGAGAACTTTTTAGCGATTACAGACAGAAACATTATGAAGCATTGACCGAGCGTGCAAGCCTCCTTTATTCCGGAAATAAATTCTCTGCTGACTTTCTTTACTCTTACGGACACGGACGCAACTATTTTTTACGGACAAAGAGGCTTTGCATACGCTGTCGGATAGTCATGTATATCCAATGAATACACATGAGATGCAGCGCAGCCGACACAACACACACAGTGTTCGTCTTGGTGCGGATTACCTAATTGCAGAAGAACAGCAATTGAGCTTTGTTTATAATGGTACGTTCACCAATGGGCATAACCGGACTACAGTAGAAGGAGCACAAACCTCTAATACGCAAACACGTAGTACGGATCAACTTCATAATGGACGCGTGGATTATCGTACTCCGTTTGGCTTGAAGGCAGGTGCGGAATTTACATTCTATGAGTCTCCTTCTACCCAATTGTTGCACAGTCGTTTAAATGATGACGAACTTGATTTTCTGAGTGATGATTGTCAGCGTATTAATCGTTGGAAGTTTTTCCTTTCTGAGGAACAAAATCTGGGTAAAGGTTGGGGAATCAATTACGGAGCGGCTTATACTACCAGTATAGATCATAGTCATCAATACTACTATCATCCCGAAAGTGGTGAATTATTGTCTGGGAATAATAACATGAAATCACGTCGGCGTGAGCAGACCTTAAACTTTTATGCCGGATTTAATAAAAGCTTCGGTGATAAATTATCGTTGGATGTTTCGCTGGCTACCGAACAGTTTCATACACCTGTCTGGAATGAATGGAATCTTTATCCGACTCTGAATCTCAGCTATGTTCCATCTGCCGGAAATATCTGGCAACTTTCTTTTAGCAGTGATAAAAATTATCCGGATTATTGGGCTACACAAGATGCTATATCTTATTTAGGAGGCGGATATTCTGAGATTCATGGCAATCCGTTCTTGAAGCCGAATATTGATTACCAGGCACAACTCACATATGTTTTGAAAAGTAAGTATATGTTTACTGCCTGGTATAGCCAAACGAAAGATTACTCTACCCAAACACTGTATCAATCTCCTGATCGCTTGTTGGAAATCTATAAATATTTAAATTTCGATAAGAAGCAACAGATAGGGCTACAGACGGTTATTCCTTTTAAAGTGAAAGAGTGGTTAAGCTCTCGCATTACTCTGATCGGAGTGTATGACCGGCAGAAAGACAGTGATTTTTGGGATATTCCTTTTGACCGTAAGATTTGTTATGGTATGGCTCATATGAACAATACGTTTACACTTTCCGGTAAGCCGGATATTAAAATAATCATTAGTGGTATGGTTCGTAGTAAAGCCCAGCAAGGTATTTATGATTTACCGGCATCCGGCAACGTGAACGCGGCTATAAGATATACGTTTGCAAAAGGAAAAGCTTTGCTCACTTTACGCTGTAATGATATCTTCGAAACCGGACAAATTTCGCCACGTATCCATTTTGCAACACAGAATGTAACGAATAACTATTCTTGCTTCCGTGAATTCGGTGTTTCATTTACCTATAAGTTTGGTGGCTATAAGGAGAAACAGCGGGAAGCAGTAGATACTTCACGATTTAAGTGATTTTTCTCTGCTTATTCCAACTTTTGTATGGAGTTAATTGTTAATTTTGCAACCTCAAAAGCGAAACTAATAATTACCCGATATGAAATCAGATATAGAAATAGCCCGTGGTACGGAACTGAAAAAAATAAAGCAGGTTGCTGAAAGTATTGGTATCCCGCGTGACGAAGTGGAAAACTATGGTCGCTACATTGCAAAAATCCCCGAGCAATTGATAGACGAAGAGAAAGTAAAACAGAGCAATCTGATACTGGTAACTGCTATCACTGCTACAAAAGCCGGAATTGGTAAGACTACTGTTTCTATCGGTCTGGCTCTGGGACTTAATAAAATAGGCAAGAAAGCGATTGTAGCTTTGCGTGAACCGTCTTTAGGACCTTGTTTTGGCATGAAAGGCGGTGCAGCAGGAGGTGGATATGCCCAGGTACTTCCTATGGATAAGATAAACCTGCATTTCACAGGTGATTTCCATGCCATCACTTCGGCGCATAATATGATCTCTGCTTTATTGGATAACTTTCTGTATCAGAACCAGTCCAATGGCTTTGGACTAAAAGAAATCCTTTGGCGTCGGGTACTCGATGTAAATGATCGCTCTTTGCGTAACATTGTTACCGGACTGGGTGCCAAAACAGACGGCATCACTATGCAATCCGGCTTCGACATTACTCCTGCTTCAGAGATTATGGCTATTCTCTGTCTGGCAAGTGATATGGAAGACCTTCGCCGCCGCATTGAAAATATACTTCTTGGGTTTACTTATGATGATAAGCCGTTCACAGTGAAAGATCTTGGAGTGGCTGGTGCAATCACCGTTTTATTAAAAGATGCCATTCACCCCAATTTGGTGCAGACGACAGAGAATACAGCGGCTTTTGTACACGGTGGTCCGTTTGCCAATATTGCGCATGGATGTAACTCTATCCTGGCAACTAAGATGGCTATGACTTTTGGTGACTATGTAATCACAGAGGCTGGTTTTGGAGCTGATCTTGGTGCAGAGAAATTCTACAATATAAAGTGTCGAAAGAGTGGCGTACAGCCTCGACTGACTGTTATTGTTGCCACAGCACAGGGATTGAAAATGCATGGCGGCATTAGTCTTGATCGCATTAAAGATCCCAATATGGAGGGCCTGAAAGAAGGACTTCGTAACCTCGATAAACATGTTCGTAATCTTCGTGCTTTTGGCCAGACGGTAATTGTTGCATTCAATAAGTTTGCCAGTGATACGGATGAGGAAATGGAGTTACTTCGTCGTCATTGTGAAGAATTAGGAGTAGGATTTGCCATTAATAATGCGTTTAGTGAAGGAGGAGAGGGAGCTGTCGATCTGGCTAATCTCGTTGTGGAAACTATTGAGAAAAAACCATCCGCCCCCTTACAATTCACTTATAAAGATGATGATAGCATCGAACAGAAGATAGAAAAAGTTGCTACCGGTATCTATGGCGCAAGTGTGATTACATACAGTACGATAGCTCGTAAGAAAATCAAGCTTGCCGAAACGATGGGGATCACTCATTATCCGGTGTGTATTGCTAAAACGCAATATTCATTTTCTGCCGATCCGAAGATATATGGTGCAGTCAATAATTTTGAGTTTCATATTAAAGATATTGTAATAAATAACGGAGCAGAAATGATTGTTGCTATTGCTGGTGAGATCATGCGTATGCCGGGACTTCCCAAAGAGCCACAAGCTAAACATATTGACATTGTTGATGGCCAAATAGACGGGTTAAGCTGATGAATAATGTGGTAATATGATAATATATGCACACGGATGACAACGGAACTTTTTATTTTATTTATTGATAATCAAGGAAAAAGGAAATCTGATCCGTTGTCATCCGTTCGATCCGTCTCGTCTTGTGTGCTATAAAAGACTAATCCTCAACTGATTTCAACCACTTTTCGCATTATTATTAAAAACTGAGTAGCTACTATGGATTTAGCAACTACTCAATTTCTGTTTTTTTGGAAAGAATGTGGAGATTTCTCTCTCATAAAGGAATCATTGTCAAATGTGACTTCTCCGTACAGAAAGCACCACACTCTTGGGTATATATAGAGTCCAGTGTGTCATTTCTTGATTTTCTCTAACACACTGTAAGATTGCAATTCGTTTTTCTTGTTATATTGTTCGGAGCGGACAATACCAATGTTGGGAGCATACCATTCGTATCCGTACCCCTCTATCTTTCCTTTCGGTGTCCAGATGTCTATGTCATATTTAATTTTCGTACAGTAAAAAGGACCTGCAGGAGTATCTACACTTTCTGTAGCAACAAAGCGTCGGTCAGAGAGAGTAATTTCTGCGCGATTGTTTTTGTTTCCTTTCTGATACAGGCGTATGGTAGCGTCGTCAAATTCATTGTCATCGTCCGGATCTGTCGGATCAGACATCGCATCCGGATAATTCATCAAATCACCGATCATGTATACATCTGTATTCATCATATCCATTGCAGCAGGGAAAGTGGTAGCACCGTTCATACTCATAGAGAAATCTCCATCGTTACAGCGTGCTACCATTTGCCCGGAGTTTATAAGCTTACCGGCAGCATTGGAGAAGGTGTAACTGGCTATTGCTTCTGTACCGGATGGATAATCATAGACCTGGTCTACACGATAAACGAGGATACTGGAGAGCTTTCCGTTAGCTGTATAGCAATTGCGGGTTACTTGTTGTCCCTCTTGGTTAGGGAAGAAGAAGGTACAGTTCTCCTGAGCTACGGCGCTGGTTGCAATTAGCATAACGCCCATTAATAATAGATTTTTCAGCTTCATAATTAAGTATAGGTTTATTATCTTTTCTCGTTTTTATGTAGTAAGAACATCATTTAAAACAAAAAGTTCACAATGAAGAAAAAAAATCCCGTGTATCTTCTTCACAGATGATACACGGGCTCTAAGTTGTAAATTATTAATTTATGTATTCCGGCTTTTAATAGGCAAAGATCGGATATTTCTCCATCGTTTTGTTGACACGTGCACGAATTTGTGCTATTACTTCTTCATTATCAACATTAGAGAGTACTGTTTCAATCATTTCAGCAATTTCTAACATTAGATCTTCCTTTGCACCGCGGGTAGTGATGGCAGGAGTACCTAAACGTATACCAGAAGTCTGGAATGCAGAACGACTATCAAACGGTACCATGTTTTTGTTTACTGTAATATCAGCGGCTACCAATGCTTTCTCTGCTACCTTACCTGTCAGATCAGGGTATTTTGAACGCAGGTCTACTAACATTGAATGATTGTCCGTACCACCGGATACGATTGTAAAACCGCGATCAATCAGTGCCTGAGCCAATACAGAGGCATTTTTTTGTACTTGCTTCTGATACTCTATATATTCCGGTTGCAAGCATTCACCAAAAGCAACGGCTTTGGCTGCAATAACATGCTCCAGCGGACCACCCTGAATTCCAGGGAATACAGCTGAATCCAGTAACTGAGACATCATTTTGATTTCTCCCTTCGGAGTAGTCTTACCCCATGGGTTAGGGAAGTCTTTACCCATCATGATAACGCCTCCACGTGGGCCACGCAATGTTTTATGTGTTGTTGAAGTGACGATGTGTGCATATTTCAAAGGGTTATCCAGCAGACCGGCAGCAATAAGTCCGGCAGGGTGTGCCATGTCTATCATAAGGATAGCGCCTACTTTATCTGCTATTTCACGCATACGTTTGTAATCCCATTCACGAGAGTATGCCGAACCACCACCGATAATCATTTTGGGATGTTCGCGCAGAGCAACTTCTTCCATCTGATCGTAATCAACGCGACCTGTCTCTTTATTAAGATTGTACTCACATGGAGTATAGATAAGGCCGGAAGTATTGACCAATGAACCATGAGATAGGTGTCCGCCATGTGCCAAATTTAATCCCATGAATTTATCTCCCGGATTTAATACGGCAAGGAATACAGCCGCATTGGCCTGAGCTCCTGAGTGGGGTTGTACATTAGCCCATTCGGCACCAAAGATTTCTTTCAGACGGTCAATAGCGATTTGTTCGCTTTGATCTACCACTTCACATCCCCCATAATAACGTTTACCGGGATATCCTTCGGCGTATTTATTGGTAAGGCAGGAACCCATTGCTTCCATCACCTGGTCACTCACGAAGTTTTCTGATGCTATCAGCTCGATACCTTTAAGCTGACGTTGATGCTCTTTTTCGATAATATCGAAAATTAAATCGTCTCTTTTCATTCTGTATTATATAAAAATAAGTTTCTTATTGGAGATTCTTTATTAAGCGCACAAATTTATGGAAAAAGAATGATAATCCGACAAAAAAAAGCAGATTTATCTATTAAAATATCACTCCTAATGAGAAACTGAGTACCTGATCGCGCCGATGGAAGGTGATATTGCTTACTCCGGTACTCCCGTCAGAATTTATATTATCGTACGTTACCGATTTGGAAATGTTGTGTACTCCCTGCTCATATCGGAAATCGAAGAATATACGGGAGATGTTTACACCTACGCCAATAACGGCACTCAGATTGAAAGGGTACAGACGTTCATGTATTCCTTTCTGGTCAAAATTCTCAAAAGTGATTTCGTTTTTCTTTCCCCAGATATAGCGAAGTTTCGGTCCAAAGAAAATAGACATACCATAAGGCCCCTCTTTCACCACATTATATCCATAGAGCATCGGAAAATCAATACTATGGATCATGGAAGTGACCGAAGCATAATCCGGCTCAATGTCCGGGTGATGTGATCCAAGTTTATCGAAAGTTATTTCACACTTACTGACGTTATAGGATATTTCCGGTTGAATGAAATGCCTTTTCATGTTGATACGCATAAAAAGTGCACCAAAGTAACCCAGTTTATAGTTGTTCTGAATCTCATCAATGGTCACATCTTTAATCTTAAAATCCGATACCAAAAACATGGAAGCATTAAAGCCAGCCTTTATCCCGATATTGAATCTTCTGTGATTGGGACGGTCTATTTTATCCGGGCTTTTACCACTTTGTGCAGAGGCAACTGATAGTGATACAAAAAGGCAATATGCCATTATACCTGCTATTTTGCAGACATACGAAAGAGACATACATTTTGTGTGTATGTCATTGACTGAACGCATCTGTTTTATTTCTACCGGCATTATTGGCATATTATTCAGTTAACATGTTATTTCTTCTTCTCGACGCTCCATCCGAACTTTCCTATTTTACTACCCAATTCGTAGTATCCACCGTGAACATACACCAGTGGATTGGCTTCTGCCAGTTCTAACTTTCCGGTTTCCGGGTTCAGGTGGCTTTCGTCAGCACGTACATTTACTACATCGGCGATAAACATATCGTGTGATCCTAACGATACGATTTCTTTTACTCTACACTCTATACAGAGTGGTGATTCTTCAATGAGTGGGGCATTAACTACGGTACATTTACCCGGCGTTAACTTCATCTCCTCAAACTTATGATATTCTTTCCCTGAACGTACTCCGCACCAGTCTGTAGGGAATGCCATCTCTGCTGTTGTGAGATTAATCACAAATTCCATGTTTCTCTTTATTATGGAGTAGGAGTGGCGCTCCGGACGTATGGATATATAACACATGGGCGGGTTCGTACAAATCGTTCCCGTCCATGCCACTGTAATTATATTGTATTCACTTTCTTTATTTCCGCAACTCACCATGACGGCCGGCAACGGATAAATCATTGTTCCAGGTTTCCAGTCAACACGCATAAATTAAATATTTACAATTAGACGATTTACTATTTACGATTGAAATTACTCTTATGTATAGATTGACAATAAATAGTATTCTTCAATAGTAAATCGTCCAATCGTCAATTACTTGGTTATTGTAAATTCTTCTCTCCGCTGTTCCTTTTCACAATAATGACATTTCACCACACAGTTGTCTTTGTCCACTACATGGAACAGGGTGGCCATTGGCTCATTATTTGTGATACATTTTGGGTTGGCACATTTTATAATCCCTTTCAGATCGTCCGGCATGCGCACTTCCTTCTTCTCTACAACTTCATAATCACGGATAATGTTCAGCTTCACATGTGGAGCCACTACTGAAATGCGGTTAATTTCTTCATCGCAAAAAAACTTATCGGCTATTTTGATAATACCCTTTCGTCCCAGTTTCTTACTTTCAAGATTGAAGCCAATAGTGATATTGTTCTTCATGTGTTCCAGTCCGAGTAACCGTACGATGGTAAACAGTTTTTCGCTGGGTATATGGTCGATGACAGTCCCGTTTCGGAGGGCAGCCACTTGCAGGGCTTGTTTATTTTCGTTCATATCTTTGGTCATTAACTCTATTTTATATCTTCCAATGTAATTCCTAATACATCACACAAAATGGCTTCACGGGCATACAATCCGTTTTGCGCCTGTTGAAAGTAATAAGCTTTCGGGCTTTCATCCACATCATAAGCTATTTCATTGACACGAGGCAGCGGATGAAGAATGCGCAGATTAGGTCGTGTATTCTCCAACATCTGAGCGCGTAGGATATATACATTTTTCACTCGTTCGTATTCCATCAGATCGGTGAAGCGTTCGCGTTGTACCCGGGTCATATAAAGAATATCGGCTTCGGCAATCGTCTCTTCGGTAAAATCAGTATGTTCTACGTATCTTATATTATGATCTTTACAATATATTTTATATTCCTCCGGCATCTTCAGCTCATCGGGAGCTATAAAATGAAAAGTAGGGTTGAAGTGGCGCATGGCCATTAGCAAGGAGTGAACGGTACGTCCGTATTTAAGATCGCCAACGAGATAGATATTCAGATTTTCGAGTGTACCTTGTGTTTTGTAGATCGAGTAAAGATCGAGCATTGTCTGCGATGGATGTTGGTTGGCTCCGTCTCCGGCATTTACAATAGGTACTGTTGTTATCTCGCTTGCATAGCGGGCAGCTCCTTCCAGGTAGTGACGCATGACGATAATATCAGCATAGTTACTTACCATTTTAATCGTATCTTTCAGCGTTTCGCCTTTAGATGAACTGGTAGCTTTGGGATCACTAAACCCAATTACACGTGCTCCAAGACGATTGGCAGCTGTTTCAAAACTAAGTCGGGTACGGGTAGATGGCTCAAAGAACAAAGTGGCTACCACTTTATTTTCAAGTAGCCGACGATTGGGATTTTGTTCAAACTGCTTCGCCATTTCAAGCATATAAAGTATCTTTTCTTTCGAATGCTCGGCAATGGTTACTAAACTTCTGTTTTCCATTCTGTTATCTTTAATATTGATAGAACTTGTTTTCAGACTGTAAAGGTAGAGAGAAAATGCGGTATCTGCAACGAATGAAGTTGAAAATTAAAAGTTGAAAGTTGAAAATTGCATTCCACAGGAGAATCCATACTGGCTCTTAGTTATTTTTTGCTTTTCAATAACTTTGATTTGAATTGAAATTTGTACGTTCTCTGAATAATAGCTATCTTTGCAACTTAATAAACTGATAATTTCGTAACAGAACGCAATGATAAAAAAAATAATAAAAGCCCTTTGGATATTTTTTGCTGCAGTAGTACTGCTTTGTGTGGTTGTTTTTGCTTCTATATCGTATGGCTGGATAGGTTATATGCCTCCGGTAGAAGAACTCGAAAATCCGGAATATAAATTTGCAGCCGAAATATTTTCCGAAGATGGAAAAGTACTCGGAACTTTCTCATTAAAGCAGAACAATCGTGTTTACAGCAGTTATGCTGATTTATCTCCCAACATCATTAACGCTTTGATTGCCACCGAAGATGTCCGCTTTGCCCAACATTCGGGTATTGATGTGAAAGCTCTTTCCAGAGCCATAGTGAAACGTGGTATCTTGATGCAGAAAAGTGCCGGTGGAGGTAGCACACTCTCTCAGCAACTTGCCAAACAGCTATTTACCGAAAATGTTGCAAGCAATACGCTTCAGCGCCTTCTTCAGAAACCGATTGAATGGGTAATTGCTGTGAAGCTGGAGCGCTACTATACAAAAGAAGAAATTCTGACGATGTATCTTAATAAATTTGACTTTCTGAATAATGCAGTAGGTATAAAAACGGCAGCTCACACTTATTTCGGTTGCGAACCCAAAGATCTGAAAACGGAAGAAGCCGCCATGCTGGTAGGCATGTGCCAGAATCCTTCACTCTACAATCCGGTATCCCGCAATTCGAAGATACGGGCGAATGCTTTGGGACGTCGCAATGTTGTTCTTAGCCAAATGGAGAAAGCAGGATATATTACCGAAGCAGAACGCGATTCCTTGCAGGCGCTTCCGTTAACGCTGACTTACAATCGCGTAGGGCATAATGAAGGTCTTGCAACTTATTTCCGTGAATATCTACGTGGAGTACTGACTGCTAAAAAACCGGATAAAAGCGATTATCGTGGTTGGCAAATGCAGAAGTTTTATGAGGATTCACTTTCATGGGAAACCGATCCTCTTTATGGGTGGTGTGCAAAGAATAAAAAGAAGGATGGTTCAAATTACAATGTCTACACCGATGGTTTGAAAATTTATACGACCATCGATTCGCGCATGCAACGTTATGCCGAAGAAGCTGTAGAAGAACATATGAAAGATTTGCAAGCACAATTCTTCAAAGAGAAAAAAGGCCGTAAAAAAGCACCATACAGCAATATGCTGACTCAACAGCAGATTGACGAAATCCTTGAAAGAGCTGTAAAGCAAACAGATCGTTATCGGGCAATGAAAAAAGACGGGGCTTCGGAAGCTGAAATCAAGAAGGCATTCAATACACCGGAGGAGATGTCTGTGTTCAGTTGGGCAGGTGAAAAAGATACCATCATGACACCAATGGACTCTATTAAATACTATAAGCATTTTCTACGTACCGGGTTTATGTCAATGAATCCGTTCAATGGACATGTAAAAGCCTACGTGGGAGGCCCCAACTATAACTATTTCAAGTATGATATGGCTATGGTGGGACGCCGTCAAGTGGGTTCTACAATAAAACCCTACCTTTATGCGCTGGCTATGGAAAACGGGTATTCTCCTTGTGACGAAACCCGCCACGTAGAGCAGACGCTAATGGATGAAAACGGTATACCCTGGACTCCGCGTAACAGTACTAAAAAACGTTACGGAGAACTTGTAACCCTGAAATGGGGATTGGCTAATTCCAGTAACTGGGTATCGGCATATTTGATGGGGAAATTGAATCCGTATGCATTGGTACGGTTGATACATAGTTTTGGGGTTCGCAACAAAGACATAATGCCAACTGTATCGCTTTGTCTCGGTCCATGTGAAATTTCGGTAGGAGAGATGGTGAGCGCTTATACGGCATTTGCCAATAAGGGTATTCGTGTGGCACCATTGTTTGTTACCCGTATCGAGGATAATGAAGGTAATGTACTCTCAACGTTTGCTCCGCAAATGGATGAAGTTATCAGTGCGTCGAGTGCTTATAAAATGTTGGTGATGCTCCGTGCAGTAATCAACGAAGGTACTGGTGGACGTGTTCGCAGCCGATATGGTATTACAGCCGATATGGGTGGTAAAACAGGTACTACGAATGCTAATTCCGATGGTTGGTTTATGGGTTTTGTTCCTTCACTTGTATCCGGTTGCTGGGTAGGAGGCGAGGAACGTGATATTCATTTTGATACGATGACCTACGGACAAGGAGCTTCTTTGGCATTACCTATCTGGGGAAAATATATGAAAAAGGTATTTGACGACAAGACATTAGGATACGATCCGACAGAGCATTTCCAGTTACCCGAAGGATTTGATCCTTGTGCCGGATCGGAGATTGGCTCAGAAGACTCTGGAGAACTTGGACTAGACGATCTGTTTAATTAAAAATTCTACCATTGAAGCGTTGTCTTATCTGTATTGGAAGTAACTACAACCGGAAGAAGAACCTCCTTCTGGCACGCCAAAGGCTACAGGCTCTGTTTCCTACTGTTCGTTTTGCAACGGAGGAGGAAACAGAGCCACTGTATTTGAGGAGTTTCGCATTGTTTTCCAATCAGGTGGCAGAGTTTGTTACCGAATTGGATGAAGAGTGCGTAGTAGATGAGCTGAAAGCCATAGAACGTGAAGCCGGTCGTCGACCTGGTGATAAAGTGAAAGAAAAAATCTGTCTGGATATAGACCTGTTGATGTACGACGGCAAGATATTGAGACCAAAGGATATGAAGCAAGAATATGTCCGGAAAGGATTAAAAGAGTTAGATTACTTAGATTTAAAATAATATGAAATTTATAGGAATAATACCTGCCCGTTATGCTTCTACACGTTTTCCTGCAAAGCCGCTGGCTATATTAGGAGGAAAAACCGTAATACAGCGTGTATACGAACAAGTGGCAGGGATACTTGATGACGCCTATGTGGCAACGGACGATGTGCGTATTGAGGCTGCGGTAAAAGCTTTTGGTGGTAAAGTAGTCATGACGTCCGTAGAACATAAGAGCGGCACGGACCGCTGTTATGAAGCTGCGACTAAAATTGGTGGTAATTTTGATGTTGTGGTTAATATACAAGGGGACGAACCTTTTATCCAGCCATCACAATTGCAGGCAATAAAAGCCTGTTTTGAAGATGCAACGACTCAAATAGCTACATTAGTTAAACCTTTTGATACTAATGATGCTTTTGAAACCCTGGAAAATGCAAACTCACCTAAAGTAGTAGTAAACAAGAACTGGAATGCATTGTATTTCAGTCGCTCTGTGATTCCATATCTGCGCGGTGTGGAAAAGTCCGAATGGCTTCAGAATCATACCTACTATAAACATATTGGACTTTACGCCTATCGTACCGAAATATTGAAAGAGATAACTTCGCTTCCACAGTCTTCTTTGGAACTGGCCGAATCGTTGGAACAACTCCGTTGGCTAGAGAATGGTTATACAATCAAAGTAGGAGTCAGTGAAGTAGAGACGATTGGTATTGATACCCCCCAGGATCTCGCACGAGCAGAGGAGTTTCTGAAAAATAAAAAATGATTTTATATCGCAACCATGGATAGAACGATACAACCCGAGATCCAGGACCTGGAAAATTTGATTGTTACCCTTCCAATGCGGACTACGTTGCCCAATGGCATTCCTTTGGCGGTAATCAAGGCAGGAGAACAGGACGTAGTACGTATGGACATTCTTTTTGCCGGAGGGCGATGGCAGCAAACTCAGAAATTACAGGCTCTTTTCACGAATCGGATGCTTCGTGAAGGCTCTCTTAAGTACACTGCTTCGGAGATTGCAGAGAAACTGGATTATTATGGTGCATGGTTGGAACTTTCCAGTTCGTCGGAATACGCATATATCACGCTATATTCTTTAAATAAGTATTTCGCTGAAACACTCGAAATATTAGAGTCTATAATAAAAGAGCCTCTTTTCCCCGAAAAAGAGCTGAACACAGTACTTGATGTAAACATACAGCAATATCTTGTTAATTCCTCCAAAGTTGATTTTCTTGCTCAACGAAGTTTGCTCACTGCACTTTATGGAAACGAACACCCATGTGGGCGTTTAACAGAAGAGAAAGATTACCGTTTGATAACTCCCGACGTGCTTCGTGAATTTTATGATGAATATTATCATTCCGGTAATTGCGCAATTTTCTTGTCCGGTAACGTAACAGATGATGTTATCCACAAGGTAGAGTCTGCTTTCGGTAATACTCCTTTTGGTAACTATCGGTATCCTTTGGTGAAAAAAGAATATACTTTTACCACTACGCCTGATAAAAGAATATTTGTAGAACGGGATGATGCGTTACAGAGTGCCATAAAGTTAGGCGCTACAACTATTGAACGTACGCATCCGGATTATCTTAAACTACGTGTATTGATGACCCTTTTCGGAGGTTATTTTGGCAGTAGGCTGATGTCTAATATCCGGGAAAATAAGGGATATACTTATGGCATTTCAGCAGGTACCCTGTTTTATCCCGGAAGCGGCATGATTCTGATTAGTACGGAAGCAGATAATGAATATGTAGAGCTTTTAATCAGGGAGGTCTATCATGAGATTGATAAATTACAGGTTGAACCCGTACCTGTGAGTGAACTGACAATGGTACGCAACTATATGTTAGGAGAAATGTGTCGTAATTATGAATCCCCTTTCTCATTGGCAGATGCGTGGATGTTCATCTACACTTCAAAGCTTGATGATACTTATTTTGCCCGCTCATTGCAGGCTGTAAAGGAAGTTACACCCGAAGAAATGAAAGAATTGGCCAATCGCTATTTGTGCAAAGAGACATTAAAAGAGGTCATCGCAGGTAAAAAGTTGTCATAAAAAGGGGATGATAGCTGTGTGTTTTGCCTGAGAAATTGTATCTTTGTCACATCGCTAATCGTAATTCGTAACTTGTAATCTGTAAATTAATGAAATATCTATATACTGCACTCATATTGGTTTTTCTTTCTCAGGAAGGCGCTATAGCACAAAACAAAGGTGGTTTTTTCGGAAAAATAAAAGACACTTTCTCCACTGAAATCAAGATAGGAAACTATACATTTAAAGACGGCTCCGTGTATACCGGAGAGATGAAAGGCCGTAAACCAAATGGTAAAGGAAAGACTGTTTTTAAGAATGGAGACGTATACGAAGGGGAGTATGTAAAGGGAAAACGTGAAGGCTTCGGAATATATACCTTCCCTGATGGAGAAAAGTATGAAGGGCAATGGTTTCAGGATCAGCAGCATGGAAAAGGAATTTTCTACTTTATGAATAATAACCGCTATGATGGTATGTGGTTCCAGGACTATCAACATGGACAAGGTACGATGTATTACCATAACGGAGATATCTATGAAGGGAATTGGGCTAATGATAAACGAGAAGGTCAGGGCACATATACCTGGAGAGACGGTTCGAAATATGTAGGTACCTGGAAAAATGATAAGAAAGACGGCAAAGGTGTGTTGGCATGGAACAACGGCTGCAAATATGATGGCGAATGGAAGAACGATGTCCGTGAAGGTAAAGGAACTTTCGAATATACCAACGGAGAAAAATATGTAGGTGACTGGATGGACGATCTGCAACATGGACAAGGTATTTTCTATTTGGGAGAAGATCGCTATGAAGGTTCATATGTACAGGGTGAACGCACCGGAGCAGGTATCTATTATCATGCGAATGGCGATAAATATGTAGGAAATTTCAAGAACGGTATGCAGGATGGTGAGGGTACATTTACCTGGGCAAACGGAGCTGTATATAAAGGACACTGGAAAGAGAACAAAAGAAACGGGCGTGGTAAGTACACCTGGAGTAACGGTGATACATACGATGGAGAATGGAAAAATAATCAGCCCAATGGAGAAGGAATATTAATTCTGACCAATGGCACAAAGTATAAAGGCGGATTTGTAAATGGCCTTGAAGAAGGTAAAGGTATCCAGGAAGATAAAGACGGACATCGTTACGAAGGATTCTTCAAGCAGGGAAAGAAGCACGGGCCGTTTGTTGAAACAGATAGTAATGGCAAAGTTATTCGTAAAGGGAACTATAAATTTGGAAGATTGGAGTAGGGAGCTCCCGTACGGAAAAGATACTTTTTAGTTGAAACGCAGATTAACGCAAATTTTCGCAAAGAATTAATTCAAATGGTAGAACTCTTGATCTACAAAAATCGACGTTAATTTGCACTTTAAAATGGGCTTTACAAAAAGTGGCGACACAATCTTTATTATTTGTGCCGCCACTTTTTTATTTATCAGGATCGTTTGTCTTAGATAATGTATTGTGAACTGATTGATTCGTTGCTCACGACACGTCTGATCGTTTCGGCAAACATATCTGCAATACTTAACTGTTTTACTTTAGCACATTTTTTAGAATAGGGGATGCTATCGGTGAATACCATTTCAGTAAGACTTGATTCTTGTACACGGAAAGAAGCAGGGTCTGACATAACACAATGACTTGCAATAGCACGTACAGATTTTGCACCGGCTTCTACCATAATATTGGCGGCCTTAGTAATCGTACCTGCTGTATCTACGATATCATCAATTAAAACAACATTTTTATCTTTTACATCACCAATAATCTGCATAGAGGCAACTTCGTTAGCTTTCTCACGCGATTTATTACAAAGTACCAAAGGTACACCGAGGTATTTTGAGAATGTACTTGCACGTTTTGAACCGCCTACGTCAGGAGTAGCGATAACTAAATTTTCCAGATGCAGTGACTGAATGTAGGGAAGGAACACTGCCGAAGCATACAAATGGTCAACCGGAATGTTAAAGAATCCCTGAATCTGGTCAGCATGAAGGTCCATTGTGATCAGACGGTCAATACCTGCTACTGCAAGTAAATCGGCTACCAATTTTGCGCCGATAGAAACACGAGGCTTGTCTTTTCTGTCCTGACGAGCCCAACCAAAATATGGAACAACAGCAACTACGCTCTTTGCAGATGCTCTTTTTGCTGCATCAATCATCAGCAGAAGTTCCATTAAATTGTCAGAGTTTGGGAAAGTGGATTGAACCAGGAATACATGTGAACCACGGATTGACTCCTCGTAAGAAACAGCAAATTCACCATCTGCAAAATGGGTGATATTCATGTTTCCCAAAGGACAATTGAGGCTGGCGCAGATTTTCTCTGCCAGGTATCTCGAATTGGTTCCCGAGAATACCATAAAGGGTGCTTTTTCGCTCATTTTATAATAGTTGTTACCTATTTGTTAATTTGCCCGCAAAGGTATGAAATCTCCCGACAATCTAAAAGACTTATTGTAGAAAAAATATTTTTTCATTCCTATTCACGGGAAATATTTGTAGATTTGCGAGATTAAATAATGCGCCAATAGGATAATGTGCCAATATGCTAATTGGCTACACTATTTTAACATACCGCATGGTAATTGGCACATCGAATAATTATTAAAACGATGAACCGTCACCTACCTTTGTATATACTGTGCATGCTGTTGCTCACAGCACTCTTTTCGTGTGTCGGTACAGCACCTACCAAAGAGGTACGTTTTATCGACTCTTTGAATCGAAGAGCGTATGCTTATCGTTACAAAAATCTGGATTCGTCCTATCATCCTGCATTGGAAGCCTATAACAAATCCCGCCTTTACAACCAGGGAAAAGCAGAGGCTTGCAATAATCTGGGATTTTGTGCATTTATGAAAATGGATTTTGAACGCGCTGAAGGTTTGCACAAAGAAGTATACGGACTCACTAAAAATGAACTGGAATTGCTTATTGCGGATGTGGGACTGATGAAAATCTACCAGCGGGCGGGCATGAACAAAGAATATTACGATTATCGCAACAGCGCTATGCGGCGAATGAAACGTATTCGTGAAGACAGTAATGTTTTTGCAGACAAGCATGAGACGCTACGGTTGAATTATGCCTTTACTGAGTTTTTTATAGTATCTGCCGTTTACTATTATTATCTTCAGCAACGTCCCGAAGCAATGGCAGCACTGGATAAGATTCCGCAAGACGAAGCTTTGAATGAAGATACCAATCAATACCTTTATTTTCATTATATCAAAGGATCGGCTTCTTTGTGTGAAGGTGATACACCGGACGAACGGAAATTACATGAATATGACGAACTCTATACTACCTGGCGACTGGCTTCCCGTGAAGGTTATCTTTATTTTGTCGGAAACAGTATGCAGGGATTGGCTAACCTGCTGATACCTGAAGGAGATTTTGATCTGATTGTGTCAAGACGTTCACATTCATTGAAGCAGCTGGGCATACCAATTGACTCTTTATTACCTTTAAGATTGGGAGAAAAGGCCTTACAGACTTTCAAGGAATACGATGACCTGTATCAGATTGCCGGTGCTTATGTCTCTATCGGAAAGTACTTCAATGCTCATGGTCTGTATTCCGAAGCACTCGATTCTCTGGGTAAAGCACTGGAATGCGTAAATCATCATCATCTTTTGTATTATCACCATGATGCCGATACGTTGGACAAACTGCAGCCTTTTGTCGGTGCTGACACCATTTTCACCGAAATGACATGGATAGGGCAGGAGAGAGTCAAAACTGTACCTGAATGGATATCCCGTATTCGCGAACAGTTGAGTGTCTCTTATGCAGGTTTAGGTATGAAGCCGGAGTCCGACTACAACCGCAATATCTACCTGGATATATTAAATGATACCCGTCAGGACAAGGAACTGGAAAGTCGTTACGCCTATCTGGAAGCAGAGTCCAAACAGTTAAATATCGTACTTTTCTTTGTTACGGTAGGTTTGTTCCTGGTAATCGTTTTATTCTGGATTTTCAATAAACGTTCTAAAATAAAAAATCGTATTTACACCGAACGGTTGCAACAGACGCTGATTCTCTGCCGGGATATTACAGCTTTTATTCCGATGAATATACCTCTTATTCAGCAAGGTATTGACCGCTTGTTCGGACCGGACCGGATTACATTGGAGGTTACCGAAGAAGGAAAGGCAAATTTCGTTCACAATCATCGGCTGAGCCGCGATGAACAGGCATTGGTACATATATTGATACCCTATGTGGAGTGGGCTATGGATAATGAGCAGGCCATTGCCACCCTCAGTGACGAGCGTAATCAACTGGAAAAGCAACGTTATGTCTATGAACAACATATTGCTGCCAACAAACGCCAGAATCTGATAAAGAAGTCGTGTCTTGCCATTGTGAATGGTATCAATCCTTATATAGACCGCATACTCAACGAGGTGCACAAACTGACGGAAAAAGGTTTCATGAAAGATCTGCGGATCAAAAAAGAAAAATATCAATACATTGACGAGTTAGTGACTACGATCAATGAATACAATGATATTCTTGCCTTGTGGATTAAGATGAAACAGGGTACATTGAGCCTAAATATAGAAATTTTCAGCCTGAACGAGCTTTTCGAACTTTTAGGGAAAGGACGCAGAGCCTTTGAAATGAAGAATCAGACACTCGAAATAGAATCTACACAGGTATTGGTAAAGGCAGACAAGGCATTGACTTTGTTTATGATAAATACATTGGCCGAAAACGCCCGTAAATATACTCCTGAAGGAGGGAAAATACATATTTATGCCCGCCAGACTGAAGAATACGTTGAAATATCGGTAGAAGATAACGGACGTGGACTTTCTGCCGAAGATGTGGCGCGTATTATTGGCGAGAAGGTATACGATTCACGTGCTATCGGAATGAAAGATACTGAGGATACGGAAATACTGAGACAGAATAAAGGAAGTGGCTTCGGACTGATGAACTGTAAAGGTATCATTGAAAAGTATCGTAAAACAAATGATTTGTTCCGGGTATGCCTGTTCAGCGTTGAAAGTGAACCGGGTAGGGGAAGCCGTTTTTATTTCCGTCTTCCGCCGGGAGTACGAAAGATAATAGGAATGCTGTTATGTTTGCTATTGCCTTCATACCTGTGCTCTTCTTGTGTAAAAGAAGCTAAACAGGCATTTGCTCCATCTGCAATAGACTCCGTAGGCCTGGCTGTAGATTCCAATTATGAACAATTGCTTGACGAAGCATCAGACTATGCCAATGCAGCCTATTTTGCTAATGTAGACGGTTATTATGAAGCGGCCCTGCAATATGCAGACTCCGCTATTAAGGTGTTGAACAAGCATTATAAGAAATATGCCCGCCGGCCCTATCGATACATGAAACTGGTTGGTGAAGGTACTCCGGCCGAACTGACCTGGTGGAATGAAATGTTCGATTCAGACTTCCATGCCATACTGGATATAAGGAATGAAGCAGCGGTCGCTTTTCTTGCACTAAAACAGTTGGACGGATATAATTATAATAATGCAGCATTTACAGCCCTTTATAAGCTGCAAAGTGAAGATCAGTCGTTGGAGGGATACTGCCGCCAATTGGAACGTTCTACAACGAACAAGATAGTAGGTATTATCCTTTGCATCCTTTTGTTGGTAATCTCTCTGGCAGGTTATTATCTAATCTATATACGCAAACGCCTGCTCAACCGTCTGAATTTAGAACAGGTGCTTGAGATAAACAAAAAAGTTTTCGCTTCTTCACTGATACGTTCACAGGAGTCGGCCGAAGCCTTACAGCGCGAAGAGGATACATTGAAGGAGATTCCTCAACGACTCGTTGACGAAGCATTTGATTCTATCAACGAATTACTCACAATTGATAGACTCAGCCTTGCCGTGTACAATGAGACTACCCATCATTTAGAGTTTGCTTCCAATCCTCGGCTTGATGCGATGCCTGAGTTGATGCAACGTTGTTTTAATGAGCAAGCTTATCAGTCTGACGGGCTTGCACAGGCCATTCCATTGATGGTGGATGCCGGAGGAGAGCATCAGTGTGTAGGTGTGCTTTACCTGGAACGCCGTGAAGGAACTGAATTAGAAACAGATCGTTTGCTGTTTGAATTGGTGGCCCGTTACGTAGCAATCGTAGTGTTCAATGCTGTAGTGAAACTGGCAATGAAATACCGGGATATTGAATCTGCACATGAAGAGGCACAACGTGCTTCCTGGGAAGACAGTATGCTGCATGTTCAGAATATGGTACTCGATAATTGCCTTTCTACCATCAAACACGAGACTGTTTATTATCCCAATAAAATAAAACAGATCGTTGGTAAGTTGAATACACAAAATCTTTCAGAAGCAGAAGAACGGGAGAATGTGGAAGCTATCAGTGAATTGATAGAGTACTACAAAGGCATCTTTACCATCCTTAGTTCCTGTGCTTCCCGGCAATTGGAAGAGGTTACATTCCGGCGGAGTACGATTCAGGTTTCCGATCTTTTTGAATATGCAGCTAAGTATTTCCGGAGGGTTAGTAAGGGAAAAAGAACCGGAGTTGAGTTAATGCTCGAACCAACGGAGGGCCGGGTTATCGGAGATATCAATCAACTTCGTTTTCTTCTTGAAAATCTGATAGACGAAGCGCTCGATGGGTCTAAAAACGGAATATTGAAATTAAGAGCCAGAGAAGAGGATGAATATGTACGCTTTCTTTTTACCGACACCCGTCGCGAAAAGAGCGTAGAAGAGCTGAACCAATTGTTTTATCCCAATCTGGCACGTATGACTGCAGGTGAAAAAGGAGAACTCCGCGGTACGGAATATCTGATATGTAAGCAAATTATTCGCGATCATGATGAATTTGCCGGACGACGTGGATGCCGTATCAATGCCGAGCCTGCTGTGGGGGGAGGGTTTACTGTTTACTTTACCATACCCAGGCGATGATAACAATAGATGTAAAGCAGTATAATAATATGTGTAACGAGTCATAACAATATATGTAACGAAACGTATGGAAGACAGAAAATTTAAAGTAATTATCGTAGAAGATGTAAAGCTGGAATTAAAAGGTACAGAAGAGATTTTCCGGCATGAAATACCCAATGCAGAAGTTATTGGGACAGCTATGACTGAAGCAGAATTCTGGCCGTTAATGGAAGCCCAATTACCCGATCTGGTACTGCTCGATCTTGGTTTGGGTGGTTCTACCACTATTGGAGTAGATATCTGCCGCAATATATTCAAACGTTACAAAGGAGTACGGGTGCTTATCTTCACAGGTGAAATATTGAATGAAAAACTATGGGTAGATGTACTGAATGCAGGAGCAGACGGCATTATCCTGAAGACAGGTGAACTGTTGACTAAGACCGATGTACAAGCAGTGATGGACGGCAAGAAACTTGTATTCAACTATCCCATACTTGAGAAGATAGTAGATCGTTTTAAAGCCTCTGTAGGT
Organism: Bacteroides nordii; assembly: GCF_019930665.1. NCBI lineage: Bacteria > Pseudomonadati > Bacteroidota > Bacteroidia > Bacteroidales > Bacteroidaceae > Bacteroides > Bacteroides nordii. The sequence continues at coordinate 2,087,302 of NZ_CP082886.1, read as the reverse complement.
AACGATGCCAAACGCCAAGAAGCTGTTATCAATTACGATATCGATGAATATGACGAACGTTTTTTACGCCATCTCGCCTTGGGATATACCAAAGAGATGATAGCCAATCTCAAGGGTATGCCTTTTGGAGTGAAGTCGCTCGAAAAACGGCAGAACGATCTTGTCGGACGACTCTTTCCTAATGGAGAACGGGTAGGGGTGAATGCTACCCGTCTGGTAGTACGTGCATTTGAACTTCGTATCCTCGATCTTGATAATCTGGAAGCCGATGAAGAATAGCAAATGGCGCATGCCACATCCGGCCACAATGTTCCTTGTGCTGACAATGTTCGTTGTGCTTCTTTCGTGGATATTTGACATCTACGGACTAAGCGTTACATTGCCACAAACAGGTGAGGAAATTCGTGTGCAAAGCTTGTTAAGTCCGGAAGGTATTCGCTGGTTGCTTCGTCATATAGTCACCAATTTCACAGGATTTGCTCCTTTGGGAATGGTAATTGTAGCTATGTTTGGTATAGGAGTAGCGCAACACTCCGGCTTTATAGATGCTTGTATCCGGCAGGGAATTCGTGGAAAGCAGGAGAAAGAGAAAATTATTCTTTGGGTTATTTTCCTGGGATTGCTATCAAACGTAGTAGGTGATGCTGGTTATATTATATTGCTGCCTATTGCTGCTACTTTGTTTCATTCCGTGGGGTTACATCCGGTAGCTGGAATTATCACAGCTTATGCATCTGTAGCTTGCGGTTATAGTGCTAATGTTGTATTAAGTACGATGGATCCTTTGCTGGCCCGCACCACAGAAGAAGCCGCAGTGGCAGGTGGTATAGAACACGGTGATACGGGGCCGTTATGCAATTATTTTTTCATGTTTGTTTCTACTTTTCTCATTGCTGCCGTAGTTTATTGGGTAACGCGTCGTAAATTACTTCCGGCTATGGGCAATTATGGTGGAAGTACACTCTTTGAAGGTTATAAACCGCTTTCTCGTAAGGAACGCCGTGCTTTAACAATGGCCATCATTGTAGGCGTGGCCTATGTTGCTTTAGTACTTTGGCTAACTTTCTCTTCCTATGGTATTTTGCGTGGTGTAAGTGGCAATTTGATGCGTTCTCCTTTTATTATGGGAATATTGTTTCTCATTTCCTTGGGAGCCGGACTTATGGGAATGATCTACGGATTCAGTTCAGGGCGGTATCGTACGGATGCAGATGTGATAGAAGGTTTGGCACAACCGATGAAGTTACTGGGAGTATATTTTGTTATCGCCTTTTTTGCGGCACAGATGTTTGCCTGTTTTGAGTACTCACACCTTGACAAGTGCCTGGCTATAATGGGAGCAAATCTACTCTCTTCTATTGAGTTTGGCAACTTGTCGACTCTTATCCTTTTTATCATATTCAGTGCGCTGATCAATCTCATCATGGTATCTGCAACCTCCAAATGGACATTTATGGCATTCATTTTCATTCCGATATTCGATAAAATAGGTGTCTCTCCGGATGTAGTGCAGTGTGCTTTTCGTATAGGAGACAGTGCAACCAATGCCATTACTCCTTTTCTTTTTTATATGCCTTTAGTATTGACCTATATGCAGCAATATGACAAGAACTCCTCTTATCTTTCCCTATTAAGATATACATGGCGTTATTCTGTTTACATTTTAATAGCCTGGACTTTGTTATTTATTTTGTGGTATTTAACAGGCTTACCTTTAGGATTATAGCCTTTTCTGCACAGAGAAAGACACAAAAAAATACAGAAATATTTTTGAAGTTTCAGAAAAAGCATTACCTTTGCACCGCAATTAAGGATGGTTCCGTAGCTCAGCTGGATAGAGCAACGCCCTTCTAAGGCGTGGGTCAAGCGTTCGAATCGCTTCGGAATCACAACGATAAGGCAAGTAGTCAATAAAAAGACTGCTTGCCTTTCGTTGTTTGGGTGGTTATCAATAAGTTACTACGGCTGAGCTAATGTTTTGGGCTCAGCCGTCATTTATGGGAGATTTAAAACATATGTATAAAATGAACCCTAAAAACTATTTTTATAATTATTGGAATAAACTTATGCAATATCCGCTATTGAAAAAAATCTACTCCTCCCACATATTTCTTAGAAACTGTCAAGCCAAGCCCTCAAGTCTTGCAACATTTCTTTATGATACCTAAAATCCCCTTTATATCCCCATCCATGTCTTCCTGATGGATAAATGAAGATAGAAGCAGGAACTCTATTCTTCTTTAATGCCAGATAATAATATACTCCATTAGGTGTAGGCACAACGTTATCATCGTCAGAAAAAACAATAAAGGCTCTGGGAGTTTTGTCTGTCACATGTTTTTCATTAGAATACATATCTTCCAGTTCTTTAGAGGCATCTTTTTTTAATAAATTATCATGCGATCCTATGTGAGTAAAGGCTTTATCCATAGTTATTACCGGATAAAATAATACTTGAAATGCCGGACGCAAATCTGCCTTTGTATGTGTCGCTATTGTTGAAGCCAGATGACCACCAGCAGAAGACCCCATAATTCCGATATCTGCCGGATTTATATTCCACTCTTTTGCTTTTTCTTTTACGAGTCGTATGGCCTCTTCCGCATCAGAGAATGGAACCTCTCGATTTCCCCTTGGCATACGATATTTCAGGACAGCATAAGCAATGCCCAATTGGTTGAAGAACGGAGCCCAATCGTACCCCTCATGTCTATAAGCCAATCCACCGTATGCACCACCCGGGCAAGCAATAATAACACGCCCGGTCGCTCTTTCTTTCGAAGGCAGGAATATCCGTAATGAAGGTTTATAATTTTGGATGTTATCATCAAAAGGAGTATGATCTATACCATTTGTGTTAGGGAGTCCATTTGCCCATAAATCCACATCAAATTCTTTTTCTGTGAATTGAGCAAAAATCGGGTTACAGATAACAATAAATGTCAAAAAAACAAAGGAAGTTGTTATTGTTCTCATCGTAAATTTCATATTAATGAATTATTTAATTGTAATGCATAACTACAAATAATCACTTGAACCCAAAGTCGAAATAATTATTATACTATAAATAAATTTTTCTTATAGGCTCTGAGTGATACTGATTATGATTGTTTTATATTATAGAGAAATGTTTTTGAAAAGTCCAATTTATTCAAATCTTAAAAAGCACATAACAGGTATTCTTTTAACATACAAAAGACCTACTTATTATCCTAATCTCAAATTTTTTGATTTGAACAATCAATTACAATCTTGTTTTTTTCAGGAACAAACAAAACCCCGTCTTTAACTTGTTTCATTATACCTTTTTCACAAATGATTCCATAATTGATATTTTTCATTTGCGCTTTCATAATTCGTTGGTTATTGGCAATATTTAAAGGGAATATTTTACCTTTGGCTACATTCAATCTCATCATCCACTGATTCTGATCATTACTCTTTATTTCAATCTGTTTTTCATTCATAGTAAAAGTATACTCTTTCCCTGAAGCAGTACAACAAATTATCTCAGTCGCTTTTTTTCCTATTACTTTAACAAACATTTTGTCCATAATAATTTCCTTAGGATGATTACTATTATCCATCGTGTATATACGGATAGCTGCCAAATCATTAGGGGTACTCCAAAGAAAACCGTCAATGATAGGACAAGTCATATAAATACATTGATTGGAAATACCAGCTTGTTTCAAATAATCAGATTCCAGATTTTCATCAAAAAGATGAATGTCTCTAAAACGGATTGTATTATTTTCCCAAAGAAGATTTGCCCTATAATAGCGGCTATTAAACCATACTGTTTTTTGTCCATTATCATATGTATCTGTTAGTGTTGTAACAGATGTCGGTGGATTCAAAGGATATTTCTTCTTAAACCATTTACCCGAAGTCTCTAATGTTTCTATTCTGATTTTACCTTCCTGTTGCAAAGATGCAAGAATTGGCATTTGCATTTCAAGTCCCTTTCTCATAGTATTCCATGTGAATGAATTCTCTTGTCCGACTTGTGTGTAATTGAACCCAAGACATGGATCTTCAAAGATAGATTTGAAGAATTTTCTCACCCATTTCTCGCTTTCACCTGCATTTTTGTACACAGGCTCCAAAGTAATAACTCCTTGTATTGTATGTCCTACACCTGTGTCATATTGATAGATAGGGTCACTTCCCAACATTCGGAAAACAGGTACCGGTATCTGTCCTTTGGCTGTTTGCGCAGGCATATATCCATTAAGACGGCTGGGATAATATGCCTGATTCCAATAACCTCCCCATAAAGTGTAACCATCCGTTCCATATTGATCTTTACAATTACAGGAAGCTATAATACCATATTTGTCATACATGTATTCTAACGAATGAGCGTCTATAAACCATGAACCGATGGAAGACGGATATCTACCAAATATAGATTTGAATTTTTCCATATAGACGTCTATCAGTTTCTCTCTTTCTTCAGTAGTATATCCAGTGGCAAACCCCACATTTGCATGCCAATCCCAAGGATAACGTCCTCTCCATGTTAATCCTGCAGCTTCAACGTGTGGCTGGGTAATTTCCCACCATCCACCGACCTCAGAACCACGTTCTATTTCTTTTTTAAGTAGAGCTTGGTAACGAGGATTAATGAGAGCATCGTACTGTAACAGAAAGGTTCCTTGCAAATTGTATTTCATGAGCAGTTTCACTTGTTCGTGTACAGTCTCATATAAAACCTGTTCTGTTATATTTTTATCTCTAGGTTCTATTTGACGAATAAAATTAATGATATTAACAATTCGCGGGCTGTCCTGAGAGAAACTACTTCTAGCTATGCTATTTGTTGAAGCTAATAGTAATAACAATAGTAGTACATTTTTTAATTTCTTCATTTTGTCTATATTTTATCTGGTTATATTGATACTGCAAAACTAATAAATAAAAAGTAATTAACAAGATTCAGTTGTGCACAAACTCTGTCAAACTAAAATATCTTTCCTAAATTTAGTAATATTCAATTATTACACAACAGGTTGATTATCAACAAATAGAGCATATGCAGTGGCAATGAAATACAACTGAATTCTACTTTTTAGTCAGCTTTATAATAATCATTAGAAGTCATATCAGGCTTTCGTATGAATTCTTTGTAGAAATAAATTCGGCTGATAATTCATACATTTCAATAATAGTTTGTATTAATATATCGATAGCCTATTTCTCCACTTATCAGCAATAATCAAGTTTTAAAAATAATAAATATTTGTACTAAATTTCCGAATGTAGATACTGAATTTCCAGACATAATAGCAACTTTTATTTTTTCAATATACATTTGTATCACTGTTCTACAGATATCTGAGAAGAAAAATGTAGAGTATTGTTTGTTTTGTTTGTGTGTGATGGATTCTTCTCAAGCGTGAGAAGAATCCATCTTTTTATTTTATATCTATTTATTAATATAAATCAACTGATAACAGGCTTATGTACTTTCTAAACAATCAGAAAGAAGTATGTTTATCGCCATCATATGTGAATAAAATGTATGTTTCGTAGTGTGAAAGAGCCTATAAAAAACAAAATAGCTTTGTTATTCTATTCATTTCTTGTTACATTTGAACGATAAACAATTAAAAAGACACATTTTAAGAACCATGAGAAAATTTATTTTGCTTGCTGCTTTGTGCTGTGCCACAGGTAGTATCTTTGGTCAAACAGACCCTAATCAATTAAAAAAAGAAGGAAATGACGCTTTAAATGCTAAGAATTACCAGGTTGCTTTTACTAAATACGATGCGTATTTGAAGCAAACAAATAATTCTGATTCCGTAATGGCTTATAATTGTGGTGTATGTGCTGATCAGATAAAAAAATATGCTGATGCGGTGAAATACTTCGATGTGGCCATCCAAAAGAATTATAATGTAGCCAATGCATATGCCCGTAAAGCTGGTGCATTAAAAGATTTGAAAAAGGATGCGGAAATGGTGGAAACATTGGAAGCCGGACTTAAAATTGCTCCGGGTAATAAAACAATGGAAAAACTATATGCTATCCATTATTTGAAAGAAGGACAAAAATTCCAGAAAGCAAATGATATTAATAAGGCAGAAGAAAGTTACAAACAAGTAACTACGCTGAGCAACAAAAAATGGAAAACAGATGCTCTTTACAGTCTGGGAGTGTTGTTCTACAATAATGGAGCTAATGTGTTGAAAAAAGCCGCTCCACTGGCTACTTCTGATGCAGACAAATATGCAACGGAAAAAGCTGCTGCTGATGCCGATTTCAAGAAAGCTTCAGATTACTTGAAAGAAGCTGTAGCTTTGTCTCCGGATAGAGCTGAAATTAAGAAAATGTTGGGACAGGTAGAAGAGAGCCTGAAATAGTAAAAGCTTATCATAATAAAGAAAAGAGCCATTTTCTATATGAAAATGGCTCTTTTCTTTATTATGACAGTAGTTATTTTACTTTTTACGCAATACCATTGCTGTACGAGCAGGAATATAAAGTTTCAACCATTCTTTCTTTTCCTTTTTGTATAAAGGATCGGATATCGTGAAATGTGTAATGGTATCGTCAGAGAACCCATTGCCCCCAAACTGTACACTATCCGTGTTCAAAATTACTTCGTATGCACCCGGAGCAACCAGGAAACCATAATCTGTAAACGACTGTTTCGGATTGAAGTTGAATACAAATATGAAATCTTTACGCTGATATACAAGTACCTGATCGCCGTCATTATGCCAGATTTCCTGTATTGGCGTAGCCTGGAAATCTTTCACGCTTTTAATGACCTTCAGCATATTTTCGTCAAAATCTGCCATATAGTGATAGGTCAGATTCTTATTGTCTACCAGATCCCATTGACGACGGGCGTACTTGCACGACCAGCCATTTCCCTCGCGTGGGAAATCAATCCATTCGGGATGTCCGAATTCATTTCCCATGAAATTCAGATAACCACCATTAATCGTGGTAGCAGTAAGCAGACGAATCATCTTATGAAGAGCAATACCACGATTTACAGTATAATTTTCATCTCCTTTCTGCATATGCCAGTACATATCGGCATCAATCAGACGGAAGATAATAGTCTTATCACCTACTAATGCCTGATCATGGCTTTCAGCATAGGATATTGTCTTTTCATCCTGACGGCGATTGATAACTTCCCAAAACATACTGGAAGGTTTCCAATCTTCATCGATTTTCTCTTTGATAGTTTTTATCCAGTAGTCCGGAATATTCATAGCCATACGATAGTTAAATCCATAACCACCATCTTCTACTTTGGCTGCCAATCCCGGCATACCCGAAACTTCTTCTGCAATAGTAATTGCTTTAGGATTCACCATATGAATTAATTCGTTGGCAAGCGTCAGATAACACATTGCATTGTCATCTTCGTGTCCATTAAAATAATCACCATAATTAGAGAAACTTTCTCCCAATCCGTGGCTATAATACAACATTGAGGTTACACCGTCAAAACGGAAACCGTCAAATTGATACTCTTCCAACCAATATTTGCAATTAGACAATAAGAAATGTATCACTTCATTTTTGCCATAATCAAAACAGAGAGAATCCCATGCCGGATGTTCACGACGTGCTCCCGGATAGAAATATTGATTAGGATCACCGGCAAAATTGCCTAGACCTTCTACCTCGTTCTTCACAGCATGAGAGTGAACAATATCCATTATTACAGCAATCCCCAATCCGTGAGCAGTATCAATCAGTTCTTTGAGCTCTTCAGGAGTACCGAAACGCGAAGAAGCCGCAAAGAAACTCGATACATGGTAGCCAAAGCTACCGTAATACGGATGTTCCTGAATGGCCATAATCTGAATACAGTTGTAACCAGCTTTTGCTATACGAGGAAGAATCTTTTCACGGAACTCACTGTAAGTTCCAACTTTTTCTTCTTGCTGAGCCATACCGATATGGCATTCATAAATAAGTAATGGATCAGTAGAAGGTTTAAATGTTTTTTTGCGAAATTTGAAGGGTTTCTCCGGATTCCAAACTTGTGCACTGAAAATTTTTGTATTCTCATCCTGTACCACTCGCGTAGCCCAGGCCGGAATACGTTCTCCTTGTCCTCCGTCCCAATAAACGATTAGTTTGTAAAGATCGCCATGTTGCATTGCATTCGCGGGCAGATTGATTTCCCAATTACCATTCTGCAAACGTTTCAGGCTATATTCTTCTTTCTCTTCCCAATTGTTGAATGTACCTACCATGTAAATATGGGTCGCATTGGGCGCCCATTCACGGAAAGTCCATCCTTTGTCTGTACGATGCAAACCGAAATATAAGTATCCCGAAGCAAAGTCCGACAAGGTCTGTTTCCCTCCGTTTGTCAGTTCGGTTTCCTTATCCATGGCATATTGATGCCGTCCGGTAATAGCTGCAGCATACGGTTCCAACCAGGGGTCACTTTTAATAAGATTCAATGTTTTCTCCATATCAGGATGAGTTTGATTATGCTTTCACTTTTACAATAACTTTCTTCACACCATCCGGACTAATGCCCGGAGCATGTCCGTCTTGCGGAAAGAAAATAGCGAACATACCTGGCTTAACAGCCACATATGTCTCTGCTAAACCTTCAAAGAAAGTAATGTCTTTTTCGGCATTATAGGGAGCATCGGCAGGTACACAATCTTTACCGGGAGTGTATCCCATTACTTCTGTTCCTGAAAGAGGAATTTGAATATCGATAAATTCGTTATGAGTTTCAAGTTTGGCTTGCTCTTTGGCCTTTGGAGTAGTCTGGGCAATGTTTACTACCAGATCCGCACCTTTCAATTCGGTCTTGCCTACTTCCATAGCATGAAGGTCATGAGACTTTAAGAACTCAATAGCTTGTGCGAACAAAGGATTCAGTGACGCGTATTTTTCCAGGTTTTCTAATGTATCTACTACCATAGTTATAAAAAATTTTAAGTTATTATTAGGTATTATTATTCGAAATCATCAATTGTGTAGTTAATAAAATCAGCAAATCGTTTAAACTGTCGAAAGGCGTCTTCTGTTTTATCCAGGAAGTCGGGGGCAAGGAAGAATTCGTCAGGTACATTGTAAGCGCAGGTATACTCCTTACATTTCAGATAATCAATGTATTTAAAATCTTTCGGAAAACCTTTGGGGGCGGTTTTCAGGAAATCTTCTCCTATCACCGGAAAATATTTTTTAAATTCAGGATCTTCTACTATGGCAATATATTCATCTATATTGTCATAAATAGACTGACGAACTGCTTTCAGAATATTAGGAGGTAAACAAAGGCTTCCTCCTGCCAACATGCAGGAACCATTCTGAATATGCACATAGTAGCCACAATGATCGGATTTTTTTCCTTTAGCATTGATATATCCGCCAAAATGAATTTTGTATGGCGTTTTATCTGATGAAAAACGGGTATCCCGATAGATACGATAGGTACAATCTTTAACTTGTACACCTCTGATGCTCTCATCAAAGAGGCCGATACGGGAAATTACAGCTGCCAAAAGATTTTCGAACTCTGTACGGGCGGTTTCATACTCATCACGGTGCTCGTTAAACCACTCACGGTTATTATTTGCAGCGAGATTTTTTAAAAATTGAAAGATAACAGGCATGTTCATTGTCATTCTTTTCTATATCTTTATTCTACAAACGTACGAATTTTATTTGTAACAAACTAAAAAATGCAATAAAAAAGCATCGACTTAAAGAAAGCCGATGCTTTAACACATTTATCAAAAAAACAGACGCTTCTGTTTCTGACGTACTTACTTATCACAAGCTGGTACAATCTCTTTTAATTAATCTTATATCTAATACTATGAAAAACACATCTATATAACACACCCCAAAAGGCTTTTGTTCGTAGACATAATCTTTTTTGCTGTTAATAATAGTTATACAATAATATGATCGCCAACCGGAAATTCTATTTTTCTAAAAGTAATCATTGCATTAAATAAAGTGATCCGGGAGTAAGTAAAAAGTTGTTTCAAAGTTATTTCTTCTTCTTTTATAATTTGTTGATCCAACAGAAATGCTCTTTGTGTACCTTTCAGTAAAGGAGATTTGGGAGTATGCCATTCAGAACCATTATAGAGAGCTATGTTAGCAATGGAAGTATCGGTGACCAGCTCATTTTTAACAATGAGTATATCATCGGCTGTTTCCCGTAAAGCATAGAGTTGATTTAAGTATTCACGGTCAAGACTTTTATAAGTATAATCTATTTCGTCGGAGCGGACCACACGGAGTGTATCAATGCTGCGAATAGAATAGGGGGCATACGTGATTTCTCTGATTTCTTTATCGTATACCACTCTGCACTTTATTACCCCTTCACTTTGTATAGGTCGGATGTAATCAGTGAGGTCCAAAGTGGTACAATTTTTCCAGAACCAATTTCTAGTCCGATTTAACCTCTTATTGTGATAGACTAAATTGTGTATTGCCCCATTCTCTATTCGTATGGTTTCAATAAATTGGTACATAGACTTTTTGTTTCATTTCATTGTATTCACTTTTCAGATCACTTTTACAGGTAATTCCTCCTCCGCTTTTGAAATAAAGTTTATCTCCCCGCTGTTCAATAAAGCGTATCATTACGGCACTGTCGAGGTTCTCACCATCAAAATATCCGGTAATACCAGTATAGAAACCTCTTTCATATGTTTCCGCACGAGCTATAATATCCATTGTCTTTTGTTTGGGAGCACCTGTAATAGAACCTGCAGGTAATAGTTTAAAAAGAATGTCTCCCAACCGTGAACGATAATCATCAGGCAAAACACCGCTAATTTCCGAACTTGTCTGTAAAATAGGACCGGAATTTGTCTGCAGTGTATCAGCATAACGATAACGGTTCACAAACACTTTTTCTGCAACCAGACTCAAATCATTACGTATCAGGTCTACAATTGTAGCGTGTTCTGCCGCTTCCTTCGGGTCATCCATTAGTTGTTGGCAGGCAGATGGGAGGGTAGCATCTATTGTTCCTTTCATGGGGTATGAACTGATTAACGTTCCATTGATCCGGACAAATATTTCAGGAGAAAATACCACAAAAGCATCTTTTACCCATAGCTTATACATTGCTTTGGAATGAAGAAAAATTTCTTTTAAACTTAAGTTGGTGGTAATTGGAGTACTACATGTCAGATTCGTAAGAAAACTGTTACCATTATGGATATTCTGCATAACGTAGTCAAAAGATTGCTTGTATTGGCTTAGTGGCTGAGGAGTGATTTGCCACCGTATCACTTTATTACAAAGCAGGGTCGGTGATTGATTAGTAAAACCATTAAAATTATACAATACGAATGAAGGGTCAAGCTTGTCTGCTTCTTCTATATACGAACAACTTTGCAGATAATTAATGATAAAAATAAAGGGCTTGCCTTGTTCTGACAGGTAGTTAATCCTCCGAACAGCTTGTTCTTTATTGTATGATTGTAACATATAATTTCCAGATTAGAACATTGATGAGATATGGAAAAACAATATACTATAACCTGTAACACAAAAGTACGTATTTAACGCCCTGTTAAATACGTATTTAAGTCACTATTAAATACGTACTTTACATGTATAAAAGTACGTACTTTTTAAAAGCCTGATTAGATGGTTATTTTCAATATCTTTCCGCTATGTCTACTCAGTGAAACCTCTGTTGCCTTATAAGGGAGCAGACAAATATTTTCTTTCTTTCCAGTCAGTAAATCCGTAGCCTCGTAAGAGTCCATCTGAGGGATTTGCAGGAAGTCAAAAGCATGAGACGGTACATTTATAGCAATGTCTACCGGCTGACCATCAAAATTGACAATAATGAAAAGCAATTCATTTTTATACTTACGCAAAAAAGTATACTGCTTGTGTTCATTGAATCTCCATCCGTTTTGGTTGGCGTACATCAAGTCGAAGAAAGCTCCTTGCACAATAGCCTGCTCTTCGTTGCAAAGAGTCAGAATCTTCTGGTAGACAGCGTACAGGGATTTCTGTTCTTCCGTTAGCATCTTGCCATCAAATTTACCTTCATTCCGCCAACGGCGTATGGTATCTACACTCCAATAGTCAAAAATTGTAGTGCGTCCGTCACGTCCGCTAAAGCCTTCACTATCCATCCCTAATTCACCAAATTCCTGTCCGAAATAAATCATCATCGGGTTTGTATTCATACAGGCTGATACAATCAGAGCCGGAATTCCTTTGCGAGGATCACTTGCAAAAAAATCCGAAGCAATACGCTGTTCATCGTGATTTTCAAGAAAGTTGAGCATACGCTTCTCAATTCCTCCCAAGCTTTGCCAACTGCGGGTTATAGCTGTAGCAGAATCATAGCCGCATGCTACATTACGTAGTGTATCATACAATCCCACTTTATCATACAAATAATCAAATTTACCACGGAACAGATAATTCTGGTATTCTGCCGGATTATAAACTTCTGCAATGAACAACAGTTTGGGATGTTTCTCTTTTACCTGAGGGATTACCCATTCCCAAAACTCTACCGGCACCATTTCCGCCATATCACAGCGGAATCCATCTATGTTCTTTGAAGCCCAGAAAAGAAGGATATCAAGCATCTTTATCCATGTATCCGGAATAGGGGAGAAATTACAGGTACCTCCGTTAGGATAATCTACGCCATAATTTAATTTCACTGTCTCATACCAGTCGTTGATATTGGGATATGCATCAAAACGATTGTTACCGGTTGCTTTGGCGGGGTATTCCCGATAAGGTTCCGCAGCGCTTCCTTTCATATCAAACTGTCCGTGAAGTTCTGCTTGCGGAATATAATAAAAGTTGTTGTACGGACTGAAAGCATACGTCGGGTCATCGTTTGCACCCAGTTCTACTGTCCCGTCGGGCTGTGCATCGGAGTGATACTGACGGGCCACATGATTAGGAACAAAATCAATGATCACTTTTAGTCCGGCACGATGTGTACGGTTCACAAGATTCTCAAACTCTTTCATCCTGCCGGAAACGTCTGTTGCAATATCCGGGTCTACATCATAATAATCTTTAATAGCGTAGGGGGAGCCTGCTTTACCTTTCACAATAGCGGGGTGGTCCGGACGGATATTATACCGACGATAATCTGTTTGTGTAGCATGTTCAATAATGCCTGTATACCAGATATGTGTTGCACCTAACTTTTGTATCTCACCCAATGCTTTTACTGTGAAGTCTGCCATCTTTCCACAGCCATTTTGAACAATGTCACCGTTATTGATGCAATGATTATTATTGTTTCCAAACAGGCGGGTAAGCACCTGATAGATAATTATTTTCTTTTCGTCACTCATGTTGTATAAGATTTATTTTAAGCTGATAACTTTACCTTCCTGCTGGCTTCGATAAGCTGCTTCAATAACACGAATCACATTCAGGATATCACGCGCTCCTGTCTGCAATGCTTCTCCAAGGCGAAGGTGTTCATATATGTTTTGATAAAACCCACCGTAATTTCCAGAAATACCCGGATATTTCCGACAGATCTCTTCTCCATCAATCTCTGTATGTATTAATCCCCATTCTTCTTCTGTTTCTTCTCCCCAATGAGGTTGATCGGGCATTTCGCCACGCAGTAAAGCAGCTTCTTGTTTGTCGACTCCATGTTTTACATATGAACCTAAGGTTCCATGAAGAACAAACCGGGGCTCAGCTTCCCGCATTAAATAACTGGCTTTTAGCGTAACTCTTACATCCGGCGCCAATGAAGGACGAAGAAAACGAATCATAAAATAATCGTCAACTTTTCCATGGGTACGCATGGTAGCTATATCGGCAAAAACTGCCTCCGGCATACCAAACAATCGGATGGCTTGGTCTATGAGATGGGAGCCTAGATTATAAGTTAATCCACCACCTGATTCTCCTGTCTCTTTCCAAGTGTTAGGTTTGATAAAGTTACGATAGCGTGCAAAAGTAGATTCATATTCTACCAGTCGTCCCAGCAGCCCTTTGGAAATGATCTCCTGTACAGTCTGGAAATCCGCATCCCATCTCCGATTTTGATATACACTAAGCATGAGGCCTTTTTCGGCAGCCAATGCTATCAATTCTTCTCCCTCTTCCGTAGTTGAAGTAAAAGGTTTCTCAACAATGACATGCTTTCCCGCTTCAAGAGCCAAACGGGCATATTCATAATGCGTACTATCCGGAGTATTAACTACAATCAACTCTATTGCAGGATCTTTTATCAACTCTTCGAAACTGCGTACAATTGTAGCATCAGGATAGCGTTCCTTTGAAAGCTCCTTACTACGCTCTACTATTTTGCAAAGTTCAAAATGAGGATTGGTACTAATAAACGGAGCATGAAAAACTTGTCCTGACATTCCGTAAGCAGCCAAACCTACTTTTATTATCTCCATATTCTTCCTTTCTCCTGAAACAGATTTTCCAATATTTCATTGGCCGTTTTATATCCCTGATCAAATATCTCTTCTGCCTTTTCCAACTCCCGGTTGCTATATCCATTCAAGTTGTACGGTTCTATTAACAGATCGCAAAGTTCGCGTTCCGGAAATGTATTGGCACGAAACATGAAATGATAGGATCGCATCGCAATGCTGACAATATTCATTTTATATTTCTCTGCTTCTAAAGGGCTAACATTGATGGCAACTACTTTTTCACATTCTTTGCGGAGGGTAGATACCGGCAGATTCATCAACAGCCCACCATCCACGTAATGTGTACCGTTTATTCTGACTGGCGTAAACATTACCGGCATACAACATGAAGCAGCAACCCGCTCAGCGATGCTGCCTTTCCGGAAATGCATGCTTCGTCCGTGATCCAGGTCTGTAGCAGTTATAATAAGGGGGATTTGTAACTCTTCCAACTTCTGAGCTTTCAGATTACTTTTGAGGAAATCTATAAATTCTCCCAGTTCGAAGAGTCCTACTTTGGGAATCACCATTTTTGTAAGATCTTGAAATTTATGTCCGGAAAAGTAATCCAGGACTTTGTGAGGTTCGTTACCATCAGCATAAAATACACCAGCCAACGCACCTGCACTTACACCCGAAATTATATCCGGCCTGATATCATGCTCCAAAAGGGCCTGCATCACTCCTAAGTGGGCAAAGCCTTTAATAAACCCACCACTAAGTGCATATCCTATCTGAAATTTTCTGTGTTCCCAATCGGTAGTTACTACATCCTCCATTTGCTTCTTTTTATATTGTTCGCCACGAAATTAGTAAAATTCTGCAAAGAAGAACTTGATATAGAGAAAAAAGTTCACCACTGATAACACAGATTAGTACTGATTGTCTCTTCGAAAAGAAAAAGTCAGTACTAATCTGTGTCGTCAGTGGTGAATATAATCAGAATCCGAATCCGTCTATCTCGACCTCTTCCTTTTCTGTTTCTTTAAATGGTTTAGCTGCTTTCTGTATCGGATTACCTTCTATATAAACTGCACGGAACGGACGAGAGGGGCATACATATTCACAACCGCCACATCCTACACAGATATCTGTATTCACATGCGGAATCGTCAGTCCACCTTTGTACGGCACCATCGCTATAGCTTGTGTCGGGCAGTGTTCTGAACAGGCACCACAACTGGTACCATCTGTATACACAATACAGTTTTCTTCAATAAAGACTACATACCCCATTTGAGTCAGATGTTTCTCTTCCACAGTCAATGGTTTTATGGCTCCATTGGGACATACATCTCCACAAACAGTACAGTCAAAGTTACAAAACCCTTTTTCGAAATTCACCGTAGGTTGCATGATTCCTCCTAATCCATATTCTGTGAATGCAGGTTTCAGCACATGCGAAGGACATTTACTGACACAAAGATGGCAAGATGTACAGTGATTCTGGAAGTACTCACGACTAACAGATCCCGGAGGCGTTATTGGGTTCTTTTTTTGATATGCTTTTTGACCTCCCAACAGGGTTGCCGCCGTTTCTTTAACTTGTGCCAATACTTTGGGCGCAGTAGCTGCTGTTATTGCCCCTGCCATTAAAAAACGACGTTTAGAACTATCTGCGCTCTCTTTTTTTATAGATTCTGAAGACGGAGCATAAACCAACGCATGCTTATTGCATACTTCCAAACAGTCAAAACAGTCTACGCAGCGACTATAATCAACAGCATGGTTTTTACTGTCTATGCAAGCAGCTTTACACTTAGTCGCACACAGACCACAACCATTACACTTATTCTGATCAATCCGAACTTTAAATAGGGAAAAACGGCTTAAGAATCCTAAGACAGTTCCTACCGGGCAAATTGTATTACACCATGTACGCCCATGTTTCCAAGCAAGAAACAGGATGATGATAAAAGTGAGTAATGCTATCACAAGTGAAGCCACACTCAAGACAGAAGCATCTACCTGATAGAAGGTATAATTTTTAAATTGAGAAAATACAGACTCCAATAAATTATTGCCCAACATATACACCGGTTTAAATACATTGACTACTATCCGGCCGTATGCACTATAAGGATCAAGCAGCCCAAGTATCGCAGTAAAACCACAGAAAAAGGAAATAGCTGTGATCCCTACAACAATCCAACGTAGAATATTCTTTGCCGGACTATAACTATATCTTTTCTTTTTCTTTCCAACAAACTTTGAGCCCCGTGCCACTACATCCTGAAAAATACCCATAGGACAAATAGTAGAACAGTAAATCCGACCAAACAATAATGTCAATACAATTAGAAAAATCAGTACACCAATACTAAAGGACAAAAGCGCCGGAATAAACTGTATGTGTGCCAGTCTATGAAAACTATTGGGCAATATACCCGCAAAATCCAAAAAATAAAATGTAATCAGTGTAAATAGAGCCACTGATATACCTATACGTATTTTTCTCAACATGTGTTTATAACTTAATTCGCTTCACGTTCAGTTTGTCCAGATTCATTGTACCTATTTTCAAGGCTTCCCCTTTGGCAAGATGCCCTACGGTATCCAAAGGCATTTCGCGTACTTGATTGAAAAATTTAGCGGCAGCTGTATCTACGGCTACTATATCAGGTGAGATAAAAAGACCTTTAGCCAGTACAACATCTGAGGCAGAACGTCCACGCGGACCATTGGTTTTCATAATACGGTAAGCATCTACCACATTCAATACTGCCTTTTTTTGCATAGTACAGATATCAGCTATGCATTGTTGCAAATCATTCTTATGAAAATAACCTCTATCCCATACTATTCCCATATGATTTTTCATCGAAATAGTAAGGTTTGCACCACCATGATTTTTTAAGACAGGCACATTGATCCATACATCACTATTCAATATAGCTTCGTGTATTTTGGCTTTCTTCAGATTTTTTCCTTTTGGCAAATCCACAGAACGGTAATATGATTCCAGATGGGCAGGCATTACTTTGGCTCCGGCAGCTTTAGCAGCAGCTTCAATTCCGCTGTTCTTATAGCATTTTTGCCAATCGTCACAAGTATGGTCAAATACAGTAACTTCTTTGGCTCCGGCGGCAAAACACTGTTTTACAATTTCAGCAACCAACTTAGGATTGGTATTGCCTGCCAATTCCGGAACTTTGTCCCATCCTATATTGGGTTTTACCACAACTTTCTGTCCCGGTTTCACAAACTGTTTCATACCTCCCAATTCAGTAATTGCACGCTGGAACATCACTTCCGGTTCGCCACCCATTACAGCTACGAGATCAGGTTTACCAGTATTATTTACGGCTTGTGTCAGTACTTCCATTGCTTCTGAGCGCTGTATAGTCATTGCCGCACCCGCTATCGCTACTGTTTTCAGAAAATCTCTTCTGTCCATCTTTTATTTTTAATTTATTCCCTACAGTCATGACCATGATCCGATCTGTATCACATAGGTACGTTATCTATTTACAATCTACTATTCAGACAATCCACGGAAATTTAAAACAAGCTTCATC
The DNA here is from genome assembly GCF_019930665.1 of Bacteroides nordii. Classification (NCBI taxonomy): domain Bacteria; kingdom Pseudomonadati; phylum Bacteroidota; class Bacteroidia; order Bacteroidales; family Bacteroidaceae; genus Bacteroides; species Bacteroides nordii. The sequence goes on along the minus strand of NZ_CP082886.1, from coordinate 2,069,376 downwards.
AAAAAGAGCATAGTCCGCATTTCCGTTAACGGCGAAAGTTTTTATCATTCTGGCTTCTTGCATCAATTCCTTGGCTAATTTTATAGTAGAACCGGTTTTTATACGGTCATCCACCAAGAGAATACGTTTATCTCTGAAATCGAAGTCAATTGGTGCCAGAAGTTTGGGCTGATCATACTTTGGATGTTGATATTCGTCTCTCAAATTGATTTTCAGCAAATGAATCTCTTTTTGTAAACGCTGATTAATGATACCCGCCGGAACAATTCCACCATTGGCAATGGCTACAATCATATCAAATTCATCCTCGAAGGCGATAGAACGAAAACGTTCCATCACCTCATCAAACGTTTTTGCCATATTGTCAGATTCCTGCAATAGCTTTGAGCAATGCATAACCACCAAACCATTGAATAAGCATTCCCGGAACACCTATACGGAAATCTTGTACAGCAGCAAAGAAGTCTCCTAAATAGGCCCATTCAAGGGCTGTACCTACAACCTGATAAGACAGTACTGCAAGCAGGATGGCTAATAACGAAACTTTTTTTGCATAACGGGCAGCCAATGCAGAAGCTCCCGCAAGTAAAGCAGATTTAGTAAGGATAACAGGCAGTGCAGCAGCTGCAGGCATTGCAAATAGTAAATGATTGATAACTGGTGATAAAATAGCAGTCAGTAAGCCTACACGAAAACCATATTTATACGATGCAATCAGTGTGAAAAAATAAATAGGCAATAGGGTAGGACCACCGGCAGGCACCAAATGACACAATTGAGGTAATGCAATATTGCCTGCTACAAATAGCAAAGCGAACAAATACGTTTTCACATTACTGTAATTCAAAGAATAAAGTTTAACTGTTGTTTCCATTTCTATTCTGTTTTTGATTGATAACATTGTATTTAAAATTAGATTGTATATTTAAAGAATGGTTTAATTTCACACACGAATTAATTCATAATCCATTGTTCCTAATCCTATTTTCTCTGCATGTTTTAATCCAGCCAACCAGTCAGTATCGGGATGCATCAGATGGAATTTATCACAACCGCATAAATCATCCTGTTCATGTTTGTCAGATAAGCGGTTTCCACTATGCAGGATAGGTGCTTGTATCACTAAGTCGGCACATGCTTTATCCAGAGCTACCGGATCAAAAGATGCTAAGATCCCTAAATCGGGGACAATAGCAGCATCATTATGATTCCAGCAATCGCATTCCGGAGATACATTCATAATAAAACTCACATGGAAGTGCGGTTTACCTTTAACTACAGCAAGTGAGTATTCGGCTATTTTGTAATTCAGGCGTTCAGAGGTATCTTCGTCACCCATTACAGCTGCATCATACTGACACAGAGCAACACATTGACCGCATCCGATGCATTTTTCGTAATCGATTTCTGCTTTACGATTTACATTCAAATGTACGGCATCATGTGCACAATGTTTTACACAGATATTACAGCTTTTGCAATTATCGATATTGATTCGGGGTTGAGAAGCACTATGCAACTCCAACTTTCCACCTACGCTGGCACATCCCATTCCGAGATTCTTCAAAGCACCGCCAAATCCTGTTTGCTCATGCCCTTTGAAATGATTCATGCTAATAATAACATCAGCATCGGCAATAGCCGTTCCTATTTTGGGAGCTTTACAATACTCTCCGTTTTTTAGTGGAATTTCCTTGCAGTCAGTACCTTTCAGCCCATCAGCTATAATGACCTGACATTGTGCCGATATCGGGTTAAAACCGTTTTCCATTGCACTCTGTAAATGGTCAACGGCATTGGCACGCTGCCCGGAATACAGTGTATTACAATCTGTCAAAAAAGGTTTTGCGCCAAAACTACGTAATAGGTTGGCCATTCGTGCTGCATAATTCGGACGTATATATGCCAGGTTTCCCGGCTCCCCAAAATGGATTTTAATAGCCACAAAATTATCTTTAAGAGGTATGGTTCCAATACCAGCTTTCTTTACCAGCCGCTCCATTTTGTCAAGTAGATTGGAGGTAGGTGTAGTCCGTAAATTCGTAAAATAAACTTTTGAAGTGTTCATAATTTTAATTCATGTAGCGCATATGCCATCAAAGGTAAATTAAAAAAGATATTTCAATAGCACATTGCAAATATATCATTTGTTCTTTATTTATTGTTCTATAAAAAATATACTGAATAGTTATTGATACATTTTCTATAAAGATTGAGAGAATATTAATAAAGAGCCTCCCTCTTTTATTTCAAACTCCTTTTAAAGCGTAAAACAGTTAAAACATCTTCCAGCTTTTCTTTATCACCAACTACTATTGACATTGGCAGTAATTTGCCAACGGGTTTCATCTCATAAAAATCTTCTTTTATATAATCTGATATATTCAGATCTGCAATAGCAGATAAGTGTCTTTCCATGAAAAAAGATGATACTCTGAAGAATCCATCGTAAACATGCAACCAACCCATATTCTTCTTCTTGAACATCATTTTACACAACCAGGCTTTACCATCTCTGTAATAATTCCATTCCGGCCGTATCTCCATAGCAATCAACAAAGCGTTCAATTCTTCAAACGCCGGATAACTACTACCCAAAACAGCTTCTAAGACTTCTTGTGTTGGAAGTATATCCCCATCTCTCAGTGCCAATGTTTCCATTCTTGTGTGTTTTTTTGATTATTCATTGGAAAAATCATGTTATTATGCTGATACCCATAGTTCAACAATCTTTAATGTTGATGCAAAAATAACAGTTTTTTCTTTGCTTACCCTATCGAATTTCATAAATCAGTAATAAAGGTATATATATCAGCAATCGGTATAACAATCTATTGGTAAAATCGGAATAATTTTACACTGTAGATAGCCTGTGCAGTATTGAAAAAATGATTAATAAAGAAATATATTACAAAGTACATACCGTATATTAGTTTTCTCTGTACATTGAATGCACTATCATGTATCAATGAGATAATTCCTGAAAATTAGTAATTCTGAGGTTACAAAAAAAAAGTGGGTAAACAAATGATTTGTTGCCCACTCTTTTTCTCTATTACAGAAGAGTTCTTTTTTCTTAGAAGAACAGATATTTACTTTTCGCTCATGGAAACGATACTTTTTGCCGGCAAAGTAAACCAGAAAGTAGAACCTTCACCTTCCTGTGAGAAAACTCCTATATTGCCACCCAAATGAGAAACAATGGTTTTACTAATAGAAAGTCCCAAACCTGTTCCCTGTATAAAACTGTTTAATTTAACAAAACGTTCAAATACCTCGTTCACCTTTTCAGCTTGTATACCATATCCTGTATCCTCTACATAAAAATAGAGTTCACCTGATGGATTTAGCTTGTAACCTATGTGAATATGTCCTTGGGGAGTAAATTTAATAGCATTGTTTACAAAATTGTGTATCACTTGTAACAAACGGTTTCGATCACTATTTACCACACATTCCGGCAGATGGTCAGTAAAGGCAATCTCCAGTTCAGGATTGTTTGCTTTCATTTGAGCGGTTTGTGCTACCTCGACCAATAGATTATTCAAATCAATATCAGAATAAATAAATTCTAAAGTACCTGCTTCGATCTTAGACAAATCCAGAATATCACTGATCAACTGCAAAAGAAGAGCATTATTGTTCAAAATAATATCTGCATACTCTTCTTTCTCTTCCGGGTTATCTGTTTCCGTCAATAACTCTGAGAACCCAACAATTGCATTTAGTGGGGTTCTGATTTCATGGCTCATATTTGCTAAAAAAGCAGATTTCAGTGTATTACTTTGTTCTGCCTGTTCTTTGGCAAGCCTTAGAGACTCTTCCATATTTTTTTGTTTCGTAATGACCATACCTGAACCGATCACACTAATGGGACGTCCCTTTACATCATACCTGAAAACAGTTCCTTGCTTATTTACCCATTCATATTCACGGTCATTATACCAATGTATCTGATACACTTCATGAAATTCGGTTCGTTTTCCTTCACGTAATTCTCTGAATACAGTCGAAATATGTTCACGGAAGTCCGGATGAACTTTTTTCAGATATTCATCAATAGAAATGTTGTATTTCCCATTATCATCAGGTCCCGAAGCACTCTCATGGTGATAAAGATTATAATCGGTAGAGAAAGTATGCGTCACCAGATCAGCACTCCATGGCAATACTTCGGCAATGCTCAAAGCAGATGAAAGTATTGAATTACTGGTCTCAAGTTCTTCTTTAGCCCGGTTAAGAGAGAGTTGTGTGCGTTCTAACTCCAGTTGTGAGATATATGCCTGAGGAATATCATGTGCGGTCATTATTACTCTATCTCTGTCAATCGGGGAGATTTGGATTTCATAACAATGCTTATTCCCGTTTTCTTCCAGATCAAGTTCAAAAAACTCAGACTTTCCGGAAGCAATAGCTTTCCGAAAATGTTTCATACAAATTCGTCCCGTTTCCCAATCTAAAAAAGTCTCTATTTTTTTTCCAATCATTCCCTCCGGATTAAATGGTAAGTTACAGCTGGGATTAATAATATTCAAAAGTGTAGCTTGTTCATTATACACAAATATCATATCTGGCACAGTTTCTATAGTATGTTCATGTGCTCCTGTAAAAATTATATTATCCATCATTTTTTTCTCTGGTTTTGTATCAATCTTATCTGTTTCAATATAGTAGGCTGCCAAAGTCCTTTTCTTTTTACATTAAAAGAACAACAAATTATTGATTGAAAAGTTTTTAGAGGTATTATTTTATATAAACCGCTCACTCATTTAAACCATAGATGGAAAAATAGATATATATGTTATTTAATAATAATTTTTTCTCCCAGATATTTAGGGCTCTTATTTGTATATAAGTCCAGGAATAATTTAACTCTTGCAAATTTTTCGCGGAGCTGTGTTTTAAAACCACTGTAAGCATTCACATCTTCTGCATTAAAACCTACTACCTGCAAAGCTCTGGCTTGGGCTATATAAATGGCACGGCGGTTATGAAATTCCTGAGATATGACGGTAAAACTGGATTGGCCGAAGATCTTTTCCATACGCACTACAGAATCAAGTGTCCTGAAACCGGCATAGTCCAGATAGATTTTATTTTCAGGAATACCTTCTTTCAGCAATTCAGCTTGCATGTCTTCGGGTTCATTATATCCCTCACGACTGTTGTCACCGCTAATAACAATCGCATCTATTTTCCGTGCTTTAAAGAGAGCAACAGTAGCCTGTATCCTGTTCCGGAAATACTGATTAGGATTACCGGAACGCAATGTTTTGGAAGTTCCCAATAATAGTCCGACTTTGTTATAAGGAATGGAGGCCGGCTCCTTATAGACCAATGAGTCAGTAGCATATTCAACAGTGTAATTAGCGGCCATTGTCATTGCAACAATCAAAAGTATTCCGATTGGAATAGCCCATTTGATTCTTCTTCTCCACCTGCCAGTTTTCTTTATTTTCATATTACGCATCATTGTTTCACTTTTTTCAAATCTGGCAGAAACCAGGTAACCAACCCAAGCAAAGGCATGAAAGCACAAACATTATAAACAGCTTCAATGCCGAATCTGTCTGCCATATTCCCCAGCACTGCAGATGCGATACCAGCAACTCCGAAGGCAAAACCGAAAAACAAACCGGAAATCAATCCAAGTTTATTAGGTAGTAATTCCTGTGCATATAACAGAATAGCCGGGAATGCTGATGAGAGCATCAGACCTACACAAAAACTAAGTACTACTGTCCATGCAAGGCCTACATGAGGCATTAACATACTGAAAGGGGCTGTACCAAGAATTGATACCCAGATAACGTATTTCCGCCCGATACGATCTCCAATAGGACCTCCAACCAGTGTTCCGATAGCCGTAGCAATCAAAAAGACAAAAAGGAAAAGCTGTGACTGTTGCACACTGACTCCAAACTTATGAATCAGATAGAACGTATAGTAACTGTTCAAACTTGCCATATAGATATATTTGGAGAAAATCAGAATAAGCAGAAGTGTAATAGAAAAAACAGTCTTGTTCATTGGCAATGGCATAGCAAGATGTGTCTTCATTGTGACAGATTCACATTTTATCCGGTTCAAATACTTTTTATACCATTTGCAAACGGGAATCATTACTAAAATGGCCAAGAATGCCAAAATAGCGAACAAAGCTATGTGATGACGACCATAAGGAGCAACCAATAATGCCACCAACAGAGGACCTAATGAACCACCCAGATTGCCACCTACCTGAAACAAAGATTGTGCAAGCCCCCTTCGTCCTCCGGAAGCAAGTGAAGTGATGCGTGATGCTTCCGGGTGAAGAACAGAAGAACCGATACCAATCAGAAATACGGAAAGAAGCACCCAATGCAGATTGGAAGCAAAAGCAAGATTCAACATCCCTGTCATTGTGAAAAGCATCCCTGCGGGAAGCGTCCATGCTACCGGACGTTTATCAAAAAAAAGACCAAATACGGGTTGGAATACCGATGCCGACATTTGATAAACCAATGTAATCAACCCGATTTGAGCAAAACTCAAAGCTAAATCATCTTTGAACAGGGGATAGGTTGCAGTTATGACAGATTGCAATAAGTCATTCAAACAATGAGAAATACTTAGTGCTATCAATATAGGAAAAGCAATTGAACTGACCGGACGTTGTGGATTTTGTATCATTTTATGACCTTTTGTTATCTATATATTCGTGAAATTGGCTGCAAATGTACAAAAACACAGCAGGTCTACACTAAACGAAATACTAAATAATTATTTTTTCAAGCTATAAAATGACTTCTTTGTATAAAGTTCCGTTAGTTCCGTTGTAAATTGCTCCCTGATACATATTGACCAACAGGTTACTATAATCCTGTAAAATAGTGTTACTATCCTTCGATAAATTGGCTGTTAATATTCCGCTTCCAAGTATTCCCGGATTACAAGGAATGGTATTTCGTTCTATTATTTCAAGAATTAACTCTACACAAGCACATCCTTTTATTTTATTTTTTCGGAGGCCATTAAGAATATATGCATTCAATTGTTCTTTCACACTCAAAGTCATAAAGCCATACCATAAATAGCACTTTATACCTGCCTGTGCCGCTTCAAGAAACACATCAAAATAAGTAAAACCTCCCGGTTCTCCGGATTTATCTATTTCATACGGATCAATGTGTATAAAAGAAGAGACAGGAAGAGACGGTAATAGCTCCACCGTTCCTCTGATGGAATCCTGATTGAATGTTCTTATTCGGTTTCTAAATCCGTCTCGTTGGGCAAATGCTTCAATGTTTTTCAAAGGTTCCTTTTCGATATCAAAGAAAAGCAATTCATCCGAAGGAGAATTCAGAATATTCATGGCCAATCCGGGAGAACCTAAATACAAATGATCCCGGTATGCCTTTCTTTCCAGATTCAGATAATTTGAATCGGTAAATTCATTATATTCTGATACGTTATTCAAAAAATGGCAGATACCATATTGTTGCTCCAAACTATTACTTAGCATATATTCTGCACAAGCGGAATTCGTCTCTACATATAGGTCCGGTTTTTCTTTCTTTAGTACTTCACACAAGATGACATGTTTGAATACATCTGCTTGTTTTCCAAAATGCGTATAGGGCATAACGTTATTATCTTTTTTATTTTTGTCGTATGTATTTCATTGGAGTATATCTGATTCCATCTGTCAACTGCTCTTTTTCAACATCTGTAAATCCCAACTTGTGATAGAATCCCACAGCATAGCGAGAGGAATTGACAGTAATTTCTTTTGCATTACTATTTTCTAAAACTAAATTGAATAAACTACGACCTACTCCCCGGCAGTGAAACTCCTTGTTTATAAAAAATAATGAGATGTGACTTCCTGTACTTCTTGTTGCAATGATGCCCACAAGTTTGTTACCATCAAAAGCACCATAAGCATCAAGACTGTCCACCATTTCTTTATCATCAATGAAATTACGGAAGTTTCTCAATCCTTCTTCACTACAATCCGTATTATCAAACTCTACAAAAACATCCCATGACAATTGCATTGCAGTAACTTTTTCATGTTCTGCCAATTTTCTAACTATGATAGAATCCATATTAGTTTTATTTTTTTATTGAGGTTGCATGCGCTCTCTGATTTTTCCCCAGGCATGAGTGTCGAACAGGCAACTACTACGCATGGTTTGATACATTTCCCTAAAACGGGACATAGGAATTGTATAACTTAATACATCCGGTTCAAAGTAAGGGCGCACGGACGGATCAAAAAAGCCCACAAAAGTTCTTCTTCCACCTTTCCGGTTTTCAAGAATTGTTTGAGTCACTACAGTGCTACAACCGGAGCCAAACTGTGATGTCACCGCATCCTCTGAGTTATTATCGAAACAAGCCCATGTTGTAAGTCCGGAAAGCATGTCGGGTGTTGCGAGAAATAAGATTCCTTCAATTAGATCAAAAGTATCTACCTTATCTATAGGCGCAAAGTGGAGATAGTTCTTTGTAGCCCTTGGCACTCCCAGACGTTCAATAAACTCTGTTACCATTTCCGGTGTCTGTTTGTACTTCTCTTTCAGGGAAACAAAAGTCGGCACATGTTCCGGCATATCGGTAAAACCGGTATAAAACTTTCCACCACCACATCCGATGACATCTGCATTTAAGCTGATAATATGTCCGTCTCTTACCTTTTTCATGTTCTTAAAAAAACAACCATTGATCTTTTCTGTCTGGCTTTCAGGAGTATCAGAGTACCAAAATACAATTGGTAATTCTGCCGTCTCTCCAAAAGCTTCCCGATAGTTTGCTACAAATGTCTTTATTTCCATTTTCTGATTTTTTTTAAAAGTTCGTACTAAGTAGAAGGGCAATATTCGCAAATTTAAGATAAAGAATGGTATTTATCAATGAACAAGCGTTAAATAGCTGGAAAAAGAAGATAATAGCCGAATCGCTAACATTTGTTAAGTAAAGGTGTTTTATTATCAACATATATAACTTGACTAACTAACTTTTTGTTATCTTTGGTTCAAAATATAACTGTTAACCATGTAACAATAAAAAACAACCGACGTATTATGAACCAAGAACTATCAATGAGCCCCCATTCGCTGGTGGCCTTCCTTCAAAAACCAGCTTCCGAATTTACGAAAGCTGACATCATCACTTATATTCAGAAGAATGACATCCGGATGATCAATTTCATGTATCCTGCAGCAGACGGACGATTGAAGACTTTGAATTTTGTCATCAACAATGCTGCCTATTTAGATGCAATCCTGACATGTGGCGAACGTGTGGATGGCTCCAGTCTGTTCCCATTTATAGAAGCAGGTAGTAGTGATTTATATGTAATTCCCCGGTTCCGTACAGCTTTTGTTGATCCTTTTGCAGAATTGCCAACAGTTTCCATGCTTTGTTCTTTCTTTAATAAAGATGGTGAACCTTTAGAGAGTTCTCCCGAATATACATTACATAAAGCTTGTAAGGCTTTTAAGGATGTAACCGGTATGGAATTTCAGGCAATGGGAGAGTTGGAGTACTATGTGATTTCAGAAGATGAAGATATGTTTCCGGCAACAGATCAGTGTGGCTATCATGAGTCAGCTCCTTATGCCAAGTTTAATGATTTCCGTACAGAGTGCATGGCATATATTGCACAAACGGGAGGACAAATTAAATATGGCCATTCGGAAGTTGGCAACTTTGCACTGGATGGCATGATATATGAACAAAATGAGATAGAATTCCTTCCGGTACGTGCAGAAGATGCAGCAGATCAGTTGATGATCGCCAAATGGGTAATTCGTAACCTGGCTTTTTCTTATGGATACAACATTACATTCGCTCCCAAAATTACTGTTGGAAAAGCAGGATCAGGCCTGCATATCCACATGCGTATCATGAAAGACGGACAAAACCAGATGCTAAAAGAGGGTATACTGTCCGAAACCGCCCGTAAAGCAATTGCCGGTATGATGGTACTTGCACCTTCTATCACTGCTTTTGGAAATACGAATCCAACTTCTTACTTCCGTCTGGTACCGCATCAGGAGGCACCTACCAATATTTGTTGGGGAGATCGTAACCGTTCGGTATTAGTACGTGTACCATTAGGCTGGTCGGCTAAAACTGATATGTGTATGTTGGCCAATCCATTGGAGAAACCAGCCAATTATGACACTACTCAGAAGCAAACTGTAGAAATGCGTTCTCCGGATGGTTCGGCAGATATCTATCAATTGATAGCCGGACTTGCAGTAGCCTGCCGTTATGGTTTTGAAATGGAAAATGCGCTGGATATAGCCGAAAAGACCTATGTCAATGTGAATATCCATAAACAAGAGAATGCAGATAAGCTGAAAACGCTGGAACAACTTCCGGATAGTTGTGCAGCATCTGCAGATTGTCTCGAGAAACAACGTGCTTTCTTTGAAAAGTACAATGTATTCAGTCCGGCTATGATTGACGGTATTATCACTAAGCTGCGTGCATACAATGACAGCACATTGCGTAGTGATATAAAGGATAAACCCATAGAGATGATGGAATTAGTGGAAGAGTTTTTCCACTGCGGATAACACATTACCAAATTTTAGAAACAAAGGGTCCCGATATTTCTGCAAATACCGGGACCCTCTGTTTATTTACTACCGGTAGAGTGAACCATTTAAAAAAGCGACTGTTGTACTTACAATTATTTTAAAACTATAAAAGTATGTTCAATCTGATTGCTGTATTTTTTGTATGTTCCGGAATTGGTATTGCCGTTCATATCGCATATGATCTTACCAGCCATAAACAATCTATGAAAATAATGAATGTAGTGTGGATATTAACTGCATTATGGGGAAGTTATCTTGCACTATGGGCTTACAATAAATTTGGGCAAAGTAAAACCTCTAAAATGGTAATGCCTGAACAGGAAATGACCGGCGAAAGCATGAAAATGGACATGAATATGGAAATGGATATGAGCAATGCTCATCCACAATGGCAGTCCGTGGCTCTTTCCACTTTACACTGTGGGGCAGGATGTACATTAGCAGATATTATCGGAGAGTGGATTACACATTATATTCCTATAAGCATTGGTGGTAGCATGATTTTAGGGAATTGGATACTTGATTTCATTCTGGCTTTGATAATAGGAGTTTATTTTCAATTCTATGCCATTCGGGAGATGGAAAAAATCTCGGTATCAAAAGGTATAACCCGTGCTTTTAAAGCAGATTTCCTCTCATTGACCTCCTGGCAGGTAGGCATGTATGGTTGGATGGCCATTGTTTATTTCATACTATTTGTAAATTTCCCGTTAGCAAAAGATTCATGGCAATTTTGGTTCATGATGCAAATTGCTATGCTCTTCGGTTTTATTTGTGCTTTCCCTATGAATGCTCTGCTCCTGAAACTGGGGATTAAAAAAGGAATGTGACGGATTAATAGAATACACTCCTGTTACTTTTCAATATATTCTGTAACTTTGTACAGTAAAATAAATAAAGTAACAGTGAGTGATTTCAATAAATATACATCCAAAATTGATTATTCTGCAATAATAGAATTCGCACTTCAGAACGGAGAACTGATGCATTATAAAAAAAGAGAATACTTCAACCGTCAAGGTGAAGTTTGCTATAAAATGGGGTATGTTGTTTCCGGTTCTTTTCGTTATTGTTGTATCAATAGTTCGGGGGAAAGCAAAGTAGTAGGATACACATTCGAAAATTCCTTTGTTGGCAATTATCCGGCTTGTCGTCTTGAAGACCATTCAAATGTTGAGATACAGGCACTATGTGATTGCTCCGTATACGTTGTTTCAAACAAGCAGATCACTCAATTCTACGAACAGAACATTGAAAATCAACGGTTGAGCAGAAGTATTGCAGAAACATTACTGTGGGAAGTATACGACCGTATGATTGCTATGTATAGCATGACACCCGAAGAACGTTATATAGAAATCCTTGACCGTTGTCCTGCGTTACTCAATCTTATCTCCCTCAAAGAACTAGCATCTTATCTTATGATCTGTCCTGAAACACTAAGCAGACTCCGAAGAAAATTAGTACAAAAGTAAGAGCCTGTCTAAACTTTAATCAGTTTTCTCTATCATTGTCCGATTCACAAGCAATAACCTTATTAACAGGGACTATATAAAGGAATCCAAGATGTGTTATAATTTCAGATGCACATAAATACTAAATAGACAGATAAAGGATGATTTGAACATTGAAAATGCACAACATTTCAACATGTTATAAGAATATTGATAATCAACGTGTTATATAGTCTATTTTTTTCCTCTACGAGAATCACCTCGTTTCTCTACGGAGATCGGGTCGAAACTCTACGAGGAACGGGTCGATTCTCGTAGAGGAAAAAACTAACCATCCATAAGATATAACAATTTGCATAAACATAAAAACGGAGACAATTATTAATTGTCATGAAAACAGAAAATAAAGTCAGAGATATCTTTTTTTATAAATAGTTGGTTTTAATAGAGCATACGAGAAGAAAATTTGAACAGACTCTGAAATCTTGATTTCAATCAAGACTTTTTTTATTCTGATGGGATACTTTTGTACCGGACGATAAAAAATGAAAATGAAAAAGGTTATTATCATAGGTGCTACATCCGGCATTGGACGTGGATTGGCAGAGACTTATATAAATGAAGGGTGTATTGTCGGCATTGTTGGTCGCCGGGAATTAATGTTACAGGAGATCTGTTCACAAAGTGAAGATTGCCATTACAGAGTATGTGACATTACCAATGACAATGATACACTTTATCAACTCAATACACTCACTAATGAAATGGGAGGTATGGATATTCTGGTGATTTGTTCCGGTGTGGGGGAAGTAAATCCAGAATTGGACTATCGGCTGGAGAAACCTACTCTTCTGACAAATGTAATTGGATTTACTAATATTGCGGATTGGGCTTTCCTATTCTTTCAACACCAGCAGTCAGGACAACTTGTTGCTATATCTTCCATTGGCGGTATTCGCGGAAGTGGTGTTGCCCCGGCATATAATGCAACCAAAGCATTTCAAATGAACTACACCGAAGGGCTAAGGCAGAAAGCTGCAAAATTACCTTATCCTCTATATCTCACAGATATACGCCCCGGTTTCGTTGATACAGCTATGGCAAAAGGTGAAGGCTTATTTTGGGTGACACCTCTTGATAAAGCAGTACGCCAGATATACAAAGCTATTACACGGAAAAAGAAAATATACTATATATCCAAACGCTGGAGATACATAGCATTGCTTCTGAAACTAATTCCTTCTTATTTGTATTGCAAAATGATGTAGAGTGATACAATTCCGGTCATTTGTCAATCTTAAAATCATATAGAAATATGTTTTTGTTTAATAACAATCGACTTTATATCCGATATCTTTTAATACCTTTGAGCATTATTTACAACAAAATCAGATGAGGGTATGACGAATTTCCGTAAACTATTTCTTTGGATATTAATTTGTATATTGACATTGTGTGCTTTAAGATATGGGGTCTTAGAAAGCGCGAATCAGTACATATATAATCTTCGTAATACACATATTCCTTCTTTTGCCTACCGTTATGATGATTTTCTGCCATATCTTCCGCTAACAATTATGTTCGGATTAAAAATAGCAGGAATAAAGAGTCGAAGTAACTGGACACAAATGTTGGTTGCTACTGTTTTTTCATTTGCATTGATGGTAATTACTGTTTCTTCAATCAAGTCATTGGCTGGAGTATTAAGACCGGACGGATCTGATTTGCTATCTTTTCCTTCGGGGCACACGGCAACCGCTTTTACATCAGCATGTTTGTTGTACAAGGAATATGGCAGGAAAAGTATCCTGGTAAGTGTAGTGGCCTATTTACCGGCCGTAGTTACAGGTATTACCCGCCAGCTTAATAACAGGCATTGGTTAAGCGATGTAGTGGGAGGGGCAGTAATTGGAATTGTTGCAGTAGAAGCAGGGTATTTCTTTACGGATTTACTGTTCAAAAAGAAACAGAACTAAGATACAGATCTGATCTCTATACAATCAAAAAGGAGTCCGGCAACTACCGGGCTCCTTTTTCAAACGTTTCTTTCAATAAAATTCTGATAACAACTTTTTTACTCATGGAGCATCACATACCCCCAAATCATAGAATCGGCATTTCCGATTCTATCTAACAATCTTTTTACCCATTTCATAATTTAAACATTTAATATTATACCTTGAAAACACTGCAAATGTAATGCAGAAATGTTACGATTGAATTGATCTAAAGCAAAAAATAGATTTCAAAGCTCTGGTTTTTGATGTATGTCAATAAAACCACACATTTGTATGACGATTATAAACAAAAAAGAAGCTTTTCGGGTATTACTTTCTGTACCCCGAAAAGCCTCTTTAAATATAGCAGCTAAAAACTCTATTTTTTTATTGGATTCATCCGACAAATATATAATTCATTAATATTGTTAATGCGTTTTTTTTAACATTTCTGATTTACTTTACAAGAGTGTACATTTTAGTTTATCAAGAACGTACATTCTTGCATGATAAAAGTGTACAATTAATACTTATATAAGTGTACACCCTTGTCCTCCTTTAAACACAAGGTCAATAGTCGCTATAAATCAACCGATTACACTAGGACAAACATTCATATCCTGTCTCACATACTCTTCTTAAATAAATGCTGTAATTGCTTTTTTGACCATTACGCATTTGTCAGACGAACCCTTTATTTTACATCCCGATCAGTCATTGTTATCTTCTTCACCATCAACCAGGTTATTTAATTCAATTTCCAAATCGACTAACTCCTGTTCCCACAGCTTTATAATATCTTTGGGAGTATCTTTAGGAGCCTTTTTAATCCTTTCCTGAGCAACAGATACCTGATGCTCCAACTGGCTGCGCCTACCCATATCGTTTATTTATTTATGATTATATAAATTAATTATCAATATAAATAACAGCCGCCGAAAGTAAAAGTTTGATTACTTAAAACTTTTATTACACTAATATTTTATACTTTTGAACTATGCAGCTTTTTATAAATCTCTATACGAAGATCTCTTTCTGCCTGGGATAAGTGTGCAGGAAGTTCAATGGATGTTCGTGGGCTGATTGCCACAAGCACTACATCACCTACGCTCTTTTTATACTCTTTAAGTACATTCTCTGTCAACTGATTGGACGAATTCATTTCAGATCGTATCATATTACCTTTTTTCATAATTCAAATTGTATTATTTTAGTTTTTATATTTTTTAGAAATGATTCTTGTTCCATCTACTTTTAATCAGAGTCTGACATACTATCAATTTCCTGTTTTTTGTTCATTCTCGAAGCAAATATTCACAGCATTCATACCTTTTATCCCTCGTTCGAGGTCGAATGTCACAATGTCATTCTCTGAAATATCAGCCATTACATTGTTCACATGAAAGAAGTATTTTTCGGTTCCCGAAAGGTCTTTGATAAAGCCAAAGCCTTTGGAAGTGTTGAAGAATTCTACCCGTCCTTTCATCACGGTTGGAACTTCTTTTTCTTTTTTAGGAGTAGATATAACTATTTCCTCCTGCTTTATTTCTTCTTTTTTGATATTCTCTGTTGGTGGTGTAGAGGTTATCATACCATTTTCATCAACATAGGCAATCATATCATCCAGGCTATTCGCTTTGGGTGATAGTTTTTTTTCTTCTTTTCTTTTTTGTTTTTCCGCTCGGCGAGCGAGTCTTTTCTTTTCGTTCTCACGTTTGTCAACTGTTACGGATTTTGCCATCTAAATTATATTTTGATTAATACTTAAATATCTCAACGTTTGCAGCTTTCTGATTATACCAGCTTATGAGTTGCTAAGAAGAATTCGCTTTCCAGTTTATTCATTACCTCTTTCACACTACTTATTTTTTCTGCCAGAAAAGCATTACTGCCGGCAAATGCATATCCTCTTCTCATATTACCTTTTGCAGCATTATAAAGTGCTTTAATAATGCAATATGGACTTTTTTGATAATCACATGTCTTAATACAATGGAATGAGCATTTTTTAGGTTTTTCCATACCGCTTTCTACATTATGGATGAACTCTCCATTGATGGCTCGTCCCGGCATCCCGACAGGGCTTTCAATGATAAGTACATCTTCTGGTTTGGAATGAATGTACACTTCTTTGAAAGTTTGGGAAGCATCACATTCCTGCGTTGTCACAAAAATACTTCCCATCTGTACAGCCGAAGCTCCCAATTCCATAAAGCGGGCAATATCTTCACCTGTAGAGATTCCACCGGCAGCAATTACCGGAATATTCTTCTTTTCACTGTAACTATTGGCTATCGCTACCACTGCCGGAATCAATGATTCTAAAGCATAACTTTGATCCTGTAGTTGTTCCTTCTTAAATCCTAAATGCCCGCCGGCTTTGGGACCTTCCACCACAATCGCATCGGGCAGATAGTTATAATTGGCCAGCCATTTATCACAAATAATTTTTGCAGCTCTTGAAGAAGATACGATAGGTACCAGTTTAGTAGAATTATCCGGTGTTAAGTAGGCAGGTAAGTCAAGAGGAAGTCCTGCACCCGAAAATATTACATCAATTTTTTCATTGATTGCCGTACGAATCATGTCAGCATAATTGGAAAGTGCCACCATAACGTTCACTCCAATAATTCCGTTCGTCTTTTTACGTGCTTTTCTGATTTCCTCTTCCAATCCACTAATACATTTTTCAGTATAAGTTCCTTTTCTTTTAGGATATAGCAATCCTAAACCGGCACACGAAATTACACCCAATCCTCCTTCATTTGCCACTGCTGATGCTAAACCGGACAGTGAGATTCCAACACCCATTCCACCTTGTACAATAGGTATTTTGATTTCAATATTTCCTATAAAAAATGATTCCATAAATTTATTTTGTACTATACTATAAGCCGGATAAACAACCTTGAATATACTTTATGCTAAAGAGTTGACGCATGTATCGACCCAATGAAAAGGTACAGGATTGGAAATTCCTGATATTATATAGAAGAACGGAAAATTAATAAATATTCCGTGAATAAGTAAAAATGAGATAATTTTAATGCAAAAACAAAAGAAGATCTTCTGTTTTTGCATTATCTGGATATTAATATCTTCTGGAGTTATTATAGTTTCTTCCTCCGTTTGATGTTTTTTCTGTACGTGGACGTGCAATGCTTACTACAATCACTTTTTGATCGTATTCTACTCCGTTAAGTTCGTCAATCGCTTTCTGACCTTCTGTATCGTTTGTCATTTCTACAAAAGCAAATCCTCTTGACTTTCCTGTTTCTCTGTCTAAGATTACTTTAGCTGAAGATACTTCTCCATACTCTGCAAACAAATTATTTAAGTCAGCATCATTTGCGCTAAAGCTTAAACCTGAAATGTAAATGTTCATTTAAAATTTTATTAAAATAAATACTAATTCTGGAGTGAGGGAGATAATTAAAGGAGAGACCTGCTTAATAATACATAAAAAGGAGAACTATGCGATAACGACTTCGTAACTCAAACTCTGAGTACAAAGATAGTACAATAAATCAGAGAATCATACTTTGTTGCTTAATTTAAAAATTAAAAGTGTTCATTGTCATTTATTAGTAGAGCATATTCACTATAAAGCATACGGAGTTTTATTGAATAAAACGCAAATTAACACTGATTTTGCAAATGAATAACATTACTTGAAGTGAGTTGCATTGCATTTCAAACAAAGGTTTTCAAACGGGTATATCTAAAAAAAGAGAATTTCCTGTGACGGAAATCCTCTTCATTTTTCATTTATTGTATAAAGGAAAATATCTTATGCTATCCCATGAGCAGAAACCGTAGAATCAATTTTTTTAATCAATCCTTGAAGCACTGCACCCGGACCACACTCTGTAAAGTCGGTAGCACCATTGGCAACCATATTTTTCACAGTCTGAGTCCAACGTACAGAAGCAGTAAGCTGAGCAACCAGATTCTTTTTGATCTCAGCAGGATCAGTATGAGGTAATGCATCTACATTCTGATAAACCGGGCATTTGGGGGTATGAACTTCTGTTGCATTGATAGCAGCTTCCAATTCTATTTTTGCAGGATCCATCAATGGCGAATGGAAAGCACCACCTACCTTTAAAGGAAGAGCACGTTTTGCTCCGGCAGCTTTCATTAGTTCGCAGGCTTTCTCGATACCCGGCACGGAACCTGAAATAACAATCTGGCCTGGGCAGTTATAGTTAGCTGGAACACAAACTTCGCCTTCAGCTGTAACTGTAGCACAGATTTCTTCTACTTTTTCATCAGGCAATGCAATGATAGCAGCCATTGTAGAAGGAGTAGCTTCACATGCTTTTTGCATAGCCATAGCACGTGCATAAACCAGTTTCAAACCATCTTCGAATGAAAGTGCACCGGCAGCAACCAATGCGGAAAATTCACCCAATGAATGACCGGCAGTCATTTCCGGCTTAAAATCGTCACCCATGCAAAGAGCTGAGATTACCGAATGAAGGAAAACAGCAGGCTGAGTCACCTTTGTCTGGCGAAGGTCTTCGTCAGTACCATTGAACATAATATCTGTAATGCGATATCCAAGGATATCATTTGCTTTTTCGAACAATTCCTTTGCTAACGCAGAGTTGTCATACAAGTCTTTACCCATACCCACAAACTGGGCACCTTGACCAGGAAATACAAATGCTTTCATATTTTCGTTCTAAATTTAAATTTGCGGGTGCAAAGTTATATATTTTTGTCATACAACAGCACAGAATCTGCAATTTTGTGCAATGAAGATACTATTTTCCTTCTATTCTATCTGCCTTATCATCAATTATCTGCGCTTTCTCAGGATTCCAAAAATGGCACAACGGTCCATTCCCTTTTCCTGCAACTATCTCTTTACCTGCGTCAATAGCTTTACTCAAGTAGTTTTTAGCTTTACCTACCGCTTCATTCATGGTATACCCTAATGCCAGGTATGTAGCAATGGAAGAGGAGAGGGTACATCCCGTACCATGTAGATTTTTACTTACTATCTTCTTCTCCTTATATATGAATAAGTTTCCGTCGGCACACAAGATATCTTGCATCTCATCTCCCGGCCAATGCCCCCCTTTTATTAATACGGCAGTCCGGTAAATAGCCGAAAGTTCCCGGGCAACTTGTTGCATATCTTCCAATACAACAATCTTTTTACCCGTTAAAACTTCTACTTCGTCCAGATTTGGGGTAAGGAGAGTCGTTAGTGGAAAAAGTTCTTTCTTTATGATTTCAATAGCAGCATCGTTCATTAACTTTCGCCCACTGGTAGACACCATCACCGGATCATATACCACATGTTCGGGACGAAATTTACGCAAACAATCAGCTATAGCCCTTACTGTTTCTTCTTCGCTTACCATCCCTATCTTAACAGCATCGGGATGCAAATCTTCCATTACGGCTTCTATCTGTCCGCAGACAATTTCAGCAGGAACAACATGTACAGCGCGTACTCCTACTGTATTTTGTACGGTTACAGCTGTGATGGCGGATGCAGCATACCCTCCTAAAGCAGATATGGTCTTGATGTCTGCCTGTATACCTGCTCCGCCCGAACAATCGGAACCAGCAATGGAAAGAACCACCGGATAATGTTTCATACTTGTTTTTTATATTTTCAGGGAACAAAGTTAGTATAAATTCATACTCCTGTCAGAAATTGTTTTAATTTTCCTTTTAAAATTCGTTTCTTTGATTTTTAATATAAAGATGCCTATTTAGGACAACTGATTATGGAAGAAACGTACTACTTTTGCTGTATAAGCTCTATTTAGAATCAATCGTAAATGGAATGTCATGAAACACCCTTTTCAAATACCAACTTCTGAAAAGATAGAAAACTTAATAGGAGAGGATCTTTATTATGTATGGACCTCTTTGTGTCAGCTCATCGAACAAAAATATGAGATGGAACGGCTTTGGAACAATGGTGGTAAAACCTGGACGTATGAATACAAATATCGTAGAGGAGGCAAAACCCTTTGTGCCCTATATGCTAAGGAATATACTTTCGGCTTTATGATTATTCTGGGTAAAGATGAACGCGCTAAATTCGAAACACAGCGGGCGCTTTTCTCAAGGGAAGTACAAATGAAATATGATGAAGCAACTACTTTTCATGACGGCAAATGGATTATGTTTGAATTAAAAAACACAAACTTATTCAGTGATATGGAACGGCTGTTGCAGATTAAGCGAAAACCCAATCGCGCAACTACAAACAGATAAAAATAAATGGTTATAAATAAAAGATATTGCCAAAGTTGCGGAATGCCACTCCGCTTTGATGTAGAAGAGTGGTTAGGTACTAATTCTGATAATTCCAGAAGCGATCAGTTTTGTTACTATTGTCTGAAGGACGGAAAATATACCGTTGATATATCCATGCAGGAGATGATTGATATCTGGATAAAATACACAGATAAGTACAATGGCTATGCAAATACTGCATATTCTCCGGAAGAACTAAGGGAAATCTTAAACAAACGTTTGCCTGCATTGAGCCGCTGGAAGCAAAAGCAGGAAACAAATAATGTTCATCATCAAACAATTCAGAATGTTATCATTCACATTAACAATCATCTGTTTGACAGAATGGATGCGGATACACTTTGTACGATAAGTGGCTTGTCCAAATACCATTTCAGAAGAGTTTTTCTGACAGTGACAGGAGAAAATATCGGAAGTTACATACAACGCCTACGTATAGAACACATAGCACATCTGTTAATATCAACAGACTATACCATAAATCAAATACTGGAACATACGACTTATCAGACCAAATTCAGCATTGCTAAGGCATTCAAAAAACATTTTGGTATATCTGCATCCCAATACAGGGAAAAGTATAAGCCGGCAGGTTATGAACAAAACACAGTGCTCTTTCCTGAAATAAAGACTCTCAACCCCATTAAGATATTCTGTATCGAAGTGGGCGAAGCTTACAAAGATAAGTTTCGGTACAGGCTAATCTGGGATAAACTTATACATCATGCTAAACGATACAATATAGTCGGAAAGGATCGCAAATTTGTAAGTATAAGCATGGATGATCCATCCATCACTCCTGAAGAAAAATGTCGTTTCTATTTAGGTATAACCTTATGTAATGATAAAAAAACAGATTTAAATTCCGGAATAATGGAAATACCCGGCGGGCGTTATGCAATATTCAGACACACCGGAGACTATTCTTCGCTATATGAGTTCTACCGAATCATTTATGAAGAGTGGTTCCCCGCAAGCAGATATCGTCCTCAGAATACTTTAAGCTTCGAAATATACACGAATCATTCTTCTGCAACAACAAAAACGGAGCTAATAACAGACATATATATACCAATTACAAAGAAATAAAGATTCACTATTATGGCAAGGATTTCAGAAATAATGTTGTTACAACAACCGGAGCAACCGGTATTGATAGTCGAAGTACATACAGATATGAATGGAATGACTAAAGCGATCGGAGATAACTTTATTAAAATAGATTCCCTATTTAAAGAGCAAAATGAAGTTACAACAGATATTCCTTTTGTTGAGTATCCCCACTATGAAAGCCTAACTGAACAGGACATCAGAATGATCATTGGCTTTAAATCATCCGGAAGGTTGCAAGGTAAAGAAGATATAAAATCAGTGATAGTACCTGCGCGTAAAATAGTCTCCTGTCTGCATAGAGGATCATATAATGAACTGGCTGCTCTTTATAATGAGATGACGGAATGGATAAAATTGAATGGATATAAAGCTTCCGGTTCATCCATAGAATATTACTATAGTAATCCGGATGTACCGGAAGCAGAACAAGTCACAAGAGTTGAAATGCCCGTATTTTAATATTGAGTACTTCCCGTATGGGAATTAAAACAGGGGGCCTTCTCTTTTTATCTTTTTTTAACAATCTAATAATATCCCTTTCATGTCCTTTCCATAAATACAAATTGATATATCGTATAAAATACAATAAGTCTCTTTTTCCATATACAGAAATAAACCGACGAAACTAACTGAAAATAAAGACATCTGTGGTTTATGTACTTTATACAATTACTAATCTTCTGTAAAGCCCAAAATACATATTGTAAATTGTATGATAAGACAATTTGCAGTTACTGTAAAATAGAAGATATGTATATCTTTGGGAAACAATGTTTTAGAACATACGATTTTCTATTTATAAAAACAAAAACAGCCTCTATATTTGCATCGTTCAAAAAACAAGTGATATGCAAAATATACAGCAACAAGCCCCATTGGCAAACAATCACATCTCAGTGGACTGTGTGGTGATTGGTTTTGACGGCGAACAATTAAAAGTACTGTTAGTAAAACGAATGGGAGAGGAGAACGGTGAAATATACCATGATATGAAACTCCCCGGAAGTCTGATTTATATGGATGAAGATCTGGACGAAGCTGCACAACGTGTATTATGTGAACTGACAGGTATCAAAAATGTAAATCTGATGCAGTTCAAAGCATTTGGCTCTAAAAACAGAACAAGTAATCCTAAAGATGTACACTGGTTGGAACGTGCCATGCAGTCGAGGGTAGAACGCATTGTGACCATTGCCTATTTATCAATGGTGAAAATAGACCGGGCACTGGATAAGAGTTTAGATGAACATCAGGCATGCTGGGTAGCTTTAAAAGATATAAAGGTATTGGCTTTTGACCATAATCTTATCATTAATGAAGCGTTGACCTATATCCGTCAGGTGGTAGAATTCAATCCCTCAATGCTTTTCGATCTGTTACCACGAAAATTCACAGCTTCTCAACTACGTATACTCTTTGAATTAGTATACGACAAACCGGTAGATGTGCGCAATTTCCATAAGAAAATAGCCCTAATGGAATATGTCGTTCCTCTCGAAGAAAAGCAGCAAGGCGTTGCCCACCGTGCAGCCCGCTACTACAAATTCGACAAAAAAGTATACAACAAAATAAGACGGTAGGAGGAAATTATAAATTAAAAAGATTCTCCAACCGTAAATTGTAAATCGTTAACGCTCCTATGTGTTAAAGATCAGATAATGGTCATGACCGTAGGGAATAAATCGTAAATAACATCATGTATCTATTAGGTTATGACATAGGTAGTTCGTCAGTGAAGGCGAGCCTTGTAAACGCTGAAACAGGCAAGTGCATAGCTTCGGCATTTTTTCCAAAAACAGAAGCTGCTATTATTGCTGTTCATTCCGGATGGGCAGAACAAGATCCGGAGAACTGGTGGGAGAATTTAAAACTTTCCACACAAGCCATCCTGGCAGAATCGGGTATAGACGCTGCTGATATTAAAGCGATTGGCATCTCTTACCAAATGCACGGACTGGTATGTGTAGACAAGAACCAGAAAGTACTTCGTCCTGCTATTATCTGGTGCGATTCGCGTGCTGTTCCCTATGGACAGAAAGCCTTTGAAACCCTCGGAGAAGAACTTTGCCTTTCTCACTTATTAAACTCTCCGGGCAACTTTACAGCATCCAAACTAGCGTGGATCAAAGAAAATGAACCGGCTGTCTATGAGCAGATTTATAAAATAATGCTTCCGGGTGATTACATCGCAATGAAATTGAGCGGAGACATCTGTACAACCGTAGAAGGGCTCTCCGAAGGTATATTCTGGGACTTCAAAAACAACCGGTTAGCCGATTTCCTGATGAAATATTACGGTTTTGATGAATCGCTGATTGCTGATGTTAAACCGACTTTTGCAGAACAAGGACGTGTAAGTGCAGCTGCTGCGAACGAACTGGGCTTGAAAGAAGGTACACCTATCACTTATCGGGCAGGTGACCAACCCAACAATGCTCTTTCACTGAATGTATTCAATCCGGGTGAAATTGCATCTACAGCGGGAACATCCGGCGTGGTATATGGAGTAAATGGTGAAGTAAACTATGATCCTCAATCACGTGTCAATACCTTTGCACACGTTAATCACAGTGTCAGCCAGATCCGTCTCGGAGTATTACTCTGTATCAACGGAACCGGTATTCTCAATTCGTGGGTAAAACGCAATGTCGCTCCCGAAGGTATTTCATATAATGATATGAATGTATTAGCTGCAACAGCTCCCATTGGTAGTGCCGGGCTTAGTATACTTCCCTTTGGCAATGGTGCCGAACGTATGCTATGTAACAAAGAAATAGGTTGCAGCATCCGCGGTCTGGACTTCAATGCACATGGCAAACAACATATCATTCGTGCAGCCCAGGAGGGGATAGTATTCTCCTTCAAATATGGTATTGATATTATGGGACAAATGGGTATCCCGGTACAAAAAATCCATGCAGGACAGGCCAATATGTTTTTAAGCCCCGTCTTCCGTACTACTCTGGCAGGTGTAACAGGCGCTACCATCGAACTTTATGATACGGACGGATCTGTAGGGGCAGCCAAAGGAGCCGGTATCGGAGCAGGTATTTACAAGGATAACAATGAAGCATTTGCCACATTGGATAAACTGGAAGTGATTGAACCTGATACTGCCAAACAACAAGAGTATGCAGAGGCTTATGAAAGATGGAAATTCTGTCTGGAACAATCAATGAATAAATAATCTAAAAAAACAAAGTATAAACCTTGTAGCCGATGTATAATCAGTGTATATATCAGTTACATAATCAATTAATTTAAATTATGGCAACAAAAGAGTATTTCCCCGGAATTGAAAAAATTAAATTTGAAGGTAAAGATAGTAAGAACCCAATGGCATTCCGCTACTACGATGCTGAAAAGGTGATCAATGGTAAGAAAATGAAAGACTGGCTGAAATTTGCCATGGCATGGTGGCATACACTCTGTGCGGAAGGTGGTGATCAGTTTGGTGGTGGAACAAAACAGTTTCCATGGAATGGCGAAAATAATCCCGTTCAGGCTGCTAAAAACAAAATGGATGCAGGCTTTGAATTCATGCAAAAAATGGGCATCGAATATTACTGTTTCCACGATGTAGACTTGGT
The DNA here is from genome assembly GCF_019930665.1 of Bacteroides nordii. NCBI lineage: Bacteria > Pseudomonadati > Bacteroidota > Bacteroidia > Bacteroidales > Bacteroidaceae > Bacteroides > Bacteroides nordii. The sequence goes on along the minus strand of NZ_CP082886.1, from coordinate 2,044,342 downwards.
GACAGAAGCTGACACAATTGAAGAATATGAAGCTAACCTGAAAGAAATTGTCGCTTACGCTAAACAGAAACAGGCAGAAACAGGCATCAAACTGTTGTGGGGTACCGCCAACGTATTTGGCCATGCACGTTATATGAATGGTGCAGCTACCAATCCGGATTTTGATGTAGTGGCTCGTGCTGCTGTTCAGATTAAGAATGCAATTGATGCAACGATCGAATTAGGTGGTTCTAATTATGTATTCTGGGGTGGACGCGAAGGCTATATGTCACTGTTGAATACGGATCAGAAACGTGAAAAAGAACATCTCGCTCAGATGCTGATGATAGCCCGTGACTATGCCCGTGCACGTGGTTTTAAAGGTACTTTCCTGATTGAACCCAAACCAATGGAACCTACCAAACATCAATACGATGTAGATACCGAAACTGTGATCGGCTTCTTGAAAGCTCATGGGTTGGATAAAGACTTTAAAGTAAATATCGAAGTAAACCATGCAACATTGGCAGGTCATACTTTCGAACACGAACTGGCAGTAGCAGTTGACAATGATATGTTAGGTTCTATTGACGCCAACCGTGGTGACTATCAGAATGGTTGGGATACAGACCAGTTCCCTATCGACAACTATGAACTGACACAGGCTATGATGCAGATTATCCGTAATGACGGATTAGGTAATGGGGGTACAAACTTTGACGCCAAAACCCGTCGCAACTCTACCGACCTGGAAGACATCTTTATAGCTCACATTGCCGGTATGGATGCCATGGCCCGTGCTTTGGAAAGTGCAGCCAATCTGCTGAATGAGTCTCCATACAAGAAGATGCTTGCTGATCGTTATGCTTCATTTGACGCCGGTAAGGGTAAAGAATTTGAAGATGGTAAACTGTCTCTGGAAGATCTGGTTTCATATGCTAAAACAAACGGTGAACCCAAACAAACCAGCGGCAAGCAAGAATTGTATGAAGCAATCGTAGCGATGTATTGTTAATAGTGATGAGTTTTTTAGTGATAAGTGATTAGTGCCATGCGGTATGTAGCGCATAGCAGCTACTCACTTATCACCACTTACTTATCACTACTTACTTATCACTAATCACTACTCACTTATCACTATTTATTATGAATAATACAAATGAAGGTAGCAAACTCTACCTATATTCCATAACATCAGTAGCCATTCTGGGCGGATTGTTGTTTGGTTATGACACCGCAGTGATCTCAGGGGCGGAAAAAGGACTTGAAGCCTTCTTCCTTACTGCCACCGATTTTCAGTATGACAAGGTTATGCACGGCATCACTTCTTCAAGTGCTTTGATAGGTTGTGTGCTGGGGGGTGCATTATCCGGAGTCTTTGCCTCCCGACTGGGACGTCGTAACTCATTACGGCTGGCAGCTGTACTTTTCTTCCTCTCTGCATTAGGTTCTTACTATCCCGAATTTTTGTTTTTTGAATATGGTAAGGCTGATATGAATCTGCTTATCGCATTCAATCTGTACCGTATTTTAGGAGGTATCGGAGTAGGACTGGCATCTGCCGTATGTCCGATGTACATTGCCGAAATAGCTCCATCCAATATTCGCGGAACATTGGTTTCCTGTAACCAGTTTGCCATTATCTTCGGTATGCTGGTGGTATATTTCGTTAACTATCTTATTATAGGCGATCATCAGAATCCGATCATCAATAAAGACGGAATGACAGGTGTTCTTTCTGTCAGTAGCGAGTCTGATATGTGGACTGTATATGAAGGATGGCGTTACATGTTTGGTTCTGAGGCATTCCCGGCAGCCATGTTCGGCCTGCTGCTATTCTTCGTTCCCAAAACTCCGCGTTATCTGGTGATGATAGATCAGGATCAGAAAGCATACTCTATTCTGGAGAAAGTAAATGGTGCTTCGAAAGCAAAAGAAATATTAGCAGAAATCAAAGCCACTTCCCAGGAGAAGACAGAAAAACTATTTACATACGGTGTTGCAGTAATCGTAATAGGTATCCTGCTTTCTGTATTCCAACAGGCTATCGGTATTAATGCTGTACTATACTATGCTCCGCGTATTTTTGAAAATGCCGGTGCTGAGGGTGGGGGTATGATGCAAACGGTCATCATGGGTATTGTAAATATCATCTTCACATTGGTTGCCATCTTTACTGTAGATAAGTTTGGCCGTAAACCACTGCTTATTATTGGTTCCATCGGTATGGCATTCGGGGCTTTTGCTGTGGCTTTGTGTGATAGTATGGCTATTAAAGGTATTTTCCCGGTAGTATCCGTTATCGTTTACGCTGCCTTCTTTATGATGTCATGGGGACCTATCTGCTGGGTGTTAATCTCAGAAATCTTTCCGAATACGATCCGTGGCAAAGCAGTTGCCATTGCAGTGGCATTCCAATGGATATTCAACTATATTATATCCTCTACCTTCCCTGCACTCTACGATTTCAGTCCGATGTTTGCATACAGCCTTTACGGAATTATTTGCGTAATTGCCGCTATCTTTGTAGGACGCTGGGTACCGGAGACGAAAGGTAAAACTCTGGAAGATATGAGTAAACTTTGGAAAGATAGAAAAAAAGGAATTTAATATATAGGTTCTTTCATATATAGACTATGCATTTTAAATATGCGTTAATTAGGTTATTAACACATACTTAAAATGCATAGTTTATATGTATAAAGTACGTACTTTTATAATCGTTGATATTCAATAGTTTACGAATGTGTTTTCATACGAAATAGAGAAATATTATGTATCGTTAATCTTTGTTTTACGAACAAAGACCGGTGTACTTTGTTTTTCCGGTAATCATTAAATAACATCTAAAACAGAAGATAATTATGAGATCATTAATTGGAAAACAAGCGCCGAAATTCAATGCCACGGCAGTAATCAATGGGCATGAAATCGTTCCGAATTTCTCACTGGACCGATATAAGGGTAAAAAGTATGTAGTATTTTTCTTCTATCCGATGGATTTTACATTTGTATGTCCTACCGAACTGCATGCTTTCCAGGAAAAATTTGCCGAATTTGAAAAACGGAATGTTGCCTTGGTAGGTTGCTCAGTGGACTCCGAATACTCACATTACTCCTGGCTGCAAATGCCGAAGAATGAAGGAGGTATTCAGGGGGTGAAATATCCTATTGTATCCGATTTCTCTAAATCAATCTCTGAGAGCTATGGAGTACTGGCTGGAAGTTATGCTCCCGATGAAAATGGCAATTGGGTATGTGATGGGGCTCCGGTAGCTTTCCGTGGATTGTTTTTAATTGACAAAGAAGGTATTGTTCGTCATTGTGTTATCAATGACCTCCCATTAGGACGCAATGTAGATGAAGTATTACGTATGGTAGATGCGTTGCAGCATTTTGAAGAATACGGTGAAGTTTGTCCGGCTAACTGGTCTAAAGGCAAGGATGCTATGAGTGCAACCGAAAACGGAGTGGCTGACTACCTGAGCAAGCATTAATAAAAAGAGATACTAAAATATGAAAAAGGGTGTTTATTAAAAAATAAATGCCCTTTTATAGTTGATATTCCAAATATTATGACGTTATTTGCGCTGAAAACAATGGATCGTTTTATTATACTCTATTTTCTACCTAATCAGTTGAATCCGGATTTAATTTCAAACCTCTCTTGTTTCTAAATTTATTTATCAATTTTTATTTTTTGTATTTTATGAACATGTACATTGGAAACCTTAGCTATCGTGTTAAGGAAGCAGATCTGAGACAGGTAATGGAAGAGTATGGAACAGTAGATTCAGTAAAACTGATCATCGACCGTGACACTCGTAAATCTAAAGGATTCGCATTTGTAGAAATGCCTAACGACGATGAAGCTAAGCATGTAATTTCAGAACTGAACGGTGCTGAATATGAAGGTCGTGCAATGGTAGTAAAAGAAGCTTTGCCTCGTAACTAATCCATTCATATAGAAGTAATAAGTAAGGGGATGTATTGTTGACAATACATCCCCTTACTTATTTTTAAGAGTCCGGAATCTATAGTTCCTTACTATTATCATTAGTCAAAGGTTTACCCTTATATTCTCCTGTAAGAGTTTCCAGAAAGGCTACAATCTCGCCTAACTCTTCATTAGATAAGATAGCATCTACTTGATATTTTGCCATATAATCAACAGCATCTTTCATTGTTTTTATACTTCCATCGTGGAAATAAGGAGCTGTTAAGGCAATATTTCTCAAACCGGGAACTTTAAAGCGGTGTTTGTCACGATCTGTTTTAGTCTGTTTGAAACGTCCGTTGTCCTCTTCAGTCATTTCCGAACCGCGATCAGCGAAATAATCTCTTTTCACTCCCATTAGCTCATAAGATTGTCCGCCAAGCGTTTCACCAACATGGCATGTTGTACAGTCATACTTTTTGAAAAGCTCATATCCAGTCAGTTCTGTATCATTGATTGCACTCTTCTCACCCTTCAGATAACGGTCGAAACGAGAGTTGGGAGTAAGCAGTGTCTTCTCAAACTCTTCGATAGCATTGGTTATACTTTTTTCCGAATAACCTTCCGGATATACTTCTGTAAAAGCTTTTGTGAAGTTAACATCTTGCTGCAACTTAGCTATAATTTCGTCAAAAGAATGACAAGCCATCTCTACCGGATTTAAAGGAGGGCCGGCTGCTTGTTCAGCCAGTGTATTAGCACGTCCATCCCAAAACTGGACGAAGTTATAAGCTGCATTATAAACAGTAGGTGCATTTACACCTCCAAATTGCCCGCCAACCCCTTCAGAATAGCGTTTGTTATCTACACCGCCGGTGTTCAATCCATGACAAGAAGCGCAGGAGATACTATTGTCTGCCGAAAGACGGGTATCATGATACAGCATATCTCCTAAAACAACTTTGTGCATATCTACCGGCAGTGAATCTGCAATGGGACGTATGGGTTCATTGGCAAATTCAGCAGCAGCAAGTCCATTAGCGTAATATGCCAAACGGTGTTGTTTTACCCAGGCAAGTGCCATCTCTTTTTTCGCATCGGTAGTAGTAGATCCCCAATGCACCATATAATATTGATGCAAAGGCATTCTGCCATCCATCATTACCTTCTCTACCTTTGCTAAAGCTACTTTACCAACAGATTTACCAGCTTTTAAGGCTTCGGCCATTTCTGTCATGTCAAAAGTGCGATAACCGGCAGTGACATCTTTCATAATCATACCATTGGCAACAGGCCAGTTCGCATAAAAAGGAAGGTCGGGATTGGAAGAGTGACAGCGTAAACAACCACCGGAGGTAATAATCTCCTGCATTTGTACATCAGCAGTAAGCTCCTGCGACGGAGCTCTGTTTACTACGCAATAGGTGACAGCCAGAAACCCGACTGTTACCAATAATGCGATAATTAGTTTTGTGCTCTTTTTCATTGTGCATTCTTTTTAGTTAGTTATTGTGATTGTATAAATCTCCGGACATAAAAGCAACATCTACATCAGATAGCTGGGGAAATGAACCTATTATCGGACTGCCTCCAATTAATATTGAAATAGAAAGTATTCTTGTGTGTGATGCTAATAAAAAGACGGGATAATATTGGCCTACTGCCTTCTTTGTACAAATGCTGCAACAAATACCCCCACGCCATAATCCAAATCACATTAAAAGGAAATGCTAAAGAAAGCGGGAAATTACCTATCGTTGCTTGCAACAATACTGCCAAGGCAAAGTAAAATGTTGCTAATAATGATTGCTTGTGCATGATGGTTTTCGTTTAACGCCACAAAGCTAATTAAAATTATGCATATAAACGTATAAAGCAACAAACTAATTTGTATTAAGTACAATTATGGATTAAATTTAATAGGTAAATCAAAAGAGATACAAAAGAAAACGGTTCCGGATTTATAAATAATACGAATCAGTTGTTGAAATCAATTAAGGGCTAGTTTTGTATGGTTTTGAGTGTATTTCACCACAGAGTAACACGGAGTTCCACAGAGTTTAAATCTTTATTGAAACGTAGATGAACGCAGATTTTCGCAAAGGGGAAGAAATCTAAGATAAAGAAATACAGCCTTTTAATCGGTGTTTATCTGTGTTAATCCGCGTTTTATCAGATAAATAGTACTCTGCGGTGAGTTTTGCTCATTTTTATTCTGTTTTGAGCTTAATGGCGTTTGTCATTGCTATCAGTCTCTTTCTCTGGTATTGATAAAGCGCTATCTCGTAGAGTAACGTATGAAGCCTCGGTGTGTAGTCTTATTTTAGATGTACATGTAAAGCAGTACGACATGTGCATGTGGGACAGCACAACATGTGCATCTCATGCTGCTTTACATGTACATCTAAAACAAGACTGCACACCGGGGAAAGGAACGTTCCTTTCTGAGAAAGACAAAGTACAACACCGGACAACGGTAACAATGCCATCTACGGATACTTCCTCCATCGAAAAGATAGGATCATAATCTTCGTCACTGTACGGTTTTGAGTGTATTTCACCACAGAGTAACACGGAGTTCCACAGAGTTTAAATCTTTATTGAAACGTAGATTTTCGCAAAGGGAAACAAATCTAAGATAAAGAAATACAATTTTTTAATCTGTGTTTATGTGTTAATCTGCGTTTCATCAGATAAATAGTACTCTGTGCTACTCTGTGGTGAGTTTTGCTCATATCCATGTAGCTTTGAACTCAATAGCCAACTACTATAAAAAGCCGGCAATCAAAGAAAAGTCTTCGATTGTCGGCATTATTAATAGACAAATGATGTTTTTCGTTATTTGGAGGATGTACCACTTTCCAGAATACTGACGATAGAAAAAAGAGTAAAACAAATAGCTCCCAAACCTGTCAAGACACGGGCAGGAATGAAATAATCTTCGTGAATGGTTCCTAATTCAAAGGTAAACGCTGCTAAAAACAAACATGATAATGCTGTCAGGACAGGGATAATTGGAATGCGACTGGATAAAGCAAACTCATGCCGCCAAACTTTGGCCAACAAAATTACTTTGCTGGAAATGCTGTAGCAAACCAATCCTAATCCAATCATTATATAACCAATTACTCCGTTTGTAGTACTCGAATCAGCAAAAATAACAAATACTCCCCAAACAAAAGAAATAGTCCCCATTAACAGTACCAGTTTGGGCCATCGGTTACGCTCTGTAGCCGAATATACATTCCTTACCTGACGGGCAATGGTTGCTACCAAAGCAATCAGACTGGTACAAATACAAGCAAGCCCCACCATTACATGTCCAACCACGAAGTAAGCGGGATGTATTTCACTTTGCCCCAACAGAAAGAAAGCCCATATCCAGGCAACACCAGATGCCATAATAGCTATTCCTTTTAAAATACGTTCTTGTCCGGCTGTAAAAGCTTTCTGAGGAATATTATGTCCTGTATCTTTAGCATTGGTGGGAATCAAAGAAAAACGGGTAGAAGAGGTGGCAGCAGTTGCCACACAAATTGTAATTAACCCTACTCCGGTCACTACATGCCCGGCGACGAATGAATGGGAGTCATCAGAAGAAGTAAAGAGAACAATACCACCAATGATTGTAATTACGGCAGCCAAATAGGCGATGACAGGCAAAGCATATTGAGAATTTCGTCCATATGTATGAATTATCTGGCGTATGATAGTAGCAGCCGTGGCAAAGAGTGCAATGCAAATCATACCCAATGAAAATACAACGGGGCCTGCTACCAAACGGTTAGGATCGTCCCCCAATACATAGATAAATGTCCCGTAACCGAAACACAACAAAGCCATCGCCAACGGAATAGCCCTGAATAATACGCTTATACCGTAATTCATAATCCTATATAGTTTTAAAATTTCCCACTACAACAAGGTTTTACGTAATTTGTTTCTATCCGGTTACTGCTTTTTAGAGTCTTTTCACAAGAGGGCTATTTCTACCAAATTGAAATTAAAAAGCCTTTTCTTGTATGCAAACGAATGTTTTTGTACATTTGCACCCTTAAAATAAGGAGGGTACCTCCAACTGTAATTGTAAATAGTAAAATCGTATCTATAGTCATGAGCAAGAAGTTCGCCGAATATTCGCAGTTCGACCTTTCACAGGTAAATAAGGACGTATTGAAAAAATGGGACGAAAACCAGGTTTTCGCCAAGAGTATGACAGAACGTGAAGGCTGCCCTTCGTTTGTATTTTACGAAGGACCTCCCTCAGCTAATGGAATGCCGGGCATTCACCATGTGATGGCTCGCTCTATCAAGGATATTTTCTGCCGATACAAAACGATGAAAGGCTATCAGGTAAAACGTAAAGCCGGTTGGGATACACATGGATTGCCTGTAGAGTTAGGGGTGGAAAAAGCGATGGGTATCACAAAAGAGGATATCGGTAAGACTATTTCTGTGGCCGAATATAATGCAGCCTGCCGTAAAGATGTGATGAAGTTCACCAAAGAATGGGAAGATCTGACTCATAAAATGGGATATTGGGTGGATATGCAACATCCGTATATCACGTATGACAATCGTTATATCGAAACCTTGTGGTGGCTATTAAAACAGTTATATAAAAAAGGATTACTTTACAAAGGATACACTATTCAGCCCTATTCTCCAGCTGCCGGAACAGGATTGAGCTCACACGAGTTAAACCAACCGGGTTGCTATCGCGATGTGAAAGATACAACTGTAGTAGCACAGTTCAAGATGAAGAACCCTAAACCTGAAATGACAGAGTGGGGGACTCCTTTCTTCCTTGCATGGACTACTACGCCATGGACTCTGCCTTCAAATACTGCGCTTTGCGTAGGTCCCAAAATAGATTATGTAGCTGTACAATCATACAATGCATATACCGGCCAGCCAATCACAGTGATATTAGCAAAGCAATTACTGAATGCTCACTTCAACCCAAAAGCTGCCGAACTGAAGCTTGAAGACTATAAGCCTGGTGACAAGTTGGTTCCATTCAAAGTAATAGCCGAATATAAAGGCACTGACCTTGTAGGTATGGAATATGAGCAACTGATCCCATGGGTTAACCCAGGCGAGGGTGCATTCCGCGTCATCTTGGGTGATTATGTAACCACTGAGGATGGTACAGGTATCGTACATATTGCTCCGACATTTGGTGCAGACGATGCTCAGGTAGCAAAAGCAGCCGGCGTTCCTCCTTTGCAGTTTATCAATAAGAAAGGTGAGCTCCGCCCTATGGTAGATCTTACCGGTAAATTCTATACTTTAAATGAACTGGACGAAACGTTTGTAAAAGAGCGGGTTAACGTAGAACTATATAAAGAATACGCAGGGCGTTTCGTAAAGAATGCCTATGATCCGAATCTTACTGATCAGGATGAGTCATTGGATGTGAGTATTTGCATGATGATGAAAGCCAACAACCTGGCATTCAAAATAGAAAAGCATGTGCACAACTATCCGCACTGCTGGCGTACGGACAAACCGGTATTGTACTACCCGTTGGATAGTTGGTTTATTCGTTCTACTGCCTGCAAAGACCGTATGATAGAGCTGAACAAAACAATCAACTGGAAACCGGAATCTACCGGAACAGGACGTTTTGGCAAATGGCTGGAAAATTTGAATGACTGGAACCTGAGCCGTTCTCGTTATTGGGGTACTCCGCTACCCATCTGGCGTACGGAAGATAACAGTAGTGAAATATGTATCGAATCTGTAGAGGAGTTATACAACGAAATAGAGAAATCGGTAGCTGCCGGATTTATGAAATCTAATCCTTATAAAGAGAAAGGGTTCGTTCCGGGACAATATACAGATGATAATTACGATAGAATAGATTTGCACCGTCCGTATGTGGATGATATCATCCTGGTATCCGAAGACGGAAAGCCTATGAAACGTGAGACAGACCTTATCGACGTATGGTTTGATTCAGGCGCTATGCCCTATGCACAGATTCACTATCCTTTTGAAAATAAAGAATTGCTGGACAGCCATGAGGTATACCCGGCAGACTTTATCGCAGAAGGTGTGGACCAGACACGCGGATGGTTCTTTACACTGCATGCTATTGCAACAATGGTATTCGACACCATATCTTATAAAGCTGTTATCTCTAATGGCCTGGTACTGGATAAGAATGGGAATAAAATGTCCAAGCGCCTGGGCAATGCTGTTGATCCGTTCTCTACAATCGAAAAATACGGTTCCGACCCGTTGCGTTGGTATATGATAACGAACTCTTCGCCATGGGATAACCTGAAGTTTGATATAGATGGTATCGAGGAAGTTCGTCGTAAATTCTTTGGTACATTATATAATACATATTCATTCTTTGCGCTTTACGCCAATGTAGATGGATTTGAATACAAGGAAGCGGATGTGCCTATGGAAGAACGTCCGGAAATAGATCGCTGGATACTTTCTGTACTGAATACACTGATCAAAGAAGTGGACACTTGTTACAATGATTACGAACCAACCAAAGCAGGACGACTGATCTCAGATTTTGTGAACGATAATCTGTCTAACTGGTATGTTCGTTTGAACCGTAAACGTTTCTGGGGAGGTGAGTTCACACAAGATAAATTGTCTGCTTATCAAACGCTGTACACATGTCTTGAAACAGTAGCCAAACTAATGGCACCGATTGCCCCGTTCTATGCAGATCGTTTATATAGCGACTTGATTGTTGCTACCGGACGTGACAATGTCGTATCTATTCACCTTGCTAAATTCCCTGAGTACAATGAGGAAATGATAGACAAAGGGTTGGAGGCACGTATGCAAATGGCACAAGACGTCACTTCTATGGTATTGGCATTACGTCGTAAGGTAAACATTAAAGTTCGCCAGCCGTTGCAATGTATTATGGTTCCTGTAATAGACGAAGAGCAGAAGGCTCACATCGAAGCAGTGAAAGCATTGATTATGAATGAGGTGAATGTAAAGGATATCAAGTTTGTAGATGGTGCTGCCGGTGTATTGGTGAAAAAAGTGAAATGTGATTTCAAAAAACTCGGTCCGAAGTTTGGAAAGCAGATGAAGGCCGTAGCCGCTGCTGTTGCAGAAATGTCACAAGAGGCTATCGCCGAACTGGAAAAGAACGGTAAATATACACTGAATCTGGATGGAACAGAAGCTGTGATAGAAACGGCAGATGTAGAAATCATCAGTGAAGATATACCGGGATGGCTGGTTGCAAATGAAGGTAAACTGACAGTTGCCCTTGAAGTTACCGTTACTGAAGAACTTCGCCGTGAAGGTATTGCCCGTGAATTAGTGAATCGTATCCAGAATATTCGTAAATCAAGTGGATTTGAAATAACTGACAAGATTCGGATAACAATCTCTAAAAATCCACAAACAGATGATGCGGTAACAGAATATAATAATTATATTTGTAACCAAGTTTTGGGTACATCCCTGACTTTGGCAGATGAGGTAAAAGACGCTACGGAGCTTAATTTCGACGATTTTTCTTTATTTGTCAATGTAGTAAAAGAATAATTCTAATACCAATAACCTCTAAAAAGTAAAAATTATGGCAGAAAAGACAAGATATTCGGATGCGGAACTTGAGGAGTTCCGTGCCATTATAATGGAGAAACTGGAGTTGGCACAACGTGATTACGATCAGTTGAAACTCAGCTTGATGGGTCTTGATGGAAACGATACTGACGATACATCACCCACATACAAAGTACTGGAAGAAGGAGCTAACACACTGTCAAAAGAAGAAACGACTCGCCTGGCACAACGTCAGTTGAAGTTTATTCAAGGATTGCAGGCTGCTCTTGTACGTATTGAAAACAAAACGTATGGTATTTGCCGTGAAACAGGAAAGCTGATCCCTGCAGAACGTCTGCGTGCTGTGCCTCATGCTACACTCAGCATTGAAGCAAAGAATAGTGGCAAGAAATAAAATTAGTGACGAGCTATAAGCTACAAATTACACGTACTGTGTGCTATTGGCAAAGTACTTGTAGTCTGTAACTTATAGCTCGTAGCTTATATAACTTGTATTCAACAAAATGAAAAAACTACTCACGAAAGGACAAATAGCCCTGATCGTCATCTTCTCGGTGCTGATTATAGACCAGATTATTAAAATCTGGATTAAAACCCACATGTATTGGCACGAAAGTATCCGGATTACCAACTGGTTCTATATCTATTTTACGGAAAACAATGGTATGGCATTTGGTATGGAGATTTTCGGAAAATTATTCCTTACTACTTTCCGCATTATTGCCGTAGCATTGATAGGATGGTATCTGTATAAGATTGTAAAGAGAGGATTTAAGACAGGATACATTGTTTGTGTTTCTTTGATTCTTACCGGAGCATTGGGAAATATCATTGATAGCGTATTTTATGGAGTACTGTTTAACGAGAGTACACATTCACAAATTGCCAGTTTTATGCCCGAAGGGGGAGGATACTCCACTTGGTTTTATGGTAAGGTAGTAGATATGTTTTATTTCCCGATTATTGATACTACCTGGCCTACATGGATACCGTTTGTTGGGGGAGAGCATTTTATATTCTTTAGTCCCATCTTTAACTTCGCTGATGCCGCTATCAGTTGTGGTATCATCGCATTGCTTCTTTTTTATAGTAAATATCTGAATGAGTCTTATCACTCACACGAAAAAAAGGACTAAGACAGAAAATGAAAAGAGATTTCCGGTGCCGGTTGTATATTATGTGCCTGTTAGTGGTATTTGTTGTTGGTTGTAAGGTTAAAAGACCCGATGGAGTCCTTCCGGAAACAACAATGGAAAACCTGTTATATGATTATCATATAGCGAAAGCGATGAGTGATAATCTGCCATACAATGAGAGCTATAAAAAAGTATTGTATACAAATGCTGTATTCAGCAAATATGGTACAACGGAAGCTGTTTTCGATTCGTCTATGGTATGGTATACTCGTAACACGGAAGTACTGGCCAAAGTCTATGAAAGAGTTAGTAAAAGGTTAAAAGCACAACAAAATTCGATCAATCACTTAATTGCCATACGCGACAAAAAGCCGATGACATCTACTCCTGGTGACAGTATTGATGTATGGGCATGGCAACGTATGAGACGCTTAACGGGAATGCCAATAGATAATAAACTGACGTTTGTCCTGCCTTCGGATTCTAATTTCAAGAAACGTGATACATTGGTATGGGAAGTTCGTTATCATTTCCTTGAACGTGTTAAGCCGGATACGACTCTGTACGCATTAATGGGTATGCAGATTCAATTTGAAAATGACAGTATTATAAGTGAAACCAAACGAGTGACAGAGTCGGGGATACAGCGTATCCGCCTGCAATCGGATACGTTGGGAGCTATCAAGGAAGTGAAAGGATTTATCTATTATCCAAGGAAAAAAACACCGCATACCTTATTGACTGATGATATCACACTCATGCGTTATCACTCCAATGATACACTGCCGGTTTTGAATGATTCTTTAAAAACAGATTCTCTTAAGCAGGATGTAGTGAAAGAGGTAGTTTCGAAAAAAACAGCTGATACAATAGAGAAAGCAGATCAGCAACCTCAGCCAAGATTAACTCCGGAAGAGATGAATCGCCGTCGCAGCAATCTGCAACGTGAAGTGAAACCGGAACAACTCGAAGTAGAGAAGCACATACAAATGGAGAAACGTGAGATAAGACAAGAACGGCAGATGAATCAACGTCGCCGTTCACAGTAAATTTCAGAACTAAGGAGATGAAACGCTTTGCTTCTCATTATTTGTATGCACCGGATACCGGTTTTCTCAAACAACAGGTAGTAGAAATGGAGGGAGAATACGTTGTGAGATTCTTCCCCCTTACCGAAGAAATAGAATCGGTAGAATGGTTACCGGGCGTCATAGAGCTAACCCAGGTGAAAGATAAATTCTGTGCTTATCTTTTATTTCCTTTTGATTTTACAATGATGCAGCCTGTCGCCGAAACTCGGCGCAGACAATTGCTGTAGCAATGGCTACATTGAGCGATTCGGAAGTTTCTCTCTCCTGAGGATAATTAGGAATATATAGTTTCTGATTGATTAGTGCTTCCACCTCTTTACTAATTCCACTTCCTTCATTTCCCATCACAATCAATCCATTACGGGATAGAGGTTGGCCGTATATATTCTTCCCATCCAGAAATGTTCCGTAAACCGGAATATCACCAAGAGAACGAATAAGGTCGGGCAGGGGAGTATAATATGTTTTTACACGAGCTATACCGCCCATAGTAGCTTGTACCGTCTTAGGGTTATAAACATCCACCGTATTAGATGAACAAATGATATGCTCTATGCCAAACCAATCGGCAAGACGAATAATTGTACCTAAGTTTCCCGGATCCTGTACATCATCCAGAGCAAGGCAGAGTGAATTACGAAGAATAGAAGTATTTAAAATATATTCCGGTTGCCTGAATACAGCGAGTACCTGTTGAGGAGTCTTCAACAAACTGGCACGTGATAGTTCATCCTGAGTAACTTCTGCTATTTCATCTGCCTGAACAGATGTATGTTCTTGTAACCAGGAAGAAGTAGCAGCCAGCAAGCTACAGGATAGGTGTCCAAGTAAGTCACCTACCAGTTTCGGACCTTCAGCCAGAAAGACTTTTTCTTCTTTACGTATCTTTTTTAGCTCCAATGAGCGAATGTACTTTATTTTATTTTTGCTTAATAGAGTCATATAAACCTGATATTTACGGCAAAGCTATAAAGATATTTCCAATATACCACTTTCTCACGATTCTTTTTCTACATCTATTTTCTTATGATTAACATTATTTATACCAATAAATATATACTATCTACTTAATTATCGTAGATTTGCTTAAAAATAGTAGACTGGTTATCAGTAACAAATAAAAATATAATGGAAAGACTTACACAGCAAGAAGAAGAAGTAATGCTTTACTTTTGGAAGATAGGCCCAAGTTTTATAAGAGATGTGCTGAATCAAATGCCTGCACCAAAGCCTCCTTATACCAGTGTGGCATCTGTAGTACGTAATTTAGAGAAGAAACAATATCTGTCTCCTTTCAAACTGGGCAACTCTATTCAGTATCATCCCATAATTAAAGAGAGTGATTACAAGCGTTATTTCCTTAGTGGAGTGGTAAGTAATTATTTTACTGGATCCTATAAAGAAATGGTTTCATTTTTTGTGAGAGATCGTAAAATCAGCAAAAAGGAACTGAAAGAACTTATTAATATCATTGAAGACGAAGAATCTTAAAAACAATCAGAGATATGACACTTTTTATTCTATACTTCATGAAGGTAAATATAGCATTAGTTGTGCTGTACTTCTTTTATAAATTATTGTTTAGTAAAGATACCTTCTTTGGCTTACGCAGACTGATGTTGATTTTAATCTATATCATCGCATTCACATATCCTTTGTTTGATCTTTCTGCCTGGATGATAGCAGACAATAATGTAACCGGTGTAGTAAATACCCTATATCAAAAGGTATTGCCCGAAATAACAATCGTAAGTGGAACAGCTGATAATGCGTCATATTTTCCATTGGTTACAATAGTTCTCACTGGCCTTTACATAGCAGGAGCGATTATCTTATTAACACGTACATTGCTGGAAATCAGCAAAACCTGTATCATGCTTCATCATAGTAAAAAAGTATATATTGATGGAATCCGTATATGTCAGCCCAAAGAAAAGCAAGAGCCTTATTCTTTCTTTAAGTGGATTTGTGTGTATCCGGGTATGTATAATGAAAAAGAGACAAAAGAGATATTGGTACATGAACAGACGCATGTACGCGAACTTCACTCGGCGGATATATTATTGGCACAGCTCGTAGTCATTCTTTGCTGGTTCAATCCTTTTGCCTGGCTCATACGAAGCGAAATGCGTATTAATCATGAGTATCTTGCCGACAGGAAAGTAGTGACCAGTGGTTACGACAGAAAAACGTATCAGTATCATCTCTTAGGACTCAAACAAAACCAACCGGCTGCAGCAAATTTATATAATAACTTTAGTGTATTACCTTTAAAGAACCGAATTAAAATGTTAAACAGAAAAAGAACCCGTAACATCATGAGAAGCAAATACCTCATGTTCATTCCTGTAACTGCTTTGTTGATTCTATTCAGTAACTGTACAAATACAGGCAAAGAAGAATCAACAGAAGAAAAAGCGGAAGTAAAATACATCCCTACAGAAGTCAAACCGGATACAGTAGACATCGACAATGCTGTTTTCGATATGGTAGAAGAAATGCCGGAATTCAAAGGAGGCAATAAGGCACTGATGGACTATCTGGCTGCAAACCTACAGTATCCGAAAGGAGCCGAAACCAAAGGAACACAAGGTCGTGTTATCGTACAGTTCATTGTTAATACGGATGGAAGTATTGACGATGCAAAAGTAGTTCGCAGTGTTGACCCTGAATTGGATGCAGAGGCCTTGCGTGTGATCAATGGAATGCCGAAATGGAAACCGGGAACACAAAAAGGTGAACCGGTACGTGTAAAATATACCGTACCAGTTGTGTTCCGTCTGAAATAAACGACGGGTCAGAGAGAAAACATTGAAATCACCAATAGTTCGCCCCTACGATGTTGTAGCAACTTCTTAGGGGCGAATTAGCATATATTATTTCCCCATACAGAAAAATTCGCCTATATTTGTAGGGTATTTGAGGCAACTAATAAAACCCTATGAGGAGAGGATATCTTTACACGTTACTTTCTTTTACCATTCTGACGCTGGCTTCGTGTTCCGCTACCAAGTTTGTGCCGGATGGTTATTATTTATTGGACGAAGTTAAAGTATCTACTAATAACAAAGAAGTAAAACCTTCCAGCCTACGCAATTATGTACGTCAAAATCCCAATGCAAAATGGTTTAGCCTGATAAAAACACAGTTGTACGTTTATGATCTTTCAGGACGTGACTCCAGCAAATGGTACAATAAGTTTCTTCGTAAAATAGGAGATGCTCCGGTTATTTACAACGAAAGCGAAGCACAACGCTCACAGGAGGAAATAACAAAAGCTGTCCAGAATATGGGATATATGAGTGCTTCCGTTAAGCGTACGACGAAAATAAAGAAAAAGAAACTGAAGCTTTATTATGAGGTAACTACAGGTAAACCTTACACTGTACGTACGCTGAAATATGATATTGGTGATCCGAAAGTAGGTGAGTATATGCGAAAAGATTCTGCAAATACTTTATTGAAAGAGGGTATGCTGTTTGACGTAAATGTATTGGACGCAGAACGGCAACGAATAACGGACCATCTATTGCGTAACGGATACTATAAATTCAATAAAGACTATATTTCATATACAGCTGATACTGTACGCAATACTAATCTTGTAGACCTGACTCTACATCTGCAACCCTATAAAACGCACACTGCCGATGCACCTCAAGCACATAATCAATATCGTATCAACAAAATAAATTTTATCACAGACTACGATGTTCTCCAGTCTTCTGCGTTGAGCAGTATTGAAATTAATGACTCCATACACTACAATGGTTATCCCATTTATTATAAAGACAAGTTATATCTGCGACCTAAAGTATTGACAGATAACCTACTGCTCTTTCCGGGTAACCTATATAACGAACGTGATGTACAACGGACTTACTCAAACTTCGGACGCCTACCGGCATTGAAATACACCAATATTCGTTTCTTTGAAACCCTGGTAGGAGACAGTACCCTGTTGAATTGTTATGTGATGCTAACCAAAAGCAAACATAAGTCAATCTCTTTTGAGCTGGAAGGAACAAATTCTGCCGGTGATCTCGGAGCAGCAGCTTCTGTATCTTTCCAGCATCGGAATCTCTTTCGTGGTTCCGAAACTTTTATGATGAAATTTCGTGGTGCATACGAAGCAATCACCGGATTACAGGGCGACTATCACAATAACAACTACACAGAATACGGTGTAGAAACGAGTATAAACTTTCCAAGCTTCTTATTTCCTTTTCTGAGTTCTGATTTTAAACGTAAAATACGTGCTACCACAGAGTTTGGCTTGCAATATAGTTACCAGCTACGCCCGGAATTCTCACGTACAGTAGCTTCGGCTTCGTGGAGTTACAAATGGACACAGCGTCAACGGGCACAACACCGTATTGACTTGATAGATATCGGCTATCTGTATTTGCCCTGGATCTCCCAAAAGTTTCGCGAAGACTATATCAACAAGGGGCAGAATCATATTTTTGAATATAACTATAAGAACCGGCTTATCGTACGCATGGGTTACAGTTATAATTATAACAGTGCCGGAAATGCTTTGGTGAACAATACCATCAGTTCTAATTCTTACTCCATCCGTGCCAATATAGAATCGGCAGGAAATATTTTGTATGCATTCTCTAAAGCAACCGGTATACGTAAAAACGATGATGGCGAATATGCTATTCTCGGTATTCCGTACGCACAGTATCTGAAAGGTGATTTTGACTTTGCCAAGAATATCCGGATAGATGATCGTAACTCATTGGCATTTCATGCCGGTTTTGGTATTGCGGTTCCATACGGTAATGCAAAGACCATTCCATTTGAGAAGCAATACTTCTCAGGAGGTGCCAACAGTGTACGCGGATGGTCTGTACGTGATTTAGGGCCGGGTTCATTTCCCGGTGACGGTAATTTCCTGAATCAGTCAGGCGATATCAAACTGGACGCGAGCATCGAGTATCGAAGTAAATTATTCTGGAAGTTTCAGGGGGCTGCCTTTATTGATGCCGGTAATATCTGGACAATCCGTGATTACGCCAATCAACCGGGCGGTGTATTCAAGTTCAATGAATTCTATAAGCAGATTGCCGTTGCTTATGGCTTAGGTTTACGTTTGGATCTGGATTTCTTTGTTTTACGTTTCGACGGTGGAATGAAAGCCATCAATCCGGCTTATAAAAATGGTAAAGAGCGCTGGCCCATTATTCATCCCAAGTTCAGTCGTGATTTTGCATTCCACTTTGCAGTGGGTTATCCATTTTAACCAACCATCTTTCATCCTCTTTTACCAAATGAATGGTGTCCTGTTTCTCGGGAAGAATAGCAGATGTACCATTAAAGAAATCAGCTTTCAGATAATTTTTTACCGAACAGATAACGGTTGCATGCCCTTCTTCCGGATTCATTTGCTCACTAATTACAGTCACAACAACCGGTCCTTTTGCATTTACCTTGTCAATGAGCTCCTGGGTCGTGTTTGTAGCCATATAACTAAGATATGGGAGGGAAGCCGGAACAACCAATTCTTTGGTAGCCGCATAATCAAGATCATAAAAGGTTTCACAGAATGCTATTGCATTGCGTACAACTTCACTTTGAGGTAACTGTTTCTGACAGGCAGCAGCCAAGCCCATAAAAGCAATGAGAGAGAATATTCGTAGTATTTTCATAATTTAGTGAATAAAAAAGATGAAACATCTCTTTGTGCAGAGCATGTTTCATCTTTTGACATTTCTTTATGCATTAAATTAACGGGCAGCAAACAGCAGACCGTTCATTACCATCTGACGTGCTGCAAGAGTTCCCTGAGCATCCAGAGTGACAGTCATTGACTCGCCATTAGGCAAATACATCTGCGCTGTACCATCATTGTTCATTTTCAGAAGTTCGGTACTCTCACCATTAGCTACTACATTCCAGGTATTTGCTTCCTTGTTGTAGATCAGTTCCATAGCAGTTTTTTCACCCTCTTTTGTAATCGAATAACCATTCTCCAGAGTTTCTACCAGATAGTTGCCATTTTCGCCTTTTACTTTCTTTACATCTCCAGCGTTTGCCATCGGATTAGAACCGCTCCAAAACTCAATAGAGTTGATAACCAAAGCATCCGCCAAATATGCAACGCCATATACCGGAACGATGTTCAGTGCAAGAAACACAAGTTCGTTTACAAACTTATTTCCTACTGACTGATTCCAGGAAGAAATGCGATTGAATAAACCAAATGAACCTACACATGAACTAAACAAAATAGTACCGCTCAGAGCAAAAGCTGCGACCAATGTCAATCTGTTTTTTTTCATAATTTCTGTTTTTTAGTTGTTATTTTGTGAAACGATAAAAAGACCTATAATAGCTATAAGTCCTTTATACAGTTGCAAATATAAACCTTTTAATTAATAGAAACAAAACATGGTGCAATTTCTATTTTACATTTTTTCTTCGCTTCCGAAGTTCATTCCCTAATAAATAGTCGACAGAAAACTTACCGGGACCGGATATATACATCAATATAAATACAACTAAATAGATGAGTGCCAGTTCTTTTACAGCAAAAGCATCATTACCGTGAATGACAAAGAATGCCATGCCCATTGTAAAAATCATAGGCAACATAGCCAAACGATATAATACGCCGACGATAAACGCCATTGAACAAACAAGTTCTCCAAAGATAGCCAATCCTAAAGATACCGGGCTCCCTACACCCAATGGATCGGGGAAAGCTATGGATAGTTCC
Source organism: Bacteroides nordii (assembly GCF_019930665.1). NCBI lineage: Bacteria > Pseudomonadati > Bacteroidota > Bacteroidia > Bacteroidales > Bacteroidaceae > Bacteroides > Bacteroides nordii. Next base: position 2,023,912 of record NZ_CP082886.1, on the reverse strand, counting down.
TGATAACTACTCCATTTCTGTATGCCGTGATTCATCAATAGCAAACCAAAGAAAATACGCAATGCAAGTAAGAATAAGGATGCCCCTGTACTATTGGGCTTTGAGGGAAATAAAAAATTGTAGATCATAAGTTTCATTTATTAGTTTGATAATTTATACAATATAAACAAACCTTAGCTTCACATTGTTTAAATTGATTCATATCAAATAAAGCATTACAGAGATAAAAAGTATAAACTCTTTTTGTCTACCTTTGTTATTAGATATATATTACATTAACAGAAAGGAATAATTATGAAAAAGGTAAAAGATTTCTTCAAAGATTGTCTCGAAGAAATAGGTAGAGGCATACTCCATGAATATGGCTACTTTGAAGAGGATGACAAATAATAAAATAGAATAAGGAAGTGATATCCACAAACCTTCTCATACCTCTGGAGTATATTCCATTACTTCGGGGGTATTTTATATATTCCGGTTCCAAATATTGAAAGCATAACTATTATAACTCTAATACTATATTTAATGAAAAAAAGGAATAAGTCATCGCGACATTCCCTTTTCCATATCTACTAAAATGAGAGTAACCTATATCATTTCTTCGGTTTTACTCTTTTCACAGGCTTTATTATTAATCGCAACGAAGGGTCATAAGTGAAATAACTCCACATCCAGTCTATGAAAATGAAAAGTCTGTTCTTTACACCTACAATACTCATTAAGTGAATGAATAGCCAGACTGCCCAGGCAGGAAAACCACCAAAACGGATATTCTTCAACTCCACAATAGCGTTATTTCTTCCGATAGTAGCCATCGAACCTTTATTATGATACACAAAAGGTTTAAGTGGAAGTCCCTTTTCTATGTTGTTCAGATTCTGAACAAGAAGCTTAGCCTGTTGAATAGCCGGCTGAACAACCTGAGGGTGCCCCCTCGGATAATCTTCTGAAATCATCAGAGCAGTATCACCAATAGCAAATACATTGTTAGTACCGGTTACCTTGTTGAAAACATCTACATTCAGTCTATTCCCCGGTCCGTAAGCGTCCTGTGGAAGTCCTTCAATACTGTTAGCTTTCACACCTGCTACCCAATAGATATTTGTAGAAGGTATGGCCGTACCATCTCCCAGAGTAAGCAAATCATTTTCATAATCTACCACCTTGGAATCCACCTTTATTTCAACTCCTTTTTTTGCCAGATAGTCCTGTACTTCGGTTGACGATTTTTCGGAGAAAGCCGAGAGTAGGCGAGGGCCTGCATCGATAAGGACAATACGCATCTGCTCTATATCCAGATCGGGATAATCTTGTGGCAAAATGAACTTACGCATCTCTGCCAATGCACCCGAAAGTTCTATTCCGGTAGCTCCGCCACCTACAATTATAAACGTCATCAATTTTTCCCGTTCTTTCAAATTACTCGTGTTCTGCGCTTTCTCAAAGCTTTCCAGTACTTGGTTACGGTTATAGAGAGCTTCTGCCGTCGTCTTGAGAGACATGGTATGGAGAGCCATCTTATCGTTACCGAAATAGTTGGTATAACATCCGGTTGCAATTACCAAATAGTCGTATTCAATAACTCCAATGGAAGTTTCCAATATATTTCGTTCCGGAATAACCCGTTGGGCTTCACAGATACGAATATGAAAATATTTACGCTTTTTAAAAATCTTGCGGAAAGGAAAAGAGATTGCACTCGGTTCTATACCGGCTGTAGCTACCTGATAGAGAAGAGGCTGAAACAGATGATAATTATTTTTGTCTAACAGAACAATTTGAAAATTGTCATTTTTTAGTTTACGTGCCAACTTTAATCCTCCAAAACCACCACCTACAATAACTACTCTTTTTCTTTTCCCTTTATCGGGAATATCTATTTTATTCATCATGTTATCATTATATTAATCTGATAGTATATTAACATCACGGAAGGGAAAATTGTTTTTGTTATCCACTACCTCCAAACATGTTTTTGTCAAGAGCTGATTTATTGATTATTAACCTGAAAGCGACTTTCTCAGAAGATAATATCAGTTGTATTGCAACACAATAGCATTTACATTGCAACATACCGAGAAATGCATCGTAACATAGTAACAAACGAACCGTAACATACCATGTAATCTTGAATAAGTACCGGGAAAAACTCCAATAGATACCTGTCTATATACCTTCAGAAGCCGGTATAAAAAAATAAAGGAGAAAGCCATAGCTTTCTCCTTTACAAGTATTCTAACTGAATCTACTTTATGATTACAATTACAAAGATACTGTTTTTTTGACTAAAAGTCAAACATCCGATGTATTATTTCATAGAAAATCTTTTTTATTTATCTCATTCTCTACCAGATACTCCACTTCGTGAGCTTCCGTCAATTGAGGTACCTCAAGCTTACCAAGCATACCGTCCAACACACTCTCCGGAAGCGGATATTCTCTTTCACGGTTCTGTCTTCGCCAAACGGAATAGTCTTTCTCAACATAAACCACTTTAACACGAGCCCCATACCCGGCAAAGAGATTGATAAGCTGAAAACGCATCAGAGTAGTAATATTAGTTGCATTCCATATGAAATCCTGCCCTTTACGCAAATAAGCGCGGGCTATCTTTTTAGCTTCCTGCACCACCCATCCATTTGCCGATTTATCAGTAGGACTCAGTTTATTCTTCCGGCGAATATCATCCAGGCTGATAACAGGAAGAGCTATACCGGACGTTTCAATATAATGATCTTTTCCCATTCCCGGTAACCCGGATAACAAAACAACATTACACTTAAACTTTTCATACGGAATGTAATCTATATAGCTTTCTTCCGTGTGAAAGTAACGAAAACGGGCATGATCAGTGGTAAATTCTCTGCTCTTTTTCCAGCACCCCTGCTCACGGCAGAAGATTTCAAATAACTCCAGCGATTCCAATAAAGTATCTTTATCCTGACAGATACGTCCTTTTATATCAGCTTCGGCAAGTAGACGGAGCTGCGAAGTGTCCACTCTGAAAGCTGCCCTGGCAACCTGTCTCATAGGGTCCTGTTTTTCCATCAGCCATAAAGGGAGCCCGTGAAACCTTACAAGTGATGCTATCTTTTCACGAATGATAAAAGGAGTTGATATATCCTTGTATAAAAGCGTACGCACAGTATATTCTCCCTTACGGGCATGCCCTTTGGCAGTGATACTGCCATCTTCCTCAATGACTGTAGTAGAACGTTTTTCTACATCATGCAGTAGTGCAGCCGTCCAAAGTATTTCCTTGTCCTGCTCTGTAAGGGCAAGATAGCCGGGTAATTTCTGTAATTCTTCTATCACCCACCAGGTATGTGTAGCCACATCTCCTTCGGCATGATGAAACTGGTCCTGAGGAATCCCATTCATATCGCGTAACCATTCGAATTGTAGTTCGAGCGAGTTACGATCTTTCTTATCTGTTAATGTCCAAATCATATTTTTCTTTATTTTCATTAAACTCCCAGAAAAGCCGGGCACGCTTCCAGTGACGTGTCCAATGCTCATCTGTTTTCACATGTCCTTTGCGCACATACTTGAATACATTGTGTGCAAATTCGCTAACCGGATATTCATCTGTATTCCGCACTACCAACCCTTCACGCGTACAATCTTCTCCGGTAAAAGGATCTTTTGTACCAAAGACTCCCGGTTGCCGGGCAAGAGTAAGTATCTGTTGTCGAAGTTGCTCCTGAGAAAGTTCTGCAACGGACTCTAATCCCAATTCGGGAACTGTTGGCAAATCAAACATAGCAGCATAAAACTTTACCTCTTCCCAGGATAACCATTTATCGAGGCAACGCACGGCAAAAACATAGAAATACGATTCTAACCGTTTGTATTCAATAGAGTGAACAGCATACAGATTTTCACCAAATAATTCAAGACTGCCCAAATCATGCTTCATTAATTCCCAACGCTCACGCAGTTGTCGTGTCCATGGAGAAGTAGCAGGTGCAGCATGTGATCGTGCAAATACGCCGGCGCTGTTCAGGCAATTATTCTCACCATCCAATTTTTCGGTATATACAAGCGTGTCAATCCGCTGGATATCTTCCCAATAAGTATGGTTGATGCGGTCGTCACTTGTAGTTCCCGGTGAGAAAGGGAAGTGATACGTACGACCATATTTTTCTGATAACATTTTGTTTTAATTTAATTATTCTTTATTCATTCTTACGATGCGGGGCATAAAACGCCCTTGTATCTCTACCAGGTTTTCCTGTGCCCGCATTACCCTTTCGATGTCCTTATAGGCAAGAGGCATCTCTTCCACACTGCCTCCGATAAGGGTTACACCCGCTTGTGCCAAAAATTTCTTTAAGGCGGACTGCGTGAAGGTACTTTGAGCCTGCTGTCTTGACATCGCCCGTCCGGCGCCATGAGAGGCCGAAAAGAGAGATTCACGTACTCCTTTGCCACAAACTAGATATCCGGGAGTAGCCATACTGCCCGGAATAAGTCCGGGTTGCCCCTCATAAGCAGGAGTAGCTCCTTTGCGGTGAACAATGGCAAAGTTACCTGGTGCTATTTCCTCCTCCCAGGCAAAGTTATGGTGATTGCTGACATTAGCAATCGGAATCAATCCTAAGGCTTTGGCAAGGTTAAGATGAATCCTTTCGTGACAAGCCCGGGCATAATCTCCGGCAAGATTCATACTCATCCAATACGCCTGCCCCTCTTCCGAATGGAGATCAAGCCAGGCAAAGTGCTGGGCTTCGCGAGGTAATTTACAAGATTCACGTGCCAGAAAACTATAATGTTGTGCAATAGCAGCTCCCAATCCCCGTGAACCTGAATGAGACAACAAAGCAACATAATTCCCGGCAGGTAACTGTAAAGTATTGTCTGCCTCCAGTTCCAGTTCTCCGAAGTTTACAAAATGATTCCCTTGCCCCGATGTTCCTAATTGTCGGACAGCCTTCCCATGCAACTTTTGTAACAGGGGCGTCAATCGGAATTCTTCCCTGTCCAACACTTCATGCTCCTGTGTAAACTCTAATCCACCATCCATACCAAAATGTGTGTATTCCTTTAATGCCACTTTTGTCTGATGAGCATATCGTTTCAGAAAATCCGGCTTCGCATCAAAAACCGTCAGACTCATCCGGCAGCCAATATCCATTCCTACGGCATAAGGTATTACTGTATGAGCTGTTGCCAGTACACCGCCGATGGGCAAACCATATCCGGCATGTGCGTCAGGCATCAACGCTCCTGCCAGCGTTACCGGGAGTCGCATGGCCAGTTCCATTTGTTGCTTGGCAGAATTTTCTATAAACTTGTTACCGTAAGTTTGGTGCATCAACGGCACTTCTCTCAGATCATAAACCTGAAACTTCCTTTCTATAATGGTGGGAGAGAAGTGTTCCGCCAGTTTCCCCCATACTTCATCCTTTTTATATGCTTCGGGATTATCAAGCACATTTGCTAAACGAACCAGAATTTCTTCTTTACTTTCATACTTGCAATGTTTGCTTACAATAGCAACAGCCAGACTCCGCGCCACATTATTTGTATATCCCAGTTTGCTTAAATCTTTTAAACGTATTCCCATGATTTCTTTCATAGCACACTAATCTCATCCCCGGAATAAACATATAATGGTTCCGGAGTAATGAGGCAATATGTCTGTTACCAGTGCAGAAAAAGGCAGAACATAACATCTCTGCTTCACCACACTGAAGTGATTAAATAATAAAATAATAAGATTGTAGGACTAATCAATTTTTCTCCGGCAACAGTTTCGCGGAGTGTTCAGATAATAAAATTATTGGGGCTCTTCATCCCGATGAGCCGCTTAGTCCCGATTTTGATGTGTTATTTCTCCAACATAATTAATACCCTTTCCACAGTTTAAAGGGTGAATACTAAATTTATCGCTGCAAATGTAATTCCTTTTTTAGTTATAGCAAAGCGAAAGAAAATAAATTTAAAAAATAATAGCTACAAGGCTTGCTATTTTAAAATAAAGCTTTACCTTTGCACCCGAAATCAAAAAAAGCATAATACCAATGCACTCTTAGCTCAGTTGGTAGAGCAACTGACTCTTAATCAGTGGGTCCAGGGTTCGAATCCCTGAGGGTGTACAAAAAGGAGACTATTTTTAGCAGGAGTGGTCGGAAGATTTTTCTTTCGACCCTTTTCGTATTTTAATGTGTACATATTTTGATATCTGCATCTGCATTTTTTTGGTTATTATTTTGATATTCAGGTGATTGTATTTGTTTTTGTTATTTATTTTGCTTATCTTTAATCATTGATAATCAAAATATTATGGCAATTTTTAAAGATCACAAAGTAAGGGTTAACGACCTATTGGGAGTGATTCCCGAAAGCCTGATTTCACACCTGTCAACCACAACACCCATCGATTACTACACCAAAGTTCTCCACGGTAAAAAGGTGTTCTATCTGCTATTGTACGGTATTCTGGAAAATGATCGCCTTAGTCAGCGAACGCTTGAAGATACTTTTAACGATTCTGTATTCAAGATTTTGTTCGGGTTGGACGAAGATGAAAAAGTACGCCGGAGTTCTCTCTCTGAGAGGTTGTCGAAGATATCACCGGATTACTTCCGTCAGATTTACGATTGTGTCTATGACCAGTTCTCGGAGTGCTATTCCGATACAGAGATAGCACAATACAACCTTATCCGGGTTGACAGTTCCATTGTTTCAGACACATCCGGCAGGATGGCAGAGGGGTTGGGCAACTGTGGCGGAAAGGCTGTAAAGTATAGTATAGCTTTCGATGGTATGTTACCTTGTGAAGTAAACCTGTTTACAGATCCAGTATTTTCGAGCGAGGATATTTCCCTGCCCCAAATAGTAACCAGTCACGTTAAGCAGCAGTCCGGACATCGCAACGTATATGTATTGGATAGAGGTTTTCAGTCAACCAGAACGATGAAAGAGTTTTGCGATCAGAGAACTACTTTTATTGCTCGAAGTAAAGAAAACCGTAAGTATGTAGAACTGGAGCCGATACCGTTTTCTAACAGCGACTTAGCCACTTTGGAACTTATTCGCGACAGTAAGGTGTATCTGTACACAGGCCAGCCTGTTATCAATAAGCGCGGTAATAAACATTACCGGCAGGTATTGGTCAAAGAACCTTTAAGACTTATTGTTGCCCGAAGCAAAACTGATCCAGCGATGGAGTATTGGTTTATTACCAATGACTTTGAACTCACGGCAAAGGAAATTACCGATGCCTACCGTAAACGATGGGATATTGAAGTCTTTTTTCGCTTCATCAAGCAGGAATTAAACGCAAGCCATCTTATATCACTGAATAAGAATGGAATAGAGGTGATGCTTTACATGACTTTGATTGTAGCCATGCTCGTGTTGATATACAAAAAAGCCAACAAGATAGGTTATAAAACCGCTAAACGGCGATTTGCTATGGAAGTTCGCGATCTGGCAATAGCCATGATTGTCCTGCAATGCGGGGGAGACCCAAACTTATTTTTCAAGATAAAGAAAGAGTGACCGGAATTTCTTCCGACCACTCCTGCTATTTTTAGCCTCCTTTTTTATTTGTCTTAAGTCGATAAAAACTTTAAGACCAATGAGAAAAGAACATCGTTAATACAATGAAAATCAGACATTAAAAGAATGTACATTTTTGTATATCAAGAATGTATATTCTTGTTATGTATCATTGTACACTTTTGCAATACATAAATGTACACTCTTGTGATTCCCCTTCATACGGGTTAGTGTAACACCTTCATTTCTTTTCGGAAGAGAGTACAGTTCTTCAGATAAAAATGTAAATTAAAAAATATAAATATTACCTTTGTTTCATTGTTACTATTTTAAAATTAATTGAATATGAAAAAATTAGTTTATCTATCGACTTCAGTAGTATTTTTATTGGCTGGCATTATTTCATGCAAACAAGCTCCAGCCACTCAGATCATTAACGGAATCGTGTATGATGCAAGCATGAACAACCTGACAATTATCTCTGATCAGGGAGATACGGTAAACATCAGCACAATGGATGCCAATCCACAGAAAGTGCCCGGAGTATTACTCAATGATTCTGTCAGAGTAACCTGCACCCACGAAGATATAGACGGAGTTAAAATTCTGAAAGCCGACGAGCTAACAATTACCGTACATTCCCCTTATTACTATATTCAGGGAACCTGGCTTGAGCCCAATCCTATAAATCCCAAAGAGATGCAAGGATTCACACTCAATCAAAACGGAACGGCCAGTTCTGTGAATATGGCAACTTTACTGATAAAAAACTGGAACCTGGATAATTGGACACTGACTCTGCAATATGAAAGTATTGGCAACAAACAGACCATTACAGGAACCGATACCCTGAATGTAGTTAAAATCGATGCAGATTCACTTGTACTGGCACGAAAAACAAATGTAATGTGGCGACTGGCAAGGCAAAAGTAACCGGATTCTACCGCAATTCATAAATACCTTATTTATATTGTCATACTTTTAGTGCTGGCACGTATCCTACTCAAATGCTCCGATGAAATACCAAGATAGGAAGCAATATGCCGCAACTGTACACGCTGTAAAATCTCCGGTTTCTCTTTCATAAGCCGGAGATAGCGTTCGGTTGCCGTCATAGACAAACTGGAAATAAGGCGATGTTCAGTTCCTACAAATTCTTTTTCTATGAATTGCCGTGCCCAATTGCATACTTCCAGATCTTGCTGATACAATTCATGCAACTGTTTTAAATTCATTTTGTACAACACGGAATCCTCTAAAAGCTCTATCGTCTCATACCCTTTCTCACCATTCACATATCCCTGAGCAGATATAATAATATCATTTTCCTTCCCAAACCAGATTGTAATATCTCTTCCGTCCACTTCAATATATGCCCTGGCAATACCTTGCTTTATCAGATATACATCACGTTCTATCTTATCTTTAGTGAACAAAATAAATCCTTTAGGATAGGAAATTTCATCCCATATAGACTCCAATTTATTCATTGTATTCTGTAAAATGGTATCCTTTGAAGGACAGGAAAATGATGTGATATCCATAACATGACTATATTTTGCCCGACAAATATAACTGATTTTATCTATTAAAATACTTAATTGATAATTATCAATTACTTTTTCTAACCAAGCTCATATCTTTACTGAAAATTTTAAATAATTAAATTATGGCATGGTTATTATTGATTGGAGCCGGACTACTGGAAATAGGATGGCCTTTGGGATTCAAACTGGCAAGTATTTATGAGAAATATTTCTATTTATTCATCACCATATCCATTGTTTCTATGGGAGCAAGTGGTTTCTTGCTATATCTTGCACAAAAGACAATTCCTATTGGCACTGCATATGTCATCTGGACAGGCATCGGAGCAATAGGGACAGTTCTTATCGGTATCTTCTTCTTTCATGATTCAACAAATATATTCAGACTGCTGTTTGTACTGCTGATTCTGACAGGAGTAGTAGGACTGAAGATGGTACATTAGAAATAAGCCAGAAACAGAAAAACCTATTAATATAAAAGAAAATCCGTTGTATTTATTTGAAATACAACGGATTCTTTTATTTTACAAAACACTTGTACACCCTCAGGGATTCGAACCCTGGACCCACTGATTAAGAGTCAGTTGCTCTACCAACTGAGCTAAGAGTGCTTATCTTCTCATTTGCGCTTGCAAAGGTAGATTTTTTGTTTTATTCAGCCAAACAAAACAGGAACTTTTTTAGCCGTTTTTATTGCTTTCATTCGAATTCATACAGATCTGATGGCGTACTTCGCTTTAATGCAAGCAGTTGCACATCTTTACCTACAATGATTCCTTTGTTCTTTAATTTCCATTCCACAGTCTTGTATGCCAGTTCCGGATGATTATTATCTTTACTCAAGTGGCAAAGCCAGATATAACGTAGATCTTCGGTAAAGTTCTCTGCCAGGAATTCGGCTGTTGCTATATTGCTCATATGTCCCGTACCGCTTGATATACGTTCTTTCAGATATTGCGGATAAGGTCCCATCTTCAACATCTCTTCGTCATAATTGGCTTCAAGAATCAGATAATTGGCTTTGCGAATGTATTTGGCAGCGGTAGGAGTGATCTCGCCAAGGTCGGTAAGGAAGGAGAAGACTTTACCATCTATCTCAATACAATAACCCACATTATCTGTTCCGTCATGAGGAACCTCGAAAGACTCTATATGAAAATCTTCCAGCTCCATTGGCTGCTCCTTTTCCAGATAACGGACAGAAGAATATAACTTCTCCGTCATACAATAGCTCTTATTAATTCCGGCATGAACACGAGCCGTTGTATAAACCGGAATATTCAGTTTCTCCCCCAAATGTCCTACAGCCTTGATGTGATCGGCATGATCATGAGTCACAAACACAGCACGTATGGACTCCATTGCTACATTGATGTCTCTCAGTGTCTTTTTTATCGTTCGTATTCCAATGCCGGCATCGATTAGTATTCCATATGTATCAGTACCCAGATAATAGCAGTTTCCACTACTGCCACTCGCCAGGCTTATAAATCTTACTTTCATTTCGTATCCTTTTCTTTAAAATGCAAATTGCCGTCAACTTTTGTGGCAAAGTGACGGCAAATATACACAAAAAAAGAAGAAAATAAGCCTTATGCTTTCTTCTTTTTGTCGATGGATTGGGTGATTTTAGCGAAAATAAGAAGAGCAATAGCTGCTATCAATCCTATACCTGCAAAATAATACCAGATATAATGAGCATTCACACTGGCAGCCTCCCATGCTTCATGTGATTCAAACAAAATAGGATCCGGACAATATCTCGTCAATAAAATACCAGCTAAACCAAAACCAAAGATAGAGGAGAGGAATGAGTGCAGATGACTGAACCCCAAGTACATTCCCTCTTCGCCTTTGGGCGCTTGTAAAGAGAAATATTCAAGGTAGCGCGGAGAAATAAAACATTCGGCCAACGCCTGTATTACAATACCAACGATCATCATTAAGGTAATATTAGTCATGCCGGATATTATATCATCTCCAAGCAGGTTACCGCAAGCCATCAGTAGTGCTGAAACCGGAATCAGAAACATACCGATATTCATAGAAGTGATAGCGGTACGCTTTGCCATCAGCCGGGTAATAAAACTGACACAACAAACCACCACAAAAGGATTAACATTAGCAATCCACCCGGGCTTCGCCGTTTCGCCCGCCATACGAATAACATATTTCGGCATAGTGGCATACAATTGTTGTTGCACCATCCAGAATCCGGTAATGATTAAAATAAGAATCAGTAATCGCCAATTAGTCATGATTCGAACAAAACCACGCCAGATTTCATGCATACTTTTTCCTTCACCCGCCGTATGTGTTGATTTATAGAAGAAAATCACTGCCAGAAGAGCAAGCAATGTCATGCCACCGGAGAAATAATTGATGTAAATATACGCCTGCTCACCTATAAAGTTTCTCAGTGGATCAATAATGGTTTTACCGGTGAAAGCACCAATATTTACCATCATATAGAAAATGGAGTAACCCCCGTGCACGTGTAGCTTCCGTTGTCTCTTTGGCTACTGATGCAGAAATGATAGATTTGATAAAAGAGCCTCCTATCATAAGTATAGTCAGGACAGGAACTATCATCCAACGGGCATTGCTGTCCGGCAAACCGGAGAAACGGGTTACTTCACCATAAGTAACCAGCCCCGCCGATTCAAGCAGGGTGGGTAATACTCCTAATCCCAAGTATCCAATGGAAAGAAGTGAAAAGGCAATGATCATAGACCGGCGGAAACCTATCTTATCAGCATAAGCTCCCGAAAAAATAGGAAGCAAATACAATCCACCGGAGAAAAGACCGGATATCATACTTGCTTCTAAATCATTAAAACCTAAAATACTGGATAAATAGATCGTGAGAACGATAAACACAGCATAATAAGCCATGCGTTCAAACAGTTCGACTGTGTTGCTGACCCAAAAGGCTTTAGTGAATCCTTTGGTAGCACTTTGAGGGGAATTGTTCATGTAAATTTTCTGTTTTTATGTATTAATTCAGCGCAAAGATAGTCTTTTTTGGCTATTTATATGTACATTTGTCAACAATAACACCTAAGAAATAATGAAATGAGAATAGCTGTAGACTTTGACGGAACCATTGTAGAGCATTGTTATCCACGCATTGGCAAAGAAATTCCCTTTGCGATTGAAACCCTGAAACTGTTACAACGAGAGGGACATTGGCTGATATTATGGAGTGTACGCGAAGGTAAACTCCTGGAAGAAGCCGTAGAATGGTGCAGGGCACGAGGACTTGAGTTTTATGCAGTAAACAAAGACTATCCGGAAGAAGAAATGACAGATAAAGATTATTCCCGGAAACTAAAGGTAGACTTATTTATTGACGACCGTAATCTGGGAGGGCTTCCCGACTGGGGAATTATTTATCAAATAATAAAAGAGAAAAAGACTTTTGCCGAGATATACAAGCAAGAGCCTAAAAAGAAGAGAAAATGGTTTTGAAAATAAAAAAATACCGCAAGAGAAATCTTCCCATATTAAGATTTCTTTTATGCGGTATTTTTGTTGAGTGAAAAGAAAAATACTATTTATTGTCTTTATGCCCATAGCCATATCCGTAACCGTATTTGCCATAAGCATATTTTTCATCAGACATATTGTACCCGTTTACCAATATGGAAATACGATTCAACTGACCACCCGATTCCAAATCCCGTATGATTGACAAAGCCTTTTTAGGTGTATAATTCAACCGGCATACATAGAGAGTGAAGTCCGTTATCTTTCCAAGGCTCAATGTATCACTCACCATACCTACCGGAGCCGAATCGACGATAATATAATCAAATTGTTTACGCAAATATTCAAAGGCTACCCTAAGTTTTTCTTTTTCCAATTGTTCTGCCGGATTGGGAGGTACAGGACCCGCAGGAAGCACAAACAGATCTTTATGAATGCCGGAAGGATAGATAATACTATCCAGGGATACTTCACTCCCGGAGAGGTAATTAGTCATTCCCTGTTCGTTTCTAATCTTAAAAAATTCAGCGAGTCTCGGACGACGAATATCAAGCCCCACAATTAATACTTTACATCCCAGGAAAGCAAAAGTCAGTGCCAGGTTTATACTCGTAAAACTTTTACCTTCAGCACTCATCGTAGAAGTCACAAGAATACATTTCTTATCATCTCCTTCAGCCATAAAACGAAGGTTACTGCGCAAACGCCTGAATGCTTCATCTATTACATCATTCCGACCGTCTTCAACTTGCCGTTCCGAATCATTCATTTGTGGAATAGTCCCCACCTGTGGTAAACCAATTGCTTCCAACTCAGATAGTGACGTCAATTTAGTACGGAAAATTCCTCCAAACAGAACTATTCCGGCAGTAAGCACAAGAGACATGAAGCTTGCTCCGGCATAAATCATCATGCTTTTAGGAGCTACCGGTGCATCAGCAGCAAGCGCTGCATCAATAATACGTGCTTTATTAATAGTAGCAGCCAATGAGATAGCAGCCTGTTCTCTGCGCTCAAGTAACATCAGATAAAGATTCGCCTTAATTTGTTGCTGACGGTCGATGTTATTAAATTCTCTCTCTTGTTTGGGCAGATTATCTATCCGGGTATTAAAATAGTTTGTTTTCTGCATAATATCGTCACGCGCTATCAGTAAACCATTTTTTATTCCTGAAAGCGAATTGAGCACATTCCGCCTTAAAGCGTCAATCTTAATACCCTGGTTTATAACAGCCGGATTATTCTCTTTCATTATATGCAACAATCTTTCACGCTCCAGCAATTCTTTATTATACTCATTTACCAATTTGGCAAGTTCAGTATCTGCAATTCCGGTATTAATGGGCAATAAAGAAAAAGGGTGGTTACTATCTTGCAAATATTCATAGATATAAGCAGTCATGTTCAATTGTGTTTCTACATCAAGCAATTTCTTCTCGTATTCATTATTTGTATTGAGATCAAGTACCATGTTGGTTTTTATATCACTAAGACGCTCTTTCAGTTTATAGCGTTCCAGATTCTTGTCCACAAAGCCCAGTTCACGACTGATACTATCAAGCCGCTCCGTTACAAACTGTAAAGTATTTCCTGTCACTTTGTTTTTATCTTCCATCGCATCACGGTTATAAATTTCAATCAATCTGGAAAGGAAAAGCTCTGCTCTGCGCTTACTGACATCCGTGTATGAAAGAGAAATAATCGATGTTTTCTTAGAAATGGTACTAACGGAAAGACGTGATGCACAACTTTTCACAGCATCTATAGGACGGCAAATCATAATTTTCATAGTTCCCGGCCATTCACTCTGGTCATTGGTCATACGAAGCATCACTTTTCCTGCGGGCGTTTCAACAGTAACCGGAAACCCTGTAAACTCAGTTGTCCGGCAAACATCATTTAATGCTGCAGTCACTACATATCCTCTTTTCTTACTATCAATTTCCAGTAGCAAAGTTCCTGTCAAAGTATCCATAGCCGCTTCATCAAGAATAGCAGCCAATGGTGAAGCAGTATCTTCTACGTATCTGAAGTTTTTTCTGATGCGATAAGTCGTATGCAAACGAAGTTCATTGACTACCTGTAAAAGGGTAGAACGCGAACGTAGTATCTCCATTTCATCATCAATCTGAGTCCCTGTATTAGGAAGTTGGGTATTTGCCATGGCAAAAAGTTCGTCAACTACTTTATTCTGATTCTCTGTCTCCTTTATAACAATGGAAGCAGAGGCCTGATAAACAGGAGTTACTAAATGAACATAAATAAAAGCAGCAGCCAATGCCAGAATAAGAGAAGCAACGAACCATTTCCATCGGGCAAGAAGTTTGTAAAAAAGCTCAATCAAATCAATCTCCTGTTCCTGAACAGGATCATTCGTCATTCGGTTATTTTCCATAATCTTTAAATTAGCGAAGTATGTTAACAATCAATCCGGCAAGTGATATCAGAATAGAAGTAACAGAAACCAGCAATGTAGTAGAAGAACCGATATTGGCACTTTGAGACTTTGCTTTATTAGGTTCTACATATACAATGTCATTCTGCTGCAAATAGAAATAAGGAGAGTATATGATATTGGCATCATTCAGATTCAGTGTAATAATATGCCGGTGAGAGTCGATGTCCTCTCTCATGATTCGTATACGATCTCTTCTTCCATAAATCGTGAGATCGCCCGCCATAGCTAATGCTTCAAATACATTTATCTTTTCGTTAATCACCGTATACATATTGGGGCGATTCACTTCTCCTATGACAGATACTTTATAGTTTATCAAACGGACGGTAACAATGGGTGGTTCTTTCAGGTACTTATGCAACTGCGAAATAATCATTTCAGAAGTCTGTTGTGTTGTGAGTCCGCCTACTTTCAATTGTCCCAGAACAGGGAAAGAGATCTCCCCTTCATTGTTAACCAGATAGTTTTGTAATGTAGGCTGGGAGACAAGACTGGAAAGACTGTTGCCCGACTGGGCAGAAGGAACAATCAGATTGAATGGCAAAGCTGCTTCCGGTTCGGGGGTACTGACAGAAATGGTTATTAAGTCTTTTGGCATGATCCGTGCATCAAAAGCCACGGAAGATTCCGGTATTTCTAAACTTTTCTCTTGTAAATAGACAACCCGTCTGCTTGATGCACAAGACATGACAACAAGACACAAAGCTACAACCATGGTAGCCTGAACTGCTCGATTCATTACTGTTTGTTCGTAGCCGATGGTTCCCGCACCAGCTATTCTAATTATATATAGAAAGCGTGGGAACTGTTGCCATTATCTGTCAAGAGGTATCGCCAAACACCCGAAACACAAATAATGAAGCAACAGCCCACGCCCAACTATACATTCGTAGATATACAGCGAGCATGAGCGTTTTGTTGCTTATTATTCCAGTGTCTCTTTTGAAATTGGCGATTTCCTTGACAAGAATAATATCGTAAACGCTTCTAACTAATTAATATGTAACCATTTAGAGCTTTTATGTAAAGTTTCTAAACAGACTGCAAAGTTAATGAATAAAATAGAAATGACAATGGTTTCATATAAAAAAACCGGCAGGAACATGATTAGTTCCTGCCGGTATTCTGTTTTCTTATCAGATTTTTATCTGATTAAAACTGAAAGAAGTTCTTAGCATTATTATAACTGATATCTTCAATCATTTGGTTTACACGATCCATTTCTGATACCGGAATTTCACCATTTTCTACATCACGACCCACCAGATTACATAACGTACGACGGAAATATTCATGACGCGGGTAGGAGAGGAAGGAACGAGAGTCGGTCAACATACCTACGAAACGACTCAACAATCCTAACACAGAAAGAGCATTCATCTGCTTTTCCATACCATCTTTCTGATCGAGGAACCACCAGCCTGAACCAAACTGTATCTTTCCTGCAACAGTGCCATCCTGGAAGTTACCCAACATCGTGGCAATCACTTCGTTTGCACAAGGATTGAGGTTATAAAGGATTGTTTTTGTCAATTTACCCTTAGAGTTTAAGCGGTCAAGGAATTTAGACATAGCTTTTGCCGTAGTAAATTCACCAATTGAATCAAAACCGGTATCAGGACCCAGAAGCTTAAACATCTTACTGTTGTTGTTACGGATAGCACCATAATGGAACTGTTGAGTCCAGCCTTTTTCCCAATCCATTTCACCAAATACCACCAACATAGCCGATTTAAACTTCAGAATCTCTTCCTTCGTCAATTCTGCTCCGCCATACACCTTATTAAATATAGCTTTGATTTCCGCATCTGTATAATCTTCGGCATAAAATTCTTCAATACCATGATCTGACAGTTTACAGCCTTGTTCAGCAAAGAAGTCATGACGTTTGCGCAAAGCAGCAATCATATCATCATATGTAGAGATGGTAACGCCACTCACTTCGGAAAGTTTTTCCATATATGAACGGAAGTCTGCAGGAACTTCTACAGCCATCGCTTTATCCGGACGCCATGTAGGAAGCATTTTTATTTCAAATCCACTCTCACGTGTTTTGATGTGATATTCCAGTGAATCAATAGGATCATCAGTAGTACAAACCACTTCTACACGATAACGACGCATCATACCACGAGCCGAATATTCGGGTAAAGCCAACTTTTCATTACATTCATCATAGATCTCACGGGCAGTCTTCGGACTCAGAATCTTATCAATACCAAACGCAGTCTTCAGTTCCAGATGAGTCCAGTGATACAACGGATTACGAAAGGTATAAGGTACGGTTTCAGCCCACTTCTCAAATTTTTCCCAATCTGTAGTATCCTTACCGGTACAATAACGCTCATCTACACCGTTAGTACGCATTGCACGCCACTTGTAATGGTCGCCACCCAACCAAATTTCTGTCAATGATTTAAACTGATAATCATCAGCAACCATTTGAGGAATTAAGTGACAGTGGTAATCAATAATTGGCATCTTTGCCGCATGTTCGTGATACAACTTCTGTGCTGTTTCTGTCTGCAACAGGAAGTTTTCATCCATAAAGTTTTTCATTCTACTGTGTTTTAAGTATATAAAATAATTACTTTTTATATCGTAACCTATATAGTATTGATTGTAAAGCTAATAGGCCTGATTATCGTTTTAGTTTTATTAACCGTTATCGAACACAAAAGTAGAAAAATTACTTGTAGGAACAAAATAATTCGTATATTTGCAGCGAATATTTATAATATTTAAGTTTTAAAGCTATGGAAGACCAGAACTACACCATAAAAGATATAGCCCAGATGGCAGGAGTTTCTGCCGGAACGGTAGACCGGGTACTTCACAATCGGGGTGACGTATCTCAGAAAAGCAAAGAAAAAGTCCAGAAGGTGCTCGATGAGATCAATTATCAGCCCAATGTATTTGCTATCGGCCTGGCTGCCAAGAAAAAGTACACCATTACATGCATGATACCCTATTATGTAGAACATGATTATTGGCATTCTGTGGCAATCGGTATTGAACGTGCCCGGCAAGAGTTACGTCCGTTTAACGTTAGTGTAGATTACTTGCATTACAAACATGGAGACCGAAAATCTTATCAGGATGCATGTCAGAAAATAGAGAAAAGCAACACAGATGCACTGCTTTTAGCTCCTAATTTTCGGGAAGACACTCTTTCAATGCTTGCATATTTAAAAGATAAAAATATTCCGTTTGCATTCATTGATTTTGATATTGAAGAAGCTAAAGCTCTGAAATACATCGGTCAGGATTCTTATAAGAGCGGATATATTGCAGCTAAAATCCTGATGCGCAATTATCAGCAAGGGCAAGAATTGATATTGTTTTTAAATAATAACAAGGATAATCCGGCAGAGATACAGATGAAACGTCGTCTTGAAGGATTCATGAAATATATTTCTGAAGAACATAAAGACATTGCGATTCACGAAGTAATATTGAATAAGAATAATCCGGAAAAAAATAATGAAATATTAAGTGACTTTTTCCGGAAACATCCAAAAGCAACATTGGGGGCGGTATTCAACTCTCGTGTTTACCAGGTGGGGCACTACTTACGGGAAAAGAGACAGAACATGACCGGCCTGATAGGGTATGATCTTCTAAGAAACAATACCGAATTACTGAAATCAGGAGAAGTCACCTATCTTATAGGTCAACGTCCCGGGCTTCAAGGCTACTGTGGCGTAAAAACACTATGTGACAACATCGTCTTCAAAAAATCTGTTGAACCGCTGAAATATATGCCGATTGATATTCTGATAAAAGAGAATATTGATTTTTATTTCGAATTTGAATAACATATTAATTTTATAATTTTGATTAACATGAAAGCATTAAACAAAGAGACAGCTCTTAAAGTACAACGCCCGGAGCGTATCATCCAATTTGGTGAAGGAAACTTTTTACGTGCATTTGTAGATTGGATAATCTATAATATGAACGAAAAAGCCGATTTCAATAGTAGCGTAGTCGTTGTTCAACCTATCGACAAAGGTATGGTAGACATGCTGAATGCGCAGGATGATCTCTATCATGTAAACCTCCAGGGACTGGACAAAGGCGAAGTTGTTAATAGCCTCACAATGATTGACGTTATCAGCCGTGCATTGAACCCCTATACACAAAATGCAGAGTTCATGAAACTGGCGGAACAACCGGAGATGCGCTTTGTTATTTCCAATACTACTGAAGCCGGTATCGCTTTCGATCCGTCTTGTAAACTGGATGATGCACCTGCAACTTCTTATCCGGGCAAGCTGACTCAATTGTTATATCATCGTTTCAAAACATTTAATGGAGATAAGAGTAAAGGATTAATCATTTTCCCATGCGAACTTATCTTTCTTAATGGTCACAAACTAAAAGAAACAATCTATCAATACATTGAATTATGGAACCTGGGTGAAGAATTTAAAACATGGTTTGAAGAAGCCTGTGGCGTATATGCTACATTGGTAGACCGCATTGTACCCGGATTCCCCCGTAAAGACATTGCTGCCATCAAGGAAAAACTACAATACGATGACAATCTGGTTGTTCAGGCCGAAATATTCCATCTTTGGGTCATTGAAGCTCCACAAGAGATAGCGAAAGAGTTCCCTGCTGACAAAGCCGGCCTGAATGTATTATTCGTTCCATCTGAGGCTCCGTATCACGAACGTAAAGTAACTTTATTGAATGGTCCGCACACTGTCCTTTCTCCGGTAGCCTATCTGTCAGGAGTAAATATTGTGCGTGAAGCCTGTGAGCACGAGGTTGTTGGTAAATATATCCACAAAGTAATGTTTGATGAGTTAATGGAAACACTTAACTTACCAAAAGACGAGCTGGAGAAATTTGCTCACGATGTATTGGAGCGCTTCAATAATCCGTTTGTAGACCATGCCGTAACAAGTATCATGCTGAATTCATTCCCGAAATATCAGACACGTGACCTGCCGGGATTGAAAACTTATTTAGAGCGTAAAGGAGAATTGCCAAAAGGTT
The DNA here is from genome assembly GCF_019930665.1 of Bacteroides nordii. Taxonomy (NCBI): domain Bacteria; kingdom Pseudomonadati; phylum Bacteroidota; class Bacteroidia; order Bacteroidales; family Bacteroidaceae; genus Bacteroides; species Bacteroides nordii. The sequence goes on along the minus strand of NZ_CP082886.1, from coordinate 2,003,902 downwards.
TAGTATTAGGTTTGGCTGCTATCATTACCTATTATAAAGGTGGTGTTCGTGCTGATGGCGCCGAAATTATACCAAACGATGCTCCGGAAATCATGAATCTGTTGAAAGAGCTGTGGGCAACCGGTTGTACTCAGAAAGTAGCAGAAGGTGTACTTGGCGCCGAGTTTATTTGGGGTGAAAATCTGAATAATATCCCAGGACTGGCCGAAGCGGTAAAAGCCAACCTTGATTCTATCCAGGAAAAAGGTATGCTGGAAACAGTGAAAAGTATTCTCTAAATAAGAGATCAAAATAAACAGGAAAGAGCGACTTTCATTATATGAAGGCCGCTCTTTTCTATTTTTAGTCATACAAAGAATTAGTCAATAGTAAGATCTTCAATAACCTCTTTTGACTGTTGGTTTACATCTTTCTCCACCCTGGGAGATGATAAAACCCAATAGCCCAACAATAATACAGCTATAATGATGGCTACAATAATCCATGTTCTGTTTTTCTCTTTCATTTTCGTTAGGGTTTAGTGAATTTTTATATGCTCAAAGAACAAACTGAAGATGAGTTTGTTCGAGCATACTTTTACTCCAAAACAAAATAACGTATTTAATACACTGTTAAATACGTTATTTTATATCCCTAAAGTACGTACTTTTGACATGTAAGAATACGTACTTTTATATCAGAAAAATAGTATTATTTCTTATCTGTTAATATTATCGGCGATTCAGCATATAAATCGCTTCTCAAATGAAATTTACTTGTCATAAAACGCATTTATTCTGATTCCGCAGTCCGAAGTATAAAAGTAGTAGCACCAATCGTTATGATAGCACCATTTTCTATCTGGATACGGTCTTTATCATTTAAAATTTCATTCATTAGAAAAGTACCTGTCAGACTGGGAGCATCCCGAAGTGTATAAACCAGTTCCCCTTGTTTATTTCGTTTCACATTAATAATACAATGCCGACGATCCATACTCATATCACCAGTCTCGATAGGAGTGTTTATCATCGTGCCCACACAACGGCGTCCAATAACATTATCCCCTTCCTGTAAAGGTATTACTTGTTTAAAACCAAATACGTTCTCAATAACAACAATACACCCGAATTTATTTTTATGAGCTTCTTCATCAAGTATTTCTTCTTTTTGAGTCTCTCTCACTTTACTCTTTCCCAAACGAATACTAAACTGCTTACCGCAGTGTTCACAAACAAATACCAAAGATTGCCCTTCTGTATACTTAGTTTCATCAAAAGAAAGATAATTCTCACACTTAGGACAACGAACTCGTTTCATATATCAAAGGATAGGGGGGATTTGTATTACTTAACCAGCAACCAAGCGGTTTTATAGGTGTCATTCTCTCTTAACTTCAAAAGCTGTTTTGTACCCTCTTCACGAGTTGTACACGACATTATACTTACACGGATCTTGCCATCATTATTTAAAACTTTCGCTCCTGTAAATCCTTCGGCTTTCAATCGTTCTGCCATTACCTCTGCATCTTTTACACCAATGCTTCCAGCAACAATTATATGAAAATTACCTTCTGTCTGTTTTGATCTTACAACAGCTTTAGAGGACGGAATCGATTGAGATTCGTTTGATTGTACAGCAGCAGACGTTTTATGTACCTCTTCTGTAACAGGCTGAGCTACTTTCACCTCTCGTACCGCAACAGGTTTTGTTACCTTTTTCCCCGTTTTTTTAGAAGTACCGGACACTGCCTTTACCGACTGCTTCACATCCTTATTCATCACAACAGGAGTCATCGCAATAGATTTTCCCTCTATTTTTTCAAACAGATCAATCGGCAACAATTGAGCGTAATTATCTTTTTCTACATAAGTATTTTCAACCGGAGTGGAAAGGAAGAAGAATAGTATTACCGCAGCCACTATAGCCACCGCACTACGCACCATCCCACGATTGATCTTGATCTCATATGATTTCTTTCTTTCCTGAATAACAGGAACCAATACCTTTTCTTTTTCCTGATGTAAAACGGTCAGTTCCTTCATTTCGAAAGAATCAAGCCCATATAAATAAGGTGTAGTAATTTTATTATCATAAGGAATGAACTCATAAGTGTCATGGATCGTATACCTGATTTCTCCAACATTATCCAAATCAACCTTACCTTCTTTATGCAGCATAATGATCAACTCTGAAACCTCATCTTCGACTATCTTGGAGGCATCTGAGAAGTTCGTATCATATACAGCCATATAAGATTGTACCAACAACCCATCATTCAGCTTTAACTGCGGATTAAAACCAATGGTACGGGTAGGAGGGAGGAACATGTTCTCTTCTAGTTGTATCGCAGGCGTATAATGAGCTACAAAACCTCCTAATCCGGGAACAATTACACAATCATTCTCCAATAATAATACTTCTATATGCTGTGACAATCCAATCATGGGTACAAAATTAACAGTTTTATTGAAGATATGCCAGAAAAAGGCACTTAATTATATGCATCTAACTGGTATTTTACCAAATATTGACTACTTTTGCATAAAAAAACAGAAGATGATCAATATAATTAAACAAAAATATAGATTTACTAATACAGAATCTTGGTTTGCCGATAAAATAGATAAAAAAAATAAATATAAATTTTACTATTATCGTCAAGCACTAATAAATGTACCTACCCAATCTTTTTATAAAGAAGAATTTCATACTTTACTAACAAATCTTAGACTCTCCGAGGAGGAATTATTTAGAAAGTGTTCAGCTACTGTCCGTAATGAAATAAAGAGAGCAGAACGGGAGGGAGGAACATTTTCTTACAATACTTCTATTGAAAATTTTATTCCTTTTTATAATAACTTTGCACGTATAAAAGGATTAGAAGTTATAAAAGAATCGCAAATGAAAGCGTATGGTAAACATTTAATTATTACAGAGGCTACATTTAATAATAAGGTATTAGCTTCTCATTCTTATATTATTGACGAAGAGTTGAGACGTGTTAGATTATATCAGTCTGCAACTCAACGTTTCTCAAAAGAATTAGATCATAACTTAATTGGACGTGCCAACAAATTTCTTCACTACAAAGATATGTTAAAATTTAAAGAGTTAAATTATTCTGTTTATGATTGGGGTGGAATAGCTCATGACACTATGGATTCAAATCTTATAGGCATCAATAAATTTAAAAAATCTTTTGGAGGGATAGAAAGCGTAGAATATAACTATGCTTCATTACCATATATCTGGTTCATGCAAATAAAAAAAATATTTAAGCGTTAGTTCTTTTTACTTATTTTTTTTAGAAAAACAGTTACTCTTATTAATTAACAAACACCTCGTTATTTAGCCAATGTAATATATTTTCTCTTAATTCCCCTTCAAACTGATAATTTTCACTAAATCCCCATCCATGCCCACCTGCAGGAAACACCACTAAACGAGATTTTATTCCTTCCCGGACCAGACGTTGATGATACATTTTACTGTTTTCTAAAGGTACTGTATAGTCATCTGACGCATGAAACAATAGAGTTGGAGGTGTATAAGAAGTTACTTGCTTTTCCGATGAACAGAGATCAATCAATACATCTGAAGGATCCGCTCCCAATAAGTTTTCTTTTGTACCTATATGCGTATAAGGTTCCCTCATTGTTATAACAGGATAGCAAAGTATAGTAAAATCCGGACGAGATTTATATGCTTTTTCCGGATAAATCACACCTATTTTCTCGTCAATATCAAAATGAGTCGAAAGAAGAGATGCCAAATGTCCACCAGCAGAAAATCCTATTACTCCAATCTGATCCGGACGAATTTTATAAGTAGCAAAATTTTCACGCAAATATCTCATTGTCTCTTGTACATCACTAAGAGGGATTTCCGGATGTCCATTAGGTAAACAGTAATGTAGAACTATAGCAGTCACTCCATGTTTCGCAAACCATTCAGCAACTAAACGCCCTTCATGAACAGCTTCTAAACACGAGTATGCTCCTCCCGGACAAATAACAATTGCGGGGGAAGGAACTTCATTTTTCTCAGATGGATAAATAATCAAACCTGTATTTTGAACATTCAATAACGTAGTTCCTACCCACTGTTGAGTACCTTCATTTATCCACCTTTTAAAAGGGTGTTCCTTCCCCCACACAGCAATATAGCTCGGAGTAGGTATATCCGATACTAAGCAAACAGAAAAACTACCGGAAATATAATTGTTTTCGCCAAATTCACATTTTTCAAATAAAAGACTAAAAGAATCATTACTAGCAGATGAGATAATAGCTTTTCCATCTATTATAGAAAATTGATAATACTTATTATTTTGACTATAACAAATTAAAATGGGCTGTAAGCAACTGTTATTGATATCCGTTATTTTATTCTTGAAATAAACAACTAAATCAATCGACAAATCACCATTAATCGAAAATAACTTAGTAGAAAAAACAGAGCCATTATCTATTAAAACAGCTTTCTCTCTTGAAATATATTCATTTCCGTCAATATTAACGAGTGAAATATCCAAATTAACAAAAGTTTCATCATTCCTCCCACTACAAGAACTAAATATCAGAATACTTCCCAATAAATAGATTATATATATTCTGCCACACATCCATATTTCCTATTTAAAATTAAAACCACTCATTATAAACTTATATGGTGAACATGAAAGCGCTAGTTTATAATACAAAAGTACTATAATCTTCCGTCAACAATCTCACGAGGCATATATCCTTTAATGTCATAAATAATATTTTTATCTTTAACCAATGTTTTCCATGAAATATCTGCAAACTTTCTATGTGCAACAGCTAACACTAAAGCATCATATTTTTCTTTTGGTAATTGATTTACTAAATCGAAATTATATGTTTTTTTTACACGTTCCGGATCAGCCCACGGGTCATATATAGTGATCTTCAAATTATATTCTTTCAGAGTATTTACCAAATTAGCAACTTTCGTGTTACGGATATCCGGACAATCTTCTTTGAAAGTAAATCCTAGAATTAAAATATTTGAATTTAAAACTTGAATTCCCTTTTTTAACATCAACCTTATTATTTGACTTGCCACATATTCACCCATACTATCATTCATTCGACGCCCAGCCAAAATAATTTCCGGATTATACCCATAACGCTGAGCACATTGAGCTAAATAATAAGGATCTACTCCAATGCAATGACCTCCTACTAAGCCTGGACGGAAAGGCAAAAAATTCCATTTTGTACCAGCAGCTTCTAACACGTCCATTGTATCTATTCCCATTTTAGAAAATATTTTCGAAAGCTCATTAACAAATGCAATATTAATATCTCTCTGAGAATTTTCTATAACCTTAGCTGCTTCTGCCACTTTTATACTGGGCGCCAAATGAGTTCCGGCTTTAATGACTGAGCCATATATTCGGTTCACTATTTCACCAACTTCCGGAGTCGAACCTGAAGTCACTTTCTTTATCAATTCCACAGTATGCAGTTTATCTCCTGGATTGATTCGTTCAGGTGAATATCCGACAAAAAAATCTCTATTATACAACAGACCTGATTTTTTCTCTATAACAGGAACGCATTCATTTTCCGTTACTCCGGGATAAACAGTAGACTCATAGACAACGATATCACCTCTGTTAATAACCTGGCCTACAATTTCACTAGCCTTATAAAGCGGAGATAAATCTGGATTGTTATTCTCATCAACAGGAGTAGGAACTGTTACTATATAAAAATTACAATCTTTTATGTCATCGACCTCGTTCGTACAAACGAAACCGTTATTTATCGCATTCTGTAATAGATCGTCAGATAATTCTAATGTTTCATCATGCCCTTGCATTAATGCTTGTATTCGATTAGAGTTTAAATCATACCCTATTGTTTGATATTTCGTTGAAAATAATCTTGCTAGAGGCAAGCCAACATATCCTAATCCAATTACTGCAATTTTAAATTTTTCCATTTTCATTTTATATTTTCCCAGTACCATTTCACAGCCTCTTTTAACCCCCTATACATATTATATTCGGGTGCATAGCCCAACTTATCTTTTGCTTTATCAATACATGCTAATGAATGTGGTATATCTCCCAATCTATTGGGACCATGCACAACTTTTACCTCTGCTATTTTTGGGTCAAATTCACTCAAAAATTCTTTTAAATAATGAACTAATTGATTCAATGTTGTCCTCTCTCCATATGCTGTATTATAGACTTGGTTAACAGCTTCCGGGTTACTAGTAGTCAATGCCAATAGATTCATCTGAATTACATTGTCAATATAAGTAAAATCACGACTATATTCACCATCTCCATTAATAATTGGACTCTCATAAGCCATCAGCTTTTTTACAAATAAAGGAATCACAGCTGCATAACTTCCAAATGGATCTTGACGACGACCAAAAACATTAAAATATCTCAAGCCAATTGTTTCCATTCCATAAGTACGGGCAAAAACATCTGCATACAATTCATTCACATATTTAGTAATAGCGTATGGAGAAAGAGGTTTTCCAATCACATCCTCAATTTTGGGTAATTGTTTTGAATTACCATATGTTGACGAACTTGCCGCATAAACAAACCGTTTTATACCTGCATCGCGCGCAGCAACAAGCATATTCAAGAAACCGTCTATATTAACTCGATTAGTAGTGATCGGATCTTTTATTGAACGAGGAACAGAACCTAAAGCAGCCTCATGAAGTACATATTCCACTCCTTGAATAGCTTTAGAACAATCATCATAATTACATACATCGCCCACAACTAACTTAAAGTTTGAAGAATAATCACGGAGCAGTGGTAATATGTTTTCAATCTTACCAGTTGAGAAGTTATCCAAACAGACAATTTGATTACCCTTCTTCAGTAATGCCTCACACAGGTTTGAACCAATAAAGCCTGCCCCACCAGTTACAAGTATTTTCATATCATTGAAATTGCAAATTAAAATTTTATGCAAATATACATGAATGTTTTTGAAAAATACATTGAAAATATTATTAATTCAAAGAAAGAGGATTGTCCGCAGTTTACTACCATGAACATTCTCGGTATTTGGATATTACGAGGATCAGCCTTCTCATTGTCGTTTTGTCAATATACTTTAAATAGTAAAAGCTTAAGCAATAAAAAACCAATAGAACCGTTAAATTAAAAAGCTATGGTATATACACAGCTTGATTAACTATTTATATATACTTTAAGAATATTCAGAATTATGAGTAAACTCTTTTTTAGGGATTCTAAATTTTTAGTGTTGCTTTTTGCACTAACTCTATTTGTATCATGTAAAACACCTCATTCAATCACTTATTTTCAAGACACAAAAAATGATACAAAAATTCGTTCAATAATATCGGATTCATCTAGCTATGAAATTACAATTCGACCAGCAGATTTACTAACAATAGCCGTTTCAAGCATAGACCCTAATGCTGTAGCTATATTCAATCTGCCTGCAACCACCTACTTAACTCCTGGTAACACTGAATTATCAACAACTCCCGTAATGCAAACCTATCTAGTTGATAATCATGGAAATATCGATTTTCCCGTGCTGGGAAGAATTAAAGCTAGCGGATTGACCCGAATAGAATTGGCTGACTATATAAAAGAAAAGGTAAAGGTTTATGTAAAAGAACCGTTGGTAAATGTACAAATTATAAATTTTAAAATATCCGTTTTAGGTGAAGTAAATGCTCCTGGTACCAAGTCAGTTAGTGGTGAACGTATTACGATTTTAGATGCAATCAGTTTAGCAGGTGATTTAACTATTAACGGTATGCGAAATAATGCATTATTAATTCGTGAAAATGGAATGAAAAAAGATTTTTATCGATTTGATTTGACTTCTTCCGATTTGTTTTCTTCTCCTTATTTTTATTTAAAACAAAATGATATAATCTATATTGAACCTAATGAGGCTAAACAAAATTCTTCGAAAATAGACTCAAGAAAGCAATTCAATATATCAGTAGCTTCTACAATTACAAGTGTAGTTGCCACGATAGCTTCATTATGTATCGCTCTGTTTATAAAATAATGGTACGTATATTTATCTTAAAAAAACTAATTTTTACATACAATAAAAATGAAACAAGAAGAAGTTGTTGACTTTACCAACATTTTAAAAAAATATATAAAACATTGGTATGTTTTTGTTATTTCAATTACGGTTTGTGCCATATTAGTATTTGTATATTTAAAAATCGCAAGCCCAATATTCCATGTTGAAGCCAAAATAAAAGGTGAAGAAGAGAAGGTCGGTGGTATACAAGCTGCTTTATTGAAAAACACAAGCTTTGGCGGACTGTTAGGAGGGTCAAACGGTAGTATTTATAATGACATGGAAACCCTTAGGTCTTATACATTATTGTCAAATGTAGCCGAAACTCTTGGTCTAAACACAATATATACTATCAAAAAATTTCCTAAAAACGTAGACTGTTATAACAATTCTCCTTTGGAATTAAAACCGATGTTGCCGATAGCTGATACTCTCTCAATTGCATTAAAATTCAATGTAGAAGTAAATGAGGAAAGTAAAGTAAATATCAAAACATATTTAGGTAGAAAGAAAATAGCAGAAGTAAAAGAAGCATCATTTCCAGCAAAAATACCCACAATCTTTGGTGATTTCTTAATTAACACCACTCAATTCTATAAAGCTGATAAAAGTATATCCATGAAAATTATTTATACCGGTTACGGATATATAGCAGAAATACTTACAGAAAGAATCCTGATAGATCTTGTTACCAAAAAGGCTGATATAATATCATTAGGTATTGATGAGAGCAACATAAACAGAGGTAAAGACATACTTAATACTCTTATTAGTAAGTATAATGAACGAGAACTTAGTGACAAGCGCGCATATGCAAAAGAAATGGAAGTGTTTTTCAATGATCGTGTAAAATTAATTTCAGACGATTTAGAGAAAGTAGAAAAAGATATAGAAGTTTATAAAACCCAAAATAAACTAACAGATATAACAGCTGAAGCCAAAATTTTAATTGAGAAGAATGGCGATTTTAAAGAAAAAATGATTGAAGTAGAAACACAGTATTCTGTTATATCAACAATTGATGCCTTTTTAAAGGATCCAAATAATAAATATGCAATGATTCCTATGACTTTAGGTATTGCCGACAAAAATGGAGTAGAGGTGTTACAAAAATACAATGGCTTATTATTAGAAAGACTAAAGTTGCTACGTTCAACTCATGAGGGTAACCCAACAGTGAATCTGTTGAATGAACAAATTGAAGCAACACATGCAAGTGTCATGGCAACAATAAAGAGTATTAAAGAAGGTATTGAATTTACTCGAAATGATTTAAGGCAGCAAGAAAATGAATTTTATAGTAGGATAAAAAACATGCCGACCCAAGAAAGGGAATTTGTAACAATGAAAAGACAACAATATTTAAAACAAGAAATGTTTGTTTTTATGTTACAACAAAAAGAGGAAAATGCAATAAAATCTGCTATAACTACTCCCAAAATGCGAATAGTCGACCATGCATATAATTTGGTAGAACCACTTAGTCCTAAACCATTAAAATGTATGTTTATAGCAATAGTAATTGGAGGAATTTTGGCCATGATATTCATATCTGTATTCTATAGAAAACGATCAATCTGATATTTTAACAGATATTATTATGGTTACCAAAAAGACATTGATAAATAATTCTCTAAGTGGGTTAGTGCAGCTTATTATAACTGCACTACTTACTTTTATATGTATTCCTGTTTTTATCAATAAATTAGGAGTCGAATTATATGGAGTATTTGCTATTGTGTCTGTAATCGGGAATCTGAATATATTCGCAAACTTGGGATTAAATACTTCACTAATAAAATATATTTCTGAACAAGGTAAATGTCCGGATTCAGAGAATGATATTTTTTCTTCATTATTAATTATTGGGGTTATAATCATACCTATTACAATATTAGCTTTCATACTTAATCGATTTCTACTAATAGATGTATTAAATATCCCAATACAATATTATGAACAGACAAAAACATTACTATTTTCACTCCTAATTTCTAACTTTTTATTAATTGTAGGACAAATTCTCACAGCAGTACTTGATGCTTTGCAAAAAATATACCTTACTAATTTTGCTCAATTAATCTATAGTATTATTTATTGGGGAGGAATTATATGTGTAACGAGTTTGGGATATGACCTTGAAAGCATCGGTTGGGCTGTATTTACAGCAGCCGCTAGTTGGTTTCTATTTGTAATTGGTTCCTTTTACGTCTACTGGGGGCCTATAAAGCCTTATAAGCTTCGACAACAATTTATTCCTGTAGCCAAAAAACAGTTATTGTTTGGAGGTAAAGTATATACCTCCGGTCTTATAGGTTTTTGTAACGAACCTCTATTTAAAATAATAGTATCAAACATTTTTGGAATGCATGTGGTTGCTTATCTTGAAATTGCATTAAAAGTAAGAGTCCAATTAACAAGTATATTTTCTAAGTTAACGATGCCATTGCTTCCATACTTATCTCAGTTAACAGATAAACAATCAATGGCCAAATTAATAAAAGACTTAACTTCTAAACTGTTTCTTTTAGTATTGCCTGTTTGTGGTATGTTATCTGTCGGATGTGAAGAGATTGTTAGTTTATGGCTTCGTACCGATATTTTCAATTATACCATCTTTATCATAGGCTTAGTTGTTCCATATTTAATATTTTCACCATTGACTTTACCTATATATATATATCTAACTGCTAAAGGCCATCCGGGTAAAACCGTTGTTTTTCAATCACTTTCTGTCGTCATTAATATTTGTGTATTTTTTATGCTTTATAAATTTACAAATGAATACACAATTATTATTTCTAACATTCTTTCGTATTTTGTCAGTTATCTATTAGGGCTTTATTATCAAAAAAAATATTTAGCCATTCATTACCAAATGAACCGTTCATACATACTAAAAATACTTATTCTAATCTCAATATTCATGGTTATTTATTTTTTGAAATTTTATATTAGCTCTGATATTTTAAAACTATTATTCATCTCTATAAGTATTCCAGTTATGACCATATGGATATACAAGCATCTAAGGATTGTAACTATTGATGATTTAACAAGATATTTTTCCGATAGTAAAATTGCTAATCGTATTTATAAGATAATATAATTATTATGCTGTTTATCCCTATATTAATCGTAAGTATAATTCTATACCTAAGTGGTAAAAGGATACTATCCACCATTCTTTTTTTCTTTTTTCTTTTTGACGGTTTTCAAATTATACCAGAAAAGTTCTTCGAAACAGGTATGGGAATCAGTAAATCTACCGACTTTGCTCTATTATATATTATCATTTTATTTATATATGGCATAATTAATACTAAAGACTTCATTCCTATTAATAAATTGGCCTTATTATTAGGAGGGTATTTACTCTTTATTGTGTGCCTGATAGGAATTAGTTATTATACCTATCATATTCCATTTGTTGAAATCATCCGTACCTCCCGTTACTATTTATTTGCCTTATCCTACTTCGTATTGAGAAGGCTAACAAAGGAAGAAATTTCTTCTATCTTGAAAATTCTTTTTTGTATAGTAATATTTCAATCTATATTATTCACTATTCAGGGTTTTACAGGAATCGCATTGCTCATTGGAGCCGAAAGTCATAAATCTGCAAAATTGATTACGCGTTTCTATAATTCGCCGTTAATGCTCTATTTTTTTGTATTTTACGGAATATTCAATAATCCATTTACTGGCAAATACAAATATATATCAGCATTAATATGTATTGTGTGCGTATATATGCCGTTACACCGTTCGCTAACCATTTCTTTTATTCTCATTTTAATATTAGGACTTTTCCTGAAAATGGGAAAAATAAAACAATTCATAAATTATCTTCCTATGTTATTACTATGTGTAATCCCTTTGGTTGCAGTTATGGGAGCTCAGTTAGCAAGTAGAACGATGAATGATATAAATAGTGTAACTACCGGTGAATTTGTGGATATTGAAGAAATTGAATTAGGTGAGGAATCTACTTTATTGTTCAGAATAGCACACTTTTATGAAAGATATATGCATATCTTAGAAAAACCTATAGAAACAGCATTCGGTAGTGGATTGATGGCGGAAGAATCAAATTACACTAACAAAAAATTTGATTTCATCGTTGGCCTTGAAAATGAAAAGACAGGAGAGATCGTACAATTAGAGACATCAGATATTGCATGGTCTAACCTAATTATACGCTATGGAATTATTGGTACTTTAATATATTTAACGATATATATTTCAATCATGATATTCTATTATAAACATAGAAAAGTACGTTATGCCTTATCAACCTTTTTGTATTTGCTTTTACTATTATTTACATCAATAACTTCAAACCAATTATATTATGTATATATGCTTGTTTTTCCCCTCATGTTTTTTGATATGACTTTAGAAAAGAATAATCCCAATCTGACCAATAATGAAAATGAAGAATAAAATATTTCAATTATATAGCATTTGTAAAAAGTCGGAGTCAAATTTCTATTGTGTTCTCTTTCGGCTTATATATTACAAAATTTTCTATAAGCTTGATATTATTGCTCACCCTAAAGTAAAGATACAGGGAATAGAAAATATCATTACGCATAACAGTTTGTATATAGGCACAGCTTATGTTGGTACTAGTTTGAAGTCGGATAAAACCTTTTTAAATTTGAAAGGAAAATTAATCATCGAAGGGCCCTATCTGATTGGTCGTGGTTGCCGCTTGGATATCTCAGAGGGGGCTACTTTAAAGATAGGTAAAGGTGGGTTTACTAATATAAACTCCACATTTATCATCTCACATGGCGTAGAAATAGGAGACGATTGTTCGATTTCTTGGGGGTGCCAATTCTTAGACAATGATTTCCATGAAATTAATTATGAAAATAAACCTCCGATTGACCCTAAAATTAATATTGGAAATCATGTCTGGATAGGTTGTAATGTCAGTATCTATAAAGGAACAAAAATCCCCGAAGGATGTGTGATAGCTGCCAACTCTGTAGTAAGAGGGATTTTCAATGAACCCAACGCTCTGATAGCAGGAAATCCTGCCAAAATAATAAAACACAATATTAAATGGAAACCATAATTTTTTTGTATCTATGTGTATGGAAAAAATCACTGTTTTAACCTCATTATATAATTGCGAGTTATTTCTTGAAAGTTATTTTCAGGAACTCTCACAGTTAGAGCACAAAGAACAATTAAAAGTCTTATTGTTACATAATGCTCCTACGCCACAAGAGTTAGTTATCATAGAAAAGCACCTACCCAAATATTCTTTTATCCAGCATATAATTATCCCTAATCGTGAAAGTCTTTATGCCACATGGAATCGTGGAGTAAAATTAGCGACCAGTAATTATATAGCTATATGGAATGTAGATGACATACGTACCCCCGATTCTCTATACCGGCAATCCGTTTTATTGGACAATAATCCGGAAGTAGCAATGACCTATGGTGATTGTATTGAAACGGAAAAATATGGAGACAGTATAGGAAGACTCTGCGCCGAACCAGAATTTTCTTATCAGAACTCAGCTTTTTATAGAAACCACCATATTGGATGTTTTCCAATGTGGAGAAGAAGCATCCATAAATCTATTGGCTATTTTGACGAACAATTCCGGTTAGTTGCAGATTTGGACTTTCAGATAAGAGTAGTACGCCAATTTCCAATAAAAAAATGTGAAGGAAATATGGGTTTTTTCCTAAATGAAGGTTCTACCAAATTAAGCAGCAATCGTTTTTGCCAAAAGTTAGAATACACAATGTTAATGATGAGGTACGGAGGTTATGATTTACTGGATTTATTATATTTACGTCCCGGCAAAAAAGTAATAAATTATAAAGTAATATACTATGATAATAAATATCATAAAATAGAAGATCTATTCCCTGATTATAAATTATTTATCGATGGAAAAAAGAAACTTTGGTTTTTAACAATCTGGAAGCAGCCAAGATTTCTGTTAGCATATATAAAACATGTTATTTTAAAAATTAACTAATAAACCAGCATGGTAATAGTACACATTATATTTTCGTTTCTGCGTGGAGGAACCGAAAGTATGCTTGTCGATATTTTAAACGAACAAGTCAAAACCGAAAAGGTATCATTGATTATTATCAATAACTTGTTCAATCAGGAACTTTTAAATTCTATTCATAAAGACATACGAATAATTCGATTAAACCGCATTCCGGGAAGCCATGATATATTCGCATTTATAAAACTGTATTACTATTTACTGAAGATATCCCCACAAATCATTCATTGTCATGATGTAAATATAGTAAAAATGCTCTTTTTCACAAAAGCAAAACTATGTTTTACTTTGCATAATGTACAATCCAAATTATCAGATATAAAAAAATACGATAAAGTATTTGCAGTATCCAATGCTGTAAAAGAATACATCAAAGAACAAGCAGGAATTGAAGCCCAAGTCATTTATAATGGGATATTCCCCGATTTTATAGAAAAAAGAAAATCTCCTCCCGGTGCTCCTTTCCGAGTTATTCAAATAGGACGTTTAGACAAAGATATCAAAGGACAAGATTTACTTATTCAAGCTGTTTCAGAGGTAATAAAAAAGGGACATGACATAGAGTTATACATAGTTGGCAAAGGGAAATCTTATGACTATTTAAAAAAAATAACTGATAAATTAGGTATTGAACAGAAAATCTTCTTTTTAGGAGAAAAATCCCGAAATGAAATTTATACCAATCTGCATAAATACGATCTGTTGGTACAGCCCTCCCTGTTTGAAGGATTCGGTCTTACAATCATCGAAGCCATGGCTGCCCATGTTCCTGTATTGGTTTCTAACCTTGCAGGTCCAATGGAAGTCATCAATGAAGGGGAGTGTGGCGACTACTTTGAAGCAGGAAACCTTGCAGACTTAACTGCCAAAATAGAAAACATCATAAACAACCCTCTTACTGATAATATTAAAATAAAGAAAGCATCAGAACGGGTAAATACTTATTTTAACATCTCGCATTCAGCTCAATGTTATCTCAATTCTTATAATGATTTAATCCGATGAAAATATTAATTGTCCATTATCGTTATTTCATAACCGGAGGCCCGGAACGATATTTATTCAATATAAAGAGTGCTCTTGAAAAAAGAGGCTGTGAAATAATCCCTTTCAGTATCAAAACATCTCACAATATAAGCTCTAAATACGAAAGTTATTTTGCTGAGAATATAGGGCATTCTGATAGTGTATATATGGATAACTATCCCAAAAACATTAAAGTTTATTGGGATCTGATTTTCCGTGAGTTCTACTCCTTTAGAGTCAAGAAAAAACTTAAAAAGCTTATTAAAGACACTCGGCCGGATATTTGTTATCTATTAGCATATAAACGTACACTTTCTCCCAGTGTTATCGATGCTTGTGCTGAATTGAACATTCCTATTGTAAATAGGCTGTCTGACTACAACAGCATATGTGGTGCTGCCCACCTATATAGAGACGGGCATGTATGTGACAATTGTGTGAAAGGATCTAAAAAAAACTGCTTTACCCATAGATGTATGAAAGGCAGTACGCTCTTCTCGTTAATGCGATATTTATCCATCCTTTTACACCAAAAGCTCCACATGGATAATAAAATATCTAATTTTATCTGTACCAACGAATTCATGAGAATTCAGATGCACAAGGATGGATACGCAGCCAATAAATTGAAGTTACTCCCAACCTTTTTTCATGAAACGGAGGAAACGGTTCGCCAGCGAAGTGAGAATGTCCTTTCTGATAAAATAAAATTCTTATTTATAGGTACCTTAGATGAAAAAAAAGGACTTTATGATTTGCTGGAAGTCTTAGCCTCATTGAAACAAAATTATTCCAATTTCTTACTGAACATAGTAGGAGGTGTGAGTATTCAGGAACAAGAAAAAGTGAAACGACTCATATCAGAGAAACAATTGGAAAAATACATCACTTTTGAACCTTTCAGAAACGACGGGAACATCTTCAGTGCATATAAAAACGCCAACGTAGTCGTTCTGCCCAGCAGAATATATGAAAATCTGCCAAATACTTTGATAGAATCAATTTATTTCCAAAGACCAGTCATTGTGCCAGATTTCGGTTCTTTTTCTTATACAGTAGATGACAACGTCTCATTCAAATATACAGCCCTATCCCTTAACTCTTTGAAACAAGTGATGCAGGCTGTTTTGGAACATCCCGCATCCATTCTTGAAAAATCAAAAAAATGCAATGCTTTCTTTCAGAAAAACTATTCGGAAAAGTCTCATTTAGAGAAGCTAACGAAAATATTCAATGAAACAATAATAAGCCATAATAAGCGTTATTAATATTACATGTACAACTTTAAATAACATGGGATGAAAAGTAAAGCTAAATATTTAATTAGGCTTGATGATGCTTGCGAAACATTCTCTATCGAGAAATGGCAAAAATACTTTGATTTGTTTGACAAATACAATGTGAAACCCATTATAGCAGTAATACCGGACAATAAAAGTCAAGAATTTCTAAATCATCCTCAAATTCCCGACTTTTGGAAGTTGGTAAAAGAATGGGAAAAAAAGGGTTGGTGTATAGCTATGCATGGCCATGAACATTTATATTTATCAAAAAACTCAGGTATGTTAAATACCATGCCTAAAGTTAGCGAATTTGCCGGTATCCCCTATGACCGGCAAATAGAGAAATTAAGAAAAGCAAAAGAAATTTTCAACAAAAACGGACTAAATCCCACCGTTTTTGTAGCCCCGTCACATACATTAGATCATAATACACTAAAGGCATTGAAAGAAGCCACTGATATTACAACCATCAGTGACGGTTTTGCCTTAAAACCCTATTTAGCTTATGGTTTTAAATGGATTCCCATGCAATCATGGAGTTTTCGTTCCAGGCCTTTTGGGCTTTGGACAATCTGTTTACATCCGGAAGTTGGTGATATAAACGAAATAAATTCATTAGATTGTTTTCTTGCAAATAATAAAGATAGAGTAACGACTATAGACGCTTTATCCTATGGAAATCTAAGAATAAAAGATTATCTATTTCGCTATCTTTTATCTGCCAAACGTCTAATTATAAAAAGAATAAAAGGACATTACTAATTCTTTATTCTCAAAATTAACACATATCAATAATATGAAAAAAATTATCATCGCTTCATTGTTATTATCATTACTTAGTATCGGTTGCACCCATGACCCAATCGAAATATCTCCTCCAGATACAAGATTAAATTGGTTTAATGACGCTAAATTTGGAATGTTCATCCACTGGGGTGTTTATTCGGGTATGGCAGGTAAATATGTAGGCCCTTCCCTATATGGAACAGAATACACAGAAGCTTCTCCCTACCTATGTGGCTGGGGTGGGGAATGGATTTTAAGTAGAGCTGGAATCCCCAGAGAGTCATACAAACAACAAGCAGACAAATTCACAGCAAGTGCTTTTGAAGGTAACGAAATCGCATCTTTAGCTCAAGAAACCGGAATGAAATATATCATCATCACTATAAAACACCATGAAGGATTCCTACTTTATCCATCCGAAGTACAATCTGATTGGTGTACAACCATGTCAGGAGCAAACGGCCGTGATTTAATAATGGAATTATTTACTGCGGCAAAATCAAAAGGCCTAAAAGTTGGGTTTTATTTCTCACAAAATTTAGACTGGATGCAAGAAGGCAGTCTAGGGGAGATACCTCAACTGTATGGAGGTAAATATGATATTGAAGCAAATCGATCGTATATTGATCATACATGTAAAGTAATATCTGAAATGATGGATCGTTATGGTGAAATCTTGGATGTATTTTGGTGGGATATACCTAAAATAAATACCAGTCAAGAATTTACCGATAAAATGTATAATACTTTAGTTCAACATAAAAACTATAGTAGAAAAATACTCCAAAATGATAGATTATCAACTCTTGCTAATGGAGATTTTGAAACTCCGGAAGGAGTTATAGTGCAAATACCTAAAAGACCTTATGAACTTTGTATTGCAATGGATAGTTCATGGGGGTACAGTGATTATGTTGATAGCAAAAAAACAAGATTAGAGCTTTTACACGAAATTATTAATACTGTCTCGAAGGGAGGGAATTTACTGTTAAATATATCTCCGAAAGGAGATGGCAGTTTACATCCCGATGCATTGAAGATGCTTAACGAAATCGGAGACTATATTAGGACAAATGGTGAATCAATTTATGGGTCGGAACACAGTGGTTTCATTTATGGACAAGATTTTGGGCGAGTTACCAGAAAAGGAAATTCTTTATATCTACATTACTACGTTGGAGATAAAATTGAACTATATGGGGTGAATTCTCCCATTCTTTGTGCAAAAACGCTAAATGGTAGAGACATAAAATATGAAGCTATTCCCAATGGTTATAGATTTATGGGAGTAGAAAAAGGAGAAGTTGTTAAAGTTACGTTTAATTCAATTATGATTGATGAAGGTTTTCCAATTAGTAGTAAAATGAAAGAAACTGACCTTTATGCTATGTCAGCTTTAGCTGAAGGAGGATTGATGATGAGCGGATTTGAATCTGGTCCTGTAAATTATAATTCTTGGATTAATTTGTGGCCCGATTTAGGATGGTTATTAAAAGTTGAAGATCCTGCAAAATATGATATTTATGTTACCATATCTAATGGTGGACCAGGAGAATTGGAAATGAGAATTGAAGGTGATGACAATGCGTATATATATTTCCAATATCCTACTACTAGAGGTTATGATGATTATCAAGAAATGAAAGTCGGTAGTATGTATATTAAATCTGGAAAACAAGAAATTATTTTCAAAAGAGTAGGAGGTAGTCCATTAAATTTTGCATCTATGAGGCTTGTGCGTGTAGACAACTAAACATTAACAAAAACTCGTTATTTATTGGAAATACTCAATTAAAACTAGACAGAAACTACAAAGCATACATTGAGTATCGTAAACATATTGGACTTCATAAAAAATAAATTTCATATGTGTGCATGCAAATACAAAAATAAATCCACATTAACTCTATTAAATAGTCGTCCCTTAAAAAGTATATTTCAGCGAAAGATTCTCTTTTATGAGTGTTTCGCTGATTTTTTCCAATAGCCACATAAGAACCTTCATGGCTCTTTTGAAGTTATATGCAGCCGCTGCTAATATAACATTGATAGCATCTCCCACTAATCCTTTATAAAAGTTTCGTCCTAGACGATAATCAGCCTTTAGATGTCCGATAGTTGGTTCTATTCCTGCCCGCTTGCAAAATAACTTATGTTTCTTTTTCCGTTGGTAGTATGTATCTTTAGCTCTTGGCGCATTGGGAATAAGTATTTGTGTCCCGTCTATTTCTTTCCTACCCCGATAACCCCTGTCTCCGGCTAATCGTCTGATGCTTTTACCCGTCAACCTGCGTACTTGCTCCAGACTCTTTTGGATCGTATGCCCATCGTATTCATTGCGGAAAGAGCTGGCACCAAGTATGACGCCCGTGGCAGAGCGTATGATGGAGACTTTGTTCCCGAACTCGTATTTCTTTTGTTCTTTGCCTTTACTGATGCACTGAACCTCAGGTTCATGAATTGAATAAATCTTATGGGAGGAGTTACGGCGTTGTAAGAGTATCTTCTTAAAGATGGATAGCAATTCATCATGTTGACGATTCTGCCCTAAGTTACGCTCCAGTTCTCTGACCAGACGCCCGGCAATCGTGCGTAAACGTTTATCGGCTTTTATGGCTTTCCTCCGGTTCTTGGGATGATTACGAAAACGTTGATCCCGATAAATACCTTTCAAAACAAAGGTGTATGATTGCCGCATGGGAAGATTGAGTTCTTTTACAATTTTCAATACTTTACCAATTATCTTTTTGTGCAATTTTGCATCTGTGGGATAAGTCACATTCTTTTCCTGTACGGTAGAGTCTATAAAGGCGGTGGCATGATGGTCATCATCACTCTTGTCATCATTCACACGGATGCTTTCAGAAAGAATAAGTTCCATGCCTTTCTCACCTATCCGTTTGCGAAAATGCACAAGCTCGGATGAGGCGCAAGGGAAAGAGGGCACAAACTCATGCATACCGCAGAAGTACTGAAAATAGGCGTTCTCACTCCATTGTTCAACTACAGACTCATCAGAGATGTTGCGCAGATGTTTGAGAATCAGCAAGCCACACATTAAACGGATCGGTTTAGCCGGACGGCCATTGTCTGAGCAGTAAAGAGGCGTGAAGGAGTTTTCAAATACGCACCAGTTTATCTTGTGAGAGAGTTTATACAAAGGATGTTGCTGGTTTAGTAAATCATCCAGGGATGAGAACAGAGACGGAGAAGATGGAGTTGTATTTATCATAAAAATCTGCAAGTTTCAATACCCAAAGATACGAAAACTTGCAGATTTACAATAGAAGTTTGATAATTATATTGTTGAATATCAGATAATAAAATACTTTTTAAGGGACGACTAAATAAAAGAAATCATGGAATACAATTATAAATTACTATCCAAAGATTTATCTTTCGCTAGTCAAGTAATACAATCACATACTATTTATGAAATAAAAGATATTTTTCCAGTTAACAACTTTACAATGCCAAATGATTGTATTTTAATGTTTACTGGTGGATTATTAGTCATTGAAGGTACATTAACAGGTAATTATACAAAAATTAAATGTGGGTTATATCGCTGTTTTTCTGGCAATATAAATCTTAACGGGAAGTGGATTATAAGTGAAGCTTATCCTCAATGGTTTGGGGCAATTGGAGACGGAGAGACCGATGATACTTTTGCTATTAGATACTTATTCGCAAACGCTCATTGTTATAATAAAATATCATTTCCAAATATGAATTATTTATTCTCAAATATAGACATTACCAAACAATGCTATATTGATTTTAATGGAAGTCACTTAATCTGTTTATCACTTGGTTACAGTAAAAATTTTTTCACTATTTATGCAAATAATTGTATTATTGAAAATTTTATAATTGACGGTAATTCTGAAAGTATTTCTATTTCAAATGGAGGTCATACGTTTGCAGTATATGGGAATAATAATATATTTCGAAATGGAAAAATATCCAATTCTGTACAAGACTCTTTTTGGCTCTATGCTGGTCTTTATAATGGTATTGAATATTTGGCAGATAATACACTCATCGAAAATATAGTTATAAATTATCCTAGAAGGAATGGAGTCATGCAATTATATGATTCACAAATATTTAAATCATCAATTATAATACGAGGTTGTCGTTTTTACAATATTAATGGAGTAGGTGAAGCTATTCAGTTGTCGTATTGCAAAAACGTTTTATCGGAAAATAATTATATAAAAGGCTGGAATGTACAACAGTCATTAGTTCATATTAAATATGCAAACATCATTAATTCAATTTATGAAGGATATGGGGATGACGATACTAATATAAACGACCATATTGATTTAACCTTTAGTGAGAACATTAACATATCTAAATGTCTTTTTAAAAACCGTCCGTTAGGTATTGCAATAAACCCATCAAATACCTCTAAAAAAACACAGATATCAGAGTGCCGTTTTTATGACAATCAAGGTATTGTTAGTTTTAAAAATTACAATGATATAAAAATAAATAATTGTAGTTTTTATGGTTGCAGAAGTGCTATTAGCGGTAAAAATGTAAAGCTATTTAGTATACTTAATAATTATTTTGAAGAGTGCTTTGTGTGTATGTATATTTCTTGTGATGAAATAGACAATGATAATGACAATCCAAGTAACTTAAAATTAATCTGTAATATACAAAATAATGTTTCTATAAGATGTGGTAATGCCTTTCTTCAATGTGAACCTTATATTGGAAACTTTGAATTAATATCAATAATACAAAATACAATAATAGACCTACACCAATTCAATATTAAACCAGATTATAAATCATGGCAGAATAATAATTACAATCCACTAGAACAAGTACCAGGTGCCATTGCTATATATGCTTTAGGTAGCGCTACATCAATAAATAGTATTAATCTTCTTGAGATTTTAAACAATAAATATATCCAAGAACAGTTGTATTCACCACATATAGCCGGAAGTGGCATATATACATTTTCTAAACTTAGTTCATGTGATGATATTGTATTCAAAAATAATACAATCAACAACATAAATCTACCATTATATATTGATTATCCAGAAAGACTAAAAAAAATTACAACAGATTATTATTACGAAAGCGAAGAAATAGATTTATCATCTGGAAAAGTTTTTAATGCGAGATGTATGTCAGTCGTAAATTCATTAAATACTCCATTTGCCATATATATATCATATACTGAAAACAGTTCAAATGATACAGGAATCAATATTTCTTTTTGTGATGGAATAACTAATACTGAAAAAATATCTTATATAACTGAACAGGAAAAAAGTACAGAGTATCAAAAATTTATATATACCAATAATCACATATCCAAATATAGACATTTAAAAATTAATTGTTTATGTAATAAAATAGGCTCAGGGAAAATCATAATACGTGTTTACTATATTGACTAAGTTAGCAATTACGACCAATTTTATTTTGACTTAAATACAATATAGCACTAATATATTAATAATTATGTTGTTTAATTCATTTGCTTTTATATTATTTTTCCCAATCGTCTGTATTATCTATTGGATATTACCTTTTAAATATAGAAATATATTTCTGCTTATAGCCAGTTATTATTTTTATATGAACTGGAATCCTACGTATGGTATACTCATTCTATTTTCTTCAATCGTAACATGGGCATCAGCTATTTGGATGAGTAAGAAAAAATCAACAAATACAAAAAAAAATATATTAGTAATTTGCTTATTAATAAACCTTGGTATTCTCTTTATTTTCAAATATGCTAATTTCATATCAGCCTCCATTAATGACATTTTTGTCATATTAGGTATAAAAATGAATATTCCACAGATGAATATACTTTTACCTGTCGGAATTTCTTTTTATACATTTCAGGCTATAGGATATACAATTGATGTATATAGAAAAAATATTAAACCGGAATCTAATTTTTGGATCTATGCTTTATTTGTATCTTTCTTCCCCCAGTTAGTTGCAGGCCCTATCGAACGCGCAAAAAGTCTACTACCTCAATTTCATATAAAACATTCATTTAATACAGATAAAGCTGTACAAGGTTTTAGACTTATTTTATGGGGATATTTTATGAAATTAGTAATATCTGATAGATTAGCTGTATATGTAAATAGTGTGTATGATAATGTTTCACACCATAGTAGTATTTCGCTAATAGTAGCATCTATATTTTTTGCTTTTCAAATATATTGTGATTTTGGAGGATATTCTAACATTGCGATAGGATGTGCCAAAATCATGGGATTCGACTTGATGACTAATTTCAACCGCCCCTATTTATCAAAGTCCGTAGCAGAATTTTGGAGAAGATGGCATATTTCTCTTTCTACCTGGTTCAAAGATTACGTATATATACCCTTAGGTGGCAATCGTTGTAGCAAAGGGCGAAATCGTCTTAATTTATTAATCACATTTTCTGTGAGCGGCATATGGCATGGAGCCAATTGGACTTTTTTGATATGGGGAACATTGAACGGCCTGTTTCAAATTGTAGAAAAGCTATTTAAAAGAAACAACAAAGCCATGGAAGAAGAAAAAATCACCTATAAAAATAAAGTCATAAACATATGTAATGTAGTAATAACTTTTATCCTCATCACATTTACTTGGATTTTCTTTAGAGCCAACAACCTGTCAGACTCATTGTTGGTAATAAAGAAAATAGGCCAATTTAAAGGCCCGTTATTTACCAACAACATTGATTCCATCATCTATGGCTCTTTTTTCATACTGATGCTGATCTGCTCTGATATTTTGCAAGAGAGAAACAACAGTAGGCATATTTTATTGGAAAATTCTAACAGAATGATCCGATATTCATCTTATATCGGAATAACCATCCTGATATTAATGTTTGGAGTCTTTGACAGTTCGCAATTTATTTATTTTCAATTTTAATATACCGATTCTATGCGCAAAACACGTTTTTTCTTTTTGCTCGCAAGCTTGTTTGCTGTATTATGTATTTTAGATTATGGTATAGGAAAGTTCCTTGAGTATTTATATTTTAATCAAAAACAGGGGAAATTGTACAATATAACATATGCCATAGAGAAGCAAACCAATGATGTTATTATAATGGGATCCTCCCGGGCAATGCATCACTACAACCCCGACATTATCTCAGATTCTCTGAAACTGTCTTGCTACAATGCCGGATATGACGGTCAAGGTATTTTGTATCATGAAGCGATATTAAATACGATACTTCAAAGGTATACTCCCAAAATTATAATTCTGGATGTAAACAACTATGAGTTATCAATAAATGAAGCATCCTATGATCTACTATCCATTCTAAACCCTTATGTAGCCAAACATCCTATTTTAAAAGAAACGGTTAATCAAAAAGGCAAATTTGAAAGATATAAATTTCTTTCTCATATCTATCCATACAATTCTCTATTTGCTCGTATTATCATGGGAAACCTGAATTTTTCAACAAAAGATGTGAGTGAGAACGGTTTTACAGCTCAAACAGGAATATGGGAGCAGCCAATAGACAGCATTACTTTCCTAAAAAATGAAATATTAGATAAACAAAAAGTACATTCTCTAAATAAATTCCTCAAAGAATGTAAAAAGAAAGGCACAAGCCTATATGTTGTGTACAGTCCGACTTATAGAAAAGAAAAAAACACCTCAAAATCAATTGACTATATAAAAAATGCATGTAAAGAATATGACATACCTTTCATCTCTTATCAAAACAATCCGAATTTCACAAATAATCTTCTATTCCACGATTTTGATCATTTGAATGACAAAGGTGCAGACTGTTTTTCCAGTGACATAGCTACTTATATTAAAAAAGCCAAAAAACATTAGAAATGCAAGGAATATCATATCTGAAGTTTTTCCTCAGTATTTCGTTTACGCTATGCATAATTTGTAACGGATGTAAAACCGAAGAACCATATAAACAGCCAGAAGGAGGAAAAGTGATAAGTAGGGAAGTTGACATGTCTTGGTGGAACGATGCCCGTTATGGAATGTTTATTCATTATGGAATATATTCTGTCTTAGGAGGAGAATATATTGGTAAAAACGTAGAAGGTACGTCAATTCACTTTCAAAGTGTTGGTCGTAATAACGATAAATCGGATTCTGTAAAAATCGGAGCAGGAGCCGGTGCTGAATGGATTTTATACGAAGCTTCTATCCCAAGAGAATCTTACCGCAAATACGCTTCATCTTTTACCGCTGAAAAATATGATCCACAAGCAATTGTTGATTTAGCATTGAGTGCCGGAATGAAGTATATTATCATTACTACAAAACATCATGATGGTTTCTGCTTATGGGATAGCGACGTCACCGATTGGGATATATCACACACACCAGCAGGCATTCGTTGGAATCACGACTTAATTGCCCCTTTGGCAGAAGCCACACGCAATGCAGGTCTCAAATTTGGAATATATTTTTCACATACTCGAGATTGGATGCACCCAGGAGGAATTGGTCCCATACCTGAATTGCAAATGAAAGAATATTCATATATCGAAAATCAGTCATACATGGAAACATATACCTATCCAATGGTAGCAGAATTATTAAATCGTTACCATCCGGATATATTTTGGTGGGACTCAAACAATCCGTATGAAGAATTTGCAATACGTTGTAACTCTTTAGTAATTAATTCAAGTTCAACAATCATTCAAAACAATCGCATTTCCACTTTGCCTCTTTATCAAGGAGACTTTGCAACTCCAGAACAATCTATGAATGAAAACGAAGAATACGAAAATGTAGAACTTTGTATGACAATGAATAGCTCATGGGGATATAATCAATTTGATAATGATTGGAAAAAACCAGAATATATTTTATGGTGTTTACTACGAGCAAATAAGTTGGGAGGTAATTTGCTCCTAAATATAGGACCACGTGCTGACGGTACTATTCCTGAAGAAAGCCAATCAGTATTAAAAACTGTTGGACAATGGATCAATACAAATAGTGATGGAATATATGGAACCCGAAAAAGCCCACTACAATTCAACTTACCATATGGACCAACTACGTGGTGTAAAAAAAACAATATTCAACATCTGTATTATCACATATTTTATTGGGATGGTAGCGGCGAACTCTGGTTACCAGGCATAATGAACCCAACGAATGAAATTGAACTTCTATTTCCTGAAAACCCTCAACTTACATTTCAGGTTGAAGCTATTAAAGGTATCGGATTACACATAACTGGCTTACCTCAAACTAAAATATCTGAAATGTGTACTATGTTGGATATCAAGTTCAAAAATGAGCCCAACTTGAATGAAGGTACAAGAGAAATTAATAATATAATCCATCTATATGCCTTAGGGGCACAAATAGAAAATGTGGCTATTGATGATTTCAAAACCAAACCTTGTATAAATTGGTATTCAGGAAGATGTATAAATTACAAAGTAATAATAACCCGTGCAGGGACTTATGATGTTAGTGCACAATTAGCGGGATATTACCCAGGAACAATAACATTCAATTTTGAAAACAAACAAAAATTGACAGGAAACAATAAAGCAACTTTTGGACATGACAATTTTGAATGGCAAAATATGGGAAGTATACATTTAGAACCCGGTGAATACAAGTTAAGTATAACAGCCAATCAAGTTGACCTGTGGTTAAAAATACGAGAATTTAAAATGAAACGTCAATAGGCCTTATTTCTATAATTACAATTCAAGAAATTTCAAACACATTGTCACAAATCCCTATTTTGTATTGTATTTACAAATCAATTAAAAATTTCATATTAGAAAATTTATTCCATATATTTTTTCAAAAATATGGGCAAACAGATAATTTTTATGAGTTATTCACGTTTAAGAAACATAACAGAGGCTTTTTTATATAAAAAGCTTTTAAAAACAGAAATTAATTTTATCATAAATCAAAAGTATTGAATAACTTACGCTCAGGAAATATTTAATAATAAAGATGACTACCACTATACCTAACCCTACCGACATGTGCATTATCGTCACTTATCGCTGTCCGATGAAATGCCAAATGTGTGATATCTGGAAAAATCCTACTCAGAAAGAGAAAGAAATAACTATAGCGGAAATAGAGAAACTCCCTTCTGTGAAATTTATAAATATTACGGGAGGGGAACCTTTTGTGAGAGAAGACCTGGAAGAAATCATAGATGTATGCTTCCGTAAGTCTCCAAGAGTTGTTATTTCGACTTCTGGTTGGTTTGAAGATCGTATTATAAAAATGGCAAAGCGCTTTCCCAATATAGGAATACGCATCAGCATTGAAGGGTTATCGCTGAAAAATGATGAACTTCGTGGAAGGGTTGGTGGCTTTGATAAAGGTTTGCGCACTTTACTCAAGTTAAAAGATATGGGAATTAAAGATATAGGATTTGGAATTACGGTATCTAACCATAATTCAAATGATATGCTATCGTTATATCAGCTTTCCAAATCATTAGGAATGGAATTTGCGACAGCTGCATTCCATAATTCTTACTACTTTCATAAGGAAGATAATTATATTACTAATAAAGAGGAGGTATGTAATAATTTCAGGACTCTGATGGAGTGGCAATTAAAAGAAAAGCATCCTAAATCATGGTTTAGAGCATACTTCAATATGGGGTTAATTAATTATATTCAAGATAATAAAAGACTTCTTCCATGCGAAGCTGGGTTGGTTAACTTCTTTGTTGATCCATACGGAGAGATTTATCCTTGCAATGGCTTGGAAGAAAAGTTCTGGAAAGAAAGCATGGGGAATATAAGACAAACAACCTCATTTAATGAAATATGGCATAGTGAACAAGCTGAAAAAGTCCGTCAAATGGTGAAAAATTGCCCAAAGAACTGCTGGATGGTGGGAACAGCCTCGCCTGTAATGAAAAAATACATTACTCAACCATTAAGATGGGTAATTCGCAATAAATGGAATGTTATAACAGGGAAAGCTATATCTATAGAATTGAAAAAAAAATGAAAATAGTAGTAACTGGTACAAGAGGAATCCCTGGCATTCAAGGCGGAGTCGAAACACATTGCGAAGAGTTGTTTCCGCGTATTGTGGATGAAAGGCATGAAATAATTATCATCCGCAGACCTGATTATATATCTGCTGGACATAATATAAAAGAATATAAAGGAATACTAATTAAAGATATCAAAACTTTACCAGGGAAGCACCTTGAAGCGATTACGCATACTTTTATGGCTGTACTCTATGCACGTAGGATCCATGCTGATATCGTTCATATCCATGCTGTTGGCCCGTCTTTAATGATACCAGTTGTACGGTTATTAGGTATGAAAGCTATAATGACACATCATGGCCCCGACTATGATCGTCAGAAATGGGGAAAATTATCAAAAGGTATATTAAGGTTTGGAGAAAAGATTGGAGTAAAATATGCTAATCATGTGATCGTGATTTCTAAACATATTCAAAAAATGATTTCAAAAAAATATCCTGTCCAAATAAATCTGTCTCTCATACATAACGGAGTGAATCTAACGTGTCCACAAGTTGATAATAACTATCTTGCAGAATTAGGGGTTAAAAAACATTCTTATATTTTAGCTGTTGGGAGATTTGTAAAAGAAAAGGGATTCGATCTATTACTGGAAGCATATAAGTATATATATAATAAAGACATAAGGCTTATTATAGCAGGGGATGCCGATCATGAGGATCAGTATTCATCCGCACTAAAAGATATGGCAAAAAGCCAGAATGTTATATTGACCGGATTTATACAAAAAGATAAATTATCACAGCTATACAGTTCTGCCCGTTTATTTGTGTTACCATCTTATCATGAAGGATTACCAATATCATTACTTGAAGCAATGAATTGTCATTGTGACGTTTTAGTAAGTGATATTCCTGCTAACAAAGAAGTTGGATTAACAGATACATGTTATTTCAAATGTGGTGATATTCAAAGTTTAAGAGATTGCCTAAATAGAAAACTACAATCCACTTGGACTCCTTGCGAATATAATATGTCTTTATATAATTGGGATTATATAGCTCAGCAAACCAAAGATATTTATGATTCTTTATCACAAAAAACAATATAATAGATATGAATACGTTATATCTACAAATGGAAACAGAGACTCTATTAAATAATGCACCGTTAACACGGAATAGTTGCAGAATGATAAAACGTACATTTGATATTATAACCGCTTTGATAGTCCTAGTATTAATTTTTCCATGGGTCTATCTAATTATAGCTTGCTGCATAAAAATATTTATGCCAGGTCCTATTTTCTTTAAACAAAAAAGAACAGGAAAGGATGGTGCAATTTTTACATGCTACAAATTTAGAACAATGGATGCAAAGAATCATTCTGATGAATTCATTGATCCACAATTAAATAAGTATTCGCTTGGCAACTTTTTACGTTCAACCAGTTTAGATGAACTTCCTCAGTTTTGGAATGTATTGATAGGAGACATGTCAATTATAGGGCCAAGACCACATATGCTTGTTCATGATGAAGAATATATGAGTAAAATTGAAGAATATCCCTTACGTTATGCGGTAAAGCCAGGTATTACTGGCTGGGCACAGGTAAATGGTCTACGCGGAGAAAGAGACATCAGAAGAGTGAAAATGCGCGTAGACTACGATTTGTGGTATATTCAACATTGGTCAGTAGTTTTAGACATGAAGATAATGTTACGTACCATTAGAGTGATGATAAAAAAGTAATAAATGCAAATTCTGTTCAAGCAATATAAAATATTTCCTATTATTTTGTTATTTCTAACAGGGAATATTTATGCACAAAATTTAGAAACATTTGTAGAGTACGGAACAGCCATACATGCAGGAGATTATACTCCTCTGTGGCAAGTTAGCAATCAGCAAGGTCTATCTTCTATTAAGAACAATACTTATATTAGAGGAGGAGTATTCTACAATAAAACGCTTCATTCATGGAAAGCGGAAGCAGGGATAGATATTGCCGTAGCAGCTGGTTTTTCTTCTACTTTTATCCTTCAACAAGCCTATGCTGATATTCGCTATAAATGGATAGGTTTGTGGGCTGGAAGCAGAGAAATTAATTCTCCTTTGTTAAATCAACAACTAAGTAGTGGCGGTTTAACGTGGTCGGGAAACGCAAGACCTATACCACAAATAGCAGTAGGCATATTTGATTATGTACATATCGCTCCTAAAGTTCAAGTAAAAGCAGAATTGTCATACGGTTGGTTTACTGACACTAAATATCAAGAAAAATATGTAGGAGATGAATATTCATATACGCGAAAGATAAAATATCACCATAAAAGTTTCTTTTTCCGTTTTGGCCTTCCAAAAGGAAAGTGGTTATTTGATGTAGGAATGAGTTTAGATGCTCAATTTGGAGGGTACAAAGTAAGAGGAAGAGATGAAGGTGATTTAGGTAACGGATGGAAAGATTATTGGAATGTACTTATACCTCAAAGTGGAGGAAATGCCAGTCCTGGAGGAGAACAAGTATGGTACCAAGGAAATTATATGGGGAGTGAACATCTTAAATTAACATATAAACATAATGATTTTATCCTTAGCGCATATTTAGAAAATTATTATGATGATTTTTCCGGAATGGGAAAACAAAATGGTTTAGATGGTCTTTGGGGTATAGAATACAAAGCGAATAAGTCTCAAGTTATCAACAATATAGTGATAGAATATTATCAAACAACTAATCAAAGTGGTCCCTTACATGGATTAGATAATTCTATCATAAAAAAAACAGGAGGTGCTGATGACTATTACAATAATGATTGGTATCCAGGTTGGGTACATTGGGGTATGGGAATGGGTAATCCATTAATCACTTCACCTATATATAATAAAAACGGAGATTTAGCATTTTTATATAATCGTGTAAAAGCGATTCATCTTGGTTGGAGTGGTGATATTACCAAAGAATGGACCTATCGTGCAAAACTGTCCTTCAATCGTACTTGGGGGACTCCATTTAAACCAACTCCTGAAATTTTAGAAAATTTTTCTACCTTTGCAGAGTTTAAATATATTCCAAGTAAATGGCAAGGTTGGAGTTTTACCGGCTCCGTAGCTTTTGATATTGGAGATATCTATGGTGATAATTTGGGTTTTCAATTAAAGATTCACAAAAATTTTTGATAATGAATTACATACAGACAGAAATTGATGGCGTATGGTTAATAGAACCTAAAGTATTTTCTGATAGTAGAGGATATTTTATGGAAGCTTTTAAAAAAGAAGAATTTGAAAAATACATTGGGCCAGTAAACTTCATACAGGATAATGAGTCTAAATCATCATTCGGTGTATTGCGTGGTTTACATTATCAAAAAGGGGAATATAGCCAGGCAAAACTGGTACGTGTCATAAAAGGAGAAGTACTTGATGTAGCAGTGGATTTACGAAAATCATCACCTACATTTGGGAAGCATGTCAGTGTTTTACTAACCGAAGAAAATAAACGCCAGTTTTTTATTCCACGTGGATTTGCTCATGGTTTTTTGGTGTTAAGCGAAGAAGCTATTTTTACTTACAAAGTGGATAATGTATATACTCCACAAGCAGAAGCATCTTTATTATATTGTGACACGTCATTAGCTATTGATTGGCCTATAGCTGAGTCTCAAGTTATTATGTCTGAGAAGGACAAACAAGCTAAAACTTTCCAAGAAGCTGAATATTTCGTATAATCCATTCAAACAAAACATCAAAATATGAAAATTGCAATTGTAGGGACCGGATATGTAGGTTTGGTTACAGGAACTTGTTTTGCTGAAATAGGTGTAGATGTAACTTGTGTTGATACTAACAGTGAAAAAATAGAAACATTAAAAAAAGGTATCATTCCTATTTATGAACCGGGGTTGGAAGAAATGGTACTCCGGAATACAAAGTCAAAACGATTGCGATTTACAACATCATTGGAAAGTTGCTTAAATGATGTAGAAGTGATATTTAGTGCGGTAGGTACACCTCCCGATGAAGACGGTAGTGCAGATCTCAGTTACGTTCTTGCTGTAGCCCATACAATCGGGCGTAATATGAATAAATATAAACTGGTAGTTACTAAAAGTACTGTGCCGGTAGGGACAGCTCAGAAAGTACGTAATGCCATTCAAGAAGAACTGGACAGAAGAGGAGTCAATATAGAATTTGACGTTGCTTCAAACCCTGAATTTCTAAAAGAAGGAAATGCCATCAGTGACTTTATGAGCCCGGATCGTGTGGTAGTGGGAGTAGAGTCGGAACGCGCAAAGAAACTCATGAGTAAACTCTATAAACCGTTCTTATTAAATAACTTCCGGGTGATCTTTATGGATATTCCTTCTGCAGAAATGACTAAATACGCAGCAAATTCAATGCTTGCTACCCGTATCAGTTTCATGAATGATATAGCAAATCTTTGTGAACTTGTAGGAGCTGATGTAAATATGGTACGTAGCGGTATTGGTTCAGATACTCGTATCGGACGTAAATTCCTTTATCCGGGAATAGGATATGGAGGATCTTGTTTCCCGAAAGATGTGAAAGCGTTAATAAAGACTGCAGAACAAAATGGATATGATATGCGTGTGCTCCGTGCTGTAGAAGAAGTGAATGAAACACAGAAAAGTGCTTTATTTGATAAACTTCAGAAACTATTTGGCAATGATTTGCAAAATAAAACAATTGCTATCTGGGGACTTGCTTTCAAACCGGAAACAGATGACATGCGTGAAGCTCCTGTACTGGTACTTATAGATAAGTTGCAGCAAGCCGGATGTAATATCAGAGCATATGATCCTGCCGCCATGGAAGAATGTAAAAGGAGGATAGGGGACACCATTTATTATGCACGTGATATGTATGATGCTGTACTTGACGCAGATGTCCTGATGTTAGTTACCGAATGGAAAGAGTTTCGTTTACCTTCATGGGCAGTAATCAAAAAGACAATGGCACAACAAATTGTTTTAGATGGTCGTAATATCTATGAGAAAAAAGAAATGGAAGAACAAGGATTCATATACCATTGTATTGGGAAATAAGAAGATAATTGTGTATTTTTGCACAAAACTAAATAAATGATTAAATACGTAGCGATATCGTTGTTGACGGTCTTGCTTATGGCGTGTAATAGCACCCAAAGACAAAACTCTTCGGAACAAAATGAAGACATCAAAGCCAAGCAACTATTACAAGGAATCTGGCTTGATGATGAAAGTGATGTTCCTTTAATGCAAATCAAAGGTGATACTATTTATTATGCAGATTCACAAAGTGCCCCCATATACTTTAAAGTAATAAAGGACACTCTTTATACCTATGGAAATGAACAGACACGTTATCAGATTGATAAGCAAACAGAGTATACCTTTTCATTCCATTCCTTAGCAGATAATATTGTAAAGCTCCACAAATCAGAAGATCCCAATGATTCATTAGCCTTCTCCGGAAAGCCGGTTGAGGTTATTCCAACTTATACAGAAGTCACTAAAAAAGACAGTGTAGTAACATTTGATGGAATTCGTTATAGAGCATATGTATATATCAACCCCTCTAAAATCAGAGTAGTAAAAACCACCTATTCAGAAGACGGTATCAGTATGGATAATATATATTATGACAATATTATGCATATATGTTTATATGAGGGAAAGAAATGTTTGTATGCCAGTGATATAACAAAGCAAATGTTCGAGAAAGTAATCTCAACAGATTTCCTGCAACAATCAATATTATCCGATATGGATTTTAAAGGTGTTGATCATAAAGGATTTCATTATCAGGCTATGGTCTGTATTCCGGAAAGTGCTGTATGTAATATTGTGAATTTATTAATTTCTTTTGATAAAAAACTCATTATTTCTGCGAACAAATAATCAAATAGAAAAAAGAAGAAATGGAGAATATCAATAATTTACAGCATTGATATTCTCCATTCTCTTTTATATATTTATTGTTTTCTCCCTCTTGAACGATCTCCGGATTTCCGTCCACCTCCCTTACGAAAGTTTCGAGATCTACCGCCACTGCCATTGCTTCGTGGATTATAAGCCGGGGCTTCACCCAATTCTGCAGGTACAGGTATTTTATAAATATCCTTTTCCAGGAAATTTTCTATATTCTTAAAGTTGGTCTGTTCTTTTTCATTTACGAATGTAAGAGCTACACCATCATTATTAGCACGTGCAGTACGTCCGATACGGTGCACATAATCTTCACTATCATGAGGAACGTCAAAATTGATCACTAAACGAATATCATCGATATCAATTCCTCTTGATACAATATCAGTCGCTACAAGGATATTAATTCTTCCAGACTTAAACTCATGCATAATGAATTCCCGCTGTGCCTGTTCCAGATCCGAATGCATCTCTCCAACATTCAACTTCATCATCTTCAGAGCTTTCGCAACTTCTTTCACTTTAATTTTAGAGGATGCAAAGATAATAACACGCTCGGGCACTTCTTCTTCGAAAAGACTACGGACAATACCTAATTTTTGGTTTTCATAACATACATATGCTGCCTGAACAATCTTTTCGGCTGGTTTGGATACAGCCAACTTCACTTCTGCCGGATTATTCAGAATTGTTTTAGCCAACTGTTGAATTTTGGCAGGCATTGTTGCCGAAAACATAATTGTCTGACGCTCTTTAGGCAGATACTTTACAATTTGCATAATATCCTCATAAAAGCCCATATCGAGCATGCGGTCAGCTTCATCCAGTATGAAATAGGATACCTTTGATAAATCCACATATCCTAAACTCAGATGAGCAATCAAGCGGCCCGGAGTAGCAATTACCACATCTGCCCCAAGAGTCAACCCCTTCTTCTGTTGTTCAAAAAGCACTCCATCGTTTCCACCATATACAGCAACACTGGACACTGGCATAAAATAGGAGAATCCTTCCATTTGCTGATCTATCTGTTGTGCCAGTTCCCGGGTAGGGGACATGACAACGCAGTTAATAGCGTCCTCCGGATGCTCTCCCTCAGATAGCTTATTTAATACAGGGAGTAAGAAGGCAGCCGTCTTACCTGTACCTGTCTGAGCGACCGCAATTAAATCTCTTCCCTCAAGAATAACAGGGATTGCCTGTTCTTGTATCGGTGTGCACTCATCAAACCGCATTGCGTCGAGTGCTTCAAGTACACGATCGTTTAGTTTTAGTTCAGAAAACTTCATTTTATGCTTATTATACAAATTAATAATATCACCAATTAATCACAGGCAGATTTACATGTTCAAATATGAATCTTTAAAACCAAGAAAATAAAGTACCCCATCCAGGCCAATTGTATTAATAGACTGCTTAGCATTGGCTACTACCTTAGGTTTAGCATGAAATGCAATACCTAATCCGGCAATACCTAACATCGGAAGATCATTGGCTCCATCACCTACTGCAATTGTTTGGGCAATATCTACTTTTTCAACCTGTGCAATCAGACGGAGGAGTTCCGCTTTCCGTTTTCCATCAACCACATCACCCAAATAACGTCCGGTCAACTTACCATCTATAATCTCAAGTTCATTGGCATACACATAGTCAATGCCATATTTTTGTTGTAGATATTTTCCAAAATAAGTAAAACCTCCACTTAGAATAGCAATTTTATAACCATACTTCTTCAGGACATACATCAACCGATCTACTCCTTCCGTAATAGGCAAGTTCTCTGCTATTTCCTGCATCACCGACTCATCCAACCCTTTAAGTAATGCTACACGCTCACGGAAACTTTCTACAAAATCAATTTCTCCACGCATAGCACGCTCAGTAATCTGTTTCACCTGATCTCCCACACCAGCGCGCATTGCCAGTTCATCAATAACCTCTGTCTCTATCAAAGTAGAATCCATATCAAAACATATCAAACGACGCATACGTCGATACATATTGTCAAGCTGGAAAGAGAAATCCATTTCGAGTTCACTGGCCAGTTTCATTAACTGTTCCTGCATAACAATACGATCCTTCGGGGTACCACGAACAGAGAACTCAATACAAGCCCGTGTACGTGCTTCACACTCATTCAGGGGAATACGCCCTGTAAGACGTTTGATAGCATCAATATTCATCCCTTGTTCAGCAAGAATACGAGTAGTTGCAGCAATCTGACGAGCAGAAAGTTTACGTCCTAACAACGTAAGTATATAACGGTTCTTTCCCTGCATCTTTACCCAACTTTCATATTCCTCCGTAGATATAGGATAAAAACGAATTGTTACCCCCAAAGACGAAGCTTTGAATAATAACTCTTTCATAATAAACCCAGAATTCTGTTCCTCTGTCATACAAAGGATACCTAATGAAAGCGTATTATGAATATCCGCCTGGCCGATATCTAGAATTGTAGCATCATATTTTGCTAATATTTCTGTCACAGAAGCCGTCAATCCAGGACGGTCTTCACCTGTTATTCGGATGAGAATGAGTTCAGTATTTGAGAGTTGCATAAAAAAAATCTTTTAATCCTGCAAAAATAGAGAAAAAAGTCGGTACCTATGCTAAAGAACATAAAAAATTATGGTCAAAAAGTAAGAAATTTGCTTGTTTATTTGGAAGTTAATTTAATAAATACTTACCTTTGCGCCCGGTTTCTGAATTAAAGGCATTGACAATCAACGGATTCCTCTCCGTTTAATGCCTGGAAAGACGATGTTTCGGGGAGAAGCCACTGTTTAAGGACAGTCCCGAATAGTATTAACCAAAACCGAATTACATGAGACATGTAAAATGGATTTTTGTTGTATTACTAATTTGTTCCTTGACAGCCTTCGTTGAAAAAGACAAACCTACCGGAGGCTTAAGTGTGGGTGACGTAGCCCCTGATTTTCGAATCGAATCTACGTCAGGGGAGCAACGCCCTCTTAAATTGGCTGACTTAAAAGGTCGGTATGTGTTGCTAAGTTTTTGGGCAAGTTATGATGCACAGTCCCGGATGCAAAACGTAAGTTTGAACAATGTACTTCGGTCTGATATGCCCAATGTGGAAATGGTTTCTGTGTCATTTGACGAATATCGTTCGGTATTTGAAGAAACTATTCGTAAGGATCAAATAGTTACGCCCACTTGTTTCGTGGAAACTAAAGGCGAAGATTCCGGTTTATTTAAAAGATACCGTTTGAACCGGGGTTTCACTAACTATTTATTAGATGGAAATGGTGTTATTATAGCCAAAAACATCTCTGCTGCAGAACTCTCTGCTCACATAAAAGAAATCGGATAAAATAATATTCTGACTTCAATAAAAAGTGTAAGGAGAGAGGGGAATTTCCTGAATAAATAAAGATGTTCAGGAATAGACAAAAGAGGAAATGAATACAACAAAAAGAGTCCCGTCTACTTAAAAGTTGACGGGACTTTTTCTTTAAAGATTCAGATTACTCTTTCAATCATCTGCCATTACAGAAAATAAGCATTATTTAGGAGCCTTTTTATATAAGTAGAATGCTATGAATGCATACAATACATTCGGTATCCATACCGCAACTACAGGAGGAACATTTCCATTAACAGCAAAAGTCGAAGTAATTGTCTGGAAAAGGATATACGAGAAACTTAGTGCAAGCCCGATTCCCAAATGCAGTCCCATTCCTCCCTTGGTTTTTCTTGATGACAGGGATAAACCTATCACAGTTAGAATGAACGACGCAAAAGACATGGCAATACGCTTATGATATTCAATTTCAAACTCTTTGATATTGGCAAATCCACGCCTCCGTTGCTTATCAATGTATTCACTCAACTGAGGGCTGGTAAGCATTTCCTGCTGATTCTTCATAATCAGAAAATCAGATGGATCCATATTTATAATAGAGTCCATTCTATCCCCCTTTATGATATTTTCTTTCAAGCCATCCAGTTCACGTATCATATAATCATGAATAGTCCATTTGTTTACAGTAGTTGTATCATATACAATACGACGTGCTGTCAGGTGAGAAATCAGTTTCTTATCAACAAATTTATCCAGCGAAAAACGATTTCCGGTCTTATTATAATCCTGATAATTATCAATGTAAGCTATTACGCCGTCAGCCACCTCAAGTTGCACATTACGTGCACTACCTTTCTTTTTGGGCTTTACATACCTATCCTCAAAGTTCAAACGCGTTACACTTCCTTTAGGTATTACATAGGATCCCAACATAAAAGTAGCTACTGCAATAACGGCTGCCGATATCATATAAGGACGCATCAGACGCTTAAAACTCATTCCGGTGGAGAACATAGCAATAATCTCTGAATTCTCTGCCAGCTTTGAAGTGAAGAAAATTACGGCAATAAATACAAACAACGGACTGAATAAATTCGCAAAGTAGGGAATGAAGTTCATATAATAATCAAAGACGATTGCAGTCCAGGGCGCTTCACGCTCCATAAACTTATCCATCTTCTCATTGAAGTCAAACACTACAGCGATAGAGATAATCAACGCAATAGCAAATACGTATGTCCCCAAGAATTTCTTGATGATATACCAGTCCAGCAGTTTGATAAAACGATTGCTTTTCATTTAATTATAGTCTTGTTGACACTCTTTTTACCATCATCGGCTTCCATGTAGAGAAATCCCCGGCAATAATGTGTTTACGTGCCTCACCTACCAACCAGAGATAGAATGCCAGATTATGGATAGAAGCAATCTGCATAGCCAATAACTCTTGCGCATGAAACAGATGACGCAGATAAGCTTTACTGTATAAAGTATCTACGCAAGAAGCGCCATCAGCTTCAATAGGAGAGAAGTCCATTTCCCATTTTTTATTACGCATGTTTATAATACCATCCTTGGTAAATAACATTCCATTCCGACCGTTTCGAGTAGGCATTACACAGTCAAACATGTCAACTCCACGTTCAATACCCTCCAGAATATTCACCGGCGTACCGACTCCCATCAGGTAACGGGGTTTGTCTTTCGGCAAAATGTCGTTTACAACTTCAATCATCTCATACATTTTATCCACAGGCTCACCCACGGCAAGTCCTCCAATGGCATTTCCATCCGCTCCTTTAGAGGCAACAAACTCTGCTGATTGTTTACGTAGGTCTGTGTATACACACCCTTGGACTATAGGGAAAAGAGATTGATTATAGCCATATTTAGGTTCCGTTTCATTAAAACGCTGAATACACCTGTCAAGCCAACGGTGTGTCAGTCCTAATGACTTTTTGGCATATGCATAGTCAGAATCTCCCGGAGGACATTCATCAAATGCCATCATAATATCCGCACCGATAGTACGTTCAATATCCATCACTTTCTCAGGAGTAAAAACATGTTTACTTCCATCAATATGTGAACGAAACTCAGCGCCTTCTTCACACAGTTTACGGATACCTGCCAACGAAAAGACCTGAAACCCACCACTATCAGTCAACATCGGACGATCAAAACCGTTGAATTTATGTAATCCACCGGCTTTTTCAATGACCTCCAATCCCGGACGCAAATAAAGATGATACGTGTTACCCAATATGATCTGAGCCTCAATATCCTCTTTCAATTCTGTCAGGTGTACACCTTTCACTGTGCCAAGTGTACCCACTGGCATAAATATAGGAGTTTGTATCTGCCCGTGGTCTGTTGTAATCAGACCTGCACGGGCATTACTTTTTGCGTCTGTATATTGTAATTCAAATGTCATTCCTGGCTGGCTTTCTTTACAGATAAATCAATGGCATCAGCCACCTTCTCGTTAGTCAATGCAATTGCAAATACTTCTTTCACATCAGTTACATAGTGGAATGTCAGTCCTTTAAGATAAATCTCCTGAATCTCATCTATGTTCTTTTTGTTCTCGGCACTCATTATAATCTCTTTAATCCCTGCACGTTTAGCTGCAAGAATTTTTTCCTTAATACCGCCCACCGGAAGCACTTTACCGCGAAGAGTTATTTCACCGGTCATTGCCAGATTTGCTCTCACTTTACGTTGTGTCAACGCAGAAGCCAATGAAGTAGCCATAGTAATACCTGCTGACGGACCATCTTTAGGGATAGCACCTTCCGGAACATGAATATGAATATTCCAATTATCAAATATCTCTTCGTCCAGATTCAGCAATGAAGCATGCGCTTTAATATATTCAAGTGCCAGCATAGCAGACTCTTTCATTACATCCCCCAAATTGCCCGTTAAAGTCAAGCGTCCACCTTTACCGCGGCTCAAACTTGTTTCAACAAATAAGATTTCACCTCCAACAGCAGTCCATGCCAATCCTGTCACAACACCTGCGTAGTCATTACCCTGATATTTGTCACGGGTATATTCAGGTGCTCCCAGAAAATCATATAAATCGGCAGGCTTAATCTCAGTCTTTAAAAAATAACCATCTGTAGCATACTGGCGGGCCGATTTACGAAGTATCTTACCGATCTTCTTCTCCAACTCACGCACCCCACTTTCACGAGTATAAGACTCTATAATAGCCTCCAATGTATCTTTTGGGATCTTAATATCAGTCTTTTTCATTCCGTTTGCTTCCAACTCTTTTGGAACCAGATGCTTACGGGCAATCTCAACCTTTTCTTCCGTGATGTAGCCACTAACCTCAATCAGTTCCATACGGTCAAGCAATGGTCCAGGTATCGTGTTCAGATTATTGGCAGTAGCAATAAACATCACTTTAGACAAGTCATAATCCACATCAAGGAAGTTGTCATGAAACGTTGTATTCTGTTCCGGGTCAAGCACTTCCAGTAAAGCAGATGAAGGGTCTCCCTGACGATCTGCACTTACTTTATCAATCTCATCTAAAATAAATACCGGATTGGAAGAACCTGCCTTTATCAAACTCTTTATAATTCGTCCCGGCATAGCACCGATATAGGTTTTACGATGTCCGCGAATCTCGGCTTCATCATGTACGCCTCCTAAAGACATACGAATATACTTCCGTTTCAGAGCAGCAGCGATAGATTTCCCCAAAGAAGTCTTACCAACCCCCGGAGGTCCATACAGACAGATAATCGGTGATTTCATATCACCTTTCAGTTTCAGAACAGCCAAATGTTCAAGAATACGCTCTTTCACCTTTTCCAGACCATAATGATCTTTATTCAGTGTTTTCTCTGCATTCTTCAGATTCAAATTATCCGTTGTATATACATTCCACGGCAAACTAAGCATCGTTTGCAGATAGTTCAACTGTACACTAAAATCAGGAGATTGCGGATGCGTACGTTCCAATTTGGCCAACTCTTTCAAGAAGAGGGTACGTACTTCTTCGCTCCATTTCATTTTATACGCTTTATTGCGCATTTCTTCTATTTCCTGCTCCTGTCCACTGCCACCCAATTCATCCTGAATTGTTTTAATTTGCTGCTGCAAGAAATATTCACGCTGCTGCTGGTCTATATCTTCACGGGCACGCATCTGAATAGACGCTTTAATTTCAGCAAGCTGGACCTCCCGGTTCAATATCTCCAACAGACGATAAGTACGCTCTCTCAATGAATCGTAACGGAGTAATTCTATCTTCTCGTCCTTTTTTAAAGGTAAATTAGTGCAGATAAAATCTACCAGAAACATATGGTTACTAATGTTTTTGATAGCAAATGCAGAATCCTGATGCAAAGAATCCGAAGATTTAATATAGCGTATTGTCAGGTCTTTGCAAGTTTCAACCAAAGCTTGAAATTCCTTATCATTTTTGTCAGGCATTATTTCATCTTTCACTTCGATGCTGCCCTTCAGATAAGGATGGGTTTCTGTAATACCCGTCAATTCCAAACGTTTCAATCCCTGTAAAATAACAGTTGTCGTTTGATCAGGCATTTCCAGAATACGCACAATTTTCCCAATGGTTCCAATTGTGTGCAGATCTTCAAATTGAGGTTCATCTGTCTGAGCTACTTTCTGACAAACAACCGCTATATTCATATTTTTCTTTTCAGCCTCACGTATTAATCTCAAGGATGACTTCCTACCCACTGAAACCGGCATAAATACCCCCGGAAACAACACCATATTACGAAGGGGAAGTACCGGAAGAGTATCACCTGATTTGATTTTCACATCGAACATTTGCTCTTCATTTCCTTCAAAATCGGCGATCAGTGAGAATGCATTATCATCTGAATCTTCCATAAAGTATTTTTCTCTCATCATTTCGTTTAAATTAGTTTATGTCATTATATGGGCATAAATTGTTTGCAAAGTTAATCGATTATTCATTAATAATAAAGCCCACGTACGATAAAAACACAAAAACAATGCCAAATTATACCGTTTACCGAACGTTATCTCATAATAATTATTTATTTTTGGCAATTTCCATAAGATATTAGCAAAATGCCAAATCCATATTTCCAATTCAAACAGTTCACCGTATGGCACGACAAATGTG
The DNA here is from genome assembly GCF_019930665.1 of Bacteroides nordii. Classification (NCBI taxonomy): domain Bacteria; kingdom Pseudomonadati; phylum Bacteroidota; class Bacteroidia; order Bacteroidales; family Bacteroidaceae; genus Bacteroides; species Bacteroides nordii. The sequence continues at coordinate 1,961,303 of NZ_CP082886.1, read as the reverse complement.
CTATGAAAGTAGGAACAGACGGAGTACTACTCGGTGCATGGTCCAGTGTTAAGAACGCCCAAAGAATACTCGACATTGGAACAGGAACCGGATTAGTAGCTTTAATGCTTGCCCAGCGTAGCAACGCTTTTATTGTTGCCCTCGAAATAGACTGTGCCGCTGCCAAACAGGCTACAGAAAACGTGGTACGCTCTCCCTGGCAAGATAGGATAGAAGTGTTACAGGTAGATTTTAAACAGTATACTTCTACTACACGTTTTGATGTCATAGTCTCTAACCCTCCATATTTCGTAGACTCTTTAAAATGCCCTGATCAGCAAAGAAATGCTGCCCGGCACAATAATGAGTTAACTTATGAGGATTTGTTTAGCGGAGTATCACAACTTCTTTCAAAAGATGGAGAATTTACTGTCGTCGTGCCTACAGATGTTTCGGACAGTATAAAAGAAGTTGCCTCCAACCACTCTTTATATCCATGCAGGCAACTGAATGTTATCACCAAACCCGGATTACCCCCTAAAAGAACCTTGATAACTTTTGTATTCAAAAAGCAGGAATGCCGGACAGAAGAACTATTAATAGAACTAACCCGCCATCAATACAGTAAGGAATACATTGAACTAACCAGAGAATACTACCTGAAAATGTAATAAAAAAAGAGGCAACCACATGAATGATGTAATTGCCTCTTTTTTTTGTCGGGGTAGCGGGATTCGAACCCACGACCCCCTGCTCCCAAAGCAGGTGCGCTAACCGGACTGCGCTACACCCCGAAAACTTTTCAATTGAACTCCTTCTTTGTCGGGGTAGCGGGATTCGAACCCACGACCCCCTGCTCCCAAAGCAGGTGCGCTAACCGGACTGCGCTACACCCCGAATAAAAATCGTTGGTGTTCTATCGAAAAGCGGTGCAAAGATAGGGAGTATTTTCAAATTAACAATAGCTAAACCCATTATTTTTGTTACTTAATTTTCAAGACACTGACTGTCACTTATTTATAGTTTCATTTTTTTCTAAAGAAGACTAAAGGTTATTTACGACTGTAAATGAACCAAAATGTCCTGTCAGATGTAGTATTAGTATAACAAATACGAAACGCACCTATGTTTACACAATTTCTGAACCTTCTGGCCACTATCATAAGTGTAATAAGCCTGCTTATTGTTACTTATGGGGCATTGATTGCATTTATAGCTTTCATTATAAATGAATTAAAACGATTTACCGGGAAATACAGCCCTATTAACATTCGCAGATTACGGGCTACTTTTGGTACTTATCTCCTGTTAGGACTCGAATTTCTTATCGCTTCGGATATTCTGAAAACAGTACTGGAACCTACTCTCAACGAACTTGCTATTTTGGGAGGAGTCGTTGTACTGCGTACTATTTTATCTGTTTTCCTGAATAAAGAAATTAAAGAACTTGAGACAGAAAACGGTAAATCTGATGAACCATAAAGAATTTATTATGTTACAAATATACTAAACCTAAACAAGAAAAAGATATGGATACAAAGAAGAAGAATCCCTCTAATAAAAAAGAGGAAGCGCAATTGAAGCTTGAAAGTAAAAAACAAGAAGTACTACCCGGACAACAAATAGCTATCTATAGTGAAGCCACTAAAAAAGATGTCCGGGAGGTTGTTAAAGAGTTAAATCCCGACATAAACAGTCTGGGAAGTAGGGGATAATACAGGAAAAACAAGTGTGAAACAACTACCGGCTCCTTTTTCTGAACGTACTGAAATAGTTCCCCCATGTAAGTTCATAATCTGCTTACACAGGCTGAGCCCGATTCCCGAACCGGATGGTTTGGTAGTAAAGAACGGAACAAATATTTTGTCTATTACATCCGGCAATATACCTTCTCCATTATCTGAGACGGTAAGAATAGAACCTTCTGCAGTCTGAGTAAGTTCAATTTCTATCTGAGCATCGGACTTACGAAAACATGCTTCCCGTGCATTTTTCAACAAATTAATCAGAACTTGTTCTATTTGAGTCCGATCTATCCAAAGAGTAAGGGAAACATTGGGTTGTCTAAAATGGTAGATTTCAGCCGGAAATAACTTCTTCAAATCAGCAAACAATTCACGGGCCGGGACTTGTGTACATACAGGTTCCGGTATTCGTGTAAGCCTGCGATAGTTCTCTACAAATCCTAACAATCCTTTACTTCTCCGATGAATAGTTTGCATGGCCTGAAGCATTACAGCATACTCTTTTTCTGTCAACAGATTTGGCATACCCCGTTCACTGAGCGTTTCTGAGAGAGAGATTATAGGAGTTATTGAATTCATTATTTCGTGAGTCAATACACGTATCAATTTCTGCCAGGCCTCCATTTCGTTTCTCTCCAAAACAGAATGAATGTTTTTCAAACTAATCAGCAATCGTTCCTTTCCCTGTGTGATAAATAGCGTACAAGAGGCGGCCATTTCCAATACTGTTCCATTTCTTTCAATACGTACAACCCGTGTGTCGCTCGTTGAAGCCTTTAGTATTTCTGCCGGTAATTGCGGATTCCGGCCCAGATGGGTTATAGCTGCAAGGTTCATCCATTCTGTATGACCGGATTTATCTGTAACCAGAACAGCTGTATCTACCTTATTTAATAAATTCTCATAATATTGATGTTTAACCTCTTCTTCAAAAAGCCGCTCACGGAAAACTTTCAATGCCTCTGAAAGCTCCTGAGCCATATCTGTCAACACCCTGTTTTTTAATGGAGGATAAAAAGTTTGCGTCATATCATTATAACGAATACTTTCTATCAGACGTGTCATCATGCCTGCCAGTTTCATTTGTACAACATAAAGGTGAATTCCGGTTCCTACTAAGAGCAGGATAGCAACAAGTGTACTAAACCATAAATTGTGTATAAACAACACATAACAAGCTATAGCAAACAATACTAATAATACAATGTGTACAAAAACACTAACGCCATATTGTTTCATAATCCTAATTTTTCAAGTTTCCGGTAAAGAGCAAAACGGGTAATCCCTAAATACTCTGCCGCACGTGTCATATTCCCTTGGCTCAGGCGCAATGCTTTCTCCACAGTCTGCCTTTCCAACTGTTCAAGATTAAGAATTTCATCCTCCTCTTTTTTCCTTCGCTCTATAGTGTGGAAAGGAAAGTTTTCGGGTTTCAATAAAGATCCCTCTCCAAGAATAATTGCTCTTTCAACAGCATGCTGTAATTCACGTACATTACCTGGCCAGGCATATTTTAAGAGTTTATTTTTTGCTTCACGAGTCAATCCGCGTATCTCCTTCTTATATTTACGGCCATAACGGTTCAGAAAATACTCGGCCAACAAGATTATATCATTTCCACGTTCACGAAGAGGAGGAATGTGTACCTCTACCGTATTGATACGGTATAATAAATCCTGCCGGAAGTTAGCTTCATCCACCATTTGCCGGATATCGGTATTGGTAGCGCAAATCAACCGGACATCTATCGGTACAGCCTGTGTAGAGCCTAAGCGGGTGATCTGACGTTTCTCAATGGCAGTCAGTAGCTTTGCCTGCATCGGTAAAGAGAGATTTCCAATCTCATCCAGAAACAAAGTTCCACCGGTTGCTACTTCCATACGTCCGGATTTCGCTCTACGCGCATCTGTAAACGCTCCCTTTTCATAACCGAAAAGTTCACTTTCAAACAACTGTTCGGGAATGCTGCCCAGATCGATCGTCACAAAAGGTTTTCCATAACGGGGAGAACAGCGATATAGTAAATGGGCAAAAACATCTTTTCCTGTTCCGTTTTCACCAAGTATCAGGATGTTTGCATCCGTTTCACTAAGTTTGCCAATCGTAGCAAACACCTCCTTCATGGCAGGCGATTCACCAATAATATCACTTTCCGGGCCAGTCTGTCCACTCAACACCTCTATCTGCTCTTTCAGTGCCTTCACCTCTTTTCCGGAGCGACGTAGCTTCATTCCTGACGAAAGAGTTGCCAAAAGTTTTTCTTTCTCCCAAGGCTTAGGAATAAAATCCGTAGCCCCAGCTTTAATGGCTCGCACAGCTTTGTCGGTATCCGAATAAGCCGTCATAAAAATCACGATAGCCTGCGGATCTGCTTTAAGAATCTGCTCGAGGCTTTCAAAACCTTCCTGTCCGCTGATTGCATCCCGGCTGAAGTTCATATCCAGCAGGATAAGATCCGGTTGGAAGGTAGTCATAAAATATTCGATACGATCAGGAGTAGTAGCTACCTTTATCTTCTCTGACAAGGGTTCGAGCAATAGATTCAGAGCGAAGAGGACATCTTCATTATCATCTACAATTAATATCTTACCGAGGTGCTCCATGTTCTTCTACGAGTTAAGTATATTACCTTACTATCAAACGGTGTACGAGATGTACATCTCGTGCAGTACGACATGCACATCTCGGCATGCACCACATGCACATGTCGAGCAGTACGACATGTACATGTCGTACATCGTTTGATTACGACAATCGGGAGCTTTCTTTACTATATCAAGCATAAAACCCCTACTGTAGCGACAAAGATAAAGATTATATCCGTGTGTTGTGTGTGCGCTATCGCACTATTTTTGTGCGTATATGCACAAGCACACAGTAAGCCGTAGAACATCAATAACATGAATAACAATCAGTTACGACTATGGCATAACTTTTGAACTTCAATTATCAAATACAGAATATATGCAAATCAAAATACTACTTATATTAATGGGCAGCAATTTCATACTTCCGCTAACAGCACAAAAGGAGGTGATGAATCTATCTTTGCAACAAACCATCGAGCTTGCCAAGCACCAGTCGCCCGATGCGCAAACGGCGCGCCACAGTTTCCGGTCGGCATACTGGAACTACAAATCTTATCGTTCCAACTATCTACCAAGCCTTAAACTAACCTCCACACCCTATCTGAACCGGGCGATAGACAAAATCTCACTCGAAGACGGCAAGGTGAAGTTTGTAGAGCAAAACTTACTGAGCACCGATCTTACATTGAGCCTTTCACAAAACATCCCCTGGACGGGAGGTACTTTTTTTATAGAAACGGCCGCACAACGGATGGATCAGTTCGGCGATCACAGTACGTCTTATCAAACTTCGCCCGTCAGCATCGGATACCGCCAATCGCTTTTTGGCTACAACAGCCTGAAATGGAACCGCCGTATCGAACCGCTCCGCTACAAAGAAGCCAAGAAGACTTACATAGAAACACTGGAACTGGTTGCCGCCCGCGCCACACAAAAGTTCTTCGCCCTTGCCACCGCGCAAAGCAATCACGAAATAGCTTCATTCAATTATGCCAACGCAGACACACTCTATCAATATGCCTGGGGGCGTTACAACATCGGCACCATCACCGAAAATGAAATGCTCCAACTGGAACTCAACATGCTTACCGAAGAAACCAACAAGATGAACGCCCGCATCGAGATGGACAACTGCATGCAGGAACTCCGCTCGTATCTGGGCATTCAAAGTGATGAAGACTTGGTAGTAAAAGTGAGTGACCGTGTGCCGGACTTTAGCGTGGAGTTGCACGAAGCCCTGCTGATGGCGAACGAAAACAACCCGGATATTCAAAACATGATCCGCCGGAAGCTGGAAAGTGAAAGCAATGTATCGTATGTACGTGCCAACGCCGGGCTGAAAGCAGACCTCTATCTCAGCTTCGGATTGACCCAGAAAGCCGGGAAGTTGGGAGATGCCTACAAAGACCCGCTCGACAAACAATATGTCAGCCTGGGCATTTCGCTCCCCATTCTCGATTGGGGAAGAGGGAAGGGGCAAATACAGGTGGCCCGTTCGCAACGCGACCTGGTACATACGCAGGTAGAACAAGATAAAACAGACTTTGAACTAAACGTGCGCAAACTGGTGAAACAATTCAACCTACAGACGCAGCGCGTACGCATCGCCTCACGAACAGACGAAACGGCCCAACGAAGAAGTGAAGTAGCCCGCCGCCTCTATATTCAGGGGAAATCTACCATACTCGACCTCAACGCTTCCATCTCCGAGAAGGATGCCGCCCGGCGCAACTATATCTCCACCTTATATAATTACTGGAATTTGTATTACGCGCTCCGTAGCCTGACACTTTTCGACTTCGAGAAGAACCTCCCCCTTGCCACCGATTATAATCTCCTGATAGAATAAGTTCCTCCAATCATAAACCATCTAATCGTAAATATATTCATGGACATCCAACTCAAAAAAAGACCCTGGTACATCCGCTATAAATACCACATAGCCGGAGGGAGTACTTTTATAGCTTTCCTTGTATACGTCATTATCCTTTCCGCCGGTCCCCGCAGACTTCGCATCGACCCGGAAAACATTCAAATGGCAGAAGTACTCGAAGGTAAGTTTATGGAATATGTAGATGTGGAAGGACTTATCCAGCCCATCCTTACCATCAAAATCAATACCCGTGAGGCAGGAAGTGTAGAACGCATCGCAGGAGAGGAGGGAAGCCTGCTCCAAAAAGGTGACACCATACTGATACTCTCCAATCCCGACCTTCTGCGCAGTATCGAAGACCAGCATGATGACTGGGAGAAACAACTCATTACTTATCAAGAAAAGGAGATAGAGATGGAACAAAAGAGCCTGAACCTCCAACAACAGACACTACAGACCAACTACGAACTGGCCCGCCTGAAAAAGAGCTACGATCTCGACAAGGAAGAATTCAATATGGGTATCAAAAGCAAAGCACAGCTCGAAGTAGCCGAAGACGAATACAACTATAAAGTGAAGTATGCCCGGCTTCAACGCGAAGGGCTCCGACATGATTCTACCGTAACCGTCATTCGCAAAGACCTTATCCGCAATGACAGAGAGAGGGAACAGAAAAAGTATATCCGTACCCGAGAACGGCTGGACAACCTGATAGTGAAGGCTCCGATAAGCGGGCAACTGAGTTTCGTCAAAGTCACCCCGGGGCAACAAGTAGGTTCCGGCGAAAGCATAGCCGAGATCAAAGTGCTCGATCCATACAAAGTACATACCTCGCTCAGCGAGTACTACATCGACCGCATCACCACCGGACTCCCCGCCACGATCAATTATCAAGGAAAGAAATACCCTCTCAAGATAACCAAAGTAGTGCCCGAAGTAAAAGACCGCATGTTCGATGTCGATCTCGTTTTTACTGCCGATATGCCAGACAACGTACGTGTAGGCAAAAGCTTCCGCGTGCAAATAGAACTGGGGCAACCGGAGCAGGCCATCGTCCTGTCGAGAGGTAATTTCTATCAATCAACCGGCGGGCAATGGATCTACAAACTAAATGCCTCCAAAACCAAAGCAACCCGCGTTCCGGTCTCTATCGGCCGGCAAAACCCGCTGCAATATGAAATTACAGACGGTTTACAGCCCGGAGATTGGGTAATTACAACAGGATATGATACCTTTGGGGAGGCAGAAGAACTAATATTAAAATAAGAAGGAGAACAAACACAATGATGACACGACATTACATAAAAATGGCCTTCCGCAACTCACTGAAACATAAGACACAGAACATTATAACCATTTTCTGCCTGTCTATCGGCATATTATGTTTCAGTATCGTATATTATTATGTAAATCAATATATGCGTAATCCGTATAGCGAGTTGCCGCACTATCATCAGATGGCATCGCTGAAAGTTATAAACACTACTACCGGAAACCATTCTAGTTTAAAAAAGGCAACCATAGCCCAACTTGAACAACAACCTTTATCGGGTATCGATCTATTGGCACTAAGCCAATATGGATATAATGAGAGGGAAGTAATCGTTATAAATGAAGAAGGTAAAGAGAATATTTACCAGTCCCGGTATACGTTTGTCAATAGTGAATATTTTATTTATCTCGGCATACACTCCATATATACTCATCATCTTCCTACACTGAACAAAGGTGAAGTAATCCTGAGTGAATCTTATGCCAGGCAGCTCTTTGGCAAAAAGAATCCGATAGGAAACAAACTAACCTTTGCCAAATATCCTACAGAAAATACGGAAACAGTCTATTACACCATAAAAGATGTGATACCAGATTTTGGGTACATACAGAATGATTATGATAGCAATAGTAATCTCTTTTTCTCTTATCTGGATGCTCCCGATTGGCTGTCATTAGAAGCTAAGGTATTAATTAATAAGGATCAAACCTTCAACCAGGTTGATAAAGCATTGGAAAACAGAATTGTATTTCAGCAAGACGATACCCTTCATTTTAAAACCATACCTCTGTATAAACGATATGAAATAGACAAAGGAAAGTTCGTTGCCATGCTATCCCTCCTTCTCATCGCTTCGCTGATACTAACGGCCGGGCTGATCAACTTTCTGAAGTTCACCATTCAGTCTTTCTACAATCGGATACGGGAGTTAGGGCTTCGTAAATGTCTGGGTTCTTCCTATTCGGAACTGTTCCGAATGCTGTCATGCGAAGTCCTGTTGATACTTCTACTTTCTTTCCTTTTGACGCTGGCATTCTCCGAATCAATCATTCCCTATCTGTATCATTACCTACCTCTGTCTTATCAGAAGTATATATACATTGATGTTCAGCAACTGAACCTAATGGAATTGGGAATCTTTATATTCGTATTGTTGCTATGTATGATTATTGCTGCAATATCCGTTATCAAAACACGATACATCAGCATCCGGCAAAGCATTTCAGGTGGGAAGCAAGGTAAACACGTATTTCGGAATCTCATGATGGGGGTACAGCTTATTATTTGCTTTTTTTTCACCGGAATGACATTTGGCATATTACAACTCACCAATAGCATGCGTAGTGCTATGTATACTCCCGTTTCATCCACTGAATATAAAAAGAGGTTACAATTAGAGCTATCCGGCATCACATTGCTGCCTCATGCAAAGGAGATCCATCAGCAACTAAAAAGTCTGCCTAACGTACTGGAAACAGTAATCATCAGCTATAATAGCTACATGAATTATGAAACCAGAAATCAGGTAAAGTTATATGGAAAAGTTACAGGAGCAGACTCCAATTACTTATCTTTCTTCAACATTCCTCTATTGAAAGGAGAAATGCCGAAGGAGGATGAAGAAGACGTAGTGTATATCAGCGAAAACCTCGACAGAATCATGCAAAAGGACTCCGCACAAAACACCATAACCATACACTCTAAAACATATCGGATAGCAGGTGTATACAAGGCAGCTCCCTACGAAAAGCTGAATCCGAAATATATGGAATTTTCAGTATATATACCCACCACACTGGGTGGTAACATTTGTTTGCGAGTAGTGCCCGGCACTCAAAAAGAAGTAAAAAAAGAGATAGAAAAGATATGCCGGTGCTATGCACCGGAGACTATCCCATTGAATATCACAACCATGTACCAGTCACGCAATACTGCAGAAACCGGTCCAATGGATATGGCATGTGATATAGCCATATTCCTGTCCGTCATCAGCCTGCTCATTGCTGTACTGAGTATCTATTCCGCTATCTCTTTAGACACCGAGGGACGGCAAAAAGAAATAGCAATACGCAAGATAAACGGAGCAACACCGCGTACAATAACCCTCTTGTTCGGCAAACTATACATACTCTTGCTTGCAATAGGATTCGGCGTAGCATTCCCATTGGTTTATTATATCTTTCATACAATCATGGGCAATGACCTGAAAGATTTTTCTATAAACTTCTACCAGATAGGAGCTTGCTCATTGGTATGCATCTCAATGGTAATACTTATCACAATCGGGTACAAAATATACCGGATCATGAAACTGAACCCGGCAGAAGTAATTAAAAGCGAATAAACAAAAAGAACAACGAATATGGAACTCTTTACTCTAAAACTCATAACCCGTAGTTGGTGGCGGAATAAAATCTTTTTCTTCATCTCTCTGCTCAGCCTTTCAATCGGTTTGGCATGTACCAATCTGCTGCTCACTTTCTTTATTTACGAATACAACATAGAAAGCAATCTTCCTGATAAAGAACAAATTGTATGCCTGCAGCAGGATGCTCCCATGCAGGAAGGGGCAAAAGTTAGCTATGCAGTAGGAACTATCCCGGCCTTGCTCAAAGATAAATTTGCAGAAATAGAAGAGTACGTCCGTATCAACACAATGTCAGCTCAATACTGTAAATACAACACAGAGGTATTCCACGATGTCACATTCATTTGTGCCGACGCATCTCTCCTCTGTTTTTTTGATTACCAGACTCGTACAGGGAACTTGAAAGAAGTATTGATACACCCCGATCAGGTAGCCGTCAGCGAAGAGTTTGCTCAAAAGATGTTTGGCGATACAGATCCGATTGATAAACATATAGATGTATCCATGTCAGACAATGGCAATAAAACGTATGTAGTGAAAGCCGTCATTAAAGCACGTCCGCAGTCACTCTTACGCTTTGACTTAATCACAGGTACAGAAAGTACTTTCTGGGGTGGATTCACATTATTAAAACTAACAGAAGGAAGTAGCCCACAGAGTTTAGCAGATAAAATCAATAACGAATCTATCCCCACTCTTCTTCCGGGAGAAGGCCGTTATTACCTCAAGCCCTTCTCTGAAATCTATTTCTCTACTTCAGGCAAGACAAGCCAGGAGTCATTGTCATACATCCGGCAAAGCAACGTACAGCTTCTCTACATCTGTCTCCTGTCTGCCTTTCTGATATTTGCCATGGCTTGTTTCAATTATACCAATATGAACCTCAGCCGGACACTGCAACAACTGAAAATGATACATATTGAGAAACTGATGGGTAATACACTTACCGGCATCCGAAAGCAGTTATTCGGAGATATCTTCTTGACGGTATTCTTTGCATTTATACTATCCTTGTTGTTCATCAGTGACATCTTACCTTATTTTAATGGTCTATTGGATGCACACCTTCATATAGGTTTCTTTTTCAGCACACAAGTATTACCCTGGTTACTGCTGTTTATACTCATCACCGCCATTGCACCCGGAGCATATATAAGTCATAAGCTATCTCGCATATCGCTGAACGAATATAAAAGCAGGTACATGGGGAAAAGTAAAAGTATTCTTATCGCCTGGCTCATGTGTCTGCAACTGGTTATTTCTATCGGATTATTATTTGCCACACTTACGGCCAATGCCCAGATAAACATATTAAAAAATCAAGCTTATTGTTACGAAAACAAGATTGAAATAAAGATGCCGCACAAGCATCCGGCAAAGCCCTTGCAACAGGAGCTACAGCGGAGTATAAAGGGAATTGAATCTATGACGCTCTCAGAAGGATCGGTTCTGAACTCCTGGATACGCCAGCTACCAATTAAGCAAGACGATGGATCTGAAATGAAGTCTTATCTGCTCGCATTATATACCGATACTGATTTTATAGAAACGATGGATATTGAGCAACTGGCTGGTATTCCTCCTGAGAACTCAAAGAAACAATACACCTATTCCGCAGTTGTGAATGAGAGTTATGTAAAACACATGATTCCCCCCGGCGTATCTCCCATAGGTCACGCTCTTACAGAATTTGATTCGTATGCCGATTCGCTATACATTATCGGAGGGATCGTGAAAGATTTCCCCACAAACTCACTGAAAGATAAGATAGTTCCGGCGATCATATACTTTGTACCGGATAAACAATTGGCTCGTGCTTCCTACCTGCAATTAAAGATCAAGCCGGAAAACAGAAAAGAGACACTATCGGCCATCAGGCAAGGATGGGAAAAAATCAATGGGGGAGAGGTCTTTGATTATCAGGATATGCATCAGGTCTTTATGGAACGTAACAAAGAAGTTCTTACACTTTCGCAAATACTTATGAACTACTCATTGATAGGATTATTGCTTGTTTCATTCGGCTTGTTCGGTATCTTCTGGTATACAGTACGGCAACGTATCCGGGAAATTAGTATCCGAAAGATACATGGTGCAACCTTCCGCCAAGTGATCTGGCTGTTTAGCAAACCCTTCTTTCTGCAAATAGGCATTAGCTATATACTGGCCATTCCTGTCGCTTATTGGTTAATGAAGACCTGGAAAGAGCAGTTTGCCTATAGTACCGGATGGTCATTATGGATTTTCCTGCTTCCTCTATTCATCGTAGTAGGAATATCCATAATTGTCATCAGTCTGCACTGTTATCTGGCAGTCAAATTGAATCCAACGGTAACAATGAAACAAGAATAACTTTTAGAAATCAATAAAAACTCACCATCATGATCAAGACCGTAAACTTACAAAAGATCTTCAAGACCGAAGAAGTAGAAACATGGGCACTGAACAATGTGAATATAGAAGTGAAGGAAGGAGAATTTGTGGCTATTATGGGACCATCCGGTTGCGGCAAATCCACCTTGCTGAACATTTTAGGATTGCTTGACAACCCGACGGGAGGAGAGTATTACCTCCATGGAAAAGAGGTATCCAACTACACTGAGTCTCAACGTACCAACCTCCGTAAGGGAATTATCGGTTTCGTTTTCCAGAGTTTCAATCTGATTGACGAACTAAATGTCTACGAAAATATAGAGCTACCATTACTCTATATGGGTATTCCGGCTTCTGAACGTAAAAAACGTGTAGGAACAGCAATGGAACGCATGGCCATTACTCACCGTAGCAAACACTTCCCACAACAACTTTCCGGAGGCCAACAACAGCGTGTTGCTATTGCCCGTGCAGTAGTATCCAATCCTAAACTGATTCTTGCAGACGAACCAACCGGTAATCTGGACTCCAGAAACGGTAAAGAAGTAATGGGGCTTCTGAGTGAGCTAAATAAAGAGGGTACTACCATTATCATGGTAACCCATTCACAACATGACGCAGGATACGCCGGAAGGGTGATTAATCTATTTGACGGGCAGGTAGTAACAGAAATCAGCATATAAGAATCACACCTGTATACATCTGTATTTCAATGCATTAAAAAGTACGTACTTTATACATACAAACTATGCATATTAAGTCTCTGTTAAATAGGTATTTAACGGAGACTTAAATACGTACTTTTGTATACCAAAAAACGGTTGTACCCAAACCAAGAGTACAACCGTTTTTTATATCTTATAGAGAATGCTTAGATAATCTCTAATTCTTTAAAGCATTTTACTAATTTATCAACAGCAGAGTCAATCTGTTCTTTAGTATGTGTAGCCATCAACGCAACACGCACTAATGTATCTTGCGGAGCACATGCCGGAGGTATAACCGGGTTGATAAATACTCCTTCGTCAAATGCCAGTTTAGTCACCATGAAAGTCTTTTCTGTATCACGTACATAAAGAGGTATAATAGGAGACTCAGTAGCACCGATTTCAAAACCAGCCTCGCGGAAACGCTTCAATGCATAGTTTGTAGCTTCCCACAATGCTTCCAGTCTTTCCGGTTCGTTCTGAATAATATGAAGAGCTTCCAGAGCAGAAGCCGTAGCAGCAGGAGTATTAGATGCACTAAAGATATACGTACGTGCATTGTGACGCAACCAGTTAATGATTGATTCATCTGCAGCAATAAATCCTCCGATAGAAGCTAATGACTTACTGAATGTTCCCATAATCAGGTCTATTTCGTCTGTCAAACCAAAGTGGTCACAAACACCGCGTCCCTGTTTTCCGAATACACCTAAGCCATGAGCTTCGTCTACCATAATAGTAGCATTATACTTATGTTTCAAACGAACTATTTCGGGCAAATTGGCTAAGTCACCTTCCATAGAAAACACACCGTCTACAACAATCAATTTCACAGAATCCGGATTACACTTCTGAAGCTGCTTCTCAAGATCAGCCATATCATTATGCTTGTATTTCAGGTTCTGAGAGAATGACAAACGACGACCATCTACGATAGAAGCATGGTCCCGATCATCACAAATAATATAATCGTTACGATCTGTTAAGCAAGATATTACTCCCGAATTTACAGTAAATCCTGTAGAAAAACAGAGTGAATCTTCTTTACCAACAAAAGCAGCCAATTCTTTTTCCAACTTCACATGCAAGTCGAGTGTACCATTCAAGAAGCGAGAACCGGCACAACCGGAACCATATTTTTTCATAGCTTCGATGCCTGCTGCAATAACTCTTTCATCTCCGGTAAGACCTGTATATGCGTTTGAGCCGAACATTAAAACATTATGTCCACCCATATTTACTTCTGTACCTTGTTTCCCTTCTATCTCACGAAAATAAGGGTATACGCCCATTGCCATATATTGCTGCGGCAGGTCGTACTTAGCTAACTTCTCTTGTAATAATCCCATGAATTGTTATTTATTATTCGCTTTATTGGTTACTGATAGACAACAGTCCAAATCCTTTTATCCTTAATAACTGTTTAAAAACAGGGGGCAAAGATAACAAAATTTGTGTTTGCCTGTTCTTTTTAATAGAAAAAATATACTCTTTCTGCTTTTGAGAAGCCGGAAGATTTAAAATTAAGAAATTTATATTACTTTTGTCGACCACAATCGATTAAAATTAGCATGAACGAAAGCATGAAGAAAATTATATTCATTGTCAATCCGATTTCAGGCACGCAAGGTAAAGAACTTGTTCTCAATTTATTAGATGAAAAGATAGATAAAGAGAGATATACGTGGGATGTGGTGTATACCAAAAGGGCCGGTCATGCAATAGAGATTGCCGCTCAGGCAGCAGCAGAGAAAGCAGATGTTGTAGTAGCCATCGGTGGAGACGGAACTATCAATGAGATAGGACGTTCACTGGTACATACAGAGACAGCATTGGGCATTATACCTTGTGGCTCCGGCAATGGACTTGCAAGACATCTGCATATTCCAATGGAGCCTAAAAAAGCATTGGAAATAATCAATGAAGGAGTAACCGACATTATCGATTACGGCAAGATAAACGGTACTGACTTCTTCTGCACTTGCGGAGTAGGTTTTGATGCCTTTGTCAGCCTGAAGTTTGCCAATGCCGGAAAACGCGGTTTATTGACTTATCTGGAAAAAACCCTGCAAGAGAGTCTGACTTATCAACCGGAAACTTATGAATTGGAAACGGAAGACGGTACCTATAAATATAAAGCTTTCCTCATTGCTTGCGGTAATGCTTCCCAATATGGTAATAATGCATATATAACCCCACAAGCCACCCTTACTGATGGCCTGCTGGATGTCACTATTCTTGAACCGTTTACCGTACTCGATGTTCCTTCACTTGCTTTTCAGTTGTTCAATAAAACCATTGATCAGAATAGCCGTATAAAAACATTTCGTTGCAGAAAATTACGTATTCACCGTACCAGTCCGGGAGTAGTTCACTTCGATGGTGATCCGATGCAAGCCGATGAGAATGTGAACATTGAGCTTATACAAAAAGGGTTACGCGTTATTGTGCCCAAAGAAACTATCGTAAAAGACAATGCTAACGTGTTGCAAAAGGCTCAGGAATACGTTAATGGAATTAAAATGATTAACGAAGCTATTGTAGACAATATTACTCACAAAAATCAGAAAATTATTCGGAAATTAATCCGAAAGGATTAAGAATTTGTGTACTTTTGCAGACTACTACAAAAGTAAAGAATATTATAAAATACAAAATATATGTTTAGAACGCACACGTGTGGAGAACTGAGAATCTCCGATGTAAACAGTCAAGTCACGCTGTCAGGATGGGTACAGCGTAGCCGTAAAATGGGAGGTATGACTTTTATTGACCTTCGTGACCGTTACGGTATCACTCAATTAGTATTCAATGAAGAAGTAAATGCAGAACTATGCGAACAGGCTAATAAACTGGGACGCGAATTCGTAATCCAGGTGATCGGTACTGTAAACGAACGTTTTAGCAAAAACTCAAATATACCTACAGGAGACATTGAAATCATCGTATCGGAATTAAACGTTCTGAACGTTGCCACCACCCCTCCTTTCACTATCGAAGAAAATACAGACGGAGGAGACGACATTCGCATGAAATACCGTTATCTGGACCTTCGTCGTAGTAACGTCCGTTCCAATCTGGAGCTCCGTCATAAAATGACAATAGAAGTACGTAAGTATTTGGATGAACAAGGATTTATAGAAGTGGAAACTCCGGTTTTGGTTGGTTCTACCCCGGAAGGTGCACGTGACTTTGTTGTTCCTTCACGTATGAATCCGGGACAATTCTATGCGTTGCCTCAATCCCCGCAAACTCTGAAGCAATTGTTGATGGTAGCTGGTTTCGACCGTTATTTCCAGATTGCAAAATGCTTCCGTGACGAAGACCTTCGTGCTGATCGTCAACCGGAATTCACTCAGATTGACTGCGAAATGAGTTTTGTTGAGCAAGAGGATATCATCACTACTTTTGAAGGTATGGCCAAGCACTTGTTTAAGACACTTCGCGGAGTTGAACTAACAGAACCATTCGTACGCATGCCATGGAGTGATGCTATGAAATATTACGGTAGCGATAAACCCGATTTACGCTTTGATATGAAATTCGTCGAACTGATGGATATCATGAAAGGACACGGTTTCCCGGTATTTGACAGTGCTGCATACATTGGTGGTATATGTGCAGAGGGTGCTGCAAGTTATACCCGTAAACAACTGGATGCACTGACAGAGTATGTGAAAAGACCTCAAATAGGTGCCAAAGGTATGGTATACGCACGTATAGAAGCTGATGGAACTGTAAAATCAAGTGTTGACAAGTTCTATACCCAGGAAATATTGCAACAAATGAAGGAAGCTTTCGGTGCTAAACCGGGAGACTTAATTCTGATTCTCTCCGGTGACGATGCTATGAAAACCCGTAAACAGCTTTGCGAACTTCGTTTGGAGATGGGTAAACAGTTAGGTTTACGTGATAAGAATAAATTCGCTTGCTTGTGGGTAGTAGATTTCCCAATGTTTGAGTGGAGCGAAGAAGAAGGACGCCTGATGGCAATGCACCATCCATTCACTCATCCTAAAGATGAAGATATTCATTTATTGGATAGCGATCCGGCAGCAGTTCGTGCAGATGCCTATGACATGGTCGTTAATGGTGTAGAAGTAGGTGGAGGTTCTATTCGTATCCACGATTCACAATTGCAAGCCAAGATGTTCGAGATTTTAGGGTTCACTCCTGAAAAAGCACAGGAACAATTTGGCTTCTTAATGAATGCATTCAAATTTGGTGCACCTCCTCATGGTGGATTGGCTTACGGACTCGATCGGTGGGTATCACTTTTCGCAGGGCTTGATTCTATTCGTGATTGCATTGCATTCCCCAAGAATAATTCGGGTCGTGACGTTATGTTGGATGCTCCGGCAGCACTTGATCCGTCTCAACTTGATGAACTGAATCTGATAGTAGATATTAAGGAATAAGTGAAAGAATCAGTACGCATCTTTAGATTTGCCGTAATAGGTACGCTCAATGCATTGATTACAGCATTTGTCATCTGGTTAATGATGAATGAGCTATCATACGATTATATTCCTGCAAATATTACTGCGTATATCGTAGCCCAGATACATAATTTTATATGGTGTAAGTATTGGGTATTCCCCACAGAAGACAAAAAGAACAACCTCTGGCAACAGGTGTTGTTCTTTGCTATGGCTTTCGGAATAGCCTACAGTGCGCAATTTATATTCCTTATCATACTGGTGGAAGCAGGAGATGTAAACGAGTATCTGGCACAGTTCCTCGGACTATTTATCTACGGTACAGTTAATTTTATAACAAACAGGAAACTCACTTTCCGGTGAGATTCAATTTCACCAGAGAGAGAGTAACACTATTGAAACGCAGAATTAACGCAGATTTTCGCAAAGGAAAACAAAAGATAAAAGAATAACAGTCTTTCAAATCTGCGATAATTCGCGTTAATTTGCGTTTATCAAATAATTAGCACTCTGTGGAACTCTGTGGTGAATTTTGAATCTTAATCCAGGAATCGCTTTGTCAGCCCTTCATATTCATCTATTCTTCTGTCTCTCAGGAATGGCCACCAACGACGAACATTTTCCGAACGTTCCATATCAATTTCTACTACTATATTTTCCGGACGATCATTAGCGGCCTGTGCAAGAAGTTCTCCCTGCGGACCGGCAACAAAACTATTTCCCCAGAAAAGAATACCATTTGTCTGCATAGACGGATCGGGCTCATGCCCAACGCGGTTGACAGAAATAACCGGAAGCCCGTTTGCTACAGCATGGGCACGCTGAGAGATAATCCATGCATTGAGCTGACGAATCTTTTCATCATCCGCATCCGAACTCTCCCAGCCAATAGCGGTAGGATAAATTAGTAATTCGGCTCCTTTCAGGGCCATAAGACGGGCAGCTTCCGGATACCATTGATCCCAACAGACAAGTACTCCTAATTTGCCTAAAGATGTCTGAATAGGCTCAAAGCCAATATCTCCCGGAGTGAAATAGAATTTCTCATAATAAGCAGGATCATCAGGAATATGCATCTTGCGATATTTTCCGGCAATACTGCCATCACTGTCAAAAACAACCGCAGTGTTGTGATACAATCCCGGAGCACGTTTCTCAAACAAAGAGGTAACCAACACAATCTGGTTACTGGCAGCCAGTTCGGAATAAAATCCGGTAGAAGGGCCGGGGATAGGTTCTGCCAGATCAAATAAGTTTGTATTTTCTGTCTGGCAAAAATACAAAGAGTTATGTAACTCCTGCAATACAACCAGTTGTGCACCACGTGCGGCACATGCTTCTATACTTTGAGCCAGATTCATCAGATTAGTTCTGATATCTGAAGTATTGGCCTGTTGAATCAAGCCGACTTTTATATTTCTCATCTTAGTAATTTACGATTAGACAATTTACGATTTACGATTGAGGTTACTTCAGGATACCTGTGGGGTATTGCATGGTTACACAATGCAAAGAGCCATGCTGCCTGATCAAAGCGCGGCAGTCAATGCCAATTATATCATACCCAGGAAAAGCTTCCTGCAAAACTTCTTCTGCACGTTTATCCTTCTCAGGTTGATCATAAGTTGGATAAAGTACTGCATCGTTCAGTATCAAGAAATTAGCATAAGTGGCAGGCAAGCGTTCTCCTTCTTCCTGCACTTCATCGGCCATTGGCAAAGCTAATAGGCGATAAGACTCTCCGGCCAACGTACGAAATGTTTTAAGCTGCTCTTCCATGGCATGAAGAGATTTATAATGTTCATCTTTCTCATCTTCACATTGTACATATACGATCGTATCAGCGGGGCATAAACGGGCAAGTGTATCGATATGACTATCTGTATCATCTCCTGCCAGATAACCATGATCCAGCCAAAGTACCTGCTGAAGATGAAATACACTCTTCAGATATTCCTCAATCTCCACTTTATTCATTTGCCCGTTACGATTGGGCGACAATAAACATTCGGAAGTCGTGAGCAATGTACCCATACCATCACTTTCAATAGAACCTCCTTCGAGAACAAAACCGAGACGGTTGACATAGCGTCCTTTCAGAACTCCGTTTTCAATGGCACGACGGGTAATCTGATTATCCAGATCGGAAGCAAACTTCAGCCCCCAGCCATTAAAAGTGAAATCGAGCAGGGAAGGGGCATCTACGTCCATCATGGTAATAGCTCCATGATCACGTGCCCAGGTATCATTTGTACCACACTTCAGAAAGCGTACATTCTCCATATTCACAGTAGCAGCGATCTGCTTCTTCACTTCTTCCGGTTCGGGCGTTACAATCAGTAACAACTCTCGCTTAGCGATCTCATTGGCTATATTGACAAAACATTCCTGCACTTCATCAAGCATATAGGCCCAGTCTGTCCCCGCATGAGGCCAGGTCAGCTGAACACCACTTTGCGGATACCATTCAGCAGGAAGAAAGGGTGCCCGCATCTCTGTTTGCTGAGCCATCACCTTACCAAAATTCAACTGCAAATCCTTTTCCGAACCGCCCGAACAAGGAAGCCCAACTATAATTCCCATCTGTTTACTTGCAATTTAATATTTATAAATCTTTAGAACAACCCTATTTACTGTTTTGGCTTACGGTCAAAGAACGGATTCTTAGAAGAAGCACTAACAGGAATAGCCATCACCATTTTACAATCTTTCAGCCAATTGAGTTGCTGGGCAGCCAACCCGGCCGAAAACATCACACGTGTATCCACCCTCATATCGGCAGCTGTAGCACATGCCGAACCAATGGCAATACCTACATCAATACTATTTAGCGCACAGGGTACTCCTTCGGCACGAGCTGCACACGTAGCATATCCGCAATGTCCGCAATTCAATCCCTGCGCTTGCTCGCGCGTACCTATTAATACAATGCATTCAGCACTTAGAATATTATCGGCATCGCGAAGAAAGAATTTCATTCCATGCTCCTCAACCATTGCAATCATCTTGTCAGACAATATTTTGATATCCTCACCTGTAACCAAAGCCACTTCTATTATATCAATACCTTTTCCTTTCGGAGCAGTACGGGCAGCTGTCATCATCTGCCGCGCCACGTTGAGTATATGCTCGTGGCGAATGTCTCGTTCATTCTGTATCATAGCCTTTATTTTAAATAAAATCAGTAAGCAAAGATAAATATAAAAATGCAGTTGAAAAAAGAATTAATTCCTTATCTGATCCGGGAGGGTTATATACATGCGGAACGGGTGTAAGTTACAGGCAAGTAAGGTAATATCCCTCCTAAAAACATCCCTCATCGAAGCAGGTAGAATCAATTATTCTACGATTCTTCCAATATTTTGTTTACCTTTGTCAGAAAGATAGAACAAAAAAGTAAAATGCTACAAATAGACAATGCATGTATTGCTTTCGGAGACGAAGAACTTTTTTCCGGTTTTTGCATGCAGTTACATAAAGGTGAAACCGCTTGTATCGCAGGCGAATCGGGGCGAGGAAAAACTTCTCTTCTAAATGCTGTCATGGGATTTGTCCCTCTACGTAAAGGAACAATTACCGTAGGTGACTTCGAACTGACCCGAAATACCATTGACACCATTCGCCGGCAGATAGCCTGGATTCCGCAGGAACTGGCTCTGCCTATGGAATGGGTGAAGGAAATGGTACAGTTACCTTTCGAACTAAAAGCAAACAGGGGAGCCTCTTTTTCTGAAGAAAGACTGTTCAGTTGTTTTGCAGAATTGGGGTTGGATGAAGATTTGTATCGAAAACGGGTAGGGGAAGTATCCGGCGGACAACGGCAACGTATTATGATAGCCGTAGCTGCCTTGCTGAAAAAGCCACTTATCATAGTAGATGAGCCTACTTCGGCACTCGACTCCGGCTCTACAGATAAAGTACTGGCCTTTTTCCGGAAGCAGGCCGAACAAGGAGCTGCCGTTCTCGCCGTATCACATGATAAAACCTTTGCTCATGGCTGCCACCAATTAATAGCCCTGTAACTTCAATCGTCTAATTGTAAATCATTTAATTTGTAAATACCTCTCTATGGGAACCATCGATATATCATACCTTAGTCTGCTAACAGGGTTACTCTTACTGATAATCCCTGTATTTTATTTATGGAAATTTAAAACCGGACTACTCAAAGCCACTCTTATCGGTACAGCACGTATGATCGTACAACTCTTCCTTATCGGGATGTACTTAAAATATTTGTTTTTGTGGAATAATCCGTGGATAAACTTTCTGTGGGTGATTATTATGATATTTGTAGCCGGACAGACAGCTCTCGTACGTACCGGGCTAAAGCGAAAAATACTATTGATTCCTATCAGTGTAGGCTTTCTATGCAGTGTTGTCCTGGTTGGGATGTACTTTATTGGCGTAGTGCTACAGCTGGACAATGTATTCAGCGCACAATACTTCATTCCTATTTTCGGTATCTTAATGGGAAACATGCTTTCGAGTAATGTCATTGCACTAAATACCTACTACAGTGGATTGAAACGGGAAGAACAACTCTATTGTTATTTGCTCGGCAATGGGGCTACCCGGCAGGAAGCACAGGCACCTTTCATCCGGCAGGCAATCATTAAAGCCTTCAGCCCACTGATAGCTAACATTGCTGTAATGGGATTGGTTGCACTTCCGGGAACAATGATTGGTCAGATATTGGGAGGGAGTAGTCCGAATGTGGCTATCAAGTATCAGATGATGATTATGGTCATTACGTTTACAGCTTCCATGCTTTCATTGATGATCACCATTTCGCTGGCATCACGTAAATCATTTGATGCTTACGGCAAACTACTACAGGTCATGGTAGAAAAGAAAGAGAAAAAATGATTGAACAGATTCTGGAATTCATTTCAAAGTTATCAACACCGGGATTCTTCATTACAGCAGAAGTCTCACGGGAAGGGATCGTTATACCACCCGACATAGAACGCTTCATTCGGGAGAAACTTGTGTTAATAGAACAAGGAACAAATGTACGAAAATTCATTTATCAAAAAGAAGATTGGAGAATTATATTCACATTTTTCCCTACAGATAGAGTAGTAGACGAGAAATACGCTTTAAAAAATAAAGTTCTTATTAAATATAAACGGTTTTGAGTGTATTTCACCACAGAATAACACGGAGTTCCACAGAGTTTAAATCTTTAT
Organism: Bacteroides nordii; assembly: GCF_019930665.1. NCBI lineage: Bacteria > Pseudomonadati > Bacteroidota > Bacteroidia > Bacteroidales > Bacteroidaceae > Bacteroides > Bacteroides nordii. The sequence goes on along the minus strand of NZ_CP082886.1, from coordinate 1,938,766 downwards.
TGAAACACAGACAAACGCAGATTTTCGCAAAGGAAAACAAATGTATGATAAAAAACTACAGGCTTTTAATCTGTGTTAATCCGCGTCTCATCAGATAGACACTACTCTGTCTTAATGATACATAAAAGTCGTTTTTGTAACCTCCAGTATACAAATACAGCCCAAATAAGCTATTTAATTCCCACATAATGCTTTCCTTTTAATATTTCACACGCTTTCTTTTTGTATAATCATTTGAATTACTATATTTGTTCCGAACTTAATTTAATACGGATGAAAATACTATCAATTCACGATCTTGAAAAGATCAGAAGAAGTGCGGAGACTGCCCTCCGTTTACGTGAAGAGAGCAATGATAAAGTAACTGAAAACAGTTGTGGGCTGGCTCTTGGTTCACAACATTTGCAGATTCTGATCTGTGGAGGTACGGGCTGCAAAGCATCTTCCAGTCACCTTATTGCTGACAATCTGAACAAAATACTTAAAGAAAGCGGAATAGCAGACAAAGTAGAAGTAATCACGACCGGATGCTTTGGTTTTTGTGAAAAAGGTCCTATCGTAAAAATCATTCCGGACAACACTTTCTATACTCAAGTCACCCCCGAAGATGCCGAAGAAATTGTAAAGGAGCATATTATAGGAGGAAAGAAAATAGAACGCCTGCTGTACACTGATCCTAAGACGGAACAAAAAGTAAGTGACTCCAAACACATGGATTTCTATCGGAAGCAATTACGAATTGCATTGCGTAATTGCGGATTTATAGATCCGGAGAATATAGAAGAATACATCGCACGTAATGGTTATGTAGCTTTAGCAAACTACTTGCTCAACCATACTCCGGATAAAGTGATAGATGTAATCAAACGCTCTGGACTACGTGGACGGGGAGGTGGTGGATTTCCCACAGGTCTGAAATGGGAACTGACTGCCCGTCAGGAATCCGACATTAAATATGTAGTCTGTAACGCTGATGAAGGAGATCCGGGAGCATTTATGGATCGTTCAATCATGGAAGGTGATCCCCATTCTATTATTGAGGCAATGGCTTTGTGCGGATACTCCATCGGAGCCTCCAAAGGCTTGGTATACATCCGTGCAGAATATCCGCTCGCCATACATCGGTTGAAAACAGCCATCACACAGGCCCGTGAATACGGATTATTAGGCGGACACATATTAGGAACAGATTTCTGCTTTGATATAGATATAAGATATGGAGCCGGTGCATTTGTGTGCGGTGAAGAAACTGCACTCATCCATTCAATGGAAGGTAAAAGGGGAGAACCTACTTTGAAACCACCTTTCCCGGCTGAATCGGGATACCAAAACCAACCAACCAATGTGAACAATGTGGAAACATTAGCAAATATACCTATTATATTAATCAACGGAGCCGAATGGTTTGCTTCCATCGGTACAGAACGCTCTAAAGGGACGAAAGTTTTCGCTTTAGCCGGAAAGATTAATAATGTAGGATTGATAGAGGTTCCAATGGGAACAACACTACGGGAAGTAATTTATGAAATAGGCGGAGGAATCAAAGGAGATAAAAAGTTTAAAGCTGTACAAACAGGAGGCCCGTCAGGTGGTTGCCTCACAGAAAAACACCTCGATACACCCATCGACTTCGATAACCTGCTTGCTGCCGGTTCTATGATGGGGTCCGGAGGAATGATTGTTATGGACGAAGACGATTGTATGGTATCGGTAGCCCGCTTCTTCCTTGATTTCACGGTAGAAGAGTCCTGTGGCAAGTGTACCCCTTGTCGTATCGGTAATAAACGATTATTGGAACTACTCAATAAAATAACGGAAGGTAAAGCTACAGAAAAAGATCTACAGACGCTGCAAACGCTTGGTAAAGTTATAAAAGATACCGCGCTGTGTGGATTGGGACAGACATCTCCCAACCCGGTATTGTCTACATTGGATAACTTTTATGATGAATACATAGAGCATGTACGGGATAAGACTTGCCGTGCCAAACAATGTAAATCTCTGCTCACGTACTATATCAATCCCGATCTGTGTATCGGTTGTCACCTTTGTGCCAAAAACTGTCCGGCAGATGCCATCATAGGTCTGCCACGTAAACCACATACTGTTCTTCCCGAAAAATGTATCAAGTGTGGTATGTGTATGGCACGCTGTAAATTTAACGCAATCTCTGTATGCTAATCTCAAACACTATGGAAACCAAAGAAGTAACACTACAAATAGACCGTCACTCGATAACCGTACCTGTTGGTACTACTATTTTGGAAGCCGCCACCGAAATCGGCATAAACATACCAACCCTCTGCCACATTGACCTGAAGGGTACTTGTATCAAAAACAATCCAGCTTCCTGCCGTATCTGTGTGGTAGAGGTGGAGGGTAGAAAGAATCTTGCTCCTGCCTGTGCCACTAAATGTACAGAAGGGATGACAGTGCGTACCAGTACACTACGAGTGATGAATGCACGAAAAATAGTAGCTGAACTTATTCTGTCCGATCACCCGAATGACTGTCTGACCTGCCCAAAATCCGGCAATTGTGAATTGCAGAATCTTGCTCTTCGTTTCAACGTACGCGAAATGCCATTCACTGGCGGAGAGCTTTCATTGCGTAAACGGGAAGTAACTTCTTCCATCGTTCGCAACATGGATAAATGTATTTTTTGCAGACGATGTGAAAGCGTTTGCAATGATGTACAGACAGTAGGTGCCTTGGGAGCCGTACGCAGAGGTTTCAATACCACCATTGCTCCTGCATTTGACAAAAAAATGAGTGAAAGTGAATGCACTTATTGCGGACAATGCGTTGCTGTTTGTCCGGTAGGAGCGCTGACTGAGCGCGATCATACCAACCGGCTTCTTGAAGATCTGGACGATCCTGATAAAGTGGTTATTGTACAAACAGCTCCTGCTGTACGCGTGGCCTTAGGAGAGGAATTCGGTTTGCCCGCCGGTACCCCGGTTACAGGCAAAATGGTATATGCCCTCCGCGAATTAGGTTTCAATTATGTATTCGATACCGATTTTGCAGCTGATCTTACTATTATGGAAGAAGGAACAGAAGTGCTGGACAGACTCACACGCTTCCTAAACGGGGATAAAAATGTATGTTTGCCTATCCTGACTTCCTGTTGCCCGGCATGGGTGAACTTCTTTGAACATCATTTTCCCGATTTACTAAATATCCCATCTACGGCTCGTTCTCCGCAACAAATGTTCGGTTCCATAGCCAAGACATATTGGGCAGAGAAAATGGGTATTCCACGTGAAAAATTAGTAGTGGTTTCCATCATGCCTTGCCTGGCAAAGAAATACGAATGCGACCGGGAAGAGTTTAAAGTCAATGGCAATCCCGATGTGGATTATTCCATCTCCACCCGCGAACTGGCTACACTTATCAAACGTGCTAATATTGGTTTCAACCTGTTACCAAACAGTGAATTTGACAATCCAATGGGAGAATCAACGGGAGCCGGTGTGATCTTCGGAACAACCGGTGGAGTTATGGAAGCTGCCTTACGATCCGTATATGAAATCTATACAGGTACCACACTGGAAAATGTAAACTTTGAGCATGTCAGAGGATTAGAAGGAGTACGCCGGGCTACTATCAACCTGAATGGCTTTGAGTTGAAAGTGGGGATTGCTCATGGTTTAGGAAATGCACGCCGCTTGTTGGAAGATATCCGAAACGGACATAATGAGTACCATGCTATCGAAATTATGGCTTGTCCCGGAGGATGTATTGGTGGTGGAGGGCAACCGCTCCATCACGGACGGGCAGATATACTGTATGCACGTTCTCGTGCTTTATATGAAGAAGATGCGCAGAAACCTTTGCGGAAATCACACGAGAATCCGTATATTCAAAAACTTTATGAAGAATATTTGGGTAAACCTCTCAGTGAGAAAGCACATATGCTACTGCACACACATTATTTCAATAAAGCCATTGATTAACGCCTAAAAAGTAAAACTATGTCAGATATAAAATTAGCATGTACAGTAGTTGAACAAGTAAAAGCAATTTGTGATATACACGGAAATACTCCGGGAGAACTCATCAATATTCTCCATGAAGCTCAGCATCTCTATGGTTACCTGCCCGAAGAGATGCAACGTATTATAGCCCATAAACTCAATATCCCTGTATCAAAAGTATATGGAGTAGTTACTTTCTATACATTCTTTACAATGACTCCCAAAGGGAAACACCCTATCTCAGTTTGTATGGGGACTGCCTGCTATGTAAGAGGTTCGGAAAAATTATTAGAAGAATTCAAACGTATTTTAGGTATCGAAGTAGGAGAGACCACACCGGATGGAAAGTTTTCATTAGATTGCCTCCGCTGTGTGGGAGCCTGTGGCCTTGCCCCCGTAGTGATGATAGGAGAGAAAGTATATGGACGCCTTCAACCAGTAGACATAAAAAAGATTCTGGATGACTTAGATGTGCTTCCCGCACGGGGAAGTACGGCGGGCGATGGGAATATAGACAAGAGATAACAGGCTGATTATCAATGAATACAAGAGTGTACAGTTTTGCATGATAAAAATGTACACTTTTATATAACAAGAATGTACACTTTTATAATTGCTGATTCATTCTTGTTATACACACCTAATATTACCAATGCATTACTATCTTAAACTGACATTCTCCAGGATTATTTTCTGTTAGAAAGTCACTATAAGTCACATAGAAAGCAAACGAACCTACGGAATAATCATAGGAGAACGTTTCTGCCCAATTCTTATTTCCCTCAGCATAATACATTACATAAGGAAGAGGAGTCTGGACCGGCGTATTACCATCATATTGAATCAGATATACCATGACACTTCCTTTATCAAAGATATACTGATCTAAATACTTATCTTCAACGATACAACGAAAATAAGAATTATTTTCATTCACACCTCCTATACGCTCCCAGTTTTTAACAGTAATTGTATACGAATCCCAATTCTGAGTTTCATTAGAACCTCCACCTGGGCGATTATTCCAATTTGAATCAGTATCACTCTCACAAGCTCCGAGAGTGATAACCAGTAACAATAAAAATAAAATTTTCTTCATCTTCTTAAATTATAATATATTAGTAATACTTTATCTATTCCACTTCATTACAAGCTCTTGTTCGCCTGTTTCTTCTTCTACATGCTTCTCTACAAACCTAAACCCCTGTTTCTCATAAAAAGCCACTGATGGTTCATTTTTAGCATATACCCTTAGTGTTATCTCAGGATATATCTTTTTTACGTATTCTATCAATGCCTTTCCAATACCTGTACCTTGTGCTTCTGGTATTACAAATATAGCAGCCAAATAGTTGCCTACCATCGAAATAAAACCTTGCACAGACTTTGTTTTTTCATCTTCAAATACATATGTATCACTTCCCGGAAGATAAACATTCCGCATATCTTCTTGTTTTCCAATCCAATACATAGCAGGAATAAAATGATGTGCCAAGATAGAGGCTTCTAACCAAATGCGTATCACCCTGTCTGTATCTTGAGAATTATAGCTTCTTATCATATTTTGATTCAAATCAAATGGTTCGTATTCAACTTTATTTATCTTTGCAAAGATACTTGATTTACATTATTATACACTCATAAAAGAAGAGAAATAACCATTTATAAAATAACCATGTATATTCATCACATTGCACTTTGGACCACTCAATTAGAAGAGTTAAGACAGTTTTACATTACTTATTTCAATGGAACAAGTAATGAAAAGTACGTAAATCCTGCAAAAGGTTTCGAATCCTACCTTATCAGCTTTGATGGAGGAGGCGCTTTAATCGAAATGATGCGTAAAACGGATGTTACTTCTCCGGCAGACAAGATTCCGCACATTGGTTTGGCACACTTTTCTGTTTCAGCAGGTAGTAAAGAAGCAGTTCTTGAACTTACAGAACGTTTGCGCCACAATGGGTTTGTAGTAGCCAGTGAACCCCGTACCACGGGCGATGGATTCTTTGAAAGCGCTATCCTCGATCCGGATGGAAACCTGGTAGAGATTACTATTTAGCATATAGTTCACCACAAAGCCACACAGAGTTTCACCAAGTTTTAATTATTATAAATCAGATAAATAGTACTCTGTGTAACTCAGTGAAACTCTGTAGTAAAACTTTAATACAATAGGAACAGGCCGATTTCCCTTGATTAATAAGTCTTGTAAAATATCAGAAAGACTCCATACATTGCTCTACGAGAATCGGCCCGTTCCTCGTAGAGTTTCACCCCGATCTCCGTAGAGTTTCGACCCGTTTCTCGTAGAGAAAAAAGTGTTCATATATATTGCTAATAATCAAGCAATTACAAATATAAAAATTGTAGTATTTTTCTACCATGCAACACCAGCTCTTTTTCTGTTGCGTGCAGCCCATGCATCTCTGAATTAATTACAACACTAAGTACTTCCCCATGCGGGAAGCACTCAAAAACGGAGAAGAAATAAACAAAATCCCACTAACATGGTTTTCAACTACTGATTCGCATTATTTAATAAAGATAGCATCAACTGATGCACTGGTACAGTGAATAGTAGCTCCTTCTTCATAACTTATATTATCAAGCACAAGCATACAAGAGTCATTACGAGTGATAAATAACCCCAAACTTACCGAATCGGCTACCTCATTCTGCATCCAGACACGATGAGAGTTCATATATGCATTTATATCACGGCTTATAATCACCCTATCATCAGATGCACGCCGAATTGTTATTACTCCATCTTTTACTTTACTAATATATTCTTTTCTATCATAAGTACGCATAGGATAATAACGAGTATATCCTTCTATATTGATTCCTGACGGAAAAACAGGACTCATGTAATGCCAGTTACGCTTAGTTGAAATGTCGCATTCCCCATATTCCTTTTTCATATAATCAGAACCTGTTTCATCCTTTAAATAAGAATAACATGCTTCCAGTTCCCGGGCATCTTTCCACCTCAAAGAATCAGTTTCATTAAATACGACTCCTTGTTTTAACTTATGAGTAACAGAATCCAGCATATCAAGCCTGGAAATATATCTTTCTAACCTCTGTTTCTGTGAATGAATGCCTATACTTCGGGCACTAATGCCAGGGATAAAAGTCAAAATCACAATACAGATACTACTCACTACAGCCATCAACTGATAGTTTCCTATCTTCCGGGAAAACAAGAAAAAGATATAAAATGTCATCAAAATACCGGATATGAAGAGGTAAACTCTTGATGCCGTAAAGCTATAAGTCGTTATGCGCTCAATGGTTCCCACCCAGAAAAGAATAAGTGGCGGTATCGCAATCCAACTAAAATGGCTATAAAACCACCCATAAATATTTTTGGAAACAAGAAGCTGAAACATATGCCCTGCCATTGCAAAAATGGCCAACGCAAGTACCATATACCCAATCCCTCCCTTAGGCAACTCCCAATGAATGGCAATCGTTATGAAATAGATGTAAAGTATTGCCGTATAAACAATCACTGCCGGTGAAAGAATATAGTTTATAATAATTTCCATAAACCGGGGAGTCGCATGCTCTTCACTTTCTTTCTCCTGCAAATGGCAATAAAGCAACGGAATCACAACAAACAGGCAGAACATATAAATATACTCAGGGAAATCATACCTCTCCATATTAAAGATGTATACCACAGAAGAATAAAGCCCCCATACAGCAAGCGCCAAAAGATGTCCGATAAAGAAAGCAAAAATCAGACTTACAAACGTTTGCATACAATTTCGGGCAAAGGAAAGATTCTCCCACTTACATTTACATGCCAGCAGAATGAAAAATGCCAATATCAGTGTAAATGTATAAGAAATAGTAAATACAAAGTGACTCAAATCAACCCAAAGAAAGGGTAGAGGCAGTAATACCGACAAATAATACAATATTCTGCCCTTAGTAGGATACAAAAGCTGATGCAAGCTGTACACCAGTACCATAAAGGCCGGAAAAAGGGACATTACATCCCGTATATGCTTAATCAGCTCCGAAGAGGATTCCCAACTTAACTGATCTTCAATACAAAAGAATACAAAAAATAGCAAGCCCAATAATGCTTCCATCGGATACTTTTTCAAAGCTGAAATGATATCCGCACCAACCTTTGATAGATTTATTTTCATAAGTACTCCTCCAAATTTCCCCAAATGTACTAAAAAACGATAAAAGGCATACTTATTCCCTGCTTTTTTCTTATATTTGCAACCAAATTTTCTACAAAGAATGAAAATTAAAGAGATTGTAAGCGCCCTTGAACGGTTCGCGCCTCTGCCATTGCAAGACGGATTTGATAATGCCGGCCTGCAAATCGGATTGACAGATGCGGAAGCAACAGGGGCTTTGTTGTGTCTGGACGTTACCGAAGCCATTCTCGATGAAGCCATTGCAATGGGGTATAACCTTGTTATATCGCATCATCCCCTTATTTTTAAAGGCTACAAGTCTATCACAGGAAAAGACTATGTGGAACGTTGCATACTGAAAGCTATCAAGAATGATATTGTCATTTATTCAGCTCATACCAACCTGGATAACGCTCCCGGAGGAGTGAACTTTAAGATAGCCGAGAAGATAGGACTAAAGAACGTACGCATACTTGATCCGAAAGAGAATAGCCTGGTTAAGCTTGTTACATTTGTACCATTCGCACAGGCGGATGAAGTACGTAACGCCTTGTTTTCCGCAGGATGCGGATATATAGGTAATTATGACTCATGCAGTTATAATCTTGAAGGAGAAGGAACATTCCGCGCACTGGAAGGAAGCAGTCCTTTCTGTGGAAACATCGGAGAGTTTCATCATGAAAGAGAAATAAGAATTGAAACCATTCTTCCTGTATATAAGAAAGGAGAAGCGATTCGTGCTTTGCTTACTGCACATCCGTATGAAGAGCCGGCATTCGACATTTATCCACTCCAGAATTCCTGGCAACAGGCAGGAGCAGGGATAATAGGAGAGTTGGAGACTCCGGAAACTGAACTGGAATTCCTGAAACGTATCAAGAAAACGTTTGAAGTAGGCTGCCTGAAGCACAATAAACTATCCGGACGTGAAATACAAACCGTAGCACTTTGTGGCGGGGCTGGGGCTTTCTTGCTGCCATTGGCTATTCGAAACAGAGCAGATGTATTTATTACCGGTGAAATTAAATATCATGATTATTTCGGGCATGAAGCAGAAATTCTAATGGCCGAAATAGGACATTATGAAAGTGAACAGTATACAAAAGAAATTTTTTATTCCATAATCCGGGATTTATTTCCTAATGTTACACTCCAATTTAGTAAAGTGAACACAAATCCCATAAAATATTTATAAGTAAAATGGCTAAAGAAGCAAAAAAAGATCCGAATGAGTTGACCGTGGAACAGAAGCTGAAAACACTGTTCCAACTACAAACTATGCTGTCTGAGATTGACAAGATTAAAACTTTGAGAGGTGAACTTCCATTGGAAGTACAGGATCTTGAAGACGAAATTGCCGGTTTGAGTACACGTATTGATAAAATCAAAGCGGAAGTAAGCGAACTTAAAGCAGCAATCGCAGGCAAAAGAGTAGAGATTGAAGCGGCAAAGGCTTCTGTAGAGAAATATAAATCACAGCAGGACAACGTACGCAACAATCGCGAATATGACTTCTTAACGAAAGAAATCGAATTCCAGACACTCGAAATAGAGCTCTGTGAGAAGAGAATCAAAGAATTTACTGCCGAAGAACAGGAGAAATCTGAAGAAGTAGCTAAAAGTACAGCTGCTCTGGAAGAAAGACAAAAGGACCTGGATCAGAAAAAGAGCGAACTGGACGAAATCATTTCTGAAACAAAACAGGAAGAAGAAAAGTTGAGAGATAAAGCAAAAGATCTGGAGACCAAAATAGAACCACGTCTGTTGCAGTCATTCAAACGTATCCGTAAAAACTCTCGTAATGGTTTAGGCGTTGTATACGTTCAACGTGATGCTTGTGGTGGTTGTTTTAACAAAATCCCGCCTCAGAGACAACTTGATATCCGTTCACGTAAAAAAGTAATTGTTTGTGAATACTGCGGACGTATTATGATTGACCCGGAACTGGCAGGTGTTGAGATTAGCCACAAGGTAGAAGAAGCTCCGGCACCAACAGCAAAAAGAGCTATCAGAAGAAAAACTGCTGAATAAAAAAACAGCTCTCAATAGTTAATATCCTATTAAAAGGTGGATGGATTGTATAATTACAATTTATCCACCTTTTTCTTTTATCCCATCCTACATACTTCTCTGTATGTGAGGAACAATCTTCCCGGCATTCTAAACAAACTGAAACTTTAGTTGTTTTCTTTTCATTTCTTAAAAACCTGAACTTATGAATATGCGAGCGTGGAGCATATCGCTCCTTTTGTTTCTTTCGTCCGTAGCCTCGGCGCAGACTGCGAACCGTTATCTGGACACTCCCTTGCCACAAACCTGGGAAGAGGGAGGAAAAGTATTTCAACAGATATTACCTGTAGACGATCAGTGGTGGAAATCTTTCGGAGATCAGACTCTTGACTCATTGATAACCATTGCTGTAGACCGTAACTATTCGGTGTTGACTGCGATAGACCGTATGAATGCAGCAAAGGCAAACCTACGTATGGAGCGTAGCAATTTCTTTCCAAGCCTTGGAATAAATGCCGGATGGACACGTCAGCAAACCAGTGGTAACACCAGTGAGATACCACAGACAACCCAACATTATTATGATGCTTCTATCAATATGAGCTGGGAATTAGATATATTCGGAAGCATCCGACAACGGGTAAAAGCGCAGAAAGAGACTTTTGCCGCCAGTAAAGAAGAGTATACAGCAGTAATGGTTTCCTTATCAGCACAAGTAGCCTCAGCATATATCAATTTGAGGGAACTACAACAAGAGTTACGAGTGGTAGAGAAAAATTGTACTTCACAAGCTGCCGTACTGAAAATCACTGAAGTAAGATATAATACAGGGTTGGTATCCAAACTTGATGTAGCTCAGGCTAAATCAGTATACTACAGTACCAAAGCTTCCATACCACAATTAGAATCGGGTATCAATCAATATATTACCACATTGGCCGTATTGCTCGGAACCTATCCGCAGGAAGTACGTCCCGTATTGGACCGGGTAGGGGAATTGCCGGATTATATGGAACCCATCGGAGTTGGTCTACCTGCCGATTTACTAATGAGAAGACCGGATATCCGCAGTGCTGAACGTCAGGTAAACGCACAAGCCGCTTTGTTGGGTGCCTCTAAATCAGACTGGTTACCACAAGTATTCCTGAAAGGTTCCGTCGGTTTTGCATCTAAAGACCTCAAAGACTTTGGCAATCATAAAAGTTTCACCTACGAAATAGCCCCTGCTCTAAGTTGGACTATCTTCAATGGTGGCAAACTGATAAATGCCACCAAATTAGCCCGTGCACAATTGGACGAATCAATAAATCAGTTCAACCAGACTGTATTGACAGCCGTACAGGAAACAGATAATGCCATGAACGCTTACCGCAATTCTATCAAGCAAATAGTAGCCTTGCGGGAAGTACGTAACCAGGGACAAGAAACATTGACCCTCTCTCTCGACTTATACAAACAAGGACTCACTCCCTTTCAGAATGTACTGGACGCACAGCGTTCTCTGTTGACTTACGAAAATCAGTTAGTACAGGCACGAGGCAATTCACTGCTACAACTGATTGCCCTCTACCAGGCATTAGGAGGAGGCTGGAATAACTAAAATTACTAAAACCTATATAACAATGAAAAGATTACTGTATATCCTTCTCGCCCTACCATTATTAATAGGATGTCAGGGGAAGAAAAAAGCCACCGGAGATGCTATGCCTGTACCCGAAGTCAGCGTAGCCCATCCGCTTGTGAAAGATATTACGCTTACCAAAGATTACCCGGGCTATTTAACCACCGAACAGACGGTAAACCTCGTAGCACGAGTCAACGGCACTTTACAATCAGCTTCCTATACACCAGGAAGCCGGGTCAAAAAGGGACAATTACTATTCGTCATAGAACCCACTATTTATAAAGACAATGTGACGAAAGCCGAAGCCGCCCTTAAAACAGCTCAAGCACAACTGACATACGCCCGCAATAATTATTCCCGTATGCGTGAAGCACTGAAAAGCGATGCAGTAAGCCGGATACAAGTATTACAGGCAGAATCTTCCGTAGCCGAAGAAACAGCTGCTGTCAGTAATGCCGAAGCTGCACTGAATACAGCACGCACCAATCTGGGATACTGCTATATTCATGCACCATTTGATGGAACCGTCAGTCGAAGTACAGTAGATGTAGGTAGCTATATCAGTGGTGCCGTACAACCTACCACACTGGCTACTCTCTACAAGGACAATCGTATGTACACCTACTTTAACGTAGCCGATAACCAATGGCTTTCAATGCTGATGAGTGCCCCTTCTAAAGACGGTAAAGAAATACCGGAACTTCCTCGCGAGGTTATTGTAAAATTAGGGGAGGATGGCAGACAGACTTATCCTGCCACTCTTGATTATCTGTCTCCAAACGTGGATTTAAGCACTGGAACACTCACAGTCCGAGCCAATCTGGATAATCCGAAAGGCCTGCTGAAAAGCGGATTATACGTCAGCATTACACTGCCATACGGAGAACAGAAAGAAGCTGTTCTAATCAATTCAGCTTCTATCGGTACAGATCAGCTTGGCAAATATGTGTATATTGTAAATGATTCTAATATAGTACGTTATCGCCATATCAGTGTAGGGCAACTAATAGGAGACAGCCTGCGTCAGGTTACAACCGGACTCTCTCCACAGGAACGTTATGTCACCAAAGCCCTGATGAAAGTAAGGGATGGAATGAAAGTAAAGGCAGTTGGCAATTGACAGTTGATAATTGACAATTGACAGTTTATCATTAATCATTCATCATTAACCATTAATCATTAACATCATGTTTTCAAAATTCTTCATCAACCGCCCCATATTCGCCACCGTTCTGGCGCTTATCATTGTGGTGGCAGGATTGGTGACACTCAATATATTGCCCGTGGCGCAATTCCCGGACATTACACCGCCTACGGTGCAAGTTTCCGCCGTATATCCCGGAGCTAATGCCGAAACAGTAGCGCAAACTGTAGGTATCCCTATCGAACAGCAAGTGAACGGGGTAGATGGTATGCTCTATATGTCGTCTACTTCCTCTTCGTCAGGAGCCTATTCGTTAACTATCACTTTTGCTGTGGGTACGGATGTGGATATGGCTACTGTACAAGTGCAAAACAGGGTAAGTGTAGCACAATCATCACTACCGGAACCAGTTGTTGTACAAGGTGTAACCGTACAAAAGCAATCATCAAACATCGTCATGTTCCTCACCATGAGTGCCAAAGACTCGGTGTATGATGGACTTTATCTGACCAATTACGCCAAGCTGAACCTCGTAGATCAACTCACACGTGTTCCGGGCGTAGGGGCTGTCAATGTAATGGGAGCAGGGGACTACTCCATGCGTGTCTGGCTCGATCCGGAGGCTATGCGTATCCGTAGTATCTCTCCGGCAGAGATCTATCAGGCTATTCAATCGCAGAATATGGAAGTAAGTGCCGGGACGGTCGGTCAACCTATTGGAAAAGATAATGCCAATGCTTTCCAATACAGTTTGACCGTGAAAGGGCGCCTCTCATCACCGGACGAGTTCGGTAATATTGTTCTTCGCAGTGATACAGGAGGTAAGATGCTCCGCCTGAAAGATGTGGCACGTATCGATCTGGGATCCGCTTCCTATAATGTTGTTTCTCAGTTACGCGGAAAACCGACAGCTGCCATTGCTATTTATCAACAACCCGGCTCTAACTCCCTCGACGTATCCAAGGGAGTGAAAGCCAAAATGCAGGAACTGGCTCAGACCTTTCCTTCAGGAGTAGAGTATAACGTGACATTGGATACAACAGACGTAATCAATGAATCTATCGACGAAGTACTTGTTACCTTCCTCGAAACCACTCTATTGGTAGTACTTGTTATTTTTCTCTTCCTTCAGAACTGGAGAGCGGTTATCATTCCATGTATTACCATCCCGGTATCTCTTATTGGTACACTGGCAGTGATGGCTGCACTTGGATTCTCTATCAATACACTAACGCTGTTTGGATTAATATTAGCCGTTGCCATTGTGGTAGATGATGCCATAGTGGTGGTAGAAAATTCATCGCGACTTCTTGAAACAGGACAATACTCCCCACGTGAAGCCGTCACAAAAGCAATGGGAGAGATTACCGGTCCCATTGTCGGTGTAGTACTTGTATTGCTGGCTGTATTTATACCGACAACACTTATCAGTGGTATCTCCGGACAACTATACAAGCAGTTTGCTCTTACCATTGCTGCATCTACTGTATTAAGTGGTTTCAACTCCCTGACACTGACTCCGGCACTTTGTGCTCTGTTTTTGGAGAAGAGTAAGCCATCTACTTTCTTTATCTATAAAGGATTCAACAAGGCATATGACAAAACCCAGGGAGCGTATGACCGCATTGTTAAATGGTTGCTCGAACGTCCCGGAACAGCATTGATCTCTTATGGTATTTTCACCGCCATCGCCATACTGTTATTTGTGAAATGGCCGTCTACATTCGTTCCTGATGAAGATGACGGATATTTTATTGCTGTAGTACAGTTACCTCCTGCCGCCAGCCTGGAACGTACACAAGCTGTTGGTAAACAGATAAATGCCATACTTAATACATATCCCGAAGTGAAAGATTATATTGGTATCTCCGGTTTTTCCATAATGGGAGGAGAGGAAAGTAATGGCGGTACATATTTCGTCGTTCTAAAACCGTGGAGCGAACGGAAAGGTAAAGAACATACCGCTGCTGCCGTAGTAGAACGTTTCAATGAAATGGCATACAGTATACAGGAAGGACAGATATTTGCCATGGTTCCACCTGCTATTCCTGGTCTTGGAGCTACCGGGGGATTGCAGCTACAGTTGGAAGACACCCGTAACCTGGGTCCAACAGAAATGCAACAGGCCATTGCAACCTTAATGGCAAACTACCATAGCAAACCGGCCCTGGCTTCCGTCAGTAGCCAATACCAAGCCAATGTTCCACAATATTTTCTGAATATCGACCGCGATAAAGTACAATTTATGGGTGTTCAGCTTAATCAGGTATTCGCTACATTGGGTTATTATATGGGTGCTGCTTACGTGAACGATTATGTACAATTCGGACATATTTATCAAGTGAAAATAGAGGCTAATGATCAAGCTCAGAAGGTGATTGACAATGTGTTACAGCTAAGTGTACCGAATGGGAAAGGGGAGATGGTACCTTTTTCTTCCTTCACTAAAGTAGAAGAGCAATTGGGACAAGACCAGATAAATCGTTACAATATGTATCAAACAGCAGCCATAACTTGTAATGTAGCTCCCGGCTTTTCTTCCGGCGAAGGCATTCAACAGATGGAAGAACTTGTCAGCGAACAATTAGGAGGGGAATATGGCTATGAATGGACTTCTGTAGCCTATCAGGAAACACAGGCAGGAAATACTACTACAATTGTTTTTCTCATGGCGTTATTAGTAGCCTTCCTTGTACTTGCCGCACAATATGAAAGCTGGACAAGCCCCGTAGCAGCTATTATGGGATTACCCGTAGCACTCCTTGGAGCGATGATTGGCTGCTTTGTCATGGGCACACCGGTAAGTATCTATACCCAGATTGGTATTATCCTGCTTATTGCACTCTCAGCCAAAAATGGTATTCTAATTGTAGAATTCGCCCGCGACTTCCGGGCAGAAGGAAACTCCATCAGAGATGCTGCCTATGAAGCGGGCCACGTTCGTCTAAGGCCAATTCTCATGACGTCATTTGCATTTGTATTAGGGGTTATGCCATTGTTGTTTGCTTCCGGTGCAGGAGCTGAAAGTCGCATCGCCTTGGGAGCTGCAGTAGTATTTGGTATGGCAATGAATACTTTACTTGCTACCGTCTATATACCAAACTTCTATGAACTGATGCAAAAATTGCAGGAACGATTTAAATAATATGCTAATGTAATAATGTGCCAATGTGCCAATTGCTGCGCTATATTAACACCACGCAGCTAATTGGCACATTATTACATTGGCATATTATTATAATCCGGAATATCCTTAAGAAACACATAACATTGCTTCTCATAATCCATCTTGCAACAATAATGCTGCATTCCATTACTCACTATCAGATAATCGACTTTTAACACCATGTTATAACGTGTAATCTGGTCAAACACAGCTTGCGTAATTTCTATGTGCGGTGCTTTATATTCTACAATCATCCGCGCTGTAAGATCCCTCCGATATAGTACAGTATCACACCTTTTCTTCGTTCCATTCAGGTTAAGAAGCACCTCGTTAGCCATCAATGCCATCGGATATCCTTTATGTGCAATAAGAAAGTGAACGAAGTGCTGCCGTACCCATTCTTCGGGTGTAAGGGCAACATATCGTTTACGAATTACGTCAAAAATAACATTTTTTCCATTTCGTGACGCAATTTTAGTATCAAATACTGGCAAGTTTAACGATAACATTTCGTATTTTTGTAAGTTAAATAATGGCTCTCTGTAAAGAGAGCACAAATTTAATGAATCTTATGAAAACAAAGGAAGAAATCGTAGCTAATTGGCTACCCCGTTACACAAAACGTAACCTGGAAGATTTTGGAGAGTATATTCTGTTGACCAACTTCAACAAGTACGTAGAAATATTTGCAGAGAAGTTCAATGTCCCCATTCTGGGGCGTGATGCCAACATGATATCTGCAAGTGCAGAGGGCATCACTATCATTAACTTCGGTATGGGAAGTCCCAATGCCGCCATCATCATGGATCTTTTAAGTGCTATTCAGCCTAAAGCCTGCCTTTTTTTAGGTAAATGTGGAGGGATCGATAAGAAAAATAAAATAGGTGATCTTATTCTCCCTATCGCCGCCATCCGTGGTGAAGGAACCTCCAATGACTATTTTCCACCCGAAGTACCTGCACTGCCGGCATTTATGCTGCAACGCGCCGTATCTTCCTCTATCCGCGACTATGCCCGTGATTACTGGACCGGTACTGTCTATACCACCAACCGCCGTATTTGGGAACATGATGAAGAATTCAAGAAATACCTGACTAAAACCCGTGCTATGGCAGTAGATATGGAAACTGCCACTCTTTTCAGTTGTGGTTTTGCCAATCATATCCCAACAGGAGCTTTACTATTGGTTTCTGACCAACCCATGATCCCGGAAGGTGTAAAAACCGATAAAAGTGACAACATTGTCACCCAAAACTATGTCGAGGAACATGTGAAGATAGGTATTGCTTCACTACGCATGATTATTGATGAGAAAAAGACCGTAAAACACTTGAAATTCGACTGGTAAGGCTTTTGATATATGGCAAAACAAGAACTTAGTTGCGATGACATCCTCAAAGAATTGAGGGCTAAGCAATACCGCCCGATCTATTACTTGATGGGAGAAGAATCATATTATATCGATCTCATAGCCGATTATATAACAGACAATGTATTGAGTGAAACCGAGAAAGAATTCAATCTGACTGTAGTATATGGTGCTGATGTAGACATAGCAACGGTTATTAATGCTGCTAAACGATATCCTATGATGTCCGAATATCAGGTAGTAATTGTAAAGGAAGCACAAGCAATACGTAATATGGAAGAGCTTTCTTTTTATCTTCAGAAACCATTGAACTCTACCATCCTTGTAATATGCCACAAACATGGTACATTGGACAAACGAAAGAAACTGGTGGCAGAAGTAGAAAAGGTCGGTATTCTATTTGAATCCAAAAAGATCAAAGACTCTCAACTTCCTGTATTTATAAACTCATACATGAAACGTAAAGGCATCGACATGGAGCCTAAAGCGTCGGCTATGCTTGCAGATTTTGTGGGTACGGATCTAAGCCGCCTTACAGGAGAACTGGAGAAGTTAATCATTACCTTACCCGCAGGCCAGAAGAGAGTGACACCTGAACAAATAGAGAAGAATATAGGTATCAGCAAAGATTATAATAACTTTGAACTACGTAGTGCATTAGTAGAGAAGGATATTCTTAAAGCAAATAAAATAATAAAATACTTTGAGGAAAATCCGAAAACTAATCCGATACAAATGACCCTTTCATTGCTATTCAATTTTTATTCAAATCTAATGTTATCCTACTATTCTCCCGAAAAAACAGAACAGGGGATTGCCTCTTGGTTAGGTCTGAAATCGCCTTGGGCCGCCCGCGATTATCTAACTGCCATGCGTCGTTACAACGGTGTAAAGACCATGCAAATCATTGGAGAAATACGATATGCAGATGCAAAATCCAAAGGAATAAACAATGCATCTATGAGCGATGGCGATATTCTTCGTGAATTGGTGTTTAAAATTCTTCATTGAAAATATAACAGAAGAAAGACTCTATTTAGATAGATTCAACCGCTTCTTGAAATTTAAAAATATAAAAAACCTTTCATGTCTTATTTTTGAGAAATCAAAAGGATGGAAAATAGATATACAGTATAATGAGAGATAATGTTTCTATACATTACCTCTCATTATTTTAAGTCCGGGAACCTGTATTTATCATCATTTTCACCGTATTTTTCCACTCTTTCTTTGCTTATACTTCTACCATTTATTAGCCTACAAAACGCTTTATATTAATAGCAAGTTCTTTGTTTATTCAACTAATTATCTTTACTTCTTTAACTCTACTCCCTACTTTTTTAATCCTATTTCATGATGTAGACTGCGAACCCCATACATGTTAATGATCCGATTAACAGGAAAAGCATGTGCCTAAATCATAAACCAGACCAAAGAAACCTATATAACAGGCTAATATCTATATATTTGATGATTTAATATACTCTGAGCAAATACAGAAAAAAGACTTTATATTACCTCCATTTTCCCATATTTCCGGTATTTTATCTATTTTGAAGAATCTAAATTTTGCGTATTGACTTTTTGATCATAAATATCCCTGTTTCTATTATTTTATGCTCTATTTTCTATTTAAGAATATATTAGAAGAAGAGAAATAAGGCATAAAACATTATTATACAGTATATTATATCAATAATAGTCCTTGTAGAATTAAAAAAAACAATTTAATCAGGGATTTATACGGAAATATTGCAAAGATTTGCCATTAGAAGGTAGTATAAAAATTACGTAAGAAAATATTATAATGAAAAAGGGAAGTTAGAAAGAGAATATATCACATTTTTCATACTATTTGTTTACTTCTGTAAAATGTTTGATTTACATTCTTAATAATAACGCTTGTAATACAATACCATATGTAAATAACAAACGCAAATCATCATTGTAATATTGTAATATTACACAAATAAATAAGAAATAACATTTGTAATAGGAGAGTAGTTAACATTTCATTCAATTCATTATAAAATACAGTATTCCAACTAAATAATATATTTTTCTTAATTACTACTCTAAATGATAGTCAGAATAGGGTTGAACATTCGTAAATAGAAAATAAATAGTATACAATACACAATCATATACCACTAATAATCAATGCTGTATATAATATAAATAAAGTATCACTTTAATATTCAATATACTTGTAATATACACATTTACAAACATAAATCACAAAAGTAAATGCAATATTCATTTTCGTAATAACTCATTAATTTCATTTGTAATTTGCTTATGTTATTTTATTTATTTACTTTTGTAAACCGCGAAAACAGCGTACACATTTGTAAATAAAGTCAATAAATACACAGTTGTAAATATAAAAAACGTCATGGATATCAAGGATAGAATTAAAATGATTATGGATCATGAGCAAATGACTGCTGCGGCATTTGCCGAAAGTATCGGTGTAGCCCAGGCTACCATTTCTCATACACTGGGCGATCGAAATAAATATCCGAGTACTGACTTCATCATGCGTCTGCATGAAAAGTACAATCACATTAGTTTAGATTGGCTGCTTACTGGAAAAGGTAATATGATGGAAGGAGAAGAAAATATAATCAAAGAAGAGCAAAACTACCCTCTATTTGCTTCTGAGAATCCAAAAAATCCGGCCAATGGAACGAGTGCTCCAGAAAATCGCAAGGAAATCGCATTAGAAAGCACTCAATACACCCCTAAAGAAGTTGTAAGACAGGAGATTATATACAAAGAAAGACCTCCACGTAAAATCACTGAAATAAGAATTTTCTTTGATGACAATACTTATGAGACATTCCGACCGGAAAAATAAGAGGTAAAAACGGTGTTTTGCACAAATTCCTGTATCTTTGTACTCTGAAATACGAATTTAGTTTCAATACATGAAAAAATTTATTTTAGACCTGACAGTAACTGAGAACCTCAAACTACACATAAACTATGTGCTGTTAAAGTTAACATCTCAGTCACCACTTCCCGAAATGCTACCGGGACAATTTGCTGAAATACGGGTAGATGGTTCGCCAAGTACTTTTCTTCGCCGCCCCATTTCTATTAATTATGTAGACAGATCACGAAACGAAGTATGGTTTCTGATACAGCTTGTAGGTGACGGAACACGTCGTCTGGCAGAAGCTACGAAGGGAGATATCATTAATATTGTACTTCCGTTGGGTAACGGCTTTACAATGCCGCAAATACCTTCTGATAAGCTCTTATTAGTAGGCGGAGGTGTAGGAACAGCCCCAATGCTTTATCTGGGTGAACAATTGGCTAAAAACGGTAGTAAACCTACTTTCCTTTTAGGTGCTCGTACGGACAAAGATCTTTTGCAGTTAGATGATTTTGCATCTTATGGCAAAGTATACACAACTACTGAAGATGGAAGCTATGGCGAAAAAGGATATGTCACTCAACACTCTATATTAAATAAGGTAAAGTTTGAGCAAATTTATACTTGCGGTCCAAAGCCTATGATGATGGCAGTAGCAAAATATGCCAAAAGTAATAATATCAATTGTGAAGTCTCATTAGAAAACATGATGGCATGTGGCGTAGGCGCTTGCCTTTGTTGTGTAGAAAATACTGATGAAGGCCACTTATGTGTTTGTAAAGAAGGTCCTGTATTTAATATAAATAAACTACTATGGCAGATTTAAGTGTAAACATTGGTGAATTACAAATGAAAAACCCGGTAATGACTGCTTCCGGTACATTCGGATACGGTGAAGAGTTTGCCGATTTTATAGATATTACGCGAATAGGTGGTATTATTGTAAAAGGGACCACTCTTCACAAACGTGAAGGGAATCCATATCCGCGTATGGCAGAGACACCATCAGGTATGTTAAACGCTGTGGGACTGCAAAATAAAGGTGTACATTACTTTGTTGAACACATCTATCCACGTATTAAAGACATCCAAACCAATATGATTGTGAATGTTTCGGGTTCAGCAATTGAAGATTATGTAAAAACAGCAGAAATCATTAATGAACTTGACAAAATTCCTGCCATAGAATTGAATATTTCATGCCCTAATGTAAAGCAAGGAGGTATGGCTTTTGGCGTCACCGCCAAAGGAGCAGCAGAAGTTGTGAAAGCCGTGCGTTCAGCTTACAAAAAGACACTTATCGTTAAGCTTTCCCCAAACGTTACCGACATAACAGAAATTGCCCGTGCAGCAGAAGAAAGCGGTGCAGACAGTGTATCATTAATTAATACATTGCTTGGTATGGCTGTTGATGCGGAACGTAGACGACCGATATTATCCACAGTAACAGGAGGTATGTCCGGTGCAGCTGTAAAACCGATAGCATTACGTATGGTATGGCAAGTAGCTAAATCGGTAAATATTCCTGTCATCGGATTAGGTGGCATTATGGATTGGAAAGATGCAGTCGAATTCATGCTTGCAGGTGCATCAGCCATACAAATAGGTACGGCAAACTTTATAGATCCCACTGTTACAGTGAAAGTATCCGATGGTATAAATAATTACTTAGATAGACACGGATACAAGTCTGTTACTGACATTATTGGTGCGCTTGAGATATAATTCAAATCATACAATAACCCTTCGCATCATTTAATATAGAAAAAAGTCATAATGATATTCAGAAGAAAAGGAATCTACATAACTAAGTAAGAGAGAAAATATGTAATATCTCTATACATTCTAAAACAACTGAATACCGACAAGAAAATCATAAAACAAAAAAGCGAAGGCACCGTATAACAGATACGATGCCTTCGCTTTTTTAAACAAGTTAATTACTACTCATCCAATAGATCAGGACGCAAACGTCGGGTGCGTTCCACAGACTGTTGCAACTCCCACTCCTTGATTTTCGCTTCATGTCCGGACAAAAGAATATCAGGTACCTTCCAACCATTATATTCCGCAGGACGAGTATATACCGGAGCGGCCAATAAATTATCCTGGAATGAATCAGAAAGTGCAGACTGCTCGTCAGAAATTACGCCGGGAATAATTCGCACAATAGCATCCGCCATCACCGCAGCTGCCAACTCTCCACCAGTCAACACGTAATCTCCGATACTAATTTCTTTCGTTATGAAATGCTCACGAATTCGATAATCAATCCCTTTGAAATGCCCACAAAGAATAATAAGATTTCCGGCAAGCGAAAGAGTATTTGCCATCTTTTGATCAAATTGTTCCCCATCAGGAGTAGTAAATATCACTTCATCATAATCCCGTTCCGCCTTCAAAGCATTTATGCAACGTTCAATCGGCTCAATCTTCATCACCATCCCGGCAAAACCACCAAAAGGATAATCATCCACACGTCGGTACTTATCCTCGGTGTAATCACGAAGGTTATGAATATGAATTTCAGCAAGCCCCTTATTCTGAGCACGTTTCATTATTGAACAATTGAAGAAACCTTCAATCATCTCGGGAAGAACGGTTATTATATCAATACGCATAGTCTTTTAATTTTTTGCAAAATTACAAATATTCAAAGATAAACCCGTATTTTTGTCTCAAACAATCCAAGAAATATGACTGCAAAGGAAAAAATAGAAGAGCTGCGTGCCGAACTTCACCGGCACAATTATAACTATTACGTATTGAATACCCCTGAAATCTCAGACAAGGAATTCGACGACAAGATGCGTGAGTTACAAGACCTGGAACAGGCACACCCTGAATACAAGGATGATAACTCTCCGACAATGCGTGTAGGAAGTGACCTCAATAAGAATTTTACGCAAGTAGCACATAAATACCCAATGTTATCTTTGGGAAACACATACTCGGAAACTGAAGTAGCAGACTTCTACGAACGAGTAAAAAAAGCCCTGAATGATGATTTCGAAATATGTTGTGAAATGAAATATGATGGAACTTCAATTTCATTAACATACGAAGACGGTAAGCTGATACGAGCTGTAACTCGCGGTGATGGAGAAAAAGGAGATGATGTGACAGATAATGTAAAAACAATCCGTAGCATTCCGCTTGTACTCCATGGCGACAATTATCCCCAGTCTTTTGAAATACGTGGAGAAATTCTTATGCCATGGGATGTATTCGAAGAGTTGAACCGTGAAAGAGAAGCACGTGAAGAACCTCTATTCGCTAATCCGAGAAATGCAGCATCAGGAACACTGAAATCGCAAAACTCCTCAGTCGTAGCTTCCCGCAAACTTGACGCCTATTTATACTATCTGCTTGGAGAAAATCTACCTTGCGACGGACATTATGAAAACCTGCAAGAAGCTGCCAAATGGGGTTTCAAAATTTCGAATGCCATGCAAAAGTGTCACACCTTAGAGGAAATTTTTGATTATATCAAATATTGGGATACAGAACGGAAAAATCTGACAGTTGCCACAGACGGCATCGTGCTGAAAGTAAACAGTCTGAAACAACAAAAAAACTTAGGCTTTACGGCCAAATCTCCTCGTTGGGCTATTGCATACAAATTTCAGGCAGAACGTGCACTTACCCGGTTAAACATGGTAACATATCAGGTAGGAAGAACGGGGACCGTCACTCCGGTAGCCAATTTGGATCCCGTGCAGCTGTCCGGCACCATTGTAAAACGCGCTTCTTTGCATAATGCAGATATCATTGAAGGACTTGATCTCCACATTGGCGATATGGTATACGTGGAGAAGGGTGGAGAAATTATTCCTAAAATTACAGGGGTAGATACTTCTGCACGTTCATTCATGATAGGTGAAAAAGTGAATTTTATCACAAATTGTCCCGAATGCGGAAGCAAATTAGTACGTTACGAAGGCGAAGCAGCTCATTATTGTCCCAACGAAACGGCTTGTCCACCACAAATCAAAGGTAAGATTGAACACTTTATCAGTCGGCGGGCTATGAACATCGACGGACTTGGTCCTGAGACAGTAGACATGTTTTATCGCCTGGGACTAATCCAGAATACAGCTGATTTGTACAAACTGACCACAAAAGATATCAAAGGATTGGACCGGATGGGTGAAAAGTCTGCCGAAAATATTATCAATGGAATTGCCCAAAGCAAAGAAATTCCTTTTGAACGTGTCATCTTCGCATTAGGTATTCGCTTTGTAGGTGAAACTGTAGCAAAGAAAATAGCCAAAGCCTTCAAAAATATAGAAGAATTGGAAGATGCGGATCTCGAAACCCTGGTAAGTATTGATGAAATCGGTGAAAAAATTGCGCAAAGCATTTTAAACTACTTCGCAAACGAATCAAACCGCGAACTTGTGAATCGTCTGAAGGAAGCTGGTCTTCAGCTCTATCGTACAGAAGAAGATCTTAGCGGACACACCGATAAACTGGCCGGTCAGTCTATCGTTATTAGTGGCGTTTTCACCCACTATTCGCGAGATGAATACAAAGATCTTATAGAAAAACATGGCGGTAAGAATGTAGGAAGTATTTCAGCTAAAACCAGCTTTATTTTGGCAGGTGAAAATATGGGACCTGCCAAACTTGAAAAAGCAAGTAAACTGGGTATCAGGATAATGAACGAAGAGGAATTTTTAGAGCTCATATCGTAACATTTTTCTGTCAGAATCTTATTTTATATATTATTTTTGCCGGTAAAATAGAAAATATTAGTACTTTTGTGTCCAAATTATTTAGAGATTATTATTAATACTCATGATACAAACGAAATTGAAAGGAATGGGGGTAGCACTGATTACTCCTTTCAAAGAAGATGAGAGCGTTGATTACGATGCATTAATGCGAATGGTAGATTATCTATTGCAGAATAATGCAGATTTTCTATGTGTGCTGGGTACCACAGCCGAAACTCCGACACTAACCGAAGAGGAGAAAAAGAAAATCAAAAAAATGGTTATCGACCGCGTCAATGGAAGAATCCCTATTCTACTTGGAGTAGGTGGAAATAACACCCGTGCTATAGTTGAAACGTTGAAAAACGACGATTTCACCGGTGTAGATGCCATCTTATCTGTAGTTCCTTATTATAATAAACCATCACAAGAAGGTATTTATCAGCATTATAAAGCAATTGCCGAAGCAACGGAATTGCCCATTGTATTATATAACGTTCCGGGGCGCACAGGAGTCAACATGACTGCTGCAACAACATTGCGTATTGCCCGTGATTTCAAAAATGTAATAGCTATCAAAGAAGCATCCGGTAACATCACCCAAATGGATGATATTATCAAGAATAAACCGGCCAATTTTGACGTTATTTCGGGAGATGATGGTATTACCTTCCCACTGATCACTTTAGGAGCCGTTGGCGTTATATCAGTCATAGGAAACGCATTTCCACGCGAATTTAGTCGCATGACCCGTCTGGCTTTACAGGGAGACTTTGCAAACGCCCTCACCATTCACCATAAGTTCACTGAATTATTTGATCTTTTGTTTGTAGATGGAAATCCGGCAGGAGTGAAATCAATGCTAAACGCAATGGGAATGATTGAAAATAAATTGCGCTTACCACTTGTCCCAACAAGAATAACTACATTTGAAGCAATCCGAAAGGTATTGAATGAACTAAACATTAAATGTTAAGACAGGTATGTCCTGATTGATTTTCCAAATATGAATTCCGCAAATCATACGAGCAAAAATATAAATTCGTAAGGTTTGCGGAATTTATGTATTATTTCATCGATACCTTGAAATTTGTTTTTCTACTAAATACTGGAAACGATCCCATTCTTTTATGTTTATTATTATATAAAATATGTTTCAACTTCACAATATAGTAAAGTTTGGCTGATATACAAAAAAATCTCCCCAATTTCTTGAGAAGATATTCTTGTGATCGCGACAGGATTCAAACCTGTAACCGGCTGATCCGTAGTCAGCTACTCTATTCAGTTGAGCTACGCGACCCTTTGTTTCGAATTATGAATATATTTTGTGACCGCGACAGGATTCAAACCTGTAACCGGCTGATCCGTAGTCAGCTACTCTATTCAGTTGAGCTACGCGGCCATTCTGTTAAACTAAAAAGTGATCGCGACAGGATTCAAACCTGTAACCGGCTGATCCGTAGTCAGCTACTCTATTCAGTTGAGCTACGCGACCCTTTGTTTTTGTTTAACGGGTGCAAAGATACGGACTTTTTTGAAAGTAGCAAGCGTTTACTACTATTTTTTCCCGAAATATTATTCAAAGAAACGATAATTGAAGAGCTGCCAACCCAGCGTTAATCCTACATTCCACTCTTTTTTCGGTGAGCTATAATGATTTACATAAGCAGAGATAGCACCGAATGAAAATTGGCATACAATTGATATTTCTCCTAAATATTCAAAACGAGAAAAGGCTTTTCCATAATATGCCTTATTTATCGAATTTCTCTCTATTGGGAAAATTGGCATAAAACCATAGAATTCTCCTCGCACATGAAACATTTGATTCAAACGATACACAGGCCGTACACCAGCTCCTACAAATTGATTGGCACGAAAAGCTTCATTATACATCAATTGCCCATGCGCTGTAGGCGCAAACTCTCCGGCCTGCATCATAGTAGCCGTATAGTTCTCGGAGAAATTTCTTGAAGAATACAATGCTTTCAGATACCACCCAAGCGTCCAATGCTCTGCCATTCTGTGATACTTCTCCTTCATATATGACAGTTGCAACCAGGAGTGCCGCTCCTCACTTGTCTTCTTTGTATCTGAAGTTTCTCCCGGATAGAATCGTTCTTTTCCGGTAAATATCTGGGCCACAAGTTCCTCATGGCTGCCTTGTGTAGAAAATTGTCTGGCATTCAAGGTACTTCCATTAAAGCTGATTGAACCACCAAACAGGCTATATTCGCTTTTATCATATTTATCTTTATCAAAATCAATCACATTCTTCTGAAAGTAACGATCCTGTATCTTCGCCAGTCCCACTCCAAACTCAGCTCTTTTACTGGAAAGGAAAGGAAGTCCTACTTTCAGTTTCACAAAACGTTCATCTTTTTGATTGAATGCCGGCTTATCATTCCGCGAAAAGAGTTTCTCTTTCTTAAAATAATCGAACGTGCTGATAGAAGCTATCAACCGGTATGACGTAGGAATATTGGTAGCGAAATCAATCCTCCCCATCAACTGCACATTATTATAGATTTTACCTAATTGTCCGTCAAATGTCAGCTCTTTTGCATTATAATTCAAGTTTTGATAACTAAGTCCCAGATATATCTGATTGGAACTTGTGGTAGAAACATTACCTCCGATACGAACAGAGAAATTATCCTCCAGTTTGACTTTCAAATGCAAATCATACGTATCATCTTCCGGATTAAAAACAGCATGAGGGATAATCTCGGATATCATATTACCTGAAAGCAAACGGAAATAACCACGTTTCACATCTTCAAACGTAAACTCTTTATCATCAGAAGCATGAAACTCTTTCTTGATATAAGCCTGCTGTTGAGCATTGGCACCGTCAATCAATATATTTTTGAAGCGAAGTTCCGGATAATTACTTCGGTACACAAGCCTTCTAAGACGAATATTATCGAGATTTACCCTCCTGCGAATACGACTTTTGATAGAATCCATCATACTCATCGTACGATTATATCCAATGTCATGCAGTTCATCAATTCGCTGAAAATCCATCAGATTGACATCATCGTATTTAAAAGTCATCACAATGCCTTCAGATTCCGGAACCGAATAATCAGTTTTCTGCATTACCATGTTCTCTATCTGACTCATTAAATCATTTTCCTTCGGCTTTGTGGGATTGGTGGCTACAACACTACCAATAATAACATCAGGATGAAAATCATCACGCATCACATCCGTAGGAAAATTATTATAAATTCCGCCATCATAAGCCAAAACACTGTCTATTTCAATCGGCTTAAACATGAACGGGAAGCTCATAGAAGCACGTACAGCATCTCCCAGATCACCCCTGTTCATAATCAGTTGTTTCTTATTATACACGTCAGAGGCTACACAACGAAAAGGTACAAAAAGCTTATTAAAATCTCCACCACAAGCTGCCGTAGCCCGAGCGTACAAATCAAGAAAAACAAGATTCATCTGTATTGGATTGACAACACTGGAAGGTAGAAACTGCGGTTTTATATTCAATGAATCACGAAAAGAAAGCCTGATATTTAAAAAATCAGGTGTCGGCTGGTTCTTTTTGAAGTAATACATATACTCTTCTTCCACCTCTCCGGAATACCAACGTTTAAATTCTTCCGACTTCAATAATATTTCCATATCATCCGGAGAATACCCCATAGCATACAAAGAGCCAACAATAGCCCCCATAGAAGTACCTGTAATATAGTCAATAGGAATATTATTCTCTTCAAGGGCACGAATAATACCGATGTGCGTCAGCCCTTTAGCTCCACCGCCACTCAACACAAGCCCCACTTTCTGGGCTTGCACCAATATAGGCAACAACAGCAAAAAAGTAATAAGCACTAAAGCTTTTTTCATAATCCCGGATAAAACAATTGATTTTTCATTAATTAATGCTCAAATATATGCAATAGTTTCCAATTAACGGGCAATTCAAAGGGATTTATAATCAAAAAAAGAGCATTGCTTCGCTTTAAGCGAGCAATGCTCTTCGGGAATTTATTTAAGAATTTAAAAGGGGCTAATTAAATAAGCTCAATGCTTCTTTTTACAAAGTTGTTCAACGCTTCACCCTTCAGCATGTTATTCTGCAACAGAGCAAGATCCACTAATTGGCGTACCACTTTATTTTTTTCAGCATATCCGGTGAAGATAGCGTCTTTCTTACCTTTCAGTTCATCCAGTTTCTTATCCAAATCTTTCAATTCATCCTTTTCTGAGGTAGGAATATCTTCATCCTTCTTACCTTCCTGCTTCTTTTTCAATGCATCACGTTGTTTGGTCGTATCATCAATAGAAAGTTGCAAAGGAACAATATCAGCGGCACAAGCTGCTTCTTCATCACTCAACACCTGCTTAATGAGCTTATGATCAGAATTCAGAACCAGATTGAACATATCCGGCATTTCTCCATAGAAACTCATACCTGCCTGTATATTGGCCATTTCCTTCATACGACGCATGTATTCACTCTGCGTAATCATGACAGGAGCAGAATTTTCACCCAACGCTTGTGTCATCACATTAAATTCGACCTTCTCAACTTTAGGCAACTGACTCTTGAATGCAACAGATAAAGCTTCTTGCTTGTTAGCATCCAGCACATCACCCTTCTTATCGTCTTTCACAATGATATTGTCTATTACATCACTATCGACACGGGTAAAACGAGATTTCTCAAATTTCTGTTCAAGCATGCTGACCATAGCAACATCCAACTGTCCATCCATAAGCAACACATTGTATCCCTTATTTTTAGCAGCTTCAATGTAGCTAAACTGTTCGTCTTTATTATTTGTATAAAGATAAATCAAATTTCCTTCCTTATCTGTCTGATTATCTTTAATTAGCATCTGATACTCTTCATAGGTATAATGCTTACCATCTGTATCGGTGAAAAGGGCAAATTTTGAAGCTTTCTCATAGAAATCTTCCTGCGTCAACATTCCATAATTGATAAATATTTTCAGGTCATTCCACTTCTCTTCAAACTGAGGACGATCATTCTTGAAAATAGATTGCAGACGGTCGGAAACCTTCTTAGTGATATATGTCGAAATCTTCTTCACGTTTGAATCACTCTGCAAATAAGAACGTGAAACGTTCAACGGAATATCCGGTGAATCAATTACACCATGTAATAGTGTCAGAAAGTCGGGCACAATACCTTCTACAGAGTCTGTCACATAAACCTGATTGCTATACAACTGAATCTTATTTCTATTCAGTTCAATATTACTCTTTACTTTCGGGAAATAAAGAATACCAGTCAGATGGAAAGGATAATCTACATTCAAATGAATCCAGAACAAAGGCTCATCAGACATCGGATACAACTCTCTATAGAACTTTGTATAGCCCTCGTCTGAAAGTTCACTTGGTTTACGTGTCCACAATGGGGTAGTATCATTGATAATATTATCTTCTGCAGTTTCTACCTGCTTACCATCTTTCCACTCTTTTTTCTTACCGAATGCAATTGGAACAGGCAGGAATTTACAGTACTTTGTCAACAGACCGGATATACGTGTTTCTTCAAGGAACTCTTTACAGTCATCATCAATATAAAGTATGATATCTGTACCACGATCAGCCTTATCAACATCTTCCAAAGTAAACTCAGGACTACCATCACAAGTCCATTTCACAGCCTGAGCACCTTCCTTATAAGATTTTGTAATGATTTCAACTTTCTTTGCTACCATAAAGGCAGAGTAGAAACCAAGTCCGAAATGACCAATAATGGCATTCGCATCATTCTTATATTTTTCCAGGAAGTCATTGGCACCGGAGAAAGCTATCTGATTGATGTATTTATCAATTTCTTCGGCAGTCAGACCAATACCGCGATCGGAGATGGTAATTGTATCCTTATCAAGCGATACATGAATGGTCAAATCACCTAATTCTCCTTTAAACTCACTAATAGATGCCAGTGTATTCAACTTTTGAGTAGCATCGACAGCATTAGAAACCAACTCACGGAGAAAAATCTCATGATCACTATACAAGAACTTTTTGATGATAGGGAAAATGTTCTCTGTTGTAACCCCAATATTACCTTTCTGCATAATAATGTATATTTTTAATTTATCAGATTAATGTTTTCATGGAATATGAAAACAAAAAAAATGCCAGACCTTCCGATCTGACATTTTGACGTATTACAAGGAAATTTATTCCACAATATTTGCCTCTTTTTTCATCTCCAGTTCTCCTTTCTCCTCATTCAGGGACACCTTTATAGTATCTCCATCGACCAAAGTAGAGGAGATGATCAGTTCTGACAATCCGTCCTCCAGATATGTCTGTATAGCACGTTTCAACGGACGGGCACCAAACTGTACATCGTACCCTTTTTCAGCTATAAATTGTTTAGCCTTATCTTCGATAACCAAATTATAACCAATAGACTTGATCCTGTCATACAAGCCTTTAAGTTCTATATCAATAATTTGAGTTATCGCTTCCAAAGACAGCTGGTCAAAAGTAATAATCTCGTCGACACGATTTATGAATTCCGGAGCAAAGGATTTATTCAAAGCCTTCTGTATCACACCACGAGAAAATTCTTTATCATCAATACGGTTCTGAGTAGCAAAACCCACTCCGCGGCCAAAGTCTTTCAGCTGACGTGTACCTATGTTAGAAGTCATAATAATAACTGTATTTTTAAAATCTACCATTCTGCCATAACTGTCAGTCAACCGGCCTTCGTCCATAACCTGCAACAATAGATTAAAGACATCAGGATGCGCTTTCTCTATTTCATCAAGCAAAATAATAGAATAAGGTTTACGACGAACCTTTTCCGTCAACTGTCCACCTTCTTCATATCCCACATATCCCGGAGGTGCTCCGACAAGACGGGAAACAGTGAACTTCTCCATATACTCACTCATGTCAATACGAATTAAAGCATCCGAAGAACCAAACATATACTTGGCCAACTCTTTTGCTAAATGCGTTTTACCAACACCGGTAGGCCCCAGGAACATGAAAGTTCCAATCGGCTTATTCGGATCTTTTAATCCGACACGGCTACGCAGAATGGCTTTCACCAACTTCTCAATAGCCGGGTCCTGAGCAATAACCTTAGCCTGAAGAGACTCTTTCATCCCAGCCAGTTTAATACCTTCGGCCTGTGCCATACGTTGTACAGGAATACCGGACATCATAGAAACAACATTTGCAATTTCCTCTGCATCAACTGTCTGCCGATTGTCTTTCAATCGTTCTTCCCATTCTTGCTTCATACGGTCGAGCTCAGTAGTGAGTTCTTTTTCTTTATCCCGAAAACTGGCAGCAAGTTCAAAATTCTGCGATTTCACCGCATCATTCTTTTTACTTTTAGCTTCTTCAATCAATCTTTCCTGTTCTTCTATTTCTTTCGGAACATTAATATTGGTAAGATGCACACGCGAACCTGCTTCATCAAGAGCGTCAATTGCTTTATCCGGGAAATTACGGTCCGTTATATAACGATCTGTCAACTTGACACAAGCTTCTAAAGCTTCATCGGTATAGATCACGTTATGATGGTCTTCATACTTACTCTTGATATTCCGAAGAATCTGGAGAGTTTCTTCAGCCGTAGTAGGTTCTACCATAACTTTCTGGAACCGACGTTCCAATGCACCGTCTTTCTCTATATTTTTACGATACTCATCAAGAGTAGTGGCACCAATGCACTGTATTTCACCACGTGCAAGAGCCGGCTTCAACATATTGGCAGCATCCATAGAACCAGCAGCAGAACCCGCACCAACAATGGTATGTATCTCGTCAATAAACAGGATAACATTCGGATTTTTTTGCAACTCATTGAGAATGGAGCGAATACGTTCTTCAAATTGTCCGCGATATTTAGTTCCAGCAACAACCGATGTCATATCCAAAGCCACCACACGTTTATCGAATAAGATACGCGATACTTTTTTCTGGATAATACGAAGTGCCAAGCCTTCAACAATGGCTGATTTTCCAACCCCCGGTTCACCAATCAATATCGGATTGTTCTTTTTACGACGACTCAAAATCTGCGCCAGACGTTCTATTTCACGTTCACGGCCTACCACCGGATCCAGACGTCCTTCTTCTGCCGCTCTTGTCATATCTGTACCAAAATTATCGAGTACAGGAGTATCATTCGCCGGCTTTTTAGAAGCCGTTTGTGCCTGTTGCTGACGCTCTTCCGAACCACGACCACCAGAACGGGAAGCCCCCATTTCTTCTTCATCATCGTCATCTTCACTAAAGCCCATTCCGGCATTAATGTCTGGTTGCAATGACAACTGCTCAAACACTTTTTTGTAATCCACCTGGTTTGCTTCAAGTACAGAAGCAGCCACGTTATTACGATCTTTCAGAATAGCTAACAGAACATGTTCTGTATCAGCTACATTACTCTTCATTAAACGAGCTTCAAGAATACACATCTTGAGTATCTTAGCCGCCCCATTAGACAATGGAACTTCTGCATCAGGCAGCAGAAAATCATCTGCATCTGCCTTCAATATTACTTCAATCTGCTTTTTAATGTCGGTCAGATTTGTTTTGAGTTTAGACAATATCTCGATAGCTTTCCCTTCTCCGTCCCTAAGCATTCCCAGTAACAAATGTTCAGGGCCTATATACCTACTTCTCAAACGGTTCGCTTCTTCCTTACTGAAAACGATAATGTCGGAAACTCTTTGTGAGAATTGATTATTCATACTTTATTCCTTCCTTCTTAAGGTGTTATTCACTGGCAAAGATACGCATAACATTGATTTATGCGCAATATTTGCTTTATTTATTATAATAACAAATGCCGTGCCAAAAAAGATGCATACTTATATACCTTATTATATATAATAGTAAATACTTCTCATTTTAATCAAATAAGACTATTTCTTATCCTCATAAAAGGTGAGAACAAATACTAAAACATCCCCATGTTCTTTATCATAACACCCGGATGTTTTTGTATAAAACATCCGGGTGTTATGATAGCATGATATCTATAATAGTACTATTACCAAACGCTGATAGAACATCCATTAGATACCTGTATTTTAAGTTTAAAACACAGTACTTTTATTCCATATATCAATCCCAAAGATAGAAATGTATATTTCCAACTCTTATAATTAAGGATATACCAACACTCAAAAAGTTTATGCGAGAAAACTTTTGTATATCGTGAAAAAGTAGTACTTTAGCGTGGTTTTTCGTAAGCCATGAATGTATAATTAATAATCTTTTTAAATGCTTGAACAAGACAGAATTATAAAGATTAACATCGAGGAGGAAATGAAGTCATCTTACATTGACTACTCCATGTCGGTCATTGTTTCGCGTGCCCTTCCGGATGTTAGAGATGGATTTAAACCCGTTCACCGCAGAATACTCTACGGTATGATGGAATTGGGTAATACGTCAGATAAACCTTATAAAAAATCAGCCAGAATTGTGGGTGAGGTACTCGGTAAGTACCATCCGCACGGAGATTCTTCCGTATATTTAGCAATGGTACGTATGGCACAAGAATGGGCTATGCGTTATCCGTTAGTAGATGGCCAGGGTAACTTTGGTTCTGTGGATGGTGACAGTCCCGCAGCTATGCGTTATACAGAGGCCCGATTGAACAAGCTCGGCGAAGCTATGATGGAGGATCTTTATAAAGAAACCGTTGACTTCGAACCGAACTTCGACAATACGTTGGTGGAACCAACTGTAATGCCTACACGTATCCCTAATCTTCTGGTAAATGGCGCTTCCGGTATTGCTGTAGGTATGGCTACGAATATGCCACCTCACAACCTGTCCGAGGTTATCGATGCTTGTGATGCATATCTTGATAATCCCGAGATTACCGTAGAAGAGTTGATGAACTATGTCAAAGCACCTGACTTTCCGACAGGAGGGTATATATATGGTGTAACTGGTGTACGTGAAGCCTATTTAACGGGACGTGGTCGTGTAGTAATGCGTGCAAAAGCCGAAATTGAAACGGGACAAACACATGACAAGATCGTAGTTACTGAAATACCATACAATGTAAACAAGGCTGAATTAATTAAGTATATTGCTGATCTTGTAAATGATAAGAAGATAGAAGGCATTTCCAATGCAAATGACGAGTCCGACCGTGATGGTATGCGTATCGTTATCGATATAAAACGCGATGCAAATGCCAGCGTTGTTCTTAACAAGCTCTATAAGATGACGGCTTTGCAGACGTCTTTTGGTGTCAACAATGTGGCATTGGTACATGGGCGCCCTAAAACGCTGAATTTAAGAGACTTGATTAAGTACTTCGTAGAACACAGACGTGATGTAGTTATACGTCGTACTCAGTATGATCTGCGCAAAGCTAAAGAACGTGCTCACATTCTTGAAGGTTTGATTATAGCTTCAGATAATATTGATGAAGTTATCCGCATTATCCGTGCGGCAAAAACTCCGAACGATGCTATTGCCGGATTAATCAACCGCTTTGAACTGACAGAAATACAGGCACGTGCAATCGTAGAAATGCGTCTGCGTCAATTGACCGGACTAATGCAGGATCAGTTACATGCCGAATATGAAGAAGTAATGAATCTCATTGCTTATTTGGAAAGTATTCTTGCAGACGATGAGGTATGCCGTAAAGTTGTAAAAGATGAATTAATCGAAGTAAAAGCTAAATATGCTGACGAACGCCGGTCGGAAATTGTTTATTCATCTGAAGAGTTCAACCCTGAAGACTTCTATGCCGATGATGAAATGATTATCACCATCTCACATATGGGATACATAAAACGTACACCACTTACTGAATTCCGTGCACAAAATCGCGGTGGGGTAGGTTCGAAGGGTACAGAAACACGTGATGAAGACTTCATTGAACATATCTATCCGGCTACAATGCATAACACGATGATGTTCTTTACCCAAAAAGGTAAATGTTACTGGTTGAAAGTATACGAAATTCCTGAAGGAACGAAAAACTCTAAGGGACGTGCTATTCAGAACCTACTGAACATAGACTCTGATGACGCCGTAAATGCATATTTACGTGTAAAGAGCCTTGATGATCGAGAATATATCAACAGTCATTATGTATTGTTCTGTACAAAGAACGGTGTAATTAAGAAAACGTTGCTTGAACAATATTCTCGTCCACGTCAGAATGGTGTAAATGCGATCACGATCCGTGAAGACGACCGCGTTATCGAAGTTCGTATGACAAATGGTAATAATGAAATTATTATCGCAAACCGCAACGGACGTGCAATTCGCTTCCACGAAGCAGCAGTTCGCGTTATGGGACGTACGGCAACAGGTGTACGTGGTATTACACTCGACAACGACGGACAGGACGAAGTAGTAGGTATGATTTGCATAAAAGATCTTGAAACAGAATCTGTTATGGTAGTTTCTGAGCAGGGATACGGCAAACGTTCTGAAATTGAAGACTACCGTAAAACAAACCGTGGTGGCAAAGGTGTAAAAACAATGAACGTTACCGATAAAACAGGTAAAGTGGTAACAATCAAGTCAGTAACAGACGAAAATGATTTGATGATTATCAATAAATCCGGTATTACCATTCGTTTGAAAGTCGCAGATGTACGTATTATGGGACGCGCCACACAAGGCGTTCGCTTAATCAATCTGGAAAAACGCAATGACCAGATCGGGTCTGTATGTAAGGTTACAACGGAGAGTCTTGAAGATGAAGTCCCTACAGAAGAGATAGAAGGACAAATTCCGGTTGATCCTACAGCAGAAACATTTGAAGATACAGATACACCGGATGTTGCAGAGAATAATGAAGACGAAAACAAAGAAGAATAGACGTAATATTAATAATTAATCAAACAACAATCATGAAAAGAGTATTATTTTCAATGGTTCTACTGATGGCTGTCAGTTTCACATTTGCTCAACAGAAGAGCGTAAAAGAAGCTAAAGGCATTGCCAGCGATGTAAAACCTGACTTCAAAAAAGCTGAACAGCTGATTAACGGAGCATTGACTAATCCTGAAACAAAGGATGATGCAGCTACATGGGATGTAGCAGGCTTGATCCAAAAGAAAATCAACGAAAAGGAGATGGAAAATGCTTATCTGAGAAAACCCTATGATACATTGAAAGCGTACAACAGCATCCTGAAAATGTATGAGTACTTCTTGAAATGTGACGAATTGGCAGAAATACCTAACGAAAAAGGCAAGGTTAAAAATAAATATAGAAAAGCCAATGCTGCTTCAATGATGGCGGAACGTCCTAACCTGATCAATGGAGGAATACAGTATTTCAATCTTAATAAGAGCGCAGAAGCCTTGAAATTCTTCGGAACATACGTAGAATCAGCTTCTTATCCGATGTTGGAGAAAGAAAATCTGGCTGTATCTGACACGTTGCTACCTCAGATTGCGTATTACGCCACATTAGCTGCCAATGGAGTAGAGGATAAAGATGCTATCTTGAAATATGCTCCTATAGCAATTAAAGACAAAGATAATGGCTCAATTGCCATGCAGTTATGGGCAGATGCTTTAAAAGCAAAAGGTGATACTGCCAAATGGGTGGAATCTCTAAAAGAAGGTATCCTCAAATTCCCAGAAAATCAATACTTCTTTGCAAATCTTGTTGACTATTATAGCAGTTCTAACCAACCAGAAAAAGCAATGGAATTTGCTGACGGTATGTTGGCTAAAGATCCTAATAACAAATTGTATCTGTATGTGAAGGCATATCTTTATCACAATATGAAAGATTATGATAAAGCACTTGATTTCTACAAAAAAACAATTGAAGTTGATCCTCAATATGCAGAAGCTTATTCAAACTTAGGTTTAGTATTGCTGATGAAAGCTCAGGATTTTGCAGATCAGTCTACTACGGATGTTAACGATCCTAAGTATGCACAAGCTCAAGCTACTATCAAAAAATTCTATGAAGAAGCAAAACCTTATTATGAAAAGGCGAGAGAACTGAAACCTGATCAGAAAGATTTGTGGGCACCGGGTCTTTATAGAGTTTACTATAATTTAAACATGGGTACTGAATTTGACGAAATTGAAAAGTTGATGAATAACTAAAATTCAATTTGATATTTCCCAAAAATAGCATGAACGGCTGGAATAATTAATATTTCAGCCGTTTCTTTTTACACTTGATAGGATCTATATATAATAGGAGAGTAATTGATGAATAGTAACTTTCAACCATATAAAAAGGCAACTTACTCTTTACGAACAAATTGCCTTTTTATATTAAACATAATGAAGATTATTCCATTATTTTAAATGCCTTATTTTTTTCTTCTGATCATCCGTTAATAACAAGTAATGGTGTATCTGAATGGAAAATCATTTTCCGGGCAATACTTGGATTAAACAAACGAGCAAATATATTTCTTTTATAAGAAGTCAACGTGATAATATCGATTTTATTGGCTTTAATATATCCGTCAAAACTTTTAAGGAAATCATCATTCATCACCACATCATAATGAATTTCAAGTTCCGGATATTGTTTTTGGAAATATTCTTTAATACCAGCCAACTTTATTTCATTCCAAGTATCTTTTGCTTCTTTAACATCAGCAAGATAAATCAAAGATACGACGAAATTAAAAGGTTTCCAAGCATTTATAAAGGAATCAAAAGCTATTAAATCCCTTTGATCAAAATTAGTCATAAAAGCAACCCGCTTCACAGCACCGAATTCTCTAAATGGCGTGTTTTCTGGAATAGCCAATACTGCAGTACGACTGCGTTCAATCACTTCAGCAGTAACACTACCAATCAAATCAAGATCTTTCTGACTCTTACCACGAGTACCCATTATTATAATACGCGGATGTTGTTCTTTTGAATAGCGTAAAATCTCCTCTTCAGGTATTCCTTCACGCAATACACAAGTATATTTTACATCCGGAAACTCCCCGGAAGCTACTTTCTCTTTTATTTTATCAGCTAACGCATTCAAATCCGAATGAACTTTTTGTAAAATCATTTTAACCGTCTCCTCGTCACTTATCTGGTAGTTAAACACATCACCATAAGGCAACGAAGATGCATATATAGGTGTAAAATATACATGCAATAATAAAACTTCGGCTCCATAGGCTTTAGCCAAGTTAAAACCGAATTCACATGCTTTAATCGAATAATTAGAAAAGTCTACTGGAATAAGTATCTTCCTACTCTCATTATCATCCTCAACATTAGGTGTCTTCTCTCCCACTATACTTTCGGCTAACCAAACAGAACTCTCTGTAATCTTGAGCGCCCTTGGTAAATCACTTTCTTTTATGCGTAATCGGACACCTGATGAAACAACTGGTTGAATCTGATTCACATTATGAATATACGTCTCAATACCCTCATTTTCAAGGACATTTTTCAATATCTGAGCTTTTGTATAAGTCAGAATAGCTAAAGTAACTAATTTGTCTTCCATAATCCATTATTATATATATGAATTTAACAAATAAGAAATCCCAATTGTTTTGATTCAATTGGGATTCTGCAAGTATATCTTTTCATTAAGCCTGCACAGGTTCGGTAGCTTCTTCTCTTTGCATACTCATATTTAGTTCATCAAGAATGCGAAGAGCCCGGTCAAGTACGGTAGTATCGTCAATCATCACTAACCCACCGTCCGGACCGGGCTCTAAATGTATTCCGACACTTTTACCCTCTTTAAAATTATGTCCGCCGAAGAAATTGCGTACTGTATCTACGTGTAGA
Source organism: Bacteroides nordii (assembly GCF_019930665.1). Taxonomy (NCBI): domain Bacteria; kingdom Pseudomonadati; phylum Bacteroidota; class Bacteroidia; order Bacteroidales; family Bacteroidaceae; genus Bacteroides; species Bacteroides nordii. The sequence continues at coordinate 1,898,955 of NZ_CP082886.1, read as the reverse complement.
CCAAGTTCATCAGCTATTCTATGCATGCTACCGCTGGGCAATGAATCTTTAATTTTACGAAGCTCATTGAATGTTATTGTCCTCATGTCACATAAATTTAATGGTTAATACTAATGTGAATCATTATCACGCTATAAACTTAAGAAAAAAAAAAGATAAAACAAACTATTTACCTATTTTTTTTACTATATTAGATAAAATACAATTTTAGATAGATATTATATAGCAAAATCCCCATGTAGACATATCTACACGGGGATTTTTACTTTTATTTTAATTATTATTCCTATATTATTTCGATTGCAGAAGCGGGTATCCATCCCACTTTACCATCTTCTAAACGTATTTCTTTCCAGTCTTTCATGGAATTATCTTTTACATCTACTTTATGTCCTTCATGAAGAATAAACAAACTCGTTCCGCTGTCACTGGGAGTACTACGAACTGTAACACTCGGATTTATCACGATAGCATTATTACGGTTCAATAATTCGTCTTTCTGTTGTCCGGCAAATATATTCGTTAAAACAACTACAACCAGAAAAATGATCCCACATATAAAGCCCGCTTTCTTCAATACAATCTGCTTTGAGAAAATAAAGAAATAAAGAGATATAATCAATAATATAAAACAAGCAACACCCCACACAGCCCATGCATCTACGCTCATACTATTAACTAAAGAATTTATCCAGGAAACAAAAAAGATTTCCGGAACAGCTTCTACTTTATCAATCGTTTTGGAACGTGCTATCTCTAAATTAGCACGAATATCACTATTACCTGGTTGAAGCAGTAAAGCACGTTCGTAATTCAATATTGCTTTGGCAATATCACCGGCTTTATAATAACTATTCCCAAGGTTATAGTAAACATCTGCAGCTTCACCTTTACTCAACAGCGCCTCATAAATCTGAATAGCAGAAATATAATCGTTTCTCATATATGCACTGTCTCCTTCAGCTTTTGTAACATCTTCCAGTTTAGAAGAGAACTGTTGCATACCAGCACTTATCGAGTCTGTTTCTACAGCCTGCAAAGAGTCTGTCTTCAACGAGTTCTGTCCAATAGAAGCTATTGAAACCAATAAACTAAATGCAAAAAACAATATTTTTTTCATGATGTTAATCTCTTCTAATTTAATGTTTTATTGAATTCTCCATCTTACTCATCACAGCCAAAGATGACGAATAGACTTTATCCATAGCCTGGCTTTCATCTCCCGGAGCAAAACGTGCAAATTCACATTCATTTAAAGCATCCAAAAACTCTTTAATCAATTCATCACTTACTCCATGATTTCTCAATTTCTCTTCCACATTATCCTTTGATAAGCGAGATACCGGGATATTCAGTTTATCACTTATATATCCCCACAAAGCTTTCAATACTTCATCATAGAATGCTTCTTTCTTATTTTCAGCAAGCAGTTTACCTGCCAGTTTCATACGCTTTGTAGCTACCTTATTTGCCTTCTTCGTACGCATTTTAGCCACATTAGCATTCTCGGCTGCCTGCTTACGATAAATAATAAAGAATATAATGAAAGCAATGGCAGGAATTATGTAGAACAACCAGTAAGTGAATGAACCATAGAAGAAACTTCCCTTAGGTTGAAGCGTTACATCTTTCAACTTAATATAACGAATATCTTCACCCAAAACTTTCAGGTCTTCTTTATTTGTGAAATTCGCAATCACTTGATCCGCATTACCAGCACCTTTCTCTACTTTTATTTCATAGTCTTCTGTTTTCAACGTCTTATAAGACTTGGATTTAATATCGAAATAAGAGAATGTTACAGCCGGTATCTTATAATTACCTGGATGACGCGGAATTGCTAAATATTCAATCACACGATTACCAGACAACCCGCTCGATGTCAAACGAACTTGGCTATCTACTTTGGGGTCATACACTTCGAAATCTTCCGGAAATTTCACCTCCGGATTTGAAAGCAATTTTAAATTTCCTGTACCGGAAATTACCAACTTAATCGTGATTGCATCATTTGTTTTTACATCCTTACTATTTATTGAAGAACTAATAGTAAACTCTCCTACTCCACCTGAGAAATCAGCAGGTTTCCCGGCAGGAAGAGCATTCACATTGATTGTAATAGCCGGAGTTGTAAGTACTTTCTTCACTTCAACAACGTTACTGCCTCCATTAAAGAATGCATCAAACGGATCGGCACTCCGTACTGCTTTCGCAACAGAGGCATCAAACCGTGCCGGCTCAATTGTGAGCTTTCCGGACTGTTGTGGAAATAACACAAACTGTCGAAAAACAGTAGTATAATAGTTTCTCCCTTTATAATGCTCTTGCGACCATTTTGCATTGGATGGACGTTCTATTTCCTGCGAATGAAAACCTTTAAAATCCGGTAATTTCACATTATCAAATTGCAACTGGCTTTCACGTGTATAAATTTTATAAGTCAGCAGAAAAGCCTCTTGCTCATAAACAGTTGTTTTTGTAGCTGTTGCTGTTACAAACAGGTCTTGACTGGAAACACTTGCAGAAGAATTTCTGCCAGAAGAACTATTCCCCTGAGTAGCCGCACCACTTGAAGTTGCAGCTGCACTCTGATCGGGTGGAAGCACTTTTATTTTTACAGAGTTAGAAACCATTTGATCTCCATCTGCCGTAATTGTTGCACCAGAAATAGAATAATCACCTTCAGTTGTTGCCATCAGAATATAGGTAAATGTGATTCCTTTTTCTGAAGACATCGCACCATTAATTATTTGCGTATTACTAAATGTACTTCGAGTAGGTCCCATCAATACATCAAACCCTTTGATAGATGGTGCACGAAAGTCTCTCACCTTCTGCGTAGTCACTGTATAAGATAACCTGAACTGGTCTCCCACCACTACTACATCAGGCGCTGATGCAGTAAACGATACTTTACCATCGGCAAAGACATTAGTGCTTGCTACTACGAATATTATCAATAAGAAAATCAGTTTTCTCATTTCTTTTGAAGTTTTTATCATCTTACTTTATTATTACCAATCTTTTTCGAGACGACCTCCCTGGGTTACCTGCTGCTGTTTTTTAACTTTATCCTGGGTATCCTTTTCGTCCTGCATCACAGAATTAAGGAGTTGTTCAGCATTTTCCTTCGACATCTCATTATCTTTCTTCTCAGGCTTGGGTGGCTGCTGTTGCTGATCATCTTTCTTTTGATCATTTTGCTTATTCTGATCTTTTTGCTGATCCTGCTTCTTTTCCTGCTCATCCTTATTCTGATCTTGATTTTGGTCCTGGTTTTGCTGATTCTGTTGCTGATCCTTTAACATTTTCTGTGCCAATGCCAGATTATAACGAGTTTCATCATCTTTAGGATTATTTCGCAACGACATTTTATAAGCTTCTACAGCCTGAGCATAATCTTTCCCCGCCTGAAATAAAACACCCATATTATGATAAATATGTGCCAGTTTCATTTTATCTTTCTCAATCTTACCAGCAGCCACATATTGCTCCATAGCATCTTTAAATTTCTGCTGCTGAGACAATGTATTACCCAAATTATACATTGACACTGTTGACTTGGGATTTACTTCCAATGCCTTCCGATAATTCACTTCAGCGTCTACAAATACACTATCGTTAAACAAACGATTTCCTTTACGGATATAGTCTCTCTCTATCTTTTGTGCTGAAGCTCCAGCTGCCAGTATCACAAACAGAATGAACAGAATATATTTACTTTTTGACATAAGCATAATTACTTCTTATTAGAGAACAAATGAATGTTCTTAAACAACGGATTCTTACGTTCCAATATCAACATCTCAGCTAATAATAAAAGCAAAATAATCCATGCAATAGCTTGGAACTGCTCGTTGAATTCTGTATATACCTTGGATTCAACATCTGATTTTGCCATTTTATTAATTTCCTGGTTAATAGCTTTTTGAGCAGAATTGGAATTATCAACACGTACATATATACCCTTACCATCTTTAGCGATTTCCTGACACATAGCTTCATTAAGTCGAGTTACCACTACATTTCCATCCCGATCACGACGAAAATCGTTCGTTCCTTCAACGGGAATCGGAGCCCCATCAGGAAGTCCTATTCCTAATACACTCACTTGGATTCCTTTTTCAGCCGCAGCCTTAGCAGCTTCCACAGCTCCTCCTTCATGATTCTCACCATCAGTAATGACAATAATAGCCCGCCCTACTCCTTCTTGCGGAGTGAAACTACGTGTTGCAAGATTGATAGCAGCTCCGATGGCAGTTCCCTGTTTAGAGATCAGCGAAGGATTAATAGACTCTAGAAACATTTTAGCAGAAATATAATCACTTGTAATCGGAAGTTGGGTAAAAGCATCACCTGCAAACACAATCATACCTACCTTGTCATTTTCCATTTCATCTACCAATCTAGAAATAAGACGCTTGGCTCTTTCCAAACGGTTTGGTTGAACATCCTGCGCCAACATAGAGTTAGAGATATCAAGTGCAATTATTACCTCTACTCCTTTACGTTTCACTGTTTCCAGTTTTGAACCAAACTGCGGACGTGCCAACAATACAGCAAACAATCCGATTGCAGCAAAAATCAACCAAAATTTCACATCCGGACGATATTTGGAAACGTCAGGCATAAGTTGTGCCATCAATACCGGATCACCAAAACGACGAATAGCTTTTCGCTTTCTGTAATTAGAATACAGATAGAAAACAGCTAATAACGGTAATAGCAGCAACAGATATAAATATGCAGGTTCTTCAAATCGAAACATCTTTCTATTTAAATTTTACGATTTACAATTTACGATTGAAATCACATTTATACTATGGAATCTTCTTAAGAATTGAGTTACGCAACAGTACCTCAAGCAATATACAAAGAAAAGCTGCTAAGGCAAACCAGCGATATTCTTCCTGACGTTTGCTATATTCTTTAACACTCAACTTTGTTTTTTCCAGTTTATCAATTTCTTCATAAACCTCTTTCAACTTTGAATTACTGGTAGCCCGGAAATAATTTCCGTCTGTTGTACCTGCAATCTCAGTCAACGTCTTTTCGTCAATTTCAACAGGTATATTTACATACTGCACAGAATTTCCTATCGGATACGGATAAGGAGCCATGCCATTTGTACCGACACCAATTGTATATACGCGAATACCAAAACTCTTAGCTATCTCAGCAGCAGTTAAAGGAGAAATATCTCCTTTATTATTCGTACCGTCAGTTAACAAAATAATAACCTTTGATTTAGCTTTACTATCTTTCAAACGCGTAACTGCATTAGCAATACCCATACCTATTGCTGTCCCGTCTGTCACAATACCACATTTAATGCTTTGAAACAAGTTGAGCAACACTGCATGATCCACTGTTAAAGGACACTGCGTGAAACTTTCACCAGCAAATAAAGTCAAACCAATATTGTCATTCGGACGTCCATTAATAAATTCAGCTGCTACATCTTTAGCGGCTTCCAATCTATTAGGCTTTAAATCCTCAGCAAGCATACTGGTAGATACGTCAATAGCAAGCATAATATCAATACCCTCTATTTCGCTATTTTGCCAGTTATCCGTAGTCTGAGGTCGGGCAAGTACCAGAATAATCAATATCAATGCTATGATTCGAAGTCCAAATGGTACATGCAACAAATAGTTCTTATAACTTTTTGGTGTATGTGCATATACCCGGGCATCCGAAATTTGAAGCGTTGCCTGGCTTTTCTTCCACTTTAAAACATACCATACGATATAAGGTATGAGCAACAGCAGCAAAAATAAATATTCAATATTGGCAAAAACCATTCTATTTACGATTTTACAATTTACTATTCACGATTGAGAAATGCTCCTTTAAGCAAAGAGATTATAAAGTTGCATTCCAATATATACAAAAGTACCTACAAGAGCTACTGATAATAAAACAATGCCACAAATAAGCAATATCTTAGCACGCAATGAACGTTTTTCTATAATCGTAATCTCCGTTGGTTGCGGCTTCTGGTTCTCCTCATCAGGCTGCTTAGTTTCATTAATAAAATCAATAGCATTAATCAGATTGGCATCATTCTCATTCATTTGAGGATCATGCTTAGCAAACTTTACTAAATCCGCCGTTTGGAAGAGCTCCTTCAAATCTGCAATAGCTTCTTTATCATTCATTTCCATCAGATTATCAATGATTTCCGAAGAAGTCATCTCTAACGCATTGAAACCAAAACGATCTTTTATATAAGTACGAAGAGTATCTGTAAGTTCCGTGTAATATTCCTTCGGAAGTCCTTTTTGCCATACCTTCTCATTCTTAATACGTTCGATCTCTTTCATAGCAGCCTGATGTGGAGGCAATTTGGGCTCTACTTTCACCTTACGTATAATTGGCTTATTATCACGAATACGTATGATAAAATAAATAAGCAAAGCAAGTAGCGGTAATGCAAGGAATGAACATCCGATTAGTCCATACCAATCTTCCCAAACAAAAGGAGCTTTCATTACGGCTTTCTGCCCAAAGAATTGATCCGGATGCAAGGTATCCACTGGCATTGAGTACACTTTCAATGCTAATGCCTTCGACTTATACTCTTTATTATCAACCGTCACCACCATTGGAGGTAAATAGTAAAGAGCAGAATCAAAAGATGTTACAGTATATTCTTGTGTGATCAACAATCGCTGACGATCATTCAAGAATTGTGTATCCGGTTTAGCAGTTTCCACAATTTCAACTCCGCGTACTATTGTATCAGTATAAGCAGGCAAAACAGCTCGCTGCTTTGCATCCATTGCTACCTGTAATTGTATCTTTGCCTGTTCTCCAATGAGAATCTGCAAAGAATCTATTTTAGCTTCAACAGTAACAGACTGTGCAACAGCCCTACCAGATAACAAAAACAACAGTATTATTAGAAAACTATTTCTATTCATTGTCTTTCCGTTAATTTCGTTTGGCAAACAAGTTCAACAACGCCTTTACATAGTCCTGATCTGTACGTACCGATACTGAATCTACATTACTTTTAGTAAAGATATCACTCAGTTCATCCTGTTTACTTACCCACCAATTGTGATGTGCCTGACGAACTGCTTTCGATGAAGTATCAATCCATTGTTCATGCCCGGTTTCGGCATCTTTAATTTTCATCAATCCTATTGGTGGAAGTTCAGCCACACGCCTATCGTAAACCTGAACGGCTACTACATCATGCTTCCGGTTGGCAATCGTCATGGCATTCTTGAAATTTTCTTGATCAATAAAATCAGATAGAATAAAAGCAGTACAACGCCTTTTCATTACATTCGTCAAGTACTCCAATGCTAACCGAATATTTGTACGACGGCTTTCAGGTTTAAAATCAATTAATTCACGAATTATATAAAGAATATGTTTACGTCCTTTCTTAGGAGGAATGAACTTCTCTATTCGATCAGAGAAAAAGATTACACCAATTTTATCATTGTTCTGAATAGCCGAAAATGCCAATGTTGCAGCAATCTCAGTTATCATATCTTTCTTCATCTGCTTAACAGTACCAAATTCCAAACTACCGGAAACATCAACCATCAACATCACTGTCAGCTCACGTTCTTCTTCAAACACCTTAATATAGGGTTTATTAAAACGCGCAGTCACATTCCAGTCGATATCACGAATATCGTCACCAAACTGATATTCACGCACCTCTGAAAACGCCATACCTCTACCTTTGAAAGCCGAATGATACTGACCTGCAAAAATATTGTTAGACAATCCACGCGTCTTTATTTCAATCTGACGGACCTTTTTTAATATTTCACTTGTTTCCATCTATTTAATTGAGAATTGAGATTTGAAAATCGAGAATTATTCATCACTCAATCAAAGTTAAGGCACTTCAACTTTATTCAATATCTTACTGATAATTTCATCTGAAGTTATATTGCTGGCTTCTGCCTCATACGTCAAACCAATACGATGACGAAGTACATCATGAGCTACAGCACGCACATCTTCCGGTATTACATACCCACGTCGTTTAATGAATGCATACGTACGCGCAGCCAACGCAAGATTAATAGAAGCACGTGGAGAACCACCAAATCCAATCATATCTTTCAACTCCTTCAAGTCATATTTCTCAGGATAACGTGTCGCAAATACAATATCTACAATATAACGCTCTATTTTCTCATCCAGATAAACCTGACGAACGACTTTACGAGCCTCAAGAATTTCATCTGCCTTGAGAATAGGCTTTACATTAAATTTCTCACCATTAATATTCTGACGAATAATCAATTTTTCTTCTTCCAACTTCGGATAATCAATGACCACCTTCAACATAAAACGGTCTACCTGTGCTTCCGGCAACGGATAAGTACCTTCTTGCTCAATCGGATTTTGAGTAGCCAATACTAAGAAAGGTTCAGGCAAAAGAAAAGTTTGTTTACCAATAGTAACCTGACGTTCCTGCATCGCTTCAAGCAAAGCACTCTGTACTTTAGCCGGTGCACGGTTTATTTCATCAGCCAATACAAAATTAGCAAAAACAGGACCTTTTTTTACCTGAAATGATTCGTCTTTCTGACTGTAAACCATTGTACCAATAACGTCAGCAGGCAATAAGTCGGGGGTAAATTGTACACGACTATATTGTGCATCAATCAATGATGCCAACGTTTTGATTGCTAATGTCTTTGCCAAACCAGGCACACCTTCCAACAGTACATGCCCGTCAGAAAGAAGTCCAATAAGCAGCGACTCTACCAAATGTTTCTGACCAACAATAATCTGGTCCATGCCTGTTGTAAGATTGGTAACGAAAGCACTTTGTCTTTCAATCCGCTCATTCAGTTCGCGGATATCAATTGATTCAGCCATAAATACTTAATATTTTATTGTTTAATTACCACAAATAATAAATAAGCCTCTTGTTTGTGTAAGGCTTTTTAATTCGATTCCAAAAGTACGCCATAAAATTAACCATTGCAACTAATTTTTATTAAAAAACAATGCGAAACCTTTAGATTAAGGTACTTTTATATGGTTTAGCAGTTCCATAACATTTCGTTCCTATACAAAAAACTCCGCCTGAATGAAACAAACATGTATACATTCAGGCGAAGTAAAAAGTCCGGGTTATTATTTCCTTACTAATTCAGGGATCTTAATTGTAGTTCCATACGGCACATTATCGGGATTTTTAATAACTCCCGGATTGTGTTTTACAATGTATGGCCACAAAGCTTTAGTTCCATAAAAACGTAAAGCAACTCTTGTTAATGTTTCCCCTTCTTTGATAGTATATGTAGTTTTAGTTCCCGTTATAATATAACTAACAGAATCCGGCTTGAAAGGAACAGACTTAGCTGTTGTCGATTTACCTGCATCTTTCTTCACTGTTTCCGGTTCTTTTTTAGATACAGGAACAGCCACCGGAATTTCTTCTTTCACAGGAGGAACAACTTCAGCAACCGTATCTTCTCTGACTATTGTATCTTGAAGAATAACCGGTTCCGAAGTAGGCTGAACAGCTTTTTCCATTTCCTTCACTTTTTCAATTCTGTCCGAAGAATCAAAAAGATCAGGATAATAGATGAAAAGCAAAGCCCCTCCACAAAGCAATAATACAATAACGATGATCGCAATAAGATAAGGTACCGGAGACCTTTCAGATTTCACCTGCTTGGGTTTACTTTTTCTTTTAACCGGCACTTCATTCGCCACTGTTGAAACAGCCAATTCCCGGGCTATTATTTCTTCTGCAGACAACTTTGGAGCTACTGATTGAGAATTCTCTGGATCTGTTGTTTTTTCCTTATCCAATTGAGAAGGTTGATTTACAGAAGGAGTAGCTTCTTTCTCCATAATAATATCGTCTGAAACTCCTTTTTCACCAACTATTATTTCATTTTTCGCCTCTTCTATTTTCGGTACTACAACTTCAGTAACCGCCGTATCTTCCTCAGTAGCAACTTCATCTACCGTATCTTGTCCTTCTGTCGCCACTGAAGTATTTCCCACAGCAGAAACGTCTTGCTCCTTTTCCTCTATCGAAGACTTTTCTTCTTCAACTATTTCCTCAGCACTCTCTACTTCCCCGATGCTTTCTTCAGTATTCACTCTCCCCACACTCTGGGATACAGATTCCTCTTCTGTCAATTCCCCATCATCATCCAAATCCATCACCGGAGTATCTTCCAAAACAGTCTTTTCATTCAACACTACCGTTTCAAAATGAGAAAATGGCTTATTAATAATATCACGTAATGAACCATCCGGAATAAAGGAAACCTTTGTATAACCTTGTATCTGAAATCGTTCACCCGTATTAACCTTCACACTCTCCCTGCTTTCCACATCTACCAGTTTGAAAGTACCAAAGCCTTTAATTTTCACAGACCTGTCCTGTTCAAGAGCTTCTTCTATCAAAAGAAAGAACTCTTTAACAAATTTATCGGCATCTTTTTTATCCATGCCGTATTTCTCAGATAATAAGTCTATAAAATTCTGCAGATATAACCTTTCATTCATGAGAGTGAACTTTTATTTAAACTTATCTTTTAATTGGGCACTCGGTCTGTATGTCAAAACCAATTTAGGAGGAACAAGCATTCGTTGCTTCGTTGTTGGATTGACTGTAATACGTTCTGCTTTCTTCTTTACTTCAAAGGTTCCAAAACCCTGTATTGTAACTACATTTCCCTCTTGTAATTCCTGGGTCATACCCGACAATAAAGAGGATGCTAATTCGGATGTATCCTTAATTGTATATCCTAACCTACGCGATAACTCTGAAATAAAATCTTTATTATTCAAATCCAAAAGTTTTTAAAGTACGACGCTATATTAGTCATTATTAAGCAAATAAACAAATTCCATGAAAGAATACTTTAAATAATCTTTCCAAAAAGATCAAAATCATCAGAATCAATCACCTCTATCTGATAAAAGTGACCAATCAGAAGCGTTTGGTCCGCACGATTAATCAAAACTTCCGGATCCACTTCCGGAGAATCGAACTCCGTACGTCCAATATAATAATCTCCCTCAATACGATCAATAATTACTTTTAGTTGCTTACCCACTTTCGCAGCACTTAACTCAGATGATATCCCTTGCTGAATATCCATCAATTCATCCAAACGAGCTTGCTTTTCTTCTGCAGAAACAGAATCTTCATAATGCTCGGCAGCATAAGTCCCCTCCTCTTCTGAATATACAAAAGCTCCCATTCTGTCAAAACGTGCCTTACGAACGAACTCTTTCAATTCTTCAAAATCAGCCTCCGTTTCTCCCGGATGCCCTACCATCAGGGTAGTGCGCAAATGAATACCGGGAACTTCTTTACGAAACTGTTCTATTAACCGATAAGTATCCTCCTTTGTTACATGCCTACGCATATGCTCCAACATATTATCACTAATATGCTGCAAAGCGATATCCATATATTTACATACATTATCACGCTCACGCATTACACGAAAAAGATCTGTAGGGAAATGAGCTGGATAAGCATAATGCAGACGAATCCATTCTACCCCAGGAATATCAGAAATACGTTCTATCAATTCCGGAAGCATTTGTTTCTTATACAAGTCAATTCCGTAATAAGTAAGCTCTTGTGCTATAACCTGAAACTCTTTCACGCCCTGAGACACAAGATATTTCACCTCATCCAGTATTTCTTCAATCGGCCGTGACACATGGTGTCCTGTTATTATAGGAATAGCACAATACGAGCATTTGCGGTCACACCCTTCCGAGATTTTCAGATAAGCATAATGACCGGGAGTAGTTAATGTTCGTTCAATGTGTAATTCATCGTGATAGGCTTTACCCAGATCTTTCAGCAGTTCTTTCCAATTAAACTTTCCATAAAATTTATCAACCTGGGGAATTTCGATTGCCAGTTCTTTTAAGTATCGTTCCGACAAACATCCCATCACGAATAATTTCTCCAGATTCCCTTCTTCCTTCTCCTGAGCAAAATCAAGAATCATATTAATAGACTCCTCTTTTGCATCACCTATAAAGCCACAGGTATTTATTACTGCAATTTCTCCTTCAGGTTTCTCAGAATCATGAGTAACGTTATATCCAGCTTCGTTCAGTTGACGCATCAACTGTTCTGAATCTACCAAATTTTTAGAACACCCTAAGGTTATAATATCTATAGTCTTTCTCTTCATGCATTCTCTCCAAACAAGGAATCTACAAATTCTTTTTTACGGAAAACCTGCAAGTCTTCCATACCTTCCCCCAAACCGATATACTTTACAGGAATTTTAAACTGATCAGAAATACCAATCACGACTCCCCCTTTAGCTGTACCATCTAATTTGGTAATAGCCATAGCTGTAACCTCTGTTGCCAATGTAAATTGTTTCGCTTGCTCAAAAGCATTTTGCCCGGTAGAACCATCAAGCACCAACAAAACCTCATTAGGAGCATCAGGTACAACTTTCTTCATAACGTTCTTGATCTTTGTCAGTTCATTCATCAATCCTACCTTATTATGCAAGCGCCCGGCAGTATCAATAATAACCACATCAGCACCATTGGAAACAGCCGAACTTAGTGTATCGTATGCTACGGAAGCGGGATCAGAACCCATTTTTTGCTTAATAACAGGTACTCCTACTCTTTCACCCCAAATAACCAATTGCTCCACGGCAGCAGCACGGAATGTATCCGCAGCACCCAAGTACACTGATTTTCCGGCTTTCTTAAACTGATATGCCAATTTTCCAATAGTAGTAGTCTTGCCTACCCCATTAACACCCACTACCATAATTACATATGGCTTCTTATCTATTGGCACATCAAAATCAGCTACATCATCAGAGTTATTCTCTGTCAGCAATGCAGCTATTTCATCACGAAGAATAGTATTAAGTTCTTGTGTGTTTACATATTTATCATTTGAAGCACGTTTTTCAATACGCTTAATGATGTTTAATGTAGTCTCTACACCTACATCAGAAGTAATGAGCACCTCTTCCAAATTATCTAACACTTCGTCGTCCACTTTTGACTTACCGGCTACTGCACGGGCTATCTTACTGAACACGCTTTCCTTGGTTTTAGATAATCCTTTATCTAAAGTTTCCTTCTTTTCCTTTGAAAAAAAACTAAAAAATCCCATGATACTTACTATTTGTATAATACATTATGCTACAAAGATATAATAAAGTAATGAAAAACTAAAAAGTGAGGCAAAAAAATTGAAACTCCACAACGTTTTAGTAAACTTCAAACAACAACAAGAAAGCATTTCAAACTGTTCAGAAGAGCTCTTTTTTATTTATAGAATTACAAATAAAGATTCACAAATCTATAACTACAAAAAAAATCCCCCCAATAACAACATGAGAGGATTTTTTAATTGCAGGGCAACCGCAATCTATTATTTCTTGAAAAAGTCTTGTACCTTTTCGTTAGGAACCATCTGTTCATCAAAAATGTAAGCACCAGTTTTCGGAGACTTAACCATTTTGATAACCTTAGTATAAGAACGACCTTCTTTAGATCCTTCGTGCAAACTTGCTACTGTTTTCTTTGCCATGGGTTATTCTCTATCTTTTATTATTTAATTTCCTTGTGAACTGTTACTCTCTTCAGAATAGGGTTGTATTTCTTCAACTCAAGTCTTTCTGTAGTATTCTTTCTATTTTTTGTTGTGATATAACGAGATGTTCCCGGCATACCGCTATCTTTATGTTCTGTACATTCCAGAATCACCTGTACTCTATTACCTTTTGCTTTCTTTGCCATAATCAGTTTTCTCCTCTACGTTTAGCCAATCACTTTAATGGTTTTCCAATCACAATACCCTTTAGCAACTGCATCGTTCAGTGCAGCATCCAATCCTTTTTTGTTAATAATGCGCAAACCAGCAGCACAAAGGCTAAGGCTGATCCAGCAGTCCTGTTCTACATAATAGAACTTCTTGTTAAACAAGTTCAAATCAAAGGTTCTCTTTGTTCTTCTCTTTGAGTGTGAAACATTGTTGCCAATCATGGCTTTCTTTCCGGTAATTTGACAAATCTTCGACATTTCTATCTTATTTTTATAGTTTTTATCTATACTTATTTCAAACAGAGCGCAAAGTAAGCACTTTTATAGATATAAAACAAGTAATTCTTAAAATAATTCGTTATACAGTACACTTTTTCTTTATTTTAGAAGGTCCAGAAGTAACAAAAAGGCATTATTCCCAGCTCTCTCGACATTCATCTCTCTCCCACGGTCTGTATCTTGTTTCATTGTTCGAATTTCATTTTTATAGGCAGCAGCAATCCAAACGGTCCCCACCGGTTTCTCTTTTGTCCCTCCACTAGGACCGGCTATTCCTGAAGTTGAAACGGCGCAATCAGTTTTCAACGCTTTCATCGCACCTTTTACCATTTCAATCACAGTTTCTTCACTGACAGCCCCCTGTTTTTTGAGCGTTTCAGACGACACCCCCAACAACGATTCCTTAATTTCATTAGAATAAGCAACAATCCCTCCTTTAAAGTAATCCGAACTCCCAGGCACGGAAGTTAATTTAGCAGCAATGCTTCCTCCCGTACAACTCTCTGCGGTGGATACGGTCAAATTCTTCTCTCTTAGCAAATTTCCAATAAGTATTTCAAGTGGAGTATCTTCTTCATCAAAAACAGCATCTCCCAAAATATACTTCAGTTTACACCCTTCAACGGAAATCTGAGATTGCACCTCTTCTTTATCCCTTCCACGCCCTGTAAGCCGAAGCCGAATAATACCGGGTTTAGGCAAATAGGCCAATTTTATAGATTTAGGCAAAGCCTCTTCCCATGATTCAAGTTTTTCTGCCAAGACAGATTCAGGATAATTCTTTACGGTAAAAGTCTTATGTATAATAACATCTGTATCAAATTTCTGACGCAAACGAGGAATTACCTCTTCGCTCATCACAGTAATCATTTCCTGAGGCACACCCGGCATAGATACCAATACCTTACCATTTTTTTCAAACCAACTAACGGACGCACTACCTACCCGGTTATTTATCACAAGGCAATCTTTCGGAACCATTGCCTGGCTCTTATTTAACGCATTCATCGGTATCTTACTTGCCAATACACGCTTGATATTTTCAAATACCTCTTCACTAAACACTAACTCCGTATCAAAATAAGCACATAACGTCTGTTTGGTTATATCATCTTTCGTAGGCCCCAATCCACCAGTCATCAATACAATATCGGCCCTATTCATCGCATCGTCTACAGCCTCAGTTATTTCATCCGCACGATCACGGACAGAAACAACACGAATCACCTCAATGCCAACTTTATTCAACTCACGCCCCATCCAGGCCGAATTTGTATCGACAACCTGCCCTATCAGTAGTTCATCGCCTATTGTAATAATCTCTGCAAACATACTTATACCAATCAGATAATTGTAATTAGAAACCTCTTTCAATACAAATCTCTTTTATATCACAAAGTAACACGCGAATAAGCCGGAAGTTCGATTGAACAAAAGTCCTGATCCAGATACTTGAAGTAACCTGTAATAGCAATCATTGCGGCATTATCTGTAGTATAACTGAATTTAGGAATGAATATTTTCCAGCCATATTTTTCGGCATGTTCACGGAAAGAGTTACGCAATCCGTTATTGGCAGATACTCCACCAGCTACAGCTACCTCATTTATTTTATACTGCTTGGCAGCTTTTCGAAGTTTATCCATAAGAATATCTACAATTGTTGCTTCCAGTGAAGCTGCAAGATCTACCTTATGATGTTCAATGAAATCAGGATCATCCTTCATCCAATCACGAAGTGAATAAAGGAAGGAAGTCTTCAATCCACTAAAACTATAATCCAGTCCCGGTATATGCGGTTTACTAAAAGTAAATGCTTTCGGATTTCCCTGGCGTGCTAATTTATCAATAATTGGTCCTCCCGGATATCCGAGCCCCATCACCTTTGAGCATTTGTCAATTGCTTCTCCGGCAGCATCATCAATAGTCTGCCCCAGAATTTCCATATCATTATATGCCTTCACCAATACTATCTGCGAATTTCCACCCGACACAAGCAAGCAAAGAAAAGGATAGCTAGGCTGCTGAATTTCTTCACCCTCTACTTTAATAAAATGGGCTAACACATGACCTGTCAGATGATTAACATCAACCATTGGTATATTTAAAGAACGGGCAAAACCTTTTGCAAACGAAACTCCCACAAGTAATGACCCCATTAATCCCGGACCACGCGTAAAAGCTACAGCACTCAATTCCTCCTTGGTCACCCCTGCACGTTTTAATGCTTCATGTACCACCGGAACTATATTTTGCTGATGTGCACGCGAAGCAAGCTCAGGCACTACACCCCCATACGCTTCATGAACAGCCTGGCTGGATACCACATTCGACAGCAAATAACCATCCTTGATAACGGCTGCCGACGTATCATCACAAGAGGACTCAATTCCTAATATTATTGTACTCATAGTTTTTTTGATGTTTAAACGGTGCAAAAGTAATGATAAAAGTACGATTCATAACGAACTATTTTATATTTTTGTTCGCAAAATAAAAGTAACCGCTTATCAGAACGCTGAAAAAGACTGTACGCTGGGTACTCGGTATTGTACTGGGAGTATATATCGGGGTCATTCTTTTGTTGAACATACCTTTTGTTCAGCAGAAGTTTGCTGTATTCGTAGCCAAAGAACTCTCCCGTGTAATGGGTACCGAATTAACTATTGGAAGAATAGATATGGGACTGCTGAACCGTATCATTATCGACGATGTATTACTTGACGACCAGTCAGGAAAGGAAATGTTGAAGGTCACCCGTCTTTCTGCCAAGTTTGAGATACTTCCTCTTTTCAAAGGAAAAATAACTATTAGTAGTGTACAGTTGTTTGGTTTCAACATCAATCTAAACAAAAAAACTCCGGATTCACCACCTAACTTCAAATTTGTCCTTGACGCATTTGCATCCAAAGATACTGTTAAGAAAGAGAAAAATATCGACTTGCGTATCAATTCCATATTAATTCGTCGTGGAAAACTGGCATATGATGTACTTTCTGAAGAAAAGACTCCGGGAAAGTTTAATGCCAAGCATGTACGTTTACAGAACATTATAGCCAACATCTCGTTGAAAGCGCTGCAAAATGACTCTGTGAACGCTTCAATCAAGCGGCTGAGCGTAGATGAACAATCCGGATTTGAACTTAAAAAATTAAGTCTGAAGTTAGTAGCCAATGATAAAGAAATGTCTATTGATAATTTTGTTATCGATTTGCCCAATACTTCCTTAAAGATGGATACTATTCATCTGAATTACGATAGCTTGGGAGCATTTAAACAATTTACCAATAATGTACGATTCTCTTTCCACACATTGCCTTCACACATCACATTAAAGGATATTTCTCCGTTTGTTCCGGCACTATCCAATTTTAAAGAGCAGATCGAACTCGATATGGATGTTAATGGTACAATAGACCAATTGAATTGCTCTAAACTTGAAATAAAAGCCGGTAAGCAGTTCCATCTGTTAGGAGATGTTTCCCTGCAAGACTTGTCACACCCACAAGACGCTTTCGTCTTTGGTAAGATGTCTAATCTTTCGGCCAATAGTGCCGGCATTGGCTTTTTAGTACGCAATTTAAGTAAAAACTATAATGGAGTTCCTCCTGTACTCGAGCGCTTAGGAGATGTATCCTTTCACGGAGAGATTTCCGGATACTTCACAGACCTCGTTACATACGGTCTGTTCCATACAGACATAGGCTCTGTAAAAACCGACTTGAAACTCAGTTCTAACAAAGAAAAGGGGCTGTTTGCTTATTCCGGTTCCGTTAAAACAAAAGATTTTGAACTGGGAAAATTACTGAATAATGAAAAGTTAGGAGAAATCACCTTCAATCTCGACGTACAAGGCAGTCATTATGAAAAACAGCGCCCTTCCATCGTGTTGAAAGGTTTAGTAGCTGCTATTGAATATAGTAATTATAAATATGAAAATATCACTCTTGATGGTGAATACAAACGTGGTGGATTCAATGGTAAAGCTGCATTAAATGACGAAAACGCTACTATTGCGATCAATGGTGATATTAATCTGACTGAGAAAGTACCTACTTTTGACTTTTCAGCCTCAGTTAGCAATTTCCGTCCACACGAACTAAACCTGACACCCAAATACGAAGATGCAACATTCTCCGTAAAAGTAAAAGCAAACTTCAAGGGAGGCTCTATCGATCAGATGATCGGTAATATAGACATCGATAGTTTGCAATTCACAGCTCCCGAGAAAAATTTCTTTATGAAAAATATGCATCTGTCCGCCACACAACAAACAGGTATTAATCAACTAACTCTAAACTCAGAGTTTCTGACTGCTAATGTAAAAGGACGTTTCATGTACCATACACTACCCTCCAGCGTAATGGGCATTTTGCGCAGTTATATCCCCTCGCTCATTCTTCCTCCTAAAAAAACGATAGAGACAGATAACAATTTCAGTTTTGACATTAATATATATAATACAGATATCTTATCCACCATTTTTGATATTCCATTAAAGGTTTACACCCATTCCACCATTAACGGATATGTCAATGACCGAATGAAACGCTTGCGTGTGGAAGGATACTTCCCACGCCTACAATACAAAAACAATTTCTTAGAATCGGGATTGTTACTTTGCGAGAACCCTGCCGACCAGTTTAGAGTCAGGGTTCGTTTTACAAATCAAAAAAAGAAGGGAGCTGTAAACCTATCTCTGGAAGCACAGGCTAAAGATGATCTTGTAAACACTACCATCAATTGGGGAAATAATGCTGCCGTTACATATAGCGGCCAACTGGCTGCCGCAGCACAATTCTTACGTACAGAAGGAGACAAACCCTTGCTCAAAGCAATTGTAGACATAAAACCGACAGATGTTATCTTAAATGATACCATCTGGGAAGTACATCCTTCGCAAGTAGTGGTGGATTCCGGTAAAATTGATGTTAACGATTTCTATTTTAGTCATCAGGACCGTTATATCCGAATCAACGGACGCGTATCCGACAATCCGGCGGATACAGTAAAAGTTAATCTGAAAGATATCAATATCGGTTATGTTTTTGATATTGCACGCATTTCAGACGATGTTAATTTTGAAGGAGATGCCACCGGTATGGCTTATGCCAGTGGAATACTGAAGAAGCCGGTGCTCAACACGCGCCTGTCTATCCGTAGTTTCACATTGAACAAAGGGTTATTAGGTGATTTAGATATTTATGGAGCTTGGGACAATGAGAAGAAAGGTATTTATCTGGATGCCCATATCCAAGAAAAAGATATTTCCAAAGTTCACGTAGATGGGTTCATCTACCCGATCAAACCTACCAGCGGACTTGATCTAAACATTGATGCCGAAAACCTGAATATTAAGTTTCTGGAACATTATATGCGGTCTATAGCTCAGGATATTAAAGGAAGAGCTACAGGAAAAGTACATTTTTACGGTAAATTCAAAGGATTAAATCTCGATGGTGCCGTAATGACAGATGCCTCAATGAAATTTGATATACTTAATACCTCGTTTGCCATAAAAGACACGATACGTCTGGCACCGGAAGGAATCACATTCGATCACATCCATATTTCAGATATGGAAGGGCATCAGGGAAGAATGAATGGATATCTCCATTACGAACATTTCAAGAATATAAAGTATCAATTCGACATTCAGGTCAACAATATGCTGGTAATGAACACACAGGAATCTCCGGATTTCCCCTTCTATGGTACAGTATATGCCACTGGAAACGCTCTGCTCGCAGGTAATGCACAAGACGGGCTCGATGCGAACATAGCAATGACTACCAACCGGAATACGAACTTTACATATAGTACAGGAACTGTTGCCTCGGCCACCAGTAATCAATTTATTAAGTTTGTAGACAAAACCCCACGACGTAGCATACAGGATTCGATACAGATCATTTCATTCTATGAACAAGCCCAACAGAAAGAAGAAGAGAAAAATTCACAGACAGACATCCGTCTCAACATATTAGTAGATGCCACACCGGATGCTACAATGAAAATTGTTATGGATCCTGTTGCCGGTGATTATATCAGTGGACGGGGTTCAGGTAATATTCGTGTAGAGTTCTATAATAAAGGAGATGTGAAAATGTTCGGTAACTACCACATTCAACAGGGTATCTATAAATTCAGCCTTCAGGAAGTAATACGTAAGGACTTTATTATCAAAGACGGAAGTACTATTACCTTCAATGGACCGCCACTTAATGCCACATTGGATATACAGGCCTCTTACACTGTACCCTCAGCCTCATTAAATGACTTGATACCAGATGCATCTGTGGTTGTGCAACAACCCAATGTCCGTGTAAACTGTATGATGAATCTTACTGGCATCCTGTTGCGCCCCTCTATTAAATTAGGTATTGAGCTTCCCAACGAACGTGATGAAGTACAGGCCCTGGTACGCAATTATATCAGCACAGATGAACAAATGAATATGCAGATACTCTATCTGTTAGGTATTGGTAAGTTTTACATGGAAAATAATACAGGTAACCGGCAGAGCTCTGACATGATGTCCTCTGTATTATCTTCTACTCTATCCGGCCAACTGAACAATGTACTCTCACAGATTATCGATAATAACAACTGGAACATCGGAACCAATCTCAGTACCGGTGAGAAAGGCTGGACAGATATGGAAGTGGAAGGAATCCTTTCGGGTCAATTGCTCAATAACCGACTGATTATCAATGGGAATTTTGGATATAGAGATAATCCAATGGCTAATACCAACTTTGTGGGAGACTTTGAAGCAGAATGGTTACTGACCCGTTCGGGAGAAGTACGATTGAAAGCATATAATGAAACGAATGATCGCTATTATACTAAAACCAATCTGACTACCCAGGGAGTCGGCATTATGTATAAGAAAGATTTCAGTAAATGGAATGAACTTTTCTTCTGGAACAAGTGGAAGCTTCGTAATCTAAAAAGAAAAATGGAGAAGAAGCAGGAAGAAATTCAAAAGAATGATTCTACAAAAACAGATAGTGCACAATCAAAAACAAAAAGACAACGACCGGAAAAATAAACAAGCATTCCGGATAATACTGGCAGAGTTGGTTTATCAAATTCTTCCCGCAAGGAGTGAAAGATCCGGAATATATATTGCTCAAATTCAGCAGTAATCAGGCTACAATTTATATTGAAGATCAATTTCAGCGCGTAGCAATAAAAGAGTAAGAACACACCATAACATTCCGGTAGAAAGGAAAAATTGCCGCAAAAATCTGAATAAATACTATCTTTGCAACACGAAAACAAATGAAAAGATAGTAATACAATGACTCAACTCATAATGCTGGGTACAGGAAATGCAATGGCAATAGAATGCTATAATACCTGTTTCGCTCTAAAATCAGGAAAAGAGTACTTTTTAGTAGATGCCGGTGGTGGCAACGGCATCTTCACTCAACTTAAAAAAGCAAATATTGCTTGTACTGACATTCATCATATGTTCATCACTCATGCTCATACTGATCACTTATTGGGTATGGTGTGGATGGTACGCAATATAGCAATGATGATAAACAATGGTAAGTATGAGGGCACTTTGACTATCTATTGCCACGATGAAGTGAAAGAAACATTGCTTACTATTTGCCGTCTGACTCTCCCACAGAAAATAATGCTTCCCATTGGCAAACGGATTCTTATACAGGAAGTTAAGGATGGAGACAAAGCAGAAATCGCCAATATAAAACTCTCTTTTTTCGATATTGCTTCCACTAAGATGAAACAATTTGGGTTTCAGGCTATCCTACCCAACCAAAAAACATTGGTCTGTCTGGGTGACGAACCTTACAACGAAAAAAGCCACAGATATGTAGCACATTGCGATTGGTTGCTTTGTGAAGCGTTTTGTCTTTATGCAGACAAAGAAAGATTCAAACCATATGAAAAACATCACAGTACAGCACTTGATGCCGGAAGATTGGCAGAAGAATTAAATGTAAAAAATCTATTGCTCTATCATACAGAAGACGAAAACATAAAAGAACGGAAACATAAATATAGCCGGGAAGCTTCCAGGCTATTTAAAGGTAATATATTTGTACCCGATGATCTGGAAATTATTACATTATAAAACAGATGTATCCTATAATTGTCTTACTACGCGGCAAGGATTCCCCACTGCAAGACAATTAGCCGGAATATCTTTAGTCACCACACTACCAGCTCCGATGGTAGTATTATCACCGATAGTCACCCCAGGCAATATAATAGAACCACCGCCAATCCAGACATTATTGCCCAGAGTGACAGGAGCCGTCAAAGAATTCCAGTAAGCACTGTTTTCAGAAAGCCTCTCCATCGGATTTACCGGATGAAATACAGTATAAATATGCACTCCCGGAGCAATACCACAATTATCACCGATGGTAATACGGTTACAATCGAGGAAAACACAATTCATATTTATTTCAACATTATTCCCTAAATGAATATTCTCACCATAATCTACAAAAAAAGGAGCGGTGATCCACACATTCTTTCCATGTGAACCAAGTAATTCATTTAAAATAGCATCCAATTTCTCCTGATCTGTTGTGTCAGTTGTAGCATATTCTCTTTGCAGTTGTTTTGCTTTGTGCCAACGGGTAATCAGTTATGTATCAGTAAAATCATATATTTCTCCTGACAGCATTTTTTCTTTTTCTGTTTTCATAATAGTTGTTTTATGATTTAGTTTCTCTGTTTTTCAAAATGACAGGCATGTTCTCCAACGCCCAACCTACCAAAGCTTCAATATGAGGAATCAGGCTATGTCCTGTCTTGGTTAAACAATATTCCACCCGTGGAGGTACTTCGGCATATATCTTTCTTGCCACCAATCCGTCAGCTTCAAGTGTACGAAGAGTTACAGTAAGCATACGTTGAGATACATCCTCAATCGTTTTATGAATATCACTGAAACGCATCACTCCATTTGCATTTAATGTGATTAACACGAGCATTGACCATTTATCACCTAATCTGCTCAACACATCCCGTACGGGGCAATTTCCTGTAGGATGAAAATTTTCCATTTTTTTATTTATTCTATTCCACTGATGCTCAACAATAGTTACTTCTATGTAAGTCCCTTATCCTGAGGTACGTTCTTGTTTATATGAATCAGTAAATCTATCTTTGCGGTACAAAAGTAATAAACTTACTAAAAATAACTATTGTTTCACTTTATAATTAATGTTATGGCAAAGAAAGTTGCAGTTTTAGCAGTAAATCCGGTCAACGGATTTGGTTTATTCCAGTATTTGGAAGCATTTTTTGAGAATCATATTTCATACAAAGTGTATGCAGTGGCAGAAACGAAAGAGATTAAAACCAATTCAGGCATAACTTTACTTACAGACGATGTGATAAGTAATCTGAAAGGACATGAGGATGAATATGACGCATTGGTATTCGCCTGTGGAGATGCAATTCCGGTATTTAAGGACAATGCAGACAAGCAATATAATCTTGATTTAATGGAAGTGATTAAAACTTTCGGAAACAAAGGAAAGCTAATGATTGGACACTGTGCTGCCGCAATGATGTTTGATTTTACAGGAATCACTAACGGTAAAAAAATAGCAGTACATCCTCTGGCAAAACCAGCTATACAAAATGGAACAGCTACAGATGAGAAATCAGAAATTGATGGAAACTTCTATACTGCGCAGGATGAAAATACGATCTGGACAATGATGCCTAAAATAATAGAAGTTCTCAAAAAATAGAAACCTATTCCGTTCTATATAAGAAATATTGTAGAAGCAAATCAACTTAGCATTAAAACACAGATTATCGCAAAAATCAGATTTAATCTGCGATAACCTGTGTTTATCCTGCGTTTCAAAAAA
This sequence comes from Bacteroides nordii, assembly GCF_019930665.1. Lineage (NCBI taxonomy): Bacteria > Pseudomonadati > Bacteroidota > Bacteroidia > Bacteroidales > Bacteroidaceae > Bacteroides > Bacteroides nordii. Next base: position 1,875,025 of record NZ_CP082886.1, on the reverse strand, counting down.
ACTATCTTGAAATAGATCAGGTTTTGCAAAACATTATCTCTTATCTACAATTTCCTTCCCAAACGGCGTTAATGCAAGTCCAGCCAGCTTAAAGTGTTGTATACCGAAAGGCAATCCGATAATTGTGATACTCAGCAACACCCCGAATACCAGATGTGAAAGGCTTATCCAGATACCTCCTAAAAATATCCAGAGAATATTCATTAATATACTGAGACAACCACCCGAATCTGGGCAACTCCTCACCTCCTTTCCAAATGGATATAATGCCAGCAAAGCCATCTTCAGGGTCTGAAGTCCGAAAGGAATACCAATAATAGTTATCATCATCAAGAAACTGGCTATCAGATATTCGACAGCTGTGAATATGCCTCCCAATAGAAGCCATAGTATGTTCATGAGTAAATTCATATTTCCAAAAATTTAATTATCTATGGATACAAAGATAAAACAATCTTGTGAATTTTTGTATGGTTTTGAGTGTATTTCACCACAGAGTAACACGGAGTTCCACAGAGTTTAAATCTTTATTGAAACGCAGATGAACGCAGATTTTCGCAAAGGGAAACAAATCTAAGATAAAGAAATACAGTCTTTTAATCTGTATTTATCTGTGTTAATCCGCGTTTCATCAGATAAATAGTACTCTGTGGAACTCTGTGTTACTCTGTGGTGGGTTTTACTCATTTCCGATCGGTTTTGATACAATTTAAACAGGCTAAGAATTTATAAATATTAGAGGTATGAGGATATCTCTTATGTAATAATTTTAAAACACCAAAAAAACACTTTCTTTTGTAAAATACAGATAGTTTATAGTAATAAAAGTGCACAATAATTAATCCAACTAATAAGCTGATTATAAACAAGTTAACATGGTGTAATTTTTCTCTACGAGAAACGTATCGAAACTCTACGAAGATCGGGTCGAAACTCTACGAGAAACGAGACGTTCCTCGTATACTCTATTAAAACCAAATGTTTCCGCAGAATATTGCTTTAATAAATGTTAACTACGAAAGATATGTCCTTTCTTCACTATGTTTTCTTTTTCATTACAATTAATGACTGACTCTACTTTCGTAACTATACCAATTGTTATATCTTATGGATGTTTCATTTATTTCTCGGTGATAAATGCCCCGTTTCTCGTAGAGAATCGAAGCGTTTGTCGTAGAGAAACGAGTCGATTCTCTACGAGAAAATAATCTCTCATATAATGTATTAATTATCAATGTATTATAAAACCGTCTACTTGTTTTGAATATTTACTACCTAAACGGTCCATTTGTTCCTTTTTCAGCATTTATTTGTATCTAAAATCACAACACATCTCGGGTCTCTTTGTATATAATCCCTGTCATAGGTCTGTTGCTTTTGAATCAGACTGTAAATCAGCCGCAATAACTTATTGGCAATGTTATTCATCGCTACGAAAAAGTGCTTCTTTTCCACTTTATGCTTTTTTAGGAAGTATAATCTTATTTCTTTATTATGCTCCTTTGCCGAACGTGCACATAAGAAAAGCAGTGTTTTCAATTGTTTGTCACCCATTGGCGATATTTTATGTCCACATTTCATCTTTCCCGATTCTTTGGGATAAGGAGCGATACCTGCGTAAGCAGCACATTTTTTAGCCGTGTCTAATTTTCTAAAATTCTCTGTCTTTATTATCAGCTCACAACTGGTCACAGGTCCTACACCGACAATGGAGGTAAGAATCTGATAATTCCTGCTGAATTCGGAAGAGTTTTGTATGAGGGCTTCTATCTCATGGTCAAGCCCGGATATTTGGGTATTTAACTCCGCAAGAACAGCTCTCCGTGCATGGTCGGCCGCCAGGGAAACAGAAGATTTACAATTATCACCTATGTTTAAAGTGTCCAGGCGCTTACGAGAGTCCACCAGCAGAGAGCGTGTACGATACAATTCCTGAAGTTCAGACATCTCTTCCCCAGGATAGAAACAAGGTCTGAGAAGGTCATAAAAACGTTCGGCATATTCACGGATACGACAGGCATCCAGAGGATCGGATTTACCACGCTGAAGCCCCAGACTATGCTTTATCTGATAACCCGGAACAAAACACAGGCATGTCCGGTTTAAAGTACACAGACGAAGCAGTAGGTCCCCATAAACGCCTGTATGTTCCGCACAAAGAACGGCAGAGGAAGGCAAGGAGAGAAGAAACTTGCTGATCCCATGAACCGTGTTCTTTACACCGGATAAATGACGGACACTGCCCGATTCACTCAAAAAACTAACGTCAAAGCTTGACATTCCCAAATCAATTCCATAAATTTGTACCATAACATTTTTATTTAGTGAAGGTCTCCGATATTGAACGGCTACTACCATGATAATGGGATCCAACTCCCGAAATACTCTCTGGCTTAGGTTCAATAAATATGTCGTGCTTAATACGAGGAATAATCTAAAAGATTAATAGAGGAAGTAAGCTAACGCGACATATGGAGGCTTTCTTGTTTACGAGACAATATTAAGAAATTTATTCTTATTAACGTTCATAAAGAACTATGTTTTCCATGGCAAAGATAATGGTAGAGCAACAAATGAAATGTTTATAAGACTTGACAAAAGGTATATAGAAAACAAAAGAGATCCCTTCTTTTTGTACTAAAAAATAAATATTCTTAGTACTATATAAACCATTTCTATTTCATTCCACCTCCTCATTAACTGTCTTAACAGTTTGTCGTACCCTACTTTTTTAGCCTGGCAAAAGTACGTACTTCTCCAGTATAAAAGTACGTACTTATATACAAGAAAAGTACGTTTTTAAGATACACTTAAATACGTACTTTTACAATATAAAGAATGCATTATTAATTACGTTGTCATTCAGTAACTTACGCCTTATTTACTATTACATACATTGATGATCTTCAACAGACACTTTCTGTTATAATTGTTGTTATGATAACTTTAAATCCAATAGAGATCAGATAAATTTCCCTGTCGTATCTATTTTCACTTTTATCTCTTTCGCTCCTTGTTCCAGTTCAATCTGATAATAATCTCCTTGTGGTGCTTCATAATATTCGGCATCATCCACAGTATACGTACTATATTCAGAGTTTGCCAATGCTTGTGTCACAACAGCAGGGAGTTCATTTCGGCGAATGTCCCATGAAGTAGAAATCCAATTGTTCGTTTTATCAAACCGAACCTCCTTACAACGCCCCTCGTGAACGATTTCCACTTCTGTCACGCCCTGTTCTACTTCTATCTCTATCAGCCGGGCATCGGGATATTTATCGTTAATGAAAGAAAGAATTGCTTCCGGAGCCTGTATCGGTAAATGACTTTCATAGTCGTCATCATGATCCGTATCTGCAACCGCTTTTATCAAAAGCCCTTCAGCAGAATAGTACAAATCCATTTCCTGTGGTTTCTTCTCAACTTCAATGACATATACTGTTTCCATATCCCGGCGTTCCAACTTATCAACGTCGTCAACAGTCCAAGTGCTATAATCTCCCTGTTCAAACGCCGCTTTCACAGCTTCGGGCAAACCTACATACAAAACATCCGTTTCTGTCATGCACCACACACCTGCCGGAGTGAACCAGGCAGAAGCTTCACTGGCATTATCATAAAAATCGGCAACATAATAACCGGCTTTTGTTTCCCATTCTACGCGAGTAGCAGCAGGATATTTCTCCAGGAATGCTTTCTGAAGTTCGGGAGATACTCTCAAGTTATCATCATCATTATCACAACTTTGCAAACCTATAATACAGGCAACCGCCATTAGTATAGAATAAAATCTCGTCTTCATTATTCTCTATCTTTTTTAATTATCAATATCAATCAGGTTAAATTGCAGGTCAAACTTCAATTCCCACTTATTAGAGAGCTTTACTTCATACTCTTTTTTGTCACGCTCTATCTTCAACACTTTAACGTCGGGATAGTTCTCTGAGATATACTTACGAATAGCCGCAGGAATAACACTCACAGGGACAGCACTGTACTTGCAATTCACCTCTTTCCAATTTCCTTGTTTATCAAACTCTACTTTATTGCCATCAGTAAAAATGACATCATAACTCTTATCAAACCAATCGGTTTCCATTTTAGCCATAGCAACCTTGCTGTCGCCAAAGTGCGATTTTACAAACTGTTGAGCCGGTTGTGGTAACTGGTCTACCTTAATAGGTTTATCATCATTTGCCCTTACAACAGATTGAATAGTAAACAGGCACACAAATAAAAGAAGTAACTTTTTCATAATCATTTTTTTTATACTGTTTTTTTCTTTGAATATTTAATTATGATACAAAGATGAGAAGAGAAACTGAAAAGATTTTGAAATCTGAGAAAAAATGAAATAAAAAGCGATCTTAATATATTATATTTGTAAAGTCTAACAAAAAACATTTCTAACATGAGAGAAAAATTAGTCTTGTCTCTTCTTCTATTAATAATGGCCACAAATCTGGTAGCTCAACAGACTGTACCGCAAAAGCCCCGTATTCTTATCAGTTCTGATATCGGAGGAACTGATCCTGACGACAACCAGTCAGTAGCTCATTTCCTGATGTATAACAATGAATTTGATACAGAAGGTCTTATTTCTTCCCCATCTTTCGGAAATGGAGACAAAAAAGAAATTCTTCGGATGATAGACCTTTATGAGAAAGATCTACCAACGTTGGAGAAACATATCCAGGGGCTATCCTCTCCCGCTTACCTCCGCTCTATTACTAAACAAGGCCGAAGAGGATCTGCTCCATACTGCGGCTTTGCTTCTGCAACCGAAGGTTCGGACTGGATTGTGCAATGCGCCCGTCGTGAAAACAAACGCCCTTTATATATACTCGTTTGGGGAGGATTGGAGGACGTAGCCCAAGCTCTCCATGATGCACCTGATATTCAAAGTAAAATTCGTATTTATTGGATTGGAGGTCCCAACAAGAAATGGAGTATAAATAGTTATACCTACATCGTACAGAATTTCCCCGATTTATGGTTTATTGAAAATAACGCTTCTTACCGGGGATTTATTTATCAAAGTAAAATCAACGATCAATACAATGCTTTGTATTATGATACATATATAAAAGATGCCGGATATTTAGGAAAAGATTTTGCACACTATTATAAAGGTAACCCCAAATTGGGTGATACACCTGCATTACTATACATGATGGACGGTGATCCTGACAACCCCGCTAAAGAATCATGGGGTGGTAGTTTTGACCTGTGTACGCATAGCCCCCGTTCCGTCTTTTATCGTCCGGTTACGGCCAAAGACACGGTACAAGTGTATTCCATCATAGAGTTTCATGTGGCAGGACCAGTCAGAAATGATATTCCTATTGATTCAGCCTGTATAACTTTAACTATTGGTAAGCAGAAATGGGGTGGCTATCACATTGGCAATGGTGACTATGTAGTCCGCCACTCTACCTATTATCTTGGAACATTGCCTTATACAATTACTTCCAATATTCCTGAATTTCCCAACCAGGAAGGAGAGATTACTGTAGAAAACATTTGGCCGGGAAGAATACGCGATACTGATTATATTGTAGGCAATAAATGGTTTACTGATAAAAGTGCTTCCGAGTATTTCTGGAAAAATTATCAAGGTGCACAAACTATCTACAAATGGAGAAATGCTGTTATGGAAGATTGGGGCAAACGTTGGGAGTGGCTAAAAAAAGAATAAAGACACCGAAAACATCCATCATTTTTAAAAAGAGGTCTTTTTTATAAAATTCCTCTTTTTTCCGGTTTACCATCCCTGCCTATTCTGTAATTTATACCTGCTTTCCATGCCTGTGCAATCTGATAATATCGTTTAATGCGATACAACTTTCCGTCTTTAAGCAGTTTGGCTCCGGTCTGATGGAAACAGAAAGGAATGTCTTTTTCTATACACTGTTTACGAATATCGAGTATCCATTCATAATCACAAATTCTGGCATCATTCCCCGATTCACCACTTGCTGCTACTTCCTCAATTGTATCGTCCAGGTAAGGTGAAAGAACCAAATTTTCCAATAGCGGAGCCGCTATAATTACTTTATGCCGTATCGGCAACTCTTTAAAAATAGGTAAGCGATAATCTGCCATCTCCTGATTTTCAACTGTACACCCGATAATCACATTCTTGTATCCGTTTCCCCAATCAGCGGGTAGCCCAACCTCAAACCGATCAATACGTTTAGTAAAAATAAAAAAGTCCAAATCTTCCCTTTCACGTATCATAGCCCATGCTTCTGCCCGCCATTCGTCTGCACCATCCACAAAGAAGTCAGAAGTAAAACAGGTATAAACCAATTTTCCCGACTCTATCTTATAACTTTTATCGCGTTTTAACTTCACTGGCAGACTAAAATTCGCCGTTTTGCGAACCTCACGACTACTGGTATCTGCACCATACATTTCATCCTGCCGATAAACATAACAATATTTACAACCGGCACTGATTTTAGTACAACCATGCCACGGATTCCAGCTTGCTGACATTATCATATTTACCTAATTTTACTTTTCTGAAATTTCAAAACAATGCTCGCCATTCTCAAAATAATACCTCAGTCCGATATTCTGCAACCGACAAATAGAATCAACGATTGCCAGTCCAAGTCCTGTAGAACCTTCTTTTTTGGCCCCCTGATAAAAGCGCTCAAAAATACGCTCTTCGTCCAAAGGCTGCCCTACCCCACTATTACGAAACGTAAAGCTGTGTGGCGTTATTTCTATCCGGATATGTCCACCATCTATGTTGTGAACGAATGCATTTTTCAAAAGATTAGTTATCAGGATAGTAGCAAGAGACTCATTCATTTGTACGCAAAAAATACCATCTTCAACTATTTCTGTCTGAATATCCCGATAAGCATATACTTCTTTATAGTCATCCATGTACTGCTTTAAAAGTTCATTAAGTTCCAGTGCTACGGTTTCTGTAAATTGCCCGTTATCTATTTTAGAGAGCAATAACAGCGATTTATTCAGTTTTGTAATATGCTCCAAAGTCTGGTGAGTCTTCATCAGTTCTTCCAGCTGGGTTTCAGAAAGAGATTCATCTTCCATCATCATCTCCAGACGGTTCCGGCAAATGGCAAGCGGAGTCTGTATTTCATGAGAAGCATTGCCTATAAATTGTTTCTGTTGTTCAAACAGTTGTTCACTACGCTCTGCATTCCGAAGGGCTGCTTCATTTAGTTTCCGAAATTCAGTTATCTGCGTATCATTCTTCAGAGGTTTATTCTTATTTCCTATCCGGTAATCATCCAACCAATGCAACAAAACATATAAAGGTTTCATATTTTGTTGAAATACCCACACATTCACTACTATTATTACAAGCAACAAAGCGATATAAAGAAATATCATCCAATCACGTATCGCAGCGGTCAAATCCTCTTTCTCTATACTGGGAATAGATACTGTTAATTCATAAAAACGATTTTCATTATCTTTAAATATTGTAGTCAGAATACGTGCCGGTTCGGTTTCATCCTTTTCCACAATATAAACCATCGAATCTTTATAGGTAATACCCTCACGGCTGTCCGCATATTCTTCAGTAACTTCTTTAAGATAATATTGATTGTTTGAACCGGTATTCTGTGAAGGCAATTCCTCTCCGGCAAGCGCACGAATAATGATTATTTCCGAATAATCTTCCAGAGAATCGTCCACCTCATCGTTCACCTCATCCATCATAGCCATATAAAAAAACACGGCCCAAACACCCAGAACAAGTGTTAGGAGTAAGGATATGCGGATAACGATGCGATAAATCAGTTTCATAATTATTCAACAGTCATTTTATAGCCAAATCCATAGACCGCTTTTATTTCAGCAGTGGCTCCGGCATCTTTCAGTTTCTTACGAAGATTCTTTATTTGTGCATAGATAAAGTCAAAATTATCTACCTGGTCGATATGATCTCCCCAAACAGATTCGGCAAGTGTATTCTTATTGACCAGTCTGCCGGGACGATTGATAAAATACAATAGAATATCATATTCCTTCCGGTTCAGCTCAACTTCTTTTTCATCAATAAGCACTTGGTACCTGTCCGGAAGAATACGAATATTACCCAAACGAATATCCACCTCTCCATCATGATGTTGACGGCGAATAACGCTTTTAATACGAGCATTCAATTCTGCCAGATGAAAGGGTTTAGGTAAATAATCGTCCGCTCCCAATTCCAATCCCAATACTTTATCTTCCAAAGAATCTTTCGCAGAGATAATAATTACATTCTCACGTTTGTGCATTGCTTTCAGCCTTTCAAGCAGATTAAGTCCGTTACCATCCGGAAGCATGATATCCAGTAAAACGCAATCATAATCATAATCTTCTATTTTGCACAAAGCCGAATTAAAATCGGCAGCCACCTCTACCACATAACGCTCTTTTTCCAATGAACGTTGGATGAGTTCACGCAATGAAGGTTCATCTTCAACTATCAATATCTTCATAAGATTACTTTTTTATTAGATATATGTACAAAGAAAGAGGAAGTTTCTGAAATAAAGCTGAAATCACGAGGTTTTTTTTATTTTTAAGTTCATAATACAGGTACTGTATCCCAATTGAGTGATAGTATTGAAATACCGATTCATAGTATGAGTTAAATCTGAAATACTCCTGCTTATCACTAAAAAAGAAATGCCGGTTGGCAATGATCTGCAACCGGCACTCGCGTCAAAATAAAGTATCTTCTTAATAAGAGCGTGCAAAAATTACACGGCATGCAGAAGGCTTACCTGTAACCATACACTTTCCCGGAGTTTTATCGCCATCGAATGGAATACAGCGAATAGTCGCTTTCGTCTCTTCTTTAATTTTCTCTTCGGTTTCAGTAGTTCCATCCCAATGAGCAAGAATAAAACCACCCTTTTCTATTTCTGTTTTAAATTCATCATAAGTATCTACGGTTCTTGTCATAGACTCACGATGTTTCAACGCTTTCTGATAAATATTTGCCTGAATTTCTTCAAGGAGATTCTTAACATATGCTTCGATACCTTCACAAGAAATTGTTTCTTTTTCCAAAGTATCACGACGCATTATTTCCATTGTATTGTTCTCCAAATCACGGCCCCCCATAACAAGACGCACAGGCACACCCTTCAGTTCATAATCTGCAAACTTAAAGCCAGGACGCTTATTATCGGCATTATCATACTTCACAGAAATACCCAGTGACTTCAAATTGGCAACAATACCCGCCACTTTAGCATCAATCTGCTTCAACTGTTCGTCGTTTTTATAGATAGGTACTATAACGACCTGTATAGGAGCCAAATGCGGAGGCAATACCAACCCGTTATCATCAGAGTGAGTCATGATAAGTGCTCCCATCAGACGAGTAGAAACGCCCCATGAAGTAGCCCACACATATTCCATCTTATTCTCTTTATTCACAAACTGCACGTCAAATGCTTTGGCGAAGTTCTGTCCCAAGAAGTGAGAAGTACCACTCTGCAAAGCTTTTCCATCTTGCATCATTGCTTCGATAGTATACGTATCGAGTGCACCGGCAAAACGCTCGTTGGCCGACTTCACTCCTTTTACTACCGGAACAGCCATATACTTCTCTGCAAAATCAGAGTATACATTCAACATTCTGACTGCTTCTTCTTCCGCTTCTTCACGGGTAGCATGTGCTGTATGACCTTCCTGCCACAAGAACTCGGCTGTACGCAGGAAAAGACGTGTACGCATTTCCCAACGGAATACATTTGCCCATTGATTACACAAAATAGGCAGGTCACGATAAGATTGTATCCAGTTTTTATATGTATTCCAAATAATTGTTTCTGAAGTAGGACGAATAATCAGCTCCTCTTCAAGTTTTGCAGCCGGATCTACCACGACCCCTGAACCATCTTCTGCATTTTTAAGACGATAATGAGTCACTACCGCACACTCTTTAGCAAAGCCTTCTACATGTTCGGCTTCGCGGCTAAGGAAAGATTTTGGGATTAACAACGGAAAATAAGCATTCACATGACCTGTTTCTTTAAACATATCATCCAACTGACGTTGCATTTTCTCCCAAATAGCGTATCCGTAAGGCTTTATCACCATACATCCACGCACAGCCGACTGCTCTGCCAGATCGGCTTTTACCACCAAATCATTGTACCATTGCGAGTAATTCTCGCTACGTTTGGTAAGGTCTTTCAGTTCTTTTGCCATTATATTTTTTATTTAAAGTTTTCTTAATTCATTAAAAACAGGATGCAAAAATACGAAATTAGACTGAACTCTGCCTATTCTTCTGCATTATTTTTGTCAATGAAAGCCGCTATAACGAGGCTTCTGTCACTTTACAGGCTCATTCACTCCAAAACCGAACAAAGCAAAATCTCCTTTTACCGGATCATCGGGCCAGATACGTGCCAATGCTTTCGTAATATCACTTGCTGTTTTGATACATTTACGGCTTTTTGTCAAGCCCAAATCGGTAGAAATACGATGAACGTGAGTATCAAGTGGAATAATCAATTCACGGGGATGAAACTTCTGCCAGATACCAAAATCAACACAGGAATCCCGACGAATCATCCAGCGCAGAAACATACACATTTTCTTGGCTTCGGAAGTACTACGTATTGTGGGCATACCGTTGATATGCCCCAAAACTGATTGTAATCTTTGTAATGGTGAGAATCCTTCAAAGGACTCATAAAGATAATCTTCCAATGTCTGGGTTTGAGAATACACCGCATGTAAGGTACTACACAACAGATAAAAATCATCATAAGAATAATATCGGTAAAAACTTCTCTTTTGCCCTGCATACATTTTCCACTCTTCACTCATGATATAAGAATGAGGAGCACAACTGAATAGTTCACAATCCACCCGGTCTGCACTTTTGATAATGGCTTTACGGTTTCCAGTAGCTATCCAGGAAGTTACGAGACCTGAAATTTCAATATCTACCTGAGAAGTATAACGATGAGGTATTTGTATCGGATCTTCTGTGATAAAAGCCGGAGTCTCATATCGTTCCGCCAATAACATAAGATGTTCTTTCAGTTCTTTATTCATGATTATTACAGATATAGTAAGAGCCATAAATCAGGTTGATTTATGGCTCTTTTCATTTGGAGCGGCAAGCGAGACTCGAACTCGTGACCCTTAGCTTGGGAAGCTAATGCTCTACCAACTGAGCTACTGCCGCATTACTTTTCTATTCTTTGAAAACGTTGGCAAAGGTAAACATTGTTTTGTAAAAAAGCAATGTGTAAGCAGAAAAAAATAAGAAATAATGCGAATCAGTAGTTGAAACCAATTAAGAGTTAGTTTTATTCATATCTGATCGGAAATGAGTAAAACCCACCACAGAGTAACACAGAGTTTATCAATAAAAACGAAACACGTTCTTTCTTACACATAACCTTTTAATTACGCAGTTTAAAGTTTTACTCAACTGCATAATTCGTGGTTTTATTTTTCTGTTTTAAAAAACAGTCTGCGAACAATCTTCTTTTTCATCTGTTAACTTCTCACGAAATAAACGAATAACGAATATGAACCTAAACCATCGAATGATTCTCATTATGCTATCGGTAGGATTATTTATACCTACCGTTATAGCACAAGAAGATAGCTCTGGAAAGCAACACCTTAGTTTTGAGGAAGCTCTTGAGTTACTGCACAATGGTAACCAGAGTTTAAAAATAGCAGATAAAGGAGTGGAAATAGCCAAAAGTGAAAAAGGAAAGTTGAATGCATTCTGGTATCCAAGTGTGCAATCAACCGGAGCATTTGTACATATGTCAGAGAAAATAGAGGTAAAACAGCCTCTGTCGCAATTTACCGATCCGGCAAAAGACTTTGTACATAGTATTATTCCGGATGACAAAATTATAAGTGGCATACTCGATCAGATAGGAGCTAATACGCTGATATTCCCTTTGGCACCACGCAACCTCACAACAGTAGATGTTACTGCCGAATGGATACTCTTCTCTGGCGGTAAACGATTCCATGCCAGTAAGATAGGAAATACCATGGTAGATCTTGCCCGCGAAAGCCGGGCGCAAGTGGATGCCACACAACGTACACTATTAGCCGAAAGTTATTATGGATTAAGACTGGCACAACAAGTAGTGGCAGTGCGCGAAGAAACCTATCGTGGATTGGAAAAGCATTATGAAAATGCCCTCAAACTGGAAGCTACCGGAATGATAGACAAAGCAGCGCGTCTCTTTGCACAAGTCAATATGGACGAAGCGAAACGCGAACTGGAAGCAGCGCGTAAAGAAGAAGCTGTTGTACAGAATGCACTGAAAACATTGCTCAATATAGAGGGAGAAAACGGAGAGATCACTCCTTCTTCACCTCTGTTTATAAATGATTCGCTTCCACCCAAGATGGAGTTTATTCTTTCGGTAAATACCAGTAACTATCTTGTCAATCAGTTAAACTTGCAGGAACACATGGCCAAGCAACAAGTAAAGATTGATCAAAGCGGATATATGCCCAACATTGCCCTCTTTGGCAAACAGACATTATACTCACACGGTATCCAGAGCAACCTGTTACCTCGTACAATGATCGGGGTAGGCTTTACATGGAACCTCTTTGACGGATTGGAACGTGAGAAACGGATACGCCAATCTAAACTCACCAGACAGACATTAGCACTGGGACAGGCAAAAGCGAAAGACGATCTCGCCGTAGGAGTAGATAAGCTATACAGTCAGATGCAGAAGGCACAGGATAACGTGCGTGCTTTGAACACCACCATTGAGTTGAGTGAAGAGTTGGTACGAATGCGGAAAAAAGCCTTTACGGAAGGAATGGCCACTTCAACCGAGGTGATTGATGCAGAAACAATGCTGGCTAAAGTAAAAGTAGCCCGACTGGCTGCCTATTATGAATATGATGTGGCACTAATGAATCTACTGGCCCTATGTGGTACACCGGAACAATTCAAACAATATGCCTCCACTTCGCCTGGTAACTTGCTTAAAGAGGAATAAAAAACGAAAGAATCTCAATTAACAGAAACGATAATCAATCCTATAATTATGAATACAGAAGATAACATAAAAAAAGAGGTAACGCCCTCTTCAAAGGAAATACAAGAGAATACTTCTAACAGAAAAAGTCTGAGCATTGCCTTTATTGTTGTTCTGATAGTTGTTCTCTTATTTACAGCTATTGGTATGATATTAATGAGAAAACAGCCACTCGTACTGCAAGGTCAGGCAGAAGCTACAGAAATACGTATCAGTGGAAAACTGCCCGGACGTATTGACACTTTCTTAGTACGTGAGGGAGACTGGGTAAAACAAGGTGATACACTTGTAGTAATCAACAGTCCGACCATAGAAGCCAAATATCGCCAATTAGGTGCGTTGGAGCAAGTAGCTGTACAGCAAAACAAAAAGATTGATGCAGGTACACGCCGGCAGATTGTAGCCACTGCACAGCAACTTTGGAATAAAACGAAGAGCGACCTGTCACTGGCAAAGACTACCTATGACCGGATACTTACTTTATATAAAGACAGCGTGATAACCTCACAACGTAAAGATGAAGTAGAAGCGATGTACAAGGCAGCAGTTGCTGCAGAACGTGCTGCCTATGAACAATATCAAATGGCGGTAGATGGTGCACAGAGTGAAGATAAAGCTTCGGCAAGAAGTCTGGTAGATGCAGCACGCAGCACAGTGGATGAAGTAACTTCTCTACTCGTAGATGCACGCCTTACAGCTCCTGAAGACGGACAGATAGCCACTATCTTCCCAAAACGTGGAGAACTCGTAGCACCGGGAACACCTATCATGAATCTGGTAGTGATGAGTGATGTACATGTGGTACTAAATGTACGTGAAGATTTAATGCCCAACTTCCGTATGGGAGGTAAATTTGTAGCAGATGTTCCGGCAATAGCTAAGAAAGATGTAGAGTTTGAGATATATTATATCAGTCCGTTGGGTAGCTTCGCTACATGGAAATCGACGAAACAAACGGGTAGTTACGATTTACAAACTTTTGAGATACATGCAAGGCCCACACAATCCGTAGATGGATTAAGGCCGGGAATGTCGGTGCTTGTTCAATTGACAGTGGACAATTGACAATGGACAGTGTAATTGCATCGGTATATTATTAATTAAGTAATCGTTCTAAATTATATGATGTTATTATGAAACGCAGAAACTCGCAGATTCACGTAAAGCATATCATCGCTCAAGTATAACGCAGCCATTTAATCTGCGAAAATCTGCGATCATTTGCGTTTCAATAAAACGCTGTCACATAGTATGAACTAAATTTGAAGTACTACTTATGACCAATAACTCTCAACATACAACTTCCAACTATCAACTAATCTCCGTCCTACGTCGTGAATGGATACGGATGACCTCGCGACGCCTTTATTTTGGCGTCTGTATCATCTTGCCATTGTTCACCCTCTTCTTTATGGCTACTATCTTCGGCAACGGACAAATGGAGAATATACCTATCGGCATAGTCGATCAGGACAACACGGCAACTTCACGGACAATAGCAAGAAATATATCTGCAGTACCCACTTTCAAGGTGACCTGCCACTTTACCAATGAAGCTGCCGCCCGTGAAGCGGTACAGCGTAAAGAGATATATGGTTATCTCTCCATCCCTCACAATTTTGAGCAGGATGCTACAACAGGTAATGAGGCCACTCTCTCCTATTATTATCATTATGCATTGCTCTCAGTAGGTGGCGAGCTAATGGCTGCATTCGAAACATCGCTTGCACCGGTAGCATTATCTCCTATAGCAATGCAGGCCGTAGCATTAGGAGTAAACGAACAACAAATAGAAACATTCCTCCTGCCTGTGCAGGCAAATGATCATCCTATATACAATCCGTCTCTGGACTACTCGGTTTACCTGAGCCAACCCTTCTTTTTTGTATTGTTTCAGGTACTCATATTGCTCGTCACAGTGTACAGTGTAGGTAGTGAAATCAAGTTTCGCACCGGAGACAACTGGCTTGCCGTAGCAAAAGGAAACATGGTGAGCGCCATCATGGGTAAACTCTTGCCCTACACCATCATTTTCAGTCTTATTGGTATACTCGGCAATTATGTTATGTTTGGTATACTGCATATTCCCTTTCATGGTAGTTGGCTGCTGATGAATACAATGACCGTACTTTTTGTGATAGCAACTCAAGCACTGGCACTGTTCATCTTCTCCCTGTTTCCGGCAGTGGCACTCATCATCAGCATTGTATCTATGGTAGGTTCACTGGGAGCAACATTGTCCGGGGTTACTTTCCCGGTGGCCAATATGTATCCTTTGGTAAGAGATGCTTCATACCTCTTTCCAATACGTCATTTTACAGAAATTGTACAAACTATGCTCTATTCCGGTGGTGGATTCGTCCATCTATGGCCTTCGGCCGTTTTTCTTTGCATCTTCCCGTTATTAGCGTTAATGATGCTCCCCCACCTGAAACGGGCTATAATCAGTCATAAGTATGAAAACATCCAATAAACTCTCACAACTGTCATCTATTATCACGCGCGAATTTCGTGCTATTAGCACCAGTTATGCCGTGCTATTAGTGCTGATGGGAGGTATCTTTGTATACGGATTACTCTACAACTATATGTATGCCCCGAACATTGTTACCAAAGCTCCTATTGCTGTGGTAGATAATTCACACAGTAGTTTGAGCCGGCAATACATACGCTGGCTGAATGCCACACCACAAATAGAAATCTATGCACAGGCAATGGATTATCATGAGGCACAGGAATGGATGAAGGAAGGAAAAATACAAGGTATTCTGTATTTGCCACACAACTTCGAAGATCGGGTATTTCGAGGAGAAGAAGCCGTATTCTCACTCTATGCCACTACAGATGCCTTTCTTTATTACGAAGCTCTACAGGAAGCATCATCACGGGTGATGCTTGCCATTAATGATGCCTATCGCCCGGATGGTACCGTATTTCTACCTCCGCAAGGCCTGATAGCTGTAGCTATGGCAAAGCCTGTCAATATCTCAGGTACAGCATTGTACAACTATACCGAAGGATACGGTTCTTATCTTATTCCGGCGGTAATGATGGTCATTATCTTTCAGACATTACTAATGGTTATTGGTATGGTGACGGGAGATGAATATCAAACAGGCGGTATACGTGCCTACCTCCCATTTGGAACGGGATGGAAAACTGCAGCACGTATCGTTGCAGGAAAAACATTTGTCTATTGCATGCTGTATGCTCTGTTCGCTTTCTTTCTACTGGGATTGTTACCTCATTTCTTTAGTATTCCCAATATAGGCAGTGGCAAGGATATTATAATCATGCTCATCCCCTATCTGCTGGCAACAAGTTTCTTCGGACTGGTAGCTTCACGCTGGTTTACCGATTCAGAAGCCCCTCTGCTGATGATTGCTTTCTTCTCCGTGGGATTGATTTTCCTCTCCGGAGTATCCTATCCCATGGAGTTAATGCCGTGGTATTGGAAAATGGCACATTATATTATACCGGCAGCACCGGGCACACTTGCTTTTATAAAACTAAACTCTATGGGAGGAAACATGGCAGATATACGCCCGGAATATATCACGCTGTGGGTACAGACTGTGGTATACTTCGGGCTGGCTGTATGGGTATATAAAGAGAAATTAAAAACGGGCACGCACGTATTTATCAGTACCGGAAGTAAAGGATAAACGAAGCGGAAAGATATATTTTCCTACCTTCTCTGCCACTGACAGTTCGGAAGCTGGTAACTCCATTACTTTTATCAATGAGTAATCATTGGCATCAACCGCATAATAAAGTTCTGTATGAGGTCTCGTTATTCGTATGGTCCAGTCAAACATATTACCCATAACAGTCATTGCATCTGCTTCAGGATTAAAAGCAGGAATGCCGACTTTCACTACATCATATGTCTTGTTATTAAGTACATAAAGAGTATTGTTTACATCCGTCATAAAAGCCAGTGTCTTACGGTTTTTAAACTCAGTGATAAAAAGATGCTTCAACTCTAATCCGGCAGGTAAATCCACAGCCCGAACATAAGGACGGTCTTTCACTTGTTTCAAGTGAAATAAATGCCGGTTGGCATCCAGTAGCATGTATCCTTCGTCATAGTCTTTACGTGTAGTGGGATTACCCGAAATTTCAAGAGCCGGAAAAACAAAGCCTTTCTTCTTCATCGCCTCCGTGAAACGACTACTCTTTTCATGGTCAATAGTATTGGAGGCAATAGTGACGAACTCAATTCCGGTATCAGTAATACGAAATACATCACCGGGCATTTTCAGATCCACACGACCGGACATAGATTCCAGTAACGGGTATAATCCGATACGAGGAGCATTGATATCCGAAGGAACAGTACGGAAATTAAAGTTCTCCATTTGTACCAACCGCGGAGTTACAGGTACTCCATTTATAGTATCCGGAAATCGTTCATCCGCCATTAGCTGACGAACATAAAACATGGGCAAAATACTGTCAAACTGTGCCTGCGTATAGGTATTACCCGAAAGATCACGCCGAACCATGCCCTTGTCGCCTTCCTGTCCCATCATGGCAAAATCGTCGATGACAAAGCTATACAGGGTAAAAGGAGTCTTCTCCGGTTTGGAAGTAAAGAAGTTATAGCACCAGGGCAATTGCCACACCAGTAGCAAAACAATGGTCACATAAAGTAATATTTGGCTGAAACGTTTCATTATCAATTAGTTTATGAAAGTAAATATGATTTTAATCTTGAGAAGCTGAATCTTCCTGTACGGATAGTATTAGTCTTGCTTCCCTTCCTTAAAGCGAATGACAGAGAGCCATGAAAAACCTGCTATTAACAATGTATAGAGGGTAAGCCAGGGCAAGAAGCTGTTATACGCTTCGGGGGTAGCAGACAAAAAGAACACACGCAAAACCAATACGGTAATAATCAGATTCAGAATGCGACGCTTCCAAGCCGGTTCAAGGCAGACCCAGGAAACAAGCAGATAGGCGGAAACACCTGCCAGATACCACGGAACAGCTGTAAGTAAGATATGGCGCACAAGTTCGGAAGCAAGAATACTTTCCAGATAGACAGCCATCAACAGAAAATTGAGTGCAAAACACACGATCAGTGATAATAACCCATAAAACAACATAGAAGCTACCATACGCAGTTGTGAATAGGGTAAATGAAGTGTCAATTTGAGACATTTACGATGCATTTCGGGCACAAACTGTACCACGGCCAGTAGTAACCCGACAAGCAATGGTATATATTGCAGTAAATCTACAAATACCGCGTCACGTTGCAACATTACTTCCCATACATGTTCTACTCCTTTTAGTTCTACAACCCGATTTATACGCAACATGCTGTATCCGGCAAAACCCAGTGTAACGACTCCGGCCAGCAACAGATACCAGCGGGTCTTGATCCATTCTTTATAAAATATAGCGTTCATAATGTTCTTCATTTAATATTTACCAGTCAGTCCAATAAAAGCATCTTCCAAATTGACACGTTCACTATGAACATCAGTGAAAGGTATTCCCTTTACATTCAGTAAACTTTCTACTTCAACCGGTGAAAGAAACGAGTATGTTTCAAGCGTATTACGTATCACGGAAGGGTGATAAAGCCTTTCTATAGAAGGGCAAGTATATCCCTCCGGTACCGTCCATGTAAAACGGCGTACCTTATCAAGTAATTCTCCAACCGGTTTCTGAATCAGAATCTTACCATAGTCCATCATAATGCAGTCATCTATAAGCCGCTCCATATCTTGTATAATATGGGAGGTGAGAAAAACGGTTTTATTTTCGGCACGGGCATAGTCACGCAGGTAATCCACAAACAGACGACGATAACCGGGATCGAGTCCCAAAGAGAAATCATCGAGTACTAACAACTCTGGATTTTGAGCAAGTATAAGCCCTAAAGCAACCTGCGAACGCTGTCCGCAGGACATACGTGAGATACGTTGTCCGGGAGCAACTTGCAGCTTATTCATCAGCTCATAATAGGCTTCCTTTTTCCATTGTCCCTGATAAAAGGCGGCATAAAATTTTTCTATTTGGGTAATGGTCATGAACTGGTATTGCACATGACCTTCAATCAGCAGTCCGATATTGCGACGTAATGAAGGTTCCATTGTCTGAATATCCTGTCCAAAAATACGGCACTCTCCCGAACGGGGTTTCAGATAGCCACTCAAAATATTAATAGTAGTGGTTTTGCCTGTACCATTCTTCCCCAACAGACCGAGAATACGCCCTTTAGGTACACTAAAAGTTAGATTTTCATATATTAACCGTTTGCCGTAGTAATGGGTCAGGTTGTTACATTCTATGATTGGTTCCATTTATTTGTAATTATTACTATAAAATTCTGATTAGAAAAAGAAGAGAAATGCCAGTGGAATAAGTATTCCTGCTACCAACTCTATCCCTCCCCGCCCGGCAATTCCTTTTTTACCTTTGAGCATGATGATACCGGAAACAGTAATCAGGATAAGGCCAACAGCAAAGATATCGGCAAAGACAGTCCACCACTGTCCGGGGTTATAGTGAAGACGGACCACAGCACTCAAGAAGGGGCGACGGGTCACAGATTCGTAGACGGCAGTTCCTGTCTGTACATTTACCTGCAGGTTAGATCCACCTTTGAGGAACACCTTCATTATCTCCGGCTGGGGAAAGTAATGCTTGGTATAGTTTTTTTCTTCGCCCAATGGTTGCAGAAGAGTAAGCACCGCTGTTTTATCCATGGTTGCTTTTTGAGGCAGAGGGGTAGTAACAGTATATTCGCGTCGTTCTACCGAATAATTGGGATTTATCGTATCCCGGTGATTCATCACGATACCGGATATAGCATATATCAATAACATTCCTGAAAAAAAGAAAGAAAAGTCGCGATGTATAACGCGACTCCACTTCCGGATATTATTACCCTTGAATGTCATAAGAGGATGCTTCAAGGAAATAGAACGACAAATAATCTTTTCCCGTTTTAGCCTTACGATCCGCTATCTTTGCACGAAAATCAGCAATACGTGCTTCAGGGGTATTGGCTGTCTCACCGCGGGCTTTCTTCTCTGTACTACAAGCAGCTTCACCTTCACCATGTTTCTCGGCAGCCTTAGCTTTAAGTTGCGACTCCCAATTTTGCAAATATGCTTCATCCACACGCTGTTCTTTCAATGTTCCGGTGACACGAACAATCGAATTAACGCATTTCTGGTCAAACTTACCGACACTACCGCCTTCAACACGAATCGTTTGTGTATCATCACTCCCCATCAGAAAGATTTTACGACCGCCATGCTTGCATATATGTGTACAAACTCCTTCCACGGTCACCTCCTGTCCGGCAAGTGATTCTGCATCGGCAAGCAGATTATCTATTTCGAGAGCACCGCTGTTGGCGGATTGTTCTACTGTAGTCACTTCTTCCTGAGAAGTTTTCTGTGTTTTGTTTCCACAGGAAGTACCTACAAAAACGAGGGCTGCAATAGCAGCAATAATAGTAATTCTTCTGGTTTTCATTATTTTTGTTTTAGTATATGTAAATGAATGTTATAAACTCTGCAAAGTTACACATCCTGCTATGGATATAAATACCCCGAAATAGGTATTCTCCACTTAGACAAGACAATAGATGTACCCATAATTAGGTAAAACAACGAAAGCGGTATTGAATCAATGCTGCGTTATGTTCTCATAACACACGGATAAGACGGATAAAACAAAACGAATGACAACGGATCTTTTATCTTGTTTATTGATAATCAAAGAAAAAATCTGCTCCGTCGTCATCCGCCTTATCTGATCCGGTCTTATCCGTATGCTATAAAAAACACAAAACTATTTATCTCACATAAACTTTATAAGAAGTATTTTCTACTTTCACAATATAGAATCCACGAGGTAGAGCATACTCATAAGTACCCTCCTGCATCTGCTCACGCATGACAATGCGTCCATCCATAGTTGAGACAAGAACAGAAGCTGATTGGGCAAGTATCATATGCAGTGTTGCATCGGTTGCCCAAACCTGTACTTCTTTTGACAGATCCGTATCCGTAATGCCTGTTCCTCCTGTGGAACGGAAAACAATCTCAACTGTTGTATTTTCGGCAGCAGTACGGAATGTTTTCACTCCTTCAGCCAGCAATACGCCATTAACACGTAAAGCTTCAAACTCATAACCGTTGTCCGGTGTAACGGCTAATTCTACTGCTATGTTTCGCTTCAGGAAGAAAGTAGCAGAATCTTTGGCAAGTACGGCAACGGGCTTGGTCAGTGTATAAGTTCCATGCTCCGGTTCTTCTACTGTAAATATATAGGCAGGAGTCGATACTGTATTCTTTGTACCGAAAGTAGGACAGGATGTTTTAGAAGAAGTCCATTGCAGATAGGTAGTCAATTCAATATTATTCAGATATCCGGCAAAACCAGACATTTCGGTAGCAATAGCACTTCCATACATTTCAGTTTCAGTAAGAGCATTTCCTTCTGAGTTGAGATCTGTAGCGGCAGTAACAGTGTTTTCCAGATAATAGCTGCGTGTAATAATACCCGGCTTATCTTTACTGGTATTCTGTCCTACAATTCCACCTGCATACTTAACAGCGGTTGTTACTGTAGCTGAGTTAATACAATTTTTTACTTCAGAATAAGCATTGATCATGGCTACAATACCTCCGGCCGCATTTGCAGCAGAAGTAATCACACCTGTATTATAGCTATTAGCGATAAGACTACGCGCCGGTCCTGCAGTAGGTGACTGCAACATAGCAACCAATCCTCCAACTGTTCCTTTACCGGAAAGAGCACCGGTATTAAAACAGTTGTATATTGTACAAACGGCATTATTATCACCAAGGCGTGCGGCAATACCGCCTACCATCATATTGGTTGAAGTAATAGTACCTGTATTAGAACAGAGAGAAATAACTGTTTGTGCACCAATAGCGTCTCCAACGATACCACCTACGTACATTCCCGATGCTTCAATTGCAGCAGCATTGTGACAGTTTGTGATAACAGTATTGCTTATACCTCCTGCCACAGCACCGAAATATTGTTGTGTAGAAGAAAGCTTACAATTGGCAGCAATACTCACATTCTTAATCTCAGCACCACTGGCAGATCCAAATAATCCGGCATATTTTATAGTGGCATTGATATACATATTCTGTATCGAAAAGTCATTACCATCAAAGATTCCACCAAACTTATTCGTCTCAGTTCCTATAGGTACCCATAATAAGGTTTCACCTGCCGCATTGTTCACACCAAGATCAATATCAGACATCAGCTTAACAGTCGTTTCAATATTCGTTTCTCCGGCATTCACTTTAGATGCAACATAAGCAAGCCCTTTAGCTGTATATACCTCATAGGCCGTGCCATCCAGTTTATAGTCGGTAGAAGCAACAGCATGTTGTGCCATATCCGCCCATGTGGTGGCTGTACCTGCATTAAAGAGCAGTTCTATCTTTACATCTTCTGCAGGCATTGCAAATGTATTACCGGTTTTGGCTTCTTCACCCAATTTAAATCCGGAGAAATTGTATCCCTGATAAGCAGTTACGGCAAGAACAACCTGAGCACCGGCTTCACTGTAAAGAGACATTGCGTCATCCGAAGCCAAAGGAGATGCAGATAGTTCACCCAACAGAGTAGGCACTATACTGACCCGGTAGGTTTGAGTAGCAGCATCATTACCTAATGCCACATATTCACCTGCAACAGATGTCCATGTAACAGCACCCAGTGTTCCTCCGGTACGTTGGTTCTCGTAACCGGCACCAAGAGTCAGTTCTTTTGCCAGTTTCTCACTTTTCAATTGCTCATCTGTAAGTACGGTAAAAGGAATGGTTCCGGCAGACAACCCGTTATCTATCGAATAATTACGAATAAGGGTAGTATGTGTAGTTGTCATAACGATACTATGTCCTGTACCGCTTACTTCACCCAGATTTACACAGTTTGCCATTCGTCCTTTCAATGCAGCGGCAGACATTCCTCCGGCAGCCTGTCCGATAATACCGCCACCATTGATTACCTTTCCGGCATTGATGCAATTGAGTACCTGATAATCACCATAGCCATACCCGGTAAGTCCGCCTGCTTTGTTGGAAGCTTCCTTAATCTCTCCGTAGTTCACACAGTTCACCAGAGTGTCCGCCTGAATATATCCGCAAATTCCTCCTACATATCCGCCATTATCAATGTTTCCATAGTTCCGGCTATTAGCAACGTAGCATTTGGCACGTGCCGCTCCTACCAGTCCACCAATATGTATATTCTGGTTTTTAATGACAGAAACTTCGCCCCGGTTGGTACATCCGATGATGCGGCTTTCGATTACGGAAGCTGCCAAAGCACCGGCAACGGCAACCGTTTTGGTAGTTGTAAACTTTGACTTTTCACCGATTGTCACATTGCGTATAATAGCTTTGTTGAGAGCACCGAAGAAACCGGAACAATCCACATCCCCACTCACATTTACACCGTCAATGGTGTGTCCTTGTCCGTCAAAAGTACCCTGGAAATAGATTTCTGTTCTATTGCGGATATAGTTACCAATCGGTGTCCATAATACCGGTGCGTCATCCACTGTTGCAGTAAGATCGATATCATTACCCAACTTCACCGTTTTTCCATCGAAGGTATACTTATATGTATTCACCAGAATAGAAAGTCCGGCAAGCTCTTCAGGCTTCGTTAATGTATATTCTGTCGCAGATTTATGTTCCGTATACCAAAGGGTATCTGGTTTTTGACTGTCATCCGTCCAGTTTGCAGCAGAGACAGATGCCGGGAGCAATGCTGCCGTCAGCATCAGTGTCCCGGAGATGAGAAGTAATTGTTTTTTCATTTAATTCTTGTTTTTAATTATAAATAATTGAATAATATGCCTATTAAATAATGTGCCAATATGCCAATTGAGCTGCGTAGAACAAACCAACCGGATCGAAATCTTTCTCCTCCTTCCTCTCAGAAAAAAAATCAGATTGTATGGTCACACTGCATAGTAACTGTCAATTGTCAACTGTCAAATTGTCAACTCTAAAAGGCTACCCCAACAGAAGCCGTAACATAATCAGAAGCCATTTTCCCGGCCTGTTGCCATCCATGCTCATAGCGAACGGCAAGGAAAAGACTGTAACTGGTTCGCGGAGAATAATCACAACGAACAGCCACACAGATCAAAGCGTTATCTTCTGAAAGATAGCGATAGTTACTATACACAGGTGCATTAAGCCCTTCATCCATCGCCTGCTGAGACTCCCCTGTGTGGGAAGTACCGGATAAAAGTAAAGACGGAGAAACAGAAGCTGTATAAAGAGCACCTACCTCACCCTGCAACAGGTAACGCCCGTAAGGGCGAGAAGCACGCAATAAGATCTCACCAGTCAGATGATTAATATCCATCTGCCGTTTCGGATATACATAACGCGTACGTATACTTCTGTACTTCACAGCGGGTAGTATGGAGTACCGCACATCTCCCGCACTAATATGTTCATAAAAGCCCGAAAGCCCCACTTGAGCCACATCATTATAATACATCTTCTCCGAAGCAATCAGAGGATAAGTATTATTAGCCGCATCACCAAACAGATTTTCCGTACCTGTACGTTTGACGAAAGAAGCTTCTCCTTTTACTCCCCATTGATATACTGTAGAAAGATTGCGCCAGGCTGCCTCGGCTTTCACTGTATGTTCGCCCACCTCTGCCATAGGCAGTTCATTGAGTGAAGAAATTATTTTATCAAAAGTGAAGTAGTCATAAGCCACCGAAGCCGTGAATCCTGTTGTACCGGCCTCATAAGGTAACAGATTAATACTTCCGCCAAAGGCCCTTCCTTTATAAAACGTTTTTCCCCTGTTACCACGAAAACGATAATAATCAGTACCCATCCCTGTGAGGTGATAGATATTGGGAACACCCAATTCGTTATAGAAAACCAGCTCATTGGTCTGCTTATACTTACGTGCACGAAGCGAAACACCCGCAACGTACGAAGCCCCTAATTTCGTTACTACGCCAACAGCTACATTCAAATCACCCGTTAAGTTTTTGGGACGGGGATCGGCATTACGGTATTCAATATTAGCACAATAAGAAGCATCAACTCCAAAGGTGAAACGTCCGGTCTGCCGGGCATATCCTCCGGCAAAGTAGTATTGTTCGGACTTTAGATTTCCTCCTACCGTATCGCCCATAACATAGGGATAGAGCAACGTGTAGTCGGATGTTTCATTCCAGTTGCGTCCCAACTTCTTTCCATTCACGTAACGGGCCTCTCCCCAAAGACTACTCTGCCCCTTACGGATGAAAGAATTGACATCAACCAGTCCCATTCGTCTGCCATTGCCTTCCTGAATAACAAAAGGCTGCTGTTCGTGCCGATACTCCCCTCCTGCACGGAGTTCGTTCAACGTATAAGTATACTGCCTGAATTTCATTGCAGGATTGGTATAAACTAATGAAAAGAAATCCTTTTCTGCCGATGACTGATTGGCATTTATACGACGCTGCACCGATAAACTATCAGCAGCATACACGCCTCGGCAGCCTGCAGAAAATAATATAATAATGATAACGATTCTGCCCATTATGTATTTTGTTCTATATAGATACATCTCAGTTCCTTACCGGTTGTACTCCGTCATACGTCACTATCTCTGCAATTGTACCATCGGCATTCATGGCCGTATGTTGCTGCTCGATGATGGAAGGTACACACTCTGTGTTAAAGTCATCCGTAGAATTATTGGTATCCTGAAGTACACGGTTTCCCTTATCGTCAAGATAAAGCATCTTGCGCCGTACACTCTTAAAGTATCGTGTAGGATCTTTATCCATCTTACCACAATGAGTCCACCCGGCATCCACCGTAGGCGGAAGAACATTCCATACCCGCTCTGTCCCGACGCTGCAATTCACTCCGTCCACAATCCAGTCGTTGGGAAGTTTATATGCCTTTTGTGTCATCGGGTAGTTGCCTTGCGGCAGTTGCATGATGTAGTTATAGCGATAGAAATATTTCTTCAGATAGTCTTCTTTAGAGGTATTGATCCGCGCCAGTGCATACGAACGGAAACCACGATTATGAAGTACCCAAAAAGATAACGTATAACAATACCACTTATCCAGATTAGGTACGGTTTTACTGTCAATATCCATATTATTGGGTTCCGTAGAAACATCATACCATTCAAAATCGGCGGCGCTCAGATCAAAGGAGTTCGGATTGGCTACGCGATGATCGATCCCGGTATCACACAAAATCATACTCTGCCCGGGAAGAACCGGATGTTCTTTACCGCTTCCCGGCACTACATAGATGGCATGTACCGTCATTGTATCCTCACGGATATCCGGAGTATAGTCATACTTTTCTGTAGAAATAAACTTAGACTCCACCAATGCCAGCCCATCGGCATAGAGTATACGGTCTGTATTGTTATATATCTTCACATAATCGTCGCCATAATACTGCTTATTACTCGCACGTAGTGTTCCGGTAAAAAAGATCTCTTCAATGATAAAATCATTCTCATCAATAAGTAAATGAGTGTTCATCGTAAAAGAAGTCTCACTGCCAATCAGTTTTACAGACTCACTGGCTCCGCGTAAACGTCCTTCTATCTGATCTCCGTTTTCCTGGTAAGTAACATCCGCTTTATAGAAGCAGTTGTAAAGCCCTTGAGGTAATACAGGAGTTTGGGATGCGGGTATTTTAACCGATTCACCGGTAGCAACATTGACAAAGGTCAACGTATCATGTGATACAGCTCCGGCTGATATACCTTCGGGAAAATTAATCGTAATCCCAGCGGTAGTGCGGGAAACATCCTCTGAATCATTACAGGCAGTAACGGTCAATACCATTGCTAAAGCCAGGAGGTTGATAACTTTTCTATATTTCATAATCTTTCAAATAAACACTTATAAAGTAAAATTCAATTCCATACCGAAATACGGATTTACATTCCGACGAATCGTCTGCCCATTGCTCGTAAAGTCGGGAGTATAATCCAGCAACCTATTGGCAAAGAATGAGAGACTCATATATTTGCCTATCTTCTTGGTTGCTTTAAGGTTGACGTAAAAAGCCATAGGCACAGTGTACTTATCAAACATCCCCGAACTAAACGGGATGATGAGGTGCTGCAAATAAAGATCTTCCCGGGAAACATCGGTATATGGATGTAACTGACCATCTTCGGCAGAGAGATAAGCCATAGGGACGCCTTCTTTGTATTTGGTTTGTTTGCTGGTGAACCACATACACTGCACAGAGGTAGAGAAAATCAATCCCCATTCCGGTATTTGTGTATCCAGCATCAGATTGGTGTTGAACTGTTGGTAAGTATTGCCATCGTTCCAATCATAGAGTCCCACATAACGGTCGGAAATAGATACGTCATTTACTACTTCACTAACCGTACGAAACGTAGGCAGGCTATTAGTATACGTGGAACGAAACCAAGCGCCACTTACGTTTATAGCTGTACGTAAGGGCTTTATACGTTTAGAGTTAAACAAGAACTCTACTCCTTCTTTAAGTAAATAACTGCCATTGGCTGCCTTTGAATACCCATCCAGTTTTTTTGTTTCGGTATATGGCAGGTCTGCCAGATCGGGTGGTCCCTGAAGTTCGGAACTTACTATGTTACCATCATCATACTTCTTGTAAAAATAAGAAGCATAAGAAGCCATATAACGGAATCCGGAATTCATCGTCTCCCGGAAATAAGTCACCGAGAGGCGGTTTCCATTGTAAGCAAAATCGGTGCGAATCTCCCACTTCTTATTACGGGCGGCCCGAAGATCATAGTTAGTACGATCTTCTACATACGTACGTATGTTGAAACGGCTGTTTTGTTCCGGATGAAGAGCATCATAATACCCCAACTGAATGATGTCGTTATAATACTTATTGGGGAAAAGATAGTCCAATGTAGGCATTCTGGTGGTCCAGCCTACCCCACCTCCCAAAGAGATGTTGAGATCATGACCTCCCACACGGATCGCAGGAAAGACCCATTGGACATTGAGACGCGGGTCGAGGTAGAACTTGCCATTCAGCGTATATCGTTTGTCAAGACCGATAAGCGACAGGGCACGCAATCCTCCCATTATTTCCAGCTTGTGGGTCCCCATACGTACAGTGGCTATATCCTCGGCAAAGAAAGCAAGGTTCTGTAAAGCCGGAATATCTTTGTAAGCACGCGGACGACTACTCCATCCTCCGGTAGAAAGCGGACGGCTAAGATCATACACTTCTCCCCGTCCAAAGTTCTTGGTATAACCCCATTCCGTACCTGCACGGGCATTGTTCGTTAACCAGCTGGGACCAAAAGTAAAATCTCCTTTCAATTTGACGAAAATATCAAAAGGCTTACCATCACTCAGATAGTCGGCAATATATTCTTTAAAAAGTAAGGTTGCATCATGTTCTCCCCCTTCTACCGTAGAAGGTACAATAGCATAACGTTGCGGAGCAACAAGCTTACGGCGTTCGAGACGGTCAAACTGAGCACTTACAGAAGAGTTTAACCCTATTCCCTTAATGGCCTTTATCCGGGGGAATGTCCAGAAGAAATTATTGGTTAGTGAAGCACGATTATAAATGGTCTTGTAAGTATCGGTGTTACCATAATTCAGCTCAGGGTCTAACTTATCATTATCAAAGGAACCGGTATAGTCGATGGCAGGTTCATAACGCATGGTCCATGTATCATGTTTCCAGTTCCATGTGAAACGCAGGGAAGCATTGATACGTTTATAGTTCTCCAGATTATTGCGCGGATCGGGTTTGGCATCAAGATAACCGATATCGGCATTCATCACAAGATCTTCGCTCCAAGGTAGTGCAAAACCTTTTCCAACAGCCAGTAACTTACTGTACCCATCGGCTTTGAAACGTGCATTGAGAGGAGTTACTTTACGTATCTTCTTTATATTGATCATTCCACTGGTGAGATTGCCATATTCGGCAGAGGGAATACCACGTACTACCTCTACACTTTCTATGTCGTCTGTAGAGATAGAACGCATATCCACACCCCGGTTTACTATATTGCGACCACTTTCCACCGTATCATCAGATCCGGGTATTGCCTGCAGGTTGGCATCCGTATTAATAGGAATGCCATCGACAACGAAAAGTGTGCCCAGTGAAGTAATAGAATAATCCTTCCCCACGGCAGTCTTGTTACCATTAGAATCTATTCCTCCTGTTTCACGAAGAGTCATTGTATTGGCAGCTCCCATATCCGGGTCACGTGACATCCCACCGGGAAGAAGTTCAAGCAAATCGGTGAAGCTGGTGGGCTGAAGATGCGCCATAGCAGGACGGTCTATCCGGGAGGTAGTAACGATGCCTTTGGATTCTGTGGCGGTAATGATTACTTCGTTCAGTTGATTGTCCGACCGGAGAGAAATGGTAAGATGAGTGCTACGTTGTAAATCAAGTGTTTTCTGGTAACGTCCATAGCCGATAAAAGAAACTTTAAGTGTATAAGAACCCGGAATAACTGCAGGCAGATGAAAGTCTCCGTTATCACCCGCCACGACCGAATACCGTTGTTTGCCTTCCAGCTGAATAGTAGCATAAGGAAGTGATTCCCGGGTGATGGCATCCCGAACCATACCACTAAAGATTATCTTATCTTCGGCTACAAGGGTCTGTATGGGAAGTAGAAAAGTGATACACAAAAGAATACTATAAATTATCGTTTCGCGATTCATAAAATCTTAAAGTAGTTTAGATAAGTAATACATCACCATTAAATGATTATTTAGCGGATTATTATTGAAACGCAAATAAACGCGTATGAACGCAGATTTCCTATAAGGAATATTGTTTTCAAGCAGAACGCAGCTATCTAATTTGCGAAAATCTGCGATCATTTACGTTTCAATAAATTCATATTATAGAGTATACTAATTTTGAATCAATACTTATCATATTAATAGACGAAGTTTATTGGGGTTTTAAATTAAGAAACTGTTTTGATTTAGCCCATAAGCATAATAGTCTCTCTAACTCCATATCATTAACAGAGAATCCCCCTATCGTTAAAGAACTACCGTTTTACACCCGTTTACGATATAAAGTCCTGCCGCCAACGAATGAACTGTACGTCCCGCTGAAACATAAAAACTATCAACAAGCCTGCCGTCAATACCATATATACGTACTTGACAGGCAGTAGCAGTCTCTACGGTTATTTCTCCCCGACCGGAATATATACGGAATGTATCATCCGAAATACCAGCAGGTATATCCCCTATACCCGTTACAATTGATGAGATATCATGCCCTGTAAAGACACAGGCCCGGTAGTTGGCATCACCATTATTAATCACCTCCAATGTCATGTCACTTCCCGGAAAGGTTGCCGATTTATTAGCATTCATTGCCGAGATCAGACGGTTTCCTATAAGAACACCTCCCTGGGTAGCTGTCATTAAAGAGTTCTTAAGTGGATATGTCTGTAGGTTTCCCAATACTTCATCAAGTACATAAAGATTAGAAGTACCATACAAATCATATCCCGGAGCCAGTAGTTTACCATCCTTGGGCAGGATATCTTCTACTTCCGTCAGCCCTCCCTCTATTTTCACCGCATTCTTCACTGTTCCGTCTTCTGCACTACATTTTAGTATATATGCACGCAGTCCGTTCGTCATTGGAAGATCATTTTCGAGCCATACCTTATCGCCTTCCATCATATTGCCATAAAAAGAACCTCCGAGATATAAATCATTCCCTGAAACAGAGATACAGGTAGGTTTCACACGAGCACTGGCTTGTGTGACAGGATGCTGTACCGATCGCAATACACGCGCCCATTTCACATCACCGGCTGTAGAAATACAACTGTAGAAAAGACAATCCTTATCAGTAGGAACCAGACGACTGCTGCCCAGACTGATCGCTTTTTCTCCATCACCATGTAGATAACCGCTCACATATAGATTTTCTCCGGACAAGCAAATACTTTTAGGTGTTTCACTGGTAATCTGCCCTTTGGTGGTTATCCCCCATTGAGCCTCTCCGGCAGCGTTGAGTTTCACAACAAAAAGATCACCGGGCACTGTACCTTGCACATCTCCATTCCATCCTTCTACATTGTGGGGAGAACTGAGATTGGCACTGCGTCCAAAGTTTATAGAAGTACGGTAAACACCTGTCAGATAGAGATTATTATCTCCGTCAGCCACCATATCATTAATCTCAAAGTTATCACTAAGTTTCTTTTTACTTCCGTCTATTGTCACTACCTTATAATCCACCGGAATACGTTTTGCCCATTCTATCTTGCCATCTTTACTGATTTTAGCAATAACGGGCTGGTAAACACCACCGTATGTTTCATAATCGGGAGCATCCCAGTTCACAACAGTTTCGACACCTTCACTGTCTACGAAACTACAAATGACATCACTCCGATAGGCTCCTTTCTCAGAATGGCGCATTTTAAGAGCTAACACTGCACCACCATCATTCGTAGGCGCTATGGCTCCACCGCTATCAAAGTATCCGGCATTGGTGCAGACTCCCCAGATAAGGTGCCCGTCGGTATCAACTTTATAGAGGGTCATATTCTTGTTCCCGTCTTTAGTTGTCATATCAAGTGCACCGGTAGAGGTTTTCTCTGAGGTTCCGGAACCGTCCGCAATATTGTAATAATAATAATCTGTAGTTTTGGAGTACCCTTTGTTAATCTCTCCGTCAGGATCATAACTACTCTCCTGGGCGCTGGATGCAAAGTCATTGAAAAGAAACACGTTACCATCCGAAGAAGGTTTGATATCATGGGGAATTTCAAGTCCCATACCGTCTTGTGCAGTAACCCATTGTAAAGTGGGATTCTGGGCAGTAAGTCCTGCTGTTAGCAGACAAAAAATAAAAGTAATAGTAGTTGTTTTCTCATTCATAATAATAAAGGTGTAATTAAAATAGTCAATAGTTCCGGAGCGGATATCTGTAATTTATTATCAGATAGAAATACAGAAAAAAGCGGAACATTACGGGTTGTAAAGGTAGAGAGAAGCACCGGGGTACACAATCGTCACTAATTGGTATATTAAAAAGGGTATTATAGCAAAAGTAGCTATTAGTAGGTAACAATTAACCGAACAGATGATAAAGGAAACACCTGATGATGATAGCATTACGTAAAAAAAGAACTTCCATACACATTCCCTTCTATCATTATCCAAACAGAAAAGTAAGTAAATTAATCTCCATGAATACATCTCCATGAGAGAATATATCTATCTTTGTTGTCCCAAAATCAAAAACAATTCATGAAACAATCACAAGTTATACTCATCACCGGCGCCTCTTCGGGGTTCGGAAAGATAACGGCACAAACTCTCGCTGCACAAGGACATATCGTATATGGCACAAGCCGAAAGCAAACCGAGAACAAAGGAAATGTGACGATGCTTGTTGCAGACGTTACTGATAACAGTTCTATACATTGCGTAGTGGAACATATAATGAAAGAGCGGGGACGCATTGATGTACTGATAAACAATGCCGGCATGGGCATCGGCGGTGCACTGGAACTGGCAACTGATAAAGAAATTGCCCTGCAAATGGATACGAATTTTCTGGGTATGGTTCGTGTATGTCGTTCCGTACTACCCATCATGCGCAGGCAACGTAAAGGAAAGATAATCAATATCAGTTCTATCGCAGGACTAATAGCAGTACCCTACCAGGGCTTTTATTCTGCTTCAAAGTTCGCAATAGAAGGATACAGTGAAGCTCTTTCGCTGGAAGTACATCCATTTGGTATCAAAGTATGCGTGGTGGAACCGGGAGATTTTAATACAGGATTTACAGCCAACCGGAATATCTCTGCCGCCACCCTGAACAGTTCCGACTACGGGCAATACTTTACAGATACACTAAAGATTATAGAAGAAGCTGAAACAAACGGTTGCGCGCCTTCAAAGTTTGCAACCGCCGTATTGAAATTAGTAGAAAAAGAGAACCCTCCTTTCCGTACACTTACCGGACCGTTGTCGCAAGTGATGTTTGCCAAAGTTAAGGGCTGGCTTCCGGGAAAGGTCATCCGGTATGCACTGCGCACATTTTATAAAATAAAGAAATAGTAAAGAAAAGTATCTGTTTCCTGTAAAATAAATCCTTATTTACTTGACTTTCATAAAGAAACAGGTTATCTTTGTAAACGTAATCATAAAATAGATTCGGTTAGAACATTTGTAAAGGAGGAAGTCACAACTTTCTCCTTTATTTTTTTGCACCGGCTCCTGAAGGCATATAAACGGGGTATTCAACGAGATTTCTTCGGTACTTATTTAAAATTACATGGTATGTTACGATTCGTTTGCTGGTATGTTACGACACATTTCCTTATATGTTGCGATGCAAATGTTACTGTGTTGCAATGAAACAGATATTCTCTCCTCCAAAAACTGTTTTTAGGTTAATAATCAATAAATCTGCTCTTGACAAGAATGACCACACGATTAGGCCGGAGTCAGTTGTAGAAACATGGTAACTGTAAGAATAACCCCCAAAGCAATACAAACAGAGACAAGTAATAAATTAATAAGTTTTGCTCTGGGTTGTGTATCGGTATGCAACCTGTTCAGAAAATATTCTCTGAAGAAAAGATAAAGTGCCGGCACAGAAGCACTGGCAAGCAAAAAATCCTCAGGAATATGAAAGAAATAGGTCTTGGATAGTCCGATGAGCGACCAATGGCAAAGGAAAAGTACAAGAAACATATTCACTTTACGAGCAAACAACAATAGCAACCCGATAGTAAATACCACTACCGAACAAGGCATCACCGGAGAGGTAATACCCGGAAATGTTAGTCCGCGTGCCAAAGAAAGTAAAGGATAAATAAAAGGCATAGCCAGCAGGATATATGCCAGACCATCATATTTACGGCTACGCTCCAATGTAGTATATCCGGTCAAAGTATCCCATATCCATATTACGGCCATCACTCCCCAAAACAAAGCCATCACAACATTGTAACTACGTTCGGCACAATAAATATAGTAATACACCACCGCAATCCATATGTAAAGGAATATAAGATAAAACTTCATCGACAACTTTACCCACGACTCTGGCCTTCTCAACAATAACCCTGTGAGAATGATACCAATGATAACAATTATCAACTGAAAAAGCCAGGTAGCCGAGTTGTACCCCGCAATAGTGTTCCAAAATATATCCATAACGTTTATTTTCTTCGCGCGATTGTATCTTATCCCAAATCGGTCGCAAAAGTATAAAAATGCTTCCTATTTCTCTCCTCAAATCTATTTTTTTATCCATACAGGCTTATTTCTGCATAGAATACTTCTATTACTTATTTTGATTTTATGAATAAAAAGGCGTATGTTTGTATTTCCGGCACTATTTCCGGCACTTAAATATCATAAGGTATGAAGTATGTTGTGATCATTTATTATGTACTCGTAAAAGAAGGCAAAGAGATTGAATCTCTTAATATTAAGGAGAATATTGAAGCTGATTCGCCAGAAGAGGCAATAGGTATAGCCTATAATATCTTTAAATCCGAATATCCGGATGATAATTGTTATATCGCGGCAATAATTCCTAACGCTATATAATGGAGCTAAACGACCAAAGAATTATTTTTAGACAGAAGAACATATTCACAGTATGATGTAACTCATGTTTTCTTATTTGTTCTTATGTTCTTCTGTCTAATAAAGAATATTCTGTTTTGCTCATGTCCTACATGTTACCTCTTATGAGTAGTAAAGAAGAAGTCTATCAATACTGCCAGTCCAACCCCAATTGTATAGCACAACATATCAGACCATAAAAATCCGTGTCCCAAAACCAAAGCCCCCAAAGTAGTACCCCGAATTACATTTATCCAATCGGCCTGATAAAGCTGGCTCACTTCAATACAATAAGAAAACAGCAGAGCAATCGTCGCTCTTCGCAATAAACGGGTAAAAGGAAAAAGAAAACTTATTCCAAAATATACCATGGCAGCCCACAGTGTATCTCCGGCATAAGTAGCAACCCATGAAGGCAAATAATCACCGTAAGTCCGTGAACCGAGTCCAAGAACAACTATAAGTATCCATAAAGCGAGATAGTAAAAACGTAATTTCATAATAGATATATCTTGTAAAAAAGAATCCCGAAGCCCTCTTTCTCTATAAAGCAGGCTTCGGGTATAATTTATAATACTTATAATATAAATTTTCTCTTGTTTATTTTTTCAATGGGATAGAGAAACTGAATGTAGATCCTTCTCCCTTAGCAGATGTAAACCACAACCTACCGCCATTCTTAATAACAAAGTCTTGGCAGAGAAGCAAACCAAGTCCGGAACCCTCTTCATTATTTGTTCCAAAAGTACTGAAATGAGTATCTGTATGCAACAGTTTTTTCTGGTTCTCTTCGTCGATACCACAACCACTGTCTTTTACACTCACCACAGCCATACCCTCCTGTTCTTGTACTGTTACTAATATCTCAGTTTCTTCATTACTAAACTTAATAGCATTACTAAGCAAATTACGGATAACTGTTTTTATCATATCAATGTCAGCATGTACGTCCAACTTGCTTGGTGTTTCCAAACGAATACTGATCTTTTTCAGTTCAGCTACCATCGAGAAGATCTCTATCACCCCTTCAGTAACTTCTACCATATCAATATCCTGATATACTACCTTCAACTTACCGATCTGACTCTTAGTCCATTTCAATAAATTATCAAGCAAAGAGAACACGTCCTCCGTTGTCTGATTAGCCATCGTCAGCAACTCATACATCTCCGGTCCTATAGTATCACTTGGCAGATTCAATATAAGCATATTCAATACCATTTTAATAGATCCCATCGGCGAACGAAGGTCATGAGCTATTACAGAATAAAGCTTATCACGTCCGATAATCGTCTTTCTCAATTCCTCTGTCTGTGCTACAATTATACGCTTAGCAGCAATCAGCGAGATTTGGTGAGTGACACGAATGATCAACTCTTCTTTATTAAAAGGTTTTGAAATAAAGTCATTGCCTCCTACCTGAAAGCCTTTCACGATATCTGCCGTACTATTCAAAGCAGTCAAAAAGATGATCGGAATTTCTGCCGTTTCCGGATTAGCTTTCAGTTGCTGAGAAACTTCAAAGCCACTCATATCAGGCATCATCACATCCAACAGAACAAGATCAGGTTTCTCTTTTGTCACCTGATCCAACGCTTGACGACCGTTACTGGCTGTCGCAATCTGAAACTTCTCATTAGTAAGAAGCACCTTCAGCAACAATACATTCGACATTACGTCATCTACAATTAGTATTTTGTATTCTGAAGGATTTATTTCCATGTTCATCTTTTATATAGCTTTATCTGGTTGTTTTATACTTTATAATCTTTAAAATAATTAATCATACGTCCAAGACCTTCCTCCAGTTCTACCGTTGGTTTCCAATTCAATTTCTCCTTTGCCAATGTAATATCCGGCTGACGCTGTTTAGGGTCATCATGCGGCAAAGGCTTAAATATAATCTTTGATTTCGAACCAGTCAGTTCAATTACTTTTTTTGCCAATTCAAGGATAGAAAACTCATTAGGGTTACCAATATTCACAGGTCCTGTAAAATCATCAGGAGTATTCATCATCCGGATCATTCCTTCGATCAAATCATCTACATACTGAAAACTGCGTGTTTGTTCTCCCGAACCATAAATAGTAATATCCTGATTTTGCAATGCCTGAACTATAAAATTAGAAACAACTCGTCCGTCGTTAGGAAGCATACGAGGACCGTATGTATTGAAAATGCGGATAATCTTTACGCGAACATCATTTTGACGATAATAATCCATAAAAAGAGTTTCGGCACATCTTTTACTCTCGTCATAACATGAACGATAGCCAATAGGGTTTACATTCCCCCAATAGCTTTCAGGTTGTGGATGTACCATCGGGTCACCATACACCTCACTGGTAGAAGCCTGCAATATCTTAGCATTTACACGCATAGCCAATCCCAGCATATTAATAGCCCCCATTACAGACGTCTTTATCGTCTGAATGGCATCATGTTGATAATGTATAGGGGAAGCAGGGCAAGCTAAATTATAAATTTCATCAACCTCTGCACTATATGGAAATGCCACATCATGACGTACAAACTCAAAATGATAATTGTCCATCAAATGCACGATATTACTCTTTGAACCTGTAAACAAGTTATCTAAACAAATAACATCATTACCTTCATTCACCAATCTGGTACAGAGATGTGAACCTATAAATCCGGCCCCACCGCTAACTAATATTCTTTTCATGTATTATAAGTTCCATTTATGCACGGACAAATGTAGACGATTCACCCTAATTATGCAAATATTATGAACTTTTTTATTTCATATAAAATTTCATTCACCCCCACACAAGCCAAAAAATGAACCACAAAATGAAAATAGTTGCGATATGCGAAACATCTCTCTACTCTTATTTGTTTTAAATCAAGAAAACAAGAAAAGGACAATGATTATGATAACAAATAAATTAAATGAAGGGCTCATTGAAGCCATAAAAGAAAAAATACCGGCAAACAGTAATATAGCAAACGTATTAATGGACAATTTGTTTATCGGTAGAGAAGCCGTATACAGACGACTACGTGGAGAAGTTCCTTTCACTCTGACAGAAGCTGCTATTATTTCCAGAAAACTGGGAGTATCACTCGACAAGATGATAGGAGTAAGTTTTAAGGAAAACGCCGTTTTTGACATGAATGTGGTTCACCACAGTAATCCCTTTGAAACATATTACGATATTATAAATAAGTATACCGAGCTATTAAAAAGTATAGAAGATGATCCCATTTCTGAATTGGCTACATCTTCCAACACTATCCCACAGACATTATATCTTAAACACGATATATTGTCTAAGTTCAGACTGTTTAAATGGATGTATCAGAATGAAAATATCGGTTGCAAGCATTTTGACGATTTGGAGATACCAGCCAAACTACAAGATATTCAAAAAGACTTTGTAAATGCTGCAGAACAGATTCATAGTACAAGTTTTATATGGGATAGCAATATTTTTTCCCACATAGTGAATGATCTGGAATATTTTTCGAGCATTCAGCTCATCTCCGACAAGGCCAGACAAGAGATCAAGGAAGAGTTGTTACTGTTATTGGACGAATTAGAGAACTTGGCAAGAAAAGGAAAATTCGAATCCGACAATGAGGTTAATATATATATTTCTAATATTAACTTTGAAGCAACCTATAGTTACGTAGAAAGTAGCAATGTACATCTGAGTATGATACGTGTTTATGCTATAAACTCCATCACGACACAAGATATTGAAATGTGTAAGAGTTTAAAAGAATGGATTCAGTCATTAAAAAAGTTTTCTACACTAATCTCCGTTAGTGGAGAAATGCAACGTATACAATTCTTCCAAAAGCAAAGAGAGATAATTGATACATTATAAAAAGATATATCAATGATATTCAGAATCAAAAGCAAATACATTTTCTCATAACGAAAATACGTTTGCTTTATTTTTGTATAATTTCATTTTTCATAATCTACATTACACAAAACAATAAAATAAGAAATAACGCAACTCACTATTACGTTTTATTCCATACTAATTATCAGACAGGAAGCTTTATATTTGCATAAAATCATTTTTCGACAAGAAAATCACTAAAAGCAATATAAGCAAGTATGAAGAATAGTATAGTAAACGAACTCATCAATGAAATGAAAGAGCGTATCGCTCCAAAAGAAACACTTGCCAATTTTCTAACTAATACACTATGTATGGGAAAAGAGGCCGTTTATCGCAGACTACGCGGAGAGGTAGCTTTCACTTTTGATGAAGTCGCTGTTATATCTCACAAACTCGGAATATCCATCGATCAGATAATTGGCAATCACCTGTCAAACCGGGCTACATTCGATCTGAATCTGCAACATTCACCCGATCCGATAGAAAGTTATTATGAAATACTGGAACGTTATCTGAGAATCTTTAATTATATCAGAAATGATGATAGTACAACCATATATACCGCAGCCAATATAATTCCTTTCACACTCTATTCAGCTTATGAGAGTCTGTCTAAATTTCGCTTGTGTCGCTGGGTATATCAAAACGGGAAAATAAAAACTCCTCACTCATTAGCCGAAATGCAAGTTCCTGAGAAAGTCGTTTCTGCACATAAAAAATTGAGTGAAACAGTAAAACATTGTAAGAAAACCTGTTTTATATGGGATAGTAATATCTTCTACTCATTCATAAAAGAAATTAAGTATTTTGCAGGATTAAATCTGATTTCAGAAGAAGATGTAAAACAGTTAAAGAATGAACTTCTCCTATTATTACATGAATTGGAACAGTTATCTATAAAAGGAGAATTTAATAATGGAAACAAGGTAGCCATCTATCTATCAAATATCAACTTTGAAGCAACATATACTTACATTGAGAAGAGTGATTTTCAGATCAGCCTGTTTAGGGTATACTCTATAAACTCAATGGATTCACAAAATCAACAAATATGTACTTTACAAAAGAATTGGATACAATCCCTCAGAAGACATTCAACTCTAATTTCCGAAAGTGGAGAAGTGCAACGTATTAATTTTATGGAACGACAAAAAGAGATAAT
This sequence comes from Bacteroides nordii, assembly GCF_019930665.1. NCBI lineage: Bacteria > Pseudomonadati > Bacteroidota > Bacteroidia > Bacteroidales > Bacteroidaceae > Bacteroides > Bacteroides nordii. The sequence continues at coordinate 1,835,310 of NZ_CP082886.1, read as the reverse complement.
AGAACAACTATAATTCTCCGTAATTCTCTATTCAGTGATGTAGAAAGGGAGGTGCAGTGATTGCAACTTCCTTTCTTTTTTTATTTCATCCTGAGACAATAAAAAACAAACCAACAAAAACTTCAAACCACAGGTTATATAAATTTTTCTATCAAAATCTATATCACCTGTGGACTTTACATCTACAAAAAACATTAGATGCGCCTGCATCTTTTTTTTGGCGAGTCTACAATTTAACTAAACAGATTTACAGAACAATTTTATCAGCCCCACCAACTTATATATAATTATTAACTGGTTGTCTCCGAGCAATTATTACATTACAAATATCGAACATCCCATTGATTTAAATAAACCTTTTATCCTCTTTCACCGATACAAAGAAGAGTATCTATCCACTAATTATGAGCACACCAAAGAGACTCTTTGTCCGAAATAAAAAAACAAGAAAACAGAATATTCAAAATTTCATTTTAAGCAAATTCAGACACCAAAAATTTACATACAAAGCAAATATTCCTTTTCACAAAAACAAAACAGGTCCTTGTATTCTGAAAATACAAGGACCTGTTTATAAGTATCAAAAGCTGTATTCTAAACCACAGTACTTTCTTTTGAATTTATAGGAGACTCTCTTTCCGGAATACTAAATTCGTTATTAGCAAACAAATCGGCCAATCCGGAAATCTGTTTCAAACGCAGTAATTCATCCCTGTCCATTCCAATATTCTTCATAATCCATTGATCAGACATACCTGCTTTATCCAATTCAGCAACAATATGGCACATCAACTCAATATTATGAGCACCACGGGCACGGTTATGCCGAATCGTAGAACTCATTCGATTAGATAAATCTTTGTCAATAACTACAATCGGCAATAAGCCGTTTTCGCGTTGAAAAATACGTTTGGATGTTTTCAGAACAGAATATCTATGAAAGCCATCTACCAGAATATACATGTCTTTTTCTTTATCGTAATAGCATACACAGGGCATAGTGAATCCATCTTCCCAAATAGATAATTCTAATAGCTTCATTTCCGGCGGGGCAACTATATTGGGATTATAATCATTAGCAACCACTTTATCTACTGGTACAGCTCTCACATCATACACAGGACTTTTTTTACAACTCATTGCAGAATATTTTTATATTGTTCCATTATTTGACTTCTCTTACTAATCTCTTCTTTTGTTGGTGAAAATCCCATATACTTACAAGCATGGTCATTTTTCAGAATACAGATACACATACGCTTATAAGTAGGAATTTCTCTGAACTCCGCGATATTAATATCATCCTGATACTCCATCCGAACAGGCTTCTTCACTGTCTTATAATTACTATTATCCATCACAATAATAGGGATTTTGGCAGCAATCAGCTTTTGTATGGTTTCATCATCTAAACATCCTCCTTTGGTACGCCAGAAATTAACGCTAACCGACAGTTTCCTCAGGTATCCCTTACGCGCACGTTCTGGTAATGTAGACAAAAGAAAATACATAAATTCTCTCCACGTATAACCCTCCGGAAGTTTTATAGATTGCCATCCCATAGCATGAGTACCTCCATACATTCCGGTGAAGTTGACTCCATTCACACGCCCTACCATTTTTCCCCAGGTATTAGGATCAATAACCCGATAAAGAGACAGACTTTCTATAGCTTCGCCAATAAATGGGCTGGCCACCCGCTGACGTTCTATATTCACTCCGGCACGATAATACAAATCGTACAAGATGTTGTAATCCCAATGAAATTTTCCATTGGCGGTCCATACGTCTGTTGTTTTCCAGTCGAAAATAGGATATGCATTATATACATCGTTTGCCACTTTAGAAGTCCAACGATACGTATGGTACATCTGATATTTACGATTCAGATAAATACACCTCCACCGATTGAAGCTCTCCTGCGTACGTATACCAATAAGGCAACAGGTACGTACTGCATCTTTTTTATCATGTATCCATTTAGCAAAACGCATCTGAAATTCATAGTCCCACATCTGAGTATTATAAAAAGGAAAGTCCTTCTCCGTCATTGCATCTTTCGGCATAGGACGTACCCACAGTTTCTTTTTCCCTTTTTCCCACGGACGCCAGAAAGACTGATACATCGACGTACAGGTTGCCACACGGAAAGGAACACAAACGCGATACACATCAATAATATCTTTATTAGCCTCGATCATACGGTCCACATAGTCAATTGTCATTTTATACTGTATTTCATAATCCATATGAAATACTCCGATACGCACATTCAAATTGTTACGACGTATGTAATCAATACATAAACTCAAAAGTACACCACTGTCTTTTCCTCCCGAAAAGGAGATATACACGTTATCAAACTCTTTAAAAATCATGCGCAAACGTTCCTGCGCCAATTCATATACATTCTTCTTTACCTCTACTTCTTTTTTCTTCATTCATCCCTCCGCATTTTTACATATAGTTTCCAGGCTTTCTCTACAGTGAATCCATGTTTTTCAAAAATAGCCTGATGTTCTACTTGAACTACAGCAACCAACGTTTTGTCTGCATCAAAAGCTGCAATAGCATCCACCAATAAAAGAGCAAACGCCTCTTCCTGGTCTTTCCCTATATAATAATTATTAATAATAGCTTCTTTTCCTCTTCGTTCTACCGGAAGAAATCCAACCACATGTTTCCCATTTGTGGCAATAAACCAGATAAACTTATCAGTAGTCTTAAAAGGGTAATTGTTGTTCATCTTCAGCACTTCAGGATCCATAACCAATGGAGCCACAATTTTATAAAGTTGTTTGTCTGTTCCGTGCAGTTGTATCGTCTGTATCATAATAACGTTTTTATTCTTTTACTATTTCATACACAACTTTCGCCATTATCTCTGCACCTTTTTCATTTGGATGAACTTTATCAGGAAAAAGTTCGGGCATTCCATCCATTGCAGTATGTAAATCTATTACCGATAACTTATTCTTTTTAGCCACCTTCTTTATCATCGGAATAACTTCATTCACAATTGTCTTATCGCTGATTCCATAATTATCATATGATTTAGACGGACAGCACAAATATATCTTCGGATGAACAGCAAGCCCTCTAAATGCATCAATCATAGCCTGCATATCTTTTGTGAACTCATTTTTGTGAACCCAATTATGTGGTTTACTATCATTAGTTCCTAATTTAATAACCACAATATTCGGATTAAATGCCAATGCATCTTTATATTTTTGCTCCTTCATATACGGATGATCACCTTTATTCAGCATCGTACGTGATCCTATTCCAAAGTTTTTCACCCAATATCCGTCACCCAGCATACGTCCCAAAACAGCCGGATATGCATCTCTTTCCCGATTTTTCAAACGCGACCCATAGGTAATACTGTTACCGATACATGCCACACGAATAACATCTTTACGAGGTGCTTTAAATGATCGTAGCCAGGCAGAAAGTTCATCCAACATCAGATTTTTATATATAAAATCTTCACGAATCCCCCATCCATGGCCACCGGAAGGATACACATGAAGGGCAGCCGGAACACCTTTCTTATTTAAAGCCAGATAATAGTTCACCCCATTTGCAGGAGGCACCGTCTTATCGTCATCACTATATACAATGAAAGCACGGGGAGTATCTTTGGTCACTTGTTTTTCATTGGAGTATTGTTCTTCCAACTCAGCCGAAGCATCTTTTCCCAAAAGGTTGTTATGTGATCCCATATGAGTATAACTCTTATCCATCGTTATAACCGGATAAAACAATATCTGGAAATTCGGACGTAGTTCAGGTGAAGTATGTGTAGCCATAGTAGAAGCCAAATGTCCACCGGCAGAGGATCCCATTATACCAACATCATTCGGATTTATATTCCATACATCTGCACTGTCTCTCACCATCCTCAGAGCCTCTTCCGCATCTGCAAAAGGAACTTCCTTGTGTCCTCCTTTAGGCATGCGATACTTCAATACAACCAAAGCAATTCCTTGTTTATTAAAAAATGGTGCCCAATCATAACCTTCATGATTATAAGCAAGATGTGAGTAACTACCTCCCGGACAAGCAATAATTACCCGACCGGTGGCCAATTCGGGTGCGGGAAGAAAAACACGAATTGAAGGTTTGAAATTACCTTTCGATTCATCAAAAGGAGCACTATCCATACCGTTTGTATTAGGCATGCCTTGTTGCCACAAATCGATATCAAAAGGTTTCTGTGCATTTTGTGCCTGCATACTTCCTTCCATTAATAAAAGTAGTAAGAAAAATAAGGAAAAACGTAGCTTCTTTTTCATAGTTTATCCAAATAATAGTTTAAAATGTTACAATGTTTAATCAAGACACGCAAAAGTAGTCAAAAAGTGTCATAAAAAAAAGGAAAAAGAAAGTATATACTTTTGCATAATAAAAATACGTATTCAAAGACAGAATATCAAAAAAAATCCCTTATCTCTAAATTGAGATAAGGGAATACACTTCGAAAACAATGCTAAAAGAGATAAATTATTCATTTATACCGGCCACATATACGTCTCTATTAGCAGTAGCCAACGTTTTGGGAGCATCCGGAAGTGGATTAGAAAACATTAATAATTTCAGTTTCGGACGGGCATTTTCTATCCAATAACAACGGGAAAGCGAAAAAGGGGTAACAATCTCTGCTTCTTTCTTCACACTACGTCCTCCGTCATTGGTAACAAAAGTAACTGCTCCCCTGCCCATAGTAGCATAAATACGAAATGACTCGGGACCTAATTTCTCAATGCCTCTAGGTTCACCTTTAGCTTCAAAAGTCAGATGTTTCCATTCTCCGGCATCCCAAGTAGATAATCGGGCCGCGTTTTCTTCCGGATATTGATAATGTACAACAGGATATGAGTTATCGCGATAGTGAACAGACACCTGTAATCCGGCAGAGTGTCCGCGTTCCGGAATGGGAGTTTCTAATACCTGACAATATTTATCCGATTCTTCATTATCAATAGTAGTCCCCAGATCTATTCCTTCTACATTATACATATGGTCATTAGAAGGATCAAGATAAGCATAGTATACATTTCTCCCATAAGTAGCATGAGCATGTTTACCCAGTTTCTCGCCACAAATTGTCCAAGCGATATGAATGCGCTCCTTTTGTCCATTTCCGGCAGGTTGATAAGTAACCTGACCATTATAGACCTCCATCATATTATCTGTTACACGGGGAAAAGGATCAATAACCATTTGACGTGTCCAGGTATTCCCACCATCTGTAGATTTCACAAACTGATAAGGTCTGTCATCCGAATATTTATTTGTTTGACGTGTATCCCGATAAAACACATAAAATGTTCCACCTTTTGTTAGTATCGGAGCGGGATAAGATGCACGCTCTGCTTCATTAATAAAACAATCCTTCCATTCTCCTTCAATACTTCCAGGTTTAGGAGAAACAGCCATCTTTAATGTAGAATTATGACAACCATAGAACAAAAAAATTCGTCCGTCAGTTCCACGTAACATTCCCGGATAATTATGTTTATCAACAAACGGAGAATGCGCCACAATTTTTGTTTCACTCCACTTATCGGTAGCATGATTATAAGCCTTGACAACCGGATGACTATCCGTGGACATCCAACACACAAACGTTTGATCAGCTTGTTCATCATAATATCCCACTGGGATAGGACGACGATCAGAACGCATATTTGAACGTTCGGCTATAACTCTTACATCAGTAAAAACCTGTTGTGCCTGCATTATAAAACAAAATGAGGTAGCAACCATTATTCCAATTATTTTCTTTATCATATCAATTCATTATTTAGATTTAAATCGAACTATATATCCTCCTCCATTACGCATATATCCTGTAAGGGAATCGCTATTTCTACAAAAAGCACGTTCTATTTTTATTGCTCCTGCATCAGTGGTCCTGTCATTCTAAACTGTAGCCTCATACCATCCCTCACCAAGGAACGAGAGAGGGAATTGAATTGTCTGCGCTTCTTTTCCATTTACCACGGCAAGAAACCAAGTATCACCACTACGCCGGGCGAAGGCAGCAATTTTCCCAATCTCGCTACAAGGTAGTACAATTGTCTCATCCCAAACGGCCGGTATGTCTTTTATTATATCCACTGCCGGATTATCAAGTATAGTCTGAGGATGTGCACCGAAAAAGATAACAGAAGAATTGAATATCAATGCTGTCGCTATCTGATGTACCCAGGATGTATCTAATTTCCTGTCACCAAATACCATTGGAGTATAATCACCCGCTCCGGCAACTAATCGGGTAAAGGGTAACGTAGTATTATGTGTAGCCCATTCATATTGATTCTTACCATACTCCAAACCACGAATTCCTTCACGTGACATTTCATTCGGCCACGAACGTACCTCTCCTGTCGGTTTATCACTGCCATGAATATTCAACATCAGTTTATGCTCTGCTGCTTCTTTCAAACATGCCTGGTAAAGATCAATAAACTCTTTGGATTCGTGAGAAAAAGCATCCAACTTAACCCCAACAATTCCTAACCGCTGACAACGATCAAAGAATTCTTTCCGCTTTTGAGGATCGCGCAGATCACGCCCATGCCTCCATAGCCATATCTTAACTCCAAACTGAGCGGAGTAATCAACCAATTCCTTAATCTGCATATCCGTCCACCGATACCAGAATGCATCAACCGTATTGTACTCAAATCCTAACTCTCCGGCAAGTTTTGAAAATTCTTTCATTCCCTCCAAAGTACGTTGGCCACCATCCAACCAACACCAGACAGAACGTCCCGGTTTGATCCATTCCGTATTCACACCTTCAGGAAACAATTTCTTATCCGGAGCTGGTGACAGATTAGTAATTAAGTCTGTATTTACCAATTCATTCAAATCTGAAGTAATAATCACGGTTCGCCAGGGAGTTATAATATCGCCTGTAATGACAGCCGGTTCAGACAAACGTTTAGCCTCTTCCAAACTATAATCATGAGCAAACGGATATCCTGCCGGTTGTTCATGGCCCAATCTGACAACAAGCCCACATTCCCCGTCAGCCTGTAAAGACATACCCGGATAATTTCTGAGAGCAGATTCTGTGATACACGCATATCCCTGTTTTTGCGGTAACTCAATAGTTACAGGAGGTGCTGCCCATTCTCCTTTACTAACACAATCTATTACCTGTTTTTTATGAATACCCTCATAATGTGCATACATATCATGATAATAGATGTGGCTTCCCAAAGGCAACTTGAAAACAGTACTCTCTTTCGGAATATACTTATCCGTCGGAGTACCCTTTACCAGAAAGCGAAAAGCGATGCCATCATTATAAGCACGAGCATCAATCGCAAATAAAGTATTATTTTTTTTATCCGCGATTTTCACTTTCATTCCATTTGCCTTATTTATCGCAAGCGAATGAATGCCCCGGATAGGATACGTTTCATCTACTTTATAATACTCAGGAGAGTGTAAATGCGCTATTATAAATTTCTTTTCATCAGAAGAAAAGGCCATAGGCGAATCTTCCAATACAGTAGTCTCTCCCTTTTTCACGTTAAAAAGAAGTTGCCCGTTATCAGATTTTATATTCAAAACAATCTTATTATCGGGACTTTTAATGGAAACTATTTGAGCTGCAACCTGTTGTACACTAAACAGTAAACAAAAACTATAACATAAAATCTTTTTCATGTATCTGACATTATATATGAAAAGTTATCGAATAAAAAAAATGGGAACTATCTTTAAATATAGCTCCCATCTCAAACCAACTTATATCTTTCTAATCGTGGGCAGCAGGGCTCGGATTTGTATCTTTTTCATAAATTACAAAGTCAGCTAAATCAATTGTTTCATCTTTGATATTATTGGTTATCTGTCCTCCACTGCCTCCGTAGCTACGGTAGATACCAAATTTATTACGAATATTAATTGCCCCTTTCCGCCATGTATCAATATCATTCTGTGTATTGTCTATCAAAACTTTGCCATCCCTGATACGAGTTATCACCAAGCGATACTTGCCATGATGATCGTATTTCACTTCTTCACTTACCTGTACCCATTCATCTTCAAACTCTTCTATTTTCACATTGTCTACAAACGTTCCCAGACTTTTGGTTCCTGCACTATGGTCAGACCCCAAAGAATGAATGACTTGTACTCTGCGATTGGTTCCATCATTGTTTCCACGAAGAGAAATAGTAATAACAGGAGCTCCATTGTCACCCTCTTGAGCCTTTAACTGATGAATATGGCAAAAACTTGTACTGGGTCGATACCCTTTAGGTATCTTAAATTTCCATTGTAATATTTGAGACTCTCCCCAGTTACCGTTCAATTTATACCAAGCTGCACTTGTTTGCGTTTTCATCTCATTGCGCATACGGTCATTCATTGAACCACGATCGCCATCAAGAGCACTACTTGCGTGACTACTAAATCTAAATATATACTGATTGATAGTAGCATCAAACACTGTTTCAATATGGTCTACTTCATTATGGTCCTTAGTAGATGAATTTGGATGTTCTGAATAGTCCCAACCAAACTTTCTCATATAGGTATGTACATCCGCATACCCCTTACCAACCAAATCCGCACTTCCCTTCATGCTTCCTTGTAAAGTGTATCCCATCTGAATCGGATCATTAGGATCAAAATTTTCAGATTTCAACTGAATAACTTTAACGTTAAAATTGGATGCCTTTTTGTTTTTGTCTTTAAAGACAATATAACAGCCGCGTTGGGATCCTGTATTAGCCTCAAAAGCCAGTGTGAGTGATTTATCAGTTTTCGATTTTTCTTTTATCCAGCTCTGTTGTTCTCCAGGTATTTCATACTCCCAATCTACTCCAGCAGAACTCTCGACAGTAAAAGTATACTCTTTACCTTCAGCCGGTATATCAACCACCTCCATTGGAGATACCACCAAAGAAGCAGTAGCCGCAGCTTGGGAAATCTTTATCGGCTTTGTCAAATCAGTGTTATCCAATTTTACAATAACATTTGTCGAACGCGATTCAAGAGTAGTGTTTGCAACTATAGTAAGCACTAATTTGCCGGCTTGTATATCCGATGACTTAACTTTAACCCAATCTACCTTGTCATCAATTACTGTAGTCCAGGTAGAAGTTGCTTTCACTGTAATATTTACGTCTTCACCACTTGCCTTAGCATTTACATCTGTGGGAGTAGTAGTCAGACTTGGAGTAATTGCTTCTTCCTCCTTGTCATCCGAAGAACACGAAGTAAACATCGACACAGACACAAAAGTCAGGATAACATATAAGAAATACTTTTTTAATCTCATCTTTCTCTATTTTTTTAAAGAAGCAGGGTTCTTTGACAAATCATATTCACCAAAGAACCCTGATAATTATTAAACTTATGGTATTAGTACTTTAGCAACAGAAGTACCAGCTTCATTCATAAAACGAACAATGTAAATACCCGATTCAAGATTAATAGGAGCACTACCATTGATAGTAAGCTCTGTTATCTTAGCACCAAGCATATTGAATATACGGCACTCACCGGATTCTGCAATAACCAAACGTCCCTTTTCCACACTATAGTTAAATTTCGCGTCGGCTGTTGCAGTCTGAATACCTACAGGCTCAATTCCACCTAATTCGAAGGCACCCATACAAGGTTTAGCAGCACGAGTATAACCACGTTGGTCTACTGTAGGAATAGTTACGTCTATACCGGCAGGTGCAGTGGCAATTCCTGCTTTAGCAGCCATACTTTGCGTAGCATGTAAAGCAACTGTAAGTGTATTACCACCATTATCTTTCAATTCAGGAGCTGCATCATTTTCAAACACTTTCATTACCCCAGGAATTACAGTAATATTATTGTTTCCTTCAAATGTAAAGCCCTTTTCAGCAGCACCCTCCGATTCATTAGCCGATCCTACAAGGCAGTTATATATCTGGAAACTACCATTATTTCTTCTGACATCTTCACCACTTAAATCCGTCCCAGTTGAAATATTTTGGTAGAATATAGAATTAATAAGAATCATAGGCTGATCGTTATGTGCATAAAATCCACCACCCATCTCACCAGAATTTCCTGCAATTGTGCAGTTAATGAGTGTTACCGGATATCCTGCATAAATAGCTCCTCCTCTTCCTACATTTATTTTATTTCCATAAAAAGTTGAATTAGAAATGAGGAATGAACCATTATTATTTCCTGTAGTAGCAATTACAGCTCCACCTTGAGCTAATTTAGTACCAATAAGAGCTTCTGGATATATAATTTCATTATTTGAGAACACGCACTGATCAATAATAACATCTACTCCTCTACCATTAAAAATAGCACATCCACTCGCTTTTCCATTTTCTGGAGCATTTATTAAACAATCACTAACTTCACTATTAATTAATCTGAAAGTTGCATAGTTTTCAGTATCACCTTCAGTTGCAGTTTTTGAGTTTCCAAGTGCAAATCCCGCTCCATTTCCTGTATTATTAAACTCTTTTACTATAATATTACGAAACGTTATATCCATTTTAGAAGCAGTAGCACCATCTAAACCCTTAAAAAAAGGAAACGGATCACCCACACTTCTAAAAGTTATTCTATTCCCTGTAGCTTTATTAATTCCATCAATAACATATACATTGCCAACTGCTTTAGGGCATCCGCTTTGTCCTTCCAATAGAATTTCATCACCCTCAGGTATATTGAATGTCACAATATCACCATTTTCCAATGAGTTCATTACCTGACGGAAACTACCTTCTGTTTCCGCATCCCCTGCAAGAGAGGTTACCACTCTTTCTTCTGCAGATAAATTAGCAGTAAATAAAGCTGCCAATAAAATTAAAGTACTTTTTTTCATGATACTTGGTTTTAAATTAATAATTTATAAAAAACAAAAAGGTTACATATTACTATTTCAAAGTGACAGCAATCACTCCATTGGCACCTTTGGCACCATACATATTACTATCCTTACTTATCTCTACCTTCTTAATATCATTGATATTCACATTATCCAATCTTTCAACTTGTGTCCCATCCAACAGATAAAGCGGAGAAGTATCCAAACTAATAGAAGTAGACCCACGTAATTGTGCAGAGATATCTCCGTTATCCTTCATTACCACTGTAAACCCAGGGACTTTACCTGCTAAAGCATTAAAGAGATTACTTTCACCCGTAGCAACCAGTTCTTCACCTGTCACCACAATCGTACTCGATACCGAACGGGAACGCCGCAGACTACGTAACATTAGTTTCATGATTTCACCTTTATCTTCTGTCACTGAAATTTCGGGCCCCAATGCAATATTCGGATAGGCTATACCATTTACCGAAACTTGCACTTCTTTTTCTGTTTTGGGCAAAATAACTGTCAGTATATCTCGCAGACTCACATTATTCAGCTGAAAAATACCATAACGATCAGTCTCGGCCTTTACGTCTTTTACAGATACCAAAGCTTTACGAATTGCCTTCCCTTTTGCATCAACCAAACGTCCTACAATAGTATCATTAGAATTCTGAGCAACAACAGGCCAGGAAAAAGCCAGAATAAAAATGAAAAGTAACAAATTCTTCATTAGCATATTGATTTATGATTTATACTTACCGGAGGAGGCAAAAAAACTCCCTCCTCCGGTTTCATAACCCTTCTAACAATCAATTACCTCCAAATATATCATCACTATAGAAGAATACATTATCCAGATAAACTTGTGTCAATGGAGGATATATATATTTAAACTCCTTCACCTGAAGAACAGCATTGTCATGTGCCGCTCTCCACTGCTTCATCACATCACTTGTAGCAAGAGTTGTTGCTCCTACCATTGCTTTTATTGTGTAATCCTCACTGATCGCCAAACCAACAGTTTTACTTTCTTCCACATCATATTTCAACAGATTATTCTGTATTTTCACCGGTACTGCCACCCAACCGGTTTGAACAGTTGGACGTCCATTTTCTCTGTCAGCTTTCAAGGTCCACTGGAAACGTATAATGGCATCAAACTCATCGGCATTGAAACTTACCGGATTACCATTTACATCTGTATAAATGTTAGTTCCCCATGGTACTGCTGCCAGAATATGGTTCTTAGGCCACCATTCAAAACGAACTTCACTAATAAAATAAGTAGTCGTTATATCAACAGAAGGTGTATTTCCAGAAACAGCAACTGCACATGCATTCTCACCATATACAAACTTAACAGGATCTACCGGATATTTAGGATTATTTGTGTTGGTTGCTCCTCCTACAATACCACAATCAAATCGAGTGGACATCGGTGGGTAAAAATCCTTCTGATTCAGATTATAACGTACTTCACCATAATTCCGGGTAGTAGCATTAGGTGTTGTGACATTCATCTGATAACGTCCGTCACGAATCTGAGTAGCAGAATTTGAATTAGCCCATCCTGTTGCCGTTGTTCCTCCAAAACGATCAAAGAACAAACCATTCACCCAGATTTCAGCCTGCCGGGTCTCTTTTGCTCCACCGCAGGTTACAGTACATTTAATCGTATATCTACCCGACTCTTTCGGCGCTTTCCACTGATTCATTGTATATCCCTGACGCTGTAACAAAGTTCCCCCGTTACATTCCCAATAATAATCGGCTTTATCCGGATCACTCATTCTCACTGACATACCGACATTAACAGTTTCTCCGGCAAAAAATTCTTCACCAAACACCTGCAAAGAGTCTATTTCAACATAATCATCATCGCAAGATGCCATCAAAGCCACAAAGGCTACCATCAATAAATATTTTATTCTTTTCATAATCATTTTGCTCCATAAATAGGAATAGATACTAATTCTTTATCTGTAGGATACTGCATATACTTATCCATCACGTGAATATATGATCCGTTAGGACTTTGCAGATTACTGGTACGAGGTTTTGTTTTCAGCTGAAAATGATCTTCGTAGTTATTGAAATAAATACTAAGAGCACCTTCTTTCAACATTTCAACAGCCATATATCCATAAGGAGAATCATATTCTGTAGGAAAGAATGTTATAACTCCTTTTGTCAAATCAGTCAGTTCATAATACGAAAGAGCTTTCTTTATAATATGATACATAATCATATTTTTCACTACGGTTTTATCCAATTCCTCCCAACTGGTAGGAATAATTAACTGTTCCGGATTAAATTCATCCGGATAAGCGTTCTCATTCCAGAAACTCCGGTCACTACTATTGGATGAAGTCAAAGCTGTATTTGTCAACAACAGATAGGTTCTATCAGGCTGTTTGAATAATTCCGGATCAACTCCCGAATATTTAATAGCTTCTATCAGAGACGAAAACAAATCGGTACGCGAATTCATGAAATCCCATGCATTCATAGTAATTTGATTATCATAGGTTCCTTTCTCTGAATCATAATCATAAGGAGTTTGCACATCCAGACCAAATAGTTCACAACTTGTAAATGTGAATATTGGAATTACCAATAAGGCTATATTTAATATTATCTTTTTCATTATATACACTATTTATTATCATTATTCTGAATAAGGAGGATTCTGATGTCCTACCAGAGTTGGATTGGACGTAAAGACAGACTTAGCTATCGGGAAACGAACCCGTCTTAAATCAGTGCCAAAACCTACAGGTTCCTCACCACGCATTGCTTGAATATAAGATAGATGCGGATCCAGTATTTCATTCACATATCCGGTACGTATAATGTCAAACCAACGCTTAGGTTCACCATAAAACTCCATCTGACGTTCATCCAACACCAGTTTTTCCAATGAAGACTGTGTCATACCGATTCTTGTCGGATAATCTTCTGCTTTCGCAACAATCGTATTACCACAGCGACTACGTATCTGATTAACTATATCAATAATATCCTGAGCCGGCTTATTTTCATGAATCATTGCTTCCGCACGCAATAACATAACATCCGCAAAACGATAAATAGGTATTTCAAAAACACAACCGGAAGTAGCAGGAATATCAAATTCAACAGCAGGATCTGTAGACTTCACCGGGAAGAACTTACACAATTTATTAGCCAATGCACCGGTACTTCCATAGATAATCTGAGAATTCCCTGGAGCTAAAGTTTGTTTGTCCAGTCCGTTATATATATTCAACGTATCTACAACTCCCCAGAATCGAACATCCTTTTTATCCTGGAGCATTCTTTGAAACAGCGAATTAGACAACTGATAATGAGCATTACCACCACCAACGCCAATCGGGCCACCATAACTGTTATTGTTATTTTTCTCAAAATCCCATTCTATAGTAAAAATAGCCTCTTTACTATTGGTAGGATCTGTAAATATTTTCTTCCATTCGGTAGTATTACTTACCATTTCATACCTTTTCAAAGCCAGTAAGTTATCCGATGCTTTCAATGCCCCAGCATAATCCTTTCGCCACATCAAATAATCTGTTTGCAATGCATAAGCAGCTCCCTGATTAAAATAGTAAACTCCTTCATTACCCAATGACGAAATGGCAATTGTTAAATCATCCTCTATCACTTCATAGATAGATTCCAAAGAAGCACGTGAATTATATTTAGTATTCAAATCGCCATCCCATGACTTAGTAATCAATGGCACTTCACCCCAAACACGTACTGCATAGAAATACATCAAAGCTCTTAAGCCATGAAATTGCCCCAAATATGATCCGGCCACATCTTCAGAAAGTCCCATTTCAGGGATATTCTCGATAGCCAGATTACACCGGTTTATGACCTGATATAATTTTTCCCAGTCGCAATAACTTCCGTTCGAATCCAAAGAGTTAAGTTGTAAAGCAGCATTGGCATACAGAGTTATGTAATAATCATCTGAACGTAATTCACCCCAGGCCAACAAAGTACTTGATACAATTTTCTGTACTCCATTATATGTACCAGCTCTCCATGCTTTCAGATCCGACTCACTGGTCCAGTAAGCTTTATTGCTCAAATCAGCTATCGGAGTTTTAGTCAGGAAGTCCTCACAAGAAGAGAAGAGAGACATCCCCGCCAATAAAACTGAACATGATAATATTTTAAAGTTTTTCATTTTCATTATAGTTTTAATCATTTAGAAACTTACATTTACACCAAAACCAAATTCACGTTTTTTCGGATACTTCTGTGAATCATTACCAGGGTTCAATACGCCTCCGGTAGTAATTTCAGGATCGTAACCACTATAGTTAGTCCAAGTCAACAAGTTAGAACCATAGATATAAATTTGTGCAGACTGCAGATATGCTTTCTTTGCATATACCGAAGGCAATTGATAACTCAAACGTACATTCTGCAGACGAATAAATGAAGCATCCTCAAGATAGTTGCTACTCAAAGTACGATTGTTTTCTGTTGTACGTGCATTCTGTCCCGGAGTATACCAATTTGTGATATGTCCCTGATATCTCCAGCCCTGAAGAACTCCACAAGGAGCCGGATTGGAAGTGTTATCGCCATAACTTGTCAAATCACGTAAAAGTGAATTGTAAATCAGACCACCATGACTCATATAGAATGAGAAGTTCAAAGTAAAATCTTTATATTTCAATGTATTATTCCATCCTGCATACCATTTAGCCTGTGCATTCCCTAATATTTGTTTGTCACCGGCATCAATATTACCACTGTGGTCTTTATCCTCCCAGATTACATCACCACCTTTACATACTACTCCTGAGGCCTTCATCTGATAAATTTCTCCTTCATATTTAGTACCATCAGCATAAGTATAGCCAAGCACTTCGGGACCTCCAACTTTATTTATTACTACGTTATTGTATTGGTCACGCTTAAATACCGGAATCAATCGATTCTTATAGCCTTCGTCGTAAGCATTGTCTGCATCATAAGCATATACTCCCAAATGTCTGTAACCATAAAAATTACCTGCAGCCATTCCCGGCTCAATCCACCAGTTAGTTTCAAAATCACGTGGTTCACCTACAATACTTAAAATTGTATTTTTGTTTTTAGACCAGTTAAAAGAAGTATACCATGAGAAGTTGCGTATACGAACGGGAGTTGCCGAAATATTAAACTCAAAACCTTCATTCTTCACTGAACCTGCATTCACACGCATACTATTAAACCCGATTTCAGTAGGAATAGCATCATTATTAAACAAGCCGGTTGTTTTTTTCACATAATAGTCACCTGTAAATGAAAGTCTCCCGTCAAAGAAAGTCAGGTCAAGACCGATATTCGTCTGTTTGGTTTCCTCCCATTTCAAATAAGCATTACCTACTGATGACTTAGGAATAACACCAGTTACCCCGTTATAACTATAGTCCGGATCTACAGCATACAACGTATAGGTATCATAATCACTTACACGGTCGTTACCATTAATACCCCAGCTGGCACGTATTTTACCATCAGTAAGAACCGATCTCGACCAATCCATGAAAAACTCATCAGAGAATCGCCAAGCTGCAGATCCGGCCGGAAATACACCATAACGATTTTCAGAACCGAATCTCGACGAACCATCCCGACGAATAGACCCCTCTACAATATATCTACCATAATAGTCATAATTTACACGACCAAACATAGACACCATACTGTTTCCGTCTCCTTTTATAGAATATCCGGTCAATGTACTGGCTTGTGGTACAAGCATGTTCTTATTCAAATATTTCTCACTTTCCATGAGAGTCGTACGAGACATCTTATCTTCGATACTACCACCAATCATCACATGTACATTATGTGCCTGTTTAAAGGTTTGGGCATAATCAAGATATCCATCTATCAAATAATTCTTTTTCCAAATAGTACGGTCAGAACCTTTATCCCATCCGGCTTCCACTTCTTCCCTCTTCGTTTTGTTCACATTTGGACTTGCATATTGCTTACGGTCAGCATGACTCAACGAAACTGTTGCTTTTCCTACGAACTTGAAATGTTTAAGGAATGAAAGCTCCATAATCTCCGATAACTGTCCTTCATATGTAGTAGTCTCGTCCGTACGCTCCAACAGTTCCTGAATCGGATTTCGTTTACCAGACGGACTTGATCCATAAGCAGGTACCAAAGTACCATCCGGATAATAAAGAATCGATTCGGTCGGTCGCCTGATCGCGTTATAAAATACACTACCCTCACTAATATTATTCTGTTTACGATAGGTTACATTAATATTAGTAGTGAATTTCAAAAATTTATAAGGTTCATAATCCACTTTAGTACGACCTGTAAAACGTTTTGCATAACTGGTCAGGATAATACCTTTATCATCAAGATATCCAATACTGGTCATAGTACGTACTTTATCACTACCTCCACTGATACTCACATTCACATCATGGCGAACAGCTGTTTGTGAAATCACATCCTGATAGTTGTTACTGGTAGTCCCCTGAATATTCACCGAGTCATTATTAGATTTGAACATAGCAAATGGATTCTTACCAGCTACAGACTGAATTGTATTTGCAAATATTTCACGCTCTGCACGATTCAACTGTGGAAGTGTATTAGAAAGAACACCATAAGAATTAAGATAACGAACATCTATACGAGGTTTACCGCTTTCACCGGATTTAGTTGTGATAATAATCACACCATTGGCAGCACGGGCACCATAGATAGATGTTGAAGAAGCATCTTTCAAAATATCCAAAGATTTAATATCGTTGGCATTGATATGATCAATACTTTCAACAATTACTCCATCTACTACATATAGGGGTTCAGTACCTCCTGCTTCAAACGTCGAAACACCACGAATACGAATGCTTGATCCGGCACCCGGAGCACCGGAAACAGCAGTAATCTGTACACCAGGAACCTCTCCCTGTAATGCATCCATTACATTTACCGGTTGTTTTTGCTCAATCTTGGCAGCATCTACATTAACTGCAGCTCCCGACAGATTTGCTTTCTTTGCCGTACCATAACCTACTACTACTACTTCATCCAATGCTTTGGCGTCTTCGTGCATCACAATTTTTAAAGTAGATTGTCCTTTCCATTTGATATCTTGTGTGATATACCCCATGTAAGAAAACACAAGAGTCTGCCCTTGCTGTACACTTAGTTTAAAGTGTCCATCCATATCAGAGATAGTACCATGTGATGCACCTTTCACTTTTACAGAGACTCCAATCATAGCTTCTCCTTCGGCATCAACAATAGAACCAGTCACCTGGCTTTGTTGTGCATATAATTGAGATGTACCTCCCAACAATAGGCCAACAAATAACATAAATTTCCATAGCATACTGGCTAACGGAGATTCTTTTCTCACTTTTTCATTCATTTGTAGAATAATATTAGATTAAACATTAATAATTTAGAATAGAAATAACGACTTTCCACCATTATGGTGGATAAAATTGTGTTCTTCTTGTTTTCATTAATAGTATAAATTTTAAGTTAGACTTAAATTAACAGCAGGTGTTTTTGTCCCTTTTAAGTTTTTTGATAGCACAAACATAAGCACATTCCAAGTAACGAATTTTAAGAAACATCTCAATTGCTTTAGAATTTGTATCAGCACTATCAATATTTTAAAATACCACTGATTATCAATAACTTAAACAGAATATTAATATTTGTGTGCGAACACACATATATTAATAAATTGTATTTTACAAATACAAAAATAGGCGATGTATGCTAAAAAGGCTTTCTAATTTGTATCAATGGTTTGTAAAAATGAATCAGCCACCTTAAAATTCTGAATAAAAGCATCCTATTTATATATTACCTTAACTATAATATCCGCTCATAAAATAAAACTCCACTCAGAAAGAACAAGTTATGTACTTCTGAGTGGAGAAAAAAGATTAATAAAAGAATTGTAACCTAAGCGGTAAATTGTGTTTCTTAATGTATAATAGTTGTTCCATCCATTTTGCCGGATGCAACAGAGAAGTGAATCTCTTTTTTATTAATTATAGCCTTTGCTTCTGATTGTTGCTGTGTCGGATCGGCATAAGCAACCTTATAGTTTTTGTCGGAAGGCATAATCATGTAAACACCCGGGGTAACGGCTTCAAAAGAAAGCCCGGATGTTAATTTTATTTTTAGAGGTTGATAGGCAGCTATATAATAATTATCTGCAGCAAAAACAATCTGAGCATTTTCATCATTACGTAGTATCTTAACAGAAGAAAGATCAAACGCTGCCGTCTGTTCACAACTAACTGAAGGAAGAAGAAGATATTGATAAGTAGCCTTTTGCGGATGTACTCCGTGATCAATATGCAAAGATACAACTTCTCCTTCTACCGGTTGCGGACGATACATCTGCATAAAGTCACGCCACTGTCCTGTACGTTTTTCAGAATGGGCTACGCTATTGACAGAAGAATTCCCCAAAAGAATATATCCGGTACGTCCATGAAAGAAACGCTGTTCTTTTCCATCAAACAGTTGAGTACCTTCTATTATCTCCCATTTATTTTTTTGTAATACGAGTAAATTATCCCGTTTTAGACGCTGGTCAATAGAAGTAGTAACGGTAAGTGCCGAATCAGACTGTATACCTGCTCCCAGACAAAGTACAAAATTATCTGTCATTACCCATGCCTTACGAGCCTGTATACCATCCTTATTGAAATCCATAACCGTCATTCCCTGTCTACCGTCAGATACACCTCCTACAAAAGAAGCATCATTAACAGCTTGTTTTCCCCTTTTCCACCGTACAGGTTCGTTACTCTCGTAGGATGTTATACCTGGAATCTTTCTCCAATCCCAGAAAGGAAATACATTCAGATAATCATTTGTATCTTCATAGATATAAGTGGCCCCGTCACCCATGTAATATCCCAATAAATTATCTTCATTCACCTGTTCGGAACCAATCACCCGCTCAGAAGACATTTTCACTGAAGCCATCCATGACGGACGACGGTGAATCGTGTAATCCGATTGCCAGAAATGTTTATGTCCGGTAAATGTACTTCCCGATTTACGAGGAGGGAAATTATCAGCAACAAACTCTTTGTTTCCCAGCGTCAATGCCACAAATCCCACACTAAGTGCTTTGTGAATAGGTGCATTGTGGAATAATTGCCGGTCAAGAGAATTTATATCCATCTCTCCCCGCCAGACAATCCAACGATAACCGTCGGCAAGCAATGTGTTCAATATTTCCATCTGTTTGTCATCAAATGCAAATGAAGTACCGGAGAACAACCCGGCAAAGAAGCTCATGCCTGACAAAAACGATAGTCCGTAATTACCAAATTGCTGCTGAGCACCGTGTTGATGAAAGCTCCAATCTTCCTTAATTCCCTCTTTCCCTCCGGTCATTATTTCAGAAGCAATAATATCCCGGGCTTCCTTCACCAAAGGATAGTCATTCTGTAACAAGGCACGCATCAACACATTACCTGCCAACCACACTTTATTCTGTCCGGTCATACCAAACTTGGCATGTTCTAATACCTCAATAGCCGATTGTTTTTCTGCCGGAGACAGTTCATCTTCCAAAAGAATAAAAGCGGCCCCCATTGTTTTGGGTATACCTATCTGGTTGTACCACCAATTCAGACAAACAGGCTTTGCGGTAAACCAATAATTCAATGCGGCATGGATTACTTTTGATACTTCTGACGAACCTTTATATTCCGTCTTGTCCGAACGGTAAAGTTTGGCAAGTTCCAATATGCGCTCGGCATGCATCTTGGGTTCCCATCCCGAACGTTTCTTATCATCATAATTAATATCAGGCCAGGTTCCATCCGCTTTCTGAGAAGAAAGATACCCTTGTATTTTTCTTAAATCGAAAGGATAAAGCTGATGCAGCTCCATTACTACCTGATCAGACATCTCACTTTCCGGAGAGATCTGCTGCAAATAGCGAACTAAGTCTTCCTGTTCGCCTCCTGAAGGAAGTAAAGAGCGAACATAATTTTGCCGGATACGCACAAGTTCATCCGTCTCAGCTGCACGAACAACCGATATGACAAACATAAGCAGGCTTAAACAAAATACAATTTTCTTCATGGTGTTTTATTTCAAATGTTTATACTGATTCCTCCGAATACGGTAGCTCCCGGCATAGGAAAGCCGGAATTAATCTCATAATTCTGTCCCAGGAGATTTTCTCCTTTCACAAAAATCTCCACTATTTTAATGGGGGAATAGGCGACACGAACGTTCCACAACAAGTAGTTTTCAGTGGTTGTACTACCCATAGCAGTATACAGACCATTGATATATTGTAATCCTGTAGCTACACTCCAATTACTCCGGGCATAGCGTCCACCCAGGTATAACTGATGTTCCGGAGCAGCCGGAACCGGATACTTCATATGCAAATAACTATAGTTCATATTCAACCCCAGATGACTGTTCAATTGACAGGCTGTAGCCAGTTCGATACCATAATTTTCCACCTTATTTATATTACGGTTCACAGGTGAACCGGTGCTTGTGTCCGTAAAGATAATATCTTTTCCATTTATATAAAATAGATTGAGGTCAAAATGCAAAGCATTATCCCAAAAATTCTGACCAACAGAAACTTCGTAATTCATTAAACTCTCCGGTTTCAGATTTGGATTTTGAGGTTTGAACATATACATTTCTCTAATCGTAGGATTACGGAAACCTTTACTTACAATGGCCTTTAGTACTGTGACAGGAGTAACAATATAGCTTATACCCACTTGAGGAATCAATTCCTTTCCCGACTTATCATTGTAATCCAGCCGAAGACCAGCGTTCAGTGTCAATCTCTCTGCCAGTATCTGACGAAAATTAATATATCCGGCTACATCATTTATATAAGTAGAAGATAATATATCACTGTTTTTACCACCTTCTGCCAAAGGAGTATTCCAGGCATGACCACCGTAACGGGCATAGTCAATCCCTACTGCTATATCATTGCCGGTGAAGAAAGAATAGGACTGATAAAGAGAAAGCCCCAACATATTATCGGTAGAGTGATACAGTTCTTTCTGGGGATTACTGCCTGCAGTATATCCGTCATTAATCTGATGATTTCCCCAGTTATAGAAAAACTTCAAAGCACCGGATGTACGGGCATACGAATTGGATAGTGCAAAAGAAGTCATGCCTCGGGTGATTTCTGCATCATTATCAATCATAGGAGCCGATACTAACCCGGGATTGGCCGCATTATAGTGAGTGACATTCACGTCTGCAAACACATTCCAATGAGAAGAAAATTCATACCCCAACTTCGCATATCCCCCATACTGGTCAAATTCAGAATTCTCACGATGTCCGTCTGTACGATTATAATTCAATGAAACAAAAGAACTGAAACCCTTTCGCCGAAAGGCGTTGTGAGCTTCAGCACTAAAAGTATTGTATGAACCATACATTGCACGACCATAGGTATGCACCCCATCTTGTTGCTGTTTTTTGGTAACGATATTGACAACACCTGCCATCGCATTGGAACCATAAAGTACAGAAGCCGGTCCGCGTACCACCTCTATTTTTTCAGCCATAGCCGATTCATAGGCATCGGGTAACGGATGCCCCATCATACCCATATACTGGGGATGTCCGTCAATCAAAACCAGCACCTGCGTATTAGGACTACCACCTATACCACGAATACTCATTCCACCGGCTGCACCATTAGCAACCCCATAGCCTATCACACCACGTCCGGTAACAAACATTCCGGGAACCTGTTCTGAGAGTGCAGTCAAAACAGAGTTGGTATAGCGTCCTTGTAACTCCTGTTTATCCAGCGAAGTAACAGTCATCGGCAAAAACTTCCGATTCACCTCTGTCATGGTCCCAGTCACTACTACTTCATTCAAACGAACGGTATCATTTACCACTTGGTCTACTTCACCGGCAACTCCCACAAAGGTAGTAGCCAGAAAAGAGATTGTCAATATCTGTTTTTTAATCATTATTTATCATTAATTTCTCCGATTCCATTATTACAGCCGCCCATAGCACTCCTGCTACGGCTTCCTTTGCATTGAGTATCTTGGGCACAGTTACATATTCTATGAAATTCTTCTTGATAACCACTCCATCACAGGCTCCTATCACATCGAGTAATCCCTGTTCGTTAACCTGTATAAAAGGACGCAGACTCTCATATCCCTTAGTGACAACAGGCATATATTCCTTTTGCTTCAGTAAACCCAGATTGATCCCCTTTCGAAGAGAGTAAACAAACATTGCAGTACCCGAAGGATCAATAAAATTCAATGGATTGTCACCCTTATCTACAACCATAAACCAACCACCGGTAGACTTATCCTGTACAGACTTCAATCCTCGACACATCTTTATATATATATCGAGTATTTTATTATAATCCGGATGAGTTTCCGGTAACACGGCAAGTAATTCGGGAACCACCAATGTGTACCACCCCATACCTTCGCTCCAAACTTCAGGCGACAAGCCTGTCTGTTTATCAGCCCAGGTAGCTTTTTCCGGTTCTGTGGTCCATGCATGTAGCACCAGTCCGTCTGGACGTTGAAGATGACGTGCAGCAGTAATAACATTACGGCAAGCCGTATTATAGCAATAATCAGTCTCTCCCACATATTGTCCGCAACGGATGAGGAACATCTGCATCATAAAAACACCATCAATCCACATATTCGGGCTCCGGTTTCCATGCCAGAATTGTCCGTCAGAACTGGGATAGTCATCCACAGCTTTTAATATCTGTAAAGCAGCTTTCTTATATTTTTCATTACCTGTGCGGGCATATAGTGTACAAAAAGCAGAGCCTGTCATGAAGTTATCAAGATTGGTCAGTCCCCCACCCTTATAGTTTCCATCATCATCTACAAAATAATCTATATATTTCCGGATATATTCAAGATAATCCGGATTACCGGTTAATTGTCCTAACCGATCCATTGCCTCAAACATATATCCCTGTACATACGTATAGTCTTTCCAATACGCCAACCGATAGTCAGGGTAACGTGCCATCACCGTTTCGGCAAGTGGTAATGCCAGATCCATGGGTGTTTGACCGGGAGTATAGCCCAACTTTGCATCAGGTACCCCTTGCGAAGTTGTTCGCCGGTAACGGGTAGTCGTTTCCTGAGTGACCATCATTGTTACTCCATTCTCTACAGTCGTACCAGTAGTACGTGTAGTAGTCACGCGATTGGTTTGCGCCATAATCGGCTGCAACAATATATTTCCTAAAAATAGCAGAACGAAAATAGTTTGTGTTTTCATATATAACATTTTTATAACCAGATAATAGGATTACGTATAGGTAAATTGCGTACCACCTCATTATTTGTCGGAAAGTGTTCCAGTTTGAGCCAGGTATCAAACATTGCCTCATCTTTCAACTGCGCAGAACCAAAAAGCAGAAACGGATGTGCAACAGGCCACTCTTCCCAACACATCACATCCGGTGCCAATGTCCATTTACTCTTATCCGCTACAAAAGGGTAAAGATAAGAAATACCTAACATAATATTTCGTCCGTCCGCAGTTGTATATTGCCAAAGATTATCGTCATTCGTCGATAAGATCTGACATATCATGGTCATTGCATCAAGATTGAAAAGCGAATAGGCATACGGCTTGGTACGCTCTTGTTCTAACGGAAAACTACCGTCCTCCGCCATTTGTCCGGGAAGCAATACTTCCTTGTATCGGTCCGAACAAAATTTCATCATCTTCTCATCTTCGGTATATTTGGCAAACATTGCTGCCTGCATTACCCAGCAAGTACCATGATTGTTCTTCGCCTTCATCTCATCCATGCCATACGGATGTGTTACCATCCAGTTCAGATAAGATGCAAACCATTCTTTAGTAGCCTTTGCATCTTCAGCAGGAAGTACTCCAGCCTGTTGAAGGCGTAAAAGTGATTGAGCCACTTCGATCAGATGAACCGTATCAATAATCCCAATTCCACGTCCGGTAGCAATCCCCTTAATAGCCTGTGCATACAACAGATTCGGATTCATTCGCGTCTCTTTGTTCACAAACCAGGCACGTATATGCTGAAGGACTGCGTCGGTATACTTCTTATCTTGTGTAATAAGATAGGCAGAAGTTAAATTGCCGGTAATCACACTAAAACGAACCATTGCATGCCGATGGGCTACGAAGTTATCCGGATTGGTTTCTCCGTCACGTCGAATATACGGTCCGTCGGGATTCAATGAATCAGGCCACCAATAATCTCCTTCAGAAAAGAAATCATGCGATCCACCCATACTACGCTCAGCAATAAAGGAAGTCACTGTTACTGGTTTCTCCGCCAGATTCTGTTCTGCACGTTTCAATATCTCCTGTCTTAATGTTTTCACTACCGGATCGGGGCCCGACGCCGCACATGAAAACAGAAAACAAGTTAAAAGCAAATAATAAAAGCATTTCATAAACTACTCAATTTGTTATAAGGTGTATAATAAAGGATCTCTTAGCAGTGCGCAAAAATAAAAGTTTAGTTTCTCTTCAGCTTTTAGAATTATCCCATAAGCTTAAACTATTATTCCATTTGTCAATGAAAACACCCTTTATCTGGAACATACACCGAAGAAAGCGTTTGTATAGAATCGTGCAGTCCAAATGTACAAAGAATATTTTTCTGTCTGTCCACAAGAAACATATGAGGGGCTTTATCCTTCACTCCATGTCCCTGCCAGTTAGTAAACAGCAACCCCACCCCTGGCAAGTATTGCATACCACTGAGAAATTTCAACGGGCTTCCTTTCAGATCTCTGTTCGACAATTCCCAGACCACTATCCCTGCTTTATCAAACTCCATAATGCGGGGATTCTTGTCCGCATCTGCCACCGCAACAAGTGTATTGCCATTGTCCAACCGGATAACAGAATGTGCTCCACCGGAAACTTCTACTTCCCAGCACGATTTGCCATTCTCATCATACTCCACTACCCGTTTACCACCATAATGTGCCACCAGGTAATGTCCGTTGTCCAACCTGCGGGCATTACGGATAAACGACTTCTTACCATCCGTTACACCCGGAGGTAGAATACATACTTCCTTTACAACTTCTCCTTTCGGATTCACCTCCAGCAAACGACCGGAATTACATTCACCTATAAATGTATCTCCGTTCTTCAATCTCTGGCAGGCAAAGATATGGCTTTTAGATGTATAATGAAAGACAGTATCTTTATTTTGGTTCACTTCAAGCACTCCCTGTCCGGTAGTGAAAAGTATATTTCCATTCTCCAGTATCCACAAATCATTGGAAAGCGGTGCATCGTGTTCCCAGACAATTCTCCCATTCTCAAAGATAAAAACCTTCCCTTGCGAATAATCCGTACAAGCAAATGTTTTGCAATATTCCAGATATGGATATTGATTACTGTTCTCTACAATCCAGGTTGCCCAGAGGAAAGAGGAAATCACTTCCTGCCCATTCATTTTCTTCGGACGGGTCACATAAGTCTGATAGTCTTTTTGAATGCCCAATCCATTGTTGGCATCCTGCAAATCAATCAATCCGTCTACAGAACTTATTTTTGCTTTAGAAAGCAATCCCATATATCCTTTTCCCACACAATTCTTGTATTCTCCGGCAGGAATAATACCCAATTCTATAGCACGTTGTAAAGCATACACAAACATCCCACTACCGGAAGTTTCCTGCCAATTACCGGGTTGATCACCTTTATCTACCACCTGATACCATAGTCCGGTGACCGGATCCTGGCAGTTCTTTAACCCCTGCATTAACTCTTGTGTGATAGAAACCAACTTCTTATATTGTGAATGAGTTTTTGGGAATATTTCCAAGGTCTCTACCATTATTAGTGCATACCAGCCAAGCCCTTCGCTCCATACCTCCGGTGCCATGCCCGTCACCGGATCCGCCCATCGGGCATCTTTATCCTCATCCCAGCCATGATAAAGCAAACCGGACTCTCCTTTTTTCAGATGCGTATACATCCCTATTAACTGACGGGAAGCTTCATTGAAGCAATAATCCGTATCGCCAATGTAGTGTCCATATTTTGTAAGGAACATCTGTCCCATAAAAACACCATCCACCCATATCTGCCCAACAGTCCCCCGTCCGTGCCAAAACACTCCGTCGGACGTTCGCGGATAGTCGTCATAACTCTTCCGAATTATATCGGCAGCCTTCCTGAACTTCTCTTCTTTTGTTTGCTGATAAGCCCAGACAACAACAGAACCAGCCATCATGTCGTCCATACTTCGTCCTTTGAAATAAACGAGGCTTCCATCCGGACGCACTACTTCATTGGCCCAGTTCATCATGTAATCATAATACTTTCTGTCTCCGGTAGAGCGCCACAACTTATCCAGTCCCATAAGGAAATAGCCTTGCGGGTAGCACCACGGTTTGAAAGGAATAGTCAGTGCCGAAGGATAACGCGTCATTACTGTATGAGCTATTTCTTTGGCCCAGGAAGAAGGTACTTTCCCGGGAACTTGTGCCGTTGCCTGTATAAAGGCAAAAGATACTAAAATGGTAATTAAAAAGCTTTTCATTCGTGTTTCTTTTAAAGTTAGCGCTAAGATAGATGCTTTGTCTTTACCGGACTTTCAGACTTGTATCAATGATTATAAATTCTATCTCAAAGGAAAATAAAAAGTAAAAAGAAGTAAGTTTGGATATTTACAGGATATTTAAGCACAATAATTTACAAACGATATACACAGAAGAAAATTCTCTGATTCATTCTGTAATAGAAAAATCCGTTTAATACTATAGGTAAAATATCAGCATCGATTCTCTATCAAAACAAAGTGTACATTCTTGTATCGCAAAAGTGTACATTCTTGCTATACATCTCTGTACACTCTTGTATGATAAGATTGCACACTTTCATAAACACTGATTATCAAATACTTATCAACAACTATTTCCTCAACCCAATACTCGTCTGGTCTCAAACAATATCGAATTAATTAATCCCGGGAGAGACGTACAGAAAGTATCTTGCTACTTCCGTGCAACAAAAACATATTACAAAAACAAACTCTGATAAAACTATAAAAATCACACTTTTAACCTTTTGTATATTTACATTATAAAAGTACGTACTTTATTAGTACAAACTATGCATTTTAAGTATGTCTTAAATAGGTAATTAACAAACATTTAAATACGTACTTTTATAAGTAAGAAAATCCAGCTTTAAACAAATACAATTATTTCTTTAGATATTTATAAATTCACATTGAAACTCTCTACTTTCCCAGATATTTTCGCACATAGTGTTTTACTTCCATTGCAACAGACCCTTCCATCTTATATTCACCTATAAGAATCTTCTCACCCAACTCTTTTGCTTTTTCATCATTCCCGGTTTCTACATAAAACCGAAAAAGATAATAATGTGGAAGTATATGTCCCGGAACCATATATATAGCCGTTGATATCACTTTTTCCGCTTCCGTATATCTTTCCAGATACATAAGGCAATTTCCTAAATCAATATAAAGATCGGGACTTGGTAGCAATTCAGCCCCCCGTTGTAAAAAGGGTAAGGCCTCTGTGTATTGCCCATTCTTATATAAATAATGGGCATTATTTAAAATATAACTTCTATTATATTGTTTGGCAAAAACATATCCGGACAGAACCCTCTGATACCGCCAACATGCCCAGACAGCCATCAAACATGCAAAGGAAATCATACCGATTAGAAGAAAATTCCTGTATCTACATGCACAACCTTTTATTTTCTTCTTTCCACTTCCGGATGTAACTCCCAAAAGAAATGCAACCATTATCAATAAAGAAGAAACTTCCCCTACATAAGAAAAACAGGAAAAAACACATAAATACAAAAGCATAGCACGAATATAACAGTCAGACCGGGAAGTAAACAGAGTAACAAAAAGTACAAGAAAAATTAACAGTCCGATGATACCATATTCACAACAGATACGCAAAGGCTCATTAAAAGCATGAATGTTGGATGTAGCACGATTCGTATGTTCTGAATTTGGGTTTTCCTTAAAATAAGAAGCTTGCGCCAACATATATCCGGCAGGAAAAGAATCGGCTCCTTTTCCTGTTAATGGAGCTTCATTTATCAATTCACTACTAACCCTCCAAATAAAAAGACGACCGTCTGCCGAATCTTTCTTCAAATTATAAAGAGGAACAGCTAACAACGTAATGACCAACAAGAAGTATAAAAAAAATTGAAAACGTATTTTCCTTCTTTTGCAGAAATAATAGAAACCTATAAAAGACAGAAATAAAGCCACCCAAGATGCGCGAGATTGTATAATTATAAATAACATTGTAACAGGTAATGCAACTAAAAGTAAACCTCCAAATAATGACCATCGTTTTTGGTTATAAACAGCCTTCATTAAAAAGAAAAAAGCCCATATTGCAAGCCCGGTATATGCCCCTAAATGTGCAGGATTAAAGAAACTACCTGTTACTGAAAAATAAAGATGATTGGAAGGCAGCCATTCTATATATTGCAACCAACCATATATAGATTGTATAAAACCACCCAAAGCAATTACTATATATATCCATATACGTTGCGAGGATGGTCCGTAAATACGTCCACTGATATAAAAAACACCGGCAACAATCCACAAAACAATATTTTCATCCGAAACTCTTCGTTCATTCCAAAGAAAAGTAGTCATAAGTATCCATCCTCCAAATAGTAAGACAAGTATATCTGTCATGCTCAACGGTATCCACTCGGATCGGTTTATACTCAAAGTTGCACACAATAGAATGAAGCAGCCCCCCAATAACATTATATAATGATTTTCTTCTATCAGGTGTCTGAAAGAGGTAAAAAAAGGTAAAAGCAAAAAAATAATGCCTGCCAGTAGCCACTTTATATCTACAAATTTGATAACCATTCTCTGTGATCTAAAATGAAACAATTAATTATCAAAATAGCATATTACATATTCTTCAACAGAAGGACATAGCATTAATGTGCTCCACAAAATAATCCAAAAAATACGCCAAATATACCATAGCTTCCAGGTTGAGTCTCTAAACCATACAAAAAACGATAGGTTTATTGCAAAAAAAATAAAAGAGAATCCAGGATAGAAATATAAGTGAGAAACTTTTGAAACTTCTCTTACATGAGCATGAAATCCTAACAACAAGAAGAAAAACACTTGTGATAAAACGGTATTGTAATTTATACTCTTTATAACTTCTCGTAAATAATTATTCATCATCGAAACAAATTTAAATTAACCATCAAAACAAGATAATGCCTCCTTCTATAAATTATCTTTCGGATCTTTCAAATAAGGCCTTTCGAATTCTACATAGATAATAAATTCGACAACCATTCCCAACAATCTAAAGTGAACCGATTAATGTTAATCAAACCAATCTGAAATGTATACGTTTCTGAGTAGTTAAATAAGCCGATCTGTATTCCTTTAAACTCTCCCGAAGTAACATTGACCGGTGCTATCATTCCACCAGCTCCGTCACCTGCAGAATTAATCAAACCGGAAAACTGTATTCCACGCAATGTTTCAGCCAAATTGAACATTCCCGATACTTGTGTTCCATAAACTTCTCCAAGACTATTCATGATCCCGGCTATCTGTATCCCATGCAATACACCTGCCGTGAAATTTATTCCTCCGGAAAGAAACAAACCATCATAATCATGCGCGGTATGATTTAAAATGTATAACCCGGAAACAGCTACTCCTTTTGCCTCATACACCATACTACCCAACACATTGACAGCCAATCCATTCAAACAATTCATATCCGAAGAAAAACCAAGGTTTAAATAACAGGTTTGTTTGGTTTCCATAGGAAAAGTACATACATCAGAATTCAGGGAAAGATTAATTCCTATATGCTCATTCCGGGAAATAAGCATAAATAGGCTTAACACAATAGCAACAGTTAATATAAATATCTTTTTCATTTTAACAAATCTAAATTAGCCATCAAAACAAGATAATACCTCCTTATATAATTGGCTGATACATCAAAACCTTTCGTTTATAACAAGATAATGAAAGAATATCTGAAGCGCTTTTAAATGCGCTTCAGATAAAAAACAGACCTAATAACGATCTACTTCTTTCCAACTACGAGGATCGTTTTCTACCAAACGAATTTCCAAATCTTTTATCACTTGATCTTTAAATAGGGAACGATAAAGATTAGGCATCCCTTTTTTTATCATAAATCGAGTATCCTCCGGACCTTTCAAATAAGGTCTTTCAAACTCTACATAAATAAAATACAAGGGACGTTTATCTCTCCAATAATAATAATCTTCCATAACATAAGTCATACTTGCGCCCCAAAATTTAGATTTATCAGGGATACGACCATCAAAGGGGCATTTCAAATAAATGTCAAGCTCAAATTCATTAGTAAATTTGGAGAAAGGCTGATTGATATACCGATCTTTATGGGTGATAAAATTCACCTCCATGTACTTCAAAGTGTCATTATTACACTCTTTCAAAGAAACATAACCAGATTGAGAAAAAGATTCTACTACTATCGTAGTAAAAAACAGGATTAAAAATATTTTTTTCATAATATTACTTACAGTTTATTGGTACAATTTTTTCATTTCTAACAATAGTAGAATACACATCAAAATTTGTTGATGTATTCTCTTTTTTAAGTATTTCAATAGTTATATTTCTTTTTCATTTTAACAAATCTAAATTAGCCATCAAAACAAGATAATACCTCCTTATATATAATTGGTTGATACATCAAAACCTTTCGTTTATAACAAGATAATGAAAGAATATCTGAAGCGCTTTTAAATGCGCTTCAGATAAAAAAAACAGACCTAATAACGATCTACTTCTTTCCAACTACGAGGATCGTTTTCTACCAAACGAATTTCCAGATCTTTTACCACCTGATCTTCAAATAAGGAACGATAAAGATTAGGTATTGACTTCATAATAGAATAATGAATATCTTTCCCATTTTTCAAATAAGGTCTTTCAAATTCTATATAAATAAAATAAAGAGGACGTTTGTCCCTCCAGTAGTAATAATCTTCCATAACATAAGTCATGCTTGCCCCCCAATATTTAGATTTATCAGGGAGGCGACCATTAAAGGGGCTTTGCAAATAAATGTCAAGCTCAAATTCATTAGTAAATTTGGAGAAAGGCTGATTGATATACCGATCTTTATGGGTGATAAAATTCACCTCCATGTACTTCAAAGTGTCATTATTACACTCTTTCAAAGAAACATAACCAGATTGAGAAAAAGATTCTACTACTATCGTAGTAAAAAACAGGATTAAAAATAATTGCTTCATATTCTACTTCTATCAATGATTAAAACAAGATAATACCCCCTTCTATAATCGGTTGATGGGAATGGGTTTTGTTTCTGCCATAATGACGGATTACCTCATACCCACCGGACAAGAACAAAGACAGTTTGCTCCTAATTTTACACTCCAAATTTAAACGTGCCTGCAAAGCATACAGACTTCCCGGAAGGGATTCATTACGATTCTTCCCGGTCATCAAATGTTGATACCCTATATCACCACTTATGTCTAAGAGTTTGGTAATTGGTAGCCAAAGACCGCTACGATAGGATAAATTCCAGGAAAACTTATCATTCAAATGGAAAGAATAGGCACCTACGCCAACCATATTATAAAACAACTTCCCACGGAAACGAACACTCACATTCATCAAGGAACTATTCCCACCGAAAATCATCGGTTGTATCTTTGTAGAACGATTGAGATTGATGAGACCTAACTGGAAAATATTGACCTCCTTACCCAACCAACAATTTACCAAACCAATTTGTACCCCTTTGCAATCACCACAAATATTGAATGGAGCTATTTGTACGCCCTTTAAATAACCTGAAATACCTACTATACCACTTACTTGCAAACCATTCATTTCGTCCGTACTATTAACTATACCAGAAATCTGTATACCATTCGTTCCCTCTGTGGCCATATTTATCATACCGGCAATACAAAGACCGTTGTAATAACCTTCATAATGATTTAAATGCCCTATTCCGGCAATAGATATTCCTTTTATCGTATCTGCCCGTAAAGTGAACAGATTCGCACCCAACCCGCATAATAGATGGGTACTGGAACTTAAGCCAATATTCAAATAGGTAATTTGATTTTCAGAAAAAGATTGTGTACATACTTTCGATGTTAGAGACAGATTAACACCTGCAAATTTATTCTGAGAGAACAAACATAACAGATAGTTCAATAAGACAAATAGAATAAAAAGTTTCTTCATACGCATTGTTTATAATATTAATATGAATCAGTAATTGAATATCAACTACTGATTCACATAAGTAGTAATACAATATTTGTTAATAATAATCACATCACTATCATTTATAGTATAGGATTATTGCTTCTCAGAAAACGAATTGAGGTATTATGTGATATAAAATATTAACATTTTAGTTAATTCAGATAAGATACTCATCTAATTAAACACATCTGGATATTTATCTATATCTGAAATAGCGATATAGTCATTAATTGACTTATTATAAAGATCATACGCCTGAGGCAACAAATGAGCATCCGCAGGAGGAAAAAAGAGTTTTCCATATAGACAGGTGGTTGTATCTGCTCCATATACCTCTAATTCTGACAGTTCCATTTTAGCATTTCCATTGTGCTTGATACGTAGATAACGGCGAGGTATGGAAACACCCGAAGCATATACAGAATCATACTGTGTATTGGCATCGTGGGTAATGGTACATAATGTATCTACTTTCCGAAAATCCTTATAATCTGATGATTCTATGGTAGCCCCTATGATATGACGGCTGTAATTGGCAAAACGGTGAAAAAGAGGGTATTTCCGATGTAGAGTTAATGATGTTCGTTCTGTCCCGGAAGGAGAAATAAAGTGAACAGTACCATCTAAACGAACATGAAAAGGAAGAGAAGCGGGTTGTAATTCGTCATCTTGAAAATACCCTGCTATAAACATGGTTTCGGGACCAACATCTGTAAATGTTACTTTAAGTCCATCCCGCTTACCGTAATGTACCGGTATCCAATGTGAGTTGTTGAATACACAAAGATAGGCATATTCCTGATTATCATCCGGTTCGTAATCCAATGAAATAGTAATATCATGGCAAGTCATATACTCGGAAGTGACATCCTGTAAAAAGCGGTTTTCAAAAAAGATGGGGATAGATTCGTCACCGGTATGATCTATCAACGCCCGTGCATTACGTTGATAAGTATGACGATACACTTTATTCATCTTATAATCCTGATTCAGACCACGAGGACGTGATTCAAATCCGGTGAAAGGATAATGTAAACCTGTGAAATGGTACACAGCATTCCAACAGTGCTTTCCCCCACGGGAGGACCACTGTTCAATAGACTCCATTGAAACGGGAATACCTAAAGAACGCATCACTAATACAGTAACAGGAACAAATTCCGGACAGCCTAAAGAGAAAATATCTTTCCCTCCGATCAATGGATGAGAAAAACGAACGGAATCTTTCCGGGCAAGCCCCATCTCTTCTATCATTTTACTATTGACATACAGACATGCCTGATAGGGAGACTCATTAATCTCGTCTATCCCTGCAAAACGTCCGGGCATATCGCCATACATACCTTTCAGAGAATCACGCCAATTAGTAATGGGTTCGTTGCCTACACGATAAGGAAGCAGATATTCACAAAAATCATCAAAATCAAGATGATGTGCCCAGGGATATTGCCAGGTTTCAAAAGCACAATCGATGTTGTGTATAAGATAAGAGGCGGTGATACACTCCACGTCTTCTATACGGCGTGCACCACTCACTTTATGAATGGACTGATAAGGATAGAGATGAAAAATCTGCCGGATATGCCAGGGAAGCCTACACATGGCAGCCGAACGGTTTACACTATCCCGATATTCATCTAACGATGTACCATAATAAGAATAATGCCCGGGCATGTTTTCAATAAGGAAGACAGCGGCCCGTAATTTTAAGCTATCGGCATCTTTCTGTGAATAATGCATCAACACCTTTTCCAATTCAGAACGGTTATCACCACTTTTCTCTAATGCCTGCTCTAACAAAGAAGAAGGTGGTGGCAAATGAGAATGGCAGGCCAGCAAAGCAATAAATAGTATGACCCAAAAAGGAATTAAAACAAGTGTGTTTCTCATAGCTTGTGTATTTTTGACAAAGCTATGAGAATTTACACAACTGCATTATAAATATTGTATCAGTTTTTTAAAATAATCAATCAACATTCCTGTAATAACAAGTTTATTCTGCACTCAGATCATCGTTTAGTGGTATCTTACCAC
Source organism: Bacteroides nordii (assembly GCF_019930665.1). Classification (NCBI taxonomy): domain Bacteria; kingdom Pseudomonadati; phylum Bacteroidota; class Bacteroidia; order Bacteroidales; family Bacteroidaceae; genus Bacteroides; species Bacteroides nordii. Next base: position 1,800,067 of record NZ_CP082886.1, on the reverse strand, counting down.
CTTCACGATGTTTCATCACAAATTCCGAAGGTGAATACCCATACACAAGCTTAAAGCTGTTTGAAAAATAAGCATGACTATTAAAACCGGTAAGTACGGAAATCTCCGACACGGTATAGTCTGACTCTACCAATAGTTTAGCGGCAACTTCCAACCGTTTGTTTCGGATCAATTCGGTTGGAGACAGCTCTGTTATGGCCTTTAGTTTTCTATACAGATTGGCACGGCTTAACCCAATCTCTTTGCTCAGCAGGTCTATATTCAGATTAGGATTGGCAATGTTTTTCTCTATAATCTCAAAGAACTTTTGTGTGAAACGATCATCGGTAGAAACGATCTCGATACCCAATGCTTCGGGAGAGAATTTTTTACCATAGAGTTTCTTTAGTTTCTCACGTGCTTCAAGCAGGTTATTGATGCGACAGAGCAAAACATCCATGTTAAATGGTTTGACAATATAATCATCAGCACCTACGGAGAAACCTTCTTTTATATGTACAACCATCGATTTGGCAGTCATCAGCACAACCGGTATATGGCCTACACGCAGGTCTTTCTTCACCAGCGTACAAAGTTCAAGACCGTCCATACGAGGCATCATAATATCACTGAGAATAAGATCGGGATATTTCTCTACGCAGATATTAAAGGCATCTTCGCCATTGTCTGCCTCGAGCACATAATAATAAGGTTCGAGACACTCCTTTACATAATTACGTACTTCATTGTTGTCTTCCGCCAGCAGAACAGTCCATTTCTTTTCGGCATTCATAAGAGGAAGTTTCGCTGTAGGCGGAATTACATCTTCCACAATACGCTCTTCTTCCTCCGCCGCAAAGCAAGACTCATCGTACACCCCTTTACTGACCGGAATGATCACTTCGAATATAGTTCCGTGGGGTTCATTGGAGGCTACTTCAATGATACCATGATGCAGGTTGACAATAGATTGGGTCAGACTAAGCCCAATGCCTGTACCCACATTATTTTCCTGACTCACCCCTACCTGATAGAAAGGAGTGAATATGTTCTTTATCTCATCCGTAGGAATTCCTTTACCTGTATCTGTCACCAACAGGCGTATCATGTTCGTATCGGCAGGAAGCTCTCCCAACTTTTCTTGCTGCCGGGATGGCAGTTCGCTATAGGAGATTGCCCTCAGATCGAGTGAGACCTCTCCTCCGCTATTCGTAAACTTAAAGGCATTGGAAAGCAGATTGAAAACAACCTTCTCAAACAGAGATTTATCGAACCATACACTCAGGCGCTCTTCGTTCCTGTCGAACACAAAGTTGATATTCTTATTCATAGCTATCTGATTGAAAGCACAACAAATCTCCAGCATAAAAGAGCGGATATTGCTCTTTGTGAGCCGAAGCTGCATCTTTCCATCCTGATTCTTCCGAAGATCCATAAGCTGATTGACTAACAGTAACAGCCGTTGTGCATTACTAAATATCAGACTGAGTTTATTCTTCACGCCTGCACTGAAATCTGCCATCTGCATGAGTTCCTGCAAAGGTGCGATAACCAGCGTCAACGGAGTTCGTAACTCGTGAGAGAAGTTGGTAAACAGGCGTAGCTTGGTCTGATGAAACTCTTCAAGTTGAAACTTCTCTTTCTGCTTGAACACCAATTCACGTTCCAGTTTCTGCTTATTGAGGATGTAATACATGATAATTGTAAGCATAGACAAAAAGACAACGACATAGAACAGATACGCATACCAGGTCTTCCACAAGGGAGGAGTGATGATGATACGAAGTTTCTTTACCTGCTCATTCCATATCCCGTCATTATTGGCTCCTTTCACTTCAAAGATATAGGTTCCCGGACTCAGATTGGTATAATAGGCTTCTTTACGATTGCCGATATAATTCCATTCCTTATCATGACCTTCAAGGAAAATAGCATATTGATTCTGTTCCGGAAAAATGTAATTGAGTGCACAGTAACTAATGGATATATTATTCTGATTGTATTTCAACCTGATTTCTTCGGTATCATCAAGAATAGAGGTAAGTATAGTACTTGCTCCAGGTTCCACCTCTTCATTATTAACCACCAATCCGGTAAGAACAAGTGGCGGAATGTAAGAGTTCTGCTGCAATTCATCGGGGGTAAAGGTTACAAAACCATTGTTTCCGCTAAAACAAATATCTCCGTTGGGAAGCATGGCACCACTATGAGGGGTAAACTCCTGTATGGCAACTCCATTGAAAATATTATAGTTAGCGCACTCTTTCGTCTTGATATTATAGCGTGAAATACCGTTGCTGGTACTGATCCAGAGATTGTGCTTTTCATCGGGAACAATGGCACAAACATCATTCTCAGCCAATCCCGATTCCTGTGTAACGATGCTGATAATCCCTTTTTCTTCGTCATAAAGGGCAAGCCCCCCTCCGAACATGCCAATCCATATATTTCCGGAAGCATCACGGACAATACTGGTGATGTAGTTATTCTGCAAACGCCGGTTTTCAGGCTCCTCATCCATACTGTAATAAGTCATTTCATGTCTCCACTCATCGTATTTCACCAATCCGTCATTACGGGTTCCTACAAGCAATACCCCGGGTCTCAACTCCATCATGCAACGCACACTCCTCACTCTTTGCGGAGGAAGAGTATCATTGGCCAACTTAAAACTATTCTGTACACTCTTGTCTTTTCCAAGTTTAATCAATCCCACATCCGGACTGGCAGCTCCCAACCAGAGATCACCATTCGATGCTCTCAGTATGGAATAAATAGACATGGCTTCCTTAAACTGATAATAAAGCGAGTATTTCTTTGTGCGGATATTAAACTGATAAATACCACCGCGATTGGTTCCGCACCACAGAATATCACCTTCCAACATCAGCCCTTTTACAATATTCTGGCTATGTTGCAACTGAACGGAATCTTTGATAGGATAATACTGATACCTACGAGTAGGCAGATTATAATCGAGTATCCCCCGCCCTTCTGTCGCCATATACAGACAGCCCGTAGGCATACAAACCATTGTACCATAAATGCCGAACATGGCATCAAAGACAGTTGTAGGATCATGAAAAACAAAGCGATTGTTGTACTTACTACTATAATTGATACCTCCGGCATAAGTACCTACCCATACAATATTACTTCTGTCCACAAAAAGCGAATAAATAGAGAAATGGCTGAGATTGCCTTGTTCCAAAGAGGCGTTGGAGTGTAACAGTTTGGAATTGTTGTGCAGGTCAATTGTATAAAGTCCGTCGAACGTACCTACAAGTAGTGTACCCTCCACTTCGGCAATACAACGGATACTATTGTTGGAAAGTGCACTGTTATCTTTGGTATAAGTAATAATCGTTTCACGGTCTATATCAAGCTTGAATAGTCCGTTGTAAGTAGCTCCGCCCCAAATCTGTCCTTTAGAATCTTCAAAAATAGTAGCAACATTATTACTGGGCAAAATACCCAACTTATCTTTACTATTGGCCGTAAAATGCTTTAATGGTTTCATATTCATATCACAGACATAAAGCCCTTTGTTCTTGGTACCGATCAGCATTTGTCCCTTAGTAGTTTCATAAATATCGGCTATCAGTTCTTTCTTAATCTGTCCGTTCAGTTCAATCACCTGAAACATATCCATATCATTAATATACAGAAACATCCCTTCGGCCGTACCTACCCACAAACGATTACGGGAGTCGACCAGCAAAGCACGAATAGAGCTGTTGTAAAGTAACGGATAAGCTTTGGTATTGAAAGATTTTATTTTATTGGTTTTCAAATCAAGGCGGTTAAGGCCTTTACTTGTTCCGATCCATAGATTACCGAATTTATCTTCGGCCAAAGTAGTGATATGATTATCGCTCAAACTAAGCGAATCGGTATTACTATGCTTGTACGCCACAAAACGGTTACCATCATATCGATTCAGTCCATTACGGGTAGCACACCATATGAACCCTTTAGAATCTTGCATGATCTTCAGAACAGAAATTTGGGAAAGACCATCCTTCAGATTCAAATTAGAAAAATAGAAATTCTCAGCCTCTTTGGCAAACAGCACCGGCAAAGTGAGAAAACAAACTAAAAACAACAATAATCGTTTCTTCATTAGAATAGTAATGTGTAATTCATAATATCATTTTCTACGCAAAGATATAATATGTTGCTTATGACGCAATAGATAACACAAAAAAAAGCAAAGCCTCTCTCTTTTACAAAAGAAAGGCTGTACAATCTTAAAAAAATCATTTCCCAAGCAAAGCAACTGCACACCACAACAAAGGAGCATGTGCATGCAAATCACCCGTAATTTGTTTACGGTTCATGTAATGATTCTTATCATTCTTTATATTCGTCCCCTCACAAACATTGGTTATTTCGTCATTTTCATTGATATAGGTCACCAATGCAAGCCAGCCTTTACGGGCAGCAGTACCATACTCTTTTTTATCAAGCCAACCATGTTTCACTCCTACAATCATGGCATAGGTAAACATTGCCGTACCGGAGGTCTCTTTATAGGAAGCCGGTTCGTCAATAAGCTGATGCCACATACCATCCGGATCCTGGTTTTGTTTGAGTGTGTTCATCATCTTCTTATAAGCCTCCATTATAGTAGTACGGTCCGAATTATCTTTCGGAAGAATAGATAGTAACTGGGCCATACCGGCAGCCATCCAACCATTGCCACGTGCCCAGAAAAAGGGAGCTTCGGGAGAGTGATAAAACAGTCCGTTGGGACGCTGAATCTTTTTGAGGTACATCGCCATCTCACGGGCAGCACGGTCAATGTATTTCCGGTCACCTGTGGCGCGGTAGGCCTGCGACTGAATAGTAGTAATCATAAACATATCATCAATCCAGATGCGTGTCTGCCAGGAATAACCCTTATCAGCATACGCCTTCTGTTCGGGAGTAGCATCAACAGGAGCTTCCCACTGTGTATCGGCATATCGCATACCAAGATCATAATAGCGCTGATCACCTTTTTTCTGTATATAAAGTTCAAGTGGAACTGCTCCTACCACATTATGATCTACATGATTCATACGGGGAAGCATCTTCTGCTCTGTGGAGAAAAGAGGTTCAAAACGATCTTTAAGTTTATCAAGTAAAGGTTCGTTTTTGGTAACTTTACCAAACCAAAGAGCACCCAACCACGCACAAGCGTCGGGATACGTGATATAATTAGGAGCTTTCTCCGCCCTCGGATTTCCGAAACGGGTATGCGGGGTGACAATAAACTTATTAGCGATCCGATTACCTACTTCAAGAGGAGTAGAACCTTTTGGAAATTTAGTGAGATTATACTCTTGTGCTTGTAAAGAAGAAAACATCAGGCAAGCGCCTGCGAAAAAAGAAAGAATTTGTTTGTATTTCATAATATAAGTATTTTGTATTATTGTGACAAATGTAAGGGATAATCCTTCAAAAGGCTTGAACTATTGTATCAATCGTTATCAATATTATCCCGAAGCGTATCAGTCCGAAATAACGGAAAGAATTAAGAGATATATTTGCATCATTAATTTATCTTATATGAATAGAATATTATGAAGAAACAATCACTTATCTATCCGTTTGCAGCAGTGTGTATGTACCTTGCTCCCAATCTGCCTTGCTATGCCGGAGAGGTTTTCAGAAACTCCGTTCCGGAAAAGGATTCCATCGCATATACTTTGCAAGGAAATATGCAGGCCGACGAGAGTCTTGTTGGCAAAGATTACAATGCCATCCACCAATATATGCGCCGGTTGGGATGGGATTATAGTGAACATCCCAACTCATCGCTCAAAGACCATCACACAGGAGTACATGCCGAAGTGGTATATGATGATGTATTGAAACAATATGTTTTCAAATTCACCAACCACGCAGGAGAGTTCCTTGACGGTGACCGCGGATCACTGAAAGACCGCCAGCGTAATGAAATGAAAAGCCAGACTTCGCCCGCATGGCAAAAACTAAACGGTAACTGGGATGAATGGCAACAGCTAAAATGGAAATTCAAAATACCCAAAGGATTCCGTCCTTCCACTTCATTCTGCCATATCCACCAGCTCAAAGCTCAGGAGGGCAATAACGGTGCACCGCTTATCACCATCACACCACGTTGTGATGCGGACGGCACTAACCGACGAATGCAAGTCATTCACACAGGTGATACAAGAGCAAGTACTAAAGGAGTCCTTATCGACAATATTCCTCTTAAAGAGTTTGAAGATGAATGGGTACAGGTGGAAACTGAAATGCACTATACAGACCACGGTTCCTTTCGCATAAGGATTACCCGTATCAGTGACGGAAAAATACTGATGAATCAATGTTTTGACGATATAGATCTTTGGCGTAGCGGAGCAACCAATATCCGCAATAAGTTTGGTATCTACCGTAGCCTGGGAGGCAGAATGGAAAATCTTGATGACCGGCCTAAAAATGGTATCAAAGACGAACATCTCTATTTAGGTGACTTTCAGGTATACGAACGTTTACCACACGAAGAGAAACATAAAAAGTAAAAACAAGAAGAAAAGAATGATCGTAAATCCACCACTTTTCAGAAACAAAAAGACAGTAATACAAAAGATTGACTAACGAACCTTTCTATTAAAAACACTCTTCTGAGAAAACTTTACAAGGAAAATCCACATAAATATTCATCTAAACAAACGTTTCCGGTAAGAAATGCATGTTTCTTACCGGAAACGTTTGTTTTTTCTTAGTGAAACAAAGTATTTTTTAAAGATGCGCAAAGATAACGCAACCATGCTAAAAATCAAATAGTTATAAAACATGTTTTTTAGCGGAATTGAAAAAAGAAGCAAAGGAAAGCACATTTGGAAGCGAGTTACGTTACTAAATCGTAACTCGTTCCAAATAGCACCATTAAACAGTGTAATAGATTAAATTTCAGTTAGTTGCCTACTTTTGCATAACACCAAATAACTCAACAGTAATTAAATTTGTAACTAAAAAAAGTTGAGTTATGAGAAGCACCTTTAAAGTGTTATTTTACACAAAGAACCAGTCTGTAAAAAATGGTAAGGCACCCATTATGGGTCGTATCACCATTAACGGAACCCAAGCAGGTTTCAGTTGTAAGAAAGAAGTGTCCCTTAATTTATGGGACGTTAAAGCTAACCGGGCAAAAGGTAAATCCGAAGAAGCCCGCACACTCAATCAGGAGCTTGATAATATCAAGGCGCAAATAACCAAACACTATCAGTATATTTGCGACCATGACAGTTTTGTCACAGCCAAGAAGGTTTATAACCGTTATGTCGGTTTCGGTGAAGAGTGCCACACGCTTATGGCACTTTTCAAGGAACAGCTTGCATCGTATAAAGAAAAGATAGGTAAAGGAAAGGCGGAAAGCACCTACCGTGGACTTGTTGCTGATTATAAAAGTCTTTTGCTTTTCATGAAAAGCAAAAAGAACATTGAAGATATAGCTATTGATGAACTCGAAAAAACGTTCATTGAAGACTACTATACATGGATGCTCGGGACGGCAGGGAATGCAAATGCCACAGCCTTCAATCGGGTCAACACCTTAAAATGGTTATTGTACATCGCCCAGGAAAGAGGCTGGATAAGAGTCCATCCGTTTGTATCCTTCGAATGTGTACCCGAATATAAAAAACGTTCTTTCCTTTCCGAAGAGGAATTGCAGAAAATGATTCATTTAGAGCTGAACCATAAACGTCAACGGGCCAATCGGGATATGTTTCTTTTCATGTGTTTTACAGGTCTCGCTTTCATTGATCTGTACAACTTGAAGGAAGAGAACATCAAGGAATTTTTCGATGAAGGTGAATGGATTGTTATCCATCGACAGAAGACAGGAACGGAAGCCAACATCAAGTTGCTTGATTATCCCAAGCAGATTATGGAAAAATACCGTGGATTGTGTGAAGACGGTAGGGTATTTCCAGTACCCAACTACAAAAGTTGTATGGATTCGCTCAAAAGACTGGGCAAGAAATGCGGCATCACCAAGCCGCTGTCCTGGCACATGAGCCGTCATTCGTTCGCAACCTCGGTTTGCCTCTCCAACGGAGTCCCAATAGAAACCGTGAGTTCAATGCTTGGTCACAAGAACATAAAGACAACCCAGGTGTATGCCAAGATTACCAAGGAGAAATTGAGCAAAGACGTGGAAAAGTTGTCTCAGCAAATTAATAACATTGAGGAATTCACGTTTGGAAATGTTTGCAACGATAATACTAACACTATAAATGGCAGAGTATGAAACGACAATTGATAACAATACAAGAAGATATGGTCATCTACGCCCCACATCATGGTGAGGTGTGGATGACAGTTTGGGAGATTGCCGAACTGTTGAATGTAACAGGGACAGCAGTGAAGAATACCATCAAGCGCATTTGGAAACAAAGTGTGCTGAAAGATTTCCAGCATTCTCAATACATCAAACTTGAAAATGGATATTCTGCGCATGTCTATGATATGGAAGTGATTATCGCCATAGCACTTCAAATGGATACATACCAAGCCTTGTTGTTCAGACAATGGTTTATCAGTAAGGTTGTGAACCGCAAGGATTGCCAAGCAGAGCAAGTAAAACACGAGTATCCGATGATTATTGTGATGAACGGAACGATGCCAAGAGGTGCAAGTTAGAATCTCTCATCTTTTAATAAGATTCCTACACCTTTATAATATAATAGCGTACAGGGGGAACGATTTTTGTCGTTGTACCCTGTACGCTATTTTTGTTTCGCTATTATGAAGCAGTACCCTTCTCTTGTGAAACAGTGCCTTGTTTTCCTCTGAAGTATCAGGATAAATTTTTCTTAAAGCTTCTTTTTTCTTGTTTTGTTTTTCAGACCATGCTCTTTCTGCAGCCACATAGTCATCATATAGGCGATAAAATACCTCCTGAAGCGTATAGCTTTTCGTATTTTCGTCACCAAAATCATAAGGATATGGGGTCAGCAGCAGCTCGCGCAGTTGATTTTTCGCTTTTGCGATTTTTTCGTTCAATTTAGGAGTTAATGTATCCAGAGCCGAACGGTACTGATATGGCAATGTCATGCCGTTATCACCGCCTGTAACGCGACAGGGATCGAAGAGCTTGTTGGCTAAACGCGATTCGTTGGCTTCCACCATCGGCCCTTTTTCCGCCCGCAACGGCTTACTGCTTCCTCAAGGTAGGCAATGTTTCGTTAAGTTCGTAACGCCACTTTGAGCCTGCGTTCTGCAAGGCGGTGTTCATGGCATCAACGGCTTTCTGCCAGGTAACGACAGAGCCGTCCACCTCCGTGGCTTCGGTGCTTTCCTTATTGTAGCCGATACCTTGTTCATGATTGTTCTTCCAATAGCAGGCGGTCACGGAGGTGTAGTTATTTCCCAAAAAGCCGCCGATATGTACATAGCCAGTGCTACTACCCGTACTGGTTACGTTGCCCGTGGCATAGCAGGCAAGGAGGCTGCTTCCTGCGTTCATTCCCACCAGACCGCCACCAGCGATATTCTTTTTGGGGGCTATTTCTAAGGTCACGTTGCCCGTGGCATAGCAAGCGGTCAGGGTGGCACTCGAATTCGTCTGACCTGCCACGCCGCCGACATCGACCATACCCTTCACTGTGGCAGAGGAACTGCATCCGGTGATGGAACCGCCTATTTGAACACCCACCACACCGCCGACATACACCGTGCCGCTGACGCTGCCCGACACCGAGCAGTTTTCAATGGTGCCCCAGCTAGATCCTACCACGCCGCCAATACTGCCGCCATATATTTGATTGCTTGTTATCTGTACGCCCTCCATCACCACGTTCTTCACCGTACCAGCTCTATTGAGCCAGCCGAACAGACCCGCATATTCGTCATTTGTCGTAAAGGTCAGCCCCGTAATGGTATGGCCGCCACCGTCGAAGGTGCCTTTGTATGAGTTGTCGTAGTCTGTGCCTATCGGCGTCCAGTCTTTGCCGGTGAGGTCAATGTTTTTGTCGAGGGTAATGTTAATGTCGGTCTTACCTCCGTTCACTAATTCGGCTATATTCATCAGACCGTCGGCGGAGGTCACGGTGTAGCTGCCGTTGCTCTCTATGGTATAGCCCAGGTCTTTTGCCGCAGCGAGGGAGACGGTGTAGGTATATTCACCGCCCGCCTGCCAGTCGGTAGCATTCTTCATCTTATAAACGAAGGTCTTGCCGTTAGTGAAGGTGCAGGTAATGAAGGTCGTGCCAGCTGCCACACTTTGCGGGGCGACGATGGCGATGTAGGTGTTGCTACCCTTGTCATACGGGACGATTATATCCGGGTTGTCGCCTTCGGTGGAGAGGCCCGTCAGCTGCACGGATGCCAGCCCCTCGGTGTAGTCCGTCAGAACGACAGTCACTCGCGCCGTGCGGTGGGTGAAGCGGAGCGTGGGGCTACCGTAGGTCACCTTCTGTCCGTCGGCTACGATGAGGTCGCTGCCCTCAAAGTCCTTCTGGGTACTTTGGTTGGCTTTTACCTTCACAGCAGAAGGGGTTGTCTCGCCAGCGGTGTAGGGCCACCACGCCGTAACGGTGATGTCGTTGTGGTTGGTCCAGTAGTACGGGTCGGTGGAGGTCAGCGTGGCGCTGGTGGGGTCGGCAGTGGAGGGCGTCACGTTGTACGTCTTCACCGTGCCGTCCATCAGGACTGCCACGCTCTGCACACCCTCCCAATTGCCGTCTGCTGGGGCACGGGTGCCGGCGGTGGCCGTCGCAGCGGTGGTCAGCCCCGTGGCGGTGAAGACGATGGATGTGCCTTCCGCCCCTTCCGGCAGGAAGCCCGCTTCGTCCTGTGTGCAGGCGCCCAATAAGAGGGCGAGCGCTGCAAGTGCAAAAAATCTTATCCTCATAATATCTGTTATTTTATTACTCTGGTTCTTTTCGTTGCGGGCGTAACTTTTCCGCCCGACGGTTTACTGCTTCCTCAAGGTAGGCAATGCTCCTTTAAGTTCGTAACGCCACTCTGAGCCTGCGTTCTGCAAGGCGGTGTTCATGGCATCAACGGCGTTCTTCCAGGTAACGTTAGTGCCGTCCACATTCGTGGCTTCGGGGGCGATGCCTTCCTTATTGTAGCCGATACCTTGTTCATGATTGTTCTTCCAATAGCAGGCGGTCACGGTGGTGTAGTTTCCTCCCAAAAAGCCGCCGATATATACATTGCCAGTGCTACTACCCGTACTGGTTACGTTGCCCGTGGCATAGCAGGCAAGGACGCTGCTTCCTGCGTTGAATCCCACCAGACCGCCGCCAAGGATATTATTTATGGGGTCTATTTCTATGGTCACGTTGCCTGTGGCATAGCAAGCGGCCATGGTGGCACCCGAATTCGTCTCACCTGCCACGCCGCCGACCTGGACCATTCCCTTCACTGTGGCGGAGGAGCTGCATCCGGTGATGGAAGCCTCCCATTGAATACCCACCACACCGCCGGCGCATATCGTGCCGCTGACGCTGCCCGACACCGAGCAGTTTTCAATGGTGCCTCCCCAGCTAAATCCTGCCACGCCGCCGGCATAGCCCAACCTGTGATTGCATGTTATCTGTATGCCATCCATCACCACGTTCTTCACCGTGCCAGCTTTACCGAGCCTGCCGAACAGACCCACATATTGGTCATTTGTCGTAACGGTCAGCCCCATGATGGTATGGCCACCGCCGTCGAAGGTGCCGGTGTATGAGTTATAAAAGTTTGTGCCTATCGGTGACCAGTCTTTGCCCGTGAGGTCGATGTCGGCGGTGAGGGTGCAATTTATCGATCTGTCTTTTTGTGCGGCTTCGTTCCATGCCAGTAGGCCGTCGGCGTTATAGACCGTGTAGGTCTTGGTGTTGCTATCGTAGATGTAGCCCAACTCGGCTGCACCACTCTCGCCGCCGCCGTCAGCCCAATCACCGATGGTGCAACCCTCTAATGTCAAGCCAGTGGCGTTCACCTTGACGGTGTAAGAATAGCGGTTGCCCGCCTCTAATACGACGTCGTTCTGCGGGCGGAAGTAGAAGGTGCCGCCCCCGAGTTCCACCTTGACGAACGGCTTGCCTGCCGCAACGGTCTGCGGGGCGGTCAGTGCCTCGTAGGTGTTGCCGCTTGCGTTGTAGGTCTTGATGGCGGTCGGGTTGCCGTTATCGGCGGACAGGCTCACGAGGCTCACCGTGGCACCGGCGACGCTCGTGAATCCCGTGCCGGGCTTCAGTTCGATTGTCACGCGTGCCGTGCGGTGGGTAAATTCAAGTGTCGGGTTGTTAAATTCCACCTTCCGGTTCTCAGCAGAGATGAAATCGCTGTTCTGGAAGTCAGCCAGTTTGCTCTGGTCTTCTGCCACCTTCACGGCAGGCATCTGTGTGATGTCAGCATTGTCGAAGGGCCACCATGCCGATACGGTAATCGGGTCGCGGCTGGTCCAGTAGTACGGGTCGTTCTCGCGTGAAAGTGTGGCACTCTTGAAATCGGTAGAAGCCGTTACGGTGTATTCCTTTACCGCATCGCCCATCTTGAGTGCCACGGAAGTGACGCCCTGCCAGTCGCCGTCCACAGAGGCACGGGTGGAAGGGGCTGCCAGCGGCGTTGCTTCTACGGACAATCCGGTGGCACGGATGACGACGGGGTATTCACCTTCGGGCAGACGGTTATCGCCAGCAAGTTCGTCCTGCGTGCAGGCGGCGAGGGCGAACAGCAGTGCGGTGGCTGCGGGGATAAATAATCTATGTCTCATAATTCTTCATTCTAATCGATTAATTATTAAAATCATACAGGTCTGCACCCACATCTCCACCGTCTATATCGTTCCACTTTGCAATGGTGGCTTCGCTGACTTCAAGGACTTTGTTGCGTACCTTGACGGTATAGGTATAGTTGTTGCCCGCCAGCAGTGCGCCTTCGGGCACGGTGAGTGTGGCATGATATTCCTGACCTTTGTAATTCACAACCAACGGCAGGGATGCAACTGTCTGCGGGAAGAGGATGATTGATGACGTGAGATTGCCGTCTGCCAGATTCATGGCCAGTTCTCCGGTCTGTGCCCCGTTGTCTGCGGTGGCAATACCGTCGGCCGTGTTGAACGTACCGGTGAGTAACAATCCGCCCAGCGTGTAACGTTCAGGCTTGACCACGCTGAAATCCACGCCGTCGCCCGCCTCGAAGGTAAGGGTTATCTGGCTCATGCGGTGGTGGAAGGAGTTGTCTTCACCGCCTTTGGCGGTTTTGTCGGTGAAGCTTACTACCGGGTTGTTTTTGTCTCCCGTGGCTCCTGAAGCAAAGAGGAAGTCGATGGCAGGCTGGTTCTGCTGCGCCGTGGCATCGGTCGTGGCAGCGAGGATGCCTCCCGCCGCGTTGTACGGATAGTAGGCGCGGAAAGTATGGGTCTTTGTATCTTCGATATAGATAACCTTTCCTTCTGCCTCAAATTTCCCGTTTTTCAGGATGAAAGGCACGTTGCCGTACTGGGAATCGTTGCCGATGTCGGTGATGCCGATACGGTCGCCGCCAGTCCAGGTGGTTCCGCTGGCGCGGGTGGCGGGGGCGATGTTGGCGGTAAACTGGGCGGCCACGGGGTCACCATTCAGGTTCTCGTTGTCGTTGTTGCAGGCTACCAGTGCGAGGGCGAGCATCGCAAGTGCAAAAAATCTTGTCTTCATTATATTCTGTTATTATATTAGTTAAATTCCATTTCAATAATTGCTGCACCTTAGCAAAATCAAAGCAAGCTTTGCTTCTGCGTTCGGTTTGCTAATTATTTACAAATCGGCATTTACATCATCACCTTTCACTTCTTCCCAGCCGTTGATTTCGGCTCCGTCCACTTCCATGCCTTCGGGAGTCTCAACCAGCGTTCCGCTGAGGGTCAGCGATTCGCCCTTTCCGGTGTTGAACTCCTTGAGGGCTTCCGTAAGGTCGCTTTTCAGCGTGGTGGGGGTCGGGTTGCCGTCAGCATAGCGGATTTCACCCTTCAGCAGTTGTTCCGTACCGGTCACACCCAGCAGCCGCACCGTGGCTTTCCACTTGCCGGCATCGTCACCTTCGGTAATCTTGGTGAAGGGCAGCACGACGTTCGAAGCGGCTCCGTAGGTATCGGTAGCGAAGTCGAGTGTTCCGGCTGCACCCGTCAGATGGGCAACAATCTCCGTGATGCGTCCGGCGGCATCACCAGTAGGTTCGACGACAAGCGTCAGTTCGCGTACCTGCTGCTTCATTGCGGCGGTCAGCGGATAGTCCTTGTCTTTCTCGATGGTCACCTGTTCCGTATAGGTGAAGAACCATCCCGGGGCATTGTTCACAAAGGTATCCGTGCCTGCCCGGGTTCCCGTGGCTGCGGCAATGGTGGCTGTGGTGCCGTTCACCGTGATTCCTTCAGCCGGGTTCCACACCGCAAGGGTGTAGCTGCCCGGAGCAAACAGATGGTCGGGGGTATGGGTGGCGGAAGTCTCCGTACCCGTATAGTCACCCATGGTGACCGTCCATGTGGCAGGTATGTCGATACCCTCACCGCGGGCCGACCAGTCGGCTGTCACCGCAATCTTCCCGTAGTCGGGATGCGGCGTGTCATAAAGCGTGTCCTTCACGCAGGAAGAGAGCAGCACGGCGGCTGCCATTCCCATCATATTTATATATTGTCTTGCTTTCATATTCTATTCCTCCGTGTTAGAATAACTTCCATACCAATGTCACACCGGCATTGATGGGACCACACCAATCTTTTGTCTCGTTGCCGCGGCGTACACGTACACCGTCGATGACTTCATATTTTTCGAAATCGGCATTCAGGTAGCCCAAACCGAGGTTGAAATCAAGATCTAATGCCTTGTTCAGCCGCAGCTGATAGCCGGCGGTGATGCCGCCACCCATCAGGTCGCCCTGCTTGCCTGTTTCGGAGAGCTTGTAGTTGAACTGTCCGGCCTTGAACATCGCGCCCAGATACCAGGCTTTCTTCTCACCCATATAGTAACGCACTTCCGGAGCCACTTCCCAGAGTGCATAGCGGTGGTCCTTGTCGCTCCACGTCCATGAAGTCCACGAGCCGTTTACGGCAATGCCCCACGATGGGCAGATGCGCCATTCAAGTCCTAAATCTGGTGTCAAGGTAGCCCAGCGCAGCAGGTTGGCACGCAGGGAGAGATGATAATCAGTTGTGATTTTGGTTTCCGACAGCGTGTCGGCAAGTGTATTTTGTTGAGCGGTTTTCTCGGCTTCTGCCTTTTCAGCGGCAAGTCGGGCTTCTTCCGCCTTGCGCTGCTCTTCGGCAAGCCGTTCCTGCTCGGCACGCTTCTCGGTTTCTAAGCGTTCGGCTTCCGCCTTGCGTCGTGCTTCTGCTTCCGCATCCGTCACGGCTGTTTCCTTTACCGGTACCGTCAGGCGCACGGTGACAAAATCACCCTCTGTCACATGATTGCGGGTAATGAAGTTTTCTTCCTTGATTTTCGCTCGTGTAATCAGTTCTGATTTCACACGGTTGGCACGAATCTTCGCTGTTGCAAGGTTCTTGACTTCACTGCTCTGCGAATTGCAATATCCGTCAACCAATAGCGGCAGTTTGCCGTCAAGAATTGTTGCTTTGTTGTTTTCGATACATTCCAACAGGCGGGCAAGTTCCGTGTCATTGCCATTCCAAGGCACGTAGAACATGTCCTTCTGCGTAACGAACCGGAAGGTGTAGGTCGTGTCTGCTTTCTGCTGCGCAATGACAGGAAAAGTTACCGTCATCAGCCACAGAAACAAGGTAAGAAAAGTGATTTTTCTGCTCATATAAACTTGCATTTATTATCTTTGTCATCTCCAAAGGTAATAAATGCCATTCAGCGCCCAAAATATTACAAAAACTTTTTTTGCTAAAACACAGCGTTTTATAAAAATTGTCGTTTGAGCACTTTTCACATTGTCGTCTGAGCACTTATTTTGTCAAATCGGCACTTTTTGAGTTGTCGAATTAGCACTTTTGTGGCTGTCGAATTAGCACTTTTTGTAGTATGAGCACTTTTGGAAAATGGGTTTCTGAGAGCTTTTTCATCGGATTTTTACCACGCAAATCACTTCAGATTTGCTTTTTTCCACTTGGCAGGCGTACATCCTTCCTTCTCGGTAAATAATTTGATAAAGTTACTGCGGGAAAGAAAACCGGAAGACTCAGCCAGCTTCTGTATATTGATCTCCGGATGCTCCTTCAGTATGTTTTTCGCATACTCCAACCGGAGACTGGTTATCCATTCGCGGAATGTCATTTTATACGTAGTCTTGATATAAGCGGAAAGATAGGTACGGTTCGTATGAAGTATTTCGGACAGTTCTTTTATGGTAAGTCCCTGCTGGACATAGCCGTCTGTCTTTATCCAGTTGGCCACTTTCTCTATAATTTCTGTATAGGACACTGGAACTTCTTTCTCAGAAACTATTTTAGGTTCTGTTTCTGTATCTGTCAGAAGTTCTTCTTCAGACTGTATATCTTGCTCAAAAGCATTTTCCACCTGTTCATAGAACAGCAGGTAGTTCTGATAGCTGTAGAAAAGATAGCTGTAGAACGGTATTGACGACAAAATCCAGATAAAAACATATTTGTCTGGCAGAAATGTCAGCAATCCGCATCCGACACCGAAGATAAGTGCCCAATAAGTGAATATGGAAAGCCATTCGATATATGCGCCTATATCATCCGCCTGAGTTTCATTGAAAATCCGAATGGCTCTACGATATGCAATTATGACTCTGCGAGCTAAAACGACTCCAAAAACGACTAACCAGGCAGCTAAAGCAAATAAAGAGAATTTTTGCATGATTCCGCTTGGCAACAGGAACAACACAACTCCGGAAAGAGTTGAAAATATAATCCATAAAATGATATGTGTCCACACACGCCGTTTGGTAATGTAAAAACGATCAAGCAACATTATCAATGCCGAACTGAACAGAGAATAGCACAGAAAGTATGTGGACATGTTCATCAATATGGCAGAATCCGCATTTTTGAATCGGATACCAAAGAAGAAATGTACCGAATAGTTTGCAGAAAGCAGCAACATAGCTATACCCATAATCTGTCGGGAGCGGAGATAATTCGTGAAAATTTTCTTTTCAGGAGTCTTTGCAAACAAAAAATAAAAGCCGAAGAATAACATTAACGGCAGTGCGGTACAAAGTGAAAAACTGTATATAGATGGTTCCATTGTTATGCTTATTTAGTTTTGATACAAATTTTGATAAATTTCCGAATTATAAGCCAGTTGGGATAAAAAACAGAAATATCTCCGAGTGCTCGCTGCTTGAGTTAAAATGTCAAGACCGACTCACCTAAGATCTTGCATCAACGTGCTCTAAGTCACAAATTACATTAATTTTGGGAAGAAATCATTAGGTCGTTGCTCCTTCTCTCCATGAACGATTCATACCATAAATTCAGTATATCTTGCGCTTTATTTGCATATGGTATATTTACTTTTGAGTCTTTCAATTGTAAATAATGAGTCACCAATGCAAACTTGCTCGATAAATGGTATAAGGTTACCATTTTTATCAAGCGACTCTTTGCCAAATATTTATACCTTATCTGCACGTTTCTTATTAAAATCAAATAATGTGAATGAAGTATTTTTTTTCATTACAATTCTTTATAAGGATTATGTTCAGGAACCCTAATGAGTTCTTTTATATCAACTTCCAGACATTGAGCTATCTGTATTAATGCTTCTAAAGGTGGTTGACAAGCATTGGTACACCATTTGGAAATGGTTGCTTGGTCTCTGCCAAGTTTCTCTGCAAGCCATTTGTTCGTTTTCCCCTTTTCTGCAAGCATAACTTTTATACGATTAAGATTTTTCTCAGCCATTGCGTATATTATTATTGTTTTCGGTTGTAAAGATACACATTCTTCTCCAAATATCGTTTGTTAAATCCGAAAATCATTATAAAAAGCGGAAAATAATTTGTCTAATTAGAAATTCCGTTGTTTTTTGCATGATTTACAGTGACTCTTTCCCTCTTTATCTTGCATATCACTATATTCTGTTAAAATGAAAACAGATGTGCCTACTTATAATTTTCTTTTGGAGTTGATTTATGAATAACAAAATCGGAAAAATTTGTTTGCCAAAAGCGACATGGCTGTTATGATATTGGGAGACAACGGAACAGGCAAAGAACATATAGCGGAAAAGATACATCTGCAAAGCAAAAGAGCCGACAAGCCTTTTGAGGTAGTAGATTGCGGTACGCTTTCTGCGGAACTTGCCGTTTCTGCTCTCTTCGGACATGAGAAAGGGGCATTCACAAGTGCGGAGGCAGCAAGAAAAGGTTACTTTGAATTGGCTGCTGGAGGTAAGCTGTTCTTGGATGAGATAGGCAACCTGCCGAAAGACGTACAGGCAATGCTGCTGCGTGTGTTGCAATCCAAGAGCTACCGACCATTGGGAGCTACAAAAGATAAAGTGGCTGATGTTTGGGAACCGTAGGCTTGTATGTGCGCAAAGCTATTGCATTTGTCCGCAGGATGCAAGAGCATGTGGCAGCAACATATCATCTTCATGTGACCACATCCACTTCAGAAGCCTCCCCGCCAGTATCACCAGAATCAAAGCCATTTGTGAAATGGACTGGCAATGCCGTTGACCTTGTAGAAATGGTATATGGCATCTGCGTCATGGGAAGCGTGAATGATGGCGATGTGAAATTCAAGGACTTGGCGCAAGCCATGTACCAGTTCTTTGGTATCAAAGCCAAGGACTGCTATCGTTTCTACACCGACATCAGAAGACGCAAGAACTATAGTCGCACCTATTTTCTGGACAAGATGCAGGAGAAGTTGAATGAGAAAATGCGGAGGGATGATGAATTGGAGAGAATGAGGAGATGAAAATGCAAAGCACCATTGGCTATGAAATGTGTAACCAATGGTGCTTTGTGAATCATTATAGAATTTTCGTTTCAAAGAAATTCTTTATCTTGTATATACCTATATCATGCTTATAGCGTCCGAACAGAAGTTGTGGATTGACATTGTGTTTGTCTGCTTCTGTCTGAATATATGGTGCTATTTTATAAGGTACAACATCACGAGTCCTTGCCATGAACTTTTTCCAGTCCGCATTTGGTAGGGTCGCATTTAAAGCAAACTCGTCAGCCTCAGACTCCTCGATGTTCTTCTTGTCCTCCATGAGATTAATCATTGCCTTACCATTTTGGGTAAGGTGCTTGAATACATGACCGACCTCATGTAAAATGGTGAAAGCAAAATTGTCAATGGAAGCTATTCTCTCAGTGATGACAATCGTTGGTGTATCTCCTATCCAAAAGGACATTCCATCAACAGGAACTTGCCCAACCTTATTGACTACAAGAAAACGAATACCATACTTGTTAAGAACCTCTTGGGTTTTGTTCACCGTATTCTTGTTTTCTTTAAACACATTGTTCAGCTCTCTTGCCAGCATCTCTGTATCTGCCCCCTTGTCAAATGTGCATAAAGTTGAATCATCATTTTTAGAGAGATGATAGCAATAATATTTCCAAGACAGAATGTCCACGGGATTGGTTTTCACCTTTTCTGACTTGCGGTAATAAGAAAGTTCCATCTCTTCTGCCTTCAAACCAAAGAAATCATCCAAGTTATCCACGGAAAAGACCTCGAAGATGCGTTTTACATCCTCGATGATATTTCCTCTAACGATACCGGCTTTTCTGAAAAAGGGTATTGATACTTGGTCTTTGAGTACATTCCAAATCTCAAGCATTTTAGTCTGCAACACAACCCTTTCGCTCTGTTTGGCGCAATCCAATTCGTATTGCGTCTGGATGTTCATGAGATATGTCGCAGAAATGCCGAGAGCGTTTTCCAACAACAATGCCATTTCAGGTGTCAGAGAACGTTTACCTTTTATGACATCATTCAGAATGGATTTCTGTATGCCAGTGAGTTCGGACAATTCGCTCTGCTTCATATTACGAGCAGACAATTCGTCCTTAATCACCTCGCCCACATGAGTTGCCTCAAATGGGACTGCCTGATTGAAACTAAACTTAGTCATAATGATGTGATATTTCAATTAATTCTATTTCGGTAATGATAATACTGCCATCGGCAGGAGAGCTTTGGAAAATCAATCGCCAGACATCATTGCATCTTACGGATTCTTGATCTTTTCTGTCTCCGTGCAATCTTTCGTAGCGCAAGCCATGATCACGCATAATGTCTTCAATTCTTGTTGCAGCTCTCATTTTGTTGACAGCCTTAACATAACCCTTGATTGCGGCTATAGGAAGTCTTTTATACTTCTTGTCAGATGTCTTTCCATTTTCGAACAGTTCCAACAAAGCCTCGTCTTCACTTGTTATGTTCATATATTATTCAGCCATGTTATTTTTATTTGTGTGCAAAATTACGATAAATATTTTGATTATCAAAATTGATAATTGATTATTAACTATATTATAATCATTTTTAACTGTTATTCTTGGCACTTGCGGAAAAAAGCAATAGGACAGACCTATTTATATTCAACTGTGAAAAGCGCATTTATGCCTTCTGTATCAAGTGCTTCAAGTTCTCATCGTTGGCGATACGCCCCAGCTCATCCTTGACAATCTGCTTGGCGTCCTCCTTGATTCGGTTGTAGTTGTCCTGAATGGCTTGTTTCATGCAGTCGTTGCCACCCGCATCCAAGAAATCGTTGATGATGGGGAGTTTCTGATAACGACTTTCCTCCCGTTTCACCTTTTCGGTATCAACTACTATCTCGGCATGAAATATCTTCTGCTCTATGCGCTCGGTGAAGTTGTCGGAAACAGAGCCGACAAACATACCTTGTTGCCCTGTCCGTCCGTGGCAGAATAGACAAAACCATGATACTCTCGACCGCCAACTTCGCCTCTGACCTCCTCCAAGGATATATTATATAAGGAAAGAAGTGCACGGTACTCGCCCAAGGACTGGAACCTGTAGGTAGCGCAGAGAGATTTTACGGTGTTGGCAACCTGCTTTTTCACATTGCCTTGGCTTATATCCACCTTGCGGAGTGGATTGTCTGCCTGGCGTTGCTTGCGGTCTGCCTTGTGGAGATTGTACTTCTCCTCCAAGTCACGGGTGATAGCCTTGCTCCTATGGTAGTTGTATCGGCTATCCAAACACTTGCCGTTTTCATCCACTCGGATGGTCACGATGTGCATGTGATGACGGTCGATGTCCTCATGCTTGTAAACCATGTATGGCTGGTTGCCATATCCCATGCGCTCCAAGTATTCACGGGCAATATTCTCCATCTCCATATCCGTCAGCACATCATCAGGATGCGGATTCAGGGAGATATGCACGACAGGCTTCTCTGTTCTGATATGCGGAGAAAGGTTTCGCTGGAAATCACGCAAGGCATTGGCGATGCTCGTCTTTCCCGAACAATCATCGAAGATATTGTTCGTAGCCAAGAGCTTTCCTTCTTCCTTGTTAATCTTCTCACCATTGTATGCCAGAGCCCCATACAATGAACTTCCGAAACTTATCTTTGCGACCATCTTTCCTCAAACTTACGGTTTAGTTCAACTATCTCACGGGTAAGAGAGACCAGTTCCCTGGTGCAGTTCTCCAACTTATAGAGTAAAGCCATTGCCTTTTTCTCGGAGAAATGACAACGGAGTTCCTTGACAACCTGGTTGTAGTTGTTGCCAATCATTCGGTACTGCGAGTGAAAAGAAGAAAGCTTGGTGTAGTATTCCACCAAAGTCTTGTCTTCACGCAACACCTTGAACGGTTCGCCGAAGATGCGTGCCTTGGCAAAAACAGCCTTCGCCTTCACGTCAGTCTGCTCATACATGACGAGGAATTTCATCCACTCGTCATCATCGAACCGAAGCATCACATGGTGCGACTTCGGATTCAGTTTGGGGATTCGTCCCCCTCGTTTTCTTTCTGTGTTCATATAAAATGGATTAAGTGGTACATACGGCAATGATGGAGCTGTGCTAACTATCGTCAGATTGGAACATGGGAAGCCCGACTTCGGAGATGCTACCAACCCGGCAGGGCAAGGTCTTTGGAGAGTAACTCCAAAGGTTTTGAGTAACTCAAAACATACCTTGCTATGTCTTTGAGGACATAATGTTTTGGAAAGAATAAAACCTGATACCATTGAAAACACTGCGGTGGTTCGCCCAAGTGGCTGGAGGCGCAAAGCCTCCAAGGAACGACTCGTTTTTCGCTATGTCCAAAGGATGAAACAAATAAATCCCGAAGAATTGGGGACATAGAATACCATTCCTCGGGATGAACAAAAATGTATTCCTGCATGTCATACGTTTTATATGTCATACGATAAACATGTAAAACGTATGACATCAATGTATATATGCTTACACTATTCTTTGCATGGATACTTCTTTATCAAATTACAAGCACATTTCTATACGACAGTGAATCAGTGCGTCAATAAGTCAATACGACAGTGAACAACCGAAGCGTCAAAGATACGACCATTTTCAACAAAAGGCATTCGTCTCTCCGTAGAGTTGCAGGACAATAGTTGTTTTCTCTTTTGCTTCGTACAATCTCTTGAGGATAACTTCACGAAGTTGTGCTGCGCCAAAAGAGTGGAGACGAAAGCAAATGGCAACTATCATAGGAAAATTATACAGCGTTTGCCAAACACTAACGGAAGTTTCGTCCTTGTATTGGACTTCCGACATAGACAACATACCTTCTTTATATATAGCTCGTATCACAGAGTTGAGTTTCGGGGCGATAACATGAAGCATATCCACCAACTCTCCCTCACTCATCCACAAGTCCTCCAAGTTGGACGGAATGGAAAGCCTTCCATTTCCGTCCATAGTGATAGTTGTCCTTTTCATGCCATTCCTCCCATTACAGGCAAATGCCCCTTGATTCGACTTTCAAAGACAGATATGTCATGGTTAAGTTTTGTGCTTGTCACCTTGGCGTATATCTGTGTTGTGGTGATATTCGTGTGACCAAGAATCTTGCTCACGCTCTCTATCGGCATACCATACTCCAAGGCTAAAACTGCCCAACTATGACGTGAGACATGAAATGATACACGCTTCTTTATACCACACATTGCAGCAACTTTCTTGATGCGCTTGTTAATGCTGTCAAGATTACCGATATTGAACAAGTGGTTGTCTTTTCTGAAAGACTTGTATCTCTCAACAATCTGCATGGGAATATCCATCAGCTTGATTTGGAACGGTACGCCTGTCTTCTGACGCTTGGACACTATCCAAGGAGCACCGTTTACCATGCTGATGTTATCTTCCGTCAAGTTCTTGATGTCGATGAAAGCTATACCTGTCCAACTGCCAAAGATAAAAATGTCTCTCGCAAATGCCATGTTGGGGTCTTCCAACTTTATCTCAGTCATGGCGGTAAGCTCGTCCTAGGTCAAGAACTCACGTTCCTTATGGTCTGGATCAACGTGGTACATGGCAAACGGATTTCTCGGTATCTTGCCGTTGTAGTGTGCCGCCATAACGATATGTTTCAGAGGTATGGAGTAAATCCAAATGGAGGACTGCGCAAGCCCTACCACATTTTTCAAGTAAATACTACCCAACGGTGTGGAGATTTTTTCGAAAACCGAAGGCTCAACCTTTTATTTCCAAAGCCCGCTGCCATACCTTTGCACCTGCACGATAACGGTTGATGCCAAAAGGAAAGACCATGTGGAGGAAAGAAAATCAAAGCGGCAAATGAAAAAAGAAACTTCACGGAAGTTTTTGGACTGTACGATTATCGCATACTCATTTCTGAGAAATGGATACAACGTCGTCTTACAAACGTCTTGAAAAATGGAAATCGCATACAAAAATGGCACAGCCATCAGAGAAATTCTGATGAAAGAAGAGTATGGCTTGTCCATGCTTCTTGCATCGGGTTTTCTCCAAGGCTGTGCAGCCAAGCATGAAAGTGGTCGTTGAGGTTTACATCAATGACTTCTTTTTTGCGGTGGAGTATGCAAACAAAATGGTACGGCAAATCAAGGAATGGTGTTTCTTTTGATCGGTTAGCCTGCAACCGACAAAAAGATGCACTTTTCCTCATGCCGTACTACTAAGACATGAAAGGGTGGCGTGCCACTGTTTCATGTCGTTTGGATTGTGCGATAAAAAATGGAACTGCGAGTTGTGGCTATAAAAATCAGCCGTTGTCAGCACGGCAAACAAAGAAAAGTCCTTGGCAGTATAGTCTTGAAGCATTTCAAGGCATACTGTCAAGGATTTTTCTTGCCGTGCCATAGTCGGAGGAAGTTAGTCTGAGGTACGAGGACTGTCTTTCTGCGACGACGGCTGACTTTTATACAAAACACACGAAAGGATGAGAATATGCAAACGAAATAGATCATTCAAAAAACAGAAACCATTGCCACATAAGTTTGAATGGATTGAAATGGATATAGCAAAGAATAGAGAAGAATATGGTTTAATGAAAACAGATTTATCCAAGCAAAAAATCGAGGATAAAAAATCTTAAAACATTCTTTATCCCCGATTAAATATCGTACCTTTGCAACCGAAAGAGTTCTTTGGATGGTTATGCAAATCACAGCAGGATGCTACATTCTGTTTATTTCTAATTCGTAACCTCTTCTTTTTATGAGATAAAGACTTATCTCATTCTCAATCACTTATAAAAAATACGTACTTTCCTATAAGGAAAAGTTTTCTACCTGTTTATTAATAATCTTCCAATCTATCGAGTCTTTCAGATTAATAATATCTACAATCGAATAATGCTTTGTCCCGTTCTCTTCTTCTGCAAAACGTAGCCGTCCGCTCAAACGCTGTTTCTCAATCTCTGCCGGATCGAGATTTATCAGTTCGCAGACTTCATCAGGCAGCATGGAAAGCGCCACGTCATTTTCCTGACAGATATGTTGCAGGACGGCCAGCATATTCAACGACTTCTTATAACTTCTCACGAGCGCAGCGAATGAACTGCTTTCAATTTTAATCATTTTCTTCATAACGCTTATTTTTTAGAGTGTTCTTCTTTTTCCAGCAACATGGCACGGAGTACGTCCGAACGACGGTAATATATCTTCCCCTTGTCTCTATGAAAGGGGAGTGTCCCGTCATTGCGTCGTCTTAAAAGTGTCCTGTCCGACATCTTGGTGAGCAAGCGCACACCTTTTGAGTCCAGTATCTCGCTGTCCGGCAAATTATGTACGGCAGGAGCCAATAACTTTTCAATGTTGGTAACTTTGGCGAGTATGGCACTAAGCATGTGGGTTGTCTGTCCACCCGGTGCAGTTCTTCTGTTATTCATAATGACCTTATTTTTATTGTTTATGGTGCAATATTACGGAGATATTATAAGGCCATTGGTTACTCAACCGTTGAGCAACCGCCAAAAAAAGACAGAAAACGCCAATTTGGGACAAAAAAATAGCCGAGAGACATTGTCTCCGGCTATTCTATAACAAGTAGGCATCAATAAGTTATGCCTTAAATTACTAATATGTTAATAATCAGATTTATACAAAAATAAATAGCAGTATATTTTGCTATATTCCAAATATTGCCTACATTTGTATATGAGTTATTTGAAACTATGCAAAGCAGTGTAACCCGAAGCAGGACTTCCATCACCAAATCGTTACCTGCATCTTTTAAACTCTCTATATTTACTTTATCTTCAGATAGTTACAACAAAATACATTGTTTTAAGGCATAGAACACAGGTAAGCAACAAAAAGAAAGTAGCAGAACAAACCCGGCTTTAACTATCTACAATCATAAAGACAGCTACAAAAAAGAAAGCATTTCATTCTAACACTGAAATAATCCAAGTACAAACTTTATGCGTTCTCACAACGCACCTACAATGCCTTCAATTCTATAAACCAGAATTCTGCTCTGCTACAACGTTATAAAAAGGATATAGAAAATACACTTTGTCAGTTTGTCAAAATGTCAATCTTCTCCCAGATTTTCGTAAGTCTTTTCTCCCGAAGATTTTTCCGCAACCTTCACTCCTCCGGCATAATACTCCTGAGAGAGTTTGAGATACTTGTCAAAAAGCTGTTTTACCATGATAATTTCATCACCTTCAGTAATCGGAGTACGTGCCTTACCATAAGTATCAACATATGCAAGCTCCCACTCTGCCAGACCGTTATAGAAATCATTGGCCCGGAAAGCCTCCCGACCATAAATCAATGGTAAACCGGCTTCTTCATATGAAGTACCCACATCAAGATGTTGTTGCAGCATGGCATAGAATTTCTGCCAACGCGGGAGATAATAGCCACTGATTAAACCCGACCACTCTCGCCAGGAATAATCAAAGATACGCGGATCACCGTCAGCCCCCCAAATAGTGACCAAAGAAGTGGCATCACGTTCCATCAAATTCTTCTCCTCGTCAGTATCTCCCCAACTACGGGCTTCCGTCAGCCAACGATCAAAGCTATACTCACTGCGGGTACGAAGCAACTTATCCATATCAGCCAACATTTCAAGGAATCGCCCGGAATGAAGTGTAAAAGCACACTGATCTTTCTTCCTGAAAGCTTCTGCCGCTTGACGATGTATAAGCTGACCGAGATTAGTCATCAGCTGCCGTTGCACATCCACGATATCGAAACGATAAGGTCGGGAAACAGACAACTTATCTATATCTTTGAGCAACAGGCTTTGGGCACGAATCACCAATGTGGGATCATAAGGTATCTCAAGAGCAGCATTCGGACCAGATTTCTTTACGTCCAACGCAGGACGGGCAGCTACGATTGAACTCTTTTCAGTACCATTCGTACCCCGGCGATACGGACCGTTAAGCAACAACAACCACGCCTCCTGTGCCGCCGGCGAAAAGGCACCATAACGACGGGTAGCATACTGTTTCAGCCATGCTTGCAGGTTGATACTATCAGCATGACAGGGCATTTCAAAAGCCAGTTCATAATATACCGGATTCTGCTCAATGGCTTCCATAAATAAACCTGATCCGCAAACAGCAGGATTCAACCGTTTTGCCTTACTGTATTGGTTGGAGGCCAAAAGTTTCAAATCACCGTGCATATTGATACGTCCACCAAAATTATGCAGATTGCCTACTACCGTAGAATATCCCCAAAACAGGGCTTTTGAAGTACTTTTACCGTTCAGGTCAAGAATCAACAAAGCGTCTTTTGGAACGGCCTTTACAATATCTTCACGCAAACTCCACGATTGCATGGCCCAAGTACTATGCGGATCGAAATCACGGAAAAGATGATGAATTCTTTCTCCTACGGCTTTCAAATATTCAGGAGTATCTATCGGAGGAGCACTTTCGTGGAACGGATCGGCAGCATAAACTCCGTGTGCACCAAACAATCGGGCCTGTTCTTCAAGGAAAGCACGTCCCATACGGGTAAACAACGAATCAGTAGGGTCCAACTGGGCAGCTCCTTTGAAACCACACCAGGAGCGTTGCTGGTTAATATTCGCTGTGGGATACTTCTCTTTCAACTCACGAGGTACGTAACCGGAGAAGCCCTGCTGAATAGGTTGCATTCCCAACTCCAGCTGCCGTGAAATAATTTTTTTACCCAATGCGGCATGTTTATCAATCACAGTTTTCGGAAGGGGTCCACCATAACTTTGAAGGTTTTGCATCCATTGCCAAGCTGCATGTCCGGGACCAGCCAGGAAAGCACGCGCTTCTTTATCAGTGAAATTGAAACGCAACAGGGTGTTATACCACACAGCATCCAACCCAATAGTAAAAAGAGGCATATTGATGGAGTTCATCGCCATAAAGTCAAGTTCCCTTTGCCAACGTTCCCAATTCCACCAGGCAGCAGTATAGCTCACAGTACAATAGTTCATGTACACACGATAACGGCCGTTGATGAGACGGCGCTCCTTTGCAAGAGGCTGAGGCAATTTTTTAGGAAGCTGGAGCTGATTACCAAACCAGGAAACATGCGCCTGACAAGTATACTTCAAATACCAGTTAAAGGCAGTAGCCAGCGCAACGGACGTGTTACCTCGAAGAATCACTTGTTTGCCGTTGCCGTCTACCTCGTAGACATCAGAACCATTATCGGGAGCTATCAACTCCAACCGGTATTGCGAAGAGTAACCGGGAGTTACCCGCTCTATCAGATCATAAACGGCTTTGACACGCTTGTCCTTACCCGAAACAGATAAAGAACATAGAAAAAACAACAATACAAAAAAACTTTTAATTTTATTCATCAGTCACAAATTGAAGATATGCCTTCATTTCCCAAACTGGAAAAGCTGGAGGCAAGGTTAGTAAAATCAAGCACTGTAATCTCTCCGGGTTTCAAAGTCAGCGATAGCATATCACCATAACGATACGAGGCTTTCACTCTACTGCCCACACTTCCTAAAGGAGATGAAACATGATAAACCATATCCGTTTCGGGCAATAATCCTAAACTACGGTCAAACATCACATTATAAGTTTGCTCCTTTTCCGAAGGATTGTGAAAAGAAAGATATCCCTGAGTCTTATTCCAGGCACTGTAGCCGTACACCTCATTGTCACGAGGCGAACCACCGTGCATACGGACATTATGGAAAAGCGGAAATACTTTTTGAGCCCATTTCAAGCCATCGGCCAAAATGTCCCAATCAGAATAAGACAATTTTTCTGTCTTGATATACAGCTCAATAAAACCAGTACCCCGGCTAAGATTCATATACAAATAATCACGGAAAGCCTCCGGTGTTTCATCCGGACCTGTTTTCTTCGGTTCATGATTGAAAACTGAGTTCATCGGAAACTTCGTATTCTCTTCTTTCCATATCTGATGATAAACATTATCACGATATACCAACTCCCCGTTACGATTATTTCCTTTCGCAGCATCTCCGGCATTAATCAGCCAAACCACATCGACGTATTGCAACCACCATGGACTAAGATAAGCCCCGTTTGTAATAGCAATAAAAATATCCGGATTCACTTCTCCCAAACGATTAAAGATCTTCATCAGACGTTCTGTTCCGGCAGTCAGGTAATAAAGTTTCAGTTCGTCATACCGGGAGTCATTCAAGCGCTCGTCATTGGAAGAAAAGCCTTCAAGCCCAAGCTGTGGCATAGCTGCCGTGCCTCTTCCCTGTAACTAAAAATCACGGATATTAAGATGTCCGAACAGTCCGTCAAATTTAAAATAAGAAACACCTCCGGAAGCAAGCTCCACAACCCGGTCTTCAAGCTTCTGCATATATACAGCTCCCGTCATGGACATACCATAAGAGAGAGATTCATAACCATATTCACGCATTTTAGGAACCATTTTCAATCCACCTAAAATGGAAGCCGGACTTAGCCAAAGCCCAAGATTAGAATTAGCTTCCTTCACTACTTGCCGGCTTTCGGAAAAATCGGAAGAGAACTTGGAATTCACCGTCCAAACCTTTCCCGACCAATCGGCAGTCGCCGGGTCGGCATGTTGCCACCCATCATCAATAACATAGGCATTCAAAGGTGTACACCCCCGTTCAAGCACCAGTTCATTGTTCACTTTACGCACACTGGCTGTAAACGTTCGGGCCGAAACACTCTTTCCAAAATCAAACCAACTGTTGTACTGAATCTGCAAGCGAAGCGGACGTTTTCTTATTTTATTGATATAAGCGTAAAAGGCATCATCAAGATAAGCCGGATCATCGGCCACGCCAACCACGCTCTTATAGGTTGTATACTCTTCGCCTTTAGAAAGTCCGCAACCACGAAGATAGCCACAGGACATTTTCTGATCCGTTACCAGATTGGTTGCCGCAGGAAATTCGATTCCCCAATAGGTAGCCGTTTCTGTTGTATAAAGAGGTTGTCCCAGACCCGGTTTCCAACGGGCACCCCCCTGAGCCGTAATTTCTTTTGTAGTATAGTTTTGCCGGGCATCAGCGAAAGAGATAGACTCCACATCAACGCGTTCCAATGTAACATCCTTACCAGAGCGAATCTGCAAGTACTTGTGGCAAAAAGAATCATCATCCGTCAATTCATAGCTGACCGTCACCGAAAGTTCTTCTTTTTTATTATTAAGTACAAACCTGTAACCACGGCCTTTCTTGTTTGATGTAAGATTGTAGTCGGAAACAGAAAGTACTGTAAAATCTTTAGCAGTCAAGATACGGTCGGTACCTTCTTTGTCGGTACCCTCAGAAATGCGCAAGGCAAACTCTTCACATGAAAGAGGCGTCAGCGTTTTACCAGAAAGTTTATTGTAAATAGATTGAGTAGCCAGGACACCGTTGTTTACTTCAAGCGTACGTACCAGAAAGGGGTTCTCCAAACGATAAGCAGTAGTCTGGGCACCAAGAGTCACAGTAATCCCACACAGAATGATAAAAGATAGAAAAGTTTGTTTATTCATAAGGTTCGAAAGTAAGATGTTAACAGAACAATTTGTTCAAATTCACCACAGAGTACACAAAGACCACCAAGGGGTTGCATATTCGATTACAAAAGTAATAAAACTCTGTAACCTCTGTATACTCTGTGGTGAGTTTTTACTTAGTCAATATCTGCAAGTCTGCTCCTTTTTGTCTTGCCATAAGCTGGGCCACATACAAAGAGCGAGGGAAAATATTAATCTCATTCTGTCCTTCCCAAATGCCTTCGGGACGGTCTTTGAAATGTCCGGGCACCTTCTCTCCCTTCGTTCCGATACTATAATTGTTTCCGGAAACCCAAGGATTTTGTATAGCAGCACGGCGCACCCGGCAGTTCCATAAGACTTGTGTAACGCCGGCCCAACCATGTCCGCTTCCCATCTGTCCCCGATCCTGAACATTAATTTCTCCGTCGGTGATTATATTGTCATAAAGAGTACCCACTGCCCAACGGTGATGCGGACCTATATCTGCAAATGTCTGGGAAGCGGAACAATTATAAAATACATTCGGCCCGCACACACGCGCCCCGGTCACATAGTCATGACGCCCTTCGGAACTCTGGCAATTCATGAAAAGATTCTGTTGCCCCCAATTATTGAAACCATAACGGAAACCACCTGTAATAAGTGATTTTGCTTCAAGACAACGGCTGTTAGAAACCGTTACGTTCTTAGCCATCGCCTCACAACTAACAGCTGCATACCCCAGGTAACGACAAGTAATATTGCGTGCCCAGCAGTTTTCTACTTTATCAAACTCCACACCTATCCAACCATGCTGATTATCCTCATAGTTTTCAAACTCAGACTCAAGACAAAGATTGCTGACTCCTACTTCACTGATACGTCCGTCAAATGTATACTTATAAATCTCACCGCCACCATATTTGGCATCCATCTGCATTACAACAGGATTATCAATATAAATACGGTCGCCTTCTACTTTGGTTATCTCACGTTCAAAAGCAAGATTATACTCTTCGGGAGTCCATTGACGGGTACCTTTACGTTCTACAATTTGATCCATTTTAAGGTCGTGTATCCACTGTGAAGTACCGGGGCGATAAAGCATAATGCGATCTCCCGGACGAAAACCTTTACCCGAAGAAACCCGGAAAGAATGGGTACCAACAGGAACGAATGTATCTGTAATCTTTGCCCGTGTACCCGGCACTTCTTTCGCTCTTCCCGTACCGGATACTTTTATTAACGAATACCGCTTTTTCCCTGTAGCCAAAAGACGGGTTTCATTCACATTTTCTCCCTCTCCCTCTAATACAACACCACTGGCGGTAATAAGAATACTCTCAGAGATCTTATAAATACCTCGTTTGAGTAAAACCGTCCCCCGGTGTCCATCCTTATCGGGCTTCATTTGCGAAACTTTATCAATTGCCTTTTGGATAACGTTATGGCTATCTCCGTTCGCTACCGGCGAAACGATTATCGTAGCCGGATAAGCCGGAATGCTCTTATCTCCGTGATGATAACCTACACGGCTGAAATCCGGGATTGTATTTCCTTCTTTATCAGGATAATATGTAAGTTCTCCCGCATCGGTTATCTTTACCAGGCTGGATTGCCAGGCAGGCGGGAGTTTGGTTTGTGCCAATGCCCCTGTAACAAAGAAGACAATAAAGGCCCCTCCACAAATTAGGTTCTGAAATTTACTCATTGAATTGAAAATTGAAAATTACTATGCAGCGCGTTGTCGTTTAATTGAAAGTCTTATAGAGTTGAAAGTTACTATACAGCATGACAGCGCAGCAACTTTCAACTTTCAACTTTCAATTTTCAATTAACAACGTTACTGTAGGAATACCTTCGGCTTTCACCGCAACAACGGATTTTCCTTTGGGTTGGCGAACGCGGATACCTGCACGTCCATTACATGCCTGCACTTTGCGCGATCCCATGGCAGTACCTTGATTTTGTATCAACTCACCATCGCCTGCTATTTCAAAATGAACGAACATACGGGAGTCCAGGCAGCGAACTCCATTGGTATCCAATAACTGTGCTGATACCTCAAACATATTATCTCCACAAGGTGTCGCAGTAAGTTGTATAGTAGCCTCTGCCCCCCACTTCTCCGTTTGATACTCAAAAGATATTTCGTCTGTGATGCTTTCCTTACCAGTAGAAACAGCCTTAACCGTATTCTTTCCGACATTCAAAGGTACATTCCAACGTAGTCCGGCAGCAGGAAAGTCCTGACTATTACGTTTCTTTATTCCCCGGCTCACTCCATTGACGAAAAGTTCTACTGAAGGGCAGTTTGAATAAACCAGTATCTCTTTCTCCTCACCCGCATTTCCCCAACGCACTGGCCAGCTGTGCCCATATATATGTATCATGGGCTTCTCTGTCCAATAAGACTGGAATACATAGTAACTTTCTTTCTTCGTAAAGTCACGCTCTACAACCCCTTTCTGATTCATATACGGTACCGGATTTTCGGGACGTATCGGAGTAGAGAAATCTTTGAAAGGCCAATAAGCTGCTCCTGTCAACCAAGGCATATTCTCCTGTTCTTTCAAGTGCCAATCAATCAGCTTTACGATATATGTTTCGCTCCAATCCCCTTTCTTAAGCACTTGTGCCGAACCATTCAGTGCTGCATCAGCATCGCTCTCACCTGCTTTACGAATGGCTGCCACCACCTCGGCATGACGTCCGGCATGGCTGTCACCTCCCCACTCTACGTGTAGGAAATGTTTCACCTTTTCCATCTCAGCAAGAGACATTTCCTGATAATCGGTATAATTACCCCGATACCAGCCTGCCCAGATAGAAGGCGAATAAACATCAACAATATCACTACAGAAGGCGCAACGGCGAATAGCTGTCTTACGACTATCATCCAGCTGATGCGAAAGGGTGTGAAGCTCACTCATCAACGAGCGGATCTCTCCTTGGTTAAATGTTTCAAAATCATTCGGCCAGTCATTCTCGTTTCCGAGTCCCCAAATGATCACGGCAGGATGATTGCGGTGTTGTTCTATCATGTCTGTCAACATGTGTTTGGCTTGTGAACGGTACTTTTCTCCACCTACCCCTCCACGGCACCAGGGAATCTCCTCCCATACCAGGATACCCAGGCTGTCACAAAGGTTAAGGATTATTTCTGACTGCTGATAATGTCCCAGACGAATGAAGTTAACACCCATCTCTTTCATCATCTGCATCTCTTGTCGCATCTGATCTTCGGTCATGGCAGCAGCTACCCCCGCATGATCTTCATGCCGGTGTGTACCACGTAATAACAACCGACGCCCATTCAAATGGAACGGACCTTTTTCTATAAATTCAAACGTTCGGAAACCAAAACGTTCGGAAGCAGTAACTGCCTGTCCATTGGCACGCACAGTAACCTCACACGTATAAAGCAGCGGGTTATCCACATCCCATACCTGAGGCTTTTTTAACGGGACGTCGGCAAGGCAGAATTCGCCGAGAGGAGTGACTTCATCCTGCCTGCCGGATAGTACCACGTTCCCTTGAGAGTCTTTCACGCGCCATTCAACAGTGGCTTTTCTCACATCCGAAGGATTATAAAAGAAAGAATTTATTTTCAGGGTTGCCTGCTTCAGTTTCTGATCTAATACCGGCTCTATCTTCAGCGAAGCTATAGAAACCTCCGGAAGATAAACCAGATTGAGATAACGGTAAATACCTCCATAAAGATTAAAATCGGAAAGATCTGAAGGTATCATTTCGGCATCACGCGTATTGTCGCAACGAATACTCAAAGGGACACGTCCTCCAAAACGCTCAGCCTCTTTACTGGAAAGGAATGTGTTTACGGCATCTGTTATATCCACATTCCAACTATCATAACCACCTGTGTGACCAGCCACTTTAGTCATATAGATATAAACATCTGTCTTTTGTCCTGCTCCTTCAAATTCGAGCAGGATACGACCGTTTTTATAGGGATTGTCTATCGTGAGTTGTGTTTTATACCAGCCCGGTCCCTGATAGTAATTCACATCCGGATCTACTGCATCTTCTGCATTAAAGCAATGTGGAAGAGTTACTTTTGTCCAAATGGGTGATCCTTCCGGTTGTCCGACTTTCATGGGTCTGACAAGTTCCCATATATTACCAACATCCTGTCGAAGAAATTCCCAGTTATCCGTTAAACGAAGTTTTTGTGACTGCGTCACAGGAACCTTTGCACCAAGATTCCCGCTCAGCAGCATCAAACTAACTAATAAACCAACAATTGTATTTTTCATATTTACACCGCTTTTACAATACAGCGTTTCCTTCTTTTTCCAGTTTTGATTTTCTGAGTAAAGCCTCAAGGAAATAATAGTCTGCATAGACGATAGGAACATCTATCTCGGACTTATGAGGAGCAGAACCCGTACTGTGAAGTAAAAGGAAACCACGATCACCATTCAACGCTGCACGATAGTTCTTACTCAAATTACTGACAATTGTATCGGCCCATTCTTTATACTGCACAGCATTGTCCTTGTCGTACATAGAAAGCTCATACAGCGCACAAGCTATAACAGCTGCTGCCGACACATCTCTCGGTTCGTCAGGAATATTAGGAGCGTTGAAATCCCAATAAGGAATCAAGTCTTCAGGAAGTGTTTTACTGGTAAAGATATAGTTGGCAATATGTTTGGCCTGTTCCAGAAATTCCGGAAGATTCGTTTCACGGTAACACATAGTATAACCATATAATCCCCACGCCTGTCCACGTGACCATGCTGATTCATGCGCATATCCCTGATGTGTGTTCTTTTTCAGAACCTCTCCGCTGATTGTATCATAATCAATTACATGATACGAACTATAATCGTCGCGGAAATGATTCTTCATTGTTGTACGTGCATGGTTTACAGCGATGTCATAAAATTCTTCCCGGTTGGTTTGTTTGTAAGCCCAGAACAGTAACTCCAGATTCATCATATTATCTATAATAACAGGACACTGCCATTTATCTTTATTGTGATCCCATGAACGGATACAACCCACATTGGGTTTATACCGGGTAATCAGCGTTTCTGCCGATTCGATAAGTATTCCTTTATAATCAGAATTATGCGTCAAACGGTATCCGTTACCAAAACTACAAAATACTTTAAAGCCCATATCATGGGTACGGCCATTGGTCTTTTCACGCTCAATAGGTGCGGTAAACTCTTCAGCTTTCTGTCGCCAATACTCATTGCCGGTATATTCATACATATACCACAATTCTCCCGGAAAGAATCCGCTGCACCAATCCCGTGAAGCGACGAGATGCAGTGAACCATCCGGTTCAATATTACGAGGGCTGACTAACATCTTCTCTTTTTGCTCTTCTGTAAATGCAGACTTCACCTGGTCTATTTCCGAAAAGGCGAAATTCAATTGCCCGGAAGCAAAATCGAAGTTATCTTTTAACACATCCGCTGGTTGGGTAGTTCGGCTA
The DNA here is from genome assembly GCF_019930665.1 of Bacteroides nordii. Classification (NCBI taxonomy): domain Bacteria; kingdom Pseudomonadati; phylum Bacteroidota; class Bacteroidia; order Bacteroidales; family Bacteroidaceae; genus Bacteroides; species Bacteroides nordii. The sequence continues at coordinate 1,764,295 of NZ_CP082886.1, read as the reverse complement.
CATGCGCCGCATACTATCATTAGTGATAGCAGTCCTGTTTTGATTTTCATGGTTATTTTATAATTTATTTTGTCCAATGCAAAAATAGGCTATTAGCCTGACTCGGGTTTATATTATTATTCCATAGACTTGCACTATTATCCCAATCTTAGGTTTGAGACAAGAAAACATACCATTTTTCAATCCTGATCAATCTATATTCAGCGTATGTAACATATCCGACAAAGCCGCGGGGGTCAATTGTTGTGCAGCATCAGACAAAGCTTCCTGCGGGCAACAGTGGGATTCAATAAACAATCCGTCCACTTTCAGAGATAGTGCCTCCTGACAAATCTGAAGCAACAACTCACGTTTTCCTGCAATATGACTGGGATCACAATAAACAGGTATACCAGGAACGCGATTACGGAGTTCTTTTATCTGATCCCACAACGGAGAATTGCGATAAGGCGCATTGTCTACCAGGCAAAAGCCTCTATGTATGGCACCAATGCGCTTTACCCCTGCGTGTTGCAGGCGTTCGATAGCTCCTATCCATAGTTCCAGATCGGGAGAGACAGGATTCTTTACCCATATTGGAATATCTGTTCCACGTAATGCCTCGGCAAGTTCATGCATCATAAAAGGATTCACTGTAGTACGAGCTCCAATCCAAAGCATATCCAACCCGGCATTTAAGGCAGCTTCTACATGTGAGGGCAGTGCCACTTCAGTCATCACCCGCATACCTAAAGTTTGCTGTATCTCTTCCATCCATGCCAGTCCCTTCTCGCCCACTCCTTCAAATGTTCCGTAGTGTGAACGAGGTTTCCACAATCCTGCACGCAATGTCCGGATACCTACGGCCCGTAGTTGGGTTGCAGTCTTCATCATTTGTTCGCGAGTCTCAGCACTACAGGGACCCGCAATAAGTTCTATTTTATCCATTCGGTCTTCATTTTATTTCACCACACAATAACACAAAGTTTCACAGAGTACTACTTATGATTCTCAATAATAATAAACTCTGTGAAACTCTGCATTACTTTGTGATGAACTCTTAGTCTTCTATAATCACACGGAAGCCAACATTATAAACCTTCTGCCAGGGCAGATAAGCTTTCCGGTAATAAGATGTACAAGTTTTGGGATGTTCCGTCCATGATCCACCGCGGGCTACCTTTTCTGTACCGGTACCGTCTTGTGCTTTCTCATTATACGGATAAGGCATATAGTCTGAACGGGTCCATTCGGCTACATTACCCTGCATATCATACAATCCCCATGGATTGGCCTGATAACTACCCCCTTTTACCATCAGCATATTACCATCATCCACTCCGTTCTCTTTCGGCTGGTATGTGTAATACTTATACCAACTGTCATTCGGATTCATCGGTTGTGGATTCACACCACGCACGGCCGCTTTATTCAATTGTACATCGGCCAGATTCTCAAACTTGGCAAAGTCCGTATTCAGGGAACCATACCAGAAGTCATCATCACTACCAGCCCGGCAAGCCCACTCCCACTGTACCTCTGTAGGCAGGGTTACATTCAATCCGGTCTTCTCACTCAACTTCTTACAGAAGTCCATAGCTTCTTGCCAGCTTACACGGATAGCCGGTTGTTCCGGATTATTAGCCGGATAACCTTCGTGTACGTGGTCTTTCCAAAGTTGACCAATAAAACGGCTGTTATGCTCAGGGAAGATGGTACGGAATTGTTCATTGCTTACCTCTATTTCACCCATCCAGAAAGCTTTCTTCACGACCTGTTTGCTTACAGGAGAATAGTCGGAATGTCCGCGGTTACTACCCATTACGAAGGAACCAGCCGGAACTCGTACAAAGTTCATCCGGATACCAGGAGCAAGTTCAATGCTCTTCTGCGTTTCTGTTTCTTTGCTCAACATCGCCTTGGCAGTAGCAGCATCAAAGGGCCAGCCTTTCAGTTTCACCTCTTTGTCTTTATATTCCTTACGTTCAGGCTTCACAGCAGCAGGTTTTTCCTGTTTGCTCAGATAGTCGGCATACGAACGGATTTCGGCTTTCCAGTCTACACCCGAACCTGCATATTTCTCTGTCAGTTCCGTACGACGGCTGATCTGCTCTACCCCTTTAAATACATTGGCTTTGAACTTGCCATGATAAGGCGCATTGAAGTCAATCCAGTTGTACAAGGTCTGCCATTCTTTATCTGTCAGTTCCACACCATGATGTCCTTTCTTCAGTAGCTTTATAAGCGGACTTACAGAAGCATGATATTCATACGGATTCAGTACTTCTATTTCGGCTTCCGGTCCCTGACGGTACACAAACGGATGAAGATTCAGATAACTTTCACCAAATCCGGTAAACTTATCAATACGTCCTCCGGTGAAGTCGGCCAGTTTACTATCGCTATTGTGGCAAGCTACGCAGGCACGGTCAAGTACCGGCTGTACTTCCAGATCAAAAGTAAAGGAACGCTGTCCACCTTCAGGCTTCGTTATGGTATGAGGAGCAATCTGTGAGGCTATCACACGTTTAGGAATAGGAATCTGATTCTGATCCTCATGGCAACCGATACATGAAACCGTTTCACCCGGCATACCGGTCAACCAGCTACGCATCCACTGAATAGCACGTCCTTCACTATCCAACGGCTGAAGTGAAATAGGCGTATTGGCAGGTATTTTAAACATAGCAGAACCATCTTCTTCTACTGGAACCGTACCCAACAAACGTTTGATATCCCAACCGCTCTGTACACCCTGTGCCCAATGATCGGACGGGGTTTTGTTGTAAGCATACTCATAAGAAAGTACACGGAATGCCTTCACTGTACCACGGGGTACACCTTTTAAACCTTCACCTTCGTAAATATCCTGAATAAATACTGTGGCTTCCTTATCACCCGGCTTAATCTTTTCCGGAATTATAGGAGGAGTCGGAGTCTTCTTCACAGGTATCGGACAAATTAATCCTTCACCTTCATATTCGGCAATCAGAGTCAAATTATCAAATACGTCTATCAGATAAATACCCCATAATGCATTCTCATTCAACTTAGCTGCAACCAGGAAGTATTTATCATTCAACGGATAAGGCTTAATAAACTGAGGCCATACACCGTCTACCAGACGATCTTTTACAATCGGTTCAATCTTGCGATCTCTGAAAGGAAGTTCCTGTAACATGCCTTTCTCCGATTTGCGGCTCTTAGCCGGATCAAAGATCATCAGGCGACCGGAACGGGTTACACCATGGTGACCGGAGATAACGCCTACAAACTTAGAGGTATTACCCGGAAGCGGCTTTGCATCGAAAGTACTGTTCGGGAAGTAAGAGCCACTACCGTAAAGTGACTTCTGCTCAGTACCATCCGGATTCATATGCATCACAAAACGTGAAAAATAATGCGTTAAGTCAGTATATTCCCAACGGGTATACATGACACGGCCATTATTCATCACTGTCGGTGCCCAGTTAGCATCCTGGTCAAAAGTGAGGCGACGCAAAGAATTGTCTTTCGGATCATACAGACACATATTACCGACTTCATCGTTACCATTTACACAAGGTACACCATTGTAACCTATATTGGAGACTGCAATCATCTTGCCGGAAGGCAGATAAGTAGCGTCAAAAAACTCAAGATCAGGTTCCAGATCGGGAATCATCTTTTTCAGCCCTTTACCATCTACACCTACCTCAAACACTTGCCAGCGTTTGTCGGTATCCACCATAGAGAACAAAATACGGTCAGCGTCCCAATGCAATTTAAGGTCAGGAAGAGACGAACCGTTAGTTGGTTTAAAAATCGTTCTCGACTTAATATCGCCACGAAGATTTGACAACTCAGTAATCTCAGCATCAAAGCCCCCACGGGAAGCAGAAGTCTGATTAGACCAGTTGTTATTTTGTGTTCCCAATGCACGAGGTGTGGCCTGACGAGCAGTAGTACCTATCTTATAACGACCTACAATCAGTTTGTCAACATCCAGTTCAGGATTAGCCAGCAAGATATCCCGTTTTAGTTTCAGCGCTTTATTGGCAGTCTCCAATGCAGCGGGTTGATTGGTATAAATATCATTGAAACCTCTTCCGGTAAGCATTTTCAATTCTGCCAACCGGGTTTGGTTAGTTGTCTGATCAAAACCTTTATACTGATTCATATCATTTACAGCTTCCTCAATAGCGCGGATATTGATCCATGCCAGAGCCTCCTGCAATTGATAAACATTCATTGCATCCTGAGCCAGATTCAGATAGCCAATAACCTGTTCGTCCAATGCAGTTTTTTGAGATACCTGTTGCAACAAAGCATTAAAATGTTTCGGTTCCTTCAAGAGCCTGATAACAGATTCTGCAACGTGTTTCTCAATACTTGCATCATACGTAGTCACCAACGCTTTCATATCTCCACCGGCAAAGGGCAGGAACAGAGCAGCTTCCCCAGGATAGTCATTCACAAGTTTACCGGCAGCTTCGCTACCCGTAATACCTTGTACACGGAAAATAACCGAACCATTTGAAGAACGATTCTCCAATCCTATTTCTGCTTCAAAACGCATATACTTTTTGTCTAACGGAACAATAATCTGTGCATTTCCCCCCGTCATAATAGTACGATTATAGGTTTTTCCTTTCATCGTTACAGCAGCATTCTTAGCATTTACATTGTAACGCAAACCGCCACTGGTACCTTTTTTAAAGGTATTCTTCAAATCATTTAACCACACGGATGAACCGTCGGCAGCAACCAGCCGGGCATTTGCCCACACTGGCTGATCATCGGAAGTACCGTCCACCGTACTCCAGGTGTAAAGTACCATTTCGTCCAGTCCGCTGATGTCAGCAGAGAATGGCTCTGCTGCCGCTTTCGACTTAATCACTTTAGAAGCGACCGGACGAAGCGTTTTTTGCATCTGTGCATCAGCCTGACTCTTTGCCCGGGCAATACTTTCTGCCCAAGTAGCAGGTTCGGCTACCTTTGCCCTTTTCTTCTGTGCAAAAACAGAAAGGGACAATGCCATGCAAACGGACATTATTACTATTTTCTTATTCATATCAGTTATGTATTAGTTTGAGGATTACTCTACTACATTTATCTTAAATTTGGGATTACTCACCAGACAAGCTGCCGAAACTTTACCGATATTTTCTTTATCATTCAAGCTCCATAATACTTTTCCGTTTGCATCCACTTCAATGAGTTGAGGTTCATCTACTGTAGCATCTTTTGTGTGTCCATACCAGTTACAGATCAGCAAATTTCCTTTGCCCGCATCCAATATCTGTCCCACAAAAAGCAGCGAAGCACCTTGTACATCTTCAGACGTTACCCGTTTGAGTTCCTTCCCTGTTTTACGGTCAATAACCTGAAAAAAGTGCCCGTCTCCACAAGGAAGCAATATATTCCCGTCTCTCAATTCGAGTGAAGAAAAAGCCCGGCCTCCTGTCGGAAACTCTGCCACTACTGCACCTTTCCGGTTTATTTCCATCATTTTCTGTTTTCCCATGACAGGAAGCAGATAATTCTTGTTGCGCAACTGGAAAACCTGTCGGAACTGACCATGTGGTTTTTCTATTTGCAGGTCAATCTCCACACGGTTACGCTCCTTTCCGTTCTTATCCAGTTCAATGAGCCGTGCCGGATTGCCACAGATGCCAAGAAGAAATCCGCCATCCTTCAAGAGAGTTGCTGATTGAAGTTCCGTTCCTTCCGGGGCTTTATAATCCCAGATCACACGGTGATCTGTCCCTATCAGCTTTGCTCCTTTTTTGTAAGAATAGAGAATATTGCCCTGTCGGGTAACAGCTACAGTATTACACTCCTCTCCTTTTTCTAATGCATGTTTCCATTCTACAGCCCCCGATTGCTTATCTACTATCATTACCGCAGGATTTCCCGAACCGGCAAGTACCAGTTTTTCCTGTGCAGACAAATGCAACGAACAACTAAGAAATAACAGAGCTAATAAACGCAGGCGTATCATCACTATTTAGCTTTTAATTCGTTAAACAGTTCAAAAGCCTGATCTACACTATAGTTCTGGTGTACTACTGCATAAACTGCCTGAATCATTGCGGCGGGAGCTTCTGACTGGAATACGTTACGTCCCATATCTACCCCGGAAGCACCGTCATTGATAGCCATATAACAAAGCTCAAGCGCTTCCCTCTCCGGAAGTTTCTTACCACCGGCAATCACTACGGGAACCGGGCAGGCAGCTGCCACTTTCTCAAAACCGTCGCAATAGTAAGTTTTTACAATGTTAGCGCCATTCTCGGCTGCAATACGTGAAGCTAAACCAAAATAACGTGCATCACGAGCCATTTCTTTACCAACGGCCGTAACTCCCATTACAGGAATGCCATAACGTGTACCTTTATCTACTGCCTTGTAGAGATTAGCCACCGTTTTAGCTTCATGTTCTTTATCACCGATAGCCAGCATCACTGCCATAGCCGAAACGTTCATGCGTACTGCATCTTCGATATCAATCAATACATTGTCATTCAATTCTGTCAAAATGGAGGTACCGGCATCCGAACGCAAGCAAATTGATTTGTTTGTGGTGGGTGGAATAACAGACTGCAAAACACCACGGGTACACATCAGACAATCTGCATACTCAATAAGTGGTACAATGTTCAGGTCGATACGTTCCAGTCCGGAAGTAGGCCCCATTATAAAACCATGGTCACAAGCCAACATCACTGTACGTCCTGTCGCAGGATTAAATATACGTGATAACCGGTCTTTCATTCCCCAGGGAAGATTTCCTGCGCCTTTTACGTGGAAAGTCTGATTTGCCACAGCCTGGTCCAACCCAAAGTTGCAGCCATCTCTTAAATCATCTAAATCTGCCATTTTCTCTTATTCTGTTTTTATATATCTTTAAAGTAGTGCTTTTGCAAAAGCATCAAACATGCATGACCAGGAGCTTGCTCCGGAATCGGCATATCCAATGGAACGTTCGCCATAATTACGGGCACGCCCAAAGTTAGCTTTCATATCTACAGTTTCCGCTGCTCCCTTCAATGCAGCTTCTGCTCCCGCTGCCATCAACATTTTTATATCAGACGAATTTGTGGCTTGTATAGCTTCTACAGCAGGTATCAAAGCGTCCATCATCGTCTTATCTCCGCGTTGGGCTTTAGTCTGCTTTTTCACACCGGCAAGTCCACCGGCAAACATGCTTTTTACACCTTCAGCATCCAGCTCAGTTACTCCATCTGCCAGTGCATCGCTCATTCCGAGAAAAAATCCTCCAAGTAGTGTACTGGTAGAGCCACTGATCTGCAACATTACGTCGAAACCCATATCTCCAAGCATTTTCTTGAATTCCGTACCTTTATCAGCCGATTGTACAATGGCCGACATAGCTTGTACGATAGCTGTACCGTGATCACCGTCCCCCAATACAGCATCCAGTTTAGAGAACTCATCAGAACGCTCTGTTATATTTTTCAGAGCGTTCTGAATCATTTTCTTAAAGTCATTTACAGTTAATTTATCCATTCTTATTTTCCTAAAGTAGTCCAGTAAGGTGCATTAGACATATGGTTCTTCAAATAATCTACATGATCATTGTCCAGCAATGCCAGAATCATTTGAAAACCGGCCTGTTCCTGTACTGTCAGTAATTCACCAATACGTCCGGACACCACTTCAACACCGTTATTTTCTAATATAAAATGAGCCTTACGGTAAACAATACTCATCTCCATATGAGTAGTTGCCCCCACGCCGTTAATGATAAGCAACGCCTTATCTCCAGGTTTAGGCTGTAATTTTTTCATTAGCAGACCTACCATTTCCTCGGCAGTATCATCGGCAGAAACCAATGGTTTACGTCCACCACCACCTTCGCCATGTTGTCCCATACCAATCTCCATAATACCGTCCGGAAGATCGGAAATGCTCATACCATTTTGTGGATGCGTACATGCTTTCATTGCTACAGCAAGCGTGGCTATCTTCGCATTCATACGTTCACCTATTTCAAGTATCTCGTCCAGAGATTTACCTTCTTCGGCAGCGGCACCAACCACTTTAATCAAAGGCACACAACCTGCCAATCCGCGACGATCTTCATCGGGAGCATCCAGCCCGGCACTGATATCATCATGGGTAATGATACTCTTCACTTTGATACCCACCCGTTCAGCCAACTGACAAGCCATGTTTGCACTCATAATATCACCGGAATGATTGAGTACTACCAACAAGATCCCCGCTTCGCGTTTGAACATTTGCAAAGCCTGAAAAACGCGTTGTGCGCCCGGAGCTGCAAAAATATCTCCAACCACAGAGCAGTCGAGCATACCTTCACCTACAAAACCACTCAATGCAGGTTCATGACCCGAACCTCCAAGCGTGATAATAGCAACCTTATCTTCCGGTTTAGCATTGGCACGCACAATAATATTCTCACCTCCAATAGCTACCTGATCACTGTAAGCCATCACATAGCCTTCCAACAACTCTTCTGTGAGATTATCAGGGTTATTTATAAACTTATCCATATTTTTTAATTTAAGAGTTACTTTTCAAAATACATAAGTTCGAGTGCAATACCTTCTTCCTCAATAAAAGCAATGGTAAGATTTTCACCTCCCGGCATCGGTTCAACAAGTACTTTGGCACCTTTTAATTCTTCTTCCAGATTATCTACTTCATAGGCTATATGAGCCGTTTTCTGAATCAGTTCCGGCATCCAGCTTCCTTCTTCAAAACGAAGAAATTCTATTTTATTAGGGCTTTCATTAAAGTTAGTCAGCCACACTTTCAAACCTTCTGCATAAGATTCACCCGGTTGCGGTGTCTGAGTAGGTATTCCAATATGATTTATTTTTCTCATGGTATCTTAGGTATTAGTTATAAAGCTGCTTTTTTATTTGTGAAACGCAAACCATCGTTATCATGGTAGCAGGCCCACTCTTCAACAATAGCTCCTTCGGGACCAGCCATCATAAAATGGAAAGTCTCAGGTTCTTTCAAACGAAGAACGTCACCTACCTGCTGTACTACAAAGTTTTTACTCTTAACCGGACCGTGACCGGCAGGAATAGCAGGCGGATTAGGAGTTTCGTCTCCTACCTCAGAGAAATTATATACCCACCCATGGTTTACCATCCATGATTCATGTTTGGCAGGAAATGAAGTTTTTACATGAGCATGTTCCGGAATCATCTGCCCAGGCAACAAGTAAATACTATGAGCAAAATAGCCATGTTCGGCATCGTTAATCCAGAAGATCCCCCCCATACCTGTATTCTCAAAGTCACCCAGTCCGAAATCGGTAAACCAGATGTCCTTTTCCATCAATGCAGTGAAAGGTACGTCATAAAACTCAAACATATCCAGAAATGCTTTCTTAGCAGCTTCCTGATCAAACTTTCCATCTTTGTAGAAGTCAGCATTTGTAAACTTCTTCTGATACGTTGTCTTTTCTTGTGTCATAACTGATTCTGTCTTTTTAGATTCTGTAGAGCAAGAGGTCATCCCTACCCCACAGCAGGCAATAAATGCCGCAATTAATACTTTTGTTGTTTTCATCGTTTTAATATAATTATTTAATTAATTGAAAGTTGAAAATTAACTGTGCAACATGATAGCGCAGCCTCTTTCTCCCCTCTCCCTTCTCCATTCTCAAATAACCCCCATTCCTTCAATCTCAATCAGAAGTTCAGAGCGACAAACATCCGTAAGAGTATATACAGCCGGAAGATCAGGATACTGACGGGTGATAACCTCACGGGCCTTCGCCATATCCTCCCATCTTTTGACGTAAACACGAAAGCAGATATAGGATGCATCTTTCGTCACTGGAATGCCCGATTCCCCAAGATTTTCGGCAGAAACAAGATATTTTATATTCTCCAGTGTTGCAAGTGTTTGTTCTTCAATCCCCACTCCTTCCAGACTTTGTTCACCTCGGATGGCAGCAGTACCGGAGATATAAACAAACCCATGATCTTTCTTCCATATAGCCTTGGCACGTTCAAACTTTGGCGTAGTTTTCTTATTGAGCTTCTCATCCTTCTCACCTAACAACACATTTTGTGAATAAGCATGAGCAGAGACCTGTAACGGATTATCCACCGCTTTCACACAAACCGTTTTATCCTGGCAAAACAAAGCATCAATATCAATCATTACTCCTCCCCACTGGGTACCTATACCAGTAGCTGCCGGATAACCGTCTAACCACTGTGCAGACTGATAAAATAAAGAACGGGCATCATTGAAGTCCTGATAATGCTGATGTCCCGTGACATCACAATCTGTTATCTTCTCAATGTAATTCCATTGACGCACAATAGAAGAGACCGGCATCTGCTCAGCAATCATTATATGAGAAATTGTTCTGAACACATCATCCGCCTGCCTGCGAATAGTAGCTTGAAGAACATTACCAATAATCCCACTCATAAACAGACGCTTGCATCCTTCACGCTCAACCGTAATATAAGGCACATCATCCAATGTTTTATAACAGATACGGTCAGCATCCGTCAACACCACTTCATGTACTTCCATCACGAGGCCTTGCGGACATGGAGGTTGGGCAACATAACTCACTGTAGGAGCCGTGTTTCCAAATCGTTCAGCAATAACATTACGAATCTGACTGAAACGTTCGCAGTATTCTTCATTATTTTGGGGTGCACCGAATACTACAATGCGTACCGGTGTATAGACTGCCTCATACAAAGCCATCAACTGAAAAAGCATTTCCTTAAAAGACCCTTTTCCCGTTTGATAAAGCCTATGGACAATTTCTATATTTGCTTCCAATATCATATTTTTCATTTTTATAGAGAATTCACATATTCTACGAGTTCATCTATTTCCTTATCAGATACTTTTTTATCAATACCATGCTTATGAACCGTAAAAACATCTTTCATCGTAGCAGCCCTTCCGTCAAATAAGTAAGGAGCCGTACGCCATACTTCCCGAAGAGTCGGTGTATCCCATCCATTTTCAAATTCAACATCTTCTCCAATACGATGCATTTTCATATCGGTATAATAGGGTCCCGAATGACATTCGTCACACTTTAGTTTTTCATATACCTTACGACCGCGCTGTGCTTTCTCCGAAAGTTCTCCATTCACCAGATATGGGCTGGGAACAGGTTTAAGATCCATCAAATATTCATCTACACAATCTGCAAAATCTTTCGGAAGATCAGTAAACTGAATCAATTTATACCCGGCACGCACAGCTACATTAGCAGAAGCACGGATACCCGAAATCATATTAGGAGGTGTGACATGCGAGAATAGTAAGCTTTTGCAGTTTTTCGGATTACCGATACCATCATTCATCAAATCCCAATTCATGCCATCTGTACGGGCATCTCCCGGATGACATCCGTTGCACGACTGCCAGTTCTGAAAACAGTGCTCTGCATCATTAAAGTACTTCTCACCACGTTGTATACGACTCTCTACCCGATTCTGTACCAAAGGCACAGCATCTATCTGATGCGTATTCAAATCAACAATATTCAATGTATCCGAAAAATAAGTAGGGACAATCGCCTTTCCATCTTTTAGTATCAAACTGCGCGGACCGTTCCCTGCCAATGCTATCCGATCCCGAAGACCATACAAAAAACGAAGATCATACGTCAATGCATCTTTTTGCGGATAAGCATTAAACTTCTGAATAAAACCGGGATAATCAATCACACTAATATCATGTGTACCGGAGTGGCTGATAACGATCTTATTATCCGCACATTTCACATCCCATATACCAGCTGCACCACGTTCGGGTTCATCCAGCAATACGGCACCCTCAAATCTCAGACTTTCCAGATTAACAATACTGATAGCACTGGTATTCATCCAACCTTGTTGTAACTGTGAAGTAGGCACCTGAAAGCGTCCCAGATTATGCGTTATCAATAAATAACGACTATCGGGAGAAAGCGTCATACCACGTAGAGCATTACTCCCGTTAGCCAACTGGATATCGCGTACCTTATGAAAACTGTTCAAATCAATGACCGAAACACATGCTGCCACCGTATCTATATCGGCACGTTGTTGAGGAAGATAATTGGTAACGAACAAATACTTTCCATTCGGATCAAGTATAGATGATTTAGGCTCACGAAGTACTTTTACTTCACGCATCACTTTATTACTCCCTAAATCGATTTCAGAAACGGTTGTTGAGAACTGATTACAAACATATAATTTATTTGTTTTCTCATCTGCCAAAGGAAAACAAGCCCCCGAACCGGTTGGTATATATTCCTTTGAATCTCCCGTTACAGAAAGAACATACACTCCATTCTTATCTCCAGTAACTGTAGCATAGATTTTATCCCCAGCTACAGTTACCCCACTGGGTACGGCATCCAAATCCCACTTTTGCAAACTCTCCTTCCAGTCAGACGAATAAAGGACTAATTGTTTCGTCCCTTTTTGCGATGTAATGACACCTGCTTTATACGGAGTTAACCCTGTTATAAACAAAGGATCTCCTTCTGATTGAACCGGCTGACGGAAAGTAAACCCCAACAAAACAGCAGAAGCCAATAGTGCAGAAAAAGACTTTATTCCAATATGTGTATGCTTTCTCATGGTCGATTATTTTTTATTCACCCACAAAGTTAGCCGTTAACAGCCATCACCATTATCACTATAATCTCATAGACTTATAATAGCGTATCAACTATCATAGAAAATATTTATATAACAGGATATGAGACGGGGCTAACAACTATATTTTCAGGATGAGAAAGAATACTACGCGATACTTATTTCTTAAAAAGCAATAACTATAATATGATAAAACACGGATAAATATATTCATCTTGATCTGTTTTCTATATTCACCTATCCAACCCTCCGATTTACCAGCCAAAACTCAGTCCATTTGAAATTTTATCTCATTTTACTATCAATAGCGTCCCAAAAACGATTTAGAGACAAATCAAGCAACATTTGAAACAATACATAAAAACATCTTTTCACAATTCCATACCTTTGCAGAACCAAGTGTTAACGCACACATCGATAACATTTGTGAAATTATACTTTTTATTAATTAATCTAATTAAAGAAGATGAAAAACAATTTTCCTTTTCTAACCAAAAGGTGTAGCGCAATGCTACTATTGTTGGGCATGTTAGGTTCCTTTCCAAATTATGGAGTAACCGCTTTTGCCACCTCTCCATCCGTTCCGGGCGTCACACAATCCCGAAACATTACATTGAAAGGTACCATTATTGACGAAACCGGAGAAACTGTTCCCGGAGCTGCTATCCAGGTAGTAGGTACACCAAGAGGAGTAACTACAGATATGGATGGTACATTCTCAATTGATGTACCCAAAGGAGCCAAACTCGAAATTACGTATTTGGGTATGGAACCTCAGACAATCACAGTAGGTGATAAGAATAACCTTAGAATCATACTAAAACAGAAAGTAGACGAGCTGGATGAAGTTACAGTTGTTGCTTTTGCCAAGCAGAAGAAAGAAAGTGTGCTTGCCTCCGTATCAACTATCAAACCAGCAGAGTTGAAAGCACCTACAAGTAACCTTACCACAGCACTTGCCGGACGTGTAGCAGGTCTTATCTCCTACCAGCGTAGTGGTGAACCGGGTGCAGACAATGCAGACTTCTTTGTACGTGGTGTAACAACCTTCGGATATGCAAAGTCTCCACTTATCCTGGTAGATGATGTGGAAATGGAGTCAGAAGACTTAGCACGTCTGCAAGTAGATGACATTGCCAGTTTCTCTATCATGAAAGACGCTACGGCCACTGCTCTCTATGGTGCACGTGGTGCCAATGGTGTAATTCTGGTAACTACAAAGCAAGGTTCTGAAGGTCCAAGTAAGATTTCAGCCCGTTTTGAAACTTCTATTTCTGCTCCGACAAAAGAGGTGAAATGGACGGATCCTATCACTTATATGAATATGTATAACGAGGCTATCACTACACGTGACCCGTCTTCTCCTGCGCGTTATAGCCAACAGAAGATAGACAATACAATTGCCGGCTTGAACCCCAATGTGTTCCCTGCGGTTGACTGGTATGATATGTTGCTGAAGAACCACACAACCAACTTACGTGGTAATCTGAATCTAAGCGGTGGTGGTAAAGTAGCCAGATACTATGTAGCCGGATCACTGTCACACGATGCCGGTATCTTTAAAAATGCCAAAGCAAACGGATTCGACAATAACATCAGTCTATTCAAATATTTGCTTCGTAGTAACGTAGATATCAATGTTAGTAAATCAACATTGGTAAAAGTACGCTTGCAAGCTACAATGGACGATTATACCGGTCCGGTACATTCAGGAAGTGACCTGTACAAAATGATTTCTCAATCAAGTCCGGTAGAATATCCGGCTTATTACCAACCGGATAAAGCCAACGAAACAACTCCATACATTCTCTATGGTGGTAGTGAAAATACTTTTATCAATCCCTATGCTGAATTGATGAAAGGTTACCAGGACAGACAGAATTCTACAATTTTTGCTCAAATGGAATTGGAGCAGGATTTAGGTTTCATATTGAAAGGACTGAAACTGAGAGGTATGTTTAATACCAACCGAAAAACCAACTACAGTATTGACCGTACATATAAGCCTTACTACTTCACTGCAGGAGGTTACAACCCGGCTCAGAATACTTACTTCCTGACCTGTCTTAATCCCTCTGCCGGTACAGACTATCTGTCTGTTGGAAATGAAAACAAAGAAGTTATCAACTCCACTTATTTCCAGGGAACACTGACTTATAACCACACCTTCAATAAGAAGCATGCTATTAGTGGTTTGTTGGTATATTATTTGCGTGATGAAAAGAACTCTAAGAAAACCAGTACCATACAGTTATCCCTTCCTTACCGTAATATGGGTCTCTCAGGACGTGTAACTTATGCTTTTGACGACCGTTACTTCTTCGAAGGTAACTTCGGTTACAATGGTTCTGAGCGTTTTTCTGAGAAAGAACGCTACGGATTCTTCCCTTCAGCCGGTTTAGGATACATTATCAGTAATGAGCCGTTCTATCCGGAATCATTGAAGAAAGTAGTAAGCAAACTGAAACTGAAAGCAACCTTCGGTTTAGTAGGAAATGACCAGATCGGTGCGAAAGAAGACCGTTTCTATTATCGCTCGGAAGTTAATCTGAACAACGGTAGCTATGGATATACATGGGGAAATGACTATACCGGTCTACATTCTGTAAACGGTGTTAGTATCAATCGTTATGCCAACGATGATATCACCTGGGAAACTTCACGTAAAACCAATTTAGGTGTGGAAATCGGCCTTTTCAATGACCTCGAATTGCAGGTGGATGTTTATCGCGACTACCGTTATAATATCTTGATGTCTCGTGCTTCTCTCCCAGGTTCTATGGGATTACAGGCTAGTATTAAATCCAATTTGGGTGAAGCAATTAGCCAAGGTATTGATATCTCTTTAGACTATAATCATGCGTTCAAAAATGGTTCTTATATGCAGGCACGTGCCAACCTGACTTGGGCAGGAGGTAAATACAAAGTATACGAAGAACCTGATTACAGCAAAACACCGTGGTTATCACGTATCGATCAAAAACTGAAACAAACATGGGGATATGTAGCCGAACGTCTTTTCATCGATGATAATGAGGTTTACAACAGCCCGACTCAATTCGGAGAATGCCGTGGTGGTGACATCAAATACGTAGATATCAATGGTGACGGACAAATTACCGCTCTTGATAAAGTACCTTTGGGATATCCTGACGAAAGCCCGGAAATTGTTTATGGTTTTGGTTTGACATATGGTTGGAAAGGTCTTGATATTTCTTGTTTCTTCCAAGGTTCTGCCCGTGAATCATTCTGGATGGACTATAATGTAATGCATCCATTTACCGGATCAGGTAGTGGAACTCAAGTAATGCAAGCTATTGCCGACAGTTACTGGAGCGAACGTAATCAAGATGTATACGCTTTCTGGCCTCGTTTGTCTTCTACTGTATCTTCAAATAACTCTCAGACCAGTACCTGGTTTATGCGTGACGGTTCATTCCTTCGCTTGAAATCAGTGGAAATTGGATATACACTCCCGAAAAAGATATTAAAGAAGCTCCATATGAACACCATCCGTATTTACTATAGCGGAACTAATTTATTGTGCTTCAGTAAATTTGACACATGGGATCCTGAAATGACAAGTATGGATAAAGGATTTAAATATCCACTCCAACGCGTAAATAATATTGGTGTTAACTTCTCATTCTAATCATACAATAAACAGATCAAAATGAAAAAGAAATATTTATCTATATTGGCCCTCTCAATGGCGCTGACTACAAGTTGCAATTTTCTTGATGTCATGCCCGACAAATTGGGAACCATTGAATATGCATTCCGTGATCAGGTGAGTGCAGAAAAATATTTGGCCACATGTTACTCATACATACCAAGCCAGTTTGCTACAAATGACGTCTATATGTATGGTAACGAAATAACCGCTTATAATAATGTTCAGACTAATGGTATGAAACTATTATTAAACGGAAATAGTGTCACTTCTGTCAGTATGGGATCATGGAACAATTTCTATCAGGCTATACGCCATTGTAACATTTTCCTTGAAAATGTAGATCAGGTACGCGATCTTGAAGAATACGATAAAGTTCGTTGGGTACTCGAAGTGAAATTCCTGAAAGCATATTACCACTGGATGCTGGTACAGAAGTATGGTCCTATCGTTGTAGTACGTGACAATCTTCCTATCACCAGTCAACCGGAAGAAGTACGTCTGCCGAGAGAACCGCTGGATGACTGTATCGAATATATTATCAGTCTACTTGACGAATGTATCGGAAGCGATCTTGACGAAGAAGAAGACTCGGGAATTCATTTGCCGGATAAGATAGAAATGGCAATGACTGAATATGGCCGTATCACCCGCCCTATCGCTGCCGCATTAAAAGCAAAAATCCTGGTACATATGGCCAGTCCTTTCTTTAATGGTAACAACAATAACTATGCCGGATTCAAAGATAAAGACGGTAAAGCATTGTGGCCTACTACTTACGACCCTGCAAAATGGACTCGTGCAGCCCAAGCATGTAAAGAAGCAATCAAATATTGTGATAAGGGAAATCACGAACTTTACCATTACACGAACCTGGGTACGTTGAAAATTTCAGAAGATACACGCAAAATCTTAACTTTCAGCCAGCTTATCACAGATCATGCCAACAATCAGGGAGAATACATCTGGTCAAACAGAATCAACCTGAGTACGAAAGATTATCAGTTCAACATGATGCCTGCACTCAATGCTTATTGCCGTACGGCACGTTTGAATTCACACTGGAATCCAACATTAGAATTTGTTGAGAATTTCTATTCATCCAACGGTGTACCTATCGAAGAAGATAAGACATGGAATGAAAACGGATGGTACAAATCACGTTATGAAGTAACACGTGGTGACGCTGTACAGGAGAAATACATTGAAAAGAACTACCCGACAGCCCGCCTGAATACTTACCGTGAGCCACGTTTCTATGGTGACGTTGCTTTCGACGGTTCAGTATGGTTCGGAGCCGGTAGAACAGATGAATCTAAATCCCAAACAGTCAAGGTGCTTGCCGGTGACCCGACAAACTATCCTGCCGGACGTAATGGTAACCAATACTATTCAACAACCGGATACTTCATACGTAAGTTGACACCTTATACTACTTATGTTACGGAAGATACAAAGACAGAGTTTAAGGGAACAAACTATGCTTTCCCTATTATCCGTCTGGCAGACCTTTATCTGCTCTATGCAGAAGCATTGAATGAGTCATTAAGCGCTCCTAATGAAGAGGTATACAAATACATCAACCTGGTACGTGAACGCGCCTTCCTTCCACCCGTTGAAGAAGCATGGGCAAATCATTCTATCAACCCGGATAAATATCTGACCAAAGATGGTATGCGTGATATCATTCAACAAGAACGTATCCTCGAACTTGCATTTGAAGGTCATTACTTCTATGATCTGCGCCGCTGGGCTAACGGTACAAAGAAAAGTAAATTCGACATTTTCGAACAATTCAATAAAAAGATTCGTGGCTGGAATGTAGAAGGAGAAACTGTAGAAGATTTCAATAAAATAAAAATTTACTATTCACCGAAGTTCACTCAGAGAGATATGTTATGGCCTATTGCTGAAAGTGAAATGATGATTAACACTAATTTGGTGCAAAATCCGGGCTGGTAATTAACCTATATCTTTTACAATATTAAAACAAAACGTAATCATGAAAAAAATATTCTTATTACTGCTCGCCGCAGGAGCTCTGTTTTCCTGCCAGGAAGAATTCATCGGACAATATCCGGTGGATAACATTCCACCCAAACCAATAACCAATGTGGAACAGGTGGAACAAGTATCGGGAGGTGCCATATTGAGTTATGTACTGCCGGATGATCGCGATTTACTATATGTACAAGCCGAATACACACTGGATACTGGCGAAAAAATGATAGTAAAATCGTCTATGTACGGAACCCAAATCAAAATAGACGGTTTCGCCAAAGCCGAACCACGTAAGGTGACATTGTATGCTGTAGACCGTAGCCATAATTTCTCCACTCCGGTAGAATTTACCGTCAACCCGGCACAATCCGCTATTTATGACGTAGAAAACTCAATGGAGTTGATACCAACTTTCGGTGGAATGCAAGTTAGCTGGGAAAACCCGACAGGAGGAAATATCGTGATAATGGTATCGGAAGATATCATGGAAGGTTCGGATGTGCAGCAAAGTGTGGGCAATTTTTACTCAAGTTCCAAAGACGGTTCAGCATATATACGCGGATATGAAGCTGTGTCCCATACTTTCTACGTACAAGTTAGAGACCGCTGGGGAAACAAAACAGATGTTAAATCGGTGACTCTGGTACCTCTTTACGAAGAATTTATCAAACCGAAAGATGAAACACAACAGTATTTCAAAAAATGGAATGATGACCCGGATATACCTTACAGACAGTATAGTAGCAAGTATCCTATCGAAAAATTATGGGATGGTAAAACAATGCACGGTACCAGCAGCGGTAATTTCTTCCATACACCTGCCGGATACCCATTCCCGGTATGTTTCACATTCGATATGGGACGTACTTTCCGTCTGAGCCGTTTCAAACTCTATCAGCGCGGTACTGCCGACTGGGTTTACAATCACGGTAATCCAAGAATATTCAAAGTATACGGTTCACCTGATGATAAAGCACGCGTAAATCCGATCAACGAAGGCGAACATCCATGGACACTGCTGGGCGAATATGAATCAATTAAACCATCAGGATTGCCGGTAGGTAAAAAGAGTTGTACGGATGAAGATATCGAAAAAGGTGCCGGAGGTGAAGATTATGACTTTACTTATGGTTCTGCCTACGAAGTACGTTATCTCATGTTCCAGATTGACAAAACCTGGGGAGGTACTGAGATGATACATATTTCCGAGTTGGAATTCTGGGGACAAGACCCGAATAAAGAATCTACCCCGGAACCGGAACCTGAACCGGAACCTGAAACTCCTGCCGAGTAAATAAGGAAAGAAAAAAGTAACTATTAAACGATTAAAAGAATGAAAAAGATAAATTATATACTGATCGCTGCTGTATCCGCTTTATGCGCTTGCTCAGATATGAACTCTTTGCATGATAAATACTTGGCGGATGGTGAAACGATCTATCTGGCCCGCTTCGATTCTGTGAAGATCTATCCCGGAAAAGAAAGAGTAAAAGTGCTCTATTGGCTTTCAGATCCAAAGGTAGCAACAACTACGGCTATGTGGAATATGGACAGGGAAAGCGGTGAATACGAAGTACATAAAACAACTCCGAACAATCCGGGTAGTTTCATTATCACAGGTTTGGATGAAGGAAGTTACAGTTTCAACTTCTATAACAATAATGCAGAACATGATCTCCGCTCTATCAAATATAGTGTAACAGCTATTAGCTACGGAGATTCTTATCAGAACGCAATTATTAATACCAGCCCTACTGATTTCACTTATCATCAAATGCCTGATAAGTATAGTTTCAAAATAAAGACGAGGTATGAAAATGCTGTAGCTTATGAAGTATGCTATACTAAAATAGACGGTACAAAGGTGACAGATTTAAGATATAACATTGCAGACTTATGTGATGAAAACGACAACATGATTTATCCGATCATGCTCGAAGGAGGAGATGATACAATGGAAATCCAACTTCGTACGGTATATCATCCGGAATCCAACTGTATTGATGAGTTTATAACCAGTTATGAGACGTATACTCTATCAGATCCGAATTTAGTTTTAGAATAGAATAAGTCAATCACACTATTTATTTGGTGAATAATGTAGAGAAGAGGGTACCCGTGATGGGTATCCTCTTTGTATTATATCACTATTTATATCATTCTATATCAAACAATTATCAACATCGATACTTTATATTACAAGAGTACGTATTTAAGTCTGTGTTAAATACGTACTCTTATACCCTAAAAGTACGTACTTTAATACCCCAAAAGTATATACTTTTGTATCCACAAAAATAGATATTGAAATAGTCCGTTAAAGATGTTAACGGGAAAAACAGGTATTTATCCGTTACATAAAGAATAATAAGGTTTCACATGGCTCCGGTATTATGATTTCTTCATCCACACAAACCATTTTAGCAATTTATACTTGAAGTACCTCTTTGACACAATGGATTTTGCAGTAGCCAATCTGGCAACACTTTCTTTTCCGTATTTATCTTTCTCCTTTTTTACAAGTTTCAGTGCTGCACACAGCAAACAACGACTACATTTCAGGTTTGAAAGAGAAAGCTTTCTCCAGTCTTTTTCAGATTCTATTTCCCAAAAGTAATCCTTCAAAAAATCATATATATTTTCAGATTCTTCCATATCCGTTTTCATCAGGCAAGGACAAGGAGAATCAGTATCAGACTCTTGCTGCCTACCAGATAAACAAAATCTGTACCTCAATATGCTCATACTCTTTATATTATTGTACAACTAAAATTGGGTACAAAAACGTACCCAATTCCAATATATAAGTTTTTCGAAGGTACAACAAACAACCCAGACCACATCTATATACTGAAAAGGTGCGTATATCGTTGATTTACAACATACAGCTCCCCATTCAGCTTAAATGTGTCTTTTGAAAGTTTCGCTGTTTTCCGAAAAACACTTAAACTGATTACTCTAAAAGCGATACTTCGGGAGTATAACCGCAAAAGTAACGAAAAGAAAATGCACTGCAACAAAAAGAAGTATTTATATGTCGCTTATGAATATATTTTATCCTATTGTAATACA
Source organism: Bacteroides nordii (assembly GCF_019930665.1). NCBI lineage: Bacteria > Pseudomonadati > Bacteroidota > Bacteroidia > Bacteroidales > Bacteroidaceae > Bacteroides > Bacteroides nordii. The sequence goes on along the minus strand of NZ_CP082886.1, from coordinate 1,742,953 downwards.
ATTTTAGTATATCCGACTGAAGTTTGTAATCATTTAAAAACCACAAATACACTTAAAAAAGAAAATGACAGACAAAAAAAGAGGACAAATGGCATTACACGATAAATCATTATATATCAACCAATTACATCTGTTATTTTTTTCCTCGTAGAGAATCATCCCGTTCCTCTAGGAGGAACACTCTGTTTGTCGTAGAGAAACGGAGCGATTCTCTACGACAAATAAACAAAAGAACTATAAGATATTACAAAGAGTTACTGTACGGAAAAGAAAAGCCCTATGCTGCGTAATGAAAAATCAACATTATCTATTCCTGCAAATCTCCGGATAATTGATTACCAGAGTTATCCGTAACATTTACAAACCAACGAACAACCTTTTGAGGTAATTCAACTTTCCACTCTTTACCCGAAGGAACAGCTTCTACAAAATGCCACTCACACTTCTCCTGCTCTACATTTGTATCTGTAGTATAATAGAGAACTACTTTTTGGACAGGTGATGATGAAACAGCCTTTACAGAAAGTATATTATCCTGTAACCGCAATGACTTTATTTTCGGTAATGCAGGGCCATTACACAGATAATGATCTATAAAAGTACCGATTTCCTGGTTATTCCAACCATGACCATGACCATGCCTTAATTTATACTTTATCAATACCTGCCCCTTGGAAACCAATACAGCACTCTGCGTCATACTCGGCAGATAGAAATGTACATCATTCGTACCATTCAAAAAGAGAACTGGACATTTGGCACGCGACAGATAGACAGAAGGATCATATTGCTTTATCCACGTTTCACGTTCCAATAGAGAAAGCTTATCTAACTGCTGTTTCATCCGTCCGCTTTCAGCAAGAAAGCCACATCCGTAAACAGGAACAGCCGCACGAAAACGATGATCTAATGAGGTAGCAACACTGGTCAGAACTCCTCCCCAACTGATACCGGTAAGTGCCGTACGCTTCTTGTCTACTTCAGGAAAGCTAAGCAACAAAGAATGAGATAGTATTACATCTCCTACAGCCTGATACATCCACTGTTCTTTCAATGGTAATGTCACATCAAAATAAGGGGTATCTTTACCGTTTTCTTCAAAACCGTTCTCAATATGTTCCTTATTCGCTCCATTACCGCGGGTGTCAATAGCTATGGCAGCATATCCACGACGTGCCCATAGTAACACCCATTCGCGAAAGGCTCTTCCACCCCCACCATGCACCAATACAACACCGGGGAGCTGTTTGTCTATAGAACGATCGCCTTTCAACATACCGGGTGTAGCATAAAAAGCAAAAACCTGTTTCGTATGCCCCTTATACGACAACCCTTCAAACTGAATGGACCGGATGGAATCTTCGGCAACTACCCGATAAGCAGGAGTCTTCAGAATCTCATCACCTTCCCACGGAGTGCCCTTTACATCAATATTTTGCGCAGATACACTGATTGCCAGCAAGCACATGCCTGCCAGCAATCTTATTGTCTTTATTATACTTCCCATACACAACTCACTTAACATCGGCCACCACTTGCAGACTGACCTTCTTCGTTGGAAGTCCCTCTGACTCTACCGTCAGAACAGCCTCACCCGTTTTACCGGATACAGAACGAAGAATGACCAGGCAAAGCCCATTGTATGCCTCACGTTCATGAGACTGGAAGGGAACAAAACTGGTAGCATCACCATTATCGGTAGCTACAATCTCAACCGGACCACTAACCGAGAACTTTAACAGGTTCTTTGTACGGGGAACGATCAACCCTTCTTTATCTACAACATCAATACGCACAAAAGACAGGTCCGTACCAGTATTTCGAAGAGTCTTCTTCTCCGGATTGACAGATAACGCAGCAGGCTGGCCTGTTGTCTTTACCTGTTGTTCCGCCCACTGTTTCCCCTCTTTATAAGCTATCGCCTTCAGTTCTCCCGATTCATACCGAACGTCATCCCAGGTGAGACGATCATAAGAATGCTCTTTCTTCCGTCTGCCTTGCGACTTCCCGTTCAAGGAAAGTTCCACTTCGTCACCCGAAGTATAAATATGAACCGGTGTAACCTCTCCTACCCGCTCCGGCCAGTTCCAATGCGGAAGAATGTGAACCAACGGAAGTTCTTTACGCCAATAACTCTGATAATTATAGTAACGGTCTTTAGGGAATCCGCATAAATCCACAATTCCAAAATAAGAGCTACGGGATGGAGTTTTTATTTTGCCTAACTCTTCCAACTCTTTTTTAGCCGCCTCCAACTCTACAGGATCAGAGAAATTCAGCAGATTGGTCAAGTCTTTGTTATAAGGCGTAGGTTCTCCTAAATAATCGAATCCCGTCCACACAAATTCTCCACTCATAAACGGATATGCCTCATTCATTTTGAACTGTTCTTCCGGCGTGCATCCCCATCCGATAGTTGTCATATCATAAGAAGAGAGTTGAAAACCGGAACGGCTGTCGTTCACATTCTTCGTCACCGGGAAGAAATATTCTCCACGGGAACTGGTAGCCGAAGAGGTCTCGCTGGCGTGATAGCGGCGTGTAGGATTCTGCTCTTTAAACAAAGGATATGTCTTATGATAATAATTCAGCCCGAATATATCCACCTGATTGACAATATCACGATAAATCGCATCCCGTTTGTTGCATCCCAAAGAAGTAGGACGCGTAGGATCTTCATCATGACTGTAAGCAGTAAGATTACGGGCAATCTCTATACCCAGATCTGTTACCTGATCGTGCACCTCATTACCGATACTCCACATGATCACTGACGGATGATTCCGGTAATGACGAACCAACGAACGCATATCTGCTTCATTCCAATCATCAAACAGGATATTATAATCATTTTTCCGTTTCCCTTTATGCCAACTATCCACAAACTCCAATTGCATCATCAAGCCCATACGGTCACAAAGAGCTACCAATTCAGGTGCAGGTGGATTATGTGAAGTACGAATTGCATTGGCTCCCATCTCTTTCATTATGCGCAACTGGCGCTCGGCTGCCACTTCATTGAAGGCTGCCCCCAATGCTCCGAGATCATGGTGCATGCAAACTCCTTTGATAGGTACTTTACGGCCATTCAGCATAAATCCCTGATCGTGAGTAAATTCAATCTCACGTATGCCGAAAGGAGTTTGATAACGTTCTACCTCACGACCGTCTACTTCAATGCGGGTCACTGCCACATAACAGGCGGGAGATTCAATTTCCCACAATTTAGGATTAGGCACAACAAAACCCGACTGTAACTCGGTGGTAGCTTGTTGCTCTATTTTCACTTTCATCGCAGGGCAGGAAGCCACCTTAGTGCCTTTAGGATTTCCTGTCTCGTCCTGTTCATATATATCAGTCTTCACGCTTGCCTGCACACTCTTCCCCGTATTATTTTCCAGTTGGAGGGTCATATCCATCACGACTTTATCAGTAGAGATCTCTTTATTACGGATAAATGTACCCCATTGTGCTACATGTACAGGAGACGTTTTCACCAACCATACATTCCGGTAGATTCCCGATCCCGGATACCAGCGGGAAGCATCATCCGGATTATCCAAACGGATAGCCAGCATATTTTTCTTTCCGGCTTTCACATAAGGAGTCAGATCAAGACGGTAAGAAGCATAACCATACGGCCATCCGCCGACGAATTGCCCATTACACCAGACAGAAGAGAAAGACATCGCCCCATCTATATCCAGATAAATTTGTTTTCCGGTATCTTTGGGACTCAACTCAAAGGATTTACGATACCAGCGTATTCCCCAATAAGGCAATTTACCGGTAGCTCCTACATAATCTATATTGAAAGGTCCTTCAATAGCCCAGTCATGCGGAAGGTTCAACTGCCTCCAGCTACTATCGTCAAAATCCGGTTTCACGTAAGCCACCTCGCCTCCCGGGTTTCCTGCCGGACGAATATGTTTCTGCCCCGATTTGATAAAATCATTGGCACAAGGCAGTAAATAGGGTTTCAAACGTGAATAGTGCAAGGTACTATCAGTTCCGTCCGGATCATTCTCCTGATATCGCCAGTCTCTATTCAAGTTTATACGCTCTTGCGAAGCAACTTCATTGCTCCACGAGAGAAAATATATACTCAACAGAATAAATATGAATGCCTTTCTCATCTTTAATGATATAAATAGTTTTATACTGTTTAATTAGTTAACGTTTTTCCGTTTTTCCTTCCGCTTGCCTTTTTAAAGCAATAACGACATTACCTGTGCAACACTTGTATTTTTTTTTCACTTTATTATATCCCTCTTTTTCAAGAGAGAGTGAGATTTTAGGACAACCCAATATACCACCTGTCATTGAGGTAATTTCAAAATTTCCAAGACTATCCGTATATATAGCCCTGTTTCTGCTGTCTTCTTTTGCCATTACTCTTTTTACCATTACCTTATTTATTGGCAATCGGGTTTCAGAATCAACCACAACACCTTGTATATGTTGTAAACAATCACAAGAAGTAAAAGCTACAACTATAAACGCCAATATAGTAACCTTTAGGAATTTCATATTTTTATCTTTAAGAAAAAGTGTATCATTCCAAATCTCATAAAAAAACATCAGTACATGCAAGTATTATTTATTCACAAGAAAAATCAAAATAATACCCTTTCTTAGTAGTTACAAACAATACTCCATCTTTCGGCACATTGGGAATCCCTTTTTTCTCTGCTTTTGCTTTTGAAATTAGTTTTGTATTTTTCATATTCGTAAAATCAAACCGGTTTCTAAAGCAATTCACTTTTTTCTCCTCCCTGATTATTATATCATTTAAAATCAATAAAGGGAAAATAAAATGATTATTTACACCGGCCCTTTTCTTATATTCTTCAATACTTTTATCGCTTGTTAATGGATAAACAAGAAGAGCGTCAATAGCTGAAACTACTATACTGTCATCAGAAGCAATCTGAGAAATAGTTTGCAACTTATTATTATTTTGGCATATGCTATTTGCAACACCAACCACTAAAAAGAATAGAACAAAACATATCCTTATCATTTGAACATTTTTATTTGTTTAATTACACCAATACTTCGGAAAACATCTAAAATTGACAGTCATTCAAAATATTCAATTGTTGCCAACAGATCATTATCAAAATTCCATATCATATAAGAAACATCAATCATTTCATACTTTTTCACTAATGCTTCTTCTTTAATCTTTTAACAACTTTCTCTATTGGTATTACAAATATATCCCCATCAGTAATAGCAGCATCATAACCGCCACTTTCTACTCTTTGAGCAGCATCAAAAATATATAAACTACTCAAAGTGGAGTAGTTATGGTCAAAACGCCTACGAGTGTCTCTAAAATATTCTATTTTACTTTCTGAAAAACCAACCTTTTTCCCAACAAGATTAAAATCTAACGTATCTACTTTAAAAATAAAATTTAAATATCTTCCCTCATACTCATTGAGTACTAAAGCACTATCCATTCCCATTTTGTTCATATTTTCCAGTAAACTTTTGGGTATTTCTGAAAAACTACGCACTTGTAATTCGTACCTTTGTCCAGATTCATTCACTCCATCAGAAGCGTATTTATAAATAGAGGAACAAGCAAATGCCAACATTCCCAAACATACTATTAAAAATAATTTCTTCATACTGTTTCAGCGTTTAAAAAATCAATTCAATAATGCACAAAGCCTGTTTATTCACAAAAAAAATCAAAATAGTATCCTTTCTTAGTGGTTACTAACAATGCTCCATCTTCCGGAACATTAGGAATACCTTTTTTCTCAGCTTCAACTTTCGAAATTTTCTTTATCTTTTTATTTTCGTTCTATCAAAATGATTACGAAAACAATCTACCATTTTTTCATCTTTTATTGGCACATTATTTATCACTAAAAGAGGATAAACAATAGGGTATATGGTCTTTTTCAAATGAATATCGGTAACAAGTGGAAATACAATCAACAAAGTTCCCGTTCGTCCTTGTAAGGCAGTGTCATTTTTTTCACTTGTTTGTCCCAGTATTGAATGAGAAAAACACATCAATAGTAATAAAATAAAGTATTTCATATTGGTCATTTAACAATGTCTATTCATATCGTATCATTTATTACTCTTTGTCCATTACGCATAATAACATCACAGGGATTCTTCCGTTTATCTGCATCTCATCATATATTTTATCAATTAATACTTCAAATTTCTATAAATACCAAATTTCATGAAATATATAAATTGATAAAATGTTATTATTCTTTTACTATCTTCACCACACAACCTTGACCATCTATCGTCTCCATCAGTACAACATAGATACCGGCAGGTAAATGAGAGACGGAAATATTTTCCTCATAAGGTTGATTTAACATGATGCGTCCACTAAGATCAGCAATCCGTACAGTTTTAAGTTCCCGTTCTACTACGATGTTCAGTATATCTTTAACAGGACCGGAAATAAGAATATTATCCTTTCCTACAGTAGTTGATGGTGTAATGGCCGTGGGGTCATATCCTCCATAACGGGTAATGTTGATGGGGTGAGCATCCAAATCATCTGCATAGCCGAAAAGACGGCTCTTCATATATAGAAAATGCCCCATACGACCTACTTCGCCTGTCACGTTTCCTCTCATTTTCAAGTTATATTCCCAAAATTCCGGATCGAAGTATGACATCTGTATCCATCCCGGTAGAGTATTGTCTCTCCTATCTTTAAGTGCTGTCTCTTGACCATTCACGTGATCGGAAACCGTACGAGTGGTTTCATCCCACATGATATATTTCACCGTATTAATAAATGTCTGCATTTTGTCAAGCGTTACATTTTCAAATAAATCACTTTCGTAAGCTTTATAATATTGCAACATAGCATAGGAAGAATGATCGAAATCTTCTACTTTAGTTCCTCCATTCATATGATAATACCAAAGATAACAGTTCTTGGTCTCTCCGTTTACCGTCACCTTTACAGGCTTTAAGGTTTCAGCCTGTCCATCTATAGAAACCTGCACCACCTTCTTATAAAGAGCTTGTTTCTCGGGATTGATACCTAACACAGCATAACATTCCAATGCTTTATGGAAAGCATTCAGAGCCATCGCTTGCTGGTTGACAGGAAATCTATATCCAATGGCTTGTCCTAACCAGTTCCATTCCGGACAATTGGGCCAGTTGAGCGTATAGGTATCAGTGACAAAACGAGGTACATAAAACTCATCCATCACCTCATCACACATTTGAATATATTTCATGGCACGATCCCGATAGGTAGTACCAAAATCAATGTAATTCTTCTTATCACTTACCGGTGCTTGCTGATCCAGTAAATCCGGACTAAGTAAAATCAAATAGGCACAGAAGTAAATATGTCCTAAGATATCTCCATTTTCAGAAGCAGAATACTTCTCCAATTGCTCTCCCTCTGTTTTGTCTTTATTAGGCCAACACTTTTCTACACGCCCGGTCCAAAGAATACGCTTTTCGCCTCCCTGCTGATCATTACGACAATTAAGCATATAATCGCAATGCCTTATGAAAACATCCAAAATTTCTTTGTCACCTGTTGTCTTGTACATCCAAGCAAGTCCTTCCGCACCAATCCCTTGTTTACCATAAACCAATTGATTTCCAATATTTGAAGTCGGTAATGGAAATTTGTTTGTTTTAGCAACATAAGCCTTAAAATAATCCACCTCTGATTTGGTCAGTGGCCCTCTGGGATCTTCAAAATACATGCCCTCTCCTAAAATAGGTTTAGATACTTCTGCCACCTTATTAAATACACCTATTTCATAAATACTGGGTTCTGAAAGGGCTGAAATAATATAAAGTCGCAAATAGCGTTTGTTTTGGGGAGCCAATAACTCTAACACTTCATCCGACTCAATAATTGTTCCCTGAGCAGCAATAAGCCACTTTTCACCGTTATCGGAAACCCGGATCTGGTAACTGGACACACGAGTACCATACTCTTTTATTACTACCCGGTCAAATTCTACAGAAGTTCCGAAATCTACTTGTACCCACTGATTATTTATGGAACCTTTCTCTGCCGACCAACGCGACGCAGCATTTCCGTCAAAAGCATTCTTGGCCGTATATGTACTACCCCAGATCGAACTTGCTGAATATGTTTTATTTAAAGCAAGATTCACTGCCTGCCCTTGTACTACAAAAATTGTCAATCCTAAAAGGAAAATAAATGAAATTGCAAATCGTTTCATACTGTTTATTTTATCTTCAATTATTGTTTGATAATCTTTTTAATAATAACACTACCATCCATCGCCTCAAGCCGTACCAGATAAATACCGGATGATAAATGAGCTACCGACACTTCCGACTCAAAAGATTGATTAATCAATACCTGGCCATCCATAGCAATAACCTTCACGGATTTCAATGGTAATCCGGTCTCTATGAACAACCGGTCCTTCACCAAGCCGGATATGTAGATATTCTCTGAAGCTGTGTTAGCAGATTCTATTCCAGTACCTTTACCATAATTGGATAAATCTATTGGAGAAGCCGTAAATCCTTTTATACCAAACATTTTACTTTTAGCATATAGAAAATGAGCCATCAATCCCGGGTCGGTTGCTGTCTTTCCGGGCATAGTGAGTAAATAGTCATATAATTCGGGATCTACAATAGAAAGAAGTACCCAACCTGCTTTTGCTGCAGAAGAGCGGCTTTCCGAACTGGGGGTAGTTCCATCTACTTTATGAGATACCGTATGCGTAGCTTTATCATACATCACATACTTAAAAGTATTTGAAAAGCGAATAAGCTTCGCGGTATCTAAGTTAGTAAACAACCCGCTATCCAATAGTTTATAATAAGTTTGCATTGTGAATGCAGCATGTCCGTAATCTTCTACAGTGTTGCCTGCCATATGGTAATACCACCGGCAATATTCCTGTGAAACTCCATTCACAGTAATCCTTCGCGTTTCCAGTGTTTCGTTTTGCCAATCAATAGAATTCTGTATCACTTTCATATATTCTTCCTTCTTCTCCGGATTGATGCCAAGCACTTCATAACATTCCACAGCTTTCTGGAATCCATTTAAAAGCATCATCTGCTGATTCACCGGAATACCACGTCCATTGCGATCTGCATAGAAAGTTCCCATAGCTCTCCACGCAGGAGTATTGGGATAGTACATTCTACCATCTTTTGCAATAAGTTTTTCAACAAACTCCATTCCTTCATCGCACATGGCAATGAACTTCTTTGCTCTGTCCAGATAAGTAGTACCCCAATCTGTCAGTTTATCACTTGCCGGAGCTTCAAGAGCGTGCAGTTCGGGACTTAATAAAATAAGGTATGCACAGAAGTAGATATGCCCCAGAATATCTCCGTTTTCCGATCCGGAATAGGGTTGATCAAGTTCCCCCATAGCCTTATTAGGCCAGCATTTCTCAACGATTCCGGTCCAAATAGTACGCTTATCTCCACCAGGTTGGTCATTGCGGCAATACAACATATAATCACAATGGCGAATCAGAATATCAAGAATTTCCCGGTCTCTTGTAGCAGCATACATAAATGCCATACCTTCAGCAGCCAGTCCGATACGACCATACACCAGCGTATTTCCAATATTATTAGTGGCAGGTGAAAGCCCTTTCAGGTAAGCTTTATAATAAGTTAGTTCCACATCAGTAAGTGGTCCTCTCATATCTTCAAACTTCATAGTTACGCCCAGGTCTGGCAAGGGAGTCTTTTGATAATAAACTCCCATTTCATTAATAGTAGGTTCTCTTGTGGCCAAAACAATAAAAAGACGGACATAACGACTGGTTACCGGTTCAAAAGAAATAATTCCACCGTCGGGAATTGAACTATTCACCACAGCCACATCCGTCCATAGCACTGTATCATCAGAAACCTGTACTTTAAAAGAACTGATACGTTTTTCATTTTTATATTCCGTCACAAGAATACGATCAAACAAAGTAGCTTCCTGTAAATCTACCTGTAACCATTGATCGGTGGCAGCATTCTTTGCTGCGGACCAACGGGAGTTGTCTGTGTTGTCTCCGTCAAAAGCTTTGGATGCCGGAAAACGGCTGTCATATATTGTACTTGCTTCGGATGGTTTATTGAGCGCCAGATTGATCACATTGCTCTGAGCATAGGTTGTAACAGATAATACAAAGAATATCAACGATAGTAGTAAAGGTTTTCTCATGATAGTAGATATTAAATTAAAAAAAGAAAAGGCCAGCTTACCGTCTGTTAAATGCTCCCGATAGACAAAAGAGCCCGATTATACGGACGGTAAGCTGACCATTAAATTACTTTTTCACGATTTTACGGGTAATAAGAGTTCCTTCTGATGTTTCTAACTGAACCAAATAAACTCCTGATGAAAGATTAGCTACAGAAATTGTTGAATTGAAAGGTTGCTCGATAACGGTACGTCCGCTCAAATCGATTACTTTTACAGAATTCACAGCTTGTGCAGTTTTAATCTGAAGTTGCTCGCCATCTACATTCAACGAAAGAAGTTTATCGGCATCGGTAGATGTAAGACCTGTACTAAGGCTGGGATCATTGTAGATTTCCATTTCACAGATACTGGGTTCATCAAGTACACCACTTCCTCTAAAAGTGAAAGATTCAATAATCCAAAGACGCACATAACGTTTGGTAACAGCAGGGAATGTGATTTCCGGCCATGGATTCACTTTACCTTTTATACCTTCAAAAGTTTGTTCTACATCCCCTAAAATTGATTCCCAACTTAAGTCATCCGTTGCATCATCTGTTACTTCAATACGATATTTATTAATCTTATTAGAGTACTCTGTAATAAGTATCTTATTAAACTCAAGAGCTTCTCCCAAATCAACTTGTAGCCAGGAATTTTCACCTGTATTTATCTCACCGTCACCAGTGCCTTTATGATCTGCTGCACTCCAACGCGAACCTGTGCTATTTGCAATTCCATCAAAAGCATAACTTGGCCCCAAGTTATCCCGGAATTGGGAACTTGCCGTAGCTGTTTTATTCAAAGCCAAATTTGTCAAAGGTTCTTCATCTTGTGCCTGAACGGACGCAAATCCCACAAATAAAATACTTGCCAATAATGTAATCTTTTTCATAATGTTATTTTTTTAGTGAAACAATATTATTTTAAGTCTATCTTTCAAATCTCATCAGATACCCACCGGCTGTAATTCCTTCCATTATCAGGTGTGGTTTTACCAAATTATCAGGAGTATAAAAACGGATAACCGCTTTCCCGTCAGCATCTGTATTTAGTGCCGGATTCCAATAAATAGTACTTCGAACATCCGACTTTTGATTACTTATCTGTTCAAGGGTTTCATACACCGGATGATAAAATTCAACAGCTTTGTTGTATCCTTGTGTGGTAAACACGGTCAGACCCGGTGAAGCTTTTGCTTTTACCTCAGCACCCGTGTTCAACATAATAAGAATAGCACCGGCAGAAGCTTCAGGACCTAAAAAACCGGCAGAAACACTTTTTACAATTTCAATAGATTTGATATCATTAGCATCCAGTCCTCTAAGTGATTCTACTGCATCCTCCCCTTCAAAGCGCATTTCGTCTATCAGGAACAGGGGTGCACGGGTTTGTCCGGATAGCGTAATAAGATCACCTGATACCCTTACACTGGGGACACGCATCAATATATCGTATCCGGTGGAACCGCCAAAACGTCTTAGTTCTTCACCCGTAGCCCGATAATCTGCCAATCCGCCATATACGCTGGAAAAAGCATTTGCATCGCGCTTTGAAGCAGTGATAGTAACCTCGTTCAAGCGTACTACCTGCATGCCTCCTTCACTCAGATAAGCATTACGAACCATATTATCGTATTCCTGAAATTTACGGTCCTCCTCAGCAATTACCGGAAATGGGTTATGAGGTGAGAAATAAGGAAGCGAATCTACGCGCAGAAACACAGTAGAAAGTCCGGCCTGGCTTCGTGCTTGTGCTACGAACGTAACCGTGTCACGATATTCAATTCCGTCAAATACAAAGTTTCCCTCCTCGTCAGTATAGGTAGTAGCAGAAATTCCCTGCGAAGGAGCCATCAGTGCAACAGGGCATCCCTTGGCCTTTCCACCGAACATGGTAGTCGCCTTTCCGGTGACGGTTTGCCCTCCCTCCATAAAGTAATCAATTTGAATAGTAGGCAACTCTGCTATATTATCGTGATGGAAGCGAGTCCAACCATGAGTAAGCATTAATAAATCGGTATTGTATTCCGTACGGGCATCTCTCTTTAGAAAATAGTAACCGGGATTTTCTATATATCCTTTCAGATCAGAAGTTAACAAAATATCGGAACGAATATTACCGGATAATGTATCCGGAATGACCAGGCTTTTATCTGTCAGGCTAACAGAGAAAACACCTTGAACCGGCGTTCCTTGCAGATCTGTGAAACGAAGCGGAATCTCTACTAACTTACGTCGTTCCGGGAGTTCAGGGAACGGATTCATATCAAGATTCACCAACTCTTCGGGAACCACAAAGACAAGGCGCCGACTCAATACAGTACCGCTACTATTGGCCAACAGTAACTCTGTCAACCCCTCGGACAGTTCCGTTTCACGGAAACGACCGGAAGCACGATCAGAGGTCAGAGGAAGAAAAACAGTTAAATGTCCACGAGTATGCCCTACCAGATAAAGTGTATCGTTCCATTGTTCCTGCGATGCCTTCAAAATATTATACTGTATAATCCCTTTCCGGTGAGTCACACTTAACTGACGCCCTTCGGTTTTCACCTCCGGCAATGTAAACTCACGATATATTACACTATCCAATGAAGCTTTTACGCGATATTTCTGCCCGGCAGCCGGAAGAAGTGTAAAAACACCCATCCCGTCATGTTCCGTCCGGATACGGGTAATCGTATCTCCGGCTTCATCCAATAAGAAGCCGTGTATTTCACAGCTATGCCCATCTTTTCGCTGAGCCTTAAAAGCTACCCGTTGGCGGCTTCCATCCAGCAGATCACCTCCTTCGGGAAAGAAACTCAGAGCAAACTCTTTCTTCCTGTCTCCCAACAGGGGTACGTAAAATGTCTTATCATAATTGTAAAGATCATCCTTAAAAGTAATCTCAATGGCCCGTTCACGGTCCTGTTTTTCGGCAAGCGGTATGTCAAAACTGATTTCTCCCTGTGCATTGGTGCGACGCGAATAGCGTTCGGCCTTTTTACGCATCACGGTAAGCCAGCTTTGTACCTGAATACCAGACAAGGGTTTGTTCGTCTCATCCGTGAAACGGATAATAGCCGTACAATATCCCTCTCTCGAAGAATCTTCATAACGAACAGCCGACTGAATACTTCTGTCGAGTGCATTACCAATACGCAAACGGCGGTAATAAAAGTACTCCTCACCGGCATTCAGCATCCACTGCGTAAATGCTCTCATGTAGTATTCTCCTGCCGGAATATCAGCCGGAAGCAGAATACTGCCATGAAAGCCTCCTTGTTCTCTCCTTACCTTATGTTTACTGATAACCTTGTCATCCCGGTTTATTAATTCTACATATACAAAATTGCTCTTTGTATACGGAATATGAGATACTGCATCTACCAAATAACCCTTCCAGTAAATTCTCTCACCGGCAGCATAATATGGCTTATCAAGATGCAAGTACAACTTCTCCTGTGGATAGGCTGTATGTAACTGAAAGTAATTGCTTACTTTTTCCTTCAAATCTTGTGCTGCCGTATCTCCGCATATTGCTGTTAGTACAATGATGAGGATAAAGAGATTCCGTTTCATGGTTACTGTCCTTTAATAACTCGAACTGAATAAGCTACTATATTCTTTTTATTATAAGAGGTGACTGTATAGGTACGCGGGTTACTGAAATCCGCTAATACTCCCATCTTCGGACTGATAGTTGCTGCGGAAGAGGTGTTAGAAAGCGTACCGACCAATTTCAGATTAGTCACATCTGCTTCCGGTTTTACTGTAACCAAGATCTCTGTATTCGAGGGATCTTTAAGATGTTCTTGTTTATTAGCATCGGTTATAAGTACCGGAATATTTGTACTGACAACCACATCATTTCCTTTGGCATCAGTCATTTTTACAGCAGTGAGATAAGCACCGGTATCAATACCGGATACATCAGGGCCCTCCTCTTCAAAATCCACACAGGCGGATAATAATAACAGAGTAGCACAAACAAATAACTTCAATGTTTTCATAGTTCTTATTGTTTATTGATTAATTAGTATATTTCGGATGACACATTCGTGTCCTTTACTATTCTTATTCTTCTCTTTGGAGATACGAACCGTCAGTTTATGTTCCCGCTCCGGATCTAACTCCGCCTCTAACACATATGCCCAGGGAATATAAAGGTTCTTACTCCACTCGGTATATGTGTCAAGCTTTTTATATGGGGCATTGTCCACACTGTACTCCAATGTCCCTGAAAAAGGGCCGCAGACGCAAAACAGACCTACGGCCCTACCCTTAAATGAAAAACTAAAAGTAGAATTTATGGTATTTGAGTAAAGCATCGGCACATTAACAAATCCCTTACGGGTATGGGCTCCATTATCCGGTTTCCACGAAGCAATATGCTCCCATCCTTTAGAAAGCTTAACCTGACTGATATCAGCAAATGAAGCATTATAATAACTGTTCACATCCAATGGAGGTTCGGGTACAGAATGTGCTTCAACTGCATCAGAGACAGACACACGACTCCACATTTTATCTAACAGATGTGCCAGAGAGGCTGCATAAATCTTATGTCCCGGTTCTGCCGGATGAATACCACCAAACTGTTCCCAATCGAATTCACCGGCAGCAATACGATCGGACACTTCATGTGCCAGATGAACAGAGGGAATCAAATAATAATTAGCCACGCGTTCATGGTTCAGAATTACATCCGGTACACGTCCTTTCGGGTACATTTCCAGAAAAAGAGTATGAATAAAGTGAAGCATAACGATATCCGTAGATGGATTTGCCAATAAAGCATGTCGTACTATCCCCTCCATACCACGTACCTGATCAATAGCACAAAAATAATTGCCATGGTCATTCACTGCTGCTTCTACAAACAAAAGATCAATATCACCATGCCGGAGTACATCCTGCTCGAATCTATAAGAATGCGGAGTCGTTCCTGTAGAAGATATGCCGGCATCTATAAACTCGAACTCAGTGAAAGGGAAACGCCGCCGGAGATAGTCTTTAGTCAACTCACGCCAACCACGCATCTCAGTAATAGATCCACCTAGAAAAGCGACCCGTCCTTTACGTTCTTTTTCAAAACGGATGAAGGAATTTTTCAATGTACCCCGTTCATTCAGATATTGCTTTTCTTGATAATCGGGTTGATTACGGCAGATAAAATCAACTACAGGTTCAGGATTTTCCAAACTATGGGGATGATGATCTGCTCCCGGTTTAATAATTAACTCTACAGGAGCCCCCAACTGTTGATAACGGTCACGTATCAACTTCATATTATCCCTGAAAGGCACGACACGATCGCTATCACCACAAACGGCAATAACAGGGACCTGCTGAGAAGCCAAAGGAGCCAGATTATCAAGAGGATTTCCTTTGAAATTGTCTTTATCCACAGAAGTCATTCCCCATTCTTTAAGAAAATCATTCCAAAGTTTACTCTTCTCACCCGGCCAGCTGAACATATCACAAACCGGATTGTCAAGATAGAGACAAGCTACCTTATCCGGATTGGCTATTGCCCAGTTCAAGGCATAATATCCGCCACGACTAAAACCTTCAAGAGTTACTTTGGGAGAAAAATGCCAGGCAGAAAGCAGATAATCATAAAACTTTCTTCCCTGCTCCACTGCCTGAGGACTACCATAACGGTGAGTCATATCATAAAATACCACATGAAAACCTTTCTTCAACAATGCTTTGTCTACTGATGGGAAAGCACCAAAAAAAGCAGGACGCCATATCCAAGGTTTACCGCTTATTACAGAATCGGGACACACAATTGTAGCATGGCTTCCATCAAACGTAAAATCATATCGGACATGCCCATTCCATACAGATTGTTTAACATCTATATTTCCAGCATACAATACAGCTGGCAAGTTTAATAATAAAAAAGATATAAGAATAATTACCTTGTTTTTCATATCAACAGGACTACATTGGTTTGTGTACAAAGAAAGCCGATCTAACAGAAACACAGGATAACTATTATTTCAGATACTATCAGAAACATATCATATATGAGAGTGAGACAATAGTGACAATGAAATGAGACAATAGTAACAGAAAAAGGGAGAAGGGAGAATTGAGAGAGGAGAAGGCAAAACTTAATAGTGACCTCCTTACTATTACACGGTGGCATTCATTGGCTAAGTCGGGAAAAAAGATATCCACGGCCGATATACAGAGTTGTTTTACATGTACATGTAAAGCAGCGTTAGATGTACATGTAAAACAAAGAACAGTGGCCTGCGCATACCTCTTCCCCGCCCCGAAGCGTATCCCCTCTCAGAGGGAGATAGGCTACGCTATCCGCTGCATAGTACTTCTCCCCTCTCAATTCTCCCTTCTCCCTTCTTTTCAACTCTCCCCTCTCTTCAAATTCCCGTTTGCTTCTTCTGAATAAACTCCGTAGGAGTATATCCGTAAAAGCTCTTGAAAGAGTTAGAGAAATACGAATGACTGTTGAATCCAAGTAATGCTGCAACTTCTGACACGCTCATATCCGATTCTTTCAACATCTTCGCAGCTATTTCAAGACGTTTGTTACGAATCAGTTCGGTAGGTGAAAGTTCAGTTATAGATTTCAATTTACGATACAGATTGGCCCGACTGATACCAATTTCCTGGCAAAGCATTTCTACTCCCAAATTCTGATCGGAAATATTCTTTTCAATCACCTCAAACAGTTTCTGTGAAAAGCGTTCATCAGCAGAAACAACCTCTATACCCATTTCATCGAGAGAGAAACGCTTACCATACAACTTCTTCAGCTGCGCCCTACTTTCCAATAAACTACGAATACGCAATCGTAATACATCCATATTGAAAGGCTTGATAATATAATCATCTGCCCCGGCAGAGAAACCTTCTTTGATATGCATCACCATAGAACGTGCCGTCATCAAAATTACAGGAATATGACCGATACGCACATCATTCTTTATCATAGAACACAATTCGAGCCCGTTACGTTTAGGCATCATAATATCACTCAGTACCAAATCAGGAAAGTGGCTCACCGCCTTCTCATATCCTCTCACTCCATTGTAAGCTTCTATAATATCATAATCATTCTCAAGAGATTTATGGAGATATTCACGAACATCTTTATCATCTTCCACCAACAAGATTTTATACTTCTGACGTGCAAAATCTTCCGGTGCTGAAACTCCAGAAGCAGACGCAAGAGGGGCAGCAGGTGCCACCGTTATTGATTCTGACATTTCCGTTCCACCATTAGCCATATCCAAAGAGTCAGCTTGAGAATCCATAATACCCTCTTCACCAATGGAAGTATCTATTTCTTCTTCTTTAAAGGCCATAGGACTGATGGGTAATACCACGACAAAGCAAGCTCCCGGATGATCCATATCTTCTATAAAAATCCCCCCGCGGCATAGCTTCACGATTGAATACACCAGGCTCAACCCAATACCTGTACCGGGGACATTGGCAACTGTAGACTCCGGAACCTGATAGAAAGGAATAAATACTTTATCACGCTCTTCTTTAGAAATCCCCTTACCGGAGTCTTCAATTCGTAACATCAAATAACGCATTTCATTACAATCGCCTTTATGATAAACCTCACTCCGGTAGCTTTCGTTCAACTCTTCATAGGAGTAACTACGTACCAGCATTTTTATGTCCTTACCGGCAGGAGTATATTTAAAGGCATTGGAAAGTAAGTTGAAGACAAGTTTTTCCAATAAAGATTTATCATACCAGGCATCTATTTCCTCTGGTTGGCAATCAAGGCGGAAGTCTATCTCATTCGTTTGTGCTACCTGGCTGAAAGCATAATAGATCTCCTTTATAAACTCACAGACATTTCCTTTACTGACACGTAACTGCATATTACCTGTCTGATTCTTCTGTAAATCCATCATCTGATTGACAAGTAATAACAACTTTCGGGCATTCTTATAAATAATCCCCAAACGTTCACGTAATTCACCAGGCAATCCTACTTGTTTTACCATCTCTTCAAACGGAGTAATGATAAGCAACAACGGTGTACGAAGTTCATGTGAGAAATTAGTAAACAAACGAAGTTTGGCCTGATGCAATTCTTCTTGCTGCCGTTTTTCAAGTTGCTCTACACGAAGGTTCTCACGCAAACGACGGCGGGCATTCATATAAAACAAAATAATATATATCACGCAAGAAAGTAATAATAAATAAAACGTATATGCATACCACGTAGCCCATATAGGCGGATGAACAACGATATGCAAGGAACGGCCTTCGTTATTCCACAGTCCGTCATTGTTGGACGCACGCACATGGAACGTATATTCACCCGGCCGCAAATTGGTATAATAAGCCGAAGTACGTCCTCCCGCTTCATTCCAGCCTGTATCATATCCTTCCAAACGATAGGCATATCGATTCATATTATTGAATACAAAGTTCAGTGCCCAATAATCAATAGATATATTATTTTCATTATAAGAAAGGTGTATCTCAGACATATCATCCAACACACCGGGAAGTATGCCGGAAGCATCACCCGGAGAAATAGGTTGATTGTTTACACTTAACTGCTCCAATACAATAGGAGGAATATAACTGTTAACCTGCATCTTCAATGGTTGGAAAGTAATAAACCCATTGTTTGCCGTAAAGCAAATTGTTCCATCAGGCATAGATGTTCCTCCGTGTAATGTAAATTCACGAACATCAACACCATTACCTCTTTCATAGTTGTGTACTTTGCCTGTCTTAGGATTATATACGGCTACTCCCTGAGACGTACTCATCCACAAATTACCATCCCTCCCCATAATAAGTTTGCAGATATTATTATCCAACAAACCTTCCTGTTTCGTCACATAAAGGTCAGCGCCACGTTCCGGATCAAAACGGAAGATGCCACTACCATAAGTAGAAACCCAGATATCACCCGATTTAGTACGATCTATACTGGAAATATAATTACCCGGTATGAATCCTTTACTACTGGGAAAAGTATCTTTCCGATAGTTATCCACTACACCGGTATTCATATCGTAACGATAGATTCCCGTAGAACGGGTACCGATTAACATTACTCCTTCACGCTCTTCAAAAAGGCAACGAATACCAGACATACTTACTTTCCGCCCTTGTGCATCTTCAAAGGTATCTAACACCTTTCCATCCGTGGTAAAGCAAGTTAATGCAAATTCACGCCGAATGGTAGACGCCCAAAGATTCCCCTTACCATCACGAAGTAGCGAATAAATCACTACCGATTCAGGATATTTATAGAATAACGAGAATTTTCGGGTACGAAGATCAAAGCGATAAATTTCACCAAAGGCTGTCCCGCACCAGATACAATCATCTTCCGGCAATACAGTCTTTATTATATTTGAATTATGGAGAGAGGGTCCTGTACGATCAAGCAAATAAAACTCAGCATTCTGAGTAACCGGATTGTAATTCAACAATCCGTGTCCTTCTGTGGCAAGCCACAAACTACCATCCTTATCAGCACAAGCCGTACTATAGATACCGGTTGGTATATTCAACCTATATCCAGGATCATGACGTACAAACCTGTTCATCAGTTTTGAAAGCATCGTAATACCACCGGAATATGTACCAATCCACAGTATCTTAGCACTGGAAAGACAAAAGGCATAAACCGAAAAATGTCCCAGTGAGTGTCTGTCTCCACTGTAATCGGCCACCTTCTCTATATCACGTGTAGTAAGGTTAAGAGCAAAAATACCGTCATATGTTCCGATAAGCAACTGTCCGTCCCACTCCACAAGACAGCGAACGAAATCATTTTTCAAACCACTATTTTTACTTGTATAATGAGTAATACGGTTATTACGCAAGTCAACGCAATTTAAACCATAAAGATGACACCCCACCCATATCTGTTTCAGATGATCTTCATAGATACTTGAAACAGCATTATCCGACAACGCCAGATTGGTCCGTTGTGAATAATGGCTGATAACTTGCATCTGTTGGTCACAAACGTAAACCCCATCATCGTGGGTACCTATCCAAAACTTACCAGATGAGTCTTCAAATATAACAGAAACACTGACTGAACCACCATCGCCAGCAATTTCAACCGGATAAAAACGATCTTCCTCCCGATGATAAAGAAAGATCCCTCTGCGATTCCCCACCCACACACGTCCGGAGCGGTCAACAAAAACAGATTGGATTGCATCTCTCAATATACCCTTATCATCCAGATAGCGACGAATACGATTCGTATGCTGGCAAAGACGATTCAGCCCATAACTGGTTCCTATCCAAAGAGCATGACCGGGTTCTTCCGCCAAAGAGAGAATATCACTATTAGTAAGACTCAATGAGTCAGATGGGTTCTCTTGGTATACTGTATACTCTTTCCCATTATAGCGATTCAATCCATTCTTAGTCCCCAACCAGATATAACCTCTGGAGTCCTGATGAATGACCCTGACGGAAAGTTGCGAAAGCCCCTCATTTATATGCGGACTATAATAAAAGGAATTCCGGATATCCTGTGCCAGGGTATAAGACACACTTGACAACAACAGGTATATCAACAATAGTGTTTTTCTTAGCATAGTTACAGTTTCGATAGATTAATACATAGCAAATGTAATAAAAACCTATAAATAGTGAAAATCTCCATTCCCATATATTCGAGAATAGAAATAAAAAGAGACGATAGTTATAGTAAAAGAGACAGAAACTATAACTCTATTTCCGAAAAAAGAGACAAAACTGCACAATTTCTATTCAAAGTAAGTATCGAAAAACAAAAATATCCCGGTAGGAAAATGTATCTTACCGGGATAAAGGAAAAGTAACCTGACAGAAGATTCTATAATCTCACAGTTATTGTCTGTCCTTCACTAATGGTTTTCTTTATAGTTTTCTTTCCATTCACAATTGTAACCGCCAACTTACTGCCGCCAGCACGTTTCACCTGTATATCAAAGTCAGCACCAAACGCACGCACACGATTCAGATTAGCAAACTCCCACTCTTGCGGAAGACGCGGAGTTATTTCAAAACTACGTAAACCTGTGGGACGAATACCAAAAAGCCCTTCTGTATAAATACGGCAATAAAGCCCACTTTCGGCAGAGAGATGACGCTGATTACCTTCGGGCCAAGCCTCAATAGCATACGGAACATGATCACCCAACAGACGGCGTTGAGAATATTTCTTAAGGAATGCCATACCACGCCCTACTTCTCCTGCAGCAATTGTACCACGAAGTGCATAGAGAGTGGAACGATCCCAGAAAGTTTCCGTACCAGCCTGAGTCAACAGTCCGTCGTCCGTCCAAAGGCGGGGCGAAAAAAGAGCATCGATAGTACCTTTAGCACGAGTATAAATGCCCACAGTAAGCGGCATGCAAATCCAGGAACGAAGAATATCATTACCTTCATAATAACGATAACTGGGGAAACCTTCTATTTCGTAACCAAAATGCGACTCAATAGCTTGTTTCAAATCATCAGCCTGGCGGGTATATGTTTTGATCTGTGCAGAAGAAATACCCAATTCACGCCCCAAAAGGGCAGCTGAACGTAATGCATCATAATAAAGTGAAGAAGTACAAAGATTAGCATCTCCCGCAGGAAAGCGATTTTCAAGTTCATCAGAATTAGAAGCTACTACACCGGCAGGCGTCAACTTACGATGACAGTATTCCAGACACCATTCGATAAGAGGCCATAACTCCCGGGCTTCTTCTTTATCACCACGGGCAAGCGCATACCGCGCGGCACCGTAAGCAATCATAGCTCCATCTCCCCGGTCTTTGGCTCCATGCCAGGTTCCTACTCCTTCGGAAATAATAGAACTGGGAATAGGACGATATTCATCATTCATAAATCGGGCAAAATGGCGGAAAGAGTTCAAAGCAGATTCATTACCTATTTCATATCCCAGATAAGGAAAGAAAGGGTTGATATATTCTGCCTGGTCATTGGCCCAAATGGCTGCATAGTATGCTTCACCACCGGGACCATGCATCAAACCACCTTTTGTACGATAGATACTTTCGGCCCCACGCAGCTTGGCAAAAGCGAACATACGATTTAATACAGGATCGGGAGTATCAAGAACAAGATTGTTCCACCATTGATTGATCAGTGCCTGACGTCCGGTACGTTCTGATTCAATATTAATGCGGGTCAATGCTGCATCACCTGCTTTACGACCGGAGAAGATGGCATAGAACTCGAGTTTTCCACCTGGCTCTACTGTGAAAGTTCCGTTCTTTGAAAGAGAAGCTTCAATGGTATAAGCACCATAAACTCCAGCCTCTTCGGGAGTATTATACGTCACCTTCCACTCAGGAACACGCATTGTAACAGGGTGCTCTCCGGCATTGGTAAAAGAATACTCCTCACAATAATAGTCATTATTGGGTGAAGGATACAGAGTACGGGTCAGTTGAATGGCATTCTCTACTTCTTTCCGGTTACGGATATAACCAAAAGAACTATGAACAGTCATAATACCGTTGAAAGTAATATCACTGACACGTTCGTTTAACAAAGTCTGATCGCCAATAGTAACCATAGCCGGGATATTGACTTCAAAACGCTGCCTGAGGTTGTTTTGTGTTTTATTGGGTTGCATACGAAGCATTGGGAAGACAAGGCTACGATTGAGGTGAAAAGCCCGGTCGGCATCTACTCCGTAACGAAGAACAACGGAGAGACGCTGTCCACTCATTTCAAGATGATCATAATGAGGAATGTCTTCTTTAATCTGCCAACGAATAGAACCTTCGGGAGTGATATCCCAACGGTCTTTATTCTGTGCCGAAAGGGTTAATCCGACAAGGACAAAGAAAAGAGAGAGAGAAATTAGTTTTTTGTTCATCATAATTATTATTTAATGGGTTATAAATATCATTTAACAGGCAATCTGCCAGTCTCCACTTTACCTGTTTACAGTCTACGCCTTGTCTGCATGCAGTATAGGCGTAGGCTACATGCAGGCAAGGCGTTAACTACAAACAGACTTTACAAAATGTAATCGGAACATCAATTGTGCAAATTACGCAAATAAATTTGTAAGAATTGCGTTCCGTCGAAGATAAATAATGTAACAATCAAACTGCTTTGTGCCGACATACCTTTCCCCGCCCTTTTGAGCCCTCCTCTTTCCAGGGAAGATATAGCCCCCCAGCGCAGCCCCATTGTCCACTGTCAATTCTCCACTGTCAACAGAATCACTGCACTCTCAAACTGATTACTGAGCGGATTTGCGATACCGGTTGTCATCAACTCTGCTCCGGTGAAGAGTTTACCATGAGCGGCAAAACGGGAAGGTGCCATCCGAAGGGCACTTCCCCGGCCGGGAAGGCCCTGTCCTTTCGGAAGATTCACTTCTGTAATACGGTAACGTTTATTGGCATCCAATCCATTTAATAGAATGGCCGGAACATTACCATCTTCTGTCTGATAAATATAAACAACCGCACGTTCTTTATCTTCGGAGACATAGCTCAATGATGCTACCGGCTGTTCATACGGAGAAACCAAACGGTACAAATCACCCTGCATCACCAATGGACGGATACTTTCTTTATAAAGTTTCACAGCAGCAGCCAGTTGTTCACGCTCTTCGGGAGTAGCTTTATCCAGTGCTAAATCGATACCGAAAGAGCCACTTAATGCCACGTCAATCGCCATCTTCAGATGACGTTTACCCATACGCGTCACATGTGCCGAGATAGTACTTGCCGGGAAGAAGTGAGAAAAGCCCCACTGAATCTTGATACGTCCCAACGGATCAGTATTATCACTCGGCCAGAAACTATGAAAATACTGCATTGAACCATAATCCACACGCCCCGAACCTCCGGCACAAAGCATTGCCATCACATCCGGAAAACCTTTTGCAAAGCGATCCATCAACCGGTAAAGTGCCCAGTTATAATCTATCAACAGATGACTTTGTTTGTCCGGCTGCAAATAGGTAGAACCCGGCTGCGTCACATAGCGGTTGCAATCCCACTTCACATACGAAATATCTGGATTGGGACGTAGTGTTTTGTCTATCACCTCCCATTCATACTGTTGCACTTCAGGACGTGTCAGGTCGAGTATCTCCTGATGACGCCCCAAAATCGGTTCACGCTTCTGCTGGGTAATAATCCATTCAGGATGTTTATTATAGAGTTCACTCTGTGGGTTTACCATCTCCGGCTCCAGCCAGATACCAAAACCAACTTTACGTTTCAAAGCTTCTTTGGCTATATAAGAGAGTCCGCGTGGAAGTTTTTTTGTAGATACTTCCCAATCACCCAGACCGTGTTTATCGTCATCACGAGAATAGGATCCGTTACCAAACCAGCCATCATCCAATAAAAAGAGTTCGGCACCAATTTGGCGTGCACCATCAAAAAGTCCTTTCAGACGTTCTTCATCAAATGTACAGTGAGTTGCTTCCCAGTTATTGAGTAATACAGGACGGTCTTTTTCCGCATCACGGATACCGTAAGCACGTGCCCAACGATGAAATTTACGACTAATATCACCTTTCCCCTGTTTACTGTAAGCATAAAGAATAGCAGGTGTAATGAAAGTATCACCACGTTCCAGATGATACTGCGAACCGACCGGATTGATACCTGTCAACACGCGAAGATTATTATTCCAGTCAACCTCAAAGGCAAGCTGAAAACTACCCGCCCATTTCAGAGAACCGGCAAGCACTTCGCCCTTATTCTCATCTGCTTCACCATTAAGAGAAAGAAGGAAAGAAGGAATACGCATCTGATTGGCACGTATACCAAGCTTGGAATCAAGAACTTTAATACCCGTAGTAAGCTCTTCCTCGGCAAGAGTCGCTTCACGTTTATAATTACCTATGAATTGAGTAAGCCGGTAATTCTTTGCTTTCAGTACAGGAGATGCAGAAGCATAGCGATAAAGTATCACCTTGCCTTTTTCATTGTGTGTGATTGTGTTCCATATCTCCATCATACTGGTAGATTCATAACACTTGATGTAAATATCTACAGAGAAAGGATAAGCAGGATCTTTCAGAGAAATAACGGTTTGTGTAATACCGTCACCCAATTGCTCCGTCTTATGATTCGTATAGAGCAATTCCGTAGAGGTATTACCGTCTACATGAGTAGCCTGCAAAGCTGGTTCAGTCAGTACACCATTACCGTAAGGTGGAAGAAACTCCCACTCACGCGAAGGCATTTTAACGGGAACTGTTACCTCTTTAGATACATCACCAAAAGCAAGCTGATAAAGGCGGCCGTCAGTACCAACCATAAAAGATAATTTCAGATCACCGGAGGTAACATTAAATAATTGTTTTGCTATAGGATTGTCATCTGCTGCCCAGGCTAACAGAGGGCATAAAGACAAAAGGAAAAAGAGATAGATGTATTTCTTCATTTTAGTTGAAAATTAAAAGTTTATTCAGTTGAAAATTGAAAGTTGAAAATGAGCTGTATTGTACCGATACACCTCCCCTGCCCTTCGGGCACCCCCTCTCAGAGGGGAATGTGCTGCACTATCATCTACATAGCAACTGTCAATTGTCAACTATCAATTGTCAATTGTCATAAATCGCCAAGTCACCTTCCCTACCGAATCAGGTTTTCCCTTTTCAGCCTTCGAGATAGTGCCCTTCATTTTACCATTCTTTTGACGTACTACACTAATATCTCTCCATGTGTATACTCCCTTCTCATAATCAAATGTTTCACCATCATCATCATACAGACGATAAGAGCCATTTGCTTTCCCATAGTGACGAATTTCCAGGTTCACTTTTACTCCCGGTTTCGGTGCATGAAGCATCGGCTCCATCATCGGAATGATAGCTCCGTCTTTCACATATACAGGAATACGATCCAGTCCCGGAGTTACTGTTATTGTCTCTCCATTACCAACATATGCACCGGTATAAAAATCATACCAATCACCCTGTGGCAGTACGACTTTACGCTCCGTCTGCCCCTTAAACATAGGCGCTACCAGTAAATATTCACCTGCCATATATTGGTCTTTTATTTCTTTAGTCACAGCTTCCAGATAGGGATTATCTTCCAAACTCTTCTCTTTCAGTTCTGTTGTTACCGCCGCATCCGGATTGAATCCGGCTTCCAAACTCATACCACGGAAAGGAGGAATACCATCAAAATGATAACGCGCAAATTCCGTATACCAGTAAGGCATCATCTGCATACGAAGCAACGCATACTCTTTCACTTGTTCGGCAACCTCCGGAAATGTCCAGGGTTTCGTACCACTACTCCACGCATTAATCATTGCCATCGGGGAAAAAACAACCGACTGGAAACGGCGTAACCAATCTTCCGCAGACTTAGAGCTACGTACTTCCGGAGTCCACAATACACCACAATATCCGGAGTTAATCAATGCTGTAATGAAGTCCGGGTGACTATAATAATCATTATAAATAACATAAGGCATAGAAGATGCTCCGGCATTTGATGCACGTACCAAACCGAATGTACGTTGATTGCGTGCCTTGTAGAGTTCAGCTGTTGTACGCTGTACCCAAAGCCCATAAGTTTGCCTCATCTGCTCGGCAGATACCCCCGATGGGAAAGTAGCCACATCCGGCCAGAGATAATAATCATATCCGTCTACTTCATCTACTTTATAACCACTTACACCTATATCTACATGCTCTTTATTCAGTTTATTTTTCCATAAAGAGCGTGCTTTCTCACCAGCCAAATCGGGAACAATACCGCACCACACCGTATGTGAACCACTTACAGGATACATATCCTTATATAGCTTTGAATCAGGAGACACATACGGGTTTGTCCACAGATTGATACGCACGCCTTTGTCGAGCATGTCCTTTACAAAACCCGAAGGATCGGGATAACGTGTAGCGTCCCATTCAAAGGTGCAAGGGTATGCTTTGCTCTGCCATCCCGGCTCCAAACCAATAAAGTCTAACGGATACCCCTGACGTTCAAACTCATCCGCTTCTTGTTTCACCTGCTCGGCAGTGTATAGTTTTTGTGTACGTTGCGTAAAACCGAGTCCCCAACGTGGAGGTAACGTACCGCCACCACAGAAAAGGTTGTAACGACGTACTACATCCATTGGAGTAGGACCGGCAAAAAGATATATCTCTGTCCCCGGTGCAGGTACAAGAATAGAAACCGCATCCGAATAAGGGCGTGACGACCAGGATTTATCCGTATTACGATCTTTCGCTACCGGAGCATTGGGACTGTCTTTCAGTGCACCACTTCCGGCATATACGGTAATATAACGTGCCGAATTAATAAATACACCATAGCCCTGGCTGGAAACATAAAAAGGAACCGGAGCATGCGTACGTCCATTGTCCTTACCACCGTAATGGTCTACATGCAGATTCAGGATTTTACCACGTTGATGTACAGTTTGGAAGTTAAGTCCAAAACCATACAGTTGCTCTTTTCTCTGTAAGGGAATACGCAAAGCTGTCTGCCCATCTTGAATATTGCCTTTTATTTCAGAGGCAAATGCAGGTAATATTACCTCCGGCAAACGGCTGAAACCTTCCATTTTTGGAGTAACATCTGCCACTTGCAACAATGAATAACTTTCAGGAGTTCCTACAACTCCTTTCCAAACACCGGGCGCCACCTGCTCCCAGCTTATTTGTGCAGCAAGCTGCGCGACTGTCCATATGGACAGGATAAGGGTTACAATGTATCTTTTCAT
Organism: Bacteroides nordii; assembly: GCF_019930665.1. Classification (NCBI taxonomy): domain Bacteria; kingdom Pseudomonadati; phylum Bacteroidota; class Bacteroidia; order Bacteroidales; family Bacteroidaceae; genus Bacteroides; species Bacteroides nordii. The sequence goes on along the minus strand of NZ_CP082886.1, from coordinate 1,715,053 downwards.
TTTTATAATTATTTAATTCAATTGACAGTGGACAATTGACAGTGGACAGTTGACAATTGATAATTGACAATTGATAATTGACAGTTACTATGCAGCGTGACAGCGCAGCCAACTGTCAACTGTCAATTGTCCACTGTCCACTGTTATCTAATCGTTCCCGCAAACCCACCGTTTGCCAATAACTTCACTTTAACTTTTCCATCTATCACAGAGATCACTTCGTTTCCAAAAGAATCCTTATCTTTTCCATCAGTAATCCAGGTAGAGGACAACTCCTTACAAGCCTCCGGTAAAGAGAATTCCAACTCGCGCTCTTCATTCTTCCCGTTGATACCACCCACATACCAGACTTTTCCTTTACGACGTGCTACCACTGCAAAATCTGACGGATAACCAGCCAACAACTGACTTTCATCCCAGACAGCAGGCACATCTTTTAAGAAAAGTTTGGGCATGCGTGGCAATTCTTCATACGCCTCTATTCTATCTGCATAACACTGAAAACCGGATTCAAAAACCACTGCGAGTGCTAACTGATGTGCTACCGTTGTTTGACGAATAGCCGGTACTCCCTGCCGTATCTTATTTGAAAAAGTAACAGGTGTATAATCCATTGACCCCACTACATTCCGCGTAAAAGGTACTGTAGCATTATGTTCTGCCGCCCGGTCACAACGCTCCTGACGTCCTAACGTCTCTGCTCCGCGTATTGCTTCGGTAGTCATCAGGTTAGGATAGGTCCGTTCAAAGCCGCGAGGCAAAGTTGCTCCATGTAAATCAACAAGTAAATAAAACTCCGCCGCATCTTTTAGTATAGCCGGATAAAGCTGTATGATACGCTGTTTATCCGTATCGAAGAAGTCTACCTTGATACCTCTTACTCCCAGCCTGCTGATACGTTCCATTTCCGCCCGACGCAATACAGGATCGGACATAAGACGATGCGTTGGAATACTATCCATCTCTCTTCCCGCACCGGAATGATACCACAACCAGACACCGACTCCTTTTTCTCCGGCATACTTCACCACATCTTCCATCGTACCTCCATTGTCCATTCGTTGCCATCCGGCATCAATCAATACATACTCCCATCCCATCGCATGGTTGAAGTCTACATGCTTTATTTGTGTTTTATAATCACGGGTAGTTCCACCAGCATACCACCAACTCCAGGAAGCACGTCCCGGCAATACCCAGGAATCATCTCCTATCACTGACGGCGGATTCAGATGAGAAACCATCTGTGTACGGAAAACCGTATTCAGTTCCTTACCCACGATAATAGCACGCCAGGGTGTATACCAGGGGAAGGTGGAAACAGGCTCTACCGCATCTGGAACAACAGGTTCTTCTATCTCAGGAAAACGTATTTTATAAGCTTTGTTTTTTCCCGAGTTATCAATATGTGTAGCCGGATAAGAACCATCCAGATAAGCCTCAGTAATCATCATCCAGCAGTCATTGGTATTAAAAAGCATCGGAAAAGCCCAGCCACGACCATGAGAAGCTTCGGTATTGATAGCAATTCCGTTCTTTGAATACTGCTCGTAACTTGGTTTGTGACGCTCATTCCAGTCATACGGATGAATCCATGCTTTACCGTTGGCAGGTACTGAAAATTCTGTTAACTCATCTGTTATGGTATGTTGCTTCCCGTCATCCTCTTGTGTAAAGGCATAGCGGAAGGCGATACCATCATCGTATGCCCGTACAATCAGCTGAAAACCCTCAAAGGGAATCGTCATCTCCCGACAGGCATTCACAGTCCTAAGTTGTTTGCCTGCCTTCAGCTCATAAGGTTCATTCATTGTTTTCACTACTGCTTTTCCTGCAGGGCGCGCATCTTTCCCATATTCTATCCCATCCATCACGAGTCCGAGACGGGACGGATTGATCACTAATGAGTCACCACAATAAACGGAATATTGAAGTATAGTTGTCTCCTCACCTTCCGGTACCTGTGTTGCAACAAACCGTACTGCACCATCGGGTGACGTCAACGTCCACTCTTTCTCAGCCCGGCATCCCAGACAACAAAAGAGAATCAGCGAATAAAAAATTGCTTTCATGGTATTTTGTCTTTATTTGTATATTTCCATATCACCGTCCTCGCAAATGATCTCGGGACGTGCATCGGGATTCTTTAGTTCAAAGGTTACGTTCTTTAGTTTCAATCCGCGTACGTGACGTGCCCAAACACCATAAGCCGGAATCTTCGGGCCAAAGGTTTTTACTTCCGGATACTGGTCTATTGCCTCCGGCACTTTAGAGAGAGCATCTTCGGAAGTTCCCGTACCGAGCAGACGAATCTGTATATTTTCAAGTGTCAGATTAGTGATGTAATGTCCCGGAATACCGGTAATAAGAATACCGGAGGGAGGAGTGAGTTGTGCTTTATCAGCAGCTACAGCTTTTACATTCCGGATCGTGACATTTTCAAATACCCCCACCGGTTGTTGTGTATCCTGTCCTTTACGAAATACACTCAAACGGGCACCGAGACGGAAAAGCATCGGAGTACGTACTTCTTCCATAGTAATGTCTGAGATTTCGACATTACGCAGGTGAGCTCCGTCTACCGAGAAAAGTTTGATACCCCCATTCTTAGTATCATAAATGTGACAATTACTGATACGAATATTCTCGAAACCGGCCATGGACTCCGTCCCCATCTTAATACCAGCCTGATTGCTTTTAAGCTTCATATTCTCTACAACGATATCATCACATCCCATTTTACTGGAAGTTGTCTTAAAGCAAAGTGCATCATCGCCACTGATAATATCACAATTGCTGATACGCACATGCTGACAACCGTCGATATTAATTCCATCATTGTGTGCAACCCCGAAACTGCGAATCGTCACATTGTCTATCTTCACATTGCGGCACTGAAAGTAATGAGAAGTCCAGGCACCGGCATACTTCAAAGTAACATCACGTACAGTTACTCCTTCGCAACGTACCAGGCGAAGCAAAAAGGGGCGAAGTCCCCAACGCTTACCTTCGGGACGTGTATCCACTTTGATGTGTCTTTCTTTTAATGCAGAGCCCTGACCGTCGATACTGCCTTCTCCTTCAAGAGTGACATTCTTTGCGTCAACAGCCACCAACAATACCCAGCCGACATCAATGCCCAAGCCTTCTGTAAAAGGATCGAGATTGTCATAGGCTTTATAATCCGTAGTACCCAAAATCAAAGCATCCTTTTCCAAATGCAGGGTTACATTATCTTTCAATACAATCGTAGCCGAAAGATAGGTACCAGCCGGAACAAGTACCGTGCCACCTCCAGCCTTATGGCAGGCATCGATTGCCTTTTGAATAGCAGGAGAATCCAGCTTCTTCCCGTTACCACGGGCACCGTATTTTTTCACATTAAAAGTTTCTGCAGATGCACCTGTAATCAGGAACAGCATCGTGAATAGAAAAATACAGAGTCTTTTTGTCGTCATAAGTTGTGAATTTTTAGTTTATGAGTTTTTAGTTTACAAGTTCTTTAGTTTATGGAATTGTTGGCTTCTTCTCCCTTGCTACCGTTACCGAATAAATACGGTTGCTACGCTTTCCCAGATGTTCTAACTTCATAGAATTCTTCCCGGCAGTCAATGTCACCGGAAAAGCAAACTCTCCTTTTTTACTACCCGACGTAGCTAAATAACCGATATTCTCACTTACCAGCTGATTGTTAAGATACAGGTAGGAAGGTACCGGACTACCGCCCGAATAAGAAAACAGCAAATAATATTCTCCCGTTGCAGGAACATCAATCTGCCATGTCAACGCTCCTTTTGAACTCCCTTTTTCACCACGAAACTCAGCAAAGCCTTCGGCCTCAACAATGGCAGAACCCTCGGTTTGTGCTTCTTTCACATCATAACAACGCACATCTGTAAAACTCCTGACAACCAGTTTCTGTACCGCCTGTACTGTACCGCCTTTCTTCACAGCCAGTTCATACATTAATGAGGTCTCCGGTCTCACCACGCAAGAATCATTGGCAGCTACTGCCTCTCCATTTAGCAATACTTCTTCCCCATTTGATGTTTTCCAATACAGAGTAACAGATTGATCTTCTATTTTAGAAATACGGTCGGAATAAAAATATTCAATAGCGGGACGTTCTGCATCCAGAGGGACACGATAAAGCTCAATCCCCTTGCCTGTTTTCAGATTACGTGAGTACATACGATCATCCGGGTTATTCCAATGTTCATGTACTCCCAAACTCTTCTGTGCCCGGCCTTCATACCTAATTCCTGAAGGAGGATTGCCTATATTGGCCGCTTCATGCATAAAGTTATCCGCATTGGCTGCAACAGGCATTTCCGAACGTATAAAGTCCAGTACTACCGACTCTATAGCTACCTGGTCATTAGAAGCCAGAAAACTTGATGTCCATCCATCGTTAAAAGGAGCACGTTTGAAACGAACAGCACGTCCGTTATGAATAGGATTCACGTACATAGCATCTACAATGTATACAAGTGTATTTCCCCCCAAACGTTCATGTGCCATCAAATCAACAATACTGTTATATGTTCCCATTCCCCGAAACTTAGACCAATCGCGGATAGACAGATGCAAAGGAGAAACATTGCCAATGGAACCAAAATGATTTTTGCCGGTAGCTGTTATTCCCGTCTGCCCTGCACTGTCCTTCCAATTATCGGTAGGACGGGAATGACGCTTCATTAATGCCATATTAATCATATAATCCGCCTCATAGGCAGCACGTGCCAGACTCATTGCACCCGGATCGGTTATTTCACTTGAATAGCGAATTACATCGGGTACGAAACCTCCCCAATTCTGATAGACTACATCGGGATAAACCGGTTGCAGGTAAGTATAAATGGCAGAGATACCACGACGCTGTGCATCATATACTGTAATACAGTGCTGAGGTACGTTCATTATATCGACCAACTGATGCAGAAGTGCATAGACAGACTGTGGAGTAGCATCTATTATATTACTTCCGCCATTATCATTCAGATTTACTTTTATAGCTATTTTTTCTCCTTCTTTATATCCTGTAGCTCCCTTACCTTTTTTCTTATTAAAGGTACGGAACAGTTCATCCCAGGCACGGTCTATTGTTTTTTGGTGGGTCAAAGAGATGATGACTCCCTCCATCATGTCACACACACGGGTCTGACTATTATTATCCGCATCCGAATATAGTCCGTGTTTACCATCCCAAACCGCTGCCTGCGGATCATGCGCCCAAGCCACACGTCCCGGGTGAATGCCTCGTGCCACTCCCATTGGTGCATTGGGTTTATCTGCCGGAGTAAAAGTCCCCATATCCGAACCATTGTCTATCTGCTTGCCAACCGCCTGTCCGAACAAAGAATTATCTACCGACATTATATAAAATGTGCCTGAAAGTAAAACACCGGCAAAAAGTACGGCAAGCCCCTTATAGAAATGTCGTGAATTCCGGAGTTGAAGAAATTTCTTCCAAGCTCCCCACCCTACTAATGTACTACTGAAAAAAGCCAGAAAAGAAAAAGCCAGTGGTGCTGCCACTTGCTGACAAGGATAAGCAATACGTGAAGGTTTAGGTACTACTCGAATGAGAAACCAGATTAGTGCCGTTAACCCCATTAATGGGAAGCAAATTTTAAGAACCACATTCTTTTTATTAATACCAACAATTCGTCCACTTCGGGGACAGGTTTTAAAAAAACAGTTTTTTATCTTTTTCATATTATCAGATACATTAAATTCTCACTTTGTTACGTCACAAAAGTAGTTATATAAAAAAGAGACGATTTTAAGTATTCATTCAAATACTATAGAAATCGTCTCATACATCAATAAAAACACTTATTTCTTCTTATATACCAGTTCAATTCCGCTCTTTTGTCCTAAATTACGACTATACTGTTTATCTGTAGGATTATTCCAATGTTCTAATACACCAAGACTATGTACACCTGTTCCGTCCTGTTCGGGATCATAGAAAGTGCCGGATAGCGGATTATTTGCCAATGCTGCTTCCACAAGATACATATCACAGTAATTCACATCTGCCATCCGTGGAAACTCCGTACTAAGAAAATCAATACCTACAGCATCAATTGCTACAGGATCTTGCGAAGCAAATAAAGAACAGGGCCAATTGCCTCCAAAAGGCTCCATCTTCCATTTTCCAGAAGGAGCCCCATTCACCTTTTCTGATCCATAAAGCCCGTCAATAAGAAAAAGCATGGTCTTTTGCCCTAAATCTTTGTGAGCAATATAATCAGTAAACGTCATATATCGCGGACGTCCGCCACGATCCTGATTAAAGTTATTATGCTGATTCTTACGAAAATTGCGATCAATATCAGTGACACCATACCAATTTTTTGCACAAAGCGTAACACCTTGACCTCCATGGCCTTTCAACAAAGCCATATTGATAAGATAATCAGCCTCAATAGCGCAACAAGCCAGACCGCGAGCCAGCTTTCCGTTATCAACCGAGTATGGAATGGCATCGGAGATATAGGTTGATTTCACCCGTCCGTTCCCCCCTTCATTATCCAGATAAGTTACATCAGGAAACTCTGTATGACATTTTTCAAATAAAGTATGAGTGATAAAGCGACTCGCATCAAACACCGTGATCTGTTGTTGAGGGATCCCTCCCTCGTATATCAGGCTACGCAACAAGGAAAGCACAAGATGCGGAGAAGCGTTCAGTTCTTCGGAGTCATCATGTGAAAACGTATTGTTCTGATTGATTTTAATTGCAATCTTTTCCCCTTTCCGATATCCCTTACCACCTTTGCCATGTTCGCGATTAAAGTAGGCAAACAGAGCATTCCATGCTTTCTTCTCACTTTTCTCACCCGTCAAAGAAAGAAGAGACTGCACCACTAACCAATCTGCATCCGACTGATTGGTGTAATGATCTTCATACCAGAAACCAGTACCTTTCTCCCATGTTGCAGCTCCGGGAGCATGTGACCAGACAACACGACCGGGATAAATTCCTTTTGCCGTACCCACAGGGTTATTCTTTCCCCATGCCATCTTCGGTTCACTAACAGGAAGAACGATTTGCGCCAGCATCTCACCACTGTTCTTTATCGCCATCATACCTCCGAAAAATATCAATAAAAAGAAAAACAACGTTGTATAAAGGTAATGACGTGCACGCAATGCCTGTTTCATCTTCCGGTAGCTGAACCATGCACCTGTAAAAGACAACAGATAGACGACGAAAGCAGACATCATAGGAGCAGCTGCCTGCATACAAGGATAGGTAGCCCGCGAAGGCTTAGGAACCACACGAACCAGAAACCAAACTGTAGAAGAGATACCCAACCCCCAAAAGAGGAAAATATGATACCACCTGGCTCTGTTACAACTCTCAACTTTCTGCCTGAAATAGAGATATATCTTCTTTATCATTTTCTTTGACTATTAATTATAATAAGTACTGTATCCTAATTAAATGATAGTATCATTGAAACGCAGCAGATTATCACAAATTCACGCAAAGAATATCGTCTCTCAAGTAGTACAGCAAGCCTTCTAATTTGCGATAATCTGCGATCATTTACGTTTTAATAAAACGCTATCATAGTATGAATTAAATTTGAAGTATTACTTAAGTAATAATACTTAGTGCTTCGTTACATATATTGTTATGTTCCATTACATATATTGTTATACCCCGTTACATATACTGTTAGGAAGGGTCCGCTCTGATGAGAAGAAAATCATTGTCTTATATCTTCGCAGTCTATCAATTTCACTTCTTCTTTATCTGATATTCCTTTATCCACCTGCAAACTTTCTACCTCACCTCCTATCACATCATCCATCACTACAGCATAGCGTCCATCCGGTTGTTCGGCAGCAATACGAAAATTCTTCAATAAGAAGCCCTTGACATGGCGTGCCCAAAATCCGAACGCCGGCTGTATCTTCAGGTCTCCTACATTATAGCGGCCTACTCCTATCTCCGGTGGATATGCTTTTGCATCTTCCGACGGATGTCCTCCCTTTACTTTCAAACTCACATCATGGAATTGCACATTATTGATGTACCCCGTATGGTTCCCATCCGGCAGACGGAATGTCAACCCACCTTCCACAACATCCGAATCAGGCAGTTTAAATCCTGCAATAATAGGAGTCGCTTTACTTTGTGAACCGTCATAAGCTTTCCAACGGTCGCCACGAAATGAACTACCACCATAGACCTCTTCAATATCCACCCCACAGATAACAATATTCTCTACCTGCCCAATGTTAGAATTGGTTACAAGCAGTTCCTTACGTACCACTCCATTTTCAGTGAAAGTAAACGGAGCAACATCGGCTCCCAATACACGCCCACGATTGGAAATAGAGATAAAGAAGGGGGCTCTCGTACGACGCATTACCGAACGGGAATGTATAGGACCTGTTTTACCGCTATTCAGATAAACATTCTTCACATGACCACCATCATTGGTAGAAATAGAAAAACCCGCCTTATTAGCACCCAACACATAGATATTATCCACATACAGATCCTGAATATCATCTGCTGTTTCTGATCCTATCTGAAAGAGATTACAGTTAGTATCTCCCACAATATTTCTCACCATGTAATGGCGTGCCGGACGAGTATAGCCCAATGAACAATCCGAACCGGGTTTTACAATATCATCCGAACTTACCTTAGAGTAGATATTTGTTACCGTCACATCATTGCATGCCATAAAATCATAAATATCGCGGGCATTCTTTGTACTATGCTTTGCAAAGTAAGTATCATGTACATGAATACCATCCGTACCTGTAGCCAACAACACAAAATGCCCTCCCTGATCAATGTGCAGCATTGTACTGTCACTATATAACCTGTTATCTCCTTCTATATAATAAGGTATGTCCTTTTCCGGATCATACCACATATCTTTCTTTACATCCCATCCGCCAATCTCTACATTCGTACAAAGTTTTAAAGAAAACATTTTATCACTACGTTTCTCCGGAGAATTATTCATCACTTTATCCGAAGTCACAATATTACCATTACCGGTAATACGCCCCGTACCTACAACTTTTACATTGTCAATTCGCTCTCCAAAGAACATGCAATTGCGAAAGAAAGTATGTCCTACATCTTGCTTCGTAAGATAATTTTCCGGGTCGGCATAAGGACGCGGGTCTGTGGGCGAGAGCCCTGAACGATAAGCACGATCACTAAACCAGGTTGCCTCGGGAGCATCGGCACCGGGCAATGCCTGTATCGTAGCATCACTATCCAGATGCAACCACACATTACTTTGCAAATGGATAGTACGTACATTATAGGTTCCTTGGGTAAATCGAAGGATACCACCTCCCAAACGGCTCATATTGATAATAGCCTCATTGATAGCTTCCGTATCATCAGCTACTCCATCTCCTTTTACACGATAATCTCTGATATCTTTTCGTCCGGTATAGAACCATACAGTGTTGGATTCTCCTTTATTCTGCCCTCCTTTGACACGAAGTTTGAAAGCATACAGGCGATTCGGTTCCAATCCGTTCGCAGCTGTCTCACGACTATCAGGAGTTACTTCCGCCCGGGCTGTTGTCCATGTATTCCCACCGTCTGCTGATTGAAGCAGTTCTACGGAAGAAGCGTTGTGAGGGGGAGTCCAGGAAAAAGAGGCATACGTATATTCCTGTCCGGGACGATACGTAAAATCACGCAACGGAGTACGTACAAGATCAGCAACAGTGGTAATGCCTTCCAAATCTGCCACAGCAACAGGACTCTGCAATACTTCCGGCTTTGAAGTTGTATAAATAGCTTCAAAACGATTTATTCCTTTACGCACCGGAGCTACTCCACGAAAGCAGATCCGCAGATCCGGACCATTTGAAGGTCGAAAATCAAGACCACTAAATACAATCACCGTTCCCCGCTCACCTTCATCCCGCAAGGCTACATTCCCCACTTTATTATATGAGTAGTGAGTGCCGGTACGCCCTATCGATTGTTTAGGCAGATCACGCAATAATACCTCCCCACGTCCTATCACGTTCACGGTTGTATTATCAAGTGTCACGACGATACCTGCCGGGACACGGATTTCTACCTTCACCATCGGACTTCGCTGTCCGGCCCGGAAATCAAGAACAATGTTACCCGGCGCGTTTATTGTAGCCTGTTCGCGATGTAACAACAATTGTGCCGGAAGGGCAGCATTTCTTATTCCAATCATCCACCGCCGGGTAACTTTTCCCTGTGGAGAAACTAACTCCATACGATCACCTTCCAAGGGCGTTCTATCTACCTTGATATTACCATGCAGATCCGTCACCCGGCAAACAGCTTTTTCCGACTTGGAAAAGAGTTCTACTAATTCAGTAACGGAAGGTAAAGTAGAAACCAGTCCCTCCCCCTCCGGAGTATCTACTGTATATCGGTACGTCGTTCCGGAAGATAATAATAAAGAATCTGCTTTCAAGACCCAGGGAGTAAGCCCGGAAGCTGCCTGTGCACTCATTCCCAGACAACATAAAGCAAACCAAAGCACAGGTGTTTTTCGTGTAATAGAATTCATCATTCAATTCTCTAAAATAGTTTTAATTCTCAATTAACTTTATCACAGCGGCAAAGCTAACGGAAAAAAGAAAAAAGCCTTTGCAGTGTTGTCGCAAAGGCTTTCAATTTTATATCATATTAGTGAAACTACCACGTGCTTCAATACGAAAGCGATTATTCCCATTCTCAACAGCCCCTGCATCCACAACCTTGTTTTGTTTATCGAACGCACGAATTATTTCCGCTGTTGTTATGCTCGTCTGAGCCATTAATGAAGACACTGTACCAACACCTCGATTGCAGGATTTTGAATACCAAAAACTTCTACTTTAGCTACATTTTTAATTTTAAGCAGTTCGTTTTTATATTTTTAGCCTGATTTTCCAGTTCGCGATGCGGATAGTATAATTCACCTAACGACTGAATAGACTCTTCAAGTACGTCGGTTACCTGTATCTGTACCTCATAAGGTATATTCATTGATTACACATTTTGGGAGCAAACGTACGAGTTAGTTTTCTGAAAAAAAGGAAGAGATATACCGAAACGGAATATTGGAGACTGAAACGGAAAAATAAAGGACTGAGTTACTTACGCTTCACTTTACCGCCCATCTTATTTATCCTCACGATAACATGGAATATTAAGTAACTCCCCAATACGTTGGACTCAGTGTCCCGTATGGAAGTTGCTGTGATAGTACGTGTCAGTGCATTCTCTTGTTGCAGAATATCATAAATCTTGAATCGCAACAACAGCTGTTTCCGTTTGAAAAAAGATTTGGAGAGTTGTGCGTTCCACATCAGATAATCATTGCCCTCGTTTTGCCCGTATCCCGAACGCAGATTCCACACAGCATCACTATATACTTCAAAACCCCAGGGAAGATAGCATTGTACATTCATTCCCGCCTGATAGTTAAAGGTTTCTGTACGAATACTTTTCACATTATTGTATGAGTTATTGTAGACAACAGAACCCCGGGCACCCATTTCAATCTGTTTGGTTCGATAAGTAAGATTAAGTCTCTCGCGTACTGTCAGATGGCGGACAGAACTCTTTTGCGGCTCTTCTTTATTAAGCGTAGTATATCCGTTTTTATTACTAAACCGAAGTTGGGAATACGTACGTACCAACCAATTCTTATTCTTGAAAGGAGTACTCAGTGAAAAAGAGCCTTGTGCTTCCCAATTACCGTTCATGTTGACTGGTATAGTAGTACGTCCACCGGTTTCACTATCATAAGTAACCTGATTAGTGACGCTGTTCAGCGTATTCTCAGCGGTAAGTTGCAACACCATATTGCGTTGATACTTCACATTATAAGAATTATAATTAAGATTGAAAGTATTGGTATACGATGGTTTCAGCGAAGGATTACCCATACGGATATTCAACGGATTAGTTTGATCAGAAATAGGTTGCAAATCACGGACAGAGGGTTGACGGCTCTTTCCACGATACGTTATTTGCAAATGCGTACGTTTGGAAAACTTATACCGGAAACTAACGGTGGGTGAGAAATTGAGTACACTTCGGGGGAGACTGTATTTCAATACATCCAATACATAACTATCACTAACGGACTTTTGTGGTTCAAGATCAACCCCTACGTTATAGTTATACATTTTCTGTGTAGTGCGGACCGAAAGATTAACGAGGTGATTGGAATATTGATTCTCAAAACAGTTACTATTCAGCGTATCCGGATCTTCTGTAAAATCTTCCAATTCCTTATTCCAGTTATAAGCTTTACGATCAGAGTTCGATGTACGATGCTGATAACTATAACGAAGTTGCAGAAAGTGTGCCCAAGGTAACGGTTCTACATATACCAATTGAATACGATAATTATCCCCATCCGTCTTATTATCAATCTTCTGATTCAATATTTTCTCCGTACCGGTTTTAAAATAACGGGTGGTGGCATAATTCAAACGATCTGATGTAGAAGCATTTGTACCATAATCCAGTTTCAAAGCAACATTACGCCCTCTGGTATTCAGTTTACGGTTCACCTGCAACATCAATGCCAGACTGTATTGCGAACTCTCCGACCAGTTGGAGGACTCTTTTTCGTTCAGTTCTTCCTCTCCCGACCAACTCTTCTGATAACTGGCTCCTCTGCGATCGGCCGTTGAATAGCGAAACGTAGGACGGAATATAAGATTGGTTACCGTATCTATCTTCCATTCCAGATAGGCATTTCCCGTTACTCCGTCATTTCTGTTTCGACTACTGCTCGTACTGTTGGTTATGGACTTTTCCGCTTTCATAAAATTATCGGTCAGCGTCTTACTCTCCTCCTCACGATCCGTTCCGGAATACTGTACATTTGATCTGAATTTAACATTCCCCCAATCTCTGCTAAAGTTAAATCCCAATGAACGGGAAGTCCCCATTCCTGCCCTGCCACGGGTATTTCCAGTGGCATTGGATGACTGTTGCTGAAGTTCCGAAAAGCCCTGATTATTTGTATTGTTCCAATTAGCAATCACTGTGAGCTGGGAGTTCTCACGAATACGGTTCATCGTATTCGCCACTTCATAACGTTCTTTACTTCCCATACCACCAAGAAAATTATCCATCCAACCTTTCTTCATATCCTTTTTCACAGAGAGATCGAGAATCATCTCTTCCTCACCATCATCAATTCCTGTAAGACGCGCCAGATCAGACTTCCGTTCGTATGCTTTCAACTTCTCCACCATTTCCACCGGAAGATTTTTCAATGCTGCCTGTGGGTCATCCGAAAAGAATTCCTTACCATCCACCAGTATCTTTTTCACTTCCTTTCCCTGAATCATCAGCTTACCATCCGCAGTAATCTCTCCTCCCGGCAACTGTTTCACAAGTTCCTCAAGCATAGAACCTTCAGGAGTACGAAAAGCCGAAGAGTTATATACTGTCGTATCATTCTCTGTAACTGCCATCGGAGCCTTGCCCGTAATAACAGTTTCTTCGAGCATAAACCCATCGGGAGCCAGACATATGTCACCGATCTTCCTGTCACTATAATTCAGTGTACGGTCTATTGCCGTATAACCTACATAAGATACATGAATGGATATTTTTACTGCTTTCCGGGCAGTAGCAGAAAGAGAGAAACGACCGTCAGCTCCAGTAGCTCCTCCGGTAATAAACGTACTATCGGGCAATACATAAATCTGAACAGCAGCATAAGGTACCGGTTCGTGGGTCTCTTCGTCAAGAACACGTCCGGTAAACACCACTTTACCGGACTGTGCCTTAATCTTCATTGTTGTGCATGTTAGTTGTAATACACAAAAAATTGAAAGAACCTGAAAGCAACCTATATACCTACTTATATTCAATGGACTTGTATTAGATGTTATTGTTGAATAGTTCCGCCGTTTAAAGATTAGAGTTCGTAAAGATGAGAAGGTTAAAACTGAAGTGTTATTTTTAAGTTTTATTAAAGCTTCGCTTTCTATAAACAGAATAATCACTCAATAGGCAAAGAAAGTACATGCTGATTCGAGGCAAAGAAAAATAAACAAAAAAAAGAGTATCCCGGTTTTACCCGAAATACTCTCTTTAACTCTGAGCGGAAAACGAGACTCGAACTCGCGACCCTAACCTTGGCAAGGTTATGCTCTACCAACTGAGCTATTTCCGCAAATTAGTCTCCCATCAATTGTTTATCAGAAAGACTGTGCCCAGAACAGGACTCGAACCTGCATGCCTCTCGACACACGCACCTGAAACGTGCGCGTCTACCAATTCCGCCACCTGGGCCTTTCTTCTTTTCAATGAGCGGAAAACGAGACTCGAACTCGCGACCCTAACCTTGGCAAGGTTATGCTCTACCAACTGAGCTATTTCCGCATATCTTTAATAGTTGTGAAGAGAAGGAGACTCGAACTCCCACGACATAATTGTCACTACCCCCTCAAAGTAGCGCGTCTACCAATTCCGCCACCTCTCCAAATTTATTAAAGTACTGAACTTATTCATTTCTTTGTGCCCAGAACAGGACTCGAACCTGCATGCCTCTCGACACACGCACCTGAAACGTGCGCGTCTACCAATTCCGCCACCTGGGCAAAAAATGAACTTCCAATATTTCAAAGATGAGCGGAAAACGAGACTCGAACTCGCGACCCTAACCTTGGCAAGGTTATGCTCTACCAACTGAGCTATTTCCGCAATTTTCGTTTGCGGTTGCAAAGGTAGACATTTTCTCTAAACATGCAAACATTCGGCTTGTTTTTTTAGTAAAAAAATAGTCACTTTGCTACACCCGCAAAAAGATTAGTTTGATTATCAACTCATTCGGTCACGATAATCTTCATAAGAGAACTGTTTATATATTTCAGCTGTCCCTCCTTCAGTCCACAAAGCAATAGAAGGATGATGAATCCCATTAAACATATTTGTTTTCACCATTGTATAATGTATCATGTCTTCAAACACAATCCGTTCACCCATCCGAAGTTCATGATCAAAACTCCAAAATCCCATATAATCACCACTCAGACAGGAATTCCCCCCAAGACGATAAACAAATGTACCATTGTCTCCCATTTCGGCTCCACGCACAGCAGGCTGGTAGGGCATTTCAAGACAATCGGGCATATGGCAGGTAAAGCTGACATTGAGAATGGCGGTTTTAATGCCACGGCTCTCCACTATATCAACAATCTCAGAAGTCAATACCCCGGTTTGCCAAGTAAATGCCGAACCAGGTTCAAGAATAATCTGAAGATGAGGATAACGGGATTTTAATCCCTGAAGCAAACGAATGAGGTGCTCTGTATCGTACCCTTTACGAGTCATCAAATGTCCGCCTCCCAGATTCAACCACTTTATCTGTGAAAACCAATGGGAGAATTTCTCTTCAATGTGCTGTAAAGTATGCTCCAGTTCAAAAGACGACGACTCGCAATGACAATGGCAATGAAAACCCTCAATACCCTGCGGAAGAACTTCGGGCAACAAATCGGCTGTAATGCCAAAACGGGTACCGGGAGCACAAGGATTATAAAGTTCTGTTTCCACTTCGGAATATTCGGGATTAATACGAATACCGCAGGAGATCCCACTCCCTTCTGCCAAAACCATTGGATAGAACCGTTGAAACTGTGCCAGTGAATTAAATGTGATATGACTGCTGCAACGCATAATTTCCGGAAAGTCCTGTTCGGTGTAAGCAGGCGAATACGTATGTGCTTTGCTGCCAAACTCTTCGAGCGCCAAACGGGCTTCGTAAACGGAACTTGCCGTAGAGTGTGCGATATACTCACGGAATATGGGAAATGAACGCCACATGGCAAATGACTTAAAAGCAAGGATAATTTCCACCCCTGCCTTGTCTGCAACCTGTTTTATCAGACTCAAATTCTTTCTCAACAATTCTTCTTCCATGATGTAGCAAGGAGAAGGAAATTGGGTAAAGTCTATCATTTCAGAATATAGAATTTAGTAGTTAGTAGATAGTAAGTATAGAATAATGATGCAAAAATACGGAATGTTTTCTAATATTTTCTACCTTTACGAAATGATTTGATTCTTCACTAAAAATTAAGAAAACGTTATGGACAGAGATTTAAAGAAAGTAGTGATTCTCCTGGCGCATCCCAACATGAAAGAGTCACAGACAAACAAGGCATTAGTGGATGCCGTAAAGGATATTGAAGAAGTAGCAGTTTACAATCTGTATGAGTTACAAACTTTTAATGTAGATGAATGGAGCAAGATTATTTCACATGCAGCCGCTATTATCTATCAGTTCCCGTTCTACTGGATGTCTGCCCCCTCACTACTAAAGAAGTGGCAAGATGAAGTATTCACCTATTTGGCCAAAACACCGGCTGTGGCGGGTAAACCACTCGTGGTAGTAACTACCACAGGCTCAGAATTCAACGCATATCGCAGTGGAGGAAGAAATCGTTTTACAGTAGACGAGTTATTAAGACCTTATCAGGTGGGAGCTATTCACGCCGGAATGGTATGGAAAACCCCTATTATTGCATATGGCATGGGTACAAATGATGCTGCCAAAAACATAGCGGAAGGAGCAAATCTATACAGGCAAACAGTAGAAGCTCTGATAGGAACAGGAAATGCCGGCAATAGCTGGTGATGAATAATGTGCCAATATGTTAATGTGCCAATGTGCTAATTGGCTGCGCTGTGTTGCCGAAAGGTATTGGCATATTGGCAAATTAACACATTGGCACATTATTAATTAAAAGTACGTACTTTATTAGTATAAACTATGCATTTTAAGTGTGACTTAAAATGCATATTAAGTCATACTTAAATACGTACTTTTATAAGTAAAAGAATCTACTTCCCGATATCATCTTATTCTCTTCTGTGTTGGCAAAGAAAACTCTTGCCAGTCACACTCCGCATTATCTCCGGCAGCCACGGTTACACGCAGTACCACTTCTCCATCTTTCAGTTTCTCTCCGGCCGATACCGTAGCAGTATAACGTATGCCTTCACCCGGAGCAATCTGTTCTACCAAAACAGAGGGAGAAATAAATATATGCTTCATTCCGGTAACCTCTTCCACCGCAGGTACGACATCATAAACAGGAGTACGCCCTTCATTGACTATCTCAAAAATAACCTTACTATTTTCACCGGCATCAATCACATGATTACGATTGTCATCAATAAAACGTATGTTCCGTATCTTCAAATTAGTTACCGCTATCGGACGTTGTTGAGGTACAAACTTCTTTCTTTCAATCACCTCTACATACTCATCTTCCTTCTGACGAGGCGTAGATACCGCATTTCCAATAGCCGCACCGGCAACCGTTCCTACAATCGTACCAATGGCAGAGCCACGATACCCGCCTCTCCATCCATGATTATTTTCACCGATAAGACCACCTATCGCACTACCTACCGAACCGCCAATAGAGGCTCCTGCCATAACGGCTCCAGGATTACCGGACATTCGTCCGGTAGCACAACCGCTTAACAGGAAAGCGGGTAAAATCATCCAAGCAATTAATCGTTTCATAGTTCACTTTTTTTGTGGTGCTTCCCGCACAGAACATACGACAAGCGGTTATTGTAATCATCCTATTATTTTAAAACGCGCAAAGCGCAGTAATAGTTGCTTTTCACCTGCATTTTTAAAGCGAATCGTTGCTTTTGCATTGTCTCCTGCTCCTTCTACCTTTACTACCTCTCCCAAGCCAAAACGCTCGTGTTCTATCATCTGTCCTGCCTGTATTCCTGCTATAGAAACCGAGGCGGAAGAAGCAGACGACGGAGTGCTATTACCGCTTACCGCACTAACCTTTTTCAGATTTCTCGGCACAGTGGGAGCTATAACTTGTGCTTTCGGCCGCTCACGATCTGAAGTATTTGTACCGAAAGGAGCGCGTGAAGGAGAAGCAGAACGGGCAAAGCCTCCTTCAATTTCCCTACGAAAACGGCCGGCACCTTCATCTACCGAACGACCGACTCCATCCTCATGTGGTAACTGCAAATAATGAACATCAATATCACGTAAGAAGCGACTGGGACTTCCAAACTCCATCTTTCCATAACGAAAACGGGTTTTAGCGAAAGAGATGAAACAATGTTCCTCGGCACGGGTAATAGCTACATAGAATAAACGGCGCTCTTCTTCCAATGCCCGTGGAGAATCTCCTACCATACCACTTGGAAACAGATTCTCTTCCAATCCCACAACAAATACATTTTTGAACTCTAATCCCTTTGCCGAATGAACCGTCATTAAAGTTACTTTTTCTCCGTCATCGGCTTTATCAGAATCCTGATCAGTAAGCAAGGCTATTTCCGAAAGAAAATCAGTCAGAGAAATGTTGGGGTTTCCCTCTTCCTGCCGCAAAGCGCAGAAATCATTCATACCATTTACCAACTCTTCTATATTTTCCTTACGGCTCAAATTTTCCGGTGAAGTATCCTGGCAAACGTCATTGATGATACCGGACTGACGAATGATATCCGTTCCTATCTCGTATGCATTCTTTTCGGGCAGATCGGTTATAAAACCCTCTATCAGTTCCCGAAAACCTTGCAGTTTTGTATGCGTACCTTTATTAATTGTCAGTCCGTAACTCAACGGTTCACAGAGAACTGTCCAAAGGCTGACCCCATTATCAGTAGCTGCGGTTATTATCTTCCCCACCGTAGTATCACCAATACCACGGGCAGGATAATTAATAATACGTTTGAATGCTTCTTCATCACTCGGATTCACCACCAACCGGAAGTAAGCAGTTACATCCTTAATTTCTTTACGTTGGTAGAATGAAAGTCCACCATAAATTTTATAAGGCATACTGCGTTTCCGTAGTGCTTCTTCAAAAACACGGCTCTGTGCATTTGTACGATACAGAATAGCAAATTCAGAATATCCATAAGCGTGTTCACGACGTAGTTCCGCTATTTTATTGGCCACAATATCTCCTTCCTCTACATCACTATAAGCCTGAAATACCCCAATGGCCTCTCCTTTCTCCTTTTCGGAAAAGACCTCTTTGGGTATCTGCCACTCATTCTTTGCAATCAGACTATTGGCCGCACAAACAATGGTTTGCGTAGAACGATAATTTTGCTCCAGCTTAAAAACTTTCGTATTAGGATAAATCTTGGTGAAATAGAGAATGTTATCAATATCCGCTCCCCGGAAAGAGTATATACTTTGAGCATCATCTCCAACCACACAAACCCGCTGATTCTCCTTTGTCAATTGGAGTACAATACTGTGTTGTGCATAGTTAGTATCCTGATACTCATCTACCAGCACATAGCGAAACTGCTCACTATAACGCGCACGCACCTCAGGAAAATCACGAAAGAGAATATAAGTATATACCAGTAAATCATCAAAATCCATAGCTCCCGCCTGGCGGCAACGTTCCCAATAACGACGATATATATCACGAATGGCAGGCATCTTAACCGCCTGATCTTCAGTGTATTCCTCTTTGTTTGCAGCATAATCGGAAGGCAGCACGAGATGGTTTTTAGCTTTGGAAATGCGTCCCTGTACCACACCGGGCTTATAGGTCTTATCATCCAATCCCATTTCTTTAATGATAGAACGCAAAAGACTCTTGCTATCGGCCGAGTCATAAATGGTAAATTGCGAAGTAAACCCTATGGACTGTGCTTCGGCACGGAGAATACGTGAAAAGACAGAATGAAATGTACCCATCCAAAGATAACGGGCGCGCTGTTCACCTACCTGACGAGCAATGCGTTCTTTCATTTCCCGGGCCGCTTTGTTAGTAAAAGTGAGTGCAAGGATATTCCAGGGATTATAATCGTTTTCAAGTAAATAAGCTATTTTATAAGTTAGCACACGGGTTTTTCCGGAACCAGCACCGGCTATAACAAGTGATGGTCCGTCATTATAAAGTACCGCAGCACGCTGGCTTTCGTTCAATTCTTCGATATAGTTTCTTTCCATAGTGGCAAAATTATAACATTCATTTGACAATATATGTAATTTTATATACTTTTGTGACTTAACATCAAATAAAACAGGTATGATAAAAAAGAGTATCTCTTTAGTTGCCATTCTTCTCATAAGTATGACAACAGGAGCCTTACAAGTCATAGCACAGAAACAAGACCGTGTGGGGAAGCTCCTAAAACTCCTAAGTGAAAATGAAACCGAGAAATTTCAAAAAGGCCGCGAGAAGTTGGATGAGAAAACAATCCAGGCATTTGCAGCCGAAGTAGAACTAATGGACATCATGTGCCACCTGTGGACCCAACCGGATAATAAAAGTGTCGCCGACTACTACCCTACCTACGCTAAAGCCGTCAAAGGAAGTCTGCCCGCTATCTGCAACGAGAACGAAATAGATTTTGCTCCTTTGCGGGAACGTACCAACAAGGTGATAACCGAAGTCTTGAATACAACACAAGACAAACTCACATTAAGTAGACAATTAATAGAAGGAGCTAAAAGCAGTAAATATCCTATTTCACAGGCACAGATGGATCTCTTCTACCTAACGAGAGAAGATGCATTAATGAAAGATTGTGAAGAGAAAAATAACGCCGGCAAATATGAGAATTACTTTAATGAATTTCCGGAAGGCAAATATCTGGTAAAACTCATGAACGAATATAACCAACTCTTATACGACAACGTGAAACGGACACCCACTCATACCAATTTCAAGAACTTTTTCGATAATATAACTTTGAACCGTTATTTCAACGGAATGTCCGGCCGTAAATACACTCCGGAGGTACGTGATTTATATGATGATTATCTCTTTTCCATGATACAACAAGCGGGAGCACCGGTATCTAAGAAACAATGCATCAGTGATTATGAGAACGCATCTTATTTGGAAGAAGGCCAGCGCAAATATATCTCTGCACTGGAATACATAAAAGACAGTGTGGACTATGAACTAATGAAACCGGAAGTGAATAGCAACAGTAAACTGAGATTAGTTCGAGATTTTCTGACTACACATAAATACAGGGAGTTTCGTGACAAAGCACAGGACTTGTGCAAGCAGTTCGAAGATTCGGTGATATGGATTACTCCTGCTACGGTCAAATATTATAAAAAAGGAATACTGACGAAAACAGAAGAGAAGCAAAATAATAAAAATACCACAGAGGTATATACCTATCTGGAAAACGGAAAGCCGGCGGGTATAGACATTACTACCGGTAACCTGCAATTCCATACCTCTTTCTTTTACGATGCACAGGATAGATGTACACAGGAAATACAGATAAATACCAAAACAAAAAAAGAAATATATAAGAGAACAAGAACATTTGATACCGATGGAACAATTCAGAGTGATTCACTGAAATATACCGATGGCAGACTGGTATTGAGCAGCTACAATCGTCAGGGAAAACTAATAGAAGAAAAGGAGTACAATAAAGATGTCATGCTTTCGTCCACAATGCATCAATATGACAGTAAAGGAAATGAAATAAAATCACAATATGTATTGCCGCTCCCTAAAAATCCGCTACCGACACAAATCAGTTCACAGACAGATGTATATGAATATGATAAATACGGTTATCTGGCAAAAATCATTTCTACACAAATACTGGTAAACAACGAAAAAAGAGTCTGCTCACAGTATTTCGTGTATGATGAATTTGGGAACCAGATAGATAGCAACATGTATTATGAATACGATCAGGCCGGACGATGGATACGGAAAACAGCAAAGGGAAATCCGGAGATAACGGAACAAATAATAATTAAATAGAACAAACAGATAGATTTTTGATTGTCTCTATAAACATTTATGGGTTTTCGTATGTTAATAGTGTATAGTTAATAACCAAACATTATGAATACATTATTAATGTCTTTAATATTTATAACCATGACTTACGAGATGCCTAAACTTCCGTACGCTAATAATGCGCTGGAACCTGTAATCAGTCAGCAAACTATAGATTTTCATTATGGTAAACATCTGCAAACCTACGTAAATAATCTCAATAGCCTTGTTCCGGGAACCGAGTTCGAAGGTAAGACCGTAGAAGAGATCGTAGCAAAAGCGCCGGATGGTGCCATTTTCAATAATGCCGGACAGGTACTGAATCATACACTCTACTTTTTACAATTTGCAGGAAAGCCTTCAAAGAAAGAACCTTCCGATAAATTGGCAGAAGCCATCAAACGTGACTTTGGTAGCTTTGAAAACTTTAAAAAAGAATTCAATGCAGCTGCAGTTGGATTGTTCGGTTCAGGTTGGGCCTGGTTGTCAGTAGACAAAAATGGCAAACTGCACATCACTAAAGAAGCCAACGGAAGCAACCCGGTACGTGCCGGACTGAAACCGATTTTAGGCTTTGACGTGTGGGAACATTCCTACTATCTGGATTATCAGAACCGTCGTGCAGATCATGTAAATGCCCTTTGGGACATTATCGATTGGGAAGTAGTTGACAAACGAATGTAATAAACCCCTCAACATTGTAAAAAAGACTGTCACTCAATATTGAGTGACAGTCTTTTTTTTAGATTCAGCCTATAAACGCGAAGTTATCAAAAAAGTAACTACAAGCTTTCTGAAAGAAAAGATGTGAGATGGAATATAAATATTCGCCCTTATATAACCAGCTGATTTTCAAGAAATAAGATTCTCTTATATAAAGACAGACAAGAGTGTACACTTATCCGAATATGAATTGTACACTTTTACCATCCTATATTGTACGCTTTTGATATACTAAAGTGTACAATATAGAATGGCATATCCAAAGCGTTAAAAACAGCATTAACAATATTAACAAATTACACATTTGCCGGATGAATCTTTTTTATACATCCATTAAAAATAATCCTCCGTTTTGCCGTTTTTCTGCATCTTTTTCATTTACTTTGCCCCTGTAAAAACAAAGGGGTGCCCTATAAGGGGCTGAGATTATACCCTGGAACCTGATGCAGTTAGCACTGACGTAGGGATTGTGTTACTTTTATCGCCTCCACCATTAGCACTCTCTTTGTATTTACTTTCATTATAATTTTAATTCTGTAGCAATGAAAGTACAAGTTAACAACAAAGAAGTAAAAATCACCGATGCTTCTACCATCACCCAACTGACCGAACAGTTGGAACTTCCTTCGCAAGGCATTGCCATCGCGGTAAACAATAAAATGATTCCACGCACAGAGTGGGATAAATTTGTACTGCATGAGAGTGACAATCTGGTTATTATTAAAGCAGCTTGCGGAGGATAAAAAATGATCAATCTACAATTTATTACCCACCGGACAGAAAAGTATTCGTATCTGGACTCGGCACGTATGGCACTCGAAGGCGGATGCAAATGGATACAACTACGAATGAAAGAGGCCCCGCTTGAAGAGGTAGAAGCCGTTGCCCTGCAATTGCAACAAATGTGCCGGGAATACGAGTCCATCCTAATATTGGATGACCATGTAGAACTGGCAATTAAGTTAGAAGTAGACGGAGTACATCTGGGTAAAATGGATATGCCAGTAGCAGAAGCCCGCCAACGAATGGGAGAGCAATTCATCATCGGAGGAACAGCTAATACCTTTGAAGATGTGAAAATGCTATATGAGGCAGGAGTTGATTATGTAGGGATAGGTCCCTTCCGCTTTACTACAACTAAAAAGAATCTGAGTCCTGTGTTAGGGCTGGAAGGATACACATCCATTCTTTCACAGATGGAAAAAGAAGATATCACGCTGCCGGTAGTTGCCATCGGAGGAATTACTTTCGAAGATATCCCCGACATTATGAAAACCGGAGTAAATGCTATCGCCCTTTCCGGTACCATCTTGCGGGCAGAAAATCCGATAGAGGAAACCAACCGTATTCTATCAATTAACTTCTAAAAAAGATTCCTCTCGATAATTCATAAATTATAATTCACAAATCACAGATATGGAAAAACTTATTATTGCGGGACGTGAGTTCAACTCCCGTATTTTCTTAGGAACAGGCAAATTCAACTCTAATGAACTGATGGAACAATCTCTTCTGGCATCGGGCACTGAAATGGTGACAGTAGCTATGAAACGTATTGATATGGATAACAAAGAAGATGACATGCTGAAACATATCATCCATCCGCATATTCAGTTATTGCCCAATACGTCGGGAGTAAGAAATGCCGAAGAGGCTATATTTGCCGCACAAATGGCACGTGAAGCATTCGGTACAAACTGGCTGAAACTCGAAATTCATCCCGACCCACGTTATCTCCTTCCCGATTCTGTAGAAACCCTGAAGGCAACTGAAGAATTAGTGAAATTAGGCTTTGTTGTACTCCCCTATTGCCAAGCCGACCCTGTGCTTTGTAAACAACTGGAAGAAGCCGGTGCTGCAACAGTAATGCCACTGGGTGCTCCTATCGGAACAAACAAGGGGTTGCAAACGAAAGAATTCCTGAAAATTATCATCGAACAAGCCAATATCCCTGTAGTAGTAGATGCCGGTATCGGTGCTCCAAGTCATGCGGCAGAAGCCATGGAGTTAGGTGCATCTGCCTGTCTGGTCAATACAGCCATTGCGGTAGCAAGTGATCCGTTAGAAATGGCCAAAGCATTCAAGATGGCAGTAGAAGCCGGACGTATGGCTTATGAAGCTGGTTTAGGCATGCAAGCGGATAACCTCATAGCAGAAGCAAGCTCTCCGCTTACAGCATTTCTAAACATACAATAAATACCTGCGACATCGACGCACTGTAATTTAACAACTAAGTATATGGAACAAAAAATAAAATTCCCACGCTCTGAGAAAGTGTATATACCCGGCAAATTATTCCCCGAAATACGGGTAGCTATGCGTAGAGTAGAACAAGTGCCAAGCACAACTTTCGATGGTGACGAGAAGATTATAACACCCAATCCAAAGGTTTATGTATATGACACCAGTGGCCCTTTCAGTGATACCAATGTATCTATCGACCTGAAAAAAGGCTTACCACGCTTGCGTGAAGCATGGATTCTGAAACGGAACGACGTAGAACAATTACCCGAAATTACTTCTGAATATGGCCGTATGCGCCGGAATGACAAAGGATTAGATCATCTGCGCTTTGAACATATCGCTCTACCCTACCGGGCAAAGAAAGGTGAACACATCACTCAAATGGCATATGCCAAACGTGGTATCATCACCCCGGAGATGGAATACGTAGCTATCCGTGAAAATATGAACTGCGAAGAATTGGGTATAGAAACATACATCACTCCTGAATTTGTCCGTCAGGAAATAGCCGAAGGACGTGCTGTATTACCTGCTAATATTAATCACCCGGAAGCAGAACCTATGATTATCGGACGTAACTTCCTGGTGAAAATCAATACGAATATCGGAAACTCTGCCACAACCTCCGGTATTGACGAAGAAGTGGAAAAAGCCGTATGGAGCTGCAAATGGGGCGGTGACACACTTATGGATCTCTCAACAGGAGAAAATATCCATGAAACACGCGAGTGGATCATTCGTAATTGTCCGGTACCGGTAGGTACTGTCCCCATCTATCAGGCTCTGGAGAAAGTAAATGGGAAAGTAGAAGACCTTACCTGGGAACTTTACCGCGATACTTTGATCGAACAATGCGAACAGGGTGTAGACTATTTTACCATCCATGCAGGAATTCGCCGCCACAATGTACATCTTGCAGAAAAACGTCTTTGTGGAATTGTAAGCCGTGGGGGAAGTATTATGAGTAAATGGTGCCTTGTACATGACCGTGAAAGTTTCCTCTACGAGCATTTTGATGACATCTGTGATATTTTAGCACAATATGATGTAGCCGTTTCATTGGGAGACGGCCTTCGCCCCGGGTCTATCCACGATGCTAATGATGAAGCACAATTTGCCGAGCTCGACACCATGGGAGAGCTTGTAGTACGTGCCTGGGAAAAGAATGTGCAGGCATTCATTGAAGGGCCGGGACATGTACCTATGCATAAAATCAAAGAAAACATGGAACGTCAGATAGAAAAATGTCACAATGCTCCTTTCTATACCCTCGGCCCGTTGGTTACAGACATCGCTCCCGGATATGACCATATCACATCGGCTATTGGTGCTGCACAGATTGGTTGGTTGGGCACAGCAATGCTTTGCTATGTCACTCCGAAAGAACATCTTGCTCTGCCCGACAAAGAAGACGTACGCGTGGGAGTGATCACTTACAAAATTGCTGCTCATGCAGCCGATCTTGCGAAAGGACATCCCGGTGCACAAGTACGTGATAATGCACTAAGCAAAGCCCGTTATGAGTTCCGTTGGAAAGACCAGTTCGACCTTTCACTTGACCCCGAACGTGCTTTCTCCTATTTCCATGCCGGGCGGCATACAGACGGAGAATATTGTACGATGTGCGGTCCTAACTTCTGTGCCATGCGTCTGAGTCGTGAACTCAAAAACACAAAGAAAGAAGAATAAACAGATATGGAAAGAATCGACGAGTTTCGTAATGCCCTGTTGGTGCATATCTCTGAATTGAACATTGAACCAATAGTAAAATCTCTCAGCCTTCATCCGGAGGAATTACCGGATATGTACAAACTCACTTTCGACAGCAAACGCCTCGTTTCATGGCGTGCATTATGGGTTTGCGAAAAGCTAAGCGAGGTTCATCCCGGTTGGTTTGTCCCGTTACGGGAAGAACTGACAGGACGCTTGTTGAGTTGTACACACGACGGTTCAAAACGTCTGCTTCTTTCCATTCTCTTCAATCTTCCGGTACAGGAACCTATATCTGTTCCTCTGCTGAATTTCTGTTTCGACCGTATGTTCTCGCCCGCTGAAAGTATCGGAGTACAAGCTTTGTGCATCAAGACCGCTTACCGGCTCTGCCAGAAAGAGCCAGAACTGTTGGGTGAATTACGTATCATTCTCGAAAGTGTTGAAACAGAATTCTTTTCAAAAGGAGTAACAACAACAATCCGGAATACACTGAAGAAAATAAATCAGACTACAAAAAGAAAAAAATAAAATGTTTTCAGATGAATTAGATAAAATATCCTGGGAGGAGACGACGAAAGCCATCTATTCCAAGACAGATGCCGATGTACGTCGGGCATTAGGAAAAGAACATTGTGACGTTAATGACTTCATGGCATTAATCTCACCAGCCGCAGCCCCTTATCTTGAGGTCATGGCACGGCTTAGTCAAAAATATACAATGGAGCGTTTCGGAAAGACGATTTCCATGTTCGTGCCTCTCTATCTTACCAACTCATGTACCAACTCATGCGTCTATTGCGGTTTCCACATCAGCAACCCGATGAAGCGTACTATATTAACAGAAGAAGAGATGGTAAATGAGTACAAAGCCATCAAAAAACTGGCTCCTTTCGAGAACCTGCTGTTGGTGACAGGAGAAAACCCAGCTGCCGCAGGAGTACCGTATATAGCACGGGCACTCGATCTGGCAAAACCCTATTTCAGTAATTTGCAAATAGAAGTTATGCCACTGAAGGCAGAGGAATATAAAGAACTGACCCATCACGGTCTGAATGGCGTTATTTGCTTTCAGGAAACCTACAACAAAGCGAACTATAAAACCTACCATCCCCGTGGCATGAAGTCTAAATTTGAATGGCGCGTTAATGGTTTCGATCGCATGGGACAGGCAGGTGTTCACAAAATAGGTATGGGTGTACTTATAGGCCTGGAAGAATGGCGTACCGACGTGACAATGATGGCATACCACCTGCGCTATCTGCAAAAGCATTACTGGAAAACCAAGTATAGTGTGAACTTCCCACGTATGCGCCCTTCCGAAAATGGCGGTTTTCAGCCAAACGTTGTTATGAACGACCGTGAACTGGCACAACTCACCTTTGCCATGCGTATCTTCGATCACGATGTAGATATCTCCTACTCCACCCGTGAGAGTGCGGAAATCCGTAATAATATGGCAACATTAGGTGTAACTACTATGAGTGCCGAAAGCAAAACAGAGCCGGGCGGATATTACAGCTATCCACAAACGCTCGAGCAATTTCATGTCAGTGATGAGCGCAAAGCCACAGAGGTAGAAAAGGCTCTGAAAAAGCTGGGGCGCGAACCGATATGGAAAGACTGGGATCAGACTTTTGATTATAAACAACAATGAGAATTTAATATATTTACGATTAGACAATTTACGATTTACGATTGAAAAATGATTTTCTATATTGGATATATATAAGTGGGAGGACTAATTTCAATCGTAAATTGTAAATCGTCCAATAGTAAATATATTCAGTAATTTCAATCGTAAATCGTAAATTGTCCAATAGTAAATATATCCATGCGTTACAACAGACAAATAATTCTTCCGGAAATTGGAGAAGAAGGACAAGCCAAGCTAAAAGCCGCTAAAGTTCTGATAGTCGGTGTGGGAGGACTCGGTTCTCCTATCGCCCTTTATTTAGCAGGAGCAGGAGTCGGTACACTGGGACTCGTAGATGACGATGAAGTAAGTATCAGCAATCTGCAACGGCAAGTATTATACACAGAAGATGAATTAGGTGATTTTAAAGCAGTATGTGCCGCCATGCGCCTTACAGCACTCAATAGTGAAATTACAGTAAACTCCTGCCCGGGCCGATTGAGCAAAGAAAATGCTAAAGACCTTATCAGTGACTATGATATTGTTGTGGACGGTTGCGACAACTTTACTACACGATATCTGATCAATGATGTCTGTGTAGAACAGGGTAAACCCTATGTCTACGGAGCCATCTGCGGCTTTGAAGGTCAGGTATCTGTATTCAACTACGGCAAGACCAAAAAGACATACCGGGATTTATACCCCAACGAAGAAGAGATGCTACGTATGCCTCCTCCACCTAAAGGAGTAATAGGTGTCACACCTGCCATTACCGGAAGTGTAGAGGCTACCGAAGTTTTAAAGATAATCTGCGGTTTTGGAGAGGTTTTAGCCGGTAAACTATGGACAATTGACTTGCGGACATGGCAATCTAACATATTTTCACTATAAACGTTGGTCTCGCAAATAGTTAATTACTAACTTTGCTAAACAAACTGTTTAACATAAAAAATGAAGCTTATTGTAGTTACCACCCCCACCTTCTTCATTGAAGAGGATAAAATAATTACTGCTCTTTTTGAAGAGGGTCTGGATATTCTACATCTTAGAAAACCGGAAACTCCCGCTATGTATTCAGAACGTCTTTTGACACTCATACCGGAAAGATATCACAATCGTATAGTAACACATGAACATTTCTATCTGAAAGAAGAATTCAATCTGATGGGAATTCATTTGAATAGTCGTAACCCTAAAGAACCACATGATTACGCCGGACACGTAAGTTGTTCATGTCATTCAGTAGAAGAAGTAAAAAATAAAAAGCATTTTTACGACTATGTGTTCATGAGCCCTATCTACGACAGTATTTCAAAAGTCAATTATTACTCTACATACACTGCCGAAGAACTTCGCCAGGCACAAAAAGATAAAATTATAGACTGTAAAGTCATGGCCCTTGGAGGCATCAACGAAGATAATTTACCGGAAATAAAAGATTTCGGCTTCGGTGGTGCTGTAGTATTGGGAGATGTATGGAATAAATTTGATGCCTGTTGTGACCGTGATTATCTGGCGGTAATAGAGCATTTCAAGAAACTGAAAAGACTGGCTGATTAAGAGAGCATAGTCATTCTATAAAAAAACTCCCACTTCATTCTTGATGAATAAGGTGGGAGCTTTGTTTATTAATAAAAACAGTCAGGGGTTATCTTAAAATTTATATCCTAAAGTAATAGCACAGTTTATATTTTTTGGATTGGAGTCAATGTTCATATCCATCAACTTCACCAAACCAAACTGCCCGTCGAGTCCTACTATAATCCGACCAAACTCAGCCGCAACACCAACTCCTAAGCCTGCATCAAAACGATCAAAAGCATCACTGCCAAAAGTGTTTTCTTTTATATCTGTCTTCGCTCCTCCAATCCTCATTTTTGTTCTGGTTTTCCCTCCTACTCCATAAGCCATATACGGACCGGCACTTACCACAATATTTGTATTATTAGCCACATTAAAACGTGCTGCCATCATAATTGGTAATTCAAAATACATAGCGTTGAATTTCACATCAGCTTCATCGCCAGAAACAGTTGCACTAAACTTAGCCCCCTTCTGGGATAAGAATAAGGAAGGTTGTAATAACCATGTATCATTAAAGGCATATTCCATTCCTACCCCTAATTTAACACCAACTTTTGCACTCACATCCAGATCACCTGTAAAGTTGCTAATATTCATACCGACTTTAGCATTCCATGAAACCTGTGAGAAACCTGCTACCGATAATAAAGCAAACATCACTAACAAAATACTTTTCTTCATGATTTTAGTGTTTTAATTAATAAAAAGTCTTTTAGCCTCTGTATCTAACAACAATATACAAATGTATAATCTAATTACACACAAAACAAATATTAAGTCAACAATTACAAAACAAATAGATATTACATACTAAAAAAGGGAATTCCCTATTTACCGGAACTCCCTTCCCTATTTTTATTAGAAAATAAAGAATCTTCGCTCTAAATTTTCAAAATTGGTTTATTAAAATTCATAGTGGAAACCAAAGCTCAGATCTTCACTACGTAAGCTGATACCAAAGCCATCTTCTTTTACTGTATAATCATCTCTGAAACCAACAAAGCCACATTTAGCAATAAGACTAAAACTCTTGTTCAGTTTAAGAGCGATACCCGGTTGTAATCCGATTTCATAACCGTTAATTGCATCATCAGCATCTTTCACGCGGCTTGTAGAAAATCCCAAACCACCGTCAACAAACAGTCTTACAATCTTATTCTCATAATATGAAAAACGAGCATAAGGTGCAATAGCAACACTATTTGTCTTCAATCCCTTCAAATAGTCATGAGCATACGAGAAAGTTACACCTACCGCCCATTTCTCACTGAGGTTATAACCAACTTCCGGAGCTATTGTAAAATTTGTTCTATTGGCATCAGTATTACGCCATAAATTGAATGTACCACCCATGTAAATATCCTGCGCATTCACAGACAAAGTTGCAACCACAACAAACAAAAATACTAATAGTTTTTTCATTTTTCTTTTTATTTTAAATTAAACATAAAATAGGCAAGCATCCGGTGTCTATTTATTTTCGGGGCGCAAAGGTATAACAAGAGTTCTGATTATACAATTTTTTAGTTAGTTTTTTATAAAATACCCAAACAAGGAAAATAAAAGAGGGAAACCTGTTTGAATGGCTTCCCTCTCTCAAAATTAATATACAGTACTAATTATCAATCTTCTATCGCTGCTTGTGCGGCTGCAAGTCTTGCAATAGGTACTCTGAACGGAGAACAGCTCACATAGTTCAATCCCACTCTATGACAGAACTTCACAGAAGATGGTTCACCACCATGTTCACCACAAATACCACATTTCAAGTCCGGACGAACAGCACGGCCTTTTTCTGTTGCCATACGTACCAATTGGCCTACACCCTTCTGATCGAGTACCTGGAATGGGTCTACTTTCAGAATCTTCTTTTCCAGATAGACTGGAAGGAAGGAAGCGATATCATCACGAGAATAACCAAAGGTCATCTGAGTCAGGTCATTTGTACCGAATGAGAAGAACTCGGCAGAAGAAGCGATACGGTCGGCAGTCAGGGCAGCACGTGGAATTTCAATCATTGTACCTACCTTGAAGTCGATACGATCACCTACTTCAGCAAACAGTTTTTCAGCTTCCGCACGAATCACGTCTTCCTGTTGTTTAAACTCATACAGGATACCGGTCAGAGGCACCATGATTTCAGGATGAGTCTCAACCCCCTCTTTCTTCAATTCAAGTGCAGCACCTAAAATAGCACGTGTCTGCATCTGAGTAATTTCAGGATATGTATTTCCTAAACGGCAACCACGGTGGCCCAACATCGGATTGTGCTCACAAAGTGACTCTACACGCTGTTGAATATATTGCAGGCTTACACCCATTGTATTTGCCATTTCCTGCTGTCCTTTCAAATCATGCGGTACAAACTCATGCAAAGGAGGATCAAGCAGACGTACAGTCACCGGACAACCTTCCATTGCCTTGAATATTCCCTTAAAGTCAGCCTGCTGGTACGGAAGGATTTTAGCCAATGCCTTACGACGTCCCTCGGCATCTTCTGCCAGAATCATTTCACGCATTGCCTTAATCTTTTCTCCTTCAAAGAACATATGCTCCGTACGGCAAAGCCCAATACCAACGGCACCAAAATCACGGGCTACTCTCGCATCATGCGGAGTATCGGCATTAGTACGTACCTGAAGTTTTGTATATTTATCGGCCAATGCCATCAATTCGGCAAAGTCACCGGAAAGTTCAGCAGCTTTGGTTTCTACCTTACCCTGATAAACTTCACCCGTACTACCATTCAATGAAATGTAATCACCTTCTTTCAGCAAAACACCATCTACTTCAACCGTGCGTGCTTTATAGTCAATATTTAATGCACCTGCACCTGAGACGCAACATTTACCCATACCACGAGCCACAACAGCAGCATGTGAAGTCATTCCACCACGTGCAGTAAGAATACCCTGTGCCACAGCCATACCTGCAAGGTCTTCAGGAGAAGTCTCAACACGTACCATAACCACTTTCTTACCCCCTGCAGCCCATTCGGCAGCATCATCAGCAAAGAAAACGATTTGTCCGGTTGCAGCTCCCGGAGAAGCCGGCAAACCACGAGTCAATACTTTCGCTTGTTTCAAAGCATTTTTATCGAATACCGGGTGAAGAAGTTCATCCAGTTTATTGGGTTCAACACGCATCAAAGCTGTTTTCTCGTCAATCATTCCCTGATGGAGCAAGTCCATAGCAATTTTCACCATAGCCGCACCGGTACGTTTTCCGTTACGAGTCTGCAGGAACCACAATTTACCTTCCTGTACAGTGAACTCCATGTCCTGCATATCGCGATAATGATTTTCCAGTTTAGTCTGCAATTCATCCAATTGCTTATAAATTTCGGGCATTGCCTCTTCCATTGAAGGGAATTTAGCAGCACGAATATCTTCGGTCACACCAGCCAGTACGGCCCAGCGTTGAGAACCAATCTTAGTAATCTGTTGCGGAGTACGAATACCTGCTACAACGTCTTCACCCTGTGCATTAATCAAATACTCACCATTGAAGAGATCTTCACCGGTAGCGGCATCACGTGAGAAGCAAACACCCGTAGCAGAAGTTTCACCCATATTACCGAACACCATAGCCTGTACACTGACAGCTGTACCCCATTCATCAGGAATTCCCTCCATCTTACGGTAAAGGATCGCACGTTCGTTCATCCATGAATTAAATACTGCACATACGGCACCCCAAAGTTGTTCGTAGGCACAAGTCGGGAAATCTTTTCCGGTCTGTTCTTTTACAGCAGCTTTGAAACGTTTTACAAGTTCTTTAAGATCCGCCACTTCAAGTTCATTGTCCAGCTTCACTCCTTTTGCATGTTTCACGTCTTCGATGATAGCTTCAAACGGATCCACGTCTTCCTTGTTCACAGGTTTCATACCCAACACCACATCACCGTACATCTGTACAAAACGGCGATAAGAATCCCATGCAAAACGGGCATTCCCGGTCTTACGGGTCAATCCTTCCACTACCTCGTCATTCAACCCCAGATTAAGAATCGTATCCATCATACCCGGCATAGAAGCACGTGCTCCGGAACGAACGGAAACCAGCAAAGGGTTCTCAATATCGCCGAACTTCGACTTCATCAAGACTTCAATATTCTCAATTGCTTTTTCTACTTCATTTTTCAGGAGAGCTACGACTTTATCTTGTCCCAGTTCATAATATTCGGTACAAACGTCTGTTGTGATAGTAAATCCGGGAGGAACAGGAACCCCGATAAGGTTCATTTCTGCAAGATTGGCACCTTTGCCACCTAATAAATTCTTCATGTCGGCCTTGCCTTCTGCCTGGCCATTACCAAAAGTATAAACTCTTTTTTTGTCCATAATATGTATTTAAAGTTGTCTATTGGGTTTTTCTGTTCGCAAATCTAAGTATATTTCGTAAACCAAAAAACTTTTAGCGAAAAAAGTTTCTGCTAAAATGCAATTTCGACATTGCAATCTTTATTATTTCAAAGGATAGAGATAAATCCCGAAAAAATGCCTATTTTTGCGAAATAATTTATTAGACTGGTGTAAAAGTGGCAAGAAAGAGAAAAGAGCTTCCCCTACTGGAGAAGATAACAATTACGGATGTGGCTGCCGAAGGAAAAGCCATAGCAAAAGTAAACGACCTGGTGATTTTTGTTCCTTACGTAGTACCGGGTGATGTAGTAGACCTGCAAATCAAACGTAAAAAGAATAAATATGCCGAAGCAGAAGCAGTGAAGTTTCACGAACTCTCTCCGATACGTGCCGTTCCTTTCTGCCAGCACTATGGTGTATGCGGTGGCTGCAAGTGGCAAGTGTTGCCTTATGCAGAGCAAATAAAATTCAAGCAGAAACAAGTAGAAGATAATCTGAGACGTATTGGTAAAATTGAACTGCCGGAGGTATCTCCTATCCTGGGTTCTGCCAAAACCGAATTCTACCGGAACAAACTGGAGTTCACTTTCTCCAACAAGCGCTGGCTCACCAACGAAGAAGTAAAACAAGATGTGAAATACGATCAGATGAATGCTGTAGGTTTCCACATTCCCGGAGCATTTGATAAAGTATTGGCAATAGAAAAATGCTGGTTGCAGGATGATATATCCAATCGTATCCGCAATGCAGTACGCGATTATGCCTACGAACACAATTACTCATTCATCAACCTGCGTTCTCAGGAAGGTATGCTTCGCAACATGATTGTCCGCACATCATCTACAGGAGAATTGATGGTAATTATCATCTGCAAGATTGTAGAAGAGAGCGAAATGAAACTTTTCAAGCAACTGTTGCAATACGTAGCAGATACATTCCCCGAAATAACTTCCCTCCTATACATTATTAATAATAAGTGTAACGATACTATCAATGATCTGGACGTACACGTATTCAAAGGCAACGATCATATGTTTGAAGAGATGGAAGGACTGCGCTTCAAAGTAGGACCGAAATCATTCTACCAGACAAACTCGGAGCAAGCATACAATCTATATAAAATAGCCCGTAACTTTGCTGGATTGACCGGAAACGAACTGGTCTATGACCTTTATACGGGTACGGGAACCATCGCTAACTTCGTATCACGTCAGGCTCGCCAAGTAATCGGTATCGAATATGTGCCCGAAGCCATTGAAGACGCAAAAGTAAATGCAGAAATTAATGACATCCATAATGCACTGTTCTTTGCAGGAGATATGAAAGATATGCTGACGCAGGATTTCATCAACGAATACGGACGTCCGGATGTAATTATAACCGACCCTCCCCGTGCTGGAATGCATCAGGATGTAGTGGATGTTATCTTGTTTGCCGAACCCAAACGAATTGTATATGTCAGTTGTAATCCGGCCACCCAGGCACGCGACTTACAACTGCTTGATGTGAAATATAAGGTGACAGCCGTGCAACCGGTCGATATGTTCCCACATACGCACCATGTAGAAAATGTAGTATTGCTTGAACTCAGATAAAAGAGAAAAAATGGCTAAAGAAAAAAGACCTAAAAGAACCCCGGCTGAGAAAGCCCGGGCACAATATACCGGTTATTTAGTGAAGGAACCAATGGACCTCATGGGATTCCTCGCTGCTAAAATGCCGGATGCCAGCCGTACAAAGCTGAAATCATTATTAAGCAAACGTGTGGTTTATGTAGACAATGTAATAACCACTCAGTTTGACTTTGCTTTAAAGCCGGGTATGAAGGTACAGATCAGCAAAGATAAAGGCCGGAAAGAATTCAATAACCGCCTGCTGAAGATTGTGTACGAAGATGCCTTTATCATTGTAATAGAGAAAAAGGAAGGTTTGCTTTCAGTGAACACCGAACGCCAGAAAGAACGTACAGCCTATACCATCCTGAATGAATATGTACAACGCTCGGGCAAACACCACCGCGTATACGTAGTACATCGTCTGGACCGCGATACATCAGGCATAATGATGTTTGCTAAAGACGAAAAGACCCAGCATACTTTGCGCGAATACTGGCATGATATTGTTACAGACCGTCGTTATGTAGCAGTTGTGGAAGGCGAAATGGAGAAGGATCACGGCACAGTAACCTCCTGGTTAACAGACCGTACATTGTATGTAAGTTCCAGCCAATACGATGATGGTGGCTCCAAATCAATCACACATTATCACACCATCAAACGTGCCAACGGATACTCATTGATGGAACTCGATCTGGAAACAGGACGTAAGAATCAGATTCGTGTACATATGCAAGACTTGGGACATCCCATTATCGGTGACGGAAGATATGGTGGCGAAGGTGTTCCCAACCCTATTGGCCGATTGGCTCTGCATGCATTCAAACTTTGTTTCTATCATCCGGTGACAAACGAACTAATGGAGTTTGAGACGCCGTATCCGCCTAATTTCAAAAAGTTGTTTCTAAAGCAATAACCATATACCATAAATTTCATCCTAAAAACAACTGCAAATCAGACTATAAAAAAGTACGTACTTTTGGGGTATAAAAGTACGTACTTAACACACTGTTAATATGCATTTTAAGTCACTGTTAAAATACTATATTAGTAGTTGGATATTAGCATGCTATCCAAAGAATAAATAATAACTTTAGTTTGCTTCCAACGTGACGCTGAACTCATAATTTCCATCTGCATAAAGCTCACCATAAAGGAAACGTCCGGTGATATACACTCCTCTGATCTCTAACAGAGGATAATCCGGACCATAATCCAGATATAACGTTCCCATATCTATCCACCAATTAAGCCTCAGGGTACCAGCTTCACCGCCACCATCTTCGGCATAATAAAACTGCCTATCTACTGCATAATCATTTCCTTTGAAGGTGATGCCACTTTCCAGCGCATAAGGTCCATCAATAAACCCCAGATCACCCACCCACGTACGCCCAATGAGATAATCATAAATGGTTTCATCATCTTCTTCACAAGAAGAAAAGCCAACAGCCAGCATGGTCAATACCAACAGCAACTTTATAGGATTCAATATTTTCATATTCGTTATTTTATTCTTTTACAAATGTCACTTCTATACCATCCAATTTACCAGAAAGATAGTTCTGACGTACCCAGACATTATCAAAATAGTGAATCTCTCCGGCACCACGATCCAGTTTCAACCCTTCCATTTCCTGATCTATCCATTCCCAATCAAAATTATAACTTTCAGTACGTGCAGGACGTGATTCGCCGACACGATAATAGTTGAATATCTCTTGTCCGCTCCTATCTTTCGTAAATTTCAGCTGATGGACACACTTCATATTATCTTCTGTATAATTTTCCGACCACGTTTTTCCACACAACTTTTCATCACTATTACGTAAATAATCATCTGTGTAGTAAACATCGTCACCACCACAAGCATTTAAACCAAGTGTCAATACTAATAACAATATAAATCGTGCATAGTTTAATTTTCTCATATTCTTATGACTTATAGTTAATATATGACGACAAATATAGCGTTTTTAATCAACGATGTGTGAATAAAGCCTGCTTTTTTATACCTTTGCGGCCATAAACGTTAAAATTCTTGCATGAAAATTCTTTGGCTCGACTTAAATAGCTCTTATGCCCACTCCTCTTTGGCGTTACCGGCACTGCATGCTCAAATTGCAACAGATAACTCCATCGAATGGGAAATCGTATCAGCTACTATTAATGAAAATGCAGGTATGGTGGCAAACAGTATCTATTATCACCAACCGGATATCATTGCCGCCACCAATTGGCTGTTCAATCACGAGCAGTTACTACATATTGTTTCAAGAGCTAAAGCGTTGCTTCCGCAATGTTGTGTAGTTATGGGAGGACCTGAGTTTTTGGGAGACAACGAAGCGTTTCTGCGCAAGAATCCATTTGTCAGTTGTGTGTTTCGTGGAGAAGGTGAAGAGGTATTCCCACAGTGGCTTGAGTGTTGGAACCAACCGGAAAACTGGAATACCATTGCCGGATTGTGCTACCTTGATAAAGAAGGAGGCTATCGCGACAATGGAATTGCCCGCGTCATGGAGTTTGCCAATCTCATTTCGCCAGAACAAAGTCGCTTCTTCAACTGGAGTAAACCATTTGTACA
Organism: Bacteroides nordii; assembly: GCF_019930665.1. Taxonomy (NCBI): domain Bacteria; kingdom Pseudomonadati; phylum Bacteroidota; class Bacteroidia; order Bacteroidales; family Bacteroidaceae; genus Bacteroides; species Bacteroides nordii. The sequence continues at coordinate 1,676,815 of NZ_CP082886.1, read as the reverse complement.
ACTTGAAACAACACGAGGCTGCTTCAACACGTGCGCCTTCTGTGTAAGCGGTGGAGAAAAACCGGTACGGACACTCTCTATAGAGGTCATCCGTGAACGCTTAAAAGAGATCCACCGACATGGTATCAAGAACATTCGCGTACTTGACCGTACCTTCAATTACAATAACAAACGGGCCAAAGAACTACTCAATCTGTTTCTCGAATTTTCTCCTGATATCTGCTTTCATCTTGAGATACACCCGGCCTTGCTCTCCGAAGAGCTGAAACAAGAACTTGCCAAGCTTCCCAAAGGTTTGCTCCATCTGGAAGCCGGCATTCAGAGTTTGCGTGAGCCTGTGCTCGAACAAAGCCGACGGATGGGACGCTTATCCGATGCACTGAACGGACTGAAATATCTCTGTGCACTGCCCAATATGGAGACTCATGCCGATCTTATTGCCGGACTACCGCTGTATCATCTCTCCGAAATATTCGAAGACATACGAACCCTTGCCGAATATGGAGCAGGAGAAATACAATTGGAATCGTTAAAGTTGCTTCCCGGTACAGAAATGCGGAGAAGAGCGGAAGAATTAGGGATTCAATATGCCCCACTCCCACCTTACGAAGTGTTGCAAACCAGGGAAATCAGTGTAGATGAGCTACAAACAGCCCGCTACCTCTCACGATTATTAGATGGTTTCTATAACACTCCTGCCTGGCAGTCTATCACGCGAAAATTGATTCTGGAAAACCAAACATTTCTACACGAACTTTTAAATCATCTGATAGAGATTGGGCTGATAGACCAACCACTGAGTCTGGAGAAAAGAGGATTGATTCTGTATGAATTCTGTAAAAAGTACTATACTGACTATCAGACGCAAGTAAGCATCGCCTGGATAGAGGCGGGTATGTCGTTAAAGAAACTTCCGGCTGAAAAAGTCAAAACCAAGCGGCAGGTTCCTCCTGAAACATGGACAATCCTCTATGGTGAATACAAAGAAACACTGCGTTTGTGCTTCTTGCCAATAAATCAGGAAGGACAAGCCGGTTATTGGTTTGGATTTGAATCGGAAATACAGAAAATCGAACCGGTTTTTAAGGCGTTCACAACATGATACGCAACATAGCAAATGTCAAAATCATTGTATGATAACCTTAAAGACCGCATTCTGAACTTTCACAAAATAAATCCCAGTTGAAAAAGAAGATATATCAATTGTCCGGTTCCATGTTTCTATAACCTTGACTCCCAAAGCATTGTATATACAAATCGTCTCACCATCATCAGTACCTTCAATATTCAAGACATCCGAAGCCGGATTCGGGTATATCGTCACAGCTGTTTGATTTTCGATCCTATTGATATCCGTTGGCACGTCTATGATATTAATACGAGTCTCTAAAATGCTGTTCCATTTATTTTTAGTATTTCCCTTTCCGCTTATTCTGACATAGCGGGCTTTACAAAGACCTATGTAAAACGTCTCCCAACGATCCGTATTTCCTCCGGATTGCCCATTAAAAACTTCTGTCCAGTTTTCATCATCCGTCGAAAGCTCTATTGAGAAGTTAAACTTACGCTTATGTCCATCCCAAAATGCAATATCAACCGTTGCTATTGTTTCTTCTGATAGTAAATCGTACTTAATCCATTGTTCACCTTCGGCCGACCAACGTGTATTGAAATCCCGATCCAAAGTCTTTTCCGGAGTATTTGTCGTACCGGTTTCATAAGTACTTGCCGTCACGTTTATATTCACTGCCTCGATAGGCGGTTCCGGTAAATCACCTACTTCCGGCATTTCACCTTCGGCCAGTTTTACAACTTCACTTCCGGCCAACAGGAAAGCTCCGACTCCATAGTCCCAAGTCGATTCAGCATTTAAGGGATAGTTTGATTCCGGCTTGAAACCAGGTCCTTGAACATATCCTAAAAGTCCGTTTTTATGAACCGCAATCGTAGTCATTCCATTCCACGCTTTGAGAACCACAGGCAGATAAAACTCTCTATCGAGTACTCCGTGATTTATTCCCCAAGATAAGCCATATACAAAAAGGGCTGTACCGCTTGTTTCCGGACCTGCCAGATGTTCCGGATCTGCCAAATTTCTATTCCAGAAGCCATCTTCACGCTGACAGGCTTTTAAAGCTGCTGCCATTTCGGTCAGCAACTGAACATACTCCACTCTATAAGAATGGTCGGCAGGCAGATCATTCAAGACACGAACACAAGCAGCAACCGCCCAACCATTTCCACGAGACCAACAGACTTTCTTCCTATTGGGACTCAGGCTCTTGGCAGGTACCTGCGTACTATCACGAAACCAAATGTGGTCTGTTTCATCATAAAGTTTCCAACGCGTTTTTGAATAGGTATGCATAGCATGCATCCGTTCAAAATAAACGTTATCTTTATACAAATCTCCCAGTTTCGAGAAAAGAGGCATCGCCATAAAATAAGAATCTACCCACCACCAATCGTCAATAGATTCCTGCGGATTAGTAATTAAATTATCCACACACTCTTTAATAGCCTGTATCTTATACTCCTGTTTATTTTTATCCAACTGATACAAATCAATGTAAGTTTGTCCACACACTTGCCCGTCAGCACCATGCTTGTCGGCATTTACTCCCAACGCCCACTTATTTTTTTCGGCCCATAAGGTCATATAATCAAGTAACTTCTGATCCTGATAAACCTTATAAAACTCCATACACCCTGTGAAATAAGCGGATTTTACCCAATCGTTAGTTCCTGCGGAAATTGCATTGTTGGTCATGTAATAGTTGTTCACTAAAGCCATTTGCTGAAGGACTCCATCTTTGTAGGCAACTGCGATATAGTTGCACTAACAGATAGAATGGGCACACAACAAAAGGAAACCAGTAATCGTGTTCTCATAATGCATTCATGTAATTTCATGTTCTTCTTGCTTTACTATTTGTGTTGTATAATATTAAACTCTCGCAATATACAAATCATTAAATAATTGAAAAAGATTAATCACATTTTTTTCATATAATCCTGTTAATAAATTCAATCGTCATATGCCCCCAAACTCCTATTCTAAACTGAAAAGAAAATCAAAAAATCAGTCTCCACTTTTAATATACAATACCTGCCCATAGCACTTTCAATCAATAAAGATAGTTATTTATCCAACCGAAAGCAATTAATTACTAATATTAATTCTCTACCTTTGTACCATTGACTGAAAGATAAAATATACAGAAACAATGAAAAAGTTCATCAAGGGCTTCCGGTTCACCCCTTCTAATTACCCGGACGAGATAGAAGATAAAATTCAAAAATACAGAAAACAAGGCATAAAACTCCCTCCACGAAAGGTACTCCGTACACCGGAACAGTTGGAAGGTATACGCGAAAGTGCTAAAATCAATACTGCACTGCTGGATTATGTTTCCGAGAACATTCGTGAAGGCATGTCTACAGAAGAAATCGACCGTATGGTATATGACTTCACAACGAGCCACGGTGCTATCCCTGCCCCACTCAATTATGAAGGATTCCCCAAAAGTGTATGTACAAGCATCAACGAAGTAGTATGTCACGGTATACCAAGTAAAAATGAAATTCTGAGTAGTGGAGATATTGTTAATGTAGATGTTTCAACTATCTATAAAGGATATTTCTCAGATGCCTCACGTATGTTTATGATTGGAGATGTAAATCCGGAGATGCGACGGCTGGTACAAGTCACCAAAGAATGTATGGAAATAGGCATCGCTGCTGCACAACCCTGGGCACGACTGGGCGATGTAGGTGCCGCTATCCAAGAACATGCCGAAAAAAACGGATATAGTGTAGTACGTGATCTTTGCGGACATGGAGTAGGCATGCATTTTCATGAGGAACCGGATGTGGAACACTTTGGCCGCCGGGGTACAGGTATGATGATTGTTCCAGGAATGACATTTACCATAGAACCAATGATAAATATGGGTACATACGAAGTATTCATAGACGATGCGGACGGATGGACTGTCTGTACGGACGACGGAATGCCGTCGGCACAATGGGAAAACATGATTCTGATAACTGAAACCGGTAATGAAATACTGACGTATTAACTCATGGAACTGATTTTACTCATTGTCACTATCATCCTACTGATTGGGCTCATCATTTTAATACTGACTAAAAATAACGGGCAGGCACAAAGTGAGCAACTGCAAACTGCTTTGCGACAGCAAATGCAGGAGAACCGTGAAGAGCTGAATCGTAGCATACGCGAACTCCGCATGGAAATGACGCAAGCCCTCAATCAAAGCATGCAACAGGTGCAGGATGTACTACACAAAAATATGATGACCACCGGAGAACTGCAAAGACAGAAGTTTGATACAATGGCACGTCAGCAGGAAATGTTACTAAAATCTACAGAAAAGCGTCTGGATGACATGCGACTCATGGTAGAAGAAAAATTACAAAAGACGCTGAACGAACGTATCGGGCAGTCTTTTGAGATAGTGCGGTCACAGCTTGAAAATGTGCAGAAAGGATTGGGAGAAATGAAATCTCTGGCACAAGACGTAGGAGGGTTGAAAAAAGTGCTGAGCAATGTAAAAATGCGGGGCACTTTCGGTGAAGTACAATTGGGAGCATTACTGGAACAAATGATGAGTCCCGAACAATATGATGCCAATGTCAAAACGAAGAAAAGCGGAACTGAATTCGTGGAGTTTGCCATCAAGCTACCGGGTAAAGATGATGCTAACAGTACGGTATATCTCCCTATTGATGCGAAATTTCCAAAAGATGTCTACGAGCAATACTATGATGCCTTTGAAGCAGGAGATACCGTACTGATAGAATCATCCGGGAAACAACTGGAGAATACAATCAAAAAAATGGCAAAAGACATTCATGATAAATACGTCGACCCACCTTACACAACAGACTTTGCTATCCTGTTTCTGCCCTTCGAGAGTATTTACGCAGAGGTTATACGTCGTACAGCCTTAGTAGAGATGCTGCAAAAGGAATACAAAATCGTAATTACAGGACCAACCACTCTGGGTGCCATTCTAAACAGCCTGCAAATGGGCTTCCGCACACTTGCCATTCAAAAAAGAACGGGAGAAGTATGGACTGTGCTGGGAGCGGTAAAAACAGAATTCAGTAAATTTGGCGGATTACTTGAAAAAGTACAAAAGAATCTGCAAAATGCCGGTGATCAGCTGGAAGAGGTAATGGGAAAACGTACCCGTGCCATCGAAAGAAAACTCCGGCAAGTGGAACAATTGCCACATGAAGAAAGTCAGAAAATTCTGCCTATCGATGAAAGTGAAGGAGATGACGAATAACATAAAGAAATAAGTTTTACTTACAACAAAGAAAGCATTCCCCCTTCTTCCGCCTTATTTTTGTAAATTCTTATAAAAAATCAAATTATTGGTCGTAGAGAAACGGTTCGTTTCTCTACGACCAACGAAGTGTTTCTCGGTGTGTTTCGGATCGATCTTCTACGAGTAAAAACAGCATCCTATAACCACTTCATAATCAACTGTTTAACAAAATAAAAGTTTGTATATTTTTCTTACCCAACTAACATATTCAGTCTTTTCATTTCTGTTTCTTTTTCTATCCACAAATATTTACAACAGCAAATAAAGTCGCAAAAAATAGTCATTTCTTCTTGGGTAATACCAGATAGAGTACAATATATCCTAAAGCACCTGCCAGAACCGTACCTGAAAGGACTCCGAATTTAGCCTGATTCAACAATATAGGATATGTGGAGCCGAATGAAAGATTAGCAATGAACAATGACACGGTAAAACCAATACCACCCAACAAAGAAACACCTGCTATATTCTTCCAATTCATACCTTCCGGCATAGGTGTCAGCCTGCTCTTAATAGCCAGCCAGGTAAAGAAATAAATCCCCAAAAACTTACCACACAGTAAACCTAAAGCTACTGCTATACTGACCTTGCCCATTACTTCTCCCCCTCCACTAAACACAACTCCTGCATTTACAAAAGCAAACAATGGTAGAATAATGTAATTGACTGCTCCATGAAGATTATCTTCCAAAGATTGTAAAGGGCTAATTACACGGTCGGAAGCAGACTCTACCTGTTTCAACTTGGCAATTTGCTCATTAGTAAGAACAATGCTGTTTCCTTCCATAGTCGGGAATGTATTGATTATACGGCGGATACGCTCAATATACTTACCAACATGTAGCTGAGGTTTGGCCGGAATTATAAAGGCAAACAGTACCCCGGCAATCGTACTATGAATACCTGATTGCAAGAAAAGATACCAGATAATAACCCCAATAATCAAAAAGAACAATTTATTGGTTGCTCCATGTTTACCGATAAAATAAAGTAGTACAAAAAGCAAAGCAGCTACCAGCAGATATCCATAAGCCACATGCGAACTATAAAAGACTGCAATAACAAGAATACCGCCAATATCATCGACCACAGCAAAAGCTGTCAGAAAAATTTTCAGACTTAACGGGACACGTTTCCCCAATAAGCTAAGCACACCCAATGAAAAAGCAATATCTGTAGCCATCGGAATGGCAAGCCCCTGTCCTTCGGGAGTGTACGGGGTACAAATAAACGAATAAATAAGAACAGGAATCAGCATACCACCACAGGCTGCAATAAACGGTAATACTGCTTTACGGAAAGAAGACAACTCTCCCACCAATAATTCACGTTTTATCTCCAACCCAACTAACAGAAAAAATACAGTCATCAACCCATCGTTAATAAACTCAATCATAGTCAGATTCTGACCTCCATGTGAAAGCAGATTGAAACTTCCTATCCGGAAATGAAGTTCATGTGAAAGAAACTCCTGGTAGGCAGGAGCCAACGGAGAATTAGCAATAATAGCAGCAGCTATGGCAGTTACAAACAACAAAATACTCGCCACAATATTCATAGCCGAGAAATTCCTCATTGAACGTAAGATAGTCATAATATGTGTGTTTTAGTTAGTATATGATTTAATATTATTTCTATTATTCCATATAGCTTCTCAAAGCTAGTTTTTTTACCCAAAGAACAAAGATTCCGGTTAATATTAAGTTCAGTACGATTGTAAGAACCGAAATAGCCAAAGCAGGCCCACCAAGATTGTAACCAAGAGCTATGAAAATAACCCCTGCTCCTACTTCACCACGGGTAAACATACCAATAGACAAAGCTAATCGCTCACTGAATTTGCGATCCCGATAGAAAAAGACGGGAAATAACTTTCCGATATTCGATAATAAAGAAACAATGAGCACATGAAGAGCAATCACTCCCCACGGCATCATCTCCTGTGAACCGGTAACGGAATATTCTCCAGCTTGAGTCTCTGCAAAATTGACACCTATAAAATGAGGCATACTCATACCTACCAGAAACATAAACAGGAAAGAAATACCAGTAGAAACGTTGCGTTCCATTGGAGTATCTATCTCTTTGTGCTTCATTATCATGCCTAATATAAACGCAGGCAGCAACACTTCAATGTGAATACTTCCTTCTTCGCCATACAGACCTTTACTGATCAGATACAAAGATTGAGTAGCAACAAAGACAAGGGTAGAATAAAATAAAATTGCTTTCCAGTCCTGCCTCCAATTATACTTGCTCAACTGTCTCCAACCAAACAATAGTAACAAAAATACGATCAGAACGACAATAATCAGCTGCCAGCGTAAACCAATCATCATAATCTGAAGGGGAATCATCAAAAGAATGGTATCAAGATCATCGAAAATGGCAAGTACCTGAATCTTCTTGTACATCCAACTTGCTTTGAGCCCAATGGCAGCCAACATAGTAAAAAGAATACCGGCAGAAGTAGGAGCTGCAAAACGACTCAGTAATAAGTTCTCTTTCCACGCTTCCCAACTATTCCAAAACTCTGGAGGAAGCAATACAAATACATAATAAAGGGCAATCAGCAACCAAGGCATAGCAGCCGTAGCCATTGCTATAAAATAATCTTCAGTGTAACTTTTCCAACGGGATTTATCAACTTCAAACTCTCTGCCTACATTAATCATAATAAATCCCAGGCAAATATAAAGCAATATATTAGCAACAGTCTTCACTGCGCCATATCCGCTTCCCGCAAGCACTGGCAAGAACTGAGACAGGAGAAGACCTATTATAAGGAAAACCGAAAAAGACAGAACTTTTCTCATTTTGTATTGTACGTATTTAAGTAATTGCCAGGGAAAGCTCTGTGGACAGATGGCAATTACCTGGTGTATCTAAAACTATTAACAGCGCTATTTGTTCAAGATACACCCTCTTTTAGCTATCACAAAAAAGTTTTAATCAAGCTTTAGCACAGCAAGAAATGCTTTCTGAGGCACTTCTACATTACCAATCTGCTTCATTCGTTTCTTACCTTTTTTCTGTTTTTCAAGCAACTTACGTTTACGGCTGATATCACCACCATAACATTTTGCAGTCACATCCTTACGAACTGCCCTTATCGTTTCACGGGCTATAATTTTAGCACCGATAGCCGCTTGGATAGCAATTTCAAACTGCTGTCTAGGAATCAGTTCCTTCAACTTCTCGCACATACGGCGTCCCATATCATAAGCGTTATCAAAATGAGTCAATGTAGAAAGTGCATCAACAGATTCGCCATTCAGCAGAATATCCAGTTTTACAAGCTTGGACGGTCGGAAACCATCCGGATGATAATCAAAAGAAGCATATCCTTTGGAGATACTTTTCAGTCGATCGTAGAAATCGATCACAATCTCACCCAAAGGCATGTTATAATATATTTCTACACGATTGCCGGAAATATATTCCTGTTTAATCAGCTCACCTCGTTTACCTAAGCAAAGGGTCATAATAGGACCGATATAGTCGGTAGTGGTGATAATAGAGGACTTGATATAAGGCTCTTCAATACGGTCTATCATTGTAGGATCGGGCATACCACCGGGGTTATGTACCTCAGTCATGTTTCCCTGCTTGTCGTAGATATTATAAGAAACGTTTGGCACGGTAGTAATCACATTCATGTCGAACTCACGATCAAGACGTTCCTGCACAATCTCCATATGAAGCAGACCCAGGAATCCGCAACGGAACCCAAAGCCTAAAGCTAATGAAGATTCCGGCTGGAAAGTAAGCGAAGCATCATTCAACTGCAATTTTTCCAAAGAAGCACGCAGATCTTCAAACTCTTCGGCCTCAATAGGATATACACCGGCAAATACCATTGGTTTTACCTCTTCAAACCCATCAATTGCTCTGTCACAAGGACGGGCAATATGTGTGATAGTATCACCTACCTTTACTTCTTTGGAAGTCTTAATACCCGAAATGATATATCCTACATCTCCGGTACGTAATTCCTTACGCGGAACCATATCCATCTTGAGTACTCCGATTTCGTCGGCTGCATATTCTTTTCCGGTATTAAAAAATTTCACCTTATCACCGGAACGAATCACTCCGTTTACTATCTTGAAATAAGCAATAATTCCGCGGAATGAATTAAATACAGAGTCGAAAATCAATGCCTGCAACGGCGCTTCATCATCTCCTTGCGGATGAGGTATACGCTCAATAACAGCAGCGAGTATTTCTTCTACTCCCATCCCCGTCTTTCCGGATGCACGTATGATTTCATCACGCTTACAACCCAGCAACTCAACGATTTCGTCTTCTACTTCTTCGGGCATGGCACTTGCCATATCGCATTTATTAATGACGGGAATAATTTCCAGATCATGTTCAATGGCCATATAAAGATTCGAGATTGTCTGCGCCTGTACTCCTTGCGAAGCATCTACAATGAGCAATGCACCTTCACAAGCAGCAATAGAACGGGAAACTTCATATGAGAAGTCCACGTGTCCCGGAGTATCAATTAAATTCAGAATATACTTTTCGCTTTTATATGTATACTCCATCTGTATGGCATGGCTCTTAATGGTGATACCTCTCTCCTTTTCCAGATCCATATCATCCAGCATCTGGCCTGCGGTCACCTGTATGGTGTTGGTGAATTCCAGCAGACGATCTGCTAACGTTGATTTACCGTGGTCAATATGAGCAATGATGCAAAAATTACGTATATTCTTCATTCTAAAACAACTATCTAATTATAAATAAGAACTTTATGATAAAAGAAGGATACTCTCGTAAAACATTCGTAAAACAAATGACAATATACAATAAATAACAACTCTTTTATTGGGCACAAAGATAATGAAAAATATGAGGTTTTAAAAGCTATTTTTTTAATAACTCCAAAGGGCTAAGTGTACTACTGTAATAAAACAAAAAGACAACTAAAACAAGGCTATCTTCCATGACAATTCTTATATTTCTTACCGCTTCCACATGGACATAAATCATTTCGACTTATTATTTTTGATGCAGTTTTTTCTTGGATATCTTCAGAATTCTTATCTTGCAATATTACTTTATTTTTTTCCATAGAACTTATAAAAGTAGAAACAGAAGTTTTTTTTAACTTTTCATTCGAGTCTTCTATTTAATACTCCATACTGGAAATTAGAAAATCCGTACCAGATTCATATCATTTGCCTTTATTTACAATAAAAATGCGCAAATCATCTACATAAAAAAATGCGCTGATAACATTCAGAAATGTATCAACGCATTTTTTATGGGTAAGTGATTTACTCTCTTAGTTCAATTTAATGAAAAGTTCACCATCAATTTCCTGAGTAGAAACTTTGTCTTCTCTTAGCAACCAACCAAGACCCAAGAACAAGTCTTTGTCTACCAGCTTAGTTACTTTCTTGATTTGCTTAGCGGTCAGACCTTCTGTACCGTCCAGTGCATTCCAGATTTTACCTGCAATTTCACCTGCTTTTTCTTTCAACATTTGCTTTAGAAATTTTAGTTAAACATGATGTAAAAACTGACAACCTCTCAGCTTTCAGGTTTTATTTCAGCTGCAAATATAGTTATATTTATGTTATATAACACTTTATTGGGCGTTTTTTTGCATAATCTGTAATAAAAACGGCTTTTTTATAGCTATTTCGGGTATTTTTCGAGATATTCCACCCAAATTCGGGCAGCTTGTTCTACCATCCTGGTACACGGACGTTTAGCATAATATTGCTTGGTTCTTTCTTCAGGAACTGATGACAAAAGAGCTTTTTTCTTCAAACCTAATAGTTCGCCACAGTTCAGTGAGCCATTCCTTTTCCTGAACTCAGCAGCAAGTTCCTGTACCAAAGCATAGTTAGCGGCTTTCCCTTCCTTATCGGCTCCGTCAGTTGCCCCTGTTTCCAGTCCGGCCAACAGAAACATACCGCAAGCAGCCCCACAAGTCTCTCTCATACGCCCAATACCTCCTCCGAAAGAGGCTGACATACGAAAAGCCTGTTCTTCGGTAAATCCATACATATCAGCAAAAGCAGCCACTACAGACTGAGAGCAATTATAACCGCTTTTGAAAAATTCAACGGCACGCTGTATTCTATCTTCCATTTTTGTTTCTATTATTTATTTGTGCAAAAATATAAAAAAGTATCTTTGCAGACATAACAAAAATGCAGTAATATAATGGCTATAACCTTGGATATACAATTGCCACACTACCCACGTGGTTTTCATCTGATAACCCGCGACATTGTATCACATTTACCAGAACTCCCCGAAAATGGGTTACTTGTAGTGTTTATCAAGCATACTTCGGCAGGAATTACAATCAATGAAAATGCAGATCCGGATGTCCGTAAAGACTTCCAAACCTTCTTTAATAAACTGGTTCCGGATGGAGCACCTTACTTCATTCATACTCTGGAAGGACCAGACGATATGAGTGCACATATCAAAGCGTCATTAATTGGCAGTTCAGTCACAATCCCCATCAAGAACCACAAGTTAAACCTGGGTACCTGGCAGGGGATTTATCTGTGTGAGTTTCGTGACGGAGGAGACAGTCGTAAACTGAGCATTAGTATACTCTAATGTAATCAGTCCTTTACTTCCAACACCATCGGACAATGATCTGAGTGTACCGCTTCATTCAATATACAGGCACTCTTCAGCATCGGGCGTACAGGTTCACTTACCATACAGTAGTCTATACGCCACCCTTTATTCTTTGCACGTGAATTGAAACGATAACTCCACCAAGTGTACTCTTGTTTTTCAGGATACAATGTGCGGAAAGAATCAACAAAACCAGCAGAAAGAAAACGAGTCATCCACTCCCGTTCTTCCGGTAAGAAACCGCTATTCGTAGCATTACGGACAGGATCGTGGATATCTATCGCTTCATGACAAATATTGTAATCTCCGCAAAGAATCAAATTGGGACGGGACTTTTGCAATTCTGTTACATACTTCTGGAAAGCTTCCAGCCACACCATTTTGAATGCCTGTCGTTCATCACCACTTGTCCCAGAAGGATGATATACACTCACAACTGATAAATCACCAAAATCGGCACGAATAAAACGCCCCTCATTATCATATTCTTCAATTCCCATTCCATATTCCACATGATCGGGCTCACGACGGGTAAGGATAGCTACGCCACTGTAACCTTTCTTTTGTGCAGAATATAAATAGCCTTTATACCCCAGTGCCTCAAAAGCTTCACCGGGATATTGTTCTGGTTGCAATTTGGTTTCCTGCAAACAAAGTACATCCGGCTGTTCTTGTGCCAGCCAATCAGGCAAACCTTTTGAAACTGCGGCACGCAGGCCATTCACATTATAAGTTATTATCTTCATAAGATGTTTATATTTACAATCGAGAATCCTGAGTTCACAAGATTTCTACGAGTATTAATTATCAGTCATTAGACGATTTCTTTGTTCTTCTATCTTAGCAGCTTCCCATCCTATTATAGCAGTTTTGCGGGTCAATCCCCAATGGTAACCTCCTAAAGCACCGGTAGAACGAATGACACGATGACAAGGAATTAAGAATGCTACCGGATTGTCTCCTACTGCTGTTCCTACAGCACGGGATGAACTGGGACTATCCAGATAATTAGCAATGTCTCCGTAAGTGGTCAATGTTCCCATTGGTATCTTTAACAATGTCTCCCAAACCTTCAGCTGGAATTCCGTACCACGCAAATGTAGCTTTACCTCATTGAGATTCGTCCAATCCATAGAAAAAACAGCAAGGGCACGTTCCTGAAACTCATCGGGATGTTTCTCAAACGTAGCGAATGGAAAGTGATGCCCCAGTTCTGCCAATGCCTGCTCCCGGTTGTCACAAAAAGTCATATAACATACTCCTTTAGAAGTAGATGCTACTAATATTTCACCAAAAAGAGTTTTGGCAAAACGATAGTTTATGGTTAAGCCTTTGCCACCGACTTTATATTCTCCGGGGGTCATTCCTTCAATATGAATAAAAAGTTCGTGCAAACGCCCCGTACCCGAAAGCCCGATTTCAAAAGCAGCATCAAAAAGACTTCCCTGCCCTTCTTTCAGGATTCTCTTAGCACGATTTACACTGATATATTGCAGGAATTTCTTCGGACTTACTCCTGCCCATTCTGTAAATAGCCGTTGAAAATGATAAATACTCACATTCGCCTCCTCCGCCATATCGAATAACGAAGGCTGCTCCTGGTAGTTGCGGGTAATATACTCAATGGCATCTGCCACGCGAGCAAAATTAATCTCGTCTTGTTTATTACTCATAATTATTAAGTTTTACCGGGTAAAATTAGTACTACCATTCAGCAATGGCAACCTGTTTCTTGCTATCTTATCTTTTCATGAAAACAGCAACATGATATTCAATACAGATACTACTATTGCAATAGCATAAAGCACAAATGTACTCCAACGACTATTCACATAATTGCCCATTACTTTCCGCGAAGAAGTCAACCCGACTTGCAAAAATACAGTAAACGGCAATTGAATACTCAGCACCATCTGTGATATAAGCAATCCTTTGAAAGGATCACCGATGAAAAATATCAGTAGCAAAGCGATACCTAAAGAGAGAATAACACCTACCTGTGAATGACTATCCTTTATATGATATGATTCACCAAAGATCCCCGCAAAAATAGATCCGGCAGCCATTCCACTGGTTATAGTAGAAGAAACTCCCGCCATCAACAAAGCCAAAGCAAACACAATAGCGGCATTACTACCTAACAAAGGTTCTAATAACGATTTTGCCTGTTGCAACTCTTCTACCTGTATTCCACTTTTAAAGAAAGTAGCAGCAGCAAGCAGAATCATCGCACTATTGATGGCCCATCCAACGATCATTGAAAAAAGTGTATCGAATAATTCATATTTAAGAACCTTCCGGATGGAAGCATCATCCTGCTTATTATATTCATGGCTTTGTATCACCTCCGAATGAAGAAACAGATTGTGAGGCATTACTACCGCTCCAAGCACACTCATAATGATAAGCATACTCCCTTTCGGAATGGCAGGCGTCACCCAACCTTGCGCAGCTAACGGCCAGTCTATATCCACAAGAAACAACTCATAAATAAACGAAAGTCCGATAACAGATACAAAAGCAATAATAGAACGTTCTATCTTTTTATAGGAATTGGTAAACAACATAACAGAAACGAAAGCCGTGGTCAATACGGCTCCCCAAATTATAGGGATATCAAGTAGCATCTCCAATGCAATGGCTCCCCCAAGAATCTCAGCCAACGAAGTAGATATAGAAGCTAATACAGCTGTCCCAAGGATAGGACGTGATACCCATTTTGGGGTATATTGAGTAGCAGCCTCTGACAAACAAAGTCCGGTTACAATACCCAAATGCGCTACATTATGCTGAAGTACGATTAACATGATGGTAGACAGCGTTACTACCCATAATAAGGAGTAACCAAACTCAGAACCTGCGGCAAAGTTAGAAGCCCAGTTACCCGGGTCGATAAATCCTACAGTGACAAGCAATCCGGGACCGATATATCTAAACACATCCAATCCCCCTAAATAGCGTTTATGGTCTTTACGCTTTAAATCCTTAAATATATTCCGCATAATAAAGTTCTGTTCTTTTTTCTTTAATGTTTGTACAAAATTACAATTAAATGCTATCAAAAGCAATGCTTAATCTGGTTTTGTTGAATGGTAGTGATCTACCTTAATGATAATAAACAAAACAATCAGACTACTTGTTCAGTTCATTAAAAACGGTTATCTTTGAACGTTATTTAATTAAAAATAAGACATTATATGAAAAAGATCCTCTCAGCAGTTTGCCTTGCTGTACTCACATTAACTTCTTGCCAGCAGGCAAAGCAAAAAGTATTTGAAATAGCTTCCCAGGAAGTAAATAAACAGTGTCCTATGACCATTGACGAAATGACAAGAATGGATAGTACCAACTACACAGGTGGTGATAACACATTTACCTACTATTATACCCTCACGGGTACTGCTGACGATCCAACTATCGCAGAGGCTACTCAAAAACAATTAACAGAAAGTCTTCCGGAAATTATCAAAAATACGGATGATCTTAAAATATACAGAGAAATGGGTGTAACGATGCTGTATGTCTATCTATCAGACAAGACTCATGAGGAGCTGTTCCGTGTTAAGATAACACCGGATATGTACAAATAAAAAAAGAACTTCTATCCAATAAAAACGGAGGCACTTAAAGATAGTGTCTCCGTTTTTTATTGGATGCTATATTAATTTCAATATCCCATTTCGTGTAATGCCTTGCATAACTGATCGGGACAGGAAGTTGGACGACCACTACACCGGATACCCTCCAGTTTAGTAATTACCTCTTCTACTTTCATCCCCTTTACTAGGCGGGAAACTCCCTGTAAGTTACCATTACATCCACCCCAATAGGTCACTTCTTTCAGAATATCATTCTCTACATCGAGTTCAATATTCGTACTACAAGTCCCCTGGGTTCTATAGACATACTTCATTATTCTTCGTCCTCAGACGCCGGTTTCATATTAGTATATACATTCTGAACATCCTCGTCATCTTCAAGGCGCTCTACCATCTTATCAATAGTAGCACGTTGTTCATCATTCAGTTCTTTTTCGTCATTCGGAATACGGGTAAATTCGGCACCCTTTACCTCAAAACCATTATCTTCGAGATATTTCTGAATCTGAGCAAACGATTTAGGATCACCATAAATTGTGATTTCCTCCTCATCCTCATCATATTCATCCTCTACTCCGTAATCAATCAGTTCAAGAATCAGTTCATCCATTTCCAATCCTTCTTTCTTGGCAATAGTGAACATAGATTTCCAACTGAACATAAAATCAAGGCTACCGGAAGTACCCAATGTTCCGCCAAATTTATTGAAAACACTACGCACATTAGCTACTGTACGGGTAGTATTATCAGTTGCAGTTTCTACAAATACAGCAATACCAAATGGACCATATCCTTCATAATTCATTTCTTTATAGTCCTTCTGATCTTTACCCATTGCATTTTTGATAGCGCGTTCCACGTTATCCTTCGGCATATTCTCACGTTTTGCAGTAGCAACAACAGCACGCAAGTGCGGGTTGTTTTCAGGATCCGGTCCACCGGCCTTTACAGCAATAGCAATCTGTTTACCTATTCTCGTAAATGTACGGGCCATATTGCCCCATCTTTTCAGCTTGGTAGCTTTTCTATATTCGAACGCTCTTCCCATTGGTATGTATTTTAATTATAAATTTTTAAATTATTAATTTCCACAAGATTTCTATCTCAGTTTCGCATTTAGCTTCTCTTCCAGATTCTTCACCAACTTAGACATGATTTTGTCAATCATCTTATCGTTAAGCGTCTGTGACTCATCCTGCAACAAGAAACTCACTGCATACGATTTCTTACCGGCTTCCAGATTCTTACCTTCGTACACATCGAAGAGTTCTACCTCTTTCAAAAGTTTCTTCTCTGTTTCATACGCTATCTTTTCAATCTCCGCAAACTGAACATTCTTATCAAGCAACAACGCAAGGTCACGTTTCACAGCCGGGAATTTGGATATTTCTTTGTAACTGATCTTCACCGAACGAATAGCTTTCATCAGTTCTTTCCAGTCAAAATCAGCATAATACACTTCATTATCAATATCAAATACTTTCAGTAGCTTCTTCGTTACTACACCAAATGTAGCCAAACGTTTGCCCCCCTTTGTATTAACAGAAAGAGCAGCTGCAAATATATCATCAGTCAGATTACCTACTACAAGATTACGTAAATCAAGCCCCAGACGTTTCAATATATTCTCTACATAAGCCTTTAACTCATATACCGAACTGTTTTCATCTGCATGCGCCCATGAGTTTGAAACTCTTTTGCCTGTCACCCATAACCCAAGGTGATAATCTTCCGAATAGGCAGCCAGTGTCTTTTCCGGATTCTTCTTATCGGCATCAAAATAATAACAATTACCAAATTCAAAGAATTTCAAATCGGCATTCTTACGATTGGCATTATGAGCAATACTCTCAAGACCACCGAATAACAATGTCTGACGCATACTGTTCAAATCAGCACTCAACGGATTCATCAACATTACCAGATGATTAGAAGGATAAGACTCCAATCCATCATAGTAAGCAGCACGAGTCAAAGAGTTATTCAATATTTCATTAAACCCGCAACCAACCAATTGTTCAGCGACTAAATTTTGTAATTTGTTTGATTTATCCGCATCACCTTTAGTTGTCAGGCTGGACTTCAATGTAGAAGGAATTTCCACATTATTATATCCATAGATACGAAGAATGTCTTCAATCACATCACAATCGCGCTGCACATCGACACGATAAGGAGGAACAGCCAATGTCAAACCTTCAGCTGTTTCATTTGTAATCTTCATCTCCAGACTGGATACAATACTTTTAATTGTTTCCACCGGAATTACTTTACCTACCAACGAATGTATTTTCTCATATGCCAACTCGACTACAAAATCCTGTGCAGGTGCAACGCAAATATCTTTAATCTCACTGGAGATTGTACCTCCCGCCAGTTCTTTCACCAGCAGAGCAGCCAGTTTCAGACAGTAAATAGTAATATTAGGATCGATACCTCTTTCAAAACGAAATGAAGCATCTGTGTTTAAACCATGACGACGGGCTGTCTTACGCACCCATGTAGGATGAAAATAAGCACTTTCGATAAATACATCTGTTGTAGTTTCTGTAGAACCGGAATCCAATCCACCGAATACACCGGCAATACACATAGCTTCTTCCTTATTGCAGATCATCAGGTCACGTTCGTTCAACTTACGTTCCACACCATCCAATGTCACAAAAGGAGTACCTTCAGGCATCGTTTTCACAATTACTTCCCCACCCTTGATTTTATCTGCATCAAAGCAGTGCAACGGTTGTCCGAAAGCATGAACAATATAATTGGTGATATCTACTACATTATTAATAGGCCGCACACCAATGAGATGGAGTTTATTCTGCAACCATTCCGGGCTTTCTTTCACTGTCACCCCCTTTACAGTAACACCGGCATAGCGAGGACATGCTTCACTATTCTCCACTGTTACCTTAATATCAAGATCATGATTTTCTACGGCAAAAGCCTCTACTGACGGGCGCTGTAATGTAGCCTGTTTACCGTTCTGAATAAGATAAGCATACAGATCACGAGCCACACCGTAATGAGAACAAGCATCTGCACGATTTGGAGTGATATCTACTTCAAGTACGTAATCACTCTTTACATTATAGTAATCTTTGGCCAATGTACCCGGAACAGCATCTTCCGGCAACACAATGATACCGTCGTGAGAAGTTCCGATACCAATTTCATCTTCTGCACAAATCATCCCGATAGATTCCACACCACGGATTTTTGATTTCTTTATAGTAAAGCATTCATCACCGTCATAAAGTTTCGTACCTAATGTGGCAACTACTACTTTCTGTCCGGCAGCTACATTAGGAGCTCCGCACACAATCTGAGTAGGTTCTCCATTTCCCAGATTTACTGTGGTGATGTGTAAGTGGTCTGAATTAGGATGCTCCACACATGTCAGCACTTCGCCAATCACGAGTCCTTCCAAACCTCCTTTAATGGTTTGAACTTCTTCCACGCTTCCTGTTTCCAGTCCGATGGAAGTAAGCGCAGCAGCTACTTCATCAGGTGTAAGATCGAAGTTAACATACTCTTTCAGCCAGTTATAAGAGATATTCATATCATTAAGTTTTTATTGTTTCCAAAAAGATTCGCAAAGTTAATAAGTTTTTTTGGTTGGCAGGGAATTAATATGTAGAAAATTAACTTTCACCACTTTCCTTTACTATATTCTCCCGGCGAACAACCTACATATTTCTTAAAACTGGTTGTGAAATAAGAAGGACTACTGAACCCCACCATTACACTAATTTCTGCAACAGTATAACGCCCTTCTTTCAACAAAGTACATGCCCGGTTAAAACGTATTTTGCGTACAAAATCAGTGGTAGACTCTCCTGTGATAGCCTTCATTTTCAAGTGCAATGCAGTACGCCCCATTCCCATCTCAGAAGTAAAATCTTCTGTTAAGAATTCCGGATTACTCATATTGGCTTCAACAATATTCACTGCCTTCTTCAGGAAAGCCTCATCCAATGCATTAAATGTCATTTTATGCGGATCTACTTCCAATGACTTTGCATAATGATCAAGAATCCGATAACGGGCACGTATAAAGTTCTGTATCTTCAATATAAGTATGTTCATCACAAAGGGCTTGGGGATATAATCGTCTGCTCCTGTCCGTAAACCTTCTAATTGATGCTCAATTTCTGTTTTTGCAGTTAACATCAACACAAAAATATGACAGGTACGAATATTCCTTTTTATCAGTTTTGTTAACTTCACCCCGTCCATTACAGGCATCATTACATCTGTAACGACTACATCTACCTCTTGTTCATTCAAAAGCTTCCATGCTTCCTCTCCGTTAGCAGCTTCACAAACCTCAAATAAGTCTCTTAGTTCTTCTGCCAAATATCGTCTGATATCTTCATTATCTTCAACAATAAGTACTCTTTCTTTCTGCTTAATGGTATTTTCCGTATCAGTATCTGTTTCTTTCTCATTTCTCTCTTTCGTTTCATACTGATCCCCATCCGGCAATACATCCACTCTTTCTGCCATTGTTTGTTCTGCTTCATCCGATATCCACTCGTCTTCTCTGTATGCAACTATATTTTGTGGAATATATACCGAGAACACAGAACCTTTCCCCACCTCACTCTCCAAAGTGATTGTTCCATGATGAAGTTCGATCAATTTTTTAACCAGGGATAATCCGATTCCACTTCCGTTACCACCCTCGTGAACTTGATAAAAACGCTCAAAAATCTTCTTCTGATTCTCCTGAGTAATCCCTATCCCGGTATCAACAACCTGCAATAGCAAACAATCATTCTGTTCACGTACCTTTATCGTAATACTTCCACCATCACCTGTATATTTAAAAGCATTAGAAAGCAGGTTGTTTGTTATCAGTTCCAGATATCTGGCATCAAAGATCCACTCATCATCATTTATCTCAATATATAGATTATAATCTATTTTCCGACTACGTGCCAACCGTTCAAAAGACATAAACGTATCACTTATCAACCGACAGACATTCCCTTTTTGTACTTTAAGGTGGAAAACTCCCAATTCAGCCTGACGATAATTCATTAACTGGTTCACCAGACGTAGCATTTTTTGTCCACTTTTCTGGGCATATTTCAATTGTGTACGAGTCCACTGATCGTCAATTCGGGCAAGTACTTCATGCAAAGGTGCAAGAATAAGAGTCAGTGGCGTACGTAGTTCATGAGACATATTAATAAAAAAGTGTATCTTCATCTGATTCAACTCTTCTTGCCTTTCCTTATCTTTTCTTTCCTGTTCTATCTGTGCCTGCATTATTTTGCGTTGCCAAAAGTAACGAAAGACAAAAGCCACTACTGTCAAAGCAAGAATAATAAACAGCAAAATGGCCCACCAGGTTTTATACCACACAGGCAACACTACAATCTCCAGCCGGGTGGGCTGTTCATTCCACCTCCCATCATTATTGGCAGCCTTTACAAGAAAATGATAAGTCCCGTCGGGAAGATTTGTATAAGACACTGTTCTTCTGTCTGAAGATATGTACCACTGCTTATCATATCCTTTCAACTGATAAGCAAACGTATTATGTTCTCCCGAAATGTAGTTAGAGACTACAAAATCTATAGAGAATGAAGATTGTGAGGATGTAAGTGTTATCTTGTCCGTCTCACTTATATTTTTCTGTAAAATACCCGTCTCATCATCCGGACGAATAGAACTTCCAAATAACTGAAAATCTGTAATCATCACCGATGGTGTATAAGGATTATCCATCAGTTTTTCCGGAATAAATGTCGTTATTCCCTTAATACCTCCAAAATACATTTGTCCATCCGATGCATGACAACAAGATAGCATATTGAATTGATTATTCTGCAAGCCGTCTACTCCCGTATAGTTCCTGAAGATTTCCGTTTCAGTATCCAAACAACTCAATCCTCTGTTAGAGCTTATCCATAACCGACCGAAAGTATCTTCCATAACTCCACAGATCACATCATTAAACAGTCCGTTCCGCTTCGTATAACAATTCACCTGCCCGGTATTATCATTATATTTATACAACCCTTCCCTGCTTCCAATCCAGAATATCCCATCATGTACTTCATATACACAAGTAATATAACTGTCATTCAATGGCGAATCTTTTGGTATAACGTATTGCAACTGTAATTCTTCTCCTATTTGACGATAGACCTGCAATCCATTTTCCCCTCCCAGCCATATTCTTTGTTTCGAATCTCTGAACAAAACCCTGATCCGTCTACTCTGGAAAGGAGTACCATCTTTCTGCCTTGAAACAGCTACAGACTTTCTCTCTTTAATCCGAAATCTGGCCAAAGTATTTAGTGTTCCGATCCATAAAGCATCTTCTCCATCAGGAATAATGGCATACACATTCTCGTCTGAAAGTCCACTGTTGTAATATTCCATCTTACCCGATCTCTGATGAAGAACAGCTAATCCGCCTGCATGTGCTCCAATAAAAACCAGATCATTCTTTTCATCAATATAAATAGCCTTGATATTATTGGCACTGACCTTCTGATTGTTTTTTTCTACTTTCAGGGAATAAGAAGTGAACTTTTGGGTTGTTGTATTATAGAAATTCAGTCCGCCACCGTCGGTACCAATCCATAAATTCGATTCAGCATCTTCCACGATACAATTGACAACATCACTACTCAATGAATTCTGAAACGGAACATGCTTGATATTGCGAAAACGATTTTTCAGAGGATGATAATAGTTCACTCCTCCCCAGAAAGTCCCCAGCCACATCCCCCCTTGTATATCCCTAAAAATACAGCGAACTGAGCTTTGAGAAATACTTTCGGGTTGTACAGGATTATTTTTATAAGAAGTAAACGAGTCATTCTCTTCATCATAGATAGATAACGCATCAAACGTTCCTACCCACAAGCGATTCTGCTCATCGGACCTTAACGCGCGAACATAATTCGATGCTAAACTCCGTTCATTATAGGGTATATGCCGGTAATTTTTCATCTCTCCTGTAAGAGGGTTTATCTTATACAATCCTTCTCCTTCAGTCCCTACCCACAAACAATCGGCAGCACTTTTCCAAACAGTATTAACCAGTCTTTTATTAAATGGACCACATATTAAACTTAGTTTAGATTCTGTCGGAGAATACGTAAACAAACCTTCCCGGGCACCTACATATATAATCCCATCTTGTTTCATCAACATCGAAAGTAACATGGGACCTTCAATATGGGACAATGACACCTCTTTAAAAGAAGTTTCTTTTATATCAAACAAAAACAAAGCTCTTTTCGTAATCAAAAGTAAATGGTCCGGATCTGCTTCCACAATTTTCATAAACTCTTGCCTCTGTCCCTCCTTTAAATATTCAAAATTTATGAAATAATCTTTCTCTTCGTTGTAATACGACAAACCGTTTCTTGTGGTAACCCAGATTCTTCCTTTACTGTCAATCAGAATAGAGTGAGCAATGTTATTTGCTATAGAAGTACTATCTGTTACATCATGTTGAAACACGGTACAAGTATATCCATTATATCTATTCACTCCATCATTAGTGACAAACCACATATTTCCTTTTGTATCCTGAGTTATATCAAAAACAGTGTTTTGGGAAAGACCCTTTTCTGATCCGATATGTGTAAATACGACCTCATTCATATCTACTGCCGAATGGAGAGAAGCCGAGAAAAGAAGAAGAAAGATTAATAGCAAACTGTTTTTTCTTATCATAGTATTATTACCAGTGAATAGTGTGACACAAATATATAGATTTACAACGGAAATAAGAAATATATCTTGCTCTGAATGGCTTTAATTTAAGTTCAATAACATTCTTCTGAAGTATCCAATGAACGCATCATTTGTTAATATCTTTAACCGTTTTTTTAACGCTTTGGCTTTACTTTACAAGGTTGTACACTTATACCATACTAAAGTGTACAACCTTGTCTACCTTAAACCAGGAGGTTGATATTCGCTATAAATCAAGCAATTATACAACAAAAACATTCATACCTTATCTCACGTATCTTCTTCAAAAAGCTTGTAATTACTTTTTTGACAACTATACATTTGTCAGATACCCCCCCCAATTAATCCATAAAATTTATTTAGATCAGTTACACATAAACATCTATGTGACAGATACCAAAACGTTGTTTTAGTATCTGTCACATTTCTTTCTTATTTCTTAATCAACTTTCCTCCTGACGCTTTTCCATCAATCAGCAGCAAATACACACCCTCTGAAAGTGAATTAGTAGGAATAATCAAATGTGAAGTTCCTTTTGACTCAGCCGAATAAGCAATGCGCCCCATCACATCACACAGCTCTATCCGATGCAAAGCAACCGCATCCAGTTCTACAGTGAGACTTTCCACAAACGGATTCGGGAAGCAAGATACAGTTACATCTCCAACAGAATGAATACCCGAGGCACCTGTAGCTTTCCACATTTTAACAACATTCTTATTGGAATCTGCAACATATAAATCATTATCAGCATTCACGGCCAACCCATAAGGCATTCCGTAATCACTACCATCAACGGCACCTATCATTTTTGTGAATACTCCCTCCGGAGAAAAACAGCATACTCCTTTATAAGATAAAATATCCGAACCTTGTTTCTTATCCGCATCCAATGCTATTATCAGGTTTCCATCCGAAGTCTCTGTTATACCGGCTACATTATTATATCTATTAATACCATCTTCCCGTTTTATCAACGAAAACGGATATATCACATTATCATCATAGAAATCGACAACAATTACTCCGGTATTTTTATCCGAAATGTACATTGTTCCTTTCGAATCGAAAAAGACCTTTCTCACAATACGAAGTTTATCACATCCCGGTATTCCGTTATCCGGTGCCATCTGATCCAACACTTGAATCAGCTTTAACTCACTGTCATAAATATGGATAGCATTGTAAGAACTGCCTCCTACAGCTACATAAATTTTTCCATCTTTGCCTATAGTTACACCGGTAACGGCACTACCTACAACATCTCCGTTCATCTTTTTTATAGATACAGACTTCTCGAGAGTTCCATTTGCATCGTAAACTTTAATTTCCTTTTCTCCCTGATTGGCAACAAAAATTCTTCCATCCATATCGCAATCTACATCATAGGGTAGATTCAATCCCTCTGTGATTGTTAATAGTGTATTTTTGCCATCCAAAGAGGTTTTCACCACTTTATTATCACCCGAAAAGGCAATATACAATGCTTCTCCTTTAACGACTATTCCTTTGGGAGCTGTCCCTGATACAGAAACATCCGAAAGTGTATAATTCTGAGCATTCATAGAAGCGGCACAAGTCAAGGCCAAAGCGAACAATAATGTTTTTCCACACATAGTTTTTCGATTTAATTGTTTATAATTTATTTTGATTAAAAAATAATCTTCTTAACTACAACCTCTTCACGAGTAGTCACTTTTATCATAAGAACACCATGAGGATAATCGTCTAATGGCAACGTCAGATTTTCACCGTGCCCATAAATGGTTTTCACTACACGACCGTTTACATCCAAAACCGATACCGCAGCCGGAATTCCTCCAGTAACAATACAATAACCGGTAGCTTCTTTGTAGATTTCAATTTTCTCTTTTGAAGATATAACTTCCAATCCGGTAGCTTTATTGGTCAGTAATACTCTGTAAGTCTCTCCGTTGCCCGATTCGGAATAAGTCACTGTAGTGACTCCGTTTTCACTGGTTACTTTAACAGGGCTATCTACGTCGGTATTCCTATACTCTCCATCAATGCGGAAAGATATTTCAGAAATACGTCCCGGCATGTTCACCATTGCATCTGTAAGTGCATTGTTATTGGATGCACTCTCTCTATCCATATCCGGATTGGTGAAAGCAACATCCAGCATTCCGTTGTCCTCTTTCAGCACAATCATCATCGGTTTATTTACATAACGAATGTGCTTACACCCCGTGACATCTCCTTTTTTGAAGATAGATGCCATAAGGACTTTTTGTTGCCTGTGCCACAACACATGGCCTTCTTCATTTTGTTTCAGCACTTCAAAAGGAGAATTATTCCTATAAACGTCCGATTGTCCTTCTTCCGGTTTGATGAGCCAGGTGTAAGCATAAAGCGCATTGCTAGCTCCTTTTCCATGATTGATATATCCCAAATCGAACTTTTCGTTTTCTGACAGTGACAGGTTTCCCTGGTGAATCAGAAACAGATTTCCCCAATTATCATACACGGTCTTTTCATCCGGTCGCTGTACTGCCTTGCTATTCTCTCCTTTCAGATTCTGATAGAGAGTGGTATGCACTTCTACATCTGCCGATCCCGACTTGATGCCACTGCCCATGCAATAAACCACATTGCCAAAAACAAAGAAAGATTTATCTGCGTAGAACGTCTTGTCAATGGCATTGTCATGCATCCGGTTGGTAAACAGACTCGTATTTTTATCGAAAGCAATCCCTCCGAGGAAACTCTGATCTGAGAAATTACGATGTTTATCTCCCACCGTACTAAAGTGTAATTCATTATCAGATAGCTGCTTTGCAGTTGTTCCGGGGAGATGTGTCCAATCCCATTCTTTGGGGCGTAAAGTCGATTGACCGTTTTGCAGATCGGTATATTCCACATGTCCGTAACTCAGATACCGTCCATATACATTCTCTGAGTTGGAACTCTCATAATCCCAGATATATTTGCTGAACCCTTTTATAGTAAACATCCACTCCGGCTGGCGATATACCAATAGCCCTGAATAAGGCATGAACTTAGTACCTGCAAGATTCGTTTCAGCATCCCCTCCTTTAGATGCAGCATCCAGAAGCAATTCCACTTCACCCAAACTTCTTGTATAACAAATATCTACGGCTGTTTTTGCCAAATAAGCACTTACCAAACTATGTTCAGGCTTCCACAAACGCAGGAAAGCAGCCTGAAGTTCAGTATCCAACTCTCCGGAAGACATCACCAGATAAGCATATGCCGGTATCAGCGTATGAAGTACCTCAGCCCCTTCGGGAAAACGTCCGCAAGTACTACCGGGCACAGCATATTCACCACAGAAGAAACGATAAGAAAGCAATGCATTCCTGAGAATATCGTAGATCTCATTATCCAGTTGAAAAGGCGTATCATGAAGCAGATAGTAGAGCATAGAAGCCACATAAACTACTTGAGGATAATAAGCACTCAGATATGTTCCACGGTGATGATAACCAGAACCATCAGGCTTGAATGAACCGGCAAATCCGGGAGCATAAGAAAAAGCATTATTCAGATATTTACAATAAGACTCCATAGAAGCAATCTGTTGATGCTTGTCAGTCATCATTAAGATAGCATGTAGTTTGGGTACAGCAAGTGAACGGATATAGTCGGCCAATTCTCCCGGTGTCTCCGGTACAATAAATGCATCTCCCAAACGGGTATACCAATGCTGAGCTTCGGTTATATGTTTACTCTCCTCTTCCGAAAGTTGATCACGCAACAAAAACACGGAATGATAAAAGCCACTGCTACGTAGCATTTCGAGATACAACGTCCCCAAAGCACTCCCATCAGCCCAACCTTGATCGTAATACCATTCATAAATCTTTTTTGCTTTATCCAAACTGGCAGAGTTATTATTAATACGATAATCAAATGCCAGTTGGAGTAAGCATGACTCATTGATATTCTTAAATGTTTTCAGTTTCACTCCATCCACCGACTTCCCATCAAATCCTAATGAAAATAACCCGGATTTATCAACCGTTCCATTCTCATCAATAGTGGGAGCATTACGCCGTCCGGTGCTCATCCAACTATTGACAGCTGTTTTACGTTTTTTATATATATCATTCGAAGTATATCTCCCTGTTCCTAAATACCAATTTTCCAATCTTTTACTTATTACCCTAATCGCCTCCTCCTGTTCGTCAGTCACCCCAACAGAAGAAGGAACTGAAATTTCACGAGAGGTCAAGTAAGATTCATCTCCTTTAATGGTACGATTCTGATAATCGGGCATCCTTTGCCAGGAACTGGTTGCTACAAATTCGATATAATCCAGATAAACCGTTCCGGAAGCTCCGGCAGGCATCTCAAATTTCATTGTGGTCAGTTGAGTACGATCATGTCCCATATCTTCTGTAAAGCATGCCCACAAACAACGCCATCCTACAAAGTTCATACGGAAATCAAGTTTACACTTCTTCACTCCCGAAGCATTATAAAATCCTATCTGCATCACATCATCCATAGCTTTTGAACTATATATCCACAGATTTACACCACCTTTACTCTTTGTCGATACTGTTTTAAGCGAAGTTAAGTTTTCTGCAGTCAATACACTTCCGGGCTCTATATTCCAACACAAAGCAGCATCACCTACTTTTACTTTTGCAGAGGAAATCGTTACAGTTCCTTTAGTACACTTCCATGCATTGAGTGCATCATCTTCTTCAAAAGAAATAACCTGTCCCTGTAGACCAAATGTCACAGTCAAAAAGACAAAAAAGAAAAAAAATTTGATTCTATTCATATTTTTCATTGATTAGTTCGTTTCATTATTGAATTCAATATATTACCAAGAACAGGATTAGTTGTCAATCTGCCTGCCAAATTAAGCGAAAGTAAAACAACCTGCCCTTTTCCATATGGTTTCTCAGCGACCACTACCTGATCTTTAAAAGTCAGTACAGGCACGAATTCCGGAGCACGAAGAGTAGTAAACGTATAACGCTGCGGTGCATTCACCGATGAATCAAATGCATATTTCAAATCCGTACTTCCACTTTGACGCAACCAGGGATGCGACGCATTACGAAATAATATCCAACTATGTCCTTTTAAGTTGTCCGGTTCAACACTACTCCCACAAAGTTCCGCATCCTCCGTCAATGCTTCTCTCAAGAAAACCACCTTTGCTCCATTCCTAACAGCTTTATCTATTTCCTCTTTTCGCAGCATATAGGCTTTAAGATCACTGATAAGAATAATATTCTCAGGCACTATATTTCCTCCACTTTGCCTTATCATTCTTGGCTGAAACACACTTAGTATTTCTTTCTCGTCAGCACATTCACCTAATGGATATATCACCTGGGAATCTTCTATTGATAACCTGGGAAATACGGTACAACTAAATACATCCTCGTGAAGTTGCTCTCCTGTACTCTTACTGAATAGTCCAATTCGTATTATTACTACAGAACGTCGATTAACCTCGGGCAACTTCACCTTCAGAAATCCTTGGAACGCAGACCCGTCACTGACAGTAGGTATTACAGCATCACATTGTCCACTATCCAATACCTTTCCTGAATATTCCATCACATATCTCAACTGCATATCTGAGAAATATCGACCATCATTACAAATCCATATCTGAAAAGGATACTCTTCTCCCGCATAAAACAAGTTGCGTTCAGACTCTACCTGAACTGCCAGTGGTGTTAGAGCTTCCCGATAAGCAAACCATGCTTTTTTAGGATTCCTTTTACAATCCATGATTGCCTTCATCCAACCATTGGGCCAGGCATCGATAAACAGATGGACAGCAAACGAGTTCATACGAGGCATTCTCCGGAAAGCACGTGCTACTTTGGATATTCCCCAAGCTTGATGAGTCTGACTCTCTTCCACCCAATCCTCCATACTTTTCTGGGTTTCAAACCAATGCCAATGCCTATCCCAAGTCTGAGCCTTCGAATGACGAGCTATCAGATTCTTGGGAGACCAATCTCCTACCGAGTCCGTCCGTAACCACTCCTGAGGATAATATTTACACATAACTTCGACAAAATCAAGTCCTTCAGCCCCGAACTCACCACAACCATACATCCAGCCTTCCGGAACTTTCATCCAATCACCTCTGCACATTCTATCTATGGAAATACCATGATTCTCATACCATATATTATATAGATGGTGGTCTGGGAACCCGCCGTTAGGCATTTGATAGTCTCCGTCTATATACTTCACTACCCGATCGGGATTCTCATGATGCACTACAACATCCAAAGCTTCAAACAACCGTTCATATTCTTGCCGATTTAAAGCGTGAGGTTTTTTCCCGGCCATCGATTCATTCAGATAACTCAGCAAAATAACAGAGGGATGACTACGTAATAACCGTTCTATATTACCCGCCTGTTTCAATATTTCACTGTATTGTTTGTGATTAATATAAGCAAATAATGGTAAATCTGACTGTAACAATAACCCCAGACGATCTGCATAATCGTAGACTTCTTCGGGCATTGTCCGTTGTGTAGTTCTGATAAAATTCATATTGGTCAAACGCGCCAGCAAAATATCATCTATTAGCTGAGCTGTGTCTTTCCGCATCACATCCAACTGAAAGAACCCCATTGTATTAGCCCCTCGCAGACGAATTTCTTCTCCATTCAGCAGCATTCGTCCTTTCGGGATACTACTGGCTGATATTTCAAAAGAACGCATACCAAATTGTCGCTTACGACTATCGAGTCTTACCCTTCCCGTTTTATCATACAACTCTACCTGTGCCTGATATAGCCAGGGACTTTCAGGTGACCAAAGCCTTAACTCCGGTTTAAGCATAGATATCTCAATTGAGGTGACTACTCTCCCACCCACAACTTCCACTTTCTGCCATTGATCCCGAGTTACACAACAGGCAAAATTTTGCCCGTAAACACTATATTTCAACATAAACTCTTCCGCTTCATCTCCATTTGCCAACTCTATTTCCACATGAAGAATAATTTTTTTATCCTTTAAGTTGGGACGAGGAAATATATCTTCAATATATGGAACCGAACGAGTTTCCAGATAAAGGGACTGGTATATCCCATATCCGGCAGGGCAACAAGACCATCCAGTGAAAGGATCGTCCCATCCCGGAGAATTACTAGCAGCTAATTTATGTCCCCAACGGCGATTCTCCCCTTCACTTCCCAGTAAGGAATAATCATTGCGTAACCTAACTAACAGAATATTCTTCCCCTTGCGAGCATATTTCTTTATATCAAATTCAAACGAATCGAGCATTCCTTCGTGATAACCCACATGATGCCCATTCAGAAATGCATCTGTATAGTAATCTGCTCCATTAAAGTGAAGCATTAAGGCAGGAAATGAAAACATATTTTCGGATAATTCCAACTCTACCCTATACCAGGCGGTCGATGGCCCTTGTGGGCCGTGATAGTAAGGGATGGGTACTGAATCCCATTGTCCCTCTCCCCGCAACAAACAAGTAAAGTCTTCCCGGTCTTCTTCCGTCTCATAACGAAATTGCATCTTCGATATCACCAGACGCCTCCTTACATCCACACTCTTCGGTGCCACATCTTTCAGATATACCGCAAGGTCTTTTCTCATCCGGTTCAGTGCTTCCTTCATTTCCTCCGAATTATCAATCTTTTCCATTGGCTTAAACTGATATCCAGTCGTTCCACTCCACTTTAGCTGTTTATCCACAGGTAAAGTTTTCCCAAGTGGACTTTCCAAAGTCCGGAATAGTTGTTCTCCTGATTCGTTCTGAGCAATCTTAGTATAGAAATCAGCTTCCGTTTCAACTTTATTCTGAGCACATAAAAAGAAATCTCCAAAACCAATTAATAGTCCTAGTATCGTATAGATAATTTTTATATACATTTCATATGGTTTTAATTAAAAGTCAGCAGTTTCTCCTCTCCGGCCCTCCATGACAACACCCGTCTCTCATCTTTATAAACGACTGTAGCTTCTGCCGGGTATTCACTTCGAATGGTTGCAGTCCGCAGTTTACCATCTTGCCATTCCATATTCACCAGGAAACCACCTCTTGCTTTCAATCCGGTAATCTTTCCTTCTTTCCACTCCGTCGGCAAAGCAGGAAGTAAATGAATATTTCCAAGATGGCTTTGCAGCAACATTTCTGCAATACCGGCAGTAATCCCGAAGTTTCCGTCAATCTGAAAAGGAAGTGCATTAAGCATATTCCGATACAGTCCGCCTCCCTTTTTACTTTCCACAAGCGGATCAATAAAACTCATCAGATTTTTTAATGCAGCATATGACTGCTCACCTTCATATTGGCGTGCCCATAAAGCTGTTTTCCATGCCATACTCCAACCTGTGGTTTTATTCCCCCGATCAATCAATGTTTGCCGGGCAGCTTTGAAGACCTCCGGTGTATCAGGAGTAATATCACAGCCCGGATATAAACCGAACAAGTGTGACAAATGACGATGTTGAGGTTCTGTCTCTTTATATTCTTTATCCCACTCCAACAATTGTCCGTGTGAACCGATTCGATATCCGGCTAAATATTTTGATTTCTGTTCAAGCATTTTACGAAACTCTACATCAACACCCAGTAACTCAGCAGCATGAATCGTATTTCCAAACAGATTTCTGATAATAGCCATATCCATAGTCGATCCTTCACATACAGCAGCTTCTCTCCCATCCGGCATACGGAATGCATTTTCCGGAGAAGTACTGACCGGAGTCACCCATTCTCCTTTTGTATTCTGCACCAGCCATTCGGAACAAAAACGTGCAGACTCCTTTAATATCGGATAATACTCCCTTAAAAAAGCAACATCTTTCGTATAAAGATAATGCTCCCAAATGTGACTACACAACCAGGGACCAGACATATTCCAGAAAAACCAATGCACAAATCCATCTGCCGGATAGGCTTCCCGCCAAATAGACATATTATGATGGGCAATCCAGCCATTTCGCCCATACATGTTATGGGCAGCCTCCTTACCCGACTGTGCTATTTCTTCGATAAATGTAAAAAGCGGCTGATGACACTCGGACAGATTAGTTACTTCAGCCTGCCAGTAATTCATCTGCAAGTTAATATTTGTTGTATAGCCCGAATTCCAGGGTGGAATTATTTTATCATTCCACAAACCCTGTAAATTCAATGGCTGCCCTCCGGGACGGGAACCTGAAATCATCAGA
This sequence comes from Bacteroides nordii, assembly GCF_019930665.1. Classification (NCBI taxonomy): domain Bacteria; kingdom Pseudomonadati; phylum Bacteroidota; class Bacteroidia; order Bacteroidales; family Bacteroidaceae; genus Bacteroides; species Bacteroides nordii. The sequence continues at coordinate 1,644,326 of NZ_CP082886.1, read as the reverse complement.
TATCTGCCATATTGAAACAATTGTGCTATTAAGGACAGATCTGTCTTAGTTTGAAACTCTTTCAACCGGATATCTGTCGGTTTATCTTTTTGATTCGGAGAAGATGGTAATGCCAGGTCTACCCGTTTGAAAAGAGACTGATAATCAGCAACGTGCTCATTTCTGATTTGCTGATATTCTTTGCCGGCAAGCTTTTTCCGTTGTGCTTGCAGTTCTTTTGCTATATTCTTCCCTGCCTTTGACGGACTCTTATCAAAACCATTGTAAGAAGTTGCTGCATAAAGCAAAAATGTTATTTCCGATGCATCTTTCACAACAAGTCTGTTATCTTTGAAGGTGATTACTCCATCCTTCTTCAGCGGTACAACGCAGGCTTCAAATGCCATACCTTTGTTTTCTGCATAAATCACTTGTTCCGTAGAGATCACTTTTCCCTTTTCATCAAAATATTCAGGATGCAAACGTTCCGTATTATATTTCCTCATCCCCTCAATTGTTCTTCGTTGTACATGCGCAGGAGCCCGGCCTTCCATCTGTAATCTTTCTCCTTCACAGGACAGATGAACCGGATGCAATGATGCAAGTTGCATTTCAAAGTGTAATACCGGCTTTTCAGCTTTTAAATGTATTACGATAGCCTGTCCCGGAAATGAAGCAAAGACCTCTCGTAAAATCTCTGTTCCTCCCTGTTTATACCGGGTAGTAACCACTGCCTGTTCCATATCCAGCGAATGAACATACTCCGTCACCTCGCCTTTCATTTTGAAATCCAAACAGACATCTCCAAAAGGCTGATAAACTTCATTAAGCCTGCCTATCCATTCATATTGCATGATCTTTTCGGCCTCAGCATTCTTACCCTGCTTCAGTAAATCCCGTACCTTTTCATATTGAGGCAGGATACAAGTAGAGCGGTTTAATGCAGCAGGTTCACCACTATACAATGTGTTTTCGTTAAATTGTATCCGCTCTTTTTGGGTATCTCCAAACACCATAGCCCCTAACCGCCCGTTTCCAAGAGGTAAAGCCTCTTCCCATACACGGGCAGGAGTCGTATACCATAACGTCAGATCATTCTGTGCATTTACACAAAAAAACGGAAAACAACAGATCACTGCTAACCAAATCTTTTTCATAAGTCTTTCTTTCGGAGATTAAACATATAGTTATTGCCACGTATCGTCAAAACACGTACTAATGTATTTCCATCTTTATATTGGACTTTCAACGGAGTAACAGGACTATAAACATCATACATACCGTTAAGGACCAATTCTGCTTCAAAAGCCTTTTCTTCCTCTATCACATCTTCTTCTGATAAGCCGTCCATGCTGGTTCTCGAAACTCTCCGCATATCCGGTTCTGAAAAGAAAACTTTCGTTGTATCCTCTTCTTCGCCTTCTACTATATAGGAAAGAGGAATATTCACACTCTTCACTAACAATGAATCAAACGGCTGATCCTTACTAAAAATTGCTCCATAGGTAATATTCTTATCTTTTACTTTCACGATATGGGCTTCATCATCCTGACGCAGGATCTGTATAGGCGTATTTTCTGACAACAGGTGTCCAGCCAGTTGTTCATCTCCGTTAGTAACTACATAATATTGATACCCTGCCCGATCGGGAGCTACGTCATGATCAATGTATGCAATGGTAAACGAATCATTCTTTTGAACTACCGGATCACAATCTTTCACAACATACAACAGACCAGAATGATCATTGAGCAACGCTCCTGTTTTCCGTTTCTCCATCTTCACTTTTTGTTTCACAGGAGACTGAAACAGAGTCGTTACAGTTTTATGTTGCTTATCGCTGTTTCGGATATCAGTTCCAAGACATAGAATAATATCATCTATTACAAAAGTCGATTTGTTAGCATGAAAACTATCATCATATTTCAAATCATGCAGCCTCATCGAAAACATGGATCGTTGTCCGGTAGCACTGACACCACACAAAAAGGTTTCATCCGAGAAGTTACGATGTTTGTTCTTCTTCGCCCCCAACTCTGTAACTGGTAACACAATAGAAGTAGTTCCCGACAAATAATTCCAATCGAAAGCCGGATTGCCCGGATAGAAACTACGGGTGTTTTTTCCAAAATGGAAATACTCAATCTGCCCGTAAGACAAATAGCGTCCATACAAATTCTCGGATGCAGATGATTCATAATCCCATATATATTTGCTAAATCCTTTTACATTAATATGATAATCTTTATTTTTGACTACCAGCAAACCAGAATAAGGCATAAACAGAGAACCTTCCGGCGCTGGTTCCTCTTCTATATCCATTTGCAACAGCTTAGCCATAGCTTCCGCTTCGCCCACACTGTTAGTATAAGTAAGGTCAGAATTCACCTCTGTCATAAACAATTTTACTACATCCGGATTTTTGCGAACCAATCGTCTAAAAGCAGCAGTCAGTTCAATATCTGTTTCCGGAAATGATTGGGCAACATAAGCAAAAGCCGGTAACAACTCCTGTAACACTTGTTGGCCACGAGGAAAACGCCCTACTGTACCTGCCGGTATACTCAGATTAGCCGAAAAAAATCTGAAAGTAAGCAATGCTTGTTTTAGGTGTGTCAATGAAGACTCTGAAAGAGCATAGGGTGTATCATGCAAAAGATAAGCCACAAAAGATGCAGCATAAAGTGCATGAGGGTAATATGCACTGTTATAAGGTCCCCGATGGTGATAACCGGAATAATCTGCCTTGATAGTTCCAAAGAATCCCGGACCAAAATCAAGTGCATTATTCATATAAGAAGAAAAAGCTGTCATAGCTACTTGCTGTTCTGTCAAATCAGTCAACGAAAGTGCATATATCAATTTAGGTAAAGCCAATGCACGAAGATTATCTGCTACTTCTCCCGCATGTTCAGGTTTCTGGTAGCATGCTCCGAACATAGTGAACCATTTCAAAGCTTTCAATTCCCGGTTCAACTGAGCTTCAGATAAATTGTCTTTTAGCAGAAACAACGAATGAAAATATCCTGCACTGCGTAATTTCTCAAAACATAATGTTCCCATTCCGCTACCATCAGCCCATCCCTGGTCATGAAACCAATCATAAATATAGATTGCTTTCTTCAGGCTATTTTCTGATTTGTTTTTCCGATAGTCTAATGCCAGAGGTAATAGAATATACTTATTGATATCCGGGAAGGTAGCTACATTTGTTACACCTGCTTTAGAGAAGTATAATGGGAATAATCCTTCTCCCATCGCCACTCCATCAGCATCATATCTGATCTGAACTTTTTCCGCAGCTTTCAAACCCTTCTTTATAAAATCCCTCTCACCTCTTTTTCTGATTTCTACCATCGGATGATTATCAGCAGACTGATCTCCTAAATACCACTTCATCAATCTGTTTTTAATTGTCTCAACTCCCTTTCTATTCTCATCTCTGACAATCACGTCCGAAAGATCGGGAAATGTATTCCGATATCCTATAAAATCGTGAATCAAACTATAATCCTTTTGATTCACCTTATATTGTGCGTCTGACATCTTCTGCCACGAAACTGTAGGAGTAAACTCTACATAGTCCAGATATATAGTCCCGGTTTCTACGTTTTCAGGCATTATCATAGCACAGGAGGTAATTATAGTTCCCGGCTTCATCAGCATATCTTCTCTGAACTTAGCCCACACACAACGCCATCCTTTAAAATCCATTCTAAAAGGTAACCGACACACCTCTGCTCCGGATTCATCAGCAAACGAGAAATACATATATTCTGTGACCGGTACCTTATTATATATCCATGCTGTAATCCCACCATTAACCGATCGGCTTGCAGCATCCAGAGACTCCTTTCCTGTAAAACGCACAATGGCATTTTTATCCCATACTACTTTAAGTGATTGTTTACCTTCTTTATACTTTAACCGGGATACTTCAAGTTTTCCACCATCGATACTCCATTCTTTCGGCACTTTTTTATTCTCAAAAGAATAGACCTGTGCTTTCATCACCTCTGTAATGAAGCATAAGAGACAAACAATCAAAACCCAATTCTTTATTTTCATCTTTTAATTTACTAATTATTCACCACCGGTTGCACAGTTCATACAGCTTTATACATTCAATAGACAATGTAATATCTCTGCAAATCCTGCGATACCGGTGGCAAAACCAAATCCAATTTATCCCAAAAACAAACTTTAATAACCCGGATTATTCAATGAGCCCAATGCCTTATTCCGTTGTATTTCCATCAATGGTATCGGGAATAGCTCATGCTTACCTGTTACAAACCGATCTCCTTTACCTGCCGGAAAAGCATTCAATGCATATTTATATTTCTTCGGATCACCATCAGGAAATTTTTCGGTCGACTTCATATACGCATACATGTTCTCCAATGATTCTTTCAAAATACCCCAGCGAATCAGGTCATATTTGCGAGTACCTTCATAACACAGTTCAAAACCTCTTTCCCAATACAAGGCAGTTCTGAACTTGCCCGCAGGAGTAGAATCATCAATGAAGTCAAGATCAATCACTTTCGGTGCTTTATAAATAGCAGCATAATTAGAGAAGTCTTTTTTCAGTTCCGTTATCCCGGCACGCTTTCTCACCATATTTAAAAGTTCAACAGCATCATCGGTCCTATCCAGTTCATTCATAGCTTCAGCTACCATTAATACTACATCCGGATAACGCAAAACCGCATAATCCACATCCGTATTATTAGGATCTTTAGACATACCTACCCCAATCCATTCTCTTCTCCACTTGCCCGGATAATAGAATTTATTGGAAGGGGTATCCGGACTTGTAGCTGGTTTCTTCGGATCGTAAGGCTTAATATTATATACTTTCTGACTCTTATTATCAATTTTATACTGACATATATTTACATCCAGACGAATATCATTCTCGTCATAGAAGGAAGCCCAGGTAGGAAGGACTACAAAAAAGGAATTAGCACGTCCGTAAATACTGGCCTGATCTGTTGACGGACCAATGTAAGTACCCCACATACCTGCACCGGGAGCTTTTCCGTCAGGAGTATAGAATGCTATTTCCCAAAGCGTCTCTACCGGTTCATCTACATTCTGACAGTAGTTTTTCCACGCTTGTTCATATCCTCCGGAATAGAAATTATGGAAACCACTCTTTTTGAAAGCCTCCCATTCTGTCAGGATTGCATTGAAATACTCTTTTCTTTTAACTTCAGACGGACGTGAGAGCTTAGCATCTGCTTTCAGGCTATATCCGGCTCTTTGCAATAACGCTCTCATAGTTAAAGCTCTGGCAGCCCCCTGAGTTGCCCGTTCCGGACTTGTATTTGCATCAGCCCATGGAAGTTGAGTTCTGGCTATTTCCAGATCCGACATAATCTGATCATAGATTAATTCACGGTCTACACGAGGAGAATAAGCATCACTAACTGAAGCAGTATAAGTTGTTTTATACGGAACATCTCCCCAGTTTCTTACCAACTGCAAAGCTATAAAAGCACGGAGGAAACAAAGTTCACCTTCATACTTTTTCAATGTTTCATTACCTGTAGCATATTCTTTCATAGAGCGAATTCCATCCAATGCAAAATTCGCTCTGTCGAGTCCCTGATATTTTGCATTCCATGTAGATTCTATCCACTGATTATTTGTTGAAACCATATAATGTGATATATCACGACGCAAATTATCCGTATTAGTACCTGATACATAATACATATCATCAGAGGTAGGTATGGCCATTTCTGCTTGCCCGTAATGCCCCATACCTCCTAAAGTGTTGTACACAGCAGCAACGGCCATATTTGCATTAGGAACTGAAACGAAATAATTGGTTGAATCATAATAGGATTCAGGAGTTTCCGTCAAAAGATCAGTACAAGATGTCAGTCCGGACATCAGACAGAAGATTGCTATATATTTTTTCATGTTATTTTTCATCATTATCAGTTATTAAAAAGTAATGCTTCCACCACAAACAAAAGAACGGCTTCTCGGATATCCTCCCCAGTCTACTCCACGTGTAATTCCATTGCCCATTGTTGAAACCTCCGGGTCAAATCCGCTGTATTTAGTAAAGGTATGGATATTATTAGCCGTCAGATATAAACGTAATTTCTTGATAACCTTCGTTTTCTTCAACATACTTGCCGGGAATGTATATCCCAGTGAAATATTATTGATTCGCAAAAACGAGCCATCTTCAATGGCCCATGAATGCATAAACTTATCACCATCCTGCATATCACTGTAACAAGCCACTGTCTTGCCTGAATTTAAGCGTGACAATGCAGCGGGATCAGTAATCTTTTTACCATCTTCTCCAATCGTTACCCAACGGTTCGATGAATTGGCAATATCAAGTACTGTAGTGTTTCCTGTTCTTCCGGAAAGAGTATTAGCCAATTTCGTTGCATTCAGAATATCTCCTCCCAAACTGAAGTTAAGGAAAATACTCAAATCGAAACCTTTATAACTGAACGTATTATTCATACCTCCATACAAAATAGGATTGGCATCACCAATGACTGTCCTGTCATTATCATCAATAACCCCTTTGCTTGCCCCTTCATCATCTACGTTCTCAAACTTCCAGTACCCCGGTTGTGGAGTATTATTCGTATTATAAGGAATCCCCTCTTTCAAAGTATATTTTTTTGTTGCAGGATCATAATTGAAATCGTCCACCTGATATAATCCAACTGTTTTCCAACCATAAATCCGCCCTAATGATTTTCCTACCTCAACGATATAGTTATTCTGATTCCACCCGAATTTAGCTTCTTCCAGAAAACTATCCTGATCATTTAAGGCGATCACCTTATTTACGTTATGCGATAAGTTCAGATTAGTAATCCATTGAAAATCCTTAGTCTGTATATTAACAGAAGTAATACTGATATCAATACCTTTATTTTCAGTCTCGCCAATATTCTGAAGCATTGTGTTAAATCCCGAAGAGGTGGGGATCTTTGTATTTAAAAGCAGATTGGAACTACGGTTTATATAAAATTCCGGAGAAATGGTTAAACGCTGATTAAAAAATCCGAAGTCAAGACCGATATTTAATGTTTTGTTAGCTTCCCACTTCAGATCCTTATTGGGAATCTGCGTAGAAGCAAACCCATTGGTTATTCCTTCTCCATTCGGATAAAAATTATTGTTACTACCCATAATCGGTAACGAAGCATAGCTACCAATTCTATTATTACCAGCCAAACCATATCCTATACGTAATTTCAAATCAGAAAACACATTCAGATTCTTGACAAATGCTTCCTCACCCACACGCCATGCAGCAGATACAGCCGGAAAGTAACCCCATTTATTATTGGCACCGAACTTTGAAGAACCATCAGCACGCATAGAAGCAGAGAATAAATATTTGTCTGCATACGAATAGTTCACACGTCCGAAAAATGACAAAAGAATGTCATCATCATTATAAGATGATTTCGGAGTTCCCGGAGTAGCTCCCAACGACATATCATTCAAACCGATATCATCATTCGGAAAGTTAGAAGCACTGGCACTGAACCAACGACTCCAACGTGCCACATATTCCTGTCCCAACATCACGTCATAACTGTGTTTTTTCATCTTTCCTGCATACGTCAAAGTATTTGAAGTTGAGAAACTACCTTGTTCATTATTTTGCAAAGTACCATTAGTGCTCGAACGTTTGGCAGTAGCAGAAAGTGCCCCGTAAAATGTTTCTGTACGACGGGTAGAGAAACGGGCTCCCGTAGTATTTTTAAAAGTCAGTCCCTTCAAAAGTTCATAGCTCAGACTACCATTAATCTGTATAGTTCTCTGTTCTCTCTTCTTATGTTCCGAGAGAGCTGATATAATAGGATTCTGCATTGCATTCTGATCATCGTCATACAATGGGTCGTCATTATCAATTAACTGTTGATCATCTCCCAACATACCGGCAGTAGGACGGTAAGATAAAATAGACCCCATCTTATTAAAGCCATAATTATCACCGGAAGTCCCCATTCCATGTACCGTAGTATGATCAAATGAGATTGATCCCGAAGCAGTCAACCGGTCATTCGGTTTATGATCAACTTTCAGTTTAGCGTTATGCTTGCTACTCCCACTGGCCTTCATCAACCCTTCTTCATCAAAATAGGCATATGACATGTTATATCGTAATTCTTTTGTTCCCCCGGCAATGCTTATACGGTGGTTCTGCATAACTTTTGTTCCTCCGAAAACCTCTTCCTGCCAATCTACTCCTTTACGATTCGCATAGTTCTTTCCAATATCGGCAAAGTCACCATATAAATTGGTAAACCCATTAATATTACCGGCATCTATATCTTCATCCGAGAAGTTTCGTCTTTCATAATCCAGAAACACATACTCTTTTGTTGAAAGCATATCCAACTTACTTGCCAGTTTGGAGAACCCAACATAAGTATCATAAGAAATAGAGAATTTATTATCATTCTTACTGCCGGTTTTGGTAGTAATCACTACCACTCCATTGGCTCCACGTGCTCCATAAACAGCTGTTGAAGAAGCATCTTTCAGAATATTAATAGATTCAACATCGGCAGGGTCTATAGACGAAAGACCATCTTCACTGGGAAAACCATCAATAATATACAGTGGTTCATTACTTTGCGTAATAGAAATTCCTCCACGCACACGAATAGAAATAGAAGCTCCCGGTTCACCTTCATTCTGTGTTACCATTACTCCGGAGACGCGTCCTGCCAAAGCTTGGGTGATGTCCGATACAGGTACTTTAGAAAGAGCTTCCGCATCCACAGAAACAACAGATCCTGTAATATCCTTACGGGCCATTCCACCATAACCAATTGCAACTACTTCATCAAGCATTACGGAGCTTGCTCTTAAAGTTACATCAATCTTACTTCTTCCTTTCACCGGTACTTCCTGAGTATCCATTCCTATAAAAGTAAATACCAATACATCTTTGGAAGGATTGTCGGATTTTAATTTGTAATGGCCATCCAGATCGGTAATCGCCCCTACTCCGGGTGCTCCTTTTAAAGTAACATTTGCTCCAATGACTTCCAAACCGTCACTGTCCACCACTTTTCCTGTCACCGTAATACTCTGTGCATACACCACAAGGTTTGTAAGTAGAAGAAATACTACGAAAAGACATCTTGTTTTTCTTTGCATAATAATTAAATATAAAGTTATACATAAAGTTAGATAAGAAAGGATACAGAGTATGCTTCTTATCGATATTGCAAATGTATCAACTCGTTCACACAGGTCAGAATTCAAATGTTTCGGGTTTATTCAAAAAAACAGATTTCCATTTTGTTTTCGTTCGCACAAAGTTAGATATCGTTCATACCGTTATAAATCAACGGTTTCAGAGTCAGTATTCAACGATCTAATAACAAATGATCGCAGATTTTCGCAAATAAGAAGGCCTGTTGTACTTGAGAGATGATATTCTTTGCGTGAATTTGCGATAATCTACGTTTCAACTACAGTACCGCATCAAACAATCAATAAAATCACAAAACAAATACAAATATTATTATCTTTAAATCACTATACATTAACACATTACAAAATATATTGAAAATCAATTAAATAAAAATTCATTTATCAGATATATTGTATTACATTTACCGGATAACAAAACAATAAAATAATATGAAAAACACTCTTAAAAGAACTGCTAAACATAGTCTGTTAGCAGTAGTCTCTCTTTTCTATTTTTCCTGCGTTAACAATATTCAACCGTTAGAAGAACCTACTCCTCCTCTACCTGCTTCGGGCAATATACCCATCACAATTTCCGGACGAATATTACAAGTCCAGACTCACACACGTATCACCGATAACAAATTTGACAACGACAATGCCATCGGACTTTACGTATTAGCCCAACCGGAAAATCTAAGCGGATCAAGACATATAGATAATATGCGCCTTGTATATTCATCAGACGTATTTACTCCTGAAGAAGAAATATACTACCCTAAAGGAGAAGGCAAATGCGATTTCATCAGTTATTACCCTTATCAGGAGGAAGGAATCATACAAGGAAGTAGTAACATAAACGTCAATGTCAGCCCCGATCAAAGTTCAACTACAGAATATAGTAATTCTGATTTTATGGTAGCTAAAGCAACCGGGATCTCCCCAAGCCTGAAGGCAGTAAACTTACAATATAATCACAAGTTGTGCCAGTTAAATATCATTCTACAAGTTTACGAAGAAGAAAATATCAATGAACTACAACAGAATGCATCTATCAGTATCAGTAATCTGAATACAAAAGCTACATATAACATGGATACAGAATTATTCAGCGCATTCAATACCCCACAAAGCATTATCCCAAACGGAAAATGGGAAATAGACGAAGAAAGTCACCAACTTACCGGAAAAAAAGTCATTTTAATACCGCAACCTATAACGCCCGATTGCGAATTAACATTGCGGGTTAACAACAAAGTTTATTGTGCATCTATGCCAATGGATCTTATTTTAGAAAGTGAAGCTGGCTGCGAACTCTTACTCAGATATGATTCAAGGGTAGGAATAGGAGGTATCACGACATCCATAAGCAATTGGAAGCCAGGAAGCAGTAGCAGTACAGACCTTGAAGAAAAAGTAGATAACAGCTCGATAACTATCTCTGATTTAAACTTTGAGAAAACCGGTATATACAACCTGATAACTTCTTCGGATATTGTGATCGGAGAGATTTGTAAAGAATACCTATTAGGCGATAATATCGATGCGCAAGCTATTGTTTTATATCCTACAAACAATTCAAACAAAGGAACTGTACTGCAAATACTGGGTGAAACTCAAAGTATACATGGAGGAAATATCAACTGGGACAAAACCAATAATTCATTTACCTACATAACCGGAGACAAAGCTCCAATAGAACAAATTTATGCAGACAAAGATGGAAACATAATCTTTGAAAAAAGTGAAGACGTACAACTAATTCAAGCCAAAGAAAGCATGTTAACAGATATCAGAGGTGCCGAAACAAATATTTATCCAATTGTAAAAATAGGTACCCAATACTGGATGCAGGAGAATCTGAAGACTACTAAGTATAATGATGCGACTGCTATTACCAATAATACAACAAATCTCTCAAAGACAACAGCGGGTTATTATCTAAATAATTCTAATTACTTCTATAATCAGGCAGTTATCATCACAGGCAAAATAGCTCCACAAGGTTGGAAAATACCAGATACCACAGAATGGGAGAAATTAAAGAACTACATAAAAAATGAAGCAGCGACATTGAAATCGGGTGTATGGACAATAGAAGAAGGAGCAGATAAAGCCAATAATAAAACCGGATTTAACGGAAAGCCGGTAGGAACATATACAAAAAACGACAAAAAAGACGAAAGTGATCACAACTTTCTTCAAAAATATGTCGGTTATTGGACATTACAAGAAGCCCAATCATCCCCTAATAATACAAGTTTTGCTCTCAGCTATAAACTAAATAACACAGGAGAATTCAAAAACTCCGATTACTGTGCCTATTCCATACGTTGCCTAAAAGAGTAACACATATGAATATCTATATCCAGACAATAATTCGTACAGGCATCATTGCATTAAGTGCTTTGATAGCCTGTTCGTGTGTCAACAGCATCGGAGAAGAAGAAAAAGAAAATACTTCCATTACTCCCGGCGATGTTCCTATAAAAATATCAGCAAAAACACTCCATACTCAAATTTACCAAAAAGAGTGTAATGAAGCTATTGGACTATATGTCCTGGTATCGCCTGCGACTTTGAGTAAGGAGCGTTATGTATCAAACAAACGTTTCAATTGTACAACCTCAGGATTTGTTCCTGATGAAGAAATATATTATCCGGCAGAAAAGATAAAATGCAATTTCATTAGTTATTACCCCTATCAGGAAACTGGCATTACAGAAGGGGAAAATACGATAGATCTAACTGTATGTACAGATCAGAGTTCAACTGTTGGCTATAACAATTCTGATTTTATGACCGCACAAGTTAGCAATGTCGCTTCGGGTAAAAAAAATGTAGAATTGCCTCATATACACCAACTATGCCAACTGACTGTCAGAATCAAGCCAACAGAAGGATATGATATAAATGTACTAAAAAAAAGTAACCCCTCAGTTCGCATTAACGACGTTTTCACACAGGCCAAATATAACATAGAGACAAAAGAATTTTCATTGCTCAGCAATATTCAGAATATTCTTCCAAACGGCGAATGGGAAATCGACAATGAGGCGCTAATTGGGAAAAGGAGTATACTAATTCCACAAACAATAGCAGCAGGAACAGAGATACTCACATTATCTGTAGATTCTAAACATTATGAATGTCAGCTAACTGAGAATTATGAGTTAGGAAACGGTACTTCCTGTGAGCTCACAATACTCTACAATCCGCAACAAGGAATAAGTGGAATAATACCAGATATTAATGACTGGAAAGAAGGAAACAAAAGTGAGATCACTCCCGTTGAAAAGGTAGAAAAGACATGTATCTCAATTAGCGATTTTGATTTCGAACAGAGTTCTGTATACAACATCACCTTTGATGGAAAAATAGTAGCAGAGGTTTGCAAAGAATATTTATCTGCTTCCGAAATACATGCACAAGCGATTGTTATCTATCCTGTAAAAGATGGAAAAAGTGACTGGACAGAAGGAACCGTACTTCAGATAATCAGTGATGATAAGGCAATACATGGTGGTAAAGTGATGTGGCAAGGTGATACAAACACATTAAGTTACACTCCCGGCAACCAGAATCCAATCTCTTCCTTCTATATCACTTCCGATTTATCAATTGCATTTACACCTCCCATCGATCCAGTGTTACTATCTTTTAAAAAGAAGATATTGTCCGACGTCAGAGGAAGTGAAATAATCACGTATCCCATTGTAAAAATCGGAACTCAATATTGGACCAGAAAAAATCTCCGGACAACATTATACAATGACGGAAAGAAAATTACCTTAAAAACAGCTTCCAATTATTCTAAAAGCTCTGCCGGATATTTCAAAGAATCCACATTTATTTTCTATAATAAAGCAGCTGTTATCACCGGAAAGTTAGCTCCAAAAGGATGGAAAATAGCCGATAATGAAGCCTGGCAGCTATTAAAAACATACATCGAAGGAGACGGGGCTGTTCTGAAAGGAAATGATTTATGGGAAAAGTCCGAGTCCGTACCTTCCAATGCAACAGGATTCAATGCTATTGCCACCGGCATCTTTACTAAAGTAAAAGAGAACGATTCCAGTATCTATCAATTTGCCGGAAAATATACTGCTTATTGGAATATGGGAGCCACCCAGAAAGCAGTAGCAGAAAACGGTATTCTTCTGAGGTATGACACGCATGAAATTAAAGGAGCAGCCTACTCAGATTATTGCGGATATTCAGTGAGATGTGTAATTGAGTAGGTAAGTTCATTCTGAAAAAAGACTCTAAAACCTGTTTCATTTATGATAAATTCTTTTGTTTATAGATGCAGAAAGATGTTTTTTGAATTATCTTTGTAGACCATTTAGCCCTATTGAAAAGATAAATGGCAGAAAAATAATATATTAACTAAATAAAAAGAAGAAAAATATGGCAATGCATACCTGGTTTGAGTGCAAAATCCGTTACGAAAAACTAATGGAAAACGGAATGAACAAAAAAGTAACCGAACCTTATTTGGTAGATGCACTCAGCTTTACAGAAGCAGAAGCACGCATTATTGAGGAGATGACTCCATTCATCACAGGAGAATTCACCGTTTCAGATATCAAACGCGCCAATTACAGTGAACTATTTCCCAGTGAAGAGGAATCGGCAGACCGCTGGTTCAAATGCAAACTCATCTTTGTCACTCTGGACGAAAAAAGTGGTGCTGAGAAAAAAACATCCACACAGGTATTAGTGCAGGCATCTGATTTGCGTGATGCTGTGAAAAAACTGGATGAAGGAATGAAAGGTACAATGGCTGATTACCAAATTGGTTCTGTAGCCGAGACTGCCATTATGGACGTATATCCATACAGTGCAGGACCTAATGACAAACCGGAAGTTTAATTGAGTGTTGAATTATGATTTATGAATTTCATAAATAGTACTTCAAATTTAATTCATACTATGACAGCGTTTTATTGAAACACAAATGATCGTAGATTTTTGCAGATTTAGAAGGCTTGCCGTATTTGAGAGACGATATTCTTTGCGTGAATTTACGATAATCTGTGTTTCAATGATACGATCATTTAATTAGGATACTTACAATGAAATTTTTCATAAATCATGATTCAAAAAACATAATTTATAAATCAACAATATGAGTGTTGCGGAGAATCTAAGAGAAGTACTGACCGAACTTCCTCCAAGGGTCCGGCTGGTTGCTGTTTCGAAATTCCATCCCAATGAAGCGATAGAAGAAGCATATAATGCGGGACAGCGTATTTTCGGAGAAAGCAAGGTGCAAGAGATGACTGCCAAACACGAGAGTTTGCCCAAGGATATTGAATGGCATTTCATCGGACACTTGCAAACGAACAAAATTAAATATATGGCTCCTTATGTAGCCATGATTCATGGAATCGATTCATACAAACTACTTGTAGAAGTAAATAAACAAGCTGCCAAAGTTGAGCGTACTATTAAGTGTCTGTTGCAATTGCATATAGCACAAGAGGAAACAAAATTTGGTTTCAGCGCTGAAGAATGCAGGGAGATGTTGTCTGCCGGAACATGGAAAGAACTGAAAAACGTACAGATATGCGGACTTATGGGTATGGCCAGCAACACTGATGATGTTGAACAAATAGACCGGGAATTCTGTTCTTTAAATAGCCTTTTCAAAGAATTGAAAGCTACTTATTTCTCTCATTCAGACACTTTTTGTGAACTATCTATGGGTATGTCACATGATTATCCTCAGGCTATTGCCGAAGAAAGTACGCTTGTACGGATAGGAAGCAAGATTTTTGGAGAAAGAGACTATAACATTTAAAATTATCTACTATGACCGATTTAAAAACTACTTTTGCCGGGCTTCAACTTAAGAATCCCATTATCATTAGCAGTTCGGGACTAACCAATAGTGCCGGAAAAAACAAGAAGTTGGCCGAAGCAGGAGCCGGAGCCATCGTATTGAAATCGCTTTTTGAGGAGCAGATACTTATTGAAGCTGATCAGCTTAAAGATCCCACATATTCTGAGGGTAATGATTATCTGGCTGATTATATCAGAGAACATAAACTGGCCGAATATCTGGAACTGATCAAAGAAAGCAAGAAAGTATGTGATATTCCAATCATCGCAAGTATCAACTGTTATACAGATACAGAATGGATTGATTTTGCAAAGCAGATGGAAGAAGCCGGTGCGGATGCATTGGAAATTAATATCCTCGCAGTGCAATCGGACATTCAATATAAATATGGCTCGTTTGAACAACGCCATATTGATATTCTGAGTCATATTAAAAAAGTCGTTAAGATTCCTGTAATCATGAAACTGGGTGATAACCTGACCAATCCTGTGGCGCTCATTGACCAACTTTATGCTAACGGCGCAGCAGCAGTTGTATTGTTCAACCGTTTTTACCAGCCGGATATTGATATTGAAAAGATGGAACATATCTCCGGAAATGTATTCAGTAGTGCTTCCGACTTATCCAAAACACTTCGTTGGGTAGGAATTGCTTCTTCAATGGTTGATAAGATCGATTACGCAGCATCCGGAGGGGTACACAAACCTGCAGCTGTAGTAAAGGTGATTCTGGCAGGAGCATCAGCTGTAGAAGTATGTAGTACAATCTACCAAAATACCAACATGTATATTGGAGAAATGACCCGTTTCCTGGCCACATGGATGGAACAGAAAGGGTTTAAAAGTATTGCACAGTTTAAGGGAAAATTAAATGCAAAAGATGTGCAAGGCATCAATATGTGGGAACGTACTCAATTCTTGAAATACTTCTCCAACAAATAGAGAATAAAAAAAATAGCTGCGTTATTTTTGTAACACAGCTATTTTTTTATCCTTTATTTTTGCCTATTAGTTCTTCTTATCCAACGCTTCAAAACAAGAGTTCTTACTTACAAATTCGGGAACAATATCCTTCATTGCTGCTACAATCTTCATCTGATCGTACGTATAACTCATTTCAATTAAATTCTGGATACGCTCTTTTACTTCATCATAATCATACTCGCGGACGGTAGCAATCATAATCTTATCGTGATAGGTAGGTTTTGTCAACTCCTTCACGTTCAAAAGTTCCTCATATAACTTTTCTCCATGCCGTAATCCGGTAAACTCTATTTTTACATCTGTACGCCCCGAAAGACTAATCATACGCTTAGCCAAATCAACAATCTTAACCGGTTTGCCCATGTCGAAGATATAAATCTCCCCGCCATTTCCCATACTTCCGGCTTCAAGTACCAATCTACAAGCTTCAGGAATAGTCATAAAATAACGAATAATTTCAGGGTGAGTCACAGTTACAGGACCTCCGCGCTGAATCTGATCACGAAAACGAGGAATAACAGAGCCATTAGAGCCTAATACATTTCCAAAACGAGTAGTGATAAATTGTACGGTTCCCTCTCCTTTTTCCTGTAATTTCTTAGCTAAAGACTGCACATAAATCTCACAAATACGTTTGGAACATCCCATCACATTCGTTGGATTTACAGCCTTATCAGTAGAGATCATCACAAACTTCTCTGCACCGTATTTTACAGCAAAATCAGCTAAAATACGTGTACCTGCTACGTTTACCTGAATAGACTCGGACACATTATCCTCCATCATTGGCACATGTTTGTAGGCAGCTGCATGGAATATATATTGAGGCTTATATTCACGGAAAATAGCTTCAATACGGGTCGGATTAGAAATATCTGCTACGATTGTCTCAGCATCAATATCTCTCCATCGATCCTGCAATTCAAGACGAATATCATGCAATGGTGTCTCTGCCTGATCTACCAGAATAAGTTTATAAGGATTAAAAGAAGCTACCTGACGCATTATCTCACTACCGATAGAACCGGCTGCACCGGTAATCATCACCCTTTTTCCTTCAAGATGAGAAGCAATCTTATGAATATCCACTTCAATCGGTTCGCGTTGCAAAAGGTCTTCAATCTGGATTTCCTTCAACTGAGTACGATTCAAAGGCTGTCCACCCCACTCACTCAAAGGAGGTGCAGTAAGTAGTTTTATATTATGAGCCAACAAACGATCTGCTATATCCGTTTTCTTCAACTGATCCATCTTAGCCGGAGAAATGATAATGGTGTTCACATCGCGATCCTCCAACCTCTCAATCAGCGTATCATCATTGGGATACACCTTCACTCCCATCATAATCTTATCAATCAATTCCGGTTCGTCGGCAATAAAACCACGCAAACGATAATGATTACGTAAATTCACACGAAGTGACTTGGCTATATTTACACCTACTTCTTTTGCACCATAAATAAATACATTAACTGTCTGGCTACGGTCAAAATTAATGATTTCAAAAAACATTTTAACCACAATGCGCGAACAAGCCATCAGAGCAAAATTTATGACATACGCCATAAACAACACACTTACCGGAGCTATCTTTACATTGAAATATGTATCCAGAAGAACACTCGTAACCATCAACGTCCCATATGATACGGTGAGGGATACGAAAATGCGCATAATATCAACAAATGAAGAGAAACGCAGTACATTGGAATACGTACGAAATACCCGGAAAAATACCAGATTAACAATTACTGTCCAGAGAATAGTCTTATCAATAGTAGAAGAGTCTAAAAAAATACTACGAAAATCATAACGGAGCGCATATGACAACATACACGAAGATACAATAATAAAGACATCAATCAACAGAATAGTCCAAATAGGCAACACCTTTGAGGAAAGGTATCGATGAAAAAATCTTGGTTTCATTCTTTTTACAGTTTTTTGTTTTAGGCGTTGCAAAGATACATTATTTTTATCAACCACCGCTTTATTTTACAAAATAATAAAAAATCTTTTGTGTTTCCCTACAAATCAATAGAAACCGAAAATAATAAAAAAATGTAATAAACGCATTGAAATTCAATGATTCCAATGCGTTTATTACATTCTCAAAAACTTACTAATCAGAAAGGCAAAGGTCCTTCATCTCCTCCACCAAACGGATTGGCACTTTGTGGAGCAAAATCGGGTACAGGCGGCGGAACATTACCAGAGCTACTATTCATACGTGAGCCAAGTACAGGCATCGCCCCTGCATCGGGCACAGGTATTACCATATCATCATCCGGATTCTGGAAACGAGTATATTCACCTTTAAATCGCAACAGAACATCACCCACAGCACCATTACGATGCTTTGCAATAATTATTTCGGCCATACCACGAAGATCATTTCCATGATCGTCCTGAAATATTTTGTAATACTCCGGACGGTGAATAAAACATACCATATCGGCATCCTGCTCAATGGCTCCGGATTCACGAAGGTCACTCAACTGAGGACGTTTTCCTTCAATACCCTCACGATTTTCTACACCACGATTCAACTGTGACAGAGCAATAATAGGAATGTTCAACTCTTTGGCAAGCCCTTTGAGCGAACGAGAGATAGTACTAACCTCTTCCTGACGGCTACCAAAAGCCATACCACTGGCATTCATCAGCTGAAGGTAGTCAATAATAATGATTCTTACACCATGCTCACGTACCAGACGGCGTGCCTTTGTACGAAGCTCAAACACGGATAGAGAAGGCGTATCATCTACATAAAGCGGTGCGTCGATCAGGTCTTTCAGTTTATAGTCCAACTGTTGCCACTCATATGCAGCAAGCTGTCCGCTCTTGATCTTTTCACTGGGTATTTCGCACACATTGGAGATAAGACGGTTCACCAACTGTACATTGCTCATTTCAAGCGAAAACAATGCAACTGGATTACGGAAATTGACAGCTATGTTCTTAGCCATGGAAAGCACAAAAGCCGTTTTACCCATAGCCGGACGGGCAGCAATAATGATAAGGTCGGAATTCTGCCAACCGGAAGTCATCTTATCCAGTTTAGTGAAACCACTCTCCAAACCACTTAATCCATCGGCACGGGCAGCAGCTTTCTGGATCAACTGATACGCTTCACTAATCACCGGATTGATCTGCGTATAGTCCTTTTTCATATTCCGCTGCGAGATTTCAAAAAGCTTTCCTTCGGCTTCCTGCATCAAGTCATCCACGTCGAGCGTTTCGTCAAACGCTTTACTTTGAATGCCACTGGTAAAAGTAATAAGTTCGCGTGCCAGGTACTTTTGCGCAATAATGCGGGCGTGATATTCAATATGCGCCGAAGAGGCCACTTTACTACTCAGCTGTGTGATGTAAAACGGACCACCTACTTCTTTCAAATCACCCCGTTTGGCAAGTTGTTCTTTTACCGTGAGAATATCCACCGGCTGCTGGTTGACTGCCAGATCGGTTATAGCAGCATAGATCAACTGATGACGATGTTCGTAGAATGATTCCGGACGAAGTATTTCACTCACCAAAGAATAAGCATCTTTCTCGATCATCAAAGCACCCAGTACAGCCTCTTCCAGTTCCGGTGCCTGAGGCTGAATACGTCCGTAATCAGTTATAGGTTGCGGAGTTTTGGATTTGGTATTACGTGGAGTTCTTTTGGGTTGTTCAGCCATCTTTATATTTACTATTTAAATTCTATTTATTTACAATCTAATCCTTAAGCACACTGCCAGTATGCAAAGGGGGGTGACAAAGATAGAAAATAAAAATGAGACTGATAGCAGAATAAGATAGCAAGACTGATAAGAAATGTCTATTTACAACCTAATAATGTGTATTTAACATTTATATATCTACACCATTAAAGTACGTACTTTATCCATATAAACTATGCATTTTAACTGTGCGTTAATTACCTATTTAACACTGCGTTAAATACGTAATTTTATAAGTAAGAGAACCTATTTATCTGCATTTTCTTCTTTCAAAGTACCAGATAATACTTCCCGTCAGTACAATCATCAGTATCGTACAGATGATAGATCCCTCAAAGCCAAAAGTACCGCCGTTCAAAATGGTATTCTCTGGCAGTTGCAACTGTAACATTGGTGGACAAAGCTCAATCCCGCTTACTTTATACCCCAACACAGGACCTTGTAACCAATTCCAGAACAGATGTAACGAAATCGGGAACCAGAGATTACGGGTATAGAGAAAAGCAGCTCCAAGCAGACAGCCAGCCAACACAAGATTCAGCATGGGAAGAAAAGCTACATTCGGATTGAAAAGATGCATCAGAGAAAATAACACAGACGAAATCAGCAACGAAAGGAATTTGTTAAGCCTCGTCCGCAGCAACCGTCCCAAAACATAGCCACGAATCATTATTTCTTCTGTAAGGGCAATAAGAATACAGACACCGAAACTCCCCGCCAGATTGGTAAAGCTAAAATGAACTCCCATAATCCTGACCTCTCCCAATGCTAATGAAAGTCCGAATCCAATACCATACAGGAGTACAGCCACCAACAATCCATACAAGAAGTCTTTCCAACGCCCCCGGATACTAAGTCCTAAATCAGAAAACGGGCGATAATCGCAATATTTAAGAACAAACAAAGCAGGAAGAACACTGGCCAACAAACTGGCTGTCTGGATAACTGCATATTGGGACAGTGTATACGATCCATGTACTCCCGAAAGCCCCAAACCAAGATAAGCAGCCACAGAAAGCACCATGGAAAGAAAGAAATATAATCCTATATAAACAGACAGACTGATAAGTACGTGAACCCCTGTCCTGGGATTTTCCTGGCGGATAACATTTTCTTGTTCCATATATAATAATTTACTTTAGAGTATGCCACAATCATATAGCCTTATAGTAAAACTATGCCCACTGCCGCATTATTAATTGTTAAGCCGGAAGCAAAAATAACTATAAAAAACAAAAAGAGAGGCTTGTTCTCTCTTTTTTCTGTATATTTGTCTAAATAAAAGCTCACTCATGAAAATAAAACATTTATTTATAGGTCTGTTCCTGGCTGCAACGACCCCGGGAATTATGGCGCAACCTATTAAAAAGCAGTATTTTGTATCCAAAGCAGGAACATTGATTTCAATGATGACCGAAGACGAAGCAAACAGTGTTACTCATCTTACACTGACAGGAAAAATCAATGCAGAAGACTTCAGACACCTGCGGGATGAATTTAAAAACTTAGAAGTACTCGATATCTCAAATGCAGAGATCAAAATGTATACAGGAAAAGCCGGAACACATCCCGACAAATTCTATGTATATATGCCCAACTTTATTCCTGCATATGCATTCTGCCAGGTAGTAAACGGACAACCTCAAGGAAAGATGTCATTGAAAAAAGTGGTTCTTTCAGAAAAGATCAAGAACATCGAAGATGCTGCTTTTAAGGGTTGCAGTAATCTTGCTATTTGCCAGATCAGAAAGAAAACGCCGCCCAATCTCCTTCCGGAAGGGTTGGCAGACAGTATTACTGCCATTTTCGTCCCATTAGGTAGCAGCGACGGATACAAAATAAAGGATAACTGGAAATCATTTGCCTTCATCGAAGGAGAACCACAGGAAGCTACTTTGCAAGTGGGTGCAATGAGTAGTCTGGAGAGTGAAATACAAAAGGCAGGCTTACAGCCCAAAGATATCAACTTCCTCACAATTGAAGGTAAATTGGACAACAACGACTTCAAACTAATCAGAGACTACATGCCCAACCTCGTTGCTGTAGATATTGCAAAAACAAATGCAACTTCTATTCCGGATTTTACATTCTCTCAAAAAAAATATTTGCTTCGTATAAAATTGCCCCACGGACTAAAGGTGATCGGCCAACGTGTATTTAGCAATTGCGGCAGATTATGTGGTACGGTAGAGTTACCCGCCAGTGTAACCGCTATTGAATTCGGTGCATTTATGGGATGTGATAATCTACGGCATGTGGTAGCTACAGGAGATAAAATTACAACATTGGGTGATAATCTATTTGGCGACGGGGTAGAAAACAAGTTGATATACAAGTAGGAATCGAGAAAATTAATAAAGAAACATAAGAGTGTACATTTTTGTCATGCAAGAGTGTACACTCTTGTTATATAAAGATGTACACTCTTGCATGACCAAAGTGTACATTCTTATTTTAATTGATTATCAGCACCTTACATCGAAATAATAAAATAAAAAAACGAGCAAATTCTTTTAAAGAATTCCTCGCCTCTGATAAGAAAAGCCATAAGGCTTTTCTTTTGTTTTCCTCTTTTTTCCTGAATTACAATCTTCTTTCTTACCTAAAAAAACTTCAATTACCTATTATTCTATTGTTATCCTTATTAATCTTTTACCTTTTATTTGTACCTATTGAAGCTTTGTTTATACCTTAAATTCTAATACCTTAATTTCTTATTTTTACCTTTTAAACTAATAACAATTTCTCAATTGCACTGCAAAGATACAGCTTTTTTCCGTGTGCGCAAACGGTTTTGCGTTTTATAACACTTTTTAAAGCTATAAATCTTTCACATCACTCAGTTCAACCAGCTTATTTACAATAGCATAGATAGTCAAACCGGCAGCACTGTGTATTTGCAGCTTTTTACTGATATTTCTTCTGTGAGTGATTACAGTATGGATAGAAAGAAACAGTTTTTCGGCTATCTCTTTGTTTGTCATCCCCTTCACTACACATACCACAATTTCTTTCTCCCGCTGACTTAGTGTCTCCTGTCCGTCTTCCTCTATATCAGGCTCAATATTCTCCAAACGGGTTATCTTGTTGGAAAGTGTCTCCAGGTCATCAAAAATAGAGATGGAATCGTCGTATTTACTTAGCAGGTTTGCATCAATAAACGAACTTACCAGTGCCACCACCCGAATTCCTTTTCCAGTCGTTTCTTCACGAAATCGCACTACATCAAAATAGTCACCAAATGTTGGGTTTACTACCAATATATCGGGATACTGCGTACGCAGACAGTCGTGTAATGCTTCAACAGAAAGAAGTTCTACCGGCTGGACTTTCAGATTAGGCAAACGTTTTAATGCCAGTGTCAACCCACTACGGATAATCACAGAATTTTCTGCAACAGCTATGCGAATTGCTTCGTTATTTTTCATTGTCATTCATCCTCCTTTCCAACTTCAGAATAGCAGGAACAAAAATATAATCTTCTACTTTACAATGAGACTCAAGCCCCTCTTCACAAGCATATATATCAAACAATGCAGCATTAAGCAAATTGGTGTTTGCCTTAGCAGGACAGTATTTAATAATAATATTTTTAAGTTCAGTCAACTTCTCTCCTACCTGATCATGGTGTTTGGAGAATGTACTGATTTGATAATTCTTTGGTGCGTTATTCTCAAGCAGCGCATCTACATACTTAAACACCGTTCTCTCCTCATACTCCATGTGTTTGCGTACTTCCCGCATATATTCGTCGAAGAATTTAAGAATAAGAAAAGATACATCGTTCTCTGAACAATCAATAGCTTCCAGTAGTTTGCGCCGTATAGCAGGCAGACAGAACTCCAAAAAATAAATATGAGCCTGCCGCAAGTAGTCAACCAATGCCGGAATAGACAGACCATCTGTTTTACCATCCATACGCGAAAATCCCTCGGCCATAAAATTCACTACCGCAAGAAACGTCGGACAATCGACTCCATTCATCTCGCAAACTTCTTTTACCGTTTTGTCTCCAAAGCCCAAAGACAACCCAAAACGGCTCATAACCTGTAACAGAGAGTAATTATCACTGATAAGATCAATCATCTTATCGGAGGATTTATATTTTTGTAATCTGTCCATTTATACCTATTTTTATATTACGCGTACAAAGGAACGGATATTTTTTCGTGCACGCAATCCCCATTTATAGGTATTTTGGGGATTTAAAAATTAATAATTAAAAATTAAAATGCTTATCTTTGCGACGTTAGTCCGGGAAGAAACCTTGACGGTAAAGTTCATACAAGCCTGTAATAAGGCTCATAATCAGAAAGAATTTATCAAGCTACAACACCGGTCTTTTAATTTTCAATCTTTAATTTTTAATTATAAATCATGGCAAAAGAATTAGAACTGAAATACGGCTGCAATCCTAACCAGAAGCCTGCCCGTATCTTCATGAAAGACGGAGAACTGCCCATCGAAGTATTAAACGGACGTCCCGGATTTATCAATTTACTGGATGCATTCAACAGCTGGCAATTAGTAAAAGAGCTGAAAGAAGCTACCGGACTTCCGGCTGCCGCTTCCTTCAAGCATGTCAGCCCGGCAGGTGCTGCCGTAGCGGTAGAAATGAATGAGACGCTAAAGAAGATTTACTTTGCAGACGATCTTCCACTTTCTCCGCTGGCTACTGCTTATGCCCGTGCCCGTGGTGCAGACCGTATGTCATCTTATGGTGATTTCATTGCTCTTTCTGACACGTGTGATGAAGAGACGGCACGTCTTATCAATCGCGAAGTATCCGATGGGGTTATAGCGCCTGATTACACACCCGAAGCACTGGAAATTCTTCGTAACAAACGCAAAGGTACTTACAATGTTATAAAAATAGACCCGGCATACCGCCCTGCTCCTATCGAGCATAAGGATGTTTTCGGTATCACTTTTGAACAAGGACGCAATGAATTGAAAATAGACGAATCTCTGCTCAAAGAGATGCCGACCCGGAATCAGGAGATTCCTGCCGATGCCAAACGCGATCTGCTTATTGCCCTCATTACATTAAAGTATACACAGTCCAACTCCGTATGCTATGCCAAAGACGGACAGGCTATCGGTATTGGTGCCGGACAACAGTCACGTATCCATTGCACCCGCCTTGCCGGAAATAAGGCTGACATCTGGTATCTACGTCAACATCCGAAAGTAATGAACCTCCCCTGGAAAGATAAAATACGCCGTGCCGACCGCGACAATACAATAGACATTTACATCTCTGAAGATTATATGGATGTATTGGCAGACGGCAGTTGGGAACAATTCTTCACCGAAAAGCCGGAAGTACTGACCCGCGAAGAAAAGCGTGAGTGGCTGGATACGCTAACCGGAGTAGCATTGGGTTCAGATGCCTTCTTCCCTTTTGGTGACAATATTGAGCGTGCACACAAAAGTGGTGTAAGTTATATTGCACAACCGGGAGGTTCGGTACGCGACGATCATGTGATTGAAACGTGTGATAAGTATAATATTGCCATGGCATTTA
The DNA here is from genome assembly GCF_019930665.1 of Bacteroides nordii. Classification (NCBI taxonomy): domain Bacteria; kingdom Pseudomonadati; phylum Bacteroidota; class Bacteroidia; order Bacteroidales; family Bacteroidaceae; genus Bacteroides; species Bacteroides nordii. The sequence continues at coordinate 1,619,053 of NZ_CP082886.1, read as the reverse complement.
CGGGTATCCGTCTGTTTCATCATTAATATAATTAATAAGGTGTAAAAGCATCTATCTGGCTCCAACATACTTATTAATAATCAATAGTAACATCCCCATTTATAATGAGAACCAATGTGTTATTCCATTATAAATGGGGATTTTCTATTTCATCCGGCTACCCTATCTTTGCACCATTATAATAAAACAGAAATTGAAAATGAATAAAATTGGTGTATTTTACGGTTCTACTACAGGAACTACAGAAGACGTGGCCCGTCGCATTGCAGAGAAGTTGAATGTCCCTCAGGGAGATATTCATGATGTTTCAGTATTGACTGATGCTCTGGTAAAAGAATATGATGTATTGGTATTGGGTACTTCAACCTGGGGCGCAGGCGAATTGCAGGACGATTGGTATGATGGCGTTAAAGTTCTGAAGAAAGCAGACCTGTCGCATAAGTTTGTGGCACTATTTGGCTGTGGTGATTCCGATTCATACGCCGACACCTTCTGCGATGGAATCGGTATCTTATATGAAGATCTGAAAGCCAGTGGTTGTACATTTGTTGGTGCAGTAGACACTGCAGGGTATACTTTCGATTCATCCGTAGCAGTAGTGAACGGCAAATTTATGGGGCTCCCTATTGATGAAGTGAACGAAGACAGTCAAACAGACGAACGTATCACTCAATGGGTGGAAATACTCAAAAAAGAAATTAACTAATACTTTTTATTATATATACTTGCATTATGGCTACTGAAAGAACAATCCCCGGAGAGGTAAGAATTTTCCTGAATCACATTTATGAATTTAAGAAAGGAGTACGCAACATGGTACTCTATACCATGAATCGTGAATATGAAGAATTTGCAGTGCGCCGACTGGAGAATCAAAACATCAGTTATATGATTCAAAAAGTAGGGCCAAACAAAATCAACCTGTTCTTTGGTAAACCGGAGTGTATGGAGGCTATCCGCCATATCATCATCCGTCCGCTCAATAAACTGACTCCTGAAGAAGATTTCATCTTAGGAGCTATGTTGGGGTATGATATCTGCCAGCAATGCAAGCGATATTGTGGTAAAAAAGGAGGTATTAAGATTGCCGTTTAGTATAGTTTTTTGTATGTGTTAGCTTATTTGCATGTCTTTTTGGGGAAAGAAGCCGCTTCGTTAGGGAAAGCGGCTTCTTCTTTTATCTTTCAATAATTCCACAGAACATAGTATCATACTTTACATCTATAAATTCAAATTCTACCTGATAAAAACTCTTATTTACAACCCAATATATAAATTAGAAACCTTCTATTTTACCCATATCCGATTTAACATTATTACAAATAAAATAAGAACTACAACACATTGTTTATTTTGCCAATTCAATTAATACCAATTCTCATCATCATTTGCAGTTATTGTTTCAATAAGAGCATTAAGAAAATCATCATTGTATAACTTAGAAAATCGAATGTGTTCTATTTCTTTAATAATACTATCACGACTTTCTATTCTTCGTTTAATCGTATATAAATCATATAAAGATTCTTCATTGGGATTATTTGATAAATAATTTTGAATATTTTTCACTATTTCCAAATACAATTGATTTTGTTTTATCGTATCACCCTGCGAAGCAAATGTCAGAGCTTCAAATGTCTTCAAATACATATTCTTTTTATAACCTACTCCAAAGTCTAAAGAATCAAATGATGCAATATAATCCTTTCCACGTTCGTAATCTTTCAATAGATATATCAAAGAAACCTTAAGTTCAAATACCCTATATTTAATAGGTTTACAATCAATACTATCTAAATATTGTTCTGATTTTCGTAGAAGCAAAGTGTCGTGACTTAAGGAATATTTACACCAACAATCCAATGCCTTTTCATACAATAAATCGCAACGTTTGTTATCTTGCATTGTGCAAGAAGTTATTAATATACATAAAACAATAATATAATTTACCTTGTAAAACATACTTTCAATTTTATTTAGTCCACAAATGTTTAAATGAAATAGGAATAGGAGCCACTGGATGAGCCACAATTGGTGTTTTCCCTCCAGGAGTTGTAATCCACCAATTGCCCTCAACTTTAATTTGCAAAAAATCATTACCTCTATACAAATCTAATTTTGGAATATTTACAGTTGATGTTTTAACAGAAGAACCAGCTTCAAGCAACTGTGGACTATCTGGTGTTTTTAAAGTAGAGGTATATGCTTTATCACCATACTGTACATTCACTAAACCTACATTCTCTATATTTCCATCTAATCCCGAATTTGAACTGACATTTGTAACCTTGATTTCTACTCCATTAAAAATTCTTCCTTCTCTAGTGTAAGAAACGTTCACATCAATTGTAGCATTACTTTTTTCTTTTACATTTATCATATGAGAAACAGCATATCTCCCTACTTCTGCATCTGAAGCAATCGAACCTATTCTGTTAGAACTATATTCAAGAAAAGAAGTAGGCAATCCTAAATGAGAAAGAATATCAGAATCATTCGCTCCAACATATTGATATCCCTTAGGTATTGTAGATTCTGCAGTAATATCATTTCTCCACTCATAATTAGAAGTACCATTTGCAACTATCCAATCCTTTCCATTCGGATCAATATATTTTATCGGATTATTCATACAATACGCATACGGACTTATTGAATAATATTTCTCACACAACGGATCAACAGACATAAATCGTCCTAAAGCCGGATCATGCCAACGGGCCTGAAAGTCATATAAGTTTAATCCCATCAATCTCTCAAGTTCTTTACCTCCAAAACGATATGCCTGCGGATTTTTTCCCCACTTGGAATCTATTACCGGCATACCATAAGGGAAATAGTCATCCATTCCTTTTACAGAACCCGTTGAAAAAGCAGTAGCCCTATTATTTCCTAAATGATCTTTGATATAAAAATAATATTCCCCATCTTTAATATACCCATTATCTATAAGAATCTTATCAAGATATGGTTCACCCTCAGGAGTTGTTTTATATATAATATTTCCAAAATAAAATGTAGCCTCGTCTCTGTCAGTAGAAGCCATTGTTGATACTCCTCCTGCTATTTCGGCAGGATTAAGCGAACGTCTTAATGATACAGAGCTTGAAGCCATTATCTTCTCCCCCGTTGCTAAGTAAACATAAGTAATACTACCGGATGCCAAATTATTATTAACGGTTATTTGTTGCGGTAAGTTAAGACTATTATTTATTATCGTTGCACCTTTATAAGGATCTTTTGTGACTGCACCATTCAGATCATACTCATAAGAAGCAGAGGTTCCAACTCCTGTTAAATTTCTAAAATCATATGAATAATATGTTTCTGAACAGTCTGTAGCATCAACCACTGATTGAACTTGATTCCCAGAATGAGTAATCGTCAATTCATCACAAGAATCGTAACTATCTTCAGCAGTGACACCACTCCTATCTATATATATAATATTCCCATGCTTATCGTACTCAAAAAAGGTGGTAGGTGCCGCTCCATATCCTGCATCCGCATAGCTTGTCATTCTTGAAAGATCATCATACTCCATTGATACTTCCCAATAATATTGAGGCCTTTTTGAATGTCTATATTCATTCATATATATCACATTCCCAATGTTATTATATTCAATACTTTCTCTATATACACTGTTATTTAGGTTTGTTGTCCATGAGCGGATATTGTATGAATAATCCGTTTGCAGACCTTCCTGACCATTTGCTTGTTCCGAAATCAATCGCCCCAATTCATCATATGTATTTCGAGCAATAACAACCTCATTCCTCTCATTCAATTTATGTCGTGTTTCTATTAAGCGTCCTGCATGATCATACTCATAACTATATAGTTCACTGGTTTGATTTATATCAGTCATTAAGTGCTCATGCAATCTTTTTACAGGTTGTCCTTGAAAATTATAAGCTAAATATTCATTGTCAAATGCTTCTCCTGACATTCTACTCTTCCTGGACTGAATAAGGCGTCCACGATCATCACAATATAAAGCAGAATGCTCATCTAAAGCTCCTTCCCAGCCTGCAGGAATTGTATTTACATAAGTACCGGTGAGTAGCCCTTTTGCAGAATAATCATTAACATTATATCGTTTACCATACCCCGGACGATCTTCGTATACGAGTTCTTTATTCCTATCGGTAAGAAAATCATAATTATCATAATAATTATTCATAAAGTATCTTCTATTTTCAGGAATAAAATCGGAGAAAGAATATCCTTTTTCTACGTTATATGTTCCAATGACAAGCTTATCCTTATAATTTTCATTTGATATATCAGTATTCCGACAAGTACCGGTTTGAACTATTCTACCTAACGCATCAGGAATAGAATATATCCATTCATGCTTTTTGCGTGATTCACCATCCTGAGTAAAGATCAATCGATCTGTTCTATCATATACATAATAAATCCAGTCACATCCTGGCAAACGCTTTCTAATGCAACGGTTACGTTCATCATATTTATATAGATAGGCATATTGCTTTACTTCAAGACTATTATCTGCCATAGATTTATTCTCCTTTATTATTTTATCGGCTAATATCGGAGGAATAACATAATTCAAATTACCAAAATCATCATAGACATAATAAGTATCGTGAGCTTCATTATTGTTCATCTGTCGAATAAGAATAGTTTGTTCCAAGCTATTTTTAAATTCATAAGAAAGATTTCCTATTTCATTCTTCTTTTCAGTTACATATAATTCCCCCGCAGCATATAACCCAGACTTTACAAGAGATGCATTTAAGCCACTACCATCTATTTTGAAGTACATACAAGAACGATTACCAGTAGCATCATTTGTCAAATAACTCACCTTATTCGAAGAATTACTACTGTGCCAGTTAGCTCCCGGACCGTATTGTTCCAAAACTCTATTTAAAGGAGATGCTTCATAAATAGTTTTTGAATACGGATTTGAATCATTCCCATAAGAAGTAATTGCCGACGATTTTAGATCTGTTACATTAGTGAAATTGCCATTATTTCCCATTATAATTGCAGGCAACCATGTAGCACATTCTCTCCCATACATATCATACTCTTGCAATGTTACCAGACTGTTATGCGCAGGAGTAATACCAACCTGAACTGTTTGCGTCAGACGTCCTAAGCCATCAAAATATTCTATTACATCTAAATATTTATTTTGATCCGTCTCATCCACCATAGTTCTGGTCTTGATATAGTTTTGATCCTGACTTTGTGATAATACACAAATAGAATATATTAAGTATACTATAGCTAATATGTATTTTTTCATAATCACTTTATGTTATTGATCGTGGTAATTATAATCATAAATCTGAAGAGTCTTTTCTTGATTGCTTTCATCTTTCAGATAGGTTCGTTTTAACCGTCCTAAACTATCATATTCATAATAGGTTGTTATTCCGGAGGGATCAGTGATTTCATTTATACCTATCAAAGGTCTATATTTATAAGTTGTTACAAAGGCATAAGGAAGATTTGTACGTAATAAATCCCCCATCATTTCTAATGTTTCATCAGCTGGATTCTTTGCATTTTGTATCATCACTAACTGGTTTGTATTTAAAACATTCAGTACTTCCTCATAAGAAGCATTTTTTATTTCAGCCACAGGATATTGCCCCTCGTAACTCCAAATATAGACAATCTTTGTACCACCATCTTTTGTTATATACAAAGGATTACCTTTTGCATCATATTCGTGATATATGATACGTACTTGTCCGGTATCTGCCTTAGTACTATAATTTTCTTTCTGAGGAAGAATCAGACCATTACCATAATCTTTGTATGTGATTATTTTCTTACTAATAACACTCCCATTAATTTTCTTTTCATACTGAACAGGAGTAGTCATTCTATTAGAATTTATCAAATCAGACGCAGTACTCATCTGTTCAGGAGATAAGGCAGAAAGGTCTTCCCATGGATATAAAAATTCTTCGTTTAGTGTATTTCCCGTTCCACCGATAGAAGTTATTTTTCCTTTCAGTATTTTTTTATTTTCCCGTACTACATAGTTATATTCTGTGGTATTGGTGATTGCACCATTTGTATTATATACGGTTACAATCTCTTTTCTGGGAAAAAGACGTGCAAACTGCAATTGATAAGAATAAGAATCATAGAAACCACCAGAATAAGAATCAAAAGCACCATAAATTTTTCCCGGAAGGACCCGACACGGTTTAAAAGAATCCTTAGTAAGATCTGTCCATGTAAAGTGAGGCGACAGTTCATTCTCACAATTACAATTACAAGGACCGCTATAGTTTAAATGATTCTGTATTCCAAGTAAAACCTCAAGATTATTAAACTCATGAAATAAATGATAGTCATATTCTATTTGTTCTCTCTGTATTTTATTAAAAGAATTATTTACTTTGACGTATTTAATCTTTTCTACCAAATTAGGAGCGGATATCGTATTTAGTTGATATGGATATCGCGGATTGAAAAAGCTCTGACCTTCACCTAATGCCCATTGAGGTCGCAGTTGCCTACCATTAGGACCATAATTAGGCCCCAAAGTCCAATCCAGAGCAGAAAGTCCAGCAGCTGAAGATGTCCTGTTAGACATGGCATTCTTAACACTATTCTCATATTCATATTTATAAACTGTTTTAATATCATCATTCTGAAACTCGGTAACTTTATCATACCAAACATTGGGTTCAAATAACATATAGTTCCAGATGTAAGATTGAGAGCTAAAAGAAAGCACACGTCGAGTAACATATAGAGGAGCCTCAAAATCCGTACCCCTCCACATCGTAGATATAGTAACGGCTGCACCCTCATCCACAAAGGTATCTAAAGTTGGCTCTGCAGGAGCAATACCATATCCAGTATAATAAGAATCTATTTTTGCTTGTTCTTCATTAGTACCCATAGTATCCCCATATTTATATGTCTTAATTACTGCAGGAGCAGTTGGAGAATCTTTTGTTATCATTTGAGACAATCGTACCCCTCCACCTTCTGTTAATTGTTTATATGATATATGAGAAATCCCAGGATTCTCTTTACAAAGAGTATTTATATCTCTCCCTAGAAATTTATGTGTCTCATACTTAAACTCGGTAGTACCTCCTAATGGATATGTTACTTTTTCTAAAATATTAGCTTTTATAAAATTACCGTCAACCTTTCTTGACATCCCTCCTGCATAATAATTTATTCCACTAGTTGATGTTAAAACAATCATCTTAGGTACTAAAAGTCCCATCCCTTCTCCATTATAATATCCCCAATAATCTTGTGGTACGTAATAACCAGTACTACCATTTTCCTGAAAAAAGGAAAAACGCTGCGGATTATATTCAAAGCTATAACGACCTTCTCCCGATATGGTTAAATTATTCAATAAATCGCCTTCAGTATTATATTCCAAACAAACTTTTTTTACTAAATTTAAATTTGAGCTTACCTTTATTTCATTAAGAGTACAATTACTATTATTCATATAATTAAATTCAACAGTACCAAGAGGGAAATATATTTTTTTTATCAAAATGTTTTGAAGTGTTTTACATATCTCTCCTTCAGTACTATGACTCATTATCGGTTCTTTTTGAGACAAATCGTCATCAATCTCATAACCATGAAGATAAAAATTCATAGGTACCCATGAATGAAAATCAAACCAACTTTCAGAATGGCTCTTAAATGATCTGGATATTCGACTTTTTGCTTCCCAATCAAATAACACTATATTATTATTAGGTAATATAATCTTTTTTAATCCCCATGCAGATATATAAAGTTGTGGATTACCATTTGAATAATATGTTCTTTTTTCTAAACAGCTATCATCTCCTCCAAAAATATATGTTATACCTTTTTCATCTTTCACTATAATCTGTCGTTCGGTTGCTTCTATTTTTGCGAATGATCCATCTGTTATACCAATCCATTTATCTCCTTCTTTTTCAAGCACAAAGTTAATCTTTTCATCAGGAAGATGTATTGTAAAAATATCCACTTTTGAATCGATATTTGTATATTCCCAATCGCTGGGATAATTATCATTTAATTTAGTCAACGTACTTTTTAAATAAAGAAATTCTTGCTGAAAATTTGAGAAATCCATTTCAGCCACATCACAAGTACTCCGACGAGATGAAAAATCATTTCGCCCCATTAAAATTCTTGTAATTCTCAAAGCAGGCTGCAATATCCAGCCATACCCCATCGGATGAGGACTATCTTCTGGTTTAATACCATTTGTTGCATATTGAAAAGAGATCGGCAAAGAAAAATTTCCAATATTGATTTGATAAAATGGAATACTTATGTTTACGGTGCCTGTAGCTAAAGAAGGTTCATGATTACCATATTTCATGAATTTTTGAGACTCAGGCGTAGGTAACACTACATTTGGTATATTAGGAATATATCTTGTATCTGCCATTGGAACTGCTGAACGCAATTGAATAGAATCTAATTGAATACTATTTATAATACTATCCTTAACTTCAGCTTGGGCTTTTAAGATCATAATACTTACAAAAAAATAGAGCAATATTATTGTGGTTTTCTTCATTACTATCATTTTTTAAGAACAATATTAGATATCAATTCATTTTCCACATTAAACTGTATGATATATGCTCCCGGAAAAAGAGTAGAACAATCAATTGTTTCTCTATATAATCCCATATCCATATACTTCACAGGAATTATTTTCACGATCCCATGTACAGAGCTATACAATGTTATGCCGACATTAGCTCCTTGTTCTAACTTATATTCTATATTCAATTCTGTCGAAACAGGATTGGGCCAGAAGTTATGAGAGAAATTCTGATTAATCCAATTTGTAAGTATATTCGGAGCTTTCTCATTATTCAAACTATCCAATACTATTGTATTATCTAAATCGTCATCCAGATAATAGTGGTTTACAGGTGGATAAAAATAAGCAGCTGCAAATGTCTGTTTTTTTAAGCTATCTATAACATCAAATGCCTGAACCGTTTCAAAGACTGGATAACGATAACCTTGAACATACCAACTATATGTATCTGCTTCTATTTGTTTATGATGCTTTTCAACTTTCTTTTTTAATTGTTTCCTTAGAAATATATTACTAATATCATTCGGTCCAATATTATTCTTTATATATAAAGTATCATTTATTAATTGAGTCGTTTTAATTCTAACAACATGATTAAGTGTATCGCCAGTAGGCAATATCATTTTCCCATAAGCATCCGATTCAATACTTATATTCCCAAAAGTATTAGTCCCACTTTGTGAAGAATGTATTCCTTCAGACTCAAATTTATGCTCAATTCTTTGTTTGTAATCAAAAGGATATGTCATTAATGGAAATGGAATTGTATTGTGCATAAGGGTTATAGGATTTTCATGTCCCAAACAGAATAATGTATCATTCTTTACTTGATAATAATACATCGTAGAATGTTCTTTGCCAATAATTAAATTGTTGATATCTGAATTCTCCTTTAAAAGAGTATCACATCCCATAATATAGATACTATCATTAATAAGACAAGGAGAATGAAAACTCAATTTATATTTAGAATTAATCGTTTTAAGTTCACTGAAATTCCAGATAACATTTTCACCAGATCTTCCTGGATCCTTAAATTCAACTTGCTCTTTTATGATTTCATCTCCACTACGAATACAATTATTCTTATAGGTTATTTGACTAAAAGCCCAAAAAGTAGAAAAAAAAGAGAATGATAATAGTAATAGCAATGATTTTCCCATAGCAACAGTATTTAAGTTACAAGATAAAGTACTCCTTATCATTCAATTGTTAAAGAATATGCTTTACCATTAACAAAGATAACAAAAAACTGAGATACAGATGTAAATCGGCAAAATTATTTATACACATCTACCTCATTTTGTAGCCTTTCTTTATAAAAAAGTCATAAATAACTTCCTTTTCATAATTATTCTAATCTTTTAAATCTTAATTACCTATTTATACTGATAACCGACTATAACATTCATTATTTGTGGGTATTGTCGCCCTTTTTAATCTCATCTACCTTTGCCCCAGAAAAATTTATATAAAACATGAGAAAATTAACAAGTTTATTTATCCTCTGTTTCCTGATGTCTTTCGGCAAAACAGTTGCACAGGGAAAAGACTCTACTAAGAAAGAAGAAAAGAGTTCTTCTTACACAGAAGAATATAATAAGTTCCGTTTTGGCGGATATGGTGAAATGGTAGCAAGCTACATGGATTACGGACTCAACCGAATGACCGAAAAGGGTAGTGTGAAAGAGAACCGGGGTACAGTTGCAATCCCGCGCTTTGTACTCGCCTTTGACTATAAGTTCTCTCCCACCTGGATATTAGGTGCCGAAATCGAATTTGAATATGGAGGAACAGGAAGTGCACGCGAGATAGAATGGTACGAAGAAAACGGGGAGTATGAAGTTGAAATAGAAAAAGGAGGTGAAGTAGCACTCGAACAATTCCATATTACCAAATTGATTCATCCTGCTTTCAACATCCGCGCCGGACACATGATTGTTCCCGTTGGTCTGACTAACTCACATCACGAACCGGTTAATTTCTTTGGAGTCTATCGCCCCGAAGGAGAAACTACCATACTTCCTTCTACCTGGCACGAAACGGGTATCGCATTCTTCGGTAAAGTATATAAATTTGATTATGAGTTGCAATTAGTAGCCGGACTGGACCCCCAAAACTTCCGTAATACAAACTGGGTAGGTAAAGGACGCCAGGAAGCATTCGAAATTGACAATTTCACAAGTCCTGCATTTGTGGCACGACTCAATTACTCCGGAATACGCGGACTTCGTATCGGCGGTTCTTTCTATTATAACCAAACAGCAAAAAACAGTAGTAAACCAAGCAGAAATATAGGACATAAGTTCCCTGTAACAATTTTTACAGCAGATGCACAGTATAAGAGTCCGAAAAACACTTTCATAGCTCGTGCCAATATGGTTTATGGTAATCTCGGAGAAGCTGCCAGCCTTTCGGAAATCAATCGTAAATCACCAAAAGCGACCGGATATCCTACCACAGACGTAGCTAAAAATGCAGTAAGCTATGCAGGAGAAGCAGGCTACAACATCGGATCTTTCTTCGGTGAAAAAGCACCACGCATTTATCCGTTTGTTCGCTACGAATATTATAATCCTATGGAAAAGGCCGGTTATCTGAAAACACCGGATGCCCGCCTCAAAACCTCTATGTGGACAGTAGGACTAAACTACTATGCACTGCCCAACCTCGTAGTAAAAGCAGACTACAGCAAACGCAGAATTGGCGGTGGTAAATACAACAACGAAAATATAACCTCAATAGGTATTGCCTATGTGGGTTGGTTTGTAAAGAGATAACTTTAATAATAAACAAATAGAAAGTAAAAAGATGAAGACAAGAAATTTATTTCCAATCTTGTTAATGGGACTTACATTAACGTTCAGTGCATGTAGTGATGATGATGAAAAAAAGAAGGGTGAAACAGATACCTATGAAAATCCATTCGAAAAATACAAAGCAGAGATTGCAGCAGCCGACACAAAGATCAAGTTGAATGATGATATACTGGATCCTGCCATTGCCACTTATGTAGATGATGTAGTACTCCCCACTTATGCAATGATGCTGGAGAAAATCACAACGTTCAATACATTGGTACAAGCCATGCAGTATGGTTCATTAAGCAACAACCAGATTGCCGACATATGTGAAGCCTGGAGAGCAGCACGTATTCCATGGGAAGAGAGTGAAGCTTTCCTGTATGGACCCGCAGCCTTGAAAAAACTCGACCCGAGCCTTGATAGCTGGCCATTGGATAAAGACGGTATACAGCAGGTACTTGAAAAAGGAGATTTCTCTCATGTAGATGATGAAGTAGACGATGATGACAATGCTCCTACCAATGCAGCGCAAAACGTACGTGGTTTCCACACTGCCGAATATCTGTTGTTTGCAGATGGTAGTGCCAAAGCGGCTGATGCCTTTACAGAAAATGCAGTATTGTTCCTGAAAGTAGTAGCCAGACACATGCTGAAAGATACTAAAGAACTGTATACAGCATGGAAAGATGGCTTAGGAAGTTCCGATGCTGATGTGCCAACTGCTTATGGTGAAATGATGAAAAGACATAGCAGCACAGATCTCTATAAAACTGCTGCCGCAGCTATCGCCGATATTTTTAATACAGAAGGCGGAATGCCGGCTATTGCCAACGAAGTAGGTGAAGCTAAAATTGGTGATCCGGTTAATGAATGGAATGCCGGTAACAAAGAGGAAGCTGTACTCAAAGTAGAATCATGGTATAGCTGGAACTCATTGGATGATTATGAAAACAACATCATCAGTATCCAGAACGCCTACCTTGGCAAAAGAAACAACGATTATAGCACAGATGCTACTGCCAATAGTTTCTCCAGCGTAGTGAAAAGCCTCAACCCAAAACTGGATGAGCTTCTGAGAGCACAAATCATTACTACCCGCCGGGCTATCAGAAATATCCCTTATCCATTCCGCAGCAACCTGGATCAGAAGGCAGCTATCACAAAAGCTCAGAAAGAGTGTGCCAGCCTGGTAGACGGATTGGAACTTGCCGGTCGTAAAATAGCATCTGCAGCCGAATAAAAACAGTAACTAAAAACATCCTAAAATGAAATTGTTTGTCGATAAACACTATTTGGCAAAAGAGCAACATACATACAAAGCCTGTGCAAGGCTTTGTATGTATGTGTTATTCGGAAGTCTGTCCCTCAGCGGATGTGACAACTCTATGGATGACAAGCTCATACTCAAACCGGACGGAAGTGTAGCATTACCTGCCGAGCTATCAGCTGGATACTCTACGATCTTTGCTACCGCATCAGATGCTTACGACATCAATGCAGACTGGGTAACCGGAGAGTTGGAACACCGGTTCAACCGGGGCAATAATCTATACGACCGAACCAGAGGAACGGATAATTCTTCAGGCGGAGGATTGGGCCCTGTATATGCCGGATACTCATGTTCCAGCTGCCACAAAGGTGCCGGACGTTCAAAACCTTCAACAGCCGTGGGAGGCAGTGAGAACGGATTTTCATCCATGCTGGTTTATATCCTGAGAAAAAACGGAGGGTACTATCCCGAATATGGGCGTGTATTGCATGACCAAGCCATCTATGGCGTAAAACCAGAGGGGAGACTAAAGGTTACCTACACGGAAGAAACCTTCAACTTCCCTGACGGAGAAGAGTACAAGCTACAGACACCTCATTATGAAATTACCGATTGGTATGCCGAGAATATAGCTCCCGAAGATTTGCGTATCAGTGTACGCATCCCCCTACGCCACGTAGGCATGGGACAAATGATGGCACTGGATCTGGATGAGCTGAAACGTCTCGCAGCCAAAAGTAACTATCCGGAATATGGTATTAGCGGACGCCTTAATTATATCACCGAAAGAGGGATAAAACAGATTGGCGTATCGGGCAATAAAGCACAACATGCCGACCTGACCGTAGAACTTGGTTTTTCTTCTGACCTCGGTGTAACCAACGACCGCTATCCGGAAGAAGTATGCCAGGGACAAAGCCAGATGATGGGATTTGCCAATTATGGTATTCAGGTATCCACACAAGATATGGAAGACGTTGACCTCTACATGCAAACCCTCGGTGTACCTGCACGACGGAACGTGACAAATGAAACCGTAAAGAAGGGAGAAGAGATGTTTTATAAAGCCAAATGCCAGTTATGCCACACGCCGACACTGCATACACGCCCCCGAGGCACTGTATTGCTCAATGGTACACAGCTCCCCTGGTTAGGCAGTCAGACCATCCACCCCTACTCCGACTATCTGCTACATGACATGGGTCCCGGACTTGACGACGGTTATCCCAGCGGATTAGCCGCAGGATGCGAATGGCGCACTACTCCATTGTGGGGTATCGGCCTTCAAGAGGTCGTAAACGGACATACCTATTTCCTGCACGACGGACGTGCACGCAACCTGACAGAAGCAATCATGTGGCATGACGGTGAAGGTGCCGCATCACGTATCCTTTTCTCCAGAATGAGTAAAGAAGAACGGAGTGCATTGCTCACTTTCATTGAATCTCTCTAAAACAAAAAGACCTAATCAGACAAAAAAGCAACAAAAATGATACATCAAATAACAAAAACAACCGCCATCCTCGCGTTCAGTGCCCTTACTGCAATGCCAGCTATGGCACAAGAGAAAGAAGTAGACGACAAATATGTAGAAAATGATGTCGTATCACTTGCCGGCAAAAAAGGATTCTCATTCAGTACCAGAGCCGGAGACTTTTTACTAAAACCCTATGTGCTGGTACAAACTTCGGCACGCTTCAACCGCTACGATGACGAAGGACTCGAAAACATGTATGCTGACAACATCGCCAATACCGGCTTTGAGGTTCCCAATGCCATTTTAGGTTTCACAGGAAAAGCTTTTGGAAAGATTACCTTCAACCTTTCACTCAATGCAGCCAAAAGTGGAGGTGCGTTATTGCAGCAAGCCTGGTTTGATATCGCTTTCAAAGAATCTCTCCGCTTCCGTGTCGGTAAATTCAAAACACCGTTCACGCATGCTTATCTCTCTACACTGGGCGAGACACTCTTCCCCGTTCTTCCCCCGTCAGCCAGTACAATAGTCAACCTTCCCTACTCCCTCAACAGCGTAGGCCCTACTTTTGCTACCGGTTTTGATCTGGGTGTCGAACTTCACGGACTCATTAATAACCGCTGGAATTACCAGATAGGTATCTTCAACGGAACAGGGATCGATGTAAACACAGCCACCAAAACAATGGGACGTGACCGTAAATGGCTACCCTCACTTTTGTATGCAGGACGAATAGCATACATGCCTAAGGGTGAGATGCCTGCCACTCAGGGTGATCCGGATAATCTGCATACAGACAAGATGATGATTGGCCTTTCTACCTCATACAACGCCGAAGCCGAATCACAAAGTAGTAACGACTGGCGTGTCGGTGCAGAATTTGCCTGGATAAAAAACAGATTGTATCTGGCCGCAGAAGCCTATTATATGAATATGAACTTCACCAAACGCCAGAATATCTCCAATGACTATCACTTCTGGGGAGCTTATGTTCAGGCAGGATACTTCATCACCAATAAGTTACAGGGAGCTTTACGCTATGATCTTTTCGACCGTAATGGTACGGATATGGACGGTTTACTGAATATGCCTGCCGTAGGTATGAACTATTATTTCTGGGGATCGCACCTCAAACTGCAAGTAATGTACCAGTATATGGGACGTACCAAACACAACACACAGAATGACCGCGAAGAGGACGGACTGGGTATAGCACGTCATAGTGCCACAGCTATGTTACAATTCACATTCTAAACGACTATGAACAAAATATTCAAATATGGAATAGTTCTTCCCTGTTGTTGCCTCCTTCTGAGTGGTTGCGATGACGGGAAGATCTACCCGGACGACTCTATTGATGCGGGAAGAACTGTCACCATCCAGGTTTCCTTTACCGGTGTGCGTGCCTATCCCGACTATAACATGCTGACATTTGCAGCCTTTGGCGAAGATGCCCATGAACCGCTTCTGACGCAGCGCCTCTCCCGCCCCACCGAAGGCAGGGTAGAAGAATACACACTAATGGGGCTTCCGGAAGGGACAAAAGCCGTCGGCATTGCCCTCGTCAGCAGAGGACAGACATTGATTTATAAATACTGCTCCGTAGATATTGACACATCGGTAAAGGAAACGATTCTTCCGAAAACGACTGTCAACCTGGCCACTTATGACCGGATACAAGAACAGGTGTTCGATGCCCACTGCATCGCTTGCCATGGGAAAAGTTCGGGCCAACCGGCAGGTAATCTGTTTCTCACCGAAGGAAAAAGTTACTCAGCTCTGGTCAACGTAAAAGCCGGGGCTCCCGTAGCCAATGAGAAACCATATGTAACTCCCGGTGAACCGGATAACAGTTTTCTGATGGATATATTATCCGAGAACATATTAAGCCACAACCATACGGACATCTTCAACGGTAGTGAAACCACCGAAGTTAATAATCTCCTTAATGCCTGGATAAACAACGGCGCCAAAGAAGAATAAATTAGAAGAAAGACAAGTTATGAAATACCAACATCACTCTTTTAATGAGAAAGAGGTAGAAGTACAAATAGCTTCGTTCTCAAACGGAAACGAAGTATCCGAATACCACATTATACTACAAGGCACTCAGCCAACTCTCACTTATAAGGAGCAACTGAATAACCTGACAGATGTTTACAACTCACTACTGACGGGAGAGCTTAAAGGTGCCAGTGCCCTGTTTAAGCGTTATTTTCTCAGTGATGCTGCCAATCAGGAGGAGATGCTGTTGGCCATGGCCACCGAATATTCGAACTGTGCCCTCTCCATTGTAGAGCAATCGCCACTGAACGGCACTAAAATTGCTTTGTGGGTATATCTGCAAACGGATGTACAAAGCCGTGCCCTGCCCAACGGATTGTTTGAAGCTGTCCATGGCAATTACCGCCACTTCTGGGGAGGAAGTGCCTTTAATCGTGCAGCAAACTCCGAATATCAGACACGGTTGTTGCTCAATGACTATGTGATGCAACTCATGGAGCAAGGATGCACGTTGGCAGACCACTGCATACGTACCTGGTTCTTCGTACAGAATGTAGATGTCAATTACGCCGGAGTAGTAAAAGCCCGCAACGAAGTATTCGTTACACAAAACCTGACGGAACATACGCACTACATAGCCAGTACAGGTATTGGGGGCCGGCATGCCGACCCGAAAGTAACTGTGCAGATGGATACCTATGCAGTGGATGGTATCTCTGCCGCACAAGTACAGTATCTCTATGCTCCCACACATCTCAACCCGACTTACGAATATGGAGTTAGCTTTGAGCGGGGTACTTGTGTCAAGTACGGTGACCGTCGGCAGGTGTTCATCTCCGGCACAGCAAGTATCAACAACAAAGGAGAAGTGGTACATCCCGGAGATATCCGCCTGCAAACCCACCGGATGTGGGAGAATGTAGAAGTCCTGCTACAAGAAGCCGAATGTACATTTGACGATCTGGCACAAATGATTGTGTATTTGCGTGACACCGCAGATTACCAGATAGTGAAGCAATTGTTTGACGAACGTTTCCCCCAAATACCCAAAGTGATTTTGCTCGCACCAGTCTGCCGTCCGGGATGGCTCATTGAAATGGAGTGCATCGCCACAAAGGCAGACCGGAACGAAGCGTTCGCAAACTACTGATGAAAACTGAAAAATAATTCGCTAATATGACAACTGCCAATTAGCGAATTATTTAAAACCATACAATAACCAGGTAAACTGTATGCACAGTTATGCCAATAATCAGTCTTTATGCTGGTGGGTAGGTTTATCCTTGTGATGATCATATCCGTCCGTCAACGTTTTCATGAAAGCAACAAGAGCGGCTTCCTCTTCAGGAGTCAATCCCAGGTTACCCAATTCATCTTTATTCACCGTAGCAGGATATTCGGCTGGTGGAAATTCATCACTTACGTCACGTACATTATAGAAATGTACAATCTCTTCAAGTGTTTTGAAATACCCGTTGTGTCCGTATGGCGCTGTCAGTTCCACATTACGAAGCGTAGGTACACGAAACTTTCCGTTCTCCTCCGCCTTTCGGACAATAGCTCCCAATCCAAGGTCTATAGAGTCCGGAGTCAGCAGAAAATACTCCCGAGGAACACAGTAATGCGGGTTTTCGGGATTTTTAGGAATACCCAGATTATCATAAGTATGGTCAGTAAACAGCGTACGGCGGGCAATAACATCCCGTTCCAGAATATGGCACTCGGCACAAAGCCCTTTACTTTCAAAAAGATCAAGTCCCAGTTTCTCCTGTGCAGTAAGCGTATAGTTACCTTTCTTATATGCGTCAAACCTGGAAGAGAAAGGATTTACCTCTTTTGAAGACTGGTATGCCGCCAATGCATCGGTAATATAGGCATACAGGGAGTCTACGTTTTCCGTCTCACCATAAATGCGTATCAACTGCGGATAATAAGAGGTACGTTTCACTTTGTCTACCACCATACGCTTGTCATGATTCCCCATTTCAACAGGATTGAGGAAAGGTTCACTTGCCTGAGCCTGTAAAGAAGGCGAACGCCCGTCCCAGAACAGACCGCCTACATAAGTTTCCTCCTTTTCATCGTAATACAGATCGGGAATGAATTTTGAATAAGAGATGGTCATCGCATTGCGTTGAGAGTAAAGCCCTTTCACCGCACCTTCGGATACGGCACGGGAATCAATGTCTGCAAAACCTTTAGTCAATGTATGGCAAGTGGCACAGGACTGTCCGGCAGGTTCGGAGAGCGTAGCATCATGGAACAACCGGTTGCCAAGTAACTCTTTCTGTTTATGATAATGGGTAGGATCGTGCATGCAGGATGCCAGACTGAATACGCCCAACAGCAACACAGCATGAAGCAATGGTGTGTGTTTCATAGATGTTTTAGTTATAAATATGTCTTAATAATGGTATACAAAAATATATATTTTATCTGAACTATACAAAAGAAAGGAAATAAGAGATGGAGAAAAGGAGAGAAAAAAGAAGACAATCTAAAATGAGGTCAATCGCTTGCTGAAGGTAATTATGACAGCGTAAACAGTAAAGGCGCAGGCTGCATGTAGTAAAGGCGTTCCCTGCATGCAGCCTGCGCCTTTACTACATGCAGGGAACGTATCAACTGTACAAAAGAAATTTCGCCTCTAAAACATAAAGAAAATATGATACATATATCTAAGATGCACAAAGATGCGTTCCATTATCCGGTACACTTCTCTGCACAGAAAGCAATGCCGGAAAAATTCTACTTAATAGGTTATTTTCACTCCGGCAAAGTAACTTCTTGGCGTTGCCGGACCATAAATATAGTTAGAGTCGCGGTTTGCCCCACGGTCGAAATCTTTCTGATATGCCTGGAAAATGTTTTGCACGCCACCATTGAGTTGTAATACTGCTGCTTTATACAATTTAAAGTCGTAAGCCACTTTCATACCAAGATCTAAGAATTTGGGTGTAGTGAGAGCTACTGCAGGACGTTCGGGCATCTCCCCCATCGCTGCATTCTCAGCAGAGATAGCAGCACGCTGTACAAGCATACTGCCAGTGTACGTGCCCGACAGAGCAATACTTAACGGCTTTATTGGTGTATAGGTAGCCGTAAAGTATCCGTAAGTATTTGGGGTACGAAACATTTTCTTTTCAGCCGGAGCGTCATCGTCCCATTGATGCGGTTCGTCGTAATGACTCCGTTGCAAAGTGATACCAGCCTGCAACTGGAATTGTGCCAGGTATGCCAGCTTTCCTTCCAAAGTCAGTCCCATGACTTTTGCACCTGGTCCGTTACCGCGTGTCCGTATCAATACTCCGTCTCCACGGTCCTCATACGGTCCAAGTACGAAAACATCTCTCAGACTCGTATAAAACCCTTCGACCAGGAAATTT
Organism: Bacteroides nordii; assembly: GCF_019930665.1. Lineage (NCBI taxonomy): Bacteria > Pseudomonadati > Bacteroidota > Bacteroidia > Bacteroidales > Bacteroidaceae > Bacteroides > Bacteroides nordii. Next base: position 1,599,525 of record NZ_CP082886.1, on the reverse strand, counting down.
ACTTGCCAGGCTCCAAAACGGTAATACATATCGGCAGACGCACTCAGACTCTGCGACTTCTCTTCTTTCAATCCTTTAGCGCGTTCAATCATAGACACTGTACCCCCCACATTCTCAATATGCAAATCCTCATCAAAGGCTTGCGGAGCACGAAAACCGGAAGCATAACTCAGGCGGAAGTTAATATCCTTCGTCGGATTAAAACGCAGATTGGCACGCGGACTGAAAATGACATGATTCACCAGATTATGCTTATCCAGACGACCTCCAAGAAGAATCCCCCACTTATCATTCTTCCATTCGTTCTGGAGAAAGCCACTGTAAATATTCACCGTCTGTTCCGTCTGGCGATTGTATCCCCACATATTGTCTTTCAGACGGTCACGGTTGTATTCCAGTCCGGCAGTGAGATCGGCAGGCATAAAGAGGCAACGCCCAAAGCTGTACATATACTGTGTACCCCCCATAGCCGTAAGGTCAGTAGTTTTGCCATAGGCATTCAGGTCTTGCCCGCCGCCATAATAACTGTCACGATCTGTATTCAAAGCCGAAGCAAAAAGGCTCAGACGATGCTTCTCATTGGGCGAGAAGTAATCGAACTTCAGACTACCGCCATCAATAGCATGTTCCAATTGTTCGGCTATATTGGCTTCGTGAGGCGGACGATTCAGCATATCCCCTCCCCGGCGGAACTCCTGCAAATGATGATACTCAAAAGTCAGCTTAGAGTAAGTACTCGTTTTGAAATAAGAACGGAAACCTACTGTCTGGTTCTTTAGTTTGGGCAACTCCGTGTAGCCGTCTCCATCGTAATCATACCCCGAACGATGGCGGTTCTGACCGAAAATATAAACTCCTGCGCGATGATCGTCCGTCACCAGAGAGACATTTAAAGAGGTATTATTATCGAAAGAGTTACCACCTCCAAATCCGGTAATGGTATGAGACAACTGGCCGGAGTTGCGCAGTGGTTCTTTAGTAATAATGTTTATTGTTCCGGCTATTGCAGACGATCCGAACAAAGCCGAACCACCTCCGCGCATTACTTCTACCCGTTCAATCATACTGGCAGGAATCTGCTCCAGCCCATACACCCCCGAAAGAGCACTGAACACCGGACGAGAATCTATTAGGATCTGTGTATACGGCCCGTCCAGCCCATTGATACGTACCTGCTGAAAGCCACAGTTCTGGCAGTTGGTTTCCACCCGCACACCCGGCTGAAAGTTTAACCCTTGCGAGAGAGTACTGGAGTTGGTAGATTCAAACAGTTTCAGATCGACCACATTGACCAATGTAGGTGCCATACGACGGGTTGTTTCGTTACGATTGGCAGAGACAACTACTCCATCAAGGGCAATAGCGTCTTCTTCCAATTCGAAATTCTCTTCCAGCGTCTTGCCCTTTTTCAAGGTTACGTCGCGGGTCAGGGTTTTGTATCCCACAGAACTGACTTCCATCCTGAAATTGCCTTCGGGAAGATTCTTCAGAAAATAGTGTCCCGTAGCATCTGTTACCGTACCTATGGTAGTCCCTTTAAGGGCAATCGTAATATATGGTAAGTGCTCGCCACTATTCTTATCAAGTACATGCCCGATGATATTGGCGTCAGATTTCTTCAACTCAGGGAATTCAGGATGTTCAGGTTGTGTGGCCATTGCTGAGAAAAAAGCATAGCACAGGCCAACGAGAATAAAGATATATTTTTTCATTTTCGTTTGTAGTCAGTAGTAACCACCTGGCAATGACAAAGGATGGAGACAGAACAATTGTACAGTCCTTTCCCCAACCACCATCCGGTAGTTACTTATTATTAATAGATGATTAAAAAAGAGGTTCTTTCGCGTTGAGGCGGAAAGAGTTTACGATAGATAAGGCGAAGGAGGCGCCCTCAATGACACCACTCCTGCACAAGAAGCATGACGGCCTATACGTTGGGGACACCATAGAAGCGTACACAACAATGCCGTAAATGCTGCAAAGACCGGGATAATACCCGCATCTGTAGTTTGAACGTGGGTTAAGAAGTGAATTAGCTGGAACTCAACACTCGTGTGTTCATGTTTTGTTCCTTTCTTAAAGGGGTGTGAATGAACGATTGTCACCCCGTTCACCACGTGCGAGTGGGTGAACAGCGTAATACCTGCCATGTACGAAATAAACAGTACAGGGAGGAACCACTTGAGAATAGATAGGTACAATCGTTTCATCTAAGTTTGTTTTCGGCAAAGATAAGGGGAATAATTATATCAGACAATCCCCATTAATGATGATTTGTCAACAAATACCGACTAACAGGCAGAAAAGCCTGGTTTTTCACTATTATTAGGTATTTCATATCTCAAAGAAGCTCCTCATCTTTACAGTGAAATAGTAATAACACTCAGCCTGATGCAAAAGTTGCCAATGTGCTGATGTACCAATTGGCTGCGCTGTTTTATCGCAAGACATTGGTATATTGACATATTATTACAATGAAGAGGTTCCAAGGGTCCCCCTAAACAGTATCATTACGTTTATCCGGTATCGTACTTTGTTTTTCTCAGAAAGGAATGTTCCTTTTCTCGACATGTATTACTGTTTTACATGTACATGTCGTGCTGTTCCACATGCACATGTCGTACCGTTCCACATGTACATGTCGTACTGCTTTACATGTACATCTAAAACAATCTTACACACCGAGACTTCATACGTTCCTCTATGAGACACTTTGCGAGAATTTGCGCTCACCTGTGTTTCAATGTACTATCGCCTGTCGTACCTCCCCGGCCGGGAAGGCCCTATGAAAACTTTTCATGCGTTTCTCAACGGATATTAACAGATTAACAGTACATTTGTCGTATCATATTTATTTAATAATAAAACTACAATGAGAACGAAAGACTGGAAAGCGATAAATACCCCCAGGATACTTGTGATAGGAGAAGATTCAAACTTGCAGTGGTCGGAAACCGTAGCAAAGTACGCTATGTTTGCCGATTATTATTTTCGCGGATTTCCGGAAGATCACGGAGAGCGCAGTAGAAACGTGGAGTCACGCAATCTCTTCAACTATGTAATGAGACTCACCGATCATCAGTTAACTCCCGAAGATGTGTACATCACCAATTTGTGCAACGATGATGTAGAACCGGCTCCCAAAGGAAAAAGAACTTTCATACCCGAAGAAAAAGCACAAAAAGGCATCGAACACATCAAATGGATTTTATCGGAGAATCCTTCCATAAAATGTATACTGGCAATGTCTTTGCAAACAAATTACTGGCTTCAGCAACTCGGTTTCTACGAAGGGGATGCCGATTTTTTACGGGCTGCCGAACCCAGACGCAACGGAAAAGAAAGCCTGTCGCCTTTCTATCAGCCGGTAGACGGTAAAGCATTTACCATGATCTGCGGTAAAGCTTATGACGCTACGGACTTCCCGGTAAAAGTATTCCCTGTGCTTCCTGCAAAAGACTATCCCTTGTCCGATCAGAATCTGGATCGTTATGCAAAAGCTCTGGACCAGGTAGTTAATTACTTTAGAACGAATAAGATATTTTAAACTCCGGAGCTTTTTATTCGTTTCCGGAGATAAAACGTTTTAAATCACTCTTATTGAAGACCCATTCGGGGGTATAGAGTTTGCCGGTAGTTTCGGATGAAAGTTCGTACCACGGAGAGAGTGAACGATTTTGAGGATTAACCAATAAATGTATCTGCTGCGCAGGCATATAGCTTTGTGCCAGCAGATATACTTTTTTCCGGGTTTGCGGATTCACCGCCACATCCATCACAATAACAGCATGCCCGGGAGAACCGCCTTGTATAAATACATCACCGGGAGACAAAGAGGCATAAGGAACAACAACAAGCTCTTTTGACAAGGAAGCCGTACCGGCATACATAAATACTATATCCAGATATTTGCGGAAAGTCTTATAAGAATAATCGGGAGCAGTTGCGGCATACCACTGTACCTTGTTTCCGTTTACTTTAATACGATTACCCTCTGCCCACTTTTTATATTCGGCAGGGAAACCACTGGTGAAGTTAAACTTTATCTCATCATATCGTTTCTGTGCCCACAAATATTCAGCACGCAATCGTATCACAGCGTCAGCACACTGCTGCAAGTCACGATTACCGATCTCCATATCGATCACAGCGTAAGCCGCAGCCTGGTTCCGCTTCACCTGCCCGTTGTAAAGCAACACTTTACTCCCTGCCGGTAATAAAGACAGTGTCCGCAAATATGCTGTAAACGAATGGAGATCACAGGCTTCACGAACATATCCCGCAGGAGGTGTCACACGCCTTTCAATACTTTGCCCGGATACGGACAAAGCAGAAAGCGTAAACACAATGCTTATAAGAAAAAGCGTCTTCATTAATATACAACCGTTGATATAATCTGTATAAAGAGAATAAGAAATACCATTGCAATCGGATAAACCGTAGCATAAGCCACACTTGGGATATTACTGTCTACCATTGAGTCGGCAGCAGCAAGCCCCGGTGTACTGGTCATGCCTCCGGTTATGGTTCCCAATAAGTCGAGTACATTAATTTTGAAAACCAGCCTGCCTACGAGTACGGCTACCAGCATAGGCACTATTGTAATAGCTGCCCCTACCCCGAACATCAGCAATCCGCTCTCCTGGAAAGTAGCTACAAGAGTCTTTCCGGCAGAGGTACCGACTTCAGCAAGAAAGAGCAACAACCCTAATTGGCGCAATAACTGATTGGCAGGTCCGGACATTGACCAAAGGATTGGTCCGGTTTTACCTACTGCACTAAGCACCAGAGCCACTATCAGTACACCACCCGTCAATCCCGGAGAGAAAGACAATCCACCGGGGAAGGATATATTGAGCTTTCCAAATAATACGCCAAGTACGATCCCCATCGCAATAGGAAAGAAATCGGTATCCGACAGCTTTTTGGCATCATTGCCCAACAAACGCGCCACTCCCTGTATACCTTCTTTCTCGCCTACCACCATTAACTTATCACCAAACTTCAGCGCAAGATCCGGTGACGGAGAAAGATCAATACCACTTCGGCGAACACGGGTCACCGTACAACCAAAGTTGCGTTGCAGATTTAAGTCGCCCAACTGTTTGTTTATCATATCTTTCTTAGTGAGCAGCAACGACTCAATCTCCTGAGTCTTATCCAATGGGAGTTCACCCTCTTCACGCTTACCAATCAACACGGCAAGCTGATTCAAAGACTCATCACTCCCCACAGCCTGAATATAATCTCCTTCACGAAGCACCGTGTGGGCAGTAGGGATCGAAATTTCTTCGTCGTGCTTCAGCCGGGAAATAACAGCTCCGGTCATTGCACGGGCATTGATTTGCATCAGGCTACGGCCGAACACACTTGGATTGGTGACGCGATAAATACAGGTTCCCAATTCAGGAAATTGTCCGCGACGTTCTATTTCGAGACGGCGTGCCTCCTGGTCGAGGTTCACCCGCATGATCTTAGGAAGCAGTTTCACAAACAAGATAACTCCGATAACACCGAACGGATAAGCAATACCATAAGCAATGGAGGCCATCGGAGAATTTGTACTGTCAATAGCTACAGCAAGTCCCGGAGTACTGGTCAGTGCACCGGCAATCAGTCCCACAACACTCGGGGTATCAATATCAAAAGCATACTTCAGCCCTACAGCCGTAAGCGAAGCCGAACAGATAATGAGCATCGTAATAAGAATCAGGGTCTTTCCTTTGCTTCGGAAAGAATCAAAAAATCCGGGACCGGCCTGGATACCAATCGTAAATATAAAAAGTACCAATCCGAAGTTACCCAACTCTTTGGGGATAATTACACCAAAATGTCCGAAAAGTAAAGCAATAAAAATGACCGCCGATACATCGAGCGATAGCCCCTTGATCTTGATTCTTCCCAACATGAAGCCTAAAGCAACAATCAGAAAAAGTGCAAAATAAGAGGAGTTCAATAAATCAGTAAGCATAGGTTTTAAAGGGTTTGTTAGTTTAGGGCGGCAAAGGTACGTAAAAAAGCCTCAATCAACAAGTTTCTTCGTCGCAGGTGGCACCTTCACACTCAAACTCAAGCGTAATATGATGAATGCCCGCATCCTCTAATACACGCCTGATGAGATGCTTAGCTTCCTCCATATGATTCATTTCATCCAATACAATATGTACAGTCAATGCAGTTTCAGTGGTACTCAACGCCCAGATATGAAGATGATGATACCCCACAACGCCGGGTTGTGAAAGTATAAGCTGTTCTATTTTCTCCGTATCTATTCCTACAGGTACTCCATCCAATGAAAGCCGAAGACTGTCATGCAACACCCCCCAGGTAGATATAACGATAATAACTGCGATAACCAGCCCGATAACCGGATCGACAATGGTCCAGCCGGTATACATGATGATAATACCCGAAATCACTACTCCTACAGAGACCAGCGTATCAGCAGCCATATGCAGATATGCTCCCTTTACATTCAGATCTTTCTCTTTATCTTTCATGAAAAGCCAGGCAGTGACAGCGTTTATTACAACGCCTGCCCCGGCTGTCCAGGCAATAGCAGCACCCTCTACAGGAGTAGGATGAAGTAGCTTGCCTATACTTTCGGTAATAATGATACCTACAGCAACCAATAGAATTACAGCATTGAGCAGAGAAACCAATACCGTACTCTTTTTATAACCATACGTATAGCGACTATTAGGATGTACTTTTGCCAAACGAAAAGCAAGCATAGCGAGCACAAGGCTCGCTACATCTCCCAAGTTGTGTCCGGCATCGGAAAGCAAACCCAAAGAATCATAATAAAAACCGATGCCGAACTCAACAAGGACAAAAAGTATATTGAGCGTAATCCCTATAATGAACGATTTATTGAGCGACGATAACTGATGTACGTGCTCATGCGAATGATGTTCGTGATTGTGTACCATTACTGTATTCTATTTTAGCCTGTTATGAAAACAGCACTTCATTCAAAATGAAAACATTTCATATCCCGAATTGGTTCAGGTATGAACCGAAACTTATCCAAAAGAAATTCTCTTCTCTCTTTTGTCTACTGTTTTTTTGATTACCTTTGCCGCCGAAATAGCGCTTTTTCATCTTGAAACAATCGATATTTAGCCGGAATTAAACTAAAATCTAAGAACTGTGTTATAGACATCAGGGACCTAACTCTCTTTGCAGAGAAACAATTGTGTTATTTTAGATTTAAAGATTTAATAAGGAGAAAATATTTATGTTATCAGGAGAACAAGTGGAAGAAACTTCCAACACAGACAGTTGCCAGGCAACCGCAACATCTCAAGAGGCAATACAAACTGTTACCACCTATACCACCGGCACAGTAGCTACAACACCTGTACGCAGAACATTTGAAGAACAAAAACCATTCATCTTCGGAATTGTAGGTTTCGCGGTATTGTACATTATTACACTTATCATAACCCGGATTGTAAAGAATCAATTAGCACGTTAAAACACCCCCATGGATATCCATCAAGAATTAAAAGAGCTTTCTAAATTCCTGTCGGAGTACTCTACCAGCCTTATGGCTGTAGGAGTACAAACTTCACGTATTGTACGCAACACCGCGCGTATAGCCGAATCATTCGGGTTCCTCTGCGATATGACGATCTTTCAGAAAACGATCATTATGACATTGCGTGACGCCGACAATTCACATTCATACAGTACTGTGAACAAAATAAAGCCTATGGGATTGAACTTTGCCATCAATTCAAAGCTTAGTACCCTTAGCTGGCAAGCTTATGATGAACGACTCTCATTGCCGGAATTGCAACGCCGTTATCTGGACATTGTCAGCAAGCCACGCGAGAGCAAATGGCTGGTACTAATCCTTGTTGCATTTGCCAATGCATCCTTTTGCCGCTTGTTTCAGGGAGACTTTACTTCGATGGGAATTGTATTTGCAGCCACTCTGGTAGGTTTCTTTGTCCGTACCCTACTGATGGAACATCACTGGAACCATCTGGCGGTATTTATAATCTCCGCTTTCGTGGCTTCAATGATTGGCAGTACAGGCTATCTGATGCATTGGGGCAATACTCCCGATATGGCACTGGGTACAAGTGTTCTCTACCTTATTCCGGGGGTGCCATTGATTAACTCCATCATGGACATTATCGACGGGCATGTATTGGCAGGGACTTCGAGATTTATCAACGCTTGTCTGCTTATCATTTGTATAGCGATAGGTCTGTCAATGACTCTTTTATTAACCGGAATCAGCGCCTTATGACAGCACAGTTTATCACAGAGATCATACAAGATGGGGCCTTTGCCGCTATTGCTGCTATCGGGTTTGCCATTATATCCAATCCACCCCGTAAAGCCATATTAATATCCGCTTTACTGGCCGCCATAGGTCACGGATTGCGTTATTTCCTTATGCACACCGCTATGCCTTTGGAGATTGCAACGGCTTCGTTCTTCGCCGCCTTCTCTATCGGTCTGCTGGCTATCCCGTTTGCAAAAGCCATTCATTGCCCGGCAGAAGTTTTTTCGTTCCCATCTTTACTCCCTATGATTCCGGGAATGTTTGCTTATAAGAGTATTCTTGCATTAACTCAATTCATGCAAACAAAAGATGACACCGCTTCATTAAAATACCTGGTGGAGTTTTGCCACAACGGAGCTACCACTATCTTCGTGCTTTTTGCCCTGGTAGTAGGTGCAGCCATACCGGTATTTATCTTCCATCGCCAATCATTCACAGCAACCCGTTTGCTGAAGAAACTAGTGAAGAAATAAACATAATAAAACAAACCACCGGAATGATTCACTAACAATGTCATTCCGATGGCTGTCCCCTTTAAACACCTTTAAACAAAATGAAAAAAATATGCCTCAACTAACTAAACTAACTAACCCTTAGAGGCATATTTTAGATTTACGATTGAACGATTTACGATTCTATGATTGAAGTAACCTCAATTATAAACTGTAAATTGTCTAATCGTAAATTTTTTCTTTATTTACGAGCCTCAGCAATGTAACCCAATGCTTCAGCACATTTAGCTGTAACATAAGCCCAGTCTTCGGCAGCTACTTTATCCTTCGGGAAGAGTTTAGAACCCATACCTACGCAGAATACGCCAGCCTTAATCCAGGCAGTCAGATTTTCTTTAGTCGGCTCAACTCCGCCGGTCACCATTAATTTAGACCATGACATCGGAGCCATCAGACCTTTTACAAAATTAGGACCATATACATCACCCGGGAATACTTTACAGAGATCACAACCTACCTCCTGTGCGAAACCCACTTCTGAAACAGAACCACATCCCGGAGTATAAGCTACCAGACGACGGTTACAGATCTTAGCGATTTCAGGGTTAAACAACGGACCTACTACGAAGTTTGCTCCTAACTGAATATACAGTGCAGCTGTAGCCGGATCAACGATAGAGCCAATACCCATCGCCATTTCCGGACATTCCTTTGCTGCAAATTTCACTATTTCAGCAAATACTTCATGAGCAAAGTCGCCACGATTCGTGAATTCGAAAGCACGAACACCACCTTCATAACAAGCTTTTACTACTTTTTTTGCAATTTCTGCATCTTTATGGTAGAATACAGGAACCATGCCGGTTGAACCAATCTTGTTCAGAACCGCTATTTTATCAAATTTTGCCACGACTATAATATTTACGATTAGACAATTTACTATTTACGATTGAAATTTCTTTTATTATATATTTACGATTAGACTTGCTTTAATTGATGGGCTTTCGATGTAACGATTGAACTTACTATTATCCGATAGAGTTCATCCGCTTCTTGTGATAAATCCAATAATTTTTCAGACTTTATCATACCACTATCTCCTATAATTTCCAGCCAATGTATCGTTTCATCCAATTCCTCCTCCACCATTTTCAACTTATTCAGAAAATCTTTATCGGATTTTCCTAAACAAGCTGCTCTATAATTAGCAGCAGGTGAAGTTCCCGAACGAACAATCTGTTTAGCAATAGCATTACCTGAAATCGTATTAGGCATACTATCTACCATTTTAATTATTCTCAGTGAGAACATTTTGAATCGTTTTTTCAATTCATCAGAGTCCATTATCCAAAAGTAATTTCAATCGTAAATAGTAAATCGTCTAATCGTAAATCTCTTTATCTTTGCACGCGTCCGCTTGCATCACCTCCTGCCAGCGCTTCTACCTCTTCTACTGATACAAGGTTGAAGTCACCATTGATAGTGTGTTTCAATGCAGAAGCAGCAACAGCAAATTCAAGAGCCTCACCCTGGTTCGGTTTCGTCATCAAGCCATGGATGATACCTCCGGAGAATGAGTCACCACCACCTACACGGTCGATGATAGGATCAATATCATAACGCTTTGAAGTATAGAACTCCTGACCATTGTAAATCATAGCTTTCCAGCCGTTGTGGGTAGCAGAGAAAGATTCACGCAATGTAGAAATTACATATTTGAATCCGAACTCTTTCATCATCTGCTGGAAGATACCTTTGTAACCTTCAGCATCCGTATGTCCTGCTTCAACATCAGCATCCGGCTTGAAACCCAGACAGAGTTCTGCATCTTCTTCATTGCCAATACATACATCTACATATTTCATTAAAGGCTTCATGATAGACTGTGCTTTTTCTTTAGTCCATAGTTTCTTACGGAAATTCAAGTCTACAGAAACTGTTACGCCATGACGTTTTGCAGCCTCACAAGCCAAACGAGTCAGTTCGGCAGCTTTATCAGAGATAGCCGGAGTGATACCAGACCAATGGAACCAGTCAGCACCTTCCATAATAGCGTCAAAATCAAAATCAGCGGCATCAGCTTCAGCGATAGAAGAATGAGCACGGTCATAAATTACTTTACTTGGACGCATAGAAGCTCCAGTTTCAAGATAATAAATACCTACGCGATCACCACCACGGGCAATAAAGTCTGTCTTTACACCATATTTACGCAATGCATTTACAGCAGACTGACCAATTTCGTGTTTAGGCAATTTTGATACGAAGTATGCATCGTGGCCATAGTTTGCACAGCTCACTGCAACGTTGGCTTCTCCACCACCGTATACTACATCAAAAGAGTCAGATTGAACAAAACGAGTGTTACCCGGAGTTGATAATCTAAGCATGATTTCGCCTAACGTAACGACTTTCTTTCCCATAATTCTATGTTTTAATGAAATAAGTAATTAATATTATTAAGTTTCAATTTATCATTATAAGCCCATTTTGCAGCTTAACACACTGATACTATGTTATATATACAAACAACAAATGTACGCCACATAGCTTTCGTGTGCGGGCACAAAGATACAACAATTTTCGTAATTACAAAAATTGTTATATATTTGTGTCGAAAATATTAATATTATTATTGTGTACGAGCACAATATTGATTTACGATTTGACTATTTACGATTTACGATTGATAAAACTTCGTTCATTCAACCATAAGTCTGATGTCTTTTCAATCGTAAATCGCAAACAGTCAAATCGTAAATATGAATAAGTTGCCTGATAGAATCAGAATCAAAGATATCGCCCGTCTGGCCGATGTATCAGTAGGAACAGTAGATCGCGTCATTCATGGACGCAGCGGAGTTTCCGAATCAAGCCGGAAACGCGTTGAAGAGATCCTAAAACAGTTGGACTATCAGCCCAATATGTATGCAAGTGCATTAGCTTCCAATAAAAAGTATTCTTTTGCGTGTCTCCTCCCTCAACATTTAGAGGGGGAATACTGGACAGATGTAGAAAAAGGTATCAGTAAGGCACTCAGTACTTATTCGGATTTCAATACCACGGTAAAAACCACCTATTATGATCCTTATGATTACCAGTCATTCGTTAATGCAAGTGACGCTATTATAGCACAGCATCCGGATGGAGTGATGGTAGCACCTACCGTACGCGAATATACCCGGATTTTCACTGGACAATTAACAGAACTGGATATACCTTATATATATATAGACTCAAATATTAAGGATATACCCCCACTGGCTTTCTTCGGACAAAACTCACGCCAAAGCGGATACTTTGCTGCACGCATGCTGATGCTACTGGCTGGAAACGAAAAAGAGATCGTCATCTTCCGCAAAATACATGAAGGTATCGTAGGTTCCAACCAGCAGGAGAACAGAGAAAAAGGATTCAGACAATATATGAAAGAACATCACCCTGCATGTAATATATTAGAACTGGATCTTCATGCCGAACGTAATGATGAAGATGCTCTCATGTTGGACAACTTCTTCCGGGAACATCCAACGGTACGCAACGGAATCACGTTCAACTCGAAAGTATACATCGTAGGAGAATATCTGCAAACCCGGGAAAAGAATAATTTCAATCTGATCGGTTATGACCTTTTGGAGCGAAATGTAGCCTGTCTGAAACAAGGAAGCGTATATTTCCTTATAGCACAGCAACCGGAACTACAAGGATACAACGGCATCAAGGCATTATGCGATCATCTTATTTTCAAAAAAGAGGTAAATTGCATTAACTATATGCCTATTGATCTGTTAACAGTAGAAACAATTGACTATTACAGCAATAAATAAAAAAAGGTTCTTCAATCGTAAAAACAGTAAATATAAATAAGCATCATGGAAACAAAGTATCTAAAAATCAATCCAGCTGACAATGTAGCCGTAGCTATCGTTAATCTACCCGCAGGAGAAAAACTTTCAGTAGATGGCATTGAGGTAGTCCTGAACGAAGATATTCCGGCCGGGCATAAGTTTGCCTTGAAAAACTTTGCTGAAGGAGAGGATGTCATCAAATACGGTTATCCTATCGGCCATGCCAAAATGGCAAAGAAGCAGGGTGATTGGATGAATGAAAATAATATAAAGACCAACCTGGCCGGACTTCTGGAATATACCTATAATCCGGTAGAGGTATCGCTTGATATTCCAAAGAAAGATCTGACCTTCAAAGGATATCGTCGTAAAAATGGCGATGTAGGTGTACGTAATGAGATATGGATTATTCCTACCGTAGGCTGTGTCAATGGCATTATCAATCAGTTGGCCGAAGGTTTACGCCGCGAAACGGAAGGTGAAGGCGTGGATGCCATCGTAGCTTTTCCACATAACTACGGTTGTTCACAATTGGGTGACGATCACGAAAATACAAAGAAAATCCTTCGCGATATGGTACTTCACCCCAATGCAGGTGCAGTGCTTATTGTAGGATTAGGATGTGAAAACAATCAACCGGATGTATTCCGTGAATTTCTGGGTGACTATGATCAGGACCGTGTGAAGTTTATGGTTACTCAGAAAGTGGGTGACGAATACGAAGAAGGTATGGCAATCCTGCGCGAGCTTTACGCTAAGGCTTCTAAAGACGAGCGTACCGAAGTTCCTCTGTCAGAATTGCGTGTAGGCTTAAAATGCGGTGGTTCTGATGGTTTCTCCGGCATTACAGCCAATCCATTGTTAGGCATGTTCTCAGACTTCCTTATAGCACAAGGTGGTACAAGTGTATTAACTGAAGTCCCTGAAATGTTTGGTGCCGAAACAATTCTGATGAACCGTTGTCACAACAAAGAGTTATTCCAGGAAACCGTTAAACTAATTAATGATTTTAAAGAATACTTCCTCTCACATGGTGAACCTGTAGGAGAAAACCCCTCACCGGGAAATAAAGCCGGAGGTATTTCTACACTGGAAGATAAAGCACTGGGATGTACGCAGAAATGTGGTAAAAGTTATGTAGAAGGTGTATTACCTTACGGAGAACGCTTACAGGTGAAAGGTCTCAACTTGCTTTCTGCACCAGGCAATGATCTGGTGGCAGCCACTGCCCTTGCTTCCTGCGGTTGCCATATGGTGTTGTTTACTACCGGACGCGGCACTCCGTTTGGTACCTACGTACCTACTATGAAAATCTCTACCAACTCAACTTTAGCTAAAAACAAGCCGGGCTGGATTGATTTTAATGCAGGCGTTATCGTTGAAAATGAACCAATGGAAAAGACTTGCGAACGTTTCATTGACTATATTATCAAAGTTGCAAGCGGCGAATTTGTAAACAACGAAAAGAAAGGATATCGCGAAATCGCTATATTCAAGACAGGAGTAACGCTTTAAATCAGAAGTTAGAAGATAGAAGTTAGGAGTTAGAATAAAAGAGCCGGTAGTTAAATCTATATTAGTATGTAAATCATAAACACGCTGTATAGATTCTGACTACCGGCTACTATATTCTCCCCCCTATTACTCCCATTCTTAACTACTAATTATTATCTTTGCGATCCCAAAACAAGTACAACCTTATATTAATGAACGAAGAAAAGAATAGTAAGCATATCTCCGGTTGGTGGGCACTCAGCCCGCTATTTGTTTTCCTGTGTCTGTATCTGGTAACCTCCATCATCGTCAATGATTTCTATAAAGTCCCTATTACAGTAGCTTTTCTGGTATCTTCCTGTTACGCTATTGCCATCACACGCGGTTTAAAGCTGGATCAACGGGTCTATCAGTTCTCTGTAGGAGCCTCCAATAAGAATATCATGCTGATGATCTGGATCTTTATTCTGGCCGGGGCTTTTGCACAAAGCGCCAAAGAGATGGGAGCCATTGATGCAACAGTAAACCTCACCTTACACATTCTTCCCGACAATTTGTTATTGGCTGGCATCTTTATAGCTTCCTGTTTCATCTCCCTTTCTATCGGAACCAGTGTAGGAACGATTGTAGCCCTTACTCCTGTTGCTACTGGCCTGGCACTAAAAACCGGCATAGATCTTCCGTTTATGGTAGCTATCGTTGTAGGTGGTTCCTTTTTTGGTGATAATCTGTCTTTTATTTCCGACACCACCATTGCCTCTACCAAAACACAAGGTTGCGTGATGCGTGACAAATTTCGCGTAAACTCAATGATCGTTGTACCTGCTGCACTTATTGTGCTGATTATTTATATCGTTCAAGGATTATCAATCACCGCTCCCCCCCAGGTACAAGAAATCGAATGGCTCAAAGTCATCCCTTATCTTGTCGTATTGGGTACAGCCATAGCAGGTATCAACGTGATGATCGTTCTCTTGTTAGGCATCATCTCCACAGCCATCATAGGACTTGCCACAGGAAGCTTCGGTATATTCGACTGGTTTGGAGCAATGGGAAACGGTATAACCGGAATGGGCGAACTCATCATCATCACCCTGCTTGCAGGCGGTATGCTCGAAACAATCCGTTATAATGGGGGAATCGACTTTATCATCGGAAAGTTAACCCGCCACGTCAATGGCAAGCGTGGAGCAGAACTCAGTATCGCCGCCCTTGTCAGTATAGCCAACCTCTGCACAGCCAACAATACAATTGCTATCATCACTACGGGACCTATTGCCAAAGACATTGCCGGAAAGTTCAACTTAGATCGTAGAAAGACAGCCAGTATCCTCGATACATTTTCATGTTTCATACAAGGTATCATCCCCTACGGAGCACAATTACTCATGGCAGCAGGGTTGGCTAAAATTTCTCCGATCAGCATTGTAGGTAATTTGTATTACCCGTTTACCATGGGGACGTTTGCATTATTGGCTATCATTTTCCGCTATCCGCGAAGATATTCATAATATTTTTCTAAGAAAAGCTGCAAACAACATTTTCCGATGAAGACAACTTTGCTATTTATAGTGTTTTATCACACATGAATCTCAATAAGATCCAAAAGTATTATCTATATTTGTGTCCAGATCTACAGACAACAGGAAGATATGTCAAATCTGAATTCCGATAAGCTTCTCAGATTAACCTCCATGGCACAAATTGGATGGTGGGAAGCAGACTTTAAAAACCAAAAATACACTTTATCAGAATTTATAGTAGACCTTTTGGGTCTTGAAAGCGATACTATTGAATTCAAAGATCTTCACAATCTTGTTCATGAGGATTATCGGGACAAATTGAGAGAGGCATCTCTGACTCTTAAAAATCAACGTGCCTATGAACTGATCTTCCCTCTCTATACTAAATATGGGATAACCTGGGTATTATCTAAAATGGAATTCAGCAAGAATACCGAGCAAGATAACCTAAAATCTTTTGGTTACATAAGATGCCTGAATGATATCGAAGTTAATGAAAAGAAACTATCTACAAGAGACGAGCTTAACAAATTACTCTATCGTCAAATCAGTATATCCCACTCTCTATTTTCATTTTTGCAAACAGATGATATCTCCGAAACAGTACAGAAAATACTGAAAGATATACTAATGCAATTTAATGGAGACCGGACTTATATTTTCGAAATACTTCCGGAGAGAAACATACAAAGCTGCATTTATGAAGTGACAGCGGAAAACGTTTCGAAGGAACAAGAATTTCTTCAAAACCTCCCCATCAATCAGACTTCGTGGTGGAGTCAACAAATATTAAGCAAAAAGGCAATCATCCTGAACACACTCGATGATATGCCTGCGGAAGCAGAATATGATAGGAATATTTTAGAGCCACAAAATATAAAATCACTCATGGCAGTCCCACTGTTATCCAAAAAAGGAGTATGGGGATATATGGGCATAGACATCGTTAAACGATACCGTAACTGGAGCAATGCAGATTATCAATGGTTTACTTCTTTGGCAAACATTATCAGTATCTGTATTGAATTGCGTAAATCCGAGAAAAAGGCAAAAGAGGAACGGCAAGACCTCAACAACTTATACCGCCATATGCCCATGGGTTACCTCCAGATGCAAATTGTCTATAAAAATAATAAAGTAATCGTTCACAAATGGGAGGAGAAATAGGAGTAGAATCAACAGAAGATACAGGTTCTTCTTTCTGGTTTACACACCCTTTATAATATCTTATCAGCGTGAAAATCAAGCAATAAAGAAGTACGTACTTTTGAGGTGTAAAAGTACGTACTTAACACACTGTTAATATGCATTTTAAGTCAACATTAAATACGTACTCTTTCAATTAAAAGAATACATAGTGTACAACACAAGAGTATCTTATCCTTTACTTGTAAGAAATTAATTCCTCAACAGATTAAAACATAGAATATAATAATGAAGAATTTACTAACTTTGCATCGTCGTTCATAAACATCGTAAACGTACCTATGTTATTATCCCCCAATGAGAGTCATAACTGTAGGGAATAAATCGTAAATAAAAAGATGATCACATTTCCAAATGCCAAAATAAACCTGGGACTAAATATTACAGCCAAACGTCCGGACGGATATCATAATCTGGAAACCGTCTTCTATCCCGTACCGATAGAAGATGCGTTGGAAATTCATGTGCTGAATAATAGTACAGATAAGAAGTTTGCTTTGCATCAGGCTGGTATGGAAATAACAGGAAATGCAGAAGACAACCTTGTGGTAAAAGCCTATTTATTATTGGATAAAGAATTCAATCTCCCTCCGGTAGATATTCATTTGTACAAACATATCCCATCGGGTGCCGGCTTAGGAGGAGGATCTTCGGATGCAGCTTTCATGTTGAAACTCTTGAATGAACGATTTGAATTGAAGCTAACAGATGAGAAATTAGAAGAATATGCAGCTACATTAGGAGCCGATTGTGCTTTTTTTATAAAGAATACCCCAACTTATGCAGAAGGAATCGGAAATATCTTCTCCCCTCTTTCACTCTCTTTAAAGGGTTATCAGATTCTGTTAGTCAAACCGGATATCTTCGTTTCTACCCGGGAAGCCTTCTCCCTGGTCAGGCCTCACGAACCGGAATATTCATTAAAAGAAATTATAACTCATCCCGTCAGTGAATGGAAAGAACAAATAGTGAATGATTTTGAAGCAAGTGTATTCCCGCAATATCCTGTTATTGGAGAAATAAAAGAAGAATTGTATAAAAATGGAGCGATGTATGCTGCTATGAGTGGTTCGGGGTCATCAGTCTTTGGATTGTTTGCTCCGGATATCACAATACCGGATATTAACTTTGGCGCACGAAGTTTTGTATTTAAAGGAAAACTATAAACTTCGAATAAAGTAAATAAGGAACGCAGGTGTACAGTCTGCGTTCCTTATTTTTTTATCTGAATCCTTCAATACAGAATAAATCCCATTACTCCCGCCAGTAGAATCATCAGAATCGGATGGACCTTATATTTCCAGGTCAGAAAAAAGGCTGCAACAAAGATCAAGATACTTTTGTAATCAATAAAATTATCCTTATTCATCAATAACAAAGCAGCAGCTCCAATCAAAGCTACAGACATAGGAAGCAACCCCGACATGGCGGCATTGACATATTTGTTGTTTTTGAATTTCACAAAGAAATAAGAGATAAACAATACCATCAGAAAAGAAGGCAGGCAAACCGCGACAGTAGCAATAACAGCACCCCATATATTACCTGTTACCGTATAACCTATGTAAGTTGCACTGTTTATGCCGATTGGCCCAGGAGTCATTTGCGAGATTGCTACTACATCTGTAAACTGTTGAAGCGTCAACCAATGATAACGCTCTACTATCTCAAACTGAATAAGAGAGAGCATTGCATATCCACCGCCAAAACCAAATACTCCAATTTTCAGATAAACACATATCAGTTGCCAGTAAATCATACACGTCTTCCTTTCAATTTATCTTTTAGCCACAGTGTATATACCAATCCCCCAACGATGCCGGCCAACACAATATATACCGGCGATATACCGGCTTTCCATATCAATACCGTACCTATTGCCGGAGCAATCAACTCCATATATCCCATGCGAATAGCCTTTATAGCCGAAAGACAAGGCACCAGTATCAACGCCACAACAGCCGGACGAATGCCATTGAATATTCTGATAACATATGGATTATCCTGAAACTTATCAAAAAATAAAGCAATAATCAGGATAATAACAAATGAAGGTAAAATAGTACCCAAAGCACAAACTAAACTTCCCCAGAAGCCTCTCAATCTATAACCTACAAAGATTGATATATTAACAGCGAAGACTCCCGGCAAAGATTGTGTAATAGCAAACATCTGCATAAAATCTTCCTTAGTCATCCATTGGCGCTTCACTATCTCGCGCTCGATTAGAGGAATCATTGCATACCCTCCTCCTATGGTAAACATTCCTATTTTTACAAAATTGAGAAAAAGTGTCAGATACATGTCGTATTCATAAAAGTAATGCTCGCAAAGGTAAGAAAAAAAGAAATATCAAAATTAAATAAGATAGGATATAACATAAAACGGTACCACGACTCACGTCGTAGTACCGTCACAACACAAACACAAAATAAAACACGACAAAACTACTATGCAATCTTACCTGTCTATGCCGGGGAGGCATATGTACCGAGTATGGATATTCACATATACATAAATGGCTTCAGGCCGATTTGCACTATATAAACAAATAACTTATGTATTTGTTTATTTCTTGTATGTTAATGTAACATAAACTCTTCTTATTGTATGCCTCTCTCACGGAGTTTCAGCTGCCAGTTCCATGCAGAACGTAAAGTATCTTCAATACTTTCTACAGCTTTCCAACCCAGTTCTTTATTTGCATAATCCGGGTTAGCCCATACTTTTTCGATATCACCGGCACGGCGTCCTACAATCTTATAGTTCAACTTCACACCGGTAGCTTTTTCAAAAGCATTTATTAACTCCAATACAGACAAGCCACGACCTGTACCAATATTGAATACTTCTACTTTCTCCTTTTGTTTTTGCTCAAGAATGCGTTTAATAGCAATCACGTGTGCCTTGGCAAGGTCTACAACATTGATAAAGTCACGGATACAAGAACCGTCAGGAGTATCATAATCGTCACCAAATACACTCAGTTCTTTACGGATACCGATTGCTGTTTGGGTCAGATAAGGTATCAGGTTTTGAGGAACTCCGTTAGGAAGTTCACCCAACAACGCAGTAGGATGCGCACCTATCGGATTGAAATAACGCAACAGGATAGCATTGATCGGTGCACCGGAAGCTACTGTATCACGAACGATTTCTTCGTTTATCTGTTTGGTGTTTCCATAAGGAGATTCAGCTTTCTTGATAGGAGCCTGTTCTGTTACGGGAAGCTCATCGGGCTGACCATAAACAGTACAGGAAGACGAAAATACAATACCACCTACATTGTGCTTAGGCATCAATTCAAGCAGATTGATCAAAGAAACAAGATTATTACGGTAGTAAAGCAATGGCTTCTGAACAGATTCGCCTACTGCCTTACTGGCAGCAAAATGAATAATTGCTTTAATACCTGGATATTTGGTAAACACGGCATCAAGACCGTTAAAATCTAAGCAATCAAGTTTTTCAAAAACGGGACGTATACCAGATACTTTCTCGATATTATCAACTACGTCAGCATTTGAGTTTGAGAGGTTATCAATGATGATTACTTCGTATCCACTGTTTTGAAGTTCTACTACAGTGTGAGAACCGATATAACCAGTTCCACCGGTTACTAAAATTCTTTCTTTCATATATTTATACTTGGTTAGTTCTTTCGGTTTTGTCCTTTTGTTCTGTTTGCAAATTTAGAAAAATTAATTTAGAAAAGCAGGATTGATACAAAAAAAATCACCACAAGGTAAAAAAGTTACGAGCTACAAGCTACGAACTATAAGTAGCTGTGCAATAAAACACAGATCCTTAAATTCGTAGCTGTAGCTCGTAACTTATAGTGAATAGCTTATAACGATTACACTACTCCGGAGAATCCCATAAATGCCATAGCCAGCAAACCTGCTGTAATCAAAGCAATCGGTGTTCCTTTCATACCTTCGGGAATCTTCACAAGACTCATTTGTTCGCGTAAACCGGCAAACAACACGAGAGCAAGTCCGAAACCAAGAGCGGTAGAGAATGCATATACAACACCCGTCAACAGGTCAAAGTCTTTCTGGATAACCAAAATAGCAACCCCTAAGATACAGCAGTTGGTTGTAATCAAAGGAAGAAATACTCCTAATGCCTGATACAATGCAGGAGATACTTTCTTTAAAATAATTTCTACCATCTGCACCAAAGCGGCGATTACCAGAATGAAAGTAATGGTCTGCAAATAACCAAGCCCGAAAGCATCGAGTACAAACTTCTGAATCAGAAAGGTAACGATAGTAGCAATGGTAAGCACAAATGCTACTGCGGCACTCATACCTAACGCAGTTTCTACTTTCTTGGAAACCCCCAAGAAGGGACAAATTCCCAGAAACTGTGACAATACGATGTTGTTTACAAAGATTGCCGATATAAAGATCAATATATATTCCATAATTAATTAAAAATTAAAAACCAGAATTTAGTAGTTGGTAGTTAGTAGTTAGAATCTATGCAGTATGTTAGCTATCATGCCGAATGAATTCTAACTACTAAATTCTAATTTCCTTAGTTTTTCTTCAAACTGTTAATCAATGCAATAAGGTATCCCAATGCAATGAAAGCACCCGGAGCCAACACAAATACCAACATACCGTACTCTTCCGGGAAGATAGCAAAATCAAAAACCTTACCGGTGCCTAAGAATTCACGCACAGCACCCAGCAGAGTCAAGGCAATGGTGAAACCAAGTCCCATACCAATACCATCAAACATAGAAGATATCGGATTATTCTTAGCTGCAAAAGCTTCGGCACGCCCCAAGACAATACAGTTCACAACAATCAACGGAATAAAAAGCCCCAGTGTGGCATACAATCCCGGAACATAAGCCTGCATCACCATCTGCAACAAAGTCACAAAGGAAGCAATAACTACAATAAATGACGGAATACGCACCATATCCGGAATCAGATTTTTGATCAGCGAGATAACGACGTTAGAACAAATAAGTACAAACATCGTAGCCAGTCCCATACCCATACCATTAATGGCAGAAGAGGTAGTTCCCAAGGTAGGACACATACCTAACAGGAGCACAAATATGGGATTCTCTTTGATAATCCCATTCATCAATACTTTAAAATTATTCATTTCTTAATACTCCTTTCTTAATTAGCACTGATGGGCTCAGCAGGTTCAACAACTTTTTGTGTAGCACCGGTAGTTCCATTGGTGTCATCATTGCCCTTGTAAGCGGCATAAGCAGCATTCACTGCATTAAGAAATGCACGTGAAGTAATGGTCGAAGCAGTAATAGCATCTATCTGACCACCGTCTTTACTCACTTTCAATGGAGCTTCACCCGGATTCATTCCCTTAATACTTCCTTTACCACCTTCCTTAAACCAGTCAGCGGCTTTAGAGCCCAATCCCGGAGTTTCTACATGAGACAGTAAAGAGTAATCATAGATCTTACCATCGGCATCAAAACCTACCAGAACTTTCAATTCGCCACCAAAACCCATAGCAGTAGATTCTACAGCAGCACCTACCCACTGACCGTCTTTTTTAGCAGGATAAATAGTATATTCAACCCCATCTATAGTTTGCTTGGTAGCTTCTGCAGTAGGGTCATTATCAAATGCAGGTACAACCACACTAATAGCATCGCTCAATATTTTAGCATTGGCTTCGGCTATCGGTCCTTTTGTAAGTTCATTTACGTAAGCCAGTAACGCCACCGAAATAGCAGTAACTCCGGTAAGTACCAGCAACATATTCTTTAATGATGATTCTAATTTTTTCATTTCTTCTTCGCTACCTCCCCAAAGCGTTTAGGTTTGCAATATGTATTTATCAGCGGAGTAAATGCATTCATAATCAAAATAGCGAACGACATACCCTCAGGATAAGCACCAAACAAACGGATAATAACAGTCAGCAGACCGATACATACACCATAAATCAACATGCCTTTCTTGCTCATCGGAGAAGTAACATAATCCGTTGCCATAAAGATAGCTCCCAACATCAAACCACCGGTAAGCAATTGAAGAACCGGAGATACATACAATGCCGGATTTACCAAATGCATAATGCCGGAGAACACAAATACAGTAACCAGAATAGATACCGGAATGTGCCAGGTAATAATTTTCTTCCACAACATATAAATAAGTCCGAGCAGCAATGCAGCAGCACTTACTTCGCCTAAGCATCCGCCATTCTGACCAATGAGGAGACTCAGGGCATCAGGAAGCTGATCCAGTGAAACACCGGGAGCACCATTGATAACTCCCTTCATTATAGCCAGTGGAGTAGCTCCCGTAGTAGCGTCTGCATAAGCTGTTAGCTGGCCTACAACCGGCCATGTAGTCATCTGTACCGGAAATGAGAGCAATAGGAATACACGCCCTGCCAATGCCGGATTAAAAGGGTTGTTACCTAAACCTCCGAATGACATTTTGCCTACACCAATAGCAAACAGTGCACCCAAAATGATAATCCAGATAGGAAGGTTAGACGGAAGATTGAAGGCAAGCAACACACCGGTGATGATAGCCGAACCGTCACAAATAGTAGTAGTTTCTTTCTTCAGCAGGTACTTGCCGATAGCCCATTCAAAAAAGACACAGGCTGCCACAGAAGTAGCTGTAACAATAAGGGCACCCAACCCGAAAAAGAGTAGCGACACGATAAAGGCAGGGAATAATGCAATTAGTACACCATACATATTCTTCTGTATGCTGTCTCCGCCATGAACGTGAGGTGATAGTGATACTATAAATTTATTTTCCATACTTCGTTATTTTTTAGCTTGACGTGCACGAATCATAGCCCCTACCTTACCTTTGCCTAAGCGACAATAGTCGAGCAACGGACGGTAAGCCGGACAAGTGAACTGACAGGAGCCACATTCAATACAGTCCATGATTCTTTCTGTTTCCATTCTTTCAAATTCCCCGTTTTCGGCCAATGCAGAAAGCAGATAAGGTTCCAGTCCCATCGGACAAGCACCTACACACTTCGCACAACGAATACAATTTTGTATCTCGCCACGCTTCGCTTCTTTCTGATTCATAATGAGAATACCGGAACTACCTTTAGCAGTGGGAACGTCGATATTAACCAATGCTTTCCCCATCATCGGACCACCA
Organism: Bacteroides nordii; assembly: GCF_019930665.1. NCBI lineage: Bacteria > Pseudomonadati > Bacteroidota > Bacteroidia > Bacteroidales > Bacteroidaceae > Bacteroides > Bacteroides nordii. The sequence goes on along the minus strand of NZ_CP082886.1, from coordinate 1,575,567 downwards.
CCGATTACCTTACCTGTATCTTCGGGTAAACCACCACAAGCATCAATCAACTGACGCATCGGCGTACCTACACGTGCCATAAAATTAGAAGGTTTGGCAAGTGACTTACCGGTAACGGTAATAACACGCTCAAACAAAGGTTTATTTTTCTGCACAGCCTGATAAACAGCAAAAGCAGTACCCACATTCTGCACTACAGCACCGGTAGAGATAGGAAGCGCTCCACTCCCAACCTGGCGTTTGATAACGGCATCAATCAATTGCTTTTCACCTCCCTGCGGATATTGCACTTTCAAAGCTACTACTTCAATGCCGGCATAACCAGAAGCTATTTTGGTCATCAGTTCAATAGCGTCAGGTTTATTATTCTCGATACCAATAAATGCCTTATTCACCTTCACAGCCTTCATCAGGATAGAAACACCTACCATGATTTCTTCAGCATGTTCCAGCATTAGTTGATGGTCGGCCGTCAGATAAGGTTCACACTCCACTGCGTTAATGATAACACATTCTGCCTTAAATGAAGGAGGAGGACACAATTTTACCTGTGTAGGAAAACAGGCACCACCCAAACCAACAATACCTGCATCGGCTATCTTTTTTACAATCTCTTCAGAGCTCAGTTCGCACTCTTTCACCAGTGTTTCACTACGATCGATATTTTCTTCCCATTCGTCTCCTTCTACATCAATGAAAATGGCAGGTTTGGCATAACCGCTTGCATCAACAATCGAGTCAATTTTGGTTACCTTTCCGCTGACAGAAGAATGAATAGCTGCCGAAACAAAACCAGCAGGCTCGGCAATCTTTGTGCCCACTTTCACCACGTCACCTTTAGCCACAACAGGCTTTGCCGGAGCACCAATGTGCTGGCCCAGTAGAATTACCGCTTTTGACGGAACCTCTGCTGTAATGATGGGCTGATGTGCTGAGAGTTTATTTTCCTGTGGATGAACACCACCAATTGAAAATGTCTTCAACATACAATTCTGTATTTTATCTGTTATTATTCTATTATTTACGCTTCGGCTGCGGGAGCTGCTTTAGGAGCCTCTGCTTTGGGAGCCTCTGTTGCAAGAGTCCCTTCAGCCTTTGGTTTACGCGGTGGGAAATTTAACTCAATAATTGTTCCTTGCGGACAAACTTCCACACACTTACGACATGATTTACACTTATTGGGATCAATGTAAGCCAGGTTGTTCTCAAGCGTGATAGCTTCGAACGGACAAGTCTTCACACATTTACCACAACCGATACAACTAACTGTACAAGCCTTACGTGCCACTGCACCCTTGTCTTTGTTTACACAAGACACATACACACGACGAGACTTTTTACCTTGCGGACGGATTTCAATAATCGCTTTCGGGCAAGCTTTTACACAAGCACCACAAGCGGTACATTTTGCCTCATCTACTTCCGGAAGTCCGGTCTCCGGATTCATGTGGATAGCATCGAACTGGCAAACAGCTACACAGTCGCCACATCCCAGACATCCAAAACTACAACCTGTTTCTCCACCATAAAGAGAAGCAGCTATCGCACAGCTCTTTGCACCATCGTACAGATTGGTACGAGGACGATTAGCACAGGTTCCGTTACATCTCACCACCGCAACCATTGGTTCGGCTTCACCGGCATCGAGTCCGAGGATAGAGGCCACTTGCGTCATAACATCCTGCCCACCTACAGGACAGAATTTACCTTCAAGCGAACCAGCCTTCACGCAAGCGTCAGCAAATCCACTACATCCCGGATAGCCACATCCACCGCAATTGGCTTGGGGCAACACTTCGGACACCTGGGCAATACGCGGGTCTTCATACACGGCAAATTTCTTGGAAGCGGCATACAGAATAGCGGCTGAAACCAGCGCAATGGCTCCCAATGAAATTACTGCAATCAGAATCAAATTCATAAATTAGTTATTTTATTGGTTTTATAGTAAATGAAAATTTCTGTTTCAATCGGTTCTTATTCAACCACAATACATAATAATAAGGAATAAGAAGAGCGAGCGATGTAAGTGACGCATAAAGCTCGTCGTTCATCACTGCCATAAATAAGAAAAGGGAAAGTATTAAAAGCACAAAGGGAAACACGAAAGCCAAAGCAACAGCCATCATCCCCATAGAGGTTTCGCCGGTCACCATTACCTGTTCTCCAATCTGATAAGAAGATGCCGAAGAATCAACTATGTCGATAACCTTCTCTTTACTATCTGCAGAGGAGCAATGCCCTTTGACACTGCATGCCGAACATGCTGATGTCTGGATAATTCTCACTGAAAGATGAGAACCATTTATGTTTTCCACAATACCTTGATGCTTTATTGTATTAGCCATTTTGCAAACTGAACATTACAAATTGCGGCAAATTTAAGCATTATTTGTGAACTACGAAGCGTTAGGCTGTTTTTTCTATGTGTTAAAGTGCTATTTTTACTTTTTTTGTTATCGCACACAATAAATGAAGAAGGGCGACCTATATGGCCGCCCTTCTTTAATATGCTTACAAAAAGCTAACTTACCATTGATAATTGATACCAAAACTGAGCAATTCCTTTACTTGGAAATAGCTACTTCCCTCAGTTGGCTTCGAACTGTCATCATAACGTGCATGTACATAAAGTTTGGTAGACAGATAACGGTTCAGAACAAAGTTTACTGTATTTTCCCACTCTATACGCACCCATTTGTAACTGGTGAGGTAATTTAAACGAGAATCAAGAGTCACGGAAGGGATGATTGTCCAGGTCAGAGTCGGCTGGAATTGTGAACCAAAATCATTTTTAGAACATTTGCCTTTGTCCAGACCAAATTTTGTTTCATTCACTTCACTGTTACCTATATAACGGAGGTTATAAGTCAAAGGAGCCAAGAATAAAGAAAAGTTAAATTTCTTCTTCTTCAATTTATAATCCATACCGATACTGACTGCCAAATCTGCCGGAGCAAAGAAAGCAGAAACAAGTTCCTCACTATTGGCTTTATAACCATTGGCAAACTGGGTTTTAAATTCAGCGGAAATTGTATAATACCAGTTATGAGCAGCCTGAATACCCAGCTTACTGTACAAACGAAGTTGGTCTGTATTTACTAAATATTTATGATACTTATCTGACGGAGTAGAGTTGAATCCTAACTTAGCTTCCAACATATTCTCGAACTGCACCTTCTCACGGTCATTGTAATTGGCAAACAGTTTCAAATTGGCAAGTAATGCATTATTACTTTCTCCTCCTTTATACCAGTTGTCCGAAATATAGTTTTGAGTAATCTGCAAAGAACCATTACCACCAGTTACCCACCAGTTAGGTTTGCTGATTTTCAATTCAGCCTCTCCTACTGCAACCTCCATCGGCTCTTTATCAAACAAACGAAGTACCTCTGTTTTTGTCTTAGGCTTCACATCTTCACGGAACACCTTTCGGCTTCTGATACGATCTTCTGTCGTACGAACCAACTGAGGAGCATTCAAGTAGACTCCCATCAATGACTGGTCAACAATCTTATTAGCACGCTCCAAAGTCGTAAAACGATCTTTATCATAAGGCAGCCAATTAGAACAATCAACAGAAACAGAGTCCAGTTTAGGCATCTCCCAATCAATCTTAGAATAATACGCAATCGGAGAATAATAATATGCCAACGGCACAAAAAGACGATAGTATTTTGGATAAACCGGAATATAACGTTCCGGTACAGCAGGGTCATTCAAATAATCTAACTCTCCAATATACTTCTGATACAGATAAGACACTGTATCCAGCTTATTGGTCTCAGTATTCAATTTCAAAAAGAGATATGGCTGAAGTCCTTCCGAAAGCGTATCAGGCTTTGCAGACAACACCGTATCAGTTTTTATTACATTAGTCCTGTTTTTCGACACAGTCCCGACTACATCTTGCGCCACAACAGACGAAGAAAAAATAATCGCCAATGCGAATGATGAGATATAACTATTTTTCATGATTCATGCTATTTGAGCGCAAAAATACATCAAAAACTTCAGAAAACATAGAAAAAGTAAAAAGTTGTTTTTGCCAACCTTTTTGTAAGGGTTTGAGGAAGGAATTGCATTTTTTAATAAATTTGTTTCTGTGATTACTTACTACTTCCTCATTTTTTTGTAATTTTGCAGTTTTTAATGCGTTAGATTCTTTAAAATACTACTAGTAAACAAATAATTAAAACAGTTATAGCTGTGGGAGAAACAAAGTATATTTTCGTCACCGGTGGTGTAGCTTCCTCATTAGGAAAAGGCATAATCTCATCATCCATTGGTAAATTGCTGCAAGCAAGAGGTTACAAGGTAACCATTCAGAAGTTTGACCCGTACATCAACATCGACCCGGGAACACTGAACCCTTATGAACACGGAGAATGTTACGTGACTGTAGATGGTCATGAAGCTGACCTCGATTTAGGACATTACGAACGCTTTCTGGGAATTCAGACAACAAAAGCCAATAACATTACTACTGGACGTATTTACAAAAGTGTGATTGACAAAGAACGTCGCGGTGACTATTTGGGCAGAACTATTCAGGTAATCCCACATATTACAGACGAAATTAAACGCAACGTCAAACTGTTAGGTAATAAATACAAATTCGATTTTGTAATTACCGAAATTGGCGGAACGGTAGGTGATATTGAATCACTTCCTTATGTGGAAAGTATTCGCCAGCTAAAATGGGAATTGGGTAAAGATGCATTATGTGTACACCTTACTTATGTACCTTATCTGGCTGCAGCCGGTGAGCTGAAAACCAAACCTACCCAGCACTCCGTAAAAGAGTTACAAAGCGCAGGTATCCAACCGGATATTCTGGTATTACGAACGGAACATGAACTAACTGCGGGACTTCGTAAAAAAGTGGCATTGTTCTGTAATGTAGATGAGAATGCAGTAGTACAAAGTATTGATGCTCCTACCATCTACGAAGTACCTTTGCTGATGCAGGCTCAGGGATTGGATGAAACAATTTTGAAAAAGATGGGCCTCCCCGTTGGAGAAACTCCGGGATTAGGTCCGTGGCGTGCATTCCTCGAACGTCGTCATAAAGCAGAACAAAAAGAACCCGTACATATTGCGTTAGTTGGTAAATACGACTTGCAAGACGCATACAAATCTATCCGCGAAGCGCTTTCACAAGCCGGAACCTACAATGACTGCAAAGTAGAGGTAGATTTCGTAAACAGTGAAACACTTACAGATGACAATGTAGAGGAAGCATTGAAGGGAATGTCCGGCGTAATGATAGGTCCCGGATTTGGCCAACGTGGTATTGATGGTAAATTTGTAGCCATTAAGTATACCCGTACTCATAATATTCCTACATTCGGTATTTGTCTGGGTATGCAGTGTATTGCTATCGAGTTTGCCCGTAACGTGCTTGGATACAAAGATGCCAATTCACGTGAAATGGATGAGAAAACACCACACAATGTTATCGACATTATGGAAGAGCAGAAGGCAATCACCAATATGGGAGGAACCATGCGTTTGGGTGCATATGAATGTACATTGGAAAAAGGTAGTAAGGCTTACGAAGCCTATAAAACAGAACACATTCAGGAACGCCACCGTCACCGCTACGAATTCAATAACGACTTTAAGACCGAATATGAAGCAGCCGGCATGAAATGTACTGGTATCAATCCGGAATCAGGCCTTGTAGAGATTGTAGAAATCCCTGCCTTGAAATGGTTTGTAGGTACTCAGTTCCATCCGGAATATAGCAGTACGGTATTGAATCCACATCCATTGTTCGTATCATTCATCAAAGCGGCAATAAATAATTAATAATTAAAAATTAAAAATTAAAATGGATAAGAACACCATTACGGGTCTCGTTTTAATAGCGCTATTATTAGTAGGTTTCAGTTTCTTCAGTCGTCCGAGTGAAGAACAACTTGCTGCACAAAAGAGATACTACGACTCCATTGCAGTGGTGCAAAAACAGGAGGAAGCTCTAAAAGCTAAAACTGCCGCTGCATTGGCTAATGAAAAAGAAGAAACAACAAGCGTAGATTCTACCTCACTCTTTTTTGATGCCATGGAGGGTAAAGAATCCTTCACCACCATTCAGAATAATCTGGTAGAAATTACATTTGTCAATAAAGGAGGCCGTGTGTACTCTGCCATGCTGAAAGATTACAACGGACAAGATGGCAAACCAATCGTATTGTTCAATGGTAGTGATGCTGAGATGAACTTTAATTTCTACAATAAGAAAGAGACAGTACAAACCAGGGATTACTATTTTGAAGTAGTTAATAAGACCGACAGTAGTATTACGATGCGTCTGGCTGCTGATAAAGACAGTTATATTGATTTTGCTTACACCCTGAAGCCAGACAGTTATTTACTTGGATTTACTATCCAGGCAACGGGCATGGCTGGCAAACTTGCTTCAACAGACTATGTAGATATCTCATGGTCACAACGCGCTCGTCAGCTTGAAAAAGGATACACTTACGAAAACCGTCTGGCTGAATTGATGTATAAGGTAGTAAATGATGGAACCGACAACCTCTCAGCTGCCAAGGACGATGAAAAGCAAATCGAAGGTCGCGTAGACTGGGTTGCCTTCAAAAATCAATTCTTCTCTTCCGTATTTATTGCTAATCAGGACTTCGACAAAGTAGCAGTAAAATCAAAGATGGAGAAACAAGGAACCGGTTATATCAAAGACTATTCTGCTGAAATGAATACTTTCTTTGATCCGACAGGTAAACAGGCTACCGATATGTACTTCTACTTCGGACCGAACCATTACAAAACACTTAAAGCCCTTGATAAGGGACGTGATGACAAATGGGAACTCGACAATCTGGTTTATTTAGGATGGCCTCTGATTCGCTGGATCAATAAGTATATTACAATCAACGTGTTCGACTGGCTTTCGGGCTGGGGACTGAGCATGGGTCTTGTGCTATTGCTATTGACCATCATGGTAAAAATTGCAGTATATCCGGCAACCTGGAAAACGTATATGTCATCTGCCAAGATGCGTGTATTGAAACCGAAGATTGATGAAATCAATAAGAAGTATCCAAAACAGGAAGATGCAATGAAGAAGCAGCAGGAAGTAATGAGCCTGTATAGCCAGTATGGCGTCAGCCCAATGGGAGGATGTCTGCCGATGTTATTACAGTTCCCTATTCTTATGGCATTGTTTATGTTTGTGCCAAGTGCTATCGAACTTCGTCAGCAGAGCTTTTTGTGGGCACCGGACCTCTCCACGTATGATGCTTTCATTACATTCCCGTTCCATATTCCGTTCTTAGGCAATCACCTCAGTTTGTTCTGTTTGCTGATGACAGTAACCAACATCCTGAACACTAAGTTTACCATGCAACAGCAGGATACTGGTGCACAGCCTCAGATGGCAGCAATGAAATGGATGATGTATCTGATGCCGATAATGTTCCTTTTCGTATTGAATGACTATCCTTCGGGATTGAACTATTACTATTTCATTTCAACATTGATTAGTGTGGGTACAATGATCGTATTACGCAAAACAACGGATGAAGACAAATTGCTGGCTATCCTTGAAGCAAAGAAAAAAGACCCGAAACAAATGAAAAAGACCGGTTTTGCCGCTCGCCTGGAAGCTATGCAAAAGCAACAGGAACAAATGGCAAAAACAAGACAGCAACAGAAAAAATAATAAAAATAAACTCTGTATGATGTAAAAAGCCGGGCAAATCCAAAAAGGTATTTGTCCGGCTTTGTGCTTATGTTTCACACACGGGGAAGTACACCGAGCGATGAAACGACTATAAACAAACAAAGAGATGAAAACTAAATATACTTATAAGGAAATATGGATTATCTCCTACCCTATCCTCATCAGCCTTATCATGGAGCAGATGATAGGAATGACGGACACAGCTTTTTTAGGACGTGTCGGAGAGATTGAATTGGGTGCATCTGCCATTGCCGGAATCTATTACCTGGCTATCTTTATGATGGCATTCGGTTTCAGTATTGGAGCACAAATCATGATTGCCCGCCGCAACGGAGAACAACGGTACAACGAAATAGGTACTATCTTCTATCAGGGAATCTATTTCCTATTAGCATTAGCCGCCGTCATGTTTACCTTATCGATATGCTTTTCACCGCATATACTGAAGAACATTATCTCTTCACCAAACATCTATGAAGCCGCCGTCAGTTACATCAACTGGCGTGTATTCGGTTTCTTTTTCTCGTTCATAATGGTGATGTTCCGCGCTTATTTTGTAGGTACTACGCAGACAAAAACCCTAACCCTGAACTCCATTGTAATGGTACTGTCAAACGTTGTATTCAACTATATCCTGATCTTTGGTAAATTTGGTTTCCCGAAATTAGGTATTGCCGGAGCCGCCATTGGCTCATCACTGGCAGAATTGGTATCGGTATTGTTCTTCGTCATCTACACCTGGAAACGGATTGATTGCCGGAAGTATGCACTACACAAACTCCCGGCCTTTCAATCTAAAACACTGAAAGCTATATTAGGAGTGTCTTTCTGGACTATGATACAAAACCTGCTGTCCATGTCTACCTGGTTTATGTTCTTCCTCTTTGTAGAACATCTGGGCGAACGGGCACTGGCCATTACCAATATCATCCGCAATGTCTCAGGCATACCATTTATGATGACAATGGCATTTGCTTCTACCTGTGGTTCATTAGTCAGTAACCTGATCGGAGCCGGAGAAACACAATGTGTACAAGGTACCATTCGTCAGCATATCCGCATCGCATATGCTTTTGTATTACCACTGTTGATATTCTTTGCTCTGTTCCCCAACCTTGTACTGAGTATTTACACAGATATTCCGGAACTGCGGGAAGCCTCCATACCATCATTGTGGGTACTATGCACGGGTTATCTGATAATGATTCCGTGTAATGTATATTTCCAGTCCGTATCCGGAACCGGTAACACACGAACTGCATTAGTCATGGAAATGTGTGTGTTAGCTGTTTATATTGCATATATCACATACATCATCCTGTATCTGCGAGTAGACGTAGCTATCTGTTGGACCACAGAACATCTGTATGCCACTCTCACGTTAATACTATGCTGGTGGTATATAAAGAAAGGAAACTGGCAGAAAAAGAAAATATAATTCAATTTATCTGTCACCCAATCCATGAATAAAATTTAATCGTTATCTTCGCACATCTTAATTTAACTGAAAAAAATATGAGACAAGCCAAACTGTTAGTTATGTCAACAACAATGATGTTAGCAGCCTGCAGTGGAACAAAAGATGCAGGACAGAGCGCAGAAGCACTCATCGGCAAATCGGATATCAAGATTGAAGGAATGCGTATGACACCCGAAGCACTATGGGCCATGGGACGCATCGGTGAAGTATCCGTATCACCCGACAATCAGAAAATTGTGTATAGTGTAGCTTACTACAGTGTACCGGAAAACAAAAGTAACCGCGAACTTTTCACCATGAAAGCGGACGGAAGTGACAACAAACAGATCACTCATACCCCCTATCAGGAGAATGGAGCCATCTGGATTAAGGATGGAACTAAAATAGCTTTTCTAAGCAATGATAGCGGAAGCAGCCAGATTTATGAGATGAATCCGGACGGTAGCGGACGTAAACAACTTACCAATTATGACGGGGATATTGAAGGCTTCTCTATTTCGCCGGACGGAAAAAAGATTCTTTTTGTCTCACAAGTGAAAACAGTAAAAAGCACAGCTGATAAATATCCGGATCTGCCCAAAGCATCGGGTATCATCGTTACCGACCTGATGTATAAGCATTGGGATGAATGGGTAACAACTGCCCCACATCCGTTTGTAGCCGATTTTGACGGAAACTCAATCTCCAATATCGTTGATATCCTGGAGGACGAACCTTATGAAAGTCCGATGAAACCCTGGGGTGGTATGGAGCAACTGGCATGGAATCCTACTTCAGATAAGATAGCTTATACCTGCCGTAAAAAGACAGGATTAGAATACGCTGTTTCTACCAATTCGGATATTTATGTGTATGACCTGAAAACAAAGCAAACGACTAATATTACCGAAGAGAACAAAGGATATGATACCAATCCGCAGTATTCTCCGGATGGTAAATACATTGCCTGGCAGAGTATGGAACGCGACGGTTATGAAGCAGATCAGAACCGCCTTTTCGTAATGAACCTCGAAACAGGTGAAAAACGGTTTGTCAGTAAAACATTTGAATCAAACGTAGATGCTTTCATCTGGAGTGCAGATGCACAAACGATCTATTTCACCGGTGTATGGCATGGAGAAGTACAGATATATGCCCTCAACCTTGCTGATGATTCTATCAAACCGATCACCGAAGGAATGTATGACTATGATGCTCCTGCCCTTTTCGGAGATAAGCTAATTGCCAAACGTCATTCAATGAGTATGGGCGACGAAATTTATGCCATCTCTCTGGACGGAAAAACCACTCAACTGACACAGGAGAACCAACAGATCTACGACCAGCTTGAAATGGGTAAAGTAGAAGAACGTTGGATGAAGACTACAGACGGAAAACAGATGCTGACTTGGGTAATTTATCCCCCTAAGTTTGATCCGAACAAAAAATATCCAACCTTACTCTTCTGTGAAGGTGGGCCACAAAGCCCCGTTAGTCAGTTCTGGAGTTATCGCTGGAACTTCCAGATTATGGCAGCTAATGACTATATCATCGTTGCCCCGAATCGTCGCGGACTTCCCGGCTTTGGTAATGAATGGAACGAAGCTATCAGCGGCGATTATGGCGGCCAATGCATGAAAGATTATTTCACAGCAATCGATGAAATGACAAAAGAGCCGTTTGTTGATAAAGACCGTTTGGGCTGCGTAGGTGCCAGCTTCGGCGGCTTCTCTGTGTACTGGCTTGCCGGACATCATGATAAACGTTTTAAAGCATTTATTGCACACGACGGTATCTTCAACATGGAAATGCAGTATCTGGAAACAGAAGAAAAATGGTTTGCCAACTGGGATATGGGTGGCGCCTACTGGGAAAAACAAAATGCAACAGCGCAACGTACCTTTGCCAACTCTCCACATCTGTTCGTAGACAAATGGGATACCCCTATCCTTTGCATCCATGGAGAGAAAGACTACCGTATCCTTGCCAATCAGGCAATGGCTGCATTTGATGCTGCGGTAATGCGAGGTGTTCCTGCAGAATTACTGATCTATCCGGATGAAAACCATTGGGTACTCAAGCCACAGAATGGTATCTTGTGGCAACGTACATTCTTTGAATGGCTGGATAAATGGTTGAAATAAAGAACCAATCCGATAAATAGTAAAAGTCTCTTTGATTCATCAAAGGGACTTTTTTCATTTTATAAGAAAAAGAACGAGGAATGTGTTTAGCACTAACGTCGTGTCAGGTGTATTTATAATAGATATAATGAAACCCTCTGATTAACTTTACATAAAATAGAACTATGAAAACAATTCTTTTAAAACTACTTCTCATCTGGGCACCTGCTTTCCTACCTCTACTTTCTTATGCACAAAGTAATTATCGTCCCGGACTGATTATTACGATCCAAAACGATACTGTATATGGACAGATAGACTTCCGGACAGATAAGATGAATGCCAAACGATGTGTGTTTAAGCCAGAAAGGAGTTCGGATATTATAACCTATTATCCAAATGATATACAGGGATATAGATTCACGGATGACGGAAAATATTATATTTCATATACGATAGAACTAAAGCACAGTGAAGCACCTCAGCCTGTTTTTCTTGAATACCTTCTTCAAGGTATAAAAAGTCTGTATTATTATGAAACAGAGAACTATGAGTCTATCTACTTTGTAGAGAGTGGTGATAAATTGATAAAAGTAGATGCACCCAAGATCATTACTAAAAGAGAAAATGGCAGCCAATATACTGGTAATGTGAAACGCTATATTCCAATATTACAATATGCCTTTGGAGACTGCCCAGCTTTGGAACATAAAATCAGAAGAACATCATTTACTCATAAAGGCCTGATTGATATTGCAAAAGATTATCATTATGCAATGTGTACCAGCAATGAAGATTGCATTGAATTTGAGACTAAAGAAGACAAACACTCCCTAAGACTGTATGTGACTCCTTATGCCGGAATACAACAATACAGTTTCCCTTCAAGAGGCCCTTGGCATAATTTTAGTAAACCTGATTTATCCTATCTGTTTGGTGTAAACCTGGCATTGAACAGCCGACGTTGGATGAGCTCTTTAAGCGCATCTATGGATATTTCCATTTCTCATTTCAACAGTGTAGAGCAAAGATCTTATCAAACCTATAAGATGGTAGATGGCAGTATTTCTGAAACTTATCTTCATCATTATACCAGAAGTAGCTCACTAACATCACTCTCTGCAAAATTAGGTATCCGCTATACATATCCAAAAGGTAGAATACGTCCTTTTATAGAAGCCGGTGGAGCATTTGCAGGTATGATTGGCAGAAAGTTCGGTCCGGAACAGGAAGGAGATTATAGCTCTATAGCAGAAAACGTTGCAGAAGATACAGCTTTAGGATACTATGTCAATGCAGGCTTACAATTCAAACCGGTAAAGCATAGAGATCAATATATTGTATTGCGGGCACAGTTTGAAGCTGCTCACCATGCAGGTCTTGGCCTTCCACTCTACAATGCATGGTCGGGTGCTATAGGATATACTTTTTAATAATGACCTATTGAGGGTAAAGATTATTACTTATTCTTACTATGGTCTTTTACAATGACTTTACATACTCAGGAGACAAGCTATTCTCTTCTGTCAGAACTCCATTTTATAACTGATGAACGGAATTACACTATCAAAATAGAAATCAAGCAAGTTTATACACAACAAAGTTGATCCCTTTTTCTTAATTCTTATCAAATCCATGAATTATTAGCAAATAAATGTTACTACACAAATATTTTCCGAAGGAAATTTGTTTTAATAGAAAACAGTTAAACTGATTACATAACTATATGCTTCAAAACGAAGCTTTAATAAAAGAATAATATGATAAGAAATTTCTTTAAAAGCTAGTGGCTTACTTTGACAGGAATAGCAGTTGGTGCATTGGGTGGTTTTCTGTACTGGAAATTTGTAGGTTGTACTACCGGGAGTTGTCCTATCACATCCTCACCTGTCAATAGTGCTTTATGGGGGGCACTTATGGGTGGACTACTCCTAAGTTCTTTTAAAGTGACAACTAAAGAAAAAATAAAATAAAAAAAATGGCTAAAAGTGGAAAAGAAACAAGGAAAAATAAAAATAGGTTTCAGGTGATTTGATTATTCATTTCTTCTGAGAAGGATGCGGTTGAAAAGTTATATCAACTGCATCCTTCTCAGAAGAGTAACAGACCAGTATCAACGCATCCACACGCTCTCTATTTCAACCACATACATTTTGTGAAAACCGCCATGTACACCTCCATACCATTTATCAATCAGTTTCTTATCAAAGAAATTTTCAGGATCAATAGCATCCGCATAGAGCTTTTTACATTCTAAACTCAGACGGGACTGTTCAAAAAACACATTTCCTTGCTCTGTAAACAACGGCTTCAATCCGGTTTCTTTCACTTTATCTACTTCTCTACCTGACTTTGATCCGCAAACGGCATGAATCTTTTTATTTTCTTCTCCCAGAAAAGAGAGGGTGAGATAATCGCCTTTCTCAATAAACTCATACGTATATCGTTCGGGGCGAACAAAGACAAAAGCTACCGGTTTATTCCAAAGCCAACCAATACCTCCCCAACTGGCAGTCATGGTATTAAAACCATCTTTGTTACCGGCTGTCACCAACATCCACTCTTTGCCAATGGCTTCAAAAAAATTCTCCGAAAGCTCTTTTATTTCTACCTTTTTCATTGCTATTTCTATTTGTGCTTCCCGCACAGGGAGGTGCGACAAGCGATGTTATTTATGAAAATAATAATACAATCTTTACTTCTGTCTTTTCAACTTCACAACCTCTCCAAGTGCAGGAATAACCACATTGACCTTCCGTTTTTTTGCCTCAGCAGCAAATACCTGAGGAGGATCATGAAGTGGCTCGTCTGATAAATCAAATGTTCCGTAATGCATCGGGATAGTCAATCCGGCCTGCATCTCTTGTGAAGCCGTCAATGCTTCATGAGGGGAAATATGATTGGGACGCATAAACCAACGGGGCTTGTAAGCACCAATCCCCACTAAGGCATAATCGGGAGCACCGAAAAGTTCCGGTATCTCCGAAAAATGTTGTGAATATCCGGTATCACCACTATAATAAACAGACATACCATCTCCCTGAATCATAAATGCACCCCAAAGACGCTGTCCGCCATCACGCACCGAACGTTTGCTCCAATGCTGGGCAGGCAGAAAAGTGATTTTCAATCCTTCATCCATTATCTGCTGATACCATCCGGCCTCTACCATTTCAATCTCCGGAAACCAACTTTTTATCAACTCCCCGGTACCCAAGCCGCAGAAAAGTTTCATCTGAGGATTGCTCTTTAATAGACAGCCGACACTCTGTTTATCCAAATGATCAAAATGATCGTGACTAATCAACAGATAATCAATTCCGGTAAAAATGTCCGTATTGGCAGGAAACTGGCTTCTTCGACGTACAAAAGGAATACTCCCGAATACCGGGTCAAACATGATACGTTTCCCTGCCAGTTGCAGAAAAAAAGAATTATGCCCAAGCCATATCAATGAGTTTCCCGTAACTGCATCCAATGAACGAAGATAGTTTACTCTCGGTTCCCACTTAACGGTACGTTTCTCTTTCCGTTGCGGATTGGGAGACAAACGCCATTTCAACACACTGCCCATTCCGGGCCGAAAACGATGCTGCCGATTGAAGAACCGTCCTTTTACCATTGGATTTCCCCTCCAATAGGGGTTTATAGTGGCCAGACGCTCGTTACGTCTGAAACATATATGCTCACCCATATTTCTCTAAACCAAATAAGATATCACAAACTTAAATAAAAATCATTGACTTACAAATAGAACAAACAAAAAAATGTGCCCCGGACACACTAAACGGGGCACATTTTATAAAACTAACTAAATATTTAACAAATGCTTAGATTGAATGGATGCCATAAAGCGGAAATTGCCATCCCAAAGCAGAGAGATTTACCAGGAAAATAACCAGTCCGAGTATCCAGAGAACCAGTAAAGACCACTTCAGACCAGTTGCCATCGGTGGCCAACGGAATATCTGCCGAAGGATCGTATAAACGATACACGCCAACGGGATACCCATCAAAACCACACCTGCCAGACTGCCTGCCACCGTCATAAACGGAGAGATAGATACCAAAGGCGCCCAATCGACTGCTGGAAGCATTTCATACAGAACGGCTCCCCCACCAATGGCTGCCGCAATGGCAGCAATAACCAATGCCACAAAGACAATAGCAAGTACAAACAACACCGGACTGAAAACAATGGCCAACACTACCAGACAGGCTTTCAAAAAGAATCCTGCAACCGCAACAAACGCATCTCCCAGTTTTTGAAGAAAGGTACGCGGTTTATCTGAATGCATATAACTATTCACACCATTGGCTACTTTTTCAAAACCATCGGTCACTGTCTTTCCTATATTCTCAACAGTTACCGCTTCGCCACGCATACTAAGCTTCTCTGCCGCAGTACGGGCCTCCGGAATAACAAGCCAGCAAATGATATATACAGGAATTAATGTGCCATATCCACAAATAAGAATGACCAGTGCCAACAGGCGTAACAGGGTCGGATCCCATCCCAGATAGGCAGCCAGTCCACTCAATACTCCACCCAGCAACTTATCATCCGGATTACGATACAACCGGCGCCGGGTAGTATAAGTATAAGAAGCAGAATTATTTGTTGAAGTTTTCTTTTCTTCTTCATCGGTAGTTCCGAAATCCTCAGGCTTTCCCACACGAGCAATCACTTCTTCTACATCAGCAAGCGTAATCACCTGCGAACCTGCATTCAGCTTTTCTAAAAACAGTTCCGAAATACGGTTCTCAATATCATCTACTATTTCTTCGGCACCCTCTTGCTTACGAAAATGAAGTTTGAGGTTGCACAAATAGTTGTCCAGCAATCGGTAGGCATCCTCATCTATATGGAAGACAGTTCCACCTAAATTTACAGTCAATGTCTTTTTCATTGTTATTTCTTTTTAATCGGATTATCTGTTAGCTATATGATTCACAGTTTCATTAAGTTCTTTCCAGGAAGTTTCCAGCTCTCCGAGAAATTTCTCTCCTTTCTCTGTCAGTTTATAATATTTGCGTGGAGGTCCTTGTGTAGATTCTATCCATTCGTAACTTAGTAAATCATCATTCTTCAACCGGGTAAGCAATGGATACAATGTACCCTCCACTACAATCAGCCGGGCTTCTTTCAACTTCTGGATAATGTCCGAAGCATAAGCAGGCTCTTTATGCAATAACAGCATGATGCAGTACTCCAACATCCCTTTCCGCATCTGCGACTTTACATTATCTACATTCATAAGCTTCTTTTTTAGTTTGACGAAACAAATATATGCATTACTTTAGTACTATGCAATGCAAAGTACTATAAATTAATATTAATTAGGCCATTAACAGTTGTACACCTTATTATATATTCGTTCATCCCAAAGTACGTATTTAAGTCTCTGTTAAAATACTATTTAAGTCTGTCTTAAAATAGATATTAACTCACATTTAAATACGTACTTTTGCAATCATACTTATTTATCTCTTATATTTGCGTTTTATAAAACCAAAATACAATACATATATGTTTACTATCAGAAAAGCTACAACAGCAGATTGCGGGTTGATCCACGACATGGCTTCCATCGTATTCCCCGCCACTTATAAAGAGATCATTTCAGCAGAACAAATGGTGTTCATGATGGACTGGATGTACTCTCACGATAATATCCGCAAGCAAATGGAAGAAGAAGGACACGTCTACTTCATTGCCTACAAGGGAGAAGAACCTTGTGGATACGTATCTGTACAGCCTCAGGAGGAAAATATATTTCATTTACAAAAGATATACGTGCTCCCCTCTTTTCAAGGACAGCATTTGGGTAGCTTTCTTTTCCGTGAAGCGATAAAATACATTAAGGAAGTACATCCCGCCCCTTGCCTGATGGAACTGAATGTAAACCGCAGCAACAAAGCATTGCAATTTTATGAACGGATGGGAATGAGAAAGCTGCGTGAAGGAGATTTCCCGATTGGAAACGGATATTATATGAATGATTACATCATGGGATTAGAAATATAACAAGACTAACCGCCCAATAACAAGATATGAAATGCCCCTTTACATTATTTATTATGCATGATAACAATATATGTAAAGGGGCATTTGCTCTAACGTAAAGTAAAACTTGAGAGAGGATTATTTTTTAATGAATTTCTTTATGCTTGTCTTGCCATCTTTGGTAGCAACCTTAACCAGATAAATTCCCTTATTAAGAGAAGCTATTGACAGATTATTCACATCTCTTTGTTCCATCACAGGAGTGCCCGAAATGGCATAAACTGTTATGTCGGATATTTCTTCAGAAACAACTTCAGAATCGGTAATATAAAAATCAGAAGTCAGATTTTCCTGCATAATTCCGGTAATAGCACCATTCAAACTAAAATAAGAAGAACCGATACCTTTTATAGTAGCAGGAGTGGTAGTGATTGCTTTCTTATCATAATCAACGGTTAACGCTGTTGCAGTCAACGGCATGGTATAAAGCTCGGTAGCCGGATTTGCAAGAGCATACACATTTACTTTATAGCTCAGACTATTAGTTAGTCGTCCCTTAAAAAGTATATTTCAGCGAAAGATTCTCTTTTATGAGTGTTTCGCTGATTTTTTCCAATAGCCACATAAGAACCTTCATGGCTCTTTTGAAGTTATATGCAGCCGCTGCTAATATAACATTGATAGCATCTCCCACTAATCCTTTATAAAAGTTTCGTCCTAGACGATAATCAGCCTTTAGATGTCCGATAGTTGGTTCTATTCCTGCCCGCTTGCAAAATAACTTATGTTTCTTTTTCCGTTGGTAGTATGTATCTTTAGCTCTTGGCGCATTGGGAATAAGTATTTGTGTCCCGTCTATTTCTTTCCTACCCCGATAACCCCTGTCTCCGGCTAATCGTCTGATGCTTTTACCCGTCAACCTGCGTACTTGCTCCAGACTCTTTTGGATCGTATGCCCATCGTATTCATTGCGGAAAGAGCTGGCACCAAGTATGACGCCCGTGGCAGAGCGTATGATGGAGACTTTGTTCCCGAACTCGTATTTCTTTTGTTCTTTGCCTTTACTGATGCACTGAACCTCAGGTTCATGAATTGAATAAATCTTATGGGAGGAGTTACGGCGTTGTAAGAGTATCTTCTTAAAGATGGATAGCAATTCATCATGTTGACGATTCTGCCCTAAGTTACGCTCCAGTTCTCTGACCAGACGCCCGGCAATCGTGCGTAAACGTTTATCGGCTTTTATGGCTTTCCTCCGGTTCTTGGGATGATTACGAAAACGTTGATCCCGATAAATACCTTTCAAAACAAAGGTGTATGATTGCCGCATGGGAAGATTGAGTTCTTTTACAATTTTCAATACTTTACCAATTATCTTTTTGTGCAATTTTGCATCTGTGGGATAAGTCACATTCTTTTCCTGTACGGTAGAGTCTATAAAGGCGGTGGCATGATGGTCATCATCACTCTTGTCATCATTCACACGGATGCTTTCAGAAAGAATAAGTTCCATGCCTTTCTCACCTATCCGTTTGCGAAAATGCACAAGCTCGGATGAGGCGCAAGGGAAAGAGGGCACAAACTCATGCATACCGCAGAAGTACTGAAAATAGGCGTTCTCACTCCATTGTTCAACTACAGACTCATCAGAGATGTTGCGCAGATGTTTGAGAATCAGCAAGCCACACATTAAACGGATCGGTTTAGCCGGACGGCCATTGTCTGAGCAGTAAAGAGGCGTGAAGGAGTTTTCAAATACGCACCAGTTTATCTTGTGAGAGAGTTTATACAAAGGATGTTGCTGGTTTAGTAAATCATCCAGGGATGAGAACAGAGACGGAGAAGATGGAGTTGTATTTATCATAAAAATCTGCAAGTTTCAATACCCAAAGATACGAAAACTTGCAGATTTACAATAGAAGTTTGATAATTATATTGTTGAATATCAGATAATAAAATACTTTTTAAGGGACGACTAGTTATGGTAAACTTACCGGTTGTAGCTCTCAACCGGACTGACTTAAATGAGAAAGCTTTATTTGTATATGATCCGCTAATCAGACAATCTTTCAATGTATATTTGGAAGAAGCATTTGCTGCAAAATTAATGATATCTTTACTACCAGCAAATCCGGCATCAGCATCACCACAATCTATAAAGCTAACTTTCTCCATAGAAAAATCAATCGGAGTGGTTGCATCATTAGAATAATAACCACCACCCTGACATCTGTAAAAAGTAACATTATAAAAAGTAGCTTTACTAACTTTTGCTTTTTGAAGCATTATAGCTGCATTGGCAGGATTGCCGGTATTCAAGTCATGTACTACAGTATTCTTAACCGAGATTGTTGGAATTTCTGTTTCTCCCAATGCTTTAAGGAAACAAATTGTATAATCATAAACTTCGCAATCTTCAACTGTCAAAGAAGATACTTTAGCAACATTAGCCGGAATATTCACTAATATCTTAGAAGGAGTCTTTTCTTCCGATGAACAAAATGCAATAATCCCCTTTATAGAGAAATTAATATCACTTTCTATGGAAAACAGTACATTATCCATTTTGACTCTTCCGCTTTTTGCTGATATATTCACATCTTTAGTCAATGTAATACTACTCAATGTAGCATTTTCCAAGTCAGCAGCAACCACAACATCACCCCCCGCCTCTACTGCGGCTTTAAAATCAGCAAATGTAGAAACTTCAACAGCATTCAGTCTCAAACCACCTATTAATAACAGGCAAAGAATAAAAGTAATCTTTTGTTTCATAATCATTATATTTTAGTTTAGTTATTAATATGCTCCCTTCATACAATGTGAAGGGAGCCCCTGTATATTTATCTTTTAATGCAACGAACAGACATGCCAAACACTTTACCCAAAGGTCCTTGGGTACTATTATCCGTATTATAAGCTGCTCTCATTACATAGACGCTATTTCTACTAAACGGATCTTCTCCCGAATATTCAGTAGTACTCCAAAAGTAGGCTTCATAGCCAAATCTGTCAAATGAATAGGTAAAGTCTGAAGTATCCAACGTTCTCCAGCCTGCCGGTTGCATAGAAAAGCCGGTCTGATTATTGGACACAACACTTGTAGAAGCCTGCCAATACCCATCGGTTGCTTTTAAATAAGCAGTACATTTAATGGCTTTAGTAGGATCGGCACCCGGAACAATATAAGTTTTCAGAGATAAGAAATCCTGCTGAGTAGGTATATCCCATCCTTCCGGAGCAAGTTTATTACTGTTCACAACTGCATTCCAATTATACAAAGCTCCAAATACCTCTTTGTAATTCGTCGGATCATTGTTTACATAACAGAAAGCTCCCTCCGTATCATTTTTCCAATCCGCGCCACTCGTTATTTTATTAATCGGAGATCCATTGCTATATCTTTCGCATTTAAAATTATCTGCAATCCAATACTGGGTACCAATTTTAACAACACGATATTTGTTATAATCTAAATCAACCAATATATCTGCCTTAGCACTCGTGTTTCTCTGTAGTTTAGAAGCAGAAGTCGCTACCAGCTTATCTTTTTCAAGATATACTTTTTGTAAAGGACTTCCAGCTGTTCCGGCTGTATAAGTACAACTGTTTTTAGCAATATCCCACACTACATTGCCACCGTCTTTCACAGCAAGCCCCTTAGTCAAGTCAATCTTTCCGGAAACAACCGGATATACCACAACCATTTGTTCGGAGACAGTACTTGTTTTAATAAACTCTTTGCATACCTCAGCAATCTGTACATCACCATACATTATTTTCTGTACGTAGCTGGCCGAAAAATCAGCAGGTACATCAATAGCATATGCCATACCCGTATTGCTCTGGGTTACAGTGATATCCTTGCTCAAAGAGCCGGCTTTGACAGTAATAACAGCAGATCTGGGTTCACCATCCGTATATTCATCTGCCGAAACGGATAATACATCTCCATTGCGAGATACATTACACCACGTTTTATCAACATTGTAAGTCCATGAATCTGTATTCGTCGTTATGGTTACATTCACAGCTTCTCCACTGGCATCCAGTTCCACTTTATCCGGCACAAATGATAATGCTTCATTGGCAGCTGCTTGCTCCACCACAATATTTTTTGTGATATTACCTGCATATACGGTGACCGTTGTCGTACGTGGCTGTACTTTCAAATTATCGTCCACCTCAATAATCAGTAAAGCACCTTCAAACCTCAAACTACACCAATCGTCTTTTTCCGGACGTACCGCTTTCCAGGTAGCCTGATTAGTACTTACAGTTATTATTTCTTCATCAGCCGGAGCTGTAAAGTTCACTGTTTCTTTCGAAACAGACAGTGAAGGTTCGTCCTCCTTCGAACAACTAACGAATGAGACAAGCAGTAACAGCATTACGCCTACCCATTTAAATTCCTTTTTCATAAAAATCTCATTTAGTTTATATCTGTAATTTATTTGTTCACTTTCTCAAACTCCATCCAAACCCAGTTCTTCTTAGTGTTTACCAGATAGAGTTTATTGTCCTTCAATACCACAGAGTGTCCGGTTGAATCAAAAAAGTAAGAGTACATCTGAATACCAATGATATTATCGTAGATATTGATTACCTCATCTCCGATCCACCCTTCCGGTTCATCCTTCCCATATCTCACAAAGACAGCAATGTCATCTCTCTGCTTTTTTATCTCTTTGGCCAATACAGTTTGAGGTGCATCTTTACCATCAATACTAAGCAATACGGAGAAACCTGTTTTACCGTCTACATCCATAGTCAGCTGGGCACCGGCATAGTTCGGATATTTATATTTGTATAATTCAACCCAACCCTGAACATCATAACTTCCTCCGATCAGCCTGTAAGTATTTCCGGCAGCCTGTTGTAAAGTAGGATATACAATTAATGGAGTTTTGGACGTCATCAATGTATCCGTATTCTCGGCTACAAACCTGGCCTTGGCATTGTTCCATACGAAATGCTGAATACTCTTACTATTAACCGTCACCGGAGCAGTTAAATCAAATCCTGTATCTGTAAAGGTGAAAGCAGCAGATGATGTCTTTACCGTTTCTCCCTGCATTTCCTTAAATACCAGTTCTTTCTTATCATCTGATAGCGTCACATCTGCCGTAGCTGCCGTAGGAGACTTCAGACAATGAAAAAATGAATTATTAGAGATCGAGGCAATATCCATTTCACGGATAAGGCGAATCTTATGTTGTTCTCCCGCACCTACTTTCTTAAATACCACCCGGTCCTGATTTTTACGTCCTTTGCAAACCAGAGAGTCCTGCGTCAATTCCATAATAATAAACTCAAAGTCACCTTTATACCCCTCACCCAAAGGAGTAGTAGAAGGATCGGCATAAGTATGGATCACCGAATAGGTATCAAATGACAGCATCGGTCCTTCACCCGAATTGAGATTATAGGTGGTAGTAGATTCATCTTCATAGTTGGACCACATATAAACCCTGTCTTTACCCGTAAACTTCATGATGAAGCTAACGTAAGAAACAGCATTAGCCGGTTGATAATCCAGTCGCCAGCCATTAGGAGCTGTTTGCAGTATATCATCGCATTGCTTTAAGAAAGTCTTCATTCTTTCACTCGCCGATTGTGCAAACACATCATCCACTTCATTTTTGCATGAAG
Organism: Bacteroides nordii; assembly: GCF_019930665.1. Lineage (NCBI taxonomy): Bacteria > Pseudomonadati > Bacteroidota > Bacteroidia > Bacteroidales > Bacteroidaceae > Bacteroides > Bacteroides nordii. The sequence goes on along the minus strand of NZ_CP082886.1, from coordinate 1,552,618 downwards.
TGAAGAATAGAGCCATGAAAAATAGCATCCATATTCCTCTATTCAGATATTTAGTCAATTTTCTCATAATTCCTAATAATCTCCTAATACCACATTCTTTATTACTTCATCCATTTTCGCCTGGAAATGATACAAATCAATGTCCCATACATCCTTTAGATACCCCACCACAATTGCCTCTTTTTTGCGTAAAGCAGAACGGGCATCTTCACTTTTGATCGTATTGATCATTATATCCCAGTCTCTTTTATTATTTGTCAGCATAGTAGCTATCATTTCCACAAAGTCTTCATCGGGTGCAGACATGGCGTAATTTGTTATAAATCCTCTTTCCTGAGCATATTCATTGGAACGCAGATACCAACTGGAAGAATATCCGGTCGTTATAGTACGATAATCCCGGCTATAAGCTACTTGCTGATGCATTATATGGGCAAATTCATGGTGCATCACATGAATAAACCTCTTCAACTTCGTGACATTCTGCGGACTAAAGCTGTTTATTTCATACAATACCATTTTACGCCCTCCCTCTGCAGTACCTTGCGTCACCGTTTCGTCGGGATTGTAACTTGCACTTCCTATCAATAATATTTGTTTCGGTATCAATCCTTTAAGAAAATTGCTACCTACTTCTTCCACATAAGGATCGACCCAGACAGTTTTTAAAATTTCAAGGAAAGGTTCTACCTTCTCTTCCTCCGGTGGAACCAGATTCTTGGCAACATCCGTCTCACTATCTTTCCAGCGATAAATCACTTCGACATTGTAGGGTTTCGTATAATTTTTATAGATATACAAATCCGTAGGAGTCAAATCTTTGAGATTGAACTCAGGAATTTCAATACCTGATTCTCCCAAATCTTCCGAGCATGAGTGAAACAGTCCCACACTCAATGCACAAACCAATAGCATCAATACTTTTTTCATAATCATATGTATTTATCTGGGATTAGGTGTTAAACCATAGGCAATAGCATCACTCGGTACCTGAACGGCTCTACGAAGATCGCGTTTGACCAACACATCCTTTTGACTGGGCATACCATATGGATAATGAACGATTTCTATACCAAACCGCTTCACATCAAACCACCGCATGCCTTCCATCACAAACTCCACCCGGCGAAGTTCTACGGCACATTGCACAAATGCTGCCTGCTCCGTATCCATCTCATAGAAAGGATTCAGTGGGGCATAATCCGCATAGAACTTTGTTATATCTTCGGCTTTTACGTTTTTAGAAACATCATAAGACAAAGTCCGTTTGCTATAAAAAGCATTGATGTCTGCCAAAGCTTCCGTATACCTTTTCTTCATGGCATAAGCCTCTATACGGTTAAGCAGCACTTCATCTTTAGTAAGAATGGGAATCATGGCATACAAATAACCAGTCGTTGCATTGATGCCTATCTGTTGGAAATACTCCTTCCATTTGAGCATGGTAATCGGATCACCTTTATCTGCCTGCCACTTCTCAAGTACATACGCCCAGGGCAAGCCAATCGCATTTACCTTGGCACTACGAAACAGCTTCGACTCCAAAGAACTGTTAAAGCCATATCTATAAAACTCCTGGTAACGGGCAATCTTTGTCAAAGATGAAGCCAACAGTAAAATAGAGGGCTGCTCGGCAGATGTATACTCTTTCTCACGAACGGAAGTAGACAGTTGTCCATGAGTGATCCAGTCACGCAACTGAGAAGCAACATCTCCTGTACCAAAAACAGCATTAGCATGTTCGATCACCTTGTCCCAATTACCTTTATACAGATAGAAACGACTGGCAAAAGCATGTGCGGCAGCCTTCGTAAAGTGGTATTTAGGAACGGTATAAGTGTGATCCTGGATCAGAGAAAGCCCTTCTTTCAAATCCTGTTCTATCAATTCGTACACTTTTGCTACACTCTCCCTCTTGTAGTCTTTCAACACCACAGTCTCGGGTTCAGTAACGTATGGAACACCCAAATCTTTATCGGCTGTTGCCGGATCATAATGTTGAGCAAAAATATTCACCAGCATAAAATGGCAATAAGCCCTTGCCACCAAAGCTTCACCACGCTGGGCCTGCGTATCCATTCCACCCAGTTTATCCAAAGCTTCCAAAGCATGATTGGCAGCAGCAATTGCTTCATAACATGAACTCCAATAGCCTGTAGGGGAATCCTGTAAGGTATACGAAACATCTTTCCACTTAAAAGACTCCTCAACAGCTCTGTCCGACTGAATGGCCACTCCTTTATCTTCGGCGTTGTCACTCATGGCCTCACAGAATTCAACATAAGCTCGGTTAGGATATGCCGAGACCAATAGTTCGGATATAGTTTTGGCATTATCCAGTTCTGTTCTATTATCAGGCACTTTATCCAGAAAATCATTGCATCCGGACAAAAGAACCGCAGCTGAGATAAATATATAATATCGTACTTTCATATCTTGATTTTATCATGGTTAGAAACTTGTTCGCACAGACAAAGTAAATTGTCTCGGAGTAGGCATTGCCACACCACCCGAACGGAAAAATTCAGGATCCTGTCCGTTTAACTTTTTATCAGAATAAATCAGCCACAGGTTGGAAGCAACGCAACGTAACTGCAAATTATTCATCCCGACCGCCTTCATCCAGTTTCCTTTGAAATCATAAGAAAGAGAAATCTCTTTCAAACGAATAAAAGAGCCGTTGGCAACCCGTGCATCCGAATAATTATAAGCGTTATAAGCCACATTGAGATTCTCTATATTAGAGACCTGCCTTTTCGAAGGAATACCCGGTACGTCGGTATATTTCTCATTTCCAGCCTGCATCCATCTGTTTTTCATTTCTTTCGGCATAGCACTCATATCCGAATATACAGCAGAGAACTCCGGATACAGACGAATTACATTGCCAAACTGATAAGTGAAATACACGTTCATCTTCCAATTCTTGTACATAAAACCATTGTCAAATCCACCGGTAACTTTCGGATCAATAGAACCTTCATATTTCAGATGGCCGATATTATTATTTTCCTGAAAATTAATATCAGTGGAAGTCAATTCTCCGTCCTCATTGATGAAGGTGGGAAATCCGTTGCTATCCAATCCTTTGAACTGATACGAAAACAATCCTCTCACAGGATAGCCTTGCAAAGGACCGCCTTCTTCTTTCACCAGGTCGATAACTCTGGGCATTGATTTTAAATTCGTAATCTCATTATGGTTGAATGAGAAAGTCAGATTAGAAGTCCAGTTGAAATTCTTCGTAACGATATTCTTTGTATTTAATGTAAATTCCACACCGCGGGACTTCATATCTGCATAGTTTGCAGCTTTCATAGCCTCTCCCCCGATTCCGGATGTACGCATATAACCAATCAGATCGAACCCATTCCGGAAATAAACATCTGCACTTAGACTTATCCGGTTACGCAGAAACCCCATATCAACACCGACATTCGTTTCATATTGTTTTTCCCAAGTAAGTTCAGAGTTTTGCAATGAACTAATTAATACCTGATTTTCTCTGTTTCCTTGCGTATCACGAAAAGTCACCTGATTTCTGAAAATAGCCAAAGCATTGCTGGCCGGTCCCATACTGGCAGTCAATCCGTAGGTGGCTCTCAAGGTCAATGCCGAAAAAAGAGTCTGGGTTTTCATGAAACTTTCTTCCAAAGCATTCCATGAACCACTAACATTCCAGGTAGGCAACCAACGGGAGTCACGTGCACGCCCCAAACGGTTCGAACCATCATAACGTCCGGTCAAATTCAAAGTATATTTCCCATTATACGAGAAACTGGCAGTTCCAAAGAAAGCTACAAAACGGTCATAATTTTCTTCCATTCCATAATAATCAAAACCTCCTACCAATATCTGTTGCAAGATGCGATAATCAACAGAAGGAACGCCTCCCTTATCCCATTGATATCCGTAACCATTATTAAAACCGCTTTTACGGTCAGCAGACTTTATCTCCTGGCCAACCATCAAATTAAAAGGGTGCTTCCCAAACAACATTTTATTATAATTGGCCGTTGCCCGGAAGTAGTAACTCAGCATTGTATTATTAGTCGTATTATAAAAACCGCCTTCGGGCATTACCACCTCAGGAAGAGCATCCGGGTTATCCGGGTCTTTATAAAGGAACTTATTTTTATCACGAATAGTAGCATCATCTGCTGCACGATAGGCCATTGCCATATTAGAATTACCGTATATTTTATGTTCCTGTGTAGACTTTACATACCTTATTGCGCCCAAAGCATTCAACTCTAAAGTCTTAAAAGGCTTATAATTCAGTTCCATTTGCAGTTTCAGATCCATCATATCCATATCAATGAAATTGGAATTCATTTCATTCAGAATACTAAAAGGGGCATAGTTCATCCGATAGTATTCAGGATCTCCGTTAGCCGTATAAGCCGACATTGTTCTACTCGTATTCAATGCATAACTGAAAGGATTGATATCAAAATCACGTGTATACTCTCCATTCACAGCATCCATATCGCGGTCCATGGTTCCCGGTACCCTCTGATTACGAATTGATCCGCTGGTATTTACTCCGAAAGTCAGGTATTTATTCAAATCGAATGAAGCATTCATATTGGCAGTATAGCGATTTACCTTATCTGCATCTGTCCAACCCGGATCATTATAGAAACTGAGAGAAGTATAGAAACGGGAACGTTCATTTCCCGATGAAATACTTAGTGAATGATTACTTTGAAGAGTCGGCTTAAACAAAACACTAAACCAATCTGTATTACGCATCTCTGCTGACTGCAAAAAGCGCGAACGGGACTGAGGCGTATTCATCAACCCGAACTGTCCGTTAGTCTTATCAAACTGGTTAATAAGATCATACATCTGAAAAAATACGCCTCCATTCTCAGCCCGTGAAATTGTAGCATGATCCAGCCAACCTTTCTGCTCCATATCCAAATAGACAGACATCTGATCTTTTGAATTCATAATATTATATTGCGAGTACGAAGGACGGGTGCGCATGGTAAACTCTCCTGTATAGCTAATGGATGCAGTACCTTTCTTACCTTTCTTTGTAGTTACAACAATCACCCCGTTCATAGCACGCGCTCCATAAAGAGCTGTAGCCGAAGCGTCTTTCAATATCTGGAAACTTTCAATATCGTCAGCATTCAATCCGGCAACGGCCGAACTGATAAGAGTAGCTGCATTTCCGGAAGACAAATCATCCGGAGAAACTTCTACCACATCTTCAAGGACTACCCCGTCAACCACCCACAAAGGACTTTGATTGCCATATATGGAAGATGCACCACGAACGCGTATCTTCGGAGCAGCACCAAAGGTACCGGATACAGATTGTACCTGTACTCCTGCCGTCTTTCCCTGTAGCATCTTACTAATGTCAGTTACTCCGTCCACCTTTGCTTTATCACCCGAAATACGATCAGCAGCTCCTGTAAAAAGCCTGCGGTCTATCTTCTGGTATCCGGTAACAACAACTTCATCCAGTTCCTGAGAATCCGAAAGCAATACTATTTTAGTAAAACCGGGAGCTATATTGAGTTCCTGAGTTTTCATTCCGACATACGAAACAATAAACCTTTTGGCATTATCAGGAACATCTAACTGAAATTTCCCATCAAAATCTGTAATTGTACCCGTAGAGGTACTTCCTTCTATCTGTATTGTCACGCCTGGCAATGCCTCTCCGCTCTCATCAGTAACCAATCCGGTTATATTTTTGACTTTCTGCTTCGGCTTTTCTACATTGGTTTTATGCTTAAAAATTTGTATACGCTTATTTTTAACTTCAAAATTCAGATTCTGACCGTCTAAAATAATCTTCAAAGCATCTTCAATGCTTTTATTCTCCAACTGTACAGTGACAATTTTAGATAATTCTACATCATTGACATTGAACCACAATGAAAACTTTGTATCATTTTTCAACTGTTCCAGTGCTTCTTTGACTGTAACATTTTTAAGATTCAGAGATAGTGTAACATCCTGAGCCAATAAATTCTTACTACATAATAAAACTATTAAAATAGTACTAATTTTCAGGATGTTATTCAACTTATTTTCATACATTTGTAACATCTTTATATATTAAACAATATGTTTTTATATGCTGAGACTGGAGTCGGGAGTGCGCCAACAGAACCCGACTCTTTGTTTTTATATCTTATTCCTCATAGATTCCCTCCTATTTTCTTGATATTACAATTTTATTATTATCGACAACATAGCGTAAATTGTTGCTTTCCGCCATCATTTTTAAAATATCATACAATGTTTCTTCATTTCTAAAATCTCCGTAGAATTTTTCGGACTTTAGCTTTTCATCTTTTATCTCAATCTGTACATTAAAGACTCTTTCCAGATCGCGAACAATCTGAATAAGAGATTCCTCATCAAAAAATAAAGTATTCCGTAGAGTAATATTCGGATTTTCCGTCTTCGCCAAAGCCTTATCTACATTCATTTGCTTTTCATCAATAGGTTCTTCTTTAGGTAAAGTCCACATAGCAAACAGATCGGCTTTTACATTTTTCACTTTCATATCCTTTTTTGCCTTATCGAAAATAGCCTGCTGATTAGGAACCAGATGAACTTCCTGTTTCTTATCCTCAATTCCTACATTCAAACTTCCCTCAACAAGAGTCACTTTAGCACTTTCATCATCTGAATAGGACTTAAAATTGAATTTGGTACCCAATACTTCCACCTGCACCTTTCCCGAAAAGACTTTGAATGGCAAATTCCGATTTTTGGTTACTTCAAAATAACCTTCACCGCTTAGTTTTACATCACGATTATTTTTTCCAAAATTATTTTCATACGAAAGAATACTCCCTGAGTTTAACCAGACGGTTGTACCATCCGGTAAAACAATTTTTGATTTAGAACCAAACGGAATTTCTATCGTTTGTGTTAGCTGAGTCTGAATATAGTGACTTTGAAAGAAATAAAAGGCAGTAGCTCCCAAGCCAAAAACAAGTAATAAAATAGCTGCATAACGCAAAGTTCTATACAGAGAGAGTGTACGATGCTTTCTGCTTATAGTTCCTATTCTGACCACAAAGCGCTTATAGGCAGACTCCACCGAAGGCCTAAAACGCTTTTTGCTATTCAGAACATGCAGATATTTTTTTAAAATACAATACTCCTCATACTGTTTCTTATTTTCCGGACTGGCATTATACCATTGCCGTAAATAAGTATACTCTTCAGAAGACAAAAGCCCTGAAAGTTGCTTATCAATAAGTTCTTCAATTATATTATTATTTTCACCCATATTAAGTCCTTTTAATAGGGAGACGAGATTTTTAAGATGTAGGGGTAGTGAAATTCTAAAAAATCTTTCAAGAAAAAACAATTATGGAGAATTTAATCACACAAAGAGCTGTATTTTCTGATATTAGTGTCTAAACAAAAAGACAAATGCCACAACAATAGCAAAAAGATAGTCACCAAGCCCTTCTTTCAGTACAGACAAGGCCTTTTTAATATGATATTTAACTGTATTGATAGAGATATTCAGACGTTCTGCTATTTCCTGATTAGAAAGTCCTTCAAACCGGCTCATTTGGAATACAGTCCGGCATTCAACAGGTAAGGTTGACACTATCTCTTCTATTTTATCCTCCAGTTCCAATAAAGCTATTTTATCAAACAACTCTTCGTCAGCAATAAAACAAGTCTCATATTCATCAATAGTACTCATGCGCACAACCTTGGTTTCCTGCACATTACTACGCAAATAATCAATACTCCTGTTACGAACCGAACGGATTAAATACCCTTTCAACGAAATATTAATATCCAATTGTTTTCGTTTTTCCCATACCGATAGCAATACATCCTCGGCTATACCCTGGCATATATATTCATCCTCTATATATTCATAGGCAATAGCACACATCAATGCATAATAGAGATCGAACAAACGGCGAAAAGCATTGTGTTCTCCATTCCTTAATTGAATAAGTAATTCGGTTTCTATATGATAAGGATTCATTCAGTTGTTTACCTTACAATTTTATCTTGTGCCACAAAGTTATACGAAATTTAATTTAATATGTAAGAAAACACAGATAAAAAACAAAATAAAGAAACAAATCGCCTAATTTTATCTACAATGTGAGAAAAAAAAAGCGAGAGTATCCGTTCTACTAGGATACCCTCGCCATATTCTATAATAACAAAGCTATTTCTTATTTAGCCACTCTTTCCAACCATTTCAGCATAAAGAGCATTGTAATCATCGAAATACTACAAGCCACCACAAATACTGTCCATGTCATCCAGATAGGAATTGTCTCATACAGCACAGCACCGATGAAAAGCAACTGATTACCTATAGCAGTAGCACCAAGCCATCCACCTTGCATGATACCCTGATATTTAGGAGGAGCCACTTTGGAGACAAACGAAATTCCCAACGGAGAAATATACAATTCAGCAACTGTAAGGATAAGGTAAGTCAACATCAACAACAACGGAGTGACTTTCACCGGTGAAGTTCCTACAGCTAAGATTTCTTTATGCAGAGGCAAATCGGCAACATAAGAGCCAATGGCCATTACAACAAATCCCAAAGCTGCTATTCCCATACCGATTGCAATCTTTTTCGGAGTAGATGGTTCACATCCACGAGCACGCTGACGAGCAAATACAGCCATTATCACCGGAGTAAGGAACACCACAAAGAAAGGATTCAACGATTGGAACAATTCAGCCGAGATAGGCATTCCAAAGAGATTAAGATCGGTGTATTCTTTTGCAAAGAATGTCAGCGTCAAACCATTCTGATGGAAAGAGAACCAGAAGAAAATAACCACACCAAATACAGCAAACAAAGCATAAATACGCTGTTTTACCTCTTGTGCACTCATCTCTACTACAGATGCAGCGGTATTGCTCTTATCGGCAACAGCTTTCTTACTTGGATCCGGGAAGTTCTTCTTATTCAACATATAGATAAGAAGTGAAACAGCCATTGCTACAATAGCAATAGCAAAAGCATAATGGAAACCGGTAGTAAATACATTCAGATAATCAGCAGCAAAAGTTGTAAGATCGGTTACAGGAGTAGAAGAAGACTCTGAGGCCAATCTGGTATAAGTTTCGATAGCTTCCGGAGTTAAAGTCTGAGCCAATTGTCCATGGCACAGAGCAGGCAGATCGGCATTATAGGCATAACCGAAAGTAGACAACCACCAGTTACGTACACCAATTGCTGCCATCGGAGCAAAAATAGCACCTATGTTAATGAACATATAGAATAACGAGAAACCGGAGTCACGCATAGAAGAGTACTGAGGATTGTCGTACATCTGTCCGACCAATGCTTGCAGGTTACCTTTAAAAAGTCCGTTACCAAAAGCAATAACAAACAATCCGATACAGGTGATAGTTAAGAATAAAGTTTGATTGTCAACCGGAGTTTTGGAAGGAATAGCAAGCATCAGATAACCCAAGGCCATCAAAACAATACCTACCATAATCGTTCCTTTGTAGTTTCGTGTTTTATCGGCAATAATACCCCCTACCAAGGCAAGGATGTAAATAGAGAAATAAAACGTTGAATAAATAATTCCTGCGGTCTTTCCATCCAGCCCAAACTTAGCTTGCAGGAAAAGAACAAGGATTGCCATCATAGTATAAAAGCCGAAACGTTCGCCAAGATTGGCCAAAGCGGCTGGGATTAACCCTTTAGGGTGTTTACTAAACATAAGATATAAATATTTAATTAATAATTTGAATTGTCATTTCAGGTATAATTTCTGCAAATATATACTTTTTTTTGAATTATTCAGTGAACAAGACACAAACTTCGGCGCGTGCTTCCTTAATTAAATCGTTAGGAGCCACTTTTATCTGTAACCCCCGCTGGCCGGCACTTACATAAATATACGGAAACTCAAGGCAGGTCTCATGAATATAGGTAGGAAAATGCTTTTTCATCCCGATAGGTGAACAGGCACCACGAATATATCCGGTAGTAGGAAGAAGTTCCTTCATCGGAATCATATCACAACTCTTGTTGCCGGATACTTTAGCAGCAAGTTTCAGATTCACCTCTTTATCACCGGGAACAATACAAACAAAATGCCCGGTCTTATCTCCATGCAAAACAAGGGTCTTAAACACCTGGTCGATATTCTCTCCTAAATTTGCTGCCACATGTACAGCACTCAAATCATCTTCGTCTACCTCGTAAGGAATTAGCTCGTAAGATATTTTAGCCTTATCTAACAAACGGGCAGCATTGGTTTTATTTATTTTCATGGCTTATTTCTTTCTGTTTATAGATTTCGAAGAACAAAAATAGGAAAAAATTATCCCCCGGCAAAAACGTTGATTCGTTTTTACCGGGGGAAATACACCTTTATAATACTTCAAACGCATATCTTCTGCGTATAGTAACGAAGTATCTTTTTATTTTTTCATAAACTTAAAGGTTTTCACACCATCTTGTCTGACCATTTTCACAGACTATCCAGTATGGCATCTCTATTGGCAGATACCGGGGAACAAACAAATAACAACGATAAAACAAATAATTGATTCTTCATCTTAGGGTATGTATTTTTAGTTTTCTTTACCACCAACAGGCGTGCAAGTCCGGAAAAATCCGCTACCGGAAACGGTATTCCTCGCTAAAGGGAAAGTTCCTCGCGAAGAAACTTCGGCGTATATCCTTTCTTGCTCTTCGCAACCTCTTCAGGCGTACCGAAACTAAGAAGTTTTCCTCCTCCCTTACCACCATCCGGTCCCATATCAATGATATAGTCTGCCATCTTTATTACATCCAGATTATGCTCTATCACAATAACCGTATTTCCCTTATCTACAAGCTTATTCAGTACATTCATCAGCACACGGATATCTTCAAAATGCAGCCCGGTGGTAGGTTCATCAAGGATATAAAGTGTCTTACCGGTATCACGCTTTGAGAGTTCGGTAGCCAACTTCACACGCTGACTTTCACCACCGGAAAGTGTAGTTGACGACTGCCCTAACTTAATATATCCCAAACCAACGTCCTGTATCACTTTTATCTTATTCAGGATTTGTGGTACATTTTCAAAGAATTCAACTGCACGATTGATAGTCATATCCAACACATCGGCTATGGATTTTCCTTTAAAACGTACTTCCAGTGTTTCGCGGTTATAACGTTTGCCATGACACACTTCGCAGGGTACATATACATCCGGCAGAAAGTTCATTTCAATTGTCTTATAACCATTCCCGGAACAAGCTTCACAACGTCCGCCAGACACATTGAACGAGAAACGTCCCGGCTTATAACCACGTATCTTTGCTTCCGGTAATCCTACAAACAAATTGCGAATATCAGAAAAAACACCTGTGTAGGTAGCCGGGTTGGAACGTGGTGTACGTCCCAACGGCGATTGATCTACATTGACCACTTTATCAATATTCTCTAATCCTTCAATAGAACCATATTCCAACGGATCCTGAAGAGAACGATAAAACTTCTGCGAAAGAATAGGCTGCAACGTTTCGTTTATCAACGTAGATTTACCACTACCCGATACACCGGTCACACAAATCAATTTACCCAATGGGAATTCCACATCCACATTCTTCAGGTTATTTCCTTTTGCACCGCGAAGCCACAACGACTTACCATTACCGGGACGGCGTTTGGCAGGAACTTCTATCTTTTGCTGACCATTCAGGTATTGCGAGGTTAATGTAGACGTCTGTAACATCTCCTGTGGCTTACCGGCAAATACCACTTCACCACCCAGGCGACCCGCTTTAGGTCCCATATCAATCACATAATCAGAAGCCAACATCATATCTTTGTCATGCTCTACCACAATCACAGAATTACCCATATCACGCAATTCCTTCAATGAGTTAATCAGACGCAGATTATCCCGCTGATGAAGTCCGATACTCGGCTCGTCCAGAATATAAAGCACATTCACTAACTGCGAACCAATCTGTGTTGCCAATCGAATACGCTGACTCTCACCACCCGATAAACTCACCGAACTACGATTGAGAGATAGATAATCCAACCCTACATCCAACAGGAATTTCAGGCGTGTACGAATTTCTTTCAATATCTCGGCGGCAATCTTCTTTTGTTTATCAGACAAAAACTCATCCACTTTCTGCAACCAGTCATAAAGCTCGCTGATATCCATATTGGAGAGTTCATTGATATTCTTATCATGAATGCGGAAATGCAATGCCTCTTTGTTGAGTTTCGCTCCCTTGCATTCAGGACAGACGGTAGTACGGGCGAACTGTTCTGCCCACTTCTGAGCCGTAGCCGAAGCATCTTTCTCCTGCAACATCTGGATATACTTCACTACACCCTCATACGTCACGAAATAATCAGAAGAGGTGCCAATGAGCGAACTCTTTATCTTAATTCGTTCATCCGATCCATACAGCACTTCATCCATAGCATCCTCCGGTAAATCTTTAACCGGAGTTTTCAATGTGGCTTCATACTTTTCAAGCAATGCACCAATTTGCCAGAATATCATTGCATTTTTATATTTGCCCAATGGAGCAATAGCACCTTCGTAGATAGACATGTTCCGGTCTGGAATCACCTTATCGACATCAATCTGATTCACTACTCCAAGTCCTTTACACTTTGGGCAGGCTCCCTGCGGAGAGTTAAAAGAGAAATTATGCGGAGCCGGTTCCCTGTATGAAAGTCCGGTTACGGGACACATTAAACGCTTACTGTAGTGACGGAGTTCTCCGGTAGTGACGTCCAATATCATTAGTAATCCGTCACCCTGACGCATTGCTGTGGCAACACTTTGTTTCAGACGTTTATCGTCCTTATCGCCCACTATCATTTTATCAATCACTACTTCAATATCATGGTTCTTGTAGCGATCCAACTTCATACCATGCGTCACTTCACGTACCTCACCATCTACACGTACATAAAGATACCCCTTCTTACGTACTTGTTCGAACAGTTCTTTATAGTGTCCTTTACGGGCACGCACCAACGGTGCCAACATATAGATTTTCTTGCCTTTATAATCTCCTAAAATAAGGTCAAGTATCTGCTCTTCGGTATATTTCACCATTTTCTCTCCTGAGAGATAAGAGTAAGCTATTCCGGCACGGGCATAGAGCAAACGGAGATAATCATAGATCTCCGTTGTTGTACCCACTGTAGAGCGGGGATTCTTGTTTGTTGTTTTCTGTTCGATGGAAATCACCGGACTCAATCCGGTTATTTTATCTACATCGGGACGCTCCAGATTACCCAAAAAATTACGGGCATAAGCTGAAAAAGTTTCAATATAACGTCGTTGTCCCTCAGCAAATATCGTATCGAATGCCAAAGAAGATTTACCACTTCCGCTCAATCCGGTAATAACTGTCAGACTGTTACGGGGAATTTCAGCATCAATATCTTTCAAATTATGTACACGCGCACCGTATACATTTATATATTCTGTTTCCTGCATATCCTTTTTACCTCAGTATATTTATATCTCCTTTATGCTTGTACACTACTCCATCCGCACCACGTGCTTCTATTACGATAAAATACACGCCTACCGGCACCTGATGCCCACGAGATGTTCCATCCCATCCTTTATCAATGTCCGTCAATCCCCACTGATACAACTTCTGCCCCCAGCGATTGAACACAACAGCATCGAAACTAACAAGTGATTTATACTTCACTTTAAAAATATCATTAATACCGTCTCCGTTAGGTGAAAAAGCATTAGGTATTTTCAATTCCGACTCAGGTACCTGAATGATAAACACATCTGATATCGAAGTTGGTCCGTCTTCTGTTTCCGTATCACTCACCTGTAACCTGACATAGAATGTCCCCGAAGTAACAAAATCAAAAATGGTTTCTTCTTCATAACGTGGTGACCCGCTTATAGGATCGTTAAATTCCTCATCAGATGCAAAATTCCATTCATAACGTAATGTTGGAGAAGGAGACTCAATATTGGCCACAAAACGAAATTTAAGTGGAGCCGACCCCACATATGGTTCCCCACCGGCCTCAAGTGTCTTGGGCTCTGTAGGATCAGTACCATTCTCCAGTAGCAATATAGCCACAGGATTTAACTTAATCTGTGCCCAACTCTCTGAAAAAGGAAAGGCAAGACAGAACAATATTATATAAGATAATCTGTGTAGTGACATAACATCTGCAAAATTAATGTTTCCACTTGAATTATGGTCTTAAAGAAACACAATATTATTTTCTTAACTCAATTATTAGGCAGATATATATCAGAATTTGTACCTTTGTTGCCTGATTTTAAGAACTAATAGTTTAAAAATTGATGAGACCCTTAATAAACCGAATACTCTTTCTTCTGTTTTTTATAAGCATTTCTTGTATGAGCCTTCATGCTCAGGAGAATCAATCTTACTTCCTTCACACCATTGAAAAGGGACAAAGTTTATATTCCATATCCAGTATGTATGGAGTCAGTCAATCAGATATCATACAGTTAAATCCGGGATGTGAAGAGAAAATCTATGCGGGACAAACAATCCGGATTCCTCAGAAACAAAAAGCATCAAAACAAGATGAAAAATTCCACACCATTGAAGCTGGGGAAACTTTATATAAACTAACTACAATATATAATGTATCGGCTAAAGCAATCTGTGAAGCCAACCCCGGACTAAGTGCTGAAAATTTCCGTATCGGACAAGTGATCCGTATTCCTTCCGCCGAAGAAGTTGCACAAACGACTGCCACTCCTTTGACTCAGAATGTTACGGCAACTTCTCCATCGACTGCCACCATTCAAGGTCCTGTTCAATCCAGATGCAAAGATATGCATAAGGTAAAACGACGTGAAACCATTTTTAGCGTCAGTCGCGAATACGGTATCAGCGAACAGGCACTGATTGATGCCAACCCGGAGCTAAAACAAGGGATGAAAAAAGGCCAGTTCCTTTGCATCCCCTACCCTTCGGCAAAGCCTGTAACACCTCAGGAGAATAAAGACATAACTCCTCCTACTGATAAGGAACTATTCCTGGCCAGTAAAGAAGCACCGGAAAAAATTAGTACCATAAAAGCAGCCATATTATTGCCTTTCCTTCAAGATAAGCGTATGGTTGAATATTACGAAGGATTCCTTCTTGCTGTAGACAGCCTGAAACGTACAGGCACTTCTATTGATCTTTATGCTTATAATTGTGGAGACGACAATGCTTCTCTAAATAACATTCTTGCCAAAGATGAAATGAAAAAAATGAATATAATCTTTGGCCCGTCACAATCAAAGCACACAAAAACGCTGGCAGCCTTTGCTAAGAAACATGATATTCGTATGGTTATTCCTTTCTCTTCGAAAGAAGAGGAGGTGTTTAGCAATCCGTTTATTTATCAGATTAATACTCCACAGTCTTATCTGTATTCAGAGGTATACGAACACTTTATACGCCAGTTCTCCAATGCCAATATAATCATATTGGAAGCTACGGCAGTAGATAAAGACAAAACGGAATTTATCAAAGGACTGAAACAGGAATTGGCAAACAAAAGAATTCCGGTAAAGACACTCCCCGAGTCAGCCACAGCACAAGCGATGAAGGAAGTTCTACGCAGTGATAAAGAAAATATTTTTATCCCTACATCTGGCAGTGATGTGACACTCATTAAAATCATTCCACAGCTAACTGTACTGGTGAGAGAGAATCCGGACGCTAACGTACACCTTTTTGGTTACCCGGAATGGCAGACTTATACAAAAGATCACCTGGACAGTTTCTTTGAGCTGGATACATATTTTTACTCTTCGTTTTATACAAACAATATGCTTCCGGCGGCTATCAACTTCATCAACTCTTATCACAAATGGTATAGTAAAGATATGGCCATCAATTACCCTCAATACGGAATGTTAGGATTTGATACGGGATTCTTCTTCCTGAAAGGATTATCCAGATATGGTTCCGAACTGGAAAAGAATCTACCTAAAATGGATCTGACTCCTATACAAACCGGATTTAAATTTCAACGGGTGAACAACTGGGGAGGTTTCATCAACAAGAAAGTATTCTTTGTTCATTTTACAAAGAACTTTGAATTAGTAAAGCTTGACTTTGAATAAGATGACACATATAAAAACAACAATCATAACAACTGTGTTACTAATAGGCATTGCTTTTCCGGCAATGGCACAGATTGGCGAAATGCGTCATAATTTTGCTATCGGAATAAATGGTGGTGTCAATCTCAACAAAGTCTCTTTTCAACGAAAGATAAAGCAAAGTATGCCCATGGGAATCACAGGCGGATTGACTGCCCGTTATATCTCTGAGAAATATTTTGCTATGATTTGCGGTGCACAGGTTGAGCTAAACTTTTCACAACGAGGCTGGGAAGAGGCTTTCGAATTAGCCGACGGTACCAAAGACCTTAGTCGAAGTTATAGTAGGAATATGAATTACATCGATATCCCTTTTTTAGCCCATCTGGCATTTGGTAAAGATTACGGCGTACAGTTTTTTATCAACTTAGGGCCACAGGTAGGCTTTTTAATAGGTGAATCAGAAAAGGCAAGCGGATGGACGGCCGAACAAATTGCCAGTGCAAAAGAATATGGAAAAAAGATAGAAAACAAATTCGACTATGGAATAACCGGAGGAGGTGGACTTGAAGTAAGAAGTAAAAAAGCCGGTAGTTTTCTGTTAGAAGGAAGATATTACTTTGCATTATCCGATTTCTATCACACCAGCAAAAAAGATGATTTCGACCGTGCAGCTCACAGTACCATATCAATAAAGCTGACTTATCTGTTTGATTTGAAGAAATAAAGATATATACTCTTTAAGATTATCAGAGATTTTAATAATATCAGACTACTTCATAAAAAGATGCCACACCGTTTTGTAGAACAGTGTGGCATCTTTTTATGAAGTATGCAACTATTTGTATGATTTGATTTATCTCAACCGATCAGCAGCATGCACCATTGCTTCATCACGACCAATTGCACGTATGGCTAAATAATTAAGAATAATGGCAATCAATGGAAAGCACAACGCCCAATGAAACTGAAAAGAAGTCTCATCACTGCGAAGCACAAAGAAGAAAGCAAAAAAAGCCATATAATATCCCACCAATAATAAACTATTGAATATAGTCATACGGATCTGTAATATGCGATTCTTAAAAAGAAAGATAGTAGCAAATGCAATAATAGCAGCCAGCATTAAAATACAAAAAAGCCCCCATGTAGACTGAAATGCATCACCCATTGTAAGTCCGAGCGGTTTAAAAACATTTACTGCCCCATTAAAATCAATCAAAGAGCCCACAGGCAAGCACATGCTTGCTATCAACAAGCCTGTAACAAGTAACAAATAAATACTCTGAATACGTTGAATCATATTGTCTTAGTAGTTTTAAAGTTTATAACGATAATAAAAAAAATAGCCGACAGTAAAAAAATAGTCAAGTAATAATAAGAACACTCTTCCTACTTACTACTTGACTACTTAATTCTTACTACGTTATTCTATTCTTAACTTCTTGCTTTCTTTTTACAGCTTCTTTTACTGTAGTTTTTCTTTTTCCTTAGCCGGATTTCTATAGTAAATCTTACCTTCGATATACTCTTGTGTAGCAATCAATGTAGGTTTCGGCAATTTTTCATAATAGCGAGAAATCTCGATCTGTTCACGATTCTCAAATACTTCTTCCAAGTTGTCATTATAAGAAGCAAACTCTGCCAGCTTCTTGGAAAGATCACTTTTGATCTCCACGCTAATCTGATTGGCACGTTTACCAATGATAGCCACTGTTTCGTAAACATTACCTGTATCAGCGCACAATTCCATCATGTCACGCGTAACGGTGTTAGTAGGAGCATTCGTTTTTTTGTAATCCATAAATCTATTTATAATTTAATCTTTAATTACTTTGGTTGATGCGTTAAATATCTTTTCAGCTTCCTTCAGATATTTACTTTCCGGAAACTCATTCTTAAAAGCATAATATTCATCGACAGTTTCGCGATAACGATCTATCTTTTTCTCTTCTATACTATTAATAGCCATTTCATATTTAGCACGAAGAATGAGAATAGAGAGGTCCTCACGATAATCAGTATAAGGATAATCTTTTAGTGCATTCTGAGCAGTGATTACACACGACTCATAATTATTACCCATATAATTACCCAAATTATAATACAATTTAGCAGACATGAATTCTTTCAGAACAAGCTTATCCTGAAGAGCAAAAATCATATCCTGAGCTTCTTGTTTTTTAGAACTTGCAGGATAATATTCCAGGAATGTCTGTAACTGCTGAATAGCTGTATAAGTACCAGACTGATCCAGACGTGCCTCCGGGGTATCCAAATAAAGCGCTTTACCTGCATGATAACTTGCCAATTCAGCAAATGTGCCACGCGGATAAGTATTGGTATAGGTTATAAATGTCTGGGCAGCAGTAGAATAATCTTTCTGATTATAATAACTCATACCTAACATATAAAGAGATTCTTCTGCTTTATCAGTACCTTTCAAGATGGTTATCAGCTCATTCAATAATGTAGCAGAACGCCCATATTGACCTTTAGCGAAGTAGTTTTTTGCCGCCTCATACTTATATTCGTAATCGGTACTTTTTAGCAACTTATTGTACTCTCCACACGAGGAAAGCGTAGCGGCTGCAAGCAGAGTTATAATAATATTCTTCTTCATCCTATTTTAAATAATGCGCAAAGTTACAGAATCATGCGGAATAAACCAATTAATCAATGTTTTTTAATATAAAATAGGAGTTAGAATTTAGTAGTTAGTAGTTAGAATCTATGCAGATTAGCTGTATGCCGCAAGGATTCTATCTACTAGCTACTAAATTCTAACTCCTATTTCTACCTCCTAAAGCCTATACAGATCACTTGCTGCCAGCAAATCTACTTTTTTCTCTGTGAGTACGCGAATACAATTCTCCATATCATTAGGACGAATCACAACATTTGCCGTATTGTTATTGGCAAACGAATACATGTACTCAATAAATACTCCTTCATCAGATAAAAATCGCAGTACTTTGGCAAGTGCACCTGGTACGTTAGGACAACTAATACCTACCACGTCTGTTACATTCACAGCAAAATGATTCTCTTTCAAAGCCTTATAAGCTCTGTCAGGATCAGATACTATACCACGCAAAATACCAAAATCTGCATTTTCAGCTATACACAAGGCAGAAAGATTTATATTTTCCTTCGCCAGCACTTCAGTCACTTCCGTCAAACGACCAGACTTATTTTCCAAAAAGATAGAAAGTTGTTTTGCTACCATAATATTTGAAATTTAAAAAGTTACAACTTACAATTTTCTATTATCAATCACCCTCTTCGCTTTGCCTACGCTACGTTCAATACTACGTGGTTCAACCAGCTTCACATCTACTCCCAATCCCAACACACTCTGCAGACGAGAAGTAAGTTTCTTCTTCAATGCCAGCATTTTATTAATCTCGTCAGAATAAGCGTCTTCACGAACTTCCACTTTCAGCTCCATCGTATCCGTATTATTCTTACGATCAATAATCAACAGATAATGTGGTTCGAATTCCGGCATCTCAAGGATGACAGACTCAATCTGAGTTGGGAATACATTGACTCCACGGATAATAAGCATATCATCACTACGTCCCAGGATACGATCCATACGCACTAACGTACGTCCACAATTACATTTATCATAATGTAAAGCAGTAAGATCTTTTGTACGATAACGCAATAAAGGCATTCCTTCTTTGGTAAGATGAGTGAAAACAAGTTCACCGGTTTGTCCTGGTTCAACAGGTTGCAGTGTAAGAGGATCGATTATTTCAGGAAAATAATGGTCTTCATTTAAATGTGTACCATGCTGGCATTCACACTCATAACCTACCCCGGGGCCGGCAATTTCACTCAATCCATATATATCATAAGCTTTAATGCCCAGCTTTTCTTCTATTTCACGACGCATATTCTCCGTCCACGGCTCAGCTCCGAAAGCACCGGCTTTCAGCTTAAACTCTTCACGGGGCAATCCGGAATCTTTAATCGCATCCGCCAGATAAAGCGCATAAGAAGGCGTACAACACAACAAAGTAGAGCCAAAGTCATGCATCAGAGTAATTTGTTTTTCTGTATTGCCACTTGACATGGGAATAACCGATGCTCCGATATTCTCAGCTCCGGCATGAGCCCCCAGTCCACCGGTAAACAAACCATAACCATAAGACACCTGGAAAATATCCGAGCTGTCAGCTCCATAAGCAGTAAAGGCACGTGATAAACATTCCGTCCACGACGACAAGTCCTTACGGGTATACCCCACGACAGTCGGTTTACCCGTTGTCCCTGAAGAGGCATGAATACGCACAATCTGACTCATTGGAACCGCACATAATCCGAACGGATAATTATCTCTCAAATCGTACTTGGTGGTAAACGGTAATTTTACAATGTCATCAATGCTGTTAATATCATCCGGAGTAATTCCTAACTCCTGCATCTTTTTGCGATAAAAGGGGGTGTTGTGATAAACGTGCTCCACAATTTTTTTGAGCCGTATACTTTGGATTTTGCGAAGACTCTCACGGTCCATGCATTCGATACTTTCGTTCCAAATCATGTTTCTCGTTGTATTTATATTTGTATTAATCTGTTTTTTCTTTACACAACCCGCTGAGGGAATTAAATAAATAATTGAGTAAATTTCGGCTAAATCAAACAAGAAATAATAAAGTGTACACTTTTACCTCACAACAATGTACACTCTTACCATACAAAAGTGTACAATATTGACCCACCAAAGTGTACACTTTTATAAGCGTTGATTACCAGCGCTTTACAGTCATCCATTTAGAAGGATAAAAAAACGATTCATGAGATAATTCAAACCTTTGTTTCTTTGCAGATTTGCCTCTCCATCAACCATCTTTTAAACAGCTTCACATCAACTCCAGCGATGTTTTATAATAAACTGTTGCAAAGTAAAGGATTTATTTGGAAAAACAATTTGTTTATCTCAACTATTTTCCCGAATATTGCTCCCCCTTTTAAAACAAAAACATGAATTTTGAATTAACATCCGCCTATAAGCCTACAGGCGACCAGCCTGAGGCTATTGCCCAATTAACCGAAGGTATAAAACAAGGATTACCTGCCCAGACCCTATTGGGTGTTACGGGCTCAGGAAAGACGTTTACTATAGCCAACGTCATAGCTAATATCAACAAACCTACATTGATATTGAGCCACAACAAAACGCTGGCCGCCCAGCTATACAGTGAATTTAAAGGATTTTTCCCCAACAACGCTGTGGAATACTATGTTTCATACTACGATTATTATCAGCCGGAAGCCTATCTTCCCAGCTCTGATACGTATATCGAAAAAGATCTTGCCATCAATGATGAAATAGATAAGCTACGGCTTGCCGCCACTTCTTCCCTACTCTCAGGACGTAAAGATGTAGTGGTAGTTTCTTCTGTTTCATGCATCTATGGTATGGGAAATCCATCCGACTTCTATGACAATGTCATAGAAGTGGAACGGGGGCGTATGCTGGATCGTAATGTATTTCTGCGCCGTCTCGTAGACAGCCTTTATGTACGCAATGACCTGGATCTGAATCGTGGTAACTTCCGTGTAAAAGGTGATACAGTAGACATTTATCTGGCCTATTCCGATACCATCCTGCGAGTGACTTTTTGGGGAGATGAAATTGATGGAATTGAAGAAGTAGATCCGATCTCAGGCATAACAATTGCTCCTTTTGAATCATACAAAATATACCCGGCTAATTTATTCATGACAACCAAAGAGGCAACTCTACGTGCTATCCACGAAATAGAAGATGACCTTACCAAGCAAGTAGCCTTTTTCGAATCTATCGGAAAAGAATATGAAGCCAAGCGTCTTTATGAACGGGTGACGTATGATATGGAAATGATTCGCGAGCTGGGGCACTGTTCCGGTATTGAGAACTATTCACGTTATTTTGATGGTCGCAGTGCCGGTACCCGCCCCTATTGCCTGCTCGACTTTTTCCCGGATGACTTTCTAATTGTTATAGACGAAAGCCATGTTAGCGTCCCACAGATACGTGCTATGTATGGTGGTGACCGCGCCCGAAAAATCAATCTGGTAGAATATGGTTTTCGCCTACCTGCAGCCATGGACAACCGTCCTCTTAAATTTGAAGAGTTCCAGGAAATGGCCAAACAGGTTATTTATGTCAGTGCAACTCCGGCCGATTACGAACTGGTGCAGTCCGAAGGTATTATTGTGGAACAAGTAATCCGACCTACCGGTCTGCTTGACCCTGTGATTGAGGTACGTCCCAGCCTCAACCAGATAGATGATCTTATGGAAGAAATTCAGATACGTATCGAAAAAGAAGAGCGTACTCTTGTGACGACTTTAACCAAGCGTATGGCTGAGGAATTAACAGAATATTTGCTTAATAACAATGTGCGATGCAACTATATCCACAGCGATGTAGATACGCTTGAGCGTGTGAAAATTATGGATGACCTTCGCCAAGGTGTATACGATGTATTGATCGGCGTAAATCTCTTGCGTGAAGGACTTGATTTACCAGAAGTATCTCTGGTTGCCATCCTTGATGCAGACAAAGAGGGCTTCCTGCGCTCCCATCGTTCTCTGACACAAACTGCCGGACGTGCTGCCCGAAACGTAAACGGAAAAGTAATCATGTATGCAGACAAAATGACGGAAAGTATGCAGTTGACAATTGACGAAACCAACCGACGCCGGGAAAAACAGCTTGCCTATAATGAAGCAAATGGCATCACCCCACAACAAATAAAGAAAGCACGTAATCTCGCAGTATTCGGTGGAAACAATACCGAGGAAATACTGAAAGAGAAACAAGTCTATATAGAACCATCGAGCCCCAATGTGGCTGCTGATCCGATCATCCAATATATGACTAAAGCTCAGATGCAAAAGAGTATAGACCGTACACGCAAGTTAATGCAGGAAGCTGCCAAGAAGTTGGAATTCATAGAAGCAGCGCAATATCGTGACGAATTGCTGAAACTGGAAGATCTTATGAAAGAGAAGTGGGAGGAATAAGCAGAAACTCTTAATAAAAATAGAATTCAATAAGAAAAGTATTAATCAATGTTATAAAACATATTTTTTCTTCCCCTAAATTTGCTAATATCCGGAAAACCCGTACATTTGCAATGTGTTTTTCATAGTATTAGATTTAAGGTTAACAAAGGTTGGAGCAAGGCGTTGCTCCTTTTTTTATGTCTATACGTTTGCTTTCTCTAAAAATAGTAATACATTTGCAATACAGATATTTCCTCCAAACAGCCAAGTATTATCATATAAATAAAATTCAAAGCTTTATCAAGATTATAATAAGACAAAATGTATTCTAACATACTTCTATTGATAAAATACACAGATTGTTTCATTCAAATAAAACTATAAATCAATATATAGAATTTGTAAGTTGAAGATACCAAGAATAAAAAACTATTAAAATAATTATGGAACAACAACCTCAGCTCAACGATCACAATAAGCAGGAGTATCCTCCTATGCATTCAGTAGAACACATTCTGAACGCAACCATGGTGAAAACTTTTGGCTGTCCACGCTCGCGAACGGCTCACATAGAAAAGAAAAAAAGTAAATGTGACTACGAACTTTCTTCCTGCCCTACTGATGAACAAATACAGGCTGTAGAAGATAAAGTAAATGAAGTTATCAATCAACATCTCCCTGTAACAATTGAATTCATGCCCAAAGAAGAAGCTAAAGACATCGTAGACCTTAGTAAGCTGCCGGAAGATGCAAGTGAAACTCTACGCATTGTCCGTATAGGAAATTATGATGCTTGTGCCTGCATCGGACTACATGTAGAAAATACCTCTGAAATAGATACATTCAAAATCATCAGTCACGATTATGATGAAGAAAAAAAAGTATTGAGGATACGGTTTAAGCTAATAAAACAATAGGAGAAAAAACAAAAATCTATCTATCTTATATAAAATAAACAAAAACAAGTAACATTATGGCATAAACAGCGAAACTTTGGCACTTCAATTCTGACAAATAGTCAAACACAAGAACAAAAATGCCTTGGCATATGTTTTGCTTAATTATTAATGGACAACGGTTCCGGAAACGGAACGGAAGTTCATTAATTAACCGAATGTTTAACTAAAAGATAGGAGACTAAAATTATGATGCCTGTTAGAAGAACTCAGAACTGGTTACCAAGTATCTTTAACGATTTCTTTGATAATGAATGGATGGTAAAAGCAAATGCTACTGCACCTGCTATTAATGTGATCGAATCAGAAAAAGAATACAAAGTAGAAGTGGCTGCTCCGGGTATGACGAAGGAAGATTTCAACATCCGTATCGATGAAGATAATAATCTCGTCATTTCTATGGAGAAGAAAACAGAAAACAAGGAAGAAAAGAAAGACGGTCGCTATCTGCGCCGTGAGTTCTCATACTCCAAGTTCCAGCAAACAATGATTTTGCCTGATAACGTAGACAAAGAAAAGATTTCAGCTCAGGTTGAAAATGGTGTTCTTGCCATTGAACTTCCAAAGCTTAGCGAAGAAGAGATTAAGAAACCTGAAAGAACCATCGAGATAAAATAATTATAAGACAAATTTTACTATAGAATTAAATAAAAAGAGGATACACTTCATTCAAGGGGTATCCTCTTTTTTTAATCATACTTCTTACACAAAACAAGTGAAACCTACGCCCTCTTTCGATAGCTTCGTACAGCCCATACATTAAAAAATAAAACAAATGCCAATAATGCTCCCAATTGTGGTAACATATCCGTAAAACCACTCCCCTTCAGATAAACCATACGCATTACCTGCATTAAATACTTTAACGGATTGAAGATAGTAATCGCCTGTGCCCATTCCGGCATACTGCTAATAGGAGTAAACAACCCACTCATAAGAATAAAAATTAGCATACAAAACCACATAACAAACATAGCTTGTTGCATGGTAGCAGAATGATTGGAGATAACCAGTCCCAATCCGGACATGGAAAGGACGAAAAGAATAGCGAAAAAGTAAATTACAAGAAAATGTCCGACAGGCAAGATACCGTAAAGTAACCAGGCCAGAATGAAACAAATGGTAAGTACCACAAAACCAATGAGCCAATACGGAAAGAGCTTTGCCAGAATAAAAGTAAATTTACCTACTGGCGTAACATTTATTTGCTCAATAGTACCAACTTCCTTCTCACTGACAATGTTGAGAGCAGGTAAAAAGCCACAAATAAGGGTAAGCAACATTACCATAAGAGCCGGGATCATGAACAATTTATAATTAAGGTTAGGATTGAATAAATTGAGAGTTGTATAGTTAGTTGAAGGTTGGGAGTTGGGAGTTGAAAGTTGGGAATTCACCATGCCACTTACATCGCCCGGCGTATCTCCCCGTGCAGGAAGCACTGCGGGAAGCGCCACTACTTCAGAAGCATAACTTTGAATGATATTAGATAGATAAGAGCCGCCAAGACCACCCTTGGTACCATTCACTGCATTAGCAGCAATGAGAACGTGAGGACTACGCCCTACAGTACAATCCTTTTCAAAATCACGCGGGATTTCAAGAATAATATCGGCATCACCAGCTTCCACGTTCTTTAACGCCTCATCATAAGAATCAGGAAGCGCTGTCAGACGAAAATAAGTAGAAGCGGAAATCTTATCAACCAACCGGCGAGAAGTAACAGAATGATCATTGTCTACAATATTGAGAGAAACATTCCGTATCTCCAGATTCATAGCCCAAGGCATCAGAATCATAATCATACAAGGAAAAACAAGTATGAGACGCGGAAGAAAGGAGTTGCGAAACAACTGCTTGAATTCTTTTTCTATGAGAAACTTTATCATATTCAATAATGTGTCAATATGCCAATGTGATAATGTACCAATTGGCTGGCACGTTTTAGTTGGTTAATTATATTGGTTAATTCTCCCTGGTTGATCTATCATTCCAATCTATTTTTAAACTTTTTAAAACTAATCGTTATCAGTACTGCTGCCATTAATGCCAGAATGCCTACTTCTTTCAAAACCAGCGTAATATCCACCCCTTCAATCATCAGTTTACGAACAGCCTGAATATACCAACGGGCAGGCAATATATCAGAAATAATCTGCAACACCAACGGCATACTCTCTATAGGAAAAATCATACCGGAAAGAATCATTGTCGGCATCATCAGTATCAACCCCGAAGCAAGCATGGCAGCCACCTGTGTCCGTGTCACAGAAGAGATGAGTAGCCCTAATGCCAACGACACGAATATAAATAACAAAGACACCGTTATCAACCAAAACAGGCTGCCTGCTACCGGCACATGCAGTACATAAACTGACAGCAACAGAATAGTGACCAGGTTGATGAACGACAATACAAAATAAGGTACTGCCTTTGACAAAATAACGAAAAGCGGTTTCACCGGAGAGACCAGCAAAATTTCCATCGTACCGGTTTCCTTCTCACGAACAATCGAAATAGAAGTCATCATCGCACAAATCAGCATAAGTATAAGCCCCATCACACCAGGTACAAAATTATAAGTACTCTTCATCTGCGGATTATAGAGCAATTTCACATCCGGCACAATAGTGGCAACCGACACGCCCGGAGGCAGCATTTCCTGCTGTACGGAAGCAATGATACCGGCAGCATAGTTCGTTCGGGTAGTTGCCATATTGGGATCAGTAGCATCGGCCACAAGCTGTATTTGTGAGTCACCGCTATAAATGCCATCAGCAAAACGGGTACTAAATACAATAGCCAGATCGGCATCTCCTTCACGAAAAATCGCTTCCAACTCTTCCGGAGAGTGTATCATGCGCTCCATCCTAAAGTATTCGCTGGCACCGATACGGTCTACAATACGACGAGTCATCACATCATTACTGGGATCAAGCACCACCACCCGCACATTTTTCACCTCTGTAGAGATAGCAAAACCAAAGAGGATAATCTGAACGACAGGCATACCCAAAAGGATTAGCATCGTTCTCCGGTCACGGAAAATATGATAAAATTCTTTTCTTACAAAGGCAAAAAACTGTTTCATAATTTAATCTGCTTTACGAACGGCCTTACGAGCCAATTGTTGAAATACGTCATCCATTGTTTGCGCATGGAACTTCTCTTTGAGTTCACGGGGAGTATCAAGAGCTTCAATACGTCCATCCACCATAATAGAAACACGGTCACAATACTCAGCCTCATCCATATAATGGGTGGTAACAAAGACGGTTATACCACGGTCGGCAGCCTGATAAATGAGTTCCCAGAATTGACGGCGGGTGGCAGGATCTACTCCTCCGGTCGGCTCATCTAAAAAAACAATCTTCGGTTCATGAAAAATAGAGACTGAAAAGGCCAGTTTTTGTTTCCATCCCAGGGGGAGGCTTTTCACAAGCGTCTCACGTTCGGCAGTAAAACCAAGACGTTCCAATAACTCATCGGTTTTATTAGCTATCTCCCTCTCTTTCATACCATATATACCGGCAAAGAGGCGAATGTTTTCCCAGACTTTAAGATCCTCGTACAAAGAAAACTTCTGACTCATATAGCCTATATTTTTCTTAATTTCTTCAGACTGAGTGAAAAGATCAAATCCGGCTACCCTACCACTGCCGAAAGTCGGTTTACTTAGTCCGCAAAGCATACGCATAGCAGTTGTCTTTCCGGCACCATTGGCGCCCAGGAAACCAAAAATTTCACCACGATTTACCTGAAACGAGATATGATCTACAGCGGTAAACGTACCAAAACGCTTACAGAGGTTATCAACTTCGATAACAGTTTCGCCTTTATGACGCAACTCCTCCCGTTCCAATCCCGGTGGACACAGGATATGGGCAAATTCCCGAAGGATACATTCCGGAGTATCAATGCCATGTATTTGTCCTTCGTTGATAAATGCGATCCGGTCACACTGACGGGCTTCATCCATGATAGGCGTAGAGGCTATAATAGTAATACCCTGCTCTTTGAGACGACGCAGCATTTCCCAAAACTCTTTGCGGGAAACAGGATCGACTCCGGTAGTAGGTTCATCCAGAAAAAGAATATCCGGTTTATGAATCAAAGCACAGCTTAATGCAAGTTTCTGTTTCATTCCCCCCGACAATGCTCCTGCACGACGTTTCTTAAAAGGTTCTATCTGCTGATAGATATCCTTCACCAAATCATAATTTTCTTCTATTGTAGTGTGAAAAACGGTAGCAAAAAAGTTCAGGTTCTCTTCCACCGTCAGGTCCTGGTAAAGTGAAAACCCACCGGGCATATAACCTACTTTCCGGCGAATCTCTTTATAATCTTTCACCACATCCGCTCCACCTACAGTAGCCGTACCTTCATCGGCAAGCAATAAAGTAGTAAGTATACGAAACAGTGTACTCTTCCCTGCTCCGTCCGGACCAATAAGTCCAAAAAGTTCACCGGGTTTCACAGCAAAAGAAACTCCACGAAGCGCCTCCACCTTCCCATAACGTTTGCTTATATTATCTACCACTACTTCCATCTCCATCTCCTAACTTTTTCTATTTCCCACAACTTTCAACTCTCATTTTCAACTTTCAACTTTCCATTTTCAATTAAAACAAACTCCTCCATACATCCCTATTTTCAAGTACCCGTCATTCTTCACGGATATCTTCACTGCATATACTAAATTAGCACGCTCATCTTTAGTAAGGATGGTCTTAGGGGTAAATTCCGAACGGTCAGATATCCAGGTAACAACTCCCGGATACTCTTTTCGGGTATCATTGCCGTAGTCTGAAAATACAGTCGCCTTCTGTCCAAGTTTCACCTGTGAAAGCTGTTCAGAGGTTATATAGGCACGAATATACATCTGTTCCATATCCGCCACTTTAAACAAGGGTTTCCCCATAGTAGCCAGCTCACCGGCTTCGGCATATTTGGCAAGAACCATCCCATTAAGAGGAGATGTAATATGGCATTTCATTAATTGATCTTCTATCTGTGCCACCTGAATACCTACTGAAGAACTTTGCCACGTAAGGCTTTGCCGGCTGTTGAGCAAGGTTGAACCCTGGGCAATCAATTGCCGTTGAAGTACAGAAAGATGTGCATCCGCATCATCCAGTTGTTTTTGATTGGCAGCTCCCGCCTTCAACAGATTTTCAACACGACGTTTCTCACGTTCGGCAGTGACAATCTGTTCTTTTAAAGCAGCTACCTGTTTCAGGATATCAGGTCGCTGATCTTCTACCGACTTCACATTAGCTTCCAATTGTATCTTCTTCAGATAAAGCTGAACAGTATCTACAAGTCCCACCTGCTGACCGGCTTTTACAGGTGTGCCTTCTTCTACTTCCAGACTCAATAATTTACCGGTTGCTTCGGAAGACACGAGTACTTCGGTTGTTTCAAATGTTCCGGTAGCATCATAATCGGGACTACCGCTTCCACAAGCAGCAGCTATAAACAGTAGGGAAGAAAATCCTATAAATTTCATTCGTTTCATAACAGGGCTATTTTATAAATTAATGGTATATTTTAGTTTCCAGATATTCATCAGCAATTGAATTTCGTGTAGAGCTTTGGTCTGCCGTGCCATACTCTCTGAAGTAATCTCACGTAACAGATCCGTAACAGTCAGTGTACCGTTTGCCACTTTTGCTTCAGCTGCCAGACGGATATTAGTGCGCAGACGAATAATCTCTTCATCATCCTGCATCTGTTTCCGCATAGAAACAATACCACTGTTTTGTTGGGTAGCTTGCAGGCGGGTATTAAAAAGAAAGACATCCCGGTTGTTTTGCAATTGCTGCTTATTGGTCGATATCAGTTTTTTATCATTTCGCAATGTATATAAACTCCCGAAGTTCCACGACAACCGTACTCCTGCTACATAAAAAGGAGAAAACTCATCTTTCAGCATATTCAATCCGGGATTGCCATAAGCTCCCTGTACAAAAAGTCCGAAACGAGGCATATAACCTGTTTTCAATGCTTCTTCCTGTATTTGCAAACGTTGATTTTGTGCATCAAACCATATCAATTCCGGACGACGTATATCTCCCAAAGGAGATACCTCACTTTCCACAGGTTTCTTCAACGTGGTATTTTCCGTCAGATCCTCCCCTGTCAGTAATGCCAGCATCTGTACATAGGCCTGTCTCGAAGCGGAAAGCTCCACCCGCTTCTGCCGGGTATTCAACTGTTCCACTTTTACAGCATCAAGATCAGACTGACTGGCTATTCCATTCTCCATATAAGCACTGATCTGCCGGAAACTACGCTCCAGTTCGTCTTGCAAAAGCTGATTTTGTATAAGCTGTTCATCCAACAAGAGAATACTGAAATACAATTGATCTACTCTCTCATTCAGAGCATACATCTCTACATTCAACTTCTCCCGTTCCACATCAGAAGACGCAAGGGTCATCTCTTTTTTAGTATGTATCTCTCCACCATCCCAAATGTTCTGTTTCAGCTCTAACATCACCTGATACTGATCCTTGGGCTGACCTTTAATATCTATTCCGGGAATTTTTACAGGAAGTTCGGTCACATCACTCTGATAACTGGCCTTTGCCGAAAGGGCAAACTGCGGCAGATATCCTTTCGAAGCATTATTCAGATTATACTCTTTAGTTTTTTCTATAAGACCATACTGCCTCACTAACGGATAGTTGTCCTGCGTTTTCTGCCGACACTCTTCCAAAGTTATCTGTCCGTACATACACGATACAGCCAGCAGAAATGATAATGAAAGAATCATTCGTTTCATATTCTTCTTCTCTATTAATTTCTTTTCTGCAAAGATAGGTAAATAGAACATGCAACCAGGTTCCAATAGTTTGCAATGATGTCCCATTAGTTCGATAATGAACAGATTTGAATAAAATTCACCTGTAGATTACAATGTAGTCTTATCTTCATATTGTATCTTTGTGAAAAATACAACAACTCCTGTCTGTTATGGAAGAAAAGAATAAGCCTCTCGAACTGGCACTCGACTTACTAAAACATACCCAAATTGCACGTAACAATGAGTATAGGTATATAAATCCCGATTTTGGTATCGTCATTAGTTTTGCCGGATTAGATAGCTATCTCTTTAAAATAGGACAACCCTACCGTACCAAAGAGGGACGGATTATCCGCGCCTTACGAGGAAGAGCCCGTATATCAGTCAATCTGATAGAATACGATGCTTTTCCGGAAATGATAATTATCACCCCACCGGACTCCATCATTCAGGTGATAAGCTTTTCCCCCGACTATGATTTTCAAGTGATTGTAGCAAGTAACATTTTTTTGCCTGTTCCCCACAGAGAAGATCTGACCGATTCATATATGAAACAGGGTATCGTGATAAAACTGACGAATAAAGAATGGGACGAAATGGGAATGTACTTCTCACTGATCTGGGAAACAGTACAAGAATCCACTTTCCGGAAAGAAGTAGTACAGCATCTGCTTACAGCGCTTCTATATAATATAAGGTATATACAAAAAAAGAACCAAAGCAGCATCAACCAATCGCCCTCACACCAGGAAGAATTATTCCGCCGGTTTATTGCTCTGGTCAACGAGTACAATAAAAAAGAACGTACCGTAAGTTTCTATGCAGATAAACTCTGCCTTACCCCTCGTTATCTGAATACCGTCATACGACAAGTAAGCCAACAGACGGTAATGGAATGGATTAATCAGGCCGTCACGCTCGAAGCTCAAGTCTTACTAAAACATAGTAACTTAATGGTTTATCAAATTGCTGATGAATTGAATTTCCCCAATCCCTCTTTCTTTTGCAAATTCTTCAAGAGAAGAACGGGAATGACACCACAGGAATATCAAAAAAGATAAATACAGCCCTACATCAGAATCCGCATATTGCAAATAATCAGTAAGATACTTTGCCAGTTCAAACTAAAACCGTATCTTTGCGCCCGCTATTACGAGTTAGTAGCATTAATTCAAATCATTAATTAAAAACATTTATTTAAAATGGCAACCAAAATCAGATTGCAAAGACACGGACGTAAAAGTTACGCGTTTTATTCAATTGTAATTGCAGACAGCAGAGCACCACGTGATGGTAAATTTACAGAGAAGATTGGTACTTACAACCCGAACACCAATCCTGCTACAGTAGATTTGAATTTCGACGCTGCATTGGCATGGGTATTGAAAGGTGCACAACCTACCGATACTGTACGCAACATCCTTTCTCGCGAAGGTGTTTACATGAAGAAACATCTCCTTGGCGGTGTAGCTAAAGGTGCATTTGGCGAAGCTGAAGCTGAAGCAAAATTCGAAGCTTGGAAAAACAACAAGCAGACAGGACTTGCTACTCTGAAAGCTAAAGAAGATGAAGCTAAAAAAGCAGAAGCAAAAGCACGTTTAGAAGCTGAAAAGAAAGTAAACGAAGCAAAAGCGAAAGCATTGGCAGAAAAGAAAGCGGCTGAAGCTGCTGAAAAGGCTGCTGCTGAAGCACCTGCAGAAGAAGCTGCTGCTCCGGCAGAAGAGGCTCCTGCTACTGAAGCTGCTGAATAATAGTAAGCAAATTCACCAAAATGGGATTAAAACTATAAGGTCCTCTCCAGCTTGCCGGGGAGGATTTTTTGTGCTTCCCGCACGGGAAGGTTCAGCAGGCGATAACAGGGAGAGATGTTTATAAAAGATAGTTGCCAAAATAATAAGCAAGTGGGTTTGCTAAAACGAAGATAAAAAAGAGGGCAACAGGAAAAAGATTAAAGAGAAGGAAACACATCATTCATTTTCAGCGTTTTAGAATACTATTTATTGGAAGCAAAAGTACGTACTTTAAAACACCCAAAGTACGTACTTAATGGGCAATTAAATACGTACTTTTTCCGTGGTAAAATACGTATTCTTACATCTTAAAAGTACGTACTTCTATCGGTATGAGAAATAGGATTCCGAAAAGGCATTAACATTGTTAATTTATGCCCCTGTTTACAAACCTTATCACCTACTTTTAATGGATCCACTTCTTCAACTCCTTATACAAAGCTTCTGTGATTTCACTGTTCTTCGAATTAAAGAATATCTCCTTACCTGTATTCTCCTTAAACATGATATAGGGTTTGCTGTGCGAAGAGAGTAATAACAGACAGTTGCCTCCGTCTTTCAGCTTGAACCACCCTTTACTTATACCACCTATAGAAAGTCCATTAAGACGAAGCCCGATATCGGGAAGAGAGTCTATCAAACAAATCCCGGTTATCTCTTCCAGGGTTCTGGATGTACCATACATTCCCGTAAAAATCAGCTTATCCTCCTTTATCTTTATAGTTGCCGGATTCATACCATATGCTATAAATGCAGCAATCACCGCAATAGTAAGCACACTAATAGCAACCACATACTTCGTACTTTTCTTGGGAGGATTATGATCAAATTTATTTGCCTTGATTATCAGATACGGAATATAGAGTATAGGCAGAAGAATGCAATAACTGGCCCAGTCTGCATGCCCTACCCCAAGACAGGCATAATAAGTAAGTAAAGGTACGGTTCCCATTCCCACCAGACTATAACACATAAAAGTAGACAATCCTTTGACATCTACATTTTCTTTCTCTTCTTTAGACATTGTATTATATCCTGCAATAAGAATCGGGAAGCGCTTTACGAGTACCCCGAGCCCAATGAGGATGAAAGCTGTAATCAACACTGTAGTTTCCATAATCAAGTTTATTAACTCATTTCCACATCAACAAAAATCCCTTATTTTACCTCCGAAAGATAAGAATTATTCTTCAGAAAACAGGAAAAGTTGCTCTTTTCCTTGCAAATCGACTGCCTTGAGTGACTTAGCACGCGAACTACGTAGTTTCAACAAAGCACAAAAGTCGTCTTCTACATTATATCCATTGACCTCTTTTACAACGAATCCTCTTCGTACTCCTATCCGGTAGGCCTTTGAGTTTTCCCACACCAACCCGATTTTGATCCGGCCTTCTTCGGGGATAAATGAAATGCCGGAACCACCGGTATCAGGCAGTATTACTGACGAAATACCGTCATACGGCATGAAAAGATATTGCTTTCGGGGAAAATCAAGAATCATCTGCCCATAGTTAAGCAAACCGGCTCCGACACGCGAAGTAACCCCTGTATGTGTTTCTGTCATCACATTCCTGAAAGTGACCGGACCGATCTTCATCCAGTCAAACCTCAAACGATAACGCAAAGTATCCCGGCCAGCACCTGTTATGCCAATAGAAGAAGCTCCATAAGCACAGTCCGTCACACACCGTTCTATCTTTTTAGGCATACGATTCTTCAATAGAATAAATACCTCATCGCAGAGGTCATAAAGTTCCGGAGCTCCCGTATCAAAAAGTACTCCGGTCTCCTGCAATCTACGGAATAGCTTTATATCCAAAAGGGGGCAGTTTGCTATCACCTTCATCCGTCTCCGTTTTCCTTTCTCTGCCTTAAAATGATTTTTCCTGTCTGTCAGGATCAGCCGTTGGTTTCTGGTATCTATCTTAACCGATAAATTCTGCAAAATCTCACTTCCTATCAGCCCGTCTACTCCTTCACAGTTGAAAAGACTATTCTCATTCATATCCCAAAGAGTAGCCGGATAATGATTGAAATGCAGTTTTCCTAAACGCAACTCCCTTACATCTGCCATGTTTACAGCAATACGTACGCCGTTGGCATCACGTGCACTATCTCCTCTATAAGTATCTTCGCCACTTAACAACTCTTTATTCAGAAGCAAAGAGGAAGCACCGGTATCAAAAAGAAATTTCCGCTCAGTACCATTCACTGAAGCGGAAATTAAAATACGATTCTGAGAAAATTCAAAAGGGATGGTATCGGCAAAATTCTGTTCGCTGGTATAAGGAATTTTTCGCTCTTTGGGTGCATTGTAATATTCATATACCTTTCGGGATATCTCGGAAATAAGAGTTGCATTCGTTTTGTCATCTTCTCTGGAATCTGTTACAAACACTGCTATACTATATTGCCTCCCATCGGGCAAACGGACAAATCCCATGTCATTATCTCCCGCTTTCAGCCCCGATTTGTTTCTGCCGGAAGAACCCGTCTTATGCCCAAATACAACCTCCCGGGGTAATCCGGCTTTTAACTTATCGTTTCCTGTAACAGTTCCTATCATTAACTTCTCTAAATACTCTTTATATCCGGAATGCCGAAACAATGTTTCTGTACGAAACTTCTCCATCACCTGAACGGCTGCAAACGGCGTAGTCCAGTTGAGATATTGATATTCAAAAGCTTCATTCAGTTTCTCTTCATTTGCCTCAATCTTAAAATCTTCTATACCCAACGTGCGGACATATTTATCGACCACTCCCGTGCCACCTATATAACGAAGCAAAATATCACAGGCGTTATTATCACTCTCCGATATACTGTACCGCAATAATTCCCCCACAGAGATATTAAACTCTCCTTCGGGGCGGGCATCTCTCAAAGGACTATAAGTATCGGGCAGCAGATCTGCTTTGCGAACATATATTTCTGTTTCCAAAGGCAACTGCCGTGTATCGAGATAATCCATCACCGCCAATGCCTGATGAAACTTAAAAACACTCATCAAAGGGTAATGATGGGGATTGTTGTAAGTGAATGTCTCCCGCCCTTCAAACACAACAGCCACTCCTACCTTTGCCTGTTTTCCTTGCAACAAGATGTCAAGCTCTTTTGTCAAAGGATGTTGTGCTCTTGCGTAAGGCAATATTAAAAGCAGACACATCATCAGCAAGCTCCGCACAAAAACAGTTCTTTTTGTATCCATTACTCTCTCCTGTTTATTTTCTGTTACTTCAATAAAAGCTCTCCCAAGTCTGCAATGTCCTCCACAATATAATCTGCTCCGGCTTTCGTCAGTTCCTCTCTGTCACCATATCCATAAAGTACACCGATTGAATCAATGCCTACTGCCTTTGCACCTATGATATCATGCTTCCGGTCACCAATCATCACCACACGGTTCAGATCCGTAATTCCGTTCTCATGCAGCACATATTCTATCACCTCTGCTTTCGTATGTCGTGAACCATCCAGACCACTGCCACCAACAAAAGAAAAACAACCGTCCAAATGAAAATGTTCCAAAATAAGCCGGGCAAAAACATCCGGTTTGGAAGTTGCCATCATCAATTGATATCCTTGTTGACGTGCCTTTTCCAGAAGTTCGGCAATGCCGGGATACACCTCATTCTCATAAAGCCCTGTCTCCGAATACCGTTCCCGGTATTTTTTCACTGCCTCCTCTGCCTGTGCTTCCGTAAACTGATAAAACTCCATAAAAGAGTCTTTCAGCGGAGGGCCGATAAAAGGACACAATTCCCGAAGATCGTTCACAACGATGCCGAAGTGATTGAGTGCATAGTCTACAGAGCGGGTAATGCCCTGCATAGGATCAGTAACGGTACCATCCAGATCGAAGAAGAGATACCGGTATTTAGCGGATAAATTATTATTCTGTTTCATCATCTTTTTGACGGACGAAGATAAGGCAAAAGAGTGGCAAAAACAAATGAAGAGCAAAACGTTATCCAAACCATCCGAAGCCAGGTGATTGTGAATATCCAGATATTAAGAGTCATAGTCAGGAAAAAGAAACGCCATACTACACCAGGGCAAAATAAATCTATCGGCATCAATCCTAATACAATCAGATTACTGTAATACAGTATTTTATCTATCCGGGAAGGCTGACGACTATAATACCACAACATATATCCCAGGAGTGCTATTACATAAGTGTGATACTCCGATGAGGTACCGAAAAGAATAACCCATCCCATCAATATACCAAGTGCCTGTACTCTAAATGCAAAATCCTTGTATTTAGACCGGTTTACTAAAACCAAAAAAGCCAATAGAACTATAGCAAATATCTGGGCTATTGTAGTCCATGCAGGCGGTTGCGAAAAGAATGGCTTCAGATAGAAGAAGGTATGAAAAACACGAAGCGTTTTCTGATGTGCCAACCCATTAAACCAATGTTCATAATATCCAGACAACTCCATAACAGGTATTTTTATCAATGGTACAAAAATATATAGGGCTGCAATTAATGCAACATACCCGAAGTTTTTCCACACTTTAGGATAAAACAACAACATTCCCAACTGAAAAACACCATAAATTTTAGTAAATCCGGATAACAATATAATCAGGATAGCCGGCAGATACTTACCACGTTCCAGTAAAGAAAATGAAAAGAGAAAGAAATAAGCAACACTTACATTGTACTGAAATGACAGCAACGTTGTTGCTAAGATAGGCAATGTATACAGGAATATCTTGCATTTTGTCTCCTTGGTATATTTATCCGGTAATGTAAATATAGAAATAAAATAGAGCGTAAAATTCATTAAGTTCCACACAAAAGGCGCAAGCCATGAAGGCAGATAAGCAAACGGGCTAAAGAATATGTTAAACAAAGGTCCATAAAGAAACACATCGTGTCCTTTTTCCTCTGCCCATGCTGCTCCATATGGAATAATACCATTCCAGAAGTCTCTGGTGGCATCACTAAATATCATAAAGTTATACTGTCTGCCACGTGCTACTTCCGAAAACGTAAGGGCAGCCGTCAGAATAAAGCCAATTGTAAACCATAGATTAGTCTTTGCAAAAAGATTGCTACCAACTATTTGCTTCTTAAATATGTACATGATTATTTGTGTGTTTAAAAGTCGAAAATCAGATTAGTTTGTTTCTTCAATGTTTGTACTGTATTCATTTATATAATAGACAGGCCTTTTCTTCGTTTCAGAAAAGACAATACCTAAATATTCGCCTATAATCCCTAATGCGAGTAACTGAATTCCTCCTAAAAAAAGAATAACACTCATTAATGACGGATACCCTGATACAGGATCTCCCCAAATAGCAGCCCGTACAACAACAGTTATTAAATAGACGAATGCCGTGAAAGATACTACGACGCCAATTAACGACACAATACGCAAAGGAGTTTTGGAAAACGAAGTAAAACCTTTAATTGCCAGATTAGTCAATTTCCAATAATTCCATTTAGTACAACCTGCCGCTCTTGCATCCCGCTCATAATATATAGGCTTTTTTTTAAGGCCAATGTAAGAAAACAGTCCTTTCATATTCCGCTCATTTTCTTTCAGTTGCCGCAAAGCATCAATAGCCCGTTTACTAAACATCCTATAATCACCCGTATCTTCTTGGATAGGAATATCCGACATCGTTTTTAATAATCTATAGTATAGCTTGGAAGTGGCTTTCTTCAAAAAGGATTCTCCTTTCCTATTAGAACGCTTTGCATACACATCATCATATCCCTGCTCTATTTCCTTAAACATTTCAAGAATCAATTCGGGAGGATCCTGTAAATCGGCATCAATAATGACCAATGCATCACCTTTTATATAGTCAATGCCGGCAGCCATTGCAATCTCCTTTCCGAAATTACGTGATAAATCAACCAAAGATACCCGTTTATCTTTCTTTTGAACCTCCTTCATCAAAAGCAGAGAGTTATCTTTACTGCCATCATTCACAAACAGTATTTCAGATTTACAAGGTAGCTTTGAAAGTACGCAACTCAGTCTCTCATAGAGTAATAGGAAACACTCTTCTTCATTATAGACAGGCACCAGTACACTTAACATATTTATATCCATGATGAGTTATTACATTTATTGTTCAGAAGTCTATTCTCATAGTGTTTATTTTGCGCCGAAATATAAATAATATTTCCTAAACCACACAACCTTTTTATCATAAAAAAAATTAACTACCAAGCAAATAATCCACTTTATAATAATCTCTTCAATATATCAATAAAAACTCTGTATACAGAGCAACAAACCTATTTCTAACCACTTTCTAATCTCACCTAAGTGTATTATAATCACCTTTAGAATGCCTTTCAAAGAGAGAGCCTTACTTTTGTCCGCAAATTAAAAGTAAGAATGAAAAGGCTGATTATTATTTTATTTTTCTCTTCTATCTACGGGCTCCTGCATGCACAGGAATCTCCTTTGCAGCTATCACTGAAAGATGCAGAAAAGATGTTTTTAGAACGCAACCTGTCATTAATTGCCGAACGATATAATATTGACAAGGCACAGGCACAAGTGACACAGGCACGGTTATTTGACAATCCCGTAATCTCACTTGAACAGAATGTATACAACCGACTGAACGGTAAGTACTTTGATGTAGGAAAAGAAGGAGAAGCCACTACCGAAATAGAACAGGTTATCAATCTTGCCGGACAACGTAATAAACGGGTACGGCTGGAAAAGGTAAACAAGGAGATAGCCGAACATCAATTTGAAGAAGTATTGCGTACCCTGCGAAGCGAACTGAACAAGACTTTTGTTGAAATATGTTTCTCCACCCGCTCTATCGGGATATACGACAAAGAGATCGAATCTCTCAGCCTGTTGATGAAAGCCTTCAGGGAGCAGCAAAATAAAGGAAACATCTCTCTGTTAGAGAGTTCACGATTGGAATCTTTACTCCTATCGCTCCGTAAAGAGAAGAATGAACAGGAAAACAACCTCGTGAACTTACGTGGTGAGCTAAACTTGTTACTAAGCCTCCCTGCCGGACAGGATATAGACCTGCTGCTGGATGATGATATTCTGAAACAAGTGGATACAGCTGCCGTTCCTTTTGCGGATATGGATAATATGCTTTCTGTCCGTCCTGATCTGAAAATGGCCCATAGCAATGTTACGGCTGCCAAAGCGAACCTGAAGTTACAGCGTTCTATGGCAGCGCCGGAGTTTTCAATCAAAGGTATGTATGACCGCGCCGGAAACTTCATCAACAACTACTTCGCCGTAGGGGTCAGTGTCTCCGTCCCTATCTTCAACCGTAACCAGGGAAACATTAAATCGGCTAAAATCGATATTATGCAAAACGGAAAGGAAGAAGAATATGCCATAGAAAAGGCACGTATGGAGTTATACGCAGCTTATAGTCAGCTACAAAAAGCAGTAGAATTGTACCGGTCGTCCAATGATGAACTGGAGCACAACTTCGGACGCCTTATCGAAGGAGTAAATGAAAACTTCCGGAAACGGAACATCAGCATGCTTGAATTCATCGACTATTATCAAAGTTACAAAGAAACCTGCCTGCAACTGTATGAGCTCAAAAAAGATGTATTCCTCGCTATGGAGAACTTAAACACAATTGTCGGACAAACTGTATTTAACTATTAGAATCAATATGAACCGTATCTTACTACCCGTTTGCCTCTGCGTCATGATACTGAGTGCTTGTGGCAGACAAACAGAAACTCCCAAAGAGATATCTCAGGAACTCTTCCTTACAGACAGTTTACAAAACGTAGTATCGGTAGATACTGTATACACACATGAAGTGACTGACGAACTGACTCTCAACGGCAGGGTTACCTTCAATCAGGAACAAGTGGCACGTGTGTTTCCTATTTTTGGAGGTACAGTGACTGAGGTCTCTGCCGAAATCGGTGATCATGTACGCAAAGGAGATATACTTGCCATCATCCGGAGTGGCGAAGTAGCCGATTATGAGAAACAAAAGAAAGAAGCAGAACAACAACTTATCATCGCCCGTCGCAACTTGCAATCTGTACAGGATATGTTTACCTCCGGCATGGCATCAGAACGTGATGTATTGCAAGCTCACCAGGAACTAAACAATGCCGAAGCAGAAGAAAAGAGAATCACGGAGATCTTCTCCATCTATCATCTTGCCGGAAAATCGCTTTATCTGGTGAAAGCCCCGGTATCCGGTTTTATCGTAGAAAAGAATATCAATAAAGAGATGCAGATACGTTCGGACCAAAACGATGAGATGTTTACCATCTCCGGATTGGAGAATGTATGGGTAATGGCAGACGTATATGAGAGCGACATCAGTAAGGTACACGAAGGTGCTCCGGTACGTATCACTACCCTCGCCTACCCGGACAAAGAGTTCAGCGGAAAGATAGACAAAGTGTACAACATGCTGAATGACGAAAGCAAAACGATGAGTGTACGGATAAAACTCACCAATAAAGATTACCTGCTAAAACCGGGCATGTTTACCAATGTATGCGTGATAAGTAAGGTATCCGATAAGAAACTGCCACGCATAGACTCACACGCCCTTGTTTTTGAAAATGGAAAAAACTATGTAGTAGCAGCAGACGCCAACGGCAAACTCACTATAAAGGAAGTTGAAGTCTACCGCCAACTGAGCAAAGAGTGCTATCTTTCATCGGGTGTACAAGAGGGAGACCACATTCTGAATAAAAATGTATTGCTGGTTTACAACGCATTGAATGCTGATTAAAAGGAGGAACAAACGATGCATAAGTTTATTGACAACATTGTAGCCTTCTCACTGAAGAACAAGTTTTTTATCTTTTTCTGTACCACGATAGCCGTCATTGCCGGAGTTGTATCTTTTAAGCATACCCCGATTGATGCCTTCCCGGATGTAACGAATACCAAAGTGACCATCATCACCCAATGGCCGGGACGCAGTGCCGAAGAAGTGGAAAAGTTCATCACTATCCCCATTGAGATAGCGATGAATCCGGTGCAGAAGAAAACAGATATACGCTCCACGACCCTTTTTGGACTGTCGGTTATCAACGTGATGTTTGAAGATCAGGTGGACGACTTCACCGCGCGCCAGCAAGTGTACAATTTATTGAATGATGCTGATCTGCCGGATGGGATAACACCGGAAGTACAACCCCTCTACGGCCCTACGGGAGAGATATTCCGCTATACTTTGCGCAGTGATAAGCGAAACGTACGGGAACTGAAAACCATCCAGGACTGGGTGATTGAACGTAACCTCCGTTCGGTATCGGGCGTGGCAGATATTGTTAGTTTCGGCGGAGAGGTAAAGACGTTTGAAGTAAGCGTCAACCCTCACCAGCTTATTAATTACGGTATCACCGCGCTGGAGCTTTACAATGCCATCGCCAACAGTAACATCAATGTGGGTGGCGACGTGATCACCAAAAGTTCACAGGCATACGTAGTACGCGGTATCGGCCTCATCAACGACCTGGAAGAGTTACGGAACATCGTAGTAAAGAATATCAACGGCACTCCTGTGTTAGTACGCCATCTGGCAGATGTACACGAATCCTCCCTGCCTCGCCTGGGACAAGTAGGAAGAATGGATGAAGACGATGTAGTACAAGGCATCGTCGTAATGCGTAAGGGAGAAAACCCGGGAGAAGTGATTGATGCTCTAAAGACCAAAATAGAAGATATCAACAAGAATGTATTGCCCAAGGATGTACAGATTGTGCCCTTCTATGACCGTGAGGACCTTGTAAACCTCGCCGTACGAACGGTGACACATAACCTGATCGAAGGAATCCTGCTCGTGACCTTCATTGTACTGATATTCATGGCAGACTGGCGGACTACAGTGGTAGTGGCGGTAGTTATCCCGCTGGCACTGCTCTTTGCCTTTATCTGCCTGCGTGCCATGGGGATGTCGGCCAATCTCTTATCGATGGGGGCTATCGACTTCGGTATTATTATAGACGGTGCCGTGGTAATGGTGGAAGGGGTATTTGTGGCGCTCGATAAGAAAGCACGGGAAGTGGGAATGCCGGCTTTCAACCGTATGTCGAAAATGGGACTGATCCGCCATACAGCCAAAGACAAGGCAAAGGCTGTCTTTTTCTCCAAACTGATTATTATCACAGCCCTTATTCCTATCTTCTCTTTCCAGAAAGTAGAAGGCAAGATGTTCTCACCTCTCGCCTATACTCTCGGTTTTGCCTTGTTGGGTGCATTATTATTCACGCTTACACTGGTTCCGGTGATGTCGTCTATGTTATTAAAGAAGAATGTACGTGAAAAGAACAACTTCTTTGTCCGCTTCATCAACGAGAAGGCGAGCGCCCTGTTCAATAAATGCTATGCACACCGCAAACTATCCATCGGGTTGGCAAGTATTGTAGCTGTTGTCGGATTGTGGATGTTTACTCTGTTAGGTACTGAGTTCCTGCCACAGTTGAACGAAGGTTCTATCTACATCCGTGCTACCCTGCCACAAAGTATCTCGCTGGACGAATCGGTGAAACTCGCC
Source organism: Bacteroides nordii (assembly GCF_019930665.1). Taxonomy (NCBI): domain Bacteria; kingdom Pseudomonadati; phylum Bacteroidota; class Bacteroidia; order Bacteroidales; family Bacteroidaceae; genus Bacteroides; species Bacteroides nordii. The sequence continues at coordinate 1,509,477 of NZ_CP082886.1, read as the reverse complement.
AATCAGATGAGGCGCAAGCTCGCTGCTTATCCTGAGGTAAGACAAGTGCTTTCACAGACCGGACGCCCCAACGACGGTACGGATGCAACGGGGTTCTACAATATTGAATTTCATGTAGATATCTATCCGGAAAAAGAGTGGGAAAGCAAGCTGAGCAAGCTGCAACTGATAGATAAAATGCAGGATGACCTCTCACTCTATCCCGGTATCGACTTCAACTTTTCCCAGCCTATCACGGACAATGTGGAAGAAGCCGCTTCGGGTGTCAAAGGGTCTATCGCCGTAAAAGTATTCGGCAAAGACTTGTACAAGTCTGAGAAGATAGCAGTAGAAATAGACAAAATACTCGCTACCGTGCAAGGTATCGAAGACTTGGGTGTCATCCGTAACATCGGGCAGCCGGAACTGCGCATTGAATTGAATGAGCAGAGCCTGGCACGCTACGGTGTAGCTAAAGAAGATGTACAATCCATCATCGAAATGGCCATTGGCGGCAAGTCGGCTTCATTGCTTTACGAAGATGAACGCAAATTTAACATCATGGTGCGGTACAAACCGGAATACCGCCAAAATGAAGAAGAGATAGGCAAGATACTGGTACCCACCATGAACGGTACCATGATACCCATCAAAGAGCTGGCAGAGATAAAGACCATTACCGGCCCTCTGCTGATATTCCGTGATAACCACACCCGTTTCTGTGCCGTGAAATTCTCCGTACGCGGACGAGATATGGGAACTGCCGTAGCCGAAGCACAGAAGAAAGTGAATGCCTCTATACACCTGCCCGAAGGCTATACACTGAAATGGACAGGAGATTTTGAGAATCAGCAAAGGGCTACGAAGCGCCTTTCACAGGTAGTTCCGGTAAGTATTGCCATCATTTTTATCATCCTGTTTGTGTTGTTCTCCAACGCCCGGGATGCCGGACTGGTGCTGCTGAATGTACCTTTCGCCGCTGTTGGTGGCATTATCGCATTGCTCATCACGCACTTTAACTTCTCCATTTCGGCGGGTATCGGGTTTATCGCCTTATTCGGCATTTGCATTCAGAATGGTGTCATCATGATTTCGGATATCAAACACAACATACAGGCACGACTCCCCCTGCCCGAAGCGATCCAGACAAGTATGCGTTCCCGCATCCGTCCGGTAGTGATGACGGCAGCTATGGCAGCCATTGGCCTGATGCCGGCAGCTATGAGTCATGGTATCGGGTCGGAATCACAACGCCCCTTGGCTATTGTCATCATCGGCGGACTGATAGGAGCTACTTTCTTCGCCCTTTTCATTTTCCCGCTGATTGTGGAAGTGGTATACGAAAAGATGCTGTATGATAAAGAGGGAAACCTGAATCAGAGAAAGTTATGAGCAGATTCACCACAGAAGGTATGGAAAGGAACGTACCTCGTAGACAAACCTACCGGAGGTCATAGAGGAGGGATGTTTTACATGTACATGTAAAGCAGCATGACATGCACATGTGGAGCAGTACGACATGCACATGTCGTACTGTATTAGATGTACATGTAAAATAATCCACCCCACCGACAAACGAAAGGTACCTCAGTGACAAACCCTACGTTCCATACGGGACCTCACATCACAAGGTTCAAAAGAAAAAACGCCGTACCCCCTGTGTCCTCTGTTGTGAATCTCGTATATTTGCAAAATACTAAAACAACTCGTTCATGGCAAAGATATTATTGGTAGAAGATGAGATAAACATTGCCTCGTTCATCGAACGCGGATTACGGGAATTCGGGCACACAGTCACCGTAGCCCATGACGGCACTTCCGGCTGGGAACTGTTGCAGAATGAAGCATTCGACTTGCTGATACTGGACATTATCATGCCCGGAACAAACGGATTGGATCTATGCAGGCAATATCGCCAGAGAGAAGGGTATCAGACCCCCGTCGTCATGCTCACGGCATTAGGTACTACCGAAGATATCGTAAAGGGACTCGATGCCGGAGCAGATGATTATCTGGTAAAACCTTTCAGTTTTCAGGAGTTGGAAGCCCGTATCAAAGCACTGCTCCGCCGGGGCAAAGAAAGCCCGGCACTGCAACTCACCTGCAACGATCTTGTATTGGACTGTAATACCCGTCGTGCCCAGCGGGGAGAGTTCACCATTGACCTCACCGTAAAGGAATACCGCCTTTTAGAGTACTTTATGACACACCAGGGCACCGTTCTCTCGCGCCTTACCCTGTTGAAAGATGTGTGGGACAAGAACTTCGATACCAACACCAATGTGGTAGATGTCTACGTAAACTATCTGCGAAATAAGATAGATAAAGATTTCGAGACGAAACTCATTCATACGGTTGTGGGAATGGGGTACATCATGGGAATACAATAACAAAAAAGATGTAGGGAGGTACAAAAGATGAAAATAGGATCCAGGATAGCACTGTTTTATACCATCATCACCGTAGGAGCCATCACTGCGGTGGTTATGGTATTCTACTTTTTCACCTCTCGGTATATCAATCACCTCTATGACTCTTACCTGATAGAGAAGGCTTATCTGACTGCTCAGAAACATTGGGAAAAAGATGAGGTAGACGAATACAGTTACCGCGAAATTCAGCAGAAGTACAACGAGCTACTGCCACAGGCGCAAGAGATATTGCTGAATATGGACAGTGTACCGATGGCTGTAAACGATTCTCTGAACAAATACCTCGACAGCAACCAGCAGGCACGCCTGTTCAAAGATCTCCCGGTCTCCTTCGTTTATGGCAAGCTGAGAGGCGCTGCACTCCACTACCCCGACAATGAAGGCGACTTTATTGTTTTGGTAATGGCAAACAATACCTATGGATACGAGATTCAAAAGCATATCCTTCTGCTCGCCGTATTCCTCCTGCTGATAAGCTGCGGCCTCATCTATCTCCTCGGAAGAATTTATGCCAACCGTATTCTGCGTCCTTTGCAGCACATCCTCAAAGAGCTGAAACGCATTCGCGGAAACAATCTGAATGTACGGATGAAAACCTTCGATAACAAAGACGAACTGGACGAACTTATCAGAACCCTGAATGAAATGCTAGACAGGATAGATACTGCATTCCAGGCAGAAAAGTCATTCATCAGCAATGCCTCGCATGAACTGAATAACCCGCTCACCGCCATTCAAGGAGAATGTGAAATCAGCCTGCTCAAAGAACGTTCTGCTACGGAATACATAGACTCGCTGCAACGCATCTCCACAGAAAGCAAGCGCATCACCCAACTGATAAAACACCTGCTTTTCCTCTCCCGCCAGGATGAAGATATATTGCAAAACGCTAAGGAGAAGATAGACCTCGTTGTGCTCCTGCGCGACTTATGCCTGCAATATCCACAAGTGACATTCAACACGAATGAGACAGATGGAAGCGTCCATATCACAGCCAACTTCTATCTGCTGCGTATCGCACTGCAAAACATAATAGATAATGCCCGGAAGTACTCAAAAGAGCAGGTAGACGTCAGTTTAAGCATTCGTGAAGATTGCCCGGTCATTGAGGTAAAAGACTACGGGATCGGCATTCCGGAGAAAGAAATACATCATATCTTCCACTCCTTTTACCGGGCAAGCAACACCCGCGAGTATACAGGACAGGGAATCGGACTGAGCTTATCTATGAAGATATTATCAGTGTATGGTGGTAAGATAACAATCGATTCAGAAGTAAACTGCTACACCAAAGTAACGATGACTTTTCCACACATCCGAAAACAGAATTAAAATCCGCAAATCCGGCCTACTACCCCATATGCTTCCTGTATTACCTCTTGCGGATAACCGCAAATATCAAGAATGCGTATGGCATTGCGTTCTGTCACCGGGCCGGACTTCAGTTTGTAATCAAAAGACAGTACCCCGTCTTCTACACTTTCGCAGAAGTGATACAAGTCATATTCAGCTTTCAACAGGGAGGCAAGTTCAATGTCATGGGTAGAGATAAACACAAGGTTTCTTTGCACCACCAATGCCGAAAGCACTGCTTTGGCTATGGCAATCCGCTCAATTGTATTAGTCCCCTTAAACAATTCATCCAGCAGAAACAGATGGTTTCCTTCCCGGCTCAGATCAATCATCTCCTTAACGGTCTGTACTTCTTGCAGAAAGAAACTTTTTCCTTCCATTAAGCTATCTTCCATATGAATAGCAGAAGCCAACTTCAAATCCGGAGAAGAACAAAAATGATGTGCAAAACAAGTATGCAGCGCTCCTGCAGAAAGCAGATTCACTCCTATTGAACGGATAAAACTCGTCTTTCCTGACATATTAGAGCCGGTAATCAATGCAGATTTACCATGGAGGGTAATAGCATTGGAAACACAATTTTCTATCAGCGGGTGGTAGATATCCTCTACCTGAAATGAAATCTCTTCTGGGCAAGACTCTGGCAATGAATAGTAAGGTAATTTACTCCGAAACTCAGAAACAGAACATAAAACATCTATCAGCCCGAAAAAGCGGAATACCTGTTCCAACTTCTGCTGTTTTCCCTGTAAAAGAAAAAAAGCACGGGATGCTGAGATTGCCTCGGTCAGAAAAAACATGTTAAACAACTCAGTAAATAAATAAACCATAAAAGCCAAATCGCTTTCAAGGCGGATGCTCAGACGGAAAGAAGCTAAACGTTTCCTCAATGGCATTAAGTCGGACAACACTTCCGTTATCTCTTTATTAGTTGAGAGGCAGAGCGGCCGTTTCGTTAACTTCTCTGACTGCTTCAACAAATTCAATAATTGTGGCACAGAAAACAAATATGCCTGCATCTCTGTCTTTTTACGATAGTGCAACACAAGGTTTACAAGCAGCCCTGCCAACATTAACCAGAGAAACCCGACAGAAGAGGTGACGTATAATAATCCCAACGAAAGTGCCGGAATGAATTGCAATACCCTCAGTAATAAGTAGAAAGAACGTGAACAGACCGGATGAGTGGCCGAGAACAACGAGGCAATCGAACAGGCATCCACATGATTCAGTTTTTTCAACTCATTTTGGATATCACGGCGCAAAACAGTATCAGCAGAAAGAGAATCGAGCATTTTCTCCTGACCCGCCACCTCTGACGTACGGTTATAGTGTAATACATCATATAAATACTGTCTGCCTACACAAGAAGAAGTATGGTCGGCAAACAGGAAAAAATCATCCAGATTCAAGTCTTCCCAGGTCCGTTCGGACAGTAAACTATTTGTGTCCGTCGTGGCTTTATACTCATGATAAAGTGCAATGTCTGATAGTGTTTCTCTCATCCTACAAATATATAAAAAGAAAGGCATCCAAAGAATATCTTTGAATGCCTTTTTACTATGCGTACATAGCGTTTCCGCTTTTCGTCAGATTAATATCTGTCACGACCGCCACCGTAGCCACCGCCACGATTACCGCCACCGTAACCACCGCCACGATTGCCACCGCCGTTATAGCTGCGACGCGGAGCAGATTCTTCCTTAGGACGAGCTACAGATACAGCAAGCTTTCTGCCATCTATTTCTGCTTCGTTCAATGCTGAAATAGCCTTATTACCGGCTTCTTCATCTGCCATCTCCACGAAACCATAACCTTTAGAACGGCCAGTCTCTCTGTCAGAAATAACTCTCGCTGAGGCTACTTCTCCATACTCTGCAAACAACTCTGTTAAATCGGAATCGCTAATGTTATAGCTCAATCCTGCAATAAAAATGTTCATCGAAAAAAAATAATTAATTCTTAAATAATAAAATGATTTTGTTAGAGAAGTCTTGTTAAGGAGATAAATAACTCTGCAATAATATTGAGAAGGAACCGATCTTACTTATCAGAAATCTTTAAAACGTGGTAAATATAGACATTAAGTGGGGATTTAGAAAAAAAAAAGGCAATTTCTTTAAAAATAAATGCAAAAAAGGTGGGACGGTATTACAAATACAGCTCAAAAACAAAAAATTAAACCAGTCAGATACATCCATTCCCACTTCCTTAGAACAGTATTGTACTGATAATAAACACCTGTTTTCAGCTGAAATTTATTATTAAACTGATAAGTAACGCCTCCTCCTGTTCCCATTGTGTAAAGACTGCGCGGTGTGTGATACCTATCGGATATATAGTTGGTAGAAAGATAAAGCGAAAGCTTTTTTGTCAGTTTATAATCGGCTTCAGCTTCCGACCGGACACTGTATGCAGAGTAAGTTTCTACCGGCAAAGAAGCTGAAGAGAAATAATCTCCACGAACGGTTAATCGCCGGGAAGGTTTCCAAAGAGACAGGCTTCTAAGCTGATTCGTCTGTGAGAAACGCACCGGAGTCATGCCGGGAAGAGAAGGACGCGGCCAATGAGGAACAAAAGGTTTATCGGGACGTAGAATCTCAAAGTCCGGCAACTTGACAGCAGGCAGAGGAGATTTGAAAGTCCCCGGCTTACGCTCGCCGGGGACTGAAATCAAATCATCCAGATGAAGCCCTTCAAACGGGACTTCCTGCGCCACGAGAGTAACAGAACAGAATAGACATAGAATAGTATAGATGCAAATTTCCCTCATACGGCGTCTGGTTTTATCCATTAGACGCTCACATGAGGGAAATGCTGCAAACAAATTAATTAAAAATTGATAATCGATTAAGACTGTGTAGTAATGAATGCATTTCACCACAGAGTAACACGGAGTTCCACAGAGTAGTATTTGTCTGATGAAACGCAGATTAACACAAATGAACGCAGATTAAAAGACTGTATTTCTTTATCTTAGATTTGTTTCCCTTTGCGAAAATCTGCGATCATCTGCGTTTCAATAAAAATTTAAACTCTGTGGAACTCCGTGTTACTCTGTGGTGAATAATGTATTAAGATTACAACGACTTCTGATTCTTCTTTCTACGGCTGCGACGTCTCTGTAACTTCTTACGCTGATATCGCTGTATGCGTTTGTAGATCATCCATCCACTCATTACACCTACCACCACAAAGATAAGAATGGTAATACCCACTCCCAGATTGTCTCCTTTGATACGAGACCATATTTCAAGCACCTCTTTGGTCTTATCACCAAAGTCACGAATCATTGCACAACGTTCTACCACACTACGGTCCGGATATTGAATACGATTGATCTGAATACTATCTGCACCGGAACCAAAAAAATAGCTCAAGTCGGAATAATAAGTCAACGTCGTATCTATTTTTTCTTCCATAATCTCGGGAGAAGCAATAGAACTTACGTATCCACAGGCATCCATATTCCGAATAGCAATATCGGGACGACACATGAAATTAATAAAATAACTGGCAGCTTTCGGGTTGCGTGCATATTTCGGAATCACCCAACCATCATACCAAATGTTGCTACCTTCCTTTGGGACTACATAATCAAGGTCCACTCCCACTGCCTCAGCCTCTTCAATAGCCCACATGGCGTCACCACTCCACGTCATATTAATCCAGGCCTTATTTTTTGTCATCATCTCTTTTCCGAAATCAGCCTCCCAGCCGGCAATATTAGGCTTCATCGCTTTGAGGTATTTCTCTACTATTGCCATCGCTTCAGGAGAATAATCGTTCATCAGTTGTTCAACCGTTACTTTTCCTTCTTCCAACTCTTTAGCATGAGAGTAGATGATAGCTGTTCCGTATGCATCACGATAAGCATCTTTCATCAGAATTTTACCGGCATATTTCTTATCCCAAAGACACTCCCAAGTGTCTACCTCCTGCTCGGTAACAAAAGCCTTGTTATAAAGAATCCCTGCTGTACCCCACATGTAACAAACTGCATATTGGTTGGCAGGACATCCCGGCTGGCTAAGTTTAGCTATCTGTTCACGGATATATGGAGAAACATTGTTCATATAATCGGGCGAATGAGCAAAAACAGTATCAATGGGCAACAGCAAATCTTTCCTTAGCATACGCTCAATGATATACTCCGAAGGACAAACGACATCAAAATCCTCGTGTCCTTTTTCAATCTTGGTAAGCATTATCTCATTGATATCAAACGTCTGATAAACAATGCGGATATCTTCTCCGGTCTGCTCCTTATAGTAAGCCTGAAAATCTTCTAATACACCCTCTCCGATATAATCAGCCCAATTGTATATCTTCAGTACCTTTCCGCGTGGCTCACCTGTGTTGTAACAACCGGTAAGTAGAAGTCCCGATAAAATAAATATAGATAGAATCTTCTTCATAAACAGTTCTTTTATAGTATACCCCCATTTCATCCTTCCATCACCGTTTTCCGTTACTCCCCGTGCGGGAAGTACCTGCTCTGCGATTAATGACAATCAATAACGCAAGAACTACCACGAAGATAATCGTAGAAAGCGGACGAAGTTCCGGCGTTAACCCTCCCTTACGGGCATCAGCATAAATATAAGTAGAAAGCGTCTCCAACCCCTCGTTACCAATGGTGAACACCGTTACTGCAAAATCATCAATTGAGAGCGTCAGTGCAAGCATGAAACCACTAATCATTCCCGGACGAATCTCCGGAATAATCACTTTACGTAATGCCTGCATCGGGGTAGCTCCCAAATCAAGAGCGGCTTCGTAAAGGTTCGGATTCATCTGTTTGAGGCGTGGTAACACACTAAGCACCACGTAAGGAGTACAAAATGTAATATGCGCCAGTACCACAGTTGTATAGCCCTGTGAGATACCTAATGAAACAAACAGCAGGAACAGAGATATACCAGTGATAATATCTCCGTTCAGAATAGGAATACTATTCACAAAACCGATAGTCTTACGGGCACGATTCTTTAAATTAAAGATGCCGATAGCTGTAACACTCCCTAACAAAGTAGAAGCTGTGGCTGCTATCAAAGCGATAGTGACCGTATTCATCAACGCATTCATCAACGAATGATGGGTTCCGGTTGTAAACAGAGAAGAGTAGAGTTTTGTTGAAAATCCGGTCCAGTTTCCCAAAACTTTGGCTTCGGTAAATGAATAGATCACTATAATCACAATCGGCGAATAAAGCAGTAACAGCAATATCCACAGATAGGTTTGAGCAAGAATCTTCTTTACCATAACCCACCTCCTTCGTTAGAATTGTCTTTATCATCCGTACTGAACAACGAGGTAGCAGCAATCAGCAACAACATAATAAGAGACAGGGCCGCACCATAGTTCCACATACTGTTGTTGATATTCTCCTGAATGGTAGTACCGAAAAGTTTTATATTGTTCATCGTCAGTAGCTCGGCAATGGCAAAAGTAGAAATAGTAGGCATAAACACCATCATAATACCACTCATCACTCCCGGCATAGACAGGGGCAGAACAGCTTTAAGAAACACCTGAACCGGATTGGCTCCCAAATCCTGTGCCGCTTCAATATAACTATGATCCATCTTCTGCAACGTATTGTAAATAGGATAAATCATGAAAGGAATAAAGTTGTACACCATACCGAAAATCAATGCTCCCTCTCCCAATGGCATACTGAAAAAATCGAATAAGGCAACAGTAGCAAGTGTACGCACCAGAATATTAACCCACATAGGAAGGATAAACAGCACTACCAAAGTTTTGGAACGGTTCAACTTGGCATTACTCAGAATCCAGGCTGCCGGATACCCCAAAAGGATACAAATAAGTGTTGTTATGATAGCTATCCCAATGGAATATACAAAAGTGTTGATCGCCTCATGGTGAGTAAAGAACTTCTCAAAGTTCTCTAATGTAAGATGCCCGCTGTCATCGGTAAATGCATAGACCACAATAAGAAGCAACGGAATAACAACGAATATCGCCGAAAAGATAATGTAAGGGAGGGTCCAACTCTTACGTGATGAAAAAAAGATTGATAACTTATTCACCTCTTTACTTTTAATTTCTAATTATTAATTATCCGGATTCCGTCTGGAGGGATAGTAATACCTACACGATCGCCATCATCCCATACGTCATTCGTATCTACAAAAACATTCTCGTCCCAATCCGACCACACTGTCAGATGATAGTGGTCTCCCTTGTAAAGGATAAATTTCACATCTCCCGTCAGCATACCATCTTCTTCATTATCCTGCAAAATGATTTTGTCGAAGTCTACTTCTACACGGACATCTGTACCGGCAGCAATATCAGAAACAGGAGCACACTCAAAGTTGCATCCGAGAAATTCTACATGCGTATCATCAACCAGTTTTCCTTCAAAAGTATTGCAGACACGCTCTTTTCTCATAATATGAATATCGAACGGTTTCACCAGTAATCCTACCTCAGCACCGACTTCAAAATGATGATAATCCTGCACCAGAAATTCATATCCATTGCAAAGTACCGTCATTTCATAATGTACTCCTTTGAATACAGAAGACTGCACTACTCCCACCAGCTGTGCCATGTCAGACACAGGAAAGATGTATAAATCTTCCGGACGAATCACCACATCCACCGGCACATTCTCACCAAAACCTTCGTCCACACATTCGAACTCGGTTCCGCAAAAACGGACCAGCTTATCTTTCAGCATCGTTCCGTTCAGGATATTACTTTCACCTATAAAGTCAGCAACAAATGAGTTGATCGGTTCATTATATATATCAATCGGCGTACCAATCTGCTGGATCTTTCCTTCGCTCATCACCACAATAGTGTCACTCAGTGTCAATGCCTCTTCCTGATCATGCGTCACATACACAAATGTGATACCTAACCTCTTGTGCATTTCCTTCAACTCCATCTGCATGTCTTTGCGCATCTTGAGGTCAAGCGCTGCCAATGGTTCGTCAAGCAACAATACTTCCGGCCCATTGACAATGGCACGGGCAATAGCTACCCGTTGTTGTTGCCCACCCGAAAGCGAATCTACATCACGATATTCATAATCCGTCATACCCACCATCTTCAAAGCAGCTTTCACTTTCTTTTCAATCACCTGCTTTGGTGTCTTTTTCAGCTTCAAACCGAAAGCAATATTATCATACACATTCAGATGTGGGAAAAGAGCGTACTTTTGAAACACGGTATTCACCGGGCGCTTATGGGGCGGTGTCTGTGTTATTTCCTTACCAGATATCTTTATTTCACCCTCCGTAGCGGTCTGAAAACCAGCAATAAGACGCAACAATGTGGTTTTACCACAACCCGAAGGTCCGAGAATCGTCACGAATTCTCCCTTCTTCACGTTTAAGGTCACATTATCCAAAGCGGTCTTTTCGCCAAAGAACTTCGATACGGCATTAACCTCAATAATGGATTTGTTTTCTTGCATATTCATACTCAATTTGGGATGCAAAGGTACACATTTCTATGATTTCCTCCTACGTGTTAATCTAATATAACAGAGTTTTCCCATGATAAGACTGAAAAATAATCTATCTTTGCATAAATATTTATTCACTAATCTCACAAAAGCATGAAAAAGTTAACTTATTTGTTCGTTGCTGCAGCCGCTTTAGGCATGGTAGCATGTAACGGCAACAAACCCGGCTACGTTATCACCGGTACAGTAGAAGGAGCGGCAGACGGTGACACTGTATTTCTACAGGAAGTAGTAGGCAGACAACTTAGCAAACTGGATACTGCAATTATTACAAAAGGAACCTTTACCTTTGAAGGTGTGCAGGATTCTGCTGTCAACCGTTACATTACATCCGGTAAGGGTAACGAGGCTTTACTTATAGACTTCTTCCTTGAAAACGGTAAGATCAATATAGCACTGACCAGAGATAATGATTCGGCAACCGGTACAGCCAACAATGATGCATATCAGGAAATCCGTAATAAGATCAATGCGTTGAATCAGAAAGCAACTCCTCTTTATGAATCAATGAGAAGTGCCGATATAACCGATGAGCAGAAAGAAGCTAATATGAAGGAACTTGAAAAACTCGAAGAAGAGTTGGGACAAGTTTACAAAGAAGGTATCGAGAAGAATATCACAAACCCTGTCGGTATTCATCTGTTCAAAAGCAATTATTATAATATGACAACTGCTGAGAATGATGCTTTACTACAACAGATCCCGGCTCAATTCCAGAATGACGAAACAATCGTAAAGATCAAGGAAATGACCGAAAAGCAAAAGAAGACTGCCGTAGGGCAAAAATTCATTGACTTCGAAATGTTGACTCCCGACGGAAAACCTGTGAAATTGTCTGATTATGTAGGCAAAGGTAAAGTTGTTCTTATTGATTTCTGGGCAAGCTGGTGCGGTCCTTGTCGTCGCGAAATGCCTAATCTCGTAGATGCTTACGCTAAATATAAAGGTAAAAACTTTGAGATTGTTGGCGTATCACTCGACCAGAGTGCCGATGCATGGAAAGAATCTATCAAGAATCTGAAAATCACATGGCCACAGATGTCCGATCTGAAATACTGGGGTAGCGAAGGTGCACAACTGTATGCTGTAAACAGTATTCCTCATACCATTCTGATTGACGGTGAAGGTACAATCATCGCACGTGGACTCCACGGCGAAGGACTCCAAACCAAACTGGCTGAAGTACTGAAATAAAAAAGTATCGTGAGGGTGCGTCAATAAAGTAAATTAACCATCATTAAAACGCAGATTAACGCTAATTTACGCAAAGATTAAATTAAATCCGCGGTCATTTGTGTTAATCTGCGTTTCTAAAGTTACATATCGATAGCTTTCTCAGACTTTTGACACATCTTCATGTACAAATAATTAGCCCTTGCAATATTTTACTATTGCAAGGGCTATTTTTATTATAATACTTTATAGTTGTTTGTTACACAAACCAGCGTACGTAGCAGAAGTCCTGACGATGAGGAAGATCCGGGTTCTTTGGGAACATACGGTAAGATACCTTAAAACTTCCTGCATTAGACAAGCTGTGTTTTGCCTGGAATGTATACAGGTTGCCTTCCTTCTTGATAACACTGAACGGCTCTACCGAATAAACATGTTGCTTATCATCGGCAGTCGTATAAGTGGTCACTAACTCGAGTCCTACGGCATCATTCAAGCCTTTTTCATCGATTACGTAAGTGATTGTATACTCTTTTCCGCTTTCAATAGCTCCCTTCACAAGCTCTTCAGTCTTTTCGCAAGATACAATTTCAATTGAATCCCACTTCGCTACTACTTCCTCTTTCCATGCTGCTATCTCTTTCGCTTTGGCATTATCATTAGCAGACAACATCTGGAAACGTTTTGCTTCTTTGATATAGAACTTATTATAATAATCATCAAGCTGGCGCTTCATTGTATAGTGAGGAGCAATCTGAGCAATAGAGTTCTTTATAGTCTTCACCCAACCTTCAGAATATCCCTTCTTATTACGTGCATAATACAACGGCAGGATTTCTGTTTCAAGGATACTGTAAATAGTCGCAGCATCCAACTGGTCCTGATGATCCTGATTCTGGTAAGTACGTTTTTCTGTTAACGCCCAACCTGCACCTTCACGGTAACCTTCCAGCCACCATCCATCAAGTACAGAGAAGTTAACCACACCATTCATCAACGCTTTCTCACCGGATGTACCCGATGCTTCCAACGGACGAGTCGGAGTATTCAACCAAATATCAACTCCGGACACCAGACGGCGTGCTAACTGCATATCATAATTTTCGAGGAAGATAATCTTACCTAAGAATTCCGGACGGCGGGAGATCTCAATAATTCTCTTAATCAAACCTTGACCGGCACCATCATGCGGGTGAGCCTTACCTGTGAAAAGGAATTGTACTGGATAATCAGGATTGTTAACAATCTTAGCTAAACGTTCCAGGTCAGTAAACAACAGATGAGCACGTTTGTAGGTAGCAAAACGACGGCCGAAACCAATCAGTAATGCGTTAGGGTTGATCTTATCCATTAATGAAACAATACGTGAAGGATCACCCTGGTTCTTCAGCCATGTTTCACGGAACTGCTTGCGGATGTAATCCACCAGCTTGTTCTTCATGGTCATACGAGTCTTCCAGATTTCCTCATCGGATACATTGTAGATAGCTTCCCAAATCTTCGGGTTAGACTGATCATACAAAAAGTTTTCATTAAAATATTTAGCGTACAGTTGCTTCCACTCCGTAGCACTCCAAGTTGGGAAGTGAACACCATTAGTAACATAACCTACATGACTCTCTTCAGGGAAGTAACCTTTCCAGATAGAAGCAAACATCTCCTGAGAAACTTTTCCATGCAACCAGCTTACACCATTTACTTCCTGAGAAGTATTGCAAGCAAATACAGACATACAGAAACGCTCTCCCTTATCACCTGGATTGTTACGTCCAAGATCCATCAGATCATCCCAGCTGATGCCCATCATTGCAGGATATCCACCCATATATTTGCCAAAAAGACCTTCATCGAAGTAGTCATGTCCGGCAGGAACCGGAGTATGGACTGTATAAAGAGAAGAAGCACGAACCAACTCGATAGACTGGTCAAATGTCAGGCCAGTAGCCACATAATCACAGATACGCTGAACATTGATCAGTGCAGCATGTCCTTCGTTGCAATGATAGACGTCCTTCTTGATACCCAGAGCTTTCAATGTCAGGATACCACCGATACCCAACAGGATTTCCTGTTTCAAACGATTTTCCCAGTCACCACCATACAGCTGATGAGTAATAGGACGGTCAAATTCACTGTTCAGCTCATTATCCGTATCCAACAGATATAAAGAGATACGGCCCACATTCACGCGCCATACGTTAGCATGTACAAAGTAGTTCATATAAGGCACAGCTACTACCATCGGTTTACCGTCAGCATCAAGAACACGGTCGATAGGCAATTGCCCAAAGTTCTGCGCTTCGTAATTGGCAATCTGTTGTCCATCCATAGACAAAGACTGAGTAAAATAGCCATAACGATAAAGGAAACCTACTGCACAAAGGTCTACATTACTATCAGAGGCCTCTTTCAGATAGTCACCGGCAAGAACACCCAGACCACCGGAATATATTTTAAGAACGTGAGTCAAGCCATATTCCATACTGAAATAAGCTACTGACGGACGAGTAGTGTCCGGTTTCACATCCATATAATCTCTAAACTTGGAATACACATCATTCATGCGTCTCAAAATCACTTTGTCTTTAGACAAAGCTTCCAGTTTCTCATAACTCATACGTTCTAGAAGAAGCACCGGATTCTGACCAACCTCTTTCCAAAGAGCCGGATCCAGATCAGAGAACAATTCAGTAGCCTCATAATTCCAGGACCACCAAATGTTCCGAGCTATTTCAGATAGTTTTTCTAATTCTACCGGAACGCGGGATTTTACAGTTACCTCTTTCCAGTTCGGAGTGTTCACATTACTAACTTTAACTTTCATAATGTTTATGATTTACTTGTTGATGAATAAATTTAATTCAGCTGACGTTTCATTGCACTGCGTAAAGCAATGTCATAAGCCTCATAATAATATCTAATAAAGTGCTTCCACAACGCCTGTTCTGCGATTTCGGCTGCATGTTTGCGGATTTCCTTTACTTCATTTTCTGTTTTTCCTGAAAATAGAGAGATAGTATCTTTAATGCCATCGGCCACTTCGGAATAGTTGTAATCCGACCGATGTAATACTTCTACTCCATCATTAATGCCATGCTGATTTTTCAGGCTTTTCACCCAAAGGCCAAAACCGGCAAGGTCAGTTGTTATAGTAGGTACCCGGAAAGCAACACTTTCTAATGGCGTATATCCCCATGGTTCATAATAAGAAGGATAAACACTCAAATCCTGACCTAACAACAGATCATAATAGTCCTTATTTAATATACCATCTCTACCATTCAGGTAACATGGTACAAATATCACTTTCACTTTATCTTCCGGACGATTATTCATTCCCAGATATTTCAGCATATCAAGCACCTGATCATGTGTCATATTATGCAACCAGTGTGTTATAAAAGGTACTTCCAGCGGCGTATCAAACTTCTCTTTACTCTTCAGACGCGCTTGCAAGTCCTCCCGTGGATCTCCCACCCAACCAGGTACATTGACAAATGCTAATACCTCTCTCTTTAAATTCTTATCGCGATTAAGGCGATTCAATGACTCTAAAAAGACGTCGATACCTTTATTCTTAAATTCATAACGCCCACTGGTTCCGATAATTAACGTGTCATCACCCAAATTTGTTCCCATTAATTTGTTGGCAACATTCAGCATCGCCGAACGGGCACGTTTACGTTTACCTGTGAAAGTACTTCCTTTCGGTACAAAATCATCTTCAAAACCATTCATCAGCACTACATCTGCCGACTTTTCAAGCAACTCCTTACACTCATTGTTGGTTATTTCACTCACCGTCGTAAAACAATCCACATAGTGAGCAGTCTGCTTTTCAATAGAATGTTTCGATTGCATATTCAATTCTCCAGCCATTTGATCTCCGTTATAAGCAAACAGATAATCATATAGCGGCTTATTGTTACCTGCTATGGAACGTCCGATAGACGTTGCATGAGTTGTGAAAATAGTTGCAATTTCAGGTACAGCCATTTGCAAATAAAGTGCTCCGAGGCCTGTCATCCATTCGTGTGCCTGATAAACTACTTTATCATTCTCCGTCAGATTATAGCGATAGAAGCTTTCTACTACCCTTCCGGCAGCATACGAAAACATAGAAGCTTCATCATAATCGCCATAAGCATGCAACGAATCTACTTGAAAACGATTCCACATTTCTGTATATATATCATCCTTCTTTTCAAAGAAGGGCTGAAAATCGACTAAAATAACAATGGGCTCACCCGGAATATTCCAACGTCCGACACGAACAGAAAGGTTATCTTTTTCACGTGCATACTCTTTCCATGCAGCACAAAGATTATCGGATTCAATAAACAAGGGATTATCCTTGCCTTGCCATACATCCGGGCCAATAAAGAACAATTTATCACGAAAAGCGGTTTGCAATGTGTTCGCCCTTGTAGACAGAACAGTGTAGATCCCTCCTACTTTATTGCATACCTCCCAGCTGGCTTCGAAGATATAATCGGGGGTTAATAAATCTTTTACCATACAATTGTTTAGAACTCTTTTTTATTACGTGGGTGCAAAAATACGCATTATTTATTGAAAAATAATGCTTTATGCAGAAAATATAAGCTAACGAAAGGCAACAAACGTTTGCAAAGTCCTATAAGAAGTTGCTTGAAAGGAGGAAAAAGCGATATATCCCATTTCAATGCTGACTTCTGTTTTTAAAGTATAACTTTTGAGATAAGTAATGTTTCAGAATTTAGATTCAAATAATATGTTAAGTAGTACTTCAAGTTTAGTTCATACTATGTGACAGCGTTTTATTGAGACGCAAATGATCGCAGATTTTCGCAGATTCAATAGCTGCGCTATACTTGAGCAATGATATGCTTTGCGTAAATCTGCGAGTTTCTTCGTTTCAATAATAGTATCATATAATTTTGAACGATTACTTAATGCCCCATTGACTATATTATCAACTAATTTGAAGACTACTGATAAAAACAAAAACTCCTGCAATATTTCTATTACAGGAGTCATATTCTTGTCACTTAGCAGGTTTTAAATAACACTGCCGAAAGACGTTGATTTATCAATAAGCAGATTAAGCCAATGCACTACCGATCAAGAATGTAGCAGCCAAAGCTACGATAGCGTAAAGCTCAGGGAATACGGCAAGAATCAGCGTATTACTAAATACATTATGTCCCTGTCCGATGGCAGCAATACCATTAGCACAAACCTGTCCCTGACGAATGGCAGAGAACAAAGCAACCAATCCCAAAGCAATGCCTGCGCCCAATACGGCAGAAGCCTGAATTGCCGTAATCTGAGGAGTAAGAATACCAAAAATCGTCTGGAACATAAAGTATCCGGCAAAACCATACAGACCCTGTGTACCGGGAAGCGCTGTCAATACAAGGAAGTTACCAAATGCACTATCATTCTTTTTCAACGCGCCGATAGCAGCGTTACCTGCAATAGTTACTCCGTATGCACTACCGATGCCCGACAAACCAACCATTACTGCGATGCCAATGTAGGCAATAAACAAATTCATTTCCATAATCTTATTCTATTTTATTGTTTAATTTTTAATTCTTTAATTCTTAAAAGGTTTGTACTCTTTTCCACCGCCTTCATAACCGGAATTCTTAAAAAACTCCACAAACGTCAGACGCATCGGATGAACCATTGCCCCAAGTACATTCATAAATATGTTAATAGCATGCCCGATTACAAAAATCAAGACCATTACAATAGGTCCCATAATTGCATTATCAGGGCTCATTCCCGTAGCAAGGCTATTGAACACTCCCGCCAAAATACCCCCTGAAAGCCCAAGGGCAAACAGACGAACGTACGAGAGAACATCTCCCAAAAGCCCGGTAACCATATTATAGGAATCCCACAAACCGAGTCCGATATTGAGGAAAACATTCTTTCCCGGCGTATTGAAAAGGAAGATCATAACAGCGGCAATACCAAGAATTACCAAATGTATAGTCCCCCCCATAGGCAATACCGCCGGCAACAGCGCAGAAACACCCATAGACACCAACAAGATAATCCAGCCGATAGTAGCAACAGCATACTTAAAGCCAAACTGTATTGTTTGATTTACAGCTTTCAACACCATACCAAACATAATCTGTACTACACCTAAAATCAGTGAAAGCTGGAACATATCATTATTATCCATAAATACTGCATGTTTCAACCGCTGCACAATAGGCCAGTCAAGATTATAAATATTAGCGCCAAAGAAAGTACCTGTCAACAGTCCACAGAAGAAAGTAGACGTAGCCAACACCTGAATCAGCGAGATTATTGATTTAGCTGACGGCGTCAGTTTCTTTGCCATCAAACGGTAGGCTGTAGCACCGATAAACAGGAATAATCCATATCCGGAGTCTCCCAGACAGAGCCCGAAGAAAATCATAAAGAACGGAGCAAAGAATGGAGTCAAATCCAATTCATTGTACTTCGGCAACATATACAATTTACAAATCGGCTCAAACCAAGAGAAGAATCCTTTATTATTCAGTTCAATAGGTACATTATCTTCCGGAGTAGGATCAGAAATCTCGTAATATACATGAGATGCATCCAGAAAAGCTTCAATCTCTATCTTATTACGGGCAGGGGCCCATCCTTCCAACAGCATTAGCTTTTCACCTGCAACCTGCTCCGTACTCAACACTACTTTGGAGAACTCGATATTGCTCTGCAATTCTTTCAGTGCTTCCTTCAAGGCAGGAATATCCTTTTCTGCAAGAGCAGCCAATTTCCGGTCGTTCTCAACGATAGCCTGTTCTGTATCAGCATAGAGCTGTTGCACACTCGTCAACGAATAAGCCGGAAGCTTCACCTGTTCTACATCCAGATCTACTTCTTCTCCTGCTTTTGTTAGAGTTATAAAGAATACTTTTGAAGAAATCCGATTAATCACCATTGCGTGATATTCTGTTTCCCATTCTTCCTTATAATTACCCTCAGAACAGGTGTAAAAACCGATTGTATACCCGGCATCATTCAGACGCTGAATACTCTCCGGTTCAAAATCACCCCATGCCAACAATGCATCTCGCTCTTTAGCATATGCCTGCAATTGCTGAGACAGTTTATTCTTTTCAACCTGCAGTGCATCTACTTCATCCAATACCTGCATACCCCGATCAGAAGTTCCTCCCTCTTTAACTGCAGCCGTATCTTTCTCCAGTTTTATATTCTGAAGTAATTTCAAAGTAGCTGCCAAGCGAGACGAAAGCCGAATGTTATCTTGCAGTTCCGTGTTATCTGCGGCACCTTGCTGCTTTTCTACAGTATGTACCACTCCAAGTTCGCGGAGACTATTCAGAAATGACTCATACTCCTTGTGATAAGCAAGGAATGTAATCTTCTTCATTTTTGTAATCATGCCTCTACCTCCTTCCTTTTTTCTTGTTGAGATTTCAGGATCTTCTGCGATGACTTGGATAAGTTTTCTTCATCCTCCATAAATCGTTTTATCTTTCGCAGTGCATCCTGATAGCCCGGTATCTGTACCTTCTCAAAAAGATTCACTTTCTGAGTGGTCTTTTTCCTCGCATGTTCCAACAAGTTCAGCTTGGCCAATATAAATTCTCTTTCGATAGCCGTCTGTGCAAGCTCCTTAAGCAGATGCAGACCATCTGCATACCATTTAGGGGCATTGAACATACTGTACGGACGTATCTCGAAATCAACATTTTCGAGCAATGGTACACGTACACCGGCAATCTTTTTTATGCCAAGATGAACATCATTAACCTTTATCAATGAGGCATCAAACTCATTCCAAAGTGCGAACATGGCTTCATAAGCCTGGATTTGTTTCTCCAGTCTCTCCTCCAGATCAGCCGCTTCCGTCTTACAACGTTTCACTTCCATACGTAGTGCACTCTCCTTATTTTTAATAATAGGAAGCGTACGTACCCGTACTTTCAATTGCTTTTCAAGCTGCTGAAGGGATGTCTTATTATATTGAAATTTTATAGCCATCTCGTTTATTTTACTATTTAACAATTTACAAATAGACGATTGAAATTACTTTTTTACTGCTACAATCTACATATCCTAATCGTAAATTGTAAATCGTCTAATCGTAAATTTTATTACTTAGGCCAATACTGATCTACCAGTTCCTTCTTAATATTCACCTCTTCCGGACGGAAGTACTTACCAAATAATCCCCAGGCTACATCCAACATCTCAGTTGTATCCAGATTGACATCAATGGCGAGCAACTGATTGGAATAATCCTTGGCAAAAGATAAAGTACGTTCGTCATAGTTAGTAAGGTCGAAACCATTTTCCAGCTTTGTCTTGGCGTTAGCAGCATCGGCATACAGACGTACAGCAGCATTCATCACCTGCGGATGGTCTTTACGAGTCTTTTTACCTGTTACCAACTGTTTCAAACGAGACAATGAACGGAACGGGTCAACAATAACTTTACCAATATCGCTATCACGACGCAGGAACAACTGTCCTTCAGTGATATATCCCGTATTATCAGGCACGGCATGTGTAATATCACCACCAGACAATGTAGTTACGGCAATAATAGTGATAGAACCACCATCAGGGAACTGCACAGCCTTTTCATAAATCTTTGCCAAATCCGAATAGATAGAACCAGGCATAGAGTCTTTCGAAGGGATCTGATCCATACGGTTTGACACGATTGCCAATGCATCCGCATAAGAGGTCATATCAGTAAGCAGTACCAGCACCTTTTCATTATTCTGCACAGCAAAATACTCAGCAGCTGTCAATGCCATATCCGGAACCAGCAAACGTTCTACCGGAGGATTCTCTGTTGTATTTACAAAACTGACAATACGGTCGAGTGCACCTGCATTAGAGAATACATTCTTAAAATACAGGTAGTCATCATTCGTCATACCCATACCACCAAGAATAATTTTATCGGTCTCGGCACGTAGTGCCACATTTGCCATTACCTGATTGAACGGTTGATCCGGGTCTGCAAAGAATGGAATCTTTTGTCCGGATACCAATGTATTGTTCAGGTCGATACCTGCAATACCTGTTGCAATGAGCTCCGACGGTTGTTTACGCCGAACCGGATTTACAGACGGACCACCGATTTCTACTTCCTGCCCTTCAATCTCCGGCCCTCCGTCAATCGGATCGCCAAAGGCATTGAAAAAACGACCGGCAAGCTGTTCGCTCACTTTCAGTGTAGGCGATTTACCCAGAAAAACGACTTCAGCATTCGTCGGGATACCTTCGGTTCCTTCAAATACCTGCAACGTCACTTCATCACCGGCAATCTTTACTACCTGGGCCAGTTTGCCATTTACGGTAGCCAACTCATCATACCCCACTCCCGTCGCCTTCAGCGAACAGGTTGCTTTGGTGATCTGAGTAATCTTGGTATATATTTTTTGAAATGCTTTTGTTGCCATTTATATATTTACAATTTATTCCCTACGGCCATGACCATTATTCATTTTTAACACATAGGTACGTTAGCAATTTACAATTTACTATTTAGCAATTACGATTGAAGTTTCTTTTCATCAATCAACTCTTTCAGTTGCTTCCGGAAACCATCATACTCTTCTGACTTAAACTTCGAGTAGTTCATCTGTTTACAGATATTGATCATCTTCTTAAAGTAATCCATTACTTCATTGAAGTTGTCAAATTCAAACTCTGTATGGCAAATATCAATAACCATATCCAAAATAGCTTCCTGACGTTCCATAGGAGTTACAGCATCAATGTCATCAAATGCATCCTGCTGAAGAATAACGAAATCGATCAATTCAGATTTCCAGAAGATAACATGATACTCTACAGGCACACCGTCATCACCTAAGATGTTAATCTGCTCGGCAATTTCCTTTCCACGTTGCAAACGGGTTTTGATTTCATTTACTTTGCCAATCCATTCATCATTGATGTGTTCAGAGATATATGCTTCAAATTCCGGATATTCAATATATTTGGAATAAGAGTCAATCGGGTTCACAGCCGGATAACGTTTTTTATCGGCACGATCCTGTTCGAGAGCGTAGAAACAACGAGCTACTTTCTTTGTATTCTCTGTCACAGGTTCCTTCAGATTACCACCTGCCGGAGACACTGTACCAATAAAGGTAATAGAACCAGTTTTATCATTGTTCAGCTTCACATATCCTGCACGACCGTAAAAATTAGAGATGATAGAAGACAAGTCCATTGGGAAAGCATCCGGTCCAGGCAACTCTTCCATACGGTTGGACATCTCACGCAATGCCTGTGCCCAACGGGAAGTAGAGTCAGCCATCAGCAAAATCTTCAAACCCATTGCACGATAATATTCTGCAATTGTCATTGCCGTGTATACAGATGCCTCACGGGCAGCTACCGGCATGTTAGACGTATTCGCAATAATAATGGTACGTTCCATCAACTTACGCCCTGTATGTGGGTCGACCAGTTCAGGGAACTCGGTAAAGATTTCTACTACCTCATTCGCACGTTCACCACAAGCAGCGATAATAACGATATCTGCTTCGGCCTGTTTTGAGATGGCATGCTGTAGTACGGTTTTACCAGTACCAAACGGACCGGGAATAAATCCCGTACCACCTTCAACAATCGGGTTTACCGTATCAATCACACGAACACCGGTCTCTAACAGTTTGAATGGACGTGGCTTTTCTTTATAATTCTTCATGGCACGTTTCACCGGCCATCTCTGAATCATATTTACATCGATAAGACTACCTTCTTCATCTTTCAATACAGCCATCCTATCTTCTATCTTATAATCACCTTCATCAGCAATATACTCAACCGTACAAGTGCCCTTCAATGTAAAAGGTGCCATAATTTTCAGTGGCTGAAAGTTTTCATCCACTTGCCCTAACCATGCCGAAGCTTCTACTTTATCGCCGATTTTTACCAACGGCACAAAATGCCACACCCTTTCTTTATCTAACGGATATGTATATTCACCTCTTTTGAGGAAAACACCTTCCATCTTGTCGAGGTCATTTTGCAAACCATCGTAATTTTTTGATAACATGCCCGGACCTAAGGTCACTTCAAGCATGTGTCCTGTAAATTCGGCTTCAGCTCCCACCTTCAGTCCGCGAGTGCTCTCAAACACTTGGACGTATACATGTGAACCTACCACCTTAATCACCTCCGCCATCAGTTTGTCGCCACCAGTTGAGATATAACAAATCTCATTCTGTGCTACCGGTCCGTCAACGACGAGGGTCACCATGTTGGCAATAACGCCACTAACAGTTCCTTTTGTTGCCATATAATTTTAGTTATTTATTTACCTAAATTCTGCGGGAATCTGTACCTCATCCTTCAGCGCATCAATAATGCGTCGGAATAGTTGATTTCCTTTCTCTTTGTCCAATGATATCCATCGCTCAATCATTTCCAGTTGCAATAAGAAAGCGAAAATACGTTCAATCGTAAAATAATTGAAAAATGTAGCTTCCTCGATCCAATCCCAGCGCAATGAATCAAGCTTCTTTTCACGCTCTACCAGTTCGGTTATTTCACTGATCTTCACTAACTGTTCCAGACAATCTACCTCACCGGATAATCCGAAGTCACGAGCACCGGACGTACGCAATGCTTCACAAACCTCAGTATCGCCTACAATATTCTGTGCTACGTCCCATTTATATTTACGGGCTGTAAATGCTACCAGAATATTATTTATAGTCAGATTGAATTCAAACCAAGATGCGATAAACTTATTTCCGCATTTCATGGCATACTCATAATACAGTGCTGCCAAATGATCTTCATGCAACACAGCACTTTCTGCCGGGGTATTAAAATAATCAGAAATAAAAGCAGAGATGTAGGAAGGGAAGTCTTTCGGATGAACCTCACCACCTTCTTTTATCACACCAATGTATTCGATAAGTTCTTCCGCAGAGAAATTTCCTCTTAAATCGATAGCAGCCTCCTTGTCTTCAAGCAATTTCAAGACATTTGCATTATCAAATTTCAGATAGAACAGATCTATCAGCTTCTGGTCTGAAGAAGAGATTCCGGGATAAATTTCTGTTTTAAAATCAGCTACTGTATAACTCAGTTTACTATCCTCAAGAGTGAGTTCAGGCAAACCGGCTACCAAGTAATAGTATTTACTCATAATCGTTCTCTATTAGAATAGCATTTCTACTAACTGAGGACGCAGAAATTCTTTGAAATAATTCATGAATTCTTCTTCTCCAAAGTTCACTTTATACGAACCGTTTGCCGGAGAAACAGAAAATAATGTTTTAATTCCATTTACCTGCTCTATTCTGACACCCTTGTCCAAAAGAGCTTTAGCATTGGCAGCAAAGTATTTCTTCAGCGATTCTGCATCGGCTGTCGAAATCACAATAGGTTCGTCTACACTCCATTGGGAAGCTAAAGCTACAATAAATGCATTCAAGAAGTCTTGATTCTGCGCAAATTCCTTTACAGGAGCAGTCACAATCTTATCTGTCACAATAGTAGCAATTTCCGATTTTAGTGCATTTACAGCCTGACCGGCAAACAATTTTAACTCTGATTTGGTATTTTCTGCCAGTTCATCAGCAGATTTACGAGAGGAGGTAATAATTGACTCTGCTTCTTTATGAGCATCTTCAATAATCTTCTTAGCTTCTTCCTGAGCATTTGCGATAAGACGCTGGGCTTCTTCATTACCTTTTTCTACGCCTTCACGATAAATCTTATCGGTCAACTCTTGAATTTTGTTTTCCATGTTCACGGACTATTTAGAAGTTTATATTATAGTATCTATGTATTTCGATTAGATTCTTGCCAAAAGTACGAATTTCAATCTAATTAAAAAAGGGAAAAGAAGAAGAAAACTGTTCATAAAATAGAAAAGAATAGTCAAAAAGGAGGAAATATTGCAATAAAATGGCATTTAGAATCTATTCTTATATCAAGGTGGACTATATATGCAGGAAATATAATCATTCGGATAGTTATAAAACACAAATGGGAGCAAAGCAACTTTTGTGCTTTACTCCCATTTGTATCAGATAATCTCGCTTATTATTTCTTGTCACAAGCTTTTTTCTCACATCCTGCTTCTTCTTTACAACATGCTTTAGTAGAATCACAAGCAGCAGAATCAGACTTACAGCAAGGAGCTGCAGCTTCTACAGTTTCAACTTCTACTGATTCAGCAGATACTTCAGAACTTGCAGGTTTATTACCACAAGAAGTTACAGCGAAAGAAAATGCTACTGCAACAGCAGCCAAAAATAATTTAGTTTTCATACTTTAAATTTGCTTTAAACAGTTATTGATTATTGTCGGTTGCAAATATAAGTAAATAAAAGCACTTATACAAAGTATTTTTTTCACCACCGAGTTTCACAGAGGAACACAGAGTATTGATTATCCTTCATAAACAGAATAAACAAGAATACGGCTTATTCCTCTGTGAAACTCAGCGGTGAATAAAACGAAAGAATCCCCCTTCCATCAATCATCTTGACGAAAGGGGGATTCAAAAAACGGCGACTACCTACTCTCCCACTGTTACGCAGTACCATCGGCGTGATCAGGCTTAACTTCTCTGTTCGGAATGGGAAGAGGTGGAACCCTGATGCTATAGTCACCTGAAGAAGGTAGACATGTGTACAAAAAGCAATTCAGTCAAAAAGAACTAAACGTATATATAAACCATACAAAAAGGAAAGAAAACAAAAGTCAACGGGCAATTAGTAAGGCTCGGCTATGATATTACTACCTTTACACCTGCCTCCTATCAACGTCATCGTCTATGACGACCCTAAGAAATCTAATCTTGTGGCTGGCTTCGTACTTAGATGCTTTCAGCACTTATCCAATCCCGACTTAGATACCCAGCAATGCACCTGGCGGCACAACTGGTAAACCAGCGGTCAGTCCAACACGGTCCTCTCGTACTAGTGTCAGAGCCACGCAAATTTCATACGCCCACGATAGATAGAGACCGAACTGTCTCACGACGTTCTGAACCCAGCTCGCGTGCCACTTTAATGGGCGAACAGCCCAACCCTTGGGACCTTCTCCAGCCCCAGGATGTGACGAGCCGACATCGAGGTGCCAAACCCCTCCGTCGATATGAGCTCTTGGGAGGGATCAGCCTGTTATCCCCGGAGTACCTTTTATCCTTTGAGCGATGTCCCTTCCATGCGGAAACACCGGATCACTATGCTCTAGTTTCCTACCTGATCGACTTGTGAGTCTCCCAGTCAAGCGCCCTTATGCCATTACACTCTACCGCCGGTTACCAATCGGCGTGAGGGCACCTTTAGAAGCCTCCGTTACACTTTTGGAGGCGACCACCCCAGTCAAACTACCCACCAAACAGTGTCCTCGTAACAACGAGTTAGAACTCAAATAATCAAAGGGCCGTATTTCAACAGCGACTCCACAAATACTGGCGTACCTGCTTCAAAGTCTCCGGCCTATCCTACACATCAATTACCCAAATTCAATGTTAAGCTATAGTAAAGGTTCACGGGGTCTTTTCGTCCCATCGCGGGTAATCGGCATCTTCACCGATACTACAATTTCACTGAGCTCACGGTTGAGACAGTGTCCAGATCATTACACCATTCGTGCAGGTCGGAACTTACCCGACAAGGAATTTCGCTACCTTAGGACCGTTATAGTTACGGCCGCCGTTTACTGGGGCTTCAATTCAATGCTTCTCTTGCGATGACATCTCCTCTTAACCTTCCAGCACCGGGCAGGTGTCAGGCTGTATACGTGATCTTTCAATTTTGCACAGCCCTGTGTTTTTGTTAAACAGTTGCCTGGACCTATTCTCTGCGCCCCGCCATCACTGACGGGGACCCTTTATCCCGAAGTTACAGGGTCAATTTGCCTAGTTCCTTAACCGTGATTCACTCAAGCGCCTTAGTATATTCAACCCGACTACGTGTGTCCGTTTACGGTACGGGTACCTTTAAGATTAAGTTTAGCGGATTTTCTTGGGAGTATGTTTACACGCACTATTGGATTGTTCAGAAGAACGCTCCATACTATCAGGTTCGACTCTTGCGGTGGATTTGCCTGCCGCAATCAACATCTACACCCTTTAACGAACTATTCCGTCAGTTCGCGGCGCTGTCACGCCTCCGTCTCCACGTCACTCCTAAAGGTAGTACAGGAATATTAACCTGTTCTGCCATCGGCATCACCGTTCGGCTGAGCCTTAGGACCCGACTAACCCTGATCCGATTAGCGTTGATCAGGAAACCTTAGTCTTTCGGCGAGGGGGTTTCTCACCCCCTTTATCGTTACTTATACCTACATTTGCTTTTCCACACGCTCCAGCATACCTGACGGTACACCTTCAACGCAGAGTGGAATGCTCCCCTACCGATCATTACTGATCCCATAGCTTCGGTAAAACACTTGATGCCCGATTATTATCCACGCCAAACTCCTCGACTAGTGAGCTGTTACGCACTCTTTAAATGAATGGCTGCTTCCAAGCCAACATCCTAGCTGTCTTAGCAATCTGACTTCGTTAGTTCAACTTAGTGTTTATTTGGGGACCTTAGCTGATGGTCTGGATTCTTCTCCTTTCGGACATGGACCTTAGCACCCATGCCCTCACTCCTGTGATTGAACTAATGCGCATTCGGAGTTTATCAAGACTTGATAGGCGGCGAAGCCCTCGCATCTTATCAGTCGCTCTACCTCACATTAGTAATTCACAAGGCTGCACCTAAATGCATTTCGGGGAGTACGAGCTATCTCCAAGTTTGATTAGCCTTTCACCCCCACCCTCAGGTCATCCGGAAGCTTTTCAACGCTTATCGGTTCGGTCCTCCAGTTAGTGTTACCTAACCTTCAACCTGCCCAAGGGTAGATCACTTGGTTTCGCGTCTACTCCTTCCGACTATAACGCCCTGTTCAGACTCGCTTTCGCTTCGGCTGCACGTCTTCAGACGCTTAACCTTGCCGGAAAAAGTAACTCGTAGGTTCATTATGCAAAAGGCACGCCGTCACAACAAAAAGCTGCTCCGACCGCTTGTAGGCGCACGGTTTCAGGGACTATTTCACTCTTCTATTCGAAGTGCTTTTCACCTTTCCTTCACAGTACTGGTTCGCTATCGGTCTCTCGGGAGTATTTAGCCTTACCGGATGGTCCCGGCAGATTCACGCAGAATTCCTCGTGCTCCGCGCTACTCAGGATACCACTAGGGTTCAGATGGCTTCGTGTACAGGGTTATCACCGTCTATGACTGAACTTTCCAGATCATTCCACTCACCAACTTTCGTCCCAAAACGTGGTCCTACAACCCCAATTATGCCGTAACATAATTGGTTTGGGCTATTCCCCGTTCGCTCGCCACTACTAGGGGAATCATTATTTATTTTCTTTTCCTGCAGGTACTAAGATGTTTCAGTTCCCTGCGTTAGCCTACTGCAGTGCAGTATAATTGGTCTTCAACCAATTGGGTTGTCCCATTCGGAAATCCGCGGATCAAAGGTCATTTGCACCTACCCGCAGCTTATCGCAGCTTATCACGTCCTTCATCGCCTCCGAGAGCCAAGGCATCCGCCATGCGCCCTTTCTTACTTTCATTATCTTGCCTTTATACTGTTAAAACAACAGCGTACGGTTCGATATATACTTTTAGCTCTTTACTAAATTTACTTTTTTTATGTACAACATGTCAAAGATCGTGGGATCTACGATTGGAAGGTTTACAATTTACAAGTGAAATTACAAACCAAAAATCAAGATCGGAGTGGAGAATAACGGATTCGAACCGTTGACCCTCTGCGTGCAAGGCAGATGCTCTAGCCAGCTGAGCTAATCCCCCTTCGAAGAATTGAGAAGAAAGAATCAAGAACGACTTAATCACAAGGATTTATCATTTTCAACTTTCAACTTTCAATTCGAGAAGTAGTCCCAGGCAGAGTTGAACTGCCGACCTCTACATTATCAGTGTAGCGCTCTAACCAACTGAGCTATAGGACTAGTTCAAACTGAGCCTATTATTAGACCCGGCTTCTGTTTTCTCTTGTTTATCTCTATCTATACTTCTATAGATGGTTGATCTATATCTATAAATAAACAAGTACCAGTAGTACAGTTAGAACCTTAATAAAGTCATATGTCTTTAATTGTATGAACAATCAGAGTTGAATTGTCAACTGTCAATTGTCAACTGTCAATTAAATCACGGTATCGCTCCAGAAAGGAGGTGTTCCAGCCGCACCTTCCGGTACGGCTACCTTGTTACGACTTAGCCCCAGTCACCAGTTTTACCCTAGGACGCTCCTTGCGGTTACGTACTTCAGGTACCCCCGGCTCCCATGGCTTGACGGGCGGTGTGTACAAGGCCCGGGAACGTATTCACCGCGCCGTGGCTGATGCGCGATTACTAGCGAATCCAGCTTCACGAAGTCGGGTTGCAGACTTCGATCCGAACTGAGAGAGGCTTTTGGGATTAGCATCCTGTCACCAGGTAGCTGCCTTCTGTACCCCCCATTGTAACACGTGTGTAGCCCCGGACGTAAGGGCCGTGCTGATTTGACGTCATCCCCACCTTCCTCACATCTTACGACGGCAGTCTCTCTAGAGTCCTCAGCATAACCTGTTAGTAACTAAAGATAAGGGTTGCGCTCGTTATGGCACTTAAGCCGACACCTCACGGCACGAGCTGACGACAACCATGCAGCACCTTCACATTTGCCTTACGGCTGTTGGGTTTCCCCAACATTCAAATGCAATTTAAGCCCGGGTAAGGTTCCTCGCGTATCATCGAATTAAACCACATGTTCCTCCGCTTGTGCGGGCCCCCGTCAATTCCTTTGAGTTTCACCGTTGCCGGCGTACTCCCCAGGTGGAATACTTAATGCTTTCGCTTGGCCGCTTGCCGTATATCGCAAACAGCGAGTATTCATCGTTTACTGTGTGGACTACCAGGGTATCTAATCCTGTTTGATACCCACACTTTCGAGCCTCAGTGTCAGTAACAGTCCAGTGAGCTGCCTTCGCAATCGGAGTTCTTCGTGATATCTAAGCATTTCACCGCTACACCACGAATTCCGCCCACCTCTACTGTACTCAAGACACACAGTATCAACTGCAATTTTACGGTTGAGCCGCAAACTTTCACAACTGACTTACATGTCCACCTACGCTCCCTTTAAACCCAATAAATCCGGATAACGCTCGGATCCTCCGTATTACCGCGGCTGCTGGCACGGAGTTAGCCGATCCTTATTCATAGGGTACATACAAAAAGCCACACGTGGCTCATTTTATTCCCCTATAAAAGAAGTTTACAACCCATAGGGCAGTCATCCTTCACGCTACTTGGCTGGTTCAGGCTTTCGCCCATTGACCAATATTCCTCACTGCTGCCTCCCGTAGGAGTTTGGACCGTGTCTCAGTTCCAATGTGGGGGACCTTCCTCTCAGAACCCCTATCCATCGAAGGTTTGGTGGGCCGTTACCCCGCCAACTGCCTAATGGAACGCATCCCCATCTTTTACCGAAATTCTTTAATAATAATCCCATGCGGAAATATTATGCCATCGGGTATTAATCTTTCTTTCGAAAGCCTATCCCCGAGTAAAAGGCAGGTTGGATACGTGTTACTCACCCGTGCGCCGGTCGCCAGCAATGTATTGCTACATCCTGATGCCCCTCGACTTGCATGTGTTAAGCCTGTAGCTAGCGTTCATCCTGAGCCAGGATCAAACTCTTCATTGTAAAAGTATTGTTGATTTACTATTAGACAATTGGAAATTTACGATTGAAATTACCAAAAGACAATAGCAAAGTCGTTGCTCTGTTCAGGATACCGTTATTTATTGACCTTATTTCAAATACCTATATATAAGTATTGACGGTTCTAATTTCTCAAAACATTTTACTGTCTTGGACTTGTACTACTTGTATTGTTTATCAATTTTTCAAAGAACGCTTCGTTTTTTTTAAATCGCTTCGTTTCAAAAGCGGGTGCAAAGGTAAAGGACTTTTTTATAACTACCAAATGTTTCTGGAAGTTTTTTTTAGTTTTTTTTTCCGAGGATTATCTAACAGCTCTCTTGCGAAAGGAGAAAAACCTGCAAAGAAAAAACGCCTTCTATTTGCGAATCGGACTGCAAAGATAAGAACTTTTAAACATTGAAACCAAATCTTTTTGGAAGTTTTTTTGTTTAATAACTTAGCCGGTAATCCGCGCTTTCAATCATGTCAAGCTTAATAACTTAGCTCCTCTGGCTAAGCGGATGCAAAAGTAGACCTTTTTACAATATAAGCAAAATATATCAGGAATTATTTTAGAATAAAAAGAAATCTTTTTTGTAAGACGCTGATTTGCAAAGGTGTTGTAAAACATAAAAAAAGAAACAGGGAAAGAAAGAGAAAAAGAGGAACACATTATAATATATACGCGCATGCGTATACGCGTGCGAGCAAAAAATTGAAATATAGATTTCCACAGATAAAAAATAGTTGCTTATTCTTTCTCATTCATCTACTGTTATACTTAACATTGTTTTGGAGAGTTATCAGTTGCTTTTATTAACTTTGCAAAAAAAGATCAAATGCCAACTATCCCAATACACAAAGTCGTTCAACAATCTGATTTCGGAATATACCTGAAAGAGGTCTCCCCTTTTTCATCAAAATCGCCTATTAACTATATTCATCAGGATGATTATTATATATTCGGTATGGTGGATAGCGGAAAGTGCAGCGTCAGTATTGATTTTAAGAATTATCATTTATCAGAAAGTGAAATAATATGTACCCAGCCCCATCAAGTGCATCATGTTACCAATGCAGGCGACGCAAAAACATTTCTTTTGTTTATTGACAGTGTATTCATAGACTCAGAGACAAAACAAATACTTGCCGAATATGCTCTATCTCTGACGCCATTCAAAATAACCGATCAACAACGCTTTGAATTAGAACAATTATTCGCCATCATTCTCCACAGAATAAACGATTCGGGGAACAATAAATCAAAACATATTATACAAAACCTAGCACGTGCTGCCGTAGGGATAATAACAGAAACCATACAAGGAATTATCCGACAACAATCTAAAAATAAAAGACATATAGAAATCACATTAGCTTTCAAAGAACTACTTTCCAAAGAACTACACGTAGAAAAGAGAATATCTCACTATGCAAAATCGTTACATATATCTCCGGTATATTTAAACGAAGCTATTAAAAGCATTGCCGGAATCAGTGTAAGCAAATATATTCAAATTGAACTTATGTTGAGAGCAAAACGAATGCTAATATATACCTCTCTAAATATAAAAGAGATCGCTATTAATTTAGGTTTTGATGATTATGCTTATTTCACGCGTTTATTTACGAAAGCAACAGGCCTAAGTCCTACCTCATATAGAAAGAAATACCTTGAATAGTGCAATCTTTACCTTATATTGTCTATTTTTCCATTTAACAACGCATTGTAACTTTGCAACCAAAAAGGAACAATGAATAGAAAGAGATTTATTTACTTTACGGATTTAATATTGATTCCCTTATTTATTTTATCGTTATACACAGGAATAAAACTACACATCGCAGGCCATCATGCCAACCATGAAATATGGCACAATTGGACTGTGTTTCACACAATCGCCAGCCTGTTATTTCTATATTCGGAATTGTACACATCAAAAGCCATTGGGGCTGGTATAAAGGATTAAAAACGACAGGCTGTAAAGGTAAAAAAAAGGTTGTGTTACTTTTCTCCATAACCTTTGCATTGGTTATTATTACAGGCATACTATTGCTACTATTCGTCGATGGAGCCAATTCGCCAACAGGACTGCTACATTACAAAATAGGTATTGCAACGGGAGTTTTAGCGATTCTACACATATTAAAACGAAAACACTTCTTGTATAGCGGATTTAAAACAAATATAATAGCCAAGAAACAATAATTATGCATTGTCTAAAAATCAACCAAGATGCAATACTACCTTACCAGCCAGTATTCACCCAGCCCGCATCGTTATACCACTGATAATCACGATAAAATTCATTTAACTTCGGACTTGAACTACGAGGTATAAAGATAGACAAGCCACATGTTCCAGTCATATCAAAGGCCCCTACCCAATCTGAAAAGTTTTTTGGAGTAGTATAATAGTAGGGAACAGCTTCTTTAAAAAACTGCTCCCAAATTTTATATTCATCATTGTCACCCGTGATCTTTTTCATAAAATCAGCAAAATCATAATAGAGTTTAGAGTTATTGTAATCATATGAATACCCTTTTCTCTTATCATAGCAATATACATTATCAGAAGTGATCGATGCGTCCACATATTTTGAGACAAGCTCTCCCGTGACAGTGGCAAGCGCTTCAAGCTTACTACAATCTACCACTGCAGACGAAACCCCTGCAACCCAAATATTAGTAAGATAATTACGGTCTTTCCATGGGCTATACTCCCCTTCCCGTATCTCCGCATTATACGTGTTTGCATAGTTTGTATAATATGTTTCAGCAATCTTTTTTGCCGCATCTTCATCTTCAAACATAGCAGGCACTACAACCTGATAAGGAGCTCCCGGAGCCGGAATTTCAGTAGGAGAACCCACTATATAATCTGTATATTGACGCAACTCATAAGCAACTTCTGCCGCTTGCATAAAGCAAGCATCAAAAAAGACAAAATTCAGGTACCGGGTACCCTCAAGCACTTTACGAAGGTCTGCAATATTCATTGAATTCCCGCCATCATCTCCAAATGACCTGGATTTAACTCCCGGATAAGGAGCCCAGCCATCAGCATGTGACCATAGCACCAATCCATAACTATCAGCCGGATATTCCGAATAGACCTGATTTAAAATACTTTTCATTATTTCAGTATCTACAGAATTCTGTTCCGCATAATCCTGAAGCCTCTCTTGTTTTACCGTACCATTCTTATCCTTGTATAGGCGAATTAAACGCGGTTTTGAATCTTTATCATCCCAATAAATGATCAAGTTATTATTCTGATCATCCACAGACTTCATTCCTTCAAGCATTTCATTAAAGTCTGCTTCGGCAAAAGAGCTCAAGTTGTTTTGCGCTACCATATATACCAATACTGTACGTGATCGCTTCTCCGCCTCCGGAGCTTCGTTGTCATCACGACATGCCGTAAAAGTCAAAATAAAAAATGAAACCAATAAAGATAATATGGTAATTCTCATAATTATAGTATGCTCTGTTTCTTAATATATTACCCACAAAGATAAAAAAATAAGAGATACAAACATTGCATCTCTTATATATTAACATCTTAACTATTCTTCCGGTTTAGTGAACCTGAATTTTTCAGGATCAATCTTTTGCAAAGCCACCGCTTTATTCTTCTTATACTTTCCCAGTATTTTCAAAGCTTCTTTATCGAGTTTCTTCTTACTATCCGAAAAATAAATCATACAAGTCCTGTTAGGCTGATTCATATCCAGTTCTAAAAAGTTTTTAAACTGATAGCTGTACAATTCACGATGTGGCAAAAAACCATTCTTATCAAGATGAACACTATCAATCAACTGAATATCCGTATAGTACACCACAGTATCTGTAAATGAAGCAGAAACGCCAAAAGCATACACAGGCTTATGAGAACCTTTCTTAATTGAAAACGCTGAGCACAAAGTAAACACCAGTGCTATTGCAAATAGTATTTTTACGTATTTCATATCTTAACTGTTTTATTGCGGCAAAGGTAACAAAAAAGGGGAAATATCTCTTATTAATGACAAAGAAATGGCATCATTACTGATACACCCACAACAATAATGGCTTTTTTTCATCTTTAAGCAACTTGTCAACACGCCGCATCACATCATTGGCTATCACAGGACAACCCTGGCTCATACCTAAAGGAAGATGTGCCGGATAAATCTCAACGACAGGTATAAGATCATAGGAATGCAAAACAACCACACGTTTGAAAGCATTATTATTGGTTGCCTCCAGACCATGCAGTTTATAATGAACATTAATCCCCCATTTGCTGTATGACCGGACACCGACTTTGTAGCGCCCCAAAGAAGAGCAATAACTCCCTTCTATATTACTAAACACAGGATTGGAGACTGTACTATTCTTCCCATATCCATGAGCACAAAGACTGGCACACAAAATCGAA
Organism: Bacteroides nordii; assembly: GCF_019930665.1. NCBI lineage: Bacteria > Pseudomonadati > Bacteroidota > Bacteroidia > Bacteroidales > Bacteroidaceae > Bacteroides > Bacteroides nordii. Next base: position 1,473,884 of record NZ_CP082886.1, on the reverse strand, counting down.
TCGCCTTTAAAGTCCCAGACAAAAAATCGTTTTTTACCAGAATGAATACTAAAATCAACCAAAAAGCAATAGTTTGTATTCAAACCGTTTTTCACACAATATACCTTTGCAGAGTCTGCTTTCTCCTTCAAACGCTCTTGTTTTTCAGAAATAAGAGTGCCGCCTTCTTTCGTATACTTTCCCCATCCCCAAAAACAAAAAGAGAATGCTAAAAACAAGATCAATAAAAAACGGATCAACTTAATCATACATCTTTCTTTTAAATTAAGAAGGTCTAAAAAAAACGGACATTTTTCTTACAAAAATACAAAAAAGTCGTGCAAGTCCGTTTTTAGTTATCCTAAACACTTCAACTTACACGACTAATACCTTAATTGTCGAAAACTGATATATCGTCTTATCCCAAGTACGATTTGAGCAATTTACTACGATTACTTTGTCTTAATCTTCTGATTGCTTTTTCTTTTATCTGACGAACGCGCTCACGTGTGAGACCAAACTTATCGCCGATTTCTTCTAATGTCATTTCCTGTTGTCCGATACCGAAAAACATCTGTATGATTTCTTTTTCTCTATCGGTTAACGTAGAAAGAGCTCTATCAATTTCCCTCGCAAGAGACTCATTAACCAGAGAGCGGTCCGCCATAGGCGAATCGTCATTCACCAGCACATCCAGCAAGCTGTTATCTTCTCCTTCAACGAAAGGCGCATCTACCGAAATATGACGGCCAGACACTTTTAACGTATCAGAGATTTTATCAACCGGGATTTCCAATTCGTCTGCCAACTCTTCCGGAGATGGCCGGCGCTCGTTTTCCTGCTCGAATTTAGAGAAAGCTTTACTGATTTTATTCAGTGAACCTACCTGATTCAAGGGAAGGCGAACGATACGTGACTGTTCTGCCAATGCTTGCAGAATAGACTGACGAATCCACCATACAGCATAACTGATAAACTTGAATCCACGTGTTTCATCAAACTTTTCGGCAGCCTTAATCAGTCCTAAATTGCCTTCATTAATCAAGTCAGGCAAACTCAAACCCTGGTTCTGGTACTGTTTGGCTACAGATACGACGAAACGCAGATTGGCACGTGTCAATTTTTCTAACGCTACACGGTCACCCTTACGAATACGCTGAGCGAGCTCTACCTCTTCCTCTACAGTAATGAGGTCTTCGCGACCGATTTCCTGCAAATACTTATCAAGAGAAGCGCTCTCTCTGTTAGTGATACTTTTGGTAATCTTTAGTTGTCTCATTCTTATAAAACAGATTTGGAGTGCAAAGTTACGACAAATAATTTGTTAACTAACTATCTTAACGAAACTTTTTCACCATTATTATTATCTGTATAAACAAAAAGAGATGCCGACAAGTTGTATACCGGCATCCTTTTTTTAGTTGAAAGTTGAAAATTGAAAGTTGAAAGTTGAAAGTTGAAAGTTGAAAGTTGGCTGCGCTATACACTACATAGTAACTTTCAATTTTCAACTTTCAATTTTCAATTAATAAACTATTCCTGAGTCAGGTCTACAGCGTAATTAGCACGTTTTCCTGATGGGAACATACCTGTGAGGAATAATACCTGATCCGGTGATTTGGTTGCTGCTTTCAGTACCTCTTCCAGATCGCTCACTTTACGTATCTGCTGTCCGTTAGCTTTCAGAATGATGAATCCTTTACGGATACCTGCATCTTTCATCTTACCATTGGAAACACCTGTTACCTCTACACCATATCCTAAGTTGAGTTGCTTCTTCAAATCAGCAGGGAGTTCTCTAAAGGCTGCACCTAAAATTTCCATTCCGGCATTCTTTATCACCTTTGTAGTACCTTGCTCATTCTTCAAAGTCACTGCCACGCTCTTTTCTTTTTTATCGCGAATCAACTTCACAGTAATCTTATCACCCGGACGATGTTTTGCAAGTGCTTCCTGCAAGTCAGCAAAGTTGTGAACCTTCTTACCGTCAATACCAATGATCACATCGTCTACTTTAATATCTGCACCGGATGCCGAACCACCTTCAGTAATTTCACGTACCCAAACTCCGTCTACTACACCAAACTCTTTCGCTTTATCACGAAGCGTAGTACCCGACTTGTCTATAGGTTGCTGGTCTTCCATTATGCTGCTTCCCAATGAAGCTCCTGCGATACCCAACATAGCACGCTGTACGGTTCCAAACTCTTTCAAGTCGGCAACCACCTTTTTCATAATACTGGTTGGTATAGCAAAACCATATCCGGCATATGCACCTGTAGGTGACGAAAGCACAGAGTTAATACCTACCAATTCTCCTTTTGCATTTACCAGTGCACCACCACTGTTACCCTGGTTGATAGCAGCATCCGTCTGAATAAAAGATTCAATACCACCATTGTAAACACCCAGCGTACGGGCTTTTGCACTTACAATACCTGCCGTTACAGTAGAGTTCAGATTGAACGGATTACCTACAGCGAGTACCCACTCACCTACTTTCAGTGCTTCCGAATCGCCTACCGGAATAGTAGGCAGATCATCGTCTGATTCTATTTTCACCAATGCAAGGTCAGTACTCGGATCTGTACCAATGATACGGCCTTTAAATTCGCGATTGTCATTCAACTTCACCGCTATTTCATCCGCACCATCAATCACGTGATTGTTGGTTACAATATATCCATCTTTAGAGATGATAACTCCCGAACCAAAACCTACACGCTCCGGTGTCTGTACCCGGCGCTGACGTCCGCCGCCATCACCAAAGAAGAAGTCAAAAATATCAGGTGCTCCCTGAACAGTCTGAGTTTTTGATTGTTGAGTGGACTTTATATGTACTACAGCATGAAGCGAATTCTCTGCCGCCTGTGTCAAGTCTACCGGTTGCGCATTGATTGCATCAAAAGCAGCCAGTTTCACATCAGGATTCTGTTGGAACACCTCATTAAATGACGCCTGCTTGTCGCTATCTCCTGTCTGCATCATTTTATAGGTTGTTAAACCTGCAACTCCTGAACTCAGAAGAACGATGGCTCCTACTCCAAGAATGTTTTTTGTTGTCTGTTTCATACTACTCTTTGTTTATTCTTTAAAATGTTAATATTCTAATTCGTTTTAACTTTATGACGTTAAAATAACGACAAAAATCATTCACTTATTCCACTTGTCACTCTTTTTTGTCCTCTTTTAACAGAGAATATTTACTGATTAACAGCGCTTAACGACGGACACTGACAAATTTGCATTCGTTACATGACAAGGCTTTTAACATGGCAGAAAAACAATTTGGATAATATGCTAAATAATGTGCCAATATGCCAATGTGCCAATATACCAATTGGCTGCGCTGTGGCATACCGCATGGCAATTGGCACATTGGCATATTATTCAAATTAGCACATTATTTTATTGCCACATTAGTACCTGTCAGACTGACAGTGTGACTCCAATTCCTGGTAAGTTATTGAGCGTAATTTTGCCTTTTAATACCTCCACTCCCTTAAAACGATCATTGGAGATAAGTAAATTACCATCCAAATCAGCAAAATCAACGGCCGGAGAAAATTGCGCAGCAGCAGATATGGCACAAGATGTCTCGGTCATACACCCTACCATTACTTTCATATCCAGTGCACGCGCTAAAGTCACCATTTTCCATGCCTCACGCATTCCGGTACATTTCATCAGCTTTATATTGATTCCGGTGAAAGCACCTTTTAAAGCAGCCACATCACTAAGACGCTGCAAAGATTCATCAGCAAACACCGGTAACGGACTCTGCTGAGTGACCCAGGCAATGTCTTCCAACTGTTCTTTAGGCATGGGTTGCTCAATCATCACAATTCCCTGTTCTTTCAACCAATGAATCATATCGAGCGCATAATATTTATCTTTCCAACCCTGATTAGCATCGATAGCTATCGGGAGCGTACTGACCGAACGAATTGTCCGAATCATCTCCTTATCATTTTCACGTCCCAGTTTTACCTTCAGTATATTAAATTGTCCGGCCACCTCAAGTGTCTTTTCACGTACCACCTCCGGCGTATCAATACCAATAGTAAACGTAGTAGAAGGTGTCTTTTCTCTATTTAATCCCCATATCTTATACCAGGGAGCTCCCAACAGCTTTCCTACCAGATCATGCAAAGCAATATCTACCGCCGCTTTTGCTGCCGTATCGCCCGGACTCAAACTATCAACATAAGCCAGAATATCTTCCAGTTCAAACGGATCATCAAACTGTTCCAGATTAACCTTACTCAGAAACTTCATCACACTATCCACTGTTTGCCCCAAATAGGGAGGCATGGAAGCTTCACCATATCCGGTCACCCCTTCATATTCTATCTCCACTTGCACATCAGGAGTCGTAGTACGCGAAAAGGAAGCTACCGTAAACACATGCTTCAGTTTTAATTCATAAGGAAAAAACTTCATTTTCATCTTTCCACCCTTTCCCAACCGGTTTATGGAAAAAGAAGCAGGATGAGAAGCTTCCGCAAAAGTATTGTTCACAATCAGACCGGAACCTATAGCCGCCAGGGCGGCAGTCTTCAGAAAATCTCTTCTATTTTGCATGCTAATTCTTTTTATAGTAGGGGTTTGTAAGTGTTGTATTCAATTCCGCCTCCTTATTTATAAAAGGTAGAAAACGGACAGCGAAAAGCAATCGCCCGGCATTAAATGCATCATACTCCTTATCTGCCTGATTAAAACTACTGATATGCACATCCCCCAAAGCATGGATAAACCTTTTATCACCTATATATATACCGACGTGCGAAACAGACTCTTTTTTCTCAGCCGTAGCCTGCCGTCCAAAGAAAACAAGATCACCCGGCTCCACATTACTAAAATCAGGTGCTATATCAATATGTTGCCCTATATATGCTTGTTGCGAAGCATCCCGGGGAATAATAATATCATGCATAAAAAGTACAGTACGCACCAAACCACTACAATCCATCCCTTTAGAAGAAGTACCCGCCCATAAATACGGAACTCCCATCATCGTATAAGCTGTACGAATAATACTCCCTGCATCTTGCTTCAACTCTGAACGCCATTCTTTTTCGGGCTTTGCTATCGACTTTGAAACATATGCCTGTCTGCCATCAGGATAAGAGACCTTATAAAAATGTCCTTTACTCCCCTCCCACTTCAGACGATTGCCTGCCACAACATCCGAGACTGTCTGAGAATGTTCATTGGGCTTTTCATACGTAAATCCATAATGTGCCGTTACTACTATCTTCTCTGTCCGGTTCCATTCATCGTACTTCTCTTTAGACATCGGGCTGATAACCATCCGATGCACCCATCCGGTATAATCGTCAGGCGTTTGTATCTCATACCAGCCTGTATATTGTAATACCTTTACCGGCATCCCCAGCAAAGCCTGCGTAGTCATACCAGAGGTAAATTTACCCTCAGCACGCATATTACAAACAGATACACTAACAACACCATAAGCCGAATCGGCAGGTACGGACGGAATGTCCTGAGCTTTTATGCCTGTCACTATAAACCATAACAGGCTGAAAAAAAAGATACGCATTTTCATTGAAGCATAATTGAAATTAGTAGTTGGTAGATAGTAGTTAGAATCTGTGCAGCATATTAGCGTTGTCATACCGAAAGGATTCTAACTACTAACTACTGACTCCATTCTAAAAGCAAAGATAGGGATTGCACGAACAATAAAGAAGAAGTTTGTGTTTATTTTTTAGCATAAAAGAAATAAATGACGTACTTTTGCCCCCCTAAAGCAGTTGGCTGGTCTGTCGCGTGTGTTTCGGCACAGGAGGAAAGTCCGGGCAACACAGAGCATCCCACTTCCTAACAGAAAGCTGTCCGTGAGGGTAGAGTAACGTAGAAGAAAATAACCGCCTCTCTTTCTTCGGAAAGTAAGGTAAGGGTGAGAAGGTGGAGTAAAAGCCCACCAGCCGCATGGTGACGTGTCGGGCTGTACGTCTTGGGAGTTGTAAGGTCATGTATACCGGCGTTATGAGAGTTGCTCGCTCCATGTCGGAGGGTAGACCGCTAAAGTGGCATGGTGACATGTCACTCAGATAAATGACAGGCACTTGTTTAATTCATAATTATAAATTAAAGATTATACAAGGACAGAACTCGGCTTACAGGCCGACTGCTTTTTTTTAAATTATAATCTACTGAATGCCATGAATAAAAGAATAGCAGATATATGGAAATTTATCACCTATGACATCTGGCGTATCACGGAAGATGAGGTAACCAAAACTAAATTCTCGGTTTACAATATCATCAAAACCATTTATCTCTGCATCAACCGTTTCACCAAAGACCGTATTGTCAATAAAGCTTCTGCACTGACATATAGCACATTGCTCGCCATTGTGCCTATACTTGCCATTGTATTTGCCATTGCCCGTGGATTTGGTGTTTCCACAATAATGGAACATCAGTTCCGCAACGGTTTTGGAGGTGCAACCGAAACCTCTGATACCATTCTTGAGTTTGTAAACTCTTACTTGTCGCAAACCAAAGGTGGAGTTTTCATCGGAGTGGGTTTAATCATGTTATTGTGGACGGTAATCAATCTGGTAAGTAACATCGAAATCACCTTCAACCGCATTTGGGGAGTAAAGAAAGCGAGAAATATGTATCGCAAAATCACCGACTATTTCTCTATGTTTCTTCTGATGCCTATCCTTATTGTTGTTTCCGGTGGTCTTTCCATCTTCATGAGTACAATGTTGAAGCAGATAGAAGATTTCGTTTTGCTGGCTCCTATTATGAAGTTTCTGATACGGCTTATCCCCTTTGTGCTCACCTGGTTTATGTTTACAGGGCTTTATATATTTATGCCCAACACAAAAGTGAAGTTCAAACATGCCCTGATATCAGGAATCCTTGCCGGTTCTGCTTATCAGGCATTCCAGTTTCTATACATCAGCAGTCAGTTATGGGTATCGCGCTATAATGCCATCTACGGCAGCTTTGCTGCCTTACCGATGTTCCTGTTGTGGTTGCAAATCTCCTGGACCATCTGTTTGTTTGGAGCAGAACTGACTTTTGCAGGACAAAACATAAGGAATTTTAGTTTCGATAAAGACACCCAGAATATCAGCCGCCGTTACCGAGACTTTATCTCTATCCTCATTATGTCTCTTATAGCCAAACGCTTTGAACAAAACGAGCCCCCATATACCTCCGAACAACTGGCAGACGAACATCAGATTCCGATACGACTCACCAACCAAACCTTGTATCAGTTGCAGGAAATCAATCTGATACACGAAGTTGTGACTGACCAGAAAAGTGAAAACATTGCTTATCAGCCTTCCATGGATATCAATCAGCTGAATGTGGCTGTACTACTCGAACGTCTTGACACCTATGGTTCCGAGAACTTCAAGATAGACAAAGAAGAAGAGTTCAGTGATGAATGGAGGGTACTGGTAGAATCAAGAGAAGAGTATTATAAAAAAGCAAGTAAGGTATTACTAAAGGACTTATAGCAAATAAGAATCGCCCGATTCACTCCTAAGAATGAACCGGGCGATCTCTTATTTATATCTATTTGTCCGCTAAGCCATCATAGCCTGTCCGCCAAATACACCAGCCAAGGCACTTGCCACAGCTATAACCACTTTCAAAATCGTATTCCAAATCGTCTTTTTCATTTCTCTCTCATTTTAATAACGTATCAAGTGCCGCGCAGCCAACTTTCAACTCTCAATTTTCAACTTGCAACTAAATAGAAGGGTCTTCCCCCTCACCCTCACCGCCTGGGTTTCCCCCGTCGGTCATACTTTTCAGCAAATCAGCATGCACAAACTGTACACCTTGCAACAGAGCACGTGTGGTACCAATAGCTGCCGGGCGAGTATACTCAGCCGTAAACTGGCACTTCAAAGCTGTTATCTGATTCGGATTTACCTTATCGGCACTCTCTACTCCCCTGCCCTGCGTACGGGCTTTCATTGTAAACGTACCCAAGCCATCTAAACGTACCGTACGGCTGTTCAGAAGTTGTTCCCGCATTGCAGACATCAGGTTACGTACCACATTCTGCACATCACCCGGCGTAAGGGATGATTTCTCTGCTATTACCTCAGCCAATTGCTGAGTAGTTACTGTTACTCCGGTTTTAACCAGATTAAGATGCCATAATTTAGCTCCCGCTTTGTTGGCCATCGGTGATTGCACCGCTCTGTAAAATAAAGGCATAATTACCTCCTCTTTTTAATGTTACTAATCGTTTTTTTCATTCACACGTTTCGTTGATCAACATTGCAAAGATGAGGGTTTATTATCGGATGGCAAACGAAAAATAGGGAGGTAAAGCTGTTTCTCTCAGAAAGTTTGTAGAGAGATAATTATCAGTTAGTTGAAAGAAAAATGCAGATCAAAGTATTTATACATAAACAAGACATATAGAATACTTAATACTAAAATACTGCTCAATAAATACCAGTAACCATACGCCTGGAAATAGAAATAACCCACTATTACCAATGCTTGTATCACCATATATACAGAAGAGACTACCACATGAGGTACTTTTAGCTCATTTGCCATAATCTGATACAGATGTTTCCGATGCGGCAATCCTATATTCTCATGAAGTATCAGGCGATGAATAATGGTAAGTACACTATCTACTCCATACACAACTAACAGTACAATCCAACTGAAATCCTCCGTCTTGATTATCAGCTTACCGATAAGGAACAAAACGATAAATGCTATACTTACAGAACCTACATCACCGGCAAAGCATTTTGCATGCTTTCGGAAATTGAAGAAATTAAAAACCAGTACGGAACAAAGAACAGTAACAATCAATTCTTGTTCCACAAAAGAAACAATCTCTCTGTTTATATAGGCAAAAGCCACAAGAACAACCAGAGAGTATCCGCCTGTGATCCCATTGATTCCATCCATGAAGTTATAAGCATTGATGATACCGGTACATATTATTAGCGCTACAAGGATTGTCCACCAAGGAAGAGAGAACAGTCCCCACTGATAGAACATCAAAGACATAGCAGAGAAATGAAACACTAATCGCAATACCTGAGAAGTAGAACGGATATCATCTACAAAACTAATAAAAGTGATCAGTGTCAGGGCAAGCATGAACCAGGGATATTCGAAATGGTTCGTGAAGAAATAGGCTAATACGCCAAAATAGAAGATGATCCCCCCACCCCGCAAAGTGATCCGGGTATGCGAACTGCGCTCATTGGGTTTGTCAATGATATTACATTTATCAGCAATACGGAAATAAAAAAGTTCTGCCAGGAAAAGCAGAACTAAGACTATTAAATAATACATTATTCGTTTTTATTAATCAGATAAAACCACAGTTGGAGGCCACTAAAGATTAAAATAACAAGAGCAAGCAAACCTCCTATAACTCCCCAAAGCATAACTATTCAATTTTAAAATTCTCCAATACATTCATTGGTTTCCACCCCAATTCACGCATTGCTTTCTCATTACTAAAAGTCAAAGATTTGGTTATTTTATTCATTTTTAAAGAGTTAATAGGTGCTTTACTTCCCAAACAGTCACCGACAACAGCCATACTTTTTGCCAACCAATACGGAATGGAAAGCGGCATTGACTTACCAAGTTGCCTACATATCACGGATTCTAATTCCCGGAATGTAGGCTGATAGGTATCACAAACATTATAGATACCACCCTGCTCTGCTAATAATGGGATCAGATTCGCAATATCTTGCACCATCAAAACACTTTTCCGGGCTTTACTACCAGCTATGCTGAAATATTTACCATTACGTATCCCATTGATCATAGCACCTAAGTTTCCCGGAGGATTAGGCCCTGCAATCAATGAAGGGCGAATAATTCCTAAAGTCACATGATGTTTATTACACCACTCCTGTAAATATTGCTCTGCTTGTATTTTACTTAAGGCATAAGGTGTCATTCCATTTAGAGGATGTTCCTCTGTTATATTCTCACCATAATCACAGCCATAAACAGCAACAGTACTGACAAAAATGAAAGATTTGGGTACGCCACTACTTTCTAAGGCAGTACATAAATGCTTAGTACCTTGTAAATTGACATCAAAAAAAGCCAGTTTCTCCTCCTCTGTTTTAGGGATTGAATGGGCTTTACCGGCAGCATGAAGAACAATATCATACTTTTCTGTTAGATTAGGTATTTCTATAGCTAAATTAACGGAGTAATTATCTTGTAAAGCCAATCCGATAGTAGCAATAGAATAATTATCTTTTAATAGAGGATAAATGTTATTGCCCAGGAAGCCGGAAGCTCCTGTAAAAAGTAGTTTCATGAAAAATGATTATTGAAAGTATTGTTTCAATTTAGGAAGTAAACGATAAAATGGATATAAAACACTTACAGGTATTCCATTCTTTCTAAACGCATTCAAACATTCAATATTCCCTTTTCGTATATTGGTCAGATTTTTACTGGTAGTTCCCCCTAAACGCATTCTCACTAATGGTTCCGGTAAATAGAATAACCTTATATGCTCTTTCTCAACTAATCGTAACATCAACTCAAAATCTGCAGCAAATTTAAAATTTAAATCAAACATCCCATATTTTAAATATATATCTCGCTTTACATAAAAAGTCGGATGTGCAGGATGCCACCCTTTTGAAAATGAGCGCTGTTTCCCTGTGATCCAGTGACGTACTATTTTAGAAGTATCATGCTGTGACACATAATACAGATCTGCATATACACAGTCAATATCTTTGTGATCCTTAAAGCAATCGATAACTTTCCCTATTACACCGGATTCTGTCAATAAGTCATCGGAGTTAATAATACCGACAATCTCACCTGTAGCCATCTTGAAGCCTTTATTCATGGCATCATAAAGTCCATTATCCTTTTCACTTATCCACTTTAGCCGACCTTGAAACAAGGGGACATATTCTTTTATTATATCTATGGTACTATCTTCAGATAAACCATCTACAATGATGTACTCAATTTCCGGATAGGTCTGAGATAAAACAGATTGAATAGTATCACGAAGAGTTCCGCCACTATTAAAAGTAACGGTAATGAGAGAAATTTTCATTCTATAATATTACTGCCTTATTATGAGTATATTACTTACAAAGAATATCATCATAGATATTCAAGTATTCCTTGAAACGTTCTGAAGCATTATAATACTTATTAGCTCTTTCTATGCACATCTTTTTTAGTATGGCTATATCCTTCGTTGTTATTAACTTCACGGCATCAGCCAATGCAGGAACAGACTTCACATCCACTATAGCACCACAGAGGTGTTCTTTGCCAATTGCTTCAACACTCCCTCCCGTCTTAAATGTCACGACAGGTGTACCGCAGGCTAATGCTTCAAGATTTGTTGTGGGAAAATTATCTTCTAATGTAGGATTAACATATACATCGGCTAACGAATAAAACTGCGCCAGTTCATCTATACTTTCAGTACGTTCAATACCTATTATTTCCGGGGGAAGTCGTTTCTTTTGGGCTTTTGTTACACCTATAATTATAATCTGGTAAGCATCGGCGGGAAGATAATCTATTAGCCCAACTAAGTATTTCAATCCTTTTCTTTCATTCCATATACTGGCAACTCCTAAAACGACTTTTCTATTCCCCAATCTATATCTTTCAAGTAGTCCACCGGTCGATCGGGGATAGAACTGTTTCAGATTTACACCATTATTAATAACTGCTACCGGAAATATTTTCAAGAAGGAACTCCTTACTAAATTAGCTAACCACGATGAAGGGGCAACTATTCTCAATATATTCAACTGAGATATCAACTCTTTCTTATGAGCATAATTCTCCAACGAACGATCCAATAACAAGCTTTTAGGATAGCTGTGTTTCTCCGGACATGAATAGCAACCTGTCATCCAACGAGTACAATTGATAAAATCAAAATGAGTACAATGCCCTGTAAAACTCCAGCAGTCATGCAAAGTCCAGATTACAGGAGTACGTGAAGCGATTAAATATTTAAATAAAACATCCAGATTTAAATAGTATCCATGCAGGTTATGAAAGTGTATTATATCCGGCTTTATTTCTTTTATATATTCTACAAGCTGTTCCGTAGGTTTTCGTCTCACAAATCCATCGTTATCAAAAAGCCTTGCAGCAAATGCATTTATTAATAAATCCTGATCACGACCTATGTGATAAGTGATACTGGCACTTAGCTGTTTCCCACGACCATAGGCAATATGGCTTTTCCATCCTTTTTGAATGACAAAATTAGCGATCTCCTCCGCTATGCGTCCGGTTGAACCGGAGTTACAGACAGTATTTATCTGTAAAAGTATTGGCATACGTTGTAATTTATAAAAAATAAAAGGAAAAAAGAATTTCTTTTATCAGCAATTCTGACGATATTTTTTCACAGTATAGTCTACGCTTATCACTAAATAATAACAAACTATCCCCCAAACACATAATTTTACCAATTGTATTGGATTGTACGCAAACCAACGGGATACCGTAATTACCATCAATAGAATATAGATTTTCGGCAGATTACAGTTATCCTTAGAAAGCATATTTAGCATACGAGAGACAAAATACCCCAAGAATACAGTACCCAAGAAACCAAACATAACAAAGAAATTGACAGGAGCCAAGTTTCCACCACCAGTATCCATTAAATCCCTTCTATAAGTGGAGAGGTTTGCAGTCTCAGGAAAATAAGAAGAAGGAGCCAATGGAGAAAGAAAGTAACAAACAGCAGCCTCTATGCGAGAAAAAAAATTAAGGTTCCCATCTTCTATCAAACACAACAACCTTTCTGAAGCCCAATACACATCCCCTTCATTGGAAGTCTGCATCCCTAAGTCAACTGCACGATTATCAAAAATAATAGAAATTATATCCTGTTGAAGAAGTATAACAGGATCATGTCTGATTTTTCCAAACAATGTCATACCCCACACTCCAAACAGAAAACACAAGAATAAAAATTTGAAGGAAAACTTATACTGTAACACTGTTGCCAATAACAGAAAAAAAAGAAGAACCAATTCAATACGGCCACCAGTAATAATAGCAAAGAATGCATAAAGGGCATAAAGAAAATATAAAGCTCTGTTTTTCAATTTCTCATTGGAACTATATATAAAGCAGATCAAGAAAAGTATTATGACATATTCATTCAATGTAGATAACCCTCCATCTTCTTCTCCTCCATACATATTCCCTTTTCTCCTGCACATGCACACTATTATGAAAGCAATAATATAAAGAATCCAAAAGATACAATTATTTTTCCGAAATCGAATCTGCTTAGTTGTTCCTTGAGGTATGATTAAAAACAAGTTTACAAACAATAAGAATAAAGAAAAAATTAAAGTTGTATAGCCTGCCGTATAATAAGAAAATGTCTGATGATAAGCAGAAAAATATAATCCGTCAAAAAAAAATAATTTAGCAGGCAAAACATAGAGCGAAATAAAGCTAAAGAAAATAAAATATAAAGGATTCCTGGCACAAAAAGAACGAACTAATAGTAGTGCTGCCATTACAGATAAATGTACAGTAGCCATTTGTCCTATAAGAAGTAAGTCAGTGACATTTAATAATGCTACGAATAACAGTAGCCACATAAAACAGCCTGTACAAAAGAACCAATATCTAAAGTTACGTCTTTCACACCAGAGAATGTTCATAAAACCAGACTTATAGAATATTTCTCATGAAATTAATTATGCTTAATATACCATAGAGCAATCTTGTACATTTTCTTTGCGCCAATACTAAAAGGCACTTATGCAATAAGGATATTCTTAAATCTCGTAAGTCCAATCCTTCACATGCTGACTCTACTTCAGATAATAGATTTAAAGGTGTAGCATACAATAAAGTCACTAAATTGATTGCTTTAGACTCCTGTAAAGGAAGTTTATCATGTAATCCGTGCTTAATAAAAAAATCGCAAAGTACATCATTCGCCAAAATTGCATTACCGATAGAAATAGAACTAAGATTATGAGTATAAGAGATACTATTTGATTGAACATAATTATAGAGAGCTCTATCCACTTTGACTATATTATGGGCATAAAACACTAAACGTGGTGTTACCACGTAGTCTTCCGCATAGTTCAAATCCGGTATAGGATAAACCGAATTGGCTACATAGAGAGACTTCTTTATCAAACGTCCCCATACACAGACAGAAGAATGTCTTGTAATCAAACTGGCTATATATTCGAGACGATCGTTTTCTACCACATTATTCATTCTCTTCACCTTATCAATAAAAACATAATTAAAATCACAAACAACCATATCCGAATCTGAATCCAAGGCCTTCTTCATCATGACTTCAACCATATCCCTTTCAATATAATCATCACTATCCACATTCAGCAAATATAAACCACTACAGTTGTTTATACCCGTAATTCTTGCATTAGATAGCCCTGCATTTTTCTCATGCGCCACAATCTTCACTTGATCCTTCCTCTTGGGATACCGCTCCATTACCTTTTTCAGCAAAGCTATACTATCATCCGGCGAACAATCATCTACAAATACATACTCTATATTATCGTAAGTCTGCTCAAACAAAGAAACGGCACATTGTTCTATATATTTACTAACATTATATATCGGTACCAAAATAGAAACAAGCACAAATTCAGAATTAACTATCATATCTCAAAGTTTATTTACTAAAAAGCGAGAAAAGTTTCTTTTTCAAATGAACTATGGTCTCGAAGTTATCATAGCCTATCATTCTTACAACTCTTTCTGTAATCTTTTGCTTGGGTGTTAACCAACTGCCTGCGAAATGATGTATAGCAACTGTATTTTCCGTTAGATAGATTTTCCCGTCATCATAAGATTTTGGACAAAAATATTCCTTCGGAAAAAGAGTAAAACCATTCACCGTCTGAAACCGGTTATTCGGAACCAAACCGTATTTCAAACAAGCATTAGTAATACGAACTACATTTGTAGTAAAATCCAAACTTCCATCCGTCTGTTTGAAGTGTATACCCTCATATTCGTCCAGTAATTCTTTAAACAAAGGATGCCCCTCACGACACGCCATTAAACCTGTTGGAATTTGAGTTTTTGACTCAAACCCCGACACCGCATCATACTTTAGAAAAGTGTCCAAAGGTTTCAACACTTCCACATCCGTGTCCATATAAATACCTCCTTCATGATATAAAGCATATAATCGCACAATATCAGTTACAAAGGCAAATTTCCGATTGTCGTATGCTTCACGGGCATAAGGATACGCATCCAGATCGAAATTATCCTCATTCCACTCTTTAATCACATAGTCCGGAAGATGTTTCTTCCATGACTCAAGACACTTCAATGCCAGTTCTGGCATTTTACCTCTGCCAAACCAGCAATAATGGATTATCTTTGGTATCACACTTATCTATTTTTAAAAGAAACTATAACGTTAAAATACAATACCCCCAATAAAAGAGCTGACAACAATTACTGCCAGTATCAATAGGATATTTATGAAAATATTAAATGTTAATCAGAGTATCAAGAAAACTCCCAACACGAAAACTTAATAAGGGGAGGTGTAGTAAGTAAAAGATTAGTTATCAATCATTTTTATAAACAATATGACAGCTAACAAGTGTACTTCGTTAGATAATCATATTTTGGAGTTATTCAAAGTTTCCACAATTCTTTTGCAAGCAAAACCATCTCCATAAGGATTTACAGCTTTACTCATTCGTTCATAAGCCTGATTATCATCAAGTAAAACAGATACCTCGTTTACAATCTTATTGAAATCGGTTCCCACCAGTTTCACTGTACCTGCAGACAACGCTTCAGGACGTTCAGTAGTATCGCGCATCACCAGTACAGGTTTACCCAAACCCGGTGCCTCTTCCTGAATACCACCACTATCTGTGAGAACAATCGTCGATCTCTCCATCAGATAAACAAACGAAAGGTACTCCAGCGGCTCAATGAAAAACATGTTTCCGAAGCCAGACAAATCCTCACCGAATACCTCGTGAATCGGCTTTCGCACATGAGGATTGAGATGCATAGGATATACAAAGTCCACATCCAAATAGGTTTCCGTGAGATGTTTAATGGCCAGACACATACTAATAAATCCATCTCCGAAATTTTCACGGCGATGGCCAGTGATAAGTACTAACCGTCTACCTCCCACCAACCGCCGAATATCATACCCTGCCTTCAGCACCACTTTCTCCAGTTCAGTACCCAACACGTAATCATTACCGATACGGTTCAGTACCCAATAGAGGGCATCGATTACCGTATTTCCCGTTATGTTGATTCTTGCTTCACTTACCCCTTCCTGCAGCAAATTTTGCCGGCTGAGTGAAGTAGGTGCAAAATTATAGGTAGCAATACGTCCTGTGATCTGTCGATTCATCTCCTCTGGCCAAGGACTGTAAATATTATGTGTTCGCAATCCCGCTTCCACATGCCCCACAGGAATTTGCTGATAAAAAGCAGCTAACGCAGCCGCCATAGAGGTAGTGGTATCGCCATGCACCAAGACAACATCGGGATTCACCTCTTTAAGAATATCACGCATCCCTAACAATACCCTTGAGGTAACATCATACAAATCCTGCCCCTGTTTCATTATGTTTAGATCATATTGCGGGGTAATATCGAAAATACGTAGCACTTGATCCAGCATCTCTCTATGCTGACCCGTCACGCAAACAATTGTTTGAAAAGTTTCTAAATGTTTTTGAAACTCCTTCACTACAGGAGCCATCTTTATTGCTTCGGGACGTGTGCCAAAGACAAGCATTATTTTCTTCACTGTATAACTTCAATAATATATTATTCAATACTAATTCACAACAGAAAACATTATATAAGTAACTTACTACAACAATAAATAGCTATCTAACACTTTTTTACACCAAGTATCTATTTGAAGTCGTTCTAAATTATTCTGTCTCGATATTCTACAATCTTCTATAAGCTGTGTACGATTAGATTTTATCACCATCTCCATTTTAGTTACCAAATCATCTATATTCCCACTTTTAAACAAAAAAACAGAGGGGTTATTCGCATTCCAATATGTACCGGGAATATCACTCTGAATAACAGGAATACCAGCCAATGTAGCTTCTGCAATGGCTGTAGACATAGTTTCATGTACAGAAGTACTGACATAACATGATGCGTTATTTAAAAGTTGATTAACATCATTAGTCTGCTCTACCAGCTGCAACCAAGAGGGTATATTATTACCAACTATCTCCTTTACCACATTTTCAGTACTATCACCTTTAGTTATTACTATTCTAAAGTTCAAACCTTTTGTATATAATATTACACCTGCTCTCACTAAATAATCAATGCGTTTATGCACATTCTGGCCACCATAAGAAAGAAATGTAAAAGGACTCTGATTCAAAGTATTACTTTCTGAGACATTAACCCGATTCATCTCAATACCATTAATCAGAACCTTTATATGAGAAGTCTTTAATTGGGATAACTCATTATTTGAATAAACAGGCGGAAAAGATAGTAAATTTCCCGATTTATAATGACTACAGAATGCTGCCATTTCTGCACTAACAGCAATTAATTCTACATTACGCCCATAAATACCATAATGTCTAAAATAGAAGAGATGCCAATAGATTTTTCTCAATATATGAAAAGAACGCCGTCCACTACTTAAACTCATATAATCATGGACATGCCACACCATACTAACTCGTCTATCCACCGCTTTTGCTACTGCAATATCATACGCTTCATAATGAGTATGGATAATATCCGGAGTACAGTCCTTGAAAAATGTTTTTAACTCAGATTCGCATTTATCATATGAATTAGAAGTAAAGAACACCTTATACTTCTTTTGGATATTAGAAATCCATTCCCTTGACGGTTGTTTGGGAAAAATCCAAATAACAGTAGCACAGTAGTCTCCTACCAATATATCGGCCAGCCTGCTCAATGATGCAATCGTATTTCCTCCATAAGAACAATTCAGCGCTACCGGAAAACAAATTCTTTTATTAATCAAATTCATTTGTAAGGTAATTTATTAATTGAAAATAAATTATCAATATATAGTTAATCATATTATAAACATCCATCAATATATTTCCTACATAATATATCATCTTTCACATCATAAACCACTCCATTATTAATACGCAGGAAACATCGTATATCTAAAGAGTTAACTTCGTTATGCGCTACTCCAAGAATAACAGCATCAAACTGACCTTCTAAAAAAGCAATATTCTCATTAACGACATCAATTCCGTATTCCTTTTTTACCTTCTCCACATGGACCCATGAATCATAAATAGTAATATTGGGGGTATATTCGTGCAATGTAGAGTAAATATCAACAATTTTTGTATTATGAATATCCGAGCAATTCTCTTTAAAAGCAATACAAAGCAATAATATTTTACCACCCTTTATCAATCCCCCCTTTTTATTTATCAACTTAATCACTTATTTATCGATTCTAAATATATTAAGAATATTATCAAATAAAGGAAGAAAACAATATCATATTTCATTATTTCTTACTCAATTTCGACTTTAAAAACGTAATCAAATACCCTCTTTGCCTATGTGTAATTCCCAAAATCCAAATGACGGCAAGAGCCAATGAAACAATCAAAAAGATAAGTAATATAATATATGGTAAAGTAGTAGGAAGAATTTTGCTCAATCCATATGCAATAAAGGAAGATGCAGAAACCACCTTAACTATAGGCAAGATGACATTCCGAAGATATTTATAACCTGAGAAATGAATATATCTATTAATAATAGTCAGTACTACTACCACATAGCAACACTTGACCCCAAACATAATGACAAAAATAATCACCGGGGAACAACCTGATCGCAAAGCCACGTATGAAAGTGGAAATATCATGAGAGACACACAACTTTCATAAGGAACGTACCGCTTCAAATCTCCTATTGCAAGAGCAATAGGCCATACAGGATTATTAAACACAATGACTAATGAACAGGCCAAAATCCATAAAGTAAATGTATTAGTATATTCGGGAACTTCCGTCAGCCACATATGAAGTATGGTGTTTATAGAAAAAAAAATAGGAAGGCATAATACCCAAAGCAACATGAATGAGAATTTGGTACTGTTAAAGAAAAGCTTTATCAAAGATTCGCGATCTCCATTGGCATAAGACTTCATAAGTTGAGGACGGACAGCTGTAAAAAAGTTAACTATAAAACTGTTGACAGCACTACTTACTTGATAAGATACTGCACGGGCAGCATTCACTGTTGGCCCAAAGAAGATATTTAACAAAACATTGACACCCGAATCATTCACTGCTTCTACAGCTGTTGAGATCATATTCCAACCTACTATAGAAGACGTTTTCTTCAACAAAGCTCTATCCCAAATAAACCTAATCTGACATTCATCATAATGCTTCAATCCATAATAAGCATAATAACCCTGAACAGTCAACGTTGTAATCAGCAACAACAATCCGTAAACAATTAACCGGTCAAAAGGTGATACGCTTATCAAAAAAGCAACTGCCAACTTAGCCACCCCCTCAAATATCCCTACATAAGAGTAGATACGCATATTTTCATGAACAACAATCTCGGAATTGAATACAATGCCAATCAACGTAACACACAGAGAAAGTACTGTGAATTGATATACACATACAGCTGCCACAACCCTATCAGGAGGAATAACAAGCTTATTCCATACAAACCAGAGCCCTATAGTCTCAGCAGCCACAATAACGACTATTGCTATAATACAATAAAACAAAAAATACTGACTGAATACTTTTTTTGCACCATTCAAATTATTCTGCCCCAACTCAATATTTAAGAATCGCTGAGTAGCATTAGATAACGATGAACTAAAGAAAGTGAACATCGTAGCTAAACCACCTACCACATTGAATATACCAAAGTCTTCAACACCTAATTTGTCCAAGACCACCCTTGAAGTATATAATGAAATAAACATCAGAAACAACATTCTGACGTACAAGAACAGTGTATTCTTAGCTATACGCTTGTTATTAGAAGAAAGATTTGACACAAAAATAAAATCTGAATGTAAATACTCTTTTCATATATAGCCACCTTTTGCTTTACAAAGTAAAAATGAAAACAGCATATCGTCAGGCCTCAACAACAATCTACCTTTATCATTCAAGTAAGTTACCTGTTACTCTACCTCTTCCCAGTTCGGATACGGATTAGCCTCCAAACTCTCCAGATAGTCAAAAACCTCCCGTTCTGCCAAAGTCAAATCACGACCTTCCCAACCATTGATTATTGTATGAGCTTCTTTCGCCAACTCATCATCAAAAGTTTCTGCGTAACAAGCTACTAAAAGCTGACACTTCAATAGTGAAGCAAGGAGTTTATCAAGTACCTTCCAACTACGGTCAAGAAGCGCCTGGATCTTTTTATTTTTATTGCCATTGTCGTAAATGGTGGCATGGAAACCACTCAGCAGGGCATAGCAAAGCCGGGCTTCTTCTTCAACACCGGAACTACGACGGATGTAGAGATCTTCGGACTGACGGTATACCTCGAGATTGAGTTCACAGAAACGGTCGGAATAAATGGGGCTACCATCGAAACCTAAGTTGAGAAGCTCGTGCGTAATATGGCACAGGGCATTGATTTGTGATTGTAGAAGCATGAATTTATTTACAATTTTTCGATTTACAATTTACGATTGAAAAATGATGCAATTATCAATTAGATGATTTACAACCAATTATAATGAGGAATCGGGAATGCGTTCGATTAGGGAGGGATGGATATAGGCGGTAGCTACTGCCATGACTCCCTGAATACAAACCGACACGCGGCGGTCTCCCTTGACACGGATGATGACTCCTTCCACACCTTCGAAGATACCACCGGTGACACGAACACGGTCGCCTTTCTGCAAGGCGGTGGCGATGGGGTCGAGGTAGACAATCTGCTCTTCGTAATTGCCCGAAACGGCAATGAAGCTACGCATCTGGGAATCCGGGATGGTGATCGGGCGGCGAAGCTCCTGATTGAAGATGTAACGGACAGCCAAAGAAAGGGCGATGGACTGACGGATACGTTCGATGCATTCCAAAGAGGAACGGACGAAGATAAGGTTATGCACCACGGGGACCAATTTACGTACTTTACGCTCCCCTTTCCGGATGTACTCGTAGTGCATCGGGATGAAGTTCTCAATATTTTCGGCATCTAAAATCTCTTTCAGGAGAAGCTCGCGGCTGTAAGTGACGCGAAGAGGATACCAGTGTATGTCGGTGGATTTGTTCACAATTGGATATTCTTTAGGGACACCGGGGTAGTGAAAACTCCTTCCGGTCAAGCGTGTATAAAAGAGATTATCAATGAGTTATACACTTGCCCTCAATAGTGGCCCTATCACAGGGAACGAACATAAAGAGGGGATTTATGAGATGTGCAAGGACTTGTTTTTATCGAAAACAAAGCGGGATGCACAACTTATTATAAACGAGCCAACTGAAAGCAACAAGTGTTTCAATAGACGTTCGTTTAATTGAACGCTTTTTTTACACATCATATAAAAGGGGATTTTCATAAAAGCATACAGATAAAATATCAATTTATTTAATACTATATATTATTAGTAATCAATGTATTGAGGGTAATTCAACAAATATAATATCATTTTTTTTATTAAACATTTTGCCAATATAAAAATACCTCATATCTTTGCGTTCAATTAAACGAACGTTTATTGAAACACTTTTATATTCGATAGTTATTTTATTGATTTACAATATAATAGACATATAAAACAAGCATTTTCCTTCATTTTATCCCATAAATAATCCATACTAAATGAATTAATTAACTACTTTCGCGATTTTAAACATTTTTATCATTAACAAAATTAAAATCGCAAATTATGAACCAAAAACTACAACAGAAAGAGGATAGTAAAAGAGTAAAAAAAACGAGAACAAAAAGTCTTTACTAACTAATAAACAGGAAATTCAATCAAAAAAAGGAAGAAAAAAGGAGAAACCAATGTGCGGTATTATTTCCTGTCACGAAGAATATATCAGAGACATGATATTGCTATATAAAAAAGGAGCAATGGGAGAAAATTTAAAGACATGCCAAGCCAATTTAGCGCGGTTTATTACTGAAAAAGGAGTACTCGTCCACTATATCAACGGAGAATATAAATCACTCAAATACAGCACCATCAAAACCTACATATCCCAAATATGGAATGAAGAGAAATAGTAGTAATCCGGTTATGTGAAGACAGGAAAATTGCAGGACATCTATTTTGTAAATTCATTTTAAAATAATAAGCATATATTCGCAGCAGATTGAAGCGAAAGATGTAGGAGTGCCGCTTTCTCAGGATGCGGCACTTTCTTTGTATACAGCATCAACCTGAAAAAAATAATTATTCATCATTTTAAATTTAATAGTATGAAAAAACAGAAAAGGCAGGTGCCACAGAGTGAAGCAATGAAAGCAAGATGGAAAAGACGGATCGTGATGGAGAAAAGTTACCCGGAGAGTACCGCACAATGGATGGCAGAACGACTGGAAAGATTGTTGGACCACATGCTGTACGGGCATGCCATGATTGCCTATCACAAGCAGAACGGAGATTTCAAGTTTGTGAAAGGGACACTGATCTATTACGAAGCAGAGTTTCACAAAGCATACGATCCCGCAAAAGTGGAAGGTACTATCGTTTACTGGGACGTGGAGCAACAGGGATGGAGGACGTTCCTGGTGGAGAACTTTATGGAATGGAGACCTATTCAGTAGTTAGTAGCCAGTAGTCAGTAGCCAGAATCTATGCAGTGTATCAGAGGTATGCTAAAAGAATTCCGGCTACTTACTATCAACTACTTACTACTTGCTACTAACTACTTACTACTCAAAAAAATTATGGCTACAGAATACTATGGAATAAACTACTTCCCGTTACTGACGGGATTTTTTCACTGCGATACGATAGAACTGATTACGGCAATACATGGAGTGAAAGGGCCGCATGCGGTGATCATGTTGCTGTGCAAGATATATACTGACGGGTATTACATTCATTGGGGAGAAGACCAATGCATGATTTTTGCAAGGAAGTTAGGACCGGAATACGATAAAAAGACAGTGGAAGAGATCGTAAACCTGCTTATCGAAAAAAGATTTTTCGATAAAGAAAGCTACGAAAAACATGGAGTGCTGACTTCTGTGGAAATACAAAAGGTATGGCTGGAGGCTACAAGCCGTAGAAAGAAGGACTTAACGAAACTTCCCTATATGCTGACAGAGGGTGCGAACTCAAAAAATGTATGCAAAACCGGTAGTTCAACTACAGAAAATGTAGACAAGTTACCGACTCAAATGGAGTTGAACCCCGAAAATGCAGACAATTTCAGACAAAGTAAAGTAAAGCAAAGTAAAGCAGAGAAGAGTAAAGAACTTCCCCCCTCTGATCCCCCCACCGGGGAGAAGGAAGAAGAGGAGGATATTTCTTTGCTTCCTCCCCCACCCGAATACGCACTCAATGAGAAAACACACAATTACAGCGGGCTACTGGAGAGCCTGAGGCTGCACAATGTGAAGGACAGAGCCGAGATTAAAGCGATACTGAGATTGTCGGACTACGGCAGGAAGGGGACGGAAATATGGAGAATACTGGCAAAGACAAACTGGAGCAGGATTGAGGCACCGGGGAAATACATCCTGAAAATACTCAGGACTTCACAGTAAAAAACAGACCGTAAAAACCTGGAAATCAAGCAATAAAAAAGTACGTACTTTGATATCCCAAAAGTACGTACTTAACACACTATTAATATGCATTTTAAGCCGATGTTAAAATACTAAGTTTAAAATCAGACTATTAAAGGCTTGAATACATAAAAAAAGTTTTAATTTTATGTTATATTGATAAGTCCTTTAATCAAAATATAAAAAACAACTAACACTTACTGTTAGTTAGAATAAAAACACTATCTTTGCAAAAAGAATAATTATCTTCTTTTTCAATTAACACCAAAGAGCAATCAAAACTAAAAACAAAAGGAGTGGAAATATTGTTCCAAGATAAAAAACTGAGCAAACAAGCGGAGGATTACAAGAAATGTAAAAAAGAGCAAGGAGAAATCAGAGCTAAATTATTCATGAAAAGAATTGGCGATTTATACAATGCTGAAACTCTTGAAGATGTACGATATTTACCGGGCCATTATCACGAGTTAACAGGAGATCGCAAAGGAGAATGGGCCTGTGATCTGGACCAGCCCTATCGATTAATTTTTGAACCTCATGAAAAACCTATACCAACCGATAAAGATGGGAAATATATCTGGCTGGAAATAAAAGAAATAGAAATAATAGAAATTAGTAACTATCACGGTAAATAAGAACAAATATGGCAACAACAATGAATCATTATACTCCTCCAGTAGCATTCCATCCAGGAGAAACATTAGCTGAAAAGTTGGAGGAAATGGGAATGAGCATTAAGGAGTTTGCTATTCGTGTCACTAAACCAGAGAAAACGATAATAGCAATCATCCGGGGAGATAGCTCTATAACCTCCGATATGGCAGTATCATTTGAGAGTGTTACCCAGATCCCCGCACATTTTTGGATGAACAAACAGAGAGTTTATGATGAATATATAGCTCGCGAAAAGAGAGAGAGATTGATTCAAGAATCAGTAGAATGGATCAAACTATTTCCTATAAACGATATGATAAAAAAAGGTTGGCTTTCTCCATGTAAAAATACCGGAGAAAAAGTTTATCAAATATTCTCGTTTTTTGGAGTCAGTACTCCTAAAGCATGGGAAGATTATTATTTCAACCAACAATTAAAAGTTGCTTTCCGAATTTCTTTAGCAAATACCAAAGAACCATATGCCATTTCAGCATGGTTGAGACAAGGAGAACTACAAGCCACCAAGCAAATAGCCAACACGCCTTATTCGGATAAAAAACTGAAGGAGATACTACCGGAAATGAAAAAACTAATGGTAGCCCAACCTGACAATTTACCATTTCAACTTCAAAAACTTTGTCTACAAGCAGGCGTCAAGTTAGTCTATACCCCCTGTTTGCCTAAAGCTCCCATAAATGGTGCTACCCGCTGGATAGGTGATTATCCATGCATACAACTTTCCGGACGTCATAATCGGAATGACATCTTTTGGTTCTCATTCTTTCATGAAGTGGGTCACATCCTCCTACATGGCAAGAAGGATATTTTTCTGGAAGATATAGAATATACCGACAAACAAATAAAAAAGGAACAAGAAGCTGATAATTTTGCAGAAAAAATGACTCTTACAAAATCAGAAGAAGCTGAAATTATCAACTCCAAAGATTATTCTACTCAATCTATTAAACGTTTTGCTAAAAAAATAAATACACATCCTGCCATTATAGTAGGCCGATTGCAACATCTGAAAATTATAGACTATTGGCAAGACCAGCAATTAATAGAAAAAATTGATTTATTCAAAGACGTATAAAAAAAATGAAGGCCATATACAGCCTTCATTCTTTTTATACGTCTTTATTCTACTTGTATTCCTCCCAGCTCTTTATAGCAATATCATCAACACTCATTGTACAGAAGGCATTGATAAATGCACTTGCCAAACGGGCATTGGTAATCAGAGGTACATTCAGATCGATAGCTGCACGGCGTATTTTATATCCGTTATCGAGCTCACCGGCAGTGAGATTCTTCGGAATATTAACTACCATATCTATCTCTTTGTTATGGAGCATTTCAAGCGCTTGCGGATGCTTGTCCGACTCATTCGGCCAGTAGACCAGGGTACTCTCAATGCCATTCTCGGCAAGAGTTCGGTGTGTTCCACCGGTAGCATACAGTTTATACCCCTTATTGACCAGCATACGGGCCGCCCCCATCATATCTATCTTTTGCTTGGGTGTACCGGTAGAAAGGAGAATACTCTTTTTAGGAATACGATAACCAACAGAAAGCATGGCTTTCAGAATGGCACAGGAGGTATCAGAACCAATACAGCCAACCTCACCGGTAGAAGCCATATCTACGCCCAGCACAGGATCGGCCTTCTGCAAACGGTTGAAGGAGAACTGTGACGCTTTGATACCGACATAATCAAGCTCAAAAAGATTCTTTGATGGTTTTTCCACAGGCAGACCGAGCATTATTTTAGTTGCCAGCTCGATAAAGTTAATCTTCAGCACTTTGCTGACGAAAGGAAAACTACGCGAAGCACGCAGGTTACACTCGATAACCTTAATATCATTCTCACGGGCAAGATACTGGATATTGAACGGACCGGAGATATTCAATGCTTTCGCAATCTCACGGCTGATACGCTTGATACGACGAACGGTTTCTACATACAGTTTCTGAGGAGGGAACTGAATAGTAGCATCTCCGGAATGCACACCGGCAAACTCGATATGCTCACTGATAGCATACGCGATGATCTCACCATTCTGCGCCACAGCATCCATTTCTACCTCTTTGGCATGTTCAATAAACTGGCTTACCACTACCGGATGTTTTTTAGAAACATTGGCTGCCAATTTAAGGAAACGCTCCAGCTCTTCCTGGTTGGAACAGACGTTCATGGCTGCACCACTAAGCACATAGGAAGGGCGAACAAGCACCGGAAAACCGACCTCATCAACAAACTCATTAATATCGTCCATAGAGGTAAGCTCGCGCCAGCGAGGCTGATCTACACCAATACGATCGAGCATGGCAGAGAACTTCTCGCGGTCTTCGGCATTATCTATGCTCTTGGCAGAAGTACCTAAGATATTGACTTTCTGTGCATCCAGACGCAGAGCAAGATTATTCGGAATCTGGCCACCGGTGGAGACAATTACCCCATGCGGATTTTCAAGTTCAAGAATATCCATTACGCGTTCAAAAGTCAACTCGTCAAAGTAGAGACGATCGCACATGTCATAGTCCGTAGATACCGTTTCCGGATTATAGTTGATCATAACGCTACGCCAACCCTCTTTACGAATGGTATTCAGTGCCTGTACACCACACCAGTCAAACTCTACGGAAGACCCGATGCGATAAGCACCGGAACCAAGTACGACAATAGATTTATGATCGCCCAGATAGGTTACATCATTGGCCACCCCACTGTAAGTGAGATACAGATAATTGGTCTGCGCAGGATATTCGGCCGCCAGTGTGTCAATCTGCTTCACTACAGGCAGGATGCCTACACTCTTCCGATAATTACGCACATAAAGGATACCATCTTCCATATCCCCCTGAAAACCGATGCCACGAGCTATCTGGAAGTCAGAAAACCCCTGTACCTTCGCTTTGCGAAGCAGTTGAGGGCTGAGATTTGACAATTGAGAGTTAAAAAATGCAGCAGCATCTTTCACTGCCAATTGTCCACTGTCCACTGTCAATTGCCTAAGCTCCTCGGAAGTACGCATGATATTCATCAGTTTCTGAAGAAACCATTTATCAATCTTGGTCAGATCGTGTACCTGGTCAATCGTATATCCGGCACGGAAAGCTTTGGAAATGACAAAGATACGTTTATCAGTAGGTTCGCGCAGGGCTTTATCAATATCGGCTATCACGAGTTCTTTGTTTTCTACAAAGCCATGCATGCCTTGACCTATCATACGGAGACCTTTCTGGATAGCCTCTTCAAAGGTACGGCCGATAGCCATCACCTCGCCTACGGATTTCATAGAGGAACCCAACTCTTTGTCTACACCATGGAATTTTCCTAAGTCCCAACGGGGTATCTTACAAACCACGTAGTCCAATGCAGGTTCAAAAAAAGCACTGGTAGTTTTAGTGACGGAGTTCTTCAAATCGAACAGACCATAACCGAGTCCTAATTTGGCAGCAACAAAAGCCAACGGATAACCGGTTGCCTTGGACGCCAATGCCGATGAACGCGAAAGACGGGCATTTACCTCGATAACGCGATAATCTTCCGATTCAGGATCGAAGGCATACTGCACGTTACATTCACCCACGATGCCAATATGACGAATGATACGAATGGCGAGTTCACGCAGTTTGTGGTATTCTTTATTGGTCAATGTTTGTGACGGAGCAATTACAATAGATTCCCCGGTATGAATGCCCAGCGGATCGAAGTTCTCCATGTTACAAACGGTGATACAGTTGTCGAAGCGGTCGCGTACTACCTCGTACTCCACTTCTTTCCATCCTCTTAGTGACTTTTCGACAAGCACCTGCGGAGAGAAAGCAAAGGCTTTCTCAACAAGCACATCCAGCTCTTCTTCGTTATCACAAAAACCGGAGCCAAGTCCGCCAAGTGCATAAGCGGCACGAACAATCACCGGATAACCTAACTCCCGGGCTGCACGGCGTGCATCTTCTGCATTTTCTACGGCTTCACTTTTGATGGTCTTTACATCAATCTGATTCAGTTTCTCTACAAAGAGTTCACGATCTTCCGTATCGATAATGGCCTGCACGGGAGTACCGAGTACCTTTACATTGTATTTTTCAAGGGTGCCTTCCCTGTAAAGGGCCACCCCACAGTTCAACGCAGTTTGCCCACCGAAAGCAAGCATAATACCTTCCGGTTTCTCTTTCTGAATTACTTTCTCTACGAAGTAAGGAGTCACAGGGAGGAAGTAGATCTGATCGGCTACCCCTTCACTGGTCTGCACCGTAGCAATGTTGGGGTTGATAAGAATGGTTTCTATGCCTTCCTCTTTCAGAGCCTTCAGGGCTTGCGAACCCGAATAGTCAAACTCTCCGGCTTCACCGATTT
Source organism: Bacteroides nordii (assembly GCF_019930665.1). NCBI lineage: Bacteria > Pseudomonadati > Bacteroidota > Bacteroidia > Bacteroidales > Bacteroidaceae > Bacteroides > Bacteroides nordii. The sequence continues at coordinate 1,445,086 of NZ_CP082886.1, read as the reverse complement.
TCAAAGCACCGGAGCCGAGGAGCAATACTTTCTTTATATTTTGTTCTTTCATTGATTACATATTTTTTGGTTGCACCACAAAGGGCACGGGACTCTCTTCTCCCGTACTCTCGCTTACACTGCGGTAAATATTGAATTACAATAGCTTTACGAATTCGTCAAACAAGAATTCAGTATCCGTTGGGCCACTGGCAGCTTCGGGATGGAACTGTGCCGAAAACCAGGGGTTTGTTTTGTGACGAATACCTTCATTAGAACCATCATTCATATTAATGAAGAGTGGCTCCCACTCAGCACCCAATGTATTGTTATCAACGGCATAACCATGATTCTGACTGGTAATGAAACAACGTTCCGTGCCCACCATGCGTACCGGTTGATTATGGCTACGATGGCCATATTTGAGCTTGTATATCTTAGCACCACCGGCTTTCGAAAGTAACTGATTTCCCATACAGATTCCAAAAATAGGAAGTTGGGGATTCTGCATCGCTTTACGGATATTCTGTACGGCAGCATCACAGGTATCAGGATCACCCGGACCATTGGATATAAACAGACCATCAAACTGTAACCCGTTAAAATCATAATCCCAAGGGACACGAATGACTTCAACATTACGTCTGAGCAGGCAACGGATGATGTTTGTTTTTACTCCACAATCTACAAGAACAACCCGCTTTAGTTGACAATTGACAGTTGACAATTGACAGTTGAGCTGCGCAATGGGGAGATCTATACTAAAAGAGCGACTTTCACCGTTCGCATAGACGATGATCTCTTTGCAAGAAACCTTATCGACATAATTAATATTTTCATAACTATCCACTGTCAATTGTCCATTGTCAACTGTCAATTGTCCACTGTCCACTGTCAACTGTTCACCGTCAAATACAATCTTACCCATCATCACCCCATGTTCACGCAACACTTTGGTCAGTTCACGGGTATCAATGCCTGTAATACCGGGCACTTGTTCACGCTTCAGCCAGTCGGCAAGGCTTTCCACTGCATTCCAGTGACTGTATTCTTCCGAATAGTCACTCACAATGATAGCTTCGGCATGAATTCTCTCACTTTCCATAAAAGTAGCCAATCCATTAGTTTCAAAAGTAAAAGGAGGCACACCATAGTTACCCACCAATGGGTATGTCAGTGTCATCAACTGTCCGGCATATGAAGGATCGGTCAGACTCTCCGGATAGCCTGTCATGGCGGTATTGAATACTACTTCGCCCGCCACCGGCTTCTCGTAGCCAAACGACTTACCATGGAAACGGCTCCCGTCGTCAAGGATTAAAGTTACATTTCGCATCTATTTATTTACTATTTGACAATTGAAAAGATTGACGATGAGACGATTTACAATTTAAGATTGGGATGACTCCCATTTGCCAATAAAGTAACTTCAATCGTAAATTGTAAATCATAAAATCGTAAATCTCAAAATTGGTATACTTGTTCTATATAATTTATAAACGCTTCATTGAGCAGCTTCACACCACCCGGCGTAGGATAGTTGCCACTGAAATACCAGTCACCCGTGTGATGAGGACAAGCCTCATGTAAGCCACTGAGCGGTTGATACACAATCTCTACTTTGGCCTTCGTGCCTTTCGGAGTGAGCAATTCCACCATTTTGGCAGAAATCTCCTCATCGGTGAATGGGGCATAGATATCCTTTACGTAATTCACCAACTGCTCTTTAGGTAGGCCAACCTGATCTTTCGACTTACGATAGGCAGCAGCAATCACATCTTTCATATCACGCTCTTTCAGGAGTTCTACAGCTGCTTTAAAGGCAATAAACTCACTCATCTTTGCCATGTCAATGCCGTAATAATCGGGATAACGCACTTGTGGCGAAGAGCTTACAATAACAATCTTCTTCGGATTCAGACGGTCGAGAATACCGATAATGCTCTGCCGGAGTGTTGTACCGCGCACAATACTGTCATCAATAATCACCAGGTTGTCTATACCGGCACGGAGGCTGCCGTAAGTGATATCATATACATGCGCAGCCAGGTCGTTACGGCTATTGCCCTCGGCAATAAAAGTACGCAACTTGATATCCTTGATAGCAACTTTTTCACTACGAATGCGCCGTGAGAGGATACATTCAAGTTCTTCCATATCAGGATTGTGTCCCAAAGCAGCTATCTGCTGTACTTTCTCTTCATTCAGATAATTGTCCAATCCCTCAAGCATTCCGTAGAAAGCTACTTCGGCTGTGTTCGGAATAAAAGAGAACACCGTATGATCAAGGTCAGAGTTTATCGCTTTCAGAATACGGGGAATCAGTTTCTCTCCCAACAACTTACGCTCTTTATAAATGTCTGCATCGCTACCACGAGAGAAATAAATACGCTCAAAAGAGCAGGCTCTCTTCTCACGGGGTTTATTAATCTGAGTAGTACGAATCTGCCCCGCTTTGTTGATAAAGAGTGCTTGTCCAGGCTGCAATTCTTTAATTTCCTCCACAGGCACATTGAGTGCTGTCTGAATCACAGGACGTTCAGATGCCAGGACAGCTATTTCATCATCCTGATACCAGAAAGCAGGACGGATACCCCACGGATCACGAATAGCGAAAGACTCACCACTTCCGGTCAGTCCGCAGATAACATATCCCCCATCCCACTCTTTACTGGAAGAACGCAGCACATTGGCAAGATCGATATGCTCTTCAATAAAACGGGTGATGCCCATACCCGTCTGCCCTTCTGCTTCTGCAAGATTAAAGAGGCGTTCTACTTCCCGATCGAGACGATGCCCTACCTGTTCGAGCATAATATAAGTATCGGCATATTTGCGCGGATGCTGTCCGATAGCTGTAATGCGGGTAAAAATCTCATCCACATTCGTCATATTGAAATTACCGCAAAGGGCCAGGTTCTTGGCACGCCAGTTGTTCCTTCTCAGAAACGGATGAACATAAGAAATACCGGATTTTCCGGTGGTAGAGTATCGCAGATGTCCCATATACACTTCACCGGCAAAAGGCAAGGTACGTTTGGCAAAATTAGCATCGTGCAACTGTTCAGAGGTCAGATCTTTAAAATTGCCTTGTACGGTCTCAAAAATCTCAGTAATGGCACTCGATCCTAATGCACGCTCACGGAACATATATTCTTCTCCCGGATTGGCTGCCAGTTTCACACAAGCCAGTCCGGCGCCTTCCTGTCCACGATTGTGCTGCTTCTCCATCAGGAGGTAGAGCTTATTCAATCCATACATCCACGTTCCGTACTTCTTCTCGTAATATTCCAACGGTTTGAGCAGGCGTATCATGGCAACGCCACATTCATGCTTTAATTGTTCCACCTTACTTATTTACTATTTGACAATCTATTTTGATTTACGATTAGACGATTGAAGGAATTTACAATTAGACGATTTACTATTTACAATTGAAGTTACCTTAATCTATAAATGGGAAGTAATCCCAATCGTAAATTGTCAATCGTCTAATCGTAAATCCCTTTATTCTACCGTTACCGACTTCGCCAGATTCCTTGGCTGATCCACATCCATCCCTTTACATACCGCCACATGATAAGCAAGCAATTGTAAAGGCATTGTGGTAATAAGCGGATCAAGACACTCCAGTGTTTCGGGAAGTTCGATACAATAATCAGCTACTTTGCTGATCACTGTGTCTCCTTCGGTGACAACAGCTATAACTTTTCCCTTACGGGCCTTTATCTCTTGTATGTTGCTGAGTACTTTTTCATACATTCCATTTTGAGTAGCAATAACTACCACAGGCATTTCGGCATCAATCAAAGCAATAGGGCCATGCTTCATCTCTGCTGCCGGATAACCTTCAGCATGAATATATGAGATTTCTTTCAGCTTCAAAGCTCCCTCCAGAGCTACCGGATACGAATACCCGCGACCAAGATAGATAAAATTATGCGCATACGTGAATATTTTAGATAATTCTGCGATTTTATCATTCAGTTTCAGGACTTTTTTCATTTTTTCAGGGATGCGGCTCAATTCGTGTACTACACCAAGGAAATGGGCCTCATCGATGTTTTGCTTCTCCCGCGCCAATGTCAGTGCAAGCATAGTGAGCACCGTAACCTGTCCGGTGAAAGCCTTGGTAGATGCCACACCTATTTCGGGACCTACATGTATATAAGAACCTGTGTGCGTAGCACGCGGTATAGACGAACCGATAGCATTACAAATGCCGTAGATAAATGCACCACGGCTTTTTGCCAACTCAACGGCAGCCAGTGTATCGGCAGTCTCACCACTCTGAGAGATAGCAATCACAACATCACTTTCGTCAATCACCGGGTCGCGGTAACGGAATTCGGATGCATATTCCACCTCCACCGGAATGCGGCAGAGACTTTCAATTAAGTGTTTGCCTATCAACCCGGCATGCCAGGAGGTTCCGCAGGCTACAATGACAAAACGCTTTGCTTTCAGAAGTCTCTCCTTATAATCAATGACGGCCGAAAGCACAACATTGTTACTCTCTACATTGATACGCCCACGCATACAATCATAGATGCAATCGGGTTGTTCGAATATCTCTTTCAGCATAAAATGCGGATAACCACCCTTTTCCAGTTGCCCTAAGTTTAACTCTACCTTTGTCACTTCAGGAGTCATCTCCACATTGTTCAGATTCACCACTTTCAGCTCCCTGTCCCGGTGTATCACTGCTATCTCTTCATCTTCCAGATATACTACCTTATCAGTATATTCTACAATAGGAGTGGCATCCGAAGCCAAGAAAAACTCATCTTCACCAATGCCCACCACCAACGGACTGCTTTTACGCGCTGCAATAATTTCATCGGGATGATCCTTCTCCAATACGGCAATAGCATACGCACCAATCACCTCACGCAATGCCAGTTGTACGGCTGTCAGCAAATCGAGGTTATTAGTCACTTTCATATATTCTATTAATTGTACGAGTACCTCGGTATCAGTACTGCTTTTGAATGTATAGCCTTTGGCCTGGAGTTTTTCTTTGAGAACGGCGTAGTTTTCGATGATACCGTTATGGATGAGAGCGAGAGTTTCGGAAGAGGAATAATGAGGATGGGCATTAACTGAACAAGGTTCTCCGTGAGTAGCCCAACGTGTATGTGCAATACCAATATTACCGGAAATATCTTTCTGTGTGACAAAATTTTCCAGTTCGGAGACTTTTCCTTTCGTCTTATACACATTCAACTGTTGGTTGTTACTGATTAGTGCTACCCCAGCGCTGTCGTATCCCCGATACTCCAGTCGCTTCAGCCCTTTGACAAGGATGGGGTAGGCTTCTTTTTTACCAATGTAGCCTACAATTCCACACATATTATCCTATTTTTATGTTTTCAGGGTACAAAGATATACAATTATAATAACATAAAGATTATTTTTACTATAAATATTTGACATAAGCATAGAAAAAAGTTATTTTTACGTCAAAACGTTAATTTTTCTATTATTTTATTCTCAAAAAGAAAGTAGTTTCAAATTTTAATAAAAAGACTTTCACTACCTTTCACATTAACATAAAAAACCGACATTGAACTACCAATTTATAACTTCAACATGAAGTATATGTAATTTATGTCACAATAAGCACTAATAAAGATATCAAAATGAAATTAAATCAATACTTTTGCAAAACAAAAAGACAGCATAAATAGGTATTATCATACAATAAAGCTAAACAGAATGAAGAAAAGAGAACTTTTTAACAACGAAACAAAAGAACTGCCTTACCAGCGACAGCCTGAACAACAGGGTTTGTATGATGCAGCAAACGAACACGATGCCTGCGGAGTAGGTATGCTGGTAAACATTCATGGAGAGAAATCGCACGACATTGTAGAGTCGGCACTCAAAGTACTCGAAAACATGCGTCACCGCGGAGCTGAAGGAGCTGATAATAAAACCGGAGATGGTGCAGGTATCATGTTACAGATTCCTCATGAATTCATTTTATTACAAGGTATCCCCGTACCCGAAAAAGGACGTTACGGCACAGGACTGATCTTTTTGCCAAAAGAGCCGAAAGACCAGGCAGACATTCTGAGTATTATTATTGAAGAGACTGAAAAGGAAGGACTTACACTCATGCACCTGCGCAATGTGCCTACCTGCCCTGAAATTTTAGGAGAAGCCGCACTGGCAGCAGAACCGGACATAAAACAGATTTTTATCACCGGATTTACAGAAACAGAAACGGCCGACCGTAAATTATATATAATAAGGAAGAAGATTGAAAACAGGATACGCAACTCTTCCATCGCCACAAAGGACGATTTCTATATCGTTTCACTATCAACAAAAAGCATTATCTACAAAGGTATGCTTTCGTCACTGCAACTACGCAACTACTTCCCGGACCTCACAAACAGTTACTTCACCAGTGGATTAGCATTGGTACATTCACGTTTCAGTACAAACACTTTCCCAACATGGGGACTGGCACAACCTTTCCGCTTACTTGCCCACAATGGTGAAATCAATACGATCCGTGGTAATCGGGGATGGATGGAAGCACGCGAAAGTGTTCTTTCATCTCCTACCCTGGGAGATATTAAAGAGATACGTCCCATCATTCAGCCAGGGATGAGTGACAGTGCCTCACTGGATAATGTGCTGGAGTTTCTTGTGATGTCCGGTCTCAGCCTGCCTCATGCCATGGCTATGCTCGTACCGGAATCTTTCAACGAGAAGAATCCAATCAGTGAGGAGTTGAAAGCCTTCTACGAATATCATTCCATTCTAATGGAACCATGGGATGGCCCTGCCGCACTACTCTTCAGTGACGGACGCTATGCAGGAGGAATGCTCGACCGCAATGGGTTACGTCCGGCACGTTATCTTATCACTAAAAACGACATGATGGTAGTAGCCAGCGAAGTAGGTGTGATGGACTTTGAGCCGGGAGATATCAAAGAAAAAGGACGCCTGCAGCCTGGCAAAATCTTACTGGTAGATACCGAAAAGGGAGAAATATATTATGATGACGAACTGAAACAACAATTGGCAAATGCCAAACCCTATCGGAACTGGCTGTCAGCCAACCGCATTGAACTGGATGAGCTGAAAAGTGGACGCAAAGTTCCTCACAGCATAGAGAGGTACGATTGTATGTTACGCACTTTCGGCTATTCGAAAGAGGATATAGAAAAGATTATCAGCCCGATGGCTACCACCGGGGCAGAACCGATTCATTCAATGGGTAACGACACTCCATTGGCAATACTTTCGGACAAGCCGCAACTGTTATACAACTACTTTCGCCAACAGTTTGCCCAAGTGACCAATCCTCCCATTGACCCCATCCGGGAAGAACTGGTAATGTCGCTGACTGAATATATCGGAGCAGTAGGGATGAATATTCTAACACCAAGCGAGAGCCATTGTAAAATGGTACGCCTGAACCACCCTATCTTGAATAATACTCAACTGGATATTCTGTGCAACATTCGTTACAAAGGTTTCAACACAATAAAACTGCCCATGCTTTTTGAAATATCACGTGGTAAGGCGGGGTTGCAGGAAGCCTTGAACAATCTATGCAAGCAAGCGGAAGAGTCAGTGGCAGACGGAGTAAACTACATTGTACTGACGGACCGTGACGTAAATGCTACACATGCAGCCATCCCCTCGTTATTGGCTGTAAGTGCAGTGCACCATCACCTTATAGCGGTAGGAAAACGTGTGCAGACAGCCCTCATTGTAGAGAGCGGTGAAATACGCGAAGTGATGCATGCTGCTCTGTTACTTGGTTTCGGAGCAAGTGCACTGAATCCCTATATGGCATTTGCCGTCCTCGACAAACTGGTGGCGGAAAAAGAGATTCAACTGGACTATGCCACAGCAGAGAAGAATTATATCAAAGCCATCTGCAAGGGATTGTTCAAAGTAATGAGTAAAATGGGTATCAGTACCATCCGTTCTTATCGGGGAGCCAAAATATTTGAAGCCATAGGTCTGAGTGAAGAGTTAAGCAACGCCTACTTTGGCGGGTTAAGTTCACGTATCGGCGGTATCCGTCTGGAAGAAATAGCACAGGATGCTATTGCAGTTGAAAGTGAAAAGTTGAAAGCTGAAAGTTCTATGCAGCATAGCGGTACAGCCGGCTCTCAACCCTCAACTGGCAACTCTCAACTAAAGAATCGTGGCATCTATACTTTCCGCAAAGATGGAGAAAGACATGCGTGGAACCCGGAAACGATCAGTACCCTGCAATTGGCAACACGCCTGGGCAGCTATAAAAAATTCAAAGAGTTTACCACCATGGTGGACGAAAAAGAAGCTCCCATCTTCCTTCGTGACTTCCTTTCGTTCAAACGTAACCCGATCAGTATAGACCGTGTTGAACCAGTAGAAAACATACTGCGGCGATTCGTAACGGGTGCTATGAGTTATGGCTCTATCAGCCGCGAAGCACACGAAGCCATGGCTATAGCCATGAACAAAATACACGGACGAAGCAACACAGGCGAAGGCGGGGAAGATGCCGAACGTTTCACTCCCCGTCCGGATGGAACCAACCTGCGTAGTGCTATTAAACAGGTTGCTTCAGGACGCTTTGGTGTAACTGCCGAATATCTTGTTAATGCAGATGAGATACAAATAAAGATAGCTCAGGGAGCTAAACCGGGCGAAGGAGGTCAATTGCCGGGTTACAAGGTAGATCAGGTGATTGCCAAAACGCGCCACTCCATACCGGGCATCTCACTAATCTCTCCCCCACCTCACCATGACATCTACTCCATCGAGGATCTGGCACAGCTTATCTTCGACTTGAAGAATGTAAACCCGAAAGCCAAAATCAGCGTAAAACTGGTAGCCGAAAGCGGAGTAGGAACCATCGCTGCCGGGGTAGCAAAGGCAAAGGCTGACCTGATTGTAATCTCTGGTGCAGAAGGAGGTACAGGAGCTTCACCTGCTTCATCTATCCGTTATGCAGGTATCTCTCCGGAACTGGGACTAAGCGAAACGCAACAGACACTGGTGCTGAACGGGCTTCGCGGACAGGTTATGCTGCAAGTGGACGGACAACTGAAAACCGGACGTGACATTATTCTAATGGCTATGTTAGGTGCAGAGGAGTTTGGTTTTGCAACTTCCGCACTGATTGTACTGGGCTGCGTGATGATGCGCAAATGCCATATGAATACCTGTCCCGTCGGAGTTGCTACACAAAATGAAGAGTTACGCAAACGCTTCCACGGACGAAGCGAATATCTGGTCAACTTCTTCACATTCCTGGCACAAGAGGTACGAGAGTATCTGGCAGAAATTGGTGTGGAAAGACTCGATGATATCATTGGACGCACCGACCTCATTGAACGCAAACCGGATAACGGAAACGAAAAGCACCGTCTCATTGATTTCAGCAAACTGCTCACACGCATAGAGAGCAGTGCAGCCATCCATCACGTCAGTGATCAGGATCATGGTATCTCTGCCGTAAAAGACGTAACAATCTTAAGTGCTGCCAAAGAGGCTATCGAACATCAAAAAGAGGTGTCATTGGAGTATACCATTGCCAATACGGATCGCGCGGTGGGCGCTATGCTTTCGGGGGCCATTGCTTCACGGTATGGCGCAAAAGGATTACCGGAACATACACTGAACATTAAATTTAAAGGTTCTGCCGGACAATCTTTCGGCGCATTCCTTACACCAGGAGTTAGTTTTAAACTGGAAGGCGAAGCAAATGATTACCTTGGCAAAGGATTGAGTGGCGGACGTATCGCTGTGCTTCCGCCCGTACGAAGTAACTTTGAGGCAGAGAAGAATACAATTGCCGGGAACACCTTATTATATGGAGCTACCAGCGGAGAGGTTTATATCAATGGCCGCGTGGGAGAACGCTTTGCTGTCCGCAACTCGGGTGCCATAGCCGTAGTAGAAGGCGTAGGCGATCATTGCTGCGAATATATGACAGGCGGACGTGTGGTAGTTTTAGGACAAACGGGCCGGAACTTTGCTGCCGGAATGAGTGGCGGTGTGGCTTATGTGTGGAACAAAGAGGGTAACTTTGACTACTTCTGTAACATGGAAATGGTAGAACTATCTCTTATCGAAGAAGCAAGCTACCGCAAAGAATTACACGAACTCATCCGCCAGCACTACCTCTACACCGGCAGTAAATTAGCCCGTATCATGCTCGACGATTGGAACCGCTATGCAGACGAATTCATCCAGGTGGTACCTATCGAATACAAAAAGGTTTTGCAGGAGGAACAAATGCGAAAGCTACAACAGAAAATTGCGGATATGCAAAGAGACTATTAAATAGTGATAAGTGGGTTAGTGAGTAGTGATTAGTACCATGCGGTATAATAGCGCAGCCACTTATCACTAATCACTTACCACTAATCACTTATCGCTTATCACTAATCACTAATTCATTATCATCATGGGAGATCCTAAAGCATTTTTAACCATACGCCGTCAGGAGGCCGGATATCGCCCCGTATATGAACGTATCACTGACTATAGTGAAGTAGAACAAACCCTTAACACCCACGACCGTAAGCTACAAGCATCACGCTGTATGGACTGTGGTGTACCCTTCTGCCACTGGGCATGCCCGTTGGGTAACAAACAACCTGAGTGGCAAGACGCCCTCTACAAAGGAAAGTGGAAAGAAGCTTATGAAATACTGGCTGCCACGTGTGACTTTCCGGAGTTTACAGGGCGTATCTGTCCGGCACTTTGTGAGAAAAGTTGTGTATTGAAACTGTCTTGTGATGAACCTGTGACTATCCGGGAGAACGAGGCAGCTATCATAGAAGCTGCTTTCCGGGAGGGATATGTCATACCGGTAATGCCACAACGCAATGGAAAACAGGTAGCTGTGATTGGTGCAGGCCCTGCCGGACTGGCAGCAGCCAACCAACTAAACCGGAAAGGATACACCGTCACTCTGTTCGACAAGGCAGAGGCTCCGGGAGGACTGCTACGTTTCGGTATCCCCAACTTCAAACTGAACAAAAATATCATAGACCGCCGTATCCAACTACTTAAAGCAGAGGGTATCCGTTTTGAAATGAATACAACCATAGATCCCACCCATCTGCCGGAAGGGTTCGACGCATATTGCATCTGTACCGGAGCAGAGACGCCACGAGATCTTCTTATCCCGGGGCGTGAATTAAAAGGTATACATTTCGCCTTGGAAATGCTTTCGCAACAGAACCGGATTGTGGAAGGACAAACCTTCTCTAAAGATAAACTGGTAAGTGCTAAAGGAAAAAAAGTACTTGTTATCGGTGGTGGCGATACCGGATCGGACTGTATCGGAACCAGTATACGTCAGGGAGCTATTAGCGTAACACAGATAGAGATCATGCCACAGCCACCCGTTGGGCACAATGACGCTACTCCATGGCCGCAATGGCCCGTAGTACTCAAAACGACTTCTTCACACGAAGAAGGTTGTACCCGCCGTTGGTCGCTCACTTCCAACCAATTCATTGGTAAAAATGGCAAAGTAACCGGCGTAGAAGTTGAACAAGTGGAGTGGACACCTTCTACTGATGGAGGACGCCCCACGATGGTACCAACCGGAAAGAAAGAGATTATCGAAGCCGATATAGTATTGCTTGCAATGGGATTCCTCAAACCGGAACAGCCAGAATTCCCCAAGAATGTATTCATCGCCGGTGATGCAGCAACCGGAGCGAGCCTTGTTGTACGTGCCATGGCGGGAGGACGAAAAATTGCTGCTGAGATAGATAAAACGATCTGATTTACGATTGGACTATTTACGATTTACGATTGAAGTTACTACAAGTAATCGTAAATCATCAATCGTAAATCAAAGTAACATCAATCGTAAATTGTCCAATCGTAAATCAAAGTAATTTCAATCGTAAATCGTAAAATCGTAAATCAAAATTATGTGTGGAATAGTAGGTATATTCAAGATTAAGAGCCAATCAGAAGAGTTGCGGAACAAAGCGTTACGCATGGCACAAAAAATCCGTCATCGTGGTCCGGATTGGAGTGGTATTTACACCGGAGGCAGTGCGATCCTTGCACACGAACGCCTTTCCATTGTAGATCCGCAAAGTGGAGGACAGCCCCTTTACTCTCCCAACCGTAAACAAATTCTTGCCGTTAACGGCGAAATCTATAATCACCGTGAAATACGTACCCGGTATGCCGGACGCTATGAATTCCGGACAGGTAGTGACTGCGAAGTCATTCTGGCACTTTACCAGGACAAAGGTATTCATTTCCTCGAAGAGTTGAACGGCATCTTCGCTTTTGCTCTTTACGATGAAGAACGGGATGAATTCCTTATCGCCCGTGACCCTATTGGCGTAATACCTCTTTATATAGGACATGATGCAGATGGAACAATCTACGTAGCCAGTGAACTGAAAGCTCTTGAAGGTTTCTGTGACGAATACGAACCATTCCTTCCCGGCCATTATTTTTATAGTAAAGAGGGAAAAATGAAACAATGGTACACCCGCGACTGGACAGACTATGAAGCAGTAAAAAACAACCCTGCCTCTGTAACCGACTTACACGATGCACTTGAAGAAGCCGTACACCGCCAATTGATGAGTGACGTGCCTTATGGTGTACTACTGAGCGGAGGGTTGGATTCTTCAGTGATCTCAGCCATAGCCAAGAAATATGCTGCCAAACGTATCGAAACCGATGGAGCCAGTGATGCTTGGTGGCCACAGCTCCACTCCTTTGCAATCGGTCTGAAAGGAGCCCCCGATCTTATCAAAGCCCGCGAAGTTGCCGAATATATCGGAACCGTACATCACGAAATAAATTATACCATTCAGGAAGGTCTCGATGCACTTCGTGATGTTATCTACTTTATCGAAACATACGACGTTACCACCGTTCGCGCCTCTACCCCAATGTATCTGCTGGGACGCGTTATCAAATCAATGGGAATCAAAATGGTACTTAGTGGTGAAGGAGCAGATGAGATATTCGGCGGTTATCTCTACTTCCACAAAGCACCCGACGCCCGTGCCTTTCATGATGAAACCGTTCGTAAACTCTCCAAACTGTATCTTTATGATTGCCTGCGGGCCAACAAAAGTTTGTCGGCCTGGGGAGTAGAAGGACGCGTTCCATTCCTCGATAAAGAGTTTCTGGATGTTGCCATGCGCCTCAACCCGAAAGCTAAAATGGCTCCGGGTAAAGTGATAGAAAAGAAAATTGTGCGTGAAGCCTTTGCAGATATGTTGCCCGAAAGTGTAGCATGGAGACAAAAAGAACAATTCAGTGACGGAGTAGGCTACAGTTGGATTGATACATTGAAAGCAATCACTGCCACCGCTATAAGTGATGAACAAATGGCAAAGGCGGCAGACCGTTTCCCGGTCAACACACCGCAGAATAAAGAAGAATATTATTACCGAAGCATCTTCGAAGAACACTTCCCCAGTGCATCGGCGGCAAGATGTGTACCAAGTGTACCAAGCGTAGCTTGCTCCACAGCAGAAGCATTGGCATGGGACGCTTCCTTCCAGGGCAAGAATGAACCAAGCGGACGAGCCGTAAAAGATGTGCACGAAGAAGCTTACTAACTATTAATGTGAATCAATAGTTGGATATTCAGTTCAAAGTTGTTCAGAAGTGAACTGAACTCACCACAGAGTTTCACAGAGTACTATTTATCTGATGAAACGCAGATTAGCACAAATAAACTATCGCACGGCGTACCTTTCCATGCGGAATAGGTTTTCAACTGCTGATTCGGATTAACAAGTAAAAAACATTGATTTTTCACTCTGTGTGCAGTGTATACTTTCACTACATGGAGACTACGCCTTGCCTGCATGCAGCCAAGGCGTAGTCTGTACACCCCCTCTCAAATACCTCAGGAGCATTGTAATATTCCTGTAACTCCATTCTCCCTATCAGTCCATTTATATCACTCTTTTCACACAAATTCGCAATCCATAACTTGCAATTCATAATATCTTCTTTACCTTTGTCTCACTCTACTAACTCACAGAATTATATAGTATGAAAATAAAGAAAATCCTTCTTACCTCCGCCCTGATTCTCTCAACTTACAGTGCAATAGCTCAAACCCAGGTTATCGCCCATCGTGGTTACTGGAAAACAGATGGTTCGGCACAAAACAGTATCGCTGCCCTCCTGAAGGCTGATTCTATCGGTTGCTACGGTTCCGAATTTGATGTGTGGCTCACAGCTGATGATAAATTAGTGGTGAATCATGATCCTATTTTCAAACTAAAAAGCATGGAACGTTCCACGGCTGCAACACTCACCTCACTCAAACTGGACAATGGTGAACAGCTCCCCACACTGGAACAATATCTCAAAGCTGCCAAGAAAACCAAAACACAGCTCATCCTCGAACTAAAAGCGCATAGCAGACCCGAACGCGAAACGCTGGCTGTTGAAAAAATAGTAAATATGGTCAAGAAGTTAGGATTGGAAAAGAGAATGGAGTACATTACCTTTTCATTGCATGCCACCAAAGAGTTTATCCGGTTGGCACCTGCCGGTACGCCTGTATTCTACCTGGATGGAAAATTAACCCCGAAAGAATTAAAAGAAATGGGATGTGCCGGACCGGATTATCACCTGAGTGTTTTCCAGAGACATCCCGAATGGATCAAAGAATGTCATGACCTGGGACTGAAAGCTAATGCCTGGACGGTAAACAAACCCAAAGATATGAAATGGCTCATCGAAAAGAATATAGATTTCATTACTACGAACGAGCCGATTCTATTGCAGGAGAAGGTGAGAAATTAGTGATTAGCGATTAGTGATTAGTGATTAGTGGGCTGCGCTATTATTTGCACTAATCATTCCTTCACTAATCGCTAATCACTCCTTCGCTAATCACTAATTTCTCCTATTTCTCAGAACTCCGATAACACCAGCCGGAGCTGATCAACGGTCAATTCGCCTATCTGCCTCCATAACTCCTTGCCTCTATGCAGCAAAACGAATGCCGGCACAGTTCCTATATTATAAGAATCGGCCACTGCTTTATCGGTCTCAATATTTACTTCAATAAGTTCAACTACTCTTTTCTCATACTCATTGATAGCCGGTTCCAGCCAATTATAATGGGGAGCCCAGTCGGCATAAAAGAAAATCAAAACCAAGTGACTGGTTTGAGCTGCTGCCTCTAATTGTTTGGTTACATCATCCATTGTTTATTGTTTTTTTATAATTATACCCCACATCAACAAAAGCAATAAGAAAAGGTTTCACTATAACTGGTTTTATAACGAATATAAGCCCGATTTATAATCACATTATTAGTACTTCACATATCGGGTGATACTAATTAAAAAATAAACGATACACCGTATACCGTTTCAAACAGACAAAAAGACAGTAATCAGCACAATATCCTTTTCATTTTGTCAATTCCAAAGTACCCTTTTTTGTACCCAAAGCACCTCAATTGATCTAAATCAAGTATTCAAGCCTCTCATATATAACGGAAGAATATGCAAAACAAAATACCCCTATAATAGTTTATTAGTATATCGCCCTTTTACATTTCAAATTACAAGCATACACACCCCTATTTAACAAGATTGAAAGATTCAACAAATTAAATAGATATTAGATATGTATTTAAGCGAAACATAAAGCAAAAAGACATATCTTTGCATTGTAATAAAACAAAAGGATATATCAATTGATAAATAAAGAGCAAAATGATAAAAAGAATTCAATTCACTAAAATGCATGGAGCGGGCAATGATTATATCTATGTAGATACTACCAGATACCCAGTCACAAATCCGGAGAAGAAAGCCATTGAATGGAGTGCATACCACACGGGAATAGGAAGCGACGGACTTGTTTTGATTGGCACTTCTGATAAAGCAGACTTCAGTATGCGCATTTTCAATGCAGACGGCTCGGAAGCAATGATGTGTGGCAATGCAAGCCGATGTATAGGCAAATACTTATTCGAATATGGATTGACCAGCAGAACGGTCATTACTCTGGATACGCTCTCAGGCATCAAAATACTAAAACTTAATGTAGAAAACGAAACAGTAACGGCTGTTACAGTAGATATGGGAGAACCGTCGGAGATAGGAATCATTGACTTCAGCGATACATATTCATATGTTTCTACCAAAGTATCTATGGGAAATCCGCATCTGGTAACTTTTGTGGAGGATATTAACGGAATAGAGCTCCAAAAGATTGGTCCGGAGCTGGAAAACAACCCACTTTTCCCCGACCGTACCAACGTAGAATTTGCACAGGTATTAGACGATCATAAAATAAGAATGCGTGTGTGGGAAAGAGGTTCGGGAATTACCCAAGCCTGTGGAACAGGAGCTTGTGCCACTGCCGTAGCTGCCGTCATAAGAGGTAAAGCCGGACGAAAATCAGATATTATCATGGATGGCGGAACGCTGACCATCGAATGGGATGAGAAAACGAATCACGTGTTTATGACTGGTCCCGCAACAAAGGTTTTTGACGGAACAATAGAAACAGAAGAATAAAAGAGAATAAGAGAGAGAGAGAGTATATAAAACGATAAACTTAAAACAACAACAATATGGCACTTGTAAACGAACATTTCCTGAAATTACCGGGAAGTTATTTATTCTCGGATATTGCGAAAAAAGTAAATACGTTCAGGATCACACACCCGAAGCAAGACATTATCCGCCTGGGTATCGGAGATGTCACCCGTCCATTGCCTCCGGCCTGTATCGAAGCAATGCACAAAGCCGTAGAAGAATTGGCTCATGCCGAAACCTTCCATGGATATGGTCCGGAACAGGGATACGACTTCCTTATCGAAGCCGTTATCAAGAATGACTATGCAGCCCGGGGAATTCACTTTTCCAACTCAGAAGTATTCATCAGTGACGGAGCCAAAAGTGATACGGGAAACATCGGGGATATTCTGCGCCATGACAACAGCGTAGGAGTTACAGACCCTATTTATCCGGTATACATAGACAGCAATGTGATGTGTGGACGCGCAGGCGTATTGGAAGAAGATAGTGGTAAATGGAGTAACGTGACGTACATGCCTTGTACAAGCGAAAACAATTTCATCCCGGAGATACCCGATAAACGTATCGACATTGTGTACCTCTGCTACCCTAACAACCCGACAGGGACAACGCTAACCAAAGCAGAACTGAAGAAATGGGTGGACTATGCACTGGCCAATGATACGCTGATATTGTTTGATGCAGCCTACGAAGCATACATCCGGGAACCAGACGTCCCACACTCCATTTACGAAATCAAAGGAGCCAAAAAATGTGCCATTGAATTCCGAAGCTTCTCAAAGACGGCAGGCTTCACCGGAGTACGTTGCGGATATACCGTAGTGCCCAAAGAACTGACGGCAGCCACACTCGGAGGAGACCGTATCCCTCTGAACCGCCTATGGAATCGCCGGCAATGTACAAAATTCAACGGTACCTCTTATATCACCCAACGGGCTGCTGAAGCGATTTACACCCCGGAAGGAAAAAAGCAGATACAAGAGACCATAGATTATTATATGACCAATGCCCATATCATGAAAGAGGGACTTGAAAGCACCGGACTAAAAGTTTACGGAGGGGTAAATGCTCCCTATCTTTGGGTTAAAACCCCGAACGGAGCAAGTTCATGGAAGTTCTTCGACCAGCTGCTCTACGAAGCCAACGTAGTAGGTACACCGGGTATAGGCTTTGGCCCAAGCGGAGAAGGATATATCCGCCTCACAGCATTTGGTGAACGCAATGATTGTATCGAAGCTATGAGAAGAATAAAAAACTGGCTGTAAAGTCATTGAAAATTAGAAATTAAAACAATCCCCCACCGCTTTTTTTCTATGGTACACGGATAAGACGGATGACGACAGATCTGATTTTATTTCTCTCTGATTCCCTCAACTACTGATTCGCATGATTTTTTAATTTACAAAGATAATAATAGCGCGCTACTATATAACAGTTGGACCGTACATCCACAATTTTTCTAATTTAAAGGTAAAAAGACGATGAAAACGACGATTAACAAAAAATTAGGGGGAGTAGCAGTAGCGATAGTTGGAATACTCATTCCAACAACTACAATGGCACAAGACAAATTTGAGGTTTCACTGGGAGCCGACATAGTAAGCAAATACGTATGGCGTGGTTTCGACCAAGGCTCCGGTGCCTCTGTTCAACCTTCTTTAGGGCTGGCCTATAAAGGAGTATCACTGTCGGCATGGGAAAGCACCAGCATCACAGATCTCGAACCAAAAGAATTCGACATCACATTAGGTTACAGCATTGGTGGATTGGGTATTACAGTGACAGACTACTGGTGGTCCGGCGAAAGCGGTAAATATGGCTATTATAAAGACAGCCATTATTTTGAAGGTGCATTGAGTTACCATTTCGGAGAAAAAGTACCGCTGACTCTGTCCGTAGCAACCATGTTTGCCGGAGCAGATAAGAACCCGGAGGACAACCAGAACTTCTCCACTTACTTCAATGCCTCGTATGATATCGCCTGTCCGGGAGACATCACATTGACTCCCTCCATCGGTGTATCAACTAAATCTTATTTATACACAGGTGAGAAGATCAGCGGCCTCACGGATATCTCGCTGAAGGCAGCCAGATCAATCAAAGTAACAGATAGTTTTTCTATCCCAATCTTTGTACAGGCCACCGTATCACCCGCTATGGACAAGACATATCTGGTGTTCGGCATGAGTTTCTAAAAGAAATACAAAACACACTAATTCAAGAAGGTATATGAAAAAGATTGAAGCTATTATCCGTAAAACCAAATTCGAGGAAGTGAAAGATGCGCTTCTGGATGCAGACATTGAGTGGTTCTCCTACTATGACGTAAGAGGTATAGGCAAAGCACGCCAGGGACGTATTTACCGTGGTGTGGTATATGACACAAGCTCTATTGAGCGAATTCTTATTTCGATTGTAGTACGTGACAAGAATGCAGAAAAGACCGTTCAGGCGATTGTCAGATCAGCACAAACCGGAGAGATCGGAGACGGACGTATTTTTGTTATTCCGATAGAAGATGCTATCCGCATCCGCACAGGAGAGCGAGGCGACATTGCTCTCTATAATGCCGAACAGGAACGATAGCACAGCGTGACCGGATTCCTGATACGGACCATTAGAAAATAAAGAAAGTAGTACAATTCAAAGACATCAAAATTATGGATACATATAGAAAGCACAGCATTACAAAGCTGTGGTTGGCCAGTGCTATGCTTTTTGCACTGTGCTTCGCAACAGAAACACTCGCTCAGGATAGAACCCTTGTAAACGCTACAACAGTAACAACTGCCGTAACGGAAACAATCACTACGGCAACAGAAACTCCGGTTACGGAAACTGCACCGGATACAATAGGAGAATTGGCTAACGGACTGAACACCGTATGGATGTTATTGGCGGCAATGCTGGTATTCTTCATGCAACCGGGGTTTGCACTGGTAGAAGCCGGATTCACAAGGGTAAAGAACACCGCCAATATTCTAATGAAGAACTTTGTCGATTTCATGTTCGGTTCGTTACTCTACTGGTTCATCGGTTTCGGACTGATGTTCGGTGCAGGTGGATTCATCGGTATGCCCCACTTCTTCAACTTGTCGTTCTATGAAGGTGGCGGACTCCCTTCAGAGGGTTTTCTGATATTCCAGACTGTATTTTGTGCCACAGCAGCCACCATTGTCTCAGGGGCTATGGCCGAGCGTACTAAATTCTCTATGTACATCGTTTATACCATCTGCATCAGTGTATTGATCTATCCCATTTCAGGACACTGGACCTGGGGAGGAGGTTGGCTCATGAACGGCGAAGAGGGCTCATTTATGATGAACCTGTTCGGCACAACTTTCCATGACTTTGCCGGTTCAACCGTAGTTCACTCCGTCGGAGGCTGGATAGCATTGGTAGGTGCAGCTATTCTCGGTCCGCGCATTGGTAAATACGGAAAAGACGGGAAGTCAAAAGCCATTCCGGGACACAACCTGACGATTGCAGCATTGGGCGTATTTGTCCTGTGGTTCGGTTGGTTCGGTTTTAACCCCGGTTCTCAATTGGCGGCAGCTTCTACCCCCGATCAGATAGCAATTTCCCATGTGTTTCTTACTACGAATCTGGCAGCTTGTGCCGGTGGTTTCTTCGCCCTCGCAGTGAGCTGGTGGAAATACGGGAAACCCTCTTTATCACTTACACTGAACGGTATCCTTGCCGGATTGGTAGGTATCACAGCCGGATGTGATTGTGTATCGGCAGCAGGAGCTGTACTGATTGGTGCCATCTGTGGGGTTGTAATGATATTCTCGGTAGACTTCATCGACAAAGTGCTGAAAATAGACGACCCCGTAGGTGCAAGCTCCGTACATGGTGTTTGTGGTTTCTTAGGCACACTGCTCACCGGATTGTTCTCTACAAGCGAAGGAGTATTCTATACAGGTACTTTCGGATTCTTTGGAGCACAGGTATTTGGAGCAGTCATAGTAGGTTGTTGGGCAGCCGGCATGGGTTTTGTTATCTTCAAGCTGCTCGATAAAGTTCACGGATTACGTGTTCCGGCACGCATCGAAGAAGAAGGTCTCGACATTTACGAGCACGGAGAATCAGCATATAACTAATCTATCATAATTCCATCAATCATAAATCAAAAGATTATGTCAAAACTAAGATTCAGAGTAGTAGAAACAGCTTTCAAGAAAAAAGCGGTAGAAGTGGTTCCTCCTTCGGAACGGCCTTCGGAGTACTTTGCAAAGTACGTATTCAACAAAGAAAAGATGTTCAGATACCTGTCAAGCAAGGTATACAACAAATTGATTGACGTTATTGACAATGGTGCTCCACTGGATCGCAGCATAGCCGATGAAGTAGCTGCCGGAATGAAAAAGTGGGCCAGCGAAATGGGAGTCACTCACTATACCCACTGGTTTGCTCCACTGAACGAAGGTACTGCCGAAAAACATGATGCCTTTATTGAACACGATGGCAAAGGAGGTGTAATGGAAGAATTCTCCGGCAAGTTACTTGTTCAACAGGAGCCGGATGCCTCATCCTTCCCAAACGGAGGAATCCGCAATACCTTCGAAGCGCGTGGATACTCAGCCTGGGACCCTTCCTCACCTGCATTTATTGTAGATGATACATTGTGCATCCCAACTGTATTCATAGCGTATACAGGCGAAGCACTCGACTATAAAGCTCCGTTGCTAAAAGCCCTGAGAGCCGTAGATAAAGCAGCTGTCGATGTATGCCGTTATTTCAACCCGGAGGTAAAGAAGGTAATCGCCTATCTGGGATGGGAACAGGAATATTTCCTGGTAGACGAAGGTCTTTATGCCGCCCGCCCCGATTTGCTGATGACAGGACGTACACTCATGGGGCATGACAGTGCTAAGAATCAGCAGCTGGAAGATCACTACTTCGGTGCCATTCCTACCCGTGTAGCAGCTTTTATGAAAGATCTCGAAATAGAAGCGCTTAAATTGGGTATCCCTGTAAAAACACGCCACAACGAAGTAGCACCCAACCAGTTTGAACTGGCTCCTATCTTTGAAGAATGCAATCTGGCAAATGACCACAACCTGCTCATCATGTCATTAATGCGCAAAATAAGCCGCCGCCACGGTTTCCGGGTATTATTACACGAAAAGCCATTCAAGGGAGTAAATGGTAGCGGCAAACACAACAACTGGTCATTAGGTACAGACACCGGCATTCTGTTAATGGCTCCGGGCAAGACTCCGGAAGACAACCTGCGCTTTGTGACATTCGTTGTGAATACACTAATGGCTGTTTACCACCACAACGGCTTACTGAAAGCATCTATCTCAAGCGCCACAAATGCCCATCGGTTAGGAGCCAACGAAGCACCTCCCGCCATCATTTCTTCTTTCCTGGGCAAACAATTGTCTCAGGTACTGGAACACATCGAAGAGAGCACCAAAGATGATCTGGTAAGTCTCAGTGGCAAACAAGGAATGAAACTTGACATTCCGCAGATCCCGGAATTACTGATTGACAATACAGACCGTAACCGTACCTCACCTTTCGCCTTCACCGGAAACCGTTTTGAGTTTCGTGCCGTTGGCTCGGAAGCCAATTGTGCCAGTGCCATGATTGCCCTGAACTCTGCCATTGCCGCTCAATTGAAGATGTTCAAAAAAGATGTAGATACACTGATAGAAAAAGGCGAGCCCAAAGTTTCGGCCATCCTGGAAGTAATTCGTAAATACATCAAAGAGTGTAAAGCCATCCACTTTGACGGCAACGGATACAGTGACGAGTGGAAAGAAGAGGCTAAAAAAAGAGGATTGGACTGTGAAACCAGCGTTCCATTAATCTTCGACAACTATCTGAAACCGGAGACCATTGCCATGTTTGAAGCCACAGGCGTAATGACAAAGAAAGAGCTGGAAGCCCGGAATGAAGTGAAATGGGAAACCTATACCAAGAAAATCCAGATTGAAGCCCGTGTCTTGGGTGACCTGGCAATGAACCACATTATTCCGGTTGCAACGCAGTATCAAACGGATCTGATTGATAATGTGTATAAGATGCGCGCCCTCTTCCCGGAAGAGAAAGCTGCCAGACTATCTGCTAAAAATCTGGAACTGATCGAAGAAATAGCAGATCGTACGGCCTTCATAAAAGAACATGTAGATGCCATGATCGAAGCTCGTAAAGTGGCAAACAAGATTGAAAGCGAACGCGAAAAAGCCATCGCTTATCATGATACCATAGTACCGGCACTGGAAGAGATACGTTACCACATAGACAAACTGGAACTCATCGTTGACAACCAAATGTGGACGCTACCCAAATACCGGGAATTATTATTCATTAGATAGTGAATAGTGATTAGCGATGAGCGATGAGTGATGAGTGCCATGCGGCATATAAGTACAGTATTAATCACTATTCACTAACCACTAATCACTATTCAAACTATTTCTTTTGTTGGTTGTTTTAAGTTTGCAGGGGAGGATTGCCGTGAGGCAGGCCTCTTCTTTTTTTTTACTCTATTATCTTCGCATCCTCAATATCGTCTGATACCGGCTTTCTGGGTTTATTGCGTGTAAACTTAAACCAGTTCACCAATTCAGATATCGCATATATAAGACTACTTACTCCGATAATCATAAATGCCGTATTGCGTGCTCCCGTCGGATTGAAAAGAGCCACAATGCCTGCCAGCAAGATAAGAGAGGGTACCACATAAAACGCACCGGGAACTACCGTCCAGCGGCGAGCCATTGAAAGCGAAGCTATCTGCTGCACACCTCCTAATATAAGGATAAAGCCAAGCAGGAACATCAATACATCGGCAAAGAATCCCGGCATTACCACCAACCAGAGACCGAAAAGCAAACTACCCGTTCCTTCAATCGGAAAACGACGCGAAACACCTTGCTCTGGTTTAGCTGCAAAATAACTGATAATAGAAATAAAACCGGGAATCAGGAATAACACACCAAGAGTAATAACAAGATACTGTACCGCAGCATCCGGCCAAAGCACAAGTACCAGACCAATAATCAATGCACAGACAGTACGGATAAGGGAATAATTCATTGTTTTCATATTTTTCTATATATTTTTAACGGGATACAACCCAATCTTTTTGCGAATATAGGTGTTTCAGTTTACATATTAAAACAACAAACCAGTTTTGTAATAAGTTCATAGCAGAAATGTAACTTTTCTTACATCCTGCTTCCGTACTTTTGCAACGATAAATTTATAGACACTAAAGAGCCACCCTAAGTTATGACAAAGTGTACTAAGATAATAGGGCTTCATTGCCTTGCGCGAACAATGAAGCCCTATTATGTTGTAACTTTGTTATATAACAAAACGATTGTTTTAAAACATTGATAAGTACTACCTCTTACATAGCACTTTCCAATATCTCTTTTGCCACTGTACCTGTTACATTTCCGTTTTCGCCATACTTCACTCCACGGGCATTAAAACGACGTTCTATTTCTTCAATCGTTTCTTTGCCGATCCCCTCTTCACTCAAGCGGGTAGTGAGTCCCAAGGAACGGAAAAACTCTTCGGTACGGCGGATAGCCTCATCAATACGTTCTTCTCTCGTACCGGACGTTATTCCCCACACCCGTTCACCATATTGCAGGATCTTGTCTCCTTTGAACCGACGAAGCACACGCAAGGTAGCCGGATAGACAATGGCCAATGTATGCCCGTGCGTCAATCCGTGAAGAGCTGTCAGTTCATGCCCAATCATATGTGTAGCCCAGTCTTGCGATACTCCCATGGCTACAAAACCATTCAGCCCCATGGTAGCAGAAAGCATAAAATCTGCCATCAACTGGTAGTCATGCTGGTTCTCGCGTATCTGCGGAGCAATCTCTACAAGGGTTTGCAAAATACCTTCTGCCCAGCGGTCCATAAGGCGGCTTTGACCGGGAGTAGTCATATATTGCTCTACTACGTGCACAAATGTATCGGCAATACCGCAGGCTACCTGATGAGGAGGCAGAGTAAACGTCACCTCAGGATCAAGGATAGAAAAAAGCGGATAGTTGGCATAGAAAGGATATTTCTCCTTTGTTTCGTGACGGGAGATTACAGCCCCGTTATTCATTTCCGATCCTGTGGCAGGCAAAGTGAGTACGGTAGAAAGAGGCACGGTATTTGTCACCGGACGTCCGGCAGCCACAAGATCCCAGGCATCTCCATCATATAGTAATCCGGCAGCTATCAACTTTGTTCCGTCAATGACGGAACCGCCACCTACTGCCAACAGATAGTCAACTTTATGTTCTTTTCCAAGAGCAATGGCTTTACGCAACGTTTCGATAGCAGGGTTGGGTTCAATGCCCCAGAATTCTACTGTAAAATAATCTTTGAGAGCTTCCTTCACTTGGTCGTACACGCCGTTTTTCTTAACGCTTCCACCGCCAAAAGTTATCATAATTCGTTTATCGGACGAAATTTCCTTACTCAATTGAGCAATCATCCCACGCCCCATAATGAGCTTGACGGGATTCTGAAAAATAAAGTTATTCATAGGTTATTACTTCTTTAATAATGATAAGTGCAAAGATAACAATCCTACTGCGATATAGGAAGAATCTTTTATAAAAAGAGATTCATTCAAGACTGTACAAGAATGAAGCAAACTCACCACAGAGTAACACAGAGTTCCACAGAGTTTAAATCTTTATTGAAACGCAGATTAACGCAGATTTTCGCAAAGGGAAATAAATGTATGATAAAGAACTACAGTCTTTTAATCTGCGTTTATCTGTGTTAATCCGCGTTTTATCAGATAAATACTGCTCTGTGGAACTCTGTGTTACTCTGTGGTGAAATACCATACAAAAACGAACAATTCATATTAGTTCACCGGAAGCCATGCGTTAATATCTTCAGCTACAAAAAGCCAGTATAGTAACAGTAAGATTAAAATAACGACAGCGATTGCAATAAGGACTTTCCTTTGTTTCATAATTTGGTTTCTGTTTAAATATTAATTGTATAATTAAACAAATCAAGAGAAGGAAATGTTTATTTAGTACTTTCTTCAAACGAAAAGAATAAAAAAAGAAAGATTTTGTTTGCTATTTCAAACAATGTGTTTATATTTGCCCCCGTAAAACATCAAAAGACAATGAGAACAATGTTAGTAAATACATATTGGTGGTGGCGCCCGTTACAACTCCGACAGTCGTAAGGGAGCAGTGCTCGTATGTATATACCTCATTAAAGATATAACAGATTTGAAAGAGCCCTGTCGCAACTTGCGACAGGGCTCTTTTCATTTCCACCCCATTTGTCGAATCCGGCTCAGCCGGCATTACAACAGAGTTTAATTATAAAAAGAAGAATATATGAAAAGTTATCAAGTTGACAAAGATGGTTATTATGGAGAATTTGGCGGAGCGTATATCCCCGAAATACTTCATAAATGTGTAGAAGAATTAAAGAATACATACCTCACCGTACTGAATGATGAGGGTTTCAAACAAGAGTTCGACCAACTACTGCGCGACTACGTAGGACGTCCCTCCCCTCTCTACCTGGCACGCCGCCTTTCAGAGAAATACGGATGTAAGATGTACCTGAAACGGGAAGACCTCAACCATACCGGTGCTCATAAGATAAACAATACCATCGGTCAGATATTGCTGGCTCGCCGAATGGGTAAGACTCGTATCATCGCCGAAACAGGTGCCGGACAACATGGAGTAGCTACAGCCACCGTTTGTGCACTGATGAACATGGAGTGCATTGTCTACATGGGTAAGACAGATGTGGAACGCCAGCATATCAACGTAGAGAAGATGAAAATGCTCGGTGCAACAGTTATCCCGGTAACATCGGGAAATATGACACTGAAAGATGCTACCAACGAAGCGATACGCGATTGGTGTTGTCATCCGGCAGATACGTACTACATCATCGGTTCTACGGTTGGCCCTCACCCTTACCCGGACATGGTAGCACGCTTGCAGTCAGTGATCAGTGAAGAGATAAAAAAACAACTCGCAGAAAAAGAGGGACGCGACTATCCCGATTATCTTATCGCCTGTGTAGGTGGAGGAAGTAATGCTGCAGGTACTATCTATCATTATCTGGACGACGAACGGGTACGCATCGTTCTGGCAGAAGCCGGAGGAAAAGGCGTAGAAACCGGACAAACCGCAGCAACTATCCAACTCGGGAAAATGGGTATCATTCACGGAGCACGTACCTTCGTCATCCAAGACGAAGACGGGCAGATTGAAGAGCCCTATTCTATCTCTGCCGGATTGGACTATCCTGGCATCGGACCGATACATGCTAACCTTGCATCGCAGCATCGTGCCACAGTACTGGCCGTAAATGACGACGAAGCCATAGAAGCCGCCTACGAACTGACAAAACTGGAAGGAATCATTCCGGCACTCGAATCGGCCCATGCATTAGGTGCCCTCAAAAAATTAAAGTTCAACCCGGAAGATGTAGTAGTATTAACTGTGTCGGGAAGAGGAGATAAGGATATTGAAACCTATTTGAAATTTACGATTTGACGATTTACTATTTACGATTGGGATTACCCTTATTCATAAATAAAGTAACTTCAATCGTAAATTGTAAATCGTCTAATCGTAAATCAAAGTGGTTTTAATTGTAAATAGTAAATCGTCTAATCGTAAATAACCCCATGTTTAATTATAAAACTAACAGCAAACAGGTACTTGGCGACCTGCATACTCCGGTAAGTATCTACCTTAAGGTACGCGATATGTATCCGCAATCGGTACTCATGGAAAGCTCAGACTTCCATGCCGGAGAGAATTCCATGTCATACATCGCTCTCTGCCCACTGGCAAGCGTAGGTGTCAACAACGACCTTGTCACTACTACCTATCCGGACAATACCCGCGAAGAAAAGCCGCTGACAGAAACCTTCACAGTAGAAAATGCCATTAACAGCTTCATTAACTGTTTCCATGTATCGGGAGAACACAAGGAAGTATGCGGACTCTACGGTTATACCACTTTCAATGCCGTGAAATACTTTGAACATATCCCCATTAAAGAGAGTCACGACCAGATGAATGATGCACCGGATATATTGTACATCTTATATAAGTATATCATCATCTTCAATCATTTCAAAAACGAGCTTACGCTTGTAGAAATGCTCAGCGAAGGAGAAGAAAGCGGATTGCCGGAACTGGAATCTACCATCGAGAACCGTAATTACGCATCTTATAACTTCTCTGTGACCGGTCCGGTAACAAGCCCCATCACCGATGAGCAACACAAAGCAAATGTTCGCAAAGGTATCGCACACTGTCTGCGTGGCGATGTTTTCCAGATTGTTTTATCGAGAAGATTCGTACAGCCTTATGCCGGCGATGATTTCAAAGTATACCGTGCTCTGCGTAGCATTAACCCTTCCCCTTATCTGTTTTACTTCGACTTTGGCGGTTACCGCATCTTCGGTTCATCTCCCGAAACACACTGCAAAATTGAAGGCAAACAAGCCTGTATTGATCCCATAGCAGGAACTACCCGCCGCACGGGCGACTCTATCAAAGACAAAGAACTCGCAGAGGCTCTGCTTGCAGACCCGAAAGAGAATGCAGAACATGTCATGCTGGTAGATCTGGCACGAAATGACCTCAGCCGCAACTGCCACGACGTGCGTGTAGTGTTCTACAAAGAACCACAGTACTACAGTCATGTGATCCATCTGGTCAGCCGCGTCAGCGGAGTACTCAACCAAGAGAGTAGCTCCATGAAAACGTTCATCGACACTTTTCCGGCAGGTACACTTAGCGGTGCACCCAAAGTACGCGCCATGCAACTTATCAGTGAGATAGAACCGCACAACCGCGGCGCCTATGGCGGTTGTATCGGATTCATCGGACTAAACGGAGACTTGAACCAAGCCATTACAATTCGTACCTTTGTGAGTCGTAACAATGAACTGTGGCTCCAGGCAGGAGGTGGTATTGTAGCCCGCAGCCAGGACGAATATGAATTGCAGGAAGTAAACAACAAGTTGGGTGCATTGAAGAAAGCAATAGACTTGGCAGTAACACTTAAAAATTAAAGACAATGAAGATATTACTTTTAGATAACTACGACTCTTTCACTTATAATTTGCTGCATGTTGTGAAGGAATTGGGAATCAAAGATGTAGAAGTATTCCGTAACGATCAGATTGCACTCAGTGAAATAGAACGCTTTGACAAGATCATCCTCTCACCCGGTCCCGGTATACCGGAAGAAGCCGGTCTGTTATTGCCCATCATCAAACAATATGCCCCAACCAAAAGTATTCTCGGCGTTTGTCTGGGGCATCAAGCTATCGGCGAAGCTTTCGGTGCTACACTGGAAAACCTTACAGATGTATATCATGGTGTACAAACCCCGGTTCATATCATCAAAGACGATATTTTGTTTCAGAATCTGGAGCACGAAATACCCGTAGGACGCTACCATTCATGGGTAGTAAGCCGCAACGCTTTTCCAGAGTGTCTGGAAATTACAGCCGAAAGCCAGGAAGGGCAAATCATGGCATTGCGCCATCGGATGTACGATGTACATGGCATTCAATTCCATCCCGAATCGGTGTTGACACCACAGGGCAAAGTTATCATTCAGAACTTTTTAAATGCATAAATGTATGAAACAGATTCTATATAAGCTCTTCGAGCACCAATACCTGGGACGGGACGAAGCCCGTATCATCCTGCAAAACATAGCACAGGGCAAATATAATGATGTACAGGTGGCATCTCTAATCACCGTTTTTCTGATGCGCAATATCTCCGTAGAGGAATTATGCGGTTTTCGCGATGCTTTACTCGAGATGCGGGTCCCTGTCGATCTGAGTGAGTTCTCTCCGATTGACATTGTAGGCACGGGTGGTGATGGAAAAAACACCTTCAATATTTCTACAGCAGCCTGCTTCACAGTAGCCGGAGCTGGCTTTCCGGTTGTGAAGCATGGAAACTACGGAGCTACTTCCGTCAGCGGTGCCAGCAATGTAATGGAACAACACGGTGTGAAATTTACCAATGATGTTGATAAGTTACGGCGTTCTATGGAGAGGTGTAACATCGCTTATCTGCACGCTCCCCTCTTCAACCCGGCACTCAAAGCAGTAGCTCCGGTACGCAAATCACTGGCAGTACGTACGTTTTTCAATATGCTTGGTCCGTTGGTCAATCCGGTATTACCGAGCTACCAGCTGTTGGGCGTCTACAATCTGCCTTTGCTTCGTCTGTATAGCTACACTTATCAGGCAAGCAACATTAAGTTCGCAGTAGTCCACAGCCTGGACGGATATGACGAAATATCCCTGACAAAGGAATTCAAAGTAGCTACCAGCGAGAGTGAGAAAATTTACACCCCCGAAAGCCTTGGTTTCTCTCGTTACACGGAGATGGATCTGGATGGTGGAAACACACCAGAAGATGCCGCAAGGATATTCGACAACGTACTGGCAAATACAGCTACCGAAGCACAAAAAGATGTAGTAATTGTCAATGCTGCCTTTGCCATCAATGTGATTTGTCCGGAGAAGCCAATAGAAGAGTGTATTGCCCTTGCCCGCGAGTCGCTGGAAAGTGGAAGGGCACTGGATACGCTTAAGAAATTTATAAATAGTGGTGAGTGATTAGTGATAAGTGATTAGTGCCATGCGGATGATCGCGCAGCCCACTAATCACTTATCACTAATCGCTTATCACTAACCACTAATCATTAATCACTATTTTTCCTATGCCCGATATATTATCTGAAATTATCGCTAACAAGCGGATTGAAGTGGAGTTGCAGAAGCAATCCATTACAATCGAACAATTATACGAAGGGGTTAGTGACGTCCCTCCTACCCGCTCTATGAAACAGGCATTAGCTACTTCTTCCAGTGGTATTATTGCCGAGTTCAAACGCCGTTCTCCCTCTAAAGGCTGGATAAAGGAAACAGCCAGTCCGGAGGAGATCATTCCCGATTATGCTGCTGCTGGTGCTTCTGCACTATCTATCCTTACTGATGAGAAATTCTTTGGCGGAACATTACGTGATATCCGTATCGCCCGTCCGTTGGTGGATCTACCCATTCTAAGGAAAGAGTTCATTATCGATGAGTATCAGCTCTACCAGGCCCGTATCGTAGGTGCCGATGCAGTGCTGCTTATTGCTGCTGCACTCGAACAGGACGAATGCCATGCACTGACTGATAAAGCTCATGAACTCGGTCTTGAAGTCCTGCTCGAAATTCATAGTGCAGACGAGCTTACTTATATAAATAAGGAGACAGATATGGTAGGTATCAACAATCGTAACCTCGGGAGCTTTCATACAGATGTTGCCAACTCCTTCCGTCTGGCAGAACATTTGCCGGAAGACATCATACGCGTATCCGAAAGCGGACTTTCTCAACCAGAAACCGTATCTCAGTTACGCGATGCCGGTTTCAGAGGTTTTCTTATCGGCGAAACCTTTATGCGCACCGGGCAACCGGGTGAAACACTCAAAGATTTTATAGATAAAATAATCACATAATAACTCTTAATCCCTCAAGAAAATGGTAAACAACAAATTAATCAAAGTTTGCGGCATGTGTGAAGGAGAAAATATTCGTGAAGTAGAATCACCGGACATCGACATGATCGGGTTCATCTTCTATCCCAAATCTCCACGTTACTTATGCGAAATGCCCGATTATATGCCTGCCAATGCCCGCCGTGTCGGAGTCTTTGTTAACGAAGATAAGCAGACAATAGAAATGTTTGCCGACCGTTTCAGTCTGGACTTCATTCAATTACACGGAAATGAATCGCCGGAATATTGCCGGTCACTCCAGTTGTCAGGACTGAAACTTATCAAGGCATTCCCTATAGCCAGCAGAAAGGATCTGCAAAACGTACACAATTACAGTAATTTCTGCAAATACTTTCTCTTTGATACAAAGTGCGAACAACGCGGAGGATCGGGCAATCAATTCGACTGGAGTATTCTGCATATCTATAAAGGACGTACTCCCTTCATACTGAGTGGCGGTATCAATCCTTATAGCGCCAAAGCACTCAAAGAGTTTCAGCACCCCCTACTGGTAGGCTACGATCTCAACAGTCGCTTTGAAGTAAAACCGGGAAAGAAGGACGCACAACGTATCCATCTGTTTTTAAACGAATTACGCTAACAATAAAGAAAGAATAAAAACATGAATAGAATCAATCAACTCTTCGGCAGCGATAAAAAAAACCTGCTATCTATCTATTTTTGTGCCGGTACTCCTACATTGGAGGGAACAGCCAACGTTATCCGCACCCTCGAAAAGCACGGTGTAAGTATGATTGAAATCGGCATTCCATTCAGTGATCCAATGGCAGACGGTATTGTGATTCAGAATGCAGCCACACGGGCACTTCGTAACGGCATGTCACTCAAACGGCTTTTCGAACAGCTCCACGGTATTCGCGAAGATGTGAAAATTCCACTTGTATTTATGGGATACCTGAATCCTATCATGCAGTTTGGGTTTGAAAACTTCTGCCGCCAATGCGTTGAATGTGGCATTGATGGAGTTATTATTCCCGATCTTCCTTTTCGCGACTACCAGGAGCAATACCGCCCCATAGCCGAACGTTATGACATTAAAGTAATTATGCTTATCACTCCCGAAACCAGCGAAGAACGCATACGTGAAATAGACGCCCATACAGACGGGTTTATTTATATGGTATCTTCGGCTGCCACTACAGGCGCCCAGCAGGATTTTGATGTGCAGAAGCGTGCTTACTTCAAGAAGATAGACGAAATGAAACTACGCAATCCGCGCATGGTGGGTTTTGGCATTTCGAACAAAGCTACCTTCCGTGCAGCATGTGACAATGCGCGGGGAGGTATTATAGGCAGTCGATTTGTTACTTTACTGGAAGAAGAAAAAGACCCTGAAAAAGCAATCCTTCGGCTGCTGGAAGCAATTCGGGAGTAAGTTGATGAGTTTGTAAGTTTGTGAGTTGATAAGTTGATGAGTTGGTAAGTTGAAGAGTTGGTGAGTTGAAAAGTTGGTGAATTGGTGAGTTGACAAGAGGACAAGTTGTCAACTCACAAACTTACAAACAAACTTATAAACTCACAAACTTACCAACTCACAAACTCATCAACTCACAAACTTACCCAACGATAATCCATAAATCATAATAAATTTATATCTTTGTCGCCGATTTAACAAAAGAGCCACAGATATGATAGCAAATTGCCCTTCCGTTTTGTTAATATATACTGGAGGAACTATCGGAATGATAGAAAACCCGGAAACAGGTGCCTTAGAAAACTTCAACTTTGACCACCTGCTGAAACACGTCCCCGAATTGAAGCGTTTTAATTACCGGATCTCCTCCTATCAATTCGACCCTCCTATTGACTCTTCTGATATGGAACCTCTTTACTGGGCAAAACTCGTAAAGATCATCAACTATAATTATGACAACTTCGATGGCTTTGTCATTTTGCACGGTACAGACACAATGGCCTATACAGCTTCGGCTTTGAGTTTCATGCTTGAGAATTTAAGCAAACCAGTCATCCTCACCGGCTCACAGCTTCCTATCGGAACCCTGAGAACAGACGGAAAAGAAAATCTGATAACCGCTATCGAAATAGCCGCAGCCAAAAATCCGGACGGTACCGCCATAGTACCGGAAGTATGTATCTTCTTCGAAAATCACCTTATGCGGGGCAACCGTACTACCAAAATCAACGCCGAAAACTTCAATGCCTTTCGCTCATTCAACTATCCGGCATTGGCACGTGTCGGTATCCATATTAAATATGAACCTAATTTAATCCGCAAACCAGATTTCTCCAAACCACTGAAACCACATTATCTGTTCGATTCCAATGTGGTGATATTAACTCTTTTCCCCGGCATACAGGAAAGTATCGTCACCTCCCTGCTTCACGTGGAGGGATTGAAAGCAGTGGTATTGAAAACTTTCGGTTCGGGAAATGCCCCTCAGAAACCCTGGTTCATCCAACAGCTAAAAGAGGCTACAGAACGAGGTATTATCATTGTCAACATTACCCAGTGCTCTTCGGGAGCAGTAGAAATGGAACGGTACGAAACCGGAATACAACTATTGCAAGCAGGTGTGATCAGCGGATATGACAGCACCCCGGAATGTGCAGTAACCAAACTGATGTTCCTGCTTGGACACGGATTGAGTAACAAAGAAATCAGATACAAAATGAACTCTTGCCTGGTGGGAGAAATAACGAAGTCAATAGGATAAAATGAAATAGACAATATATTCCCCAACTCCGAAGTTTTCAAATCAACCGTTGTGGAGTCCGGGGAATATTTTCAGTATTTAACTAAAAATCGGGTATTGATCCTAAATGATAAATAATGCGAATCAGTAGTTGAAAACCGGACTCAACTTAATCGTATATATTTGTTCAAAACAAGGCGATATAAACTACCTTTTATCAGGAAAAAAACTACTATTCTCTCTTTTATAATCTATAACCAAAACTTTTGATTCTATAACCGGAACTTTTGGTTATAAAACCTAAAGTTTTAATCTTACAACTGAAACTTTTGATTATAGTTTATCTTTAATTGTCCGTAACTTTACTTCCTATGAAAAGGTATTAATTTAAGGAAGAAGCAGATTTTATATATAAATGTCTTGAGTGTTGCGGATAAACTATCGGCAATCCCTTTAGTTCATTCTATACAGGTTTGGACCAAATATCCAACTACCGATTCGCATCAATAATAGATTACAGACGAATATTTTTAGCCTGTTGGGTTTCAATGTATAATCATGAATCTTATTGAATAGTAACCAGAGCAGAGAAAACACAGATATTAATAGTGAAAATTCAATAAATATATCTATTGCCAACTAAAAACATAAAAGATTAAGAATTTGTCAACAAGAAGAATTTGTATAAACTATTTTCTATATACATACCTTGATCCTCCCCCAATACAGACATCTCAATCATCTATTGAAAGAAGAAACAGTCAAAATAAGCATCATAACAACAATAATCTGTTACCGTCATCCTTGCTCCTCTGCTTGTAAAGAAAGTCCAATAAGAAACAATGAACAGAATATACAACTTTTCTTATAATTCGCTTTTACAGTGCACGAACAAATATAGCATATACCACTGATAAACAAAGAAATAAAAGTTATTGAAAGAACGACTAAAGAAAGTTGCAATATCCGTCCATCAATATCTAAAAAGATGTTAATAAGCAAAACTTTATCTCCCCTAACTGGTTGTTATCATACAATAAATAGATATCTTTGTGATAAATAGTAAAGGCAATTTGTTGTTATAGCAAATTACAGTAGACAAAATAAGCAATATTTAATGTATGAAAATTAACTTCCGGGAATCACTGGCAGCTACACTTATAGTAAGTGGAGTTGTTTTTAGTAGCTGTGTAGATAGTGATAAGAACTTCTATGATCCCAATTACCGTGCTCAAAATCCAATGGGTAACATAAGTGCCCCTAATGGCTTTGACTGGTTATTATTCTCTTCGATAAACCTTAATGTGAAGGTTAACGACACATTTAACGGACAATATCATTATACGGTAGAGGTGTTCGACAACAATCCTGTAATATCTCCGGATGCAACCCTCCTGACCAAAGGATTTGCCAAATTGGGTCAGGACTTCACTACCGAATTGCCTGTATCCAATTCGATTCCGATGCTTTACATTCGCCAGATTGCTCCGGATGGATTGGCATCAATTCGTGCGTACAGCACAGAGAACGGGGTTGTTAATTGCGACTTCAGTACTCCGGTGACTACGCAAACTACCAGAAGCATGAGTACACGGGCATTCACGACAATGACAACACCAGACAGTGAAGATAAGAGTATATTTCCCGAAGTATCACCCACAAATGAAATATTCGATCAAAACAACTTTAAAGCCAACGGCAGTTATAAAGTTACTGCAAAGACAACCAAAATAAATATTTGGGCATCAGGAGTTAGTTTGTATGTTACCGAAAACATAACGCTGAGCGAAGAAACATACCTTGCTGCCAATTGCAAACTATTCATACTGCCCAATGTGACTGTAACAATGCCACAATCAAAGAATAATGGCCAAATCAACTGCTTGATTTCAGTAGGCAAAGGAGCAACATTAAAGATAGAAAACGATATGCAACTGGATAGTAACTACAAGTTGTATAACCAGGGTACTCTCACCGCCCGTAATGTCACTTATACCAACAGTTCTTTCATCTATAATGGAGAAAAGGGTATTATAAATATCTCCGGTAAACTGACCGGCACGAACGGAAACTCTAATATGCTGAATGAAGGAGAAGTGACTGCCACCGATATAACTGTCACAGGTGATAGTCATATAAAGAATATCAATAAAGTAACCGTAGCCCAACTGACCAGCCTCAACTGTACAAACGGTTCATGGGAGAATGAAGGTGAATGGACTACCACAAACATGCACATAGAAGGCTGGAATGATTATAGCCTCAACAAATGCAAACTAATCGTCAATCAACTATTAGACCTGCACGAAGCTAAAATCATAAATGACGCCGGTGCATTTATTAAGACCAGCAGGCTGTATATGGACAACACATTAATAGAGATGGGTGCCAAGGCTATGTTTACAGTAGAAGAGCAAGCCGAATTCCGATATCATACAAAAAACAGAGGGTTCAAGGGTACAGGCAACGAGAAAGCACTTCTCAAAATGAAAAAAGCAGTTGCTACGAATCCCGACAACAATGACATGATTCATTATTCCGGAAATTTACAGATTGTCTGTGATGATCATCCGGATTCTAAAAGAGATCAATGGGGGAATATTCGCTGGACAATGACAGGTGGTGCCGAATGGGCAAGTGAATCTACCAATCCTGTAGAAATCGCCAAAACAGAATGTAGTGAAGGCTCTGTTACCAATCCGCTTCCTCCAACTGAACCGGAATTCCCGACTATCATAGAAACAGCCAATAAATACACACTGCTGTTTGAAGACCAATGGCCTCTCTACGGCGACTATGATATGAATGACATTGTAATACAGCTCAAAGGTTTGAAGTATGAACTTGACAGTAAAAACAAAACGAACAAAGTAACATTCACTGTTACCCTTCGTGCCGTAGGAGCAACCAAAGCTATCGCCGCCGCTGTAATGTTAGACAAAGTACCGGCAAGCAGTATAAACAGCATTGCATACAAAGCCCATAAACCCACCACATTCAATCTTCAAAACAGTGGAGTTGAAGCAGGTCAGAGCCAGGCTGTGATACCTCTCTTTGACGATGCACACAAATTAATGGGAAAGAATACAAGAGAGTTCATCAATACCCAGTCTGGCAGTGACAATAATGTAAGCAACAGTGATCTTCCCGAAATAGAAATCACTGTAAACCTGACCAATAGCATAGAAGAAAGTGCCTTCAACATCAACAATATGAATTTCTTCATCATCACCGACAGAGCCCAGCAGAGAAAAGAAATCCATATGCCGGGACGTCAGCCAAGCGATTTGGCCAATACCCAACTGTTCGGAGGAAATGATGACGGCTCAACGGGTACGAAGTATTACATAAGCAAAGAGAATCTTGCCTGGGGTATCATCATACCACAGTCGTTTAAATGGCCTTTGGAGTATCGCAATATTAAAGATGTATACAAGGAGTTTGAAAGTTGGGTAACCAGTGGTGGTACAGAGAACCCCAAATGGTATACTACCTTCGACAACAACGGCACTTTCCAGAACAATAAAAATTAAAAATAAAGTAAAAGCCGGAGAATAAGAAAATCCGGCTTTTATTTTGTCCGGGAAACAGACTTTATTTGAAAACAGAAAATAACTTTATCGTAAAAGAACACAGTTATAAAAATATTATATATATTTGCACGGCTTGAGACAAGAAAGACATCAATCACGTATCAACAAAGCAAGCAAAGTAAAAAGTTTTATTATAGACATGAGAAAAAAAATATTGCTCATTGATGACAAGGCATCCATCGCAAAAGTAGTTTCCATCTATTTGGTAAAAGATTACGATTTCACCTATCATGAAAATCCTATTAAAGCCATTGAGTGGCTGAATGAAGGGAACGTTCCGGATCTTATTATCTCGGACATCCGTATGCCGGAAATGATGGGAGATGAATTCTTACTTTACATGAAACGAAATGAGTTATTCAAATCCATACCTATTATCATGCTTTCAAGCGAAGAAAGCACAACAGAAAGAATCAGGCTTCTGGAAGAGGGAGCAGCCGATTACATCCTAAAACCATTCAATCCTCTCGAACTTAAAGTCCGTATTAAAAAAATTATAGACTAAGTCTTTCTATGCTACATCTTATCTATATCGGAAGGTACGAAAAAACGATTAAACGCTTTTCCAAACTCCCCAAAGAGGAGTTTTACAATGTAGCTACATGTGATAAGGCTATCAAAATAATAGATAAGATACGGGAGAAGTTTGATATAATCATATTATACGAACAGACTAATACACAGACAGATATCAAAGATATTGAGTCTTTGCGGAAAAAGTATCCCGGTATCTATATGGTATTAGTGATGGATTCACTTACACAACAAGAAAGTCTGCAATATCTGAAAGCCGGTATCAACAACACCATACCATTTGAAAGCCCCCAGGAGGCAATAGACAGCCTGATAAGCTTTCAGAAACGCAGAAAGCAACAAAAGATAAAAGACCTACAAAAAAGAGGAGAGAATATACAAACATTCAGGCTTCCTCTCTGGAAAAGATGTTTTGATATACTTTTTTCGGGTACTGCACTATTAGGCTTGTCTCCCCTACTCATTATTACTGCGATAGCTATCCGCCTGGAGAGCAAAGGAGCCATTATCTATAAATCAAAACGTGTAGGAAGTAATTATCAGATATTTGATTTTCTGAAATTTCGTTCCATGTATACGAATGCCGACAAGCATCTGAAAGACTTCAACTCCCTGAATCAATATCAAACCGAAGAAGAGACAACCGAAGATATCATCTGGGGAGAAATGCCCGAGCTTAGTGAAAATGAAGACGGGATAGTACTAATCTCTGATGATTTTGTCATTTCAGAAGAAGCGTATATCAACAAAAGAAGCCACGAACAGGAGAATGCATTTGTCAAACTCGAAAACGATCCACGCATCACGCGGGTAGGACGTTTCATTCGTAAATACAGCATTGACGAATTGCCTCAACTTATCAATATATTGAAAGGAGACATGTCAATAGTAGGTAACCGCCCCTTGCCACTGTACGAAGCTGAGTTATTGACCAGCGACGAATACATCGACCGCTTTATGGCTCCGGCGGGACTGACAGGACTTTGGCAGGTAGAAAAGCGTGGAGATTCAGGAAAGATGTCGGCAGATGAGCGTAAACAGTTGGATATAAAATATGCCAAAACATTCTCTTTTTGGATAGACATGAGAATTATCCTGAAAACTGTTACTGCATTTATACAAAAAGAAAACGTATAATATATACAGCTTATATGGCAGACACTCTTTTCTATACTGCAGACAGCATATTCTTTCTCTGCATTGCGATAGCCGGCATCTATCTATTTGTTTTTGCTTTGGCAGCATTATTCAGAAGATCAGAGAAATATCCGGCTACCGGGAATATGCATCGTTTTATACTTCTGGTTCCTCCGGGAACAGAAATCTGTAAACAAAAGTATCCGGAAGAGTTATATACCCTGCTCACTTACGAAAATCTGTATCAGAGTATAAAAGAACTGGATGAGTCGCTATACGACATAGCTATCATTCTGGGAGAAACAACCAATGTATCTCCGTGCCTGCTAAAAGAAATCAATAACGCATACGGATCGGGGACAATGGCTATGCAACTACACCATATCATTGAATGCCGTCCTACCCGAAAGATTCGCAGGAAAGCAATCCATGAAGAAATCCGAAATTCAATATTCAGACAAGGGCATGCCCAGACAGGACTTTCTTCGGCACTCGAAAAAACGGATATTGCCATAGACTTCAAATGGCTGAAACAAAACCTGAGAAGTCCGAAAAGCAATCTGGAAAGCAGATTATTACAGCAGAACATCTATATAGAATATATGGACCACATCCATATATATAGTAATACTCCTCGTCCCCGCCCCTATTCTATGTCAAAGCGAAAAGCCGTCTCAAAGCTTCCTGCAGTACTAATGGAAGGCAACTGGGATTATGCAGACAAATTATTCCGGCAGCTTTTGCCCTCATGGAGAATCCTACTTCTCGTCAGCAGTATCTGGTGCATCATAGCCACCTGCTATGACTGGAGAGCTTCTTTGAGTTGGTGGTTCCTGTTGTTCGTCCTGTTATTTACTCTCTGTCTGGCTATCCCCGATTATCTGGTAGAGAAGAAAAAAAAGAAGTAACCTCCCAAACCCAACAAATATATATGGACATCAGAAAGCTAAAACATAACATTAAACAACACTCGGGCTTAAAACAGGCCGTACACAGATTTATTATGCATCCGGTAAAAACACGCCCCAACTGGTGGATACGTCTGTTTTATTTTGTATACCTGAAACGGGGGAAAGGTTCGGTTATTTATCGTAGCGTACGCAAAGATCTTCCGCCGTTCCGTAGCTTTTCACTCGGCAAATACTCAGTTGTGGAAGATTTCTCGTGTCTCAACAATGCCGTAGGAGATTTGATTATCGGAGATTATACCCGCGTGGGATTAGGAAATACGATCATAGGTCCTGTACAGATAGGCAATCATGTAAACCTGGCACAAAATGTGACTGTAACCGGATTAAACCACAATTACGCAGATGCCGAAAAGCTGATTGATGAACAAGGAGTAAGTACTGCCCCTGTGACAATAGAAGATGACGTGTGGGTAGGTGCCAATGCAGTCATTCTACCCGGAGTGACACTTGGAAAACATTGTGTTGTAGCTGCCGGGAGCGTTGTAAGCCGTTCTGTTCCGGCTTATACAATATGTACCGGAAGTCCTGCACGTATCATCAAACGCTATGATCCGGTAAGCAAAGAATGGAAAAAAGAACTCAAGTAACTATATATAGTGAGAAATACTACGTAATATACCTTATTTAAGGGATTGTGGCTATGGGGTAAACACTCTATCTTTGCAGTATCAGAATTTAATTAATTAGTCATAATTTTATTACGTAGCCACATTTAAGTAAAATGAAACAGTGTCCTGTCGAAGTGATTTCGCCAGGATTTTGTTTTTTATATACAAAAAATCCCCGAACAAAACAGTGTCCGGGGAGAGCATATATATAAAAAGGTAGGTTTATTGGCCTACCTCACTTAGTTTTTCCTTTACCTCATTGGCCTTATCCGCTACTTTACCTGCAACTTTAGCACCTGTTTTCACAGCTTTTACTTTTGCATCTTCCATTGCAGCTTCGGCATCTGCCTCAATTTCATGAAGGGCATTAAACACATCATTTTTCAGTTTCTTAGCTTTCGCTGTGCGCGAAAAGTGATAAACCAGCGCACCAATGGCAGAACCTAATCCAAGACCTACCAGAAATTTAGTATTTCCACATTCCATAATCAAATAATTTTATGTTAGTTAATAAAATAAATACATTACAAAGGTAACTTACTGTCGCGAATGACTAAACAAAGATGCAATCCACAGAAACAGAACAGCACCTACAACAGAAGTTATCAAACTACCGATAATACCAGTTGCCGCCAATCCAAGTAAAGCAAAGACCCAGCCCCCGAGTACACCGCCAATAATTCCTAAAACAAGATTGACCAGCAGTCCAAAGCCACCTCCTCTTGTTATTTTACCAGCCACATAGCCGGCAATAATTCCTATCAGAATATACCAGATAAAATTCATAATATTCTCTTTTTGTATTGTTTATACAAGGAACGTATCTCCTCTGTAAAAAGTTCGCAAACAGAAGAGGGAATTAACGAGAATTTAGGAAAGGCATGATTATGAAAAAAGGCAGTATAGAAATAAACTCCTATACTGCCTGCGTCTAATATAAAAAGGATCTTTTTTTATTTATCGCCGTACATCTTAGCTCTCAACTCTTTAATATGATCGGAAGTAATATATTCATCATATTCCATCATCTTGTCAATGATGCCGTTCGGAGTCAGTTCGATCACACGATTTGCCACAGTCTGAATAAATTCGTGGTCATGTGAAGAGAACAGGATATTACCTTTATATGTTTTCAGGTTGTTGTTGAATGCCTGAATCGATTCCAGATCGAGGTGATTAGTCGGCGTATCTAAGATCAGACAGTTTGCATTGCGAAGCTGCATACGCGCAATCATGCAACGCATCTTTTCACCCCCCGAAAGTACACTTACCTTTTTCAAAACTTCTTCTCCAGAGAAAAGCATACGTCCCAGGAATCCTTTCATATATACTTCATTCCCTTCACCATACTGCCCTAACCAATCTACCAGATTGAGATCGGTATT
The DNA here is from genome assembly GCF_019930665.1 of Bacteroides nordii. Classification (NCBI taxonomy): domain Bacteria; kingdom Pseudomonadati; phylum Bacteroidota; class Bacteroidia; order Bacteroidales; family Bacteroidaceae; genus Bacteroides; species Bacteroides nordii. The sequence goes on along the minus strand of NZ_CP082886.1, from coordinate 1,403,107 downwards.
AAAGAAATCCGTATTATCCAACGGCAAATAAGCGGTAGTAATCGTCACTCCCCAATTGAAGTGACCGGCATCCGGCTTCATATTGCCATTGATTATTTCAAAGAAAGCCGTCATGGCACGTGGATTACGTGAGATAAATACGATCTTATCGCCCTTCTCAACGTTAAAGTTCACGTCATTGAACAGCACTACGCCCTCTTCGGTCTTCTTACTCAAACCTGAAACCTCAAGGATCTGATTGCCCGGTTCACGTTCGGGTGTGAAGATAATGCCCGGATACTTACGTGAAGAAGGTTTAATCTCTTCTACATTCAGTTTCTCCAACATCTTTTTACGGCTGGTAGTCTGCTTGCTCTTAGCTACATTGGCGCTGAACCGGCGGATAAATTCTTCCAGTTCTTTCTTCTTCTCCTCAGCCTTTGCTTTCTGGTTCTGTTGCTGACGGAGAGCCAACTGACTGGATTCATACCAGAAACTGTAGTTACCGGCAAACATATTGATTTTTCCGTAGTCGATATCAACCGTGTGTGTACATACTGAGTCAAGGAAGTGACGGTCATGGCTCACCACCAATACGGTATGTTCAAAGTTTGACAGATATTCTTCAAGCCATGTCACTGTCTCCATATCGAGGTCATTGGTAGGCTCGTCCAGCAGCAAGTTATCCGGATTACCGTAAAGCGCTTGTGCCAACATCACACGTACCTTCTCTTTACCACTCAGCTCACCCATCAACACATAATGTTTGTCTTCTTTAACTCCCAGGCCACTGAGCAACATGGCAGCATCACTCTCGGCATTCCAGCCGTCAAGCTCAGCAAATTTCTCTTCCAGCTCGGAAACCTTCAACCCGTCTTCATCGGTAAAGTCTTCCTTGGCATACAACTCTTCGCGTTGCTTCATGATGTCCCACAACACAGTATGTCCCATCATCACAGTATCCATTACCGTGAAAGCATCCCACTTAAAGTGGTCCTGGCTCAACACTGACAGACGTTCGCCCGGACCTAATGTTATATTTCCGGTAGTCGGATCAAGATCGCCATAAATTGTGCGAAGGAAAGTGGACTTACCTGCACCATTGGCACCAATAATACCATAACAATTCCCACTTGTAAACTTCAAATTTACATCATTAAACAATACTCTTTTACCAAACTGTACCGAAACGTTTGAAACTGTAATCATCTTTTATATTTACGATTTTAACTATTTACAATTTACGATTGAAATGTCTGTAATTCACAAACAGGTTGCAAAGATAGACATTTTTAATGAATTACATGCTATGCAGCATGTGTCAATCTGACAGAAAAGCATTACCTTTGCAGCGTTTTTTGACATGTTTAGCAGATTGGCAGAGTTTTTGCTGGGAGGCAGTTACATTGTAACGTCCTATTGACATGAAATTGAATCCATTTATTAAGAACAAAAAAGATAAAGATATGAATCCTAAAGAAAAAGAAACAGCTAAAGAACAAGAGTTGAACGCTGAAAACCTTGCAGACGAACAGTTGCAGGATACAGAAAATACGGAGGAAGCAGCTCCCCTGACTAAAGAGGAAGAGTTGGAAAAGCAGTTGAAAGAAGCTGATGCTACCATTGAAGATCAGAAAGATAAATATCTGCGCCTCTCTGCCGAATTCGACAACTACCGTAAACGTACGGTAAAAGAAAAAGCTGAACTGATCTTGAATGGAGGTGAAAAGAGCTTGAGTAGTATCCTGCCTGTGGTTGATGATCTGGAACGTGCTATCCAAATGATGGATAAAGCAACAGACGTAGCAGCCGTTAAAGAAGGTGTGGAACTTATCTATAACAAATTCATTTCTGTATTAGGACAAAATGGCGTAAAAGTAATCGAAACCAAAGATAAGCCTTTGGATACAGATTACCACGAAGCCATCGCAGTGATTCCCGCACCGTCTGAAAAACAGAAAGGAAAAATTCTGGATTGTGTACAGACCGGATACACACTGAACGATAAAGTACTGCGCCACGCCAAAGTGGTAGTTGGAGAATAAAATATATATATGGAAAAGAGAGACTACTATGAAGTGCTGGAGGTATCGAAAACCGCAACAGCAGAAGAAATAAAAAAAGCGTATCGTAAAAAAGCCATTCAGTATCACCCGGACAAGAACCCGGGCGACAAGGAGGCGGAAGAAAAGTTTAAAGAAGCAGCCGAAGCATATGACGTGCTGAGCAACGAGGACAAACGTGCCCGTTATGATCAGTTCGGCCATGCTGGTATGGGTGGTGCTGCCGGAAATGGTGGTCCGTTTGGCGGCTTCGGTGGAGGTATGTCTATGGACGATATCTTCTCCATGTTTGGCGATATCTTCGGAGGTCGCGGAGGTGGCGGTTTTGGAGGCTTCAGTGGCTTTGGAGGCGGAGGCGGTCAGCAACAGAGACGCTATCGTGGTTCTGATCTTCGTGTGAAAGTAAAACTGACGCTGAAAGAAATCTCTACCGGAGTAGAAAAGAAGTTCAAGCTGAAAAAGTATGTGCCTTGTACACACTGTCATGGAACGGGTGCAGAAGGTAACGGTGGTTCTGAGACTTGTCCGACCTGTAAAGGTAGCGGATCGGTAATTCGTAACCAACAGACTATTTTGGGTACGATGCAGACCCGCACCACCTGCCCCACTTGTAATGGTGAAGGTAAAATCATTAAGAACAAGTGTAAGGAGTGTAGCGGTGACGGTATCGTATATGGAGAAGAAGTGGTAACCGTTAAGATTCCGGCCGGCGTAGCAGAAGGCATGCAACTCTCCATGAGTGGAAAAGGTAATGCCGGAAAACACAACGGTGTACCGGGTGATTTACTCATCCTGGTTGAAGAAGAGCCACACGAAAGCCTGCTCCGTGATGAAAATGATTTGGTATACAACTTACTTCTCAGTTTCCCGGCAGCAGCCTTGGGAGGAGCTGTTGAGATACCTACCATCGACGGAAAGGTAAAAGTAAAGATTGATGCGGGTACACAGCCGGGTAAAGTGCTTCGTTTGCGTGGCAAAGGCTTACCAAGTGTTAATGGATATGGTACAGGAGATTTATTGGTAAATGTAAGTGTCTACGTGCCCGAAGCATTAACAAAAGAAGAAAAGAGTACACTTGAAAAGCTGGATACTTCTGATAATTTCAAGCCCAATACTTCTGTGAAGGAAAAGATCTTTAAGAAGTTCAAGAGCTTCTTTGATTAAGCACATTAGTATTTGTTTCATATTATTCAAACGCAGGCTAATGCAAATTTTCATATAATTCATTTTACTGTAGAGTATAGGATTTGTTTATGAAAATTAGTGTTATCCTGCGTTTTTTATCTTCCTCAAAGAACTACCAAATCCTATTATGACAAAGTGGTTCTTTCACCCAAACATATTGATTATCAATCATTAAAAAAGTACGTACTTTATTAGTCCAAACTATGCATTTTAACAGAGAGTTAAAAACGTAATTAGTCGTCCCTTAAAAAGTATTTTATTATCTGATATTCAACAATATAATTATCAAACTTCTATTGTAAATCTGCAAGTTTTCGTATCTTTGGGTATTGAAACTTGCAGATTTTTATGATAAATACAACTCCATCTTCTCCGTCTCTGTTCTCATCCCTGGATGATTTACTAAACCAGCAACATCCTTTGTATAAACTCTCTCACAAGATAAACTGGTGCGTATTTGAAAACTCCTTCACGCCTCTTTACTGCTCAGACAATGGCCGTCCGGCTAAACCGATCCGTTTAATGTGTGGCTTGCTGATTCTCAAACATCTGCGCAACATCTCTGATGAGTCTGTAGTTGAACAATGGAGTGAGAACGCCTATTTTCAGTACTTCTGCGGTATGCATGAGTTTGTGCCCTCTTTCCCTTGCGCCTCATCCGAGCTTGTGCATTTTCGCAAACGGATAGGTGAGAAAGGCATGGAACTTATTCTTTCTGAAAGCATCCGTGTGAATGATGACAAGAGTGATGATGACCATCATGCCACCGCCTTTATAGACTCTACCGTACAGGAAAAGAATGTGACTTATCCCACAGATGCAAAATTGCACAAAAAGATAATTGGTAAAGTATTGAAAATTGTAAAAGAACTCAATCTTCCCATGCGGCAATCATACACCTTTGTTTTGAAAGGTATTTATCGGGATCAACGTTTTCGTAATCATCCCAAGAACCGGAGGAAAGCCATAAAAGCCGATAAACGTTTACGCACGATTGCCGGGCGTCTGGTCAGAGAACTGGAGCGTAACTTAGGGCAGAATCGTCAACATGATGAATTGCTATCCATCTTTAAGAAGATACTCTTACAACGCCGTAACTCCTCCCATAAGATTTATTCAATTCATGAACCTGAGGTTCAGTGCATCAGTAAAGGCAAAGAACAAAAGAAATACGAGTTCGGGAACAAAGTCTCCATCATACGCTCTGCCACGGGCGTCATACTTGGTGCCAGCTCTTTCCGCAATGAATACGATGGGCATACGATCCAAAAGAGTCTGGAGCAAGTACGCAGGTTGACGGGTAAAAGCATCAGACGATTAGCCGGAGACAGGGGTTATCGGGGTAGGAAAGAAATAGACGGGACACAAATACTTATTCCCAATGCGCCAAGAGCTAAAGATACATACTACCAACGGAAAAAGAAACATAAGTTATTTTGCAAGCGGGCAGGAATAGAACCAACTATCGGACATCTAAAGGCTGATTATCGTCTAGGACGAAACTTTTATAAAGGATTAGTGGGAGATGCTATCAATGTTATATTAGCAGCGGCTGCATATAACTTCAAAAGAGCCATGAAGGTTCTTATGTGGCTATTGGAAAAAATCAGCGAAACACTCATAAAAGAGAATCTTTCGCTGAAATATACTTTTTAAGGGACGACTAATTAACGTGCAATTAAATACGTATTTCTATAAATAAGAATTACTACTTTTCTATCTAAGAATATTATTATTGTAAAGTAATCATTTTCTATTTCTACATCAAATTTATAGTGCAATACTATTTTAATCGATAATATTTTACATAAGCAATAATAACAAGAAGTATAAGTGATATTTCTCGAATACCAGTCATTAGAGAGAATAATAATGCTCTTTCTACTTCTGAATAAATTTCAATTAATTCTTTTGAATAATTTAAATATGCAGATAGTAAATTAATGAAAAGTATCAAAGGGATAATCCAGAACCGTATATAAGGAAGTTTCTTTACGCGAAAACATGTTACTAATAAAGTAAATGCAACAATTGCCAATAAAGACGGAGCTATATAAATATTATGAACAAAATTCACAATTATTTCATACCCGATTAACTCAGTAAATCCCAAAATTGATCTTATTATAAAGAACAATATTATTCCATAACAAATATCCTTTTTCATTTTTCAAATTTTATAAGTGGTTTATTATTCTTTAATCCTTTAAAAGGTTCTAATCTATTAATTCTCCCTTGTATCCTATCTATTTGACCTTCAGACTTTCCTATGTGGTACCCTCCAAGAATCTGAGCACCCTCATCTGAAACACCTTGAATATGCATCCAAATGGTAGTAGCAATTCCTGATTTACCATTATAAGTAACATCATAGCCTATCACATAACCATTATCTACATTATCATTACCTGTTTTATAACTATTTTTATATTCAGTAATATCCTTTCCTAAAGGATGTAATACTTCCTTATTAGCCTGAGGATCATTCAATTTACCTTCTTCCTCTAATTTCTCTCCTTTTTTTTCTAAAGCAGCAACATCAGGATCTCTAACGATTATAATATCTGAAATTCCATCACTAGTTTTAAATAACAGTTCCCCTTTGTCATTTCTATAATCAGTATAATTCATACCACTTGGATCTATAAATCTCATTAAGTTATTATTACAGTATCCATATGGACTTACATCATAATATTTCTCGCACAACGGATCCCGGGTTGTAAAATGAGGGATCTGAAACTCTTGCATGCGTGCCTTTGAATAATATTGATTCAGACCATGCATGGAAATCAACTCCTTGCCCGTATATTTATCTGGTTGAAGATCATAGTTCGTGCTACGAAAGATCAATCCGGACGGGTAATACTCTAAACTCTGGACTACATTGCCTGTCACAGCATCGCAAACCTGGCGGACACTACCCAAATGATCGCAAACATACGCATAAGATTTAAGAGAATCCAAATTGCCGGATGTTTTATTTACACATAATTGCAAATAACCATCCTGAATATCTATCCGTTCCGCAACATCACCTTTGTAGTGCATTTCTCCATTACGCCACTCTTTAGTTTCTACAAAAGGATCGGTACTATTGGTTATCTTATCCAAGGGTACGGAGAGCGGAGTGGTATAAGTACGGGAAATACTGCCCAACTTGATACCACTTGACAGATAATAATTTACGATACGGTTGCCATCACCAAATTGTACCGTATCTGGTAGATTAAGGATATTATAGCGTACTGCCACAATATTCTTGTCAAGATTAGCTGTTTCATTGCCATTACCATCATAATAATACTCTTGTTCGCTATCAGCAAGATCGGGATAAATGGCGAAATCATAAGTGCCATGAAAACTTTTGTTGTCATCGGTCACCTTCAATAGCTGATTACCCCGATAATGAATATCCAAACCATTTACAGTTCCTGCTTCCTCCAAACGATATAAAGACGTGATATTACCCATCTTATCATAACTATAGAACTCATCATTCTTTAAACGGCTACCACTCATCCCGTACATCATGCCTGAAGTCAAACGATTGAATTCGTCATAATCAAAATGATAAAAATAAGAACGGCCATCCTGACTAATAGAGATATCGGCTATATTACCATTGTAGCAACGAGAGAGTTGATAGGGCAACATAGAATTCCCATAATAAAGAGTTTCATTAAACCGGCTCGTACTGATAATATTATATAGAGTCCCATCATTCTGGTAATTATACATCACTGCAACTTTATCACCCTGCAATTGCTTTTCAATAACACGTCCGTAAGAGTCGTAATTAAATGTACGCAAAGGAGAAGTATGCCGAGTTGCCCCATATCCTAAAGCATAGGTACTGCTTTTTTCACGTGCGGCATGGTCATAGGTATAATTCGACTTCAAAGAGTAACGATTGTCATAATGCGATTCACTCTGTATCAATGCCCCCTGAAAGTTGTAATTATAATTTACAGACAGGCTGTTGCCAGATAATGTTTCTTTTGAAGACTGAGTAAGTAACCGCGCTTTATCATCATACCGACTGACTGTATACCGCCCTTTATCCGGAAGATTCAATACAGATTCAAACACCCCTGTCTGCAATCCTTTTGCAGAAACGGAAGTGGAAATGTCGACAGAGGGCCACTCTGCAGTAAGTTCTGTAAAATCATAGGTATCATAATACCGAACACAAATGAATGTATATCCTCCCTGCCCCAGTTTCACATTGTCGGAATAACCCATGCATGAACCGGAAGCGCCCCTGTAATTTTCGCGTATCAGTACATCCCGGTAGAGTGCTGCCAGTTCTTCACGGCTACGGCTATCTTTGACCGTCCCCTCTACAACGGCCCGTCCAAGCCCATCATATTTAATGAAACTCCATTCACCTTTTACTCTCCTGTTAGCATCTTGTATCAGAATCGGGCGATGATCTCCATCATATACTGTATAGATCCAGTCTGCACCCGGATATTTCACTTCCACACATTGGTTATCATCATCATAGATATAAAAATAGGCATATAAATCAAGATAATTCCCCTCAGACAGACTTTGATTGTTGAAAGAGGTATATCCGTCTACAGCAGCAGGGGGAAGAACACAACAAAGACGATCATAATTATCGTATACAGAATAAGTATCATGATATCCGTCTTCTCCTATTTGACGCTTCAACACTGTACGTTCGTTATTATCCACAAAAAGCAAAGTTTGATGGCCATCCTCATCCGTTTCCCAGGTAACCTGATAGGCCCCTGTCGCTGCTATACGTTTTTCAAGTGTAGTGGGCCCTTGCATTCTGAATTCAAAAGCATTCAACTCCGGTATAGCAGAAGTGCTCAGCCGATACTTATAAGTAACATTTTTACCACCTAAATGAAGCCCCGAAACTTCTCGCAACTGCCCTCCGATAACAGGTTCATAACAATAATCATGAGACCATGCACTACCTGAAGACTCAAAATTTGCATGAGAAACAAAAGCCCCGTTATTACCGGAAAAAGGAAACGGAAGATACTCTTGTGATTTCTGGCCAACCGTATTATAAACGATATAGTTTGCCAAATCCCCTTTATCAGGACTAATCCCTTTCTGAAGCTTTTGAATTAACCGGCCGGCAGAATCATAATACTCAATAGTAGTGAGGGAATTGTTTTCATTAACTGCTGACAACTCCTGAACCGGCTCACGCAAAATGTGAGAAGTGATACTATTCTCCTGAGCGCAAATGCGTACTGCCACATGAACAAGCAGCAAGCAAAGACTATATATAATTAATGTGCGTTTCATTTTTCAGTAGCCATTTTAAGGTGATTTGTTTGAATGATGTTATGGTCATTATCCCGTATACAGTTCAGGCGTCCCATATCATCATATTCATAATAAGTGGTGATACCCCGTCCATCTGTCTTTGAAGTGATGCCCACTGACGGACGATAAGTCATTATAATAACTTCCGCACGTGGAAGTTTAGTGCGAAGGGTATGCAAAGCCTGCCACTGTGCCTGAGTCGGTTCATCGGAACGCCCGATAACGTCAACATCAATTCCTTGCGCTTTTACCTCTTCTATAGTCGCATTAAAAATTTGTGCAATAGGATATTGTGACTTATATCCCCACACATAAACAGCCGTCTGCCCCATCCGGCTTTGTATAGAGGTGCAATTACTCTGAGGGTCATAGTCTGCATAGGTAGTTTCCGCTTTTCCAAACAAGCTCATATCGCCATATAAAGAAGAAGGTTCTTCCTTACCAAATGGTTGATAATAAATATAATCGGCTTCCGGAACAAACTGACTATTCTTATTATTCTCCTTGTATGTATGGAGCGTTTTCCGAACTAATCGATTTTGTGCCCCTTTACGAAAATTCTCTTCAACAGGTGTACAGACTAAATTCTTCTCACACATCTCTTTATAAGGTGAACGATCTTTAAAATCAACAGAATAAAATATCTCATGAGTTTCATTCAGATTCCGGTCTGTTACTTTTTTAGTTATAGTCCGAGGCTGGAAGTTGGTTGTGTTGTATAGATAACTATTCATCAAATTACGAACAACCGGAGTCGTTCCGTGAATATCGATAATTGAATCATACTGATGAGACACAGCACAGAATGTGATCGGAATATGGTACTTCGAAATAACAAAGAAATTACCCGGGTCCTCCCGAAGCGCCTTTAATCTCATAATCTCCCGTTCCTGATAAGTATAGTAAGTAGCTTTTGTCATTCTTTCGTTTTCATAGATACAATGTCGACGCAATTTCCCATTTTGAAAAATGAATTCTCCCGGAAATCCGGGAACTGCTCCATCTTTCTCTTTCCTGTTATAATAATAAAAGTCTTCCCGCAATGTATCTGTCAATACACTTACTTGGCTATAACCAACCGCTACTCCGGCTGTCGGGCTTTCCATTGGATTAACAGAACCGGAAGAACGGTTCAATACAACCGTACGACCAGCCACATAATAATTACCGGGATCTGCAGGTGAAACATCATAGCAAAGAGAGACTTCACGGACAGCGTATAAAGGGTTACGTATCTGAATGCCCGAACTTTTCCAATTATCATTCATATATTGATATTTCCGGAGAGTTGACGGTGATTTGATCTGAGCTATACGAACTCCACCAGCAAGAGGCAACCCTTTATAATAAGGAACCTTATATAACTTTAAAGTTGCCGTTTGTTCCACAACAGTAGTATTTGACTGCATATCAAAAGTGTAAAAACCTTCTGTCAGATAAACTTTACGCCCCCGGATTGACCGGTCATCCCAATTTATATCTTTTGCCGTATGCCTGCGATCACGAAAACCAAAAATAACAGTTCCCTTCTCTTCCTCTGCGTGAAATTCATTACCACCATACATGAAATCATAATCCACATATCCGTCAAACGGCATATAAAACCGGCTGGTTTTCAAATGCTCACTGGCAGGTTTTACAAACCGTAATGTTTCCTTCCAGGTACCTTCATCAGACAAAGGTATTTTTACTTTTTCTCCATCAATGGCTTTTGGTTCGTAAGTGAACTCAGTACGTCCGCCCTCGGGTGTCTCAAAGGCCGTTAACATGCAAGAAGTTACATAATCGGGCAGTGTGCCACGATTGGCACCAGGCAAATGAGTTCCTTTTGGAATAATGATATTATGTGCAAAACCCTCATAATCCTGATCCGTAATCATCGAAGGATAAAGGCAATTGTTCTTTATACCGTTGTAATATCCCCAATGATCACAAGAAAAACTATTCTTACGAGGAAGAAGATGGGTTGTGTCATACTCCATGCGATACATAACACTACGTGCCTCTGTCCCGGTTACAGTTATAGAATCCAGTCTCAGCCGAAGCGACAGGTAATTCTTACACGAATCTGATGAAGTAAAATAGGAGGTATGAAAGTAGTACTTACTCAAAGGCTGAGGTTCTTTATCTGAGCCACAAATTTTAATCTCCTGCAATGCACGAGCCGGGAAATGATTACCCCAATCAGCGTTATGTTTATAATAATACAAAGAACGTACATCTTCTCTTTTATCCTGGCTTGCAACAAAATCAATATGCCCGTTTTTCCAGCTAATACGCCTCAGACGGGGATATTCTACAGTCAGGTCAGCAGAGTAAGTAGCCTTGGGAGTAAATGTATCATACGGAAATTTCTTTCCATCTTGTGCCAATATTGTATATATATGTTGCGATACTCTCACCGGAGACACATAAGCATTCAACTCTTCATCATATTCAAAAGTAATCCGGTCGCCATTTGGATAGTAGATATCTTTCAGATACCAAGCCGTCACATGATTATCTGCCGGATTACTGGGATCTATATCACCTTGTTCAAAATTACCTTCAATACTTGACATACTGGCATTCGACTCTGTATATGAACGAGAATATTTTATCTCCGGTTGCACGAAACTGTAACTGGTACCATCAGGAACAGTTACTCGAAATCCGATAAAAGTAGTCGTTCCTTGTAGTTCAATCTCCTCGATCTTCAGATTATCTTCCGGATTAGAATAGATAAACCCGCTTCCCGGATTCTCCTGTTGCAGTTTATGCCCTCCCAATTTACAATAAAAACGGCCTGTATATCCACCAAAGTTATAATAAAATACATCCGGTTCGGCATCCCGCGATAATCTGGGGAACAGAAACGGAAAAGGAGTACCATATTCATGAGACATTCTTATATACTCCGAATCTACCGAACCATCCACTACATCAGGAATATCCGTCTCATTATAATAATATCCGGTACCAAGATCATCTTTCCCCCGGATTGTACGTGTTATCACACCGCCGGCATTCAAGCACCAGCCCAATCCCACCCAAGTAGCTTCTTGTGCAACCCGGATACCCGAAGCGTGGTAACTAAGATTTATCGGAAAGCTATAAGGCCCTGTTTCAATCGTATGAATAGGAATATTGATGGAAGGAGTTCCGGTATACAGGGATACCGGATAGTCAACATATTGCGCTAATGCACACGAATTGGGAGAAGGAGTAATATCTTTAAATAACGATTGCCCTTTTTGTGCTCCCAAAAGACAACAGTACAAAAGTGCAGAAATAAATATTGTTATTATCTTCATACATAATTAGTTTTAAGGTCACTATTACATTATTTTTCGGGACTCTTGCTTTCCATTCACAATAGTACTAAGAATAAACTCTTTGTCTCCGCTCTGCGAAACATCTATTTTCTCAGAATACCCCCCCGCAGAAACTATGTGAGGAGACTGATAGTGGATAACAATACCCGAAACTGTAGTAAGAATCACCTCCAACTGTACCGGTTCATTCATTTGATAGTTCAGTGTCAATTGTTTCCCGGGAACCAACGTATAATCCAACAGAAAAGACCTGTACCCAGGTCTTGATACGGAAGGATTGTTTTCCGAATTCTGTCCGGGAGTTTTTTCTGCAACGACCGCTAACTGTTCACGAATAGCACGGTTTTCCGGATCATCTTTCAGATATTGCTGTTCTGTAAGGGGATAATAAAAGGAGGTATTGAAGTGTTTGTGTAAAATACCGGACTTATATATAGAATTTTCAAAGGTTTCGAATACCGGATAACGATAGCCGGGAGCATACCACTGGCAATGGACAACATGCCAGGTAGCAGGGTCTCGTTGCAACCATACCTGTATAGTATCGGATAAATGAGGAATACTGTCAATACAGGGAGTAGAATGCCTATTGGCATAGTAAGTCTGCCCTATATACTGATCACGACGAACACGAAGAACTTGCCGCAAAGTATCCGTGTCGGGAAGTAGCAAACACCCTAATCCATCGGCCACAACGGAAGAAAAACCGTAGGAAGAGATGCCTAAAGAATGGCTATAACTCCCTTCACCATAGAAATAAGAGCTGATAGAATCGCCATAGGCAAATGGATAGTGCAGGGCAATCATCGGAAACCTGTTGTCTACCCGGGCATTGGCATTCTCATAGCCTATAAGAAGCAACGAATCAGTGGAAAGCCGGTACTTGTATTGTGTACGGGATTCTGATAGACAAAGTACAGAATCAATCTTACCGGTATAACCAACTCTGTAGGTGTCATTATCTGCTTTTTGTGTACGAAAATCCCATACTACTCCTGAACCTTTTGCCCCGGAAGTAGTATAGTCTTGTTGTATCTTATAAAGCACATCACCAGATCGGGGCTGTGAAGCCTCTTTTGATAGCTGCTGAGCTAAGCAGCCTGGTGTTATCATAAAAAACAAAAGGAATAACAAAGTACAATTTTTCATATCTTCTATTAAGTTAAGTCAGTGCTCTTGTTACGAGTTCATTAAGAACAAAGGGAAAAAGGAATTTGTAAAATTACGAAAACAAAGCTAACAAACAACTATTTATGCTTTTTTTTTACATTTTCGGCATATGTTTATTAACATCTTTTCTACCACCCAACAACGTTCTGTTGATATATACAGATAAAAAAACAGCTACCTGTTAACATTAGAAAATGTACCGACAGGTAGCTATTCTTACTCCGGAATACGTTATATCCTTATTTATACCCCGGATTCTGAACCAGATTCGGATTCATACGCCTCACCTTATCCGGTATGGGGAATACCGTAGTATACCCACTCGCTTCGCCAGCCAACTGTGGCCGGCTGCTATACGGACGGGTGAATAATCCAAACCTCACAAGATCCTGTCGCCTCCAGCCTTCCCAGGCAAATTCCAGTTGGCGCTCATCAAGAAGGGTATTCAAGGTAGCTTCCCGGTAAGGAGCAGCCACACGGGAACGTACCCGGTTCAACTCTTCATCACCGTTCTCTCCGTTGCGGACTTTTGCTTCACTCTTCATCAGCAGCACGTCGGCATAGCGATAAAGCACAATATCATTCTCCATCAGTTTACCGTCTTTCGTGCCCGTATCATCTACTTCGTACTTCTTCATACGGGCTCCTGCTGTCTTCTCATAAGGCTCATTGGATATATCCAAAGCCACCTCCCAGGGTAGGTATTCAAGTATCGTACCGTCGTCCAGCCTCACAACGTTTCCTTTCAAGTCATAAACAATGCCGGCAAAGTAGCACTTGTCAAAACGGGGATCAACCTGAGGAGTGCCATAGGCAAAGGTTTTCAGAACCTCAATGGTGGCACTTGAACCATTCTCTCCACTCAAGCCATATGCCTTGGCATGGTTGTAGTGACGCGAACGGAAGAGATATTGCATCTGGTTGGTGTACAGGTTCTTATTCATCGGTATAATAAAGATATTCTCGGCCGATGATTCGTTGAATACGGCAAAGTTGGTGGTATAATCCTCTTCAAGCCGGTAACCGGACTTCGTGACAGAATCACAATAAGCCTCAACGGTCTGCCAGGCATTAAGCTCTTCACCACCTACATTAAAATAGATGTTTCTGCCATCCGGGCGTATGCCGTCCGTCCAGTCATTATCGGTATATACCTCTGCATTCAGAGCCAGTTTAGCCAAAAGGAAATGGGCAACGGGGCGGGTAATGTGTCCATAATAAGTACCGGGCAGATTGCTATGGGCAGTGCTCAGTTCGGGAGCCGACTGCTGTAACTCGCGTACAACAAAATCATAAACCTCCTGGCGGGTGGACTGTTTCACTTCTTTCACCGGCATAGAAGAAGACAATACCAACGGAACATTTCCAAACAAATCTACCAGATGATAGTAATACAGGGCACGTAATGCTCGCACCTCTGCTTCATAGGCCACTAACTCCCTGTCGTTGTGCGTCCCGGCATACTGCGCTATTCTTTCCAGCGATTTATTACTTAAACCTATCACTTTATACAAATATTCCCAGGTGGCTTGTATAGCATCATTATTGACACCCCAATTGTGCAGATAAAGCCCCTGCCAGAAACCACCATCATACCAGTCGCCACCCCGGGTGGGCATTATAGCCTCATCGGTAGTGAAGGTATTCAGATCGTAGATACCGCGTCCGGTGCCCTGCAAGCCCTGGCTGTCACTGTATCCGCCAATATTGTTGTACAATGAGGCGACTGCATTGAGATACAAGTCGGACAAGTTTTTATATGCTTCTTCCTCAAAGATGCGGTCTCTCGGTTTCTCACGTAAAAAGTCATCACAGGATAGTTGCGCCAGTGATAACAGCAGAAAACATGCTATATATATAAATGAACGTTTCATCGTAGCTCCTTTTTAAAAGTTAATACTCAAACCTACTGTATAAGTCCGCGCCAGCGGATAACCACGTTTATCATCTACTCCTAATGTAGAGTTGACGGTGGAACTATTGATCATCGGCGAAAGTCCGGAATAGCCGCTGATGGTAGCCAGGTTATTGACCGTAAATGCCAGACGAAGTGACCGGATATACTTCTGAGCCTTTGCTAACGGGACATTCCAGCCGATGGTAAGATAATCGAAGTTGACGTAATCTCCCTTTTCCAGCCAGTAATCGGTGGCGGTCTGATCTTTTATATTTCGCCGGGGGGCCTCTTCCATCACATTATAATCGGGGAAGATGTTCATATTCATATAAGTCAGCGAAGTGCCGTTGTAGACCTTGTGTCCGAAAGCTCCGTTGATCTGTACCGAAATATCAAAACGCTTGTAACGGAAACTGATGTTAGACCCCAGTAAAGTTTTGGGTACTGCCTGCCCTGCCACATAGCGGTCTTCACCGTCTTCAAGACTGATGCCTCCTCCGTTCAGATCGGCTATGCCATAGGTATATCCGCCATCGCCATCGGATACAAGCCCGTTGCTGTGCGGAAGATAAAAAACACCGAGCGGTTGTCCCACTATCTGATAGACGATGTGATTGTATCCTCCATGAAAGCCTGCACCGTCAAGGCTTGCCAGGCTTTTATACTCCGGTGCCGAGATATTCTCGCCATTATAGGTACCGCTCAAAGAGAGTAGTTTGTTGCGCTGAAAGGTAATATTGGCATTGATATTCAGTTCCATATCCGGCGTTTTGAGTGGAGTGATACCAATGGCTATCTCGGTACCGCTGTTACGCATGGAACCGATATTTGCCAGCAGCGTGTTGTAGGTAAAGGGAGGCACACTGACGTTATAAAGATAGAGCATATCGGTGGTCTTTGAGTTGTAGTAATTGACAGAGAGTAGCAGGCGGTTGCCAAACATCCCTAAGTCTGCCCCGGCATTAAACGTATGTTTCACCTCCCACTTCAAATCGGGGTTTATATTCTGCATCTCTCCCAAGGTAACTACTGCCGAATTGCCCACAGGCACTACCCCGTTGGGTCTCACCAATCCGAGGGTGGTGTATGAATCTATCCCGTTCTGATTTCCCGCCAATCCGTAACCTACACGTAGTTTCAGATTGTCAACCAGAGGGATACGCTTCATAAACTCCTCTTCACTCACCGCCCATGCTGCGGATACGGAAGGGAAAAAGCCCCACTTATGATTGCTCCCGAACTTGGAGGAAGCATCTGTACGGGCATTCACGGTAAGAATATAGCGGTCGGCATAGGTATAATTGAAACGCCCCATGAAGGAAGCCAGATGTGGCTCTTCATAATAAGAATTCGTACCTTCCCAAAGGCGGATTGCACCTGCCTGAAGGTTGTCATATCCAAACTGGTCGGAACTAAAGTTTGTGACGGTGGTATAATATCCGGTATAGGTCTCCTTCTGAAGTTCGGCAAGTGCCAGCACATCAAAGAAGTGTTTCCGCCAGTTCTTTTTATAGCTCAGCATCAGGTTGCCAAGTAGAGACTCCATCTTCTTCGTCCCTTTGTATGCCTGCCCGTGTGCCCAGACCGATGTGGGGAGATACTGGGAGTTCTCTACAATATTGTAGGTGTATGCACCAAACATGACGAGCTTTAGATCATCCATCAGATTGAACGTCAGCCGGGCATGTGTACTGATGTGAGAAGTAGCATCATGGTCTTTCACTTCCATCCATGCCAGCGGGTTGGTGATCTGGCTGGCACTTGTGATCTGATCCCACGAACCGGTTTCCGTATTCTTATGATTGGGAAAGGTGGGATTGAAAGTAGCCGCAGAGTAAAATGTCTTCTGGTAATCGAACAAGTTATGGTTCTTCTGCACGGAGCCAAACATGCCTAACTCGCAACGGATAAAGTTGCCAAAAATGTTCTGGCTCATATTCATGTTGGATGTAAAATTCCTCATATCCTGATTTTGTATCACCCCCTGCCGGTCTACATATCCCAGGGAGACACGGTAGCTGGAGGCATCGGAACCGCCATAAAAGGCGACATGATGATTCTGCTGAAATCCGGTTTGTTCTATTTCTTTCTGAAAATCGGTATTGTTTCCCAAATCCAGAATGGAAAGTCCCCGCTCACCGGCCACCTGCCGAAAGCCGTTTGCCGATAGCATGCTGAGATTCTTGTAAACGGAGGTTATACCGAAACTACCATTATAGCTGACGCGGGTTTTGCCGCTAATACCCTTTTTGGTAGTCACCTCTATGACACCGGAAGCCCCACGGGAACCGTACTGGGCAGTTTCGGAGGCATCTTTCAGGATAGTAAAACTTTCGATGTCAGTGGGATAAATGGAGGTAAGCATATTCAAATCGCCAAATACCCCGTCGACGATGATCAACGGATCGTTGCCACTGGTCAAAGAGGTGGTACCCCGCAAGCGAACGGCATCCAGGGCGGCCTGCCCGTTTGTTCCCCGTTGTATGGTTAACCCCGGCACACGGCCACGGATTGCATCGAGAGGATTCGTGATCTGATCCCGGTTCATCTGTAACTCGGTGATCTTCTCAACGGAACCAGACAGATTTTTAATACTTCCGGTGGCATATCCTACGGTTATTAAAGAATCGAGCGGAACTAATCCGGGCTTCTGGGCCACGACATCCGAAAAAAGAAACAGAGAAAAGAGACATAAGAGAAAAAATCTCAAATGTGTAGTGTGGTGTTGTTTCATGATATCTCTTTTTTTTAAGGTATATACATCTTCAATATACATTTATAACAAAAAAAAGGATAGAGGGGTTCGTGAAGTAATGAGTTTTCTTCCGGCTTCCGGAATATCACAGAACAGAGCCTATGAAATCAGCAGCAAAAAGACGCTATATGAACAGCATACAGGCAACGCCTTGCCTGTAAAAGGGTATTCGGAGATGTTATACAGCAGGTATTTCCTCTCTCTTAATAAGATCGGAAAGTAGAAGCCGGCAGCCCCTGAGCATTCACCAGATTGGCACGGGTGAAAGGTTGCCAGCCATAACGCACATAACGGGGATGCTTCACCTGATCGCTATATACTTTTATCCGATCGCCAACGATCTCGGCTTTGGCCGGATAGAAGAGCCCTTCGGTTTCTGCCACTTCAAAAGTCCGCAACACTTTGCCATCCGAAGAAGACATTCCATCGGCAAAATCAAACGAAACATAAGCAGCCCCTTTGCGGAACTCTGCACTGCGGAACAAGGGTCCGGAAGGTACAACCGCTTTCATGCCATACGTACGGTTCAATGCCTGACGTGCCAGACGCTCGCCCACCGGTTTCTTATTCTTAGGATGTACATCCAGCGAATCACCCTGATCGCTCGAAACAGCCATACCCGTATAAGATACCTCCTTCAGCAACCTGCGCTGGCTATCGCGAAACCACGGCCACGAAGGACGGTCCATGGAAGAGAGCTGTACGTAGTAAAACGGAAGTTCCGGATTTTCCCAATTCTTGCGCCAGCTATCTACAAGCAGGTGGAACAGCTTCTCGTGCGTCTCGTAATCGGGAGCATTGGATTCTCCCTGATACCAGATCACTCCTTTCACCGGAAATCTATCCAACGGGAGGATGCCGGACTCATACAGATAACATGGTTCATAGGGGTGACGCTGAAACTTATTCGTCGATTTCTTAACATTCAGCGTAGCGCGTGCGCGTATCCAGTTTTGCGGATCATTCTTCGTCCAATTGCGAAACATGATAGGAAGGTGAAACTCCAATGCATGCCTGCTCACCCACGCTTCTGTGGGCGAACCACCAATTGCATTGCAAATCAAACCAACGGGTACATGCAGGCTATCCTGCAACATCTTCCCGAAATAGTATGCCACAGCAGAAAAATCAGCAGCACTGGCCGACGTACAAACCGTCCATTGGCTATCTTTATAATACTGCAAATGGTTTAGAGAATCGAGTACGGACTCCTCCCACTCTACTGGATTGGTACGCCAACGGGCTTTCATATCCAGCAAACGAATGTTATTATTGTCACTTTGAGGAATATCCATCCGGGCCGTAGAGGCTTCTTTCAACATAAACTCCATATTGGACTGCCCCGAACAAAGCCATACTTCTCCTACCAACACGTTGGAAAAGTGTAACCGGGTCTTTCCGGCAGCAACAGCAAGTGTATGAGGGCCTCCCGCCTGCATGGGTTTCAGACGCACGCACCACTGTCCGTCAGATCCGGTTTTAGCCCGTTGCTTTTGTCCGGCAATGCTTACCGTTACTTCCTCTCCGGCATTGGCAATACCCCGCACTTCCAACGGACAATCACGTTGTAATACCATGTTATCACTGTATACCTGCGGCAGACGAAGGCCACCATAATCACCGGTTATGGCCGAGCAAACCGTTTGTGCCAGAATCCCTGCTCCTTCGGCAGTGGGATGTACCGCATCCGGAAGCATAAAGGGATAAGGATAAAGGGGAGTATGAAAGTCTATCAGTTGTGCCCCGGCAAACTCGGCCACCCTTTCAATGGCCTGTTGTATCTGTTCGTGCCAGTCGCGCGTGCCCGACTCAAAACGGGAGTGACGGTTGGTTATGGGAGTCATTCGCGCCACCAGGATACGCGCCTTCGGATTGGCTACACGGAAAGAGTCGATCAGCGCCAGATAGTCTCTGACGAAATAATCACGATAATTGGGCCAGTCGCGCGGATCAGTATCATTGATGCCCAGATGGATCACAACAACATCTCCCGCAAAGGTCAATGCCCGCTGAAATTCCTTCTGTTCGATATAGGGACGATGCCCTTTATTCAGCAATGTAGCTCCTGATTTACCAAAATTTCCTACCACATACCCCTCTCCCAACATCCGTTGCAGCTGGACAGGATACGCATCCCGTTCCCGGTTTTCAATCCCGGCTCCATACGTAATGCTGTTTCCTATACAAGCCACCCTTACCGGCGTTTGGGCTACGGCAACCAGGCTACAAAGAACCAGCAAATAACTCAGTACTATCTTTCTCATTTTCCGTTAACATAAGGTTTAACAATCTCCACCCATTTCAGATAACCTTTACCCAACAGGTGTAATCCGTCATTCGTATCATCCATATTCATTTTCCCCGTTACCGGATCAACAAAATGAGCGTAAAGGTCGATATACGTAAGCCCCCTCTCCGTAGCCAGCCGGAGTATCCCTTTGTTGATCTTCTCTACTTCTTCCCAACGGGAAGTGTGGCCCTTAAACAGTCCATAATGATCGGTCACCGGGAGTACACTTTGCAGATATAACTTCGTTCGGGGCGAATCTGCCTTTATTTTAGAGGCAATCATGCCGATGCGCTGCACAATGGTGTCTGCCGGAGTGCCCCGGCTTACATCATTGATACCGATCAGCAAAAAGATCTTTGCAGGTTTCCCTTTCAGAACCGCATCCAGACGATCATACACTCCCATGCAGACATCCCCACTAATCCCTCTGTTCTTGACATGCTTATTGCCAAGCAACTCGGCCCACTCCGCTCCGTTTGTGATACTGTTTCCCAGAAAAATAATATCCTTCGAGGTGACGGGTAACTCTTCAAACAAAGTAGCCCGCTGATAATAAAACGTTGAGTATTTCCGCTCCTGGGCATTGCCTGCAACAGATACAAGCAATAGCACAATAAAAATCCACTTGTTCTTCATAAATTATTCCTTCTTAATGTTCATTCAATTACGATCTTGCAAATTTGTGCTGTACGAATGCCGGGCTTTGTCTCACCACCTATAACGAAGACTTCTTGTTGCCTTCCTGCCAAAGCAGCACCGGCACGTGCCAGACCGGAAGATTGTCCCCATTCATCCCAGCCGTTCCGGTGGATATCATATACCATCAAGCGGTTGTTAAAGCGATACCAGCTTACGGGTTGCGTCAGATAATTTTCTTTAGTAACCCGGCTATAACTTCCGCTGATTGCATCCAGAAAAATCTCTTTATTCACTCCGCCTACACAAAGAATAAGACTGTCCGAGCAGGCTATGGAGGCCCCTCCCGTCAAAGTAAGAAGTTCGCCTGTGGCCGGGACCACAGGTGCCGATACGGGTTCCCATGTTTTCGACGCCGGAAGATACCGATAGCCATCCGTAGCAACCGTGGCCTCCTGATTCTCTCCTAAGGAAGGTGAAAAGCCTCCCCAAATGTAGAGCGCATCCTCCTGAGCAGTACAAACCGGTTGCACACGTGGAGCTCCGGGCAAGGCTGGCTCTTCCTTCCAGCCCTCAACAGGATTCTCCATGCTCAAAGAGAACAGAGAAGCAGAGGGAACACCTGCTTTGTTACCCCCGAACACATAAAGAACATTCCCAAGAACAGCGCCTGCCATATTATCTAAAGCAAAAGGTAACGCGGGCAATGTGTCAAGAATAGCAGCGTCGCCTGTGGCATTCAATGACAAAGAGTAGGTAGTAGAAAGCCCGCCTGCGGAATGATTGCCACCTACAAAGATTAGTTTATGAGGCAGTGAAAGCGTTACTCCATAGGCAGCCTCAACGGGGAGTTCACCTATTTGGGTCCATGTCAATGTAGAGTCGTTGGCGGGCAGGCCCCTATATATGCCTTTATAAAAACGTTTTTCACCTCCCTCGGAAGCAGGTATATCAGGGAAATTACAACCGCCTGCAATGATTAGATCGTCGTTTATAAAACCGGCATAGCATGCCGACACTCCCAGAGAGTATCCGGGTTCATAATCCGGAAAACCGGAGATATGCTCTATACGTATGGCACAAGAGGCGGCCTCCTGCCCGGAAGAGGAGGTACATGCCGGAAGTAGACCGCCCGTGATTACAGTGGCGATCAGTGACAGGACTATGAGGGAGGACTTTTTCATAATATATAAATCATGGAAGATTTTACCACAGAGTAACACTGAGTTAAATCTTTATTGAAACGCAGATAAACGCAAATTTTCGCAAAGGGAAACAAATAGATGATAAAGAACTACAGGCTTTTAATCTACATTAATCCGCGTTAATCCGCGTTTCAATAAAGATTTAACTCAGTGTTACTCTGTGGTAAAACTCAGTATATATCTCCTTTCGCCAATTCCCCCAACAACTGCGCATACTTTTCTACCACAGCCCCGGCGTATCTTTTACCCTTTTCTGCCGTAGCCAGCCGGGGATCTCCGATACCTGTATCCTCAGATACTTTCTGCCAGTTTCGCGGAATCCATGCAACCTTTTCTTGCAGTGAACTTATGGCAAATGGTTTGTATTTACCCTCACCGGCTTCTTCCAGATTAACCAACTCCGGGTGATAATGCATCATCACAGAAGTTTCCACCTCGTCGGCATGGTCGCCTGGCCGATCGAAGTACTCCCTTGCCGGAAGCACCGCAAACCACTCGCTGCAAGCTATCAGGAAGTCCGGGTAATCAACAGATAAGTCGCGAATCATATTCTTGAAATTATTCCCGCCATGTCCATTGATAATCACCATTTTGCGAATGCCCTGTGTATGGAGTGAAGCCACGATATCCGTAAGAATTGCCCTCTGAGTCTCATACCGGGCATGTATGCAGAAGGGCAGCTCGCGCTGTCCCGGATTTTGTGACCCCATAGTTACAGGAGGCATCACCATACAGCGCACACCATACAACTCTTTACTGCGCTCTGCCGCATCAACGGCAATGGCGTGTGCCAGGATACAATCTGTCAAATAAGGCAGATGCAGATTGTGCGGTTCGGTAGCTCCCCAGGGAAGCAGTACCAAATCATAAACTAACTCTCTCGTTTTCCCGTAGCATGATACGGACAAGTCAATTTCTTTATTCATCGTCATCCTTTTTTATCTGAATTCAATAGATACAAAATCATTTTAGTTTTTTCTCCGGCGAGTAAATCAACCCGTCTACTGCATGTTCGCCATCAAGCGTGACAAAAACAGTTGTAAACATCCACTTCACCAGACGGACCTGAGGAGTCGTAAATTTCCCTACCGGAAGTTTCAGCAGCACCTTATTCCACCCCTTATTCAAGTGTACCTTCAAAGGAGGGCGGGCTGTAAAGTTTTCATTACCCAAAGGCGTTTCATTATCCGGCTTTGTGTGGGTAGCCGTCCACACAGGAGGAAGTATTTCACTATCGTTCAGCCAGATGCGGCTCCCTTTATAATCCCACTTTCCGGCTGGAGGAGGTAAGTCTTTCTCCGAACGTCCGTAGTTCTGAAACTCCACCCACAACCCCACATCCTGTGCTTTGGGCGAATATACCCATGTATAGGCATATGCCGTATGGTTTTCTGCCGGCTCTTTATAGAAAGAGGGGACCAGCGTACCCCATACATGACGCAGATAGATACCCGCACCGATAGCCTGCCGCACATTATACGCTTTGCCATCATATATATACTGATCTTTGAGTCCGGCTTCGGGTGGAAATGCCTGTTCCGGATTTCCTCCATTGGGAAAAGCATCCGTAATGTTCCACTTCACATTTGTCTGCTTCACATAAGCAAAGGGATATCCTTTGAAATGATGCTCTTTGTGCCACAACATTCTTTCTTCAAAATCAGCAAAGCTCTTAAACTCCTCCGAGTCTTCACCCGGAAGAACTGTACCGTTCCGGTCGAAATATTCGGAGCCTCCCCCTCTCCACGAACGCTCGGCAAAAGCCAGCATGTTAGGATAAAAGGCATTCTCTCTGATCACATTCTCCTCGGGCACTACTACCCTATCCTGCCACACTGCCATGATAGCCCCGGCTATATCATCACTACCCTGAGGCTGATTGTAAATGCGACTGTTATACAAAGCTATTATATCGGCAAATACGTCAAAATGATTCAGGTAGTGGAACCTTGAATCAATGGCAGGAATACCTTCCTGCGCCTTTCCGCGGTAGCTCCAGAGGTGGGTCATATCTATTTCTCCCGGTTTGTAGTGCCAGCCCGGATTCCAGGAAATCACTTTCTTGCCTTTTGCCCGGATATAGGCTACCATCTCCGGCGCAAATTGCGGATTGGTAAAGGCTACCTCATCCGTGCCGATATGCAGGTAAGGTACCTCAAAAACATCACAGACCTCATCCATCAGCAGTTTAAGAATTTTCATTCCCGCTTCGCTCTGCATATCGTGCCGAAAGGCCCGTACAAAGGCGGCACTATGCCCCGGCATATCAAACTCCGGTATCAGCAATACCTGACGCTGTTTACAGTACCGAACCAACTCTTTGGCTTCTTCCTGCGTATAAAACTTGCCCGGCATGCGCGTCACATTACAACTGTCATTCAATACCGGAAAGAGCTTGCTCTCAAGCCTCCATGCCTGGTTCTCTGTCAGATGCCAGTGAAACACATTGATTTTATAACGAGAAAGCATGTCGATCTCCCGCTTCAATTCGTCCATAGAAATATAGCCTCTGCCTACATCCTGCATGAATCCCCGTACCCGAAAAGCAGGCCAGTCTACAATCTCACATCCCCGAACAAAGGTCTTTCCTCTCCGGTGCTGCAACAATTGGTTCAATGTTTGTAATCCCCAATAAGCTCCTTGTTCGGTGATAGCCTCAACCCTGATCTTGTTTCTGTGTACCGTCAGGCGATATGCTTCATTTTCATTCAAGGGTATCCCCTCCAGTTTCTCAACCAACCGGATTTCAATTACAGAAGAGGCGCACTCATCGGCAGTCCCTCCCGCTTCGGTCACCCATGCTTCCAGTTGCGGAACAAGTACGGAAGAGACGAGCCTCACCCGTTTCATATCAAACTGCTCACCGCTCAGTTTCACTTGCTGCGGCTCTGGCAGGAAATGAATCTCACCTGCCCGGACTGTAGGAAATGTACAAAGCAACAGGAGAAATGCAACGCTATATACAATGTGCCTCATTTCACTATATCTTTTATTTTAATCTGCTGAAATGTCATATGCGCCACACTGCTCTCATACAAAATGCCAATCGTTTCATTGTCCACCAACGTAAGACAGGAATATCCCCAACCATCGGCCTCGTCTATCAACAACTGATGTTCAGGCAACCAGGTTACGCCTCCATCCAGACTGGCTTTTATAGTGATATGGTTTCTTCCCTTCGTTGTATCAGGATTGGAGAAGAACAAAAGATCTCTGCCAAGCACATTGTCCTTTGCCTCTACTTTTATCAGACTTGCCATACACACTGGCTCACGCAAAGCACTCCGCGAAGAAATATGTTCTGTCCACGTTTCGCCTAAATCCCTGGTTATAGATACTGCACGACTTCCACCCCGGTTATCGCGCATGTTCAGCATCAATACACCAGGCTCTACTTCCGCCACTTGTGCCTCGGTGGTATTGGTACGGGCATAGTTATGTATTTTCCAGGTTTGTCCCCGGTCCTTACTGTACATAATACCGGCATTGGGTATACGTGTGGCATCAATAAACTGAATAGGAAACACCAGCGTACCGTCTTGCATAGTGATGCCACGCCCCGGTCCTTGCAGCAGGAAATACCAGGAAGGATCTTTCACCTGCTCCGTGATGTTGATCGGAGCCGACCACGTCTTTCCATCGTCAGTACTCTTTGTCATCATCAATTGCGCCGTATGATTCATATCCATTCCCGGATGCGAACTCACCCACGCCCGTTGATTGCCCATGCCGTGCGTCCATGCAGCAACAATCCATATTGTATTGGTCTTTGTATCTACCAGAATAGACGGGTCTCCTACCCCATTCTGTGCAGCAGGCAGTCCTCCATATTCTCCGAATGCCAGTGGCAAACGCATTTTTTCCCATGTCTTTCCACCATCCGTACTCCGGCTTAAACCTACATCGACGCGCTCCTGCAAATCAACACTACTATTATAACGCACGTCATACACTCCCAACAGCGTACCTTTGTTGGTAGTCACCAGTCCCGGAATACGGAATGCGGCCGACTGATCATCTCCGGCATGACGCACGCCTACCCCCATGCGGTGTTCTGTTTCTTTTGGAGATACAATATCTATAAGTGCTTGTTTACCATCCACTGTCACAGAGGCGATACTCGCCGTAACCTTAGCGGCCAGCGGAGTGGAAGGCTTCATCTGCAAGCTGACCCAGAAATAATTGACACCTGGAAACAGATCTTGGCTGCCCTTCAATGTTACTTCGGCATTAGGATTACTCACTTCGGCTTTTTTGATTGAATAAGACGGATTGGCAGCCAGCGTATTTCCCACAGCATGGCTGGAAATGTATTCAACCGGTGCAAAACGGTTCTTATGCTCATTCTGCAACGCCTCTGTACCGCTATAATAAAGTTTCACCGATTGAATATCTGAAAGCCTTGTTCCTTTGTCAAATTTCAAAACCACATTATTCAGTTTTTTGCTCTCTTGTGCATTCAGGCGCAGATAGAACAGAACGTTGTCTTGTCTTTCGATCAAGACAGGGATACGCGCTTCCTTAACGAATATAGTATCTGCTGCATAAAGTACAGGTGTAGTACATAAAAAGCAGAAAAGGAGAAACATAAGAGGGGTATTTTTCATGGTAATGATTAAAATTGTATGAATATTATTGAGGACAAAGATACTATTTTTCATTTTATTAGGATATGGAAATAATTAAGTTATTTAGCATATATAAAGTCTATTCCATATTATCTGTTTTAGGCCGCAAAAAATAGAGTTGCAACGCCAATGCTATCAGAACAACAACGCTAAGCCATGCAAAACCCAATCCCAGATTGCCACCATCGGTCCAGCGTCCCAACAAACTGGTAACTGCTGCTCCGGCAAATACACCAGTCATATTCATTATACCATAAGCCGTGGCTCTATATTTAGTTGACACAAACTGGCACAGAATAGGCATGTTGTTCGCATCGAAAATGCCATAGCCCACACCAAACAGCAAACCTGCTCCCACGATGCCTGCTGTATTGTGGCCAAATCCCAACAACATCAGCGCCGGAATTGTAAGTCCCAATCCGATAGCACCGGTATAAACTCTACCACGGATATTCTTCAATACCCATCTATCCGAAAGAACACCCCCAAGCAATACACCGACGAAAGAAGACAAAGCAATCGTAATAGTTGACATTGGTCCCGCTTCGGCCATCGGAATATTCAAATTTTCGGCAAACAATGTAGGCAGCCAGTTCTTTGTAGCCCATCCCGGAAGGCTCGGTGCGGCAAAATAGAACAATATTACCCAAAATGCAATGTTACTGAACAGCAAAGAAAGGCCTTTGAATACAGATGATTTCTGCTTCGGCTCCTCTCTGCGCAAGCGTTCAATCTCAATATGCTCTTTATTCTCATGTAAGAACAACACCAGAATCAAAGCATAGATAATGCCGATAATACCAAACCAATGAAAAGCAGTATGCCAGGAGTATGCCGCTGCCACCGTAGCACCGAAGCCACCGATAGCCTGCCCTGTGTAAAGCCCCGTCATGTGTATACCTACTGCCAATGACCGGGATTTATCCTGATGCCAGTCGGCAATCAGTGAAAGCCCTGCGGGAATATAAAGTGCTTCACTAACTCCCATCAAAGCACGCAACCAATATACCTGACTGAACGTTTCGGCATATCCCATACCAAAAGTGACAGCAGACCATACGAAAAGACTCCCTACAATTAACCACTTTCTATTCAACCTGTCGGCAATCATACCGGCTACGGGGCTCATAAATCCGTATATCCAAAGAAACACAGCCATCAAACGGCCGAAATTAGTAGCTGATTGTAGTTCTGCAATATCCAGTTGCATGGCGTCTTTCATTGTCGAAAGCATCTGACGATCCATGTAATTGAGTAATGCCACTCCCCAAAGAAGAGCTACCACAATCCATGGATAAATTTTTGAGTTTTTCATAATATGTAGTTCTTTTTATTTATTATTGCGTACTTCCTGCTACGGTTTATACTTGTCTCTAAAACAAGTATCTCTCTCATCAACCGCAAATATAAGAATATACTTTCTCTTTCAAACCTCACTATTCAGTGAGGTTATCTATTGATAGTCAACACATTCAGAAGTACTATTCTTTATATTATAAAAGTACGTATTTAATGGAGTGTTAAATGTACACTTTTACTATACAAGAGTGTACACTTTCATACTACAAAAGTACGTACTTTTACAAAGGAAGAATCCGATCTTTAACATCTACGTTAATAATGTTAATAGAAAATGCCATTAAAAACCATAAACAATTCGTATGGCAATATATATATTGTTGTTTTAAGGTAGTAATTCCTGGCAAAGTACATAGCTCTTCGTTAACATCCGGGGGATGTGGAAAGGACCTTTGAAAATGTTACCTTTTGCCGGTTGTGAGACTGTTCCGTTGCGATGAAGATATCCATACCACTCGCCAAAGTCGCTATCAGGAAAATGAGCGTATGTCCAATCACTGATTTGCTGATGCATAGCAAGATATTTTTCATCTTTTGTTGCCTGGTAAGCGTAGAGTGTAGCGATAATAGCTTCCGTCTGCGGCCACCAGAATTTCATATCATGTGCGTAATCCTGTGGGGGCAGGTTACGACAATCGCGGAAGTTGATGATACCACCGTGTTCTTTATCCCATCCCCACTCCCAAGACCAGTCGAGAATGGTAAGAGCCATGTCAGTAAGCTGTTTATCCCAATTACGGTACTTGGCTTCTTCAAGGATAAACCAGGAGGTTTCAATACAATGGCCCGGGTTGATGATACGTCCGTTTATGGTATCAATAAATTCACCATTAGTACCCACTGTCTCCAGTAATGCTTTAAACTCCGGATGCATAAAGTCCTTTTTCAGCAAAGCAATAGAGTCATCAATTTGCTGGTCGAGTATGGGATCGGCTATGGCAGCCCGAATGCGCGAAGCTGTATTTATAAGGATCATAACAATCGAATGCCCCTTTGTATGCACCGTTTCACAATATTTTGGCTCCAGAATGCCGGGAGTCCGAAGAAAGCGCTGAATGTCTTTAAATAAGTTTAAAGCCTTTTCTGCATAAGCCCTTTCGCCCGAAGCAATCGCATACTCCGCCATCGCAATGGCTGCAAAGGTTTCGGAGAATACATAACGGCGTTTACGAATGGGCTCTCCGGATGCTGTAACTTCAAAAAACATGCGCCCATCCGAATCAAAACAGTGATGTTCTATGAAATCAAGTGTGCTCTTTGCCGCAGCCAGCCAGTCGAGATTCTGCTCAATATGATTGTATGCATAACTGCATGTAAAAGCAAAACGCCCCTGAAACCAAACGGATTTGGTAGTGTCTATCAGCGAACCATCACGATTTAAACAAGTATATATACCTCCATTCCGGCGGTCCAGACCATGCTTCAACCAAAAAGGCATAATATTATCCAGCATGTCAGCCTTGTACGAGGCTGACCATGTCTGTAGGTATTCAGTTACATTCATAAAAGTAAATTTAAAATTTATTGCAACGCTCAAAGAAGTGAATGGCCTCTAACTCAGCTTTCAAACGTGCTTCTTCTTCATCAGTCATATTCTGGAACGGAGTACGGTTCTTGCCAAGATCCAGACCTATCAATTTCATTATTCTTTTACCACCAACAATATTGCCCCGATAGTGACAAATCACATTGATAACCTCTTGAGAGAAGTTCTGAAGTTCGCGTGCTTTCTCCAAGTCACCTGCATTCCATGCGTCGATAATACCAACCAGGTTGCAACCATTGTAATTGGTAGTACCACCAATTCCTCCCTGAGCACCTCCCATAGCCAGACAAGGAAGAATCGTTTCATCCTGTCCATGTAACATATCAAATTTACCGTTCTTGTAAAGACGACATTGGTTATACTCATACAAACTCTCGTACGTATACTTAATACCTGCAAAGTTGGGGATACGTCCGTCTACCGCTTCAAGGAAAGTTACCATAGACAGAAAGGCGCCGTTAAAAGCAGGAATATGATAAAAGTAGAAAGGCAGATTGGGGGCACCACAAGCAATCTCTTCACAATATTTCACCAACTCTTCTACGCGACCTACCTTAGGAAAAGGAGGAGCCATTGCACCAATTCCCCATGCACCTATCTTTTGTGCATGTTCTGCCAGACGCCGGCTCGACTTCACACAAGTACTGCCCACATGAACAATCACTTTGAAGCCTTCGGGAGCTACTTCAATCCAACGTTCGGCCAGCTTCATGCGTTCTTCTTCCGTCAGCATATAGCCTTCGCCGGAAGAACCGTTGATAAAAACACCTTTCAAACCATTCTTTGCTAACATAGCGGCATAGGCTGCAATCGGCTCATAATTTACTTCCCCATCCTCATAAAAAGGAGTAAAAGGGGCATCAATCAATCCAATAATCTTTTCCATAAGTATACAGTTTTCATATATCAAACAATTTATTTAAACATTCATGCTGCAAATATAAAAACTTCTTAATTAACAGCAAGCATATTTCTAAATTATTTTATTATTATACCTGTACAAAAGTTATATTATTTATTATATCTCCTTATATAAACCAATAAAGAAAGAATATTAATAAATTAAAGATGCAAAACGAAACGAAATATTTAAAATACTTGTATATTTGTTCAGCATTAACCACTAACATGGCATATATGAAACATAATCTGCTTAAAGAAATAGAAATGGGCTCCAAAAATGCCCTTGTGAAGAAGAGAATTATTACACATTATATATACAACGGTAGTTCAACCATTACCGACCTCTCAAAAGAGATGGATTTGAGCGTACCAACCGTTACCAAATTCATAGATGAAATGTGTGAAGACGGATATATCAACGACTATGGTAAGCTGGAAACAAGTGGTGGAAGACACCCCAATCTGTACGGACTCAATCCGGAATCCGGCTACTTCATCGGAGTAGATATCAAGAAGTTTGCCATCAATATCGGACTTATCAACTTTAAAGGAGATATGATGGAACTCAAAATGAATATCCCCTATCAATTTGAAAATTCAATAGAAGGACTGAATGAACTGTGCAAACTCATAGCAAACTTTATAAAAAAACTCAATATCAATAAAGAGAAAATATTAAATATCAATGTAAATGTATCAGGGCGGGTAAATCCGGAATCGGGTTATAGTTTCAGTCAGTTCAATTTTGAAGAACGCCCGTTGGCGGATGTCTTGACAGAAAAGCTTGGCTATAAAGTAACAATAGACAATGATACGCGCGCCATGACTTACGGAGAGTATATGCAGGGATGCGTAAAGGGAGAAAAGAATATTATATTCGTCAATGTCAGCTGGGGACTGGGTATAGGGATCATCATTGACGGAAGAATATACACCGGAAAATCGGGATTCTCGGGTGAGTTCGGACACGTAAGTGCTTATGAAAACGAAATCATTTGCCACTGTGGGAAAAAAGGATGCATCGAAACTGAAGCATCAGGTTCGGCACTACATCGCATATTACTGGAGCGTATTAGAAACGGAGAGAACTCCATCTTGTCCGACCGCATTTCATCAGAAGATCCTATCACCCTGGACGAGATCATTGCAGCTGTCAATAAGGAAGATGTCCTTTGTATCGAAATAGTAGAAGAAATTGGTCAAAAGTTAGGAAAGCAAATTGCCGGACTTATCAATATCTTCAATCCGGAACTGGTAATTATCGGAGGAACTCTGTCACTTACCGGAGATTATATCACACAACCGATAAAAACTGCGATTCGAAAATATTCTCTCAACCTGGTGAATAAAGATTCGGTTATTCTCACTTCAAAGCTGAAAGACAAAGCCGGAATAGTAGGAGCTTGCATGCTTGCACGAAGCAGAATGTTCGAGGATTAAACCTCGGACATCCGCTTCATAAAAGCTTTTATACCTTCCTCATCGGTCACATCTGGTGCCCAAGGAGCCATGTTTTCAGGAGTCAATGGAGCATAAGGCCCCTGCTTTATTTCATATATCACCGTACCAGGTTCAAGCACTACAATACAGTGCCATGTACAAGGTGGAATCTCTATTCCATACATACCCTTTTCCGGATTCAGGTTTACCTTCTCTGTCACATTTCCTTCTTCATCAAACAGAATGGCAAGCAAGCTACCGCGGAGAACAAGGTATATTTCTTCTTTATCTGGATTCTTATGACGATGCGGAGGTAAATATGTATCGGGTTCCAGCGCATTTAGCATACGATGAATCGGTGCATCCATAGATTCATGGAAATTATAATTCATACGCAGACGCGGATTCTCCTTAGCCTGTCCGGATACCGTGTTCAGCAGAGTTTCAGTAATTAACTTCATAATGCTTACCTCACTTTCTCAATAGCATCCGAAGCAACAGTGACCAATGCACATCCCAACCCCGCAATACGAAGCATTAACTTATTCTTACCCTGACAATCAAGCAACTCACCGGTCGCCCCTTCCAGTTGGCCCCGAGTTACCCGAACCGTTATCCCCGGAGTCAGTTCTTCAGCAAATTCAATAAATTCACCTGTATTCTCTACCATCGAACGAAAGACCTCCATCTGACATTCCGGAATAGAGACATAACGCCCTTCTTCGCGTAACAGGAAAGAGACTCCTTTTACACTTTTAACCTTAGCAACATCGCCCACCGACAGATGCACAAAGATATAACCCGGAACAACAGGAATCATTACCTTTCTCTTACGATTGTTCCACAAACGAATTACAGACTGAAGCGGCAAATAGCTTTCAATGCCAGCTTTATCGAGCCGTTCTTTCACTTTTTTTTCCGCTCTGCCAGCTGTATAGACAGCATACCAGCAAGAAGTTTTTCCTTCTATTTCTCTGTTTGTTGTTTCCATCCCTTTAATAAGTCTTTAACAAAAAGAATCCATCCCACACTACCAACGCCTGCCAGAAATACAAAGCCAATAAGAATCATGATTTTATTTGGTTTAGCGGGCTTTAAAGGCACCGTCGCTGGTTGTACTACTGTATATACAGGAGTAATCTCCTGTACTTTAGCCTTGGCCATCTGCAATTGCTGAGCAACCTGATTGTATACCCCATAAGCAAGGCTCATCTCATTCTGCAAACGCTCTTGTTCTGTACGAACACTATGCAAAACGATATTCTGATTACCATCGGCATACCGGGCATACTTTTGTTGTGCTGCATAATAGTTAGCCTTGGCTTCATCATATAATTTTTCAGCAAACTTCAGGTCATGCCGTGCCTTGTTGGTACGATAATCTGTAATATAATTCTGCAAACGGCGCATCACAGTATCAGTCAATGCAGCTGATATTAACGGATCCTGCATAGTAACAGACAGGGTAGTCACTCCAGTCTTTTTGTCTACAGACACAGAAATGCGCTTACTCAAAGCATCGGCAATAGCAGCCTCATCTTTAGTTAACATAAATGGATTAACTTTACCATCTCCCTGCCCGGTAGGCTCATCTTTAAACAGAGAAACCACCCACCCCAAAGCTTTAAACGGCGCAGACACGATAGCCCCCCACCACGGACTTCTCTGATGTTCGTCCAGATAGTCGTATAGCCGAATCTTTAACTCACCTTTTTGATCTTCTACCTTTACATCAAACAACTCCGTCAGAAAAGGGGTTGAACTTACAATATCCGGATATAACTCTGGAAAAAGAGCATCATCACCTCCGGAATTACCCAAGTTAACACCTGCCATGGCAGCCAGGGCTCCCATGCTCCCACCTGTTGATTTTCCTGTTGTCTCAGGAGCAAGTGTCACACTGGTAGCATACTCTTTAGGGATACTAAAAGCAACTACAAGTGCTACTATTACAGCAATTCCACAAGTTTTGAAAACCAATTTACGGTTAGCCCAAACCTTTTTGGCCAACTCTATCAAATCTATTTCCTGCTCCTCAACAGGCTGAGGTATTTTATTTTTATCAAATTCTTCGTTCATGTTATCCACGGTTTTTTTATATTATTTCTTCAATAAATTTGCAACCGTAGCTGCCATTGTACCGATTGAAGCAGCCGAGGTAGTCAAGCCGATAATCTGTGCAATATCCACACGCTTACGTTCACGTTTCGTCGGAATAATAATTTCACATCCCGGCTCTACTTTCGCTTTACGCAAACGTTTCACCCTTGACACCGTACCATTCATATATACAATATAAGCCTTACTCTTCTTGGCTCGGGCTCCATAACCACCTGCCTGATCAATATAATGTCCTAACTTAGCTCCTTTCTTATATAATACGGTATTGGGATACATCACCTCACCATTAATGCGGACTGTACTCAAGTATTCCGGTATTATCAACTGATCTCCCTCACGTAATACCATATCATAATCAGAACCCGGATTCTGTAATGCTTTATCCAGTTCAATACCTACCGTATATTGTTCGCTTAGTGCCAGACTTCCCAAAGCTACGGAATCTTTACCGCTACTATGAATAGCCATACGCAAAGTAGCACTGCGAAGAGCACGTTCTTCATCATTCATCCGACGAATAAGACGAGCCCCTTTTGCATAAGCATCAGCAGTCAAACCACCCGAACGGGCTACCAAGTCAGATAAGCGCTCACTCTTCTTCAACAGGGTATATCCACCATCAAAAACAACTTCACCCGAAACGCTGACTTTACGCTGCACCTGATAAGCAGGACTACGACGTACTATAACTTCGTCATAAGGCTCCAACACAAATCCGGGAGTTCCGTCAACAACATAGCCATCTTTTACAGAGAAAGTATATACCTCACCCAAACGGCTGGTAGACGTCATTCCCTTAGGATCTTTCAAACGACGGGAGATATCTACTTTAACTGTAGATGCAGCTTCCAGCAAACCACCTGCTTGTATAATAAGATCCTCCAAAGTAGTATTTTCTGCATAAGGATATGTACCGGGACGCGCAACCTGTCCTCCAATCGTAAATGCTCCACGCTCCTGAAGTTCATGGATACTGGGGATTACCAATACATCATTCTTAATAAGAGGAATATCGGCCACCGAACCATTCATCATACCTTTCAAATCAATAGATATAACTTCTAATGTCAAATCTTCATGTTCACGGAATAATTGTGCACGATTCAAAAATGCATCACCTTTCAAACCTTCTGCTTTCTGGATCAGCTGTTTCACCGTATTCATATTACCACTTAGCTCATACATACCACTACGGTAAACAGCTCCGCGAACTTCAACACGATTCTCAAAACGATCCAGAATCGAACCTACAGTCACTGCGTCACCATCGTCTAAATGAAATACGGAATAATCCATTTCGTCGATATTGAACAGCTTGTATTCACGTCCACTCTGCCGTACCAGACGGACTCCTTTTGTATAAGCATCACCAGAGAACCCACCAGCATACTTTATCAAAGTAGCAAGTGTTTCGTTCTTCTTCATTTCATAATACATCGGACGTTTCACCTTACCCGATATATCAACCAACTTCTCATAAGGAGGAACGATGATCACATCCCCTTCCATCAGGCGAATATCATCTAACAATTTTCCTTTTAAAATATAATCGTATACATCCAGATCGGCAATGCAGTTACTGCCACGCATCACTCTGATGCTACGCAAACTACCGATATTGTTGACCCCTCCCGCACGATACAACGCATGAAATACCGTAGATAAAGAGGATAGCATATAAGTACCCGGGACAGCAACTTCACCCATTACATTAATTTGAATGGAGCGTATCTGTCCTAACGTCAGTCGTACTTCAGATTCCGGATTGGTACCTGATACCTGTGAATAAATCTTGCTGAATTCTTTTTTGAGAAAGCTGTTTGCTTCTGCAACGGTCATCCCATTCAAATAAACCGGACCTAACAGATTAACCATTATATTTCCCTCCGGAGAAATGGTCTTTCGCATACTGGCCTCATTGGCTCCCCATACATCAATAATAACTTCATCGCCGGGACCCAAACGATAATTAGGCGGAGTAGCCATATTGACATTAGGTTCAAATGTCAAATTCCGGCTATTAAAGATATTGCGACCAAACACCAAACGAGCTGCAGCAGCTGTACCTTCAGTAGTAGGGTCACTCACTTCTGTACTAATAACATCAAATGTTCCGGCTGTCACTTCATCAGAAGCATCCTGCCTCCTTTCTCTTTGTTGTGATGCAACACTTTGATCTACAACGGCAACATCGGCTCCTTGGCCCTCTTCGTATCGTTCTTTTATTCGTTCAGCCTGTTGTTTGGTTACGCCTCGTGCAGTCAATTCTGTTATAAGCTGCTTTTGACTCTTTCCCGATTTTTGTCCATCTTTCACATACTGAATTACTTGATCATCGGACATTTGTGCCATTACTGCCCCAGTCAAAGTAAACGTTAAAAAGAACAGTGTGATAAATCTACGCATAAGATATTCTGATAAATCTTTTTTTGAGTTTCTTCTTTAAATCGGGCGCAAATATAATACATTATTTTCATAATATACATTTATTTCATTCCGAAGTTTCTGAAAATACCTAAAACGAGTAAATATGTCCAAAAATAGTACATAATGAAATCTTGATCCATAAAGATAAAAGTCTTTTTCTAGCAACTATCAATCCACAGAAAATCAACATTATATTAAAGTAAAACAATTGTTAGGCAACTTAAATCTTCCATACAATCACTATCTTTCAGTTATTTTTATATCAGCTTTTTTTTCTGAGTTAGCAAAACAAATATTTTCTTTGACATTTAACATTAAGTCTTATTGCTCTCCTATATTTCATAATATTGTAAATTCTATTTTATCTACATAGCCCTGTTTATACCAAATTTTCCCATTAACTTCCTCCCTTCTACCTATATTTTATCGATATTAGAAATGTAAAACTAATCGCCGAAACCAGATTTTATAGTGACTACAAATACACTATAATAATTATTATCAAAAAAAGATTAGCTTTCTTTTTGTTTTTTCAAATAAAGCTGTAATTTTGCACGCCGTAAACGAGTCCTGCCGCTATAGCTCAGTTGGTAGAGCAACGCATTCGTAACGCGTAGGTCGCCAGTTCAAGTCTGGCTAGCGGCTCATTTATAAAAGCGCTGATTATAAAAATATAGTCAGCGCTTTGTTTATTTCTAACTGTCTCTTTTTTTTAAATAGAGACAGGATATATAATTCTTAAATATTATATCGTGAGTGGAAGAAAATCCTTAAAAAAAAGAAAGCCTCAGAACAAACTCAAGTTAGGCTGCATCATCATTTTCATCGCTTTAATACCACTTTTTTATGGACTGTATCTCTACATACAACAATCTGAAGCAAAAGACAACGACAATAATAAAACGCTACAACCTATTGTCGCAGTAAATAACCCCCAAAGAGCTATCTACAAAGACTTACCAGAACCTATTGGTAAAAAAACAGAAGCTTCTTTAAATAAAGATTCAAAAGCTTCAATTCCCCAGAAGCAGAAAATCCCCACAGCCGAGGAACTGGAAATCCCGGTAATGACCGCCCCCAGAAAGGGACAGATCATCCGTCACACCGGATATACCGTATCTTATAATGAAAACCTGCGACTGCCCAACTGGGTAACTTACGAACTTACCCGCCAGGAAACGCAGGGCAACGCCCAAAGAACCGACCGCTTCATTGCCGACCCACAGGTGAAGGGGGGCATCGCCACCAATGCAGATTACACCCGCTCTGGCTACGACAAGGGGCACATGGCCCCGGCTGCCGATATGAAATGGAGCGTAACGGCCATGAAGGAGTCGTTTTACTTCAGCAACATGTGCCCGCAACACCCCGAACTGAACAGGCGGAAATGGAAAGACCTCGAAGAAAAGATACGCGACTGGGCCATAGCCGACAGTGCCATCATTATCATCTGCGGCCCCATCGTAGAGGATTCTGCACAGAAAATAGGGAAAAACCGAGTGGTTGTGCCACAGAAATTCTTCAAAGTGATTCTCTCGCCTTTCGTCGACAATCCCCGGGCCATCGGCTTCCTTTTCGACAATGAACGTTCGGTAGAACCTCTGGGCACCTACGTCGTAAGCGTAGATAGCATCGAAACGCTGACGGGGATGGACTTCTTTGCCCCGCTACCCGATGAACTGGAAGATAGCATAGAGGCAAAAGCGGATATCAGGCTGTGGAAATAGTTTCAAGTGTATTTCACCACAGAGGACACGGAGGACACAGAGTTTTTTAGATCTTTGATGAAACGCGGATAAACGCAGATTTTCGCAAAAGGGAAAAAATAAATAGTATTTCACCACAGAGTAACACAGAGTTCCACAGAGTGGTATTTATCTGATAAAACGCAGATTAAAAGACTGTAGTTCTTTATCATACATTTGTTCCCCTTTGCGAAAATCTGCGTTTATCTGCGTTTCAATAAAGATTAAAGAACTCTGTGTCACTCTGTGGTGAAGTATGAATAATTTGCCAATATGCTCATTATTTATCTGCGTTTCATCAAAGATCTAAAAAACTCTGTGTCCTCCGTGGTGAAAACGTCAACGCCTTGCCTCCATCTAGCCAACGCCTTCCCTCCATGCAGCCAACGCCTTGCCTATTTTCTACAAATTCCGCTCCTCCCCTCCAAATATTTCCCCTGCAAAACCTCCGGAATTACTCGGATTCTTGTTACCTTTGACCCGTTTTTATAACGTCAACATTCCCTATGGAAAAGAAAAAGAAAAAAATCCTCATCAGCCTCCTGGCCATCCTCCTTATCGCCTGCGCAACAGCTGCCGGAATCGTTTATTATTACCTTCTGTATCCACAGTTTCATCCGGCCCGCACCGTCTACGTATACATCGACCGCGACGACACAGCCGACTCCATATATAATAAGGTGAAAACCTACGGCCATCCCACCACCCTCACCGGATTCCGCTGGCTGGCCAAATACCGGCAACTCGAAAAAACAATCCACACCGGACGATACCCCATTCGCCCCGGCGACAACGCCTACCACGTCTACAGCCGCCTCTCCCGCGGCTATCAGGAGCCCATCAACCTCACCATCGGCAGCGTTCGTACCCTCGACCGCCTGGCACGCAGCGTAGCCCGCCAACTCATGATAGACTCTGCCGAAATAGCTGCCCCCCTTTTCGACCCCGCCTTCCAGCAGCAACTGGGTTACAACCCCGAAACCATGCCCTGCCTCTTCATCCCCGAAACCTACCAAGTGTACTGGGACATGAGCGCCGACGATTTCTTTGAACGCATGCAGAAGGAACACCGGAAATTCTGGAACGCCGAACGCCTCGCCAAAGCCCAGGCCATCGGCATGAGCCCCGAAGAGGTGTGCACCCTCGCCTCCATTGTGGAAGAAGAGACGAACAACAACGCCGAAAAACCCACCGTAGCCGGACTCTACATCAACCGCCTGCACACCGGAATGCCCCTTCAGGCAGACCCTACCATCAAATTTGCCCTGCAAGACTTCGGACTGAGAAGAATCTCCAACGAAAACCTGCGCGTAGAATCGCCCTACAACACCTATACCAACACCGGGCTCCCTCCCGGACCGATACGCATCCCCTCAGCCAAAGGCATAGACAGCGTGCTCAACTACACCCGCCACAACTACCTGTACATGTGTGCCAAAGAAGATTTCTCGGGCACCCACAACTTTGCATCCAACTATACCGACCACATGGCAAATGCCAGAAAATACTGGAAAGCACTGAACGAAAGAAAGATTTTCAAGTAATTCTGTGATAAAATGACCGTAAAAATGTATCTTTGCCAAAGACTAGAAGTAGGCAAGCGAGTAGTAAAGTAAGTAGTTAAGTAGTCAAGTAGTCAAGTAGCAAGTAGAATAGATAAAATGAAACATTTCTACTTAACTACTTGACTGCTTAACTACTTAACTACTCGCTTTACTACTTACTTAACTACCTGACTACTAAATAAAAATAACCGTGACTAACACTAATTAAAAAACAAAGATATGAGCAAGCAACTCTTACTTGGCGACGAAGCCATTGCACAAGCTGCACTGGATGCCGGACTCTCAGGCGCGTACGCCTATCCGGGCACCCCTTCAACCGAGATAACGGAATACATCCAGATGTCTCCCATTACGAGTGAAAGAAACATACACAACCGCTGGGCAGCCAACGAAAAAACAGCCATGGAGGCCGCCTTGGGCATGTCCTTCGTTGGCAAACGCGCACTCGTCTGCATGAAACACGTAGGCATGAACGTAGCTGCCGACTGCTTCATCAACTCAGCCATCACCGGCGTAAAAGGTGGCCTGATCGTAGTAGCCGCCGACGATCCCAGCATGCACTCCTCACAGAACGAACAAGACAGCCGCTTCTATGGCGACTTCTCGCTCATCCCGATGTACGAACCCAGCAACCAGCAGGAAGCCTACGACATGGTGTACAATGGATTTGAATTCTCCGAAAAAACCGGCGAACCCCTGTTGCTGCGCATGGTAACCCGCCTGGCACACTCACGTTCCGGCGTAGAACAGAAACCGCAAAAACCACAAAACGAAATCGCCTTTGCCGAAGATCCCCGCCAGTTTATCCTCCTGCCCGGCAATGCACGCAAACGCTACAAAGCACTGCTGGCCCGCCAGGACGAATTTATCCGCGCTTCCGAAGCATCACCCTACAACAAATACACCGACGGCCCCAACAAAAAACTGGGCATCATCGCCTGCGGTATCGGCTACAACTACCTCATGGAAAACTATCCGGAAGGTTGCGAATACCCCGTACTCAAAATAGGCCAATACCCACTCCCCAAAAAACAACTGATGCAGCTCATAGAAGCCTGTGACGAAATACTCGTCCTCGAAGACGGCCAGCCTTTCGTCGAAAAACAACTCAAAGGCTATCTGGGCATCGGACTCAAAGTAAAAGGACGCCTCGACGGCACACTCTCACAAGATGGAGAACTGAACCCAGACTCCGTGGCACGTGCCGTGGGCAAAGAAAACAAATCCGAATTCAGCGTACCCTCCGTAGTCGAAATGCGCCCACCCGCCCTGTGTGAAGGTTGCGGACACCGTGACATGTACATCACACTCACCCAGGTGCTGACCGAAGAATACCCCACACACAAAGTATTCAGCGACATCGGCTGCTACACACTGGGAGCCAACGCACCCTTCAACGCCATCAACTCCTGCGTAGACATGGGCGCCTCCATCACCATGGCCAAAGGTGCTGCCGACGGAGGACTTTACCCCGCCGTAGCCGTTATCGGCGACTCCACCTTCACGCACTCCGGCATGACCGGACTGCTGGACTGCGTCAACGAAAATGCCGATGTAACCATCATCATCTCCGACAACGAAACCACCGCCATGACCGGTGGACAAGACTCTGCCGGAACAGGACGCATCGAAGCCATCTGCACAGGACTGGGAGTTGACCCCGCACACATCCGTGTGATGACCCCGCTGAAAAAAAACTACGAAGAAATGAAACAGACCCTACGCGAAGAACTCAACTACCACGGCGTGTCAGTCATCATCCCCCGCAGAGAGTGTATCCAAACATTAGCACGTAAAAAAAGAAACAAGTAAGCCATGAAAAAAGACATCATACTATCAGGAGTAGGCGGACAGGGCATTCTGTCAATCGCCACAGTCATCGGTAAGGCAGCCCTGAAAGACGGGCTATACATGAAGCAAGCCGAAGTACACGGCATGAGCCAGCGCGGAGGAGACGTACAATCCAACCTCCGCATCAGCGACCAACCCATTGCGTCAGACCTCATCCCCTCCGGAAAGTGCGACCTCATCATCTCACTCGAACCCATGGAAGGACTACGGTACCTGCCCTACCTCAGCCCCGAAGGCTGGTTGGTGACCAACGAAACACCGTTCGTCAACATCCCCAACTATCCCGCACAGGAAGACGTACTGGCCGAAATCGGCAAACTCCCCCACAAAGTAGTGCTCAATGTAGACAAAGTAGCCAAAGAAGTAGGCTCGGCACGCGTAGCCAACATCGTATTGCTGGGAGCCACCATCCCATTCCTGGGCATCGACTACCAGAAAATACAAGACAGCATTCGTGAGATATTCCAACGCAAAGGAGAGGCCATCGTAGACATGAACCTCCAGGCACTGGAAGCCGGCAAGGAAATAGCCGAAAAATTAATCAAATAACACCAATGTGATACAACACAATGTGCCAATTGTCCGCGTCCAAACCACCGCAGCACAATTGGCACATCAACTCCATTGCTCCAATTAATAAAAACCATGAATACAACATACTGGGAAGAAGATATAGAAACCATGAGCCGCGAAAAGCTGAACGAACTACAACTGCAACGGCTCCGGAAAACAGTTTCAATAGCAGCAAATGCTCCTTATTACCAAAAGGTCTTTAAAGAACACGGCATCACCGCCCAGTCCATCCAGACACTGGACGACATCCGGAAAATACCCTTCACCACCAAAACCGACATGCGCGCCTACTACCCCTTCGGACTCGTAGCCGGCAACATGCAAAGAGATGGCGTACGCATCCACTCCTCAAGTGGAACCACCGGAAACCCCACCGTCATCGTACATTCACAGCACGACCTCGACTCCTGGGCAAACCTCGTTGCCCGTTGCCTCTACATGGTAGGCATCCGCAAAACGGATGTATTTCAAAACAGTTCCGGTTACGGTATGTTTACCGGTGGCCTCGGATTCCAGTACGGAGCCGAACGCCTGGGGGCACTCACCGTACCAGCCGCCGCAGGCAACAGCAAACGGCAGATAAAATTCATCAACGACTTCAAAACCACCGCCTTACATGCCATTCCCAGCTATGCCATACGCCTGGCAGAAGTCTTTCAGGAAGAAGGACTAGACCCCACAGGCACCACCCTGAAAACCCTCGTCATCGGAGCCGAACCTCACACAGACGAACAACGGAGGAAAATAGAACGCATGCTGGGCGTCAAAGCCTACAACAGCTTCGGAATGACAGAAATGAACGGTCCCGGTGTAGCCTTCGAGTGCACCGAACAAAACGGCATGCACTTCTGGGAAGACTGCTATTTTGTAGAAATCATCGATCCCGAAACAGGAGAACCCGTTCCGGAAGGAGAAATCGGAGAGCTTGTACTCACCACCCTCGACCGCGAAATGATGCCCCTGCTCCGCTACCGTACCCGCGACCTCACCCGCATCCTACCCGGGAAATGCCCCTGCGGACGCACTCATCTGCGCATAGACCGCATCAAAGGACGCAGTGACGACATGTTCATCATCAAAGGAGTCAACATCTTCCCGATGCAGGTGGAAAAGATACTCGTGCAATTCCCACAATTGGGCAGCAACTACCTCATCACCCTGGAGACAGTCAACAACCAAGACGAAATGATCGTCGAAGTAGAACTGAGCGATCTCTCTACCGATAACTACATCGAACTGGAGCGCATCCGCAAAGAAATCACCCGCCAGCTTAAAGATGAAATACTGGTTACCCCCAAACTTAAACTGGTCAAAAAAGGCTCTCTCCCCCAAAGCGAAGGCAAAGCAGTAAGGGTAAAAGACCTGAGAAACAATATATAATAAATACACCAATGCGCCAATCAGGAGGCCCTCCCTCCCCGAATTGGCGCATTGGCATATCAACTTCTTTAGCAAATGACACGTTGATATGTCCCCATTTTCCTTATTCATTATGCAATTATTAAAGAAAAGAATACAGCAAGACGGAAGATGCTTTGAAGGCGGTATCCTCAAAGTAGACAGCTTCATCAACCATCAGATGGACCCTGTATTAATGAAATCCATCGGAGTAGAATTTGTTCGCCGCTTCGCCGCCACCAATGTCAATAAAATCATGACCATAGAAGCCAGCGGCATTGCCCCCGCCATCATGACCGGCTATCTCATGGACCTCCCCGTTGTATTTGCCAAAAAGAAATCGCCCAAAACCATTCAGAACGCATTGAGCACCACCGTACACTCCTTCACCAAAGATCGTGACTATGAAGTAGTTATCAGCTCCGATTTCCTCACCCCCGAAGACAATGTGCTCTTTGTCGACGATTTTCTCGCCTATGGAAATGCCGCCCTCGGCGTGCTGGACCTGATCAAGCAATCGGGCGCCAATCTGGTAGGAATGGGATTCATTATAGAGAAAGCCTTTCAACATGGCCGGAAAACACTTGAAGAACAAGGTGTACGTGTAGAAAGCCTGGCCATCATCGAAGATTTATCAAACTGCCAGATAAAAATCAGATAATCCTGTAGCGCGAACTACAGGGAACACTTTATATTCGGATTTTAGAAATCCGGCCGCCGTCAGTCATTTTACATTCGGATTAAAGTATTGCCCCTTTTTCTTTGTAGCTTTCCCATACTGCACAGCCTTCTGCGGACATACATGATAGCAAGCCAGGCAGGAAGTACAATCTGCTCCCCAAACCGGTTTCCAACCCACCATCACGATATTCAACATCGGACAAACCTTCTCACACCGCTTACAGGCAATACAAGCATCCGTTACATGAAATTTTCCTACTGATATGCCCTTCTTGATAAAGAGAGGATTAATCAACTTCGTTTTGATAAAAGGAAAACGCCCTTCGTTACACTGAAAAGATTTAGTTCTCTCCTCAATCATCTCTCCCACTTCGGCCACTCTTTGAACAGCATCATCCAGCTTCCGCTTCTCCACCTCCTTAGAGTCTACATCAAACCCCGGAAGCAGTACATAATTATTAGGCATAGTAACCGAGAATCCCGCATCACATCTCCATCTCTTCGCAGCCACCGCGTCGCAAAACACCTGCTGAGCCAACCCGGTATCATCACCACACGAACACACAAAAAAGAAATACTGACTATGATAATTAGACAAAGATAAACCCTGCAAGAATTGGAGAACAATAGGAGGAGGCCCCCAGGAATAAATAGGAAACACAAAACCGACCTTCTCTTTATCGGCCAACTCGTAATGGGTAACTGCATTCCGCATAGCTTCCGGAATGAATATCAATTGTTCTTTCAGCACACCAGCAAGCTGCTCTGCAATCCACTTAGAGTTTCCTGTACCAGAAAAATAAAATATCATAAAGAGGAGGGGTATAAAAAAGCCGCACCGAC
The DNA here is from genome assembly GCF_019930665.1 of Bacteroides nordii. Lineage (NCBI taxonomy): Bacteria > Pseudomonadati > Bacteroidota > Bacteroidia > Bacteroidales > Bacteroidaceae > Bacteroides > Bacteroides nordii. The sequence goes on along the minus strand of NZ_CP082886.1, from coordinate 1,358,217 downwards.
GATGTGATGAAACTCTGATAGAACAAGATTTGAGTGCTCGCCCCCTTTGTAATCCACCGGCATTAAGCTGTCCCGAAGGATGTGGCCCGCCATTGAGAGCTGAAGCGTTCTCGGTTTATCAGATTAATTTGAAGAGTTTCCCGATCAAGTCGATACGGCTAATATTTTAACTACACAAATGTAACAACTTTGTATGATATAAACAAGGAAAAGCCGCTTTTTGTTTACCCTCAAAGTAACTTTTCCTCCCATCCAGAGGGAGTTCCGGAAAAGAAAAATGCCGGTTGCTTTACAGCAACCGGCACCTATAATTCTTACACTGTGTGACTTAAGCAGCTTTTGCTTTAGCAACTACAGCCTTGAAAGCTTCCGGATGATTTACTGCTAAATCAGCCAAAACCTTGCGGTTTATTTCGATACCGGCTTTGTGCAAACCACCCATCAACTTAGAATATGACATTCCTTCAAGACGTGCAGCAGCATTGATACGTTGTATCCAGAGAGCGCGGAAGTTTCTTTTCTTATTTCTACGGTCACGGAACGCGTATGTCAAACCCTTCTCCCAAGTGTTTTTAGCTACGGTCCAAACATTTTTTCTTGCACCAAAGTAACCTCTGGTCAATTTCAAAATTTTCTTTCTTCTTGCTTTTGAAGCAACATGATTTACTGATCTTGGCATAGTTTTACTCTTTTTTGAATGTTAGCGCCGTTACTTCACGTAGCGAACTTAAAGCTAATGCATTCGGTTAATACTTTAATAATACTTTTACGCTTTTGATTACTTCATAGCTAAGAGCTCCTTAACCTGGCTTACATTTGTTGCATCAACAGTTGTAGAGTAGCACAGATTTCTTTTTCTCTTCTTAGTTTTCTTAGTCAAAATATGACTGTGAAAAGCGTGCTTTCTTTTGATTTTACCTGTTCCGGTAAGGGTAAACCTTTTTTTAGAACCGGAGTTAGTCTTCATCTTTGGCATCTTACTTGATTTTAAATTATTAAATTATATGGCAACGCACTATACCTGGCGCGTTACGCATTTCTTTCTTATTCTTCAGTTGGCTCTTCGCTCGCTTTCGGAGCTGCAACTTTGGGCGCAACTACCTTAGGAGCAGCAGGCTTTTTAGAAGTCCCTTCCTTCTTTTTAGGAGAAAGCTGGATAATCATACGCTTCCCTTCCAAAACAGGCAACTGATCTACTTTTGCATAATCTTCCAGATCATTGGCAAAACGCAATAACAACACCTCACCTTGTTCTTTAAAAAGAATAGAACGTCCTTTAAAGAATACATAAGCCTTCACTTTGTCACCATCTTCCAGAAATCCTTTCGCATGCTTCAACTTAAAGTTATAATCATGGTCATCTGTCTGAGGTCCGAAACGTATTTCTTTTACGTTCACCTTCACTTGCTTGGCCTTTTGTTCCTTCTGACGCTTCTTCTGCTGGTAAAGAAATTTAGAGTAGTCAATAATACGACAAACAGGGGGTTCTGCATTAGGTGAAATTTCCACCAGGTCAAGTTCTTTTTCTTCAGCCATCTTCAAGGCCTGGAAAATAGGATATACCTTAGGCTCTATATCATCGCTTACGATGCGTACTTCTTTGGCTCGAATCTGTTCATTGATTCTGTACTGCCCTTTTAAGCTGTCATTCTTCATCAAATAACGTTTACTTCCTTGTTGTTTTTTATTGTCTACCAATTTATTTTAATTTATTAATTGCGCGCAAAGTTACCACTTATTTATCATATTCTGAACTTCTTCGTTCAAAATTTTAGCAAATTCTTCAAATTTCATAGTCCCTTTATCGCCTTCACCTTGTCTGCGAACTGAAACTTCACCGTTTTCGGCCTCTTTCTCACCCACAATCAGCATGTAAGGAATACGTTTCATTTCATTATCGCGTATCTTACGACCAATCTTTTCATTACGATCGTCAACAATCGCACGGACTTCGTGTGTTCTCAGATACATCTTTACCTGTTCTGCGTAATCATTAAACTTTTCACTGATTGGCAGAATGACTACCTGATCGGGTGTCAGCCACAACGGGAACTTACCAGCTGTATGCTCAATAAGCACTGCCACAAAGCGTTCCATCGATCCGAAAGGAGCACGATGAATCATCACCGGACGATGTTTCTGATTATCAGATCCCATATATTCGAGTTCAAAACGCTCCGGCAGGTTATAATCTACCTGGATTGTTCCCAACTGCCAACGACGACCGATGGCATCTTTCACCATAAAGTCAAGCTTAGGACCATAGAAAGCAGCCTCTCCATATTCTATTTTAGCCTTCAAACCTTTTTCTTCACAGGCTTCAATGATGGCTTGCTCTGCCTTTTCCCAATTCTCATCACTACCGATATATTTCTCACGATTAACCTTATCACGCAGAGAAATCTGAGCCTCAAAGTTAGTAAAGTCCATCGAACGGAACACAATGGAGATAATATCCATTACGCGAAGGAATTCACCCTTCACCTGATCCGGACGGCAGAAAATGTGCGCATCATCCTGTGTGAAACTACGTACACGAGTCAAACCGTGAAGCTCACCACTTTGTTCGTAACGGCATACCGTACCAAACTCTGCAAGACGCAAAGGAAGGTCTTTGTACGAACGCGGGAAATTCTTATAAATCTCGCAATGATGCGGACAGTTCATTGGTTTCAAGAAGTACTCTTCGCCTTCCTCAGGGGTATGTATCGGTTGGAAAGCATCTTTACCATATTTGGCATAGTGTCCGGAAGTTACATACAACAATTTATTACCGATAGGCGGAGTTATCACTTCCTGATAATCATAACGGGTCTGGATACGACGCAAGAACTCTTGCAGGCGCAAACGAAGTGCAGTTCCCTTTGGCAACCACATCGGAAGTCCCTTACCCACTGTATCAGAGAACATAAAGAGCTGCATTTCCTTACCAATCTTACGATGATCGCGCTTTTTAGCTTCTTCCATCAGTGTCAGGTATTCATCCAGCATTTTCTTTTTCGGGAAAGTAATACCATAAATACGAGTCAGCATCTTACGGTCTTCATGACCACGCCAGTATGCACCTGCCACAGAAGTCAGTTTGATAGCCTTGATCGGAGCGGTTGTCAGCAAGTGAGGACCACGGCAAAGATCTGTAAAAGCTCCTTGCGTATAGGTAGTAATATGACCGTCTTCCAATTCGGAAATCAATTCGCATTTGTAGGTTTCACCACGATCACCAAACATTTTCAAAGCATCGTTTTTTGCAATGTCTGCACGAACCACAGCCTCTTTCTTTGCCACCAACTCTGCCATTTTGGCTTCAATAACCGGCAGATCAGCTTCCTTGATCACAGCTTCACCCGGATCAACATCATAGTAAAAACCATTCTCAATAGCCGGCCCAATACCAAACTGTATGCCTGGATAAAGTTCCTGCAATGCTTCTGCCAGCAAGTGAGCACTTGTATGCCAGAAGGCATGTTTACCTTCTTCGTCCTCCCACTTATAAAGTACGATAGAAGCATCTTCATTAATAGGGCGACCTAAATCATAAATTTCACCGTTCACGCCACAAGCCAGTACGTCCTGTGCCAGTCGCGAACTGATACTTTCTGCAATTTGCAAACCGTTCACTCCCTCGTTATATTCACGAACAGAGCCATCGGGAAATGTTATCTTTATCATAATGTGATGTTATATTTTTCTTTTTAGCACGCAAAGATAGTGCAAACCGAGAGCAGAATAAAATGAACTCGTTCATTTTTTATGCCAAGGTGCAGTTTATATTTACTTTTTGGTGCAAAAATAGCTAAATCTTTTTGAGTTTTCTATTATTTATAAAAAAAATGTTATTCCATCTGATCGGTGAAACGTTTAATAATATTGTATGCCGAAACAATACCCAGTTCACCTGCCTTACTCAAATCTGTAATACCTTGCTTATTATTACCCAGGAAAATATGGGTCAATCCACGGTTATAATACGCATCTGCAAAATCATGATTCAACTCGATGGCTTTGTCATAATCGACCAATGCAGAACGATAATCTTTCAACATTGCCGACACATTGGCACGATTGTAGTAAGCATAAACGAAATCGGGTGCCAAAGCAATCACACGGTTTAAGTCTGCTATTACCGCATCATAATCTACCGCGCCGATCTCCTTATGAGACGAATCGATACCCTGTTTGGCACTTGTAGCTTCTTCGGCTTTTTGATACTCCAACTGTTTACAACGCACCAAAGCTCTCATAAAGTAAGCAGGGAAGAATGTATCATCCAGCAAGATGGCTTGTGTCAGGTCGTCAACCGAACTTGTAAAATCTTGTACAAGATAAAAATCGAGCGCACGGGCAAAACGTTTCGCAGCACTCTTCTCATCTTCCACAATGGCAGAAGTATGAGCATCGATCAATGCAAAATGGAACTTAACCTGCTCTTCAGTCAATGGCGCTTCCATATTAGTGAGACGCAGGCGCTTCGGGAATATACCCGTCTGGTTCAGTTCATCAATGTAGGTATGATAGTTTACGGAACGCTTCACATCACTCATCTTCTCATAATAAGTAAGTGCAAACATCGGTTCGGGCTTGATATTCACGTTGCGATCCTGTACCCTGCCCCGGTAATCGCTCTTGTACTGCCGTTCCTGTTCAGAATCGTCTGCTATCACTATCTTACGATAGTTATTCATATTTTTATCCGACTTCTTACGTGTCTTGCCTTCGTCTTCCTCATCTTCATTATTCTCAGCCTTATCATCTTTATTATTTTGTGCCACATCTTTATTTGACACACCATTCTGACGATCGAGCTGCATCTTCATAATTTTGAAATCATCCGCTTCGGCTCCTTTACGGTCTCCTATTTTCTTTCTGGCTTCAGCACGCTGATAATAACCGGCCAGGAAGTTAGGATACTGATCAATAACTGTAGTATAATCCTTGATCGCTCCCCGGTAATCTCCCGTTTGTGCACGCAACAATCCACGGTTAAAGGTAGCCATCATATTATCCGGTTCTATTTCAAGCACAAAGTTAAAATCTTCAATAGCACGGTTATCATCTCCTACTTGTGCACGCAGCAAACCACGGTTATAATGCCCGATAAAATTGTTTGGATCTATATCTAAAGCGAGGTCATAGTCGCTCATGGCCCCTCTCAGATTGTTTTGATGGAAGCGAGCCAAAGCACGATTAATATAATTCCCGGCATTCCGGGCACTCAGGCGAATAGCCTGGTTGAAATCGGATTCGGCCTCTGCATACTTGGATTGTTGTAACTGTACAATAGCCCGTGACGACCATGCATCCGGATCATATTTATCCAGTTCGATAGCTGTATTAAAATCATTCAGTGCCCTGATAGTATCCTGCTGCTTTAAAGCCACTTCACCACGCATAAGATAGGCTCGTGTATATTTGGGAGATATAGCCAATAATTTACCCAAATCTTCTTCTGCAGCTTTATAATCTTTTTTCTGAATATGGCATAGAGTCAGATTGTGCCACAACGTAACATTCTCCGGGGCATAAAACAGGGCTTTCTGATAATCTTCAATCGCACCACCATACTTATTCTGCCGGATACGGGCCAACCCTCGAATCTGGTAAGCTCCCACTACAAAAGGATTACGCTCGATAGCTTTATCACAATCAGCCTCCGCACCCTGAAAGTCATCCAGATTTATTTTAGCCAGGCCTCTGAAAAAATATGGCTCGTACAAATAGGGTTTCGCATTGATTACCTGATTAAAATATTGGATAGAAAGCACATAGTCTTCAAAATAAAGCGCATTACGGGCAATCATCATTACCCGCTCTGTATTTATTTGAGCATACACCAGCGTGGGCAGTAGCATAAGTGCTACTAATATCTTTTTTATCATTGGCCTTTGAATACTACTTAATAAGTGAAGCAAAAGTAATGCTTTTCGGCTATTAAACAGGGATATCGGTTAACTTTTTATATTTTTTGAGTATTTAGCCAAGAAGATTTACGATTTGACGATTTACAATTTACGATTAAAGTTACTTTTTTTTATAAATAAAACATTTATCAATCGTAAATAGTAAATCGTCAAATCGTCCAATCGTAAATCCCCCTCACTTCACTTGTTTCATCTTATATGAGCTACGGGCTTTTCCTTTCAGCATTGTATTCAGCTTTCCTTTTATCATCTGTTTACGAAGCGGAGAAATGTGATCAATAAACATTTTACCATCCAGATGATCGAACTCGTGCTGCATCACACGAGCCAGATAGCCTTCTACCACCTCATCGTGTTCAACGAAATTCTCGTCCATATACTTCACATGTATACGGTCTCCTCTTTTCACTGTTTCATGAATACCCGGAAGGCTGAGGCAGCCCTCCTCCATTGCTACTTCGTCTCCTCCCACTTCGAGTATGTGAGGATTAATATAAGCACGATTAAAATCTTTAAACTCCGGATAATCTTCTGATAACGGATCCAATGTTATGGTTACAACCCGGATAGGGAGTCCGATTTGAGGAGCAGCAAGACCAACCCCATCGGCATGAACCATTGTTTCAAACATGTTCTCTATCAGTTTCTTCAGCTCCGGATAATCGGGCGTAATATCTTCGGCCACCTTTCTCAATACAGGCTGGCCGTATGTGTAAATTGGTAAAATCATATTTCTTTCTTATTCCTTATTTATATTATACGGTTGTCTCTTTACTAAAAACGTTTACTTTCGAGATATGTTTGCAAGATAATAGTAGCACTGATTTCATCTACCAAAGCCTTATTCTGACGATCTTTCTTTTTCAACCCGGCCTCCAGCATCGTACGGTGTGCCAACACAGAAGTAAAACGTTCGTCTACAAACTCAACAGGCATTTCCGGTAATTTTTTATTCAGCAAACGGACAAAAGGTTCAATATACTTCATATTTTCAGAAACCTCATTATTCATCTGTTTGGGCAAACCAATAATGATACGTTCTACCGGTTCTTTTTGTACATAACCTGCTATAAAGTCCAGTAACTCATGCGTAGGCACAGTTGTCAGCCCATTTGCGATAATCTGCATTGTATCGCTAACAGCAAGCCCTGTACGTTTCCTACCATAATCTATTGCTAATATTCTACTCATAATTGGGGTACAAAGTTACTACAAAAAAGTGAAATGCGGAAAGTTATAGTGATAGAATTGAGTTACAAGGGTTTTAGTTGAAGTGGCGATAATTCGTGAAGCCATTACAATCCCTGCCGAAGCCAAATCCTGACGCCGCAACGTTACTTGTTCGTAACCATGCCCGAAAATGCGACAAACGGGTACGGATAGCGAAACAATACGTTAAGGAATAGTGAGTTACCGATAACTCACGCAAAAATTTCGGTTACGGAAAAAGATTGCTCCGTTCCTCCCCGTTTTGCGTACCGACACCGGACTCTTCACCAACTAATTTTGAAACCAAAAAATTAAGGACGATGAAGAGTACATTTTCAGTAATCTATTACCTCAAGCGTCAGGTAGTGAAAAAGGACGGGACAGTACCCGTCATGGGACGCATCACGGTGGACGGCAGCCAGACGCAGTTCAGCTGCAAGCTGACAGTCGATCCGAAACTGTGGGACACCAAAGGTGGACGTGTCACAGGCAGAAGCGCGGCGGCACTCGAAACGAACCGTATGCTTGACAAGATGCGGGTGCGCATCAATAGGCACTATCAGGAAATCATGGAACGTGACAACTTCGTCACGGCTGAGAAGGTGAAGAACGCTTTTCTCGGACTGGAACACCGCTACCACACGCTGATGCAGGTGTACCGTCGTCACAATGAGGACTATGAGAAACAGGTGGAAGCAGGCATGAAAGCAAAAGGTACACTGGAAAAGTACCGTATCGTTTACAAGCACCTGCAAGAGTTCCTCGACATCCGCTACCATGTGAAGGACATCGCACTGAAAGAGCTTACCCCCGCTTTCATCTCCGACTTCGAGATGTTCCTGCGCACGGACAAACACTGCTGCACCAATACCGTGTGGCTGTACGTCTGCCCGCTACGGACGATGGTGTTCATCGCCATCAACAACGAGTGGCTGACACGCGACCCGTTCCGCGAGTATGAAATCAAGAAGGAGGAAACAACACGCAGTTTTCTGACCAAAGAGGAAATACGCCTGCTGATGGACGGGAAACTGAAAAACGCCAAACAGGAACTGTACCGTGACCTCTACCTGTTCTGCGCTTTCACCGGGTTGTCGTTCTCGGATATGCGCAACCTCACGGAAGAGAATATCCGCACCTACTTCGACGAACACGAGTGGATAAACATCAACCGCCAGAAAACGGGCGTGGTGTCCAACATCCGCCTGCTTGACATCGCCAACCGCATAATCGGCAAATACCGTGGGCTGTGCGAGAACGGCAAGATATTCCCCGTCCCGCATTATAACACGTGCCTTGCCGGTATCCGTGCCGTCGCCAAGCGTTGCGGCATCACCAAGCATATCACGTGGCATCAGAGCCGCCACACGGCAGCCACGACGGTATTTCTCTCTAATGGCGTACCTATCGAAACCGTCAGCTCCATGCTCGGACACAAGAGCATAAAGACGACGCAGATTTACGCGAAGATAACCAAAGAAAAACTCAATCAGGACATGAAGAACCTTGCCGCAAGGTTGAACAGTGTTGAGGAATTTGCAGGTTGCACCATCTAAAAAAGAGAAGCCATGAAACGTGACATAATCATCATAGAGGACAAGGCGGTCAGCGTAACCGGTAACGACGTGTGGATGACCGCCACCGAAATCGCCGGACTGTTCCATACGACCGTCCCGGCAGTGAACGCCGCCATCAAAGCCATCCGCAAGTCGGACGTGCTTAACGACTACGAGGTGTGCCGCTACATGCAACTTGAAAACGGACTGTACGCAGATGTGTACGCGCTTGAAATCATCATCCCCGTCGCCTTCCGGCTGAACACCTACAACACCCACCTGTTCCGCACATGGCTGGTGGGAAAAGCTCTCGCCAAAGAGAAACGGCAGGCATACGTGATGTTCATACAGAACGGAAAAGCCGGGTACTGCTGATTGCGCATACCACATAAGACAAGGAAACGGGCAGCACCACAAAAAGTGTCGCCCGTTTCCTTTTTTCTTGCCAACCGCGCTCACTCCAGCGGCTTGCGGTAATTTGCTTCCAGCACTTCACGCAGCCCCGTTTCCGGGTAAAGCACCTTCCCTCCCAAAAGTATGAAGGGCAACACGCGGTTGTTGCGGTATTCCTGCAATGTGCGTCGGCTTACGCGGAGCAGTTCCGCCACCTCGCCGTCCGTCAGGTAACGTTCCCCGTCCAGCAGAGGACGGTAACTTTCCAGAAAGGCGGACAGCCATTTCGAGCCTTTGCGCATATCCTGCACCACAGAGGCTATCGGCTCGTCTTCCATCGTAAAAACATCGTTGTTCTCGTTCATCATAACTTCGGATTCAGTGGGTGAATAAATCAAATCATCTGCCGTGCGGATAGAGCGTGCCGATAAGCGGTATCAGCCGCTTCACCTCCTCCGGCTTGTAATAAAACCTGCGGTTTATCTGCGAGTAGCCGATAAGCCGCCTGTCGCGCAGCGTCTGCAACGTGCGCGAACTTATTCTCAACTGCCTACAGACTTCCTCGCCCGTGAGCCATCTTTCCATGCGCCTCGTGTCGCTTTTGCGCCTCAGGGCGGCGACCTTCTCCGAGAGTGCGCCGAATGCCGCCACCATCATCTCGAAAGTCTTTTTCTCGATAGATACTATTTCCATATTCATGCAATTATCGGTTTGCCCGCAAAGGTAACGGTACGGTCCTGAACACGTGCCGTTTTCCGCTGAAAGGCTGCCTGTTGCGCCGTTTGACCGGGTTACGGAGCCATCTTCCGTAAAAATCTTACGTGAGTCACGTAGTGAGTTGTTAAAGCCCCTTTTGTTTATTGCCGATTTTTGCTGCAGAAACAAAAAGAAAGGACTGAATATGAAAGTGATAACGATGGAAAGTTCCGCCTTCCGGTCATTGACGGAACAGATAGCGGAGATTGCGGCACACGTCCGTGCCGCCTCCGGCGACAAGAAAGCGGCATCGCCCGACAGGTTGCTCACCACACGCGAGGCGGCGCACCTGCTTAACGTGAGTACCCGCACCCTCCAGCGTATGCGCAGCGAGCAACGCATCGGTTATGTCGTGCTTCGCGGTAAATGCCGCTACCGGCAGTCGGAAATAGACCGCCTGCTTGAAGCGTGTGCCGTCAACGAGGACGCGGCGACACCGCAGGAATTGAAACGCAACCACACGCTGCGCACTGGCGGCAAACCAAAAGGAAGGAGGACATAGGTCATGGAACTGCTCACACGAAACAACTTCGAGGGCTGGATGCAGAAGCTGATGGAACGGCTCGACCGTCAGGACGAACTGCTGCTGGCGATGAAGGCTGAGGGGAAACAGCCTACTATCACGGAAAGCATCCGCCTTTTCGACAATCAGGATTTGTGCATGCTGCTCCAGATAAGCAAGCGCACACTGCAACGCTACCGCAGTGTCGGCGCATTGCCCTACAAGACACTGGGCAAGAAAACCTATTACAGCGAGGAGGATGTGCTGACATTCCTTTCCAACCATATCAAGGACTTCAAAAAAGAAGATATAGCCTTCTACAAGGCTCGTATCCATAATTTCTTTCATAAATAACCCATTAAAACATTTTTCAAATGGCAAAGAAAAAAGACGAAAAGGACGTGCTGGTAGTCCGTGATGAGAAGACGGGCGAGATCAGCGTGGTAGCCGGGCTGAATGCAGACGGCACACCCAAGCGTACCCCTGCGAAAGCTGAGAACGCGCAGAGTTTCCTGCAATTCGACCGACAAGGCGACGTGCTGGACAACTTCTTCAAGAACTTCTTCCGGCAGTGCAAGGAACCCAGCCGCTTCGGTTTCTACCGCATCGCGGCAGACCAAGTGGATTCCATGCTTGGCGTGATGAAAGACCTGCTTCAGCATCCGTACCAGAACAAACAAATCCTTGCACCGCACAAAATCGACACCTTCCCTTATCAACAGCAGGTGCAGGAAGAGATGGCGGCACAAAAGACAGAGAAACAAGAACCTCAAAAACAGGAAAACATGGAACAACAGAAAGAACAGCAGGAAAGCCCGCAACAGACGCAGGGCAGACAGGGCTACCAACCCATCAACGAGAGCAAAATCAACTGGCAGGAGCTGGAGGACAGATGGGGCGTGAAGCGTGACGACCTTGAAAAGTCCGGAGACCTTACGAAGATGCTCCACTACGGCAAGTCCGACTTGGTAAAGGTCAAGCCCACCTTCGGCGGCGAATCATTCGAGCTGGACGCCCGCCTCTCCTTCAAGAAGGACGGTGAGGGAAATGTCAGCCTCGTGCCGCACTTCATCCGCAAGGAGCAGAAGTTAGATGAGTACAAGGAACACAAATTCTCCGACGATGACCGGAAGAACCTGCGCGAAACGGGCAACCTCGGCAGGGTCGTGGACATTGAGGACAGGGAAACGGGCGAAATCATCCCCTCCTACATCAGCATCGACCGCAAGACGAATGAAATCACGGACATTCCGGCAAACAAGGTGCGCATCCCGGAGCGCATCGGCAAGACGGAAATCACCAAACAGGAGCAGGACATGCTCCGCGCCGGACTGCCCGTGCGCGACAAGCTCATCGAGCGCAACGACGGCAGGAAGTTCGTCACCACCCTTCAAGTGAACGTGGAGCAGCGCGGCGTGGAGTTCGTGCCGGGAACCGGAAGGTCGCCCCGTACCGCACAGACGCAGGAAGCCAAAGGTGACACCTCGAAAAGTCAGGCGCAAGGCGGGGAAAATGCCGCACAGACCAAGAAGGAGCAACGCCGCAACACGTGGATGAACGAGGACGGCAGCATCCGCCCCATCAGCAAATGGAGCGGCGTGAACTTCACCGACAAGCAGAAAGCCGACTACGTGGCGGGTAAAGCCGTGAAACTGGAGAACGTGACCGACAAGCAGGGCTTCCATGCCACGATGTATATCAAGTTCAACCCGGAGAAGGGCCGCCCGTACCGCTACGAAACGAACCCCGACAACGCCCAGCAGGTCGCCCCGTCCAACGAGAGCCGCACACAGGTGGCGGTGAACAACGAGGGCAAAACCAACGAGGCGACAAAGAACCTGAAAGAGCCTTTGCAGAAAGGTCAGACCGCCCCGAAGGACGACCGCCAGCAACAGCAGCAGGAGAAGCCGAAAAAGAAGAACAACAAAGGCATGAAAATGTAATCCCGTGTCCGCCACTGAATCCAAAATAAAATCCAAAGTATCAACAAAAAAGCAAGAAAACATGAAGACAATCATTGCAGAAAAGCCCTCCGTGGCACGTGAAATCGCCCGCATCGTGGGCGCGACAAAGAGAGAGGAAGGATATTTCGAGGGAGGCGGCTATGCCGTGACATGGGCATTCGGACACCTCGTTCAGCTTGCCATGCCCGACGGCTACGGCGTGCGCGGATTTGTCCGTGACAACCTCCCGATTATTCCCGACACATTCACGCTCGTCCCCCGTCAGGTCAGGACGGAGAAAGGTTACAAGCCCGACAGCGGCGTGGTGTCGCAGATAAAAGTCATCAAAAGACTGTTCGACACAAGCGAACATATCATCGTGGCGACCGATGCCGGACGCGAGGGAGAGCTTATCTTCCGCTACCTCTACCACTATACGGGTTGCACCACTCCTTTCGTGCGCCTGTGGATCAGCTCTCTCACCGACAAAGCTATCCGTGAGGGACTGCGGAAACTCGAAGACGGCAGCAAATACGACAACCTCTACCTCGCCGCCAAAGCGCGGAGCGAATCCGACTGGCTCGTGGGCATCAACGGCACACAGGCGTTATCCATCGCCGCCGGACACGGCACGTATTCCGTGGGGCGGGTGCAGACACCAACGTTGGCTATGGTATGTGAACGCTACTGGGAGAACCGCCGCTTTACGTCCGAAGCATTCTGGCTGCTCCATATCGCAACGGACGGTTGCGACGGCGAAGTCGTGAAATTCTCATCCTCCGAGAAATGGAAAGAGAAAGAACCGGCGATGGAACTATATAATAAGGTAAAGGCGGCAGGTTGCGCCACTGTCACGAAAGCCGAGCGCAAGGAGAAGACGGAGGAAACTCCCTTGCTCTACGACCTGACCACGCTCCAGAAAGAAGCCAACGCCAAGCACGGCTTCACGGCGGAACAGACGCTTGAAATCGCGCAGAAACTCTACGAAAAGAAGTTGATAACCTATCCGAGAACGGGAAGCCGCTACATCCCCGAAGACGTGTTTGCCGAAATTCCCAAACTGCTCGCTTTCATCGGCACACAGCCCGAATGGAAAGACAAGGTGCGGGCAAAAGCCGCCCCGACACGCCGCAGCGTGGACGACGGCAAGGTGACAGACCACCATGCCCTGCTCGTCACGGGTGAGAAACCGCTCTTCCTCTCCAAAGAGGACAATACCATCTATCAGATGATTGCCGGGCGCATGGTCGAGGCATTCTCTGAGAAATGCGTCAAGGATGTGACCACTGTCACGGCGGAATGTGCCGGAGTGGAGTTTACCGTAAAAGGCAGCGTCGTGAAGCAAACCGGATGGCGTGCCGTCTATGGCGAGGAAAAAGAGGAAATTACCATCCCCGGCTGGCAGGAAGGCGACACGCTGACACCGAAAGGCTCGTCCATTACCGAAGGAAAGACCAAACCCAAGCCGCTGCATACCGAAGCCACCCTGCTCTCGGCAATGGAAACGGCGGGCAAGGAAATTGAGGACGACGCACTGCGGCAGGCGATGAAGGACTGTGGCATCGGTACTCCCGCCACACGCGCCTCCATCATCGAAACGCTTTTCAAGCGCGGTTACATGGAACGCTGCAAGAAGTCGCTTGTTCCCACCGAAAAAGGACTTGCCCTCAATTCCGTCGTCAAGACGATGCGCATCGCCGATGTTGCCATGACGGGCGAATGGGAAAAGGAGCTGGCGCGTATCGAGCGCGGGGAACTGTCCGCCGACACCTTCCGCAAGGAGATAGAGGCGTACACACGTGAGATAACCTCCGAACTGCTCTCGTGCGACAAGCTCTTCGGCAGCCGTGACTCCGGCTGCGCGTGTCCCAAGTGTGGCACGGGCAGGATGCGGTTCTACGGCAAGGTGGTACGCTGCGACAACACGGAGTGCGGACTGCCCGTGTTCCGGCTGAAAGCGGGACGCACCCTGTCCGACGATGAAATCAAAGACCTGCTCACCGAAGGGCATACCAAGCTGCTCAAAGGGTTCAAGAGCAAACAGGGCAAGAGTTTCGATGCTGTTGTCGCCTTTGACGGGGAATATAACACGACTTTTGTGTTCCCGGAGGCTAAAAAGGGCAAGAAATTTTCAGGACGGAAGAAATAGTATTAACTTTGCCACTTGTTCAGAGTAATGAATTGTTCTTCGATACCGGATTACACTCATACTTTGGATTTAGTGGTGGCACTCGGAGGGATACCGAGTGCCTTTTTCTTCCTTTTTCCAACCGATTATCCCGTTAATTATCAATCCGCTAAATCCAAAGTAATGAACAACAAGAAGAAAAACGAGGGTCAGACCGACTTTTCCTATTACGGTCTGTACCTGCTGGACTATCTCCGCACGAACAAGTTTGAACAGGCTGACGACACCGCTTTCATACGGGAACGGGCCGACCGTGCCGCCGAAACGTATGAGAGGGCACGGCTTGAAGGCTATCCCGCCGATGGTGCGCAGGAACTGGCGATGGACACGCTGCTGCGCGGGCTGCATTATTCCCGTTACGCCATCCTCCGCGAAGTCGTGGAAAACGAGTTTGCCGATGAAGTGCCGGAAGAGAAGCGTGAAGCCTTTGTCCTGAAACTGCTGCCGCTTGTCGGCAACGTGTTCTCCGTCTATGACCTCTCGGATGACAATTTCGCCCTGTCTTCCGATTACGACCTGCTCTACACGGAGCTGACGGGAGCAACCGTCCTTTACTTAGACGAATATGGCGTTTAACCGCAAACAGAAACTGCGGGACAACATCGAGGCGATACGGACGGCATTCATCCTTGACAGGGAAAACAGGACAGCGACAACCGAAGAGCGTGCCATACTTCAAAGGTACTGCGGTTTCGGCGGTCTGAAATGTATCCTCAACCCTGCAAAGGAACTGACGGATGCCGTCCGGTGGGCGAAATCCGACCTCGAACTGTTCGCCCCGACGGTGGAGCTGCACAGGCTTATCCGTGAGAACAGCAAGGACGAAACAGAGTACAAGCGGTTTGTGGATTCGCTGAAAGCGTCCGTGCTGACCGCTTTCTACACCCCCAAAGAGATAACCGACACCATCGCGGACGTGCTGGCAGATTACAGCGTCCGCCCCGCCCGTATGCTCGAACCGTCGGCAGGTGTCGGCGTGTTCGTGGATTCCATGCTACGGCACAGCCCCAATGCGGATGTGATGGCTTTCGAGAAGGATCTGCTCACGGGTACAATCTTGAGGCATCTCTATCCCGACCAGAAAATGCGCACCTGCGGTTTTGAGAAAATCGAAAGACCGTTCAACAATTATTTCGACTTGGCGGTGTCCAACATTCCGTTCGGTGACATTGCCGTGTTCGACGCGGAGTTTCAGCGGAGCGACTCTTTCGGCAGACGCTCCGCCCAGAAAACCATCCACAACTATTTCTTTCTCAAAGGACTGGATGCCGTGCGTGACGGCGGTATCGTGGCGTTCATCACCTCGCAAGGGGTATTGAATAGCACCAAGACCTCCGTGCGTAACGAGCTGTTCAGTCAGGCCAATCTGGTATCCGCGATACGCCTGCCCAACAACCTGTTCACGGACAACGCGGGGACGGAGGTGGGCAGCGACCTGATTGTCCTGCAAAAGAACCTCAGCAAGAAGGAAATGTCGCAGGACGAGCGGCTGATGACCGTGATACAGACGGACACGAAAACCGACCTGACCGACAACGCCTATTTCATCCACCACCCGGAACGCATCGTGCATACGACGTCGAAACTTGACACTGACCCCTACGGGAAGCCCGCTATGGTTTATCTGCACGAGGGCAAGACCGCAGGTATCGCCGGGGACTTGCGCCGGATGCTCAACGAGGATTTCCATTACAGGCTCGCCATGCGTCTGTATTCGGGAACAATCTGGCAGTCGGGAACGGAAGAAAAGGTTACCGTTCAAAAGGAGGCGGAGCGTCCTGCTATAAAATTGGAAACGGTATCTTCGGCGCAGACGGTGGAAACTCCGACGGAAAAACCGCAACCCGTTGAGGAAAAACCGGAGATAGAGCCACGTCCGAAATATTCTGACGGGGTGCAGCTCTCCTTGCTCAACCTCTGGGGGATGACGGAAGAGGTCAGCCAACCGAAAACCTCCAAAAAGAAAAAGACGGTGAAAAAGGCAGTTACGGCAAAGTCCACTCCGCCCAAACCGAAAGTCACGGTTACACCGACAGCTCCAACTGCAAAACCCGCTATGGAGAATAAGGAGGTGAAAGCGGAGAACACCGCCAAGCCTGCCGACCCGGACGACATCTATGCAAAGCTGGACTGGGAAACCAATCCTCCCATCAACGGCTTCTACGAGATGATGATGGAACTCACGCCGGAGCGCAGGAAGGAACTTCGGGAGCTGGCAAGGCAGCATAATGAAAAACATGAAAACAGAACGGTTGCGACGATCACGCCGGAAGTACCACGTGAACAACCCCGGCAGGAGGAAACACAGCCGGAAGCAGTCGCCGCACCTGCTGTTACCGATGCTCCACCGGAAACGGTGGCTACTTCCCTTTTTCCCGACATCGAACCGGAAAAGCCGAAGGAGGAAGTCGCGGACCTTACGCCGCGTGCCTACCATCGCACGCCGGAGATGCACCTGCGCGAAGGCTCGCTGGTGGCTGACCGGGGGCGTCATAACATCGGCTATCTGAAGGACATCACGCCATACGGGGCTACATTCCAGCCGCTCGACCTGAAAGGATACCAGAAGGAAAAGGCGTTGTTGTATGTGTCGCTGCGTGACGCCTACGAGCGTCTGTACCGTTATGAATCGCTCCGGCGCGAGGCAAATGTTCCGTGGCGAGAGCATCTGAATACCTGTTACGATGAGTTTGTCATGCGCTACGGCAACCTCAACGCCAAGCAGAACGTGAAGTTAGTGATGATGGACGCGGGCGGGCGTGACATCCTTTCGCTGGAACGGGTGGAGAACGGAAAGTTCGTCAAGGCGGACATCTTCGAGCATCCCGTTTCCTTCTCCGTGGAGAGCCATGCCAACGTAGGCTCTCCCGAAGAAGCCCTGTCCGCGTCGCTCAACAAATATGGCACGGTCAATCTCGACTATATGCGGGAGATAACCGACAGCACGGCGGAGGAGTTGCTCACAGCCCTGCAAGGACGCATCTATTACAATCCGCTCGTGACCGGTTACGAAATCAAAGACCGCTTCATAGCCGGGAACGTGATAGAGAAGGCGGAACGCATAGAGGCTTGGATGGGCGAAAACCCCGAAAGTGAGCGTATGCCGGAAGTGAAACAGGCGTTGGAGGCTCTGAAAGATGCCGAACCGCCGCGTATCGCCTTCGAGGATCTGGACTTCAATTTCGGGGAACGCTGGATTCCGACGGGTGTCTATGCCGCCTACATGAGCCGGCTGTTCGACACGGAGGTGAAAATCGCCTATTCCGCAAGCATGGACGAGTTTTCGGTTGCGTGCGGCTACCGCACCATGAAAATCACGGACGAGTTTCTGGTAAAGGGGTATTACCGGAACTATGACGGTATGCACCTCTTGAAACACGCCCTGCACAACACCTGCCCCGACATGATGAAGTCCATCGGCAAGGACGAGCATGGCAACGACATCAAGGTGCGCGACAGCGAGGGCATACAGCTCGCCAACGCCAAGATTGATGAAATCCGCAACGGTTTCTCCGAATGGCTCGAAGAACAGTCGCCGCAGTTCAAGGAACGGCTGACGACAATGTATAACCGCAAGTTCAACTGTTTCGTGCGCCCGAAGTATGACGGCTCGCACCAGACCTTCCCCGACCTCAATCTGAAAGGCTTGGCAAGCCGGGGTATCAAGAGCGTCTATCCCTCGCAGATGGATTGCGTCTGGATGCTGAAACAGAACGGCGGCGGAATTTGCGACCACGAGGTGGGAACCGGCAAGACGCTGATAATGTGCATCGCCGCGCATGAGATGAAGCGTCTGAAATTGGCACATAAGCCGATGATTATCGGGCTGAAAGCCAACGTTGCGGAGATTGCCGCCACCTATCAGGCGGCATATCCCAACGCACGTATTCTGTACGCTTCGGAGAAGGACTTTTCGACCGCCAACCGTGTGCGCTTCTTCAATAATATAAAGAACAACGACTACGATTGTGTCATCATGTCGCACGACCAGTTCGGCAAGATACCGCAGTCGCCGGAGTTGCAGCAGCGCATCCTGCAAGCGGAGCTTGACACGGTGGAGGAAAACCTCGAAGTGCTGCGGCAGCAGGGAAAGAACGTGTCGCGGGCTATGCTGAAAGGTCTGGAGAAGCGCAAACACAACCTTGAAGCGAAGCTGGAGAAGGTGGAACATGCCATAAAGTCACGCACGGACGACGTGGTGGATTTCAAGCAGATGGGCATCGACCACATCTTCATAGATGAGAGCCACCAGTTCAAAAATCTGACGTTCAACACGCGCCATGACCGTGTGGCGGGACTGGGCAACAGCGAGGGAAGCCAGAAGGCACTGAACATGCTCTTTGCCATACGCACCATACAGGAGCGCACGGGCAGAGACTTGGGAGCGACCTTCCTTTCGGGTACTACCATCAGCAACTCGCTGACGGAGTTGTATCTGCTGTTCAAGTATTTGCGTCCGAAGGAGCTGGAACGGCAGGACATCCGATGTTTCGACGCTTGGGCGGCGATATTCGCCAAGAAGACGACGGATTTTGAATTTAACGTGACGAACAACGTGGTTCAAAAGGAGCGTTTCCGCTACTTCATCAAGGTGCCGGAACTTGCCGCCTTCTATAATGAAATCACGGACTACCGCACGGCAGAGGACGTGGGCGTAGATCGTCCCAACAAGAATGAGATACTGCACCACATACCGCCCACGCCGGAGCAGGAGGACTTCATACAGAAGCTGATGCAGTTCGCCAAGACTGGCGATGCCACACTTCTGGGCAGGCTGCCGCTTTCGGAAACGGAGGAAAAGGCGAAGATGCTTATCGCCACCGACTACGCCCGCAAGATGGCACTCGACATGCGCATGATAGACCCGCATTATGAAGACCACCCCGATAACAAGGCGAGCCACTGTGCCAAGATGATCGCGGAGTATTACCAAAAATACGACGCGCAGAAAGGCACGCAGTTCGTTTTCTCGGACTTGGGGACATATCAGCCGGGCGACGGGTGGAACGTCTATTCGGAAATCAAGCGCAAGCTGACGGAGGATTACGGCATACCGCCAAGCGAGGTGCGCTTCATTCAGGAGTGCAAGACCGACAAGGCTCGGAAGGCGGTGATAGACGCCATGAATGCCGGAACGGTGCGTGTTCTGTTCGGCTCCACCTCCATGCTCGGAACGGGTGTGAACGCACAGAAAAGGTGTGTGGCAATTCATCATCTCGATACGCCGTGGCGACCGTCCGACCTGCAACAGCGTGACGGACGCGGAGTTAGAGCCGGAAACGAAATTGCCAAGCATTTCGCCGGGAACAACGTGGACGTAATCATCTACGCGGTGGAGAAGTCACTGGACAGCTACAAGTTCAACCTCCTGCACTGCAAGCAGACTTTCATCAGCCAGCTCAAAAGCGGTGCTATGGGGGCGCGTACCATCGACGAGGGGGCAGTGGACGAGAAATCGGGCATGAACTTTTCGGAATATATGGCGTTGCTATCCGGCAACACCGACCTGCTGGACAAGGCGAAACTTGAAAAGCGCATCGCCTCGCTCGAAGGGGAACGCAAGTCGTTTAACAAGGGCAAGCGTGATTCGGAGTTCAAGTTAGAGTCGAAGACGGGCGAGTTGCGTAACAACACGGCTTTCATAGATGCCATGACGGAGGACTGGAACCGCTTCCTTTCGGTGGCGCAGACCGACAGGGAGGGCAACCGCCTTAATATAATAAAGGTGGACGGTGTGGATTCCGCCGATGAGAAGGTTATCGGAAAGCGTTTGCAGGAGATAGCGAAAAACGCCACTACGGGCGGGCTTTACACACAGGTCGGAGAACTGTACGGTTTTCCGATAAAGGTGGTGAGCGAGAGGATACTCAAAGAGGGATTGGAGTTTACCGACAACCGCTTCGTGGTAGAGGGGAACTACAAGTACACCTATAACAACGGACATCTGGCAATGGCTGATCCGATGGCTGCCGCCCGAAACTTCCTGAACGCGATGGAGAGGATACCCTCCATTATCGACCAGTACAAGGCGAAGAACGAGGTGCTGGAGAGGGAGATACCGCAGTTGCAGGAGATAGCGGGCAAGGTGTGGAAGAAGGAGGACGAGCTGAAGCAGCTGAAATCCGAACTTGCCGCCCTTGACCGAAAAATACAGCTGGAACTTGCGCCGCCCACGCCCGAAGTCGCCGAAAAGGAGAAAGAAGGGCAACAGGTCAAGCCGGAAGCGGAAGATGTGAGGAACAGGCAGGCGCAATATCCCGAAAATGCACCGCCGCAGATACGCAGTCCGGCGGATAGTATCGTTGCCAACCATGTCATAATCGGGCGTCCGGGACTGTATGCCAAGGAGGAAACCCGGTTCAAAGGATTGAAAATATAACCTTAGGAATTTTATCTGAAGTATTAATAAGGGCTATCCCAAAAGGTCTAAAAGTAAATTTTATCCTTTCTGCAAGTATCTGTAGGATGGCAACTGCATTTTTTTCTTTTTGGGCAGCCCTTATTAAAATTTATTCTTATTTTAGGTTATATACATTCATGTCCATTTATGTAAAAAATCCTGCTGACCTTGTTTATGTCTTGTCAGTCACCATTTGCAAAACCATATTTGACCCTCAAAGAGGCTGAATTTGATAAGCAACTTGCTACATACTCATAATAAGGAGCTAAATAGAACACGAATGGGAAATACTCAAATGCCAAACTAAAGAAGATATTGGCCAAAATAAACGCTATACCGAGAGAGAAACTTGATTTTTCAACTTCCTAAAACAGTGTTGTTCAAACATTTCTACTTATTTGTACTTACCAGTTGAACCTACGTTTCCCTAATAAAATGTCTATGGTAAAAAGTTAAAAAATCCTCCTACTTTTGTTAGATATATTTTTTTGTGTAATTTTGTAATCGTTATGCGGCAGTAATAATATACATATTAATACGAGTTAGGAATCCTGTAGTTCTCATATGCTACGAGGAGGTATTAAAAGGTGCGTTTCGACAATGCATCTATTGTAGTATATTATTGCTTAATCCAAATGAATATTATAAATTTAGGAATTCTTGCTCACATTGATGCAGGAAAAACTTCCGTAACCGAGAATCTGCTGTTTGCCAGTGGAGCAACGGAAAAGTGCGGCTGTGTGGATAATGGTGACACCATAACGGACTCTATGGATATAGAGAAACGTAGAGGAATTACTGTTCGGGCTTCTACGACATCTATTATCTGGAATGGTGTGAAATGCAATATCATTGACACTCCGGGACACATGGATTTTATTGCGGAAGTGGAGCGGACATTCAAAATGCTTGATGGAGCAGTCCTCATCTTATCCGCAAAGGAAGGCATACAAGCGCAGACAAAGTTGCTGTTCAATACTTTACAGAAGCTGCAAATCCCGACAATTATATTTATCAATAAGATTGACCGAGCCGGTGTGAATTTGGAGCGTTTGTATCTGGATATAAAAGCAAATCTGTCTCAAGATGTCCTGTTTATGCAAAATGTTGTCGATGGATCGGTTTATCCGGTTTGCTCCCAAACATATATAAAGGAAGAATACAAAGAATTTGTATGCAACCATGACGACAATATATTAGAACGATATTTGGCGGATAGCGAAATTTCACCGGCTGATTATTGGAATACGATAATCGCTCTTGTGGCAAAAGCCAAAGTCTATCCGGTGCTACATGGATCAGCAATGTTCAATATCGGTATCAATGAGTTGTTGGACGCCATCACTTCTTTTATACTTCCTCCGGCATCGGTCTCAAACAGACTTTCATCTTATCTTTATAAGATAGAGCATGACCCCAAAGGACATAAAAGAAGTTTTCTAAAAATAATTGACGGAAGTCTGAGACTTCGAGACGTTGTAAGAATCAACGATTCGGAAAAATTCATCAAGATTAAAAATCTAAAAACTATCAATCAGGGCAGAGAGATAAATGTTGATGAAGTGGGCGCCAATGATATCGCGATTGTAGAGGATATGGATGATTTTCGAATCGGAAATTATTTAGGTGCTGAACCTTGTTTGATTCAAGGATTATCGCATCAGCATCCCGCTCTCAAATCCTCCGTCCGGCCAGACAGGCCCGAAGAGAGAAGCAAGGTGATATCCGCTCTGAATACATTGTGGATTGAAGACCCGTCTTTGTCCTTTTCCATAAACTCATATAGTGATGAATTGGAAATCTCGTTATATGGTTTAACCCAAAAGGAAATCATACAGACATTGCTGGAAGAACGATTTTCCGTAAAGGTCCATTTTGATGAGATCAAGACTATATACAAAGAACGACCTGTAAAAAAGGTCAATAAGATTATTCAGATCGAAGTGCCGCCCAACCCTTATTGGGCCACAATAGGGCTGACTCTTGAACCCTTACCGTTAGGGACAGGGTTGCAAATCGAAAGTGACATCTCCTATGGTTATCTGAACCATTCTTTTCAAAATGCCGTTTTTGAAGGGATTCGTATGTCTTGCCAATCCGGGTTACATGGATGGGAAGTGACTGATCTGAAAGTAACTTTTACTCAAGCCGAGTATTATAGCCCGGTAAGTACACCTGCTGATTTCAGACAGCTGACCCCTTATGTCTTCAGGCTGGCCTTGCAACAGTCAGGTGTGGACATTCTCGAACCGATGCTCTATTTTGAGTTGCAGATACCCCAAGCGGCAAGTTCCAAAGCTATTACAGATTTGCAAAAAATGATGTCTGAGATTGAAGACATCAGTTGCAATAATGAGTGGTGTCATATTAAAGGGAAAGTTCCATTAAATACAAGTAAAGACTATGCATCAGAAGTAAGTTCATACACTAAGGGCTTAGGCATTTTTATGGTTAAGCCATGCGGGTATCAAATAACAAAAGGCGGTTATTCTGATAATATCCGCATGAACGAAAAAGATAAACTTTTATTCATGTTCCAAAAATCAATGTCATCAAAATAATGGAGCGGTCAGGAAATTTCTATAAGGCAATACAGTTGGGATATATACTTATCTCCATTCTTATCGGATGTATGGCATATAATAGCCTCTATGAATGGCAGGAGATAGAAGCATTAGAACTTGGCAATAAAAAAATAGACGAGCTCCGAAAAGAAATAAACAATATCAATATTCAAATGATAAAATTTTCTCTATTGGGTGAAACAATACTGGAATGGAACGATAAAGATATCGAGCATTACCATGCACGGCGTATGGCAATGGACAGTATGCTTTGCCGTTTCAAGGCCACCTATCCAGCAGAGCGCATCGATAGTGTGCGCAGTCTTTTAGAGGATAAGGAACGACAGATGTTCCAGATAGTCCGGTTAATGGATGAACAACAATCTATTAACAAGAAGATAGCCAATCAAATTCCGGTTATTGTGCAGAAAAGTGTGCAGGAACAGTCCAAAAAGCCAAAACGAAAAGGTTTCTTGAGCATCTTCGGCAAAAAAGAGGGAACGAAGCCAACGACAACAACGACTACGCTCCGTTCATCCAATAGAAACATGGTCAACGAACAGAATGCGCAGAGCCGTCGATTGTCAGAACAAGCCGATAGTCTTGCTGCCCGTAATGCAGAACTTAACAGACAACTGCAAGGATTGATTTGCCAAATCGAAAAGAAGGTGCAATCTGATTTACAAAATAGAGAAAGCGAGATAACAGCCATGCGTAAAAAATCATTTATGCAGATAGGCGGCTTGATGGGATTTGTTCTTTTGCTGTTGGTCATTTCCTATATCATCATACACCGTGATGCAAAGAACATTAAACGATACAAACGCAAGACAACGGATTTGATCGAGCAATTGGAACAGTCCGTGCAACAAAATGAGATACTCATAACCTCCCGAAAGAAAGCGGTATATACTATTACCCATGAGTTGCGTACACCACTGACGGCAATAACCGGCTATACCGAACTTTTGCGGAAAGAATGCAATAGCGGTAATAATGGGCAATATATCCAAAATATACTGCAATCCTCCGACCGTATGCGGGATATGCTCAACACTTTGCTTGACTTCTTCCGCCTGGACAACGGCAAGGAACAGCCCCGTCTGTCACCCTGCCGGATTTCTGCAATCACGCACACACTTGAAACGGAGTTCATGCCTGTTGCCGTGAACAAAGGGTTGTCCTTGTCCGTGAAGACTGGACACGATGCCATTGTATTGACCGACAAAGAGCGAATAATACAAATCGGGAATAACCTGCTGTCAAACGCTGTCAAGTTCACAGAAGAAGGCGGTGTTTCTTTGATTACTGAATATGATAATGGAGTTCTGACACTGGTCATTGAAGATACAGGTACAGGCATGACAGAAGAGGAACAGAAACAAGCGTTCGGTGCGTTTGAACGTCTATCAAATGCCGCTGCAAAGGAGGGTTTCGGGCTTGGGCTTGCCATAATGCGTAATATTGTGTCGATGCTTGGCGGAACAATCCGTTTGGACAGCAAGAAAGGGAAAGGCAGTCGTTTCACAGTTGAAATTTCTATGCAGGAAGCTGAAGAACAGCTTGGATATACAAGCAATACACCTGTTTATCATAACAATAAATTCCATGATGTTGTCGCCATTGACAATGATGAGGTATTACTTCTAATGCTGAAAGAGATGTATTCCCAAGAAGGAATACACTGCGACACTTGCACCGATGCTGCGGCACTGATGGAAATGATACGCCAGAAAGAATACAGCCTGTTGCTGACAGACTTGAATATGCCTGGTATAAACGGTTTCGAATTGCTGGAACTGTTGCGTTCGTCCAACGTGGGCAATTCACCAACAATCCCGGTGGTTGTGGCAACCGCTTCGGGCAGTTGTAACAAAGGGGAACTATTGGCAAAAGGCTTTGCCGGATGCCTGTTCAAGCCGTTCTCCATATCGGAACTGATGGAGGTTTCCGACAGGTGTGCCATAAAAGCGACACCGGACGGGAAACCGGACTTTTCCGCCTTATTGTCCTATGGCAATGAAGCCGTCATGCTGGAAAAGTTGATAACTGAAACAGAAAAGGAAATGCAGGCGGTACGGGATGCAGCAAAAGAAAAAGACCTGCAAAAGCTGGATTCCCTGATCCACCACCTGCGCAGTTCGTGGGAGGTGCTCCGTGCCGACCAACCGCTGAATGTACTTTACGGATTGCTTCGTGGCGATGCTCTCCCGGATGGTGAAGCGTTAAGCCATGCCGTGACTGCTGTGCTGGATAAGGGAGTGGAAATAATACGGTTGGCAGAAGAGGAAAGGAGAAAATACGAAGATGGATAAGACAAAAATAATTGTGGTGGAAGACAACATCGTGTATTGCGAATATGTCTGCAATATGCTGTCACGGGAGGGCTACCGCAATATGAAGGCTTACCACCTCTCAACCGCGAAGAAACATCTGCAACAGGCAACAGATAATGATATCGTGGTTGCCGACCTGCGTCTGCCTGACGGCAGTGGCATAGACCTTTTGTGCTGGATGCGAAAGGAGGGAAAGATGCAGCCCTTCATCATTATGACCGACTACGCCGAAGTTAATACCGCCGTGGAAAGCATGAAACTCGGCTCGATAGACTATATTCCCAAACAGCTTGTGGAGGATAAACTTGTCCCCCTGATCCGTTCCATACTGAAAGAACGTCAGGCAGGACAACGCCGTATGCCTGTATTCGCCCGTGAAGGTTCCGCTTTTCAGAAAATCATGCACCGGATAAGGCTGGTAGCCGCCACCGACATGAGCGTGATGATATTTGGTGAGAACGGCACGGGTAAGGAGCATATTGCCCATCTGTTGCATGACAAGAGCAAACGTGCAGGCAAGCCATTTGTGGCGGTGGACTGCGGTTCACTCTCCAAAGAGCTTGCACCGTCGGCTTTCTTCGGACACGTCAAGGGAGCGTTTACAGGTGCGGACAATGCCAAGAAAGGATATTTCCATGAGGCGGAAGGCGGCACGCTTTTTCTGGACGAGGTAGGAAACCTCGCGTTGGAAACCCAACAGATGTTGCTCCGCGCCATACAGGAGAGGCGGTATCGCCCGGTCGGAGACAAGGCAGACCGGAATTTCAATGTCCGCATCATCGCTGCTACCAATGAAGATTTGGAAGTAGCGGTGAATGAAAAGCGTTTTCGGCAGGATCTTCTGTACCGCCTGCACGACTTCGGGATAACCGTTCCTCCGTTGCGTGACTGTCAGGAAGACATCATGCCGCTGGCAGAGTTCTTCCGTGATATGGCAAACAGAGAGCTGGAGTGTAGCGTGAGCGGGTTCAGTTCCGAAGCACGTAAAGCGTTGCTGACACACGCATGGCCGGGCAACGTGCGGGAACTTCGGCAGAAAGTTATGGGTGCTGTATTGCAGGCGCAGGAAGGTGTTGTCATGAAAGAGCATCTGGAACTTGCCGTGACGAAACCGACCTCTACTGTCAGCTTCGCCTTGCGCAATGACGCGGAGGATAAGGAGCGGATATTGCGTGCGTTGAAACAGGCAAACGGCAACCGGAGTGTCGCCGCAGAACTGCTCGGCATAGGCAGGACAACACTATACAGCAAACTTGAAGAGTATGGACTTAAATATAAATTCAAGCAATCATAGCCCGTAATTCACTGAATTTGGCTATCTTTGCATAACATTTGAGAAAAACGGCGATTGGCAGGAGCTTTTCGCCGCCAACATATAGGATAAGACCGCAAGGCGTTTCAAGCGAAAATCTGGTAAATTGGAACTACGGAGACGATTGCGTGATGCTTATGCTATGCTTACGCATAGCGTGCATTCACGTACTCTCCGTAAAGGCTTTACCAGAGCCATCGCTTGAAGGTAGTGTGAATTGCACGCTACTTTTTTACCCTTGCCTAACGAAAGGAAACGATTATGGGTAAAGTTCAGATTCTCGCCGTACTGACGATGGACGGATGTCTTTCTTCAGAGTTATATGATAAAGCACATCAGGATTTGTGCCTTGACCGTTGCGGTCTTGATGAAATCAGGAAGAAAGCCCTTTACCGTGTGACACCGGACTATTCCATTTCAATGCTGCACGAATGGAGAAAAGACGGCACAAACATCCGTTACCTCGCGGAAGCCACACTGGATACGGCAGATTATATAAACGGACTACTGCGTATGCACGCTGTGGATGAAATCATACTATACACCGTTCCTTTCATATCCGGAAGCGGACGACATTTTTTTAAGTCGGCTCTGCCAGAGCAACACTGGACGCTTTCCTCCTTGAAAAGCTATTCCAACGGTGTATGTCGCATTATCTATATCCTTGATAAAAAAGCAAGATAGCCAAAATGTGCGGCAAGCATACATTTCTATTTTCAGGAATAGAATAAATGTTCTGATTACAAACAATTTAAGTCGGAGATAATTTGTCCTTGTGAAAAAATATTGAATTTTATACCTCTGAAATCCAGTACTTTGTAAAATTGAGTGTTGGATTTTTTATTTTCTGCCGCGTTTTTTGCCAATTATATTCATGTGCGCACGCAGAAAACAAAGTGTAATTTTCAAAATTGACAGAACCATGAATTATTTCTTGCTGGCGGAAACCGACTTTTTCCGCCTGATAAACGAAGCCGGTGACTGCAATATGGAAACGGCATACACGGCTTTTGCCACCCAAGTGATCGAACTGTGTAACGGTAGCATGGACGCGAACCTTACCGTCATCGCGCTTGCCTACATCGAAATCGAGTTGCAGCACCATCCCGTGCGCAACCTGTCAGAAGAAAAGAGAGAGATTGCCGCCTATGTCAGCAAGGCCCTGTCTTTCGTGAGGAAGATGCAGAAATTCCTTGCCACGCCCCAAGTGCCGCCACTGATATCCGCCAACAACACAACAGAAACCGCCACCAGCCTCCTGCAATGGACGGGCAATGCCATCGACCTCGTGGAACTTATCTACGGCATCGACGAGATGGGCTGCATCAACAACGGCAACATGCCGCTCAAACAGCTTGCCCCGCTCCTTTACAAGATATTCGGGGTTGAGTCGAAGGACTGCTACCGTTTCTACACCGATATCAAACGCCGGAAGAACGAAAGCCGCACCTACTTCCTTGACAGAATGCAGGAGAAATTGAACGAGAGGATGCTGCGCGATGATGAGTTGGATCGTATGAGGAGATAAAAAACAAATTCATTAGAATAAATCACATCAATTCAATTCATTATTTTGTTATATTAGAAAAAGATATTAACTTTGCATTGAAATTGATATAGTCATAATTCAGATGAACTCAATACACGATATAACAGACTACATTATCTTACGAGTAAAATCGGAAGATAGATTTGCGTCTTTAATAAATTTAAAGTTGCAGAAGTTATTGTATTATGTTCAAGCATGGTCTTATGGTATCAATAAAAAACCTATGTTTGACGGCGAGTTTGAAGCATGGATTCATGGTCCGGTAAATCGAGAAATCTACAATCGATTTAATTCTACAAAATATCTCTATTCAGAAATCAATATTGATGATTGCATGAATCACAATGTGAGTTTATCATCAGAAGACGCTGAATTCATTGACTTTATATTGGAGAATTATCTTAAATATAGCGGTGCTGAATTAGAACGATTGTCCCACAATGAGATGCCTTGGATTGAAACACGTGGAGATTTAAATGTAAATGAGCGTTGTGACAAGGTTATTACTCCAGAACTAATGATTGAGTATTATGGGAAAAAATGGGAAACTATTAAATCTTAATTCAGATTCTCCTAAATACGGAAACAAATCATTAGTTACCAAAGAACAAGAAAATGAGTTAAAGAGAAGGAAGATAACTTTTTCCTTCTCTTACTTTAAGCAGATACCTAATTTTCAGATTGGAGAGTGTTCTAAGGGATGGCATATTGGGCTTCTTGAAAGATTAGGTGCTTTGGGTACTATGACACCGCAAGAAGTATTAGAAGAAAATAGAGGTAGTATTGCATTAAGATGTCATCCAATAGATTGGAGTGCTAAAAACATTCCTATTCAACGAAAAGATTTAGATTGGCTACCAAAAGAAATATTGGACAATGAGACAGATTTTCCAATAATGCAATTTTCGATAACAAAAAGTACGGGGCGTATTGTAGGTTATTTTGATCGGGATTCTTCTATATTTCACATAGTATTATTAGATCCTGAACATAATATACAACCGGCAAAGAAAACTAATTATCAAATACAACCAACTACAAAAGGGTTATCTCAATATGATGATTTATTAAATAAGTTGGAACGAATTAAAAGTATCGTATCAGATTGTTCTGATAAAAAGTGCAAATTGCATTCACATATTAGTGTTATAGAAGAATTACATGACAATATTGTTTATATAGGACTTGATAATGACTTCTATAGCACTTATCAAGAAATCTTAAAGAAAATTCCATTGCAAAAAATTTTGGAAAACGGAATCTTAGTAAGTATGGATAATGCTTAAGTTCTAAAAAAATGAAGAAAGGTTTATGGTAAGCCTTTCTTCATTTTTTTAT
The DNA here is from genome assembly GCF_019930665.1 of Bacteroides nordii. Classification (NCBI taxonomy): domain Bacteria; kingdom Pseudomonadati; phylum Bacteroidota; class Bacteroidia; order Bacteroidales; family Bacteroidaceae; genus Bacteroides; species Bacteroides nordii. The sequence goes on along the minus strand of NZ_CP082886.1, from coordinate 1,328,253 downwards.
TTACTTCTGCTGCAACAGATATTTCAGGTTATCATCGCCCGCGATGCGCTCCAGTTCCTCCTGCACAATCTGCTTCACCTCTTCCTTGATACGCCGGTAGTTCGCCTGCACCGTTTCTTTCATGCGGTCGTTGCCGTCCTCGTCCGTGAAATCGGTAATGACCGGAATTTTCTTGTAGGCACGTTCCTCCCGCTTCACCTTCTCGGCATCCACCACAATCTCGCAGTGAAAAATTTTCTGTTCGATACGTTCGTTGAAGTTGTCGGACACCGAACCGACAAACATTCCCTGCGTCAGACCGGAAATCTTGCTCGGCGGAATGAGCGCATCCATCTGCGTGTTGATGGAGGTGGAAACATCCTGCCGGTTGATGGAGATAGACTGCCGTTTCTGCAACACCTTACCGAACCGTTCCGATAGTGTCTTTGCCGTTTCACCTACCACCTGCCCGGAGAAAATGTTACCGACCGTATTCATCACCACTTTCGCCTCCTTATCACCGTAGTCGCGCACCAGCTGGCTGAAATCCTGAAATCCCAGACACACGGCAACCTTGTTGCTTCGGGCGGTGGCTATAAGGTTGTCCAACCCCTTGAAGTATATCGTGGGCAGCTCGTCGATGATGACCGATGACTTCAGCATTCCCTTCTTGTTGATGAGTTTCACGATACGGGAGTTATACAATCCGAGAGCCGCCCCGTAGATGTTCTGACGGTCGGGATTGTTGCCCACGCATAGGATTTTCGGCTCTTCGGGATTGTTGATGTCCAGCGTAAACTCGCTGTCCGACATCACCCAATAGAGCTGCGGGGAAATCATCCTCGAAAGCGGGATTTTCGCCGACGCTATCTGCCCCATGAGCTGCTCCGCAGCCCCTCCGAGCCAAGCATCCATGAACGGGGAAAGGTAGTTTTCCAGCTCCGGGTAAGAGGTCAGTATCGGGAAAATATCCTCGTAGCGGCGGTTCAAAAACTCGATGGCATGGGGAAACGTGCAATACTTCCCGTTCTGATAGATTTTGAGATACCAGATAATGCTGGCAAACAAAATGATAGGTGACTCCACGAAGAAGTCGCCCTGCTTTTGCACCCAAGTTTTATTGAGGTTAAGCATTATCGTGTAGGCACTCTCGTAAGCGTCCGTAATATCCTCCATGAAATCCGGGTGTATGGGATTGCAACGGTGTGAGCGTCGCGGGTCGTCGAAATTGATCACATAGAATTTCGGCTTCACCTTGTAGCCCTCCGGGTGGTTCAGCAAATGGTTGTAGGCTATGGTGGACAAGTCACTGAATTTGAAGTCATATACATACATCGAGAAGCCCTTTTCAATCTGTTGCTTGATAAAATTGTTTACCACGGCGTATGACTTGCCGCTGCCCGGCGTACCCAACACGATGGACGCACGGAAGGGATTCACCACATTGATCCAGCCATTGTTCCAACGCTTTTTGTAATAGAAGCGTGTGGGCAGATTGACCGAATACTCGCTTTCGATGAGCCTCGTTTCCTGCATGAAACTCTCATTCTCGTTGTTGAAAACATCCTCCATCAGATTGTGTTTCAACAGGCGGCTCATCCACAGCCCGCCCATCAAAAGACAGACATAGCCCGTGCCGATGGTAAGGATATACAAGCCCGTCACCGCTTCAACCGGCAGCGGCAGAGCCAGTATCCACCAGTTGAGGAAAAACAGCACGAATCCGGCGGCGAGTGCCGTCCATATTCTTCCCCAAGTGATTTTCTCGCCCTTGACCCCTTTCGTACCCAGACAGGACAGGGCAAGCAGCAGGACGGCAAACAGTTTCGTGTACAGAATGGAATGGAACAGCCCCGCCGTGCGGTCGAAGTTCAGAAGGATTTTGTCCACCACACCGATGTTCACGCCCCATAGCCGGATGGCTTCGTAGCAGAACCAGTACACGTTCATGACCACTAAAATGATACTCACGGCACGCAGAAAATCCATGATTTTCGCCAATGCCCTCAAATCGTCTTCTTGTTGTGACATACATTGATTTTTTAATTGTTGATACTCCGATTACAAACCCAAGCCCTTGCGCTTTTTCTTCTTTTTGCGCTTCATCGCCCGGATGAAAGCCTCTTCCTCGGCATCTACCGCCGGACCTTCGGGAGTGAGCAAGCCCATTCCGCCCGATACGTCTTCACGGTCGTATGCGGTCTGTCCGTGTGCCTTGTCCGCAGCATCCATAGGGATGGATAACGGTATCGGCGGTTGTCCGGCGTATGGCAGGGTGAAGTGTTCCTGCAAGGCATTCGCCGAAAGCTCCTTGCCCATGCGCGAACCGTTCAGCACACTCCCCGTGCGGTGGTCGATGAAGGTAGCCCCGTAGATGCGCCCTTCCTCCGTGTAGCGCAGTACGGTGTCGATGCCCTTCTCTTTAAGTTGGGAAACAAACCTATCCTTGTCATAAGTGCCTTGCAGCACGGAAAGAACGGTACGTTTCGTCATGTCTGCCAGTTTCCTGTCCTTAATCTCCGATCTGGAACGTACAAACTTCTTCTGCATGGCTTCATAGCCTGCGGACTTCCCGAAGAGCGAGGACTTGAACGGGTTGCCCACCTTGTTGCCCCTGCCGTCCGTGACGGAATAGACCAGCCCGTGATATTCCCGTCCGCGCACGTTACCCCTCGCTTCCTCCACCGTCAGGTTATAGATGGAAAGGAGCGCACGGTATTCGCCCATCGTCTGGAAACGGTACTGCCCGTTCAGAGCTTTCACGGTGTTGCCTACCTGTTTCTTCACATCGCCTGCCGATGCGTCCACCTTGCTTAGCGGCGTGTCAAGACGGCGGTTCCTGCGCTCCGCATCGTGCAGCCCGTATTTCTTCTCCAGCTCACGGGTGATTTGTTTGCTACGATAGTAGTTGTTCTTGTCGCTGATACATTTCCCGTTCTCGTCCACCCGAACCGTCACGATGTGCAGGTGGTGGCGGTCGATGTCCTCGTGCTTGAAAACAAGATAAGGCTGGTTGCCGAAACCGAGTTTTTCCAGATACTCGCGGGCTATATCCTGCAATTCCGCATCGGTCAACGCATCCTCCGGATGCGGGTTGAGCGAAATATGCACCACCGGCTTCTCCACCTTCATCTGTGGCGGCATGAAGGTGAGAAAACCCTCCATCGCCTTGTTGATGTCCACCTTTCCCGAACCGTCATTGTAGATGCGGTTGGTCGTAAGCAACCGCCCCTGCGCCTCGTTAATCTTCTCCCCGTTATAGGCAATCGCGCCGTACAACGAGTTTCCTACACTGATTTTTGCGACCATTTCGCCTCCATTTCCCTTGAAAGTTCCACAATCCGGCGGCTCAGTTTCACGAGTTCGACGGTGTGTTGCTCTAATTTGTAGAGCAACGCCATCGCCTTTTTCTCTGAAAAATGCAGCCTCAGTTCCTTCACGACTTGGTTGTAATTCGTACCCACGGCACGGAACTGTGCATGAAAATCCGACAGTTTGGTGTAATAGTCCACCAGCGTCTTGTCCACCTTAAGCACCTTGAACGGCTGTCCGAAGAAGTGCGCCTTGAGGAAAACCGACCGTGCATAGACACCCGATTTTCCGAACATGGCGAGGAAACGGTTGTGTTCCTCCTCATTGAAACGGACGGTGTAACGGTACACCGCCGGATCAAGTTTGGGATTTCTCCCTGATTTGCTTTTCCTTTTCTCTTTCATATTACTTTGGATTTAGCGGATTGACGGCATAAGCCGCCGCTTCGGATTACAGCACCGCAGTTTTGAAAGGCTTCCCGACTTCGGAGGGAAAGCCCGCCCCCTGCAAGGGCAAGGCGTTTTCCGGGATGCTCAAAATATTTTGAGCGGCTGAAAACATACCTTGCTATGTTCAGGTGAACATAAAAATCCGTCAGGGGACGGATGGGAAGATACCTTTCAGGACTCCGGCTGTGCCACCATCGGCGAACCCTGCTGTCCGGGGGCAAAGTTACGTCCTTAAAGCGGTATCGGACAGACGCTTGACCCGGTCAATGACTGCCAACCGGCGCAACGTGCTGCCAATTGCTTGGGAAGTGATACAAGTTCCAAAATATACTTGTTTATTTGCAGCATGATTCAAGGAACCAACGATTTGAAGATATGAGAAACGGAACATTCAAATACCCGGAAAACCGCTTCTTCGGACACTTGCCGAAGCGGATACCCGAACCGTCGGAACCCCGGTTATCCGACAATCCGGTGAAGTACGGATTCAATGACTTCATGACGCAGTGTCGTCATTCATCACTTGTTCGCCGCACCGCTTCACCACAGAACCGGATACGCGATGACCCGCCCGTGTGTCTGTTCACTGAAGCGGATAATGTAGCAACCAAATCCGCATATAAATAGAAAAAGAAATCTTCAACAATTAAAATAAATGGAACTATGAGTAAGGAAATCTTCGTTGCATTCGCAACACAGAAAGGTGGCATCGGCAAATCCACTGTCACGGCACTTGCCGCCAGCTACCTGCACAACGTGAAAGGCTACAATGTCGCCGTCGTGGACTGCGACGACCCGCAGCACAGCATCCACGGGCTGCGCGAACACGAAATGGGGCTTATCGACAGCAGCACCTACTTCAAGGCTCTCGCTTGCGACCATTTCCGCCGGATCAAAAAGAACGCCTACACCATCGTCAAGAGCAATGCGGTGAACGCCCTCGACGATGCCGAGAGGATGATTGCCACTGAGGACATGAAACCCGACGTGGTGTTCTTCGACATGCCCGGCACGCTCCGTAGTAACGGCGTGATAAAGACGCTCTCGCAGATGGACTACATCTTCACTCCGCTGAGTGCCGACCGCTTTGTCGTGGAGAGTACCCTGAAATTCGTCACGATGTTCCGCGACAGGCTGATGACTACCGGACAGGCGAAAACAAAGGGGCTGCATCTGTTCTGGACGATGGTGGACGGCAGGGAGAGGAACGACTTGTACGGCATCTACGAGGAAGTGATAGCCGAAATGGGCTTTCCGGTACTTTCCACCCGCTTGCCCGACAGCAAGAAGTTCCGCCGTGACCTTTCGGAAGAGCGCAAGAGCGTTTTCCGCTCCACCATCTTCCCGATGGACACGGCACTGCTGAAAGGGAGTGGCATCCGGGAGTTTTCCGAAGAGATAAGCGACATCATCAGACCGCAGTGAGCATGGGCAGCAGGAAAGTGAACACGGAAGGCATCGACGAGGAACTGCTGTTAGCCTCCATCGGGCGGCGCACACAGGACGGGACACTGCGCCCCGCACAGGAAGTACCCGCAGCTGCACCGACCGAAGAGGACACCGCCGCACCGGAACCATCTCCTGTGCAACCCGTAACACGGGAAAAAGCGCAGAGGGAAAGTGGACGCCGGAAAAGGCAGGACGAGGACTACAACGAGCTGTTCCTGCGCCGCAACGAGATAAAGACCCGCCAATGTGTCTATATCAGCCGTGACGTCCACGGCAAGATCCTCAGAATCGTGAACGACATCGCCGGAGGGGAAATCTCAGTAGGCGGATATGTGGATACCGTGCTGCGCCAGCATCTGGAACAGCACAAGGAGAGAATCAACGAACTGTACAAGAAACAACGTGAAGATCTGATTTGAAAATGGAAAAAGAAATGACACCGAATGAAAAAAGACCACAGCAAGACTGCGGAGGTATGTTTGCCCAAGTGCAGGCGAGTGTGGAAATACTGTCGCCTGTCCCGGTAACCGACAAATGCTGCGAGAAGGACTATGAACGTCTGTTCATCCGCGACCCGGAAGTAAAGGCACGTGAGGGGAAAATGGCGTATGTGCGCCCGGAGTACCACGAGCGTATCATGCGCATCACCCGTGTAATCGGGCATGACCGGCTTACGCTGTCCGCCTATATCGACCATGTGCTGACGTACCATTTCAACCAGTGCGAGGATGCGATAAAGAGCCTTTATGCCCGAAATTACAATTCAGTATTCTAACCAAAACGGAAGGATATGAATTACACAATTAGCATGACAGACATTCTGCTGGCGGTATCGGTCGGCTGCAACCTCTGGTTCCTGTTCCTGCTCCTTTACGAGCGCATCATGGACACGCGGATTGTCCGCTTCTTCAAGGGCATTGCCGGATTATGGCGGTCACTGGACGGGAATGAGGCTAAACGCATAGCGGCACACGAGGAAGTCCCTGCGGAAAAGGCGGACATCATCGGCGAGAGCCGTTTCAGGATGGCATCCACCCGGACAACCGCTGCCATACCGACGCAAGAAGCCGCCACTTCGGAAAAAGGCATTGAGCTGTCGGAGGAAGAGGCTACTTTTGACGACGGAAAAACGGGAAACGCATCCCGCCCGGCACAAGTCCCGGAGGAAAAACTCGATGAGACCTTCACGAGCATACCGCCGGAGGAACTGGGATACGGGGACGACGAACCGGAAGAGGACGCCTCGGACACGCCACGGGCTTCGGGCAGCAGCTTTGACGAGATTGACGACGCCTGCAAGACCGCCAAAAACCCGGACGCGACACAGGCGGAACGTGAAAAGGCGGCGAAGGTGTTCACCGACATGGAGGGCACGGAGTTGTACGAGAAAATGATGGAAGGCTCTTCGGAGATAGGCATCCGCATCAAGGGGCTTATCGAGATTCGGCTGAAGAAATCTGAAAAGGAGTTCGTCGTGCCGGACAACATCGAGGAGTTCGACATTCGCAACTATGTATGACAACAATAAAAGAAATGAACATGAAAGAATGACATCAACCCACGCGGCGAGGAAACGCAAGGCGCATCCCCATCCGCAACGGACACGCCCACGTCCGTGGAAACAAACGGGCATCCACTAAAACCAAAGTAAAGAAACAAAGTATCAACCGCCCGACAAAGGACCATCCACCCTTTTGACGGCAAAAAACAAGAACAGTTTATGAACAAGAACATCTTGAAAAACAGAAAAGCAATCCTCTCCGCGGCACTTGTCATCGCCGCAACCGCCTCCGCTTTCGCGCAGGGAAACGGCATCGCGGGCATCAACGAAGCCACCTCTATGGTGAGTTCTTATTTCGACCCCGGAACTAAACTGATATACGCCATCGGTGCAGTCGTCGGGCTTATCGGGGGCGTAAAAGTGTACGGCAAGTTTTCATCGGGCGACCCCGACACCAGCAAGACAGCCGCCTCGTGGTTCGGCGCGTGCATCTTCCTGATTGTTGCCGCCACCATCCTGCGCTCATTCTTCCTTTAATAAATAATGTATGGCTGAATACCCAATCAACAAGGGTATCGGCCGTCCGGTAGAGTTCAAGGGCTTGAAGGCACAGTACCTCTTCATCTTCTGCGGAGGTCTGCTGGCTCTCTTCGTCCTGTTCGTCATCCTCTACATGGTCGGTATCGACCAGTGGATATGTATCGGCTTCGGCGCGGCATCGTCCTCCCTCCTTGTATGGCAGACCTTCGCGCTGAACGCCCGGTACGGCGAACACGGGCTGATGAAATTAGGAGCGGCACGGAGCCATCCCCGATACCTTATCAACCGGCGGCGGATAACCCGTCTGTTCAAACGACAACGAAAGGAAGAAAGACAATGAGGAATACATCGAAAATGACAACACTGGAAAACAGGTTCCCACTTTTAGCGGTGGAGCATGGCTGCATCATCTCAAAGGACGCCGACATCACGGTGGCTTTCGAGGTGGAACTACCGGAACTTTACACCGTGACGGGTGCGGAGTACGAGGCGATACACAGTTGCTGGTGCAAGGCTATCAAGGTGCTGCCGGACTACTCCGTCGTACACAAACAGGACTGGTTCATCAAGGAACGCTACAAACCGGAGCTTCAGAAGGACGACATGAGCTTTTTAAGCCGCTCTTTCGAGCGTCACTTCAACGAGCGTCCGTACCTGAAACACACCTGCTACCTCTACCTGACCAAGACAACAAAGGAGCGTAACCGGATGCAGAGCAATTTCAGCACGCTGTGCCGGGGACATATCATCCCGATGGAGCTGGACAGGGAAACCACGACCAAGTTCTTGGAAACCTGCGAACAGTTCGAGCGTATCATGAACGACAGCGGGCTTGTCAGGCTGCGCCGCTTCTCCACCGACGAGATCGTGGGGACGGAGGGTAAGGCGGGACTTATTGAACGCTACTTCTCGCTCATGCCAGAAGGTGACACCACCTTGCAGGACATCGAGCTTTCGGCAAGGGAGATGCGCATCGGCGACAACCGCCTGTGTCTGCACACCCTCTCCGACGCGGAAGACCTGCCGGGCAAGGTGGCTACCGACACCCGTTACGAGAAGCTCTCCACCGACCGGAGTGACTGCCGACTGTCATTCGCCTCCCCGGTGGGGCTTCTGCTCTCCTGCAACCATATCTACAACCAGTATGTGCTGATAGACAACAGTGAGGAAACCTTGCAGAAGTTCGAGAAGTCCGCCCGTAACATGCAGTCGCTATCTCGCTATTCAAGGAGCAACAGCATCAACCGCGAGTGGATAGACCAATACCTGAACGAAGCCCATTCCTACGGACTGACCTCGGTACGGGCACACTTCAACGTCATGGCGTGGAGCGACGATGCGGAGGAACTGAAGCATATCAAGAACGACGTGGGCAGCCAGTTGGCAAGCATGGAATGCGTGCCGCGCCACAACACCATCGACTGCCCGACACTCTACTGGGCGGCGATACCCGGCAATGCGGCGGACTTCCCGGCGGAAGAGAGTTTCCACACCTTCATCGAACAGGCGGTGTGCCTGTTCACAGAGGAAACCAACTACCGCAGCTCGCTCTCGCCCTTCGGCATCAAGATGGTGGACAGGCTCACGGGGAAACCGCTGCACCTCGACATCAGCGACCTTCCGATGAAGCGGGGTATCACGACCAACCGCAACAAGTTCGTGCTGGGTCCTTCGGGCAGCGGCAAGTCTTTCTTCATGAACCACCTCGTGCGCCAATATTATGAGCAAGGCGCACATGTGGTATTGGTGGACACGGGAAACTCCTATCAGGGCTTGTGCGGCATGATCCGACGCAAGACAGGCGGAGCGGACGGTGTGTATTTCACCTACACGGAAGATAAGCCCATCAGCTTCAACCCGTTCTACACCGACGATTACATCTTCGACGTGGAGAAGAAGGACAGCATCAAGACCCTGCTGCTGACGCTCTGGAAGTCGGAGGACGACAAGGTGACAAAGACGGAGAGCGGCGAGCTGGGCAGTGCCGTGAGTGCCTATATTGAGCGCATCCAATCCGACCGTAGCATCGTGCCGTCGTTCAACACCTTCTACGAGTATATGCGTGACGACTACCGCAAGGAACTGGCACAGCGTGACATCAAGGTGGAGAAGTCCGACTTCAACATCGACAACATGCTCACCACCATGCGGCAGTATTACCGGGGCGGACGCTACGACTTCCTGCTCAACTCCACGGAGAACATCGACCTGCTCGGCAAGCGGTTCATTGTCTTCGAGATAGATTCGATTAAGGAAAACCGCGAACTGTTCCCCGTCGTGACCATCATCATCATGGAAGCCTTCATCAACAAGATGCGGCGACTGAAAGGGGTACGGAAACAGCTTATTGTGGAAGAGGCTTGGAAGGCTCTCTCTTCAGCGAACATGGCTGAATATCTGCGCTATATGTACAAGACAGTCAGAAAATATTACGGCGAGGCAATCGTGGTGACGCAGGAGGTGGACGACATCATCAGTTCTCCGGTGGTCAAAGAGAGCATCATCAACAACTCGGATTGTAAAATCCTGCTTGACCAAAGGAAATATATGAACAAGTTCGACCAGATACAGGCGTTGCTCGGACTGACGGAAAAGGAGAAGTCGCAGATACTCTCCATCAACATGGCGAACAACCCTTCACGGCTCTACAAAGAGGTGTGGATAGGCTTGGGTGGCACACAATCGGCGGTCTATGCCACCGAGGTCAGTGCAGAAGAGTATCTGGTGCGCCCGTAAAGGGAATTTGACGAATGTCGCTTTGGCAAGCGACTGGGCAAGTGTTTAAAATGCCCATTAACAACCGCTAACCGGAGGGGAAAACCCCACAAGGGAACATAGCACGTTGGTAAAGCCATAAGTCAGCCAACTGTCAGGCTGCGACCGAATGGCAAGTTAAAATGATAGATATGAGGATAAAGCCTGCATTGGTTGAACGATAGTCCGAGCAGTCGTATCCTTGGGCAATGACGGAAGACAGTTGAATAATTCTTCGGAATTATACCGTTATGTTGCGGTACTACACTGATGACACGTAGCAGGAGTAGCATAAACTTACCGCAAGGCAACTACCATAAGTAGTAAAGGACGAAAGTCGTATCCGACAATCTATCGAGCCAAATAGTCGTCAAATTTCTAAACGGGGATTGCCTAAACCGGAAAGCCAGTTGTAGGGCTATGGGGTCTGCCCCTGAATATCCGGCATGGCAACGGAGCTTCCATAGTAGTCTGAGCAGGGTAACGCCCTGTACATGGCGAAGGGGAGCAGCTAATTAAGTTTAACAATTTAAAGGAAGATGTGAGAGACATGAGAAATCCAGAAAATGTGTTGAACAGTCTGAGTAAACACAGCGGTAACTTGAACTATAAGTTTGAGCGGCTGTATAGAGTGCTGTTTAACGAGGAAATGTTTTATGTAGCCTATCAGAATATTTACAGCAAGACAGGCAACATGACGGCAGGAGCCGATGGTAAAACCATTGACGGAATGAGTATTGACCGAGTTGAACAACTGATTGGCAGTCTTAAAAATGAGACTTATCAGCCTAATCCGTCCAAAAGGACGTACATACCTAAGAAAAACGGGAAAAAACGTCCGCTTGGCATACCCTCTTTTGATGATAAGCTGGTACAGGAAGTAGTCAGAATGATACTTGAAGCAATCTATGAAGGTAGTTTTGAACATACTTCACATGGGTTTCGTCCCAAACGAAGTTGTCATACTGCTCTTATAGATATACAAAAGACATTCACTGCCGTGAAATGGTTTATTGAAGGCGATATTAAAGGATTCTTCGACAATATCAATCATGACGTACTGATTAATATTCTTCGGGAACGTATCGCCGACGAGAGATTTTTGCGGCTTATCAGAAAATTCCTGAATGCCGGATATGTGGAAGACTGGGTATTTCATAGAACGTACAGTGGAACTCCGCAAGGCGGGATTATCAGCCCAATACTGGCTAACATCTACCTTGACAAGTTCGACAAGTACATCAAGGAATACATCAATCGGTTCAATAAAGGGGTAACAAGAAAAGGCGACGCTCGATACAAGCTCTACGAACAGCGAAGATACCGACTGGCAAAGAAACTAAAGAATGAGAAAGATGTAAAGGTAAGGAAACAGATGACCGCCGAAATTAAGCGGCTACGAGAAGAACGGAACAACTATCCGGCACGTAATGAAATGGACAGCAGTATCAAACGGTTAAAATACGTGAGATACGCAGATGACTTTCTGATTGGAATTACCGGTAATCTTGAAGACTGCAAAACAGTAAAAGAGGATATTAAGAATTATTTGAATGAAGCTCTTAAACTGGAACTGTCAGACGAAAAGACACTGATAACCAATGCGCAGAAACCAGCGAAATTTCTCGGATATGACGTATTTATACGTAGGTGTAACGATTTACGTAAGGATAAGTACGGTAAAACGGTTCGTGCATTCGGACACAAGCCTGTATTGTACCTGAATTTTGAAACGATGCGGAAGAAACTCTTTGATTATAAAGCCGCAAGAATCGCGGTCGTCAATGGCAAAGAGGTTTGGAAATCCATCGTCAGAACGTACATGCTGAACTTGGATGACTTGGAAATAGTCAGTCAGTTCAATGCCGAAATCCGAGGGTTCTATAATTACTACTCAATAGCCAATAACAGCTATGTCATCAATTCTTTCTATCACATTATGTCATACAGCATGTATAAGGTATTTGCGAACAAATACAAATCATCTGTAAAGAAAATACTTCTGAAATATAAAAAGAACAAGGTTTTCCAAGTGGCATATGAAAATAGCAAGGGTAAGACACTTTACCAATCATTTTATCATGATGGTTTCAAACGCAAAAAGGTTGCAGGGAATATTTACTGTGACACTATTCCACGGACAGTTTCCATAACAGGTGGACGTAACAGCCTTATGGAAAGGCTGAAGCTCCAAGTTTGCGAATTATGCGGTGCTACCGATAAACTCGAAATGCATCACGTTCGCAAACTTAAAGACCTGAAAGGTAAATCCGACTGGGAAAAGAAAATGATAGCTCGAAGACGAAAAACTTTGGCTGTCTGCTCAAAGTGTCATGCAAAAATAGATCCCGACCGAAGAATCAGACTGAATTAATTAGTGGAGAGCCGGATACAGGGAGACTTGTAAGTCCGGTTCGGAGGCGAGTACTCGGAAACCTACCATAGAAATATGACAAGGCGCTGGGTGCTTAGCCTACGCGTACACCACCGAGGAAACGGAGAAAGTGGAGGTTTACCATCTGGCGGAGAAGTTGGGCGGCGACATCGAAGCCGCCATCCGGCAACTTGCCGAGAAGCGGAGAAACAAGGAAACAACCAACAATTAAAAATGAATTTATCAACGAAAAAAGAAAAATGCGTATGAATTTACAGACAGTGAAAATGCTGCAAGTCAGCAAGTGTCTGATCGGATTGGCGGTCATGATGCTGCAATCCTGCGACGTGGCCGACAACCTCCGTGATATGCTGTGCGGGAACTGGGAGAGCGTGGAGGGGAAGCCCGATGTGCTTATCTACAAGGAGGGCGAAGCCTACAAGGTGACGGTGTTCCGCCGGAGCGGTCTGCGCCGCAAGCTGAAACCGGAAACCTATCTCTTGCAGGAGGAAAACGGCAACCTGTTCATGAACACCGGCTTCCGCATCGACGTGTCCTACAACGAGGCCACGGACGTGCTGACCTTCTCGCCGGGCGGCGACTATGTGCGGGTGAAACCGCAGCCGGGACACCCGACAGAAGAATAACAACCACTAAAATCCAAAGTAACATGAGAACAAGAATAACAATGATTATCTGCCTGTGCCTGCTTTTCGCAGGCAGGGCAAGCGCACAGTGGGTCGTAAGCGATCCGGGCAATCTGGCGCAGGGTATCATCAATGCCTCCAAAAACATCATCCATACCTCCAAGACTGCCACGAACATGGTGAGCAACTTTCAGGAAACGGTGAAAATCTATCAGCAGGGCAAAAAGTATTACGATGCCCTCAAATCGGTGAACAATCTCGTCAAGGACGCCCGCAAGGTGCAGCAGACCATCCTGATGGTAGGCGACATCACCGACATTTATGTAAACAGTTTCCAAAGGATGCTCCGTGATGGAAATTTCAGACCAGAAGAGCTGTCGGCAATCGCTTTCGGTTACACGAAACTGCTGGAAGAGAGCAACGAAGTGTTGACGGAACTGAAGAATGTGGTGAACATCACCACGCTCTCCATGACCGACAAGGAGCGCATGGACGTGGTGGAACGCTGCTACTCCAAAATGAAGCGTTACCGCAACCTTGTGAGCTATTACACCAACAAGAACATCTCCGTGAGTTATCTGCGTGCAAAGAAAAAGAACGACCTCGACCGCATCATGGGGCTGTACGGGAACATGAACGAAAGATACTGGTAAGCCTATGGAGTTCGATAACCTTCATCAGATTTTACGCTCACTTTATGAGCAGATGATGCCGCTATGTGGGGACATGGCGGGTGTGGCGAAAGGCATCGCCGGGCTGGGTGCGCTGTTCTACGTCGCCTACCGGGTATGGCAGTCGCTGGCGAGAGCCGAACCGATAGACGTATTCCCGATGCTCCGTCCTTTTGCCATCGGTCTGTGCATCATGTTCTTCCCGACTGTGGTGCTGGGCACGATAAACAGCATCCTCTCACCCGTTGTACAGGGCACGGCAAAGATGCTGGAGGCGGAAACGCTGGACATGAACCGATACAGGGAGCAGAAGGACAAGCTGGAATACGAGGCGATGGTGCGCAACCCCGAAACCGCCTACCTCGTGTCCAACGAGGAATTTGACAAGCAACTGGAGGAACTCGGCTGGTCGCCCTCCGACATGGTGACGATGGCGGGAATGTATATCGACCGGGGAATGTACAATATGAAGAAGAGCATCCGCGACTTCTTCCGCGAGATACTGGAACTGCTGTTCCAAGCCGCCGCCCTCGTGATAGACACCGTCCGCACCTTCTTTCTCGTGGTGCTGGCGATACTCGGTCCGATAGCCTTCGCCCTGTCGGTATGGGACGGTTTCCAAAGCACGCTCACGCAGTGGATATGCCGCTACATACAGGTCTATCTGTGGCTTCCGGTGTCGGACATGTTCAGCACCATACTGGCGAAGATACAGGTGCTGATGCTGCAAAGCGACATCGAGCGGATGCAGGCAGACCCGAACTTCTCGCTGGATTCGAGCGACGGGGTGTATATCGTGTTCCTCTGCATCGGCATCATCGGCTACTTCACCATTCCCACCGTTGCCGGCTGGATTATCCAAGCCGGAGGCATGGGCGGTTACGGTCGCAACGTGAACCAGATGGCGGGACGAGCCGGAAGCATGGCGGGCAGCGTGGCGGGTGCAGCCGCAGGAAACGTGGTCGGACGTGCCGGGAAACTGCTGAAATAATCAACTGACAATTAAAAACGAATAAACAACAATGGAATTTAAGTCACTTAAAAACATCGAATCATCGTTCAGGCAGATACGCCTGTTCGGTATCGTCTTCCTCTCGCTGTGCGCCGTGGTGACGGTGTGGAGCGTGTGGAACTCCTACCGTTTCGCGGAGAAGCAACGGGAGAAAATCTATGTGTTGGACAACGGCAAATCGCTGATGCTTGCGCTGTCGCAGGATCTGTCGCAGAACCGTCCAGCGGAGGCACGGGAGCATGTGCGCCGCTTCCACGAGCTTTTCTTCACGCTGTCACCTGAAAAAAGCGCGATTGAACACAACGTAAAACGTGCCTTGCTGCTGGCAGACAAGAGCGTGTACCACTATTATTCGGACTTCGCCGAGAAGGGGTACTACAACCGCATCATCGCCGGGAACATCAACCAAGTGTTGAAGGTGGACAGCGTGGTGTGTGACTTCAACGCCTATCCCTACCGTGCCGTGACTTACGCCACGCAGAAAATCATCCGGCAGAGCAACGTCACCGAGCGCAGCCTCGTGACTACCTGCCGCCTGCTGAACGCATCGCGGTCGGACGACAACCCCAATGGCTTCACCATCGAGGGCTTCACCATCATCGAGAACAAGGATTTACAGACAATCAAACGGTAACGGATTATGAAACGGAAAGTAAAAAGTATCAGAAAAACAATGTGGGGCGCATACTGGAAGCTCCACGACAAACGGAAACGGCTGGTGGCAAGGCTCAAAGGGTATTTGGACGGTTTGCCGCCGGAAACACGCCGCCGCATCATGCTGGGGATGCTCGCCGCCTTCGCGGTGCTTGCCCTCTATACCTTCGGCAGAGCCGTCTATGACATCGGCAGAAACGACGGCTCACGCATGGAAACGGGACACGCCGGACGGGTGGAACTGCCGACCCCGGTGGAAACAGACAATCACTTAACACCTTATTCATATGGAACAGACGAAGAATGAACCGACGAAAGAGAACAAAGCCGCTCCCGACACGGGAAAGCCGAAAAAGGGGCGCGAACCGCTGACAGAGGCTCAGCGGCTGAAACGGCAGAAGATGATCGTGTTGCCCGCTATGGTGCTGGTCTTCATTGGGGCGATGTGGCTGATATTCGCCCCGTCCTCCGGCAAGGAACAACCGCCGGGAACGGACGGATACAACACCGAAATGCCCGACGCTGACAAGGCGAACAAGCAGATTATCGGCGACAAGTTGAAAGCCTACGAGCATGGGGAGATGGAAGAGCGTCAGGAGAGCCGCAACCGTACCATCGGGCAGTTGAGCGACATGTTCGACCGCGAGATAGCGGGAACGGAGGACGGAACGAACTTCGACCTCGCCAATCCGGGCGGCAAGGAGGAAAAGGCACAGCCTGCCGCACCGCAGACTATCCAATCCTCCGCTGCCGCCTACCGTGACCTGAACGCCACCCTCGGCAACTTCTACGAACAGCCGAAGAACGACAATGCCGAGATGGATGAGCTGTTGGAGCGCATCGCCTCGCTGGAATCGGAACTGGAAAGCGAAAAAGGCAGGACTTCATCTATGGACGAACAGGTGGCACTTATGGAGAAGTCCTATGAGCTGGCGGCAAAGTACATGGGCGGTCAGAACGGAGGAAAGCCGGAACAGGCGGCAGAGCCTTCCACCGTGCAGAAGGGAAAGAAGAACACGGCGACACCCGTAAGGCAAGTGACCCGCCAAATCGTTTCCTTCCTTGCACAGCCCATGAGCAACGCGGAGTTTGTCGCCACCTTCTCGCAGGAACGCAACCGGGGGTTCAACACGGCTGTCGGCACTACAGAGGTATCGGACCGGAACACCATACCGGCGTGTGTGCATGGGGCGCAGAGCGTGACGGATGGGCAGACAGTAAGGCTTCGCCTGCTGGAGCCTATGGCGGTGGCGGGCAGGACAATCCCCCGCAATGCGGTGGTGGTCGGCACGGGCAAGATACAGGGGGAACGGCTCGACATCGAGATTACCTCGCTGGAATATGACGGTACGATTATCCCCGTGGAGCTTGCGGTCTATGACACGGACGGACAGCCCGGCATCTTCATCCCGAACTCGATGGAGATGAACGCCGTCAGGGAGGTCGCCGCCAACATGGGAGGTTCGTTGGGTAGCAGCATCAACATCTCCACCAATGCCGGGGCGCAGCTCGCCTCCGACTTGGGCAAGGGGCTGATACAAGGCACAAGCCAGTACATAGCCAAGAAAATGCGAACCGTAAAGGTGCATCTGAAAGCCGGGTACAGGGTTATGCTCTATCAGGAAAAGGACTGAAAACAATAATCAATCAAAAAAACATTTACCACTAAAAATCCAAAAGTAATGAGAAAAGTAATCATCATGTTTGCCCTCGCTATGGGCATCGCATCTGCCCACGCGCAGGAGAATGTAACCGTTGAAACAACCAACGGAAGTAATGAACAGCCGACCTTGACAAAGGAGGTCTATCCGCAGAAGGAGGCGGACGGCGACCTGTATCACGGGCTGTCACGCAAGCTGACCTTCGACCGCATGATACCGCCGCACGGTCTGGAAGTGACCTACGACAAGACTGTCCACGTCATCTTTCCGGCGGAGGTGCGCTATGTCGATTTAGGCTCGCCCGACCTGATTGCCGGGAAAGCCGACGGAGCGGAGAACGTCATCCGCGTGAAGGCTACCGTGAGAAATTTTCCCAACGAAACGAATATGTCCGTCATCACGGAAGACGGCAGTTTCTACACCTTCAACGTGAAGTACGCCGCCGAACCGCTGTTGCTCAACGTGGAGATGTGCGACTTCATCCATGACGGCAGCACGGTGAACCGCCCGAACAACGCGCAGGAAATCTATCTGAAAGAGCTGGGCAGCGAAAGCCCGATGCTGGTGCGCCTTATCATGAAGTCCATCCACAAACAGAACAAACGGGAGGTGAAGCATATCGGCTGCAAGCGTTTCGGCATCCAGTATCTTCTCAAAGGCATCTACACGCATAACGGATTGCTCTATTTCCACACGGAGATAAAGAACCAGAGCAACGTGCCTTTCGATGTGGACTATATCACATGGAAAATCGTGGACAAGAAGGTGGCGAAGCGTACCGCCATGCAGGAGCAGATCATCCTGCCGCTCCGAGCGCAGAACTACGCCACCCTCGTGCCGGGCAAGAAAAGTGAACGCACGGTCTTCACGATGGCTAAGTTCACCATCCCCGACGACAAATGCCTTGTGGTGGAACTGAACGAGAAGAACGGCGGCCGTCACCAGTCCTTCGTGATTGAGAACGAGGATTTGGTACGCGCGGGTACCATCAACGAACTTCAAGTACGCTGACCATGAGAAAGTACATCGCAATAATCATCGCGTCGCTTGCCCTTTTCACGGGGCAGGCGCACGCCCAGCGATGCCTGCCGAAAATGCAGGGTATCGAGGTGAGGGCGGATATGGCGGATGGCTTTAATCCCGGCGGCAAGGATGGCGGGTACAGTTTCGGGGCGGCACTCTCCACTTACACGAAGAAGGGGAACAAGTGGGTGTTCGGTGGCGAATACCTCCTGAAGAACAACCCCTATAAGGACACCAAGATACCCGTGGCGCAGTTCACGGCGGATGGCGGATATTACTTCAAGATACTGTCGGACGCCCGAAAAATCGTGTTCGTCTATGCTGGGGCTTCGGCTCTCGCCGGATATGAGTCTGTGAATTGGGGGAAGAAAATGCTGCATGACGGCTCCACGCTGCACGACCGGGACGCCTTCATCTACGGCGGCGCGCTGACGCTCGATGTGGAATGCTACGTGGCAGACCGTATAGCCCTGCTTGCCAATCTGCGGGAGCGTTGCCTTTGGGGTGGCGACACGCGGAAGTTTCACACGCAGTTCGGGGTCGGTATCAAGTTCATCATCAACTGACACGGGCATGGAAAGGACGGAAATAGATGCTGTCAGAAGGATGCCGCTTGCGGATTTTCTCGCACGGCTGGGGCATGAGCCTGTTAGAAGGAGCGGTAACGAGCTGTGGTATCTTGCCCCGTACAGGGGCGAGCGCACACCCTCTTTCCGTGTGAACGTGGCGAAACAGCTCTGGTACGACTTCGGTTTGGGCAAGGGCGGCGACATCTTCACGCTTGCCGGGGAGTTTCTGCAAAGCGATGACTTTAGGACGCAGGCGAAGTTCATAGCGGAAGCCGCCAACATGACGGTGACCGGATGGGAAAAACCCGCCTATCTCCCGAAGCCGATTGAACCCGTCTTTGAGGATGTGGAGGCAGTTCCGTTGTTTCGTTCACCGCTGACGGAGTATCTGGCAGAACGGGGCATCCCTTACGCCATCGCATCCCGTCACTGTTGCCGTCTTAACTACGGCGTTCGTGGGAAACGGTATTTTGCCGTCGGCTTCCCGAACATGGCAGGTGGCTATGAAGTCAGAAGCCGATATTTCAAGGGTTGCATCCCGCCAAAAGATATGTCTTTGGTAATGGCTAAAGAAATTCCGGCTGACGAATGCCTCGTGTTCGAGGGCTTCATGGACTTCCTTTCTGCGGTGACGCTTGGCGTAACCGGTAACGCTGACTGCCTTGTGCTGAACTCCGTCGCCAACGTGGAGAAGGCGGCGGGATTGCTGGACGGCTACGGGCGCATCGACTGTTTCCTTGACCGTGACGAAGCCGGACGGCGGACGCTTGCCGCACTTGTGGGGCGATACGGGGAGCGTGTCACCGACCGTTCCTCCCTCTATGACGGTTGCAAGGACTTGAACAAGTACCTGCAACTGACAACGAAAAATTAAAAAACAACCATCTAAAAATCGAAGAACAATGAACATACTGAACAACAGAAACAAGAGAACATCCATCTTCAAGGCGGTGGCGTTATGCCTGATAGCCGCCGTGTCATTCACCCTCGTATCGTGCGACGACGACATGGACATTCAACAGTCCTATCCCTTCACGGTGGAGGTCATGCCCGTGCCGAACAAGGTGACAAAGGGGCAGACGGTGGAAATCCGCTGTGAGCTGAAAAAGAAGGGCGACTTCGCTAACACGCTTTACACTATCCGCTATTTTCAGTTTGAGGGAGAAGGAAAGTTGAAAATGGACAACGGCATCACCTTCCTGCCCAACGACCGCTACCTGCTGGAGAACGGGAAGTTCCGTCTGTACTACACGGCGGAGGGTGAAGAAGCACACAACTTCATCGTGGTGGTGGAGGACAACTTCGGCAACTCCTTCGAGTTGGAATTTGACTTCAACAACCGGAATGTAAAGGATGACGGTTTGACCATCGTTCCCATCGGCAACTTCAGCCCCTTGTTGAAATGATGCGTGTATTCATGATAATGCTCTGTTCGCTTCTGGCGGTCTGTTCCGTATCTGCACGGACCAGCCGCCAAGAGGAAACGGACGGGCAGGCGGCAATCTACCGTCTGCCACTTATGGAACGGGCTTTTTTATGCTGTCGCTATTTTGAGGGCTGGCACTCAGAAAAACACCATCCATACGTGGGTTGGGGTCACAAACTTTTGCCAAACGAGAAGTATTCAGCACGAACCATGACAAAATGGGACGCGGATGAACTTTTGCGGAAAGACCTGCGCAAATTTGTCGCCATGTTCCGTAAATTCGGAGTTGATTCGACTTTGCTTGGCACGTTAGCTTACAATGTGGGACCGGCGAAGCTGTTAGGCAGCAAGACACTCCCCAAAAGTACCTTAATCAAGAAATTGGAAGCTGGCGACAGGAACATTTACCGTGAGTATATCGCCTTCTGCAACTACAAGGGTAAACGCCACGCCATGCTGCTCAAACGGAGAAAAGCGGAGTTTGCGCTGTTGTATATCCCATAAATGTAAATAGACAAAAGAACCTCCGATGAAACCACAACTTCATCGGAGGTTTTCCGGTTTGTTAAAATTGAATTTTTACTTCTTTCTCTTTAATATGTATCACATCTCCCATAATCGTCATAGGGCACATTTTCCCATTCCAAGGTTCATCATAACATTCATCTTTATCATACTTTTCTTTTTCACAAAACGAATGCAATGGGCATACATAACCATATTTGTGCAATCTCGTTAAATATGAAAATAATGCATTGTGCCCTATTAGTGCCAACATATCATCAGATAATTTTTCGGAATCTATTGAGGATGAAGGTGTGGATTAAAATCGCCACTGTCTGTATAGCTATAAGGCATTCCTAAAAAATCTATTAACGTTTTAATTCGTTCCTTAGATAAGGGTTGGTAATCAGTAATCAAAGTTAAGATAGGAACAAATCCTTTGGCAGGACGAATTCGTTCCAAAACTTCGCCAATATAATCGATTCCGACTCGGACACTTTTAAAAAAGACTTGTTTGAATGTGTCTATAAGAGTATCAAAAAAGTCACAAACTGACATTGCTTTTCCCTTGATGTATATTTTATCTTCATTGACGAACCGTTCAAACAATTCTATTGCAGATAAATCCGGATTTTCATTCGCGTATGCTAAGTTATCTATTAGAACTTCAGCAGGAGAAAGGCTAAACAAAGATATATAGCAAATAGTTATCAGTTTTATATTATCAGATGCTATTGCAGAAAAATGTTGTTCTGCAATAATCTTAATTAAATTATATGGGAGGTCAAATTCTTCATGAGTTGCAGTTTCATCTATGAGCATTTGATACAATGCTGCCATACTCTCCTTAATAATGTTAGCACCCAAAACAATGGTTTGTTTTGAACCATCCGTAAAACTGATATCTAATGTTATTATTGGTAAATTTCTATTATTTACCTTTTTATAGTTTCTATGGATGCAAATCCGTTCACTTACATCTATTTTAAAATTATTTCTCCGTGTATCTGAAAGTGGGCAATATCCTGTTCCACATTCTACAATATCCATTTTATTCTTCAATCCTTGAGAATAATCAATATTTAATGGGAGAGTGATAGTAGATGTAGCATTTTCTACAAAAGCATATGTTTCCGCCATTATATTATATCGAACCATACTATCATATAGTCCCCACGGAGTTGATACATTTTGAAGAAAGTGGATGTATTCATGAACAAGAGTTCCTAATGTTGGGACATCAAGTTCATCGATGTTTCCATCAAAAGAATTGTGAATACGAATCTGCATAAACGCCGGCTGATATTCACCTTTACTATTATTTCGTTCTGTTATGATGTGCTTTTGACTTATTGTTAATTCACACATAATATTACTATGATTATGAGTATCAATACTTTTACAAAGATACTCATAATATTTTATATATCGCTAACAAGCGATTGAAACAAAGGTTTCTTTGCTACTTTCTTTGTCCGCCATCATGCTCACTGAAAGAAAGTAGGGCGGCTCTCGCCGCCCCTCCACTCAAAAGCGTGTGTAAAGTCCCGTCACCATCGTGAACATTTCCTCCAACATATCAAAATAGATGCCCTCGTGTATGGCAATGTCCTTTGTTCTGCTCTCGAATGTCTTTTTGCTGAATGTCCTGCGGTAGAAACGCATATTGTAGAGGTCTGCCCCTGCATCATAGATGATGTCAAGGCGGTTGGCACTTGTCTTGTTCCTTGCAAGGCTCATCCGTAAGCCGTTGCCCATATCTATGAAGTCACGGCTTCCCGTCATGGCGGTGAAGCGTCTTCCGCCTATCTGCTGTAATATCGTCTGTGCTATCATATCCGTTGTTTTAGGGTTTTAAGTGTTGGCGGTGCGGACACCGCCAACTTGTTCAAAATTCTCGCATCTCGGCAATGGGTGTCTGTCGTTGCAGCCACTCTTTCACACACTCCATATTATACTCGCTCGTGATGACTGCCGTATGGCTGTCGGTGGCGGTGAAACGTGTGCTTTCGTAATCATCTATCCACCCTTTGAGGGTGTTCGTTCCCCACGCTTGGGCTTCGTCAAAGATACCGTCCAATGCCGTGATAGGTTCGCTGAATTTGACTATCAGCGTTTGATAGGTCGTGTTCATCGGTTGCCCTCCTTTCCCTGCTTTGCGTTCAGCCACTTGTTCCTTGCGGTTCGGCACTCGTCCAATGTGGGTTTGACACAAGCGAACAGTTCTCCGTCCGTATGGCGGTAGTCGTACTGCACAAGTGTCCGCTTGCGTCTGCCGATACCCGATTGGAAACGCTCATATTTCTCCGTACCTGCTTCCGTACAGGTGCTTACTCCGTTGATGGTCATTCGTGTTGCCATAATGTTGCTTTTTAGATGATTAAAAATGTACTGACAGAACTCTGTCCTTCATCACCATTTCGGGGTTGCTCGTGTAGCGTTGATGCAGGTAGAAATGGTGTGAGCCGAAGCCGTAAAGGAAAAACTTGTCAAGTTCGTGCTTCTCGGCAAACTCCTTCACACTCCTTCTCAATCCCTCCTCACTCGTTGTGAGAGTGAGGAGATTTACAAATTCAATGAACATCGTGGGAATTGCATCATCCCACACACAAATCATGCTTTCGATTCTTACTTCCATATCAATGTTGTTTTAGGGTTTATGCTATGCCGCTTTCATCCGCTCACGGATAAGGTTGGCGTTCTTGTTCACAAGGTCTATGATGCGTTCGTGGTATTCGGTGTCTTGGTTGTACTTGCCGTGGCACTGCACCACCTTGAGTGTCCGCAAATCCACCTCTACGGTTTCAATTATCTCACCGCCAATCCTTGCCGAGAGTATGAGGGTGTCGGCTTTCTTGTAGTATTCACTGCCGAACACGCAGATGTTCTGTGCCTTGCCCTCGCTGTAATACTCGTCTATGCTTTCAAGCACCTTGATGATTATTTCCTCGTCCGTGATTACCAATCCGAAGAATTTGGATTTGTTGGCGATGAAATCCTCCGCATCTTTTTCCCTTTGCAGTT
This sequence comes from Bacteroides nordii, assembly GCF_019930665.1. Classification (NCBI taxonomy): domain Bacteria; kingdom Pseudomonadati; phylum Bacteroidota; class Bacteroidia; order Bacteroidales; family Bacteroidaceae; genus Bacteroides; species Bacteroides nordii. The sequence continues at coordinate 1,304,704 of NZ_CP082886.1, read as the reverse complement.
GCCGCTGTTGCTCACGCTCACGCCTTTCAATCTCCCAGCGGCGGCGTTGCTCTGCTCATTCCTTCTCGTGTATGGTTTCAATCTTTCGGGTTGCGTTGTCGTGTGCCGCCATGAAATCTTCGGGGCAGATGTTCTTCGGGTTGCGGAGGTCTTGACCGAGTTTGTTGAGCATACGCAAATAGTCGCACCACATGGAGAAGTTGTCTATCAGATACTTGTGACGCTTGGCAATCAGATATGATGCCCAGCATTCATCGGCAGTACGGGCATTGAAAATAAAGTGTTTCATAACCTCAATCTCACCGCCTTTCATAAGGGTTTCAATTCTTGGGTCAGAAAGCAAGGCTTTGAAAAGACGCACGGGGGAAATGCCGTGGAAATCGCCCTTGAAGCCGTTACGTCTGAGTTGAGGTAATACCCTCATTTTGGGATATGCACAGCTTCTTGCCACAACATCATCGTATAGGCTGTTGTGCGGTCTTATCTCCATCGCGCTGCACAATGCCCATACATCGCAGTAATAGAATGTGAAGCCACGGAGCAACGCCATGTCTGTAACCTTACCGTCGGGTGAAATCCAACGCTGCACAACCTCGTGGCAGTAGAATTGCATCGGCTCGCCTTTCCTGCTTTCGCATCTGACCTGCGCCACACGGATTACCTGATAGCCTTTGCAGATGGTTATCACGCTGAAATATTGCGTTTCCTTGTAGATACGTTTGCGTGTGTCCTGCACTTTGAGTTTGGCATGGCATTGGGAACAGGTGCAACCTTCAAGGGTGTCGCATAGTCCACTGTCACTGTGCCACTCGTGACCGCAGTCGGAGCAGGTAATGTTCCCTTTCTTGGTGCGGTAGCCGATATGTTCAACGCAGTGGCGGTATGCCCATTCAATTTGTGTCGTTGATATGGGGCGGAGGTTGGCTGAAAGTCTTGCCACCTCTTTCTGTATCTTGGTCTTCGGTTTCATAAGCCTAAATCAAATAATGAGGGTTGGGGGTGGTTTTCTTTTCTCGCTGACGGTCTGTTGCGGTTCTGCAACTTGCGGAGTTCCTCCTCTTGGTATCTGCGGACTGCATTCTGACGTGCCTCCGCCTTTTCCTCTTCCGTGAGTTCCACAACATGGTTCACCACCACTTGGCAGTTCATAGGTTTGCCCACCTCTATCTCGTTTTCCTCATAGTAGTGGATGGCTTGCCCGAATATCTCTCCGTCCGTGAAGCCGTTGCAACCACTTTTCTGCACATGGTTCAGAATGTGGGTCACGCACTCGTCTATGTTCTTGGCAGGGTTGCGGTACTTCTTCGCAAAGAGCGTATCTTCCTCCGCCCGCTGTTCCAGATACATTTGTATCGTTCTTTTGAAATGGTCTGTTCCTTTCATATCGCTGTCGTTTTTAGATTGTCTGTTTAAGTATCTCTCTCCAATAGGTCGGCTCTACCTCGCTGAGAAGGAAGTCCATGAAGTCCCTCCGTGCGTCTTTGTTTAGTTCGTGGTACAATCTTCGGAACGTTTCAAAATTGCCGTTGATGTACGTTTCCACCATATACACGAAGATGTTGTCCACCTCGTAATATCTGCACTGCTGCGCTACCGTCTTGCTGTTTCTCTTTGTCATGTCGGTAAGGGTTAAAGAGTTAATGACCAAAGGATGAAGCCGAAGTAGGCAATGGTGGAAAGGATAGCCACGATTACACCTATCGCCACTCGGAACACTCCGTTTACAATCTCTCTGATGATGCCCCAAAGGATGCCGAACACCCCGAAGGCGGTGCGCATCATCAAGCCGCATATCGCCAACCCGATGTATTGCGCCACTTGTCTGAAATTTGCCGTTGCTGTCATATCTTCGCTGTTTTTAATTTTTTTGTTTTTTATGCGGATTCAAGAGCTGAGGGAGTTGAGTTTCAAACTATCTTATCTGCCTCTCGTTTATCCGACATTTTTTTTATGCGTCTTTCTGTCGCATCGGTCGTTTTCGTTTCGGGTGCTTGAAAAGGTAGGGATTAGGGAATGCAAGGTTTTTCGGGGAAATACTACCCGAAGGGCTGGAGATTTCCGCAGAAAACAGGAGGCTTGACCTTGCTTTCCCGTCCAATCCCGGAATTACCTTTGCGCCCAGAACGAAAATGACTGACTGATGCGGCTTACTGAAAGGCGCAAAATGGAGGTAAACGAAAACAGAGGCAGATTAGGTAGAAAAAACTTTAGGGGAAAATCCGTAAAAAGAGGAAACCGTCTGAAAGAAAAAGACATCACCGGAAGCGTGAAAAGGGCAAACCACGACAAAGGAAGTATGATTGTTTCCGTTCCGACGGAACTTGTCCAGCCGGGCGGCAACAATCATTCTTCCCGGTTTGTCCGGCTGTGTGTGACCGCCTGTTTCATTCATGGGGCAGGCTGACACACTCTGCATTCACTTTCCGCTTCCGGCAAAAGGGACAGCAAAAAAAGAAAAATCATCTGGTAGCCCGTAAAAGCACCTCTTGGCATAGACGCAAAAGAAAGGGGCATTGCGTCATCAGTCTAAACATCGTTTAGGCGTGAGGCAATGCCCTTTTCTCCGGCTATGCGGTAGTCGGCACACGATTGTTCAAAACTCGTTTTTGGCAATGGTGTTCCGACAAACAAAACCGCTTTTACGGAAAAATCTTATGAATGAGGGGATAAAAAACGGGAGTTTATATCAAAATCTCGAATTAAATAGCTACTTTTGCATAGGAAGAGTTCTTTGAAGGTTACGCAATGCGCAGAAAGATAATGCAGTAGATAACTAACTAAATCGTAACCTATTACTATCAAGAGCAATTAACCTACGCTCATTTCCAATAAATTACACTCTTTTCGTAACTTCATGGTACAAAAATACGATTATTATTTTGATTACATCTCATTGAGGTACAAAAAAAGGACGTCTGCAACAGACGTCCTTTCTCTCATTCAGAGCTTTCGCTCTATAGAACCCATATTTTATTCCAGAATCACTACACGGTTCAGGAAGTTCTTACCGAACATATTGTCAGTTCCACCGAAACCAACCAGTTCAAGCTGATCTTTGCTTACGCCTTCTTTAACAAGTGCGTCGTAAACAGCCTGAGCACGTGCTTCAGACAGTTTCTGATTCCACTTAGAGCTACCGGTTGCCTTGTCAGCATATCCGGCAATCTTGTATTTCTTATCCGGATTAGCCTTCAGGATCTTAGCTGCCAACTGGATGTTAACCATGCCATAGTCGTCAATCTTAGACTTGCCAATCTGGAAGAAAATAGCACGAGGACCGGCTACTTCTACTTCCTTCACAACTTCCTTAGTCACAGGTTTCGCATTAGCCAATGCATTCTTTGCATCTGCTAAATCTGTCTGAGCCTGTGCCAGTTCGTCGCGATATCTGTTCAATTCATCATTGATAGCGCTCTGGTCTACTTTACCTCCTGCAACAAATTTCTTACCGCCGAATGTATAAGTGAAACCAGCTGTTAAGTGCAGATAACCGTCTGTACTTGCACTACTATATGCACCCAAGATAGCAGGAGTCACCTGTCCACGAGCTTCTATATCAATAGCCCATTTAGGGTTGATGTTAAATTTAGCTCCCAAACCGACACTTGCTCCTACAAGCCAACGCAACTCATGATCGTTCGGAGTTGTCTTTGCAGGATCTATCTTAGTTTCATACAAAAGACTTCCGTCAGGCTGAACTACACCTTCACCGGTTGAATATCCGAGCTGCCAGCCATCATAGTTCTTAACGACATTCATAGAAGGACCAACAAAAAGCATTCCTTCGAATACACGTCCAGGTTTGTAACCACAGAACAAATTGGTCAAGTTCAACATTCCGTCCAGGTTGACACCAACATAGTTTTCTTTACGTTTTACCTTGTTACCCGTTTGCAAAAACGGATATGCAGTAAACTGTTTGGATTGCCATCCATAAACCTGTCCACGAAATCCCCAGATAGGATTGATAAATTTACCCACCGATACATTGATCAGCGGAGTAATGGATTTGCTAAATTTGGAATCCGGATTGGTTGAAGCCTGTGCTCCCACTCCAACGCTCACAAAGATATTGTCCTTCCAGTTTTCACTGTAGTACTTCTCTTTTTCCTGAGCAGACACCGAAGCAGCAGTCCCCGCCAACAATAAAGATAATATTACTAACTTATTTTTCATTGTTTTTTGTTTTTAATATTCAACTCTTTTTATTCTTATTCACTTTCATTCCTTGCAACAGCCTTATTTCAGGCAAAACCTGAACATCAACCCACCAGTGAAATACTTCATTTTCTGAAACTCCACCTGCGCATGCAAATGATTGAACAGCAAATAGGTGGCACCCAGTGCAAAATCCTTCGAATCATATTCGGCAATTAACCGCAACTGCGGATGAAAAGACGGATTATATGTAATACCTGCCGCAATTCCATTTAAATGGTAATCTTTTCTCCTATTATATAAATAAGAGAGGTGTACCCCGATTGTCTCTTTCCCCAGTTGAATGTGCTTAGTTGCAGCTAAATAAAAACGGCTGTAATATCCATTTCCACCCGTAGGAGCTACCACTTCACCAGAAGATGTGAACGGATCCGAAGTTCCTATCACCACAGCCGGTGTGTATTTCCAAAACTGGCCTTCCTTTAAAGCACGCAACCGGATTGAGAAATACCGATCCTGATTCGTAAACCCTGTATAACCATAAGGTTTTAGTCCCAATGCTTCGGCTTTGAAAAGCGTACAGGTATATGCTACTTCCAGCCAGGGCATTATAGTTACATTCAGGTAATAATTGTACGTGTGGTAATACCACTTAGGAGGAGTTATCTCCTTATTCATAAAATTGGCACCCAGCATTACTGTTTTATCTTTCTGCATCTCTGCCGAAGGAGCATGCAGCAATCCTGTGGTTCCATAGGTTAATTGAGCTGAAAGCATATATGGTATACTTATAAGCAGTAATACTATGTAAATGCGCTTCTTAGCCATTTCTTCACTTATTTATATTTATATGCTTTCAGCCTATGCTATTTATTCAGCATCAATAATACCACCACCGGAAAGGTTGTCATTTCCATGACCATGGCTATGTCCGTGTCCATGTCCGAATGTATAAGTTTCAATACCTACAATTACATGATCAGCGGTCTTAACAGTTACTGTTACCGGTTTCTCATTGATAGTAAACGTGTAAACAGTAGTCAGATAAACTTGCTGAGTTGTAACTTTTTCAAGGCAAGTCCATGGATCAATTGTTTTATTCTCTTCTCCGGAAACTGTTGTAAAAGGCTCAGCAACAATACCTTTTTCTTCCATATAAGCTTTTATAACAGAAGTAACTACAGCATTTGCTTTACTATCTGTAAATCCAGCAGATGTAGCTGCCTCTTCTATTGAAGATATTTCAGTACCTTTCTTTTGGTTATATTTTACTGTTACTGTAATAGCATTTTCAGTATCATTCTTTTTACCAACTACAGTTTCTACAACAGCATCTTTTACTTCTTCAGAAGTGCCAACAGAGCTTTCGCTATTAATAACAGCTTTAAATTTAGAGAAGTGACTTATATTCATAGTATATACGCCATCACTTCCACGTACAACATCACCTTCTGAATCTCCCCATTTACCATCTTTTTCGTAAACAAGTTTCATTGTACCCAACTGATTAGCCCAAATATCGTTAAACTTAACAGCAATAGGCTCACTAAACTTAATTCCATCAGGAGTACCTTCATATACTCTCATAGCCTCTTCATCCGATGCCTCTTCACCAACCAGACGCTGAATATTAACTTCAACATCTGCAAAATCTACGACTTTACCATCAGGCAATGTAATTGTCGTACCTTTTTTAACTGCAGCAACATCACCATCTGTACCAGCAATTTCAGTATCTTGTCCCGGTACAATCGGAGTAGAGCCTTCCTGAGCATTGGTATTCAAAAGTACACCAAGAGAAGTCATATCATCTGCAAAGTTCTTTGTTACAGTATTTTGACTTCCATCAGTACGCTCATAAGTAACAAACAATTTATAATTTGCAACTTCTTCTTTTTTAACCTTAAAGGCAAAATGACTTGTATTGGTAACAATTGATTCAGGCACATCCACACCGTCTTTAGCCACCCACGCTTTTACAACATTCACCAAATTACCATTAGAAGCATTTGTAAAGTCAGCAAACAGCATTGTATATTCTGTCATATCACCTATTAAAGGCATATATGCAGAAACAACTACCGTAAGATTAGGATCACCTTTTGGTACATATACTTTATTTAAAGAAACCAAAGTAGTGAAATCCTGCAATGTCTTCTGAGCACCTGCAGCCACTTTCTCTACAACATTCAGTGTATAAACACCATATTCAAGATCCTCAAAACCAGCTACTGCTACACCTTCTTTAGTTATTGTAGCTTCGTATCTTGACGGATCAAGCAAAGCCATTGCCTCACCACCATATGCCTGAACTTTTATGTTATACTTAGCAACTTCTTCAGTTACAACAGCATTAGGTTTCAAACCAATTGTTTGAGTATAAACAGCCGACTGTCCGGGTTTTATCGGTGCAACATTTACAGAACGAGTAAATTCCTGATCTTCATTATACCCCTTTACTTTCACTGCAATAACATTAGTTTCCGCTTTCACAGCTACAGTAAAAGAGCCATTAGTCAAGGTTACATCAACATTATTCACTTTTACATAATCTCCGGCTGCAGCATCCAACTTAAGATTCTGCATTGTCGATGCATCAATCACTGTACCATTTAAAGTATAAGTAGCTTCTGGCAATACAGTCTCTCCTATTGGAGCATCCATATCCAAGCCATCGTCTTTATAACATCCGGTTAAAAGAGCCCCAGATAAAGCTACAATAGCCAATGCCATTTTAGCATTAATACCATTAAAAAAACTTTTCTTTTTCATCTCAATAAAATTAAAAATTTAGTAATTCTGATTTAATAAAATATGGGTTAAAACTATTATTCTGCATGATATTCTCACCAGGACTCGTTCTGTATCCTTTATAATAATACCGTTCATTTCCTGCATTATAGGCTATCCCCATGTTTTTAGACGGAGTCACACGTGGAATATACCCCTTACGTTTGTACCTATATGGCGGAAGAGCAACCTGGAAGCGAAAACCTCCATTAGCCCTCACTCCTTCTGCTTTCATAGCATAAAAGCCTATAGACGTATATCGAAAATGCCTTATTATATCAAGACGTACCCCTTTCTCACCTAATAAATATTGCTCGGCCTTCAAAGTGGTCTGCAAATTAAACTGGGGCCAATAAAAACTGCCCCCAATACTCCACGTAAGCCTTTGTTTGCTTCCATATACATATTCAAAACCATCCCAATAATAAGTCCCGGTTGTCCCTATTCGTCCCTCTACACTAAAACGTTCATCCTTGAATGGATGAAACAGCTTCAAATCAACCCCATATCTCCCAGCATTAAAAGTACCAACTGCCAAGGTACCCCATATATTATAAGGTAGCCGAACAGTTTGCTGCAGAGTAAGAAATCCCGGGTGTACTTTACCCGCACGTGTTCCATACCCATCATTATATACCGGAATCACCACTTGCGCAGTCAACTTCATCCCTTTCCAAAACGAAACTTCAATAGCCGGAGACAAATTAAACAGCACTTGATAAATCTGAGTTATTACCAAATTCTTTAATGATAACTCAGGGTATATTGTAACATCCACTTTAAATAGTGAACTATTTTTTTTCTTTCCTTTAACCTGTTTTCTCCAGTTTTTTCCAAGGTTATAGCTAACTTCCCAGTCTTTCCGATCAACCTCAGAAATACTATCAGCAACTGTTGGCTGATAATACAATGATATCTGAGGAACGTTATTGTCCAAAAAAATTAACCGACATGGCTTATTCTGTGGTAAACCCATCCTTTGGACAACGTCAACAGCTTTGCCGATTCCTACTCCATTCAGGCGGTAGGCCGTATTCTCCATCACATAAACACGTTCCTTATCATCTTCATGCCAGCCGACATTCTCAAAACCCATTCCAACTAAAGTGTTAACAGTCTCTTCTCCCGTTTGGCTCATCCCCTTTGAGGAAAGCAAACAGAATAAAAAGATCGCTATACAGCGTATTATATCGCTATTATTTAGGCCTTTCCACATGTAAGAGACTTTATATCCCATTCTTTAGTTTTATCTTAAGTGTCATCTTTATGATGCGAAATACGACGCAAAAATAGGTACATTTTTAATAATACCAAAGAATTTTACACGAAAAATCAAAATATTGTATTATATTTTTTTATTCTTGTTACGGATTTCTCAAAATAGATACCAAATCGGTAATATTCTTTCTGAATGTTACAAAGAATAGCGCTATTTAAGGTGGTTACAACTGTACGAATGAAGGTAAAAATGTAGTTCAATAAAGAAAAGAAAAGAGTATCAATGTTGTCTTTAATTACCATACAATAAGAGCTTATTATATCATAGAACCAAAAGTACGTACTTCTATACTCCAAAAATACGTATTTAACTATGACTTAAATACGTACTTTATATACATAAGAGTACGTACTTTTATAGTCAATGATATATATATTCTCTAAATACTGATAATCAGCATTATGTTATCTCAGGAATGAGGGCAATTGCTTTACTCTTGCTCTCATCTACAATCTTTGCATAGATCTGAGTTGTCTGGATATTTGTATGTCCTAACAATTTAGAAACTGTATATATATCAGCTCCCAAAGTGATCATCATAGTTGCGTGGGTATGTCTCGCGGTATGAAAAGTAATATGTTTTTGTATCCCTGCATCCTTTCCCCAGCGAGATAATATTTCATTGGTTCTTCCCAAGGATATCAAACCATTAAAAACCCGTTCGGTATCCAATGCTTTACCTCTCTCGGGTAACTGTTTTAATGCTTCAGGACTAAGAGGAAGAGATATTATTTCTTGAGTCTTTTGCTGTATTATATGTAATTGAGTATTACCAGCTTTATCTTTCCTGAGATTCTCCCAGGTCAATGCAGCAATGTCCGAGTGTCTTAATCCACAAAAACAGCTGAATAAAAAGGCTCTTTTTAACATTTCATTATAGAAATGAGTTTGAGACAACAACCGTATTTCGTCCATGGTCAAATATTCCCGTTCAGTTCTTTTTCGTTTAGGTTTATCTTCATTTTTTATTTTATTCATCGGGTTTGTAGATAAAACATCTTCAACAACTGCATATTTTAGGCAATAGTTTAACTCTTTCAGATAGCATATCTGGCTATTCACATTGATCAACTTTTCTTTTTTACTATGTTTCTGAGTTGCAGACTTTAAGTACTCCATAAACCCTAATATGTAGTCTTTATCAACAGCTTTTAATGAAATTCCACTTTTATCATATCTCTGAAGATGGTGAATCAAGGTATTCATCAAAGCTCGTTTTGCCTTTTGAACCATGTCTCTATTTGCCAAATAGCCTATATAGTCAGTAAGTAGCATATTTGACCTATTCTTATTTGCATCGAAGCCAAATTTGCCATTTTGTAATGCTATAATCTTCTGAGCTTTAATAGCATTAGCCAACTTAAGCGTTTCTGCATTTCTATCCTTATCTATCCGGCTATTTTCCGGAATAATATAAAGTTTTAAAAATTCATATCTTCGCTTTTTATCCATATAAATATCGAGATAAAGTGATAAACACCCATTCGACAATTGTTTTGACCGAAGTTTAATCGGTTCTTTTATTCTAAGTTTCTTTTTCATATCTGTCTACTAACCTATCATTAATATATACACCTTTCTGTTCGGAGTAACAAACTGGTAACATCCTTCATAAAGGGTAATTAGAACGTAGTACTTATTTCTATTGTTTATGCTATAACGTTTATTACTATTAGGACTAATTAATAAGGAATAAAGTATTACAATACAATGACCTTTTTTATACGTCTATATATGGTTTCTCTTGAATTTAAGTAATAAATTATTCTTTATAAGGTAAAGAAAAAAAATATGAACCTCACTATGTAAATAAATAGTAACATATTGGTAACAGTAATACTATTATTATAGTTGATATAACGTTCTTTATATCTATTTATTTTCTTGTAATAAAATTGCATAATACGCTGTGGTGTAATAAACTACTATTGTTTAGTAGGTTTGTGGTTATATCTATCTACATATCCACAGAATAAGCCATGCAGACTTATTTTACTGGATAATAATATTCCGCAAATTTCGCTTTATTATCAGCCAGTTATAGGTGATAGCATCCCTGAAATAAATCGACAAAACTGGAATATAAGTTATAATCTGGGAAAAAACTGGAGACAAGCAACAAAAGGTAAGAAAAAAAATAGTTCACTATTTAAAGTAGATATTACAATATACCCCGAGTTATCATTAAAAAACTTAGTGATAACGCAGATATACCAAGTGTTGTTCAATTTATCTCCTGCTATTGAAGTTTCATTATGGAAAGGGATGAAGTTGACAGCACAGATGGTGATACCTATATATAATGATGGATATCCTTATTTATACGGTAAAGTACGCCCGGGGTTTGTTGGCCTGTCACAAAGCGTAAGACTGCCCTATAATATTTGGGGAACATTGACTATAGGGCACTTTAGTAATGAAAGATATGGCGTCGATTTGAAAGTTGACCATCATTGCATATGGGATAAACGATTCACATTATCAGGAAGAATAGGATGTACCGGAGCCGGATATTGGGAAGGATTTACGATGCATTATGGCACAAAGAAACGCATTACATGGTCATTAGGAGCAAGCTTCTACTGGCCACAATACAATGTAGAGACAACGATGAAAGTTGAACAATATTTATTAGGAGAAAAAGGGGTTAAATTAGACATTATCAGACATTTCCGTTATGCATCCATAGGTTTTTATGCCATGAAAGCAGAGGGTGTCAAAGCAAACGGAGGATTCCGTTTTCAGATAGCCCTCCCCCCTTATAAATATAAACGCAGAGGATACCTTCCCAGAATCATACCTTCCAAAGATATGGGAATGAGCTACAATGCAGGAAACGAACAATATTATTATAAAGGCTACAGATCTATGCCTGACGACAATATAATGCAGAATAATAGTTTTAACCCATATTTTATTAAATCAGAATTATCAAATTATTAATTAATTTTATTGAGATGAAAATGAAAAGTAAATTTTTCGGTTTTAACGTCAAGCTGGCGTTAATGTTGGTAGCAATCTGCGGTGCGTTCGCCAGTTGCTACGAAAAAGAAGAGATTGATGTGCCTGCTCCAAGTACACAAGATCCGATTTATCTGATCAAAGGTATTGTGACAGACGAAAGTACAGGAGACATTCTACCTTCTGCAAAAGTCAATGGAGTTACTGTTGGAACAGATGGCTCATATACGGTTACTGCAACAGAAGGAACCAACATCATTAAGTTTGAAGCAGCAGATCATGTGTCCGCAACTACCTCTGTCTATGTAGACAAAAAGGACAAAGGAACAACTACTGTTTACACTGTAAACGCAGCGTTGAGACTTGGTGAAGGAGAAGAAGAGCCAGTTACGTACAAAAAAGTTGAGTACCTCATCAAAGGTTCAGTAACTGACGTAGCAGGCAATACTGTGAACATCAAAACAATTTATGTATCCGGTGCCCCTACACAACCAGCAGGTGCAGTTGGTACAAGTAAATTTGAATTCACAACGACTACCATAGGAACTTACGAAGCATACATTACTGCTGATGGTTATATGCCTGCATTGGCTACAATCTATGTATCTGCTGTAGCACCCGAAGAAGGTCCAAGCACAGAAATACAGACAGTAGAAGTTAAAGTTGGCGTTATCATGGAGAAAGAAGCTGACAAACCGACAATTATCGATCCTGTTTATTACGTACAAGGTAATTTGTACAATGATAATGGTACAGGTGCTAACGATGTTAATGTAAAAATGACAACCAAAACGGGTTATAGCAACTCTACAAAAACAACTAAAGGCTTGTTCTATTTCGAGCTTACCAGCAACTATGTTCCGGCTGCTACGATAGGTACTATCAACTGCACCCAAGCTAACTACAAACCATTTGCAACCAGCTTCCTGATTTTACCAGTAGTAGGTAGCAGTACTACTCCCGTTACTTCAACAATTACCATCATGGGTAATTTGAAACCAGTAAATGGAGGAGATGTACCTGACGAAGATGTTAGCACCGGTGGTAGCGAAACAATTGAAGTTCCTGTAGAAGATGCAGATATCAAAGAAGTAGAAAAGGCTGGTGACGAAGCTACTGTAGAAGAAATTAAAGATGCAGTAACTAACATAATGAAGCCCGAAGATGTTGCAGCCGCAGAAGTTAAACCTGAGGAAGTAGCTGAGATCATACAGAATATGAAGGATGAAGGTAAGATTGAGAGCATTGAGAATGTAGCAAGTGTTAAAGTAGAAACTCCTAAAGTAGTGGAAGTTGCATCAACAATTGCTACCGGCGAAGGTTCTTCTTCCTCTACCAAAGAAGAAGTAGACCAGATCACTATTCCGGCTGGTGTTATTGTTTATGCTACCGGAGAAGCTAAGAATGTAGTCATCACCCGTGACCCTGCTGCAGAAAAAGCAACGGCAGCTACCCGTGTTTATACTGGAGAACCTACAGGTACTATCTTCACAACTCCATTAGAGGTGAAATTTGAATCACCAATTGCAATTACCGAAACTCCGGATTTTGATCTGAACATTCTGTATGAACAAGCTGATGGTACTTGGAAAAAAGGAGATACAAAAGCAACATTCAAAAATGGTAAATTTGAAGGAGAAGTAAAACACTTCTCTAAATTCAAATTCGGATTTGATTCTAAATATGATGTTGAAGAAATGTCAGTCGACAGTGTTACACTTACGCCTATTATCATCAATAAACCTTGTTTCACAGGCGCCGCAGCACAGCCAGTTATCGTAAATATAACTTATGATGGTGGTATGAAATACGCTCCATACGACGAAAGCAAACCGACAATCACCACTCCATCTCTGGCAGTTGCCGATCAGTTGGCAGGCTCTAACCAGTCAACCACAGCTTTTGTTACTGACATGATGACTAAGATGATTAAATCAAACAACTTAAATATACTTCCGACTCCGAATTATACAAAACAGAAAACTTCTGCAGAAATGATAATTCCTGCTTATGCTCAAGTAACCGGATTTGAAGTATATCGTACTCAAATTACTTATACCAGCACTATCTACGTCACAAAGACCGGAGCTTCAAAACCAATTCCTGTTAAAGTAAAAATCAGTAAGATTATTTCTGCAACAGTTAAGCCAATCTACACTACTGGTCACGGACATGGTCATGGCGAAGACTTGAATGCAGGTGGTGGTATCATCAACGCTGAATAAGAAGCATTGTTTATATAATTGAATCGAAAGCATTTATAATGTATAAAATGAGTTTAAAACGAATCTATATTGTATTATTACTTATAAGTATACCTTATATGCTTTCGGCTCAATTAACCTATGGAACCACAGGATTGCTGCATGCTCCTTCGGCAGAGATGCAGAAAGATAAAACAGTAATTCTGGGTGCCAATTTTTTAAATAAGGAGATAACTCCTCCTACATGGTACTACCATACGTATAATTATTACCTGAATGTAACTATAATGCCCTGGCTGGAAGTAGCGTATACCTGTACGCTTTTCAAAGCCGAAGCATTGGGACTAAAACCTTATGGTTATACAGGATTTACGAATCAGGACCGGTATTTCTCAGTCCGATTGCGTGCTTTGAAGGAAGGCCAATTCTGGAAGTATACGCCTGCAGTAGTTTTAGGGACCTCAGATCCTTTTACTTCATCAGGAGATGTGATAGCTTCCGATAAGGGGAACGGATATTACAGTCGCTTTTATATAGCTGCGACCAAACATATCCGGATAGGTAAAGAAACACTTGGTGTTCATCTCTCCTATCTTTATAACAGGAGAATAGAATATCATTTGAACGGCATTGCAGCAGGTATTACCTATAATCCGTCTTTCCATCCACAGCTACGACTGATAGCCGAATATGATTCGAAAGATTTTGCGTTAGGAGCCACTTATCTGCTTTTCAATCATCTTCATGCACAGATAGAATTGCAAAGGATGAAATATTTCACAGGAGGATTGACCTTTCAATTCCGGTTGAAATAAAAAGAGATAAGAAAGAGTTGAAATATTAAAAATTAAAAACAATGAAAAGCAAAGTAGTAATATTATCTTTACTGTTGACCGGAGCAGCCATCTCAGCTTCTGCGCAGACCAAAGAGAAGTTCTATACCGAAAGGGCTAAGGACAATATCTTTATCAGTGTGGGTGCCGGAGCACAAGGATGTGTAAATCCGAACAACTTTGATTATGGCTTTGGACATGCCATAACTCCGCTGATCCATGTATCAGTAGGAAAACTAATCAACCCCGTATGGGGAGTGCGTGCTCAGGTAGCCGGCATGTGGAGTACACTGTATACTGACTACAACAGAGTGAAAGGCGATTATGCCGAATACAAGAACAAAAAATACTTCACACTGCGTGCAGACGCTATGTACAACCTCAGTAATGCTATTGCAGGTTACAATCCGGATCGTCTGTTCAATGTTTCTGTATTTGCAGGTCCGGGACTGACTTTTTCAAAAACGTATGGCGACATGAACAAAATGAATGCGCTGGTCAACGGTTCAGTTGGCTTGGCAGGACAGTTCAACGTAAGCAAATACATCGACATTAATATTGAAGCAAGAGGCGAAGTTTCTCCTTCTATATTTGGTAAATACAGTAGTGCATATACAGACGGTGCAGTTTCTCTGACTGCCGGTGTAACTTACACATTCGGCGGTAAGAAATTTGTATCTTGCAACTCTAAGGTAGACCAAAGCGCTATCAATGATGAATTGAACAGATATCGTGACGAACTGGCACAGGCTCAGACAGATTTAGCAGATGCAAAGAATGCATTAGCGAACGTGAAACCTGTGACTAAGGAAGTTGTGAAGGAAGTAGAAGTAGCCGGTCCTCGTGCTATTTTCTTCCAGATTGGCAAGTCTAAGATTGACGACTATGGCATGGTTAACATCCAGTTGGCAGCTAAGATCCTGAAGGCTAATCCGGATAAGAAATACAAGATTGCCGGATATGCTGACAAGGCAACCGGTAGCTCTAAGTGGAATCAGAAACTGTCTGAAGCACGTGCTCAGGCTGTTTACGACGCACTTGTTAAAGAAGGCGTAAGCAAAGATCAGCTTGAACTGGTTGATTTCGGTGGAACTGACAATATGTTCGGTAAGAACTTCCTGAACCGTGTAGTGATTCTGGAATAAACGCTGAAATCAGATACAAACTAAAGTTTTTAATACCAAAAGGCTATCCCACTAAATTTTGTGAGATAGCCTTTCTTATATCCAACTATTTTAAGGAAACTCCATCTTATTTTTGCAATCAATGGCTATTTACATTATCTTTGCGCCCCAAAAAAACAAACAATTAATATGATTAATAACAAAATCCTCAAACTTATCGGTTTGTTCATTTTGGGTATGTGGAGTTTACAGGCTTGTACTGATAGTAACTCTAATGACCTCCCGACAGATGAAGTGCCGGATAATCCTTACGGCTTAATAAAGGTTACAGAGAATGATCTGACACCTGACGTATTCAAACTTATGTTGCAGGACGACGAACCTTCAACTACGTATTTTGACAACAGCCAACGTTTCTTTTACGTCAATCAGCCTCTGCAAGTGAGTATTAACGAAAAGCAGGAACTATTCATCCGCTTCTATTCGCCCCGTCCCATACATGGAGTAACAATCTGGGCAAAAATCAATGGCTATGATGAAGAGTTTCAATTGGCACAGTTTGATGTAGTGCCTGCCTTCACCGAATATCACCGGGCACTGCCAATGCTCACCGAAAGCAAACGTTATATCACCCGTTCAGGAAAAGAGATACAAATCATGGCTAACCCACATCTGTCAGCATCAGATTTCTCGTTGAAGACAGATTGTGAGGATAGTTATTATCAAAAACTACTCTCTACCAAAAGCAAATACAGGGTGCGTTTTTCTGCCTACAGCCAACAAGGTAGCTGGCAATTCCCCCTACTCGCCGCCCATGCCAGAGAAACGGTAGCTATTATGCTGAACTTTGCCTATATGTTCTCCTCACCGGAATTTGCCGAGGAATTGGAGAAATACAGAGGTAAACTTCATAGTAACAATGATCTGGCAGTGGTAGACATCGACAAATTGCTCAAACAGGTAATCAATCATTCGGGTTTCCTGGTGGGGCATGTGAGTGGAGTAAACGGTCTGGGTGGAGGAGAAACCTATGGACTGAATGAATGGTGCTACCTTGAACACTATGCAGACGACACGAACCAAACCCACACAATTTTTCATGAATTGGGACACTGCCTGGGCTATGGACACGACGGAAATATGACCTATGAACAAACCGGAACGGGATGGATTACCCTTTGTAATAAAGTGTATACCCAGTTGTGTATTGATAAAAAACTTCCCATCTACTCAAGAAGATTTATGCATACACGTAAACAGGGAAAACTGTATGGTACTGCCCGCTACCAACGCTCTAAATACATCATTGAAGATCCGGAACTGGATGCCATAGACGGTGGTCTGGCCCCGGCATTGAAAGGCGACAACGAAAACATTGAAGAAGGAACACCCCTCTCCTGCTCTATTTCTTATGAAAACATCCCGGGAGCTACCAAAGAGACTTTTACTCCAAAAGATGTGTGTGTCTACAAAAAACGCATATATATTGTCAATGATGCAAACGGGAAATACAGTCTGGAGGTCCTGGAAGAGAAAGAAGGAAAACTAACGCATGTAAAAAGTGTGAAAGAGTGGACTGAGAATACAGAAACCAAGACCTTTGCCGGGAAACCTAACGGGGTTACAGTGGCACATGGAAAAGTATATGTCACAAATGAAAGTAGCCGTACAGATGTATTTGACGAGGCTACACTGGACTTTATTACGTGTATAGGTACAGGCAGTTGGGGTGAAGGTAGTACTCAGACAGTACATGCCTTTGATGTACTTGTGCGTCGTGGATGTGTGTTTATCCGGGACAAGAAACGCGTGTGTGTATTCATGGAAGATGATGTTGTAGCAGGTAGTTACAAGAAAGTAGCCAACTATTGCCGCACAATCAATATGGGTGAAGCTATGGGAACTTATGGACAGGCAATGGGAGCTGACGGACTACTCTATACCACCCACCAAGGTAATCGGAAAATTTATGTATTCGACTGTAACGTGATGCGCGAACAAACGGAATGGAAAGCGCAACGGGTAATAGACCTCCCCGCTTCTCATTCTCCCTACGACATTGCTTTTGTTGGCAAACGAATGTTCGTATCATTTGCCACCGGAAAGAATCAACCGGTAGCCCTGGCAGAAGTGAATCAGGAAACCGGAACAATCCTAAAAGATTATACAACCATAGGTGAACATACCTTCCGTAATGTGGAGAAAATAATGCTATCCCGACAAACACTGTTTGTAATAGACCGCACTGAACGTACCATAACCGGTATTCCAATAAACGAACTGAACTAAAAGGAAATAATCATGAAAAAAAAGATAATTCATACAAGCCACCTGCTACTGGCCCTGATGATTGCAGGGGCCTGCTCGGAAGAAGATATGCCAGGAGGTATACCACAAAAACCTGAAGAGCCATATACCAGTCATTATTACTACTCCTATGAAGCAGGACAGCAATTATCGGCTGTGGATTTTGCCCTGAACGAGGGTGAATTTACTCCAGGAGCCACCTATATAAAAGGAGATACACTGTTTGTAGCAAACATACAGAACGGACATTACAGCCTAGAGCTGTATGATAAAAAGAAGAAACAACACCTAATATCACTGCGGTCATGGAAGTATGGAAATACTGATCAGAAATTTCAAAGTCCGATAGAAGCCATCGGAGTATCTCCGGCCAATCGTCTGTATGTATTAAGTAGAGAGACTCGCATCGATGTTTTTGCCCTCGAAGACCTGAATTTCATTACGCGCATTGGGACTGGCAGTTGGAGTGATGGAGTAAGCGGATTGTTTCAGGCACAGGCTATGGCGATTTCCCCGGACGGAAAGATTATTGTTCGCACCAAAAGAGAGATTGCCGTTTACCGGGAGGAGGACGTAACTCCGGAAAAATATCAGAAAGTGCCTTTTTATTGTCGAAGTGCAGCAATAGGAATGGATACAAACAACGGATTTAATCCCCATCAGATGGTACAGGATTCTACCGGTATTGTTTATTTGGCAGATTACGGGCAATACGGTAACAAAAAAATTCAGGCAATAGACACTGCACGTATTGAAAAAGGTGATCAAAAAATATTAATAGATGCAGAAAAGACACTCGATACCAACTTCAACCCTTGCGGTATCGCTTTGCACAACGACCAGATGATGGTGTCTGCCAGTAATGGTTCTATCTATATCTATGATCGTACGAAAAAAGAATGGGGAGACGGTTTCAAATCTGTAAACGGTTACACATTTAAGAAGGCAGAAAAACTATTGATAGCGGGATCAAGCCTCTGGGTTTCTGACACCAATACCAAAAAGCTGATAGAAGTAAAAATCTATAAGAATGAAATACGGGAATACGAGTGATAACTTCCTCGTACTTGTGTAATTATACAACTTAAAAACGCAGATTAACGCCAATTTATCGCAGGTATAATTTAATATTTGCGTAAATTGGCGTTAATCTGCGTTTTAACAACAGCTAATTTTAGTTTTGAGACCCTCTTATTCTTTCATAAGTGGTCAACTATCTAATAAACCAGTTTCACATTATCCACCCACAAGGTGTTTCCCGGAGAACCGATATAAGCTCCTCCATGACTGGCTGTAAACTGAAGAATCATGTGAGTGGGCGTTTCATCCTTATCGGCCCATGCCACTTCACGAACCGGTACACTCTCTCCCTTGCTATTGAGCGAATAACGTTCGTCAACCTGTAAGCGCATCATATGAGGTTTATATATAGGACTTCCGGTTATATCACCATAGTGAATCTCATAGGTAGCATTATTATGCCAATCACCGGTATTATAATAATAAACAACCATCGTACCGACACGCTTTGCAAAAATATTACCTTCAGCATCTTCCCAACGCTTTTGTAAAAGCAAAATCGCTGCAGGAAAATCTTTGCCCGGCACATCGGTTATTTTACTAAACCCTGTAGCGCGAATACGGTTTTCGCGATCAGACATCTTCACTTTATAATCAAACTGAAGAGCAATAGGGCGCTTTGTGAACGGAATCCCCATTCCAAGCATTTTGTTGGGTTTTTTGGTACCTTTAATAGGTTCATGTACCGTGCCCAGAAACATAGAACCGGCAGCAAGTACCGTAATATCCACGAGTCCGAACACTTTCACACTTTCCATACGAGTTTCCAGACGTGCACAATATCCACTTCCCCGCTTTTCGGGAAAAACAGATGTATTTGTCTTTGTGACTCCCGCTACTTTCGCCATCACATTGGAAGTAGCCCAAGGAGAACCACCAAGATTCGTATAAGCTTTTGAACCAGCTATGGTTTGGGTAGGCCCGACGGCATATACATTTTTTGTATTTCCACCAATAATGGCAGACTCTTTTATTTCGCGATTTACCCATTGATCCATATCCCCAAACGGGAGCATTTCTACCTTATGTTGCGCCATAACAACAGCCGAGCATAAAGCAATAAAGCCTGTCGTCATCAGACGGCGATATGTTCTCTTTGTCATCCTTTCTCCTTTCTTTTTAAAGACTATAATCCCACTGCTTCAGCGCAAAGTCCCAATTGTCCTGCACTAACTGAACAGTACGATCATCGTACTTATATTTATTTTTCTTATATCCTTTCTTTCCACCTACATACTTTTCTATTGCTTCACGTGCTTCTTCGAAGCCTGGAATAGAGAGTTTCTGATATATATTCTCGGTCATCGCCAAAGCATCCGCTTCAAAATCCTCAAACTTCACTTCAATCAGATTTCTCTCAGGAATATACTGTTTATCGGCTTCGTACTTATGATACAACTTGGCATAAATAGAGAGAATGTTTTTTTCGATCTCCTCGTTGCTGATATCTTCCAGTTTCAAAGGCTGAATAGTATTGGTAAAGAAACTACGTGTAGACTCAAATACTGTGTACGGGTTACGCATCAGATAAATGAACTTTGCATTGGGAAACATCTTCACCAACTCCTTCACACGCCCCGTATGAGGAGGGTTCTTACTCAGGAACTGAGTACCTTGCGTATTCCACAATGAAATCTTTATCAGTTTTTTAAATGTATCTTCAAACACTTTCAGTTCTTCGTCGGGGATACCATCAAACAACAAATACTTATCAGCATATTCTTGCTGGTATTTGGGCAAAAACCAGAAATTATAATATGTATAAGGCATCATATTTGCCAGTGCAAATTCCTCTTCCTGCGGCAGGTCTACAGCCAGTTCCATATTATCGGTCGGGCGTTTATCGGGCATCAGCCAACTCATATTCTTTTTAAAGAAAGGTTGCCCCCACATCATCAGATGTGGAAAAACAGTCTGATAGGTAGTGTTGTACCCAAAGTGTTTGTCACAGGAAAAGACATTGTGTACAAACGTTGTCCCACTACGCCAATGCCCCAATATAAACACCGGATCGTGCTCTAACGGCTTATTGGCCAGAAGCTTTTCGTAACGGCTGTTTTGCAAAGGAGCCAATGTAGAGAGCAGGCGGCATACTGCTTTGGTCAAACGATACTTTCCTTTGTAGGCAGCATCGATATCCCTACCAGCGGTTATCGCTTTAAATGTTTTCCAGTCAGCTCCTACCAGGGTGTTTATCGGAAGTTTATTGAATTCAAGTAATCCCATGTTATTTACAATTTACAATTGACTATTTACAATTGACTATTTACCATTTACAAATTGCACGATCTGCATAGCAAATTGTAAATTGTAAATAGTCAATTGTACATTATTTAATGATTTTCACTGCAATGCCCTGACGTTCCAGATCTTTCACAGCCTTCTCTATCGCTTCATAATGCTTAGGATCAATACCCAGTTTCGGAAGATCCAGCACCGGAACATCATCCATAGTGCGCATATCTTTCTCTTCCACCCGGTCTATAATCATACCAACGGCACTGGTGTTATTGGTGATCGGGTCGATAAGGATGAACGATCCACAGGATTTGTTCTTCTGATAAGGATCAAAGAACAGCTCTTTCGCTGTAGTCAGTACCACACGGGCTATCTCATTCAACGAAAGGAAAGGCACGGCAAATTGCTCCATAGTGTTCACGTCCACCTTGTACTTGATGCTATCAATGCGGGTACGGCTCATATTAGTAGTCTGCTTGATAAAGAAGGATTTGTTCACATCCATTGGTTCCTCATCCATCCATACCAGCATAGCCTCAAAGTTACGATCAACGACAGGCAAATTATTGGGATGCACCAGCATCTCTCCTCTCGATACATCTATTTCATCTTCCAGTGTCAGTGTGACAGACTGAGGTGGAAAAGCATAATCCAACTCTCCGTCATAGGTCACAATACTTTTCACGCGGGAAGTCTTGCCAGAAGGCAACGCCATTACTTCGTCTCCTTTGCGGATAACCCCCGAAGCCACTTTTCCACAGAAGCCACGAAAATCGAGATTAGGACGAAGCACGTATTGTACGGGGAAACGAAAATCGGTCAGGTTATGGTCGTTATCGATGTGCACCGTTTCGAGGAAGTCGAGCAAGGAGATACCCTTATACCAGGGAGTACGCTCTGATTTATCCACCACATTGTCACCATCCAGTGCAGAAAGCGGAATACAATTTACATCGGGGATACCAAGTGGCTCTACAAACTTTTTGTATTCTGACACAATCTCATTGAAGCGCGCTTCGGAGAAGTCTACCAAGTCCATCTTGTTAACAGCAAGCACAACATGTTTAATGCCAAGCAGAGACACCAGGAAAGTATGACGGCGGGTCTGAGTGATAACCCCCGTCCGTGCATCCACCAGAATAATGGCTAAATTGGCAGTAGAACCACCGGTAATCATGTTACGGGTGTATTGTTCGTGTCCCGGAGTATCGGCAATGATAAACTTACGGTTGTTGGTTGAGAAGTAGCGATAGGCCACGTCAATTGTGATACCCTGTTCGCGTTCGGCCTTCAAACCGTCGAGCAACAGTGCATAGTCTATATGTTCGCCGGCATTTCCCATACGTTTGCTATCACGTTCGAGAGCATCCAGCTGGTCTTCATACAATTTCTTACTATCAAACAGCAAGCGGCCTATCAGAGTTGATTTTCCATCGTCCACCGAGCCTGCCGTCAAAAGACGGAGCAAATCCTTCTGTTCGTCTTTATCCAGAAATGCTTTTATATCTAAAGTAGTTCCCATCTTCAATTCTTAGTTTTTAATTTTTTTTGATTAGAAGTATCCTTCGCGCTTCTTCTGTTCCATACTTGCATCCTGGTCGAAGTCGATCACACGGGTAGTACGTTCGCTCTTTGTGGTAGTCATCATCTCCTCCACGATCTTCTCAATTGTATCGGCCTCACTCTCCACTGCACCAGTCAACGGCCAACACCCCAATGTGCGGAAGCGTACCATACGCATCTTAATCTCATCACGGTATTTTTCCGGCAGACGGTCATCATCGGCCATAATAAGATTACCGTCAAGTTCAACGCAAGGACGCTCTTTTGCATAATAAAGCGGAACAATGGGAATGTTTTCCAGGCGAATGTACTGCCAGATGTCCAGCTCGGTCCAGTTACTCAACGGGAAAACACGAATACTTTCTCCTTTGTGTACACGGGCATTATAGATATCCCACAGCTCGGGACGCTGATTCTTAGGATCCCACTGGTGAAATTTGTCACGGAAGGAGAAGATACGTTCTTTGGCACGTGACTTTTCTTCATCGCGACGGGCGCCACCAAAGGCGGCATCAAATTTATATTTGTCGAGCGCACGCAACAACGCCTGTGTTTTCATCAGGTCGGTATGTACTTTACTTCCATGTGTAAAGGGGCCTACACCTGCATGAAAAGCCTCCATGTTGCTCTCCACAATCAGATTCCAGCCATATTTCTTAGCATATTCGTCACGGAACTGAATCATCTCTTTAAATTTCCATTTGGAGTCAATGTGCATCAAAGGAAACGGCACCTTACCCGGATAGAAAGCTTTCTCTGCCAGGCGAACCATAACAGAAGAATCCTTTCCGATACTATAAAGCATCACAGGATTCTCAAATTCCGCAGCCACTTCGCGGATAATGTGAATGGACTCAGCTTCGAGTTCTTTCAAGTGACTCAATTTATACTCTTCTTTCATTATATTCTTATTTTATAAATCTCTTATTTTTATCTTTTCACTTTTGGCAATATCAACTCCAGCAAACGATTAACAGATTCTTCAAGCGAAAGTTTTGAAGTATCCAACTCAAGAGCCGGATGTAGCGGTGCTTCAAACGGAGCCGAAATACCGGTAAAATTCTTAATTTCTCCTTTACGGGCTTTGGCGTACAAGCCCTTCACATCACGCTTTTCGCATTCGGCAAGCGGAGTGCTGACATATATTTCGAGGAAATCGTCCTGTCCGATAATATTGGCAGCCATTTCGCGGATATCATTGTTAGGACTGATAAAAGCGGCAATAGTAATAATACCGCTATCTATAAAAAGCTTTGAGACTTCGGCTATACGACGGATGTTTTCTACACGGTCGGCTTCCGAAAAGCCCAGATTATTATTAATACCACTGCGGATATTATCACCATCGAGGATACGACACAGCAACCCGCGTTTGTGTAACTCACGCTCCAAAGCAATGGCAATGGTGCTTTTTCCGGAACCGCTCAATCCGGTGAACCATATCATCACGCTATGCTGCTTCAATAGCTGTTCTTTATCTTCCCGCGCCAGCATACGATCAAAGATAGGATAAATATGATTAGTTGAAAGTGGAGAGTGGAGAGTTGAAAGTTCTTCTCCTTTCGGTTCCTTATTTTGTTTCATGCATATTATTTTTAGTCGTTTTTACAATACTTACTGTTAGTTTTCTTTTTCCCATCTTTTCGTCTTCCGCAACTCTCAACTCTTAAAAGGGCCAAATTAGTGGTATCAAAAATACAGAAATGAGAAAAGTGATAATATTCAATGGCAAACCGATACGAACAAAATCGGTGAACTTATAATTGCCAATACCTTGCACGATCAGGTTTGTCTGATAACCAATCGGAGTAGAGAAACTTGCCGAAGCAGCCATACAAATCACCACAAAGAAAGGCGTAGGATCAACCCCTAATTGTTGGGATATGGCCAATGCCAGCGGAAAGGCTAAAGCTGCTGCCGCATTGTTTGTGATAAGTTCCGTAAACAGATTGGTAATAATAAACAAAATAGCCAACAAAACATGAGGTCCGTAGTTATGGCTTAAACCGATAATATAACTTGCAACTCCATCGGCTACCCCCGAATTTACCATTGCTTTACTGATAGCAAAAGCACAGGCAATAGTAATCAGGATATCCCACGAAATATATTTGGTATATTTACGGGCAGGAAATATTTTGGTCCATGCCATGATGATGGTAGTCACAGAAACAAAAAAGAACATATCCAGCTTGATATTAGGAAACATCTCCTGTGTCACCGGCAATTCACCGACCGTAGCACCCAGAATCATCAGAATGAGCAGAATCAAGGCAAACCAACGTTTCTTCTTACCCGGCACCGGCTCAGTATCTTTTCCGTTGGCAAGCATCACAAAGACAGAAGACTCTCCCCAGGTAGGAATAAAAGTATCGTCGGCCATTACCACTAATGTATCGCCTTCGCGAAGCACAACTTCATTGAGTTTCTCTGTGATACGCTGTCCGTTGCGAGTTTTTATCTCTTTCACTTCTGCCCCATAATGACGCTGGAAGTTGAACTCTACCAGGGTTTTGTTGATACCCGGGAAACGGGCACCCAACACTGCTTCCACGCGATGGAGGCTCTCGCCTTTTTCTTCCTCTTCATCGGGCACTGCCGTATCGGGACGTGCATCGGGAAGGAGCTTTTTAGAAAACAGGAACAAGTAGATAATCCCCGCAATGGCAATGAATATACCCACCTTCCCTAATTCAAACATCGTGAATCCTTCATAACCTGCCTCAAGAATCATGCCGTGTACCACCAGATTGGTAGAAGTACCAATCAACGTACAAATACCGCCCAAAATCGTGACATAAGAAAGAGGAATAAGAAACTTGGTAGCGGGAAGATGAACAGCTTGTGCCCAACGTTTGATAATAGGAGCAAATATTACTACTACAGGAGTGTTATTCAGAAAAGCCGATATAAAAGCAATAGTGGGAAGCATACGAAATTGTGCCTTAAAAACAGTAGTTTTACCTACGGGAAGCAATTTCTTGATCACCTGCCCCAAAGCCCCCGACTGGCGAACACCTTCGCTTACCAAAAAAAGCATGGCAACGGTGATCATTCCTTTATTACTAAATCCTTCGAGCATCTCTTTCGGACTAAGGATACCCGCACAAAGAAACAGTACCACAACCGAAAAAAGCACCATACCCGGACGCATCTTATCCAATATAAGAGCAATCACCATTCCCAATAATGATAGTAGTACAAATACAATTTCAAATGTCATAATCAGTACAAATCAATTAGTGATTTACTCTTTTTCTCTCTACAATAAACCAGGGATTCAACAGGTTTTCTTTGTTGTATTGTAATGGCAACGCTTCGCCAGCCTGATAAATTTCCATTCCTGCTGCACGCGCGATAGCATGTCCGGCAGCTGTATCCCACTCCATAGTCGGAGCAAAACGAGGATATACATCTGCTTTCCCTTCGGCAACCAAACATATTTTTATGGAACTTCCGCTCGATATCAGCTCTACTTCTTCGTACTGTTGCTTCATTTCACCAATATAGGTTTCTGTTTCCGGGGTTAAATGAGAGCGGGAAGCTACAATAACAAAACGCTTGCGTGGTTCGTCTATCGGCAAACGTACAGAAAAGTTAATCAACTCTTCCAAAGAGGCAGAATCGCCCAAAGCCGTGATTCCGGATAGTTTGAATGCCCCTAGTGATTCGGATGCAAAGTAAAGTTCCTGCTTCACAGGTAGATAAATGACTCCCATCACAGGAATGCCATCGTGCACCAGTGCTATATTGACAGTAAATTCTCCATTACGCTTTATGAATTCTTTCGTTCCGTCCAGTGGATCGACAATCCAAAGCGTACTCCAATTCTTTCGCATGGCATACTCCATATGCTTACCCTCTTCGCTCAACAGCGGGAAAGGAGTTTCCTGAAGAATCGTAGCAATCGTTTCATGCGCTTTACGGTCGGCAATGGTTAAGGGGGAATTATCGGCTTTTCTCTCTATCTCAAAATCCGATGCCGGATCATTATAGATAGAAAGTATCTTCTCGCCTGCTCTCAGGGCCGCGTCAACAGCAACAAACAAATATTTCTGTTCCATCTTGTTATATAATTATAGCCCTGTTTCCAACAAGGCGTAATAACCCATTGATATAATGAGCTACAAAAGTAAAAACTTTATCTTCTCTCAAAGTTTCCGCACTATCATTTATAACTTCTTTTAGCAATAGCGCTAATATTACTAAAAAAAAAATTCACCACAGAGAACACGGAGAGCACAGAGGTATTATTTTCTCTGATGAAATGCAGATGAACGCAGATTTTCGCAAATACACAAATGTGAAAAAAAGAAGACCCGTACTTTAATCTGCGTTTTATCCGGATAATAAAGCTCCGTGTCCTCTGCGTCCTCTGTAGTGAAATACCAAACCTATATTACAAAAAGGCAGCAACTTCCCAGCTACTGCCCTTATTCCGGAAGGGTGCTTTCCCACTTCCGATATTACCAAAAAGAAATATTAAAATACTCTGTAAAGCAACCAGGCACCCTGGAAGTCTTTACGGTTAGGGTATTTAGCTTTGAAAGCATCACGAGCCTGTGCAGCGGCCGTTCTATCGGCAAAAGTGCTCACAATCACACGATACATAGCAGATTCTGCATTGAATGCAATAGTTGCATTGTAGCCCTCAGCATCCAAAAAGTCTTTCAGACCTTCGGCATTTGCTTTCAAACCGAAGCTACCACACACTACGCTATAATCTTTCAGGTTGTCGCCATTGCCCGAAACAACCGTTACCTTCTCCTGACGCACACCATTGGCTGCATCTGTAGCCTTCTTTACCTCTACCGGAGCTGCTACAACGGGAGTTACTTCCACCGGAGCTTCTACCTGCGGTTCGGCAAGTTCCTGCTGTTTTGCCTTTTCGTATGCTTTTTTATATGCACTTTCGCTTGATTTACAAGAAGCAAATGCCAGAACCATGCATACACTCATTCCCAATACTACTAATTTTTTCATAATCTATATTCTTTTAGTTAATAAATTTGCATCAATACTTTCTGAAAACGGATACAATATCTTCATACCTAAGCTGAAGAGTGGACGAAGAAAGCTCTTCAATTTGAAATGTCCGGCCCAGTTCATCCCACTGTAAATATTGCTTGCAAAGATCTATATTCTCTTCGGGGCGCAAAATAATATAAATTTTATCATCCTGCAAAGAATAAAGTCCGAAAAAGGTGTGATACGTCTTATCTTCGAGCAAACAGATGGCCGAAAAGCTACCTTTCTGAAAATTATAAAACACACTATCTTCCTTCTGCACAGTGCCGTCGGGAAGCTCATACCGCCTCAATTGCCACTTACCAGTCAGCTTGTCTTCATCATCCGAGCAGGAAGCCACTATCGATAGCAACAAAGGCAAACATAAGAGATACAACCATTTCTTCATCATTCTGCTTTCTTTTTATATGAGATAGTACCTGTGGCCTGATATGTAGGCATCACTAATATCTCTGCTATTTGAATATGTTCCGGAGCCGAAGCTGCGAAATATACTGTTTCTGCAATATCATCACCTGTAAGCGGACGGATTCCTTTATAAAAATTGTCCGCAGCTTGCTTGTCGCCCCGATAACGCACTACACTAAAGTTTGTCTCTACCATCCCCGGCTTTACGTTGGTTACCCGCAACGGCGTATCCACCAGATCGATGCGCAGTCCGTCCGAAAGGGCTTTGACTGCGGCTTTGGTAGCACAATACACACTTCCACCGGGGTAAGCGGCATCACCGGCAATAGAGCCAATATTGATAATATGTCCACGTCCGCGCTCCACCATTCCGGGAACTACCAGACGGGTTATGGCCAACAACGACTTTATATTTGTATCTATCACAATATCCCATTCGTCCAGGTTTCCTTCAAACTCTTTATCAACCCCGATAACGAGTCCGGCATTGTTTACCAGCACATCAATCGCTTTCCACGTTTCGGGCAAAGAAGCCAGTGCCTGAGTTGCAGCTTTACGGTCACGAACATCAAAAGGCAACAAGAATACGCGAACTCCATAAGTCGCTTCCAATTCGTTTTTTAACTCTTCCAGTTTTGCCACATTACGGGCATTAAGAATCAGATCTGAACCTTGCGAAGCAAACTTCCGGGCGCAACCTTCGCCTATTCCACTACTTGCTCCGGTTATAAAAACAATCTTACCTCTCATATTGTTATTACTCTATAGAATTAAGCAACAAAAATACGCTTTAACCTGCTATCATTCGGCCTTTCTCTTAGTTAAATAAGATTAAACCGACGATATAAAAGTATTTACCCCCACAAGTTCGCGTATCTTTGCTCCATATAACATAACGAGCCGCGAGGCTCATTCAACTTTTTTACATGACATTTGAAAATTTAAACATGATAGAGCCCATACTCAAGGCTCTGAAAGAAGAGGGTTATTCCTCTCCCACTCCCATACAAGAACAGTCAATCCCCATTTTACTTCAAGGAAAAGATTTATTAGGATGTGCACAGACCGGAACAGGAAAAACAGCTGCTTTTTCTATCCCCATTTTGCAGAAACTATATAAAACCGACCACCGCAAAGGAATAAAAGCATTGATATTAACCCCAACCCGGGAGTTGGCCATTCAAATTGGTGAATGTTTTGAGGCATATGGCAAATACACCGGACTGAAGCACACTGTTATCTTTGGCGGAGTGGGTCAGAAACCTCAGACGGACGCATTGCGCAATGGTGTACAGATACTGGTTGCCACACCGGGACGCTTGCTGGACTTGATAACCCAAGGTTATATATCGCTCAAAACACTGGACTTCTTCGTACTGGATGAGGCCGACCGCATGCTCGACATGGGCTTTATCCATGATATCAGACGGATACTGAAACTCCTTCCCCAGAAGCGCCAGACGCTTTTCTTCTCGGCTACTATGCCGCCGGAGATAGAGACACTGGCCAACTCAATGCTGACCCATCCGGAAAAGGTAGAGGTGACACCGGCTTCTTCTACTGTGGACACAATTTCGCAATACGTCTACTTTGTAGAGAAGAAGGAAAAGAAGGACTTATTATTGCACTTACTGAAAGACCAGTCGATTGAATCGGTGTTGATCTTCACACGTACCAAACATGGAGCCGACAAACTGGCACGCATATTGACCAAATCGGGTATACGTGCTGAGGCTATACATGGCAACAAATCGCAGAATGCACGCCAGCGTGCCCTGACGGATTTCAAAAATCATACTTTGCGCGTATTGATTGCAACGGACATTGCTGCACGTGGTATCGATGTAGATCAGTTGTCACACGTCATCAACTACGAACTACCCAATGTGCCGGAGACGTATGTACACCGCATTGGACGCACAGGACGTGCCGGACATGATGGAATTGCGATCTCCTTCTGCGAATCGGAAGAATTACCTTACCTCAAAGATATTCAGAAGCTGATCGGGAAAACAATCCCAGTAGTCAAAGACCATCCGTTTGTCACCACCGAAGGCGCCAAGGCGCAGGAGGTGAAAACGGAAGAACTCAAAGCGAAAGCAAAAGAGAATAAAGTATACCGTGGCAGCCGCTCCAATGGAGACTTCTGGAGGCGAAAAAAACAGGCACAAAGAGGAGAACAACAGAAGAAATAAGATATATCCATATAAAAAGGCGGCCGCTTTTCCGAAAGAGAAGTGGCCGTTTTCTTTGCCATCAGCCTCACCAGCATCCCCTGTGAGTTATGAGAGGATTCAGATAAAAACTCTTAAAAAAAATCCTCATCCATAGAACATCCTATGCAATAAATGCGTTATATTTGTAGTATTATCACTTTAAAACAGTAAAATTATGAAAGGACTTAATGTATTAGCAGCTTTTTTAGGTGGTGCAGCAGTAGGCGCAGCACTTGGTATTTTGTTTGCTCCTGAAAAGGGAGAAGACACTCGTCACAAAATAGCAGAGATTCTTCGTAAAAAAGGTATCAAGCTGAATCGCAATGAGATGGAAAACCTCGTTGACGAAATTGCAGCCGAACTAAAAGAAGTAACTGACTAAAAGAATCAAAAACAGAGCCACTATGTTTGCAGACGACAAAAGTATAGAAAACTTTCAACAGCTATTCTTCGAGTTCAAGAAATATCTGGAGCTCCAGAAAGAATATACCAAACTGGAATTGACGGAAAAGCTAACCATACTTCTTTCCACCTTAATCATGGTTTTAGTACTCATTATTCTCGGCATGGTGGCCCTGTTTTATCTCTTATTCACCCTGGCCTATATCCTCGAACCGCTCGTTGGCGGACTCATGGTGAGCTTTGGCATTATTGCAGCAATCAACATCATACTCATTGCCACAGTTATTATCTTCCGCAAGAAACTTATCATTTCTCCAATGGTAAACTTCCTTGCCGGCCTGTTTCTTAATGATTCAAAAGAATAAGTTATGAACAATCAGCAAGCTACCCCCCAGAAAATCACACTGGAATATATCGCCCGGCTCAAGACAGAGAAACTGGAAGAAATACGCGGACAGAAAAAAGCGATGACCCGAACGGCACAACGAATTTTTGCCCCTCTTGCTCCCGCCACCTCTCAAACAGACGCAATAATGAGATCATTCAATACAGGAATGGCCATCTTTGATGGTGTGGTAATGGGAGTGAAAATAATGAAAAAGATTCGCCGTTTTTTCAGAAAGGGATAAACAAAAACTTATTACCAAAGCAGTATTTCCTACACAGTATTTCGCTTTGCACATTCACCTCCACTTTAGGGTAGAGGTGTTTTTTTGTAAAAAAAACAAGAAAGGAAGCACCTTTTGGAGACCACGCCCGCGCTGCATGCAGGCAACGCCTATGCTACATGTAGTGCGGGCGTAGTCTCCATGCAAAGTATTTGTCTCAAAAAACACTCCGAACAAAATACGATATTAACACTCCTTATACAAAAAATCATCAGGAAATTCTCCTGATGAAACTTCCTATGATCGCAAAATTATCATCCGACTTATCATCTGGAAATTTTCCTGATGATACACGATTTACACCTTATAAGAGAATTAAAACTATAAACAAGGGGAGTTACGCGCCTACGCGCGAGAGCCACCCCTCGTAAGAATAAAGACTTTTTTACTTTAAACGTAAGTTTCGAGAATCTTCACGTTTCCTCCCTCTTCGGGAGTAATCGTTATATTCTCTGTCGTGGCAGGAAGCAAAACTGTTTCACCGGCACAAAACGCCAGCTCGTTGCCTTCGTTGTCTGCCAATCGGCAAGAACCCTCGATGCAAATGAAAATCACGAAAGAATCCAGCTCCGAATAGTCGCAACTGATCTTTTCGGTCATGTCATACAGAGAAGTGGTGAAATAGGGACAAGCCACCAACTCCACCGGTTCGTCTTTCACAGCGTCATATTTGGTGCGATAATCATCGAGCACCTCATAGTTGATAGCTTCGCGTGCCAGGTCGGTATGCAGTTCACGCGTATTACCCTTGGCATCCTTGCGGTTGAAATCGTAAATGCGGTAAGTAATATCCGAAGTCTGCTGAATCTCTGCAATAAATGCACCTGCACCGATGCTGTGAATACGTCCTGCAGGAAGGAAGAAAACGTCACCCGGATGTATTTCATACTCTTGCAGCACATCGGTTATGGTATTGTTGAAAACACGCTCTTTGTACTCTTTCGGTGTGATCTGTTCTGAAAATCCCGAACGGAGTTTTGCCCCCTTATCGGCATCAACAACATACCACATCTCGGTTTTTCCCATAGAATTGTGGCGTTTCTTTGCCAGTTCGTCGTTGGGGTGTACCTGAATAGAGAGATCTTGTTTAGCGTCGATGAATTTAATAAGCAAGGGAAACTTATTGCCAAAACGGGCATAGTTTTCTTCACCAACCAGTTCTTCACGGTATTTTCTCACCATATCGATCAACGTGAATCCTTTATCGGGACCATTAGCCACCACAGATTCATTGTCTTCTACGCCGGAAATCTCCCAGCTTTCTCCTACTCCTGTCAAGTTATCACTCAAGTGCTTGAACGGAAGGATTTTGTCGCCTCCCCAAAGTGTCTGCTTCAGGATCGGTTCAAATTTTAACGGATACATTTTGTTTTTCTGTTAATAAACTTAGATTATAATTCTTGATTTGATAATCAGAGGACAAACATACAAAAAATATCAAATAATACACAGAACCGGGCGTTTTATATTAAATTCATCACCAAAATTTCATAGAATTGACACGAAAGTAAGTTTTAGCCCATGCGAAACTAAACGCTAAACTTTCCTAAATCCTCGAATAGATTTACCATGAATAATTTGGGAGTACGAAAGAATTTAGCTTTATTTGCAAGAAATTTTATATATGCCAGACATGAATAACACATTCCCCACAGAAGAAAATTTATCCGGACTAAACCGGAAGGATTTTCAAAAGGATATCGACGATAAGCAAACAGACTTATTTATCCTCAGAAATAAAAAAGGGATGGAAGTTGCCGTAACAAATTACGGCTGTGCCATTCTCTCCATCATGGTCCCGGACAAAAACGGGAAATATGCCAACGTTATCCTCGGACACGACAGCATAGACCATGTAATAAATAGTCCCGAACCATTCCTGAGCACCACCATCGGTCGTTATGGCAACCGCATCGCCAAAGGGAAATTCACCCTCTACGCCGAAGAGCACTCGCTGACAATCAACAACGGCCCCAACTCCCTGCACGGAGGACCTACCGGTTTTCATGCACGTGTGTGGGATGCCGACCAGATAGACGAAAGCACGATCATCTTCAACTATGTATCGGCCGACGGAGAAGAGGGATTCCCCGGAAATCTGGAAGTAGAAATGACTTATAGACTCGAAGAAGAGGAAAATGCACTGGTCATCGAATACCGTGCTACCACCGACAAAGCTACTGTTGTAAATCTTACCAATCATGGGTTCTTCAATCTGGCAGGTATCGCTACCCCCACCCCGACAGTAGAAAATAACATCGTCACAATCAATGCTGATTTTTATACTCCGATAGACGAAGTGTCTATCCCCACAGGAGAGATTGCCAAAGTAGAAGGAACTCCGATGGATTTCCGCACCCCGCACACTGTGGGCGAACGCATTAACGACACTTTTCAGCAACTTGTCTACGGCGCAGGATACGATCATTGCTACGTGCTCAACAAACAGGAAGCCGGTTCGCTGGATCTGGCTGCCACTTGCACAGATCCCGTAAGCGGACGCGTCATGGAAGTTTATACCACCGAGGCCGGCGTGCAACTCTATACGGGTAACTGGCTCAACGGTTTTAAAGGTTCACACGGTGCCACTTTCCCGGCTCGCAGTGCCATCTGCTTCGAAGCACAATGCTTCCCCGACACACCCAACAAACCTCATTTCCCTTCAGCCGTACTGCTTCCGGGAGACGAGTACCAACAGGTAACGATTTATAAATTTTCTGTCGAAAACTTATAAAGTGGACAATTGACAGTTGACAATTGACAGTTATTATGCAGCATCATATAGCATAACCCACTGTTAACTATCACCGTCAACTGTCAATTGTCTATTGTCAATTAATAACTAAATAACCTAATTTTATAAACTAACAACTTTTTTAAAACCATGACACAACAGAAAAAGAGCTATCTATTGCCTATTGCAATGATGTTCGCCCTCTTCGCTATGATTTCGTTCGTAACAGGATTTACCAACCCTCTCGGACTCATCGTAAAAGAACAATTCAATGCTCCTAACTGGATGACCCAGTTGGGTAATGCAGCAAACTTCATAGCTTATGCCTTTATGGGGCTTCCTGCTGGTATTATGCTGAAAAGAATCGGTTATAAGAAAACAGCATTAATCGCCGTTGCCGTTGGATTTGTCGGTGTAGGAATCCAGTTCCTTTCCGGACAAATTTCTTATGCTCCCGGTGAATTAATCGCTTTCTGGGTATACCTGGGTGGTGCTTTCGTTTCCGGTTTCTCTATGTGTATGCTGAACGCTGTAGTAAATCCGATGTTGAACACACTGGGCGGCGGTGGCAAAAAAGGTAACCAGCTGATTCAGTTCGGAGGTTCTCTAAACTCTATCGCAGCTACTATCGTTCCGGTACTGGGCGGTTATCTGATTGGTACTATCAGCCAGGATACCAAGATTAGTGACGCTAATCCTGCATTGTTCATCGCAATGGGTATCTTCGCTATAGCATTCATTGTATTGGGCAGTATGAAACTTCCGGAACCGCACATGGAGCACGCTTCAGACCACAAGGTGAAAGATACTCACAGTCCAATGTCTTTCCGTCACTTTGTACTCGGAACTGTTGCTATTTTCGTATACGTAGGCGTTGAAGTAGGTATTCCTAACTTCGTAAACTTGTTCCTGACTACTTCTCCGGAAGCTGCCGGCGCAAAAGGTATCGGTATGGATACAGCTATGGCGGGTTCTATCGTAGGTACTTACTGGTTCCTGATGATGATTGGCCGTCTTTGTGGTGGTGCACTTGGTGCTAAGTTCTCCAGCAAAACTCAGTTAACTACCGTTTGTTTGTTCGCACTGGGCTTCCTGCTTGTGGGTATGTTTGCTCCGGTTGAGGCTACAATCAATATGCCTGTATTCAAATCAGACATCAGCTTTGGTATGGCTAATGTACCTATCGGTATCATGTTCTTTATCCTTTGCGGTCTTTGTACTTCTATCATGTGGGGTGGCATCTTCAACCTGGCTGTAGAAGGTCTGGGTAAGTACACAGCAATGGCATCAGGTATCTTCATGGTAATGGTTTGCGGTGGTGGTATCCTTCCGCTTATCCAGGGTGGTGTGGCCGACGTAACAAGCAGCTATATGTCAAGCTTCTGGGTAATCTTTGCAGGTGTAGCTTACATGCTGTACTACGCATTGATCGGTTGCAAGAATGTAAACAAGAATATTCCGGTTGAATAAACTATTATATTAACCAATTAAAAAGATATTATCATGGATATAGAACACGTAAGAAGCCGTTTTATTAAACACTTTGACGGAACTACAGGATCAGTTTACGCCTCACCGGGCCGCATCAATCTTATTGGCGAACACACCGACTACAATGGTGGATTCGTATTCCCGGGAGCCATAGACAAAGGCATGATTGCAGAAATCAAACCAAACGGAACCAATACTGTCAACGCATATTCTATCGACCTGAAAGATTATGTATCATTCGGGTTGAACGAAGAAGATGCTCCGAAAGCAAGTTGGGCAAGATATATTTTCGGTGTATGCCGCGAAATGATTAAACGCGGTGTTGATGTGAAAGGATTCAATACTGCTTTCTCTGGTGATGTGCCTCTGGGAGCTGGTATGTCTTCATCGGCAGCACTCGAAAGTACATACGCTTTTGCACTGAATGATCTGTTTGGCGACAACAAAATAGACAAATTTGAACTGGCCAAAGTGGGACAGGCTACAGAACATAACTACTGCGGTGTAAACTGTGGTATTATGGACCAGTTTGCCTCCGTATTCGGAAAAGCAGGCAGCCTGATCCGCCTGGATTGCCGTTCACTGGAGTATCAGTACTTCCCCTTCAAACCAGAAGGTTACCGTCTTGTACTGGTAGACTCGGTAGTAAAACATGAACTCGCTTCATCGGCCTATAATAAGCGCCGCCAGAGTTGTGAAGCTGCTGTAGCTGCTATCCAGAAAAAACATCCGCACGTAGAATTCCTTCGCGACTGCACAATGGATATGCTCAAAGAAGCCAAAGCTGACATCAGCGACGAAGACTACATGCGTGCTGAATATGTGATTGAAGAAATTCAACGCGTACTCGACGTTTGCGATGCACTGGAAGTAGGCGACTACGAAACAGTAGGTAAGAAAATGTATGAAACACACCACGGCATGAGCAAGCTCTACGAAGTAAGCTGCGAAGAGCTCGACTTCCTCAACGACCTGGCAAAAGAGTGTGGCGTAACCGGTTCACGCGTTATGGGTGGCGGTTTTGGTGGTTGTACTATCAACCTGGTTAAAGAAGAATTGTACGACAACTTCATCGAAAAGGCAAAAGAGGCATTCAAAGCCAAATTTGGCAGAAGCCCCAAAGTGTATGATGTTGTAATCGGCGACGGTTCAAGAAAACTCGTATAAATAACAAAAACTAACTTCTATAAAGAGGGACATATCCTAAACAGATGTGTCTCTCTTTTTGTTGATATAAGTACGATAAGGACAAATAGTTATTGTACGCAGCACAAGAAGAGCGCTTTCGGACTTTAAACAAAGATTAAAAAAAGCCCCCTTCTTATGCCCGATAATTAACGTTAAAGACTTATCTTTGCGGAAAATATGAAAACTTAATCATTATAAATATGAACGAAAGCAAACTTATGAACCGTGCAGCGGACAACATCCGTATTCTTGCTGCATCTATGGTTGAAAAAGCCAACTCCGGACATCCGGGTGGTGCTATGGGAGGTGCGGATTTTATAAACGTACTTTTCTCTGAGTTCTTAGTATATGATCCTCAGAATCCCCGCTGGGAAGGACGTGACCGTTTCTTTCTCGATCCGGGTCATATGTCACCAATGCTCTACTCTGTACTTGCACTGACCGGTAAATATACGCTGGCAGAGCTGGCACAGTTCCGCCAATGGGGAAGCCCTACTCCGGGACATCCCGAAGTAGATATCATGCGTGGTGTAGAAAACACTTCCGGTCCGCTGGGACAGGGACATACTTTTGCCGTAGGAGCCGCCATTGCAGCTAAATTCCTTAAAGCCCGCTTCGGTGAAGTTATGAGCCAGACTATCTATGCCTACATCTCTGATGGTGGTATCCAGGAAGAGATTTCACAAGGAGCCGGACGTATTGCCGGAACCCTGGGACTGGACAATCTCATCATGTTCTATGACTCCAACGATATTCAGCTTTCTACCGAAACCAAAGAAGTGACGGCAGAAGACGTGGCCATGAAATACAAAGCATGGGACTGGAACGTTATCGAAATCAACGGAAATGATCCTGATGCTATCCGTACTGCCCTCAAAGAAGCAAAAGCAGAAAGCAAACGTCCTACACTCATCATTGGGAAAACCACGATGGGCAAAGGAGCACGTAAAGCCGATGGCAGCAGCTATGAAGCCAACTGTGCTACACACGGTGCACCATTAGGTGGTGATGCCTATATCAATACAATCAAGAATCTGGGCGGAAATCCCGACGAACCGTTTGTTATCTTCCCGGAAGTAGCCGAATTGTACGCCAAACGTACCGAAGACCTGAAAAAGATAGTAGCCGAAAAATATGCAGCAAAAGCCGAATGGGCCAAAACAAACCCGGAATTGGCAGCAAAAATGGCCACCTTCTTTGCAGGAAAAGCTCCTAAAGTAAACTGGGACGCTATCGAACAGAAACCCAATGTGGCCACCCGAGCCGCTTCGGCCACCGTACTGGGTGCACTGGCTACACAAGTAGAGAATATGGTAGTAGCATCTGCCGATCTTTCTAATTCAGACAAGACAGACGGTTTCCTCAAAAAGACACATGCCTTCAAACGTGGCGACTTTAGCGGAGCTTTCTTCCAGGCCGGCGTATCAGAATTAAGCATGGCTTGTGTCTGTATCGGTATGTCACTTCACGGTGGCGTTATTCCGGCATGTGCCACCTTCTTCGTATTCTCCGACTATATGAAACCTGCCATCCGCATGGCAGCCCTGATGGAACAACCCGTGAAGTTCATCTGGTCACACGATGCATTCCGGGTAGGCGAAGATGGCCCTACTCACGAACCCGTAGAGCAGGAAGCACAAATCCGCCTGATGGAGAAACTGAAAAATCACAAAGGCCACAACTCTATGCTTGTACTCCGTCCGGCAGATGCCGAAGAGACCACTATTGCATGGAAACTGGCTATGGAAAATATCTACACCCCGACTGCTCTGATTCTTTCCCGCCAGAACATCGTCAGCCTGCCTACAGGCAACGACTATGCACAAGTGGCCAAAGGAGCTTACATCGTTGCCGGTTCTGACGAGAATCCGGACGTAACCCTGGTAGCTTCCGGTTCGGAAGTAGCCACCCTCATTGCCGGAGCCGAATTGCTTCGCAAAGACGGTGTGAAGGTACGTATCGTATCGGCACCTTCCGAAGGATTGTTCCGCAGCCAGGATAAAGCATATCAGGAATCGGTACTCCCGGCAGGTGCAAAGATTTTCGGCCTCACCGCTGGTCTGCCCGTAAATCTGCAAGGTCTTGTAGGTGCTAATGGTAAAGTTTTCGGTCTTGAATCATTTGGTTTCTCTGCTCCCTACACAGTGCTGGACGAGAAGCTGGGCTTCACTGCCGCCAATGTGTACAACCAGGTAAAAGAGATGCTATAATGAAAAAAATCGGACTATGCTGTGACCATGCCGGATTTGAACTGAAAGAATTCGTCCGGGGCTGGTTGCAGGCAAAAGGTTGGGAATACAAAGACTTTGGTACTTATTCTGCTGAAAGTTGTGACTATCCTGATTTTGCGCACCCGTTAGCACTGGCAATAGAAGCTGGCGAATGCTATCCGGGCATTGCCATTTGTGGAAGCGGAAATGGTATCAGTATGACGCTAAACAAACATCAGGGCATCCGTGCCGCACTTTGCTGGACGGCTGCAATAGCACACCTGGCCCGCCAGCACAACGATGCAAATATACTTGTGATGCCGGGACGCTTCATCAGTACTGAAGAGGCTGATATGATTCTGACAGAGTTCTTCGACACCCCATTTGAGGGAGGAAGACATCAGAAAAGAATTGATAAAATTCCCGTGAAATAAATAAAGATAAAAGAATAAAGAGAGACGCATTACTGTATGTCTCTCTTTATTTTTTATTATAATACTATCCCCCTTTCTACCTCTCCTCCCCCTTATATTAATCAAAAATTACACCCTTTCAATCAAAATATATCGCACAAAAACCGCGTTACTTCGTATTTTTGCATACTTAAAATCCAATATCCATCAAAAAAACAACAAGAAACAAATGAAGAAACGATTTAGCTTCCTGTCTCTACTGTTAGTAACAGCAATTGCTTTTGCCAACCCGATTGACTTTGACAAAGCATTCAAAGAAAGTGCTAAGATTGAAAAACAAATCAAGAAAACCTCTTTCCCAAAACAAACCTACAATATCACTGACTTTGGTGCAAAACCGGACAATGAAACCGAGCCCTGCCACGAAGCCATCAACCAGGCTATTCTCAAATGCAGCCTTGCTGGTGGCGGCACAGTTGTTGTCCCCCAAGGAACCTTTTATACAGGCCCCATTACCCTGAAAAGCAACGTTAACTTTCATCTGCAAGAAGGTGCCGTACTAAAATTCCTCACCGACCAGAGCTTATACTTCCCCGGAGTAATCACCCGTTGGGAAGGGCTGGATTGTTACAACGCCCGCCCACTAATCTACGCCTATGGCGAAACCAATATTGCTATTACCGGCAAAGGAACCATTGACGGTCAAGGCTCCAACGAAACATGGTGGCCCATGTGTGGCGCACCCAAATATGGCTGGAAAGAGGGAATGGTGGCACAGCGCAACGGTGGACGTGAGCGCCTGCTGATGTACGGCGAAACATCAACCCCGGTTTACAAACGCATCATGACTCCGGAAGACGGGCTGCGTCCTCAGTTAATCAATCTTTATGCATGCAGTACCGTCCTGATAGAAGATGTCACACTACTGAACTCTCCCTTTTGGGTGATTCACCCTCTGTTCTGCGAAAGCCTGATTGTACGTGGTGTCAACATATTCAACCGTGGCCCCAACGGAGATGGATGCGATCCTGAATCCTGCAAAAATGTACTGATAGAGAACTGCACTTTTGATACCGGGGATGATTGCATCGCCATCAAATCGGGACGCAATGCAGACGGGCGCAAATGGAATATACCCAGCGAAAACATCATCGTACGCAACTGTAAAATGAAAAACGGACATGGTGGCGTTGTTATCGGTAGTGAGATATCCGGCGGCTATCGTAACCTGTTTGTTGAGAATTGCCAGATGGACAGCCCGAATCTCGACCGGGTGATCCGTATCAAAACCAGTACCTGCCGGGGTGGAATCATCGAAAATGTATTTGTACGCAACATCACCGTAGGACAATGCCGGGAAGCCGTACTACGCATCAATCTGCAATATGAGAACCGGGAACAGTGCAACCGTGGCTTCACTCCTACCGTGCGCAATGTACACCTGAAAAATGTAACCTGCCAAAAAAGCCGTCTGGGAGTGCTTATCATCGGACTGGATGACGACCAGCATGTAT
The DNA here is from genome assembly GCF_019930665.1 of Bacteroides nordii. Taxonomy (NCBI): domain Bacteria; kingdom Pseudomonadati; phylum Bacteroidota; class Bacteroidia; order Bacteroidales; family Bacteroidaceae; genus Bacteroides; species Bacteroides nordii. The sequence goes on along the minus strand of NZ_CP082886.1, from coordinate 1,263,895 downwards.
ACAATATCAGCGTAGAAGATTCTCACTTCAACAACGTAGCCAAAGGAGGCAACGACATCAAAGGCGCTCACGATGTCACTCTAAAAAATCTGTACATCAACGGTGAACTCGTGAAGTAACAAAACGATTGAGAAAAGGCTGTTCCGGATTCATTCTGGTACAGCCTTCCGTATTCTTTCCACCCTATCCGCTCCTTTCTTAACTTTCATTATTACACTGCTTCCTTCCGGCATTATCTACATATGCAATCCCTCCATTTCTTTTTCTACATTAAATCCATTATACGCTAACAATCAGGTAGTTTCTGCTTAAAAACATAAAATAACAAAATGTCGTTAAAACCCACCTATACACCCTCATTTTTGATAAGAAAAAGTACAATAAGGATAAATTTAACCCACGACATAAGCTGTGTATATAAATAAAAAACTATCTTTGTGGTGCAAACTCTGAAACTCATTTAAATATGAAACAATTGGAGACCATAAAAGAGCTTATCAATCAGGGAGATATAAATAAAGCAATTGAAGCCCTTGATACTCTTCTCACTCAAACGGACTTCGCCCCCAAAGACGAAGTTTACTACCTGCGGGGCAATGCCTACCGAAAGCAAGGTAACTGGCAGCAAGCCCTCAACAATTATCAATCCGCCATCGAGATTAACCCCGAAAGTCCTGCCTTGCAAGCTCGCAAGATGGTAATGGATATTCTGGAGTTCTATCACAAAGACATGTATAATCAATAAACGTAATAAAATCGATAGATTATGGCAAAAATTAAAGGAGCAATCGTGGTCGACACGGAGCGTTGCAAAGGTTGCAACCTGTGTGTAGTGGCTTGTCCGCTCGATGTAATATCACTCACCAAAGAGGTGAATGTAAAGGGGTACAATTATGCCCGCCAAGTATTGGAAGATACCTGCAACGGATGCAGTTCGTGTGCAACGGTCTGTCCGGACGGATGTATCTCTGTGTATAAAGTTAAAGTAGATTAGCAAATTATTATTATGACAGAAGAAGTAGTATTAATGAAAGGTAACGAAGCCATCGCCCATGCAGCCATTCGCTGTGGTGCCGACGGATACTTCGGTTATCCTATTACTCCGCAATCGGAGGTATTGGAAACGCTGGCCGACTTGAAACCGTGGGAAACCACCGGTATGGTAGTGCTCCAGGCAGAGAGTGAAGTAGCAGCTATCAATATGGTATATGGCGGTGCCGGAAGTGGGAAAATGGTGTTGACCTCCTCTTCAAGCCCTGGTGTCAGCCTGAAACAGGAAGGCATCTCTTATCTGGCAGGAGCCGAACTCCCCTGTCTGATCGTAAACGTAATGCGCGGTGGTCCTGGTCTGGGAACCATCCAGCCAAGCCAGGCAGACTATTTCCAAACAGTGAAAGGTGGTGGACATGGCGACTATAAACTGATTGCACTTGCCCCGGCTTCTGTACAGGAAATGGCCGACTTCGTTGGGCTCGCTTTCGAACTGGCCTTCAAATACCGTAACCCTGCCATCATCCTTGCCGATGGTGTTATCGGACAAATGATGGAGAAAGTAGTATTGCCACCGATGAAACCCCGTCGCACGGATGCAGAAGTAATCGAACAGTGTCCATGGGCCACTACCGGTAAAACCAAAGACCGTAAACCCAATATTATCACTTCGCTCGAACTCCGCCCCGAAGAAATGGAAAAGAACAACATCCGTTTCCAGGCAAAATACCGCGTAATCGAAGAAAACGAAGTGCGCTTTGAAGAAATAGACTGTGAAGATGCGGAATACCTGATTGTAGCATTTGGCTCTATGGCACGTATCGGACAGAAGGCAATGGAGCTGGCACGTGAAGAGGGTATCAAAGTAGGTATGCTTCGTCCTATCACTCTGTGGCCGTTCCCCACAAAAGCTATTGCAGCGTATGCCGATAAGGTGAAAGGTATGCTTGTTACTGAGTTGAATGCCGGACAAATGATCGAAGACGTACGCCTGGCAGTAAACGGAAAAATAAAAGTAGAACACTTTGGCCGTCTTGGTGGTATTGTGCCCGATCCGGACGAGATTGTGAGTGCACTGAAAGAAAAAATCATGTAAAGTAGAATTTACGATTGGACGATTTACGAATTACGATCTAGGGAAAATGAATCATGAAAGTAAAGCAGTAAATCACGGAAGTTAAAGAAGTAAATCAAAGCCCCCAATCGTAAATCGAAAATCGTCTAATCGTAAATAAAATAAAGATGAATCCCGATAAAATAAGAAACGTATTGAATATACTTTTCATCATACTCGCTTTAGCGGCTATTATCGTTTACTTTGTAGCAGACGATTTCAAGATATTCATATACGTATGCGGTGCGGCAATCTTTGTCAAGCTGATGGAGTTTTTCATACGATTCACCAACAGATAAGGAGAAAGTTAACAAAAAGACAAGATGCAGGATGGTAAATCCACTTGTCAAATTGTCAACTTAAACCTCATCAACCAAAAAAAATTAAGTTATGACTAAAGAAGAAATAATCAAGCCCGAGAATCTGGTTTATAAAAAACCGACTCTGATGAATGATAACGCCATGCATTACTGCCCGGGTTGCAGTCACGGTGTGGTACACAAGCTCATAGCCGAGGTCATTGAAGAGATGGGAATGGAAGATAAAACCGTTGGTATCTCTCCCGTAGGTTGTGCCGTTTTCATTTACAACTATCTCGATATCGACTGGCAGGAAGCAGCCCACGGACGTGCCCCTGCATTGGCAACAGCCATCAAACGCTTATGGCCGGACCGTCTGGTATTCACTTACCAGGGCGATGGTGACCTTGCCTGTATCGGTACAGCCGAAACAATCCATGCACTCAATCGCGGTGAGAATATCACTATCATCTTCATCAACAATGCCATATATGGTATGACCGGTGGACAGATGGCTCCAACAACCCTTGTGGGTATGAAAACCGCCACTTGCCCTTACGGACGTGATGTAGACTTGCACGGATATCCTCTGAAAATTACTGAAATTGCTGCGCAACTGGAAGGTACGGCATACGTTACCCGTCAATCCGTACAATCGGTTCCTGCAATCCGTAAAGCAAAGAAAGCGATCCGCAAAGCATTTGAAAACTCTATGGCTGGCAAAGGCTCCAACCTGGTAGAAATTGTTTCTACTTGTAGTTCCGGCTGGAAAATGACTCCCGAAAAGTCTAACAAATGGATGGAAGAACATATGTTCCCATTCTATCCGCTCGGTGACTTGAAAAATAAAGAATAATGCTAAAAACTGAAAAAACAATGAAAGAAGAAATAATTATAGCAGGATTCGGTGGACAGGGAGTACTGTCTATGGGAAAAATTTTAGCTTACTCCGGACTGATGGAAGGCAAAGAAGTAACCTGGATGCCAGCTTACGGACCGGAGCAACGCGGTGGAACTGCCAACGTAACGGTGATCGTAAGTGATGACAGAATCTCCTCTCCGATTCTAAGTCAGTATGACACAGCTATCATATTAAACCAGCCTTCGCTCGAGAAGTTTGAGAACCGTATCAAGCCGGGCGGAATTCTTATCTACGACGGATACGGAATTATCAACCCACCTACCCGCAAAGACATCAAAGTATACCGCATTGATGCTATGGATGCAGCCAATGAAATGAAGAATGCCAAAGCATTCAACATGATCGTACTGGGTGGCTTACTGAAACTACGTCCTATTGTAACGCTGGAAAATGTTATCAAAGGATTAAAGAAAACTCTCCCCGAACGCCATCATCACCTGATACCGATGAATGAAGAAGCCATCAAGAAAGGGATGGAACTGATCAGGGAGGCTTAATTTAATTGAAAGTTGAAAATTGAAAATTGAAAGTTACTATGCAGCATGGCAGCGCAGCTAACTTTCAATTTTCAATTTTCAACTTTCAATTAATTAAGGTTTCAACTCTGTAAGCTTCAACTTTTTTGTCGTATATTTGCGCCCAATTATGAAACGAATCCTACTTACATATATACTACTCTTTATCGTAGGTCAGTTGGCTATCCAAGCGCAAGTCAACCCAAACAATCCGTACGGAGACCGACAGGATGAATTTGGCAATATCGTAGACCAATATGGCAACCAGATAGACCCTGCCATGCGTCCCCAAAGTCTGGATAGCGCAAATGTAGAAATCCAGGGACTTCCACCCAAACTTTACATGTGGCGTGTCAGCGAAAATCTGGGAAACGTAACCCGTATTCCTGCCGATACAGCCCGACTTAACTACCAGAATGCTAATCTGACAGAAGGTATGACCGGACACTATAACTACTTAGGTAACATGGGTGCTCCACGTATGTCTCGTATCTTCTTTGACCGGCAGGCAGCAGAACCAACTATCTTCATGCAGCCATATTCTTTCTTCTTCGTGCGGCCTGATGAATTTAATTTTACCAATAGCAATGTTCCATATACGAATCTGACCTATAACAAAGCAGGTAACAAAATAAACGGAGAAGAGCGTTTCAAATCTTATTTTTCGGTGAATGTCAACAAGCGGCTTGCTTTCGGCTTCAACATCGACTATCTGTATGGACGCGGATATTACAACCATTCAAGTACCTCATACTTCAACGCAGCTCCCTTTATCAGTTATATGGGAGAGAAATATGAAGGGACTTTGCTGTATAGCTACAACTACCTGAAGAACAACGAGAACGGAGGTATAACGAACGACGATTATATCAAAGATCCCGAGGGTGCAGCAGAAGGTGGAAGAGTGTATGAATCTACCAACATGCCGACGGTGATGAATACAGCCACTTCCCGTAATACTGACAGTTATGTATTCCTGACGCAACGCTACAAACTGGGATTCCATCGCGACCTCCCTCAACAGGAAAATGATACGTTGCCTCCTCAACAAGAGTTTGTGCCCGTCACCAGTTTCATTCACACGATGCAGGTGGAATGGACGAAGCGTAAATTTACGTCCAACGACCAACTGAAAGATTATTACCAAAATACGTACATCAAACCGGGACAACCTTATGTGGTGGATGATTCCACCTCCTATATCGGCATAAAGAATACATTTGGAATCTCCCTGCTCGAAGGTTTTAACAAATATGCCAAAGCCGGGGTCACTGCCTTCATATCGCATAAACTCAGTAAATATGAACTGATGAATGCAGACTCTGTCAGTAAAGATCACTATACAGAAAATGAGGTTTTTGTAGGTGGCGAGCTGGCTAAGCGACAAGGGAAAGTACTCCACTACCACGCCATAGGTGAAGTAGGCTTATTGGGAAAAGCCATCGGACAATTCAACGTAAAAGGAGATATCGATCTGAACTTCCGTTTGGGCAAGGATACGGTGAGCCTGATAGCACGCGCGTCTGTCAGCAACACACTGCCCTCGTTCTACATGCGCCATTATCACTCCAAACACTTCTATTGGGACAATGATAACATGGACAAGGAATTTCGTACCCGCATAGAAGGAGAACTAAACATCGACCGTTGGAAAACGCATCTGAAAGCAGGCGTAGAGAATATCAAGAATTATACTTACTTCAACCAGCAGGCAGTGCCCGAACAATTTGGAGGCAACGTACAGGTAGTTTCGGCTACTCTGGCACAAGACTTTCGCCTCGGCATTCTCCATCTGGACAATGAAGTGACCTGGCAGAAATCAAGTAACAGTACAGTGCTTCCGCTCCCCACTCTCTCGTTGTACCACAATCTTTACCTCGACTTTAAACTCGCAAAGAAAGTATTGAGTGTGCAACTGGGTGCCGATGTACGCTACTTCACTAAATATTATGCTCCGGCCTATATGCCTGCTACCGGACAATTTTACCTTCAATCGTCCAAAGATCAGGTAGAGATAGGTGCTTATCCTATTGTCAATGTATATGCCAATCTGCACCTGAAACGGACACGTTTCTTCGTCATGATGTATCACGTGAACGACGGACTTATAAATCGACCGAACTCGTTTTATGCTCCCCACTATCCGATCAATCCACGATTGCTAAAGTTTGGAGTTTCCTGGAACTTCTACGATTAATGACCTCATGAACCTATGAAACCAATAAAACGGAAATATCTGAAATACCTGTTAATGGGAGTCATATGCTTTCTGGTACTTTGGCTCTGGCCACAGAAGAAGGAGAAAGAGAACGGACATCCGCGAGACTATGCCGAGATCATTGCAAGCGGCATTCTCCATGCAGCAACAGAATACAATTCTATCAGCTTTTACGTGGACGGCGATACGGTGACTGGCTTTCACTACGAACTGATAGAAGCCTTCGCCCGGGATAAGGGAATCCAGGCACAGGTATCTCCAGTGATGAGTTTCGGGCAACGGTTGCAAGGATTAGAAACAGGAAAGTATGACGTTATCGCCTACGGCATCCTGGTGACCAGCGAACTCAAGGACTCTTTACTTCTCACTTCCCCCATCATTCTAAGCAAACAGGTGTTAGTTCAACGTAAACCTGTATCCGAGTACGATTCACTCTTTATCAAAAATCAGCTCGATCTGGCAGGGCGGACACTCCATGTAGTAAAAGGTTCGCCATCCATCCTCCGCATTCGTAATCTGGGAAATGAGATAGGAGATACGATTTACACCAACGAAGTAGAAAAATACGGTTCGGAACAGCTGATAGCAATGGTAGCTCACGGAGATATCGATTATGTCGTGTGTGACGAAAGCATCGCCCGGACAGCGGCAGATTCGCTGCCACAACTTGACATCAGTACGGATATCAGCTTTACACAATTTTATTCATGGGGTGTCAGCAAGCAATCACCTGTATTACTGGACAGCCTCAACTCCTGGCTTACAAAATTCCGTGAAGGAAAAGAATACAAAAAAATCTACCGAAAATACTATGGCAAAGAGTAGGAAGTGATTTGCAAGAGAATAAAAGGTGAAAAGCCAGGCTTTGACATTTCAATGTCGTATATTGGTCAATGAATTCATAAAGGAGACTCAGTTAAACTACACATAAAGGAGGGGCACTACGCGCTCTCCTTTTTTTATGCACATACGTCATAGAAAGCCTGCGAGCTGGATACTTCATGCTATTTCCCCGGTACTCGTCAAAAGTTTCCCAATATGTTACGGTTTGTTTCCCGGTATGTTATGGTTCATATCCCAGTATGTTACGATAGAAATACCACTGTGCTATGATGCAAACAGCGTTTTCTCTCAAAAGGAATGCTTTTAAGTTAAGAATCAATAAATATGCTCTTGACAGAAAAATATCCTTATCTTTGTGATCGTAAAAAAACAGATAGGTATGAGTGAAAAGATTATTAAATGGGGCTTCATCGGTTGCGGTGAAGTGACAAAGAAGAAAAGCGGCCCTGCGTTCCAAAAGGTGGAAGGCTCTGAGGTGGTGGCCGTAATGAGTCGTGACGGCTCCAAAGCAAAAGCTTATGCAGAGGAAAGAAGTATCAGGAAATGGTATGACGATGCTCAGGAGCTTATTGATGATCCGGAGGTAAACGCCATCTACATTGCCACTCCCCCTTCCTCTCACGCCACATACGCCATCATGTCAATGAAAGCCGGCAAGCCCGCCTATATAGAGAAACCAATGGCCGTCACTTACGAAGAGTGTACCCGCATCAACCGTATCTCACGTGAAACGGGCGTTCCTTGTTTCGTGGCTTACTACCGTCGCTACCTGCCCTACTTCATCAAGGTAAAACAGCTTGTGGAAGAAGGTGCTATCGGCAATGTAATCAATATACAAATCCGTTTCGCCCAGCCTCCCCGCGATCTGGACTATAACCGCGACAACCTACCCTGGCGGGTGCAGGCAGACATCGCCGGAGGTGGTTATTTCTATGATCTCGCCCCTCACCAGATAGATTTATTGCAGGAGATGTTTGGTTGCATTCTCGAAGCCAGTGGTTATAAAAGTAACCGTGGCGGATTGTATCCGGCAGAAGACACATTGAGTGCCTGCTTCCAGTTTGACAACGGACTGGTAGGGAGTGGTTCCTGGTGCTTCGTTGCACATGAGTCTGCCAAGGAAGACCGTATCGAAATTATCGGTGACAAAGGTATGATCTGTTTCTCCGTCTTTTCATTTGATCCCATTGCACTACATACGGAACGAGGACGGGAAGAGATACATATCGAAAACCCCGAACATGTACAACAACCGCTTATTCAGGCAGTGGTAGACCATCTGTTAGGAAAATCAATCTGTACATGCGACGGCGAAAGTGCCACACTTACCAATTGGGTGATGGATAAGATACTGGGGAAGATATAAAAGTCATTGCTAATGAATAATCCTGGAAACACACGTATAAGAATAACTATAAAAATTCGACAACAATGAAATTTAGTAATGTAAGATTATTAGTTAAGGATTTTGCTAAATGTTTTAAGTTCTACTCTGAACAACTTGGATTGGAACCGGCTTGGGGCGATGAGAACAGTGGATATGCCAGTTTTAAGGTAGCAGACGGAATAGAAGGATTTGCCCTTTTTGTATCCGATTGGATGGCACCGTCTGTAGGTAATGCGAATAAAGAGCTGCCTGTTGGATTCCGAGAGAAATCACTCGTATCATTCAGTGTAGACAATGTTGACGATACTTATACAGCGTTGAAAGAAAAGGGTGTGGTATTTGTTAATGAACCTACCAATATGGCTGATTGGGGGATGCGCACAGTACATTTGCGCGATCCTGAAGATAATTTAATAGAACTTTTTTCACCATTAGCTCCGGAACAATGTAGTGAAGAGCTAATAGAAGAATGCAAAAAATACGAGTAAAGAGTTTTTCTCTTACAATAAAGCGGGGAATCTCATAACTATCTGAGATCCCCCGCTTTATTGGTATAACATGGTTTTCAAGTATATCAGAATAGGATCTGCCAACAATAAAAGTTAAGTATTTGCCAAACGGTTACCCAATCGTTACCTCTACCATTGTTTATCCTTGCTTAAAGACTCCTATTCAACAGCTTATCAGCAAATGATAGTTTGATAATAGGAAGTGGTACTTCAAATTTAGTTCATACTATGACAACATTTTATTAAAACGCAAATGATCGCAGATTTTCGCAGATTAAATGGCTGCGCTATACTTAAGCGATGATATGCTTTGCGTGAATCTGTGAGTTTCTGCGTTTCAGTAAGAGTATCCTATAATTTTAAACGATTACTTAATAAAAAAGACTGTAACAGAGACAGAAAGCAACCTATCTTTCCAGTTTACTTAAAAAAGTTCTATCTTTGATGTCACGTTTCTCCTCTCCCTCCGTCTTATTGATGTAAATGGAACTCAAACAATTTAAAATAGACGTGCTACCCCTCCGCGAAAAGTTATTAAACTATGCGCGGAAATTGACAGAAGATCCCTCCGATGCCGAAGACGCAGTGCAGGAAGTCATGCTGAAGCTATGGAATATGCGCCAGAGACTGGATGAATACCGCAGTATCGAAGCCTTGGCCATGACCATGACGCACCACCTCTGTATGGATATCTGGCGGGCCCGACGCCCGGACGCCCTTTCACTGGATCAGGTGCAAGCCCCCAGCCAATCGGCCACTCCGGAGCGACTACTCGAAGAGAAAGATGAATTCCGCCTGATGCGCGAAATCATCGACTCACTACCCAGTCTGCAACGTACCATCATACAAATGAAGGACGTGCAGGAATACGAAACAGACGAGATTGCGGAAATCACCGGATGTAATCCTGAAGCTATCCGCAGCAACTTGTCCAGAGCACGAAAGAAAGTTAGAGACATTTACCTGCAAACCATACAAGAAAGGAAAAGGAGAAACGAAGCATGAATATAGAAGAATTATTAAATAAATACTTTGAAGGTGAAACCTCTTGCGAAGAAGAACGCGAACTCAGACACTTCTTCACCCAGGGAATCGTACCGGAACACCTGAAAGAATACAGCCCCCTGTTTGCTTTCCTTGAAAAAGAAAACAGGCAAGCTAAGGTCACCGATACAGAGCCCGCTACAAAACAAAGAAAACTCCGTCGCCACGCCATCTATACCCTGAGCGGAATTGCCGCCGGACTGCTTCTGCTACTGGGCATTGCCGGTATTCACCGTCACCTCAACGCCATGCCCGACAGCTACGTCATCATCGACGGTAAGTGCTACACGGACGAAAATCTGGTGCGCGAACAAGCTATGGCAGCCTTCCGCAATGTAAGCCTCGACGAAGATGAACTTCTCGACAGCCTCTTTGGTGAATAGAAACAGTAGTAAACTATCAAAAAAAATAAAAAGAACCTATATGAATACAGTCATTCGCACAACACTTATCATCCTGCTATTAGCTGCCTTCCCGGCCAGTATAAAGGCGCAGGAAGATCTGCACAGTGCTTCCGTATTTCAGAAATACGGCAAGCAAAAAGGTGTGACGATGGTAGAATTGTCCCGAGACATGCTGGACTCCTACCGTATCGACCTATACAGAAGTCTGGTTTTCAAAGATGTGACAGAAGCATTGCCTTATATACTGGATTGTTTGGAGAAAGACCAGAAAGAAGGAACCATGAAAAAAATACAAGAGATCATCGAAGACGGTAAACTGCTGACTGCCTATTACCAACTCACTCAGGTGAAAAAAGGCAAAGAGAAGCTGAACCGTTTCCTCCTGTTCAAGATCGGGAAGAAAAACAGCGCTACCTTAATCTATATCGAAGGCAATCTGAATTCGGACGAGCTTGTAGCACTCTTATTCCAAAGAAGAAACTAAAACAATAAAAACGATAAAGACATGAAAAAGATCATTTTAGCATGTATGATGCTCTTCCCGTTCATGGGTATTGCAGCACAAGAAAGCGAAACCAGAAAACAAACGACCGTAAACACTTCCGGCGACTCTATCATTATCCTGAAGGGAGAAGGTAACGTGAAAATCAAAATCTATGAAGAGAATATCTGTAACGGCACCAGACAGGAAGAGAAGCTTTTTGAAGGCGTCTACCTCACCCGTATCGACTCTGACCGCCCAAGCATATTGGATGCGCTCCCCTTTGCACCGAAAAAGCGCAACCGCTTCGACCCACATTCCAGTGGTTTTTATATGGGATTCAGCCGTCTCACAAGCGATTTCTATAGTTTCGGCCCCACCGGAAAAGCATCACTGGATGCCGGTAAATCCTGGGAAATCGGTGCCAATCTTTTCTCCAGCCATATTGCTCTGACCCGTGATCGTCACTGGGGAATGACCTTCGGGCTGGGTTGGGGATATACTTCTTTCCGTCTGGACGGCAATCAGGCTTTCCTGAAAGCAGAAGGCAGCACGGGTGTCTTTGACGGAGATGAGGAAACGATGTATAACAAAAGCCGTCTGCGCTACTTCCATTTTCGTATTCCTATCTCTATCGAATGGCAGACAAGAATCAACGGACGTCGCCCCGTATTCTTCGCTGCCGGACCGGAAGTGGAAATACGCCACGGTGTGAAATCAATGGCAAAAGTAAACGGACACAAAGAGACACTGGGTAAAGGCATGTATGTACACCCGGTAGGCATCAACCTGTTGGCACAAGCTGGATACGGCAGCCTGGGCTTCTATCTGCGCTATTCTACCTACGGGCTCTTTGAAAAAGGAAAAGGACCGGATGTATCGCCAATGGCTTTCGGTATTTGTTGGTATTGGTAGGGAGAGAGTGATTAGTGATTAGTGATTAGTGGTAAGTGATTAGCGATAAGTGATTAGCGATAAGTGATTAGCGATAAGTGATTAGCGATAAGTGATTAGCGATAAGTGATTAGCGATAAGTGATTAGCGATAAGTGATTAGCGATAAGTGATTAGCGATAAGTGATTAGCGATAAGTGATTAGCGATAAGTGATTAGCGATAAGTGATTAGTGGTCTGCGCAATCGTTGCCATAGCGCAGCCCACTAATCGCTAATCACTTATCACTCATCACTACTTTATAATCTCCTTACACCACTCCCTCACCCGCTTGTCCGTCAGTTCCGCCTGATTATCAAGATCAATAACCAAGCCACACCATTGATTGCCACGCAGTGCACGAGACTTATTAAATTTATATCCCTCTGTAGAAGTAAAACCAACCAGGGTGGCTCCGTCTTCTTCAAAAACATCTGCCAGTATGCCCATACCATCTACAAAGTTATCAGGATACTTTGCCTGGTCACCCAGGCCAAAGATGGCTACTTTCTTTCCCTTCAGTTGAAGTGTCCTCAGCTCCGGCAGAAGTTCATCCCAATAGGTAGGCAGTTCCCCGTCAAACCAGGTAGAAGCTCCCACAATCAAATAGTCGTATGCTTCAAAATCATTCTGCCAGGCGTTCTCTACAGAGACTACCTCAACTGCATCACCCAACTCTTTTTGTATCTTTTTTGCTACCAAGGCCGTCTTATCCGAATTGGCAGCGTAAATCAATGCTATCTTTTTCATATAAGTAGTACTTTAAATTTAGTTCATACTATGTGACAGCGTTTTATTGAAACGCAAATGATCGCAGATTTTCGCAGATTAAATGGCTGCGCTATACTTGAGCGATGATATGCTTTGCGTGAATCTGCGAGTTTCTGCGTTTCAATAACAGTATCATATAATGATGAACGATTATTTATCAATCTATCTTTCTTAATATTCCAATAACTCTTTTGCTGTTGCATATATCTTTTCTTCATCGGGCAAAATAGCACGTTCCAGTACCGGATGGAACCCAACCGGCGTAAATGTGGAACCTACACGACGGATAGGGGCATCAAGATGCCTGAACATCTCCGTCCCAAGAGTAGCAGCTACCTCGGCACCAAAGCCTGAAAAGACTTTATCTTCGTGTACCACCAATGCCTTGCTGGTTTTCTTTACCGATTCAAAGATAGTCTCTTTGTCTAACGGGATCAGTGAACGAAGGTCGATCACTTCCACTTCCCATCCGCTTTCCTTCGCCAGGCGTTCGGCTACGTTAAGGCAAAAATGGGTAGTATTGCCATAAGTGATAATACTCAGATCGGAGCCTTCACGACGGATACGGGCCTTACCAAAAGGTACCTCAAAATCTTCGGGCACAATGGCTGAGGCTTCTACTGAATTGTACAGAGCTTTCGGTTCAATAAATAAAGTGAATCCCCGCGAACGCATACTTGTACGAAGCAGTCCGGCCGCATCATCGGCAAAAGAAGGACATACGATCCGCGCTCCGGGAAGGGTGGTAAGAGCTCCTTCTATGTTTTGGGAGTGATACAGTCCGCCACCGATATAACCACCCGAAGCTAATCTCAGGGTGATATTGGGAACAAATTTTCCGTTGCTTCGCCAGTACTCGTGTGTACACTCTACGTACTGCTCTACGGCCGGCCAGAAATAATCGGCAAACTCAGCACCTTCTATCACAACATGTATCTTCGGGTCGAAGCGACACATACCATTGGCCGTACCTACGATATAATCTTCGGCAATCGGTGCACTGAATACACGGGCATCGCCAAACTCCTGTTGCATGCCTTTGGTGACATTAAATACGCCTCCTTTTTCTTTGTTTGCCACATCCTGTCCCCAGATAAAGGTATCGGGATTGCGCCTGAACTCAGACTTCAGTGTTTCATTAATAGCAGTCACCATAAAAGCCTTCTCTCCTTCTACCTCCTTGTGAGTTCCATCCGGATACTTCTTCGGTTCATAAGGTTCCGGCAGTACAAAGTCAAAAATCGACTTCGGATCGGGATCGGGAGCAGCAAGTGCTTTGCGATTGGCAGCACTAAGCTCTTTTTTCGCTTCGGCTTCTATCTTTTGCAAATCCTCTTCCGAGAGTCGTTTGTAACGGAGCAACATCCGGCGGAATTTCATCAGCGGATCGGCATCTTTCACATAGGTAAGTTCGTTCTCATCGCGGTAAAGGGTATGCTTGTCCGAATTGGAATGCGAACCGATACGGACACAATTGGCATGCACAATCACCGGGGTGCGATTGGCAATGGCAAACTCACGGGCTTCGGTCATCGCATTCATAGAGTCGAACACGTCTTTGCCGTTACAATGAATGATTTTCAGATTCTTAAAGCCGGAGAAGTTATCGGCAACTTTACGGTTGGCAGTCTGCTCATCTTTCGGGACAGAGATACCATAACCATTGTCCTGCCATACAAAGATAACAGGCAGGCGCTCAAGACTGGCCCCATTGACAGCTTCGTAAACAAAGCCCTCGGAGGAGGCCGATTCGCCATGCGAAGTGATCGCAACACCCCGGTGGCCGTAGTAAACCATAGCCCGGGCTACGCCTGCGGCATGCAAGTCGTGTGTACCGGTGGCAGAAGAGACATTTTCAATGTGCCACTCCGGTTTGGCGAAGTGATTGGACATGTGACGACCGCCACTACCGGGGTCGGTAGCTTTGGAAATGCCGTTTAGAATCAGTTCCTCTACGCTCATTCCGGCAGAAAGAGCGGTAAGCATATCGCGGTAGTATGGGAAAAGAAAATCTTCTCCTTTGGTGAAAACCTGCCCGATGGCTAACTGAATGCCATCATGCCCGGCATAAGGGGCGTGGAAAGACCACCCTAAAGATTGCAACAAATAAGACGGTGTTTTCTCGTCGAGTGCACGTCCTAAAGTCATCAGATAGTACCATTTACGAAGCGTGGCTTCGTCAGTAGTCTTAATATCATATTTCTTCATAAATCTTTTTTTGTGCTTCCCGCACGGGGAGGTGCGGCAGGCGATGATTGTATATTAATGGGGGTATCAATGTGTATTTTTATTTGACATTTAGGGGATACTTCGAGGGAGGCTTCGGGAGGGGGTGTTGTGACACACTGATGTCATGCTCGGTGACATCAAGGATGTCATGCCCGGTGACATCAGGGATGTCATACCCGGTGACATCAGTGTGTCATGACTGGTGACACAGGTGTGTCATGACTGGTGACACAGGTGTGTCATGACCGGTGACACAGGTGTGTCATAACAGCATCCCCAAAAAGCTGCTCAGAAGTACCACAGGGGCATTATTCTGAGGTGAAACGCTCTAAATAATCTGCTATAAAATGGAGGAAGTTACCCCCTAATGAGCCATCTACTACCCGGTGGTCATAAGAGAGAGACAGGTACATTTTATGCCGGATAGCGATCACATCTCCTTCGGGAGTTTCTTTTACAACCGGCTTCTTCTCAATACTTCCCACACCCAGGATAGCGACCTCCGGCTGATTGATTACCGGAGTACCAAAAAGCATCTTAAATGTACCGTAGTTGGTGATTGTAAATGTTCCGCCACTAATCTCGTCAGGAGTCAGCTTATTATTGCGGGCTTTAAGTGCCAGTGAGTTTATGCTCAGTGCCAGTCCGTTCAGGTTCAGGCGGTCGGCATCATGGATGACAGGTACAATCAGATTACCGTCATTCAGCGATACGGCAACCCCGATATTGATGTGCTTCTTAAACAGTATATTGTAACCGTCAACAGATACATTCACCTGCGGATAAGCAACCAATGCTTTAGCCACCGCCTCTGTTATGACAGGCATATAAGTCAGCTTCACACCCTCCCGACGGAAGAATGCATCTTTATTCTTCTCACGCCAATGAACCAGCCGGGTCACATCAACTTCGACTACATTGGTTACGTGTGGAGAAACTTTCTTCGACATTACCATATGATCGGCGATAATCTTACGGACAAAATCCATAGGCTTCACTTCCACATCCGAAGTGGACCTGGCTACCGGAGCAGGCGAGACAACCGGTGCAACCGGAGCAGTGGTAGCAGCAGATACAGGCGAAGTAGCCGGAGCTGTACTCACCGGAGCCTCTTTGGATATAGCGGCTGCTTGCTGAACAGTAACTTTAGGCGCAGCAGAACTACCACTCTTCTTCCGGGCAATGTAATCTTTGATATCTTTCTTACTCAACCGCCCCTCATAACCTGTACCGGGAATGGTATCCAGTTCTTCCCTCTGAATTTTTGCTTCCCGTGCCAGCTGTAACACAACGGGCGAGTACCAACGCTCTTCTTCGGCTTTCACAGCTTTCTCCTGCGGAGAGTCAGAAGTGGGTATTCCGCTTGATGGTTGCTCTGTTTCGGTTTCTTCCTGTTCGCCTTCTCCACCCATATCTACAAGGGCAACCACAGTTCCTACCGGCACTGTATCGCCTTCTTTAAACAATATCTCTACCACCTTGCCGGCTACGGGAGACGGAACTTCGGCACTCACTTTGGCAGTGTTTACCTCAAACAACACATCGTCTTCCTGAATGACGTCGCCTACTTGTACCGACCAGGATATAATGGTACCTTCAGTGACACTCTCACCCAATTTGGGCATCTTTATTTCAAACTTTGGCATATAACTTATTCTTTTATTATTATTGACTTATATAGATTAAACAACCTTCCGGATTAGAAAGTTCCGAGTTAATAGTTTATAGTTGTTATCACCCCGCACAATAACTGTCCACTGTCAATTGTCCACTGTCAATTGTCCATTGTCCACTGTCAATTGTCCACTGTCAATTGTCCATTGTCCCCTGTCAATTCCCCCAAATCCACGCTTCCGTAGCATACTTCCCACGCTTCAGCCGTTCAATAGCTTCTATATCATTACGGGTAAAATGATAGATAGGATTCTCTCCATTCTCACTCAGAAAGTAATGAAACAGGAGCCGTAGAAAGCGTCGCATATCCGGAGGTTGTTGCAAATGCCTGCACACATTGGTCACTTCACTTTTTACTGACGGCACAGCGCGCACTATGTGAGAACCGGGAGCCAGTACTTCCGGCTCCGACCTGCCATTGAGCGAGGCATTCAATGCCTCGATGTTTGTAGAAAAGAGGAGTGTGCAGTGATACATCACTCTGTTTTTGTGGATACACTGTGCACTACCGGATATCTTCTGCCCGTCGATATACACTCCTAAGCGACTGTCCGCACTGGCAGTGATCCCTACTGTTGCCAGAAAATCAATGGTCTGTTGCAGATAATAGTTGAAGTCGGGCTGAGTAGCAGTCTCTATGAAAGTGAGGTTGACATTTCCCGCATCGTGATAAACTGCACCTCCACCGGAGAAACGGCGGGCAATCCTCACACCGTACTGCTGCGTGTAGTCCGTATCCACTTCTGCCTCCACACGCTGGTGTTTGCCGATAACCACCGTAGGAGTTGCCTGCCAGAGCATGAAATAGTTCTCACGCTTCTGCTTCAACAGATATTCTTCTGCTGCCAGATTGAAATAGATATCCGTACAGCGGTTGTCTATGCAGAACATCAGGCAAAAAGGGTTTCATGGAAAATCTCTCCCACCGTGGGGTGAGGAAATACGTTCTTCTTAAACTCTTCTACCGTATATCCGTGCTCGATGGCAATACCTGCCACTACAATTAGTTCCGAAGCCGGATTCCCCAACAAGTGACAGCCGATGATATGCTCATCTTCATCAAGAATCAGTTTGCAAAGCCCATTTCCCAATTCATTCTCGGCAATAAAACGCCCGGAGTAGACCATTGGTAACTTCTGTACCCGGTAACTCACCCCTCCGGCAATCAGCTCTTCTTCCGTCTTCCCCACCCCCGCAAGTTCGGGATTGGTATAAACTACTCCGGGAATGTAGTCATAGTTCATCTTATCTTCTACGCCCAAAATGTGGTTAATAGCCACCTCACTCTCACGGATGGCAGTATGTGCCAGCATCGAATGGCCTGTAATATCACCACAAGCATATACATGCGGGTGAGAGGTTTGCATGTGCTCATTTACTTTCACCCCACTACGGTGTAGCTCGATGTTCAGTTTATCAAGCCCCACCTGGCCTATATTTGCTTTACGTCCCACGCTTACTAATATCTTATCTGCTTCAAGTACAGTTGTTTTCCCGTCTCTCTCTACTGTAACTCCTGCCTTACCCACTTCAATCACTTTTGTATTCAGATAGAAATTAACACCCCGTTTCGTATAGTCTGCCCGGAGCATGGCGCTGGTTTCTTTATCCATCGCACCCAGAATTTCGGGCATCATCTCGACCACTGCTACCCGCACTCCCATACTGTTGAAGAAAGAGGCGAACTCCATACCGATTACGCCACCACCAATGATGACGAGTGACCGGGGGAGCTGCGTCGACTCCAGGGCTTCTTTTGAAGTCCAGTAATCTACATCCGTAAGCCCCTTTATCGGAGGAATCACCGTATCAGAGCCCGTACAAACCATCAGATAGGTCACCTCATACGATTCGTCCTCACTGCTAATGTGTATTCGCCCATCCTTCTCCCCCACTATGAGGGCTTCATGCTCCACAATCGTTACACCGTAGGAAGTTACCGTCATTGTCACTCCTCCCGTCAGCTTCTTCACTGTCTTGTCTTTGCGGTTGATAATCTTTTCCATATCAAACGCGGGAAGCCCGGAGACGGAAACACCATACTTGGATGCTCCTTTTATATTATCCAGCACTTTGGCGGAGTACAATAATGTTTTGGTTGGGATACATCCTTCGTTAAGGCATACCCCTCCCATTGCTTTTTTCTCAAACAGTACGGTTCTCAGACCGTTGGCCCCTGCACGCTCGGCAGCGGTATATCCGGCGGGACCTCCGCCAATGATTGCTATATCAAATTTCATACGCTGATTGTTTTTAAATAAAATATGATATAACAACAAATAAAAGAAGAACTTGGTTGCCGGGAATTGTCTGAATGATTACCTTTGCCTTAAAACTAAATCTTAAAAGAAATGACTAAGGAAGAATTAATGCGGAAAGCCATTGAGCTTTCAAAAGAAAATGTCGCTAATGGTGGTGGCCCGTTTGGTGCTGTTATTGCCAAAGACGGAGAGATTATTGCTACCGGAGTAAACCGCGTAACTGCCTCTTGCGACCCTACAGCCCATGCGGAAGTCAGCGCTATCCGTGCTGCTGCTGCCCAGCTTGGTACATTCAACCTAAGCGGTTACGAAATATATACTTCGTGTGAGCCCTGCCCGATGTGTCTGGGAGCGATCTATTGGGCACGACTGGATAAAATGTATTATGGCAATAACAAAACGGATGCGAAGAATATAGGGTTCGACGACTCATTTATTTATGACGAACTGGAATTGAAGCCCGCAGACCGGAAATTGCCTTCGGAGGTACTGCTCCACAATGAAGCTATCAAGGCTTTTGAAGAGTGGGCGGAGAAGGAAGATAAAGTGGAGTATTGATTAATCCTATTAACATTCCTGAGAATCATACGTACTATGCCTGACAAAGAATGCATAGTTTACATCTGAACTATGCATTTTAAGGGAGCGTTAAAATGCATTTTAAGGTATTGTTAAATACGTACTTTAGGACTCGTAATATTATCTTTCCTAAATGGTAACATAAAGCGTTGCAACATAGAAGTATACGCTATATAAAACAAGAATCCCCGGAGTACTGCATTTCTCCGGGGATCTTTTTCACACACAAAAGTTATAATTGCAATTGAAACTCTTCTTTTTTAGAAACGCATGCCGATGGTAAAGAGTACCTGGCTGCGAGTGTTGGTAACGTCCGTCTTGTTAAGATATATATCTTCAAAGGCATAGAACTTCTCTTTATAAGTACTGTATTTATATGCGAGATCTGCATAAAGCAAGCTGCCACGATAACCGATACCGATGGTATAATTGCTAAGCGCCTGGGCATTGGCAAAATCTGTATCTGTACTTATTGAGTTTATAGGTAAGTTCTTGAAAGCATCCTCCTTAAAGGCAGAAGTGCTGTAATTGTATCCCAAACGGAAAGCAAATTGCGGAATCACCTTATACTCTGCCCCTACGCGAACCGTACTAACTCCTTTCAGCATACTGGTCTGGCCATTTTCCCAAGTCATTGCATCACCTTCGGGGTAGTTGAAGCGCATTGTTGAATAATTTTCATATTCATACTCCGCACCGATAGCCAGGCTACTGCCCACTGTATATCCGAGACTGAAATTATAAGTCCACGGTGTACGGAAACTATACTCGCGGTTCATATCACCCACCAAGTCATAGGTATCAATGGTGGTCCGAGTCAGTTTATCACCCAAAAAGACATCGGAAACCATACGAGAGCTTGTAGTCAGCGTAAGTTTATAGAATGTAGGAGAGTGCACAGACACACCGAAACGCAGAGGAGAGGATTCGATGGGACGTACAATGGCTCCCAGCTTAAAGTCAAATCCACTACCGCCAATCTTGTTCCAGCTTTCCAGCAAATATCCTGTCTCGCCATAGTTCTCGTCATAAGAAGAGTACTTCTTATAGTCTACGTCATAAGCACCTATTGTCATTCCGAAATAGAAACGGTCATTGACGTTGAACGATACGTTGAAGTCATATTGATCAATTCCGCCTCTTTCCTCAGAGTGAAACTTAGCATAGGGGATATCGGTAGTCATCGGTCTGTAGAGGTTTCCACCCCATTGGTCTTTTCCATCTTCAATTATTAGATGACCTTGAGAGCCCAATACGGAAAGCCAACCCAAATCCTTGTCGCGAAAAGCTTCACGGCCTTCAAGATATTTACTGTCTTTCACTCCATTCGCCTGATTAGCCATCTGGTAGGTTTGGGTTACAATACCATCGCCAGGTGCTGTATTCAGCAATCCCTCCATGCCCATATTCTTATAGAACGACTTCGATTTGTGATAGTTGAATCCGAAGTTCACATACCGCAGAGGCGTCTGATTACCTATCTTTGAAGAAAACACAAAACCTATATTATCAAATCCTCCACGGTTCTTATCCCATTTTGAATTATAAACATTGTCAAGTCCCTTGTATGTACTCTCCATCCCATAGGCTGAGAAACTGAAAGTAGTCATCACATCATTACTGCGGTAGATTCCGATACCAGCCGGATTTGTTCCGATAGTGGATATATCTCCTCCTAAAGCACTCATTGCGCCACCCATACCGACAAAACGGGCGGTTCCATTTAAGTCCTTACCAGTAAACTTAGCAGCATCGTATATTGTCTGTGCCTTTGCACTGCCTGCAAGCAGGGCGGCAGCCGCTATAATCATTATCTTTTTCATAATCCTTACCTTTTAAGTTAATACTACGGTTATCTCCGGCTACTACTGCTACGGCTGGAACCACCGCCACCACCACTGGAACGGGAGGAACTACCACCACTATATGAACCTGCACTGGAGCGCGAACTACTGCTGCTACTGGGAGAATAACTTCTGCTGGAAGAAGGAGTAGACGACGAACGTGAACTTCCGCTTGAATAGCTGCTACGGCTGGAAGGCTGCGTTGAGCTACCTCTGTTGTAAGTAGAACTCGGACGGCTACTGCTACTACTGCTCGGTCTGGAGGAAGAGCTGCTGGAAGGACGGCTTACCTCAGTCCGCGAGCTACTATTATAAGTACTGCGCGTACTGCTCGGACGTGTGTAGGTAGAACGACGTGAAGAGCTTGCTTCTCCCCTGTCCGTACTTACTCCCGGACGACTGCTGGCGGAGGTACGTGTACCTACAACCCGGCTTGAAGACGAAGCATTGGTACGACGGGAAGTGCTCGTTCCACCTGCACTTGGGCGACGGGAGGCATCTCCTGAGGTATATGTACGACGGGAAGTACCCGATGAATACCGGTCGCTGTTTCCGTAAGACCGACGATTGGTATAACTGTTATTGCTCCAGTAGTGACCTCCGCCACCCCAACCCGGATAATACCCGGGATAATGATGGTGATGTCCCCAGTGACCACCCCAATAGCCGCCACCATACCAACCACCGTACCAGCCGCCATAATATCCGCCCCAACCGTAATAAGGACGTGACCATCCCCAACCCCAACCGGGACCGTAGGAATTATAGCGCCAATCCCACCACATCGGATTGCTGAACGTAGGGAACGCATAGGCATACAAGCCGTCAGTATATACGTTCCAGTCCCATGAATTGCTTCCGTAAACAATATCCCAATAGAACGGGCTACTGATACTTACAGCAAAACGCGGATTACGGAAACGGATGATGCGTTCTGCATATTCGTAATCGTCCTGCGAACCGTTGAACTCACCGTTCACCCATTCGCCATCCAGATCCGGGCGTGATTTCTCTTTAATATATAAGGTGTCATCCTCCATCTCGAAGTCGTTTTCACGTGCATCGTAGCGGCGGTTATACTCGTCCACATCTCGGGTATTTCCTTTGCGGTCCTGAACAACAACAGTTGTCCCCGGAGACGTATAAATATTCGTCGTGGCCTGTCTCCTCACCGGTTCCTTCTTCTCTGGTGCCGGCTCTTCCTTCTCTTTGGAAGGAATGAAGTAGAGGTCATCGTCATAGCTCTGTGCCATCAAACCTATAGGGAGACACAAGGCAATCAACAATAAAAAAACAATCTTTTTCATATCTCTGTGGTTTATGGGTTTATTTTTTAATCCTTTCATTCACATTACAAAGATAAGCAAGGTATTGTTGCTTTTCGGAAGATTTTCCCCAAACAATAATAGGGAAATCCCTATTTATAAAAGATTAAGAAGCTGATAAAAACCTTTAATACTTTACCTCAATGAATAAAAAACAGAAGGATGCAGGGAATTGTTTCCGAGAGAAGAAAAGTTAACCATGAAGGTGGCATGTAACCGGAGCGTAGCCTGTATGTAGGCAAGGCGTGGGCTCCAAGCAGGCAAGGCGTAGTCTCCAAGCAGGCAAGGCGTGGGCTACGAACACCCTGTTTATCCTCCTTTTACCATAGTAATCTTTACGAGGCAGAACAACCGTTTAAATTAAAAACTCATTTCGCTTTCAATTTCAAAAAATATATATACTTTTGTTCTTCATAAATAAACTTCTAAAAGACAGATTATGAAAAAAGGACTACTATTAATGGGTTTGTCACTGTTTTCCGTGACAATATCGGCACAACAAATTCATTCTATTCTAAATAAAAAATATGGAATAGAGAACAAAACATCTATCAAAACAAAGCAAACCAGACAAGCAGAAACAGAAAAGCAAAAAGAGTATCAAAAAATGGTGGAAACACAGGTGAATACCAGCATCGCACGCCATAAACTGGAAAACATGCGCGAAACCATCGAAAGGGCAAGCGTCAACCTTCTGGATGAAGCTGTCATCGAAGGATCGGAGAGACGCACATACACCTATTCGCCCGACGGCAAACGTGACGAAGAAAAACTCTACCATTGGTACAACAATGAATGGCGACTGGATAATGTCTATAAAAGAATATACACGTATGACGACCAACAACGCTGTACTGGACGTACTATATTAAATGATGGCAGAGAAATATCCAAAGTTACCATCAGCTATGAAGGTGGAAACACCATCTACAAATACTACAGAATAGGAGGACCCGAGCAAACATTGGTGGCCGACTATGAAAAAGGTTACGATGCAGAAAAGCGCGAAACCCTCTACAAATTATACGACGAACGAGGTATCCTAAGAGACTGGAGAGAATTCAGATATGATAATGAAGGAGACCAGGTATTCACGTTATTCTGGAACGGATCATGGGGTGAACATGGCAGTGGAACAAAGTATGAAACGATAAAAGAAGGCTTGAAAAATACAAGAACCTCCTATCAATGGGACTCAAATAAAAACGACTGGTGGATGACCGAAACCCTGACCATCCTCCACAATGAAGCAAAACGCAGCTTGTCCGAAGAACGTTACGCATACAATCCCGATGGTAGCATCATCCATGGAGAAAAAGAAACCAATGTATATGATGCATACAACCGCCTCACCTCTACAGTGGTCGAGGAGTATACGAACGGAAAATTTGAATACTCATACAAAGAAGAGTATACATACTGGGGAACCGAAGCCTACGATCCCGACAGCGAAGAGGAAGACTTTGAAGGTCCGTTACTCACCTATTCTTCTTCTGACTGGGAAGACGGTGAATGGGTAGAAACTGAGTATGGAAAGATAGAACGTAATGCACAAGGGGTAGCCACAAAGGGTTACTCAAAAGAAATTGATGAAGAACGTATTGACGGTGAGTATGTCTTTGTAATCAACGAAGAAGAAGGAACGTTTGACGATAAGGGAAACCTTATTGCAAGTACAGGAACATGCAAGCATGAGAACGGCACATTGTTGTACAACATAAAATCTGAATACGAATATAATGCCCAAAACAAAAACATACGTTCTACTTTCTACAGAAAATACCCGACGGATGATGCATGGCAACTGAATGAAGAAGACCGTGAGGAATATGATTCATTCGGCAGAACTATCCTGAGTTCCTACCTCTACCGCGATGATAGCAATAACTGGCAGGGAAATAAGTCAATATACAAATACCAGTTTGGAACCAAAGAGACGGAATATGCCGAAATAACAGATTACTTTGTAAACAGCAACGGTGAATTCAGTACAGTACCAAGCTACTTCCGTTCTCATCTCCTGAAGGATCAAATCAAAGAAACCATAAACCAATCCTACGAGAATGGAGTTGTAGTTTATGGAAACAAAGAGGAAGTGGCTACAATCAGCATCCAGCTCACACTGCCCGACCCCGAACGTTACAACGATCCTATCGAGATAGAAGAGGTGATGGAAAGTCCGAAGATTTCTCTCATATCCTCCTACTACTGGGAAAACGATAGCTGGATACCGCAACAAAAGTACGGATTCGAGCAAGAAGGCAACAACATCACCGTAACATTCCAGGTAGGTGACAGAGAGATGGAAAGAAGCGTATACACCTACGATGACCAGAAGAGAATCGTTGCCTATACACAGTATCAGGATACAGAGAAGAGATCAGAAGTGACATATAGCTACAACAACGACGGATTGCTGAACAAGAAAGACGAAAACGGTATTGTCACCCTCTACATCTATTCTAAACACGAGGTGACAGGTATTGAGAAAACAACCGTGTCCGTTCTGCAAATCAAGGGACGTATCATTACTACCGACAACGCAGAAACATTGTTGCAGGTATATACCATTGACGGAACACTCATCGCCAGCGGAACAGGTACAGTTACCCTGCCGGAAAGCGGAATCTACATCGTAGTTACAGACACTGTTCGCCAAAAAGTTATGATCCAATAATGTATGGACATGAATTTATTTACGATTAGACGATATACGATTGAAGTTACTCTTTTAAAAGCCTGTTTCAGTGCTGTTAGAGACAAAGTAATCCCAATCGTACATCGTAAATCGTCTGATCTAAATAAATCCATTTTTATATGGATATAAGGGAATTTTGGTGCAGTTGCCCGGGCTTTTTCGGATATTATACCAGGCAATTGGTATTTTAATTACCTTTGCAAATAAAAACAGAATACATATGAAGTACTTTGAATTCACTTTTAACACTAACCCTTGTACCGAAACAGTCAACGATGTACTGGCCGCTGTCCTGGGTGAGGCAGGATTTGAAAGTTTTGTAGAGCGCGAAGGAGGATTATCAGCTTATATCCAGCAAAGCCTTTGCGATGAAGAAACAATAAAAAACGCGCTTGCTGATTTTCCTTTGCCCGATACGCAAATCACTTACAGCTATGTAGAGGCAGAGGATAAGAACTGGAACGAGGAATGGGAAAAGAACTTCTTCCAGCCAATAGTAATCGGAGACCGTTGCGTGATTCACAGTACATTCCATACAGATGTGCCCAAAGCGGAATACGATATTGTAATCAACCCACAAATGGCATTCGGCACAGGACATCATGAAACCACCAGCCTTATTATTGGCGAATTATTGGATAGCGAACTGCAAGGTAAATCACTGCTCGATATGGGATGCGGAACTTCCATACTTGCTATCCTTGCCCGCATGCGTGGTGCTGCTCCCTGCACGGCTATTGACATCGACGAGTGGTGCGTACGCAACTCCATTGAAAACATTGAACTAAACCAGGTAACGGACATCACCGTAGAACAGGGCGATGCTGCTGCATTGGCGGGTAAAGGACCGTTCGATATAGTCATTGCCAATATCAACCGCAATATTCTACTGAATGATATGAAGCAATATGTCGCCTGCATGCATCCGGGTTCGGAACTATATATGAGTGGCTTTTATGTAGATGACATCCCCGTGATCCGCGAAGAGGCAGAACGAAACGGACTGAGCTTTGTTCATTATAAAGAAAAGAACCGTTGGGCAGCTGTCAGATTAATAATGTGCTAATGTGCCAATGTGCCAATTAGCTGCGCAGTATTTGCACAAAGCTAATTGGCACATTATTTAATTGCATATTAACACATTATAAATTGGCACATTGGCATATTAGCACATTGGCACATTATTTTATCGTCATCCTCTTCAGCTCTTCCAGCGAACCGTTAAATACATTCAAGTCCACATCTTCATCAATTCCAGGCACAGTACCAACATCGGAATGCTGCCAAAAGTGCCATTTACCTTCATACTTCACAGAATCCACATAATAGTGAGCAATCCAGTAAGGATACGTATTGAAGATTGAATCATCCAGATAGCGGGTTTTAAATTTGTAAGAAGTATAAAGGATTGGTTTCACACCATAGTGCGCCTCCACCCTGTCGAGCCAGCGCTTAATATTTTGCTGCAATTCCTTCTTTGTCTTTTTCCCGGTTACCTCCACATCCAGCACCGGAGGAAGATCACCCGGAGCAAGTTTCACCGTACGAATAAAGAAATCGGCCTGCTTTAGCGGATCAGTCTTCGGAGAGAAGAAATGATAAGCTCCGCGAATAAATCCATGCTTTCCCGCTTCCGAGAAATTACGGGCAAAAGTATCATCACCATGATCTCCGCCTTCGGTAGCTTTCATAAAAACAAACTCAATAGGATAATCGGTCAGACGGCTCTGCATCAGTTCAAGCCAATCTATATCACCTTGATAATGGGAGATATCAATGCCATGTACATCATAACAACAAGGCACACAAATACCATATGCTTTCAGACCGTAACAAGGTTTCCAACGATAAGCATAAGGACGTATAAAGAAATAATAAAATGCCCCGGAAAAGATAGCAATAATAAAGATAGCAAGTACATTGCGCAACCAGGAGGGCATAGCAGTACGGGCTGTTTTTTTTGTTTTTGAGGGAGTACGACGACGGGTACTACGCGCAGCAACAGCATCCATAGGGGTACGACGCGAAGTAGCAGCAGAAGTTTTGTGAGGTATAGGTTTACGGGAAGTAGTCATATCAGTAGTTAGAAGTCAGTATTTAGTAGTTAGAACCTATGCAGAGTACCAGTATTTACTACTAACTTGGAATTTAGTAGCCAGAATCTATAACAGCGTTAATACTGTATAGATTCGAACTACTAACTACCAGTTTCTAACTTCTTCTTATTTAGCTTGTTCAAGCTGCAATGTCTTGGTAGGCTGATCACAGACTTCAGTAGGACCAAAGTACTGGATAGGACCCGGATATACATAATCCGTAGTCATAGCCCACTGGTCGCGCATAGCGGCAAATGTTTTGAAAGGAGCACCATCCAGTTTCACGAGAGCTTTCTGGATAACCGGTTTCATTTCGCCATGACGACGTTCCATATTCATCATCATTGTGATAGGCACACCGCCTGCAATCCATTCTTCGGCAGGAGCTGTAGTGTTGCGTACAGATGACATATAACCAGTCTTACCATTGGCAATCAGCATAGAAGCGGTATATCCCAGTGAGTAGCAATAGTCGGCATCGTAGTTTGACGGAGCAGCGCAACGGCCTTCGTAACCGAAGAAGTGGTGCTGTGCAGCAAACTTTCCTACATATTTGCCTTCTGCCTTCCAGGTAGCCAATTTGGTAGCAACCATTTCCGACAACAGTTTCTCTGTTTCAATCAGTGATACCTGTACGTTTCCGTGCGGGTCACGGTCCAGAGTAAGCTGACGGGCAACGCCCTCGGGAAGGCTTGCATAGATAGCAGAATTTTCCGGAGAAAGTTTACGGATAATATAATCACGTTGATGAGATTTCTTAATCTGAGAGAACTCTTCTGCATTAGAAGCCAGGAAGTCGTTCAACTCAGCAATCAGGCGTTTCATAGCCGGAATGAACTCAACAAGACCTTCGGGGATAAGAACCGTACCGAAGTTATTGCCTTGTGCAGCACGATCGGCAACCACCTGTGCAATGTAGGTTACTACATCATCCAAAGACATATCTTTCGTTTCTACTTCTTCAGAAATGATACATACGTTAGGCTGAACCTGCAAAGCACATTCCAGCGCAATGTGAGAAGCCGAACGACCCATCAATTTGATAAAGTGCCAGTATTTGCGGGCAGAGTTACAGTCGCGTTGGATGTTACCAATCACTTCTGAGTAAACCTTACAAGCTGTATCAAAACCGAAAGAAGTTTCAATCATTTCGTTCTTCAGGTCACCATCGATAGTCTTCGGACAACCGATTACCTGTACACCAGTGTTCTTTGCTGCATAATATTCAGCCAGCACACAAGCGTTTGTATTAGAGTCATCACCACCAATAATAACAAGTGCTTTGATGCCCAGTTCTTTCAGGATTTCAAGCCCTTTGTCAAACTGCTCTTCCTTTTCCAGTTTCGTACGGCCGGAACCAATAATATCAAAACCTCCTGTATTACGATACTCGTCGATGATATCAGAAGTAAGCTCCATATAATTATGGTCAACCAGACCACCGGGGCCCAAGATGAAACCATACAATTTGCTATCAGCATTGAGAGCTTTGATACCATCAAACAGACCGGAGATTACGTTGTGTCCGCCCGGAGCCTGTCCACCGGAAAGGATAACACCTACATTCATAGCAGGCAGTTTAACAGCTTCTCCGGCTTCAAACTTAATCAATGGCATACCGTACGTATTGGGAAATAATTTCTTGATAGCTTCCTGATCGGCTACCGATTGAGTAGCAGCGCCTTCTACGGCTTTAACAGCCCCTTTCAGCGCTTTCGGAAGTTTGGGCTGATACGCAGCCCTTGCGATTTGCAATGCACTTTTAGTCATTTTCTTTATTTTTATTTAAAGGTGTTAGTAAGTTCGATACTAAAAAATCAAAAGCGATGCAAATTTCGTGTTTTTTTCTGAAATATGAAAGAGCATACGTAAATAATGTTAGCATACCTTTCGGTTAGAGAGACTTCCGGCTATCAACTACAAAAAATGGAAAAGGCGATAAAATGGCTTTTTTGAGGTATTAGTATAAATCATTGAGATAATACTGCAAAGTGGGACAAAAGATTTGAGCTACATTTGCACACATCATTTATGCATTTTTAATCAGGAAAAGAAACCATGAAAAACATGTATGGTCACCTTAGTAAAGGTATTTTGTTAGGGGTTCTCTGTCTGACTTCGTGCAGCAACCCCGCCCGTTCAGAACAAGAACCTCCTATGAACCGCTACAAAGCTGTATTTACTTCCATCCCGCAGGAAGTACCTACGATCAAAACACCCGATGCTCCCTTGGCAGGAAACGGAGATATAGGTATCACTATGGGCGGAGCACCGGATAGTCTGTGCTTTTATATCGGCAAGAACGATTTCTGGCGTGCATACCCTGTTTATCCGGGTGGTATTGCTCTACCAGGAGGGCTGAGCATCTCTTCCAAGAGTCTGCAAGGAGCCGGCTACTATGCAGAGCAACTACCGGGAAGCGCCGAAATCAAAGGTCGCTTCACCAAAGAAGATTTACAGGTTGAATTATCGGCATGGGTAGCAGCAACACACAATCACGTCGTCATAGAGTTGACAGCCAACGAACCTATTGAAGTCAATCTCAACCTATGGGCGGCCCAGGGTAACACCTCCGTCACTGCACAAGGCAAAGAAGATATACACTGGGTGAGCCGTTCATTTGAGAACACTCCGTTGCTACGCTGGCCTACACACGTAATACTGGCTATGAACACTCCCGGAAGTCCCCTCCCCCATTCTGACAGGATATTGTTACAACCCGGAGAAAAGAGATGGATAACCGTCACAGCATACACCAATCACGACACACCCCAATGGAAAGACCAGGCACTCAGTGAAGCCAGAAAACTGACTCCCGCCTTATTAAAAGAACTAAAGAAAGAACATCAACAATGGTGGAATAACTTCTGGAATGAATCCTCTGTCACCATCGGTGACGAAGAATTGGAGCGCTACTATTACATGTCCCAGTATCTGCTGGCTTGCTCTTCACGTGGCGATAAGTTTGCTCCCGGCATTTGGGGCACATTTGTTACACGCGATGAGGCTGCATGGGGAGGTGACTATCACTTGAATTATAATTATCAGGCTCCCTATTGGGCAGCATTTTCTTCCAATCACATCGACCTCACAAAGAATTTTGACCAGCCATTGCTGGATTATATGGACATGGGACGTCGGCACGCCCGTGAGCTATTGAACTGCAAAGGCATTTATTATCCGGTTGGTATCGGTCCAAAAGGACTTTGTACCTCTATGTGGCCTCTTACTCCGGACGAAATGATGCAAAAATATGCTACCCGCGAAAACACGATTGACAATGGGTATAAGTTCCTGGGACAAAAGATAAATGCAGTATTCAGTGTAGGCAATATGCTGATGAGGCACTACAGCACCTACGATGAAGCGTATGCAAAGAAGGTATATCCTTATATTATAGCCTGCGCAGACTTTTGGGAAGATTATCTGGTAATGGAGAACGGACGTTATGTGATAAAAATGGATCACTTCAACGAGGTGATGCCCAACAAGCGCAATAAAGGCGTATGGCGAAACAGGTTGGGCGATTTCAACTCAACTCTCTCGCTGGGATTAGTGAAGATGCTTTTCAAAGGAGTAACGGACATGAGCATCTTCCTCCAAACGGATGAAGAACGACGAGACAGATGGAATGAAATACTAACCAGACTAAGTGACTATCCTGTAGGAAAGAATTCTGAAGGAAGAATGAGCCTGAAAAGTATGGAACGCGGACCGCAAAATTCGGAAGTCCGTCCGTCGGGGTTAAACCGGGTATCTATTCATGGGCTTATCCTGCCAGGAGGAGTAGCCGGTCCGGTAACCGACTCTGTATTTAATACTATCCTGCTGGAAGATGTCAATCATTGGACAGATCGGCAACAGAATCCCAACGACTGGGGAAACACAAGCAACAATGGAATAGAAACCTGTTATCCGGGTGCAGTACGAGTAGGCTATGACGCGGAAAAGCTACTGCAACATCTTAAAAGACGTATCAGCTTCAGTGTTCATCCTAACCTGTGGATAACCCAGGGAGGTGGAGGCATAGAGACACTTGCCGCTGTGCCATTGACTATCAACGAAATGCTGATGCAGAGCTATGAAGGAGTAATCCGTATTTTCCCTAATTGGATAATGACACAGGACGCTTCTTTCAAAGATCTGCGGGCATACGGTGCTTTCCTCGTGAGTAGTAGCCTGAAGAACGGAACAGTGGAAATGGTGGAGATTAAAAGCGAGAAAGGACGTACCTGTGTGATAGATAATCCCTGGAAGGGGAAAGAAGTACGGATCGTACGTAATGGGAAAAACGAAGAAGTTATAGGCGGCAGCCGATTCACGATTGATACAAAGGAGGGAGAAACGGTAAAAGTGCTTCCCGCACAGGGAGGTTCGACAGGCGATGGTAGCTAAGCAAGTATATTCAAATCTGTATGGTTTTGAAGGTATTTCACCACAGAGTAACACAGAGTTCCACAGAGTAGTATTTATCTGATGAAACGCGGATTAACACAGATGAACGCAAATTAAAAGACTGTAGTTCTTTATCATACATTTGTTCCCCTTTGCGAAAATCTGCGTTTATCCTGCGTTTCATTAAAGATTTAAACTCTGTGGAACTCTGTGTTACTCTGTGATGGGTTTAACTCATTTCCGATCAGGTTTGAATAAAACTGAAACAGCCTCTTAATTTATTTACCTTCTTCCCTTATTTGCCAACCTCCGCCAAGAGCTTTATACACTTGTACTACTGCGATTAACTCATCACGAATAGCATTGCTCAAGCCTATCTGAGCATCAAAATAGCCACGTTGCGCATCGAGTACATCCAGATAATTGATAACTCCGTTAATATATTGAAGTTGTGCCAAGTCTACATAACTCTTGGAAGAACGTTCCAAATGAGCACGAAGATCATATACCTCTTTTATCTTGTTGAAGTTAACAATTGCATTTTGTGTCTCTTTAAATGCCGTCAACACCGTTTTCTCATAGTTGTGTACTTCCGCTTCATAGGCAGCCTTCTTAGCTTTCAACGCTGCGCGATTCTTTCCCCAGCCCAGAATGGGAGTTAGCAAAGCACCTTCCATAATACCATAAGGAGATTTCAGCAGATCGGAAAGGACTGTACTTTCGGCTCCGGCCCTACCTGTAAGAGAGATACGCGGAAACATATTCGTATACGCTACCCCCACTTTGGCGTTGGCAGCAATCAGTTTCTGCTCTGCCTGACGAATATCCGGACGACGTTCGAGCAAGGCAGAGGGTAAGCCAACAGGCAACGCATTCGGAAAATTGAATTCCTGCAACAAGCCACTACGAGCTATTTTATTAGGATACTCTCCGGCAAGAAAGGCAATATCATTCTCTTTGAGACTGATCTTACGTTCGAGATCGGGCACAAGTGTTGCCGTACGGGCAAGCTCCACCTGAGACTGGCGATAGGAAGTCTCGGATGTCAACCCACCTTCAAAACGAATACGTGCCAGACGCATCCCTTCTTCACGGGCTTTCAGAGTCTGCCGGACAATCTCAAGCTCCGTATCAAGAGCTACAAGTTCATAGTAAGCCTGTGCCACTTCGGCTACAATAGTCATACGCAAAGCACGTTGTGCCTCTATGGATTGCAAATAGTCGGCAATACTTGCCGAACGTGCCCAACGAAGGTTTCCCCAAAGGTCAAGCTCCCACGAAAAAAGTACCTGAGCCTCAAAGGTATCACTGCGTTTGAAAGCATCGCCACCATGATTCTCAAACTCACGTTCACCGGTCACCGTTCCTTTTATGTCGGGAAGAAGGGCAGCAGTTGAGATTCTTTTTTGTGCAGCCATCTCTTTTACGCGGGCAGCAGCAATTAAAAGATCTTTATTGTACTCCAGCGATTTTGATATCAACCCGCGAAGTGTAGAATCGGTATAAATCTCCCACCAGTCCATATCACCAAAACTAAGTGTATCCTGATTGCGAGCAAGGCTGTCAGGCAAGTGAAGGTCAGGGCGGGTGTAACTCTTTCCAATCTTACAAGAGGAAAAAGAGACTACAGCCAGTAATAAAATAATATATAAAAAATTTCTCTTCATATCGTAGTTAGAATTTAGTAGTTAGTAGTTAGAATTTAGAATTTGGTAGTTAGAATTTGGTAGTTGGAATCTTTGCAGATACTCCCACGCTGCATAGATTCCAACTGCCAACTACTTACTTCTAACTACCAACTTATACACCATAACAAAGAAGAACGGTACAAGAATAATGCCCAGAACAATGGCAAAAATCATTCCGAAGAATACACCCGTACCAATAGCCTGCCGACTGGCAGAACCCGGTCCGCTTGCCAATACCATCGGGAGCATACCAAGCACAAAAGCCAGAGACGTCATCAAAATAGGACGAAAACGCAGACGGGCAGCATTGATAGCCGCTGTAACAATATCTTCGCCATCGTCTACCTGTACTTTGGCAAACTCCACAATAAGGATAGCATTCTTAGCTGCCAACCCTACCAACATTACCAATCCTATCTGAAAATATACATCATTTTCCAATCCGCAGATCCATACCCCCAGGTAAGCACCTAACGCAGCAATCGGCAAGGATAACAGTACGGCAACCGGCAAGGTCCAGCTTTCATATTGTGCAGCCAGAAACAGGAACACAAAGAGGAATACCAACGCCATCACCAACCCTGTCTGTCCACCGGCCTTCTTCTCCTGATAGGAAAGTCCACTCCATTCCAGCCCGATATTATCAGGCAAATGATCACGGGCTATCTGCTCCATAATCTCCATGGCTTGTCCGGAACTATATCCCTGTGCAGCTTCTCCGCGTATCACTGCCGTAGTAAACATATTGAAACGTTTGATACTACCGGGTCCTGTAGTGTATGAAGCATTCCCCAAAGAGGTAAGCGGTACCATAGCACCATTGGATGCTTTAACAAAGAAGAGGTTGATATTATCTTTATGCTCACGATAAGGAGCCTCTGCCTGAATATACACCTTATATATACGGTTGAACATGTTGAAGTCATTTACATATACAGAACCTGTATAGGCCTTCATGGTAGAAAACACGTCCGCCAGCGGAACACCTAACATCTTCACCTTATCACGGTCTACATCGAAATACAATTGTGGTATCTCTGACTGTAACGAAGAAGACAAGCCGGCAAGTTCTTTACTTTTTGAAGCATAGTACATCAATGTATCCGCCGCCTGAACCAGATTATCAAAAGTTGCCTCTCCACGGGCTTCCAGCTGCATCTCAAAACCTCCCGAACTACCTAAACCCGGGATAACCGGCGGTGTAGAGAGATACACTTTACTCTCGGGATACTCTTTGAGGTGTTCTTGTACCTCGGCCATAATTTTGTTTATAGTGGTTTCTTTACGTTCCTCCCACGGTTTCAGGATAACAGTCAACTCACTACGTGCCTGGTTACTACCTACACGAGGGCTACTTCCAGTCACATTCTGTACATATGCAATGTACGGATTCTTATCAAGGAAAGAGATAGCGCGCTCAGTCACTTTACGTGTACGTTCCAGTGTAGAACCTTCGGGCAGTTCAAGCTCTATCTTAAAATACCCCTGGTCTTCTACCGGAAGAAAACTGGTAGGAATGATACGATGTAATAAAAGAATCGCTATCAATACCATGCCGAAAGCACTTAGTACACGACGCGGATGCTTGATGACACGAGTGATAACTGCTACATATTTATTATTTCCAATATTCAGCCACTCATTAATTTTACGAAATACGATGTTCTTCTTTTTGCCATTGTCCGGTTTCAGAATCAAAGAACACATGACAGGACTCAGCGTCAGAGCCACTACTGTAGATATCAGTACAGACACAGCAATGGTAATGGTAAACTGACGGTAAAGCTGCCCGGTAATGCCACTAAGGAAACTAACAGGAACAAATACGGCGCAGAGCACCAGCGAGGTCGCAATCAGAGCACTCGTCAGTCCCTCCATTGCCTTCTTAGTGGCCTCGTAGGCACTCAACTTTTCTGTCTCCATGATATGTTCTACGCTCTCCACCACCACAATAGCATCATCTACCACGATACCAATGGCAAGAATCAACCCTAACAATGTAAGGATATTCAGTGAGAAGCCAAAGATCAACATAAATCCAAACGTACCAATCAGCGAGATAGGTACAGCCACAATTGGAATCAGTGTGGCACGCCAGCTCTGCAAAGAGAGAAATACCACTAATACCACCAGTACAAGTGCTTCAAACAATGTTTTGTACACTTCATGAATCGACTCCGAAATATAGGTAGTCATATCAAACGGGATTTCGTAGCTCAACCCCTCAGGAAAGTTTTTACTGATTTCTTCCATGGCCTGTTTCACGTTGTCGGCCACTTCGATAGCGTTAGCACCAGGAAGCATATAAATACCAAGTACGGCAGCATTCTCTCCGTTGATACCACTCTCCGTATTATAAGAAGAAGCCTCAAGTGACACACGTGCCACATCTTTCAAACGGATAATAGATCCGTTTGCATTGGCACGCACCACAATATCTTCAAACTGACTTACGGTGGAAAGACGTCCCTGTGTAGTAATAGGAATAGTAACATCGAGCCCTTTTACCGGTTGCTGGCCAAGTACACCGGCAGCCGACTCACGGTTCTGATCCTTCAGAGCATTCTGCAAGTCCTGCACGGTCAAACCGAAGTTTGCCAGTTTATCGGGTTCTGCCCATATCTGCATAGCATAATACCGGCTACCAATATTCGATACACGTCCCACACCCGGAATACGACGAAGCACGTCGAGCACGTTGATCGTGGCAAAGTTACTCAAATAGATTTCGTCAAACTTCGGATCCGAAGAAGTCAGACAGAGTGTCATCAACTGACTTGGTGCCTGCTTCTCTACGGAAATACCATTTTGAATTACTTCGGCAGGCAAACGGGATTCGGCAAGTTTCACACGGTTCTGAATCTCAACGGCAGCCAAATCAGGATCAGCAGATACATCAAAAGTGACTGTAGCCGAAAAGCCTCCGGAGTTGGAACTGTTAGACTCCATGTAAAGCATACCGGGAGTACCGTTAATCTCTTGTTCAATCGGAGTAGCCACCGCCTGCGAAACGGTAAGTGCACTGGCTCCCGGATAGGATGCACTGATTTTAACCACCGGCGGAGTTATCTGCGGATACTGATCCACCGGAAGCATAGTCAACCCTATGACTCCGATTATTATAATTACAATGGATATGACCGCCGAGAAAACCGGACGATCTATAAAAAAACTGACTTTCATTATTTACTCCTTTATAGCGTTATCCACCTCTTCAGCCTTATCGGCTTCTACTACCCGGACTTTCATTCCCGGATTGAGTTTGTGGAATCCTTCAACAACAATCATTTCTCCCTGTGCAAGTCCGCGTTCCACAACTACTTTATTACCAAATTCAGGTCCTAATTCAATGAAACGTTTCTCTACTGTTGAGTCTTTACGCATCACGTAAATATAAGCACCACCTTTCTCGATTGTTACAGCCTTGAGAGGCACCACAACAGCACCTTCTCTAACATCGAGCAATAATTTCACTTTTGTGAACTGTCCGGGTAACAACACCTGCTTCGGGTTGGGCATCTCAGCCCGGACAGAGAACGTCCCCGTCTGAGGATCCACTTGTGGTTCGGCAAAATCCACGTAACCTTTGTATGGATAGACCGTATTATCGGCCAGTGTAATAGAAATGTTGGGTTACCAGGAACGACTGGAATCCTGCTGCCCGATATTAATATTCCGTTCTTTACTTTTCAGATAATCCAGTGCAGTCATATTAAAATCGACCAGCACCGTATCACTCTTTACGATGGTAGCCAGCAAAGACTTCGCACCCGGTCCAACCAATGTCCCAAGGTCGACGTTTCGTTCGCTGATATGTCCCGAAAGCGGAGAGCGAACTAATGTATATCCCAATTCCATCTCTGCTTGTGCCAGATCGGCTTCACTCATGGCAACCGTAGCTACTGCACTTTCATAAGCAGCTTCAGCATTATCAAGATCCAACTGGCTGGCAGCATTCTGAGCATAAAGCGGTTTGATACGTTCAAAGTCACGTTGAGCTTTCAGTGCCTGTGCCTCATCTTTTTTCAGCTGTGCACGTGCTTTATCTGCTTTTGCCCGGTATTGCTCCTGGTTAATAACAAAAAGTACCTGGTTTTTATTCACATAGGTACCCTCTGCGAAAAGCATCTGTTCCAGATAACCTTCTACACGGGCACGCACTTCAACAAATTGCTGGGCACGAATACGGCCTACATACTCACCATAAATTTCTACATCATCTTTTACTGCAGCCTCCACTATCACTGTAGGTATTTCCGGTTCAGCCTTATGCGGACGCGTTAATAACCAGTAAATACCCAATATCAGAACAATGCAAACAACAGTAGCAATGGTTCTCCTTTTCTTTAATTTTAATTCTTTCTTTGAGAGAAATAATCTCATAATCGGTTGAATTAGTTAATTTAACTTATGTTTGTTCTTAGTCTCTTGTCGTACAAGTTTCGTACCAAAACTGCAAAAACTTCATTTATCTACTATAAACAAGCTGTTTATACTGTATATACACTAATTGGACATCTGTGGAATTTTACTGTAAACTGTAGAATTTATCCACAATTCCGACTTTTGGACCACAAAAGTAGAGAAATCTGCCTAAAGCAAAACAATTTATCACTTACATTTGTATTTTATATGTTACACGTAACAAAACCATCTTAATGAAAAAACATTTATCTTTAACATTAGTTCTCCTGGCCTGCTTTTTTTTGGCTTTACCTACTTCGGCACAGCAACGTAAAAAAGTAGGCGTAGTGCTCAGCGGTGGCGGTGCAAAAGGTGTCGCACACATTGGAGCATTAAAAGTGATCGAAGAAGCAGGTATTCCCATCGATTATATCGTAGGTACCAGTATGGGCTCTATTATCGGAGGTTTATATTCTATCGGCTACACACCGGAGCAACTTGACAGCATGGTGAAAAAGCAAGACTGGACCTTCCTTCTCAGTGACCGGATCAAACGAAGCCAACAGACCATGTCCGAACGGGAAAAGTCGGAAACGTATGTACTCTCTCTCCCTCTGACCGGAAAGGGTTTCAAAGAACAGGCATCGGGAGGAGTTATCAAAGGGCAAAACCTCGCTAACCTGTTCTCTGACCTCACTGTGGGGTATCATGACTCAATTGATTTTAATAAAATGCCCATCCCTTTCGCCTGTGTTTCGGAAAACGTTGTGAATGGTGACGAAATAGTATTCCATAATGGCGTACTTGCCACAGCGATGCGTGCAAGTATGGCTATTCCCGGTGTGTTTACCCCTGTGCGAATAGACAGTATGGTATTAGTAGACGGTGGCATGAAAAACAACTATCCGGTGAATGTAGCCAAAGCAATGGGAGCCGAAGTTATCATCGGAGTAGATGTACAGGATAAGCTGAGAACAGCTAATGAGCTGAATACGGCTCCTGATATTTTGTTGCAGATTATCGATCTTACTACACAAAAAAATTATGAACAAAACGTAGCAGCTACAGATGTTTATATAAAAGTAAATGTAAAAGGATATTCTGCTGCCAGCTTTACTCCCAATGCACTGGATACGCTCACCAATCGAGGGGAAGAAGCAGCACAGGAGAAATGGAGCGAACTGTTGAAGCTAAAAAAGAAAATAGGTATCCCGGCAGATTATAAACCAACTCCTCATGGGCCTTATACTTCCTTATCTTCTTCCAGAAAGTTCTTTGTAAAAGAGATCAATTTTTCCGGTATTGAAGATGTAGATAAAAAATGGATGATGCGGAAATGTAAATTGAAAGAAGATAGCGAAATCAGTGTAGCTCAATTGGAAAAAGCACTTTCCGTATTACGGGGAAGTCAGGCATATTCCAATGTCAGCTATAAACTTACCAGTACACCGGAGGGAGACAAGTTAGACTTTTTGTTAGAAGAAAAGTATGAACGGAAAATCAACCTGGGCATTCGTTTCGACTCTGAAGAAATTGCTTCTATGCTGCTGAATGCGACCCTAAACTTAAAGACACATATCCCGTCTAAAGTATCTGTAACCGGACGTTTGGGGAAGCGATATGCTGCCCGCGTAGATTATACCCTGGAACCGATGCAGATGAGGAACTTCAATTTCGGCTACCTCTTCGAATATAATGATATCAATATCTACAATCATGGTGACCGTGCTTATAATACCACTTATAAGTACCATTCGGGAGAATTCAGCTTCTCGGACGTATGGTATAAGAACCTGCGTTTTGCTGTCGGAGCACGATTCGAATATTTCAAATACAAAGATTTTTTGTATACCAGCCCGGAGTATAATCTGAAAATAAAACCGGAACATTTCTTCAGTTACTTTGCGCAGGTGCATTATAATACATTCAATAAAGGATATTTCCCCAACCAAGGTGCAGATTTTAAAGCCGGATATTCACTTTATACAGATAACATGGCAAAGTATAAAGGACATGCCCCATTTTCAGCACTTAACGCTTCATGGGTGGAAGCTTTCCAATTAACCAATCGTTTTGCCTTGCTTCCCGCTATATATGGAAGAGTGCTTATAGGTAGAGATATCCCCTACCCGTATACCAATGCATTGGGTGGTAACTACTTCGGACGGTTCATTTCACAACAAATGCCTTTTGCCGGAATTGATAATATCGAAATAATGAAAAACTCCGTAGTAGTAGGCGGTTTAAAACTACGTCAACGCTTATGGACCAAACACTACATCAGCCTGACAGGTAATGTAGCACTAACCAATAATAACTTCTTCGACATCTTGGAAGATAAATGTATCTACGGATTCAGTTTAAGTTACGGAATAGACAGTATGTTCGGCCCCCTTGAAGCTTCATTGGGATACTCTAATCAAAGTAAGAAGGCAGGGTTCTATGTGAATCTGGGATTCTACTTTTGACCAAACCTGAATCAGTTCACCACAGAGGACACGGAGGACACAGAGAAATTATCGACTTGGCATAAAAAGAATAAAATCCTCTGTATTCTGTGGTGAATCCTCTCTTTTCTTTGCGAGAATTCGCGTCTATCCACATTTCAATCAACCATCGTCTGGTGTACCTCCCCATGCGGAAAGCACACCGTTGCCCGGTGTTGTACTTTGTCTTTCTCAGAAAGGAACGTTCCTTTTCCCCGTGAGCAGCCTTGTTTTACATGTACATGTTTCACTGTACCACATGTACATGTCGTACTGCACCACATGCACATGTCGTACTGCTTTACATGTACATCTAAAACAATATTACACACCGAGGCTTCCTACGTTACTCTACGAGATAGAACTTTATCAGCACCGAAGAAATAAATAGATGGTAACGACAGAAGCTATTAAGCTCAAAACTTAATCTATTTACGATTAGGCGATGTACGATTGGAATTACCCTGTCTCTGACAGGGCTGAAACCGGCTTTTAAAAGAGTAACTTCAATCGTACATCGTAAATCGTCTAATCGTAAATAGATTCATATCCATACAGTATTGTATTATTTATTTGCCTAAGCCGAAGAAAGTATTTATCTTTACCGCTGATATATTCAATATTCACATTAAAAGAAGATAGATTATGGCAAGTAGAAGAGAACTCAAGAAAACCGTAAATTATATTTCAGGAGAATTATTCTCAGAGTGTTTGATCAATAGCATGTTTGTTCCTGGTACTGATAAGGCCAAAGCAGACCAACTTATGGCCGAAATCCTTAAGATGCAGGATGAGTTCATCAGCCGCATCAGCCATACAGAGCCGGGTAATGTAAAAGGATTCTACAAGAAATTCCGTAGTGACTTCAACGCTAAAGTAAACGAAATTATTGATGCCATCGCGAAATTAAACTAAGAATGAAAAAAGCAATTTACAGCTTTATTTACTTTCGCTTGTTGGGTTGGAAAATGAATGTAACGGTGCCAAACTACGACAAATGCGTAGTTTGCGCCGCTCCCCATACTACAAATTTAGACCTCTTCATAGGTAAACTTTTCTATGGCGCCTGGGGGCGTAAAACAAGCTTCATGATGAAAAAAGACTGGTTCTTCTTCCCCTTAGGCATCATTTTCAAAGCAGTGGGAGGTATTCCGGTAGACCGTAGTCGTAAAACATCATTAGTAGATCAGATGGCACACAAATTTGCCGAAAGTAAGAAATTTCATCTTGCCATCACACCCGAAGGCACACGTAAACGAAATCCAAACTGGAAGAAAGGATTCTACTATATCGCACTGAAAGCACAAGTCCCTATCGTGCTCGTAGGAATAGATTATACTACTAAGACCATTTCATCCACCAAAGCTATCATGCCTACAGGAGACATTGAAAAAGATATGCGCGAAATAAAGCTCTACTTCAAAGACTTTAAAGGCAAACATCCCGAAAACTTTAGTATCGGAGATATTGATGAGTAGTGATTAATGATTAGTAATAAATGTAATGCAAGAATTACGTATTTCAATCGTCCAGACTAATATTGTCTGGGAGAATAAACAAGAAAATCTCCGTTTGCTCCGTGATAAGCTACAAACGCTTCACGGAACAACGGAGATTGTTGTTTTACCGGAAATGTTCTCGACCGGGTTTAGTCTGAACAGCCGGAAGTTGGCAGAACCAATCTCCGGAGAAACCATACAAACACTCAAAAAGTGGGCCGGAGAATTTCAGTTCGCTATTACCGGAAGCTTCATTTGCAGCGAACAAGGTTCGTATTATAACCGCGCTTTCTTTATCACCCCCGAAGGAGAAGAGTATTACTACGACAAACGCCACCTCTTCCGTATGGGGCAAGAAGCTGAACATTTTTCCTCCGGA
Organism: Bacteroides nordii; assembly: GCF_019930665.1. Classification (NCBI taxonomy): domain Bacteria; kingdom Pseudomonadati; phylum Bacteroidota; class Bacteroidia; order Bacteroidales; family Bacteroidaceae; genus Bacteroides; species Bacteroides nordii. The sequence continues at coordinate 1,221,909 of NZ_CP082886.1, read as the reverse complement.
GACAGTAAACTCATTATCTCCTACCGCGAATGGAACATCTGCCTGCTGGTATGCTACGATCTGCGTTTCCCGGTATGGAGCCGGAATGTAAACAATGAATATGACTTATTAATATATGTAGCCAGTTGGCCGCAAGCCCGCCGATTAGTATGGGACACACTGCTTCGTGCCCGTGCTTTAGAGAATATGTGTTATGTATGCGGGGTAAACCGCACTGGAACAGATGGTAATAATCATCTATATAATGGAGGTAGTATCGTCTATTCCGCTAAAGGTGAAATACTAACATCAGTCCCGGACGGCAAAGAAGCTATCGCCACCGTTTCACTCAACCTCAAATCGCTACAACAATTCCGTGATAAGTTTCCGGTATGGAAAGACGCAGACACTTTCCGGATTTGAGTTTATATGTACATTTTAGTGATGTAACTTAAATGAACAAACGTTAAAATCGCCTCCCTATAGTAACAATACCTACAATAAGGTAGTTTTTATAATAAACTTCTTTTGTATCTTTGTCGTTCAGAAAAAACAGTCGCACGACTTGAATCTAACATAACTTAATTAAAGAATTTATGAAAACAAACTTAAGTTCTCAAATCACTCTCAACAGGGTCTCCCCCAGATACTACAGACCAGAGAATGCATTTGAACGGTCGGTATTAACCCGACTTGAAAAAATCCCTACTGATATTTATGAATCTGTAGAAGAAGGTGCCAACTACATCGCTCGCGAAATAGCACAAGTAATACGCGACAAACAGAAAGCAGGACGTTTCTGTGTTCTGGCATTGCCGGGTGGTAATTCACCACGCAATGTGTATTCCGAGCTAATTCGCATGCACAAAGAAGAAGGCCTGAGCTTCCGCAATGTGATCGTGTTCAATATGTATGAATACTATCCATTAGCTCTGGATGCAATCAACAGTAACTTCAATGCCTTGAAAGAGATGTTCCTCGACCATGTGGACATTGATAAGCAGAATGTATTCACCCCGGACGGAACCATTGCTAAAGATACGATTCTGGAATATTGTCGCCTGTATGAGCAACGTATCGAAAGTTTCGGAGGTATTGACATTGCTCTTTTGGGTATCGGTCGCGTAGGTAATATTGCTTTCAATGAGCCGGGTTCACGCCTGAATTCTACTACTCGCCTGATCTTGCTGGATAACAGCTCACGCAATGAGGCTACCAAGATATTCGGAACAATGGAGAACACTCCTATCAGTTCTATCACAATGGGGGTATCTACTATCCTGGGTGCCAAGAAAGTATATCTTCTGGCATGGGGAGAGGACAAAGCCAAGATGATTAAAGAATGTGTGGAAGGACCGATCACAGATACAATCCCTGCATCTTATTTGCAGACACACAACAACGCTCACGTAGCTATCGACCTTTCAGCTGCCAGCAACCTGACACGTATTCAACGTCCCTGGTTGGTGACTTCTTGCGAATGGAACGATAAACTGATCCGTAGTGCCATCGTTTGGTTATGCCAATTGACCGGTAAGCCCATCCTGAAACTGACCAATAAGGATTACAACGAAAACGGATTGAGCGAACTTTTAGCTCTCTTCGGCTCGGCATATAATGTAAACATCAAGATATTCAACGACTTGCAGCACACGATCACCGGTTGGCCCGGCGGTAAACCGAATGCGGATGATACGTATCGCCCCGAACGTGCAAAACCGTTCCCAAAACGTGTTGTTGTATTCTCTCCGCACCCGGATGACGATGTGATCTCTATGGGTGGCACTATCCGCCGTCTGGTAGAGCAAAAACATGAAGTACATGTAGCTTATCAAACATCGGGTAACATCGCTGTAGGCGACGAAGAAGTAATCCGCTTCCTGCACTTCATTAATGGTTTCAACCAGATTTTCAATAACAGCGAGGACCTGGTAATCAACGAAAAATATTCAGAGATCCGCAAATTCCTCAAAGAGAAGAAAGACGGAGATATGGATTCACGCGATATCCTGACTATCAAAGGTCTGATTCGCCGTGGCGAAGCCCGTACGGCTTGTACATACAATAACATTCCGTTGGACCGCGTTCACTTCCTGGATCTGCCATTCTATGAAACAGGCAAAATCCAGAAGAATCCTATCAGTGAGGCAGATGTAGAAATTGTACGTAACCTGCTCCGCGAAGTGAAGCCTCATCAGATATTCGTAGCCGGTGACCTTGCCGATCCGCACGGAACCCACCGCGTTTGTACGGATGCTGTATTTGCTGCTATAGATTTGGAAAAAGAAGAGGGAGCCAAATGGCTGAAAGACTGCCGTATCTGGATGTATCGTGGTGCATGGGCTGAATGGGAAATTGAAAACATCGAAATGGCAGTACCTATCAGTCCGGAAGAGTTGCGTGCTAAACGTAATTCCATCCTGAAACACCAGTCGCAAATGGAAAGCGCTCCGTTCTTAGGCAATGACGAACGTCTGTTCTGGCAACGTAGCGAAGACCGTAACCGTGGTACAGCCGCACTCTATGATAATCTTGGCCTTGCGTCTTATGAAGCAATGGAAGCATTCGTAGAGTATATTCCATTATAACAATTAGTAAATAATCATAAAGAAGAGTGAGGAACAGAGAATTCTTCACTCTTTTTTTGTTTACAAATAAAAGACAAATTAATATGAAGAAAGAAGATACTCATTACCGGCTCCTACCAATGGCAGGAGCTTATAACATGCGCGATCTTGGAGGTTATCGCACCATTTATGGCAAACATGTGAAATGGAAAACTTTTCTGCGTTCAGACGACATGAACAAACTGACATCCACAGACCTGGATTATCTGACTCTATTACCGCTACGAACCGTGGTCGATTTCAGAGGTGAAGCCGAAAAGAGGGCAGCTGCCGATCATTTGCCACAGACTGTGTCCAAGCATATCCCATTGCCCATCGAAGCCGGCAATATGAGTGATATTGCACATTTTGACAAAAACAATCTGAGTGCTGTTATGGAAGAAGTGTACGCATTCATCGTTCGCCATATGCAGGATACATACAAAGAATTTTTCCGCATCCTGACAGAGAAAGCCAATACCCCGCTCCTCTTCCACTGTTCTGCCGGAAAAGACCGGACAGGCATTGCAGCTGCATTGCTGCTTTCGGCTCTGGGAGTGGAACGCGATACAATAATAGAAGACTATATGCTGTCAGCTCAGCATATCCAGGCCAAATATGATTTTATCACAAAAGACCATCCGGAACTGAAGCCGCTGACTACCGTGAGAAAAGAGTATCTGGAAACGGCTTTCCGTGTGATAGACAAAGAATTCGGAGGAATAGAAAGTTATCTGATAAACAACCTTGAAGCAGATATAGAGAAACTGCGCAATTTATATACAGAATAACGAAAATTACTCTACTTTTACAGACTAAGATTTCACCACAGAGGACGTTGAGAACACAGAGCTTTATTATCCGAATAAAACGCAGATTAACGCGAATGAACGCAGATTAAAGTACCGATATTCGTCCTTTTACATTTGTATTTTGCGAAAATCTGCGTTAATCTACGTTTCAATCAGATAAATAATACTCCGAATAATACTCCGTGTTCTCCTCTGTGATAAACCGTAATAATTGAAGTTTATGAGAAAGCTATACCTATTCCTGCTATCACTTATTGTAGGAACCAATTTACTCTTTGCGCAAGCTATCGAAAAAACAGTAGAAGATCGGCTGAATGAATACTTCAACAGCTACACCTCTGCCTCTGCAAAAATAAAACAACCCACACTACAAAGTGTAGAAATTGACTTTGACCGAAAGCAACTCACAATACAGGCTTCAGAAAGTTTTGCTTATCAGCCCTTTCTACCCGAAACTGTTGAGTCTATTTATAATCAGGTAGAAAATATTCTCCCTGGTCCGGTACGTTTTTTCGATGTTACGATATACGCCGATGGCAGACCCATAGAGGACCTTATCCCTAATGCCTACCGCAAAAAGAAAAAGGACAAAACCCGGCTTTCATTGAATACTGACTATAAGGGAGCGCCCTGGGTGACAAATACATCGCGCCCATACGAAATATCCCGTGGACTGCAAAACCGACACATTGCTCTCTGGCAGAGCCATGGACAGTATTTCAAGAATGAAAATGGAGAATGGAGCTGGCAACGTCCCCGGCTGTTTTGTACAACAGAAGACCTTTTTACACAATCGTTTATCCTGCCCTATGTTATCCCGATGTTGGAAAACGCAGGTGCCAACGTTTTCACTCCACGCGAACGGGATACACAGAAGAACGAAGTAATTGTTGATAACGACACGAAAAACGGTTCTATCTATCTGGAAATGAAAAGTCGCAAGGCCCGTTGGGAAACAGTAGGTGGAAAAGGATTTGCATCTAAAAAACGTATCTATAAAGATGGAGAGAATCCTTTTTTGGACGGTACTGCACGCTATGCCCGTACAGAAAAGAAAAAGAACAAAGCCTTTGCAGAATGGATTCCGACCATCCCACAAACGGGTAACTATGCAGTATATGTATCCTATCAGACGCTACCTAACAGCGTAAGTGATGCCAAATACATTGTGTTTCATAAAGGAGGAGCTACCGAATTTAATGTGAACCAGCAGATAGGCGGAGGTACCTGGGTATATCTGGGGACTTTTGAGTTCGACAAAGGCAATAATGATTATGGCATGGTGGTACTCAGCAATGAGAGCAAAGAGAATGGCGTCGTGTGTGCGGATGCAGTACGTTTTGGAGGAGGTATGGGAAATATCTCACGAGGCGGAACCGTCAGCGGACTTCCGCGCTATCTGGAAGGAGCACGTTATTCTGTTCAATGGGCAGGTATGCCGTATGAAATATATGGTGGACGAAAAGGAGAAAATGATTATGCCGATGATATCAATGCACGCTCCAATACACTCAATTATCTGTCCGGCGGTTCAGTGTTCAACCCCAAAGAAAAGGGATTGGGAGTACCGTTGGAAATGACCTTGGCCCTGCACAGTGATGCCGGATATAGTAAAACAGACGAAATAATCGGCTCATTAGGCATATATACCACCGATTTCAATAACGGCTTGCTGAACACAGGCATGGACCGCTATGCCTCGCGTGATCTGGCAGATATCTTATTGACACAGTTGCAACGGGACATCCGCACTACCTACAATATCCCCTGGACCCGGCGTAGCATGTGGAATCGCAATTATAGCGAAACACGCTTGCCGTCTGTACCCTCTACGATCGTAGAACTACTATCACACCAGAATTTTGCGGATATGCAACTGGGGCACGACCCTAACTTCAAGTTCACCGTAGGGCGTGCTATTTACAAAGGTGTACTCCGCTTTGTGAGCAGCCAACACGGAAAGGACTATGTTGTACAACCGCTTCCTGTAAGCAACTTCGCCCTTCAGTTCGGAAAGAAAAAAAACACCCTCGAACTCTCCTGGCAAGGAGAAAACGATCCGCTGGAACCAACTGCCACTCCACGTGAATATATAGTATATACCCGCATCGGCTACGGCGGCTTCGACAATGGTGTACTGGTGAGCCACCCTTCCTATACCCTAAAAATAGAGCCGGGCCTTGTGTATTCATTCAAAGTCACAGCAGTCAACCGTGGTGGCGAAAGTTTCCCCTCAGAGATATTATCGGCCTATAAAGCAAAAGATGAAAAAGGGAAAATACTTATCATCAATGGTTTCGACCGTCTGAGCGGTCCGGCTATCATCAACACACCTACCAGCGCAGGGTTTGATCTGGAAGAAGATCCTGGCGTACCCTATTTATACAACATCTCCCTGAGTGGGGCACAAATCGGATTCGACCGGAAACAAGCCGGCAAAGAAGGGAAAGGCAGTCTGGGGCATAGTGGCAACGAACTGGAAGGAATGAAAATCATTGGAAACACATTTGACTATCCATTTATTCATGGTAAAGCAATTCAGGCAGCAGGACACTATAGTTTTGTATCATGTAGTGATGAGGCTGTAGAAAACGGACGGGTACAATTGGAAGAATATCCCATTGTGGACTATATCCTGGGACTGGAAAAGGAAGATCCCGTCAACCGGGCATATTACAAAACATTCTCCTCGCCTATGCAACGGATCATTACGGCTTACTGCCAATCGGGAGGTAACATTCTCGTCAGCGGCTCTTATCCTGGAAGTGATATGAATACTTCGCAAGGTAACCGGGAGTTCACACAAAAAGTGCTGAAATATGGCTATCAAAGTTCACTACGCAACAGCCTGTCCGGACAGATCAACGGACTGGGACGTACTATTTCCATTCCCCGCCTACCCAATGAAAACAGGTATGCGGTGACTGCACCGGATTGTATAGTCCCCGTAGCACCTGCCTTTTCCGTATTCACATATAGTCCGGATAACCAAAGTGCAGGTATTGCCTACAAAGGGAATTACCGCACATTTGTTATGGGCTTCCCCTTCGAAAGCATTGAATCGGACAAAGACCGGGCAATGGTTATGGCAGCAATACTTAACTTTTTTAGTGAATAATAAATAGTGATTAGTGATTAATGCGAATCAGTAGTTGAAATCAGTTAAGAGTTATTTTTGTTTCTTTCTGAACGGATTTAAATCAAACTGCGTTCTATTTCTATGGCACACGGATGAGGCGGATAAAACGATGACAACGGATCAGATTTTCTTTTTCCTTGATTATCAGTGAATAAAATAAAAAGATCCGTTGTCATCCGTTTTATCCGCCTCATCCGTGTGCCATAGAAAATACAAAGCCATTTAGCTCGTTTCTATTCAGTTTTGAACTCAATAGCCAACTACTGATTCACTTATCACTATTCACTAATCACTTTTTTAATTAATTTCCCCCCTATTTGTTCAATCTCTCGCGAAAAGTTCTATCTTTGTCCCTATCATTAACCTCTAAAATAAAAACATTATGTATACCATACAAGCAAATCCCAGCGGCACACGCAGCATGGAAGTTTCCGAAGAAAACCTGAAAACCATTGAAAAATATGCCCTCTTCCGTCACCTGATTGACAGTAATGGTATTGTAGACGAAGCTGTTCTTGATAAACTTAAACTGAACGTCCGTTCGCTTATCGCCAGCCAGGAAGAAGACAGCAAGGACCTGCTCGATCTCTGCATAGACGTGATTTATCACAATAACATGAAGGCATTCGGCCTGCAACAGCTTATTAAACTATACCTTACCTGGTTTAACTCCCAGGAAGCAGAAGAGGAAGAGTCATGATTACCGCCGACACTCGTGGAACGACTGCTTACAGTCCGTTAATCCCGGCTATAAAAGCCATATGTAGCGCCCAACCCGGCGAAACAGTGAAGATTATTATGGATAATGCCGACGCATTTCAGGACTTGAAAGAGTACTTATCGGAACAAGGCATCGGTTTTCGCGAAATCTATGGTAGCGAACAAATGACTTTGCAGTTTATCGTACAAACATAAGCTTTCACCACAGAGGACACAGAGAGCACAGAGTTTTAAAATATATTTAAAGTAATATAGTCTCTGTGCCCTCTGTGTCCTCTGTGGTGAAACATATCCCAAACCGCATTAAACATGAGTGAAGTACAACAGAAATTAAAGGAATTACCGGGATCAGCCACCCGGAAAATCAACAGTATATATGGTAGTATAGACAAGTTCTACGCTACCGTTTATCTTATTGCCCGCAATGAGCACCAGTGCCAGATGATGGCTGTGCCGGCTGCTGACCAACGAATGAAAACCATTCGTGCCTATCAGGGCCTCATACGTTTCATGCTCGACGAACTTGGCCTTGACGGAAAAGACATTATGGATGCCATAGCCAGTGACTATCTGGAAGATTTCGTAAACTACCGCGAACAAAGCTTCGGCATGACAAACGAAGAGTTCATCTCTATTATCAAACGAATCGGTTAACCGGATGGATATTCTCCTCATTATCATAGGAAGCATCTGCCTGTTGGCAGGACTGATAGGGTGCATCGTCCCAATGCTTCCGGGTCCGCCCATCGCCTATCTGGCTCTGGTATTGCTTCACTTCACCGACAAAGTACAATTCACAATAACTCAACTTTTCTTGTGGCTACTCCTCGTTATAGCTATTCAGGTGCTCGATTATTTTATCCCGATGTTCGGGGTGAAACGGTTTGGTGGTACCAGCTGGGGTAACTGGGGTTGTATTATCGGTACTTTCGCAGGACTTTTCCTGTTTCCTCCCTGGGGTGTTATCATCGGTCCGTTTGCCGGAGCATTTATAGGAGAGTTATTAGGAGGAAAAGAGACACATCACGCCCTCAAAGCCGGATTCGGAGCTTTTGTGGGATTCTTAATGGGCACTGTACTGAAAGTTGCCGTATGCGGTTGGTTCATCTTCTGCTTTATCAGTGCATTAATTCAATCTTAACTATCTATGAAACACACGAAATCACTGACTTGTCTATTAACTTTGTTCTCCTTCATTACATCCGTTACCATAAAAGCGCAGGATGATAGAGAGTGGCATACTATTCAGATAGAGAAATTAGGGATTAGCGCCTCTTTTTACCAACAACCCACAGCCACTACTAAATTAAACGGTGAGGAAAAGAACTATCGTTTTGAAAATATAGTAGAGGAAGAAGAACATCCCAATAAATCTTACCTCATCAGTATCTGGGAAACAACAAACCCATCTGATTCTGGATATGCAGAAAAGAAGGAGATGCAACTTATCACCCAAAAGCTGCATGGAAGCAATCTGGAACTCATGGACAAAAATATCTTTCCCAAAGGAGGAGTTCCTATTACACAATATACTTTGAAAAACATCAATGGAGAATATATTCTTTTCCTTATTGGATATAGCAAGAACAAAGTATATACGTCAGAGATACACTGTAAAAAAGACCAGGGATTCAACTACGAACGCCTAAAGTTTATTCAGAGTTTTTACATCGACAACTATATCAAAGAGATACAGAAAATCAGTCTTGATAGTTTAAGTTGTAGCATCCTTTTTCCTTATCCACCCGAAGTATATAAAATAGATAATCCGGAACCCGAAATGATATATGCAATAGAAGCATATGCCCCAACTCCCCAAAAAGAAGAAGAGGTAACTATCTGGATTGGAGAAGAGGAAAAAACCATCAAGATGTATCAATATGAAGACTCAGTGAGTTATTATAAACTATCAGAGGCACTTCTTTCAGAAACCATTCCGGAAACGATGTCAGCCGAAACTATGAATTTATTATTGCAGCATTTCGTTCACTCGATGGTAAGTACTTCTAACGGGAAGTTAATAAAGAAAGAAGAAATCCAAAGAGACAATCTACAAGGAATAGCCATCACGGTACAAAGTGGTAATACAACCGAGACCCTTCTTTATCACATGTTTCTAAAAAATCGTAAGATATATATTCTGATGGTCGCACTGCAACGTGGAGTAAGAACGAACTACCCTGCCGCCACCCGATTTATGGAATCCTTTCATATAAAATAAATGTGCAGTTATAAATTATCCGTATCTTTGCAGCATGAAAGAATACCGACTTACCGACTGGCTGCCCACCACCAAGAAAGAAGTAGAACTGCGCGGATGGAATGAACTCGATGTCATCCTATTCAGTGGAGATGCCTATGTAGACCACCCCTCCTTCGGGCCGGCTGTGATTGGCCGCATTCTCGAAGCACAGGGATTGCGGGTAGCCATTATCCCCCAACCTAACTGGCGCGATGATCTACGCGACTTTAAGAAGCTGGGACGCCCCCGTCTGTTTTTTGGCATTTCGGCAGGATGTATGGATTCTATGGTAAACAAATATACTGCCAATAAACGCCTTCGCAGTGAAGATGCCTATACCCCGGACGGACGCCCGGATATGCGTCCCGAATACCCTTCGATTGTATACAGCCAGATACTGAAAAAGCTATACCCGGATGTTCCCGTTGTACTGGGTGGCATCGAAGCAAGCTTACGCCGGTTGAGTCATTATGACTATTGGCAGGATAAAATACAAAAAAGTATCCTGTGTGACAGTGGTGCCGACCTGCTCATCTATGGCATGGGAGAGAAGCCTATCGCCGACCTTTGCAAACGACTGCAAACCACCCATGAGATGCCGGCCGACCTACTGCAAACAGCTTATTTACGAAACAATACGGAAGACGTAACCCGTGCGGAAGATGACATCGAACTTTACTCACACGAAGAATGCCTGAAAGACAAGAAAAAGCAGGCCGCTAACTTCCGCCACATCGAAGAGGAGTCGAATAAATATGCCGCTGCGCGCATCCTGCAAGTTGTAGGAAAGCAGGTCGTAGTAGTCAATCCGCCTTATCCGCCCATGACGCAGGAGGAACTGGACCACTCGTTCAACCTACCCTATACCCGCCTGCCGCATCCCAAGTATAAAGGAAAGCGTATCCCCGCCTATGATATGATTAAGTTCTCGGTAAACATCCACCGGGGATGCTTCGGAGGTTGTGCCTTTTGTACCATTTCGGCACACCAGGGCAAATTCATCGTAAGCCGCAGCAAGGATTCCATTCTCAAAGAAGTAAAAGAGGTGATGCAGTTGCCGGACTTCAAAGGCTATCTCAGTGATCTGGGAGGTCCTTCGGCCAATATGTATAAGATGGGAGGAAAAGACGAAACAGTCTGCCGGAAGTGTAAACGCCCGTCATGTATCCATCCCAAAATATGTCCGAATCTGAATACAGACCACCGTCCCCTGCTTGATATCTATCATGCAGTAGATGCACTGCCGGGCATTAAGAAATCATTTATCGGCAGCGGGGTACGCTATGACCTGCTACTGCATCAAAGTAAAGACCCTGCAGTAAATCGCAGTACCAATGAATATACCCGCGAACTGATCGAGAAGCATGTTAGCGGACGACTGAAAGTTGCACCGGAACATACCAGCGACCGCGTTCTCAATATTATGCGCAAGCCCTCGTTCAGCCAGTTCGGAGAGTTTAAAAAGATATTCGACCGCATCAACACCGAGAAAAACCTGCGACAGCAACTCATCCCTTACTTCATCTCCAGCCATCCGGGCTGCGAGGAAGAAGACATGGCTGAGTTGGCCATCATCACCAAACGACTGGACTTTCATCTGGAGCAGGTACAGGACTTCACCCCTACCCCGATGACCGTTGCAACAGAAGCATGGTACACCGGATTCCACCCCTATACACTGGAACCGATATTCAGTGCCAAAACACAACGAGAGAAACTGGCACAGCGCCAGTTCTTCTTCTGGTACAAACCGGAAGAGCGCCGGAATATCATCAACGAATTGCGGCGCATCGGACGCCAGGACCTGATAGATAAATTGTACGGAAAGAGATAAAATACAGTATCATACTATGCTGCTTGCAGTACACGCCTTGCCTGCATGGAGAATACGCCTTGCCTGTTTGCAGGCAAGGCGTACTCTCCAAACAGGCTCTACAAGGCACACAGACACGGGTAGGTTTATTCTTCCTGTTTCACCGGTAAAGCCACCATTTCCTGCAATATACTCACGGCAGTCTCTACATTCGGGATATCTTTTATTACCATCGAACGGCGTCCGTTCTGTTCGCGCAAATCGCAACGACGGGTGTACTTCATCATATAATCTATCACCTTACCAAAAGCCTGGCTCTGATAGAATGGGCTGTCCGGATTGGATACGAAAAACAACGTCATACGCCCTGCTTTAAGGAATACCTTTTCTGCTCCCAGACGGGCTGCAAGGCGACGAAGCGGAACGATACGGAGCAGTTCTTCCGTTTCGGAAGGCACAGGGCCAAAGCGGTCTTCAAGCCGCGAACGAAAAGCCTCCACATCTTTGTCCAGAGTCAATCCGTCCAACTCGCGATACAGCAACATGCGTTCACTACTTCCTGTGACATAGTTGGCAGGCAACAACAACTCCAGGTCACTCTCTACCTGGCACTCATCTACAAACTGCTCGCCACTGACAGCTCCTTCACCTTTTATCTCGTTGGCATACAACTCGGCAAACTCGTCTGTCTTCAACTCATACACGGCCTCTGAAAGGATTTTCTGATACGTCTCATATCCTAAGTCGGCAATGAAACCACTTTGTTCCGCCCCCAGCATATTTCCTGCACCACGGATATCAAGATCCTGCATGGCAATGTGGATGCCACTCCCCAGATCGGAGAAATTTTCGATAGCCTGCAATCGTCTCCTCCCCTCAGGAGTAAGTGACGAAAGCGGAGGAGCAAGCAGATAACAGAATGCCTTCTTGTTACTACGTCCCACACGCCCGCGCATCTGGTGAAGATCACTCAAACCAAAATTCTGCGCCTGGTTTATGATGATGGTATTAGCATTAGGGATGTCAATTCCACTCTCGATAATCGTAGTGGCAAGCAACACATCATAATCATAATTTACAAAGTCGAGGATAATCTGTTCCAGATCGGCAGGCTCCATTTGCCCGTGTCCGATAGCGATGCGGCAATCCGGAATATGCCGTTGTATCATGGCTTTCAGTTCCGGCAGATTCGCTATACGGTTGTTTACAAAAAACACCTGTCCGTTGCGGCTCATTTCGAAGTTAATAGCATCGGTTATAATCTCTTCATTAAAAGTATGCAGTTCCGTTTGTATGGGATAACGGTTGGGCGGCGGGGTAGATATCACACTCAGATCACGTGCTCCCATCAGCGAAAACTGGAGCGTGCGCGGGATAGGCGTTGCCGTCATAGTCAGCGTATCTACGTTCACTTTCAGTTGGCGTAGTTTCTCCTTTACCGATACACCAAATTTCTGCTCTTCGTCAATGACCAACAGGCCCAAATCTTTGAAATGCACATCCTTACCCAGGATACGGTGCGTACCGATAAGGATACCCACTTCTCCTTCTTTAAGTCCTTTAAGTACCGCTTTCGTTTGTGCGGCAGTACGGGCACGGCTCAGGTACTCCACTTTACAGGGGAGTCCTTTCAGTCGTTCGCGAAAGGTTTGAAAGTGCTGATAAGCCAACACGGTAGTAGGTACCAGTACTGCCACCTGTTTATTATCGGCCACTGCCTTAAAGGCAGCACGGATAGCCACTTCTGTCTTTCCAAACCCCACATCCCCACAAACAAGGCGATCCATCGGGCGGTCACGTTCCATATCTGCCTTCACCTCGGCAGTAGCCTTACTCTGGTCGGGTGTATCTTCATAAATAAAAGAAGCCTCCAACTCACGTTGCAGAAAGCTATCGGGACTATAGGCAAATCCCTTTTCTTCACGGCGCTTTGAATAAAGCAGAATCAAATCGCGCGCAATATCTTTAATCTTAGTTTTAGTACGTTCCTTTAGCTTCTCCCAGGCACCCGTACCTAATTTATTCAGGCGGGGAGCTTCCCCCTCTTTACCTTTGTACTTCGATACTTTGTGCAACGAATGGATAGACACAAAAACCACATCCTCGTTCTGATACACCAATTTCATGACTTCCTGGGTGGTATCACCGTTAGGGATACGTACCAATCCTGAAAAACGCCCCACGCCGTGATCGGTATGCACCACATAGTCACCAGGGGTAAACTGGTTAAGCTCTTTGAGCGAAAGAGCTACTTTTCCCGAACGGGCTTTATCACTTTTAAGGTTGTATTTATGAAAACGGTCGAACAACTGATGATCTGTAAAGATACACAGACGCAAGGCATCATCGGCAAAACCTTCATGCAGAGTACGCTCTACTGCAATAAAAGGTATCTCGTCACCTCTGTCTTCAAAAATAGCCCGTATACGTTCAGTCTGTTTCCTGCTGTCACTACAGATATAAAGTGAATAGCCCTTCTCACGATATTCTCTGAAAGAAGCAGCTACCAGATCGAAATTCTTATGAAAAATAGGTTGTGCCGTTGTCTCAAACTCAATCGTAGCATCCGGTGTTCCGGTAGGCTTGTTGCCAAACTCCATCCTTCGGAAATCAAGAGCGCGAACGGTAAATTTGGCACCATCAATTAATGCCCCTTCAAGCTTAATCCCCCCATTATCTTCGGCTTCCTGTACTGCAAGTGCCTGCGGAGTCAATGCCTCATCATGAACGGTCTGAATACGTTCACGCAACCAAAGGAAATCACGCATGGCCAATATCGTATCTTTCGGGATAAAATCAAGGAATGAAGAAGACATCGCCCCTGCCAGCGCCAGATCCGGAACGATAACAATGCTATTTTTCTTCTCACGCGACAGCTGTGTATCGACCTCAAATGTGCGGATACTCTCTACTTCGTCTCCAAAGAAATCGATACGATAAGGATACTCCGATGCAAAAGAAAAAACATCAATGATACTACCGCGTACAGCATATTGTCCCGGTTCATAAACATAATCTACGTATTCGAAACCGTAGCTATGCAATACCTCCGTAATAAAACCGGAATCAACATGTTCACCTACGTTCAGCTTAAGAGTCTTATCGTCCAGTTCTTCCTGCGAAACGACTTTCTCCGCCAATGCATCGGGATAGGTAACAATGCACAAACCCTTTTCTCCTTTCTGCAAACGGCTGAGCACCTCGGTACGTAATATCTCATTGGCTGCATCCTTCTGACCATACTTGATGGCACGGCGAAAAGAAGAAGGGAAAAAAAGCACCTGCTCTCCTCCCAACACCTGTGTCAGGTCATGATAAAAATAACCGGCTTCCTCCAGATCGCCCAAAATAAACACAAAAGGAGACGGACTTTTCTGTACCAACGCTGACGAAAAAAGCGAAGCAGAAGAAGCGCACAATCCTCCACAAAAAATGTGATTTACAGAAACGTCTTTCAGCAATTGACACATAACAGTCACGTTGGGATGAAAGGCGTATTGTTGTTGCAGTTCGGTGATAGTCATTGTTCCTGTTTTTAACTCGCCAAAGGAGCCAAAGAGTCCCACTGAGTTTTAAGAAAAAATAGAACCCTTGTAAGATAATTGTGCTCTCTGTGGTGAAAATCCTCGCAAAAGTACTAAATTATCCTTAGTTTTGATACACTATTTTCGGTAAGTAACGGAAAAGCGTTACATTTGTCTGCAAATACAGATACGATTATGCACACACCATCGGACAGCATTGTTATCATACCAACCTACAACGAGCGGGAAAATATAGAGAATATTATCCGTGCTGTTTTCGGGCTGGAAAAGGAGTTCCATATTCTCGTCATCGAAGACGGTTCACCGGATGGAACAGCCGCCATCGTGAAAAAACTGCAAGAGGAGTTCCCCGAACGTCTGTTCATGTTGGAGCGCAAAGGTAAACTCGGATTGGGGACTGCTTATATTGCAGGTTTCAAATGGGCGCTTGCCCACCATTATGAATATATCTTCGAGATGGATGCCGACTTTAGTCACAATCCGCAAGATCTGCCCCGCTTGTATAAAGCCTGTGCAGAAGAAGGAGGCGATGTGGCAATCGGTTCGCGTTATGTCAGTGGAGTAAATGTAGTAAACTGGCCTATGGGACGTGTCCTTATGTCATACTTCGCATCCAAATATGTCCGGTTCATAACCGGAATACCGGTACACGATACCACTGCCGGGTTCAAATGTTACCGACGCTGTGTACTCCAAACCATAGACTTGGACAATATCCGCTTTAAAGGATATGCCTTTCAGATAGAAATGAAGTTCACGGCTTATAAATGCGGATTCAAAATAATCGAAGTACCCGTCATCTTTATCAACCGGGAGTTAGGTACCTCCAAAATGAACGGTAGTATTTTTGGCGAAGCTGTATTTGGAGTAATCAAGCTGAAACTAAACAGTTGGTTTCATAAGTATCCCCAAAAAGTGGGAAACAACAAACCGTGAACGACAAAGTCTTATGGGTAATTTAAAATTGTAGATTTCAGATGAAAAGAACACTTATAAAGAATGCAATCATTGTAAACGAAGGGCTTCAAGTACCCGCTTCGGTGATTATAGAAGGAGAAAAGATAGCGGAAATATTGGTTGAAAATCAAGAGCCTTCCATTCCTTGTGACGAAACAATCGATGCAACAGGATGCTATCTACTGCCCGGAGTTATCGACGGTCATGTTCATTTCCGTGATCCGGGATTAACTCACAAAGCAGATATCATCACCGAAAGCCGGGCAGCAGCAGCCGGCGGAGTAACATCTATCATGGATATGCCTAATACCAGTCCGCAAACAACAACATTGGACGCCCTGAACGCCAAACTCGACCATCTGGCTGAAAAGTGTTCTGTAAACTACTCCTGTTATTTTGGCGCTACCAACAACAACTATCCTCTGCTCGAACAACTGGACAAGCACCGTGTATGCGGTGTCAAGTTATTCATGGGTTCGAGTACCGGCAATATGCTGGTGGACAAGATGGCCAGCCTGCTGAATATATTCAACGGAACCGATCTGCTGATTGCCACCCACTGTGAAGATCAATCTATCATCAAAGACAATACAGTCAAATATCTGGAAAAATACGGAGCAGATGGCGATGTACCGCTAAAGTATCATCCCAATATCCGTTCGTCGGAAGCCTGTTATCAGTCTTCCGAGCTTGCTGTTCGACTGGCGCGTATAGCCGATGCCCGTCTGCATATACTGCACATCTCTACTTCTAAAGAGTTGCAACTGTTCGAGAACATTCCATTATCAGAGAAACGAATAACGGCCGAAGCATGCGTTGCCCATCTGCTATTTGCTTCCAGTGACTATCAGGAACTGGGCACACGTATCAAGTGTAATCCTGCTATCAAAAAGAAAGAGCGAAATGCGCTGCGCGATGCTGTAAACTCCGGACTTATTGATTCAATTGCCACTGACCACGCTCCTCATCTGATCTCCGATAAAGAAGGAGGTGCCTTAAAAGCAGCATCCGGCATGCCTATGATACAATTCTCCCTTGTAAGTATGTTAGAACTGGTAGATGAAGGCATATTTACCCTTGAAAAGGTAGTAGAAAAAATGTGCCATGCCCCTGCCGAAATATACGAGATACATAATCGTGGCTACATACGGACAGGCAATCAGGCCGACTTGGTACTCGTTCGCCCCAATAGCGAATGGACTGTAAATAAAGAGTGTATTCTTAGCAAATGCCAATGGAGTCCGTTAGAGGGACATACTTTCCGCTGGAAGGTTGAAAAAACTTTTGCCAACGGACATTTGTTATATTCCGATGGAGCGGTAGACGAAAATTATCGTGGACAGGAATTAAGATTTAGAAATTAGTGATAAACGGTTAGTGATTAGTGATCAGTAGCTGTGCTGTGATCCGCATGGTACTAATCACTTATCACTACTCACTAATCACTATTCACCGACCATTTATTATTAAAAACTTGTCAACAATAGTATCATATAAAATTCACGAAGTCAGTCCCTATATCAATTGGATCTACTTCTTTCATGCATGGGGCTTTCAACCCCGTTTTGCTGCGATAGCCGATATACATGGGTGCGACGTTTGCCGTGCTTCCTGGCTAACATCATTTCCGGAAGAAGAACGCCCGAAGGCATCGGAAGCTATGCAACTCTTCAAAGAAGCCAATCGGATGCTGAACTTACTGGACGAAGATTTTGAAGTAAAAACAATCTTTAAGCTCTGCCAGGCAAATTCACAGGATGACAACCTGATACTGGACGGCATTACTTTTCCCCTGCTTCGCCAGCAAGCTAAAAAACGCGAAGGAGGTCCATTCCTTTGCCTGAGTGACTTTGTCCGCCCCTTGTCATCTGGCATAACCGACACTGTGGGTGCTTTTGCCTCCACAATCGATGCAGATATGGAAGGGCTTTATGAAAAAGATCCATATAAACACCTCCTTGTACAAACCCTCTCCGACCGCCTTGCAGAAGCTGCAACAGAAAAGATGCACGAATATGTGCGCAAAGAAGTCTGGGGATATGCCAAAGAAGAGAATCTGACCATCCCCGAATTGCTCGTAGAAAAGTATCAAGGCATTCGCCCGGCTGTAGGTTACCCTTCCCTCCCCGATCAGTCAATAAACTTTCTGCTCAACGAGCTTTTAGATATGAGGCAAATCGGTATATCACTTACAGAAAACGGGGCCATGTATCCGCATGCCTCTGTCTGTGGTTTGATGTTTGCACATCCTGCTTCCGAATACTTCTCTGTTGGCAAAATCGGAGAAGACCAGTTACTGAATTACGCAACCCGCCGGGGAAAATCAGTAGAAGAAATGCGAAAGTTCCTGGCAGCAAATTTACAGGATTAGTTGAATAAGGCTGATAATCAAGCCATAAGAAAGTACGTACTTTTACACCACAAAAGTACGTATTTAACGCACTGTTAATATGCATTTTAAGTCACTGTTAAAATACTAAGTTTGTCATCAAAATATAAAAGGCATATATTCTAACATTCATAAAAATACTTCCTATCTTTGCATATCTCACTGTGATTTTTCTTATCCCCCAACGACTAACAATCTAAAAAGCAATCGAGAAAAAAGCCAATGGATTCAAAAGCCACGCAAGTCAACGAAAGTGTAGAACAGGAATTCCTATCGGTCATCCGGGAGTATGAGCGGGTCATATATAAGGTATGTTACCTTTATACTACCCCCAATGCTACACTCAATGACCTCTACCAGGATGTGGTGCTCAATCTTTGGAGAGCTTATCCAAAATTTCGGAGGGAATGCAAAATATCAACTTGGATATACCGCATTGCACTAAATACTTGTATCAGCTTTATCCGCAAAGAAAAAAATGTACCGGAGTTTGTAACGCTGAGCCGTGAAGCCGACTGGATGACCGAAGATAATGACCCACTCCAGGAAATGCTAAGGCAATTGTACCGGATGATAAACCAACTGGGGCAACTCGACAAGTCTATCATACTGCTTTATCTCGAAGAAAAAAGCTATGAAGAAATGGCTGAAATCACTGGGCTCACCGTAACAAATGTTGCAACCAAACTAAGCCGAATTAAAGACAAACTTAAGAAAATGAAGAAGGAGGAATAAGATATGGAACTGGATGAACTTAAAAAATCATGGAACGCACTGGATGAACATCTGAAAGATAAGAAACTAGTCAAAGATGAAGAAATATCCCAGCTCATTAATCATGCTACGAAAAACATCAACGAAATGAGTCGACTAAACAAAAGGCTACGTATTATTTCGCTGACAATTATCGCATTACTCCTGTTTACATTTATATACGATGGGGTATTCCCGGATATCTATTATCAGATTATCCTGATAGCATTGGTGCCAGCTTTGGGATGGGACTTGTTTAGTTCCCGCTATCTGAGTAACACCTCGATTGACGAATTACCACTTGTGACCGTTATATCCCGCTTCAACCGCATTCACCGATGGGTGATCCGTGAACGGATGATAGGAATAGGTTTCATTTTATTTATGGCCGTATTCTTTTTCTTTTATCGGGAGGTGTGGCAACATGGTACCGGAATGATCATCTTCTTTTTCATTATATGGACCGTGTGTATCATCATCCCACTTTGGATATATCGTAAGAATCTGAACCGACTCCGCGAGATAAAGAAAAATCTCGGAGAGTTAAAAGAATTGAAAGATAATAATTAACTTAAACCATACTCTCTATTTTCTCTAACAAAGTAAAGTCTTCTCTGTTTATTAAAACGGAGGAGACTTTCGTATCAAAAACAATAATCATACATATGTTACAACGAATTTTTATTTTTCTAACACTAATAGTTATTTTACCAGACATCTATATCTACCAGATGTTTATCGCGCGACAGATGGTTCATCCGGTCTTAAAAGTGCTTTATTGGGCTCCCTCCTTCTTCCTGTTAGCAGGACTTATCTGTCTCACATTCTTTACTCCCGAAGACTTCGTAAGTCAGCACATGCGGGGGATCGGCTGGTTTGCCGTTGTATTGTTCCTGTTCGCATTACCCAAATTGACCTTTATGTTGTGTTCTGTTATCGGGCTTCCATTCAATTACCTGTTGCACTGGCCTAAAACCCCGTTTGTATATGCCGGATTAGTGCTCGCCGTAATCAATGCAGGAGTTATTCTGTACGGTTCTCTGATTGGTAAAACTCAGTTTGAAGTGAAAGAGGTTGCCTATTACTCCTCTAAACTGCCGCCAGCTTTCAAAGGATATCGTATCGTTCAACTATCAGATATACATATAGGTAGCTGGGAAGGAAATGCACGGGCACTGCAACGTATGGTTGATCTCGTCAATGCCCAGCATCCGGACTTGATTGTTTTCACCGGAGACCTGGTGAATAATCAGGCGAAAGAGTTAGACGGATTTCAGCAAATCCTATCCGGACTACATGCAAAAGATGGTGTCTACTCTGTCTTGGGAAACCACGACTATGGTCCGTACTACAAATGGGAAAGTCAACGCGCGCAAGTTGAGAATCTTGCCGATCTGAAAAAACGTGAGGCGGAAATGGGTTGGAAATTGTTGAACAATGAACATGTTATCCTGCATCAGGGCAATGACAGTATCGCCCTGATTGGAGTAGAAAACGAAGGCGAACCGCCCTTCTCACAACATGGTGATCTGACTAAGGCAATGCAGGGAACCGAAGGTATGTTTCAGCTATTGTTGAGTCATAACCCTACACACTGGCGGCGGGAAGTATTGCCTCAATCCCCAATAGACCTGATGCTGGCAGGACATACACATGCCATGCAAATGGCATTGGGACACCACTCCCCTTCCTCTTTTGTCTATCCGGAATGGAGCGGAATGTATTCTGAAGAAGGGCGAAACCTGTACGTAAACGTAGGGTTGGGATTTGTCGGATTACCTTTCCGTTTCGGCGCATGGCCCGAAATAACGGTTATTACACTGAACTAATCACTATTTCACTCTTCCCGTTCACCGATTTATGTAGTTGTATCTGCACGGAGATGCGTTCGCTCATCTCCTGCACATGCGAAATGACTCCAATCTTTCGCCCCTGCATCTGCAACTGTTCCAATGCTTCCATAGCAGTGCGTAAACTATCGGCATCCAGTGATCCGAAACCTTCGTCAATAAAAAGAGATTCCACTTTCAGATTGTTGCTCGACAGGGATGAAAGCCCCAGTGCCAATGCCAGAGAAATGAGAAAGGATTCGCCTCCGGAAAGAGAATAAACAGTACGTACTTCATCACACATATCGCAGTCGATAACTTGTAAAGCCAGTGTTCCGGATACTTGCTGGAGCTTATATCTCTTTGATAAATAAGATAAGTGTTTGTTGGCATGAAGCAACAAGAGGTTGAGAGTATAGCTCTGGGCAATTACTTTAAACTTTGTTCCGTCAGCACTACCAATCAGTTTATTCAGTTTCCCCCATTGCTCGGCAACGGCCTGTTTTTCTTTCCATTCTGCTTCTATCTCTTTCAGTTTTTTCTTGTTTTGCTCTTGCTGTAACAAACAGGCTTCTACTGTCGATAGCCGACGCTCTGTTTCCTGATTGGCAGACTGGCACGCAGCAATTGCTTCGGACAATGTTTCAGGATTCTCAATCTGTTTTTGCTGCTCACTCAATTCAAGAATATTCCGGGACAGTTGTTTTAGCTCTCCCTGTATACCTGAGAGATTGGTTTGCACCTGCTCCACCGATTTACGGGCCGATTCCAACGCATCATTCAGCTCCTTCTCTTTACGGCGTACCACGGCCTCTGCTTCATCCGCCGGTTTTCCTTTCAGAAGGGTGGCACGCTGTTGCTGTAACTGCTGCAACTGCTCACTGACTGTTTTAAAATGGGTGCGTTGTGTCGTTTCCGTTTGTTGTACCATAGCCAATTGTTCGGCTATAGCAGCAGCTTGCTGCATCAATAACCGGGACCGGGTGATTCCCTCACGGAGCGATTCACAATGGTGGCGCAACTTCTTCAATCCTTCATCCTTTTGCTGCCATTCTGCATATAGTTGCTGATACTGATTTATTCTATCCTCCAGTTCCTGTAAGCGTTGTCGCAATGTTTTCAGACAAGTATCAAAATGTTCCGGAGTACGTTCTGTTTCAGAATAAGCAGCAAGTACCTCCTCCTGAGTTTTCTCTTGGGCAATAATATTACGAACATCGCGCTGAAGGGCTATACAACGGTCATTGAGCAGTTTATGGGCATCGACAGCTATACGGTATTCTTTTTCTATGGAGTGGTAAAGCGTATCTGCCATTTCTCTGTCTTGCCCGTAAGGGTGTGAAAGGCTGCCGCAAACAGGACAAGCTTCACCCTCTCGCAGATCATGACGCAAAGCCACTACATCTTTCCCCATAGCCATACGGGCATTCTCATAAAGTCGTTGCAAAGAGGCAGTTTGCTCCTGTTTAGCAACCAATTGCTGAGTTAAAGTATCAAGCTCTGAAGATATTACTTTCTGTTTTTCACGCAACTGATTCAGCAATATACTGGCTTGTAAAGCATGTTGCAAGCGGGATTGTTCTTGCAAAAGTTTATTCTGTTCCTCACCTACAGACTGGATACCAAAAGCATTAAGCCGGGAAACACGGTCGTCATTTTCCTTTTGAAGAAGGGCTAATTGTTGCTCTTCGCGGACGAGAATATGCTCTATCCGATCCAGATCTGTGGACAGAGACGGATTGAATGCATCCTCACTCTTCAAAAGGCGATTGATGGCACTACAAGAAGCGCTCAATGCCTCTCTACTGACGTGATGCCTTTTCTCAAGATCAGCAACCTGTTTCTGTGTGAGTTGCAAAGTTTGTTGAGATTGCTTGTAATCATTGTGCAAACTTTGCAGACGAACATCCAGTTCACGTGCTTTCAGTAATTCGGGTTGCAGGGCTTCCCACTGTTCCCGAAAATGGGCAAGATATCCAGTCTGTGCAAGCAGATCTTCGTGGAGTTTCTTTAGTTTTTCTGTTTCCACAGATTCTTCCTGCTGCTTTTTAGTGAGCTGCTCTTGTTTCACCACAAGAGAACGGACAATATTGAATTGTGCATTCAACTCAGCAAGCCGCTTCGTTCCTGTTGTGCGAAGTTGAATCAATCGTTCTTTCTCCTTTTGCAGATTTTGTAATTCATCTTCCGGGAGAAGCTCAATAAGGCTGATACTGTTTTTGAGAAGATTCATTGCTTCATCAGCCGCTTTACTACGAGTGTATATCTCTCGTGATATGCGGGAATAAATCTCAGTACCCGTGAGTTTCTCCAACAATTCGGCTTTGGCGGATTCACGGGATTTCAGAAAAGTGGCAAAATCATTTTGGGCAAGCAACACCGTACGGGTAAACTGCTCGTAGGTAAGCCCGACCAGAGAAACCAGTTGCGCCAGAAGCTCAGTCTTTGTACCCTGCAAATCCTCTTCCTTATCCAGATCGGTAACCTGAAGCGACTGAGGTTGTAAAGAACCCGTGGCCTTACTGCGTGCCCGCCGGACAGACCAACGGGAACGGTAACGCCGTCCTGTCGCCCCCAGAAAATCAACCTCCGCAAATCCTTCTCCCGTCCCACGGCGAAGAATGTTTTTTACATCAGACTGATTCACCTGATTCTCTCCTACATCCGAAAGAAAAAGGCTCTCTCCCGAAGCAGCGAAACGGGGTGTCTTATCATAAAGAGCTAAACACAAAGCATCTAATATCGTAGATTTCCCGGCTCCCGTAGGACCGGAAATTGCAAATATACCAGCTGACCGAAGAGGTTCAACAGTGAAGTCCACCTCGAAAGTCCCTTCGATAGAAGCCAGATTCTTAAGTCGTATTGTTAGTATTTTCATTCCGCCTCCCTCATCGCCTGCTGAAACAAACGTTCCAGTTCTTCCGGCATCTCAGATTGATATGTATTTTCAAAAGTCGCTTTCACGATCTGTAACGGATTCATTTCCTGAAGTCCGGCAGCTAACACCTCTTCTTCAAGGGTGTTCTCTTCTGCCTGCCGATAAACAGATACGATGCGTGCCAGGCGAACAGCCTTATCGGCAATAGCCTCTTCTATTTGTTGACGAAGCATTGGTTCCGGCTCTGTCAAAAGGACTTTTATTTCTAAATAAGGAAAATGTAAACTTCTCTCTGTTTGTTCTCCCTCTGCCTCTTCCGAAGCCAACGGCAAATGTGCAAGCTCCTCCAAAACCTCTTCGGGAGTAGCAGCCTTTCCTCGCGGTACACTCAAAAGACCTACCAGCGGAATGTATTCCCGCTTCTCAATCTCTACCGCCCACCCTTCTGCAAGAGTCACTATCACTACTCCATGATGGTACTCCCTCTCTGCAAAAGACATCGGCAAAGGGCTACCGGCATAGCGTACATTCTCCCTGCCCGACACTCGTTGAGACTTGTGTATATGTCCTAAGGCCGTATAAGCAATCTGCTCTGTAAAAGTATCCGGAGAGACGCACTCTAACCCTCCGATAATGGTTCGTTCACTGAAATCACGTTCGGCAATTTCTGAACCTGTGGCTTGCAAATGTCCCACTGCCACAAGAGCCTGTCCGTCCTTACGCCGTTGAAGCGCCCGTTCCTGTAACCGGACATAAAGTTCTTTCACACCTTCGGCATACGGATTACCATCTGTTGCAACAACCGGATAATCCCCCTGCCGCAAAAAAGGAACCGCCAGACAGAGGGCTTCTACTTCTCCTTCACTATTCTTTAACTCTACAATCAAATGATCATAGTCAATCTCTCCTTCATGTTTCCGGACAATACCTCTGATCTCCGTACGCATCTCCTGCAACAAAGGTACGGGTGCTTCAAGACGTGCAGCAGAATCATGATTGCCTGCCACAACTACCAACTGCAACTTCGGATTCTCTTCCGTCACCTGCCGTATAAAATGATAAAACATACGTTGGGATGCCGCGGAAGGATTGGAAACATCAAAGACATCTCCCGCAACCAATAATACATCAATCTTGTTTTCTTTTAACTCACGGACCAACCATTGGAGAAAGTGCGTATGCTCCTCCACCCTGTCATAACCGAAAAAGGTCTGTCCCAGATGCCAGTCGGCTGTATGCAATATACGTATCATTCAAAATATCTACATTATAAATCAATTACCCGGTGCAGACAACGGACAAGTAAAAATGACTGTCGGGCCTTCATCCGCTTCTGCACTTACTGTATAAGTACCGCCAAAGTAACGAATAAAATGGGAATTAATCTCATTACGGATCAATATCTTTTTGTCTTTCAAATTTTCCTGTGCCAACAAGGTGCCTGCTATACGGAAAACCAGTACGTCTGCTTCTCTGTCCCACTCAATGCAAACGATTGTCTCACAAGCCATATTACTATCCCCACGAGCCAATGCTCCGCGCAACAATGACACCAGCCATTTCTTATCCGTACAAATCATCTGGCTTTCAAGAGTTGTTTTCAGAACAATCCTATCCTCCCCGGGCTCCTGGCTATTGGCAAGCCGAATGATATTCCGACACAACAAAATGGCCTCTACCTGTTCCTGTTCATACTGTATCTTTCCGGATTCGAGCCGTGAAAGCTCCAATATATTATTCACGTATCCTAATAACTGTTCTGCATTCTCCTGAATAATCTTCCCATAACTCAGTTTACTTTCTTTGTCAAGTTCTTCGGATTCAGACAACAGTTCTGCAAACCCCACTACCGCATTTAATGGAGTACGAACATCGTGGCTAATTTCCATCTTCAAGCGTTCTTTTGCCATGTTATCCGCTTCGGAATGGGCTGCCGCTTCGGCTGCCGCCCGTTCAGCCAAAGCTATCTTGCCGGAAAGGAAGTGCGTGTAGATATAAAACAAA
Organism: Bacteroides nordii; assembly: GCF_019930665.1. Classification (NCBI taxonomy): domain Bacteria; kingdom Pseudomonadati; phylum Bacteroidota; class Bacteroidia; order Bacteroidales; family Bacteroidaceae; genus Bacteroides; species Bacteroides nordii. Next base: position 1,196,243 of record NZ_CP082886.1, on the reverse strand, counting down.
AGAGCCAATATTGAGAGTACAAGCAATGTACCGAACACCCATATGTAATTCGTATTCCGTATCTTCTGCTTCTCTAAAAGAAGTTCATCTATATGATAAATCTCTTTTACCTGCTGCAACTCATTGGCAGTAAAAGCATTATTCAGCGAGTCTTGTGCCCATATCAGATAACGCCACGTTTCAAGTGCTCCGTCTATATCCCCCTTACGCTGCTGGGTGCCTGCTTTATGGCTGATCAGATTGCCAAATGTAGAGACATAACTTTTCAATACAATCGGAGTAACTTCATCCACTAAAGCAATGCTCTTATCATACTCTTTTGTACGCGAAAAATATTGGAGACGTATGAGCTGTATATTCAGCCAGAACACCGAATCGACATGTGGACTGAGCAAAGCTTGTGCACGTTCAATATATAATTGAGCCTGTTCAAAATCTTTTTGATCCATATAATGCAACACATGCTTCACTTCACAATCTATTGCCAGATCGGTCCAATTATCCCGTGCTTCCGGTTCGTTTGTCATCACTTCCTGCAGAAGACTTTTCATTTTACGTAAATAAACCATTCTTGATTTATCATCTCCTCTACTCCCATACACCTGAGCGATACGCGAAAGCACATCTACTTTCAGAAAGGGCTTTGTATCAGGAGTAAACTCCCGATATGCTTTCAAAAGCACCTCCAGTCCCTGCTCATGACGACTAGATACGGAATAAGCACATCCCAGACTATTGTATGCGGCAATTTTCCCATTATTGCTCTTACGTTCAATAGCTTCGTCCAACACTTCTTTGGCTACATATACCGCCTTTTCTATCAACCTTTTAGAAGCCAGTGCACGACTGAGGGCTGCTTTCCGTTCCAGATAATAGTCATATTCTCCTGCCTGGGAAGCAAGTTCTTTCAGTTGCCCTACCCAGTACTCCAGACTATCCGGATCGTGTTTTTTATCATAATAGCCGGCCATATAATAAGCTCCTTCATTTTCATAAAAGAGATTCTTTCGAAGTTTTGCTTCCTCATAAAGGGCTGCTGCAAAATACTTATTATAAGGAAGATATTGATGACAATAAGCCGTCTTCTGAAGATAAGAGATCCTGCCGGTATCCGAAAGTATACGTTCTGCCACAGCCAAGATACTGTCACGGTAAACTATCTTTGCATCATTTTCGGCAAACAAGGTCAATGGCAGAAGAGTAATATATAAGACAAATATCAACCTTTTCATAAACCTGCGGTATATAAGTCGGCTCCGCTTTTCAGTGGATGTACAAAACAGAAACGCGCTCCCTTCGTATAACTTTCATCAATCCATATCCGGCCTTTGAACCTCTTCATAATCAACAGACAGATAGAAAGTCCCAATCCAGTACCTTGTACAAAATCATTCAGTTTCTCAAACCGTTCGAAAATAAGTTTCTGCTTCTCTATCGGAATACCACATCCTGTATCCGTCACGGAAAACAGAGCCATATTACGGTCATCGTCCCATCGTTCCAGCCGCAAGACAATAGAGCCTTCGGAAGTGAACTTCGTTGCATTCACTATCAGATTGATGAGCACCTGCCGCAGCCGGGAGTCATCGGTATCTATCATCAGAGATTTCAGCGGAGTATCAAAGCGTAGCTCAACTTGTAACCGATAAGAAGCGGCAACTGTATCTATTACTTCATGGCAAATCTTCACGGCGTCATATTCCCTGATATTCATACTGATATTGTCACCATCAAAATCAGAGAAATCAATAATATCATTGATTAACTTCAACAACTGATAAGAATTAACCTTGATTATCTCACAAAATTCCTTTCTGGAAACCTCATCCACTTCCATTTCCTCGGATGCCATCAGTGTAGAGAAGCCAACAATTGCATTCAGAGGAGTACGTACTTCATGGCTCATGTTAGAAAGAAACAGATTCTTTTTACGAATGGCATTTTCTGCTTTTAGTTTCATATCTTCCAGTTTCTTCTTTGATTGCCTCAAATGAAATATCTTCTTCCAGCTAAGAAAAATAAATAGTGCCAGTATCAATACACATCCCACAACAGCCATTACATAATAACGGAGAGATTGAGTACGGGCACGCTCAATATGATAAGCCAGCTGGTCTGCCTGAAAACGGGCACAAAGCTGATCTATTTCTTTAGGGTAGTTTGCCTTGAACACAGAGTTTATATAAGAATAGATCGTGTTGTACAAGCTGGCAGCCTCTTCTTTTTGTCCCATCTTTTCCAGTAACTCTGCTTTTCCTTTCATCGTACTGACATAAAATGCGTAATTATCACTGGCATGTTCCAGATTGAAAAAACGGTCGTATGCCTTCAATGCTTCTTCTAATTTCCCCATTCTCTTCAGATAAAATGCCTCTGCAACTATAAAATACTGCTGAAGGGCGGGTATTAGTTTCTGCTGATGCTCCCGTACTTCGGTCAGGTACTGCCCGGCTTCTTCCAAATTCCAGATTTGAGTTTTATAATAAGCATTAAAGATGCGCAGGATATCCAGTTCCAACTCTGATTGTTTACCTGTAGAATACTGGCTCAGTAGCCCAAGGTATTTTGCAGTAGCACCTGTATTCTCCATACGAATATTATATTCGATCAGCTCCACAAGCAACGTTTTCTTCATTCCCTCATCCAGTTTGTGTCGTTCGAAGATTTCTAAAGAACGCTCATAAACATCACCTGCCTCTTTGTTTCTTCCAACAGCAGCATACACCTCACCAATAGCGCTGAGAGAAAGAGCCAATCCTAAAAAATGATTTTGTACTTTGGCTTTTGAGTACATCACATCACTATGTGCGATGGCCATCCGGGTTTCCCCCTTAAGTACCTGAGATTTTATAATGATGCGGGACAATTCAAAATAGGCATCATATTGTTTACTGTTTTCAAGAACAGAGAGCAGACTATCACTATAAATAACTGTACTGTCTCCTTCCTCCAACACACTAAAACCAAGACTATTGCGAAAAGACTCTATGATTTGTTTCTGTAAAATAGCATTCTCCTTCATATCGACAGCAGCATCCGTGCTACTCACCCAAAGTAAGTTACAAAAAACAAATAATAGATATTTCAGTAGTTTTTTCATCAAATAACCCAAAAGAGGTGCTTTGTTTGCATCGTTTTTTTATAATTATGTTTGCAAACATACATAAAAAATAATAAACTTCTGCAGTAACTTTATTTAAAATAGCAAGAAAAACACGAATGCTTCTACCGTCCCTCTCAAAGTTAACTATTAGTATACAATCAAAATGTAAAATCCAACCATGGTACATATAACTGCCAGCATTACGGATATTGGCTGATTTTTTATTCACTTTGAGACGTAACAATAGAAAGAGATTCTGTATCTTTGTCCTCCGAAAATCCAACGCTTATGAAAATACTGTATTATATTTATCAGATTTGCATTGCATTACCTATATTATTAGTGCTGACTATTCTCACAGCCATAGTCACAACTGTAGGTTCTCTGCTGGGTGGAGCACACTTCTGGGGATATTACCCTGGCAAAATATGGTCACAACTCATCTGTCTGTTCCTGCTGATTCCGGTAAAAGTACACGGGCGTGAAAAGATACATAAACGTACGTCTTATATATTTGTGCCTAACCATCAAGGGTCTTTTGATATATTCCTCATCTATGGTTTTCTGGGACGTAACTTCAAGTGGATGATGAAAAAGAGTCTGCGAAAGATTCCTTTCGTGGGTAAAGCGTGCGAAAGTGCAGGACATATCTTCGTAGACCGTTCGGGACCGAAAAAGGTACTTGAAACCATCCGGCAAGCAAAAAACTCATTGAAAGACGGTGTGTCACTGGTAGTATTCCCCGAAGGGGCACGTTCATTCACGGGGCATATGGGGTACTTCAAGAAAGGAGCTTTTCAGTTGGCAGACGATTTGCAACTGGCAGTGGTTCCGGTTACCATAGATGGTTCATTTGAAATCCTTCCCCGTACGGGAAAATGGATTCACCCTCACCGCATGATCCTGACAATCCATGATCCTATCCCGCCTAAAGGCAAAGGGATAGAAAACATAAAAGAGACAATGGCAGAAGCCTACGCTGCCGTAGAAAGTGCTTTGCCGGAAAAACACAAAGGCATGGTAAATAATGAAGATCAGGATCGCTGAGTACTCACTGTATGAGGTGTGTGTGACAGGTGATGGTAGAGTTATAAAGTCATAAAATGATAGAGTTTAAAGTAATCCGGTAGAAATAGTCAATTTGTTAAAGTACCTGTAACTGGCATAATTAAAATGTTTATTGTTTGAAACGACTGTAAGTGTTCACCGCAAAGGAAGGATGGAAGTCGACACCTGGCATTGTATCTATCTGACTTAATACAGTTTTACTTTACACCGTTTTAACATTATAAAAATTCATATGGCAAGTAAAGTATCTCCTCGTTGTAGGTATAGTTTAGATTTTAAACTTAAAGTATTAAGTGATTATTATCGTTCTGGTTTGACCAAATATTTCATCGAGCAGCGAGATGGTTTGGTTCATGGGAGTATTTACAGATGGGAAAAAGCCTTGATATTGTCTGCAAAAGACTTATCTTTGTCCCAGGATTTATTATCTCAAATAGAAACGATGCGCAAAGCGAAAGAAAAAAAGTCCCAAGTAACCTCTTCCTTATCTAAGGAAGAAAAGTTGCAGGCGGAGTTACTTCGTCTTCGTAAAGCTTTGGAATACTCCGAACTTCGCAATGAGGCTCTGTCTGAAGTCTTAAAAATCGGTCGTGAAGAATACGGCATCGATTTATTAAAAAAAGCTGGCGCCAAGCAGTAAATACCCTTCGGCACAGGCATCCAAAGATTTCCATCGGAAGCCTGTGCTCACTGTTTGGTAAGAGTAGAGAAGGGTATTATTCAGTAAGTACGCAAGTACTTTCAGACCGTATTCTCACGGAGGTCAAAGTCGCCCAACTTGTACGCGAAATCAGGTCATCAGCACCCGGTATTGGTGCCTATAAGTTATTTCTGATCCTAAAGGAAGTATATGAGGGGAAGTTGATGGGGCGGGACAGTTTTTATAACCTGCTCCGTCGCAAAGGTCTCATGCTTTCTCCTTTGAAAAGGCGTCATACTACCAACTCCAACCATAACTATCGGAAGTATAAAAACCTGATAAAAGACTATAAGCCAAAGACTTTAAATCGTTTATGGGTGGCAGATATTACTTATATTGAAACAGATGCCGGTGTTTGCTATCTCCACTTGCTTACAGATGCCTTTACTCATGAAATAGTGGGTTGGATCCTATCCGGTAGTCTCGTTGCAGATAACACTTTAGAAGCACTTAATCAAGCTATTGCTATGTTTCCTGATACCGATTTCAGTAAATTGATTCATCATTCTGACAGAGGATCACAGTATTGTTGTAACAGATATGTTGAGAGATTGAAAGAAATGCAAATCTCTATCAGCATGACGGAAGATAGTAACCCTACTGACAATGCGATAGCCGAGCGGGTTAATGGTATTATTAAACAGGAGTGGCTATACCGTCAGAAACGTCCAAAAGACATTGTTGAAGCTAGAAGTAAGATAACGGAAATCATTGACTTCTACAATAATGTGCGACCACATATGAGCAATAACATGAAAACGCCCAAAGCTATGAGAGCAAGTGTAGCCGCTTAACGCTCTTTGGAGGCTTCGCGCCTCCAGCCGCTAAGGCGAACCGCCGCGGTGTTTTTCATAATATGATTTGCAGGATAGTCAATAAATAGCTAATTTAGAAGCTGGAAAAATACACTGTTTATGGGATGTATTGATTTATGATCGGAAAGACGAGCAGGTAAGATAATCAATAAGGTATTCCTGAAGGTGTAAAGTGAAACAGTAAAACAATCAAGAAACTGTGAAGGAAAACAGTAGATATTAACCAAAATGTGTAAAGTGAATACAGGCATAGTCAATCTGATAATCAGCAATTATAAAAGTGTACATTCTTGTCATACTACATTGTACACTTTTGTATGACAAGAATGTACAATATTGCACCACAAGAGTGTACACTTTTGCATAACAGTAAGACCCACCTTTATTTTTTGCTTTAAACTAATCGCTTTTTTCATTACAATAAAACTTGATATTTTTATTTATACCTTGCACTTAATGTCTATTTTATAAACTTTCACCCCGTTTCTCTAAGGAGATCGACCCGATCTCCTTAGAGTTTCGACCCGTTCCTTGTAGAGAGAAAAAAAGGGGGATGGGATAGCTATAGCATTGATAATCAAAATGTTAAAATTGCACAAGATGTATAATATTTTCAGCTTGCGTACCTCCCGTTTATACCCTCTTTAGATTTCTGAAATAGCTACCAATATTCATCCCTGCCGAATATAATTCCTATCATAAACGATTGTTTCATAGAATAAAAGTAGTACCCCATCATCAAGGATACAAAAATGAAGAAATCTCAAAAGAAAAACAAAAGAAAAGTCTTACAATAATCTTACAAAAAGAAAAATCATCATTATTTCAACATTTCATCTATCCTGGCCTTTGTTCGTGGAATACTGGGACGCAGTGATGTTCCATAATCCACAACTACCCCCTGCTTATTGATTAAAAGCTTTATCCAACATTAAAAAATTATTAGGGTCCCTACCCTTTAATACCACTAAACAAATACTGATCATGAGCATAAACAACCGTATTACACTCAACCAAACATCAAAAACATACAAATTAGGCGAAAACAGATATATCATTTTTTCAATATATCGGGGATAGATTCTTTATATTACAAAAGTACGTATTTAAGTATGTGTTAATTACCTATTTAATACATCGTTAAAATGCATACTTTATACGTATAAAGTACGTACTTTTTAACGTATTGTATTACAGATATATATAATAGATTCAGACTCTTTTTATATATTAAAACAAGTGTGGGATACTCACGTACCCCACACCCCAACCAATCGTGTATTAATCTATACAAATCAAATCTAATTACTACAATTTAGAAAACATGTAAGATTTAGGAATTTCGTATTATCGAATAAGATGAAACAATGTTCCATACTTTTCTATTATTCTCTGACATTTCTTTTTTCAATTTTTCTGCAATGGCCTCCAACTCACGTACAGAAAGTTTAGAAGCTGCTGTTATTTCCTTTTGCAATTGGTCCAGAGAAAAGTATTCATCCAATTCTCCACCTATATTGCCCAAGAAGTGGTTATGATATTGTTCCACTACATTGGCAGAAGTCAACAAACCACCTGATCCATAATCACCAATAACGATAACAGGCTTTTTATGTAAAGCTCCTTGCAGAGCCACATATTTATGACCTATTACAAGACTGGCATTTTGTATCAATGTATCTAACTCAAATTCTTCACGTACAGTTACATGAGATGCATATCCTATATCATAAAGTTCCTGTTCTCCCGAATAAATGATATTAATCTTATATTGAGTCAGTGTGTTCAAAACAATAAATGTTCTTAATGCCGAACGCCCATTACCCACTCCAACAAGAACAGCAGGCTTGGAATACGGATATTTAAGATACCTATCCACTTCTCCGTCCCACGGAAAAGGAAGAGCTGTAACACAACTATCACAGGAATAAGTTTTTTCCGGTGCAATGAGCAGTAAATGTTCATACTGCGTGGCATCTTCTATAAACTCATCTTCATAATCATCTGCCAAGATCGAATAAACAATTGGAATGGCAGGGCGTAATGTCTGTATTTTCTCATAACCTCTTCTATTAAAAGCAAAGGCAAGATTATAAGAAAGCCACATCTCCTTGGCAACATCGCCTGCCATATCCACTTGATAACGTCCATCTTTCAACAGCTTTATCAAACCTTCACAGGTCTTTTGCTGTGTATATGTGTTGCAACAAGCAGAAAATAGAATTTTCCTCATATTATATTTATGGATTACATTAATGTAAAATTGCCATAAACATAACCATCCTTTGAGTTTCTAAATTCTATTGTATAAGTACCAGCATTGTAATCTTCTACAGGAATAGCAAGTGATTGCCCGCAAGCAGTTACCTCTATAGAAGAGGTGTACACATTTTGAGTGGCATCCTTTATTACTATATTCACATCACCTACAGGAGCGGTAAATTCAACAATCAAAACATTTCCTTCGAAAGTTGCTTCAATAGGAATAGCAGGATCTAACGAACGACTACCAATCTGAGAGAATTCTCCTTTTAATACTAACCCATCTTCAAGAGGAGTACCTGCAAAAACATTGCTCATCATAAACAATGCTACCAATAATGACATAAACAAACGTGATTTCATAAATATACTGTTTTTTGTTTCTCCAAATGTACAATGTACTGATGAGAAAAGCAAAAAAACGACCCGGACAATTTGAGTTAGTCCAATAAGAAGTAAACAGTTATATATCAAACAATTACAGAAAATAAAAAATTATCGACCCGGACAATTGGAAATTTATTTTCTTAGTATTTTCGTATAAAATGGTCTAAATCCTCCTGAGCTGATATATTTAAGCGTTTTTTCAATCGACCTTTGGCTTTAGTTATAGAGTCAGATGTAGTGAAAAAGACACGTTTTAACGCATCATTAGTAAAACCAAACTTCAATAAACAACAAATTTCAAGATCATGTTTAGTCAATGTAGGATATTCTTCCTGCAGACGAATAAGCATATCCGAATACAAATAATTAAATAAGTCAAACAAACATTCCCAATCCGGACGAGAGAGTTCTCCTTTCACAGCACCAGACTTTAACGAAAGTAACATACGGAATGTAGATATATACCTTGCATCAATAGGCGAACACGAATTATCAATATCACCACCCAATGTATTCAAACGTTCTGTTAGCGTTTTATTCTGTCCTTGCAGAAGCAAAACTTTTCCATTCAATTCTCCAATCTTAGTACGATAGTCCTCGGATTCACTTTGCAATTCCTGGTAATTTACCAACTCTTCCTGATAGAGTGCTATCTCTTCTCTGTTTTCAACAATCTGTTTTTCAATCTCCTGTATTCGTTTCTTATTCTGACGTTGTCTGTAATAAAAATAGTAAGCACCAAGAAAAACCAAAAGGGCCAATAAGAAACAAAGCCAAACAATCGTCTGATTCTTTATCTTCAATTGAAGATTTTCGTTTTGTAACTTCTCATTCTCATATTTCTTCTGTAAACTCGCTACCGTTTCTCTTATCTCTGCTTTTTGAATTTCTCTATTTAATGAATCAGATTTCTCTTTATATTCTATAGCTTCCCAAGGATTCTTACGCATTTTTTCTAATTCAAATAATAATCTATAAGTATCTGCTTGTGTATAAATATTAGTAGCCTCTGTAGCCCTTTTCAAATATTTTTCAGCTTCATCTTTATTATCCATTAAAAGACAATTATACCCCAAAGAAAGATATATCTCTGAGAAAAGAGATGTTTTTCCGTCCAGTTCAAGAGCTTGCAACAAATAATATTCAGCTTTCTGATAATCTCTTTTCATTCGATGTAATAACCCTAATTCCTGAAGAATAGTTAATTCTGATTTACATTTAGAACGATGAGCTAACTCCAAAGCTTTTTGATAATAGGTATACGCACTATCAGAACTGGCACCTATAGAAAGATAATACCGTCCAATACTCCTTAATGCATAGCTCATACAACAAGTATCCTTAATTATACGATAACAACTCAGAGCTTCTTGATAATTCAAAAGAGATTCGTCTGCAAGATCCTGGTTCCAGTTCAATGTTCCCATTTCTTCTAAAATAAGTCCCAATGTTCTGTACTCCTTGCTCCCTTCGAATATACTTCTGGCCTTCAAATAATACCTCATAGCATCTTCCGGGCGATTCAGTTCTTTCATTACTCTACCATAATAAAAGAACGCCTTTCCTTTAGCTATCCAATTCTCATCATGAGAGCCATAATATCCTACTGCAATTGCAATTAAAGAATCCGATTCCGGTTTAATGTAGTTTTTGTCCATAGCTTGTGTCATCAACAAGCTATAGTCAGCCTGGGCTTTACCATGTAAAACATCAGGGTTGGGTATACGTTTTAGAAGATTAAGAGCACTATCCGGGGCTACCTCCATGCATTTTTCAACCAAAGATAATGTTTGAACGACTGAATCGGGAGTCGTCTGGCAAGACATTACCCATAAGGATAGAATGAGCAAAGATAGAAAATGATAAGTAGTACGTCGTAACATGTCTATATTGAGTTTTGTGCAAAAATACACAAAAAACTCTTAGATCAGTTACTTACAGCAGCGTTTTGTTCCAAACGTTGGTGTTCCTGGATAAGTTGCATGTTCTCTTTTGCCTTAGAAACAAACTCCTTCACCATTTTATTCATTTTAAAAGAATAGGGAGCATCCTTCATTATATCCTCTATTTGTGGAGTCATTACGGGATAAGGAAGATTACTACACAACATTAAAAAGACACTGGGGCCTAACACCGTTTCATAATTATCAGATATAAACGACTTAACATACTGATTCATCTCATTAATCAACGCTTCCCCCTCCTTCGTCAACTGTTCATGAATATCAGCAAGATCAGCACCCTCCATCACCATACGGGCTTCCTTATGTTCTAACTCTTCAATCTTCATATCCATGGCATTTTTCTTATCGATAAACTCATAAAGAGCATCATTAAGAGGAGTACCCTTGGCTGCCAGTTCTGTATTGGTAATTGTTATTTTAATATCACCTTTTTCTATCACTAAAGGCATAATAGCCTCATCATCCATATAGAGAGTAGCCATCATCACAGAATCCACAGTACCTTTCATTGAAAACAGTCCATGAATAACCTCTGCCGAATCAAGTTTTATCCATTTCCCTTCCTGCAATGTTTTTATAAACAACATTCTTCCATCAAGGCTGCTTACCGATGACGAACCTTCTATCTTATACTTGCGACCACAGGAAGTAAAGACGAGAAGCAAAAGCAATAAAGGCAAAAATTTACTCACACGCATCTGTTTGTAGGTTTTCATGCTGCAAAGGTACAACGGATTCAGATTTGAATGAAACATTTTATCAATATTTAAAACTTGTAAGACTCTTTTCTTTAATAATCCTTATAAACACCAGTTTTGGGTATGTATTTTCATTTAGTTTACCTAAATTTGCAAGCTATGACTTGACAAATAGTCAACATTAACGATTCTGATTCATAATTTATAATTCATAATATAATAGAATGTCAACTTACGCACCCTTTGCCAAACCGCTCTACGTGATGCTAAAACCCGTTGGAGCAGTGTGTAATCTCGCATGTGATTATTGTTACTATCTGGAAAAGGCTAAATTATATAAAGAGAATCCCAAACATGTAATGAGTGAAGAACTTCTGGAAAAGTTCATTGAAGAATATATTAACTCTCAGACAATGCCACAGGTGCTTTTCACATGGCATGGCGGAGAAACATTAATGCGCCCTTTATCTTTTTATAAAAGGGCGATGGAACTACAGAAAAAATATGCCCGGGGACGTACAATAGATAACTGCATACAGACCAATGGTACTATGCTGACGGACGAATGGTGTGAATTCTTTCGTGAAAACAACTGGCTGGTAGGCGTGTCTATCGATGGTCCACAGGAATTCCATGATGAATATCGCAAAAACAAGCAGGGAAAACCTTCTTTTATAAAAGTAATGCAGGGCATCAACCTGCTCAAAAAGCACAAAGTGGAGTGGAATGCCATGGCAGTAGTAAATGACTATAATGCAGACTATCCACTGGAATTTTACCGTTTCTTCAAAGAACTCGATTGTCATTATATACAGTTTGCTCCTATCGTAGAACGTATTTTCAAGCACACTGACGGACGTCATTTAGCTTCACTTGCCGAACAGGAAGGTGGTGAACTTGCAGACTTTTCCATTACCCCGGAACAATGGGGTAACTTTCTATGTACCCTATTTGACGAATGGGTAAAAGAAGATGTAGGAAACTACTATATACAATTATTTGATTCAACACTCGCTAATTGGATTGGTGAACAACCCGGCGTTTGCTCTATGGCCAAGACTTGCGGCCATGCCGGAGTAATGGAATTCAATGGAGATGTATACTCTTGCGACCACTTTGTATTCCCGGAATATAAACTGGGGAATATTTACAACAAGACTCTGGTAGAGATGATGTATAGCGAAAAGCAGAATGCCTTTGGACAAATGAAGCAGAGCTCTCTTCCAACTCAATGTAAAGAGTGTGAGTTCTTATTTGCCTGTAACGGAGAATGTCCGAAGAACCGTTTTATAAGAACAGCAAGCGGAGAACCCGGACTGAACTACCTTTGCAAAGGTTATTATCAATTTTTCCAGCATGTAGCACCCTATATGGATTTCATGAAAAAAGAGTTGATGAATAAACGTGCTCCGGCAAATATAATGGAAGCCATAAAAAAGGGAGAGTTATAAAAGGGAGAAGGGAGAATTGAGATGGGAGAAGAAAAAAACTCTTTGAACATTATTCGTAAATAATAAATCATAATTTATAAATCATAAATCAAAAAGATGAATAAACTAAAACTTTATGTACTGGCGCTAATGGCGCTAATCGTTTGTTCCGTTAAAGCGGACGAAGGAATGTGGTTGTTACAGTTGATGCAGCAGCAAAACTCCATCGACATGATGAAAAAACAGGGATTAAAGCTGGAAGCAACTGATCTCTATAACCCGAATGGAGTATCCCTGAAAGATGCAGTAGGTATCTTTGGTGGTGGATGCACCGGAGAAATTATCTCACCGGAAGGACTTATCCTGACTAACCATCATTGCGGATATTCATCTATCCAACAACATAGTTCGGTAGAGCACGATTATCTGACAGACGGTTTCTGGGCTACTTCAAGAGATAAAGAATTACCAACCCCGGGATTAAAATTCACATTTATCGAACGAATTGAAGATATCACAGATCTTGTAAACCAGAAGATAGAGTCTAAAGAGATCACAGAAGCTGAATCTTTTACTCCGAAGTTTCTTAATAAACTTGCAAAAGACCTCTATGCAAAGAGTGATCTGAATGAAAAGCCAGGTATTGTTCCGCAGGCTTTGCCGTTCTATGCAGGTAACAAATTCTACATGTTTTATAAGAAAGTATACCCGGATGTACGTATGGTGGCTGCTCCCCCCTCATCAGTAGGTAAGTTTGGTGGTGAAACGGATAATTGGATGTGGCCTCGCCATACCGGCGATTTCTCTATGTTCCGTATCTATGCAGATGCCAATGGCGAGCCTGCTGAATACAGTGCAGACAATGTACCTTTGAAAACCAAAAAACATCTTTCTATCTCTTTGAAAGGACTGAAAGAAGGTGATTATGCCATGATTATGGGATTCCCCGGAAGCACCAGCCGTTATCTTACTGTTTCGGAAGTAAAAGAACGTATGAACTCTACCAACGAACCACGTATTCGTATACGTACAGCCCGTTTGAACATACTGAAGGAAGTCATGAACGCCAGTGATAAGACCCGTATCCAGTATGCCAACAAATATGCAGGTTCATCCAATTACTGGAAAAATTCGATCGGAATGAATAAAGCCATTATTGATAATGATGTGCTGGGTACAAAAGCAGAACAAGAAGCACGTTTTGCACAATTTGCCAAAGAAAAGAACAATGCAGCCTACATGAATGTAGTGAAAGAAATTGATGATGCGATAGCCATTACCGCTCCTCTCACCTACCAAGCTACTTGTCTGACAGAAGCTTTCTTCGCTGCCATTGAATTTGGAAGTCCTTATCAGATCATGGAAAAACTGGAAAAAGCACTGGAAGAAAAGAATGATTCTGCCATTAACGCCAATATCGAAATTCTGAAAAAAGTCTTTGCCGATATTCATGACAAAGATTATGACCACGAAGTAGATCGTAAAGTAGCCAAAGCTTTGTTCCCGCTTTATGCTGAAATGATTCCGGCAGAACAGCGCCCCAACTTCTACAACACGATTGAAAAAGAATATAAAGGAGATTATAACAAGTTCGTTGATGCAATGTACGACTCCTCTATTATGGCTAACCAGGCTAACTTTGATAAGTTTATCAAAAAGCCAACTGTAAAAGCCATCCAAAAAGATCTGGCTACTCAATATTCACGTGGAAAATATGAAAAACTGATAGAACTCAGATCAGCACTTCAGGCTGAAGATGAAAAGCTGGACTCACTGCATAAAATCTATATCCGTGGCCTGGGCGAAATGAAACTCCCCGTTCCTTCTTATCCGGATGCCAACTTCACGCTACGTCTGACTTACGGTAATGTGAAACCTTACAGCCCAAGAGACGGTGTGTTCTATAAGTACTATACTACAACAGACGGTATTCTGGAAAAAGAAAACCCGGAAGACCGCGAGTTCAATGTGCCTGCAAAACTGAAAGAGCTGATCGAAAAGAAAGACTTCGGACGTTATGCAATGCCTAATGGTGATATGCCTGTCTGCTTCCTTTCAACCAATGACATCACCGGTGGTAATTCCGGAAGCCCTGTGCTGAATGAGAACGGTGAGTTGATCGGTTGTGCTTTTGACGGCAACTGGGAATCATTGAGTGGGGATATCAATTTCGATAATGACCTGCAACGCTGTATCAACCTGGATATCCGTTATGTTCTTTTCATCCTCGATAAACTTGGCGGATGCGGACACTTAATTGATGAAATGACAATTGTAGAATAATTATTCAATTTGTTAATATGTCAATATGCCAATTGCTCTTCAGCATAACAGCGCAAGCAATTGGCACATTGACATATTGGCAAATTAGCACATTATTATATATAAATGAAAAAACAATTATTAATAACTGCCCTCTCTCTTGTGGCCCTTACAGCACATGCCGACGAAGGTATGTGGATGCTGACCGACTTACAGGCTCAGAACGCTGCTGTTATGAGAGAACTCGGACTGGAAATTCCGATTGAAGAAGTATATAGTCCTAATGGAATTGCCCTTAAAGATGCAGTTGTCCACTTTGGTGGCGGCTGTACCGGAGAGGTGATCTCGGCAGAAGGATTAGTACTGACTAACCACCACTGTGGATATGGTGCTATCCAGCAACACAGTAGTGTGGAACACGACTACCTGACAGATGGTTTCTGGGCAATGAACCGGGATGAAGAACTTCCTTGCGAAGGGCTGAAGATCACTTTTATTGACCGTATACTGGACGTCACACCATACGTCAACGAACAATTGAAGATAGATAAAGATCCTAACGGAACCAATTACCTGTCTCCCAAATACCTGGAGAAAGTAGCCGATCGTTTTGCCAAAGCAGAAAATATCGAAGTAACCCCGGCAACCAAACTGGAACTGAAAACCTTCTACGGAGGCAACCGTTATTATCTTTTTGTTAAAACGGTGTATAGTGATATCCGCATGGTAGGTGCCCCTCCTTCTTCCATCGGTAAGTTTGGTGCTGATACAGACAACTGGATGTGGCCTCGCCATACCGGTGATTTTTCTTTGTTTCGCATCTACGCTGATAAAGACGGTAAACCGTCTGAATACTCCAAAGACAATGTTCCATTGAAAGTGAAGAAACATCTCACAATCAGCCTTGCAGGAATACAGGAAGGAGACTTTACTTTTGTAATGGGATTCCCCGGACGCAACTGGCGTTATATGATTTCCGACGAGGTAGAAGAACGTATGCAGACCACCAACTTCATGCGTCAGCATGTACGCGGTGACCGTCAGGAAGTATTAATGGAACAAATGTTGAAAGATCCTGCCGTGCGCATTCACTATGCCAGTAAATATGCTTCATCCGCCAATTACTGGAAGAATGCTATTGGCATGAACGAAGGATTAATCCGTCTCAAAGTACTGGATACGAAACGTGCACAACAAGAGCAACTATTGGCTCGCGGACGTGAAAAAGGAGATGATTCTTATCAGAAAGCATTTGACGAGATACGTTCCATCGTTGCTCATCGTCGTGACGCCATGTATCACCAGCAAGCTATCAACGAAGCACTGGTGACAGCTCTGGACTTTATGAAGATACCGTCAACTAAAACACTGTCAACGGCATTACAGAAGAAAAATAAAGAAGAAATTCAAAAGGCAACTGAAGAACTGAAAATCGCAGGTGAAAAGTATTTCGCTTCTGTACCTTTCCCCGAAGTAGAGAAACTGGTAGGCAAACAAATGCTGAAAACTTATATGGGCTATATACCCCAAGAACAGCGAATCAGCATATTCAAAGTGATAGACAGCCGGTTCAAAGGAGATAGTGATGCATTTGTAGATGCCTGTTTTAAGTATTCTATCTTTGGGAATAAAGAAAATTTTGAAAAGTTCCTTCAAAAACCCAACCTGAACAAAATAGACAAAGACTGGATGATTCTGTTCAAACATTCTATCACCGACGGATTGATGCAGACAGCATTGGCAATGCATGATGCTAATACAAACTATGATGCTGCCCACAAAGTATGGGTGAAAGGTATGATGGATATGCGTCAGGAAGCAGGTATTCCTATTTATCCGGATGCCAACTCTACACTGAGACTGACATATGGTAAAGTAGCCTCATATGAACCGGCGGACGGAGCAGTATACAAATATTATACAACTCTGAAAGGTGCTATGGAAAAAGAAGATCCTAATAACTGGGAATTCGTTGTACCCGCTAAGTTGAAGCAACTATACGAAGCAAAAGATTATGGACGCTATGCTATGAAGAATGGTGAAATGCCTGTTTGCTTCATTGTAGATACTGACAATACAGGAGGAAATTCCGGTAGTCCGGTATTCAATGGCAAAGGTCAACTGATAGGTACCGGCTTTGACCGAAACTATGAAGGATTGACAGGAGATATCGCCTTCCGTCCCTCTTCTCAGCGTGCCGCTTGTGTAGATATCCGCTATACTCTCTTCATTATTGAAAAGTATGCGGGAGCTTCACATATAATCAAAGAGCTGGATATTGAGGAGTAATAGTTTAATGTGCCAATTGCTGTGCTATGTGATAACGCAGTTAATTGGCACCCAACTCGTTATTCTCAATCAACCTCCCCCATTGAACACTCAAATAAGCGCCCCACTCTTTTTTACGTCCTATCAATTCGGGTACAGAGTGATAATCTACCTAAGCCGTGTGAAACAAACATAGAGATTTAAATTTAATTCCGGAAGGAAATGTATTCATAATGCCGCTAACCCCTATTTTGTATAATGTAATGCCCCAAAGGTATACTTTTTTAAGGAGTAACAGGTAATGAATCGTCAAATAAATTCTTCTACCAAATACATCTCATCAAGTAAATCTTCCATTGATTGCTGCAAATTATCCACTGCCTCTTCAGGAGAATCTCCATACGCATTACATTGAATATTCACGGCAAGCCAGGCGTAATAACCTCCGTCGGAAGTGCGCTCAAGCACATAATCTGTTTTATTCAGTTTCATATTGGTAAATAATTAGTAAGTGTTGGTATATTTACAACTGACTGATGATCAATCAGATTTTCGAGTTCACAGATAATATGACGTTCACTACTACGTGCCCAGTAAATAAACTCACGGCTGGGACAATACTTGCCGGCAAAGCGAAGCAAGGGTTCAAGTGCAAACGAGTCACTCACAATACCGGCACCCGCACGAACTGCATCATAAGCGTTGCAATCTTGTTCAATATGGGCTGGCACCATCAATACGGGTTTACCCAAATACATGGCCTCGCAAATAGACTCAAAGCCTGCGGTACTGGCATAAGCACGGCATCCTGCCATATAATTAAGAAATTTCACATCATCGAGTTGATGAAAAGTCAACGTCTCATCCATCCAGGTCACCTCCGCTGTATCCGCCTTGTCCCAGAAAAAATGTAAGGGTACTTCCGGATGAACAGAATGAAAAGCTTTCACACTATCAGAGAAACCGGCATTGACCATATAACCATGAATATAATTACCCGCTTCGGGACGAATGGCAGTAACCTCCTGCCGGAGCAAAGGAGGAACTACAACAAGATTATTTTCTCTGTCTTCGGACATCTTGCGAAAAGAAAGAGCCAAACGCTTCTTTGCTTTCAAGCTTGTCATTCGCGTAAAGAGGCGAAGCATAAACAGTTGAACTGCATCTTTCTCCGGAAATTCAAATTCCCGGTGCAAAAACAAATACTGATGCCCAATACAAACATACGGAACAGAAGGGCGGAAAAACATATAGGTAAGTCCGGTTAAAAGTTCGTAGAAGTTGATTACTACTTCCGCCTCTGTTTTCCTGATCCGTTGGTTTATATAACACATACTACGGACATATTCCGGTAGGTGTATAAGATTATAAGCAAAGCTTTTTTTCAAATTAGCACGTCTATTATCGGGCGAAGGCAAGAAGTTAGGGCTGAGAAAACGCTTCACCGGAGCCTTTATATTCCGATTGAAAAAGCCCGGTAAAGTACGCGACGAGCTTTTACCCACAAGCACTTCTACTACCTCGTGCCCATTGCGTCGTAACATATCTTCGAGAGTCAACGCTTGTGTAAGGTGTCCTCTCCCTTCTCCCTGAACAATAAATAAAAATCTCATGAGGCTATTGTTATTTGTTTGGTTTCCCCCTTTTCCTGCTCTTTTTCTGACATCAGCACATTATCAAAGTAACGTACACTCCAATTTCCTTCCTCATCTTCTGTCAATGCAGAAAGTGACTCTACCCAGTCACCGGAATTCAGATAATGAATTCCATCATAACAAGTATTGGCAGGATGATGAATATGCCCACAGATTACTCCGTCACACTTTCTGGCCTTTGCCAGTATTACCAGTTCTTTTTCAAAATCAGAAATATAAGAAACGGCTGATTTCACTTTATTTTTGATAGACTGGGATAGTGAATAATAAGTTTTTCCCTGTTTCATTCGCCGGGCATTATACACTTTGTTAAGCCAAAGTAAAAATGTATATCCGGTATCGCCCAGTTTAGCCAACCACTTCATTTGGGTAGTTATTCTATCAAAAACGTCACCATGCGTCACATAATAACGTCTACCGTGACTTTCGTAGATGCAGTCCTTAACAATCTGTATATTAGAAAAGTTCAGTGGCGCCAGATTATCAAGAAAATCATCGTGATTGCCACGAACATAAATAACCTGTGTACCGAAATTCTCCATCATCTTCATGATAACTTTGAAAAAGTCCGTATGCTTAGCCTTCCATTTACTTAAGCCGCTTTTTTTCAGATGCCACCCGTCGATAATATCTCCATTCAATATCAGACGGTCACAATTGATTGATTTAAGGAAGCGGGTCACCTCCTCTGTTTTGGAGTGCTGAGTTCCCAGATGAATATCTGAAAGAACAACTGTAGGATAATACGTGCGTAAATGCATAACATTTCAGTTTTTCGATATGCAAAAGTCCGTATTTCACATTACAAGCGGATGTCTTTACAGTTACTATTTTATGAACAAAATCAGCTTTTCGGCGTTATATATCTAAAATAGTAATTATATTCGCAGCCCGAAGAGGCTGGGAATTCATTTTAAGAAAAGAAGATTATGGAAAAATTTGATGAATTAATACAGTCACCGGTCCCGGTTTTAGTAGATTTTTTTGCAGAATGGTGTGGTCCTTGCAAGGCTATGAAGCCAATTCTTGAAGAAGTAAAAGCTAAGATAGGAGATAAAGCCCGCATCGCTAAGATTGATGTGGACCAACATGAACAACTGGCAGCAAGATTCCGTATACAGGCCGTACCTACATTCATACTATTCAGTAATGGAGAAGCTGTGTGGCGTCACTCCGGAATGATACATGCCAGTGAATTAACAGGAGTTATCGAACAGTATTCACATAAAAATTAAGAATGAAGAAGGTATTAGCTATGGTAGCTTTTGTCATGATCAGCGTAATTGTTTACGCTTTCAATGATGGAAGCAAGATAAATGCAGATCAACAAGGTAAAGAGGTAAAAAGCGGTGAAGTAATCGTAATGAATAAAGATATGTTCATTAAGGATGTATTTGATTACGAGAACACCAAAGAATGGAAATACAAAGGTAATAAACCTGCCATCATTGATTTATACGCTGACTGGTGTGGTCCTTGCCGAATGACAGCCCCTATCATGAAGTCGCTGGCAAAGGAATACGACGGCAAGATCGTAATTTATAAGGTTAATGTGGATAAAGAAAAGGAATTGGCAGCTTTGTTTAATGCAACAAGCATTCCCCTCTTTGTATTCATCCCAATGAATGGAGAACCACAGCTTTTCCGTGGTGCGGCAGATAAAGCCACCTACCAAAAGGCAATAGACGAATTCTTGTTGAAACAGTGATAAATGATTAGTGATAAGTGATTAGTTAGTTGCGCTATAAGCCTCATGGCACTAATCACTTATCACTTATCACTATTTATGATATCCCACCGGATGGTTCATCAATGGTAACTGAGTATCGGTCAGTTTCAATATACTTTTCAATTTAGCTGTGTCCATTGAGGCCCGCGGTACAGTAGCTAATTTGACAGCAGAACAAAAGATTGAAATATTCTGCGAAACAATACCTGTATCCATAGCCCCCATCAACTGAGTATGGGTATTCTTGGCATCACCTAAACGAGACAAGTCACTCACCAACAATAAAGAAACAGGAGCCGACTTTACAAAAGCCTGTCCTCCTGCCACTACTCCCCGATGATCTCCTTCAGCCACCAGATTCAGCTGATGTGCTTTCGCATCATACAAATAAGTAGCTTCGGGCAGTACTACATAAACATCTACATCTTGTTTGTTCATAGCCGAAGGGGCTGTACGTTTTCCTTCTTCCGGACGATTTATGCCATTGGCAGCCCAGAGTAAGTCTGATAAATCAGTAAGAGTTAATGCTTTTGCAGCATATTCACGCGTAGAATGGCGGTTGGCAAATGCTTCCATCACTTCACTATTACGATTCAAATTCGGTTTAGGCAACCGGATCACTTTATCAGCAGCAAATGTAGCTACTGAGATAAACAGGCACAATAATAACAGTTGTACTTTCCTCATAATCTGTGGTTTTTAAAAGTTTATGCGCAAATATAACCGTATCTTAGTGATTCCAATCTTTTTCTAAGAAAGTTTAATAAAAAAGGCCTGCATCTGTTAAACAGACACAAGCCTTTCTTTCATTTGTGAACTATATATTTATTATTTCTTTCCGAAATAACGATTGTAAAGTCCTTCAAAACCTTTACCGTGACGTGCTTCATCTTTACACATTTCATGAACAGTATCATGAATAGCATCCAGATTCAATGCTTTAGCACGGGTAGCAATACGTTTTTTATCTTCGCAAGCACCAGCTTCGGCGTTCATTCTCTTCTCCAAGTTAGTCTTAGTATCCCATACACAGTCACCCAGCAGCTCAGCAAATTTAGAAGCATGTTCTGCTTCTTCCCAAGCATAACGTTTGAAAGCCTCTGCTACTTCAGGGTAACCTTCACGATCAGCCTGACGACTCATAGCCAAGTACATACCAACCTCTGTACACTCGCCCATGAAGTGATTGTTCAGATCCTTAATCATTTCGTCATCGCAACCTTTGGCAACACCAATTACGTGTTCGTCAACAAAAGTAAGTGCACCACCTTCAGTTTCAACAACTTCTACAAATTTGCTGGCAGGTGCTTTACACAATGGACATTTCTCAGGAGCTGCGTCACCTTCGTAAACGTAACCGCATACAGTACATCTAAATTTCTTCATTTTGTCTTTAATTTTAATTAATTAGTCAATACGTATATTTTTTAAGCAATTCTTACAAATTCCTTTATAGTAATAATGCATTTCAGTTATCTCGTGCCCATCCATTTGAAGTCCTATAACCTCTTTTATTTCAAGAGGAAGTTCCAAATCATATATATTTCCGCATCTCTTACAAATAAAATGCGCATGCGGTGAAGTATCCGCATCAAAATTAGCATTACGTTCATCAATAGTAAGCATCAGGGCTGCTCCCTGCTCTGCAAATAGTTTCAGCGTATTATACACTGTTGTCTTTGAAAGCGTTGGCATTGAGGGAGATAAAGCTGTATATATTTCATCAGCCGACGGATGTGTACGATGTTCCATCAGATACTCCATAATGGCAATACGCTGCATGGAAGGTTTTATGTTGTACTCTAATAATCGGTTATATGGCTTCATAGACTCTGCTTATACAAAATTGTAATGATTACAATTTTAAATTCGAAGCAAAGATAGGAGTTTCTTTTATTTCTGCAAATAATTGGCCAATAAATTTTATAAAAAATAGCTACATTTTTTGTAAGTAATCAGATTTTAGTAGTAGGTAGTCAGAATATACCAGTTTAAATGTACTCTGGTTGTTTACCGGAAAAGGTATATAGACTACGCCTTGGCAGCAAGAAGACAAGGCGTAGTCTGTAAGCATTAGATTAATTAGAATATCCTTTTAGATATTATCAAACGAATATATCAAAACAATTTCCTAATTTTGCAACGCAAATAATAATGTGTTAATATATCACATTTTAATATTTATCAATTATGAACTACGGATTTGTAAAAGTAGCAGCAGCAGTACCGCGTGTTAAAATAGCGGACTGTAATTTCAATGCCAAACAACTCGAAAGCCTGATAGCAGTTGCAGATGGCAAAGGAGTACAGATTATCACTTTCCCCGAAATGTGTATCACCGCTTATACCTGTGGCGATCTTTTCGGTCAACAGCTCTTGCTGGAAGAAGCAGAAATGGCGCTGATGCAGATATTAAATAATACCCGCCAACTGGATATCATCTCTATTCTAGGAATGCCGGTAATCGTAAATTCTACTGTTATCAATGCAGCCGTAGTTATCCAAAAAGGTAAAGTACTGGGTGTAGTCCCCAAAACCTATCTGCCCAACTATAAAGAGTTTTACGAACAGCGTTGGTTCACCTCTGCTCTGCAAGTAGCAGAAACCAGTGTACGGCTTTGCGGACAAATCATCCCAATGGGTACAAACCTGTTATTCGAAACATCAGACACTATTTTCGGGATTGAAATATGCGAAGACTTATGGTCTACCATACCTCCAAGCTCAACACTTGCGCTACAAGGGGCCGAAATCATATTTAATCTTTCTGCCGACAATGAAGGGATAGGTAAAAACAGTTACCTCCGTTCGCTTATCAGCCAACAATCTGCACGTTGTATTTCGGGATATGTATTCTCTTCCTGCGGATTCGGAGAGTCTACTACCGATGTAGTCTTTGCCGGAAACGGGCTTATCTATGAAAATGGTAGCCAATTGGCACACAATGACCGCTTCAGTTTTGAAGAGCAATTGATTATTAGCGAAATAGATGTAGAATATCTGCGTGCCGAACGGCGTATTAATACAACATTTGCAGCAAGTAAAGGAAACATTCCGGCAGATAAAAAGCCAGTACGTATTGCTACGGAGTTTGTAAACAGTAAAGAACTAAATCTGACACGTACATTTGAGAGGCATCCATTTGTCCCACAAGGAGCAGCATTGAATGAACGTTGTGAAGAAGTATTTTCAATACAGGTAGCTGGACTTGCACAACGTCTTGTGCACACCGGAGCTAAAACTGCCGTAATTGGTATCTCAGGAGGGTTGGATTCTACACTTGCCCTACTTGTCTGTGTCAAAACCTTCGATAAATTAGGTTTATCCCGCAAAAATATTATTGGTGTCACCATGCCGGGTTTCGGTACAACCAACCGTACTTATCACAATGCCATCTCTCTCATGAACTCACTCGGCATTACCTTACGGGAAATCAGTATTAAAGAAGCATGTATTCAACACTTCAAGGACATTAACCATGACATCAATGTACACGACGTAATTTACGAAAATGCTCAGGCACGCGAACGCACACAGATATTGATGGATATAGCCAACCAGACAGGAGGAATGGTAATCGGAACAGGTGATTTATCAGAACTGGCTTTAGGATGGGCTACATACAACGGCGATCACATGTCGATGTACGGTGTAAACGGAAGTATTCCTAAAACCCTGGTGAAATATCTGGTAAAGTGGGTAGCAGAAAACGAAGTAGACGAAACATCATGTATTACTCTACTCGATATTGTAGATACACCTATTAGCCCCGAATTAATTCCGGCAGATGAAAATGGAGATATCAAACAAAAGACAGAGGATCTGGTAGGTCCGTACGAATTGCACGATTTCTTCCTCTATTATTTCATGCGTTTCGGCTTTCGTCCGTCAAAGATATTCATGCTGGCTTCATTGGCATTCAAAGAAGTATATGATGAAGAGACGATCAAGAAATGGTTACTCATCTTCTTCCGCCGTTTCTTCAACCAACAGTTCAAACGTTCCTGTTTGCCCGACGGTCCTAAAGTAGGAAGTATCTCTATCAGTCCACGTGGCGACTGGCGCATGCCAAGTGATGCTTCGGCAGCAGCATGGCTGAAGGAAATTGAAAAAGAGTGATTAGTGAGTAGTGAGTAGTGAGCTGCGCTATTACGCTGCATCGTGCTAATCACTACTCACTAATCACTTATCACTACTACAACACCCCTTTACTTGAGGGAAGTTCAAAATGATAAATATCCCGCTTCAAAGCCATTTTCAGCGCACGAGCCAATGCTTTGAATATTCCTTCAATCTTATGATGTTCATTTTGCCCTTCGGCTTTGATGTTTAGATTCATCTTTGCAGCATCACTCAGAGATTTAAAAAAGTGGAGAAACATTTCAGTAGGCATCTCTCCTATTTTTTCACGTTTAAACTCTGCATCCCATACCAGCCAGGGACGTCCACCAAAGTCAAGGCATACCTGACAAAGGCAATCATCCATAGGAAGAGCATAACCATAACGTTCAATTCCCCTCTTGCTTCCTAATGCCTGATAAATACATTCACCCAAAGCAATAGCCGTATCTTCGATAGTATGGTGTTCATCTACTTCAAGATCCCCTTTCACCTTAACAGTGAGGTCCATACCGGAATGCTTACCTATCTGCTCCAACATATGATCAAAGAAGCCAAGTCCTGTAGAGATATCACAAGTACCATTACCGTCCAGATTCAGAGAAACAAAGATATCCGTCTCCTTTGTAGTACGCCTCACCTCTGCTTTACGTTCTCCGGCAAAAAGAAACTCAGCTATTTTATCCCAGTCAGTAGTAGCCAGTACACAGACCTCTTCCAAACCCTTCTCTTTCAGTAGCTCTGAAGAATCTTGCAGATAAATAGCGCGACATCCCAGATTCCTGGCCAGTTCGACGTCGGTAGGGCGATCACCAATCACAAAACTCCCTGTCAGGTCGTAATCCGGATTATCAATGTATTTAGTCAACATTCCGGTACGCGGTTTACGAGTCGGGGCATTCTCTTCGGGAAAGCTACGGTCTATCAGAATATCATCAAAAGTAATACCTTCACCCACCAGAGTTTTCAACATTAGATTGTGAGCCGGCCAAAAGGTAGCTTCCGGGAAAGAATCAGTCCCCAAACCATCCTGATTGGTGACCATAACAAATTCAAAATCGAGCTTGCTACGCACAAAGCCAAGATTGCGGAACACTTTAGGATAAAACTCCAGTTTCTCCAATGAATCAAGCTGATAATCTACAGGAGGCTCAATAACAAGCGTACCATCACGATCAATAAATAATATTTTTTTCTTCATGGAAATGATAATATAATAATGTGCCAATTACCATGCAGCCTATTTCTATAGTGCAGCCAATTGGCACATTGAATAATTATTTGTATTTCTTTAACGCCTCTATCAGCTTTCCGTTTTCAGCACGTGTACCTACCGTCACACGAAGGCAATTGCAACAAAGTGATATATTATGGCGATTGCGAACAATAATGCCCTCTCCTACCAGATAATTGTAAATCTTCACAGCATCCGTCACACGGGCCAGAAAGAAATTTGCATCCGAAGGGAACACTTCCAGCACACAAGGCAATTCCGCAAAAGCATTTTCCAACTCTTTTCGTTCTTCCTTCAAAGCCTTCACCCAACGATCTATCTCATAATGTTTATGTAACATCTGTATAGCTTGTTGCTGTGTCAGTTGATTGACGTTGTACGGATACTTGATTTTATTAAGAATAGAA
This sequence comes from Bacteroides nordii, assembly GCF_019930665.1. NCBI lineage: Bacteria > Pseudomonadati > Bacteroidota > Bacteroidia > Bacteroidales > Bacteroidaceae > Bacteroides > Bacteroides nordii. Next base: position 1,170,142 of record NZ_CP082886.1, on the reverse strand, counting down.
ATAATTTCTTCCGAAGCAAAAGCCATACCCAAGCGAATAGCAGCACATCCCCATGCCTTAGAGAACGTTTGAAGTATCACCAAATTGGGATATTCCTTCAGACAGGCAAGAAAAGAAGGGGCCTCCGAAAAATCACTATATGCCTCATCCAGTATTACAAGTCCTTCAAAGTTATTCAACACCTTTTCTATCTCCGAACGCAGCAGGTCATTGCCAGTCGGATTATTGGGTGAACAAAGAAAAATCAGCTTTGTCTGGTCATCTGTAGCTGCCAATAACTTATCGGCCGAAAACAGGAAATGCTCGTCCAGCAATACTTTACGGTATTCTACATCATTCACCTCGGCACATACCTGATACATGCCGTAGGTAGGGTCAATAGCTACTACATTGTCTTTACCCGGCTCACAAAAAGCACGAAATACAAGATCAATAGCCTCATCACTACCATTTCCCAGAAAGATATTCTCCGGGGCTGCTTTTTTAAGCTTTCCCAAATCTTTTTTCAATTCGTACTGCAATGGATCCGGATAACGATTATGGGGCAAGTTATATGGATTTTCATTAGCATCCAGAAATACAGAGGCAGTGGCCCCTTTATATTCATCCCTTGCTGAAGAATATGGCTTCAGCTTCCAGATATTCGGACGGGTTAATTCTTGCAATGTTTTCATGCGGATATTTATTTTACGATTTACAATTGATATCTCTCAGGCGGACAGATACAGCATTCTTATGAGCATCCAGTTGTTCATTGGCTGCCATTATTTCAATAGCCGGTCCAATAGCCTTCATACCCTCCGGACGGATTTCCTGAAACGTAATCTTACGGATAAAACTATCCAGGCTTACACCACTGTATGCTTTTGCATAACCGTTGGTCGGCAGCGTATGATTGGTTCCCGAAGCATAATCTCCGGCACTCTCAGGTGAAAATGATCCCAAAAACACAGAACCGGCATTGATTACACGTTCTGCTATCTCCCTATAATTTTCCGTCTCTATAATCAGATGTTCAGGAGCATATTCGTTAGTTAGTTCTAATGCTTCATCCATATCTTTCACCAGAATGAGTTTACTGTTGGCAAGAGATTTTTCCGCAATTTCACGACGTGTCAGTTCCGCTAACTGTCGTTCCACTTCTTTCATCACATCATCCTGTAACTTCTCAGAAGTCGTGATCAGTACTGCCTGGCTATCTACTCCATGCTCTGCCTGTGAAAGCAGATCGGCAGCCACAAATACCGGATTAGCAGAATCATCTGCCAGGACCTCTACTTCCGAAGGACCTGCCGGCATATCAATGGCAACATCACGCAAGCTAACCAACTGTTTGGCTGCTGTGACATACTGATTACCCGGACCAAAGATTTTATATACTTTAGGTACGCTTTCCGTACCATAAGCCATAGCTGCAATAGCTTGTACTCCGCCGGCTTTGAATATTTTACTTACTCCCGCCATTTGCGCTGCAAAAAGAATAGCCGGATGGATTTTTCCATTCTTATCAGGTGGAGTACAAAGTACAATCTCTTTACATCCGGCAATCCTGGCCGGAACTGCCAACATCAATACAGTAGAGAATAACGGTGCTGTACCTCCCGGAATATATAGACCTACTTTCTCTATGCCTACCGCCTTCTGCCAGCAAGTCACCCCTTCCATTGTCTCTACTTTACACCCTACAAAACGTTGTGAAGCATGAAAGGTCTCAATATTCTTTTTGGCTAAAGAGATAGCTGCCTTCAACTCTTCACTGACCAAAGCAACACCTTCTGCCAGCTCCGCCTCCGTCACAGCAAGTGATGTCAGAATTGCTTTATCAAAAGTAGCTTCATACTCTATCACGGCTGCATCTCCTTCAGCACGAACACGATTGATAATGCCGCGTACCGTATCAAAAAGGCTCTCCGTGTTGAGTGCAGGACGTTTCAATATGTCGGTCCACTGCTCTCTTGAAGGATATTTTATTTGTTTCATATTTATTAGTTTATAATGTTATGTTGTCTTGGATGTACTTTTCTTTCGCCTTGATGCAAAAGAAAAGATACCAAAAGAAAAAATCAAGGCTGCATTTCCTCCGCTACTGCACTATGGTGAAAAGCTAAAGGGGCTCGAACTCGCTTCGCTCAGACAATCGCCCCTTCTTACGTTTTTCACCTCCGTTCCGTTTGACGCTGCGGAAATGAGGCCGGGGGACCCATTCGGATGATAGCATACAATGCTTGTTGTAACTAAAGAAGTATACTATATAAGCTTAATTATATTGTAATATATTTACTTTATATATCACACATCTCTTCTCCTTCCTAAACCTCAGTATCCGTTGATGAACGGCCTCCGGCCTCATTTTTTCTCCGTCAAGCGAACGCCCGCAGTGAAGCGTCAAAAAGGGGCGATTGTTTGAGCGAAGCGAGTTCGAGCCCCTTTAGCGGAACGAAGGAAGTGAGTAGGAGAAAAAATGCAGCCTTGATTCTTTCTTTTGGTATCTTTTCTTTCGCATCAAGGCGAAAGAAAAGTACACCCTATCATAGTATCATCTTCTCTATCGGCAACACCAATATCCCCTCAGCTCCCAGTGCTTTCAGTTTTCCGATAATCTCCCAGAAGCGTTTTTCATCAAGCACCGTATGCACGGAGCACCAACCCTCTTGCGCCAGTGGCATCACCGTCGGACTCTTCATACCAGGTAGTACAGCTACAATCTCCTCCAACTTATCCTTCGGAGCATTCATCAGCACATATTTCTTATCCTCTGCTGTTTTCACAGCATTCATACGAAACAGTAACTCATTCAAAATCTCCTTCTTCTCATCACACATGTTCTTGTTACCAATCAACAGTGCTTCTGATTTCATTACTACTTCCACTTCTTTCAAGCGATTGCTCACCAGTGTAGAACCTGAGCTAACAATATCAAAAATAGCATCTGCTAACCCAATGCCCGGAGCTACCTCCACCGAACCGGTAATGACATGTACTTCTGCACTTACCCCTTTCTCCTTCATATACTTCTCCAGAATCACCGGATAAGAAGTGGCAATCTTCTTGCCATTAAACCACTCCACACCCGGATAATCTATATCCTTTGGCATAGCCAGTGACAAACGGCATTTACTGAAACCGAGGCGTTTAATAATTTCTGCTTCCTCTCCCTTTTCAGCAAACTCATTCTCTCCTACGATACCCAAATCTGCCACCCCCGTAGCTACCGACTGAGGAATATCGTCATCCCGGAGGAACAACACCTCTACTGGAAAATTAGATGACTGCACCAACAATGTACGTTTTGTTGCGCTCAATTTAATGTCTGATTCTTCTAAAAGAGCCATTGTCTCTTCAAACAAACGACCCTTAGCTTGTACTGCAATTCTTAATAAACCCATAATTCTATTGACGATTGACGGTTGAAATTACTTTTACTTATTACGTTTACCTGCATTTACCAATCGTCTAATCGTAAATAGATAAATCGTAAATAAAAAAGGCTCACCTCATCGGCAAGCCTCGTTTTTATATTATATATACACAATATCATACACGCCCACCGAGTTATTCGTTAGGAAAATGATGATGATGATGTGTAGTATATTTCATATTTTTGTTCTTTACAGCGACAAAAGTAAAGCATTCCATTCAAACCTCCAAACAATTATCACAAAAAGTTCGATTTTAATTTCAAATTAAAGGAAGGATCTCTTCAGGTTCTACTTCACACGCCAGAAAATGCATTTCATCTCTCGACTTCTCCTGTGAGAAAGTGAAATATGTACAAAGTGCTTCCGTACACAGTTCGCCCGCCTCATTATAGAGTTTTGCGTCTACCAATACAATATTGCGCTTTACTTCACGAATAGACGCTCGCAGTACCACATGTGAATCTTTTGTACTGATTGACTTGCGATAACGTGTCTCCATCTTCGAAGTTACTCCCGTCGTTTGTAACTTCCGAAGAATGACCCAGGCACATATTTCATCCAGTAATACGGATTGAATTCCTCCATGCAGTGTATCAATCCAGCCCTGGTATTCCGGACGTGGCTTCCAAATACTCACTACTTCATCACCATCTTCATAAAACTCCATTTTGACACCTGCCTCATTATTTGGAGCACAGCCAAAACAATTATACCCTTCCAGTCCCTTCCATGGGTTGATAATCTTCTTCATATTATTTATCCTTATTATTTATAGTATACATACTCACGTTCTTCATAAAGTACCGGAACATCATTGAAAAATTTCACCCGCTTTTTCCAGTTACCATGCTCATCATTATAAAACTTATAGACATATTCTGCATCTGCCTGTCCTTGGACAGGTTCAGTTCCTGAAATCACTTCGCCGCGGACACTATATTTATAAGTATAGTGTTGAACATTCTGAGGTAATCCTCTCCATTCTTCTGCAATACGTCCACGGCTGTTCCACTCATACTTCAACGGCTCATACTCTTCCCCCGCTTCCTGATGAAAAAGGACATCTTTGGCAATCAGCTGACCGGCAGAATCATATTTATAACGCAACTCACTAAACTTAGTCCCCTCTTTGCTGAACCACATTTCACTAATACAATTTCCTTCTATATCATAACGGAATACACCTTTACGCAATACCTCACCATTGATATCCTGCAATGATTTGTTCTTCAAACGTCCCTTCGAATCATATGCCCACCGAACTGTATTCAATAATTTCCCTGTTGCTGATTTTCTTATTTCTTCAAGAATATTGCCTTCTTCATCATAATTGTATTCTGTAATTTCACCTGCCACACCTATGTCTGAGTAAGACTGCTCTAATATTTTTCTACCCTCATTATTAAATTCACAACGGAAAAAAGTACCCTGTTTTTTACCTTTATCAATACTACCAGGTCCTTTGGGTATAGCCACATACGAGCTCTGAGATACTGATTTCACCTGACCATTCAGCAACATCTTCTCCCAATCCGTATCTTGTCCGGCATAGTCAATCGTACGCACAATAATAAATTCCGGATTTACTCCGTCATATTCCGTACGTTTTACCCAGTTACCATATGCATCATAATCAAAATCTACCTTTTTATTCTTCGGAACTTTGGGTTGCATCGAACTTCCTTCAGAGAAAAGTTTCAAAGCAATCGTATCTCTTTTATCAAATGGACGGCTTTTCTTACCCACCTTTGGAAAAGCAGAATCATCTTCCATTACTTCTTTTATTCGTCCATCTTCATCATAAACAATTTCCGTCACACAACGGTTTTTCGTTTTCTTTCCATCATTCATTCTTGTTGATATACCTTCGGAGATCCGCTTCACTATTTTGTCATTTTCATTACGAAAAATAACAGTCTCACCAACTACATTCCGGTCGGCATCCAATGTTACTTTCCGGTTTAAGCGGCCCTTCCCATCATAATCATACTGATACATTCTCGTTACCCCACCCTGCTTTACGGAAGCAGTTATCTCCTCTTTTATCTTCCCGTCATTATCATATACATAAAGAAGTTTATTTTTAGCACTTCCATCCGGATTCAACAGGTTTTCTACCACTTTCCGTCCCTGATTATCATACCTCACAAAATGAATCTGAGCAACAATGGGACCGGCAGTCCATGCCGTATCTTTAAGAACGGCTTTATATGTAGCAGTACGGGTAGATTTAATAAGTGGAACTTCCTGCTGCGTTTGTGCCAAAGCCGACAGTACAGCCATTCCTGAAAAGAGAAAGAATAAACCCCTCCGATATAAGGATACTTGATTTTTCATGTGGTATTATTTTGACTAGACCCTCATCGTACCAACGATGAAGCGTTACAAATATAAATGATAATCCCGAAAAAATACTATTATAGGGATTAAAAGTGTTTCCCCCAATAGAAGAGTACACCCAAACAAGATTCATTAATGATTCAAATAATAATGCGAATCAGTAGTTGAAATCAGTTAAGAATTAGTTTTGTTCATATCTATATCGTTTTACGCTAAATAGTTGTCTACCATTACTATCTATCTCTTTCTTCGGTATCGATAAAGCTCTATCTCGTAGAGTAACGTATGAAGCCTCGGTGTGTAACATTGTTTTAGATGTACATGTAAAGCAGTACGACATGTGCATGTGGGACAGCACGACATGTGCATCTCATGCAGCTTTACATGTACATGTAAAACAAGACTGTGCACCGGGGAAAAGAACGTTCCTTTCTGAGAAAGACAAAGTACAATACCGGGCAAAGGTAACGATGCCGTTTGGGAATACTCGTATTGCCAAACCTATTCTGACTGTCCCGCCAATGGACATAACGAAACGTCGTAATGAAATATCAGCTGTTGCCGTAGACTATGATGTGCCAAACAATGCCTGGGAAAGATGGAGTATAAAGGCCACTACCGATGTAAGATATGCACGTGTCAGCTATGATCGCTATAATTGCCGCGACTGTGGCTCTAAATTAAATAGCGGACATAAAAACTATTTCGGTCCCACAAAGCTCGGGATCAGTCTGATTTATATTTTATAGCTCAATTGAAAAGTCATCTCACCACAGAGTAACACTGAGTTTCACAGAGTTTTTTAGACATAAGAACAAAAAACTGAGATAAGAGCTTAAAGACGGATTATGCAAATAATATGTTCTTTTGTTCTTAATATCTAAAACTCATAAATAGTACTCTGTGAAACTCAGTGTTACTCTGTGGTGAAGCTTCTCAGAATGCAAAGCTACATTCTATCCCTACAATATGCTTACTCTTATCTGGTTCATATTGATAGCAATAAAAAACATCCAATGACCACTTGTCGGAAATTTCAATTTCCACACCAGGTCTGTATCGCATACGTGCCACATCAAAAAAAGCCCCTCCCCCAATTGCCTGATACAATTCAGCAGAGAAATAAGGCAAAAAAATCCCCTTCTTCGGCTCATAACCTACTTTCAACCGGGAACGCAACCGGTTTTCTGCATTTCCACCCGAAAAGGTCTGTTGAAAACGCTCCCGGAGTGAAAACTTCATCCGTTGCCACTTCACACTTCCCATGACTCCCAGATTATAACGATGTCGGTATTTCCACCCTTCTACTCCCCTATCACGATGATGCAATTCATAACCACCTTCTGCTTTCAAAAACGGGAACAGTTGATAAGATCCTGATAATGAAGTTCCCCAACGATCCATCGTTTTCATCGAATCTTTTGTACGCAGTTCCACTTTTCCCGTCATTGTAAAGTGGGAAGTAAATTTATGACTAACCTTCATTGTAATCCATGTTGTAAAATCATCAGACTGTGCATACAAAATGGGAGGCATGTAGCACAATAACAATAAAAACAAACTATATTTTTTCAATACTCCTTCGTACATTATGAAAAATTTAAAGGACAAAGATAAGAAGCAAATTCTGAAAACATCTTGAAATTACACCAAATAGTTACAATCATTTCCATTTTCACAAAATTAAACCATCTGTCATATGAATGACTTCTATTCTTTTTAAAAGTAACCATATGGTCATTCATTACTTCATAAAGATCAACCTCAATCAATCATCATTTACAAATAATATTAGATTCAATCAATACCAGATCCTCATTCATTACAAAAAAATTACAATATTACCAATATTCGTTTATTCTGCTATCTTATCGAGAATATTTTATCAGAAAAGGTGTATTTTTATTGCTTAAAACAACTATTTTCGAAACTATTATTTTACCTTTTTTAATAATCGACAATTTGTGTATTACAAAAAAAAGACATAGGTTTGCATTACAGATTGAACAAAATCTGCAAAGTAGTAAACTTTATTATATGTATCTCAATACCCCATCCGTGCAAGAACACGAACTCGTATTACGACTTATTAATGATGATGAAAGTGCATTCTGTGAGCTATATTCAGTTTATAGAAACAGGCTTATCTACTTTGCTATGAAGTTTCTCAAATCGCAGGTATTCGCAGAAGACATATTTCAAGATACGTTTACAGTAGTCTGGCAAAGTCGCAAATTTATAAATCCCGATGCATCTTTTTCTACCTATCTCTATACTATCATGCGAAACCGTATTCTGAACACGTTACGTGATCTGGAAAACGAACAGCAACTAAAAAATAATATCTTTGCCCAGGCAATAGACGCCAATGACAGTACTGAAGAAACTATTCATTCTAAAGACTTCATGGAATTGATAAATCAGGCAATGCAAAAGTTGACTCCCCGGCAACGGGAAATATTCAACATGAGTAGAAACAGGGAAATGTCTCATAAAGAAATTGCCGAGACATTGGGAATATCTGTAAATACTGTGCAAGAGCATATTTCAACTTCTCTTAAAATCATACGAACTTATTTCACTAAAAACAATGGTCCGTATGCCGATCTTTTATTACTCTTATTAATACTTCCTATTAGCTTTTCGTATTAATAAACGTTAAAGACACCCTAGATTATTTCTTCTCTTGTGTATTAACTATATACAAGCAGAAATATTATATTCATAACTTTATGAAAAAAGAAAAAGCTATAAAGCAAAAAGTGCGTCATTATTTAGATGGTATATATTGCAAATCAGAAGTTACTGAACTATTAAAAAACATGCAAAATCCTGAAATGCAAAATATTATCGAAGAAGTTGCAGATGAGCTATGGGAAGAGAACATGGAGCAGCCGCCTTTTCACAGTGATATAGAACATGAACAATACCGGCGTGAGGCTGCAACTCTTCTAAAAAAAATAAACAAACGTTCCTCTTACAAAAAAATGATGTGGGCAGCCGCCTGCATCACTCTAATCATAATGATTGGGTTAGGAGTAAATAGTTACCGATTTACCCAGATAGAGAAACCGTTGTATACAGAAATTTCAACTTCATTTGGTGAAAAGAAGGAATGGACACTGCCCGATGGTTCCAAAGTAAATCTAAATGCATGTACAACCCTCAGATATCCTGAGCGATTCACTGAAAAAGAACGAAAAATCGAATTAACCGGTGAAGCCTTTTTTCAGGTCAACAGAGATGAAAAAAAACCTTTTATCATAAAAACAGCAGGATTTGATGTAAAGGTTTTAGGTACATGTTTTGATGTCAAATCATATGAAAATAACGAAACATCATTAGTCAGCGTAAAAAGTGGAAAGGTACAGGTGGAATTACCAGAAGCAATGATGAAATTGGTAGCCAATGAACAATTGCAGATAAATCGGCAATCTAATGAATACACAAAAAGAAAAGAGAGTTACCAACATGCAATGGCATGGCTTCAAAACACATTACACTATAACAAGACCCCTTTATATGATGTAATTAAGGATTTGGAACGCATCTATAATTGTCGGATAAAGTTTGCCCCCAATCAACAGTTTAATTATCATTTAAGTGGCGAACACGATAACATTAACCTACAAGCAGTATTAAAATCAATAGAGCATGCGACAGGTGTGAAATATAAAAAAGAAAAAGATTATATACTGTTATATCAATAACGAAAGCAATAAATACATTAAGATAACACTCCAATCAATCTAACTAAATATTAATTTATGACAAGAGAAAAACACAAATTTGTTATTTGTACCATGTTACTGATTTTATTTCTATGGGGAACATCAATTGTAAGTATAGCCCAGGAAGTGAAGAAAAACAACGTAACCATTAATGTAAAAAATGAATCAGTAGAAAAAGTTTTAAAAAGAATCAATAAAGAAACAAACCTCAATTTTTTCTATGATCCAGCTATTCTCAGTAAAGCATCATCCGTTACACTGAACGTGAAAGACATGCCTCTACAGAAAGTACTAAACATGCTTTCCGTTCAAACCGGATTAAATTTTCAACGAATCAACAACACAATTTCAGTCAACTGGGAAACAAACAGTAAGCAACCGATTCAATCCCCAAAAGAAAAAATAACAGGTACCATTAAGGATAATAATGGAGACCCAGTCATCGGAGCAAGTATTCAAGTAAAAAACACCGGAATAGGTACAATTACCGATTATAACGGACAATTTTCATTAAGCAATGTACCGGAAAATGGAATACTGATAATCTCCTATATAGGTTATGATACGGAAGAGATTCCTGTAAACAAAAAGAAAAACCTGCAAATTGTGATGAAGGAGAACACTAAACAATTAGAGGAAATAGTAGTAGTAGCCTATGGAACAGCTAAAAAAAGTTCATTCACAGGTTCAGCAGAAGTAGTCAAACAAGATCGTATCGAAAAAAGGGTTGTAGCCGATGTTTCTAAAGCATTAGAAGGTACAGTAGCCGGTGTACAAAGTACTTCAGGAAGCGGACAGCCGGGTTCAGGCGCTTCTATGGTTATTCGTGGTTTTGGCTCTATCTCAGCTTCCAACACTCCACTATATGTAGTAGACGGAGTACCGTTTGACGGAGCATTGAACACAATTAATCCGAATGATATAGAATCAGTAACTGTTCTAAAAGATGCATCTGCTGGAGCATTATATGGTTCGAGAGGTGCAAATGGCGTTGTAATGATTACAACAAAACGCGGAGAAAGAGATGATAATCAGATATCTATCAATCTAAAAGCTAATTGGGGTATTTCTTCAAGAGCTATACCCAAATATGAAACAGTAAACGAAGCGGAATACTTGGAACTTGCTTTCGAAGCATACAAAAATGAACTGATTTATACAGAAGGAATTGATCCGTTATTAGCGGGAACACAAGCCATCGAAGTAATGAAAGGAATGGCCAAAGGAGTGTTAGGGTATAATGAAGAATATAATCCTTTCAACATGCCATTACAAGAGTTGATTAACCCTATTACTGGTAAAATTAATCCGACAGCCCAACTAAAATATCATGAAGATTGGAAAGATGAGTTGAGTAATCATAACCCACTCCGTCAAGAGTATCAATTATCAGTGACCGGAGGGAACAAGAAAACCCAATATATGATATCAATGGGATATCTTGATGAAGTAGGACTCTTACAGACAACTGAATTTGAACGTTATACAGGGCGCGTTAACATTGATACCCAAGCAAAAAATTGGTTCAAAACAGGTTTTAATGCCTCATTTGCTCAAACCAGTACCAATTACAATAGTGCTTCTGGCTCTGTCATATCCAATCTATGGTATACCAGTCAGATTATGGCTCCAATCTACCCCGTGTATGAACATAACACAGATGGTTCGCTTAAAACAGATGCTAACGGAAATAAAATATACGATTACGGAAAGAACCGAATAGCCCTTGCCAATTCAAATGCAATAGCTTTATTACATGAAGATAAAGAAAATAATACCCGGGATAATTTGAGTGCCAGAACCTATATCCAATTATCTACAAACGATGATGAATATGGAATATTTAAAGGTTTCTCACTAATGGCCAACCTGGGATTAGATTATTTCAATACTCATGAAATGAGTTACAGCAATCCTTATACTGGTAATGCAGCAACAACTGCAGGTAGTTTAACAAAGGCTGTACAACGCCAACTAAGTTATACATTTAATCAATTATTGACTTATCAACGCAACATCCGTTCCCATTCATTAGATGTTATGATAGGACATGAATATTATGAATTAAAACAGCAGTTTCTGGGAGCACAAAAAACAGGATTCCCGTTTGGTGGATTGTATGAACTGTCTGCTGCTGCAACTCTTAGTGGAGCAAGTTCACAAACTGATAAATATGCTATCGAATCGTTCCTAAGCCGCGTAAACTATAATTTTGCCCAAAAATATTACTTCTCAGCCAGTTTTCGAACCGACGGTTCCTCTCGATTTCATAAAGACAGCCGATGGGGAAAATTCTGGTCATTAGGAACTTCATGGAGAATATCAGAAGAAAGTTTCATGAAAAAATATGACTGGGTAAACAATTTAACCTTGAAAGCCAGTTTTGGTTCACAAGGGAATGACAATATCGGTAGTTATTATGCTTACCAAAGTTTATATAATATGGGACTATCCAATGGCAGTTTAAACGGTGCAGGAATTAATTCATTAGAAAATAAGGATCTCAAATGGGAGAAAAATGAGAATTTGAATATCGGAATTGAAGCTCGTTTGTTTAATAGATTATCTTTGACAGCCGAGTTTTTCAATAAACACACAAAAGACCTACTTCTAAATATGCCTAAAGCTACCTCCAGCGGTTTCGATGCATATCCGGCCAATATAGGAAGCATGAGAAATATGGGTCTTGACATCACTGCAACTATTGATATTCTTAAAAATTCTGATTTGAAATGGACATTAATAGCCATGGGAAGCCATATTCGTAATAAAATTCTAAAATTAGCCGACAAACCGGAGATTATTTCAGGATCAAATATCTTCAAAGAAGGTGAAACTGTCAACTCATTTTATTTACCAATTTCAGCAGGAGTAGATCCACTAACCGGGAATCAACTCTATTGGGTCGATCACGACAAAAATAACAATATAGTAGCTAAATACAAGACAGACGATGTAACCTTAACAGCCAATAGTAGAGAAATTGTTGGTAACCGCATCCCCGATTTATATGGAAGCATAACGAATGACTTTAGTTACAAAGGAATCGATTTTTCAATACTGACTACCTATTCTATAGGTGGAGAAATGTTAGATGGAGTATACGGAAGTATGATGAATGTAGGTTACAAAGGATACGTATGGCATAAAAATGCTCTCCGCAGATGGCAGCAACCGGGCGACATAACCGATATCCCTAAAATTATGTGGGATCAACAATTACGTGTAACAGATAAAGATCTGATAAATGCCTCTTACTTTGCTATCAAAAATATTACTTTGGGCTATACATTTCCAAAAGACTGGCTAACAAAAATCAAAATGGACAATATCAGAGTATATGCCACAGCAAATAATTTAGCATTATTCAGTCACCTCAAAGGAATGGATCCCCAATATAACTTTACTGGCACTGTGGGATACACTTATACCCCTTCACGGACATATTCTATAGGTATTGATATAAAATTCTAATAAATCAGAGACGATATGAAAATAAAATATTATACACTGTTAACTATTATCTTCTTATCTACCTTTTGCTCATGTAGTGATAACTTAAATACCAATCCCACCGACCAGATATCGGGTAACGTCATCTTCAAAGACGTAGAAGGAGGAATGGTAGCGATGAACGGCGTGTACCGCATGATGTACTCATCCGGCTGGGCTGGAGACAACTCTACACATGCTTTCGGATATATGTCAACCATGTTGGTATCCGGGGTTATGGGTGATGATATGATTGTATCTTCATCGGTAAAAGGTTGGTTTTCGATGGATTACAATCTGCAAGAAAGAAATTTCTATTCAAGTACTTTATACCGCCCCTATTCTGAATGGAACTTTTACTATACTTTGATCTCAAATTTAAATTATATAATTGCACATGAGAATGATTTATATGGACTTCCTGCAGACAAAGCAAATTTATTTGGGCAGGCATATGCTTTGCGTGCTATGTGTTATTTTCATTTAATCCAACTGTATCAACAAACCTATAAAGGGCACGAACAAGCTTTGGGAGTTCCAATATACACGACCCCTACTACATCTTCTACTCCGGGAAAACCAAGAGGTACCGTAGAAAATGTATACATGCAAATCAATAATGACATAGAATACGGAATAGAATTATTAAAACAAGCAGAAGACGGAGGTATAACACAAAAGCATAAATCACACATTGACTATTATATAGCCAACGGAATCAAATCAAGAATAGCACTCGTGCAAGAACGATGGCAGGATGCAGTAGATGCTGCCGTACTCGCACTAAAAAAACCTGATTTAAAAACAGCCAATGCTTCCGAATTAGTGGGAGGATTCAACGATATCAACATGTCATCGGTACTTTGGGGAGCCGAAATTCAGAAAAGTGACCAGATCGGTGCATACGCTTCATTTTTTTGCCATATGGATGCTATGGCCGGCATGCACGGATCATATGATCGCAAATGCATAAGTGCATGGTTATACAAACAAATGGGATTACAGGATCTTCGCCGGGTAAATTGGTGGAAAGGAAGTATCGCTCCTGCATTAGAGAGTACGCAAGGGGCACAAAAAAGCTATTGTACAATGAAATTCCGTTTTAGTGATTATTCTTCCTATTTAGGAGATAATATTTACATGCGTGCAGAAGAGCTACTTCTTACAGAAGCAGAAGCTCTATGTCATTTAAAAAAATATAAAGAAGCAAGGAGTATTATGGAAACATTCGGTACAATACGTGAAAAGAGTTATGTACGCAATCGGCTCGATAAAGTTATTGATGACAATTCATTGACGCTGGATGTATACGGTACCGGTACAACTCCGGAAATCAAAACTCTTTTGGATGAGATATTATTACAACGGCGTATCGAGTTATGGGGAGAAACAGGTCGTCTGTTCGATATACTCCGTTTAAAAACCGGATATTATCGTGGGTATGAAGGCTCTAATCACGTAGTTAAGCTTAACGACGATACTCGTTTGCCAGACTATAAAGGTTTTATATTAACCATCCCCCAAACGGAGTTCGACGGCAATATCAACATGGATCCTATAGCAGATCAAAATCCATTATAAACCATTGTTTGACTACCAACCTCAAAAAAAGATTAAGATGAATTTCAAAACATATATAACCAGCACATTATTAAGTTGTTTTTTACTAACAGGCTGTAACTCTGATAATGAAAAATTAATTTATGAATCGGACACAAATTGTTATGTATCTTTTCGTACTGAAAAACTAAACAAAGAAATAGAAAAAGATGAAAACAATCTGATTATCCCTGTTTATCGCGAAAATAAGCAAGGAAAAATGACAGTTATTGCCGAATTGTTGTTTCAACAAAATCCAGATGGTACAGAGGTCCCCGGAAGAGAGTTTATATCTTTAGAGAACAACATAATAGAATTTAAAGATGGAGAAAATGTTAGTAATATAATACTAAATATAAATCTTTCGCAATTAGACTATCTGACTAAAGCTAAAGCCCAGATAAAACTGAGAGCTACTGAAACAGCCCCCTTTTCTACTTTCGGTAAAACAGCATTGACCCTGTCTTTAAACCGTAAACCTACCTGGAAACAATTTGAAGAAAAAGGTATCTACACTTCAGGATTTTTAAATACAGAGAAAGAGGTTACAATACTAAAAGCCGAAGAAGCCCCTTTCTATATCATAAAAGATTGCTATGTAGCAAACGGAGATATTCGTGTGGATATGGATAATGACGGAAATGTTACCATCGAGCAACAAAAGGCTTTTCGACTTGAAGCCTATGGAATAGTATATGTGGTAGGAACAGGATTTTTGGACAAAACCACCAACACCGTCATAATGCAATTAACGTTCCTTGTTGAACAAGATGGGCAATGGGGAATATTATCAGGGGCTGCTTTTGAAGAAAAATTTACTATTCCTGCCCGTTAAACAGACAATTATCAGAGAACTATAGATTAATGTTTAACAAAAACAATTACAACTTATGAAAAAGTGTTACGTATTATTATTATTTACAATGTTGGGATTTACCATCAATGCACAATCCGTATGGGATGGAACTGCAATGACATGGACCAAAGGTGATGGAACAAGTACAAATCCTTATTTAATCGAGAACGGACAACATTTAGCTTACCTGTCCGAACAAGTACGCAATGGAGAAACTTACAAAAATAAGTTCTTCAAGTTAAACAACGATTTGGATATGGGAGCAACTGCTGATCATAAATTCACTCCTATTGGCGTATTTGATGAATATACCGACTCGTCAAAGCCAGAACTGGGAATCGTCGATGATTCGAAATACTTTTTAGGAGTATTTGACGGTAACAATAAAAAGATAGATAATATTCATGTCTTTTTCATTGATGAACAATCAGTTGGTGGTACCGGATTGTTTGCCTGTATCTCTGCAGGAACTATAATAAAAAATTTAGGAATCGGAGAAAACTCTATTATCGAAGGAGGTGATGGCACTGGATCACTGGTAGGAAATATGAAAGGAGGTATCATTGAAAATTGTTACAATGAAGGATTAGTGACAGGAATCGGAGGTAGTTTTGGTACCGGTGGACTAATCGGAGTCGGAGAATATGGTAAAATAACTAATTGTTATAATACCGGGATGGTGAAAGGAGTAAGTGACGTTGGAGGTATCGTAGGATATGTTGATAAGAACTTTACTATAGACAACTGCTATAACTGCGGTATGATCAATGCTTCAGGTCTTTTCGTGGGAGGTCTTGTCGGACTTATGTATGCCGGAACAATAACAAATAGCTACAACATTGGAATGATATCTGACGGACCACTTTTCGTCAATGCCATTGTCGGAGCAACAGACATGGATCCTTTCGTTATCAAAAATTGCTATTATTCAAAAGAACTGACAAATATTGGAGAAGAGATAACGAACGGTATATCTGAAAAAAGTGTTGAAGAGATGAAAGCAGCTTCTTTTATTACCTTACTTAATGGAGGACAAAATCCAATAGCATGGACTGCCGACACAAGAAATATAAACGGAGGATTTCCCATTCTTGTATGGCAATCAAGTCCGGTTACTGGAATTCAGAATGCAAGTGAAAAAACTGATTGTAATATATATGTAGTAGACAAATCTATCGTTGTGGAATGTTCCGAAAACGTACCTTGTCAAATGAATGTAATCAATTTAAACGGGGAAATAATCAATAGTCAAACATTTCTAAAAAATAACTCTCTCAATATAACTGACAGTGGTATTTATATTGTAACCGTTAATATTAACAGTCAACAATATACATCCAAAGTGGTTATTAAATAATTAACTTTACAGAATGAGGATGAGGCTGTCTCAAAATATTTTTTTGATTTCAGCCTCATCCTGTATTCTATTAAAATCTTCTGTCTTCATGAAATTTATAATCACCGGAATTATTTTCTCTTTTTTATTTTCAGTACATTGCTTTTCCCAAACAATATGTACTGACTATTCACCTAAACTATCAGCTATAACAGTAAGTCAACTTCAACAATACGAATCGATAACGACACGTGGAGTTAACAAGAATGAATTTCTATTTGCGTATGTCCGCCTTATCCCCCAAACAGATACGAATGTCCTAAATGAAAAATACGGAGTGCGACTTAATACCGGAGCTGGTGGAATCTATACGGCTATTATCCCAATGGAACAGCTCAGAACTTTCGCTCGGGACAGTACAGTAATGAATATCGATGCGAGCACAGAAGTCAGAATGATGATGGATTCTGTGAGAATATATACAAATATAGACCCGGCATTTGTCGGAAACGGACTTTCCCACTCTTATCAAGGGGAAGGAACTATTATAGGAATAATAGATAGCGGATTTGATTTCACACATCCTAATTTTAAAGATGCTGACGGAAAAAATCGCATTACTTGTGTATGGGATCAAAACAATCTGTTTACCATCTCTAACTCTCCGTATGGCTATGGAGTTATTTATTCTACTCCAGAACAGATTGCAACTGTAAAACACGATATGTCCGGCGATACACATGGTACACATGTAGCAGGAATAGCAGCCGGAAGTTATAACAATATATACAGAGGTGTAGCACCAAAAGCAGAAATAGTTCTTGTCTCTGTTAACAAAACGGAACAAGGAATATTGGATGGAATTGATTTTCTATTACAGTATTCCGACAAAGCCAATCGCCCCCTTGCCATCAATTTAAGCATGGGAACAATCTTGGGATTTAAAGACGGCACTGATAACTTCTCTATATTGGCAGATCACCTTATGAAAGATAGAAAAGGGAAAATATTAGCTATTGCTGCCGGAAATGAAGGACATCGCAAATCTACCCTTACAGGTAAATTCAATTCGACAATGCACAATGTAAAAAGCCTACTTATCCCTCCCTCTTATGGCAGAGACAACCTTTTCATACAAGGTACGGCAGATCACATTTACCATCTAACCATATCTTTAAAAGATACACTAACAAATACATACCGATTTTCTGAAACTTTCACATCTGGCGAACAATGGAGTAAAAGTTTTCAAAATTTTGGCTTAAATAAGTCCGACAATTCCAAATTAAATATTTCTGCTTCTTTAAATCCCATTAATCAAAATCCTTACTTTAACATCAACCTTATATACACCAAACCGGAAAGTGAAGTTTGGGAAATATCATTCTCATCAGACGGAGGTAAATATATGATTAGCAGTGATTACGGAAGTTTTACATCTGCCGGTAGAAATGACTATGCCAATGGTTCCACAGATTATACAATAGCATGTACAGCTACAGGACATGAAGCTATATCTGTAGGAGCATATGTTTCTAAAAAGACTTATAAAGACATCTCAGGTACACTTCACCAATCGGATTGGGAAAAAGAAATCCTCTATCCTCTTTCAGGAAAAGGTCCGACTTATGACGAACGCATCAAACCGGATATCGTAGCTCCCGGTGCAACTGTGATATCCTCCTTCAACTCATACGCTGCATCTTACAGCGTAGGGCCTTCCGATAAAACTTTAGAAGTAACAGATTCTTTTTCTAATAGAAAATACTCATGGGGGATAGCAAACGGAACTTCTATGGCTACTCCCGTAGTTACAGGTACACTCGCTCTATGGCTGGAAGCATGTCCGGAACTGACTTTAAAAGAAGTAAAAAAGATTATCGAAAAAACTGCATATCATGATTCAAATACAGGCAATACTATTAATGCAAAGTATGGTATGGGAAAACTTGATGCCATTGCCGGACTTTATGATATCTTACAAATGACCTCACTCCAACAAGAAACACATCCGGCATTCAACTATATTTATGATAGAAATAGTGGAGAAATAGAAATCACCTCTCCTGATCCTGTAGAGAAAGTACACATATATTCTATATCAGGAAATATCCTATCAGTAATCAATCACCCCATTAATAATAAATTCCATATAGAATTAAATACAAAAGGAGTTTATTTTATGCAGGTACAAAGTTCGAAGTATTCAAAAACAATCAAACTGGTGTTTCATTAAAACTGTACATTAAAAGAGGTATGCCAATTAGCCATACTATAAATTCGTTGACTAATTGGCACATTCTTTTAATCAAGTCTAAGGCGATGTTCATCTCCTTCCAATAGTATCTGAACAATTATCTTCCCCATAGTTTCAAGTCATCCCAATATATTAGTAAAGATTTATTCTTCGACTTCATATAATTGGCGATCTCTTTTGAAGTATAAAGTTTTAATGGATTAAAATCCGTAATTCCGTCAGGTGATGGATCCTGACTATTATGTGTATAATTGGTTATATCAAAAACAGTTTGTTTATCTCCCCCTTTTGTCTCAATAGTCATGTAAAAACGTCCATTCTCTCTATCTCCTTCTTTACAATAATACTCCAAAGTAAACCATTCGCCAATAGGTACTTTTACTTCAGTATTCTTCTCTAACCAAAGGGTTTTAAATCGCTTATCAGCAGGTAATCTACGATCAATATCCTGTGCATCCACTTTAAAATAAAGTTCCCCTTTACCCACAACAGGTTTAGTTATTCCCAAAGTAACACGCCCGCCAAAAGGAACCGTTGGCCGCCAGGCAACATTATTCCATAATTCAACAATTGTAAACCAATTGATAACATCCGGATAATTGCAAAGCTCTCTTAGATCCTCATGCAAATAAACTCTCATTGATTGCGTAAACTCCCTCAATCCTTTTTTAATTCCATAAAAATCACATTGTATTCTTGCTTTCTCCGTCGTATCGGTCATCCAGGGTTCTTTTATAAGAAATTGTAAAACCCTGTTATGTGAGTTAACCGGGTCAGATACTATACTCGCCAGACGTTGAGTGGAATCACCTTTCGTATAAGTGACAGAAACCCGATCCATAATTGATTCGATATCTATTTCCCAATCGCTTTTTATCAACATATTTTCCTTCCCTACGATATGATGGTTATATTGTCCGGCAGGTATTATGGTTACATTATCTTCAAAACCGGACTGAAATAACAGAAGTTCACTTCGCTTTAAATGTTGATTAGGTGCATCCGGACATTTAAAAGCTAACATGGGAGATATTTGTTTAGGATTTTGTAATGCCAGATGTGCTGCATTTTGAGCAATAGTTATCTGACAGGTATTAAAATAACCCGGTATAAAACGATTTCCAACCGGAGAGGCACCAGTAAGAGCTTCATACCAAGTACAAGCCGCTGTATATTTTCCAATCTTATTCAAATGAGAACCATCCCTATTAAAAGTATCTCCCAAAACACTTGTACGTGCATTCTGAATAGCCGTTCCCGAAGGAATTATCATGTCAATCCCAACAGAATCCGCAGCTGACCATACAGATTTGACAATAGCCCCATACATATCTATCTGTTTTCTATTATAGGTATCAAAAGCCGGTTTTGAGGAACTTTGAGAATATGCCCAGGTTTGATGCATGGCAAATCGGACCTGCGGATTAGTAGCATGTTGTTTAACGTAATCTACAAGATATGTCAGATATGGAAAATAGCTGGATAACACTCCCGATAGAGTGCTTACCTGTTGGAACGTAATATAATCCCACTTTTCATCCTGAATACATTGTAATAATGTTCTCTTAGAAATAGTCTTTTTACTTCCTGCTATTTTTCGATAAGAATACACCGGCAGATCTTTTTCTATATTTTCCCAATGTTTTTCTAAAGAACAGCCACCGATAAAAGCATTTGCAACTGTTATTTCAGTACCTCCTTCCGTACTCAAACCATCCAGGAATTCCTCAACAGCATCCGCTGAAAAACTATTTCCGATAGCAAGAACTTTCACCGACTGTTGGGCAAAAAGTGAAAAGCTGACAGCAGAAAATAATAAATATAAGTTCAGTAGTATAATTTTATTTTTCATTCTAACACCTTTTAAAATTAAACATCTTATCTGTAAGGCTCAATCATAATACACTATCAAGCAATTCTTTCAGATGATTTATATATAACTGACGGGGAGAACAATGATTCTTTGAGCACAAAAAGGCTGCCAATCCTATTACTTCCCCCATCATTCCGGTAGTACGTTGTACACGTACTGTACCCAATGCAATATGAGTGACACTAATGTTACGTCCCGCCATAAACAAGTTTTCTATATTACGTGAATACAAACAACGATAAGGGAAAGTATACACATCCTTCCGCTTATCCGGATGGACTGCATATGCTATAAATTCTTCTCCGGGAAAATACTTCGAATTTCGTTTGTCCGGATAATGTAAATCAATTCCCCAGGTAGCAGTAACAATCGCATCCGGATAATCCACTTTATTCTTAACATCTATACCTGTCAATAAAACATCCCCAATTAAACGGTATGATTCGCGTTTACCTGCATTATAAGATAAATACGCTAGTTTGTACTTCCCATATTTATCCTTCATATAAGTTTTGAGGTATGCCCAATTGCCATAAATAGCTCTGAAATTATGATCCCGAATCCGTTCGGCATCTTCTACCGTATGAAAATTCCCGAATCCGGTTTCCCAGTTCCAGACCGACTTTGTCAGTTCAAAATGATAATCTGAAGTAAATTTCAACATCCATTCTTCTATCGGAAATTCAGAAGCCTCATCTGTTAACGTAGCATACCACTGATTGGAGGTTCCCATAGTCAGTCCATCCGGCTGTTCCGGAGCCTCCGGTTCACCTGTCTGCGCTCTACTTTCACGGCCGTAAAGATGATCAGCACCGGCTAATAAACCTAAAGAAGCATCTCCTGTACAATCTGCAAACAATTGACCTCTAAAATGGTGTATCTCCAATGTATTTGTATTTATAGCCTTTACTCCGCTTATTACAGCCCCATCCATATCGGCCGCATATACATGCATATTTTCAAATAAGGAAATATTCTTTTCATTTTTAACAATCTTCCACCTCCAGTCATCTCTATATGTAGAAGCATCTTTATTACCTACCCCGGCAAAGCCATTATCTATCTCTCTCATAATAGCACCAATCTTTGAATATCGGTTTTTAAAGAGATCTCCATCTGTAGGAACTCTTATCTCCGAGCTGCTGTTGCCACCTAATACGGGACGGTTATTAATCAATGCTACTTTTAATCCTAATCTCGCAGCCTGTACAGCAGCACATATCCCGGCAACTCCCCCTCCAACGACAATAAAATCATATTCACCCTCATCATACGGAGTCGGTAACCGAAGCATTTCCTGTCTGAATAGTCGCAATCTTTCCGGATCATCGGGCAATTCAATATCTTTGGATTTTGAGAAAAACAGAGCATCACACCTTCCGTCAAAACCTGTCAAATCTTTCAAACGAACTTCCGTTAGTTGTTTATTTATACACACAGTTCCACAGTGATACCATTTCCATTCAGCGTCTCCTGACGCTCCAAGTGTTTGTTCCAACTCTTCTCCATCAATTGTTATCCTGAATTTACCAGGTCCTTTCGGATAGGGTGCCCAATCTTTTGTCCGTACCCAAACATAGTAAATGCCTGTTTGTTGAAAAAACACCTCGGTTACAGCATCCTCTACCGCCTCCCCCAAACCATGGGCCAACAAATAAGGTGAGCCCATCTGATCGATAAACTGAGTATCTACCGACCAGCCCCCTTTATTCTTAAAAAGTTCGGCCTCTACCAAAACAGATTGGCAATGGGCTGTCATTATCATCCCCCACAAAAGAGATATGCATACAAACATAAACCTTTTAATACGGATACCCGTTTCAAGATATTTTTTAGATCCAATCATACTTCAAACTTTTTCCATACAAAGTCTGTAAATGCCTGACGGCTTGCATCAGAACAGTTGAGTCATATTTTTTTGCCGCCCTTTTCATCATTGGCAAAGCGATCTGTTCCGTTTGCTCATTTTCACGCACACTTCCCCACTCCCACTCTTTCTGCCCGGAAAGATAAGGAGCCAAAAACAAATAAGCAGATTGCAAATTGTGTCCATCAGGCGTTTTATAATTCCAAAGATCTTCCCCAATACGTTCTCCGCATTCTGCCAATACAGTAAAAGCTCTCAAGCCGTATACCGAATAAGAAAAAGCCCAATCACGTTTCATTTCATGTGGCAGACTACCATTAAGCGCAATCTGTTCCCGTATCTGCTGCTTTCCAAATTCAACCATTTCTCTTACATACTCCAGCTCGCCCGTATACAGAGAATAAGCGGCTATTTGTGCAGAGTACCAAGTGCCATGGTTATTTTGCGCTTTCTTTTCCTGTATCCCGAATTTACTGGTACGCAACCACTGTACATAGTCAGAGAACCATTGTTTCAAAGCTGTATCATCTTTACCAGTCCAGCTTTCAGACAATGAAAGTAACTTCACACAATCTGTCATTTCAACCAATGTCACTCCAAAAATAATACCGATTGCCATTCCTTTATAAACTCCGGGAAGAGCAGATGCACACTCAAAATGTGGATTCATCCGGGTATCTTCATTAATAAACCACACCCGCAGCAACTGAGTTGCTTTCTTCGCATACCTTTCATCCTGAGAGTAAAACCAGGCAAGACTCAGT
Organism: Bacteroides nordii; assembly: GCF_019930665.1. NCBI lineage: Bacteria > Pseudomonadati > Bacteroidota > Bacteroidia > Bacteroidales > Bacteroidaceae > Bacteroides > Bacteroides nordii. The sequence goes on along the minus strand of NZ_CP082886.1, from coordinate 1,146,608 downwards.
AACTTAATTCTATCAACCGTATTATTATACCTGGCAAGATCAAATTTCGGACCGTTCGCTTCCGGATTAATACTACAGTCCTTTCGAATATAAGGCATACCGTCGACACTTTTCGGATTAGGCCATGCATATTTTCCAATCGCATAAAAATCGTGTTTATCTCCCGAAGGGGGAAGCATACCATCCGTCACTGTCTCCGGTTTCAATGTAAGACAGGCATCCGCTTCTTTTATCAAATCATTGTAGGACTTAATAAGTGAACTTTCTCCTTTTTTTATACCATCCCTCGTCTCTGTAAGTTCTGAGAGGTCAAAACCTATCATAGGCGAAGGCTGTTGGGCAAATACACACTTAACTCCGAAAAAACAAGCAAATAAAAAAGAATAAAATATATATTTCATACGTAAATTCATTTATCTCGGTTTTATAAATCTATTCGGACTTTACTTTCCGGTAGCGCAATAAGGCCTCAACATAATAATAATCAGCATAAGTGAGAGGAACATCGACTTCAGAGTGTTCCATCAAACTCCCGACCGAGTGTTTTAAGATAAAGTTGCCGTTCGTACCCGGCTCTGCCAGGTATTCGGGAGAAGTAAGTGTTTTCAATTGTGTCTCAGCCATCATAAGACATTTCCGGGACAGTTCACCCTGAATCATCGTGCTTAACTCAATGAAAGCAGAAGCCATTATAGCTCCGGCAGAAGCATCACGATAAGTATCCGGTATATCAGGAGCATCATAATCCCAATATGGAATACCATCTTCGGGCATACGCGGATGAGTTAAAATGTAATTTGCAACTTTCTTCGCATGCGCCAAATAATGCTTTTGTTGCGTTTCTCTATACATCATAACATAACCATATAAAGCCCAGGCTTCTCCCCTCGACCAGGAAGATTCGTGAGAATAACCTTGCCGGGTATGCTTCTTTTCCGGTTGTCCGGTGATAGTATCATAAGATACCACATGCCAGCAACTATAATCCGGCCGAAAATGATTTTTCAAAGTCACATCCGCATGAGAACGGGCTATTGCGGCAAAACGCGAATTATCTGATTTTTTTGAAGCCCACTCAAGCAATTCCAGATTCATCATATTATCGATAATAACCGGATACTGCCATACCGCCCTATTAAAATCCCACGAACGAATGACTCCGATATGATCCTTATAACGGGTAGACAAAGATTCCGCACCTTTTAATAACACCTGTTTGTATTTTTCATTACCAGTCAGACGATATCCATTACCAAAACTACAATACAGCATAAACCCTACATCATGATTTCCCTTATTATACTTCTCCTTTTCCACCCGGGAAGTATAATCACAAGCATACTCTTTCAAAAGAGTATCACCCGTTGCCTCATACAGATACCAAAGTACTCCCGGAAAAAAGCCACTGGTCCACCACTTCGAGTCCGATGTGATGAGTTTTCCTTCTTTATCAAGTGTTCTCGGCAATAAAGTCTTTTGTTCCCATATGGATTTTGCCATTAATTTAGATTGTTCTACAGAAACAGACAGCCCTTTCTCAATAACTGCATCCATTTCATCTTTCCCAGTGCAACCCATCAAAATCGCAATGAACAACAGTGCCAAAATTTCTTTTCTCATATATCAGTCCAGTTTACTTAACTTATAACTGTATTTTCCGTCAACAATCAGAATATAAAATCCTTTGGCAAAATGAGAGGTGTTGATATCAATATCGGAACAAGTTTCTTTTTCCAGAATTTTTATACCAGATAAAGTATACATCTTAACATTATTCTGAACCCCTTTTATCGAAACAAACTCGGAAAATATAACGGGGGATACTCTAATCTCCTCCGGATATTTTACATTAGAAAGTGAAGTCTCACTACCACCATCCGGAATAATCAAAGTCGTGTTACCTGACACTGCACCATCCAAACCTACGGCAAACTGTAATGCTCCATTAGCTTCACCCGTATCATATTGATAAATACTTTCATTAATTGACTTCCCGGTAGAATAAGCACAAGGAGTCCATGAATAACATCCGGTGCGTGCTTCTATTTCTGCGGACCAAATCCACGCTGTATCATTTTTTTCGATGACATGCCCTGTAGAAGGAAATAAATTGAATTTAGTACCTCGTCCACGGGTCGTTTCATCAATCACCCGTTGATCCCGGATATTCCCACTATTATCCAATATACCAAAATTAGCTTTCCACCCCCAAATAGAAAATGCAATGTCATTCTCCCGAAAAATTTCTGCCACATCATGTATCCACCTTTGTTTAACTTCTTTATTCGTATTGCTGATACAACCATATTCAGAACAATACAGCTTCAACCCTAATTCAGTTGCACGATTTATGGCAACTTGCATCTGTTGCTTCAAAATAGATTTATTATAAAAACCATTATAATAATTCACCACACTCTTATGTTTCTCATTTTTAATAGCATCCACATCCTTTTTAATAACAAGTTGCCCCGGATAATGTAAAGGAATAACCAAATCTTTCAAACCATCCATCCAACTGGCCTGATAATGAGTAAGCAGGTGCGGTGAATAAAAATGAAAAGCAAGGATTAACTTCTTATCGTTTTCAGGAAGAGTTAATGTAGACAATGCACTGGCCGAATTGTGACTGATGCCTCCTACTATTAAATAACGATCCGGTTCGCGTTCACGTATCTTGGCAATAATTCGCGCCGACAAATTATTCCACACATCAGCATTCGGTGCGTTGGCTTCATTCAGAAGTTCGTACGCTAACAAACCAATCGGATAATGTCCGAATTCCTGTGACAGTTTATCCCAAATATTAACCAGTTTATCCTGTTCCGCCTGTTCTTTCCATAATATAATAGAGTTCTTATCATCATTGAAATAGTGCGAGCGGGTAATATGCATATCTAATATAATACGCATATTATATTCCTTGCACCATGCTATAGCATCGTGAATAAGCTGCTGGGTTTCCGGATTAAAGTTCAAATCTGTATCAAAAACTTCTTTTTCATCAACAGGCAATCGTATATGATCATATCCCATATCTGCCAATTTTTTTAGATCTGTTTTCTTAAAGTAATTAATTGCACTTCCTCCCCGGTTACTCGTCTGCGAGAGCCACACTCCGATATTCACTCCGGAACTAAAATCAAATTTATCATCCGAAAAATTGGGTATTGCGTTATGAAGCACAAATTCATTTTGCAGGTTTGTACGTGCATTAGCCGGCTCATTAGGCTTTCCTCCTACTAAATAAATATTCTCTTCACTGAAAGCACCAGCATTCGTCCTTTTCCCTTTGCTCTTATCAATAACTTTCAATACTACAGGATATTTTTCATCCCGAATCGTTATTTCAGTTGTCCCGGTCACTTTCCCCGAAGCATCTACATTAAAAGTCAGCTCATCTTTCTCTCCGTAGTAAGCAACCACTTTGTTCAAACTATTATAACCTGCCGACTTCATACATGGCCGCCAGGAATGTTCACCTACAGGAGCCTGAATCGTAGCCTGCCAAATCCAGGCAGTATCATTCTTCACCACTTCTCCTGTAGTTCCCGGCATTTTAAACAGAGGATAATACCATTTTCCTCCTCCTTGTCCCTGAAACTTCAGTTCCTCACTCAAACCGGCAACTATATTCTTCTCATCCAGACTGATATCATTACTTGTTCGTACTCCGAATGTCTTATCAACTACCCTAAGCGTAACCGGATAGTTTTGTGCAAGTAAAGTGGCCGAAACAGAGAAGATAAAAAACAGAGAGATTATTTTTTTTATTTTCATACTTTGTATAATAAAAAGAGATAAAATTAAAAGCAAAAAGATAGTAGCTAACGGCTTCACTTTTATTATGAAGCCGTTAGTATGAATCTGTTTACCCCCAAAAAACTAATTTATTTCTTTATAAACTTAACTGTAGTATCATCGTTTAATTGCAGAAAATACATACCATTTACCAAATCGGAAACATCAAAAGTAAGTGTTCCCTCAGGATGCAAGTTTTTCACCACAGTTCCTGCCAAGTCTATTATTTTTATACTTTTTATCATAGCAGCATCCTGAATAGAAATAGAAATTGTGTTCACCACAGGATTCGGATATATACCAATAGCAGTAATTTCTGTATTTTCAATTCCCGTAGGTGGTTCCAAAACATCATAAATATCCATTTGATTCCACGGTGCCACAGCTTCATAAGCAGCTCTGGAACCTTTAGGGATATATAAAATCACTTTTCCCAATTCTATACCAGTAAAGGCATCTGCTGTTGTCTCCGGAGGAGTCATGCGATTTAACTCAATATCATTCAGCATTTTCTGATTCTTAAATGCATTGGAACCTATTTTTGCTAACTTCTCATACATCGTTAATGAAGTTAATGAAACAGGCCGGGTATTAGCATTAAAAGCAGAACTTCCAATCTCTGTAATACCCTCCGGAATATAAGAGATTGCCACAGAGGTCTGAGCAAAAGACAGAGCTCCAAGCACTCCCTCCAATCCTGCCGGTAGCTCCTCCAATGATTTCATAGCATAAGCCTGATAAAAAGTATATCCTTCAATCGTCTTCAGACCTTCAGGTAATTTTTCCAGATCGAGACTACCACAACCTGTAAAACATCCCTCTCCCAATTTAACCAAAGTATTAGGCAAATTAATTTTCTTCATCTTACTAAATTTCCGGAAAGTACGTGGACCAATAACCTTTAAACCAGCCGGTAATACCACTTCTTCTACCTGCATTCCGTTACCTTTTATATCAAATGCTCCTACACTTGCTCCTTCTTTATTACCAGGAGTACTGTCATTTTCAAATTTAGCAGTACTTAAATCCAACTTTTTAAGAGAAATAGTAGGAAACTTTGCTGCAATTGCCGAACAATCTTCATAAGTTACATTGGCATCTCCATTAATGATCAAAGTCTGAATCTCTTCTGCTCCGGTAGTTCCTAAAGCCGCATTTATTTCAGCTTCCATGGCCCCTGCCGTGGTATGAGTTACTGTTAATTCCTGCTGTGCGTTAATCCCCGTCGCTACAAACATTGAAATAGCCAAAAGTGTAATTTCTTTTTTCATAATAAATTTAATGATTAAATAAAAGAACAATTTTTAAATATAATAGAGGTTGCAACACTATATCGTTATTTTAAGAAGGTGCGTGTTCTAATAGTAGACAGGCCTTTTATATCTATATTACAAACAAAGGATATAAATGTAATCACTATCTAACAGTTATTTTTCAGATATTCGAAAAAATAGCTTAATAGTTCGAATCTAACAAGTATATACTTTAATCAATTATAATCCTATATATGTAGTAATCGATTATACATAATCTTACTATACAAAAGTATACTTCTTTACCCTCACAACATCCGGATGTTTTGCACAACAACATCCGGGTGTTGTTATATAAAACATCCGGGTGTTGTCTGGCTAATACCTAGAGACGAATATCGGCAGAGTATTATTCAATTGTAGTGAGAAAGTATATAAATCTACTATCTTCGTTTACTCTTCCTTATTTATTGGGTTAATACATCTATCACACGTTGGTCTTTAGCCGTACCGTTATCATTCATTATACCAAATCCGGCTTTATATCCCCATACGGAAAATGCAACATTATGTTCTTTACAGATGGCTGCCACATCACTCATCCAGTTCAGTCTTACCGTAGGATCTGTATTCTCTATACAGCCCACTTCGCCAATATGTATCTGTAATCCGGTTTCTTTCGATTTATCCAATGCGATTTGTATCTTTTCCGTCAAAACAGCCTTGTCATAATATTCATTATAATAATTTACGACCCGAAGATTTTCAGAGTCCCGGATGGTATCCACATCTTGACGGGATACCAATTGTCCCGGATAATGTAATTTGATAGTCAATCGTTTTAATGCCGGCCACCATCCTGCCTGATAGTGCGTTAATAAATGAGGAGTATAAAAATGTACTGAAAGTATAATATTCGGATCACTCCGGGGAATTTCAAGTGTACTCAATGCCCCTATCGAACTATGGCTACTTGCATCAAGCACAATCATCCGATCCGGTTCCAATACGCGCAATTCATTAATCAACCGGGAAGACAGTTTATTCCATTGTCCGGGAGTATCCGGAACCGATTCATTCAGAAGTTCATATGCCAAAAGGCTGTTGGGGTATTGATTAAACTCAGCAGACAGTTTTTTCCACATATCGGATAGTTTATCCTGCTCAGCTTTACTACTCCACAAAGTCATATTTTCCGTATCATTAAAATAATGAGAACGAAGAATATGAAGGTCAAGAATAACACGCATATTCAAATCTTTACACCACTCAATAGCTTTATGAATCAGTCTACGTTCTTTTTCTTTCCATTCCCCCTTTTCCGTGAAGATCTCAACCTCGTCTACCGGTAAACGGATATGGTCGAATCCCCAGCCTGCCAACTTCTGCGCATCTTTTTTAGTAAAGAAAGCATCTACTCCCACTTTCCGCGTAGAAGTTTGTGACAACCAACCACTAATATTTACTCCTTTAAGTATTTTAAAAGAATCGTGTTCCCAATCAACTTCGGGCAATACAGAGTCCTCCAGGCCTGTTTCGTCCAAAGTATTATCATCATTCCCACAAGAAATAATCCCCAACAAAAGCACACATCCCATCAAAATACAACCAATCAGATGAGTACGGTAAGTTCTTCTTTTCATCGTTCATTATTTTAAATTTGTATTTAGCACTCTATCTGACAGGAAACTGATAAAATTTTCGTTCCACATCAAAATCTAACATTAATTGATCAATAACTACATCATTATCCAATGCCTTGATACGAATGATGTGTCTTCCGGGAGTATCAAGCTGAAAGAAGGTTTCTTTCAAGGTTTGCTCTCTCAGAACATTTGTTTTCCACTCTTCGGTCCCTATTACAGCATCATAGGTTACAATCCGGGAAGGTAGTTCATCCACAGAAACCGAATATCGGAGATGACCTCCATTTACAGCATGTCCGGGCAATAAAGCAGTACGCAATACTGCGTTACCAGAAGATGCAGTATACACTTCGTAAGTCAATGTTCTACCTTTTGGAAGCAGTACGGCCGACTGGCTGTGTCCAAGTCCTTTTATTATTTGAGCATCCGGTTCTCCGTTGTAATCCGACGCATTCCATGCAATCATTCCCCGTGTCTCAGCTTTTACTCCGTCAGGTAACCGAGCAAACGATATGTTAAAATCATAAGTTTGCCCGTCCACCTGTAAACGGAATTTCTGCTTTGTGTTTTTCAATAGTTGTACTTTCTCCTCTTTCACCTTCAATGCCAGAGTCTTTTCATATAGTAAATCCCGCTCTTTCTCTATAATATCCAGCCATACCGGTTGTTCAATGACTTTCCAGTCAATCTTCCGGTTTCCCCGGCTGAATAAGGAAAAAAGTAACTCTGTATCCCGTCCCAAACTCCATAGAGGAAGTTCTGTTACCCTATCCGGCACCAAAGGTCCTATGTACCCATCCATCCAGATTTCTGCCGGAAGCAAATGATTCCTCTTTACTTCATCCGGTAAGAGCGGCGCTTCAAAAACAGGTAGTTTACGAGGAGCCATGTCCATCATTCCATCCCATTTCCCATTCTGAATATCTTTATTATATGTCCTTGTCAAAGCTGCTATTTCATTGTATGCTTCACGGCTTTTACGGGTATATTCATTGGCCGCCGGATAGTAATATGTTGCAAATAAACGGGCTTTTTGAGCATACAAATGTTTACGATTCATTGCCGATGCAGCAAGAACCGGATATTGTACCAGTTCAAAGTAAGCATCTTTACGGGATAAAGGGACCTGTTCGGCACATGCAAGTACGGATTGCACCATAGTTTCATAACAGTCCACTCTACTTTGAAGCTCGTCTCCAAACATAAAAGGATTAAATTCGCTATCCTGCACTTCGGTCATTCCCCCTTTACGTTTAGCTTTTTGATACTCCTGTACTTTGCTCCAGCCCATAAATTCCGGTTTACGAATACCTGCCAAATGAAAATACTCTTCAAAGACTTTTGTCAATGGCCCGGCCAGTGACTTTCCGAACTCACGATTCAACCATTGAGTCATATGTTCCGAAATTGTATTTGGACAGATACTATTAATATTCCATGCCATATCAAGAAAAAATTCGATACCATATTCGGCTGGTTTTATATCACCGACATTTAATATCCACAACTTACGTACTCCATAATCCCAGGCTTGTCGCATTTCTTTATATATTAATGCCGGTTGCGTACTGTATAACCACAAATAATCATGGGGTTTTCCAAAATAAGAAATGTGATAATAGATGCCGGCCCCTCCCTTTCTTTTTTGTTCTTCTTTATCATTCAGCCGGGTTATATAACCATAATTATCATCACACCACACAATCGTTACATCTTCCGGTACTTTAAGACCGTTATTATATATATCAAGCACCTCTTTATAGGGCATGAAAGCCTGAGGAATCCGGGTAATATCGGTTTCCAAAGATTGAGTAAGCAAAGTTCTCTGGTCAGCTATCACCTGGGACAATACCTGTGTCTGTTCGTCCAAGCTCCCGGTACCCTGCATTTTACCATCATGAACTCCACGCATCCCGATAGTATATATATTTTCCGAATGCTTCAACTCATTCAGACGTTCCATCCAAAAGGTTTGTACTTCTTCCTTGTTAGTCACATAATTATATGCTTCTCTCCGGGTTTTATCCCATTCACCATTTGTGTTTCGCATCAATGGCTCACAATGGGAAGTCCCCATTACGATGCCATATTTATCAGCCATCTCTCTGGCACCGTCGATAAAGTAAAAAGGAGTGGAACAACCATGCATTGCCGGCCATAAAGTGTTTGCCCGCAAACGAAGCAATAATTCAAAAACTTTTTCATACGTTTTTGTCCCAAGTGTAGTATGAGGTTGAGGATCAAAATTTTTCGTACTCCAGGGAACTAATCCCCAATCTTCGTCATTAATAAAGAAACCTCGAAACTGAACCGAAGGAGACTGTACATTTTCATATCCGGCAGGAAGTACACACGATTTACGCTTCTCAATAGATACATCAGCCCACCAATACCAGGGAGAAACACCCATAATACGTGATAGCTCTAAAACTCCATAGGCTGTCCCACGAGCATCACTTCCTAATACAAGTAAATATTGTACGTCTTTTCGTTCCACTACTTTTATTTTAAAAGCTTCCCATTTACCTGCAATATCATCTGTGGGAATATTCCAGTCGGACAAATAGCAGTCAAAAGAAGATTCTTGCCCCAAAGTCCCAATCAGAAGCCGGGCATTCCTCAACAAATCAGTCTTTACCGGTAGTTGTCCGGACACGGCTTCCATATCATCAATAAATAAATTTACAGCAGTATGAACTACATCGGCCTCATTCTGTGAATGATATACCGTCAGCGGAGTAGATGTACTCACTAACTCAAATCCCCACATATTATTCGGTACGATTACACATCCCAGCACAAGCAACAAAAATCTCACAACAATCATTTTCATCATCTTCTTATTTATACAGTTTAATTACCTCTATTATGGTTTGAAATAATATTTGATATTCTTTATTTTTACCTCGCTTACTTCACTTACCGTTGAATAAACCCCACATTTAAAATAATAAGAAGGAGCATCTTCCTTCACTCTAAAAGAACGGATTAATTTACCATCCACATAAACATAAATCTGACGTTCTGTAAACATATGCACTACATTCAGATGTACCCACTTATTGTAGACAGGAGAAACAATATCATGAGAATCATGCCACTTCAATGTTCCTCCATTCTCTTCATAAGCTTTAATATTAATAGCAACAGGATAACCAAATATTTGCATCACTGCGGTACGATGTGTTCCTTCCACTACATAATAATCGGCTTCAAATTGATGATTGCCTTCTGTATAATCATTTCGCATACGGAGTTCACAACGGGGAGAAGTATGATCACCTTGCTTAAAAGGTTCATCCCCCTTGATTATTTTAAATGTATGTTCGTCATTCTCTTTATCATACGTGTATCTCTCTTCCAGATTTAAATTCCAGGGCTTTTGAATATAATAATCATACGTATGTTCCACCCACCCCGTACCATGCTTAGGTCCATAAAGTTCCGGTATAGGAACATCATTCTTGATCGGTTCATCTTCATCTCCTCCGCAAGCAGACAGTCCTGTAGTAAAACAAAAAAGCATCAACAAACACTCTACCTTTAATAATTTCATAATCAACGAATTAAATTGTAATTAGAAAGATATTACTTAGAATAGCAGATAAAAAAGTAAAATAAATTCTTATCTGTTTACTTCAGTCAAAGAGTATGCACACCATAGCATAGGTGCCTGACCATGAAAATCACCAACAATACGAGGACGATCGTAATAATACTGTTCATCATTCTTCTTACCTGTACCTTTACATACTTCAGTTACATCCCCGTCGGCATTGATGTAAGGAACCAGCCCGGTCCAACCTTTACGAGCCACACTCCCATACACGTTTACATCCAACCAACCATTTCTTACACCTTGGATCATAGCATATACGAACATGGCTGAACCCGATGTTTCAACCCAGATATCCGGCTTATCAATCAGCTGATACCATGTACCCTGGGGATTCTGATAATTCTTTAGCGTTTCCATCATCTTCAGGTATCCTTTCAGAATCCGGGGCCTATCAGGATGTTTTTCAGGTAAATAAGACAACATCTCAGCCAGGCCTACAGCAAACCAACCATTACCACGTGCCCAATAAAACGGAACATCCGGAGCATGATAAAACAGACCATTAGGCTGCTGAATGCTATCTAAATAGGCTACCATCTCTTTGGCAGCACGATCCATGTATTTAGAATCACCCGTCACCTGATAAGCTTTTGACTGTAAAATGGTAATCATATACATATCATCAATCCACATACGTGTCTGCCAGGAAAGCCCCCTCGCGGCATAAGCTCTTTGTTCAGGAGTAGCATCTTCCGGAAGTTCCCATTGTGCATCGGCGTAAGATATACCTAAATCGTAGTATTTCACATTTTTCGTCAAATTATACAATTCAAGAGGGAGACTACCAAACATATTAAAATCAACATGATTCTTCTTTGGAAATAAATGTTTTTCTGTCGTATAAAGTGGTTGAAAACGTGCTTCCAAACGATCTTGTAATTCCTTATTATTCGTCACATCAGCAAATCTCAAAGCTCCATACCAGGTACAGACTTCCGGATAGGATATTAATCTCGGACTCATATGCCCACTCGCCAAAAAACGTTCGGCAAGTTTTAAACCAATCCGTTCCGGATTACATTCTTCGGGAAACTTTGTAAGACACTCCTGAGCATGACATACCGGAAGGAATATCCCCCAAATGATCCATACCCATATAGATTTTGCATATTTCTTCATATAATAATTGTTTAAGTTATTATCATTTGACCATTAATGAAACAGTTTTTAAGTCTTGCTCCCGCGAAGAGGCTCCCACCATTATTTTAAAACTACCAGGTTCAACCTCATATTTCTTTCTCGACGTAAAAAAAGCTAACTTATCAGGAGTGATTAAGAAACTCACCCGTTTCTTTTCTCCCGGGTTTAAAGTTATTCGCTGAAACCCTTTCAACTCCTTCACCGGACGAGTAACCGTTCCATACTCATCCTGTATATACAGTTGAGCAATCTCCGTACCCTGACAAAGACCTGTATTGGCTAATTCAAAAGATACGGTAACTGCTTCATTGGTATGTATGGTATCTTTTGACAAAACCGGATTTCCATATTCAAATGTTGTGTAACTAAGCCCATATCCGAAATGATATAATGGGCCGGTAGTAGTCAATGCGAATTTACGGGAATATTGAGATGCTTTATGGTTGTATACAGTCTGAATCTGCCCGACGCTGCGGGGAAAAGTGATGGGTAACTTTCCGCTTGGATTAACCTTTCCGAACAATATTTCGGCTATAGCCTGTCCACCCATTCCTCCGGGTTCCCAAGCCTCGACAATGGCCGGTATATGTTGCTGTGCCCATGTAACACTCAATGGTCGCCCATTAAGAAGAACCAAAATAACAGGTTTACCCGAAGCATATACAGCTTCCAATAATTCCTGTTGATGAGTAGGTAATTCCAGATTATCACGGTCACAATTTTCTCCACAAGTACGATCACTGTTATACCGTTCAGAATTCTCTCCTACCACGACAATATTAATATCCGCTTCAACAGCTTTCTGTGCAGCAGTCTTAATCAATGAACGATCCATTTTCCTTATTTTATTGGAAAAACAAACCGTATCAATTACAGCATCCGGTACCTGTTGTTGTATTCCTGCCAACACAGTTATCACATTTTCTTCCGGCTGTCGCGTAGTCCAATCTCCCATTATCGTCGGACTATTGGCATTGGGTCCTGTAACAAGAATCTTTTTATACCGCTCTTGTTTCAACGGAAGTAAACAATCATCATTCTTCAACAAAACAATTGATTGTCTTGCTGCTTCTAATGCAGTAGCCTGATGATCCTCTGTATAGATAAGAGAACGGGAAGCCGGAATATCAACCAACGGATTCTCAAACAATCCCAACCGGAATTTAGCCTCTAAGATTTTATAAACTGCTAAATCTATTCTTGTTTCCGGAATATATTTATTCCTGACTGCCTCTATAATCGCTTCCAAGAAGCCATCTCCCTGCATGTGCATATCAACTCCTGCTTTCACGGCCATACGAAACGCTTCTTCTTGGGAAGGAGCATAATGATGCATCTCATGCAAACGTTCGATATCCATCCAGTCACTTATCACAAATCCTTGAAAGCCTAATTCATTTCGCAGAATTTCTTGTAACAGATAATGATTGGCATGACAAGGAACGCCATTCAATTCATTGTGAGCCGGCATAACCGTAGCCACATAAGCTTTATTGATAGCCTCGGCAAAAGGGGACAAATACAAATCGCGTAATTTCTGTTCAGACATATCCATAGGTGCAGCATTGATTCCACCGGCAGGTTCTCCTCCACCTACAAAATGCTTGGCACAAGCCAATACTCCGGAACCATCAAAACCATTCTCTCCCTGTAATCCGAGAATCAGTGCCGTCCCCATCTGTGTCACCAGATAAGTATCCTCTCCAAAGGTCTCTCCTACACGCCCCCAACGGGCATCACGAGCCAATTCAATATTAGGGTTAAAAGTCCAGTGTACTCCTGAAGAGCGCATTTCAACAGCAGTTTGCCGACCTATTTCTTTCAGCAAAACCGGGTTAAAAGAAGAAGCCATTCCAATGGAAGTAGGGTAAACCGTACAACCTCTATGCATACAATTTCCATGAATGGCATCGATAGCTATCAATAAAGGAATTCTCAGACGGCTCTTTCGGGCTATCATCTGCAGGATATTCGCTTCTTCAACACTATATACATGTAAACATGCCCCTACTTTACCCAAAGATATATTTCGGGCTATCCCATTGGATTCCAACAAACTCCGAATAAGAGTATCCGGATCGGTGCTTTCAAATGCAATCGGTTTGTCTTTGCGTCCGTATTGTAATCCTACGTACTGGCACAATTGAGCAACCTTCTCTTCCAACGTCATTTGCCGCATCAGAATACGTACTCGTTTATCTATCGGAAGTGACGGGTCCAGATACCTTTCATCAATCGTCCCCTGACAAAAAGAAGAAAATAGTAACCCAACCAAAAATAATAAAGCGTGTTTCATTTTGGATAAATCTTTAAAGTGTTTTTCCCTTTATATATGTATTACAAACAATAAAGGCTTTTGTAATCAATCCGGGCAAATCATCCCGATCATCATTTGTCTGAAGCTAAATATTGGGAAACCCAGACAAATGTTCCGGCTGTCCAACCAAGCATTGCAGGCAGCTTATACTCGTTTGTAACATTCACATTACCTTCATTCACATTATATTTCTCCCATAGATTACCCGTTGCCTTATAAATATTCACAACAGCCATTTGATATTTTCGGGCAATACGGAATGCTTCTTCCTTATAACCATATCGATCGAGCCCATTTACTGCCAGATAATTCAGTGGTGCCCACCCATTAGGATACGACCATTGATAAACAATCCCATACTCTTTATTCTCACATGCAGATATACCATACCTGAACTCCAATAGACATAATATCGCAGGAATCAGCCGACGCGCCTCTTCATCGGACAAAACTCCATTAAATAAAAGGCTGAATACAGCTGCCGAAAGAACATCGGAACGCTTCTCATTGAAAAAATCATAATCATAATAGAGTCCGCTATTCTCATCCCTACAATATTTCCGTATCAATGCCTTACGTTGCTCCGCTTTCTGGTGCCATTGCCGTGCTTCTTCTCCAAAACCTAATTCTTTTGCAAAAAATTCAAAGTTCTTTTCATATCCATAAAGGTTGGCATTCAAGTCTATCGGACAAAAATGTTCACAACGTGTCTGAAAGCGGGGACTGAAATCCCATCCGGATTCACACTCAGCAATATAGTGAGAGGCCACTTCCATACGTTCTCCATCACTCATTCGTTCTATTTTATCACGAAAGCCATCACCCAAACGCCTTTGTAAAACAGAAAGGATTCTCTTTTTATCAGAAGTGGTTGCTTCATTTGAATATCGGTTCAATCCAATAGGAGTGAGACGTCGTGTCATCCAAAAGAAATATTCTTTTTTCAAACCTGGAAGTACTTTTTTCAACCATTCTTTATCATGAGTCTTCAGATAAATATGTTCTATCATCTTGCTCAGATATGGGGGTTGAGAACGGTTTTCAAAAAAAGTCCGGTTTCCGTTCAACATCTTCCCATAGCGCTCAACCATATAAAGCATATTCTCTACATTCGACTGAGCCAAATCACCATAACCATCTGCTATCAATCCTTCCCCCGTAAAAAAAGTATCCCAATAGTACATTTCCTGAAAAGAGTCATTCATGCTCGGAACGGTATAACGATATGGTAATCCAATCAGGGTTCCCGTATCTTCAGGGCTGAAACGGACCGTTTTATTCCATGAAGCCGCAATGAAATCATGCACTTTTTTTATATCTGCCATAGAAGCACATTGCTGCGCATCGGCTTTATTTCCTAACCCAAGCAACAGCCCGATAAAACATACAAGAAATTTCATTGCCTTACTTTTATCTTTATTATACTCTTTATATCCCTTGAAGAAGCACCACAATATAAAGTATAGTAATCTGGTTCTACAACCCAGGCCTTTCTAACATCATCGAAATAGGCAAATTCTTTCACTGGTATTGCAAGAGATACTTCCTTACTTTCTCCGGGAAGAAGCCTTATTTTATCAAACGCTTTCAATTCCTTCACCGGACGTAAAACAGAAGGCTTATTCTGTCCTACATATAACTGAACAACTTCTGATCCTTCCGATTTACCCGTATTAGTCAAAGTAAAACAGATTCGGACTGTATCACCCGAAAAATATTCCTTCTTATCGGTTGTTACTTTTCCATATTCAAAAGTGGTATAAGACAAGCCATAACCGAATGGAAATAATGCCGGAATTCTTTTAGTATCATGCCAACGATATCCAACCAAGATATCTTCCTGATAAACCACATTCAGTGTATCACCGGGATAAGACTTCTGCCCATAATAATGAGCGCCGTTATCTACCAATTTCTCAGGTATACTGAAAGGTAACTTGCCTGTTGGAATTACGTTTCCTGCTATCACATCAGCAATGGCATGACCGGCTTCCGAACCAAGATACCACGATTGAATCAATGCCGGAACTTTATTAATCCAGGGCATGGCTACTGCATTGCCACTGATTATTATTACACCGACATTCTTATTGACATTCAAGAGTGCTGTTAGCAACTCATCCTGTCTATAAGGTAGATTATAATCCAAACGATCTACCTCTTCACAATCCTGATACAGATTTTTATTCAATCCACCAAAGTACAATACAATATCCGCATCTTTCGCTACATTGACTGCTGCCTGAATTAACGAATCAGCCTTCTGTTGAGGTAACAGATGCGGATGGAACTTACTGGGTCCGGAAGTATACCCGACAGAATAAATAATTTTATCCTCTCCATAAAGTGCCTTCAATCCTTCTAAAGGAGATATTTCTTTTTTTACTTTTAATTCGGAAGAACCGCCTCCTAAAGTCAAAGAACGCACTGCATTATCCCCAATCACTGCTATCTTCTGATACTTCCCGACCGGTATCGGAAAGAAATCCGCTTGATTCTTTAATAAAACAATCCCTTCCTCGGCAATACGACGTGCTACGTTACGATGTTCAGGAGTACTAAAACTACCATAACCACGATTACGATTCATATTGGTACGGAAATTTAATCTTAAAACACGCCGTACTTTATCATTAAGATCCTTCATGGATAACTCTCCGTTCCGTAACTTTGCCAGATATGGTTTTGCCAGATAATAATTATCATATGCCATTTTCTCTGTATAATTCAACCCATCGGTACGGGTTCCCATTTCAATGTCCAATCCATTGGATGCTGCCTCATCCGTATCATGAGTACTTCCCCAGTCGGATACAAACACTCCATCGAATCCCCACTCTCCTTTCAATACCTTATTAACCAGCCAGTCGTTGTGTGTACAATATTGATTCTCATATTTATTATAAGACCCCATTACAGACCATACATGTCCCTTTTCGACTCCTGCTTTAAAAGCGGGAAAATAAATTTCACGCAAAGCTCTTTCACTGACTATAACATTGATACGTTTACGCCAAAGTTCCTGATTATTAGCAGCAAAATGTTTCAGACAAGCTGATACCCCATTCTGTTGCACTCCATGAATATAAGGAACCACCATTTGAGAAGCCAGATATGGATCTTCACCCATATATTCAAAATTTCGTCCATTCAATGGAGTTCGGTAAATATTCACACCTGGTCCCAGTAATACTTCTTTTTTCCGAAACCGTGCTTCTTCTCCTATAGCTTTTCCATATTCTAATGATAATGCAGGGTTAAAGGTTGCCGCCAGACAAGTTAACGCCGGAAATGCCGTACAAGAATCATTTGTCCAACCGGCATGCCCCCAACTGTCCCAACTGATTTCTGCTCTTATTCCGTGAGGACCATCACTCATCCAAAGTTCCGGGATACCCAAACGCGGACAACCAGGTGTACTGAATTTAGACTGCGCATGAATCATAGCCACTTTTTCTTCCAAAGTCATCCGGGACAAAGCATCTTCTACCCGTTGTTCTATACTCTTTGAATCATCCAGATAAACCGGAAGTTTCTCTTGACTCCATACATTAACCCCATAAAAAAAAGAGATAACCAACAATAATTGAATTTTCCGTATCATAATAATTATTTATTTATATTTGAAGATAAATAGCGCATTTCTTCCTTCGTCAAAGCACGGTCATATACAGCCAGTCCACCGATTTGTCCCACAAAAAAATTTCCCATTTCCCCGGAACGGTTGACCGCACCAACCGTAAAATCACTTCCCTGATAACCTCCGTCAAATAATCCCAAATCATACTGATAAGGATTACGCTCTTTTCGTACATCCAGATATCCGTTTACATAAACGCTGACTTTTTTCGTATCATAAGTAAATCCGATACATTCCCATTCGGAATACGGAATCTTACTTTTACCAATCGCAGCGTCCATACAATATTTATATCCTTCGGTAGCACCTCCCGTTCCGGACACATGTCCTCCTGCTTGCTGACTACTGCCCCATATCCGTAAATCCAGAAACAAACAATATTGTCTCTTTTTCCGGGTTTCATCCCACATCCCGGCAACCGCTTCACATTGGCTGTATTGTTTCACATCACGCTTAATCCATGCAACAACAGTCACCTCTCCATCCTTTCCATGAATGTTCAATGCAGGACATTGAGCACGAGGTATATAAAACCATTCTCCCTCTTTTATCCGGGCAGAATATTCACCAAAAACACCCTCTTTTACTCTTTCTATAAAAGGAGTTCCTTCTCGTAAGGCATATTGACAACGTCCGGAAGAGATTCTTTCGGTCCCACTCTCTTCCATAAAACTCCAGAAGCATATCAGATTATCGATACTTTCCGGTTTTACTTGTGTTTGTGCCAATATGGGAAATATGTTAAATCCCCAAAAACCAATTAACATAGAAATAATATTAATTCCTCTCATCCGGCTTTCTAATCTTTAAATATTTTCATTATATATCCGCCACCCGGAGCCATTGTAAACGACAACTTTCGTTCAGAAGGTATATCTACTACTTCCCGTTTATAGTCTCGCGCTACTTTATCGGCATTTAATCCGTCCCGAAATATCTCAGCCTTAAAGTTGCCTTCACCTAAAAAGCTCAAATCCAGTTCTATGCTACGTATATCCCAGTTATTAATCGACGCGACATACCAAACATTCTCTTTTTTACGGGCCAAAGTCAAAAACTTCGTTATTTCTCCATTCAAAGCGAGGGTAGTATCCCATACAACAGGAATTCCGGCAATAAAATCGGTACATTCCGTTTCCTTCATATAAGCAGAAGGTGAATCACAAAGCATACTGAAAGGAGATTCAAAAATAACATACTCAGCTAACTGCCGACATCTTGTTCCCTGACTCATAGGTTCACTGTTCACCGGACGATAATTTTGCTTGCTCGCATTACGCATTGTGCCCTGAGTATAATCCAAAGGACCTGCAACCATACGTATATACGGCATAGTCATATCATAAGTGACCTGATCGACATTAGGAGCCGCCCATTTCATGTGTTCAAGCCCCTGAACAGCTTCAAAAGTCAATACATTCGGACAGGTCCGGTTCAATCCGGTTGGTTTATAAGTCCCATGAAAATCAATGATAAGGTTATATTTTGCGGCAGTCTTTGCTGCACTATAATGAAAATTAACCATAGACTGATCATCCCGATCCATAAAATCAATTTTAAAACCCTTTATTCCAATCGCAGAATAGTGCTTACAGACTTTTTCAATATCCTGCATAAACGGGTAAGAACCCGTCCAAAGGACGATACCGACATTACGCTCTCTTCCATATTCGACCAGCTCTTTCAAATTCAGTTCATCTACCACATCCAGGATATCAGTACCTTTATACCATCCGGCATCTATGACGATATACTCTAAATTGTTATCGGCTGCAAACTGAATATAATACTTATAAGTTTCATTATTGATACCAGCAATAAAATCTACTCCATAAAGACTACAACTATTCCACCACTCCCATGCAGCCTTACCAGGCTTTATCCAAGAAAGATCTCCCAACTGATTAGGTGTTGAAAGACGATATACCATATCACTATTTGCCAACTCAGCATCTTTTACGGAAACAATCAGAGTACGCCATGGAAAATTCGTACGTCCTTCACACTTGGCTATATAGTTTTCACGTGTCAATACAACTTCCTGCATATTCTCAACTCCCCCTTGTTTCACAGTACGGGGATAAGGAGCAAAAACACCTTCCAAAGTATCAGAATCTCCTGAATTATTTAGATACATACCCGGATAGTTCAATAAGTCAGCTTCAGTCAGGCAAACCTTCTTTCCATGCCCCAGTTCTACCAATAAAGGCATAAAAGCAAGACGTTTCGGATTCCAGTCTGATAAATTCATGTAAGAGTACGTATTCACGAATGACTTAAAAAACTGCTCCTCAAAAGTTCCTTTATTCCCTCTGTTATCAGCATGGTATCCATTCTCTCTGACATAAGCCACATACGCCTTGGATTGTTTCGGAAAATTGAAAACAGCCTGTTCATTTTGTACACAAAAAGACACTTTCTTTTCAGAAATGAACCGATAAGCTACCCCATCATCATATACCCGGAATTCCAGAGCATAATCTCCCCTGAATTTAAGGAGCAATCCATTGTAAATATCCGCAACGACCTTCTTTTTATAAATTGGAGCGTCTATGTATTCTTTGACCGTCTTGATCTCGGCTTTCCTGAGAACAGGATTCACCCCAAAACCAGTTCCGTCCGTCAATGACATAGACACCGGTGATTTCTCCAAAACGGTATCCTCACCATGAGAAACTGTATATTCCACCTTATCAGTAATATGCACTTTCAGAGAGAGCATCTTATCCGGTGATTCTATATGATAGAATTTCTTTGCCGAAAGCTGAAAAGCCACCAAGGTGAAAAAAAACACCCATATAATTCGTTTCATGTTTTTTATTAGTTTGTCTATTATACTTCAATTGATTTCTTTAGGGGTGATACTTTGAGCGACTTTTTATCCTTGACCAACTTACGCCATGCAGCCCTATCATACCCACCGTCTTTTCCGTAAACACTACACAGTTCATTTCTTGAAAAATACCGGAAGTTTGAGTGGATATCTTCCAAATAGCTAATTAGACACTCGGTTCCTTTCATTGAACCGCAACGGATAGCAGCAACAGCTAATAAAAGTTCCAAATTGGCTCCGTATATTCGCCAGCGCGTCTGATTGTATTCGCTTGTTTTATATCCTTTGATATTAGGATCATCCATCAGCTTCTCGAGATTCTCTATAAACTTGACATCCGGATTACGTTCCAGATAGAAACACAGATTCACAATCCGGTTATAATATGGGATTAATTGCAAATCAATACGCCCCTTGGTATAAGCATCATCGGATACAACCATTTCTCCTCCTGACTTAGTTTCTTCCAGTATATAGTTTATCATCTCATTGCCATCCTCTGTGGCAGGCATCATTCCCAACAAAGCTATGTCTTTATTAATTTGCCAATAAAGTAACTTATCATCATATTTTTCAAAATAACTCGAAGCATGTCCTTCTTGCTGTTCCTGTCTATAGAGTGTCTTCAATTCATCAATAATATAGTTACTTCCCGACGTGTCACCAAACCATGCTAATGCCTTTGCCAGAAATATTTCCGGTCTCTTTTCGAAAGCGGCTTGCAAAAGAGGAAGAATCTGTTTTTTTTCCTGCATGCAACATTTAAATAAAACCGTTTCGTCTCCCGTACTCAGTTTATCCACTATATCCTGTAAATCTACTTTTCTGGCAACTGTTGCATCTGCTGGTAAATAAGAGCTTGCTATTAACTCTTTTTGTACAGGAGTTACATCAAGTTCACGCACATTACATTTCTTTTTTAAAATCTGAGCAGCAAGCATGCCAGTCACATATCCCAATACAGTTATATCAGCAGACATACGCGTAAATTGTAAAGCCTTATATGACTGTCCGATTGATTTTCCGGAAAGCAATAAACCATCAATTTTCCGTGGTACAATCGATCTATAAGGAATATTCACCATGGACATATTATCAAAATGAGGCAACATAAAACCACAACGTGATGACTCTGAACTTGAAAAATAATGAGGGTCATAATCACTCCTTGCCTGTGCAATCGTATCTTCATAACATGTATCGGAAATAATATCTCTGGTACTAAGATTGTACACGGCATTTATTCTACGCGACTCACGGATAGCCAACATAGGATAAAAATCATAAAAATGAGATTCATAATGAGATAAATACAAACCACGTTGAGTCTCCAGTATCTCACAGTTATTAATAATATCATAATCACGGTTATAATCCTTTATTTTAGGTTTAAAAGGAATGTCCCAATGACTATAATTCTGGGTAATTCCCATCCGCGAATCTCCTACACTATAATTTTCTCCTGCAAAATAAGCAACATCTCCATCGCCTGTTGCATCAATAGTCAACTCGGCCAAAATCTTATATAGCCTGCCATTCTGGCAAACCGTTACACTTTTAAGTTTAGTCTTATCAACTTCTGCCGCACATAATATGGCACCATTGATGATTTTGCATTTATGTTCCAAAAGCGATTGCAAATAGTAGTAACTCCGCGGTAAAGTTGTCACTAAATTCGTTTCAGCAGCTACAGTCTTAATTTTTTGCTCTAACTCTTTTATAAACTTATGTTCCTGATATCCTCGATAATAGCCATTTACTCCTGCTACTGTTTTGGTTCCCCCAAGTTCATTAAAATATTCAACTACAACTGTCTGAATCTGTTTTTGAGAAGCTGAAAGAGCAGCCATTGCACCTGCCGTTCCGGCTCCTGCCACCAATAATACAGTTTTGTGTTTATCCAACTTCAGAATATCTACCGGAAAGGGAGATAACGGAGTCATAAACCCATTTTCTTTATAACATTCGGGTACTACATTGCACTCGGCTTTCCCTCCAATATAATAAACCTGAGAGACAGAATTCATATCAGGTGATTTTTCGATTTTTTCTACTAAAGATTTCGCCTGTTCTTTTATACCACAAACTGTCTTACAAGTATAAAATTCCGATGAATTTTCCATATAGTAGTAGTTCTTTATCCCTATCTTTCGAGAATCTATTTCCCCTTCAATATTTAAAGAACATTCTAATGCGGCATATCGTGTCCGTGCTTTAGAAAAAGCCGGGTCCGCTTCCCGGATTTGCTTACTTACCATTGCTGAGAGTAGGCGGGCCCGTTGTTCAATATGACTTAAATCATTATCTTCCGTAGCAAACCGATATTCTACGAAATATTGATCTTTGTCCTTTTTACCTGCATGTACACTTACAGTATCATTTAACAGATTAAGCCCTGATAAATGTAGTTTACCAAGTGAGTTTTTGTGAACAGAATCCATTTCGAGAACAAATCCGGCCTCACGTATCTGGTATTTCTGAGCAAATAATTCCCGGGTAAATAAAACTCCATCAGTAGCATCAACAAAACTCCTGCATGGAATAGAAAAAACTCCATGTTTGGAAGCAACCAACACTCCGGAAGTCTCACTTCTGTCATTCGTTAATATACCACAGACATCATTCATTAACAACACATCCACCTGGTTAACTAATAAAGAGCGAAGCATACCCTTCTTTATACTACCGGCAAACAAAAGAAGTTCGTTTCCGGAACGACTCTTGCGCGGAGATTCCAAAGTATTGTTCAAACTCTCTTCCTGTTCATCTGTCGGAAAAAAAAGATCAAGCAGACTCTTATCCCACTCTTCAAGCCCTTCTGCTGATAACCAAAGTTTTCTTTTGGCTGCAATATCAAATCCCGGAGAAGTACGTTTATCTACAATTAATACTTTCAACCCTTTTTTTACAGCTTCCAAAGCAATAAAAAAACCACATAAACCGGCTCCATTTATGATCATATCATATGATGACACAGGATCGGCTCTCCGAAACACTTCCTGAGTTTCAGTAAGTGCATCGGCAAAAGCAAAATTCCTTCCAACCAATACACCACCCAAAGTCAACAAACCAATATTTAAGAATTCCCGTCTTTTCATTCTCCTTATTTTTTATTCTTCAAATTACCAATTATATATAGATGTGTTTTGTGTTATTATTCACTGATACAATAGATTTCTAATCGACATACATGCTTTCTTATATATATCCGAGATCTCTTGCTGGTTGGTTATAACTTTTCTTTTTGCATCGGGATAATGGATTTCTATTTCAGTCAATCGATTGGCTATTTGAGTTCCAGTTGTCTCTTCTATTTCAAATATCCAATCCGAATATCCTAAATCATAATACATTTGTCCTTTAATGGTATCATCCGGTTGCCTTAAATAAAAGAAGGGTATCCCATTAGCAGCCGCTATTATAGGAGAATGACATTCAAAACTTAATACCGCAAAAGATGCAGCATAGACAGAAGCAGCCTCATCCGGCAACCAATATCCTCTTTTCACAACATATGGTTTTACATCAGCAGGTAGAGAATCAATCAGTAATTCATCCATAAAATCAACCTGATAAGTCATTTCAGGGCAAACCAGCACTTTATTTTTCGTCTCACGTACCCAACTGATAATGGCTTCTCTCAATTTTGAATGATCTTCTTCTTTATATTTATTATTATATGCTTCCACTTCGCATATTTTGGCTTCACTCCACAGATGCCTGTTTTTTATCCGGTAATAAGGTGTACGGCGTAAACGTGGTACGGCACAGATAAATTTGCCCTTTTCCAGACCATTTGCTTTCAAAAAAGCATTTCCTTTTTTCTTATCATGCAGATTAAAGAAAAATGTAGCATCCGGTACAAAGCGGATATGAGTACCTGTGATACCCGCCTGCTTTAATACATCTATGGAAGCCGTCTCACGGGTATAAATAAAATCAGCCTGTTCCAAAAGATTCTTTAAACGGTTATCTACCTTGGGAATAGTTGTTCCGAAAATGCCAAAAGGCTTTCCATTCGTATATTTCACCCAGGCTTCCAAATGATACTGCCCCACAACATAAGGTCCCGAACTATGTATCATTAAGTCTGCCGTTTGGAATGCTTTAAGAACTTCCTGAGCATCCACTTGTGCATTCTTATCAACAGTCCCATGCACAATTCTTATTCTTGGAAAGTTTTTATATAAGAATTCTTCCACCTCTTTACCAACATTCTTTTCCCAAACAATGATATTTGCGTCCGGGAGATAGGTTTCCAATATATGTAGTAGCCCCGGAGTGTGAGCAATATCACCTATATTCACATCCTGCCACCCCGAGACAACCAATATCGTCTTAGGATCACTTTTTTTTGCATTCAGGGTTATACAACTCAATCCAACAAATAGAAATATTAATATTCGTTCTAAGTAATTCATCTTCAAATATGGATATATTGGGGGATACCAATAACAGGTATCCTCCCGTTTGGCAAATAAAATCAGATAAGATAGGGCCCTGATGCCCTATCTTGTTTTAAAAAAGAGATTACAGATCTAATGGCCCTTCTCCGGCCTCTAAAGACCATCCCGGATTTTGATAAATAACCGAGTTTTCTGCCGTTTGAGAATCCGGTGATGTCAACAAGAAGTGCTTTCTTGCAATCGGGTCCAGATAATGAGCACTACAATAACGTAAACCATCAAAGAATAAATTATTGGTTTTAGTAACAGACAATGGTATTAAGTAATCACTCAAACTTGGAGACGACATAATATTCTTACTATCAGCAGCCTGATCATGCAATAATTGTTTTGATGTATATAGCGATTGCATCGGTCCCCATACCTTACAGCCTTTCAGAAGACAAGGGTTCTGATTTAATTGGTCTAATGCTCTCCAACGGATTAAATCTTCATAACGACGTCCTTCTCCTATAAATTCACAACGCCTCTCCCGACGAATATTATACAATGTCTTATCCACAAGAACTCCATGGGAATAAGCTCCCCAATCATTCTGAGCTTCAATATCCATATTAGTATGGTCAATGGTATTCTGATAATTCACATCAACTCCCGCACGTCTACGAATATCTTTCCAATATTTCTCCGCTTTAGCATCAATTCTTCCAGTCTTCTCATAGCAGGCTTCCATATAGTTCAAATAAGCTTCAACAGCACGGAATACAACGAAAGCTGTTATATCACTGGACACCATATTGAAATCATGAGATTGTCCTTTACCCAACAGATAACCGGTCGTTGTAGATTTCGTATAATCTTTACTATAAATCTCAGCAGGACTTGGAAACTCATCATGTGTAACCAACATATTCTCCAATACACGCACCTCTCCCGGAGCCTTCATAAACAAACGCCAACGCCAGTCACGGTTCACTTTAGTATCAGCTATGTAGTCGTCGCCTTTATAATTACTGCCAGTAGCATAATATGGAAGGCCATTCTCCATTAAAAAGACATCGGCAAACTGCTGGGTATATCCTACAGAATAACCATAATAAACTCCACCATTGTATCCATGTTTCACCGGAGTTGCCAAATCAATGGAATAAGTCCGGTACATCACAGCTTCCGGATATGCTGCGGGATCTTTACTTGCAAATAAATCATAGTAAGGATTAACAGCTTGAGAAGCAGACTCTCTGATTGTCTTATTGTTGGCAGTCAATGTTACTTTATCAGCTACTTGTTGAGCTGCATCCATCGCTGCGTCCAGAAAAAAATCTATTTCCGCATCAATACTGCCACTTGGATATTGATAATCCTTCAGATACTCTTTTTGGTTACCGGGCCAATTAGGTCCCAGAGGCACATGTGCCGTTCCTTTATGATGTTTCAGCCAGGTACCTTCAAATAGTGCTACTCTGGATTTCATTATCAGAGCCGCATTTTTATTCAAACGTGTACGACCTCCTTGCGGAGCTGTATTTTTCATCATATCAATCGCCTTATCCAAATCGCTCAGAATAAACCTGGCTACTTCATTACGTGGTCTACGTTTGGAAACTTCTGTCAATGTTTCCAAATCATCCGGCAAAGTAGTCGTTATTATAGGAAAATCTCCTAAAGCTTTCAACTTTTTAAAATATTCATAGGCTCTTAAAAAATATCCCTCACCTATATAATGTTTAACATTGGCCGGATCTCCTTTCAACTCCCCTTTCTCATAACGAGGAACAACCGTCTCCAAATAAAAATTCAAAGGTCTGATATCTGTAAAACTCCATGAACCTCCTGTTGAACCAACTTTAATCTGTCCTGGCATAAATTTGTTATCCCCATTACGTCCTACAGCATTGTCCGTACATATATCACTCCAATAAGGAGAATCAGCAGGATTACCTGTATAGCTATCCAGCTTTGTATAGTAATTAATCGTATATGCAGCAAGATGCGATTCTTCCCATAAATATTTCTCAGGAGATATAGTAGATGGAGGAGTTACATCCAGGAAATCATCACATCCAACCATAGCAAACAATAAAGTATTGACTGCTATTATCTTCGCAATAGAACTATATATATTTTTCATATTCGTAAATTTTCTGATTTATATTCTATTAAAAGGTCACGCTTAAGCCAAATGAATAGGTCTTTGACAACGGATATACCATACCACCCTTAAGACCGATGCCGGCAGTTTCAGGATCCATAGTCTTAGACAGTTTAGTAAATGTAAGCAGATTCTCACCAGAGACAAATAAACGCAGGTTTTGAATATATGCCCGCCTCATCCATTTTGCAGGGAAAGTATACGATAGTTGCAAGTTTTTCAAACGCATATACGAAGCATTCTGCAAATAGCGTGTCTGAGTGGATTTATTCTTATTAGCCCACAAAGGCCGTGGATAATACGCATCATAATTAGCCCCTAAACGACTATCTTCATCACGGAAATAATTCATATGTTCATCAAAAACGACAGACCAGGATTTTCCACCTGATGTTGCTCCCCAAAATACAAAATTCAAATCAGTAGATGCAGAACCGACCTTTGCGTCCGGATAGTAATCCCGCTTTAATACTCCTTGCCAGAACATTGAAATTGCAAAACCTCGCCAGGAAGCATCCAAACTAATGCCTGTACGGAAACGCGGAGTACTATTCCCTATTTTCCTCAAATCACCCATATCATAGATTGTATTTGAGCCATTACTTACCTTTCCGTCACCGTTAGTATCGGCATACATAATATCACCGGCAGCCCACTTACTGCCTAACGCATTTTGTCCACCATTGGGTAATGAAGCTAAATGTGCTTCCATCTCCTCATCGGTTTTTGCTATTCCAATCGTTTCATATCCAAAAATATCTCCCAGAATTTGTCCTTCATAATAAGTACTCAATGAACCTGTCAGATTCGGATATTTCAATATTTTCGTTCTACTGTCTGATAAATTGAATGATACTCCATATTGAAACTCATTAATGCGATCTTTCCAGCCAATCTGCAATTCCCAACCTTTAGTTACTAAATCTGTATTATTGGTTGCAGGGGCACTTGTTCCCAATGTTCCGGGTAGGTCTACTCCAGGTCCCATCATATCTTTTGTAGTACGGCTGTAGATATCAAAAGAACCTGTCAAACGATTATTTAGTACTCCCCAATCAAGACCAAAGTTCAACGTTTTAATCTTTTCCCAAGTTAAAGAAGTAGATATTAATCCTGGAGCAGCCGCTGTATTAGGACGTAAACCGTCAATTAACCAATCTCCCTTTCCTGCGGCGGTTGTCATTGTGAGGTAAGTAGGGTAATAACTTTTAGCATTCTGATTGGCCAAAACACCATAAGAAGCTCTCAACTTCAACAGTTGAATATAATCAGCCGTACCCTTCATAAACTCTTCTCGCGCTATATTCCAACCTAAAGAAGCAGAAGGAGAAGTTATCCAGCGTTTATCACGACGATAACGCGAACTACCATCTCTACGCACATTTACTTCCAGTAGATAACGCTCTTTATAATCATAATTAACACGGCCAAAGAAACCTACTGTACACCATTCATTATAGTTACCTTTCAGCGTAGCATTCTCAACATCAGTAGTTTGATCTAAAACCGGAATATCATCGGATATTAAATCATTGCGCTGTCCGCTAAGCATGCGATTTTTATAAGACTCTAACTGGAATCCTACCATTGCTGCCAGATTATGCTCTCCTAACGCAATATTATAATTAGAATAAAAATTAGGGGTCAAGTGAGTAGCGCGATATGCATACTCATATACACGACTCTTCTTCTGACTCAGATTGGATACATAAGTCTTCAAAGGCTCTGTCGCATAATGCCCGTATACCAGATTCCAAACTTCATGTTGCCAGTCATTGGTAATGCGCGCATTCATTTCCGCCATTATATTCCAATTCTTAACCGGAGTAATTGTCAGTTTCAATTGCTGATATAAATCATCATTCTGCTCCTGTCTTCTACCTCCATTCTCTAAATGCTCTGTATATGTCACATCTGCCAATCGATATCCATTCGGATCAGTTACCGGAATCAACGGAACCGAACGACGAAGTACTTCATTATAGAAATTACTGGACATCTGACTCGGACGCCCATAATCAGTACGTGAAAAACGGGTTGTATAATCCATCTTAATAAAATCTGTTACCTGTGATGAAATCTTACCTGTTGTTGCAAATCGTTTCTGATTATCAGTGCCATAACGCAAAAATCCATCTTGAGTCTGATAATTAACCGACACATAATATGTCAGCTTATCTGTTCCACCACTTACACTCAGATTATGCTCCTGAGATGGTGACCAATTCTTATAATACTCTCTCAACCAATCCACATTGGCATAAGCTGTACCAGTATCCCACTTTCCATTACTATTCGGTTGAATGCCTCCATCATTCAATGTACCGTGCATATAATCCCAAACATTTTGTACCTGAGTATCATCATAAAGATAAGCACCGGCATTATTAAAATTGGCATCATTGAAATAATTTATATAATCCCATGAACTAGCCATCTTTGGCAACATTACAGGAGTTTTAAAACGGAAGTTATTGCTATAATTCACAGTAGACTTACCTTTCTTCCCGGATTTAGTAGTTACCAAAATTACACCAAATGGTGCTCTGGAACCATAAATTGATGAAGCGGCCGCATCCTTCAACACTGAAATATTATCAATGTCCTGCGGATTGATATTCGAAAGACTCCCCTCCATACCATCAATAAGCACCAATGGACTACCACTCGATGTCGAACCAATAGTTGCCGTTCCACGTATATTAATAGAAGGCGTAGCATTTAATTCGGCACCATTATTCGAAGTAGTAATATTAAGTCCCGGAAGTAACCCCTGCAAAGCCTGTACTGCATTTCCTACCGGACGAGCCTCCAAAGATTTAGATTCTATCACTCCTACGGCACCTGTTAGATTTACCTTTTTCTGAGTTCCGAAACCAACAACTACAACCTCATCCATCAAATTGGTTTCCTCATCCATTACTATATCAATAACCTGTTTTTTACCGTTAAAAGTTACTTCCTGTTTTTTCATGCCGACAAATGAAAATACAAGTATATCACCCGGCTGGGCTTCAATTCTATATTTACCATCCGCATCAGTTACTGTACCGGTTTGAGCGCCCTGTACAGCAATGGTCACCCCAATCATAGCTTCACCGGCAATATCAACAACCGTACCACTAACCCATGATTTCTTAGCATTACTTTGCCTGGATTGCTGCTTAGTCTTATCTACCGTTACGATAATCTGCTTTCCGTTCAAATAATATTTAATACCACGGGGAGTTAAAACTTCATTCAAAATACTTTCTACACTTTTATTCTCAGCAAATACAGATACTCTTTCTTTCACAGGGACATCTTCCTCATACAGAATTACATAATTTGTATGTTTTTCTATGGTAGAAAATAATTCTTTAATAGTAATATCACGTACTTGTAGTGAAATATTAGTTTGGGAAAGAGTGTTTTGCGCATTCAATGTGTTTCCTATAATACTAATTACGAAACAGAGCAATTGAAATCCAATATATTTTTTAATGGAATTACATTTATAAATACTTACTTGTGTCCTCATAGTTATCTATGCTTTTATTTTATAAATTCAAATCACAGCTCTAAAAGAAGCTTCAAAAGAAGCATACGATCCCCTATACTAAGGTGGTAGACGATAGTTTCTCATAATAATAAAAAATTAATTAGATGTTATTTATTTGCTATAGCGTTTCTTTTTCTGATACACCTTCACAACATTTGTTTCTTTATTGTATTCAAATGTAAAGGGCGTTGAATGTGACAAATTATGTAATACTTCACTAATAGAATCGTAAAGATTAAGATTTCCAATATATTTCTTTTTCGATACGGAACTATCAAATATAATTTTCACTCCATAGTATTTCTCTAAACGGGTAAAGATATGCTCCAACGGTTCATTCTGAATTTGCATAATACCATCTTTCCAACAGGTATAAGCGTAGGTATCAACCTTTTTTACAACCGAAGAATTCTTTGCATAAAAGAAGCCCTCCTTAGGAATCAATTTATACTTGTTATTATCCGATCCTACTTCAACACTACCTTCTACTAATACCACAGACTTTTGAAGATCTTCTTTATACGCACTCACATTAAACTTCGTTCCTAAAACAGAAACATCAAAATCTTTTGTATGTACAAAAAATGGACGGGATTGATCTTTTTCTACTTCCAGATATGTCTCTCCTTCTATATATATATCACGTCTGTCTTCTAAAAAGGTCTTCGGATACAACAACTTACTACCGGCATTAAGCCAGGCAACCGTACCATCATTAAATCTGATAGCAGTACGTTTGCCCACCGGTACAACCAACTGAATCATCTCTCCCTGCAAATCAGAAAATTTCATTTTCTTCTCTGTGCCTACAACAAAATCTCCTTGTGCCGTCTGATTAATGACTTCATTATTTGGAATAGTAGTTCTTAAACCACCCGAAATAATAAGAATTTCATTGGATGTACTTTGTATTGAGTCAAGCAAAGCTAATACCTCTTCTTTATTACCAACATAATCTCTTCCTATTAATAATAATGACGATACTACCAATATAACGGATATACAAGCAGCACATGCCGTTGAAATCCAATATAGCCTTCTTCTGTTTTTTCTACGATCAACCCGATCCCAGAAACCTTTAAGACTACGTTCAACTTGCAAATCAGAAACAACAGCTTCTTCAACCTTCATATTCTGCAATAAAAGAAATGCATTTTCAATGACTTCACGTTGCTCAGGATGAAGGTGCATCATCTGCTTCAAGGCTTCTTGATCATTTTCCTTAGCAATATTGATAAGTTTCTCATCAAAAATCCAAAACTCTATGTTGTTTCTATTTTCCATTCTATCTTTATTTCTATTAGTAGTACAATTCTATCTTTATTTTGTAATCACTATACAAGACATTTTTTATAGCTATACTACAAAAATATCTTCCACAGGCACAAATATATCATTTAATCACCTTATTATCAGCAAATAAACTTAATACAATAAAAATAAAATTGTTTTTTAAAAGAGATTATTTTCTCATTAGAAATGATAGTCCGAAAACAAAGCGATCATGAATAGTAATACGAAGAAATCATTATTTTCTTTCCTGATCTTTTCCATAGCTCTATATGTCAGATTGCGCGCGGCCTGTTCAGACATATCCATAATCTGGGCTATTTCTTCATATTCTTTTTGATGTAAAAATCGTAAATAAATGATTTCTTTTTGTCGAGGAGTCAAGCTATTAATTATTCTATGTATCTTTTCCTTTAAAGCCTTTAATTCTTCTTCATCTTCAATTTGGGTGTTTTCAACAAAATAAGGTAGTTCAAAGTTTTCAAATTCATCCAGATACAAATACTTTTTCCTTTGTTTTTCATGATTAACAAAGGCATTTCTCACAGCTGCATAAAGAAATGCCTGAATGGTAGAAAAATCTTTTATTAATTGAGGACGAGTATAAAGTTTAACAAATAATTCTTGTATAATGTCATCAATTAATTCACTGTCCATACCTAAACTTATACCATAAGAATAGAGTTTTCTATAATTGTGACGATAGAAGACAGAAAAGGCTTCCTTATCCCCTTCAAGAAACAATTTCCATAAGTCCAGTTCATTATAAGATTCAAAGGTTGACATTCTTTATATTGTTAATGCTAATCAGTAATCGTAAATCATTTGCTGATTTAATAAGTTAAAACATTATTATTCAGCTATCTCATTCATCTCTTTTTGGTGAATTGAAAGTCAGTATATTAGAATAACAAATTTACTCACTATTCTAATTTATGACTTTCAAAAAGAGCTAAAATTTAGATGGGAAAAATTGCCATCGTATTCATTTATCTGATCTTACCTAATAGTGGAATCAGAGGAAATTACTGATTCCACTATTAATAAATTATTCAATCGGCATATCGAATAATCAGCATATTATTTTTCCTTCCGATAGTTTTCAAGCCCTGTTCTCAGGAATTCGATGTATTTAGGAATATCTTCATTATAAGCATAAGACTTATTCAAAGGTTTTCCTTCATTATCTATCAACACATAGAATGGTTGGGCATTGGCACCAAACTTCACACGTTGCAGATAGCTCCATTTATCCCCTACGGTACGCAAAGTACGTTCCGTTCCGTTCTCCATAATCTTCACCGGTTCAGAAAGCGGAGTCTTGTTGTCTACATATAAAGTGATCAATACATAGTCATCATTGATGATTTTACTTACTGTCGGATCAGTCCACACAGCAAGCTCCATTTTACGGCAATTAACACAACCATAACCTGTAAAGTCAAGCATGACCGGCTTATTGTGCAATCTGGCATACTCCATCCCCAAATCATAATCATCAAATTTAGCATGTACCTCATTTGTATACAGATTGAAATCCTGCGTTTTCATAGGTGGAGCAAATGCACTAACGGCTTTCAATGGTGCTCCCCATAAACCGGGTACCATATATACTGCAAAAGCAAGTGATACGAGCGCCATAAAGAAACGGGATACGCCTATTTTGGTATCATCATCATCGTGAGGAAATTTAATCTTACCCAACAAGTAGAAACCAAGCAACGCAAAGATCACAATCCACAAAGCCAGGAATGTTTCGCGATCAAGAATTCTCCATCCGTAAGCCAGATCGGCGACAGATAAAAACTTCAAAGCAAAAGCCAATTCGATGAAACCAAGTGTTACTTTTATCACATTCATCCAGCCACCAGACTTCGGCATAGACTTCAACCAGGATGGGAAAAGAGCAAACAGTGTAAACGGAAGTGCCAAAGCAATGGCAAAACCAAGCATGCCGATAGCAGGAGCTATCACACTACCTGTGGTAGATACCTGTACTAATAAAAATCCAATAATAGGACCTGTACAAGAGAAAGATACCAGTGACAGAGTGAATGCCATCAAAAAGATACTAATCAGACCTCCTGTAGCTTCTGCCTTACTATCCACTGCATTACTCCATTTTGAAGGAAGCGTAATCTCAAATGCACCAAAGAAAGAAGCTGCAAATACAATCAGCATCAAACAGAAAAGAATATTAAAGACAGCATTGGTAGACAAAGCGTTCAATGCACTCGCACCAAAGATAGCCGTAATAGCAAGTCCCAATGTAACGTAAATCACAACGATAGAAGCACCATATGTCCAAGCATCACGGACGCCTTTCTTTCTATCTTTACTACGTTTCAGGAAGAAACTTACGGTCATCGGGATAATAGGCCATACACAAGGAGTGAACAGTGCAAGCAACCCTCCCAAGAATCCGGTAATAAAGATATAAATCCATGACATATCTTCCTGAGAATGTTCTTCGCCATAAGCTTGTAAATCGTCAATTACCGGCTTCCAAAGGATATCAGCAGAAACGACCGGTTTTACAACTGCAGCAGTGTCTGCAGATGTAGCAACAGTTTCAGGTTCAACCTCTGCCTCTTTTTGAAGCTCAACTTTAGACTCTGCTACCGGTTCTGTAGCCTTTAAGGTAGTTTTGCCTGATAAATTAAACGGAACCTGTGTCGGTGGTAAGCAACTTTCGTCATCACATGCCCCATATTCCAGATATCCTTCAATAGTATATGTACCGGCAATAAACTTTATCTTCTGAACAAACTGTGCAGTACTCTCAAAATAACGCACTTTCATTTGGAAAAGTTTATCAAATGTTGAGATCTCATTTCCTACCGGCTTCAGCTTGCCAACCAATTCCAAACCATTCTTTTTATCGACATTGAATGTTGCCGAGATAGGCCCGCCATCACCTAAGTTAGTAGAATATACATGCCATCCCGGATCAATGGCAGCAGTAAATATTATTTCACCTTCAGTGTCAGACAGTGCTTTCAACTCTGTCTTAAACTTTACAGGATCTTGAATCTGTGCATGAGCCGCCAGGACAACAAACATCAGCAACAAAAAAGAACATAATTTTCTCATTCTCTATTCAGTATTTTAAATTATAACAGTTATGCAAACGCTCTGGTTCACTTACTTATTCATAGTCCACACACGCACGGCTTTCTTTTACTTCAGCTATAATTTTGCCGGCAGCTACATGGAGAGGATGAGTAGCATAGAACTTCACATCATCCAAGTTATCAAACTCACTATATAATGCAATATGCCACGTCTCACCCGGATTGGTATTTAATCCCACTTCGATTTTACGAATAACAGGAATTACAGCAGGAAGAGCTTCTATCGCCTCCTTAAATTTATTCATCACAACCAGCTTCTCGGCTTCCGGCACTTCATCCTTTAACTTAAATAATACAATGTGTTTCACCATAACGTTGCTATTTTAATTTATTGTTTATATATTTGTCAGCCGAAGCTGCATTATCTTTTCAATGCAAAATTACTCTATTTGTTTTAAATATACACTATGAACAGATGTTAATAATAGGAATAGCAGGCGGAACAGGTTCGGGAAAGACCACCGTCGTACGGAAAATTATTGAAAGTCTCCCAGCCGGTGAAGTTGTATTGCTTCCACAGGATTCATATTACAAAGACAGTAGCCATGTCCCTGTTGAGGAACGACAGAATATCAACTTTGACCATCCGGATGCATTTGAATGGAGCCTGCTCTCAAAACATGTTTCTATGTTGAAGGAAGGTAAAAGCATAGAACAACCTACTTATTCCTATCTTACTTGTACCCGCCAATCTGAAACCATCCATATTGAACCGCGTGAAGTGGTTATTATTGAAGGGATTCTTGCCCTTTGCGATAAAAAACTGCGCAATATGATGGATCTTAAAATTTTTGTAGATGCCGATCCGGATGAACGTCTGATACGTGTAATACAACGGGATGTAGTGGAACGCGGACGTACAGCTGAAGCTGTTATGGAACGTTATACGCGTATATTAAAACCAATGCATCAGCAGTTTATCGAACCTTGTAAGAGATATGCCGATCTTATTGTACCCGAAGGAGGCAACAATAATGTGGCAATTAATATCCTGACAATGTATATTAAGAAACATTTGAAATAAGAATGACAGTCCGGCGCTCCATACTGCCTGTCTTCCTCATCATCCTCTTTTCTGTATTGGCCTGTAGACACAGACACCACCCGACAGAAGAAGTGGGAGCATATGATTTGGCACAGATTAAAGACAGCGGTGAACTGGTCGTACTGACATTATACAGCTCAACAACCTATTTTATTTACCGCGGACAGGAAATGGGGTTCCAATATGAGTTGAGCGAACAATTTGCCAAAAGCCTGGGTGTAAAGTTACGCATTGAAGTAGCACGAAATGTATCTGAACTAATTGAAAAGCTTCTGGCTGGTGAGGGTGATCTTATCGCATACAATCTTCCTATCACCAAAGAATTGAAAGATAGCCTGATCTATTGTGGAGAGGAAGTTATTACACATCAGGTAATTGTACAGCGAAACAATGGTAAAACAAAACCAATAACCGATGTAACGGAACTTATCGGTAAAGATGTATATGTAAAACCCGGTAAATATTACGACAGGCTCGTCAATCTGAACAGCGAACTGGGAGGCGGCATACAGATTCACAAGATAACAGGTGACAGTATCACAACCGAAGATCTTATCACGCAAGTAGCACAAGGAAAAATCCCCTACACAGTGGCAGATAACGATTTGGCAAAGTTAAACACCACTTATTATCCGAATCTGAATATCAAACTCTCTATCAGTTTTGATCAGCGAGCATCATGGGCTGTACGGAAAGACTGCCCTCAACTGGCTGCTGCCGCAGACAAATGGCACGAAGATAATATGACTTCACCGGCTTATAGTGCCAGTATGAAGCGATATTTTGAAATCAGTAAGGCAGTTCCTCACTCCCCTATTCTCTCATTACGTGAAGGAAAAATTTCTCATTACGATAAACTATTTAAAAAGTATGCAAAAGAGATAGATTGGGACTGGCGTTTACTGGCATCACTGGCCTACACGGAATCTAACTTTGATACAACAGCTGTATCATGGGCAGGAGCCAAAGGCTTGATGCAGCTTATGCCCCAAACAGCACGTGCTATGGGAATACCTCCCGGCAAAGAACAAAATCCGGAAGAAAGCATTAAAGCAGCTGTGAAGTATATAGCAAGCACTGACAGGAGTCTTAGAATGATTCCCGATAAACAAGAACGCATTAAGTTCATTCTTGCTTCCTACAATGCCGGATTAGGACATGTATACGATGCCATTGCACTGGCTGATAAGTATGGAAAAAATAAAAATATATGGGACAACAATGTAGAAAACTATATCCTGCTGAAAAGTAATGAAGAATACTTTACCGATCCCGTTTGTAAAAACGGTTACTTCCGTGGAATAGAAACATATAACTTCGTGAAAGATATTATGTCAAGGTATGAGTCATATAAGAAAAAAATAAAAGAATAATCATTTAAGACCTATCCTTTACGGTATTGTTGTGGCGACTGTCCTGTTTGTTTTTTAAAAAATGTACCAAAATAAGAAGCATTCGGAAAATTGAAGTAATCGGAAATCTCTTGAATACTTTTTTGAGTATTTTTAAGCAGTGAAATACTTTTTCGGGTAATAGACCTGAATATTAATTCCTGTACCGTATAGCCACAGATGGACTTAGATAATACAGAAATGTATTTAGGGGATAAACAGAGCTTACCTGCATAAAACTCTACACCACGCTGTTCTGTATAATACTCATCTATCAACTGAATCAATTTAATAAAAATTTCATACTTACGTCCTACTGAAGATTTCAAATTAATGGGTTTACGATTATAAATGGAACATATCCGGTATGTCAATCCTAAGAGCAGAAGCTTCTGTTCGTACCGGCTGAAGGTATTGTCTTCCATTTCCAAAGTACTATCCAATAAGGACATGTATTTCAATACTTCCTCTTCATCTCCAGTATTCCAGACATAACACGGCTCTGTCCTGAGCTGTGAGTACAAATACATGGAAGCTACAGAATTACCTATAATATCCCGTATCGGCTCTATCTGATAAACGAGAATAAACAGTTCTACATTCTCAGATTCCTGAAGCACCTGAAAAAGAGAATCTTCCGGTATAAAAAGAGTTTCTCCAGCTTTTGCTGAATAAATTTTCTGATTGAGGGAAAACATAAAACTCCCCCGACGGCAAATTACCAACCCTACACCATTAATAAGAAATGGCTCTTTTAAAGAAGCAGGAAAGGTATGGAGCATACCTTTCGAGCTGCAAATATTCTCCTTGTTCAGTAGTGCATAATTAAGACGGGATAAGCGTTCTTGCAAAATATTCATCATATAAAAATTACCGATTCACATTAAAACTGTGCTAAGTTAGTAATTTTCGCTTAGGATAAGGTATCACAACCGCAAATATCATACAAATAAGGCAGGCATATAATGTCCAGCCAGCCATCTCTTTTACGGCCGAGAGCGTGGCTTGTACTTGAATACGCCCTTTAGTGGATATGGCAGCCATGTTTATAGATTCAGTCCTGCTTTTTCCTTGATATTGCATTCCTTTCATGGTCTGAATAAAAGAGGAGGATGCTTCGGGATGTAACATATCCACATTCTGTGCATAACGTGTGATGTAGTATTGCTGTCTTTCCTGCAATATATTAGTATAGAGAGCCGTACCGATGGATGGGGCCAGTACCATACGTACGGTAAGCATAGTACAAATCCAAGAAGACAGAAACTTATAAGGCATGCGCTGGGTTGCAAATGTAGGTATCAACGAATAAAGTAGCATCATACCTGTGGAACGGATTATAACCGGATACTTCATACGTTCATACAATCCGGCACCTTGGACTTCAAAATACATAAACATAGCAGACAGTCCCAATAAAAGAAAACCAGCGGCAAATAAATATTTGAAATGCACTCCTTTTACACTAAGCCAGATAGTTACAATACCACCAATAAAGTACCCCAACATACTCCAATTGCCCAATGTAGCATTTTGGAAGTTATCCAGTTTCATGCTTATCCCTGTAAATACATTGACAAACATAGCACTGGAATTCAACACCATCAACAGAAAATATAGCAGAAAACCAATACGAATAGTGCGTAATTTGAATACATCCAGTTGATAGTAAGGATTGCGCTGAGTGGCTTCTATGTAAATGAATATGCCCCCTGTAATGATAGCACCGACCGTAGCCCATTGTATGGCAGGATTATCATACCAATCAAGTACCTTACCGTAAGTCAGTATATAAGTGATACAGAGCAACATAATACTAAATATAGAAGCATTACCGAACTGTTTGAAATTAATAGGAAACCGCCGTGTAACATATTTATGATAAGGCATCGTAATAAATGTAATGAGAATACAAAGTAACAACAGCCCCATCATGAAATAGTAAACATATTGCCATTCATATTCAAAAGCAAGCCATGCAGTAAGCGAGGTCCCTATTTGTCCCAATATCATAAAGAACAGGTAAATGGCCGGCTGTGCAGCACTTCGTTCGATATCCAGTTTATCCCATCCTTCTCCGGTTGCCGGTTCATTACCAGGAGTGATTTTCTCATAAGCTTCAATATGCCCTGCATACTTGATAAGTGTAAAAAGATTAACCATCATCAATACCATCCGGAGAAATCCCGTAAACAGACTACAAAGCGCCAACAGAAATACACTGTCTGTCTTAGCGCAGATATAGCTGAATATGTACATCAACGAGAAACCGGCAATGCACATCATTTTCTCTCTGCGAATAAGTACTAATCTATATAAAAAAGGACAGAAAGCTGCCATACCTATAGAAGTGGCGAAATTAGTGAACTGGATATGTTCGGAAATAATCCCCAATCCGTTCATCATCTCAGTACTGTTTACCGAATAAGTCCCTCCTACCGTAAGTATCGGAAGGAAAAACAATATTAGGATAATGATGCCTACCGGTTTCGGCACCCAATTGTAGAAAGGATAATTTTTAGGGTACGATGGCATAGCTTCAGAGTTTTACTTTTACAACTACCATCATACCTGCCGCCAACCTCTCATTGTCTTCTTTAGATAAATTAGTAAAATCAATACGTACCGGTATACGTTGTTGTATTTTTACGAAGTTTCCGGCAGAATTATCCGTGGGAACCAAAGAATATTTGGATCCTGTAGCACCGGAAATCGCCGTTATTTTTCCGGTAAATTTTTTATCACTGATGGCATCCACTGTAACAATAACCTCCTGTCCCAGATGCAGGTTCTCTATCTGAGTCTCTTTATAGTTGGCAATAATCCATTTTTGAGTATCAGGAAGAATATAAGTAATCGTTTGTCCCGCTGTAATAAACTGTCCTTCTTCTAAAGTACGACGCCCCAACTTACCGTCACAAGGAGCTGTTACTACCGTATACGAGAGATTAAGTTTTGCCATTTCGAGGGCTGCCGTTGCTCGTTGAATAGCAGCCTCTGTATTCTCACGACGGTGTGAAACTTCATTTACTCCTGATAGAGCCGCCTTTTGTTGCCGCTTTACTGCTTCAAGTTTTTTATGAGTTGCTTCATATTCCGTTTCTATCTGCTCCAATTGTATGGGAGTAGCTGCATTTCTTTTAACCAGGTTCTGATACCGTTGACGGTCTTTCTCCAATTTGACAAGACGTATTTCTATCTCTGCAATGGAAGCGTCATAAACAGAGGCTGTGGTTTGGGTAGTTTGCAAAGTTACTCCAATAACAGTAGCACCTGCCAATGCGTCTTTCAGTGCTGCTTCGGCCTCCATTACCCGTATTTTGTATTCACGGTCGTCAAGTACCAATAATGTATCCCCTTTATGTATTTCCTGATGTTCGGTGAAACAAATCTTTTTAATATACCCCGATGCACGCAAATTGATAGGGGATATATATTGTTCTATTTGAGCATCGTTACTGGTCTCACAACTTTTGTAATTCAGAAAAAGGCACACCACCTGAATTATCCCCCACGCAATGATCACGATTCCCAACATACTGACTACTATTTGCCAACGGCGTAGTTTTTTCAGTTTATTTGCTTTCTCCTGATGTATACTTGCTACACTGTCGTTTTCTTTTGTTCTCATATCTTTTGTATTGTTTTAATATTCTTGTTTGATTAATCATTTACCAAGGAATCTATCCGTCCGGTAAGCTTAAGTAACATTAAAGTAGTGATACGGTAATTATAATGTGCACTTATATAGTTATTTTGCGCTTCACTCATGCGCATCTCATCCTGCAATACTTCGGTCATCGAAGTAATCCCTTCCCGGTAACGATTCATAGTGACTGCATAAACATCCTCAGCCAATAGATAATTGTCCTTTTGTTTTTTGAAATTACGCTGATTGTTCATCAAATCATTTGTGGCATTCAAATATTGGACTTGCAGATTCTTTCGGGTATTTTCTTGTGCTATCTTCATATTTTCAATATCAATAGCTGCTTTACGACTTTTATAGCGTTTATCAAATCCGTCGAATATTGGTACACGCAAAGACAAACCCAAACCATACGAACGAAACCAATGATTGGAAGGTCCGGAATGGAACCAGTGATAAGCTTTGTCTGTGTAAGCCGAAAACATCCAACTGCCTGTAAGGTTCAGTGAGGGCATATAACCATAGCCGATCATCTTTTTCTGTTGCTCAGCCAGTTGCTTTTGAGATTGTAGCAACTGCAGTTCATAGAGGTTTTCTGACAAACCGGTCAGAGCAACCGGAATGATGTTGTCGGTATTGACAGGTGTCAATGCAATATTTTTCTCAGCCGGATAATCAATGATATATTTCAAAAGATTCAGTTGTTGTTCTAACATTGCCTGGGCGTTGTCATACTGTACTTTCAAGTTTTCTAAATTGATATTCACCCGTTTCACATCTACTTCCATAGCCATCCCGTTATCGTAAAATGCCTGTGTAATATCCTTTAACTCTTCAAGACGGATGATATTGGCTTTTACCAGTACAATTTGCTCTGCAGTAACTTGTCCCAAATAATACATTTTACAGATTTGCAAGATAAGGTCTTCCCTCGCCTTTTCGTAAGAAAGGCGATTCATCTCATCCATTGTCCTGGCAATAGATAAAGTAGTATAAAGAGTTTGATTATAGAGTGGCATTTGTAACTGCAATCCAGCATTGGCATTATACCGCAAAGTATGAGTTACATTGTAAGGGGTACCATATACAGAACCATCGGTTACAGATACAGGCGGATCAATGTTATCATTATAATTGGCGAAACCATTAATTTGTGGAAGTAGCTTAGCGCGGTTTTCAGAAATACCATATCTACCTTTCTGTATTTCATTGCGCTTACTCTGTAAAGACAGATTATTTTCTATACCCATTTCAAGACAGTTTTCAAGTGTCAGAGTATCTTGTGCACTTCCACTCGTAACCGATAGGTAGAAAAAAGAAAAAATGAATAGTAATCTTTTCATAATGCTCATACGATAAATAAGCACAAATTTAGTAGCTTATATCGTATAAATACTATCCATAAATCAAGTGTTTCTATTCATATTTTCCTTTTTTTATAGAAAAACAAAGCTAAATGGTCTTCATATTTACCCTTAATATTTATTTTCATCAGT
Source organism: Bacteroides nordii (assembly GCF_019930665.1). Taxonomy (NCBI): domain Bacteria; kingdom Pseudomonadati; phylum Bacteroidota; class Bacteroidia; order Bacteroidales; family Bacteroidaceae; genus Bacteroides; species Bacteroides nordii. The sequence goes on along the minus strand of NZ_CP082886.1, from coordinate 1,104,255 downwards.
CTGTTTTTCAAAATTAGTCCATACAACAAATAGTCTTACCTTTTTTTAAGACAGAAAACAATACAAAAAAACAGCTAACAACGAGAAATTACAACATTTTTTACAATATTTACTGATAATGTATTTTCTTTGCGTCATACTTTTGCTTCGGTTGCTGTTGAATAGCAGGATATCCGAAAGGTATGACACATAGTGGTAAAATGTTTTTGGGAAGAGCAGTATACTTGCGTACTACTTCCATACGATCCTCATAAGGATAAGCAGCAGTCCATACAGCACCTAATCCCAAACTTTCGGCAGCTAAAAGAATATTTTGCGCAGCAGCCGAACAATCCAAATACCAATAAGAAGATCGGGTAGAGTCACCACAGACAACAATAGCATAACGAGCTTCGGTAAGCATCTTAGCATAAGGCAAAGCTGCAGCCATAGAATCAAGGGAAGCACGTTTGGTTACAACAATAAACTCCCAAGGACGCAAATCTTTACCCGAAGGAGCAGCCATACCGGCACGAAGCATCAAGTCTATCTTTTCCTCTTCAACTCCTTTGTTCAAGTAAGTTCGCACACTCTTACGCGCAAAGATATTATCCAAAGCAGCGTTAGCAGAAACAGACTCTGTTTTTTGCGAAACAGAAGAGCAAGAAAAAACAGTAGTCAGTAGGACAACTGTCGATAACAACAAAAAACAAATCTTTCTTACGTCCATATCAATTAAAACAGATTCAGTTTATTCTTTTGTGCTTCTTCAAGCGATACTGTCTCACGACGCTTCATACCGCTTTTATCACGCAAATCCTTGTATTCTTTTGCCAATTCTGCCACCAGTTCCTCTTTTGCCTTTGGATTAAGCAACCGTGCTGCTACACCGGCATTTTGAGATGCATCCTTCAAATGCACTACCGGAGCATGATAAACAGGAGCTATTTTCAAAGCCGTATGCATCTTCGAAGTCGTAGCGCCACCAATCAACAAAGGAATATCCAAACCTGCTTTTTCCAATTCCATAGCTACATGAACCATCTCCTCCAAAGAAGGAGTAATCAGTCCGCTCAGACCGATCATATCCACTTTCTCTTCAATAGCATACTGTACAATGGTTTCGGCAGGTACCATTACCCCTAAATCTACAATATCATAACCGTTACAAGCCATCACTACAGATACAATATTCTTACCGATATCATGCACATCTCCTTTGACAGTAGCGAGCAGCACCTTACCGGCTGTAGAAGCACCTTCCTGTTTCTCCGATTCAATAATCGGTTGTAAAATAGCCACTGCCTTTTTCATGGTACGTGCAGTTTTCACAACTTGGGGTAAAAACATTTTCCCCGCTCCAAACAGTTCGCCTACATGATTCATACCCTCCATCAATGGTCCCTCAATCACATCCACCGCCTTATCATACAGTGGCAATGCTTCCGCCAGATCTTCTTCCAGAAAGTCACCAATACCCTTCACTAATGCGTACTGCAAACGTTCCTGCACAGTACCCTCTCTCCAGGCTAAATGAGTTGAAACCTGAGAATTGGGAGTTGGAAGTTCGCCATTCTTTTCGGCTTTCAACGCTTCGGCAAGTTCGATCAGACGTTCGGCAGCATCAGGACGACGATTCAGAACAACATCCTCTATCTTTTCGAGCACATCGGCCGGAATATCCGTATAGAGCACGGAAGTAGCCGGATTGACAATTCCCATATCCATCCCTTGCTGAATAGCATGATAAAGAAAGACAGCATGCATTGCTTCCCGGATGTAGTTGTTTCCGCGGAAAGAGAATGAAAGATTACTAATACCACCACTCACATGTGCACCGGGAAGATTTTTACGAATCCAGCCGGTTGCATTGATAAAGTCGACAGCGTAATTATTGTGCTCTTCGATACCCGTAGCTACAGCAAGAACATTCGGGTCAAAAATAATATCATGCGGATTGAATCCTATCTTATCAACCAACAAACGGTAAGCCCGCTCACAGACTTCTATTTTACGGGCAGCAGTATCTGCCTGTCCTTTTTCGTCGAAAGCCATTACCACAGTAGCAGCACCATATTGTTTAATAATGCGGGCATGCTCTAAGAACTTCTCTTCTCCTTCTTTTAAAGAGATAGAATTCACTACCGATTTACCTTGCAGGCATTTCAGTCCGGCTTCAATGACCTCCCACTTAGAAGAGTCAATCATTACAGGCACACGAGCTATATCAGGCTCCGAAGCTATCAGATTGAGGAAAGTTGTCATCTCCTGACGTGCATCCAACAACCCATCATCCATATTTACGTCAATGATCAACGCACCATCTTCTACTTGCTGACGGGCTATGGAAAGTGCTTCATCATATTTCTTCTCATTAATAAGCCGCAAGAACTTACGCGAACCGGCTACATTGCAACGCTCACCGATATTTACGAAATTGATTTCGGGTTTCACCTCCAGCAATTCCAACCCCGAAAGCCAGAGACAATCAGGCTCAGGAACAGGTACATGGGGCTTTGCTCCTTCTATCAGGGCCGGATATTCTGCAATATAAGCGTCAGTAGTACCACAACAGCCACCAATGATATTTATTAATCCTTCATGGATGTATTCTTTTACTTCATGAGCCATATCGGCCGGGGTCTGATCATATTTACCCAGACTATTAGGAAGTCCGGCATTCGGATAAGCACTGATGTAATAAGGTGCACGGTTGGCAAGCTGCTCAAGAAATGGCTTTAATTGTTTGGCACCAAACGAGCAATTCAATCCCACCGAAAGTATATTAGCATGTTGCACAGAAGCCAGGAAAGCATCCAATGTCTGCCCCGAAAGTGTACGTCCACCCGTATCAGAAACAGTAACAGATAGCATAATGGGGACTTCAATACCTGTCTTTTTCATTGCCTGTTCTGCTGCATAGATAGCTGCCTTGGCATTCAGCGTATCAAAGATAGTTTCAATCAGAATGGCATCCACTCCTCCTTCGAGCATAGCTTCCATTTGCTGCTGATAAGCGGTAGCCAATCCATCATAGCTTAATGCACGAAAGGCCGGATTATTCACATCAGGACTCATAGAGCAGGTCTTATTGGTAGGCCCTACCGAACCTGCCACAAAACGAGGCTTTTGCGGATTCTTTGCTGTATATTCATCCGCCACTTCACGTGCCAGTTTCACAGCAGCAAGGTTGATCTCACGTACATACTCTTCTACGTGATAATCGGCCATAGAAACCGTAGTCGAACTAAAGGTATTGGTTTCGATGATATCGGCACCTGCTTCCAGGTATTTACGGTGAATATCCTGAATTACATCCGGACGGGTCAGACACAACAAATCATTGTTCCCTTTCAGTTGTCCGGGAATGTGTGCAAAACGTTCGCCACGGAAATCTTCTTCCTTTAAGTTGTATTGCTGAATCATAGTTCCCATCGCCCCATCCAATATAAGGATGCGTTGGGATATTAATTGTGGAATAGTTGCTTTCGCCATCTCTTTTTATACCTCTATAACCTTTATAGCCCTATTATAACCCTATAATTTTATAACCTTATACCCTATCTCTTAAACATCCGGTCCATATCACGACGATCATCTTTTTCCTTCAAAGACTCGCGCTTGTCATATTGCTTTTTACCTTTAGCCAAAGCCACAACAACTTTAGCTAATCCTTTTTCGTTGACAAACATACGAACGGGCACAATGGTAAATCCTGTTTCCTTCGTTCCCCGTTCCAGTTTCTTCAACTCCTTCTTATTGAGTAACAGCTTCCTGTCTCTACGGGCTGCATGATTATTGTACGAGCCATAAAAATATTCGGCAATGTGCATATTCTTCACCCACAACTCACCTTTTGCAAAGTAACAAAACGTATCTACCAGACTTGCCTTTCCCAGGCGAATAGACTTTATCTCCGTTCCGGTGAGCACAATACCCGCAGTATAAGTATCCAGTAACTCATAGTCAAATGTAGCACGTTTATTCTTTATATTTACAGGAGCCAGTTTCATTATTTTCTTAATTTAATATTGCTGTTAGTTTATTGAACACAAATTGAATCACTGCCGGACATAGTATTAACAACAAAGACGACAAAATGGTGAATCGTAATCGGTTCTTTTCTTCAACCTGCATCACAATCGGCGCACCTTCCCATACCACATAAACGATATAGAACTGCAACAACCAGCCGATGATGCTAAAATCAGGCAACAGCCCGGTAATTATTTTCAGCAGGAAACTGACAACCAGTGCGTATCCTGCAAACTGCTGAGTCAGAGGGATATCATCTGACATTCCAAACATCTGTACCCTCAGTTGGTTGATGGCATAAGCCGCCAAAAAGTAGCCACCGAACAAAGCTACAGCCACAGCGCAGCATTGCGTCATGGCTATCTGAAAACTTTGCGGGCCTCCCCATCCATTGGCCAATAAAGAACCAATAAAGACAGCAAGACCGCATAAACCAATCATAGGATAGACAAAAGCCACAAAGACTTTTCGCCTATCCTCTTCCAAACGAATTTCCTCCCAGGCCTTGGCCGGAGAGGAAATTAATGACATTGCTATTTTAAATAACTCTTTGTAATCCAAATTTATTCTTTAGCCTTAATTTGTACTTCGTATGTTTTAGATGACGTATTATTTTTATCTTCCAGGTCTATATTAGTATTATTCACCTGTGTTTCAATAATAATTTTTGTATCTGTATTAATAGGCACATTAAGTTTTCTCAGATTGAATGCCTTATAGAATACAAATGGATATTGCCCTGATAAATTTACGCTTGTATAATTGGTAGAAGTATCCTTTCCGTTATTATGACGTAAATACAATTTTATGGTATTCTCTTCAGCAGGTTCATTAGGATAATAAACAAGCGTAAAATAATGAGATAATATACCATCTATTCCCATAAAATAATCAATCTGAAGCAGTAACGTACTTTCGTCAAACATCACAGGTTCGTATTTATAAGAAGAACCAATTGTTCCATCCAAACTTCTGATAGGAGCCTTTGCTATCGAATCATTAGAAGCCCCTTTTTCTGATACAGATTCTACAGTGGCATCCAATCCAAATGCATACACCAACTGCAAATTCTGCAAAGACTCTGTATTTTCTGTAACCGTCTGTGTAGCGGAATCATACTGGTATATAATATAAGCCATGTCGCCCGAACTCGGATCAAAGCCATAGGTACTTTTCATTGTAGCCAGAGAAGTTGCTGACGCATAATACTTAAATCCATTAGCATCTTCAAAATAAATACTTCCAAGCCCCCCAGTCTTTACTTTAACAAAAGCATCCCGTCTCACTGTAGTATCATTCTCTCCATTCATACATGAAGTAAAACCAACGCCCATCAATACAACCAGGGCTAACATCAAAATTTTCACTTGTTTCATAAATCTATTATTAGAGTTTGCAAAGATATAAATTCCAATTCACAATAGGTAAATGCAGATACTTAAAAAATACTGCACCAACTACTTTATTATTTTTGCAAATAACTCCAAATGATCATCCAAATACCCTGCTACTGTCGCAGTTACCTGTTCTTCCATTTCAAAATATTCTTCTTCAAGTTCGTCAAAAGCTTCATACTGCTCATACATTGCCATGAATTCATCCTCGGTTCGCTCTTTTTCAAGATCAGCACGGTGAGCATCATATACCTTTTTCGCCCGGTAAATCAATTTGGAAAATTCTTCAGCCCCCCACAGACGCATCACTTTGGCAAAAGGATTATCAAAAATATATCCCCCATAACCATTCTGTATCAATTGACAAAAACCTCCCGTCATAATCTCATCACGAAAAATCTGATAGGCCAACAGCGAATGTTGTTCACCTGTAAGCAAAGCCATCGTTTCGGCAGTCAGCTCACCCCCTATCACTTCTTTATATTTATCAGTAAATACCTGGATAAACTCATCCATCCCTTCACCCGCAGCTTTTTGCAGAGCAGCATCTGTTACTTCTATCATAAATGTGTTCCTGTTTATATAATGTTGCAAAGTTACGAACTTTATCAATGAAATACCTTTTTTTGTCCATAAATTTTATATTCACATTATTATAAACGCGCGCAGGCGTATTTTCTTCTTTTTTTAAAAGAAAAATCCCCGTGTAATTAATAGAGGGTAGGGTACCCTACCAGGAGTGGTCGGAAGATTTTTCTTTCGACCCTTTTCGTATTTTAATGTGTACATATTTTGATATCTGCATCTGCATTTTTTTGGTTATTATTTTGATATTCAGGTGATTGTATTTGTTTTTGTTATTTATTTTGCTTATCTTTAATCATTGATAATCAAAATATTATGGCAATTTTTAAAGATCACAAAGTAAGGGTTAACGACCTATTGGGAGTGATTCCCGAAAGCCTGATTTCACACCTGTCAACCACAACACCCATCGATTACTACACCAAAGTTCTCCACGGTAAAAAGGTGTTCTATCTGCTATTGTACGGTATTCTGGAAAATGATCGCCTTAGTCAGCGAACGCTTGAAGATACTTTTAACGATTCTGTATTCAAGATTTTGTTCGGGTTGGACGAAGATGAAAAAGTACGCCGGAGTTCTCTCTCTGAGAGGTTGTCGAAGATATCACCGGATTACTTCCGTCAGATTTACGATTGTGTCTATGACCAGTTCTCGGAGTGCTATTCCGATACAGAGATAGCACAATACAACCTTATCCGGGTTGACAGTTCCATTGTTTCAGACACATCCGGCAGGATGGCAGAGGGGTTGGGCAACTGTGGCGGAAAGGCTGTAAAGTATAGTATAGCTTTCGATGGTATGTTACCTTGTGAAGTAAACCTGTTTACAGATCCAGTATTTTCGAGCGAGGATATTTCCCTGCCCCAAATAGTAACCAGTCACGTTAAGCAGCAGTCCGGACATCGCAACGTATATGTATTGGATAGAGGTTTTCAGTCAACCAGAACGATGAAAGAGTTTTGCGATCAGAGAACTACTTTTATTGCTCGAAGTAAAGAAAACCGTAAGTATGTAGAACTGGAGCCGATACCGTTTTCTAACAGCGACTTAGCCACTTTGGAACTTATTCGCGACAGTAAGGTGTATCTGTACACAGGCCAGCCTGTTATCAATAAGCGCGGTAATAAACATTACCGGCAGGTATTGGTCAAAGAACCTTTAAGACTTATTGTTGCCCGAAGCAAAACTGATCCAGCGATGGAGTATTGGTTTATTACCAATGACTTTGAACTCACGGCAAAGGAAATTACCGATGCCTACCGTAAACGATGGGATATTGAAGTCTTTTTTCGCTTCATCAAGCAGGAATTAAACGCAAGCCATCTTATATCACTGAATAAGAATGGAATAGAGGTGATGCTTTACATGACTTTGATTGTAGCCATGCTCGTGTTGATATACAAAAAAGCCAACAAGATAGGTTATAAAACCGCTAAACGGCGATTTGCTATGGAAGTTCGCGATCTGGCAATAGCCATGATTGTCCTGCAATGCGGGGGAGACCCAAACTTATTTTTCAAGATAAAGAAAGAGTGACCGGAATTTCTTCCGACCACTCCTGGGTACCCTACCCTCTATTAATTACACGGGGATTTTATTATAAGAATATTCAAGTTATCGGTAATAGGATGCAGATGTAATGGCGCACATCAATATATGTAATGCTCTGCCACATATATTGTTACGGAGCATTACATATATTGGCTTTTTGCTTACAAAAGCCAAAACTTACACATAGAAGAATAATATATCCACATACAAAAAAGAAATAATGCCGATTTTTGCAGAAAACAAAAGTATTAATCAGTTATGAAACGAATCATTACTCTATTTTCCATATTAGTTATGGCAGTGGTAGCCAGCTGTGGACTCCATGCACAAAACACACCTGCTTTCCCAGGAGCAGAAGGATTTGCCCGGTATACCACCACAGGTGGACGAGGAGGAACAGTTTATCGCGTTACCAACCTGAACGATAGCGGAGCAGGATCACTCCGGGAAGGACTTAAAAGTAGCAACCGTATTATTGTTTTTGATGTATCAGGAACTATCGCTCTGGAAAGTACGCTCGAAATAAAAAATAACAATATAACCATTGCCGGACAAACAGCTCCAGGAGATGGTATTTGTATCAAGAACTATTCCGTAGTAATAAAAGCCAGCAATGTAATCATCCGCTTCATTCGTTGCCGGATGGGCGATGAGAAAAAAACAGAAGATGATGCGATGTGGGGACGCAATCAGAGTAATGTAATCATAGACCATTGTACTATGAGCTGGAGCACCGACGAATGTTCTTCTTTCTACGGAAACAAAAATTTCACCATGCAATGGTGTATTTTAAGCGAGAGCCTCACTAATTCGGTACACGGTAAGGGTTCACATGGATACGGTGGCATTTGGGGTGGTGAAGGTGCTACCTTCCATCACAACCTGCTGGCGCACCATAAGAGTCGCACACCCCGGCTTTGCGGTAGCCGCTATACAGGAAGACCGGATGATGAAATAGTAGATTTGCGTAATAACGTGTTCTATAACTGGGGACCGACCAATGGTGGATATGCCGGAGAAGGAGGTAACTATAATTTCATCAATAACTACTATAAGCCGGGGCCTTCAACAGCAACTAAAGACAATATTACTTACCGCATCTTTTCACCGAATGCCGACGACGGGACACAAACCAATGCGCCCGGTGTATGGGGAGTATTCTATGTATCAGGAAACTATTTCGATGATAGCTGTTCTAAGCTAAGCAGTAAATCAAAAACAAATATTGCCAAGACAAATGCAGACAATTGGGTAGGCATTCACCCGAACACCAATAATGGTGCATTGCCCGAAGGAAACATCGAAAATATCAAAAGTCCCGTAGAGTTTAAAACAGCTTCTACTACTACCCATACTGCAATCGCAGCCTATGAAAAAGTACTGGACTACGTAGGGGCAAGCCTGAAACGTGATGTAATAGATGCTCGTGTTATCTCTGATGTCAGAAATGGAAATTATACTTTCGAAGGTTCTAATGGGAGCAGTAACGGACTCATTGATTCACAAACTAATAGTGAAGGTTACATCACATATCATTCGACAGCTAAGCCTGCAGACAGTAACAATGACGGAATTCCCGATGATTGGGCAGCGAAATATCTTCCACAAGGAAAGACCTACAAAGATATTGATCCTGAAACCGGATACTGTTATCTGGAACTATATATCAACAGCTTGGTAGACGAACTCATGAAAGCCGGATATGAAAATGCCGAATCGTCGCCAAGCAAAGATGACTTCGGGTTAAAAGGAACACCAACAGGGATAGAAAAAACGACAGGCCTCCCCGGCCTGTCTCTCCATAAAGAAGGCAATAAGATTGTAATTTCAGGATTAGAAGGAAAAAGTATCATCGAGATTTATGATCTGATGGGACGGTTTCAAAGTTCACAGACAAGTAACAGCACACTACAAGAGTTCACTCTCCTTCAGCCTGCTATTATCAGAGTAACTGATAGCAGGCAAACAAAAAGTTTTAAAGTCCTTTAATGAGGGACTAAGGGATTTACGATTGGACGATTTACTATTTACGATTGAAATTACTTTATTTGTAATTAAGAGTAACTCTTCAATCGTAAATAGTAAATCGTCCAATCGTAAATCCTTTAACACTATTAACACAAGAATCCCACATTCCTATCTTTATCAGACAAGAATACGTGCTTTTATATCCTAAAAATACGATAGTTTATATACATAAAGTACGCATTTAACATCCTATTAAATACGTACTTTTACACTCAAAGAATAGTATAGTTTGTAAACTAAGAATCAATGTGTTACACAGAAACGAACGATAGTCCATCGTTCTTCTTTATTCCGTTCGACAGCAGATAATTACTTTTTTGACAACTATCCGTCATCCGAAAAAGAATACATTTTAGCTTAATGATGTAGCGACATACCTAAGTACATTCCAATAAAGTAAGGAATCAACCAGATACACCATACAAAAATGCTGAACCTGTTGAAATGAGCCTTCGCCGCAGCAGATCCCTTCGTATAAGTCCAGATAGCCCACATAGCGTGTACCAGCATCAATAGAATGGCAATAATACCTGTCACGGTATGTATCTCATCATGCAAATGAGTCATATGAGCAATACTCTTCATCAATCCCGTTCCTACGGTATCTGCTACCAGTCCGAAAAGAAAAAATAGTATGTGCCAGAATTTAAGTTTCCCCTGCACATGTTCTCCCCACACTCCTATCGTGTAGAAAACCAAAGCAGCTGTTATAACAGAAATGGCTGCTATTAAATAGTGTGTATCTATCTGATTAAGTTCCATAATTACATTTTTCAAAAAACAACAAACTCTTGGAGGAATAGTTCAGATATTAAAATGTAATCTCCACATTACAATATACGAACCCCGTCTCTTCTATTTCATTCTTTTCATAAAAAAGTAATAAAAGCCGATTTGCAAAAACCAATAAAACGAGTACCTTTGCGTGCGATTTGAGAATCGTGACTACGTATTTTTAATTATATCACTTAAAAAAGAGCTAATTATGACTTATTCACACGAAGTGGAACACATGTGTGTTGTAAAGAAGGGTCCTAACCACGGACCGGCTCCCATACCCGAAGAAGGAAAATGGGTAAAATCAAAAGAAATTGTTGATATTTCAGGTCTGACACACGGTGTAGGTTGGTGTGCTCCTCAGCAGGGTGCTTGTAAACTTACTCTGAACGTAAAAGAAGGTGTAATCCAGGAAGCTCTGGTTGAAACTATCGGATGTTCGGGTATGACTCACTCAGCTGCTATGGCTGCTGAAATTCTTCCGGGAAAAACGATCCTCGAAGCATTGAATACCGACCTTGTTTGCGACGCAATCAATACTGCTATGCGCGAACTTTTCTTACAGATTGTTTACGGACGTACTCAGTCAGCTTTCTCAGAAGGTGGTCTGATCATCGGTGCCGGTCTGGAAGATTTAGGTAAAGGTCTTCGTAGCCAGGTAGGTACTTTGTATGGTACATTGGCTAAAGGTCCTCGTTACCTTGAAATGGCTGAAGGTTATATCAAGAATATTTTCTTGGATAAGAACGATGAAATCTGCGGATATGAATTCGTACACATGGGTAAGTTCATGGACGAAATCAAAAAAGGAACCGATGCTAACGAAGCTTTGAAAAAAGTAACCGGTACATACGGACGCGTAACAGCAGAACAGGGAGCAGTTAAACACATTGATCCACGTCACGAATAATATAAGGAGGAAAAGAAACTATGATTAGAGAAGTAAAATTTGAAAGTCAAGACCGTCGTATCAAAGGTATCATTGAAGCCTTGAACGCTAACGGCATCAAAGACATCGAGGAAGCTAACGCAATCTGCGAAGCTGCCGGACTTGATCCTTATAAAACGTGTGAAGAAACTCAGCCGATCTGTTTTGAGAATGCAAAGTGGGCTTACGTAGTAGGTGTTGCTATCGCTCTCAAAAAAGGTTGCAAAAATGCTGCTGATGCTGCCGAAGCTATCGGTATCGGTTTGCAGGCATTCTGTATCCCGGGTTCAGTAGCCGACGATCGTAAGGTTGGTATCGGTCATGGTAACCTGGCTGCTATGTTGTTGCGCGAAGAAACTAAATGTTTCGCATTCCTGGCAGGTCACGAATCATTCGCTGCTGCCGAAGGTGCAATCAAAATTGCTGCAAAAGCTGACAAAGTACGTAAAGAACCATTGCGCTGTATCCTGAACGGTCTTGGAAAAGACGCTGCTCAGATCATCTCTCGTATCAATGGCTTTACTTATGTTCAGACTCAGTTTGATTACTATACAAGCGAATTGAAAGTAGTTCGCGAAATCGCTTACTCTGATGGCGAACGTGCAAAAGTAAAATGCTACGGTGCTGATGATGTTCGCGAAGGTGTAGCTATCATGTGGAAAGAAGGCGTAGACGTATCTATCACAGGTAACTCTACTAACCCTACTCGTTTCCAACACCCAGTTGCAGGTACATACAAAAAAGAACGCACACTGGCAGGTAAGCCTTACTTCTCAGTAGCTTCAGGTGGTGGTACAGGTCGTACACTTCACCCGGATAATATGGCTGCCGGTCCTGCTTCTTATGGTATGACAGATACGATGGGTCGTATGCACTCTGACGCTCAGTTCGCTGGTTCTTCATCAGTTCCTGCTCACGTAGAAATGATGGGATTCCTGGGAATTGGTAACAACCCGATGGTAGGTTGTACAGTGGCTTGTGCGGTTGATGTAGCTCAGGCTTTGAGCAAGTAATTTTAGTTACTTTATATAGATAATCTCCTGTAATCATGATGATTGCAGGAGATTTTTATTTATGGTAAATTGAAGTGGATCGCAGTTAAAGACTGGACTACATAAAATTCTACATTCCTATAAGATTAACCACTTATAAGTCCATATGTAGAAATGCTGCAATCCCGTTCAACTTATCACTTGCAAAGTTGTTCAATAAGCATAAATTGATTACATTTGCATAAACTCATAATCATAACAAATTATGGAATACATTAATGAATTTCACAAGCAATGGATAGAGCGTACTCGCCAATCAATAGCATCTTGGAGCAAGCAGCCAGCATCATTAGAAGAAGCAAAGAAGCAGCAGGAACGCTTAAACCAACAGAGAGCTATAAGAAAGGGCAAATCGAAGAGCTAATTTCATTCGCCAATTCAAATGATTTATGGATAGACTTCAATCACATTCCTACCATCTATTTAGATAAAGGAGGTGAGAATGAAGTTTTTTACGATGGTGCAGCAACCATATATAAGCTAAATAACTTTGAATATGCAGGCGATGATTTAAATAATTTCTTTATTCGCATCTCTGCACATAACAAGTTCTTTAGCAATGTCTTTATCAGATGACAGGCTTTGCCTATAACAGCCAGCAAGAGTTTTGTGCTGTTCTAATCCAACCTCATATACAAGCAGAGCGTGAAGCTACAGAAGATGAAATCGTAGAATATATGACCGCACTTGGCTTTGAAATGGATTACATAGACGAATTCCATAACGAAGAATACGAAGTGTTTGATGCCTTAAAACGATAAAGCAAAAGAAACAGAATATTGACAGGTACAATTCCGCATAAAAATAGCTTTATATACCCACTGTGAACTTTAGCACCGCTATAAGATATCAGAATAGAAATACTGTTTATGTTTGAATATTGAACCATCAGAAAACTAGACTATACCAGTATATACAATATCATTAAATAGATAAAAAAGTGATTGAAACAAGTTCAACTTATCTTCAATTATTATTGTTAATACAAACAGAAACACTATCTTTGCTATATTAAGAACAGAACTTATGAAACTGATAGAGAATAATATTCAGAAGATTATAGACCTATGCAAAAAGCATAAGGTTCATAAACTATTTGTGTTTGGTTCTATCCTTACCAACCACTTTAATGATAAAAGTGATGTTGATTTAGTTGTGGATTTCAATAAAAAAGAAGTAGAAGATTACTTTGATAACTACTTTGACTTTAAATATTCTCTGGAAGAATTATTGGGCAGAGAAATTGACTTATTGGAAGAACAGACCATCAAGAATCCATATCTGAAAAAGAATGTGGATGCCACTAAAACTTTAATATATGGATGATTTAACCAAGAAACACCTACAAGATATTTTGACTGCTATTGAAGAAGTAGAAAGTTTCTTTGGCAATACTCCTAAAATTTATGATGACTTCTATAGTAACCTATATCTTAGGCGAGCCATCGAAAAGAAACATAGAGATTATTGGCGAAGCTATGAATAAATACTAAAAGTTGATAAAGAGATAGCCATAACTAATTCGCACCAAATTGTTGATGCCAGAAACTATATCATACATGGTTATGACAGCCTATCAGTAGATATATTTTGGAGTATGGTTATTAATCATTTACCAAAACTAAGAAATGAAGTAATAGCATTACTAAATATATAAGGTTTGTGACTTATTCACGACCATTTATTCAAAACAGAGAGATTTATAATCTGGAGCGTTCTTTAAAATATTTCAATATTTATCTGTAAAACAATTATTTACGATTGATTTGATTAAATTACAGGGATGCTGTGTCGCTGCTTCTTATGGTATGACAGATACAATGGGGCATACGTACTCAGACGCTCAGTTCGCTAGTTCATCCTCAGTTCCTGCTCACGTAGAAATGATGGAATTCTTGGGTATTGATAACAATCCGATGGTAGGTTATACTATGGCTTGTGCGGTTGACATAGCTCAGGCTTTGAACAAGTAATTATCTGATATACAGATCATATATGATATTCTTCTATTTTGAACATCATAGTTAGTGTATAACTTCGTCCGTTATAACTTTTATTATTTGAATTGATAAAATTACACTATAATATCAATAATTAGTTATCTTTGCCTATCTATTAATATATCCTCGGACACAATCATGATAAAAAGAATTTTAAAAGAAAGTATTAAGACCATCACCACCCCATTGCAGATGTTACGTTGTCATATAGCAGCCAAAAGGTATCTCAAACATCATTCCATTCATTGTCTGAACCTTGGATGTGGAGAAAATATAAATAGAGAATGGTTCAATACAGATATAACTTTTGCAATATATGGAAAGCATTATTATATGAATGCAACCAAACGATATCCCTTCCCTGACAAAAGCATAGATTATATTTTCTCAGAACATATGTTTGAGCATTTAAAATTAACTGAAGCAGTGAAAATGTTAAAAGAATGCAGAAGGGTATTAAAAAAAAATGGAGTATTACGGATTACTCTTCCATGTTTTGAATTTCTACAAGACCTCTACCAACATCCGGAAGAATATACCGATTATATTCACAAAGCGACCGATAGTTCTATTCCCGAAGTGAACGAAATTTTACCAGGAGTATACCCTCCGATATTGGTTATTAATAATTTCTACCGTGACTGGGGACATCAGGTGATTTATGATTATAAAACACTTGAAATGTTATTACATAAATACGGTTTTACTAACATAAAGCGTTGTCAACTTTACGAAAGCGAACATCGTTTCTTGACCAATATGGAGAAACACGACCAAGCGACCTATAAAAATCTTTCAAAAATAGAATCGACTGTCATTGAAGCTTCCTGTTAATCAGACCAATCAATTTACTGATGTAGACTGCATAAAAAAACAAAAACAACAAATACTTTTTTATGTGAAGGTTATTAAAGCTAGTTTTATAATCAGCATTCAAAGAAGCATTTCTTACCAAAGGAACTAAAAATAAATAAGGATATTCTCAAAATAAAAAAATATAAGGTATAATGATACGTTCACCTTTCTGATTGTGTTTAAAAGATTTTTCAAACTTTAGTTCACGTATATCATGCTCGTTATTTCTCTTTCCTAACAATACATAGCCACATTAACAATACAATGATAATCTACCCTCCATAGTGTTGCTATGTTAACAACAATGACTATATTTGCATATAATTCTTATTAAAGAAGTATAATATTTAATCTGATTTCTCATTTATCAGGGATATACAAGATATACAATAAACTTCTCTCTAATGAAAACACTTTCTCAACTATATCATCTTATTGAGAACAATCCGGGAAAAGCTTTCGGAATTACTTGTCTTTTTCTTATCGCCTATCAATTGATATCTGTCTTTTTGGGGTTCGAATTATGCGATTCAGGATTCTATATGACTTTCTACGATCATATTTTCAAAGCCCCCGAAAGTGTGGAATACAACTTTATGTATTATCTAAGCGGAGTTGTGGGAGGTACTTTCATTACTTTATTTCCCGATGCAGGAATATTCGATATACGTTTGTTGGGAGTAGTAAACAATATGATTACCGTTTATCTGGTATATAGACTGCTCCGCAGACATATCCATGTATTGGCTATAATCATTGGAGTTTTACTGGTTATTATTTCTTATGTAGGTCTACCTATGGCTTTCTACAATGATCTGATGACATGCCTTCTATATGTACTTGCTGTGTTTTATTTATTCAAAGGGTTAAGAAGCAATAATAATCTATGGTTCATTATCAGTGGAATTATAGTTGCATTAAACACTTTTACCCGTATTCCGAATGTACTCGATTATGGCATTATTCTACTTATAATTCTACATAAACTTTATTATAAAGAGAGCGCTCGTCGTTGTGCCGGCAGATGCCTGATCTTTACACTTTCGTTCATCACAGGAATTATAGGTGTTATTTTACTAATGAAAATTTTAGGGCATTATGAATATTTCATTCATAATTTGCACGAACTGACCTCTGCTGCAGGAGACGATAGCGGAACAAGTTCCCATACCCTGACCAATATGATATTCGCTCAGGTAAGAATCTACTACCTGATTTTCAAGTTCGGAGCGAAAATACTTTTACTTTATGCTGTTCTGCTATTATCTCTTAAATATGTAAGAAATGTTCTGTTACAATTACCCATCCGAATCATTGCTTTTACAGTACTGGGTATTCTTTTCTATAAAGAAAATGCCGTAATTATCCTCTGTGCTTTCAGCCTGATAGGGTTAGCAGGAAATATTTTTTTGAATAATGACAAAGCAATCAAGATGTTATCATGGGCAGGACTTTCTATGATCCTGATCATACCACTTGGCAGTGATGGGGGCATGTACAATAACGGTAGTATTATCTATTGGTTAGGATTACCTATGGCCATCTCGTTTTACTTTTCCATAAAAAACAAAATTCTTCCGCCCGCTTTATCTGTACAAACGGTAAGAAAAATGTTATTGCTAACCTTGGGTATATACATTCTAATATGTGGAGTCAAAACGATAACAGAAGGAGTATACTTTGACGGAGGACTACTTTTCGAGAAGCGGTTCTCTATCCGGAACGAAAGAACGAAACATGTTTATACTTCTCATGAAAGAGCCGGGATAATAAATGACTTGTTAGCAGGAATAAAGCCATATATTAAAGAAGATGACTGCCTGTTTGCTTACGGCAGTATACCCGCCATTAATTATATGACACGAACCAAGCCCTTCATCGGATGTTCCTGGCCGGAATTACTAAGTGCACCGCTACTAAAACAGAAATTAAACAATTACAAAGGTCCACTTCCAGCTATATTAAGACAAAAATTTGATAGCATAGGAAAAGAGTTCGGAGCACCGGATGAGAACTATCTGATTGATTGCGGAGTGGAAGCAGGTACTTTTAAAAGTAATAAAAAGAGCCAGGTGGTAAATGAATTTATAGAAAAGAATAATTATAAGATAGTTTTTGAAAATCAATATTTTATTTTATTCTTGCCGCAATAAAGAAAAATCCTTCAGTTATTTATCAGTTTTGAGTGCTTCCCGCACGGGGAGGTACGCCAAGCGATGGTCAATTGAACCTAAAATTGGTGCGATTGCCCTGATAAAAGATATCCCCCCCAATCAAAGACTGTTTTATTTTTTTAGATGAATCAATATAGTAAAAAGCATATTTTCATTATCTTTGGTCACTAAACTTTTAATACCTTTACCATGAAACGAACAACAATGATTCCAGCCGCGTATTCTGTTCTTCTGTTCATCATCATAAGCCTGAGCTCATGTGCAGGCAGTCAGAAAGAACTTGTTCCTTCTTCGGAATTTACACCTTATGTAAATGCCTATACAGGTGGGGTAATATCGCAATCCTCACCCATACGAATAGAACTGACCCAAGATCAGCCCGTAGTAGATTTAAATAACGAACTCAAAGAGAATCCATTCCGCTTTTCGCCTTCACTGAAAGGAAAAACATATTGGATAAGTAATAATACAATAGAATTCCTGCCCGAAGAAGGAGCGCTTAAACCAGGAACAATGTATGAGGCTTCGTTTCAACTGGGAGACTTTGTAAAAGTAGACAAACGTCTGAAAGAATTTAATTTCTCATTCCGGGTACAGGAAAAGGATTTCTCATTGGCAATGGAACCACTCGACATAACTGCCGCTACCCCCGAGTACGCTTCTGTTAAAGGAGAAATACGTTTCAGCGACAAGATTGACAACGTACAAGTAGAGAAAATGATCTCAGTTAATGGAAATGGTTCTTCAGATTATGCCATTTCTGTAGGAGGCACAGGAAATCCGATGCGATACAATTTCAACATCAACCGTATACCGAGGGCACAGGAAGATTACGATCTGAAAATAACATTGAACGGAAAAGTGGCAGGTATAGACCGGAAGATTGTTGAGAAGGTGACTATTCCGGCAAAAAATATCTTCCGCTTCATGTCTGCACAACGCATAGAGCAACCAGAGAACGGGATACAAATTTCGTTCTCCGATCCCGTATCTACCACACAGGACCTAAAGGGACTCATTGAAATCGCGGAACTCTCTTCGTATACATTTCAGGTAATCAATGACAAAGTAAACGTATACTTCGAGCCCAATCGTTCCAATAAACTCACACTGAGAATCTATGAAGGTATAAAAAATAGGAAAGGCAAAAAACTCGGCACCTCCCATTCTATCTCCTTCAGTCAACCCAGCCTGAAACCACAAGTGGAACTACGTACAGATGCTGCCATTTTGCCCGACTCCAAAAATCTGATTATCCCTTTCCGGGCTGTCAGCCTGCATGCTGTTGACTTGAATGTGATCCGTATATTTGAAAGCAATGTACTGATGTTTATGCAGACAAACACTCTTTCATCTTCCAACGAATTGAGACGGTCCGGACGGTTGGTCTATAAAAAGACACTACATCTGGATAAAGACCCGTCCAAAGACATCCGCAAATGGGAAGATTATTCTATTGACCTCTCCGGACTGATCAATCAGGAACCGGGAGCTATCTACCGGATCACCCTTTCATTCAAACAAGCCTATTCGGCCTATCCATGCGGAGAAGATGACAAAGAATTACAATTCTCCGAAAGTTCGGACCAGTTAACTAAACTATCCTCCGAACAACTGTCAGAAGAAGATGAAGCTGTGTGGGATACTCCGCAGACCTACTATTATTACAACGGTTCCGAAGGAATGGACTGGCGACAATATCGTTGGGAAGAGCGCGACAACCCCTGCCACATATCTTACTATATGGGAGCAGACCGAACAGCTGCATGTAATGTTCTGGCATCCAATCTTGGTATGATTGTAAAGCGAAACTCGGTCAACAAATTGTGGATTACTGTAAATAACATATTAGATACTACTCCGGTAGAGAAAGCTATAGTAACAGCTTACAATTTTCAGCTACAGCCAGTGGGTAAAGCCGAAACCGATAAAAACGGATTCACTGTCATTGAGACTAAAGGTGTTCCTTTCATCGTTGTAGCAGAAGCCGGAAAGCAAAAAGCATACGTACGGGTGGCAGACGGAGAAGAACAGTCAGTCAGTCGTTTTGACGTAGGCGGTAAAGATATACAGAAAGGATTAAAAGGATTTGTATATGGCGAAAGAGGCGTATGGCGTCCCGGCGATACACTACACATTTCGTTCATGCTTGAAGACCGTAACAACCGGATACCAGATAAACATCCCGTAGCATTGGAAATTTATAATCCGCGGGGACAATTCTACAATAAGTTAATCTCCACTAACGGAGTAAACGGGCTGTATACTTTCGCCGTACCAACAAGAGCAGAAGATCCTACCGGATTATGGAATGCTTACGTGAAAGTTGGAGGAACGGCCTTTCACAAGTCACTACGAATAGAAACGGTAAAGCCCAACCGACTGAAAATCAATCTACAGCTTCCGGGAGAGATACTCAAAGCCTCGGATGGAGAGATACGTACTACTTTGTCGTCAGCATGGCTAACAGGTGCCCAGGCTTCAAGACTGAAAACAAAAGTCGAAATGTCACTCTCCAAAGTCAATACGCAATTCAAGAATTACGGACAATATATATTCAATAATCCGGCAACAGAGTTCACCTCTTCACGCATGGACGTATTCAGCGGCATGCTGGATGCAAACGGCAATGCATCGTTCACTCTCAAACTACCCGAATCGGGAAATGCACCGGGTATGTTACAAGCCAATATTACTACCCGGGTATTCGAACCGGGCGGAGATGCCAGTATCAATACAACAAGTGTTCCGTTTTCTCCTTTCAATTCGTACGTAGGCATCAACCTCAATCAGCCTAAAGGTAAATATATCGAGACAGATAAGGATCATGTATTTGACATCGTCACCGTAAATCCGGAAGGAAAACCTGTAAATCGTTCGGGACTTGAATATAAGATTTACCGCATCAGTTGGAGTTGGTGGTGGGAAAGTTCCAGAGAATCGTTTGAGACTTATGTCAACAGTAGTTCTTATACCCCTGTGGCCAGCGGAAAGCTGAATACCATAAACGGAAAGAGCAGTTTCAGATTCCGCATCAACTATCCCGATTGGGGACGTTATCTGGTGTATGTAAAAGACACAGAAAGCGGACATGCTACCGGAGGTACAGTCTACGTAGACTGGCCCGAATGGCGCGGACGTTCCAGTAAGACTGATCCGAGCGGCGTCAAAATGTTGGCTTTCTCTCTCGATAAAGAATCTTACGAACCAGGTGAAACGGTAACTGCCATTATCCCTGCCTCAGCAGGAGGCAGAGCACTTATCGCTCTGGAAAACGGTTCAGAGGTATTACAACGTGAATGGTTGGATGTATCTGGTAAAGAAGACACCAAATATCAGTTCAAAGTGACCCCGGAAATGGCACCTAATGTCTATCTGCACATCAGCCTGCTGCAACCACATGCACAAACTGTAAATGATTTACCCATCCGTATGTACGGAGTAATGCCGGTATTTGTGACTAATAAAGAAACTGTACTCCAACCCCAAATTCAGATGCCCGACGTACTTCGTCCCGAAACGGAATTCAATGTGACAGTAAGCGAAAAGACAGGTAAACCAATGACGTATACACTGGCTATCGTAGACGATGGATTACTTGACCTTACCAAGTTCAAAACACCTGATCCGTGGAACGAATTTTATGCACGAGAAGCATTAGGCATTCGTACATGGGACATGTATGACGATGTGTTGGGAGCCTATACAGGTAGTTACAGTTCACTGTTCAGTACCGGAGGTGATGAAACATTAAAACCGGCGGATACCAAAGCAAACCGTTTCAAACCGGTAGTACGTTTTATCGGTCCGTTCAGCATTGGCAAGGGTAAAAGCCAGACACACCGAATCACGCTTCCAATGTACGTAGGTTCAGTACGTACCATGGTGGTGGCAGGAGAAAACGGAGCATACGGACGGGCAGAAAAGACAACTCCGGTACGTACCCCACTCATGATTCTTTCAACATTACCCCGCGTGCTCAGTACACAAGAGGAGATATCACTCCCGGTCAATGTATTTGCCATGGAGAAAGAAGTGAAGAATGTAAAAGTATCCGTTTCAGCATCGGGTGGTGCACAAATCAGCGGTGCCTCCCAACAATCGGTTTCATTCGTAAAACCGGGTGACCAGTTAGTTTTCTTCAAACTAAAGACTGGTAGCAAATCCGGTAAAGCAACCCTTCGCATAACAGCCGAAGGAGCCGGGAAGAAAGTCTCGGAAACAATTGAGATAGAGGTGCGTAACCCTAATCCGGCGGTAACACTGCGTGAAAGTAAATGGATAGAAAACGGGCAAAGTTGTGAACTATCTTATAGGCTAGGCAGTCGTTCACCGGAAAACAGTGTCAAGCTGGAAATATCCCGTATCCCATCGGTAGATATCAGCCGTAGATTCGACTTCTTGTACAACTACCAGCACTACTGTACAGAACAGCTAACTTCCAAGGCTCTCCCACTCCTGTTTATCAGTCAGTTCAAAGCAGTAGACGAAACCGAATCTCAAAAAACAAAGGCAAATGTACAGGAAGCAATCAAACAACTGTATGCCCGTCAGTTACCCAACGGAGGATTTATTTACTGGCCGGGGAGTGCTTCTGCCAACGAATGGATAACCTCCTACGCCGGAATGTTCCTGGTAATGGCACAGGAAAAAGGATATGCCGTAAATGCCAATGTACTCAATAAGTGGAAGCGCTTCCAACGTTCGGCTGCACAAAACTGGCGTACACCTCAACAGGATACCGGATATTACTGGCAATCAGATTTGCAACAAGCGTTCAGACTATACACACTGGCATTGGCAGGAGCACCGGAACACGGGGCCATGAACCGCCTGAAGGAGATGGAGCAAACTCTCTCTTTACAAGCTAAATGGAGACTGGCGGCAGCATACGCCTTAAACGGAAAAATGAAAGCTGCTAATGAGTTGGTATTTAATGCCAAGACTACAGTAGAGCCTTATTCCTCTTCTGCAGGAAGCTATGTATACGGATCTTATGACCGCGATGAATCTATGATACTGGAAACGTTGCTATTAATGGGACGTGAACGGGAAGCGTTTGCACAGGCACAACGAGTATCACAAAGTTTATCCCGTGAAGAGTGGTTCAGTACCCAATCCACTGCATTTGCTCTAATGGCAATGGGCAGACTGGCCGAAAAACTATCAGGCACACTTGACTTTTCGTGGACACTGCATGGCAAACAACAACCCGCTGTAAAATCTGCCAAAGCCGTGTTTGAGAAAACACTTGCCACTGCTCCTGGTGGAGGTGAAGTTACAGTGAAAAATAATGGAAAAGGAGCATTAAATGTAGATCTTATCACCCGGACACAATTACTGAATGATACTTTACCTGCAATAGCAAATAATTTACGTCTGGATGTGAGATATACTGATATGAACGGTACGGCTATCTCCATTAATCCGATCAAACAAGGTACAGACTTTATGGCAGTAGTTACGGTAGCCAACATCAGTGGAACTTCCGACTACAACGACCTGGCACTGACACATATCATACCATCGGGTTGGGAGATATATAATGAACGTATGATAGACCATCCGGAACAAGCCACAAGTACTGATACGAACAACAGTTATACCTATCGGGATATCCGCGATGACCGTGTACTTACCTATTTCAATCTGAAACGGGGACAGTCTAAAACCTTCACCATACGATTGCAGGCAACCTATGCAGGAACCTTCATATTACCTGCTATCCAGTGTGAAGCAATGTACGATTCCGGAGCACAGACAAGGACTCAGGCCGGAAAAGTAGTAGTTGAATAAAGAGGGGAAGAGAAGGGAGAATGGAGAGGGAAGAAGGAAAGAGAAGGAAGAAGGGTAAAATGATAGGGGGAGGGATCATTACCCTCCTGTTAATAGGGTATATCTTTTGCCTTCCCCGGCAACTATTCCATGTCCCCTACTCTACCGTTGTGACCGACCGGAATAATGAGCTTCTCGGGGCACGTATTGCCCCGGACGGCCAATGGCGTTTTCCTCCCCGTACTACGACTCCGGCAAAGATACAAGCCTGCTTCATTGAATTTGAAGATAACCATTTTTTTCACCATTGGGGAGTTAACCCAGTGTCAATAGGAAGAGCAGCTTATCAGAATCTAAAAGCCGGACGAGTTATCAGTGGAGGTAGTACAATTACGATGCAGACCATCCGTCTGGCTCGCAACAATCCTCGTACCTTCAGCGAGAAATTTATCGAAATGATATGGGCTACCCGGTTAGAGTTCCGTTATTCAAAAGAGAAGATACTCTCTTTATATGTTTCCCACGCTCCGTTTGGAGGAAATGTAGTAGGATTGGATGCCGCTGCGTGGCGTTATTTTGGCCATTCGGCAGACGATCTGTCATGGGCAGAAGCAGCTATGCTCGCCGTACTTCCCAATTCTCCTGCCATGATTCATCTTTCCAAAAGCCGGCAGGCATTGCTCGATAAACGTAACCGCCTCCTCACACGGTTACACACAAAAGGAGTGCTGGATGATTCAAGCTACGAACTTGCCCTCAGCGAGCCATTGCCCCAAGAGCCCAAACCACTACCACAGATTGCTCCGCATCTCACTGACTACTTCTACCAAACGAGAAACGGCAACTATTCTGTAAGTACCATCGACCGGGGAATACAGCTGCAGATAGAAGAACTGATAGAACGTTGGAATGGTGAGTTCTCCCGTAGTGATATCCGCAACATAGCCATACTGGTCATTGATGTTCAGAAGAATCAGCCCATAGCTTATTGCGGTAATGTACATTTCAATAAAACAAACAGCGGCAATCAGGTAGACATCATCCGTTCCCCCCGCAGTACGGGAAGCATTCTCAAACCTTTTCTTTATTACGCTATGTTACAGGAAGGCAGTATACTCCCACATACTTTATTGCCTGATATCCCGATTAACATCAATGGTTTCGCTCCACAGAATTTCAGCCAGCAGTTCGAAGGAGCCGTCCCTGCCTCCGAAGCACTGGCACGTTCACTCAACATCCCTACCGTAACAATGTTGCAACGTTACGGCGTCCCTAAATTTTACAACTTCCTGAAACAAACGGGAATCAGTACTCTCACCCGTCCTGCTTCCCATTATGGGCTTTCCCTTATTTTAGGAGGTGCCGAGGGCACTTTGTGGGATATCACCTGTGCCTATACAGACATGGCACGCTGCCTGAAAGGATTAGATAAAACAGACTGCTCTTTATTACTTTCCGACTCCGCCCACAATGCCTTGTCTGTTGTCCCAACCTCATCCTTTTCTCCCTGTACCGTATGGCAGACTTTTGACGCCATAAAAGAAGTAAACCGACCGGAAGAGATTGATTGGCGTACTATTCCTTCCATGCAGACTATCGCCTGGAAAACGGGAACCAGCTATGGTTTTCGCGATGCATGGGCAGTAGGAGTCACCCCTCGCTATGCCGTAGGTGTATGGGTGGGTAATGCTACCGGAGAAGGTAAACCGGGACTTGTCGGGGCACGCACTGCAGGGCCGGTCATGTTCGACGTATTTAATCTGTTACCATCGTCCCCCTGGTTCGTCAGACCTTCTGAAGGATTTGTAGACGCAGAGGTTTGTCACCTGTCCGGACATCTGAAAGGACGCTTCTGTGAAGAAACAGACACCATACTGATACTTCCTGCCGGACTCAAAACCGAAGCATGTCCCTATCACCACCGAATCAACCTATCGGCAGACGGAACGCAACGTATCTACGAAAGCTGTATCAATACAGAGGCTGCCATTCAAAAGAATTGGTTCACCCTACCTCCTGTCTGGGAATGGTATTACAAACAACGCCACCCGGAATACAAAACTCTGCCTCCCTTCAAGCCCGGATGCGGGGAAGATATTCTCCGTCCGATGCAGTTTGTCTATCCTACCATGAATGCCCGCATATTTCTACCCAGACAAATGGACGGGAGCAAAAGCCAGCTGACTTTTGAACTGGTGCATAGCGTTCCCAAAGCTACCGTATATTGGCATTTAGACAATAACTACCTGGCCGAGACACAGGATTTTCACAAGATATCCCTACTCCCCTCGTCAGGAAAACACACAATGACGGCAGTAGACAATGAAGGAAATACAGTTTCGGTGACTTTCTTTGTAGAGTAGGTTCAATTCTCTATCTTTGCGCCCATGAAACAGACTTTAAAAGAAAACGGAGGATTACCGGCATCCATACTTTGGACGTTGGCAATTGTTGCCGGTATATCAGTAGCCAATCTTTACTACAACCAGCCTTTACTGAACATGATACGCCACGACATGGGTGTATCAGAGTTTAAGACAAACCTGATCTCTATGATTACACAGATCGGATATGCACTGGGGCTTTTATTTATCATCCCGTTAGGCGACCTGTATCAACGAAAGAAAATCATCATTATTAACTTTGCGATACTGATTGTTTCGCTATTGACTATTGCGCTGGCACCGAACATACATGTTATATTAATAGCCTCCCTTTTTACGGGTATTTGTTCAGTAATACCACAGATATTCATCCCGATAGCTTCGCAATTCTCCAGACCAGAGAATAAAGGGCGAAACGTAGGTCTTGTTGTTTCAGGCTTGCTGACCGGTATTCTCGCTTCCCGGGTAATCAGTGGGTTCATCGGCGAGATCTTCGGGTGGAGGGAAATGTACCACATAGCCGCTGCCCTGATGCTGATATGTGGAATTGTAGTTGTTAAAGTACTGCCAGATATAAAACCCACATTCAAAGGGAAATACAGTGAATTAATGAAATCACTGTTTCTGTTACTGAAAGAATACCCACAGCTACGAATCTACTCCATACGGGCAGCATTGGCATTTGGCTCTTTTCTGGCCATGTGGTCATGCCTGGCATTCAAAATGGGGCAAGCTCCCTTCCACGCCGGAAGCAATGTTATCGGTATGTTAGGACTCTGTGGAATAGCCGGAGCATTATCAGCATCACTGGTAGGTAAATACGTAAAAAGAGTGGGCGTCCGCCGATTCAACTTTATCGGTTGTGGATTGATACTTTTTGCATGGTTTCTGCTCTTTGCAGGAGAAAACACCTATCTGGGCATCGTAGCAGGTATTATTATTATCGATATTGGTATGCAGTGCATTCAATTGAGCAACCAGACCAGTATCTTTGAGCTTTGTCCTAATGCTTCCAATCGCATCAATACTATTTTCATGACTACTTACTTTGTTGGCGGTTCAATGGGGACTTTTCTGGCAGGTACTTTTTGGCAGGCATTTGGTTGGTATGGAGTTATAGGTACGGGTGTTTTGTTGACCAGTTGTTCATTATTTATCACTTTTTTCTCACGTAAGTGAACCTAAATGGTAGTTCTATTTGTTGTTTAATGCATCAATCTATAAATTTAATGTATGAAATACGGAGTCAACAGACAAGTTTTACTGATTACTGCCGGTATCGTATGGATAGTGGCAGGGGCAAATATACTGCGAATAGGAATCGTGACATGGCTTAATGATTCTCAATACTGGCTGTTCAAAATGGGTGAAGCCACAGTAGTGTTCCTTCTATTCTTCATTCTTATATTCAGAAGACTATACTATAAACATACCGAACGCATCACCCAAAAGAAACAGGAAAAGAATTGTCCCTTCTCTTTTTTCGATGTAAAGAGCTGGATTGTCATGATTTTCATGATTTCATTAGGCATCAGCATACGAAGTCTGCACCTGTTACCCACCAGTTTCATATCCGTATTTTATACCGGATTGTCATTGGCTCTGATCGCAACCGGAGCACTCTTTATCCGTTACTGGTGGCAAAGGCGCCATCTACTCCGAAGTTAACGCTGTACCCTGCCGGAAGAGTCACCATTCATCAGTGCTTCTACTTCGGCAACTGTTGCCAAGTTGAAGTCTCCATAGAAAGTATTTTTCAGACAGGAAGCTGCCAACGCAAAATCCAATGCTTTCTGATCGTCATCGGGATAAGTGAGCAGACCATAGATGAGTCCGCCAACAAAAGCATCTCCCGTACCTACACGATCTACTTCGTGAGTAATATCATAAATCCCCGTATGCTTTAACGATCCATCGGAATAAAGCACAGCGGCAAGCAGGTTGTGATTGGCAGATAAAGAATTGCGTAGCTCAAGAAACATCTTCCTGCAACGGGGAACCAGTTTTGCTACTTGCTTTCCGACCTCTTCAAAACCTTCAAGATTGAGTCGATAATCTGTGTTTACAGCCTTAAAACCTACGGGAGCAATACCTAATATCTCTTTATATTCAGGTTCCGCACCAAATATCACATCACTATACTGTACCAGCGGTTTCATCACATCAGCTGCCGTACGTCCATATTTCCACAGGTTCTTCCGGTAATTCAAGTCACAGGAGATCGTTAGTCCCATCCGGTCTGCCATCTGAAGAGCTTCCAGGCAAGTATCGGCACCGTCCTGTGACAAAGCAGCGGCTACTCCCGACCAATGAAACCATCCGGCATCAGCAAAAATAGTCTCCCAGTCTATCATACCCGGGCGAAGGGTAGAGAAAGAAGAACCCGACCGATCATATACTACTTTTGAGTTACGAAAAGAAGCCCCGTTTTCAAGAAAATAAATTCCCATACGATCGCCGCCATAAATAATACCATCCGTACGGAGTCCATGTGAACGAAGATCACTGATACAGGCACGGGCTATATCATTATCGGGCAAACGGGTTACAAATTCGGTCGGTATCCCAAAGTTGGCAAGAGAAACCGCTACATTCGTTTCACTGCCACCAAAGGTAGCTACATAGTCACGGGATTGTGAGAAACGCAGATTGCCGGGAGTGGTAAGACGCAAAAGTACCTCTCCAAAAGTTACTATCTTCTTCATGATATCAATAATTTCAATTAATGATCAAATGTACTATCAAAAATCCAACAGAGCGCAAATTTTTAATAAATTTTATTGCTATACTAACAGATAGAGAATACATTTAGTCTATTTGTAGTACCTTTGCCCGAAAGCTAAAATATAGAAATAAAATAACATGAATTTAACCTCAAAAGATCTCGAGAAGTTTATTCGTTTCCAGCGAAATGAGTATACTGAAAGTATTGTGTACGACCGACTGGCTTCTATTGAAAAAAACACATCCAACAGCAAGGTACTACGCTTGATCTCCGCCGAAGAGAAAGCCCATTACTATACACTCAAAAAGTATACGAATACCGAAGTGAAGCCCAACCGCTGGCGTATTGCCAAATACTACTGGTTAGCGCGCATCCTGGGTATCACATTTGCCATTAAACTTATGGAATCCAGCGAAAACAGTGCCCATCAGGACTATGCCCGGTATACGGAATGTGAGGATTTGCAGCGTTTGTCATGCGAAGAAGAGATACACGAAGAAAAGCTCATCGGGTTGATAAACGAAGAACGGTTGGAGTATATGGGTTCTGTGGTACTGGGACTAAATGATGCTTTGGTAGAGTTTACCGGAGCATTAGCAGGTTTCACTCTGGCACTGAGTGACCATAAACTGATAGCACTGACAGGAAGTATTACCGGTATTGCTGCTGCACTGTCTATGGCATCATCGGAATACCTGTCTACCAAATCGGAAGGTGATAAGAGCAAACATCCGGCAAAGGCAGCCATTTACACAGGTATTGCCTATATCATTACGGTAGTTGCACTGGTAGCTCCTTTCATTTTAATCAGCAATGTACTGATAGCATTGGGAGTAATGTTGGCTATGGCACTTATTATTATAGCATTGTTCAATTATTACTACTCGGTGGCACGTGGTGAAAGTTTCCGAAAACGTTTTATGGAAATGGCCGTACTCAGTTTCAGTGTGGCCGGAATAAGCTTTCTTATAGGGTATGCCCTGAAAACATTCACAGGTATTGATGTGTGAATTAATCAGGAGTCAAGTGGCAAGGTTATCCACTTCTTAACTACTAATGAAGTGATAACCACTAAACTACTTGCCCCTGATAGACAAACTTAACTACTTCATAAAATTGTGAAACGTTCATGAACAATCTTTGCTATATGTTGTTTTTGCAATAACGAACAACGTTATTAAACCTAAACAAAAAAAAGTTATGAAAAAGTTTATTGCATTATTAGCATTAGTATTGGTAAGTGCATCTACCATGATGTATGCACAGGAATCAGAAAGAGCCGTACGTCGCGCCGATCGTAAAGCACAAAGAGACGCAGAAAGAGCAAGACTGAAAGCAGAAGAACAAGTAGCCGACGCAGTAGCTTATCAGCAGGCTGTACAAGCACTGAAAAACAAACAGTTCGTGCTCGAAGCCGATCAGGTGATCTTCCGTAACGGACAGAGTGCTTTTGTATCAACGACTACAAACTTTGTGATGATGAATGGTCAGAAATCTACTGTACAGGTTGCTTTCAATACTCCATACCCCGGTCCTAACGGAATTGGTGGTGTAACAGTAGACGGTAACGCATCGGATATGAAAATTACAACGGACAAAAAGGGTAATGTTAACTGTTCATTTAGTGTACAGGGTATCGGAATTTCAGCTCAGATATTCATTTCACTGACCAATGGAGGTAATAATGCCACTGTTACTGTAAACCCGAACTTCAACAACAATACAATTACACTGAGCGGTAATATTGTACCATTGGATCAGTCAGACGTATTCAAAGGACGTTCCTGGTAAAAAGATGATGTAACATAAAGTTATAGAGTCATAATATTATAGGGTGATAATGGATCGTTTCTATTTATCACCCTATTCTGTTTTATTAAAATCTGTGTAATTTAAGCTATCTGTATTCATTAAATGAAGAGAGATTGCAAAAGTGTACAATCATATTATGCATAAGTGTACAACCTTGCACTACAAGAATGTACACTTTAGTTATACAAGAGCGTACACTTTTATAAGCATTGATTATCAACACATTACCTTAATCCATTTACTATTTACAAACACAGATTATCAATAAACCAATTTTGTATGCTTACTATTGTATTTTAAATTTAGCCCAAGCAGGAAATGGTTTATGGAAATAATGAGTATCTTTGAATGGTCAATAAATAAAAAAATAACTATGAACAGTGCATTGCGTAAACTCCCTATCGGGATACAGACTTTTGAAGATATTCGTAGAGATGATTACCTATATGTAGATAAGACTGCTTTTGTGTGGAGAATAGCAAATACAGGAAAGCCCTATTTTCTGAGCCGCCCCCGCCGCTTTGGTAAAAGCTTGTTGCTTTCTACCTTTGAGTCTTACTTCAAAGGGAAAAAGGAATTGTTTGAAGGGCTTGCTATTGAACAAATAGAGACAGAATGGAAACAATACCCGGTACTTCATCTGGACTTAAATGCCAAGAAATATGAAACGCCCGACGATTTAGTTGCTATACTCAACCAACATTTGGAGAAATGGGAATGTATGTATGGCAATGAGAAAAAAGATCGTAGCCCCGAAGAACGATTTGGCTATGTCATTAGCCGTGCCAGTGAGCAAGCGGGATGCGGTGTAGTGGTACTCGTAGACGAATATGACAAGCCTTTGCTACAAGCACTGAACAATATGTCTTTGCTGGATAATTACCGCCAGACGCTAAAAGCCTTTTATGGTGTACTTAAAAGTTACGACCGCTATTTGCGTTTTGTTTTCCTCACCGGAGTGACGAAGTTTGCACAAGTAAGTGTATTCAGTGACCTGAACCAACTAAATGATATTAGCATGAAGCCTCAGTATGCTACAGTATGTGGCATTACTAAGCAAGAACTGATCGATACTTTTACTCCGGAACTCCAGAAACTGGCAGAAACGAATCAACTAACTCCGGAAGAGACGCTTCATAAGATGAAAGCTTTGTATGACGGCTATCATTTCTGCGAGTTTACAGAAGGAGTATTCAACCCTTTTAGTGTTCTCAACGTTTTTGACGGATATAAATTCAGTAATTACTGGTTTCAGACAGGTACTCCTACCTTCCTTGTGGAACTGCTACAGAAGAGCGAGTACGATCTGCGTACATTGATTGACGGAGTAGAAGCCTCTGCCTCTTCATTTACGGAATACAGAGTAGATGCCAATAACCCTATTCCATTGATATACCAAAGCGGCTATCTGACGATAAAAGACTATGATAATCGTTTTAGTAACTACCTGTTGGAATTTCCAAATGATGAAGTACGATATAGTTTTTTAGATTTTCTAATACCTTATTATACATCAGTGGTAGATGATGAACGCGGTTTTTACGTAGGTAAGTTTGTTCGGGAATTGGAAACTGGTGATTATAACTCCTTCCTCACCCGACTGCAAGCCTTCTTTGCTGATTTCCCTTATGAATTGAACGATAAAACCGAACGTCATTACCAAGTAGTGTTCTATCTTGTCTTTAAACTAATGGGACAGTTTACTGACGTTGAAGTACGCAGTGCACGCGGACGGGCAGACGCTGTAGTAAAAACTCCCAAATACATCTATGTTTTTGAATTCAAACTCAATGGCACAGCCGAAGAAGCCTTACAGCAAATAGAGGATAGAGGATATCTGATTCCATACCAGACAGATGGACGTGAACTGATAAAAATAGGTGTAGAGTTTAGTGCTACTGAAAGAAATATCAGCCGATGGTTACCCTTATAAAAAGGAATATAGTATGAGAGAGTATATCATTGCAGACAATCAGGACATTACCAAAGCAGGAATGATGTTTCTGCTCAGCAAGCAGAAAGATATATCTCTGCTGCTGACAGCAGATAATAAAGCAGAATTAATCAGAGAATTACGCCTGCATCCGCAGGCCGTAGTGATTTTGGATTATACCTTGTTTGATTTTGCCGGAGCAGATGAATTGATTGTACTGCGCGAGCGCTTCAAAGAAGTAGATTGGCTATTGCTCTCTGATGAATTAAGTATCGATTTCCTTCGTCAGATACTATTTAGCAGCATGGCATTCGGTGTGGTAATGAAGGATAATTCCAAAGAAGAAATACTAACCGCCCTGCAATGTGCTTCGCGCAAAGAACGTTTCATTTGCAATCATGTCAGCAACCTGTTGCTTTCGGGGAATAGCCAATATACCTCTTCCGGTACTCACACGCAGGAAGATCATCTGCTGACAACTACAGAAAAAAACATCCTTAAAGAAATAGCGTCAGGTAAAACGACCAAAGAGATTGCAACCGAAAAGAATCTGAGTTTTCATACTATCAATAGTCACCGTAAAAATATATTCCGGAAGCTCGGCGTAAACAATGTACACGAAGCTACCAAATATGCGATGCGGGCGGGAATTGTGGACTTGGCGGAATACTATATTTAATTAGTTGAAAATTGAAAGTTAACTGCGCCGCTATCACGCTGCATAGTAACTTTCAATTTTCAATTAAATAATCTCTCCACTCCCAATACATATACCGGCCGATTCATCATACACAACTCCAAATTGTCCGGGAGCAATACCTTGTAGCTTTTCGGAGGAGAGGATACGATAACGATCCTCTTCCCTGAAAATCTTTCCTTTGATAAACTCCGGAGTATGGCGTATTTTGAAAGTAATATCCACTCCTTGGGCATCTCTCTCCCACCATGGATTATCGGTTATAAAATGAAAATCACCTAAAGAAAACTCTTCACCAAATTGTGTCTCCACTCCATAGCCATGAGACACATAAACAATGTTATCCTGTATATCTTTCTTTATCACAAACCAAGGACCTCCGCTCAAGCCCAGCCCCTTGCGTTGCCCGATGGTATGAAACCAATACCCCCGGTGAGTACCAATCTTTTTACCTGTTTCCAATTCTATAACAGCCCCCTCCTTCTCTCCGAGAAAGCGACGCACAAAATCATTGTAATCTATCTTTCCCAAAAAGCAAATACCCTGACTGTCTTTTCGGCGGGCACTGGGAAGCCCGGCTTTCAGAGCTATCTCCCGAACTTCATTTTTCATCAGATGCCCAATGGGAAACATCAGCTTAGACACTTGCAGATAGTCTATTTGTGCAAGAAAGTCGGTCTGGTCTTTTACCGGATCTTTGGCTGTACCAAGCCAGGTTTTGCCATCCTTTTGCAAGGTAGTGGCGTAATGCCCGGTAGCGGTAAAATCAAAATCTTTGCCTACGCGCTGCTCAAAGCACCCAAACTTAATCAGTTTATTGCACATCACATCCGGATTCGGGGTCTGTCCTTTCTTTATTTTATCAATGGCATAGGCTGCCACATTATCCCAATACTCTCGATGCAGGTCTACTATTTCGAAGGGCAAACCATACTTACGGGCAGTGGCAGTGGCAAGTTCAATATCTTCCTCGGCAGAACAATCCATATATTCTGCACCGTCCATGCCTATCTTAATATAAAAAAGAGCCGGTTTGTAACCTTGCTCACAAAGAAGGTGTACAACGACCGAACTGTCTACACCGCCGGATAATAAAGCTGCTATATTATTCATATGTGCAAAGATAGGGATGAAAACATTTACAGGCTATCACACATTAAAGGCATTTTTATACCACAAATGTGGTAGATAAGCGAAGTATTTCCTACATTTGCAACTCTTAAAGATGATAAAGATATGAAGATAAGAAACATACTGCTCACTCCTACCCTGTTCATAGTAATGGCTTCTGCCCTGTTCTCGTGCGGAGAAGACCGCTGGCCGGAATATGCGGCAGAAACAGAACTGGATACCTGGATAGACAGCGTGATGCGCCAGGAGTATCTTTGGTACGAAGAAATGCCAACAGTGACTCCCAACAAATACTTCCTTGCCCCTGCGCAATTCTTAAAGGAATTAATTTATACCACTCTCGATAAGAATTATTCCTACATAGATACATTGTACAAAGTGGAATTACCCAATTATGGATTTGACTATACATTGATAAAGGATTCAAAAGTAGATACGCTCTACAACGCATTAGTTACAAATGTGCTTCCTGGATCTCCGGCTGCAGATGCCAAACTGCAACGTGGTGAATGGATTATAAAAGTAGACGATAAACGCATCACCAAAAAGAATGAGACCCAGCTCCTGCAATCGGGTAATGCCTTAAAACTTACTCTGGGCAAGTATGAATTGCAAAAAGACAGCGAGACTAAAAAAGATAAAGGAGTAGTGGTAGAAACCGAAGCCATAAACATGGGAGCCGAACGAATGGTAGAAGACGATCCGATTCCTGTCTACAGAATAATGACCAGCGCTACAGGGGTAACAGTAGGCTATATGGCGTACAATCACTTCACAGCAGGCACTGCTACTGAGAAAGAGAAATACAATGATAAACTTCGCGAGATATCTCACGTATTTGCCAGTGCAGGGGTAACCAAAGTAGTGCTCGACCTGCGTTATAATACCGGAGGTTCATTGGAATGTGCCCAGCTACTGGCTTCTTTACTGGCTCCCAAGAAGGCAATAGGCCACATCTTTGCCGAATTAAAGCATAACGACAAACAATCCTACAAAGACTTTAGCCTGCTTTTCGACCCGGACTTAATAGGCAGTGGCGTAAATATGAATATCGAAGGAGGATACATACTGACCAGTAGCACTACTACCGGAGTTGCTGGAACATTCTATGACTGTTTGTATCCGGTTGCCGATTGGGAGATTCTCGGCACAGCCTTACCTTCTACGGGAGTAGCAACAGAAAGTTTTATTAATCCGAAGCATGGTTGGTCATTGAATCCGGTAGTATGTGATGTTTATAATATTGCCGGAGAATCTCATGGTGGAGTTAGTTTCCCGGCTAAGTATACTGTGGATGAAACTTCCCTAACGAATCTGGTCACTTTTTTGCCTTTAGGAGATAAAGAAGAGACATTATTCAGTATGGCCCTTGGCATTATTGACGGCACATATCCACCCAAAGAAGAAGAGAAACCGAAACCGGACGAAGGAACAACGGAAGAAAAACCCGAAACCCGTACGCTTAAACATGTATATCACTCACAAGGCTACAGAGTAAAAGGAGGAATAAAACTAAAATAAAATCAGAACCCAATAATCCATGAAACAAACACGACTCTACTTGTCTATATTGCTTCTCCTATCTTTAGTAGCTGCCTGCAATAAAGACGAAGAAGAGACTGAAAACAGAACAAAACTTCTCACTGTAACGGAAACCACTGGCAGTGGTTCAGAAGAAGTAACCACGAAACAAGAATTTGCCTTTAGCAACGAACTCTTGCAGAAACACATTACCACACAAACCTATACAGACTTGTGGTTGGAAGCAAAATACACACATACTGTAACTACACAACTCAGTTATGAATCAGGAAAAGTAATAATTACGGATGAAGCAGGAAACGAATCAACCTATATTATGGATGATAAAGGACGTGCAACGAGCTGTACCCGTAACGAACCGGGGGGAAATATCCGTACCTATACCTTTAGCTATTCTACCTCAGAATACGGGATTCTCACTGGAATTAAAGAGAACATCAACGGAAAACCCTATTCTGAGATTGCAATTACTTTCCTACAGGAGGGAACAATGAGTATCTTAGAAAGTGCAAACAATTATCAGAATACATTTACCGCCAGTACTAATAGTGCTTATCCCGGTATATCCAATACAATGAGCCGACTTCCCTGGTTGTTTCTGGCAGAACGTTATCCGCTATCTCTTCACACAGAAGCTTTATATGCCAATATTCTCGGAGCACCTCTTCCTATACTTCCGGGACGTTTGGACATAGAGGGTAGTGACGAAATCACAACGTACAGCTATAGTGCAGATAAGAATGGATACATTATTGACTGTACAGCAAGAACAAGCGTATCATCTGGTCGTAGTTGGAGCCGCTACGTTCAATACGCATATACGTCTTATTAGAATTCTTGCCAAGAGCAGATTTATTGATTATTAACTAAAAAGCAGCTATTTCTCAACAAAACACCTGTTGCGTTGCAACACAATAGCATTTGCATCATAACATAGTATGAAATGCATCGTAACATACCGGGAAATGGAGCGTTTCATGCCGAGAAAACTCACCAAAACACCGAGGAAACTTCCGTTAACTACCCTGTTTACAGGGCTTCTATAGCCTATATAAAAAAATAAAGGAGAAAACGGCTGCTTCCTCCTTTATATGTAATCTAACTGAATCTACTTTATGATTACGCTTACAAAGATAACACATTGCAAAGCAAAAACCAAGCTTTTCAGCCATTATTTCTTCCCTGCCGGTAGTTGTTTCTTAAAGAATTTACTAAAGAAGAGAATCTGATAATCAATAGAGTTATTCCAGTATTGCCCGTTGTGTCCTCC
Source organism: Bacteroides nordii (assembly GCF_019930665.1). Classification (NCBI taxonomy): domain Bacteria; kingdom Pseudomonadati; phylum Bacteroidota; class Bacteroidia; order Bacteroidales; family Bacteroidaceae; genus Bacteroides; species Bacteroides nordii. The sequence goes on along the minus strand of NZ_CP082886.1, from coordinate 1,067,628 downwards.
CGGACGAGTGATAAAATCATGATCAATCTTCAGTTCCAACAGACGCTTGTGCAGATTCTTATTCACATCTAAAAAGAAATCGGCTTCTCCGCAATCTATTATCATTGCCAAATCACCGTTCTGTAGTTTGTCTACCTGATTGATAACCGTATGTTGATCCCACACCTCCTTATTCGTCTCCATTTCACCCAATTGTTCGGGCATCATCCAATTCTTTGGAAAGGGTCGGATGTCTACTCCGCCACTGGTACTTCCGGCAGCACCAAATACATCGGTGTGGCGGATTGCATTCCAAAGCGCACCGTGTCCACCCATACTAAGTCCGGTAATGGCCCGCCCACGAGGTGCGGCTACCGTTTTGTAATGCCCGTCTATATACTTGATCAGTTCTGAGGAGATAAATGTTTCATAACGAACGTCTTTATTCTTCGGACTGTCCCAATACCAAGTGTTCTTACCATCAGGGCAAACGAAAATAATTCCTTTTTCATCGGCAATCTGCGGAAGCTCCGGTTTCGTATCAATCCATGTCTTGGCATTGCCACCAAAACCATGAAGGAGATAAACCACCGGACACGCTGCGGCCTTCTTCCCCAAAGCAACGTCTGGTGTGACTACCACTACTTGTACCTCCTTATTCATAGAAGGACTTTGCACCATCACTGTGTCTACCTGTGCTGCATAAAACGGAAGTGCCAGTAACAACAGACAGGCAAACAATAAACTTTTTCTTTTCATCGTATTAAAATTTCTATATTTAAATGGAAGTTATGATTCCTCATCTTGTTTATACGTAGCCGAAACAGGTCTCTCAAAAAAGGCTTTACACTGCCTGCATTCATACGTCCAATGATTGTCTCCGGGAGGAGTGGCGGCCAGTAAAGACAAAACAACAGCACAAGCCGCTTTCACATATCCATCCTTTCGTAACTTAAATGTAATATCCGCCGAACCGCAAAACGGACAATATTTCAACTCCTCAGGAAGACTCTGATTGTCACGCAACACCTGAAGAGCATGATCATAATCTTCTTCATTGACAAATATATCCACACCGGAGATGTTGCTCACATAGCTCTTCAGTAATGACGAAAAGTTTTCATTATGCAACAACGAATCTATTCCTTCGTTCTCCAGAGCTCCCTGCAAGATATGTGCTTGCATGGCATCATTGCATGTGATTAACCGAACTGTCTTCATAATTATACCCAACTTTAATAAGAGGAAACAAAAATACCGGATAAAAACAAAAAGCGAACTATTTTTTATATAATTTTGCATTTAAATCAGAAAAAACAAACCCGGGCTAATGAAAAAACGATACCTCTTTATCTTGTTCTGTTTCTGCCTTCTCGCTACAGTAACAGCACAGCCGGTTCATCAAATCAAGGGAACGGTCTTTGATAAAACCAGTCGGAAACCGTTGGAGTTTATCAATGTATTAATTACAGGAACAAGTATGGGAGGCACAACAGATTCCATCGGGCATTTCATCATCGAAGATGTCCCTCCCGGTATTTATCGCTTGCAGGCATCCGCCGTAGGATATAAAACCACACTAACTTCCGAATATATCCTTTCTACAAGAAACCTCAACATTGATATAGAGATGGAAGAAAACCCGACCGAGCTGGAGGGCGTTACTATTACCGCCTCTCCCTTCCGGCGTGACATGGAGAGTCCCGTAGGACTACGTATTATCGGGTTGCAGGAAATAGAGAAAAGCCCGGGAGCCAATCGTGACATCTCGCGTGTAGTGCAGTCGTATCCGGGCGTAGCCTTCTCGCCTGCCGGATACCGTAACGATCTCATCGTACGGGGTGGTTCGCCTTCGGAAAACCGTTTCTATCTGGATGGAGTTGAGATACCGAATATCAATCATTTCAGCACACAAGGTGCCTCGGGTGGTCCTGTAGGCATTATCAATGCCGATTTTATCAGAGAAGTAAATTTCTATACGGGAGCTTTCCCTGCCGACCGGGGCAATTCACTCAGTTCGGTGCTCGACTTCAAACTCCGCGACGGAGATATGGAACGGAACTCTCTGAAAGCTACCCTCGGTGCTTCGGAAGTATCGCTTGCCTCCAACGGACATCTGGGTAATAAGACTTCTTATCTGGTTTCCGTTCGTCAGTCCTATCTGCAATTCTTATTCGATATGTTAGGATTGCCTCTCCTCCCAACTTTTACAGATGCACAGTTTAAACTGAAAACCCGCTTTGATGAACACAATGAGCTGACAGTGCTGGGCCTTGCCGGCATTGACAACATGAAACTCAACACCAGTCTGGAGGGTGAGAAAGCAGAATATATACTAAGCTATCTCCCCAAAATACAGCAGGAAACATTTACTTTGGGAGCCGTCTATCGCCACTATGCAGGAGCACACGTACAGTCAGTGGTTATCAGTCACAACTATTTGAACAACCGTAATACCAAATATCTCCACAATGACGAATCCACAGAAGAGAATCTTACCCTTCGGCTCCGTTCTGTAGAGCAGGAAACAAAATTAAGATTGGAAAACAATTCTACTTTCGGAGCATGGAAAGTGAATCTGGGTCTGAATCTGGATTACAGTCAGTACACCAATACCAGTTTTCAACGTGTCTACATTCAGAAAGGAGAAACATTCGACTATCACACGGCACTGGGGCTTCTACGTTGGGGCATATTCGGAACAATGAGTTATGCATCACCGGACGAACGATTCACCGCATCGCTTGGCGTACGCACGGATGCCAATAATTATTCGTCACGGATGAATAAACTTTCCGAGCAGTTTTCCCCCCGCTTGTCTCTCTCCTACCGCCTTATAGACGGGTTGTATGCCAGTGGTAGCGCCGGATTATACTATCAGTTGCCTCCTTACACCGGACTCGGATTCAAAGATAACAGCGGAGAATTGATAAACGAACGGCTCCGCTATATGAGCGTCAGTCAGGGAAGCCTGGGACTTAGCTGGCAGACAAGCAGTAATTTCGAACTATCCGCCGAAGGATTCTATAAAGAATACGACCGCATCCCTTACTCCCTGGCAGACGGCATCCCACTGGCCTGTAAAGGTAATGATTATGGAGTGATAGGCAACGAAGAACTCACCTCTACCGCACAGGGCCGCTCATATGGTGTAGAAGTATTATTGAGGTGGCTTATTGCCAAAAAGTTAAATTTAGCATCCTCCTTCACACTTTTCAAGAGCGAGTATCGGAACAATAAAGAAAGTGAATACATTGCCTCAGCATGGGACAACCGCTACATTTTCAATCTGAGCGGAACGTACAACTTCCCACACCACTGGAGCGTTGGAATGAAAGCAAGCTGCATCGGAGGTGCCCCCTATACCCCCTATGATACAGATAAATCTTCTTTAGTCACTGCATGGAATGTACAAGGCAGGCCCTACTATGATTACAGTAAATATAACACAGGTCGTTTGCCCGCCTTCGGACAGATAGATGTACGGGTAGATAAAACGTTCTACCTCAAACGCTGTATGCTGGGTTTCTACATTGATCTGCAAAATGTAACAAAAAGTACTTTCAAACAACCGGATATATATATGAGTACCGGAGTCGTTGAAAACCCGTCGGCACCCATAGCCGAACAACGTTACAAAATGAAATATATCGAGCAAAAAAGTGGTACACTGATGCCTACACTTGGCATTACATTTGAATATTAACACGAAAATCAACTATATTATTAATCAAAAACCAGAAAGTTATATGAGAAAAAGATTTGTATTAATGGCTGCACTGATCTGTGGAGTAAGTTTTAGTGCTTCGGCTCAGTTTAAGATCGGAGGAAAGAAAATCAATGTAGGCAAAGTTGTACAGGCAGGAGCCGATGCAGCAAAAGCCATCACCCTGTCTGATGCTGACGTAGCTGCTATGAGCAAAGAATATATGCAATGGATGGATACCCACAATCCACTGACTGCACCGGAGAGTGAATACGGCAAAAGACTGGAAAAACTGGTAGGCAATATAAAAGAGGTAGACGGACTGAAAGTAAATTTCGGTGTTTATGAAGTAATAGATGTAAATGCATTTGCCTGTGGTGACGGTAGCGTACGTATCTGTGCCGGATTGATGGACCTGATGACAGATGATGAAGTAATGTCTGTAATTGGCCATGAAATAGGACACGTCATCCACACTGACTCAAAAGATGCTATGAAAAACGCCTATTTACGTTCGGCAGCTAAGAATGCTGCGGGTGCCGCCAGTGAAACGGTAGCCAAAATGACAGATTCTGATTTGGGTGCACTCGCCGAATCATTGGCAGGAGCACAATTCTCACAAAAACAGGAGAATGAAGCTGATGATTATGGTTTTGAGTTCTGCATCAAAAACAACATTGATCCGTATGCCATGCACAATGCTTTGAGCAAGTTACTCAAACTGTCGGAAGATGCGCCTAAGTCGTCTAAATTCCGCCAGTTATTCTCTTCACATCCCGAAACAGAGAAACGAGTGGCACGTATGAAGGCTAAAGCTGATGAATATACAAAGAAATAAAAGTAAGTAATCGTTCTAAATTATATGATATTATTATTGAAACGCAGATTATCGCAGATTCACGCAAAGAATATCATCGCTCAAGTATAGCGCAGCCATTTAATCTGCGAAAATTTGCGATCATTTGCGTTTCAATAAAACGCTGTCATAGTATGAACTAAATTTGAAATACTACTTAAAAAGAGTAGTCGTAAAGGCTACTCTTTCTGTTTAATTAGACGGATCTCTCCGTAAAAGTTAAATATTCATTAATATACATTCCATATCTAAACTTATTCAATAGATTCTTGTAATTTTCGGGACGGAAATCATTCATATATTATATGGAATTTATAATTATTATTCTTTTACTTCTCTTAAATGGCGTCTTCGCCATGTACGAAATCGCCTTAGTATCTTCAAGTAAAGCACGTCTCGAAACCCTTGCCGGAAAAGGAAACAAATCTGCACGCGGAGTTTTGAAACAATTGGAAGAACCTGAAAAGTTCCTTTCTACTATTCAGATCGGCATTACATTAATCGGTATTATATCCGGTGCCTTCGGCGGTGTAGCCATCGCCGATGACGTAACCCCGCTCTTCGCTATGATCCCGGGAGCAGAACTCTATGCCAAAAACCTGGCAATGATTGCTACCGTAGCCGTCATCACTTATCTTTCATTAATTGTCGGTGAGCTGGTACCCAAATCTATCGCTTTGAGTAATCCGGAACGATATGCAACGATGCTAAGCCCCATCATGATTTTACTCACCAAAGTCTCTTACCCCTTTGTGTGGCTACTGAGTATTTCAACCCGCCTTCTCAATAAGCTCATCGGACTGAAAAGCGAAGAACGCATGATGACACAAGAAGAACTTAAAATGATTCTTCACCAAAGCTCCGAACAGGGTGTGATTGATAAAGATGAAACGGAAATGTTGAAAGATGTGTTCCGCTTCTCAGACAAACGGGCCAATGAACTAATGACGCATCGCCGTGACATCGTTGTATTGTCCGCCAACGAAGCAAAAGAAGAGGTATTGCGCATTATTGACAATGAGCATTTCAGCAAATACCTGCTGGTCAATGAAAATAAGGATGACATCATAGGCGTTGTTTCAGTAAAAGACATCATACTGATGATAGGAAGTCATCAGGAGTTCGACCTGTGTAAAATAGCCCGTCCGGCCCTGTTCATTCCCGAAAGTTTGTATGCCAAAAAAGTTTTAGAGCTATTCAAGAAGAACAAAAACAAGTTTGCAGTTGTTGTTAACGAGTATGGCAGCACAGAGGGTATTATAACCCTGCACGACCTCACCGAAAGTATCTTTGGAGACATTCTCGAAGAAGATGATACCGAAGAAGAAGAGATTGTGTGGCGACAGGATGGTTCTATGCTGGTAGAAGCCTCGATGAATATTGGTGATTTCATGGAAGAAATGAGTATCCTCTCTTATGACGATATAGATTCGGAAGACTTCACCACATTGGGTGGACTGGCAATGTTTCTCATTGGCCGCATCCCGAAAGCGGGAGATACCTTTACTTACAAAAATCTGTTGTTTGAAGTAGTAGATATGGACCGCGGACGAGTTGATAAGTTGCTTGTCATACAAAAAGAAGAAGAGTAATTAAGCAACTCACTTTTTATATTAACTTAAAGCACTTAACAATGAAAAAAGTAATTATGTTGGCAGCCGTCGTAGCTGCTCTGGCATCATGCCAATCAAAAGCAAACAAAGCCGCAGAGGCTGAAGCAGACAGTCTTGCCATTGAGACAATGTCACCCACAGTAGAAGCAACCCAAGTTTATGAAGGTACCCTTCCTGCTGCTGACGGTCCGGGTATTCGCTACGTATTAACTCTGAATATGCTTGCCGATGCAAATGATACTACCTACACACTGGATATGACTTATCTGGATGCAGAAGGCCAGGGCAAAGACAAAACATTCAGTTCAAAAGGTAAGCCACAGATGATTCAGAAAACGGTTAAAAACAAAAAGAAAGCCGCTCTGAAACTAACCCCAAATGACGGTAGCGAACCTGTGTACTTCGTCATAGCCAATGATACGACTCTGACATTATCAAACGATAGCTTGCAAGAAGCTGTCAGCGACTTGAACTATGACATCGTAAGAGTGAAATAAAAGAAAGAAACCAATGAAAGAAAGGCTCTATGGGTATATACTCATGGAGCCTTATTTTTACCTAAAGAAGGCAATCGGCTCCCGATCGTTAAATTATGAATAAGTTGTATTAAAGTCAAGAAAGTATGAATTAACTTTGTATACTCTAAATAATATCCATGAAGTTATGTATCAGATATTGGTTATTGAAGATGAACAGAGAGTTGCCGAACTCTTAAAAAGAGGACTTGAAGAATCAGGTTATCAGGTTGTTGTAGCATTTGATGGGATGATGGGGTTGCGTATATTCAAGTCAAACCTATTTCATCTGGTCATTTCGGATGTAATCTTACCTAAGCTGGACGGTTTTGAACTATCCAAAGAAATAAGAAAGATCAATCCGGAAATTCCCATTCTCATGCTTACTGCTCTGGGTTCTACCGACGACAAGCTGGAAGGATTTGATGCCGGAGCAGATGATTATATGGTGAAACCTTTCGATTTCAGAGAGTTGAACGCACGTATCAATGTGCTGCTAAAACGTTCTGCAGAAAACATCCGCCAGGCGCCGGAAGAGTTGGATTATGCCGATTTAAAGATTAACCTGAAAAGTAAAACTGTATACAGAAACGGGCTTGAAATAAAGCTCTCTCCTAAAGAATATAACTTACTGGTCTATATGGTAGAAAATGCAGAACGCGTATTAAGCCGTGTAGAAATAGCAGACAAAGTATGGAACACTCATTTTGATACCGGCACCAACTTTATAGACGTGTACATCAACTATTTGCGCAAAAAGATAGACCGTGATTTTAAAACAAAGTTAATTCAAACTAAAGCAGGAATGGGCTTTATATTCACTGATAAGATATGAAAATCAGAACCAAATTAACCTTGCGATACACCAGCGTGACAGCAGCAATCTTTTTGTTGTCAATGTTGGCTATTTATTTTTTTAGCGAGCATAGCCGTAGTAAAACCTTTTTTCGTGATTTAAGACAGGAAGGTATAACCAAAGCACACCTGTTTCTAAGAAATCAGGTGGATGCCAGAACGATGCAATCTATTTATATTAATAACACGGCATTTATCAATGAAGTGGAAGTAGCTGTTTATAGCCCTTCTTTCGAGATGATATATCATGATGCCTACCAAAACGACATCGTAAAAGAAACACCCGAAATGATCAAGCAAATTCTGGAAAAGAAATCAATAGAGTTTTATCAGGGTGAATTCCAGGCTATAGGGATGGTATATGTTTTTCAGAATCAAACTTACATTATTACAGCGGCTGCCTATGACGGTTATGGATACGAAAATCAGAAAGCACTAAAAGATATTCTGATTATCCTTTCGGTAATGAGCCTCAGCATACTCATAATAGCAGGCTACCTGCTGGCACGCAGTGCGTTGACTCCCGTATCTAACATCCTAAATGAAGTTGAAAGTATAACAGCACAACAGATCAACAAAAGATTGCCGGTTGAAAAGAAAAGAGATGAATTGGGAGAGCTAAGCCTCACATTCAATCAAATGCTCGACAGACTGGAAAAGGCTTTTCGCTCTCAGAAAATGTTTGTCAGCAATGTCTCTCATGAACTCCGGACACCCATGGCAGCGCTGATAACCGAACTGGAACTTGCTCTATTGAAAGAACGTACACCAAAAGAATATGAAGCGGCTATAAACAATGCCATAAACGACTCTCATCGTGTAGTGAAGCTCATAGAAGGATTATTAAATCTGGCTAAAGCAGACTATCTGCCCGAACAGATAAAAATGGAGAATAGCCGTCTTGATGAATTATTGCTGGATGCACGGGAGTTGGTTATGAAAGCTAATCCTAACTATAAAGTAGAACTAATCTTTGAACAAGAAGCCGAAGATGATTCAGTGATTACCATTCTTGGAAATAGTTATCTGCTAACGACCGCTTTTGTTAACCTGATAGAGAACAATTGTAAGTTCTCCAAGAATCAGACTTCTTTCATCCAGATTTCATTCTGGCAAACAAGTTCGATTATCCGCTTTTCAGACAATGGTATAGGTATATCAGATGAAGATAAAGCCCACCTGTTCACTCCATTCTATAGAGGAGAAAACCGAAGTTATACTGACGGATACGGTATTGGTATGTCGCTGACTCAGAAAATAATAACACTACATCATGGTAAGATTGAGGTAAACTCCCAGTTGGGAGAGGGAACTACTTATATGGTAGAACTACCGCACATCTGAGAAAAACTCTAATCGTTTTTTAATTCCACTCTAATAATACTCTAACGGCTCCTTTACGGAGTCGTTTCTACTTTTGTACCGTCAAAACTTTAATATGAACCGTTTTTAAAACAGAGCAGGTATTATGATCGGGAGAAAGAAAAAAAACAATCAGAATTTGCAGTTTAATGCCGAGAGGGTATTTCTCGCTGCTACCCAACCGTTAAAGTTGGCATATTCATACTTTCAGACCACAAAGTATGGTTTAACGGATGATGAAGTAAAAGAACGCCAACAACTGTATGGTAAAAATGAAGTGATTCATGAACAAAAAAAGCGTCCTGTTATTGTATTCTGCAAAGCGTTCATTAATCCATTTATCGGAGTATTGACGGCCTTAGTAGTTATCTCACTGGTCATTGACGTATGGATGGCAGAACCGGGAGAACAAGAATGGACCGGAATTATCATCATCTTCTCCATGGTAATATGCAGTGCAGTGCTACGTTTCTGGCAAGAATGGAAAGCCGGGGAAGCAACCAGTGCCCTGATGAAAATGGTGAAAAACTCCTGTAGTGTAAAACGAATCGGCATAGCGGACAAAGAAGAAATAGATATCACACAACTGGTGCCCGGAGATATTGTATACCTCGCAGCCGGAGATATGATTCCGGCAGATATACGCATCATCGCATCCAAAGATCTTTTCATCAGCCAATCTTCTCTGACGGGAGAATCGGAACCAATAGAAAAATATCCCGAAGCAAAAGACAACAAATTCCGCAAAGGAAGTGTGGTGGAGTTGGATAATATCTGCTACATGGGATCTACTGTAATAAGCGGATCGGCTAAGGGAATTGTTTTCCAGACGGGAATAAATACCTATCTGGGCACTATCGCCAAAAGTATTACAGGAGTACGGGCACAAACCGCTTTTGATAAAGGAGTCAGTAAAGTGAGTATCCTGCTGATTCGTTTTATGCTGGTCATGGTTCCTTTCGTTTTTCTGATAAACGGAGTGACAAAAGGAGACTGGTTTAGTGCATTCATTTTTGCCGTGTCAGTAGCAGTAGGGCTAACACCGGAAATGCTTCCTATGATTATCTCTGCGAACCTGTCTAAGGGTGCAGTTGCTATGTCCAAAAAGAAAACGATTGTAAAGAACCTAAATGCCATTCAGAATTTCGGAGCAATGAATATCCTTTGCACAGACAAAACCGGAACGCTCACTTGTGATAATATCGTATTAGAGAAATACATTAATGCAGACGGTAGTAGTGATGAAAAAAAACGCATTCTGAGGCATGCCTACTTCAACAGTTACTTCCAAACAGGGTTGAAGAACCTGATGGACAAAGCCATATTGTCACACGTAAAAGAGTTACAAATGGAGCATCTGAAGGATTCCTACAAGAAAGTAGATGAAATACCTTTCGACTTCATCCGCCGCCGTATGTCTGTAGTAATTGAAGATAATCAGCAGAAACGACAGATCATAACCAAAGGAGCCATGGAAGAAGTACTGACCATCTGCTCATACGCCGAATTTGACGGCACCGTACACCGGATGACGGACGAAATCAAGCAAAAGGCAATCACTATCAGTGAGCAGATGAATAAAGAAGGAATGCGGGTGCTGGCAGTGGCTCAAAAGAGTTTTATCGAAAAAGAACATGACTTTGCGGTCGGGGACGAGACAGAAATGGTTCTTATCGGATACCTGGCTTTTCTGGACCCGCCCAAAACATCTGCAGCCAATGCTATCAGGCAACTGCACGAACATGGAGTAGAGGTTAAAGTACTGTCGGGTGACAATGAAGCTATTGTAAAAACCATAGGAAGGCAAGTAGGAATCAATACCTCTCATTCACTGACAGGAATGGATATTGAGAAAATGACGGACGATGAGCTGAAAGAGCATCTACCGGATACAACTTTGTTTTCTAAGCTAACGCCACTACAAAAAACAAGAATCATCCTGCTATTACAGGAACAAGACAATACAGTGGGATTTCTGGGAGACGGGATTAATGATGCCGCAGCATTAAGACAATCGGATGTCGGTATATCAGTAGATACGGCTGTAGATATAGCAAAAGAAAGTGCTGATATCATCCTGCTTGAAAAGGATCTGATGGTACTGGAAGATGGAGTAATCGAAGGACGGAAAACCTTTGGCAATATTACCAAATATATTAAAATGACAGCAAGTTCTAACTTCGGAAATATGTTTAGTGTATTGGCAGCAAGCGCTTTCTTGCCTTTTCTACCCATGCTACCCATTCATTTACTGATACAGAATTTACTGTACGATATATCACAAACAACGATCCCGTTTGATCGTATGGACCCGGAATACCTGCGTAAGCCACGCAAATGGGATGCTTCCGACCTAAGTCGTTTTATGATATGTATCGGACCTATCAGTTCCATATTTGATATTATCACCTATCTGGTTATGTGGTATGCCTTTGGATGTAATAGCCCTGAGCACCAAACCTTATTCCAGTCCGGCTGGTTCATTGAAGGGTTGCTCTCACAGACCCTCATTGTACACATGATACGAACAAGAAAAATTCCTTTTATCCAAAGCCGGGCAACATGGCCGGTGATGGGGCTCACATTCTTTATCATGGCTGTGGGCATCGTGATACCCTTCACCAGATTTGGTGCTTCGATAGGACTTATGCCACTGCCATTGAGCTACTTTCCCTGGCTGATAGGTATTCTGCTTAGTTATTGTGCATTGACACAAGTTGTAAAAGTGTGGTATATCAAACGATTTGTACGTTGGCTCTAAAATTGATCCCCAAGTATGAAAAAATTCATTCTGTTATTTACCGGATATACATCTGAACGCGAAGTTACTTGTAAGTTAATCCGGAAGATTTGTATGACAAAGAATTTTAATCGGCAACCGGCTTTTCATTTAAGCCATAACAGAAAAGGAACTTTCTCTATTGGAATGTTACGAGCTTCATATGTATTCAATCTGCCACTCTAACCACACCAATGTGATATACCTAACTGATAAAGGAGGAATCCATAAATCAGTTAGGTATTTATTTTCTTTAAAAGGACGAATAAGAAAAAGCAACAGCAGGATTGTCACTATCTCTGCATCAGACATTCTACTTTTGCAATTACGGTATTTTCTTCTATCCGGAGATTTAAAACTGTGCCTTTTTATATCTCAGCGATGCCGAAGTAGGGTTTGCCGTTATGTTTATAGTAAATCTCTTGGGATGCCTGTCCAATAGATAATGATCAAATTTGAGTAAATGAATTATTCAGTAAACCCTGATTAACCCCTAATCTATGTTTATTCTCACCCCTCACGCAAACATTTTTTCTTTTTTTATTGTTGGATAGCAATTAATATTTAAAACATTATCGATATGAAAGAAAAGAAAGAAGCCCGTGAAGAACGGAACAAAGAAAAGTTAACTCACGGCAATTGGATAATGGCTGAATTTTATGCCCACCGACAACCTGAAAACAAGAGAATGCATCCCATTATAGAGGAGTTTAAAAAATTAATGGCAGGAACTCTTGAAGTAGTACAAATTGACATCGATCAGGAACGTGCTCTTGCAGAATTGTATACCATTGAAAATACTCCTACCTATATTTTAATGAGAAAGGGCGAACAATTGTGGAGACAATCCGGAGAATTAAGTCTGGAAAGACTGGAAAGAGCTGTGAAAGAATTTAAACCTTGACACTGGTATTGCTGATATATACCACAATCAAAAGCAATTCGAGCAATAGAGTATATAAATAAGAAGTAAGCTTAGCGGATTATAGTAAAAAATCATCAATAAATCTGTTCTTTGTATTCCGACTGTCTGCGACTAAAAAGAATAAGTTCCGTAAAATTAAGGTTTTACGGAACTTGCCTGCTGCTACCTTATTATATCTTTGGGTCTTAACGAAGAGACAAGGCTATAAACCTATTCTCATCAAATTTCTTATTATCAAGGTTGTAAATAAGTAATTTCACTCTTTGTTACATAAAACATCTTTTACTGACTATAAGTACATATCGCTTGAAGACCCCGATATGAGATTGTTTGCAACCGATGATCCGAGAGGATTTCTTTCAACTTATCCAAAAGCAAGCAAGAGTTTACTTCATTTCACATTGAGAGCTAGTAACCGCTTGCGTATAATTTGTCTTAACTATGAGGTTTCAGTAATGATTAAGGACTATTGTGAAATTAGAGGATGGGCATAAAAAAAGCCTTGAAGTAATTCAAGACTTTTACATAATAATAGGAGAAACGAAATCCTCTGTTCGTCTGATAAAGTTGTCAAAGTCAACCATTATAGGATCTTCTCCCCCCGTGAGCCGCATTTTTGACAACCATCAATTCTCTTGGTACATTCTGAGGAATTAAGCTCAGCACTTTTTCGCTCATCCACACAGGGGTACAATTAGCTCATTCTTTGCTTTATTTCGCACTTTCATTACCAATGGAATAAAATCATCGAAAGATAATGGCTAACTGAGACTGAAAAATATTTTCATTAATTATTGAGTGGACAATAATTCTTTAGGCGTTGCTTCTTTTTGCCAGTGTTCCAATCGCAGCAACATTCTTTCAGCTATCTTGGGATAGGTCTTAGCCAAATTAGTAGTTTCTCCAATATCATTTTTAATATTATAAAGTTGCAATTTACCACTACGATATTTAATTAATTTCCAGCTACCATCAATAATCGCGGCGTTTTGGTCCTCATAACTGCGATGCAAAAACAAGTCTCGTTTTTTTAGTTTTCTTCCCTTCAATGCAGGAATTAAACTTATCCCGTTTATTTGTTTATCATTACATTGTTTCGCTGAAGCTAATTCAACTATGGTAGGGTAAAGATCGATAGTTTGTACAGGATCGTCATAAGTCTGCCCCATTGCTTTCATGCCTGGTGCATAGACGACTAAAGGTACGCGTGAACCTCCTTCACCCAAAGTGTCTCCGCCTATTTTTCCTCCTCTTAACGGGGCATTAGTAAAATCTCCTCCCTGATCGGACGCAAATATAAAAACTGTATTCTCCGCCACTCCCTTTTTTTGAATGGCATCACGTATACGTCCTACCGAATTATCCACCGTTTCTACCATTGCGGCATATTCAGCTCTTTTTCTTTCCATTCCTTTTGCCAGATATTTGTTCACTAAATCTTTATGTCCGATATGAGGATCATGTACCGCATAATACCAAACATTTAAAAGAAAAGGTTGCTTAGTAGCACTGCGTTCAATAAAATCGACAGCACCCTCTGTTAACTTATCGGTCAGATATTCGCTATTTCCAGCTTCGGGAAATGGATTTTCTGTCTTAAAAAAAGGCTGATAGTAACTATTTGGATGTCCATGTTCACACGTACCGTACATAGCATCAAATCCCTGATAAATGGGATAATATGGTTCATGTCCAAGATGCCATTTCCCAACAAAATAGTTATAATACCCAAATTCCTTCAAACGCTCAGCATACGTAATTTCATCCAAAGGTAACCATCCACGTGATTTCATGTGACCGGGATCAGTCGCTAATGTTTGGAACTCTTTTCTATCAGGATTGTCATAAATATGGCGGACGAAACCACAACGTAGGGCTTCTTTTCCCGTAAGCAACGAAGCACGACTCGGGCTTGATGTTGCAGTGGAAACATAAGCACGTGAAAAATATAATCCTTCCTGTTTTAATTTATCAATATTCGGAGTTTCGAATTCAGGGTTTTGATATCCCAAATCAGACCACCCCAGATCATCTACAAAAAGCACTACTATATTGGGGTGTTGAGCAGTTGCAAGACTACTGCTTAATAGAAGTAATGGTACTAATTTTCTTTTCATACGTAAATATTTAATTTTTATCAAGTTCGCTATCAATGCCGATAGCGCCATGCACTACTCGTTTTGTATCTTTCTCAAAAGGGAGTGTACTTCCCAGGCAAGTATAATTAAATCTATCGACACCAGGGAATTTGATTTGTCCCTTCTCCAGCTTCCAAGAGAGCCCATCCTTAAAGAGCTTAATTTCTCTCCATCCTTCTTTTGAATTAACACTAACGACTTCTCCCAGAAAGGTAAACGGAATATCCCAATTTATTGTGAGCCCTTTCACACTTACCGATTGACAATTCTCAAAAAGGAAAGTCATTATTTAACCGTGGAATAGCAAAGTAGCTCCATTACCAACGATTTCTATTGTCTCATAATTTTCTAAATAAAACAGTATTTTCTTTGTTCCGTTTTCATGATGGGATATTGCACAATATTTCTCTGTTGCATAAGTCGGCAAACAATAATAAATACCTTTTTCAAATACATTTTTTATCCAGTCCGATTGGGACTTCATAACAGGCTCCCTGATTTTGGATATGGTATTTTTTCCATCACAAAGGGGGATATATACTATTTCGTGCGCTTTTAGCATTAAAATATTACATAGAAAAAGTGTTATGTATAGAGGTGCTCTTTTAGTTTTCACAAATTCCAGCATAATCAATAATGTTATTTTATAATAATTTGATTGACAAGGTACGAGAAATAAAAATAAAAAACGCAGATTGAAGCAGATAATTTTTACTAATCTCTATAAATCCGCGTTTAGAATTTTATTTGTATGATGCGGATGCTAACATAGTTTCTAATTAAATGTTGGATTTTTTATAGACATAGATGCATCAATATCTATACACCATTGATCAAATTCCTGTTTTAACTTTTGGGCTAGTTCCCCACAAAATGTTATTTTGGTAACTATTGGCGCGATGAATTGTCGGATACAACTTTCGTCCTTTTCTGCTTATTGCAGTTGCGTCATGATAAGTTCTTGCTCTAACCTCCAAAAAGGTAAGGTAGAGTATCATGATAAAACGTCATTGATTGGTTTATTTTCCACTCAATATTAAATGCCTTACGTTTTAGCTTATGGTTGAACCGCTCAGACTATCGTTCAATCAATCCAGACTTTATCCTCATATTCATCGTTTCATATTGCCATTCAGTTACTTTGAATGACTTAGCCTGGGGGGGGTGGGCCAGAAATCTTTCTGCCACAATTTTGGGCCCTATCGTATGGCTACTGGAAGGCCCCACGCCGATCCGGTCAATTTCTTTAATGGTTTTCATGTGCCGAAATTGACTATCGTATTAATTGACCGTTCGCAAAGGTAGTATTTTGTTTCTTCCGGTATATAAATATAAATGTCTTAAAAGCAACTGGTCGTTGCTTTTAAGACATTTTACAAAATAAAACAGCACTCAAAGAGTCAAAGCTCTATCTTTTGACGAATTTAGCCGTTTCACGCTGTCCGTCGCCGGTTGTTACTTTGATGATATAAAGTCCGGAAGGAAATGCGCCAATCGATACCTCGCCATGATTGTTTTCAACCTTCCCCTTCGAAATCAAGGTACCGGTTACGGAGTAGATAGCGTAGCCATTCATACCTTCTTTCTCAAATCTTACCTGGTTATCCGAAACCATGATATTCAAACTACCGTTTTTTGTCTGTGTATAATCGACTCCGGAAGCGAAGAATACGAAGTCGGAAGCTACGATTTTCTCCATATTCATATATACTGCAGCTTCGTAATCATACATCTGATTGATCGTTTCGGTGATTTCACCGTTCGAGCCGTATGTATAAAGCATTTTAAGACCATTTGTTTTTTCGATAACTCCATCGTTCACCTCAAAATTTTCTTCGGCTATCGGGTTTTTATGATCATCATAAGTTGCAATCGTATATTGATCGTAAATTTCCATCTCACCGTCCCCGTTTTCGTCGAACCTTTCTATAATCTCCTCCTTATAACTACCGTTCCCGTCAAGTTCAGTCAATGTATGATGGATTTCGTCCACACCATTGATCGATTTTATCAGGCAATCGAAATCGGTCTTTCCGTCGACATAGGTACATTCGAATGTGGCTGTCTTTTTGCCTTCGTCATAAATGTCTGCCTTCTTAATGCGGTTATTGCCAATCATGAATGCTTCGTTGCTATTAAGAATCTGGCCGTCCGAATGATCCCAGTTGATCTTATCATACCTCACCATTTCAACCAATTGAAAACTCTCATTGGCCTGAAGGAATTTCCAGCTTGTGGCAGGCAAATCACCGCCGTTATAGGTAATTTCGGTACGTTCAAGCTCATCAAACTGATTTTTTGCATTCATCAACATGATGGATACTTGCGTTACAAATCCTTTGGCATTCCGGGTTATTACCTTTTTATGAGCATAGTTCAGAATCCATTTTCCCGTTGCCGGATCCCATGTGTAAGCTTTGCGCTCGGTTTGGTAATCCGTCACGACCGGATCGTATGCATACTCTGTTTTCTCCGTATTTACCCATTCTCCCGCCTCCATATTCTGTTTAATAACTTCGATTTTATTGTTTATAGCATCAAACTTAGAGAGCGTCCGGTTCTGGTCATCTCCATTATCTTCAATCATGGAAATGTTGTTACTGTTATTATCATACTCATTGGTAATCTGACCGTATTCGAGCCATTCGTCGGTCTCTCCTTCCATATCGGGCTCATAGATAACCTCTTTCCGGGGTTTCCAGGTTCCGGCTTCAGAAGTTGCTTTCATAATAAAGCGGGATGTATTGCCTGCGTTCTCCGTCTTTGATTTCAGACTTGTACGGAACCCCTTCGATTGTGCAAAAGTGTAACTACCAGTCACCAGAAAAGCAATAGTCAGGAATAATGTAAAATGTTTTATACTCGTAATAGTTTAATTTAACATTGGTTATATCTCGGTTGCAAATTAAACATAATATTTTAATATTCACAATAAATACAAAAGATTTTATCATTTTAATCTAACATTTCTATAAATCTTGGTAAATAAAAATGGAATTTCTATTTTGCTGAACGGTTTTCGGCGATTGAGCCGGATATACAAAATAGGCTCCCGGTAATTGATCCATTGAATAGGTCATTGGTTTCCTCGAAAGTCTTTCTTTCAATATAAGAAAAAAGGCTGTACTGGTTTTTGATAATACCGTGTACATAAATCCCGCAACATAAGGCAAAGAATACCTTTCTTCCTCCATACTCGCCACATTTGAATATTGCGGAAACGGTATGGAGAAAACTCAAGAAGGAGTGGTTCGACCCACAAGACTACCTGGAAAAGACAAACTCTTCTATGCAGCTAACAGATGGCTGGCAGCACTCGGTAAGCAAACGGGGATTAAATTTAGCCATTTTAATAAAAACTTATTTTGATGAGGTACTTATAATTCCAATTGTTGCTTTCCTTGTTTTTTGAATCAGTCACACACTATCTGATCAGCAGTTTTTTACGATAATCATCAACTATGACAATGTATAAATCACTATCCAGAGGATAGTGATAATTATCATCACCGATATAAGCAGATAAAACTTTCAGACCGGTTAATGTATAGGCATTCAGCCTACGTCCGAATGCGTTTTTCACACAGAGATAATTCCGAACGGCATAAATGACCGGTTCGCCGGATAGCATAACTTCAGGATTAGACGTTTCATTCGCACTCAATAACCGGAACAGTTCCGTCTCTGTGACATTCGTAGCGGTAGCCTGCAGGCCATCAGCTATCGAGAGATAGTCTCCATTCAATACGGAACGAAAAGCGCACCCGTCACCTTTGTCTACAAACAGAAACTTTGTAGCATCGGTGTCGGGAGTATCAGATAGAATTAACTTCCCGGAAAAGGGATCTATCCCTAAATACTTAATACCCATTTTAAACGTCAGATATCCGTCTTCCGTGTTCAGCACAGTGACCGGCTCTCCCTGGTCTCCAAGTACCAACTCATTCTCTTCCAATACAATTCCGTTTTGATTCTTCAGGGACTGGATTATCTTTTTATCCGAACCAAACTCCCTATCGCCCGACACAGCAATGCAAGTAACCTCAAACGGTTTGCTATCAAGAAGTTTTACATGAAGTTTATGTCTACCTTTTCCTATACCGGATAGTACAATCTGGTCGATGTGATCGCCATTTGAACCGTCGGCCACAACCGGAGGATTATTATCTACCCAGATCTGAGCCCTGCCATAGGACTCATTAGCAGGCCTTTTCCAGTAAGTGACAGCAGCTACGTCACCCAGGATATCAAACGTCAGTTCGCTGCCCTTCACAACAGACCTCCATCCTTTTCCTGTTTTGAAATCCCAGATCGCTCCTCCGTCTATCCATGTTCCTGTTTTCTGCGGTGTTATATCTGCTGCGGATAAGAAAAAGGAATCTTCAAAATCCTTGCTGTACAAAGGTTTGGGTAACATCCGATTCGCCTCATGATCGGCAATATCAGGTATATTCCCAAACAGGGAAGCAAGCAAGTCGGCCGTCTTCTGATGGGCAATAGTGTTAGGATGTACTCCGTCGCCCGATGGCATGGCAGAAGTCTTGTAAAAGTCGAGCCAACTTCCCTTCCCGGAAACGATCTCATCTTTTACATAATCATTATAACTCACTACCGGTATGCCATAGTGCTGTGCAATGGGTATTTGCTGGCCCTGTTTTGTTATCCCCGCCTGTGTGCACATCATCAAGGAAATCACTGCCAGCTCTCCCGGAGCTTTCAGCAGCTTACGCAATAAGCCTTCATAGAAATGCTTGTAAATTTCATCTTCATGATCGTTTACTGCATACTCGACAATAATCAGATCCGGATTATATTTCAGCAAATGCTCTTCTGCCCTGATAGCTCCAAAATACGAGTTTGTGGAACCAATACCTGCATTGACCAATGTCACCTTACTGTTGAATTGAGTTCGAAACCATTCTTTTATCCGGGCCCCATAGCAATTGGAAGCCATTGGTTCGGCATTCGCCCCTGCGGTAATGGACCCGCCAAGGACACCTATCGTCAACTCTTTCCCGGCCTTCGCCTTTGCCAAAAGATTGTTTATCCGGGAGTAATCCGCCAGCCTGTTATATTCCGGAGCCTGATATCCGCCTCCATATTCAACAATAACGCGCATGACTTCCACATCCGTATATGCATCCAGATAGACCACAGCTTCGCATGCATCAGCAGGTATAAGCGTACTTTCCAAAACGAACCGGCTAATATTTGTACCCAGAGATATTTCTTCAGGATAACCATTAGACCACCCTACTACATATTTCGTCTCTTTACCTTCTGTATTCTTGACGGCAAGAGTAGGTTTTTGCCCAACTATGGAATAGAAATCGACCGTAACCGATTTCACCTTCTTCCCAGTCGGCATTGCATAAACCAGATAACTGTAATTCTCGGTATTATCTAATTTATAGCGATATACATCACCCATCCTGGCAACCCATTCCGTATTGCTACCAGAAACAACCTTGTTGTTTCCACACCAGGTAACCGCAGCCAGATCGTGACATTCATCGTAAACACGCCCATCCTGCCCGAATATACCGGGCGCAAAGAACAGGGATCCAAAGAATAAGAGGATCAATTTATTTTTCATCACCTTTATAGAGTTACTTATTAATTAAAAGACATCATACACGGTGCTCTCTCCGTTCAACTGCTCGACAGCGAGTTTCAACTTATCCGAAGAAGTGCTTTCCGGTAAATCTATGTCCACTATTTTACTTTCTCCGGGCAACAGGTTGAAATATCCCTCCGACGTGTAAGCCGGCAAAACCGGTTCTCCCGTAATAGCATCCACTACATTAAGTTTAACAAAGGCAGCGATTCGACCGGAAGTGTTTTTCATGTTCACTATACAACGGTTATCTTTAGCATTCATTTTCCTTTTGACCGATGCTTGTAAGTGAACAGGTCCAACACTTCCCAATGAAACGGGAGCGCACGACAGCCCCTTCTCATACCAATAATCATTTACTGACAAAAGCTGACCTTTACTGTCTTTCAGTTGTAAACGTACCAAAACCAGCTTATCAATATCCTGAGGTATGATAACTTCTTCAGCCGTAGAAAGCGCATTGGCTGCCGGGCTGATCTTCATCTTGCGATCATAGAGCAATTTGCCATTCAAGTCATAGACAGAAAAAGAGGCTACGGCATTCCTATATGCAGTCAGTCCGATGTTAGCTACTGCAATTTTGCGATCGTTCATATTCCATTGTATATGAACAGGTTCACAAGCTTTTTTGCAACCATAGAATGAACCGTGTGTTTCATAATCGTAGGAATAAGTCTGCCAGATCATACTAGGCCAGGCTGGATGAGACATCCACAGCAGGAGCCCACTGGTATTGTTCCACATCTTATGATTCCAGGCTTCGAACATGAAACGATGACTGTTGTAATTGATGACCTGTGCACGGCGGCAGAACTCCTGCGCATCACGGCAAGATGCATTTCCCATCCGGTTTACATCCTCAATATAATCTTTCCACTCAAAGCTACCGATATGAAGATCGTGATAGTACCATACGTCTCCGATCGGCCATAAGTCTTTCTCAGGAATGAACTTTTTCACTGTCGAATAAGCCGGAACAGAAGGAGTGCCCAACTCCGAATTGAAGCCTTCGGCATATTCGGTGTAGTACCTCAGTGGCTCTTTGATGTAACTCCACGGGCCACTAGCCATCAGGTTCAGCGAACGAGAATTGCCATGGTAATGGCGTGTGCCGTCTTCTCTGGCAATCATCTTTTGGAACTGTTCTTCCAAACCTTCAGGAGCATACCCTTCATTACGCGGACACCAGATTGCTATGGAAGGATGGTTCCGGTAGCGTTTCACAATATCAGTTGCGTTAGCAAGAAAGAGAGCCTCATCCAGAGGGTCCAGGTTATAAAATTCAGTTGATATGGAGAAGTCATTCCATACAAGCATTCCGTATTCATCACATAATTCGTAGAAAGCCTCTTCCGTGCTTTCTCCTGTCCAGTTGCGGATCATGTTGAAGTTTTCTTCTTTATGTAAGCGAATATAAGGCTCAAGCCTCTCGCGTGAAACACGCTTCATACCGTCATCCATGCCCCAGTTACCACCCCTGCAAAAGACAGGCTGTCCATTCACCTTTATAACCAGGAAAGGATTGCCAGAATCATCTATTTTCTTGAAATCAGCAGCATCCACTTCATCGCGTAACCGGCCTATAGTTGTCCATTTATGCTTTCCTTTAAGTTCACGGCGGGAAACATAATCAAACAACGGACACCCCTTTTGTTGCACATCTGTCGGAGAATATTCCACACGTAAATCCTGACGATCAGAGGTATCTACGGTTAATTGGTATGATAATTCACGAATACCAAACCGCACTGTCCTGCTTTCCGTAACCTTGCCCTCATCCATTAATTCCAGGTCCAGGTTATACAACGGTTGCGAACCATAACCGTTAGGCCACCACAATTTGGGGTTCTTCAACCTCAATGCAGCAAATTCTTTGGGAGACAGGGTTGCAAGCACTTGTCCATGCGCAGGAACTTCGAATAGTTTCTTTACCAAAATATTCCCAATGCGAGCATTCAACTGTATATTCTTTGTCAGATTTCCTTCATTATGCAATTCCGTCTTTACGGTTATATCCGCCACCGTCGTGTCCGGAAGCATCAGATCGGTTATCACCTGGTGGTTATCCATTGTCACCTCTCCACCAACCTGTATCAACACATCTTGCCAGATACCAATGTTACGGTCTCTGATGCCCGGGATCCAATCCCAGCCTTCAGATGAGATAAAAGTAGGTCCATCCAGGCATAAGGCCCCTCCATTAGGGCCAAACCATTTCTCATTCTCCTCATGAGGTATTCCCGGATTATTAGGTGGAAAGATATGAACAGCCAGTACATTGCCGATGGGCTTCACCACATCCGAGACAGCAAAGCGTCCCCGTTTGAAAGCTCCTGCCATATCCCCAACCGGTTTACCGTTCAACCAAATATCTGCCTTGTAGTTGATGCCATTCAAAAGCAAGCGGGTCACTTTACCGTCTATATCCACAGGCATATCAAAATTGATCCGGTACCACCAGTCTTTCCGGCATAAGGAATCAGGGATATGCAGGTTATTCAGGCCAAAATAAGGATCCGGATAGACTCCCTGCTCTACTAAAGTGGTAAGTACCGTTCCGGGCACTGTCGCATGATACCAGTCAGCCCGATTGCCAGCCATATCAAAGACCGATTTCCCGGAAGATATGACACTCTTCCCATCCAGCATTTCCCAACCGTCACTCAAACGGTATTGCTGCTCTCCGGCAGGTGTGACAACCCCTTTCATATCTGTTTTACTTTTCCTTATTGCCGGGATCAGCGGAGCCTTACCCTTTGGAAGTTCCGAGGCAGGTTGTTGTTGTCTCAACCCGAAATTAAGTTTATATTGAGCCATCATTACAACCGGAAGAAGCATGAAAACTAAAAAATAAATAAATCTGTTTTTCATCATATCTGCTACAAATTAATGTATTAACTTATCACATTGGGCTACACCGATCTTCGAATCGGCAGTTCCATAATATAAAAACCATTTTCCTTTATAAAAAGATAAGCCTTCCGCAAAACAAACATTGCCTACCTGCCCGTTGATCTCACTCTGCTGATCCGGCTTCAGAAACGGTTCATGGGCACGCTCAAGAACCACAGTCGGATCGTCCTTATCGAGCAGAATCTGGGCCGAAGTATATTCTCCCGGTTGGTAGGCAGAATCCGGTGTCATTCTGGGGTTATCACTATTCCGGGAATTATAAATAAACAAGATACCTTTGGGAGTAATGATAGCCGGTGGACCGGGCTCCACCAATCCACTGTCGAACATCCCCTGCCGTGGGGTAAAAAGCGTTTTAAACATCCGGTGGTTACGGATGAAGTCATAAACTGTTTTGGTGGTATCCGTTTCTTCTATCGGACTCCAGTCAATCAAGTTTTCCGAGGTAGCCATGTAAATGTTAGATTCACCCCAGAACATCCAGTACTTACCGTTTATCTTTGTTGCAATCAGGCGTTCCCCCTCTTTCCGGCAAACAACCGAACCGGCTTTCGACCAAATATTGACCAACTCTCCGTTATTGTATTTTTTAAATATAGACCCGTACTTTGTCCATGATCTCAGGTCAGTGGATGTCGCAACAAACAAACGTGCTTTGTCACCATTATATGCTGTGTAGGTGAGGTAATAAACCCCATCCTCACTTTCAACTATCCGGGGATCTTCAACACCTCCTTCCCACTCATAATTCTTGTATTCATCATTATTGGGGTAGACCACCGGTTCGGCATGCCGGATAAAATTAGATCCGTCCGTACTGAATGCCAGTCCAAGCCTTGAAGTCCCGGCATACTTACCTATTTCATCTTCCGCACGATAAATCATAAAAAGGGTATCATTTCTTACTACTGTTGCAGGATTAAATACATCTTTTGCCTCCCAATATACGAATGTTTGCCGGATCGGACAAAAGAATTTCGTATCAGGGATAGGAACCAGACAGATATTCTTACCCTGATTCTTGGTGAAAGGAATCAACTGCCAGTCCGTTAGCTGAGTTTTATCTGATGCACAGCCCACCAACAAAAGTAAAAGAAGTAAATTACTACCAATATATTTTAATTTCATAAAGTTTCATCATTCTAAACGGATACGGAAAAACAAGTCATTCCCACTCCGTTATTCAGTTAATAATTATTCTGGGTTAACGCTCCATTTGCTTTATCAATCTCTCCTTGCGGAATTGGCAACAGTTCATGTTTACCTTCTATGAAATAACGGCCTTTGTCTTCCTCATATTTAGTAATCGCATGATTGTTGTAATAGGCAGTCATAACCTTGCCCAACCTTTGCTGCTGAACAAGATCGTCACGCCGGAAACCTTCCAAAGCCAATTCCACACGGCGTTCGTGCCAGATTGCTTTCTTAAGTTCCTCTTTGTCCCTGGTAGTAACCGCAGGTAATGTTGCTGCTGATACCACAGGCTTATCCACTTGTTTGATCTTCCGTTTCGGATCTGTCACACTGGATATCCTGGCTCGGTCACGTACCTCATTCAAATAGATCAGGGCTTTATCCGGCTTATTGTTCTCATTTAGCGCTTCGGCATACATCAATAAGATATCGGCATAGCGTAGGAAATGATGAGTTATCTTGCCGTCGGCTACTGAGATAAACACCTCAGCGCCCTGATATTCGGAGCGAGGGGCATAGTGTTTCCTGTCCCACATACCGGCAGGATAGCGACTATTTTTCACAGGGTTTCCAGCATCAAACTCGTCTCCCGTACGGACAAAGGTCCAGACGATACGCGGATCATTCTTTTCAAACTCAGCATACAGATCGGCTGTAGGCATATGAAAGCTATAGCCGTCATCCGTCGAATTAAGATACCATTGCAGTGCACACCCTGTCGCTTTCGTCCAATCGCCTCCTGTTTGTTTGTATTGCACCTCAAAGATAGATTCAACACTATTGCTGTTGTAGTTTAGCCACATCTCGGCAAAGTCGGGACAAAGCTTGTATTCATCCTTTTGTTCTCCGGTAACCAATACACCTAAAGCTTTTTCCGAGTCTTCGAAATCACGCATGAACCAGTAAACTTTCCCTAATAAAGCCCAAGCGGCTCCACTCGTAATCCTTCCGGTTTCAGCAATATCCAGCTCACTGCGTTTGGGCAGTTGAGTCGCATCTTTCAGGTCAGAGATAATCTGTGCATACACTTCTGCTTTAGGAGAACGTGACTTATAAATATCGGAAACTGATTCTGCATGGACAAACAAAGGCACATCTCCATACACAGTAATCAACTGATAATAACACCATGCCCTTAACCATTTGGCTTCATTCTCATAACGAGTTAGTAGGGCCAGATCCGTTTCACTCAATTGGTTATTGTTTCTGAAAATCTCTCCGTTATCAAGTAAAAGGTTTACCTGATAGATTAATCGATAATGGTGCTTCCAAAAAGAAGCAACTTCCGAATTTGTCGTATTGATGTTACATGTTGACAGTTCGTACCATTCGGCCCTGTCTGAAACACCACTGCCTCCCTTTTCGCAATCATCGGTTCCGATACTCTTCACGCACATATAATGCCAGGTAAATTCTTCCCATCTGACCTTAGTAAAGTAATAACACATATTCAGTGCCTGACTGAACTGGTCCAGATTCTTATAAAAATCTTTATCCTCCTGTTGTCCGTATATGGTCACATCCAGGTCGCTTTCATTACAGGAAGAAGTGCTTACAAGCAATGCCAGCAAAAGGACCAAGGCTGATAATTTATGTCTCATAATATATTTTGTATTAATTTAAAACTGAACACTTACCCCCAATGTATACTTACGAGTATTCGGATAATTCAACGAAGCTATCCCCAGATCAAGAGGAGCAGAATTTGATGTTTCAGGATCCATAAACTCATATCCCGAAATAGTAAACAGGTTTTCACCACTCAGGTAGATCCTTACTGATGAAAGTACGTTGGTTTTCACTAACCACTTCGATGGTAATGTATACCCGACCTGCATTGTCTTCACCTTCAGGAAGCTACCATTTGTGACCCACCAGGAAGAAAAACGGTAATTCTCATTTGTATTATTCATTGAAATGCGTGGCATATCTGTCTTATCTCCCGGGTTTCTCCATGCTTCTTCATAAGCTTTTACAGGGAGGTTCACCGTATTCATAGTTTGATACAACTCCCGGGGGCCAGCAACAATATCACACCCTCCTATCCCTTGCAGGAATAGGGAGAAGTCAAAACCTTTGAAGGACATATTGATATTACCGCCATAAATGATTTTAGGGTTCGGATTACCGATATAAGTCCTGTCTTCAGCATCCAATTTATCGTTACCATCGACATTCTTAAACCGGATATCACCAGGTTTGGCATTCGGTTGCAAAACAGTTCCGTTGCTTCCTACATGGGACTGTACCTCCTCAGAAGTCTGGAAGATACCATCATAAACATATCCATAGAATTGCCCGAACGGTTTCCCGATCTCATTCTTAGACTTCGAACCCCAGATAGGATTTCCATCCGAAGTACCCACAGCAGTCAGTTTGTTCTTATTGAAAGTCATATTGGCACCAACCGAGAAGAAGAAATCCTCCATTGAGTGCTTATAGATAGCTTGCAACTCAAAACCCCGGTTTTCAACACTTCCTGCGTTCGACCATGGAGTAGACACATATCCGCCCATATCCGGTAAAGGAACTTGCATTAACATGTCTTTCGTCTTCCGGATATAATAATCCGCACTCAAGGTTAAGCTTTGTTGGAATAATCCAAAATCAAAACCAATATTAGTCTGCTCACTTGTTTCCCATTTTAAATCTTTATTCCCATTCGAAAGGACACCATATCCCTGTGCCCAGGTATCATTAAACGAATACTTCCATTCCAGATATGTACCTACAAGATTCGCATAGGCATTGGCCGGGATACGCTGGTTGCCATTCTGCCCCCATCCCACACGTAGCTTACCAGAGGACAAAACATTCTCAATGCCCAGATTCCGGAAAAACTTTTCATTCGTAAACTTCCATCCCACTGAGAAAGAAGGGAATGTCCCCCATCGATTCCCCCGTGCAAATTTAGAGGACCCATCTATACGGCCATTTATAGTAAGCAGATACCGGTCGTCATAGTTGTAATTGATTCTTCCCAGGTATGAGATCAGGTATTCTTCCCAGCGGGTGCCTCCAACATTCTTGTTTTCGGTTGTTGCATCCAGCACATGAAAGTTAAGAATGTTATCAGGAACATTATATCCTTCCCCCATCATGCTTCGCCCTTCTCTTGATTCGTAGGTCATACCCACCGTTACGGCCAGATCATGTTTTCCAAAAGTATTGGCATAGCGCAAGGTGTTCTGGATACTGTAATTAAAGTTCCAGTTACTTTCGTTCGTTACTTTATTAGATGCACGGAAATCACTTTCTTTGTTGCCCGTACGCAGGTCAAAGTCAGAAGGAGTCATCCGGTAAGTCGGATTAAAATCGTCCAGATTGTAAGAAAGTCGTTCAAAACCGATCAATGACTTAAAATACAAACCTTTTAAACCCAGGTTGATATCCGCATAGAATGTACCGTCTACATTAAAATTACAGTGTTCTTTAAAGTTCTCATTCAAACGCTGAACCGGGTTGTTATAATAGCTATACTGGGTAGGCATATATTTATTGAACTCATAGTTAGGGCTTGACGGATCGACACGGGGGTCTATAACCGGCGTGAACGGATCGGGCAACAAGATCTCCTGAACACCAAGATTCAAGTCTTTTGTCTTTGTTTTTGCCATTCCCAGAGTATTCCCGATCGTAATATAATTGTTTATCTTATATTCATTATTGGAGCGTAAAGTCAACCGGTTATGACTTGTTGAGTTAATGACTCCGGTCTCATCATAGTAACCTATACTAAGGTAAGATTTCAATTTTTCGGAACCTCCTCTCACAGATACATTGTGGTTTTGGTAAAAACCGGTGCGGGTACATTCGTCCCACCAATTGGTATCATATACATTTTCTTTGGAATCCGGGTTTAGCAGGTCAAGCTCATACAGGAATTTATAATCCCGCGGCAGCTTCTTACCGTCATTCGCATAGAGTTGTCCGAGAAAATCATACAACTGGTCACTGTTCATCATATCAATGGTTTTCCCCATCTGAGACCAACCTACCGAGCTGTCTAATGTCACAATTGTCTTCCCCGTTTCTCCTTTTTTAGTGGTAATAAGCACCACTCCGTTTGCCCCTCTTGAACCATAAATAGCACAAGCAGAAGCATCCTTCAATATCTCGATATTCTCAATATCCCCCGTTGGGATATTATTTACCTGGGATTCTTCTATAGGCTGTCCGTCAACCACATACAAGGGTGTGTTATCAGTGGAAATAGAACCATATCCCCTCACACGGATCGTTGCTCCCGCCCCTGGCTGTCCGGATGGAGAAGTAATATATACACCAGCCGACTTTCCCTGAAGAGCCTGTGTCACATTAACGGCCGCCGATTTAGCAAGATCGGAACCTGATACCGAGGATAAAGAACCTGTCAGGTCACTTTTCCGCTGTACTCCATATCCTACGACTACAACTTCGTCAAACACCTGAATATCCGTCTCCATCAACACAGTCATAAACCCTTGTCCCTTAAAAACAATTTCAGTTTTCTTGTAGCCGATATAACTAAAGACCAATACATTTCCCGGAACGGCATTGAGTGAGAATTTCCCACCAAGATCTGTTATCGCACCTGTCTTTGAGTTTTTCACCTGAACGGTAACCCCTATCAGAGGCTCTTTATTTTCATCTGTCACCAAACCAGATACAAGAGTTTGTCCTTGTGCTATAACCGGAATATTCGCAAACAGAAGAAAGATAACAAATAATAGATTAATACTACTTTTTACGCATTTACTCTTCATTATTGTAGGATGTTATATTAAAAAAAAACAGGTAATAAAGCGGCAGCCAGCAGACCACCGCTTGTATAAAAGGGCTAATTTTAATAATTTACGAGAACTTTCTGTGATAAATCGCCCACTTTAACAATAAAAATTCCCCTGTTTACAGGAACTTCCGCGATATCGCCGAATTGTTCAAACGAATAGATGCATTTTCCATCTGTCGAGAATACTTGCAGCAGTTTACCTGCAACACCGGACACAATCATATTTCCACCGTTTACAGTAATATGGAACGATGCTTTATCTTTAGTAACATACTCGATCGATGTTTCAGTTTCACCCTTATTTATTTCGGGCGTAGCACTTGCACTCATACGGATATTATCAATATAAGTCACTTCAGCCACCGTCGTTCCCAAGGTTTCAAACTGACGGTTTGGAGAAAAATAAAGTTTTTCCGCAATCTTCCCGATATCACCTGTCAAGTCAAAGACCATATCAACCCATTCTCCGGCAGTTTCCAACGTAGCTTCCTGGTCTGTCACCCCTTCTATTTTCACTACAGATGGCCCGACTGCTTCACGGTAAACCATCACATGCAGATAAGGCATCTCAGCACTAATCTTTAATTGATCCGAAGGCAAAGCAACGTAAGTACCGAACCAATCGCCATTTCCCCAGCCCCATTCGTCTTCCGGGTTGGAAGAATCCAATGGTGCATGAGTTATTTTAAGTACATTTTCACTCTTATTCATCCCGTATTTATGTGCATTAGCTACGACAACAGATGAAGAGTTAAGATTTTCACCTCCTAAAGATATGACTTCTTTAGCACTTTCAAAATCAAAATTGAAATCCGATACAGAGATAGGCTCTACATAAGCTCCTTCGGGTTTCTGATAAGAATAAGCCGTTCCGCCAGTGTAGAAGATCTCAACCCGGCGAATAGATATTACCCAATTTGTTTCACCTCCGAGTAATGTCAACTTCACATCACCAACATTAGCAGGAAGGGCACCCTGGATATACAGGTCTTTCCAATAACCATTCTCACCTTTGTCCGAATCATAGATAAAGTCAAGATTAAAATCTTCCAGCTTTGTCCAGCTCTTACCTTCATTTGTAGAATACTCCAAACGGAACATCTTAGCCAAAGATTCTTTAGTAGGCATATCTTTCCAGAGAAGGTTTATACGTAAACCCGTAAAAGTCTTTCCATCCAAAATAGCAGGACCGTCATAATTACTGTACCAGATACTTACATCTTCATTATCTGTTGCCCGATAGGCATAAGTAGCATCGCCGAAACGATCTTTGTCAACATCCCCTTCAGGAGCCTTTAGGTGAAAATCTTCGAATTGGATACTCCCATTGATCATCGCGTCAACACTTGTTGTCGCTTCCGTCATTTCATCCACATACGTCTGGGCCGATAAGCTCATTGTTAATGCCATAAAGGCCGCAATCATGTAAAATTTCATTTTCATACTAATTATAATTTAAAGATTTAAAAATTAACGAACAAAACAGGTATATTGAAATACACTCATAGTCTTATTTTCACCCGCAATTCTTCACAAGCCACAATATAAAATCCCTCCGAAAGAGAAATAGAAGCTATCCTACCGGCTATTCTTCCGGCATATACGCTCATACCGTCAAGGGTATAAACAACCGCATTTTTACCTTCGGCACCCTCAATAATAATCTTACCGACAGAGGCATATATTTTTACATTGCTTCTACCAAAAGTACGAACAGAGGTAGCACCTTGATCTTTCTCGCTTAACCTGAAGTTATCATAATAGCTGTACTCAAACGCACCCGGGATATTTTCAAAAGTGGGATTCGGCTTGATCCGGATAGATTTTATTGCCTTCCCCGCATGAGCCGTCAGGTCGACCGAATGGTTTTCCCAGACTCTACGCTCAGCCATATTCAAATTCTCTTTTTCAATTGTTCCGTCACTAAAGACCACCTCCAGTTCAAAAGCAACGGCATCCGTAGGACGCATTACCTGAAAATTCAGAAAGGGACGACCTGCTATTATTTTAAAGTAGCGGAAAGGAGTCACAGATGCAGTCATATCTTTTCCTTCGTTTCCTGTAAAAGCACCGTATGCCTGTGCAACCACACAACATCTACTACTCATATTCTCATCGTTTTTCCGTGGATTGTCTACAGTCCTAACCTCACAATTATCATTTCCCATTTCGAGTGCATAACTATAATTTTCCTTGTCGGTTTCAAAAGTGATGTAAGTGTCCAGCGTCTCTTCCGAATCATCATATGAAGGGATCACCTCACTCGGAGCAAGGACATTTGTGGCATCGGCCGACAGTTTAAAATCATCGAAATAGGTATACTCGGCTGAACCGGCATTTTCACTGGTAAATCTACGGTTCGGATAAAAAAGGATATTCTTAATCTTCCGTCCGGTAAAGCCACTCAGATCGAGGTTTCCGCCCAACCAACTCCTCGCCCGCTCTATTTCGACGTAATAGCATATTTGCTCATCAGTATCCAGGGTAAAGACAATCCCCACCTGTGTAGCATAATCGGTACGTAAAACATGGTAACTGAAATAAGGAGCTGCGGAAGTAATATTGATTTCATTGTCCGGGGTAAAGCAGGCAGCAAACAAATTATTATCCAAACTACCGGTATTGTCGGCCACATGTTTGATTTCCAACACCCTTTCACTGGTATTTGGCTCCCGCTTGCGTGGATTATCTGCACATACTGCCTTCGAATCACGACTCCCGCTTACCGGAACAACTGAATAATTTATCTCCCGATCATTTTCAAAGTCAACATTAAGCAGGTCTGTATCCGGCTTTGAAACTTCGTTTAAGGGCGAAAGAGTGGAAAGGATGACAGCTCCGTCAGCAGGTATTTTCACCGAAAATCCGCCGGCAGGATTATCAACAGTAACTTTCTGATAGGGTAAAGATAAATCCCGGCCATTACCCTGAGTTGTTTCACTATACGTATAAATATAGAATTGAGTGGTTGTGTTTACTTCCGGCATTTTCAGTATAACCCTATTCGAATAAATATCTCTGTTTACAAGCGCAAACGACCAGTCTGTTGCTTCTCCCTCCTTTATCATCGCACCTGAGACTTTTACTTTTCGGTTCTCAGGTTGAGACATTTCAAGTATAGTTGCTTCACGCGGAAAACTCCGGCATAGTAAAGACCAGGTGTAGTACCAGGGACGAAGCTTTATTCCTCCGTTCTTCCCTGAAATATTCCACATACCGGGATCCTTGCCCTGATCAAACCCGTCGAGCCCCCATGCCAAAACAGAAGACACTCCCGAACGAAGGCTTTGAATGGCATAATCCACCATCAGTGTCCCGTAATGATAATCATAAACGGTAAGTAGAGCTCCTGCCTGATTCGGGTAATCGATCCACGAAACATTGGTTGCTGCCCCCTCTGTAACCAGGACAGGCTTCCCGCTATCATCCTGTTTTTTGATTAGCCCCAGCATATTAACAAAGTGGTTGTAAATACCGTTTTCCAGAAAAGCGGGTAATTCACCACTCGTATATGCATGGAAGTCGTAGGTCCCTAATTGGTCCTTATTATCACGGGCTGTGTATTCCACCCACTCATCCCAAGAATCCGAACCGCACAAGATCGTATCCGGCAAGCCCATCTGCTGGCATTTAGCATATAGTTTTTTGATGCAAGTGCTCCAGGACTGCCAGGTATAGTTGACTCCCTTCGGTTCGTTACACGGAGTGAAAGCCCGCATATTAGTATATCCTTTAGTCACATAAAAATGATAAATGACATCGGCCAGCATCTGCACACAATCATCGGAAGCAAGGTATTCGGATGAAGTCTGATTGGAATTTTGGGAAACTCCCCACAGCCCACCAAGTACAAATACATCCATTTCTTTATATAAATCATAGCTTTTATAGACATCCTGCATCTCAGGAGAATCCCAATCATACACTCCGGTGACCCCGGAAGGATTAAACCACCTGCGATAAAGAGGTGCTCTCACAAATCCGGGACGTATAGCCCGGATACGTTCTTCTGTGACCTGCCAGTGTCCACCATCCCAGGGAGTAAGATCACTACCATCCGGTTTACGATCTAATAAATATTGGTTATATCCAAATCCCCACCATGGATTATCTTTAGATGCTACGACTTCAGTAACCATCTGGGCATTCAGATTCCCTCCCATCGAAAAAAAGAAGGAAAAAAGAACTAAATAAAAGGCTTTAAGTTTTTCTAATTGTGAGTTTCTCATATACAACATATTTTGAAAGCAAAATTACAGCATGGGATTTCTATCGGAGTCTATTCTCATCCCAGATAGGTATTAATCTATAGCAGATATACCTCAACGTGCCTAATGAAACCTTTTTGATACAAAATAATACCGGCCTGACAGATAGGGAAAATCTTATTTAATTTTATCTTTGTCCTGGCATAAATATCTTATTATCATGAAAAGACACATTGTACTACTTACCCTCTTCATAACAGTATCAAATCTTTTTCTTTCAAAGGGAAATACAATCAGATTTAAACAGAATGCCGACGGCCTGTCTAATAGTTCCGTGACATATATCTTCCAGGATTCAAAAGAGAGAATGTGGTTTGGCACGTATGATGGCCTGAACATGTATAACGGACAAAATTTCACCATCTGGCGTCCCATCTTCAACGATTCCACAAGCATAAGCCACCACATCATCCGAAACATTGCCGAAGACAGGTCG
This sequence comes from Bacteroides nordii, assembly GCF_019930665.1. NCBI lineage: Bacteria > Pseudomonadati > Bacteroidota > Bacteroidia > Bacteroidales > Bacteroidaceae > Bacteroides > Bacteroides nordii. The sequence continues at coordinate 1,033,701 of NZ_CP082886.1, read as the reverse complement.
GGGCAGATATGGATCAGTACAGACCAGGGAGTAAACAGGCTTGATGTAGACAAGAATGAATATAAACGTTTCTTTCAGGACTCACATAAACAGACACAGTATCCGTTTATAGCTATCGATAAGGATGGCAGAATCTTTTTTAGCTTCTTTGAGGGAGGTCTTTTTTATTATGATATCCAGACAAAAGAGTTCAAGCCTCTGATAATACCCGACGTTAATACCAGCTATATCCATAACCTATTTGCTGACGTGTACGGAAATCTTTGGATACATACCTCCGAAGGCTGTTTGTACAGGTTAAAATTTAGTGCTGAAGAAGAAACCAGGTACGTTCCGGCGGAAGTGGTTCAGGTATTCAACGGCATACAGCCCTCAACTCTTTTCAATCAGACTTTCTATTATTATAAAGACAACTTTATCTGGTATTTCGATAACACAAACAGCCTGATCCGTTATGATATAGCTTTGAACAAATCTGTCAGTATCTATAATATCAATAGCCTGATTAAAAGTCATGGCAATGTCTCTTGCATGTCAGTCAAAGACAATAAGGTGGATATTGCCTTTTCCGGTTCCGGCATTCTCCACCTGACCTTAGCAGTCACCAACGTGGTCGACTCCGAATGGATGTTTACCGAGTTCCTGGCAAATTACCTCTTCCATGGCACGCAAAATATCTACTGGATAGGGACTGACAGCAGCGGACTGATTATGCTCTATACACAGGGACATAAATTCACAAACATATTGAATTCGTCCATCCCTCACTTTACAAATAAAGCTATCCGTACTATTTGTACCGACCAAAACGGGAATTTATTGGTCGGTACAAAGGGCGACGGACTTTATGTATTCCGCAATTTCAATAAAGACAAAACCCCTGCCTATACTTCCATAGAAAAGATAGGTGCTGCCCAAGGGTTCCCGGAAACCAAGATATATTCTTTATTTAAGCACTCGGACGGTTCCATCTTGGTAGGTACGGAAGGAAGCGGATTGTATGTTTTAACGCCGGATCTGAAAAGGACCCAGCATCTTATTCCAAATCACTATACGCATAATGAAACAGATAGGATGGAAGCGATCTACTGCATCGCCCCTTCTGAAGACGGGTCATTCTGGTTGGGCACTTCTTATTTTGGACTTATCAACCTGAACATCCGAAAGAAAAATGACCTGTGGGAGATATGTGACTTTAAACAATACCTGAAAGGAAAAAACAACTCCATAAGCCACAACACGGTATATGCCATAGCCGAAGAAAACGACTCGATCCTCTGGGTAGGAACAAGGGGCGGAGGGCTAAACCGTTTCAATAAGAAGACCGGGGAATTTCAGGCTTTCAAAGAAGATCCGCGCAATAAGGCGTCATTAAGCAGTAACGATATCCTCAGTCTTTACATGACTTCCCAGAAAACCTTGTGGATCGGAACAAGTGTGGGACTGAACAAGCTAAAAAGTTATGCTAACCACAAAGCTCAGTTTTCCATTTATACCCAACAAAATGGTTTACCAAATAATACGATACATGGTATCCTATGCGATAAAAACGAGAACTTATGGCTGAGCACCGGTGCCGGACTGTGCCGGTTCGATTCCCAGCAGGAAACTTTCAGTATCTTCAACAGGGGTAGCGGTTTGCTGAACGAAGAATTCTCCGACAATGCTTTTTTCAATGACACACAGGATAACCTACTCTATTTCGGAGGGATTGATGGTTTCATTTCTTTCAATCCGGAAGATATCAAAAGTAAGAACTATACCCCCAAAGTTATTCTCAGCCGGTTGAAGATCAACAACAAACCCACCCCTTTTACAGAAGTCTATGATCGTGAAGCCTCAACTCCGACCATTGTCTTAAACCACAATCAAAATTTCTTTGATATATCTTTCGTTGCTATTGACTACATTAATAGTTCGAACATAAACTACAAATACTTCCTTGAGAATTTCAGCAACGAATGGGTAGATAACAAGAAAAACAGTACGGCTATCTTCACGAATGTACCGCCGGGAAAATATATGCTAAATGTAAAATGTAGCAACGACAACTCGATCTACAGTGATGATGTGCTCACGCTTACGATTATTATTAAGTCTCCCTGGTGGCAGACTACCCCTGCATACCTGTTATATGCCATACTAAGCCTGGCTATTTGTTTCGTTATTTTCAAAATTATCAGAAACCGGATGAGATTGAAAAATGAAGTCTGGAAAGAAAAGCTCAATAGGGAAAAAGAAGAAGAAATACATCAATCGAAATTAAGGTTCTTCACTAACATCGCTCATGAGTTCAGCAACTCACTGGCGTTAATATACGGTCCGTGTGAGCGCCTGTTGGAGGTATGCGGCAACAATCTTTATGAAAAGAAATACCTGAATACCATTATTTCAAATGCTGAACGGATGAACAACCTCATTAAGGAGCTCGTTGAGTTTCGCAAGACCGAAACCGGTTACTTCTCCATCAACAGGCAGTATATAGATATTGAGGAACTTGTGCAACTGACGGATAACTTTTCGGAAATGGCCGAACACAAGGGCTGCACGTTTACCGTATCTACCTCGCTGGAAGCAGAAACTTGTTTCACCGACAAAAATTGCATCGAGAAGGTCATGTTCAACCTCATCTCGAACGCATTCAAATATACCCCGGACGGAGGTAGAATAGAGGTACAGATAAACACAACTTCCAGTGAACTTGTCATCCGCGTATCCAATGAGGGCAAAGGGATTAAACAGGAAGAAATACCTTTTATATTCGACCGTTTCAGAATCCTGGATAACTATGAAAAGAGGGCATCGGAAGGTAACGTTTCCCGACATGGAATCGGACTGGCAATCTGTTACAACGTCGTACAATTGCTCAATGGGCAGATTGCTGTCGAAAGCAATGAAAACGAATGGACTACTTTCGCGGTTTCTTTTCCACTGACAGAAAACGAACCGACTGCGGAAACCGAATTACCTTTAAAGGTAGAACTGCGACCGGATAAAGATAGCGAGACAAAGGTCGTAAGAAAACCCATACGGATAGAAGCCCTTACTGTAGATGCCAATAAACAAACCATCCTGATCCTGGATGATGAAACAGGAATTATTGAGTTATTAACCGATACGCTTCATGCTCATTATAACATTCTTTCTGCGCAGAATGGTGTCGAAGGCCTCGAAATCATAAAACAAAAACTACCGGATGCCATCATCTGCGATGTGAAGATGCCTGAGATGGATGGCTACACCTTTATTCATAAGGTGCGGCAAAACAGTATCATCTGCCACATCCCTATTATCCTATTATCATCAAAGATCACAACTGAAGAACAGATACAGGGCCTGGAATATGGTGCGGACATGTATATAACCAAGCCGTTCAGTACCCGACATATCCTTACTTCCGTGCAAAGGTTACTTGAAAACCGGGATAAGTACAAAGAATATCTTAACTCCCCCATTCAGATGACCACCTATTATGAGGGAAAAGCAATAAGCACAGACGACAAAGAATTCCTCGAAAAGCTGAAAGTAGTCATAGAAGCAAACTTAAGTAATGAAGCATTGAGCCCTGAATTTATATATACCCAACTGGGGCTTTCACGCATGCAGCTTTACAGAAAAACGAAAGAAATCCTACAGGTGGCCCCCAGTGATTACATCCGTTCGATACGAATTAGCCATGCAGCCAAGCTACTCACTACGACAACGATGTCCGCCCAGGAGATCATGTTTGACTCAGGCTTTAGCAACAAGGCAACTTTTTACCGGGAGTTCGGACGCATCTATCATTGCACTCCGATTGAATTCAGAAACCGGACAGCTCTCAAATCAGGACATAATAACCAGGAAAGTACAGAATGAAACCTTTTTGATACGCTACACAACCTCAGACACAAGCCGGAAACATAGTTTTGTACAAAAAACTAAAATCGAAGATTATGTTTCAGTTTAACTCTACCTTTAAAAAGATATTAACATCTACTGTTTTATCGTTGTGTGCTTTCACCCTTTATGCCCAAAAAGAGCAAGAAGTGAAGATTACGGTAGACACCGACTTTGTAATTGAAGACAATTATTTTGGCGGTGCGGTACAATGGGAGCCCAACGACCGGGACACCTTACCCGAATGGAAGTGGCAACGCCTGCTTAACCGGGTAAGGGAGTTGAAATTGGGTTACATCCGTTGCTGTATCCGTTCCGAGTGGTATTGCCTGGATGAGAAAGGTGACACTCCTACCTACATTTGGGATCAAGATGCCCCCGCAAAAGCGAATTATTCTTTTGCCCTGTCGCGAATGAACGACCTTTACCGTATTCTCGATTTCTGCCAGGCTGAAAAAATTGATGTCATGCTGGGCGAATGGCAGTTCAAACAATACAACCTCGAATCCAGTGTCAGAAATATAGGAGCCAGTCTTAAGCATCTTTATTACGACAAAAAATATACCTGCATAAAGAACTATAACTGGGGAAATGAAGTGAACCTTAACAATATTCCCTTTCAGACATGGAGCCATGGAATCAAAGCTCTCAAAGATGAAATCAGGGAAATAGGGCTGAATGGCAAAATAACAATTGTCGGTCCGGATGCCGGTTATTGGAGCGACCTGTGGTTCAGCCAGACACTGGAACACAACCTCGGCGACATAAATACACTCGACTATCACTGGTATATCGACAACGCCTGGCTCCTTAAAAATACGGTAGAAGATGAAATGCGTTTAATGGAATTTTTCACTTCCCTGAAGAGAAAAGAAATGCCTTTGGTTTTCGGAGAAGTAGGGATAAGAGACGGACATGACGAACGGTTCGACCAGCAAACCCGTTGCCATGAATATTGGTATGGAGTCAGCATGGCAAATGTCGTGATAGAATCCATGCGTGCCGGATGGTCAGCCATCACCGCCTGGGATATGGATGATGCAATGCACTTTTCAAATCCGGAAAAAAAGGTCCTTAAGATATGGGGATTCTGGAATTCCCTGGGTACTGAAATGGGAGATCCGCAACAAGAAAAGATCCGCCCGTGGTTTTATGCCTGGGCCATCCTCTCAAGGAACTTCCCGAAAGGCTCCAAAATACTCTACACCTCACCTACTCTTAAAATCGGCTTGAATTCGGTTGCTGCTATAACGAAAGAGGGAGATCTATCAATGGCTATCGTAAATACCTCAGATGACAGCAAAAATGTAATAATAGAAATTCCGAACATACAGGAAGAAATAACGCTGAACCAATACATCTATACTGAAAACAATATCCCGGTAGAGAGGAATAATGCTCCGCGTTTATTCAAAGCCCTGAAAAATAAGCAGCCTAAAAACGGCATTGAAGTGGAAGCCCCGGCAAACAGTCTGATCATGCTGACAACGATCGGAACAGAGAAAGAATTCGTCTTTAGCCCCGACACTGTTCTTTTCACAGACCCGATGACAGGCATACAACGCATGTTCCATCACTCCAGTAACTTAGGATTCAACGGATTCTGCACGCATCCAAACGAAAGGTTCGAAGACCGTTCATTCAATTTTCACAATTTCGATGGAAATCATTGTACATTGCACCGCTCGACAGACAAGGAAAAAGCTGAGATTGTTTATAAATGGGATAACTGGAGCGATTTCAGTGTAACAGGATATGGACGGAAAGGCGTAGAAGGAAAGTTCGCTTTCTACGGCTCATCCGACAATGTGGTATGGAACAAATTAGATGTATGCAATACACCTGAAATATCGACAACCGGCATGTTCTTCAAAGCGGTTTTCTCTCCCGTCATCGGAAATAAAAGCTATAATTACCTGAAGATTGAATTCATGCCGGTCATGACGGCTATTGATTCCCGCATCACCGAAGTCAAAATCAGTAAGCAGCCACTTAAGTAATTATCGGGCTATCTGCTTAGCCATGAGATAAGCAATTTTACTCCGGCGGTAAAAGCATACAAAAACTTACAGATTCTTTATTGGATTGTATGAGATTTTGTATATAATAAATAATCCTTTGTAAACACCTGATTTACAAAGGATTATTTTTAATTTTGCGGAGAGACAGGGATTCGAACCCCGGGTACCTCGCAGTACAACGGTTTTCAAGACCGCCGCAATCGACCACTCTGCCACCTCTCCAAAATATCCTTTTTATTCCGCTACTATGGCTTACATTATCAGCCTACCAAGACTCGTATAAAGGTGCTTGTTGTTAAAAGCGGTGCAAAGATACAAAGAGATTTTAAACCTCCAAACGATTTTATAAAAAAAAGAATAAGTCTTTTTATTTTCTCTCCTTATTTATAGGTATTTTATGCTATTAAACACAAAATAGAGGATATTTATACTTATAATATGAAAAAATGCTTGTAACTTTGCGTGCTCTAAAGAAGAATGGATAACCCAACCACTAACTAATATTTAAGTATGGAATTGAATAAAACCTTTAATGACGGACTTTGGAGCAAAGAAATCAACGTAAGAGATTTCGTCAGTAATAACATTACTCCTTATTATGGAGATGCATCCTTCCTGCAAGGACCTACAGAACGTACAAAGGCAGTGTGGAACTGTTGCCTCAAAGCACTTGAAGAAGAAAGAGCCAACAATGGTGTGCGCTCTCTTGACTACCAGACCGTTTCAACCATCTCCTCTCATAAAGCCGGATACATTGATAAAGAAAACGAGCTTATCGTCGGATTACAGACAGATGAACTGTTGAGACGCGCCATCAAGCCGTTCGGTGGTATCAATGTAGTAGCAAAAGCCTGCCATGAGAATGGTGTAGAGGTAGACGAACGCGTAAAAGATATATTTACCCATTATCGCAAGACTCACAACGACGGAGTATTTGATGTATATACCGAAGAGATCCGTTCATTCCGTTCATTGGGATTCCTTACCGGACTTCCCGATAATTATGCCCGTGGACGTATCATTGGTGACTATCGTCGTCTGGCTCTTTACGGCATCGACCGTCTGATTAAAGCCAAGCTTGAAGATCTGGAAGGATTGACCGGTCCCATGACCGAAGCACGTATCCGGCTTCGCGAAGAGGTGGCAGAACAGATCAAGGCATTGAAGGAAATGAAAACGATGGGTGAATACTACGGACTGGACCTCAGCCGCCCGGCATACAACGCACAGGAAGCTGTTCAGTGGGTATATATGGCTTATTTAGCTGCTGTAAAAGAGCAAGATGGAGCTGCGATGTCACTGGGTAACGTATCGTCTTTCCTTGATATTTATATTGAATACGATCTGGCTCATGGCAATATCAACGAGACATTTGCACAGGAACTGATTGACCAGTTTGTTATCAAACTGCGTATGGTACGCCACTTGCGCATGCAATCTTATAACGATATCTTTGCCGGAGACCCAACCTGGGTGACCGAGTCTATCGGTGGACGTTTCAACGACGGACGTACAAAGGTGACTAAGACTTCTTTCCGTTTCTTGCAAACACTATACAACCTGGGAGCATCTCCGGAACCTAATATGACTGTATTGTGGAGCCCCGATCTACCGGAAGGTTTCAAGGAGTTCTGTGCTAAAGTTTCTATCGACACCTCTTCTGTACAGTATGAAAATGATGACCTGATGCGTGAAGTACGCCAGTCGGATGACTATGGTATTGCCTGCTGTGTATCTTATCAGGAGATAGGAAAGCAGATACAATTCTTCGGTGCACGCGCCAACCTGGCAAAGGCTCTGTTGCTTGCTATTAATGGCGGACGTTGCGAAAACACAGGTACTGTTATGGTGAAAGACATCCCGGTGCTGACAAGTGATGTACTGAAGTTCGAAGAAGTAATGGCCAACTACAAAAAGGTACTGACTGAAATAGCCCGCGTGTACAATGATGCAATGAATATCATTCACTACATGCACGATAAGTATTACTACGAGAAGGCACAGATGGCACTTATTGATACCAATCCCCGTATCAATCTGGCATATGGCGTAGCCGGACTTTCTATTGCAATCGACTCTCTGTCTGCCATTAAACATGCAACGGTAAAAGCCCGCCGAAATGACATCGGCCTGACAGAAGGTTTTGATATCAACGGCGAATTCCCTTGCTTCGGTAATGACAACGATAAAGTAGACCACTTGGGTGTAGACCTCGTTTACTACTTTAGCGAAGAGCTGAAAAAGCTGCCGGTTTACAAGAATGCCCGTCCTACCCTTTCATTGCTGACAATCACTTCCAATGTGATGTATGGTAAAAAGACAGGTGCCACTCCGGACGGACGTGCCAAAGGTATTGCTTTTGCCCCAGGAGCCAACCCGATGCACGGACGCGACAAGAATGGTGCTATCGCCTCCCTCAGTTCTGTTGCAAAGTTACGCTACCGTGACTCGCAGGATGGTATCAGTAATACATTCTCCATCGTACCAAAATCACTCGGAGCTTCTGCCGAAGATCGTATAGAGAACCTGATAACAATGATGGATGGCTACTTCACCAAAGGTGCACACCACCTGAATGTCAATGTGTTGAACCGCGAAATGCTTGAAGATGCCATGGAACATCCGGAGAAATATCCGCAACTGACTATTCGTGTATCAGGTTATGCCGTGAACTTCATCAAGCTGAGCCGCGAACATCAACTGGAGGTTTTGAGCCGTTCGTTCCACGAACGTTTTTAACTGACAGTGGACAATTGACAATTGACAGTTATGGGACAAGGTATTATTGGGGACAGGTCTTACAGTTTTGCACTTCGAATCATTAAATTATATAAGTATTTATATAATGATAAAAAGGAATATACATTATCTAAACAAATATTGCGAAGTGGTACGGCGATAGGAGCACTATGTCGTGAAACAGAACATGCTCAAAGCAAAGCTGATTTTTTAAATAAGATGAATATAGCTCTGAAAGAAGCCAATGAAACAGAATATTGGCTTATGCTTTTAAGAGACAGCGAATTCATCACTAATTGCTCCTTTACTTCGATCCATGAAGATTGTAGTGAAATCATAAAATTATTAATCAGTATTGTAAGAACCACTAAAACATCACTCAATAAATAACTATGAATTTTCAATTTTCAACTTTCAATTTTCAATTAATCAAAGTTCATTCTTATGAAAGTATGGGAACATTCGACGGGCCGGGTCTACGGCTCGTTGTTTTTCTTCAAGGCTGTAATTTCCGTTGTCTTTATTGTGCCAATCCGGATACAATTACTGTAAAAGGCGGAACAGCCACCGATCCGGAAGAAATTGTCCGCATGGCTATCAATCAGAAACCTTTTTTCGGAAAACGTGGAGGGATTACTTTTTCCGGAGGTGAACCAACGCTACAAGCAGAAGCGCTGTTACCCCTGTTTCGCCGATTGAAAGAAGAAGGTATCCATATCTGTCTTGACAGCAACGGTGGATTATGGAACGAACATGTAGAGAAACTTTTGAAACTGACAGACCTCGTTTTGCTGGATATTAAAGAATTCAATCTGCCACATCACCAAAAGCTTACCGGACGGAGTAACGAACAAACGCTACACACAGCTGCCTGGCTGGAAGAGCGTAAACGTCCCTTCTGGCTACGCTATGTATTGGTGCCGGGATACAGCGATTTTGAAGAAGATATCCGTGCAATGGGACAACAACTGGGTAGTTACCAGATGATCCAAAAAGTAGAAATACTCCCCTATCACACATTAGGCGTACACAAATATGAGGCAATGAAACAAGAGTATCTGCTAAAAGGAATAAAAGAAAATACACCGGAACAAATCGAACAGGCTGCCAACCTGTTCAAAGAATACTTCAAAACAGTACAAATAAATTAAGTGCTTCCCGCACAGGGAGGTGCGCCAAGCGGTGTAATTCACAAAAAACGGAGACTTCTAAAAAGCCTCCGTTTTATTTTATATTTAATGCATTTTTTAATAGGTGAAGCGAATACCTGCCTGTATATTGAAGTTACACGGTGTTTCTTTACGAATGGTTTGCACATTGGAACCATCATCGAAGAAATATGCCACTCCGGGTTCCACGTAAATACCCACATGCTTTGTCGCATTGAATTGTGCGCCCACTGCACCGGCTACCGAAAGCTGCACCGGCTTCACTGTTTGCTTTTCACTCCCTAATTTCCCATATACACACTTCTCTATCATACCGCCGGCAGCCACATACAATGTGAAACGGTCCTTATCGAAGAAGTTCCAGTTAGCCCGGACAGGAATACCTATATAATGTAGTTTCTGATCGATCATGGCATTACCGCCACTCATCTCGACATCCGAAGAAAGTAGTGTATACGTCAATCCGGTTTCCACCGAAAAACCTTTTGCCAACCCCTTACGTACCGACAAGCCAAAAGAGATAGGCTGATGATGTTTGATGTCCACAATTTCATCCATACGTTTCAGGTAAGGTACCCCTTCTTTGAATACCACCATTTGATTGTCGGGGATGCGAATAATCTCTCCCTCGGCGGCATTGGATACCAGGTTGAGCCGTTGTTCATTAGGTATACCACCACCCGCCAGATCATTGCCTGTAAGGGAAACTCCTCCTGCGTTGCCTACCGCTGCACCAAGTGACCAACGTCCTTTTTTAGATTCCGGTTTTTCCACCGGAATATGCAGTTTATCCTGCCCGGATCTTTTATGTGATCTCACCACAGGTGATTCTTCTTTCGCTACTACCGGTTCTTTTTCAATTTCCTCTTTCTCGTTGGCTATCTGCTGCACAGTCTCCTTTCCACCGGCTATTTCACGAACAGCCTCAACAGGTACCGAGGGTTCAGTTCCCTGTCTCTCCGTTATTTTCTTCGCTTGTGCAACTATCGGACGGATAGTACGTGCCGGCTCTACTTTCGCCACTTGTACATGGGGCGCATCTGTTTGAGGCAATATATCCGGATCAGCAGCCAACATCGGGGCAGCTGTACGACGAATCTCTTCAGCGGTAGGAGTATTCAGGAAGTAGATGCCCAAGGATGTAACAGCCACCAGCAATACTGCCGCTGCTGTTGCCACCCATTTGCGATAAGGATACAGTATCCGCTTTTCAACAGGCGGCACCAATTCCTTCTCCAGTTGTTCCCAACCGGAAGCGGGCATAGGCTCGGAGTAGTCCTGCAACTTCTCCTTCAGCTTGTCCATCCACATTTCTTTATCTTTCATCTTCTCATTTTTCATCTGTCATTCACCATTAACCATTCTTTCACTCTCCTGGCCAATACACTCTTTGCACGAAACAACTGCGAAGCCGAGGACTTTTCATTTATACCCAGTAACCGGGCAATCTCTTTATGCGACTTATCTTCAAACGTGTATAAGTTGAACACGGTACGATAACCTGCGGGTAACTCTTCAATAAACTGCATCAGTACTTTTTGCGGTATAGCCTCCACTGCCGCAATATCCGGCTCTTCATAAGTTTCGGGGGCTTCATCAAGCGCCATTGCCTGATTCATCACATCATTTTTACGCAAATACTGTAATGCCACATTTACCATCACACGCTCCATCCATGCTCTGAGAGAACCTTCGCCCCGCCAGGTGAACTTATCAAAAGAAGCAAAGATTTTCAGGAAACCGTCATGTACCAGGTCTTGTGCTGTGTCCCTGTCTCCGGCATACCGGAGACAGATGCCAAGCATCCTCCCTGAATACTGCTCATAAAGTTCTTTGCGGGCACGGTTGTTTCCCTGCCTGCATAGCTCTGTCAGCTCCTGTTCTTCCATTCTCTTTAACACGTGTTTATCTTATAAATGCAGCAAAGATAGAAATACTGCATAGAGAGAACAAGTCTTTTATTGCTTTTATTTCTTTAACAGTCTGTCGTGCAATATTCTTTTATATCCTGCATTTTTCATACAGTATGCTTCCCACACGAGGAAGTATGTCGGGCGATGATAGCCATTAATTAAGTGTAACTGTAAAAAGAAAACCAAACAAACTTATGAAGAAATTAAATTTTATTGCAGCAACAATGATTCTGGTCCTTATTCCTTTCCTCCAGTCATGTCTGGACGATGACGGACCAAGCTATTCTGATTTGACCATTGCCACCCTCAAAGCCACTGATGACGACAATTATTATTTTGGTCTGGATAGTGGCAAAAAGATGTATCCGGGTGATGACTCTGCAGTTCGTAACTATCCGATTGTAGATGGGAAGCGTGTATTTGTATGGTTTCATCAGCTCGAAGAGCAAATTCCGGGATATGATTATAACATTCAAGTAGTACAAATGGACTCTATCCTGACCAAAGGTATCATCCCGCTTACAGAGGCTACAGCAGATAGCATCGGTGATAATAAGATAAACGTCACTTACCATTGGATTGCACAAGGATATCTTACGATGGAATTCCAGTATTACGGTACACGGAACCCTAACAAGAAACACATGCTCAATCTGGTTCACAACGAAGATACGGAACTTGTGGACGAAGAAGGTTACATCAATTTAGAATTCCGCCACAACGCATTTGATGATAACGGCGGTAGCTTGGGTGAAGGTATCGTCTCCTTCAACCTCGATAAAGTGGCCGAAGAAATGAAGATAGCCAAAGGACTGAAAGTCCGTGTAAAAACGATATACGACAATATACAATTTATAAAGATGGATTTCAAAGAATCCAAAAGCAGCAGTCAAATACCTACTGCACAACAACTAAATATATCTGCATACACGGCTAAAACGAACTACTAATTCTGATATAATAAAATGTGATGAACGATGACAAACTTCCCATGATTGTCATCGTTCTTTTTTTATCTTATCATTTGGACTAAAGCTATTCAGTTTTGTACTAAGTGCTGTCTGCCATTACCATCTATCTCTTTCTCCGGTATCGATAAAGCTCTATCTCGTAGAGTAACGTATGAAGCCTCGGTGTGTAACGCTGTTTTAGATGTACATGTAAAGCAGTACGACATGTGCATGTAGGACAGTACGACATGTACATCTTATGCAGCTTTACATGTACATGTAAAACAAGACTGTGCACCGGGGAAAAGAGCGTTCCTTTCTGAGAAGGACAAAATACAACACCGGATAAGGGTAATGATGCCGTTTATATAGGTACTTCCGTTTAGTTACACCGCCCACGGTCAATTGTCCACTGTCCATTAAACCAAGCACTGCACAGCCTGTAAACTAAGCATCTCCTTGGGTACAGCTGCACGTATCTCATCTTTCAGTACAGAAAGTAAACTACCACGGATAAAGTCTTTATTGGTGGTCAGCACAATGGGTCTTGTAGGGCGGGGAATGGCAAACGGACGTACCAACTCTTTTTGTTCATTAGAGAGTTGAGACACTGCCAGCTCCGGAACGAATGTAATTCCTTTCCCGCTCTCTACCATACGCATAAATGTCTCCATACTTCCCAGGTGATATGCCATCTGATGGAGTTTCACAGCTTCCATCTGGCAGAAACGCACCAACTGATCGCGGAAGCAGTGCCCTTCATCAAGCAACCATAACCGTTCTCCCGTAATATCGGATGTACGAATCACATCATGCTTAAACAACGGCTCCTTACGAGATACATATCCATAGAACTGTTCATAGAAAAGAATCTCTTCTGACAACGCAGCATCTTCGAGCAGACTTGCTAAAATAGCAGCATCAATTTCTCCGTCGCGTAATGCCTGGCGGATATCTTTTGTTTTCATCTCTGTCACCCGTACATCCAGTTCCGGATACTTTTCCATCAGCTGCGGAAAAAAGCGTGGCAACAGATAAGGGGCGATCGTAGGTAATACCGCCAAACGGAAAGTACCGGACAGCGAACGTTTCTCTTCACTGATAATCTCTTTTACCTGTGAAGCCTGGGCAAGTACGGCACGGGCCTGAGCAATTACCTTCTCTCCCACCCGCGTGGGGCATACCGGCTGCATTGCACGGTCGAAGAGCTTAACTCCTAACTCATCCTCGAGTTTCTGAATCATGGCACTCAAAGTAGGTTGCGTCACCCGGCAATATTCTGCCGCCTTGGCAAAATGCCGGAACTGATCTACAGCAAGTATATACTCTAACTGTTGTATTGTCATCTATCAAAGTTTTATAGGTTATAGATTCTGTCTATGCAAAGATAGAAATTATCAGTTTGACACGTATACATTTTCGCCCTATCTTTGCAATACGAAAAAGAAAAATAGTATAAACAAATTAAATAAAACAAGTTATGAAAACATTAGATTACATCAAGTTAAACGAATCGGGAGTGAACAATGTAGTAGCATCTTTGCAACAATTATTAGCAGATTTCCAGGTATATTACACCAACCTTCGCGGCTTCCACTGGAACATTAAAGGACATGATTTCTTTGTACTCCACAGCAAGTTCGAAGATCTCTATAACGATGCAGCCGAGAAAGTTGACGAAATAGCCGAACGTATCCTGATGCTGGGTGGAACTCCCGCCAATAAATTCAGTGATTACCTCAAGATGTCCAACATCAACGAAGTAGACCGGGTGAGTAATGGTGAGAAAGCTTTAGAGAATATTCTGGAGACTTACAGCCATCTGATCGGCGAAGAACGCAAACTGTTGTCCATCGCTTCACAAGCCGGTGACGAAGTAACAGTAGCTTTGATGAGCGATTACCTGAAAGAACAAGAGAAAATGGTTTGGATGCTGACAGCTTATAACAACAAGTAAGTCCCCCACAGCAAGTTTTGATTCCTTTTTTTAAAACAAAACTGTTTCTAAATCGAGAGAGCCACAATTTACGGTTATTGTGGCTCTTTTTATTGTATGACAACAAGGTAATGCATCAAATTATCCTATTGTTTGTCAAATACATACATTCAGTCATCCCTATTTAATCACAATCTCATCTGTGAAAAGCCATCCTCCTTCTATCCCATTGGATAAAGCCTGGTAGCGAACGTAACGGGCTGATGCTTTTCCTTCCCATCGGTAAGTCCGGAAAACCAATCGGTCTTCAGTAGTAGGAACATCGGTAAATAAACGCTGCACTTCTGTAAACGTCTTTCCGTCTTCTGATGTAGAAATTATCACCTCACGCGGCAACCATACATAAGGGCCGGACAGTTGCATAAACTCGGCAGCTACCGAAGTAATTTCCGTCACCTTCTCCAGATCAATCGTAACATCCATATCTGTATTCAGGAATCCCTGCCAGCGCTTATCTCCATACGTCCATCCGCCGCGAACCCCGTCTACCAATGCCGAGTCACCTCCGGCTGTATATTGAGGTGCATACGGAGTTGTGTAATGAATCGGTTTCATCAGCCCTAAGTGTTCAATGCGTATGGCTGCCTGCGGACGCTCTCCTACTTCTTTACTCAGATCGAAAGGATGATATCCGTGAGCCTGCAACCAGTTAACCTCTTTCAGGGCAGACTGCCGGAAGTGTTCCCAATTTTTCTGTTCCGGCTGTGTCCATGCTACTTCTGCCAATGCCAACAAGCGGGGATAAATCATATATTCCATATGTTCGGGAGTAGATATATATTCTGCCCATACGTTTGCCTGTACCCCCTTTATGTAAGCGGCCTCCTGCTTGGTCAGTGCTTTAGGTACAGGATTGTAAGAGTATACCTTCTCCAAAGTCAGGTAACCCCCGATAGCTTCGGGCTGACTGGTAGGGTCATCCTGATAA
Organism: Bacteroides nordii; assembly: GCF_019930665.1. Classification (NCBI taxonomy): domain Bacteria; kingdom Pseudomonadati; phylum Bacteroidota; class Bacteroidia; order Bacteroidales; family Bacteroidaceae; genus Bacteroides; species Bacteroides nordii. The sequence goes on along the minus strand of NZ_CP082886.1, from coordinate 1,018,106 downwards.
GCGTCCAGATAGCAAAACTCTCCCGGAGTCATTATCACATCGTGCGCTGCCCGGGCAGCAGTAATTCCTCCCCCTTCTCCGCGCCATGACATCACAGTGGCACGGGGAGCCAGTCCACCTTCCAGGATTTCATCCCATCCCAATAACTGACGGTTGTGGTCATTGAGGAATTTCTCCATTCGATGAATGAGATAGCTTTGCAGTTCTTTCACATCAGACAATCCCTCCGCCTTCATTCTCTTCTGGCACAAAGGACACTTTTTCCAGCTTTCCATGTTCGCCTCATCACCGCCCACATGAATATATTCAGAAGGGAAGATATCCATCACCTCCGACAATACATTTTTCAGAAAAGTAAAGGTATCTTCATTGCCGATACAGAATTCCGAATTTACATAGGGCTTGCCGGAACAAGACAACTGAGGAAAAACGGCTAACACTTCTTCCGAGTGCCCCGGCATTTCTATCTCGGGAATAACGGTGATATGACGTTGCCGCGCATATTCCACAATCTCCCGTGCATCATCCTGTGTATAATATCCTCCGTCTGCGCCCGGAGTGTCTTTTGTACAATACTTACGGCCCCCCTTCCACCATGCTTTCCAGTTAGGATAAGGACGATAAGCTGCCTGCTCCGTCAGTTCCGGATAACGTTTTATTTCCAGACGCCAGCCAGCACCATCTGTCAGATGCCAATGAAAGGTGTTCAGCTTATAGCGTGCCATGGCATCCAACTGTTTCTTTATAAATTCTTTGGTTCGGAAATGGCGGGATACATCCTGGTGCAAACCTCTGTAAGCAAAACGAGGAGCATCTTTGATATCAACCAATGGCAAGGTATAGGTACCGTCTGTATCAGCATCTGCCAATTGCAGCAATGTTTGAAAACCATAAAACAGCCCGGCACCGGAAGGAGCAGACACCACAATACCTTTTGAAGTTATTTCTAACTGATAGCTCTCTGCCGAATCATGTTCGTTGCCGGGAGCAATTATCACAAACTGAACAGCTGCCTTTTCGCGCTCTTCTGTACCCAATTGTAAACCCAAAGGAGAAGCCTGCACATATTCTGCAAACTCTTTTCCCTCTGTCTCCGGCAGATTAGAAGTAAACGTAGCTTGTTTTTGTAACCGGTAAGTTCCGGAAGAAGTTTCAACCGATTGTGGTTGCGGTATGATCCGTATCTCAACATCCTTCTGCTGACATCCTGCCATCCCAAGACACATAAACAATAAACATGAAACAAATCCTTTTTTCATACTATCAAATATAATAAATAAATACTCGTACTAATCATGTGAATGTATTTCACCACAGAGTACACAGGGCACCGAGTTTCGCAAAGAAAAATTAATCTAAAATAAAGAACTACAGCTTTTAATCTACGATCATCCGCGTTTCATCAGAAATTTAAAACTCAGTGTTCTCTGTGTCCTCTGTGGTGCCCCTCGGTTCGTACTAATAATACAATTGAGAAAGCAAAAGTGCTAATAAAAACAAGACTGCCCTAACAAACAATGTCTGGACAGTCTCTCCTTTTTACCTTCATTACTAAACTAATTGGGGAAAAACATTTACCTGATAGAAAACTCTAACAACCCGCCGTGTACCAACTCCTCATGAGTGATACGGAAGCGGTTTATCTTTTTACCACCTATTTTTACATTATGAATATACAAAGCATCGGGTTTCTGACGGGTAGACTCTATCACAAGCTCACGTTCTTTGTACCATTTCGGATCAAGCCGGATGGTCACTTTATCAAAAACAGGAGTGGTAAGAGTATATTCCGGCAATCCCGGACAATCCGGGTAGAAACCTATCATATTAAAGATGGCCCAGGCAGACATCGTTCCCGTATCATCATTTCCGGGAATACCGTCCGGCTGAGTAGTGAAATACTTAGCCAATAAACGTTGTGTCTCCTTCTGCGTGCGCCATTCTTCTCCTTTAAAATAAGAGAATAAATAAGGATAGGCAATATCGGGTTCATTGGCAGGATCATAAAGACCTTCATCAAATATCATCTGCAGTTTGTTGATGAAAGACTTCTTCCCTCCCATCAACCGCGCCAGTCCATATACATCATGGGGCACATAGAATGTATAATTCCAGGAATTACCTTCATGAAAGCCGGGACTGGGTTCAAAGTTTTCACCTTCTTTCGGATTGAAGGGAGAATAAAAAGTTCCGTCAGGAAGTATGGGACGAAGCGTGCCAAACTCTTTACTGTAATAATGTTTATATCCTAATGAGCGATTGTAGAACAGTTTGGCATCCTCTTTCTTTCCCAAAGCACCGGCAAGCCGGGAAAGAGCGAAGTCTGCTATGTAATACTCCAATGCATGAGAAACCGAATTATCATACTGTTCGCGCAGAGGCACATAACCTTTAGACATATAATCGTCATTGTCCGGACGCATCAGATTCTCAGCACCGGGCAGAGTGGCCGATTTGTACATGGCTTCATAAGCCAGATTAATGTCAAAATCGCGTAAACCTTTCATCCAGGTATCTACAATCACGGGAATACTGGGATCTCCCTCCATTGTCAGCGTCTCACGACCATACAACTCCCATTTCGGAAGCCAGCCGTGTTCACGATACATATCAAGCATGGTACGTACCATGTCTATCTGCCGCTCCGGATAAACCAGCGTAAGCAACTGATGCACATTCCGATACGTATCCCACAAAGAGAATACCGTGTAACGATTGCCACTGGCAGTCATTATTTTATCGCTTTCCATAGCCGGATATTCTCCGTTGACATCCTGCAAAACATTGGGATGAATCAGCAAATGATACATGGCTGTATAGAAAACGGTTTTCTGATCTTCTGTCCCTCCCTCTACAAGAATACGGGATAAATCATCATTCCAGCGAGCACGGGCTTCTGCATGTACTTTCTCAAAATCCCGGCCTTCCTGCTCCTTGTTCAGATTGAGACGGGCGTTTTCTATACTTACAAAGGAAACACCCATTTCTACTTCTACCTGTTCACCGTCTTCGGTGTCGAATGAAAAAAAGGCACCGATATCATCTCCGGCGATCTCTTTTCCATATTTGGTATAAAGTTTATATTTACCATTATCCGGATCCCACTCGGCTTCAACACCGGTCATCGGACGCTGTTTCTTCCAATACCCTGTTTGCGAAGGGAGTTTGTTGACACGCATCACAAAATAGATAGGAAATACCGCCTGAGGATTATAACAGAAAGTGCCTAAGAGTTTAACTCCTTCTATCTCCTGGGCGTTCACCCGGCGAAGCATGGCACCCGATTCGTTGGTAAGCCCTTCACCCAAATTGAGTAATATATGACTCTTTCCTTCCGGAAATGTAAAACGGGTAACGCCCGTACGGGGGGTGGCAGTTACTTCAGTCTTCACATTGTATTTAGTCAGATAATTTGTGTAGTAACCCGGCGAAGCCTGCTCGTCTTTATAACGGCTTCCATATTCCTTGTAATCCACATTCAACTCTCCTGTGGTAGGCATTAACAAAAGAGAGCCCAACTCCGGACAACCCACTCCACTCAAATTTACATGGGAGTATCCGGTAAAAAAACAGTTATGATACTCATAAGGAGTAGACCACCAACGGGCGTCTTTATCATACTTGTTATCGGCGGAACCCATCACATTGAAAGGTACAACAGACATCATCCCATTCGGACAAACCGCTCCGGGATTTGTTGTACCAAAGTTGGTGGTACCAATAAAAGGATTCACATAATCAACAGGGGAAAGCTTCTCTCCACCTCCGGCAAAAGCCGGAAGCAGAAAGACAGCCAATGTGTAAGTCAATAAAAGTCGTTTCATTTATTTAATTGAAAGTTGAAAGGATCAAGAAAGATTGACGATTAGACAATTTACGATTTACGATTGAAGGAACTCTCTCTATTATATTCTCTCTAACTCTAACTTCTACTCTAACATCAATCGTAAAATCGTAAATCATCCAATGTTTGTTCTTTTTATAAATTCAATGATTTCGGAAATATAGCCAAAAGCAAGTCCCGTTACAGTATCGGCTGCTCCGTAGTATACGGCAACTCTCTCGCCATCCTGCAATGCTGCACAAGGGAATACAACATTAGGTACATCTCCCTGTAGCTCATAAGGTGCAGCAGGTGCAAGCAGATAATCACGGGTACGGTATAGCACTTTATCCGGATTATCTTTATCCAAGATAGCCGCTCCCATGGAATAACGGAAACCATTGCAGGTGGTAATTACTCCATGATAAAACATCAGCCAGCCTTCATCAACCAGGAAAGGAACCGAACCTGCACCGATCTTTGTACACTGCCATGCACTTTCAGGAAATGGAGTCACTTTCATCACATTGCGATGTTCTCCCCAATATTTCATATCCGGGCTATAGCTGATATAGATATCACCGAACGGAGTATGTCCATTATCGCTGGGACGACTCAACATGGCGTATTTTCCATTTATCTTCTGCGGGAAAAGTACCCCGTTGCGATTGAATGGAAGGAAAGCATTCTCGCACTGGAAAAACTCTTTGAAGTCAAACGTATATGCAATGCCGATAGTAGGACCATGATAGCCGTTGCACCAGGTAATCCAGTAACGATCCTCAATCCAGGTTACACGCGGATCATATTTATACTCCGACTCAATCATATCCGTATTGCCTGCCTTGAACTTTATAGGTTCGTGATTGATATCCCAATTGATGCCGTCCTTACTGAAACCGGCAAAGATATTCATTTGCACTGCCTTGTTGTCACAACGGAATACTCCGGCAAATCCATCCTCAAACGGCACTACGGCACTATTAAAAATACTGTTTGATGACGGAATGTGATAACGTCCGATAACAGGATTTTTTGAATAACGCCACATGGCATCTGTGCAACCAGCGGGACGTTCTTCCCAGGGCATATTAATTTTCTCGTTCATACTTTTCTTTATATTAATATATTAATGTTTAAGTAGCATTTCAAATTTAGTTCATACTATGACAGCGTTTTATTGAAACGCAGATGATCGCAGATTTTCGCAGATTAAATGACTGCGCTATACTTGAGCGATGATATACTTTGCGTGAATCTATGAGTTTCTGCGTTTCAATAATAATATCATATAATTTAGAACATTTACTTATTTCTTGGCGTCCGGATATGTAAACGGCACAAAATAGGTAATCAGGAAAGCCGGAATAGTAGCAAACAGGATAAAAATAAAGAAATCACGGTAACCCAACCAGTCACTGACAAACCCGCTGACCATTCCCGGAAGCATCACTCCCAGATTCATAATGCCGGAAGCAAAAGCATAGTGGGCCATTTGATGTTTTCCGGGAGCCACTTGTTGCATCATAAACAAGGTGAGCCCCACAAATCCAAACCCATATCCAAAATATTCTAATACAATAGCACCACCTATCAGCATTCCATTGGTAGGTTGATAAATAGCCAGCAACGTATAAGCCATAAAAGGCAGGTTGAAGATGCAACAAAGAGAAAACAGTGTTCTCTTCAAACCACGGTGCGAAATATAGTAACCGGCCAGTAAAGAACCTAATACAAAAGCTGCTGCTCCATATGTGCCATAATAAATGCCAATCTCCTGTTCGCTTAATCCTAATCCACCTATCTCTCTACCTGCTTTCAGAAACAACGGTACAATCTTCATCACAAATCCCTCGGCAAAACGATAGAGAATAATAAAAGCGATGTAATACCAGATATGCTTCTTCTTAAAGAAATCAAGGATGACTTCTACCAGTTTATTAAACGTTTCAGCAAATGAGGTCGCTTCGGTAGCAGCAGCTCCACCGGAAGGAAGCATCCGGGTATGATAGAGTCCCAACAATATCATCACAGCCGCCATAATGAACATGACAATCATCCAGGCATGTACGTTGGCTTCATACATCACTTCTCTGGAAGCTCCTTCCACCCCTCCAAAGTGTTTCACTAACCATCCGGCCAGGTAAACCAATCCACCGGAAGCTACAATCTTGGCTATATTATAAAAAGCACCCTGCCAACCGATATATTTAGCCTGATCCGGCTTACTGAGCTCAGTCATATAAACACCATCAGTAGCAATATCATGTGTAGCACCACTGAAAGCCACTACAGCCAACAGGGCTATGGAACAAGCAAAGAAATGAGGAAGCTGTAACGATAAGGCAACAAGCCCAAAACCTATTCCGGAAACAATCTGGGTGAGGACAACAAAGTACTTTTTCGTCTTAAACATTTCAAGAAAAGGACTCCAGAGAAACTTTAAAGTCCATGGTAACATAATCAACGAAGTCCAAAGGGCTATTTGTGCGTCGGAGATTTCCAGTCCTTTAAACATCAGAACGGATACCATATTCAATACGACAAAAGGCAACCCCATGGCAAAGTACACAGTAGGAACCCATGAAACAGGGTTAAAGGCTTTTTTATTCATCAATAAGTATTTTATCGGTTAACGATTATAATGCATTTGTATATAATACAACCGAAACCGATAAAATACTAACTTGTATATACTACTTTTTTTTAATTCCAACGCAAATTATTTACTTTCAACCGTAAGAGTTGCTTTCTTAAGTCCACTTCCTGTAGCTTCAAGAACAATGGCTCCGGCTTTATCGGTAGTTTGAATAATCGCTGTCATCATTCCACTAAATACTTTCATCCGGGGGATTTGGAAAGACTCCAAAGAAGCCGGATTTCCATTGGCACCGGCACAATACACGCCAGATCCTTTCACTTTGAAACGAATTTCATCAGTAGCTTCCGGGCATAGATTTCCATCTTTATCCACCACTTTTACCGTTACAAAGCAAAGGTCTTTTCCATCTGCCTGCAACATCCGGCGATCCGGGACCAGCTCTATGTGATGTGGCTTACCGGCTGTGTGTATTTCTTTCTCAGCCACAGCCTTCCCATTCTCATCGTAGGCAACTACTTTTACTGTGCCCGGTTCATATTTAGTGTCCATCCACATCAGACGGTAACGCTGCTGGCGTTTCAAACTCATCATCGAAACAGAATCGGCACTGTTGTATACTGTAACCGATAAATCTTTTGTGCGTTTACCCTGACTTTTGCCATTAATAAACAGTTCGGCCGAAGGATAATTGGTATAAACAAAAACCGGAGTCACCTCTCCCTCACGTCCTTTCCAGTTCCAATGGGGAAGGATATGCAATGTTTCTTTCTCTTTATTCCAATGGCTACGATACAGATAATAGCGATCTTTGGGCAATCCTGCCAGGTCAATTATACCAAACAAAGAAGAATGACTGGGCCAATCCGTATAATAAGGAGTGGGTTCACCTAAATAATCGAAACCGGTCCACACAAATTCGCCAATACAATAGGGTAAATCTTCGTGTTGTATAAAATCATCTTCCGGCAAATTAGACCATCCGCAATGTTCCACATCATAGGATGAAGATTGATGATCATCGTATTTCTTCATCCAGGTACGAGTAACCGGAAATTTATAAATTCCCCTTGAACTTACAGTAGAAGCCGTTTCGCTTCCTAAAATGATCTGCTGAGGTAATTTCTTGTAAGCCTCCTGATATTTATGGGGACGATAGTTAAATCCCGCCACATCCATTACTGCTGCCATATTATTATTTATCACAGCATCCGGAGCATCCATTCCCTGCGTCACAGGGCGAGTAGGATCTTCACGATGGCAAATATCCTGTAAATAACGGGAGAGCTTCGGACCACGATCCCCATTCCACTGGTCGGGTACTTCATTACCAACACACCACATCACTACACTGGGATTGTTGCGATAGTGACGCAGCACATTCACAAGATCTTTCTCTACCCACTGATCAAACTCCTTATGATAACCATTTTCACATTTAGCAGCCTTCCATTCATCAAAAGTTTCTACCATGAGCATCATTCCCATTTCGTCACAAGCTTTCACCAGTTCAGGAGCCGGCATGTTATGGGAAGTACGAATAGCATTACACCCCATATCTTTCAGAATACGTATCTGACGACGGATAGCAGCGTCATTCACAGCAGCACCCAACGGACCTAAATCATGGTGGTTACAGACACCTTTAAACACTGTTTTCTTTCCGTTCAGGAAAAAACCTTTATCGGGAATCACTTCAATAGAACGAATACCAAACGGAGTAACAGATTCATCTTTCAATGTATTACCCTCATATACCTTTGATTCGGCAATATACAAATAGGGAGTATCCGGGGTCCAAAGCATCGGTTTTTCAACCACAAACTCCTGACTGAATATCTGATTATCGAAATCAGTAAGCTGTTTACTCTCTTTACTGACCACCTTTCCATCTGCATCTTTTATTTCAGTAACAATACGGTAGGATGAAGGAGATTTGCCTTCCGGCATTACCCATGATGTATTCAAATGTACCCGTGCAAAGTTATCTTCTACCACCGGAGTAGTCAACTGCGTACCCCACATAGGGATATGTGCCTCTTCATTTACTATCAAATGTACATTTCTATAGAGCCCGGCACCCGGATACCAACGGGATGACTCCACTTCATTCTCCAGACGAACAGCCAGAGTGTTTTTACCTTCAGCATTCAGATAAGGAGTAACATCTAAATAAAATGTATTATAACCATATGGCCAATAACCTGCTTCTTTTCCATTCACATAAACACGTGCATGGCTCATAGCACCGTCAAAGACCAATGTAGCCTTTTTACCCTTCGCAAACGCAGGTGCTTCAAAATCCAACCGATACCAACCCACACCGACAAAAGGTAGTCCTCCCGTACGGCCGGCGTGCTCCATAGCTTCTTTCTGTCCATCTTGTGCTATTGCTACCTTCTGGCGATCATTCTGAATACTAAAAGGGCCATAAATAGCCCAGTCATGCGGAACCGTCACTTCTTGCCAACTACTATCATCATAATCATAGAGACTAAAATTCGCATCATCCGAACGAATAAACTTCCACCCTCTTTCAAAGGTATAACGGGTATGTACTGATGCTGTTTTATCAACCGCCCATATCATTTGGCCGTGTGTTAAAAAAAATAGTGCCAGCATAGCAGTAAATAAAGATTTTTTCATGGTATTTTAATTAAATGTAAAAAATAAAAGCTGTTTTAGGGTAGACAAATATATAGAAAACTAACTCAACAATCCTAATTTAAAACTCATAAAATAGTAGAAATCAATTATTTTAAAGCCAACAAAGAAATTAATGACTTTTAGGTTAGCACTACCCGCTTTATAATTGTATTATATAATAAAGGAATTATCAATAACCCATTAAATTACTACTTATGAGTTTATCGAAACACTTTTGCGGAATACTGTCCGCATCGTTATGTACCCTCATGCTAAGCATGACCTCTTGTCAGGAAAAAGGAAACAAAGAGCAATGTTCTCTCATTCCCCAACCTAATGAATTAAAAACAAATACAGGACATTTCGCATTCAACAATTCAACTGTTTTCTATGTATCTCCGGAATTAGATAAAAACAGCACTCCCATTATCGAATCCTTCAGTGAAAACCTGAACACAGTATCCGGATTTCAAACAGCAGTTCAACCTCTCAATGAGACCGAAACACTTTCCAAACAAAGCATTGTTTTCAAAACCAATGAAAAAATAGCTCCCGAAGGTTATGAACTCAATATACAACCCGACGAAATAATGATACAAGCGTCTGACCGCAGCGGAGTATTCTATGCCCTTCAGACATTAAAGCAATTATTACCAGTAGCCATTTACGGAAACGAGCCTGTTGCTGATACTCAGTGGACATTGCCTTGTGTAGAAATAAAAGATGCTCCACGCTTCGGCTATAGAGGTTTGCACATTGACGTAGCCCGTCATTTCTTTCCTAAAGAAGAGATGAAAAAGATACTCGACCTTATGGCTCTTCACAAACAAAACCAATTGCACTGGCACCTTACGGACGACCAGGGATGGCGCATTGAAATAAAGAAATATCCCCTTCTGACAGAGATAGGCAGTATCCGTAATAAAACGATGATACGCAAAGAATGGGAAAACTATGACACTACTCCATATGGCGGATTTTATACACAGGAAGATATAAAAGAGGTTGTAGAATATGCCAATGAACGTTGCATCAATGTTATTCCGGAAATAGACCTACCCGGCCATATGATGGCAGCATTGGCAGCTTACCCCAATTTAGGATGTACAGGTGGACCGTATGAAGTATCCGGCCAATGGGGTGTACGCGATGATGTATTATGTCCGGGCAAAGAAGAGACCTTTACTTTCATTGAAAATGTCTTAACAGAAGTCATGGAACTATTCCCTTCGGAATACATACACATCGGCGGGGATGAATGTCCCAAAGCACGTTGGGAGAAATGTCCCAGATGTCAAGCACGCATCAAAGCTGAAGGATTGAAAGCCAATGAAAAACATAAAGCCGAGTTCTTCCTGCAAAGTTATGTTACTGCCCGTGTTGAGAAGTTTTTGAATGATCATGGACGGAAAATTATCGGTTGGGATGAAATCTTAGAAGGTGAACTGGCACCTAACGCCACTGTTATGTCATGGCGTGGAATGGATGGTGGTATCGAAGCAGCCCGTTTGAAACACCCTGTCATCATGACTCCTAACAACTATGTATACCTGGATTACTATCCGACCATGAATACACAGGATGAGCCTTTAGCCATCGGCGGATACAACCCTGTCGAAAAGGTATATTCATTGGAACCGGTTCCTGCCGTACTCAACGAACAGGAGCGTGCTTACATTATCGGAGCACAAGGTAATCTGTGGACAGAATATATATTGAGCAATGAACAGTTGGAATACATGTTACTCCCCCGCCTGGCTGCGTTAAGTGAAGTACAATGGACACAACCTGCAAATAAAAGCTGGGAACGTTTTCAAAACAGCCTCAGCCACATTATATCTATTTATAATGTAATGGGTGTGAATTATGGAAAGCATATTTATGAAATAGCAGCAAAATATGATGTACCTACTGCTTCTGAAGGCAAAGTAGTAGTAACTCTATCGACACTGGGAGACTCACCTATGTATTATACACTGGACGGAAGTCAGCCTACAGAAGAAAGTACCCGTTATACCCGACCAATAGCAATTTCCAAAAGCTGTGTGTTACAGGCAATCGTAGTAAGAGACAATGTGAAAACCCGTACATTCAAGAAAGAATTCAATTTCAACAAAGCAACCGGTAAACTGGCAACTCTGGCAACTACTCCAACAGAGAAATATACATTTGCCGGAGCTTCCATCCTTACAGACGGCCTACGTGGAGATTTCAACTACAGCACAGGTTATTGGATGGGATTCATGGATGAACCAATGGATATTACCATTGATTTGGGAAAAGCAACTCCTGTATCTTCTGTCAAAGTGGGAGCTATGATACAATTTGGTGAATATATCTTCCCGCCCACAAAGATTACCGTATGGACAGCTACCGGAAAAAATGGTGAATTTATCAAGCAGGGAGAGACAGATATTCCCGTTGCTACAACTGATGTTAAAGATGGACTGGCAGAGTATAGTTGTCAGTTTAAGGAAGTAGAAGCTGACCGTATACGGATATTGGTAAATACAACTTCCTCTATCCCTGATTGGCATGGTGCACACACGGAGAAGGCACACATGTTTATAGATGAAGTTATAGTAGAATAAATGTTCTTTTATGATTATAGAACGATCATAAAGTAATGATAATCAAGCAACACAAAAGTACGTACTTTTGTGTTGCTAAAATACGTATTTAACGCACTGTTAATATGCATTTTAAGTCACTGTTAAAATACTAATTTTACAATCAAAGAAATCCATAAGATAATCTCACCTTAAAGTATATCCTGTTTTTATATCCAGGTTTGTAACGATTTAAATCAGTTTTCACTCATAAGCCAACTCAATGTAAAACGAACAAACCAAAGTTTAAAGCCATCAGCGCCCGGCAATGAATCATCCCATTTACCTTCTTCCACTACAATGCCAATAGTTCCGTCCGGCAACACCGTCATTGATGAATAAGCTGATAATCCGGATAATATTGTTTTCTTTACCGGCCAGGTTCTTCCTTCATCATAACTTAAAAGAACAGAAACATTTTGTCGGATGCGGTTATCATCGGGGATAGAATGAAGAATTATATTTTTAAGGGCACCTTCTTTTGTGGTAGAGTATCGCATAATATCGCCATTACAAGCCGGATCCTGAATATCTGACTGCAAGTATGATTTTCCCCATGTCATTCCTCTATCCTGAGATATACAAAATTTACGGACTCCTTTTTCCCTATTACGAATACTCATTAAAATATCACCATTATTCAGTTCTATTAGTTTGGCTTCATCACCATTATTATCGGCTGCATTCTCTGAAACCTTCCAGGTACTTCCACCATCATCAGAATAACAGACATAATTACTTAATGGCCCCCCCCAATCAGATGTAGTTCTTACAGCTATACAAAACATAATCCGGCCATCCTGTAACTGTAAAGCTCTTCCGGAAGAGGCAAAAGCCCCATACCAGTATCTTCTAATTTTATCAGGGCAGTCTTTTCCATAAATTTGCGAAGTGATATCCACAGGAGCATTCCACGTTTTACCATTATCAACACTTTTAGAAATATTAATTCTCATCAGATTATTCTCCCCCGATTGCCATAATCCATTACCGGAAGCAAAAATACAAAGTAAATGTCCGGTCCTCTTATCCAATACAATAGCCGGATCTCCGCAACCAACAGTCGTTCCTTCACCTGCTATTGTCACAGTTTCTGACCATGTTTTACCATTATCCTCACTCCGGCGGGACACTACATCTATATGTGCCGGAAGGTCATTTATTTTATCCCAACGCCTGTCTGCCACTACTACCAAAGAACCATCAGCTGCCGTTACAATTCCCGGAATGCGATAAAAGCGGGAGCCGCCATCTCCCATATCAAATAAAAGAACACGTTCCTCCAAGGGGATAGAAGGGTTGAAAGTAAAACCGTTACAAGGAAGAACAACCAGAAAGAGAAATAGCCCAATTATAAATATGTTTTTTACTTTTCTCATAATTAGTATATTCATAAAATAAAAAAAAGATTGCCCGAAGTGGAATATTCCACACAGCGAACTTTTACGTTCACTGTATTTTCGGGCAATCTATCAATTATAGATTCTTATATTTAATATAAAAAAGACCTTTACTGTTTAAGTAACTTCTGACTGCGAATTACATTGTTATATTCCATTTTTACAATATAAACACCAGATGTCAGTTCTGCCACATTCAAACTCTCCGGATTACCAATCACATATTTAACCAATTGTCCTGTAGTTGTATAAATCCAAGCTCTTTCTACATCCTGGAAGAATATTACATTCTCTGCAGGATCCATCCAGCATTTTGAGAAACCAGCATATCCTTCTTTTATATTCTCAACACCTGAAGGAGGAGTAGTCGGATCTTCATCTCTTACACGATCCGGTTCGTCAGCTTCTCCCTGATCATGCAAATCAGGAGCAACAGGACGTTGAGGATTATCACCTGTAATTTCTACACCGAAGTCAATAGAAAATCCTTTAGCAGTTTGTCCGCAAGGACCAGGGTGTGCAAACCATGCATCAGAGAATACAACACGAAGACGACTCTTTCCAACAGCAGCATCAGCAGGAATCGTAAATTCTTTTGTGTATCCAACAGTTTCGAATTCGGGCGTACCCTTCCTTACAGTACCTAAGTCAAACAATAATTCATCACCATCCGGTTCAAATGAATCACTCTTATCCAAATCCATATAACCTTTTGCAAAACAGAAGCGTAACCCGTCAACTTTAGACAATGTACTTGTATCGTAAGCTTTGAAAGACAATGTAATGGTTTGTCCTTGTTTTACTTTTAACACATGATCAGTAGCATTCACATATTGAGTTCCGTCCGGTTGAGGAGCACTTGCATGGTAATCTAAATTCTGGTCAGCACCAGTTGTAGTAAATGATTCAACATAACGTTGTTCACGGGCAATATCAACTCCTTCGGCCGCAGGATTTACAACAGATTCACAATATGTATTATCTTTTGGTGCAGGCAAATTAGGAGATGTAGAGCGTTCTACTTTCACCCACTGTATTGGAGAATAGGTCTTGAAGTCAACAGATGCTGAGCGTACTCCAACATAAGGTTCATCACTATCTCCTTCAAAAACAATATTACCAGCAAATCCAGACCATCCGGTTGTACGTGCTATCTCTGAGATCTTACCGTTTTCGCCATTTTTATACATGATCTCAAAATGATCTATATTAGCTTCATCATTATAAAGTAATCCCCAGTTTGCACGGCTGAAATTAAGACCTGTAGGATCTACCGCCCAATTCAATTTCAATGAAAGAGACTTGGTCGTTTCTTCTTTTACCTCAACAACTAAACTGTTAGATTTTATATTAGCAGGAGTAGCAATACGACTATCACTCAATTCTAACTTACCAACCAACATGTTATAATTACCAGCATATGCACCTTTCACACGGAATCCTATGTATTCTATAACATCATTAGAAGAAAAACCTGCTAAAGCGATCTGTTTCTCTTCCCATGTTGGGCCATTAGTTTCACCAACTGCATACTCAAACCATTGGTCATTATTTTCTTTCTTTAATATCACATATAAACGTGAAGGTTCTGTACCTGTTGCACCTGATTTCAAAGCAACTTTGACTACAGGATCTGTACCTGACACTTTTAACTTAGAACGATAGAGAACAATATCCGTACCGTTGTCCGTTGAAGAACCTTCCAAACGTAAGGCAGACCCACCAATATAAGCATCTTCATGAGTAAATGAAGGTTGAATTTTTGTAGAAACAGTTGTAGTACCCGCATCATACACCAACCAACGATAAGTAGGAACTACGTCCTGTGCCCCTATATTATACCAACTGGCAAAAGTTTTCTTTCCTTTATAGTTATAACGTTCTCCATTACCTAAAGAGAAGAATGTATTGAAAGGAAGATCTCCCTGAATAGCCGTACGTTCAGGAATAAAAGTTGCTAATCCACAAAAACTTTCTAAGGGCTCTTTGTCTCCATCCTGTTCCCAATTATTTCCTGTATTGGAAACTGGCAATAAATTGGCCGGATTTCTGTTACCTCCGGAAAAAGTTCTTTCTAATAATTTCTGATAATTAGACTGAAATTCCATAGATGTAGCACCCACATTATAACTCATAAAACGACTCTGACCGTGTTCGCCCCATAAGCATACTCCAGCTTTTTTGGCTGATTCATTTTCGTTCAAAGCGCTCCAGCGTCTATCCATGCTAACAATCCAAACTCCAGTATATACTCCATCGGCATTCCCATAATTTGCTTCGGCAATATCAACCGAGGACCCAATTCCATAAGAAAAGTCACCACCAGCATAATTAAGCATCAAATCAGCGGTTTTGCCTGTCTCTTTTGTTCCATACAATGCGTCAACATAGCGTTGGCTAAGTGTAGAATTAGATGTATAAATACCAATATGGAAATTTTTAAATCCTTCCCGCTCAGCTATTTTATACAATTCTTTATGGAAAGCCATTACATCAGCATCAGCATAACCGGTATCTTCCCAGTTATAATTGATACCATCTGTTCCAAAAAACATTAAACAGTTAATAAATGCTTCGGCATATTTAAAAGATCCGTCTGGATTTTTCGCGGTTATCATTTCTCTGTACTTCGCAGACTCACTTCCGGGTGTCCAACTTTCAAAGAACTTAATTCCACTAAAAATATCCGTACCGTTCTTATGAGCAGCATCTACCCACGAACCTGGTGCCTGAAATAAACCATGGTTCCATGATCCGAATAAATTTGTATAATTCCACATAGAATATGTATCATCACTGAATGTAGAACTTGGATACCCACCAATTGCTTTACCAACTCCCATTGGAATATTCATCCACAAATTACGGTTTTCGTATATATTCGGATATAAGTTTTTACTTTTATCTTTCAAAATAGCTCGTGGACGTACATGAGAACGTGCAAACTCTAAATCAATCAAATTGAATCCTGCTGCTTCAAATTCCGCCTCGGTTGGATATTTACGTCCATTTTCCTGAGCAGTCAAAAACAGCTCCAACATTTCCCTATCATTGAAAGGGGTAAAATCAAATAATTCCGTTGAAGCAGAAGGTGGTATATCTCCTTCAGCCATTACCGGCGTTCCCCACGATAAACAGCACACAGCTGCCATACATGCCAATGTAATTCTTTTCATAATAAAAAAATTTAAATTATACAATCGGTATCCGGATGGTACTTTTCATAGTACCATCCTTTTACTTTAAAATCACTCCATATTAAAAATTGGGTTTATCAATATCCCACCATAAACGCGTAGCCTGTACATCACTACCTCCCAAAGCTTTCAATCCGGTATCATTTATATCCTGTTTAATAGCGTCCGTATCTCCCGGATAAGGCATTCTGCGAAGTAAATCTCCTTGTTTTAAGCTTCTATCACCATCTTCAACATTCAACACAGGAAATAACTTAGGATACCCTGTACGACGTAATTCACTCCATGCTTCATATGAATATGGGAAAAGAGAAATATATTTTTGAGTTATAATTTTTTCCAACTTCGTTTCAAGGTCATCGCCTTCATTCCACTTCACACCTATTTTTGTGACACTAACCATATTATTAGCATCATCCATCGGATCTTCATACACATAAGCAACCGGTGTATCTAAAGATTTATATTCAGGTAGTTTTGTAGCGTACCGACTCCCCAATGCCCTGTTTTCTACATCGGCATTATCAATACCACGTTCATAAAGTACTTGTGCACTTTCTCCCATATTCCAGCCACGTATCGCTCCTTCAGCTCTTAAAAAATCAACTTCTGAAAGTTTCATAAAATAAAGTGGAGCCATAGCTATGTAAGAACTGCCAATACGAGAATATGCAATACGAGGATTATTATCATAAGATTGTCCGGGTATCATACGCACACCCGCACGTAAACCTACAACGCGCGTATTTGCTGCAAGTATTTTATTATTATCATCACGATTGACTAACGGATTAGAGTTCTTCTCAAACAAATAAGTTGTATATGGGTGTTTCAGGCTCATCAACAGGCTCTCAAAAGAAGCGTTCAGACGAGTATCCCCCCATGTCTGAGAAATCTCAAGCAAAGGATTCGAAAATCCGACAAACATAGGATCCAAAGCTATTTCTTGTGACAACTTTTCAACAACACCAGCTTCTATGGCTTCTTCTGCCCATTTTCTTGATCTTTCAGGATTAACTTTTACTGTACGCATAGCCATTCTCAGCTTTAATGAATTGGCAAAACGATCCCATGTATCAATTTTCCAATCGGTTGTTATTGCATCATAACTCATCAATAACTTATCCACCTTTTTCTTATACCATTCCGGACGCTGTGGATAGTGCTTAAAGCAAGCAGATATGGTGTCAATATTATCAACGATTGTTGCGTAAATTTCAGATAATGTATTATAAGTAAACGGATGCTCCTCCTTGTTCTCTTTATAATTTATATATGGAAAAGGTCCGTATATATCAGCCATTTCTTGGGAAGCATAATCGTATAATAAAAGTGCAATTGCTTTTATCTCAGGAATAGAATCAATATCCGGATGATTCAGCATAGGTGTCAGATTATTTTTGGTAATTGTAAACGAACCATTAGGACCGGAATTAAAATCTCTGTTTACGTAATAAGTAGACGCTATGCGACCATCGAAATTATGTGGAAGACATAAATATCCTGCGTAATTATCAACTCCCAGACTGAATTGATATTGATACGCATGGCCACCGGGCATATTCCCCTCTTTTCCTCCACGCATACTATATTGAGCAGTCAATAATTGTCCAAATGTTCTACTTAATGCAGTTTCAGCTTTTGCAAATCCTTCCTCACTGATTTCTTTATGATAATCAATCAAATCTGCCTGACCATGATATACGACATCATCTTTAAGTTCATCATTTCCGGTAAATTCATCTCCCGGAATATCAAAATCCAAACAAGATTGTAGTCCAAACGTGGCAAATACTGCACACGCAACTGATAATATATATTTTTTCATAATTGTCATTTTTAACGATATATACTAATTAAAAATTAGCTTTCAGTGAAATACCAAACGAACGGGCAGAAGGCATATTAAATATTTCAAAAGCTCCTAAACCATTTTGAGTAGAAAGAGAGATATCCGGATCTACAGGTGCATCTTTATAGATAAAGAACAGATTGCGCGCTATCAAAGACAATGACACATTCTTGGAGGCACCCAACAAATTACGGAATGTATATCCCAAAGACAATTCTCTCAAACGGAAGTTTGTAGCATCATAAACATATTGTGTTGCATTTACATCACCGCCAATTCCTTGGTAATAAGCATTTATCGGTGCGAGATTTCCATCTGGCATATACATAGCAGGTTTTCCATTCCATATTAAATCATTATTGTTTTCAGCAGCCAGGCGTGCATCGGCAGTACGTTGAGAAACTCCTAACTTATCCAATTCCGCTTCAGTGAAGGAAATCACTTTACCGCCAATTTTACCATTAATCAAGAAATAAAGAGAGAAATCCTTATACGTGAAAGTATTACTCCATCCCAATTGAAATTTTGAGTTCATATTTCCAATATAAACACCAAATTGCTCACCAGATAGTTGTGGTTTACCTTCATCTGTTAACAAAATGTTTCCATCTTCGTCACGTAAAAAGTCGGTAGCATACATATCTCCATAAGATCCGCCTTCAACATATTTAACTTGAACTTTTCCACCTGCTATCTTTTGCTCAATCAAGACTTCACCACCATTTTCATTATGATAGGTTTTTACTATTTTATTATTGTTGTAAGAGAAATTCACAGTTGTTCTCCACAATAAATTTTTAGCCAAATTTAAAGAGTAACCTACAGTAGTTTCAATACCTGAATTTCGAATTAATCCGGTATTAACAGGAATGGCTTTTCCACTACCACTTGCATTCAACAAATAACCATTATGCAGAGCTGTATTATAATAGGTAAAATCCATATCTAAAGAATTGCCAAATAATGAAAGATCAAAACCTGCTTCAAATGATTTCGTTTTTTCAGGTATAGGATTAGCAAAATATCCATAATTAGAGGTTGTCACTGATCCTGTCAGTTTATTTTCTGTACTCTTAGAAAATATTATATTAGGAATAGAATTACCCACTTCACTATACGAGGTTCTCAACTTTAAGTTAGTTATAACTTCTGGTAAGGAGAAAATTTTACTCAACAAAGCATTTGCACCCACAGCAAAATAACCATAATTAGTAGGAGTACCACGACCTTCAAATTGTTTGAAAGCACGATACCAGTCTCTACGATAACTACCGTCAATATAAACTTTCTCTTTATATCCTAACTGTGCAGTAAATAACGCAGCTTTATCCCAATCTGAAGATTTTGAAAAACTTCTACTACCCAAAGATCCGTCTGAAGCTGTAGGCTCAAAAAAGTTAACCTGGGTTGGCAATATCCTTTTTTGAGGATCTGCAACAGTAGCTTGAGTCCATATTTTCTGAATCTCTCCTTTAATAGTATGTCCTACCCATCCGGCTGTAGCAGATACAGAAAAATCTTTAATATCTTTATTATAACTCAACAAGTAATCTACATAAATCTCGTTACTGCGGTTGATATCTTGTCCAAATATACCATAATCTTCCATTGCAGCAGGAGTCCATGTTGTAGCTGAACGCTTGGATGTTCCTTTAGTACGGGTACGATCCATACTCAAACGTCCTTGTACATTCAACCCTGCAAGTAATTCATATTTAGCAGTTACGTATCCATATAATCGCTCTTCTTCCGTTTTTCCCGTACATTCATTTACCAACCAATAAGGATTATTATGACCTTTAGAGGTATAAGCCCATTGTTGTTGCTTGCCTTCCAAGGGTACCTGAACGTCAGAAATCCACTCATAAGAGTTACCGTTTTTCTTATAGTATCCCTGCGGATTAGATAACCATTGCCCCTTTTCTATCATATAGTTGTCTTTATAATACTGCATATCGATATTACGAGGAGTTGTATAAAGGTCATACAACGGATTTAATGCCGTACCACCACCAGGTCGATTACGCAGAACAGTATGTACATAATTCACAGATACATCAATATTCAATTTCTTATTAAATAGCGCATAACTCTGTCTAAAAGAAAGCGTATTTCTATTGTAATTATTCCTGGGAACCATACCATCCGAATGAGAATTAGCAAATGAAAAATAAGAACGTATCTTTTCCGATCCTCCACTCAATGATATTGAGTTATTCACAGTAACACCTGTTTGAAAAAAATCATCAACATCATCATTTGCATAATTGCGTAAATGAGCTCCTTCATAAGCAAGCTCTTCTGATGTCATATCCGTCAACTTTTTGCCCCAACTATCAAGAGCTAATGTGTTCGCAGACAGATTAAGAGACGCACCATAGATATTTTGTATTTCAGGAGTTAATAATGGTTTTTCAAATGTAACATTAGAAGAAATATTGACATCGATACGTCCCTCTTTACCTTTCTTAGTAGTGATCATAATGACACCATTCGCAGCTGCACTACCATAAAGAGCAGCTGCATTAGCGCCTTTTAGAATGTTAAGACTCTCAATATCATCAGGATTAATGGTTGAAAGAGGATCAGAACCTTCAGATGTACCTGAGTAATTAATACCAGAACCATCCCCCCAGCCTTTTTGTCCACTAATATTGTTGGTCATAGGAATACCATCTACCACTACTAAAGGGCTATTGTTTCCTAAAACTGACTTGTTTCCTCTTAATAAAATCTTTGATGCACCACCGGCGCCACCGGCACTTGGAGTAATTGTAATACCAGACGCCTTTCCCTGCAGTGAGTTAACAAAATTGGCATCTTGCACTTTCATTAGCTCCTCACCGCTCACTTTTTGAGTTGCATACGTCAAGGACTTTTCTTTGCGTTCGATACCCATAGCAGTAACTACCACTTCATTTAATTGTAGTGCATCTTCTTTCATTGTTACATTGAAAGAGGTACGCCCTGCAATCGATAATGATATTTTTTGATAACCAATATAGGAAAATTCCAATACACCATCTTCAGGCACTTCAAGGGAATAAATTCCGTCCATATCAGTAATAGTTCCTGTAGTAGTTCCCTTAACCAGTACGCTTACTCCAATCAAAGGCTCACCGTTTTCATCCGTTACTACTCCTTTTATTATACGTTTGTTCTGCTGTGTCACGTTTCTCACTTCATCCACTTCTTTTGTAAAGAGCACCAAATACTTATCCCGTACTGAAAAAGAGGCACTAGTATTTTTAAGTAAGCGATTCATAACAGTCCCTAATTTCTCACGATTAGCTTTAATCGTCACTACTCTATCAGGATTAATATCTTTAGTATTATATACAACTGACAGAGAAGTTTGCCGACCAATTTCGTTCAGCACCTTACTCAAAGGGACATTAGTAAAATCCAGATTTAACAGTACATTTTGTGCAGATGCACTTAAAAAGGCTGGAATAAAAAGGAAAAGGAACCCCAACAAGAATTTAATCTTGTACTTTGTAATTTTTTTCATTTCGTATTCTTTTAACATTAACAGATTAAGAAACCATCTCAATATAAAATCCAATACAGGAAATCTTTTTTATGGAATATCTTTCATTATCTATAATTATTTTAGGTTATTATATTGGTTGTTATTTCGCTTTTACTAAAATAATACAGTTAACAGAGCATAGTTACTAAAAGAAAAGAGAAAAATTTAAAAGAAAAGAGAAAAAAAGGACGTTAAAAACCCCAATAGTCTAAAAAAGATATGAATAAAAGATAGATAAAAAGACAAAGAGAGTATATCAAAGAGAGACACGTAGATCACATGCAAACTCTTCTTTGATATACTCTCTCTAATTTATTAGTTGATGAGTACTTAGAATTTATCTATTTTTATTTCCCGGCAGATAAATAGATCTTATTTCCGTCTATTTTATACTGGAAACGTTTGGTTAATGATAATACAGAGAGAATATCTTCTATATTATCATCCGTACGGAACTCACAAGTAAAACGTTCTTTTTTTAATTGTTCATCTTTAAAATAAAAATGAACGTCAAAGTGCTGTTCAAGACATCGCGTCATTTCTAAACACGTAGCTTGCTCAAAAGCAAGTTTTCCTTGTATCCATAAAAGTACATCCCGGGGTGAAGAAGATTCTGTAAGTTCTGCCTGCAGAGTTGAAGTATTCACATTAAGAATCTGTCCTGGTTTTAAAATGAAACCCTCATTATTTTCCCGAGGTAAATCAACACGAATAGAACCTTTCAGCAAAGTAGCAACAACTTTCTCTTCTGCAGCACGAGCACGTACATTAAACTTCGTACCCAACACCTGCGTTTTTATGTTTTTGCTGTTTACAATAAAAGGAGCATGTTCATCACGTGCCACCTCAAAATAAGCTTCACCCGTAAGATTTACCTGACGTTCCCGACTCCATAAAGAAGATTTATAAGCTAACTGAGTAGAGGCATTCAACCATACCTTAGAACCATCCGGCAACACAAACTGCGCACGCTGTCCAGCTGTTGTTGCTACAATATAATTCGACGTTTTATTTAATGCTAAATAAGATAAGCCGATAGTAAAAACAATTCCGGTAAGAAAAGCAGCCAACGGAATAGCATAACGCTTCCACCCAATAGAGCGATGCTTCCTTACTACACTCTCTTTGGGCTTCATTGCGACTTTCAACTTCTTCAGAGAACCTTCTACATCAACTGAATTCATCACAGCAACGCGATCCCCGACAAATGCTGTATAATATATTTGTTCAAGTAGCTTCCGGTTTTCTTCAGAAGCTCTATACCAAGTCTCTACTTGTAAAGCTTCCTCTTCACTAAGCTCTCCATTGAAGTAGCTCAGTAATTTCATTTCATCCATCATGTTCAATCTTTATACCTAATATATACTATTGTCGTAGGTAATACAATTGTGGCAGCAAAGATACTAAATGAAATAGAAAAAAAAATATTATTTAATGATTCATTTTGAGAATGGAGAAATTATAAGTATGTTTGTTGTATATTTAATTAAAAAGAATGGGGAACTTTACTAAACCTTTAGATATAAATGATAATAGTACCGTAATCGCCGCATTAAGGGACAGCGATGTACAGGCCTTCGAAGAAGTATACCGTTATTATTTCCGAGGATTATGTGCGTTTTGTTCTCAATATGTTTCCCAAATTGAATCAGAGGAAATCGTACAAGATACCATGATGTGGTTATGGGAAAACCGTTCAAGTCTGATCGCAGAACTTACGCTAAAAACTCTGCTTTTTACCATAGTGAAAAACAAGGCATTAAACCGTATAACCCATCACGAAATAAAACGAAAAGTCCACCAAGAAATAGCCGATAAATACGAGAAAGAGTTCATTAGTCCTGACTTTTATTTAGAGAATGAACTATTCAAACTTTATGACAAAGCATTAGCAAAACTACCTATCGAATTTCGGGAGGCTTATGAATTAAACAGGAAGTATCACCTCACCCATAAAGAAATTGCCCTCAAATTAAAAGTTTCTCCACAGACTGTTAATTACCGAATCGGTCAGGCTCTTAAAATTTTACGTGTAGAATTAAAGGACTATCTCCCATTTTTAATTTTCATATATTATATTCGATCCTTATAAAGTAATAAATAAAAAAAGGATCATATTTGTACCATTTTTTCAGCAAACAATCTACAGTTGGCCCGATCTATTTTTCCACTACCGGTAATTGGGAGATGAGAAATTGTGAGTATCTGTTTAGGATATTGATATTTAGGTAATACAGAATGAATTTTCTCTTTTAACATATTGATATCCATTCCTTCTTCCAACAGAAGTACAACCGCCTGCCCTAATTTTAAATCTGATATAGATGTTATGGCAAAAGGAACTGTAATAAAAGGTTTCAATAATTCCTCTACCTCTTCTGCCTGTATCTTAATGCCTCCACTGTTAATGATATTATCCCTTCTTCCAACAATTATAAAACTACCATCCGGATAGAGCTTCGCAACATCATTTGTAACCAACACTTCATCACATACCAAAGGTGCTTTTATTATTAATGTATTTTCCAAAGAAAGTGATAGTTCAACTGAAGGAAACGGCCGATAATATAAAGAGGCAGAAACACCATTCAACCTGCGTAAAGCGATATGTGAAAGTGTTTCTGTCATACCATAAGTAGAATAAATTTCTCCGGGTAATGAACGTATCTCTGCCTCAAGAGCTGCATCAATAGCCCCCCCACCTATAATAAGTATATCTGTGTGACTAAGACGCTCTTTCTCTTGTGGTACCTGCAAAGTATTAAAGACCTGTAAAGGTACCATTGCCGCAAAACGAAGTGGCATATCCACATCGGCAAGCGGATGCCCGGAGGGAGTACGTAATATAAGATTTAAACCAGCCACCAATGCGCGAACCACTACCATTTTACCAGCAATATACTGTAAAGGCATGCAGAGTAGAACAGTATCATTTATACGAAGATTCAAAAACTCACAAGTCAAACGGGCACTTTGCATCATCTGCTCTTTACGAACCATCAACACTTTGGGTGTCCCGGTAGACCCGGAAGTATGGACTTCCATAAAGGGGGAGTCATTAAACCAATCAGCAAGAAAATGACATAAATCAAGCAAAAAAGGAGAAGCCATTTCTGAAACATTACTAATCAGATGCACTATTTCTTCCCGGGAGTACTTTTTGCCTTCTAATGTCAAACTCTGCTCACATCTATTCAGTTGCATGACAATTCAAGAATTAACGTGTTACAGAATACCACAGGCAATCTTTCCTTACTTCAAGAGGCATCTCTATATTATTAGTGAACAAGGCACCGGTACCAAGTCCCTGTGGCAAAGGATTATTAAATGTAGCACACCAATGAGCAATAGCATTCAATCCAATATTAGATTCGAGAGCAGAAGTAATCCACCAGCCGATTGTCAGCTCCTCAGCCAAACGAATCCATTCGTCACCACCGGCAATACCTCCATGAAGAGATGGTTTCAAGATAATATACTGAGGCCGGATCTGTTCAAGCAAACGCCGCTTATTTTCTGAGATATTGATTCCGATTAACTCTTCATCTAATGCAATAGGTAAAGGGCTTACCTCAGTAAGACGCGCCATTTCCTCCCATTGTCCGGCACGAATAGGTTGTTCTATGGAATGCAGGTCAAGCTCCGCCAAACGGCTTAACTTATCCATTGCATCAACCGGAGAAAAAGCACCGTTAGCATCCACACGAAGCTCTATTTCCTTTGCAGAGAAATGAGAACGAATAAAACGTAATAAAGTCAGTTCTTCCTCAAAATTGATAGCACCTATTTTTAATTTGATACAACGGAATCCTGTTTGCATCTTCATTTCAATCTGTTCAAGCATTTTTTTGTAATCGCCCATCCAGATAAGACCATTAATAGGAATTCCAACTTCCCCACGTGAAAAAGGCGTATTCCAAAGTGCAAAACTCCCTGCCTCCAGATGACGGAAAGCTGTTTCAAGTCCAAAGAGAATAGAAGGATACTCCCGAAGTTCTTCTACCGAAAAAGTTCCTTCGGCAGCTACACGGTTACAGATTCGGGATAAGACTGATTCATAATCAGGAATATCATCGCAACTCAGTTTAGGAAGCGGAGCACACTCACCAATACCTACCCTATCGGGATACATATCAGAAGTAAGATGTAGATACCATACATCACGAGTGACGTAAGTACCCCGTGATGTACCCGCCGGCTGCTTAAAATAAAGCTTATGAGGATGAATCTTTATATCGTACATAGCATTTACTCTTAAAGAAAACCAATCTTCTTTATTATGGCAATTTGGGATATTGTTTAAAATCAGGTTTACGCTTTTCAAGAAAAGCATTTTTTCCTTCCTGAGCCTCATCAGTCATATAATACAGCATTGTTGCATCACCCGCCAACTCCTGAATACCTGCCTGTCCGTCGAGCTCGGCATTCAATCCGGCTTTAATCATACGAAGAGCAAGCGGACTGAGTTGCATCATCTCTTCTGCCCACTGAACATATTCATCTTCGAGCTGCTCTAAAGGTACCACTTTGTTCACCAATCCCATATCAAGTGCTTCCTGTGCATTATACTTACGGCAAAGGAACCAGATTTCACGTGCCTTTTTCTGTCCTACCACGCGGGCAAGATATGAGGACCCAAAACCTGCATCGAAGCTACCTACACGAGGTCCCGTCTGTCCGAAAATGGCATTTTCTGACGCAATACTAAGATCACACACCACATGGAGCACATGTCCGCCACCAATAGCAAAACCATTTACAGCAGCAATAACAGGTTTAGGAATACTCCTAATTTGTTTCTGTACATCCAATACACTCAAACGAGGTACTCCATCTTTTCCAATATAACCTCCGCGGCCTTTTACATTCTGATCACCGCCGCTACAAAAAGCCTTATCGCCTGCCCCGGTAATCACAACTACACTGATACAGGACTCTTCACGGCAAATACGCATAGCATCACTCATTTCACCCGTAGTAGTAGGCGTGAATGCGTTACGATAACGTTCACGATTGATAGTAATACGGGCAATGCCGTTATAGTAATCAAAAAGAATATCTTCGTATTCTTTGATTGTTTCCCATTTTCTTTCTGACATATTCTTCTTTTTTATAAATTTAAGTACTATATCCTAATTAAATGATCGTATCATTGAAACGCAGATTATCGCAAATTCACACAAAGAACATCGTCCCTCAAATACAGTAAGTCATCTAATCTGCGAAATCTACGATCATTTGCGTTTCAATAAAACGCTGCCATAGTATGAATGAAATTTGAAGTACTATTTATTTGTTTTCTTTTCTCGGTGCACTTTCGCGTCCGGCAGCCTGGTGATAGAAGTCTTTCAGAATTCTTGCATCTTTATTCTTATTGGTAAAGACCTCTACCAATATCGGTTGCGTCATAGGCTCCGGTTGTGTAAACAATTGCATTGCTTCTTCTAATTGCACCTCATCTTCCACTTTCTGATAAAGGAAACCGCGATCTTCCGCCCATCCTTTGGCAGATGTTTTATGAACGGAAGTAATAAATTTGTGCGATGTACCCGACATTTCCAATCCCGGTAGCGTATGGAAAATTTCCCCTCCTCCATTATTCAACAGCAAAATACGCAGATTCGCACCAAAATTTCCATTCCACAAAGCATTCATATCATAGAAAAAACTAAGATCGCCAATGACCACAAAGTTCAGTTTATCCGAAGCTGCAGCATAGCCAACAGCGGTGGATAAAGAGCCTTCAATGCCACTCGTCCCCCGATTGCAACAAACTTCTACCGTTGCAGGAACAGTGAACAACTGGGCATAACGCACAGTCGAACTGTTAGCTAAATGAAGCGCACACTGTTCGGGTAATGCTTTTATCAATGCTCCGATTGCAGACATTTCCGAATAGGGCAACTCGGGTTGTGGCAATGCTTTACAGAAGTTTTCCCACAGCAAAGGATACTGAGGCGTTTTGTTCTCAAGTAAAAATGCAATTTTTTCAAGAAATTCAAAGGGGTCCATTTCTATCACTGTTGTCAATGAACCATAAAGGTCCACTATCTCTCCATCGGGAGATACATGCCAATGTTCCTTTGGAGGATTATTCCGCAAGAACTTCTTCAAACGCTTGGATACAACGTGTCCGCCATAAGTAATCAACAGTTCCGGCACCATTTTTTCTTGCATCTCTCCGTCCATAGCATAAAGTGCCACATCGAAGTTCTTCACAGGAATACCGGGAATGGTCTGGTTTCCAATATGCTCTGTCAACCAGGCAAAATGCTTGTAAAGCAGCTTCGAATATTTCTTTTCGAACAAATAAATCAGATTCATCTGTCCGACAATAATCATACGCTTTTGATATTGATTGAGCCGTTGGATAAGATCGTTATAATCCCGGTCATAAATATTCAAACCTTGATAACGGGTGATAACACGTACTTCAGGAAGTGTCTCAGTAGTAAAACGGAATATCGGTTCAGTGACAGGAACATTAATATGCACCGGTCCTTTGCCATGATGATGTGTCTCCAGCAATGCTTCGTTAACCAGACGATTACAATACCATTCGTCTTCATCCGTATAGATTTCCGGAAGGTTAACTGACTTCTTCACCAGCGTACCAAAAACTCCCGGTTGTGGTAAAGTCTGTCCATCCATCTGCCCTATCCAGGCAGCAGGTCTGTCGGCAGAGATGACAACCAAAGGAACATTCTGATAAAAAGCTTCGGCTACAGCCGGATGCAGATTGAGCAAAGCTGTACCGGAAGTACAACATACGGCAGCAGGTGCTCCACCATTCAGAGCTAACCCAATAGCGAAAAACCCGGCACTACGCTCGTCCGTTACAGAATAACACTTAAAGGAAGGATGGGTAGACAGGGTATGAACAAGGGGAATATTACGACTCCCCGGACACAATACGATCTTCGTCACTCCATGTGCTTCGAGCAACGCCACCAATTGGAGAATATTCTTCTTATCTGTATACACTTTATTTAGTTGAAAATTGAAAATTGAAAGTTGAAAATTGAAAGTTGCTATGTAGCGTGATAGTGCAGCCAACTTTCAATTTTCAATTTTCAACTTTCAATTAGATTAAGCATTGTTTGCATTTTCTTTTCCGTCTCCAGCCATTCGTCTTCCAATTCGGAAGAAGCGAGTAATCCGCCACCGGCATAGAGAATCAATTGTTCTGAGCTTATATTCATACAACGTAAATTAACATACAAATCAGTCTTTCCACCGGGATTCAATGTACCAATGAAACCAGAGTAATACCGGCGGTCGTACTTCTCATTATCCTGAATAAACTGATATGCCTTTTCTTTGGGAAGTCCACAAACGGCTGGTGTGGGATGCAACAGTTTCAGCAAATCTCCCAGTCTATTGCTATCCGGCAATGAGAAATGGAAATCAGTCTTTAAATGAGACAGTGCCCCGGCAAATGCCGGATAAGGACCGGATTCTTCGGGTTGGATATTAAAAGAAAGAAGCTGACTCCGAATATAAGAAGCAACATACTCTTGTTCTTCCCGATTCTTATCATCCCATTCCTGCGGTAATTTTCCATGCTGAAGAGATTGTGTACCAGCCAACGCTACCGTGCCCCATTCATTTTTTTCTCCTGCAAGAATAATCTCCGGAGTACTGCCCAGCCACGCCCCGGTCTGCGGAGTATAGCATAAATAGACATATGAATACAGATACCTCCTACAAGCTTCATGGAAAGCTGCTGCCGGTGAGAATTTCGATGGAACGTCCAGTTTCTGATTGCGGGAAAGTACCAACTTATCGAACTGCTTTTGACGCAATGCCTTGATGAAGGTGTCAAAACAACCGGCATATTTGTCCGTACATGGCGCATAATGAACAGACTTTGGCGCCCGTTCCGCTACCGGACTATAATAATCCGGCTTTATGTCATCCGAACATTCTTTCGTTGAGTCAAACTCTATTTCACATACTTCATCCGGCCTCAGCAACACAATCGGTGTATCCTTCCCTATCCGAAAAGGGGCTATCACAAAGCCACTTTGTCCATTCAACTCTTCTATATCACTAAACAGACTTACTTCACTTTTTAGTTGTACCATCAAATGGATAACCTTCTCTCCCGGTATACGATACATGGCAAAAGGCATTCCAGTCTCAATAAAACGATCCACGAGGATATAGGCTTCCTGTTCTCCTGTATTAATCATCCTTTTTTCAAGACACTATTTACTACCCGTATTGAAGACACCAGCTTGGCTGTAGACGTAAATACATCCACATTCCAGACATGCGAAGAACGTCCTTTATGAACAATCGTTCCCACAGCTCTCACCGTATCTCCTTCGTGAGCAGAGGATATATGATTTCCACTGACTTGCATACCTACTACTATTTCGTCGGGTTTACAGAGTATCATCGAACCGAGTCCTGCCACTGTTTCGGCCAGCGCCAGCGTTGCCCCTCCATGAAGGATACCGAATGGCTGACGGGTACGTTCGTCTACCGGCATAGTAGCCTCTACCCTATCCTCAGAAGCATAGGTATATTGAATACCCAGGTTTCCCATCAAAGCATGACGAGCCCGTTGATTCAGTTCGTCCAGAGGAACTTCTGCCGGACGTATTTCTGAAAGAATAGCTTTCTCTACAGCTATCGCTACTCCATCCTCATCATTAGAAGTGGTGATTCTGTCAGCACATACCTTTACTGAATCCTGCGCATTACCCATAGCAATGCCCAGCCCGGCAGACTGTATCATGGAAACATCACAAACTCCATCACCAATAGCGATAACTTCTTCTGAGCTGATACCCAGTGTTTCGAGCAAAGCTCCCAATGTATTCGCTTTATCAATAGAGCAAGGAACCACTTCGAGGAAGTAGGGTTCGGAACGGAATACGTCCAACGCACCGTTCAGTCGTTTGCGCCAGTGCTCTTCAAGTCCCACAAGGGCTTCTTCATCATCACTGACAAGCATACATTTGCAGGGAGCAAAGTCTACTGCAATTGAAAATTCCGTTTCCGGGATTATCTTCAGACCATTCAGCTCAGCTTCCTGGCGTATATGTTCATTTTCGGGTGAATCGGTAATAATAGTGTCGTCATGATAGGTAAAGATAGCGAAACCGTTTTTACGGGCTTTCTTTTCCAGATAAGGCAACATCTCAGGGTTTATCCTACGCTCAAACAGGAGTTCACCATTTTGCGCATTGATAATCTGCCCACCATTATAAGACAGAATAAAGCCTCCATAGTTTCCAAGTTCCAGCTTCATGGCAAGGGGCATAAGGCCATATGTAGGTCTGCCGGAAGCCAATACGATACGTACTCCCATCTGCTGCACTTTCAATAAAGCGGCAAGGGTACGTTTACTGATTTCCTTTTCACTATTGAGCAACGTTCCGTCTACATCAAGAACTAATAATTTATACTTCATAACTTATTGGTTTTGGGGTTCCGACAGCAAAGGTAGGATTATTTAATTGAAAATTGAAAGTTGAAAGTTTAAAATTAAATATAAATGAGAAAGAGAGGGGAGGGAAAAAAGGCTGCACTGTAGTTGTTCTCTCAACCTACAGTGCAGCCTCTCTTTTATTTCTTAATTTTTATTTTTTAATTACCTTCCCCATTGTTAATTCCAATGTACCACCATCTACAATGTCCTGATGTGTAAAGAAAGGTTCATCCAGCGGTTTTCCATTCAACACGATAGACTGGATGTACTTATTCTCACGACTATTATTTTTAGCTATAACCGTGAATTTCTTACCATCTTTCAGATTCACCGTAGCTTTGTTGAAAAGAGGGCGACCGATAGAATACACTGGTTTTCCGGGACATACCTGATAGAATCCCATCGTATTGAGTATATACCATGCAGACATCTGTCCACAGTCTTCATTGCCCGAAAGGCCATCCGGGTCATTGAAATACAACGTTTGCAATACGCTGTCTACAAGTTCCTGTGTTCTGTAAGGTTGGCCTACGTAGTTATACATATGAATAATGTGGTGACTGGGCTCATTGCCATGAGCATATTGTCCGATCAGACCGGAGATATCAGCTGAAGTATTTTCACCTTCCAAAACAGAACTTACAGTAAACAATGAATCGAGTTTGCTGATGAAACCTTCGCGCCCCCCCATCAGTTCAACCAATCCGTCAATCTGGTGAGGTACGAACCAAGTCCATTGCCAGGCTGTTCCTTCACAATAATCATCGTTACGATGTGTAGAAGAGCGGGGATTAAACGGTGTACGCCAATTGCCCTTACTGTCAAGTCCGCGCATAAAACGTGTGGACGGATCAAAATAAGTTTTGTACCCTTCGGCAAATTTGGCATATTTCTCATGATTGGCAGCATCTCCAAGGCTCTCGGCAAATGCAGAGATACACCAGTCGTTGTAGGCGTATTCCAACGCCTTGGCTACAGCTTCATTGTCTTTATCGCAAGGTACATAGCCAATTTTATTCTTCCAGTATTTGGCCTGCGGCATCAGGTGAGGCAATACCAACGGAGGACATTTAATCCCTGTCGTATCATACTCAGCCACACGTAAACAGGCTTTATAAGCCTCATTCACATCAAAGTTATGATACCCTTTCATATACGCATCTACAATGACAGGCACTGCATGGTAACCAATCATTGTACCGGTATAGTTACCGGCCAGCTCCCACATAGGGAATACACCACCTTCACGTTGCTTTTGGATAAGAGAGCGGATGAATGCTTCGTTCAAATCGGGATCAATAATGGTCATCAACGGATGATAAGCACGGAACGTATCCCACAAAGAGAATATAGTATACATCGGTTCATTCACACTGCCCTGATGAGCTTTCAGATCCATACCTAAATAACGACCGTCTACGTCAGTGAAGAGATTGGGCTGCATACCGGTATGATAAAGAGCGGTATAGAACATCGTTTTCTGATCCTTGTTATCAGTATCAATATCTATCTTTGCCAGATAGTCATTCCAGGAAGCACGGGCCGCCTTACGAACGCCATTAAAATCCCATTCGGGAATCTCAGCTTCTACATTTTTGCGTGCTCCATCTATATCAACAGCCGAAATACCCACTTTCACATACACTTCTTCACCGGCTTTGGTATTAAAGTGCAGCAAAACTTTAGCAGTAGGCAACAAAGGGCCACCTTCGTCGAGCGCCATAGAATCAGTCACCATTGTATAGGTAAATGGTTTAGAGAATTTTGCATAGAAATTGATATACTGATCAAAAGCCCAGTAAACCGTTTTCTTACGTCCGCATATTTCTGTATCGCTGATTACCTCCAATTCCATTTCTTCATTCTTCTGACGTTGCAGGCTATAGTCTAAATCGAGAATAAAACCCGATTCATCAGATTGTGGAAAAGTATAACGATGAATGGCTGCGCGTTTAGTTGCCGTAAGTTCGGCTTTCACATTGTATCGGTCCAGCACTACAGAATAATACCCCGGTTGAGCCGTTTCATTCTGATGTGAGAAAGCGGATGCATAGGCCATCTGCTGGCTTTCCGAACCCATAGCGTGATAATCCTGTTTGCCAACAGTAGGCATCAGCAGTACATCACCATAATCGCCACAACCCGTACCGCTAAGATGAGTGTGCGAAAATCCATTGATGGTAGAATCATTGTAGTAATAACCCGAACAGGCATCCCACTGATAAATACGTGTATCCGGACTCGGCTGAATCATACCATTGGGAACCACCGCTCCCGGATAAGTGTGTCCGTGTCCTCCGGTACCGATGAAAGGATTTACAAAATCCGTGTAGTCTTGCGATGTAGATGTCTGAGTACAAGCGGCCATTCCCAGTAACAAAGAGCATCCGATTAGTGCAGAAATAAGTCTCATATCTATTCGTTTTTTTGAAATGTTTCAATGCATATTAGTTTTAAGAAGACAAAAGCGTGGCCTCTTACAGTATATAATACAACTGAAAAGCAAAAAACACTAACGTCCCGAAGGGCAAAAGTAGCAAAAAAACGATAATAAGTAACTATTACTTAAGGTGTGTCTCTAAATATTGTTGTAAAATACGAGCATGATTATATACAGGTTCTTTAGAAGCATACAGTAAAGTAACAACTTTATAAGATGCTATTTTTGTAAGAAACTCCTTTACGGCAGCAGAGCCCTCCAGTTCCTTTTCATACATTGCTGCAAACTCTTTCCAATGTCCGGTAATATCTCCGTGAAACCATTTACGCAGATCCGGAGAAGGAGTGATGTCTTTTTCCCAGACATCGTATTTCAAATACTCTTTTTTCATCCCCCGAGGCCAAAGACGATCTACCAAAACGCGATATCCATCTGTATCGGCAGGTTCTTCATATACCCGCTTAATTTTTATCTGAGTCATAAATTGATACTTTATATTATGCTGAATGAACCAATAAATAAAGAAATGGTTCATCCTGCCTGGAGACTACGCCTTGCCTGCATGGAGACCACGCCTTGCCTGCATGCAATAAAAGCAAAGCTATATGCGTCTCAAAACCAGAGTTATAACATACTGATAATCAACAGATAAAAGGATGTACACTTTTGTCATACAAGAGTGTACACTTATATATAACAAGAATGTACACTCTTGACAGGCAAAAGTGTACATTCTTGTTATTCATCACAAATAGAGCTTATTTCTGCGACTTCACATTGTTGTTGCCACGATGCATATTACCCTTCTTTGCTTCCGGCCGTTGTCCCTGTTTTTGTCCCTGGCGTTTTTTCCATTCTTTCTGAAATTTATGTGCATTCCCTTTCTCTAATTGATAAATCTTCATTATCTGTTTAGGAGAAAGTATCTTACGAAATTCATTATAATACTTCTCACGTATATCCAGCAACTTACGGCTCTGTGCAAAACGATCTTTAATCGCTTTTTCTACTTCCGCATCCGTAGGGATAGCCTTCGGAGCCGGCTGTGTAGTAGCCGCATCCCTCACTTTAGGTTTGCGGGCATTCTCCATACGTACCTCACTCAACTCCTTCAGATATTTCTGATACACAGGAACGAATTTAGCAGCAGTAGCATCATCGAGCATCAACGCTTTCACTACCTGATTACATTGCATGGCCTGAATCTGTTCTCTATCCGGACGTTTTTTCTCTTGTGCAAAAGCAGACTGGCTACACATAGCAACCACAGTCAAAAGCATAAAAATAATTCTTGTTTTCATCATTTGTTCTCCTTCTTTTTAATTATCTATTAAAATAAAAACATATCAGTTTCCGAAAGTTCGGCAAGTTCCTGTAGTTCTTCATCCGACAGACTCTCTATAAAATGATCCATCGCGTCCGAGTTAGCAGACTCCGTTTCAGCCATCAGCACAAGAGTCGGGACTGTAGCAGGTACTTCATTTCCCTCCGGATTCAGTGGCATGAATAACAATCCGGCCAATAGCGCAGCGGCAGCCAATGCAGTTGGAATGATAATGTGTAACCTATTCTTCACACGACGTTCCTCTCCACACGTATGCTTTAGTATCTTGCGCCGGTTGTCTTCAAAGAAAGATTCAGGCGTTTTATAAGGCATTCGCTTCCCAATGTCATCAAAATCAAATTCTCTGTTCATAACTCTAACTATTTACAATGTATTCCTTTATTCTTTCTTTCGCATAGTGATAATTCACTTTGAGAGTTTCCGCACGGTCACCCGTTATCTGGCTGATGGCCTCGTAGTCCAGTTCGTCATAATAACGGAGGTTAAACACCACCCGCTGCTTTTCCGGCAATTTCAGGATAGCCGTCTGAAACTTCACAGCCAACTCATTTTCATAGTCTACGTAATCGGAAGTTTTCAACTTATCGAGCAATTCCTCCTGTATTTCTTCGGCAGAAATAACTTCTGCTTTACGGGTTTTCAAGAAGCGAAGGCTCTCGTTAGTGGCTATCTTATAAATCCAGGTAATAAGCGAACTCTCTTCACGAAACTGTTCCAAATGCCGGAAAATACGGATAAAGACTTCCTGAATAATATCTTCCGCATCCTCATGAGACACAACAAGACGTCGTATGTGCCAGTATATCGGTTCCTGAAAACTGTCTACCAGCATTCTGAATCCTTTTTCAGGATTGGAAGCACAAGTCTCCCTGATTTTATTTTCGTTTATCATCTGTTCTTCTGGGCTTTATAGGTTAGAACTCAGATTAAGAGGAAAGTTAAACCGGAAGTATTCTTTTTCATATTCATTAACTCAAAAGAGAGAAGTCTCGCTATATTTTTAAATATAACAGGACTTCTCCCTTTTGAGTTGAACTCACCACAGAGTGGAGCAGAGTTTTATTGTTAGAAATCAGAGAAATAGCACTTTCTGAAACGCTATGCTATTCTGTGATAATATATATAATACTTTCTCAATGCTTCAACCAATTTTTACCAAGTTTTTGTTTTTCTCCTTTTTCATTGATTAAAGACATCTCCAACGTACCACCATTATTGTCGAAGTAACGAATTTCAATCGGATGAAGTCCCTCCTTCAAAGCCACCTGAGCTATCACTTCACGTGGTGAATGAGGTCCGTCATTATCAATGAGCAGTTTTCCGTCAATCAACAGCGTACTGCCATCATCCGAAAGCAAAGCCAGTGTATATATTCCATCGACCGGAACCTGCAAGTACCCTTTCAATACCAGTCCGATATCTCCTTTCACTCCCTCAGGGATAGACACTGTTTCAACCATATATGTACCCTTCACCGGGGCAGCATCAATATCAGCACATTTCTCTCCCTTAAAATCATGCCATACAACATTCAACCCGTCTCCTGAAACAGCTGCCGTACCATCTGCCTCTGCATAAGGAGCTTTCACAAACTTGGTTTTCACCATATCGCAAGCCGAACCATCAGGACGAAATGTGCGCAATGTAAACTCTGTGGTTTCTGTCACCTTCAGCGGCCCTTCATACAGTTGAGATGCCTTTGTCGGGAATTTACCATCCGTAGTATAACGTACTTCAGCATCAGGAAGCGGACATTTGATATTCAGAGTGGCCTCATCCACAAAAGCATTCGTATTATAAAAGCCTTCCAAATCGGGGATACGATAATTAATATTCATAGCATCCAGCCGTTTAAACTGAGGAATAAGGGCTTTGTAAAAGTCATCTATATTAGGCTTGGCAGAAGGTTCTACCCAAGCTATTTCACTCAGTGCAAGCAAGCGCGGCATCATCATATATTCCAGACGCTTCATAGAAGGAATCCATTCGCACCAGAAATTGGCCTGTACACCTAACACCCGTTTTTGCTGTTCGGGAGTAAGTTCTGCAGGTATGGGTTCATAAGCCAATAACTTAGGCAGTGTCGTTTTATCCTGTAGATAATCGAAATAGAAATAATTATTCTCCGTATTAATCACCTGCTTGCCTTCGGAAGTAGCAGTGGGAATAGCTTTAGGTGCCCAGCTTCTCCACCACATAATAGTAGCATTGTCAGAAAGACCATCTGCAATAACTTCGTCCCAACCAATAAACTTCTTTCCGTTCTCCATAAAGAACGTCTCCATTTGGCGCACAAACCATGCCTGCAATCCATTTTCTGATTGTATCCCCTCCCGCTTCATGCGGCGCTGACAATCAGCACATTTTTTCCAGTTGGCCATATCCACCTCATCACCTCCCATATGTACATACATATAAGGAAAGAGCTGAAACACCTCTTTATAAACATTCTTACAGAACTCCAAAGTAGAATCCTTTCCCGGACAAATGGGAGATGAGAACACACTTCCCCAGCCGATCAGCCCCGTACAGGCAATCTCCGGATATTGATTAATAGCTGCCAGGAAGTGTCCCGGCATATCAATCTCCGGTATTACATCAATGCCACGCTGAGCGGCATAAGCCACAATCTCTTTAATGTCATCCTGTGTATAATATCCGCCATACAACGTATCTCCCTCTACTATTTCCATCTTATCTTCAGGGATC
This sequence comes from Bacteroides nordii, assembly GCF_019930665.1. NCBI lineage: Bacteria > Pseudomonadati > Bacteroidota > Bacteroidia > Bacteroidales > Bacteroidaceae > Bacteroides > Bacteroides nordii. The sequence continues at coordinate 980,512 of NZ_CP082886.1, read as the reverse complement.
CGGAAATCCAGATTATCTTCTTCTACCATACGATGCATACACTCTCTGTCGTGGGAATTGAATTTACGCCACGCTCCTTTTGCGGTAAGTAGCGGATATTGTTTGATTTCAATACGCCATCCCTGATCATCGGTCAGATGCCAGTGAAATTTATTCAATTTGTAAAGAGCCATCATATCGAGCACGTGCTTCACCTCCTCTTTGTTCCAGAAGTGACGTGAAGCATCGAGCATCATCCCGCGCCATGCCAAACGCGGTGCATCTTCTATACTTACGGCGGGGATAGAATGAGAAGCATCCTGGGAAGATTGTTCAATAGCTGCCGGTAATAACTGTCGGAGAGTAGAAATAGCAGAAATGATACCGGAATAATCAGCAGCTTCCGCTACTATATTACCGGAAGTGACATTCAACTTATACGCTCCCTCTTTCCCTTTGGTATCGGTCAATTTCAAAAAGATATCAGCAGGCTGTCCGCCTACTTCCGCAGTAGAAATTACTGCATTTTGCAATATAGTTTGTAAATACTGCGCAGCTGGTAACAACGACTCATCGGAGACACCAATCTTAAGTCCGTTCTTTAATACAAACATACCGGACTGTGTTGTTAACTGAACGGGCGTGGGAAGCACAGCAACCTCTTGTCTGGCAGATGGGCCCGAACAAGAAGAAAGGATGTATGCTGACATAGCCAGCAAAGAGAAGCAAAGTTTCTTCAACATAAAGACTATTTATTTTAATGAGTAATGTGCAAAATTATTTTGTATCATGCTGATTTATTGTTTAGGACTGAAACATTGATGAGCGCAGACTTTTGCTAATAAAATGGCTGCGCTGTAATAAAATTAATCAATCTGAGTAAATCTGCGTTTTAACTAATACAACTGAGAAGGGCCAAATGCTAATCCGGATAACAAATATTACAAAAAATGCAGAAAGCCCTGCAATACAATCATGTATGCAGGGCTTCATTTGTTGCGGAGAGAACGAGATTCGAACTCGTGATACACTTTTGGCGTATACACGCTTTCCAGGCGTGCCTCTTCAACCACTCGAGCACCTCTCCTTAGGGTTTCGGGCAGCAAAAGTAATGGTTATTTCTGAACTTTGCAACAAAAACTCCTTATTTTAATTTCAATAGCCAGAGAGTTTTTATTCTCTCCGGCAAATGAAACTAAAAATAAATAAGTTCACCACAAAGGACACCGAGTTATTATCTGACTGATTCTAAAATAATAGAAGCCTGTGTTTATTGCATTCTATGGTGAACTATATTCAAAACTGATAGCAATAAATATACAATAGCGTAAAACAGCCCTTTCTATTGTAAATATTCGATACCCTAAAACACACATAAAAAAGACAAAACAAGAGTGTTTAACATTGAAATATAAAGACAAATATCAAAGATTACAAATAACTCAGTATCAATACATTAAAAATTCCATATTTTCCTCGTAGAGGAACGAGGTGAAACTCTACGGAGATCAGTGTGAAACTCTACGAGAATCGCCCCTATTCTCTACGACTAACAAAGAAAAAGTTTATAAGATATTACAAAGAAAAAAAAGGGAGTATTCCGAATTGTAACAATATATCAATCGTTAATATAGAGTTGATAAGGTTTATTTTACTTTTACAAAACATACAAACGTTACCGACTTTCCATTATGAATCAGTTTTAGAATTATTATTAAGTATCAGTCTTTTAATGTATTTAGCAGTTTTCCGCTTTAGTTTATAACCAATAAATATGATTCGGATTCTATTATATGTATTCAAAAAGAACTCAAAAATACAATTATGTTCTTCCTTTATAATGTAGATAGTATGAATTTTCAGATTAATATTGAATGAATGGAGATGTCTGCTCTTCTTAAATAATATAAATAGTATATCATCCTCTTCTTCATATTCAACACAGGCTATTGTACTTAATGGTATTGCAAACAAATCAGTATCTTTTTCTAATCTCAAACAGAATTCATCACAATATAAATTCAACCTTTCGAAGAAGGGTTTTATTAGTTCATATTTTTCCTGATTGGTTTGATTTGCCAATCCCATCAAACAAATCAATTCTATAACTTCCGAATCAGCCTGTTTAACTTCTATTCCCAATTCACTAATTTCGTACATGTTGGTTTAGTTTTTTGTTGATCAAGAGGTTTAATTCCATTCTTAATTTTGACCCGGAAGGTTTGGGTTTCAAAAAAGTATCACGTCCTTTCTCATAAAGTACGTAAAAGAGATAGTTATTGAAATAAAATATATCTTCTATTTCTATTGGCCCCCAAATATTATTTAATGGTGTCCGATAACAACAAAAAATTTCAGAAAATTCGATTTCTTCAAAATCTAAGAAGATGCTATGATACTTCGTAAAAGAAAATAGGGTTAAATACTCCGAGTTGTTGTTTTGCTTTGGGATTTGTTTAAGACTACCATCTATAAACTCCCTTGTGTAAATATCCATACTGATAGTTTTTTAAATTTCCTCCTTTTAAAATAAAAGAGGTACGGAACTTTAACTTACCTGAATTCAGAAGGATGTGGTGCAGCCCTAAGCTAAACAGAATAAGCAAAGCCCGTACCATATCAGCACAGGCGTTGCAGATTCTTCTTTTTAGCTTATTCGTTAAACACCACATTTTCTGAATAATAAGAAGTCCGAACGCTGTAATAAATTACATTTCATGAAAATGGATTTCTCCCCATCTTCATTTGCAAAGATATACATTTTTCAATTAAATATCTTTTTCTTTTTGTTTTTTATTCGAAATGTTAGGTTCAGGTTATTCTTTAACAGTTTCTTCCTTAGCTTGTTCAGCTACTTCAAAACTGATAACTATTCTTTTTCTTCATTAATTACTTAACAGCCGACTCCTTTTGGATAGCACACTGATTATCAGAATAACAAACATTTAATTATGAGTATTTTTAACTCAACTATTGAGTATAAATTAACCACTTCCAACACTTATTGTCAGTGCCCAATTACAATACCCCAAGTAACAATTAATTATATAGCTATCAGAATATCCCCAAAATTAAGAAATAAAAAAATGATAAATTGAGAAAAATTTTCATCATATAGAAAAAGGACAAAAGTAAAGTTAGTTATTATCAAAGAACATATCAACCATATCTTATATAAAGATTGAATTAAATCTGGGATAATTTATGTTCATCAATGGTTAAAGAGTTGTAGATTGATAACTTTTCCATACTTTTGAAACCGTTTTTTTACACCCTTCAGCGAAGAGACAACGTAAAATTATTAGCTACTAATGAAACAAAATTCATTTATTTTGGTTGATATTTAACGAATATTTTATAATTTTGTAGATGTGTTTTTGAATCTTTTGCGAGAAATATGAAAATATCTTTAAACATTAGACGGATTTTTCTTTTTACTATTTTTTTCATCAGTAGTTCCGTAAGCAGGTGCCAGATTTATAAGTACATAGGACTGGAAGACGGTCTGAGCAACCAGAAAATATATCATATCCAAAAAGACCGAAGAGGATATATGTGGTTTCTAACCCAGGAAGGGGTAGACCGTTATGATGGAAAACATATCAAGCATTACAACTTTTCAGACGGCAGCATGAAGCTGGATTCGCGGGTTGCTTTGAGTTGGCTCTATATGGACAACGAGAATGTATTATGGGTAATCGGTCAGAAGGGTCGTATTTTCAAATATGATTCGCAGCATGATAAATTCGAACTGGTTTACGTACATCCGGAGCTAATCAAAAATAAGTCGCAGGCATTTATGAATTACGGTTATTTGGACAAAAGCGATCGTATGTGGCTATGTTATAAAGACAGCATTACCTGGTATGATATCCATGCCGGAACGACTTTACATATGCCTACACCGGTCAACGGTGAAATAACTGCCATTGCACAGATGGATACTAACCATTTCTTTATCGGTACAGGAAGTGGTCTGTTTCGTGCCAGGATAGAAAGGGGGAAGCTGAATATAGTACATGACGAAGCAGTAGAAAGTATCAATACACCAGTGCATGAACTCTATTACCACGCCATTTCCAAACAACTGTTTGTGGGAAATTATAAAGAGGGAATACTTATATACGACATGGGGAAAACAGGAAAAATCATCCCTTGTCAATCGCTCAATAATGTAGAGATAAACCGGATCGTTACTTTGAACGCTCATGAACTTCTAATAGCCACAGGCGGGAAAGGTGTATATAAACTGGATATGAATACATGTATAAGTGAACCCTATATAACGGCCGATTATAGTAGTTATAACGGAATGAACGGAAACAATATTAATGATATTTATGTGGATGAGGATGAACGCATCTGGCTTGCCAATTATCCTACCGGTATTACCATCCGTAACAACCGTTATGGAAGTTATGACCTAATAAAACATTCCATTGGCAACAACCTTTCACTGGTGAACGACCAGGTCCATGATGTGATGGAGGACAGTGACGGTGACCTCTGGTTTGCAACCAGTAACGGCATCAGTCTTTATCAGACCGATACAAAAGAATGGCGTTCATTCCTCAGTTCTTTTGATCCGGTACCGGATAACGAGAATCACATTTTTTTAGCACTGTGTGAGGTCTCTCCCGGCGTAATATGGGCTGGCGGTTTTATGCCAGGCATTTGCAAGATAGAAAAAAAGAAAGGGTTTAAGCTCAGCCACCTCTCTCCTGCTACTATTGCGGGAGTACGTCCCGACCAATACATATTTGACATTAAGAAAGATTCGGACGGTGATGTCTGGTCCGGTGGATATTATCACCTGAAACGCATTAATCTTGAGACTAAAAGAGTGCGTCTATATCCGGGAGTAAACTCCATCACCACTATTCAAGAGAAAGACACCCGGCATATGTGGATCGGTACAAGAATGGGGCTCTATCAGCTTGACAAGGAATCCGGGATTTACCAATATGTTGACCTGCCCGTTGAATCTCCCTATATATGTGCATTATACCAGAGGAATGACGGTATCCTATATATCGGCACTCGTGGAGCTGGACTGCTTATATATGACATCGATAAAAAGAAGTTCATCCATCAATATCATACAGACAACTGTGCACTGATTTCCGATAATATCTATACAATTCTCCCACGTCAGGACAAGAGTCTCCTCATGGGTACAGAAAACGGAATTACCATTTACTCGCCTAAAGAACACTCCTTCCGCAATTGGACACGGGAACAAGGATTGATGAGTGTCAATTTTAATACCGGCTCTGCTACAGCCTATAGCAAAAACACACTTGTTTTTGGTAGCAATAACGGGGCTGTCAGGTTCCCAACAGACATACAGATACCGGAACCGCATTACTCCCGTTTGTTATTGCGCGATTTTATGATAGCCTATCATCCCGTTTATCCTGGTGATGACGGCTCTCCTCTGGAAAAGGATATTGACGAGACTGACCGATTAAAATTGACTTACGGACAAAACTCCTTTTCTCTTGATGTAACTTCCATTAATTATGATTATCCTTCTAACATTCTTTATTCATGGAAAATTGACGGTTTTCATAAAGAATGGAGCCGTCCGAGCCAAGACAACCGGATTATTGTAAGAAACCTGCCGCCCGGCGATTATACTTTGCAGATTCGTGCCGTATCCAATGAGGAAAAATATAAGACCTATGAGACCAGAAACATTCAGATTATCATAACGCCTCCAGCATGGGCCAGTGTATGGGCCATGGCGGTATATGCGATCCTGCTGGTGCTGATTATGGGTATCATATTCCGTATCATCATGCTACACAAACAGAAGAAGATTTCGGATGAGAAGACACGGTTCTTCATTAATACGGCCCATGACATACGTACCCCGCTCACATTGATAAAGGCTCCACTGGAGGAAGTCGTAGAAAATTGTATGGTAAAGGAACAAGCATTACCGCACATGAATATGGCCCTTAGAAATGTAAATACATTGCTCCAGTTAACGACCAACCTGATAAATTTCGAACGGGTAGGTGTCTACTCTTCCCACCTTTATGTTTCCGAATACGAATTGAACTCCTATATGGATAATGTTTGTGCCACTTTCCGTAAATATGCTGAAATGAGACATGTCAGGTTTGTTTACGAAAGCAATTTTAACTATCTGAATGTGTGGTTTGACAGTGACAAGATGGGATCTATTCTGAAGAATATCCTGTCCAATGCACTGAAGTACACACCTGAAGGTGGCAGCGTACATATTTATGCCTGCGAGGAAGCGAACTCCTGGAGCATCGAAGTGAAAGATACCGGAATCGGTATTCCCGCATGTGAACAGAAGAAACTGTTCAGGAATTATTTCCGGGGGAGCAACGTTATCAACCTCAAAGTGACAGGCGCCGGAATCGGGTTGATGCTGGTATACAAGCTGGTCAGATTACATAAAGGCAAGATTCAAATTCAGAGTACTGAACATCAAGGGACCTGTGTACAAGTTACCTTCCCGAAAGGAAACAGCCATCTCCATAAGGCAAAATTCATATCTCCCAAGACACCGGATGAATGTCCGGAGATTATCATACCTGATAGTGCTTCAAATCAACCGTCCATAGAAATATCCCAGGCAAACGGTTCTTTACAACGTATCCTGATAGTAGAGGACAATGATGACTTACGTAATTATCTTGTTGATATGTTCAGAACGAGTTATAATATCCAGTCCTGTCCAAATGGAAAGGATGCGCTTGTCATAATACGGGAATTTAATCCGAATCTCATTATATCCGATATAATGATGCCCGAGATGGGTGGTGATGAACTCTGCTCAGTTATAAAAGGCGACCTTGAAATGTCACATATTCCAGTCATCTTGCTGACTGCGCTGGGAGATGAAAAAAACATGCTCGAAGGACTGGAAATTGGAGCAGATGCCTACATCACAAAACCTTTCAGCGTAGGGATACTCAAGGCAACGGTCAAAAACATACTTGCAAATCGCACGATGCTCCGTCAGGTTTATAACAGTATCGAAGATGAAAAACAGAATCTTCCGTCCAACTGCACCAATACTTTGGACTGGAAATTCATAGTCTCTGTCAAGGAGTGCATAGAAAACAACATGGGAAATCCGGATTTCAATGTGGACATACTCAGTAGTCAGCATCACATGAGCCGTACAAGTTTCTTCAACAAATTAAAAGCATTGACCGGCTATGCTCCGGCTGATTATATCCGGATGATACGTCTGCAACATGCCGCACAATTGCTGAAACAGGGTGAATATACAATAACGGAGATTGCCGACATAGTCGGATTCTCGGATACAAAATATTTCCGCGAAGTATTTAAAAAATATTATAATGTAAGTCCAAGCAAATTTAATAAAAGTCAGAATATTGATGGCTAATAAAAAGCCCCACTAATCTGAGCCTCAGTGTCTCAAGCATATCATTCCTCCTCAGTTCTAATCTTCTTGGTTTTCCTGACCGGAACGATGTGCAAGACATACTGGGATTTTTTAATTATCATCAGTTCCCTACTCTTTCCTTTGTTTTTCTGCCACCGTAAGCACCAACTTTTATAATTGCACATAAAACCGATTCAATAACTTGGCCCAAGATATCCAAATGATAAAAATTCATTTAAAGCCTCGTTACTTTCAAATATATAATTGTCTTTGAAGTTATTAGTGATTTCGGAGTACATTTCTCTCGCCACCAGTGAGAGAAATGCGGATTCTCTATATGTTTCATAAAACTGCTTCATTCTCCAAAAGTTTTTATCTAAAAAACTTTTAAGGTTAGGTCAGTACTATTGAGAAATTCTACCAGTTCCTTAACAAAAGGGTACCCTCTATCCGAAAAAAATATGCCGCATAATTTGGCTATTAAAAACATTGTTCGTAGTTTTGCGAACAACAAATTAAAAAAAGGAGAATTGAAGTGAAAGAGAAACAGTACACAACAGAGCAGGAACAGATTGCTCGTTTTGCCAAGGCAATGGGGCACCCGGCACGAATGGCTATTCTTGCTTTTTTGGCAAAACAAGAAAGTTGTTTCTTTGGTGATATTCACGAAGAACTTCCTATCGCTAAAGCAACCGTTTCGCAACATTTGAAAGAACTGAAAGAAGCTGGCTTAATTCAGGGTGAAATAGAAACGCCCAAAGTCCGGTATTGTATAAACCGGGAAAACTGGGAACTTGCCCGAAAGTTATTTGCTACTTTCTTAGGGGACTGCCAATGTAAAGATACATCGTGCTGTAAATAACAGCACCTTTTTTTGGAATAATTGTTCGTAGTTCTACGAATTACGATTATCATATTAACTTTAAAGTAGAATGGCAATGGAAATTAAAGTATTAGGCACAGGATGTTCAAGCTGTAAAGCATTGTATGAGACCACTAAGCAAGCAATTTCAGAATTAGGTTGCAATGCAACACTTATCAAAGAGGAAGATTTATTGAAAATCATGGAATATAACATTTTAGGACTTCCGGCTTTGGTAATTAACGAGAAAGTTGTATCAGCCGGAAAAAAGTTATCCCTTGCAGAAGTAAAAGAATTGATAACCAAATAAAAAAATCGACTATGAGAAAGTTATTTTATCTACTGATTGCCACGCTGGTCTTAGTCTCCTGTGAAAATGGTTCAAAGAAAAAGACCGGAGAAAACCAAGAGGAAGAAATACAGTCTAACCGCATAGAGGTTCTTTATTTTCATGGAGCACAACGATGTATCACTTGCCGGGCGATAGAAACAAATACAGTAGCCCTTTTGGATAACCTTTATGCCAAAGAAAAAGCAGAGGGTAAAATTATCTACAAAGTAATAGATATTTCAAAGAAAGAAAATGAAGCGATTGCAGACAAGTACGAAGTTACATGGTCGTCTTTGTTTGTGAACGGCTGGAAAGACGGTAAAGAGAATGTAAACAATATGACCGAGTTTAGTTTTTCCAATGCCAAAAATACACCAGACAAGTTTAAAGAGGGAATTAAAAGCAAGATTGACGAATTGTTAAAACAGTTGTAAGATGGATTTTCTTCAATCGCTATTAGATAACAGTTCTATTCCTGCTATTACAGCTTTTATCTTGGGGATTTTAACAGCGGTCAGCCCGTGTCCGTTAGCAACCAACATAACGGCAATAGGATTTATTAGTAAGGACATAGAACACCATCACCGGATATTTATAAACGGATTGCTTTATACTTTCGGCAGAATAGTAAGCTATACGGTTCTTGGCTTTATCCTTATCCCTATTCTCCGTGAGGGGGCAAGTATGTTTATGGTTCAAAAAGCCGTAAGCAAGTACGGGGAAATGCTGATTGCTCCGGCGTTAATCATCATTGGAATATTTATGCTCGATATAATAAAACTTAATCTGCCCAAAATCAATATCGGCGGTGAAAATTTGAAAAAGAGGACTAAAGGCGGTTGGGGGGCTATGCTATTGGGTGTTTTATTCGCCCTCGCTTTTTGCCCTACCAGTGGAGTATTTTATTTCGGTATACTTATACCCCTGTCAGCAGCAGAAACAGGCGGGTATCTCTTGCCTGTAATTTACGCTATTGCTACAGGATTACCCGTAATCCTTGTTGCATGGATTTTAGCGTACAGTGTTGCCGGACTGGGTAAATTTTACAACCGGATGCAAATATTCGAGAAATGGTTTCGTAAAATAGTTGCTATCCTCTTTATTGCGGTAGGAATTTATTATACAGTAGTCTTTTATCTATAAATAAACATAGAGTATCATTTAAAATAAAATAGAGTATGAAAAAGATAGAAATTTTCGACCCGGCAATGTGTTGCCCTACGGGTCTTTGTGGAACAAATATCAACCCTGAATTAATGCGTATTGCGGTTGTTATTGAAACATTGAAAAAACAGGGTATCATCGTAACCCGTCACAATTTACGTGACGAACCACAAGTGTATGTAAGTAATAGAACGGTAAACGAGTATCTGCAAAAACATGGGGCAGATGCGCTGCCTATTACTTTAGTGGACGGCAAAATCGCTGTTTCACAGACCTATCCTACCACCAAACAAATGAGTGAATGGACAGGTATCAATTTGGATTTTATGCCAGTAAAATAAACATTCAACAGCTAATTACATAAAAATGAAAACATTTAATTTAGCAGATATAACTTTGACGAAATACCTTTTCTTCACCGGAAAAGGCGGCGTAGGGAAAACTTCGATTGCCTGTGCTACTGCGGTAGGTTTGGCAGATAATGGAAAGAAAATACTTCTTATCAGTACAGACCCGGCTTCAAACCTGCAAGATGTGTTTAATCAAACACTGAACGGACACGACACGGATATTCAAGAAGTACCCGGCTTAACGGTCGTTAATCTCGACCCGGAACAAGCCGCAGCCGAATACAGGGAAAGCGTTATTGCTCCTTTCCGGGGACAACTGCCCGAAAGTGTAATTCAGAATATGGAAGAACAACTTTCAGGCTCTTGTACGGTAGAAATTGCGGCTTTCAACCAGTTTTCCGATTTTATCACGGATGCCAATAAAGCAAAAGAATACGACCATATTATCTTTGATACAGCCCCCACGGGACACACGTTGCGAATGCTACAACTTCCATCAGCATGGAGTACATTTATTAGTGAGAGTACACACGGTGCATCTTGCTTAGGTCAATTATCCGGTTTAGAAGAACGAAAAGGTATCTATAAGCAGGCAGTTGAAACACTTTCGGATGCAAAAGCAACTCGCTTAGTGTTGGTTAGCCGTCCTGAAATTGCACCACTAAAAGAAGCCGCCCGTTCTTCACATGAATTGCAATTACTGGGAATTAAAAACCAGCTATTGATAATCAACGGGCTTTTGCTGCAATTAGATGAAGCCGACAGCGTATCGAAACAGATATATGACAGGCAGCAAAACGCCCTGAAACAGACCCCTGCGGAACTGCTGGAATATTCGTCTTACTATGTTCCTTTACGGTCATACAATTTATCTGATATTGCGAATATCCGCCGGATGCTTTACAATGATAATTTAACAAATAATACAAACTACCAACAGATTACTGATGCCAAAGGGATGGATGAACTGGTAAACGACCTCTATCAATCAGGAAAAAGGGTTGTTTTTACTATGGGAAAAGGCGGAGTGGGAAAAACCACTTTAGCTACTGAAATAGCCCTAAAATTAACAAAACTGGGTGCGAAGGTACATCTTACCACCACTGACCCGGCAAACCATCTGAATTATAACCTTGCTGTTCAGGCGGGTATTACAGTAAGCCGTATTGATGAAACGGAAGTATTAGAAGCTTATAAAAACGAGGTTCGCAGTAAAGCAGCAGAAACAATGACTGCCGAAGATATGGAATATATAGAGGAAGATTTACGTTCACCGTGTACGCAGGAAATCGCAGTATTCCGGGCTTTTGCTGAAATTGTCGATAAAGCGGAAAATGAAGTCGTAGTAATTGATACCGCACCCACCGGACACACTTTGTTATTGCTGGATGCAACAGAAAGTTACCATAAAGAGGTGCAACGTACACATGGCGATACCCCCGCTTCGGTAAGAAAACTGTTGCCACGTTTAAGAAACCAGCAGGAAACAGAAGTCGTTATTGTGACCCTGCCCGAGGCAACACCCGTATTTGAAGCCGAACGCTTACAAATGGATTTACTACGTGCCGGGATTAATAATAAATGGTGGGTCGTGAATGCTTGCTTGTCATTAACTGATACTGAAAATTCTTTCTTGCGGGCAAAGGCGCAAAATGAATTGGTTTGGATTAAGAAAGTAGAAGAATTGTCAAAGGGAAATGCTGCCCTGATAGCTTGGAAAAATAAGTAAAAACATGAAGATTTTAATTCTTTGTACAGGGAATAGCTGCCGCAGCCAAATGGTACATGGCTTTTTAGAATCATTTGACAATAAACTGGATGTCTTTTCAGCAGGAACAAAACCTGCTGAAAAGGTTAATCCGATGGCGGTAAAGGTTATGGATGAAATGGGTATAGATTTAACCCGCCATACCCCTAAAAATGTAAACCTATATATAGGGCAGAAATGGGACTATGTTATTACGGTCTGCGGTGGGGCAAATGAAAGCTGCCCGATATTTACGGGTGAAGTAAGAAACAGGTTGCATATAGGATTTGACGACCCCTCGGAAGCAACCGGAACGCCGGAGTTTATAAACAGTGAATTTCATCGGGTACGGGATGAGATAAAAGCCCGTTTCTATGACTTCTACCTGAACGAATTAAAACCACAATTAAGCTAAATAGTTGTTGCTATGGAAAAGAAACAAGGAATTGGATTTTTTGAAAAATACCTGACTATCTGGGTTGCCTTGTGCATCATTATTGGAATTGCCGTGGGACAATGGCTTCCGGCAATTCCGCAAACATTAAGCAAATTTGAATATGCCAACGTGTCTATACCCGTGGCAATCCTGATTTGGTTAATGATTTATCCGATGATGCTAAAAGTGGATTTTCAAAGTGTTAAGAATGTAGGCAAGCGTCCGAAAGGAATAATAGTCACTTGCGTTACAAATTGGCTGATAAAGCCGTTTACCATGTTCGGAATAGCTTATTTATTCTTCTACATGGTTTTCAAAGCCTTTATACCTGCCGGATTAGCCGAAGAATATTTAGCCGGAGCGGTATTATTGGGGGCTGCACCTTGTACTGCTATGGTGTTTGTGTGGAGTTATCTTACCAAAGGGGATGCCGCTTATACGCTGGTACAAGTGGCAGTGAATGATTTAATCATATTAGTAGCATTCGCCCCTACCGTTGCTTTCCTGCTGGGAGTTGGCGGCGTATCTATCCCGTGGGACACCCTGTTGCTATCCGTAGGGCTGTTTGTTGTGATACCACTTGCTGCCGGGGTCATTACCCGAATAATGGTTATCCGCCGCAAAGGTATGGAATATTTCAATAACGTATTTATTAAGAAATTTAATAATTATACGGTAGGTGGGTTGCTATTAACGCTTATTATCCTGTTTTCATTTCAGGGAGAAACAATACTGAACAATCCTCTGCATATCTTATTGATTGCAGTTCCGCTTGTGTTGCAAACGGTTCTGATATTCTTCGTTGCTTATGGTTGGGCGAAATGGTGGAAATTACCCCATGATGTTGCCGCACCTGCCGGAATGATTGGGGCAAGTAATTTCTTTGAATTGGCGGTTGCTGTGGCTATTTCACTTTTCGGTTTACAATCAGGTGCAGCACTGGCCACAGTTGTCGGTGTATTAGTAGAAGTTCCGATAATGCTAATGTTAGTGAGGATTGCTAACCATACACAAGATTGGTTCCTGACTACCAAATAACGATACAACAAGAATTCAATTTTAGCTTTATAGTAAGAGAACCAAATGTTAGAAAATGATAAGAGCCTGCAAAACATTGTTTTTGCAGGCTCTTATTAATATATCCAGCGGAGAGAGAGGCTCTCGAACCTACATATTCAAGAAATATCATAAAATTGCAAATCATTAATAATCAAGCACTATTTGGAGTACATAGTAAATCTAAATCTTTCTGAATATCTTTTGCTATTCCAAATATTGGGTGTATATTTGGGTGTAGAATTTCAAACACACCCAATTATGAATATCAAACGAAACATCATTTTTGCATTGGAAAGCCGGAAGAAGAACGGTGTGCCAATCGTGGAGAACGTGCCTATCCGTATGCGTGTCATATACGCAAGTCAGCGCATTGAGTTTACAACGGGTTACCGCATTGATGTAGCCAAGTGGGATGCTGACAAGCAGCGAGTGAAGAACGGGTGTACCAACAAACTAAAGCAAAGTGCATCTGAAATCAATGCCGATCTGCTGAAATACTATACCGAAATTCAAAACGTGTTCAAGGAATTTGAGGTACAGGAAGCCATGCCCACTACCCAACAGCTAAAGGACGCATTCAACCTGCGGATGAAAGATACAAGTGAAGACCAGGAAGACGTAAAGATAAGTTTTTGGGAGGTATTCGATGAATTTGTAAAAGAATGCGGCAACCAGAATAACTGGACTGAATCCACATACGAAAAGTTTGCAGCCGTTAAAAATCACCTCAAGGAGTTCAAGGAAGATTTAACCTTTGAATATTTCAATGAATTCGGACTGAACGAATATGTCAATTTCCTGCGCGACAAAAAGGATATGAGGAACAGTACCATCGGTAAACAAATGGGATTCCTCAAATGGTTCCTGCGGTGGAGCTTCAAGAAAGACTATCACCAGAATATAGCATACGATACGTTCAAACCGAAATTGAAAACCACCCCCAAGAAGGTAATCTTCCTGACATGGGAAGAACTGAACAGACTTAAAGACTATCAGATACCCAAAGACAAACAGTATCTGGAACGTGTCCGGGATGTTTTCCTGTTCTGTTGCTTTACCAGTCTGCGTTATTCAGATGTTCGCAACCTAAAGAGAAGTGATGTCAAGTCCGACCATATAGAAGTCACCACCGTTAAAACGGCAGATAGTCTGAGTATTGAACTGAACAAGTACAGTAAAGCCATACTTGAAAAATACAAGGACATCCATTTTGAAAACCACATGGTATTGCCTGTTATCAGCAATCAGAAAATGAATGATTATCTGAAAGAACTGGGAGAACTGGCAGAAATTAACGAACCTATACGTGAAACCTACTATAAAGGGAATGAGCGCATAGATGAAGTTACCCCGAAATACGCATTGCTCAGTACTCATGCAGGAAGAAGAACATTCATCTGTAATGCGCTGGCTCTAGGTATTCCGGCACAGGTTGTAATGAAATGGACAGGACACAGTGATTATAAAGCCATGAAGCCCTACATTGACATAGCCGATGATATTAAGGCTAATGCAATGAACAAGTTTAACCAACTATAAAAGTATCAGTCTGTTTCACAGATTATCCATTATTAGAGTTATCTTTGTTAAGTAATAGTTAGTAATATGGAAAATAACAACGAACATAATATAAAGAAAGGTCATTTTGATGCCTTTGTCCATGCTGTCGGTTCGGAAATAGAACAGGCACAAGTCCGGCTCATTACCGCAGCCAATGCCCAGATGTTGTTCCATTACTGGAAAATGGGCAATTATATACTGTACCACCAAAACCTGCATGGCTGGGGTGGTAAAATTATCAAGAAGTTGGCACAGGCAATCAGATTCAATTATCCTGAAAAGAAGGGATATTCGGAGCGTAATCTTACTTATATGTGCCAGTTTGCCCGTTTATATCCGTTAAATGTACTTCGTAGTTTTATTGAAACAGATTCAATACTGTCAGTCCCTAATATTCAAAACATTACTAATGAAGTCCTTAAACTCAACAGCGGGCAATTTACGCAGGAGCTTACTGCGCAAATACAATCAGCTGATAATCAATCTTTAGAAATTACGCAGGAGGTTCCTGCGCAATTTCAGAATGTAGAAAAAACAGTAGCAACCATCTATAAAATAAAAATAGAGGATATAGAAGATTTATTCTTGGCGTCACCGATTGCAAGAATAAATTGGGCAAGCCATATGGTCATACTCAATAATCCGCTACCATTAGGTGTAAGGTATTGGTATATGAAACAATCTGTAGAAATGGGTTGGAGCAGTAATGTGCTGAAAATGCAGATTGAAAGTAATCTGTATGACAGACAAATCAAGAGTAACAAGGTAAACAACTTCACTGCCACACTTCCGGCACCTCAAAGCGATCTTGCCAATTATCTGTTAAAAGACCCGTATATCTTTGACTTGGCAGGAGCAAAGGAAAAGGCTGACGAAAGGGATATAGAAGAACAGTTGGTAAAGCATGTAACCCATTACTTGCTGGAAATGGGTAACGGCTTTGCTTTTGTTGCCAGACAAAAACATTTCCAGATTGGGGACAGTGACTTTTTCGCCGACCTGATTCTATATAATATCAAGCTCCACGCCTATGTCGTCGTGGAATTGAAAGCAACGCCATTCAAACCGGAATATGCAGGGCAGTTAAATTTCTATATCAATGTTGTAGATGATAAACTGAGGGGAGAAAATGATAACAAGACCATCGGTCTTTTGCTGTGCAGGGGTAAGGATGAGGTCGTGGCACAATATGCCTTGGCTGGATATGACCAGCCGATAGGTATCAGCGACTATCAATTGAGCAAGGCAGTACCCGAAAATCTGAAATCTGCCCTACCGAGTATAGAAGAAGTGGAAGAAGAACTGACCTTATTCCTTGACAAGGACAAGAACCCATAATATAAAGTATATGGCAGGAAAGATACAGACGATGATTCCCCAATATGGAGAACTTAACAGAATATACAGAGACTATATAGATAATTACGCTTTTTCTTTTGACAGGCAGAAATTCATATCGGATTTCTATCAGGAGTATAATGACATGAAATCCTTTGAAGCCGCTATCCTTGAACTGGTGCTTGACAAGCAAAAAGAGCAATACACCTTGATACTCAACAGTCTGAAAACTGAAATAGAAAAGAGCATACAGGCTTATGAGATACGCCCGTTAAGTGACAGAGCCATAGAACGTGCTTGCTATCAGCACATGGAAAGGTATTCTCAGGAAATTGAAGCCCAGCTGGATGTTACAAGAAGTCTGAGCAAGCCGCTGAATGAAGCCAACAACAGGTATGATTCCATTGGTTACAGGGAGCATACAGCCGAAGAGGAAAAACAGGCAGAGAAAGAATATGAACGCTGCAAGGCTGAATATGACAGGGAAAAAGCCAAACTGAACAAACTCTATGACCAGCAAAAGGCTACAAGAACAGAGGCATTCCAATATATGAAGAACTGTTGTGCGGACATATACCGTCAAAGCTGCCTTTTTCTGGATATATTGAAGAAATACATTCCTGACGGAAAGCAAGAGAATAAATCAAGCGAGCCAATCAGTCAGCAGGAAACGACAGAAGAACAACAGGAATATTTCAGCATGAAATTACTTTCGCTCATTCATGAGGTGTGCAAAGGAGAACAGTTCGAAGAAATTTCCGCACCAGATTTCTATGCCAATATGAATCTTCACCCCTGCAACTGTAAGCTGAAAATAAAACCGAGAGAGAAAATACGTGTATGCTATCTGATATTCCTGATGAGCGAGAAACTCTCCAAACAGGACAGGGACAAATGGAAAGACAGAATACTGAAACTGCTGGATATTGACGACAGCTACTACAAATCCAAGTACAAGGAGCCTGTTTCAGATTTCCCCAGTGACAGCAACCAAAATTTCGCCAAGGAAATGGAACATATATTCAGATAATCCGTGATATATCCTGATACTTTACGAAAGTTCCACTTTTACCACTCAAAATAATTTTTGAGTGGTATTTTTGTTTTCTGATATTCAATAAGATACAATGATATTCAGTTTGTACCGTCCCCATCCTTACCACTCATAACCCTACCTAATTTTGCATCGTTCGAGAACAGAAATAACAGCCAGTGCGCAGGGCTGATTGTTTAACGACTAAATAGATTGGACGATGACAAATATCCAAGAATTATTATCAAAACCCGTCTGGCAAATGACAGGCGAAGAATTCATATTCCTGAGTAAGCACGCTTCAGGTCAGGCCGAAGCATTGCCGCAACCCGTTACAGACACGGAAAAGAAGTATGTGTACGGAATACTCGGTATAGCCAAACTGTTCGGGTGCAGTCTGCCCACTGCCAACCGCATAAAGAAAAGCGGTAAGATAGACAAGGCGATTACCCAGATAGGGCGCAAGATTATAGTTGATGCAGAACTGGCTCTTGAACTTGCCGGAAAGAAAACAGGAGGACGGAAATAATGGGAGGTATGCTTATGGACTATATGAGAGAAATAAAGGAAATATCTGCAGAACAGGCGATAATCCTTTGGCAAGCCTCACGTCTGAGCCTATCGAAAATCTATGAGAAAGCACCTGAGATTTTAAAAGTGCAAGGTTCGGTCATTGGCACACTGGGCAATTTCAGTGCATCCATAGGCAAAGCCAAAAGTAAAAAGACTTTCAATGTGTCGGCTATTGTAGCCGCCTCATTGAAAAACGGTACGGTACTACGGTATGTGGCAGAACTTCCGGAGAACAAAAGGAAAGTCCTTTATGTGGACACGGAACAAAGCCATTATCACTGCCTGAAAGTCATGAAACGTATTTTACGGCTGGCCGGTCTTCCTGATGACAGGGACAATGAACATCTGGAGTTTCTCGCTTTGAGGAAATACACGCCCGAACAGCGCATCAGGATTGTCGAACAGGCTATCTATAATACACCGGACATAGGGCTTGTAATCATAGACGGCATCCGTGATATGGTATATGACATCAACAGTCCGGGAGAATCGACACGCATCATATCCAAGTTGATGCAGTGGACGGATGACAGGCAAATACACATCCATACGATACTCCACCAGAACAAAGGCGATGAAAACGCAAGAGGGCATATCGGTACGGAGCTGAACAACAAGGCGGAAACCGTTCTTCTCGTGGAAAAGGACAAGAGCAACGGGGATATAAGCAATGTTTCGGCCATGCACATACGTGCAATGGATTTCGAGCCTTTCGCTTTCCGTATCAACGACAATGCATTGCCTGAACTCATAGAGGGGTACAGACCCGAAGCGAAGAAACCCGGAAGACCGGAAGAGGAAAAGTTCGACCCTTACAGGCATATTACCGAACAACAGCACCGCATAGCACTAGAAGCGGCTTTCGGACTGAAAGAGGAATACGGCTACAAGGATCTGGAAACCGCCTTAATCAAGTCTTATATGTCAGTAGGTGTAAAACTGAACCATCAAAAGGCGGTATCACTTATCACCATGCTCCGGAACAAACGGATGATAGTACAGGAGAACGGCAGGAAATACACGTTCAAGCCAGACTTTCACTATTAGACCGTCTAACCTGTAATCACTTCACTTTATTCGGCAGGTCTATATATTAAGGATAAAGCGAAGCGATTGCAGAGAATGTAAAACCGCTTCACTTTATTACCGTATCCTATATATACGAAAATAAAGTGAAGTGATTATACAGACCGTACTTCATAAAAAGGTACGGGCGAAAAGAGAAATAAATATTCCAACCATTATTCAAACACTCATCTTATTATGGATATACAAACAGCAAAACAAATCAGGATAGCGGATTTTCTGTACAGTTTGGGACATTCTCCCGTCAAGCAGCAAGGTATCAACCTGTGGTATAAATCCCCGTTACGGGAAGAGACAGAGCCCTCGTTCAAAATAAATACCGAACGCAACCAATGGTATGATTTTGCAATTGGTAAAGGTGGAAATATCATTGCACTGGCACAGGAACTCTACTATTCCGACTATGTACCTTATCTTCTACAGAAAATCGAGGAACAGACTCCGCACATCCGTCCCGTATCTTTCTCTTTTGGCAAGCAGTCATTTTCCGAACCGAGTTTTCAGGAGTTGGACATTGTACAGCTGACTTCTCCTGCCCTGCTTGCCTATCTACAGGAAAGAGGGATAAACACGGCACTGGCGAAAAGAGAATGTAAGGAAGCCCGTTTCACCCACAACGGCAAACGTTATTTCGCCATTGCTTTTCCGAACATATCGGGTGGATATGAAATCCGCAACCGATATTTCAAGGGATGTATCGCACCAAAAGAAATATCCCATATCAGACAGTCAGGAAAGCCAAGGAGTGCATGTTACGTTTTTGAGGGATTTATGGATTACCTTTCCTTTCTGACCTTAAGACTGGAAAGCTGTCCGCAATCACCCGACTTCGACAGACAGGATTACATAGTTCTTAATTCCGTAGCCAATGTTCCCAAGGCACTCTATCCGTTGGGAAGCTATGAGCGCATCCACTGTTTCTTTGACAATGACCGTGCAGGAATGGAAGCAATACAGCAAATCAGAAAGGAGTATGATGCTACCCGGTATATACGTGACGCCTCGCAAATCTACAGTGGATGTAAAGATCTGAACGAATATTTACAGAAACGAATAGCCGATAGGAAAGAGCAAGCGCAATCTGTCAAAAAGAGGAATGATACACTATCCAAGAAACCGAAAGGCTTCCGGTTATAGCCCACTATAACTACACGCTTCGCTTTCGTAGTTGTGGGCTCTCCCGAGGGGATTAGGGCTTTGCCCTAATGACCCACTCAGGGCGTTTCACCCCTGAGAACCCCGAGCAAAGAGTGACCCTCTCTTTGCAATCTCCGCTTATGGGTTACCCCTAAGAACCCCTCTGCGAAAGCGAGCAAAGTAAATCAATTGTAAACAAAGGAAAGAAGCTATGGCAACAAAATCAAGCATACATATCAAGCCTTGCAACATCGCATCGAGCGAGGCACACAACCGAAGGACTGCCGAGTATATGCGTAATATCGGGGAGTCCAGAATCTATGTCGTTCCCGAACTTTCCACCGATAACGAACAGTGGATAAATCCCGACTTCGGCACTCCCGAACTGCGAACTCATTATGACAATATCAAGCAAATGGTCAAGGAAAAGACCGGACGTGCCATGCAGGAAAAGGAAAGGGAACGCAAGGGAAAGAATGGAAAGATTATCAAGGTGGCGGGATGCTCACCCATCCGTGAAGGAGTATTGCTTATCAGACCGGACACCACACTGGCTGATGTACGCAAATTCGGTGAAGAGTGCCAAAGACGCTGGGGCATCACTCCGCTACAGATTTTCCTGCATAAAGACGAAGGGCATTGGCTGAACGGTCAGCCGGAAGCAGAAGACAAGGAGAGCTTCCAAGTCGGTAACAGATGGTTCAAACCAAATTATCATGCTCATGTCGTATTCGACTGGATGAACCATGAAACTGGAAAGAGCCGAAAGCTCAATGACGAGGATATGGCAACCATGCAGACCCTTGCTTCCGATATTCTCCTGATGGAACGTGGACAGGCAAAAGCTGTCACAGGTAAAGAGCATCTGGAACGAAATGATTTCATCATTGAGAAGCAGAAAGCCGAACTGCAACGTATAGAGGAAACCAAGCGACACAAGGAACAACAAGTAAGCCTTGCCGAACAGGAACTCAAACAGGTAAAAGCAGAGATACGCACGGACAAACTAAAGAAAACAGCCACCAATGCTGCTACCGCCATAGCAAGCGGTGTAGGTTCTCTTTTCGGAAGCGGTAAGCTGAAAGAACTGGAACATCACATCGAGCAGCTACATCAGGAAATTACCAAACGGGACAAAGCTACTGATGAATTAAAAATTCAGATACAACAAATACAGGAACAGCATAGCAGACAAATTCGTAATCTTCAAAGAATACATAATCAAGAACTTGAAGCCAAAGACAAGGAAATATCACGATTGAGCACCTTGCTTGAAAAAGCCCACAAATGGTTTCCCATGTTCAAAGAGATGTTGAGAATGGAAAAATTATGCGCTGTTATCGGGTTTACCAAAGACATGATAGAAAACCTCTTGACAAAGAAAGAATCCATACAATGTAGTGGCAAAATTTATTCCGAAGAACACAGGTGGAAATTTGACATCAAGAATGATATTTTTAGGGTTGAGAAACATCCGATGGATAGTGGTAAGCTTATGCTGACCATAAACCGACAACCCATAGTACAATGGTTTAAGGAACAATGGGAAAAGTTACAGCAGAATCTACGTAACTCGGTGCAGAGAGAGCAAAAATCCAGAGGATTTAGAATATAGAATAGCCTATTATTAATAAAATCAAGTATCTATGCATCCAAACAGATTGTTTTTATTACAGAATCAAAATCCTAAGAATTTATAAAAAATGAAGCCTAAAGAAGTTTTGGAAAAATGGATAGATTGCTTTAACAAAGCAGATGCTTATCATATAGCAGAGCTGTATGCTACTAATGCAGTAAATCATCAAGTCGCAAACGAACCAATAATTGGTAAAGAATCAATCTACAAAATGTTTGTGAATGAATTTGCCACTGCTAAAATGGTTTGTATGGTGGAAAATATTTTTGAAGATGGCGAATGGGCTATCATGGAATGGAAAGACTCTCTTGGACTTCGTGGATGCGGATTTTTTCATGTAAAAGATAACAAAATCGTCTTTCAAAGAGGGTATTGGGATAAACTTTCATTCTTGAAGCAACACAATCTTCCAATTGAATAAGTACTATCAGAATACGGACTGGGAAATTGAAATACCCAGTCCGAGTTATATAATGAATTTTACTTGTTAAACTATTTAAAGTCAGTTGGATAACAAACCATACCTTTCACATTCTCAGTAGCTCCAGGTATTAATTCAGCCACCATGCAATATTCATGAGAGACTTCGAAAGGAAATTCAATTCCTAAATCGATAGCCTTGCGATAGCCAAATCGAGGATAATACTCTTTATGCCCCAATACGACTGCTGTGCCGTAACCCAAAAGTGCTGCCCTCTGATGGGCTTACTGAATCAACATCCCCCCCCAATTCCCTTACGCTGGAATTCCGGCAAGACTGCCAATGGAGCTACACTCAGGGATGTGACAGACTGGGTGTCACTATCTATCTTTACTTCTGTAAGTAAGATATACCAGACAATTTGTTTTTCTGTCATTTTCTTGTTCTTATCTAATTGTTAGGCTCATTGTTGTTATACATTGTTTAATTATAGATAAATCGTGAATATCCTTCTCTCTTAAATCGTAGCCCGAATGGAATACTTGTTGCCCTTTTGCAGAAATGCAAGGGATGCTTCTGCCTTCAAAGACTGCTGTTCCAAAATAGTCCGGTTGAAATTCATACCAGCCTCCATCCAAGTCGGCTTGTTTGGAAGTGCCGTCCGCATTCAAGACAAAAGGATGGATATCAATATAGCCTAATTCTTTGCTATACAGTTCCACACGGGTGGGCAACCAATTTGTTTCAATTTGATATCCTCTCTCCTGCAAAAGATCAAGGAGTTGGTCTGTATAATTGGCATCAAAATCAATGTCAATATCTCTATGCAAGCGGGTTTGCTGTCCGTACAAGACATCCACTCCCCAGCCTCCATCCAACCAAAACTGCATGTCCAGGCTTTCCAACAAGTCCAAAACTTGAAATAACTCTGTAATCGTAGTGTGTTCTTTCTTTGTCATATAATAATTCTTTAATAAATAATACTATGCGTAATTATCCAACTGCTTGATTGAAGAAATAAAATTTGCACCCACTCCAATCAGAAAGATAACCCATCCGCTGATCATAAAGACGGATGTGATACCCCATGCTTCCACCCAATATCCTGAAGCTACGATACCCAGCATTGATGGAAAGGTACTCAAACTAAAGATGAGAGAAAAAGTCCGTCCAAGCATGTCCGAAGCCAAGTTCTGCTGAATAATAGCGATGAAAAGCGCATGGTAAATGGAATAGGCTATGCCTCCTGTAAATGTTAGGCAAACAAAACCTATAAATGCGCTTGATGGTAAATAACTGGCGCTAATCAGATACAATCCCAATATCACATAAGCCGTATGCATCACTAATGTTTGCTTGCTTTTCAAAGCCTTACAGGCAAGTACTAAACCGCCCAACAATGCCCCTGAGCCCCAACCCATTTCCACAACTCCCATTTGCAAAATGTTTCCGTTGAAATGCAGAAGCGTCATAAAAGGAAATAACGTAAAAACAGGCATAAGGACAAAAGTCACCAGCGTAAAGCATACGAATAAAGGCAAAATGCCCATTGTACGCCGCAAGGTATGCCAACATTCCGTCAGTTCTTTTTTGAAATCTGGAAGAACTTTCGTTTTTTGAAGAGAAGGAATCTGGACACAAAGTAAGGTCAGACAAGCAGCAACAGCTCCGATCACATCTATGAGCAGAATATACTGTATGGGAAGCCAAACAACGAGGCTTGCCCCTACAACGGGAGCTATCACCTCACTGAAGGATTGAATGGAATGGTACAAACCTGATACCCTGACAAGATGGTGCTTGGGAACCAGTAGAGGGATGCTTGCCTGTAAAGCAGGTGCATGAAACGTACTGCCTATTGAACGACAAGCAGTCAATAGATAAAAAAAAGAAAGGTCTTTATAACCCTTGGTTATCACAATAAAAAGACATAGGGTACAGAACGCGATGAACAAGTCCGAATAAAACATCGTTTTCTTTCGATTCCATCTGTCAACATAGACCCCGGCAAACAAGCCTAATACAAATTGTGGTAAAAATCCAGCTAAAATAGCCAGAGATAAAGCTGTCGGGGATTTAAATTCGTTGCTAATCCAAAAAATAATGGAGAAGCCAACAATCGTACTTGTTAAAATAGATATGAGTTGGCCTATTCCTATCACGGCCAAAGTTGATTTCCAATGATTCATTGTGCTAATATTTCATGCGTTTATAGATAAGTACTTTCGTACATTAAGCAAAACGAAATTCTATCCACACAAAAAACTTGTATTATAATCCACTCCTGACGTTGGAATACAATAACAAATACTTTCAGGACGATGTAAAGTCCTGAAAAATCAAAGTGAATGGATAGATAAATATTAGTCTTTTCTCATCGGATTCTTTTAATATCGCTACTCTTTTATTATGTAGTGGTTGTATTATCTTAAATAAAACAAAAACACCCGACTTTACATTCTTGGGTGCAAAACTGGGTGTTTGTTTTGCAATCTGCTGATTTTCAGCGTTTGTTGCGGAGAGACAGGGATTCGAACCCCGGGTACCTCGCAGTACAACGGTTTTCAAGACCGCCGCAATCGACCACTCTGCCACCTCTCCAAAACTTCTTTATCAGAAGCACTTTCCTTTGAAAGCGGTGCAAAGGTACGTATCTTTTTTAAATCTGCAAACATTCTAATGACTTTTTCATGAAATAATCGTATTTTTGCCTCGTAATTCAAATTACAGAGAGTAATCTCAATCGTAAATTGTAAATAGCTAAATCGTAAATATCAATGATATATCCTCAAAATTTTGAGCAAAAGATAGGATTTGACCAAATCAGACAACTATTGAAAGAAAAATGTCTCAGCACATTGGGCGAGGAACGTGTAATAGATATGAGTTTCTCCGATCAACATGAGAAGGTGGAGGAACTGCTAAATCAAGTCACAGAGTTTGTCCGCATCATACAGGAAGAAGACAGTTTCCCCGACCAGTTCTTTTTTGACGTACGCCCGTCACTGAAACGCGTGCGAATAGAAGGAATGTACCTGGACGAACAGGAATTGTTTGATTTAAGACGTTCGTTAGAAACGATTCGCGACATCGTACGATTCCTTCAACGCAATGAAGAGGATGAAGAAAGTGATTGCCCCTACCCCAGTCTGAAACGATTGGCGGGAGATATTGCTGTATTTCCCCAGCTAATAGGAAAGATTGACGGTATACTAAACAAATACGGAAAGATAAAGGACAATGCTTCAACGGAACTGGCACGTATTCGTCGTGAACTTGCAAGTACGATGGGAAGCATCTCACGCTCACTAAACAGCATTTTACGCAGTGCTCAATCCGAAGGATATGTAGATAAAGATGTGGCACCCACCATGCGTGATGGTCGCCTCGTAATCCCTGTTGCACCCGGATTGAAGAGAAAAATAAAAGGTATTGTACACGATGAATCTGCCAGTGGAAAAACGGTCTTTATAGAACCGGCGGAAGTGGTAGAAGCCAACAATCGCATTCGTGAACTGGAGGGAGATGAACGACGGGAAATTATCCGTATTCTGACAGAATTTTCCAATATGCTGCGTCCTTCTATCCCGGAAATTCTACAATCTTATGAGTTTCTGGCAGAGATTGACTTTATACGGGCAAAAAGTTATTTCGCCATACAGACCCATGCGCTGAAACCTTCTCTTGAGAATGAGCAGTTACTGGACTGGACTATGGCTATACACCCATTGTTACAACTATCCCTCGCCAAGCATGGCAAAAAGGTAGTGCCCCTCGACATCGAATTGGATCAGCAACAGCGTATTCTCATCATCTCCGGTCCTAATGCCGGTGGAAAGTCTGTCTGTCTCAAAACAGTAGGATTACTGCAATACATGTTGCAATGCGGAATGCTCATCCCCATGCATGAACGTAGCCATGCAGGAATATTCAGCAGCATATTCATTGATATCGGTGACGAACAATCTATTGAAGACGACCTGAGTACCTACTCATCTCATCTGACCAACATGAAAATGATGATGAAGAATTGTAATGAACGCAGCCTTATCCTTATCGACGAATTCGGAGGTGGAACAGAACCACAGATAGGTGGAGCTATTGCCGAAGCAGTTTTGAAGCGTTTCAATCAGAAAAAGACATTCGGAGTTATCACTACACATTATCAGAATCTAAAACACTTTGCAGAAGATAATGAAGGAGTAGTGAACGGTGCCATGCTTTATGACCGCCATCTCATGCAGGCTCTTTTCCAGCTGCAAATAGGTAACCCGGGAAGTTCATTTGCTGTAGAAATAGCAAGAAAAATCGGACTGCCTGAGGATGTCATTGCCGATGCTTCAGAAATTGTAGGCAGCGAATATATTAATGCGGATAAATATCTCCAGGATATTGTTCGTGACAAACGTTATTGGGAAGGTAAACGTCAGACTATCCGCCAGCGTGAAAAACATATGGAGGAAACAATCGCCCGGTATCAGACCGAGATGGAGGAATTACAGAAATCCCGTAAGGAAATTATCCGCCAGGCAAAAGAAGAAGCCGAACGATTGCTACAAGAATCGAATGCGAAAATAGAGAATACCATACGTACTATCAAGGAGGCACAGGCAGAAAAAGAAAAAACCCGCCTTGTGCGCCAGGAATTAAATGACTTCCGCGCTTCTGTGAACGAACTTGCTTCCAAAGAACAGGAAGATAAGATTGCCCGGAAAATGGAGAAGCTAAAAGAAAGGCAGAATCGAAAAAAAGACAAGCAAAAAGCAACTTCGGAAGAAAAAACACAATCCCAGCAAGTTCCTAAAGTGATACCTATCACTATAGGTGATAATGTCAAACTAAAAGGCCAAACCAGCGTTGGAGAGGTATTGGAAATAAATGGCAAAAATGCAGTGGTAGGCTTTGGCAGTATCAAAACAACCGTTAAACTGGAGAGGCTGGAACGTACTAATGCCACAACACAGAAGCAGGAACCGGCAAAGAGTACTTTTGTCAGTAGCCAGACACACGATCAGATGTATGAGAAAAAACTAAATTTCAAACAAGACATTGACGTACGTGGAATGCGTGGAGACGAGGCTTTGCAGGCTGTCACTTACTTTGTAGATGATGCCATATTGGTAGGTATGAGCCGCATACGTATTCTTCATGGTACTGGTACAGGTATACTTCGTTCTCTTATCCGCCAGTATTTAGATACCGTGCCAGGTGTACGCCACTTTGCCGATGAACATGTACAATTTGGAGGTGCCGGGATTACAGTTGTAGATTTGGCATAAAAGCGAACAAATGTATTAAACAACTTGTTCTCATATAGAAAATCATTACTTTTGTTGGAATGGTTTTCTAAAACTAAAAAATAAAGCATGAAGAACAACCTGTTAAGCGAGAAATTAATTTATACGGGTGAGAGCCAGACGCCTACCCATCTGCACCTTTGTACATACAATGCTAATGAAATGCAGGAGGTTTCAGGAGCAAACTTTCATGAAATCAGCAGTTCTCTGAATAGTGAACGTATCAACTGGCTCCAGGTACATGGTATGAAGAATACTGAAACTGTTCGTGAAATATGCGAACATTTCGAAATAAACTTTCTCGTATTACAAGATATCCTGAATGCCAATCACCCTACTAAAATAGAAGAACACGATAACTACATCGTACTGATTTTAAAACTCTTCTATCCTGCACCTAAAAAAAACGAGGAAGATCTGGATGAACTGGAGCAACAACAAGTATGTATTATTCTGGGTACCAATTACGTACTTACTTTCCTTGAAAAAGAAACTGATTTTTTTGATGATGTAAGTACTGCCCTACGCAATGATGTACTCAAAATACGAGGCAGACAAAGCGATTATCTGCTCAGTGTACTTTTAAATAGTGTTATAGGCAATTATACCTCAATGGTATCCGACATAGATGATGCCCTTGAAGATCTTGAAGAAGAATTGCTGACCATCAGCGACGGAAATGACATTGGTGTACAAATTCAGTCCCTGCGTCGCCAGTATATGCTGATGAAAAAATCAATACTCCCCTTAAAAGAGCAATACATAAAACTACTGCGCGGAGAGAGCACTCTGATGCACAAGATGAACCGTGCCTTCTTCAATGATGTAAACGACCATTTACAATTTGTACTGCAAACCATTGAAATATGCAGAGAAACACTCTCATCTCTGGTAGACCTCTATATTTCCAACAATGATTTGAGAATGAATGACATCATGAAACGGCTAACAATCGTTTCTACCATCTTTATACCATTAACGTTTCTGGTAGGCGTATGGGGTATGAACTTCAAAGTGATGCCCGAACTGGATTGGCGATACGGATACTGTTTTGCCTGGGGATTAATGGCAATCATAGGTATCATCGTATATGCTTTCTTCCGGAAAAAGAGATGGTACTGAAAGAGTTGAAAATAAGCACATTTATTATATATGAAATCTATTAAAGAGTTATACCGTATCGGTACAGGTCCTTCCAGCAGCCACACAATGGGGCCACGCAAAGCTGCCGAAATGTTTGTGGTACGCCATCCGGACGCTGCCAAGTTTAAAGTAACCCTCTACGGAAGTCTTGCCGCCACAGGAAAAGGACACATGACAGACGTTGCCATCATTGATACGCTGGAACCTACAGCTCCCGTAGAAATTATATGGCAACCTAAAGTATTCCTCCCTTTCCACCCCAATGGGATGACTTTTGCTGCATTCGATGTCAATGATAAATTAATAGAAAACTGGACCGTATATAGTGTTGGTGGCGGAGCTTTGGCAGAGAACAACGATACTTCTTCTATCGAAAGTCCGGATGTATACGGCATGAACAGCATGACAGAGATTCTGGAATGGTGTGAACGCAATGGTAGAAGCTATTGGGAATATGTCAAAGAATGCGAAGACTCTGATATCTGGGATTACCTGAACGAAGTCTGGAAGACGATGATAGATTCCATTCACCGTGGATTGGAAGAGGAAGGTGTATTACCCGGTCCGCTGAATCTGAGAAGAAAAGCCTCAACCTATTATATCCGTGCTACGGGATACAAACAATCCTTGCAATCACGAGGATTGGTATTTGCATACGCATTGGCTGTCAGCGAAGAGAATGCTTCCGGAGGGAAAATAGTCACGGCTCCTACTTGTGGTTCTTGTGGAGTAGTACCTGCCGTACTTTATCATCTGTACAAAAGCCGCGATTTCAGTGACATTCGCATCCTGCGTGCATTGGCAACAGCCGGATTAGTGGGAAATATTGTCAAATTCAACGCTTCTATCTCAGGAGCGGAAGTAGGTTGTCAAGGGGAAGTAGGTGTAGCATGTGCAATGGCCTCAGCTGCATCCAATCAGTTATTCGGAGGAAGCCCGGCACAAATAGAGTACGCAGCTGAAATGGGATTAGAACATCATCTGGGTATGACTTGTGATCCTGTTTGCGGATTGGTACAAATTCCCTGTATTGAACGTAATGCATATGCTGCGGCACGTGCGTTGGATGCAAATCTATATTCTTCATTCACAGACGGAATGCATCGTGTCTCCTTCGATAAAGTTGTACAAGTGATGAAACAAACAGGACATGACCTGCCTTCTCTGTATAAAGAAACAAGCGAAGGAGGGCTGGCAAAAGATTACAAGCAAATGTAGTTATTTAGTTGACAATTGACAGTGGACAATTGACAGTGGCTATGCAGCATATAGCACAGCTAACTGTCAACGATCAATTGTCAATTGTCAACTGTCAATTGTCAACTGTCAACTAATGTCCGGCCAGTGGGTATTATCTGTATCAGAGATGTCTTTTTCACGAAGAAGGCCTCCATATTCTGAATAATACAAAGCTCGTTCCTGCCCTCCCTGTTGTACTTCAAAGACAAATTCTTCCGGCTTTTGCGGGAAAGTCAGCTTCGTCAAATCATCAATTACCCAATTGGCGTAATTTCCTTCCTGATACGCAGTACTGACAGCAACTGGCAGATTCTCGAAAAAGATATCCATTTCTGTCATAATCCAATTGGCATTGGCATCAAACCACACATCGAGTTCGTCATTTCCTACCCAACAATCCGCCACATAATAAACACCTTTCTGCTCCCATTCTATGTTTTTCACACCGGGATAAAGCTGGTTCAATGCATTTATGATAGCCTGATTGGGAGGTAAATAAGTATCATCATCGTCACTACAAGAGCTAAAGGAGAATAAGGCTGTCATCAACATGACAGCCAAAATACTAAATTTTATTTTTATCATAGTTAAAGTCCTTTGAGGTTAGATTATTAACAGTGATTAATGATCTGCTTTACGAAATTTACCTTGCTTATCGAACTTAAAAGATATATCAGTATTCAACTCTACCTCATACCCTTTACGGTCACGCTCTATTTTGGTAACGAACTCATTGGTGAAATTATTCATCTTCAGATAATCATTCACAAAAGAGGGAATAATTGTTGCAGGTAACTTCTTTTTTCCGGCATCTACTTCAGTCCAATTACCTTTAGAATCAAAATCTATTTCTGTACCATCTGTCAGTTGTACCTCATACTTCTTCGACATTATTTCACTATCAATCTTAATGTGCGAAACCTGAGGACTGGTAAAGTGCTGATTAATGAAATTACGTGCCGCAAGTGGCAACTGGTTAATATCTTTAGTAATAACATCACCTGCAAAAGCAAATTGAACAGCTACAATCGCCATCACAAGAAGAGACCAAATCTTTTTCATAATCGTTATTTTTTTAATGTTAGTAATATAGTTTTCTATCACTTGATAATGCAAATAACGATAGAGATTCTGGAAAGATTTGGGAATAATGGAATACAACTATTGTTTTTGAATTCTTTAACGTATGATTCCTGAAAACAAAAATGAAGATATAGTAAAAGTTAATTGTCCTATCACTAAAATGCAGATTAACACAGGGATCACAAAATTTAAATTAAATCTGCGACCCTCTGTGTTAATCTGCACTCTAAAAATTATAATGCTTGTATCAATTCTCTGAATAACCGGCAAGATTATAGCACACGGGTATAGTACTATTTCCTACACGATAAATTCCAAATTTAAAGTAATACCCATCCTCATCATTACGGCCAATAAGAATTTCTTCATTATCCACAATATGACGATTTATCTGTTTGCCTTTTTCCGTATAACTCATCTGTACATCCAGCATACCGGGTTTTACAATCGTTTCGGTTTCTTTACCATAAACAGTCCAGTCAATATGTATGCGGAATGTAATCCAGCAGTCTTTAGGAAACTCTGCAAACGGCATTTTATAGGCAATAGTAGATGCTTTGTATTTGGAAGTGACGGGCTTCATTATCTGAGATTTCTCAGCGCTGGCATTACAACGATCCGTTTTATCAGTAAGCCATTTACGATCAGAGTTCGCTTTTATATAAAAGTATCCTCCGGAAAATCCGAAAGCAAGTGGAGGATAGCCACCTTGTTCTACTAACCAACCATTGGCCTTGCCTGCTTTATAAACAACGTTACCATCTTTATCCTTTTTCGGATTACCTTGTTTGTCAAGTACCGGCACCTTATCATGTGCTACATTTTTCTTAAAGATCATCCGGTCATACAGCTCCAAAAACTCCTCTGTAGTAAGCTTCTTCACTTCGCCATCAGGAGTAGAAACCAAAGTACGGTCCGGCATTCCGTGCCATTGAGCAAAGATAGTAGATACATCTCTGTTCAATGCGGAGGGAATATAAACTGAAAACTCATAATCACGTGAAGCACCTTGCGGACATATACCTTTTCCATGATGATAAACGGTTTTGGTCTTCTGCGCATTTTCATAAACACTTGCAGGTTGTCCTTTAAAATCAGCAGATGTAGCATAACAATAAGAAAACTCCGCACGGCCCTTAGTCTCACCTTTAGCATATCCTTCCAAAGTATTGTCCTCCGTTTTAAGCTCAAAACGATAAGAGGGCTTTCCATTAAAAGGAATGGTATAATCCCGTTGAATGGAATGTGGTTTGTCTGTACCAACAGCTACCCAACAACCATCAATAACCTGATTGATACGTGCTGAATCAGCCTGTACATTCACACGTTCCGTCAAAGGAATCAGCTTTGCATTTTGAGCAGTAAGCATCGCTGTACTTACAACCAGCAGAGAAAAAGAAAAAACAATTTTGTTCATATATTATTTACTTATTGAAAATTTACATTCTTATCAATTAGGAAGTGGCACCATTGGTCTGCGACCATGATTCAGTTGTAATCCCATTTCGTATGTTTCCGGACCATGCAAATCTTTTATATCCATCTCTCCCAGATTTACAAGAATACCACGTGCCATCAATCCGGCATCTTCATTTGCCTTACGAGGAAGTTTTTCAGCTTTCTCTTTCAAATCGGCCAAATGTACCCGTACCGCAGGTTGCATCGCCTTATCCAAAGACAGGCACTCCAACAATGAATATCCTATCTTTCTATCCGCTTCATTCTGCGGATAATTCAGACGTTTTACCCCTTTTTCTGTCTCACCCAGATAAGAAACAGCATAGGCAGCCTCACAAGCTATATAAGCATCTTTATCATCCAATAGTGCAAGTAACGCAGCCGGACAAGTTTTCAACTCTCCTTTTATACCTAACTGAGCCAAGCCTACGGCAGCCCAATAACGCATTTCGGGATATGCACTGGCCAGTGCTTTTTCAAATACCGGCACATCAGCAGCAGTTGCTACACCTGCCAATTCCACCAAAGCATATAAGTCATTCAACGGATATTTCTCCTTACGTACCTTATCATATAAGACTACATTCTCACGGGAAGTAGGAATAAAGAATCCCAGATCCTTTGTCTCACGAATATGATCGGACATTCCCTTACGAAAACGAAGCAGTACCTCCCGATATTCCGGTTTGGCAGCCAGATCATTCAATTCAAACGGATCATTATCCAAATCGAATAACATCTCTGCCGGATGATGTTCAAACGTCTGCTTCCAGTCAGGATTCGTATTATGGCCACCCATTACCCATTTATCCCAAGCTTTATTGGAAGGCATACCCCACTGATAATAATTACGTAATGCAAACTGGCGGTAAGGTATATAACTGCGGATATACTTATAACGTCCGTCCATAGCTGCACGTACCGGCATAAAATGATGCAACTGATTGGCAGCCAACGCAAATTGCATCGTAGTCTTCTCCTTAGAAGCATATTTTCCCATCAGTGCCTTTCCCTGCATATATTTAGGAGGCTTCACACCTGCCAAACTCAGAACAGTAGGCCCTAAGTCCACAAAACTAATCAGCGTACTATCTTTTGTTCCCGCTGTTACCGGAGCCAGATGTTTCCATTTCTCGGGGAAATAAGCAACCAATGGCACCCGTAAACCTGTCTCATATAAATATCCTTTGCCACGAGGCAGACAACCTCCATGATCACTGAATACAAAGATGATGGTATTATCTTCCAAACCGTGTTCCTTCAGATCCTTGAGGAAAAAGCCGACCCATGTATCCACATCCTGAGCAGCCTCCAAATGTCCGGCATAGTCAGAACGTACTTCCGGAAGATCGGGCACATGAGGCGGGAGGATCAGTTTATCAGGATAAATACCTTCCTTTGTATAATCACGACGCCCATCCATATGAAAGGTACGTACACGCCCCATATGAGAGGTAACCGTATTGTATACTGCAAAGAAAGGTTGGTCTTTTTCACGTTTAGGACTGTTATAAGAAGCCGTTTTTGTGCATTCATCCCAACAGATCTTATTATCTGTAGTCGAGTTATAGTGTGTCTTGCTATTATTCGTACAATAATAACCGGCATCCCTCAACCATTGTGGGAAAAAGATATTCTCCGGAGTATCATAGGGTACCGGGTGAACATCCATACCATATGTACTGGAATAACATCCGGTAATAAGCGAAGAACGCGCAGCAGAACTTTGTGGTGCCACCGACCATGCATTCATAAACTGTATCCCTTTAGAAGCCAGTCCGTCTACATTGGGCGTATGTACTTGCGCATTTCCATAACAACCAAACTCATAAGAGCTCGTGTCTTCAAAAGTAAGCCAAAGAATATTTGGCCGTTCTTTTTGCTTATCGGCTGCTTTGGTCTGAGCAGCAGTCAGCAGCAAAGCTGCGGAGCATAAATAAAGTTGTGTGTTCATCATATTTATAAAATTTATTGACTCCGCTAAAGTACAAAAGGTAGCCACAGGGCTACCTTTCAATTGTTTTAAAAATTATCATATTTGTGTAAATATGCTGTCAAAACATATCAGAGAGTTTAAATACTGTCTTCTTCATATATTTCCTCCAGCAACTCCTCCTTTTCCATTGTCATCTTACCATCGGCAGTAATCGTTATAGAGATAGGAACATACAAGTCTGTCTGCGGATAACACACACTGGCCGCATAGACAATACCTTGAGGTGTAGTCTTATTATACACCATCCCCTCAAGAATAGATTTCGACAAGAAATCATCACTTACAATAGAAGAAAAGTTCTTCTTTGTAAAAGTCATATTAAAGACCTGCTCATTGCCACGGGTCAAACGGAGCTGAATCTTGTTGTCAACAAAAGTATTCCCCATCTCATTCTTCACAAGCGGCAGGTTCTCATCAGGAGTACGAGAAATAAAAGAGCGGTAATTCTTCCCCTTAAATTTAATATCCACTTCGGCTTTCGATACCTGCATACGCTGCAATCCCCGGCTATCTACACTATCCTGCATGAGGATCAATGAACCTTCATCCGTTTTTTTACTTCCACCGCCACAAGCAGTTAACCCTGCTAACAGTGACAGAATAAACAAATATATGAATCTCTTCATCTTTAATCCGTTCTTTAATTTATGACGACAAAGGAACAAAAAGAGCCGGATATACACAAGAATTCAAGGTTGAAAGTTAAGCTACTTTTTCTGTCTGCGTCCATCCTTCATCCGCTGTTCACGTTCAGCCTGCTTCTTGGTATAAGAAGCATATTGATCTTTAGTCATTATCTTTTGCAGCTGCGCATTGTAAGCCTCACTGTTAGCTTTCATCTCTGCACGCATCTTTTCACGTTCTTCTTTCGTCATTTCAGGTGCTTTCTTTCCATCTCTCTGCGGACGCATCGAAGCACGATCTCCCATCTTCTCACACTGTGCAAGATTTACTTCAAACAATTGTTTCTTCTGCGTATCGTTCAAAGAGTATTCCTTAACCATACGTTCTGTCATTTGTTCCGCACGTTCTTTCGGAGTCATTTTCTTATGTTCGCCCCGTTGTCCCTGTGCCATCACTACACTACCCATCAGAAAGAGGGTAACCATTAAAAATACTATTCTTTTCATACTGACTTTTGCTTTTAAGTTGATTAATTATCAGTTTTTTTGTTGCAACTGAATATACGACTCACTGAAACCCAATAAGTTTAGTCTGTTCTCACTTTTTTAACAATTAATAAACGATTCCTCTGCATCTTTACAAACCTTATCGTTTTTTTCTATTTTCTCATAGAAAATATCTGTTTGACAAGTGAGCAAATCTCCCCTATCTTTGTTATATATTTATAAACTCTCACAAACTACACATTTATGGAAGAAAAGAAACTTACAGCTACCAACGGCCGCCCTGTTGCCGACAATCAGAATTCACAGACAGTAGGTCCTCGTGGCCCTATCACCTTGCAAGATCCATGGTTAATTGAAAAACTCGCTCATTTTGACCGGGAAGTAATCCCTGAAAGACGTATGCATGCCAAAGGTTCCGGAGCTTACGGAACATTTACTGTAACGCATGACATTACAAAGTATACCCGTGCGGCCATATTCAGCGAAATAGGAAAGAAAACAGAGTGTTTTGTCCGCTTCTCTACCGTAGCCGGTGAACGCGGAGCTGCCGATGCAGAACGTGATATTCGTGGTTTTGCCATGAAATTTTATACGGAAGAAGGTAACTGGGACCTGGTAGGAAACAATACCCCGGTATTCTTTTTACGTGATCCTCTGAAGTTTCCTGACCTCAATCATGCCATCAAACGAGATCCAAAAACAAACATGCGTAGCCCTAACAGTAATTGGGATTTCTGGACACTGCTACCCGAAGCATTACACCAGGTAACCATCACTATGAGCCCGCGTGGCATTCCTTATTCCTACCGTCATATGCATGGATTCGGCAGCCATACCTATAGTTTCTATAACGCCGCAAACGAGCGTATCTGGGTAAAATTCCATCTGCGTACCCTGCAAGGTATCAAGAATCTGACTGACCAGGAAGCTGAAGCCATTGTTGCCAAAGACCGTGAATCACACCAACGCGATTTATTCGAAAGTATTGAAAAAGGTGATTATCCAAAATGGCTGTTCCAGATTCAAGTGATGACGGAAGAAGAAGCAGACAATTACCGCATCAACCCATTTGACCTGACTAAAGTATGGCCACACAAAGACTTTCCGCTACAAGACGTAGGCATTCTTGAACTGAACCGTAATCCTGAGAACTATTTTGCAGAAGTAGAGCAAGCTGCCTTCAATCCGATAAACATTGTAGAAGGTATTGGATTCTCTCCCGACAAAATGCTACAAGGCCGTTTGTTCTCCTACGGAGATGCACAGCGTTATCGCCTGGGCGTTAATTCGGAACAGATACCGGTTAACAAACCTCGCTGTCCGTTCCATTCCTACCATCGCGATGGCTCTATGCGTGTAGACGGTAATTATGGTGCTACCAAAGGATATGAACCCAACAGTTATGGCGAATGGAAAGACTCGCCTGAAAAGAAAGAACCACCTTTGAAGGTTCATGGTGATATTTATAATTATAATGAACGGGAGTATGATGACGATTATTACAGCCAACCAGGCGATCTCTTCCGACTAATGCCGGCAGATGAGCAACAGCTACTGTTTGAAAACACAGCGCGTGCCATGGGAGATTCCGAACTCTTCATTAAACAACGTCACGTACGTAATTGCTATAAAGCAGACCCGGCATATGGAGCAGGCGTTGCCAAAGCACTGGGTATCGATCTGGAAGAAGCTCTGAAAGCTAACAGATAAATAATAACTCACTTAAAATATACATTCCTTGCTATTTTCTGAAAACGAAAATAACAAGGAATATTTTTTAGAGTATAATAA
Source organism: Bacteroides nordii (assembly GCF_019930665.1). Taxonomy (NCBI): domain Bacteria; kingdom Pseudomonadati; phylum Bacteroidota; class Bacteroidia; order Bacteroidales; family Bacteroidaceae; genus Bacteroides; species Bacteroides nordii. The sequence continues at coordinate 943,267 of NZ_CP082886.1, read as the reverse complement.
AACCTAAGTCTGAACTTTATAACGTTTTATACACAGAAGAAAGCTACGTGGCAGACAATGCCCATTATTAACTTTAATGTTATAATGCCTTCCAGAACTTCTGGAAGTCTCTGTATTTACCATAACACACCAATTCATCTCCTTCCTGTATCTTATCATTTTCAGGAAGCTCATTTACTATGCTGTGTTCCGTCAGTGAAATCCCTAAGCAATTCTCTATCCGATTTGCTCGTTTCAACCCTATCAACTTTAGATGAAACTCCTCATCCAGATTAAGTTCATTGACAAAATATCCGATAAATTTCTCCGGCACAGAGAACTTCACCACATAATATTCTGAATCTACCCGGAATGCTTCCATATTAGTTCCAAAATCCAGCAATTGTACCAGACTACGCGCTGCATCTTCTTCCGGAGTCAGTATTTTTTCCAGATTAAAAGCTTCCAATACCGAACGGTGTACCGCATCAATAGCACGCGCATAGATATGTTGCACCTTCTTTTGCTTTAGCAACGCTACTACACGAATGGAAGCACCGAAATTCTCTCCGATTGCCACTATCACAATATCCACACTATTGAGCGGAAGTACTGCTAACGATAACTCATCTGTTGCATCAATTACAAAAGCAGTAGCTACCTTATCTTTAATACTATCTACCCTGCTTTCACTGATATCCGCACCTATCACTTCATGCCCTAATACAGAAAGCTCTTCTGCCAACACATGCCCATAATTTCCCAGACCAATAATAATGTATTTCATATCAATATTTTTTTAATGTACCGATTGAATAATGTGCCAATTGACATATTATTCAATTTATTATTATGTTATCATTCGGATAACGATATTTCGTATTTTTCTTTTGTCTCACAATGCCCAGCATTAGTGTTATTAATCCTACGCGACCTACAAACATCAACAAAGCCACCAATAACTTACTCTCATCCCGAAGTAAGGGCGTGGCATTCAGACTCGATCCTACTGTGCTCAATGCCGATACACACTCAAACGTTAGTGTCATAATCGACATTTTAGGTTCCATTATGCTCAATATAAATACAAACAGAAACAACACCCCAAGAGACATAACTACCGTTGCATTAGAACGACGGATCGAATCATGTGAAAGCTGACGCCCAAAAACTTCTACACGATCTGTACCACGCAGCACTGCCATAAGATTCATCACTACAACGGCAAAAGCATTGACTTTGACTCCACCTGCCGTAGATTGTGCTGCACCACCTATCCACATCAGCAAAATATAAATCAATATGCTCTGTATACTCAGGCTTGTCAGATCCACACTGCTGAACCCTGCCGTTCGCGGACAGGTAGCATTGAAAAATGCCTGTGTCCACTTATCCGCTACAGACATACCGGCAAAAGAGCCATTCCATTCAAAGGCGGCAATGGCGAGTGTACCCAATACGAGAAGCAGGAAAGTCATAATCAATACAATTTTCGTATTCAGATTATAAAGATGCTGTACTCTATGTTTATCCAGTTTAAGTGTACGCACAAACTTCCAGAAACGGTGCAAATGGTAAAGCACAATATCTTTAAAATTCACCAGGATAGGAAACCCAATACCACCCAAAATAATCAATAAAGAAACAGAAATATACAGAGAGTTATGCCCGGTCATCACCATCGGATTACCCAGATTACCCGGAAGGGTAGAGAATCCGGCATTACAAAATGCCGAGATGGAATGAAAAGCAGAGAAAGCCAACTCTTCCTGCAGGTCCATCCCCAATGTACCATGAATGCCCAGCCAGATAGACAGCATTCCCATACCCTCTATCACTAACGTAAAACCCAATATATACAACAGTGTGGATAGTAATGAACCCAATGAATTAGAACTCACCATATCACGTACCACCAATTGATTATACAACGAAGTATTTCCCATGAAAAACATAGCAAAGAAACTGGTCAATGTCATTACTCCCAACCCACCGACCTGTATCAACAGAATAATCACCGTAAGTCCCAAGGGGGTAAAAGTAGCAGATACATCCACCGGCACAAGACCTGTCACACACACTGCACTTGTTGAAGTAAACAATGCATCCACCCACGAAATAGATATTCCCTCTACCGTACAACGTGGCAGTAATAACAATCCCGTACCTATCAGTATAATCACCAGAAAACTCACCGCCAGAATTAATGAAGGATTCGTCCTGCGTCCTAACAGCCGTACCAGACCATTAGACAAATTAAGAAAAGAAAAAAGTAATAAAAGGGTTACATGATAAAACTTACTGTTCAGGAATTCCCAAAAATGAAGAATCGCCCCACTCTCCTCAGGTTGATGGAAAATAACGGGAATGAGTGTCAGATAAAGTAAGCCACTCAACACCCATGCCAGTTTACGATAATTCTTTTTTGTATCTCTGTATTCCAACAGGAAGTGCAAGGTCACATCTATCAAAAAGATAATCCAGACAGCCTTATATAATATTTTAAGATGCTCCACATCCACACTTGAAAGTGGAAACCCATGTTCATAAACTACTCCTACTATCAATAGTAATGAGGCTACATAAGTAAAAGCAGCTATTAGCCTGAGCAAAACACGAACATAAGGCTGTAGTAACTTATTCTGATACAACAATATTTTATGATAAATTTTCATGATAAATAATGTGTCAATGTGTGAAGGTGCAAACTTAATTAAAATAACAACAAATTCGATTCTTTGTTGACTATTTAATCGTTGTATTAAAAATTATACCTATTTTTGGCAATCAAAATATTAAAATTTACAATATCATGAGTAACAAGACAAAGAGGTACCTACTACCCGAAGAAGAAATTCCACACTATTGGTACAATATTCAGGCTGACATGGCAAACAAGCCGATGCCTCCTTTACACCCCGGTACAAAGCAACCTTTAAAAGCAGAAGACCTTTTTCCCATATTTGCAGAAGAACTCTCACGTCAGGAGTTGAACCAGACTGATGCCTGGATCGAGATCCCCGAAGAGGTACGCGAAATGTATAAATACTACCGTAGTACTCCGCTGGTACGTGCTTATGGACTGGAAAAAGCTCTGGGAACTCCGGCACATATCTATTTTAAGAATGAAAGTGTCAGCCCAATGGGTTCACACAAATTAAACTCTGCTATCCCGCAAGCTTACTATTGCAAACAGGAAGGAGTAACCAATGTAACCACGGAAACAGGTGCAGGACAATGGGGAGCTTCTCTTGCTTATGCTGCCCGGCTTTTCGGGCTGGAAGCTGCCGTTTATCAGGTGAAAATCAGTTATGAACAGAAGCCCTATCGTCGTAGTATCATGCAAACCTTCGGAGCACAGGTCACTCCCTCTCCTTCTATGTCTACCCGTGCCGGAAAAGATATACTGACCGCCCATCCCAATTATCAGGGTTCATTGGGTACAGCCATTTCCGAAGCTATCGAGCTTGCCCGTACCACTCCGAACTGTAAATATACCCTCGGCTCTGTACTTAGCCATGTTACACTTCATCAAACAATCATCGGACTGGAAGCCGAAAAACAGATGGAGATGGCAGGAGAATATCCCGATATGGTGATTGCTTGCTTTGGAGGCGGTTCAAACTTTGGAGGTATCGCTTTCCCTTTCATGCGTCACAACATTCTAGACGGTAAAAAAACCCGTTTTATTGCAGCCGAGCCAGCTTCCTGTCCCAAACTGACACGTGGTAAATTTCAGTATGATTTTGGAGACGAAGCCGGATATACCCCGTTGCTTCCCATGTTTACATTAGGACACAACTTCGCTCCAGCCAACATTCATGCCGGTGGTCTTCGTTATCATGGTGCAGGCGTTATTGTTTCTCAATTGTTGAAAGACGGACTGATGGAAGCAGTAGACATCAAGCAGCTAGAATCTTTTGAAGCCGGTTGCTTATTTGCACAAGTCGAAGGTATTATTCCTGCCCCGGAATCTTGTCACGCTATCGCTGCTGCTATCCGTGAAGCAAACAAATGTAAAGAGACAGGTGAAGAGAAAGTTATTCTGTTCAACCTTTCCGGTCACGGACTTATCGATATGCCCTCATACGATAAGTTCCTGGCAGGAGACTTGGTGAATTACTCACTCAGTGATGAAGACATCCAAAAGAATCTGGATGAAATAGGAAGTCTGGCATAAGTTTTTTTGTACTTGGCAATCATTGCTTGAATATTTGGTTGCGAAAAGAACAATTACAGACATTCACACAAAGTGAAATTCAGTATAGAGCACAGTACGTTTACGAATCATAAATCAATGATAATCAAAGACTAGCAAGCTCTATTTTTAAGAAATATAAGATTGTACACTTTAATACCTCAATATTGTACACTTTTGCATGGCAAGATTGTACAATATTGAGGTATTAAAGTGTACAATCTGCATATAAACCTCATCTTGTTAAAAAAGCGACGTTAACAATGTTAATGCAACAAAAAAACAATGTGTGGAACGTATCAAATCAGTAGCTTTGTGATAAAGTAAGATTTTCCTCTGTATACTACAATTTGGCACACGTTCTCCTCACATAAAACTCAATCAGCCTGTTCATAAAATGTAGAGAGAGGAAGAGGTATTTTTACTCACCAACCAAGCTAATCCCTCTATACACGAAAAAACGATGGATATCTGAATCAATCTCATATCGAACACGTTAAAAAACATACCACAAAAAGAGAAAAAAAACGGTGATTATCTACAGAATATCTATCACCAAATCTATATAAAAATAGAATAGTTTAAGCTCTTAGCACATTTTTTAGACATAAATGAAAGAGTTATGAACAAAAGTGAAAGACATAAAGCGATTTTTAAATAAACTAAAGACAATAGGAATTAATCGTTTTAGAGATTTGCAATATTTTTGGACAGAATAAAAATTCAAAGTACAACCTTTATTTAATTGTTATGGAAAATTTTCAAAAATTCCTTTTCACGGCAATTTTTCTATTTGTCGGCCTTAACATACAGGCACAGAGCCTTACTGTTACAGGTAAAGTAATAGACAGTGACGGATTTGAAGTAATTGGTGCCAATGTAGTTATAAAAGGTGCCACCGGCACAGGTACCATCACTGATATCGATGGGAAATACTCATTAAAGGTAAATAACGCAGCAAAAGACGTACTGGTATTTACCTATATAGGTATGGATACACAAGAAATTCCGGTCAACGGTCGTAGCCAGATCAATGTGACTCTAGTCCCCAACTCTATTCAACTGGACGAAGTTGTAGCAATTGGTTATGCTACCACTAAGCGTCGCGATTTAACTGGTTCCGTTTCTTCCGTTCAGGGAGGTGAATTAAGTAAAATACCGGTTTCCAGTGTAACACAGGCATTAGCTGGTAAAATAGCCGGTGTGCAGGTAATTCAATCTCAAGGTTCCCCCGATGCAGAAATTTCAGTACGTGTACGTGGTGGAATGTCAATCACACAGAGTAATGAACCTCTATATATTATAGATGGTTTCCAAAGTGAGAATGGCATGAACGGACTCGATCCGAGTGATATTGAATCTATTGATGTATTGAAAGATGCATCATCAACAGCCATTTATGGTTCTGCAGGAGCAAACGGTGTAATCCTTATTACAACAAAATCCGGTAAAGAAGGCAAAGCGACCGTTAGCTATGACATGTATGTAGGTTTCAAGAAACTGACAAAGAGAATTGACCTTCTCAGCACAGAACAATTCGCAAAATTGGAATATGAACGTGCAATGATCGGTGCAGACTCCGACAAACAAACTTATCTGAAATATTATGCAGACCCTTATGATGAAAACGGGGGTACCATTTTGGATCAGATGTATGCAGCTTATCAAAATATTCCAAGTGTTTATGGCAATCGTGCAGGTATAGACTGGCAGGATGAAGTATTCGGCAGTAACAGCCCTATTTCTCAAAACCACAAAGTAAGTATCAGTGGAGGAACCAAGACTTCCAGTTACAACATTTCAATAGCACGTACCAGTGATGATGGAATTATGAAGGGAAGTGGTTTTGCCCGTACCAATATCCGTGCTAAATTTACACAGGATGTCAACAAGCGGTTAAAAGTCACCTTCAATGCTAACTACAGCAACGAAACTTCTGAAGGATTGGGTTCTCTGAACGAATCCGGATATTTCAGCCGTATGCAGCATATCCTCCAATATCGTCCTGTTATTGGTAAATATGGTAACGACTCTGATTTGTTAACCCTCCAACGTGACCCGATTACTGATGAAGACAGTGGTAACCAGATGCAAAACCCATTGATCTCCATTCAGGCAGAAGAACGTACTAAAGAAAATAAGAGTCTACAAATCAACGGAGAAGTACAGTTTAAAATATTAGACAATCTCATCTATCGCGGTTCTGTAGGTCTTCGTGAACGTCGCCTGAATAATGATGTATTCTATCAGGCACAGAGTCGCCAGGCTATTAATAGTGGAGCTCCTTACGGAACAAAGAACATCAATGACTATAACGGCTGGCAATATAACAACACCGTGACTTATACCCCGAAACTTAAGAACGGACATTCATTTGATGTATTGGTAGGTCAGGAAGACTATATGCTCGAAACAAAAACATTGTCAGTGACAAATACCAATTTCCCTGATGTAAACTTTGGTTTTGACGATTTCTCATTGGGAACGAACCCTAATGTACCTTCTACTACCCATTATAAATACCGTAAAATATCTTTCTTCGGACGTGCCAACTATAACTACAAAAGTAAATATCTTGCTACTGTAACCGTTCGTGCCGATGGTTCCAATCGTTTCGGTAAGAACAATAAATGGGGAGTATTCCCTGCCGGTTCTGTCGCATGGCGTGCTTCTGAAGAAGATTTCATCAAAAATCTGAATGTATTCTCAAATCTGAAAGTTAGATTCGGATATGGTATGGCAGGTAATGACAATATCGGTAGTTACCGTTCATTAGCCATCATGGGCTCCGGCAACACCAGTTATGAAGATCAATTAGTACCGACTTATGCAAGTTCACAGCTTCCCAATCCGAACCTCAAATGGGAAACTAACATTACAGCCAACTTAGGTCTTGAAATGGGCTTCCTTGATCAACGTATTCAGGCTACGATCGATATCTATAATAACCAGACCAAAGATCTGTTGTTGAATTCAAAACTTCCCGGATTATCAGGATATACAACCGTTATGAAGAATGTAGGTGAAACGCGCAATCGTGGTATTGAAGTTTCTATTAATACCATTAATATCAGAAACAAAAACTTCACTTGGGAAAGTAACCTGAACTTTGCTCACAACAAGAATAAGATTGTAGCTCTGGCCGATGCAGATTATTTCACTGAACGTTCCGGATGGTCAACTGTATCTGAATTTAACGATGACGATTACATCATCGCTGTAGGACAATCCATGGGACAGATGTACGGCTATCAGCTGGACGGAAAAGGAATCTATATGGTGGAAGATTTCCACTGGGACAATGCTGCAAACAGCGGTAACGGCGGATATGTACTGAACGGAGAAGGCAATTCTTATGATGCCAGCATACAACCCGGATACTGGAAATTTAAAGATACAGACGGTGTGAAAGGTATCACTTCGGATGATAAAACCGTGATCGGAAATGCAACTCCGGATATTATCGGTGGATTTATCAACAACTTCACTTTCAAAGGTTTCGATCTTTCTATCGGTCTGAATTTCCAGATTGGTGGTGATGTGTACAACGCTAATAAGATGTATTTTACCAAAATGAATAACAAGAACCGTAATTCATTAGCGAATGCAGCCGAACGTTTCACGTATATTGACGGTACAGGTGCCAATGTTTTCAAAGATCCTGAAAAACTCGCCATCCTCAACCGTAATGCAAACTATGCATCCATTGAAGGATCCAGCAATTTAGCTTTCCATTCCGGATATGTAGAAGACGCTTCATTCTTACGCCTGAACAATGTCACTTTCGGTTATACGTTCCCGAAAACATGGCTGAAAAAAGCATATATCAGCAACCTTCGTGTGTATGCTTCTGCATACAATCTGTTTACCATTACTGGTTACTCTGGTTATGATCCGGAAGTTAATACCAAACCGAACGGAGGTCTGACTCCAGGCGTTGACTGGGGTGCTTATCCAAGAAGCTTGTCATTCGTATTCGGATTAAATCTTTCATTTTAACCTGATAATAATTTGAAATTATGAAAACAAATAGAATAGTAAATATAATAAAAGTAAGTGCATTCGCTCTCTTCACAGGAGTTATTTCTACCTCTTGTCTTGATCAGCTAGAAGAAGAAACTTACGGAAAATACAGCGCAGATACCTACTTCGATACTACTGGCAAAATGGAAATGGCTGTCAACGGTATATACGAAACTTTCAGCAGTATCACTACCTACGGACAATACTGGCAGGTATACGGAGATTGTGACACAGACATCGCTCACGTAAAGGGAGCTGGTACAGGTCATGTTGCCCGCGACTTAGGCCACTATAATGCCTATGCAGAACACTCTTGGTTACAAAGCTCCTGGGAGTTGTATTATCAGGGAATAGATCGCGCCAATACAATTCTAGACCAAAAAGACAATGTGGTAATTAATGGAGAAAGTGACCAGTTGGTATTCAATCGGTTGGTAGCTCAGACCAAATGTATGCGTGCTATGTGTTACCTCGACCTGGTGCGCCTTTGGGGAGATGTACCTTTGAAGCTTGATCCATCAAAAGACGGGGATAACTTTAAACTCCCAAAAACAGACCGGGATGAAGTGTATGCACAAATTATAACTGATTTAAAAGAAGCAATACCGGGCCTGTTGTGGTGTGATGACAGTAACCAGAAAGGAGAAAGACTCTCAAAAGGAGCAGCCATGGGATTACTGGCACGGGCTTATTTATTCCGCGGAGGATATTCACTTTATCAGGATAAATCAATCAAACGTCCCGGTAATTATAAAGAATACTACCAGGCAGCACAAACAGTTTTAAACGAATTGATATCTTCTGGCAAACATGGGCTGATCGACGCAGACGGTACATACTCCAGTGGATATGAAAAGAACTTCCGCAACATGTGTGAACTAAAATACGATCCGTTTGAAAATATCTGCGAAATATCATTCTACAATCCAACCGGACAGAACGCTGGCGCCAGCAATATGGGAACATACAACGGTCCTGAAATTAATGTAAATTCCATTTATGGACGAGCCAATTCATTCATCAAAACACATAAATTCTTTTATGAGACTTTTGATGAGAAAGATTTACGCCGGGATGTAGCAGTAGCCACATTCAGTATCAATGCCAATAGTAAAATTGTAGAAATAGCCGAAAAGAACAGTCAGAACTGGTCACCAGGCAAGTGGCGCCGTAACTGGCAAACAGCTGCTATCAAAGACAATAACAACACCGATGTAAACTTCCCATTACTTCGATATGCCGACGTTCTGTTGATGAGTGCAGAAGTTGAAAACGAACTGAATGACGGTCCGAATGATTTAGCCATTGAACGTGTTAACCAAGTACGCCGCCGCGCTTTTGGAAAACCCTATTTAACAGTAAACGCAGATGTAGACCTGAAAACAAGTGACTTCGCCGGAAAAGATGACTTCTTTAACTTCATTGTAGCCGAACGCGGACGTGAACTCTGCTTCGAAGGTAACCGTCGGCTCGATCTTATCCGTTGGAATCTCCTGAAAGAAACAATAGCAACCACTTCTCAGAATTTCCTAAGCTACTACAATGGCCAGGAAGGATTAGGAAGTAACTACACTTACGCAGCCGGTTCACGGTTTGTCAGCGGAAAGCATGAGTTATATCCTATCCCAGCCCGTGAAGTGCGCGAAACATTAGGTTCTGTTTCTCAGAATCCGGGATATTAATTCCAAAGAAGTTCCTTTCGCCAATACGAAACACTTCATCAGTTTTTAATAGAATCAAATAGGGAGAAGACGACTTCGTTTTCTTCCTATTTTTGTTTTCTACCCCCCCTTAACAACATAGAAATGTTATTTGTTATCAAAGAAATAGTATAATACCATCCGTTATTATTATCTTTGTGAATGAATAGTTTTAAAATAATTAATGTAATTAATTGTATTTGAATATATCAGGATGAGTTTTATCAAACGTATTTATCTATTTATATTATTCTCTGCAATAGGAATAATGACACTTTCTGCTAATGATAACGGAAGCATCAAGTTTTCTCATATATCACTTAACAATGGATTGTCGCAAAGCACCGTCTTCTCTATTGCACAAGATAAAAGAGGAAATATGTGGTTTGCCACTTATGATGGAGTAAACAAATTCGATGGATATGATTTTACTATTTATCAGCATGACGCTTCTGATCCACACAGTATAGCCAATGATATAGCCCGTACTGTTATGACCGATAGTCAGGGACGCATATGGATAGGTACGCGAGACGGACTTTCATGGTACAATGAAGAAAAAGATTTATTCAGAAATTTCTTCTATAAGAAAAACGGAAAGAATACACAAGTAAACGGCATTGCGGAAATCAATCCGGAACAACTCCTCATCAGTTCGCAGGAAGGACTATTGCTATTTAACGTTAAAGACACCTGCTTCATAGATAATAAGCTGAGCACAGAGATGCATCAGCTGAAAGCCTCCACCATCAGCAGGCAAGGAGAAAATATATATATTGGTACAAACAATGGATTATTTGAGTATTCCATTGGTACAGGACGCTTAAGTACGGTAACCAATGCACTGGATAATAAGCAAATACAAGCTGTCTTGTTACAATCCCCTACCCGTTTATGGGTGGCAACCGAAGGCGCCGGGCTCTATTTGTTGAATCCCAAAACAGGAGAAGTAAAAAACTACCGCCATTCACCCGGAACGCCACAATGCATCAGTTCCAATTTTATCCGTTCACTTGCACTGGATTCACAAAACAGATTATGGATCGGTACATTCAATGACCTGAACATCTATCATGAAGGGCATGATTCTTTTGTGTCTTTCAGCAGTAACCCGGTAGAAGACGGTAGTTTGTCACAAAGTTCCGTACGTAGCATTTTTATGGACTCGCAAGGAGGTATGTGGCTAGGTACCTACTTCGGAGGACTCAATTATTATCACCCCCTAAAGAATCGCTTCCGTAACATCACACGAATTCCTTATCAGAATTCGCTGAACGATAATGTAGTAAGCTGCATAATTGAAGACAACGAACGCAATCTATGGATAGGAACCAATGACGGAGGACTTAACCTATACAACCCTAAAACAAAGCGTTTCTCTTACTACACTCTGCAAGAAGGTAATAAAGAAGGCATTGGTTCTAATAACGTAAAAGCAGTATATGTAGACGAGAAACAAGGGCGTGTATACATTGGTACACATGCCGGAGGACTAAGTGTGCTCCAACGTAATACAGGGCGCATCGAGCATTTCAATATGCAAAACAGCGAGTTGCTGGATGACAACGTATACGCTATATTACCGGATGGAGAACAGAATCTCTGGTTAGGGACCCTCCAGGCACTCATACGATTTAATCCGGAAAAACGTTCGTTTACCGTCATTGATAAAGAAAAAAACGGAAACGAAATTCCCAACCGCCGCATTACTACTCTTTTCCGCGACTCCCGACAACGTATTTGGGTAGGAGGTGAAGAAGGACTATGCATTTATAAAGTAGAAAACGGAGAAGTAGAATCCCTTCACCTCATTGAACCAACCTCTTCGTTGGCAGGAGCATTTATCAACTGCGTGTATGAAACACAAAATGATGTGTTCTGGATAGGAACACGTGAAGGAGTATACAGCTATAATGAAAAGAAAAATACAATAAAGCATTATACAACAGCCAACGGACTCCCCAATAATGTGCTCTATGGGATATTGGAGGACTCCTTCGGACGTCTGTGGATGAGCACTAACCGAGGATTGACTTGTTTCAATCCAGAAACAGAAAAATTCCGCAATTTCACGCAGACAGACGGAATACAAAGTAATCAGTTTAACTCGTCTTCTTATTGCCGTACTTCGACCGGACAGATGTACTTTGGAGGGATTGCCGGAATCACGACTTTCCGGCCGGAATTGCTGATAGACAATCCATATACTCCTCCGGTGGTTATTACAGGACTTCGCTTGTTCAATAAAATAGTGCGCCCGGATGATGAAACGGAAATACTGACACGCAACATCGCAGATACAGAAAGCATAACATTGAGTTCTCACCAGTCGGCTTTTTCACTGGATTTTGTAGTATCCAATTATATTTCGGGGCAACACAATACATTTGCCTACAAATTGGAAGGATATGATAAAGAATGGTATTACCTGACCGACAAACAACCTGTGTCCTATTCCAATCTGCCTCAAGGAACATACAACTTTCTCGTAAAGGCGGCTAATAGTGATGGAAAATGGAACGAAACGCCAACTCAGCTTGAAATCGTGGTACTTCCTATATGGTATAAAACGTGGTGGGCTATTCTTTTATTTGTTGCTACATTCACCGGATTCATTACGTTTGTATTCCGCTTCTTCCTGATGCGCAAAAGTATGGAAGCCAAATTGGTCATGGAACGAATGGACAAAGAGCATCAGGAGGAAATTAATCAGATGAAGATGCGCTTCTTTATCAATATATCTCATGAATTGCGTACTCCACTAACGTTAATAATGGCACCACTGCAAGAAATCATCAGTCGCATTAGTGACCGATGGACGCGTAACCAGTTAGATTATATACAGCGTAATGCCAACCGCCTGCTCTATCTGGTAAATCAATTAATGGATTACCGTAGAGCAGAATTGGGAGTGTTTGAGCTGAAAGCAAGAATGGGAAATGCACACCAACTAATAGAAGATAACTTCTTATTCTACGATAAGCTGGCTAAACAGAAAAAGATTCATTATACTTTGCATTCGGAAGTAGAAGAAAAAGAAATGCTCTTCGATACAAACTATCTTGAACTGATTGTAAATAATCTGCTTTCAAACGCCTTCAAATACACGCAGGAAGGACAAAGTATTACAGTAACACTGAAAAAGGAAAACGACTTTCTGTTATTGCAGGTTAGCGATACGGGAATAGGTATTCCTATCAATAAACAAGCTAAAATATTTGAGCGCTTCTATCAAATAGAAAGCGAACATATGGGGAGTGGTATCGGTCTTTCACTGGTACAAAGGCTGGTAGAACTACATCATGGGCATATAGAGCTGGAAAGTGAAGAAGGTAAAGGAAGTACATTCTCTGTTTACCTGCCACAGGATCCGGCAATATACAATCCGGCAGAATTAGCTTCAGATATGGAGGAAGAAGTCAAAGTGCACACTACCAATCCGAAAGATATGTACTTCATTGATACGGCAACCGTAGAAAAAGAAGTGGTGGAAACGGGTGACAAGAAACGAGGAACAATCTTAATTGTAGAAGATAATAAAGAAATCCTTCACTATCTGAATCAAGGGTTATCCGAACTGTTCAATACAATTGGAGCATATAATGGCGAAGAAGCTTTGGAAATACTGAAAGAAAAAGATGTAGACGTAGTAGTGACAGATGTTATGATGCCGGTAATGGATGGTATTAAACTGTGCAAAAGCATCAAACAAAATATACGAACCTGCCACATACCTGTAATCATACTATCAGCAAAAAGTGAAGTAAAAGATCAAATGGAAGGATTGCAGGTAGGTGCAGATGACTATATTCCGAAACCATTCTCACTGAGCATTGTGATGACAAAAATTCAGAATATGTTACGTACGCGACATAGAATGCTGGAACGTTATTCCAAATCATTGGAAGTAGAACCGGAAAAAATAACATTCAATGCTATGGATGAAGCATTGCTAAAACGTGCTGTGGCTATTGTAGAGAAGAATATGGATAACATTGAATTCTCTACCGATGAGTTTGCACGCGAAATGAATATGAGCCGTTCTAATTTACATCTGAAATTAAAAGCAATTACCGGAGAATCTACTATCGACTTCATACGGAAAATCCGTTTCAATGAAGCATGTAAACTATTAAAGGACGGAAGATATACAGTATCTGAAGTAAGCAGCATGGTAGGCTTTAATACCCCCTCCTATTTTGCTACAAGCTTCAAGAAATATTTCGGATGTTTGCCTACAGAATACATAAAGAAAAGAAAAGGATAATATTTATACTTCGTACCATATACTACATAATGACACTTCTTACCCCCTTCCAAAGGGGGTAATTCGACAAGACTAATATTTCACTGCACAAAACTAAAAGAAAAAAAGTCGTTTTTAAATAAAGCTGCTACAACCTGAATTATTCGGGAGTATGCGTTAATATACCTTTGCTACATAATAAAATTACATGTAGAATCTTTATTAACAAATTACCTGAATGAAACATCTTTTTCTTTTATCTAATGAACAATCTTCCGACATGAAAATGTTGGAAGCAACCTATCTTTCAGCTATTACTAACACGTTCAGCAGTCAAACACCAATACCTGTGGAACACATGTTAGACCTTAACTATCATTTTTAAACTAACTAAAAACGATCTAAAAACAATGAACTTTAAAAAGCTAACCTCAGGTTTCTTAGCAATCCTGACTGTTACGTCACTGATTCTGACCGGGACTTCTTGCTCGGACACAGAAACTACAGATTCGACTCCTTTTGCAATTTATTATTCGGGAATGACTGATATCGGCCCTTCAATGAATGCAAAAATAAGCGCCCCGACCTATATTGGTGCGACTCCGGCAGACTTTACAATTACTAAAATTATTCTTGAAAATGAAAGTGTAAACTCCGAAAGCTTCGTTATTGATGCTACAACCGGAGAAATAGAAATCAAGAATAGCGATAATCTGGCTGTCGGACTGTATCATCTTTCTATCTCCTGTGTATCCAACGGAAAGACATATCACTTTACAGATGCCGTATCTATCAATATGATGCGTCCTGTCCCGGAAGGTATCACAGTAGAGCCCAACCTGTTGACAATTGACTATGCTGACGTGAAGACTTCAGATGCCAAAGCACAAGTAAAAACGGAAGGTGAACATGTATCTATCAGCAAATACTCCATTGCAGAAAGTGGTTTCAAAGACTACTTCACTATTAACGCAAATGGTGAAGTCAGCATTAATAAGAACTATGAAGGCGATATTCTACCGGGCATCTATAAAGTAGCGTTAAAGCTACAGACAGAAGCCGGAGAAGGTATTTTTGCAGATGCTGTGACCTTTAACATCACTTCTAAACCATTAGCTCTGACCTATACTCCCAATAAAGGTAAAATGGAAGAAGCTACCGAAGGCCCTACTTCATACACCACCAATGTACCTACACTAAAAGGTTCATTGGAAGGCGTTGTTTATCGCATTGCCAATATAACTCCTGCCACTGATAAGATTAAAATTGATGCTTCAACAGGTGTCATTTCTGTAGCAGAAGGACATGGTTTCAAAGCAGACGAAACCTATGTTATAGATGTAAATGTAAAAAACATCTATAATACAACAGAAGAAGCAGATAAAGTATTCGAAGGTGTATTCACATTGGAAGTAGTTGGTTTTATTGCTCCGATTGAAAACTTTACCTATGAGAATGTAACAAAAACACAGGCAACCCCATTCACCATTGCACATACAGACGCATTCAAAGGTGACGAAGTAACCTTTGAATTAGGTGAACTGGCTGCTGAACTTCAGGGACAACTGAATATCGATGCGACAACAGGTACCATCACTGCAAAGAAAGGTAATACGATTCCTGTAGGTACCCATACAGTAGCTGTAAAAGCCAAAAACGTAAAAGGGGAACAGACCACTACCTTTACACTCGTTATTGAAAAGAATAAGAACTTCTTTACTACCATTACCTATGGTAATAATCTGGGATTACCCGAAGGCAATGCTTTCCAATACAGGTTCAACTCTGCCGAAGAGTTGGCTAAAACTGTCATCCCCGCACCGAAAACAGATATTCCGGAAGGTGTTACAGTAACTTGGAAAGTACAGAACAAACTCAACATGAGTAATGGTAAAGTAGGTAAAGACGGTGCATTGAATCTGGCAAATATTACATGGAAAGATGCAACGTGTGGCATGATTATGGTGACAGCTACAGCCGGTGAAGGTGACGAAGCCGTATCAGTAAGTGTACCTGTATTCTTCCATTTTGCAGCACCAGTAAAAGATGTAACTATCAATTATACTCCATTCGTACTTCAGGTAAACCCCAAAACAGGAGGACGCTCTGCAGCTCCGACTGTTACAGGAGCAGATAAAAGTAAAGTATTGATGGATTATCGACGTGACTTTAGTTATTACAACATCAACGGAAGCGAAAGTCACATCAGCGGAATGATGAAAAATGACGGTAAAACGGATGACTTCTTCATGAATCAGGTATGGCGTAACTTCTACACCGCAATCGGAGTAAAACCAAACTACGGTGCACGCAAACCAATGTCATATTATGATAACGCAGGTTCGGAAACGACCACACTTGCATATATAGACCCTGCAGACAAATCAGTAGTTATCAATCCGGGTAAATGGATGGGCGAAGATAAAGTGTATGCCAATGGTGTCATGAGCGGACAAATTACATTTGTAACCGATGGAGCCAGTGCAGGCTTAGGTAACGGTAATAAGATTTTTCCGATTCTTGTTTGGTTTGATGAGAAATTTTAATCTATATCTTATATTATAAATAATGAGTAATTCAATGATAAATAAAGCTATGAGCCAAAGAGGGTGGATGACCCTCTTAGCTCTGATTATGTCAATCAGCTTATATGCCCAGAATACAATTAAGGGAGTAATAGTTGACGAAACAGATTTCCCACTGATCGGAGCAACCGTAATGGTGAAAGGAACTTCCAATGGAGGAGTAACCGATCTGGATGGAAAATTTACAATTACCGCCAAAAAGGGAGATGTATTGTCAGTTTCTTATATTGGTTATAAGCCACAGGAAATAAAAATACAGGATCAGAAAACACTGAATATCAAAATGGTTCCAGACAATGCAATGCTGGATGAAGTGGTTGTAGTAGGTTATGGTTCAATGAAGCGTTCGGACCTGACCGGATCAGTATCATCGGTATCTGCCAAAAATGTTGAAGGTTTCAAGACCGGTTCGGTAATGGAAGCTTTAGGAGGACAGGTAGCCGGTGTACAAATCACACAAACAGACGGTACTCCCGGTTCTGGTTTTGATATCAAAGTACGCGGTATCGGCACAATGACAGGAGATGCTTCTCCACTGTACATTGTAGATGGTTTCCAGGTAGACAATATTAATTATCTCGCTAACTCGGATATTGAATCAATTGAAGTATTGAAAGATGCTTCCTCAGCTGCCATCTATGGAGCACGCGCAGCCAATGGTGTTGTAATGGTAACTACAAAATCAGGAAAAACCGGCCGTCCTGTAGTAAGTTATAACGGTTCTACAAGTTACCGTAAGATCTCCAAGATGCTGGATTTGCTGGATCCGTACGAATTTGTAAAATTACAGATGGAAGTTAATCCCAGTAAATATGCAAATACGTATTATAGAACCGGTGAAGATGACAATGGTGTTCCTTACAGATATCAGTCTATGAATGATTATATCGGTGTACAAGGTGTAGACTGGCAAAGTGAGACATTCCGCCCGACCTGGTCACAAGATCATAACCTGTCTGTAATGGGTGGTAATGACAATACGAAGTATACACTTTCATTCTCCCGTTACAATGAAAATGGTATATTCAACAATAGTGGATTTGATAAAACATCCGGTAAATTCCGTGTGAATCAGAAAGTAACTAAAAACGTATCTTTTGATGCTACCATCAACTATTCAAATACAAACAAGAAGGGTGCAGGCACATCCGGAGATTCCGGTCGTTTCAATATGTTAGCTCAAATTCTGAGTGCCCGTCCAACCGGTGGTCTTGCATTAACGAATGAAGAACTGTTGGCAGCTGCTATCGACCCATTGGAGTTGGAAAGTAGTGAAAGCCTCGCACAGGTAAATCCTATTATGCAGACCCAATCTGTTACGAATACAAAACGTTCTGAAATGTGGTCGGGTAACCTGTCTGTAACCTGGGAAATTATAAAAGGGTTAACATTCAAAACAGCCGGAACTTACAATACGACCAATACCCGTACGAACATTTTCTATAAGAATGGTTCGAAAGAAGCCTACCGTAACGGACAGAAACCTTATGGTCAGACTCAAATGGGACGTGACCTCCGTTGGACGAACTATAACAACCTTACCTGGAAACAGAAAATCAAAAAGCATTCTTATGACGTGATGTTAGGACAGGAAATCTCATTCAAAAGCTCTGAATACCTATTAGGACAGGCAAAAGACTTCCCTTTTGACAACATGGGTAATGACAACTTAGGTATCGGTGCAACGCCAAGTAAAGTAGCTACTTCATACAGCGACAAAACATTAGTATCATTTTTTGCCCGTGGTAACTATAGTTACAACAATCGTTATTTGTTGACTGCCACTGTACGTGCTGACGGTTCTACAGTATTCTCTAAAAAGCATAAATGGGGATATTTTCCCTCATTCTCTGCTGCATGGAGGGTGTCTGAAGAAAACTTCATGAAGAATCTGGAATTCATTTCAAATGCTAAAGTACGTTTTGGTTGGGGAACAGTAGGTAATGACCGCATATCCAACTACTTATCTATGGACTTATACGAACAGAGCAAATATGGTGTAGGCGGAAGTACAGTTACTGTATTAACTCCGAAACAACTGAAAAATGAAAATCTGAAATGGGAAGGTTCTACCACCATTAACTTAGGTTTTGACCTGGGCTTCTTTGACAATAGGCTGAACCTGACAGCTGATTTCTTTATCAAAAACACGAAAGATTTATTGCTGGCACAGAGTCTGGCACATGTCACCGGATTCTCTTCTCAATACCAAAACATTGGTAAGATTCAGAATCGTGGTATCGAACTTAGCCTGAACAGTACAAACATCCAGAATCGTAACTTTACCTGGCAAACAGATTTCAACATTTCATTCATTCGCAACGAATTGAAATCACTCCAGTCAGGAGTACAGTCTATGTATTCCCGTTCAGGGTTCAGCTCTGACTTTACAGACTATGATTACGTAGCTACCGTAGGTTCTTCTCTGGGATTAATTTATGGATATGAATTTGATGGTGTATATCAAAGCTCCGACTTTATTACTACTCCGAACGGTTCGCAGCAACTAAAACCGGGTGTAACACGTAATGATCGCTATACTACCGGTCCTTTGGCTCCGGGGGTTGTGAAATATAAAGATCAGGATGGTGACGGTGTAATCACCACTAACGACCGTACGGTAATTGGTAATGCTATTCCCAAATGGTATGGTGGTTTCACTAATACATTTAACTATAAGGGCATCGATCTGAGTGTCATGTTCCAATTCAATTATGGTAACGATGTATACAATGCAACCCGCCTTTATGCCACCCAGACTCAGAACGAACGTACCAATCAGCTGGCAGAGGTTGCAGACCGCTGGACTCCGACCAATGCATCCAACAGAGTACCTTCGGCCAAAGGATACGTAAAAAATGAACTATATTCACGTTTCATTGAAGACGGTTCATTCCTGCGTTTGAAGAACGTGACACTGGGTTACACACTTCCTGTCAACTGGACAAAGAAAGCATATATTTCTAAATTACGCGTATATGCTTCAGGCCAGAACCTCTTCTGTATTTCGGGTTATAGCGGCTATGACCCTGAGGTAAGTACAGCAAGCAGCAGCCCGATGACTCCCGGACTTGACTGGGGTGCATATCCAAAGAGTAGAGTAATTACATTCGGACTTGATATTCAATTCTAATCAAATGACAACAATGAAAAAGATATCCTATTATATATTCGCGGCATTAATGTGTGCCACTTCCCTCTCCTCTTGCTCAGACATGCTTGAGGAAGAGTCAGCTGTAGAAGTTGATAAATCGAAGTACATGAACAATGCTTCAGAAGCAGAAACCGTGTTATTAGGTGTTTATCGTAATATGGTGACTGATGCACTGTACAGCTATAATCTATCTATACTGTTCAATATCACCAATGACATTGCACAATGTGAAGGTAACTCGACAAATGCATTCCGTGAAATCCCGGCCAATGCCTTCACCACAAGTAACTCCAGTGTTCAGTCTACCTGGTCTACATTGTACAACTCCATCTACAATGCCAATGATTTTATTGAAACACTGGAGAGTAAAGTAGGTAACTACACAGAAGGTGACAAGAAGCTGGCAAACATCTATATGGCAGAAGCAAGAGCTTTGCGTGGTTTATATTACTTCGAATTAGTTCGCTGGTATGGTAATATCGCACTCATGAAAAACACCCAGATGTCCAATCAGCATCCGTCTACTTTTGTACAGGCAGATCCGGCTGAGGTATACCGTTTTATTGAAGATGATCTGAAATTTGCAGCAGATAACCTGCCATATTCAACCGAGGACGATGTACGCAAAGAGAGCAGCTTCCGCATGTCAAAAGGTGCTGCCTTAGGATTGTTGGCTAAAGTATATGCTACATGGGCAGGATACCCTGTACATGACACCTCTAAATGGGAACAGGCTGCACTGACTGCCCAGACACTTATTGAATCGAAAAAGCACAGCTTACTACAGAATTATGAACAACTATGGAAAAACACCTGCAACGGTGTGTGGGCCCCTGAAGAGAGCTTAATTGAAGTAAGTTTCTATGCCCCTACCGTAACAGGAACAAACAGCGAGGACCCTGTAGGACGTATCGGTAAGTGGAACGGCGTGATTGCAAACGAAATCCCAGGTGTACGCGGACGTAATGCTGGTAATGTGAAAGTTCTCTATACTTTCTACCGTGACTGGGAAAATAAAGAAAACGATTTGCGTTGTAATCTCTCTATCGCCGATTATAAATATGTAGGTACTGTAAAAACTCCATATTCAACCAAAGGACCGGACGAAGACCAAAAGAACTGGCAACTTCTTACTCCGGCTAAGTGGGATACAGAAAAGTATGTAAGCAAAAGTAATGTACTGATCAATGGTGAACGTTCCAACATAAATTGGTACATTCTGCGCTACTCAGATGTATTATTATTGTATGCAGAAGCCTTGAACGAATGGAAAGAATCCCCCAATGACGATGCTTATAATGCGGTAAATATGGTACGCCGCCGCGGATTCGGACTTCCGGTAGACGCAGCAAATGAAATTGCAGACCTGCCTGCCGGACTCGATTATCAAGGTTTCCAGAAAGCCATCCGCAAAGAACGTGCATACGAGCTTGCTTTTGAAGGACATCGCCGCCAAGATCTTGTACGCTGGGGAATCTATGCAGAAGCAATTGATGAAACAGATACAAAACTGAGAAGATGGTTCCCGAATGCAAATTACATAGCATACGATTTTACAAAGAAGGGTAAACACGAACTGTTTCCCATCCCGCAAAGAGACAAAGATCTTATGATACAGTTCAAACAAAACCCGGGTTGGAATTAATTCTGGATTTCTATAAAAACAAAGCAAGAGGGTGCTACAGAGTACCCTCTTACATAATATTAATAGCAAATTCAACAAAAGTAATACTATAGTGGACTTATTCCAATTCCTTTTCAACATTCGTACAATAAAAATACATCTTGATTGAGTACATTTGCAATATAACAAAATCACATTTAACAACTGCTTATTAAAAAATGAATAACATGAAAAAGAACCTTGTGCTCTTTGCTTCGCTTGCGGTCGTTGCTCTGTCATCGTGCAACACTACTCCAAAGGAAGACTACAGCTGGATTAAAAAAGGCATTGATGTAGCTTCTGCACAGCTCAAACTTACAGCTGAAGAAATTGCCGACTCAACAAAAATGCCACGTTCCATCTGGACCGGCTATGACATGAATTTCCTTTGTCAGCAATTAGAACGAGATTCACTTACTTTTAAGGATTCACTTCGCACCCATCCTCAGGCATATAAGTTAGGGAAACGCCGTCTTTGCGGACTACTTGACTGGACAAGCGGATTCTTTCCCGGAACGTTATGGTATACTTACGAGCTGACAGGTGATAATGCATTAAAAACACAAGCTGTTAAATATACAAATATGCTGAATCCGGTACGCTACTATACGGGTACACACGATCTTGGTTTTATGATAAATTGTAGCTATGGCAACGCAAAACGTTTATCACCCAATGATACCATCTCCGCTGTAATGGTAGAAACAGCAGAAAATCTTTGTTCACGTTTTAATGAGCCAATTGGTGCAATCCGTTCATGGGACTTCGGAACATGGAACTTCCCGGTTATCATTGACAACATGATGAATCTCGACCTGTTATTTACAGCCAGCAAAATGACAGGTAATCCCAAATACAAAGACATTGCTATCAAACACGCACAAACTACCATGAAGCACCACTTCCGTCCGGACTATACCTGCTGGCACGTAATCAGCTACAACAATGATGGTACAGTGGAACGCAGACAGACTCATCAAGGCAAAAACGATGACTCTTCATGGGCACGCGGACAAGCATGGGCGGTATACGGATACGTATCCTGCTATCGTGAAACAGGCGACAAAGAATACTTGGATTTTGCTACTAAAATTGCCGATATGATCATGGCACGGGTAAAAACAGATGATGCTATACCTTTGTGGGATTATGATGCACCCGAGGGTGAAGGAACTCCGCGAGATGCTTCAGCAGCTTCTGTTACAGCTTCCGCCCTCATTGAAATGAGTACAATGGTTCCGGATGGAAAGAAATACCTGGATTATGCAGAAAAAATTCTGAAGAGCCTCTCAAGCGATGCTTATCTGGCCAAAGCAGGTGATAACCAGGGATTCATTCTGATGCACTCTACCGGTTCACTACCCAATGGCTCGGAAATCGATACTCCACTGAATTACGCAGACTATTACTACATGGAAGCTTTAAAACGCTTTATGGACTTGAAGGGAATAGAATATAAGAAGCTGTAATAAGGTTATAG
Source organism: Bacteroides nordii (assembly GCF_019930665.1). NCBI lineage: Bacteria > Pseudomonadati > Bacteroidota > Bacteroidia > Bacteroidales > Bacteroidaceae > Bacteroides > Bacteroides nordii. Next base: position 920,239 of record NZ_CP082886.1, on the reverse strand, counting down.
AGCTATAAAGTTATAGGGTTATAAAGTTATATTTTGTGAGCTTGATAACCAAATCCTATAACATCATAACCCGATAACTTTATAACATTACAACTCCAATAACATCATAACTCTATGACCCGATAACTTTATAACATTATAACCCTATAACATTAAAAAACTATCATGTTAAACAAAACATTTAAATTAATCACTCTGCTTGTTATTGCATGTTTTGCAAGCCAAGCAGGTGCTCAGGAATTGAAAAGCGAAGTATTCTCGCTCCTCAACCTGGATTATCCGGGACTTGAGAAAGTGAAAGCTCTCCACGAAGAGGGTAAGGATGAGGATGCCGCCAAAGCATTACTCGACTACTATCGGGCACGGACTAATGTGAAGAGTCCGGATATCGATCTGCAAAACCTTAAAATCAGCAAGCAGGAACAGAAATGGGCCGACGATGGTTTAGAGCACACTTTCTTTGTACATAAAGGTTATCAGCCTTCTTACAACTACGGTAAAGACATTAACTGGCAATACTGGCCGGTGAAAGACAATGAATTGCGTTGGCAGTTACACCGTCACAAATGGTTCACTCCGATGGGAAAGGCTTACCGCATCTCCGGTGACGAAAAGTATGCAAAGGAATGGGCTTTTCAGTATATCGACTGGATCAAGAAGAATCCTCTGACAAAAATGGAAAAAGAGCACTACGAACTTGTCAGTGCAGGCGAAGTGAAAGGAAATGCAGAAAACGTACGCTTTGCATGGCGTCCACTGGAAGTTAGTAACCGTCTGCAAGACCAGACAAGCCAGTTCCTGTTATTCCTCCCCTCTTCATCCTTTACTCCGGATTTCCTGACAGAATTCCTTGTAAATTACCACAAACATGCTGTACACATCCTAAACAACTATTCGGACCAGGGCAACCACTTATTGTTCGAGGCACAACGTATGATCTATGCAGGAGCTTTCTTTCCCGAATTCAAAGAAGCGGCAGCATGGAGAAAGAGCGGCATCGATATCCTGAATCGCGAAATTCATGTACAGGTATACGAAGACGGCGGACAGTTTGAACTCGACCCGCATTATCACCTGGCAGCTATTAATATCTTCTGTAAGGCATTGCGCATGGCAGATGTTAATGGGTTCCGTAATGAATTCCCACAAGGTTATCTGGATACCATCGAATCAATGATTACTTTCTATAGTAATATCTGTTTCCCTGATTACTCTAATCCTTGCTTCAGCGACGCTAAATTAGGTGACAAACCAGCTGAAATCAACAACTACAAAGACTGGGTAAAAATCTTCCCGAAAAATGAGCAGATACTTTGGTTTGCTACAGAAGGTAAAAAAGGAAAGAAACCGGAGAACTTATCTAAAGGTTTTCTGAAATCAGGCTTCTTTACTTTCCGCAATTCATGGAATACAGACGCTACAGTAATGGTAGTGAAAGCCGGCCCCAAAGCATTCTGGCATTGCCAACCGGATAATGGCACATTTGAACTTTGGTTTAATGGCAAAAACCTCTTCCCAGACAGTGGTGCATACGTATACGCCGGCGAAGGTGAAGTGATGAAATTACGTAACTGGTTCCGCCAAACGATGGTTCACAATACGTTGACACTTGATAACAAAACATTAGAGACCACAGAGTCTGTAACCAAACTTTGGCAACCGGAAGGTGACGTACAAATATTAGTAACTGAAAACTCCAGCTACAAAGATTTGAAACACCGTCGTTCTGTATTCTTCGTTGAAAATAAATATTTTGTGATTGTAGACGAAGCTGTAGGTGCTGCCAAAGGTAAAGTAAATCTGCACTACCAACTGTGTGAAGGTAAAGTGAACATTGATCCGAAAACAATGACAATTACTTCTGACTTTGGAGGTAACAGTAATGTGAAACTACAATGCTTTGCTCCGAAAGGTACAACATTGGAAACAGAAGAAGGATGGCGCTCTACTGCCTATCGCAAACGCGTTGAACGTACTGCCGTAGCCTTCAATGTAGGCAAAGATAAAGAAGAGGCCGTACGTTATATCACGATTATCTACCCGACTGAGGACAGTGCCAAAGCCCCCAAATTGTCGGCAAGTTTCAAAAATAAGAAGTTTGACGAAAATGCACTGGAAGTAGAAGTGAAAATCGATGGTAAGAAACAGTCATTGAAATATAAAATCAGCGATTAGTGATAAGTAGTTAGTGATAAGTGATTAACCGGCTGCACTATATACCGCATGGTGTTAATCACTTATCACTAATCACTCATCACTGATCACCCATCACTAACCACTAAATAACTGGTCATTATGAAAAGCAAATCCTCTCAACTCATCCTTCCACTTGCCGCACTGAGTCTTGCCTCATGCGCAGAAAAAAAGGAAGAACCCAAGCGCCCTAACATCATTTTCATGATGACGGACGACCATACCACACAAGCCATGTCATGCTATGGTGGTAATCTTATTCAAACTCCGAATATGGACCGCATTGCCAATGAAGGTATCCGCTTCGATAACTGCTATGCAGTCAATGCACTCTCCGGTCCGTCCCGTGCCTGTATCCTGACAGGTAAATTCAGCCATGAGAACGGCTTTACTGACAATGCAAGTACTTTTAACGGCGATCAGCAGACTTTCCCCAAACTACTGCAACAAGCCGGATATCAAACTGCCATGATCGGCAAATGGCATCTTATCACCGAACCACAAGGCTTCGACTTCTGGAGCATTCTGAGCGGACAACATGAACAGGGTGATTATTACGACCCAGATTTTCTTGAAATGGGTAAACCTGTTGTCGAGAAAGGATATGCCACAGATATTATCACAGACAAAGCAATCAACTTTCTTGAACACCGCGATAAATCAAAACCTTTCTGCATGATGTATCATCAGAAAGCACCTCATCGCAACTGGATGCCTGCTCCCCGGCATCTGGGTATATTCAATAATACAATATTCCCTGAACCCGCCAACCTTTTCGATGATTACGAAGGACGTGGGCGTGCAGCACGTGAACAGGATATGTCTATCGAACATACATTAACGAACGATTGGGACTTGAAGTTACTCACACGTGCCGAAATGCTAAAAGATACTACCAATCGCCTGTACAGCGTCTACAAACGCATGCCGGCAGAAGTGCAGGACAAATGGGATTCAGTCTATGCACAACGTATTGCCGAGTATCATAAAGGAAACTTAAAAGGAAAGGCACTTATCAGCTGGAAATATCAGCAATACATGCGCGATTATCTGGCAACAGTACTTGCAGTAGATGAGAATATCGGACGCTTGATGAACTATCTGGAAGAGATTGGAGAACTGGATAACACAATCATCGTCTATACGTCGGATCAGGGTTTCTTCCTGGGTGAACATGGTTGGTTTGACAAACGCTTTATGTATGAAGAGTGTCAACGTATGCCACTGATAATCCGTTTCCCAAAAGGTATCAAGGCAGGAAGCACAAGTAGTGCAATCAGCATGAATGTAGACTTTGCTCCTACTTTCCTTGATTATGCAGGCGCAGATATCCCTTCGGATATACAAGGTAAATCTCTGAAGCCGATCATGGATAATGCAGGCAAAGCTCCGCTAGACTGGCGTCAGGCTGCTTATTATCACTATTATGAATATCCGGCAGAGCACTCTGTGAAGCGTCACTATGGTATTCGCACGCAGGATTTCAAACTCATTCATTTCTACAATGACATCAACGAATGGGAAATGTACGATATGAAAGCAGACCCGCGTGAAATGAATAACGTATTTAATAAACCGGAGTATGCAGAGAAGCAAAAAGAACTCATGCAGCTGTTGGAAGATACACAGAAACAATATAATGATACTGATCCGGAAGAGAAGGTAAAAGAACTATTCAAAGGAGACAGACGAATGATGCACAACAGGTGAAAAGATTAGACGATTGGACAATTGACGATTTACGATTGATATTTCCTCTTTCAGAAGAATAATCCTAATTGTAAATTGTCTAATCGTAAATCTCTCCACTGCCTTATATATAAACAAAGTAATTTCAATCGTAATTTGTAAATCGTCTAATCGTAAATATTATTATGGACAGAAGAAGTTTTCTTAAAAACACAGGTTGGTCCTTCCTGGGACTGGCCGCATCCGGTAGCCTGCTCGGTGCTTGTGCAGCGGGTAGCAAAGATGCTAAAAAAATCATGCCATCAGCAAGTGACCTTAAAATGTACTGGGGTGACTTACATAATCACTGTAACATCACTTACGGACATGGTGATATGCGCGATGCTTTTGAAGCAGCAAGAGAACAACTGGACTTTGTATCAGTGACTCCACATGCCATGTGGCCGGACATTCCCGGAGCTGATGATCCTCGTCTGAAATGGGTGATAGACTACCACACAGGTGCTTTCAAACGTCTGCGTGAAGGCAACTATGACAAATACATCGCTATGACGAAAGAGTATAATAAGGAAGGAGAATTCCTTACTTTTACGGGATACGAATGCCATAGCATGGCACACGGTGACCACGTGGCACTGTGGCATGACATTGATGTACCACTCGTAGAATGTACCTCTGTACAGGAATGGAAAGAGAAGCTAAAAAACGAGAAGGTATTTATCACCCCACACCATATGGGTTATCAGGGTGGATACCGCGGATACAACTGGGATTGTTTCACAGAAGGAGATCAGACTCCATTCGTTGAAATGTATTCTCGTCACGGACTGGCAGAAAGTGATCAGGGAGATTATAACTATCTGCATGATATGGGACCACGCCAGTGGGAAGGAACCGTGCAATACGGATTGGATCGTGGCAATAAGTTTGGTATCATGTGCTCAACAGACCAACATTCGGGTTATCCGGGTAGCTATGGCGACGGACGTATCGGTGTACTGGCTCCTTCACTGACTCGGGATGCCATTTGGGATGCTCTGAAAAACCGTCATGTATGTGGTGCGACTGGTGACAAAATTAAGATTGACTTCCGTCTGAATGACGCATTCATGGGAGACGTGGTACGTGGCAACAGCCGTCGCATCTATGTTAACGTAGAAGGTGAAAGCTGCATCGACTATGTAGATATCGTGAAAAACGGACAATGCATTGCCCGCTTGAATGGCCCATTGACTCCGATAATGCCCGAAGGTGACACTGTACACTGTAAAGTGAAAGTAGACTTTGGCTGGAATCGTGAAGAGAAATACGTGCACTGGTTAGGTAAACTCGCAGTAGATAAAGGACGTATCGTGAGCGTAACCCCCTGTTTCCGTGGCGCTGCATTTACTTCTCCGCAAGAGGGTGAAACAGAATTCCATACACATGTAAATCGTATCCTTTCTACCAATGAGAAGGAAACGGAACTCGATATGTACTCCAGTAAAAATCCGAACGTAACTACTCCCGCAATGCAGGCTGTCATCCTTGAACTGGAAATGCCTAAAGACGGAGTTCTGACAGCAGAGTTTAACGGCAAGAAGTTTGAGCATACTTTAGGCGAATTGCTCGAAGGTTCACGCTCTCACTTTATGATAGGCTGGTTGAGTGAAGCCATTCTTTTCAATCGCGCAATGCCCGAAAGCTGCTATACAGTAGAGCACTTTATGGAAGATAAAGAACCGCAAAAGGATACGGATTATTACTATGTCCGGGTTCGTCAACGCGATCAGCAGTGGGCATGGAGTTCACCGATCTGGGCGGAGAGAGTTTAAATTGTATAATGTACTTTTCTTTCGCCTTGATGCGAAAGAAAAGATACCAAAAGAAAGAATCAAGGCTGCATTTTTTCTCCTACTCACTTCCTTCGTTCCGCTAAAGGGGCTCGAACTCGCTTCGCTCAGACAATCGCCCCTTTTTGACGCTTCACTGCGGGCGTTCGCTTGACGGAGAAAAAATGAGGCCGGAGGCCGTTCATCAACCGATACAACGGTTAAGGCAGGGATAGAGATACGTGATATAAAAGGAAACATATTACAATATAATTAATGTAATATAGCATACTTCTTTTGTTACAACAAGCATTGTATGCTATCATCCGAATGGTTCCCCCGGCCTCATTTCCGCAGCGTCAAACGGAACGGAGGTGAAAAGCGTCAGAAGGGGCGATTGTCTGAGCGAAGCGAGTTCGAGCCCCTTTAGCTTTTCGCCGCAGTGCAGTAGCGGAGGAGATGCAGCCTTGATCTTTTCTTTTGGTATCTTTTCTATTGCATCAAGGCAAAAGAAAAGTACATCACAATCCAAAAAATAACATATTATGAATAACAACCTATATGCTATCGGCATTGATTTGGGCGGCACCTCCATCAAATACGCCCTCATCAGTAATGAAGGAGAATTCCTGTTTCAGGGAAAACTACCCTCTTTGGCTGATATCTCGGCAGAAGCCGTAATAGAACAATTGATAAAAGCGATCAATGAAGTAAAAGCTTTCGCCACTGAACAAAGATACAATATCGAAGGTATCGGTATCGGTACACCAGGAATTGTAGACGAAACCAACCGCATAGTTCTCGGAGGAGCCGAAAACATCAAGGGATGGGAAAAGCTCCACTTAGCGGATATAATTGAAAAAGCTACCGGACTCCCTACTTTACTTGGCAATGACGCTAATCTGATGGGATTGGGAGAAACGATGTACGGAGCAGGACAAGGAGCAACACATGTTGTGTTTCTGACTGTCGGTACAGGAATCGGAGGAGCTGTTGTGATTGACGGCAAACTATTCAACGGCTTTGCCAACCGGGGGACGGAACTGGGACATGTACCCCTCATTGCCAATGGAGAGGCTTGTGCTTGTGGTTCGGTAGGCTGTCTGGAACATTACGCTTCCACATCGGCACTGGTACGCCGTTTCACACAACGCAGTGCAGAAGCAGGCATACAATATCCGGGAAAGGAGATCAATGGTGAGCTTATTGTCCACCTCTACAAAGAGGGAAATAAACTTGCTACGGAATGTTTAGAAGAACATTGTGACTACTTAGGACATGGTATTGCCGGATTTATTAATATCTTTAGCCCGCAACGCATTGTTATTGGAGGCGGACTGTCCGAAGCTGGAAACTTCTATATAGAGAAGATCAGCCGGCAAGCACATCGTTATGCTATCCCCGATTGTGCGGTCAACACTGAAATCATTGCAGCTCGCTTAGGTAATAAAGCCGGAAGTATAGGAGCAGCAGGCTTAATATTTAATCGACGATAGTACAAAAGAAATCTGAAACACTATTATTATGAAAAGAAACTTTGGAATGCTGGCGCTCATTATGGCGTTTTGGTTCACTATATCTTTTATTACCAATATTCTGGGGCCGCTGATACCGGATATCATCCACAACTTCAATCTGAGCGACCTGGCAATGGCGGGATTCATTCCGACTTCTTTTTTCCTGGCATATGCCATCATGTCTATCCCTGCCGGATTGCTGATTGACCGTTACGGAGAGAAACCGGTACTTTTCTGTGGTTTTTTAATGCCGTTTATTGGTACCATTCTTTTCGCTTGTCTTCATACCTATCCCATGTTATTAGCCTCATCCTTTATTATCGGGTTAGGTATGGCGATGTTACAAACAGTACTGAATCCATTGCAACGTACTGTAGGAGGTGAAGAGAACTATGCTTTTGTTGCCGAACTGGCACAATTCATGTTTGGTATTGCTTCATTCCTCAGTCCATTGGTTTATACCTATCTGATACGGGAACTGAACGCTGACACCTACGTTGCCGGACATAATTTCCTACTCGATCTGCTGGCAGATGTTACTCCGAGAGAAATGCCCTGGGTATCTCTCTATTGGGTCTTTTCCGCACTATTGCTGATTATGCTGATTGCAGTCGGCATCTCACGCTTCCCGAAAATCACTCTACAGGAAGAGGAAAAAAGCGGTACCACCAGTTCCTATTTAGAGTTATTCAAACAGAAGTATGTATGGTTGTTCTTCCTGGGCATCTTCTGCTATGTAAGTACCGAGCAGGGAACTTCCATCTTCATGAGCACCTTCCTTGAGCAATACCATGATGTCAATCCACAGACAGAAGGTGCACAGGCCGTCAGTTATTTCTGGGGACTGATGACGGCAGGTTGCATCGTCGGTATGTTCCTGCTGAAACTGATGGATAGTAAACGGTTGTTGCAAATCTCAGGATTCCTGACTATGATATTGTTACTGACCGCTCTATTTGGCACGCGTGAAATGTCGCTGATTGCTTTCCCGGCTATCGGATTCAGTATATCGATGATGTTTAGTATCATCTTCTCTTTAGCTTTAAACTCAGCACGGAAACATCACGGTTCGTTTGCCGGGATTCTTTGTTCGGCGATTGCAGGTGGTGCAGGTGGTCCAATGATTGTCAGTACACTGGCAGATGCCACTTCACTGCGCACAGGTATGCTGAGTATTCTGATATTCGTGGGATATATAACCTTTATAGGCTTCTGGGCACACCCGCTTATCAACAATAAAACGGTGAAATTAAAAGAACTTTTTAAATAATGTGATAATATGCCAATGTGCCAATTGGCTGCGCGACGTTTACTCACCGCATGGTAATTGGCATATTATTATTAATTAGTCTTTAAATCATGAAACGAATCACTTACTATTTCCTCTTTGCCGCCCTCCTGTCTTCTACTTCAGTAGGAGCGCAGAACAGCATCATGCATCTGACACAATCTACACTTATGCATGAAGTACGCGAAACTCCCTCCCCACTCGACGGACAACACATTACAATGAACCCGCCACGCTTCATGTGGCCGGATAAATTCCCTCACCTCGGCGCTGTACTCGATGGCGTGGAAGGTGAAGAGCAGAAACCACACGTAACTTATCGCATACGTATCGCCCGCGACAAAGACTTCCGGCAAGGAGTCATTACCGCTGAACGTGACTGGGCTTTCTTCAATCCGTTCCAACTCTTTGAGAAAGGTACTTATTACTGGCAACATGCTTATGTAGACAAGAACGGTAAAGAAGAGTGGTCGCCTGTTTATCATTTCTATATAGATGAGAATACGCGTACTTTCAATCCACCTTCATTGCAAGAGTTACTCACCAAACTTCCTGCAGAACACCCTCGTATTCTTCTCGACTTTAAAGAATGGAACGACATTATCGCCCGAAATCAGAATAATCCGGAAGCGCAGTCTTACATCACCAAAGCCGACAAATGTATCATGCACCCACTGAAACACCTGGCAGAAGAAATTGATACCAGCGCAGTGGTGAAACTAACGAACATCGTACAGTACAAATCCGCCCTTATCCGCGAAAGCCGAAAGATTGTAGATCGCGAAGAGAAAAATATAGAAGGCATGATACGTGCTTATCTACTGACTAAAAACGAGGTATATTATCGTGAAGCAATGAAGCGTCTTACCGAAATCCTCTCCTGGAAAGACAGTAAATATTTTGCCGGTGACTTTAACCTCGGTACAATTCTCTCCATGAGCACTTCGACTTACGACGCCTTCTACCACCTGCTTACCCCTACTGAGAAAACTCTTTTACTGGGTAGTATCCGGGAGAATGGAAGCAAGTTTTTCGAAGAATACGTCAACCATCTTGAGAACCGTATTGCCGATAATCACGTTTGGCAAATGACTTTCCGTATCCTTACAATGGCTGCATTCGCTACTTACGGCGAACTCCCCGAAGCCTCTACCTGGGTAGATTATTGCTATAACGAATGGGTATCACGCCTGCCGGGACTTAATGCAGACGGAGGATGGCATAACGGAGACTCCTATTTTCACGTGAACATCCGTACACTGATTGAAGTACCCGCTTTCTTCTCACGTGTCACCGGATTCGATTTCTTTGCTGATCCATGGTACAACAAGAATGCATTGTACGTTATCTATCAGCAACCTCCTTTCTCTAAAGCTGCCGGACAGGGAAATTCTCACGAAAATCAAAAGACTCCCAGCGGAGCACGTGTAGGTTATGCCGATGCATTGGCACGTCAATGCAATAATCCGTGGGCGGCTGCTTACGTACGATCTATAAAAGAACGCCAACCGGACATCTTCCAAAGTTCTTTTGAAGCAAAACCTGCTGACCTTACCTGGTATCGTTGTATCACTAAAAAGCCTTTCCCGGCTGAAGATGCTTTCCCCATTGGTAAACGTACCCTCGATGATATGCCACAGACACACGTTTTCAATGAAACAGGATTAGGGAATATGAATACTTCTCTGGGAGAACCGGAGAAGAATGCCATGCTCTCCTTCCGCAGTAGTTCTTACGGAAGTACCTCACATGCACTTGCCAATCAAAATGCATTCAATACATTCTACGGTGGTAAAGAGATTTTCTATAGCAGCGGTCACCGTACAGGTTTCACTGACGATCATTGCATGTATTCTTACCGTAACACCCGTGCCCACAATTCTATCCTCGTGAATGGTATGGGACAGAAAATTGGTACAGAGGGGTATGGTTGGATACCGCGTTGGTATGAAGGAGAAAAACTCTCTTATTTTGTAGGCGACGCTTCAAATGCTTATGGCAAAGTAACCTCCCCTCTCTGGCTCGAACGTGCGCGCCTCAGTGGAACAAAGTTTACTCCGGAGAATGGTTGGGATGAGAATAAATTGAATATGTTCCGCCGCCACGTTATCCAACTGGGTAAAACAGGGGTCTACGTCATTTATGATGAGCTGGAAGGAAAAGAACCTGTAACCTGGAGTTATCTGTTGCATACCACCTCATTCCCAATGGACGTAAAACGTCAGTCACCTGATGCTATTACCGTTACAGGACGCAATGCGGTTGACGGTGTATCGGTTGCTCATCTGTTCTGTTCTGCTCCTGTACAAGAGGCTTTGACAGATACTTTCTTCTGCCCGCCTACCAACTGGAAAAATGTGACGGACAAAAATGGAAAAACCGTGAAGTATCCCAATCACTGGCACTTCTCGGCTACAACACCACAAACAACTACCGCTCGCTTTTTGACTATCATCGATACACATGGTAAAGACCGGACAGATATCAAAGTAGTCCGTAAAGGCGACACCTGGCAGGTAGGTGACTGGATTATCCGATGTAACCTTACCCCGACAGGTAAGGCCGCTATCAGCATAAGCAACAAGACAGAGAAAGCATCTCTGATTTATGACGCTGCCAAAAACGAAGGTGCCACACTCATAAATGAACAAACAGACGGAAAGAAAATCGAAAAGAAACTGGTAGACTATCTGCCCGATTTCGAAATATAATACTTCCCGGTGCTTCCCGCACAGGGAAGTGCAACAAGTGATTATGAGGCTGAAACGCATATTAACGCAAATTTCCGCAAAGAAGAACAAGTATAAGACTAAAATAACGGTCTTTATAATCTGCAGAAATTTGCGTTAATATGCGTTTCATCAGATGTAATAATTGTTATCTTTGCATGTAAATGTAATAAACTAAAAAGGAACAGTATGAAATATATCGGAGCACATGTCAGTGCCTCGGGTGGCGTAGAAAACGCCCCTGTCAATGCACACGAAATAGGAGCTAATGCCTTTGCACTTTTCACCAAGAATCAACGCCAGTGGGTGAGCAAACCTCTGACCGAAGAAAACATCCGCCTTTTTAAGGAGAACTGCGAAAAGTATAACTTCAAACCGGAGTATATCCTTCCCCATGATAGTTATCTTATCAACCTGGGACATCCCGAACCAGATGCACTGGAGAAAAGCCGTGCCGCCTTTTTAGACGAAATGCAACGTTGCGAACAGTTGGGATTGAAACTGCTAAACTTTCATCCGGGCAGTCATTTGAATAAAATTTCAGTAGAAGACAGCCTTGACCTCATTGCAGAAAGCATCAATATCACGCTGGAAAAGACGAAAGGAGTAACGGCGGTTATTGAAAATACTGCGGGACAAGGCAGCAACTTAGGAAATGAGTTCTGGCATCTGAAATATATCATCGATCGTGTAGAGGACAAAAGCCGGGTTGGCGTCTGTCTGGATACCTGCCACACGTTCACGGCAGGGTACGATTTCCTTGGAGATTATGATGCCGTGTTTAACGAATTTGAAGAAGTAGTAGGATTCCGCTATCTCCGTGGAATGCACCTCAATGATTCTAAGAAAGAATTGGGCAGCCATGTAGACCGCCACGACAGCATCGGAAAAGGACTGATCGGTTTCGCTTTTTTTGAAAAGCTAATGCGCGATCCACGCTTTGACAATATGCCGTTGATACTCGAAACAATAGACGAAACGTTGTGGCCCGAAGAGATAGCCTGGCTGCGGGAACAATCGGAAAACAAGTAAACAAATAGTTTTCTTAAAATAAAAGGGAAAAAGCTTGACTTTGATAAAGTAAAGTAGTATCTTTGTAAGAGTAATGATAAAGTATATTCAGATTAAACTGAGGCAAAAGAGGGAAGTTGTAACTTTCCTCTTTTTTTTCGTCCTCCTCGTTCAAAGCACTCCTGAGCAAGGTTGTTAAGTAAGGTTTCCTCGGTACTTACATGAATTTCCTCGGTATGAAACGGTTTATTACTTGGTATGTTATGATTCATTTCATACTATGTTGCGATGCAAATGCTACTGTGTTGCAATGCAACAGATGCTTTACAACGAAAAGTGCCCTTTTTAGTTAAGAATCAATAAATCGACTCTTGACAAAAAAAAGCTGCCGGAAACCGATTTGTAAACAAAAACAATCTCCGGTATAAAAGTAAACGATCTGTTACTTGCGTGCTGCTATTGCCAGAAATATACCAAGTACCACTCCCAATAAAGCCGCAAACAAGACACGTGCATCGCCCGGCAAAAGGAAAGTTATGGTATGGGCGGGAAACCAAAAGAACGGAATAGTCTTCTTAAAAACAAAGCCCCATTGTACTTTCCAATTAAGATTCTGCAAAATCTGTCCCATAGGAATGGGAGTAAAGAAGCCCTTCATCGTACCTCCGGTAGCAAGAATGTGAGTATCAGTAACCTTATGTAAGGTCATAAATACTGGTCCGAAAATGGTATTCATCGTTACAGAAATAGCCAACGCCAACAATACCTTATCAATAGAAAGAGGGCCGGACATTATACTACCGGCATCCACTACTCCCAGATAAGAAGCAAAGGCTGGAACTCCGTTAGAGAAAACAACAAAAGCCATGTTGATCCCCAATCCGAGCAATCCCCAAACAAATGCACGGGGCAAAATACCAAAACCATGGCGATGATAAGAACCGGTACTGATACGAAGCCCAATCACCTCGCCCAAAGTGGAAAGAATGGCAAACTTAATAAAGCTCATTACCATACCGTGAGAAGCATTAAATTGCTTATAGGCATCATACACCGCATCACTCAAAAAGAAAGGGAGGAAGCAGACAAGCACGCAAAGGAAAAAAAGGAAATCGTGTTTTTTCATTTCTATAAGTTGTATTTCAGTATGGCTACAAATATAGATAAAAGAAATGAAATTCAAAGAATTATCAGTCAAAAGTGCCGGTATATTCCATAAATCAGCATACAAATGCTCTATACGATCCGTTATTAATAGATATTTGCCATGCTTACCAATGGTTCGTATAACTTTTCGATGTCTTGTGCATCCATCTCTATTTGTACCTGATCTCCCGGAATAAGCCGGGTACCGGCCGGGGTCAAGTCTTTCCGGTCACGGTGTACATTGATAATGATACAATGTTCGGGTAATCTTAGCTCATTCACCTCTTTACCATCCAGATAAGACCCGGTCATGATCTCTACCGAAAGTGTATAACGCTTTTGCTGCTGAAAATCGGGGGTATTTATCATATCATTGTATAAAGTGACATTGAAAGGCTTTATTTGCAATAACTCCGTGAAATAATACGTCAGTCCGCCTACCACCACAGAGGGATAGAAAACTTCAAAGTGTCCTGTTATCTCTGTTATCAGAACAATAGCCGTCAGTGGAGTCCGAATAACAGCAACAAGAAAAGCAGACATACTGATCAGCATAATATAACTCACATTCTCCTGGGCAATAAACCCTCTTTGTACCAATATCAGAGCTACAATCTGCCCGAATAACCCACCAGTCACCAACGTAGGGATAAAGTTTCCTCCCGGCAATCCGGAAGAGATGGAAAGCGCCGTAAATACAAAATGAACCATCATCATTGCCAACACCCACATAACCTGCCTACTCCCATCGGTGACCTGTTCTAATAGGAATTGTTCGCCTCCTCCCGTCAGATTTACTTGCAACAGTGAAATAGCATAAGCAATCACTAACAGATAGAGCATCTTCATATACACAGGATGTTTCACCTGCGAATAGACTTGTTTGAAATACAACGTCAATTCCGAATAGAATTTTCCAAAGAGAGAGATAACCACTGCAAGTAACAGGAATAGTTTTACCTGAGATAAAAAAGGAAGCAATGGTTCGATGGCATCTATAAGACGATAAGGACTGATGGGAAATATCCAGCTTGCCACACCCCCGGCTACCACACCGGCGAGTAACGTAGTAATAGCTGTTTTCGGTGCATCAAAGCGTTCGATTGATTCAATTACTAACAATGAGGAAGCAAGAGGGGCCGAAAATGCAGCTGCCAATCCGGCACCTGCTCCGGCAGCCAAAAGTTGTTTACGCTCTCCGGCAAGTACCCGTGTCCATTTAGAAACAAGGCAACCAACGTAAGAGCCAATCTGTACAGAGGGACCTTCACGCCCTAAAGATAACCCCGCAGTCAATGCAAGAACTCCTCCCGCAAACTTAGATACCATTTCTATAAAAGGATGCTTATAGGAGATGCGCCCATTGATAACCCCTCTCGTTTGCGGAATACCACCACCGGTGATGAGTGGCATCTTACGAACTAACCAGGAAACAAAGATAAGTATTCCCCATAATGCCAGGAACAACACAATATGCCAATACCAACGGGGATGAGCGTCAAAGAATGTGCGCCGGATATCGAAAAAGAATTGTAACAGATAATGATAAGGCACGGCAATAAGCCCTGTCAGCAATCCCACAAAGATGCTGACAAAGTACAATCTGGCATCAATCAGCTTTAATTTCCAGACATGCCATCCCCTTACTCCTTTCAAGCTTTTCCAGTATTCGAACATACCCCAATAAGATATTTGCCGGGTATAACAATGAAACAACAAGAGATGTTTGTGAACGAAAGATTATTTATTTATCTATATCTTGCGTTTACCTGACATACTTGTTTAATAAGAACCTGTTTAAATTTACAAAAGGAAAATTTAAACAGATTCTTATGTCTGAAGATGGTTTTACTCTGTTTCTTTCAATTTTTGTTGCAAAAGATGCAACTTTATCACAACAATAATCGTTATATATACATTTACTATTATTCAAAAAAATCAGAAACATTTATGGAATACAGACAATTAAACGGCTCAGGACTTTTTGTTCCGGCATTGAGCTTAGGAACAGCAACCTTTGGAGGTACTCACGGTTTTGAAGGTTGGGGAAATACAGGTGTTGCCGAAGCTACCCGCATGGTAGATATGTGCCTGGAAGCCGGACTAAATCTCTTTGACACAGCCGATATTTATTCTCGTGGTTTGTCGGAAGAAATACTTGGCAAAGCTATTTCCGGAAAGCGAAACCGCCTTCTCATCTCCACCAAAGCCACTTTCCCAATGGGAGAAGATCGGAACGAAATGGGAGCTTCCCGCTTTCACATTATCAATGCCTGTGAAGCCAGTCTGCGACGTTTGGGAACAGACTATATTGACATCTATTATATGCACGGCTTTGATGGCGCTACTCCGTTGGAAGAGACACTTAGCGCACTGGACAATCTTGTCCAAAGCGGAAAGGTACGCTATATCGGATGCTCCAACTTCTCCGGCTGGCAGTTAATGAAGTCACTGGCTGTTTCCGACAAATACGGTTGGACACGTTATGTAGCCCACCAGGTGTATTACTCTTTGCTCAACCGTGAGTTTGAATGGGAGCTGATGCCACTTGGCGTCGATCAGCAAGTTGGTACATTTGTCTGGAGTCCGTTAGCAGCAGGACGTTTGGGAGGACGTTATCGTCGTAACAATCCGATTCCGGAAGATGGAAGAGTAGCCCGTGGTGGCGCTCCGGTAGGTGATGAAATCATGTCATACGATCTTCTTTACAATATTATTGATATTCTGGAAGATATTGCGGGAGAGACAAGAAAAACTGTAGCACAGGTAGCACTAAACTGGCTATTGCAACGCCCCACTATCTGCAGTCTTGTGATTGGCGCACGAACAGAAGAACATTTGAAACTAAACCTCGGAGCCATTGGCTGGAGTCTGACAGCAGAACAAATAAAGCGATTGGATGAGGCAAGTAAAACGCCCAAAATATATCCGTATTGGCATCAGAATCAGTTCCCTGAATTAAAATCACAACTGATATTTTAATATGCCCTACCACACATACTGTAAGTAGACAAATAAAGATCAATGAATTGTTTCACCGATTATTAAGTAGTTAATTCTAAAATGATTGGTGAAACAATTTAGATTTAAACAGCTCCGTTATAACAACAGATTACCAGAACTTATTATGTTCCGGGCTATATTCAAAGCCTGCATTTTTGAGCTGATCAATAATGTCCTCTTTCTCTACATTCAGATCATCACACAATTCATCCAACGAAGAATAGTTATCACGAAGCTTCATGTTGATGACACTAAACAGCATCATCGGGTCTTTAGGTAATTCCATATTAAACACGATTTTGTAACTGGGCCACAAAGATATAGTTTTTCAAGATTAACAGACGCAAATGCAACAAAGTTTTATGCATAACACTTGCTTCCACTCCTGCATACCGTTTTTTTATTCACCCGTTTATTTCCAAAAGTTTTATCAGGCTTGTCCGTTGAATAGAGAATGTATTCCCTTCTTCCTGAACATACTTGAGCAACCAGAGACCGTCCTGCCGGAGTTTGGATTTTTGCAGGACATGATCTGAAGACATATCTTCTGATAATTTCAGCATACTCATAGCAGCAAGTTCTATTTTTCCCATTTCGTCAGGATCGCCTTTATACCGTCCGATCAACTCCTGCATATCCATACCAATCAACTGCTCGGCAGGAAAGCCTAAAATTTGTCTGGTCAGGCAATCATACTCTACCCACTCTTGCTTGCGAAGTTTCTTCTTATTCAGAATAGCATTTGCAATCAAAGAGATTATTTCCTGAATCATCCGTACCAGATAGTCTTGTTTAATCATATCTTTTCGTATTCATTGAATATATTTCATTCAAACTGCAAAATAACAAATATCCTGCTTATCTTCACTCCTCTTGATGAACTGTTTTTTCTATCTTTAACGTTACCTTCTCTATTATCTTACTCAACTCTTCCTCTAACGGGATCGTATTAAACTCTTCCCAGAAACTTTCATCATATTTAAAATCAATATCTGCAAGTACTGTATGTATTGGTACCCTTTCAGTACGGGAAAAACGGGCCACATTATCCCTATCCACCTTGCATGTTACCATTTCGAACCATGTATGCAAAGTGGGATTACTGAACAGTGCCCGTTTTTTCTTCATCCTAAAAAACAAATCGCCACGGATATGGTGAATATAGTAAGTGCCTCTCCACGGTTTATACGAAATAGTATATACCACCTTTTGTGCTGTCAGATTTACACTGGGAGCTTGCCGGACAACAAAAATCCTTGTAGCTTTTTTTATGTACCGGGGTTGCATTTCAATCCGTGCCTGCAGTAAAGCCCCATTTTCCGAATCAATATATAACTCCCCGCAATAAAGCGGTTCTTTAACCCCTTGCTTCTGCTCAAAAGAAACCACATTTACACAACGGTCATCTATAGAGGTGATGCCACCAGAAGTATATGTATACGGATTATCATCTGCATCAACAGATAGAAAATCCGGCAGATCTTTCATTATATCCAATTGCAGGCAAGCCTGAATACCCGCCCTAATCTTAGCTATCAGGCTATCTGTACTTTCACGATTGTCCATCCTGCTCATCTTCAGCAACTTCACCTGATCCAATACCCCGGATTCATCCAGAGGAGATTTATAAACTTTGAATACAGCTTCCGTCAGGTTCTGGAACTTGTTCTTTAACTGAACTCCTTCCCTGTAAAATGTTGTCAGATGAACTGGGACCAATGAATAATTTTCCTCTCGCCGCTTTAGCATTTCCCTCAACAACTTTTTGGGTTCTACCAACCGGATCAGAACCTCCTGCAAGGGAACGATTTTAGGCTCCAGACTCAGTATATTGTCGCGCCCCGTAAGCATAGCCGCTTCAACATTTTGCGCCACATAACCCAAATGAGAAAAAGAGAGAAACCCATCTCTCAGAGAGTCGGGTAAATGAAGTCTGAACTCACCGTCTTTATTTGTAATATTACCTATCGAAGTACCTTGAATTGTCACTGATGCATTGACCACAGGCTCCCCGGTTTCTTTATCCAACAAAGTACCGGTAATTGTGGAAAAGGTTGGCAAGGGCAATTGGCTCTCTTTTTTTATATTCTTATTCTTTTCTACAGGAGGCAGGATTAATATATGTCCTCCAATCACCTTTAAAACCAATCTCCTGTTACCGGTTATTTCATAAATAGCCTGCCGAATTGTACAGTCTTTCTCTCTCGTCTTTGTCACAATATCATTGTTCACAACCTTACTATCATAAACAAAAAGATATCCGGAACGTTCTGAGACTTTACCTAACAAGAAATACACCGTACCTTTCATCTTAGGCAGACTGATAACACGATCCAGAACATCATCTCCATCTGCTCTTATTGTACCAGCAGCAATAAGAAGCAGTCCGAAGAAAAGCAGACAGAGAGGATGTAATTTCATATTTTTAAACTTTAAGAATCATCGTTCGGACAAAATCAGTTTATCTCCTTCACGAGTACATTTCAAATTTAACGCCCAACAGATCAGTTCGGCAACCGTATCGGGTGAGTTGTCCAGAAACTCAATAGTCAGCTTGCGTTTACCCAAATCCAATGAACCAGTTTGTATCTGTAACGCAGAATTTTCAGCATTCACTACCCGCAGGATATCTTCCAAGCTTTCATCCTTAAAACGTATATTCTTTGTATAGACACCAGACTCATCACCTCTTGAAGTCTCACTTAACTGTAATTGCTGTGATTGTAATGTAACCGTTTCGCCCGCATTCACAAAAACACTGTGACCTCCCTGTTTCAGTGATACCTTCACCTTACCACGCCACACAGACAAACTAAAAGGAACTTCTTCATTACTACGGACATTAAAAGCTGTCCCCAATACTTCTATCTGTACCTTCTCGGTTTCAATCAAGAAAGTTTGTTCATGTTTCTTCGCCACATCAAAAAAGGCTTCTCCATGCAAATTAACCTCTCTCTTATCCGTAGCAAAATGTTCAGGATACTGCAAGACACTCTCCTGCCCCAGATAAACAATAGAGCCGTCTTCAAGAGTAGTGACCAACGTTGACTTCTCTCTGTTTTCCTGAATTACCAGATTAAGATTTTTAGTATCATTTCCCGGCATTAACCACCAAACGGACATCAGACAAACCACTCCTGTCAGCATAGCAGCAACTACAGTTCCCCATTTTAAGAAAAGCCTGCGACGGATCACCTCCTCTCCCACCTCTACAAGCAGGCTGTCTTTATCCAAACGAGTATACAAGTGCCTCCATGCCTCATCTGTCCTCACTTTATTTTTATTTACTTCAGTCATTTCGTAAGAATATAATTATCTATTTCATTTCGTAAAGTCCGGAGTGCTTTTGTCATCTCTGCTTCCACTGTTTTGACAGACAATGAAAGAAACGAAGCAATCTCTACATATTTCTTTCCTTCCATACGATGCATTTCAAATATCCTGAGTCTGCGCCCCGGCAGTTTATCAAGTGTATGGCGGATAACCTCCTGCAACTCCTCATACTCCAACTGCCGGTGAGGATCAGACACCTGTTCTGAAACATTATCTGCCAGCACATACTCCCTATACCGTTCTCTGACTTCTCTATGCTGGCAGTATTGAAGCGCTTCATTGCGTGTTGCCCTGTACAGATAACTTTTAATGGATTGAAATATCTGCAAATGTTCCCGGTCTTTCCAAAATACGTAGAAAAGTTCTTCTACTATCTCTTCGGCAGCTTCCACTTCGCCTGTTATACCTGCAGCATACCAGCAAAGGGGCGAATAATAGCAACGGAAAATTTCCTCGAATGCCTTTATATCACCCTCTTTTATTTTAGCAAGTATGAACAGTTCATTTAGCATACCCGAATCATTATTGGTACCAAATATATAAAAAACTATCTGAACTCTAACGAGATTGCTTTTTCAATTTGTTCACAGCGTGTTCCAAAGACTCAGTAGGTTCAATGATATTGTATTCTTTCCAGAAGTCTTCGTTCCAGTATTCATCTACTAAATCATAAAACACTTGCTTTTCTTTGAAAGCCGTCTTATTAGAAATAGCTGTAAAGTTATCCTCCTGCCTGTCTGTTACCACCATCTCAGAATAAACTGTATATCCCGAAGAGAAGAGGCGTTTCTTCCAATCACATTTGAAACGGATGGTATTCCAAATATAGTTTAAATACGTCTTCCCATTCTGCTCTTTATACGTCACCAGATAGGATACTTCCTGTGGCTTAAACTGTAAACCCAAAGGTTTCTTATGTAAAATAGCTTCCACGGCTTTCGTTTTATTTTTCATATCCAGCGAGAACTCTGCCCGGGTAAATGCCAGTTTCTCAAAATCAATATACAGTTTCCCATAAAACAATGCATACATCAGGCTAACTTTAGGCCGAAAACTGATTACATATTGCATACGGTTATCAAAATTCACAGGCTCTTCGATGTGAAACTCATAATAATCCAAATCTCCCATATTCAGTAATGCATCCTGATTCTTCACGACATCCAGATAAATAGCCAAACTGGGACCTCCCACTACCTTCACAGCCAATGTGTCACTGTTTTTCTGACTCAGCAAACGACGCCCTTTCTGGAGTTGCACCTTATCTTTCACAGGTACACGGTCATTATAAGCTGTCTTATATACATCTATAACAGCCTCCGACACATTGATATAACGACGCCTCTTTTGTACTGTTTCTCTGTAAAATGTTGTCAGCATATTCTCATTAGGAGAATAGTTTACCGGGATTTTTCTAATTGCTTCTTCTACAATGCCACGGGCATTATTACCAAAAATCACAATCTCACTCAGTAAATTAGGTGCTGGTATCATCCACACAGTCAATGTGGATAAGTCCTTATTTTCTTTCAAAGAGATCTGAGTATTGAGGTACCCGATATGAGATACTTCCAGCCCCCGGACTATTTCAGCATCTTTGATCTTAAGAGAGAATAGACCATCTGAATTTGTTACCGTCCCAATATTTGTACCGGGCACAGAAACATTCACATTCTCCAGCTTTTTCCTATCATCCTTGTTTCTTACAACCCCTGTAACCGTGAAATAGCCATCCACTTCTTCCCGTGCCTGCAAAGGGGCAATATCCAATAGTAAGAAAAACATCAACCAGCCCATTATAACTCCAACTAACTTTTTCATCTTCGTATGATTTTAAAGGTGAATAATTCTTGCTTTCTACTTATAAGATCGCTTAGAAGTAGAAAACCCTATTAAAATTCGATGAATAATTTTTCTTCTTTTGCGTTATATCTGGAATTAGCCAACATTCCCATATTAAACCACTGATAATCAAGCAATATAAGAATGTACACTTTTATACCTCAATAATGTACACTCTTGCTATGGATCATTGTACACTTTTGCAATAGATGATTGTACACTTTTGCAATAGATGATTGTACACTTTTGCAAAGTTGAAAAATATTAATTAAAATAGTAGTCAATAGAAGTACAACTTTTTATTAGTTAGTATACTTCCTCCTAAAAAATTCTCTAAAAAAAGGAGCCGTAAGTCAATGACCTACGGCTCTCTCTTTTAATATATTAATCGTTTACTGATCGAATTTACTTGACTTCCTCGAAGTCTGCATGATATATTTATCAACGACTTCCGTACATGTGTTGTAAATATAATGCCCCCAAATAAGCATCCATAAGCAACAACAACTCTTGCTTATAAAAATACGATATTCTTAAACAACGGGATGTAAACGCATAAAAATCAAAAGAGAACGGTAATTTTTACTGATTTTTCGGTTTTATCCTTACCTTTGTAAATGATATTGGGGTGTTATACCCGAACAACAATAAGAAAACGATGCAGATACATAACTAATTCAAATTATAAAACTATTTATTATATTGAATATATGTCAATATGGAGCAAGCTCATAGGAATCAAGAAAACCGAGGATAGAAACAATATCATTGGTAATAAAACGATCTCTGTACCATGTAGTGCCACAAATTATGCTATAGTAGATGTTGAAGTCGGCTTGAAAGATCATAAAATTCATGATATAGGAGCACTCAAACATGATGACACTACATTCCATAAAACTTCAAAAGAAAAACTGTTTATTTTCTTAAACAACATAGATTACATCTGTGGCCATAATATCATTCATCATGATGCCAAATATCTGTTCACGAACAAAACATGCCGCTGGATTTTAGTTGATACACTTTATGTCTCGCCTTTATTATTCCCGGAACGCCCTTACCATAGGCTTGTGAAAGATGACAAACTGATTAGTGAACAGATGAATAATCCGGTGAACGATTGCAAAAAAGCAAAAGACTTATTACTGGACGAAATAGCACGCTGGAATTCATTGCCGGAGAAAAAGCGTATACTATTCGCATCGTTACTGAAGGACAAGAAAGAATTTGAGGGATTTCTTAGCATGGTAAGTGCAAAGTATATCCATGAAGGAATACCTGAACTTATAAAAGAACTTTATACTGGAAAGATTTGCCATCATGCCGACCTCGACATGCTCATCGAACAATATCCATGCGGATTGGCATACGCACTGGCTCTGATTGAGACCACCGACTATCGTTCTATCACTCCCGGATGGGTACTTTACAATTATCCGGAAGTAGAATTTATTGTAAAACTCCTGCGCCACACTAATTGCCAGGAAGGTTGCGGCTACTGCCATACGCAATTGGATGTACTCTATAATCTAAAAGCATTTTTCGGATATGAACGTTTCCGAACATACGAAGGCGAGCCACTGCAAGAACGAGCAGCCCAAGCAGCGGTGAAAGGCAAATCGTTGCTGGCGATATTTCCTACCGGTGGCGGCAAATCACTCACCTTCCAATTGCCGGCACTCATGGCAGGACACTCCGTGCACGGGCTTACGGTTATCATCTCCCCTTTGCAGTCTCTCATGAAAGACCAGGTAGATAACCTTGCCGACAGAGGTATCACGGATGCCGTAACCATAAATGGAATGTTAGACCCCATAACAAGAGCACTATCCATACAAAGAGTACAAGACGGAGAAGCCTCACTGTTGTATATATCCCCGGAAATGCTTCGCTCAAAAACAATCGAGAAAATATTGGTGGCACGCCACGTTGTAAGATTTGTAATAGATGAAGCGCATTGCTTTTCTTCATGGGGGCAGGATTTTAGAGTTGACTATCTCTACATTGGTAAATTCATCCGAAAGTACCAGCAAAAGAAAAAATGCAAAAACCCGATCCCCGTATCCTGCTTTACGGCTACTGCAAAACAGAAAGTAATACAAGACATCTGCGACTATTTCAAGCAAACCTTGGACTTGAACTTAGAGTTATTCGCATCAACAGCCTCAAGAACAAATCTGCACTATTCCGTCATACATGTAGAAAGTGACAATGACAAATATTTAAAGCTGAGAGAACTTGTAGCGGAATCCGATTGCCCGACAATTGTTTACGTATCACGTACCAAACGAACAAAAGAACTAGCAGTTAAATTGACGCGTGACGGTTACAAGGCGCTACCTTTCAATGGTAAAATGGAAGCTGATGAAAAAATTGCCAACCAGGATGCCTTCATGAACGATCAGGTGCACATCATTGTGGCTACGTCTGCATTTGGCATGGGGGTCGATAAGAAAGATGTCGGTCTTGTGGTACATTATGATATTTCCGATTCGCTAGAGAACTACGTTCAAGAAGCAGGCAGAGCCGGTCGTGATCCCGGCCTCAGTGCACGTTGCTATGTGCTTTATAGTGACAATGATTTGGACAAACATTTTATATTACTAAACCAAACGAAACTAAGTATCAGTGAAATACAACAAATATGGAAAGCTGTCAAAAACCTTACCAGACAGCGCATGAAAGTCAACTGTTCTGCATTGGAAATTGCCCGGCAAGCAGGATGGGACGATTCGGTATCTGACATTGAAACCCGTGTACGAACAGCACTAGCGGCTTTGGAGCAAAGCGGATACTTGGTAAGAGGAAACAATGTGCCTCATGTATATGCCACAGGAATCACGGTGAAAAACATGGACGAAGCAAGAGAACGCATTTCAGCGTCAGTACTCTTTGAGAGCGATGAAATAGAAAAGGCAATCCGCATCATCAAATCATTGATATCCCAAAAACACATCGCTAAGGCCCAGGATTCAGAGGCAGAATCACGGATCGACTATCTGGCAGATATCTTGGGACTAAGCAAAAGAGAAGTTATATCCGTAGTGGAACGCATGCGACAGGAAGGCATATTGGCAGACAGCAAAGATATATCTGCCTATTTGCAGGATATAGGTGATTCGGAACGAAAGTCGCAAATACTCCTCGAACGCTTTGCAAAACTTGAACAATATATCTTTAACCATATTCCCGACGGCTCTTTGCGAATTTCATGTAAGCAACTGAATGAGAACGCCGTAAACGACGGAATCAATACATCCAAAGAAAAAGACATCCGAACTCTGCTCTATTTCCTTACCGTAAAAGGATATACATGTAAGAAAGAGGATGCGGTCCGTAATATGGAGATAAGCCGTCAAGCAGACTTGGAATCTACCATCAGACGCTTCGAAAAACGATTGGAAATAAGTCGTTTTACCGTGGAATGGTTATACAAGTTGGCCTCAGATGCAGAAAAGGAAAACACACCCGGCAAAGCTATCCAGTTCTCTGTAGTAGAACTTCTAAACCGAATAAAATCAAATCCTCAATCCCTTTTCGGCGGACTTGACGACATTCAGTTAGAAGACGTGGAAGAAGCACTTCTATACTTGTCGAAAATCGGTGCGCTAAAACTTGAAGGCGGCTTCTTGGTACTTTATAATGCCATGAATATCCAAAGAATAAAGGATAACAAGTCGAGATACAAGCAAGACGACTACCGGATGCTAAATGAATTCTACAAACTGAAAATCCAACAAGTGCATATTGTGGGCGAATATGCCAATTTGATGGTGAAAGATTATCATGCAGCACTGCAATATGTTCAAGACTATTTCCAAATGGATTACAGGAAGTTTGTCACAAAATATTTCAAAGGCGACAGAATTAGCGAGATACAACGTAACTTGACGCCACAGAAATACAAGCAGTTATTTGGGCAATTGTCCAAACGGCAAATGGAAATTATCTCCGATAAGGATTCACGTTGCATTGTGGTCGGAGCTGGTCCAGGTAGTGGAAAAACACGAGTATTGGTTCACAAACTGGCCTCACTTCTGCTACTTGAAGACGTAAAACACGAACAGCTCCTGATGCTGACGTTTTCAAGAGTAGCCGCAACAGAATTCAAACAAAGACTCATGGAATTGATAGGTAACGCTGCCCATTTTGTCGAAATAAAAACATTCCACTCCTATTGCTTCGATCTTCTGGGACGGATAGGAAATCTTGAGGATGCAAAAAATGTCGTTACAAAGGCAGCTGAGATGATCAACCAAGGAGAAGTAGAACCAAATAAAATCGGCAAAACGGTGCTGGTCATAGATGAGGCTCAGGATATGGGAGCCGAAGAGCATGCGCTTGTAAAGGCTTTAATGACTGATAATGAGGAAATGCGTGTGATAGCAGTGGGAGACGATGACCAGAACATCTATGAATTCCGCGGTTCCGATTCCGGTTATATGTACCGACTGGCACAAGAAAGCGGAAGCACGTTTGTCGAAATGACCGAAAATTACCGCAGTGCGCGCCAGCCGGTGGATTTTGCCAACGGATTCTTGAAAAACATACATAAAAGGATAAAAAGTACACCAATTATCTCCATGAGAAAAGAAAAGGGTTGGGTTGAAGTGATACGCTATCAATCGGAATATATGTATCAGCCGCTCGTCGAAAACTTGCTTCAACATAGGGATAAAGGAACTTCTTGTGTACTGACCCAAACAAATGAAGAGGCCGTTATCCTGATGGCTCTTTTGCGGAAACATGGCATAAACAGTAAACTGATACAATCAATGGACGGCCTACGTTTTTGGAATATGGCCGAAATGAGATATTTCCTGAGGTATATAAACAAGCGGATAAAAACACCGTTAATCACGGAAGAGCTGTGGGAAGAAGCCAAGCATAACACCTTCTCTACTTATGACAGGAGTCTAAGCTTGATGTATGTGAAACGTTGTGTGGAACAGTTTGAACAAACCAACAAGACTAAATATTTCAGTGACTTCAAAGAATTTGTATTTGAGTCGTCGGTGGAAGACTTCTGCGACGTATCAGGAGCCGACGTTGTGGTATCAACTATTCACAAGGCCAAAGGCAGAGAGTTTGACGATGTATATATGCTCATATCCGACAATCATATAAAGGATGCCCATCTGATGCGTCGATATTACGTAGGAATAACCCGTGCGAAAAACAGGCTGTTCATACATACAAACGGTGATTGTTTCAATCATTTGAGTGCAGACCGATATCTTATGGATCAGCGACAATATGACATGCCTGAAGAAATTGTACTGCAACTCTCTCACAAAGATGTCAATTTGGGATTCTTCAAAGAACGAAAACAAGAAATCTTGGCATTGAGAGGAGGAGACTCCTTGACTCACAGTAATTTCTTTTTGTATAGTTCATTGACTGATAAACCCATAGCTAAGTTGTCATCAAAAATGCAGGATACATTATCCGAATGGGAACAAAGAGGTTACAAGGTGAAATCCGCATCTGTACGGTTCGTGGTGGCATGGAAACCTAAAGATGCACAAAAGAATGAACCGGAAACAGCTGTTCTTTTGGCTGACTTGATGCTTTCTTTGTAAGCTAAAACGTTTGAAATTATCACAATATCATTACCTTTGTGATAAGAATTAAAATATTATACGAATAATAAGAGAATAATGCAAATACATAACAATACATTGATGGCGGAATGTTCAACTTATGATTTCAAGGAAATGTTGGAACGTAAAAAAGTAAAGTCATGGCTTAAATCCATATCGGCTTTTGCCAATACGGATGGTGGCAGTTTGTTCTATGGAGTGAACGACGACGGAGTGATTGTAGGTTTAAATAATCCACAAACCGATGCCGACTTTATCAGCGAAACCATCAAGGCAAGACTTGACCCTGTGCCGGAAATACAACTTATTCCGATTGAACACGAAGGACATACCCTGCTTGAAGTAAAAGTAAAGGCAGGAACGCTGACACCTTATTATTACTATCAAGACGGGACACGTACCGCATATGTACGAGTGGGCAATGAAAGCGTAGAGTGTAATTCGCAACAACTTCTTTCATTGGTGTTGAAAGGCACGCACATGACGTGGGATTCTCTTCCTACCCAAGTGGATGCCAGCAAGCACTCTTTCATCATCCTGGCCAATACATTCCGCGAGCAAACCCATCAAGAATGGAATGACAAGTATCTGGAATCATTCGGTCTGGTTACTCCTGAAGGTAAACTGACCAATGCCGGATTACTGTTTGTGGATAACTGCACGGTATTTCAATCGCGTATTTTCTGTACCCGTTGGACTGGACTCTATAAGGATGATGCTATCAGTTCCGTAGAGCATCGGGCTAACCTTGTATTGCTATTGAAATATGGCATGGACTTCATCAAGAACTACACTATGAGCGGATGGGTAAAGATGCCCAATTATCGCCTAAATCTTCCCGACTATTCCGACCGT
The DNA here is from genome assembly GCF_019930665.1 of Bacteroides nordii. Taxonomy (NCBI): domain Bacteria; kingdom Pseudomonadati; phylum Bacteroidota; class Bacteroidia; order Bacteroidales; family Bacteroidaceae; genus Bacteroides; species Bacteroides nordii. The sequence goes on along the minus strand of NZ_CP082886.1, from coordinate 892,216 downwards.
GCCATCTTTGAAGGACTGGTAAACCACCTTATCCATAGAGATTATACCGTGATGGGTGGTGAAGTACATATCGACATTTATGATGACCGCGTAGAACTGGTATCACCCGGTGCTATGCTTGACGGTACACAAATTCAAGACCGTGACATATTCAAAGTGCCTTCCATGCGCCGTAATCCCGTCATTGCGGACGTGTTCACACAGTTGGACTATATGGAGAAACGTGGTTCCGGCTTACGCAAAATGCGGGAACTTACGGAGAAGCTGCCTAATTTCCTGCAAGGAAAAGAACCGCAATATCAAACGGAAGCGACCTTTTTCTACACCACATTCTATAATCTGAACTGGAACGAAAACGGAAGAATACCTGTTGAAGAAGTAGCCAACAGGGTAAATAGTACCCTCGAAAAGTACCCTGTAAACGAAGAAAGTTCGGTCGAAAGGTTCGGTGTAAACAGCAAAAGTTCTGTGAAAACCTTCGGTGATACGCAAGAAAGTTCGGAGAAAGGTTCGGAGAAAGGTTCGGAGATAATGCAAAAAGGTTCGGAGAAAAAGTTCGGAGATTCGAAAAACAAATCTAAAAACATTGGGAAAACCGCACAAAAGATTATTGATTTCGTCATTTCCGACCCATCAATGTCTGCAGAAACAATGGCCTATAAAATAGGAATAAGCTCCCGAGCCGTAGAAAAACATATTTCAAAGCTTCGTTCTATGGGAATCTTGTCTCGTGAAGGAGCAGACCATGGTGGCTATTGGCGCATTGTAATTAATCCTCAAACCGAGCAATAAACTTATGGGAACATCTTTCATTCCACTTTGTGCAATGGACAATTTGTCCCAAACAGGCGTGGATATAGTCCGGTTAATGGATTCCACCACACGGCTTGCCCGTTTAGAACCTCGCTTATAAACTGGGTATGATTCTATAATCAGATACCACTCTTCTTTATAATTCGACCTTCTGAGTTTGACGGTCACTTTGGTATTAGGTAATGCTTTCTTCATTCTACTTCTGACTTATATAGATTATCAATTTCTTGCTTGGGTACATACACATAGTCTCCTATTTGTCTTGAGGGAATAGAGTATTTTCTAACATGTGCCCATACTGAACTGTCATTAATATGGTACTTCTCACAAATCTCAGTAATGGTATAGCAATCCTCCGGCTCTAAGCTGTATATTTTAGGAGCAGGCTTTTCTTTCTCCGCAATACTTTCCGGTCTGTTTAGAAAAAGCCGTTCCATTTCAGAGCGTTTGATACGTGTGAGCCTTGTACCCATATTGATAGTTGGAATACGTCCCAATTTAATCAGGCGATACAGAGTGCTACGTTCCACCCCGAACATAGCGACGGCTTCCTTTACAGAAATGTACTCTCTGATGTCTGATACTTGTTTGGCAATGGCTTCTAACTTCGCGTTTCTATCCTTTGCATCCTTTTTGCGTTTCCAAGCCACTTTACCACATTTAGGGGAACAATAGTGACTGTCAAGTGTTTTTGCGACAAACACTTTGCCGCAGACCTTACACTTCCGTTTGATTTCAAATCCGATTGTTGGCATGTTATCTACTTTTAAGTATGTATTAGTATGTATAAGTGTGATTAAGTACCACATTATCTACTTTTTTGTCTTGTCGCAAACATGTCGCAAATAAGAGATAAAAAAAGCCCATAGAAAACGAATAGCAACCATGAACCCCATAAACGCAAAAAGCGTGCAACTCATTGAGCTGCACGCTTTTGCTTATTGTTTATTATCTGTTTCCTTATCGGAATCATTTGACTTCCTCAAAGTCTGCATCCTGAATATGTTCATCCTGTCCACCATTAGACTGTCCACCAGCTTGTTGTCCACCGTTCATATCCGGACCAGCCTGAGCACCACCTTGTGCACCGCTCTGTGCATACATCTCAGCACTTGCAGCCTGGAATGCAGTATTCAGTTCAGCCATAGCACTGTCAATAGTTGCAAGATCCTGCGCTTTGTGAGCATCTTTCAGTTTCTGCAAAGCTGCTTCAATCGGAGCTTTCTTGTCAGCAGGCAACTTATCACCCAGTTCTTTCAATTGATTTTCAGTAGAGAAAATCATACTGTCAGCCTGATTCAGTTTATCAATCTTCTCACGTTCTTTCTTATCTGCCTCAGCATTAGCTTCTGCTTCTGCTTTCATCTTATCAATTTCTTCTTTGCTCAAACCACTGGAAGCTTCAATACGGATCGCTTGTTCCTTACCGGTAGCTTTATCTTTAGCAGATACCTTCAAGATACCGTTAGCATCGATATCGAATGTTACTTCAATCTGGGGTACACCACGACGAGCCGGAGCGATACCTGTCAGGTTGAACTGACCGATTGATTTATTCTGTGCAGCCATCGGACGTTCACCTTGCAACACATGAATAGTTACTTCTGTCTGATTATCAGCAGCAGTAGAGAATGTTTCACTCTTACGTGCGGGAATAGTTGTGTTAGCATCGATCAACTTAGTCATCACACCACCCAGTGTTTCAATACCCATTGACAACGGAGTAACATCCAACAATACCACGCCTTTGATTTCGTCTGTTAACACAGCACCCTGTACAGCAGCACCGACAGCTACTACTTCATCGGGGTTAACACCCTTAGAAGGAGTTTTACCAAAGAAATCTTCAACCAGTTTCTGTACGGCAGGAATACGTGAAGAACCACCTACAAGGATTACTTCATCAATATCAGAGTTACCCAGACCTGCATCCTGCATTGCTTTTTTACATGGTTCAAGACAAGCCTGAATCAAATTATGGGCCAGAGATTCAAATTTAGCACGTGTCAATGTCTTGACCAAGTGCTTAGGTACACCACCTACCGGCATAATATACGGTAAGTTGATTTCTGTACTTGTAGAAGAAGATAATTCAATCTTAGCTTTTTCAGCAGCTTCTTTCAAGCGTTGCAAAGCCATCGGGTCCTGTGTAAGATCAGCACCTTCATCTTTCTTGAATTCTTCAACTAACCAATTGATAATTACCTGATCAAAGTCATCACCACCAAGGTGAGTATCACCATTAGTAGAAAGTACCTCAAACACACCACCACCGAACTCAAGGATAGAGATATCAAATGTACCACCACCAAGGTCGAATACGGCAATCTTCATGTCTTTGTGTGCCTTATCAAGACCGTAAGCAAGTGCAGCAGCAGTCGGTTCATTTACGATACGTTTTACTTCCAGTCCGGCAATCTGTCCGGCTTCTTTAGTAGCCTGACGTTGTGAATCAGAGAAGTATGCAGGTACAGTGATAACTGCTTCTGTTACTTCTTGTCCAAGATAGTCTTCAGCAGTTTTTTTCATTTTCTGCAAAATCATTGCAGAAATTTCCTGCGGAGTGTAAAGACGACCATCAATATCAACACGCGGAGTGTTATTATCACCTTTTACTACTTTATATGGAACGCGAGTTACTTCTTTTTGCACCTGGTCCCAATTTTCACCCATGAAGCGTTTAATAGAGAAAATTGTTCTTGTCGGATTTGTGATAGCCTGACGTTTTGCAGGATCACCTACTTTACGTTCGCCACCATCAACAAATGCAACAATAGAAGGAGTTGTACGTTTACCTTCGCTGTTTGCAATTACTACCGGTTCGTTTCCTTCGAATACAGAAACACATGAATTTGTTGTTCCTAAGTCAATACCAATAATTTTTCCCATGATCTTTATACTTTTATATTATTTATTATTCTAATTTCCTTTTGTCCGGTTGTCGTTCAGCGCCTTTTTTCAAGGATATCTTTCAAACGGACGACAACTAAAAAACAAACCGTGTGCCAAAAGGAAATTACATTAGTTAGTGACATATTTTCTGCCAAAACGACAGTTTTTAACGATAGAAGCTGCCGCAGCAGGCACAGGGCTGCAAGCATGATTGCTTCATACAACAAATGTAACCGGCTCTGGTTCGATGGAAAAAATAAATTCTTATCTTTGTAGTTGGAAGTTAGAAGTTGGTAGTTAGTAGTTAGAATCCTTTCGGCATATCAATACTATTACGCCGCAAGGATTCTAACTACTAACTACCAACTACTAATTTCTAATTTATACAACCCTGATATGACAAACCGTATTTTATACATCTGCCTTTTTGTTTTGTTGACAGCCTGTGGCGGAAAAACAAAAAAGGAAACAGTGCTACAGGAGGGTACTCCCGTTTCTCTGTCACAAGCCCAAGGTTTCGGTATAGCACACACCGACACTTATACTATTGTTACTGTATATAACCCCTGGAAACCAGGAGAAATATATGATAAATATTATCTCGTTAAAGATGAGACAATTGCAGTGCCCGAAGACGGACATAAGATTACTATTCCGTTAAAGAGCCTGATGACAAATTCAGCTACCCACCTCGGCTTCCTCGAACTGTTAGGAGAACTTGACAAAGTGACGGGAGTATGCAATTCTGATTATATTTATAATCCGGCTATTCTAAAGGGAGTAGAAAAAGGACAAATTAAAGATTTGGGAGATGCTTTCAATCTCGATATAGAGAACCTGCTCCTACTCCATCCACAAGCTGTCATGACTACTGCTTATAATACCGAAGATGAAAATAGCAAACGAATGCGGCAAACAGGACTTAATATTATATATAATATAGAGTGGCAAGAACCAACTTTGCTGGGACGTGCCGAATGGATTAAATTTATCGGAGCCTTTTTTGATAAAGAAGCACTGGCTGACAGTATATATACGGGAATAGAACAACGCTATAACGATTCAAAAATGAAAGCACTGGTACTCTCATATGCTCCATCTATCTTCTCCGGACAGGATTATCGCGGTACCTGGTCATTACCAGGTGGTAAAAGTTATACAGCCCAATTGTTTCGTGATGCCGGAGCCTCGTACAAATACTCACAAGATTCAACCAGCACCAGCATCCCCAGCAATATAGAAGAGGTATTAGTGAACTTCAACCAAGCGGATATATGGATAGGTGTACAGACTTCTTCACTTGAAGAATTAGGAAAAACAGATAGCAAATACAAACTTTTCAAAGCCTACAAAGAAGGCAACGTGTACAACACAAACAAACGAATAAATGCTACCGGGGGAAATGACTACTGGGAAAGCGGAGTTGCACGTCCTGATTTACTACTGAATGACATGATTAAAATCTGCCATCCCAGCCTCTTATCTGAATACGAACTAACCTATTACGAACGACTGAAATAATGAAAAATTATCCTCTGTTTTTTTTGTTAGGCGGATTGCTGATTTGTGCTTTTTTGGCCGATATCGCTATTGGCAGTGTCAACCTGTCATTATCTGATGTGTGGGCAACCTTAACAGGAAACAGCGATAATCTTATTTATCATGAAATCATATTAAATCACCGGCTACCTAAAGCTATTACTGCCATACTGGCGGGAGGAGCCCTCTCCGTAGCCGGCGTACTGATGCAAACACTGTTTCATAATCCATTGGCAGGCCCCGACGTATTGGGAGTTACTTCCGGTGCCAGCCTGGGAGTTGCCTTACTTACATTAGGAACTTCTACCCTTCCCCTTTGGCTCATTACCGGATGGGGACAGGTTATGGCTGCTATTATTGGAGCAGTATGTGTACTATTGTTGGTTATAATCGTGTCCATTCGCATACCGCAGACTGTCTCTTTGTTAATAATAGGCATGATGTTCGGTTATTTTGCCGGAGCAATAGTAAGTATTCTGCAAAGCATGAGCAATCCGGACACACTGAAACTATTCATTACCTGGACATTCGGTAGCCTGTCTTCTGTCGGTTGGGGACAAATGGCAGTAATGGCTCCCATCATTATCAGTGGAATCTTTCTGGCGCTACTTTTGCAAAAACAGTTGAATGTATTGCTCTTAGGTAGAAACTACGCCAGCGGACTGGGTATTTCTGTCACCCAACTACGTTTATGGATTATTCTCGCTACAGCACTATTAGCAGGCACTTCAACGGCTTTCACCGGACCAATTGCTTTTATTGGGATTACAATGCCTCATATTGCCCGCGGATTGTTCCAGACTCCTAATCACCGGATTATTCTTCCGGCTTCTATGCTGTGCGGAGCCATCATCCTATTAATATGTGACCTTATTTCACAAATGCCTGGTTTTCAAGGTACACTCCCCGTCAATGCCGTGACAGCCCTCTTTGGTGCTCCAGTCATTATCTGGATCATACTAAAAAATAAAGGATAAAGCAATACTTCAGTAAGACCTTCATAGCGTATGATAGGACTCAACCTGTACAAGGTTGGTAAGGAACGATGTACGACATGCACATGTCGTACTGTACCAGATGCACATGTCGTACTGCACGAGATGCACATGTCGCGCTGTACGAGATGCACATGTCGTACAGCGCTTCTCACCGAAGAAAAGAGTACTTCTCTAAGGCAAAAGCCATCTACCTTCCTTATATTCAGACATAAACACATAGCCCCGGATGTACAACATTTGTTCATCCGAGGCTACACTATACTTATTTAATATATACTTTTCTCTATTTCTTGGTAAGCACTAATACTAAAGTATTATTCGCATCATACAAGCCAATGCCACCACCAGCAAGTTTACCAAACGATTTCACTTCATTCAGGGCACTCATAATTTTGCCTTCAGTTTCCATATCAGGACATGCCATCATAGTAGATGCTACAGCAGGGAAAGAAATTGAAAGAGCATTCCCCTCCTCCGTTTTGAAACCACCATTGATCAGGTTGCATCCGGCATTGCCATGAATTCTCTGTTCTTTCACATCAAAAGCAATGAAAGGCTGTTTCTCCATACCTGTAGGAACTGCTTCTCCATTCACTTCCGTAATGTTCCATTCACCCTTCAAATCAGTCACTTTCACATCGGCAGCTTTCTTTTGAAGTATAACAACAGGACGATCGGAAGCATTACAGAGAGCCATTGTTGCTTTCCCCATTTTTTTATATCCCTTCACCTGTCCCAAAGTACTCAATACATTCTGTTCAAGGGTCATGTCCGGACAAGCCATACGAGTACTGCCCGATGCTCCCAGATCAATTGTACCTGCTTTCGCATTCACATCAATTGATCCAATTAAACGATTACATCCGGTGTAACCATATACTTTTCCGGTGGTAGTATCAAAGCCTATAAAAGGGATCTGCTGACCTTGACCCGGTACAACAGCTGTACCATTTATCTCAATAATGTTCCATTCACCATTCATAGAAGATAAAGAAGTCGCCTCTTTGGAAGAGCGGCAAGATGACATTGCAAGTGCTGCACCTGCAATGAAAATAGAAACTAATACTTTTTTCATTATTCAATAACGTTTAAGTTAAATATGGGCGCAAATATATCAAAAATAACATAAAGTTCATACATTTGTCTAATTTAATATTAACAGAACAGACAATTCAATGGTTCATGAAATACAAATGAAGATGAAAAGAATTACATTTATTCTCCTCTGCCTTATTCTGAGAATTGTAACCATTACAGCTCAGAATGATTATCTTGTGACGACGCCTCAGCAAAAAAGTAATAGCATGAGCGAAGAAGAACAATTCATTGAAAACAACTTTCCGTTGCAACTCCTATGTAAATGGACACCCGGATTAAAATTCATGTTTATTCCTGATGGCAATGAGCTTTTTATTCCAATCTTCAACTCTTACGAAACAGAAAAAGAAGTGGACAGCAATAAGCTTAGACACAAAATTTTCGAGTTTCAGGGTACAGAAGAGAAAGAAAAGGAGACCTACGTGGGTATCAATTACTCTACCCGCTTCATCTTTAACTGCGAAGGAAAGAAGTATTATTCCGAATTCAAAAACCTACGGCTTAATGATATTTGTGAGCAAAACCCACGTGCCAACATTAGCGGCCTGGTATATTTACCCGATGTAGACAAGGCACGAGAATTACTTATCGGTAAAGTTGTTTACACTCACATCACCAGTGCACGGATAGACGACAGTAATAGCTATTCAGGTTATAAGACAGTACAAATTGCCGAAAATGAAAAAGTTACAATCACAAATATAGGAGTAGGCAGTAAAGCCTATCCGGTAAAAATTGTTTTTGAAGACACAAAAGGTAATTCATATTATGTTGAGGTAGCTTTATCCAGGACAAATTCCGGCATGGATAAGGCAGATTTTCAGGCAGATAAGAAAACTAAATATTTTCCAAACACATTCTCATTCAATAATCAAAATGCATTAACACTTGAAAACTTAAAAAGCAAATACGTCGGTATGTCCGTCTATCCCAAACAAACAATGAGTACAAAATGCAACATGAAAGTAGAAGGAAATACCACAGCATTAGAAGTACGCCTGCTACGTTACACTCCGTTGCAGATAAAGGATATTTCCGTAGAACTTCCAAAAACAGTGGCTATGCTAACTCTGGAAGATGCAAACGGAAGTATTTATGAGACTGAAGTAGATCTGAAATATGATATAATTACCAAAAACGAGAATTACATAGAAGATATCTTCGCGTTTGGAAATATCCGGAAACAGTACCCTTACATCACAGAAGAGAATTGGAAACTAATTGCCCAAGGTAAAATAAAGGAGGGTATGACTACAGATGAATGTCGTCTGGCATTGGGCAATCCTATCCAAATAGAATTTAAACAGGACACACGTTTTGAAAGCTGGTTGTACGCCCGTAAAATTCTTGAATTTGAAAGTGGCACGTTGCTTCGTTATAAATAAATAAGGAAAGAGGGAATGATTTTATAAAAATAATACCGTATATTTGTTCCTTAAACAAGTCTTAAATTCTTAATTTTTAATTCTCATATTAAAGAAAATGGGTAGAGTTCTTATTATCGGTGCGGGCGGTGTAGGTACCGTCGTTGCGCACAAAGTGGCACAAAATGCCGATGTATTTACTGACATTATGATTGCCAGCCGCACTAAATCCAAATGTGATGACATCGTGAAAGCCATTGGTAACCCTAATATAAAAACAGCCAAAGTAGATGCTGATAACGTAGACGAGCTGGTAGCTTTATTCAATGACTTCAAACCGGAAATGGTTATCAATGTTGCCCTCCCCTATCAAGACCTGACCATTATGGAAGCTTGTCTGAAAGCTGGAGTGAACTATCTGGATACTGCGAACTATGAGCCCAAAGATGAAGCTCATTTTGAATATAGCTGGCAATGGGCTTACCACGATCGTTTCAAAGAAGCCGGGTTGACAGCTATCTTGGGTTGTGGTTTTGATCCGGGTGTAAGTGGAATCTATACGGCATATGCAGCTAAACATTATTTCGACGAAATTCAGTATCTGGACATCGTAGACTGTAATGCAGGTAATCATCATAAAGCGTTTGCCACTAATTTCAATCCGGAAATTAATATCCGTGAAATCACCCAAAACGGACGTTATTATCAAGATGGTAAATGGGTAACTACCGGGCCACTTGAGATTCACAAAGATATTACCTATCCCAATATCGGTCCGCGCGATTCATATCTGCTCTATCATGAAGAGTTGGAGTCATTGGTAAAACATTTCCCTACGATCAAGCGTGCACGCTTCTGGATGACTTTCGGTCAGGAATATCTGACTCACCTGCGCGTAATTCAAAATATTGGTATGGCCCGTATTGATCCAATCAATTACAATGGCGTAGAAATCATCCCGTTACAATTCCTCAAATCCGTATTACCTAATCCACAGGAACTGGGCGAAAACTACGAGGGCGAAACTTCTATTGGTTGTCGTATCCGGGGATTGAAGGATGGCAAAGAACGCACATACTATGTATACAACAATTGTAGCCATCAGGAAGCTTACAAGGAAACTGGTATGCAGGGAGTCAGTTACACTACCGGTGTACCGGCAATGATCGGCGCCATGATGTTCTTCAAAGGAGAGTGGAAACGTCCGGGTGTGAATAATGTAGAAGAGTTTGATCCGGATCCGTTCATGGATCAACTGAATAAACAGGGATTGCCCTGGCATGAAGTATTTGATGGTGATTTAGAGTTATAAAATAGTATGGGATTAAACATTGGAGATAAAGCTCCCGAAATATTAGGAGTAAACGAAAAAGGAGAGGAAATCCGTCTCAGCAATTATAGAGGAAAGAAAATCGTAATCTACTTTTATCCAAAAGATAATACTTCCGGATGTACAGCGCAGGCTTGTAGCTTGCGTGACAATTATTCAGAACTGCGTAAAGCCGGTTACGAAGTGATCGGTGTAAGTGTAGATGATGAGAAATCACACCAGAAGTTTATAGCTAAAAACGAATTACCCTTCACTCTCATAGCCGATACAGACAAAAGATTGGTAGAAGAATTCGGTGTATGGGGAGAAAAAAAACTGTATGGGCGTGCATACATGGGAACCTTCCGTACTACTTTCCTTATTAACGAAGAAGGAATTATAGAACGGATCATTGGACCTAAAGAGGTGAAAACCAAAGAACACGCCGCTCAAATTTTAGTAAATAAAGACTAATCAGTCAGTATACTGACTACTAAATTCTAACTACTAACTACTAAAATAGTATGGCAAAGAAAGACGAACTTAATTTTGAAACAGGAAATAATATGGCATCAAGCGAAAAACTAAAAGCCTTACAGGCTGCCATGGACAAGATAGAAAAGAGCTTCGGCAAAGGTTCTATCATGAAAATGGGTGACGAAGTTGTAGAAGAAATGGAGGTTATCCCTACCGGATCAATCGCATTAAACGCAGCTCTTGGCGTAGGTGGTTATCCACGTGGTAGAATAATTGAAATCTATGGTCCGGAATCTTCCGGTAAAACAACTCTGGCCATCCACGCCATTGCTGAGGCACAAAAGGCAGGAGGTATTGCAGCATTTATTGATGCTGAACATGCATTCGACCGCTTCTACGCAGAAAAGTTGGGAGTAGATGTAGACAATCTCTTTATCTCTCAACCGGATAACGGAGAACAGGCATTGGAAATTGCAGAGCAGCTAATCCGTTCTTCTGCCATTGACATTATTGTTGTAGACTCTGTGGCAGCGTTAACCCCGAAAGCCGAAATTGAAGGCGATATGGGGGATAACAAAGTTGGCTTACAGGCACGCTTGATGTCTCAAGCACTACGTAAACTAACTTCTGCAGTAAGCAAAACCCGCACTACTTGTATTTTCATCAATCAGTTGCGTGAGAAAATCGGTGTAATGTTTGGTAACCCGGAAACAACTACCGGTGGTAACGCATTAAAATTCTATGCCTCTGTACGTTTGGACATCCGTGGTTCTCAACAAATAAAAGATGGCGAAGAAGTTATCGGTAAACAGACTAAGGTGAAAGTAGTGAAGAATAAAGTGGCACCTCCTTTCCGTAAAGCAGAGTTCGATATCATGTTCGGCGAAGGTATTTCCCGTTCCGGTGAAGTGATCGATCTGGGAGCTGATATGGGAATCATTAAGAAAAGTGGTTCATGGTATAGTTACAATGATACTAAACTGGGACAAGGACGTGACGCTGCTAAACAGTGTATCGCCGACAATCCGGAATTGGCAGAAGAACTTGAAGCATTAATATTTGAAAAGCTGAAAGAACATAAGTAAAATTAAAGATTGAAAATTAAAGGCTGCGCAATTGGATTAGTAATCCCTGCACAGCCTTTTGTTTTTATCCTTTTTTATCAATCAATAGCTGATCAACCTTCTTAAAACCAATAAATATATGCCAGTGTACTACAGCTAATAACAACCCACAGCAATATACCTTGAATCAATGGCTTTAACCCTACCGACCTTACTACATCCATAGAAAGAGAAGCACCTATGAAAAACATGGTTATAGTCAAAGTTTTACGAGCCAAGCCATTAATAGCAGACCCTAACTCCGGAACACTACCTAAGAGATAAGTATTTACTATCATAGCCAGTACAAAGAAGAAAATAAACCAGGGAATACTTATTTTTTGTCCCTTGCTTTTGAATATAAACGAAGTTGCAAATGCCATCGGAATAATCCAAAGAGCACGAGTCAATTTTATAGTAGTAGCTACCTTCAAAGCTTCTTCACCGTACGCTGCTCCTGCTCCAACAACAGAACTCGTATCATGAATAGCAATGGCAGCCCATGTTCCGAATTCATGTTGGCTCATACCCAAAGCGTGACCAATAACCGGAAAGATAAACAATGCAATTGCGTTTAGAATGAAAATGGTAGCTAATGCCACAGACATTTCACTATCATTTGCTTTCACCACCGGTCCAACAGCAGCAATAGCACTCCCTCCACAAATAGCAGTACCGGAACTGATCAAATAGGAGGTATTACGATCCAGCTTCAATACCTTGCGGCCAATAAACCACCCGATCAGTAAGGTACCAATAACAGAAATAATTGTGAACTCCATACCTTCTTTACCGGAAGCTAAAGCAGAATCAAGATTCATACCAAACCCCAAACCGACTACTGAATATTGCAATAAATATTTTGAGGTTTTCTTATTAAACTTTGGATGTGCCTGCCCACAGATCAATGCAAATGCTAATCCTAAAAAGAGAGCTAAAGGAGGGGTTACCCATGCGGAAAGGGCATGCATTCCTGGAATGTAGTCTAACAACAAGAAAAAAGTTAAAATAGAAAGTAAAGACACATAAACAGTTTTATTATTTGCCTTTAATGTTCTTGTAATCGCTAAAGCCATATCTTTATTATTTAATTATTTTTTCGGCTGCAAAGATATGCTTAGTTTATGGGCTATGCCAATCGTTTCTATTTATGTGCTATAACTTTTTATTATCACCTCCAAATAGAAATTACTTATAGTATAAATTTTCTACTACTATTTTAAGATTGATTTATACTATAAGTAATTCAACTATCTTTTATAAACATTTGTTATTTCAATAAATGTTTATTTATAAAATTCCATGCACCTTCTTTGTAATAGCGATGCCCTCCATTGCCAATGTAAAGTTCGCAATTATCCGGAACACCGGCAGCCGTATATATTTTCTTCAGATTTATAAAAGCTTTCTGAGTTTCCTTGAGAGGAAACATTGTATCGTCTTTTCCATTCAAAGTACAAAAAAAGCGAGGGGCTATCAACCCTGCGATATCAGACATTTCACCATACTCCAATATTCCCGGAACATAATTACAGTCACAATGATACATTGTTCCAATACTCCCTGTAAAAGTACAAAAATAGGAAGATGGAATCGACATCGAAATACGAGTATCGCATGCTCCGGCAAAAAGAGTCGTCGTCCCACCTCCCGAATTACCAGAAACAATAATATTAGACTTATCAACGGGCAGCTCTGCCAATGCCCAATCTATCAACTTAGAAATATCCCACACTCTATCACCTATAGGAGTTCGCCCAACCAATAAGTCTTGCATTAATAGCGTACGACAAGAATATGGTACATCCTTTGCCTTATCTTCCGAAGTACGTGTCTTTCCGAATCCTCTTGAAGTAGGAGCTATGGCAATAAAACCGTTCTGCACTGCTTGTACAGCAACATTTCTTTCGCCAATCTCGCCCTCAATACGCTCCTGCTCAGAGAGATATATTCCGGCGTAGGTTTCCGTATTTTTCCCATGTCCGTGCGGTGTTATCATTAAAGGCAGGTTTCCTTCTTTATTTTTAGGTAATAAAAGCACAAACGGCAGGGGAACAGTCGGTTCAGTCCATATTTCCCATCTCTCTCTAATAGCATATCCGATATCTTCAGAATTGATTTTCCTGGCTTTAATTTTAAATGAAGCCAACTGCTTTTCTAACTGACTGATCCCTAATCTTTCTTTTAATTTATCTCTAAATTCTGTCTGCCAAACATCGACTTCCTCAGATGTCGTACCTTTAAATGCATACTTCATTTCAGTACTGTTATAGAGGTCTTCATAATAAGCAGATGCGGAAAAACTGTCTTTATAAGCAAGGTCTCGCTCTCTCAAAATATCATCTTTTTGAGTTGTTTTTTGGTAATTTGTACATTGGGGAACAATTAATGTACTTGACAACAATGCAGACCAGTAAATTATTGACTTCATAAGCATATAACATTTTTTATCTTAATGTGAACTATACGAATGATTATAACTTTATACTTGCCACTATTTGATACAAGAAAGCGGCCTTAATATAACTTTACCCGAGATTCCTGATGGTCGGGGTTTCCAGTTTCCTGCGTCAAATTTCCCATCCTTTCCAATGTTCATTCGTCCTTTTGAATCGATGTTCGCATTATAAAAAATCTTCCATTCCAATCCTCTTTTATCCATATAAGAAATACGATTTGCCATAAGGTTGGATACTTTAATTTTCAGTTCATCATTTCCTTTCAATACAGAAGCTGGTATCTCTATTGTATATGGAGCATTAAAAAGAGTTCCCAGATATTTATTATTCACGTATATCGCAGCACTCTCATACAGATGCTCTATATGAAGTAACCAAGCATCTGCTTTTCCCGGTAATGCTGGTATAGGAGTTGTATATTCAGCTGTCCCAGAAAAAGCTGCGTAGTCTTCTCCATATTCTGTCCATGACTCCAATTCTGTAACATTTCTCGCTTCCGGTAATACAGGACCACCTTTCACAAAAGAAATCGTCCAATTATTATTCAAAATAACCTCTTCGCCTATCGGTGTATAATAAGGATACAAATCACCCGTATACTTTTGACTGAATGTTTCGACTATCATCGATTCATTGGGTTTCAAACTAAGCCATAGTTCTGTCTGCCCACTCTTCTCACGCGTCCGCGCATAACCGTCTTTTCCTGTCATTGGATTATATAATGCACACGATTTATAATCCGCATTCAAAGTTATCCAATCTGAAAATTCTTTATCTTTAGGATTCAAAATAAAATAATAGAAATTCCCGTCTTCTTTTAGTCGCCTGACACACTGTAATCCCTGTTTACAAATACTTTCGGAAATAATCCCCGATTCACTCATCAAATCCGAGATGGTCCCTGAGGTTATAAATTTGCCTTTTCCATATTGAGCAATACACACTTTCCCCTTTTCTACAAATCTAAGTCTATCTTTCAAAGAGAACAATTTATTTCTGTCGTGTTCTAAATCAATCAACCCCGGAACATCGGAAGGAAGCGTACCATAAAAAGCAACGGTAGCACCGGCCTTCACCAACTCCATCAATCGTTCAAATGTCTTTAAAGGCATATGTTTTATTTTAGGAACCACAATCATCTTATATGTATTCCCTCCGGCAGAAACACCATCTTTCCCGACTTTCACCTCTTGTAATAGTTGGTCAGACACAGCATCCCATGAATATCCGTTTAGCCAGAGATAACGTCCGCATTCATCCATTGTTACCGTTTTAAAAGAATGGAAGTAATGAAACATTTCTTTTCCGGGAGTAGACCAAAGGTCAGAAATTCCATAATAAAGCAATAAATCGTTAGATGGTTTTCCTGCCTGCAAAAAGCTTTGTGAACAGGCAACATAGTTATTGAGTGCTCCGAAATCATCCCAAAAACTATTGGATGGAGTAAAATGTACCGCTGCATAATACAGCCATCCCGGCCAAGAAGCATTTTGAGGAGAATAAGCCGTACCATGATAAAAAATATGATTTACACCTCCCAATAAAAATTTATCATTGGCAATCTTGACATCAGCCAATTTGGTTTGAAAATGTTCATTTAACAAAGTTGCTGATTCTGCTGACGTTAGCTTCTTTCCCATCAGATGAGCAGCCGAAGAAGCACTTTTTATATCCGTAATCGTACTCCCTTCTGTTTCCGGAATATCGCTGGCCGCATACAAATCCAGAGCATTAGCCGGAGAACCGTGTGCCTGATTCCGAATACCTTTTCCTTGATGTTCAGCCCACAACTGCCATTTTCGGGTGAATCGTTCTAATAACAAATCAGAGATAACCATACGATAATCGTGTAAAACCCTACTATTAGTATCATCATCTGCCAAGCCTAAAAGAGCCGGAAGATATTGTTTTAAATCATATCCACAAACTCGTTTAAACTCTTTCAGAAAATCCGGAGTCCAATTTGCACATCCAACTGCATCATCCACTTCATAAGAGTCATTAAAATAACATCTTAAATAACTCAAATCATATCCGGCAAATGCTTCGTCGAACTTTTTCAAATATTCACTGATTGCATGCTCCGAAAAATGATCGATTACATTCCCTTCACCACCAGGGCTCGCACGTTCCACCATTTTACCATGATTGCCTTGAAACAAAGCACAAATCAACCAATCTCCCTTAGGAGCAGTCCAGTCTAAAAAACCGTTTTTCACCCTATCCGTAAGATCTATAGTTTCTGTAAACCCAACTTGCCCTGCCTGCTTCTTATTAGCTGTGACAGTAATCAACGGCAAACTTTTTTTATACCAAATCTGTGCATAACAATTCTCTTGCAAATTCCGGTTCGCAGTGACAGGTTCTTTCACATCGTCAATATTCACTTTCAAACCGTTTTGAGTATAAACCAGCGGTTGACGGACATATTCTATTCTCTCAGCCAGTCTCTCCCCCTCTTGTAATTCAAACGTTTTTGACAACATACTTTTACAGGCCATATCCTCATCGACCCAAGGCCCACCAAACGGCCATCCGGATGTATTCGCCATATCTACCCCCATGCCAAGGCGTTTAGCCTCAGCAAGGGTGTACACTAATTTATCCATCCATTCTGGAGATAGAAAATCAATAAATTTACTTTCTTCCCCCCTGACTCCATATACAGGAGTAATTTCAACCCCTCCTATTCCTGCTTTCCGATACGATTCCAAGGCAGCTGTAATATCTTTCTCAGTCAAGACATTCCCAAACCACCACCAACGAGTCCATGGTCTCATCTCCTGCGTAATTTCCGGCCATTTTACAGCTCCGGTTTCTTGCATTTTCGAACTATTAGAAAGAGAACAAGAAGTAAAAAATACTACAACAGTATATAATAAAAAATATTTTCTTAACATAATATCCATCATTTACTTAATTATTTAGCTAAAGAAACTGATTTTATTTTGACACGTCCTCCCTCATCATTAGATACAACAAAACCGATTGTCACAGGTCCGCTTGCCAATACTTCAAATTCCATACCCTGTTTTGTTATCTCTATTGTTTCATCCCAATGAAGATAAGCAATAACATTAGGATTACTTTCCACATCGTCAATATCAGGAAGTTCCACTCCCTTAGCTACTACAAAATAACAATTATTTTTTCCAACAAAACTAAACGGAACAAAAGCAGCATAATAAGCCCCTTCCGGTAAATCCGTGGTTTGATAAATTTTAGCATTTTCCAATGCACCCGTCGTTGCTTTATTTGCATAAAAATCCATCACTCCACCATTATCTCCCTGATAACCGCCTACATATATCTTCTTAGACGAATTATAAGTCGACAATACATTTTCAGTACAGGTCCAATCTTTCAGGCAGTCAACACGTCCGGAAACCAATCCTGCTTTCTGGAAAGGATTTCCACCATTTTTAATGTAGATATCTGTAATATCCTCCCAAATATGAACCACTTTTTCTTTTGTAACCAGATTTCCACGCGTACCCTTCGAAGTCAGTTTTACATTATAAATTCCAACCCCGGGAAACACATGCTTCTGAGGCTCTTTCTCGTTAACCGTTGACGACCCGTCATCAAAATCCCATTCATAATCCAGGCAGAAAACAGATTTATTGGAGAAAGAGACCTCAAATGGTTTCTTTTCGTCCATTTCGAAAGTGAAGTCCGGTTGAGGCTCTATAAACCCCGCTGTAATGTCGACAACAATAAGACTCATTTTTTCATTGATCTCTGCGTTCGAATTTAGTATCCTTATGCCTAATACATATCTTTTATCCAGATTATCCAATAAAAAAGGAATATCCACAGTTAAATTCAATTGTCCCAAATCTTCTCCCTTTGCAATATGTATTTCCGTATCCAACCGATATTTATCTGCAGGCAGAATTTCGGGAATAGTACCATCTTCACCCACTAATTCCTCCGAATCGATAAGAGCAGGTATCGTATCATTATCAATACCCAATTCAACACTCACATCATTATTACTCCATACCGATGACCGGTATATACCCAAAGGTATCAAAACCTTATTATTCTCTACATCGATTTTATAACGAAACGGAGCATTTTCTGTTTCTACAATCTGATCAACCTTATAAATAATACTTTCATAAGTCCCCGCTATGTATACTTTATCAACCGGATATTCAGATCCTGCATCATAAATATCTTTATATTCACATGCATGTAACAAGATAACCAGCAACAATGACAATGCTCTATATATCATCTTTTTCATATACTTTATATTTTTATTCGTTAAGAAATTTACCATAATGGATTTTGCGGCCAACCAGCAGCCATTACTTGCTCATTCAAAATGACCGATCCCGGTATAGGATAGAAATACATTTTAGGTGAAAAGACTCTCTTTTCAACATTGATTTTTTTATAAGTAAATGTTTCATTTTCATTCTTACGTATCTCAACACCTGTCAAATCAGCATTAAGCACATCCGTCGCAATCATCCATCTCCGGGCGTCCCATAAACGATGATCCTCAAAAGCTAATTCAATCCGTCTCTCATTTCTTATTCTTTTACGTAACACATCCTGATCCGTATCTCCAATCGGAATCATCTTAACATCAGAACGGCCTCTTGTTTTATTCACATAAGTCAGAATATCCGGATGTCCGGGATTACTCTCATTCAAAGCCTCAGCATAGTTCAAGTAAATCTCGGAAATACGAAAGATCACCCAGGGATGATTACTTGTACCATTCACCATCAAATCGATATTAGAATCTACAAACTTTCTCAAATAATATCCGGTCATTGTCCCGTTCTTAATCCTTTTGTGTGCCCCTCCCTCAAATGTTTCTATAGTTGTATTTTTAAATGAAGAGCCATTGGTATATATCGACAAGGCCAAACGGGGATCACGATTACTATAGGGAGAGAGTGCATGTTCCGGATTATTCCAATCAAACTTACTGCCATCAATCATTTCATAATCATCCACCAAATTCTGTGAAGGAGTAACTCGTCCTTCCCCATTAGGAAATCCGGCCGGAAAATTCAATTTTTCAAACGTATTGGTATTTCCGCTTATACGTCGTACCAATATCAATTCTGGGCTTTGAGTTACTTTTCCCAAATCCGAATAACGTTCCATTAGTCCATAACCGGCTTCGGCAGACAAATCAATTACTGCTTTAGCTGCTGCGGCGGCCTCCGCCCATCTGCCCCTACGGTCTTTCTGTTCTAAGGTCACCAGTTCGGGATGTGAATATCCTTGTGCCCATGAATCCGTATTCCACAAATCACTGGCCGCATATAGCAATAACCGACTTTTTAAAGCCAAAGCAGCCCCTCTTGTCACTCTTCCTAAATTATCATTATTATAAGTTATTGGTAAAGCATCTTCATCACCATTTTCGCCTTCTCCACCCAAAATAGAACATTCATTAACTATAAAATCAACGCATTCTTGCAACGTATTTCGATGAATATTTTTAAAATCTGCATCCAACGGTAAAGCTGTTTTCATAATCGGAATGCCGCCATAACGTTTTACCAATTCAAAATGATAATAAGCTCTTAAAAAACGGGCTTCTTTTTTCCAATTGGCAATATCCTTCAATCGCGTTTTATAAATCTCTTGTGCGTTTTCACTCGGATCAAATTTATATGCGTCCAGATTCACTTCAAACTTTTCCGAAGATTCCAAATAGGTATTTATACGACGTATATAAGAATAATAATGTGCCCACAAATCATCCGGATTAACATACTGATTCCAAGAACCGGAATTAAAGACTTGCGCATTACCCTGCAAGGTATATTCGGCCTCATCACTTAACGAAGCCATCATCGCATTATCAATCAAATAATGTCCGTCACGCATACCTGCATACAGATGAGTAACCTGTTTCTGCAAATTGCCATATTCCACGGCAATCGCCTCTTCATTCATAGTGGTCGAATATTCTCTGTCCAGATCAGAACATGCTCCAAACAAGAACAACATAAAAATAAGATTATATTTATTTATCGTACTTCTCATTTTTTCTCGTATTTATCAAAACTGAATATTTGCTCCTAAACTCACCGTTCTTACTGCAGGATAACCTCCAATCCTTTCTGAATCATATCCGTCAACATTATCCACAGCAAAAAGATTGGTTCCATTCACAAAAACCCTTAAATCGGCTTTTGTTGCGGGAATAATATTTTTAAAAGTATATCCGACTTCTACATCTCTCAATTTCAAAAAATTACCATTACGCATCCAAAAAGTAGATGTTCTATAATTATTTTGTTCATTAGTAAGAGAAAGCCGGGGATAGGTTGCGGTATGTGCTGTCTCGTCCGAAGTCCACCGGTTCAATGCAAATTCCGAAACAGAACCATTGTTTTGAAAAGCCTTGTAATAACTAGCATCCAAATACACATTCCTATTCAACGCTGCATGGAAAAATGCCGAGAAATCTATGTTCCTATATGAAAATCCGAGATTCATCCCAAGCGTTATTTCCGGAATATTCGTATAACCGAAAGGAGCACTGTCATTATTATCGATAATCCCATCTCCATTCCAATCTTTATACTTCAAATCTCCAGGAACAACCTCTTTCCATGTTGGTTTTGCAACGTCCGGATTATCAATATCCTCTTGTGTATAATACCCCAATGATTCCAAATAAAAAGGTTGGTTGATACGATGCCCCGTCTTATACAAATGTCCATTATTCTCGGCCCTAATATCTTCAGACATATATAATATCTCATTCTTGGCCATCCACATATCTGTCTTTATATAATATTCAAAATCTTTACCGATACGGTCATGATAAGTAATAGATGCTTCAAAACCGGTATTTTTAGTTTTTCCAATATTCAGATACGGTAATTCTGCTCCCATATAAGAAGGAATACTCCGATTCGGTAAACATAAGATGCTCGACCTACGATTATGAAAATAATCGAACGAAAGATCCAATTTTCCTCCTAAATTCGCCTCAAATCCTATATTCATCTTTTTATCTTTCTCCCATGAAATATCCGGATTGGCCAATCTAAGCTGTCTGAAACCGGAAAAATTACTATTACTAATTCCAAAATTATACCCGTCTGCTCCTCCATATTCCTGATCATACATAAAGCGTCTGTCACCATTAATCTTATCATTTCCGGTCAAACCATATGATGCCCTGAGTTTCAAAAGTCTTATCAAATTATTTTCTTTCAAAAAATCTTCCTCTGAAATAACCCAAGCGATAGACCCTGCCGGGAAAAATCCGGCGCGATTTCCATTTTTAAACGTTTCAGCAGCTTGTAATCCCATAGAAAACTCACCTATATATTTTCGGGCATATGCATAAGTCATACGTGCTCCCATACCGACATGTATAAAAGGTTGTTGTTGTCCGTATGTCTCATTCTCATACGAATATAAAAGTAAAGCATCTATATCGTTTCTGCCAAAAGAACCTTTATAATTCAATGATCCCTCTACCGTCGTATTCCTCCATTGATCGGACATTGAATCATCAATCGTTAACTGTTCTTTTTTACCAAAAGGTTCAGAATACAAATATTTTCCTTCAACATCTTTACCCGTTAACGCATAATACTCATAATTAGCATATCTATTAGAATATCCCAAATAATAACTATTAAAAGATATAGCACCGGAAACACTAAGTCCGGGAAGCAGCATATCCAAATTCTCCGTCAACCTTAAAGCAGAATTAATATTTCTCGAATTTTGTTTCCAATAACCACGTTCTGTAATATTAGCCAACGGATTAGACCAATTACTGCTTCCCCCCCATGAATTATTAGGATTCATTACAGGAAATGAATTAGGGGGAAGCTGTTGTATACGGCTAAAAAGATCATTCGTATTCTTACCGGCACCTGTCCCTCCCGGAGTTATTTTGTCTTCGATAGCAATTCCCAATGTAATATGAGCAGATAAGTTTTTTGTAATATTCACATCCATATTAGAACGGATATTGTATCGATTATAATGCTGGTTCTTGGTTTTATCAGACATATCAGCCGTACGTCTGAGTAATCCGGAATTTCCCAAATAATTTAATAACACAAAATATTTTACAATATTATTTCCTCCTTGAAAATTCAAACCGACTTTATACATCTCGGCTGTTTTCCGTAAGGTCTCGTCGTACCAATCCACATTCGGATACAGATACTTATCCGTACCATTTTTATAAGCATTCAAAGCATCCTCATCATAAAACTGAGCACCATTATTCGCATAACCATAAGCCTCATTGTAAAGACGTGCATAATCATACGAATCTAAAAAATTCGGCATCCGGGTTGGCTGTTGGAATCCAATCTGTGCAGTAAAATTTATTTTTAACGGAGAATTTAAACCTCTCTTAGTATTTATCAGTAAAACCCCATTAGCTCCTCTCAATCCATAAATTGCCGTTGCGGACGCGTCTTTCAATAAAGTTACCGATTCTATTTCCTCCGGCATCAGTTGAGACAAAAGTGTTCTCAGATATCCATCTCCATCAATATATTGGGTTACAAAGCCATCAATAACAATCAAAGGTTCAGTCAATCCCTGAAAAGTACCAAGTCCTCGTATAAACAATTTATTATCAATAACTCCAGCCTCATCCGAACCTTGACTAATCGTTAGTCCCGGTAAACGGCCGGCCAACGAATTAAGCAAATTAGGAGTAAAAGATTTCGAAAGCTCATTTCCACGGACAGAAGAAATAGCACTGCTCGTTTTATATCTTTCCTGTACATCGTATCCAATGGAAGTTTCGGCACATATACTGTCATTTACAGCAAAAGTGGAAACAGATATGGAAAGAAAAGCAAAACACATTATATATTTAAACATCGAATTCATAATATCTATTTAAAAGTTCAAGAAATATAACCATATCAATATCCCGGATTTTGAATTAGATAACCTTTATCCATTTCACCGGTAGAAAACGGATGCCTATACATCTTACGGTTGAAAGTCCTCACTTCAAAAACATAAGGTTCATATCGACATTCTTTCGTACCATCTATCTTATAGATTTTAATTCCGTACATATCGCCTTTCATAATCCCTTCCTGTTCACATATTTCCCAACGTCTGACATCAAACAAACGATGTCCTTCCATACACAACTCTATAGCTCTTTCATTCCGCACTTTTTCTCTGAATTCTTCCTGAGTCAGATTCCGAGATAAAGAAGGCATACCCGCCCGCTTACGAATTTCGTCTACAGCATCATAAGCCTCTGTAGGCGGAGTATCATAATATTCATTCAAAGCTTCTGCGTAACTTAAATAGAATTCTGCCAATCTGAAAATACATCCTTTAGGTTCAACCTGCACATTATCTCTCCGGCTAACTGAAAGTGGTACCGGTTTATGCATATATTGCCCTGTAATACATTTATCATTGCCAGTCTGAGACATGTCCATAGAAAGATTATCCGTAGAATTCCAAGGTTGACCATGATAAGTTGCCGTCTGTCTGAAACGAGGATCCAATTCTTCATATTTTTGCATCAGATCATCTCCTCCATTCATATTCCATGTCTGCTGAGTTCCATCTTTCTTCTCATATTTCATAACAAAATTAAATGTCATACAAAGTCCTCCACCCGAACCTCCGACAACACTCGGTATTTGTCCATTCCATGGAAAGTGTCCTGTACCGACTTTTCCTCTACACTGATCAGCAAGAATTACCTCTTCATTATCCGGATTATCCCATACGTATAAATAGGATATATCCTTACCGCTTTCATCCTTCCTTCCTTTTACAAGAGCCACACCTGTCTTGGTAGCCTCATCAAGAACATCTTTAGCAGCATCTGCAGCCGCTTTCCAGCGCTCTTTATCATAATTTCCTAAAACTATCAGATCATTATTTGCACCAAAATTCAGATAAGGTTTATCTGTATTAAAAGTGGGACTCGCAGCATAGAGTAAAGTCCTGGCTTTCAAACACATTGCAGCCAAATTAGTGAGTCTCCCTCTTTCGGAAGTATTTAACTCATTTGGTTTCGGTAAAAGTCTTATAGCTTCTTTGCAATCATCCAAAATAAATTGAACGACCTCTTGAACCGTATTCCGTGGAATTTTAAGATCCCCTCCTAAAGCAACACGTTCACGAAGAATCGGGACACCTCCATATTTACGAAACAGCTCAAAATAATTAAGTGCTCGGATACAATACCCTTCTCCTTTGACACGACGTTTGAAAGCATCATCTTGAAAAGGAGCATCATCTATGCGTTCCAATATCGTATTAGCTCTTCGTATAGCTTTCCAGTGAGTCGCAAACCTAAGATCCCCTGTATTACTAGGATTCATTCCTCCAGCGTTCCACGGAGCTTGACACCAGTACCACCCCTGGGTTATCTCGGCTTCATCTGTTGCAGCTCCCGAACCGATATCACTCATATCATGTTGGTTCCAGTATGGAAAATCACTTTTTACTCCCATAAAATAAGTTCCGGCAACGAAATAATCGATTTGTATCGGTGACGAAAAAATCGTATCTTCAGTAACATCCACTCCGGGAGGTTTCTCCAAATATCCATCACATGATAAACATATTGTATTCAAGAATATACTTAAAAATAGAACAGCGGTTTTTATATATTTTTTTTCCATTTTTATTGTGTATTAGAAATTAATGTTAAGTCCCATATTAACCGTTCTTACTATAGGATACGGTTCATAATTATTATCGTTATAAGAAGGAACTTCCGGATCTTCACCTTTCCACAGTCCGCTCCAAGTAAGCAGATTCGTTCCATTCACATATATACGCGCCGACTCAATATGTACTTTTTTCAATATCGAATTGGTAAATGTATATCCCAATTCCACATTTTTCAAACGCAGATATTTTGAATCACGTATCCATAAAGTCGAATTCTGATAATTATGTTCCTGTGACCTGTTAGCCGAAACATGTGGAAATGTTATATTCTCGCCTCTTTCATATTTTTCTTGAGTCCAACTCCAATCTTTCAAGAAATCCAAGGCCGATCCATCTTGTTGCCAGCCTTGATAGAATTTCTTTGAAGCCTTTTTCGATGAGTTTGCCGCTCCTTGAAATAAAACGGAAAAATCAAAGTTCTTATAACTTCCTCCCAATGAAAATCCGTATGAGATCTCAGGGAAAGGGCTATAGCCAATAGGAACCATATCATTATTATTAATGATACCATCCCCATTCACATCCTTATATTTGACATCACCCGGTTGCAACTTATTGTTATTCCAGATAGATACCGGACGATTCGGATCATTTACCTCCTCCCAAGTATTATAAAATCCTTCAGCAATAAGTCCGAAATACTGTTCAAACGGTTTCCCTGTCCGCTGCATATACGGATAAGCCCTGTCAACCTCATCCATTTTCAATATCTCATTACGGGCAAAAGTAAACAGCCCTTTTATCCAATAATTAAAATCACCGATACGGTCATTATAAGATATTTCACCGTCAAAACCATAATTCTTCATTTTACCCAAATTATAAGCAGGTAAATCAGCTCCGACAATGACAGGTACACTACCTCTATTCGCCAGGATATTATCTCTCAATTCTCTAAAATAATCTCCCGTAAATTTAATTCTCCCTTCCCAAAAATAAAGGTCTACTCCGATATTCATTTTCTTCGCACGTTCCCATGTTAAATCAGGATTCCCTAATTTTCCTTCCGATGCTGTCAGATCCCATTTTTTATAATCGAGACCGATTGTTCCAAAATGATAAGCATTATTGCTTGCCGTAGCATTCGAATTATTATCCGAACTGTTATAAGTGTAAGCAGTAGGCAAATAGAGGAAGCGTTGGCCTCCAATCTTATCATTTCCAACTTCACCATAGGAACCTCTGATTTTAACATAAGTCACAATCTTATTTTCCGGGAAGAAACTTTCTTCGCTCAATACCCATCCTAAAGAATATGCAGGAAAGAACCCGAACCGATGTCCTTTTGCAAAATTCTCAGTACCATTATACCCGGCATTAAATTCAGCAAGATACCTGTTTTTATAAGAATAAGTAATACGACCTACCAAACCGGTATAAGCACTCGGAATCTTATATAATAAATTGGGATTATTATCTTTTGTTTGATTATACAACATCAAAGCACTTACCTTATGATCACCAAATTCTCCCGAATAATTCACTCCGGCTTCAAAATAAGTTCTTCCTCTTTGACTAAGAGATTCAGTAAGCCCATAAGGCGACGGAGTCCCTTGAGGAAGGAAACTCGGTGAACCGTCCGGTTTTTTCACAGCTTTATAAGTTTGAACCTCTTTGTAATAGCGGGTACTGTGCCAATTCCATTGTTGATATGAAATCATAGCGTGAACACTCAGACCTTTAAGTAAAAAACCAAGATCGTAAGTTGGTTTCACCGAAACATTCAACTGATTGGAATAGTTCTTTAATGCCCCGCTATTGATCATTATTCGCGTTACAGGATTTCTGGAATAATTATACCGACCATCCAAGTTTTCAATCACTTTACCATCCACTACTCCCGGCCCCGATGTAGGCGGATGTGCAAAAGCATACGAAAGAACAACTCCGGTATCCTCATTAGGGCGATTGACAAATTCCAGCTGATCAGATACATTCAGCGTTACATCGAGTCGTTTTGTTACCTTAAAATCAAAATTCGTACGAAAATTATATCTTTTATAACGTACTTGCGCATCATAATCAGGTACCAAATCTGTATTATTATACATACCACCTTGTGTAAAAACACCTAATGAAGCAAAATACTTCACTCTTTCCGTACCTCCTCTTAAGTTAATATTATGCTGAGTTTGAAGACTTGTTTCCTTAAACAGCATATCCACCCAATTCGTATTCGGATAAAATACAGGATCGGAATTATCTTTAAACTTCCGAATCTCCTCATCCGTAAATACCGGATCGTAGTTTCCAGTCAAATAACCATCATATTTCCGTGTTTCATTTAGTTGAACAGCCCAATTATATGCATCCATCGGCTCGCGTAAATTCGTAAATGAATTTATGGCATAACTGGTCGATACACTCAATTTAGGTTTCTCTACCATTCCTCGTTTGGTGGTTATCAATATCACTCCATTAGCACCGCGTACCCCATATACCGCCGTAGCCGAAGCATCCTTCAAAATAGCGACATTTTCAATTTCATTCGGATCGATATTATTATAGTTTGCCACTTCTATTCCATCCACCATCACCAAAGGATTCTGTAAATCACTATCATAGGAACCTGCAAAAGAACCAATCCCCCGGATTCGGATAATAGATTGGTCATTACCTGGCTCACCCGATTTCTGAACAGCTGTCAAACCAGGTAAACGCCCGACAAGAGCATTACTGATATTAGCCTGAGACGACTGTACCAATACCTTCGTATTCACAGAAGATATTGCTCCCGTAACAGTCTCTTTCTTCTGTACTCCATAACCTACTACTACGACCTCTTCTACCATATGGACATCTTCAGTCATAGTAATAAAAATATCACCCAAGGTTTTTACTTTATAAATTACCGTACTATAACCTAAATATGAAAATTCAAGAGTAGCACCTACCGAAGCCTGAACAGAGAATTTTCCTTCTACATCCGTAATCGTTCCCAATGTTGTACCTTGAACCAATACAGTAGCTCCGATAAGAGGCTCTCCCTTTGAGTCTACTACTGTACCTTTCAATGTCTTTACGTTTGCAAAAGTAGTCTCAATCGTATTCCCAGCCCATACAGATGTCATTGAGACGAGCAGAAATACCAAACATAGATATAGGAATCTCTGTTGAAAGAATCCTAAATTCCAACATTTAATACCGTTTTTCGTGTGTTTTTCCATTTTATTATAATATAGAATTTAACCTGTAAATTGTTCCTTCTTTTACTGTTTCCCCACATTCTGTCTCTTTCCGGACTCTATCAAAATTGACGGATCTAACATCGATACGTCTACTTTTTTCACCATCGATCTTTAAAAATAAAGGAGCTTCTTCCGATGTACGAAACCCGGAAAACACAACATCCGAAGACTCATTCAAATATACTATAGGGGCCTCTCCCTGAGGAAGATCGACCTGAAAATTATTCAGACTTACATTATGCACATCATCGAAAATAAATGCGGGTCTATAATCCGGTTTCCGTAAACGACATTGTATGTTTTCCATCGTCAGATTCTTTACATGCCGAATATACAGACCGTAAGCCGGCAGTACCGGACCGAACATTCTATTTTCGGGATACTCATTTATCTTTTCCGGAACAACAATAGAAGCATCGTTTTCATCCGCCCCTCCTGTATAGCTAAACATAATATCTCTGAGAGTAACATTTTCAACATAACTACCGGGGATTCCCGTTATCGATGAAGTTATTAAACTTTGATTCTCAGCCACGATATTTGAAACGATAATATTCTTTAGTACTCCTTTTCCCCTACGGTTTCCCAAACGGATAAACAGGGGAGTCTGTACATCCTGCATCGAAATATTATTGATAACCACCCGGTCCATTGTCCCACCGTCAACAACCTCAAGTGCTATACCGGAAATAACTGTTGTATCTGCAGAAATACCCCTTAACATCTTTCGCCAGTTACGAACATTGTTTTCAGAGGCTTTCTTTATAACACAGTTACTGATACTTATATTCCGAAAAGTACCAAAAGATCCGGTACCGAATTTAATACCATTGCAATTGGAAGCTATAACACAATTAGACACTGTCACATGTTCCACATCAAATCCGGGAATATCCGTTTTAAAACAAATGCCATCATCATCACAGTCTACGATACAATCAGATATGACGACATTCCTACTGTTAATATCAATTCCGTCACAATTATGATTACCATGAGAATAGATCCTTATATTGTTCACAATTACCCCATCGTTATTGGCACAACGTAATGTCCACGATGCAGAATTATAAAGAAATACATCCTTTACCTTGACATTGGAACAATTCTCGAACAATACAACATGAGGGCGACGACCTTTATCATCACCAAACTGGAAGTTTTTATGATTACCTTGTCCATCAATACATCCTTCTCCCTGAATAGAAGTATTTTTGATATTTTCTCCGACAACAATAGCGCGTCCTTTGTAAGCTTTAGGATCAGTTACTCCCTGTAATACAGCTCCATTATGCAGGAATAAATGAACATTACTCTTAAGGAATATCGTTGTGGTTAGATAAGTTCCCGCAGGAACATACACCGTTCCTCCTCCACTCAATGCGCATTTATCTATAGCAGCCTGTATAGCTGCCGAATTATCCCGGGAATTCTGTTTTGCGCCAAAATCCAAGATGGACATATCGGCAGCGTTCACTTGCATTCCCCATATTAAACATAGCAGACTTAATATAACCTTTTTCATTGATCTTGTTTTTAAGATTACTATTTATTTTTTGTACATTCCTCCCATGAATCAGTGCGGAAAGGCACTGTCAACAATCCTTCTTTATTATATAAATTGGCTCCCGGATTATTAGACCAAGCATAACGGACAGCAACAGGATCTTTTACCTTATCTGAAAACACCACTACCTTATCTCCTTGGATATAAGCTTTCGCCCACTCAAATTTCCGGTCTTTACCGGCAATAGAAAAACCTGTGACATATCCGTATTTATTGTTTTTAGTACACAATCCTTTTTCCGCGTTATCAAAAGATACAATAATTGTATCCTTTTCCTTCCGAAACGATTGATATACAGGTCCCTCACATACCGTGTCTGTTTGACCGTATGTTTTATTCATTGCCACCAACGCAAGCCGTCTGCCCACTTCCTGTTTATTCACCGGATGTATATTATATGCTTCACCGATATCATAAATAACAGCCTGTCCTGTTTGCGGCAAAGTTAGCGTCATTGTTTGCGCTTCGCGTAATTCAGCCCATGGGCTATCCTTAGGTAAGATATCTTCCGAATTTATATTCGCTAACGATACCCAATAAAACGGAAACACGTATCCCCATTGCCGACGCCAGTCATTTATCAGATTCGGAAACATGGTTCTGTATGCATAAGCCCGAACCGTATCGTGTTCGCCCTGATACCAGATCACCCCCTTTATACGAAACTTTATCAACGGATGAATCATCGCATTATACAATAGCGAAGGCGCAATATTCGGCCCTATTTCCACATAACCATAATCCATGCTGACAGCAGACTTTTTATATTTCCACTTTTCCGATAAAGGAAAATGAAATTTATTCTTCCCCTTTGTTTCAAGATAATAGTTCTCCGGTTCGGAGATAAAGCCTCCCGTATAAGAGGAATTATTAACCCGAACCGTTACCGTATTCTCCCCTGCTTTCAAAAGCCCTTCGGGTATATCATAAATACGCCGTTTATCATAACCGTATCCTTCTCCAATTTTCACACCGTTTATCCAGACAATATCACCGTCGTCAATAACTCCCAACGATATGGTACCCGACTCTCCAACCACCTTTTCCGAAAGGTTTATTTTCTTACAATACCACACATTTCCTAACGAAGT
This sequence comes from Bacteroides nordii, assembly GCF_019930665.1. NCBI lineage: Bacteria > Pseudomonadati > Bacteroidota > Bacteroidia > Bacteroidales > Bacteroidaceae > Bacteroides > Bacteroides nordii. Next base: position 861,638 of record NZ_CP082886.1, on the reverse strand, counting down.
TCCCAGCTCTGTTCCCATCCACGCTCTGGGAAGATTTACCTCTTTCCACAAGGATATGTCCGTCTCCGGCTCATACCATTTCTCGGCCATACCGATATCATTAGCCAGTGCTTTTTCAAATCGTTTCTTATTATCGGAATTCTCTCTTTGGAATTTTCCGAAATCATTTAATGCCAATTGATTATAATCGGCCGACATTGCCGGTGGAAGCATATCAAATGCTTTTCTGCTTGTCCATGTCCTTACTCCGGTAGCTCCCCAAGACGAATGTATAATTCCAATCGGAATATTCAATTGTCTGTAAAGTTCACGCGCATAATAGTATCCTACAGCCGTAAAATTGCCAACAGTAGAAGGAGAACAGATTTCCCACTCACCTGCCATATCTTCTTGAGGCGATGCGTTCACAGTCCGTGAAACATTCAGAGAGCGAATCATCGGATAATTGGCCGCTTCAATCTCTTTTGGAGCATTTGCGGACAACTTTACCTGGAATTCCATATTCGACTGTCCACTACAAACCCACACGTCTCCTATCAGAATATTTTTGATTTTAATCTCATTGCTTTTACCTGAAACAATCATCTCGTAAGGTCCGCCAAAAGGCATTTCTTTCAGTTGAAGTTCCCAATAACCGTCATTATTTGTACGGGTTCTCAGGTTTTGCCCATTAAATATCACAGTTACCAGTTCTCCTTTGTCTCCCCATCCCCATACTTTGACAGGAGCATCCCTCTGAATAACCATATTATCGGCAAAAACACCGGATACCTTAATCATCGCGGATAAATCAGCAATGCCCAATAATCCAAGAATAATCACTACAAATTTTCTTATCATAATCCGATTCTTTAACATTATCAATTAACTTCTGTAATCATAAAAACAAAGCTATCAAACATGGCACTATCATTTACATTTATCCCCATCTTCATCAATTCTTCGCCTGTAAAGATCTTGTCATTTCCCCAAAAGGAACTTTTCTTGCCCATTCTGTTCAGTTCTGTCAGTTTATACTTCTTTTTTTCGTCCAAGCCATCCAATTTAAATTCCAAGAAACAATCTCTACCGTGAAATTCGAAACTATAAGCAAACACAACTGCATTTTTTTTATCTTTATCAACATACATGGATGCCGCCCATCCGCCCTCATCATAAGGCGAAACAAGCCGGTATAAGTCACCGAACTGCACTATCGGACGAATCTGTTTATAGGTTTCTATCGCGTTTTTAGCAAAAACACGTTCATCGCCCTGCAAATCTTCAGGTTGTAGTTCCATGCCCAGACGTCCGGCCATAGCCACATCAAACCGATACTTCAGCGATGCATGCATTTTTGTTTGATGATTAGGACTGATCGAAACATGAGCACCCGTAGCGATAGCCGGAAAAAACATATTAGTACCGTATTGAATAAATATCCGGCTCAGCGGATTCGTATTATCACTGGCCCAAACTTCATCATGATACTTTAAGGCACCAAAATCCAAGCGTCCTCCACCCGATGAACAGAGTTGAATAGTGATATGCGGATATTTTTTACGTACTCTGTCATAAACAGAATATAAACCATTAATGTAATCCACCCAAAAATGAGACTGCTTGTCAGCCGGAAGATATTCCGAACCGGCACGATTGATAAAACGGTTCGAATCCCATTTGATGTATGAAATATTAGACGAACTACTTACTATATCATCAAATGTTTCGACGATAAAATCCTGTACCTCCGGATTCGTCAAATCCAATACACATTGGCTTCTGACTAATAAAAGCTCCCGATTACCGCTTCTAACGATCCATTCCGGATGTTTTTCGGCTAATTCACTTTTAGGATTCACCATTTCCAACTCTACCCAAATCCCGAACTTTACACCTTTCTTATGTGCATAATCCGCTAAATGACCGATCCCTCCGGGAAGTTTTTTCTTATTCACCTGCCAATCCCCCAACCCGCACCGATCATCATCGCGAGGATATTTATTACCGAACCAACCATCATCAAGAACAAACATTTCAATACCGAAATCAGCAGCAGCATCAATCATCCTTTTCACCTTTTTCTCATCAAACTTAAAATAAGTGCCTTCCCAACTGTTCAAGACAACAGGACGTATCTCATTCCCATGCGCCAATGCGTACTTACGACACCAGTCATGATAATTTCTTGAAATCTGCCCACGACCGCAAGAGCTATAAGTCCAAATCATTTCCGGCATTTTAATTTTCTTTCCCGGTTCTATCAGGAGCATCGAAGCATATGGATTAATCCCCCCTACCATATGCAATATACCATATTTATCAAGTTCGAAAGTCATTTTATAATTCCCCGACCAGGCTAATGATCCGGCATATATCTCACCTGTTCCCTCTTGTGCCGGAGCATCTGCCGAAAGCATAAAGGAAGAATTCACCGACTCCGTTGTCAAAATCCCGGTCCGTGCTTCTATGCTCTTTGTTCCCGGTGTCAACTGCTCTTCTTTCATTTTCATTTCAGCTCCCCATCCTCCATAAAAATGAGTGAGATAATAAGACTTACGATGTAAAGGAAGATAAGCCGAAGCTATTTTTTCAATCTTGATGGCATCTTGTTCTCCATTTTCCAATTCTATGTATTGAGCGATAATATTCTCCTTTTTATATGCCTTAAATACAATATTGACAAAAAGAGGATATAATTTATCTTTAAGTCGAATGGTCGTCTCAGATACATTATCATCCATGTTTATCGTATTATGCTCTACATAATATAGATCGGTAGTAAATACTCCATCAGCGTGTGTCAACTGCAAAGCGGGATCCAAAAAGTCTCCGGAAGTAGGAAAAATCTCCGGTATAAGCGAACGACCATCACGCCTGAGCTTGTATTCCTTATTTAAAACAGTAGTCCGGCTATCGGAAACCAATCTATCTCCAAAATACAGAAAAGAGACCTTCTTATTTTCCGAAATAGTAAAAAACATATTCAATCCGGCCGTTTCTATAGTTATAAAATCCATTGATTTCGCACAAACTTCCACTCCGCACAGAATAAACGATAAAAAAGTAATCAATACACACTTTCTCATATCATCATAATATTAGTTTTCCATTTATTTTTCAGACATTCTCACCGGCAGGGTAAAAGGAAATGCCGGTAAGCCATTTTTATTATATAGATTTGCGTTCACGTTATTTTCTACAGCATAACTCACCTTTACCGGATTCTGAATATTTTCACAACCTATTATTAATTTATTTCTTTTAGTAAAAGCTTTCACTTTTCGCTTTTCTCCGGTAGCATCAGTCACCCAAATATCATTTAGTTCCCCTCCTTTTATGCGCAATTCTTTCACAAGATTAAAGCTCACTACTATTTTATCTCCTTTAGCCACTGCTTTCTCCGCCACCGGATAATCTGCAATTTTTTTTCTCCCATATATCTTACTCAATGCCATATCAGCAAATCGTTGTCCGAAAGGCAATTTATCATCCGGATGTACATCATCCGCATTTCCAATATCAATCGTACAGATGACATAAGTATCTTTTTTCTCACGTGCCTTTAACTGTGCATCTCTCAAAATCGCTGCCCGTTCGGCAGACGGATAGTTAAAATTGGTCAGTTGCCCGACAAGAACAGGAAAATCCAAATGGAAACCGGCTCTCCAACTATCAATCATACTCTGCAATTGATATTCATATTCATCGGCCCATTCCACACTATTTTCTCCTTGATACCAGATCAGCCCGGATATGGTATAGGGCATGCAAGGATGAACCATTCCGTTATAAAGGGAACCGGGCTTACAATGCGGTCGTTCCAGCATATGAACACTTTTCGGTTTTTTAACAATCTCCCGGGCAGTACCTTTTGCCAAATTTTCTTCCTGCAAAGCCAATTTCTCTGCGTATGCAATGCTATCATGCGGAAAATCCTTCTTCCATTTCCACCATCTGTCTGTCGCTTTTCTCAAATTATCGTCAGAGGCCTGTAAATCATAAGAAAGCCATGATTCAATACCTGTTCCGGCCCAAGAGGCAGAAATAATTCCAATCGGAACATTTAACTGTTCTTGTAAGAAAACGGCAAAATGGTAACTCATAGCCGAGAAATGTCGAACAGTTTCAGCATTACATTCTTTCCAAACAGCATTCTTACCAAAAACAGATTCCTTCCGGTCTGAGACATGACGCGGAACATGAAACAAACGAATATTGGCATGGTCGGCATTTTTCAATATGTTTTCAGCATTCTTTTCTTCTATGATTGACCATCCCATATTAGATTGCCCACTGGTAAACCAAACTTCACCTATTAAAACATTATTCAGTTCTATCCGGTCCGTTCCATTGATCAATATATGATAGGGTCCTCCAGCTTCAGGGGTAGAAATATACATATTCCATTTACCATCCAATCCGGTTTTTGCCACATACTTCCTATTATTCCAACTTGTCTCTACGGATATATCCGTCCCTGGCTCGTCCCAACCCCAAAATGCAACTTTTGATTTCTGTTTCAAGACCATATCATTACCTATAAGTCCAGGCAAAATAGTCTTTGCATACAAAGTACCGAATGAAGTGATAGAAAGAAGAAAAATCACCAGAAGATTTACAAAAAACTTTTTCATAATATTAAATATTTTCAAAACACAGGAATTACTGCATAAAAGTATCCTCTGTAATATCAGAAAACAGAGTACTTTTTAGAAAAACTCTCATCATTACAAATAAGATTAATAATATAAATCCCCTGTTTAAGCCGATGTAAAGTAACCGAAGAATATCCAGAAAAAGAATCTTCAAGAATTAACTGTCCATAAGCATCAAAAACTCTCATTTTCACCTGTTTTTCTTGATATCCATTTAAGCTTACATATCCATTATTGTCTACACGAATCAATTTCTCCCCATCGTGTTTTATTTGACTCAACCCTGTCCCCACAGGATCTTTATCCGTAACAATATTTTTCACATACTTCGTTACATACTCCATATCATTCCGAATTAAAAAATTCTGTCCATGATCTCGTACCCAAGTAGCAGGTTCAATCGTATTCTTATAAAAATAGCCACCATCTATCGCATTGAGAAACACACACGGTTTTGGACAATTCTTTATCGTATTACGATGAATAATGATATTCTTAAAACCACCTGCAGGTGCCAAATCACCATTCGACGCTTCCAATACTACGGAAATAGCAGCTGCCTGAGAACGCTTCAAATTTTGGCGGAACATACACGTTTCTATGTGATTACCACTTATTTCCAGATTTCTCGATAGTCCTGCCTCCATCCAATTAAATTCAGGAGCAATAATTATTGCACCGGCACCAGTATATGTTATTTCATTATTTTGTATTTTTCCATCTGATGATTTTATCAATATTCCTCTTCCCGGAACATGGCCAATTTTATTATTGATAACCCGGAACCCCGCCCCGATTCTGTCAGTTGAATAAATCACATCACCCGGAGTGACATTACTAACTTTATCCCAATCTTCCGCTGAAAAACGAACCATTACAGTTCTTATATACCGGGTATCTTTAATATCTTTAAAATAAGACAAACATTTCTTTATATCCTCTGCGGTAGGATCGGCTGACAACGTCACTCGTGTGGGCTTAGCCTCTCCACGATAGACCCCATCATTCGAAACAACAACAACATTTTCATCTTTCTTGATAGTTACATCTGCAAGATTATAATCCCTTGCCAAAATATACAATTGTTTATATTCTTTATCTACCCTATATACCGGATAAAAATTCCCGTTAATTGCTATCGGGTCGTCATTTGTATACTGAATAACACATTCCTCTATAGTAGGTCCTATTGTCGCATGCTTACTATGAATTCCATCAGCAATACCAGGTCGTAACCTATCTTGAGGATATTTGGGATCATCTACTTTCCGATCGATAATACAACGATAATAATGTGTATTTTCACAATAATGTTCGGCAAAATGAAAAGCAGGAGAATCATAAATGGTTATACCGGACATTGTCAGATTCTTACAATGATTCATAATGATACAATGACCAACATAAGTAGTAGGAATATTATTGAATACAACAAAATCACCGACTTCATAAGTTCCGACCTTAGGCATTGTCAAATTTACCTGTACTTTACGATCCTCTAAATAAACAATCGGATCTTTTATTTCATTGGTATAAAGATTCCAAATCAACTCCCGGGTATTTTTATCAAAGAAATGTACTCTATTCTGCACTGTTTCCGGATTCAGCATCGGATACCCTTCATGTATCTCCACTTGAAGTGTCTTTGCATCGGCCGACATTTGAGTAATCGTACCTTGTGTAGAGCAAGGCGGATCATACTCTATTGTCAAATCAGAAAAGACCATATCTTCACAATACTCAAAACTAAAAGCCTGTTTCTGATAATTACAAATAATTGTCGAACCATTTCCCTTGACCTGAACATTTTTTTTATAACTAAATAAGTAAGGTTGTTTTCCATCTTTCAAATCAAGGATGTAGGTTCCTTTGGGAATATCAATCACAGAATTATTGATTTGAGCATCAAGAACAGTCCGTAGATCCCCATTTACTTCTCCCGCATTGCTCGTACAAGAGATCATTCCCAAAAAGAATAGTAAACCGAAAGATTTCATTTTATGTTTCATAAGTATTTTATTGATTCTTTATTTACTCGATTTTTACTTTTTAAAATTCATCAACCAATGGCCTATTCTCCAGCCATGCCAACATATTCATAACCAGATAATTCCAATTCTGAAATCCAGGATTTAGTATAGGCTCCCCATTTTCAGGCTGATAATACTCGTGTAAAGCCCCGAAACGTTTAAAATCACGTCCAAATAACTTTATAGTTTTCTCGGCCAATTCGTACGCCTCCTCTTCATACCTATATTTCACCAACCCTTTCCAAACCATATAATTCGAAATCCCCCACACGGGCCCTAACCAAGATGACGGATTACCGGTAGCTTTCAAATTATACATCTTCTCCATTTTAGAAAGAGTTCTGATGCCATACGGAGCATTAAAGGTTTCTGCATTTTTTAAATGTTCCCGAACGATTCTTTCCGATTGTTCCGGCGTTGCAATATCTGCCCACATGGCCAAAAAGCCTGACCAAACACCAATTCTCATGATCAGACAATCCCAATCACGAGGCATGCCACTATGTCTCTCAAATGCCTCCGACCCCCTTACAGGCAATAAATTCAAATCTACACTATAGAAGAAACCGTCTCTTTCATCCCAACAATGCTTTTGAATAGCTTCTCGCAAATCTGATGCATTCTTTTGATATTGAGGTGCGATCTCAAACAGACCCAACCTTTCGCACAAATAAGCTACAGCTTTCAATTCCTTATACATCAAACAATTTAAAAAAATAGATCCGGAGCTTCTTGCCGGACGATAATAGGTACACGGATCATTATCTACTCCGATAGCTACATCATTTTGCCAATAATATAATCCGGTAGCCCGATCTCGATGATGGTTAATATAATTATTCACAAAAGTCTGAAGATAATAAAATTTAACTCTAAGCCATTCGGCATCACCACCATTGAGTTTTGTTAAAAATGCAGCATGTTGAGCCAAACATGGCTTATGCATATTCGTTTTATAAATTTCTTTAGGTTGTATTTCGGCTCTCACAGATTCCCGCTTTATATTTATAGGTATCCAACCATCCATTCCTCCAAATTCCAAAAAATTCAAGATACAACCTTGCTCATATTCTATGGCTTCTTTCGAAGCTTTATCATTACCTATATCCAACAATATCTGACGTAGTGCTATATTAGTCAGCCAAGAATCCCAATCCCATAAAACATCGGAGTATTGATTGCTTCCCGGAGTAATAAAAGGATATTTCAAAGCCATCCCCTCTTCTCTGAACATTCCTCTGTAATCATTGTAAATACATTTTTTTATGATAGAACTATAATCTCTCCATGTTTCTTCTTGTTGAGAATAAACAGAAAATATTGCTATCGAAAATACAATAAATAAAGAAAAAGCTCTTTTCTTTTCCAAGAATTTATCCATAGTTACAGGATTTAATCTTCAATAATTATTTTATATAATTCACAGAAAGGTGCATAAACCTTTTCAAAGCACCTTTCTGTGTTTTATTTTTATTTCAAGATCTTTTCAGAATATACCTTTCCATTTTTATCTACTATCCGCACGATGTAAATACCTTTTTCCAGATTCTGTATGTTAACAGATGTAACGTTCACAGCACTAGGAATGCACGGCATACCAAAAGATGTATACATTTGAACCGATGCAACTTCTTCAGAAAAATACAAAATACCTGTAAGATGATTCAAATAAACATGAACCTGAGAATCCACTTTAAATTCATTGACAGAAGAAACAACTCCATTATACTCGAAAGCACCTAAATCTCTGGAATTACCAGTTTTAGCAACACCTCTTATATCAGTTTGCGGAATCAATTCTTCTCCTTTATATATCAACGAAGAAACTCCATTATCAATAGCATATCCTTCAGGATCATTGATCTCGATATAAGGAATACCTTCTGTCGGTTCGGTTAACTTACGATTAATTCCCACTTGTTTCAGTTTCTGGTCAGTAGACTTGCCGCGAACACTTTTGTTGTTATTTGCCGTAGCAATATCTTCATTATTAAAATGATACAAAAATCCGGCACCCCAAGTCGCATCATACGCTCCACCTACACCATCAATCAAATTATTCTTAATAATATATTCACCTGTCGATCTGGCATCTTTTTCCCGGATTGACCATCCCCAACCTAACTGGTCAACCATTGTTCCGTCACCTTTATCAATAGGTTCTATCATACAATCCAACATAATATTATTTACAAAAACCAAATCGAAATCACCACCAAAGTCACTGAAATTTATGGCATTCTGGTCTGTCTGAACTAATCCGTCAACACCAGTATTGTTCATCATGGACGTATTGTTTACAAAAACAAAACTTCCCGACATCCCTACAGTAGGCGCTGGTTTCTGAGAAGTAATAAGATTCGCTTGTGGGCCTTCCGTACGATTTTTGTAAAATACATTATTAACAAACTTCAAGTTTACATTTCCTTGTTCGCATCTTGCCCAGTGCATGAATCCACTGGCACCCACAGACTTATTGTTTGATACCGTACAATTCATAAATGTTACATTCGCATCACATTCCTCATTAAGGAATAAACGTATGCCACCTCCTGTAGCATTTCTGGCTGTATTAGTAGCCACGTTAGAATCAAAATAACACTTATCAAAAGTAATATCCATCTCCATACCTTCTATGTATAAAGCACCTCCGGCAGCTCCACTACCATTTTCAGCCACACCGTCTCCCGTTTCATTATTTCTGAATATACAATCTTCAAATCGGGCATAAATAGGATTCTCAGATTCTCTCAGACAAACGGCACCGCCTTGATAAGCTTTACATCCTTCAAAAATTGAATTTTTTACAACCAGTTTACCTTCACTGCAAATGGCGCCTCCACGGCAGTTTACTCCAGTAGTAACCACTCCGTTTCTCACAACAACATTATTAAGATTCAACTCCGAATATGGATCTACGTATATCATACCACCAGATCCGGTTCCCCCATCCCGATGCAAATTTTTCAGCGTAATATCTTCCAAGTTCAACTTCACTCTTTTCAAATCAAAGAAACTTGAAACATTCATTTCTCCATCATTAAACTCATCGTCATTCACCCCCATTATTGCAGCTTCAGGAGTACCCCCTTTTATTGTAACTTCTTTGATAGTAGCCTCCTTACTTACGTCAATTACCGGGTCCAAATAGATTTCATCCAATACAATAATTGTACATCCATCAGTCCAATTATCAGCATTTAGTGAATACCAAGGTTGCTCTTTAGTTCCAGGATTATCATCACTTCCACTCGAACTTACATAAAAAGTTTCTTGGGCTGATAAATTAGACTGCCAGCACAATGCCAATACCATAGAGTAAAATAAGTTTTTCATAAATTTCAAATTTTAATGTTTAACATAAGCTCTATTACTACATTTATATCAAAGTACTTTAATGTTCAGATTATAACCGATCAACGTTCGTTGGTCATTAAAAACTCCAACGTTCCACCCTGCATAATATCATCATATGAGATTTTATAATCTCTGATTTGTCTTCCATTCAACTGAACTGATTTCACATATTTATTCTCTTTAGACAAATCATGTGCTATCATTGTGAATACTTTTCCATTCTTCAATTTTATTTGTGCCCGAGGAATCTGAGGGGCCCCCATTACATATTCAAGACTGACCGGATTCACAGGATAAAATCCTAATGCACTGAATATATACCAGGCTGACATCTGACCACAATCATCATTCCCACATAGCCCATCAGGTTTTGGTAAATAGAAGCGATCGAATACTTCACGGACTAATTCAGCTGTACGATCATTTTTCCCAAGCAAAGTATACATATATATTACATGATGACTCGGTTCGTTTCCATGAGCATATTGACCTATCAGGCCTGTTACATCTCCAACAAATCCAGTCTGATCAGTAGATTGTTCAATAACAAAAAGTGAATCCAGCTTCATTATCATCTTATCTGTTCCCCCCATTAACTCTGTCAACCCTGCTATGTCTTGTTGTACATGCCATGTATATTGCCAAGCATTCCCTTCAGTATAATCACCACCGGCAGTCCCGGCATGAGATAAATGAAAAGCACTGAATGGTGTACGCCATTTGCCGTTGGAATCTTTTCCACGCATCAGTCCCGTTTCATTATCAAATAGCTTTTTATAACTCGCCGAACGTTTCATAAAAAAATCATAATCATCACCTTTACCCAATTTCTTGGCCAACTGTGCTGCACAATAATCATCATAAGCTCCCTCCAACGTACGAGAGACAGATTCTTCTTCCACAATGTCAAAAGGAAAATATCCATATCGATCATAGGCCTCTACATCATATTTAAAATGAGAAACTGTCAAAGATTTCTTGATCAAATGATAAGCCTGTTCCACATCAATTCCCGGAAAGTTTTTCAAACAGGCTTCTACAATAACCGGAACTGCATGATTACCAATCATACAATGCGTCTCTTTTCCCCATAACGTCCAAATCGGTAAATACCCTTGGCATTCGGCGTGCAGTAACATAGAATTTACCATATCGGGAAGTAACTCCGGAGTAAGAATGGTATATAGAGGATGAGCCGCCCGATAAGTATCCCACAAGGAAAAAGTAGAATAATATATTCCAAAAGGAGAAAGCGAAACCGAATCTTTCGCATTTTTATATTGTCCGTTTACATCGGCTACGTTATTAGGTTGTATCAGTAAATGATACAAAGCCGTATAAAAATTTATTTTCTGTTCATCAGTACCTTCAATTTCAATCCGTGACAAATAATTCTCCCATTTATTTTCAGCCTCTTTTCGAACTGTATCAAAATCCCAATGTTCCAATTCCAAATTCAGATTCTTTTTAGCTCCCTCAATGCTAACCATTGAAAAAGCAACTTTTATCTGTACCTCTCTTTCATCAGCTAAACGAATTATCTTACGAGGAGCCTTATCTTCACGTCCATCCTCAGCATCTTCAAATGCTACAATTGGTTTATCTAACTTTATTACATAAAAGAGATCACGTTCAACCCAGGCCTTCACTCGCTGATAACCAGTTATAGTATACATATCCTCTTTTTGTATGTCGGCATCAAGTACTCTGTTATCATAACTATTTTCACTCCCAACCATTCCATTCTGAAAGTTAATGTATATTGCAGGATTCTCTTTTTCAAACTGATACCGATGCATAGCAACATGCGAAGTAGCCGTTAACTCTACTTTCACCGAATTATCAACTAGCTCCACAGAATAGTAACCAGGATTAGCCACTTCTGAATCCTTCCGATACGTACTTTGAAAATTCTTTGTATCCTTCCCTGAAAATGGCATAATCAGTATATCACCCATATCCGGTACTCCTGTACCATTCAACCGATTTTGAGAGAATCCTGATATCATGGTATCCTCATAACGATATCCGGCACAATAATCCCAACCAATACACCCGGTCTGAGGACCAGGTTGTACCATCCCCAAAGGATAAGTCGCCCCCGGAAAGGTATGCCCTGTATAAGTAGTACCTATAAAAGGGTCTACATATCGATTTAACTCAGAAGATATTTGTTTGTTACCAGAACATGAAACAAATAATAATGCAACATATAGAAAAGGAATAAGGCTTTTCATGGGTTCAATATTTAAGATAATTCTTTAATTAATAATTTGCTTTCCTTTGTCTTCAACAGAGTACCAAAATCTATAGAACACAGATCAAGTACTAAAAACTTAAGCAAATGTATGTGTATGAACCTAATAAAAGATTAATCAGACCTTAACTGAAGTAATTTATTAAAAACAAAAATATAACCCACTGATAACATGAGCATTAAGATCAAAAAAAAATTAAGATTCAATCAGGTTTACACACCTTAATTGAATCTTAATTTATCATTAATGAACTAAAACACTTTAAAATATAGTCTTAAAAATAGAATGATAATGTAACTATCTACTATGATACAACTTCGTCGTAACTAATTTCAGGATAAGTATTAAGCAAACGTAAATGTTCTTGCGCGAATTTATCAAAACATTGTTTAGAAGCACCTTTCTGCCCAAGCAAAAACAATGCACGGCATTTTATTCTCACAGCTTCCTCATCTATATTATCATGAAGCAATATCACATTGGCAATTTTCACCTGCAAATTCAAATCTGATTCTACCTCCGGCAACAATACTGATTTTAAAAGAACTTCTATCAAAAGAGTCGAATACTCCGATTTGTATCCATCTGCCCATTCCGCATTCAAATTAGGAAGAAGAGTTCCATTCTGAGCAATATCTAAAATGGCAGTCAATATATTCGCACTAACTCTCTTTTCCTCCTTAGTCTTTTTCAGTAAGAGCATGATGTTTTTATAATCACAGACAACTTTATCCCCCATCTCTACAAACCAATAAGATGTCTTATTGACAATACTAATATCACCAACTTTCTCTAACAATAATCTAAGCTTTCGCACATTGACGCTTCTGTTATTCGATGCACTGGCTTTATCCATTTCAAACCAGAATGTTTCATCCAATTTCTCCGAAGTAACCTTCTTTCCGTCTTTTACAGTACTTAATAAAAGATATAAGAGAATCTGTTTAACGATAGGAGTGAAATTATCAGTAATATCTACTCCTTCTTTATCAAAAACCTGAAATCCTCCCAAAAGCTTTACAGTAGAAACCGGAGTTTTTAATTCAACAGTAGGCGATTTTGTTACACTCCCGGAAAATGAAGAGATACTTTTTGCAGGAGGAGTTTCCCTTCGTTTTCTTCTTACGCAAAAGAAAACAACAAAAGATAAACAAATAAGGAATAAAAGGCATATTACAAAAATCAATTGATTACTTTTTTTCTCTGCCAATCCACTCTTCTGAATAACATCCGATACCTTTAATGGAGGATATGACAAAGAATAAATATCCACATTAAAATTATCCGATTGATTTTTCTGCATTAAGACTGCATATAAGATAGATTTCTCCTTGTCCAATATAAGATCACAGAACGATTCCATATCTAAAAAATTATATGGAATAGAATCGGCAATAATAGAAACAGAACCATCTGTAAGGCTCACTTCACATAGACTTAATAAAGTATGAAAACGATTATTATCATAAGCCAGTGCATATGCTTTATCTTTATCAATTATCATTGAGTTTGAAAAAGTTACCGGTACTCTCGGAACGGTCAAATCAAACAACTTTTTGCAAGTTTGATTTCGAGAATCCATTTCATACAAATCATAAAAATTCTTGGGAGATTCTTCCTGTTTTCCGGATATACTGCCATATCCTCCCAAAAGTAAAAATTTGCCCTTCCCCAAATAACCTAAAGCACTCAAATAACGCGGAGAGATATCCTTTGACATATTCTTTATATCCCAAACACCACTGTCTAATGGATGTGTAGACAACCACGCTTTATAAGACTGATAGCCATATCCTCCAAACGTAACCAACTGCCTTTTTTCCATATCAATAAAACGATTATGGTGGTGTGCCGGTGCAAACCTCTGATCTAACTTATCTCCTGACCACTCATTCTTTGCAAAATCATAAAGAATAAAGTCAGGATATAGCAAACTGTAAGAAACCAACCGATCGTTTATACAATCATAGATCATCTGGCTACTCCCCCCTGCACCAAAAGGAGAACCTTTTTGAGTTTTAATTCTTTTGATACGAAAATCATCCATATTAAAGAAAATCATAGAATCAGAAGTAGCAATAAAAAGTCGATTCTGAATAGAATCAAAAGCTATCTGAGCATATCTCTCCGACACAGGAATAGATGTTTCTTTTTGCCATTTTATATATTTATCAATATCCCAACTTCCGTTCTCTACTATCGCTTCTTTACTACAGATATCATCATATACCTTTGTACCTGCATATTTATCTAATTTCCAGAAATAGAGTAGATCCCCTTTATCATTCCGAACAGCAACATCTTTTATTGAAATCGGAGGTACATCTGAACTGTAAAACACTTTAGTCCAATTTCTACCAAAATTAATTCTGATATCGTCTAATTTATTAAAAGAATAAGGTATCGTCTGGATATTATCATTAATAGAACAAATAATTTTGTCTTGCTTGAAATTAATCTTCATCTTACTCCAGTCCTCCCGACTCTTGGGTAACGATATTTTAAAATCAACATTAGCTAAAGCTTTATCATCATCAATCAATACGAAATTTAGCTTAGAAGCATTTATATTCGATATTATATCAAAACTATTAGTACCAGAGGTAACCCTACATATATAACCATAAGTCTGTATTCCCGGATTAAATTTAATATCAAGCTCTAATGAAAAACCACCCTGAAACGAAAAAGGATCATCCGGAGTTAAATTCAAAGACGTTCTCACATCTTGGTTTACAGTATGAGAATAAAAGGTCAAGCCATAATGAATGTTACTTCCATTCACATAAAAAAACGAGAAACAAAAAAACAATAATAGATATATTCTACGCATAACAACAAACCCTCATCAACGGAATAAAAATGTTAAAATAGTATTTTACAAAAGGTTTAATTATCAATTTTAGTATAACAAGGTAAATTACTCATATAGCAATATCCTCTGCAAATATTCACTAAAATTCCAAGAATAAGCAAACAAATAGCCATAAATCTTATATATAAAAAGGGGACTAACAATCTTTTCAAGTTTTTATAGTACCAAAAGCGTGGAACTGCGTGCTATCATTTGCTTCTGAAAGTCCTGAGAAACCCGAAACTACAAATGAATAGACAGCAGACCCACGCTGATACAGCGCGGGAACCGACTATGTCATTCTTGTAGTTTCTTAAAATTTCTCAGGTTTTCAGAAACAAGAATGAAGCATGACGCTTCTTACAATTCTTTCCTAATAAATATTTTGAGCCTATCGCTATAATCTCATTGCAAAAATATAAAAACTTATTAAATAAAAAATTATATATACCACTTTTCTTGTAGATTTAATATTCATCCGGGATTTATCTCAAATACCAGAAGAAGTATACATTCAATCTTTATTCTTTGATGAAAAAAGTTCACCATGAGTACCTATATTCTCTTCCCCCACAAACATGAAACAATAATTCTCTTTTCTTCCCTAAATAACTTCTTTTTCTCAAAGAAAAAAGTTATCTTTGTTTATTATAAATCTATAACCTCAAGTTCTGATTATAGAACCAAAAGTTCTATTCTTACAACTAAAACTTATATTTATAAAACCAAAACTTTCAGTTGTAGATTATTCAAAGAGAAAGAGAACTTTTTTCAGGAAGGAAAGCAAGTTTTTATCCTGTGTTCTACAAGTATTAAAAAGATATTATATAAGGAAAAAGATATGGCACAGTATATAATGGAAGAAATGCCCGATATACACAAGACGGGCGAACGAGTACTCTACCCCCGGTTTGCGATGATAGATCAAATAGACTTCAACGGTCTGGTACGCAGAATAACGGATACCAGTGGATTCAAACCGGGAGAAATCGAAGGAATACTGAAGCAAGCAGCCCTGGAAATGGCCAAACTAATGGCAAACGGATGCTCGGTGAAACTGGATGGAATAGGAACATTTACCCCGGCACTGACTTTGCGCGAAGGGAAAGAAAGGGAAGAAATCGGTGAGACGGGCAAGCACCGCAATGCACAAAGTATCATTGTGGGAGGGGTAAACTTCCGGGTAGACAGGAGTATGATAAGGAATATCAACGAAAGATGCTACTTGGAAAGGGCAAACTGGAAGTCCAGGCGTTCTTCTGAAAAGTATACACCGGAGCAACGGCTGGAACGGGCTATAAAATACCTCGACGAACATCCGTATTTAACAGTCCGTGAGTACCAAAAACTAACGGGACTGCTCCGCACAACGGCAACCAATGAACTGAAACAATGGGCCAAACTACCAGATTCAGGTATAGATACTTCCGGCCGGGGAGCACACCGGGTGTATATAAAACAAAGTACAAAGGAGTGATTACAAATTCTTGCTGTGATGCATCGCAAACTGCATAAATACTTGCGATAAGCCTCCCTCCTGCCCTTGCTGATGTACGAAACAAAACTCACGCAACATCTGCATTCCTCTTATCTCTATGACACGGAAGGTACCGGCAGCCAGTTCCTTATAAATTGAGCGAACAGACACAATACCCATGCAATCCGTATTCTCCAGAAATAACTTAATGCTCTCGGTACTGCCTAAATACATCAAGACATTAAGAGAAGACAGCTTGATATTATGCTGTAACAAAGTACGTTCAAAGACATCAAGCGTACCCGAACCACGTTCGCGAAGTACAAGAGGAATACCTGGTAAATCTTCTGGAGTTATTTCATCCGGTAGCGAAAGTTTACTTTGGTTATGTACCACAGCCACCAGTTCATCTTCTAAAAAAGTTGTATATTTCAGATTAGGTAAACGAAAGATGCCCTCAACCAGGCCTAAGTCAATCCGATGTTCTTGCAACGCAGCTTCTATTCCACGAGAGTTTCCATTCAGCAAAGACAGATTTACCTGTGGAAATTTACGAATAAAATTTCCAAGTAAAGGTGGAAGTACATATTGGGCAATGGTAGTACTGGCTCCAAGTTTTAATTCACCTATATAATCACCATGCAGAAGATGCATTTCATATTCCAACCGCTTATAGGCATCAAGGATGCGTTCGCTATGTTCCAGAAGCAATTTCCCGGCTTCTGTGAGAGAAATTTTATTCCCCTGCCGATCGAAAAGCCGCGTCTGATAACAAGTTTCCAATTCCTGGATATGTTTTGTTATGGCAGGTTGACTTACAAAAAGCTCCTGAGAGGCTTTAGTGAAACTGAGATTCTTCGCTACACTCTGAAATACTTTCAAACGAAAATCGGACATATTAAGTAGTGATTAACGATTAGTGACAGGTGAAAAAAGAGACTTCTATAATTCGTCTCCTTTTATTCCCAATGCTTGCATCAGTGGATATGCCAGCATCTCCCACTGATACTCTATAGTCTCTTCCGATTCATCCACCCGGAACTGAATAATCTCTTTTTCTTTTACTTTATTCAAAACAGCAGTCACTTTATTACCATACTCTTCATTGAAAGAAAGCACAATCAGCTTTTTCACATCTGCCGAGTCAAGGACTATCTGCAATAAATCAAGAAACAGCTCTTCACGAGTTACCATCCCTTCGCAGGGTACTCCTGCGAAAGAAAACTCTCCAAACTGATCTGAAAAGGCAACCCCATCAAGCTCTTTTTTCAAATCTGACGGATTACAGAAAGCCAGATTAGAAGAGTCCTGATCGTACACAAATAACAGTTGCACTTTATTATCTCCCTCTTCAATACCGGCATCCAATGCCAAATAAGTAGTCAACAACGATAAATCAATTTCCTGTAACGGACGATTTAACACATTCTCGAAATATCTCTTCAAATCTGACACTATAAAATTCAGAAATGCGGCATCAACGAGCATCACTATCTCAGGAAGTTTTATCTTTTCATCCATAAAAATCTATTCTTGTCTATTTATTAGCGGATAAAGATACAATAAAGCTTTTATACAGACGGCATTAATCTTCTAAAATTTTACCACAAACAGGAATGGACTAGGGAAAACATTGAAACAACACTCTCAATGTATTGAGAAAAGACTCTCAACAGGTTGAAACACTTTTCTCAATACGTTGAAACAAAATGAAACATTAAAAAGGATGAAAACTTCCTCGCAAACAACGTTGTACATAGATATAAAGGCAGGACATTTTGTCAATCTATTATCTAAAATTACTGAAAAAATGGCATAATATGTGCATTGGCAAATCTTTTGCGCCCTTTCAGTGTTATTAGAAACGTGAAAATAAGAAAGGAGACATAAGATATGAACTTTAACAACTTTACCATTAAGTCACAAGAAGCGGTGCAGGAGGCCGTCAATCTGGTCAAAGCCCGAGGGCAACAGGCCATCGAACCGGTCCATCTACTTACGGGAGTAATGAAGGTAGGCGAAAACGTTACCAACTTCATTTTTCAGAAGTTAGGAGTAAACGGACAACAGATTGCACTGGTTGTTGATAAACAAATTGACTCATTACCTAAGGTTTCCGGTGGAGAACCCTATCTGAGCAGAGAGTCAAATGAAGTACTTCAGAAAGCAACCCAGTATTCCAAAGAAATGGGTGACGAGTTTGTTTCACTGGAACATCTGTTATTGGCTTTATTGACTGTAAAAAGTACTGCCTCTACCATTCTCAAGGATGCAGGTATGGCGGAAAAAGAATTACGCAGCGCTATCAGCGAACTGCGCAAAGGAGAGAAAGTAACTTCACAATCAAGCGAAGATACTTATCAGTCACTCGAGAAATATGCTATCAACTTAAACGAAGCAGCACGTAGCGGTAAACTCGATCCGGTAATCGGACGGGATGAAGAGATACGGCGTGTACTACAGATATTGAGTCGCCGTACAAAAAACAATCCTATCCTGATCGGTGAACCAGGTACCGGTAAAACAGCTATTGTAGAAGGTTTGGCACATCGTATATTGAGAGGTGACGTACCCGAAAACCTGAGAGACAAACAAGTATATTCTCTGGATATGGGTGCATTGGTAGCAGGCGCCAAATATAAAGGCGAATTTGAAGAACGATTGAAATCGGTGGTCAATGAAGTAATGAAATCCGAAGGGAACATTATTCTGTTCATTGACGAAATACATACACTGGTGGGTGCCGGAAAAGGTGAAGGTGCCATGGACGCTGCCAATATTCTAAAACCGGCATTGGCTCGTGGAGAACTGCGCGCTATCGGTGCTACCACCCTTGATGAATATCAAAAATATTTTGAAAAGGATAAGGCATTGGAACGTCGTTTCCAGATTGTACAAGTGGACGAACCGGATACCCTAAGTACTATTTCTATCCTCCGTGGATTGAAAGAGCGTTACGAAAATCACCATCACGTACGTATTAAAGATGATGCTATCATCGCTGCAGTAGAATTGAGTAGCCGCTATATCACCGATCGTTTTTTACCGGATAAGGCTATCGACCTGATGGATGAAGCAGCAGCCAAACTACGCATGGAAGTAGACTCTGTTCCGGAAGATCTGGATGAGATTTCACGTAAAATCAAACAATTGGAGATTGAACGTGAAGCCATCAAGCGTGAAAAGGATCAACCCAAATTGGATACAATAGGCAAAGAGATAGCCGAATTGAAGGAACAGGAGAAATCATTCAAAGCGAAATGGCAAAGTGAGAAATCACTGATGGATAAGATTCAGCAAAACAAAGTGGATATTGAAAATCTGAAATTTGAAGCTGAAAAAGCTGAACGTGAGGGTGATTACGGAAAAGTAGCCGAAATACGTTATGGTAAGTTACAAGCTTTAGATCAGGAGATAAAAGATACACAAGAAGAACTGAAACAAATGCAGGGAGGTTCTGCAATGATTAAAGAGGAGGTAGACGCTGAGGACATTGCTGATGTAGTATCCCGCTGGACAGGAATCCCCGTCAGCAAAATGTTACAAAGTGAGAAAGACAAACTGCTCCATCTTGAGGAAGAACTTCATGAGCGGGTTATCGGCCAGGACGAAGCAATTGCTGCCGTAGCCGATGCAGTACGCCGTAGTCGTGCCGGACTGCAAGACCCGAAACGTCCGATTGGATCATTTATCTTCCTGGGAACTACTGGTGTAGGTAAAACAGAATTGGCAAAAGCACTTGCTGAATTTCTGTTCGATGACGAAACAATGATGACACGTATTGACATGAGTGAATACCAAGAGAAACACAGTGTTTCCCGCTTGGTCGGAGCTCCTCCGGGATACGTAGGATATGATGAAGGCGGACAATTGACAGAAGCCATCCGGCGTAAACCATATTCAGTAGTATTGTTTGATGAAATAGAAAAGGCGCATCCGGATGTATTCAATATCCTGTTGCAGGTATTGGATGACGGGCGATTGACAGACAACAAAGGACGTGTGGTCAATTTCAAAAACACAATCATCATCATGACTTCAAACATGGGAAGCTCCTATATACAGAGTCAAATGGAAAAACTCAACAGCTCCAACAAAGAAGAAGTAGTTGAAGAGACCAAAAAAGAAGTGATGAACATGTTGAAGAAAACAATTCGTCCGGAATTCCTGAACCGTATTGATGAAACAATCATGTTCTTACCGCTAACGGAGAAAGAGATCAGGGAAATTGTTTTATTACAGATTAAAGGCGTTCAAAAGATGCTTGCGGGAAATGGTGTAGAATTGAAATTGACAGATGCTGCCATAAACTTTATAGCGCAAGCCGGTTATGATCCGGAGTTTGGTGCACGCCCCGTAAAAAGAGCTATCCAGCGTTATTTGCTCAATGACCTGTCGAAAAAGTTACTCGCACAAGAAGTAGATCGCAGTAAAGCAATCATTGTTGATGTTGCGGGGGATGGATTATCATTCCGTAACTAAAATAAAACAGATCCTTATATACAAGGAGGTGTGTCGTAATGCACGATGCACCTCTTTTTTTGTTCATCACTATACAAATCTGTTCACTTTCTTTAAGCTGCGATCTTTTGAAGATTTCTTTGATTTATGTGTTCCCAGCATCTAAAAACAGCAGTTGTAAGCTCATAAAACAGTCTAATCAGCCAGTTCATACCCTTTTTTGTCAGTTTTGCACACATCTTTTTTATATTGAAGGCAATGGCTAGGAAGGCAAAGTCCATGAAGACCTTGTCCTTTCCAAAATGTCGGAAACGTTTGTAGTTCATATTGTTTTTAATTTGTCCGAACACGGCTTCCGGTTCTATGCATCTCTGCCCTCTGTGTTTCAGTCCTTTCTCAGAGCAGAGCAGTTCTTTGGCTCTCCGCTTGTATTGTCTAAGCCTATGATTCAGTTCTATCGTCCTGTTTCCTTTTGCTTTAAAACAGCGGCATCGCAGGGGACAGCCTTCACACCTGACAGCTCTGTACCGTGCATTTTCGTTGACATATCCGGATGCGGTTTTCACATTCCTGGTGCCTATCCTCCGCATCCTTTGCCCCATAGGGCAGATGCAGAAGTCATGTTCTTCATTGTAGTAGAAGTTTTCGGCCTTGAACGGGTCCGGTTTGAATCTCGGCCGCTGCTCCATGTGGAAATAGTTGTACTTTACGTAGGCTTCCATGCCGTTTTCGGACATGAAGCGGTAATTCTCTTCGGAGCCATAGCCGGAATCAGCAACCACCGTATGGGCCATCCGGTCATACCTGTTTGAAAAAGATTGCAGGAAAGGAATCAGGGTCAGTGTATCCGTAGGGTTCGGGAAGAGTGCAAAATCGGTGATGAACTGATTTTCGGTGCCGATTTGAAGGTTGTAACCGGGCTTCGTCTGTCCGTTGCGCATGGCATCCTCCTTCATTCTCATAAAAGTAGCGTCCTTGTCCGTCTTGGAATAGGAATTCCTCTCTTGCAGCGTTTCCAGATGGCAGTCGTATTCCTGCAGTTTGTCCCTGTGTTCTTCCAGTTCCTTCAACTGTTTGCGTTTCTTTTTCAGTTCAGTCTTTTCCTCTTTCGCGGATGGCTCGGAAACCTGTTCCAGTGCATGACGCAATTCTCCTGCCATTTCAGTCAGCATGGCCGGAGTGAACCCAACCTCCTCATTGTTCTCTGATGACTTCTCCCGGGCAATGACATCGTCTATCTGCCCTAACAGGACATGTATCTTCTTCATCAGGCGTTCACGGTTCCGCTCAACCGTTTTTCGCCAGACGAAAGTGTACTTGTTGGCTTTGGATTCGATCTTTGTCCCGTCAATGTATTCCACATTCAGGCTGATGAAGCCTTTGGAAGAGAGAAGAACTACGGTTTGCGTAAACACCTCGTTGATTTCCTTCTTCACCCGGTTGCGGAAACGGTTGATGGTAATGAAATCCGGTTTCTCATATCCGGCCAGCCAGATATAATGGATGTCACGGTGAAGGAGCTTTTCAATTTTCCGGCAGGAGTAGATGTTGTTCATATAGGCATACAGAATGACCTTGAGCATCATCCTGGGGTGGTAAGGGCTGCGCCCGCATTCCTTATACAGCTTTCTGAAACTTTCAAGATTCAAGCCCTCAACCAGGGCGTCAACCATGCGTACCGGATCGTTTTCTGCAATATCCTCATCAATTCTTTGAGGAAAAAGAACGGTTTGGTTGGGATTGTAAGGACGAAAATGTATCTTTGTCATAGTGAAATTCTTATGCCTAAAGATACAAAATCTTTAGGTAATAACAAAGCCCCAGCTTGTGAAAGTCGGGGCTTTGTGCGTAAAAAACAGAAGGTGTGCATTTTGACACACCTTCTTTTTTATATCGAAAAACTTAATAAATAATTCTACGTACTACCACCTCGCTGGCAGGATGCAGTATAACAAGTACGTAGGTTCCACGCTTCGGAAGTTCTAATGTCAATGAGGAGGAAATACATAATTCTTTTACCTGCAAATATCCGTTATCATTATACAAATAAACCATTGTATTTATAAGCAGATCACTCAGACACAATACTCCCTTTTCTGTGTCTAGCTGAAACTCGAATGTTTTGTTTGACCTTTTATCCATACCCCATTTACATCCATCTTCCAGTCCCCCAAGAAGATATTTATATATAAAAGCGTGGGAACTGTTGCCATTATCGCACTTGAGGCTCTGGACTGCCACTATTCAAATAATGTACAACAACACCCCACGCCCAATACCATATATTTGCATATACAGCGGAGCATGAGCGCTTGTTTCCATTATTCCTGAATAGTGAAATTGTCCAGATTTCAAGTACAGAATAATATAATAAACGCCTTTGTTCTAAGTAATTACTAAGCAATCCTCCCTCCTGACTTTTCAGAAATCGGTGGATTGCAACAAAGATAAGTAAAAAGCTCTGAATCTTATAAAGGAAAGCTCAAAAATATTCCTGCAAATATATAGTATAAGCAGAACAGAACGAATTCCTTTTTGTTTAAAGCATTCCAATAAAAAAAGAAAAAGCGTGATAAACATCCTCAAAAGATATTTATCACACTTCTTTTATAACTGAAAAAGATATCAGATTACATCTTATTCCGCTATTTCTACAGCCTCCTCTTGTTGTTCTGCGTCATCTTTAAACTCAGTAATTCCATTTGTAACAAGAATATTATACCATGAAATTAATTTTTTAATATCAGTCATATATACCCTCTCACGATCAAAATCAGGAAGTACTTCTGTCAAATAAGCACGCAATTCCTCCGCAGTAGCCTTCTTAGGGTCAATAGAAGCAGTTCCCGCATTCTCTTTTTCCTTGATCGATTCAAGAACGTCACGCAAAGGAACTTCAGCATCATTTGTATACATTGCTATATCTGCCAGAGAAATAATTTTTTCATTTCCGTAAGCAGGGAAACGCTTTTTTTCTGCGCTAACAGATTCAACAATCAGCATATTCTTTCCCTGCGAAATAAGTTTATACAATCCCGGTTTTCCGGAGATAGACAAAATAGTCTTCAACATAGTATATTCTTTTTATTTATTAGTTATTTTTTCGGTGGGCAAAGATAGTGTAAGCCAAAGACAATACAAAATAAGCAAGCCTATTTTTATTGTTAAGACGAGACCTATTTTCCCGAAAGAGAAGCAATCTTTTCAGATAGCAAAGAAATTAACTCCAGAACCTGTGGAATTAATGGCACTTTACCGTCATTAACGATTACAAATTCAGCCTGTTTACGCTTTTCCTCATCACTCATCTGGCTTCGTATACGCTTCATTATAAGTTCACGCGAGGAACAATCACGTTTGATGGCACGCTGTACACGTAATTCCAATGGGGCATACACCATCACCACGACATCTACTTCAGCAGCAAAACCCGACTCTATTAATATAGCAGATTCCATACCTACTATAGAAGAAAACGATTGCCCCTCTACCCAGCGTCGAAAATCATCCTTCACCTGCGGATGAATAATTTCATTGATTCGCCTTGCATGATCCGGATGTCCAAAAAGATAAGAAGCCAGAAATGCTTTATTCAGCTCACCTCCTTCAAAAACTTTTTCACCAAGCAAAGCACAAAGTTCTTGCCGAATGAAGGGATCTGTATTTGTCAATCTTTTAGATTCAATATCGGCTATATACACAGGAATGCCCATCACCTCCAACAATCGCGAAACAACGCTCTTGCCACTACCTATACCTCCGGTTATGCCTATTTTAATCGCCATTAGAAGATACTTGTTCTATAAGAAAATCAACCTTTTTAGGTGCTATACGAATATGACTCACCCCATCAGGAATAGATTTGAGTTTTACCGTATACTTATCTGAACCTAACTTCAGTAACTCCTCATAAGATATATTTATAATAAAGGAATTTGCTTCAATTTTATAAAAGTTATGATACCCAACCTGAAAAGTAATCTGTACCTTTGAAGGAAAAGTACGCAAAACCTTATCTGCCGGAAAATTAACTCCATGCAAAGGCACTTCAACCGTTTTTTCCGTATACATATCTACCGGAAAAGTTAAATCTACAGCATTAGGAATGAACTTGGCTCCCTTTACCTCTGCCAGAGCAACATGATGTGTCAATGTATCTGCAATATTGCTCAAGTCAACCTTACGCGTGTAGGCAGTAGTTATTGTATCCAAAATAGCAACAGGAGCATAAACTAAAACAGAATCCGGCGAATAGATTGTATCAGAGAGATAGTATTGCCGGGCAGCAGTCACTTTACCCTGCATTTTCACCGGAACACGTTTTGATTTACCGGTAGAGTATATGTATTCCAATGTATCAGGTTTTACAGAAATCAACCGAGTAGATACATTCAGTTGGCTCATGATTTTTTTCTCAAACTCTGACGAATAAATCCGCACATGATTATTACGGGCACTATAGTCATTGAAATTAAGATTCACCGGAAAAAAGCTTTTTCCTAACATATAGTTTAACAAAACAGTTCCCCTGTCTTTTACCTTAATACGAAGTTCAGAAGAAGGTTCCGAGGTGATTACTACATCATTGGGAACTTCTTTCAAACGAACAGGAATAGAAAATTCCGCTTCATAATCATTGTTTAAAGTTTGGAGAAGCCAAAAACCACTGGCTATAAGAAAGAAAAATAAAAAGATCAGGAATTCCCTACTCTTTTCACTGAGTAAAAAGTTCCTAATCTTTTTAGAAAATTTCAAATAAATATACTTTATGTCCCTACGTTCGAACATAGGCTTTATTTATGTTTATAGCTTATTTAGCTGGCTGCTGATTAGCAGCAGAAGCGTCAGCAAAAATAGAATTCTTATCTATCTTAATTTTTACATTAGTTGCAATTTCAAGTACAATGTGGTCATCATTAATCTCTTTAATAATGCCATGTATACCTCCGGCAGTGATAACCTTTTGATTCACCTGAAGAGATTTACGGAAATTAGCAATCTCTTTTTGTTTTTTGTTCTGAGGACGAATCATAAAGAAATACATGATAACAAACATTGCTATCAGCATAATCCACATCAGACTTCCGTCGGGACCAGCAGCAGGAGCTTGCAGTAATACAGTCAATAAATTCATAAATAATCTGTTTTAGTTTTTTAATCTATAATAGCAAAGGTATCAGTTTTTCGCCAACTTACCTTCTTTTTTTAATTGATTAACAATTCCATCCAAAGTTCCATTGATAAAACTACCACTCTTAGCTGTACTATAAAGTTTGGCAATCTCTACATATTCATTTAACGAAACACTAACCGGAATGTTCGGAAAACTTAGAATTTCTGCTAAAGCAGTCTGCATTACAATTACATCCATAAAGGCAACACGATCCAAATCCCAGTTCTTGGTGTTTTCACTAATGAGATGGCGATAGTAATCTGCATTCAAAATGGTACGACGGAAAAGACGACGTGCGAACTCCTGATCTTCATCATCCTTAAATTCCGGAAGCAAAGCCTGATTAGCACCGTTCTTTTCTTCAAAACGTTTAATAGTTTTCAAAACAAATGTATCTACAATCTCTTTGTCATCATTCCAATACAAACTCTGATCTTCCAATACCTGATCCAAAGAATCATTATTAAAAACAAATGCTTTATAGAGCTTTCTCCATAGTTCACGGTCTGCTTCATAAGAATTATCAGCAGAAGCCATATATTCTTTATATATATCTGACTCCACTATTTTATCATAAAGTTCTTTGATAAAATCCTGGTCGTTAGCCCATGTTCTTTTTTGATTGGCTATAAACTCTGTCAATTGTTTATTTACTTCAAGTTGCGATACGAATTTGTTTTCAACAAATTTCATGTTAGGATACAACTCTTCTTTAGTAGGTTTCAGTTTGGCTTTTGCTGTGTCAATACGTTTTTGTGCGTAGTCCGTCAATGCAATCATAAGCATCAACAAATAGTTGTAGAGGTCATAAGCCTTTGAGAGGCTAAAAAACAACTCTTTCTCCGCTGAGTCTAAATTTTTGCTGCCGTTCTGATAGTAAGCATACACTATCTGTATGATTTTTAGACGAATAAGAACTCTGTTAATCATAATCTTTAATAATACTGTTATTAACGAATTGCAAAAGTAGATATTTTTAATGAGTTTCCACAAATAAATCACATTTTTTAATGTTGTATTTCATTCTCTGCCCTTTTTCTTTTGACAGTTGAAAAAAAAGTTCCAATTTTGAAGCCGATTATAAACAGACCTAATGATATGGAAGATTTAAAAAAGAAAATGAGCATAGATATGAATGATAAAGAGATTGTATTCTCAAAGTCCATTAAGGCTGGTAAGCGTATTTATTATCTTGACGTAAAGAAAAACCGTAAAGACGAAATGTTCCTCGCCATCACCGAAAGTAAAAAAGTGATCATGGGCGAAGGTGACGACTCGCAGGTAAGTTTTGAAAAACATAAGATTTTCTTGTATAAAGAAGATTTTGATAAATTCATGACCGGACTGACTCAAGCTATAGAGTACATCAACGACCAACAGGGACACATTGTGAAAGAAGAAGAACTAACAGAAGAGGTACAGCCAACCGATGAAATTAAAATAGATATTGATTTTGAATAACAATTTCTTTGATATTTCAGAAAGAAAGCGTACTTTTGCACCGCTTTTTTGCAACATTGTGTGGATATCACACCGTGTGATGGTGAATTAAGCACTCAAATCACTTAATTTAGAGTAACACAAAAAAATTAAAAAAATGAAATCAATTGAAGTAAAAGGAACTGCAAGAACAATTGCAGAACGCTCTTCTGATCAAGCCAGAGCATTGAAAGCTATTCGTAAAGACAACGGTGTACCTTGTGTACTTTACGGAGGTGGTGAAAACATCCACTTTACTGTACCTGCAGAAGGTCTGCGTAATTTGGTTTATACTCCGCACATCTATGTAGTAGATCTGATTATCGATGGCAAAAAAGTAAATGCTATCCTTAAAGATATTCAGTTTCACCCGGTAAAAGACAACATTCTGCATGTTGACTTCTATCAGATTGATGAAGCCAAACCTATCGTAATGGAAGTGCCTGTACAGTTGGAAGGTCTTGCAGAAGGTGTTAAAGCCGGTGGTAAGTTGGTTTTGCAGATGCGTAAACTGAAAGTAAAAGCTCTTTATAACATCATTCCGGAGAAATTGATAGTAAATGTTTCTCACTTAGGTCTTGGTAAGACTGTTAAAGTGGGTGAACTGAGCTATGAAGGTCTTGAATTATTGAATGCCAAAGAAGCTGTTGTATGCGCAGTTAAACTGACTCGTGCAGCAAGAGGTGCAGCTGCTACTGCAGGAAAATAATCACAGAAATACTTCTATCAGAATATTTCGGAACGCAGATTATCACAGATTTTGGTCTGTGTTAGTCTGCGTTTCTTTTTCATTTCAATACATCTTTATTTATGAAATATCTCATTGTAGGATTGGGTAATATTGGCCCCGAATATCATGAAACACGCCATAATATAGGTTTTATGGTAGTAGATGCTCTGGCAAAATTAAATAATACTCCATTCGTCAGTGGACGTTATGGTTCTACTGCTTCTTTTTCGATAAAAGGACAACAATTACTGTTGCTTAAACCTTCTACATTTATGAATTTAAGTGGATTAGCTGTTCGTTACTGGATGCAGGAAGAGAAAATTCCACTGGAAAATGTACTGATCGTGGTAGATGACCTGTCATTGCCCTTCGGTACCCTTCGCCTAAAAGGAAAGGGAAGTGACGCCGGCCACAATGGCCTGAAACATATCGCGGCCACACTGGGAACACAAGACTATGCACGTCTACGCTTTGGAATAGGAAACGAATTCCCACGTGGGGGGCAAGTTGATTTTGTACTCGGACATTTCACAAATGAAGATTGGAAGACAATGGATGAGCGTTTGGAAACCGCCGGAGAGATTATTAAAAGCTTTTGTTTAGCAGGAATCAATATAACAATGAATCAGTTCAATAAAAAATAAGAACAAGTATAATTTACCATGTACAATGTACAAATTTGTAGTATGGTAAAATGACAAATCTAAAAATTGTAAATTGCAAATCGTAAAATTGTAAATATCTCTATGCCTGAAGCAAGAATAGATAAATGGATGTGGGCTGTACGTATTTTCAAAACACGTACAATTGCCGCAGAAGCCTGTAAAAAGGGACGAATCAGTATGAATGGCTCATTTGTAAAAGCAGCCCGAATGATTAAGCCGGGAGATGTTATTCAGGTGAAGAAACCTCCTATCACATATTCATTCAAAGTATTGCAAGCCATCGAAAAACGTGTCGGCGCCAAATTGGTTCCCGAAGTGATGGA
Organism: Bacteroides nordii; assembly: GCF_019930665.1. NCBI lineage: Bacteria > Pseudomonadati > Bacteroidota > Bacteroidia > Bacteroidales > Bacteroidaceae > Bacteroides > Bacteroides nordii. The sequence goes on along the minus strand of NZ_CP082886.1, from coordinate 832,194 downwards.
AAATGTAACAACGCCCGATCAATACGAATTATTAGAAATGAGCAAAATCAGTGGGTTCATAGATCGTGCCCGTGGTACAGGTCGTCCGACAAAGAAAGACCGAAGAAGCATAGAAGAGTTTACCACTCCGGAGTTTATGGATGACTTTGACTTTGATTTCGATTTTGAAGAAGAGGGAGTTGAGTGATAAGCGGATTAGTGATTAGTGATTAGTACCATGCGGAATATGGCGCAGCAACTAATCACTTATCACTACTCACTCACCACTATTATAAGTTTTCTTTTACCGCATCTATCAGTTCCTGATATTCGGCATCCGTCAGATAGACTTTCCCCGGATTCATCTGAAATGTAGCACCATAATCCGGTCCGCCTACATATTTAGGGGCTAAATGAAAGTGCAGATGAGAGAGTTTATCAGAATAAGCACCATAATTTATTTTTTCCGGATGGAAAGCTTTATCCATCGCACGGGTCACACGAACCACATCTGCCATAAATGCATTACGGTCTTCATCACTCAATTCATTCAAATCATTCACATGATCTTTGTATGCCACAAGGCAACGTCCACGATAGGTTTGCTCTTTAAAAAGAAACACACGTGATACACTTAGCTGTGCAATCTCAATCATCAGATTGTGCAGCGTTTCATTGTTCTGACAGTACAGACATTCTTTAGGATCGCTTTTCATGATATAAAATTCTGTTTTTAATTTATACGAAGACAAAGATAACATAAACCGAGAACAGAATAAAATGAGCTTGTTCATTTCTTATGCCAAGGCGTAACTTATCTCGCTTTTTGGCAAAGATAAACATATGATATTTATCTAATGTCGATTTTTTAATTCTTTTGCCCGACTAATTGGTAAACATCCTCTTTTTCGCCAACTACCCACAACACATCCCCCTCCTCAAACGGAGCATTGACATCCGGAGTCATCAGCATCTCTTCACCACGTTCCACTCCGGCTATCAGACAATGATACTTATCACGAATACCCGATTCACGCAAAGTCTTACCTAAAAAAGCACAATCAGAATCAATCATAAACTGTTTTAAAGTCATCTCGCTCTTTTCAAATACATCACTGTCTACATAAGAGCCACGCGACATATCTTCTCCAAATACATTCAACTGTTCATCCGTACCAATCACCTGAATCTTATCCATTGGAAACAAACGTACACTTCCTCCCGGAATATTGATACGCCGTTTCCCTCGAAGAATAGAAACAACATGAACTCCGTATTTCTTCCCCAAATTTAGTTCAAGCAATGTTTTTCCCGCCCAAAGAGACTCGCCCGGAATTTCAAAATCAGCCAGATGCAAGTCACGGGAAAGTAATCGTCCTGCATACTCTGGCTTTTTCTCTCCCATATATTCGGCCCGTACATCCCGGGAACGAAGATTTTGAAAAAACTTCCGTTCAATCAATATAGACCTTTTCTTTAGTTGCCGTGAAAGTACCATCAATACAACAAGCAATATTGCTACACCGATTATCAGTCCTATTGACGATTTAAAGAGCTGGGCAATGATAAACATAACGAATAATACTGCAATCACCATACGAAGTACAATCGTTGAAACCAACGGAGCACGATTGGCCCGATGCGCCTCCCAAAGAGTAGTAAACTCAGTCGAATGATTCTTCTTCACCATTATAGCACGCAGGAAGGGTGATATACATAAAATAGTAAAAGCAGCTCCCAGTAATGAACCCCAAAAACCAGGCAGATTTTCACGGAAGAACGGAACAACAAAACGAAACGACAGAGCTATCACGGAAATACTAACAATAGAGTATACCACTACGATTCGAGCCATCGCAAAAAGAAGTTTACGCCATAGGTTTTCATGATTCAACGTTTGTGAACCAGAGGAATAACGAGTCAGAAAATTTCTCCAGGATTCGGGCAAATGCCTATCAACAAAACTGGATGCCGGTTCTGCCAAACGAATCATATAAGGAGTAAGAAAAGTAGTAATCACCGAAACTGCAACCACAATCGGATAAAGAAAATCACTCGTCACATGGAGTGCCACTCCCAATGAGGCAATGATAAAGGCAAACTCCCCAATCTGTGTCAGACTGAACCCACATTGCATGGCCGTCTTCAAAGGCTGGCCTGCCAAAACAACTCCAAATGTACCAAAGAGTGCTTGTCCTACTATGACAGCAATAGTTATCACCAGAATAGGCAACGCATATTCTCCAATCATGGCAGGATCTACCATCATACCGACAGAAACAAAAAAGATTGCACCAAAAAGGTCTTTAACGGGTTTTACTAACCGATCAATGGATTCCGCTTCAATCGTTTCAGCAAGAATAGACCCCATAATAAAAGCGCCAAAAGCAGCAGAGAATCCGGTATTAGCAGCAATCACCACCATACCAAAACAAAGAGCCAAAGAAACAATCAGCAAAGTTTCTTCACTCATCAGCTTACGGCAACGCTTTAGAAATTCAGGAATAAGGTAAATACCGACAACGAACCAAAGAATCAGGAAGAAAAGAAGCTTACCGATACTTTCAAGCATTTCGGTACCCTCAAAATTATTACTCACAGCCATTGTAGAAAGCATCACCATAAGAACAATAGCAAGAATATCTTCCAATATCAGAATACTCAGTACTAATCCGGTGAATTGCTTCTTGCGTAACCCAAGATCATCAAACGCCTTATAGATAATAGTCGTTGAAGACATTGCAATCATACCGCCCAAAAAAATACAATCCATCCGTTGCCACCCAAAGCTCATCCCGACACCGGCTCCCAGCAAAATCATACAAAATATAATGGTACAAGCCGCAATAACGGCAGTCCCTCCTACTTTCACTATCTTCTTAAAACTGAATTCGAGTCCCAATGCGAACAGAAGAAATATTACACCTATATCGGCCCATGTCTTAATATTAGCGGTATCCATCACCGAAGGAGTATAAGGCATGTGAGGACTGGCAAGAAAACCGGCGACAACATACCCCAACACCAATGGCTGTTTTAGTTTTTTAAACAACAGGGTCATAATACCTGCACAAAGCAGTATCAGTGCCAGATCGGCTATTAATGTGGGTAAGTTTGACATTTTCGTTTACTTCATTTACTTTTATTGCATACAAAAGTAAAGGAAAATCAAACTCAAATTCCGCCTAAGACAAAAAAAATTATGCCTTAACCTAAAATTTATTAAGTTAAGGCATAAATCAAGAAGAAAAGCTCTTATTTATTTCCGGAATGGTGGTCTTACAACCGAGGCTTTCAATTTACGTCCACGCATATCAATGTAAATTTCTGTTCCCAATTTACTATATTCCGGTTTAACATATCCCATACCAATTCCTATTTTACGAACAGGTGACATCGTCCCCGAAGTAACTACTCCTATCTTTTCACCTTCCGCATTCACTAACTCATAACCATGACGGGGAATGCCACGATCTATCATCTCGAATCCTACCAGTTTACGTACTGTACCTTCTGCTTTCTGTTTTTCAAGCATGAAACGACTGATAAAATCCTTCCCGTCTATAAACTTAGTAATCCAACCTAATCCTGCCTCAATGGGTGAAGTGGTATCATCCAGATCATTACCATAAAGACAAAAACCCATTTCAAGACGAAGCGTATCACGTGCTCCCAACCCAATTGGTTTGATACCAAATTCTGCTCCGGCTTCAAAAACAGCATTCCATATCCTGTCGGCAGCATCCGGATAAAAGTAAAGTTCAAAACCTCCCGCACCGGTATAGCCGGTATTGGAAATTATCACATTCTTTTCACCTGCAAATTCTCCTTCCTTAAATGTGTAATAAGGTATCTCAGAAAGATTAATATCCGTCAGTTTCTGCAAAGCAAGAATAGCCTTCGGCCCTTGTATGGCAAGCTGCGCTGTACGGTCGGAAGAATTTTCAAGTTCCGCCCCTTCGGTATTATGCAACACACACCAATTCCAGTCTTTCTCAATATTAGAGGCATTAACTACCAAGAGATACTTCTGAGGATCATATTGATACACCAACAAATCGTCTACGATACCCCCTTCTTCATTAGGGAAGCAAGTATATTGCACTTTACCGGGAGCAAGTGCAGCTACATTATTAGAAGTCACTTTCTGAAGAAAAGCCAATGCATTAGGACCTTTCACCCAGAATTCACCCATATGAGATACATCAAATACACCAACAGCATTGCACACCGTAAGGTGTTCGTCGATGATACCTGTATACTCAATAGGCATATTATATCCAGCAAACTCATGCATCTTAGCACCCAGTGCAATATGCTTGTCGGTAAATGGAGTGGTTTTCATGATTTACGATTTATGAATTATGATTTATACGGTTTACTTCCTGACAGAATCAGGCTTCTTTGGCTACAAGTTCTGCTATCTTTATAATAACTTTCATGGCCTTTTCCATATTCTGGATAGGCACAAACTCAAAACGTCCGTGGAAATTCAGTCCACCTGCAAAGATATTAGGACAAGGCAATCCTTTGAACGAGAGCTGTGCACCATCCGTACCTCCACGAATCGGCTTCACGTTCGGTTTTACACCCACAGCTTCCATAGCCGCAAAAGCAGTATCAATGATATGCATCACAGGTTCTATCTTTTCGCGCATGTTATAATACTGATCGCGGAGTTCAAGTACAGCAGTATCTTCACCGAATTCAGCATTTATTTTTCTCACCAGATGAGCCATTTCACGTTTACGACTTTCAAACCTTGAACGATCGTGGTCACGGATAATGTAAGAAAGCGTAGTCTGTTCCACATCTCCCTGAATACCGACAAGATGATAAAAGCCTTCATATCCTTCTGTATGTTCCGGTGTTTCATGACGTGGCAACATACTGATAAACTGATTGGCAATACGAATCGAATTGATCATTTTATGTTTAGCATAGCCAGGATGCACATTACGTCCTTTAAACACAATCTTGGCGGCGGCGGCATTGAAATTCTCATATTCCAACTCTCCTACTTCACCACCATCCATCGTGTAAGCCCACTCACAACCGAATTTCTCTACATCAAACTTGTGTGCACCTTCACCTATCTCTTCATCGGGATTAAAACCAATACGGATTTTCCCATGTTTAATTTCAGGATGTTCTTTAAGATAAGCCACTGCAGAAACAATCTCGGCAATACCTGCTTTATCATCAGCTCCCAACAAGGTTTTTCCATTGGTTACAATTAAGTCTTCGCCTTTATGAGTAAGCAACTCCGGAAATTGTGCAGGACTAAGTATTACTCTGTCTTCTGCATTGAGTACAATATCTGAGCCGTTATAATTTTCTACAATACGAGGTGTTATATCCTTTCCACTCATATCGGGACTTGTATCCATATGGGCTATAAACCCAATAGTGGGTACTTCCTTTTCCGTATTTGCCGGAAGAGTGGCGAAAAGATAGCCATATTCATCCAGTGTAATCTCTTCCAAGCCTAAAGACTCCAGTTCTGATTTCAGATATTTGGCAAAAACCATCTGTCCCGGAGTACTGGGAGTAAGCCGTGTCTCTTCACTTGATTGAGTATCAAAGCTTACATACTTCAAAAAACGTTCTACTAAAGTCATGATATTTACGATTTTATGATTTACAATTTACGATTGATAATACATTTGCCGTAAAGGTAAAAAAAGAGCCGTGAATTGCCAAGCAAATCACGGCTCTTTTTTTTTGAATATACTTATTATCAGTTACTAATAGTTATTAAAAATGGCTGCTACCATCAAAACAATGGGTACACACCTGACATTTTGATAGACCAATAGCCTCTATTAAAGTTTCCAACGTATTAAACTTCAACGAAGAAAGGCCGAAACGCTTAGCTATAATATCTACCATCTTTTCATATTCCGGAGAACCGGTTGTAGCATATTTCTCCAGGTTCTTATTCTCGTCTCCTTCCAGTTCCTTAATGATGCGGCGGGTTATCAGTTCCAACGCATTCTTTGAAGCGGTGAAACCCACAAACGGACAGGCATAAATCAGCGGCGGACAGGCAATGCGCATGTGAACCTCTTTTGCACCACATTCATAAAGCACTTTTACATTGTCACGCAACTGCGTTCCACGCACAATAGAATCATCGCAAAATAGCAAACGTTTACCATCAAGCATAGCACGGTTAGGAATCAATTTCATTTTCGCTACCAGCGATCGCATCTCCTGGTTGCTCGGAGTAAAGCTACGCGGCCATGTCGGAGTATATTTTGAAATGGCACGATGATAGGGAACTCCTTTTCCTTCAGCGTAACCCAAAGCCATACCTACTCCCGAATCCGGAATACCACACGCACAATCGACTTCCGAAGTATCCTTCTGTCCCATCTTCATCCCACTGGTGAAACGTACTTCCTCTACATTACGCCCTTCATAACAAGATGTAGGGAAACCATAGTACACCCACAGAAACGAACAAATCTGCATACCTTCATCGGGTTTGCGCAACTGTGTCATGCTATCAGCACGCAAGTGTACAATCTCACCAGGACCAAGATATTTTTCTATTTCGTAATCAAGATTAGGAAAACTACTCGACTCACTCGTGGCAGCATATGCCCCCTCTTTCTTACCAATCACAATCGGTGTACGCCCCCATCGGTCACGGGCGGCAATAATGCCATCTTCTGTCAGTAAAAGCATAGAGCAGGACCCTTTGATGTGTTTGTATACATTCTCGATACCTTCAACAAAAGTTTTTCCCTGAATGATGAGTAGTGCGATAAGTTCAGTTTGATTGGTATTGCTGGAACTAAGTTCCGCGAAGTGCATGTGTTGAGAGAGTAGTTCTTCCTCGAGTTCTTTAAGGTTTACGATTTTTGCGACAGTAACAATGGCGAAGCGTCCGAGATGAGAATTAATAACGATAGGTTGTGCGTCTGTGTCGCTGATAATGCCTATTCCGGCATTTCCTTTAAATTTATCCAGATCGGATTCAAACTTGGTACGGAAATATGAACTTTCCAGGTTATGAATGGAACGGATAAAACCTTGCTCTTCACTATAAGTCGCAAGACCGCCCCGTTTTGTCCCCAAATGTGAATTATAATCTGTGCCGTAGAATAAATCGGTCACACAGCCCACTCGTGAGACTGTTCCGAAAAAACCTCCCATATAAGATTCTTTTAATTAGTGTTAGTTTAAAAAAAGACAGTGCAAAAGTACAAAAAAGAATCTGACCGGAAAAGAAATAATGTGCCAATTAAACAATGTGCCAATATGCCAATTGGCTGCGCAACGTTGACACGCTGACACGCCGTATGGCAATTGGCACATTGGCATATTAGCAGATTGGCTAATTATTTAAACTTCTTCATCTTTTTATCTGCCGGAGTAGCCTCAATGATACTCATTGCAAAACCACCACTACGAGCCAATTTGGTAGAAATCTTTGTTTTGTTGGTTACCAAACCTTTTTTAATCTGATAAGATGTCGGATTTGATTCGTAATCTGCATCCTTGCCGTCTGCATAAAGAGTAGCTACATATTGTTTTCTCGGTTCCAGAAAATCAAGAGTGAAAGTAGAGGTACGGGCATTTTCATCAGTAATACCACCTACAAACCAGTTGTTAGTACCTTTTGCCTTACGGGCTACGGTAATATAATCTCCCGGTTCAGCTTCCAGATATTTGCTGTCGTCCCAATCTACAGCCACATCTTTAATAAACTGGAAAGCATCCATATAGCGCTCATAACTTTCGGGAAGATCAGCTGCCATCTGAAGCGGACTGTACATCGTTAAGTAAAGAGCCAACTGTTTTGCCAGAGTAGTATGTACAAAGCTATGTTCTCCTGTCAGGAAAGACAATTGAGTATCAAAGATACCCGGTGTGTAATCCATCGGACCACCAATCTGACGAGTGAAAGGAAGCAATGTAGTATGGAACGGTTTGCTACCGCCAAAAGCTTCGTATTCAGTACCACGGGCAGACTCGTTGCCGATAAGATTGGGATAAGTACGACATAGCCCGGTAGGACGAACAGCTTCATGGGCATTTACACAAATCTTATAGTCGGCGGCTTTCTTCACGGCATAGAGATAGTGATTATTCATCCACTGACCATAATGGTGTTCGCCCCGAGGGATGATATTACCTACATAACCACTCTTCACCGCATTATATCCGTTATCAACCATAAACTGGTAGGCCTTATCCATATGACGCTCGTAGTTGCGTACAGAAGCAGATGTTTCATGATGCATCATCAGTTTCACGCCTTTACTCTTAGCATACTCATTCAGCATTTTCACGTCAAAGTCGGGATATGCAGTAACAAAATCGAATACATAATCTTTTGAGTGACCGAACCAGTCTTCCCATCCTTCATTCCATCCTTCAACCAATACCTGGTCAAATCCATGTTCGGCAGCAAAATCAATGTAACGTTTTACATTCTCATTGTTAGCACCATGCCTGCCGTTTGGCTTCGTTTTTGAATAATCGGTTTCACCAAGTTTCACAGACAAAACATCATCCGTATAAGCCCAGCTACTCTTTCCGGTAATCATTTCCCACCATACACCTACATATTTCACTGGTTTAATCCAGGAAACATCTTCATAAGCACAAGGATCATTCAGATTAAGCGTCAATTTAGAAGCAAGAATGTCACGGGCATCATCACTTACTATCACCGTACGCCACGGAGACTTACAAGGAGTTTGCATATATCCCTTATCTCCCACTGCGTCTGGAGTAAGCCATGACTCAAAAACAAGATTTTTGTCATCCAGATTCAGATTCATACAAGAGTAATCCACCAAAGCAGCTTCATGCAGGTTGATGTATAGTCCGTCAGCTGTCTTCATCTGCAAAGAAGTTTGTACTCCGGTTGGTGAAAAAGAGGCCTGCGATGCATTGTCTGTAATAGCTCCATTCATTAAGCCACGGATTTCAGAAAGTTTAGACTCCGTATAATCATATTCCTGTGTGTCATAATCACCCGGAATCCAGAAAGCAGTATGATCACCAGTCATGGCAAACTGTGAATGTTCTTCCTTAATAACAAAGTAATTCAGATTCTTTTGCAATGGGAATTCATAGCGAAAGCCCAAACCATCGTCATACAAGCGAAAACGGATAACAATGTTACGATCCTGCGCTTTCTGATCCAGTGTTACTGCCAATTCATTGTAATGATTGCGAATAGACTTTACTTCACCCCAAACCGGTTCCCAGGTTTCGTCAAAAGTACTTGTCTTGGCATCAGTCAATGTAAACCCATTCATTAGTCCCGGGTCGTTTTTAAGTTCCAACCCCAACTTCGAAGGTTTGATTACTTCCTTATCTTTATAAGAAAGTTCATACACCGGTTCGCCTTGTGCGTTCACCGAAAAATTGAGTTTCAATAGTCCGTTAGGAGAAGTAATACTTTCGGCCATAGCTGCTGTACTTATTAATAAAACAAGCAAGAAAAAGGCCATCTTGGTGGTTAGTGTTTTCATGTTAATCATGATATGAATTAATAAATAAAAATCGTATGGCAAAGATAAACAGGAAATATTCAGATACACTCCCCATATAAATGGAATATAAAAGAAATATCTGAAAACGTTTGCATAAGTTTCTTATTATTAATGAGATAATCAGAAGATTAAAAACAGAAAATATAAATGGGTATTCACTCTACCGCTCCTATTTTGAGGATTTCTTCTTCAAATTTATCCCGGTTAATGGCTTTATTCTTGACTTTGTTCCGATAGGTATAGATGGTATTGATTGAATAGTGCAGAAAATTAGCAATCTTGGAACTGTCATCAATCCCCAAACGAATAATGGCAAAAATGCGTAACTCGGTATTCAGCAATTCGCCGGTTTTAAGAACGAAACGTTCTTCGGGCTGTAACAGTTCATTAAACTCTGCCACAAAGTTGGGATACAGATGTAGAAAAGCATTGTCAAAATTAGCATAAAACTCTTTCTGCTCTACTCCTGCAAACTGTGAAGACTTGGTTAGCTTTAATAATTCCTCTGCCTGGCCTGCTGTAATCTTCCTGTTCACTGTACTCCGAAAACGATCTAACTTTTCGATATAAATAGAGCAAAGATTAAGAAAATGGCCGATATATTCCTCTTTGATGTGGTTGGCCTGCTTCAGATTTCGTTGAGTGGCAGATAGTTTCTTCATTTGTTTATATATTAAGATTACAGAAACAATCAGGAAAACAGAAAGTATACTGACCACTATCAGAAAAAAGACCAACTGATGGCGCTGGCGTTCTATCTGTTGTTTATAAGCTGCCTCAATCACAGGAAGAATACGCGAGATCTCAACCGTACGCAAACGGGCATTACAGAAAATGGCATCTTCAAGTGAACGCTTTATATAACGATATGCACGGGATACATCTCCCCGTTCATAAAGAACAAAAGCCAGATTGGATAAAGCAGCATTTTCTTTTACCGATGCTTTTATATCCGAAATAGCAGATAATGCCAGATATTTCTCATAGGCATCCGTCTGTTTTTCATCTTTATATAAATGAGCCAGTGAAAAAGCAGCCCGGGCGTAGATATTAGATGTTTCGGGCTGATCGCGCAGCAATCCCACTAACATGTTTTTGGCATGAGTAAACTGTTGATTAGCAATAAAACGTTCGGCTTCATAGAGACGATATTCCGGCAAAGCCGGTGAAAGGACGGTCAACAATGAATCCCGGTATGCATTTTGCCGTTTGGTATAGTTTGCTGCATAAGAGCTATTGTGAGAATAATTAGCAAGAAAAGAATATAACTGACGCCCACAATCATAAAAAACAGGAAGCAAGCTATCCGGCAACGTAGCACGATCGATACCATGCAACGTTTCCCAAGCCTCCTTATACATCCCGGAGATAGACAGCACAGACGTCTGGCAAAGGCGAACTCCATCAGCCAATGAGACACTACATAAAGAATCGGCTATCAGCAAGCTATTATCAAAGTATTTCATGGCAGAGTCTGACACAAAGAGTTCATATTCAGCCCCCAGCGCCTTATTGAGAATAAATTGTTGCCGCAGTGTAAGTGACGAATGATGCAAAAGCTGTTTCAAACTATCTATGCGTTCTTCTTTCTGTTCCATATATATCTCCTGCTGTCCCATTACCCGATCCAACCGGACAAGAACGGAGTCTACTCCCCCACGAGCCAGTGCAACAAGAATACAGGAGAAGAACAATATCATTACTAAAAAGAATCTCTTCATTGATCCGACGTTTTTACTTTAGTGTTCAAAAGTACATAAAATACACTAAAATCCACTACCTTCACTTCGTTAAAACAAGCTATCACCCAACATTACACCAATAAATTTGTTTCTGCTTCTGATTAATACTATTTTTGCCCCGACTATCACGAATAAAGAATGAAAGAGATCGCTTATATATTTATCGGAGGCGGCGTAGGAAGTGTGCTTCGCTATCTGGCGCAAATCAGCATTAACGAACGGATGTCGGGTATAGGTTTTCCTTTCTCATGGGGAACTTTTATCGTAAATATTGCGGGTAGTTTACTGATTGGCTTATTCTACTCAGTATCCGAACGTTGGCACCTGTCTATGGAAATGAGATTGTTTCTTACAACAGGACTGTGTGGAGGATTTACTACTTTTTCTACCTTTTCCAACGACGGATTAAGCCTGTTGAGAGGAGAGTTTTACGGTACATTCCTGCTTTATGCCTTATTGAGCATCGGACTGGGATTAGTAGCGGTACTGGCCGGAGGAGCAATAGGAAAGCTATTGGGGTAGAACCGGCAAAACACATTACAAGTAAAACGATTGCAAATACCATAATATACCATGAAACAACCCCGGAATAATAAACTCCAGATAGTCCGTATTGCCGCTCCCATGATCGAAGAGCAGGAAGAGAGTCTGAAAACTTTAAAAGACTTATTAGAACAGGAAGAGACGGTATCCGGCCTCTCGTTTAATAAAAATAACGAAGAATTCATTCATACTCCTTACCGGACTGTTAAAGAGTGCACATTCAGTGGTCTCACTTTCAGAGATTGTCAACTAAAATCAGCACAATTCACCGATGTCCGTTTTGAGAATTGTGACTTATCCAATATCTCTTTTGCCGAAAGTTCTCTTTACCGGGTAGAATTTATTTCTTGTAAACTGGTAGGGACCAATCTCTCTGAAACCACCCTCAATCATGTCTCATTCCGCGAATGTAACGCAGCTTATATCAATGTTGCCATGAGCAAAATGAACCAGGTTCGTTTTTCCGGTTGTCATTTTAGAAATGGAAGCCTCAACGATTGCCGGTTATCATCTGTTGCTTTTGATCATTGCGACTTGGTGGAGGCAGATTTCTCCCATACCTCTCTACGGGGTATTGATCTCCGGACTTCACGTATCAGTGGAATCGTACTAAACATCAGCGATCTGCGGGGTGTTATCGTTAATTCATTGCAAGCGATGGATTTGCTTCCCATGTTAGGAGTTGTTATTGAAGATTAGGCGTAAGAGATTTATCCTACATCGTATGGAAAAGAAGCAGTTCACCACGGAGGGCACGGAGAGCACAGAGATATTATTTTCTCTGATGAAACGCGGATGATCACATAAACGCAGATCAAAAGACTATAGCTCTTTATCATACATTTGTTTCTCTTTGCGAAAATCTGCGATCATCTGCGTTTCAATAAAGATTTAAACTCTGTGTCCTCTGCTACCTCTGTAGTGAAATACTGTATGGCTTTGAGCTTAATAGCCTCTGCCGCTGTTCTCTATTTCCTTCTCCGGTATTGATAAAGTTCTATCTTATAGAGGAACGTAAGAAGCCTCAGTACAGGGCCGACGCATTAAAATGCGCTGTCCTGTAAAAGTGTTGACAGGTATTTTTCATCCCATCCTGCTTTCAGCCTTTTGAGATTCATGCTTCCTTTTGTGACTTTATCATTCTTCAAAATGGTGAGCGCCATTTTTGTAACTGCCGAGAAATTTCTTGCTGCATTCTGCACTTTCTTGCTGTAGTCTTCCCTGAAGGTAACATCCAGTTGCCAATGCAGATTGTTTTCAATGGACCAATGCTGTCTAATGGCATTGGCTATTTCCTCCGGGTTAGTATTTTCAAGTGAAGTTATATAATACCTCGTTTTTTCAGAACGTTCCCCCGTTGCCAAAATTATCCTTTCGGATTTCATGCCCACTATTGACCTCAATCCCGCAAATTTGTCCTTAAACATCGGCTCCATGACCGGACCATAACTGACTACAGTACAGACTCTTGTTTCAAGCCTGCCATGTCCTGTACTTTCGCTGGTATGCCGGGTAACCCTATTGAGAATCACATTTCTGTTTTCATACCCATCAATTATTTTCTTGGCTAATTCATAACTACTCTTTTGATTTTTCTTTAAAGCTATTATATAGTTTGAATTCCGTTCAATAATGGCTTTTGTTATTTCCAACTGACAGCCCATGGCATCAATAGTGACGATACAATCATCCAGATCCAAGGCATGGATTAGCAGAGGAACAGCTGTGATTTCATTACTTTTATCATCCACTTTTACCTGACCCAGAGAAATACCGTTAGCTGCGGACCATGCTGAAACCATCCAGAGCTTAAAGCCTTCTTTGCCGGTAGTATGTTCATCATTACATTTGCTAGGACCACGCATTAGTTTTCCATCGATGGCTACAACACCTTTAATCTCCTGACACACTTGTTTCACCCAATTGCGGAAAATCAACTCAAAATAGGATGGTTTTATAATGCTGAAGAAACGATTAAAAGTATCATGGCTGGGGATAACTTCTAAATCGGGTATTCTACTTTTAAAAAAATCGAATTTAGCATGGCCAAATTCTTCAATCTCATTCCAAGACTGAGCACCACAGATGACAGCAGCAATGGATACATATATGATCGTTTCCATTTTATGTAACTTTTTACGATCCATCCGAGGGTCCTCTATTTGCTTACAAATGTCAATTATACCTATTTTCATGTCAATTACTGTTTAATATTACCATGTAAATATACGAAATATAAACGAAATAAAACAATGCTAAACAATTAATATTCAATTAAATAACAATAAGAAAAGTACATATACAATAGTAAATTATTTAATGCGTCGGCCCTGAGCCTCAGTATGCAACGTTGTTTTAGATGTACATGTAAAGCAGTACGACATGTGCATGTGGAACAGTACGACATGTACATCTCGTACCGTTTTAGATGTACATGTAAAACAAGACTATACACCGGGAAAAGAAACGTTCCTTTCTAAGAAAAGCAAAATACAACACCGGACAACAGCATGCTTCCCGCACAAGGAGATGCATCAGGCGATGGTAGATGAATGAAAATGCAGATGAACACAGCCTTAAATGAACTTGCGCCATGCTTTTATGATACAAGGTCCTTTCGATCAGTATTGATCTGCATAAAATTAAACTTTTATTCACCTATCCGGATGAAACAAAACCAATTGCTTCTTTGTTAATTAATAAAAGTAAAGTTACTGGCTGATTATGGGGAGCAGTTTTACATAAGAATACCTATTTATAGGGATTCTCTGTTCTCCGTGAAGTGAGTATATTTGCAAGTATCTAAAAAATATAGAGAAACAATGAAAATAGAAAAAATTACAGGACGCGAAATCCTCGATTCCAGAGGTAATCCCACAGTAGAAGTAGACGTAGTATTGGAATCAGGTATCATGGGACGTGCATCCGTTCCATCGGGTGCATCAACCGGTGAACACGAAGCATTGGAACTGCGTGACGGTGACAAAAAACGCTACGGAGGAAAAGGTGTGCTGAAAGCTGTAGAAAACGTGAACAATATTATTGCTCCGCATCTTATTGGCATGTCAGCTCTCGACCAAATGGGTATTGACCACGCAATGCTGGCTCTTGACGGTACGAAAACCAAAGCAAACCTGGGTGCTAACGCCATTCTGGGTGTATCACTTGCCGTAGCCAAAGCAGCCGCTGCATATCTCGATATTCCTCTTTACAGATATATCGGCGGAACTAACACTTATGTACTGCCTGTCCCGATGATGAACATCATCAACGGTGGTTCTCATAGCGATGCCCCGATTGCTTTCCAGGAATTTATGATTCGTCCGGTAGGTGCCAAATCTTTCAAAGAAGGTTTGCGTATGGGTGCCGAAGTATTCCATGCCCTGAAAAAAGTATTGAAAGATCGTGGTCTTAGCACAGCAGTCGGTGATGAAGGTGGTTTTGCTCCTAACCTTGAAGGCACTGAAGATGCTCTGAACTCCATCCTTGAGGCTATCAAAGCTGCCGGATACGAACCGGGTAAAGATGTGATGATCGGCATGGACTGCGCTTCTTCCGAATTCTATCGTGACGGCATTTACGACTATACTAAGTTTGAAGGTGCCAAAGGCAAGAAACGTACCGCTGACGAACAGATAGACTATCTGGAAAAACTAATCAACGAATATCCGATTGACTCTATCGAAGACGGTATGAGTGAAAACGACTGGGAAGGCTGGAAGAAGCTGACCGAACGTATCGGCGACCGTTGTCAGTTGGTAGGTGACGACTTGTTTGTGACCAACGTTGACTTCCTTGCCATGGGTATTGAAAAGGGTTGTGCCAACTCTATCCTGATTAAAGTAAACCAAATTGGCTCGTTGACAGAAACGCTGAATGCTATCGAAATGGCACATCGTCATGGTTATACTACAGTAACTTCTCACCGTTCCGGTGAAACAGAAGATGCTACCATCGCTGACATTGCCGTAGCTACCAACAGCGGACAAATCAAAACCGGTTCACTGAGCCGTTCAGACCGTATGGCAAAATACAACCAGCTTCTTCGTATTGAAGAAGAACTTGGCGATCGTGCCGTATATGGATATAAACTATTGAAATAATTAAAGCTGTTTATAATAGTTAAGAGGGGGATAAGCCGTGATGGCCTGTCCCCCTCTCCCATTTTTAGCCCTCTGATTGAATAATCAGTCCACTACCTTAAATGAAACTTCATTTCCACTCCGGCTATCCGTTGCTACCCAAAGTCCGAAGTCTCCGGGTTCAACCACCTTTTCCATATTTATATTATAGAAAGCCAACTCACTCACCGGCAGTTCAAATGTCACCGTCTTCTTTTCACCCGGCTTTAAAGTGACACGGGTAAAGCGCTTCAACTCCTTCACCGGACGAGTAACAGAACCCACCTTATCCCGTACATATAGCTGGGCTACCTCTGTACCTTCGTAATCACCCGTATTTTCCAGATCGAAGGTAACAGTCAGTACATCATTCTTTTTCAGTTCATCAGCAGAAAGTTTCACATCACCATACTTAAATGTAGTATAAGACAGCCCATATCCAAACGGATAGAGCGGATCAAAGCCGGCATCCATATAAAAAGAGGTGCACCCTAATGAAGTCTGTCCGGCTTCTACCGGAATATCTTTCAACAGGGTTTCGTTGCGCGTAGCCGGACGGCCGGAATTGTTATGTGAATAATAGGCCGGAATCTGTCCCACCATCTTCGGGAAAGTAACCGGAGTTTTGCCACTCGGCACTTCTTTGCCGAACAAAAGATCTGCAATCGCAGGACCTCCCATTGTACCCGGGTGAAACGAATAGAGTACTGCTGCAGAGAGATCCGCCTCTTTGCCAATCGTCAACGGACGGCCTGCCATCACTACCGTCACTACCGGTTTCCCGGTTTTAGCTAAAGCAGCAATCAATTCGGGCTGAGCACCTTGCAGATTCAAATCGGCCAGGCAGTGCGCTTCACCGGAAAGGATAGACTCCTCGCCTACAAACGCTAAAATTACATCGGCACGGGCAGCCGCTGTAACAGCCTTACTGATGCCGGATGTAGTATGATCCCGGCTGTAAGCTAATCCTGGTTCAAAAATCACCTGTACTTTATCACCATACATCTCTTTGATAGCAGCCAACGGTGTTTTCGTATGTGTCTTATCTCCGTCAAAAACCCAGGTTCCCATCTGCTCGTAAGGAGCATCTGCCAAAGGCCCCACAACAGCCACGGTACGTACTGTTTCTTTCAAAGGAAGTACCCGCTTGTCATTCTTCAACAGAATGGCCGACTCCACTGCAGCACGTTTGGCAGCCGCCAAATGAGCATCGGCATACATCACAGAAGGCTGTTTTTCGTCTACATACGGATGGTCAAATAATCCAAGACGATACTTGATACGCAAAATATTACGGACGGCTTCGTTTATGGTTTCTTCTTTCACCTTACCTTCTTTCACCAGTTCGGGCAATTTATTAACAAATGTGTAACTGACCATTTCCATATCCACACCTGCATTCACCGCTTTCAGGGCAGCTTCTTTGTCATCGGCAGCAAAACCGTGAGGAATCATCTCTTTAGCAGAAGCCCAGTCCGTCACTACAATACCGTCAAATCCCCATTCTTTACGAAGTACATCTTTCAGAACAAAGCCATTCCCGGTAGCCGGAATCCCGTCATTATCATTGAACGAAGTCATGAAAGTGGCAGCACCGGCATTGGCAGCAGCTTCAAACGGAGGCAAATATACATTACGCAAACGGCGTTCGGGAATAAACGTAGAGTTATAATCAAGTCCTCCTTCGGCAGCACCGTATCCCACAAAGTGTTTCGGACAAGCAGCAATGGAGGAAGGGCTGTTTAATGAATCACCCTGAAATCCCTTAACCATAGCAGCCCCCATAACAGAAGTCAGATAGGTATCTTCTCCACACCCCTCGGCAATGCGTCCCCAGCGCGGATCACGGGCAACGTCAATCATCGGGGCAAACGTCCAGCGAATCCCCACAGAGGATGCCTCAACAGCTGCCACGCGCGCACCTTCTTCTGCCACAGAAGGATCAAAAGTGGCAGCCTGCCCCAAAGGGATAGGAAAAATAGTCTTAAACCCATGAATAACATCACGGGCTATCAACAGCGGAATTCCCAGGCGGGATTCTTCCACCGCCACGCGCTGCAAAGCATTGACACGGACCGGATCTATCTCATTCAAAATAGAACCGATCTCACCTTTTTTAATCAACACACTCATTTCTTCAATATTGCCGAAAGAGCTGATCTGGTTCATCTGACCGATCTTCTCCTCCAACGTCATCTTAGAAAGCAGTTTTTCTACCTTGTTCTCAACAGCTTTGTCTTTGGTGTCGGATACCTGTGTACACGACATAAAAGAAAGTAATAAGAGACAGGCAGAGAGAAATTTAGTTGTTTTCATACTTATTTATATACTTGAAATGGAACATTCACTGTAGATACGAATCCCGTATTATCCAATACATATACATACAATCGATACTCACCAGGGATTTCAACAATAGTTTCGTAAGTTGCGGTATCCGAAGTATTCACCTCCCCTACTCTTTCCGGACGTGGTTCAAAAGAGCCGCCAAAACCAAGTTCGGTGGCTTCTTTCAATATTTCCCATACATAAGTCAACGGATCGCTTTCTTTATCGGCGACGGCTACATGAGCTTTGAACGCAGTTCCGGCTTTGACACGAACGCTGTTGATGGCATGCATTCCGTTTATAGTCATAGCCTCAACCACAGGAGCCGTTTCCGTCAGTTTTTTTCCGGTCCAGACTCTCTGCATAGCCTCTACCATAGGAGTCTTTTCGCCACACAACGGCAACTGTTCTACACTATCTTCTACAAACATACTGAACCAAGTGGGAGTACGTTCTTCCTTTTGTCCCCACAGAAATACAAAAGAACCCAGACAACGCTCATTTGCAAGGATATAGCGGGTATAACGATCTTCGTACACCTGTCTTTTTTCTTCGCTCGTTTGCTCGATAGGTGCCTTCCAGTCTGTAGAAGCAGTTTCCCACCATCCGGTTGGTCCCCATTCTGTCACCATAAAAGGGCCTTGATAAGCAGATTGGTCTACCATCTCCCTTATTTCACCAATCGGACCATACGTGTTGATACCTACGTAGTCAAGCGTAGGGGCAAATTTAGCAATAGAGTCAAGAGCAGCCGGATTGTGTGCAATAACCGTAGATACCAAATGGCGCATATCTATTGATTTAATGATCTGTGCCAACTCTTCCACAAAACTCCACGCAGCACCTATATTGGCATTACCCAAATCGATCTCATTTCCAATTCCCCAGGCTAACAGGCAAGTATCATTTTTGAAAGTCTCTGCCAAAAGGCGTACTTCCTTACGCAGTTTGTCTTTGTACGCATCGTCATAATAGAGTGACGAATCTTTAGTCATTGCTATCCCCTGCATTACGTACATCTTATTTTCCGCAGCTAAAGCCAGGTCTTTCCTAACTGACTCTACATCTCCGCCCCAGGTTCTGAAAGCATTGGCACCATTCTGACTGGCAACGTCCAGCCGATAGGTTCCACCTACACCTTTAATGTAAGTATCCACTCCATTAATATAGAGTTTAAAACCTTCTCCGGATTTCTTTATCTCAATTCCGGACGGAGCGGAACAAGCACCCAGCAGAAAGCTCCCTAAAACCCAACTACAAATTAAAAGTTTTTTCATTGTCATCTACCTATTACATTGAGAATTAGGGACATCTTTCGGCTTTACAACCAGTGTAAGCCTTCAAATGCCCCTAAATATATTAATTCTTTTGATAAACACGAACGTAATCAATCTGGAATATTGCCGGATAGCAAGTATTATCTACTCCTTTTGTTCCTCCCATTCCTCCACCGACAGCCTGGTTCAGTTTCACGTAAAACGGAACATCAAATGGCCAAGTCTCTTTATCACCGGTTCCGTCATTCTGAAACCGGAAACGAAGCACACCGTCAATATAACCTTTGATCTCCTGTGGTGTCCACTCCAATCCATATACGTGAAAATCATCTTGTGCCCTGTCAATAACCGTAATGGAAGTTTGCTGCGTACCGATACTATGATTGTATCGTTCTGTATGAGCAGATATATGAATAGAATCGGGATGACTCCCTACATGTTCCATTATATCTATCTCACCATCCAGCGGCCAATTCTTAAAATCTTCGGGCAACATCCAGAAAGCAGGCCAGGTGCCAACTCCTTCCGGCAACTTCATCCGGGCTTCAAAATAACCATACTTCCAGCTTTGAGTCGTATTCATCCGTGCAGATAAATAATTGTATCCCTCAACCGGTTTATCAGGCATTAATGCTTTAATATGCAATATCCCTCCATCCAAATAAGCCACCGTATCCGTTTCATAAACAGCAGGAACGTAATATTGCAGTTCGGCATTCCCCCAGCCTCCACCGCCAACTTCATATTTCCACTTTGAAGTATCCGGCAAGGAGCGATCTGTGGAATCGAACTCATCATTCCAAATCAATTTATACTCTTGGGGTACAAATGCGCTATCCACCACAAGTCTCGTAACCGGACGTTCGGTACAAGCAGCACCGACAGTTACTACTATAGTCAGTAATACCAATAATTTCACATTCATATATTAATCTTTCAATAATGGGTTCTTTTCCTGTTCTTTAAGCGGAATAGGCAAGTAATAGTGTGTACCATTGAAAATGCGGTCTTCCACCTTAGACACTTCATATCGCAATGTGACATTGTCATCATATATATTCATACCCATAATCGGTGCGGCCAGTACGTCGCCATCTTTCCAACGACGCAAATCATAGAAGCGATGCTCCTCCAGAAGAAGTTCAATTCTGCGCTCATTCTTAATTCTCTCACGCATCTCTATTTTCGACAATCCCGAAGGCAGATCCGGTTGTCCGGAACGGGAACGGACTTCATTGATTGCCAGATAGACACTTGGATCGGGGGCAGCCAATTCTTCATTCTTTGCTTCGGCATAATTCAGCAAAACCTCTGCATAGCGTATATATGGCCAATTATTACTTTGAGCATATCCTCCGTACAGGTTGGTAGAAGGATCGAGTTCCTCTATAAACTTCTTAGGACCATAGCCACAACGCGCCTTGCCCAACTGAGGCTTGCATGAACCGTTTTTGGAAGGATCAACCGTATTGGTCACCATAGACATCCGGTGAGTTTCCCAGATGGAACCATTATAGATAATGCTCTGATAGAAACGTGCATCCCGGTTTGTATACGGATCCTGCTTATTATACATTGTATTGGTTGGGTCTGTTGTTAACTTTCCATTCACTGTTTCATAAGCATCTACCAAATTTTGTGTAGGATACAATCCATTCCATGAGCCGGCATCCACAGCGTCCAGACTCCACATCATATGAATATTGTGAGGAGCTTCGGGGAAAGTGAAACGACGTTCAAAAATGACCTCCTTATTGGCAGCAGTTTTATCAAATGCCATAGAACGATAAGGGGTATCCGTCAGCTTATACAGCTTGTATATATCCAGGTCCATCACATCCTGAGCTGCCTGAGCTGCATCGGCCCACTTCCGGGAGTCATCGGAACTATTCAGAGGGCTTGCCAGATACAACAAAGCACGCGATTTAAGTGCCAGAAAAGCACCTTTTGTTGCATGTCCGGCCTCATCATCCGAATAACTGAGAGGTAAATTATCAGCATACAAATCACACTCCTCTTTCACAAACTTCACAATATCGGCAAACGAAGAGGGAGCCACTTGCAACTCATCCGTAAGGCTTTGTGCTTTCACAATCAAAGGTGCTTTACCAAAAGTACGTGCCAATTCAAAGTGACAGAAAGCTCTCAGAAAACGAGCTTCTGCTTCTACTCTCTTTTTCTCGGTAGCCGATAAGATTCGTTCTTCAACACCGGGAGCACGCTCGATAATGATATTACACTTGCGTATCACTTTATATTCCTGATTCCAAATTTCTTCTACAAAGGGACAACTCTGTGCCGTGATTGCATCTTTATTGAGTTGTGTATAAATAGGGCCATCGCTAACACTGGCAAAGTCATCAGTAGCAGCATCCAAATTCCCTGCCCACGACATAGACCAATCCTGCTCGTAACCAGCCGTACACCTGTTGAATCCACACAGCATAGAACCGTATGTATTTGCTACAAACTGATTAATCAGATTCTTGTCTTCCCAGATAGCTTCATCAGAGATAAAAGTAGTAGGTTTTATATCCAGCATATCCGAACATCCGGACGCAAGAACCACCAATATCGTTATTAATAAATTTCTATTCTTTTTCATAATCGTATCATTCTTTAAAGTTAAAACTGAAGAGTAAGCCCTACGTTAAACGCCTTCATTTGCGGATATGTCCATCCTTCCTGTTGAGTGTTTTCCGGGTCAATTTGCGGAACATCGGAAATGGTAAACAGGTTCTGCGCGTTCACATAGACACGCAATCCGGTTATTGCCGCAGACCGCAACCACCTGGAAGGAAGCGTATATCCTATTTCAATATTCTTCAAACGAAGATAAGAAGCATCATAGAGGTAGGTCTGAACAGCACTGATATCCGTAGTCGGGAAGTTATGAGTAGATTCTGCCAAACGAGGATATTTCGCATTTACATTCTGTTCGGTCCAACTCTCGTTTACCCAAAGCTGCGGAAGATTACCCTGATTGAAATAAGGTTGTATCACACCACCCTTCAGATAAACCTGTGTACGGGCAGCTCCCTGGAATAAGAAGCTGAAATCAAAATTCTTCCAGTTCAACGAACCATTTATACCATAAATTATCTCAGGAATATTCCCATTTCCCAGGTAAGTCATATCGTTAGAATCTACCACGCCATTGCCGTCAACATCCACATATTTAATATCTCCCGGCTTAGTCACATACCCTGTACCTGCCACTTCCTGCTTAGGATAGGCATCTATTTCTTCCTGAGACTTAAAGATACCATCTGTTTTATATCCATAGTAACCATTGATGGGTCTACCCGTCTTACGCATATACTTGGATGTTCCGGTTGCTTCTGCCATCTCTACAATCTCATTCCGGGCAAAGGTAAAGTTACCTCCCAATGAGAAATCGACCTGCTGTATTCTCTGATGATAATTAAGTGATAAATCAACTCCTTTGTTTTTCACCTCTCCCAAATTCTCAAGCGGTAATATTCCACCGAATGAAGAAGGAACTTCGGCACCACGCTGGGCTAGAATATCTGTTCGTTTCTCCATAAAGAAATCTACTGTCAGGTTAAGACGGTTAAACAAAGTAGCATCTACAGCCACATTCGTCTTGGTCGACTTTTCCCAGGTAGCCAGTGCATTGGCAATAGGACCGGGCAGCATTCCTTTGGTAAGCAATGTTCCGAAAATATAGTCTCCCAGATTATTGGTAAACCCATTGCTTGCATTGTTACCGGAATACAGATCAAAACGGCTGTAAAACGGGAAAGTCACACCTCCTGTATTATCATTACCCAGCGTACCGTAAGAAGCTCTTACCTTCAGGAAATTAACCGTATTCTTCAGATTCTGAAAGAATTTCTCTTCCGAAAGTACCCATCCCAAAGAGGCAGAAGCAAACGTACCCCATCTCTTGTTGGGAGCAAAGTTTTCGGACGCGTCACGACGCAGGTTAAACTCTACCAAATACTTCTGGGCATAATTGTAGTTGATACGCCCCATATAGCTGGCACGGGCTGTTTTACTGTCATAGGCATTCAATGACTGATTGGCTGTATTTCCGGCATTCATCTGATCCAGAATTTCCGAATCAAAAGAAATACGATTCATTCCCGATCTTTCAATAAACCCCTTTCTTGCCAAAGCCATAGCCATTGCAGTGATATTGTGATTGCCGAAAGAACGGTTGTAATTCAACTGCAATTGGTATTCCTGGTATTCATCACCGTTTTGTGTCAATCCCAGGCTGGCACTTGAACGTGGTTTCAAAACATAGGCTCCATCTGCATCCTTAGAGTAAACATAAGGAGATACGTTCCATGATTTGTTTTTATATACATTCTTGCTGAAAGAAGCAGTTCCTTTTACAGACAGACCAGAAGTAATGAAATCAAGTTTCTGGTCCAGTTCTACACGTGCATCCACTACAAATGTATTTCCTTTACTATAACTTCCACCCGGCTGATTAGAAGCCACAATATTGGGGTGAGTTGCATCGGGCACAGCGAATGTACCATCAGGATAACGGCACAACAGCACAGGAGTGTTACGCACCAATTGCTGGAAAATACCCTGGCTTGCACCTACATTCAAGGTGTTCTCTACACGACCGGAAATATCAACTCCCAAACGGGTCGTATTTGTAATAGTAGCATCAATATTGCTACGCAAGTTGTAACGCTTATAATCCAGATCTTCCCAAAGTCCGCCCTGGCTAAGGAAACCGGCACTTACATAATAGCGTACTTTCTCTGTACCTCCGGATACGGATAAGTTGTGCTGGTGCTGAATGGCTCGTTGAGACAACATCTCTTTATACCAGTCTGTATTCGGATACTTTTCCGGGTCGGTACCATCTCTGAACTTCGCCAGTTCGTCACCATTATAGATCTCTTTTCCCGTATAGGTATTGTATAAACGGGCATAGTCATAAGAGTTGGCAAACTCCGGCAGTTTGGTTGGCGACTGTATAGATACATTTCCGGAATATTTAATACTTGTCTTATCCTGTGTTCCGCGTTTAGTAGTGATTACCACTACACCATTGGCACCACGCATACCGAAGATGGCAGCAGAAGCAGCATCCTTCAACACATTGATAGATTCAATGTCATTGGGATCCATACGTGCAAAGTCGGCAGAAGAACGTTCCATACCATCGATAATAAAGGCAGGAGAGGTCTCTCCCTGAAAAGTAGCAATACCACGTACATACAATGAGGCATCATCTGCTCCCGGTTCACCGGTAGCCTGCTTGGATATAAGTCCCGGCATCTGTCCTACCAGAGCATTGGTAGAGTTGGCAGACTTTGCCTTCAATAACTCATCGCTCTTTATAGAAGTAACGGCACCCGTCAGATTGGCTTTCTTTTGAACCCCATATCCCACAACCACTACTTCCTCCAACGCTGCCGCATCCTCTTCCAGCACCACGTGAAGTATCTTATTCCCTTTCACCGGAATATCCTGTGACTTATAGCCGATATAAGAAACAGAAAGAATTGAATTAGAAGGTACAGTGAGAATAAATTTACCGTCTAAATCGGTTATTGTACCATTGGCAGTAGCATCTTTCACCACTACATTCACTCCAGGCAAAGGCTCCCTATCCGACCCGCCTATAACTGTACCCGTGACCTGTATGTTCTGAGAAAATACAGTAAGGTAAGCTCCTAACAGAATTAAAACTGATAATAACTTTTTCATAAGTCTTTGTATAATTAAGATTAACTCGTTGTCCGTTTTGGACAATGCAAACATAGAGAATAAACAGATTAAGAGGTTAAAAAGGCAGACGTCTAAAATACGTCAATAAGAAAAATAGAATACGTTATGAATACGTCAATCAATTATAATATATTAATTTTCAATAAAATAACAACACGCACATACATTTCGTCAAGTATGTTACAGAACATAAATAGAGTGACAACCCTGCTTTCTTTCATTCGGGTCATCACTCTTAACCAAACAGGTGTTAAATCTTCTGGCTCAGATAATCAATCAAACCATCTTCTCTATCCAGCTCAAATTTCTTTCGAAGACGATAACGTATCGTTTCTACTCCCCGGACAGAAATACCCAATAAAGGAGCTATTTCTTTTGAAGAGAGGTTCATCTTAAGATAGGCACACATCATACGTTCATTGAATGATAAGTCGGGATGTTTTTCACCCAACCTCTTCATAAAATTATTATGCACCAAGTCAAACTGTTCCTCGATCCTCTTTAATACTTCATCGCTCTGAATATTCGAATCGATCTTATTACTTACTAAAAGCAGCATTTTTTTGTATTCTTTTGATCCCTCCCCCTTCAAAGCTGTAACAACTTTAAACAAATCCGACTTTATCTCGGTCAGCATCTCATTCTTACGTACAAAATTAATCATCAGATTGGCCATTTCCTGGCTTTTATGTTTTAGCTCATACTCCAGTTTCTCTTTTTCGAGTTCCACTATCTGACGTTCCTTGCGCGCACTTTCCTCTTCATATTCTTTCTCCAATTCCTGTAGTTCTTTATCCTTTTCTACTACCGCTTGCTGTTTTTTGCGTTTCACACGCACATCGTCCCATTTGTAAACATACCACATCAACAACAAAAAGAACATGAAATAGCACAAATAGGCTATTCCCGTACGATACCAGGGAGGAAGAATGCGGAAAGAGAAAGAATCAGTAGCCGTAGTACCATTTCGGAACACCGCCTTTACTTCAAAGATATAATCTCCTTCCGGAAGATTACTATACTCCTTGGTCTGTACATTGGTATATTCAGACCACTTGCGGTCATTCAACCTATATTGATAGCTAAGCTCCTCCCCGTGTGTCAATGAAGATATCCCATATTCAAACCGGATGGCATTCTGATTATACGTAATTTCCGGCGTACCTTTCACTGACAGGAAATTATCGGTATAAATCAGAGAATCCTTAGGATAAGAGAGGTATACATTGCGAATATGCATCAAGTCACTATAATCTTTTTGCTGACTATGAGAAGGGATCTTAAACAGAGCAAAACCATCATAATCCGGAATAATCATTAACGAATCAGAAACAGGGACGATTACTTCGGCACCTTGTACCAATTCAACTGAAGGGAGCTCAATAGGAACAATGCAGGTTTCAGCCCCTTTCTTATAGTTTCTCAGACTGGCAATACAAATTTCTTGCTGACTAAGGCTGATCAGATGGTTATTGTACTGCACCAGACGCGAATACCGATTTACCCCATTAAGAAGTAGGTTCATTTCCTGAAAAGGTTCCATACAATCCACCGATTCATTATACCGGTATACCCCCTTCGGAGTAGCAAAACAAATCCGGCCATCTACCTTACTTACAAATATATCTTTGTCAGAAGGAAACCCGTTATCCGTATTATACGATTTAATTTCTACCACACGAGACAGATCATCACTGAGTTTTACCCGTTTAACCTCGCCGGCAAGACATATCCACAACACAGAAGCAGACTGTTGTTCAAGAAAACGGCAAGAGTCGAACAACCCTTCTACTTTACAAACAACCCTCCATACGGCGTCTTTTTTTTCCATCAGGTAAAGGCCGTCATAAACGCCAACATATATCAGATTCTTTTTTCCCATCACCGATTGACATCCCCAGGCACCAGCCACATCTGCTATTTTTTTCATGCTGTTTCCTTCCACCAGAAAGACACCCCGGTCGTGCAAACAAAAAATATCATCATCTATACGGCATAAGTTCCAAACCTGTCCGCTGGATTGAGCCACAGGATGTATATCAGGCAGATTATCAGTTAACTGTACCGGATAATGAGTATAGTACAATCCACGGTTTGTCCCCAAATAGAGACGATCTTCCGACAATAAAGCCGCATAACCGGTTCCGTAAGAGTAGGGATAAGAATAAAGATTGGTCAGCGATGAATTCAAACAAACATAATCAATGCCACTATCCAACCCCGCCCACAGATTTCCCCAATGGTCAAAAGCAACAGAAAGTACCGTATTATTTTGTAAGTTATTGTATTCATTAAAAAACTTTATCCGTTTTGTTTGAGTATCTATCAACAAAATCCCTTTGTGTATAGTTCCCAATGCAATCTTACCACCCGAAGCAGCAGCACAAAACACTTCATTCTGCCGCATAAAACTCTCTACACCCGTCAGGAACGGAACCGTAGTACGCCCATCACAGTAAAACAAACCATCATAAGCCGTCACAACAAGCACCCCGTCTTTATAAGGAATAATGCTCCGAATTCTTTTTGACTTCAATACCTCCGCTCCCTGCAATGGAAAGAAAGTATTCCCTACCAATACCCATACCCCATGATCAGTACCTATATATAAAACTCCGTTCACCATATCGGAGCAGTCTATCTTACAATTCATTTCAATGGTAGTATACTTTCCATTGAGGAATTTCAATACCCTTCCGTCTCCCTGTAAGTAAAGGATGTTATCATTTTCATGTATTCCCCAGACATTGCCGATAGCCCGTGAAGTCGCATCCAATGAATCAGACATACAAGTATAAATCAACCTGCCATCATCTCCCGGTTCAAAATAACCGAATTCATTAATTCCACCTGCATAAATCCTTTTCTGTGATACGGAAGGCAGAACGGAACGAACATCCGAACCATTTTTCAAAGGAAAGATATTCCAGGAGTTACCATCAAATTGCAGCATACCGTTTTTATTGGCAAAATAGCTCCAATTACTGCTGTAAGAACCTATCTGCCAGGTCTGAGAACCTTTACCATAAAGAGTTTTATTGTAGTTGATAATGAAATTATTCCAATCGGAGGCCGAAGCACATACTGATACCAGGAGAAACGAAACAATCAGAGGTAATAATCGTTTTTTCATATGCGTCATAGTATGATCTCTTTGCTATTAGTAGTACAAACTTACTATATTCCAGTGAAGTTCCCAAGAAAAGAAAGAGAAAAGTTAAAAAAAGAAAAGCACCCCGGCAGATACCGAGATGCTTTCATCAATTTTGAGCCTCTTGTCGGATTCGAACCAACGACCCCGAGATTACAAATCACGTGCTCTGGCCAACTGAGCTAAAGAGGCGGGTGGGTAAGCTTACTATATCGCGCCGCTACAACCAACTACCTTTGCTGCGATCAAGCCCTGGAGGATTCGAAGGGAGCTGGCCGTATAGGACTTACCCGTTTTGCGGTTGCAAAGGTACATCTTTTTCTTTAACTTGCAATAGCTAACGTGTATTTTTTCTATCAAAAAGAAACAAACAACTACTTTTCAGATAGTTATCAAGCAAAAAAAAGTTTATCACTCCCAACTTTCAAGGCTTTATTAACTTTAACAGCCTGATCTCCCCTATCAACCAATATTATTTGTACCTTTGTGCGCTATTTTAAATTTAAAAATGACAGAAAACAGAAATTACTTGCAGAAATATGCCATGCATTTTGGCACATACATGGGAGCATATTGGATATTGAAATTCATTTTATTCCCATTGGGGTTTACTATTCCGTTTCTTTCACTCCTGTTCATGGGCCTTACTATCGGTGTTCCCTTCATAGGATACCACTATGTTAAGATGTATCGGAACAAAATATGCGGCGGTGCAATCAGCTTTGCTCATGCCTGTCTTTTTACTTTGTTTATGTACATGTTTGCTTCACTACTGGTTGCAGTAGCACATTATATTTATTTCCAGTTTATCGATCATGGATTTATTATCACACAATGCATGAATGATATGGAACAGATGTTAGTTACCCTTCCCGGAATGGAGACAGAGAAAGAAGTATTCAAAACCGCAATGGCCAATGCTCAGTCTTTATCATCCATTGATATCACGATGCAACTTTTATCATGGAATGTCTTTGCCGGTAGTTTACTTGCTATTCCTACGGCATTGTTTGTAATGAAGCGAAACAGAAATACTCCTGCAGGAACCTCAGAAGCCCCACAGGAATAATTCATAAATCATAATTCATAAATTAAGAATGGATATATCTGTAGTAATCCCCTTGTTCAACGAAGAAGAATCACTTCCCGAACTGTTTGCCTGGATTGAACGGGTAATGAAAGCCAATGGTTTCTCATACGAAGTTATTTTTGTCAATGATGGTAGTACAGATCGTTCATGGGAAATTATAGAGCAACTCAAAGCTCAGTCACCGATTGTAAAAGGAATTAAATTCCGTCGCAATTACGGTAAATCACCGGCTTTATACTGTGGATTCAAGCAGGCAGAAGGCGATGTGGTCATTACTATGGATGCAGATTTGCAAGACAGTCCGGACGAAATACCGGAACTCTACCGTATGATCACGGAAGAGGGTTATGATCTTGTTTCGGGATGGAAACAAAAGAGATATGATCCGCTTTCCAAAACACTCCCTACTAAATTATTCAATGCTACAGCACGTAAAGTATCGGGTATTAAAAATCTACACGACTTCAATTGTGGCTTGAAAGCCTATCGCCAGGCCGTAGTGAAGAATATCGAAGTATACGGCGAAATGCACCGTTATATCCCTTATCTGGCTAAAAATGCCGGATTTAAGAAAATCGGCGAGAAGGTGGTACAACATCAGGCACGTAAATTCGGTAAAACAAAGTTTGGTGGTCTGAATCGTTTCTTTAACGGATACCTGGATTTGATTTCTCTTTGGTTTCTTTCTACTTTCGGAGTAAAACCAATGCATTTCTTCGGATTGTTAGGCTCGTTAATGTTTATCTTCGGATTTATATCCGTTGTAATAGTAGGAGCTACCAAACTGTATCACATGCATAACGGAATGGCCTATAGATTAGTAACGGACTCTCCGTATTTCTATCTATCCCTTACGGCTATGATTATAGGAACACAGTTATTCCTGGCAGGATTTTTGGGCGAGCTGATCTCCCGCAATGCTCCGGAACGTAATAACTATCAGGTAGAAAAAATGATTTGAGAATGACCCAAACCATATAAATGAGTATATATATATGAAGAATTTAATCCGACTTTTCCTGGTTCTCCTCATTGCAAGTGTTGGTATCGGACTACACACCTCATGTTCTGAAGACAGTGATTGCTCTATTGCCGGACGCGCTATGATCAATTGTACGCTCTATACTAAAGATGTTAAAGATGAAATCGTAAACGATACACTCGACTCTCTGACGGTAACCGCACTCGGAACAGATTCTATCATTATCAACAATCAAAAAAAGGTACATACTCTAACGCTACCGCTGCGATACACCTCAGATTCCACCATATTCATTTTCTACTATGCATATAAAGAAGATCGGACACTGTGTGATACCATCTATATCAAACAACACAATGTGCCCTACTTTGAGTCAATGGAGTGTGGATATAGCATGAAACAAAGTATCGTCGGATTAAAATACAGCCGTTTAGAATTAGATACTATCCAAATACCTAATAAACAAGCCAATACTGATGGGACAGAAAATCTTAAGTTACTCTACCGCAATCGCGATTAGTCTGTTTCTACTCTTTTCATTGGAGATTTCGGCGCAGAACCAGCAACGGCCCTACGTCAATCCCACTCCCAAAAGAGATCAGAAAAAGAACGTAAAAGAGGAACCCAAAGAAGAAGTTCCCCTTTATAACGGCACGTATATTGGCGTAGACCTATACGGTCTGGGTAGCAAACTTTTCGGAAGTGATTTTCTGAGTTCCGAAGTGGATATAGTTGTGAATCTGAAAAATATGTTTCTCCCTACTGCTGAAATTGGTTTCAGTACTACAGATTCATGGAACGATACCGGTATTCATTATAAAAGTTCAGCCCCTTTCTTCCGCATCGGAGTAGATTATAACACGATGTCCAAGAAAAAGGAGAAGAATAGTTTTTTGTATGTAGGTCTTCGCTACGGTTTCAGTCATATGAAATATGATATCAACAGCATGCCGATGAAAGATCCGGCATTTGGAGGTGAATATGAGAACCCAAGTCTCGGAGATATCATCTGGGGAGGCAGTGTTCCCTATGATCACCCCGGACAAAAAGCGACCATGCAGTGGATGGAATTTGTGGCAGGCGTAAAAGTACAGATATACAAGAATTTCTATATGGGCTGGGCGTTACGAATGAAGTATAAGCTCTCCGCCTCGGTTAGCGAATATGGTAACCCGTGGATGGTGCCCGGATTCGGGAAATATGGTTCCAACAACATGGGAGTGACATACACTCTGATATATAAACTACCTTATTAAACACAATGACAGGATTAGAGATTTGGCTACTTGCAATTGGTTTGGCGATGGACTGTTTCGCTGTTTCTATTGCAAGCGGTATTATTTTAAAACGGATTCGGTGGCGTCCCATGCTGGTCATGGCTTTTTTCTTCGGATTCTTCCAAGCATTAATGCCATTTCTGGGCTGGATAGGTGCCAGTACATTCAGCCACCTCATTGAGAGTGTAGACCATTGGATTGCTTTTGCAATCCTTTCATTTTTAGGTGGACGCATGATTCTGGAATCATTCAAAGATGAAGAATGCCGCAAAGAATTTAATCCTGCCAGTCTGAAAGTAGTGTTAACCATGGCAATAGCCACAAGCATCGATGCTTTAGCCATAGGCGTCTCTTTTGCCTTTTTAGGCATCCGGGATTTCTCTGAGATCCTCCCCCCTACCGGTATCATCGGATTCGTCTCATTCGCAGTGTCATTAATAGGATTGTTATTCGGCATTAAATGTGGTTGTGGCATTGCACGAAAGCTACGTGCCGAGTTATGGGGAGGTATAATACTGATAATTATCGGAATCAAAATATTAATTGAACATTTATTTTTCAGCTAAATAAAAACAGATATGAAAGCGAAGAAAAGTTTTATCTGGTTAGGAATTCTCCTATTGGCTACCATCTGGATACTGGTACGTAAAAACAACATACCCTACAACAGTATTAATGGTTTGGTCTTCGGTACAATTTATAATATTACCTATCAATATGATGGTGATCTAAAACCAGAAATAGAAGCTGAGTTAAAGCGTTTTGATGCTTCGTTGTCTCCATTCAATGACACATCAGTGATTTCCCGCGTGAACCGAAACGAAGACATTATAACGGATAGCTTTTTCCAAACCTGCTTCAACCGTTCCATGGAAATTTCCAAAGAGACCGATGGTGCTTTCGACATCACCATAGCCCCACTGGCAAATGCCTGGGGATTTGGTTTCAAACAAGGAGCATTTCCCGATTCCATGATGGTAGACAGCTTGCTGCAAATCACTGACTACAGAAGAGTAAAACTGGTTGATGGCAAGGTAGTAAAAGAAGACCCTCGCATTATGCTCAGTTGCAGTGCAGTAGCCAAGGGATACTCCGTAGACGTGGTGGCACATTTGCTCGATAGCAAAGGCATTCAAAACTACATGATAGATATAGGTGGCGAAATAGTTGCCAAAGGAAAAAACTCACGCAATGGCCTGTGGCGTATCGGCATTAATAAGCCCATAGATGATTCACTGTCCGTCAATCAGGAAATACAGACGATTCTCGAACTGACAGACGTAGGTCTTGCTACATCGGGCAATTATCGCAACTTCTACTATAAAGATGGAAAGAAATATGCACACACCATTGATCCGAGAACAGGATATCCGGTACAGCATAACATTTTATCTGCTACCGTCATTGCCAAAGATTGTATGACAGCCGATGCCCTTGCCACTGCTTTTATGGTTATGGGACTAAAAGAAGCAGAAGCTTTTGCCAATGCAAATCCGGCGATTGATGCTTGTTTTATATACAGCGGTGAGAACGGAGAGTTCAAAACATTCTTCACAGAAGGGATGAAGAAGTATATAAGCAGATAGTTATTAAAAAAGCAATTACAGATACTTCAGGAAATAGGTTACGGAATAAAACAGTGTTATTCAACAGCATATAACGCACTGATTTTAAGCGAATAAAAGAGCCTTACCTTAAGACATAAAAGAGTGTACATTCTTGTTATGCAAAGTTGTACACGTATGTTATACTAATGTGTACAATCTTATACTACAAATATGTACACTCTTGTAACAATGGCTTAAAATGTTAAAACCACATGTTAAAACTGAGTTATTTCATAAAAACAAAATACACTGCTAATATCAGACAAACAAAAGCTGCCAAATGATTCCAATGCAATGACTCACCTTTAAACAAGACTGTAGTAAAAACGGTAAAAATAACCAAAGTTATCACTTCCTGTATAATTTTCAATTGCATCAAACTAAAAGGCCCTCCGTTTCCACTGAATCCCAAACGATTGGCCGGAATTTGAAAAGTATACTCAAAAAAAGCAATTGCCCAGCTAAAAGCAATAACACCAATAAGCGGAAGCGTAGCAAACCAAGAATACTCCTGTTTCATCTTTAAATGCCCATACCAGGCAAATGTCATAAATATATTGGATACTATTAATAGTAACACAGTATATAATCCTTTCATATCTATCTCTGTTTTAATCAGTTATTCATTTTTTTCGGGCAACAAATCTTCCTGTACATTCGTCATACTCCCCCATAAGCTATACCGTGCTTCAGGATTCATAGCTTCAAGCTGATGCAGTATTCCTTTCATATCGCTACGGCTTGACTGAGATTCATAAGGGCAATTTTTCACTTGCTTCTGGTAAGCGTGTAAAGCAGCCAGTTCTATTAAATCAGCCTCATGTACCAGACACATCGGACGTATAATTGTCATATCAAACTTCTTCATCACCAACCGTGGAGGCATCGTACTAAAGGCTCCCTGATAAGTAAGGTTCATCAACAATGTTTCCAGAATATCATCCATGTGATGCCCTAAAGCTATCTTATTGCATCCCTGCTCTTTGGCAACCGTGAAAAGAGCTTTTCGCCTGTTCCAGGAACAAAGGAAACAAGGAGATTTACGGGTATCGGTAGAAGGATCGAACGAAGTTTCATATACCACCAAAGGTACTCCAAATGTTTCGGCATGTGCCCGCAAATATTCCAGATTACTCTGGTAAGGAATATTCTTCATCACGACATGCACCGCTACCACCGAAAAGCGGGGTTTGAAGATACGCGCCCGCCTTCCCAACAGTTCGATCAAGGCCAGCGAATCTTTTCCTCCCGACAGACCGATAAGAATTTTATCGCCCTCCTCTATCAGGTTATATTGCACTACACCTTTATTAAACCGGCGCTCAATGCGACGCAAGATTTGCTCTTCTTCTGTAAACTTTGTCATATCTTCAAAAATTGGCTGCAAAAGTAAGTGAAAAGAATGATTTAAAGAAGAATTAACATAATAGAATAACTTAAAAAAGGAATATTCGCGATTAATTTGTATTTTTGAACTTCTGAATAACAAGCCAAGACCCTATATGAAGAAAAAGCATATTTTATTCTTTCTTTTCTGCCTGATCCTTACAAGTGTATCTGCACAAACACTGGAGCAGGCAAAGACTATGTTTAATAAAGGACAATACGATAAAGCCAAACCTGTCTTTGAAAAATACGTCAAATCCCAACCCGCCAATGGAAATTATAACCTGTGGTACGGTGTCTGTTGTCTGAAAACCGGAGAGCCGGACAAGGCGTTGAAATATCTGGAACTGGCAGTAAAAAAACGCATTCCTACCGGACAGCTTTATCTGGCTGAGAACTACAATGACCTGTATCGTTTTGATGAAGCTATTAAAAACTATGAAGCTTACATAGAAGATCTTACCAAGAAAAAAAAACCTACTGAAGAAGCTGAAAAATTATTGGAAAAAGCAAAATCCAACCTTCGTATGCTGAAAGGGGTAGAAGAAGTATGCGTGATTGACAGCTTTGTTGTAGATAAAGCGAACTTTCTTGATGCATATAAAATCAGCGAAGAATCGGGTAAACTGTTTTCATACAACAGTTTTTTCAAAACAGAGGGAGAACATCCGGGAACTGTTTACGAAACAGAACTCGCAAACAAAATATACTACGGCGAAAAAGATAAAAAAGGACTGCTCAATATTCTGTCAAAGAACAAATTGCTGGATGAATGGAGTAAAGGCATGGAGTTGCCGGGAAGTATTAATGCTTCGGGCAATACAAACTATCCATACGTACTGACAGACGGAGTAACAATCTACTATGCTTCGGACGGAGAAGGATCTTTGGGTGGATATGACATTTTCGTGACGCGCTATAACACAAATACGGATACCTATCTTAGCCCCGAAAATGTAGGCATGCCTTTCAATTCGCCTTATAATGACTATATGTACGTCATCGACGAATACAACAACTTGGGATGGTTTGCCTCAGACCGTTATCAGCCTGATGGTAAGGTGTGTGTGTATGTATTCATCCCGAACGAATCAAAACAGGTGTACAATTATGAAGCAATGGACCCGAAACAAATCATAGCTCTGGCCCAACTTAAATCATTAAAAACAACCTGGAAAGACAAACAAGAGGTAAGTAATGCCAGAAAAAGATTGGAAGCTGCCATTAATCATAAGCCACAAGAACAATTTGTGGCCGACTTTGAATTCATCATTGATGATAACACAACGTATTATCACCTGGACGATTTCAAATCTCCACAGGCAAAAGAACAGTTCAAGAAATACCAACAGAAGGAAAAAGACTATCGCCAGCAGGAAAGTAAACTGGACAGTCAGCGTCAGTGGTATGCACGTGCCAATAAAGAAGAAAAAACAAAAATGGCTCCATCTATCCTTGATCTTGAAAAACGGGTAGAACAGATGATCCGCGAACTGGACAAGGAGGCTATCGACATACGCAATACAGAAAAACAAAATCTAAAATAACAAAACTATGGATGTACTGATAATCGTTGTACTCATTATTGCCGCAGTAATACTTTTTCTGGTAGAACTGTTTGTTATCCCGGGAATTAGCGTGGCAGGCTTCGGAGCACTGGGTTGCATCATTTATGCCAATTATTATGCTTTCGCCTATATGGGTACGGGTGCAGGATTCATCACTTTGGTGGTATCAGGAATCGCATGCATCGGTTCTCTCGTATGGTTTATGCGATCAAAAACGCTGGACAAACTGGCTTTAAAAAAAGACATTACATCCAAAGTAGACCGAAGTGCCGCCAATAAAGTAAAAGTAGGTGACACAGGAATTACCACTACCCGACTGGCACAAATTGGTTATGCAGATATCGACGGTAACATCATAGAAGTAAAATCGATGGACGGGCTGCTGGATGAAAAGACACCGATAGTAGTTAACCGAATTACAGACGGAACTATTTTTGTAGAAAAACAGAAATCATAATATTCACTTAATTCAAAACTCATTATGAACGTCGAACCAATGTATCTGACTATCTTACTGATAGCGGGAGGTATTATTCTCCTGGTTCTTTTCTTTCATTACGTACCATTCTTCCTTTGGCTGTCCGCCAAAGTTTCGGGAGTAAACATCTCGCTGGTACAACTTTTTCTGATGCGCATCCGTAATGTTCCGCCGTATATTATCGTACCGGGCATGATTGAAGCCCACAAAGCCGGTCTGAGTAATATCACCCGTGACGAACTTGAAGCCCATTATCTGGCCGGAGGACATGTAGAAAGAGTAGTTCATGCGTTGGTTTCCGCTTCTAAAGCAAACATAGAACTCACCTTTCAGATGGCTACGGCTATTGACCTTGCCGGACGTGATGTGTTTGAGGCTGTTCAAATGTCCGTTAATCCGAAAGTAATCGATACACCTCCTGTTACAGCTGTAGCCAAAGACGGTATCCAGCTCATAGCCAAAGCACGTGTAACCGTACGTGCCAGTATCAAGCAGCTTGTGGGTGGTGCAGGTGAAGATACAATCCTAGCCCGCGTAGGTGAAGGTATCGTTTCGTCTATCGGTTCTTCCGAAAACCACAAGTCGGTACTCGAAAATCCGGATTCTATCTCCAAATTAGTACTTCGCAAAGGTCTGGATGCAGGAACAGCTTTTGAAATTCTGTCAATTGATATTGCCGATATTGATATAGGTAAAAACATCGGTGCAGCTTTACAGATAGATCAGGCAAATGCAGATAAAAACATTGCGCAGGCAAAAGCAGAAGAGCGCCGTGCGATGGCCGTAGCTACCGAACAGGAAATGAAAGCAAAAGCAGAAGAGGCACGTGCCAATGTGATTCAGGCCGAAGCGGAAGTTCCGAAAGCAATGGCAGAGGCTTTCCGTAGCGGAAACCTCGGTATTATGGATTACTATAAAATGAAAAATATCCAGGCTGATACATCCATGCGGGACAACATAGCAAAACCAATGGGTGGAAACAATAATAAACCATTGAGCGATTAGCCTGCTCACAATAATATACACGGAGTTCCATAGAGTTTCACTTTTAATAAACACTTTGTGGAACTCTGTGTTATTTTATTAAGAACTTGTTTATAACTAAATCTTTGAACAGCATGAAAAAGTATTTTCCTTCCTCAGAGTTGATAATCAACGAAGACGGTTCAGTATTCCATCTTCATGTAAAACCCGAACAACTGGCAGACAAAGTAATACTTGTTGGAGATCCCGGACGAGTAGCACTCGTAGCTTCTCACTTCGACAAGAAAGAATTTGAAGTGGAAAGCCGCGAGTTTAAAACCATCACCGGAACTTATAAAGGTAAACGTATTACCGTTGTTTCCACCGGTATTGGTTGTGACAATATTGATATTGTAATGAATGAACTGGATGCGTTGGCAAACATCGACTTTCAGACCCGTGAAGAAAAAGAACATCTCCGCTCACTGGAACTGGTACGTATCGGCACTTGTGGGGGCTTGCAACCCAATACTCCGGTTGGCACCTTTGTTTGTTCACAAAAATCAATTGGTTTTGATGGGCTGCTCAACTTCTACGACGGAAGAAATGCAGTCTGTGATCTCGCTTTTGAACGCGCCTTCCTGAACCATATGGGATGGTCGGGCAATATGTGTGCACCTGCCCCTTATGTGATTGATGCAAATGCGGAACTGATTGACCGTATTGCTAAAGAAGACATGGTACGTGGCGTTACAATCGCTGCCGGTGGCTTCTTCGGCCCTCAGGGACGTGAGCTGCGGGTTCCTTTGGCTGATCCCAATCAAAATGATAAAATTGAAAAGTTTGAATACAATGGTTTCAAAATAACCAATTTCGAAATGGAAAGCTCTGCGCTTGCCGGATTATCAAAACTAATGGGACACAGAGCGATGACCGTTTGCATGGTAATTGCCAACCGCCTTATTAAAGAAGCGAATACGGGATATAAAAACACCATTGATACACTAATAAAAACCGTTCTTGACAGAATCTAATGAATTTATCATTTGCCGCCATCGACTTTGAGACAGCTACAGGCTATATGGAAAGCGCCTGTTCGGTAGGCATTGTCACCGTTACAGACGGAGTGATTACAGATGAGTATTATAGTCTGATCCAACCGCCCGAAAACGTATATTGGCGATCAAATATCCTTGTACATGGCATCACCCCGGATATGACCGAATCATTACCGGGGTTTCATGCCATTTATCCTGAAGTACGGAAGCGGTTACAAGGCAAAACAGTTGTTGCTCACAACGAACAATTTGACCGCAATGTATTGAAACGTACCATGCGTATGTACCAGCTTGATTATGATGAGTTATTACTGCCCGAACGTTGGGAATGTACCCTGCGTATCTACCGCTCTTTAGGCTATAAACCTGCCAATCTGAGTGCTTGCTGTCAACGGCAAAACATTGATCTCACCCATCATGAAGCCCTCTCTGATGCCCGGGGATGTGCCAAACTCTATCTAAACTTTCTGGAAAGCCATCGTCCGGTCAATACCCTATGGTAAAACGTTCCTGATGATGTGCCGGCTTCTCTAACTCGTCAATCATAGCTGCTGCATAATCCTGCACCGAAATATGACTATTACCCACTACATCTACAACCATATCATCTTTGCCTAAACGATATCTGCCTGTACGTACGCCTGGCGCCATATCAGCAGCCGGTGAGAAGAATACCCAATCTATTTCTTTTTCTTTTTTCAGGAAATTAAGATAAAAATCGCTCAAAGCTTTGACTCCCGGCAATAACTTCTCAGGAACTTCACCAGAATCGACCAGACGGAGCCCCGGAGCAATAAACAACGAACCAGCACCACCTACCATCAGGAAACGATTCACGCCTGATTTTTTTACTCCATCAATTATCGTCAGGTAAACTTTAATTGTTTCATCATATATATTAGGATTATCCCATCCGGGATTAAAGGCACTGATCACAGCATCGGCTCCCTTACAGACTCCATAAACTGCATCGAGAGAAGAAACATCTGCTTTCTTGACTACTAAATGTTCATTCTCGATTTTTATCTTGTCCGGATTACGAACTACGGCCGTCACATGAAAATCACGGTTCAAAGCTTCATTAAGGATAGCCGAACCTACAAAACCACTGGCCCCTATCAATACTACCTTCTTCATATTACAAATTATTTGAGTGTTCAATTTATTATATTAGTAATAGTATAACACGTTACACTTCAAATTGTTGTAATATAAAAAAGTAATCAGAGGTACTTCTCGATCGTACTTTTCAGCTGTTCTATTGAATAAGGTTTGGAAACAACTTCATTACATCCCGCAGCAAGCGCCTGCTTCTGTTCTATATAGAAAGCATTTGCCGTCACGGCTATGATCGGAATATCAGCAGATACCGCACGAATTTTCTCTGTGGCTTTAATACCATTCATCACCGGCATACGAATATCCATCAGTATCAGATCTGGTTTCTCATGTAAGAAACGGTTCACAGCCTCTTCACCATTTGTCACCCACGAAAGAGTATAATCTTTCTTTAGCAAAGCATTGATCTGCATAAAGTTGGTTTCTACATCTTCTGCTACCAATATCCGTTTCCGTCCCTCCTGATAATCAGATTCAGTAATGGTTAAGTCTACCTGCTGGTAAGGTAAATACATAGCAAAGGTACTCCCCTCTCCTACTTCGGATTCCACATTTATTTTCCCGCCAAGACGCTCTACAAGACTCTGACAGATGGATAACCCCAACCCCGTACCTTGTACAAAATCATTCAGTTTCTCAAAACGGGTAAATATCAGGGGAAGTTTCTCTTTGGGAATTCCACATCCGGTATCACTGACAAACAGTTTCAGCCAATCTTTCTCCACACACATTCCGATTGTAATACATCCTTGCCTGGTATTCTTAATGGCATTCGACAGAAAATTAAATAATATCTGAGTAACCCGGTTACGATCGGTTGTAATCCATATTTTCTCTTGCGGACGTGTTACTCTTAACTCAATTTCATCGCTGATTTTTAACCGGTGTACTTTCTCAACTTCATTAATCAGTGAAGTCATCTCCACCAGTTGAAAATGTATCTCTGATTTGCCGGACTCAATACGTGATAAATCGAGGATATCATTGATCAGTTGGAGCAACACATTGCTATTTTTCCGAATGATGCCAATGTATTCTTCTTTTTCCTCCTGAGCTTCTGTCAAAGCTATAATTTCGGCAAAGCCAACAATAGCATTCAGGGGAGTACGGATCTCATGACTCATATTAGCCAAGAAAACAGATTTCATACGATCTGCCTCCTCCGCTTTTCTTTTGGCTTCAATCAGTTCCTGGGCATGTTGTACACGCTCTCCGATGTCATGAATTAAAGCCAAGACTTTATTATCTTCAAATGGGGCGATACGAGCTTGGAAATAATGCCTGCCATCTTCGGCATCCAGCGGATACTCAATCTCTTTTAACCGCCCTTCTTTCAGGCACTCGTGTATGTTACGAATAAATAAGTCGCTTACTTCCGGATTGTAAATGGAACGTCCGTCAGCTCCTTTCAATACTTCTACCGGATGAAGTAACACAGTATCGGATGCCATCAGCACATCAGTGATGAAAAAGTTATCATCAAAAATAAATATAAACTCCGGCAAAGCTTCAATCACTTTCCGGTTTCTTGCTTCCAGACGCCTTATATGCTGCTCTTTTTCACATTGCGAAGTAACATTGATAGTATAGGCTATTATCTTTTCCGGATGTCCATCTTTATCTTTCTGATAAGAAAGGAAGTGGTCTTCCAGCCAAATAACTTGCCCTTTATTACCGATACAACGTATCCGTATCTGGGACGTTTTTGTTTCAGAATCGAGCATACAGGAGAAAGCATTCCGGTAAGGAACAATGTCCTCCGGACAGGCATACCGATAGAAATCATCAATATCTTTAAAAATGATACCTACTTCTTTTAATCCTAATATACGAAAGTAGTCATCTGTAAAGCTACATTCACCCGTTACAATATCATATTCCCACAGTGCAATTTGATGTGCAGACAAAACAGAGGTCATTTTTTGAAATTTGTCTCTTAGTTTTTCAATATATTCTTCTTTGAAAAAGGAATCAGCTTCAGCTATCATATAAGTGCATTTCGTTTTGTTGTATGGATAGCAAAGATAAGAATAATAAAGAATAACTTGCATTAAAAGTTATTCCTTTTTTCTACAGAAAATCCTATCTTTGCCTTTCAAAATGAAAAAAAAATGAATCAAGACACCATTTGTGCTATAGCCACCGCCCAAGGAGGAGCTATCGGAAGTATCCGCGTCTCTGGTCCCGATGCCATAACTATTACTGAACGTATTTTCACTCCAGTTAAAGTAGGGAAGCAACTCTCTGATAAAAAGCCATATACATTAACTTTCGGACATATACACAATGAGAAAGAGATTGTGGATGAAGTACTTGTCAGCTTGTTTCGTGCCCCCCACTCCTACACAGGGGAAGATAGTACTGAAATTACGTGTCATGGTTCTACCTATATTCTTCAGCAGGTGATGCAACTGCTTATTAAAAACGGCTGCCGTATGGCTCAACCCGGAGAATATACACAAAGAGCTTTTTTGAATGGCAAGATGGATCTCAGCCAGGCAGAGGCTGTGGCAGATCTGATTGCTTCAACCTCTGCTGCTACCCATCGTTTAGCCATGAGCCAGATGCGTGGCGGCTTCAGTAAAGAATTAGCTGACCTCCGTGGAAAACTTCTCGACTTCACATCTATGATCGAACTCGAACTGGATTTCAGTGAAGAAGATGTGGAGTTTGCAGACCGTTCCGCATTACGCCATTTAGCAGATGGGATAGAACAGGTTATCACTCGCCTGGTTCATTCGTTCAGTGTAGGAAATGCTATAAAAAATGGTGTTCCGGTAGCCATCATAGGCGAAACCAATGCAGGAAAATCGACCCTATTGAATGTTCTATTGAATGAGGATAAAGCCATCGTCAGTGATATTCACGGCACAACCCGTGATGTCATTGAAGATACTGTAAACATAGGTGGCATCACTTTCCGCTTTATAGATACTGCCGGAATTCGTGAGACTAATGATACCATCGAGAGTTTGGGTATTGAACGTACCTTCCAGAAACTGGATCAGGCCGAAATTGTGCTTTGGATGATTGATGCTACAGATGCGAAGTCACAAATGGAAGAGCTTTCAGGTAAAATTCTCCCACGTTGCCAAAACAAACATCTGATCGTAGTATTTAATAAATCTGACCTGATCAGAGAAGAACAAAAGAAAGATATAATTTCTCTTCTATCAAGTTTCTCCAAAGAAGACATAAGTTCAATCTTTATTTCTGCAAGACAGCGATCAGGTACTGACGAATTACAACAAACACTGATCGAAGCCGCCCACCTCCCAACGATTACACAAAATGATGTAATCGTTACAAATGTCCGCCATTATGAGGCTCTATCCCGTGCACTGGATGCCATACACCGGGTACAAAACGGATTGGATGCGAATATTTCCGGAGATTTTTTAGCACAGGATATACGAGAATGTATCTTCCATCTGTCGGATATAGCAGGAGAGGTAACAAACGATATGGTACTTCAAAATATATTTCAGCATTTTTGCATCGGCAAATGATGGCTTGGAAACAGCCATAACTAACTATAACCATTTAGAATAAAGTCGCTGTATTTCAGCGACTTTTCTATTTTAACACTTTCCAGTCCGTATTTGGAGATAACGGTTTTTATCCATATTTTTCTATCATATTTCTACCGCGACAGAAATTCACGGTTAGCCCGAATGTCACAGTGACGCATTAGTTGACGTGTGTTGACAATGGTTTACATGTGTTGGCAAAATCCGGGAGAAATAAGGAGAAATTATCCCCAATGTAAACAAGGAAAATATGGAAGTAAGAAAGATTTGTCAATGGTGTGGAAAGCCATTTATAGCCCAAAAGACAACGACCTGCTATTGTAGCCATCAGTGTTCCAATCTTGGCTACAAAGAACGCATCCGGGAACGCAAGCGGCAGTTGAAACGCTCGCAAGAGTTGCTACAACCTCGACAAGCCGCCGAGGGACAGGATTTCTTCTCTTTTGCCCAAGCAGCAAAGTTGATGGGCGTAA
The DNA here is from genome assembly GCF_019930665.1 of Bacteroides nordii. Classification (NCBI taxonomy): domain Bacteria; kingdom Pseudomonadati; phylum Bacteroidota; class Bacteroidia; order Bacteroidales; family Bacteroidaceae; genus Bacteroides; species Bacteroides nordii. The sequence continues at coordinate 788,280 of NZ_CP082886.1, read as the reverse complement.
CCAGACAATACATATATAAATTGGTAAAGGAATCCAAACTTCGGGCTTCACGCATCAGTGGCAAAAAGTCGCTCATTCGCCGTGCTGACATCGAACTAATGATGAAAACCAAACCGTATGAACGCATCATGCCTAAAGAGGACTTCGACATCACCGAGTATTATACTGCTGAAGAAATTGCAGAGAAATATAAGGTCAACGCCAAATGGGTGTGGACTTATACACGGCAGCACAAAGTTCCGAAAGTGAGAATCCGCCAGTTCAACTATTACAGCAAGAAACATATTGATGCCGCCTTTGCCAAATACGAAGTAGATTCCGACCTGACCGAATGGTACACACCGGAAGAGATTCAGGAAAAATACGGCATGACACGCGTCGCCATCCGTTCGCAGGTGTATCGGAACAATATCCCATCCAAGAAAGAACACGGACAAATCTATTATTCCAAACTCCATTTCGACCTATCCAAAACATCGGAACAGGAAAGCAAAGCGGAATATTACACAGTCAAGGAGGCTATGGAAAAATTCAAACTCTCCCGCGACTCTGTTTACGGAATTCTGCAATTCCATCAGATCAACCGCGAGAAGAACGGACGGTTCGTCCGATTCCTAAAAGTAGAGTTTGACAGGGTTATGGGTGTTCACAAATAATCTAATTTGTCGCTATCCATTAATTCTTCAAAAATTAATCTCTGCTGTATGTAATCTGCATGATTACACTACAGAGTTTTGCAAGCGAATTAATAATAACCATAAAAATATATTAGTATGCATGAATGTAAAACAGTAACGTTGAGAACACGTCCGTTAAAAGGTAGAATGATGTCTTTCTATTTAGATTATTATCCTGGGTATCGGGACAAAGAGACTATGAAAGTTATCCGTCATGAATCGCTTGGCATCTATGTTTATGCCAATCCGAGAAACAAACGAGAGCAGAATTTCAACGAGGTAATGACCGAGAAAGCCGAAGCCATCCGTTGTCGTAGGTTCGAGTCTGTTGTCAATGAACGGTATGACTTCTTTGACAAGTACAGACTCAAGGCAGACTTCTTGGAGCATTATCGCAAGCAACTCCGTAAGCATGACCAGAAATGAGAGTTTGTCTATCTGCATTTCAACAACTTCGTACATGGTAAATGTACTTTTGAAGAGATTGACATAGACCTTTGCAACAAGTTTCGGGAGTATCTGCTCACGGCTAAGAAACTGAGACGTAACGGACGCATAACACGAAACTCCGCATCGGGATACTGGTCTACCTTCAGGGGATTCCTGAAAATACTCTACCGCAATGGAATGATAAAGACCAATGTCAATGATTTTTTGGATAAGATTGAAACGGAGGATGTTGTTAAAGAGTATCTGTCTGTAGATGAACTGTACAAGTTGGCTGAAACACCGTGCAAGAAGCCCATTCTGAAAATAGCATCGCTGTTTTCATGTATGACCAGTTTACGTATCAGTGATATTCTCGCACTATGCTGGGAAGATATTGTAGACTACTCAGCCGGAGGGAAATGCGTACATATCATCACACAAAAAAACAAAGCGGAAGACATCATTCCTATTAGTGAAGAAGCGTTGGGATTGATAGGCTATAGTTCAGAAAAGAAAGGTTTAGTATTCAAGGGACTTATGCGTAGTTGGACGCAAATTCCGATGAAAGAGTGGATTCGTTCTGCCGGAATCACCAAAAATATAACCTTCCATTCCTATCGTAGAACATTTGCAACGCTACAAGCAGCTGCCGGAACGGACATCCGCACCATACAGAGCATTATGGCTCACAAGAGTATTACCACCACTCAAAGGTATATCAAAGTCGTGGATGCCAACAAACGTGAAGCCAGCAAGAAGATTACCTTGACACGGAAGGACTGACAGCCACTTATCCCTATTTTAAGCGGTTAGAGTATGATTTTTAGTCTGAAATCATACTCTAACCGTTATTTTTTACAAATATTGAGCGATTCGTCGTCACTAATTATATATATCTGGAATATAGCACATAACTTTGCCATATAACCATTTCAAATACTTGCAGTAGATGACAAATAATACTCAAATTCGGACCAAGAGGATAAGTTTTATTCTTGCATTATTGGTAATTGCCTATGTGGCAGTAGACACTTACCTATTCACTTATCATAAAATCAATACCACAACAATAACGACTCCAGTTATAATAGGCCTCGTGGTTACAATTCTATTGTGCGGTCTACTGCAACGATTTTTCTACACTTGGCTGACGAAGAATCCAATCAATTTTTCTTTTGACCGGCAATCTCCTATTATTACTGACTCTGGTTTCGAAATAAAAACCGATTGTGCAGATGAAACTAAAACTATTGAACAGCCCAATAATTCAGTTATAGATAATTATGATACAATACGAGAGAACATCAAAAAGAAAGAAGCAGAAAAACAAGTAGAAGTCATGAATGCTATTCGTGAATATGTAACTATTAAAACCGCACCTTATCTGTCCAAAGAAGCTATTGTAATCCTCATTTCTAATATTGAGTATATGGCCTGTGATAGATCCGATTTATACAAGCCCATTCGCTCCAATATAGATAATCCGCTGAGATCACCGGGACTTCGCCATCTGGCATGGAATGTAGGTGAACGCTTGGGAGTATCATTGGCAAAAAGAGCCGTTTTTATCAAGTCTTCATTTCCTCACGAACTCGAAAATGCGACTCTTGAATATCTCAAACTTAATTTGCGGGATCAAGTTCCTAGTCAGATTCCTATTGACGTGCCCGATAAAGGCGATTATCGCTTCCATTTAGAAACAGATAATAGTAACTCAGACTAAAAAAACGCATGCAGACGAAATAATTAATCCGGTCTGTATTGTTCTGCAAGGTTTCATTGAGTTGATTCGCAGCATATTAAACGATTAAAAGAGTATAATATGGAAAAAGACCAACTGACATTCAACGACCTGCCGACTGTGGTGGGCGAACTATGCGACAGAATCGCAAGTATGGAAAATCTGCTAACGGAGAAACTTTCCAAGCAGTACGAAACCAAAGAGAACACGCACGTCCCCATGACCGTACAGGAGGCTTGTGCCTATCTTAAAATGCCGTTGTCAACCTTTTATTACAAGGTCAAAAAGGACGATATTCCGGTTATAAAACAAGGAAAACATCTCTACATCTATCGTGATGAGCTGGACAGATGGTTGGAATCCTCCCGAAAAAATCCGGCTCCGCAAAGTTTCGAAGAAGAGAATAAGTCCATGCTCGCATCCCATCGTCGTAAACCGAACCTGAAAAACTGGTAACTATGGAGAAGGCGGACAATACGACTCCTTCACGTGAGGAATTAGCGGTTTATGTGGAGGAATCAATCGTGAGCGTAACAAATACCTACGAGCAGTCGCCAGTGGTGCTGATGGTAGACGATGCTGTTATCGGTACATTGGGAAACTTCAGTGCGTCCATCGGAAAAGCCAAAAGCAAGAAAACCTTTAACGTATCTGCCATTGTCGCATCGGCATTGAGAAACAGCACAGTTCTTCATTATCGATCCACTTTCCCCGAGAATAAGCGGAATATTCTGTACATAGACACGGAGCAAGGACGACATCATTGCCAGCAGATATTGAAACGAATCCTACGTTTGGCTGAATTGCCGGAAGACAAGAAGCCGGATAATCTGCTCATGCTGGCTCTGCGTAAGTTCTCACCTAAAATACGGCTATTGATAGTCGAACAGGCCATTGGCACAATACCGGATTTGGGACTGGTGGTAATTGATGGCATCCGTGATTTCCTGTATGACATCAATTCTCCTGGTGAATCTACCGATATTATCTCCAAATTCATGCAGTGGACGGACGACAGACAGATTCACATCCATACCGTACTGCATCAGAACAAGAATGACGAACATGCTCGTGGTCACATCGGCACTGAACTCAACAATAAAGCGGAAACCATTATGCAGATCGAGGTGGATAAAGAGGACAAGACTATAAGCGTGGTCGAAGCCGTGCATATCCGCGACCGTGAGTTTGAACCTTTCGCTTTCCGCATAAACGAGGAAGCCATGCCCGAACCGGTAGAGTCCTATCTGCCAAAAGAGAAGAAGACCGGACGACCAACCAAAGGACCGTTCGATCCGGACAAGGAGATTCCAAAGAATGTACATCGTCCAGCATTGGATGCCGTTTTTGCCAATGGCAACATCAACAATTACGATGATTATATAGTACGCTTGCAAGAGGGTTACGGATTACAGGGTATAAAACTCGGTTATAACAAGGCGGTAAAGGTCGCAACATTGCTCAGTGACAAACAAATGGTTATAAAAGAAGGGAAAGATTATGCCTTCAATCCAGAATACCATTATTGAGTTCAACTTTACTTTATTATTGGGGCGTATATATAAGAATAAAGCAAAGTCGGAGGAAGACATCATGTGAGATATTCATATTCTCCCCTCTTTTAGAGGCTAGTATCATCCTATGTTTCCTATCCGAGTGCCAGTTCACTATACGCAACCGATATGGCTTGCCGTGAAGCATCAACAGGTAACTGTTGCGAGATATGCCAAGGTATAACCTCACTACGTTACGGTTTTACATTGGCGCTCTCGCCTGCTCAGTTCCTTTGCCGGTGCGGTACTCGCAAGCTCGCACCTATTCAACCATTATAAAAACGATTCAAATGAAAGAAGATATTGAAAAAACATTGGATTCCTCGAAAGAAACAAGAGACGTCTTCATCGGGGCGAAAGTAACTCCTACCCAGAAGGAGTATATAAAATCACTAGCTACAAAATGCGGCATGACCGTAAGCGATTACCTATTGTCGTGCGCCTATAACTTCAAGCCCAAAGCGAGGCTTACAAAAGAAGAAGCGGCACTGTTGCAGAATCTGGACGATTGTCGGTCAGACCTCGTAAAATACACCTCCGCACTGCACGGAATGTCCACAAAGCAACGTGTAGCAATGTTCAATCAGATTCCGTTCATGGTCAGCTGGCTCAAGGAACTTGGCAATGTGGCCGAAAGTGTCTGCCAGTTCCTGAATGCAGTAAAAGAGAAGAACAAGATTCCGTCTAACCCCAAAATCGAAGAAGAATGATTGCAAAAGCCAAAGCCATATCGCACGGAATAAACGACATCCGTTACATTACCGGCGAATCACAGCACAAGAAACATCCGGAGAAAATCTATCGGGTATTGGACAATCTGTTGCCTTCAGAACCGGATGCTATGGGGATATGGAACTCCATGCAATTGACCCTATCCCAACACCGGCCGATAAAGAACTCGGTAATCAGAATCGAGTTGAGTCCGTCTCCCGAACATACTCAGTTCTATGACATGGAGGACTGGCAAAAACTTTGGCACGACTTCGCAGAGGAGTTCGACAAACAAGTGATTACCGGCAAGGACGGAAAAGTCCGTTCTTGCCAGACTAATTTGGCTAACAGCAAATACTCGGTCTGGCTGCATACGGAATCCAAAGGCGAAGTTCCCCACCTCCATGCTGCGGTCTGCCGTTTGGATGAAAATGGCAATATCAACAATGACCACAACATTCATCTTCGGGCGCAACGTGCAGCGGAGCGAGTGGCAAAGAAACGTGGCTGGACGACTGCGGCACAAATCCGAAATCGCAACATCCCACAAGTGAATCGGGACTGCATGGAGGTGTTGAGGGCAATGCCATCGTGGTCATGGGATGAGTACAAGAATGCTCTTATACGGAAAGGTTATACCGTCCATGAAAGAGAGGACAAGCAAGGTATTCTCCATGGTTATGCACTCGTGCAAGGGAATACCAAATACAAAGCTTCCGAATTGGGAGTAGGCAGAAATCTGATGGTCTCGAAACTTCCTGCGACATGGGAGAAGCTGCATCATCAGCCGACCACAACCATTAGGAACAATACTACCCAAGTCATCCAGCTGCCAACAGAACATAAGGCTGCTCCTATTGACTATACCCAATATCTCGCAGACCGTTCAGACATGATTCCCTATACCCTTACCCATGAAGGCAAGGAACACAAGGTCTATATTCCGGAAAAAGTTCTCGACTGCTTCAATGACGAGTTCGATTACAGGTTTGTTGCCAACTGTCAGGAACTTACCGATATGGCGGTGGCTATTTTTGTAGGACTGCTTGAAACGCCGAATGTGGCAACTGGAGGTGGTGGCGGAGGTTCACAAAGCGACCTTCCGTGGAGAGACAAGGAAGACGACGATTTGCAATGGGCTCGCAGATGCGCTCGTGCCGCCAGCCGTTCATTAGGAAAGAAAACAAAAACAGGATTAAAACGATAAGCCTATGAAAAAGAAATTTGATTTTTCCGCTGAAATGAATGAAGCGGAATCCATAAAAGCCACTCCCAAGAATGAATATCTGGAGGAAGAAAAACGGCTACTCAATGTGAACATCAAGGAACTTGCCAGCCTGAATGACAATGTGCATTACATGATTACAAATCTGGTAAATCTGCTCGAATTCCTCCGGGAGTACAAAGTGGCTATTGCACAAGGAACACAGGAGCAAGCCGAGAAATTTGGGCAAACTGTCCTTGATAAGTTCCTTCATCAAATTCAAGACAAATGTAATGAAACTGAGCGAAAAATTCGCAAGATAGACAGCCATATTTTCATACCGCACACGATATTCTATATCTTGATTATCATACTGGTTGTACTATTCTCTTTTTTCGCCAGCATCATAGTAGCGAATGTGGAGATTTTGCACTCGGCATTGATTTGGAAAGCTGCTATTGGTTGCATTCTTATGGCTACTTTGGGAATTGGCATTGCGGTAGCAATACAGAAGTTTTTGGATAAGGGTAAATAAACGATAAAACTGAAAAACAACATATGGGGCTATCCTCAAAAAGAGGATACCCGACTTTGGGGACAGCCCCATTTGGAACTACTTATTTTTGTGCTTTTCAAATTCTTTTTTTATGCTCTTCCAACCAATTCTTTAACTCTTTCTCTTGCTTAATATATGATTCTTCAAATATCTTGGCGATATAGTTCAATATGGCTATTTCTGAATCATCAAGAAATGTATTGGTTTCTATGTAAGAGAATTTATCGCAAATTTTAATTCTCGAAATATACGAGCCATCTTTGAATGGAACATTAAAATTGTTATTACCTCTATTCGCGAAGAAATCTTCATAATATGAAGTACCAATAACCGTATCCGAATGTGTCGCCTTAACATCAGAAGTGTAATGGAAGCAACCTTCAATATACACTTGCAGAATTTTTGTAGATGTCATCATAATAACTACTGCTAATCTATCCGTATATGACAGTAAATGCATTTGTTTGGTTATATCTTCGAATTTGCATCTGTCTATTATTTGCCAATGAATAATATTAAAAACTGCTTCATTTTGTTTTTCATGAGACATTATACTTTCTTTAAATTCCTGATAGATATTAGTTTGTTTATATAATTCGATATTTTCCAAGCCGATATATTTATCTACAAATTCTTCTGAATATGGTCTCGTTAGAAAATCTCCGGAACGCATCATCAACTCTTCATCCATTAATATAATGGGTAAAGGGTCTATAGCCAAACGATACATGGCAACGGCACCAATCGCCACATTCAAAATTTCTTCAAAATCTGAAACTATATTAAGATAAACTTTATCTTCACGGTGATCCGACCATGAATATCTTTGTGTGGTATAAAAGGATGAATAGCCTTGTTTATGCACATATTTATTTGTCTTTCTCTGAACAGTACGTATATTGTCAAAGAAAGCAGGGATTTTGGCTCTTATTTCTTTGAAGACCGGTTCATGTTTTCGTAGAAAGTCAGCCATTTTACCAGATTCAAAGCCGGGCTCTAATTTCTTCCACTCTATCATCTTTTCCGGATTCGCTGTTAGATATAGTGTGCCAATTGAAAGCTCAATGGATTGGCGTAGTGAATAAAATGCTGTATCAAAAAATCCTTTCTGAAAAAGGTATATTGAATTAGCTATCATTTGAGAAGCTTCATCAAAAAATCTATTTGCCCCAAAAGCATCAATTAATACTGTTTGAGCCCATGTGATATTCTCTATGTCCCAAAGGTAATCGGATGCATTTGGTAATATAAATTTTCGAACCATCCAACGGCCTGTTTCAAAGTCATCATGAAAATTGTCCAATGTATGCACTTCCATATTTATCAATAAACCAAGTTCTTGTTTGTGATTTGTCAGTTACAAAGATACTGAAAACAATTGTTGTAAACTCCTATTTGTGATTATTCTTGAACTAATTCGCAATTTTAATGGAAAATCATATTATTTGAATGATGCTGGAATGGAGTAAAATCATTACTTTTGCAGTATAAGAGAAATAATATAATCCAAAATGGAAACTATAAAGGATATAAATCGAATTAAGGTGGTTCTTGTGGAGAAGAAACGAACCAACAAGTGGTTGGCTGAACAATTAGGAAAAGATCCTGCAACGGTGTCAAAATGGTGTACCAATACTTCGCAACCGGGACTGGAAACATTATTACAGATTGCCAATGTACTTGAAGTTGATGTCAAGGAGTTGCTGAACTCCTCTTTGGACGAAAGTATTCAAATTGTCAGACTTGTCAAATAACAACATCAATCTTTAATCTTAAAGATAATGAACAAAAAAGAATTATACAACAGGATATTGCAGCTTGATGGTTTGACCAACGAAGAGAAATCTGAGTTGTTAGGACTGTTGCGCAAGCAGAAGAGATACGGATTGGTGTGGGAAGATAAGCCGGAAGATGTGGAGGAACGTCTACGCGAAGAATTGCCCGTATTGGTTGAAGATGCATCAAAAGCCATCATCAGTCCCGATGGCGATGCACCAAACCATATCCTTATCGAAGGCGATAATCTCGAAGCCCTCACCACCCTTGCCTACACGCACGAGGGCAAGATTGATGTCATCTATATCGATCCTCCGTACAATACCGGCAATAACGACTTCGTCTATAACGACCGCTTCGTAGACAAAGAAGATTCTTATCGCCACTCCAAATGGCTGTCATTCATAAACAAGCGTTTGCGTATTGCCAAACAGCTGCTTTCAGATAAAGGAGTGATATTCATCTCGATTGACGATAACGAACAGGCGCAATTGAAGTTATTATGTGATGAAATATTGGGGGTTGAAAATTTTATAGCAATACTTCCAAGAATAACCAAAGCGTCAGGAAAAACCACTGATAAAATAGCTCAAAATCATGATTACTTAATGATATATGCTAAAAGTGAGTCCCAGTGTACTATTGCTGGTATTCCCCATAATGACGAAGGCTTTAAGAATATAGATGAATACTATAAACAACGAGGAAAATACAAGTTGAATCAAACATTGGATTATGACAGTTTGTCTTATAGTTCAAGTCTAGATTATCCCATAACCATCAATGGTGAAACATTCTATCCAGGAGGGAATTACGCTCAATATTTGGAACGTCTGAAAGGTAAGCATAAAAGAGCAGACTGGGCATGGCGATGGAGTGAAGATTTATTCAATTTTGGATATAACAATGGGTTTATTGTTGTTAAAAACGGGAAAAACGGAAAACGAATTTACACAAAAACCTACCAAAGGGTATCTATTGAAAAAGCAGGAAACAATTATGTTGTAATTGAAAAAGAACGAGTTAAACCAGTTCAATCAATTCAATTAGTAAATAATATTTTTTCAAACGACAATGCTAAAAAAGAACTAGGAAGTATATTTGAAGATATTCCGTTTGATTATCCCAAACCAACTTCCATCCTGCGTTATATGTTACAAACTATACCAGATTGTAAAACCATCCTCGACTTCTTTGCCGGCAGCGGCACCACTCTTCACGCTACCATGCAACTGAATGCCGAAGATGGCGGTCATCGTAAATGTATTCTTGTAACCAATAACGAGAATAACATCTGCGAAGAAGTAACCTACGAACGCAACAAACGTGTAATCAATGGCTACACCACTCCGAAAGGGGAAGAAGTTCCGGGCTTGACAGGTAACACATTGCGCTACTATCGCACAAGTTTTGTCGGCAGAGGCCGAAGCATGAAAAATATGCGTCAGCTGATGAGTCTCTCCACCGATATGCTTTGCATCAAAGAAGATCTTTATACCGAGCAGCAGAAATTTGGCGAGCAACAGACCTACAAAAATGTATTCCGCTACTTCGACAACGGCAAAAAGCGTATGATGATTATCTACCGCGAAGAAGCTGTGCAGCAGTTGGTAGACTTGATTCAGAATACAGATTACGAGGACAGGATGCTCGTGTATGTGTTCTCTCCAAGCGAAGACCCATGGGAAGGCGAATTTGAAGAAGTTCAAGACAAGGTGCAACTTTGTGCCCTGCCACAAGCCATATACAATGCCTACCGTCGCATACTACCTAAGAAAAAAGACGAGCTTATTATCTCTGACGATACAAAAACAACCGTTCAGGAGAATATGCCGAATGGAATGTTGAACTTTGATGAAGAGGAGGATTTGTAATGAGCGAGCAGGAGAAGCACAAAAAGAAAAAAGAACAAGTGACGGTACGCAGCAGTGCAGCCGAATACCTGAACTATGTGGCATCTGTCGGTAATGACGAGCAGCAGATAGAGATACGTTATGAAGATGAAAACATCTGGCTCACGCAGAAACTGATGGCGATGCTATACGGTGTGGAAGTACACACCATCAACTATCACATCAAGAAAATATTCTCGGACAGCGAGTTGCAGGAAACGGCAGTTATTCGAAAATTTCGAATAACTGCTCCTGACGGCAAACAATACACTACGAACCACTATTCATTGGAAATGATTATTGCTGTCGGCTTCAAAGTCAATTCCGAGAAAGCCGTACAATTCAGAAAATGGGTAAATGGCATTGCCAAGGAATACACCATCAAAGGCTGGGTAATGGATTCGGAAAGGCTGAAACGCGGAACTTTTCTGACAGATAAGTATTTCGAGGAGCAACTGGAACGCATCCGTGAGATACGCATCAGCGAACGCCTGTTCTATCAAAAGATAACCGATTTATACGCTACCGCCATAGACTACGACAAGACAGCATTGGCCACCCACCGTTTTTATGCTACCGTACAGAACAAGATGCACTTTGCCGTCCATGGTCATACAGCAGCCGAACTCATAGTGCAACGGGCTGATGCAGCCAAAGAACACATGGGACTGACAACTTGGGCAGATGCCCCCTATGGCAAAATCAAGAAAAGCGATGTGACAATAGCAAAGAATTACCTTTCTGATGTCGAAATGGGACAATTGGAACGTATGGTTACGGCTTATCTTGATTTTGCTGAAACAATGACCCTGCGCCACATTCCGTTGACAATGGCAGACTGGGAGCAACGTCTGAATAATTTTATCAATCTCTTTGAATACGGTCTGCTGAAAGATGCCGGGCGTGTAAGTGCAGAAATAGCACGATTGCACGCGGAAACGGAATTTGAAAAATACAGAATCATACAAGACCAACTGTTTTTATCGGACTACGACCGTTTCCTGTTGGAAATGAAAGAGATTGAAAACAAGAGTCATGGGAACAAAAAGGACAAGAAGCAATGAAGAATTTAGTATATCAGCAGAGAGCAGTAGCCGAATTGATTGACAAGACTATCCGTCTACTGAATGCAGGCGGACAACGTAATAAACTGGTGTTTGAAGCAACGACTGGTGCCGGAAAAACTGTAATGGCTTGTCAGATGCTTGCCGGTCTGATGGATGAACTGCACGACCGTGGTGACAGTCGTTATCAAGAAGTCGCATTTATATGGTTTGCCCCACGCAAGTTGCACATACAGAGTTACGAAAAACTGAAAGAGGCTTTTGAGGAGACACGTACACTGCGCCCGGTGATGTTTGACGAGCTTGACCAAAACGAGGGAGTCCGCCCCGGTGAAATACTTTTCGTAAACTGGGAAAGTGTGAACAAAGAGAGTAATGTAATGGTGCGTGAGGGTGATTGTTCGCTCTCGCTCTACGAAATAACCTATAAAACGAAAGAAGACTTCGGCCTGCCCATTGTAGCTATCATTGACGAGGAGCACATGTTCTGGTCGAAGACAGCCGACAAGTCTGCTGCCGTGCTTGACAGAATCAATCCTATGGTGGAAATCCGCATCTCCGCCACACCTAAAACCGCCAACCCAAAGGAAAAAGTAACGGTGTATCGTCAGGATGTGATAGCCGCCGAAATGATTAAGAAAGAGGTGGTACTCAACCCGGAGATAGAACTGAATTTCAGCGATGAGCTGGAACTTAATGCCAACCTTATCAAAGCGGCTTCGGATAAACGTAACCAAATAGCAGAAGCATATAAGTCAGTAGGTTCAAACATCAACCCTTTGCTACTCATTCAGCTGCCTAACGATACAAAAGAAAATATGACGACGGAAGATGCTGCCATAGCCGATCAGGTAAAGAAGTATCTTGAAGTGATGTGTGGTATTACCACCGACAACCACCGTCTGGCGATATGGCTTGCAAATGAGAAAGAGAATCTGACCGATTTAGAAAAGCCTGACAACTTGACTGAGGTACTGCTTTTCAAAGAAGCTATCGCCTTGGGTTGGGACTGTCCTCGCGCTGCCGTGCTACTTATATTCCGCAAGCTGCAAAGCGACCAGTTTACTATTCAGACTGTTGGTCGTATTATGCGTATGCCGGAACAGAAGCATTATCCCAAAGAGATGCTCAATGTGGGTTATGTGTTTACTGATATAGCTAAAGACAAGATACAAATCGTCACAGCCGATGCCGACTATATCCTGAACAACACTGTTACAGCCTACCGCCGTGAGAATTTGAAAAATGTATGGTTACCAGCCTGCTATGCGGAACGTCCCAATATAGAACGTAACTATTTGGGACCTGACTTTCGCAAAGTGCTCTATGATGAAGCGCGACATTTCTGGGACTTTGCAGAAGGCAATTTACTGTTCTCGTTAGAGGAATTGGCCAAGCTGGATAATACTAATGACGAAAGCGGTCCATTACCTGAGACTGATGACCTAAAAATCAATGAAAACAGGAAAAAGGTAACCAACTCTTTGCGCCTTGATGTCAAGAACATCAACATTGAGATACCGCAAGACGTACATTTCCAGAACGAGGAACAGATATTAGAAGTTGATACCGTAAAATACGCAAGAAAAGCTACTGAGATTGACCGCGTGTTTATGGCATACATCGCCACAAAAGGGCATCAATTCGAGAGTAAAGGTCGCGCTGACAAAATTGCAAGTTATCTGCTTGAAATATTGGCCGACTTCTTCGGTATCTTCGACACAGACGCAAAAAAGGTGGTGTTATATCATTTGAACAAGCCTAAGTTTGACCGCATTATAGACTCGGCGCTGGAAAAATATGCCAGACAGCGCGATAGAGCCAAGAAAGCATCTGCAGCCAAGAGAGTATTCAAAAAATACGATTGGGAGGTGCCTGAAGAACGTACTTACGACAATGACACCAATCATATAGAAGAAAGTCGGAATCACGCACTTCTGCCATTTGTACAACTCAATCAAGCATCAAATCCGGAAAAGAACTTCATAGCTTATTTGGAGCAAAATGAACAATATATAGATTGGTGGTACAAGAATGGAGACAATGGCAAACAGCATTACGCCATAGAATACAGCACCGACAATGAAAATGGTAAGTCGTTGTTTTACGTGGACTTTATCATCCGCATGAAAAACGGTCATATTTATCTGTTCGACACCAAAAGTGCAGGCAGTGACGCATTTGCGCACAACAAGCATAACGCATTGTTGCAATACATCAAAGAAAACACATCAGACGAAACACCATTGTCGGGCGGTGTGATCTTACAACAAGGCGAGAACTGGCTGTACTCTCCCCTTCCTATTGAGAATACCACAGATACATTGAACTGGAACTGTTTTTATCCACAAAACGCATAAGTATTATGGCAAAAGGAATAGACCCTAAATTTGTGCATTACGGCATCCGCAAGGATGATCTTGCAATGATAGAAGCTATCTGCGCTACCGAAGATATTGATTTTGATTGGCTGAGTGAGGACATTTTGAAAGCCTACCATGCCAAGAAAGTAGATGTAATAGAGATGAATGATGGCGATACGGAAGAGATAATCCGCAACGCCATACAGAAAATACGTCAATAAATGAATTTACGCCATGCTCATACAAAGAATAAAGATTAGCAACTTCAAGACCTACCTGTCGCTCGACCTCGACTTGACGGTAGATGACGACCGCCCGATTATACTCATCGGTGGTTCAAACGGTGGCGGTAAAACCACCCTGTTCGAAGCTATAAGCGGTGCATTGTATGGATTGAAAATAGAGAACAAGGAACACTTTATGGAATTGCTCAATCAAGGGGCAGTCAATCGGGTGAAGCCAGAAATCAGTCTGCAAATCACCTTTGTTGGCAAAGTGCTTGGTCAGCAACAGAAGTATATCCTAAAACGCATATACCAGCTTAATCCACAAGGTCGTCCGCTTGAAAGTGTATCGCTGAACATGAACGGCAATATGTATGTGTATGGCACAATGACTGCACCCAAAGAGAGGGTGCGGGCTGAACAGGAAATCAGCAAGATAATCAAGGCCAACCTGCCGCAGGAATTGAGCCAGTATTTTCTGTTTGATGCGATGCAGTCAAGCGAGTTACTGAAAAAGAATGTCTTTCAGCAGACCATACGCGACAACTTTGAGAATGTGCTTGGCTTCAAAAAGTATCTGCAACTGAAACGTGCAGCAGAGAAATTACAACAGGAGTGGGCAGAGCAACGATTAGAAGCAGAAAAAGAAGCCAAAGAATACAACTCGTTATGCAATCAGAAAGAGCAGTTGGTAATTGATTTGAACACTTGCCTTGCAGAGCAAGACAGGTTGTATAAATATATGTCATCGGTGGAAGATGAATACCAGCGAGCTAAAGATGGTGCACAACAGGCTGCCAACCTAAGCAAACGTATACAGGACGTTGACGGTAAGATACGAGCCATAACTGAGGAAGCTGCCACTTATGCAGAAAACTTAAAGGCATTTATAGACAACATAGAAATCAATGTGTTCCTTCCCAAATTGGCCTCCAACCTTTCTCAGGAAATCAACAATATATTACGAATAAAGGAACAACTCCAAAAACAGAGCACCGGTGCCTATCCGATTGAGACACTTCGTGATGTAATGTCAAAAATTATAGATTATTTAAAAGAACTGTCGCTATGCAGTCAAGCGGTGGATGAAGAAAACGTGGTTTCACATATTGTAGCCATGCAGAATACAACCAATGCAACAGACCCATACGACTACCTGAACACTACGGAGGTAGATGTACTCCGAGAACTGCCGAAAAAGGGTAATGGAAACCAATTTGTTTCCATCGACCGCAAAAGACAGGATATGGAAATAAAACTTGCCAATCTGGATAATCTCAGAACAGAGAAGCGCACACTTGAACAGACACAGGCAGGTGGCAACAATATGCTAATTGCCAATTATGAAGAATCCAAACGTACTCTGGAAAAGTTGAAAACGCAAGAGGATAATCTCAAAAACGAAATTCAGCGTTTGGAAAAACGAATCCACCAATACGATGTACAAATACAGCAAGAACCGGATGTAAAATTTGACACACTTGTTAAATTGCGTCCATTCTTTGATAAGGTTGCCGACAATCTGTTGAAGAAGAAAAAAGCACAGATAGAAACAGAGATGCAGTCGCAGCTCAACCGTTTGCTTGTATCTTACAAAGGACACGTTGGACGTGTGGAATTGTCGGACAGCATGGAGAATTTCAACATCAAGCTATATCATAGTGCCGGTAATGAAATATCGTTAAACCAACTGAATGCCGCATCCAAACAGATATTCATACAGGTGTTGCTAAAAGTGCTGCGCAACCTTGGCGACTACAATCCGCCTGTTATGATTGATACCGTGATGGGTGTGTTGGATAATGAAAGCCGTGACGCTTTGATGGAAGAATATTTCCCACAGTTGGCTGAACAGACTATTCTGCTCTGTACCACATCTGAAATACGTACGGATAGCGACTACATCAAACTAGAGCCATTCATATCGAAGACATATACTCTGCATCGTAATGTTGAGGAACAAAATACAACCATAGATGAAGGCTATTTTGGAATATCCCTTAATCAGTAGACAGTTATGAGCATAATAAATTTTTCAAATACCCGTCAGATGGAGGGGATTCTTGACGAAATCAGTCAAGTAAAGGAACTTATTGAAAGTAAGATAAACTTGTCGCGCACTGCAGACAGAGAGAAACGTGCTAGTCTAACCACAAACAAAGTAATGCGTATTTGCTTTATAGTCGGTTTGAGTTTGACTACAGAACGCAAGGAGGAAGATTACAAGGATATACAGCTCTCTGCTACATCGGCACGTATCGTTCCGAGTTTCTTTACGATGCACGATTTATCTACCTTGTACTCTGCGTTACTAAAATTGCGCTACGCCAGTCTGAATATAGATTGGTCGCAAAATGCCGTGTTATCTCGCATCATTGCCGCTGAAATGCTGCGTGGTAGAAACTACCTATTGGCTGATAACAATTTGGATTCCATCTTATATGCAGTAAACAATAAGGTGGCAATGGTAAAAGATATTCCTGCGCTGAACTTGATTATCGGCAACTATGGTGATGTTGAGATGGAAGCCACTCTCGACATCAACAGCCGAGACATTACCAACTCACAAATCATTATTGCCGGTGCTACGGGTTCAGGAAAAACGAATCTGCTTGCAGTGTTGATGCAACAGTTCAGAACATTATCGTCAGAATCGCAATATCCGGTAAACTTCCTGCTTTTCGACTACAAAGGAGAGTTCAGCGACATTCAGAACAATCACTGGCTTTCACATTTTGATGTAGATCGCAGCTGTATCATAGACCCGATTGAGCATCCTCTACCATTCACTCCGTTCAAGGACCTCACAGACCGCCCTATCAATGAGATAAACCTATATTCATCCGAGATGGCTTCGGCTCTATGCTCAATCGACCGAGTATCAGCCAGTGCAAATATGAATAACCGATTGAGCGAAGCCATTGTAGAGGCATACAAGAAAACAGAAGGTGCACCCATAACATTCAACATGATGTTGGAAGAATATCAAGCCAAGATGACAGACGCCGGAAAGGATGACAGCATTTCATCTGTACTGAAACAGTTGGTGCGTGCTAATATCTTCGAAGAGGAAGATAAAGCCAGCCTTATCGATGACTGTTACATCATAAAAATGGACGGCTACCCCAAAGACGGCCCGATAGCAAAGGCTATTGTCTATTTCATTATCTCAAAGCTCAACAACATATATGAACAGATTGAAAAACAGGCAACAAACGAGGATGTGGTGCAGATTCGTCATTTCTCTATCATAGATGAAGCCCACTATATGCTAGACTTTGATAACCGCCCGTTGCGAAACCTTATTGCTGTAGGCCGAAATAAGGGATTAAGTATCATTCTCGCCACTCAAAATATGAGTAGCTTCAAAAGTAAAGGGTTTGATTTCTATGCTAATGCCCAATATCCACTTATAATGAAGCAACAGACTATTGACGATAAAGTTATCAAAGACCTATATGGTGTCAGTGGGCAAGAATTGCAAGAAGTACGAACTGCCATAGCTGGACTCCAAAAAGGCGAACTGATTATCAAAGACCAAATGGCATTCGCACTTGGTATGGGCAAGAAGTATAAGAAAATTAATGTGACACATTTAATATAACTACTTGATCGATTATGATAAAGTTACCTATTAAAATAGTTCAACTTTTATGGAGTTGTGGAAATAACAAAGTCGAACATCTGAACGGATATGATAAAGAGCTTAGTAAAGCTACATTTGATATTGTTTCCACATCACCCTTTGTTATACAGACAGATAGCGTCAGCATCCTTCTAACGAGAGATGAGAATGACCCTAATATTGAAAATTATCAATATGCTGTACTAACAAACAAAAAACCTCGTAAAAGTGAATTTCTAAAAGGGAATATTTTGTCAATCAGATGGATAAAACATCCAACGTTCACAACTTTGCATCCAAATGAAATAGCGGCTTCATGGAAAGGAAGATTTCTTTACAAAAAGGAAGATATTCCAAATTCTATCTTTGGGCTTCGAGCTCCGCAACTTGGAGCTATATATGCTTTTATGTCTAAGGCTCAAATTCACCATGGCAGAAATATAATAGTAATGCCAACCGGAACAGGAAAGACAGAAACAATGCTAAGTATTCTCATTGCGAATCAATGTTCCAAAGTACTCATAACTGTTCCATCTGATGCATTGAGAGACCAATTGGCAAATAAATTTATCACATTAGGAATACTTCCAAAGTATGAGATAGTTGCTAGCGATTGCATCTATCCTAATGTGGGAATTGTCAAAGAAGGCATGGATTATAATGGATGGCATTCTTTAATCGAAAAATCTAATGTTATAATTACAACCATGCCACTTATTACAAATAGTGAATCAACGATCATAGATTTATTACGGGCAAATATAAGCCATCTATTCATTGATGAAGCACATCATTCTGAAGCTAAAACATGGAGCGAATTTATTGATTCTTTCGATGACGAGAAAGTCACACTATTTACTGCTACCCCATTCAGAAATGATAGTCGAAGATTAAGAGGAGATTTTATTTACAATTTTTCTTTAAAAGATGCGCAGTCACAAGGATATTATAAGCCAATAAAATTTATTCCGATAAGGGAGTATGATCTGATTCAAGCAGATAGACATATTGCAGAAGTGGCGGTCAATCAACTTCGTTCTGACATAGAGAACGGATACGATCATATTCTTATGGCTCGATGTAGTACAAAACAAAGAGCCAAGGAAGTAATGGAAATTTATCAGCAATACTCTGATTTGAATCCAGTGGTAGTATTTAGTTCAATGCCTAATCAAAAATCAATTCTAAACGGCATAAAAGATAAAAAGCACAAAATTATTGTTTGTGTTAATATGCTGGGAGAAGGATTTGATATGCCAGAATTAAAAATTGCAGCAATTCACGATGCCAAACAGAGTTTGCCAATTACATTACAATTTATAGGTCGATTTACACGTACCTCATATGACTCCAATCTTGGAAATGCAAGTTTTATTACGAATATAGCTTATCCTCCTATATTGGAAGAACTTGAAGAATTATATGCAAAAGATGCAGATTGGAATAGCTTGTTGCCACTTCTAAATGATGGGACTACTGAACAAGAAAAAGATTTTAATCAATTCATTCAATCATTTGGAAATTTAGAATTATCAAAAATTCCATTTCAGGGTATAAATATTCCATTAAGTGCCACAATTTATAGAACTTCTAACACATGGAATCCGAAAGCATGGGAAGATATACTATCTCCTGAAATTTATGACTATCGGTTTGGAAGTAGTACTGCAGAGGGGGACACATTAGTTGTAATTGGTGGAAGCATTGAAAATGTTGATTGGGGTAACGTTGAATGTGTACAGAATTTGCTATGGAATATCCTTGTCATTCACAGATATTGTACGCCCAATTATAACCATGCCTATGTCTACAGCACTTTGAGTGAGACTGACGAGATTGTTAAGGCTATTTTTGGAGAAGATGACACCAGTAAAATTTCAGGACATTGCGTATTTCGTGTCTTTCATGATGTAAGGCGTTTTGCTATTGCTAATTTTGGCGGCAGAAAAGCTCGTATAGGAAACGTTTCTTTTAAGTCCTATTATGGTAAAGATGTTCAAGAAGGCATTTCTATGACCGAACAAAAGCAATTAACGGCAAACAATTTATTCGGGAACGGCTATAGAAATGGTGAACGAACTAGTGTGGGATGTTCTGTAAAAGGAAAAATTTGGAGTCACACAAGAGGTAATCTACTTGAATATACGAAATGGGCTAGAATGATTGGAAAATTAGTCGAAGATGAAAGTATTGATCCAAATTATTTTATAAAAAATACTTTAAGAGTTTGTACAATCTCTGAATTACCTCAAATTGCGCCTATTGCAATTGACTGGGATCCAGAACTATATAGGGATTATCCAGAGCATGGCATTTACTTAACACATAATGCTATTGACTATCAATTATGGTATGCTACTATCGAATTGGCAAGTTGTGAAATAAAAAATACAATCACATTTAATATCCTTATAGAGGATTCTAAATTCACTTACATGATTGAATACTACGAAAGGGATAATCACAAAACATATCATGTTAAGCAAGTAAGTGGAGATAAGCTAAAAATGAGATATGGGACTCGTCTTTATAATGATATTTGCGATTATTTTAATAATAATGATGCAGTTCCTGTAATTTATTTTGCTGATGGTTCGTGCCTTTATGCCAATAATTTAGTGGGTACAAATTCTGATATAGCCCCATTCCCACAAGAAAAATTAATAGGTATTGATTGGGCTGATACTAAAATTGAGAATGAATCACAACATGTAGTACCTTATGAAACAGATTCAATTCAATATTTCTTCTCTAAATATATTTGGGATCAATTTGACTTGATTTACGATGATGACGGTAGTGGAGAAATTGCAGACTTGATTGGATTCAAAAATGAAGATAATGCAATACACATGCATCTATTTCATCTTAAATATGCACATGGCGGGAAAGTAAGTAATATGATATCTAATTTTTATGAAGTTTGTGGACAAGCTCAGAAATGTCTAAAATGGAATGATAGAGATAAAAGTCGCCAATTGTTCAATCGCCTTTTTGCGCGTAAAATAAAAAAATATCAAGGAAGAGAATGTTCAAGAATACTCAAAGGTTCCGAAGAAGAGCTCGAACAATTGAGTTCACAAATTAATTGGAAAAAAGATTTGATTATGCACATCAACATTGTTCAGCCAGGATTAAGCTGTTCAAATCCAAGTTCAGATATACTTAATCTATTAGGTTGTGTCGCCTCATATATTAAAGATGTCTCGAATATTGATTTAAACGTATATTGCAATCAGTAATTCGTGGATCTTATTTAACCCCACAAATATAATACTGCACCAACATTAATGCTCGTGCAGCATTATTAAATCATTTTACATCAATTGGGAGGATGGCAATAGTTGTACAAATTTCAAAAATTGAGGAGAAGTACAAACCAAACAGCGAAACAATAGATATAGTATCAAAATGGTCATAACTGTTACGATAAAAGACATATTATTATGAACGGAGACTTTGCAGATATTCAATACGCACAAATCAGAGAATACAAGTATGCTCAATGGTTTAAAGAGGTACAATACAACGGAAAAACACTTTCGGAATCAGAGCGTAAAGAATTTATTTCTGTCATAGATAGCACCATCGCCCAATACTCCGAGGGACTTCCGTTAATGACAAATATTCTAGAAGATACGAAAGAAAAACACGATGAATACCACAAAATAGACCGAATTGTTGTCTCCGTCTACCTATTTGTCCTTATTACAATGATTGACAGTATGGTAGCCGGGAAATACTTCATTCTTGCTGACCGCGACTATGACCGAAGGTTTATGCGCGGAAAATTGTTTGTAATCCTTAATGAAGGCTTCAAAAAACTTTATGGTTTTAATGAGAAATCCCATAAGAAATCAGAATGGGACACACTTCTGCCCATAATGAAGTACTTTCCGGAAGTAATCAATCGTCAATATCAGGAATTAACATATCTCCTCGAAAACCAATCACATACCTCTTCTTGGTGGAAAGATGAACGTAACTTTGAAACCCATCTTGACTCAGAGAATTTATATAAATCACGACAGGAAGAGATTGTTGAAAGCAAAGTTATGATGGATTCCCTAAAACTTTTTAATACGCTGATGGCTGTAAGCAATTTTCTAGGTAATGTTCACACTTGCCTTTTCAACTTCCTTGTTAGAAAATATCACAAAGGTGAATTGTCTGAATGAAACGTATTGCGGTCTTTTATAACATATTGTCAGCATATCATTTAAAACAAATACAATCCACTGAGTGCTTATGAATCTTTGATTCGCGATGGCTATCACTATGACAGAGTAGCTGCGACACGAATGCATTCCCCCCATCCGGACGAAAAATACTATACCTAAAATAATTATTCGCAGAGAGTTTTTCTATATGTTATTCATCATCTTCATCAAGATATGTCCAGTCTTTAGTAGCATATTCCTTTTCAAACTCCGCCAAATCTCCCTTAATGCGTTCTCGGAAGCTCTCTTCGCTATCATCGCCACTCATCATCCAATCTACGCGAGTTGCATATATTTCTGCTATGCGCATTTGCCGATATGCCTCCTTCATTGCATTTATCGTCTCATCTGACAGTTCCAATACATCAGCATCATCCGGATAACGATCATAACAACAATGATAGATTGAGTATAATACTGGAATTTGTTCACCATCAGGAGTATCAGACATATTATGCGTTGTTGACTGGAATATTATGTCATCTGCGATAAAAAGGTCTGCATATTTTTGTTCTGCCTTGACGATAGTTTTATCTCTCAGGAGAAAAGATTCTGCATCTTCATAACTAGCAAACTTCATATAGCTGTTATAGTTATGGAATGAGCTAAAGCTATCTTTCTCATAAATTACCCAATAATCCATATGCTCTTTCTCTGGCTTTGGCTGTAAAGCTCTCGCAATATCACGCTCCATAGTATCTGCAATTTCACGTATTGCATATGTGCTCCTATCAAAATATCCTCCACTCATAGTTATTTTTCTCCTTATCAAATTAAAGACTATCATATCGTTTATCCAACACTCCGGCAAACATATCCATCTCTCTCTTGGAAATACTCAATCGTGTTGCCAATTCGCACCATCCTTTTACCGCTTCAATCACCTCCGAAATAATCTTTTTTGCCGTTTTTCGATTAAGCATATAATCTTCGCAAGCATCCAGCAAAATACTCAGTTCAGCCTTATTGGAGCCTGATGAGACAAGCAGACTCTGATACTCATTCAAAGTAGGATTCATATCGTATGCAGGAGAAAGCGTCCAACCTTTTGCCGTTAAAAGAAAACCATGATTGCGGAAATGGTCATCGCTATTACCAATGCAGATATTGAAAGCTACACGGCGATAGAGTTCCTGCAGATTCTCTTCCACATTCGTACAGTTCTGGATTATGAAATCGACTATATCCAGATAGCCGTGTCCTGTAGTTGCATTATCGCCGTCATTAAGTCCCAATAAGGTCATGGCAGAAGCAAAGTGAATTCGTTTTCTCTCTTGGGTTCTATCGAAGCGTTGAGAAAGCAAAATGTGATATTTCTCTCCCGCTGCCAGTATTTTGGTTTTCGCAGCATTAATACCGGCTTTTGCAGCAAGAAGATGACTGAAATGCTCCCAAAGCCCTGCATCGTAATCATCTTTGCGAGAAGGAAACTTGGCTATATAAAGCGTTTTATCCGTGTCTATCACACTGGCTTTAGGCCTTGCACCTCCCAATGAAGAACCGGGCTGCACGAGTTGTGCAACCCATTTCCTGTCAGGCAGGACATTCCCCTCTTCGCTTTTCTCAATTTCCGCACTGGCTGCAATCAACTCCCTTATATCCGTCAGAGGTGGGATTTTCAACGACTCACTTACATTTATAAATCCTCCGTCTTTTGATTCCTTAAAACGGAAAGCACCCATTCGGGAAAAGTCATCAATACCGGTCAAAAAGTCGAAAGAAGACAGTCTCCGTACCGGTCGTTTCTCTTCCATCGCAGCAATCTGTTCACGTCGCAACAGCAGCGTTCGTCCCCAACGATCCGGCAAAGCATCCGAGAAACATCCGAATATATCTTTCTCTGGTTGCGTATATTGCTGTCCGGGATAATTATTGAGGTCATCACTCAGGAACAAATCCCCGTGTTTCTTCAACCATTCATCGCTGAAGGTAAAGCAATAGCTGTCCGAGCCACGAAGAGATTCATAACCTAACTCGCCAATGAGTTCTGTCTCCTTGAGCCAATCAAAATCGGCATAAACATATAGCGTCTTCATCGTTTACTCCTTTTTTGAGGCACGTTCCCTTGTCTTCAGACTCAAATCCTGCAAGGCTTTTCCCAATTTATCTTCTTTGGCCAGCCACAGAATATCATCGTCAAGCTGTAAAGCATACAGTACACGCAAGTAGATTCCGATTGCTACCGTCGGTGCGCCTTTCTCTATTCGGGACACAGTCAATGAAGAGCAGGTGGCACGTTCAGCCACCTGAGCCACACTCAGATTCCTGCGCAAGCGAGCCAGTTTAATCTGCTCTCCCACAACTGACATCTTCTGCTCCAATTTTCGGGGCAACTTAGTCCCCATTGTATTCTTTACCATATTAACTCATCATATAATATGCAAAGATATTGCTTTTTATCTATTTAATGATATATTGCGGACAAAAAATCACAAGATTAAAAGACACATAATAAAAACTGAACCTATGCAATTAATGCACAGATTCGGTTCCTTATCATTTAGCTCATTCCATTGATTCCCGAATAATCCGCCGAGTCTCTTTCTTATACTCCTTGCGATCATATTCAAATCCCCTGCACATCCAACAGCTACACGGAGTACCTGTAGTTTTGTAAACTTGCGCCCATCTGTCTTTTGCCAATTCAAACCAACGAGGATGTTCATAATAGCTTCCATCCTCTCGAATGATGCAATGACCATAAGCAGCATAAAGAATCATGCGAGCCTCAAACACACGAGCCATCTGTTGGCGTTTCCAAAATTTGTTTCTTTTGTCCATCGTCTCTTTCTATTAAAGTTAGGATGAACAATGATGTTATTTGGGTGAGATTTAATATATCCATATAGCATTGTGTATTTTACCGTTTTATAGTCTTTGTGCAAGCCTCGCAAGCCGTTCCTTCAACAATTCGTCATACCTTTCCTTTAATTCAGTGCAAAGGAAAGAGTTTTGAATGACGGTCTCAAATTTCGGCAATAGTTTGATATACTTATTTA
This sequence comes from Bacteroides nordii, assembly GCF_019930665.1. Taxonomy (NCBI): domain Bacteria; kingdom Pseudomonadati; phylum Bacteroidota; class Bacteroidia; order Bacteroidales; family Bacteroidaceae; genus Bacteroides; species Bacteroides nordii. The sequence continues at coordinate 763,246 of NZ_CP082886.1, read as the reverse complement.
TCAGTCGTTCTACAATCACATTCTCTATCCCCAACGTGGCTGCCGACCTAATAAAATCCTCTCTTTGAAGCTTTTTCTTCCGACCATTCAAAGTTAATGCTAACTCTTCGTCATCCTTGGGATTGATGATAACCGCATTTAGCAAATCATAAGCAGGGGTTAGACGTATCTTATCAGCAGCTTCATACAAAGAGAAGTTTTTCAAGTGCATATCGTTATTCCCTGTCAGCCAAGAGAACAAGACCAACTCGAAGAAATTAGTGACATCCATTTTGGGCAAGGAAGAGTATTTCAATATAGTCTTGCCGATACGTTCATAACTACTTTTGTATTTATGTTCCGTTTGCCTTTCGGTCAGTTGACACATATCTTCCATCGCAATCTTCTCTCCGGTAGAAGTTCTGTCAATCCGGCGGGTAAGATAGCATAGCGTATCATCTGCCATCCGCATCAGCGTATGAGAAACTACCTCAATATGTGCCACCTCTGCAAGGTGCATGGTTAAATCCTCGACTTCAGGCATCATTTCATATTGCGAGGTCTGAGGCTTACAGATATAAGCGCCCCATAGACCGACAATAGTCAATCGTTTGCTGCCCTCATGTTCCTTCAAATGCAAGGATAATTTTGGCTGAACACCGGTTAAAGAGGTTTGGTCTTGAATGATTTGCAGAGCAAGCTGGTCAAGTTGTTCTGTCGTATAATCAAGAATAGGCAATGTTGCTGTCCCGAAAAACTTCTTTATGCAAGCTGTGTGCATATCCTTTTCCCCCTTTAAGAGCGGGCGATAACAATATAAGCAATTATTACACATGGCTTTCCTCCTTTTCTTCCATTGGAATGACGCTTACTGCTCCGATACAATCCTTGCAGCATGTCAGCAACAACGACATCCGGTCAAGAATGCTGATGTCTGTATTCCGCAATGCAACATCCAACAGCCATCCTTCAGGAATCAAACCGTCGAAAAATGGGAATAGCGCAGGACTTGTATATGCTTCCTCCTGTAAAGGCAATGTCAGGCTAACAGCCTTTGCCGTTTCTGAAGAGAGATATTCCGGCAAATAGCGAAACTCATATCCGGCATCGTTTTCTGTCAGAATACCAGCCAATTGGTCTTTGTAAAATATATGGGCTTGTCTCATTGATTATTAGGTTGAAATTTCTCTTCGTTCATTTACAATCACTCTCGCTTCGGCATAGTCAAAACAAGTTTTGCCTCTACTCTCGACTTAACCGTTTATTTTTTGAGTGGCAACCATTTCATAATTGAAAAAGTCAAGAAGCTGATTTACCTTATCAAGGCGTAGCGTTTCCTTTCCTTGCTCAAGGTCTCGCACAAAACGCAATCCCACTCCCGACTTCAACGAAAGTTCTTCTTGCGTCAGATTATATTGCTTTCGCAACATTTTGACCGTAGTAGAAAGATTATTCATAGCATTCAATGTTTAAAATCCAAGATTTTACAATAAAGGCTGCACCTCGGAATAAATCAAACAAGTTTGATTCTTCACTCAGTTTGCATTTTATTTATACCTTTTCGGGTACAAAGATAACATAAATATTCAACATTATATCAGTATGGGTATAATTTATTGTTTTATCTACGTGAATATATCAGATAAGGTATAAGTTACAGAGGTTTTGAGTTGCAAATTATGAAGGCTAAGACAAACATAACACAATGGTTATACACTTTTTCAAGCGAATTACAGCATAAATCACCGAAACCAACTTTACTTTATCCCCGTATTCATATATACGTGCATTAAAGTAAAACTAAAAGAGGGAGAAAAAGAGATGGCTTCTCCAAAACTGAGCCGAACCAGACCCTAACAGACTTTCTCTTTTGGCTGCTAAATAATCCGACACCATAACCCAAAAGTACAGCAAGATTCGTCCCTTGCCAAGCCACAAAAGGCAACCCCAAAATCCGTTGAAGAATCCGTAAATCCATCTCTGATTTTGCAGCCCCAATCGGCGAAATTATCCCCGATATGCCTTATCTTTGTGAAGCGGAGGTTTCGGGGCGAAAGAGAACGATTTTCCCCATTTTCCCTCTGTTTTGAGGTGGGCAACGAAGAAAAGTGTTAAATCTGCGATTTTTGGCGAAAAAACAAGTAATTTTTTGAGCAGTCTATCTTTTAAGCTGTAAACCACTGATAATCAACTGGCATAATATGCTGCATCGGAAAGTAAGAGGTGATTACCAACAATTAGCATAGACTACTATTGATTAATATGACAGCTAAGAAACTAACTACATTATCACATATCCCTTGTTATGACAGCTGAGAATAAAATAAAGTATTTTGAGAATCGAAAAGATTGGCGAAAGTGGCTTATCGAAAACTTCGATACTGCCAATGAAATATGGTTTGTATTTCCCAGTAAATCTTCAGGTAAAAAAAGTGTTACATACAATGATGCTGTTGAAGAAGCCCTTTGTTTCGAATGGATTGACAGTACAATAAAGTCGTTTGACAAAGAACATAAAATTCAGCATTTCACGCCTCGAAATCCTAAAAGCACATACTCACAAGCCAACAAAGAGAGACTCAGGTGGTTGATGGAAAACAGGATGATACATCCCAAATTTGAGGATAAGATACGAAAGGTATTGTCCGAACCATTTATATTTCCCAATGATATAATGGATAAGCTGAGAGAAGATAAAGGATTATGGCAAAATTACCAACGTTGTTCCGATGCATACAAACGTATCCGCATCGCATACATTGAAGCGGCGAGAAAACGACCGGAAGAATTTGAAAGGCGATTACACAACTTCATCGATAAGACGAAAGATAACAAAAGAATTACAGGATTCGGAGGAATTGATAAATACTATTAAATCCAAACAAAATGTCAGCATAGAAATTAGACCAATAGTCACAAAAATGCGATCACTTTATACGTGGTTGCATTTTTGTGATGTAACCTATTAGTATATAGCAATAATCACTACCAATGAGTTATCCAATAGCTATATTCAGGTGACTAATTTCACCGTAAATAATCTATTCCCCTCTTATAAGAAAGGCAATCAGTAAAGTATAGCTATTTGATTACTATCCCATTTACAATAGTAATAATTTGTATCATCAGCAAATAATCAGAGATAACTTTGGAATGTACTAATCTCAAAATTGTGGAGCACGAAGCTGCCAGAAAGCTACAGCAGCCGCAGCGGCTACATTGAGCGAATCAACACCACGCGCCATGGGGATACGAACTACGTAGTCAGCCTCAGCAATCGTTTCACTCGAAAGCCCCTCCCCTTCGTTACCCATCACGATAGCCAATTTGGATTCACTCATCAAAGCAGGGTTATCAATGGAGATAGAGTCATCCGTAAGTGCCATAGCAGCCGTACGGAAGCCCCATTTTCGTAAGTCACTGAGAGGACCATCCATCCAAGTCCATGGCACAAAGAAGACGGCTCCCATAGACACCCTGACCACACGGCGGTTCAACGGGTCGCAGGAATTACGCGTTAGTAATACAGCATCAATTCCAAGAGCAGCTGCCGAACGGAAGATAGCGCCAATGTTAACTGCATCGACAACACTGTCAATTACAACAATACGCCGGGCTTCCCGGCATACTTCTTCCATACTACGTGGAGCAGGGCGACGCATGGCACAGAGAACGCCACGTGTCAGGACATAACCGGTCAGCGTAGCAAGCAATTCTCTGCTACCGGTATAGACAGGCACATTATCACAACGTTCAATAATTTCAGCAGCATCACCGACAATATGTTTGTGTTCACACAAAATGGCTAAAGGTTCATAGCCGGTATCCAAAGCTCTCTTGATAACCTTCGGACTTTCTACTATAAAAATCCCCTTATCAGGCTCGGTTCGATTGCGCAACTGGGTTTCAGTAAGAGTACTGAATACCTCAACTCCCGGATGAGATAAAGATGATATTTCGATAACAGGCATATTATTGCTTATAATTTTGAATTAAACATGCAATCGCTTCATTCACAAAACGATTCATTTATAAATGGCTACCTTAATAACTCCGTCCAACTTATTTTCAAATATACGATAGGCTTCCTCAATCTCCTTCAACGGAAATCTATGCGTAATAAGAGGGGTTGTATCTATCTTACCTTCCTCAATCAGATTAAGAATCTCGGCGCAGTCGCAGCCATCCACTCCACCTGTTTTAATAATCAAGTTCTTGCCATACATATCGGGCAAAGGAAGAAATTGAGGTTTATCATAAAGAGCTACGATAGTAACAATGGCATTGGGACGGGCACACTCCCACGCCAAGCGGAAAGTATCTTCACTACCAGCCACCTCTAATACAACATCAGCCCCACCATGGTCACTGTTTTGAATCACAAAGTCCTTGCAGCTTTCTGATTCCACCACCAATACATCAGGATAATGTTCACGCACGAACCGGATTCTTTCCGGAGACTTTTCACAGACAATAATACGCCGCGGCTTCTTCAACATCACACACAATAAAGTACAGATTCCGGTAGGACCGCCGCCAATGATAAGAACAGTATCGTCCTCGGAAATCTCTGAGATACGGGTTGCCCAAAAACCTGTTGCAAGCACATCGCCAACAAACAAAGCCTGTTCATCACTGACTGTATCAGGAATACGGTTTAGCCCTTGGTCTGCATAAGGAACTCTGACATATTCTGCCTGACCGCCGTCAATGCGACAACCTAAAGCCCAACCGCCATTGGAGTCGATGCAGTTGTTAACATATCCCCGCTTGCAAAAGAAACATTCTCCGCAGAAAGTCTCGACATTCACAGTTACTCTATCTCCGGGCTTGACTGAAGTGACGTCAGCTCCCACCTCTTCTACGACACCCACCATCTCGTGCCCAACTGTTGTTCCGGGAATAGCACGCGGCACACTGCCATGTTTGATATGGAGGTCACTGGTACAAATGCTACCGAGAGTCACTCGTATGATTGCATCCCGTGAATTTATTATTTCCGGTTTTGGCTTCTCCCGCAATTCAAATTTTCCATGTTCAACGTATGTGTAGGCAAGCATAATATCCTTTTCATTAATTAATAGTTCCATTCCATTGCAAAGATAGTGATTTCACAGTAAAACATCGACCTTATATCACAGTCAATAACATCAAATGGATCACTCACTTCCAACTATCATACCACCCCTATTCCAATCAGATGACATTTAGTAAAAGATTACAATCTCACCGAATATGATTCTATATCCATCATCATACAACAAAGAAAGATGAACCGGAAAGAAACTATATCCGGTAATTATAGCGATACAAATAGAATGCTGCCAAACCAAAGTAAGCAGTCTCAGCTATTTAGTTAAAATTTGGTCAAAGTTTCCTTCGCAATGATAAAACAATAGAGCGTTTATTGGGCTACTATTGGAAAGTCTCCTCTTTTCTGTATATTTACGCCCTTATTTTTAGAGCAAACCTATTCAAAACCTACTAAACAATAAAACCGATGCAGAAAATAAACGCAGTAGTCACGGGAGTCGGCGGATATGTGCCTGATTATATCTTAACTAATGATGAAATTTCTAAGATGGTAGATACTACCGACGAATGGATTATGGGACGCATTGGTATAAAAGAAAGGCATATATTAAGAGAAGAAGGACTTGGAACTTCATATATGGCTCGCAAAGCTGTAAAACAATTGATGCGACGTACCCAATCTCACCCGGATGATATTGATCTGGTGATTGTGGCTACTACCACTCCTGATTATCGCTTACCTTCAACTGCCTCCATATTATGTGATAAACTGGAACTGAAGAATGCTTTTGCCTTTGATGTGCAGGCTGTTTGCAGCGGATTCCTTTATGCATTGGAAACCGGAGCGAATTTTATACGTTCGGGAATATACAAAAAGGTTATTATAGTAGGAGCTGATAAAATGTCGTCGATAGTAGATTATACGGATCGTGCAACCTGCCCGATCTTTGCCGACGGTGCAGCCGCCTTTATGCTTGAGCCAACCACTGAGGAGTTGGGTGTTATAGATTCTGTTTTGAGAACAGATGGCAAAGGATTGCCTTTTCTACACATTAAAGCAGGTGGATCCGTATGTGCCTCCTCCTATTATACGTTGGATAGTCATATGCACTATATCTATCAGGAAGGACGTACGGTATTCAAATATGCCGTAGCAAATATGTCGGATGCCTGTGAAGCGATTATTACAAGAAACAACCTGAACAAAGATGACATCGATTGGGTGATCCCACATCAAGCCAATCAGCGCATAATAAGTGCTGTTACACAACGCCTGGATGTGCCGGAAGAGAAAGTTATGGTTAATATAGAGCGCTATGGTAATACAAGTGCCGGAACACTTCCTCTTTGTATCTGGGATTATGAAAATAAACTCAAAAAAGGTGATAATCTGATTTTTACAGCATTCGGAGCAGGCTTTGCCTGGGGAGCCATTTATGTTAAGTGGGGATATGACGGCGAAAAGAGATAATCTAACGTTATTTAAGGCCGTCTCTAACTGATCAAAAATGAACTAAACTCACCACAGAGTTTCATAGAATTCACAAAGTACTATTTATCTGATGAAACGCGGATTAACACAAATGAACGCAGATTAAAAGACTGTAGTTCTTTATCTTTGATTTGTTTCCCTTTGCAAAAATCTGCGTTCATCTGCGTTTCGATAAAAATTTAAAACTCTGTATTACTTTGTAGTGAAATCATTCAATATTTCTCTTTACGTTCAAATTCACCTTCTTCGGTATAATATTTCCATGTACCTTTGGGTTGATTATTTGCATATTTCCCCCGGAATTTCAGCTTACCATTTTCATAATATTCACGGTAACGCCCATGCCGTTTTCCTTCCTTGACTTCCGCTTCACTTTTCAATGCACCGTCGGGATAAAATTCCCGCAAGATATTTCCTTCAAACTTCTCGACATAAAAACGTTTTAGCTCGCTCATCTGTTCTTTCTCAGTATCAGCATCTTCATTCATTTCTTCGTCTTCTTCATCGGTGACAACTGCAACGACCTCTTCGGGTTGATAGGGTTTATAGTCCATCACATATTGCAGAGAGGCCGATTGGCTATTCCCTACAATCTGCATAGACCAGCAAGGAAACGAAAACAAAACATCTTTATTAGCCTGTATCTCATTCCATGTAGCAGCATTCATCATCGGTTTCAACTGAGAATAGAATTTATGTACATCCGTATATAGAAATATGGTAGAATTTGAACTCAAATACGAAAGCGCATTTTTAAATCCCGGATTATTTTTCAGTAAATTCTTTTGTTCGTAATCCTCTACAAAGGAAAGCAAAGATGAAGCCTTGTTACTGAAAACAACATAATCGTCTACATACGTATAATATGGCTTTTCAAATTTATCAAATAATCCTCCAAAAAACAATCGGAAGAAACCTTTCATTTCCACATAGTTAATCTCAAAATCTTTATAATTAACTGTTTTAATCTTAACCGGAGTACGCCGCTTGATCTTCTTTTCAATAAACTCCATGTTCTTACGGGCATCTTTCATGTTTTTAGCTCGGATGGCCAAAATTAATTCCGGTTCGTACCCCAACAACCCTGGCTCGGATTGGGTGATAACAAACTCTCCGGACATCCAACTCAGAAAATTCTCTTCCAAAGAGATACCAAACAATCCTTCTATCTTTTTACGGGAGCTTTCATAGGAACTATACAATTGCTTATCATGGAGAGAAAGGGCGTTTTCCAACTCCTGAACAAAGGTTACAGGGTTGTTGAAACCAATATTAGTATAAAGAGCCGTTCGCCCGGACAGAATTTCATGCGCTTTCATTTTGTGCTTTCCCGAATTCAGCAAAGCAGTAACATAAGGATCGGCCGTGTCTTTTCGAAACGTGTATCCTTTCACTTCCATCCGATCTTTATCCGTATTAAAAAAGAGTCCCGCAAAATTCATCGAGTTACTGAACATATCAACATACTCATTTTTGGCCCCCAGATAAATATTCATAAATTGTGGCAGATGTGCATAGTTTACAAAAACTCGGATAAGCCCTTTACCGGAAACCAGCTTTTCTGCTTCAATAAAAGCATGATCGAGTCCTATTTTAGGTTTACTGCGTGAATCGATGGCCGATTCAACAAGTCCGGACGTATAAGAAGCCACAAAATGATTATCTACAAAAGCACAATAAAAAATATCACGCGTATCCGGATCACGCATTTCGAGAATATTAATGCCACTGTATTGCCGGTTAGTAACCATATTGCCCGCCATTGCCAACACCGTTTCAATCTGATCTTTTAATAAATCCATTTTGGATGCTTTCTGCATATCCAATATGATCAGGAAATCCCAGTCGGTTGCACGAACTTTATGAAGTGAAATAAGCATATCCCGTTTACCCACAAGTGACAACAATACCTTATTGCTTTTAACTATTGAATCAAGCATTTCGACACTCTTTGTGACCTCTTCAAAAGATTTTGCTTTCTTCAGACATTTCCATGTTTCGCTTCCGCTGAATTTTTCCCAGTCGTTTACCGGAGCTGATGATTGAATAATAAACGCAGCATCTTCCGGAACCAGGTAGATTTGCTGAATATTATGATCGGGTGAGACAAACAGATGAACTATAGAATATGCAATATATACTACCAACGCCAATCCTACCGTAACTAAAGTTCTTTTTACGATTTTTTGCGTGTTCTTTTTCTTTTTGGGTTCAGAATATTGTTCTTGCTGCCCGTTGTCCAATTCATTCATTATTAATATATTATTGACTTGATCGGGCAAAACTACTAAAAAAAGATGAAATTATAGATACAGAAATACCGGGAAAACAATGTACATTTCAAAATTTTCCCGATATTTACATTACATGAGTTCAGTGACTCAGAGATTGCGAAAGTATATAAAGTATATTTGGAATATTACTTTAATAAAGACTATTTATGATCGCAGACCTTACTTATATCGACTGTGAAACCATCTTCGGAAGGCATAAATTTGCCTTTTCTTTTAAGAAATTCTATCAATTCGTCTATATTCATATTGTCAGCAGAACAAGCGTAAAAATGTTGGTCTTTGCCAAACTTATTAATAATGGCTTCTTTTAAAGTGATTTCCGAATAACTGTTGCCTTCCATCATATGGAGGACTTCATGAGCATGTAACTGTTCCATAACTAATTTATTTTTGGGCAAAGATAACAGGATACATAGCTTAAAAGTAGTAACCTATGTTACAAAACCCAATATAAGTGAAGCTAAATAGTATTTTTTAAGATTATAAGTACAGTTCTACCGATTTATAAGTTACCCAATAAGTAGAACAAACTTGCAACTATGGAGTTATATTAAATAAAACAGCTGTATCAAAATCAACTACAATAATAATAACTAATTAAAAAGAAGTATGAACACATATCAAAATTCATTTGATGGAAATATCCCGCAGGATGTAACTGCAAGGCCGGGAGAGAACGCTATATTCATTGTCTACAGTCTAAAACACTCGGCAGATACATTCGAAAAAGTAAAAGATGTATGTGCCAACTTTTCTGCAATGATACGCAGCATGCGCAATCGTTTCCCTGATATGCAATTCAGTTGTACGATAGGTTTCGGAGCTGATGCATGGAGCCAATTATTTCCCAAAAAAGCCAAACCAAAAGAATTGAGTACCTTCAAAGAAATAAAAGGGGATAAATATACAGCTGTATCTACTCCCGGAGATATATTACTGCATATCCGGGCCAGACAAATGGGGTTGTGCTTTGAATTTGCCTCTATTATTGATGAAAAACTGAAAGGAGTTGTCGAATCTGTTGACGAAACTCATGGGTTCAGATACATGGACGGAAAAGCAATTATTGGTTTTGTAGATGGTACGGAATCTCCTGCCGTAGATGAAAATCCCTACTATTTTGCAGCTATTGGCAATGAAGATCCTGATTTTGCAGGAGGTAGCTACGTGTTTGTTCAAAAGTACATTCATGATATGGTTGCCTGGAATGCACTCCCGGTAGAAGCACAGGAAAAGGTTATCGGCCGCCACAAGTTCAATGATGTTGAATTGTCGGACGAGGAAAAACCGGAGAATGCCCACAATGCAGTTACTAACATTGGAGACGATTTGAAAATAGTACGAGCCAATATGCCATTTGCCAATACCTCAAAAGGAGAATACGGAACCTACTTTATCGGTTACGCCAGTACGTTCAGTACTACCAGGAAGATGCTGGAAAACATGTTTATAGGCAGTCCTGTTGGCAACACAGACCGCCTGTTGGATTTCAGTACACCGGTAACAGGGACACTCTTTTTTGCTCCCTCATACGATCTACTTTCCGAACTTGGCGAGTAATCATTCCGTCATTATTGATTTTGGAATAAGAACAAAGAGGATATTTAGTAAAAAAATATCCTCTTTGTTCTTTATAATACCGTCCTATTGTTTTATTCACAATGATTCTCTGTCAGTCCTTTGTAGTTATAGAACTTTTGAGTACCTTTGTTAAGAAAGTCACTCAAATAAATTTACCTATCAAGAATATATATGAAAACCAATTTTGATTACAACTCAGTGCCTGACAACTTTACCCATTGCCTCAATAAGCAATGCTCACATGCAGCAGACTGTCTGCGCCATCAAGTAGCGCTCCATATTCCGTCTGAACGGGATACTATCAACATCGTGAATCCGGTATATGCCGCTGCTAACGGTGGAGAAAACTGTTCTTTTTTTAAGGTGGACCAGCTATTACGCTACGCATCAGGTATCATGCATTTACTGGATAAAATTCCGCATAGCGATGCAATTGTCATCAAACAGCAGATGCTTGAACACTTCGGACGAAATGCTTATTACCGCTTCAGACGCAAAGAACAGCTTATCACTCCTTCCGAACAAAAATACATCCGGCAGTTATTCCGCAAAAAAGGGATAACGGATGAACCCATATACGATGAATACGTAGAACGATATGAATGGTAAAACGAAGTTTATTCTCAACCTATATGAAACAAGTGTTTCAACCTATTGAGAAAAGTTTCTCAATAGGTTGAGAATAAATTCTCAATACGTTGAAACTATTTTCTCAACGTATTGAAACAGAATGAAACACTTTAGAAGTCCCTTAATGATATCTATTCATTGACAGTAGGAAAGGTAACCTTGAGAGAGCCCGGAAAATATAGCAAGCCAACGCAAGTACAACCAGACAGAATAAACAGATTCAGCCAATCATGAAACAGAAGAGAAAAGGGGATTCATGACTGGAGAAACCAAAGGAATCGGCCGGACTATTATAATAGCATCCTGTATTACAAAAAGTTACCATACGGGATAAAAAAATAAAGCGACAGGACAAAAAGCTGGAGTGACCTCTTATCAAACTGATATAACATGTTTCTTATGTTTTGAAGTGATCAACAGAACTCTCTGTTACAATAGTACAATTCTTTTCTGCATTATATCTTTTTATCTGTGCGCGTAACTGACGGGCATTTATCGGTTTGGGCATATATCCGTCGAAACCACTTTCCATCACACGTTGTTCATCCGAAGCATATGCAAATGCAGTAATAGCAATGATAGGCACTTTGGCCGAATATTTACGAATCTCCTGTGCAGCTTCATAGCCATCCATCACAGGCATATTGATATCCATCAGTATGATTTGCGGATCTTCTTTTCTAAACAAATCCACCGCCTCTTGTCCGTCCCAAGCATGAATCAACTGATAGTCATTCTTCAGAATCGATTCAAAAAGTTTGTAATTACTATCATTATCTTCGGCAATCAGGATAGACAGTTTATCCTTTTCCACAGATATGGGCTGGTATTCTTTCTTTTCGCTTAGTTCTTCCTGCCCCGCAGGCTTATAGGGCAATGTAAACCAGAAAGTAGACCCATTACCTTCTTCCGATTCAACACCAATACAACCTCCCATATGATTTACCAATGTCTGGCAGATAGACAACCCCAGTCCTGTTCCCTGTGCAAAATTATTCAGCTTCACGAAACGCCCGAAAATACTCTCCTGCTTATCTTTGGGAATACCACATCCTGTATCGGACACATAGAAGTATAACTCTTTCCCCTGCAATTCATAGCCAAAGCGAACGCTCCCTTCCGATGTGAATTTTATCGCATTTGTTATCAGATTGATTAGCAATTGTGAAAGCCTGTTTTTCTCTATATGAACAGGGCATATATCCAATGACGGTACAAACTCCAGACGAACGGCATCCGACTTTAGCTTCAGCTGCAATACACTCTCCTTCATCACACTATTCAGTTCTACATTAGAATAATGAAACTCTAATGTTCCTGCTTCTATCTTCGACAAATCCAGAATATCACTGATAAGCTGTAGCAACAGCTCATTATTATTCTCAATAATGCTGACATACTCTTGCTTTTCCTGTTCTTCTTCCGTAGAAGCCAGTATTCCCGAAAAACCTACAATTGCATTCAGCGGAGTACGGATTTCATGGCTCATATTGGCAAGGAAAGCAGATTTCAGGCGATTGGACTCTTCGGCACGATCTTTCGCAGTAGTCAGTTCCAACTCCATCTTCTTACGATTGGTGATGACTTGTGAAGAACCGATCAGTGTGACCGGATTTCCTTCTTCATCACGTTCCTGCACGGCTGCCTGTGCCTCCACCCAATCTATCTTGTGCACATGGTTTTCTACATTTACCACCCTATACTCCTCTTTCACTTTATCCGATTTACCTTCTATCAGATCGTGATATGCCTGTTCTACCCTCTTACGGTCCTTTTTATATATCTTTGAGAAATATTGTGAGTCGGGTACTGCCAACTGCTCTTCAGCCACATCACCTCCCACTGTACTCAATTCTATCGGCCTGTTGATATCACATAGAATAGTTTTACTTATCAAATCCCACTTCCAGGGAACAATATTCGCCACATCAAGTGCCATCGCCAACTTATTGTTTGTAGTGCTCAACTTCTGCTGTGCTTTATGCAAATCCGTACTATCCATGCAAAACACATCAATTATCCCGGAAGTACGGGTCCCTTTCAGCACCACATCATAAAATGTATCGATCTTCTTAAAATAATAAGGGAATGTAATTGCCCTGTTCTCAGCCAGTGCCTTCTGAGTAAAATGTAAAAACTCGGGGAGCGATTCCGGAAACAGTTCACTTGCCTTCTTACCAACCGCATCTTCCCTGCGAAAGAAGTTATTTTCAAAATGAGAATTTACATTCCGATATATCATATCAACCGGGATACCAGCCTTATTCAACACCAGTTCTTCCTGCATATAGAGTATAGGCATATTATTTACCAAATTCTTATAATCGGCCATTGTATCTATTTCTTTTTGCTGAATCTCCCTGAGCCTTTTTAATGTACGGATACGGAATGTAAAAAACAAAACAAGCATAAGAATACAAAATGAAGCACCCAGAATGAAGTAATGGTATTGCTCCCAAAAAGTAAGTGGTTTATTCAGAAAGCGTGTGTTTTCGGGACACAAAGAAGGCGATATATCCTTTCGCAGTAAGGCTTTGTAATTAATAACCGGCATACCATCTGCAGAACGGTAAAAAGGAATATCACGCGGTTGTCTGCCCTCAAGCACTTCTGACAAAATACGTATAAGCTCTTTATCATAACACTCCCAGTCATGTACATAACCACCAACCATTCCTCCATCAGTAGTAACACCAACAGTATTAAGAACAAACAAAGGAGCAGACACTGTAGTGATCACTTTATAGGCATTTGTAACAAGCGAAGTATTACCTGCAAATGTGCGTTTATAATACCATGAAGAAAACAATATTCCAGTAGTTTTTGCATCAACGCGATACAACGAATCAATTAACAGATTTATAGGCAGTATCTGAGGAGATAAATATTCATACTCAACATGAGGATATTTCTTTCTTATAATCTCTCTGACTTCAGCCTCATTGGTCACATTAATAAAACGTTCATCTCCTATAAAAATAAACTTTTTCATATCAGGAGTCATTTGAGATATCAGCTCCACATTTTTTTTTATATACAAATCCGAATACAAAAGCACTAAATTATACGGATCTGCCAACTCAGTCATGGGGATACGTTCCGCCTGTGGAATTACTTCCTTATGAAGATAATATTCGTCGGGGCCTGTATAATCTTTTTCAGCACAAAGCACCATCGGGATATCTCCCCACACCCTTTTAAAATCCTCTTTCAGCAATAAAGCAGGATCACCCAACAACAGTAGCAGACGCGGAGGATAAGCACCATATCTTTCAAAAAGCGCCGATTTGAATTCTTCCAGATCAGCCGCATCATCGTCTATCAGCATCATATTCATATGCTCGGTATAAACAGCCAATTGAGGATCTTCTGCCACAAAGCGAGTGATTGTCGAAATCATACGACTACTCCAGGAGGTTGCTTCAGCGTATGCATTGATAACAAGAATATAACCTTTCTGGTAAGTTGTATCGTTCTGAGCAACTACTAAATTTACAGATAACAGGCATAAAAAAAGAAAAAAACATCGTTTGATTACGACCACGGGAAAAGATTTAATACAAGAAATGAGACTCATAAGAAATTAATATATCAGTTTGCCAGCTTATGCAACGGTAAAATTATCAAAAAAGAAATGAATGATGCAATATTCTTCCAACAAAAACATCCTACAATATACATTTTATTAATAATACGAATCAGTATTTGATTCCTTAGTTAAAAATTAGAGTAATTAATGCGATGGCAATTTTTCCCATCGTATGTATCAGAAGTCCAGATGTAGATCTGACTTTCATCGCTCTTTGAATATTTGTTTTTTCATTCAACCAGTTGAATAATGATTCAATGGGTTGTCTGACTTTTGAGACTGCCGTTGAAAACAAGTCTCTTGCCGCTTTCTCCCTTTTTGTTATTTCAGGTGATTCTCCTTTGATAGCTTTTACAGGAGTAAATAGCTCGAGTTTTTTGGATTCTTTCGTCTCTTTATAGAATGGCATATCCGAATATATTTTATCGGCATATATTTCTCTATTGTTCAGATTTCCCACACATTCTCTTTTGAATACAGTGGAGTCATTTTCATCAGCAGCGGAAAGTATGAGCATTTCAGGAAAAGGTATAGTTCCTTTTCTACGGAAAGCCACTGCATGGAGTTTTAGTCCGAAATAATACATGTTCTTTGTCGAACAATATCCTTTGGAAGTAATCTCAGTGGCGACCTTTCCTACTTTGTTCTTTCCTGCGCAAGTAATGATAGGCATCGAGTCAACTAATGATTTCATACTGTCACAATCTTGAGGTTTGAATGAATGGATTAACTGCCTGACGAGTTCGCTGATTGCTTCCGGCATCAAATTCAATCTATAATTGAATGTTTGGTAAGAAGGCAAGTCAGGGAACCATGAAAGCAGGTATTCTTTGGTAAAGGTATGTATGTCTTTGATTTTAAAGTATTGCTGATAAGCTCCGCAGAACAGATATACAGTAAGCAGTTCCTGATCGGTAAAGATTGGATGATTGTTATTACTGAACCTCTGGCAGTAGAACTTGAGTGAAGACTCGTAAACATCGCAGATATACATATATATTTTTATAAGTTTTAATTCTTTCTCCTTGGGAATCATAATTAGAACAATGAGTGGTTTTATTCTTCTAATATACTGATTTTCAAGGAGATTAGAAAACTAATTAATGAGATAATTAACTGAATAATAACATTTTAACAAGCGAAAAAGGTAGATGATTATCAACTGCTGATTCGCATTAATAATAAACACCGATCCAAACTAATATGCAAAGTTTACCGTATTTTATTCGCTGATATTTGCAATACTGCTTAAATAGAATTTATTTTGCAAAGCGTTAGAACAACCCGGAAACCCCAAAACATATGCTGCATCCTTTCATTCATAAAGTTACCCACTTGCCCCTGCCGGAACAATTTACATATCCGTTTCATTATACGCCACATCCGCTCTGCCTGATAGCCACAGAAGAAGTACAGTACTATATCAAAACCCAGAAACAATGGGAACAGGAGTTGCAGCAAGGAAAGATGTTCGGGGTATTAGTGGTACAAGCCCCTGATGGTGAGATAGGCTATCTGGCAGCTTTCTCCGGAAACCTTGCCGGCAAAAACCTGCACTCCTACTTCGTACCTCCTGTATATGATTTACTCCAACCTGACGGATTTTTCAGAATAGAAGAAGAAAAAATCTCTGCCATCAACATTCAGATCAGACAGTTGCAGGAAGATAGTTATTATCTGGCACTCAAACAGAAACTGACCGAAGAAAACATTCTGAACCGGCAAGCTATAACTCAGGCTAAGGCAGCTTTGAAAGTAGCCAAAGAAGTACGTGAACTTCGTCGTGTAAACAATCCCGATGAGGCAGAACAAGCAGCTATGATACGCGAAAGCCAGCATCAGAAAGCAGAATTCAAACGACTGGAAAAGTATTGGAAAGATCGCATTACTGCCCTGCAAAAGGAAACAGATGATTATACAGCAAAAATAGAAGCTCTCAAAAACGAGCGCAAAATACGATCGGCAGCCTTGCAGCAAAAGCTTTTTAAACAATTCAAAATGCTAAATGCCAACGGAGAAATAAAGGATCTATGTGCTATCTTCAAGCAGACCGTACAGAAAACGCCTCCCGCCGGTGCCGGCGAATGTGCTGCTCCCAAACTATTACAATATGCCTATCTGCACCAGCTCAAACCCATTGCCATGGCCGAATTCTGGTGGGGCAACTCTCCAAAAGCAGAAATACGCCACCATGGTTACTACTATCCTGCCTGCAAAGGAAAGTGTGAACCTATTCTGAAACACATGTTACAAGGTCTGGATGTAGAGCCCAATCCATTATCGAACGATCTTCACAAGAAGACAACACTCGAAGTTCTTTTTGAAGATGAGCAGTTGCTTGTTGTCAACAAACCCGCCGGCATGCTTTCCGTACCCGGAAAGGGAGAAATAAATTCTGTCTATCAACACCTGAGAACCCAATATCCTGATGCTACAGGCCCAATGATCGTACATCGTCTGGATATGGCTACTTCGGGAGTACTGCTTATTGCCAAAACCAAAGAAACACATCAGAATCTGCAGGCACAGTTCAAGAATCGTACAGTAAAGAAGCGTTATATTGCTTTACTGGACGGAATCATCGCACCGGATGAAGGCGTTCTGAATCTTCCAATCTGTCCGGATCCTCTCGACAGACCCCGGCAGATAGTAAATAAAGAGTATGGTAAAACCGCCATCACTAAATATCAGGTTCTCGAACGTAATGAATCTCAAACACGTATAGCTTTCTATCCACTCACCGGACGGACACATCAATTACGTGTTCATGCCGCCCACCCGCTTGGTCTTAACTGCCCTATTACGGGAGACGAGCTCTATGGAAAGCAAGCAGACCGGCTTTATCTGCATGCCGAATACCTGGAGTTTGTACATCCGGTTTCCGGAGAGATCATTCGTATTGAAAGAAAAGCGGATTTCTAACATTTTCTGATCTGGCAGGAAACCTCTATATTTATACCACATATTTATAAACGAAAACAATCATGATAAATCAAGCTAATACACAAGAATACGATGTCCTCCTCCAAATATGGGAAAGAGCAGTCCGAAGTTCTCACCACTTTCTATCCGAAGAAGATATACGGTTTTATAAGCCCTTAGTACGCCATGAATATTTTCCGGCAGTACAACTTTACACAATCCGTAATCATTCCGGACAGATAACCGCTTTCATGGGATTGAGTGACAACCTCATCGAAATGTTGTTTGTAGATCCTGATGAACAGGGACATGGATATGGCAAACAATTAATAGAATTTGCAATACGCCAAAAACAGATACATAAAGTAGATGTAAACGAGCAGAACGGGCAGGCACTCCGATTCTATCAGAACAGAGGGTTTGAAATCATCAGCCGGGACGATCTGGACAGTATGGGAAAACCATTCCCGATTCTGCATATGCAACTGAAAAACATCCGGTTGAGAAAAGCAGAACCCGAGGACATCCCTACCATGCATGCTACGTTTGAACAAAGTGTTCTCAACACCTGTTCGCAGCACTATACCGCTCCGCAAATCCGTGCATGGATTGAAAGAGCAACCCCGGAGCGCTGGCGGGAACTACTTCAAAGTGATTTACATTTCATACTCGCCGAAGAGACGAAACACTTCCGTACAGTTGGTTTCACTTCTATCAATGCTAACGGCTATCTACACAGCATGTTTGTTCACCCCCAATTCCAGCATCAAGGCATAGCTTCTCTCCTTTTATGCCAGGCAGAAGAGTATGCCCGTCTCCATCAGGCAGTGTCTATCCACTCAGAAGTCAGTATTACCGCTCACCCTTTCTTTGAAAAGCAGGGATATACGACAGAAAAAGAGCAGATAGTATCTATAGGCGATGTTAAAATGACTAATTTTGTGATGTATAAGAGTTTGTGAGTTTGTGGGTTTGTAAGTTTGTGAGTTTGTAAGTTTGTGAGTTTGTAAGTTTGTAAGTTTGTGAGTTTGTAAGTTTGTAAGTTTGTGAGTTTGTAAGTTTGTGAGTTTGTAAGTTTGTGAGTTTGTAAGTTTGTAAGTTTGTGAGTTTGTAAGTTTGTAAGTTTGTGAGTTTGTAAGTTTGTGAGTTTGTAAGTTTGTGAGTTTGTGGGTTTGTGGGTTCATAAGTCACAATATGAGAGTATACAACTAAAAAACTCATAAACTAAAGAACTAAAAAACTTATTTTTTATAGTTTTGTGTCCTGATAATCCAATAAAGACTTTAAATGTCAAAATTAAAATACCTGCCTCTTCTCTTTGTCTGCCTGCTGGCCTCATCCGGTTTGCGTGCCCAATTCATGGACTATGGTTCAGACCCCGCCCGGTTCAAATGGAATATAGTCCGGCTGCCTCATTACAACCTGGTTTATCCACAAGGAACAGACTCCATGGCCTACCGCTATGCCCTCTACCTGGAAAATGCTTATCCGCACATACAAAAAACAATCGGAAAACCCATAAAGGCTAAGTTTCCCGTTATCCTGCACCCTGCCAATATGATATCCAACGGCATGGTATCGTGGGCTCCCCGCCGTATGGAGCTCATCACTACTCCATCTTCTGATTTAGGTATTCAAAGGTGGGATAAACATCTGGTATTACACGAATCCCGGCACGTATTCCAGACAGGAAAAGTAATGCGTGGCATTTTCAAGCCATTCTATTATCTGATAGGCGAACAGGCTGCGGGAGTTGCTGCATTCTTCCTGCCCGTGTGGTTTCTCGAAGGTGATGCCGTAGGTACAGAAACAGCCATGTCCAACGGAGGCAGAGGACGATTGCCCGAATTCAATATGGCTTACCGGGCACAAATGCTGGGAGGAGACAAATTCTACTCTTTTGATAAATGGCTGTTAGGTTCATACAAAAACTATACCGGTACATATTATGCATTGGGATATGATATGACTTCCTATGCCCGTCAGCGTTATGGAAGTGATATTTGGGATAAAAGCACCACCCGGTATACCAGTAATATACTTTTTGAAGGCTCATTCAAACACTATACGGGAAGTAGTTTTAAACGACTCTATCACGACACATTCGACTTTTTGAGGGAGGGATGGGAAAAACAGGATACAGCTGTCATTGTTCCGGCATATCTATCGCCCGACAATAAAACCTACACATCCTACAGGTATCCTTTGGCTATCAATGACTCTGTTGTGATAGCTGTCAAATCGGGACTGAAAGATATTAATTCTTTAGTAGCCATCAGCAATGGAAAAGAAAAACGGTTGAGCTATATAGGCAGTATCAACAGCCGGTTAGATTTCCACAACAATCGTATCTACTGGACAGAAATAGTTCCGGGTATCCGCTGGACCCATGAAAACTATTCCGTACTGAAATACTACGATCTGGATAAAGACCGGATAAAAACGGTTGCTCCCCGCCAACGTTACCTCGCCCCTTCTATTGACAAAAACGGACAGATAGCCGCAGTTTCGCGAAGCACAATTGCCGGAAAGAATCAGCTTGTATTAGTCAATCTGGAAAATGGAAAAGAACTCCGGTCTTTTGACGTTCCGGAGAATGCATTCATCAAAGAACTGACTTTCGGAGCGGATGACAAGATTACTGCAATAGCCGTTACAGATACAGGAATCACTCTGTTTCAATTTGATCCTTCCTCCGGTATGTGGAAAGAACTACTACAAACCACCTCTGTCAATATCACTTCACCAATCTGGAAGGATGGAAAAATCTATTTTGAATCGGGCGCCAACGGCACCAACAATATATATTGCTTTAACCCGGCAGATAATCAGGTATATCGCCTGACTAATGCACGATTCGGGGCATTCGATCCCTCATTTTCCAGATCGGACCATCGCTTATTCTTTGCCGACTATCAGGCAAATGGGTACCGGATTGCTTCACTACCTGCAGACAGCCTGTTGTTTGAAAAGACCGATTTCGGGAAACCCGCTTCTATGCCTTTCACAGAGACACTGGCCGCACAAGAACAATTCAACCTTGACTCTGTACGCCTGGAGGCCGTCGATTTTCAACCGGAGCGTTATCGGAAAGGAGTACATACATTCAAAATCCATAGTTGGGCCCCATTCTATTATGATGTGGCAGAAGCGATGAATACCAGTGCTTCGGATCTCAGCACAATTGTTAAGCCCGGGGCTACAATCATGTCTCAGAATACGCTGAATACTGCCATCATGCAGGCAGGTTGGTACTATCACAAAGGGTATCATCACGGAAAATTATCTTTTACCTATCAAGGATGGTTCCCGGTCATCGACCTTGCTGCCGATTATGGCGACAAGGCTTTTAATATGGCCTGGAAAAAGAATGAAAAAGGACAGGCTGTAACCCAAGGATATTATACCAACCGCAATCTGCTGGAAGCTGAAGCTCGTGTCTATCTCCCCTTTAATCTGACACGAAATCAACGGATCAGAGGTATACAACCAGCATTCACTTACTATTTCACCAATAATAAGTACCAGGAATACAGTACGCAGAAGTTTCGTAACTTTCAATACATCCTGCCGGAAGTCCTGTTCTATAATTACAGGCGAAAGGCCCAGCGGGATATTCTCCCCCGTAACGGTTACCAGCTCCGGTTACAATACCTGATGACGCCCTTCAATACAGAAAATTATGGAAGTCTGTATGCTGCCCGGCTTACTACTTACTGGCCCGGCATTGTACGCAACCAAGGCTTAATGCTCCGCTTCGGCTATCAGTATCAAGACCTGGACAACAAAGCATTGTATCTTCCCAAACACTTATTGGAAAAGCCACGCGGATATAATTTTCAATATCAAACCCAGCAACAATGGGCTTTCAAAGCTGATTATGCTCTTCCTCTCCTGTCACCGGATCTAAGTATCGGGCCATTGATTTATATCCGCCGGTTACGTGCTAACCTCTTCTACGATCTGTCACGCAATCAAGCCAGTCGTAAGAGCGCATGGACTACACAAAGTTCTTACGGAGCCGATTTCATATTCGACTGGAATGTATTGTGCATGAGCTATCCACTCACTACCGGAGTACGATTGATTAAACCGATTGATTATGGAAACTTCCAGGCAGAAATGTTATTTTCAGTTACTTTCTAATGGATATTCTTTGAAAGAGTAAGTTCAGAATCTACTTAAAGAAAATTAATGAAGCAATCCTGCAAAGATTAATCACCTATCTTTGTAGGCGTAAACCATAGGATAGCAGAATGAGAAAATTACTTTGTCCCCAGTGTAAAATCGCTGGTATGTATGTTAAAAATGAACAGGGCGAACGCCTGTTAGTATATATTACCCAAGAAGGAACAGTGGTTCCCAAAGATGCAGAAGCTTCGACAGAAGGATTTGATATGACAGAAATATACTGTCTGGGATGTTCCTGGCACGGTTCTCCCAAGCGTCTGACTAAATTTTAATCACTTTCTCTTAGCTATAACTCTACAAGGTAAACCGGTCATCTCTGCAAAATTCATAGGATATGTATTGGCTATAAATTCAGCAGACTTCTCATCACCAACCAATAACTGTCCCAAATGGCAGAGATTTTCTATGATAAAAACGCCCTTATCAGCACAATACTGATCTTTAGGCGTATGCTCTTTCCCTCTTCTCACACCGGCAAAATCAATTCCTATTATAGAAATATGTCTGTCCAACAGCTTCTCTATCAGTTCATCCGACAATTGCGGATGTTCTGAGAAATAGGCTTTACTACCATAACTTTCCCTTTCAATATATCCGCTATAAAAAGAAACAAACATATCGGGCCTCACTTTAGAAAGATCAATATCCTGCACCTCTATGTCTCTGCCGGATATGGAACTCACATCAAAAACAATAGCTTTTCGTTCTGTATAGTTCAATGGGAATTCTTTATTCATCACATCAAAATGAGTACCTAAATGTCCCGTGAAAGCCTTGTTCTCATTTCCCTGTGCATCTTTTATCATCTTCGGGGTGACTTTCAGTGTCAAATCAACCCATCTGTTATTGCTGCCTCCCCCTTGGCCAGATACACTTTCAATCTTTCGAACCGAATCATTATAGAGCTCCTGTTTCAACCGTCTCAAATAAGGAGAAAACGCTACATTCTCTGCTCCATACTCCAAGTTGGCAGTATATTCCAAAGGAATCCAGGTAGAAATATCAGCTTCATTGTGTTGAATGATAGCTTCCATTTTATCCAAAGCTTTGTATATCTTCGCCTCCAGCGTTGCAAGCTCTCCCATCTCCCGAAATAACGGCAATAGTTTATCCCGATAAAAAGGAGGTAGAGTCTGAAACAACTCCTCAATCTTACGGTCTTCAACCTCTTCATCTTTCTGCGTTTTATAGAAAGCAGGAATGTCTCCTGTGATAGCCTCACCTAAATCATGAAGAATACACATCTGAATCACTTTATTCATATCAGCCTCAGGAAATTCATCCTGTACAAAATATGCCAGTAAAGTGAGTCGCCAACTATGCTCAGCTACGCTCTCATGGCGATAGGTTGATGTCCACGAATGGCGTGTATTACACTTTAGTCTCTCGGCAATAGCCATAAAGTTGATAAGTTCTCTGGGTTCCATACGCATTTCTGTCTTTAGAAGGAGCAAAAGTAACGTTTTTATGAGGTACAACAATAATTACTCCTATAAAATCACTTTTTTTATACTTCCTATTGAACAAAAAAAATCCCTTTGCGTTTATATTATGCAAATCAGCCTGAAGCTCTTTATGCATATGTGAATATCCATATCGCAGCATTCGCATGCCTCCCCGGCATAGACAGGTAAGATTGCATAGTAGTTTTGTCGTGTTTTATTTTGTGTTTGTGTTGTGACGGTGCTGCGATGTGAATCGGGGTACCGTTTTTTTATATGCACTTTCTATGAAAACTTTAAAAACGACTCATTACTTTTGTTCATATTATTAATGTTATCAGCCAAAAGCACTATGTACTTTGAAATATTTATCTCCGGAATATCCACAGATTCTTTGTAAATAACGGCTAAAATAATTAACTTTGTCAGACATTCTGAAAATATAAAATACTTCCATTACAATATGCAAGGAAGAATCAGAAGTTAGTTTAAACTAATTCGAAATTTATAACAACGAACTTCACGAAGCCCGCGACATTCTCTTACCTAAGTTAATGAACGGTCAAATCGAAATATAAGAAAAACATGGATATAGATAAAAAAAATTTCATAGAGAACATTGAAAGACTAAGGGAATACTCTATTCAGATAAAAGAGCTTTCTGACAACAATGACGCATTGGTTGATTACTTAAATAATCTACCTTCAGACGTTAAGCAAAAAAATTTCGAGCAATATCAAAATGGAAATGGTCCTATCCTTACAATCCGCAAGGAGATATCGCAAATTGTAAAAGATAGAACTATCAGTAAAGCAGAAATAGAAGCTATAATCAATGCTGAAAAGGATAAAGCTCCCGACAAATTTAAGATGTATCCCAGTTGGTATAGCATATTATATATATTAATACTCGCGGATGCAGACTATAAGATGAATATTCCCGTCCATAATATAATTAACATTACAATCGATTCACTCGGTGCTAATGGTAAAATCGTTGCAAAAGATTTTGATTTCCGAGGTGCCCGGAATACTGGTAGTACCCGCTGTTGGATAGCTTTCATAAACCAAACACACAAAAGCCAAACAACAGCTAAACAACTATTTCTGGATATATATGATGGTAATGTAGAATTTTGTTTTTATAATCGCCCGTTAGACGAAAAAAAAGACAAAAACATAGTTAAACGTGGTATACCTTTTGACGTAGATACCTACTTCTCCATATTCAACCAATATTTACCGGAGATTTTGAAAGATGAATGGATTGAAAAAGCTTCTTATTGGAGAATTGGTACAAAAGACGGTGATACCAGTTATTGGGAAGAAATGAAATCTGAAAAAAAGATTTGTATTGGCTGGCCGGAAATAGGAGATCTGAAGAGTGCCGGAGTAAAGAGTAAAAATGATATTATAAGCTTACTCGATGAGAATGGATATTATAACTCTGAAAGTCAAGTAAGAAGCAGAAAAGCCGGAGAAATATTTAACTTCTATTCAAAAATCCACATAGGAGATATTGTACTGGTACAAGACGGTTATTCTGTATTAGGTATTGCACAGGTTGAAGATGATTATCAATATAATACGGATGCTGATTTTCCACATCAAAAAACGGTGAAATGGTTGAGTATCCAACCAGAATTGTCTAATAAGATCGGAAAAATGACAGCCGTATACCAAATTACGGACAAAGATAAAATTAAGGAAATAGAAGATGTGATATCACTTGGTAAGAATGGTCCTGAAATTGAGTTAACTCAAAATATAGATACTAACATGAAAATAAACAATCTATCAAATCCTCTTAATCAAATCTTATATGGCCCTCCTGGCACAGGAAAGACATATCATACGATTAACAAAGCCATTTCAATCATAGATGGACTTACAGAGGAGGAACTTGAAAGTAGATTTTCCAAAAGAGATAAATTAAAGGAACGCTTTAACGAACTGCTTATCGATGATTGGACGAATCCACAGGGGCAAATCGCTTTTGTCACTTTCCATCAAAGTATGTGTTATGAAGATTTTATCGAAGGGATAAAGCCGTATACAAACAATGAAAAACAAGTAGCTTATGATGTCGAAGCAGGAATCTTTAAAAAATTAGCAGAAGTAGCACGTAACAATTGGTCAGAAGCCCACACTCCCGTAAATGATACTATCTCTTTTAATGACGCATTTGAGATGTTACAAGAGGAATGGGAAAATAATCATCAATTACTTTTTCCTTTAAAACAAAAAGGAAAGGATTACACCATTTTAAATTTTACTTCAAATTCTATTCACTTTAAAAAAGCAAGTGGAGGCACAAGCCATACTTTAAATATATCTACTCTCAAGGATTATTTTTATGGAACTCGTCCCATTCAATCTGAAGGCTTAGGCAAATATTATCAGTCTTTACTTAATAAACTTAAAAGCTATCAATTAGACGAATCATCGGATCAACCGACAAAGGGTGCAAATAAAAAGGTAAAGCCTTACATTCTTATTATTGACGAGATAAACCGTGGTAATGTATCTCAAATCTTTGGTGAATTGATCACACTCATTGAAGAGGATAAGCGTCTGGGAAAAGAAGAGGTTCTGGAAACCATCTTACCGTATAGTAAAGATAGATTCGGCGTACCACCTAATCTTTATATCATTGGTACAATGAATACTGCCGACCGTAGTGTAGAAGCTCTCGACACAGCACTACGCCGTCGATTTTGCTTTCAGGAAATACCCCCCAAACCGGAATTACTGGAAAATACAATTCAAATAGACGAAGAAGAATTCTCGCTAAAGGATATATTGAAGAAAATAAACGAACGTATTGAACTTCTACTTGACAAAGATCATTTGATAGGCCACAGTTATTTTATGAAAGTAGATAGTCTTGAGAAATTACAAGCTGTATTCCATCAGAATATATTACCTTTATTACAAGAATATTTCTTCGGAGACCATGGAAAAATTGGCCTTATAGTAGGTAAAGGCTTTATAGAATCAATAAAAAGTCCGAGTAACATCAGCAAAATATTCGCCGATTTTGATTACGACAACGACGTTTCAAGTTTTACCAACAGGGCTATTTGCAAAATAAAAGACTGTTCTGCAACAAAGATGGGTAAAGATGAGTTCAAGAAAGCAATCCTGCAACTTCTGAATAAATAAACTATGTTAGGGGCTAACGGACATATCAGTGTATTCGAACACCAAGTCATTCGATTAGGTGAAGAATTTACCTATGGGAATAAGACTATCATTTTTGATAAATATAAGCTACAGTCCTTCCAACAACATTATGGCGACCAAGGAGTCCCTTATTTTTCACTTGTACATAATGGTATCCGGTTTAATGAATATGTAGGAGTAATACAAGTAGGTGATACTGTAGTTGAAGTACTACCTAAGGCTGACCATATAAATTTCGGAAGAGAAGAAAAAAAACAATGGCGTGATATGCTGATCAGCATGTTGTTAACGATAGGTCCTTTTGATGTACAAACTCCTGGAAACAGTCTGCTGCAAATAAAGCCCAATAGCCTACTCAGTCTCTACTTTGAACTCTTTATAAATGAAGTAGAATATCTATTGCGTAATGGATTGGCAAAAAAGTATCATCCGAAAGAAGGGAATGTTACCACATTAAAAGGAAGCCTGAAGTTCAGTCAACACATCCGAGAAAACCTAACTCATCAAGAGCGTTTTTATGTCCGCTACGTATCTTACGATACCGAGCATAAGTTACACTGTATACTTTATAAAACAATTCGTCTACTGAAAATCATTAATACTGATCCGGCTTTACAAAGTCGTATTGGAACTCTACTGCTGAACTTTCCGGAAATGCCCGACATACAGGTTACAGATGAAATATTCGCAAGAATAAATTATGACCGAAAAACTTTTTCTTATAGAAATGCAATTAACATAGCCCGCCTGCTCTTGCTGTGTTATCATCCGGACATCCGAGGAGGACACAATGATGTATTAGCATTGATGTTTGATATGAATCTGCTTTGGGAAGAATTCGTATATATTAGTCTCCGAAAACATTGTCAGCCAGGTGAAACAGTAAAAAAACAAGTACGAAAGAATTTTTGGAAACATGCATTAGGACACATAACTTCCATAAGACCGGATATTGTGGTAAACATCGGAGAAGATTTTTGCGTGGTATTGGATACGAAATGGAAAAATATCAATGGAAATAATCCATCAACCGATGATCTCAGACAAATGTATGTTTACCACGAATATTTCAATGCCCAACACGTGGCTCTTGTATATCCCGGAGATGAAACCGAACCGATAGAAGGTGCTTATATGCATACCAGTAATAATGGTATGGAAACAACTCGTAAATGCCATATATTCACCCTTTCTATAAAAAACGATATACAAGAATGGCAAAAAAGTATATATAACGAAATTAAGAACAAATTCAATCATTTTTAATCTGTAATGGTAAAAGTGTATATTCGGAAATAATATGAATACTGATATTTCACAGTCAATACAGGCTTTCTTCTATCTGATATTCTTGAACATAATAACAGAGCGGTACGCTCTCAACTTAAAAAAACAGAATTATTATGATGACACTATCCAATTTTGAGAACTTTGTACCTCCACATATATGGATGCGAGGAGAGGAATACTTTGAAAGTGGTGCAGTTACCGAACTGGAAGAGACAGAACCGGGTGAATGGATTGCGCAAGTAGAAGGAACGAAGGATTATGAAGTAGAGGTTTCTATAGAAGGCAAAGAAATTGTATATTGGGATTGTGATTGTCCATATGATGGTGATATTTGCAAGCATGTAGTAGCCGTAATATTAGCAATTCGTGAAAACAAATCCAAAGAAAAGCGTTTCCCGTCTGCTAAAGAAGTAAAGATCATGGAGAAACAAAAGAAAATGTCGAAAGACACTAACGTAAAAGACATATTATCTTTCATTTCACCGAAGCAATTATCTAACTTCATATTGGAATATGCTTCCGGACATCCTGAATGCAAACAGGCGTTAATAGAAAAATTTCTCCCTGCACGGAACACAACGAATAAAACAAGTCTGGATTACCGGACAGAAATACAACAATGTTTCAACGTACCTTATAGAGAAACCGAAGACAGATACGGAAGATATCACGGACCAGAGACTGATTGGAACAAAGTGTCCTGTTACCTGGACGGTTATCTGAAAAAAGCAGAATTACTATGTGAACGACATAATTTTGCGGATGCTGCTTCAATTGCTTTGCAAATTTTACAATCTATTGGTGAAAACTATATAGAACAAGAATTACTGTATCATGACGGAATGGCTATTATTAATTTCTGTGACAGTTCAGGAAAAATACTAATGAATATAATCAAACACTCTGATGCATCCGCTACATTAAAAAAAGAAATTCTGAAGGAAGTCAGACTAATAGAAAAATTATCAGCTTACAGGGAGTATGACATTTATGATATAGAACAATTACTGGAACTGATAACATTAGAGACACAGACGAAAGAGGAGGCCTTATCATATGTGAATCAATTAATTGAAGAAAGAAAAGACAGTTGGGAACTTTATAAACTAATTGAGCGTAAAGTCGATATTTTACGTGCACTGCATCGTGAAGAAGAGGCACAAGCCACCATAAAGTTTTATCTCTACCTACCGGAAATCAGGAAACAGGAAGTAGAACGCTACATTGAAAACCAACAATATGATGAAACGATAAAAACACTGAATGAGGGAATACAAATAGCGCAAAAGAAAGGAGAGTTGGGAACGATAAAAGAATGGCTGGAATATAAACTGTCGATTTACGAGCAGACAGAAAATATTCCAGACCTTATAGATGCATGTAAAGAGCTGTTTATATTAGAAAACGGCGATCTTGCCTATTATCGTAAACTGAAAAAGTACGTGGCAAAAGAAAAATGGAAAACATTTTTAAATGCAATGATGAAGCAAACGAAATTCATCAAATATTATTTGGGTGGACAATGTAATGAAGCAGATATCTACGCAGAAGAAGAAGATTATGAAAGTCTGCTAAATTTGTTGTCCGACACATCCCACAGATCAATAGAGGCATTGCTCCATTATGCCCACCATCTGACAGAAATCTACTCCGATGAAATTTTGCTGCTTCTCCATAAAAGTATCTGCAAATATGCAGAAGAGAATGTAGGCAGAAACCATTATGAATACATTGCCCGAATTCTGAAAGAAACGAAAAAACTGAAAGGTGGTAAAGCGCTGGTACAGGAGATTGTTGAAGAATTCAGAGTTACCTATAAACGACGCCCAAGTATGATGGAAGTTTTAAGAAACTTCTGAGAAGGAATTTGTCTATCTCTGAAAAGGGACACAATCATTCAGATTGTGTCTCTATCTTTATTACTTTATCAAACCGCTTATCAATACACGCACTCAGATCGGTCGTGACAAACTTCCCATTATAAAAAAGAGAAAATATAGTGGCGGGTGTAGGGGCTGTCTGTGCTTGTTCCAGAGTTTGCAACTTCACTATTTTCAATGGGATTCCCTTACTTTCAGCTACGCTTACCAAGGAGTTACGAACATGATACTCCGCAAACGGACAACGATTGGTATAATAAACGACTACCCCATCTTTATCCTCACATTCTCCGGTTGACACACACTTTTTAAACGAAGGATTCAATGCATCCGGATTTATCTTCAGGACTAAAAGACTAAATCCGTAAGGAAGTTTATCTACAGTCTCAAACCCTTGTTTCAAGAGCCATTTTGTATCACTCATAAAATGAAATTTAGATGTACCGGCTACGGTAACCAGACCATGTTTTCCCTGTTCTTTTGCATCGTCAATGGCCGATTGCAGCAAAGCCTTGCCATATCCTTTTCCCTTGTATTGTCCTGACACCCAGAAACAGTTTATCATTAAATAACCGGGAGCATCAACAGGTATCCATGCTTTTTCGGCAGGCACATATTCTATAAATACTTTAGCACGCTCATCGAGGCGTCTGAAAACAAATCCATTATCAAACTCTCTTTTCAGCCACTCTTTTTTCAACTCATAACTTTCTTTACATTTCTTATCAGAGAAGGCACAACAAATATGCTCAGTCTCTATGTTTTCCTTTGTTAGAGTAAGATATTTCGTTTCCATATTTATTCTATTTTATTGGTATATGCAAAAATACGCAATTCATAATAACATAGCATCATCCGACTTCTACAATTTAATAAATTATTCCATAATAATAAAACAGATTCTCCGTATCTTTGCCGCCATGACAGAAAGAAACGAATTACATAAAAGAAACAGGCACAACGGGCAGTATGATTTTTCGAAACTGACAGAAAATTATCCACCGCTCAAGAAGTTTGTTTCACCCAATCCATACGGAACATTAAGTATCAACTTTTTCAATCCGCAGGCAGTAAAGGCTCTGAATAAAGCATTACTAATAAGTTATTACGGAATCCGGTACTGGGATATTCCCAAAGGATATTTATGCCCTCCCATTCCCGGCAGAGCAGACTATATCCATTACATTGCCGATTTACTTAATTCCGGGAATTCGTTAGAGGAAACGCCCAAGTACAGATGTCTGGATATTGGCGTAGGCGCCAATTGTATTTATCCGATCATTGGTTGTACTGAATACGGATGGACATTTGTCGGTTCGGATATTGATCCTGTCTCAATAGAGAATGCCAGAAAGATTGTTACCTGTAATCCGGTATTAGTCCATAAGATAGAATTACGATTACAAAAGGACAACCGGAGTATTTTCAAAGGAATAATACAACCGGATGAATACTTCGATGTGACCATATGTAATCCCCCGTTTCACAGTTCTAAAGAAGAAGCGGAAGAAGGAACGCTACGCAAGCTCAGCAGTTTGAAAGGAAAAAAAGTATCCAAAGCCCAACTCAATTTTGGCGGCAATGCAAATGAACTTTGGTGCGAAGGTGGAGAACTTCGCTTTCTTTTGGATATGATTACCGAAAGCCGGAAATACCAGAAGAACTGTGGTTGGTTCACCAGTTTAGTTTCCAAAGAGAAGAACCTGAACAAACTATATACCCGGCTAAAGTTGGAAGATGTAGCTGAATACAAAACGATCCGGATGCAGCAAGGAACAAAAAGCAGCAGGATATTGGCGTGGAGATTTTAACAGGGAAGTAACGATATAAAGAAACTGATTTTCATTAACGTTGTTAACAAGAAAATTAACATACTGTTTTCTATTGACAAGAGTGTACAGTTTGGTAGCATAAGAGTGTACAATATTATATGATAAAAGTGTACAATTAACACATCCTTTATTGTACACTTTTGCGATGGAGATATGTATGCCTCTCTCCTATTGATTCTCAACTATTTACAAAACAATTATTATACAAGGATTTATCCTCCCTCATACATTCTGACAAAACAAACTTCCTGTTTTATCAACTATGAAAGAACGCTCTAAAATCAGCCATTGATTATCGGCGATGCATCAACTGCATAAACAGATGATTTATCTTCTCCATAACAGATTTACCTACAACAATAAAAGTTACGGCAACAAGAATCATCAGAATCCCCAGCATCAGACGAGGTGTGAGTCGCTCACCGAATATCATAACACCGAAAAAAAGAGCAGTTACCGGTTCGAGTGCCCCCATAATAGCTGTAGAGGTAGAACCAATACTATGTATTGATATAGCAGTACAAATCAAGGAGATAACCGTAGGCAAAAAAGCCATTGCAAGAATATTCCCCCAGGCCGGAAGAGAAGGAATAGCCTGTAACTCTGTACAAAAGTTGGAACGAACAATATAGATAGAAAGCCCGAAAAGTAAGGCATAAAAAGTCAGCTTAGCCGTAGACATCAGTTTAAGGGTAGAGTGATTGACTCCTACAATATAAATAGCATATGACAACGAAGAGAGAATAACCAGCAACATACCTATTAAACTAAGAGTTTCGCCACCATCCCCTTTGTAAAGCATACCAATACCCGAAAGTGCCATCAAGATACAAAAGACAGTCAACAGAGATATCTTTTCACGAAAAAACAGAAACATAATAACTGCCACCATCAACGGATAAACAAACAGAATAGTGGAAGCAATGCCTGCATCCATATGCTTGTAACTCATAAACAGAAGCAAAGAAGAGGCGGAAAAGAGTAAACCTCCCACCACCAACGGAAATATTTCGTTTTTCTTCAAAGCAAATGATTGCCCTTGTATCTTCATCAGGATACCAAGAATAAGGACGGCAAAACCATAACGATAAAACAATACCGAGTCTACACTCATCCCTTCTTTATATAACGGGAGAGTAAACAACGGATTCATGCCGTATGTAGCTGCCGCCACGGCTCCACAAACAAATCCTTTCGCTTTGCTGTTAATATTCATAGCAATCCTCTTATTTTCGGGGTGCAAAGATACGTATCTTTTAGATATGTTGGTTACATTTGTAGCCATCTAACAAATAATAAAATTGAGTAAGAACCGTATTGACCGGGAGAAAAGAATCGTAGAGTTAATGATCCGACTCTATTGCCGGAAAAAAGAAAAGAATGAATGCCTTTGCCTTCAGTGCGAAGAGTTGTTACGTTATGCCCATGCAAGACTGGCCCATTGTCCATTCGGAGAGAATAAAAGTTCGTGCAAACAGTGTACCGTACACTGCTATAAGCCTGTTATGCGTGAACGGATGCGGCAAGTGATGCGTTTCTCCGGACCAAGAATGCTCCTTTATGCACCGTGGGAGGCCATAAAACATCTATTTCAATAAGATTATTATTATCTTTGCATTATTACTTTATAATAATTATCTTTGCATAATAAAGAAACAAAGATATGCCAATCATCAGAAATCCTTTTATTACAAGTGGATACATATCCCCTGCTTACTTTTGTGACCGGAAGAAAGAGAGTGAAATCCTCATCCGGGAAGTAACTAACGGAAACAATATAGCTATAATCTCCACCCGTAGAATGGGAAAAACCGGATTAATCCAACATTGCTTTCAAAATAAAGAGATTCAAAAACACTATTATACATTCTTCATAGATATCTACGCCAGCAAATCACTGCGCGACTTTGTATTCGCCCTCAGCAAAGAGATTCTGGAAGGATTAAAACCTGCCGGAAAAAAAGCGTTACAGGCTTTTTGGGAGAGTGTCAAGTCTTTACAGACAAGCCTGACCTTTGATATTAACGGTACTCCTTCTCTAAACCTCGGATTAGGAGATATACAAGCTCCTCCAACTACGCTCGACGAAATATTTCAGTACCTGAATCGTGCCGACAAACCCTGTCTTGTTGCCATTGACGAGTTTCAGCAAATAGCCGGATATGCAGAAGACAATGTAGAAGCAACGCTGCGCACCTATGTGCAACGTTGTAATAATGCACACTTTATCTTTGCCGGAAGCCAACGGCATGTGATGGGTAACATGTTTCTTACTGCTTCGCGACCGTTTTATCAAAGTGTTTCGATAATGCACCTGGAAAGTATCCCTTTGACAGACTACACATTATTCGCCCAACGGCATTTCAATGAAGCTGGAAAGAGTATCACCAATGAAACCATCGAAACCATCTACCATCAGTTTGACGGTATCACCTGGTATATGCAAAAAGTACTTCATACCCTCTATGATATGACTGTCCAAGACACGATCTGTGAAGTACAAATGGTAAGTGAAGCGATACGTCAAATTATAGATTCATTCAAATATACTTATTCCGAGATACTCTTCCGTTTGCCGGAAAAGCAAAAGGAGTTACTCATTGCCATCACTAAAGAAGGAAAAGCCCAGGCAATCACATCGGGAGCATTTATAAAAAAATACAAATTATCTTCGTCAAGCTCCGTACAGTCTGCACTAAAAGGACTATTGGAGAAAGATTTTGTGACACAGGAACAAGGAACCTACCAGATTTATGATCAGTTTTTAGGAATATGGCTAAAAGAGAATTACTAAAGAGTTTTGTTTTTAATGACAGATTAACCAGATATAAATTATGAGTCTTAAACATAAAGAGTACAAAGAAGCAAACGAACGTTTTCTGAAAGAGAATCTCACCGAAGAAGAAGTAATGGAACTTCCCTGCGGAGTGCAGTATAAAATTCTGTTGAGGGGAAATGGCCCCGTGCCAACAGCCAAAAGTACCGTAAAAGTACACTACCGGGGGACCCTCATTGATGGAAAAGTATTTGATGACTCCTTTGCCCGCAAACGCCCTGAAACCTTCCGGGTGAAAGATGTCATTGAGGGTTGGCAGGAAGCACTGAAAGCAATGCCCACCGGTTCGCGCTGGATCATTTATATCCCTTACGAGTTGGGATATGGCACACGGGCCTGTGGAAATATCCCTGCTTATTCTACATTGATTTTTGAAGTAGAACTGCAAGGAGTAAAAGGATAACCTCTTACTCCTTGGAAAGATTGTCTGTTTTTTCCAGAATTCCGGATAGAACAGCAACAGTACATTGACTGCTTTTGTTCTCAATACGTATATTCCCTGATAATACTCTACCATAAACAGATAAACATATCAGTATCAATGATATATTTTCTTCATAATGAAAAACAGTTCATCCACCATCCCGCCAAAATGAAAAAGATGATTCCCAAAATGGGAAAAAGGTTATTCCATTATGGTATTATATTCATTTTATGGAAAGATATTGATAGGTTACATCAAAAATAAATCTCTATATTTGCATTATTCAGCCCAAGGGTGGATTAAAAAAGTCAGACTTTTAATATATCAGACTATTTTTCAAAAGATTTATCTACCTTTGCTTCTGCCAATCAAAAAACTAATCTTACAAACAAAGGAATGAAAAAAGCAATTATCATTGGAGCCACCTCCGGCATCGGACAAGAAGTAGCCAAAGGGTTACTGCTACAAGGATGGAAAGTAGGCGTGGCAGGGAGACGCCAGTCTGCCTTGGAAGCATTTCGAACGATTGCGCCAGATAACATAGAAACCGAAGTACTGGATGTAACCAAAGATGACGCCACCGAAAAGCTGCACAAACTAATTGAGAAATTGGGAGGTATGGATTTATTTTTGCTTAGTTCCGGTATAGGACATCAAAATATGGAGTTAAATCCGGACATCGAGCTACAAACAGTTGGTACTAATGTAGAAGGATTCACGCGAATGGTTACTG
Source organism: Bacteroides nordii (assembly GCF_019930665.1). Classification (NCBI taxonomy): domain Bacteria; kingdom Pseudomonadati; phylum Bacteroidota; class Bacteroidia; order Bacteroidales; family Bacteroidaceae; genus Bacteroides; species Bacteroides nordii. The sequence continues at coordinate 727,911 of NZ_CP082886.1, read as the reverse complement.
CTGCCTTCCAATATTTCCACTTACATAGTGGGGGACATCTGGCAGTTATCAGTTCCATAGCCGGAACAAAAGGATTGGGAGTTGCACCTGCTTACTCTGCTACAAAGCGATTTCAAAACACATACATTGACGCCCTTGAACAGCTTGCACACATGCAAAAGCTAAATATTCGCTTCACGGATATCCGCCCGGGGTTTGTATCCACCGACTTATTAAATGATGGCAAGAGGTATCCACTGCTAATGAATCCCAGAAAAGTAGCAACTCACATTATACGGGCACTGAATCGTAAGCAACGGGTGGTAATCGTTGACTGGCGGTATGCCCTTATCGTATTCTTCTGGCGAATGATACCACGCTGGATATGGAAACGGCTATCGATTAAAACCAAATAACTTAAATACAAAAACTAATTATGGAACAGAAATTTTGCCAAAGCTGTGGCATGCCACTAAATGACATTGCTGTATTGGGAACAGAAGCAGATGGTAGTAAGAATGAAGAATATTGCTGTTATTGCTATGCCAACGGACACTTCACTGCGGATTGCACCATGGATGAGATGATTAATCATTGTGCCCAGTTTGTAGATGAATTCAACAAAGACTCTGAAATAAAGATGACGAAAGAGGAAGCAATTGCAAATATGAAGCAGTTCTTCCCACAACTGAAACGTTGGAAAGCTAATAAATAACCGTCATTTATTTCACAATTATAATTTAACTATTGGCAGAGAAGTGAGAATAGTTAATATTGTAAATGAATTTGGAGGAGGAATATATTCTAAAACAGATAATACAATAGTTATAGCTCCAAGTGTAGGTACTGTAAATGTTACATTAGATCAAATGCAATTTGTAAATGGAGGAATAGGGTTTCCAACACAAAATGTCCTGCAAAATACCACTTCTACCTTGTTTCATGAAATCGGAGAACGGAATACATCTAATATCAATTTTAGGGGAGGTGTAATTGATTATGAAAACTATACAAGAAAGGTAATAGGACTTCCTGTTAGACCTTATGATTTAAATCATAGCAAAACGATAAAAACTAACTATCGATGAAAACCTGTATTTATTTAATAATAATTTGTTTGAGTTTCCCATGTCATTTAAATGCTCAAACAAATATTGCTGGACATGAAAAATATGACTCTTACAACCAGTACATTTATGTAGATAATTTAGACCAAAGATTAATTCCTGAAATCTTTAATACTACATATTATTCCAAACTAAAAGAAACAGATTATAGAGTTGATTCCCAAAAAATAGATACAATCCAACAAAAAAGGGAAATATATGTGTATACCAAATATGCAAAAGAGGGTTATTTATTTGTAAATAATAAAATTATGGATAAAATCAAAGAGTTGGATTATTGTTTGAATGGGGTGAAAGTATCGTACATGTATAATGACAAGATTATATCCACAAAAAGCGATGTAAATAGGATTCTTAAATTGAAGCCAAAAAATATGGAAATCTCCGCTATTTTGTACGATAAAAAAATAAAAACTATATCTGTATATCTTAAATCAAAATAGTTTTAGTAAGATACGGCGTTTTGTAGAAGGAATCTTTTATTTATCCGAACACAAAGGTATATTCCAAGAATAAGACGTCAAGGCTGAAATGAATTTTATCGGAATTGGTTATGTCAAACCGATAAAAATATAAAACAAAAGGTGAAGCCAAAACCTCACCTTATTATTAGAGAGTTAAATAAATGTTATCTTTACACTGCTTCTTTTGTCACCTCCGGATGGCGTTGTAGCCACGCAACAGCATACGAACAGGTAGCCTTTGGCTTCAATCCGTTAGCAACGGCATAATCATATGCAGCCTTCACCAGTGCGGCAGCTATTCCTTGTCCTTCCAGCGGACGTGGAACGATTGTATGAATAATATCCAGACCTCCGTTTAGCAGACGGTATTGTACAAAAGCTGTACGACCTTCTACTTCAGTTTTAAACAGCTTCTGTTCGGGCTGATGTTCAATTTCATATTCCATAATCTAATCTATTTTAAGTGTACTTTGGTTAATCCATACTAATAAGTTTATATCATATCCCCGCTGTAACGCAACGGTCAACAAGCGTTTCTTTACCTCCTCGGGCAGTTGAGGTGTCCGGCTTAATATCCACAAATACTTATCGGAACTGCTACCGATGAGTGCATAGTTATATCCTTCCTTATCCAACTCTAATATATAATAATCAGAATAAAACCACAGAAAGAATGAAACTTTCAGTTTTCCGGGCCGGGTAATATCAGGTATCTTTGCACGGCCTATAGCACGCTTATACCTCCCTCTGCCATGAGCATCTTGTTTGTATCCGGCATTTTCTACCCGGATACTCCCATCGGGAAGCAACGTATAAGTAGCTGTTACCTCAGACAACCCTCGTTCAAAACGATGATCGTAACGGGCTATTTCATACCAACGCCCCATATAACGAGGCAAATCAAGTTCATTGACGGTAGTATGGTCTATCCCCTGAAAAAGTTGTTCCACCACCGCATCATGGAATTTAAATCCAGATTCCAGCAGTTTTCCTGGACGTACATATTGTCCGGTTGTAAGTGAAGTTGCGCCTTCGCCATACATCAGTTGCACACACATACGAGGTACAATGATCGTCCCCCAGGCATGATAGGCTTTGCCCAGTGCACGGGCAAAAGCATATTGTGTAATCTCTTGCGGAGATACAAAATTGAAAGTTCCCCGTAAGGTCCCACTCTCGATAATGAAAGCCATGGCGCGGCAAAGATCATTAATACTAATCCACGGAAAAGGTTGTGTGCCCGGACCTATAGCAGCAGCCAATTTCATCTTTAAAGGACGTAACATTTGCTCCATAGCTCCTCCGTCCGGAGAGAGGACAACTCCAAAACGGGCTATCACAAGCCGCATTTCCGGGGGACAGCGTTTGGCCTCCTTTTCCCAAGCATAACAAAGATCAGCAAGAAATCCACTCCCCCTCGTATTGGTATATTCATCAAAAGTTCCCTCCAACGGATAATACCCTACGGCAGAAGCCGAAATCATAAGCTGAGGCTTCCGTCGCACTGCCCCCAAAGCACGAATGATGCGATGTGTCACGTTGATCCTGCTATCATACAGCTCCCGTTTATACTCTGGTGTCCACCGCCTGCTGATAGGTGCACCGGCCAGGTTAATGACTACGTCACAATGAGACAATGCCTGCACCAGATACCCTAATGTACCCTCCCGGAACATAGGCCGCCCCAAAGGAACCACCCGGTGTCCCTGCTCCGTGAGAAATGCTGTAAGATGCCTGCCAATAAAGCCACTGGCTCCGCTGATTGCTATATTCATGTGACGTAAACTGTTTTTAATGTATAGTACAAAAACGTATTAAAAGCGGGAAAAGTTCTTTGAAGCTCGTAAAATGAGAGTATCTTTGCAGTAATTCATAAATCATAATTCATAAATCCCATGATCGAAGCTCCCGAAGCCCGTTATCTGTCCGAGCAACTGAACCGGACTGTAAGAGGAAAGAAGATTACCGATGTGTTTGCGCAATACACACCCCATAAATTCGCGTGGTTTTATGGCAACCCGGAAGAGTATCCCGAACGTCTTGCCGGAAAAACAATTGATGAAATCAATCCCCGAGGCGGAATGATTGAGATAAAAGCCGGAGAGATGTTACTGATTCTTACGGATGGTGTCAACCTGCGTTACTTCGCCCCCGGAGAAAGGCTTCCCGCCAAACACCAGTTACTCATTGGTTTCGAAGATGAGAGTTGCCTGGTAGCTTCCGTACGAATGTATGGTGGTTTGTGGTGTTTTCCCAACGAAGGATTCGATGCTCCTATATCTGCCTATTACGAAGCGGCGAAAAATAAACCGCAGGTGATGTCAGAAGAGTTCAGCAAAGAATATTTCATGGAGCTGATAAACGCCGAAGATGCACAGAAAAAGACGGCAAAAGCTTTTCTGGCTACCGAACAAACCATACCCGGATTAGGCAACGGAGTATTACAGGACATCCTGTACAATGCCCGTATCCACCCTAAAACTAAGATCAACGCTCTCTCTACGGAGAAAAGAGAAAACCTTTACGATAAGGTAAAGTCTACGCTCCACGAGATTTATGAACAAGGAGGACGCAGTACGGAAACAGATATTTTTGGAAAAAACGGAGGATATATACCACATCTGTCTAAAGACACAGCAGGTACCGCCTGCCCTCGTTGCGGAGAAACGATAAAGAAAGAAAACTATCTGGGTGGCAGTATCTACTACTGTAGCGGCTGCCAAGTGAACAATATTAGTTGAAAATTGAAAGTTGAAAGTTGAAAATTACTATGCAGTGTGACAGCACAATTAATAGGCACAATTAATAGGCACAATTTTCAACTTTCAATTTTCAATTTTTAACTTTCAATTTTTAACTCATATGAAGTCAACTCGTATTACTCAAATATTAAGTATCATGCTGGCACTTTGTGCCGGAGCAACCTTGCCTATTCTCATTGGCAGTACACAACTGACAGAACCACACTCTGTAAAGTCTGAAGTTCCTTATTGTGTCAGCCCTCCCAGTGTTCCTGAACAGGCTACCTTTGACGGTGAAACAATTGACCTTCGCCGCTATGACCGCCGCGAGCGTATGGATCGTGAAATGATGTCTTTCACCTATATGCACTCCACAACCATGTTAATGTTGAAACGTGCCAACCGCTATTTCCCAATCGTCGAGCCTATCTTAAAAGCCAATGGCATCCCCGATGACTTCAAATACCTCATGGTGATTGAAAGCAGCCTCAACCCCATTGCCCGTTCTCCGTCAGGGGCAGCCGGATTATGGCAATTCATGCCTGCCACCGGACGCGAATTCGGACTGGAAGTAAATGATAATATCGACGAACGTTACAACATCGAAAAGGCAACCATTGCCGCCTGCAAGTATTTCAAACAGGCTTATGCCAAATACGGTGACTGGATGGCTGTTTCCGCGGCCTATAATGCAGGGCAGGGACGTATTTCGTCGCAGTTGGACAAGCAACTTGCAGATCATGCCATGGACCTTTGGCTGGTGGAAGAAACTTCCCGGTATATGTTCCGTCGGCTGGCAGCCAAAGAGATATTCAGCAATCCGCAACGCTTTGGTTTCCTGCTAAAACGGGAACATTTGTATCCCCCTATTCCATACAAGAAAGTAACCATCACCAGTGCCATAGACAACCTGGACGAGTATGCCCAAAAGAACGGGCTCACCTATGCACAATTGCGTGATGCAAATCCCTGGTTGCGTGAGCATTCACTGAAAAACAAAACAGGCCGTACATACGTTCTACATCTACCTACGCAAGAGGGAATGAACTACAATCCTAAAAAAACAATTCCACACAATCCCAAATGGGTAATTGATTAACGCTGTGCTTTCCGTACGGGGAAATGCGGTAAACAATAGAAAGTTTATATTGTTAAATTATGACAGTAAAAGAGCGATTTACACGTTTTTTAAACAATAAACCACTGAAACATAAGTTGTATGTTATCATCTTTGAGTCGGATACTCCAGCAGGAAAAATGTTCGATGTGGCGCTTATTGTATGTATTGCACTCAGTATTCTGCTGGCTATTCTCGAAAGTCTGCAAGGAATTCCTTCCTGGCTTTCAACTCCGTTTATTATATTCGAATATCTGTTTACGGCTTTCTTTACTTTCGAATACGTTACGCGTATTTACTGTTCACCACAACCCAAAAAGTACATTTTCAGCTTCTTCGGCATTATCGACCTATTGGCAACCCTACCGCTATATCTTGCCTTTTTCCTGCCGGGAGCACGTTATCTATTGGTTATCCGGGCATTCCGTATTATTCGGGTGTTTCGTATATTCAAGCTTTTCACCTTCTGGATGGAAGGAGAACGATTGCTCACTTCACTCAAAGAGAGCAGTAAGAAAATAGCAGTGTTCTTTCTTTTTGTAGTAATACTTGTGATCTCCATCGGCACACTGATGTATATGATTGAAGGTACGCAACATGATACGCAGTTCAACAATATCCCCAATAGCATCTACTGGGCCATTGTCACTATGACCACAGTAGGATATGGAGATATTACTCCGATAACACCTTTGGGTAAGTTTCTCTCTGCCTGCGTTATGCTGATTGGTTACACCATCATTGCCGTACCAACCGGCATTGTGTCCGTTTCAATGATGAAAGAATATAAGAAGCTGAAAGATATACAATGCCCCAACTGTCATAAGACAGGACATGATGAAAATGCAGAATACTGCAAATATTGTGGATATCCACTTTACAAAGACAAAGTTAAAACTAAAGATACCAGTGAGTCCGGTTCTTATAACCAATGAGTGATTGGGTCTCTCTTCTGTGCCGCACTATCTTACGCTCAATATATTCTATCAGCAAAAGCATCCCACAACCTATTGCATAGCAAAGGATATCTTTCCAGTCGAAAGTTGATCCAAGCACAATTCGAGCCAATCCGTTTTCAGATAGCCCCATCACATCGGCAAGTTGAAAGTACTGAAGTATCTCTATAAAACATGCAAATGCAAAAACATATACTGGCAACCAGCGTAAAGACCGGGGAACAAAGATCCGAATAAAACAATAAATCAGTACGACTACCAAAATATCACCCACATAAGGACGAACAAAGGTATCGTGAACATATACACCAATAATAATTTCTATTATCAGTATCGCAAGAAAACAGAGGGCATAAATAATTCTTTTCTTCATAATCAATCGTATAAACCCAGCTATCCCAATAGCCCGTTTAAATTTTACTCAAGAGCAATTTTCAGACTGAAACCATCTACCGACACTCCTTCCGAACGAGTTATAGCCAGCTTTTGTTCTTCAGACATTCCAATCGTTTCACCATCTCTCAGAGTTACATCACTTTCTAAAATATAATATACTACATCATACAAAAACTCACTTAACTCTTCCGGACTCATTCTACTATCTAATATTTCCAGTTCGTCTTTACCAAAGGCAGTCATCCCATACGTATAAATACCCGGTCCCTGTTTTCCTCTTGTAAAACCGAAATAAATCCAGTTCAGAATGGGCAACGTATCTTCCTTCATTACAGTTGACGCTTCTATATAAAACTTCGGTTCAAACACAGTACCCGAAGCGTAAAAACCAATCGCATTCGCCAGCTTCAAACAAGAAGAGGCTCCCTTAACAAATAGCTCACCTGCTTCAACAATAGACACATTTCGACTCAGTACAGCTACACACAGTTGGGCCACATGTGTTTTCGTTACTTCAACAGCTTCCGGCCACAGATAGTTATTTTCAGCATTATACTCAGCTTCTTTATCGGGAACCGGAGCATCAAAATAGCTGAAACAAAGCATCATATCATCAATCTCAAACACCAATGCAGATCCTTCCTTAGTAACTTTTCTCCAATCTACATCTTTCCAGTCGGCTTTCAGGTTCTTTTTTATTCTTTCAAAATCACACTCTTTGGTATTCAATAAAACAAAACCGACCAAAGTGCCGGTATTTCTACTTTCTTCAGCATCTCCATATCCAACCTTCTGTGTCATGGGTTCTAAGATGTCTTGTTCTTGTTTGTCCATATGCCTTAATTATAGATTTATATGCCTTAAAGCCCGGTTCAGCATAGAATACATATATTCTCTTTGCGAAGATACTGATTTTAAGTATAACAGATAATCAAATACTATAAAATCTACGGTAAATGACCTCTTTATCACAAAAACTCATCCTGAACTCTAAAATAACACTAAAGAAATAACAACGAAAAAGAAAACAGTTGTATCTTTAAGAGTCTGTAAAGATGGTTATACATAAACCTCAGAGAACGTATTTAAAAACAGAAAGGAGAGTAAGAGTATGATATTAAACCTTGATTTTGTATTAAGATTGTTAGTAGCTGGTATATTGGGTGCCATCATCGGACTGGACAGAGAGTATCGCGCCAAAGAGGCCGGCTATCGTACCCATTTTCTTGTATCATTGGGCAGTGCCTTGATAATGATTGTTTCTCAATATGGCTTTCAGGACATTATAAAAGAGAGCAGTGTTACTCTGGACCCAAGCCGTGTAGCAGCACAGGTAGTCAGTGGAATTGGTTTTATCGGTGCCGGTACCATTATTTTTCAGAAGCAAATAGTGCGGGGGCTGACCACTGCTGCCGGATTATGGGCCACAGCAGGAATAGGTCTGGCTGTAGGTGCAGGCATGTATGTGATAGGAATTGCTGCAATGCTGCTAACCCTCGTCGGGCTCGAAGCACTGAGTTATATATTCAAAAGTGTAGGTATGAAAAGCTCCATGATCACTTTCTCTACAGAAAATAAAAACATACTAAAGTTAATTGCAGATAAGTTCAACTCCAAAGACTACCGGATTGTATCCTATCAGATGGATACCATAGGACACGGAGAAGTATCTCTCTACCAAGTGACAATGGTAATAAAATCGAAACGTAACTATGACGAAGGACATCTGTTGTCACTTATACAGGAATTTCCGGAAGTGACAGTAGAAAGAATAGAGTAAAGCTACTTTTGCTTTTCAGTCAGGTACTTCCAGTAGCGTACTGGCATATCTTGTTTGTGCTTCCTCGGATTGAGGCGCTCTTTTATCGTGGTAGATTTAAAGTAAGTTTTCCAAAGCTGCTGAAAAAGCTTTTCGTCCTTATCCATCAAGCTCTCGTCCAGCATGCCGGTAATGAGATGGGAAGCACTGCTATCATCATCAAAAGTAACCTCTTCTACGGTTTTCAGGTCATAGTAAAAACCATAACGTCGCTTCATATCATAGATCAACCACTTCTGATCGGCAAAACGATCTCTGAAGTGCTCTATGGTAAGTGGTAGTGCATTATGCCGAGGTTCAAAAGCAGCAAAAAAAGTACCGTCCGCAGCCTTCTGAAAACGAACGAACTGAAGCATACGTAGCCGTTCCCAATCTACCTTTTTCCATATTTTCGCAAGCTCCAGTACATCCGGATCTCCAAAATTAGTTTCAATAGAGCGGGGGGCATCAATTGCTTTACGAATATAGCGGAAAAGCAGTATGTCTACCTCCGGAAGTTCAGAAAGCCAGCACCAGGTAATAGATGAAAGAGCTGAAACCGAGAGTTTCTTTTGTAATCCGCGCCACACACGTCCGGACTTCTCTTCATCGGTATGTACTGTAAAAGCTTCATCATAAAACAGAGGCAAAACATCTCCCTCAGACAGTAACATATCCGGAAAAGTTTTACGAAAATAAGCATCAAAAACAGCTGTCAGTAAACCTTCAAAAGTTTTATCATATATAAATAAATTCATGGGCCGACTTACAATCAGAGTTAATCAGAAAAAGTAAATGTCAGTTGATTCTCATCTATCTTCTTCTTAGGTTTGGGAAGCAACAGGCTACGCACAGTATGTGGGGTCATTTCATTGACAGTCTTCATCGGAAGCTCACTACAAGTAATAAAATACTGCGCCTTCTTCATCACTACACCTATCTTTTTAAGCTGATAGAATCCTAACTTTGAATAACGCCGCGAAGCAATAATCAACTTTGCAGACTTTACCCCAATACCCGGAACACGAAGTATCACTTCATAATCTGCCCTGTTTATGTCTATCGGAAACTGTTCGGGATGACGCAATGCCCACGAAAGCTTCGGATCTATTTCAAGATCAAGATCTGGATAAGCATCATCTACTATTTCATCGACTTTAAACTGATAGAATCGCATTAGCCAGTCTGCCTGATACAACCGGTTTTCACGGACAAGAGGCGGTTGCTTCAAAGCCGGCAAACGGGTATCATAGGTATTGACGGAAACATAACCGGAATAATAAACCCGTTTCATGGTGGGACGCTGATACAAAGCAGAAGAGAGGAAGAGAATGTCTTTATCTGTTTCGGCAGTAGCTCCAACTATCATCTGCGTACTCTGGCCTGCCGGGGCAAAACGAGGAGCATACCTGAATTTCTTCCGTTCTTCGCTACTCTCCAGTACCCCCTGCTGAATATACAACATAGGAGCAAATACGCTCTTATGGTCTTTCTCCGGAGCGAGCAACTTTAAATTCTCTTCTTTAGGTATCTCAACATTCACACTCAAACGATCGGCATAACGTCCGGCTTCAGTCACCAGTTCACGACTGGCTCCGGGGATGCTCTTCAAATGAATATATCCATTGAATCGATGCACTTCACGCAGGTCTTTGGCTACCCGTACCAGACGTTCCATTGTATAATCGGGATTGCGTACAACCCCCGAACTAAGAAATAAACCCTCTATATAATTACGGCGATAAAACTCAATGGTCAAGTCAACCAACTCAGAAACAGAAAGGGTGGCACGTGGCAAGTCATTACTACGCCGGTTGATGCAATAAGCACAATCATAAATACAATAATTGGTAAGCATTATCTTCAAGAGAGAGATGCATCGCCCATCCTCGGCAAAACTATGACATATCCCCCAGCCTCCTACAGTATTGCCAAGCATTCCCGGTTTGTTGGCACGCACTGTTCCACTGGAAGCACAAGACACATCATATTTGGCGGACTCTGCCAATATCTTTAGTTTTTCAAGAACATTTGCATTCATAATCAGTACAGTTTTTGCATCTTTTCTATTTCAGCTTTCATCAAATCACGCAAACTTTGAGGTTCCAGAACCTCTACCGTCGAACCTTTAGACAACAACTCCTGAATAAAATCATAAGTATGCGATATATACATTTCAAAATCAGTATAAGTATCTGTCGTTACTATCTCTTGCTGACTGGGATGCAAAGGTAGGTTACGCAGATAAGGAGCCTGCTCGGCAACAACCCGCAAAACAGTACGTTGCGGTTGCTGTGCCTCATCACGAATGATGCCGAAACAATTCTGAAAATAATCCTGTGGAGTGAATTTCCGGGGAAAGCGGAACGTATCATTCCCTGTCCTTACCGACTTAATTCTATCTAAAGAATAAGAACGGAAAGCTTCATACTTCCGGTTGACTCCTATCAGATACCAGCGATGACGAAACAGTTTCAGAAAGTAAGGTTCCAGACAAACCTCTTTCGGTTGTTCCCAGTTATAAGCCTGATACTCCATATGAAGCACAGACCCTGTCCTCATAGCATCTATAATGATATCCATATATTGTAGTCCCAAAGGAACCTCCTCAAAAACAATCCGGTTCTTCATATCCACATTTTCCTGCAGAATGTTGTTTAATGAAAAGCTGTTGAGCAACCACATTTTGAGCTTATCTCCCAACATTCCCTCGGCATCAGCTATATAATAAGTATTTGTGCACTTATCACATTCTATATTAATGTCGAACATCTCTTCAATAGCTTGCCGGTGATTATGAAAAGTGCGCAAAGGAATATCCGTACGAGTACTATCTCCTGTCCGCCAGCGACGATTGATCTCAGCAAACGTAATGCGTCCGCTCCGATAGATGGTATCTACCAGCCAGATGAGTTTATTGAATTGTTGCTTAGCCATATCTCTTTTATTTATATCTGCTGCAAAATTGAAGATAGTTTGTGCCAAAAATAAGCATAATAAAGAGAAGATATAGTGAAATAACTAAAAAAGAGTTGAATGATACAAGTGAAACGCACCACTATTTTGTTATATACTATATGAAAAGTATGAAAACAATCGTTATAACTATACTGCTCTTCATGGGCTGTTCGCTGACAGGTTATGCACAGGGTGTGCAGGGTACTAAACTCAAAAAACAGGAGAATAACAATATGAAAGATCAAAAAGAAATATACTTCGCCGGTGGTTGTTTCTGGGGTACAGAACATTTTCTGAAACAAATCAGGGGTGTAGAAAGCACTCAGGCAGGTTATGCAAACGGAAATATTGCCAACCCCACATACCAACAGGTGTGTAGCGGAAATACCAATTTCGCCGAAACGGTAAAGGTTATCTATAATCCACAGGAAGTAGAGCTTCCTTTACTAATAGATTTATACTTTAAAACAATAGATCCCACCAGTGTCAACCGCCAAGGGAATGACCGCGGATCACAGTACCGTACAGGTATTTATTACACAGATAAATCTGATCTGCCAACTATACAAACTGCCGTAGAAGCATTGGCAAAGAACTATTCAAAGCCACTCGCCATTGAAATTAAACCATTGTCCAACTTTTATCAGGCAGAAGATTATCACCAGGATTATCTGGATAAAAATCCGGGAGGGTATTGCCATATCGACCCGGCATTGTTTGGACTGGCCAAAAAAGCGAATGCTCCCAAAACAACAGCAAAACCTGTTTACAAGAAACCGGATGATGCCACACTTCGTGCCAAGCTCACCAACGAGCAATATGCCGTAACACAAAAAAGTGCTACCGAGCCAGCCTTTCATAATGAATATTGGGATGAGAAACGACCCGGTATCTATGTAGATATCACTACCGGAGAACCATTATTTATATCTACTGATAAATTTGATTCAGGATGTGGTTGGCCCAGTTTCACAAAACCAATAGATAAAACATTGGTGAAGGAAAACATGGATACCTCCCATGGCATGAGACGTATAGAGGTACGTAGCAAGACCGGAGATGCACATTTAGGACATGTTTTCACAGACGGTCCTGCAGATAAAGGAGGGCTACGTTATTGTATCAACAGTGCTTCCCTTCGTTTCATCCCCAAAGAAAAGATGAAAGAAGAAGGATATGGCGAATATCTGAACCTGCTTCCCGCAGGGGGAGGTACGGCAGGCGGTGGTTAATTGAAACAGAACTCTGAATATAGTTCACCACAGAGTCTCACAGAGTGACACGGAGTTTTAATTATTTTTTTAAATCAGATAAATAACACTCAGTGAAACTCTGTGCGACTCTGTGGTGAATTTCAGTCATAAACGCCCTCTCTCAACAATTATAAAATAAAAAAGCCAGTCCTCATAAGGTCTGGCTTCGCATTTCTCTTTATTCAAAAAATTACTTTTTTGATTCTTCCAAAGATACTTTACGGAATTCTTTCATTGCTTTTTCAATTTCCAATGAAGCCTTACGTGCACGTGTTCCAGCAGCTTTATTACCGTTTTCGATCTGTGCATTTGCATCCTTGTTGAAATCAGCTACAAGAGCTGCGATTTTTTCTACTAATTCTTTCATGATCCTTTTTATATTTTCTTCGTTAATAATGATTGGCAAAAATACATTCTTTCCCGAAATAAACACATAAAAACAATATTTTTTTTGAAATAATCCGCGAAAAATCATCTAAAAAAGGCGGTTTCGGCTTTTTTCTTTACTTTTGCAGCCATGAAACCACTTACAGATACCGAATACATACATATTTTAATAGCTGAGGGAGAGCACCAGCAACAGGATTTTAAATTTGAAATTTCGGATGCCCGCAAAATAGCCAGAACATTGTCGGCCTTTTCCAATACCGATGGCGGGCGTTTACTCATCGGTGTTAAGGACAATGGAAAAATAGCCGGTGTACGTTCAGACGAAGAGAAATATATGATAGAAGCAGCGGCTCAACTCTATTGTCTGCCCGAAGTTCACTACTCCATGCAAACATTTCATGCCGAAGGACGTTCTATATTAGTGGTACAAATAGATGAAAGTGCCCAAAAGCCGGTATATGCAAAAGATGAAACCGGCAAACCACTGGCTTATATTCGTATAAAAGATGAGAATATCCTGGCTACCCCGGTACACTTGCGTGTATGGGAACAAAGCGATAGCCCGGTAGGAGAATTGATACAATACACCGAACGGGAACAACTGTTGCTTGATTTGCTCGAAGCAAACGCCTCACTTTCATTAAATCGATACTGCCGCCTGGCAAATATCCCGCGTCGTGCTGCCGAACATTTGCTGGCTAAATTTATCCGGTTTGATATAATAGAACCGGTATTTGAGAATCATAAATTTTACTTCAGACTGAAATAGAAGAATGGAATTGATATACAAATGGATGACGTTGGTTAATGATGCGTTGTGGACATATATCCTTATCGCTATGTTGATGGGATGTGCTGTCTGGTTCACGCTGAAAACCCGTTTTGTACAATTCCGTATGATCCGCGAAATGATTCGCCTGTTAGGTGATTCGGCAGGAAGAGGTGACAAGAGCGAGAAACACATCTCCTCATTTCAGGCATTTGCCATATCATTGGCCAGCCGCGTAGGGACAGGCAATCTGGCAGGAGTAGCAACAGCTATTGCCGTGGGAGGTCCCGGAGCCATATTCTGGATGTGGATCATCTCGCTATTGGGTGCTTCGAGTGCTTTTGTAGAGTCCACCCTGGCACAATTATATAAGGTTAAAGGAAAAGACTCCTTTATAGGAGGTCCTGCTTATTACATGAAAAAAGGATTGAAACAGCCCTGGATGGGAATGCTGTTTGCCGTACTTATTACCATTACTTTCGGATTTGCCTTTAACTCAGTACAGAGTAATACTATTTGTGCAGCTATCGAACATGCTTTTGGCTTCAATCATGTACCTATGGGATTTATCATTACCGCACTGACTCTTATTATCATATTCGGTGGTATCCAGCGTATTGCCAAAGTCAGTAGTGTTATTGTGCCTGTCATGGCATTGGGGTATATCGGGTTGGCTCTTGTCATTGTAATACTCAATATTACTCACCTGCCTGCTGTTATCGAAATGATTGTCAGCCATGCTTTCGGATGGCAACAAGCATTAGGAGGAGGTGTAGGCATGGCGCTCATGCAGGGTATCAAGCGGGGATTGTTCAGCAATGAAGCCGGCATGGGTTCAGCACCCAATGTAGCAGCAACTGCATTCGTTTCACATCCGGTAAAGCAAGGGCTTATCCAAACATTAGGAGTGTTTACAGATACATTAATTATATGTACCTGCACTGCATTTATTATTTTGTTTAGTGGTGCTCCACTCGATGGTTCGGCAAATGGGGTGCAACTTACCCAACAGGCACTAACCAACGAGATAGGTGCTTCGGGAGGTATTTTTGTAGCAGTAGCCTTGTTCTTCTTTGCCTTCAGCAGTATCATAGGCAATTATTATTATGGTGAAGCAAACATCCGTTACATCACCCGCCGGAAATGGGTGGTATATACATACAGGTTATTGGTAGGCGGAATGGTATTGTTCGGTTCATTGGCAAGCCTCGACTTTGTGTGGAGTATGGCGGATATCACTATGGGCCTTATGGCAATATGCAACCTTATCGCCATAAGTTTTTTAGGTAAATATGCTTTCAGACTACTAAACGATTACCGGTCACAGAAGAGAAGCGGAATAAAGAACCCCGTATTTACTAAAGATAAGATGAAAGATATAGAAAAGGATATTGAATGTTGGTAGACGGTTTAATTACTAATTTTAAGTGATGAATGATGTAATAGTTGGTGTAAATCAACTTATTTAGTACTTTTGCAATCGCAAACCCGAATTCATAATTCAAAATTTATAATTAATATATATGAGCATATTTGCTAACTTATTCAAGAAAAAAGCCGAAGCCGACGGAAAGGCTGTAGGCAATGTAGAAGATTTCGTGTCATTGACACGCGTATATTTCCAATCGGTAATTGCTGTAAGTCTTGGTATCACCAATATTCGTTTTCTCCCGGATGTAGCGCAATTCAAACGCCTGTTCAAAATACCCACTCAGGGAGGAAAACTGGGATTAGGCGAAAAAGCAGCAGCCCGTAAAATGTTAATGGAAGATTATGGAATCAGCGAATCATTTTTCAAAGAAATCGATTCTTCAATAAAAAAGAACTGCCGTACACAAAACGACATACAGGCCTATTTATTTATGTATCAGGGTTTCTCTAACGACCTGATGATGCTAATGGGCAACCTCATGCAGTGGAAATTCCGTATGCCGTCTGTATTTAAAAAGACGCTTCGCAACATGACAGCAAAAACCGTACACGATGTGTGTACCAAAACGGTGTGGAAAGCAGATGACGTACACAAAACAGCAACTTCCGTACGACAGTACAAAGAACGTCTCGGCTACTCCGAACAATGGATGACAGAATATGTCTATAACATTATCTTACTGGCCAAGAAAGAGCCTAAACGTAAGAACGAAGATGTCAAAGCATAAATGTTACGAAACAAAAAATAATCGTAAAAGAATGCAGCTATAGAAAAGCGGAAGTCACGTACTTCCGCTTTTTTTTGTATATTTATGCCTAATAATGTGCCAATAAATGACTCGTTTCGTTAAATATACCGATTTATCCGGAAATATTTAGCGTAGATGTTTGGTGCATGTACATTGACATATTGACCACCAATAAAAGAAAAATCGCTTATGAAACAAAAGAAAATGCTAACCCTCACTCTTTCACAACTGAAACAACTATACCAACAGGAGTTACCGGAACTCTGCCAACTGGCCGGTCAAAGTATTAACGATAAAGACTTTAGAAACAGCCTCGAAAGATTCCTGTCACTCCATCCGCAAGCTGAAAGCAACCCGGGTAAGCAAATTCGACTCCTTATCAATTACGACGGAACAAATATCCACGAACTCTCCACAGGACAGGACATGCCTGTACAGACTCTTTCAGTACTCCACCAGTTTCTCATCGGGCAACTGGAAAATACAGATCTGGCAACAGACTTATTCATAGACTTATTTTATCTCTTCAAAAGACTGGATGCCCCCGAAATGCCCCTCCCCTCTCCACAACGGATAAAAAGCCGTACCGAACGCTGGGCCACCGGACTGGATGAAGAAGTCATGGAACTCCGTGCACAAAACAAAGAACGAATGCTGCACGTACTGATACAGAAGATTGAAAACCGCAAATCCGGTTCCACCCGTTTCAAATTTGACGAAGGGCTGAGCTATGACGAGAAGTATCAACTCGTCAGCCAATGGTGGAACGACTTCCGCTTTCATCTGTCAATGGCGATAAAAAGCCCTTCCGAATTAAACCGTCTACTGGGAAATTCACTTTCCAGCGAAACGATGTATCTGCTTTCTCGTGCACGTAAAAAAGGAATGCC
This sequence comes from Bacteroides nordii, assembly GCF_019930665.1. Classification (NCBI taxonomy): domain Bacteria; kingdom Pseudomonadati; phylum Bacteroidota; class Bacteroidia; order Bacteroidales; family Bacteroidaceae; genus Bacteroides; species Bacteroides nordii. Next base: position 710,893 of record NZ_CP082886.1, on the reverse strand, counting down.
TTTCTTTGCTACTCCTTATTACCTGTCACTACTTGATATTACCGGAGACGGATACAATGACGAAGCGATCCGCAGTTATATTCTTTATTCCCCCCGTCTGGTAGAGACATATGGCAATATCCGTGCCTGGGAAAAAGAAGACATAGTAGAAGCCGGAAAACCCAATGCAGCCGGATGGTTACTTCCGGACGGGCACAATATTCATCGCCGTTATCCGGAAGTTGCTATCCTGATACCGGATACCATGGGACGGGCTTGCGGCGGATTGTGTGCTTCTTGCCAGCGTATGTACGATTTCCAGAGCGAGCGTCTGAATTTTGAATTCGACAGCCTGCGCCCCAAAGAATCCTGGGATAAAAAGCTACGCCGCCTGATGAGTTATTTCGAAGAAGACACGCAACTGCGTGATATCCTTATCACAGGTGGAGATGCACTAATGAGCCAAAACAAAACATTACGAAACATTCTGGAAGCTGTATACCGGATGGCCGCCCGCAAACGGAAAGCTAATCAGGAACGTCCGGAGGGAGAAAAGTATGCCGAACTACAACGTGTACGTCTCGGTTCGCGCTTGCCAGCCTATCTTCCTATGCGTATCAATGACGAGCTCGTTGAGATTCTTCGCGAGTTTAAAGAAAAGGCTTCAGCTATTGGCGTGAAGCAATTCATCATCCAAACGCACTTCCAGACACCATTGGAGATCACTCCGGAAGCACGGGAAGCCATCAGCAAGATACTTTCTGCCGGGTGGCTTATCACCAACCAGTTAGTTTATACCGTAGCAGCTTCCCGGCGAGGACATACAACAAAGCTGCGTCAGATACTCAACTCCCTTGGAGTCGTTTGTTATTATACCTTCTCAGTGAAAGGCTTCAATGAAAACTACGCTGTATTTACCCCCAACAGCCGCTCCTTGCAGGAACAGCATGAAGAAAAGATATATGGTCAGCTGACACCGGAGCAAGCTACAGAACTCTACACCCTACTCGAAAAAGGAGAAGATACAACAACTCGTATCCGTCGCTTCATGAGGAAACACCACCTGCCTTTCCTGGCTACCGACCGAAGTGTACTCAACCTCCCTGCCATAGGCAAGAGTATGACGTTCAACATGGTAGGTCTTACTGAAGACGGAAAACGTATTCTCCGCTTCGACCATGACCGCACACGCCACCATAGTCCGATCATCGATAAAATGGGAGAAATTTATATTGTAGAAAATAAATCGCTTGCCGCTTATCTGAGACAATTGGGTAAGATGGGAGAAGATCCCGAAGACTACGCCAGCATATGGAGCTACACAGAAGGTGAAACAGAGCCCCGGTTTAGTTTATACGAATATCCGGAGTTTGAGTTTCAAACCACTGACAGAATGAGTAATCTGGAAGTAGAAGGATAAGCTACCCAACTACAAAAACAAAAAACCTCCGGAGCAATGGGCTCCGAAGGCTATATCTATTGATTCAAACGAAATCTTCTTATTATTCTATTCCACTTTCCAACTATCTATATTTCTCGTCTTTGAACTGAAGTTCACACCTATTTTTATTACTTTTCTTGTATCACTGGCAAAAGGAGCAGCATATTCCTTTTCATTAATTTGTCTCAAAGCCTCTTCAGCAGTACCATCAAATTTAAACTCCATGACATAAATATACTTATCAGTTTTCAGCATCATATCAATTCTCCCGTTTGAGGTGTGGTATTCTGCCTGAACATAGAAACCAAGTAGCTTGTAAACGATGAAAAGTACATTCTGATAATGCAATTCCAGATCGCGTACCAGCTCATAGGGAGTATCGGCAAAGAAACTTTGCAGCCGACAGAGGAAAGCTTCGTAATCTCCATGCTCTATTTCAGAAACAAAGCGTGTGATATGAAATGCACTTCGCCCTTCATCTACATTTGCATAGAATGGGAGCAGATATTTTATAAATCCCTCTTCTACTTCCCGGTTAGGAAAGCCCAGGCGATAAACATCAAAACGTTCATCATATCCTTTTATCGTGAGATATCCACTCTGGTAAATCACCGGTAAAGGATTCTTTGAAGTAGAGTCAATGCTATTCAACATGTCAGAGGTAGCTTCATCATAAGTCAGTCGGTGCAAATCATATTTATCACGTTTCAAAAGCTTCACCAAATAAGAAGGGGTACCGGTTTCAAACCAATAACTACCAAACTTCATTTTATCAAAAGTATTGAGCAAACTAAAAGGATTATACAAACCCACCGAATTTTCGGTGAAATGATACCCATCATAACGTTCTTTCAATTCCAGGCAAACCTTCTCATAAGTAATACCCTGCACTTCGGCAAGTTCGTGCAACTCCGGCTCCAGATTCTGTTGAATTTCTTCTTCCGTTATACCACAAATCTCGACATATCTTCTATCCATCGAAATGTCATTCAGATTATTCAGATCACTGAACACACTCACCTTACCAAACTTAGTAACTCCCGTCAGAAGAGCAAAACGAATGTAACCGTCCATTGTTTTCAACACTGAATAGAAAGCTTTCAGTGTATCACGATATTTATCCTGTAAACTCTCATTGCCGATAGTCTGCAACATAGGTTTGTCATATTCGTCCACAAGAATCACCACACGTTGCCCTGTCTTTTCATAAGCTAAACGAATCACTTGAAAGAATCTCTCCTCCGGCTCTCTGTCAGCATACGGACTACCATAAAGATTTTCCCAAATTTCCAAATGTTTATTTAGTTCAAGTGCCAAAGACTTTTCATCATCATACTTTCGGGTATTAAGATCCAGATGGAGTACCGGATATTCCACCCAGTCCTTTTCCAGCTTCTCCATTGCCAACCCTTGGAAAAGCTCTTTCTTTCCCTGGAAATAAGCTTCCAGTGTAGAGATAAGTAAACTTTTCCCAAAACGGCGGGGACGACTCAGAAAGTAATATCTACCCGTTTTAGCGAGTTCATAGATTAATCTCGTTTTATCAATATAGAAGTATTCGTCATTCCGTAAACTCTCAAAGTTCTGTATGCCGATAGGGTAAAGCTTAGCCATAATTCATTCTATTAGCGATTCATAGACAAATATACAGAATAATTCCCGTTTCATCGATGTACCTAATAAAATAAATCTTCTGGCAGGAGTTATCATATAAATAAAACCTGCCGGAAGATTCTTTGATTTCATATATTTATTTCTTCCACATAAAAAAAGGAAGAGTAAAAAATAGAATAAGTCCTTTGAGTACTGATAAGAAAGTTCTCATTCGTTTATGATTTTCTTGATTTAAACTTTAGATTAATATAATTCAATAATTAATTTACATGAACGATCTGTTTCTCTTTATTAAGATAATACAAGAGCTACTTACGAGTGTCTGTTTTGATTGAAGTTAGTAGAACGTTCTCCTCTAATGATCTCACTGCAGAGAAATAAAATGTTCCAGATTTTTATATAATAAATTGAACATTCTCATTTTAACTCCATCCGAAACAAACGAGTTGTGCGGAGAAATTGCGACATTTGGAAAATCCCATAAAGGGCTATTTCTGTCAAGTGGTTCATTTTCAAAAACATCCAAGATTGCATAAGCAATACGCTCATCGTAAAGTGCATTTGTTAATTCTGCTTCATCTATTACTCCGCCACGAGAAATATTTACTAAGATACTGCCTTTTTTTATTTGGGACAGTTTGTCTTTCGATAGAAAGTGCTTAGTTTGAGAAGTTAGTGGCATTGTTACGACAACGATGTCACATTGTGGAAGCCAAACGTCAATATCCTCAATCATATGTAACTCATTCATATAAGGTACATCAAATTCTGCGATATCAAAACCTATTGTATATGCCCCAAATGCCTGGAATCTTTTAGCTACCTGTTGCCCAACATCTCCTACACCTAAAATGGCAACTCTCTTGCCATTTATTTCACGGATATTTCTAATTTTTGTCCAAGAATGGGCAGCTTGTGCCGATCGGAAGTGTACTGCCTGTTTATAGTATTCCAATACACGAAAAAGTACCCATTCGGCCATAGGAATACTATATACCCCTTTAGCATTATATAAGAGAATGTTTCGTTTACTAACTATTTCAATTGGAATTCGGTCAAGGCCGGCACTGGTAAGCTGAATAAATTGTAATCGGGTGAAAGAGTCTATATCATGATGAAGAAACAAGCCGTTGCATACCACTGCATCTATCATTTTAGCCTGTATAGGTAATACTTCGTGTTCATGCTGCATAAAGAACACCTTATATCCTAACCTTTTCAGTTCTTCTATTTGTTGTGCTGAATAGTCAAAAGCACCAGTCAATAGTAAATTCATATATTGATTCGTCTTGTAATCCACACTGACATTTCATGAAGAATATGGGCAGAAAATAGAATAGAAAAAGTTATAAGAAACTAATTTAATGGGAATTTCCCAATGTTAATCTCTGCAATAATGACATATTGCACTAAATAAATTTCAAGAGTTCTATCAGCTAAATAAGTTATAATTTTCTTAGGATATTTTCCTAAAGTAGAAAAATAAAATTCTAATCCAGTAAAACCTCTAAAAAGACAAAAGAGAAGGATTAAAAGAAAAATTTGGTTTATAATCTGCCAGGGAGCCAATTTAGGAATATGGACAAAACTAAGTTTCGAAATAAAATAGATACAAATCAGCCCTGCTATGCCTACCCAATAAAAGAAATGAACCTTATTCAAAGGCTGTCGATTTACCTTTATCCTAAAATAAGCTCCTAGTAACATGGCTTCTAAAAACAAGAACCAAATCATAGGTTCCCTCACGGTATCAATATGATAATAGCTATAATTATAAACTGTGATATAAAGCATTATTTGGAATAAAAAGACTCCACTAATTACTTTTTTTAAATGTTTCTCAGTCTTAGCATACTTACAAATAAAAAAAAAAGGCATATAAAGTAAAACAATGCTTCCTACAAAATGATACTTAGTTGGCCAGAAATAGAAAGAAAAATAATCAACAGGAGTATTTATCTTATATACACCTAGAAACTGATAAATCAATGTAATAATCCAGACAGCTGGAAATATGCGTAAAAGTCGTTTACAATACCATGATCGAAAATCCAATTTAATTTCCTGAAGACAATAACCGGAAACAGCAAAGAAGAGTACATCTCCCACTAGTCCTCCATTAGCTATCAGATCTGTTGGATAAACTCCTTCATAATGTGAATTTGTGATAGCTATTGCAGCTAATGCACGCAATGCAGCTATAAAAAACAAGAGCCGTGTTGCCATATATCAATAATCTGTCAATTCTAAAATTATTCGTTCAACATCCTGCCTATTTTTACTAAAGTACTCTTTATGCATCCTGATTTCACATTCCAGATCTCTGATCTCTTTTACCCCGGACATAAACACTTTTTTTATTTCATCAGGATTCGTAACAACATCTGTATTACAAAAACTTCGTGAAAGAATGGCCCGGGTAGAATCCAGGCGATAATGTTCTTTAATAATCGATTCGGCTGGCAAAGCTCCCATACCGACACGCGCCACTCCTCCAAATCCATAAGGAATATCTTTTGCCAAAATCTTATTACGTAAATTCTCTACTGTTCCATCTGTCAGTAACTCAAACATGAACTTCTTATGATAGGCCAAATGCAGATCATTCAAACCGATATATACTTCGTCTATACCATCCAGAGCAAGAATACCATCTATTTTGTCTACAGCTTCTGCTGTTTCCACCAATAGGCAAGTCTTAGCGCGTCCATCCACATAATCTATAAACCGGACGACTTCATTAGCACTTTTGAAATAGGGGAGCATTACTACATTCGCTCCATTCTTTATTATAGTATCTATCTCCTTTGGAGACTCCGGATGAATTGGATTTGAACGTACCAGCAACTCTGCTGAAGAAATAGCCTGACGTACACTTGCTACATCCTCCAACGTATGATGAGACTGTACAGTGTCCATACCACCTTGCCTTTCTTTTTTCCCTATTGTTTCAAGATCTACAAAAATACGATCTACACCAGCTTCTTCTGCAATCTGTGCTACAACAGGATTATTGGTTATATACATTAATGTTAGCATGCCATTTATCCTTATATCGTTTTGGAAATATGATTAGTCATCGTAAATATTTTCAAAGTTTATCTATTCCCATTATCCTATGCATTTCAATATTCACTTTAGATACTTCAAAGCGCTCTTTACAGTACAAATAACCATTATTACCCATCTTTTCTAATTGAGCAGAATGTTCAATCATCCATATCATTTTCTGAACTAAACTATTAACATTCCGTACTTCTATGAGAAAACCATTTTCTCCATTTTTGACGGTCTCACGACATCCAGGAGCATCACTTGTTATAATAGCACGTCCCATAGACATTGCCTCTAAAACCGTGCGAGGAGTTCCTTCCCGATACGATGGGAGTACAAAGACCGAGCACTGAGTAATATACTCTCGTACATCCGTCGTTTCCTCAAAATATTCAATTATTCCCTTATTAATATAAGGTTGTAACTCATTTGCGGGTAGTGAATCCTGTAGCTTCTCAATAGCTCCAAGTAGCATAAAACGGACATCCGGATACTTAGCTTTAACTATGTATGCAGCCGATAAATACTCACGGATACCCTTACTTACCATCACACGGGACAACATGAAAAATGTGATTTTATCAGGTAAAGGTGTTCTATAAAAATGTTTCATGTTTACACCGGAACCGTTTACCAGGTAACATTTATCTTTTGCGACAAGATGATGTTCTACAAACTCATTGAGATCGTCTTTATTCTGAAAAAGAACATGATCTGTACATCTCAATCCCATCTTATAAAGGATTGATCCAATTCTTTTCAGGATTTTCGCTTTCCCAGATTCGGAAATAAAGAGATAACCGGCACCGGTTATCATTGAATTTATTGATTTAACCCCTGCGATTTTAGCTGCAATAGCACCATAGATCACAGGCTTTATTGTGTATCCTAATGTAACATCTGCTTGTTCTGAAGACAAAACTTTTGTCAAGCGCCATAAGTATTTTAAATCAGCTATCGGATTAATTCCGTTTTTATGCATTGGTATTTCTACAAATTTCACTCCAAGCTTTAATATTTTATCAATATTTTCCCGATTGGGACCAACAACTAATACATCATATCCCCTTTCTATAATTGAGCGTATCAGATCACCTCGAAAATTGTAGACAGTTCGATTTTTAGGAGAGATTAAAACAAAGTTCTTTTTCATAAAGGGAAAAGGCTTATCTTACTTCTTTGTTTTTGAAACATTATTGTTATCAGTTATCAGAAGTACTTTTAAAACAGTCAATGCGATAATCTTCAAATCAAATATTAATGAAATTTTGCGAACATACTCCAGATTTAATTCAATACGACGTGGCCATTCAACAGATTTACGTCCATTCACTTGAGCCCAACCGGTAATACCCGGTCGTACATCAAACATGTGCAATTGTTCCTCTGTATACTTGTCAATAGTCCATGGATGATAAGTTAAAACAGGACGTGGCCCTACTATTGACATATCTCCCTTTATCACATTTATAAACTGAGGAAGTTCGTCAATGCTGGTAGCTCGAATAACCCGACCTACTACTGTTACTCTGGAGTCACCTTTAAAAGAATACACTCCGCTTCCTTCTTTTTCCGCTCCTACACGCATAGAACGGAATTTATAGATTTTGAAAACCTTACCATGTAAGCCTAAGCGTTCTTGTTTGAAAATAACGTCTCCGCGGCTTTCTACTTTTATTAAAACTGAAACAATCAGAAGAATCGGGAATGCTAAAATGAGCCCTAAAACTGCTGTTGTCACATCCAAGATACGTTTTATATATTTATACATTATCAAAGCCTGGCATCTATATTATTTCTATTTAATATTCCTTTTACATCAAAAATTACATATTTGTCATTTACCATAGAATGTAGATTTATATCTCTAAATATTTTGTGAGAGACTGCCATTATTATAGCATCAAAATGTCCTTTTGGTTGGATATTTGTAACTTCAAGATTATATTCTTTATGAACAATAATTGGATTGACCCATGGATCATATATTGAAATATTAAGATTGTACTCTTTCAGAGTATGCACAATATCGATCACCTTTGTATTACGCACATCCGGACAATTTTCTTTGAACGTGAAACCAAGTATTAGGATATTAGAATTCAAAACCTGTATTCCTTTTTTTAACATCCTCTTCACCACTTGACTGGCAACATATTCACCCATACCGTCATTCATCCGTCGACCCGCAAGAATGATCTCAGGATTGTATCCATAACGTTGTGCACATTGAGCCAGATAATAAGGATCCACTCCAATACAATGCCCCCCTACAAGTCCTGGTTTAAAGGGTAAGAAGTTCCACTTCGTACCGGCAGCTTCCAGTACATCCTGCGTATCAATCCCCATGCGCGTGAAAATCTTTGAGAGTTCATTCACAAAAGCAATGTTAATATCACGCTGAGAGTTTTCAATCACTTTGGCTGCTTCAGCCACTTTTATAGTAGGAGCTAAATGAGTGCCGGCAACTATTACAGAGGAATATACTTCATCAATCTTCCGGGCAATCTCTGGTGTAGAGCCGGAAGTAACCTTTTTTATCTTCTCTACCGTGTGAAGTTTATCACCAGGATTAATTCTCTCAGGAGAATAACCGGCAAAGAAATCCACATTATACTTTAAGCCGGAAACTTTCTCTACAACCGGAATACATTCATCTTCCGTCACTCCCGGATAAACAGTGGACTCGTAAACAACAATATCTCCTTTTGAGATTACTTTACCTACTGTAGTACTAGCACCATACAAAGGAGTCAGATCCGGATTATGATTCTCATCCACCGGAGTAGGCACTGCGATCACATAGAAATTACAATCACGGATATCACCTATGTTGGCAGTACATTTAAAGCCATTCCGAATAGCAGATTGCAGTAACTCATCCGAAACTTCAAGCGTAGCATCATGTCCTGCCATTAAAGCATCCACACGGACCCGGTTCATATCAAAACCGACAGTCTTATATTTTGTTGAAAACAAACGAGCCAAAGGAAGTCCTACATAACCGAGACCGATTACGCAAATTTTAGTTTCACACATGTCAATTGATAATTAAAAAAATGAATTGTATAAAATTAGAGAGACAAAATCAGATATTATTCCAATACCATTTCACGGCTTCTTTTAATCCTTCACGCATATTGTATTTCGGAATGTAGCCTAAAAGCGTTTTAGCTTTATTGATACAGGCAAGAGAATGAGGAATATCACCCAGCCGATTAGGACCATGAACGATTTCTACCTTGGCTATTTCCGGGTCAAACTCACTTAAGAATTCTTTCAGATAACCAACCAGTTGGTTTAAAGTAGTACGTTCTCCATAAGCTGTGTTATACACCTGATTCACTGCATCCGGATTGTTCGTAGTCATAGCCAGCATATTCATCCGGATTACATTATCAATGTAAGTGAAGTCACGACTATACTCTCCATCTCCATTGATTACAGGCCTTTCGTGTGCCATCAGTTTTTTCACGAACAGAGGAATCACTGCTGCATAAGCTCCAAAAGGATCCTGCCGACGACCGAATACGTTGAAATAGCGCAAACCAATTGTTTCCATACCATATGTTTTAGCAAATACGTCTGCGTATAACTCGTTTACATACTTTGTAATTGCATAAGGTGATAAGGGTTTACCTATCACATCTTCCACTTTAGGCAAAGATTTACTATCCCCGTAAGTAGAAGAACTGGCAGCATACATGAAACGTTTCACTCCTGCATCTCTTGCTGCAACCAGCATATTCAGGAAGCCTCCAATATTAACTTCATTCGTTGTAACCGGATCCTTTATAGAACGTGGGACAGATCCCAGGGCTGCCTCGTGCAATACAAAGTCAACACCCTTCACAGCCTTTTGGCAATCTAATAAATTACGAATATCACCAACCTGCAATTTAAAAGTTTGAGGATATTGATTCAATAGAGGAAATAAATTTTCAATTTTACCTGTTGAAAAGTTATCCAGGCAAACAACATTGTAGTTTTGAGCAAGTAAATACTCACAAAGGTTAGAGCCGATAAAACCGGCACCACCTGTTACTAATACTCTCATATATTATAAATTTATTTTAGAGATATACCACTTTTGAAAGACAAACAAATTCCACAATTGTCCTTTATTGTTTTCTTTATTATTCAAATGTGCATCCAATAGTTTTGAGACATACTCATAATTAAATAAACCTTGCTGACGAATGAATGTCTCGTTCAGAAGCGTACTCAATTCTTCTTTTAACTCATTACGGAACCAATAATCTATTGGTACACTAAATCCTTTTTTGGAAAAATGTAAAGTATTGGGTGGAAGTAAATCTTTGAATGTTTCTTTTAAAATATATTTTTTATTATTTCCTTGAATTTTGAAATAATCAGGTAAATTCAAAGCTAAATTTACTATTTCCGAGTCAATAAAAGGAGCGCGATTCTCTAAGGAAGCATGCATACAGGCGCGATCTACTTTAGGGAACATATCCCCTTCCAATACATATTTTATATCACAATATTGTTCTTTTTGTAAATAAGACAGTTTGTCCCCCCTTTGGAATTGACTATATATCTCTTGCCTAACATCCTGATAGCCCCCCTCTACTAGCAATTTTTTTCGGGATTCGTCTTCAAATCCAAGGCACATTAAATTATAGTACAAATCGAATTCCGTACACTTGGTATTACGTATAACTTTCTTAGCTTTTCTTAAAAATACATTGATTCGGGAATGTTGCGGAATCACTTCTATTGTCTTTTCAAACAGTACTCTCAAAACAGACGGTGTCCTTCTATATCTTTCTACATAATATTGCCCTAAATACTTTTCATACCCTCCAAATAGTTCGTCGGCACAATCACCAGTCAATACAACTTTCACTTTCTCTCGTGCCAATTTTGCAACATAATAAGAGGGGATAGCAGAAGAATCTCCAAAAGGCTCATCATAATACAATATGATATCATCCAATACATTAAGCACATCTTTATAATCCAATATATACTCTGTATGATTGGCACCTATTGCCTTAGCAACAATCCGGGCACGATAACTCTCATCATAGTCTTTTTCCTTAAAACCGATAGAAAAAGTATTAATAGGAGTATCAGACAATTTACTCATAATACTGCAGATGATACTTGAGTCAATACCACCGCTTAAAAAAGCACCCATAGGTACATCAGCAACCATGCGCTTTTTGACTGATTCTGTGAGCCGACTATACAGTTCCTTTTTAGCGGTTTCAAATGAAAGTTCCGTTTGCTGTGTGAACACCGATGATAGTTGGTAAAATGGTGTAAACTCGATATTCTTATCTCTGGATATAGTGATATAGGTACCCGGACACAATTTACTGATCCCTTCGTATATAGTATAAGGAGCAGGTATATAAGATAATGCCAGAAAATAATTTAATGCTTTTTTATCTATTGCATATTTTGATAGGTTTGGTGCAAAAGCTTTCAGTTCAGACGCGAATATAAAAGAATCACTGTTACGTGCATAATATAATGGCTTCTCCCCAAATCGATCACGAGCTATGTATACTAAATTTTTCTGTTTATCATATAAAGCAAAAGCGAACATACCTTCCAGTAATTGAAGACATTTATCAATCCCATAGGCTTTGTAAGCAACGGCCACAACCTCTGTATCACTCTGCGTCTTAAAAGTAAAGCCCTTTTTCAGTAATTGCGCTTTCAGTTCCCGAAAATTATAGATCTCCCCATTGAAAACAATTATAATAGTGTCATCGCATATTTTCATGGGTTGCTGCCCCGTTTCCAAGTCAATGACAGACAAACGACGATGCGCTAAGCCTATATTATTATCAATAAAGACATTGCTTTCGTCAGGACCACGTAAATACATTCGGTTTGAGATAGCCTGAAGTTCTTCCTTTAAGACTGGCTTGTGGAAGTTTATTATACCGGATATTGCACACATTAGTAATTTCTATTTTTTATCACACTGTAATAGACTTTCTCATATGAATCTACCATATCGTTTATTGTATACAAATTAGCACGTTCTATACATTTTTGAGAAATCTCTTTATAATAATCTTCGTCATTCAGTAATTTTGAGATCGAATTCTTTAATTCATCCACATTTCCTTCTTCAAACAAAAGCCCCGCTCCTTCTACAACTTCGGCCAAGCCGGGTACATCAGAAGCTATCACAGGTTTACCTGCCGCCATACCTTCCACAACGGCTAAACCAAATCCTTCCCAATGTGAAGATAATACAACGATATCAGCACACTTTATAACGGAAGGAACATCATTTCTTAGACCTAAAAAATGGATTCTATTAGCAGCACCGGAATCAATAGCCAATTGTTTTAAAATATCCCGACGTTCACCATCGCCAACCAAGACTAAATGTATGTTTGAATCTAACTTTGCAATAGCTTTAATCAATGTATCCTGATCCTTTTGTTTTCGGAATAAAGCTACCATCATTATTACCTTTACAGGTACAGCCACATTGATGAGCTCAGAGTTCGTATACATTACAGCTTTATTTATTCGATCTATATCTATCCCATTGTTAATAGTAATAAACTGGTTACTTTTATTTTTTAAATAAGAAGAGATACTTTCTTTTGTTTTTTCAGAAACACAAATAATCTTTTTATACTGTTTATATACAATTTGATCGAAAGATTTTAAAACAGAGATATCCCTACGGCTATTTGTTGTACAATGTTCTGTTGTGACTAAACAAGTTTTTCTTGAAAAAAAACTTGCAAAAGCCACCCAGTATTGCATCGGAAATAAATGAACATGTATTATATCGTACATTTTCAAATACTTAATAATCTTCAAAATGCAAATTGGATTATAAAAGTTACTAATATTTAACGAGTAGATGTTTATAGAATATGCAGATAAATAATTTCTGCATTTATCATCTTTTTCATTTACAACCAATACATCTAATTGGTGACCTTTAAGTCTCAACTTTTGAGAAAGTTCAACAACAAGCTTTTCAGCCCCACCAGCTCCTAAAGCATTTATAACCTGAAGAATTTTCATTACTTGTGTATTTTATTGATTACAGAAAAGAATTTTAAACAATAGAATGTTAATGTACCCAATCATTTTTTGAATTCATATATCATTATATCATGATCATATGATACATTATGAAATTCCAGAATTAACAGCAGAGATTTATAAAAAATACCACTTATCCTTTCGATATAATATATATCCTAAAAGAAATGCTACAATACTCAATAATATAGAGACTTTTTCTATTCGTTCTCTTCTTTCCTTTTTTGAAAAAGAAAAACGCCAATAATTGACTAAAGCTTTAAAACGGTATTTAAAAGGTATCTTGCTAACGACCAATTCCGAATAAAGTAATGTCGTTAAAGTTGGGCATTTATGTCTATTGCGTACACTCACTTTAGAAAGCCCATCTTCTCTATACTCACAAACTACATAAACTTCATTTACAAAACGAAGTAGATATCCATCATTGGAAAGTCTATTCCAAACGATACTTTCCGCTACAAAATTCTCACCCTCAACAATAGGAAATGGATATTTTTTTAGGATAGCAGTTTTATAAATATCTACACGGTCATAACTTTTTGAATTAGTTATATGAAAAAAATCTAAAGAAGTAGCATCTATAATACCATTTGCCTGCTTGTTTCCAATTATACTACCATCAGGCCTTTGTCTTCGCCCTGAAATTCCGCAAAAACGGTCATCATATTCTATTGCCTTACACTCTTCCTTTATTTTTTCAATGGCATCATTTGTAACATAATCATCACTATCAACTATAAAAAACCAAGCACTTTTAGCTTCATTAACGCCTAAATTAATGGCAGAATGTTTACCTCCATTCTCTTGCCAGAAATATCGAATAGATATTTTACCTTCTGAAATAAAAGAAGAAACAAGCTCTTTTGTATTATCAGCACTTCCGTCATCTACTATCAGCCATTCAAAATCCTGGCTTGTCTGTCTGCACAAACTATCATATAATTGCTTTATAATATAAGCACGATTGTAAGTAGGGGTAAAAACTGTTATAAGCATTTTTAAAATAAAATTTTAGATGATTTAATCAAAAAGATACCAGCAAGAAACAATGATAAAATCCAAAGGCGTAGCGGTATAATACGTACTTTTATTAAAGGATATACGAGGACAATTGGCATAAGAAATCCCGATAAATAAGAAAAACGTACAGCAAATTGAATATCCATAACCAGAATATAGAATATATTCAAAATGATATACATGTTTAATAATCTAAGATATATCGTATCTTTGTATTTCTTTACATATATGAAAAAACAAGAAAGAAAAACAGGAGAAGCACTATATGTAAAGAAATTCATTAAAGATGCAGATGGATCATCTGATTTAGTCATCAAATAATTTTCTGCAGATTCGTTTATATTAAATATTCCTCCTAAAAAAGAACTAAACCTAATATTGATAAGATAGAGTAATAAAACTCCTCCCCAGATACATAATAAAGCAAAATTTGATTTTATGTATTTAGACAATATGAAAACAAGTAATACTATAAACATAGAATAATGACACAATGAAGCTGCAATCATTAAAGTATACATTTTCTTATTATTTCTGTTCAGCCAATATAATGAAAGTAAAAAAAGGGATGCTGCAAATCCGTTTCGTATTCCGTTTATTCCATACAAAAAGAAAAATGGACTTATAAAAAACAATAATAAACTATATATAGCAGAAGAAGAAAAAAAACGTTTCATGCAAATATAAGCACCACCTATATATACAAATGCACAAAATGTAAAAAAATACTCTACAGGAAAGTAGTGGGCAAACAGTGCCATAAGAAAATAAAAGATTGGCTCGCCATAATTCCAAAAGTCAAACGAAGTAGTCAGATAATTATAATACTCTATATAAACACCGGTGTCTGTATGGGCTATTGCCTCCCGGGTACCCAAGTAAAAAGAAGCATATACTATTAATATAACAGAAAAGAAATTGTTCCATATATGAATTTTTAGATGAAGTGCCGAATGTTGGCAAAATGAAATGATTATTTGGAACAATAATATTACCCACAATACTTCATAGAATACCTTAATAAACAACAGTTCGTCACTTAACATTTTATTGATATTTCATTTTATGTTGATTTTATTTATGCTTTTGTGTCAACTTACACATAAATAAAGCGATAGAGGGTGGAAACAATACTGCGAAATATTTTATTATGTCTTTTAAATTATAAATGCAGATAGAGTATTTTACATTTCTGTTTATAGACGATTTTAATTTTTTTATCAAAGATTTCTTATATCGGGTGGAATGGTTTATTTTGTATAATTCATTCAGAGTAGCCCAGTACAATGTTTTTATTTGGGGATATAACTTCTCCGTAACGCAACCTGTATCAATCAACAGATTACATTGCTCTACTATTTTAAACATGTCTTCAAAATGTTTGCATGATCTTATTTTCATTATAGAATCCGGTCTACGAAAATAAAGATAGGTAATAGCATGGCATATAGACATTTTGCAAGCATAAGCAGCCAACTGAAAGGACCATAATTCATCTTCATGATAGATATTTGGGAAGAAAAACAAATTATGTTTTAATAAAAAACATCTGTTTATCAATTTGTTACAAGCCATCATATTCCAACGATGGCTTGAATATAATCTGGCAATTTGTGCATTAGAATCAACAAAATCTCCGATAACAGAAACTATTACTTCAGTGTCGTGGTCACCATATTCCATTACATGCCCAATGACAAAATCGGGAGTATAATGCTCAGCCAAACTTGCCATTCTTTCAATGCAATCTTCTGTGATAGCATCATCGCTATCTAAAAAGTATACATACTCTCCCGTCGCATGGCGGATACCCGTATTTCTTGCTTCAGATAAACCTTTATTTACCTCATGATGGACTATCTTAATTATTTTCTGTCCCAAATATCCTTTAATTAATCGTTCTGCAATTTCCATTGAATTATCCGGTGTCGAATCATTTATCAAAACACATTCGATATCAGCATATGTCTGGTTTAAGACAGACAAAAGACACCGTTCAATATAGGCAGCGACATTATATATTGGAATAATCAAAGATACTTTCATTATAATTTCTATAGGTGAATAATGCCAATTAATGATTCATTTTTCATTTTCTCAAATTCATTATGTGTGCTTTAAATCTATTGTATTTACCATACATAGCAATTAGATTGAAATAAGAGTCTTTCTTATTGAAAAATATCATTTTCTTCAAATAATTTCTTGAAGCTCCGAAATCTATGATGTATTTAGCTTCACTTATTGGTTTTTCAATTATAGTATTCAAGAAAAGAAACAACCGATTTTCCCAATCTAAATAATTATTATCCGTAAACCATGGTTGATGTAATATTTTAAGATATTCTGTTTCTGAAGAATCAATGTAAATTATATATTCTACTAATTCCTCTAAAGATTTGAAGTTATGTGCATTTATAAATGAGTTTTCATTAAAATCACGTCCAATTAAAGAATTTCCCCAATAAATTGGAACAGAGTTCACACGCATAGGTTCCATTATCTTTTCTGTTGTATATCCCTGCACACTACTATTTTCAAAAGCAATATTAAATTTATATTCTTTTAAAAAAGATATTTTATCAGTAACCGGCCCCCCCAATATTATTCCAGGCTCTACCACCGGAATCTACAGGCTTGTAATTAGAAAGTAACCGAAAAAAACGTTCTCTTATGGGGGTAGCGGTAGAGGCATTAGAAACTACTATATTGCAAAACTTTCTATTCAACACTTCAGTTTCTTGTATCATTTTATTCTTTAATTGAGAAAATCCTTCATAAGTGACATATAAAGGTAGCCGTAAATATCTGTCTCCAAATTCTATAAAATTAAAACCTATGGCATAATCACAAATATTAAAATCAGGAACAATATTCTCACCTATAAAATAGATTTTCACACAGTCGTATTTCAAATGTAATGATCCAAAGCAGGAAAAAAATAAATAATCAGGAGTTTCAGAAAAAACAAGATTGTAGTGCAGATGTATTGATTTGGTAATAAAATTATCATAAATATCAAAGTCTGGCCAAAAATCAACAAATTTAATTTTTATTGTTTTCATAGTTTGTTTTTAGATTTATGTATGGATAAATAATTGAATATATTAATCCCAAATCCTCGTAATATAATAGGAAATAGAAGTAATAGAAGAAGTATATTGAAAAATAGCTGAACGACATTGTTGTCTATTTTTACTATACTATTAAAAGCAAATAAAACAGCAGACAATAAAAAAATAATAACTATATATATGATTATTTTTACGCATAACTTCCATTTATGCTCTAATTTTAGCATAAATAACATAATGACAGCAGAAAGAAGATGAGTTGCTCCTAATGAAAACGGGAATATGTAGATAGAAAATAAGTGATAAAGAGACAAATTTAAAATTAAAATTATTATTTGAGCAATCACTCCCCAGAAAGCATACTGTTTTGCTTTATTGGATGCTAAAAGAGAAAGACCGAAAAGAAGATAGAGGATTACTCCCAAAAAGGATAAAGAGTATAAACTCATAAGCTCTGTTATCTGACTAACAGAATCAGAAGAAATAGTTCCCCGTTCAAAAAAGAAATGTGACAATGGAACCGCTCCGCCCAACATTAATGGTAAAGCTAAACTTGCTATAATAAAGCAAACTTGAACATTTTCATTTAATATGCTTTCAAATATCATTTTTTCTTTCTTTATATAAGCTTTGGACAGCATGGGTATCATTACAGTTGTCAGCACACTACTCAATACTCCCTGAAGCAATGCTGTAAATTGCCTTGCATAATCTAATGATGAAACATTCCCGGCACCCAATTGGCTGGCAATCCATTTTTCAGTTAATATATTACATTGACCTGCTACATAAGGAAAGAAAAAAGGTAAAGAGTATAATAAGAAAGGTTTCATTGAATGCAATTTGACAGGAAAACAATATCTCCAAATATATAAGTTCTTTTTTCTTATATAATACAATACAGCAAATAGCAGTATGATGACACTAACATATTGGGAGATAAGCAGTGAATAAATACCAATAGAAGATGTTAATAATACAATCGATAGTATATTGAAAATACCACTAAAAACTCCAAATATCTCTGGAATATAGTAAACATTATATGCATTTAAGATACTGATGCCTAATGCTGTTAATTGATTAATAAAAAGGGTTGGTAATAGTAATAACAGAAGTGAAATAAATAATGATATACTTTCTTTTGAAGAATTTTTATTAATCATAAAAACTGCAATATCTTTTGAAAAATAGCAGATTAGAATACATACAATTGTAGTTGCTACAATAACAAAACCAACTAAACTGCTTGTTTTAAGAATGGCTTTTTCTTCACCTTCTTCTTCCCGTATAAAAATGAATTTAGTTCTGAATGTTTCATTTATAGGTCCCCAGATAGCAGCGCTTGTTGTCAACAAAAAAGTAGAAGCTAATATCCAGATATCACGATCTAAGTTCACTCCAAAATATTTAGCTGAGACTATTAAGACCACTACGGATAACGACATTTTAAATACCCTTAAAAGAAATAAAAAAGAAGTGATTTTTTTTATATTCTGGGCCATAATTATATCTATATTATTAGAGAATCAATGCGAAACATTATTGTTAGCGTCCAATTAAGGCATCCCCCTACAGAAAGTCACCTACTGGTAGCTTTCCTATAAAGTTTGTCGAAAGCAGAACTTTGTTTTAAAAATTATTAGTATTTATTCCGATGGTCATCGGTAGTAGATTCTCGCAACCCCGATACCCCTGTACGATTTCATGAAAGAATTGTTATAAAAAAGTATGATAAATACATAATGATTCTATGCTTTAAAAAAAATAGATGACTGCGTGAAAGTCACTCTGCTTACCCGGCCATTCGTCTATCTCATTCGTCAATATATTCCCAGGGATACGGATTGTCCACCACATTCTGAAATTCTGTGATAGCTTCCTGCTGCTCACGAGTGAGCGACGCGGAATCCCAAGACGCGATAATGGCACGGGCTTCATCCGCCAAAGGCTCATCGAACACTTCACCATAGCAGACGGTTAGCAGACGGAGTTTCAATAAGGAAGCGGGAAGGGCATCAAGAAGATCCCAACAACGGTCCAGAACTTCCTGAATGTGTTGCTGCTTTTCACCGTAATCGATGAAAGAGGCATTGTAACCCATCAGGAGAGCCAAGCAGACATGGGCCTGTTCTTCAAGGGTGGAGCCTTTGGCACCGGAGTCATACAAGGCGGTGGTCAAACGGTAAACCTCACTGTTACGACGGGACAAATCATCACTATAGATGGGACTATCGTCCATACCCAAATACATCAGTTCATGCGCAGCGCGCTGAAGAGAGGCGGCTTCTTCGGAAAGAGTCATACTATTTAAGGAATTTGAATTATTTAATTACTTCTATCAGATCCGGATGCATGGACGCCATGGCAACGGCGATGACACCCTGGATTTTTATGACCAGACGACGGTCACGGGCACCCTTCACTTTCAGAAAAATGCCTTCCTGACCCTCGAAGTCACCACCCGTGACACGGACTTTAGTGCCTTTGGACAAATTCAATTCATCAGGACGGAAGTAAAGGAGCTGCTCATGATAAGTACCAGCCACGGCAATGAAACGTTGCATCTCATTGTCGGGAATGATGATCTTCTGACCGCTTCGGGTATCGGTGATATACTGCAAATAAGAGACCATGGACTTGACACGTTTCACTTCGGAAGGACAGGCATGAACAAAAATCAGATTGTAGATGACGGGAACCAGGACACGGACTTTTTTCCCGTTTTTGATGCTTATTTTATATTGCATGGGAACGAAATAGTCGATATGTTCCTTCGCAAACAGTCGCATGGCATCAGGCTCTCTACGGTAGGTGGCACGCATGGCATACCAGACTTCGGTCTCTTTATCCGCTTCCATTTTTCTATGATTAGTTCAAAAAAGGGTGTTCTTTCGGGGCTTTGAATATCTTATATACTATTGATATTCAATCATTTGCGACGCATTCATGTAATATACAGCAATATTTGCATCTCTCTTTCCTGATCGTTTTCTGTAGTTGTTCATTAACTGACAGATAAAATGCTATAAACGAGTCAACTGAAAGCAAAAAGTGTTTCAATAGACGTTCGTTTAATTGAACACCTTTATTACACCTTATTATAGAAGGGAAACAAAGCAAAACTATACAGATAAAAACTGAAATAACAGGATAGAATAGATTTCTAATTATCAAGACATTAAAGATAGTACATCAAATATATTATTATTTTTTTTATTAAACATTTTGTCATTCTAAAAATACACTATATCTTTGCGTTCAATTAAACGAACGTCTATTGAAACACTTTTTATTTAAACATATATCCGGTTAATTACCAATATATTAAACAGAGAAAACAGACTATAAAGCACTTTTTACTTCTTGAACCATTCATACAAGAATGAAAAAAACAGTTACTTTCGCAGTTTTAAACTTTTTTAATGTATTCAAAATTAAAAGTAAAAACAATGAGTAAACAAGAACTACAAGAGAGAAAGAAAAAAGAAGTAAAAAAAACAAAAAGGCGAAAAACAACTCCCTTAGTAAACAAAAAACTAAATCAAAAAAAGGAAGAAAAATGGAGGAATCGGTATCTGGTATTATTTCAGAACATAAAGAAGCAATAAAAATCTTTATTACACTTTATAAAAAAGGCGCAATGGGAGATGACTCAAATCTATGCCAGGCAAGTCTGGCACGATTCATTGAGGAGAGAAAAATATTGCTACACAAGGTTAACGGAGAGTATAAACCACTCAAATACAATGCGATCAGAAGCTACATATCAAGAATGTGGCACGAAGAAGACGGAGAGGAAAACAATGAACGGGAATAGATAAAAACAACGAAACAGCAGGACACCAATTCCTGCGACTCGATTTAAAATAATAGGCATACCTTTGGCACATGTTAAAAGCCGGGTATGATAACGTGCCGCTTTTTCAGGAAGGTGGCACGCTCTTTTTTATACGAAACGGAAAATAAAATATAGTATTTATCATTTTAAATTGAGTATTATGAAGAAACAGAAAAGAACGGTATCACAGAGTGAAGCTATGAAAACAAGATGGAAAAGACGGATCGTGATGGAAAAAAGTTATCCGGAGAGTACTGCACAATGGATGGCAGAACGCCTGGAAGCATTGTTGGACCACATGCTGTACGGACATGCCATGATTGCCTACCACAAACAGGACGGAAATTTCAGATTTGTGAAGGGGACACTGATTTATTACGAATCGGAGTTCCACAAAGTATATGACTCGACAAAGGTGGAGGGAGCAGTAGTATACTGGGACATAGAGCAACAGGGATGGAGAACATTCCAGGTGGAGAATTTTATGGAGTGGAGACCGGTTGTTTAATGGAAAGTTGAAAATTGAAAATTGAAAATTAGCTGCGCTATCATGCTGAACAGTAACTTTCAATTTTCAATTAAATAAGTTTTCAACAAAAAAAGGCTATGGAATATTTTGGAATTAATTACTTCCCGCTGTTAACGGGATTTTTTCACTGCGATACGATAGAACTGATTACGGCAATACATGGAGTGAAAGGGCCGCATGCGGTGATCATGTTGCTGTGCAAGATATATACTGACGGGTATTACATTCATTGGGGAAAGGATCAGTGCATGATCTTTGCAAGGAAGTTAGGACCCGAATATACAAAAGAGGCGGTAGAAGAGATTGTAGACCTGCTCATCGAAAAGGAGTTTTTCGACAAGGAGAGCTACAAAACTAACGGAGTCTTGACTTCTGTGGAAATACAAAAGGTATGGTTGGAGGCTACAAGCCGCAGAAAGAAGGACTTAACCAAACTGCCCTACATGCTGACAGAGGGTGCGAACTCAAAAAATGTATGCAAAACAGGTAGTTTAACTACAGAAAATGTAGACAAGTTACCGACTCAAATGGAGTTGAACCTCGAAAATGCAGACAATTTCAGACAAAGTAAAGTAAAGCAAAGTAAAGCAGAGAAGAGTAAAGAACTTCCCCCCTCTGATCCCCCCACCGGGGAGAAGGAAGAAGAGGAAGATATTTCTTTGCTTCCTCCCCCACCCGAATACGCACTCAATGAGAAAACACACAACTACAGCGGGCTACTGGAGAGCCTGAGACTGCACAATGTGAAGGACAAAGCTGAGATTAAGGCGATACTGAGATTATCGGACTACGGCAGAAAGGGGACAGAAGTATGGAGAATACTGGCGAAAACAAACTGGAGCAGGATTGAAGCACCGGGAAAATATATCCTGAAAATACTCAGGACTTCACAGTAGAAACAAGCTGTAAAAAAAACAGGGATCAGGCAAAAGAGAGTACGTATTTTTTAGGGGGGGGGGGCTAAAGTACGTACTTCACACACTGATTACCTTTTTGACAAGTATAGCAGGTGGGATAACAGGTTGGAAGATGAATAAAACGGCTATAAAAAAGGCATTGACAGAAAAAGAGAGCGATATTGAAAAAGTGGAAATCGCTGATTATAAAGAGGATATAAAGGGAATAACAATGATAGAAAACAATGCTTTTTATACAGTACAAAATTAGTATTTTAATACTGCGTTAAAATACTAATTTTACAGGCAAAAGATATATACTTTTATGTATAAAATAACGTACTTTTATGATGAGGAAAATACTAAAGGAGAAAAGGAGTTAACAATGTTAAAGGAACAGGAGAAATAGAAGTGTAGAGTACCTACCAAAACAATCATTGGTCGACTTGCTTAAGTGTAATTTATTCAAGTTTTACAAGTTAATAAAGAAGTCTTATGCGCTTTGATATACTTAAATACAAGATTACAAAATTATTGCTTCAAGGAAGAAAGTATGAAAACTTTTTTGTAATATCTAAACACGATAAGTTATTCAGGATAGAAGGATGAAACTCAACTTCATTAGCTTTAGTTTTAGCTTATTTTTTACTCCGTCACAAATGAAGTTATAAAATAGCCGATATACCCCCTATTTATAGTAAGCAGAACTTACCAATTACGTCCGGTATCCCACCAAAGACGCGTACCTCCATTGTCTTCTCCGCCCAACGCATCCACTAACTTACGGTATTGTTCTCCGTCCTCCGTCTCTAATGAACCGGGAAAGTTCAGACGACGAACCATTGTTTCCGTATCAATACAATGATTCCGGCTATTATTAAATCTTACAGGGAAAAGACGCGGATAACCTGTCCGACGCTGCTCTGCCCATGCCTCACAACCTTCGGGAAACATAGCCAACCATTTCTGAGTAATGATCTTTTCCAGTTTAACCTCCCGGTCTGCACTTTCTATCCAGCGTGGAGACACCTGACAACGAGCCTTTATATTATTATCGGAATCATACGTATCAACAAAATCAGCAGCCCGATTATCGCTGCTCAGATAATCGTCTGCCGCTGTCAGATTGTACTGGCGAAAAGAGGAAGCCACTCCTTGCTTATAGCATTCTCCCGCATCCTCTGATGTCCAACCCCGCAATGCCGCCTCCGCACGAAGAAACCACACCTCGGCGGCAGTCATCAAAACCGCATCTGTAGACTGATCTACCGTCAGCTTCGACAAAGTGTTGTAACGATTGTGGGCAAAACAAGTCCCCTGACGAATGCCGCGATACTCTCCCTTTAAATCCGTAGCCGTACAATGTTCAAAATAAAATTCCCGCCGGGGGTCACCGTAACCATTCATTATAGATTCTATAGAGGCATTCATATAAGTTTCATTCCATACACGATTGAGTTCACCAAGTGGATTGGAGTATCCACTACCGGTAGAGACAGACGCCAATTCGGTAGCATACTCGAAAACGCCATACGCATTATCTAAAGCTTTCAAGAACTCCGAGCGGGCTTTCAACGGACTCACCACAGCTAAACGCATGGCAAGCCTCATCCGCAAAGAGTTGGCAAACTTAATCCAGGAGCTATATTTCCCATCAAGCAGAATATCAAAACGGGCAAACTCTGTAGCTTCCGGCATTCGTTCTATGTAATCAGAAAGAACGGTAACCGCCGTATCCAGTTCATGGAAGAACTCATCATATACTTCCTCCTGCGTATCGGGCTGATAATTGTTTTCCGGATTCGCAAAATTGGTATATACTACAGGGCCATAATAATCTGTCACACGATGCATCACCTCTACTTTCAGAATCTTTGTAATACCAAAGAATGCCGGCTGCCCTGTACGGGTATGGATTTCCGACTGATAAATCTGAGGAAAGATATAAGCATACGTATGTCCCCACATCGCACTATTCCAACCGTCCTGCATATTATAATCGGAATTATGGCTACCTCCATTCAGTGGTTTGGCATCGTGCATATATCCACAGAACATATCAGCATTAAGATTCTGCGTCAATTGAAAGGGCCAGTTCTTGCCTTTGCCATAATCATAATTAAAATAAATGCCCTGCTGAATAATGCCCAGACGAATACCATGGTCATTATTATCCGCTTTCAAATCTTCATCGGTAATGCCTGCCAAATCGGTATTGTACTCTCTGAATTGGGAAGTACAGGATATCAGTATCGACCCTATAAACAAAGACAGAAGAATCATATTCTTTTTCATCATTTTACCCCTTTCCCGCTTTAAAATTCACATTTAATACTGAATCCCCAACTACGTGTCGTGGGCATTCCATAGACTTCGATTCCCTGGTTATCATTTCCGGTAGAAAGTACCAGATCGGGATCAAAAGGCGCTTTCTTGTAAATAAAAAAAAGATTGCGCCCTACAAAAGAAAGCTGTATATCTTTGAAAACCTTCGTTTTAGCTATCCAGCCGGCAGGTAACTGATAGTTTAGAGAAAGCTCTCGCAGACGCACATTTGTGGCATCATACATATAGTATTCCGTCACACCTGCACGTCCGCCAACTACGTTCTTGTAGAATCCCTTTACATTCTCTACACGATGTCCCTCCAACATGATATATCCATCGTCCCTGGCGTCGGCCGTAGTTTTGGAAACTCCATACATATCCATATCGGCCTGGGTTTGTGAAAGAATATTTCCACCATACCGACAGTCTATCAAAAAATAAAGGCTGACCCCTTTGTAAGAAAGAGTATGACTCCATCCCATCGAAAAGAGAGGATTGGCATTGCCTACCTTCACCGTATTTCCGTCTCCCTCAACCTGAGGCAATCCTTTATTTTCGCCCCCGGCCTCGTAAACGATATTTCCACTGCCATCACGAACAAAAGCTTTTCCGTAAATATCGCCGATAGAACCACCTTTCACTAACTTCATGGCATAACTCGACGAAAAACTGGTAGGACCGTAAACAAACTCTTTTAACTGTTCATGCAGTTCGATAATCCGGTTCTTATTGGAAGAGAAATTGAGTGTTGTTTTCCAGATGAAATCCCGCTTCATCACAGGTGCGACATCCAGTGTCAGCTCCCAACCCTCATTCTGTATATTACCGGCATTGACATACCGATAGGCATATTTATCTCCGGATAAAGCCGGCAGCTTGAAGAATTGATTGCGGGTATTGGTACGGTAATAAGTGGCATTAATGCCCAGACGATTACTAAGGAAACGCCACTCGGTACCTACTTCCACAGAGTATGTCATTTCAGGCTCCATCTCTTTAAAAGGAGCCGCATCACTGGCCTGCACTTCACCGCCGGCAGTAACGTGTGAAACCGGATTGGTGATAAACAGTGGGATATCATTACCCACTTTACTGTATGTACCGCGCACTTTACCAAAAGAAACCCATTCCGGCAAAGCTATCAGTTTATTCAGAATAAGAGAAGCACCAACAGAGGGATAGAAAAACCCCGTCCGCTCATGCTGGGTGTAAGCTAAAGTAGAAGCCCAGTCATTACGGGCGGTCACATCTACAAAAAGGCTCTCTCTGTATCCCACCTGTGCTGTAGCAAATACCGACTGCAACTGCCTGTGAGCATCAATCTTCTGATCGAGGCTGGCCGAACCGTTCATAATAATATTGGCCAGATTAAAGACATTGGGAAATTTCAAGGAAGCCGTCTTAGAGTCGTAACGGACAGAATTTACGATCTTGTCATTAATGCTGGCACCCATAGCGGCATCCAGTGAGATGTCACCCCACTTCTTCTTTGCCGTTGCCATCACATCTCCATAAAGCAGTACCTCCTGATAATCCATTTCAATATAGCGACCATTCACTCCCGCCAATGCCGGAGCTGTAGAAGCATAAAACTTCTGCCGTAATTTGTCATTTGCGTAATCCATAGTACCACGTGCCTGAATATCAAGCCAGTCATTCACCTTCACACGAGCAGACAAAGACGTAATGATTCTGGAACGGGTATCTTTACTCTGGATACGATTGACAATCCAATAAGGGTTTTGCTCAAAATCTTCAAAAGACGTATGCCAATTTTGTACATTGAGCTTACGATCTTCATCATATACTTCAAAATGATCTTTATAATAAGACAGATCTTCGCCACGAGGAAAGCGATACAATCCCACCAGGGGATTCATATAAAAACCTCCGGTAACAGGTTTGTTCTTTACCACCTGGCGCATCACATTCACACTGCCATCCAGTTTCAACCGGCCATTGAACAAAGAGGAGGTTTCGCGGAAATTCAGATTGTGTTTGGAAAGCTGATTTTTATCTATAATGCCCCTTCCGCTGGTATTGGCATAAGAGAAATAATTTTGTAACTTCTCGTTTCCATGGCTCACAGATATAGAGGTAATGGAAGTAAAACCGGTACGAAAGAAATTCTTCAGGTTGTCCTGATCCGGCAGTTCGGCCTTTGCTCCCCAGCTATCTACATCATCACTCACCCCATAGCGGTTTTGCATTTCAGGAAGACTAAAAGCATTATCAACGGTCAGGCTGGTAGAGAAAGATACTTTATGAACTCCGGACTCGCTCCCTTTTTTAGTGGTTATCAATATTACCCCATTAGCAGCCTGGCTACCATACAAAGCTGCAGCCGGAGCACCTTTCAGAATCGTTATACTCTCCACATCCTCAGGATTCAGATTAGAAATGCCGTCGCCTCCGTCACGATTGCCGGCATTGGCTGTACCTCCAATAGCCGAATAGGCTTGTTCGGAAGTAGAGTTGAGCATCGGAACACCATCTATTACATATAAAGGCTGATTATCACTGACTACAGAACGTATACCACGAATACTGACCTTAGCTGATGCACCCGGTCCTGAGGAATTCTTACTAATTTGCACACCTGCTGCTTTTCCTGCCAGTGCAGTAATCATATTAGGGTCCTTCACCCGGTTCAGTTCATCACTTTTGAGCTGCATAGCCGAATATGAGAGAGAAGATTCCTTCTTTTCAATGCCAAGTGCAGTGACAATAATAGGATCAAGCATCACGGCATCTTCTTTGAGTAGTATCTCAAATTCAGTTTGTCCCCGTACAGGCACTTCCTTAGTCTCACATCCCACAAAGGAAATTTGCAGAACAGCATCCTGTTCTACTACTAAAGAAAATTCACCCTCTGCATTAGTAATGGTTCCATCGGGCTCCCCTTTCACTTTTACAGTAGCTCCAATCAAAATTTCTCCTTTGGAATCGACGACGTGTCCTTTTATCTTTTTTCTTGAAGAAAACTGGTCTGTGTGTTTATCATATTCTATATTAATAGCATTACACTCTTCTATTCCCAAAGGAGGTAAGAGCATTAAAAACAGGTATAAAAGAGTCCTTTTAGTAAGTAACATGTTCATTTCAAATAGATTGTGCTTATACAAAAGTACACAATAAATTCTAAAAAAATATTTTTTAGGTAACGTTTAAACAAAAGAGTTCTCAGAAATAGGTATTATCACTATTTTTGTTGCAAATAAACTGTAAATATGGAAATAGAGATAGAAAATCATCCCCTGAAACCGTTTTTACCTCCGCATGCAAAATTGTTAATGCTGGGCAGTTTTCCGCCACAAAAGAAAAGATGGTCTATGGATTTTTATTATCCAAATTTAAACAATGATATGTGGAGAATTGTGGGACTCCTGTTCTTTGACAACAAGGATCATTTTCTGAATGAGTCAAAGAAAGCTTTTTGTCGTGAACAAATCATTGATTTTCTCAATAAAAAGGGGATTGCCTTATTCGATACTGCTTCTGCCATACGACGTTTGCAGGATAATGCTTCCGACAAATTCTTAGAAGTGGTTCAGTCTACTGACATAGCTGCTATGCTCCGACAATTACCGGAATGCAAAGCCATCGTAACCACCGGGCAAAAGGCTACAGATACCCTCCGCATGCAATTCAATGTAGAGGAACCCAAAGTAGGCGACTTTTCTGAGTTTGTGTTTGAAAACCGCCCGATACGGCTCTACCGGATGCCTTCTTCTTCCCGTGCTTACCCATTAGCATTGGATAAGAAAGCAGCTGCTTACCGTATCATGTACCAAGACTTACAAATGCTTTAAAATAATAGAAATATGAAACCAATCTTTTTGCAATACCCAGCGTGTAGCACTTGTCAAAAGGCAAAAAAGTGGCTGACTGAAAATAATATTGAGTATACCAACCGTCTCATCGTAGAAAATAACCCCACCGTAGAAGAACTGAAAGCATGGATTCCACTTAGTGGACTACCGGTAAAAAAGTTTTTCAACACCAGCGGACTGGTTTATAAAGAGCTGAACCTCAAAGAAAAGCTTACCACAATGAGCGAAGAAGAACAGATAGCCCTGCTGGCTACCAATGGTAAACTGGTGAAACGTCCATTGGTAGTGACTGATCATTTTGTATTAGTAGGATTCAAACCCGACGAATGGGAAAAACTAAAATAGTTGAAAACTTCTTTGCAGAAATACTTGCAGATTCGGAAGATTATTCTATCTTTGCACCCGCAAACACGGGAGTAGCTCAGTTGGTAGAGCACCGGTCTCCAAAACCGGGTGTCGGGAGTTCGAGCCTCTCCTCCCGTGCATGATTAAATAGCTGTAAGTTTTTTGACTTACGGCTATTTTTCGTTTATAGGTCGGGCAAAGGTCGGACGGCAAAAGCATAATCCATACTCATTCGTTTCATCCACTTCGCAAGGGTTCAACGGAAGGCCATGTATTTCGAAAAGGAAGGAACGGACGTACGAAAAGAGGGTAACACACCGTATTGGACGGATGCAAAATAGGAAAATGATACGTCAGGAGGTAATTTTTTGTTCTATGTTTGAGTTTGAGTGGTTAGGGTATAGTTATAGTAACAATGCGGAAGTTGACAGGAAAACGGGGATGGAAGAGGACGGGAGACGGAAAAGGAGCGTTGGTAACATTTGCGCCGGATATTGTTCGACAAGAGAAAAAGGATGGTAATAATATAGGAAAAATGAAGAATTAACTCTACTTTTGTGATACAAAAATAAAATAGGACATGGATGAATTACTAATTATTCAAAATAAAATATACGAGATACGAGGTCAGAAGGTGATGTTGGACTTCGATTTGGCAGAGATGTATGATACAGAGACAAAGTATTTGAAACGTTCTGTAAAAAACAACCTCCGTCGCTTCCCCAGCGATTTCATGTTTGAACTGACTAAGGAAGAATGGGAGGATTTGAGGTGCAGAATTAGCACCTCAAAGAGGGGAGGTACCCGGTATATGCCCTACGCATTCACCGAACATGGTGTCGCCCAACTCTCTTCCGTACTCAACAGTAACATTGCAATAGATGTAAACATACAGATTATACGCGCCTTTATTGCTGTCCGCCAATTGATAGCCAATCCTCCGGTAGACCGTATTTCAGAGTTACAGGTGGAAGTTAAAGAACTCAAACAATACCTCGAAGAAGTTTTTGCCGACTACAATGACATCAACGACGATACCCGGATGCAAATAGAGCTAATCAACCAAACACTGGCAGAACTGCAAACCAAAAAGGCGTGGGACGAAAGACCACGTAACCCGATTGGATTCATTAAGACTAAAGAATAGCCTTTTCTTACCCTGCCATTGGCATACAAATACCTTCTATACAATATGATAAATGGCAGATTGGTTGACTTTACTTCCGATGAATTAAATACATTATCCTTGGCTTTATCAGAACTTGGAGCTAAGTTGAAAATACTTCCCAGTCAATCGCGAGACCTGGATGACAACGATAGGGGATATTTCGATATTCTCTACCAAATGGAAAAGAGTTTTCACGAGTTGAAAGCTCTTTTTTTATTGCTCTGATTATAAAATAGCCTCGAATGATGGAATCTTTTCCAGTTCTTCCCAAACACTTTCTTTAGAATTTAACATTCAGTGTTACTTCTTTATTTCCTGCCAACCAGTCCGGCCCGTCTTTTACAAGACGTATTGCTTCTTTATCAGCAGAAACACATAGGCTGTTCTTTATTTTTATATTCACCGGGCGACCCTTTTTATCCACATGAAAAGTCAGTACTACTTCCCCTTTTACCTTTGCGCATTCTTCATCTGTTGGACGGATCCTATTCTTTTTCAGGTACTTCTTATATGCTTTGAACCCTATCACAGGAACGGGCTCCGGCATGGTCAACGGCTCAACGCGTACTACCGAACCTGTAAAATCCTTTTTCCTTTCAGTACCATAGCCCACTACCACAACTTCGTTTAATGCTTCTTTGCTCTCATTCATGGCAATCAACATTTCTTTGCCGGTATCTGCAGGAAGAGTTATCGGTTCATAGCCAATATAGTTGACCGCAATCTCTTTGTTTCCGTCTGCATCTAATGTAAAGTTTCCATTTACATCCGAAACCGTACTCTTACCGGTTCCTTTTACAAGAATATTAGCTCCCATAAGAGGTTCTCCGTTTTCATCAGTCACACGTCCTTTTATCCCACCAACCTTTAGGCCTTCTACCCTATCCTGCAACTTCCGGGCAAGATTATTATCGCCTGCAGCGATTGTAGTATCAGCCAGTTTTAATTCTTCTGAAAGGACCATACTCATCTCTACTTCCGCCGCAGATTGCTCTTTCACTTCGGGAGCAATGGTTTTGGCAGTAACAGCAGGTTTCACTTTTCGTTCCTGACTGATGAGTGGTCTCATCGAATCCTTTTTCAGTGTCTTCGCCAACTTCACTTCTGCCTCAGCAGGTATCTGTGAAGGCGTTTGCAAAATAGTATCCCGTTGCAATTGTTCCAGAGCCATGAGAGTTTCTTCCGGTAATTTATCTTTTTGGAACAGGAAATAACCACCCAACCAAACACCTAACAGGAGACTGGCAGCCACACTCCAGGCAAAAGCATGATTCTGCTTTCTTTTCACCCTCATTGTAATCCGGCGGCGAAGTAACTCTATCTGTTGCTCCTGACTTTCCCCTGCGCCGTCGTAACCATCCATAGCGTCGGCAAGAAAAGGATCTCGCATCGCTTCCTTTTGCAGGCGATGAGCTTCTTTTCCTTTACGGGTTCCTCGTATGTAGTCTAATAGCTTCATTGGGTCTGGTTCTTTATACAAATCTTTAAATTACGTTTTCCATTCTGGATATAGCTTTTCACGTTATTCAGTGTAAAGCCTGTTTGCTCTACAATATCGGCATAAGACATTTCTTCCATAAAAAAATGCATGATGCTGATACGCTGAAATTCGGGAAGCTTTTCAAGACAATGCTTCAGGGCATTTAGTTGTTCTTCCGAAGTATCTTCTTCAGATAAAAGATGCAGAAATTCATCAGATTCCACAAGGTTAATCGTATAATCGAGAGGAATTTCTTTATTTTCTTTTCTCAGTATCTGTAGACAGTGGTTCTTTGCTACCCGATATAGCCAGGGTTTGAAAACCTTTATTTCATAATGGGGTACTTTGGGAAGCAGATCTTCAAAAAGTTGCATTACTGCATCCTGTGCACGTGCTTCGTCGGTCAGATACTTGAGACAAAGACCATATAATAACGGAATATATCGGTTGTAAAGTTCACCAAAATATTCTGTTTTACCAGACGTGGCGTACTGATGTAATAGCTCTTCGTCGGTCAGCTTTAATATGTTCTTTTTAAAAAACAGGACTTCTTTTTGGGCAAAGTTAAAAAAAATAAGTAAACGTAGGGATATATGGAAGGATTAAGTAATCAATCCACCACAGAGCACACTGAGTAATTACATAGTTCATTTTAAACAATTAAGCCCCTGCATTCTCTGCAGTGAAATACAAAAAAAGGCTACCGAAATATCCGATAGCCTTCTTACCCTGTTCGTTATCCTTTTACCAAACAATCACCTTTTCTGTTATTGTTTCATTAGCTAATGTAATCTTTACAAGATAAATCCCCTTCGGCAGATTTACAGTTGTATTATTCAATGATACTGATTCTGAATATACATTACCTCCATCCATGGAATAAACATTGATTATACCGTTCAAATCACTGGCAGCAGTAATACGGATGGCGTCTCCCTCGCTCATAACCTTTACAGAGGCCTTCTCCGGTTCGTTTGTTATTCCGGTTCCTGCACCAAAAATAGCAAATGGGCCACCTACTTTAGCATTATCAACCGCTTGTACTCCCCATGTATACTCGCCAATCAGTCCTGTTACCTTATATAACACTCTCTTGCTGATTAATCCGGAAACTTCGGCTACTTTCAACCGTCCGGTAGTAATATCAGCCGGAATTGTCATTCTGATAACATCTCCCTGTTTGATATACAAATTATATTTCAAAGCACTGGCCGGAGTTACATCATCAGCCGGGGCATCCCATGAGAACATTACAATGCCATTGGAACCCGACACTGCTTTCAAATTGGTAGGTGCGCCGGGAGCCTTATTTGCAGTAATTCCTTCGCCTAAATTATTCTTCATCAGGCGGGTATGTGATCCTCCCGCATCGCCATAACCCACAAGAAATGCATCCAAATTACCATCATTGTCAAAATCTACCAGATTGGCTGTTCCACCCCTTTGTGCTTTTGCACCAGCATACACTAACGGAGAAGCAGTAAACATAGGAGCATCCAGTTTGCCTCCATTGTTCAAATAAACCATATCAGTCTCCTCTGTAGCATTCATATACAAGATATCGCTAAAACCGTCATTGTTAACATCGCCTGCATCGACTGAAAGCGCCTGTCTGCTATTTGGCAACCCCGTTGTAGCAGCACCATATTTGGTAAATCCTCCTACTGAATTGATATACACGTCACCGCGCCAGTTCCAACTCACCGCTTCGTCCCATCTAACTCCGGGAACCATAAAATCCTGTTTTCCATCATTGTTATAATCAATCCAGACAGGATTGCCTTCTTCTATACCTTCAAATTCAATGGGTTCGGCAAAAGTTCCGTCACCATTGTTTTTGTAGACTGCACCATTATAACTGCCATGATAACTATAGTCGGCATCATACTTGTCAACGTCAATTCCTTCACCCGAAACAATCAGATCCAAGAATCCATCACCATCATAGTCAGCCCAGGCAGCCCCACCACCAGATAACTGAACAAAGGGTTTAGCCGTACTGCTACCCATTTTGTTTTTTACCAGCTTGTCAATACGTTCAAAATTCTCCCCATTTACATTTCTGTATAAGTATGAGATTCCGGTATTCTTGTCACCTTCGCTTGTACGCCCCTGAATATAAAGATCCGTCCAGCCGTCACCGTCATAATCAGCAGCTACTACATATCGGTTAGAACGATTTTCCTTTCCATTATTAATCAAAGGGAATAGCCCTGTAAATACCTCTTCAAAATCGGCATCTCCTCCTTTATTTTTCCATAAACCAGCATAGTATTCTCCATTACTTTTCTTTCCGGCCAGAAACAAATCCAGATTTCCATCATTATTATAGTCGAACCAGGTGGCACTGGATGTCCTCAAACCCGGGAAATTATGCGCAACTTGCTCAAATTGCTTTCCATCTTTATTTTTATAAAGTAATGTTTGCTCTCCTTGTGAAGTTACACCGGCTATAATCACATCCAGAAAACCATCGTTGTTATAATCTCCCCAGGCAGCAGCAGCTTCATACGCCATAGGAATACTCTCTGTTCCACCGTCTACTACAACAGGATTAATGATCTCAGAAAATGAAGCATGTTTCACCTGAGCAAAAGCAGAGGTACAGGCAAGTCCGACCAACGCACATGTGCATCTAAAAATTTCTACGTTTTTCATAATACATTTGTTTTTCATTAATAGATAAAAGTTGTCGAGGCCAATGCAGCTTCTGTCTTCACAGAAACTACATATACTCCTCTATTGAAGCCCGAAAGATCTATCTGCTCAGAATAAGAACCATCCTTAAAATTCTTCGCAAATAAAACCTGTCCGGAGATATTGTTTATTTTCACTGCCTCAATTATTTTTTTTGTCTTTACATGAAGCGTATCGGACTCTTTCTCTACATACACAGTGAGAGGATTCTCCTGATTGACCTTTGCAATACCCGAACCGGAGGAATGGAGCAAGCGAATGGTAAAACCGCCTCCTTTGGCCATGTTGATAGAAAGTTTAGTATCTTTAGTGATTTCCATCTTTTCACAAACATACTCTTTGGGCTGTTCACCCGATGCAGGAGTATCCTTAAAGATGTCAGCCTGATAAGAGGCACCAGCTTCCAGAAAACTGAAATCAATTTCTACCGTTCTTGGAGTCCAATCGGTCATACCACCTACATACCAGTCTTTTCCCTTTTGTTTAGCCATCAGAATATAATCTCCCAATTTGGCATCCAATGGTACTGTTTTATCCCAGATTGTAGGAACTGTTGACAAGAAACTAAGTATATCCGGATATTTATTGTATTCTGTTGGAGAGTCACATAAGTATCCCACCCACTGGTCATAGATGACATACATTGACAGTTCGTGAGCTCTGGTGCCCATACTCATTGGTGGAGTGTTGTCCTTGTCAATGGGTTTGAACTCCTCCTGAGTTACATTTCTCATAGACCCCGGAGTATAATCTTCGGGACCAGCCAATGAACGTATAAAAGGAAATTGCGTATGATATTCAGGCGTCAGAGTGCTTTCCCAGAAATTACACTCAGCACCACGGACAGCCTCAAAATTCAGGATGTTGGGATAAGTACGATTGATCCCGGTTGGAACCGGACAACCATGGAACAGGGCAACCATTTGATTGTCTGCCAGACGTTGTGCAAACTCCCGTCCCCAACGCATAGCAATCTGATCACTGCGTTCAAAGAAATCGATCTTTGCTCCGGAAACACCATAGTCTTTCATCTTCTTAATCCAGTCCTGCGGATTCTCTCTAACACAACTTGCCCATGTCCAAACCAAAATTTTCACATTCTTCTGTTTTGCATAAAGGCATAATGTACGTATATAATCTTCAGACCAACCGGCATCAAGTGTCATATATTCAATACCATGCTGAGAAGCCCAATCAACATAATATTTATATAATTGAAAAGACAGATTCTTATTTCCTGATGGAAAATCGACTCCTTCTAAAACGGCTTTGTGCCACCATTCCCAAGCACTTTTACCCGGCTGTATCCAAGAAGTATCCGTCAAACGGCAAGGTTCTGCCAACATATACACCAATTCATTATTAAGCAGAGATTTGTCATCATCAGAAACAATAATAACTCGCCAGGGGAATGTGCGGCTCCCTTCTGTTTTTGCAATATAGTTTTCTCTTGAAATAACCAGATGATTAGAATACCAGTAGCTGGAATTTGAAGGATCAGAATCCATAACCTCTTTAGGGTATTGAGCCCACTTTCCACGCATGGAATTCACGCCGTTTTGCTCCATATACAATCCCGGATAATCATATGTATCAGATTCCGTTACAACAATCTTGTAAGGAGTATCAGGATACGAAAACAGTACGGGAGAAACAGAAAAACGATTGTTAGTGATATCAGTCGGTGCATTATAAGTTTTATAGAGCCGTTCAAAGTTTCTATATCCCTGATGAATCTGGTGTACTTTCCCCTGCTGGTCTTTTTCTCCGGAATAATTAGTATCACACTCCGGGAAATAGATTGTCGGGGTTGAAGTAAAATTGAACACAGCATCTTCACTATTGATAATAATCTCTCCGTCCAGACGGGTGATAAAACGATACGCTATTCCCTCATCGTAAGCCCTCACCAAAAGGTCATAGTTTTCATTAAATGATATTAACAGCTCATTATAAGCCTCTCTCAGAGTTTTATTTTTTCCGGCTACAACATCAATTGTTTGATCCACATGATTGGTCGTTGTACTTTTTACCGTTCCTCCTCCCACAATTGTCCCGTTAGAAAGATTCAATCCTATGGATGAGGGAGCGATCAACTGCTTATCGCCATGCCATACCTCATAGGTCGTACCATTGTCTACCCGTAGCTTTATTTTCAACGTGCCGTTAGGCGAAGTCGTTTCATATTCTTCCGCCTGCACACCGAAGGTGCATAAGAACAAAAGCAATAAAGATAAAATTGATTTTCTATTCATACTATTTTGTGCATTAAATGGTCATTAATTATAGATTTAATATCCCGGATTCTGATCTTCTTCACTGATATCATCATTGTTTTTAATCTCTGTATCCGGTATAGGATAGCGCATGTGGAAATCTTTGATCGTTCCCGACTTCTTAGCCCAGGAATTACGTTCTTTTATCAATTCAACAAATTTACCGGTACGAATCAAATCCATACGTCTCCAACCTTCAAAGCAAAGTTCACGGATGCGTTCATTCATAATTTGTGTACGGAATTCATCCTGACCATAATTCCAGGCCATTTCATTAGGCAGAGTCCCACCCCAGGCACGGGCTCGTACCTGATTTACAATCGTATTTGCCTGTCCGGTTTCTCCAAGTTCATTTAGACATTCGGCATAACACAACAGAACATCAGCATAACGCAACACTATAAAATTCTTGCCGGAATACCATTCGTTAGCCAAATTCCCGTTGAACTGGTCCGTACGTTCGTCTTCATACTTCTTGATATGTGGATCTAATTCGTCAGCTCCCCACGAAACCTCAGTAGGTGTAATGCCCAGATAGGTAAAATCATAGCGTATACTTTCATCTCTGCGCAAATCACCTTCTTCCCAAATACCTCCTTCGGATTTTGATTTATAAGCATATTCTGTAGGTAATGCCACATCATAGCCGGCAAAATAACAACCCTCGCCAAATGTAGCAACTACTGTACGAGACCCCATATCAAACTGCCAATGATTAATGCGGTTCACATTGTCATAATCTAACTCAAAGATCGATTCAGGTGAATTGAACTCTAATTTCTCATCGAAAAGATTTGCAAAATCAGGATCCAGCTGATAACGGTTCATCATTGCTTCAAAACTCTCTTTCGCTAGTTTGAAATCTCTCATTCCTGTCTCTTGGGGAACTGACATGTACGCTTTACCCAACATGGCATAGGCTGCACCGGAAGTCGCACGTGTTTTATCACCGGATTCTGTATACTTTTCTTTCAAGGATGTTGAAGCAAACGTAAAATCATCAAAGATTTGCTTCCAGACCTTTTCCAATGGTTGGCGGGCTGAATTTTCCATCTTTGCAATATCAACTACCGGAATTTCTCCCCAATACATAGTAAGTTCCATCATCACCATAGCCCGTATGAAACAAGACTCACCCTTCAGACGTTTAATTCTGTCTAAAGTATCTTCATCCTGAGTTGTTTCGGACAATACATCAAGCGCATAAATCGCATTAGCGGCAGAAATAACAATCGGCCATCTTCTTGACCACATTTTATCTACCTGTGTAGACATCGAATTGAGCAAACCGTTGTAAAGATCCAGACTTGCCTGTGCAGCATCATCCATCTGCACGATACCCTGCTTGCTCTCATCCAAACCTAAAAGTGAGAAAGTCAGTCCTTCGCGCCCGGATTTCGAGTCACGAAATGCAGTATACAAACCATCTACAGTTGGTGCTATATTTTCCAGATTAGAAAAAGCCTCCTGTTCTGTCAAGGATGTTTTAGGCTCCTGATTCAGGAAATCGGAACAAGAAAACATTGTTAAAGAACCTGCCAATATACAGGCCGTTGCCAATTTATTTATTTTTATTACGTTTTTCATAACTAAACTATATTTTAAATACCTGTGTGAAGACTATTTACAATGAAACACTCAAGCCAAAAACAAACATTCTTGTAGGAGGATACCAATCTCCGGTTTCCGGATCATAGCCTTTATAAGAGGTCCAGCAGAACACATTGGAAATGGTTGAATAAACCCGTAAATTTCCAATCTTCATCTTTTCCACGATTGTCTTAGGGAATGTATATGCTAAACTCAATGTAGACAAACGTAAGTATGAAGCATTCTGTACGGAGAAATCCATCTGACTGGCGGAGAATGTGTTATAGTACATTGTTTCGGTATCCGTAGGATCATTATAGATAGGACGGGGGAATTTTGCATCTGTGTTTTCCGGACTCCAACGATCAACCAAATCAACAGAAGCAACTCCTGTACCCCGGCTTGTGATTAATGATTCATAATAAGGACTTAGTTTCTTGGCTCCGTAAGAGTAGTTGAAGACAGCATTCAGCGTAATTCCTTTATAAGATAAGTCTGTAGAGAAACCGCCATAAAACTTAGGATCAGGAGAACCTACAATCACACGGTCTTTATCATCAATCACTTTATCATCATTCACATCCAGCGGATAGAGATCTCCGGGATTAACCTGGCGTCCTGAGAAATCAATATTCTTCAAACGATCCATGTCTATTACTTGAGCAATACCACCGGTTCTCCAGATGTAGATTGTATTACGGGATTCACCCAGGAACAGATTGCCCTCTTTCTGCATGTTACGATTATCATCAATTTTGTAAATAGCATCATTATTTCCGTAAAGCTGTGTAACCTTGTTCTTATCAGCAGAAATATTTGCTGAAAAATTCCACAAGAAATCTCTGGTTTCAATCAATTTGGCATTCATAGAAAACTCAATACCTTTATTTTCAATAGCTCCGATATTTTCTACTGCTGAGCTAAAGCCGGAAGTTAATGGCAAGGAACGTGTCATCAGCAAATCCTTATTCTTTATAAGGAATGCATCCAATGATGCAGTAATACGTCCGTTCAGGAATCCCATATCCACTCCCACATTAAACTGCCTCTGAGATTCCCAGGTAATATCTTTTGTTCCCCGGCGCCCTTTAGGTACATAAGTTACTTTTCCATCTTCTAATTTGGCATCATAAAGTGTATAAAATGCAAAATCATCAATATTCTGATTACCTACCAAACCGTATCCTAAACGTAGTTTCAACTGGCTAAGCACATCTTGTTCTTTCATAAAGTTCTCCTCTGCTATATTCCATGCTGCAGAGAAAGAAGGGAACAGCCCCCAGCGTTTACCTTCGGCAAACTTAGAAGAACCGTCATAACGGGCTGTTGCAGTCAGATAATACTTACTTGCATAATTATAATTGGCACGCACTACATATGACATCAAGGTAGATGTAACAAAGTCAGATCCGATAGAACGTTCGTCTGTTTTATAGGAAGATCCTATATTATAATAAGAGAACTTATCAGTACCAAAACCTTTACCGGTTGCATACGTATAATCACGATTCGTTTGAGTAGCACTGGTACTAAAGAGAGCATTAATCTTATGTTCGCCAAATGCACGGTCATAAGAGATAGAGTTATCCCATTGCCAAGTCATTCTTTGGTCACGTGTATGTTCGGCCTGACCATCTTGTGAATAACGAATAGATTCCTGAATATCCTTCGGAGTGTATTTGAAACGATCCTCCTGGAAATAGTCAATAGAGAATGAGGTACGAATATTCAGCCCTTTAATAGGATTGATATTCAAAAAATTAGTAGAAGATAACCGATTACGTCTACGGTTATTTTCTATTTTTAAGGTACGAATCGGATTGAAGTAATTGTCATCCTGTACTCCACCATAGTTCAATGTATAAATCTCAGAATTAATAGGTAACATCGGAT
The DNA here is from genome assembly GCF_019930665.1 of Bacteroides nordii. Lineage (NCBI taxonomy): Bacteria > Pseudomonadati > Bacteroidota > Bacteroidia > Bacteroidales > Bacteroidaceae > Bacteroides > Bacteroides nordii. Next base: position 670,779 of record NZ_CP082886.1, on the reverse strand, counting down.
TCGCACCACGAGCTTTGTCATAAACACCATCATCTGAGAAAATATCAGAATCAGTATGTGTAAATGCTGTATTGGTACCAACTTTTAACCAGGATTTTATCGCATAATCCGAATTTATACGTCCGCTATATCTTTTATCTCCAAGATTTTCAACCATTCCGGTTTTATTAGAATAGCCTAAACTAAAATAATAAGCACCTTTTTCGGAAGCTCCGCTAAAACTCAATGCATGATTTTGTTCTACACCAGTACGGGTCACTGCATCCAGCCAATTATAATTATCATTATTATTATAAGCATCAAACTCATATTGAGCAAAAACATATCCTCCTGATCCGTCTTTTGAATAAGGTTTCATAACCCGGTTATTCAGAAATGCATTGATTTCATCTTCAGTTGCTCCCGGATGACGTGCGGTAAAGGAGTTCATCGCTGCATCTTTTCTCAACTCAAAAAGGTCTTTTGTTCCCATTGTCTTGGGAAGTTTAGCATCCGTCTGGAAACCGACCCAACCATCATAAGTAACTTTTCCGATACCGTTTTTACCTTTTTTAGTTGTAACTAAAATCACACCATTGGAAGCACGGGAACCATACAGGGCTGTAGCAGATGCATCTTTCAATACTTCGATAGAAGCAACATCATTCAAGTTGACTGAATTAAACCCACCTCCGAAGTTATCCATAACCTGACCATCTATTACATAGATAGGGTCAGTACTTCCGTTAATAGTATTAATACCACGGATTTTAATCGTTGCGTCATCACCAGGTTTAGCAGCATTGGAAATAAACACACCAGCAACACGACCTTGCAATGCCTGATTAATGTTAGTAACCGGCTTCTCCTCCAGTACTTTGGCACTTACACTTGAGACAGCACCTGTCAAATCACTCTTCTTCAGAATAGTACCAACAACTACTACTTCTTCCAAATCCTGAGCATCTGCTTTCAAAGACACATTTATCAATGATCTGTTTTTTACAGCAACCTCTTTCGTTTCATATCCAAGATAACTGAACACCAATGTAGCATCAGATGCTACGGAAAGAGAATACTTTCCATCCAAATCTGTAATAGTACCTTGGGTAGTACCTTTTACAGAGACACTTGCTCCCATCAGTACTTCAGAATCAGGAAATCCTGTAACAGTCCCTTCAACTGTCACTTTTTGAGCAGCTAATAGAGTACAACAAAATAACAGGGAGAAAAACCAAATTAATCTGTTTCTTTTCATAATACATTAAGATTAATAATTAAATGAATTTTATATTAATATCCTGTCATCGGCTACAAAACAAATACATAGCCAATATATAGAATTAGATCAGGCTGTTATCAAATCGTAGTCTTATACTTCGCTGTTTTTCAATAAACTATTGATAACATAAAATCTATTTCACATATGCAAAATTAGGCGAACGCATAGGAGTACACAATGGAGAAATATACTATAAACATGGACAATCTTACGATAAATAAAAAAAGAAAGTATAAGTATTCTCAACTCTATAAATAGATGTAATATATGGGCTCATCAATCATTCGCGTCCATCCAAGAAATCTTTTTTAGAAATAAATTAAAAAAAAGAAGAAGACATTTATGGAATCTTTCCACTAATCGCATCTATAGAGTAAAACATCGGATTTATGTATCACATTAAAACAATAAAATGTATGAAAACAAATCAATTAAAAGCAATGATGCTGGGATTGCTGATAGCAGTCATTTCTTTGGGAACAGTAAATGCACAGGTACTTATAGTAAAAGGTAAAGTGACCGATGCTGCAGACGGTTTTGGCATTACAGGATGCACAGTACTGGTAAAAGGAACTACGCGTAGTACAATAACCAATGTAGACGGTGAATATACAATCCGTGCCAACAAAGGTGAAAAGCTGATATTCTCCTACATTGGTTATGAAACACAAACAGTGAAAGTGACTTCTGAACGGCTGAATATCACCATGCAGGCAAATAGCCAAATACTTGAAGAGTGTGTAGTGGTAGGTTATGGCATGCAGAAACAGGTAAGCATGTGTGGTGCTGTATCAAACATTATGCCTGGAATAATGACAAGAAGGGCCTATGCTGCCTACGATATGAATACGGAAGAATATAAAAACATTGAAGAAAACGGTTTCAAGAAGGTAAACGAAAATCCATTATCAACTTTTTCTATCGATGTAGATGCCGCCTCTTACAGTAATATGCGCCGTTATCTAAACAGAGGTGAACTACCGCCTGCTGATGCTATCCGCACAGAAGAGTTAATAAACTATTTCTCGTATAATTATCCCCAACCTACGGGCAAAGATCCGGTAAAAATCACTACTGAGATAGGTTCTTGTCCATGGAATAAAAATCACCGCTTAGTACGCATCGGGTTAAAAGCTAAAGAAATTCCTACCGAAAAGCTTCCGGTATCCAATCTCGTTTTCTTAATTGATGTATCGGGATCCATGTACGGGCCACAGCATCTGGGATTAGTTCAGTCTTCCCTCAAACTATTAGTAAACAATTTGCGCGATGCAGATAGAGTGGCTATCGTTGTTTATTCCGGTTCAGCAGGAGAGCGTTTGCCGTCAACCAGCGGAAGTGATAAGCAAAAAATCCGTGAAGCGATTGACGAATTGACTGCCGGAGGTTCTACAGCCGGAGGCGAAGGCATAAAACTTGCGTATAAAATTGCGAAAAAGAATTTTGTGAAGGGAGGAAACAATCGTATTATACTTTGTACGGACGGCGATTTTAATGTAGGGGTATCGTCTAATGAAGGTCTGGAAAATCTGATTGAACAGGAAAGAAAAAGTGGTGTATACCTTACTGTTTTAGGTTACGGCATGGGTAATTATAAAGATAGCAAAATGCAGATACTTGCTGAAAAAGGAAATGGGAATCATGCCTATATTGATAATCTGCAAGAAGCCAACAGAGTATTGGTAAATGAGTTTGGAGCTACTATGCACACAGTAGCCAAAGATGTAAAATTACAAATAGAATTTAATCCATCTCAAGTGCAGGCATACCGCCTCATCGGTTACGAAAGCCGCCTGTTGAAAGATGAGGATTTTAATAATGACGCAAAAGATGCCGGTGAAATGGGAGCGGGACATACAGTAACTGCTTTTTATGAAGTAGTACCCGCAGGTGTGGAAAGTAATTTCGTGAACAAAGTGGATGATTTAAAATATCAGAAGAAGGTAAAACCTGCTCTCCAACCAACCACAGGTTCAAAAGAACTACTTACAGTAAAATTGCGCTATAAAGCACCGGACGAAGATATCAGCAAGAAATTAGAACTCCCACTTGTTGATAATAAAGGAAACAATGTATCCTCTGATTTCCGTTTTGCTGCGGCAGTAGCCATGTTCGGGCAGTTACTTCGCGATTCCGACTTTAAAGGAGATGCAACATATACACAAGTTATTGCAATGGTAAAAACAGCATTGGATAATGATGAAAGAGGGTATCGAAGGGAATTCCTCAGGCTGGTAGAAACAGCAGATGGATTGAAGCAATAAAATATCAATAAGAGCGAACGCAGATTAACGCTAATTTTCGCAAACTTAATCTTTGCGTAAATTAGCGTTAATCTGCGTTTCTAAAGTTACATATTAATAACTTTATGAGACTTTTAAGTCATCTACTTCCTTGTCAAATAAGCTCGTAACTACTACTCTGGATAGGCATATCAAGATTATGTAATACCTTTTCCAGAAGAATGCCTTCCCGATTATCGTACTCGTAACCAAATGTAGCACGGATACCCTGAAGGATAAATTGCGTAGCACGATCAAGAGCAATAGGCAGGCTGTCACCTTGTAATAAAGCTCCGGTAATAACACTGGTGAAAGTATCTCCCGTTCCCGGATAATGGGCTGGTAGATAAGGACAGGTTATTTTCCAAAAACGATTCCCGGAACGATTATAGGCATATACAGACGTCTTATGGATATCATTCAGCACAGGGACGCTCGTAATAATAACTACCTCCGGTCCCTGATCTGAAAGTTGACGGAGATAAAATTTCAGCTCTTCATCTGTATTCTGTTCTTTATATGGTAAGTCGAGTAAATAAAATAATTCAGTAAGATTAGGAGTGATGACATCAGCTTTAGTTATCAGCTGGCGCATCTCCTTTATCATAGAATCATGAAAGTTAGCATACAGTTTACCATTGTCACCCAAAACAGGATCTACTACCACAAGACTTTCCGGTTGACGAAAATCGTCAATGAAGTCCGACACAATTTGTATCTGAAGCGGAGAGCCGAGATAGCCCGTATAAAAAGCATCAAACTGCATACCCAGTTTTTTCCATTCAGAAATAATCTTAGGCATCTCTTCCGTCAAATCAAGGAATGAGAAATTGGGATATTGCGTATGACTTGATAATACAGCCGTAGGCAACGGACATACCTGAAAACCCATAGACGAAAGAATGGGAATAACAATTGTAAGAGATACCCTTCCAACTCCCGAAAGGTCATGAACAGCAACTACTTTCTTTACTTTATTTGCATACATATATACTAATTTTTCAATGTGCTAATATGCCAATTGGCCAATTGGCCGCGCTATCAACAGACGATAAATCATCCCGCATGGCGTACTGGTACATTATTTAAGAATAACCAGTACATCTCTTGCCCCATGTGCTCCCATCACCAAAGCCTGCTCTATATCAGCTGTCTTGGAAGGACCGGAGATAAATGTACCGAATTCATATTTTTCATTTTTTACTATTTCATAAGCTTCATGCATATTGCTGACAATCCGGTTACGATCAAGAATTATCACCAATTTCTCTGCTATGAAGTAAAGAGCTTTATACTTTACTGTCTGGGGTATCCATACAGCAGCATTTTCAGCAACACCCAATTCTCCTGCTACTACGGCTACGTCCGTACCATCCAGATCTTGTGCACGATCTAATTCATCAGGATTGAATGTAGCACAAGTCACTTCATCTAAATCCGAAGCAATACGTGTAGCCTCAGGATAGGTCCGGCGGATGACAGCATTGACCTCTTCTTCCTTTCCCAGAAGCATCGCCTCACCACCTACTGCGCGAGTCATTTCACAAAATTCAGTTATCACATCAGGATAGACCGTTGTCTTTATTTGCCACTCCGGATAGTCAAAACGCTTTTGCGTATTCTTGCGAATATTGGCTAATATTTCTTCTCTACTACTCATTTCGTATCCTCCTTTCCTTGTACTTTATTCTTCTTCCACATCTCATTGAATGACTCACCGGCAAATTTCGGAAGTTCTCGCCCTTTCCCCCATGCATCGAGATCATTATACTTGATGAAACGTGGTAAATGATTGACCATCGGAGCTGCCCACAAAGCTGCATTAAACAACACAGGCCGATCCATCAATGCCTTCATTCCGCCAGACATGATCTTCTTTCCGGTATCTGCCTTTCCAATTTTATCGAGTATCTGACGCCATTTGTAAATTTGCTCGGCAAGGTCTACCTTTACCGGACAAACATCAGAACAAGACATACAGAGTGAACAGGCCGAAAGATTATCATAATACTTCTCCGGATTGTGTGCCATCCCCAAATTGATACCGATAGGACCGGGAATAAAATACGTATACGAATAACCACCGCTACGACGGTATACCGGACAGGTATTCATACAAGCACCACAACGAATACAGTTCAGTGTCTTGATATGATCGGGATGAGCAAGAATCTCACTACGTCCATTATCCACAATGATAATATGATATTCACCCCCTTCACGTGGTTTACGATAATGCGAAGTATAAGTAGTCACAGGCTGTCCGGTAGCCGAACGAGCCAATAACCGGGTAAATACTCCCAATGACTCCATATCAGGAACTATCTTTTCAAGACCGAATGCAGCAATATTCAGTGTAGGACAAGAGGTTCCCATATCGGCATTCCCCTCGTTAGTACACACCACAATGTCTCCGGTAGAAGCTACGGCAAAGTTGGCTCCTGTCATGGCAGCCTCTGCATTCAGAAATATATTCCGCAGATTCTTACGAGCAGCATGTGTCAGATAAGTAGGGTCAAAATTGCCTTTCTCCGTCCCCATCTCCTTCTCAAAGAGTTCACCTACCTGTTCACGTTTAATATGAATGGCAGGCAACACGATATGACTCGGTGGCAAATGCATCAATTGCAGAATACGTTCACCAAGATCGGATTCCACAACATCAATACCTCTCTCTATAAGGAAAGGGTTGAGTTCGCACTCTTCGGCAAGCATGGATTTGCTTTTCACAAAACGGTGTACCCCATGACTATTAAGAATCTCATAAACAATAGCACAGTATTCATCGGCATCTTTCGCCCAATGAACGATAGCACCATTGGCAGTCGCATTCTTCTCAAACTCTACCAGAAGCTCGTCAAGGTGGCTGTTAGAATAAAGTTTCAGCTCACATGCCTTTTCCCGCAAATCTTCCCACTCGGGGACCTCTTTGCTCATTTTATCTCGTTTGGCACGAACCATCCAAAGGGTTTCATTGTGCCATGCTGCCATTACAAGATTCTCTAAGAATTTCTCGGCAGCCTTTGCATGTTTGGTACTCATAATTGCGACGCTAAGATTTCTACTATGTGAATGATTTTGACAGGCAGTTTATCACGTTCGATAACGCCTTGCATATGCATCAGACAAGAACTATCGGCTCCGGTGATGTATTCCGCTCCGGTTTCCATATGGTGTCTTATCTTATCACGACCCATACAGACAGATACGGCCTGTTCTTCGACAGCAAACATACCACCGAAACCACAGCATTCATCTACATGACTGGGCTCAAAGATTTCTATTCCTTCAACCAGCTGAAGGAGGTCGCGCAGTTTATTAAAGTAAGGAATATTCAGCTCGCTCGGAGCAGATAACATGAGTTCGCGCACACCGTGACAACTATTATGGATACTCACTTTATGCGGAAAACGGGCTTTCAGTTTTTCGGGCTTAATCACATCATGAATAAAAGCACAAAGATCATAAATCTTGCCAGCACTTTCGCATTGATGCCCTTCCTTAGCCAAGATACCCGGATGATTCAATTTGACAAAAGCCACACAACTCCCGGAAGGGCCCACAATGTAATCGTACTGTTTAAACAAGTCATCGAAACGAAGCGCCAGTTTAGAGGCTTCGTCCTCAAACCCCGCATTTGCCATCGGTTGCCCACAGCATGTCTGATCTAACGGATAATCAACATCTACCCCTAAACTCTTCAGAAGTTTATACGATGCTACCCCCACATCAGGATAAATAGCATTGATGTAGCAAGGAATAAATAAACCTACTTTCATAATTAGTTAGTTATTAGTTATGAGCTATGAGTTACGAGTTACGAGTCAGTAACTTGTAACTCATGGCTACTGAATATCTATCAGTTTGTGCGTTTGCAGGCTTAGTCTCCATTTGGGAATGTCGCATCACGCAGTCCACCGTCAATGCGGTGTTACTACAAGAACAAGGTTGGAGGAAAAAATGTTCGGCGGGAAGCAACTCATAAACGTCAATATTTTGTCCTTCATAGACAACTTTCACTTCATCTATCTTGTTTAAGCTTAATTTTACACCCTGCTTGGGCGAACAGGTTATCCAGTCGATAGAAGCCGGCAACGGACGAGTACCATTCGTTTCAATACAAACGTACTTCCCTGCCTGATGTAAAAGATCAATAAAATTATCATCAATCCACAGAGAGGGTTCACCTCCAGTAAGTATCACCATAACAGCTGGATATTTTTTCACTTCAGCTATAATTTCTTCATCCGTCATCATCGTACCTTCTTCATGACGGGTGTCACAAAAGCTACACTTCAAATTGCATCCCGAGAAACGGACAAAAACAGCAGGGGTACCTGTATGATACCCCTCACCTTGCAGACTATAAAAAATTTCGTTAATCTTTCTCATAGATAGCCGTGTTTGATTCAGACTCCTGTACTTCTACTTTGAAACAATGCGGGACTTGTTCACAAACCCAACGGGCTATATTCTCAGCAGTAGTATTAAAAGGAAGCACTTCATTCAGATTCTGGTGATCCAGCTTTTCTTTTACAGCCTTCTTGATATGGCTAAAATCCACTACCATCCCATCGGCATTGAGTTCCGCAGAACGGCAGTAGACTGTGATAACCCAATTGTGACCATGAAGATTTTCACATTTACTACTATATGAAAGGTTCAGGCTATGTGCAGCCGACACTTCCAGGCGTTTAATTACTGTATACATCGTCATATATATTTAAAAAGTCCTGCATCTAATGTCACCTCGATGCAAGGGCAAAGGTAATACAAAATCATATTTCCATTCTGCAAACATCGTTATTTTTTCTACATTTGCAGAATGAAAACTATCTGTATCATTTTAGGAACTGTATCATTGGCACTGGGCGTTCTGGGTATCTTTCTACCACTACTCCCTACAACCCCTTTCCTGTTACTTACTGCCGCACTCTATTTCAAAGGGTCGCCACGCTTGTATCAATGGTTACTGAATCAGAAACACCTCGGCCCTTATATTCGTAATTTTCGCGAAAACAAAGCAATACCGTTACGGGCAAAAATCATCTCATTACTACTAATGTGGGGCACTATGCTTTATTGCATCTTTTTCCTCATCCCATTGGTATGGGTTAAGATACTACTATTTCTGATTGCTTCAGGAGTTACCTATCATATACTTTCTTTCAAAACATTGAAGAAATGAGATAATCCGGTACGGGCATCAGCCAGTTTGTCTTCCCAATGTTTTACAGAGTTCTGCCCAATCACGTCCGATACAAATTTCACTGAAATAAAAGGAATCTCTTTGGAAGTACAAACAAACGCCTGCGCATAGGCTTCCATATCAACCACATCTCCTTCAATATCGGTCAATTCGGTAAGGAAGCTATCACCGGTATTACAGGTAGCCGATTCAGTCCAATGCCGACAGAAACCTTTCTGTTCAAGCAATGCAGAGGTATCCAACTCATAACTTAATCCCAATCCTGCAAGTTTATGCATATCCCTGTCGATGAAATGACGGCAAACAAATACATCTCCTACCCGATGATTGATTGTCCCTGCTGTACCCATATTTATCACAATATCCGGCTCTACCTGACGAATTGCTTCGGCCAGATGAAAAGCTGCTTTTACTTTACCAATACCGGTACGCACATAATACACTTCCACATCGGGCCATTTAATCTCTGCAAATTCGCCTTGTACGGCGTAGGTTACTAATATTTTCAACATATACTATATTTATTTTCTCTATTTTGTCACATAAAAGATACCGGAACCATGTGCTAAAGCAAATACATACTGATAAATAGCTTTCCACGCCTCATCACAAAAACCTTCGGGCTTAGCATAATCCGCATAAAACACTTGCCCTTCTCTCATCATCGGGCATTTTGTGAAATCCGGACCGGCATATTCTTTAGCCAGTTCTTCATTAAGAGTTGTTTTTAAAATTGTTATCTTACAACGTTTCATATTTGTTCTCGTTTACTATCGTATTCAATGAAAGAAAACAGCTCGTTATTTTCACAAAGATAGTGAAAATAAATTTCTTATTTTGATAATAATAATTTTATCAACCCAAAACAAACACTATAAGCAAAAATAATTTAGAGTACATCGGATAGCTGATATGATCATTCTTTTTATTGAAATCCCGGAATAAATACTCCATCTTATTGCAATATATTTTCTTTTCGCTATATTTGCAGTGATACTTAAATAGAGTATCATTTTTATTCAGTTTAGTGTTCACCTAAAAGCTGCAATTTTTAAATGAATACACCTGAACTGAACAGGGATACGTATGTTGTTTTACAACGATATGCGCACCCGTTCAGTATAAGTGTATTCGGGTTGTTTGCAGCACCCTAGGTGGACTATATTGGATTGGGTGCGTTTTTTATGCCCCAATTAAAATTTAAAAAGAAATATATATGGGGCACACTTTTTATTTATCCGAAGAAAGATTCTACGTTGTTGGTACAATTGCTACACTATTGTTCACCCTACTACTCACCATTATTGCCTTCATGTGGATACGCATAGAGCAACAAAAGGAAATTATTTCAAACCTACACATAAAAATATCAAAAATGGAACGTTCCAGATTAACAGACAAAGACGCAGTTCGTACCATGTGTTGGAAAGAATTATTCGAAAGAATAGACAACTCTCAGAAACAAACAAAGCCATGAAAAAAAGAATTTTTGATGATGAATACCCATGCCCCTGCTCTGTAAAAAAAGACATGGAAACTTCTGAGGACGTCTATATCTTTTTAGAAAATTTCTATGAAGGATTAGATACTTTTGACTGGGACAGATTCGGCCTTGCAGATTTAGAATGTGCATATTGTCTGTTACAATTCGCTACTAAGCTTGCAGAATCTGACAGACCCAAATATAATAGGAATAAAATATCTATTCTAACAAATGCAAAAAATAATATTACAGAAAAATTTCTGGAACTAATACTTGAACGTATTCGTCTATTTATGAAGAACAGATAAAAAAGAAATCAATTCACCACAGAGTAACACTGAGGTTCATGAACTTTTATTACCTGATTGAGACACAAATTAGCACAGATTTTCGCAAAGAAAAACAAGTATAAATAAAGAATGACAGGATTTTAATCTGCGCCATTCGCGTTAATCTGCGTTTTATCCGGATAATAAAGCTCTATGAAACTCTGTGTGGTGAAACAAATTCAAAGGTGATCAAATCTGCATTTCAATCAACTATATCTGAACTTATTTTATAATATAGCTCTTCAACGCCTCTACATACTCTTCAAAAGCATCGACCCCTTGCGGCGTAATTTTACAGATAGTACACGGCATCTTTCCCTTAAAAGTCTTTGTCACTTCCACATAACCCGCTTTGTTCAGTTTATCAATCTGCACACTCAGATTCCCTGCCGTAGCTCCTGTCTGCTGACGGATATAGACAAAGTCCGCTTCCTCTACAGAAATAAGCAACGACATCACCGCCAGGCGAAGTTCGGAATGGAGTAACGGATTCAGTTCTTTAAACATTGTTTCTCTTTGCTTTATGATTGACAATATGTCCCGGAATGATCATCACCACTACAATAGCAAGGGCAAAAGCAAAAACCTGAGGTAAAGGACCTTCTACGATGGTGTTGATATTAAAAAGCATACCTAAAGAAATAGCGATACCAAAAGCGGCACAGTTATAGAATGACTTTTCCTGAATGGCAGAGCCTGTTATACCTGCACCAACGGATAACACAAGTAACAGCAGAGGTAATATAGCAATGTTGTTTCCATAATTCAAAGCCAACAGAGCAATAATGGCACAAGTTCCCCCCACTATTTGCCATACATTAGAAATCACTTTATCAACATAACTCATAGTTCTTTTCCCATCTCTCCGGGACATCCACCAGATATACAAACATCCTATTACCGGAATGACACTTCCAAGCCAGAACCAACTCTGACTTCCTGTGAAATAAAGTAATACAAAAATTGCAATAGAAACGGCAAGCGTTAAATACCCCCAGAACAAAAAGGAGTTACCACTTCCTACCACCAAACCTTTTTTACTATTTTGAATCATCTGTGCTATCAGCGCCAGGCTCTCTTGTTCATTCAATTTCTTATCTTCCATTTTTCTTAACTATTTATTTCAACCGTTTGCTACTCAACAATGCATATAAAGAAACAAGCAACAAAGGTAAATGATACATTCCTAAATAAAAACCCGCAGGGGAAGCAAATTGTCCCATATTATAAACTCCGATAATAAGCCCTACCATTGCTGTCACCCTGTAAGTAGTCATATTAATTCGAGGACGACATAACGTAAGCAATGTCAGAAACACAGGAGTCATTGGACAAAAAGCCAGCGATGCATAGCCCGAAAAGAGATAGGCCGGATTAAAATCCGGTTTCACATTCAACAAATCCATAGGAAACCATAAACAGAAAAAAGCTACAGGAATCAGCCATGCTGTTCTCCAATTGAGATTGGAGAAGTCATACTCATTCTCTCCCTTCCAGCAATCCCGAAACCAGACAAAAGCAACAAATGACATCATTACCAGATTGACCGTTACCACGCTGACTCCATATTTATTAGTAATGGCTATGCTCTGAATAACTGCATACAACAAATAACAGGCTCCCACATAAGCCGAGAAAAAACGCCCGATTCTATTTCTAAAAAACAGTAAGGCTACAATCAATGCAAGTGCCATCCACTGAAATATAAAGGAATAAGGATAAAAGCGGTTTATCAAAGCATGTCCCAGTGTAGTGAAGATAATCTGCCCCATCTCTTCAAAGCGAAAACCTTTAGTAGCCACCGGCATTAATACAAACTGTAAAACTATCAGCACCAGGAAGAATTTCCAAGAAGTACAAAAACGCTCGAAACGTGTCGAAGTATCTTTCATAATCATTTCCCCTTCTTATTTCTTTATATTTGCACTGTAATTTATCATATGTCCGGGAATAATCATCATAAAGATGAAAGCAGGAGCAAAAGCAAGTATCTGATTTACACCGGTTACCCAAATACATCCCAAAGAAGATAGCACTCCCAGCAAACCACCTATCAGTGCTATTTTAGAGTGTATCACCATTCCAGTCAATATCACTCCCATTCCCATAAGCAAAAGAATAATAAACAAAATAGGAAGAGGATAGGCAATAGAAACACATGATACCAAAAAACCAGCACTCCCAAATACAATCCAGATATAGTTTACAACCCGATCTATATAAGTCTTTACAGGCGATTCATTCTTTCTAGTCACCCAAAGAGTGCCAGGAAATCCGATAGCCGGCAAAAGAAACCATAAATATTGCCACTCATACTTTCCGGTCGACGCAACCATATACCATACCAGTAATGAAATAATCACTGTTCCATACCCCCATATCAAAAAAGGAGTACCACCGTCCTTTTCAACTCTTGTCCGCGTGTTTTGAATCATTTGAGAAATAAGTTCTAAACTTTCTTTCTCATTCAGTTTCTTGTTTTCCATATATCTTATGTCCTTTAAATTATTCGACTACCTGTTGTACTCAAAACTATAATATAAGGCTACGATAACCATAGCACACCAAACTCCCAATATTTTCAAAATAATGTCTTCCATTGTATTTTCTGATTTAATAAACGAATTAAATACATTGCATCAAAGATTTAAATCCGATGCAAATATAAGTAGTTTATTTTATAAACCAAATTATTTAATAAATTAATTTATAGAAATATTTAATTCAAATTCAGTAACAATAAAGAGGTCAATTAAGTACAGGTTTAAACTACACCCAACAACATACTCTATCAGCAACTATATACCAATTTGTTAGAGGCATAACTCTTGTAGTAAGAAAGCAAAACATCCGGATGTTTTATACAATAACATGGGGATGTTTTCAGCAAGAACATCCGGGTGTTTTGATAGTAAACTTCAGAAGTTAATGATAGCAGGATATAAAGAAAGAACCACTAAAAAGTATGCACCCTGTCTCTACTTAACTCCGATAGTAAACATCCATCTAATAGTTATTTTCAGCCCAAACGACTAATTTCTGCGGAAAAGTTTTTGTAATCTCAGACTTAATTGTATTTTTGTGTACAATTTTGGTGTAGTAATGACAGAAGAAGCAAAAAAGCTATTAAGTACCTTTGAAGCGAGACTACGGCATTTAATCTATCTTCACGATGAATTAAAGCGTGAAAATGCTGAACTTAAGCAACTTCTCGAAGAGGAGAAGAAAGAAAACGAAAGGATACTGGCTGAATATAAAGAATTGGAAAGAAGCTACACGAACCTAAAAACAGCTACGGCAATCAGCCTTAACGGCAGCGATGTAAAAGAGACAAAGCTGCGATTGTCCAAATTAGTGCGTGAAGTCGACAAATGCATCGCTCTGTTGAATGAATAAAAGAAGAGGTGTATGAACGATAAAATAAAGATAAACCTGCAAATTGCAGACTCATATTATCCTATCACAATCAACCGTGACGAGGAAGAATTGATGAGAGAAGCAGCCAAACAGGTAAATATCAAGCTCAATGCTTATCGGGAGCATTACAAAAGCCTGGAACCTGAGAAATTAATAGCTATGGTAGCCTATCAGTTTTCACAGGAGAATCTAAAACTAAGGCAACGTAACGATACCGGTCCGTATACAGAGAAGATAGAAGAATTGACGGAAATGCTCGAAGAGTATTTCAAGGGCGAGTGAAAACACGTCCTATCAACAAATTTATAGAAAACCCACGCACTGCAAGATACTCGGGAGAAAGAATTTCCTCGTATTTGCGGTGCGTTTTTATTTATACTTAAATTAAATTACAATGTTAGTAACAATAGTAGCATCCATTGCTTGCTTCATCGTAGGTGGCATATTGTCATACGTATTATTCCGATACGGACTAAAGGCCAAATACGATAACGTCTTGAAAGAGGCGGAAACCGAAGCGGAAGTGATAAAGAAAAACAAATTGCTGGAAGTTAAGGAGAAATTCCTCAACAAAAAAGCAGATCTGGAAAAAGAAGTAGCGCAACGTAATCAAAAGATTCAGCAGGCTGAAAATAAATTGAAACAGCGCGAAATGGTATTGAGCCAGCGTCAGGAAGAGATTCAGCGCAAGAAAGCAGAAGCTGACGCCGTAAGAGAAAATCTGGAAGCCCAACTGGGAATTGTTGATAAGAAGAAAGAAGAACTGGACAAACTGCAACATCAGGAGATAGAAAAGCTGGAAGCACTTTCCGGTTTGTCTGCCGAAGAAGCAAAAGAACGCTTGGTAGAATCTTTGAAAGAAGAGGCCAAAACACAGGCGCAGTCCTACATCAATGATATCATGGACGATGCCAAGCTGACAGCCAGTAAAGAAGCAAAACGCATTGTGATACAGTCTATTCAAAGGGTAGCTACGGAAACAGCCATTGAGAACTCTGTAACCGTATTCCACATTGAATCTGACGAAATCAAAGGACGTATTATCGGTCGTGAAGGACGTAATATCCGTGCACTGGAAGCTGCTACAGGTGTAGAAATCGTAGTAGATGACACTCCGGAAGCAATCGTTCTTTCTGCATTTGACCCCGTACGTCGTGAGATAGCCCGTCTGGCTTTGCACCAGTTGGTAACCGACGGACGTATCCACCCTGCACGTATTGAAGAGGTAGTATCCAAAGTACGCAAACAGGTTGAAGAAGAAATCATCGAAACCGGTAAACGTACCACTATTGACCTCGGTATCCACGGATTACATCCGGAATTGATCCGTATCATCGGTAAGATGAAATACCGCTCTTCTTATGGTCAGAACTTGCTGCAACACGCTCGCGAAACTGCGAATCTCTGTGCTGTAATGGCATCGGAACTGGGCTTGAACCCTAAAAAAGCAAAACGTGCCGGATTGTTGCACGATATTGGTAAAGTGCCTGATGAAGAACCAGAATTGCCGCACGCATTACTTGGTATGAAGTTAGCCGAGAAATTCAAAGAGAAACCGGATATCTGCAATGCTATCGGTGCTCACCATGACGAAACGGAAATGACAAGCTTGCTCGCTCCGATCGTACAGGTATGTGATGCTATCTCCGGTGCACGTCCGGGAGCACGCCGCGAAATAGTAGAAGCGTATATCAAACGTCTCAACGACCTGGAGCAATTGGCTATGGCTTATCCGGGAGTAACAAAGACTTATGCCATCCAGGCGGGACGCGAACTCCGCGTTATCGTAGGTGCAGATAAGATTGACGATAAGCAAACAGAAAGCCTGTCGGGTGAAATTGCGAAGAAGATACAGGATGAGATGACTTATCCAGGACAGGTGAAGATTACCGTAATCCGTGAAACACGTGCGGTTAGCTTTGCTAAATAAAAAAACGAATAAAGAAGAATATCAAGATAAGGGCGAAGCAATTCGCCCTTTTTTAATAACGTTTTCCTGCTATGAGAAAGTATAAATTCGAGATATGTACCAACTCGGTAGAGAGTTGCCTGGCTGCACAGCAAGGTGGGGCAGATCGTGTAGAACTGTGTGCCGGCATACCGGAAGGAGGAACAACGCCTTCGCATGGTGAAATTGTTGTTGCACGGGAATTGTTACATATCAAACTCCATGTAATAATCCGCCCCCGGGGAGGTGATTTTCTCTATTCACCCTTAGAGATAAAAACGATGTTAAGGGATATAGAAATAGCAAAGAAAGCAGGTGCAGACGGTGTTGTATTGGGCTGTCTGACACCAGACGGAGAAGTTGACATGCCTCTAATGAAGGAGTTGGTAGCAGCTGCTGACGGGTTATCGGTTACCTTTCACCGGGCTTTCGATGTATGCCGTAATCCACAGAAGGCATTGGAAGAGATTATAGAATCAGGCTGTAACCGCATACTGACTTCCGGACAACAAGCAACCGCAGAAGCCGGGATTCCTTTATTAAAAGAACTCCAGAGACAAGCTGCCGGACGGATCATCCTACTTGCCGGCTGTGGTGTAAACGAAAAAAACATAGCACGTATTGCCTCAGAAACAGGAATTGAAGAATTCCACTTCTCTGCACGGGAAACAGTGATAAGTGACATGCAATACCGAAATCCTGCCGTTTCAATGGGAGGAACAGTACAAATTGACGAATACACCAAACAGATAACTACGGCAGAAAGGGTGGAAAAGACGATAAAAGCAGTGATTAGTGATTAGTGATAAGCGATTAGTACCATGCGGCAATACGATGGCGCAGTTTACTTATCACTACTCGCTTATCACTAATCACTAACTACTAATCACTTATCACTAATCACTTATCACTAACCCCCCCCATCTTACAAGTATGGTATAATCGTTATATAGATACCAGTTATGATAGCAGAGGTGATGACGCCGGAGATATTGGCTCCTAAAGCATCACCAAGAATAAAAGAGTTAGGATTGTCTTTACTAACTATCTTCTGTGCTACTTTTGCAGTTGTCGGCACACAGCTAACAGCAGCAATACCAATCACCGGATTATAATTGCCCTTTTTGATAAAGTACATAACATACCCTCCCAAGATGCCTCCAATACCAGAGAAAAGCAGGGCGATAACACCTAAAACCAGTAATTTCAGGATTTTTGGATCAAGTAGCAAATGGGCATCACAAAGTACTCCCAGTAACAATCCAAGCATAAAAGTAGAACCATACAGTAACGGGCCACTCACAAAGTCATAAATATGCTTCATCCCGGACTCACGCACAGCCACACCTATAAATAAAGAGAAAAACAAAGGTGATGCTACCGGAAATAAGAAGCACAACACTGCGCACAGAATAGCAGAGAAAGCCAGTTTTACTTTTGCATCGTAATTTTTAGGGGCCTTCTTTGTAGTCATCTTAATAGCACGCAGACGTTTGGGAACCATTAGTTTTACTAAATAAGGATATCCACCATACGTCAACCCCAAATAGAGATATGCTACTACTGTGATAGGAACAAACAGATGCTTTGCCAGTGCCAGTGAAGTAAAGAGCACCATTGGTCCGTCTGCTCCGCCAACCATAGCCACCGAAGCACTCTCCTTAAGTGTCAATCCCAAAGCAGAAGCAATAGGAACGGTTAAAAAAGTACCCAGTTCGGCACACAATGCCAAAAATATACTTGCAAATGGTTTCTGGAGCAGAAAACCTACATCAAGCAACGTACCGATACCCATAAACACAAAACAGGCTATCAATCCATTACTGAAAGTCAATGTATAAACCGGTTGTAAGAAATCAATCTGCATGGTATTCATCAACTCATCTGTATCAGAAAGCATCGGATCGAGAAATAAGTTTCCCAATGTACCGTCCGGCATTATCAGCGTACCACAGTTGATGGCTATCATTCCCAATCCCATCGGTATCATTACCATCGGTTCCAGCACACCTTTCCAGCCCAGATAAATAAGCAGAAACCCTAAAGCGACAAGAAACACACGGGCACTTGCGAGCAGCCAGCCACTCTCCATCATTGTTCCCACTCCCTGGAACAAGCTCATAAAGTCTATATTTTCCATGATATGATAAGTTTATTATTTGGTATTGGTAGATGATTTCTTACTGTTATCTTTATGCTGTTGGAGCATTTCTTCTCGTTTTTCAAGATAAACGATGTGGGTATCTTCAGGGTAATAATACTCCAACAGATTATCATCGGATGTACCCGGACTTACCCCATGATAATATCCGTGGTAACGAATGATATCCCGATTAATACCACGACTGTAATCTTCCCGTTTATCGCCCGAACCATCCTGTTCAGCTATGGCATTATGCCATAACAAACGTTCCACATTCTGACGTACTTTCTTTAAACGCCGTAATCGTTGAAGTTCTACCTGATGAGAACTATAGAAATCGAGTGAATCGGCTGCACTTGCAATAAGTTTTATCACTGCAGCTACGAAAAAGCCTATGACGAACGTAAGTCCCATCATGGCAAAAGTGGCTAATAATAATTTTAACATAGCAATATATTTTAAGTTATTAGTTCGTTTCAAAGTAAAGAAGAGGCGCCCAATGGTAAACTATTATTTAGACACACATGAAATTCTTTTAATTCCATTGGGCTTTCCTCATTCATCCATATAAGGCCAATCGGCTGATGCATCTGCCTGAATCACTTCGGTTACATCTTGTCCTTATATGATGCTTATCCCGTTATCACAACGAAACTACAATATCTTTTCCCCGGATATCAATTAATACTCGGGAGGTATATCCATTTTTTATCTATGGACATACTCCTATTTTCTTTAGATTGACAGTTATATTCTCGTAAGAATGAAAAAGAAGGCAGTACACACCCGACAGAAAGCTGAGAAAGTATAAAAATTACTTACTCTGCAAATAGATGGAATAGTGAATTGGCTAAATAAGAATATGAGCTAACGTATAGATATAGTATCCACACGAATACTTCATGCAACTGGTACTGCAAGGTAAATTTCTGTACTTGCTCTCGGGTAACTGAACACTGAGTGCACTAAGAATCTGTATAACAGTAGTTGGCTTATTAAATTTCAGTAGCTTAAACGGTGCCACATTCCTTGAACCGGAGAGGCTGGAAAGAATCCCGTCACAAACCTTATAATCAGATGATTCATCATGAAATACAGAATGCGTATCTCTGACACAATCATTATCTGTCCTGGAAGATAGAATACAAGCAGACTTTACAGATTGAGGGGTATCACCTACCCGGACTTCAATTTCATTCTGAAGCCCGGATAATTCTTGTCCGGGAGCCATATTCAGTCCCAATACAAAAAATACACCTATCAATATGTAAAATGCATACTTTATCATAATCGCTGCAAACGTAATAATTATTTTTAATGAAAACACACTCTACACAAATAATTAACTATTATTGCAACTTGTCTTCCCTATAAACCATGCACTACCTTCATCAATTGTTCTCCCAATCCAATAGTATATCCCTGAGAGACAAAGACTACCCTATTAAATGTATCAGCGATGATAAATATCGGCAATGTTTCGGAATTCGACAATTTCATAGATTCCGCAATTTGCTTTTGAATGCTTCCGTTCACATCCACCCCATAAAGAATAGTAGAAGGTAATCCTGGGAATTCTGCCGGATGGAACTTTTTATGCTGTTCTTCATCGGGGAAAAGAAATACCATTTTACGTCCCCACTTCTCAAAATCGCTACCCAATGCAGCAATATCTTTCAGAGCATGATTGGTAGGCTCCTGCCCTGCGCCCAGTATACCCACAACAAAGTAACCACGTCCACAAGCTTGCAAGATACTTTGCACATCACTACCCTCTACCGGACGATACATAGACTCAGAATTAAAATTACCGATAACCTGCACCTGAGTTTCACTTTGCCGCATTGTCAAAGCAGTCGTTGTCACCTGGTCTTTCTCTACATTGAAGAAAGAGAGATTAGCAAGTACAGAACCATTGGCAAGGCGGGTCCCTGTGGTAAGCATATAATAACCGGCATCCAGTCGTGTACCATTCTTCAACAGATTTTCCCAGGAAGTAGTACCTTCATCATAGTTCAACAGATGAAAAGTACCCTCTTTAAAACGTGACAGTGTAAAATGAGAGTAATACTTGGGATTATCGAGTGACCGGATAGGCTGATAAATGGCTTTTACAACACCTGAAGGTGCCAGGGTCTGTTCGGCCACCTCAAAATCCACATCGAAGGTTTCTCCATTCTTCAATCTGTTATTAGCAAAATCTTTATATTGTATTTTTCCTGTCACCTCGTCTATCCAGGCAGGAATACCTAAAGCACGTGCCAGCGCTACAAAGAAAATATCCCGTGATTTTTCATCAGCTACCGATGCTTTCCATACACCTGCAGGCGACATAGGAATACGTTGTGAATTCAACTCATTATTAATAGCAATATTCTTTTTGCACCAAGCTACCAATGCCTGCGGATTTTTTCGATAGTGTTCCACCTCATTAGCTGAAACTGCTTTCTGGAAAAACTCTTTATAAGGAGTCAGCATTTCATTTGCTATCCGCGGATTGAGAATAGAGGAATAATAATATTCTCCGCAATACCCGGCAACGGAATGGCGGAAATGATCTTCCAACACTTCCGGTGTTACATCGCGCAAATCCTTATCTGAAACCAACCTGAGCAAACTAAGTGCAAGCTCTGCATTCTTCTCTTTGGCAGCAACCGAAAGAAAATCGGTCAATGTCTGATGATTTCCTCTCGAAGCAACCAACAGACGAGATACAGACTCAGCATCCATAGCATACTTACGAGCAAATGCCACTCCTTGTTCTTCTGTGACAAAGGTAGCCACATATGCATTACGAATAGAATCTTCCTGTGCCATACGACGATTGTTTTCTGCCCGCTGTTCCGGAGTTACTTCAGGCAAATCCGTACCTTCGGCAGGAGGAACAATATCCAGTGTCAGTGAATACGTCTCACCCGGTTTCTTATCAAGGACAAGTATCAGTTCATTCTCTTTTCCAAAAGATAGTTTACCGAATCCGAAATTATCTCCTTTTGAAGCCCACACCAACATATCTCCTTTACCGGCTGTCAATGAAACCCGACCGGCGTCATCTGTACGTTTAGTAGCTACTGAGTAGAACTCGGCATAATTGTATACCTTAAACTCCACTTTAGCCTCCGATACAGGATTACCACCGGCGTCTATCACCGTAACAACTGCTTTTGCCGTAGGAGCATAGTTCTCAATAACATTAATTTCAGTATAGTTGGGTGTTTCATACATGATTTCTTCTGCTCCTTTATAACGTCCAAATACTTTTGTATGCATCAGCATCCCCCGGCTGGCTGGTGCGTTAAACCATCCCAAATTCAAGACAGGCTCCGGTTCGCAAGCTCCGAAAAAATACCATTTACCATCTGCCCAAGCCTCTACCCAGGCATGATTATCATCTGTGTGTGCCCAACGCGGAGTATATACCTGCCGGGCAGGAATCCCCACCGCCCGAAGTGCAGCTACGGTAAAGGTAGACTCCTCACCACAACGTCCGTAAGCCGTCTTGACAGAAGCTAACGGTGAACTGGTACGGGCATCACTCGGACGATAAACCACTTTCTCATGGCACCAGTGATTTACTTCAAGAATAGCATCCTGCATCGAAAGTTTTTTAATGCGTTCTTTCAGCTCACCATAAAACACACTACGGGAATTATCCAGATTTTCATTATTCACCCGGACAGGAAGTACGAAATGACGAAAAACATCTTCTGGGATCTTCTTTCCCCAGGGCATCTCTTGCCGGGCCTGCTCAGACAAACGGATATTTTCCAGATAATAGTCTCCCGAATAGTCAGTGATATCTCCTATAGGCATATAAGCATACAAAAACATCAACGCTTCCCGTTCTGCAATAGTCAACGTAGAATCATTAAAGATAGCAAACAAATCACCCAAAGGAAGTTGTAATTGTTTTATTCCGAAATCAGCTTTCACCTGGTTACGATATGCTTCCTCCTTCAGGAAATGAGTCTCACCACAGGATAATAAGAAAACAGCCAACAAAAGGCACGAGAAAAAGTGAATCGATGTTTTCATTTTATTTCTATATTATATAATAAGGCACAATCAAAATCCGCTCAACTGGAATAGTATCATAGAATACAAAGTTATGTAATATATTTGTAATATCCACTTGTCATTTCGGTCTCTTTTAAGAAAAAAGAGGGTGAAAAGCATATTTTTTATGTTGCACAACATGTTTTCCGTGAACTTTTCGTATCTTTGCAGTGTTAATAGAGAAAACAAGATGTAAAACCGCTCTTCAAAACGTGGAGGGCAAAAAAAGATGAAGATTATGAAAAAGAATGCAAATGAAAAAATTATGATGTTGCAGTATCGTATTAAACGTTATCATGCAATGGGAAACGGAACAATGTGCCAGACTTTGAATGGCCAACTTCAAAAACTGCTTTCAAAGCAGATTGCCATGTAAACACACCACTATATTATATGTAACAAAAGCGAAGAGTCAAATTGGTTCTCCGCTTTCTTTTTATCTATACAATTCATTTACCTGAAATTCATCGGTTAATTCCAGGCTATAATCAAAATTATCTCCTAAATCTATGTCTATATTGAAATAAAAGAGAGGGTGTGTCAATAAAGTAAATTAACCATCATTAAAGCGCAGATTAACGCTAATTTACACAAAGATTAAATTAAATCCGCGGTCATTTGTGTTAATCTGCGTTTCTAAAGTTACATATTGATAGCTTTCTCAGACTTTTGACACACCTTCTCTTTAAATAAAAATTAGAAATTAACCTTACGCTTCTTTACTTCTTCCACTAGTTTCGCAAAAGATTTATCCTTTCTACGTTTTTCATGTTCCGAAGCGGAGAAATGCCAAGCTTCCCGTCGAAGTTTCAAATAACTCTCATAAATTTTATGGTCTAATACACCACGGTTTACTGCTTCTAAAACGGCACATCCTGGTTCATTTATATGTCTGCAATCTCTGAAGCGACACATATTCGCATAATCAGAGATTTCCAAAGCTTCTATAAGTGAATCGGAATTATCAATAGCTAAACCAAATTCCCGGATTCCCGGAGTATCGATTAAAACTCCAGATTCGTCCATTAGCACCATTTCCCGCCG
Organism: Bacteroides nordii; assembly: GCF_019930665.1. Classification (NCBI taxonomy): domain Bacteria; kingdom Pseudomonadati; phylum Bacteroidota; class Bacteroidia; order Bacteroidales; family Bacteroidaceae; genus Bacteroides; species Bacteroides nordii. The sequence goes on along the minus strand of NZ_CP082886.1, from coordinate 647,607 downwards.
GGTTGAAGTATGCCTTCCTTTTCCCGTGGCCAAACTTACACCAGACGTAAGCAATACCGTTTTTCCGTATAATGCATTAACCAATGAACTTTTTCCGACACCTGAGGAACCGACAAATACAACCGTTTCACCTTTTGATATCGATTCCCGTAATTGTAGAATAGTCTGAGATTGGTAGATACTGGTAAAAAATACCGGTATCTGACGAACAATATGTTTCATTTGCTCATCAACTTTCCGCTTATCAAAATCACAATCTGCTTTATTAAGTACCAATACAGAATTAATATTTTCTTCCAATAGTTGAACCATAAAGCGTTCGATTCTGCGAACATTGAAATTATTATCAAGACTTTGCACGATAAACGCTTTATCAATATATGAAGCAATAGCTTGCTTATCCGCAACTGTTCCACTTTTCCTGCGATACAATGTCCGTTCACGAGGTAACATATCAACTATAATCCCTTTATTATCATCGAACGGTTGAAATATTATCCAATCGCCAGTACAAGGTAATTCAAAATCCGATTTTCCATACATCATATTTCCTGTGAGTTCACACTGAAATAGTCCATTCTCAGAAATAACTTCATAACAGGTACGGTGTACAATGGATATTCGTCCATGAGTAAAAGTGCTATATGTTGATTTTTGTTTCAATTGGTTTAATCTACTATTCCAACCATAATTATTTAAATTAATCATTGTCTTATCTTTTTAGCGATGAAAAATACATAACCATAGAATTCTTTATACTTACGGTACAGTTCTTCTTCAACAGATTGAAGTGCACTAAATTCTTCGGCTGTTTCATTTCCTGCATATTTATTAAGAAAAATCTCCTGGGCTGCAATTTTCAGAGCAAAGTAATGTTCTGTCCAGCAATTTTCCGGCAGAATAAATGTAGCAACAGGAAGATATCCCGCTTTACATATTTTGGCTATTTGGTGAGGAATTGTATCTATCTCAGGATATGCATCCATCCAGAATTTATTGATTTCCGCTGGGCGCTCATCTGTAAACCACGAACTTTCAGAAATAGCAATATACCCTCCTGTTTTCAAATACTTGCGCCACTCATTCAGTCCACGCTCAAAGCCAATATTATATATGGCTCCTTCCGACCAAATCATATCTAATTCTTCATTTTGAAAAGGAAGATTATCCATTGAACCCACAATACCTTTTACCCTGTCTTGCAAACCCAACTGCCTTGCATTACGATTGAAAATCTCAATAAAATTAGGAAGAAAATCAAGCCCGATAATCTTCCCCGGAACATTTTGAGCCAATACCATTGTCTGACCACCTGTTCCACAACCAATATCGGCAATAAGAGATTTATCATTGAGGTTATCCGTAAAACCCAATGCTTTCAGTGTTACTTCAGGACTTCCAGGTCCTTGTCGTTCCATATTGGAAAAAAAATCACAGATTAAATTAAGTTCGAAATCGTGAATTGTTTTATTTTCGTTACTCATTATCTTAATATATTTTACGTACACGGAAAGCATAACAATGCCTTCATCATTGTACGTAGATTAAACATGAATTATAATAATAGAAAACCACTCTCGAAAAGGGTTATCCGAGAGCAAACGAAAGGACAATCTGTATCAGAAATACAGATTGTTTATAAAACCAAATCCGATTTAAAAGTCATTGTCATGCTGCAAAGATATATAATATTCTGTTTTACAGCAAATTTATTACCTATAAAATGTATTATCATCACATTATATATCTACTTTGTAATCCTTATCCCCAGTCACTAAATTCAAAACTAAGTTGTTCCCACACTCCGTGTTGCTCTTCCATTTCATCTTTCGGATTGGAAACAGAAAGTCCTATCAACCGAATAGGGTGATGTTCATAATCCACCTCTTTTAATAACTGTTTTGCTAAGGGAAGAATCTTATCCAAATTCATCAGTTCATTAACCTGGGTGATACTACGCGTTATCTGACTAAAATCATGAAACTTAATCTTTAACGTCAGTGTATTTCCTCTAAATTCCTTTCGATGTAATCTCTCTACCAGCTCCACTGCCACATGATACAGTTCAATAATAACTGAAGAGTGTAAAGAGATATCTTTCTCTAATGTTCGTTCGCAACCAATAGATTTACGGATGCGAATAGCTTCTACCGGGCGAAGATCTACTCCACGGGCAAAATCATAATACAATGTACCAACCTTACCAAACTGCCGGATAAGCATTTCCACCGAACATGTGCGTAACTGTAATCCATTATGAATACCCAAAGAATGCATTTTTTTAGCGGTCACTGGCCCTACTCCCCAAAATGATTCAATAGGCAGAGTAGCTATAAAATCCATTGCCTGATCCGGATGAATGGTACACAAGCCGTCGGGTTTACGATAGTCCGAAGCAATCTTTGCCAAAAATTTATTGTAAGACACGCCGGCGGAAGCTACCAGGTTCAATTCTTCCCGAATACGTTTTTTAATTTCACAAGCTATATCTACAGCAAGCCGGATTCCTTGTTTGTTCTCCGTCACATCCAGGAAAGCCTCATCCAGTGAAAGTGGTTCAATGATATCCGTATAATCATGAAATATTTCATGTATCTGACGTGATACGGATTTATACACTTCCATTCGTCCGGGAACAAAGATCAATTGTGGACACAAACGCTTGGCTTTTTGCGATGCCATGGCCGAACGTACCCCATAACGACGAGCCTCATAGCTGGCAGCCGCCACTACACCCCGTTCTTCCGAATGCCCTACAGCAAGCGGTTTGCCACGCAGTTCCGGATTATCCCGCTGCTCTACGGAAGCATAAAATGCGTCCATGTCAATATGAATTATTTTTCGCTCCACAATCTTTTGTTTCGAGGATCAAATATAAGAAAATCCGCATATATCCTAATAGGATTTACACGGATTTTCATTTCACTAACCTCCGGTTATAAACTATTCACAAACTTTTTGGGCGATTCCCCGTAATACTTCTTAAAAACCTCCCGGAAGTATTTCGGATCACTAAAACCTGTAAGATCTGCTACCTCGGCTACCGTATATTTTTTACTCATCAATAGAATCAACGCTTTATTCAGCTTCACCGTACGAATGTAGTCGGCCGGTGCCTGATGAGTGATCGATTTGATCCTGGTATAAAAACCGGACCGGCTCATATTCATTTCAGCACTAAGCATATCCACATTAAAATCGGGATTGGAAAGATTCTCCTCCACGAGCCTCCGTACTTTATCAAGAAAATTTTGTTCATCTCCGGAGAAAGCATCTTCAAGATCGGATTTAGACTCATCTTTACCACCAAGTACCAATGTTATATATCTTTTTCTTATAATCCGGCGATTAAATATTAAGTTGTTTATCTCTACCCGCAGGCGAGATATATCGAGAGGCAACGCCAAACAACAATCTGCCACTCTTTGAGAATCATCTCCCACATTCACAGGATCTTTGAATAGAATAACAGGAATATGAGCAGTTTTCACATCAGATTTTATTTGAAGACAAAGTTTTTCTCCCGAAATCATATCAAAAGCCTCAGCCAAAAGTACAACCTCCGGTCGTTCTTTACGTATTACATCACAGATAGACTCTGCTTTAGATACCGTATAAACATTGTATTCTTCTGATAACACCTGTATTAAGAATGAACTGAATTCTCGATTTTCTTCCACCAACAGGATAGAATGCTTCTCTCGATTTTCTCTTTCTGAAAACTTCCCGTAAACGGTGTCTCTCAACAAAAAAGCCTCCTCATCCGGATGTTTTTTATAAGTAGAAAATGAAGTTCTGAATAATGAAGTAACTGACAATGAATCCTGCACACTTGAGAATTTTCTGAAAACGATAGGGAAAGTAAGAATGACAGATGCTTTTTTATTTTTGTTTGAACAGAAAAGAATTTTTCCTTTATGTAATTGTATTAATCTACGGATTAGCAACCAACTTATTACGCCAAATGAGTAAGTTTCCTTCCCTTTTTTGTGATATAGCATTTTTTTTTAACACAGTCATTATCTGTAAATTCTAATTTAATTTTCCAGTTTCGCAAAGTATATACAGTAACTATTTCGATACTTTCTCCCTCATTCATACAATCAACTATCATTTCTAATAGCCCCTGTAATATGGCCGTCATCTTTTCTTTATCAATCCAAACATGTGCAAAACCGGGGGTTCCTTCCCAATGCAATTTTATTTTTTTCTGCTTTACAGAAGAAGATATGGATTCTATTGTTTCACCCAAGTAAGTATTCAACTCTGTTTCGAGTAAAGAGAGCCGTCGGGGATGAGAAGTTATACGCCCAACAGTAACTAAATTAGTAAACATACTATCAATACCTTTGATCTGTTGCAAAATATTTTTAAGAGTATCCGAAGAATACTGCCGACATAGATTTTCCAATGGATTTTTAATCAATGTCAATGGCATACACACATCACGGGCGGCACTAACAAAGACTTTCACTGTTTCCCTGGATAAGTTTCTCTGTCTCCATACCAACCAAAGATAAACAAACAGAAATCCCAATAACACGATCAATATGCCATAGCATAAAAAAGCCCCTCTCGTTTGCCACAAGGGGGGATGTATGATGACCCGCATATTTCTTTGTGAAATCGGATTACCATTCTGCGCGGATACTGCCCGCACAGACACCAGATGTTCTCCCGGAGTAAGATTGGAAAAAGAAATAAGATTTTTTCGGGTAGGTGGAGTCCACTTCCGGTTATTTAATTTCCATGAATACAGAATCAATTCAGACGCATCATAATTTATAGTAGCAGCTGTAAATGAGAATGTATTTTGATCATAACCCAAATTCAACACTTTCGTATAATTCAGAGCATGGTTTAGGGGAGTATTCTTCGTGGTAGTAGTAATCAGCTGATGTAAAATACTAAAATTATCCAAATACAGATATGGATGAATACCATTCAACGAAAATGATGCCTGTTTATCAAACCGGAATGCTCCCATAGAGGTGCCCAACATTAAAATTCCGTCCCTCAAAGAACTTCCGGAAGTAAGATTGTCAATTCCTCCCAATAATAAATGAAATTCCTTATTCGCCGGATTAAAATTATAAAGTTCTTTTCCGGTTCCTATCAACATACAATCTCCATCCGGTACAATCAAAGAAATGTCACGAATGTATTCACTGGCATAAATTTCAGTCTGATCCTCTTCCTGATTTATAATTAATAACCCCTTCCCCCCTGTACCAACATAAAGCTTTCCATATTCATCCTGATAGAGTGAACGGATAAAAGGTTGTGAAGACACAGGCAAGTTAATCCTTTTCCATTCCTGAGTTTTCCCATTTAGTAAATATAACCCACAGTCAGTACCTATCCATACATAAGTATCGTCTTTTGGAAAAACTACATTGGCAGATATTGCATCAGCAAATTTATCCCCTATTTCCATTTCATCTTTACGAATCAGAAATAATCCATGCATATAGTTGGCCACACAAATATCTCCCGAAGGCAATTCACAAAGAGAGGTGTATAACTTACAAGGTAAGTTTGATGTCAGCTCCTGCCACTGATGAGTCTCAGGAGAATAACAACAAACTCCCTTATCGGTAGCAAACCAAATATGCCCTTCCGAATCCCTCAGCACAGCATTTACCCTGTCATTAAGTAGCGATTGATTATTTCCTTCAATGTGCCTGAACCATTTATATCTTTCCTGACCAGGTGGCGTATACATCGTTATTCCATCCGGAAAATCAGCAACCCATAGGCGTTGGTATTCATCCACATACAAATCGGCAATTCGATTACTGCGGATACCCATTTCTTTTCCAATATCAGTATCGAGAAAAGGAGTGATCTGATAATTCTCCATATTCATTTGAAAAACTCCTACTCCATCGGTAGCAATCAGAAGATTATCCTCTCCCAATAACTTCAGGTTATTTACCCGAAGATCCTTCCAGCTTTTATGAGAACAGAGTAGTTCATTATTATCGCAATCAAAAATATTTATCCCTTGCGACCGGTCAACAATGACAAGATTATGCCACTTGGGAGAGTAAAACAGATTATATATCTGCTTACAGTGTCCTCCCGACAGTTCCTGAGAAATATCTGTAATACTCTCATCCAACAAAGAAAAAGAAAAAACACCCCGATCAGAGCTGAGATAATACTGACTATTCCCCACAGGCAATATTCCTGTTATATACCCAAAAGGGTGCTGTATCCGACGTACGGCCTTGGTAGGTAAATAGCAGACATACAATTCATCTTTGCTACAAAACCAAAAATTATCCAAACTATCAAGAGTTAGAAACATAAACGTTCCTTCCATATGCTTTCGAAAGTCAGAATAACCTTCAAAACGGTCACAGCTCCTGTTATAGGATAACAAATAACCATCTCGCGTAAGCACCCACAATTCTTTTTTACTATCAGTAAAAAGTTCGCTATTAACTGAATAAAAGTCAATCGAGTCGTTATCAGCCTGTAAATCATAGTGTTTCAAAGAAGTGCCATCATAGCGATTTATCCCGTTATAAGTCAAAAACCACATGTATCCGCACACGTCTTGCTGAATTCGGAAAATAGACCGGTTATCTGTTTCTCCATTTCCTGATACGTGTTTACAGATGCCGGCATTACACACTAAGCCATACATCATTATAACAATAAATAATGCATATTTCATTTTTTATAAAATTTAAATTGAAAGAAAGTAGTTTGTAAAAATCAGAAACTATTCAGCAGACTTTAAAAAGAAGTAATGCTGCCCTATTCACAGCGTGAGTAGGTGATCTTATTTTACGTGCTCCTTCACGATTCAAATCCTGCCCCTTCATGGTATAGGAATTAAACAAACGAAATACTATTTATATTCTTATATCAATCTTATTGATCAGACATTGAGTATAATGGAGATGAGGGAAACGCACAAAATCAATCCGACTGATATAACAACGAATTATACATTCAAATTGTTTAGCAGACTCCGAAAATATTGAAAAATAGAAAGTAAAAGAGTAATTATACAAACTAAAAGAACAATATAAAGATCAAGAAAAGAGAAAATGATGCATAGAAGAGTGAAGCATTCACGACAAGAAAACAGATATAAAAATAAAAAAAGTTCTCCCATACCTTTGAATCTCAAAAAAATGAGTAATTTTGCATGCCATAAAAATAAAAATTCTTATGGCAATCTACGTAGAAGAAGTTTCCAGAACTTTTGGTGAATACTTACTTATTCCCGGTCTTACTACCAAGCAGTGTGTCCCCTCTAATGTTTCATTGAGAACACCGTTGGTAAAACACAATGTGGGTGCACAGTCGGCAATCGAATTGAATATCCCTTTTGTTTCAGCAATCATGCAATCTGTATCCGGCCCTGAACTGGCTATTGAATTGGCACGTAACGGAGGCCTTTCTTTTATCTTTGGTTCACAACCCATTGCCAGCCAGGCAGAGATGGTGCGAAAAGTGAAAAAGTTTAAGGCTGGTTTTGTCACAAGCGATTCAAACCTGACACCGGAACATACGTTGGACGATGTACCCCGCCTGCTTGCACAAACAGGGCATTCTACTATTGGTATTACAGACGATGGTACCCCGAATGGCAAACTATTAGGACTCGTTACCAGCCGTGACTATCGCATATCAAGAGATGCACGCGACAAAAAGATCAAAGATTTCATGACTCCTTTTGAAAAACTGATTGTAGGTGAAGTAGGGCTTACACTAAGTGAAGCCAATCAGATAATCTGGGATCATAAACTCAACACCCTTCCTATCATTGATAAAGAACAACATCTGGCTTATTTCGTCTTCCGTAAAGACTATGACAGCCATAAAGAGAATCCCAATGAAGTATCCAGCCCGGATAAGAAACTATTGGTAGGCGCCGGAATCAATACCCGTGACTATATGGAACGTGTTCCTGCTCTGATAGAAGCCGGTGTAGATGTACTTTGTATTGACTCTTCAGATGGTTACTCGGAATGGCAGTATGAAACACTGAAATGGATCAAAACAAAATATGGTAACAAGGTACTGGTTGGTGCCGGTAATGTTGTTGATAAAGAAGGGTTCCGTTACCTGGTAGAAGCCGGAGCCGATTTCATAAAAGTAGGCATTGGCGGAGGTTCTATCTGTATCACCCGCGAACAGAAAGGTATTGGACGTGGACAGGCAACCGCTTTGCAGGATGTAGCCAAAGCACGTGACGAATACAAAGCTCAAACGGGTATCTATGTACCTATTTGCAGTGATGGTGGCCTGGTACAGGACTATCATATGGTGCTTGCTTTGGCTATGGGAGCTGACTTCCTGATGATGGGACGTTATTTTGCCCGTTTTGACGAATCTCCTACTAAAAAGTTATGTATCAAAAACAGTTATGTAAAAGAATACTGGGGTGAAGGTTCCAATCGTGCACAAAACTGGCAACGGTATGATATGGGTGGAACAGAGTCATTGAAGTTCGAAGAGGGTGTAGACAGTTACGTACCTTATGCAGGCAAGATGAAAGACAACCTTGCTGTAACTCTGGGTAAAATCAGAGCTACCATGTGTAGTTGTGGTGCTGTCAATATCCCGGAATTGCAACAAAATGCCAAGATCACCATGGTTTCATCAACAAGCATTACCGAAGGTGGCGCACATGATGTGATTCTGAAAGAGAAAGGATAATAATTATCATCTATCATATACACAAAAAAGGTTCATTCAACAAACACTCATTTTGCTAATAGTGTTAATGTGTTTTTTAACACTTTGGATTTACCTTACAAGAGTGTACATTTTAGTTTATCAAGAGTGTACAATATAGTATGGCAAGAGTGTACAATTAACACTCACATAGGTGTACACTCTTGTATATCTTAAAACAGGGTATATATATTAGCTATAAATCAAGCGATTACACAAGAATAAATATTCATATACTATCTTACATCTCTTTTTTAATAAATCTTGTACTTACTTTTTTGATAACCACATATTTGTTGGATGAACATAAAAAAAGAAACCACCCTTAAAAGAGTGGTTTCTTTTTTTGTGTGGAGCTGGAGGGAGTCGAACCCTCGTCCAAACGAGGAAATCATAAGCTTTCTACATGCTTATCTTTGCCTAATTTTTCGTGTAACGGCAGAACCAAAGCCATCAACCATTACCTTATCCTCTTAAGTTTCACCCAAAACGCGAGGCCACTTCAGGCTATCCCCGATGTAACTGCACCACTGAACCGGAATGCTTCGGAGCAACAGCTTCCGAGTGATGTCTCGTCCTGGCACCTGGTGCCTGGATTAAGCTAATCTACTATGATTCGATTAAGCAGCAAGAGCGTAATTAGTTTCGCCAGATAAAATTTTGAGGACTGAGATTTAAGTGCCAATCAACGACGCACTGCATGCTTACTCACTATTTCTGCCCGCTGTCAAATCCAGTCAACCCCAGATATAGTTTTGCAAAGATAGAAAATCTTTTGGTATTGCTCATTATTTTATAGTAAATATTATAACTTTCATTTATTAAAACAGAAAAGAAATCCGTACAAATTAAACAAAATAGTTTTTGTTTTTTAATCAATCAAAGAATAACCAGTGTATTACCTTATAAAAGAAAATTGATCAGGAAGCAATCTGCATTATAAACTCTCTCAACCCAAATCTCTATATAGCAAAAAGCACGAACCTCACGGCCCGTGCTTTTCTTATTGTTAACTTTAATATTAAATGCAGGAAAATTCCCTCATTTAATTTCTTTCAGCCCTTTAAGACTTTCTTTGGTAGCCTCTTTCAGACTTATAGCCACTCCACCGCTGGAAGCCAGCTTTTGTTTCAATAGACTCTTATTAGTCACTACTACTTTACGAATCCGATAACTTTGTGGATTCACATCCCAGTCGGCATCCTTACCATCTTCATAGATAGTAGCTACATACTTCCTGCCTGCTGACAAATAGCGAAAAGGAATAACCGCTGTACGGGGATTTTCATCTGTAATAGCACCGATAAACCATTCTTCACGGTCTTTAGCTTTACGGGCAACCGTAATATAATCTCCCGGTTCAGCCTCAAGATAATGACTGTCTGCCCAATCTACAGGAACCTCTTTTATAAACTGGAAAGCATCCATGAAGCGACGATAATTGGAGGGTAGGTCAGCCGCCATTTGCACAGGGCTCGGCATGGTAACATAAAGAGCAAGCTGCTTAACCAATGTAGTATGTACCCGTTCGTTCTTCTTACCATCACCATAATAACTCAAACGGGTTTCAAAGATACCCGGAGTATAATCCATCGGTCCGCCCTTAAGACGGGTAAATGGAAGGATGGTTGTATGATCTGGATCATTCCCCCCCATTGACTCAAACTCTCCTCCACGGGCAGACTCCTGAGCCAACCAATTGGGATACGTCCGGCATAATCCTGTAGGACGGACAGCTTCATGGCTATTCACCATTATTTTAAAATCGGCAGCACGCTTTGCAACATGAATATAATGATTGTTCATCCATTGTGAAGAATGGTATTCACTACGAGGAATAATATAACCCACATAACCGGTTTTCACCGCATTATATCCGTTGTCTACCATATATTGAAAAGCCTGATCCATCTGCCGTTCATAATCGGCAGCATTAGCCGATGTTTCATGATGCATCATTATACGTACCCCTCTTGCAGCTGCATACTGCTGAAGCTCTTTCACATCAAAATCCGGATATGGTTTATTAAAAAGGAACTGTCTCTCCTTCCGGTAAGAAGCCCAATCTTCCCAACCTTCATTCCAACCCTCTACAAGTACAGCATCAATGCCTTGCTCGGCCGCAAAGTCGATATATTCTTTCACATGAGCTGTATTAGCTGGATGATGACCATTCGGAGATAATGTTTTATAATCTGTAACTCCCGGTTTGGCTTTATAATAATCACTGTATGCCCAAGTTTTACCATCCCCTGTGAACATTTCCCACCACACTCCAACAAACTTCAATGGTTTAATCCAGGAAGTATCTTCAAAACGGCAAGGTTCATTTAAATTCAAAATCAATTGAGAAGCAAGGATATCACGCGCATCATCACTTACAATAATTGTACGCCAAGGAGACTGGCAAGGCAGTTGTAAATATCCTTTCTTGCCCAATTTGTCAGGAGTAAGATGGGCACTAAGACGGAAAGCCTCATCATCTACATTGAGCAACATAGCAGAATAATCTACTAAAGCTGCTTCATGAATATTAATATAAACTCCTCCGGCTGTTTTCATCATCAACGGTGTCTGCACTGTAAAAGAAGTAGCAGGAGATTCATATCCCTTCTTCCTGAGGTTCTTTTTCATACCTTCCTTTATCTCCGAAAGCGGAGCGGTAGTATAAGCAAACTCATTTGTATCATAATCTCCCGGAATACAAAAAAAGGTATGATTACCTGTCAGATTAAATTCTGTCAGTTCATCTTTTACAGTCAGATAATTCAATTCATTCTGTACAGGAAGTTCATAACGAAAACCTAATCCATCATCGAACAGACGAAAGCGTAACAAGAGTGTACGGCTTTGGGGATGCTTCTGCACCAGAGTAACTGCCATTTCATTGTAATGATTCCGAATATGAGCATACTCTCCCCATACCGGTGACCAGGTCTCATCCAACGAACTGTTTTTCACATCTGTTTGTGTAAATTCACCCGACAAAGAAGCCTCTTCCATTTCAAGTCCAAGACGGCTGGACTCAATAATAGTCTTCCCTTTATAGCTAAGTTGATAAGTTGGTACACCTTTTTTGAGTTGTAGCTCCAATACCAGATTTCCATCCGGAGAAACCAACTTTTGAGCAGATACCTGTAAGGCCAACAATGCCAACAGCCCGATTATTCCAATTCGTATCAATTTCATAATGAATTATATATATGTATTTAATATTTAAATATTTTATATTGATAGGGTTCCAAAGATAATATTTCTTTAAAATACTCCCGAATACCTGTCTGCATATCAGTACAGATATGATTTTTCCATTCCTCCGGCAAAGCAACGTCCTGTTCCTGATTACGCACATTTACCGCTATAAGAAAGCGATCCGTACCGGAAACTTTCTCAAAAACAAATACATTGCAATCCGGATACTCTTTAATCGAACCTTTACGAATTGCAGGATATTCATTATATAGCTTCATCAGAGTTTCAAACTCTTTTCGTAACGCATTTTTAGAATTCCAGTCTACAGGACAATAGTGGAAGAAGTCAATCCGGTCCGGATATCCCATCTCTTGGGAACTATAGATCAAAGCTCCCCCACGCAAATAAGTAGAAAGGACAAAAGCCGCCATTGCTCCACGTTCTCCCTCAAACTCCCGGATAGGAGACATTTTCATCGTCTCATCATGATTCGTTGTAAACCGTAACTTTACTCTCCCTTCCGGAAGAGAGTCGTATTCCGCACGATCAATATCAAATAACACTGAAGCACAGCTATCCTTCAAAAATACATCCCGGACTCCTTCCAAAAAATCCCAGGCATAATTCATATCAAACCCTGCTTCAAAATGATCTTTTCGTTTGCCTTCTGCCAACATCAGCAAACGATGTGCCGGAATAGCACGAAGTGAATCAATCGCCTGTTTCCAGAAATCAAATGGAACAAAATCTGCCGCATCACACCGAAATCCATCCACTCCGACACTATCTATCCAAAACTTCATGGCATCAATCATTGACAATCTCATCTCTTGATTATCAAAATTCAAGGCTGCAACATCATGCCATCCGGTATTAGGGGGAGAAATAACATTCCCATCAGCGTCCTGCATATACCAGTCTTTGGTTTGCAGCCACTCATTATCCCACGAAGTATGATTTGCCACCCAATCGATAATAACACTCATTCCTCTATCATGACATTGATTGACTACTCGTCTGAATTCATCCATTGTTCCGAACTCTGGATTCAGTTTTCTATAATCTTTCACACAATAAGGAGAGTTGACCGACTTCTCTTCACCTACTTCATTTACAGGCATAAACCATACGACATTCACGCCTAACTGCCGGACAGAGTCCAGATAAGTACCTACCGTATTAAAAGAATTGCTGGGAGCAAATACACGAGGATTCACCTGATACATCATCACATCTTCAGGGGCAGGCAACACATACGTTGGCTGAGTAGGCTGCCGTTGCCCGTTACAAGCACAAAGCAACGACAGCAATCCTATTGAAAACAACACCTTTTTGATTCGCATAACCCTTATTCTTTTTTCCAAATATAATATTGATAAGGTTCCATAGTGAGTGCAACCGGAAGTGTCACCACTTCATTATCCATTAGGTTTCTCATACGATCGCCGACACGTTCAATGGGGACCTTAATAGTTTCAGTAGTACTACTTGTATTTGCAATAACCAAGATGGCCTCATCACCAGACACCCGATAAAAAGAAGCAGCTTTTCCGGTATCGTATATCTTTACACCTGCACTTCTCAACATAGAAGACGAAGTATAAATCTCCATCAATTTCTTATATTCATTTAAGTAGTCCGAATTTAAGTTCCAGTCCATCAGCTGATAATCGAAGAAAGAGAGCGCTTTAGAATAAGCAATCTCCTGAGAACTATAAATAAGTGGAGTACCACCCAACGTAGAGGCAATTACAAAAGCAGCCATTGCACCGCGGTCATTGCCATAAGTCTGCAACGGTGAGTGTTCGGATGCCAAATCATGATTAGTAGAATAACGTAACCGTTGTTTACCTTCCGGTACCTCCTGATACTCCTTTTTGTGTACATCATAAAGAGCAGACAATGTTGCTTTACCGGAAAAAACATCTCCCAACTTCGAAGCAAACTCCCATCCATATACAATATCAAAGCCAGCTGTATACAAAGATGATTTAGAACCTTCGGCCAACATTAACAATCCAGCTCCTTTCAAAGCCTTCAGTTCATTGATAGCCTGTGCCCAGAAATCATCGGGTACTCCTTCGGCATGATCGCAACGGAAACCATCTACATCGGCTTCTGTTATCCAATACTTCATAGCATCCAACATTGCTTCACGCATTTCAGTATTGCTATAATCCAAGTCGGCTACATCCGTCCATCCCATCCCTTCAGGAGAAACAATGTTCCCTCCGGCATCTTGTGTATACCATGATTTGTTCTGTATCCAAGCGTTATCCCAGGAAGTATGATTCGCCACCCAATCCAGAATAACTCTCATATCTTTTTCATGTGCTTTCTTCACCAAAGCTTTCAATTCTTCCAGAGTGCCATATGCTTCATTCACCTTTTTATAATCTTTCACACAATAAGGTGAGCCGATTGCATCCTTCACTCCCTCCTCATAGACAGGCATCAACCACAGAACATTAATACCCAATGCCTTGATTTCGTCCAAACGGGAAGATATTGCATTAAACGCTCCTGTACGGGCAAATACCTTCAGATTGGCTTCGTACATTATAACTTCATTAATCACTCCAGTAGGAATTACTTCCGGCTCTCCCATTTTATCGTCAGAGCTATCACTGCACCCCGTAAAGAAGCACAGTAATAACATAGGTATAACTGTTTTAATATATCCAAGTTTCATCTTTTCATTCAGTTTTAATTAGTAGCAGGAGGGTCTAGTTCTGTACACCCTGTCGCTGTAATAGTAAAATAATAATCACGGTTCAATGTTATCGGCAGATCGGGAAGCTGTACCGTTCCTCCATTTCCGTTAAAAATCAAGTTTATCTCTTTACCGTCATTTTCGGGAGCTATACTGAAGTACTTGTAAACGATACCATCTATTTCTTTTGTCCCGGTCACTGAAAGTCCCGGCCAAGCACCTCCCAACACAGCACCACCATATCCGTAAAGAGAAAGCCCTTCCCAATCGGTATTATCGATAACATAAATGAAATGAGCTTCACCCGGTTCTTCCGGCTCTTCCGGTTCCGGTGCATACGGGTCCACTTCTGTAGAACCGCTATCCGTCACCCGGAAATAATAATCACGATCCAACGTTACCGGAATATCAGCTGCCTGTGAAGTACCCCCATTGAGAATAAGATTCATGAACTTACCATTCAGGTCTTCGCCCATTTCTATATATTTATAAGTTACCCCATTGATATCCTTCGTTCCGGTCACAGCAATACCAGGCCAACTAGGGGTTATATCACCGCCATCAGCCCATCCATATGCATTCTGAACTCCCCAGGTAGTGGCATCTTCTATATATATAGTATATCCTTCATAGTCACTCAAAATTATCTCTTCATAACTTGTATCTGTAATACGGAAATAATAGTCGCGATCCAATGTTATATTAAGTCCTTCTCCTTCCAGTTGTTTTCCCCCTCCATTATCGTTGAAAATCAAATTTATGCTCAGTCCTTTGAAAGATTCGCCCGTGTCAAAGTATTTATAGGTTACCTTTCCTATTGTTTTGGTTCCTGTTACCTGAATACCCGGCCAGCCTCCACCAAGTTCAGCATCCCCCCATGCATAAAGAGACAATGTTTCCCAAGTGGAATTATCTTCTACATAAATCACATAGCCATCGTGTGTCTCTTCATCCGGATCTTCCGGTTCAAAATAAGACTCCCAACGATTCACCCATACATTAGTACGTGTTCCGATACCTATATCCAGTCGATGTATAGAGTCTTCATTTTTCACAGTACGTTCCGCACCATTCTTCTTAGAAAAGAAATAAAATCCGTCGGCAAGCGTCTTTCCATCTTTAAAAGTAGAAGGGATCAGATAAATTCCCCATTTTACTTCACTATTGGAGGCTTTCTCCAAACGCCACTCCAACTGTTCCACAGCAACGTCTTCTCCGCCATTAAACTCACCAACAATATAAATTTCATCATCTTTACTTGTACCTTGCGGCATAATAACTTCCAGTAAGATGGCATTTTCTTTCAATTCAAACTGAGGTAATTCATGGTCAAACACAATTTCCTCTTTATCGTCACAACTACCCAGTAAAACTAGTAAAGGCAATACCAGTAGCAAATAAATAAGATTCCTCTTCATGGATATTATGGTTTAAAGTTAATTATAATTAGAATTTTGGATCAATCCCGGATTAACCAATAAAGCTGATGACGGAAGTGGATACCATTCATATTTACGATCACGTTTGGCAGGAAGCGTTTTACCATCTTCTGTAGCACGGCCAAAGAACCACCACTGTCCTTGTGTGAATTTATCAAAACGGCGTAGATCAGTACGGCGACGGCGACCTTCGGATAAAAACTCCATCCCCCATTGTCCCAGCATCCAATCCATATCAAAATCGGTGTAACCACGCCCTGGTTCATCCTTCACCTGAGCCCAATCAGTAGCAGAAAAATAACGTTGACGTACACTATTCACCAACTCTTTAGCTCCTCCGGCATCTCCGGCACGCATTTTACATTCGGCAAGCATATAGACTACTTCTGAAAGACGAAATTCAACTTCATCAATATCCTGAAAATCAATACCTGTAGTAGCCGGATAAATCGGATATTTTACCAATCGTACCCCAGAGGTTGTTTCTCCCCACCGAGGAGACATCACATCTTCCAGATTACGGCCTTTATTCATAAATGTACCTACCTGATCCACATATACAATTGGTTGTCCATCACGGTCAGCATCAGCTGTCAACGCTTCTCCCGTTCCATAGTTTGCCTTGATAGCACCTTTTAGGAACATACCTTTATAACTATTGCTGGTTTCGTCATATATATAATTTTGTTTACGAATATCCCGGTCATCATACCGTTCGTATATAGCGCCCAGCTTATCATTATAAGGAGCATCAAGAAAGCACTTCGGATTGTCCGTTCCCCCGTAGGTATTTACATTACCAGAGTTATCAAATGAAGGAGTCAGACACACACAATTCCAAGGACTCTGCTGATATGTACCACCAAAATAATCCCATATATTATAAGGAAGGAAAGGCATATCGCGCATCCATCCACCATTGAGTTGTCCAATTTCAAAAGCAAAAGCCATTATTACTTCCGGACAATTAATATTGTCTATAGAGTAAATATCGCGATAATCCTCTGCGATGGAATATGTACCATATTTATTATCCAACAGTTCCTGGCAAAGCGTAGCACATTCTGCATAATGATTTTCTTTGATAAATACTTCAGAGTTCAATAGCAAACGTGCTTTAATTATTCGGTTCACGGCCTGGTTCATACGATTCACGTCATTTTTATTCAGATCATTTACGCAATCGTCCAGTTCGCTTATGATAAAACTATAGATCTTCTTGCAACTCGTATCGAAATCAGGGTCTGCAGTCGGAGGGATATCGGTACCTACAGAGATATTAAGTGGTAATGCACCTCCCCATATTTCGAAGATATTGTAATATGCCCATGCCCGTAAAGTACGCACTTCACCGATATAAGTATTTAGTTTTTCGGCAGTCATCTTCAAAGAAGCAGCATCCAATGACTCTAAGTCAACAAGCAGCGTATTACATAACCCGATCGTGGTCCATGCAGTTTCCCATGTTGTACGGATAATCTTTGAATCAGGTGTCCATGTATGTGTAGAAAGAACAAACTTCTCTCCTTCATCATATCCCCACAATCCACCGTTCCACGAACGCCAGGAAACCTGATCGGCAGAAAACTCCTGAAGATACCAGAAGTATTCGATATAACTCAACGCCCCATTGCTATAGATAGAAGCAACAGCGGCTTTCACACTATTCTCGTTTTGATAATAAATTGAAGAATCCACTCTGTCAAATACTTCTTCGTCCAGATTGAAGCAAGATGACATAGAAAAGCTCAGGATGGCTATTAAAAGCCAGTTATATTTTATATATTTCATAATCTTTCGTTCTATTGAATGATTCTATTCGGTTATTTAAATTTCAAAGTAACTCCCACACTTAGTTGTGTAGCAGTGGGATAGGCACTATTGATATCCACTCCCGGAGTTAATCCATTGACAGATACAATGGAAGGATCATTACCTGAATATCCGGTCAGGGTAAAAAGATTTTTAGCAGAAAGGAAAACACGCATACCATCCAATATCTTATTAGCTTTTGGAGTGAAGTTATACCCCAAAGTTATGTTTTCCAGTTTCACATAATCCCCTTTTTCGAGGAAGAAAGAAGAGATAACACCGCCCCCTGTCACCATATCTTTATCTTTCAGATAAGCATCACGAAGCACATTATCTGTACCACAGCCTTGCAAACCCATACCATACTTTCGCATATTAAATATATCAAACCCGAAAGCTCCCCGGAAGAAGATACTTAAATCAAAATTTTTATAACGTAAAGTATTACTCCAAGAGAGAAAAGAGGTAGGTGTTCCGTTACCGATATAACGCTTATACTGATCTCCTTTTTTCTCAGCATCAGAAACAGAAACAATTTCTCCTTCATCTGTATAAACCATCATATTACCATTTTCTACACCGGCGTATTCAAAACCAAAGAACTGGCCTACCTTGCCCCCTTCCTGTATACGGAAAAAGTGTTCACTACTACCAACTCCCGGTTTCTGGTATAATTCGATATAAGATGCATGATATATATCATTAGAAAGTACTTTCAACTTGGTAGTTCCGTAAGAATAGTTGATACCGGAAGTCCATTCCACCCTTGTTCCCTTGAATATATCTCCTTCCAGAGTCAATTCAAAACCACGGTTTTGTGTAGTACCTACGTTTACAAGAAGATCCTTATAAACAAATGGAGGCTGTGGAGCAGTATAGTTATAAAGTAGATCTTTAGACTGACGATCGAACCAATCAATAGATCCCCTTAGTCTGTTTTTAAAGAAAACAAAATCAACACCCACATTGGTACTAATTCCTTTTTCCCAACCTAAATCTGGATTGGCATTAACGGAAGGAGCATATCCATTCACCCAACTCTCTCCCATCAGGTAACTCCCATTAGTACTATATGTAGCCAAAGAAAGATAAGAGCTAAAGTCCGAACGTCCCGTTACACCATAAGAAATTCGAGGTTTCAAACTATTAACCACTGCAGAAACTCCCTTCATAAATTTCATATTGGCCATTTCCCAAGCCAAAGAAACAGATGGAAAAGCTCCCCATTTATGATCCTTACCGAATTTTGTAGAACCTTCGTAACGAATAGATGCCGATGCCATCAGTAAATCTTTCCAATTATAATTTACACGACCAAAAACACCGATCAATTTTGAAGCAGACTGTCCTGTACCCATTCCTGCCTGCCCTGCTTTAAGAAAACTACCGCTACTTAAGTCATGCCATTTCAGATTATCATAAGCAAAATCACTATTGGAGGCATTGAGACGTTCCCAGCGGGATTCTTCGTAAGTATAACCTGCTACAGCCTTAATACTATGATCTTGCAGATCAAGAGAATAATTGCCTAACCATTCCAAACGTTGAGTATACCATTTTTGATAAGTAACTTCAGCACGTCCCTTATAGCCATACTGGTAAGATTCTCCTGAAGTGGAAGGGGTAAAATAATGCTGTTTCAGATCATTATAGTGCAAAGAATAGCTTAAAGAAGTATTCAGCAATTGTTTGTCCGTACGAAGCAGATTCAGTTTAGCTTCTGCCGTTCCAAGTACATACATACGTTGACCGTTGTTGTCTATATCCACCAGTTCTGCCACCGGATTACGTGCACCGGTAGGCGATGTAGGCTGATAATAATTTCCATTATCGGCATATAGCGGCATGGTAGGGTTCATGGAAAGAGCTGTATCAAACATGCCATCGTTCCCCCATGTTTCGTTCACCCGGCGAGCATTCAATGAACCATTCAGTTGCAGACGGTTATCCATGACCCGTTGCTCTATTACAAACCGGCCACCATATTCTTCACGTGCACTAACCAAGTCCAGTCCGGTTGCTTTTTTATAGTTAAAGGAAGCACCGTAATAACCATTCTTGGTACTACCATCTATCGATATATATTGATTATTGTCATAAGAGAAATCTCTCATCAGCAATCCGTACCAATCAGTAGAAGCACCATAATCCGTACCACGTCGTGAACGGCGGAATTCATCCGGTGAAAGAATGTCCGGCCCTGAATTGGCCAGATTTATACCAAACCAACTATCATAAGTAACCTTGGCAGTTCCCGGTTCTCCAGCTCCTTTTTTAGTCGTAATCAAAATAACGCCATTCGCACCACGTGTACCATAAATAGCAGCCGAACCAGCATCTTTTAAAACCGTCATAGACTCAATATCCTGTGACGAAAGGTTACGGATATCACCTCCTGCCACTCCATCGATAACAATCAACGGATCATTAGAGGCTGTAAGAGAAGTAGCTCCACGTATCTGCAAGGAAGATCCTGAGTTCGGATTAGCAGATGCTGTGTTATTCACATTCAATCCTGCAACCTTACCCGTCAACAGCTCCATCGGATTATTCATTGCTCCTTGCTGAAACTTATTCTTATCAACCTGAACAATAGAACTGGAAAGCTCTTTCTTACTCAACGAACCGTAACCAACTACCACCACTTCTTCCAGCGTTTGGAAATCTTCTTCAAGTGTGACGTTGATCTCACGCTTCCCTTCACAATTTATTTCCTGATTTTTATACCCTATAAAGGAGAAAACAAGTACGGAAGATGGATTGACTCCCGAAAGCGAATAGTTACCATCGATATCAGTAATTGTTCCGTTAGTAGTTCCCTTCACTGTCACATTGGCCCCGATAATCGGTTCACCGGCTACATCCTTCACAATACCTTTCACCGTAACTTCTTGTGCCGAAGCCGTCATCATAACAAGTAATCCGGCAAGGATCAGAAAATGCCGGTAAAAACAATGTTTTGCTCTTTTTACATTCATAAATACTTCGATTTTACATTAACAATAAGAGTATACCTCCGTTGCGGAAGCAGTAATGCAAATATCAGTAAAAAGAGTACTCTCAATTTTAGAACTAAAATAAATCTAAATCACAAAAAATATATAAGATTGATTATCAAAACAATAACAAAAATAAAGAATAGTCAAAAACTAAATACCGAAGAAGAACACAAAGCACATTTTATACTCTAAAAGAACCTATTTTCATCACTTGCTCTTCAAAATTGTCCCGATACAAAGATTTATTCTTCAATTTTGAACGATATGTATAAATAGTAGTTATAGAGTAACGCAAGAAGCTTGCGATCTTTGCACTGTCTATAATCCCAAGACGAATCAATGCAAAAATACGAAGTTCCGTTGTCAGGCGCTCTCCCTGCTTCGGAAGGATATGCTCACTTTCGGGCAACAGATAATTGAAACATTCCACGAAGTCAGGGAAAATATTAAGGAAAGAATTATCAAAATTCTGATAAAACTCTTTTAGTTCATCATCAATGAACTGAGACGATTTCAAGGTCTTATACAGTTCTTCGACTTTACCCGAGGCCGCCTTTTTATTCAACATACGCCGATAGGTTTCCAATTTATCGATATAGGCAGAGCACAAGCCTAGAAAACGGCCGATATATTCTTCCTTAATACAATTTGCTTCTGTCAATGAATTATTGGTCAGTTTTTGCCTATGATTGGCTTCTACCAAATCTGTATTCAATTTTTGCAATTCGTTATTGGCACAAATTACTTCCCTACGTGTCTTTGCTAATTTTTTCAACTGTCGAATTACATAGCCGATGGTCAATATCAAGAATAAAGATAAGATACTAATCACCCCTAAAAAAACTTGTAATTTCCGACGTTGCATCTCCTTTTCCAACTGATAAGAAGAGTCTATCACCGGTAGCATTTTGGAGGACTGCACATTGCGTAAACGGGCATTGTAAAAGCTTGCATCTGCCATACTCTTCTTCATATATTTATTTGCCCGCTCTATAGCGCCTTCTTCATAAAGTAATTCGGCAAGTGCACGAAGAGAATTATTTTCCTTCACCACGGCTTTAATATCTGCAATTGCACTTTCAGCCAAACACATTTTTTGTAATTCCAACTGACTGTCATTTTGATAAGTAAAAGCTAATATAGAGGTAAGTATAGCATATTCCCTCGTATCAGAAGACACCCCTGATATGTAGGTTTTTAAAAGATTCTCTGCTTCCTTGGGTTGTTGATGATATATAAGCATAGGCCCTTGAACAATAACATATTGATAAGATCCTTCGGGAACAATCATAAGTACAGAATCCCGGTAACTATTCATCTTATCCAGATATCCTGGCATATATTCATCATCCTGAGCATACTCTGCATAATAAAGATAAATATTCTCAAAAGCCATATAATAATCAACCAACAGCCTATCCGAAAGATGTTGCTTGTTAATTGTTTCCAATAACCTAAGTCCCTCGGCATATAATCCTGAAGTAGCCAGAATATGCACTTTTTTTAACTTTGACTCATTCAGCCATTCACGGTTATTCAACCGCACAGCAAGTTCGATATTTCGATTGATATAATGCCGGGCAGAGTCACAAATATAAGCCTCATACTCTGTATACAAACGAAGATTAATCCGATATTCTTCTTCTAACGAAAGGCCTGAAACCTTTAACCCATCTTTAATCAAAGTAATCCGCTGCATTTTATCTTTCTCGTATTGCTCACTGTCTTCAATAGCAGCATCCACTGCACGTAGTAGTGACTCTAACGTTGGCTGGGCTTCGACAGGAAGAGCAAATAATAATAGAATTAAGAGGTGGAGATGTTGTTTCATAAGTATAAATTCTACGTTTCACGACGTACAAAGATAGTTGTTCTATCCCTAAAAACAACAGTCATCACAAAAAAAGAAACTGAACAATGCAAAGTCATTTCCTTATTTCCAACTCATTCATTATATAAGCACAACCTATTATTCCAAATGCTACACTATGTTTTCAACCAGTTATTTTCCAAGTAAAAAGAATCATTCCAACAAAATAAAATTCAAGAATGAGTGGTAAAAAAACGTTCATTGAGTAACCATAACAATTTGAAAGCTTTTAGTTTTTTCTTTTCCTTTTTGCATCTAATCAACTAATAAACAACAAATTATTTTTTAGCACATTTAGATTTTATTTTGTGAACCAACCAAAACAATAAATAATGGAGATATTTGCAATAGATATTTTGAGAATATCCAAATCATTGTACAAAAAAACTTTTAAAATTAGAAACCTATATTTTAATACTAATTTAATATTAACATCATGAACAAAAAATTACTTTTTTTCACTCTGTTTGCATTATTGTTCGTTCTCAGAATGCAAGCTGGTTCGGGAATTTATCTACGAGGAGGTATCACCAACTGGTCCGCCCTCGCCGAATGGGAATTTGTCGATGAAGGTAATGGAGTTTATACTCTTACCGATAAAGAAATTTATGGCCAGTTTAAGATTGGTGACAGTTCCTGGGGAACATATAACTACGGTGCCGGTTCGGGCAGCATCCAATTGGGGCAACCTTATGCACTTGCTTCAGACGGTGGTAATATTACATGCAGTGACAAATTTAAGTGCTCAAAAATAACTTTTACCCGTGGAGAAGATGGCAGTGCCACCCTTCTACTCGAAGGTAGTATCGATAGCGATAGTGAAATTACAGAAGTCTATGTTATTGGAGATAATAACAACTGGGATTTCAATGATGCTTCCGGTAAACTTAGCGTTACAGCCAATGACGGTGAATATCAAGGCACAGTTACTATGGTAGCCGCTTCGGGAGAGAATGTGTGTTATTGGCGAATATATGAACACCTGGGCATGGCCGGCACCTGGGGTAATCCAGGCGGAGCAAATACTTCAGGCCACAAAACATCGGGTACACTTGAACGCAATAGTGAAGGATGTATCACCACAGGACCCGGTACTTATATAGTTACATTCAATATAAACACTGGTACATTCAACTGTGAAGATATTCCATCAGTAGCATCGGGTATACAAGTGATGCCGCAGGATGCCGTACTCCTCACTGAAGTGCCCGAAGAGGTAAAAATATTATCACTGAATAACAGTCTTATCGACTACAACGACCAATATAAAGTATTCAACGAGATTGCCGCTCATATGGGAAAGAGTGCTTCATGGACAACTCATACACTTCTTGGTAAATCGCTCCTCACTCATTACAATGAAGGCGATATGCTTACCAGTGAAGGAACTCCATCTGCAAAAATGATGGTACGTTCAGAAGCCTGGACTCATATTATTCTTCAGGAACAAAGTGCTACCCCCCGTACTAATCTCAAAGAGTTCCGCGAATCGGTACGCATGTGGAAAGAATACATCCGTGCCAATTGTCCCAACCCTAATGCCGAAATTATCATACCTATGAACTGGGCATATAATGAATGGGATACATTCAAAGCCAATAATAAGATTCTGTATGATAACTATATGGCTGTAGCTCAGGAACAAGGTGTAACCATTTGTCCCGTAGGGCTTGCCTATGAAGCAGTATTCGATAACGAGGGAAGTGAAATATGTAATCTTTTGTATAGTGATAACCGGCATCCTACTCTCACAGCTACTTATCTGGCTGCCTGCCTGGAATATGCCCTTATTTATAATGAGCCTGCCAATAGTATAAATTATTATCCTGAAGCTATATCTGTAGAAGAAGCCCAGTCAATGCGTCAATATGCTACTTCTACAATGTCAGCTTTTGTCAATCCGGTAGATCATCACGCAGGCAAAATTAAATTTTCTGCAAAAGTAGTTGACCAATTCGGTTTACCAATGGAAGAGGCCCCTGTTACAGCATGGACTGTTAGCGGTGGAGGAACATTGGATGAAAATCACATTTTTACCTCTAATGGTACTACTGGTAAGTATACTATCACTGCTGCTACTGCAGAATACTCAGAATCGGCCACATTGACTATTGGTAAAGCTGAGAATATTAAGAAAGACGAACCAATGGTAGAGTTTGGTGAAAATGTTAAGTCTATTAGCGAAAACTTTGACAGAATAGGTACCGAAGCTACAGCTACACTTCCTACAGGCTGGCGTATTGACAAGCAACTTAGTGCACCTCGTACAGTCGGCACCTTTACGGTAGCTGTTGAACAAACAGAACAAACCGGAGCTAACAATATAGCTTCCAATGCAAAGAACGGTATCTGGAATTTTGGTGCCGGTACTTCCAATGAGTCTACCGACCGTGCCATAGGAGGTATTTCTACAGGTGTCGACAATGCCACTCGTTGTATCAACGTATATCTTCATATGCGCAACACTAGTAGCGAAGACATCAAAGGACTCTCTGTCGCATATGATATCGAGAAGTATCGTAAAGGTAATAATGCAGCCGGTTTTGCCGCACAACTCCATTATTCGTCCGATGGCATCCTTTGGACAACTGCTGGTGAAAATTTCTATACTTTCTTTGAGAAAGACAATGCCACCGAAGGTTATGCCGAAACTCCCGGTGTAAGTATAAGTATCAAGAAAGATCTTGATGTAACGATCGCATCCGGAAAAGATCTCTATCTTGCATGGAATCTGTCGGTAGCATCAGGAACAGCAGCTAATGGAGCTCAGGCCCTTGCGCTAGACAATGTAGAGATCACAGCCCTCAACCGCATAACAGCAAACGAGAATGTATTCAACTCTACAGAAACGCTCAATGTAACCGTAACCGATGGCCATTTACATATCTTGGGCGATAAAGCTAATTATATCAAAATCTATAGCCTCAATGGTACTCAAGTTGCAACCGCCAATGACACCAATGAAATGAATCTATCAAGCTTGATTCATGGTATCTATGTAGTAAAAGTAGTAACAGCTACCCAGGTTCAACAATTCAAAGTTAGTCTATAAGAAAAAACATCTGCAACAAAGAGCAAGAATGGTACTCCAGGCTCTTTGTTGCAGATATTCTGTTATCCGATACCCCTTCATTTTCCAAACACGCTCACTCTCACACACTAACATCTCCGGCAGAGCATTCACACAAACAACCAATAGTTCTCTCTCAATTATACGATCTAAATCCATACCTTCTGCTCCAAAAAGACTTTATGACATTCTAAAAAGCAACTGAATCTCAGAGTCATCAACTTCCCCCTGAATTCGAGATAAAAGTTAATCTACTTCATTTCTGCTTTGAATTTATTTTAGAATAAGAACATGTTTCTTCACAAGCTTTACACAGGAAGTTTATCGGTTCCTATATCTAAAAAAACAACAATTAGTGTATGTTTTCGGACTATTTTATCCCTTCCTTATCATAAAGATACACTATCTTTGACCCTCAGAGTATTATTAATAAAACTACATACCATGAAAAAACTTATCATTGCGACTCTGCTCTTAGGAAGTACTCCGATACTTTCGGCACAAAAAACAATGAAGTTACCTGCCGTATATAAACCGGTAAAAACCGAAATGTATAAAAAAGGCTGGATAGATTTCAATAAAAACGGCATCAAAGATGTATACGAAGATCCCACTGCTCCCATCGATGCACGTATTGAAGACTTACTCAGTCAGATGAACCTGAACGAGAAAACCTGCCAAATGGTGACCCTCTATGGATACAAACGGGTACTGAAAGATGCATTACCCACTCCCGAATGGAAACAAATGTTGTGGAAAGATGGTATGGGAGCTATCGACGAGCATCTCAATGGATTCCAGCAATGGGGCTTACCCCCCTCGGATAATGAGAACGTATGGCCTGCTTCGCGTCATGCCTGGGCTTTAAATGAAGTACAACGTTTCTTTATCGAAGAAACCCGATTGGGTATTCCCGTAGATTTCACCAATGAGGGAATTCGTGGAGTAGAAAGTTACAAGGCAACCAATTTTCCTACCCAATTGGGATTAGGACATACCTGGAACCGTAAACTCATCCATCAGGTAGGACTCATCACCGGCCGGGAAGCACGCATGCTGGGATACACCAATGTATACGCTCCCATACTCGATGTAGGACGTGACCAGCGTTGGGGACGCTATGAAGAGGTATATGGAGAATCGCCCTATCTCGTAGCCGAACTGGGCATCGAAATGGTAAAAGGCATGCAACACAACTATCAGGTAGCTGCTACGGGAAAGCACTTTATCGCTTACAGCAACAACAAGGGTGCCCGTGAAGGCATGGCACGAGTAGATCCACAAATGTCTCCGCGCGAAGTAGAAATGATACACGTTTATCCCTTCAAACGGGTTATTCAGGAATCTGGATTGCTGGGTGTGATGAGTTCGTATAACGACTATGACGGGCTCCCTGTCCAAAGTAGCTACTACTGGCTGATGACGCGCTTGCGTGGACAAATGGGTTTCCGCGGATATGTAGTTTCCGACAGTGATGCAGTAGAATACCTCTATACAAAACACGGTACTGCCAAAGATATGAAAGAGGCCGTTCGCCAGAGCGTTGAAGCGGGACTGAACGTGCGTTGTACCTTCCGTTCACCAGATTCATACGTACTTCCTTTACGGGAACTGGTACAAGAAGGCGGACTAAGTGAAGAGATTATCAATGACCGTGTACGTGATATTCTACGGGTAAAATTTCTCGTCGGACTTTTTGATACTCCCTATCAGACAGATTTGAAAGGAGCAGATGAAGAAGTAGAGAAAGAAGAAAATGAAATCGTAGCTTTGCAGGCATCCCGCGAATCGATTGTACTACTAAAAAATGACAAGAACGCACTTCCATTGGATGTAGCTTCTATCAGGAAGATAGCTGTCTGTGGTCCCAATGCAGACGAAACAGCCTATGCACTGACTCATTACGGACCATTAGCAGTGGATGTGACTACCGTGCTCAGTGGTATCCGTCAGAAAGTAGACGGAAAAGCCGAGGTGCTCTACACCAAAGGTTGTGAATTGGTAGATGCCAACTGGCCGGAGTCGGAAATCATTGACTATCCGTTGACAAACGATGAACAGAACGAAATAGACAAAGCAGTGGCACAAGCCAAAGAGGCAGATGTAGCAGTAGTGGTACTGGGTGGCGGACAACGGACCTGCGGAGAAAATAAATCCCGCAGCAGTCTTGATCTTCCGGGACGTCAGCTTGACCTGCTGAAAGCAGTACAGGCTACAGGCAAACCAGTTGTACTGGTACTTATCAACGGACGTCCGCTCTCTGTAAACTGGGCAGATAAATTTGTACCTGCTATTATAGAAGCCTGGTATCCGGGATCGAAAGGAGGAACGGCAGTAGCCGACGTACTGTTTGGTGACTATAATCCGGGGGGGAAGCTTACAGTCACTTTTCCGAAAAGTGTAGGCCAGATCCCCTTTAACTTTCCCTGCAAACCTTCTTCCCAAATTGACGGTGGTAAGAATCCCGGTCCGAAAGGTAATATGTCGCGTGTGAATGGTGCCCTTTATCCATTTGGGCATGGGCTGAGTTATACTACATTTGAATATTCGGATATCAGTATTTCTCCCAAAGTTATTACTCCCA
Organism: Bacteroides nordii; assembly: GCF_019930665.1. Lineage (NCBI taxonomy): Bacteria > Pseudomonadati > Bacteroidota > Bacteroidia > Bacteroidales > Bacteroidaceae > Bacteroides > Bacteroides nordii. The sequence goes on along the minus strand of NZ_CP082886.1, from coordinate 619,228 downwards.
ACCAAAAAGTGCAAGTGCGTTGTAAAATAACCAATACCGGAAAACGTGCCGGAGATGAAGTGGTGCAACTTTATGTACGCGATATCCTGAGTAGCGTCACTACCTACGAAAAAAATCTTGAAGGATTTGAACGTATTCATCTGCAACCGGGCGAAACGAAAGAAGTATCATTCACTCTCGACCGTAAAGCACTGGAACTTCTCAACGCCAAAAACGATTGGGTAGTAGAACCGGGAGACTTCAGCATCATGCTGGGTGCTTCTTCGGAAGATATCCGGTTAAGTGATATCTTGACTGTAAAAGAGTATGGTGCCATAGAGACAGGACAAACAAAAACAGCCAACCCTGTCAGTGCCAGCACTAACGGAGAAATGAAAAATAATGTACTTGATAATAATTTATCCACTGTCTGGGAAGGAAATAAAGGAGATTATATTACCTTTGCTCTTGAGAACGGAGCCAAAGTAGACGGAGTTTCCATAGCCTTCAGCCGCGCCAACGGACTACCAGCCGAATTTGAAATTCAACTCTCGGGTGGCGGAGGACAATTCCTTACCGTATACTCAGGCACTGTAAAAGAGTATAACAAACTGCTTCCTTTCCGTTTCAAAGGAACCACTGCAAGCGATCTGCGTATCGTACTGGGCAGCGACCGTGTGGGTATCTCAGAAGTGAAACTGGAACAGTTGAAAAAGAAATAAACTATGTTCAGATTGGTTATCGGCCTGTGTGCCGCCAGCATGCTGTCATCCGCCTGTACTACCCGCAATGCATCTCAACAACGGGCAGAACATGAATTGACTATGCTGGTGGGTACTTATACATCAGGTAGCAGTAAAGGCATTTATACATTTCGTTTCAATGAAGAAAGCGGCGTGGCAACTCCACTTAGTGAAATAGAAGTATCAAACCCCTCCTATCTTACTCTCTCACCCGACAATCGATTTGTATACGCTGTCAGCGAAGAAAACGATTCGACAGCTGCTATCAACGCTTTTGCCTTTGACAAGAAGAAGGGTACATTGACTCTTTTGAACAAACAAAGAACAAAAGGAGAAGATCCATGCTACGTAGCTACCGATGGGAAAAAAGTGCTTACCGCCAACTACAGCGGCGGCACAATGTCTGTTTTCCCTATCCGGTATGATGGTTCTCTAGAATCAGTTGATACGCTGTTTCAAGGTACGGCTTCAGGACCGGACCCGGACAGGCAGGCTACTCCACATATTCATTGTACGCTCTTCTCTCCGGATGGTAATTATATTTTTGCAACTGACTTCAGTGCCGATCGTATATTACGTTACGCGGTACATTCAAAAGAGGAGTTGCCACGACCTTTGGCCGAGACTGTAAACATTCAGCCCGGATCTGGTCCAAGACACCTGATATTCAGTAAAGACGGAAAGTATGCTTATTTAATAAACGAGTTGTCCGGAAAAGTAATTGCTTTCACTTATTCGGACGGGAGGCTGAATGAAATACAAACAATTGTAGCGGATACCATACAGGCAAGAGGTAGTGCAGATATCCACCTGAGCCCGGACGGTAAGTATTTATATGCGAGCAACAGACTGAAAGAGGATGGAATTGCCATCTTTGAAGTGAATCCGGAAAAAGGCACACTGGCTAAAGTTGGTTATCAGCTAACAGGCCTTCATCCACGCCATTTTAATATAACTCCTAACGGAAAGTTCTTGTTGGTAGCCTGCCGGGATAGTAATATGATCCAGGTTTTCGAAAGAGACACAGTAAGCGGATTACTTAAAAATACCGGTAAGAATATAAAGATGAGCAAACCTGTATGTATTCAGTTTGCTGAGAATAAATAAACTAACAACGGTATATTGCCCTGTCATTAAAACGCAGATTAACACAGATTATCGCACTTAAAATCTAAGTTTTGCGATAATCTGTGTTAATCTGCGTTTTAGAAATTCCTTATTAATGATAAAACTGTCAGGCTTTCTTGACATACACTTCTATAAAAGAACAGCTCAAGATAGATATTCATTACTTTATTGCTATTGCTTTCACCGTTACTCCATTTCCTTTTTTTACACATTGAACGCACTCCTTACGTAAAGTACCTTCTTTCAAATTAAAAATGAGATCCGGATTAAAATGTTGTCCGTTAATTCGGGTTTCAAAATGCAAATGCTCTGTTGTAGCCCGTCCTGTGCGTCCGGTCAAAGCCACTGGTTGCCCGGCTAATACCCAGTCTCCACTCTGCACCAAATTCTTTACATTATGACTATAAATGGTCTCAAGTCCGTTCGAATGGCGAATCACCACTACATTTCCATAAGCAGCATAAGGTTTTGACATTCGCACAACTCCGCTAAAAGCAGCACGTATCGTATCGCCGGCACACGTTTTTAAGTCCGCTCCGCTATGTCCTCTCCGAGTTCCATACGGAGAAATAACCTTTGCACCAGGCAATGGAAAAGCGTATTCATTCTCTGTCAGAGTGTCTAAATGCAACAAGAGATTCTTATCCTTAGTAAACAATCCCGGTGTCGCTACCCGGATATGATTGATCTCCATACTTGAAAAGTGTGGTTTCTCGGGTAAATCTACATTATTTACTATAGAAAAAAGAGTACATAATAGCCAAATCAATGTGCTTTCCATACTTTCGATAATTATTCAAAGAAAAATAGTTGCGCACTATCACAACCAGCATATTTTTTTAATAACTCCTGTATCATATCAGCCGCTTCAGCCAATCCGTCTGCACCACTATATCCATTGACTATTGCAAGAATATGAGTCGTATCCAATCCCATCTTTGTTCGTTCATTATCACTGGTAGGCGTACCTATACCTCCTATTTCATCCCTGTATACGGGCAATCCTTCAATATTCAGCACACCTCTGCCAATACCTTCAAAAGGCTCATCTGCTTTTCCGATTCCCAGTTCCAATATTGATCCTTTTATCTTATCGGCATCAAAACCACCAATGGAATAGCCGGTACGAAGCGACACTAAATTAATCAAATCAACCAGCGTATCTATCTGATACAATGGAATACCACGCATTAAACGTCTGCGCAAAGCCTCAGCCGAAGGACGGTAACGTCCCGGATCTTTACCACAACGCTTATATGCCTCACGAGTAGCAGCAATAGCCGGCTGCAACTTAATATCTTCCATCCGTGTAGTCGAAGTCAACTCTTCAGTAAAAGCATTTATCTCCTCCCAAAGTCCTTCACAGTAAACTGTGTTTTTGACCTCTGCATAGACTGCTACTCCCGCAAAACCGGGACATGCTTCTTTTATTTCTTTAGATACTGTTATCATAAAAAAGTTATAAGGTTATGAGGGTTATAAAGTTATAGGGTTATAGGGTTATGGAGGAAATGGGGATTATAAAGTTAGGGTCATAAATTCATAGATAGGAGGACTATAAAAGCTAAAAACATAACTCTATAACCTTATCACTCTATAACCTACCACTTTATAACTTTCTCACTCTAACCTATCATGGCTCCGTCACTCTCTTCATTATTCCTGACAAAATACGTCCTGAGGCAATCCCCAGCCTTCGTGCCGAAAAAAATTCATCATGATGAATATAAGTACAAATACCCGATACTTCGATCTGGCAACCGGGAACACCAAAGTCAAGCAATTGCTGGCGGTTGGCCTCCCACAGATCGATATGATATTTTCCCGTCTCCGTCTTACGATAAGAGATACGTGACATATCAAAACCATTCAAACGGAAGGTATCATATACCTCATCACCGACTTCAAAGGATTCCAACGAAATGCCAGGACCGATACAGGCCACAACCTCCGAACCTTCCGTTCCATAAACCGTCCGCATCTGTTCCAGTGTATGACCAACGATAAAATTCACCGTCCCCCGCCATCCGGCATGAACGGCAGCTACCACCTGGTGCTGCCTGTCGTATAGCAATACAGGAACACAATCTGCCGTAGAGACGCAAATACAACAGCCTTCCTCACGAGTTATCAGGGCATCAATACCTTCCAGACGCGTACACCTATCTTCTTCAGAAAGGGTAAGAAAGGTTTCATCCACTACCAGACTCTTCGTTCCATGTGTTTGGTGGGGGATAATCAATTCACGAGGCTTCTCCGGCATTGCTTCAAACAAGATCTCCTGATTCCGGCGGACGCATACCCTCTCGTCACCGGCAAAAGGCGAGCAATTGAATGTAGCATATGTCCCCTCACTGCACCCGCCTATACGGGTGGTTACAAAATGAAAAATGTCGGAATACACATCCAATGATGCATATCCCAACATTCTTTTATCTTTTGTAAGTGAAATCATTTCTCTTCCCAATCCTCTTCTTCGTATTCATAATCCAGATCATCGTCATCATCGCCGTCCTCATACTCATATTCGAGATCTTCATCCTCTCCCATAGCTTTGAGTTCTTCCTGCAAGCGACTTACATCCTTAGGACGATGTACAATAGCTTCTATCTTATTGCTTTCTTTATTCAACTCTTCCCACAGGATATCTTTCAATGCTGAAATTCCCAAACCGGAAACAGAAGAAATAAACAAATGCGGAATACCCTGAGGCAACGTAGGTTCTATCTCATCCATCAACTCCTGATCGAGCATATCACTTTTTGTGATAGCGAGTACACGCTGCTTATCAAGCATTTCCGGATTAAAAGTACTCAGTTCATTCAGCAGTATTTCATATTCCTTACGGATATCATCACTATCTGCCGGAACCATGAACAACAAAAGAGAGTTGCGCTCAATATGACGCAGGAATCTCAATCCAAGTCCCTTACCTTCACTGGCACCTTCAATAATTCCGGGGATATCGGCCATCACGAACGATTTCCCGTCGCGATAAGAAACAATGCCTAAATTGGGTTCCAGTGTAGTAAACGGATAGTCGGCTATTTTGGGTTTAGCAGCAGAAACGGCAGACAATAGTGTAGACTTACCGGCATTTGGGAAACCCACTAACCCTACATCAGCCAAAAGTTTCAACTCCATAATTACCGTCATTTCCTGCATCGGCTCACCGGGTTGTGCAAAGCGTGGTGCCTGTCGGGTAGCTGTTCTGAAATGCCAGTTTCCTTGTCCACCACGTCCACCTTTCAACAAGATAACTTCCTGTCCATGTTCGGTCACATCACAGATATACTCTCCTGTTTCAGCATTGTATACTACTGTTCCACAAGGCACTTCAATTATTTTGTCTACACCGTCCTTACCAAAACTCTTGTTTTTACTGCCGGATTCTCCATGAGTAGCCATCGCATGACGGTCATACTTCAGATGGAGCAGCGTCCAGTAGTTACGGTTACCTCGCAAAATAACATGGCCTCCTCTTCCGCCATCGCCCCCATCAGGACCACCGTTAGGAACATATTTCTCGCGCCTCATGTGCGTAGAGCCTCTTCCGCCCTTACCTGAGCGACAGTATATCTTTACGTAATCAACAAAATTCGATTCAGCCATAATATTTAGTAGTTAGAATTTAGTAGTTTAGTAGTAAGTAGAAGATGGATTTAGTAATATTTCAGCAGACCTTGGCAATAAGCATTCAGCATTCTACTCACTTCAGAAGCCAACCCCAGGAGCACTGTTTTATCTTCTTCTGAAATATATCCCAGGTCTTTGGAAAGAATAACGAAGTTTCTTGTTTCCTCCAATGAGCCTTGTGATATGTTGTAAAAGTGTAATTTATCTTTCTGCCCTACTCTTACAAATCCTTCTGCAATGTTAGCAGTAATAGAAGCAGAGGCACGTCGCATTTGATTAACCAATCCGAACATCTCTTCTTTAGGAAAGCCTTTAGTCACCCGATAAATATTTAAAACATATTTATGAGCTTTTTGCCATACTAAAAGATCTTCAAATGATTGCGCCAGCATTCCTACTTAACTACTTACTACTCACTACTTAACTACTCTAATTATTTATAATGTATCTACCGCCTTACATATTTCCTCAAAGATACCATCCATTGAGCCAAGCCCATTGATGTGTTGGTATTTTCCCTCACCTTTATAGAATTCTTTCAGGGGTGAAGTCTGAGTATTATATACTACAAGACGTTTTTTGATTGTTTCTTCGTTGTCATCGGCACGTCCCGAATCCTTTCCGCGTTTGATAAGGCGAGTCATCAACTCATCTTCGGGAACATCCAGGTCAAGCATTACAGAAATATCCTGTCCACGTTCTTTCAACATTACTTTCAACGCTTCTGCTTGCGGAATAGTTCTTGGGAAACCATCAAAAATAACTCCCTTACTATCCTGAAAACTATCAAAAACGCTGGCCAGAATGTCTACCATCAGTGCATCGGGAATCAGTTGTCCCTGATCAATATAACTTTTAGCAGTCTTGCCCAACTCTGTACCATTCTTTATTTCTGCACGCAAAACATCTCCGGTAGAGATGTGATTAATACCATACTTTTCTACAATACGTTCACTCTGTGTTCCCTTTCCTGAACCGGGAGCACCGAAAATTACAATGTTCAACATCTTTTTTACCTATAAATTAGTTTGTATTTGAATTTAGTCTACCACAGTATAAATATCCGGATAGTTTCGTCCGAAACCATCATAATCGAGTCCGTAACCAACGATAAAGTCGTTCGGTATTTCCATTGCTACATATTCGATATTCAAATCCACTTTCAGTTTGTCGGGCTTCACCAGCAGAGAAGCAATATGTATAGCCTCCGGATTTCGGGTACCCAATGTCTCGAGCAGACGCTGCATCGTAAAACCTGTATCTACAATATCTTCTACGATAACCACCGTGCGGCCGGCAATGTCTTCGTTCAGACCAATCACTTCTTTGATAACTCCCGTTGAAGTGATTCCCTGATAAGAAGCCAGTTTCACGAAAGAAATTTCACAAGGGATAGTGATATGTTTCAACAGATCGGCGGTAAACATGAACGAACCGTTCAGCACACTGAGGAACAAAGGGTTCTTACCTGCCAAGTCCCGGTTAATTTCGTTCGCAACACGAATCACTTCTTTTTGAATATCCTGTTCTTTAATGGAAACAGTAAATAGTTTATCTTTTATCTGAATGGTGTCCATAACCGATTATTTAAAAAAGTTGGATGCAAAAATACAATTTTTATTCCACTCCATGCATCATCTTTTGCAATTTCTTCGAGAGAAGGAACAGAATAAGGGACGCAATACCCGACATAATGACGAACACCATAAAGAAGTCGTACATATTTGCAATCTGATATCCAAAGAGTGTTTTTACTTTACCTGCCTCGGGGTAAAGCCCGGCAAGTATCCCGGCAAATTTATTGGCAGTGGCAGTAGAAAGATACCAGATACCCATCATCAGGGAAGCAAACCGAATCGGAGTCAGTTTATTTACCATCGACAAACCAATGGGCGACAAAGCTATCTCACCCATTGTATGAATAAAATAAAGTCCTGTCAGCCAGATGATACTCACTTTCACACCCGGTTGGGCATCTTTCACTCCAAAGCAAATAAAGAGGTATCCCAAAGATAAAAGTAACAACCCAATAGCTTGCTTGGTAGGTGAAGAAGGCTCCATATTCCGTTTGTTGAGAAAAGCCCAGACACCCGGCATGATATAGGCAAGTATTACCACAAAAAACGGATTGAAAGACTGAAACCAGGAAGCCGGCATCTCCCAACCTAAGATATCACGATTTGTCTGATCGGCAGCAAAAAGAGTTAAGGAAGCACCAGCCTGTTCATAGGCAGCCCAAAAGAAGATGACGAAGAATGCTACAATGTAAATTACAAAAATACGGCTACGTTCGATCTTTGTTAATGAACCATCCAGTAAAATGGTGATAGGAAACACGATGCAAGCGGTAAATATACCGATACTGACCCATTCGTCGCCAAACCAGAGATAAAAGAGACTGCCCAACACCAGTGTAAGAACCATTAATAGAAGAATATTCCGCCTTTTCTGGCTCCGGCTCAGTTGCGGATGAACTATTTTATCTGTCTTTTTCTCCTTCTTCGCATCCGGGATTATGCCTAACGGCTCACCGTCAGGAGATATCAGATACTTATTCTTCTGCGTTTCAAATAAAAGGATAGTAAATACAATCATACACGCAGCAATCAGAAATCCCCATTTAAAATCTTCCGGATTACCGGTGTCTCCAAAATAGCCACAAACCAAAGGAGCAATAAAGGAGCCCACATTCACTCCCATATAGAAAATGGTATAGCCTGCATCAAGGCGCTTATCTCCCGGTTTATAAAGTTGTCCTACCAATGACGATACAGTAGGTTTAAATGAACCATTTCCTAATATAAGAAAGGTCAGGCCACCATACATTAACCAATGTGACAGTTCCGCTTTATCGAGCATAGAGGCACTCAAGAACATCATTAACTGTCCTACCCCCATCATCACAGCACCCCAAAAAACAGAACGGCGTATCCCCCAGTATTTATCGGCTATATATCCGCCAATCAACGGAGTCAAATATACTAATCCGGTATAGCTACCATAAATGGATGCTGCTGCTTCGGTATCAAAAAGTAGAGCCTGAGTTAAAAAAAGAATAAAGATAGCACGCATACCGTAGTAGCTGAAACGTTCTGCTGTGCTTGTTGCAAAGATTAAGTAAAGGCCCTTTGGATGCCCTTGTAATGCTCCCATAAGTAGATTGTTTAGTAGTTTATGGGATGCAAAGGTACGAAAAAGTACTTTTATTCCGTAAAGAATATGTAACTAAAGGTAAAAGAAACAATGTGTTTCATCCTGTTTCATTGCTATGAGAATTTTGTTTCAACCTATTGAGAATAAATTCTCAACCTATTGAGAAAAGTTTCTCAACGTATTGAGAATTTTTTCTCAAAGCATTGAAACAACTATAAAAAAGTATTGTATGAAATCTTTGCGGTTACTTAAGTAGCCGAAAGGAGCAAAGGATTCATATTAAAACAAGTTTTAATCGGACAAATAATTACTATCTTTGCGAGTCAGAAAACTAAAGAAACAAATCATGAAAATATTTCCAAGTAACACTATCAAGAAGCTGGATGCTTATACCATTGAGCATGAACCCATTCAGTCAATCCAACTGATGGAGCGTGCAGCCAATGCACTAACAGAAGCTATCACTAATCGTTGGGATAGCGAAACCCCGGTTACTGTATTTGCCGGACCTGGTAACAATGGAGGAGACGCTCTTGCCGTAGCCCGTATGATGGCAGAAAAAGGATACAAAGTAGAAGTTTTCCTTTTCAACACCAAAGGAGAACTTTCACCCGACTGCCAAGCCAATAAAGAATTGGTAGAGATGATGGACGAAATAACCTTCCACGAAGTAAGTACACAATTCGCTCCACCGACCCTGACGGATGAACATCTGGTTATCGACGGTTTATTTGGTTCCGGATTGAACAAGCCTCTTAGCGGAGGGTTTGCAGCAGTAGTCAAATACATTAACTCTTCGCCTGCTACTGTAGCATCCATTGATATTCCTTCGGGACTAATGGGAGAAGAGAATACATTTAATGTCCGGGCCAACATCATCCGGGCCGATGTTACCTTCAGCCTGCAACTGCCAAAACTTGCTTTTCTTTTTGCTGAAAATGCAGAGTTCATCGGAGAGTGGGAGTTGCTCGACATCAACCTGAGCCAGGAAGGCATCGAGGAGTTAGATACCAACTATGAAATGTTGGAAGTGGAAGACATACGTACTATTATCAAACCCCGGAAGAGATTTTCACACAAAGGAAACTTTGGGCATGCACTCTTGATAGCTGGTTCACGCGGAATGGCAGGAGCATCGATACTATCGGCTCGTGCATGTTTACGCTCAGGAGTAGGTTTGCTCACTGTGCATGCTCCTATCTGCAACAATAGCATTTTGCAGACAGCAGTTCCCGAAGCAATAGTAGAACAAGACGCCAGTGAAACTTGTTTTGCCATACCAACAGATACGGATGACTATCAGGCAGTAGGCGTAGGACCGGGATTGGGACGAAACGAAGAAACAGAAGCTGCACTGCTGGAACAATTGAACGGCTGCCAGACTCCTCTGGTAGTAGATGCGGATGCATTGAACATATTGGCTAATCACCGCCATGCACTGACCAACCTGCCCAAAGGTTCAATCCTTACTCCCCATCCCAAAGAATTGGAACGCCTGGTAGGTAAATGCCAGGATTCTTATGAACGCCTGACCAAAGCAATAGAGCTTGCCCGTACCGCCAAAGTACATATTGTATTAAAAGGTGCCTATTCTGCTATCATCACTCCAACCGGAAAATGCTTCTTTAATCCCACCGGTAATCCGGGGATGGCTACTGCCGGAAGCGGAGATGTGCTGACAGGTATTATTCTGGCATTACTCGCTCAAGGGTATACGGCAGAAGAAGCTGCCAAGACCGGAACATTCGTTCATGGGCTCGCCGGCGACTTTGCTCGTAAAAAGTTAGGTACAATTGGGCTTACAGCAGGAGATATCGTCAACAATCTGCCTATGGCATGGAGACTTGTAAGCGAATAAAGGTTAAGAACTTATGAATTTCCGAATAAGTTCATTAACTTTGTTTTCTAAACCAGTTAAAAATAGACAGAAATGAAAAAACTAATCATATTGACAGGACTGCTGGCTGCCACTACTATGATATCTGCTCAGACAGATGTTGTGACTGGTGTAATGCGAGGCAAAGATTATGGAGTAACCTATGCACTCCCCAAAACACAGATAGAGATCGAAGTCAAAGTCAATAAAATAACATATACACCGGGAGAATTTGGCAAATATGCAGATCGCTATCTGCGACTAAACAACATATCTGTCGACCCGAAAGAATATTGGGAATTAACAAGCGTAAAAGTAAAACCGGTAGGTGTACCCGATAAAGAGAATGTATATTTCGTAAAGATGAAAGATAAAACCGTAGCTCCGTTAATTGAACTGACGGAGGACGGAATTATCAAATCAATCAATGTACCTATCGAAGGGAAAAAGACTCTGCCTGCCAAGACAATTGTGCCTGCACAGAAAAAGGTCAATCCAAGAGATTTTCTTACAGAAGAAATCTTAATGGCCAGTTCAACAGCTAAAATGGCTGAACTCGTGGCAAAAGAAATCTACAACATCCGTGAAAGTAAAAATGCGCTGGTACGCGGACAAGCAGACAACATGCCCAAAGACGGAGCGCAACTCAAACTGATGCTTGACAATCTGGAAGAGCAGGAACGTGCGATGACAGAAATGTTCTCTGGTACATACAATAGAGAAGAGAAAATATACACGATTCGCCTGAACCCCGCAAAGGAGATGAATAATGAAGTAGCTTTCCGATTCTCAAAGAAACTGGGTGTGGTAGCCAACAATGATCTTGCAGGCGAACCGGTTTATATTACTTTGAAAAATCTGAAGACAGTTAATATTCCACAGGACGACGGTAAGAAAAAGGTAGACGGTGTGGCCTACAACGTACCAGGCAAAGCTTCTATTTTACTGACTCAAGGAAAAGATGTGTTATTTGAAGATGAAGTGCCTGTCACTCAATTCGGAACAGTAGAATATCTGGCCCCTGCATTATTCAACAAAAACTCAACGATTAAAGTAACATTCAATCCGGTTACCGGTGGTCTGGTTAAAGTTGACAGGGAAGAAGGAAAATAAACGACTATTATTCATTCTCTAAATAACTTATAATATGGGTGGTGAAGGACATATGCTCGACATGATCCGTCGATTGAAAGAAGGCAGAGACTCTGCCAACTTACGCAGAGCGCGAACCAACGAGAGGATGAAACGCTTACAAACGAAAGCACCCTACCCCCTACCCGACACGACTCCTGAAGAAATGGGACGTATCATCCGGCAATCCAAAGAAAAGAAAGAAGCCGATGACCGTTACTTTGTGTTCGGGACTCTCATTATCATCGGGGTTCTATTGGCATGTGCCGTTATATTATGGGCTATTTTTATTCGTTGATTGTCAGTTTGACAAATCCATCTTTTTGTAACTGGGAAAAATAAGCAAGTATACGAGACTCGTAGTTCTCTTCATGGTTGAAGTGGTCTGCGAGTTTTTCTATTATCTCACGTATCGTACTTTTGCCATCTATTTGCTCCCACACGGCAGTACCATGTTCTTCAAGATGTACATGAATATCAGAGGACATTCCTTTGGGTAGTAAAAAACGTTGCATCCATTCATACTTAAACCGGGGAAAAGCGATGACAATAGTGCCATCGCTTTCCTTTTTGGTTGTAATGTGTGCACTGCGGAAGGGAATAACCTCCAACAAGTTGATCTTTTCTTTCGCAGCCATACATTTATTTCTTTATATTGGGTAATTCCAAACCATATCCCTTCTTTTTATCAACTACCTTTAACAAGAAAGCGACAAACAAAGATAGAATGGCTAAACCTGTAAAAATACACATCGGGATTGTATAGTCATACTCGTTAGCATTTCCACTCGTCCCCACCACACAATAGGTATCAAGTACCCAACCAATAAGAGTAGGAATACCCCACAGACCTATATTCTGTATAAAGAAAATAAGAGCATACGCTGTTCCTAACTGATTTACAGGAAATATCTTCGCCACCGAAGGCCACATAGCCGAAGGTACCAGAGAAAAAGCAATACCCAGAATTATCATCAAACCAATTGCTATAAGCCAATTATCAATGCTGGGAATTGCATAGATAAAATGCACACAAATCAACATGGCCGCACCCAACATCATAATAGAAGCAGCTTTTCCACGTTTATCAACCAAACCACCAAATACCGGAGTCAGTATCAATGCTCCCAAAGCAGGTAGTCCCACAATAGAACCAGCCACGTTTTCATCAATTCCATATTTACCAACCATCAGTTCGGATGCAAACTTCTGGAATGGAAAAACGCAGGAATAGAACAGCACGCACAACAATGCAATCAGCCAAAATCCCGGATTGGTAAGAATGTGTTTTACATCTTTAAAAGAGAATTTATCTTCACCTCCATCTTCAGTAGAAGCCTCTACCTGCTTATCCAGCTTTTTATCCATCACAGAGAAGGCAAAAAAGGCTATTAACCCTCCTACAAGTAATACAAAACCAATCAACAGAGGAGTATCAATACTAAAATTACGCGCCAAAGGTATAGCTACAGAATAAGCAGCCTGGGAACCGATACGTGCCAAAGCAACCTGTACCCCCATAGCAGTGGCCATCTCTTTCCCACGAAACCATTTAGCTATAATTTTAGAAACAGTAATACCGGCTACTTCAGCTCCCACTCCAAAAATAGAGTAACCGGCAGAAGCAACAAATACCCCGGTTTTATATCCAAATATAAGTGATTCATCTCCAGCCAAAACTGTAATTGCATAGTATTCCAATCCCGTACCTACTACCATCAGGATAGCTGCCAACTTTCCGGTGAAACGAATACCAAAACGATCCAGAATCAAGCCTCCCCAAATCAGCATCAGCAAAAACACATTCAGGAAGCTGTATGCTCCCGTGAAAAAGCCAAACTCCGTACTGGTCCATGCCAAATCTGATTCCAACATGTTTTTCAATGGCGCCATTACATCATTCACATAATAGGCTGCCATCATAGTAAAGGCAACAATGGCTAATGCTCCCCAACGGGTAACCACAGAGTCATTCAATTTCTTTTTTAATTGTTCCGTCATAGTTCTATCTTATTAATAAAAAAAGGCTACAAATCCCCTGGATTTATAGCCTCTTCTCTTTTCTTTAACTTTCCATCTGTAATTATTCTGCCACAGGAGTTTCTGTTGCAGGTGCAGTCGGTGTTTCTGCAGCAGGTGCTTCAGTAGCAGGTGCAGCTGTACCCGAAGGCAGGTTATACGGATTTGTTTTTTCTTCTTGCTGAGCTTGTTCCAAAATTACATCCTGTCCTCTGGATGCATTGGTAGGGACAACATAAGCTGTAGCAATACTCATTATAACCATGAATGCTGCCAATCCCCAAGTAGCTTTTTCCAAAAAATCTGTAGTTTTGCGAACGCCCATTATTGCATTGGATGATGAGAAGCCGGATGCAAGACCACCACCTTTAGAATTTTGAATCAGTACAATAAAGCACATCAATATGGCTGCAATGACCATTAAGATTACGAATAATAAGTACATTTTTTGTTATTTTGATTTAGCGTTAATAATCAGTTTTTCTAAAAATCTTATTTGATCTGCAAAGTAAGCATTTTTTTTTGGATATTTCAAACTTAATTTTTTAATAATTTCAAGAGCTTTGGAATATCTTTGCTGTTTAACATAGATTTTAGCCAATGTTTCTGTGAAACAGCTATCATCATCCTCTCCTTCTTCGGTACTCAATTCTTCAGAAGAAGATTGTTCCGGAGATTCTTCTCCTGATAAATTTCCATCTGGCAAAGGTTGTAACTTAAGAGCCGGTTCACTCTCACTTTTTTCAATAAACCCATCAATCAGTTCAAAACCACGAAGTTTGGGTGCTTCGGTTTCATCATCAGTAGAAACACCATCATCCTGTAGTAAATAAGCTGTATAGTCCGTCGTATAATCCAGGCTGGTCTGAGAAGTAACTTCTTCCGGTATAGTAGACAAAAAAGCATCAATCAACGCTAAAGTACGATCAAGATTCGGCTCTATTTCCGGTAATTCATCTACAGAGGTTGTTTTCTTTTTACGGGATTGCAATATATACTTATCTCCTTCTATGAGGTAGAAAAGTGAGCGTCGGTCGGCCACATAAAGAGTTGCTTTACGTAATTCGGCCCCAAATGTAATGTCGTGTAATAAATACAAATTCTTTAAATATAGTAACCGCAGCGTTTGAAAATAAGGATAGCGTGTAAGCATCGTCCGAAGCTCATACAACGTATCCTTATTCAGCATCTCGGGGTGCTGAATCCATTGTTGAAGGTTAGCAGAAGTCATTCAAATTACCAATTTGCCACTGTCGCATTAAATATCTGATCAGTTATCTCTTTCGTTATTTCAGCAATCGTTGCATCCGGTATATTAGGCAATAATGAATTCGGATCGAGGTCGGAACGGAAAGCCGAAAATTGCTGTTCGAAATCTTCTGCATGATTGGTATTATTTACAAAACGCACATTAACTGTAACAGTTACTTTTGCTTTTGAAGAGAACCCATCAGCCGAAACAGCTTCATTATACACATTTATACCTGTTATTTCTCCTTCAATCTGCAAATCAGCATTGGCATTTCTCACCAATTGCAAACGAGTCTGACGAGTAAAAATATCTTTTAAATCGTCATTAAACTTATTTGCCAAAGGCTGATAAACATAAGCAGATTTTATAGGAAAATCAGCAATTGAGATTGTCTTTACTTTATCATAATTAATAGACGCCCCATTAAACTTATAAGAGACTGTACACGCCAGAAGTATTACCGGCAAAGCCAGTAATAACATCCATTGTGGTATTTTTTTATTCCAATCCATATTCTTTTATTTTTCTGTAGAGGGTGCGTTCCGAAATATTCAAATCCTGAGCTGCACTTTTCCTCTTCCCATGATGTTTTTCGAGGGCTTTACGTATCATTTCTTTCTCCACTTCATCCAAAGAAAGAGACTCTTCCACATACTCTTCCGTGTCTTGTATATCATCATCTACCGGACAGGGAGCCTTCACCGTATGAATGATTGTAGGCATTGTGGAAGGTGGTGTAGGTGTCACAATGGGCACACTTCCTTTCTCTGCCATCAAATTATGAACCATCTTCTTCAATTCAGATACTTCCTGTCTCATATCAAACAAAACTGAATAAAGAATCTCACGTTCACTCTCAAACCCCTTATTATCCTTTATACCGAACAAAGCCGGCAGACGTTGCGTGTTTTGAGCCGGGAGATATGTTTGCAAAATAGCTGCATTAATCTCACGATTGGTTTCTATAATCGAAATCTGTTCTGTTATATTCTTCAGCTGGCGCACATTTCCCGGCCATGGATAGGCAAGTAACACCTGTTTGGCATCTTCTGTCAGCTGAATAGCAGGCATACGATACTTCTCGGCAAAGTCACTGGCAAACTTACGGAATAATAACAACACATCTTCACCACGTTCACGCAAAGGAGGTATCTGAATAGGAACCGTATTGAGACGATAGTACAGATCTTCGCGAAAACGTCCGTCTGCAATAGCTTGTGTCAGATTGACATTAGTAGCAGCAACAATACGTACATCCGTCTTCTGTACTTTTGATGAACCCACCTTGATAAACTCCCCACTCTCAAGCACCCGAAGCAAACGAGCTTGAGTGGGTAAAGGCAACTCCCCTACTTCATCCAGAAATATTGTTCCACCATCAGCTTCGCCAAAGTATCCCTTTCGTTCGCCAATAGCTCCCGTAAAAGCTCCTTTTTCATGCCCGAACAATTCAGAATCAATTGTGCCCTCAGGGATAGCACCACAGTTTACTGCAATGTATTGCCCATGTTTGCGACGGCTATACTGATGAATAATCTGCGGAAAGCTCTCCTTTCCCACACCACTTTCTCCGGTTATCAATACGGATAAGTCAGTGGGTGCAACTTGGATGGCAACATCAATGGCGCGCGACAAAGCCTCTGTATTACCAATAATACCGAACCTAAGTTTTACTTGTTGAATTTCCGCTTTCGTCATAATTGCACTATAAATTCCTTCTTGTGTTTTTGTTTATACATCATCATCCACAGTGTCAAGCTTCAACTTATCACTGTCGTCACGTTTCTCGTAATATTGTTTTCTCAACGGATTGGCATGAGCTTCTTTATCACGCAGGCGGTTGCGGAACACATCTATTGCCACATAGATAGCCTGACGGAAAGAGTCTTCACAAGCCAGCCCTTTTCCGGCAATATCATATGCTGTTCCATGAGCCGGCGAAGTACGTACTACCTGAAGTCCGGCCGTATAATTTACCCCTTCATCCATAGCCAAGGCCTTGAATGGTGCCAATCCCTGGTCATGATACATAGCCAGCACACCATCAAAATGAGTAAAGTTACCCGATCCCATAAATCCGTCAGCCGGATAAGGACCGTAGCAAAGTATTCCTTTAGCAGCCATTTCCTGAATTGCCGGGATAATGATCTCTTGCTCTTCGGTACCAAGTAATCCCTCGTCTCCTGCATGAGGATTCAAAGCCAGCACAGCAATACGCGGTGCACCAATACCAAAATCCTGTTTCAGGGAGCGATTAAAAATAGCAATTTTCTCCTGAATAAGTTCTTTAGTAATGGTTGAAGCAATATCACGTACGGGGATATGCCCTGTTACCAGTGCCACCCGAAAATCGTCCTTCATCAGAATCATCAGTGATTTACTTCCATCACCCAGTCTCTCCTCAATATATTCGGTATGTCCGGGAAATGAAAATCCTTCCGACTGAATGGTATGTTTATTGATCGGAGCCGTCACGATGACGTCAATCAATCCTTCTCTAAATTCTTCAATAGCCTTCTCTAAAGCACCAAGTGCAGCTTTTCCTGCTTCCGGATCCGGTTTAGAGAATTCCACTTTCACTTCGTCATCCGTACAGTTTACTACACTCAAACGATTGAAAACTGCCTCAGAAGCAGAATTAACAATACTAAAGTTAGTAGGTAAATCCAATGATTTACGATGATAAGCTGCCACCTTAGGGGAACCGTAAATAATCGGAGTACACAACTCCAGCATAACAGGATCGGCAAAAGTTTTCAATATCACTTCATAGCCTACGCCATTGATATCTCCTTGCGTAATACCAACCCTTATTTTACTATCTTCCATGTGTCGTTATTTATTAGTTTGTTCTTCTCTGGCCACACCCAGCGGAATCTCTCCCTGGGTCTTTTCTGTAGGAAGTTTCAATGTATACAATGATGCTTCGAGCATACGTACCAGATTACGTTTTAATTTATTAGGTGAATATACAAATACTTCTGCTGTTACAATGCGCTGATTAGTTTTGTCCAAACGGGTATGAGACACAAACGGACCACCCATAAAGTCGCCCTTCATACGCCAAAGTCCACGGGCTTCCATGGTGTAATCTCCATGCACATCGATAGGACGGACATCCACTGTTATAGAATCTGTAGACATATACATGCCTTCTTTAGCTCCCGGAATATTAGCTTTCATCACAGAGTCACGCTTATGGATAAAATATTCTTTAGTAAACGTATCCTTATCAGTATAAGGGTAAGAATAGATCACAAAGTTCTGATCTCCGGTAGCCGTATTAGTAGATGCCCAGAAAAAATCTTCACCTTCTTTAGAAGAAGATAATTCAGAAGGAAGCCATATATCACAATCAAATTTACTGCCTACCTTGGTAGAGATGTAATCATTGTGTTTATTATGAAGCTGGGAGATCTGACGATTCATCTCAGCACGTGTGAAGAAGTCTATAATCTGTTGTTTGTTTTCCTCTACAAACTTTTCAAACTCCTGCTCATTGGGAGCCTGAATAGTCAGAATAAGCTGAGGAGCAGCATATACATCTTTTGCATACTTAAATGCCGGTTTGGTATATATATCACGCACATCCACTATAATAATGTTGCGTATTAATTTTAATGTAGAATCATAGTCTCTCGGAGAAGTATACATAATCCTGAATGAACGTTCAGACTGTGGCAATCCAGGTACATCCGTATCAAGCACATCAAACAAGGCTCTTCCCGCAGGACGCTCCCACAAGGCATGATCTACTACTACAAGAATCTCATACGCACGACCACTGGAGGTCGGAGTAAACACACCCTTCTTGCCGTTACAAGAAGAAAAAGTCAATGCCACAAGAGCCATACTGATAAAAAACAGATACTTCTTCATATTGATCATTTTTAATGTTTTTACAAAACTACGATAAGTTCGTATATTTTCATCGGATAAGTTAATAATTTATATTAATTCTTGTTATTACCCTCCCGCTTTGCTGTAGACAACATACCACAAGCTGCAAAAATGTCTTCACCGCGCGAAGCACGAATCGTAGAGAAAACACCATGTGAAGTCAGATAATCACGGAATGTTACCATCGCCTCCATATCCGTTCCTTCCAGATCTACTCCCGGAATAGCATGAAAACGAATCAGGTTTATTCTGCAATCTACTCCACGGAGCAATTTCACAAGCTCTTTGGCATATATCAGCGAATCGTTGACGCCTTTAAAAACAATATATTCAAATGAAAGTCTGCGTTGTTTGCTAAAATCATAGTTCTTTAACAAATCTACAATTTCAGTAATAGAAAAAGCACGCTCTGCCGGCATTAAATCCAAACGCTGCGAGGGCACCGGAGAATGTAGACTAATAGCTAAATGACAATCACACTCTTCGATGAAACGCTGCAAGCCCTTACGCAAACCGATAGAAGAAAGTGTTATTCGTTTAGGACTCCAACCGTAACCATAGGGTGCAGTTAATACCTCCAACACCTTTAACACTTCATCCAGATTATCCAAGGGCTCTCCCATTCCCATCAACACAACATTAGTCAGTTTATCCCGTTCGGGCAATGAACTGATCTGATTTAGTATCTGATTAGCAGTCAGATTGGCAGTAAACCCTTGCTTACCAGTCATACAAAACTTACAATTCATCTTACAACCCACCTGAGAAGAAACACAAAGTGTTGCACGATCGTCATCAGGAATGTAGACTGCCTCTACAAAGTTCTTCTCACCTACCTGAAAAAGATACTTAATAGTTCCATCTACCGAATGCATTGCCTCAACTGGCGGTATTCCTCCTACTTCATATTCTGCCCCAAGTGCTTCGCGGTGTTTTAATGACAGATTTGTCATCTCATCAATAGAGTTTACCTTTTTATCATAAAGCCACGATGCAATCTGCTTAGCAGCAAACTTCGGCATTCCCAGGCCTCTCACCACCGACTGCAACTCATCAAGAGTCATTCCTAAAAGAGGATATTTGGACATATTCTGTACAATTCAATGTTTATTTATGCAAATGTAAGGAATTAAAGTTGATTTCAGAGCAGACTACCACCAAAAGTTAACGTAAAAAGGCCGCTCCCTATGCGGGAACAGCCTTTTCATATATGAGTTAGTCCTTCTTAGAAGAACAGATAACGTGTATCTTTCACTTCAGCCTTCAGATAAAGATCGTTCATCAAACGTCCTGCCAGGCGTGCATGCATATTTTCCAATGTAGCTTCTTCAGCTTTTACATCAAATGTTTCATTCAACTTGTCCTTAGCATACATCTGCAATACAAATACGCCTGCATTACCTTTAATCGGAGCACTCAACTTATTCAACTCAGCAACCGAAGCATAGGCACCTACCAAAGGTTCGCTACTACGCAAAGCCGGTATATAAGCAGGAGCTGCAAAAGTTACATGTTTTACAGAGTCGCTCACAGCGTTAGCCATTGACTTATACTGATCAAAAGAAGTAGCATTAACAGCCTTCATATCATTCATGATCTTTTCGGCTTTCTTGTCCTTTATTATTTCAGCTCTCAACTGATCCTGTACCTGCTTCAAAGAACGGTAACCTTCAGGAGTGATACCAGCCAGTGCAACCACCAACATTCTGTCGCTCTCACCACATTCATACAAACCGGAAACTTCACCCGGCTTAGCAGCAAAAGCCCATTTCAAAGCTTCTTTTGTACCTTTAACTCCACCAATTCCATGTTCAGAGCTGTACAAATCATTTCTTTCGAGCAATCTATAACCAGCTTCTTCAGCATTAGCCACTACTTTATCCAAAGAAGGATTAGCAGCAATAAACTGGCTGAAATCATTATAAGCTCTACTATAAGTTTCTTTACTAAAGTCCACTGTACGTTTGATAACAGCCACTTTATATTTATCCTTAACGGCTTTCTTGTTAGTAACCTGAAGGATAACATTAGCCTGTCCCAAAGAGAGATTAGACAATTCGTTTACACCCAAATTATTAACAGTTGAAATAAATTTCAAATTATCACCATCAATCTGTGCATTTTCATAATTAGCAGATGAAATCCAGTTTGCTTCTCCAGTCTGGCCATATTTCTTTGCTAAATCAACAAAGCTTGCACCACCTTTTATTGCATTATAGATACTATCAGCCAATGTTTTTGTTTTTGCAGCATCTTCAGCAACAACCTGAATCTGCCGGAACTCTATAGAGTCAGCAGCAGCTGTTTTAGCGATAACTTTGAAAGAGTTAATTGTGTTATCACTACCATTATAATAAGGACCATATACTTTATTCAAAGCAGCAGAATCCATACGTGCTACTACATCTCTTGGAAAAGCTGTTTTATTATAATACAAATCAACATAAGGTTTTTCCGAACCTGTCGAACGAATAAAAGTAGTATATTCACTTTCTGTATTTGCTAATTGCTGAGTATATTCGCTTACTTCTTTTTCGATAGCAGCTCTGTCTTCAGGACTTGCAGTTACCTGTACATCGATGTACTTAATATCACGGGTTTCTACGTACTGTTTGAACTGTTCTTTCTTCTTATTATACAGATCTTTCAACTCAGACTCTTTCACTGTTATTGTAGAATCAACTATAGAAGAATAAGGAACAGCAGCAAGCAACAAATCCATCTGATTTACTCTTGCGTCAAAAGCATCCTGCGCTTCTATCGGATTAGAGAAGAGTGATTTTGAAATCAATGCCTGATATTTCTCAGCAAGACGATTCTGTATCAAACTTTTTTCTACAAATGACCAAAACTTATACATTGAGTTATAATATTCAGCGTACTGTGCCGGCATTTGAGACAGATTCATCTTAGAATAATCTACCAGGAACTTTTTCAACATATCTTTATCAAAAGCACCAGTTTGCGGATTACGGAACGGGGTCTGCTGTAACAGCGGATGAACACCTGCATCAATAATTGCCTGGATTTCAGCTTTTGAAACCGTAAGACCTAATTTTTTGGCTTCTTTTTCAAGAAGTTTATTGTTTACGTATGTACGCCATACTTCATCTTTCACCTGATTGGTTTGCTCATCATTCAACGAATTCGTTCCGCTGGAGAACTTAATTACGTCAGTATATTCTTCTACCAATGCCTGATAGTCCTGAGCGGAAAGTGCGTCCCCGTTCACCTCTCCTACGTCATGTGATTGGTGCGGCTGAAGGACTTTCCATGCGTCTCCCGCAATGAAAGCAAACAACGCCAAGCCAATAACGATCACCAATAAAGGTCCTTTCGATCTAATGTTTTGTAATGTTGCCATTTTAATTAATACAGTTTATTTGTTTATTATTATTTTCGTCTCAGTTGTTTTAGCGCACGAAGATACAAAAAATGCTAATATACATCTATTTATTAGCAAAAAAAATGGAGGTCTATACCATTATTCCATCACTTTCAGCCGCACAAGCTCAATTTTAGTCGGTGTTACCTTAATAATTTTAAACTGATAACACCCTACGGAAATTATTTCATGCAGTTTCGGGAAGCTTTGATACTGGCTCAGAATCAATCCACCAATAGTCAGATAGTCATCCGCTTCCGGCAAATCAAGATCAAAAGTTTCATTTACTTTTTCAATTTCCAGACGACCGGAAAGTACATATTCCCCCTCTCCTATCTGCTTACAGATATACGATGTATTATCATGTTCATCTTCTATGTCACCAAAAATTTCCTCTACCAGATCTTCCAAAGAAACAATTCCGGCAGTACCTCCAAACTCATCCACTACCACAGCAATCGTTTTCTTTTGCTGCATAAAAAGTTTCATTAATTTGTGAGCAGCCATCGTCTCAGGCACAATAGGCACCTCTTTTACATTGTCCCTCCAATCTCTAGGATTACGAAACATCTCTGAAGAGTGAATATACCCTACTACGTTATCAATATTTCCGTCGTAAACAATAATTTTTGAAATTCCGGATTCTACAAAACGACTTTTTAAATCTTCAAGTGAAGTAGATAAATCAACAGCCACTACCTCTGTACGTGGCACAATACAATCCCGGATTTTTATAGTTGAGAAATCAAGCGCATTCTGAAATATCTTCACTTCGGTATCCAGTTCGTCACTATTATCTGCGTTATCAATGCCGGATTGTACAAAATAATCCAGATCAACTTTACCAAATGCCTTTGCTGATGCCTCCTTGTTTATCTTCATTCCGAAAAGACGCAAAAACATATAGGAAAGTCCGGAAGAAAACTTCGATATGGGATAAAGAATAATATAACAGATAAACAAAGGAACGGCACATACATTCAATACCAGATTAGGGTTGATTTTAAATAATGTCTTCGGCAGGAATTCGCCTGTCACCAAAATAATTAATGTTGAGATGATGGTTTGTACCAATACCATCAGAAAGTGATTAGTGATAAACCCGGACAACAAATTATCACCAATAATCTGTGCCATCAGAATACCATAGATAACCAATGCAATGTTGTTACCAACCAACATCGTAGAAATAAAATTATTCGGATTTTTGAAGAATACAGACAATATTCTTGACGATAGTCCCTCTTTTCGCTCAAGTTCAAAACGCAGCTTGTCAACAGAGACGAACGCAATCTCCATACCCGAAAAGAAGGCTGAGAAAGCCATAGTTATTAAAAGGTAAACAATAATACTCATACTTATCTTACAGAATCCGTTGATGCTTTTTGTTCTTCTTCATCTACGTAAAAAATACCTCCCATATTTCTTATCTGATAGATGGTCATTTGCTGATTAGAATCAAAACCATATCCGGTAATAATCCGATCGGGCTGTTCTATACGTATAAACCGGTCCGAATAAACCTTCTCGGTAGCCTGATTCCAATACAACAGTTCAGTATTAAACCGTTCTCCCTTTCGGTTTTTAATATCGACATTTCCCATCAGCTTCCAAAGTTTTTGCTTATCATAAAAATAGGCAGTATCAGCTTTTATACTGGCGTCCACATTAAATAAAGAATCAAACTGTTCAAGATAGACACCTTTTTCAAATGCCCAGTAAGAAGGCCTTTTACGATCATACATCAACCATTCCTCGGCCTCCATACGATAACGCGTTACACCCGAATCCGAAATATAGGTCACAACCCCTAAAGTTGCCATCGAAGGCAAAGAATCCCGTTCCGTTATAGCCTCACCAAGCTCTTTCTTCTTCCCTCCGCAGGAAGAAAATAAAAGAAGCATAACAATTGCCCCCAGGACAATTGTTATGCTCATGTTTTTACTAAATAAAAAGTTACTTTTTTCTTGTAACATATTATATTATCTGATCGTTGTAGTCTCTCCGATCCATCCGCCAATTGTGATACGGTCGCCAGCTTTATAACCTAACATGAACAGGTCTTTAGCTTCCGGAGTATAAGCAGAGTATGAAGAAATCAACTTATTAGCTTCTTCAGCCACACTTGGATCTACTGCTTTCGCTCTTTGCAATTTATCAATGGCAGCAAAGAAAGTACATTTATTCAATGCCGGTTCGTCATTCCATTTATAATTACCAGCATATAGCTGAGCAATCAGGATATAAGGAGCACCATAGTTCTCATTGAAGCTGATAGCTTTCTGAGCATAACTTCTTGCCTGCGAAATCTTCTTAGCTGATGCCAATACACTGGCAGCTTTATATGCAGATTCTGCTTTCTTTACGTTATCAGTTTCATAAGATATTGCTTCATCAAAGAATTTAACGGAACCGTCAATATCTCCTTTTTTGAATGCCATAGCAGCACAACCGATAGCAGCATCAGCACTTGGTTCCAATTTGTAAGCATACAAAGATGCCTGAAGATATGCATCGCTATCTTTACAGCCCATCATAGCCATCACTTTAATTACCTCTTTCAAAGCTTCCAGATTTCCCTGATTAGCTTCCACTTTAGGAGCATATATCTCTTGCAATGATTCACAAGTAGCAGCTCCACTATTTATGAACTGTGCATCCAGACCTTCTCTTACAGATTTTAAAGCAGCCTTAATGTTCTCTTTCTCTGTTTTAGCTATCGCTTCATCTGTATACTGAGTATCAAGCAAATAATCCTTAATAAACTGTTCTTTATGAGATGGATCAGCTTTCAACTTTTGCAAAGACATATCCAGGAAGAAATGCATTACATTAGGAGAAGCGTCAGCTTTAGCTCCTTCAAGAGACTGCTTAAACCATTCATAAGCCTGATTTACATCCGGAGATGGCGCAAACTGAATGTAGGCCAATGCCTTATCACCCAATGCATCTTCTACTGAAGGAACTCCCTTCATTCTTGTCTGGAAATCAGGAATATACTTCATACGCACATCATGCGTATGCATCAAATCATCAAAATACTTCTTGTATTCAGGACTATTCCTATCAGTCATCTTAGACATCAAGCCCTCCAAAATTGTAAAACCGTCCTTAAAAGTATAATAGCGAAGTGTGGGACAAGTTTCCAACACTATTTTCCACGGCGCATAGGCATCTTTAAAATTACCTGCTTTCACAGCTTCATGTGATACACTACTGTTAGGGATACAGATGCTATCGTTCTGTGCCGCAACAGAGGTTGCACCCGCCGAAAGGAACAACACAGCCACAAGCGTTTTAATCTTCATTGTATCTAAATTTTAGTTGTTATATAATTAGTCTATTCTCAATATTAATCAACCTTACGTTTGAAGAACCAACGTTCATTAAACGTGATTCCAATGCTGAATCTCAAGATATTTTCATTCAACATACCAGTCTGCAAACCCTCTACACGCACATACTGCGCCGTTAGACTAACGATAGAACGTGAGCGTGGAATAGGTAGCCCCAAACCAGCTGTAACACCATACTCACGTGAAGCCCTTTCACCAGCTTCTGTTTTGTAATAAGGAGTAGTATAATAACCTCCTAAACGATATTTCACATGTCCAAAATAAGTTTTTCCAAGTTTCGAAGGCAAATATTCAGCACCTACCGAAATTTTTGTACGATCACAAAATGCATTAGGTTGATTCATATAAGTCACATCTCCCCACTTTTGCAAGCTGTAATCCACTCCCACCGTCAGGCGGTCATCATATTTATAAGTAATACCGGCTCCAAAACTATTCGGTAATCCGAATGTTGCAATCGTATCTTTAGTAGTTATTACACTCGTATTGGTTTGCACATAAGTATCATTATTCAAATTGTGTTTCGGAGAAAATACAGCTCCCAATGTTACTAAATGTTTCTTTCCAATAGGTTGGGTATATTGTATACCAAAATCCAATTTATAATCACGAACTGACATTCCTGTTGTTTCTACATATGAGTTCGAAACTGTCTGTCCGTCTACATTTGTATATGAAGGATACACCATAGCCAACGTACGTGTTATGTCTCCCCAGAAATAAGAAACATTCGCACCAATAGATAAATTATTAAGCACCTTCACACCCAAACCGGCATATAACTGATGCAAACCTCCATCACCTAGCAACTGCTTTGTATAACTCGGACTGGCAGATGTTTCCGAATATCCCTGTGACACATTATAACCTACATTTGAGAAAGGCAACAATCCGATACTCATAGCCAATCTCCTATGCAACCGAAACTGCATAGCAATATAATCAAAGCTTGAATTTTTCACATTCAACTTCAAAGCGCCATCACTGATATTAGCATTTTGCATACTCACTCCTCCTTCAAATAAGAATGTCAGTGAGTCAATAGCCGTGTATGAAGCAGGATTCAACGGATTAATTTGTGAACCATCACGCAATCCAAAGGCAATCCCTCCCATTGCTTTACTATTTCCGAAATTCTGATTGACTAAATCGCCATAGCCATATCGTGTATAAGGAGAGTTTGTATTATTTTGAGCGACTGCCACTCCTGCAAAAGTCGTGACCAAAAGCGCACAAAGTGTCTGTTTAAATCCTACCATTATTATAGTTTAAAATTCTATTTAATCCTTTCAACACTAAAAATCTATCTGCAAAGATGACACTTTTTACGTTCGTATCAAAAGAAAAATCATCTCCACCCGTTAAAAAAACCAAAACTTCAGGATATTTATGTTTCATAGCCGTAATATAACCTGATATTTCATATTCGATGCCTTTCCACACTCCGGCACGCATAGCAGTCTCTGTATCCTTCCCCAAAGTCGGCGTACATCCTTGTGGAGCAACTAACGGCAAACGTCCCGTAAACTGATGAAGTGCTTTAAAACGCATCTGTAGCCCCGGAGAGATATTCCCACCATGGTATTGCCCCAGAGAATCAATAAATTCGTAAGTGATACAAGTCCCCGCATCAATTACCAAAATATCCCTTCCCGGAAATTGTTCATTGGCAGCCACTACAGCAGCCATCCGGTCATAACCCAGTGTCTCAGGTGTTTCGTATAAATTGATTACCGGAAGCGGAGTATCTTTATCCAGCCAAAGCAGAGGTATAGAAAGCTTACTTATTTGTCCGGAAACACGCTCATTCAGATTAATGACAGTTGCAACAATACCTCTGTCAATCGGATATTCAGTACAAATACGCTCCAGACAATCCAGCGACTCATTAGAATCATAGACAACATTTACCATTGTAGCCCCCTCAAAGAGTGCCACTTTAGCTACCGTATTTCCTATATCGATAATTAAATTCACCGTATTTATCGTTTTGAGCGTGCAAAGATACAGATAAAAATTCAAGCACACTGCACACACATATAAAAAAACTCCCGGCAAGCTCTCTTTCACAGAACCACCGGGAGCTTTCTCCACTCAATTATCGTCTTTTATTTCAGAACGTCATTGCCTGACCGCCAATTACTCCCGCAATAGCACTGGCCACTGCAATAATTACTTTCAGAATCGTGCTCCAAACCGTCTTTTTCATAAATTTCTTTTTAATTATCAGTTATTACATAAAAGCTTCAAACACCGCGCAGTCAACTTTCAACTTTCAATTTTCAACTAAACCGACGGATCCTCACCTTCTCCCTCATTTCCTCCGCCATTATTATCAATGCCTTTCTTCATCAGGTCAGCATGTGCAAATGACAATCCCTGAGTCAGTGCACGAGTAGTACCCACAGCTATCGGACGGAAATATTCAGGAGTAAACTGGCACTGTACCGATGTGATCTGATTAGGATTCACCTTATCTTCTGTTTCTACCCCTTTGCCTTGCGAACGGACCTTCATTGTAAAAGTTCCCAGCCCTTCAAGACGTACCGTATAGCAGTCCAACAGATATCTACGCATCACCGAAAGCAAGTTCCGTACCACATTTTGCACATCACCCGGCGTCAGTGAAGCCTTTTCGGCAATCTCCTCTGCCAAGGTTTGTGTATTAATCCTTTTCTTCATCTTTACCAAAGACGGATGCCATGTTTTCACTCCGGCTTTGTTGGCTTTACTGGATTGTATTCCCTTATAAAATAAAGGCATAATTACCTCCTCTTTTTAATGTTACTAATCATTTTTTCATTCACGTTTTGTTGATCAACATTGCAAAGATGGAGGTTTATTCTAAGCCCTCAAAGTAAAAAGGGGGCTGCTGAATGATTCACAACATGCCTATTTTATAATCTTTTAGTTATCAATATACTACAAGTATATAGAACTGTAAATATAAAAGTAGCCAGGCTTTTCCATAAACAGGAAAGCCTGGCCAGCTAACAACTACATTTGAGATGAAAAGAATGTAGTATTATAATTCGAAAAAAGGATCTACAAAACTTTAATAAAAAAGCCCTCCTTACAAATAAACCACGCCTGATTTAAAAGGAGGGCTACACAAACAAACAATAATATTAAGCAAGATTATCATGATTCACATCAGAATAATCCAGCACTCCTTACTCTATCTTAATCTTTAGAGTAAGGAAGAAAGCATTGGACGAATCCAATGTTTGGGGTTATAGAGTCGTCTTCTGTTTCCAGATAACACAGGGAATACAAAAGAACAAGAAAAGTCCCTTTAACAAGTTCAAAAAAGTCTTCATCAAAAGCTTATTTTTTTATAAGGGCATCTAACAAATATTTATTTGGTCCATACTCTTTAATTCGAAAAATAACGATTAAGAATTTCATGTTTTATCAGTCTTCTGTGGTCAGAATAAGTATGTGTAGAAAGTCCATATTTCTTTTATGAGTGTCTTCATCAATAAGCTCGCAACACAATTTCGAAAGCCTCACTATACTCCTGTCCCCACTGACCACCTCTCATCGCAGCAAGACCAGTGATGTATTCTGCTGAACGTGGATGTGGATATGGACGCATCACGCCACGATACATTGAGAGAGCCTTCACCTTAGCATCAACTCCTTCCTTGCCTACCTCTATATAGCAGTTAGGATTGAATGTTGTCATTGCATTGTTGATCTTCCACTCTGTACAACTAGGAACCTCCATATACCAAAACTCCTGCACACGCTTTACTTCTGGTCTGCGTTGGAATAGACGGATAGCCTCCTGACACGCTATAGAAGTCTGTAGGTGGTCATTGTTAGTATCCGCAGGATGATGAGTGATGATAACATCTGGCTCACTCTCTTTGATAGCACTCTCAATGAACTGCACCAGTTTGAGATGAGGCACAGTGTTCATCTCGATATTCGGGAACGTACCCTCATATATACGGTTCACACCCAGGAACTTGTTCGAGGCATTCGTATCATCGCCCAATTCTTCGTCTGAAGGTCGGAAAGCCCTTGCCTTCGCCTCCGTACACATGATGCACACGTCCACCTGATGCCCCTCACGTGCCCATTTCCACATAGACGCACCTGCGCCCAGCGTCTCATCATCAGGATGAGCCACTACAAGTAAGTATTTCATATTCTCTAATTTTTAACAATTATACAACTTGGGGGTTCGTATCTACAAGAACCAATATCAGACACAAGCTATTTACAGTAATACTTCGAAAGATTGTTTTAGGATTGATCACCTTCACTTCCCGTAAATCAATTCAGATAAACCTCCGCATTCTCTCTATCCAATTTCTCATACACAGAATTATTCGACTTAAACTCAGGCACCACCTGTTTCATCAATCTTACCGTATCTTCAATCTTCACCGCAAGTGCCAACTCAGCCAGTTTATCATAAGAGGCAAGTACCTCATCCCATTTGTATTCCCTCACTTTGGCTATACGTATTTTGTAATGATCCGTCGGAACCGTATTCTCCTCATTACTCAAAACCTCTTCATAAAGCTTCTCACCGGGACGCAAACCGGTAAACTTTATTTTAATATCTTCACCCGGAATGTATCCTGCAAGACGGATCATTTTCTCTGCCAAGTCTACAATCTTCACCGGCTCGCCCATATCGAAAACAAATATCTGATTGCCGGTACTCATTGTGGCTGCCTCCATTACCAAACGGCAAGCCTCGGGAATAGTCATAAAGAAACGGGTAATCCCGGGATCGGTGACGGTCACAGGTCCGCCTTCCTGTATCTGTTTTCTAAAATATGGAATCACACTGCCATTACTGCCAAGTACATTCCCAAAACGGGTAGTTACAAACTTCGTTTTTCCTTTCACCTGGCCATGTTCCATAGCAAGCCCTAAACTTTGTACATAAATCTCAGCCAGACGTTTGGAAGCTCCCATCACATTGGTTGGATTGACGGCCTTATCGGTGGAAATCATCACCATCTTCTCAACGCAATATTGTACACAGAAGTCGGCAACCAGGCGGGAACCAACCACATTGACCCGGACCGCTTCACAAGGATTCTCTTCCATCAAAGGGACATGTTTGTAGGCAGCCGCATGAAATACGACTTGTGGACGGAACCTCTCAAAAGCCATCTGAAGACGTTCTTTCTGACGGACATCACCAATGAAAGGAACAAATGTCAATTCGGGGAAAAAGCGTTCTAATTCCAGACGGAGTTCGTGCATGGGAGTCTCTGCATTATCAAAAAGAACCAATTGCTTAATTCCGAAGGTAGCCAACTGGCGGCATAATTCACTACCGATACTACCGGCAGCTCCTGTCACCAGAATGGTTTTACCCGTAAAATTCTTAATAATTTCCAGCATGTTGATCTCGATCTCATCACGCCCCAATAAATCCTCTATCCGAATTTCTCTGATGACAGTTTTCTTCAAACCATCCCCCAAAACATCGATAGGCGGAGAAACGTAGTTTTTCACATTATTATCCTGACAGAATTTCACCAAATGCCCCTGTTCCTTCTGAGCCTCTTCATACGAGGGAAAAATAATGCCATTAATATTGTACTTTTCTACAAAGCATACAAAGTTGGATTCATCTGCAAAATAATAGACCGGTGACTCTGACAAAGAGTAGGATTTGAGATTTTTATCCGGATTCACAAAACCGACTACATGAAAATGCTTACTCGTGTACATCCGTTTCTTGAGCGCAACGCTTTTATCACCGGTACCATATACCAACACTCTTGCTTTTCTGGAAGTAAACTGCAACACAGCAATATCATAGATCAAGATAAGCACTACGCGGGCACCCACTAAGATCCCTGTAGTTGTCAACAAATCGATAAAACAGCATACATACAGATACTTCTCCGGTAACCATGAACCGGTCAGAATGGCAACAATCAACAACGATAATTCTTTCAGCAGGATGGCTGTCTCAATTTTACCAACACTCTTTATCGATGCATGACGTATAATGTTTCTGCTGACTCTCAGAAAATGAAAAATAAGAAAACTGATGATACCCGAACAAACCGAGATGGTTATGATAACGTCTTTTTCAATATTAGTGATAAAACTATTAACAAAAAGCAGAGTGATACATGTACCTGCAACAGATAACACGGTATCGGTAAACAAAACAGCCCGATAATTTACAAATCTCTTCTTTACAGACAGATTATCAAAAATCTTAGAAATAATACTTTTCACAATATTTTTTTTATGTTAGCGTCCAATTTTGACGTATCCCATAAGGAAAGCTGCCAGAAGTCAGCTGTCCATTAAATAAATTCAAAAAAGGAGTTGGTTTGTAAAGTTTATTATTACTCAATCCGATAGTCATTGGAAGAAAATTCTGATGGCAAGCCTTAATCTGTTCGGAGCTTAACTTGCCTTTTTCATATTCGGCTCCCAACCGGTAAGGTTCTCCAAAAGCATCCAGAAAGAAATCAGCACCTTTATCACCACCCTGCTCTGAAGCATACTTGAATTTTGCCCAAGCATGAGTCAGACAGTAAAATGTTCGGTATCTATCAGTTTGTCATCCAAATACATATAGACATTGTACCCATCGAACTACAGTGCCGAATCTTTCTTAAGAGAGTTATCTAACAGTTGGAATTGTCCTGAAGGATTTGACTGATATGCTTTTCACAGATAACTAACAGATATCCTAAATTTTTCGGATCTATACAGTTCTAGAATATTCAACCAGCTTCTCATGCATCCACTGCGGATACTTGCCACAGGCGGTATAGAGGATGGCAAGCACCGTCCACCAAATGAGCTTGATGTCCCCGAAAAAGCTGGCGTGTTGCACGTAATAGATATCCAGCTTCAGGCGGATGGGGAGTACCTTCTCATTGTACTCCTCCTCGTCGGGAAACTGGTCGCCGTAAATGTAGTCCCAGAGGCTCGACTGCGAGGTCAGTCCACAAGGAACAGTAGCAACAATGGCATTCTCTCCACCACGGGTGATGTCCACCTGATCCACAGCAGCAGGACGAGGTCCTACTATCGACATAGTGCCGTTTAAGATGTTCATCAACTGAGGCAACTCATCAATCTTCAGACGACGCATCACCTTACCCCACCAAAAGATACGATCCTGATCCGGACGGAGCGAAGCCTCACTTGCACCACGCGCCACCCTCATCGAGCGGAACTTCCACATCTTGAACTTTTTATTGTCCTTACCCACACGGTTGGCAAAGTAGAACAACGGCCCCGAGTCGCTCACCTCCGTCAGAATAATCGACAAAATCCAAATCGGCGACGTACCGACGATCCCCAAAAGGGTACAAATCACGTCAAACAGACGCTTAAAAAAACAGTATATCATTATTCAAAAGCGAAATACTAATTTTTTACCACAAACCTTCTCTAAGCTCTAAACAGAGCTTACTTCATTTTATTCTTCGACTCAATTCCCTTGAACGACTCCTCCAGACTCACCACACGATATTCAAACGGATATTCGCTCATCTCCATATCATAGGTACTGTTCGAGAACATCTTGCCCAGCGAGCGCACATGGTCACCCAAAAGCCAAATGAAAGGATTGAAGAGCTTGGTTATCCAAATCTTCTTGCCGCTTGCCTTGGCATAATAGCGAATGATCTCCACCGTGTCGGCATACTCACCGTTCTGCGGATAGACCGTACCCTCCACCCCGTGAAGGATGAGTTGTTTCACAAACTCGCAGAGGTTGTCGATGTAGAGCATCGAACGCTTATTGTGCCAAGCAGGGAAAATAGGAGTCTTCTGTGCCAGCCATACTAGACGAGGGAAGTTTCCCTTGCAGCCAGGACCATAAATCATTGGCGGACGCATGATACACACCTTGAAGGTGTCACAAGCCTGTTCACGCACACCTGTTTCTCCTTGAAGTTTAGAGTCACCATAAAATCCGTTTGGCACTGGCTCTGTGTCCTTGTGTATCTGCTTGCCTTCGAGAGTCTTCACCTCCTTATAGACAATCATTGAACTCATGTGAATAAACTGCTTCACGCCAGCCTCCTTAGCAGCCTTGGCAATATTGATTATCATATCTCGGTTGATGGCATAATACAAAGGACCTTCCCCTTTTGCTGCTTTCACATGGGCAATACCAGCCACATTATATACTACGTCATACTGGCTGAAGTCTGCCTTCTTCCAGTTGTCATTGATGGTATCCACAGCATCCACCTTAAACTCTTTAGGCCACTGTTCCAACCATTGCTGAACCTTTGTGCCGATATAGCTTCCGGCTCCTGTTATCAATACTTTTTTCATTACTTTCAATTCTTTATTCCGTAAACGCAGTCTCTGAATCTACAGGATGGTCCACCTTCCTCTGGGTAATCTCCTTTACTACCTTAGCTGGACGGCCTACAGCCACTGTCCAAGCGGGAACATCTCTAGTCACCATGCTACCGGCACCCACTATGGCACCTTCGCCTACAGTCACTCCGGGCATTACGAAGCTCTCCATACCAATCAGACACCCCTTCTTTAGTACGATAGGCTTGATAGTATACCCCAATTGCATGTAATCATCGCCCACACAATAGTCAGAAAAGTCACGCTGGTGACAAAGTAGACGACTACCGCTAGCAATGCTCACATTGTCCTCCAACGTGATCATGTTCGCATGACCGAGATCTACACGCACATACTCGCCAATGAAACAACCCTTACCTACTTTACATCCAAAACGACGCAAGATCCAAGGACGAAGAGCACGAGGATTAATAGGCTGTAGTATAGGCCAATCCATCATCTTCTCTAGTCGTTTCTTACACATATTACCGAACACCTTATTAAGCAGTTTACCCACGGTCACATCACCGTAAGCCTCTTCCGAATAGTTAAATCCAAGAGTTCTGAGTATCTTGAAAGTTGTACTCAACTTTTTCTGTTCCATATCTTACTTTTCGTATTTACCGTTTTCTATGATCTCCACTAGATTATCCATACACATGTCCAGAGTATAATTCTCCTCATAGTACTTTCTACCCTTGGCACCCATGACCTCAAAAGCCTCCTTGTTGGTTAACACCTTCTCACGTATCACCTGAGCCAATGCCTTCGAGTCACCTGCTGGTACTACATAACCGCAACCCGCTTCCTTAATGATCTCTGCACCACCTTCACCCAGCATAGCCAATACAGGTCTTCCGGCTGACATGTACGACTGCAAGCGCGCAGGTACCACCATCTCCAAGTGTCGGAAACCGCCCTTTAACGTCACCAGCATCGCATTGGCCTGTTTGAAGAAGATAGGCATAGTTTCAGCTGGAAAATACCCCACAGTCACAGCATTCTCTTTCAGCCCGTTCTGCTCAATAAACTCATCCAGCCAAACCTTCTTGCTTCCGTCACCTACGAACACCCACTTCACTTCAGGTACGTCCTTCAGCTCCATCATCACCTCTGCCACCTTGTCAAGGCACTGAGCGCTTCCCAGATTACCGGCAATCATGATCTTGAAGCCCTCAGGTAACTCCGGAATCTGCACATCTTTCTTACTTTGGCTCATATCTACACTCCAGTTCGGATAGTAAATAATCTTCTTGTCGTAATCGCCCTTCTCACAGATAGCTCTACGGAACGGCTTACTTGTAATCAGAATCTTATCGCTACGGTTGTAAATACCCTTCACGAGACCATCTACCCAATTCAGGATATTCTTGTTTTTGATACCACCACCCGACATCATCGCATCAGGCCACAGATCCATAATCCAGTAGTAAAACGGAATCTTCTGCATCCACCTCAGCAGCAAAGCCGGATAGGCCTGAAAGATAGGAGAAGGTTCATGACCAATGATGCAATCATACTTCTTCCATCCCAAGTGGAACAACACCTTCAATGAACCGAAAACCACAAACGAAAAATAGTTCACAGGTAACCGCCATCCTCCCCTTCCGCGTGAAGTTTGGAA
Organism: Bacteroides nordii; assembly: GCF_019930665.1. NCBI lineage: Bacteria > Pseudomonadati > Bacteroidota > Bacteroidia > Bacteroidales > Bacteroidaceae > Bacteroides > Bacteroides nordii. The sequence continues at coordinate 583,727 of NZ_CP082886.1, read as the reverse complement.
ACATCGGTAGATGTCCACGCCATTCACCACCTCATGGCGTTTCTTGAATATGCCATACCCCTTAAAATACTTACCTTCGGGATAGTTAGGTATACCAACCAATGCATCTACCTCATACCCACGCTTCGCCAGTTCAAAAGCCAAGTCGTTGCTCTTGAAATTTTCTGGATAGAAGTATTGTGTCACAAGAAGTACTCGTTTCTTCTTTTCAGTTTTACTCATATATAATCTAAATCTTTGCGTATGTTGTCTTTCCATCCATCTCCCTCACAGCCCTTCCACTGAAATAGAGATAATCTTCGATAACATAATGTAGCGGAAATTCCATCGTAGCATATTGTAATATCGCAGGATAACAGTCCTTCTCAGCCTCGAAGACCTCCTTCCACTCTCGTCCACCAAGGCTCACCCATACATGCGAATACTTGTCTCGATTCACCTCCGATGGCTCTACAGTAGTAGACAAGAAGGCTACCTTTCCCGTCTGCCCTCCCTTGATGGCAGATCCCTGTATTTCAACAAGAGTCGTTATCTCTAGCGTTTCACGGTCGATGGCTCGAATCTTATTCTCAATATACTGAGAATCAGTGGCATATACAATGAAGTCCTTGTAGAAGAACAACTGGCAGCTTCGATATTCCTGACCACCTCTCAGTTCCTCATGCAAGGTCCTAAAACCATCGTCTGTCCATCCTATGATACACTCGTTTTCTCGATCACCAGTCACTATCCAGATACGATCGGTATAGGAATCGAGGAAGAGTCCATGTACATGGTTAACATTACCAGCAGCGAAGGTATAAACCACCCTCCAAGTCCGGCCACCATCCTCGCTACCATACACATGTACCTCTGCTTTCTCCAAGTTTTGGAAGTATTCACCGAAATAAGCCTTACCATCTTTCGCCAAGCAGATGTTCAGAGGCTTTGAACCACGAGGCGTACAGAATACCTTACGGAACGTCTGCTCGCCCTTCTCCTTTCGGAAAAAGCCTTTCTTAGCAATCGCTAACATAGCGCCATCCTTCAATTTATACAGAGCCGTTATCTCCGCACGCATCAGTCTTCGGGTCAACTTGTGCCCCGCCCATTTGCCGTATTTATTATCCTCCAATGTACCCACATGCTCCAGCCACTCACCCTCCAACGAGTACTTGTCTATCCTGTATCCACGGGCAGCCAACAGATGATCGGCATATACTGCCAATACCTTAAAGTCGTATATTTTGTTTTTTGTCATTGTCTCGTTATTCGTAAGTAATCAATTTAGAACCATTAGACCTTATTTTAATAAGACTTTATGTTAATACTCATATTAGGACATCCCACTTTGTATAGACACCTTTGCAGGTGTCTACATTTTGAGTTTTAAAAATTTGTTTTGTTTATTAACTATTGGCATATTTCCAATCCTGTTCGATCCAGTCACAGACCCAAGAATCCCTACAACCGTTAAATATTTTAGTAAAAGACTTATCAAGATACTCATAGACACCCCGTCCTCGTATCTTTACAGTATAATAGGTAACTACAATTGCCGCCCCCTTCGTCACTGCCAGAACGGGATATTGAGTTACGCAAAGTGGTCAATGGATGAACTGCACATTCCGCAGTATTGATGTCTATCGAATAATTGCCATCTTGTAAATAAGCAAAGATATTATCCCAGAATGTATCAAAGTAATTCAAGGCTGATAGCAGATAAGGTGTAACCAACGATATGGCCCTATCCTTTTCTCTTCTCAGATGCTACCTAAGATTTATTAAGATTTCCTTGATTTCCAAACCTTACCGGAACTCACCTTCTCTTTTCCGGCAATATGCCATCCTTGTTATATTGTCGTTTCAAATCATAATTGCTTCAACTCTTGATAGCTTAGATTCTTCTGCGAGATATGTAGACCGTTGATCATATACAACTCCATAAATATACACACTGAGGAAGAACGCATACTTGTAGATACTATCTCTTCTGGTTGATGAACTTTCTCCCGCTCTTCTTGAATTAGAGACGACCGATCATCCACCTTTACTTCTACTATTTTATTGCGTGTATCCTTGTACCATTTATAGAACATGTTATAGATACTTTGTTACGTGAACGGAACTATTAATGGAGCTGCCCTTAAGCATCGCTTCTGTCTAGTACTGGGAACAGAATCTTTTCAAATCTTCACTACTGTACATAATCTGATGTTCCAAAATTCAATAGCAAAGTTAATATCTTCATTATTAAGCCCTAATTTGAGTGCTTACAGTCTTAAATGAGTACTTACCTTTTTTCATTACTACGCTTTTTGAAATTCGTAGCAAAAATATGTCAGACGATCTCGAGAACTGTATAAAGAAATGGATGGCTACTCTTAAAAAACGTTTAATTTATCATATTTCAATTACAATATTAGAGATTGCCACACATATTATCACTTTACTACCAATCAATAGGTTATATTTCTTATTTGCTTGACCTTTTCAAGAAATACGAATGGATCTTTTATGTATTTTCCTACTTCTTGGAGTTGATTTTCTGAAAGTTCCCACCATTTTGACTCAAGCAGTTCACGTATAACATGTTCATTAAATCTAAATCGAATAATCTTTGCTGGAACTCCTGCAACAATAGCATAAGGGGGAACATCTTTTGTCACAACTGCCCCTGTTCCAACAACAGCTCCCGAACCAATACAAACTCCTGCCTTTATTGATGCACCATGAGCAATCCATACATCATTTCCTATGATTGTACGTTTGATTATAGGCACTTCAAATGACGCAAACTTAGTTTTAGACCCACTATGTTTAACATTCTCAAAAACAGGAGAAGTACTAACCCATTCTAATGGATGTTCGTCACCACCTATAAACACATGATCACTAAAGCTACAGAAACTTCCTATTTCAGCTGTATTAATTTCATTATCGTAACCGATATTCGTATAGCGTCCAATAGTTGAATGGCTTATAGTTGTACCAGAATTCACTTTTGCAGTAGAGGAAATATCACTTTTGATAACAGATTTTCCTCTTATTATTTTTTTGAAAAATTTAGAATAAATGTATCCTATTGTCATTATGTGTAACTATTTTTGTAATATAGAATCAATTGCATCCTTTATTCCATTAGCCATATCTTCAGGTTTTCGGCACGACCAATAATGATTATAAGCATTTCTACCCATGTCTATATATTTTTTCGGATTTAATGTGATATCTTCTATTATTTCGTCAAGTCTTGAAATATCAGTAATCCGGAGACCATTATCACCATTTTCTATATTGAAAGATTCACCACCTGTTATTGCATTATCAGAAGTAATAAAAGGCACTCCATATCCCATACTTTCCAATACAGAAAGTCCTGCCTGGAGAGGGGATATACAAGCCAATGAATTTCTAAAGTATTTGGCCTTTTTATTTATATCATATACGGGACCAACCATGTTAATTTTTTCAAACAATCCATTTTGCCTAATCCAATCTGAAATTGCATCGAATTGTATACCACCTCCAACGACCACCAAATTTATTACATTATGATTCCTTTCATATACTTTTTTATATGAGTCTAACAAAAGTTGCAGTCCCTTTTCTAAATATAAAGTACCGATAAACAAAATAGTGTTACGATTGGCTGCTTTGTATTCCTCTTTTAAAACTTGTACAGTATTGTTAGCTACAAATAATTTTTTACAAGAAAACCCACGATCGATGTGCAAGTTTACAGCTTTTTGAGAATAGAAAATCATTGCATCTGCTTTCTTATGAATTATATCGTTACTCCAATAATAAAATCTGTTACCATCTCCATAATGGCGATTATAACCAGCAGGTGCTCCTATACACCAATACAATAGCTTAAAGTTTCTTTTGCGAAAGCCTAATAACGAATACTTTACAAAAGATATTTGTCCATCAGCTACAACTACATCATAGTTGTTACACATATCGAAAATATCCTCTTTATGCCAAACGAATTTTGAGTACTGATTGTAATGCAGTTGTATTGTCTCAAAATTACACCTATCTATGTCTTTCTGTTTTGCTGGATAAGTATAAGCAACGGTCAAATCGAATGCCTCTGCCAATATATTCCAAATAGGTATCCTATAATGAAATAAATAGTTATATAAAAAAAGGACTTTGTACTTCATAGTTATTTCAATTTAACCATTTATCATATAAATATTTTAACAATCTCTTCAATTACTCCATCTTGCTTATTCCACAGTGCATTACCTATATAAAAGTCCTTATAGTCATTGGGATTATCCAAGATGCTTTTTATTCCTTCTACTATTTTCTCCACATCTGATCCATCTGTATCCACACTAACACCATAGTGATTAGCTTCCACAAATTCTTTCATCGGAGGATTGTTACCTACCACTACAGGATTACCATTAATAACATTTTGAAAAAGACGGTTGGGTTCACAATACCAGTTATTTGGAGAAGTGTTCTTGTAAAAAACTAGCGCAATGCAGCATTTTCGTATATACTGAGGTGTTTTGAGCTGTTTTATTCTTCCTGTAAAATAAATTCTTTCTGCCAATACTACTTCATCAAAACGCTGCTTGAGTTCCTCCATACGTTTGGGCTGAATACTACCAACAACCACTGCTTTCAAGTTTGGAATAGCTAACACTGCTTGAATAGACTCCATATCTGCACGAGCAGTACTTACGATACCTTGCAGATAGACACACTTATCTTCTCCCAACCATTTCACGAAATCATTATACACCTCATCATACTCAGTATCAATTTCATTAAACTGCGGATAGTTTCTCAACACAAACTGTTTTTCAGGATGTCTTACCATTCCTATTGTTTCAAGATACTTCAAACGAGGTTCGTTAGCATGCACCATAACGTTACATTTGCATTCAAGATACTTGAACAACATCTTCATGACAGGATTTCTCATAAATACCAATGGCAATTCATGAAGGTCCCAAGCGATAGGCTTACCGTGAAGCATCAATACGAAGATAAAAGTCTCAGGGTCAGCACACCATACTGCATCAAATACCTTCAAGTCATTTTTTATCGTCTTGTAAAAATCCCATGCTTTCAGCAATGTATGGGTACCCGAAGCATACTGGTCACGTGATTTCAAATAAGGGACACGATAGGCTACACCATAAGAAGTTGTTCCCTCTTCCTCTCGATTATTAGGTTCTACCGCAAATATCTTGAAATCGACATTAGAGTAAAGGCTCTTGATTGACAATATCTCCTTACGAATACGGTCATCGTAGTCAAGGCCATGTGTGTAAAGTACAAGAGCTATATTATAGTGTTTGTTCTTATCCATTTTTTATCATTTTTCGAGTTCGTTCTTTATCCAAGGCGAAAAATACTTACCTACTTCTCCGTAGCCAGTAAATGTCTCAACCTTATCGTCATGAGTTATATTATTGTCAACAAAATCTTTAATAAGGTATTTGATGTCATCTTCGTAAGTGTGTTCCTCTTTGGAATAAAAGAGGTGAACACGAAAAGGTAATCCTTTATACTTAACAATAAGCTGCGGCATCTCCGCATCAAGGATGGCCTGTTCTTTCTCAGCAGCTTGAGCTCCCATCATTGCCTTGAACACAAGTACTCTGTCCGCTGCATTAAGATAAGTACCAATACGATACTGACGAGCTCCGGAGTAAATGTCCGTAGCTCCAAACATTAGACCGTAATAGATAGCACACGTACCTCCTTTGCTACTTCCTAAGGTGATCAGCCACTTATATTTTTCTTATTCAACATATTATACATCAAACATTTAACCAGCATCACAAGTTTATTATTGCCATTCTCATACCAGTAATAACCACCTTTATGACCGAAGTCATCGAGAATGAATATCTTGTCAGCTTTAATATTCCGGAGTGTACGTACATAGTACATAGGTTTATCTACAAATCTAGAAAAAACAACCATCAATGTATTAAAATAATTCTTCTGAAACAAATACTTCCATCGGTTTTCGTATGTATACTCCAAAAGTTTGATATAGCCTCTTAGTCAAGAGGCCTTCCAATTTTCGTATCATATTATTGCCTTTCTATTACCGTTACACAATCCGCATGCTCGTCAAATTCAAATTCCACAACGAGTGTCTTTGACTCTACCAGTACACCAAAGGATGGAGACAAAGTGTCGTCCTCAATACACAAATGAACAGCTGAAGCGGAATTAATATCCAGCTTGTACTTCTTTTCGCCACACGAAAGCATAACTATCTGACCTTCTTCTATTGTGGTTTCCACACTTTCAGCAAAGTGGAATGACATATATGCTTTGTGTCTTGCGCCAGCTTTAGTCAAGTGATCTGTAATCTTGAGACAATCCGAAGCAAGGTCAAACTCGCGGCGATGAGTCATTTGGCCTTCAATAGTAGTGTACTCTCCTTCGCAATGCTCCACATCTCCCAATAAAAGAACCATAGGTTTCGCATTGGAGTTGTACTTCATCAGGAAAGCTGAATTACCTAACTTATTTGGCTCCTCACCATCAACAATGATGGTATTATGTTTCTTGGCAGTCCGAAAACTCTTCCAGGTATCAATATCAGAAGTGTAACAGTACGCCCCGGCATCGACAATAACAGGAATATCACCATCTGCAAACACAAACGAAAGTAGGTCATTGTGTAGATGCGTACCAATGTAAGAGTTTTTAAATGTATCATAACGCCAGCGATGGAAACAGCTTGTGAAAATATACATGCTATCTTTCTTAAGTATAGCAAGATTAGCATCGACATGAACATCACTCTGAATACTCTCGTATGCAGGAACAAGCCACTCACAACCTACCGAAATCAATCGGCTGTCAAGACTATCAACATTCACAAGATAAGCATGCTGCATAAAAGGTATTGGCACCAATGGGAGTAAGCGACCGTCATCGTTGTCAGACACCATAGGCGAACAACCATTTCCCATTGTGTATTGGTTGATGTATCCAAGCATATGAGAGAGACGGTCTGCAATTATCTTTGGTAATGTATGACCTGTACGAATGAGCATATAGTATGGATAGATTACTAATTCTGTCATTAGGCGATGATACGATATACTCCTCTCATAATTAACCCCCGAAGGGAATACCTGTATCTCCACCTCCTTACAATACTCTTTGATGGCTCGCCTAAGTGTACGTTTTCCGTACCTTGTTGTCGCAAACAACTGGCCAAGAAATAGCTGCCCAACAATGTCCGAAAAGTAATGGTTGTTACTATATGGTACACACTTCTCTAAATTGCGGTTGATAAAAAATAGATGCTGATAGAGTGAATGAAAAACTTCCTTTGCAAACTCATCTGTAAACGTCTTAGACGTACCTATCATAATGAGCGTATACATCCAGTTGACCGCACGTATGGAAACATCCATGGCACAAGTCCAGTTAACAGAATACATCAGTGGATTATGTTCTATCCAATGACGTATCTGTTCTACTACTTCCTCTGCATACGATTCGTCACCTGTCAAGCAATAAGCCTCTGCCATCCATAACAAATGATGACAACGAGAAATCTCCCAAGGAATTTTAATATCGACCCCCTTAGGAGTAAGTACTCGTATCTTGAGGTAATACACACCTACAGGCCACTCGAAACCCGTTTTTATCTCTCGACTCCAATTGATGGGCTCCATCTTAACCGGTCCAGAACCAAGCACATTGAAGATATGCTGTTTAGTTTCTTCTGCACTACGAAGTATAGAACTGTAATCTTCCTCGCCAACACTACGGACTATATCAGGAAGATCGGCGCCTAACATCGCTTCCAATCGTTCCAAAAAGTCAACTTTTCCCGTAATAGAATCGATACCCATGAGAGATATTTTATCTACTGGAAGATGCTCATTAAGTTTGGCCACATAAATTGGAATGCGATTCTTAATCTTAGGTATAAAATATTTAATCTTATCGTTCATTATAGCTTTACGCTTGTATAGAACTTACACATTGCCTCTTTGAATCTCTCACGTACTACATGGATATCATGCTCAGCTGCTAAAGCAAGAGAGTTCTCTACCAAATGGTTATATACGTTCTTGTCTTGCAGTTTAGACACAGCCTCTCGCAGAACATCCTCCCTTTCCATAGTACACATGATTGTACAATCTTTGTCGCTCAGATACTTGGCGAGTGCAATCTCTTTTGGGCAATATAGAATAGTAGGCTTACCAGAGGCGAGATACTCAGTCAACTTGGTAGGCATGGAAAGGCGAACGTAGGTACGCGACTGCTTAGAGAATCCGAGTGGGAGGAAGAGCGATGAGTAGCTCTTCATCACGTTTGGGATATCTTCGTGGGCAATGGGAGGAAATGCATGAATATCCTTCTTACCCTCAAAAAGATATGCTTTACTATTATAATCCGGAGAATAGATATCAAAGATGAATGAACCTCCTTTAGCATTTAATTCCTCCACCACCTTACTCATATCCAACAGGCATGGAATGGTATCATTATTGATCTTTCCTACATAGAGAATAGACATTTGGTCTTCTGCATACTTTGGTTGTACGCTTAAAGCCTGCCATTCGGCAAAATCCACAGGATTATGGAAAGGGTAGTAAGTCTTTCCGTACATGCGCTTATATTCATCAGTCATATACTGGCAAATGGAAAGCAGTCCGCTTGCACGGTCCATAATATGACGGAAATCTTTGTCATACTTACGTCTCCAAAGGGATGCGAAGTAACGGGTATTAATCTTGGTATTCACCCAATCATCAACTATATAAAGCACCAACTTAGCATTGGGCAACTTATTCATCAGATTCTCGCAACGCTTCATAGCTGCATCATTGCCCAAAGCACAGAATACTATTTCAGGATTGAAATCCTTTGCCAGAGCAAATTCATCCTCTGATATAGAAACATTGGCTCGCAACTCCGGAAATCCTGTTTTATGATACTGCTCACGAAGGATCTCGCGGCACTTGTCTTTAAACGTCAGTTTCTTTTTTACCGCAACTTTGGTAAAGGGTGTTTTCACACGGCCAATATATTTTGCACAAGGGCGAATAGAATCACAAAGCTCAGGCTCTACACCATCAACCCACGCTGCTACCTTCTCCTTTGGCCAGTCTGCAAACAAATTGGTAAGGGTAATACCCATACCTGTATAATTATTGAAAGAGTGTCCAAATAGTAGGACACTTGGATATTTGTCCATTTTTAATTCAATCTGAATATTGAGACAATTTTAGTGTATAACCCAGACAAAACATATTTACAAACACAAATGCAGGATTCATTATCATACAATTCATCATAGATAATAGCAAGAAATTACACATTGCGAACAATAGGAAGACGTTCTTTCTATTATCTTTAAATGATCGTATACCACGAACTAACAATTTGCATAAGAATAAAAGATATATAACCAAAGACATTACTCCATAATCATACAAAATCTCAAGCAAATCATTATGAGTCGGCCTTCCGTATAAATCCTTTTCAATTGCTTTATACCCATGACCAAAAAGCTGTTCAAACAATGATGATGACAAAAAAACATCATACGTTCCTTGATACATATCTGTCCTTTCTCTATTACTTGCATTATCTTCAGGATCTTCAAAACGCTCTATAATTAAATCTACTTGAGATGCGAATTCAGAAAACTTCGTATATGAATAGTAGCCAACACTAAGGAGAATAACAACTATTCCTACAACTTTTAAGAAACTTTTCTTAGTAATACTAAATATGTCCGACAAAACCAAAAACAAGAATGCAATACCAATACAAAGAAAAGCAGTTCGCTTTGCAGATATAACACTCCAATAAGATACAAGTATAAGCAATAGAATCTTTAGATATTTACCTTTTGTTGTCATTATTAATGGAAGAAAGATAGAAACCGCCAAAATTGCATCTCGTCCAAAATCAGCAGCAATTAATAGCATAGGCATTGATTGCATCATCGCTGCAACAGAAAACATAGGTAGTAGGAGCAATAAATCACACCAAAGCATATTACCATTATTTACTACCTTTGCACTAATTATCAAGCCATTCACAAATGCAAGTGGAACAAAAAGAACAGAACATAAGGCATAAACTATATATTCAAAATCAGATTCTAAATTGAATAGCAACGCAGGAAATGCAAATAAAACAAACGCAATTAATAATTTATTTTCAACATTTCTACATATATTTATATTACTGAAAGAAACACACAAAGATGCTATTAGAAGAATTATCAAAGTAACCAATTTTCCTCCAACCGGATGGAGACCGAGTTTACTTGCTACGATGTTATATATTTGAATTGATAGAGGTAATACCAGTAATAATACCTCAAATAATATACGTTTCTTTGATTCTACATATTCCATATGCCGAATGCCCTATTATTTAATATCTTTTTTATCTGAATTCGACAAAATAATGCTTGAGTAGAATAAACAAATGTTAAAACAGACAAAATTCCATATACTCCATATTGTAATGACAAATAGTTCATCACAGGAATAGACAACAATGAGAATATAACATATAATACCAATTGAAGAGTGATTTTCCCCAATCCATTAATTATATATGTATGCATACCAGACAATATTTGAGAAAAAATATACAAAGATACCATTAAGTTAAGCTGAAATGGTATATTCACTTTATCTCCCACCCAAATTTTGAAAAATATTGGAGCAACTAATAACATAAACATGAGTATAGGAACTGCTACCACCATAAATCGTGTTAGAGTTTTAAAAGACTTATTCATCCACTCGTAATCGTTTCTTGTATAGGCATCACTGAATGCAGACCAATATGGTGTAAGTATAATTATACTAACCATATACAAAATCTGAAAGTACTTATAAGACAAGTTGTACTGGGTGACAGCTATCTGACCACAATTTCTTGAAATAATAATATTTACACATTGAAATATTATCAATAATGACAATTGAATAATGAAAAATTTACCACCTAACGAAAGTAATGATTTTGAAAGGATTAATCTAACATTATGAATTCGTGGTCGAATATCGTGAAAAACAGATTTACTTGGAACAAATAAAAAAAATGAGAACAAAATAGTTACAACACAAGGAGCTCCTGAATACACAAAAACGAGATACTGTAAATCTGGTTTAACAGTCTTTGTTAGAATAAAGATTACAACTAAGGAACACAATTGATCAAGGACAACAAGCAGTGAAGTCATCGAAGTACGTTGATCACCTAATAGTAACGATTTTAACACTCCAAGAACCATATTTAGACAGAAGAACCCAAGCAATATAGACATAATTTCTTGAAGAACTCCATTATCTATTTGATAGACCCCAAGGAAAGAATTCCAATTAATGAAGTAATTTACTATTGAAAAGACAACAAAAACACAAGTAAAAATGAGAGCAATAAGAACGTAAGCGGTACTGACGAGTTCTGAGATTAATTGCCTATTGCCTCTTGCCTTTGCTTCTGTATATTTGTTTCGAAGCCCATGACCAAGTCCTAAGTCAAAATAACCTACCCATCCAACAATAGAACTGATTGTTAACCAAATTCCATACTGTTCTGCATTAACAAAACCAATTGTTAATGGTACAATCAACAAAGAAAGAACTATTGAAAGCCCTTTATAAATAAAGGACTGAAAGACATTTATCTTTATGGTCTTTGTCCTATCATCCCCCCTAGTAAAATACGACTTAATCTTATCCAACATTATATTATAAAAATAATTCGAAGTGCGTGATGGTATTGAACCATGAGCAACAACCCCACCTGCGCACGCACTTATCCATTTAGATATGATATACACCCTCAAGAGGACAGATGTTAAAACAGTCGAGAATAACCTTTCCCTCAAGTTTGTCCCAGTTTTGCTTGATATGGTCGTGCTTAACCATGACAACTACCATATCCACGTCAGCAAGGAATTCATCGAAGGAGTCATATTGATTCTCGGCAATCTTGTTACCCTCGAGGAATGGATCATAGCACTTGAGAGGGCGTGCAAGGTGACGTTCCTGAAGTTCAAGCATCTGGAGGGTTGGTGACTCACGAAAATCATCAACGTTCTCCTTGTAAGTGAGACCATAAAGACCTACTTTACGATTATTTTCGATGCCATTCTCCTTCATGATTTCGTGGATACGGTTAAGAACGAACTCAGGCTGTGAGTCGTTAGTCTTCATTGACTCGTCAATTACTTTAGCAAGACGTGGGTAATCGCCAACGAGGAACCATGGGTCAACAGAGATACAGTGACCACCTACCCCAGGACCAGGTTGGAGGATGTTTACACGTGGATGCATATTGCAGATACGGATAATCTCATACACATCCATATTGTCATGCCGACAGATACGTGCAAGCTCGTTGGCAAAGGCGATATTGACAGCACGGAAGGTATTCTCAACTACTTTGGTCATCTCAGCTGAACGAATGTCGGTAACAACGATTTCGCCCTGGCAAAATGATGCATAGTACTCCTTAACCTTTTCACCTATCTCCTTAGAGTCAGCCCCTACGGTACGGTTGTTGTGAAGAAGTTCGTAAACCATATTACCTGGAATAATACGTTCAGGTGCGTGTACAAGGTGGATGTCCTCACCAATCTTAAAACCATTCTCCTCTACCACAGGACGTACAAAGTTATCCATAGTACCGGGGCTGACGGTTGACTCAATAACAACGACAGCACCTCTAGGGCATACCCTCATCACCTTCTTAATGGCTGCTACTACATAACAAGCATCTACTTTTTTAGAGAATTTGTCGTAAGGGGTAGGTACAGAAACTATATACATATCCGTCTTCTGATACTCAGTAGTGAACTTGATACCTGCCTTTACAGCATCGTTAAAAAGGTCTTCAAGGCCTTCTTCCTTAAAGGTAGTACGACCTGCATTAAGGGTGTCAACAAGCTTCTTGTTGTAGTCAGTCCCAACTACCTCAACTCCATGAGAGGCCATCATAAGGGCTGTAGGAAGTCCAATATAGCCCAATCCAATTACGTTTACCATAATGTTAACTGTTATTTCATTCGTATATGATATTTTACTTAATTACTGAACGTCGTAGCGATCAGTATCCTTGTCTGCGAGTACGTCTGCAATACGACGACATGCTTGACCGTCACCATAAGGATTAACTGCCTTTGACATCTTCTCGTATGCTACTACATCTTCAAGAAGAGTGCTGACTTCATTCATGATTTTGTCATAATCTGCACCTACAAGATGAACAGTACCAGAGGCGAGGGCTTCAGGACGTTCGGTGGTATCTCGCATCACGAGTACTGGTTTACCAAGGCCTGGAGCTTCCTCCTGAATACCGCCTGAGTCAGTGAGAACGATAGTAGCTTTACTCATAAGGTGTATGAACTCGAGGTACTGAAGAGGTTCGATGAAGAAGAAGTTTGGACGGGTGAAATCCTCGCCAAACACCTCATGAATTGGCTTACGTACGTTAGGATTGAGGTGCATTGGATAAATAAAGTCCACCTCAGGATACTTCTCCGAGAGATTCTTCATGGCTGTCACCATACGGATGAAACCATCGCCAAAGTTCTCACGACGGTGACCAGTGATGAGGACAAGTTTCTTTCCTCCATTGAGACGTGTTATGTCGTAACCAGCCTGTGCGAGTACGTTGTCTTGCTCCTGCGCGAGAGTGGCATCGGTCTTGAACTTATCAACCACCATATGAAGAGCATCAATGACAGTATTGCCAGTGACATAAATATTACCATGTGCTTTCTCTTCGAGAAGGTTCTTCTCTGAAAGTGGAGTTGGAGAAAAGTTGTAAGTAGCAATACGCCCGGTGATCTGACGGTTCATCTCCTCTGGCCATGGACTGTAAATGTTATGAGTACGGAGACCTGCCTCTATGTGACCTACAGGAATCTGTGCATAGAATGCAGCAAGGGCTCCTGCGGTAGAGGTGGTAGTGTCTCCATGTACAAGCACTACATCAGGACGGCACTCCTTGAAGACCTCACGTAGGCCAGTGAGCACACGTATGGTCACATCAGTAAGATCTTGACCTTGTTTCATGATATTGAGGTCGTAATCAGGCTTCACATCAAAGATCTGGAGTACTTGGTCGAGCATTTCACGATGCTGACCAGTGACGCATATAATGGTTTCAAACTCGTCTGAACGCTTCTTGAACTCCTTCGCCAGCGGACACATCTTAATGGCCTCTGGACGCGTACCGAAGACAAGCATTACTTTTTTTGTCATATCAATATTTTCAAGTTATATTATAATTGTTTTTAATTATTTTATTTGAGTAGTATATCTTCGACTATATTCATGAAAAATACTTAGTTACTTTGGGAATTTTGATTATTTGTGTAACCGTAGCCCTTAACTAAAGTTACATTTCCTTTCTCCATACCATTTTATTTACAACACCGACATAAGACTGGATGATCTTAACAACTTTGTTGGAAACATCGTCTATGTAGTTTGGTACAGGAATACCATGATTACCGTCCTTAGTCATTTGTACTGCAAGATCAACTGACTGAAGAAGTCCTTTGGTATCGATACCACTCAAGATAAAGCAAGCTTTATCAAGTGCTTCTGGACGTTCCGTACTGGTACGGATACAAACAGCAGAGATTGGTTTGCCGATAGATGCATAGAAGCTTGACTCCTCTGGAAGTGTTCCAGAATCAGAGACTACACAAAAAGCATTCATCTGGAGACAGTTGTAATCATGAAAACCAAGAGGCTGCTGTACCTGGACACGAGAATCAAGCTGAAAACCTGATGCTACAAGACGGTTACGTGAGCGTGGGTGACAACTGTATAGAATAGGCATATCGTACTTCTCAGCCATCTTATTAATAGCAGTAAAGAGGGATGTGAAGTTCTTTTCAGTATCAATATTCTCTTCACGATGGGCTGAGAGAAGGATGTACCTGCCCTTCTCAAGGCCAAGACGCTGATGAATGTCTGAAGCCTTAATTTCAGCGAGGTTCTGATGGAGTACCTCTGCCATTGGAGAACCTGTAACGTATGTACGCTCACGAGGAAGGCCACACTCTGCAAGATATCGACGAGCGTGCTCCGAGTAGGCCATATTAACATCGGAGATAATATCTACGATACGACGATTGGTTTCCTCAGGAAGACATTCGTCCTTACAACGGTTACCGGCTTCCATGTGGAAGATAGGTATATGAAGACGCTTGGCTCCAATAACGCTGAGACAGCTGTTGGTGTCGCCAAGAACGAGTACTCCATCTGGCTTTGTCTGGACAAAGAGCTTATATGAGCAGTTGATGATATTACCACAAGTTGCACCAAGATCATCACCTACAGCATCCATATAGACTTCAGGCTCCTTTAATTTGAGATTCTTGAAGAATACACCATTCAGATTGTAGTCGTAGTTCTGACCGGTATGAACAAGGATGACATCAAAATACTGTCGACACTTGTTGATGACAGCTGCAAGACGAATAATCTCTGGACGAGTACCGACGATGATACAGAGTTTGAGTTTACCATTTTCCTGCCACTTCACGTTGCTATAATCGAATTTGGGAGTTTTATTTTCCATTTTTTATTTCTTTTCAACTGGGTCAAAGTATGTGTCTGTACGATTAGGATTGAACACCTCATTACAATACATTACAGTTACCAAGTCTTCGGTTTCACTTAAGTTAATAATGTTGTGAGTATAACCAGGGAGCATATGAACGGCTTTGATCTTTTCACCACATACTTCATAATTCCATACTTCATCCGTCCCCTCTTTGCGAAGCTGGATGAGACCATGACCGGCTACTACGATGAAGGTTTCCCATTTGCTGTGATGCCAGTGTTCGCCCTTGGTAATTCCTGGCTTGGAGATGTTGATACTTACCTGGCCATTGTTAAGGGTATGGATAAGCTCCGTAAATGATCCACGCTGATCAACATTCATCTTGAGATCTACGACTGCCTTTTCCTTGGGGAGATAAGAAAGGTAGGTTGTCATGAGTTTGTATTCAAGACTACCTTGTGGTACAGCCATGGCGGTCTGTACCTTACCTGTCTCAGGATTCACAGACTTGGCACACTCGTTAATAATGTCAACAATCTCACCAAGGGTGGTTTTGTGGGTAACTGGACAGTAGCAATAGTGGCCATCTTTCTGTGGAAGAACATCAAGACCTTCGAACTCACAACGATGCTCCTTACCTACAAGGGCAGCGATCATCTCATCAACGAGGTCATCAATGTAGAGAAGTTCCATCTCTACACTTCGGTCATTAACCTGAATGGGAAAGTCATTGGCAATGTTGTTACAGAAGGTAGCAACAGCACTATTGTAATTGGGGCGACACCATTTGCCGAAGAGATTTGGGAATCGGTAAATAAATATCTTGGCTCCTACTTCTTCACCATACTGAAAGAAGAGGGTTTCGCCTGCTTTCTTACTGCGACCATACTCAGAGTTACCAAAACGACCGGTAAGAGAAGCCTGAGCTGATGATGAGAGCATTACCGGGCAGGTGTTCTTATGTGCCTTCAGTGTATCAAGAAGGAAACTGGCGAACCCCCAATTACCTTGCATGAACTCATCCTGATTTTGTGGACGGTTGACACCTGCAAGGTTGAAGACGAAATCGGCTTCGGTACAGAAGTGTACTAGTTCTTCCCGAGTGTTACCAAGGTCGTACTCGAATACTTCATCTATCTGTACCCCTTTGTACCAACGAGCTTTACCATCCTTTATATTATTGAGTTGGGAGCAAAGGTTTTTTCCCACGAAACCTTTTGCTCCTGTAACCAAAATCTTCATACTTTATTACTTAGTAAGATTAACAATACTATTCAACTCGTTCTGAATATACTCAAGGCTCACAATCTTAGCCTTGGTTTCTTCAAGGTTCAAGCGATGTGTGTTGTCTGAGTTGAACTCAGACAACACACATCGCTTAGCATCACCTTTTGTGAAAAACTGATCATAGTTGAGTGAACGGTTATCAGCAGGTACTCGATAGAAGTCGCCCATATCCTCGGCCTTGGCGCATTCTTCGTTTGTGAGGAGAGTCTCATACATCTTCTCACCGTGACGGATACCGATGACCTTGATATTTTCCTTCTTGCTACCAAAGAGCTCACATACAGCCTCTGCCTGAGTCTGAATGGTACAGGCAGGAGCTTTTTGTACGAGGATATCACCATTTTGACCATGCTCAAAAGCGAAGAGTACAAGGTCAACAGCCTCTTCAAGAGACATGATAAAACGAGTCATCTTAGGCTCGGTAAGAGTGATAGGATTACCATTACGAATCTGGTCAATCCAAAGAGGAATTACAGAACCACGAGAGCACATTACATTACCATAACGCGTACAACAAATCTTGGTATCGCCAGAGTAGCGAGATTTAGCAACTGCAATTTTCTCCTCAATGGCTTTGGTGATACCCATCGCATTGATTGGGTATGCAGCCTTATCAGTGGAAAGACAGATTACAGACTTTACACCAGCCTCAATAGCTGCGGTGAGGACATTGTCTGTGCCAATAACATTGGTCTTAACAGCTTCCATAGGAAAGAACTCACATGAAGGAACCTGCTTTAGAGCAGCAGCATGGAAGATATAGTCAACACCAGGCATTGCATTACGACAACTCTGGAGGTTGCGAACGTCACCAATAAAGAACTTGATTTTACTCGCAACTTCAGGCATCTTAGCCTGATATTCGTGACGCATATCGTCTTGTTTCTTCTCATCACGACTGAATATACGAATCTCAGCGATATCTGTCTTCAGAAAACGATTAAGTACTGCATTACCGAATGAACCTGTGCCACCGGTAATCATGAGGGTTTTAGCTGCAAAAATGCTCATAATTATTACTAATAAAATAGTTACTTTAGACCCGTAACAGCCCTAAAGCATTTGTTTTTATAATTGTTTTATAAATTATTTAGGAGTATTATTATCCATTTCAAATGGATAATCTCATTATCTTTGACTGCAAGTTAACAGGTAAAGGTTATAACGAGTTCCTACTTTTATATTTCAAACTCGAACAGAGAACTCCGACAAGAACTTCTTTCACAGAATCAAGAAGTAAGATGCCACCATTATCCGTCGTCGTCACAAGAAACTACTATCAGACCGTTCTTTTCATTCAGACTCGATTCAAGGACATCCGGTAAAAAGGACATACGCCCCGTATTCTGGGACTTTTTTCAACTGTATGACGAACCTGCCTCCCTACATTCAAATTCGAAACGAGTATTTCCTAAACATATTCCTCTGAATTTAACATGTCATAAATGTGATTATTTATAAATTATTCTGACATCAATCCAATAACTCAAACCTCAAATACAAACCGTTACTTATACGGAAATCAACTCAAATGCGAGCAGAATTAATGGTAACAATTGATGCCTTATTAGATTTTATACTTCCTTATCTTCATTAGTAGAAACACCATCTACTCTAACTTATACAACTTTTTACAAACCTCATATTATTTTTAAAAGATGTTATAAAGTATTTTGTGTTTCACACAGAACAACTGGAAAAATTCCCCATGAGCCAAAACCCAGTTTAATACCGAAATATCTTTTATTATGGAACTCTCATTTGAGTACTTACAGTTGTTTTATCAAATATGTCATAAATGTCCAGTTCTTACGAACGTTTCAAAAAACAAGAGAAAAGATTCTTCAAACTTTTGCACTTTCCATGTTTGTGATCATGATTTTCGTCCCCATAACCGTAACCATAACCGTAGCCATAACCATAGCCATAACCGTAGCCATAACCGTAGCCCTTATGATCTGAAGGAACTCCATTCAATATCACCGACATATTACGAAGCTGCTCCTGGCGGTACATGTTCTCCAATTCCGGTAACTGACGACGATCCATCACACCTGAACGAACTACGAAAATGGTAAGATCGGCTACACGATTGACAATAGAAGCATCGGCCACCATACCCGCAGGAACATTATCCACAATGATATAATCATAACGTTTACGAAGTTCCGTTATCAGACGATCAAAGCGTTCACTCAACAACAATTCGGCAGGATTGGGAGGTACGGGACCGGAGAAAATAACATCCAGTTTTTCATACTCTTCACTCGTGCCCACAATATCGTCTACCTTATCCGTACTACCGGAAAGATAATGCGTCAACCCCATACGGTTGGAAGAGTTGGAGAAAATACCACTTAATGTTCCCTTACGGATATCAACGTCAATCAGGACCACTCGTTTATTGGTCTGGGCGATACTCATGGCCAGATTACTCGAGACAAACGTTTTACCCGCACCCGGATTGGCAGAAGTAAACATAACAACCTGCAACTTATCAGACTTTACACGCATAAAATCCATATTCGTACGGATGATACGGAAAGCCTCAGATACAGAATCACGACTGTTTTCACGGACAACAATGCCATCAGAATCTCCTCCCTTTTTATTGCCATGCCGAGGAATATTACCCAAGAAAGGAATGGTAAGTACTCCATCCAACTCCTTACGGGTACGGACTTTAGTATCCATCACATTCAACAACCAGAATACACCCATGGGAATACCTAAACCTAAAACAATGGAAGCCAAGAAAATTGTCATTGTTTTAGGTGCCACCGGAGCACTGCTACCCGAAGCAGCATCTATGATACGGGCATTACTCTCCGTAATAGCCTGTGTCAAGGCATTCTCCTCACGCTTATTCAACAAGTAAAGGTAAAGTTCCTCCTTGATCTTCTGCTGGCGTTCTACTGTAAGCACATATTTCTGCTGGGCAGGAACGGCCTCAATTCGCTTCGTGGTCTGCTCTTCCTGTTCACGGATATTCTTTAACTGGATATTCAGGCCGACAATCAGATTATCCACCGAACGAATAATCGTCTGCTTCATTGCACTCAGAGAGTTGTTCAGATCCATCACAATCGGGTTCTTACTGCTACTACCCACCACCAATTTATCACGTTTCAAGAGGATATCATTGTATTCCTTGATCTGGAATTCGACACTGTTATCCGATATACCCGTATTGGCAGGAATCAGGTCCGAACTTTTCTGAGGATCCGTCAAATACTCTTTAATATATTTAGCAATACTCAACTGGTTCTCCAGACTAAGACCCTCCTGCTGATAACGGCTCGTATTGGCAAGGTACATACCCGTTTCGGAAGTGATATCAGTCAACTGGTTCTCACGTTTAAAGCTCTCAATGTTTGCATCCACGCTACCCAATTCACGTTCGATAATAATCAAACGTTCATTGATAAACTTAGAGGTATTCACAGCTATCTGGTTCTTGTCATTGATCACATCCTCATTATAGACGGCAATAAGCATGTTCAGAATATCTTCTGCGCGGGCAGTAGAGACATCATCCAAAACCAGGTTGATAATAGTTGTTGTTTTACCGGCAAGAGAAACTTTCAACCTGCCGCGATACCCTTCGATGACACTTTCCAAGTTGGATTTGACCACATTTACAGGCTTACCATAAAAAACATCCGTATAATATAATGTAGGAGTGATAACCATCGGACCGATCGGAGTAGAAACCGTATCATTCAGATGCACATCCAAAACCTCTTCTGAACTAATTTCCCCACCGCCTACAGCCAAAGAAAAGTCGGAAAGACGTACCGTAACGGAATCGACAGGGGTAACCACTACTTTTATAATCTGCCGTTCCTCCGCCTCAGGAAAAGAAACGGTGACCGGAGCATGCGTATAAAGTTCATCATTGCGCAAACCATTTTTTACCTTATAACTCATATCCAAATGCAAACGCCGCGCAACCTCTTCCATCAAATGACGGGATTGAAAGACAAGTACTTCATTGTCCACATTACGTTTACCACCGAAAAGAGACAGATCAGAAAAAGCCGCAGATTCACTCATTCCGCCACCTTTAGAATCGTCACGAATCAGAACGGATGCTTTACGACTGTATACTTTGGAAGAAGATTTCAAATAAAAGAAAGCTACCCCACCACAGACCAGAACAGAAAGTATGAACCAGTACCAGTTAGCCAATACAAGATAGAAGATATCACTGATATTAATTTCTGACTCCTGCTTGCGGACATCATTGTTTTTGTATTCAGTATTCATTATTCTTTATTATATCCGGATTATTTAAACATGGTTACCATTAAAGAAGCGATGGAAGCCAATACCGAAACGGCAGACAGCCAAACGCTCACAGAATTATTGGAGTTAATACGGCTCTGCCCGGTCTTGGCTTTATTGGGTTCTACATACACAATATCATTCTGCTGCAGATAGTAACAGGGAGACTGAAAAATATCGGAAGAACGAAGATCATGATACAAAATACGACGTTTACCGTCTTTTTCACGGATAACGGCTACACGGTCGCGACGGCCATAAATGGTTAAATCACCCGCCATACTCAAAGCTTCCAATAAAGTAATACGGTCACCAGAGATATCAAATGTGCCCGGACGGGCAACCTCTCCCATCACAGAAACTTTAAAATTCAAAAACTGTACAGTGACAATAGGATCCTTTATCAGATCCTCCTCCATCAATTTCTGTTTTATCAATTCTGTCACCTGCATACGGGTTAAGCCCTCTACATGAAGTCTACCTAAAATGGGAAAATCGATATCTCCATTCTGATCAACCAGATACCCTAATAGCTTTTGCTGAACGGTATTCTGAGCTCCTATCTGATAAGTAACTACAGGCATATTAAACGGCAACGCCAATTCCATATCTTTGCTATTCACCAGAATAGCCAACAAATCATCCTTATGAATGATAACTTCATAATTCTTATCAATATTTTCTTCCTTTAAAGAAGTTATATCCTGCAAGTAAAGCACCTCTTTGGGAGCAGAACAGGACATGAAAAGTGTGACCAAGCACAACAAAAAATAATTCAGTATTCTAATACACATAAGATTTCTATTAAATAAAGTTCCGTATTGTTATTTGTATACAATTCTTATTATTCTACATCCCAGTTGCTCCAGGAATGTGCTTCCAGACTATTCAGATACTCAATAACTTCACATTCAGTTAAAGTTAACTCTCGACCTTCCCAACCGTTAATGATGGTATGAGCCTCTTTAGACAGTTCTTCATCAAATACCTCTCCATAACAAGCCACCAACAGTTGACATTTCAGCAAAGAAGCAGGAAGCTGATCAAGTATCTTCCAACTACGATCAAGAAGCTGTTGTATCTTTTGATTTTTATCACCATGATCATAGATGGTAGCATGATACCCTGTAAGCAGAACATAACAGAGCTGCGCTTCTTCCTCCGTATTAGAACCATGTAAATGGAAGAGACATTCAGATTGACGATAAACCTCCGTATTCAGTTTGCAGAATTCGTTGGAAAAAAGAGGAGTACCCTCAAAACCTAAATTAAGAAGTTCATGAGTGATACGCCGCAGAGTATCAATTTGTGATTGCAAAAACATGAGGAGTATTAATTGTTAAAATTAAAGTAAGCCAAATAAAAATCAGCAAAGGAGAATAATTTAATCTTCGATTTTTTCCATCAGGGAAGGATGAACATAGGTAGTAGCTACAGCCATAACCCCTTTTATACAGACAGATACGCGCCGATCTCCTTTGACACGAAGAATAACACCTTCCACACCTTCAAATATACCACCGGTAATACGTACCCGATCTCCCTTCTGCAATGCAGTTACAGCGGGATCAAGATAAACAATCTGTTCTTCATAATTACCGGAAACGGCAATGAAGCTACGCATCTGAGAATCCGGAACGGTAAGAGGGCGCTGTGTTTCACGATCCATAATATAACGAACGGATAAAGAAGAACCCACAGAACGTTTGATACGGTCAATACATACAAAGGAAGCATGAACAAATACAAGATTGTGTACTACAGGTACCAACTTACGTATCTTACGGTCCGCATGCTTGATATACTCATAGTGCATCGGAATAAAATTCTCAATATTTTCGGTATCAAGTACTTCCTTTAGTAGTAGTTCTCGGCTATAAGTAACACGAAGCGGATACCAGCAAATGTCTGTAGATTTGTTCACAATTGGATATTCTTTGGGGACACCGAAGTACTGAATTCACTTCCGGTCAAGCGTGTATAAAACTAACTTTTTAATCTTAGTACACTAACCCTCAGATGTATCCCTATCACAGGAGATAAACAATTTGAGGGGTGAGATGTAGTATGTACGTATTTATTTTCCCTTATACATATGTCATTATAAACGAGCCAATTGATTATGAAAAGTGTTTCAACAGACGTTCGTTTAATGACACACTTATTTTGAACTATTTTTTCATCTTCCAAATGAGATTAATCATTTAATAAACGGATTTTACTATATAACATAAATAGCTATATATCAATAATATATATAATTTAAAACAGAAATACAGATTATTTTATTGAGAAATATTTTGTACATTAAAGAATAGTATATACTTTTGTGTCATTAAACGAACGTCTATTGAAACACTTTTCTATTTAAAATAAGATTTTAATAATCAAAATATATATACGTATCATGTAATCTCTTCTTTTTATCGTTGATTCATTGTTCAAATCGTAACTTTTAACAATCTTTGCAAAGTAAAAAAATCATTTAAAATTCAAGTTTATGACAAACAACGATCAAAAAAAACAGATTTTAACGGTTCTATAAAAATAGAACTCAGCAACGGAGAAACAATAGAAGGTATTATTAATGTGCAGCGCATTGACAAACAAGAAATTGACCACAGAATAGTAATCAGACATCACAAAGGATCTTTAATAAAAGCATTAGCTATTTCGCTTTCCTCAGAAGAAAAACCAACAGTCAGTGTAGCAGAAATTGCCAAAGAGATCAATACTTTATTTCGATTTGAATACAAAAAACAAGGAATATATAAAGAGGTTGAATTCAAAACATTAACAACTGAAATTAGCAGAACGATCGCATCCCGTAAAAAGCAGATATAAGCTTCAAAAAGTAGATGCAATAAAAAATCCGCCATTTGAGCGGATTTTTACATTTATTCTACGATTAGTTCCATCCGAATATTATCCCGACCTTGCCGCCGTTATCGGAAAAATATAAACTCATAAAACAAAATGAAATGAAAAAAAGAAAATTGGAACCTATTATGGAGAATGTAAAAAGGAGATGGACAAGACAAATCGTACAAGAGAAAGGGTATACACAAACCACTGCTGTATGGATGGCAGAACGTATTGAGGCACTGATAGACTGGATGCAGCACGGATATGCGGTGATTGCCTACCGCAGGGCTATTGATGGAGAGTTTCAGTTTGTAAAGGCGACACTGATTTATTACAGATACGACTTCAAACGGGAGTACGAAGCAAGCAAAGTACAGGAAGCTGTGATGTACTGGGATGTAGAGGAAGCAATGTGGAAACGCTTCCGCCTGGAGAACTTTCTGGAATGGAAAAAGTGTATTTAATTGAAAATTGAAAGTTGAAAATTGAAAATTGCTGTTCAGCATGATAGCGCAGCCAATTTTCAACTTTCAACTTTCAATTTTCAACTTTCAATTAAACAAATATGGCAACAGAATTTAATGGAATCGTTTACTTCCCTACAAAAGCAACCTTCTTTGAAGGAGCAGTGTCCGAATCGTTAGAGGCGAAATATGGTATCAAAGGACCTTATCTGGTAATAAAAATACTTTGCAAGATATATAAAGAGGGGTATTACATACAATGGGATGAGGAACAATGTGAGATATTTGCCTATAAGCTGGGAAGGGAATATACGAAAGAAGAAGTAGACAGTATAATCGGTATACTAATTGAAAAAGGATTTTTTGATAAGAACAGCTATGAGGAGCATCGTATACTGACCTCGGTGGATATTCAGCGGGTATGGTTAGAGGCTACCAGCCGGAGAAAGAGGGATTTAACTAAATTACCCTATCTGCTAGAAGAGGTGAAATGTAAGGAGGAAGAGATAAAATGTAAGCAGAAAGAGAGTACGAACTCAGAAAATGCGAACATTTTTCCCGTTCAGATGGAGTTGAGTCTGGAAAATGCAGACATTTTCAGACAAAGTAAAGTAAAAGAAAGTAAAGTAGAAGAAAAGAAGAAGAAGGAGGAGGAGGATTCTATTTTGCCTCCACCTCCGGAATATGCGCTCAACAAAAAGACGCACAATTATGACGGCTTGCTACTGGCATTGGATCGGATTAAGGTGACGGACACCGGAGACATAAAGGCCATTCTACGAATGTCGAACTATGGGGAGATCGGTACTCCGGTGTGGAAGGTGCTGGCACAGACCTCGTGGGCTAAGATAGGGATGCCGGGAAAATATCTCATAAAGATACTCAGAAGTAGCTGATAATCAAGGCTTATAACATTGTACATTTTTGCTTGACAAGATTGTACACCTTTGTGGTACAAGGTTGTACAATCTTGTCAAGCAAAAATGTACAATCTAATCTATTTCAATTTTTATTTCCTATCTTTGCTAAAAAAGCGAAGATAAGCTGCACCTTGGCATAAAAAATGAACGAGTTCATTTTATTCTACTCTCGGTTTGCATTATCTTTGCAAAAAAAAAATAGAGGTATCAGTCTTACAATCCTCATGATGAAAAAAATAAAAATAATATTGATATTGTTCTTTCTGTGCCTGGCTACAAATGGCAAAGGAACACCGGATAATAACGCGGATTCCATTCGTCTTAGTTTGCTGACATGTGCTCCCGGAGAAGAGATCTATTCTTACTTCGGACATACTGCCATCCGCTATGAAGAGCCATCCAAAGGCATTGATTGGGTATTCAATTACGGAATATTCAACTTCGGCGCACCCAATTTTATTTTTCGTTTTGCACTGGGACAGACAGATTACATTCTCGGAGGAATGAATTATGACCGGTTCGCAGCCGAATATATCTTCGATGAACGTAGTGTATGGCAACAAACACTCAACCTGACTCCGGAAGAAAAACAAAAACTCCTTGCGCTACTGATAGAAAACAGCCGACCGGAAAACCGGGTGTACCGGTATAACTTTTTCTACGATAACTGTGCTACCCGCCCACGGGATAAAATAGAAGAAAGTATACAGGGAAAAGTGATTTACAACTATCCGGAGAAAGACGGCACGAAATCATTCCGCGACATTGTACACCAATATACCAACGGGCATCCATGGGCACAATTCGGTATTGACTTTTGCATCGGAAGCGAAGCAGACCGCCCCATAACAAGCCGACAGATGGTATTTGCTCCGTTTTATCTGAAAAATGCACTTGCAACAGCAAAAATCACGAATAATGGGAACGAAAGGCCACTGGTGGCAGATACAGAACTAATTATCAATTGTGAAGACGAAAATTCATCACCTGCCCCAATAAGTATCGCGGATATATTTACCCCAATGAGATCGGCGCTGCTTTTGTTTATTATTGTAGCAGGTACCAGTATCTATGGTATCCGAAAGAAAAGAGGACTTTGGGGAATTGATCTCATATTGTTTGGCATAGCAGGCATTGCCGGTTGTATTATTGCATTCCTCGCTCTGTTTTCAGAACATCCTGCTGTCAGTTCCAATTACCTGCTTTTTGTATTCCATCCGGGAGAGCTTATCTTTCTGCCAATCATTGTAAATGCTGCCAGAAAAGGACGAAAATGTTGGTACCATATGCTAAACTGCATTGTTTTAACACTTTTTATACTGCTTTTTCCGGTAATACCGCAAAGAATTGATTTAGCTGTCGTACCTTTGGCACTCAGTTTGTTGATACGTTCAGCAAGCAATCTTATTTTGACTTATAAAAAAACGAAATGAAAGGATTACTGACTTCCATACTTACTGTACTTACCATTACCGGGCTACAGGCTCAACCGCTACCTGCTACTCCAAAACTGGTGGTAGGCCTGACCATTGATCAGTTGCGTACAGACTATTTGGAAGCTTTCTCCTCCCTATATGGCGAAAAAGGATTCAAAAGACTCTGGAAAGAAGGAAAAGTATTTCGTAATGCGGAATATAACTTCAGCAAAGTAGACCGCGCCTCGGCTATAGCTGCCATTTATACCGGAACAACGCCTTCTATGAACGGAATTACCGCCAATCAATGGTTGGATATTTCGACACTACGCCCTATTAACTGTGTGGACGATCCGGCATTTATGGGAAACTATACAGACGAGAGCAGTTCTCCCGCCCTATTGCTCACTTCCACTATCGCCGATGAACTTAAAATAGCTACACGCAACAAAGGGCTGGTATACGCTATTGCCCCTTTCCGTGATGCTGCCATATTTGCAGCAGGACATACCGGAAACGGTGCTTTCTGGCTGAATACCAATACCGGAAAATGGTGTAGTACCACTTATTATACAGAATTTCCCTGGTGGGTTAGCCAATATAATGATCGTCAGGCTGTTGATTTCCGTATCGGAGATATGACATGGACACCGGTTCATCCCATGGAGAAATATATTTACCTGCCGGAATGGAGAGATACTCCTTTCAAATATAAATTTGATGATGACCGGAGAAATAAGTTCCGCAGACTGATAGCCAGTCCGTTCGTTAATGACGAGGTAAATTTACTGACCGAAGAGTTACTGGATAAGAGTAACATAGGAAAAGATGAAGTACCGGACATGCTTTCGCTGATGTATTACGCCGGCAATTATGCCCATAAAACCTCACAGGAGTGTGCTATGGAATTGCAGGATACATACGTAAGACTGGACCGCAGTATTGCTCACCTGCTAGATGTGATCGACAAAAAAATAGGACTTCAAAATGTACTTTTCTGCATTACTTCTACCGGATACGTAGACACAGAATCGGCCGATCACGGACTTTACCGCATTCCCGGAGGAGAATTCCACCTGAATCGTTGCGCAGCTCTGCTGAATATGTTTTTGATGGCTACTTACGGTGAAGGACAATATGTAGAAGCTTATTATGACCAGCAAATATATCTCAACCACAAGCTGATAGAGAAAAAGCAACTCGATCTTTCTGAAATACAGAATAAAGCAGCCGACTTCCTGATGCAATTTAGTGGCGTAAACGAAGCATATTCGGCACAACGCCTGCTGTTAGGCTCATGGACACCGGAAATAGACCTGATACGCAACGGATTTCACCGCAAACGTTCGGGAGACTTGCTCATTGAAGTGCTGCCGGGATGGACAATTGTCAATGAATCCAATCCGACGGAAAACAGAATAATTCGTAGCGCGCATATCCCGGTACCACTTGTGTTTTTTGGAAACTCGGTAAAACCGGAGATAATAAACACACCTGTAAGTGTGGGCCATATCGCCCCAACACTGGCTCATACCATGAGGATACGGGCTCCCAATGCCTGCTCTTCAACACCACTTACCATACGGTAAAAACACACTTTTTTCAACTTAAGTAAATAATAATAAATATAATACACAAATGGGATTTAATGAATTTTTGAGCTCGATTTTCGGAAACAAATCCACACGAGACATGAAAGAAATTCAACCTTGGGTAGACAAAATCAAAGCCGCTTACCCTGAGGTTGAAAAATTGGATAATGATGGACTTCGTGCCAAAACACAAGAACTGAAACAATACATCTACAACTCTGCTACCCAGGAACGTGCCAAAGTGGAAGAACTGAAAGCAAGTATTGAATCAATAGAACTGGAAGATCGCGAAGAGGTATTTGCTCAGATTGATAAACTCGAAAAAGAAATACTCGAAATATACGAAAAAGCACTGGAAGAAGTACTCCCGGTAGCTTTCTCTATCGTAAAAGACACAGCCAGACGTTTCACCGAAAACGAAGAAATTGTGGTAACTGCCACAGATTTTGACCGTACACTGGCTGCAACCAAAGATTTCGTACGCATCGAAGGTGACAAAGCGATCTATCAGAATCACTGGAATGCCGGTGGGAATGATACGATATGGAATATGATCCATTATGATGTACAGCTTTTTGGTGGTGTAGTACTTCATAAAGGAAAAATTGCCGAAATGGCAACAGGTGAAGGTAAAACCCTGGTGGCTACCCTGCCTGTATTCCTCAATGCACTGACAGGCAACGGTGTACATGTAGTAACAGTGAATGACTATCTGGCAAAACGTGACTCCGAATGGATGGGACCGCTTTATATGTTCCATGGATTAAGCGTTGATTGTATCGACCGTCATCAACCAAACTCAGATGCACGCCGTCAGGCTTATCTGGCTGATATCACTTTCGGTACAAATAATGAATTTGGTTTCGACTACCTGCGCGACAATATGGCTATCAGTCCCAAAGACCTTGTACAACGCCAACACAACTATGCTATTGTCGATGAGGTAGACTCGGTATTGATTGATGATGCGCGTACTCCGTTGATTATCTCTGGTCCTGTTCCTAAAGGCGAAGACCAACTTTTCGAATCTCTTTGCCCACTGGTAGAACGTCTTGTAGAAGCCCAGAAAGTACTGGCAACCAAATACCTGACAGATGCAAAGAAATTAATCGCATCAGACGATAAGAAAGAGGTAGAAGAAGGGTTCCTCGCTCTCTTCCGTAGTCATAAGGCATTGCCTAAAAACAAAGCATTGATCAAGTTCCTGAGTGAACAGGGTATCAAAGCCGGTATGCTGAAAACAGAAGAGATCTATATGGAACAGAACAATAAACGTATGCATGAGGCTACTGACCCACTGTATTTCGTTATTGATGAAAAGATGAACAGCGTAGACCTGACGGACAAAGGTGTTGACCTGATCACGGGTAATTCTGACGATCCGACTCTGTTTGTATTGCCGGATATCGCAGCACAGCTCTCTGAACTGGAAAATGAGAAGGATCTGAGCGACGAGCAAAAATTGGAAAAGAAAGATGCCCTGATGACTAACTACGCCATCAAATCGGAACGTGTACACACCATCAATCAGCTGCTGAAAGCATATACCATGTTTGAGAAAGACGACGAATACGTTGTAATTGACGGACAGGTGAAGATTGTTGACGAACAGACGGGCCGTATCATGGAAGGCCGCCGTTATTCAGACGGACTCCACCAGGCAATCGAAGCTAAAGAGCGTGTTAAGGTAGAAGCTGCCACACAAACTTTTGCTACTATCACATTGCAGAACTACTTCCGTATGTATCACAAGCTATCGGGTATGACCGGTACTGCCGAAACAGAAGCAGGTGAACTTTGGGACATCTACAAACTCGATGTAGTAGTAATCCCCACCAACCGTCCTATTGCCCGTAAAGATATGAACGACCGCGTTTATAAAACAAAACGTGAAAAGTATAAAGCCGTTATTGAGGAAATAGAACAACTGGTCAATGCCGGCCGCCCGGTACTGGTAGGTACTACTTCGGTAGAAATCTCCGAAATGCTGAGCAAGATGTTGACTATGCGTAAAATCGAACATAACGTATTGAATGCGAAGTTACACCAGCGGGAAGCTGACATTGTGGCAAAAGCCGGTTTGCAAGGTACAGTGACTATTGCTACCAATATGGCAGGTCGTGGTACCGACATCAAACTGAGTCCGGAAGTTAAGGCTGCCGGCGGTTTGGCTATCATTGGTACGGAACGCCACGAATCCCGTCGTGTAGACCGCCAGTTGCGTGGTCGTGCCGGACGTCAGGGTGACCCGGGTTCTTCTGTATTCTTCGTTTCACTGGAAGACGATTTGATGCGTCTCTTCTCTTCCGACCGTATCGCCGGTGTTATGGATAGATTAGGATTCCAGGAAGGAGAAATGATCGAACATAAGATGATTTCAAATTCCATTGAACGTGCACAGAAGAAAGTGGAAGAAAACAATTTCGGTATCCGTAAACGTTTGCTGGAATATGATGACGTAATGAACAAGCAACGTACGGTTGTCTATACGAAACGTCGCCATGCACTGATGGGCGAACGCATCGGTATGGACATTGTAAACATGATCTGGGACCGTTGTGCAGCCGCCATTGAAAACAATGCGGAATATGAAAACTGTAAGTTCGACCTTCTTCAGACATTAGCTATGGATGCTCCTTTCACAGAAGAGGAATTCCGCAGTGAGAAGAAAGAAAAGCTGGCTGAAAGAACTTTTGATGAAGCAATGGCTAACTTCAAGCGTAAAAGTGAACGTCTGGCACAAATAGCAAATCCTGTAATCAAACAGGTATATGAGAATCAGGGACATATGTACGAAAACATTCTGATCCCTATCACGGACGGAAAACGTATGTACAACATCTCCTGTAATCTGAAAGCCGCTTACGAAAGTGAATCTAAAGAGGTAGTGAAATCATTCGAGAAATCTATCCTGCTTCATGTAATTGACGAAGCATGGAAAGAAAATCTTCGTGAACTGGATGAATTGAAACATTCAGTACAAAATGCAAGCTACGAACAGAAAGACCCGTTGTTGATCTATAAACTGGAATCAGTGAACTTGTTTGATACCATGGTAAACAAGATCAATAACCAGACCGTATCTATCCTGATGCGCGGACAAATCCCGGTACAGGAAGCTCCCGAACAGGCACAACGTGTAGAGGTGCGTGAAGCAGCTCCCGAACGGCGCCAGGATTTGAGTAAATATCGCGAACAGAAACAAGACCTGAACGATCCGAATCAACAAGCTGCTGCACAGCAGGATACCCGCGAAGCTGTAAAACGCGAACCCGTACGTGCAGAAAAGACAGTAGGACGTAACGATCCGTGTCCTTGTGGTAGCGGTAAGAAATACAAAAACTGTCACGGAAGGGCGTAAGAATCAGTAGTTAGAATTCAGTAGTTAGTAGTTAGAATCTATGCAGTATGGAAGCGTTGCCATGCCGAAAGGATTCTGACTACTAACTACTGACTACTAACTACTGACTACTAACTACTGACTACTAACTACTGACTACTAACTACTGACTACTAACTACTGACTACTAACTACTGAATATTATGGCAAAATACTCATTCACGCTATTGTTACTCTTCTGTCTGGCATTCAGTTCATGCCAGACCATAGAGCAAATCCCTATCGAATATATGATGCCTGCGGAAATAAACTTTCCTCCCGAACTGCGCCGGGTCGCGATTGTCAATAATACCAGTAGCGTGCCTGACAATAAATGGATAGAATCGGACAGATCACGGAAAGACGATGAGATAGCCCGTGCCGTTGCTTACAACAATGGAGATGCCAAAATAGCAGCCGAATCATTGGCTGAAGCCATAGCAAACGAAAACTATTTTGATGAAGTTATCATTTGTGACTCTGCTCTGCGTGCCAATGACAAATTTGCGCGCGAAGAAACACTCACTCAGGAGGAAGTAAAGGAACTGACAGAAAATCTGGATGTTGACTTTCTGATCTCACTGGAAAATCTTCAGTTAAAAGCAACCAAAACCATTCGTTATATTCCGGACTGGAGCTGTTATTATGGCAGTGTAGATGTAAAAGTGTACCCAACGCTTAGGATTTATATTCCCAAGCGTAAAAATCCCATGCTTACCATCGCTCCTAATGACAGTATTTTCTGGGAAGAATTTGGTAACACAAGTTCATATGTACAGACACACCTCATCAAAGATTCTCAGATACAGCAAGAAGCCTCGGAGTTTGCCGGAACAATTCCTGTAAAACACCTCCTACCCTATTGGACATCGGCTACACGCAATCTCTACAACAATGGTTCCGTAAATATGCGTGATGCTGCCGTATACGTCCGTGAAAACTCATGGGACAAAGCCTTCAAACTTTGGGAACAATCTTTCAATACTGCCAAAAGTGATAAAAAGAAAATGCAGTCTGCATACAATATTGCTGTTTACTACGAAATAAAAGACGAACTGGAACAGGCCGAAACATGGGCACTAAAAGCCCAGGAACTGGCTCATAAAATAGATAAAATTGATCAGAGAAATAAGGACAACGTAGACATATCCGAAATACCGAATTACGTAATGACCAGTCTTTATGTGGTAGAGTTACAGAAACGGACAGCCGGATTGTCATCATTAAATATGCAAATGAACCGATTTAATGATGATTTTTAATCAAAACATAGGCAGAATTGCATTTTTTTTATACCTTTGATCTAAATAAAAGGAGGAAAACCAATGAAACTGAGTCAACAATCACAATCTGTAATCGAATCGGCTATACGAAAAGCAGTCGCAAAGTTTACTTGCGGTTGCGAACAAACAATCGTTACAGATATTCACATACAACCCAATCAGAATTCCGGCGAACTATTCATCTTCGATGACGAAGACGATGAACTGGTCAATGTGACCATCGACGAATGGTCAGCATATGAAAGTGATGATTTTTATGAGAATGCCGAACGTGTTCTTCGACCGATCCTTTGCAGGATGAAGGACGGAGGAGATTTTGATAAGCTAACGATCCTAAAACCTTACTCTTTTGTGTTAGTAGACGAAGAGAAAGAGACAGTAGCCGAATTACTTCTGGTAGATGATGACACACTGCTTGTAAATGACGAACTTTTAAAAGGTCTGGATGAAGAACTGGATAGTTTTCTGAAAGAATTACTTGAAAAATGATAAAGACTTCCTTTACCGACAGGAGAAAATTATTCTTGTCGATAAGGAAGAGTAAACCAAAATACAGAACCTTTATCCGGTATTGAGTTGACTCCTATTTCTCCACCCATTTTTTCAATTATCATTTTACAGATAGATAATCCTAATCCTGTACCCTGAATAAACGAATTGTATTTCACAAATCGCTCAAACACATGTTGACACTGTTCATCAGACATACCACACCCGGTATCAGAAACATAGAAATAAATTGTATGTTTATCTTTCAAACGATATCCCATTGTGATGATCCCGCTTTCTGTGAATTTAATAGCATTGGTCAGAAAATTGGTTATCACTTGTATCAACCTGTTCCGGTCAATATATAATACGCATTGTGGTAAGCGTTCTTCAAAAATAAGATCCACCTTTTCATTCTTAATTCTCAACCGGATACTTTGCTCTATTTCATCGAGTATCGAATTGACATCCACATACGTTTCATGAAAATCATATGTCCCGGCCTCTATTTTCGCCATATCCAGAATATCACTGATCAACTGAAGAAGTAAATTTGTATTATTCTCAATAATACCTACATACTCTTCCATCTCTTCTTTTCCCTCAACATGAGGCAACATATTAGAGAAACCCACAATGGCATTCAGAGGAGTACGAATCTCGTGACTCATATTGGCAAGGAAAGCTGATTTTAACTGATTGGCTACTTCCGCCTGCTCTTTGGCCTCTTTCAATCGGCCATATGCCTTTTTAAGAATAGAAATATAATAAATAACAGCAACCACTATTACCAAAAGAAAAATACCTGCACAAAGTAATTGTTTCTCATATTGTTCCAGAAATGGAGCTGGTTTGTTCACATAAGTCACGTCTTTCGGATAAAGAAATTCGGGGATACCATGCTCTTGCAACACCGGATAACAGAGAGTAGCAGAAGGTACGCCACCATCCATTCCGGGGATATCCCGGGGAGATTCTCCATCCAACACACGATAGATCATGGAAAGCAATGAATTTCCAAAAGATTCGGAAGATACATAATAACCGCCCGCAAACGTTTCTTTGGATAAATCTTCGGCAGCAAGCAAAAACAGAGGAGTATGAACAAAATTATGAATAATATCCTGTAAATGGTCAAAGAGATAGTTATTGTCATTCCGGTTGTGAGATTCAAACCAGGAATAATAGATAAGGCCGGTAGTACGATCATAACTACGTAGTGTATCCAACAGCATCTCGGTAGAAAGAAAAGTCGTAGAAAGCTGATGAAGCTCCTGATCCGGGAAAAAATTCGCCACAGCATTCTCTACATCCGAACAAGCCATCTTACTAATATAACGATCGTCTGAAATAAAAGCAATACGCTTCATTTCAGGCATTATCTTTTGCATTAACTCTATGGTTTCCTTAACATAATATACCTGACGCAAAAAAGTGACATTGTATCCCTTCCGCCAGACATCCGCCGAAACAGAATTGCTTGCAGTCAATGGCTCGTGAGACAAAAGTACTTCGAGCGTAGCCGGCAAATATTCACGGGAATTGGTTATAATCACAGGAACATCTTTCCATATTCCATCAAAAAGTTCCCGGCATACAATCCAACCGGGATCACCTATCATGACTATTAACTTTGGAGGAAGCGGATATTTTTCTTTCAAATGCAACAACACCGCATCCACTTCACCTTGATCTCTCAGGGCAGGCACTGACAACGACTCTGCTTTTACATCAAATCCCTTCCGCTCCAGGTCTTCACTGGCATGCCAGTACATAGCCTTTGCCCAGGGAAGATTAAAATTTATTGAATTCAAAAATAAAATCTCATCTCCATTGTTGCCATGAGCAAATATAGAAGAGCTTGTACCGCATAGCAGTAAAGCAATAAAAGACAATAATAGAGTTGTCTGTTTCATTTGTTTGTTGTTTTTATTACAAAGGCAAAGGTAAAATTTATTTTGATAAAAAAAAGAAAGGCACCCCAATATTTTGGAATGCCTTTCTACTTCTATAGAATCAGTTTATGCTTTCTTTAAAGAAGCGATACTTTCTTTCAATGAATTAATAATACTTTCGGCATCTGCCTGTTTCTTTCGTTCAATCTCAATGACTGCCGGTGGAGCATTATTTACAAACTTCTCGTTACTAAGTTTCTTCAACACACCTTGCAGGAATCCTTCTTTATGTTTCAGTTCAGCTTCCATACGAGCGATCTCTGCTTCTACGTCAATCATATTGCCAAGCGGAACAGCAAACTCAATAGTACCTACCATGAAAGAGGATGCTCCTTCTGCTTTGGCTTCCACCACTGCAATACCGGACAGATTACAAATCTTAATAATCACAGCATTAAATGCAGTAACCGGATTTTCACCTATCACCTGCAACTCAAGTGCTTCTTTCTGAGCAATATTCTTCTGCAAACGAATCGTACGGATATTACTGATCACTTCCTTCACCACTTCAAACTGCTGAATAAATGCTTCATCAACGGTTCCATTCAACAATAAAGAATTCACCATCAGACTCTCTCCCTCCTTACGTTCGGCCATCTGTTGCCACAACTCTTCGGTAATGAAAGGCATAAACGGATGAAGCAAATGGAGCAAATTATTCAAAAATCCAATAGTAGCATCAAAAGTAACACGGTCAATAGCTTGTCCGTAAGCCGGCTTAATCATTTCCAGATACCAAGAAGAGAACTCATCCCAGAACAGCTTATAAACAGCCATAAGTGCTTCACTCAAACGATATTTACTGAACAGATCGGCAACCTCAGCAGCTACTTCATTCTGTTTGGACTCAAACCAGCGGACAGCCAACTTAGACGCTTCGGGAACTTCAGCATTATCAGCAACCTTCCATCCTTTGATCAACCGGAAAGCATTCCATATCTTGTTACAGAAATTACGTCCTTGCTCGCACAATGCATCATCAAAGAGAATGTCGTTCCCGGCAGGAGCCGCAAGCATCATACCCATACGTACCCCATCGGCACCGTATTTTTCAATTAGTTCCAATGGATCGGGTGAATTACCCAATGATTTAGACATTTTGCGTCCCAGCTTATCACGAACGATACCAGTGAAATATACATTCTTAAACGGCATCTTTCCTTCATACTCATAACCGGCCATAATCATGCGGGCTACCCAGAAGAAAATAATATCCGGACCTGTAACAAGGTCACTTGTAGGATAGTAATACTCAATCTCTTTGTTACCCGGATTATTAATACCATCAAACAATGAAATAGGCCACAACCAGGAAGAGAACCAAGTATCCAGACAATCTTCATCCTGACGGATATCGGCCAGAGTCAATGCGTTATTTCCTGTTTTTTCTTTGGCAAGTTTCAATGCTTCCTCGTCTGTAGCAGCTACCACATAGCCACCCTCAGGTAAAAAGTAAGCCGGAATACGATGTCCCCACCATAACTGACGACTGATACACCAGTCTTTTATGTTTTCCATCCAGTGCCGGTAAGTATTCTTATACTTAGGAGGATAAAATTTCAGTTCGTCATTCATTACAGGTGGCAACGCCATCTCTGCAAAGTGCTGCATCTTAAGGAACCACTGCATAGACAATTTCGGTTCAATCACTACATTGGTACGCTCTGAATAACCTACCTTATTCGTATAAGCCTCTGTCTTTTCAAGCAATCCGGCAGCTTCAAGATCTTTCTCTATCTGCTTACGAACATCAAAACGATCCATACCGATATACATACCGGCAGCTTCACTTAATGTTCCGTTATCATTGAAAATATCAATACTCGGCAAATTGTATTTTTCGCCCAACATATAGTCGTTCACATCATGTGCCGGAGTCACTTTCAGACAACCCGTACCGAATTCGATATCCACGTAATCATCTTCGATCACCGGAATAACGCGCCCTACCAACGGTACGATTACTTTTTTACCTTTCAACCAGGTGTTTTTAGGATCGGCAGGATTGATACACATAGCGGTATCACCCATAATTGTTTCCGGACGAGTAGTAGCAACCACCGCATAACGTCCTTCCGGATCTCCTTCTACTTTATAGCGCAAATAATAAAGTTTTCCATGTTCTTCTTTATAAATCACCTCTTCGTCAGAGAGGGCAGTCAATGCTTTCGGGTCCCAGTTCACCATACGAACTCCCCGGTAAATAAGTCCCTTATTATAAAGATCTACGAAAACCTTCAGTACACTTTCGCTACGTTTTTCGTCCATAGTAAATGCGGTACGATCCCAGTCACAAGATGCTCCCAGTCTACGAAGCTGTTTCAGGATAATACCACCGTGCTCTTCGGTCCATGCCCAGGCATGTTTGAGAAATTCGTCACGGGTCAGATCCGTCTTTTTGATTCCTTCCGCTGCAAGTCTGTTTACCACCTTGGCTTCAGTTGCAATAGAGGCATGATCTGTTCCCGGTACCCAACAGGCATTTTTACCTTCCATACGGGCACGGCGAACAAGAATATCCTGAATGGTATTATTAAGCATGTGTCCCATGTGTAACACACCAGTGACGTTAGGAGGAGGAATGACGATGGTGTAAGGTTCACGACCATCGGGTTTTGAACTAAATAATTTGTGATCCAACCAATACTGGTACCACTTTCCCTCCACGTCAGCGGGATTGTACTTACTTGCTAATTCCATGTTATATTTCTATATGTTTAATTTATTGCGAATAATGGATGCAAAATTAATAATTTAAATTCAAATCTTACCACTCTCCGGCTGTTTCTGTACACGGAAAGAGAGTTTATAGCCTTCGTAAAGTGCTATTCCGTAAAATAGAGCAGTAGCAGAAACTATATTTTCGGCCATTACCGAGAATACTGCTTTAAAATCTGTTTCCGCCAGTGCCTCCATATAAGATAAACTATATTCTTTAGCTACATAGCCTATAATAGAAAAGAAATCTCCTAAAATGCAACTCAACAAAGCCAGAGCTGCTCCAATGATTCCGAAAACAGGACGCACTCCCTTTCCCCTGCGCATAGCCAATCCAACAATGAAACCGATACCAATAGCCATATAGCCAATCTGATAGCCAGTGGAAACAGAAACCAATCCCCAGGCAACAGCTCCTAAAAGACAAGCCCCCGTTCCCCACAATACCGCCTTCGGAAGATTTTCTTCTGCCAGTAGCTGCTCTCTGCTCAGCACTGCAGAAAATATTTCCGGATCCGGAGTGGGTGCTATCTTTTCCAATTCTTCATCTTTTTGAAAATTTTCACAAGCATCTTCAAAGTCCGGTAATGTTCCCGTACGTTTACAGACGAGTCCGCGTCCCATCACGAAATCACGTGATACGCAATTGCGACAATAGCTTTCTATTCCCTCTGTATTAGCCATAATCAATGTGTGTGTTATTGATATATAAATTTGTTTATTAACAGAAATTTCGCAAATATAGAGGTAATTTTCTGCACGGCATTCAATTAATACATATTTTTGTCCTATAAAAGAAATTTGACTATGAAGCGAAAACAAAAGATACGCTATATCATTCTGGGAACTCTCCTGTTACTTATCTGGACCACTCAGCTTATTCCGGCGATGGGCGAAGGTTATGCCCGGTCCGTATACCCGGTTATTTCGTTTTGTCTGTCTTCGTTCTCACGTTTGTTTCCTTTTGCCATAGGCGATTTATTCATATTTCTCAGTATTACCGGTGTCATCCTCTATCCTATTTACGGACGGATAAAAAAATATCCCTGGAAAAAGATTTTATTACGTGACGGTGAATATCTTTTGTGGGTATATGTATGGTTTTACTTCGCATGGGGGCTGAATTATTCGCAAAAGAACTTTTACGAACGTACAGACATTCCTTATGTTGCCTATACCCCCGATAAATTCAAAGCATTTGTGGACGAATACATTCAACATCTGAATGATTCTTATGTCCCTGTTACAGAAATAAACAAGGATATTATCTGCCGGGAAGCAGTCAAAGGATACCGGCAAATCAGTGATACATTAGGCGTACATCGACCTCCATCTGATTCGCCCAAAGTGAAAACAATGCTATTCACTCCATTCATATCGATGGTTGGTGTGAGTGGCAGTATGGGACCTTTCTTTTGTGAATTCACGTTGAACGGCGATTTACTCCCTTCCCAGTATCCGGCAACGTATACGCATGAACTTGCCCATTTGCTGGGCATCACCAGCGAAGCCGAAGCCAACTTTTATGCATATCAGGTATGTACACGTTCGCAAGTGGAAAGTATCCGTTTCAGTGGTTATTTCTCTGTCCTGAGTCATATTCTGGGCAATGCGCGCCGACTCATGACAGAAGAAGAATACAATGAACTATTCAAACGTATCCGACCGGAAATCATTGAACTTGCCCGCTCTAATCAGGAATACTGGATGGCGAAATACAGTCCTCTGGTTGGCAGTATCCAAGACTGGATATACGACCTTTACCTCAAAGGAAACAAAATAGAAAGCGGACGCAAAAACTATTCGGAAGTAGTAGGACTCTTAATCTCATACCGGGATTACCAAACGGGAAAATAGTAAATCAACAAACAGGTAGATATATACATT
Source organism: Bacteroides nordii (assembly GCF_019930665.1). Taxonomy (NCBI): domain Bacteria; kingdom Pseudomonadati; phylum Bacteroidota; class Bacteroidia; order Bacteroidales; family Bacteroidaceae; genus Bacteroides; species Bacteroides nordii. Next base: position 543,637 of record NZ_CP082886.1, on the reverse strand, counting down.
ATAGGTTATATGCTTAAAAGCTGTATCTTTGCCGCATGAAAAAATTAGTAATTGTAGGATGTGGACGACTTGCTGAAATCGTTGCGGATGCAGTTGTCAATGGATTATTACCCGATTATGATCTGGTAGGTGTTTATTCACGTACGGCATCAAAAGCCGAACGTATTGTAACTAAAATGCAGCAGCATGGAAAACCCTGTGCAGCCTGTGCTACTCTGGAAGAACTGCTCGGTTTGAAACCCGACTATCTGGTGGAGTCAGCTTCTCCCAGTGCCATGAAAGCGCTTGCTTTGCCTGCGTTAAAAAATGGTACTTCCATCATCACTTTGTCTATCGGTGCTTTGGCAGATACCACCTTTTATGAGGAAGTGAAGAAAACAGCCAGGGAGAATGGTACACGTGTATACCCCGTATCCGGAGCTACCGGAGGGTTTGATGTTTTAAGAACTGCTTTCCTAATGGGAAATGCTTCTGCCCGTTTCTTCAACGAGAAAGGTCCGAATGCATTGAAAGGTACGGCTGTATACGATGAAACTTTACAGACAGAACAACGTATCGTCTTTTCCGGAAATGCAACAGAAGCAATAGGTATGTTTCCAACCAAAGTCAATGTAGCAGTTGCTGCCTCACTGGCCTCTGTTGGTCCGGAGAATATGCAGGTATCCATACAATCCACCCCCGGATTCGTAGGAGATACTCAAAAGGTTGAAATAAAAAATGATCAGGTACATGCTGTAGTAGAGGTGTACAGCGCTACGTCCGATATTGCAGGGTGGTCTGTAGTGAACACCCTGATCAATATAACCTCACCCATTGTATTCTGACAGATTGGCAAGCACTTTCTTGCTCAGGCGGTCAAACGCCTGGCGAGTGCGGCCTGTTGATACCTGCATACAACGCACATGCGGATGATTGAGATACTGTGTGCCTCCCAATGCACCCACCGTATCACAAAAACAAAGATTATCTCCTTCGAGCCATTGTGCAAATGCAGGTTCATCCCATGCCGGCGACAAGCCGGTATTGAACAATATCTTTTTGTTTCCAAGCGCTTTGAATTCAGCATCATGTAATAGAACTGTATTTTTGTTGAGACAACAAAAAACTACTTCGCTCTGAGCAAGAAGCTCATTTAACGGCATAAAACGATATCCTTTGGCTGCAGCTTCCTTTTTCTCACTGCGGGCATAATAAGCAATATCAGCACCCAGAAAATTCAATGCATCTGCTATCATGCCACCGGACTTACCAAGCCCCACAACACCAACCTTCAATCCTGTAATCTCACGTGCCATACCATCCCATGGTTCCTGCCCGAATCCGTGTAAACAACGTACCAGTTCACTAATCACATATTCTACCACTCCTTCATCACCATAATCGCGGATACCCGTTACCGTAATCCCCTGTTGGTTGGCATAACGAATATCTACATTAGCACTTTCCGGAGAATAAAGTGAACAACACATGCCGATATACTTAACATTAGGGCATTTCTCCAATGCATACCGGTTTATCCGGGAAGTATAACTTAAAAGTACAGCATCGGCATCACCAATACGGGCTGCAACTTCATCATCTCCCTCCGGTATATCGGAATACATAATAACTTCATTTGCAAAAGAATGCAACGCTTCTTCTGCGGAAGGAACCAGACTCACCGGTTCTATCGCTACAAGTTTATGAAACATAGTCTTAAAATTTTAGCGGTAAAGTTAATAAAAAATAGCCTTATAAAGGCTCGTCACACCATATTCTTTGGCAGTTCCTGCATAATCCAGCCTTAAAACACAAATGAAACAAAACAAACTAAAAGAGGAATACTTTGCCTCGAATTTCTCTATCTTTGCAAGAAATTATATAGACTCTAATATTTCTTAGTATAAAAGAAAAGATGCATTCAAGAAAAGAACAAATGGAAGCCTTCGGCCACTTCCTGGACATACTGGACGAGCTACGCGTAAAATGCCCGTGGGATCGTAAACAGACTAATGAAAGCTTACGTCCTAATACGATTGAGGAGACTTATGAACTCTGTGACGCTCTGATGCGCGATGATAAGAAGGACATCTGTAAAGAGTTGGGAGATGTGCTGCTACACGTGGCTTTTTATGCCAAGATAGGTTCGGAAACAGGAGACTTTGACATAAAGGATGTATGTGACAAGCTCTGTGAGAAATTAATATTCCGTCATCCTCATGTATTCGGAGAAGTAAAAGCCGAAACCGCCGGACAGGTTTCTGAAAATTGGGAACAATTGAAACTAAAGGAAAAAGACGGCAATAAAACAGTGCTTAGTGGCGTACCATCCGCCCTGCCCTCTTTAATAAAAGCTTATCGTATACAAGACAAAGCCCGGAATGTAGGTTTCGATTGGGAAGAAAAAGAACAGGTATGGGATAAAGTAAAAGAAGAAATTGCAGAATTTCAGGAAGAGGTAGCCAATATGGACAAGGTCAAAGCGGAAGCAGAATTCGGCGATGTAATGTTCAGCCTTATCAATGCCGCCCGCTTATACAAAATCAACCCGGATAATGCACTGGAACTTACGAATCAGAAGTTTATCCGTCGATTCAATTATCTGGAAGAACACACGATCAAAGAGGGAAAAAGCCTTAAAGACATGTCACTCGAAGAAATGGACCGTATCTGGAACGAAGCAAAAAAGCTTGAGAAGTAAAAATTGAAAGTTGAAAATTGAAAGTTGAAAGTTAGCTGTGCTGTTATGCTGCATAGTAACTCTCAACTTTCAACTAAATAAGGGTTATTTATCTTTCCGGTTTGCGCTTTTCAGCAGTTCCCTGTGAAAACGCATTTCAGCTTTCTGCACCATATAAATTTTCTTATTTGATAAGATTTTCTTGAATTTCTCGTAATAATCTCTTTCCAGCTTGTCCGAAGCTGAACGGGCATCATATACTCCTTTCAGAATTTCAGCATACTGTGCCTCTGTCGTTTTATCATCTTTTCCTTTACGAAGTAACCCCCAGGCCTTATCATTCAACGCTTTCTTTTTATCTTGAAGCTCAAAGTATACAGGAAAGAACTTTGCAGCTTCTTCTTTGTTCAAACCAGCTTTCTCGATAATGAATGCCTTCTGTTTGGCACGGAATTCTTCCGGTGACAGACGTTGTTGGTTGCACCCATCCATAGCCCACAATAAAGGAGTAAAGCCGCAAATGATAAACAGCAGAATAATCAGTCTTTTCATTTTAATAAAATCAGTTTAATTTATTTTATTCCACACTGGCATCAGTGAGATATACATACAATGAATAATCGTCCATCATCGAACCTTCGAGCACAGCATTAATATACTCATCAGAATCACTCTCAACCTCTACCGTCTCCATCACAGCCATTTCTGTAGCCTCAGGTTTATAGTTTACCGATGCAATACGAATTATAAATGCAGCTCCGACAAACATTGCCGCCATATAGGCCAATGGCTTAATTTTGTCCCACTTCGTCGTTTTTTTCACTTCAAAGGCAGATTTTTCCTTTTCGGGAAGCTTGTTCATCACTTCTGAAGTAAGATTCTCAAAGTATCCATCAGGCACCTTAAAAACATTGCCTGTACCTACTTTCTTCAATATTTCATCTTCTTCTTTCATATAATCTTCTCCTCTCTTTTTCTTAGACATTTAATGATTTAAAAGGTTTAATCAACACCTTCCAAAAACTTTTCGATTTTCTTCACCGCATGATGATAGGATGCTTTCAATGCTCCTACTGAGGTACCAAAGATCTCCGACATCTCTTCATACTTCATCTCCTGGTAGTATTTCAGATTGAAAACCATGCGTTGTTTCTCCGGCAGTGACAATAAGGCTTTTTGTAACATAAGCTGTGCCTGATCACCGGAGAAGTAAGGATCACTTTCCAGCCTCTCAACGACAGCGGCTTCCGGATCGTCGATAGCTACGGTATTCATGGCACGCTGCTTATTCAGAAAAGTAATACATTCGTTCAGGGCAATGCGATAAAGCCAGGTAGATAGCTTCGCTTCTGCCCGGAAATAATCGATGTTCATCCATGCCTTGACAAACGTATTTTGAAGAAGGTCATTTGCGTCATCATGAGAAAGTACCATCCGGCGAATCTGCCAATATAATTGTTCGCTATATTGCGACACAATCATTTCAAATCCTTTTCGTTGTGTACCTTCGTCCTGAAGGAGCCTTAAAACCTCTCGTTCTTTATAAGAATTCATAAGGTTATTAGTATTCTGTATGTTATGCTTATTTATGGTTCAACTTATTCAATGCTTCAAGCAAAGGGTCATCATATTTGTAAATATCCTCACAGTAACTGAGCTTGCCATCGGCAGCCAGATACATGGTTTGATAATCCAGGAACAGAGGGATAGCTTCCTTCAGACTATAATGCTTAAGTTCCCGGTATGCTTCGCTTCGGTTCAGTTTTTTGCCTTCATCGCTCTTCGGAGCTATGTCCATGGCAATACGAATGCGATCTTCCAACAGTTCGTCCGGCTTTTCCAATAAGAAAAAGGCAAAGTCCAACGCTCTCTCCAACCTTACACAACCATGACTTACCGCACGATTGGAACGGTTAAAGGCCCAACGGGAAGGAGTATCGTGCAGATAGACAGCATACGGATTGGGGAAACGGAAAATAATTCGTCCCAAAGAATTGCCTTCTTTGTTGTCCTGCTTTACAGTAAACGGTACGCCTGCTGTATACTTAGCCCATTTTACATCATGAGGATTCACCCGGTTTCCATTCTTATCATATACTTTCATCCGGTTTCGGGTGAAGTAAGTAGTATCGCGACGATAAGACGGAATAATCTCCTTACGTATTATATTCTGGGGAACATTCCAATAAGGATTCAACTCCATGTAGTAAATCTTACTGTAAAGCAAAGGAGTTTTATTTCTTACTGAACCACAGCAAATACGCATCTCAAGAATAGAATCGACCTCTTCATTAAAAGCCTGTAACATAAAAGCAGCTATATTACCGATCACATATTTAGAACCTTTTTCGGATTTATATTGCCAGCGGGCTCGCTCCAGATTGATCAGCAAATGATCCTTATAGTAAGCAAGAGGGCGATTGAGATAACGGATGGTATAGGTCCCTATAGAATTGTCTGTAGACAGGCGGTTCGTTAAACGGAATTCATTTACCGCCTCCAGTAAAACAGAAGTCAATGTATCACCTGAGACTTGTTGTTTCAGTTCTCCGGTTTGCATCAATCTACCGGCAATCAATGGTATAATACGATGCCTTTCTCCCACTTTCAGTAAAGTATCACCTATAAGCGGAATTTCTTCAAATTCTGCCTCTCCTATAGAATCCAAGCGTACCAATTCTTTCTGCATACTGAGATAGAAGGGAGAAGTGGGCTGAGCCTGGCGAAAAGCAGCAAAAGGATTCTGCCCCAAAGAAGCCAAAGCCTCCAGAGCAAACTCTTTACTACACTTCTTCAAAGGAATGGGGTAAGGTTCTTTCTGTTTTTCTGTATCATTCTTTTTCTTAACATCCTCTTCCTGATTATTCAGAAGTTGTACAGGAGAAATAAAACCATATTTAAGTCCACAGGTATAAAACAGGTAAGAGCTTGTTAGCCCATACTCCAAACGTGCCAATAGATGATTGATCGTTTCGTCTTCATGCAACTGCAGAGAACGGAAACGTTCCAGATCGGTTCGTATACCAGAGACGTTAAAAAGTGCCGGGTTTAATCCATGCCGATGAGAATTCTCCAACCAATAAAGGAGTGAATCGGCATATTGCCCTACGCCATCTTTCATCCAAAACAATGCTGCACTGTCTGCCGCATAATAACTCACCATAGCCGAGTCCCAGGCCATCGTATCATTAGCATTTGACAAATTTACACGGACGTATTGGCGTATACTATCAGGATTTATTAAATATGCAGGATGAACTAATTCATGGAAAGAGGACAGAGAAAGAACAACCGGAGATTTTGGTTTCTCTTCCTTACAGGCAGATACCACCACGAGTAGAATAAGAAAGCTTAATACGATCCGCTTCATCATCCATCTCTTTATTTTATTACCACTTTCCTCACTATATCACCTATTTTAAAGATATAATATCCCTTCGGAAGATTTAAAGTCACCGATTTATCAACCGTATCAATACGCACTGAGGTGACCTTCACTCCAAGAATATTGTATACCTCTATCAAAGAACCAGGGGTAGCATTCTGAACGCGCACTGTAGTTCCGGACACAGTCAATGTAAGGGAAGACTGCTCACTCTGAACAGTTTCCGCTTTACGCCCTTCCTGCGCCGTCATTGTGGAAAAAGGCAGAAGAGCCAAAGCAAAGAAAAAGTAGAAAAATAACCTTTTCATCTGGTATGTATCCGATTCTGTTTATTCAGTACAAATATACGTTGTTCCTCCCTATAAAACAAACTTTACGCCTGAAAGTTGTCACAGATTGATGCAAAGGTTCTCCTTAGCCAGGATAGTATTTGGAAAAACAGTAGCGGCTTCTTCCAGCAAAACCTGTTCATTCTCATAACGTGCCGAAAAGTGCCCGATGACAAGTTGCTTTACTCCTGCATCCAGAGCGAGCCGGGCTGCCTGGGAAGCAGTAGTATGAAAGGTTTCTTTGGCTCTGGCCAAATCTATTTGAGCAAATGTAGCTTCATGAAACAGGAGATCAACACCCGCAATCTGCCGGGCTATCTCTTTCCGATAAATAGTATCGGAACAATAGGCATATTTTCGAACGGGTTCAGAAGGGCGTGTGAGACGATCATTGGCTATTACTTCTCCTTCCCGAGTCACAAAATCAGCCCCATTCTTAATGCGGTTCAGTTCGTAGACCGGTACCTGGTAGAAATCAATCATCTCCCTGATGATATGATTGGGACGAGGTTTCTCAGCAAACAGGAAACCGCAACAAGGAATGCGGTGTTGTAAAGGAATTGTTGTAACAGTCATGGAGCGATCTTCATAGATCAACACAGGCTCTTTCGTATCAAATTCATGAAAAACAACCTGATAACTCATGTTCTTACAGAAAAAGGCCAGTAGTGGAGAAAACAATTCTTCCAGCCCTTTAGGAGAATGAATATGGAGTTCTGCCGTACGTCCTAACAGTCCGAAAGTAGAAATAAGCCCCATCAGGCCAAAACAATGATCGCCATGCAAATGAGAAATAAAGATATGATTCAACCGGGAAAACTTCAACCGGGATTTACGAAGTTGCATTTGTGCCCCCTCGCCGCAATCTATCATAAAAAGTTTATCACGCAGGTTCACCACCTGTGAAGTCGCAAAATGGCGCGTAGTAGGCAACGCAGAGCCACAGCCCAATATATGTAATTCAAATTTCTCCATAACAGAGACAAAGATAATGCAAACCGAGAGCAGAATAAAATGAACCTGTTCATTTTTTATGCCAGAGTGCAGCTTATTTTCGTTTTAAAGCAAAGATAAAAAGAAAAAAGGGCATCAGCGAACTGATACCCTTTCTAAAAATATTATAGAATTAATCGAATTAATTCTTACCTTCCAACTGTTCTTTCAAAGCAGCCAAAGCATCGATGTCACCCAGAGTTGTAGAAGCAGCCTGGTTCTGAATCATCGGAGCATCTTCTTTCTTAGCAGAAGTCTTCTTTGCATTAGAAGCAGCTTTCTTCTCAGCTCTTTCTTCTGCCTTAGCAACATCTTCAAAGATACGGCTGTGAGACAGAATGATTCTCTTAGCATCCTTGTTGAATTCGATTACCTTGAACTCAAGTTTCTCGTCCAACTGAGCCTGTGAACCATCTTCCTTAACAAGATGTTTCGGAGTAGCGAAACCTTCAACACCATAAGGCAGAGCAACTACAGCGCCCTTATCCAACATTTCGATGATTGTTCCTTCGTGTACTGAACCTACAGTAAATACGGTTTCGAATACATCCCAAGGATTTTCTTCGAGTTGTTTGTGACCAAGACTCAAACGACGGTTTTCTTTGTCGATTTCCAATACCTGAACTTCGATATCAGCACCAATCTGAGTAAATTCTGACGGGTGTTTTACCTTCTTTGTCCAAGACAGGTCAGAGATGTGGATCAATCCGTCAACACCTTCTTCGATTTCTACAAATACACCGAAGTTAGTGAAGTTACGAACTTTTGCAGTATGCTTAGAACCTACAGGATACTTATCTTCAATAGTTTCCCATGGATCTTGTTTCAATTGTTTGATACCCAAAGACATTTTACGTTCTTCACGGTCCAGAGTCAATACAACAGCTTCTACTTCGTCGCCCACTTTCATGAAGTCCTGAGCAGAACGCAGGTGCTGTGACCATGACATTTCAGATACGTGGATCAGACCTTCAACACCGGCAGCGATTTCAATGAATGCACCGTAGTCAGCCATAACAACCACTTTACCCTTCACGTGATCACCGACCTTCAAGTTAGGATCAAGTGCATCCCATGGGTGCGGAGTAAGTTGTTTCAGACCCAAAGCAATACGTTTCTTTTCGTCATCGAAGTCGAGGATAACAACGTTGAGCTTCTGATCGAGTTCAACCACCTCTTTCGGATCGCTTACGCGGCCCCATGAAAGGTCAGTGATGTGGATCAATCCGTCTACGCCACCCAGGTCGATGAATACACCATAAGAAGTGATGTTTTTAACGGTTCCTTCAAGAACTTGTCCTTTTTCAAGCTTACCGATAATTTCTTTCTTCTGTTGTTCCAGTTCAGCTTCGATAAGAGCTTTGTGAGATACAACAACGTTTTTGAATTCCTGGTTGATTTTAACAACTTTGAATTCCATTGTTTTTCCAACGAATACATCATAGTCGCGGATCGGTTTAACGTCGATCTGAGACCCCGGCAAGAATGCTTCGATACCGAATACGTCTACGATCATACCACCCTTAGTGCGGCACTTGATGTAACCCTTGATAATTTCTTCGTTTTCCAGAGCAGCATTAACGCGATCCCAAGAACGGGTAGCACGAGCTTTTCTGTGAGACAGAACCAACTGTCCTTTTTTGTCTTCCTGATTTTCGATGTATACTTCTACAGTATCACCAATTTTCAAGTCAGGATTGTAACGGAATTCATTCAAAGGAATGATACCGTCTGATTTGTAACCGATGTTCACAACGACTTCACGCTTGTTCATTGCGATTACAGTTCCGTCAACAACCTCACGGTCGTTCACTTTGTTAAGCGTACTGTCATAAGCTTTTTCGAGTTCCTCTTGGCTGGCGCCGGCGAATGATTCGCCATTTTCATACGCATCCCAGTTGAAGTCTTCAACAGGAGCAACGTTCTTTAAGTTTTCCATTAATAATTAATTGTTTTGAGATACTTTAATTAAATAAGACATTATATTTTCTATAAATCGGGCGCAAAGATAAAACATTTTTTGTGACTAACCAAAGTTTGGTATAAAAAAAGCCGTCTCACGACGGCTAATATTCAGATATTTAAGTTATTCAGACATTCGTCTTACAATTTGTGCGGATTGCGTTTACCATTCGAATGGATATTAACCGGACTACCTTTATAGCCAATATCACCACTTCCGGATATATTGCATTTCAGCGTACCGGAAACATAACAGGAAATAGAACCGGAGCCGTTTACACTCGCATCTACATCAACAGCTTTCAGGTCTTTCGCATTCAGATCGCCAGAATTGCGTAATGATAATACAGCCCGTTCTGCCGTACCCGCTACCTTCAAATCACCGGAACCTTGCAATTCAGCCTTTACGGTCTCTCCCTGTATTCCCACAAAATCCAGATCACCGGAACCGGACAGGTTGACTGTTACATCCCCAGCTACATTGGTACCTTTCACCTTCAGGTCTCCTGATCCACGGAGAATTGCCGTAGTAGACTTAGCCGTCAGGTTATATATATCCAGATCACCAGAGCCGGATAAATTCAAATCTACATTCCCTGCATTGATACTGTTTTTGACAGAAATGTCACCGGAACCTTGCAGAGTTGCCGAAAAAGCATTCGTACAAACGATTTCCCCGGCATTGATATCTCCGGAACCTTTCAGAGTAAGGGATAGACGATCTGATTTCACTTTATTATTTAAGACTACATCTCCTGATCCTTGCAATAACACATCTTTCAACATGGGGCTGGAAGCCATTACTTTTAATCTTCCCTCTTTACCAAACTCAATATTTGTACCTTTCTTAAAGGAGACAAACAGTGTGCCATCAGATACTGTACACTCTACCAGGTTGAGAATATTATCCGAGCCGTAAATCTCTAAAGTTGATTTATTATCAGCAGACTGCGTATAAATAACTGTCGGACTTCCCTGAAGGTTTATCTTGTCGAAACTTCCGATTTTGATATTTTTTGTTTTATACGTTCCGTTTGCTTTCACACGGTTAATCTGGGAACAAGCTGTTGTTGTAGTCAGCAAGAATGAAAACAAAGTAATCATTCCAATAAATCCTCTCATATTCATATTTTTTTCATTTAAGTAGTTTGTAATATCTATAAGACGCAAACAGTATGCGAAAGGTTGCATGGCAGACCATGTTTTTATAATAAAAACTTTTCAGTATGTCTCAAAGTGTATCTATAGGTTGATAAAGTTTTCTCAATATAAAGAAACAAAGTGTTTTCATATGAAAATAAAACATCTTCCACCATTCAAACAGCTGATAAGTAGCAACATTCAAACAATGGAAGATGAGAGAGAAACTTATATAAGAGAGAGTTATTCTATCAACAACTTTAATATCGACGGACGACTACCACCTTCTGTCAGCACGTAAGCAATATACATTCCGGTAGCTAAATGTCGCACATCAGCATCATAAGATTTCCTTCCGGGAGCAATATTCAATACCGGTTTTCCATCAAGAGAATACATGGCTAAATTCTTGATTGCATTCTCACTTTCCAGATGAAGCACGCCTTGCCGGTACGACATAGTTACCTCTGACAATGAAGCAGAAGGAGTACAGATACCTGTCCCTGTATACGAAACCGTTACCGATTCAGAATCCGGCGTATCGCCAAAAGAGCCTTCAGCGCGAACGGTATATACGTTTTCTCCGGAAAGCGGAGCGGTATCTGTAAAAGCAGAAGTTGTGGCAGTGCCAATCTTCTCTCCGTTTCTATAAATCGCATAACCGGTTATGATGGAATGCTCTACCTGCGGATAAACAGCAACGTCGTCTACATGCCACCAGTAAGACAGCCCCATCTGATTGGTATCATATGCATGAAAAGCGATTTTCATATCATCAGACATATAAGGAGATAAGTCGATATCAACCCGGGTATATTTATTCACAACGGAACAATCTGTTTTCAAATCCCATATTTTCTCCCAGGTTGTACCCCCATCCGAACTTACTTCTACATAATAAAAATTAGCGGGATTATTCTTCTGAGGAGCTGTAGACTTAGAATAAAACGTCAGCGACTTACCTTTAGAGAAAGAAGGAGATATCAGAAATTCATCCTGATGGATATCCTCCCAGGCGTCCAACAGGCGCATTGAATAGTTTCCGGTATAGGGTTCTGCATATTTCTCAGACTTTTTCCATACCCATCCCCGGTCACCTTCATTCTTTATTGTCCACTTAGCCAGACTCTGCGAATCTTCAAAATCTTCCACCAAAGCCGGAGTACCTTCGTGTGGAGCTACCCATGACAAAACAACGGCATTTCCTTCCACTTTGGCTGTCAAAGCAGAGGGGGACTGTATGAGATTGGAACGCTGTGAAACATTTATTGAAGCGGTAATAGAAGCATCCTCCACTCCTTGTAAATAAAAGACAGCAGTGCGCAGCTGTGCATTTTCATTCGCAGATTTAGCCTGCAAAATGAGAGTCGACTTACCCGCTTCACCCTGAAGAGGGGTAACCGTCAGCCAATCGGGTATATCTACAGCCTTCCAGGCAACATCTGCCTCAACGTTCACTTCAACAGTACTCTCAGCAGTACCACCCAAAGTTACATCCGGTTTCGGGATATAAATCTGAGGCATCAGCTCCAGCAAATCAAAAGAGATCGTCTCGCCACAAGAAGATATATTCGCCAACGCGAATTTAGCCTCTTTCCCATCACTATAGAAAGGCTTAAAATCAGCAGTTCCACCCAAAGAAGTACGTCCGCTTTCAGCACTGAAAGCTGCTTTGCTTATGTCACCATCAAGTTTGGTTGTTCCTCCCGGGCGGAAAAGGTATTGTTCGTCCAGACGAGTAGTTCCATTATAGTTCAGATTTCCACCTGTCACATTAGGGTTAATACGATAAACCAGCAAACCGGAGGAAGGCAGACCAATATCAAAAGTCCCGGCTTTTTTCCGATACTCTACAATAAAATATTCATCGGAACCGGTAGGCTTTATTTTATAGGCAATATTCTCTTTACTACTGCCTCCCACAGGATTCAACGTATACGTACCCGGAGTGGATATTTCGGGAATTTCGTCAATCCATTTGCAGTAACGGTATTTGGTATATGCACTCATCTGCTGGGGAGTCTTCAGGTTGTCGGACATCAGATCCCACACCCCTACCGGATTCAGATCGTCATTCACATGATAAAGGTCATAAGTACCTAATGTGTGAGACATTTCATGACAAAGCACACCTGTATTCAAAGGTACAGGACTCAAAGAACTCCACCCGTTGGCATCATTAAATACCATCAGATAACCTACTATCTTTTTGCCTTTTACATAAATAGCTTTCTCATCGGGCAATGCCAAATCCGAACGGTGCGGCCAAAGTAAATGCCTGCCACCCAATTCTGAATTCCCACTTACAATAATACAGATATTATCAAGCAATCCATCATTGTTGGCATCGATCACTATATCATCAGGTAGATTCTCAGAGAGATAAGCAGCCAGCTCTTTTATCAGAGCCTGTTCGCGTGCAGCTTTCTCGGTTTCATTGCTATATCCTTGTTCATTGATACTACCTTTCTCTCGATAATATCCACGTTCATTTTTTGCTCTATAAGAAAGAATCTGCGCACCATTCGCTTTCGGGAAGAAAGCACTTTTCCAGAAAAGCTGGTCATAGGAGGCTTCACGAAAATAGTTATATACCGAATTTACTCCTGCAGCATCAGCATTAAACATCGCTTCATAGTAACTGATGGGCTTGTCAAATTGCTCATCGTTCTCTTCATCAGCAAAACTCAGAAAACAAACCAGATTGCTCAACTCACCCTTATTCTTTTCGGCAGCCGACAACAGGATCGGAAAGAATAAAACAACGAACCAAAGAATAATATATCTCTTCATCGTTTTACATTATTATAGTAAATAAAAAGAGGGAAGCAGTCGCTATCTCATCAAAAGGATGAAAATAAGCAAACGCTTCCCTATAAAATTATCAACGGATAACGATCTTCTTAGTTCGTTCGGTAGTGCCCATTTTTGCTTTCACTACATAGATACCTTTTTCCAAAGGAGACAGGTTCATCTCATTTGTGGTAGCGGATGCAGCCAATGTGCCGGCAGTAGTGTAAATCTGTATATCGGCAACCTCACCTAAAGACAACACAGTACCATCAAATGCTATTTCAGCATTAGCAGATTGATTGTAGATACCGGTCGGTTTGGTAGAAGTTAGTACTTTCATACCATGGATGTAAAGAGGGGCTTTCGTTAATGATTCGAATCGTGCATACATAGGAGCATCCGATTTTAACTTAAAATGAGGTTCATCCCCATTATCTAAAGTCTCAATCTGAGTCCACTCTTTCTGACCACCACCACTCATTAATGGCTTAAATATGGTTGTAAAAGCAGCCGAAACAATCGAATAGTCTTTAAAGCTTTTGCTTTGATCTGTAGTTCCTAGCATACGAACATAAGTTGTCACTCCACTTGATACAAATAAGTTAAAAGAGACACATGACGGCATACGTACAACAAATCCACCACCATTTGCAGTCATACCCGCACTGGAGCTCGCCGTAACAATAGCACCCGTCTTTGCTTTTTCTCCTCCAATTTCTTTATCTGTACCAGCTCCTTTTACTTCTGAATCAACAGTAGTATCCTCATAATCTCCAAAATCCGCACAGATTAATTGGATAATCTTCCCATCCGGATCTATCTTTCCATCCTCATTATTTGCCTGACCGATGTACTTATCTATCTTCTCTTGTGTGTCAAACCAAATCCAACCATTTGCATCAACATCAGCTGGATCAAACAAATTATACTCTTGCGCATTTGCAAATAATATTGCTCCAAAAGCCATTAATAATGTCGTAATTTTCCTTCTCATACAATTTTCTTTTTAGTTAATAATGTTATTGATTTGTATTAAACTTCATACCACTCAGGATTTTGCTCAATGCCATGATAACGTACTTCGTCCCATGGTATCGGCAAGTAATACTGCATCTGACGGAACTCACGTACACGCTTAGGATATTTGTTCATATTTGAAATCTGATAAACAGGGTCTTTTCCTTCTTCTTTTACTATCTTCATAGCCTTTAACGGATTGGTAGCACCACTCATCTTTTCGATAGCAACTCCCCAACGAAGCAAATCCCAATAAGTCGTTTCTTCAAAAGCCATTTCTACACGACGTTCATTCACCAGTTGCTCCCAAGTAAGACTCGGCAATTCATCCATATGAACGCGACGGCGAATCTGATTTACTTTATCTAATGCATCATCCACCCGATTCTGTAAAAAGTCTATTTCGGCATAATCCAACAATACCTCTGCATAACGCCAGATGATGTAGTTCTGCTTACTCGCATAAGACTCATCATTATCGATCTTCTGAGTTTCATCTACAAACTTTCCTAAATAATAACCGGTTTTTGTTACAGCAGCCGTTTCAGAAGTTCCATACGGTGTCAAATCTTCACCCGCCACTTCTTTGCCGTTTACTTTATTATAATGAATCTCCATCACGCGCCCCCGGAAAGTACAACCATCATACAACACATTTGCATAAAAACGATAATCCCGGTTATCATACGGATGTTTGGCATCATACGCTTTGCCATCACGCATACCATATTCATCTACATGGTTCTGGGTAGGCGAATAAGCAGCCACCGTTCCTCCATAATAAGGTGAAACCGATTCCCGGTCGAGCTTATGTCCGAATCCATTCGAGAAATCACCATCGTTAGAGTGCTGTACTTCCCAAATTGATTCCTGACTATTCTTTGTTAAAAAGATCTGTCGATACTGCTCCTTTATCTGATCTTGTGTTGATCCGGTAATCTGTATCAACGAATAAGGCAACTTCATCAGTTCATCATACGCCTTGGCTGCCGCTGTCAACATAGCATCCGAACGATCATCCGGAAATCCGAGGTATGACTTCTCCTGATTCTGATATATTTTGCTGGCTGCCCAAAAATAAGTTTTAGCCTTTAACATCAAAGCAGCTCCTCTGGTAGCACGTCCGATATCGGAAGTCTCCAATTTCTCAGATAAAAGAGAAGCAGCCAAGTCAGCCTCTTCGGCAATAAAGTTTACCATCTCTTCATAAGAAGCACGAGGAAACTTTGTACCATCATACAAAGGATCATAATTGTTTTTTAACAACAAAACACCTCCAAACTGCCGAAGCAACATGTAATAGTAATAAGCACGAAAGAAATGTGCTTCACCCAACACCCGCTTTTTATGATCGCCGTTGCGAATCTTATCCTGATTTTCAAACAAAAGATTAATAGACTGAATACGTGTATAGTAATTGGTCCAATTCACAAGTCCTCTACGTGTTACTTCGGCCGGAGTACTTTTCAAGATATCCCCATACGCTGTATTATACCAGTCTGATTTACTAATAGTAATCTGATCTCCATACCAAGGAAGATAATCACGGCATGCTCCTTTCAGGAGAGCAGTGGAAGGCATATAAACAGAAAAGCCATTACTCATGTTACGATACCATGGTAGTACATATTCATCAAGTAGTAACTGGCTTCCCCAGATAGATTCCTGAGATAATTTATCATTAGGAACATCGCGGAATATACCGTCACATCCGGAAAAACCGAACGTCCCTCCTAAGAATAAAAAAGATATTATATATTTTCTCAACTGCATACTCTTTCTGTTTTTATTGTGAAATATTCTATTTAAAAACCTAAACTCAATGTTACACCATAAGAGCGCTGTATCGGATATCCACGTAGAGATTCCGGATCCATGTCCTTCAATGTAGACCACGTAAACAGGTTACTTCCCTGAAGAGAAAGACTGGCTGAGGAGAGTTTCATTTTCTTTAATGTTTCTCCAGAAAAAGAATATCCTAACGACAGAGATTTCAAACGAATAAAATCACAATCTTTCACCCAAAAAGTTGATTCTTTTCGATTGTTATCATTCTTATTGGCAAACTTGATACGCGGATAGACAGCATTCGGATTGTCTTCAGACCACGAGTCGGCGACATGATATTTTTGGAAACGTTGCAAACTGCCATTTTGTAATGTATACAACTCCGTTATCTGTTGCTGATATCCGGATACCCCCTGAAACATAGCATTCAGAAAGAAACCTTTATATTTAATGCCCAAGCGTAAACTCATCGTCATTTCCGGATTAGAAGAATTCTTTACCGCAATCTTATCCAAGTCGGTAAGTTCGCCATCACCATTCTGATCTTTGTATTTAATATCACCAGGTCCAAGTGTCACATTCCCCTGTCCATCCTGATTCAGTTCATAATTATCAATTTCCTCTTGTGTCTGAAAGAGTCCGTCAGCTTCATACATCCACCAAACCATACTACTTTTACCTACACGACGACGATTAGGGGCAATAGATGATTCATCTCCATAATCCAATACCCTGTCTCTCGTTTGTGCCAACGTAAGAGTTAAATCATATTTCACCTTTTGAATGGTATTACGGTGAGACAATGTCAAATCCCATCCCCATGCCTTTATTTCACCAAAATTCATATTGGGCGGATTACTATCAACTCCGGTTGAAGGCGGATATAAATAAGAAGGAGCAATAGTGATCATATTGGTATTATAGCGCCAGTAGTATTCAAAAGAAAGCCCAAAACGGTTTCCCCAGAATCCAAGATCGGTAGCTAAATTATAAGTACGTGATCGCCCCCATTTCAAGTCGGGATTCGGGAAGCTACTGGTATCCATTACAATACCCGGTTTTAGTCCTCCACCGATATTATATCCCTGGCGTACCACATACATGTATTTCATTAAATAAGAATAATTATCTACTGAACCATCATCGCCCAAGACACCAACAGAACCTCGGAATTTCACATTTGAAAGTACGGGTTGGTCCCAGTTTCTAAAAAAACTTTCATTGGATAATACCCAGGAGGCAGAAGCTGTAGGGAAAAATCCCCAACGATTATCAGGGTGAAATTTAGTGGAACCATCGACACGGAAACTGCCTTCGATAAAATAACGGTTACCATAACCATAAGTAGCACGACCTATTAATGAAGCACGTTGCGTGTAAACCTCACTTCCTGTTAGTTTAGCTGAAGTAGCAGTTCCCATTATTTCCGGATAAATGCCCGGCATATCTTCATTTTTCCCGGTAAGATAACGATTTTTATAATCCTGATAATTAACAACTATCAATCCGGAAACATCATGTTTCCCAGCAAAAGTATGATTATAATTTGCTCCAAATTCCAATAACTTATTGTCCACAAAACGATTGGTTTCTTCTAATGTTATCTTGGCTTTGGGATAGGTAGTTAACGGATCTTCTGTTATATCTCCCGTTTGCTCATCATACAAATAAAGTGTCACAGGGCTATCAAATGTTTTCTGAGTGGAATTGTTATTGTCAAATGTGGCACGTAAATAGGCAGAAAGTCCTTTTACCCATGGTACATCATAATTCAAAGAAGCGGTTATAGTACCCATATTCATCTTATTCCGAATATATCCTCCCAAACCATCAACAGCAACCAAGGGATTACTACCACTGATACTGGCAAGTTCGCCATTGGTATACCGTAAAGTTTGTACCGGAGAAAAATTATAAGCTGCATCAATGGTAGAATAACTCGTATTTTTATTCTCTGAACGGGTTCCAGTCATATCCAATGATAAAACAAGTCCCTTCAGCAAAGTTGCATCCAGTTTCATGGAATAATTAAATCGATCACGTCCTACCCCACTATATAATCCTTTGGTATTGGTATACCCACCGGACATGTAATACTTCACAAAACTATTTCCCCCAGTAACTGACACACTATGTATGGTAGAATAACCGAATTTATCAAGATAGTCTATCAGATTTTCATCACCATATTTATTAGGGTTAGCATGTGTACGAATCATTTCCAGCTGCTCTTCAGTATAAGGAGTATTAGTAGTAGAAGGCGTATTCTCTACTGCGCGATTATACAATTTGGCATATTCATACGCATTTAAAAATTCCGGCAAACGAGTTGCCTGCTGCAAATTAAACTGTCCCCTGTAGTTCACAGATATTTTCTGATTACCGGCAGCACGTTTTGTCTGAACCAGAATAACCCCATTGGCAGCACGGGCGCCATAAACAGCAGCGGCAGCACCATCCTTCAGTACAGAAATACTCTCAATATCATCCGGATTCAAATCAGAAAGACGCATTTCGCCTTCAGAAGAATTTGTTCCGAAACGAGGGACACCGTCAATAACCAGCAGAGGTGCACCATTTATTCCACGAATGTGTATATTCGATTCTTTTGCAGTACTTGGATCGCCACTGGTAGCCATTACCTGCAAACCGGCTACCTGTCCGCTCAAAGCCTCATCAATATTAATAGTAGGCATCTGCAATAAATCATCACTACGCACAACTTCTACCGAACTGGTCAAAGAAGATTTCTTCTGTGTTCCATATCCTATGACTACAATTTCATCCAGTTGCTGTGCATCATCCTTCAGCACTATTTTTAAATTATTCTCTCCCGGTTTCAATCGAATCTCCTGAGATTGATAACCTATAAACGAAACAATCAGAATCGTTTCTTTACTGGGAACCAGCAAAGTGAAATTGCCATCCAGGTCAGTAATCGTTCCGCTATCGGCTCCTTTTATTTTAATATTTGCACCAACAATCGTTTCACCGGATGTATCAAAAACTTTTCCGTTCAATGAATAGTTTTTTGCATTTTGCCCCCAAACACCATAAGAAAGGCAACACAAAAAAATAAATAGATAGAAGATTCTATTCATATAATTTATTTATTAGTTATTTTTCAAAGTACGTTCAATCAGTAATAACTGATAATCATAAAAATCACGAGTGTCTCCGGTAGAGGCAGCTCTACGACTTTTGTATAACTGGGCAATCTTATTTAGTCGTCCGGTCATCACTGCCGCCAGTTGCTCTTTGGATAGTGTGGGCAGACCAAAGTTGATTCGTGTGAACGAACTCTCATGACCATGTATGTGACTACATGGTAAAGCAGGTTCGCATGTTTGCCGTAACACTTCTTCATAGTCAGCTAAGGCAGTAGATGCCTTTTTTTCAGCAACCTTACCTAAACCGGTATAGTTAATCATCAAAGCAACAGCAGCCGACTGAATATTCATATCCGCCTGTGATAGCTTTACCCCCTGATAAGTAGGCTTGAACATTTCAGAGAAAGCATCATCCAGATAAGCATTTAAAGTATAATTAATTTTAGGATTCATTTGCCCTCCCTCGTTGATACGATATAATGCAGCTGAGTTTAGTAAAGCTCCTACAACGGAAGACTGCAGTTTGTCATTCACGTTCATGTTTACATCCAGCTTTACAATCAATTCTTTGGGAGTCAGCCAATCATTATAGGTACGTGCCTGATTTAACAGCCACAACATCGCTTTCTTCTGCATAGCCTTATCGATATAATTTTTGGCCGATGCATCTTCACCCTGCCGAACTTCCTGAAAACGGATACCACCAATATAAGGCATCACATGACGTAAATGCCGTGTATACTGCCGTACAACTTCAATATACATATTTTCAACATCGTCATAACGCGCTCCCTCATCAAAAGTCCATGTTTCCAGATTCTTCATTATAATCTTCAGGTTATGGATAGCCATATCTCCGGCTTTCAAATGATCATTTCCCAAATCCTCAGACTGATCGGTCGGGTCAACCACTCCGAATACCTGCTGTGCTCCGAACTCATACATGGGATCGGCTTTCTTTTCTTCAATCCAGGCATCCAATGTCTTTTTCTCTTTCTCCGGTGTATCGGCCCCCTGAATCAACCGATATCCCCAATTGATAGCATGAATATCATATACTCCCAAAATAGGTGGAGTCAATTTTACTCCTTTTTCCAAATCTCCAGGCTGGGCTATGTAATTGTTTCTGGCATAGTCCATAATACTTGGAGTTGTTCCATACCTCTGTGTAAACTCCGGGCTACGCAACGAATCTACAGGAAAGGAATAACTGGCTCCCATATTGTGCATCAATCCAAGCGTATGCCCTATCTCATGTGCAGCAGCATATCGTATGGCTTCCTGCATCACTTCATCATCAAACACAGCTTTACGCACACGGCTATCAACCGCAGCCGTTTGTACAAAACGCCAGTTGTGTAATAAAGAAATCACATTATGATACCAGATTACATCTGCCGTAAGTATCTCTCCCGTACGCGGATCAATATAACTGGGCCCCATCGCATTAGCAATAGAAGTCGCTGCATATTTCACACAACTGTAACGCATATCATCCGGATCAAAATTCGGATCATTACTGGGATAATCCAATGCCTTCACTACATTCTTAAAACCAGCCGTTTGAAATGCCATATTCCAGTCTTCAATACCTTGTTTCACCACCGTACGCCATTTTTCCGGAAAAGCAGTATCTACATAAAATACAATAGGTTTCATAGGTTCTACCAATTCTCCTTTAAAGTATTTCTCCAAATCTTCTTTTTGGGGTTCCAATCTCCAACGATGAATAAAAGTTTGTGGTACAATTTTATCTTTAGACGAGGTGTATAAACTCTTATCCGAGCTAAAATACCCTACTCTATTATCTTGCAGACGCATAGGCATCAATGTGTCAGGCAAAACAAATAACGAACGATGTACTGTTACTGAATAAGGCTGATTCAAAGGAGTAGTAGTAAATGACAGCAAACTCTTTATTTCAATATTATTCGGGAAAGTTTTTACACTCAAAATATTGGAAGCATCTGATGCAAAAGTTCCCTTCAGGGAGTTTCCACCACCAAATAGTTTTGCCAAAGGACTCTCCTGTTTAATCGGACTGATACATTTCTCATTTCCCCCAAAGAAGGAAGTAACATCTATGACAACATTATCCATATTACGAGCAACAATCTTAAATCCTTTCAATACCGGATCAGCAAAATTCTTATCAAAAGCAGGTAAAATCGGATCATTCCGGTCTACGATATTGCTGCTTTGTACTAAATGCATATAAACCTTCTGATCATCTTTACTGAAACGAATCATCAACGGAGTAGTTGCCATTTGCCCGGCTACATAATCTTGTGTATTACTGGTCTCAGCAATACGGTTTGCCAATAGATAAGTATGTGAAAAGGCTGAATCAGGTATCTCAAAATATAAATTATTCTCTTTTTTACTCAAAAAAGTAGTAAATAACCCCTTCTTGGATACAGCATCCTTAGTTACTTTTTTATAATCCGCATTAACAGAATCCTTCTTTAATTCGATTGGATTAATGACTTTTTTCTTATTCTTTTTTGCTACTGTAGCATTAGAAACCCCACTAACAAAAAGAAGCAAAACCAACAGTCCTATTATCTTTTTCATACAACACATATATATTATTTCTCTTTTTTTTCAAAAATCATAGTAATTTCGCACACTATTTTCTAACAAAAACAATACTTTTTTCGGTAATTTGGTTTCTTTTTCATAGTTTTGCAAAACTAATCAAATAATAATTATTATGAGAAGAAAATTACTATTTTTATTATTCTTTTGCATCGCAACAATAGCGAAAGCAGAAAATGAACCGGTAATCACGCTCAATGTAGAGGTAAACGAAGCAAAGATCACACTTGGCTTTGAAGTCAGTACTCCAAATACTAAACTTTCTATTGATTGGGGAGATGGAGTATTGGTAGAAACAGAGACAATACAAACTCCTGATCCATACCTCAATGCAACAGATGTAGTCGTAACTCCTAAAGGAGAAGGATTAATCAAAATCTATGGCGAGAACATTGTATATTTTAGTTGTGCACCAAATGCAAAGGAAGCAAAAGTGACCGCTTTGGATGTTACAAAAGCAGTACATCTAACAGAGTTGTATGCAAACACTAATAAATTAACAAGTCTTGATGTAAGTAAGAACACAAAGCTACAAATATTATATTGTGGTGGTAATCCGATAACAGCACTTGATTTGACTAATAACATATCATTGATTTATTTAAATGCCAATGATATGGGAATCAACAAATTGGATGTTTCTAAATGTCCAGAGTTAGACTATCTTTCTTTTAATAATAACAAATTAGAAGCATTGGATATATCTAAAAATACAAAACTAAAAAAATTATACTGTCTAAACAATCAAATAAAAAGCATTGATTTCTCTAAAAACACGATTTTAGATTTTGTAAATGTGAACAACAATCAACTTACCAGTATAGATGTCACTGCATGCCCAGCATTAACCACTTTATTTTGTATGGGTAACCAAATCAAAGAAATCAAAGTTGGAAACATCGAAAAAACATTAAACTGCAGCAAAAACAAACTAACTCTCAATTCGTTACCCAAAAGAAGTGATTCTGGCTACACCTATGCTCCTCAAGAAGCATTAACTATTGCAGAAAGTATCTCCACAAATCAAGAATTGGACTTGTCTGCACAGGATAATATCAAAGGAGTTACCGAAACAGCTCAAAAAACTACTTACACTTGGAAAACAGCCGATGGAGCAACAACTTTGGTAGCAGGTACGGATTATACTGAAAAGAATGGAAAATTCACATTCCTCACTTCACAAAACCAACCTGTATATTGTGAGATGACAAGTGATGCATTCCCGAAATTTACAGGAACCAATGTATTCAAGACTACGCCTATAAGTATCCAAAAACTCACAGGTGTTCAGGATAACATTTCGGACAATATTATCATTATGCCAAACAAGGGTGAAGTAACTATTGAAGGTCTGAAAATAGCTGATAGTATCCTTATTTATACGATCAATGGTAAAAAGGTAATTGATACAAAAGCAAGCAACGATACAATGACATTCAATCTTGCTGAAGACAATTACATTGTACGCATCAACAATAAAGTTTATAAAACAATCGTTTTATAAGCATTGTCATTTTATGGCATGTAAATCTCCTCTTAGAAAAGTAGCTAAGAGGAGATTTTTTATATTATCTGTTGAATAACTCAAACGTAAACTTACATCCAACTTCGGTATATTTCCAGTTTTCACTACTAACAAATACCCCTACATCAAAAATGTGTGTACCAATACCGTAACCTATTTCTAAATAAGGATTAAGATGCGGAACAAATAATGTATTCACATACAAGCGTTCATTCTGAACATAACGGGTATATTTCATCAAATGACGCAAAAACAGAAAAGGAGCTTCATAAGTAAAATGAGCACGGACATACTTCCGGGAAGAGTTATACCAACGGCCATCCAATAATTGAAAAACTCCACCAATATCATCATTCCATCCTATAGGCAGGTTACTTCGCGCTAAATTGGCAAAATCTACGAAATAAAGTTGTTCCTGATTGGTGAATGCTCCAAACCCAAAACGATAATAAATATTGCGCATCAACCCCAACTGAACATGATGCTGAAGATCAAACTCAATTCGTTCATACTGACCTGTACTTTTAAATACACCTTTTATACCACGTTCATAATCTACAGAAAATGTAGGATAAGCTGACCGTAGATTTATCTTCCGTTTTCCATTCATATAATAATAAAGACAAGGAGTCCACTCTACCCGGACGCGGGGTGCAAAACTGATATAGGTATCTTTAAACTTATCTAAAAAATCGGATGCAAGAGGCAACGATGAATTTAGCACAACAAACCTTGATTTTTCAACGGCTGTTCTTCTATGAGCAGAAAAGCCAACACTCAGCTCCAAGCCATTAACCACTTCAATACTATGACGAAAATTGAAATATAAGTCTTTAAAATAATCCAGATGTATCTGATCGAAATCAAAAGTACTGTCGGGCATCGCCTTCAACTCATCAAGTACGTCACTACTATAAATTCGGTTGCCATTACCAAAGTTCACATGAATAGCTCCACGCTTCTGCGGCCAATAATCAAAATCGGCATTGGCCGACCAATAAAACTCTTTACGAGTAAAGTTATACCCAATCCGAGGAACAATACGCAACAATTTATCACCGGAAAACAATCTGTTATATTTAAAATCCTGCCTCCATGAAAAGCCATTACTTCCACTGTAACTCAATAGCAACGGATTAATGATCGGAGAACACTTGACACTGCCGATACGGGATAAATCGACATTAAGATCAGACAATAAGAAGTCACCTATTTCTCCCCAAAACACACGACGTTTGGAAGGAGGTTTCAGCGCAGTAGTATCTTTTCTGAATGCATAATCTTCGTATAATTTCTTCTCGTCGCCCATAAGCTCTATCGGACGTAAGGATGCAAAATAAGCACTATCCAAATGCAAGGAATTCGTATCGCATCTCAATGTATACGATTCTGTCAGATTTAACTTCTTCTTTTCTTTACGGTATTTACTCTTCTCCTTTAGTTCTATAGAGCTATAGTCTAACGAAGCCAAATAACTACCGTCTACCACATTGCCAACAAAATTGAATCTCACCTCAAATTCATAACGAACCGGCAAAAATTCATTATCATCGCCTACCTCCCCCATCTTAATAAGATTCTCAAAAGTCAACAGCTCGGACCGACCGGAAAAACGGATTTCACGTACACTCCATACATCTGAACTAACAATCATATATCCGCCAACGAGCTGATCGCTTTTAGTCTTGGGAATAAAACGTATTTTATAGTGCAGATTATCCTGCCCTCCCATAATAGTATCTATCTGATAGCGATAATATTTCTTTCCATTTTTGGCAAGTGGTGAAAGCAAACGATCATAAAGCAACGTAGCAGAGTAAACATTCACATGAAAATATTCGAGCATCGTTGCCTGAAAGCCACCACTAAAAACCGTGCCATATCCCGCTATAACTTTCTGATCATAAATATCAGGAGCTGTGAAATGCAAGTCGCTATATGACTCCATTAAATATTCACGCACACCCTTTTGCATACGAAACATCTTTGGAAGATAACGAAACATAAAGTTCTTCTTCCGGATATTCAGTTTACCTTTAATATATAAGTCCGCCCGATAATCGTTGACAATCTTCTCGTAAAAAGGAGCAAAAGTCATCACATTATACAAAATAGAATCCACTGAGATAGCTTCACGCGTATATGGATTTAAAACAGAATTAGCCCTTCCTTTGGGGGCTAAAAGGAATAAAATAAAAAATAAAAGCCATATTAACTTATAATGTCTCAAACAGAATCCTTTCCATTAGTATGGAGCAAATATAAAAAAAAACAATGAAAAGGAGAGATTTGAGAACAGATTAACATAGATTTAAAAAAGAGTGTTATTAATATATTAGCTAATCTGTTCATTATCGTCTTTAAACAAAACATCTTTCAACTTTTGATAAAGAAAGGACAGCACCAACAAGATAACACCCAGCATGATGAATACCACAATCTTTCCCACTGTAGGCATTGCCCATAAATCGACAAGTACTAACTTCACCAATACAATACCTAATGTAAAAAGACTAATGATACGCAACACTTTTTGATGCAGACGCATACCCAATGACATCTGAACGAACCCTGCAATGCCCAAGGCAATAGATAAACCTGCATTAAATTCGTCCGGTAAACCCAAGTGAGAGAGGAAAAGCCGAACAATAGCCAGCCAGAATAAAGTTGATAACACACTAAAATAAACTGTAAAGCGAACTGTAATAGTGTGATTAATATTATACAACCAACACACATAAAAAAGATTGACAATTATTACAACCGTAGTTACCCAGGAAAGTAAAACAGGCAACACACCTATTGAATTACCATGATCTTCCCACGTATGAATCATATACAGGATTACACTTATCCCTATTCCTATCACATAAAGCAAACCATACTCTTTAACCGGAAAGCGCTTTCTAAAACCATAGCACAAAGCCAATATACAGAAAGAAGTAAATAAATACATCACCCTATAAGATAGTACCGAAGCCAAGTGCTGATAAAACTCTATCATAAAAGTATAGTACAGTATGACAACAGAAACAACCAGCATTATTGCATTCCAGGGAGTATAATTCAAATAACGGGCTTTCTCAAAAGAATCGCGATAACGCCCTATCAATAAAGCATACACCCCTACTGCCAATCCGGTAAACAGACTGGTAGCAAACATACTATTCATAAAAATGGTACTTGTCACAAAAGAATGATCTGTAACCTGATGCTCAACATCCATCATATAAGAAATCAAAGTCAATCCGATTAACACCAGAGAAGCAGTTTCGTATACCCGGATTCCGGATTTAATATAAAGCCATAATAAAAGAACCATTTCGGAAGCCCAAAACAAAGTTATGTAATTTCCATCAAATTGAACAGGTATTGTAATAGATACAAAAGTCAATACCAACCCCAGCATTGTATGAATAAGAAGTTTATAATCCCGCTTACTTTTTCTTAACCAGATAACTAAAACCAAGTTTACGAAAGCAATAAATAAGGTGAAAAGCCCTGTAGCTTTAAAAGGCAAATTCATGGAATTCAGGAATAACACTCCAAAGAAAAGATAAATAAAATTATTTGTTACAATAATTGGAAGTAAACATTTATTAGGTTTCTTTCCTTCAGCCTTAAGTATGGTCAACACCGGTAACAAAAAAATAAAATAAAACAAAGTGGCAAAAACAAACAGATGTTGTGCAATTACAACCGAATCAATCTTCGGCATATTATAGAAAACACAACTATTGAGTACATAAATCAGGAAAATAAGATAAGTAGCTACAAATGAAATAACAGGAAGCTCTGCCCACTTTTTATACAATGATAAGCCGAACATCCCCAAATTGAGAACAGACAGATAAGTAAACAGAACAATATAACTTCCCTCTCCGCTACTCACCAGAAAAGGAGCAATAAAACCACCGACAAGCGAAATAACAGCCAATTCGCGACGATCATATAAAATGGCCAATATAGACATCATCAGTGTGACAAACACAAGAATAATAAACGCTACCGTTTGTGAAAACAAATTATAGTAATGAAAAGCAATGGCAACCGTAAGATAGAACACAGCAAAAGCGCCACCCGCCAGCAAAGAACTGAATGTACGATACTTTTCACACAAGCGTTCTGCAACAAACAACAAAACAGCACCCGCTACAAATCCCAGTATGGTGCGCATCGTCTCATTTATCCAATCTTTATCAATAGCGTATTTTACAAACAGACCAACCCCTACCACTAAAACAAGAATACCAATCTTTCCAAAAAGATTCTCGCCGATGAACTTTTCATAATTAATCTTCGCCTTCTCCTTTTTAATCAATATAGGAGCCGGTTTCTCTGTTTCTTTTACCGTTTTCTCAGTTTCAACAATCTGTGGATCAATAGCAGCAACCTCTTCAGAAATCCAGGAAACTGGTTCAGGTTCAAGATGGCTTTCAGTTCCGTTTTCAGGTAACTGCACTTCTGAAACCGATTGCATCTTATCTTTCACCGGAGTCGGTAATGACGGTTCTTCCTCTGTATTTTCCATGAGCACAGGAGGAACTTTAGTTTCACTAATAGAAGAGATCTCTTTTTTCTTCTCTAACAAAAGGTCCAACCTCCTTTTCACAGCATTAATCTCGGAGTTTAATTTTGCAAACCTATCGCTTTGCATGTACAATATCACAACGAGTAAAACAATTATAGCAAATAAACTTAACTCCATAATCGGTTTTATTTTGATTGACATCAGGTTACAGAAGCAAAGATAAAGATAAATATGAGAAAAACAACCATTTACGAATGAATAACGTTTACTAAAAGAACAGGAGAAGATTTTTATCATTCATTACTTTTGTAACATCTTATAAACTTCCAATTCATTTCTCGTAGAGGATCGGTCCGAGACTCTACGAGAAACGTCTCGTTTCTCTACGATGATCGCTCCGTTTCTCGTAGAGAAAAAAGGCATCATCATAACAAACTGATATACAATGTATTACAAAATATACACATTGTATTACTTTTTCATTTTCTAAAACTCTATTTTTCATTCATCTTCTACCCGTTTTATATTTATAATTTATTACAAACACCATATTCTATTAATATGAAAGTTATAGAATAATGAATCAATTTAAAAAGATACAATGCGCGATAACAATAGATATACCTAAAAACAGTCTCTTCAGACAGGGGGCTTTCTGAGAAAAATAGAACTATTTTCGAAATTACCCCCTAAAAAATAGGGGTACATTCAGAAAAAACATATAATTTTGCGCCCAACAACTGATAAAAGAGACACTATTATGTCAAAAATGAGATTTTTAGCTTTACAGGAACTTTCCAGCAGATGTCCTTTGGAAATCACTCCTCCTTCCAACAAATTGTCCGATTATTATGGTTCCCACGTATTCGACCGTAAGAAGATGCAGGAATATCTTCCTAAAGAAGCCTACAAAGCTGTAATGGATGCTATTGAGAAAGGTACTCCCATCAATCGTGAAATGGCTGACCTTATCGCTAATGGTATGAAAAGTTGGGCAAAATCACTGAATGTGACTCACTACACCCATTGGTTTCAGCCACTGACTGATGGCACAGCCGAAAAACATGACGGCTTCATCGAATTCAGCGAAGATGGCGGAGTCATAGAACGTTTTTCAGGCAAGCTACTCATTCAACAAGAACCTGACGCCTCTTCTTTTCCTAACGGAGGAATACGTAATACGTTTGAGGCGCGCGGATATACAGCCTGGGACGTTTCTTCTCCGGCTTTTGTAGTAGATACTACTCTCTGTATTCCCACTATTTTCATTTCATATACAGGTGAAGCATTAGATTATAAAACTCCACTACTCAAAGCACTCGCAGCAGTAGATAAAGCTGCAACAGAAGTATGCCAGTTATTCGACAAAAATATAACCCGTGTATTTACTAATTTAGGTTGGGAACAGGAATACTTCCTTGTTGACTCCTCTTTATATAATGCCCGTCCCGACTTATGCCTGACAGGACGAACCTTAATGGGCCATTCATCAGCTAAAGACCAGCAATTGGAAGATCATTATTTTGGCTCTATCCCCCCCCGTGTTACTGCTTTCATGAAAGAGTTGGAGATAGAATGCCACAAGCTGGGTATACCTGCCAAAACCCGACACAATGAAGTTGCCCCAAACCAGTTTGAGCTTGCTCCCATCTTTGAGAATGCCAATCTGGCCAATGACCACAATCAATTGGTCATGGATCTGATGAAGCGCATTGCCCGTAAACATCACTTTGCAGTATTACTGCATGAGAAACCGTATAGTGGTGTCAATGGCTCAGGCAAACATAACAACTGGTCACTCTGTACAGATACCGGTATCAATCTTTTTGCCCCGGGCAAGAATCCGAAAGGTAATATGCTTTTCCTTACCTTCCTGGTCAACGTATTAATGATGGTTTACAAAAATCAGGACTTGCTGCGTGCCTCTATTATGAGTGCCGGTAACAGTCACCGATTGGGAGCCAATGAAGCCCCACCCGCCATATTATCCATCTTCTTAGGTAGACAACTCTCCTCTACATTAGACGAAATCGTGCGCCAGGTAGGGAGTAGCAAAATGACACCGGAAGAAAAAACAACGCTTAAACTCGGTATCGGACGTATCCCCGAAATTTTACTGGATACTACTGACAGAAACCGTACATCTCCATTTGCTTTCACCGGAAACCGCTTTGAGTTCCGTGCTGCCGGATCATCTTCCAACTGTGCTGCTGCCATGATTGCTATCAATGCAGCTATGGCTAACCAGCTTAACGAATTTCGTGCTTCCGTTGAAAAGTTAATGGAAGAAGGTATCGGTAAAGACGAAGCTATTTTCCGCCTGCTAAAAGAAACAATCATTGCTTCAGAACCCATCCGTTTTGAAGGTGACGGTTATTCGGAAGAATGGAAACAAGAAGCCGCCCGCCGCGGATTAACCAATATCTGTCACGTTCCGGAAGCATTGATGCACTACGTAGACAACCAATCTAAATCCGTATTGATAGGCGAACGCATTTTTAACGAAACAGAACTTGCCTGCCGTCTTGAAGTGGAATTAGAAAAATACACGATGAAAGTACAAATAGAAAGTCGTGTATTAGGAGATCTCGCTATAAATCATATTGTACCCATCGCAGTAAGTTACCAGAATCGTTTGTTGGAAAACTTATTAGGAATGAAAGAAATATTCTCTCCCGAAGAGTACGAAGTAATGAGTGCCGACCGGAAAGAACTGATCAAAGAAATCTCCCGCCGGGTTACTGCGATCAAAGTTTTAGTCAGAGATATGACTGAAGCCCGTAAAGTAGCCAATCACAAAGAAAACTTTCAAGAAAAGGCCTTCGCTTATGAAGAAACCGTACGCCCCTATCTGGAAAGTATCCGTGATCACATCGACCATCTGGAAATGGAAATCGATGACGAAATATGGCCATTGCCTAAATACAGGGAATTGCTGTTCACGAAATAAATAATAATGTGTTAATTCGCCAATATGCTAATAAACTGCACTATCATACTAAAGAGCAATTGGCATATTGGCAAATTGACATATTATTATATTAGCACATTATTTTTATCTTTTATTCTTTTTCTCATTTTTTCTTTCTACATTTGTGCTTTATAACACAGTTTTGCAGCACTCATGGTAAAGATAAACTTGTCAGACATAGATATCTCGGATAAATTATCCGATATGTGGGCTCCCTTGAACAATGAACAAAGAGAGTTCCTGGCGAACAATTTTACTCTACAAAATTACAAAAAGAACGAAGTCATCTACTGTGAAGGTGAAACACCTACACATTTAATGTGCCTCCTCAGTGGAAAAGTAAAAATATTTAAAGAAGGAGTTGGAGGCCGTAGCCAGATCATCCGTATGATCAAACCCACCGAATATTTTGCATACCGTGCTTTCTTTGCCAAAGAAGATTTTGTTACAGCTGCAGCAGCTTTCGAACCGTCCCTTATCGGACTGATACCTATGAGCGCTATTATGACTTTGGTAACCCAAAATAATGACCTTGCCATGTTCTTCATTCGCCAATTGTCCATTGATCTTGGCATTGCAGATGAACGAACTGTCAACCTGACTCAAAAACATATCCGCGGACGATTGGCGGAGTCTCTCATATTCCTTAAAGAAAGCTATGGACTTGAAGAAGATGGTTCTACCCTAAGTATCTATCTGTCTCGCGAAGACTTGGCTAATCTTTCTAATATGACCACTTCTAATGCCATCCGTACGTTATCAAACTTTGCAACCGAGCGCCTTATCACCATTGACGGAAGAAAAATAAAAATAATAGATGAAGAAAAGCTGAAGAAGATCAGCAAAATCGGATAATTTTTTTTATCACAATTATATAACTTAACACACATTTCGTATCATGAAAAAAGGAATTTCCTTCTTTCTTTTGTCTCTATTGTTCATCGCCCCCGGATGTAAAGATTCAAAAGAAACAGTGAATGAGTACAATCTCGTTCCGTTGCCTAACCAAATGACGCCCCAACAAGGACGTTTTGAGTTAAACAAAAAAGTCAAAGTTATTACAGCCGGTTGTACACCGGAGGTACAAAACATTGCAGACAGTCTCATCGGGCGTTTGGCAACAACCTCCGGATTGTCGTTAGAACGAATAGACAAGGAGCATGCCGGCAATCCTTCCATCACTTTTATAACCCAAGAAGGCATGCCTCAGGAAGGATACAAATTATCCGTTACCCCAACTAACATTACAATTACCGCATCACAACCCAACGGTTTCTTCTACGGTGTACAAACACTCTACCAACTTCTGCCTCCGGCTGTATATGGAAAAGAACGCAACAAACGCGCTGACTGGTCAATACCTGCTGTAGAAATAGAAGACGCTCCCCGTTTCGCATATCGTGGAATGATGCTTGACGTTTGTCGTAACTTCTCTCCTATAGAATATGTATATAAGTTCATTGATATGCTTGCCATGCACAAAATGAACACCTTTCATTGGCACCTGACAGACGACCAGGGATGGAGAATTGAAATCAAAAAATTCCCCAAGCTGATGGAAATCGGTTCCAAACGGAAAGAGACACTTATAGATTATTACTTCACCAACTATCCGCAAATATTTGATGGAAAAGAAGTTGAAGGTTACTATACTCAGGAACAAATTAAAGACGTAGTGGCTTATGCCGCCAGCAAATACATTACGGTTATTCCTGAAATTGAGATGCCGGGACATGCCATTGCCGCCATTGCCTCTTATCCTGAGCTTTCGTGCACACCCGACACCACTTACGATGTAACCGGGACATGGGGAATATTTGACCAGGTATACTGTCCGAAAGAAGAAACCTTCAAATTTCTGGAAGGAGTCCTTGACGAAGTCATTGAACTATTTCCGAGTGCATACATACATGTAGGAGGTGATGAATGCCCCAAGACTGCATGGAAAAACTGTGCGCACTGCCAGGGACTTATCAAAAAGCTGGGATTGAAAGATGATACAACTCCTAATCCAGCAGATGGCAAACTACATACAAAAGAAGAAAAGCTGCAAAGCTATTTCGTCACTCGTATGGAAAAATACATAAACAGCAAAGGACGTAATATCATTGGTTGGGATGAGATTCTCGAAGGAGGATTGGCACCTAATGCCACTGTCATGTCATGGAGAGGGGTAGACGGAGGTATGAATGCCGCCAAACTGGGACACAATGCCATCATGACCCCGAGTCCTTATATGTATGTGGATTATTATCAGGAAGACCCGGAAACAGCACCAGTTACTATCGGCGGATATGTCACACTGAAAATGACTTATACTTACAACCCAGTAGCAGATGATGCCGATGAACTGGTAAAGAAGCATATTATTGGCGTACAGGGAAATGCCTGGACAGAATATATGCAAAATAATGATCGTCGCGATTATCAGATATTCCCCAAAGCAGTAGCTATTTCAGAAACAGGATGGACGCTGGACCAGAATAAAGACTGGAAAAATTTCTGTAAGCGTATGGCAGAAGAGTTTGAACGCCTGGACATGCTGAACGTCAAAGCGTGCCGTAACTTTTTTGATGTAAATGTCAATACACACGTAGATAACGATACATTAAACGTGATATTGGAATGTTATTACCCGGATGCTGAAATCCGATACACCACAGACGGAAGTGAACCGAATATTAAATCAACGCTTTACACAGCCCCTTTCGCACTTCAAGGAAATATAAACCTGAAAGCTGCTGCATTCAAAAATGGTAAAATGCTGGGTAAAATCCGCCACAAGCCTCTTTATGGTAATCTGATTAGCGGAAAAAGCTTCGTAGTGAACCCTGCTTTAGGATGGATGAAGGGAGATATTTTCGGAGAAAACGATTTATTCGGTGCAGACAAAACCACCTTCGGACTAACAAATGGCAAGCGTGGAAATAACGCATCTTATACTCCATGGACAAATTTCTCCATGAATGAAAAACGTAAAGAAGTAGAATTCATTGTACAACTCGATAAACCGACTCAAATCAGTCAGGTAGTATTTGGTTCATTATTTAACCCGGCCTATCGCATTTTACCGGCAGGTGCTGCTACGGTAGAAATCTCAGCCGATGGTAAAGAATACCGGCAAGTTGCAGAAGAGACATTTACCCGTCAATTTCCGGATAAAGGAAGAAAAGCGTATACTGATTCTATCTCTTTCGATCCTGTTGAAGCCACTTATGTAAAAGTAAAAATCCAAAATGGAGGTACCTTACGTAACGGTATTGATTGCAGAAAAGATACTCCGGAAGACATCATACAGGCAAATCTGTATCTTGACGAAATAGAGATTTATTAAGAAGAAAAGCAACATAACCAACTGATAATCAGAAGTTATAAGAATGTACACTTTTGTATGACAGGAATGTACATTCTTATATAACAAGAATGTACACCTTTACCATACAAGAATGTACATTTTTACATTGTGGGAAAACTTACATTCATTTTTTGACTCTGGTTATCAATAAAAAACGGATTGCACTGTAACAGTACAATCCGCTTTTTTTATATATGATGGATTTATTATTAAAGTCCTTTTTCAGACAAATAACGCTCTGCCTCAATAGCGGCTTTACAACCACTTCCTGCAGCAGTAATTGCCTGACGGTAATGCGGATCGGCAACATCACCGGCAGCAAAAACCCCCGGTACCTTTGTACGGGGAGTATCCCCCTCCGTAATGATATAGCCTACTTCATCCGTTTCAAGATAGGGTTTGAAGATATCAGAATTCGGCTTATGACCGATAGCCAGGAAAAATCCATCTATAGACAATGTATAACGTTCTTCATCCGGTTCACCCCAACGCTTTACAAGGCTTACACCTTCTACCCCATTCTCACCGAACAGGCCAACAGCATTATGTTCAAATAACACCTCTATCTTATCATGGTTCAACACACGCTCCTGCATGATTTTTGATGCACGCAGATAAGGTTTACGAACAATAAGGTATACTTTTGAAGCCAATCCGGCAAGGTAAACAGCTTCTTCACAAGCCGTATCACCCCCACCAACAACAGCCACCACTTTCTTACGATAAAAGAACCCGTCGCAAGTAGCACAAGCGCTTACACCCATTCCGGCATATTTCTTTTCATCTTCCAGACCCAGATATTTTGCCGTAGCACCGGTTGCTATAATCAATGTTTCCGCCTCAATCTCCTTCTCTCCGTCAATGGTAATTTTATAGGGTGCTTTGCTCAAATCCGAAGCAGTAGCAATACCGAAACGGATATCTGCACCGAAGCGTTCGGCTTGCGTGCGCAAATCTTCCATCAGTTGCGGACCACTGATACCTTGCGGATATCCGGGAAAGTTCTCCACATCTGTGGTGGTTGTCAACTGTCCACCAGGTTGTATTCCTTCATAAAGCACGGGGGATAAGTTTGCACGCCCCGCATATATCGCTGCCGTATACCCGGCAGGACCTGAACCAATAATCAGGCATCTTACTTTTTCTGTTTCCACCATTCTATTTTATTATTTATTCCCTATGGTCATGACTATTATTTTATCTTCATCACATAGGTACGTTTACGATTTACTTATTTACTATTTACGATTAAAAAAATCTACTGTTTATCTTAAATCTATGATTTCGGCAGTAGGGTATTGTTGTTTATTAAAGACAAAAACAGAGTCGGACAGTTTCAAGCCTGTTTGATATCTGGTAATGGTTATCTCACTCCGGCTACCATCACGTTGTTCCACTTTTATATAAACAGGCTGATAGGTACTTTTTACTACATAAAGTACGATACGGGACAAGTCCTGTTTTTTATCTGTTGCAGTGAGGATCACCTCATACACCTGTTTCCCATGAAAATCTGCCACTTTCCCTAATTCATAATCAAACCCTTTCTTATAAAGATAGAGCAATGCATACGGATTCAAGCCCTGTAATTCTGCTTCAGTAGGAGTACTAATATTTACCTCATCATTTTGAGTAAGATAACTCCACTGCGTTTTTCCGTCAAACCATGAAACCGTCTCAGCCGTTTTCAGAAAAAACTTCTCTCCTTTCAGCTCAATGGTTCCGGTAGCCGTTCCTACAGAATGCCCTTTATTAAAAGCCTGTACACTAAAATCAGCTTTTACTCCACCTGCTTTTTCAAAAGCGGCAGCCGTTTTATCAAGCACAAGTTTTGCCTGTGCTTGTTTTTGGGCAAGTACAGGCAAAGTAGTAAGTAAAGCTATCAAAATGTTAAAAATGTACTTCTTCATTTGTCTTATTAACGCTTGTTTATTGTAAATTGTTCAATCTCATTTCGAGGTCATTTTCATCCATACACAAAACGTCGCGTGCCTTACTTCCCTGGGTTGGGCCAACGATTCCGGCTTTTTCCAATTGGTCCATAATACGCCCTGCACGATTATATCCAATAGAGAATTTACGCTGAATCAGAGAAGTAGAACCCTGCTGGTGAATAACGATCAACCGGGCTGCTTCTTCAAACAGCGGATCAAGACGCCCCATATCCACATCTCCCAGGTCACTACCTCCATCTTCACTCACATATTCGGGCAAGAAAAAGGCAGTCGGATATCCTTGCTGTTTTGCAATAAACTTAGTGATCTCCTCCACCTCCGGCGTATCAATAAATGCACACTGTACGCGCACCGGATCTGCTCCCTGTAAGAAAAGCATATCTCCGCGTCCTATCAGCTGATTGGCTCCCGGACGGTCAAGAATTGTACGCGAATCCATCATTGCCGAAACGCGGAAAGCAACACGCGCCGGGAAGTTCGCCTTGATCGTACCTGTAATAATGTTTGTTGTAGGACGCTGTGTGGCAATAATCATATGGATACCTACCGCACGCGCCAGCTGGGCAATACGGGCAATAGGTAATTCTATCTCTTTTCCGGCAGTCATTATCAAATCACCAAACTCATCAATAACTACCACAATATAAGGCATAAACTTATGTCCCTTTTCAGGGTTCAGACGGCGATTGACAAATTTCTCGTTATACTCCTTTATATTGCGTACATGCGCCATCTTCAACAAATCATAACGGGTATCCATCTCCACACAGACAGAATTAAGTGTCTGCACAACCTTCGTCACATCCGTAATAATGGCATCACCTCCATCGGGCAACTTGGCAAGGAAATGATGCTCAATAACCGAATAAATACTAAACTCTACTTTCTTCGGATCGACAAGTACAAACTTCAGTTCTGCCGGATGTTTCTTATACAATAAAGAAGTAATGATTGCATTCAGTCCCACGGATTTACCTTGTCCGGTAGCACCTGCTACCAATACGTGCGGCATTTTACAAAGGTCTACCATAAACACCTCATTCGTGATTGTCTTACCAAATGCAATCGGCAAATCATAGGTAGACTCCTGAAATTTCTTACTACCGATAATACTTTGTCCCGAAACAATTTTAGGGTTAGAGTTCGGTACTTCAATACCGATTGTTCCTTTTCCGGGAATCGGGGCAATAATACGAATTCCCAATGCCGAAAGGCTCAATGCAATATCATCTTCCAATCCACGGATCTTTGAAATACGTACTCCCTGTTCAGGAGTTATTTCATAAAGAGTTACGGTAGGTCCTACAGTTGCCTTGATCGTACTGATCTCGATGCCAAAGCTCCTCAATGTATTGATAATCTTATCCTTATTCGCATTCTGTTCCTCCATATTAATGGTAGGCTCATTGTTCTCAAAATGCCTCATCAGCTCAATGCCAGGAAAACGATAATTTTCAAGATCAAGTTTCGGATTATAAGGTTCAGTTTCTTTTCCCAGATAATCGTCATCGGCGTCAGCAGCGGCCTCAACTTCAAAAGCAGGTTCTTTATCAGTCAATTCATTCACAACAGGAACCGGGTCGGGGGTAGTCTGTTCAAAAGTCATTGTCACTTCCTCCTCCTCTTTCGATGAATTCTCATTGATTTCTGACGGCATAACAAACTCCGGCTCTTTCATTTCAGGCTCCGTTTTAACCTCTTTAGGAGCTGGTTTCTGTTGGAAAGTCCGATCCATAGAAAACTCTACTTCGTGAGGTTTCGGATTGGCAAATTCAGGCTTTACCTGTTCTGCTGCAGGACTTTCTTCCTGCTCTTCTCTTCCCTCTTTACGACTACGTTTCAAGAAGCTAAGGCTAAAAAGTTTACGTAACCATATGACTGTACGGGCACTGATATAAATAAGGAAACAAATCGCCGTCACAAGCAAAATCATCCAAACACCAGGTTGTCCCACCTGTGAAGTCAGCCAATTGGCTACATTATATCCGTGACGTCCTCCCAAATAAATGAATGAGTCCTGATAGCTATCCATAAAGGCAAAGCCAAAGAATACAGAAAACCATACAAGCAGCAATGCACATCCAATAAACCATTTCCACAAACGCACAATCCGCACGCGCATCAGTTTTAATCCTGCCACAGCCAGGAAGATAAGAATAAAGAATGACGAAATCCCGAAGCAATCATTTATAAGATAACTGGCCAATTGTGCTCCCCGCGAACCGGCATAGTTCTTCACATGATTGTTCACGGTTGACAGATCATGTGGATTTCCGCTATCAATAATACTCTGATCTGCTGCTCCCGTAAAAAAGAAGGAAGAGAAAGCCAACAATAAATAAACGGAAAATATCACCAACACCAAACCAAGAACAAAGTGGATGGTTTCATTTTTGAGAAATGCTATGAACTTATTAGTAGAAGGCACCTTTGGTTCTGCCTCTTTATCTGATTTCTTTTTTGCCATATTGCGTCTTTTATACCTTATATAATACTAAAGCGCAAAAGTAGTAAAAAAACAATTTTCTTCCTAACTGTTGCCTTTAAAGTTATTACCCATCAAAAAGAATCTCTTACTAATCCTCTCACTCTTTCAATCCTTTTTCTTACCTTTGCGTTTCAATTCAAGCAGATATGAAAAAAGAAAGTCTGGTAATATTTGATAAAAATGTAATAGAATTCGTTACGGTAGCCGCAGAATTCTGTGCTTTTCTCGAACGTTCCGAGAACATGAAGCGTAAGACATTTGTTGATACAACACTAAAAATACTCCCTCTGCTTTATCTCAAAGCATCCATGCTTCCTAAGTGTGAAGTGATAGGTGATGAAGCACCCGAAACTTATGTTACGGAGGAAATGTACGAAGTGTTGCGTATTAACCTGGCTGACATCATGGCCGAAAAGGATGATTATCTTGAAGTTTTCCTACCGGACATGGCCTACAGTGATCAGCCCATTAAGAAAAATATATCGGAAGACCTTGCTGATATTTATCAGGACATCCGGGACTTTATATTTGTATTCCAGCTCGGACTGAACGAAACGATGAACGACTCCCTTGCCATCTGCCAGGAAAACTTTGGACTTCTATGGGGACAAAAACTGGTAAATACTTTGCGGGCACTCCATGATGTGAAGTATAACCAGGAGCCAGAGGAGGAAGAAGAAGTTGAAGAAGGTGAGTATGAACCTGGGAATGATGATTGCCACTGCGATGATGAAGATTGCCATTGTGGAGAGGATGACGATTGTCATTGTCACGACCATGGCTGTCATTGCCATGACAACGAATAAGAGAAGAAGAAAATGATCATAAAAAGAACAATAAGTAAGGAAGAAATAAAAGAATTGCCTAAAGCCGTTTTTGAAGGACCGATACACGTGATTCAAAGCGAGAAAGAAGCAGA
Source organism: Bacteroides nordii (assembly GCF_019930665.1). Taxonomy (NCBI): domain Bacteria; kingdom Pseudomonadati; phylum Bacteroidota; class Bacteroidia; order Bacteroidales; family Bacteroidaceae; genus Bacteroides; species Bacteroides nordii. The sequence goes on along the minus strand of NZ_CP082886.1, from coordinate 504,119 downwards.
CAAGGCAGTGGCATATCTACAAGCCCAGTCCGTATTGGGCATTGATAGTGAGACCCGTCCGTCTTTCACTAAAGGACAATCTCATAAAGTTGCACTATTACAAATATCCTCCAACGAATGCTGTTTCCTATTCCGCCTGAACATGACGGGGCTTACTCCGTCACTGATTGGATTGCTGGAAAATCCGGAAGTAATAAAAGTTGGTTTGTCACTGCGTGATGACTTTATGATGCTGCATAAACGTGCACCATTCACCCAACAGGGTTGTGTGGAATTACAGGATTATGTACGTCCTTTCGGCATATTGGACAAAAGTCTGCAAAAAATATACGGCATCTTATTTAAAGAAAAAATATCAAAATCACAACGTCTTTCCAATTGGGAAGCGGATGTATTAACAGATGCCCAAAAACAATATGCGGCAACAGATGCCTGGGCATGCCTTCACATCTATAATTTATTGGAAGAGCTGAAGCATACCGGCAACTTTGAAATAGAAGAAACTCCCGTAGCTATAGAAGACGAACAGGGAACCCGCCCTCTCTAAAATTGTAAATCGTAAAATTGTAAATTGTAAATCCCTATATTTTCATGTACAAAGTATATCTCAAACCCGGTAAAGAAGAATCACTAAAACGTTTTCATCCCTGGATATTTTCAGGCGCTATCGCCCGTTTCGACGGTGAACCGGAAGAGGGTGAAGTTGTGGAAGTATATACCTCCAAGAAAGAATTCATTGCCGAAGGACACTTCCAGATAGGTAGTATTGCCATACGTGTACTCTCCTTCAAACAAGAACCTATCAATCACGATTTCTGGAAACGCAAACTGGAGATAGCTTATGACATGCGCCGTAGTATCGGTATCGCCACCAATCCCACCAACGACACCTATCGTCTGGTACATGGTGAGGGTGACAATCTGCCTGGCCTGGTCATTGATATATATGCTAAAACAGCTGTCATGCAGGCACATTCTGCCGGTATGCACGTTGACCGCATGGCTATCGCCGAAGCTTTGTCTGAGGTTATGGAAGGTAAAATAGAAAACATCTATTATAAATCGGAAACTACCCTCCCTTTCAAAGCCGATCTTTTCCCGGAAAATGGATTCCTGAAAGGAGGAAGCAGTGATAACATAGCCCGTGAATATGGACTAAAATTCCATGTAGACTGGCTAAAAGGACAAAAAACAGGTTTTTTTGTGGACCAACGCGAGAACCGTGCTCTGCTGGAACGTTATTCAAAAGATCGTTCTGTGCTGAATATGTTCTGTTACACAGGGGGATTCTCTTTCTATGCGATGCGCGGTGGTGCCAAACAAGTTCATTCGGTAGACAGTTCTGCTAAAGCAATAGATCTCACCAACAAGAATGTAGAATTAAATTTCCCCGGAGATCCACGTCATGAAGCTTACGCAGAAGATGCTTTCAAATACCTCGACCGCATGGGCGATCAGTATGATCTGATAATCCTCGATCCTCCTGCTTTTGCCAAACATAAAGATGCATTGCGCAATGCTCTGCAAGGATACCGTAAACTGAACGCCAAAGCTTTTGAGAAAATCAAACCGGGTGGTATCTTATTTACATTCTCTTGTTCGCAGGTAGTGACAAAAGATAATTTCCGTACGGCTGTATTTACTGCCGCTGCTACATCAGGGCGTAGCGTTCGCATTTTACATCAATTAACCCAACCTGCAGATCATCCGGTAAACATCTACCATCCGGAAGGGGAATATCTCAAAGGATTAGTTTTGTATGTAGAATAATCTGGCGTGTAGCATAATTAAGGAATCATCAAAGCTAAACAATGTTAATAAATCGCAGTTTTATAGCAAATCATTATGTTTTATAACATAAATCCCTTTATCTTTGCACTGTGTTTTTCATGGTATTAGATTTAAGGTTAATAAAGATTGGCTGTCTGGGATAGATAGCCTTCTTTTTTATATACCATACACAAACAACTAACGATCAAATATCAAGTAATTTTGGTCCAAACAAGTTTCTGATATTAATCCAAAAGAATAACTTTTCTTACATAAGTGGATATGTAGTGCAAAATAAACCTACTTCGCGGCATACTACAACAAACTTCTTTCAAACAAACACATTTATCAGTCTTAATTGGTCAAGAAAACACTAAAACAAGTTCTTTGTACAAATAAAAATTGAATACGATAAAAAATATAATACAACAATGATTGTTTCTTAAATATTTTTTATATTTTTGTTATTAACATGCATTTCATTAGGAAATATACCCTTTTTGAAATAATACGGCAAGGTTTATTTTATTTGTGATAAGTAGACTTAGAAATTGACTATAATTACATAAACATTAGAGTAATGAAAAGATTAATTTATATATTGCCTTTTATTATATTTTTGCAATTAAATGCACAAACATTCAGTTCTGGCCAGAAATGGGCAGATTTTCATACCAACAAAAATGCTTTATCTCATCCCGTACCTGCCAATATCCAGAAACATTTCGACATTGCCATAAATGAAATAAACCAGATGTTGAAAGGAGAAAAACCTTTAAGTTTTAAAAAAGCGGTTTTTCTTGTTGAGAATGCTTATTATGAAGGGAAAATGAGTTGGGAGGATTATAACAATGAAATATTGAGAATAAAACCCATACTTAATAAAATGATAGACAACCGCAATTTAAGACAGTATAAAACTGCCGGAAATTGGGCGGTATTTACTTATATGTCTGACAGTATCCCAGAAAATAACTTCAAACCGTATCAATATGATTTTGAGAATTTCATGAGTGACTCAGATCTGGAAAGCTCTTTAGTTTCACGCCTTTTAAAAACAAAAAGAGGCAATTGCAGGTCATTACCTTTTCTTTATAAGATTTTAGCCAATGAAGTCAATGTAGAGGCATTTATAGCAATTGCCCCCATGCACTGCTATGTAAAACACAGGGATGAAAAAGGAAATTGGTGGAATTTGGAAATGACAACCGGAACTTTTTCACGATCAAGCTTTATTATGGAAACCTTCAATGTTTCCGAAATTGCTATAGAAAATGGTTTGTTTATGAAATCGTTGTCAGATATTGAGTCTGTTGCATATTGCATATGTGACCTATTAAACTATTATGAATATAAAACAGGAAGATATTCAGACGATTTTATCAGGAAGTGTTACAGCATTGGTTTACAATACTATCCCAATAGCCAATTGCAAACTAACAAAGGAAACGATTTAAAATTCCGATTAGACAATAAAATAACCGATATGGGATTAAAAGAATATAGAGACATTATTAGTTATCCGGAACTTATGAAAGAATTTGAAGCAATGGACTCCACTTTCAAATATCTTACGAAAATCGGCTATTCTACAATAAAACCTGAGGATTATGAAAAGATGGTCAATGATATAAAAGCTAAGCAGACGAAATTAAATACAGAGAAGTAACATAAATCAGTATACATTATGAAAAGGCTTATCTTATTTTTGAGTATAGCAACGTTTTTTGCGTTGAGTGCTTTGGCACAGACTCCTTATGACAATTTTGCACCAGAACAGAGTGTAAAATCAATGATTGAGATGCCCGAAACACAATTCAAAGTATCAAATGCAGATTCAAGCAGCGAGATTAGTAGTGTCGAGTTTGACAAAAATACTATGTCTTTAAATTTAGTGAATAGCAATGATAGTGTACTTAAGAAAGTAATACTTAATCCAAATGATAAGAAATTTACTTCAATAGATCCATTTGCTGAAAAAAATTATAATATCAGCCCATATGCATATTGTAATAATAATCCGGTCAATTATATTGATCCTGATGGTAGAGATTGGTATCGCCATAATGAAACTGGAAATTATTATTGGCAAGAAGGACATGATCAATTGGAAGGTTACACAAACGTTGGACATTCAGTTTCTATTCAATTAAGTGAAAACTCGTACTTGAATGCGTATCAAAATGCAGGCGTAATGTCTAATCAAGCAGAAAATGCTTTTGATAGAATATACTCCAGTACTAAACTACAAAACCAGTTTTTAGGTAAAAATAGTCCATTATCCGAAAACTCTAAGTCTGAATTGATGAATGCTATAAACAATCGTTTCTTAAATAACGAAATAGGTCGCCCGGTAGGAGAAGCCCTTGTTATGGTAGCAGCTAGTGAGCTAGGTGGTGCGTTGGCAGGCAAAGCTCTTTCTTGGGGCATAGGAAAGCTCGCAGTAAAAGTCGGAGCTAAAGTTGGAGAAAAAGTAATTAGTGGATTTACAAAACATGGCGTTAACCAAGCTATTTCAAGAGGATTCAAAACTTCTGATATTTTAAAAATAGTGAGAGAAGGGCAAAAAGTGCAAGCTGTAGGACGCTATGGACCTCAAACCCGATATACATTAGGAGGAAATACTGTGATTGTAAATGAAAGCGGAAAAGTTATTTCTGTCTTCAGTAATGCTTCTGGTTCCTCACAAGGCCTAGGTAAAGGAGCTTTTATTCCATTTTAATTAATTACATTACAATATTTAGTCCATTATAATCTAAATTGAATGATGAAAAACGAACATCTGTATTTTGACAATTTACATTATTTAAGATATAATAAAGTACATATATTATGAATGAACTTACAAACAAAATAAATGATATTTTAACAAAGTGGGACCCTATTGGAGTTGGAGAAGAAATGGCTATGGATGAATATAAGGAATATATCCCTATGATTATCCATTATGCTCAAGACCGTCAGAAGCTAATAAATCATCTGGAAAAAATGCTTGTTGATTATATGGGTTTAAGTTACGACCAATACAATCAAAGACATTTTGAAGAGTTACAAAACATTTGTGATAAATTAATAGAAATATGCAAAAATCAAAAGTAGTATTCATTCTAATACAAGTAGAAAAAGGGATACAACATAACTATTATAAGCACAATACATGAAGCTAAATAATATCAGAAAATTAAATATAGAAGAAGAAATTCTTTTAGAAGAACTGATACATCGATCAATTAAAGTTATTTCTCCCGATTGGAAGAATGATTTATTAGTGGCCTCTTTAGAAGATGGAGGAATGGGAAGTTTGGCTTTATTTCCTTGTGATACATTCAATAAAGTACGTCATTTTGGTTCGCAAGTTAGTGAATGCCAATTTAGGGATACTGATGGAGTATTGGTCGTAGCTTCATTATATTTAGATGAAGATGACAAACTTTACGAATTGGATATGTGGAAGGTTGATTTTAGCAAATTAATAAATATTCCTACTCATTTTGAGGATGTAGAATATTCAAATAAATAATCAGAGTAAGAGTCTATTTGCATTGAGGCAAGCATAACGGGGTTTAAATAAAATCACCATATGAAGTTACTTTTAAACACTTTATTGATATATTTAGTAGTTTCAATCTGGTCGTTTGGGTTAGCTAATGCCCAGACTATTAATATTTATGATGAATATAAGGCTAGTAGGAGAATTATTAAAGAAATTATCACCGATAATAATTTGGAAAAGACTTTAACCGGTTACGCTTATGGCGGTTATTTTATCGGCCAGTCCCTTTTTCTCATTATCAAAGAAGGAGATTCTTTTTTTGAAGTATATCAAGGAGAAAAAGGCAAAGGAATTCAAAACACCTATAAATTTGATTTGGCAGACAAGCGGTTAAGTTCTTTATTTGCATGGACAAAACATGATAAAGTAACATATAATATTCAATCCGACGAATACTTCGCTATTTATTACTACTTTGTATTATATGATAAAAGCCATAATAAGAAATTAGAATTTAATATATCAACAATGACTGCATATAAAAATGCTCAAAGATCAAGAAAGTTCCGCAAGTTGCTACCATTTACAAAAGAACAACAGAAGCTTATCGGGGAATTAATTAGTAGTTTCTAAATATTTTAGAAGAGCATATCTTTAGAGTATGAAACTATAACAATTAAATACAGAGAATCAAACAACTAAAAAAATCAAATTGCATACCTAATTATAATCAGACTTCTTTTTCTTCTCAAATTTCCTTATACAAGGGGCTCTTTTCTCCACTCTTTTGGTACACAATCGGCGAAAAACATTATATTTGCAGCTATTATAAAATAGCAACAAGTTACAATTCGTAATAACTTGTAGCTTGTAACTCGTAACTAAATAAAAATAATATGAGTATCAAGTATCGACTAATTATTATGAACTTCCTACAGTTCTTCGTGTGGGGATCGTGGTTAATTTCATTGGGCGGCTACATGGGTGGTGTCTTACATTTTGAAGGAGGGCAAATAGGTGCAATCTTTGCCACAATGGGCATAGCCTCTCTCATCATGCCAGGACTGACAGGTATTATAGCCGACAAATGGGTAAATGCTGAACGATTATATGGGATACTACATATTCTGGGAGCTGCCAGCCTTTTCTATGCCTCCACAGCCACTGATTATAACCATATGTATTGGGCTATGTTGCTCAATCTGTTGGTATATATGCCTACGCTCTCATTAGCAAATACGGTATCTTACAACTCTCTCGAACAATATAAATGTGACATTGTCAAAGACTTTCCGCCTATCCGTGTATGGGGAACCATCGGTTTTATCTGTGCCATGTGGGCAGTAGATCTCACCGGATTCAAATCCTCTTGTGCACAACTCTATGTGGGTGGTGCAGCAGCACTTATTTTAGGTTTATATTCATTTACTCTACCCGCTTGTCCGCCTGCCAAAAGTGAAAACAAAAGCCTGCTTTCTGCTTTCGGACTCGATGCTCTGGTATTATTCAAACGCAAGAAGATGGTTATCTTTTTCCTCTTCTCTATGTTATTAGGAGCTGCATTACAAATTACCAACAGTTATGGAGACCTCTTCTTAGGTAGTTTTGCTTCGATACCGGAATTCGCTGATTCGTTCGGTGTAAAACACTCTGTCATCCTACTTTCTATCTCACAAATGAGTGAAACCCTGTTTATTCTTGCCATACCATTTTTCCTCAGACATTTCGGCATCAAGCGCGTAATGCTTATCAGTATGTTTGCCTGGGTATTCCGTTTCGGACTTTTCGGTCTGGGCGATCCGGGTTCAGGGCTATGGATGCTGATACTTTCGATGATTGTCTACGGAATGGCATTCGATTTCTTCAACATTTCGGGCTCTTTGTTTGTTGAATTAGAAGCTAAGCCTGCTATCAGAGCCAGCGCACAGGGATTATTCTTTATGATGACCAACGGATTGGGAGCAATCATCGGAGGATATGCCAGTGGTGCTGTGGTGGATGCCTTCTCGGTATATGCCGACGGTATGTTGGTAAGCCGTGAATGGCCCGACATCTGGTTCATCTTCGCAGGTTATGCATTAGTTATCGGAATATTGTTTGCTCTGGTATTCAAATACAAACACCAGCCAGAGGAATTAAGTAAAAAGTAACAATGGATAAAAAGATAGAATTACAAGTATTAAATATCTCCAATAGTCAGGCGCAGGTAGGTGCCTACGCTTTGGTATTGGGGGAAGTGGGAGGCGAACGGCAACTACCTATCATTATAGGTCCGGCCGAAGCGCAAGCCACTGCCATCTGCCTGAAAGGAGTAAAAGCGCCGCGTCCCCTGACGCACGATTTATTCTATACATGCCTGAACGTTTTGGGCACCAAAATGCTCAGGGTGCTTATCTATAAGGCAAAAGAAGGTGTTTTTTACTCATATATCTACCTGCAGAAAGATGAAGAAATTATTCGTATCGATTCACGAACTTCAGACGCTATCGCTCTAGCCGTACGTGCAGATTGCCCTATTTTTATTTATGAGTCTATTCTTGAAAGAGAATATATCCGCCTGGATGATTCTGATCAGCCGGATACAGAGCAACAGGAAGAGGAGACAAATGATTCCGACAATGTGAATTCACTTGAACAAGCATTGGAGCAAGCTATCAAAGAAGAGAACTATGAACTGGCAGCCCGGTTACGCGATGAAATAAACAGAAGAAAATAAATTTAAATATGCACGTATTCTATACTCCCGATATACAGAAGAACCTTGAACTTCCGGAAGAAGAAGCACAACATTGTGTCCGTGTTTTACGACTCAACATTGGAGATGAAATCACCCTGACGGATGGTAATGGAAATTTTTACCGTGCGGAAATAACTGCCGCAACCAACAAACGTTGTTTGGTAAAGATACTCGAAACAATTCCACAAGAACCTTTATGGTCAGGACATCTACACATAGCCATGGCTCCAACAAAAAATATGGATCGTAATGAATGGTTTGCCGAAAAAGCTACCGAAATAGGTTTTGATGAGTTGACCTTTCTTAATTGCCGTTTTTCGGAACGAAAAGTCATTAAGATGGAACGTATTGAAAAGATAGTAGTATCTGCCATCAAGCAATCACTCAAAGCACGTTTGCCGAGGCTCAATGAAATGACAGATTTTGATAAATTCATCACCCAGGAGTTTACCGGTCAAAAATTCATCGCACACTGTTATAAAGGTGAAAAACCACTGCTTAAAAATATTCTGAAACCAGGAGAAGATGCATTGGTGCTTATCGGACCGGAAGGAGATTTCAGTGAAGAGGAAGTAACCAAAGCAATAGAAAAAGGCTTTCAGCCCATAAGCTTAGGTAAATCCCGGCTGCGAACGGAAACGGCAGCACTGGTAGCAACAATGGTAGTGAATAGTGAGTAGTGAGCAGTGATTAGTGATTAGCGGGCTGCGCTATCATACCGAATGGTACTAATCACTTATCACTACTCACTTATCACTAAAAAATACATCAATTAAAAAACAAATAGTTATGGCAAAAAGAATGATTTCCCGACTTTCAGTGCTGGTAGTGCTGATGGTATTCATGGCAGCTTGTTCAAAGAAATCGGAATACACAAATGTTATACCTGCTGACGCTTCGGCCGTAGCATCTATCCATTTGAAATCACTGGCTGATAAATCCGGACTGAAAGACAAAGAGAATGAAGCAGCCAAACAAAAGATGATAGAGGCGCTGAAAAGTGGAACTACTGCGGCAACTTTCCAACAATTAGAAAAAGTCTTGAATAACCCTAAAGAATCAGGAATAGATGTGGATGCACCTGTATATGCATTCACTGCAACCAGTTTTCCATATACAGCTCTGGTAGCTAAAGTGTCGGACCAGGATAAACTGCATACTTCACTGGATATAATGGTGAAAGAACAAATCTGCCAACCCATAGAAGCAGCAGACGATTATAGTTATACACGAATGGGACAACGTGACATCTTTGCTTTTAACGAAACAACAGTTATGCTGGTACAGACGGGCAGTACATCACAAATGGAAAATGCTCAGAAGATGATCAGCGAGCTAATGAAACAAACCGCTGAAAAAAGTATCGCTAATAACGCTGGTTTCCAGAAGATGCAAAAACAGAAAGGTGATATTAATTTCTTTGCATCTTTAGCTGCACTTCCTAAAGAATACACACGCCAGCTGAATTTGGGTTTAACCGGCATAAAAATAGATCCCAAAGATATAATGGCTCTTGGTAGTCTTAGCTTTGAGAAAGGAAAGATTGCTCTACTTTTTGAATACTATACAGAGAACGAAGAAGCCAAAGCCATGTTGAAAAAACAGGAGAAGGCAACGATCAAACTGAATAATACTTTCCTTAAATATTTCCCTGCATCAACCATCGCATTTATGAGTGTAGGAGCCAATGGAGAAGAGTTGTACAACCTGTTACAGGAAAATGAAGAATTCCGTAACACAGTATCTATTTCCAAAGCAGAAGAAGTGAAAGCCCTGTTCGCTTCATTCAACGGTGATATATCTGCCGGACTGATCAATGTAACTATGGGTAAAGATCCTGCTTTCGTAGCTTATGCAGATGTAAAAAACGGAAATGCACTAAAAGCTCTTTATGACAATAAAAAAGCACTGAATCTGAAAAAAGGTGAAGATATCGTTCAATTGGGTGAAAATGAATATGTGTACAAGTCAAGAGCTATGAATATCTTCTTTGGGCTTAAAGACAAGCAAATGTATGCTACAAATGATGAATTACTTTATAAAAACATTGACAAAGCAGCTGATAAATCTATAAAAGACGTTGCCTATGCTTCGGATATGAAAGGAAAGAACTTCTTCTTTGTTGTTAACATGGATGCTATCCTCGAACTCCCGATTGTAAAAATGATGGTAGGCTTCGGAGGTGAAGAGTACCAAATGTACTATAACCTGGCATCACAAATTAGTTATCTGGAAATAAGCAACGTAAGCGACGGTGTTAGTGAAATAGACCTCGTTCTGAAAGACAAAGACACCAACTCGCTGAAACAAATTGTAAACTTCGCCAAGAAGTTTGCCGGCATGTAATTTTCTGAACATGGAAACAATTCATCTGCAGCAAACACTTCCCCAAGTGTTTGCTGACCGTAATTCTATCACATCGGATATCTGGCATAAGAACATTATATTCCGCAAAGGAGAAATGTATCTGATTGAAGCAGCCTCCGGTACCGGAAAATCATCATTATGTAGTTATATATATGGCTATCGAAGCGATTATCAAGGTATTATAAATTTCGATGAGACTAATATCAAGGCATACACAGTAGAGCAGTGGGTCAACCTACGCAAGCATTCACTGAGTATGCTTTTTCAAGATTTGCGCATCTTCTCCGAACTCACAGCACTCGAGAATATTCAATTAAAAAGTAATCTGACCGGATATAAAAAGAAAAAAGAGATTCTTGCTCTTTTTGATGCAATGGGCATTGCCGACAAAGCCAATATAAAGGCCGGAAAATTATCTTTTGGCCAACAGCAACGTGTTGCCTTTATCCGTGCACTATGTCAGCCTTTCGACTTTATCTTTCTGGACGAACCTATCAGCCATCTGGACGATTATAATGGACAAATTATGAGTAGTCTGCTAACGGAAGAAGCCGGAAAACAAGGTGCGGGAGTTATTGTTACTTCTATCGGAAAACAGATCGAATTGCCTTATAACCAAGTATTACGCCTGTAACAGATCATACAAATATGAAACTTATCTGGAAACTTCTTCGTCAACATATCAGTATCGGCCAGCTTGCCGGTTTCTTTCTTGCCAATCTGTTTGGTATGGTTATTGTATTGCTCAGCGTACAGTTTTATAAAGATATTATCCCTATGTTTACAGAGGGAGATAGTTTCATGAAGAAAGATTATATCATTACCACCAAAAAAATAAGTACCCTTGGGGCTTTTGCCGGAAAAAGCAATACTTTCTCTCCACAAGAGATAGAGAATCTCAAGAAACAACCTTTTACTAAAAGTGTAGGTGCATTTACTCCTTCACAATTTAAGGTGTCAGCTGGTTTGGGTATGCAAGAAGCCGGTATCCGTCTTTCTACAGACATGTTCTTTGAAGCGGTGCCCGATGAATACGTAGATGTAAAACTCGACAAATGGCATTTTGACGAAGAGACACATACTATCCCCATTATTATTCCACGCAATTACCTGAATCTGTACAACTTCGGATTTGCTCAAAGCCGCAGTCTGCCCAAGCTCTCCGAGGGCGTAATGAGCCTTGTACAAATGGACATCATGATGCGTGGAAACGGACGTGTAGAACAGTACAAAGGAAACATTGTCGGTTTCTCCAACCGACTGAATACGATATTGGTACCGGAATCTTTTATGGTATGGGCAAATAAAAATTTCGCTCCGGAAGCAGAAGCACAACCGTCACGCCTCATCATCGAAGTAGGAAACCCTGCAGATGCCTCCATTGCCAAATATTTCCAGCAAAAAGGATACGAAACCGAAGATGGTAAACTGGATGCAGGGAAAACAACCTATTTTCTCCGCCTCATTGTTGGCATTGTATTGGGGGTGGGGCTCTTTATCAGTGTACTTTCTTTCTATATATTGATGTTAAGCATCTTCCTTCTGTTGCAAAAAAACACTACCAAGCTCGAAAACCTATTGCTTATCGGTTACAGCCCGGCAAGAGTAGCGCGCCCTTATCAGACATTAACTTTAGGGCTAAATATAGTGGTTCTTATTGTATCGATCAGCCTTGTAGCCTGGTTACGTCATTCTTATACCGCTACACTTAGCTTACTCTTTCCACAACTGGAAATCGGTTCACTCTGGCCGGCTATTACCGTCGGGATACTTTTATTTGTTATCGTCTCTGCTTTCAATCTGTTTACTATCCGCAAAAAAGTATATTCCATCTGGCGAGGACACCATTAAAGATCACACAAAACAAAAAAACTACCATGAAAAACCTAACACTTCCTATAGTACACAAATATACTGTCGCAATCTTTTTATGGGAGGTATTGTTTACTCCTCTCCAGATGCTTTCAGCACAAAATAAGTTGGATAGTGTTGTTTCTTACTTTCATCAGTTACAAGGCACCCATCAGGAAAAACTATATCTACATTTAGATAAGCCATACTATGGAGCCGGAGATAACATTTGGTACAAAGGTTATTTAGTAAATGCAACCAGCCACCTGGAGAATCCTAAAAGTAACTTTATCATCACAGAATTAATTAATCGTACTGACTCCGTCATACTACGAAAGAAAATCAAACGGGATTCTTTGGGATTTCAAAATGCTTTCACCTTACCAAGTACGCTTCCTGCAGGAGATTACTACATCAGAGGATACACTAACTGGATGCAGAATGAAGATCCGGTATTTTTTTATTCCCGTAATCTCCAAATAGGTAACTCTATTGATGTCACTATCCTCTCTACAATTGAATATCAACCGGACACTAAAAACAATTATCTGGCCAAAATCCGATTTGCAGATATCATCCCACTTATGATACCCCACAGAAGAAAGAGAACACTACAACCGATCTACGTACCACAATCTACTGGAATCCGGAACTACAATGGAATGCTGATGGAACAGCGACCATTGAATATTATATGCCAGACAGTACAGCCCCTCAGGATATTGTTATCGAAGGAGTTAGTAAGAACGGCAAAATCTGTCGTTTTACGAAAACGATTAATCAGCCTTCCAATTGATTAGTTACTACTTTTTCTTATCTTTGTATGTCTATTTTATAAAAAATACAACTATGCCAGACTATGAATTAATTACCATTCTTGGTCCTACCGCTTCGGGAAAGACTCCATTTGCTACCGCACTGGCTGCAGAACTAAACACCGAAATCATTAGTGCAGACTCACGGCAAATATACCGGGGCATGGACCTGGGTACAGGTAAAGATCTTGCCGACTATACTATTAATGATAGAGAAATACCTTATCACTTGATTGATATAGTGGAGCCAGGTTATAAATACAATGTTTTTGAGTATCAGCGTGATTTTCTAAAAGCTTATGAGACTATTAAACAAAAAGGATGCCTGCCCGTTTTATGTGGAGGGACGGGCATGTACCTGGAGTCCGTATTGAAAGGATACCGGTTAATGCCGGTACCCGAGAACCCGGAATTGAGAACACGATTGGCAGATAAATCGTTGGAAACACTGACCGGGATTCTTCAACAATACAAGACATTGCACAATTCGACTGATGTAGATACAGTGAAACGTGCGATACGGGCCATAGAAATAGAAGAGTATTATGCCAAGCATCCAATAGCAGAACGAGAATTTCCACAACTCAATAGTCTGATCATCGGAGTAGATATTGACCGGGATTTACGTCGGGAAAAAATCAGCCGGCGATTGAGACAACGTTTGGACGAAGGTATGGTAGATGAAGTAAAACAGTTACTTGCACAAGGGATCAAAGCAGAAGATTTGATTTATTATGGACTGGAATACAAATTTCTGACACTATACGCCATTGGGAAACTTACTTACGAAGAAATGTTCGCCCAACTGGAAACCGCCATCCATCAATTTGCCAAACGGCAAATGACTTGGTTTAGGGGAATGGAAAGAAGAGGATTCACCATTCACTGGGTGGATGCAACGTTGCCTACAGAAGAAAAGATAGCTTTTGTAAAGCAAAAGCTCAAAGGTATTTAGTATCTTTGGCAACAGAAAAAAACAGATACTTTAACCACATACTATCTTTGCAAGAAAGTATATAAATCAAGTCAAAGAAAAGGATAAAGTACGAGAACTATTCCATTAAAAGACCTCTAAGCAGGAAGTTTTTTAATCAGAAGAGATGATTTTTAAATAATAGATCAGAGAGATGAGCGTAGAACCAGGAAAATGGGGCGTAATATACAATCCCAAAGCCGGAACACGGAAGGTGCAAAAACGATGGAAAGAAATCAAAGAGTACATGGACCAGAAAGGTGTGTCATACGACTATGTACAGTCCGAAGGTTTCGGTTCAGTAGAACGACTTGCCGGAATTCTGGCAAATAATGGCTATACTACCATTGTAGTAGTAGGCGGTGATGGTGCTCTGAACGACGCAATCAATGGTATAATGCTTTCCAACGCTACTCATAAAGAAAGTATCGCTATCGGCATCATACCCAATGGTATAGGAAATGACTTTGCCCGATACTGGGATATCGGCATGGACTACAAACAGGCAGTAGACTGGATTATCAATAACCGCCGGAGAAAAATTGATGTAGGATATTGTAATTTCTACGATGGCGAACAACACCAACGCCGTTACTTTCTCAATGCCATAAACATCGGCTTTGGTGCACGTATCGTGAAAGTGACCGACGGAACCAAACGTTTTTGGGGAGGAGTCAAATTTCTCTCATACCTGGCGGCCTTCTTCCTGTTATTTTTTGAACGAAACCTGTACAGAATGCATCTCCGCATCAATGACGAACACATCCGGGGGCGTATTATGACCGTATGTGTGGGTAGTGCCTATGGTTACGGGCAAACTCCAAGCGCTGTGCCTTACAATGGATGGCTGGATGTTTCGGTTATCTACCGTCCGGAGCTCTTGCAGACCATGTCCGGGCTATGGATGCTGATTCAGGGACGAATACTAAATCATAAAGTAGTAAAAAGTTACCGAACAAAGAAGGTAAAAGTACTCCGTGCAAAGAATGCCGCCGTTGATCTGGACGGACGAATCTTACCCAAGCACTTTCCACTGGAAATAGGTATCCTGCCGGAAAAGATAACTCTGATTATACCCAATTAGTAATGCTTCAATGTGCCGATATGCCAATGTGCCAATTGGCTGCGCTATCGGAGAAACAGGACGCATAACAATTGGCATATGACCGTATTGGTAAATTAACTAATTATTTATTATGATAGAACAATTAAAGAACAATCCCTCCGGCAACTTTTTCCTGCTTGCCGGTCCTTGTGTAATAGAGGGTGAAGATATGGCAATGCGTATTGCAGAAAAAGTAGTCAATATCACTGAAACTCTAAAAATCCCATATGTATTTAAAGGCTCGTATCGTAAAGCCAACCGTTCACGTCTGGATTCATTTATGGGAATAGGCGACGAAAAAGCATTGAAGATATTAAAGAAAGTACATGATACATTCGGAGTACCCACCGTTACAGATATTCACTCGGCTGAGGAAGCAGCAATGGCTGCTGAATATGCGGATGTACTCCAAATCCCTGCATTTCTTTGTAGACAAACAGATATTCTGGTTGCGGCTGCTAAAACAGGAAAAGTGGTAAACATAAAGAAAGGGCAGTTTCTTTCTCCGATGGCAATGCAATTTGCAGCAGCTAAAGTTATAGAAGCCGGTAACAAAGAGGTAATGCTGACTGAACGTGGAACAACTTTCGGTTATCAGGATCTCGTAGTTGACTATCGTGGCATTCCGGAAATGCAAACGTTCGGTTTCCCCGTAATCCTGGATGTGACCCATTCTTTACAACAACCCAACCAAACCAGTGGAGTCACAGGTGGAATGCCCCAATTGATAGAAACCGTCGCTAAAGCCGGAATTGCAGTTGGTGCAGATGGACTCTTCATAGAAACCCATGAGAATCCGGCAATAGCCAAAAGTGACGGTGCCAATATGCTGAAACTGGACTTACTTGAAGGTTTACTAACGAAACTGGTAAGAATCAGAGAAGCGATAAAATAGTGATAAGTGGATTAGTGATAAGTGATAAGTGACAAGTAAGTTAGTGAATTAGTGATTAATGATTAGTGATAAGTACTTTGCAGAGTGATAGCGCAAGCCAGCTAATCACTTATCACTTATCATTAATCACTAATTCACTACTTTTTGTGATTTATCTTTCCCTCCTCCGACAGATAGTACAAAACATTTATTAAAACTCATTAGATATGAAACATTTATTTCGTGGTTTATTTGTTGCAGCAGTAATTATATGCTGCAGCTTTCAGCAGGCATTTGCTCAATTGCCTCCTATCCCTGTCGACCCGAACGTACGCATCGGCCAACTCGATAACGGACTTACGTATTACATCCGTAAAAATGTACTTCCGGAAAATCGTGCCGATTTCTATATCGCTCAGAAAGTCGGTTCTATCCAGGAAGAAGAAAATCAACGCGGTTTGGCGCACTTCCTTGAACACATGTGCTTCAATGGAACCACTCACTTTCCCGGTGATGCATTGAAACAATATCTGGAACGTATCGGTGTGAAGTTTGGTGAAAATCTAAATGCTTACACTTCTGTAGACGAAACGGTTTATAATATTTCAAATGTCCCGGTTACTGTTCCGGGCGCCATTGATTCCTGTCTATTGATTCTACATGACTGGTCTAATGATTTAACCCTGGATCCAAAAGAAATTGACAAGGAACGTGGCGTAATCAATGAAGAGTGGCGTACGCGTATGAGTGCCATGCAGCGTATGCAGGAAAAAATGCTTCCACAAATGTTTGCCGGAACTAAATATGCAACTTGTTTCCCAATTGGTACAATGGACGTAGTTATGAACTTCAAGTATCAGACTTTAAGAGATTACTACGAAAAATGGTATCGCCCCGACTTGCAAGGTATCGTTGTAGTTGGTGATATCGATGTAGATGCAATTGAAGCTAAAATCAAAACAATGTTTGCCGATGTTCCTGCACAACCTGAAGCAGCCGAACGTGTTTACTATCCGGTAAATGATAACAAAGAACCTATTATAATCATCGAGCAGGATAAAGAACAGCCCCATATCCAGGCACTTATCTTCAACAAACACGATGCAACCCCGGATGATCAGAAGAACAACATGGGATACATGGTACAAAACTATGCCACCAATCTCATCAGCAGCATGTTGAACGCCCGTTTGAACGAACTTACGCAAACTGCTAACCCTCCTTTTATTTATGCCGGAACTTTTGAAGGTGAATTCTTTGTTGCCAAAACCAAAAGCGCTTTCACTGGTGTAGTTGTCTGTAAAGAAGGATCGGTAGAAGACGGAATTGCTAATTTGTTACGCGAAATGGAACGTGCACGCCAATTTGGTTTCACAGAGACAGAGTATGGCCGTGCCCGCGCAGAATACCTGCGCCAATTGGAATCTGCATACAACGAACGTGATAAACGTAAAAACGAAACATATGTGAACGAATATGTTCGTAACTTCCTCGACAAAGAACCGATTCCAGGTATTGAAAATGAATATGCTATCATCAACCAGATAGCTCCGAACATTCCTGTAGCAGCATTGAACCAAATGATGCAAGCTTTGGTTACAGACAGTAACCAGGTAGTAGCTATTTTCGGTCCCGAAAAAGAAGGACTCAAATTACCGACAAAAGATGCCGTTCTCAAAATGCTTAACGACGCTAAAACAGAGAAATTAACGGCTTATGTTGACAAAGTATCCGATGAACCATTAATGGCTGAAAAACCTCAGGGTGGTAAGATTGTTTCTGAAAAGGAAAATCCTCTTTTCGGTACTACTGAACTTACTTTATCCAATGGTGTAAAAGTTATCTTAAAAAAGACAGACTTTAAAGCTGACGAAATACGTATGAAAGGTGTCAGTCTGGGTGGTAGTTCATTATTCCCCGACTCTGAGATTATTAATATCAAATCATTGGACGCTATCAGTGCCGGTGGTTTAGGTAATTTCAGTGCTGTAGACCTTGAAAAAGTATTGGCAGGTAAGAAGGCATCGGTAAGTTACAGCATTGGTGACAAAACAGAAGGTGTAAATGGTAGCTGTTCTCCGAAAGACCTTGAAACGATGTTGCAGCTTACTTATCTGACATTCACTGCTCCACGC
Organism: Bacteroides nordii; assembly: GCF_019930665.1. Classification (NCBI taxonomy): domain Bacteria; kingdom Pseudomonadati; phylum Bacteroidota; class Bacteroidia; order Bacteroidales; family Bacteroidaceae; genus Bacteroides; species Bacteroides nordii. Next base: position 485,999 of record NZ_CP082886.1, on the reverse strand, counting down.
AGAGACGACGATGCATTTGCGTCTTACAAGAATCGCAGCAAAGCGTCCTTGCAGAACCAGGAATTAAATCCGTCTGTTGCATTCGGTGATTCTATCCAGGCTACTGTATATAACCACCATCCGAGAGCTATCCGTATGAAAGCTGACATGATAGATCAAATTGATTACGACAAACTCATGGAGATGTACAAAGACCGCTATAAAGATGCAAGTGATTTCACTTTTATCCTTGTTGGTAATATAGACATCGAAAAAGATAAAGAACTGATCGCCGAGTATTTAGGAGCTCTTCCTGCTATTAACCGCAAAGAGACGTTCAAAGATACCAAAATGGAAATGCGTAAGGGAACTTACAAAAATGAATTCATCAGACAACAGGAAACTCCCAAAGCTTCTGTCCTTGTACTGTATAATGGCAAATGTAAATATGATCAGAAGAATAACCTGCTTATGAGTATGACCAGTCAGATTCTTGATCTGATATATACAGAGAAAGTTCGTGAAGACGAAGGTGGTACTTACGGTGTATATGTAGGTGGTAACCTTGCCAAATATCCCAAAGAAAATGCTTTCTTGCAAATTATTTTCGAGACAGCGCCCGAAAAGAAAGACAAATTGATGGAGATCATTTTCGCCGAAGCTGCAAATCTAGCTAAAAACGGACCGTCGGAAGCTAACCTCAATAAAGTAAAAGAGTATATGCTGAAAAAGCATAAAGAAGATTTGAAAGAGAACAGCTATTGGTTGGGAAATATCGACGAATATCTCTTCACTGGAGTAGATATGATGAAAGACTATGAGAACATGGTTAACAGTATCACAACAAAAGATATTCAGAAGTTTGCCGACGAACTGTTGAAGCAGAAAAATGAAGTAGAAGTCACCATGGTTAGCCCAGAGAAGAAATGATGCTTTTTAACGAATTGCGCAAACACGGTAAGCTGGCTGCCAAACGCCATCCGATGTATGATAAAAACCGGTTTGGGAAATACGCCATGTATGCCATGGCGGTTTTCTGGGCAGGATATCTTATGTTTTTCGGAACAACGTTTGCTTTCGCTTTCGACACGAATAGCATGGAACCTTACCATATACTAAACAGTGGTCTGGTATTTATCCTTGCACTTGACTTCATATTGCGCTTTCCGCTGCAAAAAACACCGACACAGGAGGTAAAACCTTACCTCCTGATGCCGGTACAGCGAAATAGAGTAATAGACTTCCTGCTCATCCGTTCAGGGCTGAGCAGTTATAACCTCATCTGGCTCTTTATGTTTGTGCCGTTTGCCATCATTACAATTCCGAAATTCTTCGGAATTTGGGGAGTCTTTACTTATTGCACAGGTATTTGGTTACTAATGATTTTCAACAATTATTGGTTTCTGCTATGTCGTACACTAATTAGTGAACGTATCTGGTGGATTATGCTTCCCCTGTTAGTATATGGTGGTATTGCGGCTGCAATCCTTATTCCTGAAGACAAAAGTATAGTTGCCAAATTCTTTATCAATTGGGGTGAAGGCTATATTGAGGGTAACTGGTTAGTTTTCATCGCCACTCTGGCAGCCATTGCCGCGATGTGGTTTATCAACCGAAAACTAATGGCAGGATTGATATACGCTGAACTCAATAAAGTGGAAGACACAAAAATAAATGCTTCGGAATATAAGTTTTTCGAAAAATACGGAGAGGTAGGTGAATATATGCGCTTAGAATTGAAAATGTTATTACGCAATAAGGCTTGTAAAAACTCACTCCGCATGGTAATTCTGGTCGTAATTGCTTTCAGTTTATTACTCAGCTTTACGGAGGTATATGACGGAACTGGTATGAAGAACTTCATTACCGTTTACAACTTTGCAATCTTCGGTATCCTCTTTCTTCTGCAAATAATGAGTTATGAAGGCAATTATATTGACGGACTTATGAGTCGCAAAGAGTCTATCTATACCCTGCTTCGTGCAAAATATATGTTGTATAGTATCGGAATCCTTATCCCACTTATTCTGACTATACCAGCAATGGTAATGGGTAAAATCAGTGTACTGACTTCTATCTCATGGGCAGTATTCACAATAGGTTTCATCTATTTCTGCCTGTTCCAGATGGCTGTTTACAATGTCAAAACAATGCCATTGAATGCCAAAATCACCGGCCGCCAGAATGCGGGTACAGGACTGCAAAGTTTAATTAGCGCTGCCACTTTCGGTATACCCCTGTTACTCTATGCATTGTTGAAAATAGGTCTGGGAGAAACAGCTACTTCATGGGTATTGCTTGTCATCGGATTAGGATTTGTACTCACTTCACGCATTTGGCTAAAAAATGTGTACAACCGATTCATGAAACGCCGCTACAAAAACATGGAAGGATTCAGAGACAGTAGAGAATAAAAATAGTGATTAGCGTTTTAGCGATAAATGATTAGCAGACTGCACTATCATACCGCATGGTACTAATCACTTATCACTAATCACTAAACACCAGAAACTTATTACTTATCACTAAAAACTAATCACTAAAAGGCATGATTACCATAAATAAACTGCAAAAGAATTTCGGTGAAAAGAAAGCCGTAGATATTGAGAATTATATCATCAACCAAGGTGAAATGCTTGGTCTGGTGGGAAATAACGGAGCTGGAAAAACAACTCTATTCCGGTTAATACTGGATTTGCTCAAAACAGATGCAGGTAATGTTACTATTAACGATATAGACGTAAGTAAAAGTGAAGAATGGAAAAAATTCACGGGGGCTTTTATTGATGATGGCTTTTTGATAGATTATCTTACCCCAGAAGAGTATTTCTACTTCATTGGTAAAATGTACGGTCTAAAGAAAGAAGAAGTAGACGAACGCCTGACACAGTTTGAACGTTTTATGAACGGCGAAGTAGTAGGACAAAAGAAGTTTATTCGTAACTTCTCTGCCGGAAATAAACAAAAGATCGGTATTATTTCAGCAATGTTACACTACCCGCAGCTGCTGATACTGGACGAACCATTCAACTTCCTTGATCCGAGTTCACAATCTGTTATTAAACATTTGCTGAAGAAATACAACGAAGAGCATAATGCCACAGTCATCATTTCCAGTCACAATCTGAATCATACGGTGGATGTGTGTCCACGTATTGCACTACTTGAGCATGGAGTTATCATTCGTGATATTCAAAACGAAAACAATTCAGCAGAAAAAGAACTGGAAGATTACTTCAATGTTAATGTAGACGATTTTATTCAAGAGAAAGAAGTAGCCAATCCTGAAACGGAAGAAACAACTACCCGAACAGAAGAATAAAAGCAGATGAAGAAACACTTTATATATACATGTGCAGTGTTAGGATTGATATTAAGTCTTAGTTCCTGCCGTTCGGTTGCTCCACGACTGGACTATAAGGCACTCGCCAGAGCTTCCGTTCGTCTGGGAATGGACATCAATCTGGAAGATAATCACAAACTTTACCTTGAAGCCTCCGAATGGATAGGTACTCCCTATCGTGCCGGTGGAGACAATAAACGAGGAACTGATTGCTCCGGATTGACATGCCAGCTATATAAAAAAGTGTATCACACAAAATTACCTCGTAGTACAGATACTCAAAAGAAAGAAAGTAACAAGATAACCAAACGTAATCTACGTGAAGGTGATTTAGTATTCTTCACCAGTAGCCGTTCTGGAAAACGGGTAGCGCACGTAGGTATTTATCTAAAGAATGGCAAGTTCATTCATGCCAGTACCAGCCAAGGGGTTATCATCAGTCATCTGAATGAACCGTATTATACAAAACACTGGATATCCGGTGGCAGAGTTCGCTAATCAAAAATAATAAATATGAAGAAGATTTTAGGAAGCCTTTTCATTTTATGTTTCGCATTCAGTGCGAACGCACAATTATTGTGGAAAATATCTGGTAACGGACTAACGCAACCCTCCTATGTTATGGGAACACATCACCTTGCTGCACTCAGCATAAAAGATAGTATCCAGGGATTGCAGGCAGCACTTGATAATACAAAACAAGTATATGGTGAATTGAAAATGAGTGAAATGCAAAGTCCCACCAAGGTAGCCGAAATGATGAAGAAGTATATGACCACCGAAACAGATACTACTTTCAAATCACTATTTACAGAGGAAGAATACGAACAAATCAATAAATTTGCAAAAGAGAATCTGATGTTTGACATAGCCATGATGCCTAAAGTTAAACCAGCCTTTCTCAGTAATAATCTGGTAGTGATTCTCTATATGAAGCACGTAGGTGGCTATAATCCACAGGAACAACTGGACACTTACTTTCAGACACAAGCCACCGAAAAAGGGAAAAAAACAAACGGACTTGAAACTATTGAATTCCAAATGAATTTGCTATATAACCAAACATCCCTGAAACGTCAAACCGAACAATTACTCTGCATGTTGAATAATGTGGAACCAACCATTGATCAAACCCAAAGACTAACTGCCACCTATATGACACAGGATTTAGACGCAATGAGTAAAATTGCAGATGAATCGTTAGGAGGTCCACAATGTGAAATGACTCCACAAGAAAAAGCAACGCTGATTGATGACCGTAATAAAAAATGGGCGAAACAATTACCTGCCATTATGAAAGAAGCTCCGACATTTATTGCCGTCGGTGCTTTACACTTACCGGGAGAAAATGGAATATTGAACCTGTTAAAGCAACAGGGATATACTGTAGATCCAGTTAAATAGAAACCTGATAATCAATAGAAAGTGTACACTTTCACCTTACCGAGTGTACACTTTTAAACTAATCTTTCTACCTTTACCCCAAAATGGGACAAATGAGCTACACTACCTACTTATTCGACTTTGATTATACATTGGCAGATTCATCCTGCGGCATTATTCTTTGCTTCAGAAATGTACTTCAGCGACATAACTATACAAACGTTACGGATGATGCTATCAAACGTACGATTGGTAAAACTCTTGAAGAGTCATTTAGCATACTCACCGGAATTATGGATACCGAACAATTGGCTGCGCTTAGAAAAGAGTATTCCAAAGAGTCAGACCAATATATGAATATCAATACTCATCTCTTTGACGACACCCTTCCTACCCTACTCAAACTAAAAGAAGAAGGGAATCGCCTCGGAATTATTTCCACCAAATATCGTTTCCGCATTCAAGACTTTATGAGAAAGCAGCTCCCTGAAGAATGGTTCAATATCATTGTCGGAGGCGAAGACGTAAGTCATCCCAAACCTAACCCCGAAGGATTATTGTTTGCCATGAAAAAGCTGAATGTCACACCGGAAAAAACAATGTACATAGGAGACAGTACCGTTGACGCTGAAACAGCCCAGGCAGCAGGCGTCAGTTTCACAGGGATAACAAGTGGAGTAACCCGGTCTGAAGAGCTGGCTCAATATCCACATGTGAAAATAATCAGTAATCTCCGTGAACTAACAGATTTGCCGAAAACACTTTTTCTCCTCCGGAATACATGACAGATAGCTTCATGACCTGAAACATGCGTTGTGTGTTTACCATCATCTTATTAGCTATACTTGTACTGTAATTAACATAAAGTTTTCTCATTGACAGTAATAGACGGTGAGCTAATAGAGATTGCATAGAAATTAAAGAAAGAAAAATTTGCCCGATAAGAATTATTTCTGTACTTTTGTGCCCGATTATTCCGCACCGGGTTCGACAAAGTGTTCCTTAAGTGATTAAAGACCACCCGACGGAGCTAACTTATACATTTAATATAAGATGTACGCAATTGTAGAAATTAACGGTCAGCAGTTCAAAGCAGAAGCTGGCAAAAAACTGTTTGTACACCACATCCAAAATGCAGAAAACGGTGCAACAGTAGAATTCGACAAGGTTCTTTTGGTAGACAAAGACGGAAACATTACTGTAGGTGTTCCTACTGTAGAAGGTGCAAAAGTTGTTTGCCAGGTTGTTTCAAATTTGGTAAAAGGTGATAAAGTACTTGTTTTCCACAAGAAAAGAAGAAAAGGTCACAGAAAACTGAATGGTCATCGCCAACAGTTCACAGAGTTAACAATCACAGAAGTAGTAGCTTAATCAATTTAAAAGTAAGAAGAAATGGCACATAAAAAAGGTGTCGGTAGTTCTAAGAACGGCCGCGAATCACACAGCAAAAGATTAGGCGTTAAGATATTTGGTGGCGAAGCTTGCAAAGCAGGTAATATCATCATTCGTCAAAGAGGTACTGAATTCCACCCGGGTGAAAACATCGGTATGGGTAAGGACCACACTCTTTTCGCTTTAGTAGACGGAACTGTTAGCTTCAAAGTAACCAGAGAAGATAGAAGATATGTATCTATCATCCCTGCCGAAAAGACAGAAGCATAAAGTTTACAATTAAGAAATAAAGGAGGAGATGCAATTCAGGTAATTGTATCTCCTTTCTTTTTTATGCACTCAAAGGGATAGCATCTCTGTATTTTTATTAATCTTTGCAGAAAAGCAAAAATAAGCTGCACCTTGGCATAAAAAATGAACGAGTTCATTTTATTTTGCTCTCGGTTTGCATTATCTTTGTGCACTCAAAGATAAATGTTCATAAAAAAGTATCGATATGCTTACTATTAAACAAATTACAGAAAATACCGACGCGGTAATTCGCGGTTTGGAAAAGAAGCACTTTAAAGATGCCGCTGCAACTATTGCCAAGGTGATTGAAGTGAACGACAAGAGACGTAATACACAGAATGAATTAGATAAGAATCTGGCAGAAGTTAACTCATTGTCGAGAACTATCGGTCAGTTAATGAAAGAAGGAAAAAAAGAAGAAGCAGAGACTGCCCGTATCCGTGTTGCCGAACTGAAAGAAGGCAATAAAGCATTAGATACCGCTATGACAGATGCTGCAACAGAACTTCAGAATCTGTTGTATACGATTCCTAATGTGCCCTATGATGAAGTTCCCGAAGGTGTAGGAGCCGAAGATAATGTAGTGGAAAAAATAGGCGGTATGGAGACTGAGCTTCCCAAAGATGCTCTTCCTCATTGGGAACTGGCAAAAAAATATGACCTCATCGATTTCGATCTCGGTGTAAAAATCACCGGAGCTGGCTTCCCTGTTTATAAAGGTAAAGGTGCACAACTGCAACGTGCTCTCATCAATTTCTTCCTGGACGAAGCACGTAAGTCTGGCTATATGGAAATCATGCCTCCGACAGTAGTAAATGCAGCTTCCGGATATGGAACAGGACAGCTTCCGGATAAAGAAGGTCAGATGTATCATTGCGAAGTAGACGATCTTTATCTTATACCAACAGCAGAAGTGCCGGTAACCAACATTTATCGTGATGTCATTTTGGATGAGAAACAGCTCCCTATTATGAACTGTGCTTATACACAATGCTTCCGTCGTGAAGCCGGTTCTTACGGTAAAGATGTTCGCGGGCTGAATCGTTTACATGAATTTTCTAAAGTAGAACTGGTACGCATCGACAAGCCGGAACATTCCAGACAATCGCATCAGGAAATGCTGAATCACGTAGAAGGTCTGTTACAGAAATTAGAACTTCCTTATCGTATTCTCCGCCTTTGTGGTGGTGACATGAGTTTCACAGCCGCTCTTTGCTTTGACTTCGAAGTATATTCAGAAGCACAAAAGCGCTGGTTGGAGGTTAGCTCCGTTTCCAACTTCGATACTTACCAGGCAAATCGTTTGAAATGTCGTTATCGCAGTGGAGAAAAGAAAACAGAGCTTTGCCACACCTTGAATGGTTCGGCTCTGGCATTACCTCGTATCGTCGCTGCATTGCTCGAAAACAACCAGACACCGGAAGGAATCAAAATACCAAAAGCATTGGTTCCATACTGCGGATTTGAAATGATCGATTAAAAAGAATTAGTATAGATAAAAAGGAAGCTGCCCCAAAAAGGCGGCTTTTCTTTTATTATTTCCCAAATAAGCTGTATCTTTGCCAAAATATCATTCTGATAGCAGTTACGTAGTAATTCCAACAAATTAATTAGATAATGAACAAAATCATTAGCAAAGAACATTTTTCTGAGAAAGTGTTTAAACTGGAGATAGAAGCTCCTCTGATAGCAAAATCACGTAAAGCAGGACATTTTGTCATTGTTCGTGTAGGCGAAAAAGGAGAACGTATGCCGTTAACCATCGCAGGCGCTGACGTAAAGAAAGGTACCATCACGCTGGTTGTACAGGAAGTAGGTCTCTCTTCTACCCGCCTTTGCGAACTGAAAGAAGGTGATTACATTACCGATGTTGTAGGTCCGCTGGGACAAGCTACACACATCGAGAACTTCGGAACTGTAGTTTGTGCCGGTGGTGGTGTAGGTGTCGCTCCTATGCTTCCTATCGTACAGGCTTTAAAAGCAGCTGGGAACCGTGTGATTACTGTCCTTGCAGGACGTAGCAAAGAACTCATTATCCTTGAAAAGGAGATGCGCGAAAGCTCAGATGAAGTTATCATTATGACAGATGACGGTTCTTACGGACGCAAAGGACTCGTGACAGAGGGTGTAGAGGAAGTAATCAAGCGCGAAAAAGTAAACAAATGTTTCGCTATCGGTCCTGCCATTATGATGAAATTCGTTTGTCTGCTGACCAAAAAATATGAAATCCCGACAGATGTATCATTAAATACCATTATGGTAGATGGTACCGGTATGTGTGGTGCCTGCCGTATCACCATCGGCGGAAAGACTAAATTCGTATGCGTAGATGGTCCGGAATTTGATGGACACCAGGTAGACTTCGACGAAATGCTAAAACGCATGGGCGCTTTCAAAAGCGTAGAACGAGAAGAGATGCACAAACTTGAAACACATTGTGAAGCTACCAAAACAGTAGATGAAAACAGCCGTAACGCTGTTTGGCGTGAAGAACTACGCAAAAGTATAAAAGCCAAAGAACGCTCTAACATTGAACGTTGCAAAATGAACGAGCTTGATGCCGAATATCGTTCGCACAGTCGTAAAGAGGAAGTAAATCAGGGACTGACCAAAGAACAAGCTGTCATGGAAGCCAAACGCTGTTTGGATTGTGCTAATCCAGGCTGCATGGGTGGCTGTCCGGTTGGAATCGATATTCCCCGTTTCATTAAAAACATTGAACGTGGTGAATTCCTGGAAGCAGCCAAAACGCTGAAAGAAACCAGTGCATTGCCTGCTGTATGTGGTCGTGTGTGTCCTCAGGAGAAACAGTGTGAATCAAAATGTATTCATCTGAAAATGGGTAAAGAAGCAGTTGCCATCGGCCACCTCGAACGTTTTGCTGCTGACTACGAACGGGAAAGCGGACAAATCTCTGTCCCTGAAATAGCAGAAAAGAATGGCGTCAAAGTAGCTGTAATCGGTTCCGGCCCTGCGGGCCTTTCTTTTGCAGGTGATATGGCAAAGTACGGATACGACGTTACTGTATTTGAAGCATTGCACGAGATAGGAGGCGTATTGAAATATGGTATCCCCGAATTTCGTCTGCCTAATAAAATTGTGGATGTTGAAATTGATAATCTATCCCAAATGGGGGTGACATTTATCAAAGACTGTATTGTTGGTAAAACGATCAGTGTAGAACAATTGGAAGAAGAAGGCTTCAAAGGTATCTTCGTGGCTTCCGGTGCAGGATTACCAAACTTCATGAATATCCCCGGAGAGAACTCGATCAACATTATGTCATCCAATGAATACCTGACTCGTGTTAATCTAATGGACGCTGCCAGTCCTGATTCTGACACCCCGGTTGCTTTTGGTAAAAATGTGGCTGTCATTGGTGGTGGCAACACTGCTATGGATTCTGTTCGTACAGCAAAGCGCCTCGGTGCTGAACGCGCCATGATTATCTATCGCCGTTCAGAAGAAGAAATGCCTGCCCGTCTGGAAGAAGTTAAGCATGCCAAAGAAGAAGGAGTAGAATTCCTTACCCTGCACAATCCGATTGAATATATAGCCGACGAACAGGGACGCGTAAAACAGGTAATCCTACAAAAAATGGAACTCGGAGAACCGGATGCCTCTGGTCGCCGTAGTCCGATAGCCATTCCCGGTGCAACAGAAACAATTGATATCGACTTAGCTATTGTCAGTGTTGGGGTATCACCTAATCCGATTGTACCCAGTTCTATCAAAGGGCTGGAAGTAGGTCGCAGAGGTACAATTACTGTAAATGATAATATGCAATCGTCTATCCCTACGATCTATGCCGGTGGTGATATCGTACGTGGTGGTGCTACAGTGATCCTCGCCATGGGTGATGGGCGCAAAGCAGCAGCAGCTATGAATGAACAACTGAAAAAATAAAATCAGATCGAATAAGAACAAAGAAACGCCGCTTACACAATAGCAAGCGGCGTTTCTTTATATATATCAAGAGTTATACTCTCTTTTATTTCACTACACTATTCGTTACCGGATCCGGAAAAATCACTGTCGGTTTAAACGATTTAGCTTCTTCAAAATCCATTAATGCATACGACATGATAATCACAATATCATCCGGTTGCACTTTCCGCGCTGCAGCACCGTTCAGGCAAATTTTACCCGAACCACGTTCACCTTTGATAATGTAGGTTTCAAAACGCTCACCGTTATTATTGTCAGCGATATACACCTTCTCACCAGCAATCATGTTAGCCGCATCCAACAAGTCTTCATCAATCGTAATGCTACCCATGTAATTCAGATTTGCTTCTGTGACACGTGCACAATGAATCTTCGACTTTAGCACTTCAATCATCATAGGGATTTGGTCTTTTTTAGGTTTAAACTTCTTTGTATTTAATATTATCGATCAGCCTCACTTCTCCGCAAAAAACAGTTATACAACCTACTACATACGAAGTATCATTCCAATCTCCAACTTTCTGCAAAGTGTTTCCATCTACTATTTCAAAATACTCCAGGCGAAGTCCCGGTGCAGCAGCAATAGCATCTTCCACCATCTTTTGCGTCTCACTCACCGAATGAGTGGTTGCAAAGGTACGACTTTTAAATAAAGTCCGAGAAATATTTAAAGCATTTTCACGTTCCTCTGCCGATAAACGGGCATTACGGCTACTTAATGCCAGCCCATCTTCTTCACGAACGATGGGGCAACCTACTATTTCAAGATCGAACTTCATTTGACGTACCATTTCACGAATGATAGCCAATTGCTGAAAATCCTTTTCACCAAAATAAGCACAATGCGGCTTCACAATATCAAACAGCTTACTCACAATCTGACACACACCATTGAAGTGTCCCGGACGAAAAGCCCCTTCCATCACTGTATCCAATGGCGCATAACTAAACCGGCGTGTATCCGGTTCCGGATATATTTCTTCTACCGAAGGAGCAAATACGAAAGTTACTCCACAAGACTCTAATAATTTACAATCAGCATCCAGTGTACGTGGATATTTCACTAAATCATTCTTATCATTAAACTGAGTTGGGTTTACAAAAACACTCACTACCGTTACATCATTCTCATTTACACTACGCTTCACAAGTGATGCGTGCCCCGCATGCAAAGCACCCATAGTAGGTACCAGACCCACTTTTTTCCCTTGGGCTTTCAGTTCCGACAATTCAGTCTGTAAGTCCTTGATCGTATGTATTATTTTCATTTTAATTGGTTTATTATTCTATCTTGTTTAAAAAACTGTGCAAAATAAACCATTATTTACCATATAAAGAAGAAATATCGCAAATTAATGCAAAAGGAAGAGAAGCAACCGGAACGGGCAAGCGACAAACAACGACTGATAATCAACAACTTAACAATTCATAAGGAATTATACCGCGCAATAGCTTGCTTTAATGCCCTTTTTTTTTTATATCTTTGCAGAATATTTACGAGAAGGATTGTTATTATGACAAAGGCGAATAAGGTTTTATTTATTACACAAGAGATTACTCCTTACGTTTCAGAATCTGAAATGGCTAATATAGGTAGAAACCTGCCTCAGGCTATTCAGGAAAAAGGCAGAGAGATCAGAACATTTATGCCCAAATGGGGAAATATCAACGAACGTAGAAATCAACTGCATGAAGTGATACGTCTTTCCGGTATGAATCTGATCATTGATGATACCGACCATCCATTGATTATTAAAGTTGCTTCCATACAATCGGCACGTATGCAGGTGTACTTCATTGATAATGATGATTATTTCCAGAATAGAATGCAAACGGCTGATGAGAATGGAGTAGAATACGATGATAACGACAGTCGAGCCATCTTTTATGCCAGAGGCGTATTAGAAACTGTAAAAAAACTACGCTGGACTCCGGATGTTATTCATTGTCATGGTTGGATGACTGCATTGGCTCCATTGTATATCAAGAAAGCATATAAAGACGAACCGTCCTTCCGGGATGCCAAAGTAATATTCTCTGTATACGAGGATGATTTCAAAAACACTCTTAGCAATGACTTTGCAACCAAACTCATGTTGAAGGGCATTAATAAGAAAGATGTAGCTACACTAAAAGAACCTGCAGACTACGCTGCATTGTGTAAACTCGCAGTTGATTATTCCGACGGAGTGATACAAAACAGTGAACATATCAACGAAGACATCATGGATTATGCCCGTCAATCCGGAAAATTGGTACTCGATTATCAGACTCCGGACGTTTACGCAAGTGCTTGCAACGAGTTTTACGACAAGGTGTGGGAAGCTGAACAAAAATAAAATTAGAATCAAGATACGACGATCATGAAAGTAAAATATCTATGGGTAGCCCTATTATCTCTCACCTTTTGGGGATGTGACGATAATACCGGTACATTGGGATTAGGAATGTTTCCGGGTGGTGACCAGACTATTAACGGAAAACTGGCAACATTTGAAGTAGCAACCGAGTCTAAGCTTGCCGAACAGGTTTTCGCTAAAACAAGTACTGGTTATTTAGGGAAATTTACAGATCAGGAATTTGGTTATTACGAAGCCGGATTTCTAACACAGCTACATTGTACTGACAACTTCAGTTTCCCGGCAGTATACAACCCGGAAAACCCGGATGATCCGGATGCAATCATGGTCGAAGACAAAACTTATCGTACGGAATTAACGTTAGCTTACAGGACTTATTTTGGTGATTCACTGACAGCTTCCCGTCTGAGCGTTTATAGATTAGACAAGAACTTAGCTGCAGACAAAGAGGCTGCATACTATACCGACATTAACCCGGAAGATTTTTATCCTAAAAATGATGCTAATTTTTTATTGGGACGAAAGGCGTATACAGCTGTAGATAGATCTGTAAAAGATTCTATTAGAAATCTAAGTGGATATATTCCTTCTGTAACCGTTACTTTACCTTATGAATTAGGACAAGAAATTTATAAAGCAAGTAGAGAAGCAGAAAAAGGGGGCAAAAATTTCGCAAATATATTCAGAGACCTGTTCAAAGGTATCTATGTTAAAAACGATTACGGAGACGGTACTATTCTTTATATTGACCAGATAGAAATGCATGTCATATTCCAATGTTATATGAAAGAAGAAGATAGTGGTAAAAACATGAAGAAGTACAATAGTGAAGAAGACTCCACCTATTATAGTTACCGAACATTTGCTGCAACTAAAGAAATCATTCAAGCCAATTCTTTCAGAAGTGATGAAGATAAGATCAAGGATAAAGTAAAAGAGACAGGTTGTACATATCTTAAAACTCCAGCGGGTATTTACACCCAGGCTACATTACCGTTACTAAACAACAATAACGATAGCCAAAAGGGTATTCTGGATTCATTGCGTAATGATACACTAAATGTAGTTAGATTAACTTTTACTAATTACAATCAAACCAATGATAAGAATAAGTTCAGCATGGGTGCTCCCAGTTATGTTTTATTGGTGCGTGAAAAAGAAAAGGATGATTTCTTTAAAAAGAATAAAGTCAATGATGACATTACAACCTATATTGCTCAACATAATGCCATTAATACGAATCAATATGTTTTCCCCAATATAGCAAGATTGATTAATACATGTCGTGCAGAAAGAGATGCAGCAGTCATAGCACTTGCAAACGATGGAAAGATAGAGGGTATTTTGGACGTTGATACAGGAACACCTGTTACCACTATCGAAGCATGGGAGAAAGCTACACAATGGAATAAAGTAGCTCTCGTTCCGGTAACTATCACAAGAGATCAAAATACCAGTACCGCGTTGGGTAGCATTATCAGTGTACTCAATGATTTACAACCTGGATACACCAAACTGAAAGGTGGATCAGAAGGAGATCGCTTATCAATGGAAGTTATTTATACTTCCTTCGACGATAAAGATAAAAAATAACAGAGATAACATACCATTAATGTAAGAGGTGTCCGGATAAATTCCGAGACACCTTTTTTATTTTGTATTTTGGTTCATCTGCCAAATACATAACTCGTTAATATTGTTAATGCGTTTTTTAATATTTCAGATTTACTTTGCAAGAAGGTACACTCTTGACCAAGTTTAAACAGAAAGTTTATACTTACTATAAATCAGTCTATTACATAAAAACAAGCCATTCATATTCTACCTTACCTACCTTCTTGAATAAATGGTATAATTACTTTTTCGACAACTACACATTTGTCGGATAAACCTTTATTTTTATGCAGTTCAAGAGTTCACAACTACTAAAAAGCATATTCTTCCCTCCACAAAGCTCTATAAAAAAATTGCCTCTCAGAGCTGTTTACAACTTTGAGAGGCAAATAAGAAAATATTCCAATTCTAAATGATTATTCTTTCTTCTTTGCAGCTACTTTCTTTACTGCTGTCTTTTTAGGAGTAGCCTTCACCACTTTTTCTTCGGCCACTTTGGACTTAGCTGCCACTTTAGGTGCTTTGGCTTTTTCAGCTTTTGCGTGCAACTTATCCAATTCTTTATGCAGTTCTGCAATTTCCTCACCTTGATTATGAATGGTAGTGAGCAGCGAATTCAACTCCTCGTCGTCAATATCTTCCGGGTACAATGAATTTACTCTCTTAATAAAGTCGCCCAAAATATTCATATAGTTAGTGAATGCATCATACGGAGAATCATATATACCACGATTCAAATAAATACCCGTATTCTTTGTAGTCATGAAACGGAAGTTATTACTTGCTTGCAAATAATCCCAGTCCTGTTTTATACGACGATCATCGCACATGTGTACACGCTCGGCTACACTATATAACTTATTAAAAGCTTCACGCTGCATGACGTTACCCAGCCAGCTACTCGTATCTCTTTCCTCATCCACCCATGAGATAGGATACGGAACATCCAATTGAGAAACAGATTTCAGTTTAGTAACAATTTCCGTTGGAGTAGAAAATGTGATCCCTTTCTCTTTTGCACAAGCCGGAAGCGCTTTAAGGAATTCCAATACATTAGAAGAAAGCGGCTGAGCCATACCTAAAGCGCTCAACTCCATGAAAATATTAATTACCTGTTCTTCCTGCGGTAAAGCATCAATCCAACTAATATACTTATCGGCAAACAACGGATATTCGCTCCAGTCAGAGTTGGAAAAGCGCAAACTAATATCATCTGACAACTTATAATCTCTCAACAATAACTTCAGGCTGGGAGCTTGATTACAATGATATACGTAATGGGGACTCTTCCAACCCAAAATATATTTAGCTCCTTCCGTCAGCATGCCTTTAAATCCCATTGCAGCCACCTGTGCGCCAATTTCATCAGAGTATATCAAACTGGAATTACGAAATACTTTCGGTGCCTTACCAAACATTTGTTTGATTTTTCCGTTCATACGCATCACCTCTTCTTTAAAGCAATCCTCATTGGCCAACGATGACAAACCGTGTGAATAAGGCTCTGCCAAAAACTCGCAACAACCAGTATCATTGAGCTGATGCAATAAATCAACTACAGCTGGCGCATGAATTTCAAGCTGCTCAAGCGCAACCCCCGAGATAGACAATGCCACCTTAAATGCTCCATTGGAATTCTTCGCCATCTCAATCAATGTACTCAGAGCCGGAATATAAGAGCGTTCGGCAACTTCATTCATACCATTCTCATTGGCATAATCATCATAATAGTAATGATCGGCACCTATATCGAAGAAACGATAACGTTTCAGATGAATAATTTGATGTATCTCAAAATAAAGACAGATTGTTCTCATATCTATATTATTTTATTATTTATAATTCTTAATTACCTCTTCGTAAATGCCACGAACCTTATATCCGACATTTTCCCATTTGATTTGATCTACTTCTTTTTTGCCCTCATCACGCAGATATTCATACAATGCAGGATAAGTACAAATGGAATAAACCGCATCTGCCATGGCATGAATATCCCAGTAATCTGTCTTGATACAATTTTCCAGTATCTCGGCACAACCGGACTGTTTGGAAATGATAGTTGGCACACTACACTGCATAGCTTCCAATGGTGAAATTCCAAAAGGTTCAGAGACAGAAGGCATGATATATACATCACTGGCTTTCAATACTTCATAAACCTGCTTTCCCTTCATAAATCCAGGGAAGTGGAAACGGTCGGCAATACCACGCTCGGCAGCCAAACGAATCATCTGATTCATCATATCACCACTACCAGCCATCACAAAACGCACATTTTTAGTACGCTGTAACACCATGGCAGCAGCTTCTACAAAATACTCCGGACCTTTCTGCATAGTGATACGTCCCAGGAAAGTAACGACCTTCTCTTTGGGATTCTTTTTCGGAACAATATCCTGTATCTCCTGCGATAAAGGCGAAACTGCATTGTGTACGGTAGATACCTTCTTCGGATCCTGGAAATACTTATGAATGACTGTCTGACGAGTCAACTCACTCACACACATAATATGATCGGCATGATCCATACCATTTTTCTCAATGGCATATACTGTCGGATTCACATTTCCACGGCTACGGTCAAAATCAGTGGCATGTACATGGATCACCAATGGTTTGCCCGACACCTGCTTAGCATGTAAACCTGCCGGATACGTCAACCAGTCGTGCGAATGGATTATATCAAACTCCTGTTGACGGGCTACTACACCAGCCACTATGGAGTAGTTATTAATCTCCTCATGCAGATTATCCGGATAACGGCCAGAAAACTCAATACATCCTAAATCATTGGTATTCAAATAATTGAAATCAGCATAGATATGATCACGCAAATCAAAGTAGAGTTGTGGATCCATATAAGAACCAACACGGCCTTTGACATAATCCCAATCAACATTTCTCCATACTATCGGCGTACTGTTCATACCGATAATTTTCAAAAAGCTCTGATCTTCATCTCCCCACGGCTTAGGGATACAGAAGGTTATTTCCATGTCTTCTTGTAAAGACATCCCCTTCGTCAGACCATAACTGGCAGTTCCTAAACCGCCCAAAATATGCGGGGGGAACTCCCATCCAAACATTAAAACTTTCATCTTCGTCCCTCCTCTTATAAATTATACTTTGACAATAACTTCAAAATACGCAGAATTTCGGCTACGTTCATCGCAAACGATACTGCTCCACGACCTTTAAAAGGTGGGTTACCATCGAATAACTCAGGCAATGACCCAATACAATGGCTGGTCATTTCGGCTTCAAAACCAATCAACTGGCGTTCTACAAACGAAATACCGCTCATCTTATAAATCCGCAGATAGGCCTCCATATAAAATCCCATCAGCCATGGCCAGGCTGTTCCCTGGTGATAAGCATAATCACGCTGAAGTTGGGAACCAACATAGTTCGGATTATAACCACCACTCTTGGGGCTCAATGTACGAAGCCCTTTCGGGGTAAGTAATTCTTTCGTCACAATGTCCAACACTTGCTTTTTCTGCATACGATCAAGAGGAGAATAGTCAAAGGCTACAGTAAATATCATATTGGGACGTACACTCCAGTCCATCATATTTCCGTCTACATAATCAAGCAGATAACCATATTCATTACGGAATACTTCCACAAATGATGCACCGGTTATTGCAGCCTGTCCATCCAGTGAATCGGCCAGCACCACATTCCCTCCTTCGCGCACCAGATCGGCAACGAAGCGAAGTGCATTATACCACAGTGCATTTATTTCTACAATATATCCCGTACGAGGTACCACCGGGTGTCCATTTACCGTAGAGTTCATCCAGGTAATGGCTTTATCCGAACCATTTGCATAAAGCAATCCGTTTTCGTGAAGGAAAAGATTATCATGTTTCCGCTGACGGATAAACTCCATGATAGCTTCCAACAGAGAACCGTATTTCATACGGCATTGCTCACGCGAAGTTTCCTTAGCATACTGTTGCAATGCCCATACAGCCCACAGCAAGATGTCTGGATCATCCATTTCATAAATCTTGCATTCTATCGGTTCATCATCTATATAATTACGGATTGCTTTTTCAGCAGTCTGCATTACATCTTCAAATTCATCTACTTCATCCACAGCCAGTGTCAAGCCGGGCAATGAGACAAACATATCCCTTGCACGACACTTAAACCATGGATATCCGGCCAGAATATAATGGTTATCTTCTTGTTTATTATGAAACTGATGCGCTGAGTTTTTCAGGCAGTGATAGAAACTGTCACGAGGTGTACGATCTTCGGCTTCTGCCTCGAAAATCTGTTTCAAACGACGGGGAGACACTTCTGATATTCCAGCAGAGAAAACGATACTTTCGCCCTTCTTTATATCTACTTCAAAATAACCCGGCACGTAGAGATCTTCATTAAAATCATAGCCCCGTTCCTGTTCCTTTGGATATTCAATGCCTCGATACCAATTCGGATCAAAATGAAACTCATTCTTCTTATTCAATTGCATAAACAACTCCGGATACCCCGGATACATACAGGTTTTTATGCCATTCTCTACCAACTGATACTCACGGCTCGCTTGTGTATTTTCATGTGTATACTCTCTCACACTTCTGAAAGCCAGAAACGGGCGAAAACGCAGAGTGGTTGCCGAATGGGCATCCAGTAGAGTATAACGAATCAGGATCCTGTTTTCATGATGTACAAAAATTTTCTCCTTTCGAAGGATGACTCCCCCAACACGGTAAGTTGTAGCCGGAATATGCTCACAATCAAATTCGCGGATATATTTATGTCCGTTAGGACTATAATTATTACCCTGATATTTGTGCAATCCCAAGTTAAACTCTGCGCCGTGTTGAATTACCGTTTCATCAAGAGAAGATAGCAGCACATGGTTCTCATCGTCCAGGTTGGGGACAGGGATCACCAACAAACCGTGATATTTGCGTGTGTTACAATCCACAATCGTTGTACAATGATAAGCTCCCGAACGGTTTGTCCGAAGAATCTCTCTCGGTAAAGATTCCTCAAGATTGACCATAAGAGTCTTGTCAAAATGTAAATAACTCATAGTTGTGCATTATTTAAAGGTTAATTATATTTCTGTTATCATAACATATAAAATAGTATGATTTCCAAAAATACGAATTATAGGTAAAAACAAAAATAAAAACGGTTTTTATTTTCCATTTTCCTTAAAATATTCGTAGCATTGCGAAGAATTAACGAAAAAGAAGAGAAATGAAACAGGATTTACGAAAAATCATTCTGTCCATGATGCTCCCCTTGTTCCTAATTTTTATCCTCTACATTATAAAAATATTAGAGGTTGGCATGGACTGGGACTTCACACGGTTAGGAGTATATCCTATGGAGAAGAGAGGATTGTTTGGCATTTTCGCACATCCATTGATACACAGTAACTTTCCTCATCTCTTAGCCAACACGCTTCCACTTTTTTTTCTGTCCTGGTGTTTATTTTACTTTTACCGTGGCATCGCTCCCTATATATTCTTTATAATCTGGGTGGGTTGCGGGGCCATCACATACCTCATCGGAAAACCCGGATGGCACATCGGAGCAAGTGGTATTATTTATGGGCTGGCATTTTTTCTCTTCTTTAGTGGATTACTGAGAAAGTATATACCTTTAATTGCAATTTCACTATTGGTGACTTTTCTATATGGTGGGCTGGTATGGCAAATGATTCCCTACTTCACACCTGCCAACACTTCATGGGAAGGGCATCTGAGTGGAGCGATAATGGGAACACTTTGCGCATTTGCTTTCGTAGGTTATGGGCCACAACGCCCGGAACCATTTGAAGAAGAAGAAGAAAATGAAAACGACGATGAAGAAGAGATGAAAATTGAAAGTTGAAAATTAGCTGCGCTATCACGCTGCATAGTAATTTTCAATTTTCCACTTTCAATTTTCAACTAAATTAAGGCTTTCCGCCTCTTATATTCATTCGGGGTACACTGCATCTGTTCTTTGAACACACGACTAAAATACTGAGGTGAAGAGAATCCACTTTGATAAGCAACCTCTGATAAACTGTATGAACTGGTATCTAATAACTCCAAAGCACGCTTTAAACGCATTTCTTTAACCAAATCAATGGGAGAAGCTCCTGTAAAGGTTTTGATCTTCCTATAGAATACAGCACGGCTCATATTCATCGTTTCTGCCAGATCATCAATTTTAAAATCGGGATTTTGCAAATTCTCATCAACAAACCGAATAACTTCCCGGATGAATGTACTATTAAAAGCAGGTACTGTTTCCAATATTTGTTCGAGTGGCACATCAGGCTGCTTATTTGCTGTTTTTCCTAAATTTTTCAACGGTTGCCGGAGATAATAAGCCGATAAAGAACTGCGCTGTTTTATCAATGATTCAATCCGTGCCTTCAAATAAGCCGAATTGAAAGGCTTGGCAATGTAATCGTCCGCACCATACTCCAATCCTTTAACACGATCGTCAACAGATGCTTTTGCAGAAAGTAAAATCACGGGAATATGACTTGTATCGCGGTTTGTTTTTACTGCTTCTAAAAACTCAATCCCATCCATTTCGGGCATCATCACATCACTGACAACCAAATCCGGTAGTTCTTTCCATATAATTTCCAAGCCTTGTTTGCCATTGCCAGCCTCCAACACACTGTATCGATCTCTCAAAATAGTAGTCAGAAAACGACGAAGTTCATCATTATCCTCTATAATTAATATACTTCTCTCCTTCTCTTCCCCATTAGACGAAGGTACTTCCGGCTGATAGTCAAACTGTATTTCATCATTCAGAATAAACTCGGTCTCCGGGTCACTGGCATAGGCCTCATATGTACAAGGCAAAGTTATAGTAAAAGCTGTTCCCTGTTCAGGTATACTTTCAACTTGTACGGTACCGTGCAGTAAATCTGTAAATTCTTTCACCAATGAAAGCCCTATACCGGAGGAACGATTCGGATCGGCCTTACCAAAAGTAGCAAAACGTTCAAACAAGTTATCAATCTTCCGAAGATCCATCCCCTTACCTTCATCGCGAACACAAATAGAGAAACTACCGGACTGCATACAGATTGTCATAGTAATAGACTTGCCATTGGCTGTATACTTAAAAGCATTGGATAATAAATTAAAAAGTATCTTTTCCAACTTATCCATATCCGTATAACAACGCATTTCCTGCATTTCATGAATCAGGTTGAAATGAATAGAACGTTCGTGAGACAACTGCATAAAATTCTCACAGACCTGCCTGCATAAAGCAATCACATCTCCTTGCCCGATACTTAGTTTCATCTTTCGTCCTTGTATCTTTCTGAAATCCAGAATCTGATTAACGAGCCTCAGCATACGGTTCACATTCCTCCTGACCACCTGCATGTTCTCCGTTCCACTTTCCTGTATTTGTCCCCGTTCTACAATTTCCTCAACTGAGCCGGAAATCAATGTTAACGGAGTACGAAGTTCATGCGAGATATCTGTAAAAAAGCGTAGTTTCAAGTCAGTCAGTTGTTCTTCAAAATCTACTTTTCGCTTCAGATTAGTAATATAGATTATAATACCGGACACTGTCAAAATAAGTATTATAACAATAAACACATAAACTATCCACGCCCAGATTGTCTCTGTAAAACGAGGCTGGATATGTATATGAAGAGGAGTGATATTATCATGCCATACTCCATCGCCATTGGTAGACTTTACTTCCAGTACAAAGTCACCGGCAGGCAAATTTGCAAAACCGATGGAATGATTTTCTCCGATGTCTCCCCACTGGTCATTGATACCCTTCAAACGATAGGCATATTGAAGTGACTCTGAATTTGTATAATCCAGTGCCGAAAAAGTGATCGTCACATTACGCTCCTTCTTACTCAACACCAAAGAATCTGCCACAAGAATAGAAGTATAGGCAGTACCGTCGCTATTTTGAATATTTACTCCGGTATAGACTATTCGAGGGACAAAATGACTCTTCTTCAAATCGTACAATCGAAGACGTAAAACGCCTTGGTTCGTACCGATATACATCGCTCCCCGCCGGTCAATAGCCGGATGTGCCTCACTTATCTGCAGATCCGTATGCAGATTAGCACTATCATACGTTTCAAACTCTCTCCGCTCCGGACAGTATTTACCAATATAGTTCTCAAAACATATCCAGATATTCCCATCTTTGTCTTCCAGCATGGCTTGTGGCAAGTCGGATGGAAGCCCGTTCTTTTTATTGAGATAGCTGAAATGAATTCTCGTACTCAACAACGAATCCGTATTTGCCAAACAAATTCCTCCACTATAGGCCGCGATATATAACTTACCATCCCGACTTTCCAACACGTCCATAATATCATTATTACTTAGGCCGCCAGTACAGTCATTGTGGTAAAATACAATATCCTCCGGTTTCTGAAAATCATCCGAAAAGCTCAGCAAACCTTCTGTTGTACCGGCAAGCATAACGCCTTCCCGTGTACAATGCAAACTACGTACTTTATGACATAGCCCATCGGGATATCCTTTCAACAGATTCCCCGGATGAATAAAACGGGAATTATCCGAAAATCCGGTGAACAGATTAATTCCTCCTCCTAATGTCCCGATCCATATACGGTTTCGAGTATCCTGGCAAATCGTATAAATTGCATCATTACTGAGGCTATAAGGATTTCGTGCATCATGCCGGAAATTCTGGAGAGTAAAAGCTCCCTCTTTTTCTGTCGCTACTACAATTCCATGATTACGGGTTCCTAACCAGATACGATGTTCGGTATCCTCAAAGAATGTATAAACCTTTTTACCGAACGATACATTCTTATCTTTCTGCAATCTACCTCCGGAATCCATATTTCCTATATAAGTACCCTGTTCATCATATACCTCTACCCGATTCTCTTTGGAAGCAATCCACAGACGTTTTTTTGAATCGATAAATACACCTCGCACTTCCTGTCCTCCGGTAGCAGCAAGATAATCATAATTACGATTTGTAAAATAAATCTTATCAAAGCCATACCTACGGCTTACCCACAGATTCTTATGAGAGTCTCTTAAAAAAGCTCTGCCTTCCGTCCGATAGGGTTCCTTTTGCCCGGTTGTGTAACGGTAAGCTGGTTCCAATCGGTTACTCCCGGAATTATAAGTATAAAAACTCCCGTCACGGGTCATCAACCAGATTCCTCCGAATTCATCTTCATGTATATGCCGAAATGTATCCTCATTTGACAAGTTCTCCCGAAAAATGATCATTTTCCTATCAGTAAATGAATAACATAACACTCTTTGTCCATCCAACATCCAAACCCAATCCTGTTTAGAATGATAGGCTCCTGTTATATGCAAAAACTCGGAAGTTGCCTGCTTGTATAATTGTTCAAAGTTCTTTTTCCGGGTATCATAAACAATAATTTTTTCCTGATCCGGAATCAACAGCCTGCCTGTTTTTATAGTCACGAGTCCACTGACTTCCTTCATGGAAAAAGGATTAGAAATACTCTGAATACCAGCCTGTGGTGTAAATTCGTATAGCTCCCCTTCCTGAGTGATAAAAAAAGTATTCTTATCCACTTCCTTTATATACCTCAATTCTACCTTCGTACGTATTTCCGGATGACCATAAACAAAAGTTCCCCGGTCGGTTAATATCCACTCATATCCATTCTTATCCTTATGCACAGAATATATTCTCTTTCCGTGCTCCGTACAGGAATGACAAGGCAGGTGTACAATTCCATCTTTTTCTCCCAATCTGTCTTCATCAAGCCTGAACAAATCTCCGGCTTGATTACTGAACCAAAGTAAACCATCCGCTTGCTTATATAATCGCGCTACCCGGCCATAATCAGCAAGATGTGAATATCCGGAAAAGACATTCAGGAAAGTTTCAGTCTGAGTATTAAACAAATAAAGCAAATTATTATAAGTAACACACCATATATTCCCTTTTTTGGCCTCTACAATCTGTTGAATACGATTGTATTCCAGGCGGGAATCATCTGTAGGATAAGATTTATAATTCTGAAATGTATAACCGTCAAACTTTTCTAATCCGTTCCAGGTAGACATCCAGATGTATCCTTTATCATCCTGTAAAAAATCCGTCACAGTATTCTGGGATAATCCATCTTTAGCCGAATAATAACGTACATGCATCAAGCTCTGGGCAGAAAGCATAAACGGATAAATAAAAGATATAAGTATAAGAAGCAATCTAAACATAACGAATCTTTGAGATAGACAAAGATAACGTATTTCCTGTAATAATGATAAAATTATTGTTGGATAAGTACTTATAATTCGTGATAGAGTTATACTATATGAAGAAAAACAAAGAGGGTAAAACTGTTTGTTTTGCCACCCTATTGGCAATACTTTGCCATCCCATTGGCAACACTTTGCCATTCTGTTGGCAACACCTTGCCAATAGGATGGCAGTACAAAGAAATACAGAGCTTAATCTAAAAAGTATGGCTACAGTATAAAGAGAGAGGAAACATCTTTTTCAATGCTTCCTCTCTCTCCCTCAAGAAGACCTATACCATTCATCAGTAAACCAACACCTTGGATACCGAATTATTTGCCTTCAAAATATATTGCCCTGCCGGAACAGAGAGTGATACATTGCGATGAACTTCCAGACTTTGTACCAAAGTACCGTTTATACCGTATATCTTGATATCTGTTGCTGTTTCAATACCACGTACAGAAATGGTGCCCTTCCCCCCTATTACACTAATATTGTTTTCCAAAGTAGTATTTTCAACACCAGTACCAATACTTCCTACTATAAATTCATCTGAAGCCTCACTCAATGCACCGTATTCATTAACAGACTGAACAGTAACTACATCATTCAAATTTGCCTCATAGTGGGTTTCAGTAGTAAATCCGGCTACTTTACCATTAATATTTATTACATAGCAGATAGCATATTCATCAGCAGTCCAACCGAATGTAGCAGTTCCTTCTATCCCACTAATAACAGGTTTGGCAGTTTGTTCTACCATTGGTAGTGGATTCCATACGCCGGTAGTAGCATCACTTCCGTCACCACTCAGCACATTTTCTAATGTATACGAAGCAGCTTCTTCATCTGTAAGGAAGTTTTTTGCTTTACCACGAATCGTCTCACCATTGCTTTCGTACCAATAGTCTTCGATAGATGTTTCGCTCATTTTATATCCGTTCTTGTCCCATATATTGTACACAGCCCAAAGAGCAGGCACAGCACCCATTGTAGGATACCAATAACCATCATACGGTTTCACACGGCATTCCGTATCGATAAATACAGTTTTTGGCTCATTGTGCCAGGGACGTCCGAAATATACCTGTGTTTTATCTTCCTTACCAACGGGAGCAGTAATCTTTGTATTTTTGAATACATATCCCCAACGCGTACTTACTTGTGTAATATTACCCTGATTGTCCTTAAGATCAGTATAATGCGACGGAGCAACAATGTAACCTCCCGATTCACGTACAATATTCAGCGTACAATTATCAAAGTAGACATCGCCTCCTCCATAAATAAAATCGACTGCACCTTCAATCATAGTATTACGGAAATAGTTACGGTCATAATAGTGAGGTTGATTATTACCCGTATTCGTATTTCCTGTTTTCGGACTCAGGTATGTATCCTGATAAGAACGGATACGGCAGTTGTTGAAAGCTACACGATCTGCTTCCACATACAGAGACAATGCTTGCGGACCACGTGTTTCATTCCCTTCATATTTAGTCCACCACTCATTATCAATCGTCAGATTCTCCGCATAAAAGTCATTTGACTTAATTACCAGTGTGGCACCTTCTGCCACATTATACCAAGGTTGACTCTTGTCAGCAGCATTACTTCCTGCAATACGGTCTTGTGCGATCGTTACTTTATTTACATCTTCACCAATGAGATGCACAAACGGACGATCTACCACTATAATACGGCTGTCCTCCGAAGCAGATAGTTTGCCACTCTGATCTTCCCAAGTATATTTCCCGGTAGAAAATGTCCGGTTATTCAAATCATTATAATATCCGGCTTTTATAAAAATAAGCCAGGGTTTGTTATTAGTCACGGGCACAGCATCAATAGCTTCCTGAATCGTTTTATATTGACCTATTGCAGTAGAGGTTGGCATAACACTAACTTCCAGACTTTGATCTACTATCGCATTAAAAAGACGGGCTTCCGGTTTAATACGCTCCATCACAGTGAAACTACTGCTGACAGCTGGTGCTTTATTGCCGGAACGATCAGTCACATACCCTTCCGGAAGTTCCAAAGTATATGTGCTCGCATAAGCCAAATTTACATAGCGGAAAGAGACAGAAGAACTTCCATATTCCGGTTCGAGTGTAATCGTTTTACCGTTTCCAGCCAACGTAGCCTCTCCTGTACCAGCCTGGATACGTTCACTATAAGAAATCGTAATCTTACCACTGGCTGACACACCAGTAGCTTTATCTGCCGGAGCAATAGCTTTGATAGCAGGTGCCTCATGATCTTCCTCAACAACCGGAGTGCCAAATACATAAATATTACCCAAACCGGTTTCACTATGGTCGGTATAATTCAAACCACTTTCCGAATCGACTTTATCAAAGTTATATTCACCATTGTTATCATTAAGAACCTCATCACCTGTACCGGTAAAGCGAATGTATACCATTTCTTTATCAGCAACTTCCTCACCCGGCAATTCAAAATCAACACTTGTAGCCAGTCCGTTGACCAATTTATAAATCAACTTTTCGTTATTATTCGTAACAGGTTTATAAATAGTACCATCTGTAGAATAAAGCACCTTCCAGTTTACAGTTGCGGCATTCTTTGCAACCAAAGCTGCAGTGAAACGAACGGTTGTAAAGTTCCTGGTCGAAAACTGAATCTGCATTGCCACATCCGTACTGCGATATCCGTTCATATACAAACCATTGACCGAACTTATGACAGCTCCCTTGCGCATACGTACTACCGGAGTACCACTCGAATTACCGTTCAATGAACTTCCATCATTCACTTTCACAACAGAAGCAGTAGCATTACGTTCTAAGTCCCAGGTATAATCGGCAGCAAACGGATAATTCCCTTTGTTTGCCCAAATCTCTGCTTTATCGGAATTATAAGCGGCAATGAAATCCTGAATCTCATAATTTGCAATAAGTTCCGTATTTTGTTTTACCGTCACACTGCGCTCGGCAGTTGTAACACTGGAATTTTCAAAATCATCTTCCCAATTCAAAAATCGTGCAATTGGAAGTTCGTTTGCTGTAGCAGTTACTATCACGCCTTCTTCATACTTCCCTTCAGTTGGTTCCGGGTTCAATGTAACAGAACCAATCTGCATTTCCAGATCGTTGATGCAACGGGTAGAAAATGTATAAGTGTTCACTTCCCGGAAAACAGCCTTCAATGAAGTATTACTTTTTACTACAAATGAATATGGATTTTCCGCCGACACTTCTTTACCACTATTATCCACCCAATTAACAAAATGAAAACCAAACTTTGGAAAAGCTGTCACAGTTACTTTCGTATCTTCATCCATCAAACTGCCTGCCGGCATCTGATTAACAGTGCCTGCACTCTCCGGTTCCATACTTGTTGCTACATTATATTGCGGAACTTCTACGGCTGTACCATTTACTGTACCTGTAACCATCACATTACTGAAACCTATCTCTTTATTATTTGCCAGGCTATATACACTGATAATCAATGATAGTTCTTCATCAGTTGCCGACATACTACCTAAATCATATGTACATTCAGTGGCATTTACAGAGGTTCCGGAACGATTCGGCTTGATAGTACCTGCCACCGTTTTTTTAGTCCCATCGGCGTACTTCAAATAAACATCCACCATACCACCTCCTGTGCCAAATACACCCATTTTGAAAGAAATCTGTCCCGGTTGAAAAGTCAATCCTTTAGCTGGTTTTATAGAGTAAATCAGATCATACCCATCTGTTGCCCCACTCATTTGAGCGCTTGGCTTATAAGTATTCATACTCAGATTTTCGTCAAGCCCTTTATACTCCTGTTGTT
This sequence comes from Bacteroides nordii, assembly GCF_019930665.1. Taxonomy (NCBI): domain Bacteria; kingdom Pseudomonadati; phylum Bacteroidota; class Bacteroidia; order Bacteroidales; family Bacteroidaceae; genus Bacteroides; species Bacteroides nordii. The sequence continues at coordinate 457,646 of NZ_CP082886.1, read as the reverse complement.
TGGAGAAGTTCATCTCTCCACCCAAAACAAAAGCAGTTGTACTAAAAGCATGTTCATTACTGACAACAGCCTGTGATGGTTCATTGACTCCACCGGACATTCCCCATGTCGCTGTAACTTTTTCGTTGTCAAAAGTCTGAGCTATAACCAATTGTGTAGAAAGCCCCAATATTCCAGCCAGACAGCCTTTTAATAAAAAATTCCTATTCATGATATATTATTTTATTATTCATAAAACTCATTTCATTTTTTGACGATACGTATTGTTTGCATCTGAGTTCCCGTAACTAACTTACAAAGATAAACTCCATCAGAAAATCCTCTCAGATCAATTTCGTGTGTGTGAATTCCGGTTTCCTGATTCTTACTATAGTTCAGCATAGCACGTCCTCCTATACTGTATAAAGTAATATCCACCAAGCCTGACTCGGAAAGTTCGTAATGCAAAGTTGTTCGGTCAGCAGTTATCGCCGGAGTACAATAAGCTTTCTTCATACTGTCTACAGTTCTTATAGAGGTAATCTCTCCTTCTGTTACAACTCCTTTCACTGTGACGCCATAAAGACAAATTGATTTCCGATTGGATTTACTGCTATACCAGGGATATACACGTAAATAAAGTGTTTCTTCTCCTTGAAGTTCTATAATCTCTTTCAGAGAAATGGGATACATAGTATTGGATACATTAGAGGGACGGTTACTTATCAGTGTATACTCGCCAAATCCCGGATCCTTAGAACACATTACCCGGAAACACATACCATTGCCACCGGAACCACCGGCATACAGTCCGATAGAGTCGATATTGAAAGTCGTACCTGCATTGGCAGTTACAGAAAATTCAATATAACGGCTATAGTTCACATCGATTTCATTCTCCGGCCAGTCATCACCTTCAATAATGTTTCGCTGTGTTTTTGTCTCCGGATCTACCAATCCATCTATCCAGGTAGTCGGATTACCCGGTTTGGCATAACGATCAGCATACATCTGGCTAAAAACCTCTTCTGCTGCCAATATCGGACCGGTAACAACCGCCTTGGTATCCTGATTTAACTGCCAATAGGCCTGAGCTTCTACTCCTCCCTCAAAAGAGACTCCCTCACCAGTCAGAGTTGCAGTTTTAATACTTGTACCGTTACTCACAGTTAGCGTCCCGCTTTTTACACCTTTCTCTGTTGGCAGGAATTTTACATAAACAGAAGTCATGGGCAAGTTTCCATTTTCATACCCAATCTCCGCTACAGAAGCAAAACCTCCGATAGCATTCAGAGAAACCACAAATCCCTCTGAAGCAGAGATAGTTACTTTACCACTACCCGGCGTTAAATCAATACCACTGATTGAAAAAGCATACACAGAACCAGCATTCAGATAACTCTTTCCAAAATTATGAGTCGTCGGATTAATCAATACATCCGGATCAGCATTAAAATACTCTGTCAATAATCCCTTTGCCACCAGGCCTTGTACAGCCAGACGAGCGTAAAGAGTAGCTCCATATTCTCCTATATGAGTACCGTCTCCTACATTATATATAAGTTCTACTGCCTTCTCCTCTCCGTATTCATCGCAGATTTCACGTGTCAGGGCAGTATGATCCACCAATGGACAATTCAGTTCCCGGGCAACCTCTTTCATGGCAGCTACATAATCCAGATTTTTGCCGGAAGACATTATTACATCTGCTCCTAAGTTATGGGCTCCTTTATCCGTTATTTTATTTCCACTGAAATAACCACGTACAATAGGAGTAAACAAAATTGGATTAGCTCCCAATTCTCTAACTTCATTTACATACTTTCTCAAATACTCCTGATAGGTAGTCCATGGATAAGTTCCGATCTCTCCATCGGCTCCTGCATGCTTCTCATCGTTGTGTCCAAACTGGATGACAACATAATCTCCCTCTTTGATTTGTGGTTTTACCGTTGTCCAGAAGCGGCTCTCTTCATAAAATGTTTTAGAACTTGTCCCACTCTTGGCACGGTTATTCAGTGTAGCACCGTTAACCATAAACTGTGGGAGCATTTGAGGCCATCCTCGCTGGCCGTTAGTATTAACAGAAGGGTCAGTTGATTTCTCTTCCATCGTAGAATCGCCGATGGTATGAACTGTCGGGGCTTGCGCAAAAGCAGAAGCAAGCCCAAGACTGCAAACAGCAGCCAAAAGAAAAGACTTGAATTCGTTTTTCATGATTGATATGAATTGTTTTTCGAAAGACAAAGCTAATGCAAGCCTTTTCTTTTTTATTGCACATTCTATTCAATCTCCCAATTGAACAAATTGTGCAATAAAATCGAATAACAATCGATATCCAACCAATCAATTTTTCCACATGATGGCAAAAAAATTCCACACAAAGACTTTATATAGAAGATTTTGCATTGTTTTAATACAAGCCTAAACTGATTTTTACTCTATCACCGAATCATGTTCTTTCAGATAAATACGCAGCAGTTCGAAAAACGCAGGAACATCCAACAACACAATGTTTTCATCCTGTGATTTCACCTCATCCATCACTTCACAATACCAGGTAGGTTGCTTCAGAATATTACGAAACCAATGAAAAGGTAATGCCGAACGTTCCTTCACACGTTTCACGATTCTTGCGGCAGCAACTTTAGGATCATCGTCATTTATATCCAGATCGGCACGAATTACAGGCATATTACCATGCAATGAGGCAGTTACGACCTTCTGAGGTACAATGCCATTCGGACTAAAAGAAGCATAACAGTCCAAACCCTCTTTATTCAATCCCGGAGCCTGTCCGTCGATAACAAAACCGGTTACGGATAAACCCCACTTCTCATAATACTTCTTACAATGCCTGCCCCATACCTCCAGACCAGACGGAAGTCCTGACAATCCACGAGGTTCTTGCAACATACCCGGCATTATATATCCCGCACCGTTATCGGCCGAAGCAAAATAATCATTTGGGGTAGCCGTTGTGCGGAAGTTATGCATAATATGCGGTACACGTTCGGCCAATACAGGACTGATACACCACATCAATGGTAATTTCCCCCGGTTAGGATCATCCCAAATAGAAGGTGTACGTTGTGATATCCATGCGGAAGCATCATAATCGCCGACATAAAAGATAATAAAATTCCTGCCGTCCACGTTTACTTTACCATCTGCTGTCAGTAATCCTCTTTTTTGTAGTTCTTTACGAGAAATCCAATCTTGAGCATATTTCTTTTTTGTAGGAAAGTGTTGCCAAAAAGAAGCATTCGCCAACGCACCATAGCTGATGGCGTCCGCATCCTTAAAAGCATTGTATGCACTGATGATACGGCTGAACTCCCACTCCGTAGGCACATCGTCATGAATACCAGAAGCATGCATTGTATACTTATAGGCCCAGGAAGGAAACCCTCCGATATAACACATCTTTTCATTCTTATTCTGTTGATAAGCCAATAACAACATTTCTTTCAAAGTATTCAAATCTGTACCGACAGGTTGAGAAGGATCATCAGTAGCCGGCTCGTCTCCCCAGGGAGATAAATCGAAAAAGAAAGCTCTTTTACTCACAAAAAAGTCATGATTACTCAAGGTATGATGATTTTTTACAGCAGCAAAGGGTCTTTGCTTCCAATATTGGTCAATATAATAAGCGGCAAACTCCGTATTGCACTTACCTGTTTTCAGGTATTTCTCTATAAACCAAACATAAGGATCGTTCTTCAAAGAACCGGTAGAGTAACGTTCTGTTCCCGGAATCTTTGTTCCTGTCTTACCGGTAAACATAGAAGTGCCATCGGGATTCAACAACCATCTTTTCACCGGTAGTTTCGGTCCGTGCAGCACAAGGCGATCATATAAACTTCCGGGAGTATCGTCGTAACGAATGGCCACCAAATTTTCAATACCTGCTACAGAAGACGCCACATTGCTGGTAGAGGGAACTTTACCATCATAAACGACCACCCCTTCTATATAAGGAACATATGCTGTGAATAAATCCTCCATTGTCCGATACGTCCGAGTTTCACGTCCGCACAACCATTCTCCCTTCTGACTGTATTTATTCCACCAATAACCATCGATATCATTATCGCCCTCCATCACAAAGTAAACATACAACCGGGGAATATCCCTGTTTACCACTCCTTGTAAGGTAGACACAGCATGAACATCATCCCAAGCCAAATCGAGTCCTTGCGTTGTATTCAAATCAGCATGGAGTGTATAACGCAAATCATAAATACCAATTTTATTCCCGGCAAAAGCAGTATATGTCATCAACAATAATACGGCTAAGAGTTTTAAATATCTATTTGTCATTTTTCAATATCCATTATAAGCCTACTCCATAAATAGTAGTCAAGTTATTAATAATATTATCAATTCATTTACTGAATTCTGACCTTTATCTTCTTCAAATCTTTTCCCTCGGAAGATGTTCCGTACAAAACCTCATACTCTCCTGCCATTACCCGCATTACATTAAATTCAGGATCAAAAAATTCAAAGCTGTCATTTGGCAAATGAATAGAAATTTGTTTCTTCTCACCAGATTTTACATGAACACGCTTAAAAGCTCTCAATGTTTTTAACGGCCCTTCTTTATCCTTCAACTTACGTATATAAACCTGTATTACTTCTTCACCATCACGTTCTCCTGTATTTTTAATCCATAAATCCAGATTTACCGACTCATTTGCATGGATCCTTTTCTTACTCAATTGAGCTTTTCCAATTTCAAATGAAGTATAACTCAGTCCATACCCAAATGGAAATAAAGCTTCTCCCTTAAAATAGCGATAAGTACGTCCCTGCATATTATAATCTTCAAAATCCGGAAGTTGCTCCGTTGTTTTATAAAATGTGACAGGTAAGCGCCCGGCAGGGTTATAATCTCCAAACAAAACATCGGCTACTGCCGTACCTCCTGCTTGTCCCGGATACCAAGCCTGAATAATGGCATCCGCCAGATCTACTTCGGCAGACAACCCGATTGCACTTCCTGAACATAAAATCAAAATTACCGGCTTCCCTGTCTTATATAATTCCTGCAATAGATCACGCTGTATTTGTGGCAATTCGATTACTGTCCGGTCTCCTCCTCTAAATCCCGGAAAAGAAATAGGTAATTCCTCTCCTTCCACTTTCGGAGATTTCCCTCCGACAAACACAATAGCCTCGGCATCACTTACCGTTGCTGCTATTTCATTCGGATTAAAGTGCTTTGTATATCCTAAGTCAAATTGCAATATACCTTCTCCTCCGGCCTGCATATACTCAATCCTGATATCATATTTCATTCCAGCGTGTGCATCTAAGATATAAGACCGGGCTTCGGCACCATGTTGTCCCCAATTATCAATCACTTTTTTACCATTTACAAATACCCGATAACCGTCATCCCCATTTATATTGAAAGTTACTTTCCTGTCTTCTTCCGGACAAAATATACTTTGATAGCATGCTGTAAAGTTGTTTAAATTTACGTCCGGAGCAAAGACCGTAGCCCCACCCGTATGGAAATTAAAAGGAGAACCGACCAGTGTTTCGGTCACTTCCTTTCCTGCAAACTCCAGTTGATTCCAATAAGAAGCTTTAAAACCGATCTTTCCTTTCCAAGAGCATCGGTTGAATAAACTGACAAAAGTATCCCCTGTAGTCAACTCGCACCCTTTATCATAAATCACCTGTCCTCCAACTAACTTATGGGTAATTCCTTCAAGGATAGTGACTGTATGAGAGGGAAAACCGTTGTAATTACCCCACATCATAATCGAATCATTTGCATTAGGACCTATAACCGCTATCTTACCACAATACTTAGATAAAGGCAACGTTCCATTCTTATTTTTTAGTAAAGTCATCGATTTACGTGCTATCTCAAGAGCTTTCATCCGGTGCTTTTCACTATCAACAACCGTATATGGTATATCAGACCAAGAAACTAAATGCTCTTCATCCATCAACCCCAATTCGAAACGGGCTTTCAATAAACGGGAAAGTGAAACATCGATCTGCTTCTCTGTTATTATTCCTTTTTCAACAGCCTTTTCCAAAGACTGATAATCCACACCACAGTCAAGATCCGTTCCGGCTTTCACGGCAGCAGCAACGGCAGATTCTTTAGTAGAGTGTGTTTCATGATGTCCTTTAAGATAAAAATCACTGATTGCACCACAGTCAGATACAACAAGCCCGTCAAATCCCCATTCCTCACGGAGAATATTATATAGTAAACGATTACTGCCGCAACATGGCTCGCCTTCAAAGCGATTGTAAGCACACATTACTTCTTTAACTCCTCCCTGTTGTACCAAAGCCTTAAAAGCCGGCAAATAAGTTTCCCACAAGTCTCTGGGAGAAATGTTCTCCACATCAAAACGATGACGATTCCACTCCGGACCGCTATGTAATGCATAATGTTTGGCACATGCATGAAGCTTGTCATATTTGCTTTCCGAAGGCCCTTGTAGCCCACGAACGACGGCCAATCCCATCCGGGAAGTCAAATAGGGATCTTCTCCATAGGTTTCCTGCCCTCTTCCCCAACGGGGATCCCGGAAAATATTCACATTAGGAGTCCAGAAAGTCAATCCCCGATAACGTTCGCTTCCATCTTTATTTTCGGAATGATGATATTTAGCACGAGCCTCATCAGAAACACATTCAAAAACTTGCTTTACAGCACAATCATCAAAGGTAGCAGCCATGCCGATCGCCTGTGGGAAAACAGTGGCTAAGCCTGCCCGCCCCACACCGTGCAATGCTTCATTCCACCAATTGTATTGTTTGATGCCCAAACGCGGAACCGGCGATGAATAGTCGCACATCAACAATACCTTTTCATGAAGAGTGAGACGTCGTACTAAATCTTCTACCCGCTCTTCAACCGGTAGATCAGGGTTATTAAACGGTAATATCCCTTGTGCTCCTACCGAAAGAGAAGATAAGAACAAACAAAAAAAGAGATAGATCCTCATTGCTCTATTTTTACATTTTTTTGAACTACATCTAAAAAATATCGTCCGATAAGAATCGGATGTTCCTTACCGGACGATAATCAAATATCTAAGAGAATTTATTTTACGATTACTTTCGTGGTGATTGATTCACCTTTTTCTGTCACAAACTTCAACATGTATATTCCTTGTGATTGACTAAACGTTGAAATTCCATTCGTTACAAATGCCTTTTCCACCATCTGCCCATACATATTATAGATAGACATTTCCAATGCTTGAGTCGCATCGATTCTTATCATCCCTTTATCCGCCGAAACGTTCACAATATCTCCAAGTATGTTCTTCCCAAGAGAAGATGCTCCGGCGGGAACATCAAGAGATACCTCAAATACATTACAACCACTTTCGATTTGGAAAACCATGTATAAATCATGAATACCCGTTACCGTTGTGCTCATATCAGCTCCCGTACGTTTCGGATCACTCCAATTATTAGTGCCTTGTGCAACAACACTTGCCAAAACCGATTGTCCTTCCAATATCGATAAATCGGCAAATTCTTCATTACTAAAAGGCAAATCAAGATAAAAATCAAATGAGCTGTTATTGATTTTAGCCTGGTCAGAAGAGTGTTTAACAAGAATACGTTTAAATATTCCGTCTTTAAAGTCAACTCCACTCAACTTCACCACTACTCCTCTTGAAGTATAACCGATATTTGAACCTTCAAACCGTGCTCCATCAGTACCAACCGCTATAATTTCAGCAGGATTTTCAACACCACCCATAGCATCGAAAGTCATAGTATATGCACTTTCTGTCAGTTTTTCATCAATGAGTTCTATCTTTTCCGGTTCGTCATCTTCCATTTGCCAGGGTGTTCCTTCAATCAATTGAACTTCTTTCAAATTAGTCGCAGCTGTCCATTTCACATATAAATCATGTTTCCCGCTAATCTTTTTAGTAATATTCTTAGCCAAAGTGCCATACATTGTCCAAAAGAAATCTCTTGCCGTCCAGATCTTAGCTACCAGATTATCCTCATTGTTCACGTCGTCAATATAAAGCATAAGAAAACCTGACGGATTAGTACCACCACCATGTGTAGATACTACTGCTATCTGCTGATAAGTATTACCATCTTTAAAGTCAACATCAGCAAATTTTACTACAACACCTTCTCCGGTCCATCCAATTGCCCCCTCATCATTGAGGTGAGGATCAGAATCTGCTTTTTCTACAATCTCTGCATTTTTTGCCAATAACGATTGATATTGATATACCGGATCTTTCATTTCACCCATATCGGAATCACTTAATTCCTCCGTATAGAAAACAACTTTTTTAAGATTACCTTCACATTCACGATATCTTACATACACATCACCCTTACCTGTCGGACGAGCAACATCTCCTCCTTCCGCATAAAAGTTATAACGGAAGGTACGATAATACTGAAATGCACCTGTTCCGTTCACTTGTACGTCATTAATCAGAACACCACCATTGTCCGGATTACCAAGATAGAAGTCCAGATAACCTTCCATTGCCTTATTCTCATGAGCAATTTCAACAGAACAACCTGCATATTTTTGTCCATCAGCAAAATCCACTTCTCCTAAACGCAGGGTAGTACCTTCTTTGGTATTACCGACACACTTATTAATCACATCAAAGCGCGCATCGTTAATAATTTCAACTCCACTGTCCTCAGTCATCTTGAAGACCAGATCCTGTGCAAATAAATTCGCACCGAACAATAACATAATCATCAAAGTAAAAATCTCTTTTTTCATAACATTCTTTTTAAGTTAATAAATTAAAGTATCTCATTGTTTCACTATTTTCCCGCCGGCACAGAAAGTATCTCCCTTAAGAGAATAGATAAAAAGACCCTTAGGAATACTAAAACCGGGATTCCAGGTAAAAGTCACTACATTTTCAGCTACGACCTGTGAATCACTATAGACCAGATTACCGGAAGAGGTATAAATGTACAGTGTGAACTTCCCACCTTCCTTAGCAGGTACTGATATATTAATATAATCGGTGAAAGGATTCGGATAAGTAATCGCTTTTACCACTTCAATACCTCCTATTCCAGTAGCATCACCAATCTCTTGTATTGAGAATAATTGATTATCCGCGCCTGTAAAAGGTGCCAGACCAAGAACTGCATTTTCTTTATCAGAAGAATCAACCACTTCAAGAACAGTACCCGTACCTTTTGCAGTGATACAGAAATAGTTTTCATCTACACATTGTATCCCCCACTTAGCCACATCGACAGTCGTATCAAACGGGAACTGCTGAATATACTTATTCCCTCTAACAGTCATAAAAAGTTTCGAACTACCCGATTGAAAGCCGTAAAAAGCATCACCAACCAAATGCAAATTCCATGACAAGGAGCCCTCGTCTACATAAGTTTTTTGCACAATGCTCGTACCATTCACCTGGTTATCAACAGATAATCCAATCGCTTTCCCGCTATGTTTTGCCACTATTTTATATGTTTTATCAGACTGAATTTCGGGTAAATTGTACTCCGTACGAGTAAAATCTATGTAATCAAGATTCATACTACCATCCAGAAACAAGACTTTCAGCATCTGTTTTCCTTCGGACAGATTAACATATACACTGTAATCGGAATATTCCGATTTTTTTTGTGATTCAACCGTAGTCAGAACTTTATCGCCAAGCATCACGGTAACTCCTGCTTTAGAAGAAGTAGATGAATAATTAATATCCATTCTGTAAACGCCGGCTTCCTGTACATCAACAGAATAATTCAACCATTCTCCAGTAGCAGTCCAACCGACATAATACCCCGTTCCACCTTCTCCTATCCCCACAAAATCACCGGGTTCTGTTCGGTATTTCCCTCCCTGATTACTTTTAGAAGTATCATAAAAACCCACTCCCTGACCACCTTTATCAAAATCTTCTGCTTCTATGCGTCCCGGAATACTCAATTCTTTATAAGGGGCATGTACACTTTCAAAATATTGACGTGAAGTTGCCATTAAATCACTGGCTTTTAGGAAGACATACTTACCGGGAAACTCCGCATTCAATTGTTCTACTACGCTATTAATGCCCGGATAACCATCTCCTCCCATTCCTGCCTGTACCATATAAACTCCTGTGAAAACCGGATAATTCTCTGATACGGAAACACCGGAAAGATAATTATACAATTCCTTCTTATTAGAAACAACTCCTCCGGTACATATTACAGGCATCCCTAACCAATCATAAGCATCCCGATAGGCACCGTTAGTCCATGCAATAGTTCCCAGTACTCCGGTTTTCACAAAACCATTATTAAAGAATGGTTGTGCCGGCCAACGAAGAGAAGAGGCCGTGACAGACATACCTGCCTGATAAAGCCATTCACCATTCATTTCACACCAACGTACATAATCCATGGGCTTATAAAGAGCTTCCTGAATATACTGAACGCCGGACGGACCACCGATAAATTCATCATTTTCCGTTGCATTCTCATAGTAATACCGCAGGATAAACGGAGCAATCTCCATCAATGCAGGCGATAATGTCATCGAAACCGGAACCTTTCCCCTACCTTTCTGATTAAAAATATCATATGTGGCATTGTGGTTAAATTGAATATTATCGCCATCACTCCAATGCAATGCTACGTACACTTTTCCTTTTTCGGCAGTTACAGCCTTTGGTTCAGGTTGTTTAAATGTTTCTGTTGGAAAAGAAGAATAAAAACTTGCATTCGGGAAAATATCCCCTACCAGAAAGCCCCATCCTTCAGGATTAATAGCATCATTCAAATCATCGCCATGCATTCCGTATCCCAGTACAAATGAGTTTTTAGGATAACCCTCCGTATTAAGTATACGCTTAATGATATTTTTCCCCTCTGTAGAATGGTTGTCAAGCCAGAAAGTAAAAGAACGGGTTGCAACGGCATAGTCGTATAACCGCCATGGAAAACCTTCCCAATCATCGCGCAGTCCAAGGCTGAAGGTTATTTTTTTATTCAACTTAGGCATAAGTTCCGCCAAAGCCCAATCATAAGCTTCCGACAACGTAAACCAACGATTGCGTATATCGACAATTTCTTTGTCCCAACCGAATTCTTCCACCAATGTGTTTTTCAATTCTTCACTAACAGGCAAAGCATTCTCGGCACAAGCTATCATCACAGCCATATTCCAATTAAATCCGTTTACCTTAAAATCGCACACGATAAGTTTGTCCAAACGGTCTTTATAATTCCGAAATAAAGTACGCAGTGCTCTATTCTCACCGGTACTAACATTATAAGCCGGACGTCTATACGGTTTCTTAGTATATTTGAACCAGGTTATTTCATGTGAATCATCCCCTAAAAAGAGCTCTGCTGAATCTCGGTTAATTATTCCCTGAAATACCCTGCATATTAACTTTGCTTCGGTTTGATCGGTCGAAATACTCAAGTATACAGCTTCCTGTACAGCTTTCATTTTCGGGAAAAAAGCCGGAAACTCTTTTCCCTGAGTGAAAGTGCAGACACAAAGCAATAATAACGATATCATTATTGTTTTCTTCATACCTTAGTTTATTTTAAAGTAACTATTTGTTGAAGTTGTATAGCATCAGAGGCTGTACCAACCATAAACAGATAATCGCCGGCAGGAGTGTAAAATTCCCCTTCCTCTTCATTCCAGAACCGTAATTCAGACTTTGGAACAGTCAAATTTATCTGCTTACTTTCTCCTTTTTTCAGATGTATTCGTTCAAAACCTTTCAGTTGTTTTAAAGGCAGTTTTACCTGAGAGTCACTTCCCTGATATTTCACATATAACTGAGCGACCTCATCGCCCTCATACTTTCCGGTATTTTTCAGAGTAAAACTTACTCTCACTACATCACCGGCAGGATCGATACTTAGCTTTTTATAAGAGAAAGTAGTATAACTCAGCCCGTGTCCAAACGCATACAGGGGATTACCCTCAAAGAACTGGTAAGTACGTCCTTTACGGATGTCGTAATCATCGAATGCGGGTAATTCATCCAAACTGCGATAATAGGTTAAAGGCAGTTTTCCTCCGGGATTGTAATCACCAAACAGAACTTCAGCCACAGCAGTACCTCCCGCTTCTCCGGGATACCAGGCATTGACAATAGCAGGAATATGTTCGTCCATCCAGTTTATGGCCAATGAACTACCGGCAACCAGAACCACTACGGTATTTGGATTTATTTTATAAGCTTCCTCAATAAAAATCTGTTGGTCTTTCGGTAACTCAATCGAGTAACGGTCTTGTCCTTCACGCTCAATGGATTTATTTATTCCTAATACAGCAATTGTCAAATCACATTTTCTCATGATGTCACCAGCCTCTCCATATAAATCTATCAACTCTTTTTTATTGGTGTCTGGTGCATGCCAATACAGTTTGGCAGATGCTTCACCTCCATTGTCAAAGTATTCAGCAACCAATTCATATTTTTTTCCTTTTTCCAGAAATAGAGATATACTATCTGCCTGCACACCTCTGTTATGCCATGAATCTATCATCTTCTTTCCGTCGATATATAACCGGCAACCGTCATCGGTAGCAAAAGCCAATATATATTTTCCCGAAATAGTAGGTACAAGATCACCGCTCCAACGGATAGACAATGGAGATTTTGGCAAGAAAGGGTCAGGTGCCTGATTGGCCGGTTCGAAATTGATGTTATCATCTATACGTACTTTAGGAGTACCTGCCAAATCCTTATTATCGTAATATTCAGCTTTCAGACCATTCGGAAAATAAGATTTCGTTATCATCTCATATCCCGAAGCAGAAGAAGTCCAGGGAGAATACATTACTTCGACCTGATCTCCCACTCTCTTTTTAATTCCTTCGAGTATGGACACAGGTTGATTAACCGGTGTACCACTATAATCACCAAACTCACTATTTCCTGCATTTATCCCAACTACAGCTATCGATTTTATCTTTTTAGAGTCAAGTGGCAAGAATTTCTTTTCATTCTTCAACAAGACGATGCTCTGACGAGCAGCCTCAAGAGCCAACTTACTATGCTTCTCGCATCCTACTACAGAAGGAGATATTTTATTGTAAGGATTCAAAGCCGGATCGTCAAACAGACCAAGACGCATGCGAGCTCTCAAGACATGATAAGCAGCAGAATCAATTTCCGCTTCACTTACCATATACTGTTTATAGGCATTAAGCAAAGGTTCCATATAAACATTATCTCCACATTCCAAATCAAGACCAGCCTGTATAGACAAGGCCGCGGCAGCCTCCAATGTTTTCACATATTTATGATGTGTTACCAAAAAACCGGGTCCTCCGCAATCGGAAACCACATACCCGTCAAATCCCCAGTCATGGCGGAGAACTTTCTTCAACAACCAGTTATTCAACGTACAAGGAACATCATTAATAGCATTATAGGCAGTCATTATAGAAGCAGCCTTTCCTTCGATAATACATTTTTCGAATGCCGGCAAATAATATTCTCTCAAATCTTTCTCACTAATGATAGGATTACATTCAAAACGATTATGTTCCTCATTGTTTGCTGCAAAATGCTTTGGTGTTGATACTATCTTCAGATAGCGGGGATCATCTCCCTGCAGCCCCTTTACAAATGAAACACCGAGTTTTCCGGACAGAAAGGGATCTTCACCATAAGTCTCCGGGGTACGCCCCCAACGCGGATCTCTTGCCATATTTACTGTAGGAGACCAGAATGTAAGTAAATCACTGAATTGCCCCAACTGTTTTTTCCCTTGTTCCAACTCATTCCATCTTGCACGTGCTTCATCTGAAATAACCGTCGAAATCTCGTTCAGCAATTGAGGATTCCACATAGCAGCCAATCCGATAGCTTGCGGAAATACGGTAAAGTTTCCTGGACGTACAACTCCGTGTAACGCCTCATTTCCATGATAATACTTATCTATATGAAGTCGTGGAATACCCGGTGAAGTCGCACGCAGTAATGAGATCTTCTCTTCAATGGTCAATTTAGATAATAAATCAAGAATGCGCTCGTGCCGAGGGGCATTCATATCCAAATAAACATCTTTACCATTCTGTGCCTGGGCAGTAAACACGTAAACCAGACTTACTACAAAAAATAATATTCTTCTTTTATTCATTTTCATGTTGTTTAAGGAGCCACAAATTCAAATATTTCAGAGTAGTTATATCGTTTCAGAGTAGAGTTATAACTGCAACTGGAAAGAGCCGCCAAGCGCAGGTAATATTTTACTCCACTCTCCAATTTATCGAGTGTAATTTCCTGATCTTTACTTTCAATTGTTTCGTCACTGGTCCGGCTTAAAGTCTTCTTCACACTCAACCCGTCATTGTATCCTCCATTGTAATAAGACACAACCGGCATCGTATTACATAAAAGCCATACCTCGGAAATCGTTTTCTTACCAATCTCCATTCCTTCGGGAACAGCAGAACGTTTCAACGAAAATTTCACAGTCACTTTTCCAGCCTCTCCGGGTATCACTTCCATTAATTTTATTTTCAGATAAGGAGTTACTTTAAAATTATGATCGGTTACTCCTTTCAAAGTCAGTTCTTCTTCTGCCACCGGAAAGAAAGGACCTTCGATCGGTGATACCTTATAGTCACCTCCAAATAAGGCAACATTACGAAATGTACCATTCGCTTTCGCCCAGAAATAGAGAGGGGTCGGATCTTTATATCCCAGGTCGAGTAGTTTGATACGACAACCATCGGGCTGTTCTGTATATACAACTTCGCCAGTTTCACTATCTATCAAACTACCGTTAATTCCGGCATTGGGAGCATCATAGTTATCTAATTCAAAACAAGAAGATAACAATACAGTAAGCAATACAAACAATATATCCTTTTTCATATCTTTCTTTTTTATTAATCAATTAATATCCGGGATTCTGAACTATATTCGGGTTCAGATTAATCTGTTCATCATTGATTCGGATGTAATACATATAAGGTTTAAAATCATGAGCATTACCAATCTCTGTTTTCTTGAATATCCACTTTTTCGTATTAGCTACATAGTATGGATACAAGCCTTTCATCTTTACATTATTCATCACCTTATCGGCTTCTCTCCATCTCTTCAAATCCCAAAAACGATGATTTTCATACATAAATTCTACCTGCATCTCTTCACGAACCGCTTTAACGGTTAATGCCGGTGCATCCTCCACTCCCGCACGGTCACGGACGTCATTCAGATAAGTAAGGCCATTAGAAACATATTTTGTTTCACCTGACGAAGCAAGTTCGGCTGCTGCTTCTGCATAGTTTAACAGAACTTCTGCGTAACGGAATTCCAACCAATCCTGGTCCTGACTACTATGTTTCGGATCATTCGGAGCATTTCCTTCAAAAAGAAACTTCTTAATGTATAACCCTGTAATAGTAGATTCGGAGGTTCCGCCTACTCCCTGTTTGCCAATCACACTCAAAACTGTATCACCATACTGAATCTCATCCGTAAAAGCTCCACCTTCTTTCAAGACTTTTACACTTTGACCATTAAGTTCAACCACTCCTTTCTGAATGTCAATGATTCCACTTACATCACCTTTCGCATTGGTCCATTCGGAACCGGGAATCATAATGGTAGCATATAAACGGGAATCACGGCCTTTGAACAAATCTGTCCGTTTATCAAATTCCTGAATCTTGCCCGATGTATCCACTACCCATCCGGATGAATTCGTATTCAATGCTCCCGATGTTCCATCGGCCATTTTAAAAGCTTCCGCAAGATTTAACGTAGGACTTAAACGTGATCCGTACCCTTCGGGCAGACGATACCCCCAAGGAGAATTCCATAAATCCCAATTATGGGTTTTACCCGGATACTGGTACTTCTTTACAAAAATAACTTCCGGACAATCGTCTTTTACCCAAAACAATTGTTGATAATTCTTTGCCTTATCAGCATTAGCTCTGTACAGACTATAATTGCCTTCTCCAATAATTATTTCTGCGGCAGCAATCACTTCTTCATAATACTTTTTAGCTTTATCAGGATTATCAAAACCTACCACCCCATTTTTATCATACGTACCATACTTAGCAATAGAGGCAGCAAAAAGCATTGCCCTCGTTTTAAGTGCTGCAGCCGAAAAGCGATTCATTCTATATTTTTCACTTGCAACCCTCTCTTTCGGTAAATATTCGATGGCATAATTCAAATCCTTCAAGATAAAGTTGTAAGATTCTTCTTCCGTATTCCGGGATACCAGCAAAGCTTCCAGATCATCGGGATCATAAACTTGAGGTGTCTCTATAATAGGTACTCCACCATATCGCTTTACCATACCAAAATAATACCAGGCACGGATAGCGCGTGCTTCCGCCAAAAGTTCAGTTTTTCTTGTTTCAGTAAATAGTACCGATGTACCGAGCTTCTCAATCAACTCATTTACATTACGAACATTATCATATGCCCACCACTGATTCCACATTCCATTACCTGTAGGTCCCATTATTTCATGCGGCCACTCACAATGTATAGCCTCGTCACAGCTAAGTGCTGGTACGAAACAACCGGAAACCCAATTATTAAACCCAGATTCCGAACCATAATTAAAATCTTCGATAGGCAACCGATTATACAGAGTCGACATATAAGCTTCAATGCCTGCTTCCGTTCCAAAAATCGGATCTTCCGTTATTTTATTTAAGGGAGGTAAGTTCAAAAAATCATTGCATGACGAAAATAAGCCCATCATCAATGCAAGTATCAAATATATTTTCCTTTTCATGGCGACAAATTTTAAAAGTTTACATTAATCCCAAAATTAAAATTCCTCATAATAGGGTATCTGTCAATACCTCCACCCGGATTCTCCGGATCGATATAGTCAGAGTCAGAAGACTGGATAGTAAACAGATTATATCCATTAGCATATAATCTCAGCGAATTCACACCGACGAACTTGGTCCATTTTCTTGGGAATGTATAGCCTATTTCAAGATTCTTTAATCTAAGATAAGTACAGTTGTTATACCAGAAGCTCGATTCAATTCCATAATTCTGCGGATCTTGAATACGTGTACTCGGATACTTTCCGGGAATCCATTCTCCGTTAGGATCGAAAGAGTTCACATTACCCGAGGCATCTACTTTATGCCAACGATCCATAAAAATGTCCCATGCACTTCCTCCCCACTGTAACGGACTTGCATTCATTCTTGTATTAAACATGGAAGCTCCCTGGAATGACATACTCAAATCCAGTCCTTTCCACTGGCCGTTAAGTGTCAGACCGAAATTCATAATAGGAGTATTATTACGCATCAAGGGTTGCATATCCCATTCGTCAATCATACCGTCTTCATTGTAATCCACATATTTTATATCACCCGGCAAATAAGAATATTTGTTATATACTCCACCCAAAACAGGATTATTATAGATCTCATCCATACTTACAAACTGTCCGTTAGCCTGATACATCCACAGAATATTACTATTCCGGTTATTCTTATTATTGCGCCAGTTATCATATGAGTTTCCAGACGGCACACTCTCTACATACTTATTTCTATTCAAAGTATAAGTGAAGTTTCCACGAATCTGATAAGAAAGGTCTCTTACCTTACCACTATGTCCCAAGACAAGTTCAAATCCTTCCTGCATGTCCGAATTTATATTTTCTTTCGCAAAAGTTGCACCGAATGTTCCGGGCACTGAAACGATACGATTTGCCAACAATCCATCACGGTCACGGCGGAAAAGATCGAACTCAACCGTCAAAGCAGCATTCCACAAACTTAAATCTATACCTAAGTTCTTAGTCGTAGAAGTATACCAGGTTGCATTTGCATTAGGTATTTGCGGAACACCCACTCCTGGTATTAAAGAACCGTCACCCAACATATAGCTATCGTTTCCCGGATAGTTGAAAGCCATCATCCATAAATAAGGTTCCACATTATCATCTCCCATACGACCAATGGAAGCTCTCAACTTCAAATTATCAATAAAAGAGAAATTGTCTCTGATAAAACTCTCTTCGGAAATTCTCCAACCTACAGACAAAGACGGGAAGAAACCCCATTTTTTATTGTAAAATTTGGAAGAACCATCATATCTGAAACTGGCTTGTACTAAATATTTAGATAAATAATCATAATCAAAACGGCCCACCAATCCCACATTTGCATTTCTATCGGCACTCCCGTTTATTTCACGGGCATCATCAATCAATCCGGCATAAATCTGATCGACAGCATCCATTAAAGTATTCCGCTTTCCACTCAACTCAGAAGTCTGCCATTTACGGGTTTCAAACAAAAGTAAAGCTTTCACATTGTGTTTATTCTGAAACTTATTTTCATAATTTAAAGAAAGCTGCGTAGTAGGAGTAGCCGTATCACTTCTCCATTCCGTTACACTCGACATGGCTGACGTATTTGCAACCGAATAAGTACCGGTAGCTTTGTCATACTGATAAGTGCGATACTGCTTACTAAAAAGTTTAGACTTGTAAAATTTAGGATCATAAGCAACAAGAGCTTTGGCCCATAAACCTTTCACAAAAGGGATATCCCAACGAAGCGAAGCGGTAACTTGTATCTGTGTATTGCTCGTTTTACGGTATCCGGCATATTCATTTGAACTTTTTATCAATGCATTATTATCATCGTTATATTGTTTTCCCAGATAATCAGGATTACCGTTCGCATAGATTTCATAAATAGGAACCTGAGCACCAATCGATTTGAGAATATCTCCCGGATCATAAGGAGGTGCATTCTTTGTATCTATAAAACCTCCTATCTGAAACTCAGCTGTAAGCTGATCGGTAATCTGAGCCGTAATGTTTGATCTCAGATTAAAACGCTCATAATCAAGAGATTTCGATTTCCACAATCCCTCTTCCGAATAATAACCGATACTATTGAAGAACTGAATCCTATCCGTACCTCCGGAAGCGGTAAGATTAACTTGATATTGAGGAACATTCTTTCTTATAATTTCATCATACCAATTGACATTAGCATAAGGACTGCCAGAAGTTATCAAGTCTGGAGAATAAGTCGGAGTCGTTTCACCTCTATTAGCCATTGCTTCATTGTATAATTCCATATATCCATAAGCATCTACAGATTTAGGATATTTTGTGATACCCTGCATACCGTATGAAGCATTTAAATTTATTTCTGTCCGTCCCTTTGTTCCTTTACGGGTAGTTACCAAAATTACGCCATTGGCAGCACGAACACCATATACAGCTGCCGTAGCATCTTTAAGTACCGAAACCGATTCTATTTCATTGGGATCGATACGGTCGAAATTATCCCGGGGAATTCCATCGACAATAACCATCGGAGCACCCAAACCACGAATATTAAAACTATTGTCATAAGTACCGGGTTCACCCGTATTCTGCTTAATATTCAATCCCGGAATTTTACCTTGAAGTGCACTGGTTATATTCGCAGTACTGACAGTCATTATCTCTTTTCTATTGACAGAAGCTACAGAACCGGTTATCTCTTGTCTTTTTTGAGTTCCATACCCCACCACAACAACTTCTTCCAATTGCGTATTATCTTCTGTAAGAATAACAGTCAGGAAATTGCGTCCTTTAACCGGCACTTCCTTTGTTTCAAAACCTACAAAAGAAAAAACCAAGACACCTTTATCGCCATTCACATTCAAATCAAAAGCACCGTCCAAATCCGTAATTGCCCCAACAGTACTGCCCTTCAATAAGACATTTACTCCTATCAACGGCTCTCCGGATGTGTCCTTCACAATACCTTTCACCTTTTGGCTCTGAGCATTCACTATGCCAAACTGCAATAAAAGCAGAAGCATCAGTTTTAAATTAAGATGTTTCATAATTATAATAGATTTAATTCATCATTTGATTTTTATTTTCGATATAAACCTGTGAAAAGTAGTATCAGATTATTAAATACCTACTTTCCAAACTGTTTATTCGGCCGATTTCCCATTGTAAAAACTAATGTACCACCAGCCATAATATCCGCATGAGAGATATAAAGTTTATTATAAGATTGTCCGTTCAGTTCTATAGACTGTATATACTTATTCTTCGCAGAATTATTGTTTGTACGTATCTCAAAAAACTTATCTCCCGGTAGTTTTAACACTACCTTATCAAATATAGGTCTTCCGAAAACGTACATACCGTCAGACGGATTAACCGGATAAAAACCTAATGCAGAAAATACATACCAGGAAGACATCTGTCCGCAATCTTCATTACCCTGCAGCCCATCCGGCAAATCACTGTACATGTGCGATAGGATATAATCTACCTTTTCCGCTGTCTTCCATTGCTGATCAACAAAGGAATAAAGATATACTGTGTGATGCCCCGGTTCATTACCGTGCGCATACTGCCCGATCAAACCGGAAATATCCGGAGAAGCCTCATCACCCAAATCCTCATTTACCAGAAACAGACTGTCTAACTTTGAAACAAATGCTTCTTTACCTCCAAACAAGGATATCAGTCCTTCGATGTCATGAGGTACCAACCAGGTATATTGCCAGCCATTTCCTTCACAATAAGCATCATTTCGATGAGTGGAGTGTACAGGGTTAAACGGAGTTAGCCATGAACCGTCCTGATTTTTTCCTCTGAAGAAATGCGTATCTTTATCCCAATAATTCCGATAAGCTAAAGCACGTTTAGAGAAATACTCATAATCTTCCGCTTTACCCAACTTCCGGGCTACTTGTGCCACTCCCCAATCGGCAATAGCATATTCCAGACCTTTAGCAACCGACTCATTCTCTTTGTCCGCCGGAATATATTCAAGATTCGTGACATACGACAACCCTTTATAATCGGACATCATAGATGCTTTCATTGCCTGATAAGCACGCTCATAATTAAACCCTTTGACATTTTTCAATATAGCATCAGCGATCACCGGAACGGACTGGATACCGATCATCTCATTCGTATCCGAGCCATACAAATGCCATACCGGCAAACGCCCTTGTTGCTCGTAAATAGCAAGCATCGAATTGACAAAGTCGGGAACACGTTCCGGTTGTACTAATGTATACAAAGGATGAGCAGCACGATAAGTGTCCCATAAAGAGAATACTGTATAATTGGTAAAACCCGGATCACCATATATATTCTTATCAGTTCCACGATACTCCTTGTTACAGTCATTAAACATGATTGGCTGCATAAAGGCATGGTACAAGGCCGTATAGAAGATACGTTTTGCCACTGTATCAGTAGTCTCTATCTGTAACTTTGATAATTCTGTATTCCATTTATTGGTTGTTTCATCAACAATCTTCTCAAAATTCCAATCTTTTATCTCCTGCTCAATATTATCCATTGCATTTTCCATACTCACCGGAGAAATACCTACTTTCACACCTAATTCCTCTACCACAGGGGCAACAGTAACATTCCCTTTCACATCCAACCCCTGAAGACTATTTCCCACTACTTGCACAGAATCATGATACAAAGTCAAATGTACAGGTTGAGAAAAAACTGCTGTAAAATAAATCTGTTGTTTCTTCGACCATCCTGTAGAATGCCGGTGTCCTCTGATGACTGTATCATTTATCTGTTCCAGATAAGTATCGGTAGGACGATCGTCTCCGTTTGCATCTTTCAGGTTGATCATTACATATTTTTCTACGTCTTTTGGGAAAGTATATCGATGGAAAGCTACCCGATCCGATGCGGTAAGTTCTACCTTCGTACGATGAGTTTTCAAAAAAACTTCGTAATAAGCGGGTAGAGCCCGTTCGTTGTCTTTCGAATAACAGGAAGCATAACCAGACAAAGGATTTTGCTGCGTTCCCGGTTGTGTACGTACTTTACCGATGTATGGCATAAACAGAATATCCCCGGTGTCACTACAACCTGTCCCATTGAGATGAAGATGTGAAAAACCTATTACGATGGAATCGGAATAATGATATCCCGAACACCAGTCCCATCCTTTATTGATATTATTAGGACCGACCTGTACTGCTCCGAAAGGGGCGGTAACCCCCAGGAATGTATGCCCATGTCCCCCGGTTCCGATATAAGGGTCTACATAAGCCACCGGATTTATAATTTCCAGCTTGTCTGCACCAGTACACCCGAAAGCGCACATGAGAGAGCTTAATAATAAAAATTTCTGTAAATTCATTTATGCTCCTATTTATTTTCGTTAGTTAAAGAATAAGGGAAATCTTCATCATTCACTCCCCGTTGTGTATTTGGTGCATGACTCATCTCGAAATCAAGAACAGCACCGTTCATTAATTCCTCATGTTTCAACCAATTATGGTTGTATTCCTTGCCATTCATTTTTAAGGAATGTATATATCTATTTCTATTTGTGTTGTCGGGAGCATTCAAAATAACCTGTTTTCCATTTTCCAGTGTAAGAATCGCTTTTTTAAAGAGAGGGGCTCCCATTACATACTCTCCAGAGCCCGGGCATACCGGATAAAAACCTAAAGCAGAAAATATATACCAGGCAGAAGTCTGGCCGTTGTCTTCATCTCCACAATATCCGTCCGGATAAGGGGTATACAGTTTATCCATTACTTCCCTTAACCAATATTGCCCTTTCCAGGGTTGTCCGGCGTAATTATAGAGATAAATCATATGCTGAATCGGTTGGTTGCCATGTGCATAATTGCCCATATTCATAATCTGCATTTCCTTTATTTCATGAATACACTGTCCATAGTAGCTGTCGTCATAGACAGGAGGAACCACAAAAACAGAATCCAGCATAGACACAAAACTTTCCTTTCCTCCCATCAGATCGATAAGTCCCTGTACATCATGGAATACACTCCAGGTATAATGCCAACTGTTGCCTTCGGTAAAAGCGTCTCCCCATTTATACGGGCTGAAAGGAGACTGGAACGTGCCGTCTTCGTTCTTTCCACGCATCAGTTTACTATCTTTATCAAAAACGAACCGGTAGTTTTTACTTCTGTCCCGATAAAGGTCTATTTCTTCCTGTGGACGATTTAGTTTCTGCGCCAGTTTCATGATACACCAGTCATCATAAGCATATTCCAAAGTACGGGCAACATTTTCATTAATACCTACATTATAAGGCACATAACCCAATCGGTTATAATATTCATGTCCTAATCTTCCAGTTGAGGGAACCTGGGGATGTACATTGTTTGCTCCGTGCAGAACGGCTTCATACAACAGGCTGATCTCTTCTGCCTGACATCCTTTCAAATAAGCATCTACCACAACAGAGGCTGAATTATTACCCACCATACAGTGACGGTGTCCCGGGCTGGCCCATTCGGGTAAAAATCCACTTTCTTTATAAGTATTCGCCAACCCTTCCTGAATTTCTTTATTGACGGAAGGATACATCAGGTTCAAGAATGGAAACAAAGCACGGAACGTATCCCAAAAGCCGGTATCAGTATACATATATCCACTCTTCACTTCACCGTTGTAAGGACTATAATGGACAATATTTCCGGATTTATCTATTTCATAAAACTTACGTGGAAACAACAAGGAACGATATAAGCAAGAGTAGAAAGTACGAAGTTGTTCATCCGTACCACCTTCCACTCTCACTTTGTTCATTACATCATTCCAAGCATCCCGGGCTGCACCTTTTACCTCATTAAAATCCTTACTACCAATTTCCTCTAAATTCAACCAGGCCTGCTCTTCATTAATAAAAGAAGAACTCACCTTCACACCAATCTTTTCACCTTTGCTTGTCCTGAATCCTAATACAGCTCCGACATGGTTATCCTTTACCTCTTTTTTACCTTCTATAATTTTATCTCCACTCCATACTTCTGCCGTGACAAAAGGTTTATCAAATTTCATCACGAAATAATTTCTGAAATTATCCGGTACTCCTCCGCTATTTTTCGTTGTATAGCCGGTTATTGTATAGTGTTCCTCATCTATCTGAATGAAAGAGCCGTTATCAAATGCATCTACTACAATATACGAATCTTCGCTTTCCGGAAAAGTGAACATAAAGTAAGCCGAACGTTCTGTCGGGGTTATCTCTGTTTTCACATCGTGATCGGCCAGATAGACACTATAATAATAAGGTCTTGCCGTTTCAGCCTTATGAGAGAACCAACTTCCCCGCTCGTTTTGAAGAAACTTTTTAGCCCCGGTCACCGGCATCAAAGAAAACTGACCGTAATCATTAATCCACGGACTGGGCTGATGCGTTTGCTTAAATCCTTTTATCTTATCATCAGTATAGCAATAGGTCCATCCGTATCCCATATCTCCCGTTTGTGGTGTCCAGAAGTTCATTCCCCAAGGCAGTGCAATAGCCGGATAGGTATTACCTGTAGATAATGTAAATTTGGATAATGTGCCAACCAACGGATTCACATAATCAACCGGAGAAAAAGAAGCAGAATCAGTAACCACCTCTTTACTTCTGCACGATATAAGTAAAACAGATAAGAACACAATTAAAGGAACTTTTTTCATGGTATCGTTTTTATTTTTTGTTTGATGCAAAAATAGGTCGATGCAATTAACGAAACCATTAACAGAACATTAATAATCGAGGCTACAAATGCCTTTAGAGCACATTTTCGAATTGAAAACATTAACAAGACATTAACCGCTTTCCATAAGGAGGAGATACAGCGAGAGATAGGGATAAAAGTTCAAGTACGAACGATTTCACCACAGAGTAACACTGAGTCCCACAGAGTTTTTAAATCTTTATTGAAACGCAGATTTTCGCAAAGAGAAACAAATGTATAATAAAGAACTACAGTCTTTTAATCTGTGTTAATCCGCGTTTCATCAGAGAAAATAATATCTCTGTGGAACTCAGTGTTACTCTGTGGTGAGTTTAGCTCATGTCTTATCTTCAACGATTTAGTAATGGAGAATCAAAGTCATCCTCAGCTCAGACATATATGTAAGTAATTCAGCAATAAAAATCCCAGAAAAGAAACAGAATCGCAGGCTTTAATAATTGAAAATAGAGGACAAGCAACAACCTACATAAAGATTTGATTAACAAACAATTAAGAACCGCATATTTTCCTCTACGAGGAACGGGTCGTTTCTCTACGACAAACGCCCCGATCTCCGTAGAGAAACGAGGCGTTCATCGTAGAGAAACCAATCAAAGAGTCATAAGATATGACAGCAGGTATAAATATCCCAAATAGAGAGTGTTTATTTTGTAAGGAAAATACACTCCTATCAAAATAAACACTCCCTAATAACAATGATATTCTATCGCTTCGCGCTTAATCCGGCAATCTATTCACACCAATACCTTTAAAAGTCATTTCCACCGGTTTTATAAACCCATTCTCATCAAAATACATACGGTCTATACAAACCTCTCTATGATTCGGAGCTGCATCCCCCAACGGATGGCGATGATAAACAATATACCATTCATCTTTTCCGGGAATTTGAATTACCGAATGATGCCCTGCTCCTGTACCCACTTTTTCATCTTGCTGCAATATTTTTCCGATACGCTTAAAAGGACCAAATGGAGAATCTGCAATAGCATAGGCTACACTGTAATCTGAGCCGCCCCAACTACCCTCCGACCACATAAAATAATATTTATTATTCCGTTTCAGCATAAAGGGTCCTTCCACATAATTCTCAGGAGTGACAGATTTATAATACGAACCATCATCAAAAGGAACAAGACTCAATAAATCCGGACTCAACTTTACCATATTGCAATGGTGCCAACCACCATAATACATATAATAACTACCATCATCATCTTTAAAAACAAACTGATCGATAGGCTGGGCACCATTCACAATTTTATCAATCAAAGGTTTACCTAAAGCATCTTTAAAAGGACCGGCCGGATGATCGGCTATGGCTACACCAATCCCCCCATACTGTTCGTCATTCTGTATATCATTGCCTCCGAAAAACAGATAATATTTACCATTCGCCTGAACAACAGAAGGCGCCCATAAAGCAAATTCCAACCATTTTATATTTTCAATAGACAATACTTTGGGATGTTTAGTCCAATGTACCATATCTTTGGATGAAAAAGCATCCATATAGGTCTGGATATTATAAACCTGATGGATGGCCCGCGTTTCCTTTTGCAAGCCGACAAAATCTACACTATCAGCTCCGGGAGGAAGATCGGACAAAGTAGGATATATCCAATACTCATTATCAAACACGACTCCTTCCGGATCAGCATACCATCCCTCAACAATAGGATTGCCGCTAAACTCTTCTTTATTACTACATGCCACTAATAATAGCATCAACCCCAATACTGTAACAGCATTTTTCATATTTCCTTTTTTAATTAACAAGTAGCAAAAATAGCCCCTAACCGTTAACAATAATATTAATAATTCATTAACAGATCCCCCTCAGACCCAAACAAGGAGTACCTAAGCATTAACATTTTATTAATTCTCATAATCCCATGAAAGGTCATACAAAAATATAAATCTTTTTTTTGCAAATCTCATAAACCATATTACCTTTGCATAGAAACAACCGTGAGTATTATGCAAAAAACGATCCTTTTTCTACTCTTTATATTAAACCCGATACTATTTAAATCACAAAATATTTCATCCGGATTATATTTTGCTGCCCATAGTGCCATTAAAGAAGAGAGAACATCACTTATCCTGTCTCCAGAATTTAATGCATCAAAAGGCTTCACATTAGACTTCGACATTAAGTTCAGATCAGAAGAACATAATTACGGGTATGTATTCAGAATCATAGTTGATAATGAAAAAAGTTTTGACTTAATAGCTAATATCACACCGGGAAAAAAAACACTGAATCTAATAGAAGGTGACAACATCTATCTGGCTTTCGACGAAGAACTACTAAAGCAATACACATGGAATAAATGGGTACATATCCGATGTTCAATCTATCCGGACAGTCTACGGCTTGTTTTCGATAATCAAATGTTGCAAGACCGGTATAAACCTATAAATATCAAAAACGTTAAATTCTATTTCGGGTATTCCGACCATAATAAATTTCACTCTTCGGATGTCCCTCCGATGTCTATACGTAATATAAAAATTACAGACGGTAAAAATAAAACAATTGCATACTGGCCGCTGAAAGAACATCAGCCATATTCCTGTTCGGACAGTCTGCATCATATTCCGGCAACAGTAACCAACCCCACATGGGAGATAAACAAACATACCAAATGGGTAAAAGAAAAAACGTTGGAATTACCGATATATACACAAATCTGTCACGCTCCTTCAAAAGGCAATATCTATTTTGCCAATAGTTCATCTGTTCTCGTTTATTCGACCACCGATGATACATTAGATACGATTTTTTCTGCCCACGGAGCTCCATATACGGAAATAAACAACCAACTCATTTATCATCCATATTATAATGAGTTATGGTCATATGATTTTGACACCCTAAAATGGATTTCTATTTTCAATTTCAAGGACAACACATGGACGAGGAATGACCGTGAAATAAAAAATCCGGAATATTCTCAACACAATGCTTTTGTATCTCCAAATGATTCGTGTTTATATATTTTTGGCGGATACGGTAATTATCAATATAAGAACCAGATACTTAAAAAAAAACGGACGCAGGACAATTGGAAATCGGTATCGTACAGCGAAGAAATACCTCCACGTTATCTGAGCGGATCAGGTTACAAAAACAGAGACACGATACTGGTGTTCGGAGGATGTGGTAACCCACAGGGAAAACAAGAGTTAGGAATCATCAATTATTACGATCTCTATGCGATAGACATCAACACATTCAAAACAAAGAAATTGTGGACTATCCCCAACGATACAAAGAATTTCGTTATCGGTAATAATATCGTTGCAGATGAAAAAAATAATAAGCTGTACGCTTTATGTTTTCCGAATGACTGTTCAAACAGTTATATCCTGCTAAAGTCTTTCGATCTGGATAGTGGAAACAACAGTACGAACTATGCAGATACTATCCCTTTCACCTTTAACGATGTAAATTCATTCTGTACTCTCTACTACGACTCTTTGCAGTCACAACTTTATGCGGTAACCAATTATAACCACAACAATAAATCAAATATTAACGTATACTCGTTGGCTTATCCGCCATTAAAAGTAGAAGATACCCTGCAAACGGCCACAGGGCGTAAAGCCATTCTGCAACGATCATTTTTTTTTATTAGTGTCGGAGTCTGCATTATTGCAGGTATAGGCTGTATATACTTCTGTTATCGAAGAAGAAGAAAAAGAAACTTTAATCCTAACTCTCCGGTCACTACAAATACGGACCGCCTCCACGAAACAACTTCGGAAGAAGAGAATTATAAACCTAAACTAACTGTTCACAGAAAGTCATCCATTCTTTTTCTGGATGGATTCCAGGTATGGGATAAGAATGGGATAGATATTACTAAATCATTCACTCCCATTTTGAAACAACTGTTGATTCTTATCATATTATACAGCGTAAATAACAAGAAAGGAATTTCGAATGTCACTCTGCGGGAACTGCTTTGGTTTGATAAAATGGATGAAAGCGCTCAAAATAACCGACGGGTAAATATCCGGAAATTGAAACTCTTACTGGAAAAGCTGGATGGTGCCGAACTTGTGAAAGAAAGTACCTATTGGTCTGTTAAGTTTACTCAAACTTATTGCGACTATATAGAAGTATGCAATTGCATAGACAAAGTGAAAAATAACGAACCGATCACAGCAACAAATATCAATGATTTGCCTCTAAACCTACTATCCGGGCAATTATTACCCTATGTTCAAACCGACTGGTTGGATTCTTTCAAGTCTAATTATGCCAATTCCGTATTAGATACGGCAATAAGCCTATCTAAACAGGAATATATAAAGGGAAACAACGAATTATTAATTCAGATAGCCAACAGCATGTTTGCACACGACAAAACAGATGAGTATGCATTAATTCTCAAATGCCAGGCACTGTATAAAAATGGCAGAACCAGCTTGGCTAAAACAACATTCGACACATTCTGCAATGAATATAAAGCAATGTTGAATACGGATTATACGAAGACATTCAATGAAGTAATCAATTGTCAATTGTAACCTCTAAACAAGATAGAAGTTTATAATAAAAATGTATGCTCCTGTTTCGCGAAACAAAAGCATACATTCTACTAATAGGATATTCAGATTCTCTGATAAAATTTCTGTTCCTTTAAAATGAGACTCTATCTCTAAGATTCTTTTTTATGGCAAGTGTTTTTGTAATGCCTCTACCATCAATGTAATATTACTCATAAACAATTTCACAGAGATAGCCAACAGAATAATTCCAAAGAATTTGCGGATGATATAGATACCACCTTTACCCAAAAAACGTTCTACACGTCCCGTCATACTCACCACAAAATAAACCCAAATCATATTCAGTACCAACGCAATGATTATATTAATACTGGCATATTCGGCACGCAACGACAAAAGGGTAGTGAAAGCTCCGGCACCTGCTAAAAGAGGAAAGACAAGCGGAACAAGAGTAGCCTCCTTAATAGGGCCCTGATTCTTGAAAATTTCTACATCGAGAATCATCTCGAGAGACATCAGAAAAATAACAAAAGCACCGGCTACGGCAAACGACTCAATATCTACATGAAAGAGCTTTAACATCATATCACCGGCATAGAAAAAGCCTATCAACAAAGCAAACGAAATAACAGTAGCTTTCATCGCATTTACGTCTTTTCCTTTTTCTTTCAGATTGATAATGATAGGAATAGAACCAATAATATCAATTACAGCAAACAGTACGATAAACGCACTAATCATCTGTTGAAAATTAAATTCTGTAAACATCGCTCCTCCTTTTTTTCTGCAAAGATAATCTATTTTTATGCATTTTACAATATTTTTTTTCTTGAATCAGTACGTTCAATTAAGAAATAATAAAAAAAACAAAAAGAGAAGCGAAATGATCACAGTAAGCTCTGATTATAACTACATTTGTTTCAAATTAGAAGATTATACTTGTATGGAAACGATGTTTAACACTTTGTTGCAATTGCCTTTATTTCAAGGACTTTGCCACGAAGATTTCACAAATATACTGGAGAAGGTAAAATTGCATTTCACCAAGCATAAAGCCGGAGAAGTGATTGTAAAAAGCGGTACTCCTTGCAATCAGTTGATTTTCCTACTGAAAGGAGAACTTTCTTTGCAAACCACCTCCAAAGATGATTTATTTACTTTTATCGAACACATGGAAGCACCTTATGTGATTGAACCTTATGCCTTGTTTGGTATGAACGTAAACTACGCTTCATCTTACATAGCTCATACGGAGTCACACACCATAAGCATCAGCAAAGCATTTGTTCTTTCCGGTCTGCTCAAATATGAGATATTCCGTCTCAACTACATGAATTTCATCAGCAACCGGGCTCAAAATCTCTACGGTCGTTTGTGGGATGAAGCATATACGGATATAGAAGATAAGATTATTCATTTCATACTAGTCCATGCGGAAAGGATTCAGGGAGAGAAAATCATGAAAATAAAAATGGATGATTTTGCCCGCTGTGTAGATGATACACGATTAAATGTATCCAGAGTTCTGAATTCCTTGCAGGAACAGAAGTTATTGGAACTGCATAGAAAAGAAATTATCATTCCGGATGCTGCATTATTGGCGGAATGGAATGAAAAAAGAAAATAACGGCTAAAAAAGTGGCCTCAACCTTTAAAAGTTGAGGCCACTTTTTTAGCACGGAGAAATTATTTTCATCACTCCCATTCTATAGTTGCCGGTGGCTTGGAACTGATATCATAAGTTACACGATTCACACCCTTCACCTTATTAATTATATCATTAGAAACTTTTCCTAAGAACTCATAAGGCAAATGTGCCCAATCAGCCGTCATTGCATCGGTAGATGTCACAGCACGCAGCGCAACCGCTCTTTCATATGTACGTTCATCTCCCATTACACCTACAGACTGAACCGGAAGCAAGATAACACCTGCCTGCCATACCTGATCATACAATCCCCAATCTCTTAATCCTTGAATAAAGATATCGTCGGCATCCTGCAAGATAGATACTTTTTCCGGAGTTATATCACCTAAAATACGCACAGCTAATCCAGGTCCGGGAAATGGATGACGCGTAATCAAATGCTCAGGCATACCCAATTCGCGACCTACACGGCGAACTTCATCCTTAAACAAAAGACGAAGCGGTTCACAGAGCTTTAAGTGCATTTTTTCAGGCAATCCACCTACATTGTGATGACTCTTGATCACTGTACCCGTGATAGACAATGATTCGATACAGTCCGGATAGATTGTACCCTGTGCCAGCCATTTCACATCTTTAATCTTATGTGCTTCTTCATCAAATACATCGATAAAACCTTTACCTATGATCTTCCGTTTGCCTTCCGGTTCAGTTACGCCCTCCAATTCTGCAAAGAACTTAGCACTGGCGTCCACACCAATCACATTGAGACCAAGGCATTCATAATCATGCATTACGTTTTTAAATTCATTCTTACGAAGCATACCGTGGTCAACAAAGATACAAGTAAGGTTCTTACCGATAGCTCTATTCAATAATACGGCAGCTACTGACGAATCAACGCCACCACTTAAGCCAAGCACTACCTTATCATCACCCAACTGGGCTTTCAGTTCGGCTACTGTACTTTCAATAAACGAAGCCGGAGACCAATCTTGCTTACAACCACAAACATCTACCACAAAGTTCTTCAGCATCTGTGTCCCATCTTCACTATGAAACACTTCCGGATGAAATTGTACGCCCCATACCTGTTCTCCTTCAATCTGATAAGCAGCTATTTCTACTTTGTCAGTAGAAGCTATTTTCTTGAAATTGGAAGGAATAGCAGTAATGGTATCTCCATGGCTCATCCATACCTGAGTACCCTCTTTCACTCCTTTGAACAACACGTTGTCCTTGCAGAAAGAAGCCAGGTGGGCACGACCGTACTCACGCGTACCTGCCGGTTCTACTTTTCCGCCATTCGTATAAGCCATAAACTGTGCACCATAGCAAATGCCCAAAATAGGATATTTACCCCTTATCTCGTTCAGGTCTACCTTGAATGCATTTTCGTCATATACTGAGAAAGGGCTTCCGGAAAGGATAACACCTTTTACACTTTCATCTCCTTTGGGGAACTTGTTATAAGGAACAATTTCACAATACGTATCCAGCTCGCGTACACGACGGCCAATAAGCTGTGTAGTTTGCGATCCGAAATCAAGGATTATTATTTTTTCCTGCATATAAATGGTTGGATTTTGAATAAATGATCTGCAAAAGTATAAAAAACTATGTAACCTACTTGAACAATAGTCTATTTATTTTCCTTTTTGCTCCTTCAGCAAGTCACGTATTTCAGTCAGTAACACCTCTTCTTTAGTAGGAGCCGGCGGTGCAGGAGGCGTTGCAGGAGCAGCAGCTTCTTTCTTTGCAGTCAGTTTAGTCAACAGACGTATAAATAAGAATATAGAAAAGGCAATAATCAAGAAATCAAAAGTTGCCTGCAAAAAATTCCCATAATTCAACGTCACAGCAGCAATTTCTTTTCCATCTACCACCTCAGCAGGCTTCATTACCCACTTCAAATCCGTAAAATTCACTCCACCGACCAACAATCCGAGAGGAGGCATTATGACATCAGCCACCACTGATGACACAATCTTACCAAACGCTCCACCGATGATAACACCGACGGCCATATCAATCACGTTTCCCTTCATGGCAAAAGCCTTAAAGTCCTGTAAAAAAGTACTCTTTCCCATCTTTTTTTATATTTAATATTAATTTCGTGTGCGAATATAAAAACATTTTCTTACTTTTGCACCGCATTTAGAAAACAAATGCAAGTTCAGAAATATATTTGAACAAATATTATAAAACCCTTAAAAGTTTAAACAAAATGATTAAAGTAGGTATTAACGGTTTCGGCCGTATCGGTCGTATGGTGTTCCGTGCTGCAGTTAAGAACTTTGGTAACGATATTCAAATCGTAGGTATCAATGACTTGTTGGATGCTGATTATTTGGCATACATGTTGAAGTATGATTCAGTACACGGTCGTTTTGATGGTACTGTAGCTGTAGAAAACGGTGCTTTGATTGTAAACGGTAACAAAATCCGTTTGACTGCAGAGATGGATCCTGCTAACTTGAAATGGAACGAAGTTGACGCTGACGTTGTTGTTGAATCAACAGGTTTCTTCCTGACTGACGAAACAGCTCGCAAACATATCCAGGCTGGTGCTAAGAAAGTAATCATGTCTGCTCCTTCTAAGGATGCTACTCCTATGTTCGTATATGGTGTTAACCACGATACTTACGCAGGTCAGGACATTATCTCTAACGCTTCTTGTACTACTAACTGCTTGGCTCCTATCGCTAAAGTATTGAACGACAAGTTCGGTATCGTTAAAGGTTTGATGACTACAGTTCACGCTGCTACTGCTACTCAGAAAACAGTAGACGGTCCTTCTAAGAAAGACTGGAGAGGTGGTCGTGGTATCCTTGAAAACATCATCCCTTCTTCAACAGGTGCTGCTAAAGCTGTAGGTAAAGTATTGCCGGTATTGAACGGTAAACTGACTGGTATGGCATTCCGTGTTCCGACTTCTGACGTTTCTGTAGTTGACCTGACAGTAGTTCTGGAAAAACCTGCTACAGTAGAAGATATCAACGCTGCTATGAAAGAAGCTTCTGAAGGCGAA
This sequence comes from Bacteroides nordii, assembly GCF_019930665.1. Classification (NCBI taxonomy): domain Bacteria; kingdom Pseudomonadati; phylum Bacteroidota; class Bacteroidia; order Bacteroidales; family Bacteroidaceae; genus Bacteroides; species Bacteroides nordii. The sequence continues at coordinate 423,958 of NZ_CP082886.1, read as the reverse complement.
TTGAAGGGTATCCTTGGCTATACTGACGATGCAGTTGTTTCAACTGACTTCCGTGGTTGCGCTATGACTTCAATCTTCGATTCTAAAGCTGGTATTTCTTTGGATTCTAACTTCGCTAAAGTTGTATCTTGGTATGACAACGAGTGGGGTTATTCAAACAAAGTTTGTGAAATGGCTCGCGTTATCGCTAAGAAATAATCATTCACAATATGATTCAAGTAAAGCTGCTTCGGTTTCCGAAGCAGCTTTTTTTATATATTCATTTTTGATCCGAAATGAGCAAAACTTACCACAGAGTAACACAGAGTTCCACAGAGTAGTATTTATCTGATGAAACGCAGATTAAAAGGCTGTAGTTCTTTATCATACATTTGTTTCCCTTTACGAAAATCTACGTTTATCTGTGTTTTAATAAAGATTTAAACTCTGTGTTACTCTGTGGTGAAATCATTCAGAAAAAACTAAAACGCTCTCTATTAATTAACAAAATTATATTAATCTGCGAAATAACCCTTATTCACTAATACTTTGTTAAAAAGCAGATCATTCCTACTGTAAATATCCACTATTTTAGTAATTTTGTAACTCATAAGTATAAACCAAATCATTCATAATCCGGCTTATATGAAGAGACTAAACGTAATATTGATTTTACTTTGCATTATTATTAATATGATGAACGCCCAAAACCCTTTTTTTGAAAAGTATACTACACCGTATGGAACTGTCCCATTCGATAAAATAAAAACAGAACATTATGAGCCTGCCATCCGTGAAGGAATCCGTCAGCAGGCAGCTGAGATAGATGCTATCGTTAATAACCCGGAAGCACCGACTTTTGCCAATACAATACTGGCATACGAAAAGTCAGGCGAACTATTGGATCGTGTAACGACTGTATTCGGTAATCTACGTAGTGCAGAGACGAATGATGATCTGCAAACACTGGCGCAGGAGATGATGCCACTTCTTAGTGAACACAGCAACAATATCAGTCTGAATGAAGAGTTATTTAAACGTGTAAAAGCTGTCTATAACCAAAAAGAGCAATTAAACCTAACTCCGGAACAAACCAAGTTACTCGAAAACATATATGATGGTTTTATCCGCCGGGGAGCCAATCTGCAAGGAGAAGCCAAAAAGCAATACCGTCAATTAACGAAAGAATTGAGCAGCCTTACATTGCAGTTCAGCGAAAACAACCTGAAAGAGATAAATAATTATCAGCTTGTGCTTACAGACAAAGCACAACTTGCCGGACTCCCGGAAAGCGCCATAGAAGCAGCAGCTGAAACAGCTAAAGAAAAAGGTGTAGAAGGCTGGGTATTCACTCTACAGGCACCAAGTTACATCCCTTTCATGACTTACGCCGACAATCGTGATCTGCGTCATGAGCTTTACATGGCTTATAATACCAAATGTACCCACAACAATGAGTACAACAATATCGATATTGTAAAGAAGCTCGTTAATACCCGAATGGCTATCGCACAATTGCTGGGATATGAAAACTTTGCCCAATACACTTTGAAAAAGCGGATGGCAGAAGACAGTGATGCGGTTTACAATCTGCTCAACCAACTTTTAGAGGCGTATACTCCTACTGCAAAGAAAGAATATCAGGAAGTACAGGAGTTGGCACGCCAGGAACAAGGTGCAGGGTTCACCGTTATGCCTTGGGATTGGAGTTACTATTCTAATAAACTAAAGGATAAGAAGTTCAATATCAATGAAGAAATGTTGCGTCCTTATTTTGAACTGGAAAAAGTAAAAGAAGGAGTATTTGGCCTGGCAACCCGCCTGTATGGAATTACCTTCAAAAAAAACATCGATATTCCGGTTTATCACAAGGATGTGGATGCCTATGAGGTACTTGACAAAGACAATAAAACGCTCGCCATACTTTATACAGACTTCCATCCACGTACAGGAAAACGTGCAGGTGCGTGGATGACCGAATATAAAGGCCAATGGATAGACGAAAAGACAGGAGAAAACAGCCGGCCACATGTGTCTATCGTGATGAACTTTACAAAACCAACAGGAAACAAACCCGCCTTACTGACTTTTGACGAAGTGGAAACATTTCTCCATGAATTCGGGCACAGCCTGCATGGCATGTTTGCAAATTCTACTTACGAGAGCCTCAGCGGCACCAGTGTTTATTGGGATTTTGTAGAGTTACCTTCACAAATTATGGAAAACTTTGCTATCGAAAAAGAGTTCCTTAATACGTTTGCCCAACACTATCAGACGGACGAAAAGCTACCCGAAGAACTGATAAAACGGCTGGTAGATGCCTCCAATTTCAATGCTGCCTATGCTTGTCTGCGTCAGGTTAGTTTCGGTTTGTTGGATATGGCATGGTATACCCGTAATGCTCCTTTTGAAGGAGATGTGAAAGAGTACGAACAACAATCATGGGCCAAAGCACAAATATTACCGGTTGTGAAAGATGCCTGTATGAGTACACAGTTCTCACACATCTTTGCCGGAGGATACTCTGCCGGATATTACAGTTATAAATGGGCGGAGGTATTGGATGCGGATGCTTTCTCGTTGTTTAAACAGAAAGGTATATTTAACAGAGAAGTTGCCGAATCATTCCGCAACAATATTCTGTCAAAAGGTGGAACAGAACATCCAATGATACTTTATAAGCGCTTCCGTGGACAAGAGCCTACAATTGACGCATTGCTCATCAGAAATGGCATTAAAGAAAACACTGGAAATAAAAAAACTGAAGATTAGAAACCAAGATGAAGAAACAAATATTGAAATATATCGGAATATTGTTTGCAATCATGCTGATTCCAGCTTTAAGCGGATGTAATGATACGGATGATGTGCAAAAGATATTCACAGGGAAAACATGGAAGATGACCTATATCACCAAAAAGGGTGAACATAGATGGTATACTTTTCCGGGAGTAGACGAAAAGAACTATTTGTCTTATGATCCAACCACCGGAACAAGGGCATTCCGGATAACTTTCACAGGCAGTACAAGTGAAAACAGGATCAATGGTGACTTCAACGGTTCCGGTTCTGTGGTTATGAACGGTACATGGGAAGCAAATGGCGAAAAACAAACTTTCCGAACAACTGTAAAAGATAAAAGGGTGACCGATTCAAATGACAAATTGGGGCAGTTCATCATCGAAGCAATAACCAAAGCAACCTCCTATGAAGGAGATGAATACAATTTGTACCTCTATTTTGAATATAATACAGAAACTCTGTGCATTACATTTGCACCCGAAAGATAAAACACATATGATAATGGATAAACAATCAGAATTAGATAAACGTTATATACGTATGGCCAGCATCTGGGCTGAAAATTCGTATTGCCAACGGCGCAAAGTAGGAGCATTGATTGTCAAGGACAAAATGATCATTTCCGACGGATATAACGGAACGCCTTCCGGCTTCGAGAATGTCTGTGAAGATGAAAACAATGTCACAAAGCCCTATGTGCTTCATGCCGAAGCAAACGCCATAACCAAAATAGCACGTTCTAACAACAGCAGTGATGGTGCTACCATGTACGTCACGGCCTCTCCTTGTATTGAATGTGCTAAACTCATCATCCAGGCAGGTATCAAACGAGTGGTTTACTCCGAGCATTATCGTCTGGAAGATGGAATTGAATTACTCAAACGGGCCGGAATAGAAGTCATATTTGTGACAACCGACCACGAGTAACAATAACAAAAAAAGAAAAAACAGCAAACCGCAGTTATAGCATAGCTCCCCGCAGCTTGCAACTACTAACTAATAACTAATAAAAAAGCATGAGTACAAAAAACTCTTCCCGTTTTACCCCTGTCATCATTGCTATCAGCGTAGTAATCGGAATCCTCATCGGAACGTTCTACGCCAAACATTTTGCAGGCAATCGCTTAGGCATTATCAACGGATCATCCAATAAGTTGAATGCTTTACTCCGTATTGTTGATGACCAATATGTAGATACGGTGAACATGACAGACCTTGTAGAAAAAGCAATGCCTCAGATTCTGGCTGAACTTGATCCGCATTCAACCTACATTCCAGCACAAAATCTGGAAGAAGTAAACTCTGAATTGGAAGGAAGTTTTAGTGGAATAGGTATCCAGTTTACAATACAATACGATACCATACATGTAAATGCCGTTATTCCCGGCGGACCTTCCGAAAAAGTAGGACTAATGGCAGGTGACCGTATTGTAACCGTAGATGATAGCCTCTTTGTTGGAAAAGAAGTCACCAACGAACGGGCCATGCGTAAACTGAAAGGACCGAAAGGCAGTCAGGTAAAATTAGGTATTAAGCGTGCAACCGAAAAAGACCTGATCAATTTCACGATTACCCGTGGCGATATCCCGCAGAACACAATAGATGCCGCATACATGCTGAACGATGATTTCGGATATATCCAAATCAGTAAATTCGGACGCACGTCGCACGTAGAATTATTAAATGCTCTCGCACAACTGAATCATAAGAATTGCAAAGGACTTATCATAGATCTTCGTGGAAACACCGGAGGATATATGGATGCTGCCACACGAATGGTAAATGAGTTTCTGCCGCAAGGAAAATTAATTGTTTATGCACAGGGACGTAAATACAAACGTCTGGATGAAGTTGCTAACGGAACAGGAAGCTGCCAGAATCTCCCATTGGTTGTTCTTGTGGACGAAGGATCGGCTTCTGCCAGCGAAATTTTCTCGGGTGCTATTCAGGATAACGACCGTGGAACTATCGTAGGACGTCGTTCATTCGGTAAAGGACTGGTACAGCAACCCATCGATTTCAGCGACGGTTCTGCCATTCGTCTAACAATTGCCCGTTACTACACTCCGTCAGGACGTTGTATACAGCGCCCATACGAAAATGGAAAAGACCGCAATTATGAAATGGATTTGTACAACCGTTATACCCACGGAGAATTTTTCTCACGTGACAGTATAAAACTGGACGAATCACAGCGCTACTCAACCGGGTTAGGACGCCCTGTATACGGTGGTGGCGGTATTATGCCCGACGTATTTGTGCCACAAGATACTACCGGTGTCACCTCCTACTTGTCTACCGTACTAAACAAGGGGTTGACTATCCTCTTTACATTCCAGTATACGGACAACAACCGCGAGAAACTAAGTAAATACGATACGGAAGAATCACTCGTAAACTACCTGCGTCAGCAGGGGCTCGTTGAGCAATTCGTTCGTTATGCCGAAACAAAAGGCGTTAAGAGAAGAAATATACTCATTCAGAAGTCATATAAACTACTGGAAAAGAATATCTTCGGAAACATCATTTACAATATGTTGGGAAAAGAAGCTTATATCAAATATTCCAACCTGACAGATCCGACTGTGAAGAAAGGATTGGATTTGCTGGAAAAAGGTGAGGCTTTCCCCAAAGCACCGGAAATAGTTGAAGAACCGGAAATCAAGAAAAACGATGAAGGAAAGAAAAAAAGAACTGCGCAAGCTGATAGCGCAAGAGAAAACCCGGTATTGCGACTCTACGCTGAAGGCACTCTCTGCTGATATTTTAGCTAACCTGGAAAGTCATCCGGCTTTCCAGGCAGCAAACACCATACTACTCTACCACTCCTTGAAGGATGAAGTCCAGACCCACTCCTTCATTGAGAAGTGGAGTGAAAGAAAAAGGATAATATTACCTGTCGTTGTTGGAGATTATCTGGAACTACGACTTTATACAAGCCCCCAGGATCTGATTATCGGTTCTTATGGTATCGCCGAACCTACCGGAAAATTGTTCACCGACTATGATTCCATTGAACTGGCAGTAGTTCCGGGCGTCGCTTTTGACCAAACCGGACATCGGTTAGGAAGAGGTAAGGGTTATTACGACAAACTCCTCCCCCACATTACAGCCACAAAACTTGGAATATGTTTTCCCTTTCAATTGCTTGAAGAGGTACCTGCAGAGCCGTTTGACATCTGCATGGATGAAATTATAACAAAATGAAAACTAATTACCACACCCATACTACCCGCTGCCACCATGCGACAGGGAGTGACGAAGAATTTGTTTTAAGTGCCATCAAAGGAGGTTATCAGATAGTAGGGTTCTCAGACCATAGTCCGTGGAAGTATCATACGGACTATGTATCAGATATCCGGATGACTCCTGAAGAATTCCCTGAATATGTAGAGAGTATCCGGAGCCTGCAAGAAAAATATAAAGACCGGATAAAGATACATTTAGGATTGGAATGCGAATATTTTCCTGAATACATACATTGGCTGAAAGAACTGATAAAAGAATATAAGCTCGATTTTATCATCTTTGGCAATCATCATTTCCACACAGACGAAAAATTTCCCTACTTCGGACGTAACACTACCACACCAGACATGCTCGAACTCTACGAAGAGAGTGCAATCGAAGGAATGGAAAGCGGTCTGTTTGCTTACTTGGCCCACCCTGATCTTTTCATGCGTTCTTATCCGGAATTTGATTCCCACTGTAAATTAATTAGCCGGCACATTTGCCGCACAGCTGCCCGGCTTAATATCCCTTTGGAATATAATATAGGAATGATGGACCACAACCAGGCTTTTGGCACTCTGACCTATCCACACCCGGAGTTTTGGCATATTGCTGTTAACGAGGGTTGCACAGCCATCATTGGAGTAGATGCACACGACACTAAATCACTGGAATATTCAGGATATTACGATCAGGCTTGTGAAAACCTGAAACTATTGAAAATAAAAACAATTGATACACTTCCCCGCTTGAACGAATGAGTTATTCAGTGAAAAGAATACGTTCATAACTCTCTAATAATCAAGACTTATAAGAATGTACATTTTTACATAACAAGAGGGTACATTCTTGTTATACCAAAGTGTACAATATTGTCATGCATAAGTGTACAATCTTATAAAACATGAGCTACAAGTGAATGCATACCATTCTACCTGTAGCTCATATTTATAATGCAAGTTATAAAATTCAGCTGCCTATAAGGCAAGCCATTTCAGTTACCACTTTAAATCCGGGAAATAACTCGTCAGGCAATTCCTCAAAATACTCAATGTAATGGGTTTCACCAATACCTCTGTAGCTCCACATTTCATTGCATTTTCTTTATCGGAACTGAATGCATATGCAGTCTGCATTATGATAGGTATTTTCTGATCCTCTTTACGAATAATCACTGTTGCGTCCAAACCAGTCATTATCGGCATTTTAATATCCATAAGTATCGCTGCAGCTTTGCCACGATTCTCATTGAACAATTTCACTATTTCCTCTCCGTTCTTAGCCCACAGGATATCACATTTTTTTCCTATGATAGCCTTTATCAATTTGAAATTACTGTCATCGTCTTCCGCCACCAGTATTAGCGGACGGAAGTCTGTTGTTGATTCATTTTCCATTATAATGATTGTTATATTCGCGTGTACATATTAGTATATCGTAATTATATCATACGCATTCAGCGCGCAAGTTATAAAAAAAAATAATATAAATGATTATCTTTGCCAAAAAAGCGAAGATAAGCTGCACCTTGGCATAAAAAATGAACTCGTTCATTTTATTCTGCTCCCGGTTTGCATTATCTTTGCACCTCATTTTAACGAACATATATGATTTCAGTAGACGGAGTTGCCGTAGAATTCGGCGGAACCACCTTATTTAGTGATATTTCTTTTGTAATTAACGAAAAAGACCGTATTGCCCTGATGGGTAAAAACGGAGCAGGTAAAAGCACACTGCTTAAAATATTGGCAGGAGTCCGCCAACCGACCCGAGGGAATATTTCAGCTCCCAAAGAGTGTGTTATTGCTTATCTTCCACAGCATTTAATGACCGAAGACGGACGTACCGTATTTGAGGAAACAGCACAGGCGTTCGCTCATCTGCATGAAATGGAGGCCGAAATAGAACAATTAAATAAAGAGCTGGAGACCCGCACTGATTACGAAAGCGACAGTTATATGGAACTGATTGAAAAGGTTTCATCACTGAGTGAAAAGTTCTATTCGATTGATGCAACCAACTATGAAGAGGATGTAGAAAAAGCATTATTAGGACTCGGTTTCGTGCGTGAGGACTTCCATCGGCAGACAAGTGACTTCAGCGGTGGCTGGCGTATGCGCATCGAACTGGCAAAACTGTTACTGAAAAAGCCGGACGTATTGCTACTGGACGAGCCGACCAATCACCTGGATATTGAGTCTATACAATGGCTGGAAGACTTCCTCACCAACAATGGTAAAGCGGTAATCGTAATCAGCCATGACCGTAAATTCGTCGATAACATCACCACCCGTACCATCGAAGTGACAATGGGACGCATCTATGACTATAAAGTTAACTATTCCCAATACCTGCAATTACGCGCAGAACGTCGTGTGCAGCAGCAAAAACAGTATGACGAACAACAGAAATTCATTGCCGAAACCACCGAATTCATAGAACGGTTTAAAGGAACATACTCCAAAACCCTGCAAGTACAAAGCCGTGTGAAGATGCTCGAGAAATTGGTATTGCTGGAAGTGGACGAAGAAGATACATCGGCTTTACGCCTGAAATTTCCACCTTCTCCCCGCTCGGGTAGTTATCCGGTAATTATGGACAATGTAGGTAAAACCTATGGCGAACATACAGTATTCAAAAATGCTTCACTTACTATAGAACGCGGAGATAAGGTAGCATTTGTCGGAAAAAACGGTGAAGGTAAATCCACATTAGTGAAATGTATCATGAAAGAAATCGAACATGAGGGTACATTGACTCTGGGACACAACGTACAGATAGGATACTTCGCACAGAACCAGGCCTCACTGTTAGACGAGAACCTAACCGTATTCCAGACCATCGACGATGTGGCTAAAGGAGAAATCCGTAATAAGATACGCGACCTGTTAGGAGCTTTCATGTTTGGCGGACCGGAAGAGTCAATGAAGAAGGTGAAAGTACTATCGGGAGGCGAACGTACACGTTTAGCTATGATTAAGCTATTGCTCGAACCGGTAAACCTGCTGATTCTGGATGAGCCTACCAATCATCTTGACCTCAAAACAAAGGATATCCTAAAACAGGCTCTGATTGATTTTGACGGTACGTTGATTGTCGTTTCACATGACCGTGACTTCTTGGATGGACTGGTGACAAAAGTATACGAATTCGGCAACAAGAAAGTAAAAGAACACTTATGCGGCATCTACGAATTCCTGGAAAAGAAAAAGATGGACTCTCTGCAAGAATTAGAAAAAAAATAAGTGCTTCCCGCACGGGGAAGTAGGCCAAGCGATGGGTATATTTTGAAACGCGGATTAACGCGAATTTGCGCAAATTAAAAGACTGTTATTCTATCTCGTCTTTCTTTGTGCAAATCCGCGTTAATCTGCGTTTTATTGAATAATAATACTCTGTGGAACTCTGTGAGCCTCTGTGGTGAAATCCCTCCAAATTATCTTTTTAATATTTTAAGTACTATAATTTGCTATTCGATAAGGTAAATCCTATCTTTGCCAACCGATTAAAGATTTAAACTTGAAGAACAAAAGGTACATATTCTATATTCTATTTGTCATCAGCATCATTATGCTGGCAGTACCCCTTGTTCCCCATCATCACCATGCCAATGGGATGATCTGCATGAAACATGATGTAACACCTGAAGAACAATGCCCTGTACACAATCACCACCGGGAAAATGACTCCTGCTGCAGTGACGAATGTCTGGCGCGTTTTTCATCTCCTGCACCCAGTGCGCAGGTAGAATTGGGACCACAACACATGTTTGTTGCTATCTTATTCACCGACTTTATAATTGAAAATCTACTCCGACCTCAGGAAAAACAATTCACAAACGAATATGTCTACCGAGAGTCTTTACACGGCACGAATATCACTCGTGCCTTCGGACTTCGTGCCCCTCCCTCTACATTCATCTAACTAAACAATGTAGTTATTACATTGTTTGCAAGACAGTTGCGCCCGCGAATTTCTACTTTTGCAGGGTGAATTGTGACGAATTTACAAAACGAAATCATTAAGAATGTATATTATATAATCATGAAGAAACTTATCTTTATGGGAGTTCTGGGATTGTTTATTCTGGGCTCCTGCAACAGCAAACCGGGGAATAATCCCGAAGAACACAATCATGGTACCGAGGCTCATGACCATGACCACGAAGGACACGACCACGAAAATGAAGGACACAGTGCCACCAAAGAATGCGAAGGGCATAATCACGGTAGCGAAGCTTCCGAAAGCGAACATAGCGATGAAATTATTCTTCCCAAAGCTAAGGCAGAAGCTGCCGGCGTGAAGGTGAGTACCATCGAACCGGGAACTTTTGAACAAGTGATAAAGACCAGCGGACAAGTACTTGCCGCACAGGGAGACGAAAGCGTAGCCGTAGCTACGGTAGCCGGTGTTGTCAGCTTTCATGGTAAAGTTACCGAGGGCATGAGTGTAGGGAAAGGCAGTACCCTGCTAACCATCTCATCCAGTAATATAGCAGATGGTGACCCGGTGCAACGTGCCCGTATTGCCTATGAAATCTCAAAGAAAGAATACGAACGTATGAAAGCGTTGGTTAAAAACAAAATCGTATCCGACAAAGATTTCGCACAAGCCGAACAAAATTACGAGAATGCCCGTATCAGCTACGAAGCACTCGCCAAAGGAAATACCAAAGGCGGACAAGCCATATCTTCTCCTATCGGCGGATATGTGAAAAATATCTTAGTCAAAGAGGGAGATTATGTTACCATCGGACAACCGTTGGTCAGCGTAACACAAAACCGTCGTCTTTTCCTGCGCGCAGAAGTTTCAGAGAAATACTACCCATATCTGCGCACTATTGGTTCGGCTAACTTCAAAACGCCGTATGATAATAAGGTGTATGCACTGAAAGAATTAAGCGGACGCCTCCTTTCGTTTGGCAAGTCTGCCGGAGATAATTCATTCTATGTTCCGGTAACATTTGAGTTTGACAACAAAGGAGATATTATTCCCGGTTCGTTTGTAGAGGTATATCTACTGTCAACCCCGATGGAAAATGTTATCTCGCTCCCTCGCACTGCACTGACAGAGGAGCAAGGATTATTCTTTGTCTATTTGCAACTGGATGAAGAAGGCTATAAAAAGCAGGAAGTGACGCTGGGTGCAGATAATGGGCAAAGCGTACAGATACTGACAGGTGTCAAAGCGGGCGATCCTGTTGTTGTCAACGGTGCCTACCAGGTGAAACTGGCTTCGGCAAGTAATGCGATACCGGCACATAGCCATGAACACTAAAAAAGATTTACGATTGGACGATTTACAATTTACGATTGATGAAAGAGATTGTAAATCAAAGTAATTTCAATCGTAAATCGTAAATTGTCCAATCGTAAATAATTGTAATTTCAATCGTAAATTGTAAATTGTCTAATTGTAAATCATTTCATGTTAAATAAAATTATACATTTCTCTCTTCAGAACCGCATCCTGGTACTCGTGGCCTCGGTGTTGTTGCTGATTGGCGGTACGTATACCGCAATGCATACAGAAGTGGACGTATTCCCCGACCTCAATGCGCCAACAGTGGTCATCATGACTGAGGCCAATGGAATGGCAGCTGAAGAAGTGGAACAGCTCGTCACCTTTCCCGTAGAAACTTCTGTAAATGGTGCAACAGGCGTGCGCCGCGTACGCTCTTCTTCCACAAATGGATTTTCTGTAGTTTGGGTAGAATTTGACTGGGGAACGGATATTTATCTGGCCCGGCAGATTGTAAGCGAAAAGCTCGCAGTAGTCAATGAATCATTGCCCGCCAATGTGGGCAAACCAACACTGGGACCACAGTCTTCCATATTGGGTGAGATGCTGATTATCGGCCTTACGGCAGATTCAACATCTATGCTCGACCTGCGTACTATCGCCGACTGGACAATTCGTCCGCGTCTGCTTTCAACAGGAGGTGTGGCACAAGTAGCCGTTTTGGGTGGCGACTTGAAAGAGTATCAAATACAACTCGACCCGGAACGGATGCGTCACTATGGGGTATCTATGGGTGAAGTAATGAACACCACCCGGGATATGAATCTCAACGCCAACGGTGGAGTACTTTATGAATATGGAAACGAATATATAGTACGCGGAGTACTCTCTACAGATAAGGCAGATCAGCTGGGAAAAGCCGTAGTAAAGAGTATCAATACCGTACCTGTACTATTGGAAGATATAGCAGACGTAGCCATCGGAGCAAAAGCTCCGAAGTTGGGTACGGCCTCGGAACGGGGAAAACCTGCTGTATTGCTGACAGTTACCAAACAACCTTCTACCAGTACACTGGAACTGACGGATAAACTGGAAGCTTCTTTAAAGGATTTACAGAAGAACCTCCCTGCGGATGTAAAGGTTTCTACCGATATCTTCCGCCAAAGCCGTTTTATCGAAAGCTCCATCGGAAACGTGAAAAAGTCATTGTTGGAAGGGGGTATCTTCGTTGTGATCGTGCTCTTCCTGTTTCTGGCAAACGTACGAACCACAATTATTTCACTGGTAACACTGCCCATTTCACTGATTGTTTCCATTCTCACCCTTCACTATATGGGGATGACTATCAACACAATGAGTCTTGGCGGTATGGCAATTGCAATCGGTTCATTGGTGGACGATGCTATTGTAGATGTAGAAAACGTATATAAACGACTCCGTGAAAACCGGATGAAATCGGAGACTGAACGTCTCCCGGTACTCGACGTGGTATTCAATGCTTCCAAAGAGGTACGTATGCCTATTCTGAACTCTACACTGATCATTGTAGTGAGTTTCGTACCCCTCTTTTTCCTTACAGGTATGGAAGGACGTATGTTAGTACCGCTGGGCGTTGCTTTTATTGTGGCACTGTTCGCTTCTACAATAGTGGCTTTAACGGTTACTCCGGTACTATGCTCTTACCTGTTAGGCAGAAACAAGAGTGACAAAATCCCCAAAGAAGCATTCGTAGCACGCTGGTTGAAAGGTGTTTATGAAAAAGCATTGAGATGGGTACTTAATCACAAACGAATCACGTTGGGAAGTACCATTGCTCTGTTTATTGTTGCTTTGGGATGTTTCTTCACGTTAGGACGCTCCTTCTTACCGCCTTTCAACGAAGGTTCATTTACCATCAATATATCTTCGCTGCCGGGTATCTCTCTGGAAGAGAGTAACAAAATGGGACACCGTGCGGAAATGTTGCTATTAACTATTCCTGAGATACAGACCGTGGCCCGTAAAACAGGTCGTGCCGAACTGGATGAACATGCCCTAGGAGTGAATACCTCGGAGATAGAAGCACCATTTGAACTGAAAGACCGTTCGCGCAGTGAGCTCATTGCAGATGTACGTGAGAAACTGGGTACAATCACCGGAGCAAATATCGAGATCGGCCAGCCTATCAGCCACCGTATCGACGCTATGCTATCCGGAACAAAAGCCAATATCGCTATTAAGCTTTTCGGAGATGACTTAAACAAAATGTTCTCTTTAGGTAATGAAATAAAAGGGGCTATTGAAGGTATTCCCGGTATTGCCGACCTGAATGTGGAACAACAGATTGAACGCCCACAGCTAAAAATCACTCCGAAACGTGAAATGCTTGCCAAATATGGTATCACCCTGCCGGAATTCTCGGAATATATCAATGTAGCATTGGCAGGTGAAGTCATTTCACAGGTTTACGAAAAAGGCAAGGCATTCGATCTCATTGTTAAAGTGAAAGATAACTTCCGTGATGAAGCCGAGAAGATACGTAACCTGATGGTAGATACATCGGACGGAAAGAAGGTACCCCTAAGTTACGTAGCTGATGTTGTTTCGGCTATGGGTCCCAATACCATTAACCGTGAAAACGTGAAACGTAAGATTGTGATTTCTGCAAACGTAGCCGACCGCGACCTTCGCAGCGTAGTAAATGATATACAGAAAAAGATAGATACCTCCGTAAAGCTCCCGGAAGGGTACCATATTGAATATGGAGGGCAATTTGAAAGCGAACAGGCAGCAAGCCGCACGCTGGCCTTGACTTCCTTCATGAGTATCGTTATAATCTTCTTACTGCTGTACCATGAGTTCCGGAGTGTAAAAGAGTCCGGAGTGATTCTGCTGAACTTGCCGTTGGCGCTGATTGGTGGCGTATTTGCGCTACTCATCACCACAGGTGAAGTCAGTATCCCGGCCATCATCGGATTTATCTCTCTGTTTGGTATCGCTACACGTAATGGTATGTTACTTATCAGCCATTACAATCACCTGCAACAGGAAGAGGGTATGGGAGTATACGATAGTGTAATTCATGGCTCACTGGACCGGTTGAATCCTATCTTGATGACAGCACTTTCCAGTGCTCTGGCGCTGATACCACTGGCGCTGAGTGGCGATCTGCCGGGTAACGAGATACAAAGTCCAATGGCAAAAGTAATCTTAGGAGGTCTTTTAACATCGACTTTCCTGAACGGATTTATCATTCCCATTGTTTACCTGATGATGCATCGCCGCTCCCCACAGAAGGAGGAGATACGCCAAACGACAGATGGTGGGAATATCTCTAATGAAAAGAATAAATAATAGAATGAAATGAAAAAAATAACGATATTTACTGCCACACTCCTTGCCATTGCAGGAGTGCAGGCACAAAGTAACATAGAACAGGTGCTTCGGAATATCGAAGCGAACAATAAGGAGTTGCAGGCAAACGCCCAGCTTATCTCTTCACAGAAACTGGAAGCAAAGACTGATAATAACCTTGCAGATCCCAGTCTCTCTTATGCACACCTTTGGGGCGCAAAAGACAAAAATGAGACAATCGGAGAGCTTGTTGTTTCTCAAAGCTTCGACTTTCCCAGCCTCTACGCCAGCCGTGCAAAACTGAATCGTCTGAAAACAAGCTCTTTCGACGGACAGGCAAGTATCTTCCGGCAAGGTATCCTGCTACAGGCCAAGGAAGTATGTCTGGACATTATCATGCTTCGCCAGCAAAAGCAGATCTTACAAGAACGTTTACGTAATGCGGAAGAGCTTTCGGCAATGTACAAGAAACGCTTGCAAACAGGCGATGCCAACATTATTGAAACGAACAAGATCAACCTGGAACTGCTAAACGTCAAAACAGAGGCTTCGCTAAACGAAACAGCCTTGCGTAACAAGCTTCAGGAACTGAATACCCTGAATGGAAATATTCCTGTAGTATTTGAAGGGAATACATATCCGGCGGTTATCTTCCCTTCGGACTATCAGATGCTTAAAGCGGAAGTACTCGCTGCAGATCCAACCCTGCAGACACTTGCCAGTGAGAGTGCAGCTGCCCGTAAGCAGATTGGTGTCAACAAACAAGGCTGGTTGCCGAAACTGGAGTTAGGATACCGCCGGAATACCGAATCGGGTACTCCTTTCAATGGTGTAGTGGTAGGTTTCTCTTTTCCGATCTTTGAAAACAAAAGTAAAGTAAAGATAGCGAAAGCACAAGCCATGAACACAGATTTCCTAAAGGAAAGCGCCATGCTACAGGCAGAATCACAAGTAGCACAACTTTATCAGGAGGCACAAACTTTGCGCAGTTCAATGGACGAGTACGAAAAAACCTTCCAGGCACAGCAAGACCTCGAAATGCTGAAACAAGCACTGACCGGTGGGCAGATCAGTATGATTGAGTACTTTGTAGAAGTTTCGGTAGTATACCAAAGCAAACAAAACTATCTGCAACTGGAAAACCAATATCAGAAAGCGATGGCGAAGATATATAAGAATCAATTGTAGAATCTATTCTACTTTGCCAGACATTGTTTGAAGATTTTTGTTGACGAAGATAGAAGAATACATTATATTTGCAGCAAACATAAAATACTGATTATGATACCTAAACATTTCTATCAGACAGCTTTGTGCTGTATCCTTACTCTGCTGAGCGCATGTAAGGACGACAACAACAGTCCGCTCCGCTTTTATAACGACACATACGAAGTCCCTATGGGAGGTATACGCTACCTGGGGTTGGAAAGCGGAAACGGTGATTACTCATTAGAAGTAAAAGATCAACGCCTTGTCAGTGCACAAGTGGAACAGGGATGGTCGACTCCGGGTGGCAGTGCTATCTACGTCCGGGGAATCCTTACGGGAAAAACGACCTTGAAAGTCACAGACTATGCAACGCTGGAAAGTTGTCTTTTGACAATTAAAGTTGTGGATAATTACGAAACAATGCGGCTATCCCGTGGATATGGATCTTCACTGTCTGAGAATGGTACGGCAGAGATGCTGCCCGGTATTTCGGATATGTTTCTTATCAACAATCGTGCACGGGATGCATATTTCTTCAAACAGGGGCCTCAAACAGCCTTTTCATCCGGGTTGGTACTGGTAGCAAAAGGAAATTATGTACTCGAACCGGGAATGGACGACCAGGCCAATATGACACTCACCTTTACAGAGAGTGTGGAGCACGCAGAAGCCTTGACCGGTTCACATAAGTTCATCCTTCACGGCAATCCGTATATACTCCACCGGTTGGACAAGAACCTGAATCTGAACTGGGATACTCCCCCGACAGGAGATACACGGACATCGCCAGAGCCTCCTCCTTCTTACATTCTGGAAGAAGAAGGAACAGGAAGGCAGTTGGGCTTTTCATTCACCGGACTGGAAATGCCGGAAGGAATATTGCCTTAACCGGAAAGAACACAGTCGGATCCGATGTCCGGTTCGTCATCACAGGATGCGTATCTCTTCGGGCAAATATCCGCTGCGAATACGCCACTCCTGCGGATAAAGGTTATTGGCACGATTGCCTATATTCTTCACAAAACCGAGGGGAACCGATCTATAAGTAAGCAATACATAACCACGAGGGGCTGTCTCTGATAAAGAGATGGCCTCTTTGCGTAAATAAGCAATGGCTTGTTCGTAACTGATTTCTTCTGTAGAGAAAATACCCGGTTGCAATGCCCGGCTCATGGCAAGTGCATGATCGGGAATAAGATCTTTCCCTTTCACTTCCCCCACTGTGATACCCGCTTGTACTATGCGGAGAAACTGCTGCAAAGTGGCAAACTCACCGATGTATTCTTTAGGAAATGCAGTAATCGTGTTTCCATTTACTGACAGTTCATACGCTTCAGGAGCTGCAAGCCAGCTTTTTGCTGTCGCTAATTGTTCTTTCCCAATCGGTGCAGGAGCTGCTTTACCTCGCATAGCAGACACTTTTTTGCGGGTAGCCTTTCCATTTCCGGCTTCATAAGCAAATGACTCCGAACCTGCAGCACCGTACATTTCTTTCTCTCCTTCCGGTTTCCGAAGTGCGGCAAGAAAGAACCCCTCTCCTCTCGTTTTATGAGGCAAAAAACGATAGACCGGAAAGTTTGTCCCTGTTAGCAGGTTTCCTGTGATGTTCCATTCCGAAGAGATATCCAGCGGAAGTACTTCTGCCCCAAACTCATCACAAATCCACCGTACATTTTCTTCGTCCTCCTTCGTGTTATAAGTACAAGTACTGTATATAAGTATACCACCCGGTTTAAGACATTGCCAGATATCAGCAATAATACGGCGTTGACGTTGCCAACATATTTCAACGTTATCCGAACTCCACTCTTCAATTGCGCGGGGATCTTTTCGGAACATACCCTCACCGGAACAAGGTACATCGGTAAGTATTACATCAAAAAAACCTCCAAGACGTGAAAAATCTGCCGGATCATTGTTCGTCACTACAACCCCGGGATACCCCCACTTTGTCAGATTCTCTGCAAGTATCTGCGAACGATTGCGGATCACTTCATTTGCAACCAACAGACTTCCTGCCGGCAAAAGGCTACATGCATGGGTAGACTTTCCACCGGGAGCAGCGCAAAGATCAAGCATCACAACAGGCTCTTCGGATAGATACTGTTGCAGCACCTGACCAACAAACATAGACGAGGCTTCCTGCACATAATAACAACCGGCATGAAAAAGAGGATCAAAAGTAAACGTCAGACGCTGATCGAGATAATACCCCTCTTCGCACCAGGGAACTTGTTTTAGTTGAGAGTTGAAAATTAAAAGTTGAGAGTTGGCTACGCTATCAGCCTGCATAGTCACTGTCAATTGTCCACTGTCAATTGTCAACTTATTAAGGCGGATACTGACAGGAGGCTCTTGCTCCAGGGCGACAAATAACTTTTCATATTCTTCGTTGCCCAACAAGGCACGGGTATAGTCGGTAAAAGAGGCTGGCAAGTTCATAGGATTTACTTTTTGTATGTATTAAAGCCGATTGGATTACGGGGTTTACTGGCATCTTTCTCTTTGGTCTGTAACTCCGCAAGAGTCCGATTTATCAATTCTATCTGCATACGCGTATCATCATTTATATCGTTATAACCGGCAAAGACTTCTTCGATATATCCTTTCAATTCCTGAATTTCAGATTGTAGCTTCGCCAGGTCATTAACCGGAGGATTAGATATCAATTGGCGTACAGCAACAAAAGCACGCATAATTGAGATATTGACCTCAATAGCTACATCGCTATTCAGGACTGAAGAAAGCATAGCTACTCCTTGTTCTGTAAAAGCAAAAGGCATGTACCTCAATCCACCCCGCCCGTTTGAGGACGCAATTTGCGACCTCAAAAATTCAAACTCTTTCCGGTTCAACTCAAACATAAAGTCGACAGGAAAGCGCCTGAGATTTCTCCTCACCGCTTCTTTTAAACGTTTCGTTTCTATACCATAAAGCTCTGCCAAATCCCGATCCAGCATCACCTTCTGTCCACGTATCTCATATATTTTACTCTGAATAAACTGCAACTCCATTGATTTTCTTCTGTTAAATCCTGCAAATATCAAAAATATTTTGTCTCTTTGCAACTTTCCGGCAGGCTAACTACGTCTAACAACCAAAGAAACAAAAAAATTACAAGATATGAAAAGAATTCTAATTGCTCTGATGGTGGCAACCCTCTACTGCTCCATGTCATTTGCACAAAAGCAGAAAACCGTCTACAAAGATAGTACCGGACAGGTAACAATTACAGTCAGCAAAACCAATGACGATTCAGTATATACTCCCAAATACAAGGATACAGCAGAAGATGGAGTGACCGTAGAAAGCGAATCGACTGATTCTTATGACAGTACATATAGTTACACAGGTTTTAATGACGAAGATTTCTCTTTAGTCAAAGACTTTAGCGGAATGGCATCCAAAGGTATTGCTCTTGCATTCTTCATCCTGATATTAGTTTTCGGTTTCCCTATTTTTGTTATCTTCATTGCGTTTTACTTCCGCTACAAGAATAGGCGTGAACGTTACAAACTGGTAGAAAAAGCCATTGCTGCCGGACAGCCCATTCCGGAAGGTATCCTTAAAGAGAGCCTGAATACGGACACACGCTCCAAGGGGATTAAAAACATGTGCCTCGGCACCGGATTGTTCATCTTCCTTTGGGCTATAACAGACAGCTTTGCTCTGGGGTGTATAGGCCTGCTGATAATGTTCACCGGCCTCGGACAATGGTTGGTTGCCCGTAATCAACATCCTACTGACGAACAAAAATGAGTCAGATCAACGACATATCGTTAGTCGCACAGGTCGTGGTGTTTAAAAACACCAGGGCCTTCAACCAATTGGTTCAGAAGTATCAATCGCCTATCCGGCGCTTCTTCCTCAACCTGACGTGCGGCGACAGCGATTTGAGCGACGATCTGGCACAAGATACATTCATCAAAGCATATACAAGTATAGCAACCTTTAAAAATCTTTCAAATTTCTCAACATGGCTTTATCGTATTGCTTATAATGTATTTTATGATTATATTCGCAGTCGGAAGGAAACAACCGAGCTGGACTCCAGAGAAGTAGATGCTACCAATAGTGTTGAACAGGAAAACGTGGGGCAACGCATGGACATTTACCAATCACTTGAAAAGCTAAAAGAAGTGGAACGAACCTGCATCACTTTGTTCTATATAGAAGATGTAAGTATAGACAAAATTGCGGGAATTGTGGGTATACCGGCAGGAACAGTAAAAAGTCACCTGTCGCGTGGTAAAGAGAAATTGGCAATGTATTTAAAACAAAACGGTTATGATGGAAACAGATGATAAACTAATACGGGAATTCTTTGCAAAACAAAAACAAGAAATACCCGATAATGGCTTTAGTCGCCGTGTAATGCACCATCTGCCCTACCGTACAGGACTGCTGGTGAAAATATGGAGCGTATTTATTACACTTGTAGCTGTGGTGCTGTTTTTTGCTTACGACGGACTTCAGGCAGTAGCAGGTACTGCACGTGATATATTCGTATCGATGGTGCAAAGCGGAGCCGCAACAGGCATTGATCTCAAATCACTGATTATCGCCGCAGCGGTACTTATGTTTCTGGGAGTACGCAAAGCGTGGTCTATGGCATAAGAAAAAACAAAGCAAAAAGTTGCTTTTGGATTTGTAATGTAGTATATTTGTAAACGTATTACAATCATATATTCAATTTAATAAATAAAAGAGGGAAGCCCATGCTTTCCTCTTTTTTATTTATACAAACAAGGATATTTTAATCAATAGGTTCCAATATACCCTGTAAACAGGGTACATCGGTCTTGTTTGCAACCAGCATATCAACAATATCCCGATTATAAACAATCCGTTTGATACCGGCAAACTTTTTTTTCATCAGTAGATAATAATTTATCTCTTAATCTGGTGAGACGTAACATCAAATGATAGGAAAACAGCTTTTAAATTGTTAAACTATGATAAATCTACTCTTGACAGAAAAGAGCTCCGAACAGAGAAGTTGTATCTTTGTTTCCTTAGTAAACTAAATAAAGACTACAAGTTTTGAGACTACATATATTTTTTATTTTGTTGCTTTTGACGACAAGCAACATTAAAGCAGATGAAATAGACAGTTTATGGGTACAGCGACAAGACACTACCGAATTACCCAGCGACCAGATGGTACTCAATTTCCTCCAAGAATCGGGTATCCCTATTACGCATGGTAATAAAGTAAAGTTGCTCAAAAGCGGACGCGAGAAATTTGAGGATCTCTTTGAAGCTATCCGCGGTGCTAAACACCATATACATTTGGAATACTTTAACTTCCGGAATGATTCTATTGCCAACGCACTTTTCGATCTATTGGCCGAAAAAGTAAAGGAAGGAGTGGAAGTACGCGCCTTATTCGATGCTTTCGGCAACTGGTCTAATAATAAGCCACTGAAGAAGCGTCATCTCAAAGCAATCCGCGAACGGGGCATCGAAATAGTCAAATTCGATCCGTTTAAGTTTCCCTATATCAACCACGCAGCACACCGGGATCATCGGAAAATAGTTGTTATCGACGGAAAAATAGGCTATACCGGAGGAATGAATATAGCAGATTATTACATCAACGGACTCCCCAAAATTGGTACATGGCGTGATATGCATATCCGCATTGAAGGCCCGGCAGTAGACATTCTGCAAGAAATATTTCTCACAATATGGAATAAAACAACCAAGCAGGATATCACCGGAGAGGCCTACTTTCCCGAATTTCCGGCTCCGGCAGATAGTATTGACGGAATTACCGTTGCCATCGTCGATCGTACACCGAAAAAGAATACCCGCATGCTCAGCCATACTTATGCCATGTCTATCTATGCGGCAAAAGAAAATGTACGAATAGTGAATCCTTACTTCGTGCCCACCTCTTCGATTCGGAAAGCACTAAACTACGCACTTGAGAAAGGTACAAAGGTAGAGATTATGATCTCCTCCAAGGCAGATATACCTTTCACGCCGGATGCATCGCTCTATAAAGTACACAAACTAATGAAACGGGGCGCAGATATATATCTGTATAATGGCGGATTTCACCACTCGAAGATCATGATGGTGGACGAGACCTTTTGTACGGTAGGCACCGCCAACCTTAACAGTCGAAGCCTGCGCTACGACTATGAGACAAATGCTTTTATCTTTGACAAGGAGTTCACAGCACAACTTGACAGTGTATTCGAGGCTGATACCCAACACTGTACTAAGCTCACCCCCGAAATATGGAAAAAGCGTTCACCGTGGAAGAAGTTTGTCGGGTGGTTTGCCAACCTATTCACTCCCTTTTTATAATCTGCATAGATTCTAACTACTTACTACTGGATTCTAACTACTTTTTTTCTACCTTTGCAGTATGAAACAGTATTTAGATTTACTCAGCCGTGTACTTGCCGAAGGTGCTGAAAAGAGTGACCGCACCGGTACTGGTACAATCAGTGTTTTCGGACATCAGATGCGCTTCAATCTCGACGAGGGATTCCCTTGCCTGACGACTAAGAAATTGCACCTGAAATCTATTATATATGAGCTATTATGGTTCTTGCAGGGAGATACAAATGTAAAATACCTACAAGATAACGGTGTTCGTATCTGGAATGAATGGGCAGACGAAAAAGGAGAACTGGGACATATCTATGGTTATCAGTGGCGTTCATGGCCTGACTATAAAGGTGGTTTTATCGATCAGATCAGTGAAGTGGTAGATACAATCAAACACAACCCTGACTCCCGACGAATCATCGTAAGTGCCTGGAATGTAGGAGACCTTGATAATATGAACCTACCCCCATGTCATGCTTTCTTTCAGTTCTATGTAGCAAATGGCCGTCTGAGCCTGCAACTCTATCAACGGAGTGCAGATATTTTCCTGGGAGTTCCGTTCAATATCGCCTCTTATGCCTTGTTATTACAGATGATGGCACAAGTGACCGGATTGAAAGCCGGAGATTTCGTACATACATTGGGAGATGCGCATATCTACCTGAACCATATGGAACAGGTAAAGCTACAATTAACCCGTGAACTACGTCCGCTACCCCAAATGAAGATAAATCCGGATGTAAAAAATATCTTCGACTTCAAATTTGAAGATTTTGAATTAATAAACTATGATCCGCATCCACATATTGCGGGAAAAGTTTCGGTATAAATCAGTAGCTAAAATTTAGTAGTTGGTAATTAGAAGCTATGCAGCATGATCGTATTTTTATGTTCTAACGACATATTGCATAGATTCCAACTGCTAATAACTACCAAATTCCAATAAACATTATGAGTAAAATCAGCATTATAGCCGCTGTAGATCGCCATATGGCTATCGGCTTCAAAAATAAGCTTTTGTTCTGGCTGCCCAATGACCTCAAACGTTTTAAAGCACTCACCACAGGAAATACAATTATAATGGGCCGAAAAACATTCGAGTCACTTCCTAAAGGTGCACTTCCCAACCGTCGCAATATTGTTCTTTCTTCCAATCCGGCAAATAGTTTTCCCGGTGCCGAGGTTTTCACTTCTTTGGAAGCTGCTTTGCAAAATTGCTGCGAAGATGAGCATGTTTACGTCATCGGCGGAGAAACTGTATACCGCCAGGCTATTACCATAGCCAACGAACTCTGCCTTACTGAAATAGATGATGAAGCCGTGGAAGCTGATGCTTTCTTCCCTTCAGTAGACCTTACAGTATGGCATGAAAAAAGCAGAGAAGTCCATCCTGCGGATGAAAAACATCTCTGCTCCTATGCGTTCGTTGATTATACCAGATAGTTACAGACAGAAAACGAATCACTCCTGATCGTCTGTGTCTACTATAATCGGCATCTGCCGTTTAATAGCTTCATGGAAAGAGATAAGCGTCTCAGTACGTGCCAACCCCAACGGCTGCAGTTTATCATGAATGACACTCAACAGATGGTGATTATTCTTTGCGTAAATCTTGATGAACATATCATATTTACCTGTAGTGAAATGACATTCCACCACCTCTGGTATAGCTTCCAAAGCTTTTGTCACAGAATCAAATGATTCCGGGTCCTTCAGGTAAATTCCAATGTAAGCACACGTCTCGTACCCGATTTTTTCAGGGTCGATGACAAACTCCGAACCCTTCAATATCCCCAGATTAGTCAGCTTCTGTATACGCTGGTGGATAGCTGCACCCGAAACATTACATGCCCGTGCCACTTCCAGAAAAGGAATACGCGCATTATCTGCTATCAGCTTCAGAATCTGCTCATCTAAAGTATCCAATTGATGATGTCCCATTTTAGATCAATTTGTTTTAATACATGAATGTTATTGCAAAGTTAGATAATTTTTTGGCAATAAATACTATGATTTATTACTTTTATTTCTAAATATGGGATAAGTCAGCAATTGTTCGTACCTTTGTAAAAACATAAATATACGCTAAATATGAAACGAAATACCACCCTCATACTATGCCTGTTGATGGTAATAAACATACACGCACAGGAGTTTACAGACTTTTTCAAAGACAAAACATTACGAGTAGATTATATTTTCACCGGTGATGCCAAACACCAATCAATCTATCTGGATGAACTTTCGCACCTACCTTCATGGGCAGGGCGCAGACATCATCTCTCCGAACTTCCTTTAGAGGGTAACGGTCAGATCACAATGACTGATCTCACCACTCGAAAATGTATCTATAAAACCTCCTTTTCCTCTCTTTTTCAAGAGTGGCTTTCTACAGACGAGGCTCAGAAAACAGCAAAAGGATTTGAAAATACTTTTCTGCTTCCTTATCCGCAACACCCGGTAGAGATAGAGATCACACTACTCAACTCATCACGAAAAGTAATGGCTCATTTAAAACATATTATACATCCCGATGATATACTGATTCATGAACGGGGTATCTCACATATAACGCCACATAAATACCTTCTGAAAAGTGGTAGTGAAGCAGATTGTATCGATGTAGCCATCCTGGCTGAAGGGTATACTGAAGCTGAGATGGATCTATTCTACAAAGATGCTGAAAAAACATGCGAAAGTCTTTTCTTTTATGAACCATTCAAATCAATGAAAAGCCGGTTCAATATTGTTGCTGTTGCCAGCCCGTCAAAAGATAGTGGTGTCAGTGTACCACGAAAAAACGATTGGAGACAAACGGCATTTAACTCTCATTTTGATACTTTCTATTCCGACCGCTATCTGACTACCAGTCGTGTAAAGTCAATACACAACGCGTTATCAGGTATTCCTTACGAGCATATTATCATCATCGTCAATACCGAAGAATACGGTGGTGGAGGTATTTACAACTCCTATACACTGACTGCTGCCCACCATCCTACCTTCAAGCCTGTGGTAGTACACGAATTCGGGCATAGTTTTGGAGGTTTAGGCGACGAATACTTCTATGAAGAAGATGTAATGGCAGACACTTATCCGCTCGATGTGGAACCTTGGGAGCCGAATATCTCTACCCGTGTAGATTTCTCCTCCAAATGGAAAGATATGCTTCCGGCAGGAGTTCCTGTTCCTACTCCTCCGCAAATGAATAAACAGTACCCGGTAGGTGTTTATGAAGGCGGTGGATATTCAGCAAAAGGTATCTACCGTCCCTCCTTTGATTGCCGCATGCGAACAAATGAATATCCGACCTTCTGTCCGGTATGCCAACGTTCTATTCGTAGAATTATCGAATTTTATACCAACAAGAAATAAAGTAATAATCAAAACCCAGACCTTTATGATTAGACTCCAACCTATCAGTACGTCTGACGTACAACATTACCAATTTATGGAGGATCTGCTTATTGCAGCCTTTCCACCGGAAGAATACCGTGAACTGAAAGATTTGCGCGAATATACCAACCGTATTGGTAACTTCCATAATAATATCATTTTTGATGATAATACCCCTGTGGGATTCATTACCTACTGGGATTTCGACCATTTTTATTATGTAGAACACTTTGCTATTAACCCGACATTACGAAATAGTGGCTATGGCAAAAAGGTATTAGACTTCTTATGTAAAGAGTTAAACCTCCCCATCGTTCTGGAAGTTGAAATGCCTCTGGAAGAAATGGCACAACGTCGCATAAACTTCTACAAACGACAAGGATTTGTTCTTTGGGAGAAAGAGTACC
Source organism: Bacteroides nordii (assembly GCF_019930665.1). Classification (NCBI taxonomy): domain Bacteria; kingdom Pseudomonadati; phylum Bacteroidota; class Bacteroidia; order Bacteroidales; family Bacteroidaceae; genus Bacteroides; species Bacteroides nordii. The sequence continues at coordinate 398,015 of NZ_CP082886.1, read as the reverse complement.
AACAACCCCCATACAAGAACGGAGACCCTTTCTTACCGATGTATCTGATGGTATATGGCAGTTTACAATGCAAACAGGATTTCGACACAGTAAAGAAAAAAATTCACAAGGAAGTCTATAATGTGAAAATGAATTCCTAAACATTCTCGTCATTTCATTCCAAAGGAAAAGGGTGCTTAACTATTTATTTTTAGTTAAGCACCCTTTTCAAATATATTCAATCAACCTTTTATTCGCGATGTTGCGAAGAGTAGTTAATTTTCAGAGCATAAGCTTGACGAAGCGCATTCTTGATATCAGTTACGATACCCATCTTCGTATCCTTATCGATCTTCAGAGATACAGTCATCATTGCCTGATCAGACTCTTTCATGCTTGATCTTTCTGCAATAATATAATCCTGAATTTCCGAAACTTCGGCGAAAGCATCATTCAATTGGATACGGCTCTCAGAACCCATCTTCTGACGAAACTCTCTCATTGGTTTTCCTACATACACAAACGTAACCAATGATTTCTTTTCAAGCTTTTCTAATTCTGTTGCTTGCGGAATCTTAAATTCAACCTTCAACGTTACCTCACGCATCGTTGTTACAATCATAAAGAAGAATAACAGCGTAAAGATAAGGTCAGGCAGAGAAGAAGTATTCAACGCAGGCATTTCACGTTTACCTGTTTTATTAAATTTTCCCATTACTTCTTTTCTCCATATTTTTTAGGTTCAGCTTCAGAAATCTTCTGAGGATAAATTTCACGAACAGCTTTCTGCTGATCTTCATTTAACTCTGAATAATTCTTTCCCCACTTTTCCTGAGATAGTTCATCTCTCAGTTCATTGTAAGCAGCAACCAATTCATTTTGTACGTCAATATATGCCTGATATGAAGAAGAACGGTCGTTCTGTAAAGAGACTACATGCTTTTCAGTGACCATTGTCGGACCAAAGAAATCAACCTCCTTTGATGTTTTTTCCGGCAACGATTCATCATTATATTTATTAGCAACAAACTCTTTAGTCTTCGCTCTCAACTGCTGAACATTCATGATTTCACCATTAACCATCAACTGGTCATACATGTTCAGGTAAATCTGTAGAACGTTACGTTGCTTAACCTTGTCTTCATTCTTCTGCTCCTTATCATTTTCAGGCGGTGGCGGCAAACGTCTTGCCAAACCACGGTCCGTATCCATAGAAGTTGTAATCAAGAAGAAGATCAGCAACAAGAAAGCGATATCAGCCGTAGAACTTGAATTTATATCAGGAACTTTTCTTTTTCCTTTTGCCATAGTATTACTATATTTAATTGAGCAAGCTCAATTGGATTATGATAATTTCTTCTTAATGCTACTCAAGATGATAGCAACAACTGTTGCCCCCAAAAGGAAGTAGATTGAATAAAGGAACATATCAGTTAGCTTCAACCAAAAAGGAACATTGTCCGTTCCATCATATCCTGGTATTCTCAAAGTTTCTTCGCTACCCATAGCCCAAGAAACAACCAGTACAAGAACTAAAAGAATAAGACCGATCAATGATTTAATAGCGCTTACCGGATTATCTTTCAACGCTGAACCGAACTGGAATATAGCAGCAATAATAGTTGCAGCTACTGCAAGTCCGAAAAGTGCATACATCAAATACAATAATGCATCTGTATTTGCAGGTTGCCACATTTCCGGATCAACGCCTGCCAATGCAGCTGTTCCCTGAGCATCTCCCCCAAAATAAAAGAGACCTAATACCACCAGGATAAGAGCAAACATTGCGTACAGTACGTAGTACGATAATTTATATGATAACTTACTCATCTCAGATTATTTTTTGTATTTCAAGTTATATTTGATTACCATGTCAAGCAAAGAGATAGAAGAATCTTCCATTTCACTTGTAAGAGCTTCGATCTTAGAAAGTACATAGTTGTAGAATACCTGAAGAATCAAAGCAACGATCAAACCGAAGATAGTTGTAATCAAGGCTACTTTCATACCACCTGCAACAACCGTCGGAGAGATATCACCTACCTGCTGGATCTTATCAAATGCCTGCACCATACCGATTACAGTACCCAAGAATCCTAATGACGGAGCCATTGCGATAAACAGTGTAATCCAAGAACATCCTTTTTCAAGGTAACCTGCTTGCACACCACCATAAGATACAACTGATTTTTCTACTACATCAATACCTTGATCAATTCTCATCAAACCTTGATAGTAAATAGATGCAATAGGACCTCTGGTGTTACGAGCGATGTCTTTTGCAGCTTCAACATCACCTTTTTCCAAAGCAGCTTCGATAGAAGCCATAAATTTCTTAGTATTGATTTCAGCCAAGCTCAAATAAATGATACGTTCAATACAGAATGCCAAACCGATAACCAATGCAATAGCTACCAAACTCATGAAAGATGCAGTACCTTCAATGAATTTTACTTTAATTTCTTTGTGAATACCACCTTCTTCAACGCCGGCAACAGAAGCATCAGCAGCAGCTGGTTCTACTGCAGCTGGTGCAGCCTGTTCAGTTTGTTCAGCAGCAGGAGCATCTTGAGCCTGAGCAAGTTGAGTTGAGCCAAATGTTAAGACTCCCATCACAGCAACAATTGCGAATAACTTTTTCATTGTGTGTCTAATTTTTAAGATTAATTAATTAAATTATTATTATTGTATTTATTTTAGTTGTTTCCAAATTCCATTTGCTCATCTGCGGAGAGAGCGGGATTCGAACCCGCGATACACTTTTGGCGTATACACGCTTTCCAGGCGTGCCTCTTCAACCACTCGAGCATCTCTCCCTAAACAGGTTTGAGCCTTTTCAGCTACAAATGTATCCTTTTTTTTCTTCTTCTAAAGCATTCTAGCTCTTTTATCTCAAAGAAATACTCCAAATTAATATATTTTAAAACCTTTAGAGGCTTATTTGAGCATTCCAAACACTTTTAAAGCGTTTTCAGATGTGGCTTCAGCAACCCGTTCCGGCATCTTTTCATAAACCTCTGCAACTTTTATTAAGGTATCTTTTATATAGGCACTTTCATTCCTCTTTCCGCGATTTGGAACGGGAGTCAGGTAAGGTGAATCAGTCTCTAAAACAATACGTGTCAAGGGAATACCTTTCAATACATCTGCTAACTGAGACTTCTTAAATGTTACGACCCCATTAATTCCCAACATAAAATCCGGAAACTCCAATAACTTCTCAGCCTCTTCGGAGGTACCGGTAAAACTGTGAAAAATCCCTTTTAATCCACTTTTTTTATAAGGTTCCAATACCTTATATATATACTCGAAAGCTTCTCTACAATGAACCACAATAGGCAGATGGTACTCTAAAGCCCATTCTATCTGTTTTTCAAAGACAATAAGTTGCTCTTTCAAAAAAGTTTTATCCCAATAAAGATCCAAACCTATTTCACCAATAGCCACATACTCATTGAAAGGAGCTAACTGATGTGCAACAATATCCAGTTCTTTTTCATAAGACTCATTAACAGAAGTAGGATGTAATCCTATCATCGGAAAACAAAACCCTTTATAGGTATTACATACCGAAAGTAATGGTCCAATTGTTGTACTGTCTATATTCGGCATAAAAATATGAGTTACACCTGCATCGTGAGCACGCTGCATTACTTGTGGAAGATCACCAGAAAATTCTTCCAAAAAAAGATGTGAATGAGAATCAACAAGCATAATTAAATAAATCTATTCAGGACGTTTTTCACCTGTTCGGTAGTAATAAATCACCCCATAGTCACGACATTTGTCTAAACGGAGTTCATTAGGAGATATATTCCGGAACTTTTCTTCTACCTGATTCCAAATGTCCAATATTAATTCATCAGCACGTGTACGCATTGTAGCCAACCCTTCCAAGCTGCGATTAGTCAATACCTGTAATGCTTTCTGTCTTTCATAACTGTCAACAAATATATCATAATGAACCTTCACCTTAGCAATAGTAGGGTTATAAATAGGTACTCCCCCCTGTGACGTTCTTTTCCTCTCACCTTCAATAATCCGTTTTCCCCATTCAACCATAGCGGCCTCAGATGTTAAATCCGGAACATTATAATTATCAATCGGCAAACAGTATAGTTTTTTATGAATAGGTTTCACTTCTGAACGAAGTACAGACAAGTTCAATACCTGGATAAAATGGGAAATATACAAACGAGCTGTTTTTACGTTTGACTGATGCTTTGGACTTTCCTTCACCTGGTTATCATAACATTGAGCATAATAGTTGTGAGCTATCTCAAATTTTGAAAGAAAATTCCTTGCTTCGGATAAAGTATTCAAGGATATCGCCAGTTCATTTACATTATACACATCACCCTTTCCGACCGCCGATTTCAGCGCTCGTATTCTGGCCTGGTCTGTATTTGGTAAACGTCTGTAAGGCATCGGACAACACTATTAATTACATTTCTCTGTACATCAGATGTTCCATCAAACTTTTTAATTCTTTTTTTCTTTCTTCAGCCACTGTTACTGCTGCTAAACTTTCCATAGCACGGGTATAATATTCACGCATCTTATTTTTGCAGATACCCTTTATGCCAATCTTATCATAAATCCCGGTTACAGCAACGATCTTTTGCTCCGGAACAAAAGATTCAGCAGCAATCCAGGTATTCAGTTCGGCAAAACAATCCTTATCAGCATGCTCCAAAGCTTTAATCAACATATAAGTTTTCTTATTGCAGAGAATATCTCCCCCTATTTTCTTGCCAAAGACAACCGGATCACCATACACATCCAGCAAATCATCCTGCAACTGAAAAGCAACACCTATCTGAACACCAAAATCATAAAGACGTTCAGCATCTTCTCTGGATGCTCCTCCCAATATTGCACCTATCTTCAGGCTGGCAGCCAACAATACTGCTGTCTTCAAGCGGATCATTTCAATATATTCCTCTTCCTTAACGTCGCTACGTTGTTCAAACTCCATATCCATCTGCTGACCTTCACAAATTTCAAGAGCTGTAAGGCTAAAAAGCTTCATCACCTCTTTTAAATATTCCGTTGGACAGGCAGCCATATATTGATAAGCAAGCACCAACATTGCATCTCCTGACAATATGGCAGTATTATCATCCCAGACTTTGTGCACGGTAGATTTACCTCTACGCACATCTGCTCTGTCCATGAGATCATCATGAAGAAGAGTATAGTTATGATAAATTTCAATACCGGTAGCCGGATCATAAATTTGCTCCACATTTTCTTTATATAAGTTATAAGCCATCAACATCAATACAGGACGAATGCGCTTTCCACCTAACGACAAGACATATTTTACCGGATCATATAATCCTTTTGGAGAACGGGTAAACTGTAATTCGGAAACATGGGTATTTATTTTATCAAGCAATTGAGATGCAGTAAACATAGTCATTTGAATTAAAAAGACGAGAAATAATTACTAATGAAAAAGGCTGCTTTTATGGCAGCCTTTTCCCGTATATTACATAAATATTATTGCAATCTAAACATTACAGGTACCGTATACTTCACACGTACAGGTTTGTTTCTCTGCATACCAGGATTCCATTTAGGCATGGAATTGATCACACGAAGAGCTTCTTTATCCAGATATGGGTCAACACTACGTGCAACCTTTGCATCTACGATACTACCATCTTTATTTACAACAAACTGTACAATAACACGACCTTGTGTACCATTTTCCTGCGCAATTGTAGGATATTTGATATTCTTAGCCAAATAAGACATCAAGGCAGCATTTCCACCTGGGAACTCCGGCATTTTTTCTACAACATCGAAGATTTCCTGTTCTTCCGGTTCTTCTTCAACAACCTGTACAGGCACATATTTCACTTCAACTTTCTGACCGGTTTCCTCACTTGATGCTATAATTGTTTCTTCTACATCAGCGTCATCATCTACAATATCCAAGATTTCTGCTGCTGCAGGTACTTCAGGTGGAGGTGGAACCTCAATTTTCTGTTCTTGTTCCGTAATAGGAACCATTTCCTCTTCAAACACTAAATCGGATAAAGCCTGGCTTGTATCAATCTTTATGTCTCGCTCAGTCCATTCGAACGCCACGAACATAAAAGCTAATACAACCACGTATCCGATAAGCAACCATGTAGACTTTTTGCCTTCCAGGTCTGCTTTAGGTGATTTTTTAACTTCCATAAATTATAATATAAATATTAATAATACGTTCTTTTAATCAGATGTGTTTCTCAGTGCTTTTGAGTCTCACGTGCTTTTCTGCCACAAATATAACGCAGATATTTGAGAAATAAAGTATATTTGAACAGTTTTTTCTGCCAAAATGTTAAAAAAGAATATATTCATAGTAGTATTACTCCTTTTTTGGGTCCGGATACAGGCTCAGGAAGATAATAGCGTGTTCCAATTCCTCAAAATCCCTTTTTCTTCTCATGCAGCAGCATTAGGCGGGGAAAATATATCCATTATAGAGGATGATCTCACAATGGCGGTCCATAATCCTGCGTTGTTGTCATGCGTAGCGGATAAAACACTTAACCTGAACTATATGTTATATATAGCCGGAGTTAACGCCGCCAGTGCAGCTTTCTCACGTGTTGCCGGAGAACGCTCAACATGGGCAGTAACAGCTCAGTTTGTGAACTATGGAACAATGAAAGAAACAACCAGTGAAAATGTAATAATAGGAACCTTTTCAGCCAAAGATATGGCATTTTCAGGAATCTACTCTTATGACTTAAGTGACTACTGGAGTGGTGGAGTAAAAGCAAATCTCATTTATTCCAATTACGAGAAATTTTCTTCATTTGCTATCGGAGTAGATTTGGGATTGAATTATTATCATCAAAACAGTGACTTTTCCTTTTCTCTTGTTGCTCGTAATTTAGGAGGACAAATTGTAGCCTTTGAGGATAAACATGAAAAGCTTCCGGTAGATGTACAAGTAGGCATCACAAAGCGATTGTCACATGCTCCTTTCCGGGTATCAGCAACTTTATACAATCTGACCGATTGGAAAAATTCCAACTTCTTTGATCACACCGTGTTAGGTATCGACTTTCTGCCAACAGATAATTTCTATATTTCGTTAGGATACAATTTCCGCAGGAAAAACGAGATGAAAATAGCTGACTCCAGCCATTGGGCAGGTCTCACAGCCGGAGCCGGTATACAAATTAAGCGTTTTAAATTAGGAGCTGCCTATGCAAAATATCATCTCAGCTCTTCTTCTTTATTATTCAATCTCTCAATGACATTATAGTACAATTACAAATAAAATGAAAAAAATCACCATAGCAATCGATGGCTTTTCCTCTTGTGGTAAAAGCACAATGGCCAAAGATCTGGCTCGCGAAATAGGATATATTTATATTGACAGTGGAGCTATGTACCGCGCAGTCACTCTTTATAGTATAGAAAACGGCATCTTTAAAGGAGACACGATTAACACTGAAGAACTTAAAAAACGGATGAACAACATCCATATTTCTTTCCGGATTGATCCGGAAACCGGTCGTCCCAATACTTATTTAAATGGTGTGAATGTAGAGAACAAAATTCGCACGATGGAGGTTTCTTCTAAGGTGAGTCCTATTAGCACACTTGACTTCGTACGTTCTGCTATGGTCCGACAGCAACAGGCCATGGGCAATGAAAAAGGAATTGTTATGGATGGACGTGACATTGGTACTACAGTATTCCCTAATGCCGAGTTGAAAATATTTGTTACAGCAACTCCTGAAATACGTGCTCAAAGGCGTTACGATGAACTAAAAGCGAAAGGGCAAAAAGCCAGCTTTGATGAGATATTAGAAAATGTAAAACAACGCGATTATATTGATCAGCATCGCGAAGTGAGTCCATTACGAAAGGCAGATGATGCGCTATTGTTGGACAATACAGAATTGACAATTCAGCAGCAGAAAGAATGGTTATTTAATCAATATAACCAGAGAACAAAAGCGTAAGCAGTCTCACATCATTCTAATCTCATTAAAAATAGAGAATATTAAACAAGTACGTAGAATCATCTGAAAAAATCTACAAACGTAAAACCTAAAATGATCAAAGTAGAAATAGACGAAGGTTCAGGTTTCTGTTTTGGAGTGGTAACCGCTATTCATAAGGCAGAAGAAGAACTGGCAAAAGGAGTTACCCTTTATTGCTTGGGGGATATTGTTCACAATAGCAGGGAGGTAGAACGGTTAAAAACAATGGGGCTCATTACTATCAATCATGAAGAGTTCAAGCAACTACATAATGCCAAAGTATTACTTCGTGCTCATGGTGAACCTCCCGAAACATATACAATCGCCCGGGAAAATAATATTGAAATTATTGATGCTACCTGTCCGGTAGTGCTCCGATTGCAAAAACGTATCAAGCAAGAATATCAGGAGAAAGATGCAGAAGAAAAACAAATTGTTATTTATGGGCAGAATGGACATGCCGAAGTTTTAGGATTAGTAGGTCAAACTACCGGAAAAGCAATCGTTATAGAAAAATTAGAAGAAGCTAAAGAGCTCGATTTTAGCAAAAGTATCCGTCTTTATTCGCAAACCACCAAATCGTTGGATGAATTCTGGGAAATAGTTGACTACATCAAAGACCACATTTCTCCTTCTGCTACATTTGAATACTATGATACCATTTGTCGTCAGGTAGCCAATCGCATGCCTAACCTACGTACGTTTGCAGCTTCACATGATCTTATCTTTTTTGTCAGTGGTAAAAAAAGTTCTAATGGGAAAATGTTATTCAGCGAATGTCTGAAGGTCAACCCTAATTCTCATTTAATAGATAATGCAGAAGAAATAGATGACTCTCTATTTCATGGAATTAGTTCTATTGGAGTATGCGGAGCTACTTCAACCCCTAAATGGTTGATGGAACAGATTTATACAGAAATCAAAGCACGCCTCGACAAAAAAATCATTTAACGTTATTTATTAATGCCACCGTCAGTTTGACACGAATGCAACTTATTTCCTAACACTTTTTGTTATCTTTGCAGCGTCAAATATAAAATAAGATTGTAATGGGAACAGTTAAGTGTGTAGGTATTTTAACCTCCGGAGGAGATGCTCCGGGAATGAATGCTGCAATTCGTGCAGTGACACGTGCAGCTATCTATAACGGACTGCAAGTTAAGGGTATATACAGAGGATATAGAGGTCTGGTAACAGGAGAAATCAGCGAATTCAAGAGCCAGAATGTCAGTAATATCATTCAATTAGGTGGTACTATATTAAAAACAGCACGTTGCAAGGAATTTACTACTCCTGAGGGACGCCAGCTCGCATACGATAATATGAAAAAAGAGGGAATTGACGCCCTTGTTGTTATCGGTGGTGATGGTTCATTGACCGGTGCACGTATTTTTGCACAAGAGTTTGATGTACCTTGTATCGGACTACCCGGTACAATTGATAACGACTTGTATGGTACAGATACAACTATTGGATATGACACAGCATTGAATACAATTCTGGATGCAGTCGATAAAATACGCGATACAGCGACTTCACATGAGCGCCTTTTTTTCGTAGAAGTAATGGGGCGTGATGCCGGTTTTCTTGCACTGAATGGTGCTATTGCTTCAGGAGCCGAAGCCGCTATTATCCCAGAATTTAGTACAGAGGTAGACCAATTGGAAGAGTTTATCAAAAGCGGTTTCCGAAAATCCAAAAATAGCAGTATCGTATTAGTAGCCGAAAGTGAACTGACTGGTGGTGCCATGCATTACGCAGAGCGTGTAAAAAATGAATATCCGGAATACGATGTACGCGTCACTATATTAGGTCATTTACAACGTGGTGGTAGCCCTACCGCTCATGACCGTATCATTGCGAGCAGAATGGGTGCCGCTGCAATCGATGCATTAATGGAAGATCAACGAAATGTAATGATTGGTATCGAACATGACGAGATTGTATATGTACCATTCAGTAAAGCCATTAAGAATGACAAACCAATTCAAAGAGAACTGGTGAACGTACTGAGAGAACTCTCTATTTAAACGTTGTAGAGTTATAAAGTGGTAGAGTTATAGGATTATAGAACCAAGAAGCACAGTGCCATTATTTTTCCATTCAGATTTTCAATGAGATCTGCAGTGTAAAATATTGAAACCCTGTACCCTATAACCCTATCACTTTATAATTCTATAACTTCATCACCCTATCGTTCTTTTTTATCGTTTATTCAGCGGAATATATTTACCAACATCCAGTACATTTTTATATGCAGGACGGATGATGCGTTTACCTTCAAAGTTAAGTTCTTCATTACGATGTGCACACCAGCCTACAATACGAGCCATTGCAAAAAGCGGCGTATAAATTTCTTGTGGCAGACCAATCATCTCATATACAAAACCGGAATAGAAATCAACATTACTTGATACAGTCTTACCGTTATTTTTTATTTTACCAAACATCGCAATTGCACGTTCTTCAAGTAATTCAAGAAAAGCAAACTCTTCTTCCTTTTTCTTCTCCTTTGCCAAATCCCGGGCGAGTTCTTTCAATAATAAAGCACGTGGATCAGAAATAGTGTATACAGCATGCCCAATACCATAAATCAATCCGGTTTTGTTATAAACCTCCTTATTCAACATACGGGTAAAATAAGTATCTATTTCATCTACATCCTTCCAATCCTGGATATTTTCCTGAAGATGATGGAACATATCAACTACCTGAATATTAGCACCTCCGTGAAGCGGACCTTTTAAAGAACCGATACCAGCTGCAATAGACGAATAAGTATCTGTCCCGGTAGAAGAAGTGACACGTACTGTAAAAGTAGAGTTATTACCACCACCATGCTCTGCTTGCAGCATGAGTAAAAGATCAAGGGTACGGGCCTCCAGCTGGGTATAATCCTTCTTAAGCATGTAGAGGAAATTTTCGGCTATAGAGAGTTTTTCCTGCGGATGACGAATATGAAGCGAACGGCCAAAGGTAGCATGACGCAACATATTATAAGCATATGCAATAATAGTAGGAAACTTCGAAATCAGATCAATACTCTGTCTCATAAGATTATCCCGGGAGGTATCATCCGGATTGGGGTCAAAACGATACATTTCAAGAACACTACGAGCCAAAATATTCATAATGTTATTACCCTCCAGCTCTATAATATTCATTTTCGTTTTCTGTTCCAATGGCATATTGTCATTCACCAATTCACGAAAAGAAGCTAATTCTTCCTTATCGGGCAAATGACCGGATAGCAACAGATAAGCTACCTCTTCAAAGCCATAACGTTTTTCTTTCATTGCAGCATGTGCCAAATCTTCCAAATCGTATTGACGATAGAATAACTTACCGGGAATTGGCTTCAAACCACCACCCGGAATACGCTCATAACCAACTACATTACCGACCTTAGTCAACCCTACCAGTACACCAGTACCATCTTCATTACGCAAACCGCGTTTTACATCATATTTCGGAAATAAATCATTATCAATCCGGGTAGCGTCCTTCATCTCCTCGGAGAGCTTATAAACTAAATATTCTTTCTTCATGGAATTATTTATCTTTTAATCATTAATTTATATTTTCTATTCTTTCAATAATCTCCCGCGTAAAAGCAGAAGTAGACAGAGCTTTCCCCCCCGGCATAAACCGGGCCAGATCAGCTGTAGCACGACCATCCTCAAAGCTATGTTCCAGTGCTCTCACAATCAGATCGGCAGCTTCCTGCCAACCCAAATACTCAAGCATCATTACAGCAGAAAGAACAAGCGAACAAGGATTCACAATATCCTTTCCAGCAATGTTAGGTGCAGTTCCGTGTGTTGCTTCAAAAATAGCATGCCCACTGTCATAATTGATATTAGCACCAGGAGCTATACCAATACCTCCTACCATAGCTGCCAACTGATCAGAGATATAATCACCATTCAGATTAAGGGTGGCAACCACCGAGTACTCTTCAGGCATTAACAAGGTATTTTGCAAAAAAGCATCTGCAATACAGTCCTTAACAATAAATCGTCCCTCTGCCAATGCATCACCAAATTCACGCTGTGCCAGCTCATATCCCCATTTTTTGAAACCACCTTCAGTAAATTTCATAATATTTCCTTTATGTACCAATGTCACAGAAGGTAAATGATGATCTAACGCATACTGACAAGCTGCCCTTACCAAACGCTCAGTACCTTCACGCGAAACCGGCTTTACACCAAAAGAAGACGTCTCCGGAAACCGTACTTTAGTTACTCCCATTTCATCACGTAAAAAATGATAAAACTTCTTCGCTTCAGGAGTACCCGCTTCCCATTCTATTCCTGCATAAATATCTTCTGTATTTTCACGGAAGATATGCATGTTTACCTTCTCCGGTGCAATAACAGGCGAATGAACACCTATGAACCAGCGAACAGGACGAAGACATACATACAAATCAAGAGTTTGGCGCAAAGCCACATTCAATGAGCGTATGCCACCGCCCACCGGTGTAGTCAAGGGTCCTTTAATGCCTATCAGATACTCTTTAAACTTCTCCATAGTCTCTTCAGGAAGCCACGAACCGGTAACATTATATGCACGTTCCCCAGCCAGAACTTCTACCCAGTCTATTTTACGCTTTTCACCGTAAGCTTCTTTTACGGCAACGTCCACAATGCTTTGCATGACAGGAGTAATCTCCTCACCCACCCCGTCTCCTGTTATGAAAGGAACTGTAGGGATATCAGGTACTAATAATGTACCATCTGTTTGCTTAGTAATTTTGCTCATAATAAATAATGTGCCAATATGCCAATATTTAAAGGTATCAATTGGCTGGCGCGTGTTAATTGGTTAATTTTTTAATCCATTATTATTCAAGGCAGAACCGGCACGAAACCAGGATATCTGTTGTTCATTGTAAGTATGTTGTACTGCAAAACGTTCTTTTGTACCATCTTCATGATGGACAACCACTTCAAGATCACGTCCCGGAGCAAAATTCTGTAAACCTATGACGGAAATTAAGTCATGTTCCTGTATCCGATTATAATCAGCCTTATCCTTGAAAGTGATAGCAAGCATACCTTGCTTTTTAAGATTTGTTTCATGGATACGGGCAAAACTCTTGGCAAGAATTACTTTCACATTGAGGAAACGAGGTTCCATAGCGGCATGCTCCCTGCTGGAACCTTCGCCATAGTTTTCTTCAGCAACCACAATCGAAGAAATTCCTTCAGATTTATACATCTTTGCCGTACCAGAAACCGGCCCATACATGTTTGTCAAACGATTCCAGACACAGTTCGTTTCACCATTAAAAGCATTCACAGCTCCCATCAGCATATTGTCTGAAATATTTTCCAGATGCCCTCGAAAACGCAACCAGGGACCTGCCATAGAGATATGGTCGGTAGTACATTTCCCCTGAGTCTTAATCAAAAGAGGCATATTCAGTAAATCATTTCCATCCCATGCAGGAAAAGGAGTCAATAATTGTAAACGCGTTGAATGTGGATCCACCTTTATTTCAACCTGCGATCCTGCCGGAGCAAGATAACCGTCAGAAGTCGAAGTGAAACCATGTACAGGCAATTCATCGCCTACCGGCTCGTTTAACTTTACTTTCTCACCATCATGAGTGAGCAAACGGTCTTTCAGCGGATTGAAACAAAGGTCGCCGGCAATAGTCAACGCCATAACAATCTCAGGTGAGGCAACAAAAGCAAAGGTATTCGGATTTCCATCAGCACGCTTAGCAAAGTTACGATTGAAAGAAGTTACTATAGAATTCTTACGCATAGGATCATCCGTATGTCTTTTCCACTGCCCGATACAGGGACCACAAGCATTAGCCATAATCGTAGCACCAATTTGCTGAAAAAGAGTTATCATTCCATCGCGTTCAGCAGTAGCATAAATCTGCTCACTACCCGGATTTACAATTAGTGGTGAAGAGATAGCAACATCTTTCTCCAGTGCCTGCCGGGCAACAGAAGCAGCGCGACTGATATCCTGATAAGAAGAATTTGTACATGACCCAATAAGCCCTACCTCCATCTTACGAGGATATCCATTCAGCAATACTTTTTCTGCAAATTCCGAAATAGGAGTAGCAGCATCAGGAGTAAAAGGCCCGTTAATATAAGGTTCTAATTCAGATAGGTCTATTTCAATTATACGATCATAAAAATTCTCAGGAAGTGCCATTACTTCATCATCCGGACGAAGATCGGCAGCTACAGCTTCAGCCAACATTACAACCTCTTCGCGGCCAGTAGCACGTAGGTAAGCAGCCATACGCTCATCATAAGGAAATAATGAAGTAGTAGCACCTACTTCCGCCCCCATATTACAAATAGTAGCTTTTCCTGTAGCAGAAATAGATTCCGTACCGGGACCAAAATATTCAATAATGGCATTTGTTCCCCCTTTCACGGTCAATATACCTGCCAGTTTCAGAATAACGTCTTTCGGAGCAGTCCAACCATTAAGTTCACCTGTCAAACGAACTCCAATCAATTTAGGCATCTTAAGCTCCCATTCCATGCCCGTCATCACATCTACTGCATCAGCACCTCCCACACCTATTGCAACCATACCTAAGCCACCAGCATTAGGAGTATGAGAGTCCGTCCCCACCATCATACCACCAGGAAAAGCATAATTCTCCAATACTACCTGATGGATAATGCCAGCTCCCGGTTTCCAAAAACCAATACCATAGCGGGAAGAAACGTCACGCAGAAAATCATACACTTCTTCGTTTGTCTTGGTGGCAGTGGCAATATCTTCGCGTGCCCCTTTATAAGCTTGTATCAAATGATCACAATGTACAGTAGAAGGAACTGCAGCCTGCTCCTTTCCTGCATTCATAAACTGCAATAAAGCCATCTGTGCTGTAGCATCCTGCATTGCTACGCGGTCCGGACGGAAATTCACATAATCTTCCCCACGTTTATAATCTTTTAAAACTGTCTCATCAAAAAGATGAGTATACAAGACTTTTTCCGCCAATGTAAGCGGACGCTTCAATACTGCCCGCACATGCTCCATCTTCTCTTTATAAGCCGAATAGAAGCTCTTTATCATGTCTATATCATACACCATATGCATTAATATTTTTAAACTGTATATATAATATTAACGAATGAGAGTCAGATAAGGTTTAACAAAATGAAATAAATATTCGAGACTGCAAAGAGAAGTGTTACCTTTGCGAAAAGATAAATTATAATCAGAATTATTTTCTCTGCTTAAAAAAAGGATCACGCTTTACAACATCGATTTGTTTTTTGAGCAATAGTGAATATTCTTTAGCAGACAGCATGGTTGAAAATAAAATAAATCCAGGTTCTCCACTCCTTTCTCTCCAAAAGCAACAACTCCTGTTGCGTATGGAATATGAATGTGAGAAAGAAGAATTTAAGCGTCAGACAGAAACAATGGGAATCACCCGAAAGATAAAACGCGGGCTCTGCTGGTATCCTCTACTTGTTGGACGTAGTTATTATAATTCTTTAAATCAACTGGTAGTAGAAGTGATACGAACCGAAGATAAGGATATCGAGCATGCTTTTGAGTTCGGACGTCCTGTTTGTTTCTTCCAGCAGAAATATGATGGAAAAATCCATTATATGAATTTTACTGCAACAGTAAGTTATGCTGATGAGGAACGAATGGTTATCGTTCTACCCAATGCAGGTGCACTACTCGAAATACAAGGAACCGATCGGTTGGGGATACAACTTTATTTTGATGAGACCTCCTACCATACTATGTTTGAAGCATTAGAAGATGTAATCCGCGCCAAAAATAACCGACTGGCAGAACTGCGTGATACCCTCTTAGGAACTCTTCCTATACATCAACGCGAGCTCTATCCTGTCCGTTTCCCATGGTTAAACTCTACTCAGGAGGAAGCTGTAAATAAGGTACTTTGTACTAAAGACGTAGCCATAGTCCATGGGCCTCCCGGAACAGGAAAAACCACCACACTCGTTGAAGCTATTTACGAAACACTACACCGTGAAAATCAAGTACTCGTTTGCGCACAAAGTAACACTGCTGTAGACTGGATTTCAGAAAAGCTTGTAGACCGCAGTGTACCTGTACTTCGCATCGGCAATCCAACGCGTGTTAATGATAAGATGCTCTCGTTCACGTATGAACGCCGCTTTGAGAGTCATCCGGCCTATACCGAGTTATGGGGGATACGTAAATCTATCCGGGAAATGAACGGACGTATACGTAAAGGCAGTCATATCGAAAGAGAAAATATGCGCAACCGTATCAGCCACCTGCGTGATCGTGCCACAGAGTTGGAAATACTTATCAATGAAGCTCTGTTCTCTTCAACCCGGGTGGTTGCATCTACTCTTGTCAGTAGTAACCACCGGATTCTTAATGGACGTCGTTTCAGTACACTGTTCATTGATGAAGCTGCACAAGCATTAGAAGCAGCATGCTGGATTGCTATCCGCAAAGCAGATCGTGTGATCTTTGCCGGTGATCATTGCCAGTTACCTCCTACAATCAAATGCATTGAAGCTGCCCGTGGTGGTTTGGATCACACATTGATGGAAAAAGTAGTAGCTAATAAGCCAATCTCCGTTTCTTTATTAAAGGTACAATACCGTATGAACGAGTCCATCATGCGTTTTCCTTCAGAATGGTTTTATAACAATCAGTTAGAATCTGCTCCTGAAATACGTCAACGCGGCATTCTTGATTTCGATACCCCTATGATCTGGATCGATACTTCAGAAATGGAATGCCACGAAGAGTTTGTTGGTGAAAGCTTCGGACGTATTAATAAACCGGAAGCAAACTTGTTACTACAAGAACTGGAAAGTTATATTCAAAAAATAGGAGAAAACCGGGTATTAGACGAACAAATTGATTTTGGGCTCATTTCTCCGTACAAAGCACAAGTACAATATTTACGAAACAAAATAAAGAGTAGTAGTTTTTTCAGGCGCTTCTGGCCATTAATTACCGTTAATACAGTAGATGGCTTCCAAGGTCAGGAAAGAGATGTTATTTTTATCAGTCTCGTACGTGCCAACGAAAGCGGGCAGATTGGTTTCCTTAATGATTTACGAAGAATGAATGTTGCTATTACCCGGGCACGAATGAAATTAGTAATATTAGGAAATGCTACGACCCTGACTAAACATACTTTTTATCACAAACTAATGGAATATATCCAAAAACAGTTTTAATCACTTACTCTATTACACATTTATTAATAAATAAGTTATGCTGTATCCCATTAGCAACCTCATTATTTATCATGTAAAAGAGGGAAACCCAAGCTTCCCTCTTTTACATTAATTATATGCTCTATTAGAATCAGTTGTTTTCCGGACGAAGTTTACGAACAACTGCACCAGCTTGCCACATTTCACTTTCACGTAATGCTTTCAGCTCAGCATCCAAACCTTCACGATAATCAGGTTTAGAGTTTGTATCAATAGAGCGTTGTGCTTCGTTACCACATTTTACTTCACTATACAGCTTTTCAAATACTGGTTTTGTAGCATCGTGAAACGGTCCCATCCAATCGAGAGCACCACGCTGAGCAGTAGTAGAACAGTTTGCATACATCCAATCCATACCATTCTTTGCAAATAATGGCATCAACGACTGAGTCAATTCTTCAACAGTTTCGTTGAAAGCTTCAGAAGGAGTATGACCATTTTCACGCAACACTTCATATTGAGCCAGCAACAATCCCTGAATAGCTCCCATCAACGTACCACGTTCACCTGTCAAGTCAGAATAAACTTCACGTTTGAAAGTAGTTTCAAACAGATAACCAGAACCTACACCGATACCCAGTGCAATCACTCTATCCCATGCTTTACCTGTCGCATCCTGAAAGATAGCAAAAGAAGAGTTCAACCCACGACCTTCGAGAAACATAGTACGAAGAGACGTCCCCGACCCCTTTGGAGCTACAAGAATTACATCTACATCAGCAGGAGGAACAATACCTGTACGTTCTTTGTAAGTAATACCGAAACCGTGAGAGAAGTAAAGTGCCTTACCCGGAGTCAGATTTTTCTTCACAGTAGGCCATACTTCGATTTGAGCTGCATCAGAGAGCAGGTATTGAATAATGGTTCCACGCTGGCATGCTTCGTCAATATCAAACAATGTCTCGCCAGGTACCCAACCGTCAGCAACCGCTTTTTCCCAAGTTTTGCCACCTTTACGCTGTCCTACGATTACATTAAACCCATTGTCACGCAAATTTAATGACTGGCCGGGACCCTGTACACCGTAACCGATTACAGCGATTGTTTCGTTTTTCAATACTTCACGAGCTTTCTCCAACGGAAATTCTTCACGGGTTACTACATTTTCAGTAACACCGCCAAAATTCATTTGTGCCATTTTTGTTTTCAGTTTTAAATGGTGGCATAGCCACCTGTTCATTATTTATAATCTAATTTTTTCTATTCAAACAGTACTTTAGAACGACAAACGACCTCGTTTCCATTCTTTTTTACCTCTACATGATATTCATTTTCATTCACCTCTTCCTGAAAGAAAGAGAGTTCATCACCGTAATAACTTTCGGCAACATAAGCCATTTCAAAACGGCGAATATGCTTCGTCTTATACAATTCTATCGGAAACAAATCCAGAATATGCTCAATATAACGAATACTGTTTACATGCCCGTTAATATCGATATCACTATATTTAGCTGTAAGCGTAGCCACAGGTTCTGTAACGGCCACCTTAATCCGTGAAGGCTTTTCTATCGGACAAGGTTCATCACAAACATAATCCACAATACTTCCCCCATGTAGCGTAAGCAAGTCGGCCGGTTTACGGGTATTCAGATTTATCATAGCCCATACAGAACGGGCGTATCCGATTTTCTTTCCGTCTTTATTGATCACTGCAAAATTACGATCCGTAAAAAGACGATATACATTTTCCACCCATGTCTGAACACCGAATTCCTCATACTGGTAAGGCATCTCATCCAATTCAATAGCCAAGCGGGAAAGCACCCAAGTGTAGTTGTCCTCATTCAAAGTTGCAATTCCAAACCCACGGTCGCTGGCATGAAAACCTGCACAGTTAAGCAGATGATTTCCCAGCACGCCCATTGTCAGACGCCCGTTAAAATCCACATGAAACGGCTCTGCTACAAATTTATAACTTCCTATCTTATTATTTTCACTCATTTTCCGGTTGATTCTTATTTAGATTGTATCTTGCCTCCCGATCTGCCAGAAATTCATTCACTCGTTCAAAACAGCTGGTAGTAATAGCTACACGTCCCGAACGTACAAATTGCAATACACAACCCAATGTGCGTAGTTCATCATAAAGAGCTGTGATATCTTCTCCCCGTCCATTCTTCTCAACAATAGCAAATACAGGATTTACCTCCACAATACGTGCATTGTATTTTCTGATTACCCGGGAAGCATCCGGATTGGATTGAAATTCCGGAATAGATACTTTATACAAAGCAATCTCATGAAAATAGATCTCATCATCAGTAAAATAATGTGCCTGCAGCACATCTATCTTCTTTTCAATCTGCTTGACTACCTTCTCTATTGTATCCTTATCCGTCCAAGCGGTAATCGTATACTTATGTACCCCTTTAATGGAAGAAGCAGAGACATTTAAACTCTCGATATTAATCTGACGGCGTGTAAATACAGCCGTTATCTGATTCAACAAACCGGCAATATTCTCCGAATGAACGATCAGTGTATATAATGTCTTATCACTCATAATCTTATTTAGTTAATTGAAAGTTGAAAATTGAAAGTTGAAAGTTTTTAGTTAAAAGTGGGATTACGCTATCAGCCTGCATAGCCATTTTCAACTTTCAATTTTCAACTAATTCAGCATTCCAATAGCATCTGATTCACCGAACCACCCGGAGGGGTCATTGGCAATACATTTCCCTCTTCAATCACACAAGCTTCCAACAGATACGGACCATCGGTTGCTATCATTTCTTCGATAGCCTCTGCCAGTTCTTCACGCGTCATTACCCGTCGGGATGGAATATCATAAGCTGAAGCAATTTTCATATAATCCGGATTTAACATCGGCGTAAAAGAGTATTTACGATTGAAAAACATTGCCTGCCACTGGCGCACATTTCCCAAAAAGTTATTATTCAATACGATAATCTTTACCGGTGCTTTCTGTTCCATGATAGTGCCCAATTCCTGAATATTCATTTGAAGGCCACCATCTCCCATAAAAACACAAACCGTACGGTCCGGACGTCCAAAGGTAGCGCCAATAGCTGCCGGAAGACCAAATCCCATCGTTCCTAATCCTCCGGAAGTAATAATACTACGCTCTTTCGTATATTTAAAATACCGGGCAGACATCATTTGATTCTGGCCAACATCGGTCACGAGGATTGCTTCATTATTGGTAGCTTCGCTCACCGCACGTACCACTTCACCCATAGAGAGTGTGTCATTCATAGGATGAAGTTCCGGACGAATTACTTTTTCCTCTTCCACGCGTTCATAATCAGTGAAACTTTCCAGCCATTCCGTGTGTGTATTGGGCTGAAGCAGTTCTGTTACTGCAACCAGCGTTTCTTTACAATCGCCTAATACAGCTACATCCGCATATACGTTTTTATTAACTTCAGCCGGATCAATATCGAAATGAATCACTTTTGCCTGCTTGGCATAAGTAGCAAGATTACCTGTTACACGGTCATCAAAACGCATTCCCACAGCAATAAGTACATCGCATTTATTGGTATTAATATTAGGCCCCAGATTTCCATGCATACCTAACATCCCTTTATTCAGAGGGTGTTCAGTGGGCAAAGCAGACAATCCGAGCAACGTACATCCGGCAGGTATCCCGGCCTTTTCGATAAAAGTGCGCAATTCCTGTTGAGCATTTCCTAACTCCACGCCTTGTCCAACAAGCACCAACGGACGCTCTGCCTTATTAATCAAATCAGCAGCCATCTTCACAGATTCCGGATCGGTATCAGGAACAGGAACATAACTACGAATATAATCCAATTTAGCAGAAGTATATTCCGCCTTTTCTACCTGTGCATTTTTGGCAAAGTCAAGAACTACAGGACCGGGACGACCACTTTTTGCAATATAAAAAGCACGTGCCACAGCCCATGGAACATCCTCTGCACGACGAATCTGATAGCTCCATTTGGTTATAGGCTGGGTAATACCAACAAGGTCTACCTCCTGAAAAGCATCTGTTCCCAAAAATGCAGTTCCTACCTGACCGGCTATCACAACAACAGGAGTACTATCAATCATGGCATCGGCAATACCGGTTATAGTATTGGTAGCACCAGGACCACTGGTTACCAGGCAGACCCCTACTTCACCCGACGAGCGTGCAAAACCTTGTGCTGCATGGGCAGCCCCCTGTTCGTGTCGAACCAAAATATGGTTCAATGTTTCTCTATGATCATACAGAGCGTCAAACACCGGCATAATAGAACCTCCCGGATAACCAAAAATGGTTTTCACTCCCTGATACTCAAGAGAACGCATCAATGCCTCTGAGCCTGATATTAGTTCTTTCATCTATATATTTACGATTAGACAATTTACTATTTACGATTGAAATTACTTCAACTCTCAATCCTAAATCCTAAATCTAAATTCATACTTCTAAATCATTCTTACAGCTCCCTTATCAGCGGAGCTTACCATACTGGCATAAGCCTTCAAACTTTTCGGAACATTACGTTCGCGGGTCACAGGAGTCATCGGACGAGCTGCCAGTTCCTCATCGGTCAGTTTCACATTGATAGTACGTTCCGGGATATTTATTTCAATAATATCTCCATCCTGAATTTTTCCAATATTTCCTCCGGCGGCAGCTTCGGGAGAGATATGACCGATACTCAGTCCGGATGTACCACCACTGAAACGACCGTCCGTAATCAAAGCACATTCTTTTCCAAGATGACGGGATTTAATATAAGAGGTAGGATACAGCATTTCCTGCATACCTGGGCCACCTTTGGGACCTTCATTCGTAATGACCACTACATCACCACTCACCACCTTGCCTCCGAGGATACCCTCACAAGCTGCCTCTTGCGAATCAAACACTTTAGCCGGTCCCGAAAACTTCCAGATACTTGCATCCACGCCTGCTGTTTTCACGACACAGCCATCCTGAGCTATATTTCCTTTCAGTACTGCCAGACCACCATCTTTACTATAAGCATGTTCCAAGTCACGGATACACCCTTCGGCACGATCCGTATCAAGCTCTTTATAAGATGCATGCTGAGACCCAAGTACAAGATTAAATTTACCGGCTGCAGCACTTGAATATTTTTTTATCGCTTCATCACAAACGTCGGGACTGGTTATACTGTATTTATCAATAGCCTCAGCCAACGTCATTCCATCTACACGCAGAACGGTTGTGTCTACCAATCCGCCCTTAGCCAATTCATCCATTATAGCAATGATACCTCCGGCGCGATTCACATCCTGTATATGATATTTCTGTGTATTAGGAGCTACCTTACAAAGACATGGGCTCTTACGGGATAACATATCAATATCATCCATTTTAAAGTCTACCTCTGCCTCATGGGCAACAGCAAGCAGATGGAGTATTGTATTAGTAGATCCCCCCATAGCAATATCCAGCGTCATTGCATTCAAAAAAGCTTCACGCGTTGCTATACTTCGCGGCAATACACTTTCATCACCTTTTTCATAATATTTAAAGGCATTCTCTACTATCAATTTTGCTGCATCTTTAAAGAGTTGCTTACGGTTCTCATGTGTAGCCACAATGGTACCATTACCTGGTAGTGCCAGACCAATCGCCTCATTCAGACAGTTCATCGAATTGGCCGTAAACATACCCGAACAACAACCACAGGTAGGACAAGCATGCTGTTCTATTTTAGCTACTTCATTATCGCTTACACTCTCATCGGCCGATTTAATCATAGCATCAATCAAGTCAAGATGCTGACCATTCCATTCACCAGCTTCCATCGGCCCCCCCGATACAAAAACAGTGGGAATATTCAATCGCATAGCAGCCATAAGCATACCCGGAGTGATTTTGTCACAATTGCTAATACAAATCATTGCATCTGCCTTGTGAGCATTCACCATATACTCAACACTATCAGCTATAATATCACGGGAAGGAAGTGAATAAAGCATACCATCATGTCCCATTGCAATACCATCATCAATAGCAATTGTGTTGAATTCCGCAGCAAAGCATCCCAACTTCTCAATTTCAGTTTTCACCTGTTGTCCTATTTCATGCAAATGCACATGCCCCGGGACAAATTGTGTAAACGAATTGACAATAGCTATAATGGGCTTTCCCATTTGTTCTTTCTTCATGCCATTGGCTACCCATAAAGCGCGGGCACCCGCCATACGGCGACCTTGTGTACTGGATGAACTGCGTAACTGCTTTTTCATTTCCTGTTTTCCTTTTAATTAAAGAGCCTTCCTCACTGTTGTGAGAAAGGCTCTAATATTATCTTTTATGGTACGAATACATACACAACCTTCCTCACGCTCTTGATGGGACCACCACGACGCGAATAATATGCAGGACTGTCAGGTTTATAGATGTATGGATATTCATATCTTAATTTTCTCTATTGATTGTGCTGCAAAGGTAAGGGGTTTTTTATTATCTCCAAACAAATTGAAGAAAAAAATCACCCAAAAACGAACAATCGTAAGAAAAAAAAGGAATAATATCCTTTTTTATCACTTAAATCACGCTTTTCACCACAGAGTAACACTGAGTTTCACAGAGAATTAACTATTAAATTCATCTATAAACAATAAACTCTGTGAAACTCTGTGCTACTCTGTGGTGAAATTCGTATCTTTGCAGCTACGCGGATTATGCGTAAGTACTAACTATATACTAAAAACAAATGGAAACAGTAGAAAACAAGTACATCACTGTAGCGTACAAACTGTACACAATAGAAGATGGAGAAAAAGATTTAGTAGAAGAAGCAAAAGCAGAAAATCCATTCCAATTCATTTCCGGTTTGGGTACTACGCTCGAAGCTTTCGAAAGCCAGATAGCATCACTCAACAAAGGAGATAAATTTGAATTCATCATTCCGTCACAAGAAGCTTACGGTGAGTATAACGAAGAACATGTACTGGATTTACCGAGACACATCTTTGAGATTGATGGTAAATTCGACAGTGAACGTATCTACGAAGGTAGTGTAGTACCTTTGATGGACGCCGAAGGTCATCGTATGAACGGAACAGTAGTAGAGGTAAAGCCTGATACAGTAGTAGTTGACATGAACCACCCATTGGCAGGAGCTGATTTAAACTTCGTGGGTGAAGTTACAGAAAGTCGTCCGGCTACAAACGAAGAAATACAGGAAGTTGTAAATATGATGGGCGGCGGTGGCTGTAGCTGCGGTTGTGGAGACTGTGGTAGCGACTGCGGTGACCATGGATGTGGAGATGGTTGCGGATGCCATTAATTTAGTTGAAAATTGAAAGTTGAAAATTGAAAGTTACTATGCAGTGTGATAGCGCAGCCAGTTTTCAATTTTCAACTTTCAATTTTCAATTCCCTAACAGTTCTTATGTGTCATTATGTCCAATACTACTCTATCCGTTTCATTCATTCCCTGCGAACCAATACGGGTTAGGTTGCGAATACTTTGATCCACATCTTCGTCAATAATACCCTCCACGGACGTCACACAACGATTCTCCATTGCCATCACAGCAGATAAAACAGCAGTAGAAACTCCCGTTGTCACTTTTAAGGCACAACTGGGTTTTGCACCATCACAAATCATTCCGGTTAAATTGGCAATCATATTTTGTACAGCGAAAGCTACTTGTTCATAACTTCCCCCCATCAGCCATGTGATCCCACAACTGGAACCTGTAGCAGCTACTACACAACCGCAAAGAGCTGATAAACGCCCCAGACTTTGTTTTATATAAATCACTGTAAGATGACTCATCATTAAAGCTCTTATTAATTCCTCTTCTGATTTTCCATTCTCTTCTGCAAAGACAAGGACAGGTAAAGTAGCCGAAATGCCCTGATTACCACTTCCCGAATTACTCATTACAGGAATCATAGCCCCTGCCATACGGGCATCACAAGCTGCCGAAGTATAAGAAAGAATGTGAGAAAATACACTATCACCCATAATCTGATGTTCATACCTCCCCCGGAGCATTCTTCCCAATGCATGCCCATACTCTCCATGAAAAGATTGCTCGGCAGCAGCCTTATTTAGGCGGGCAGTCTCAAGGATAAAACGAATTTCATCCAACGGAGCTTCCAAAGCAAAATCATACACCTTTCTCAGATTTAGTTCCAAAGGTTCTTGTTCGTCTTCTTCTGTTCCGGATTGTTGTTTATCAAGCAATACTTCTTCACCACGCGCTATATATATAAAGGTAGTATGTCCACCGGCAATAATTGCCGTAGCTTTTTTATCTCCCGCTTCACAAATAACTTCAATATAAAGTTTTTCCGCTATATCCTCTTTTAAGGAAATACAAATACGTTTCTCATCAATAAACCGCTTACCTCGTTCTACTGCTTCCGGCGTACTATCTCTCAACACTTCAAGCTGATATTCTGATTTTCCGACAATAGCCCCCAAAGCCACTGCGATAGGAAGCCCGATCATGCCTGTCCCCGGGATGCCTACTCCCATTGCATTCTTTAAAATATTAGCACTCAAAAGAACTCTTATATTTTCAGGGATTGTGCCAAGTGTCTCCGCTGCCTTCGATACACATAATGCTACCGCAATAGGCTCTGTGCAGCCAATAGCCGGAATAACTTCGCGTTGTACTAAATCTATTATTTGTTTCCTTTCTGACTCAATCATGAATTTTCTCTTTTTTAAATTTCTACAAAAGTAAAGAATATACTTATAAACATGAATTATATTTTCAAGTTTTACACAAAATATCGAGATATTATATACCTATCCCCCCTTAATTTCTTTCTTATTCAACTGCTTTCTTGCTAACAATGAAAAGCTATAAGATACAAAATAAACTTAGATGTAATATAATGCGAATCAGTAGTTAAAAACCGGACTTAACTTAATCGTATATATTTGTTCAAAACAAGGCGATATAAACTACCTTTTATCAGGAAGAAAACTACTATTCTCTCTTTTATAATCTATAACCAAAACTTCTGATTCTATAACCGGAACTTTTGGTTATAAAACTTAAAGTTTTAATCTTATAACTGAAACTTTTGATTATAGTTTACCTTTAATTGTCCGTAACTTTACTTCCTAAGAAAAGATATTAATGTAAGGAAGAAGCAGATTTTATATATAAATGTCTTGAGTGTTGCGGATAAACTATCAGCAATCCCTTTAGTTCATTCTGTACAGGTTTAGACCAAATATCGAACTGCTGATTCGCATATATAATATTTTATATCTTTTGTGCCTATATATCTTTTTAGTATGCATATATATTATCCCCGATCATTTACTATAATAAATTCGAAGTTACTTTAGGATTAGACTACAAAATCAAAAGAATAGACCTACATTTAATCCGACTCACAGGCATTATTTTAAGGAATAGTACAAAAAGAACATAAAAAAGGAAAGCAAGATTTGATAAATGAAATTTTAAACTTAACTTTGCGCCAAAGTTTTCTCAAAATATTCTATATTATAAATTTATAATCAACAATTTAACGGAATGAGATTTAGAACTATAATAATAAGTCTGTGCATTTGTCTAAGTTTTAGTTCTTGCATACGTGAAGAAGCGGCTAACACTGAAGCTGATATCGAATCTTGTACAGTTTCCGATCCCTCAGTGTTGAAAATGCAGCCAATTATTACTAATAATACGGTAATAATCATGGCGCAATCAACCATTGACATCACGCACTTTGCTCCTGAATTCACATTAACCAAAGGGGCCACTATTGAACCACCCAGCGGAACAGTAAGAGATTTCTCAAATCCACAAACTTATATAGTAACATCGGAAGACAGACAATGGAAAAAGGAATATACTGTCTATGTTGATATTTCTGATATTAAATTAGATTTTAATTTTGAGCATTGGGAAATAATAGAAGGAGCCAGAGGTAAACAATGGTACGGTTTTTATGAAATCTCAGAACAGGAGCAGAAACAGTTTATTTGGGCAACAGCTAACAGTGGATATGCCCTGACCGGATATGTTACTCCCGAAGGAGAAAAACTCACTAATCCTCTTATTTATCCAACTATCTCCTATGAAGCCGGTCATTCCGGAAAAGGAGTGAAACTTGAAACCAAACCGACCGGTGCATTCGGTGATTTGGTAAAAATGCCTTTAGCTGCCGGAAATTTATTCATAGGTTCCTTTGATGCCCAAGTAGCAGGTCAAGGCCCCGAAGAGGCATTAAAGTCAACATTATTCGGACTTCCGATCGCTTACAGTCCCAATAAAAAACCTAAGGCTTTTAATGTATGGTATAAGTATACTCCCGGAGAAGTATTCAGAAATGAACAAAAAGAAGAAGTGCCAGGTAAGGAAGACATATTCGATATGTATTCAATTCTTTATGAACCAACCGATGGGAAAGTTCTGGATGGTTCTATACAGTTCGATGATCCTTGCATTATAGCTATCGCTCGTATTAAAAACGCCAAACCTGCTTCTGAATACACATACCGATCAATACCTTTTGAATACCGTAAAGAAATTGATCCATCCAAACTGGTAACAGGTAAGTATTATACAGCAATTGTATTTTCGTCCAGTCTGGAAGGAGCATATTTCAGAGGTGCTATCGGAAGTACCCTTATCATTGATGAGGCTACAATTGAACTCGAAGACATAGAAAACATAGAAGACCATCTTAATTAAAACTATCAATGAACAAGAAAATAACCTTTATACTTCTGTGCCTGATTGTAGCTACTGTTGCTCAAGCTCAGGAAGATCGCAACAAGAATATTCTTAAATCACTGACAATAGGACTTGAATATCGTTTAAAAGCCGGATTTAACATAGGTGGGACATCTCCTATCCCCCTACCTGTTGAAATAAGAAAAATCAATAGTTATAAGCCTACAACAGCCTTCTCTATAGAAGGAGATGTAGTAAAAACGTTCGATAATAAGTGGGGAGTTAGCGCAGGGATCCGTTTAGAGACAAAAGGTATGGAAACGGATGCTACTGTGAAAAACTATCACATGAAAATGATTGCCAGTGACGGCGGCGAAATGGAAGGACAATGGACAGGAGGTGTAACAACAACCGTTAAACAATCGCTGTTAACTGTCCCTGTTTTAGCTCTTTACAAAGTGAGTAAGCGTTGGGAATTAGAGTTAGGCCCCTGGTTTTCTTACGTTCTATCAGGTGAGTTCTTTGGAGAAGCCTACGACGGTTATCTCAGAGACGGTGATCCGACAGGAGAAAAAGCAAATGTAAGTTCTGCTACCTACAACTTTAATGATGATTTAAGACGTTTCCAATGTGGTATGCAATTAGGTGCGCAATGGAGGGCCTTTTCTCACCTAAATGTAACTGCCAGCCTTACCTGGGGAGTAGTACCTATTTTCAAAAAAGATTTTGACACCGTTACATTTAATATGTTTCCTATTTACGGAAACATTGGTTTCGGTTATGTGTTCTAAAGAATAAACGATAAAAGAAAAAGATTATGAAGAAAAAATTACTTACAGCAATTATTGCGTTCATAGCAATCACAATGTCCTCATCAGCTTACGCACAAGTAAGTCAGGAAGCAGCAGGAACTTACAACGGTACGCTGACAGTTTCGCAAGATGGAAATACAATGGGAAAACCCAGTACAGAAAATGTATACCTCACGGCAACAGACGATTCTCACGTTACGTTAGAAATAAGGAATTTCTCATTTAACATGGGAACAGTTCTTGAGTTAGGAGATATAGTAATCCCGGAAGTGGAAATACAGAAAGAAGGAAATGTAATTACTATTCTTCCTAAAGAATTAAAAATGACGCTGAACATAGTAGGTGAAGTTACTGTACACCTTAATACATCAACAATTGTTGATAAAAAGATAGTATTATCTTTAAATGTAGAAACCATTTTCCCTGTTGAATTATTCATTGATGTGGATTTTGAAGGAACAATGACTGCAACTGGTATCTCAGACGTAACTATAAATAAACCTACAGTTTATTATAATCCTTCAATAGATGCTTTAATGGTGCAAGGTGCAGAAAATCAAAAGTATGATATATATAATGTCACTGGTATGCAAATCCTATCAGGAGTTTTAAATACAGAAGAAGTTAGTGTATCTACTCTATCCAGAGGTTTGTATCTTATAAAGATTGGTAATACTACGGTAAAGTTTATAAAAAAATAAACTCAAAATATCTCTAAAATAAAAGCTCCCTACAGATTTAGAAAAATAATCTGTAGGGAGCTTTTATTTTGGTTCATTACTTCTCATTGCGTTAACACCGTTAACGAAGTTTTTAACATTCAAATTCTTACCTTACAAGATTGTACATTTTAGCACCACAAGAATGTACAACCTTATATGGCAAAAGTGTACATTTAACACTAACATAAGTGTACACTCTTATAGGACTAAAAATATAGGATCATAACTATCTGACAAACAAAATATTAAATCAACAAACATATTCTATTCCGGATTTTCTTCCTCCAATGTCTATAATTGCTTTTTGAACAACTATCCATATATCGAAGGGATTAGAATGAACACCTTCTTTCACTATCTGCTTTAGATAAAACTACGGTATTACACAAAAAACACAAGTTATATAGAATAGCGTAGTCCTTTTATCTATTTGAACCACCGCACTACTCTATATAACTTGTGCCAAAGTTAGATAGCAGCCAGCTCTTTTATCGCGCCAGCTGCTATTTCAATTATCTAACAACTATTTTAGCTACATAAGATCCAACACGTACCACATACATAACATCTTTATCGATATTAGTAGAAATCACGTTATCTGTTCCTTCGTAAACCTTCACACCTTGTGTTGTATACACTTCAATTGTTTCAGTAGCTTCATTATTAGCTACACAAATCGCTCCGTTTTCACTATATACGCGAACATCAGAAAGCGAATTGTTATCAATTCCGGTAGGAGCCGTTATCTTCAGTACACCATTTACATAAGTAACTTCATAATTGGCAGCTGTACCTTTGGTTATAGCAATTGCAAACTCGTCACCAACTTTCGCATCAGATGGAATTTCCTTTTCAAGAGCAGCAACAGGAACTTTTGTACCAAATGCTTTTGCTACATCTTCATCGTAAACAAATCCATCGTATGTCAACTCAAAGGTTTCAGGTGCCGGACTTCCAATAAGTAAAGCCACATCTTTAGCTGTAACTGTAAGCGGAGCTTTAGCAATAGGAATGTCTACACGTTTTGACAGAGCCATATATTCATCATTAGCAGCAACCTTAATGGTTACATAAGTAGATGCATATGCAGATTTAATAGTCAAAGTTTTACCAGACACAGTAAGTCGGCTGGTACTTGAAGGAGTAATGGTATAATCAACAGATTCACCCTTATCATTCTTCACGATAAAAGGAGCTTCAAAAGGAGCATCACCATATACTTTCTCTATCTTTTCCGCGTTTTCTACTGTATATGCCTTTAAAGCTTTTACAGTCAATCCTGTATAAGTCTTGAATTCATAATTATCCAATACCTTTTGAGGGAATTTCACTGTCAGAGGAACAACTTCTCCAACTGCTGCAGTTTTAGGTGCTTTGTCAAATACTACATTAACCGTATCATTACCTAATGCTTCCATCACAGCAGCATCCTCTTTATATACAAATCCACTATAAGTAATTCTATAGTCAATATCAGACCCATATACGAAAAGCCCCTGAGCATCATTCTTGTTCAAATTAACTTTCGTACCATCCAAGTCATAATAAGGATAGACTGTCAGGAATGTTTTCCGGATTTCGGCACCATTATTGACAAAAGTTACATTATAGTTATTAGTTGAAACGGTTGTCAATGGATCACTTGAACCGGTAAATGAGAAGACAATGGGACGATAGTTTCCTATAACCTCATCCGTTGCCTCTTTTCCGGCAGCACCACTTGATATATAAATATTCTTTGTATCAAATATCTTATGTACCACATCGACTATCGTACCCTCACCATCATCATTTTTCAGTCCTTCATATTCAAATTCAACCCCATAGTCCGTACCATTGGCAGCTACTGACGAAGAAGTATTGAAGCTTATCGTCTTACCACGCTGACACCATGCCTTCAAAGTCATAGTCAATGATGCTTTTTCAATGGTCACCGTCACTGGGTCAGAAACAGCAGGTAATGCACCTTCTTTCTCCTGATGTGCCACTACAGTAGTAGTACCTGCACCAATAGCATAGAATTTCTTCGTTTCGGAATCATACTTCAGCACTTTGTCACTTCCAATTGTATAAGTGAACGGCACCTCTGTATTGGTTGATGTAAATGGTATTTCAAACCCATCACCATATACTTGAGACATATCAGCAGGAGCGGTTATATCGCCCACATAACTTCCTTTAAAGGTCAACGTATAGACATACGTCTTATTCACATCAGAAGTAGCATTGTCAGCACAAGTCACAGTCAGAGTCTTTATTACTTCATTAGCATCTTCCTTTGTTGTAGCTTCAGTTACCACTGCATCTTTACCAAAGGCTTTAGCTACAATCGCTTTATTGTGCTCGTTATAAGCCAGGTTATATTCAAACTTATCCGGATCGAATCCCGTAAGTTCTTCGCCACCCAACGTTACCGAACTCAATTTAGCATTATAAACAAGTGCAGCATCGTCTACCCACAATGTATTTTCTTTACCGATATCAGCACGTACCCAATAGTTACCTCCTGAGAATACTATATTCATCTTTTCAGGAACCAATTTTCCGTTTTCACCCTCTACATAGTTGACCGGAATAGAAAGACGTACCCAACCGTCTCCTTCAGTTTCTTTAGTAATGGTGTATTCAGTACTGGCAATCAAGACACCATCACCTTTTGTTTCGGCAGGGATAATTTCCTTTCCTAATATAGCCCGATCCTGATCGTCCACCTCTACATAGGTAACATCATTACCACTATGAGAATTAATTATTTTAGATTTAAAAGTTCCCTTCCACAGGTATACCAATACCTTAGCTGTCTCATTGGGCTTTTCTGTTCCTAATTTACGTTTATAATACACAGTCAGAGAATCCGGACGATAAGTGAAATCAATACCACCGTTTACTCCACCATTACTCATATCATTCCCCCCCAGCATACCGGACATATCAGCAAAAACCCACATTTTGCCTAAAGTGACAAAAGCAGGAGCATTAGCACCTATTCCCAACATACCAACATAATCATTCATAATTT
This sequence comes from Bacteroides nordii, assembly GCF_019930665.1. Classification (NCBI taxonomy): domain Bacteria; kingdom Pseudomonadati; phylum Bacteroidota; class Bacteroidia; order Bacteroidales; family Bacteroidaceae; genus Bacteroides; species Bacteroides nordii. The sequence goes on along the minus strand of NZ_CP082886.1, from coordinate 365,630 downwards.
TAGCACCGGTTCCTGTACGGCCTGCATCAGGAAATACAAACTCCTTACCTACTATAATCTGGTATACATTTGAAGCGGTCCACCCTACAGGTTGTTTACCTACCAGCTTTCCCTCAGCAGGATAGCAATCTTCCCACTCTTCAAAATCTCCTTTAATTTGCTGTGCCAACGCACTTCCTGCGTACAACACAACACACATCATTAAAGTAATAAATTTCTTCATACACTTCTCTTTTTAATATAAATACAATCTTTCGTGAACCATAAACCGGAAATCCCCTATTGATTCACATCATTCATAAAAACGTTGCAAAGTAACAACCGTTTTTGTTTTCAGTCAAGGTCTATTTCTGTAATCTTATATCCCATTACTAAGGTATTTTATCATTTTACCCTATAAATCACCCAAATAAGGGTATCTATTACCACTTTTTCATGTCCTATAACTAAAATAAAAATACCTATTCATAAAATACTTGTATATTTGGGCGTTGAAAAAAGAGAATACACATGAAAAAGGAATTACCCAAAATAGACATCAGTGAAGATTTTGTAATAGGCAGTAATGCTGATATAGATCCTAATATACTAAATCTCTATACCAGCTATCCATGCCGACTTAAAGCCGAAGTCTTTGTACTCTGTATGGGAGGGAGTATTGAAGCCAGCATAAACCTTTCGGACTATACCATAAAGAAATATGATTTCGTAACGCTCTCTCCGGCGAGTATTATTCAGATTAATAAGATAGAAGGTGATTTAAAACTCTATTTCATGGTATTTTCTTCCGATTTTATTAACGGGATAAGTAAAACCAAAGCTATTATTGACCTTATTTATATAACTAAAAATCACCCGGTATTATCGCTGCCTCAGGAGTTTGCCAATATTTATGAAGAGTTCTTTCTACTCATGATGAAAGTATATTATAAGAAGCGGTCTCCTTATAATCCAGAGATACTAAAATGTATGCTGTTATCTATTCTGTACAGACTGAGTGATATGTATCATGAACGCCCTGTTCGAAACAAAAGCAGTTTAAACAGAGGTGAAGATATATGTAAAGCATTTGGAAATTTGGTAATTCAGCACTACACACAGGAAAGAAATATTTCATATTATGCACAACAACTAAACATAACGCCTTCCCACCTGAGCAATACCGTAAAACATATCACAGGGAAGACCGTCATGGATATCATTTCAGAAGTGGTCATTGTTGATGCACAAGCACAGCTAAAGTCAACCAATACACCTATACACGAAATTGCAGATTCATTAAACTTTCCGAATGTATCTTTCTTTGGGAAGTATTTCAAACGACTCACAGGAATGAGTCCTCAGCAGTACCGAAACAGTGATAAATAAAAGTAAAAAAGTATAGTAAACTAAAAACCAATAAAGGTCCCTCTTCCTACTAATAAGAAAAGCCAGCTAATCCGATCAGCTGGCTTTTCGTTCATATTTATTTCAGGTTTACTTTGTCATTACGCGTGTTACATAAGAACCTATTTTTACAAGATAAATTGTATTTGAAGATAATCCATGGATAGTCATCGTACCATTAACAGTAGATTGTGCAACCAACATTCCTTGTACGGAATATACTTCAATAAGCTCTTCCAACTGTGCTCCTTCAACAACCACACCACTTTCTATACCTTTTATGCTCAATGAGTTATATGTATTTTGTTCAACACCTACACCGCCTTTGAATGTTAAAGTATAAGTATGATAGTTTGCAGCGTTATCAGCAATATCATTACCTTTCACTGTTATAGTTAGCACTTTGCCAGCAGCAGTAACTTCTACTGTAGCACCTTTACCATCTGCTTCTGCAACAACATCTGCCACAACAGGCATAACACCATCTACTGCATATTCATAAGTATCTTTGTCGAAACCAGTTAATGCAGTACCACTAATAGTTATTGATTTGAGTTTAGAGTTATAAACGAAAGCTACATTGTCAGCACTCAGCGTATTGCCATTACCAATTCTGGTACGATTGAAATAATCCGCACTAGATATGATCACATTAGCCTTCTCCGGTTTCTCATCACTTACATAGTTCAATGGAACGGATATACGTGTCCAGTCAGCCAATTCCTTAACGGTTTCTTCGGCAGATGCAATTAAAGTAATGCCTCCTGCAGCCTCTCCGCCATTCTTTGTTCCGAGAATGTCGATATCGCGATCAATTAGCAACTGCCAGGACGAGCCTGTTGATGTAAATAGATCTCCTGTAGCCGGAGCCATGGAAGTAGATGTACCTTTCCATAAATAAGCAATAATTTTTGCTTCTTCATTAAGATTCGTACCTGCAAGTTTACTCCCTGCATCTGCATAAGTACGCTTGTAATAACCTATAATAGAGTCTGGCTGATAAGAGAAGTTAACCCCTCCGATAGTTCCACCGTCACTATCATCTGTATCCGGTATTCCACCTGGATAAATTGATGACATTAAACCTATCATATCTGCATACACCCAAGGCCTACCTAATGCAATATATCCCGGTGCATTAGATTCAATCCCCATTGCTCCCGGACGTCCATTAATCATCTTCACAGCCAATTTATCATCACCTACAACATGAGATTCTTTTTCAACCATGACAAAATTCATACTTCCCATCTGAGTTACATTGGATGAATACCAGCCATCTGCTACTGTGCCCCATCTTTCCTCATTCAGAGCATCGGGTCCCCACTGTACCTGCTTTTCAAAATCCCCTTTGATCTGAGAACCATTCATTATTTTATCCGAAGGAGTGAATTTCAGTGTATATGTATGATCTGCCCCATTCACTTTATCTGTCACCACAATTGTAACAGTGTGTTCTGAAGTGCTCAGTTGCATGTCTACTGATGTCAAATTAGGATCAGAATTAACCGATACCACCGGATAAACTCCATTAGTCATTTCAAGACCGTCATAAGAAGTGACAGCAGGATCAAAATCTTCAAGTTTAACATCATTCAATGCAATAGCAGTAGCACCAAAAGTAGTACCTTTTCTAACCAATGAATAGACATGCTGATTAGAAGCACCATCGTTGCCGGTAACTACAATCTTCATAATATTATCACCTTCCTGAATGTCGACTTTAGCACCTTTACCATCAGAAATCGCTACGATATCATCCTTAGCAGGAAACTCGCCTTGAAGTACATACATATAGGTATCTTTATTAAACCCCTCTAAAGGTGTACCATTAATAGTAATTGATTTTAGTTTTGAGTTATAAATAAATTTAAAATCATCAGCCCATAAAGTATTACCTTTACCAATAGTTTTGTCATTAAAATATTCTGCACTGGAAATAATTACATTTGCTTTTTCCGGCACTCCATCTGTTAAATAATTCACAGGAAGACTAACATAAGTCCAATCTTCATAATCTCCTTCAATAAATTTATCAACAGTAGCGACTAATGAAAAATCTTCACTTTTAGTAACACCTTCTGTGATCATACCTAAAACATCCTTATCACGGTCAACCATTTCCTGAGGTTCTACATCCTCTTTCTCTTTTAAGCTCAATCCACTTTTTACTTGCGATTTAGTAGTTCCTGTCCAGAAATAAGCTAAAATTTGAGCTTTTTCATTCAAATTTTGTTCACCCTCCTTCTTTCCTGTATCCACACCGTGTTGTCTTTTAATATAACCCACAATAGAGTCTGGCTGAGAAGTGAATTCTACACCTCCATGAGTTCCTCCATCGCTAGCCAAAATCTTACTACCACTACCAAATAGGACTAATTTACACCATGCATAACTCCAAAACTCTCCTAAGCTAACAAAAGCAGGAGCATTTGCTCCCAACCCCATTGCACCGCAAAAATCGTTCACCATCTTTATACTTTTACCACCTGTAGTAGTACGATCTGCATCTCCAAAAACAATAGGAAATTTTAGCACACGATCTACATTAGATGCATACCACCCTTCTGGATAGATACCATCTGTTTTCTCCCAAGTATTTTGAATATCAAAATCTCCTTTGATCTGTGACGATACATTTCCTTGTGCCGAAGCCCATGAACAACTTACTGCTGCACAAAGCACCATAAGTAACTGTTTCTTCATACTTTTTTTTGTTTTTTAAATTAACTATTCCAATTCCATCTTTATTTCAAAAAAGACATTGCAAAATACGGTATTTTTGAATCTCCTCACAAGGTCTATTCCTTCTAATTTATGTTCTATTACTTAATTCTTTTATTTATCTCTCTATATATTACACAAATACAATAAATATATTCTTTTTTCATGTTCTATAACTTAAACGCCCATGTCTATTCATTAATTATTTCTATATTTGAACACACATTAAACATTTAAACAATTATGGAAAAGATATTGCCCAAAATTGATATAACCGAAGATTTCGTGATTGGAAGTAATGCGGACATAGACAATAGTATACTAAGCCTTTATACCCAATATCCTTGCCGGCTTAAAGCTGAAATTTTTGTGCTTTGTATGGGAGGAAGTCTGGAAGCTACCATCAACTTAACAGATTATACTATCCGGGAAAATGATTTTATCACACTTTCTCCGGGAAGCATCATCCAGATAAACAAGATCGAAGGTAAATTAAAACTCTACTTCATGGTATTCTCTTCCAAATTTATTGAAGGAATAAGCAAAACAAAATCAATTATTGACCTTATCTATATAACCAAAAACCATCCGATACTATCGTTACCAAAGGAATTCGCCTGCATTTATGAGGAATTTTTCACACTCATGATGAAAATATATTATAAAGAACATTCTCCTTACAACCCCGAAATATTGAAGTGTATGCTTCTTTCAATTCTATACAGACTGAGCGATATGTATCACGAACGTCCCATACGGAGTGAAACAGCATTAAGTAGAAGCGAAGAGATATGTAAAACATTCAGTCATCTGGTAATTCAACACTATACCACAGAAAGAAATATCTTATATTATGCAAAACAGATGAATATAACACCTACTCATCTGAGTAACACTGTAAAACATGTTACCGGAAAGACTGTCATGGATATTATATCAGAGGTTGTAATAGTAGATGCCAAAGCACAACTAAAATCAACCAATATACCCATACATGAAATTTCAGACTCCCTGAATTTTCCTAATGTGTCTTTCTTTGGAAAATATTTTAAGCGCCTTACCGGTATGAGCCCTCAACAATATCGAAACAGCGATAAATAAAAGTAAAGTTATCAACTATAGTGTTAGATAAATTGTTATATTTGCAATATACAATCTCTTAAATTACACAACATCATGTTCAATTCATTCGGAAACATATTCAGACTCACCAGCTTTGGAGAATCTCACGGGAAAGGCATCGGAGGCGTTATTGACGGCTTTCCGGCAGGTATCAGGATTGACGAAGAGTTCGTCCAAAAAGAGCTCAGTCGTCGTCGTCCGGGACAATCGGCTATTACCACCTCACGCAAAGAAGAAGATAAAGTAGAGTTTCTTTCAGGGATCTTCGAAGGGAAATCTACCGGTTGCCCTATCGGATTTATTGTATGGAATCAGAATCAGCATTCCAACGATTACAATAATTTGGAGTATGTATATCGTCCATCGCATGCCGATTATACTTATAAAGTAAAATATGGCATTCGCGATCATCGTGGTGGCGGACGATCTTCTGCACGAGAAACTATTTCACGTGTTGTTGCAGGTGCATTAGCTAAATTAGCATTAAAGCAATTGGGCATTCATATCACAGCTTATACATCACAAGTGGGCCCCATCAAGCTGGAAGGAAATTATACTGATTATGATCTGGATCTGATTGAAAGTAATCCCGTACGTTGTCCTGACCCGGAAAAAGCAAAAGAGATGCAAGACCTTATTTACAAGATAAAGGGAGAAGGGGATACCATTGGCGGAGTATTGACTTGTGTAATCAAGGGCTGTCCCATCGGATTGGGACAACCGGTATTCGGAAAGCTACATGCTGCACTTGGAAACGCCATGCTGAGTATCAATGCTGCCAAAGCTTTTGAATACGGTGATGGATTTAAAGGCCTAAAGCAAAAAGGTTCGGAACAAAATGATGTGTTTTACAATAACAACGGACGTATTGAGACACGTACGAACCATTCGGGAGGTATCCAGGGTGGTATCAGTAACGGACAGGATATCTTCTTCCGCGTTGCGTTCAAACCGGTAGCTACAGTATTGATGCAGCAGGAAACCGTGAATATAGACGGTATCGATACTACTTTAAAGGCACGCGGACGCCATGATCCTTGTGTATTGCCCCGTGCAGTACCTATCGTAGAAGCAATGGCTGCTATGACAATACTCGACTATTATTTACTGGATAGAATGACACAGTTATAGTTTAGCAGTCAGCAGTTAGTAGTCAGTAGCTGGAATCCTTTCGGGCATATCAACACATACATGCTGCATAGATTCTATCTACTAACTACTAAATTCCAACTTCTTATTCTATCTACTAACTACTAAATTCTAACTTCTTATTCATTATGAGTTATATTAAAGACTATATTGCGGCTAATGAATCGAAAATGATGGAAGATTTGTTCAGCCTCATCCGTATCCCAAGTATCAGCGCTTTGCCGGAACATCATGATGATATGTTGGCCTGTGCACAACGCTGGAGTCAACTATTGCTGGAAGCCGGAGCAGACGAAGCTATCGTTATGCCTTCAAAAGGAAATCCAATGGTGTTCGGACAGAAAATTGTAGATCCGAATGCCAAAACAGTACTTGTGTATGCGCACTACGACGTAATGCCTGCTGAGCCACTGGAGCTTTGGAAGAGTGCTCCCTTTGAACCGGAAATACGTGACGGTCACATTTGGGCACGAGGTGCAGACGATGACAAAGGACAAGCATTCATTCAGGTGAAAGCCTTCGAGTATCTGGTCAAAAATGAGTTATTGAAAACGAATGTAAAATTCATTTTTGAAGGAGAAGAAGAGATTGGTTCACCAAGCCTTGAAGCATTCTGTGAAGAGCATAAGGAGCTATTGAAAGCAGATGTCATATTGGTATCCGATACCAGTATGTTAGGAGCTGATCTGCCTTCACTTACTACCGGATTAAGAGGTCTTGCTTACTGGGAAATAGAGGTAACAGGCCCCAATCGTGACCTCCATTCCGGACACTTTGGGGGTGCGGTAGCCAACCCTGTCAATGTGCTTTGTGGCATGATCAGTAAAGTGATAGATGCCGACGGACGTATCACAATTCCAGGTTTCTATGATGATGTGGAAGAGGTACCTCAAGCCGAACGGGAAATGATTGCACATATTCCATTTGATGAAGAAAAATATAAAGCAGCTATCGGCGTAAAAGAATTATCCGGCGAAAAAGGATACAGCACGTTGGAACGCAACAGTTGTCGTCCTTCATTCGATGTTTGTGGTATATGGGGAGGTTATACAGGAGAAGGTTCGAAAACCGTTCTTCCTTCAAAAGCATTTGCCAAAGTATCCTGCCGACTGGTTCCACACCAGGATCATCATAAAATATCAGAACTATTTGCCAATTACATCCGTGCTACCGCTCCGGATACTGTTCAGGTGAAAGTAACTCCCATGCATGGCGGACAGGGATACGTATGTCCCATCTCTCTCCCTGCTTATAAGGCTGCCGAAAAAGGATTTGAAATCGCATTTGGAAAAAAGCCACTCGCAGTACGCCGCGGAGGAAGCATCCCCATTATCTCTACATTTGAACAAGTGCTTGGCATCAAAACAGTACTGATGGGATTCGGACTGGAATCGGACGCTATTCATTCTCCCAATGAAAACTTCTCACTGGATATCTTTAGAAAAGGTATTGAAGCAGTGGTGGAGTTTTATAAGGAATATGGGAAATAGTGATTAGCGAATAGTGATAAGTGATTAGTACCATGCGGAATATAGCGCAGCCATTAATCACTTATCACTATTCGCTAATCACTATTTCTCACGGCAATCTGAACAGGAACGTAAATGACTTACCATTCTGGAAATCTTTATAAGCATCTCCTGCATAAATCTCTCCATTGGTCAATGACAATTTCTTCACACTTGCTTTCGGACTAAAATCTACTTTCTTCAAGTCTACCCAGAAAAGATTGGGAGTCAAGGTTGATTCAAAGTAATATACTTTATCTTTCTGATCGGATACAGAACGCCAGCGGGTGGAAGAAATATGAGGTTTATCCGGAGTAGAAATACCAAAAGGAACAGATACATTTCTCATTATGCTTAATACACTGGGAACGGCAATTTTAGGATCAGCTGTTTGAGGAATAGCATGTACGTAGAATGAGGCACGTACAAAACGATCACTCGAACGGTTTGTACCGGGTAACATCTGTAACCCTCCCACTTCTTTCCAGTAATCATTGACGGCTAACTGAAGATCATAACGTGGAGAATTCGTCATCACCTGATATTCTTTACCTTCGTGAATGATAAGATTCCCATCAATATATTCCAACACAGCACTATTTCCGGTTTCATCCGTAATAGCCATATGCAAAGTAGAAGCTGAACCATTGGGCAGATTAGGTGCGTCAATACGGAAGTTTTCTTTCTTTAACTCTTCCACAGCTTCACGTACAGTAGCAAAGTTATCAAGTACATATTGTGTCCAGATGGCAATTCCCATTGCCGGACGGGTATCATTCGGGCGAATGTAGTTAGATTCCGGCAAAAATAACAAGCTGGCTACAAGCCCCTTCTCATTCATTCCATCACAGGCGCCCATATCATAGGCGGAGGCGACAATACTTCCATATTTGGAAGTCCAATTCAAGGCCTCTCCCCTATCATAGCTCACCCGCTTAATGCCACGAGGAAACAGATAAAGATTGGACATTATATCCTCCTTCCAATCCATTGTTCGTCCGGTCACAACCATATTTTCCGGACCAATGTATACAGCACGGGTACAAGCTTCGGACTTCTGCATTCCTATTGAGAACGCAGCAACAAGTGCCGTCAAGGCAACCATTTTCTTTGTTACTTTCATCATTATTATCTTATTAAAAAGTTTATTTCTAACATAAGTCGGATATGTTTCACCACAGAGTAACACAGAGTTTCACAGAGTTTTAAGTCTTTATTGAAACGCGGATGAACGCAGATTTTCGCAAAGGGAAACAAATGTATGATAAAGAACTACAGCCTTTTAATCTGCGTTTCATCAGATAAATAAAACTCTGTGTCCTCTGTGGTGAACTCAATCTTATATCTACTTCTTCAATAAGAACAATCAATAAGAAGAACTGGTTTATCAAAAGACAGGTTTATTTATACAATCCGTAGGTAGTACGCAATACCTGGAATTCGGTACGGCGATTGATAGCATTACAAATTTCCTGCTGCTCCGGAGTAAGAGTCTTTATGAATTCCTCTGTCAGCACATTACCTTCTTTAAGGAAAGGAGCCGATTTCAATACTGATTTATTCACTACTTTCGGCTTGCTCTCTCCATATCCTTTCGCAGTAAGTCGGTCTGTAGAAATTCCTCCCTTAATTAAATAACGGACAACAGACTCCGCCCGACGCTGAGAAAGGCGTTCGTTATAAGCATCATTTCCTTTATAATCACAGTGAGCTGCCAATTCAATAGTCACATTCGGATTATCATTCAGCAGACGAATCAGTTCATCAAGTGCAGTTGCCGATGCAGGAGTAAGGTCGGCACGGTCAAATTCATAAAAGATATTTTCGATAAGTACCGGACGGGTAATAGAAGCCAATGGAAATTCAACTTCATAGTTGCGGTCTACCTGAGCAGTATCTGTGATAAGTTCCTGTTTGCCATTCAAGTATCCACGGCAAGAAGCTAACATTACATAGCGTTGTCCCGGATTAAGACGTTGGACAAACGAACCGTTTTTCTTCACATCTATTTTCAGATACGTACCATCGTCACCCACCAGTGTAACTACTGCTTCGGGCAATGCATCTCCCTCCTTGTCATACACCCAGCCGGTGAGAGTATGATTAACTTCAGGGAGCTCAAAACTATAGATATGATCCCAACCACGGGCATCTCCACGATTGGAAGAGAAAAAGCCCCGCTGACGTCCCGGTTCAAAGGTCATACCAAAATCATCTCCCATGGAATTAACCGGGAAACGCATATTTTCTACTTTCCACCTACCGGATACAGAATCCAGATCGGCACGGAAAATATCAAGTCCTCCCATACCAGGATGACCATTAGAAGAAAAGTACAACTCTCCTTTAGGACCAAACGTAGGAAACATTTCGTCACCCGCTGTATTAATATCAGGTCCCAAATTGTCTACATACCCGAAACCGTCCTTAACTACATTGATCCGCCACAAATCGAGTCCGCCGTATCCTCCCGGCATATCAGAAACAAAATAAAGAAAATCTCCCTGCGGAGACATAGCAGGATGAGCCACAGAAGAGAGCGAATCATTCAGAATAGCACACTTAGTGGGTGTTCCCCAATTGGCTCCGGTTCGTGAAGAGGCATATATCTCAGCATATACCGGTGCCTCTGGCGATGTGCGGCAACGAGTAAGATACATGGTTTTACCATCTGCAGAAAAGGAGCAGGCACCGTCTTCAAATTCACTGTTTACTTCTGATTCCAACGGTTCCGGCTTTTGCCAGTTCTTTTTTTCATCCCGTTTAGAATAGAATATATCTGCGCTTTTCATGCCGGTGATTCCGTTCAAATCATTTCCCTTTGCTTCGTTTCGGGTAGAAGTAAAATAGACAATATCGGCATCTTCACCCGCATACATGGGAGAATAGTCACTACGCCGGGAGAAAAAGATGGGTTCCCTCTTTACGATATGCCTCGTAGGATGCTCTTTCCACTCTTGTGCCTGTTGGCAAGAAAAAAGTCCATTCAACGCCAATGTGTCATTGGGCTGATATTGAAGATAAGTTTCATAAGAAGAGACAGCAGGTTTATATTCTCCATTTTTACGCTGACTCTCAGCCAGATAAAAGAAAGTAACTGAATCCGGATAATGATAACGGATTGCATTCATATAAGCCCCTTTTGCCCGGACATTATAGTTTATCAGGCGATAACAGCCTGCCATTTTATAAGCAATCTCGCCTCGGAGTTTTCGTTGTTTGGGAGGAGTACCGGCATAAGCTTTCCGATAATATTTAGCTGCATCAAAATATTCGCCACGGGCATAACTCTGCTCGGCTTTCTTCAAGCTACGCCCTGCTCCACAGGAAGCAAGCAAGAAAAGGGCAAGTATATAGATGAGTTTACGGTACATAGACATTATATATAAACAGAATAAAGGGAGAAATATTGTATTAGTGATGAGTGATTAGTACCATGCGGTATATAGCACCGCCGCTAATCACTTATCACTAATCACTCATCACTATTCCTTAATCACTACCCTATATCCACATCCATTCTTCCATTCAGAACATCCGTAAGCTGTCTTACCTTTTATTATTGTTCCTTTGCCACAAAGAGGACAAGGCTGACCGATCAAAGAATCATTGTTTGCAACATTACCGGGAGTGACTGCCGGAGTTGAAGGAACATCTATAGACACTACGGGTGGTTGCTGTACGGATGATACCCCGGTATTTGAAGCCACTTTCGGTTTCTTTTCTTTAGCAGCAGGCTTACGTTCTCTTTTCTTTGGCTCTTTCTTTTTGCCCGCCTCCTCTATCTGAACTGCTTCCTGAATGGTAATACGCCGATTGGTATTGTCAGACAGCACACTCGTCACAATCTCCGAAACCATCTGTTTCAGTTCCTCCAGAAACTGACGGGCATCATAAGTTTTTTTTTCTATCTCACGAAGTTTCTTCTCCCAGATTCCGGTTAGTTCAGCCGATTTGAGAAGTTCCTCATGAATAATCTGTATCAATTCCACACCTGTAGGCGTAGCTATCAGATTCTTCTTCTCTTTACGGATATAGTTACGTTTGAACAATGTCTCAATGATGGCAGCACGGGTAGACGGACGCCCGATACCATTTTCTTTCAATGCATCCCGAAGTTCGTCGTTATCGACTAATTTACCAGCCGTCTCCATGGCACGAAGCAGAGTAGCCTCGGTGTAAGGACGAGGGGGTTGAGTCCATTTCTCATTCAAATCAGGAATATGAGGACCATTCTCACCTTTTACAAAAGCTGGAAGTACATTCTCCTCTTCTCCTTCTTTCTCTTCGGTAGGGTCTTTCACATCTTTGGCAAAAACAACCCGCCATCCAGGTTCCAGAATCTGTTTACCGGTTACCTTAAATTCAATTCCGTCTACTTCACCCATTACGGTGGTAGTAGATATTTTACAATCGGGATAAAACACGGCAATAAACCGACGAGCAATCAGATCGAACACCCGGCGTTCCATATCCGTCAGGTTCTGTGGAGGTACTCCGGTCGGGATAATAGCATGGTGATCGGTCACTTTCGAGCTATCAAACACCTTCTTAGATTTGGGTAAAGTAACACCAGCCAAAGGAGCGGTCAGTAACTCATAGTCACGAAGCCCTTTTAGAATATTAGGACACTTCGGATAAATATCATCACTCAAAAAAGTAGTGTCTACACGCGGATAGGTGGTCACTTTCTTCTCATAAAGTGATTGAATCAGTTTCAATGTTTCGTCAGCCGAATAAGCGAATTTCTTGTTACATTCTACCTGCAACGAGGTCAGGTCGAAAAGACGGGGAGCATACTCTTTCCCATCTTTTTTGACTACGGAGGTCACTGTGAAAGGCAGATTCTTAATACGTTCTACCAAGGCTTCCCCCTCTTCACGACTGGCAATGGGATCAATGCCCGGATTCTCTGTCCGCTTTACTTTCCCTCCTGATTTTTCTTCTTCTGCAACCAGTTCTTCATCACTTTTCCGGATAAGAGCCGAAAAAACAGTATCCCGATAGGTTGTTTTCAGTTCCCAATACTGTTTAGGCTGGAAGTTCTCGATCTCCAATTGACGATTCACAATCAGTGCCAATGTAGGTGTCTGTACGCGTCCTATAGATAATACTTGCTTGTTCTGACCATACTTGATCGTGTACAGGCGGGTAGCATTCATGCCCAGAAGCCAATCGCCTATAGCACGGGACATTCCGGCTTCATAGAGCGATTGAAACTCTGCCTGATCCTTTAATTTAGCAAATCCCTCCTTTATGGCCTCCTCCGTCAACGAGGAAATCCAAAGACGCTTCACCGGACAACGGGCTCCGGCTTTTTGCATCACCCAACGCTGAATAAGTTCTCCTTCTTGCCCGGCATCACCACAATTTATGATTTCATCTGCGCTTTGCATCAGCCATTCAACTGTACGAAACTGCTTTTCATAGGTAGGATTACTTATCAGTTTTATTCCAAAACGGGGGGGGATCATCGGAAGACTACCCAGACTCCATGATTTCCAGTTAGGCGTATATTCATGTGGTTCTTTCAGTGTACAAAGATGGCCAAAGGTCCATGTCACCTGATATCCGTTTCCTTCTATGTATCCGTCTTTCCGTTCTTTAGCACCTAAAATATCAGCTATATCACGTGCCACTGAGGGCTTTTCGGCAATGCAAACTATCATCCTTTTATCATTTTTAGTGATGCAAAGGTAGATAAATTTAAGGTATAGCCCAAAAGAGTGTACACTTTTGTCTGATGAGAGTGTACACCGAAGATATTATATTTTTCACTAGGGACATTCTTATCTTATCTGCTTTACTAAAAGGCGAGGGATAGTTTGACTTATTCTCCAACCGTCTATTATTAAAGATTACCTTTTCTTAAAAATAACCCGTACCATGAAGAACATCCTTTTATTTACTCTATTATTATGCTGTGTTACACTCAGGTCACAAACGTATAGTATCTATCCCATTCCTCAAAAAACAACCATGAATGGCAATAGTATAGAAATGACCCGGGAAGTAAATCTTATTAAGGAACCCGGAATAAATGAAATGATCAGTAATCGCATTCAGGAGGTTCTGACCAATGCCGGGATCAATTTTACCATCAGTGATGTATTTACTGATGACAAAACAAATATTCTTATAGGAATCAATGGCTCTAAAGGAATCGCAGACAATTATACATCCGACCATTCACTCTCTAAAGATGTTTTCACCGTTACATCCAATAAATTCGACCCCTATCTGTTACAGATAAATAAAAACCATAACAAGGGCGATATACTCATTTTAGGTGATAACAGCGGATCGGCCTATTATGGACTGGCCACATTGGAACAAATACTGGAACAAGCTGATAATAACCACTTATCAACCGCCACTTTTGAGGATTATGCCCATACCCAATACCGGGGTATCGTTGAAGGCTTCTACGGACATCCCTATAGTGTGGAAAGTAGACTTAGCCTGTTGGATTACTGTAAACGATATAAAATGAATATGTTTGTCTATGGTCCTAAAGCAGATCCTTATCATGCAGGAAAATGGCGGGAAGATTATCCGTCGACTCTAACAGATCAGCAACGCTATATGGGATTGATCACACAAGACGATTTACGCAGCCTGGCTGCTAAAGCCAAAGCCTGTAATGTAGATTTCGTATGGTCTATTCATCCGGCTCTGGAAGGTGGAGGTATAAATTTCAGTAATTTAGATCCTGGAATCGAAGACATTATACACAAATTTGATGCTTTGTATAAGTTAGGAATACGGCACTTTGGCGTATCTATCGATGACATGAACGGCCATCCGTACAATCAATCGGAATTGGCAGACAAGACTCAGACAAAACTATATGAGAAGTTCAACAAAACCGGAGTCACTGAAGATGACAAAGTGGGGCCTTTATTATTTGTTCCTACCCAATATGCATTGAATTACGGTACCGGAACACTTTCGGCCTTCAAAAACATACATAAAGATGTGGTGGTAGCCTTCACCGGTTATGACTGCTTTTCTAATATCCGGGGCAGTGCTTGCGATCGGATGGCAGATCTGATAGGACGCAACCCTGTCATGTGGTGGAACAATCCGGTAAACGATGATTATGACGAATTTCTTTATATGCACGGACTCACTGCACGCTGGAGTATAGAGGATAAAAGCCCGGTCTCTTCTCTGCAAGGACTGATATTAAACCCCATGAATCAGGGACAAGCCTCTAAAATAGCCTTATTCGGTGCAGCAGATTACTCATGGAATCCTTCAAAGTTCAACGAATCCGATAATTGGGAAGCTTCACTTGCTTCTATAGTGAAAGAACCGGAACTGCAAGATGCACTTAAAACCTTTATTAATATAGTAAGCGCATATACCACTCATGATACGCGAACACCGGAAGGTGAAAAGTTCGCACCTCTTTATACTGCCTTTCAATCATCTTATTCCAAAGGCAATGTACCTGACGCGACGGAACTAATAAACGAGATGAAAAAAGCGAATGCTGCCTGCAAATTATTAGAATCATTAAAAGAGAGTGAAAACCAGGAGTACAACCTGTTTTATGAAGATATAAAAAGCTGGCTTGCCAAGGTGGAATCAATGACAGATATTGTTGTTAAGTCAATCAGTTTTATGAAAAACAATGCAGGGCTTTCTGCATGGACAGACTTTGCTGAAGTTCAGGCAAAAGCACAAAAGATACACAATGATTCTGCCTTTCTGTTGAGTGTGTTTGAAGGTAAAGGTACCAGCACATACGAGGTGTTTAAAGAGGTTCAGCCAACTCCCAAATATCTGGACCCGTTTGTAGATTTCCTGGCTGACAAAATAAAGGATTATGCTCCGCAACTTCCGGACAGATCACGCGAGATGGAAATTATCACCAATATCTACAATTTATCGGGGGTATCCATTGAAACGAATGACATGACAAGATTATCCGGTCTGAACACTGTTACATTAAAACCGGAAGAATACGTAGGCATCTATTTTAATGCAATCAAAGAAGTGGCAGTCGAGTTTCTACCTACAAATCTTACGAGTACGCTATCTACAGAGTATTCTATGAATGGAAAAGAGTGGAGTACTTTTATACCGGACCATAGCATTGCTCAGGAAATGGCCTATTTCCGTATCAAAAACAAAAGTAAATCCACACATGCTATTCCAATAAATGAAATCTCATTCAGAATGCCAGCGTCAGAAAGTTCAATTCCTATAAACGTAACAACGAATATGGGAACTTACCAAACATACAATATAAAGAATGTAATAGACGGAAATTACGCCACAAAATTCTGGAGTGACAAAGCACAAAAGGCAGGTGAATATATCCAACTGGACTTTGGTTCGTCCGCAGCCCGTTATCAGATCACCCTGCATTTTGCCGAAGGAGATACACCTACAGGAGAAGCACAGATTCAGTTCTCTGATGATACACAAAGCTGGACAACTATAAGTACATTCACTTCTTCGGATATTTCAGATAAGCTATATACCTGCAATGCCAATGGCCGGTTTGCCAGATACGTTCGCTTGTATTTGCAATCTGTGGGAGGAGGAGACTGGTTCCAATTAGCAGAATTTGAAGTGACAGGTGCCCGTATCACTCCTGTCGCGGAAGACAATGAAGGAAACCCGGTGGCTTTATTGGACGACCGTAGCCTTTCGTCGGGTTATAAAGGTAAAGGAGAAGGGCATATTATCTATCGTTTTATTGAGAACATTGCAATAAATGAAATTCAAATCTTTCATAACAGCATGTTCACGTCCGCAAGCGCTAAGCCTACCATAATGATATATGCCAATGGGAAATGGATTGCCAAAGGAGAGCTGGATGCTCCCTGTACTTCCGTTCCAGTCTCCGATTTGAAGAATATCTCGCAACTAAAGATTAGTTGGAATAAAGACAATATACCGGTTCTTTATGAAATAATGCCTATCGGAGAGCCGTATGTGGAAGAAGTATCCCCTCCTACCGGTATCCTTTCTGAAACAAGTTCTTCAAATGCTTCAATTTTTATTGAAGGAAATTATGTACGGATAGAATCCCGGATATTAATAGAGAGGATAATCATTACAGATCTATCAGGACAAAAAATAAAAGATATAAACGTAAATCAGAACTCCATAGAAATTCCGATACATGAAAAACAGGTTTTGATAGTAAACGTATATCTTAATAATAATGAGACGGTAACAGCCAAAGTAGCACGATAAAGCACTTTTATTGATCAACTTTTATCAAAGATAGTCTTTATGCGAATCAGTAGTTGAAATTCTATTTTAACCCAATCAGCATTGAGCTTAATAACCTCTGCTGTTACCATCAGGCTCTTACACCGTATCAATAAAGTCCTGTCTTATAGAGTATCGTAGGAGGCCTCGGTGTGTAACATTGTTTTAGATGTACATGTAAAGCAGTACGACATGCACATGTGGGACAGTACGACATGCACATGTGGGACAGCACGACATGTACATGTAAAACAAGGCTGCTCACCAGGGAAAGGAACGTTCCTTCCTGAGAAAGCCAAGGTACAACACCGAGCGGTGATGTGCTTCCCGCACGGGGAGGTACGCCAGGCAATGGTTTATAGAAACGCAGATAAGCGCAAATTCACGCAAAGCATATCATCGCTCAAATATAGTACAGCCATTTAATCTGCGAAAATCTGCGATCATTTGCGTTTCAATAAAACGCTGTCACATAGTATGAACTAAATTTGAAGTAGTGCTTAGAAAAGATACACACTGTTAATTTATCGTTTTCAGTCAGGTATTTTCATCTGAATATAATATTTGTAATCACCGTAGCTCCCACCTTTTGATTCAAATTACGGACTAATAATTCACGTCCCATCATCAATTCCTGACGGAGTGCAGCAGAGGTAAGATGTACATAAAGTATTTGATTACGAATGTATAACTCTTTTGTATAAGAAGCGATTGCCGGCCCCAATATCTGTGGCCAGGCATCCAATAACCGTTGTTCATTCAGAGGAGACTCCAGACTTTCCTGGCGGAGAAACTGCTGAATCAGTTTTCCGATTGGCTCGGCATTATTTCTTTTCATATTTCCCTGTCTTTCATTTCACTGATTTCACCTTGCTCTACCCGGAACATTTTATAATCACTGCCTACTTTATATAATATGCGGTCCAGATGTTCCCGGTTCGTATCCGTTATAAATATTTGTCCAAAACTGTCGCCTGCCACCAATTTTACAATCTGCTCTACGCGCGATGCATCCAACTTATCAAAGATATCATCCAGCAGCAGCAGAGGAACAGTGCTACCGGTACGTTTCAAAAAATCAAACTGTGCCAGCTTCAATGCCACAAGATACGTTTTATTCTGTCCCTGAGAACCTTCTCTTTTTATAGGAAAATCTCCCAATAACATATTAAGTTCATCTTTATGAATGCCACGCAAAGAATATCCCATAATCCGATCACGTACCCGGCTCTCTTTCAATACTTCCAGCAAAGAGGCATCACGCGCATGAGAATCGTATGACAATCCTACCCTCTCCTTATCCTGCGAAATATAAGAATAAAAAGACTGGAAAATCGGAATAAACTCCCGGATAAACTCTTCCCGCTTACGATACACTACCTCACCAGCCTGTGCCATCATTTCTTCCCACACCAGAAACAATTCCTCTTCTACCGGAAGCTCACTTTTCAATAGTGTGTTACGTTGTGCCAATGCTTTATTATAACGGATCAATGCTTCCAGATATTCCTTATCATATTGAGAGATAACCACATCCATAAAGCGGCGACGTTCATCACTCCCTCCCGCAATAAGTTCCGAATCAGCAGGCGAAACCATCACCAAAGGCAAAAAACCAATATGATCGGACAAACGGCTATATTCCTTTTTATTACGTTTAAACTGCTTTTTAGCACGACGCTTCATACCACAGTAAATTTCCTCAGGTGTACCGTCCGGTGCCTCATAAAATCCCTGTATTACGAAAAAGTCCTGTTCATGCCGTATGTTTTGCGAATCAATCGGATTACCGGCACTCTTACAGAAAGAAAGAAAATAAACAGCATCCAGCAGGTTTGTTTTCCCCATTCCGTTTAGTCCAAAAAAGCAATTCAGCTTAGCAGAGAAATTCAGTTCTACCTGCTCCAGATTCTTATAATTCAGTATGGATATACGTTTCAGTATCATGTTTACGCATTAAGTTGGTTACAAAAGTAGAAAGATTTTCGTGGTTTTAGGGTGTAAAACAAAAAAAGATGCCTCTAAATTTCGTTTGTAGATATAAAAAAACTACTTTTGCGAGTCGAAATATCAAAGTCAGAATAATAACAAAAAAGAATCATATAAAAATGGCAGAACAAAAGCACCACAATGAACAAATGAATGTGGAAGATGCACTGACACAGTCGGAAGCATTTCTTATCAAAAACAAAAAAGCAATCATCGGCGGAGTTGTTGCCGTGATTATTATCGTAGCAGGTTTCATCATGTACAAACACCTTTATGCCGAACCTCGTGAAGAAAAAGCACAAGCTGCTCTTTTCAAAGGTCAAGAACTGTTTGAACAGGATAATTTCGAGCAAGCATTAAATGGTGACAGTATCGGCTACACCGGTTTTCTGAAAGTAGCCAGTGATTTCAGCGGAACTAAAGCTGCCAACTTGGCTAAAGCCTATGCAGGCATCTGCTATGCACATCTGGGCAAATATGATGAGGCGATTAAATATCTGAATGATTTTGACGGAACAGATCAAATGGTGGGTCCTGCCGTTCTTGCTGCCGCAGGTAATTGCTACGCACAATTGGATCAGCTTGACAAAGCAGCTTCTTCTTTATTGAAAGCTGCCGACAAAGCAGATAGCAATACATTGAGTCCTATTTACCTGTTGCAAGCTGGAGAAATCCTGGTAAAACAAGGAAAAATAGAAGAAGCAATCAAAGCATATACAACCATTAAGGATAAATATTTCCAGTCTTATCAGGCAATGGATATCGATAAATACATCGAGCAAGCTAAACTTCTGAAAAAGTAAATAAAGTATCAACCAATAGTGAAGAGTGAAAAGTACTCTGTAGCCTTGTAGCGCAGTAGCTTTTCACTCTTTATTTTTAACTCATAATGATTATGGCTACAGCTTATCACAATTTATCAGACTATGATTTCAATTCTGTTCCTAATGCAGAAGAGATGAAATTTGGTATTGTTGTTTCTGAATGGAACGATAAAATTACAGGTGCATTGTTGAATGGTGCAGTAAATACATTAAAGAAACATGGTGCAAAAACAGAAAATATTCTGGTAAAAACAGTACCCGGAAGTTTTGAACTTACTTTCGGAGCTAACCAAATGATGGAAAATTGCGACGTGGATGCAATTATAATAATTGGTTGCGTAATAAAAGGAGATACTCCACATTTTGATTATGTTTGTATGGGAGTAACCCAAGGAGTTGCCCAATTAAATGCAACAGGCGATATACCAGTTATTTACGGACTTATTACCACCAATACAATGGAGCAGGCAGAAGATAGAGCCGGTGGTAAGCTGGGTAATAAAGGAGACGAATGTGCAATTACTGCAATAAAAATGATCGATTTTGTTTGGAGTTTAAATAAATAGTTGTATCTTTGCACCGCAATTGAGAAACAAACCAGCTTAAGTGAAAGCAAAAGGTACTCAAAAGCAAAAAAAGGGCAAATACCAGAGTGGCCAAATGGGGCAGACTGTAAATCTGCTGTCTTTCGACTTCGGTGGTTCGAATCCATCTTTGCCCACAAAAATTGCGGAAGTAGCTCAGTTGATAGAGCATTAGCCTTCCAAGCTGAGGGTCGCGGGTTTGAGCCCCGTCTTCCGCTCTCAAGAGAAGAGAATCTGAGGTATCAGGTTCTCTTTTTTTATTTAACTTCTTACAAGTATGGCACACACTCCAGAATCTTATAAAAAAGACCAATCTAGACTGCCTCCATAACAGTTTACCATTAGATATGGATATAGTATGATACTGCAAGAATAGTCATGTATTATTGAATCAAGTGAAAAGCTCATACTAAATGGCAGTTCACCAGTAGATATTCCCAACTTCACACGAGCTAACCGACAGACATTAGGGAAACTCACATTTGCAAAATAAGTATTACCCTTCTTCCTATAGTCCCAAATACAACACAGTCTCTCCCGAGATAAAAATTACAGAACATAAAAGGTATATTGACATAGCGCGTAGCCAATCAATCACATTAGTACATTTCCCACATTGGTAGATTGGCAATTACCGTGATTTTTCTCTTATCCCGTTATTTTGTCTTAAAAGAGCAGAGAAAAGACCGTGTATAGATTTGTAACTTCCTATATTTGTATCAGCATATTTATTATTTATTTTAAATACATGGAAAACATGAAAAAGAGACTGCACTCCCCCCTTGCTGGCATTCTTTTTGGTATCTGTAGCATGCTATCTTCCGACTTGCAAGCAACGGAAATTAACCCTGACAAGCCGTACTGGCAAGATGTACAAGTAGTATCCGTGAACAAGGAATATCCCCGTTCATCATTTATGACCTATGACAATCGTACGGATGCACTTACCGGAAAATTTGAAAATAGCCGCTATTACCAATTGCTCAATGGTACATGGAAGTTCTTTTTTGTAGATTCCTATAAAGATTTACCAGCCAACATCACCTCACCGGAAACAAGTACCACATCGTGGGATGACATACAAGTGCCTGGTAACTGGGAAGTACAGGGGCATGGTGTAGCTATCTACACCAATCACGGATATGAATTCAAAGCACGTAACCCTCAACCTCCATTGTTACCGGAGGCCAACCCGGTGGGTGTTTATCGCCGGGATATCGAGATTCCTGCCGATTGGGACGGACGGGATATCTATCTGCACATCGCCGGAGCAAAATCCGGAGTCTATGTTTACATCAACGGAAAGGAAGTAGGATATAGTGAAGATTCCAAAAATCCGGCAGAATTTCTAATCAACAACTACGTACATCCGGGTAAAAATGTACTTACTCTGAAAATATTCCGCTGGAGTACCGGTTCTTATTTGGAATGTCAGGACTTCTGGCGTATCAGTGGTATCGAACGTGATGTATTCCTGTATTCGCAACCCAAAGCGGCACTCAAAGATTTCCGTATAAAATCAACTCTGGACGATACATATAAAAACGGTATCTTTGCATTAAGCACTGATCTGCGTAACCATCGTCCGGAAGGTAGCAACCTATCGGTAATATACGAACTACTGGATGCTAACGGAAAAGTGATCGCAACGGAAGAAAAAACAGCCTATGTGCCTGAAGGCGAATTCCGCACTGTAAACTTTACCCGGACACTGCCGGATATACGTACCTGGACATCAGAACAACCTAATCTGTACAAATTATTAATGACCATAAAAGAGAACGGAAAAGTAAATGAAATTATTCCCTTTAATGTAGGCTTCCGCCGGATAGAAATAAAGCAGAGCGAACAACTTGCCGGAAATGGCAAGCCTTATACTTTGCTATATATCAACGGGCAACCTCTGAAACTGAAAGGAGTTAATATTCATGAGCACAACCCCCAAACAGGACATTATGTAACGGAAGAATTGATGCGTCGTGACTTCGAACTGATGAAGCAGAACAATTTGAATACAGTCCGCCTTTGCCACTATCCTCAAAGCCGCCGTTTTTATGAACTCTGTGATGAATATGGAATTTATGTATATGACGAAGCAAATATCGAAAGCCACGGTATGTATTATGACCTGCGCAAAGGAGGATCATTAGGCAACAACCCCGAATGGCTAAAACCCCATATGGACCGGACTATCAACATGTTCGAACGTAACAAAAACTATCCTTCACTTACTTTCTGGTCATTGGGTAACGAGGCGGGAAACGGTTACAACTTCTATCAGACGTATCTATGGGTGAAAAATGCAGATAAGGAGCTGATGAATCGCCCGGTTAATTATGAACGTGCACAGTGGGAATGGAATTCTGACATGTATGTTCCGCAATATCCGGGAGCAGAATGGCTGGCTAAGATAGGCAAACAAGGAAGTGACCGTCCGGTAGTTCCCTCCGAATATTCCCACGCTATGGGTAACTCTAACGGAAATTTATGGGATCAATGGAAAGAAATATATAAATATCCCAACTTACAAGGGGGATACATCTGGGATTGGGTAGATCAGGGTATTTTAGAGACTGATAAGAACGGACGGGAATACTGGACATATGGTGGCGATTATGGTGTGAATGCCCCGAGTGACGGTAACTTCTTGTGTAACGGGCTTGTTAACCCTGACCGTGCTCCCCATCCTACTATGGCAGAGGTAAAATATGTTCATCAAAATGTAGGTTTTGAACCAATCGATTTAAACAGTGGTAAAATTCTGGTAAAGAATCGTTTCTACTTCACTAACCTGAAAAAGTACATGATATCCTATACTATATCTGCGAACGGAAAGATTGTAAAAGGCAGTAAAGTATCATTAGACATTGAGCCGCAAGCCTCCAAAGAACTGAGCATTCCGGTTAGCGGTCTGAAAGCCAAACCGGGAACGGAATATTTCGTAAACTTCGTAGTAACCACTACCCAACCGGAACCTCTTATTCCCGCAGGGCATGACATCGCCTACGAACAATTCCGCCTCCCTATCGAGCCTCTGCCCCGGGAAGCATTTGTCACAAATGGTCCGGCACTGAAAACAGAAACTGAAGGTGAAAATCTAATAATAAAATCTTCAAAAGTTAACTTCGTTTTTGATAAAGCAACCGGGCTTGTCACTTCATATAAGGTAAATGGCACAGAATACTTTAAAGACGGGTTTGGAATTCAGCCTAACTTCTGGCGGGCTCCAAATGATAATGATTATGGCAATGGTGCTCCTAAACGCCTCCAGATATGGAAACAATCAAGTAAGAACTTCAAGGTAGCGGATGCAAGCATAGTTATGGATAACAAAGTTGCTGTACTAACAGCCAACTATCTATTGGCCGCCGGTAATCTTTATATAGTAACCTATAAAATCTATCCTTCGGGGGTTGTCAAAGTTGATGCACGTTTCACTTCTGCCGATATGCAAGTTGCAGAGTCAGAAGTATCCGAAGCCACCCGTACAGCTACTTTCACTCCCGGTAACGATGCTGCACGTAAGGCAGCAGCCAAGTTGAATGTTCCCCGTATCGGTGTTCGTTTCCGTCTTCCGGCCGAAATGAATGTAGTTGAGTATTTCGGACGTGGACCGGAAGAAAACTATATAGACCGGAACGCAGGTACTCTCATTGGACTCTACAAAACTACAGCCGACAAGATGTACTATAATTATGTTCGCCCGCAAGAGAACGGTCATCATACAGATACCCGTTGGTTGTCTCTCAGCAAAAAAGGAGGTAAAAGACTAACGATTGTAGCCGATAGCATTATCGGATTCAACGCTTTACGCAATTCTATTGAAGACTTTGATTCAGAAGAAGCCCTTCCTCATCCACGTCAATGGAATAATTTCTCTCCGGAAGAAATTGCCAATCACGATGAAGAAGCAGCCCGGAATGTATTAAGAAGAATGCATCATGTGAATGACATTACTCCACGTGATTTCGTAGAAGTATGCGTAGATATGAAACAACAAGGAGTAGCAGGATACAATAGTTGGGGAGCCCGTCCGGAACCCGGTTATACAATTCCTGCTAATCAGGAATACAACTGGGGATTTACACTGATTCCTGATAAATAATGAAAGGATGTACGATTGGATGTACGATTGAAGTAACTCTTTTAAAAGCCTGTTTCAGCAATGTTAGAGACAGAGTAATCCCAATCGTACATCGTAAATCGTCTAATCGTAAATAAATTCATTCTATTAAGAAATTAATTCATCAACTTTAAAAATAAAAATCATGAAAAATCTATTCGACATCGTTTCGCACTTCGAAACAAAAGGTACTATCAGCGAAATAAAACCGCTGGGTGCCGGACTTATTAACGACACATACAAAGTGAGTACTGCTGAAGCTGACGCACCGGACTATGTACTCCAACGTATCAACCATGCCATCTTCCAGAATGTGGAGATGCTGCAAAACAATATAGCAGCTGTAACCAGTCATATCCGCCGAAAACTGCAAGAACAGGGAGAAACAGATATCGATCGTAAAGTCCTGACTTTTGTAAAAGCTGACGGAGGTAAAACATATTGGTATGATGGTGAAAACTACTGGCGTATCATGGTTTTCATCCCCCGAGCAAAAACCTATGAAACAGTTAATCCGGAATATTCTTATTACGCCGGAGTGGCTTTCGGTGATTTCCAGGCAAAATTGGCCGATATTCCGGAAACATTGGGAGAAACAATTCCCGATTTCCACAATATGGAGTTCCGGTTGAAACAGCTTCGTGATGCCGTAGCTGCCAATGCAGCCGGCAGATTGACTGAGGTTCAATATTATATCGACGAAATAGAAAAGCGTGCCGATGAAATGTGTAAGGCAGAGCGTATGTACCGCGAAGGAACCCTTCCTAAACGTGTATGCCACTGCGATACCAAAGTGAACAACATGATGTTTGACGAAGATGGAAAAGTACTCTGTGTCATCGACCTGGATACAGTAATGCCGAGTTTTATCTTCTCCGACTATGGAGATTTTCTACGCACAGGAGCCAATACCGGTGACGAAGATGATAAAGACCTGAATCGTGTGAACTTCAACATGGAAATTTTCAAAGCATTTACCAAAGGGTATCTGGAAGGAGCACATTCATTCCTGACTCCGGTAGAGATAGAAAATTTACCTTACGCAGCCGCTTTGTTCCCCTATATGCAATGTGTACGTTTCCTTGCCGATTACATCAACGGAGATACTTACTACAAAATCAAATATCCCGAACATAATCTGGTACGCACCAAAGCCCAATTCAAGCTATTGCAAAGCGTAGAGGAACACACTCCGGAAATGGTAGCATTTATTCACGAATGCTTAAAGAGTTGAAAGTTGAAAATGGAAAGTTGAAAGTTACTATGCAGTGCAACTTATTGTTCACTGTCAATTGTCAATTATCAACTGTCAATTGAAAAACCTCCTTCTTTCCAAATATAAACAATAGGACGGCGGATAAACGGTTTCAGTTTTTCCGCTGTTTCTTTTTCCATGTATTCAGGAGTGGCCAGTGTGAAAGTAAGCGTATGATCCGTTGCCGACAAATCGGCTTTCATAAGCAACATATCAGCCTGCAAACGAGCCTCACTATATTCATAAGATGAAGCCGAATCAGGAGTATTCAGAAAATTATTCATTACAGGCAGTGCCGTAATAAAATCAGATAAAGGAAGTTCTTTCCAGTCAGTGGTATAGAACTGAATACTACTATCACATGCCGGAGCACAAGCAGTAGACACCGTACAAATAACCTGTGTAGAATCATTAACAGCCAACAGTTTCATTTGCCAAGTACTTTGCGGAGTCATCTGAATACGAATATAATCTTTGTTCAGATCCGTCATTTCTGATTCTCCCCCAAAACGATTTTCCACCTTTGCTTTCATTTTACTCTCCAGAAAATCAATAAAATCAGCACGATTCACTGCCGTAAGCAGTGGAGAAAGAGAATCAGGCATACTGACAAATACTGCCTTAGCCTCCTGCTGCGCCCGAAGCGGAGCAAACAAAAACAAACCCAAGCCTAAAAAAAACACACCCAAGCTTACTCTTTTTTTGACTAAGTCCCATTTATCTATCTTTTCCATCCTTCATCATCTATTTATATTAATCTTAATCTGACCCATCGCCTGCCGTACCTCCCCGTGCGGGAAGCACCGGGAAGCACCTATTTTGTTCCCAAATATAGGAAGAACATTCCAATCAGCACCAGAATAAGGTCAATTGCTTTACTTTTTAAATTCTTTTCACGGAAGAACAACGCTCCGAAAAGGAAAGACACAACCACACTACCACGGCGCACCATAGAAACAATAGAAATCATGGAATCTTCGTAACTCAATGCATAGAAATATACAAAATCGGCAGCACATAGAAAGACTGAAATCAAGATGATCGTCCAGTCCCAACGGAAAGGAGTGGTCGTTTTACGCTTCGGCCACCAAAGTAATGCCAGGATAGGACACATGATAAACACCTGATACACATTGTACCACGACTGTACTAACATTGGATTGAGATGTTTCATCAGGTATTTGTCATACAGACCACTAACAGCCCCCATCACAGCAGCCAATACAATAAAAAAGATCCACTTATCGTGTTTAAAGTCGATACCTTCTTTTTTCCCCGACCGACTCAGCATAAAAAAAGAGATAATAGCCATCAGTACTCCAATCCATTGATAGAGATTCAGACGTTCTCCGAATATCAGCATCGCTCCTACCAATACCATCACCGGACGGGTGGCATTAATAGGCCCTACAATGGTCAACGGTAAATGTTTCATTCCGAAATAACCGAATATCCACGAAGAAAGAACAATAAACGACTTTATTACAATATACTTGTGTACATCCCAGCCGGCAACAGGAACTTCGAACATTGTCCCGCCCAATACATCAGGAGTATATACAGACAAGAGTATAAAAGGCAAAAAGATCAGACTCGAGAAAATCGTATTCAAAAATAACACCGGAAGCACAGCATTGTCTTTGAGAGACTGCTTTTTGAACACATCATAAAATCCTAATAAAGCAGCTGAGAGGAAGGCAAGTAATAACCACATGAGTTTATTTACAATTAGACGATTTACTATTTACGATTGAAGATACTTTTTTCATATGAGAAAGAGATGTCGAGGATATTCTACGCTGACCAGAAAGAGGGCGTTACCAGGGGCAGAAGTACCCGCTTTACAACGGTCTTGCTGTTCGATGATCTGGCGGAAGCCTTCTACAGTAAGTTTACCACGGCCCACTTCAAGCAGAGTACCCACTATCGCACGCACCATGTTGCGCAAAAAACGATCAGCCTGGATAGTAAATACCCAGGTAGTATCATCTACCTGTGTCCACTCTGCATGCATAATTCTGCAAAGATTAGTTTTCACATCCGTATGAAGTTTACTAAAACTTGTGAAATCCGAATAATCAAACAAGGTTGCAGCCGCTCTATTCATCAGTTCAAAATCCAATGTGCCATAAACCCGACAGCGATACTGACGATTGAAAGGATATTTGGTGGTAGTGACATAATATTTATAAGTACGTGCCGTTGCATCAAAACGTGCATGTGCATCCTTCTTCACCCGGCAAACTTTAAAAACCGAAATATCCGGAGGTAATAAACGATTCAGTTTATCGGTAACAATCAACGTATCGAGTTCTTCTTCATTGTCAAAGTGTGCTACCATCAACGAGGCATGTACACCTGCATCCGTTCTTCCGGCTCCTATCACTTCTACTTCCCTTCTGAGAAAAGTGGACAATGCTTTCATCAGACACTCCTGCACACTGCTTCCATTGGGTTGAATCTGCCAACCGTGGTAGTTGGTTCCGTCGTAAGCCAAATAAATGAAATATCTTTGCACGCTTTTATCCGATTATTGGTTTTCGCGTGCAAAGGTAATTATTTTAATCGAGAATCAGGAATTATCCGTTGAATTCGCATAAGTAGAGGGTGTCGAACCAAATGTATCCACAAAGTGCTTACGGAAAGTAGGTATATCATTATATCCCACCATCTCAGCCACTTCCTGAACAGCATACACCTTCTGTTTCAGCAGTCCAGCCGCTTTTTTCATACGTACCCCTCTTATCAGCTCTATAATCGTGAAGTCCGTACTCTGCTTTACTTTTCGATACAACGTAGGTTGACTCATATTCATATCTGATGCCAATCGCTTCACATTGAAATCCGCTTCACGGATATTCTCTTCTATAATTTTCACCAACGAAGCAATGAACGGATCTTCCATTTTTACCTCTTCTGTACCCTCATCTGTTTCACTATTACCATGTTCAGGCAACACCAGCAATTTGGTATACATCTGTTTCAGGTTCACACGCCCATTTATCAAATTCCGTACTTTTGCTTTCAGTATACTCGGAGTAAAAGGTTTCAGAATATAATCATCTGCACCCAGTTCAAGTCCTCTGACGATGTCTTCGTCTTCCACCTTCGCTGTCAGCATGATAAACGGAATATGACAAGTATCCAATCCTTCCTTCACCTCCTTGCAGCATTCAAATCCGTCCTTAACGGGCATCATCACATCACAAAGAATCAGGTCCGGCTGCTCCTTGATGGCCATATCCACACCTTCCTGTCCATTGGTAGCCATTATTATGTTATAATCCTTCCCAAACAGAACTTTCAGATAGAGACGGATATCTTTATGATCTTCTACAATCAATAAGTTCTTCTTTGCTCTCGCAACAGCAGGGGTTTCAACAGGTATATGCACCACAGTCTCTTCCGGTCTGGGCACTTCCCGAGGCACTTCTGCCTCAACTACCGGCACTACCGCCTCCTCTACTTCCTTCGGTTCATCCTCTTCCACGAACAAAATATTCGGATCATTTTCCAGCACTTCTTTTCCAATAGGAATATTTACAGTAACCTCCGTTCCTGTTCCTTCTTCACTGTTCAGGCTTATTGAACCATGATGAAACAGAATAACTTGTTCCATCACATCATATCCCAATTCAATCCCTGTCAGATCTGTCTGAAGTTCTTCATCCACTGTCTGCCTGACCTCCTTCACCTGGCTTTTTCCACTATCCGACACAGTAATTGTACAATAAGCTACTCCGTTGTTCACCGTCTCCTGCATTGACAAATGTACTGAACCTGACAGACGTACATGATTGAACGCATTAGAGAGCAGATTATGCAACACAAATCGGATTCTATTACTATCTACCCAGATCTCAAGTTCTTTTTTAGTCTTTTTATCATAATGAAAGTCAATCTGATTCATGCGTACCAGTTCGCTCACCGCAAAAACTACTTTGTCCAAAATCTTATCAGCAGTATTACGAGATACTTCCAGCTTTTCCGCCAAAGGGCGTTGAGTATAAATAGCTAATAACTGATTACATGCATCCAGCATCCCAAGAGAGTTTCTGTATGCCACACGTACCTTCGACAGAATTCTGGTCGACAAATCATTCTCCTGCGACATTTCCTTCAATGGCGCAATAATCAGTGAAAGTGGCGTACGCAATTCCTGTACAAACAACGTGAGCAGCTGATTGCGCATCGCTTCTATTTCTTGTTTTTGTTCTTGTTTCATCTTTGCAAGATTTAGTGTTTCTTTCAGCTCCATCTCACGAGCTTTATGCATCTCACGTTTTTTCCCCTTACGCTCCATGTAATAATATACAATGAAGAGTATCCCTAAAAACAGGGCCATATATCCCAGATAGGCCCAACCTGTTTTCCACCAATGTGTATTCACACGAATAGACATTTCAATCATTTCTCCTTCACTGGCATCCGGATAGATCAGTTTCACTTGCAGTGTATAGTCTCCTACAGGCAGATGTCTGTACGAAATACCATTTTCCAGCGTTCCTATTTTCCATGCCTCATCCGGCAATAACCGATAAGCTATTTTCCGTTGCATCATGCCAAACTGCAAATCTGAAAAATAAAAAGTGAAATCATTATTATCAGCATCAAATACAAACTTCTGCTGCAAATTGGGCGAGGTAGTCAGCAATATCTGCCCATTCCTCTTTTCTCCCACAGGTACAGATTCACCATTTACCCACAATTCCGACACCACCAACCGACTTTTATTTCGGGTACTCTTAGCCATCAATGGGTCAAAATAAATCAATTCTCCCGAATTCCCCCACAGCAACCGACCGTCCCGAAGACGGCATACTTTATCACAATCTCCAAACAAAGCATAATCATAAAATGTAGTCCGGTCATTTCTTATTGTCATAATCCCCGAATTACTTCCCAACCAGGTATTTCCATTCTGATCATCAACCATACAGAAAATATGTCCGCTACTCAAACCATTCATCAAAGTAAACACACTTTCCACTTTATCCTTTTCACGTCCGTCTATGCGAAATATTTTATCAGAGTAAGAAGCAAATATTTGATTGTAACTATTAACATAAATAAAATTTACCGGCGATACATTCAACCCGGCATCCCGTTCATAGTTTCCAAACAAAGTAATATCGGTTCCCTGTACATCAATACGCTTCAATCCAAGATTCGTACCCACCCATATATTTCCTTCTTTATCTTCTGCTACGGCACGCACATCTTTCACCTTCACGCCTTTATCTTCCAATTGTACCAGCCGACTGGTATTTCCTTTGCTATCAAAAAGAATCAGTCCCTCTGCTGTAGCAATCCACAAGCGATTTCTGGAATCCAGGCAGAACTGACGGATAGAAGCTGAAAAATTAGTCCTACCAGCAGGAGCCAACTTATAAGATTCCACCTTTTCTGTTACCGGATCAATATATAAAACTCCGGCATGCTCATCACCCAGCCATAAGCATCCATTTCTATCTTTATAAATCCTGTAGTTCTCGTTTACCTTTATCCCTTTCGTCCATGGTACAAAAGAAGTATTTTCTGAAAGAACCGTTGAAGTACTTCTCCATACTTGTCCTTTATTCGTAGCGATCCACACACAGCCTTTCATATCTTCCTCAATGGCGGTAACATCTGCATTAAACCGTTGTTGCAGACGATTGCATGCATCTTTAGTAAAATCAACTTTAAGTGCCCCACCTCCAAACGTACCTACCCACAACATTCTTTGCGAATCATCCCACAGCAAACTCGTCACTTTTTTCGCCACCTTAAAATTATATGGTTGCTCTACATAATCCATTCTATAAGCGGATTTAGTCAGATCTTTAGAATCGAATTCCAGACGAAACAACCCTGTCCAGGCAGCTACATAATAAGTATTTTCATCCAGACAGATAACATCCGTCACATACGTATCCTGCAATGGCGAATACCCACCCGCCTCATGCAAGGTATGAAATGTTTGCTGTTTGAGATTATAACATTCAATGTTGGCCCTCGACGAACAGATCCACAAATAATCTCCATGTTGATAGAGAGTTGTTATTTTGCTATACTCCGCTTTAAGCATCTCAACTTTTCCGGAGATAACATCATAAATCGCCACTTTCGAATTGTCTACGCTGACAAAAAGAGTCTCACTGCCTATTCCGCATAGTTTTGAAATGTTTCCCTTTACTATAGGCTCAACCGATAAAGTAAATGTGATACACTCCTCTCCCTCCTTTTCAGAACGGACAGCTTTCCCTATATAGAGCCCACTGCTGGTTCCGACACAAACAAAGTCTTTGCTTACTATATATAAAGAGGTGATACTTTTCGTATCAAATGACGAATCAAAGTTTACAGGTAGATAAACCTCTTTATTCGTATCAAAGCAGACAATCCCCCGTAAAAGACGGAGGTAAAGCAAACCATCAGTATCTTCTGAAATAGAATAAACGGCATCCAACACCGGTTGTGAAGAAGAATCATAACGAGAAGTCAAAGGGTAATTCAACAATCGAAAACCGTCATAACGACTGAGGCCCATATCTGTAGCAAACCAAACAAATCCTCTCTTTCCGTTATGGATATCATAAATAGTATTGTTATTCAACCCACTATTCATCGTAACAGGAAGCATGTTACCATAAAATGAGAAGGAATAAGAAAAGTACGGAGCCCCCAAAAGGCAGAGTATTAGCAATGAAAATTTAATCAAATGCTGTTTCATCTGTGTGGAAATAGTGATAACTACATTATTATTTGTTCGTATTAAGACACAAATATATACAAAAACTACCAGATACAAAACAAATAATAAATAAACTTATATTTATTATCCATATCGAAATGCTCAGTCAAAAAAGCAATGTCTGCATTATCATAATAAAATCCCCTGCAGGCAAAAACCTACAGGGGAATAGTTTGTTCTTGTTTTCGGTGTCCCTCAACTATTTATACAAAAAGAATCAATTGTTTGTTTCAGTGTTCCCCACCTTATTATTTTTTTATCGTACAATAAATAATTACTTGCTATATTTTAATAGTTGAAAACTATATGTTCCTTCTTCTGTCAGAAAATTGTAATTGCCTTTGAATACCACCGGTACTTTCACCAATACATTACCTTCATCTTTTACTTTGAAATACAGGTAACTTTCTGATTCGAATCCATAGGTATTACCGTCACCCCCCTTCACCGGAGAGAGTGACAAACCTTGTGCACGCCAGTCGAATAAATTGGAAGAGAAAGAATAATCAGTACCCCAATAATATACCTTATTATTATCAAAGCTGAATTTTAGCTCAACGCTCAGTGCAAAACCTTCATTCACACTGCTACGGGTAGAAGCCTGATAGTTGCCGGACATGACCACTTTCTCATAACCATTCTCCGAGGTACGTATACAATTGTGTTGAGTATTGCTGTTCTGACGCAAAGCCTCGAGAACATTACGCATATCTTCTGTTGAAACTGATGGAATATTGTCAGCACCTGTAATACTATATGTAACGTTCTCTACGCCATAAGCACTCCTTACTGATTCGAAAAGGGAAGTTTGTTCTACTATGTCATTGTCTGCACTTGTGCAAGAAGTAAAACCAAATACTAATGCAATTACGATAAAAGAATAAATAGTCTTCATAATGGGTCCTCCAATTTTTTTATTACTAATACTTGTTTGTTATCACCAAAGTTTGTTTTGTTTGTATTCCTCGTGGGGACCTTCATTTGTTTGTTTCTGATGCAAACGTAAAGACTTTATTTGATTAAAAAAACTTTTTTGAAGAAAAAATGAATGATTCACCCATCTTTTTTGAATGATACACACCCCATACAAGCACTTGGACAGAATATACAACTTATTAAACACCCATCATATCTGAATTAAACACAAACGAATACAAAAACACCACCTATAAAAATATGAATTATACACCCATCAATAAGATTAAAATACATACTATACGAAATCATCCCTCCGAAATGATATATCAATTGCAAGAATCACCTCCGAACAAAGATGAATATGCCAATTAATGGATAAAAAGAATCCGGTTACCTTTGCACTAAAACAAAACAAAACCTACCACGCATAATGGAAAATAAAAGAAAACTGTTTTTATTCGTTTGTTTGTTCGCTTCCACCTTATTATATGGGCAGGTAGTGGGTATAAAAACAAATGTGTTAATGGACATTACCAAAACCATCAATCTCGGAGCTGAAATCGGCTTGAGTAAAAAATCTACTCTGGACCTGTATGCCAACTACAACCCCTGGAAAGACAGTAACAACAAAATGTTCAAGATGCTCGCATTCCAACCGGAATACCGCTATTGGTTCTGCGATCGTTTTAACGGGCATTTCATCGGCATACATGCACACGGAGGCATTTATCAGGTAGCCGGTATCGATATGCCCTGGGGAATCTGGAAGGGCCTGAAAGACCACCGTTACAAAGGACATTTCTATGGCGCCGGTATTTCCTATGGTTACCAATGGATCATGAGTAAACACTGGAATATCGAAGCCAACATCGGCGTGGGCTATGCCCGTGTCAAGTATGAGCAGTTCTCCTGTGTAGAGTGTGGCGGTAAACTTGGCGAAGGCTACAAGAATTATTTCGGCCCAACCAAAGCTTCGCTCAGCTTAATCTATTTATTTTAAACAAACGCTGCAAACGATATGAAAAAAGTAATATACCTCTTATTATTAGTAATATTGCCGGGGCTGAGTGCCCAGGCACAAACTGTGTACAAAGATCAGGTACGTGTTGAGAATCAATCCATCACCCGGAGTGACGACAATCGCCTTACGATTGCTATGGATATCATCATGCAGGCAAACATGAAGATTTCATCCAACCGTTCTGCCACCCTCACCCCGATACTGGAAGCCAACGGTCACACAAAGGCACTTTCTCCGGTTGTAATTTACGGACGCCGCCGTGCGCTTGTCAACGAACGTGGCAATACAGTTCCCAAAGACGCTTTCGTTATTCTACGTCGCAAACGCAAAACAGAGCAACGGGTCAGTTACCTCGTACAGCTTCCTTACGAAGCCTGGATGCAAAAGGCCAATCTTGTAATGGATGCCGACCTTTGCGGTTGCCGCAATATCGTTGAAGCCAATACACTCGATCCGATTGCCACATTAAATATCGAACGCATTAAACTGCAACCGGCCATCGCGTACATCACGCCCAAAGCCGAAGAAGTCAAACATCGTGCTGTGGAAGGTAGTGCTTTCCTCGATTTCCCGGTCAACAAAACAATAATCTATCCGGAATACCGTCGCAATCAGGCAGAATTAGCTAAGATACGCGCCACTATTGATACCATTCGTAACGATAAGAACATCTCCATCACAGGGATTCGCCTCGAAGGATATGCCTCTCCCGAAGGTAGTTACGCCAACAATGATCGTCTGGCCAAAGGTCGTACCGCTGCTCTGCTGAATTATGTACGCAATTACTATGATTTCCCGGAAGGGCTACTCACCATGGCTTCTACTCCCGAAGACTGGGCAGGATTCCGCAAATTTATAACGAACTCTGCATTGCCACAAAAGGAAGAGATCCTACAAATGATTGATTTGGACGAAAAAGACATGGATGCCAAAGAGAAACGCATCGCCCGTCTTGTAGGTCCCGAAACATACCGCTTTTTGCTAAACGAATGCTATCCGGCTCTGCGCCACTCAGACTATACAGTGGCATACACCGTACGCGGATTCAACCTTGATGAAGCAAAAGAGATTATCAATACCCATCCGCAACAGCTGAGTCTACAAGAGATATTCAATGTAGCACAAACCTACGAACAGGGTAGCGAAGAGTTCAACCATGCCTTCCAGGTAGCAGCACTTATGTTCCCGAATGACCCGACAGCTAATCTGAACGCAGCAGCTATGGAGATTCAGCGTGGTGGTGATCTTACTATCGCCAAAAAATATCTCACTAAAGCCGATGCTAACGAAGGAGCTACTCAAAACAATTTAGGGGTAATAGCACTGATAGAGGGTGATCTTGATACAGCACAACAATATTTCACTCGTGCCAAAGAAGCAGGAGTATCAGAGGCAGAAGTCAACTTACAGGAAGTAGCCAAACAACGCAACTTCCCAGTAGAATAAAGCAAAGATACTTTTTTTCTCATTCCAAATATCTCAATAAATTGTTTTTAAAGAAACCGCCGGATGAATATTCCCCCATTCATCCGGCGGTTTCTTTTAGTTGTCAAATAAGTAAGTATCCTACTCTCCGAAAAGACAGACCAAAGAGCACAAGAGTAACCATCAACCCATACAACCAGCTTATTTTCAGCGATATAAAACCCATTTATATTATATACGCAAGATTGTACACTTTTGCATGTGTTAACTGTACGTTTTTGTACTATAAAAGTGTACTAACATACTTTACAAAAGTGTACAAACTTGCCGAACAGGAATCTGGCGTTAACACTTAGTGTTAATAATATTAATTCAATCCATCATATTTTGATACTTATTAAAATCACAACTATCTTTTCAGCACTCCTTCCACCTCCAAAGAACAAAGTCCGGACAAATTCTATTACTTAGTGCTAATACTCTTGTATTCAGCCAACAACAAAGTCTATTTCCTGATTTAAAAAAACCTATTTTAAGGACTCGTTAAATACGTACTTATTGCATAGAAAGGATGGATAGTTTAACTTCAAAAATACTATACCTTATATTCCTAAATACAAAAGCCTCAAATGGAGTGTTAAAAAGCTATTGACAAGGAGACAAGTTAACAGGTTTTGAATATATTTCACCACAGAGTAGCACAGAATTTTATTATCCGGATAAAACGCAGATTAACGTGAATGATCGTAGATTTAAAATTCCCCCCACATACCATGTTAAATTCATCATCAGATTCTCATTGAATCCAAACCCAAAAAACAGATATAATTCAGCAAAAAAGAATCTGTTTTAGATGAAAAACATGAGTGAGAAATGCGTGAAAACACCCCTGTATCATGAGAATTAAGCCGTATTTCATTCATTTTTGACTGAAACACACACCACAAAAGCCCTACTTTACATTTTGCAGAAAACATCGCACATTTTTGAAAAAAACACCAATGAGCGGACTCATGACTTCCCTCTATCTTTGCAATGTCGAAAGACAAGAAGGATATGCCTCTCCTTAAAATATAAAAGCATGAAACTTCTCTTCCTTATATAATAGAAGTTTCTGCAAAACAAAAAAGAGCATAGTTAAAGAACAAAACAATAGTAAACAATAAAACAAACAAAAAACATTTCAAAGAAAAAAGAAACTTTTATTCGGAAGCTCTCTCCTTATTAGATAAGACACTTCCAAATCTACCGAACTCCACACATGAACAGAACCCACACTATTATACTAAATAATAATGTCGCTCTCTCAAAAAAAGTAAGGACCGCACTCCTTGAAAGTGCAA
The DNA here is from genome assembly GCF_019930665.1 of Bacteroides nordii. NCBI lineage: Bacteria > Pseudomonadati > Bacteroidota > Bacteroidia > Bacteroidales > Bacteroidaceae > Bacteroides > Bacteroides nordii. Next base: position 328,289 of record NZ_CP082886.1, on the reverse strand, counting down.
AATCAAAAACAAGAATCAAAAAGTATTAATATTTAATTTTATAGATTATGAAACTAAGAAGTTTATTTTTAGCAGGATTAGCAGTAATGGCTATGGCATCTTGTAGCAATGAAGATGATGCAATCGTTAATGGTGGTGAAAATGCAGCAAAAGATGCAGCATTACAATTCTCAATTGGTTTTCCTCAAACCACAAGAGCTACAACAGCATCAGGAGACAAGTCAGATGAGGGTTTAAGTTGCGAGCAAAAAGTAAACACAATCTCCTTTGTGTTAAAATACAACGATAACACCCCTACAGCTGTTTATGACTTTGACAATAACACTGAAGCAGCTCCTGGCTTTACTCAAGAAGGCCTAATTATTAAGACCGAAAAAGTTGAAGTAAATTCAGGTATTGCAAAAATATTTGTATTCATTAATCCTGTAACAAAGATTACTACTGAAAATTACGCAAATCTTCAAGAAACTGCTACATATAGCAATATGGATGATTTAGGTGATATTGCTAATCCAAAAGATTCAAAATTCTTAATGTTTGGAGAAGGTTCATGTACAATCAAAGGTGGTCAAGACAATGAAGCCGATGTTACTGTATCCCGTATTGCTGCAAAACTTGCAGAACAAACAGCAAAAGATAAAGAGTTTACTATTGAAAATAGTACAGATAAATTCGGTTCTGCAATCAAAGTAAAATTATCAGAATATTCATATGTAAATTTGAACAAAACTACTAACGTCACAAATAGTACTACCATTTTTACTCCGGCAAATACAGGATATTTCCAATATTTTAAAGAAGAACAAGCTTATCAAACATTTGATGGACTTACTACGATCAAAGAAATGAATGTTGAGGAAGCTAATAAAGTAACTTATTGCTTAGAGAACAATAATGCAGCAGCTCCTACTATGATACTTTACAAAGCTCAAATTACAGAATTCCCCAACTATACAGAGGGTAACAACTTCTACATAGATGCTGACGGTATATTGTATCCAAGTTTTGATGTTATGAATGCTAAAGACGGCAAATTCTTTGGTCAATTAACAAATAAAGAAATATATACCGGAATAGATAATCAAACAGCATTAAGCGATAACAGTTCTTACGAAGATTTCAATAAATATGGTATTCAAAAATACACAAAAGGAATTTGTTACTACAGAGCAGAAATAAAAACAGGTGCTGAAACTAAGATTGTTCATAATAACTATTACAAATTATCAGTATCAAAAATTACAGAGTTAGGTGATCCAGGTACTAATATCCCGACTCCAGGTAATCCACTTACTTATCTGAAACTTAACATAACAGTTGCACCTTGGACTGTTTGGAATAACGATATTATTCTCTAATTGCATCACACATAAACAAACTCCAAGCGGGGGAACAAGAAGTTCCCTCCTCCTTCTTTCCCCCGCCTCTCTTTTTTCTCTCAAGGTTTGATACCTAAAGATCCCAAACAAGACAATAAGCTCATAGCAAAAAATAAAGAAAGCATGAAACGAATACTCACTACCATACAAAAAGAAGCAAACAAAATACTGCTACTAACAGTATTGGCTGGTGCAATGGCATCCTGTGATTCTATCCTGGACTTCGAAGAAGGCGATTGCAGCATCGAATACCGCGTAAAGTTTGTGTATGACAGAAACATGGCTTTTGAAGATGCTTTCGCAAAAGAAGTAAAAACTGTAACACTATATGCCTTCGACGACGAAGGAAAATTCGTCTATCAGAAGACAGAAGAAGGTGAAGACAGATTAGGAACCGGAGAATACACAATGTCTGTAGACATCGAGCCGGGCGACTATCACCTCGTAACCTGGGCCGGACTGGATGACCAGTCTTTCGCCGTCCCTTTGATGACTGCCAACTCCAGAATTGAAGACCTCACCGCATTGACTTTACGTAATAAAGAATCTCAAACTCGTGCTAACGGCGAAGAAGGAAAATACATCGTAAAAGATCCGCTCTCACCCCTCTGGCACGGAGAAGTTACCAAGCAATCATTCACTCGCAGCGGCAGACAGAATATCGTTACCGTTCCTTTGACAAAAAATACCAATACCATACGTGTTGTAATTGCACAAGTCAATCAAAATCCCGATAAACCTATCACCCGTGCCAACGCTATCAGTAAAGAGCGGTTTTCATATACCCTCTATGATGACAACGGCTGGATGAACTACGATAATACACTGCTGAAAGACAACCTGCTTACCTATCTTCCCTATGTCACAGAAGATACAAGCATTAGCACACGTGCTTTCAGTGCAGATGGTACTACAGAAAGTGAATATCCTGCAGCTGTAGCCGAAATTAGTGTAGGACGTCTGCTCAAAACCCAAAAGCCGGAACTGAGAATTGTAGACCAGCAAACAAACAAGAATTTACTTGCCAATGGTTCACTGATCGGATATCTGAGCCTACTGCAACCAAGCCAACTCAATATGCCCCTCGAAGAATATCTGGATCGCGAAGATAATTTCGGAATGATTTTCTTCGTCGACGAGAACATGACACTGATCAGTACCAAAATTCAGATCAATGACTGGATCGTGAACATAAACGACTTCGAACTCTAAAAAGAACAAAGCAATGAGATATTCAAAACTAACATATTGTCTGTTGGCATTCCTCTGCCTGGCTACTACATCCTGTATACAGAATGAGCTGATAGAAGAGTACCCTATAGAACAAGAGAATCCGGTTCAGGTTCATCTCACGTTGAATATGCCACAGGCTACTTCAACAGACATTCAAGCCGGTACAGCAGGCGAACAGTATATAAATGATGTACATGTATATGTTTTCAGTCAAAATGGTTCTTTTATAGAAAAAGCCAGCAAAGTATATATCAGCGGAACAGATGGAGATGCTACCCGTACCATCATTGGAGTACTGGAAAGTGATTACCAACATCAGAGTAACGGTATAGAAATAGTAGTACTTACTAATTTGACGGCAAGAAGTATAACGGCTCCGATTTCGGTAGTAAACAAAAAAGCCCTATACAACCAATTGGAATATGCATATACCTCTGGTCAAGGTGATTGGGTATTTCCAACACAGGGCACTAATAAGAAGTATATCCCGATGTGGGGCACTTGTTCTCTTGATGCCATTCAAGAAAAGGATATCAATCAAGCAAGCTTATCACTCATAAGAGCCATCGCAAAAGTAGACGTAACACTGAATAGTGGAACCGGGTTTGATCACTTTAAATTAGAAACAGTCAAAGTATGCAATTACAATACAAAAGGATATTGTATACCTGTCAGTAATGAAACAATGACTACTCCTTCCATACCTCAGAGTGCTTTAATGCAAGGAAATATAACATTCACAGCAACCACCAGTGAGCAAAAAGCTGGTATACAAAATAAAATCTACATCCCCGAGTATAAGAATAAAGATGTAAGTGACAACCAGATTTCCTATCTTGAGATAACAGGTGAACTGACTACATCACTCTCGGAAAAAATACAGAAAGTATACAGGATAGATTTCAAGGTAAACGGCAAAGGAGATACCTTTGACATACTTCGAAACAATTGGTATAAATTCAACATCACAAGTATAAGCCAGGATGTCAATGTAACTACTCAATGTAGCTACGAAGTAGAAAGATGGGACTATATTAATGTAGATGTACCACCATTTAATTAATTAAAGGAGAATTTACGCATGAAAAAGCAAAACAATATATTTGCATACGCAAAACAGACATTCAGCCTTATACTGGCAATTCTTTTCTGTACAGCCTGTACAGACGAAACCTATCAGGACGAAAACCAGGTAGAAGAAGGGATACCTGTAGAAGTTGACTTCCAATTCAACACATCGGAGATGCAGAAAGTCAATACACGGCTCAGCGATGCCGGAGAATTTCAGGTAAATGATTTATATCTGTTTATTTTCAATTCTCAAGGTGAAAAAAAGCAAGGCAGCCACTATTATAACAGTGATGCGCTAACCGGTTTTGGGCATACCAATGGAGATCAATCCTCTCCAACCAAGGGTACAATAACAGGTATACAAACCACCAGTGGAAAAAGTTATATTTATGGCATAGCCAATGTTGAAGGTAATGAGTTGGATAAAAAAGGAGAATTAAAAGCTAAACTGGATCGAGTTAATTCAGTCAATGAATTAAAAGCTATTTTTACAACATTAAATAACGATGGAAATATAAACCGCGAGACTCCCCGCTTACTAATGAGCGGAACATTTGAAAGTGCGGATAACACTATAACAAACGAAGCAAAGGCAGAAGGTACCTGCTATATACCTGTTCGTGGTGGTGCTATAAATGGAACTTTACGCCTATGCCGTTTGGACTCTCATATCCAATTTAAAATTAATTTAGGAGACAAAATAGAGAAATTTGAATTGACAAGTTGGCAAGTTTACAACATTCCTACCAGCTCTTACCTTATAGCTCATACTGACAATTATCCTGAAACAACTTATTCAAACAGTGGAGAACAGAACAGTGGCATTACTATAGACAACAATGTATATTCTTTTGGTTTCTACATGCAGGAAAATCTAAAAGATGCCATAACACAGGATAGAGAGGGAAATGTTCTCTCTAAATATACAGATAGAGAAAAAGAATATAAAAACGAAAGTGGAGGAAATACAGGAGAATACAGACATGTAGAAGAAAATGCTACCTATGTAGAGATAAAGGCCAAAATGAATATAACAAATGCATCAAATCCGGATGGAATTAGAACTGCAGACGTCAAATATATCATACATTTAGGAGGAGGAGCAGATGACATTGAGAACTTCAAAAGCAAGCGTAACAAAAAATACACTTACAATGTTACAATCAACGACGTAGAGAGTATTATTGTTGAAGTACAAGGTGGTGAAGATGAAGAAGGTGCCAATCCGGGAGTTGAAGGCGATGTAGTAGATGCTAAGACCATTGTATACTCTTTGGATGCCCACTACAATTGTATCAATTTAGGATTTACTTACGAAGAAATCAAAGAGTTGTCATTCATCATACAATCTCCATTTGCTGATGATGCAATATATAGTGAAACAGGTAAACTGCCAGGAACAGAAAAAGATGCAGGAGATTACAAATGGATTAAACTCCAAAGAACAACAGATGCCCAAACATTGGCAAAATACAGAGAAAAGGGAACAACTCCTATCTATTTGTATGATTTAAAAAAAGACATGGAATCCCGTGGAGCAGATTTAGGATATAATCAAAAAAAGACTTATTATTACACAATCTTCATAGATGAATATTATTATGATACTCCCCCCACAGACAAAGCTGCCAGAGAATGGACGGACAAAAGTCATTACTGGAAGTATTTTGTGAATAAAGAGAACCGTAAACTACTATTATTCCTCTCACCTCAATACAGTGCAGACAAAGAAAGTAGTTATTCGGAAGCGAAATATATGTTCACCCAAAGATCAATCCAGACTTACTACAGTACTACCGACCTAAACGACGATGGAAATGCTTTAGGTATGGAGCATGTGAATGAAACAGGTATACCATCCTGGAAGTTAACAAGCAGTAACAGACCAAATGGCGACCGGGCCAGTAGTGCCCGGGGAAGTGAATATTATGGTTCATGGTCTGTAGATAATGGATTTTACAATACATATAGTTATGTAAAAAACAATAAGTGGAATTCCTATATAACATACACTGCTGATGCTAAAGGATATACATATTCCATGAAGGATGTTGCAGCTATAGCCGAATGCCTCTCCAGAAATAGAGACGAAGATGGAGATGGAACTATTGATATGGATGAAGTGAAATGGTATCTGCCAGCCAGTGCACAATTAATGAGTATGTTTTTAGGTGCAAAAAGTTTACCATCTCCATTATTTGACGATAGTTCTATCACAAGTGGAGTAACCGGTGACGACACCCGCTATCATTACATTACAAGTGACGGATTAAAAATCTGGTCAGAAGAAGGATGCTCTTTTAGTGGTTTTTTAGGAGGTACCGAAGGAAATACCAAATTCTATTCTCCGCAGCAACTAAGATGTGTCCGTAATTTGGGTTTAACCAATGCAAATGCAGATCAAAAGGCTAAGACAGTATCACCTGCCTATACAAAGAGTAACAATAATTTCAGAATGAGTTATATGACCCCTCAAAACATACGACCGGGAAAAGTGGAAGCAGAATTAGAGCGTCATGATAATTTTAGTGATACTAACAGACCCTACAAAGCATTTCAAATGGCAAACAGTTTTGTAGATCAAAGAGAGGGAAGTGGCGTTGTATGGAAAAGTATTTTTGATATCGACACCTATCATAATAGTAAATGCAAAAACTACACAGAAGGTGGTTATAAATGGAGAGCTCCTAATCAGCGCGAGTTGATGATTATGTTTCTCAATGATAAAACGAACGTTATTCATTCATATGATTATGATTATTATAGTGGAGGATATAAATATACTGACAGATCCTTTTCCCGTACTCATTGGAGATTCGGAGATACTGATATAAATAAAAAGAGACACTTTGGTATAGATGGAGAAGTTTTATTTTTAGATAGCTATAATAGTTCTTATAAGATGACTATACGTTGTGTACGCGATATAGATTAACAATCAATAAAATACAATATTATGGAAATACTCGATATCTTAACTCGCGAATCAGAAAATACACAGCAAGTGTATCTGTACGAAGAAGAAGGTCACTGGTATGCCTATGAACGTTCTGCACAACTTATAAAACAGTTATTTAAAGGACTTGTAAAAATCAAACAATTCGTGAACACGACGTATGATATTATACTTGACCGCGTAGAAATTGACTTAGGTACACTTATTGAGAAATGTCCTATCACCTTGTGTTCCGATTCGGAAATGATGATAGAATATCCTAAATCATGATAAAGATCATCCCTTTTTAACAAGAATATATTGTTTGTTTTGTTTGTGTTCCTCATCCCACTTACCAATACCGTCTGAGAAGATAGTGGTAAGTGGGTGGGGATTTTCAACATTTATCACACAGGCAATAAGATAAGAAGTATTATCTTTGCTTAGTAATTTATACAATCCATAAATAATCAGAAGCTATGAAAGAAAAAAGCGGAAGAAGAAAAGGTTGAAACGAAGGAGCTTAAAACAAAAAAGAAAGTCAGTAAAACACTTGAAGCTGCAAGAAAACTGAAGGGAAGTCTTATTGTAAATGACACAAAGTTTTTATTATAGAACAATGAGATATTTGATAGACACAAATATTTTTGTGTATTTGGCAACCGATGTAGATTCTTTAAGTAGAGATGTATTATCTTTACTCGAAGAACCGAATACTTTATTGTATATCAGCGTAGAATCAGTGCGTGAATTGATTGTAGGATATAGAAATAAAGGACTGTGTTCCAAACGTTGAAACTCTATAGAAGAAATGGTCACTGCCATCGAGAAAGAATATTATATCAAAAATACTCCCCTTAAAAGGGAGCATATGGGTATTTATGCCCATATGGAAATCAATGAGAGCCAAGGACATAAGGATCCTTCAGATCATGTTATTATAGCACATGCATTAACTGAACATTTACCACTTATATCAAGCGACACGCGTTTTGAGCTTTACCGTAAACAAGGACTCGATCTGATCGTCAACAAGAAATGAAGATCCCCCCTGACAATATCGTCGACGGATATAATGGTAAGTGGGTGGAGATTTATTATAAAATATATAGGTTCGTATCCGCTAAAGTTGTATATTTGAAAAGTAAAATAACAACAAATCACTAATACAAACGCCATGAGCAGTAATATTTTTCTAATCATCGCACTTGTCACAACAGGTATTTTCGTTGTTCAGTTCATTCTATCCATCTTTTTTGGTGATTTTGATGCTGACGCAGATATTGACACAGACATAGGCAGTGTAGTTTCTTTCAAAGGGTTAACTCATTTTGGTATCGGATTTGGATGGTATATGTATCTGCAACAAAGTACAGATGCAACAGCATATATTATTGGCATACTCGTCGGATTGCTATTCGTATTTGCTGTGTGGTATCTCTACAAAAAGGCTTATCAGCTACAGCAAGACAACCACTCAGAAAAAACAGAACAGCTTGTAGGGCGGGAATGTACTATCTACTTCAGCCGGGGTGAAGGAAAATATACCGTACAGGTGAAACGCGATGGCGCAATGAGAGAAGTGGATGTTATATCTGAATCAGCCAAGAATTACCAAACAGGAGATAAAACTGTTATTGCCTCTTATAAAGAAGGAGCGCTTTATATTAGTTGACAGTGGACAATGGACAGTTGACAATGGACAGTGGACAGTGAAAATCTTAAGAACTCAGAAACTCAAATAACTTAAAAACTCAAATAACATGACTCAGGAAATGATGATTATGGCTGCTATTCTGGTGGCAGTTATTTTACTTACATTTATCGGAATTCTTTCCCGCTACCGTAAATGTAAAAGTGACGAAGTACTCGTAGTTTACGGTAAAACAGGTAAAGACAAAAAATCGGCAAAACTCTATCATGGTGGCGCGGCTTTCGTATGGCCTATCCTACAAGGATATGAATTCCTATCGATGAAACCCATGCAGATAGACTGCAAACTGACAGGAGCACTTTCAGCACAAAACATCCGTGTAGATGTGCCAACCACTATTACTGTAGCTATCAGTACTGATCACGAAGTAATGCAGAATGCAGCAGAACGTATGCTGGGCCTTACAATGGATGATAAACAGAACTTGATTACAGATGTGGTATACGGACAGATGCGTCTGGTTATTGCCGACATGACAATTGAAGAACTGAACTCCGATCGCGATAAATTCTTGTCAAAAGTAAAAGATAACATTGATACTGAACTGCGTAAATTCGGTTTATATCTGATGAATATCAACATCAGTGATATCCGCGATGCAGCCAACTACATTGTCAATTTAGGTAAAGAAGCCGAAAGTAAAGCACTGAACGAGGCACAAGCGAACATTGAAGAACAAGAAAAATTAGGTGCTATCAAAATCGCAACTCAGATAAAAGAACGTGAAACCAAAGTTGCCGAAACTCGTAAAGACCAGGACATCGCCATTGCCGAGACAAAGAAGTTACAGGAAATTTCGGTCGCTAATGCAGACAAAGACCGTATCTCACAAGTAGCAATTGCCAATGCGGAAAAAGAGGCACAGGTAGCAAAAGCAGAAGCAGATAAGAACATACGCATTGAGCAGGCGAATACGGAAAAGGAAAGCCGCGTGGCAGAACTAAATTCTGACATGGAAATCAAACAGGCAGAAGCTGCCAAAAAAGCAGCCATCGGGCGAAATGAGGCACAAAAAGAAGTTGCCAAATCGGACGCTGAACTGGCTGTGACACAAGCCAATGCCGATAAAGAGGCCGGAGAAGCTGCTGCAAGATCAGAAGCTGCCGTGCAAACAGCCCGTGAGACTGCACAGAAAGAGGTGGAAGAGGCCAAAGCGAAAAAGGTGGAATCCTCTTTGAAAGCAGAAAAAATAGTTCCGGCAGAAATAGCCCGACAAGAAGCTATCCTGCAAGCAGAAGCCGTAGCAGAAAAAATAACCCGCGAAGCGGAGGCGCGTGCAAAGGCTACTTTAGCGCAAGCAGAAGCAGAAGCAAAAGCTATTCAGATGAAGCTGGAAGCAGAAGCGGAAGGTAAAAAGCGTTCGTTGCTGGCAGAAGCAGAAGGCTTTGAAGCTATGGTGCGCGCAGCAGAATCCAATCCGGCTATCGCTATCCAGTATAAGATGGTAGACCAGTGGAAAGAAATTGCCGGTGAACAGGTGAAAGCATTTGAACATATGAATCTGGGAAATATCACAGTATTTGACGGAGGAAACGGTAGCACAAGCAATTTCCTTAGTTCGCTGGTAAAAACGGTAGCACCAAGTTTAGGAGTTCTTGATAAACTGCCCATTGGAGAAACTGTGAAGGGAATTATAAACCCGGAAAGTAAAGAAGAAAAAGAAGAAGAAAAGAAAAAATAATGTGCCAATATAATCAATGTGCCAATTGGCTGCGCAATGTATGTACAGCTTAATTGGCATATTGGCACATTATTAAATTAGAAATAGAATTTATCATGCGTTTTTATCATTATCCAGTCTATTTATTCTTATTTATAACTTTCATTAGCTTTGCCGGATGCAAGGAAAAAGACAAATCGCTCAAACTAAACGAGCCACGAAATATAAAAGGGGTTATCAGTTATAAACGTTCATTTGGCGATCTGAACGATATTCACCTTAAAGCAGCACAAAGTTTAGGAATCCGCCCGTTAACTTCACGCGAAGAAGCTGAACGAATGAAAGGAAAACTGGTACACATCAAAAACAATGATTGTTATACCGTTGATTCACTTACACATTCCATCCCCTTCCTGGTACCACGCGCCAGTGACTTACTTAACACAATAGGAAGCAATTTTCTTGACTCACTCACAGCAAAAGGATTAAATCCAAATCAAATAGTCATCACTTCTGTTCTCCGTACAGAAGATGACGTAAAACGTTTGAGGCGCAGAAATATAAACGCATCCAAAAACTCGGCCCACTTCTATGGAACAACATTCGACGTTAGCTGGAAACGCTTCAAAAAAATTGAAGATGAGGACGGACGACCTTTACAGGATGTCAGTGCAGACACATTAAAACTCGTACTGTCGGAAGTGTTGCGCGACCTGAGAAAAGAAGACAAATGTTATATTAAATATGAGCTAAAGCAGGGTTGCTTCCATATCACAACAAGATAATGAGGCATTACACCACAAAGATCTATTTATCTGATGAAACACGAATTAACGCAAATTGACGCGAATTAAAAAAGATGTTATTTTATCTTTTAAGTCTCTGCTTTAGCGAGAATTTGCGTTCAGCTGCGTTTTAATCAAATATCACCTGCCGAACCTCTCCGTGCGGGAAGCACTCGTAACCATACGTTGTAAATTTATTCTGCCGGAACACCTAAAGTATCCAAACCTTTTCACTAAATTTGCAGATATTTTTCTTTAATACAACTCAATGATAGAAAAACTGATTGTTCTTGAGGATATTGATCCGGTTATTTTTTATGGTGTAAACAACGCCAACATACAGTTAATTAAAGCTTTATATCCAAAGCTACGCATTGTTGCCCGTGGCAATGTTATCAAAGTTCTGGGCGATGAGGAAGAAATGTGTGCCTTTGAAGAAAACATCATTAAACTTGAGAAATATTGTGCCGAATATAATTCGCTGAAAGAAGAAGTCATTATCGACATCATTAAAGGAAATGCTCCACAGGCTGAACAGACCGGGAACGTGATTGTATTCAGTGTAACCGGAAAACCTATTATCCCCCGCAGTGAAAACCAACTGAAATTAGTACAGGGATTTGCCAAAAACGACATGGTGTTTGCCATCGGTCCTGCCGGATCGGGAAAAACTTATACAGCGATAGCGCTTGCTGTTCGTGCACTTAAAAATAAAGAAATCAAAAAAATAATCCTTAGCCGCCCTGCCGTAGAAGCCGGTGAAAAATTAGGTTTTCTTCCCGGCGACATGAAGGAGAAGATAGATCCGTATTTGCAACCTCTTTATGATGCCTTGCAAGACATGATTCCTGCTGCAAAACTAAAAGAATATATGGAGCTTAATATCATCCAGATCGCTCCGCTCGCTTTCATGCGCGGACGTACACTGAATGATGCCGTCGTAATCCTGGACGAAGCACAAAATACAACTACTCAACAAATAAAGATGTTTCTTACCCGCATGGGTATGAATACCAAAATGATCGTGACCGGAGATATGACACAGATTGATCTCCCCATTTCACAAACATCGGGTTTAGTACAGGCACTCCGCATATTGAAGGGGGTAAAAGGTATCAGTTTTGTAGAACTAAACAAAAAAGATATCGTACGCCATAAATTAGTAGAGCGTATTGTAGATGCCTATGAAAAGTTTGACAAAGAGAGAAAAACAGCTAAAGAGGGAGCAAGAGTTACCAATGAGAAAACAGAAGTTATCAATAATAAGCCTAAAGCTAACTGATAATAGAATTCTCTTGTAAATCAGTTCAACTCCTGTCGTAAATCGTCAACAGACCTATAGTCATGACCGTAGAAAACAAATTGTAAATTATATAAGATGAAAGCATTAACTAAAACTGAATTCAACTTTCCGGGACAGAAAAGCGTATATCACGGAAAAGTACGTGATGTTTATAACATCAACGGTGAAAAACTTGTTATGGTAGCTACCGACCGTATTTCGGCCTTTGATGTGGTGCTACCTGAAGGTATTCCTTACAAAGGACAAATGCTGAACCAGATTGCTGCCAAATTCCTTGATGCAACAACTGACATCTGCCCGAATTGGAAACTTGCTACCCCCGACCCAATGGTTACGGTAGGTGTACTTTGCGAAGGTTTCCCGGTTGAAATGATTGTACGTGGCTATCTTTGCGGTAGTGCATGGCGTACTTACAAAAGTGGTGTACGCGAAATCTGCGGAGTAAAACTTCCGGATGGAATGCGTGAAAATGAAAAATTCCCGGAACCAATCGTAACTCCTACTACCAAAGCAGAAATGGGATTGCATGACGAGGATATCTCCAAAGAAGAAATTCTGAAACAAGGGTTAGCTACCCCTGAAGAATACGAAATTCTTGAAAAATATACATTGGCCCTCTTCAAACGCGGAACAGAAATCGCAGCAGAACGTGGGTTGATACTCGTTGATACGAAATATGAATTTGGTAAACACAACGGCACCATCTACCTGATGGATGAAATCCACACTCCGGATTCAAGCCGCTATTTCTACTCTGAAGGTTACCAGGAGCGTTTTGAAAAAGGTGAAGCACAAAAGCAACTCTCTAAAGAATTCGTACGCGAATGGTTGATGGAAAACGGATTCCAGGGAAAAGACGGCCAGAAAGTACCTGAAATGACCCCGGAAATCGTACAAAGCATTAGTGACCGCTATATCGAACTTTTCGAAAACATCACCGGAGAAAAATTTGTTAAGGAAGATACGAGCAATATAACGGAACGTATATTTAAGAACGTTTCTACGTTCTTAAAATAGTTGAAAACTGAAAGTTGAAAGTTGAAAATTAGCTGCACTATTATACTGTATAATAACTTCCAATTCTCAACTTTCAACTTTCAATTTTTAACTTTCAATTTTCAATTAAATATGAATTACCCCCAGGAAAAAATCAAGCCTTACGCCACAGACGGCAAGAAAAGTGAACAGGTAGAACAAATGTTCGATAACATCGCTCCTGCGTATGACATGCTTAATCATACCCTCTCATTGGGTATCGACAAAAGCTGGCGACGTAAAGCGATCAACTGGTTACGTCCTTTCCGCCCACAGCGTATTATGGATGTAGCTACCGGTACTGGTGACTTTGCTATCCTCTCCTGCCGTATGCTCCAACCCAAGCAACTTATCGGGACGGATATCTCTGAAGGCATGATGAACGTGGGGCGTGAAAAAGTAAAAAAGGAAGGTCTCGCAGAAAAAATCTCTTTTGCCCGTGAAGACTGTACCTCTCTCTCGTTCGCTGATAACAGTTTTGACGCTATCACCGTTGCCTTTGGCATTCGCAATTTTGAGGATCTGGACAAAGGACTTTCCGAAATGTGCCGTGTACTCACTCCTGGCGGGCACTTGGTGATACTGGAGTTAACAACCCCTGACCGTTTCCCAATGAAACAACTATTTGCTATTTACTCCAAAATTGTCATCCCTGTTTTAGGCAAATTATTTTCTAAAGATAACAGTGCTTACCACTACCTGCCACAAACCATCAAAGTTTTTCCGCAAGGCGAAATCATGACAGGTATTATATCAAGGGCAGGATTTAGTCAGGTGCAGTTTCGACGACTGACATTCGGCATCTGTACGCTTTATACAGCAACCAAATAATATACCAATGTGCGCTGTTACAGACAATAAAAAAAGATGTAACACACAGTAATTGGCATATTAAATAATTATTAATTCTATGCAAAAGTACGGCTTAATTGGTTATCCGTTGAAGCATTCGTTCTCTATCGGATATTTCAACGAAAAATTCCGCTCAGAAGGGGTTGATGCTGAGTATGTGAATTTTGAAATCCCCAGTATTAATGACTTCATGGAGGTCATTGAAGAAAACCCCAACCTATCAGGATTAAACGTAACAATTCCTTATAAAGAACAAGTGATTCCGTTTCTGGATTCTTTGGACCCGGACACAGCCAAAATCGGTGCAGTAAATGTGATCAAAATAATCCGTCAACCCAAAGGTAAGGTTAAGTTGGTTGGCTATAACTCCGATATTATTGGCTTTACACAATCAATACAACCGCTATTACTCCCTTCGCACAAGAAAGCTTTGCTTCTGGGCACAGGTGGTGCATCTAAAGCTGTATTTCACGGACTAAAAAATCTGGGTATTGAAAGCGTATTCGTTTCGCGTACACATAAACCGGGTATGTTGACTTATGAAGAGCTAACCCCCGAAGTTATGGCCGAATATACAGTTATTGTTAACTGTACTCCTGTAGGCATGTATCCCAAAGTTGATTTTTGTCCTAATATTCCTTACGAGTATCTCACACCAAACCATTTGCTCTACGATTTGTTATATAATCCAAACGTCACGCTTTTCATGAAAAAAGGAGAAGAGCGGGGCGCTATCACAAAAAACGGATTAGAAATGCTCCTTCTGCAAGCATTTGCAGCTTGGGAGATATGGCATAAGTAAGATATATGAGGAAAAGAAATAAAAAAAACTGGATAATAGGTGCAATTGTTTTTTTGCTGGTGCTCACCGGCTGTACTGTTGGTGGAAGTTATTATATGCTTAACTTCTCACTAACCCCCAATGCAAAAATACGTGCCAAAGACGCCGACTCATACGAGTATATGTATGCTAACTATCCCTTCCTGCGTCCTTGGGTGGACAGCCTCAATAAGGTAAATGCCTTGAGAGATACATTTATCCTAAATCCCGAAGGGATACGGCTACATGCATATTACATTGCCGCTCCCAAACCAACAAAGAAAACAGCTGTCATTGTACATGGTTATACCGATAATGCCATACGTATGTTCATGATTGGTTATCTGTATAATCATGACTTGCAATTTAACACTCTTCTACCGGACTTACAACACCAGGGCGAGAGTGGTGGTCCTGCCATACAGATGGGTTGGAAAGACCGGCTCGATGTAATGCAATGGATGCACGTAGCTAATCATATTTACGGTGACAGTACACAAATGGTAGTTCATGGTATTTCAATGGGTGGTGCCACCACTATGATGGTAGCCGGAGAAGAACAACCGAAGTTTGTACGATGCTTTGTTGAGGATTGTGGCTATACCAGCGTATGGGATGAATTTTCACATGAATTGAAATCATCATTCCACCTGCCCAAATTCCCTTTGATGTACACTACAAGCTGGCTTTGCGAACAAAAATACGGATGGAACTTTAAAGAAGCATCTTCACTGAAACAAGTAGAAAAAGCAAAACTTCCCATGTTCTTTATACACGGTGATAAAGATACCTATGTACCCACATGGATGGTTTATCCTCTTTATGAAGCAAAATCTGATCCTAAAGAGCTTTGGATCGTTCCGGGAGCTACCCATGCCGTCTCTTATAAAGAGAACAAAACAGAATACACGAACCGTGTAAAAAACTTCGTTGACAAATATATCGAATAAAAGAGAATAGTAGCTATATTTGTGGCAATAATAAAGACCATTATGAAGCAAATACTCACTTTTATACTTCTTACACTACTCTATCTGCCCTTACAAGCACAAGAAAAGGTATACACAGTAGATAATATCCCCAAAGTACATTTACAGAATAAGTTTCAATATGTATGCAATCCCGCCGGTATCTTGTCACAAGCCGCATGTGACAGTATTGACCGCATGCTTTACAATCTGGAAGAAACAACAGGTATAGAGACAGTAGTTGCCGTAGTACCTTCGATCGGTTCGGAAGATTGTTTTGAGTTCGCTCACCAACTACTTAATAAGTGGGGAGTCGGAAAGAAAGGAAAAAACAACGGACTGGTTATTCTTTTGGTAACCGACCAACGTTGTATTCAATTCTACACTGGCTATGGACTGGAAGGCGATTTGCCAGACGCAATCTGCAAACGAATACAAACGAAATCAATGATTCCCTATCTGAAAGTAGAAAACTGGAACGAAGGAATGGTAAATGGTTTACGCGCTGTGTGTCAACGTCTTGATGGTTCAATGGTAAATGAGGATACCTCCGACGAAAATGAGGTTTCCGGACTGGCAATCCTATTGGCAATCATAGGTTTTATTGGAGTAGCATCCGTCATCAGTATCCTGGCCATCAGGGCAAGTACCCGTTGTCCTCAGTGTGGGAAACATAAGCTACAACGCACAGGCAGTACAATGATATCCAGACGCAATGGAGTAAAAGTAGAAGATGTAACATATACTTGCCGCAACTGTGGGCACACAGTGGTACGCCGTCAGCAGTCATATGATAATGACTATCACGGAGGAGGCAGAGGTGGCGGAGGTCCGTTCATCGGCGGCTTCGGAGGCGGTAGCTTCAGTGGCGGTGGAGGTGGTTTCAGTGGAGGCAGCTTCGGTGGTGGAATGGGTGGCGGCGGCGGAGCCGGCTCACGTTTTTAAAACTTCGTTCTCCCCTTTAGAGACCAAGAGGTAGAAATAAAGAATGGAAATACAATAATAATAACAAAGAAGAAAATGAAAAAATCAATTATCATTATCATTGCAGTAGTGGCAGTTATCGTTATATGGGCTGTCAGTATGTACAACGGATTGGTTACAATGGACGAGAATGTAAATAGCCAGTGGGCAAATGTAGAAACACAGTATCAACGCCGTGCCGACCTTATCCCCAATCTGGTAAACACAGTAAAAGGATATGCTTCTCATGAGAAAGAAACACTTGAAGGCGTAGTAGAAGCACGTAGTAAAGCTACTCAGATGCAGGTCAATGCAAGTGATCTTACTCCCGAAAAATTAGCTGCATACCAGAAAGCACAGGGAGCAGTAACTTCAGCATTAGGTAAATTACTTGCCATCACAGAGAACTATCCTGATTTGAAAGCCAATCAAAATTTCCTTGAACTTCAGGCCCAACTGGAAGGTACTGAAAATCGCATCAATGTAGCACGTACTAATTTCAATAATGCAGCACAGGAGTATAATACAGCTATCCGCCGTTTCCCAAAAAGTCTGTTTGCAGGTATGTTTGGTTTCGATAAACATGTCTATTTTGAAGCAGCCGAAGGCACTGAAGCAGCTCCGGAAGTGAAATTTTGAACTAAAAAGAGTGAATTGCTGAAGGAACGGGAAGCTATAGAGTAGCTTTATTAAGTCAGACAGCAATTCGATTGAAACGCAGATTAACGCCAATTATCGCAGATTGAAAGTTTATCTTTTTTGCGAGAATCAGCATTAATCTGCGTTTTATTGTAATCTCTTATTTCTACCTGTTAACACACCCCAAACGACCTGTAAAATATGACTTATGTTCCGGTTAACTGATTAACCGGTTAACTTGTTAACTTATTAACTTGTCCGTACAAAAAAAAAGCCGTACTTTTGCCGCCGTATACAAAATCCTATAACTCATGAGTAATCAACGATACATGATGCGGGGCGTTAGCGCATCAAAAGAAGATGTGCACAATGCCATCAAAAACATTGACAAAGGTATCTTTCCTCAGGCATTCTGTAAAATTATTCCTGATATCCTGGGAGGAGACCCGGAGTATTGCAACATTATGCATGCCGACGGTGCCGGAACAAAATCTTCTCTAGCCTATATGTACTGGAAAGAGACGGGTGATCTCTCCGTATGGAAAGGCATTGCACAGGATGCACTGATTATGAATATCGACGACCTGCTTTGCGTGGGGGCTGTTGATAATATTCTCGTATCATCCACTATCGGACGCAATAAACTTCTCATTCCCGGAGAAGTGATTTCTGCCATCATCAACGGTACAGATGAGTTACTTGCCGAGCTCCGTGAAATGGGGGTAGGGGTATATGCAACAGGCGGTGAAACTGCCGATGTGGGTGATCTTGTACGTACTATCATCGTAGACAGTACTGTTACCTGCCGCATGAAACGTTCCGATGTTATTGATAATGCCAATATCCGCCCGGGTGACGTTATTGTAGGCCTCGCCTCTTACGGGCAGGCTACTTATGAAAAAGAATATAACGGAGGTATGGGTAGCAATGGATTAACCAGTGCCCGCCACGATGTATTCTCCAAATATTTAGCAGAAAAATATCCTGAGAGTTACGATGCCGGTGTTCCCGAAGAGCTTGTTTATTCAGGTGGCCTGAAGTTGACAGACAAGGTGGCAGGTTCTCCTGTTAACGCCGGAAAGTTAGTTCTTTCTCCTACCCGTACGTATGCTCCGGTTGTGAAAAAATTGCTGGATGCTTTGCGTCCTGATATCCATGGTATGGTACATTGTTCAGGTGGTGCACAAACCAAAGTGTTGCATTTTGTTGATCAGGTACGCGTAATAAAAGACAACCTATTCCCTGTTCCTCCCCTGTTTAAGACTATTCAGGAACAAAGTGGAACAGACTGGGCAGAGATGTACAAAGTATTCAACATGGGGCATCGCCTTGAAGTATACATCTCTTCCGAACATGCCGCAGAGGTGATTGCCATCAGTGAATCATTCGGTATCCCGGCACAGATTGTAGGACGTATTGAAGAGAGTGATAAAAAAGAACTGATAATAAAGAGTGAATTCGGAGAATTCAGATATTAAATAATATGCCAATTAAGTAATGTGCCCATATGCCAGTTAATAATGGTATCAATGTATCTACGGCATATCGTTATAGCGTAGTCAATTGATACATTGACATATTGCACATTATTGAATTAGCACATTATTCCCCATTCTTATGACAGATAACAATAACATATTAGAGAAATTAGATGGCCTCGTAGCCCGTTTTGAGGAAGTATCGACCCTCATCACCGACCCGGCAGTGATTGCCGACCAGAAGCGTTATGTAAAACTAACCAAAGAATATAAAGAACTTGACGACCTGATGAAGGCCCGCAAGGAATATATACAGACCCTGGCCAATATCGACGAAGCCAAAGATATACTTTCCAACGAATCGGATACGGAGATGCGTGAAATGGCTAAAGAAGAGTTAGATAAGAGTCAGGAGCGTCTGCCCGAATTGGAGGAGGAAATCAAACTATTGCTCGTACCTGCCGATCCGCAAGACAGTAAAAATGCCATCCTTGAAATTCGTGGCGGTACAGGTGGTGACGAAGCTGCAATCTTTGCTGGTGATCTTTTCCGTATGTATGCCAAGTTCTGTGAAACTAAGGGTTGGAAATTAGAGGTATCCAGTGCCAATGAAGGAGCTGCAGGTGGATATAAAGAAATTATTTGCAGTGTCACGGGAGATAATGTATACGGAACTATGAAATACGAATCCGGTGTACACCGGGTGCAACGTGTACCTGCCACCGAAACACAAGGTCGTGTGCATACCTCTGCTGCTTCTGTAGCTGTACTTCCCGAAGCCGAAGAGTTTGATGTTGTTATCAACGAAGGAGAAATTAAATGGGACACTTTCCGTTCCGGTGGTGCCGGTGGTCAGAACGTAAATAAAGTTGAATCCGGCGTTCGCTTGCGTTATATCTGGAAAAATCCAAATACAGGCGTGGCCGAAGAAATACTTATTGAATGTACTGAAACCCGTGACCAACCCAAAAATAAAGAACGTGCCCTTGCCCGTCTGCGCACATTTATCTATGATAAAGAACACCAAAAGTATGTTGACGACATTGCCTCCAAACGTAAGACAATGGTCTCTACCGGTGACCGTTCTGCCAAAATCCGTACTTACAACTATCCGCAAGGTCGTATTACCGATCACCGTATCAACTATACCATCTATAATTTAGCTGCTTTCATGGACGGAGACATCCAGGAATGCATCGATAAATTGACGGTAGCAGAGAATACAGAACGACTTAAAGAGAGCGAACTTTAGCAAATAGTGAGTAGCGATTAGTGAGTAGTGATAAGTGGTTGCGCTATTACACTGCATAGCACTAAACACTAAACACTAATCACTACTCACTTATCATTAACCCCTAATCCCTATTTCAAAATGAATAAGTTAGAATTATTTGAGAACATTAAACGTAAGAAATCATTCCTCTGCGTTGGTCTCGACACAGATATCAAGAAAATACCTGAACATCTTCTCAAAAAAGAAGATCCTGTCTTTGCTTTTAATAAAGCAATAATTGACGCAACTGCCGACCTGTGTATTGCTTACAAGCCCAATTTGGCTTTCTATGAGAGCATGGGTGTAAAAGGTTGGATTGCCTTTGAGAAAACAGTAAAATACATCAAAGAAAATTATCCGGACCAATTCATCATTGCAGATGCAAAACGTGGTGATATCGGTAATACATCTGCTATGTATGCCCGTACATTTTTTGAAGAACTGAACATAGACTCTGTCACAGTAGCCCCATATATGGGTGAAGATAGCGTGACACCATTTCTCACTTACGAAGGCAAATGGGTAATCCTTCTCGCTCTTACCAGTAACAAGGGTTCACATGACTTTCAGCTGACAGAGGATACTGATGGTGAACGTCTCTTCGAAAAAGTGCTGCGTAAATCACAAGAATGGGCCAATGACGAACAAATGATGTATGTAGTAGGTGCTACTCAAGGACGTGCTTTTGAAGACATTCGCAAAATCGTTCCCAACCACTTCCTGCTTGTACCAGGCGTAGGAGCACAAGGCGGTTCACTCGAAGAAGTATGTAAATATGGTATGAACAGTAGCTGCGGGCTAATCGTAAATTCTTCCCGTGGTATTATCTATGTAGATAAAACAGAAAAATTTGCAGAAGCCGCAAGAAAAGCAGCACAGGAAGTACAAATGCAAATGGAAAAAGAGCTGAAAAGAGTGATCACTCCCTTATGACTTACGAAAGAAAGATAATAAACGATCCTGTATTTGGATTTATCAACATACCAAAGGGGCTTCTGTACGATATCGTACGGCATCCCCTTTTGCAACGTTTAACCCGTATCAAACAGGTAGGTTTGTCGTCCGTGGTATATCCCGGAGCACAGCATACCCGCTTTCAACATTCATTGGGTGCTTTCCATCTGATGAGCGAAGCTATCATGCAGCTTGCTTCCAAAGGGAACTTCATCTTTGACAGTGAGGCAGAAGCTGTACAAGCAGCTATTCTGTTACACGACATCGGTCATGGCCCTTTCTCACATGTACTCGAAGATACTATCGTGAAGGATGTATCTCACGAAGAGATTTCCCTCATGCTTATGGAACGCATGAACAAAGAAATGAACGGGCAACTCAGCCTTGCCATCCAGATATTCAAAGACGAATATCCCAAACGTTTCCTTCACCAACTCGTCAGTGGGCAACTCGACATGGACCGTCTGGACTATCTGCGACGTGACAGTTTCTATACCGGTGTCACAGAGGGGAACATCGGTTCGGCCCGTATCATCAAGATGCTTGATGTGGCCGATGACCACCTCGTTGTTGAATCCAAAGGCATCTATTCGATCGAAAACTTTCTCACAGCCCGTCGTTTGATGTACTGGCAGGTATATCTGCATAAAACCTCAGTTGCCTATGAACGGATGCTTATCAGTACCTTATTGCGTGCTAAGGAACTTGCCAGTCAAGGAGTAGAATTATTCGCCTCACCAGCGTTTCATTTCTTTCTGTATAATAATATCAGCCCCGATACATTCCGTAATGATCCTGAATGTCTGGAGAATTTTATCCAATTGGACGACAACGACATCTGGACCTCTCTTAAAGTATGGAGTAATCATCCGGACAAAGTGCTCTCCACACTCAGCCTCGGAATGATCAATCGCAATGTTTTCAAAGTTGAAATTTCTCCTGTCCCCATTAGTGAAGAACGGAAAAAAGAATTAACTTTGCAAATAAGCCAGCAACTAAACATCCCACTTTCCGAAGCGAACTATTTTGTTTCTACCCCCAGCATCGAAAAGAATATGTACGAACCGGCAGATGACAGTATTGATATCATTTATAAGGACGGCACTATTAAAAATATAGCCGAAGCATCGGATATGTTGAATATCTCATTGCTCTCTAAAAAGGTAAAGAAATACTATATCTGTTACCATCGTTTGCATAAGTAGGTATAAAATATTCATTAAAGAGTAAGGAAATATAAAAAAAAAATCCGTTATTTGTGCTCTGATAGAGATATACGTGCAAATGTAGCCTCTATTTGCTATATTAAAAACGGAAAAAAATCATATAATAATAGAGTAAAGACATGGAGTTCTCGGCTAAGCAAATTGCAGCATTTATCCAAGGTGAAATTATAGGAGATGAAAACGCAACCGTACATACATTCGCTAAAATAGAAGAAGGAATACCCGGAGCGATTTCATTTCTTTCCAATCCGAAATACACATCTTATATATATGAGACACAATCCAGTATTGTACTGGTGAACAAAGATTTTGAACCGGAACATGATATAAAGACCACACTGATCAAAGTAGACAACGCCTACGAGAGTCTTGCTAAATTGCTCAATCTCTATGAAATGAGCAAACCAAAGAAGCAAGGTATAGATTCGCTGGCATTCGTATCTCCAAGTGCCAATATTGGTAAAAATGTATATATCGGAGCATTTGCTTATATCGGTGAGAATGCCATTATCGGAGACAATACTTTAATCTATCCACATACTTATATAGGTGATGGTGTGAAAATAGGCACCAATTGTACCCTCTACTCCAACGTAAACGTATACCATGATTGTCACATCGGTAATGAATGTGTTCTACACTCCGGTGCGGTTATCGGTGCAGACGGTTTCGGTTTCGCCCCTACCCCCCAAGGGTATGAAAAAATCCCTCAAATAGGAATTGTAATCCTTGAAGACAAGGTAGATATAGGTGCCAATACTTGTATAGATCGCGCCACAATGGGAGCTACCGTAGTACATAGCGGTGTTAAGCTGGACAACCTGATACAAGTGGCTCATAATGACGAAATAGGTTCTCACACTGTAATGGCAGCTCAAGTGGGTATCGCCGGATCCACTAAAATAGGAGAATGGTGTATGTTTGGCGGACAAGTCGGTATCGCAGGACACATCAAGATAGGTGACAAAGTGAATCTTGGTGCACAATCGGGCGTACCGGGAAATATCAAAGCCGGTAGTCTGCTGATAGGTACTCCTCCTGTAGAACCCAAACAATATTTCAAGTCATTCATCATACAAAAAAAACTGCCTGAACTGCAGAAAGAAGTAAATAGTCTGCGTAAAGAGCTTGACGAACTAAAACAACAACTATTAAATAAGTAACCAATGCTGAAACAAAAAACTCTGAAAGATAGCTTTTCACTGAGAGGAAAAGGTCTTCACACTGGTCTTGACCTGACTGTAACGTTTAATCCTGCCCCCGACAATCACGGGTATAAAATACAACGCATTGATTTAGAAGGACACCCCACTATCGATGCTGTAGCAGACAACGTAACAGAAACAACCCGCGGTACTGTATTGTCTAAGAATGGAGTAAAAGTAAGCACCGTTGAACATGGAATGGCAGCACTCTACGCCTTAGGCATCGACAACTGCCTCATTCAGGTAAATGGTCCGGAGTTCCCTATTCTGGACGGTAGTGCACAATATTACGTACAAGAAATTGAAAGAGTCGGAACAGAAGAACAAAGTGCTGTAAAAGACTTCTATATCATTAAATCAAAAATTGAATTCCGTGATGAAGAAACCGGATCGTCTATTATCGTATTGCCAGACGAAAACTTCAGTCTGAATGTACTGGTTTCTTACGATTCGACTATCATCCCTAATCAGTTTGCTACACTGGAAGACATGGCCAAGTTCAAAGACGAAGTGGCTGCCAGCCGTACTTTCGTATTTGTTCGCGAAATCGAACCGCTTCTCTCGGCCGGACTAATTAAAGGTGGTGATTTGGACAATGCTATCGTCATTTACGAACGCAAGATGTCACAGGAGAATTACGATAAACTGGCAGATATAATGGGAGTTCCCCATATGGATGCCGAACAATTAGGATATATCAATCACAAACCGTTGGTGTGGGCTAATGAATGTGCCCGTCACAAACTTCTGGATGTTATTGGTGATCTTGCCCTTATCGGCAAACCTATTAAAGGCCGTATCATAGCTACTCGTCCGGGGCATACCATCAACAATAAGTTCGCCCGCCAGATGCGTAAAGAAATTCGTTTGCACGAAATACAGGCTCCCATATACAATTGTAACGAAGAACCGATCATGGACGTAAACCGCATCCGCGAACTGCTTCCTCATCGTTATCCGTTCCAGTTAGTAGACAAGGTTATCGAGATCGGTGCTAACTATATCGTAGGTATCAAGAACGTTACTTCCAACGAACCATTTTTCCAAGGACACTTCCCCGAAGAACCGGTAATGCCGGGTGTTCTTCAAATAGAAGCAATGGCGCAAATTGGAGGTTTGCTTGTGCTCAACTCTGTAGACGAACCGAACCGTTACTCTACCTATTTCATGAAAATAGATGGTGTGAAATTCCGTCAGAAAGTAGTGCCCGGTGATACTCTTATCTTCCGTGTAGAATTACTCGCTCCTATTCGCCGTGGTATCTCTACAATGAAAGGGTACGCATTTGTAGGTGAAAAGGTAGTATGTGAAGCGGAATTTATGGCTCAAATAGTAAAAAACAAATAATTACTGAATTGAAAGTTAAGAGTTGAAATACTGTTTGTTTCAACTCTTAACTTTCAACTCTCAACTCTCAACTAATTATGATAAGTCCCTTAGCGTATATTCATCCCGAGGCTAAGATCGGGGAAAACGTAGAGATTGGTCCTTTTGTTTACATTGACAAAAACGTGGTTATTGGTGATAACAATACCGTTATGCCCAATGCCAACATTCTATACGGTTCTCGCATCGGCAACGGAAATACCATTTTTCCGGGTGCTGTGATTGGTGCTATCCCACAGGATCTCAAGTTTCGTGGTGAAGAAACCACAGCCGAAATTGGTGATAACAATATCATTCGTGAGAATGTAACTGTCAATCGCGGTACAGCAGCCAAAGGTAAAACAATTGTAGGTAATAATAACCTGCTGATGGAAGGAGTACATGTGGCACATGATGCTATTATTGGCAATGGCTGTATCATTGGAAACTCTACGAAAATGGCAGGAGAAATCATTATTGATGACAACGCAATTATCAGTGGTGCCGTACTAATGCATCAATTTTGCCGTGTAGGCGGATATGTAATGATACAAGGAGGAAGCCGTTTCAGTAAAGATATCCCTCCTTACATTATTGCCGGACGTGAACCAATTACTTATAGTGGCATTAATATCATCGGCTTGCGCCGTCGTGGTTTCAGCAACGAAGTAATAGAAAACATTCACAATGCCTACCGCATCATTTACCAAAGCGGACTGAATATTACAGACGCATTGGCTAAAATAGAGACGGATGTTCCAATGAGCCCGGAAATTGAATATATTGTAGGATTTATTCGCAATTCAGAACGTGGAATTATAAAATAAGTTATAAGGTTATGATGTTATAAAGTTATAGAGTTATAAAACCATTATACACTTTATACTCACTATAATAACTATAACTTTAGAACCCTATAACTTTATAACAATTATAACACTATAGCATTAAAACTCTATAACTTTATAACATTATGATATACAGATTTACAATCATATCTGATGAAGTAGATAATTTTATCAGAGAAATACAGATTGATCCGGAAGCAACGTTTTATGACCTCCATGAAGCGATACTAAAATCAACAGGTTACACTAATGACCAGATGACCTCATTCTTCCTTTGTGACGACGACTGGGAGAAAGAAAAAGAAGTCACTTTGGAGGAGATGGACGATAATCCTGAGATGGATAGTTGGGTAATGAAAGATACCACTCTGAGCGAGCTGATTGAAGATGAGAAACAAAAATTACTCTATGTATTTGACTACATGACAGAACGTTGTTTCTTTATCGAATTATCTGAAATCATCACCGGTAAAGATATGCAAGGTGCCAAATGCACCAAGAAGTCCGGAGAAGCTCCTAAACAGATTATGGACTTTGAGGAAATGGCTGCCAGCACCGGTTCACTCGATCTGGACGAGAACTTTTATGGCGATCAGGACTTTGATCTGGAAGACTTTGATGCCGATGGTTTTGACATGGGCGGCAGTGCTGCAGATGTAGGAACGTTCGAAGAAGAAAAACTTTAATTAATTGACAATTGATAGTTGACAATTGACAGTTAGCAGCTGTACGCTGCATAGTAATTGTCAATTGTCAACTATCAACTTTCAACTAAAATAATGGTAACTCTCATAGTCCTCATAGGTCCTACCGGCGTTGGAAAAACAGAACTTAGTCTCCGGTTGGCGGAACACTTCCACACGAGCATTGTTTCTGCCGACTCAAGGCAACTCTATGCCGACTTGAAAATAGGTACAGCAGCTCCTACCTCAGAGCAACTCAATCGTGTACCTCATTATCTGGTAGGTACTCTAAAACTGACAGATTATTACAGTGCTGCCTGTTATGAAGAAGAAGCATTAGCCACACTTGACAATTTATTCCGCCAACATGACACTGTTATCCTTACAGGAGGCTCTATGATGTACATAGACGCTATCTGTAAAGGTATCGATGATATCCCCACTGTAGATACGGAAACCCGCGAACTGATGTTACAGAGATATGAAACGGAAGGGCTCGAAAAACTCTGTGCAGAACTAAAACTATTAGACCCCGAATATTACAGGATAGTAGACCTAAAGAATCCCAAACGCGTGATTCATGCGCTTGAGATTTGTTACATGACAGGGAAGACTTATACCTCTTTTCGTACGCAACAAAAAAAGCAACGCCCTTTTCGCATTATCAAGGTAGGACTGACCCGTGACCGTGCCGAACTTTACGACCGTATCAACCGCAGGGTAGATATCATGATAGAAGAAGGATTGCTTGAAGAAGCACGAAGCGTATATCCCTACCGTACTCTCAACTCGCTCAACACCGTAGGATACAAAGAAATGTTCAATTATCTGGATGGTACCTGGGAACTGCCTTTTGCCATCGAAAAGATAAAACAAAATTCGCGTATTTACTCGCGTAAACAAATGACATGGTTCAAGCGGGACGAAGAGATACAATGGTTTCACCCTGAGCAGGAAACAGAAATACTGGATTATATCAACACAAAAATACAATAAGAAACAAGTATTAAAAAAGACTCTTAGATTCCTTTTTAACACAGACTTAAATACATTTATTATGAAGAGATTAATACTCCTTTGTCTCAATATCCTTTTGTTTTTCACCGTTCATGCACAAAATAAAGAACAACAACAGTATGATTCTATCATGACTATCATGAAAGACAAATCTATTCCTGTGTTAGAACGATATTACATGACCGGAGATATAGAATACCTTTCGCGTGAGCACCAGATTGAAGTAATGAAGCAGCTAATTCCGGAAGCAAAAAATCTGGAAGATAAAGCTGTTGTAACGCGTTTATATTCCATTATCTCTCTCTTCAGAACCCAGTTGAGCCATATGGAAATCGCTAAAAATTATCTGGACAGTGCATTTATTTATGACGGAAAATTCGCCAACAATAATATCTCCGGCATGATGCATTTTGTTGCAGGTAATTATTATATGGCACAAACAGATTTTGTAGAAGCTCAAAAGAATTATTATAAGGCTGCTGAATATTTTAATAAGAATGAGCAAAAGCCAAGTATCCTGACAGATGTATATTATGATTTGTCTACAATCTACATCCTGTGGAGAGATGAAAAAGGATTAGCCGAATTGATGAAAGATATGGAGCACTCTCCTGTTGATTTCCCCTTTCAGCATATTTTAAAACTAACTGTACGATCACAGTATTATTATGCGCATTACATAAACACGGAAAACACAGCTTATTTAGACTCTGCTGCTATCTACAACAATCTGGCATTTGATGTTTACAACACAACAGATAATCCGTACGATGTAGGATACCAGATTGCCGATAATTATCTCTCACAAGCACTTATTTATTGTCTGCAAGGGAAAATAGCAGAAGCACAAAAATGTTTAGCCACAGGACAAAAGCTCATAAATCCAAAGTTATTAGATTCTGACGCACGAATCCTTTTCATTTCGGGGACTATCTCATTCTATCTGAAAGATTACCCAAAGGCAGAAAAGAACTTATTGGCAGGATTACAAAAGTTAGAGACGCTGAGCGAAGAGAAGAAAATTAATTATGATGAATCTATCAGTTCTTCCTATCAGATATTAGCTCAAATATATGAAGAACAGAAACTTTATGATAAGGCATTGGCAGCAGAACGCAAATCAATTGATTATGCCACCCGCCTAAACGATAAAAATAATCGGAAAGAAATAAACACACTACGTGTGAAGTATAACTTAGATCAGGCTGAACGTAGCGTAAAACAGCTTTCAGTGCTCAACGAACAAAGAAAACGCGTCAACCTGCTTGCAATAGGAATGATAATACTGGCATTAATCACTATTATTCTGTTAGTGATTCGTCATCGCTCACGTCAAAAACTGAATGCTCATTTATTGCAAATTGCAGAACTAAAGCAACAGGAAGCAGATTTAATGATTGAACTCCAAAAATCTAAACTGGAAGAAAAAGAAAACGAGTTTCAAACCATTCTCAATGAGTCCAAACAACGTCATGTACAATCTTATCTTGAAGGTCTGGAAGCAGAACGGGAACGGTTGGCAACCGAACTTCACGATGATGTATGTAACAATCTTATGGCACTTGAAATACAAATACGGGCACAGTATAAAGAGCAAGAGGGTGTAGCACCAACGATAGTAGAGACGCTGACAGAAATACGCAATCGGGTCCGTACAGTTTCACATGAACTGATGCCTCCTACATTCCAATATGCAACACTGGACGAAATGCTGGAAGATTTCATAACTCACCTCAATCTGCCTGAAAAAACAAAAGCTGAGTACCGGTCAACTCCGGGTACGGATTGGAACAGTATCCCTTCAGAGATTGGTTTTGAATTCTACAGAATAACTCAGGAAGCTATTAACAATGCAATAAAATACGCTTCAGCCCACAAAATATCAGTAGAGCTGAAACTTGAAGATCATCAACTCTCTATTACAATAGAAGATGACGGCAAAGGGTTCGATACAGAAAAGAAAACGAAAGGAATCGGGCTGCATACCATAGCACAACGTATTCAATCCATCAAGGGTACGTTTGAACTGATATCGCACATAGATGCCGGTACAAAAATAGTAGCAAAAATCTCGCTTGCATAGATATAAATACCATTTATCTCCTTCTCAATTTTATTAATCTGTGACTTAAATTCGTAAGTCACAGACTGATAAATAAAAAAAAATCAGTAGCTTTGCTATCTCAATATGTTTAATCAAAAACCTGCAAACATGAAAAAAGGTCTGAAAATTACAGCAATCACATTAGGAGCACTCCTGCTGCTGATGCTTATTCTTCCTTTTGCTTTCCGCGGTAAAATAGAAAGCATTGTAAAAACAGAAGGAAACAAGATGCTTAATGCACAGTTTGACTTCGGTAGTCTGGATATTAGTCTGTTTCGTAACTTCCCCAAGGCATCAGTCACTCTCAATGATTTCTGGCTGCGTGGTGTAGGCGAATTTGAAAAAGACACCCTTGTACAAGCGGGTGAAGTAACAGTAGCTATCAACCTTTTCTCTCTTTTTGGAGATAATGGTTATGACATTTCTAAAGTACAAATAACAGACACCCGGCTACATGCCATTGTACTTGCAGATGGCCGGCCCAATTGGGACGTAATGAAACCCGACAGTACAGTTACCGATACTGCAGAAGAATCAAGCAGTTCTCCGTTTAAGATACAACTTCAACAGTTTGTTATCAAAAATATGAATCTCATATACGATGACCGTCAGGCAAATATGTATGCAGATATCCGTAATCTGAATGCACTTTGCTCAGGAGACCTGGGAAGCGACCGTACGACCTTACAACTGGAAGCAGAAACGGAAGCGTTAACCTATAAGATGAACGGCATCCCCTTCCTTTCTAATGCCAATATTTATGCAAAAATGGATGTAGATGCCGATCTCGCCAACAATAAATATACATTGAAAGAGAATGAATTCCGTTTGAATGCTATCAAAGCAGGTATCGATGGTTGGGTAGCACTGAAAGATCCTGCCATAGACATGGACCTCAAACTGAACACCAATGAAGTAGGGTTCAAAGAAATTCTATCTCTGATCCCTGCTATTTATGCCAAAGATTTTGAAGGATTGAAGACAGAGGGTATTGCCACACTTTCTGCTGACATAAAAGGTACGATGGTAGGTGACAGCATTGTACCTCAGTTCAATGTAGCAATGACAGTGAAAGATGCCATGTTCCGTTATCCTTCTCTTCCGGCAGGTGTAGATCAGATTAACATCAATGCAGAAATAAAAAATCCGGGAGGGGCTATTGACCTCACCACAGTGAGTATTCGCCCGTTTAGTTTCCGACTCGCCGGAAATCCGTTCAGCGTGACTGCCGAAATAAAAACACCGATCAGTGATCCGGACTTTCATGCCGAAGCAAAAGGAGTACTCAACCTGGGCATGATCAAACAGGTATATCCATTGGAGGATATGGAGTTAAACGGTACTATCAATGCAGACATGCAACTCGCCGGAAAAATGTCGTACATCGAAAAAGAACAATATGAGCGTGTACAGGCTTCCGGAACAATCGGACTCACCTCAATGAAACTGAAGATGAAGGATATGCCGGATGTAGATATCCACAAGTCACTCTTTACATTCACTCCCAAGTACCTGCAACTGAGCGAAACAACCGTCAATATCGGTAAGAACGATCTGACTGCCGATAGCCGTTTTGAAAACTATCTGGGTTATGCACTGAAAGGAACGACACTAAAAGGAACACTCAATATTCGCTCCAATCATCTCAACCTGAATGATTTCATGACAGCCACAGCAGACACTGCTACACAGGTGGCAACTACTCCGGCAGATAGTATAAGTGGTATCATTGAAGTGCCCCGTAATATTGATTTCCAAATGGATGCTAATCTGAAAGAGGTACTATTTGATAAAATGGCTTTCACTAATATGAATGGAAAGTTGGTCGTTAAAGACGGGAAGGTGGATATGAAGAATCTTTCTATGAACACGATGGGTGGCAATGTGGTTATGAACGGCTATTACTCTACGGCTGATGTTAAAAAGCCGGAGATGAATGCAGGATTCAAACTCAACGGACTGAGCTTTGCCCAGACATACAAGGAGCTTGATATGGTACAACAACTCGCCCCTATCTTCGAAAATCTAAAAGGCAACTTCTCCGGTAGTATGAAGATACAAACCATTCTGGATGCCGCAATGAGTCCTGTGCTCGAAACAATGCAGGGTAACGGAAGTCTTTCTACCAAAGACCTCAGTCTGAGCGGAGTAAAAGTGATTGACCAAATAGCTGAAGCTGTGAATAAACCGGATTTGAAGGAGATGAAAGTAAAAGATATGACGCTGGATTTCACCATCAAAGACGGGCGAGTGGCGACACAACCATTTGACATCAAACTGGGTGACTATGTAATGAACCTCTCCGGAAGCACCGGATTGGATCAGACAATAGACTATTCCGGTAAAATCAAACTACCCGCTTCTGCAGGCGACCTTGCCAAGCTGACAACACTCGACCTGAAGATTGGTGGATCGTTTACTTCACCCAAAGTGTCTATTGACACAAAGAGTATGGCAAACCAGGCGGTAGAAGCCGTAGCTGATAAAGCAATCAGTGAGTTAGGAAAGAAATTGGGACTGGACTCTGCCGCTACAAATAATAAAGAGGACCTGAAAGAGGCAGTAAAAGAAAAAGCTGCCGAAAAGGCGCTGGACTTCTTAAAGAAAAAACTAAAATAGTGGTTAGTGATTAGTGATAAGTGATTAGTGCCATGCGGTGTAGTGATATAACTCACTATTCATTTATCACTAACCACTTATCACTAACCACTTATCACTAATCGCTTATCACTAACCACTACTTATCATGCTTCTGAAACTTTACGAAAAGAATAATAATCCACAAGACCTGCAACAGGTGGTGGATATTTTGAATGATGGCGGCCTCATCATCTATCCTACCGATACGATGTATGCAATTGGTTGTCATGGATTGAAAGAGCGTGCCATTGAACGTATTTGCCGTATCAAAGAGATTGATCCGCGTAAGAATAATCTTTCTATTATCTGTTATGACCTGAGCAGTATCAGTGAATACGCGAAAGTTGATAACAATACGTTCAAACTGATGAAACGTAATTTGCCCGGACCATTCACCTTTATTCTGAACGGGACAAACCGGCTTCCCAAGATCTTTCGAAACAGGAAAGAAGTAGGTATTCGCATGCCGGATAACAATATCATTCGTGAGATAGCCCGCCTGCTTGATGCACCGATTATGACAACTACCCTACCGCACGAAGCACATGAAGACCTGGAATATGCAACAGATCCGGAACTGATAGACGAAAAGTTCGGAGAGATAGTAGACCTCGTGATTGATGGAGGGATAGGAGGAATAGAACCGTCAACAGTGGTTAGTTGTACAGAAGGAAGCCCGGAAATAGTCCGGCAGGCCAAAGGAATACTGGAAGAGAATTAAAACCGGAAGATTAAAAAAAATGAAAGCTGCGCAGTGGATAAATAATTCCTACTACGCAGCTTTTAATTTTTAACTTCTAATTCTTACTTAATCAAAAATTTTGGATCCAGATGATCGGCTTCGATATCTTTGAAGTAGCGATATGTTCCTACTTTCAGTTCTTCTGTAGCAGCATCGTCACAAACGATGATACCTTTCTCATGCATCTGTAATGCACTGATTGTCCACATCTGAGTGATAGCTCCCTCTACTGCATGGTACAATGCGCGAGCTTTGTTATGACCATTCACGATAATCATCACTTCTTTTGCAGACAGGACAGTCCCCACACCTACTGTCAAAGCAGTCTTAGGCACTTTGTTGATATCGTTGTCAAAGAAACGTGAATTAGCAATGATTGTATCCGTAGTCAGCGTTTTCTGACGGGTACGTGAAGTCAGTGATGATCCCGGCTCATTGAACGCAATATGTCCGTCCGGTCCGATACCACCCATAAAAAGATCTATACCACCGTATGACTTTATTTTTTCTTCATAACGGGCACATTCAGCATCCAGGTCAGCAGCGTTTCCATTAAGGATATTCGTGTTTTCCGGTTTGATGTCAATATGGCTAAAGAAGTTATTCCACATGAAAGAGTAGTAACTTTCGGGATGTTCTTTCGGCAATCCTACATATTCGTCCATGTTGAAAGTGACTACGTTCTCAAAAGAAACAATACCTTTCTTATTCAAATCGATAAGTCCTTTGTACATGCCCAGAGGAGAAGAACCTGTAGGACATCCCAATACGAATGGTTTCTCTGCTGTAGGATTGGCTGCCTTAATTTTAGCAGCAACATAGTGGGCTGCCCACGAAGATACGGACTGATAGTCCGGCTGAATAATTAATCTCATAAGTTTATATTTTTAATCGGTTAGTAATAATGTTATAGGGAGAGTTATAACCTTCCCTATAACCTTATAACTCTATAACTTTATAACTCTCCTTAATTCTTCTTTAAGCGCTCCGCCATTGCCCGTGCCAGATTTTCACACTGCGCGTAAGTTATGTCCCTCATCGCCTGTTTCATCTCTACCGGATCTCCCACTACTTCAAACTTGCTCTTTTCAGCAAATTCAGCCATACGCTTCACGGCAGCACCTGCCCAGGTGAAAGAACCAAACAATCCCAGGTAACGTCCTTTCAGCTCACGTATCAATATCTTCGAAAGTAAAGACTCTATTTCCGGAAATATCTGATTACTATACGTCGGCGAACCAATGATCAACCCTTTATATTTAAAGATATCTGCCAGGATATAAGACGCATTGGTCTTGCTTACGTTATGCATTACGATATTTTTAATACCTTGTGCCGACAGTTCCGCAGCAATAGCTTCGGCCATTTGCTCGGTATTGCCGTACATACTTCCATAGGCAATGACCACACCCTCATCGGCGTCATAACGACTCAGTTTATCATAGATACCTATTACCTTCGGAATATTATCGGTCCACACCGGACCATGAGTAGAGCAAATCACAGAGACAGGCAGTCCGCCCAGTTTTTGCAAAGCCTTTTGTACGGGACTACCATATTTTCCTACTATATTAGAATAGTAACGTACCATTTCATCCCAATAGTGATCTGTATTGATACGGGTATCGAGGAAACCACCATCCAACGTGCCAAAGCAGCCAAATCCATCTCCGGAGAAAAGAATGCCATCTGTTTCGTCAAAAGTCATCATTGTCTCCGGCCAATGCACCATTGGAGTGAGATAAAAACGAAGTTTGTGTTTTCCCAATGCAAGGAAGTCACCGTCTTTCACCAGATATTGTTCACCTGTTACCCCATAGAAGCCCTCAATCATTCCAAAGGTTTGCTTGTTACCTACAATTACGATATCAGGATAATGTTGTTTGATCAGCCGGATCGAGCCCGAATGATCCGGTTCCATATGATTTATAATTAAGTAGTTGATAGGACGCTCACCAATTACTTGCTTTATCTTGTGAAGAAAAACCTCAAAATAGCAGATATCTACTGTATCGACCAAAGCTACCATTTCATCATCAATCAGATAAGAGTTATATGAAACTCCGTATGGCAGCGGCCACATCCCCTCGAAGAGATGTTTGTTACGGTCGTTTACTCCTACATAATGGACGTTTCCTTTAATTCTTGTTTTCTGTTCCATCTTAAAATTAATGTTTAATGATTAATGAATAATGTTTAAAATCAAAGTTTAATGATTAATGTTTAATGATCAATACCATGTACAATAGCACAGTCCATTGATCATTAAACATTAATCATTGATCATTATTCATTCCGTCCTGCAAAGATACTTTTTTTTTTCGTAACTCCGTATCTCTTGCCTTGATATGCCCCCCTTTCTTTCATTCTTTTTTGAACTCGGGCTGTAAATTCATAATTTTTTAATCCCCAGTCGGGGGCTATTAATAATTCACGGGGAGACTGTGAGACGAAACGCTCTATGACGAGATCGGGCCGTAGATGTTCCACATAATCTATTACAAGATCTATGTATTCGTTCACATCATTAA
Organism: Bacteroides nordii; assembly: GCF_019930665.1. Classification (NCBI taxonomy): domain Bacteria; kingdom Pseudomonadati; phylum Bacteroidota; class Bacteroidia; order Bacteroidales; family Bacteroidaceae; genus Bacteroides; species Bacteroides nordii. The sequence continues at coordinate 292,866 of NZ_CP082886.1, read as the reverse complement.
AAAGGTAGAAATCAGAAGGGTTTTGTTCATATTCGTGAGCCATACGTGTGCCGCGGATCAACTGTAGCTGATGCATTTTCAAAGTGGTAAGCGGCAATTCTGAAAGCACGTCGGCTTGCGCCACAATAGCCTCATGAGACTCTCCCGGGAGTCCTAAAATCACATGCCCGCCAGTAAGAATACCACAACCGGCTGTACGTCGCACCGCCTCCACAGTAGCGGCATAAGTATGCCCCCGGTTGATACGCCTCAGCGTTTCATCACAAGTAGTTTCAATGCCGTATTCCACAAGAAGAAAAGTCTGGCGGTTGAGTGTTTCAAGATAACGAAGAAGATCCTCCGGCATACAATCCGGACGAGTGCCGATGACAAGACCTACTACCCCGTCAACACTCAGCGCCTCTTCATATTTCCGTTTTAAACTTTCGAGTTCCGCATAGGTGTTGGTGTATGCCTGGAAATAGGCAAGGTATTTCATCGAAGGATATTTATGGGCAAAGAACTGTTTTCCTTCTTCCAACTGTACAGAGACCGTTTTTTCGGTCCGGCAGTATTCCGGATTAAACGTTTGATTGTTGCAATACGTGCAACCTCCCTGCCCCTTGGTTCCATCCCGATTGGGGCAGGTAAAACCGGCATTCAGGGATATTTTCTGTACTTTATAAGGGAAATAACGCCTCAGAAACTGCGGAAATTCGTTGTATAAAGGTTGCTCAGTCATATGCTTCGTTGCTTAGAAAGAACAAACATAAGAAAATCCGGGGAATACTACAAGTCTAATCGTGTTTTCAGCAGCTTATAGCCGGAAAGGCTCACCCGGAGCTTGTCTCCGTTCTTTAGCAGCAATCTGTAAGTCTCTTTCCCGAAAAGTTCTACACGTAATATTTGCGTCACGTTTACGATGGTAGATCGATGTACCCGTACGAATTGGGTTACAGGCAGATGTTTTTCAAGATACTTCATTGTCAGCTCCTTTACGAATTGCCCTTCTGGAGTAAATAATGTGACATAATCTCCACACGCCTGGACATAAATTAAATCATTCGTTGCCACCAAATGAATACGCGCTCCATCCTTTACCGTGATGCGATCCAGATATTCTTCCACCGATTGAGAAGAAGCATCCACAGCTTCTTCTTCATTTTGCTGATCTTCAACTTCCGCTATTTCTTCGGCAGGAAGACGAAGTGCCTGCAAAGAGTAATATTTGTACCACATCATTACATTCGTCCAGCACAATGCACCAACCAGTGCCCGGAACGGCAGGGTTTCGGCAAAAGGTAAATAAGAACTTCCAGCCATCGTCTCAATCCATCCTTGCAAGGCAAATCCGCCCGCCAGCCAAAAGAGTATCGCCAATACAGATACTATTATTTCTGTTTGCACCGATGATACAAAACCGATAACAAACCATGATAAATAAGCCAAACCACAAAACAGTCCTATCGAAACCGCTCCGTCCACAAGTGCAGACAATAAGTCAACACCGGCATAAGCTGTCAACAGCCATGCCTGTACCCCTATGGCAACTAATACCATCAACAAAACAGGTATCCAGCGTCGGGAAGATTCCATTATAGGATGTGCTTGCATCTTCGTTTATCAACCTTTAATTTCTACTCCTCCGAAAGAGACATTTCCCATTACTACAAGGCTGCGGCTTTGGTCTATATTTACTCCCGGAATACGTTTATCTTCGCAACCTCCCAGAAAAGCATTGGCTTGCAAATCAACCCGCCAGTCGAGAGGCACATAAATTTCTATCCCACCAAAATTACATTCTACTTCAATGTAGGTTTCCCCTTCGGATATATTTGTACGCCGCAAGTCAAGCACAGTTCCACCAAAAGTGTTACGGATTGTTGCCCCCTTGAATACCTCATCAAGTACCACCTGCTTTACGCCCCCGAATACATTGTCCGAACGAACAAAGCCATCGGCCGAGCTGGTCTGCTTATTACCGAAAGTCTGTTCGCCCCGCGTTTTCCACTCCTTATGACGATTGGGACGATAAAAGAAGAAGATGCCCAGGCATACCAATACAACAGGCCAAAGCACTGCACCCGCATTGACGGGCATCCAAGGCAACCACCCCAGACGAGGCATAATGAAACAAAGACCAACCACAAACAAGATCAATCCGGTGAACATCTGACGGCGAAGAATCGAATAGGCACCCAACACAATCAAAAGCATCGGCCAGGATACAACGATACGAAATAAATCATTGGGAATAAATCCCAGATTACGACCCAACAACATAATTCCGCAGGCTATAAAAATGCTGGCCACCAGTTGCCTGCCCGTCAACCCCGAAGGAGATGTAGATTTCTTTTCCATAATTCTATTTTCTATTTTAATTCGATGATACGTTTCGAGTTTTACTATTTGATGTTGCAAAGATAAACTGTTCAGGGACTTTCGGGAACACTTTACCGTTTATTTCCGTGCAAAAATCGATGAATGCAGGAGTATATCCGGCGAAACAGGGAAATAAAGAAAGAAATCTGCTCCTCGTTCAGCCAATCTGTTAGGGGAGAGCGACAAGATTCACTCGTTCCGGCATACCCTCACCGACGTTCGTTGGTTAGGTCACCGGGGAAGGTTCCTTCTCTCACCGCAGGGCCGACGCATTAAAATGCGCTGTCCTGTAAAAGTGTTGACAGGTATTTTTCATCCCATCCTGCTTTCAGCCTTTTGAGATTCATGCTTCCTTTTGTGACTTTATCATTCTTCAAAATGGTGAGCGCCATTTTTGTAACTGCCGAGAAATTTCTTGCTGCATTCTGCACTTTCTTGCTGTAGTCTTCCCTGAAGGTAACATCCAGTTGCCAATGCAGATTGTTTTCAATGGACCAATGCTGTCTAATGGCATTGGCTATTTCCTCCGGGTTAGTATTTTCAAGTGAAGTTATATAATACCTCGTTTTTTCAGAACGTTCCCCCGTTGCCAAAATTATCCTTTCGGATTTCATGCCCACTATTGACCTCAATCCCGCAAATTTGTCCTTAAACATCGGCTCCATGACCGGACCATAACTGACTACAGTACAGACTCTTGTTTCAAGCCTGCCATGTCCTGTACTTTCGCTGGTATGCCGGGTAACCCTATTGAGAATCACATTTCTGTTTTCATACCCATCAATTATTTTCTTGGCTAATTCATAACTACTCTTTTGATTTTTCTTTAAAGCTATTATATAGTTTGAATTCCGTTCAATAATGGCTTTTGTTATTTCCAACTGACAGCCCATGGCATCAATAGTGACGATACAATCATCCAGATCCAAGGCATGGATTAGCAGAGGAACAGCTGTGATTTCATTACTTTTATCATCCACTTTTACCTGACCCAGAGAAATACCGTTAGCTGCGGACCATGCTGAAACCATCCAGAGCTTAAAGCCTTCTTTGCCGGTAGTATGTTCATCATTACATTTGCTAGGACCACGCATTAGTTTTCCATCGATGGCTACAACACCTTTAATCTCCTGACACACTTGTTTCACCCAATTGCGGAAAATCAACTCAAAATAGGATGGTTTTATAATGCTGAAGAAACGATTAAAAGTATCATGGCTGGGGATAACTTCTAAATCGGGTATTCTACTTTTAAAAAAATCGAATTTAGCATGGCCAAATTCTTCAATCTCATTCCAAGACTGAGCACCACAGATGACAGCAGCAATGGATACATATATGATCGTTTCCATTTTATGTAACTTTTTACGATCCATCCGAGGGTCCTCTATTTGCTTACAAATGTCAATTATACCTATTTTCATGTCAATTACTGTTTAATATTACCATGTAAATATACGAAATATAAACGAAATAAAACAATGCTAAACAATTAATATTCAATTAAATAACAATAAGAAAAGTACATATACAATAGTAAATTATTTAATGCGTCGGCCCTGTCTCTCACCGGGGAACATTGTTTTAGATGTACATGTAAAGCTGCTCCACATGCACATGTCGTACTGCTCCACATGTACATGTCGTACTGCTTTACATGTACATCTAAAACAAAGAAGCACTACGACCTTGATACATTCGATTACGACTAACCGGACGAAGCCCCTAACAGAACACCAATATGCCTTACTATAATAAAATCTGTAAAAGGGAATTAATAAAGATAACGAGTATTGGCGAACGACAGATAAAAAAGTATCCTTTCTTTGACGAATTTCAGTTTATTACTAACTTTGCAGGAATAAGAAGCAAAAACTGAGAAATAATGAAAAAGATAACCCTTACCCTTCTACTTTTCCTTGCTTGCGTGGCAGGCATGGCACAAGGTAGTAAAAGACTCGACCTGAAGGATATAACTTCCGGTCAATACCGCCCTACAAGCATTCGGAACGTAGTCCCAATGCCCGACGGTGAGCACTACACTCAGATGAATGACGAAGGTACCCAAATCACCAAATACTCTTTCAAAACAGGAGAACCTGTGGAAGTAATCTTCGATGTGGCTAAAGCCCGCGAATGTGATTTCAAACACTTTGACAGTTATCAGTTTTCTCCGGACGGGTCCAAACTGCTGATTGCAACTAAAACAACGCCCATTTACCGGCGTTCATATACAGCCGTACATTACTTATACCCCTTAAAACGCAATGATAAAGGGGTAACGACAAACAACATTATTGAACGGCTTTCTGACGGGGGCCCTCAACAAGCCCCCGTTTTTTCTCCGGACGGAACAATGATTGCTTTTGTACGGGATAACAACATCTTCCTGGTAAAAACACTCTATGGCAACAGTGAGAGCCAGGTGACGGAAGACGGTAAACAAAATGCAGTACTCAATGGTATTCCCGATTGGGTATATGAAGAAGAGTTCGGCTTTAACCGGGCACTGGAATTCAGTGCCGACAACTCAATGCTGGCTTTTATCCGTTTTGATGAAACGGAAGTTCCTTCGTACCAGTTCCCACTCTTTGCCGGAGAATCACCGCACATCAACGGACTGGAAGATTATCCGGGAGAATACACTTACAAATATCCGAAAGCCGGATATCCGAACTCCAAAGTAGAAGTACATACTTTTGACATCAAATCAAAAGTTACCCGCACGATGAAGTTGCCATTGGATGCCGACGGATACATCCCTCGCATCCGTTTCACGCAAGATCCTAACAAGCTTGCCATCATGACACTAAACCGTCATCAGAATCGCTTCGACATGTACTTTGCTGATCCGCGTTCTACAGTTTGCAAGTTGGCATTACGCGATGAATCACCTTATTATATCAGCGAAAACGTATTCGACAATATTCAGTTCTACCCCGAAAACTTCAGTTTCCTTAGCGACAAAGACGGATACCCGCACCTCTACTGGTACAGCATGGGAGGAAATCTGATAAAGCAAGTGACTAAAGGTGCCCATGAAGTAGAATCGTTTTTAGGATATGACGAGGCCGATGGCAGCTTCTACTTCATCAGCAACGAAGAAAGCCCTATGCGACAAGCTGTTTACAAAATAGACCGTAAAGGTAAAAAGACCAAGCTGTCTCAGAAAGCAGGTATGAACAGTGCTTTGTTCAGCCCCACAATGAAGTATTACATCAACACATACACCAACCTTGACACTCCGGCTGTTATCACCCTGAATGACAACGAAGGCAAGACGCTGAAAACATTGGAAGCCAACAATGCACTAAAACAAAAGTTGGCACAAGTAGCACTTCCCCAAAAAGAATTCTTCAAGTTTAAGACTTCCCAGGGAGTAGAGTTAAACGGCTGGATGATGAAACCGGCAGACTTCTCTGCATCCAAAAAGTATCCGGTACTGATGTATCAGTACAGCGGTCCGGGATCACAACAAGTGTTGGACAACTTCGCCATCAGCTGGGAAACCTATATGGCAAGTTTAGGTTACATCGTTGCCTGTGTAGATGGACGGGGTACCGGCGGACGGGGTACAGAATTTCAAAAAAGCACTTACCTGAACCTGGGTGTAAAAGAAGCCAAAGATCAGGTGGAAGCAGCCAAATATCTGGGTACATTACCTTATGTGGATAAAAATCGTATTGGCATCTGGGGATGGAGCTACGGCGGATATATGGCAATAATGAGTATGAGCGAAGGCACTCCGGTATTCAAAGCAGGTGTAGCTGTGGCTGCACCAACCGACTGGAAATTCTATGATACCATCTATACGGAGCGCTTTATGCGCACGCCAAAAGAAAATGCAGAAGGATACAAAGCTGCATCTGCTTTCACACGTGCCGATAAGCTACACGGTAACCTCCTGTTGGTACACGGTATGGCAGATGATAATGTTCATTTCCAGAATTGTGCCGAATATGCCGAGCATCTGGTACAACTGGATAAACAATTCGACATGCAGGTTTACACCAATCGTAATCATGGTATTTATGGTGGCAATACCCGCCAGCATTTATACACGAAACTGACCAATTTCTTTTTGAATAACCTATAGAGTTATGATTTATGAGGGTGTCAAAAGCCGGATCAAATTATCAATATGTAACTTTAGAAACACAGATTAACGCAAATCAGCGCAGATTTAAATTAGCGTTAATCTGTGTTCTAATAATGAGTGATTTTACTTTTGACACACCTTCCTAATTCATAAATCATAACTCTCAAACCATAAATCATACATCCAATGAGAAAGCCCGAATGGCTGAAGATAAGTATCGGCGCCAATGAACGTTACACAGAAACAAAGCGTATTGTAGAAAGTCACTGTTTGCATACCATTTGCAGCAGCGGTCGTTGTCCGAACATGGGAGAATGCTGGGGAAAAGGTACAGCAACCTTTATGATAGCCGGCGATATCTGCACCCGCAGTTGTAAGTTCTGCAATACACAAACCGGGCGCCCGCTCCCACTGGATGCCAACGAACCAACGTATGTGGCAGAGTCCATCGCACTAATGAAGTTATCGCATGCCGTAATAACCTCCGTGGATCGTGACGACCTCGCCGACCTTGGAGCTGCACACTGGGTACGTACCATCACCGAAATAAAAAGAATAAACCCGGAAACAACTCTTGAAGTACTGATACCCGATTTTCAGGGACGGATGGAATTAATAGATACTATTATTTCGGCGCATCCGGAAATCATTTCACACAATATGGAAACCGTACGACGTATCAGTCCGTTGGTGCGCAGTGCAGCCAACTATGATACCAGCCTTAAAGTTATCCACCGGATAGCCAGTAATAACATTACCGCTAAAAGTGGCATCATGGCAGGATTGGGAGAAACCCCGGCAGAAGTAGAAGAACTCATGGATGACCTTCTGGCGGCCGGATGTAAAATTCTCACCATCGGACAATACCTGCAACCCAGCCACCGGCATTATCCGGTAACAGAATACGTCACTCCCGAACAATTTGCCGCATACAAGAAGATCGGACTGGAGAAAGGCTTTGAGCAAGTAGAAAGCGCTCCGCTCGTACGTTCTTCCTATCATGCGGAGAAACATGTGAGCAAATTTTAACTTTCAACTCTCAACTTTAAGCCGTATTAGTTTGTTTTATAGGAAACAGACAAAATGTATACTAAAATGAGCCATAAAGGAATATTATCTTCCGCATTTAACATGTCATTGGGATACATCCCCGTTATCATTTCCATAGTCTTATGCGAATTTATAACGCAAGACACCGCAATCTATATCGGAACAGGTATCGGATTGCTTTATTCATATTACTCAATGCATCGTAAGGGAGTGCGGATTCCAAATTTTATCCTTTACATCTCCACAGCCATCCTGGTATTACTAACCATAGCAGCATTAATCCCGGGTGACTACGTTCCTCCCGGTGCTCTGCCACTTACAGTGGAGGTAAGTATTCTTATTCCAATGCTGATTCTCTATCTTCATAAAAAGAGGTTTATCAATTACTTCCTGAAGAAGAAGGAGGTTTGCTCCAAGCGTCTGTTTGCCCAAGGTGCAGAATCAGCCATTGTATCTGCACACATCGTACTAATATTAGGGATATTGCATTTTATTGCGATCAGTCTGGCAATGTTTTTTGTACACCCTCTGGAAGATCCGGCAAAGTGGATCATATTCAACTTTCTTCCTCCCGCCATTTTTGTTTTAGCCATCATCTTCAATCAAATCAGTATTCACTACTTCAATAAGTTGATGGCACATACCGAGTATGTCCCCATTGTCAATACCCAGGGAGATGTAATTGGAAAAAGCCTGGCGCTGGAAGCTCTCAATAACAAAAACAGTTACATTAATCCGGTTATACGCATCGCAGTGGCTTCACACGGAAAACTATTTCTTTGCGAACGCCCCCAAACAGCCACCTTGGATAGAGGTAAAATGGATATTCCAATGGAATGTTACCTCGGCTTCGGAGAGTCGCTTGCCGAAGGATGCCGGAGAATCATGCACAACACTTTTCCCGGTATTAACGGGTTAAAGCCTACATTCAGCATCATGTATCATTTTGAAAATGCTGTGACCAACAGGCTCGTCTATCTTTTTGTTCTTGATGTAGAAGATGACTCCATCCTTTGCAATCCACAATTTAAAGGCGGAAAGCTCTGGCAATTTCAGCAGATAGAACATAATTTAGGGCACAACTTCTTTAGCGAATGCTTTGAGGACGAGTACGAACACCTAAAGGATATTATTGGTATAAGAGAAAAATACAGGGAATTTTAGATAGTTCAGGAACCTTTCCTTTCCATTCTTTCACCGTTTTTGTGCGAATGTATTCTCCTTCACAAGTTATATTGGCAGCAATGCAAAGCCGAGTCTGTGGACGGCAGTTCTGCAAAATATCTTCAACCATTTTGTTATTACGGTAAGGTGTCTCAATAAAAAGCTGTGTCTGGTGTTCAGCATAGACACGCTGTTCAAGCATCTTTATCTTCTTGATGCGCTCGGCTGGTTCGATAGGCAAATAACCGTGAAATGCAAAACTTTGTCCATTGAAACCGGAAGCCATCACAGAAAGTATAATAGAAGAAGGTCCTACCAACGGAACCACTTTCAGATTTTTGCGCTGGGCAATGGCAACAACATCTGCTCCCGGATCTGCGACAGCCGGACAACCTGCTTCCGAAATCACCCCCATAGAAGCTCCCCCGATCAACGGTTTCAGATAGCCGGAAATGTCTTCAGGAGAAGTATGCTTGTTCAGCGTATAAAACGTTAGAGCATCAATATCAATCTCCCGTTCTACTTTCTTTAGAAAACGACGTGCCGAACGAATATCTTCAACGATAAAATGGCGGATACCAAGAATGATTTCTTTATTATAAGAAGGTAATACGGACTCGATAGTTGTATCACCCAAAGTTACGGGAATGAGATAAAGAGCAGTTTCCATGAGAAATAATGAGTTAAATAATGTGCCAATATGCTATTATTTATAACCTGATTCTTGCAGCATACGATGATAGTCAGTAGTCTCCAGCAATTGCTGTAAGCTGACATCTTTATGCTTTTTCATATACGAAGAAACAATACATGTACCCATCCAGGTACCAATCAATGCCGGAGCATTCTCACCAAAGAAGGCAGTAAACGGTGCAGGTTTCATATACTTACGCACTATCATCGGATCACGGGCATAGAGATGCTGATTTGCCAGCATATACTCCCATACGTTCCTCTCATTCTCCTGGCACCACTTTTCTTCTGCATCGTCATAGCCCATTGCCTCACCCGTAGAACGGTATCCTAATAATTTTTGCACTACATAATTTATCTTACCGTAATGCAGCATCATATCGAGCAGGCAACTCCCTTCCTGAAAGGGGAAAGCATACTTGCTCAGCAGATAGAACACAAAACAATCGGGCACAATACGGTCAGGGCGCATAGAACGACACTGATAATCGTAATAAAAACGCTTATATAAAGGATAATCCTCCCCCATATACTTATCCAGACTAATACCGAGCAAAGTATCCGAAAGAACTACCGATTCATTGAATGCCGAGATTTGTGAATAAACATTCGGTATTTTGATATCGGGAACCTCTTTCTTCAGTCTTTTAAAACCTTTGGTCAGCCCTTTCTCCACCTCTCCCAGATCAGGGAAACGAGTTTCTACATCTGCCATCAGCCGAAGCAAAGTAGTATCCGAATAAAAAGTCCGGAGCCGCAAAGAAATGGTATCATCATTAACCTGCCCTAATCCGAGAACTTCTTCAATCAAAATTTTGGTAGGCTGGCGGTACTCCATATTCATCTTTTGCAGAGCGGAGAAACTATTGGAACGTACATACTCGTTCTGCAACTTATCATAGCGAACTATAGAAATCCCATTCTCCTCATTATGTAATAACGCATTCTCTCCCGTACCCATCCGACAGGCTACGGCAAATACACATAATATAATAAGGAGAAGAGGATTTCTTAGTTTCATCATTTTTATAACTTAGTACGCTTCTTATCCGTAAATGATATTTCCTTCTTCATCTTTATACTCATCGAGCCCCTTCTCATAAGTAGCCATTGCACGAAGACTCATACCTACACTGGAGAAACCACCATCGTGATAGAGATTCTGCATAGTCACTTTACGAGTGAGGTCGGAGAACATTACGATACAGTAGTCGGCACATTCGTCGGCAGTAGCATTCCCCAATGGAGACATACGATTAGAAAAATCGAACAGTTTATCCATTCCCTTCACACCCGAACCTGCTGTAGTGAATGTAGGTGACTGCGAAATAGTATTCACGCGCACGCTATGTTCACGTCCGTAAATATAGCCAAAGCTACGGGCAATAGACTCAAGCAGTGCTTTTGCATCAGCCATGTCATTATAACCATAGAATGTACGCTGAGCAGCCACATAACTCAAAGCAAGAATTGAACCATAATCAGCAATAGCGTTCAACTTTTTAGCAGCCTGAATCATTTTATGGAAAGAAACAGCTGATATATCCAACGTTTTCTCCAGCATTCCATAATCAAGATCATCATAAGTACGTTTTTTACGTACATTAGGAGACATACCTATAGAATGAAGAACAAAATCAATCTGACCGTGCAACACATCCATAGAAGTCTTAAATACATTCTGCAAATCTTCTACACTGGTAGCATCAGCTGGGATAACTTCACAGTTCAGTTTTTCGGCCAGAGCATTTACTTCGCCCATACGTATGGCCATAGGAGTATTTGATAATGTAATAGTTGCACCTTCTTCTACGGCTTTCTCTGCTACCTTCCAGGCAATAGACTGATCGTTCAGAGCACCGAAGATAATACCTCTTTTTCCTTTCAACAAATTGTAACTCATACCTTTTAAATAGTTAAATTAGGTTGCAAATATAGGAACTTTCTGCATAAAAACACGAGAAGTGTGCAAAGAAAAGACGAAAATGACAAAAAATCCACCTAAACCAACAGATTGTACACATCTAACGGGATTATCGACTCTATATTTGCACCAGATAATTAAGAGGTTTTTTCATAATATTTATTTTAAGGTTAGAATTAGGTTAACATGAATCTTATTATCCATTCCGGTAGATCGCTCGGGAGAGTAGTCTGCCAAAGGATAATAAACCTCTTCGGTTATCAAGTGAAGACAACCCTTAGTATTAATCCATAGAAACATAATTTAAATGAACACATTAACGAAAAAGCTCTTGCTGCTAACAGCTATATGCCTTCCCTTCTCGTACGGGAATCGGACATGCGCTCAAGAAGGAAATGTAATTGACAACAGCATTTATAGTGATCTCCCTTTTGAGATGCCTATTGTAGAACAACCTGCATTTCCGGACTATACAATAAGTATTGTTGCATTTGGAGCTCAAAATGACGGAAAATTTCTAAACACAAAGGCCATCAATGAAGCGATTAAAGCCGTCCATGCCAAAGGCGGAGGTAAAGTTGTTATTCCGGAAGGATTGTGGCTAACAGGTCCTATTGAACTTCTGAGTAATGTAAACTTATACACAGAACGCAATGCAATGATTCTTTTCACAGATGATTTTGAAGCATATCCTATTATAGAAACATCCTTCGAAGGATTGGAAACACGACGTTGCCAATCCCCCATCTCAGCACGTAATGCAGAAAACATAGCTATCACGGGCTACGGAACTTTTGACGGCTCAGGAGATAGTTGGAGACCGGTTAAAAGAGACAAACTAACTGTTTCTCAATGGAGTAAGCTTGTTAAATCGGGCGGTGTAACCGATGCAGCGGGAAAGATATGGTATCCAACAGCCGGTGCATTGAAGGGCGCTTTAGCCTGCAAAGACTTCAATGTACCCGAAGGAATAAATACAGACGAGGAGTGGGATGAAATCCGGCCTTGGCTGCGTCCGGTATTACTCAATATTGTAAAGAGTAAGAAAGTGTTATTGGAAGGCGTTACGTTTAAGAATTCTCCCAGCTGGTGTCTGCATCCATTGTCATGCGAACATATTACAATCAACAATGTAAAGGTATTCAACCCCTGGTATTCTCAGAACGGGGATGCACTCGATCTGGAATCCTGTAAAAATGCATTGATCATCAACAGCCTGTTTGATGCCGGAGACGATGCTATCTGTATCAAATCCGGGAAAGATGAGGACGGTCGCCGTCGTGGAGAACCTTGTCAGAATGTATTGGTAAAAAACAATACTGTACTACACGGCCATGGTGGTTTCGTAGTAGGAAGCGAAATGTCCGGAGGTGTGAAAAATATATACGTTACAGACTGTACGTTTCTAGGTACGGATGTAGGTCTTCGTTTCAAAAGTACCCGCGGACGTGGAGGAGTAGTAGAGGGAATTTACATCAATAATATCAACATGATTAATATCCCGAATGAACCATTGCTCTTCGATTTATTCTATGGCGGCAAGGGGCCGGGAGAAGAAACAGAAGAAGAACGTGCAGCAAATACGAAAACAGATTTGCCACCCGTAACAGAAGAGACTCCTGCATTCAAAGATATCCATATTACCAATGTTAACTGTAAAGGATCCGGACGTGCCATGTTTTTCAATGGGTTACCCGAAATGCCTATCCGGAATATAACAGTGAAAAATGTTGTAATCACAGATGCTGCCGAAGGTGCTGTTATCAGTCAGGCAGATGGCGTAACTTTGGACAACATCTACATCGAAACGCAAAGTAACGGACCTACACTCCAAATGAAAAATGCAAAGAACATTCGGATAGATGGTAAACTACATAAGCAAGTAGATGCTCAGGGAACCAATCTAACCCTAAAGTAAAATCACATTTACATAGATTAGATCAAAGCAGACAGTCCTTTTGTCATCACTAACAGGACTGTCTGCTTTTTTTAGCTTACATTTGCAGAGGAGTTCGCTACAGTAGCACAGAGTCTATTATTGACAATCAGATAATTCTCGGTACAACTCTGGGGTGAGCAAACGACATTGACATTCACTCAACAATAAAACAATAAAGAAAGACATGAAAAGAAACCTTTTTACCGCTTTATTATTTCTTTGTTCCTGCCCATTAGCAGTTCTGGCACAGAGCAATGAAAAGACGATCACAGTAGAAGTGAGTAACCCTTGGAAACAGGCAAAATCTGATGAACCGGTAGTAATCAACCTAAACGATATCAAACCCGGATTTCGCATTAAATCGGCAACAGTAACAGAGGGTACTACAGAAATTCCATCGCAATTGGATGACCTGAACGGAGACCGTCGTGCAGATGAGCTTGCATTTGTTATCGATTTGCCTGCCAAAGGTAAGAAAACACTGAAAATCACCCTGTCATCAGAAAAAAGTAATAAACAATACGAACCACGTGTATATGCAGAAATGATGGTAAGTGATAAAAAAGGAAAGCATGTACCTGTTCATTCCGTAACCATCCCGGGTACTGCCAACATCTATAACCAGATGCACCACCATGGTCCTGCATTTGAATCGGAACTGGTGGCCTACCGTTTATATTTTGATCACAAGCAAACTGTAGATATCTACGGAAAATTCAATAAAGGCTTTGAGATTAAAGAATCACAGTTTTATCCTACCGATGAACAATTGGCACGTGGTTTTGGTGATGATGTACTACGTGTAAGCGGTAGTTGCGGCGTAGGTGCGCTAAAGGGTTGGAATGGGAAAAAAGCACTGCACATAGAACCTGTAAGTACACTCACAGAGAGTATTATTGCTTACGGTCCTGTCCGTACTATTGCCGAAATAAAAGTAACCGATTGGCAATATCAAGGCTCTGAATTAAACATGACTACGCGTTATACCCTCTATGCCGGGCACCGCGACATGAAAGTAGAAGCCCTTTTTGAGGAACCTCTGAAAGACGAAGTGTTCTGTACAGGTGTACAAGACATTGCGGGTTCCGTATCTTATTCCGACCACAAGGGACTTATCGGTTGCTGGGGTACAGACTGGCCCGTAAATGATACTGTAAAATATGCAAAAGAGACTGTAGGATTAGCTACTTGCATTCCACAAAAATATGTAGTAAAAGAAGTGAAAGACAAACCCAACTATCTCTATACCTTAACAGCCAAAGGAGATAACTATTTTTCCTATCACACCACATTTACTTCAATGAAAGAAACATTCGGTTACAAGACTCCGGAAGCATGGTTTGCCTATATTCGTGAGTGGAAAGAAGGGTTGGAACACCCTTGTGTGATCAAAATAAAGCAATAAAAACAAATATTACCCCCTATTCGAACAAATATTACCCATTGCGAGAGGCAATACTTCATACTTTTGTACAGTAATAAACAAAGAACATTATTGTATAACTTAAAAATTATTATTATGAAGAAACAATTACTTCTCGCAATGGCTTTTGTGGCTACAACTCTCACCGTTAATGCACAAACTTATGCAATTCAAGCCAATGATGCAATTACAAAAGACACAGAAATTACTTCTGTTGATGGTGTTAAGTTAACATTTGGAAATGATACATACACCATAAAGGCAAGTACTGATATTGACGGAGCTGCAATATATGGAGCTTATGCTTCCGGAAAAGCAAATCCAGTAGACGGAAATAATTTGGCTTTTGATAAAGCCGATGCAGGAGTTCCAACAGTTGGTACATTTTATAATCTGGAAGTAAGTAAAGATGGTACAATAGAAATAGCTATTGTATTAAATCCCGGTAAGAAATTCTATATCTTGGAAGATGGAGTAGCTTTGGACGGATATGACGCATTAACTGTTGTTGATAAATACTATGGTACCTATAGTTTCCCAGTAAAAGCAGGTAAAACTTATACCACATTCTGCACAGGTTCCAAATTAGGTTTTTATGGTTTTACTTTTACCGCAGGTGGTAGTTCTACCGGTATATCAGACATAGCTAATAGTAAGGAAATCGTAACTACTGAATACTATAATGTGGTAGGAATGAGATTAAACGAACCTGCAAAAGGATTGAACATTATTAAAAATATTATGAATGACGGTTCTGTAGAAACTAAAAAAGTGTATTTTGAATAATATTCATTCAAACAAAAAAACATACGAATACCCAGCTCAATATATGAGTTGGGTTTTTCTTTTTTACACAATTATTCCACATTTATGCACAATAAATCCTCCAAAGCAATCGATTATTCACCTCTAAATTTATACAGAACACCTATATTTGCAATCAAGAATTTTATAACATAACTAAATAATAAGAACAGTCCATGAAAAGATTAGCACAGACCTTAGGCCTCTGCCTATTAATGACAACCCCGGCCATAGCACAGGAAAATTATGTTTCCGAAGTATGGGTTGCAGACCAGGGAAACGGGACATATAAAAACCCAATCCTCTATGCCGATTATTCCGATCCGGATGCCTGTCGGGTAGGAGATGATTTCTATATGACCTCTTCAAGTTTTAACTGCCTCCCCGGTCTACAAATACTCCATTCAAAAGACCTTGTAAACTGGAACATCATAGGTGCTGCCGTTCCATACGCCCTCCCTCCCATCGAAACTCCCGAACGTCCGGAACATGGGAATCGAGTATGGGCACCAGCCATCCGCCATCATGACGGAGAATTCTATATCTTTTGGGGAGATCCGGACCAAGGTGCATTCATGGTGAAAGCACGTGATCCGAAAGGACCTTGGAGTGAGCCAGTACTCGTAAAAGCAGGAAAAGGTATCATCGATACTTGCCCGTTATGGGATGAAGACGGTAAAGTATACCTTGTGCATGCTTATGCTGGAAGTCGTGCCGGGCTAAAAAGTGTCATTGCTATCTGTGAACTGAATGCGGATGCTACCAAAGCCATCTCACAGTCAAGAATTGTATTTGACGGACACGAAGCCCACGAAACCTGTGAAGGACCTAAATTCTACAAACGAGGTGATTATTATTATATCTTTCATCCGGCAGGTGGTGTACCAACAGGTTGGCAGGTTGTTCTTCGTTCTAAAAATGTCTACGGTCCATATGAGTGGAAAACAGTATTAGCACAAGGTAATACTCCGGTCAATGGTCCTCACCAAGGAGCATGGGTAGATACTCCAACAGGAGAAGACTGGTTCCTGCATTTTCAGGATGTAGGTGCATACGGTCGTATCGTACATCTGCAACCGATGAAATGGATAAACGACTGGCCTGTAATCGGTAATGATACAGACGGAGATGGTTGTGGCGAACCCGTACTAACTTATAAAAAACCAAATGTCGGTAAAACCTATCCTATCTGTACACCACAAGAAAGTGACGAATTTAATGGATACACGCTTTCTCCGCAATGGCAATGGCATGCCAATATCAATGAAAAATGGGCATATTATGCAGGTGATCATGGATATGTACGTCTCTATTCTTATCCGGTAGTGAATGAGTATAAGAACCTTTGGGACGTAGCCAACCTACTACTACAGAAAACTCCTTCAAATAACTTCACGGCAACAATGAAGTTGACTTTCAAGCCTACAACCAAATACAAAGGTGAACGTACCGGACTTGTAGTTATGGGCATGGATTATGCCGGGTTAATTCTTGAAAACACGGATAAAGGGCTTGTGCTCTCACAATTAAACTGCAAGAAAGCAGATAAAGGAACACCGGAAGAAGTAAATGAAGCTGTTGATTTACAAAACAACACAGTATATCTGAGAGTTAAATTCAGCAGTGACGGTAAGAAAATCGGCAAGAGTGAAGGCGGATATGACCTTATAGTAATGTGCGACTTCAGTTATAGCACCGATGGTAAGAAATTCCAGAAAATAGGAAAACCATTCCAAGCCAGAGAAGGCAAATGGATCGGAGCTAAAATAGGAACATTCTGTACCCGTCCTGCCTTGGTAACGAATGACGGTGGCTGGGCGGATGTTGATTGGTTCCGTATCACAAAGAAATGAAACGAGAAGCCTTAAAAATATAAATAACAGCTTCAAGTAAATGAATTTATGCCTCTGCAAAAAGAAACTATTGCAGGGGCATATTTGTTTTCCTACATTTGCAGAACGATTATTAAAATAAAAAAAAATGAAGAAACTTGTTATATTCGATTTAGATGGAACACTACTAAATACAATCGCCGATCTGGCAAACAGTACGAACCATGCACTTAAAAAATTGGGATATCCTATACATAAAATAGAAGAATACAACTTCATGGTTGGTAACGGAATTAACAAGCTCTTTGAGCGTGCCCTGCCGGAAGGAGAAAAAACAGAAGAAAATGTACTCCGTGTACGTCAGGAATTCGTACCCCATTACGACAAACACAATGCAGACGAGAGCAAACCATATCCCGGAATTCCCACCTTATTAGAAGCACTACAAACCAAAGGAATACAGTTGGCGGTTGCGTCTAATAAATATCAGGCAGCTACAGAGAAGCTCGTTGCTCATTATTTTCCAAACATCCGGTTCATAGCTGTACTGGGACAACGGGATGGAGTGAAAGTAAAACCGGATCCAGCAATTGTAGAAGATATCCTGCGAATAGCAAACGTTGAAAAAAAAGAAGTTCTCTATGTCGGAGATTCGGGTGTAGATATGCAGACTGCCATCAATGCAGGAGTCACCTCTTGTGGAGTTACCTGGGGATTTCGTCCACGTACAGAATTGGAAGGCTTCCACCCGGATTACATTATAGACACAGCGGAAGTAGTGAAATCAATGATTAATGATTAATGATTAGCGGTTAGTGATTAGTGATTAGTGCTATGCAGCGTGATTATAATGCCGCCCGCTAATCACTAATCACTAACCGCTAATCACTAATCACTCCCTCCAGCCATTCCTCTGCCAGTATGGGCCATTGATTAGTTGTCCCCGGATTATTACGTAAAGCGATACTATGCCCTCCTTCCGGAAAAACATGCAGAGTTGTTTTCTTTATATCCACTCGTTTCAATGCAGTATAGTAGAGAATGCTGTTGAGAGAAGAAACAGACCGATCATCAGTAGCATGTACAATAAAAGCCGGTGGAGTCTGATTTGTCACACGTTTATCACAAGAAAACTGATGCAACAATTCCGGTGACGGGTCCCTTCCCAAAAGATTATCCCGACTTCCTTTATGAGCCATTTCCCTCATTGAAATCACAGGAGAAATAAGTATCGTAAAGTCAGGACGGAAAGACTCTTTATCCAATGCATCTCCTCCTGTCCCCCAATCTTCTGAAAATGTAGAAAGACAAGCCGAAAGATGTCCTCCTGCCGAACACCCCATCACTCCCACCTTATCAATGCCATAATCTGCCGCATGAAAACGAATGTACCTCATTGCCCGTTGTGCATCTTCCAAAGGAGCCTGATAACTCACTATCACATCCGGTGATTGTGGCATACGATGATTAAGAACAAAAGCAGTAACGCCAAACGTATTAAACCATTTAGCCAACTGCCATCCACTAATTTGATAAGCCAGACGTGCATATCCCCCACCCGGAATAATTAACACGGCAGTCTTCTTATTTTCTGCTTTCGAAGGTTCAAAAACATATACTCCAGGTGTACCTACCTGATATACCCGTTCATTAGCAATACTATCTTTCACAGCAAGACCTTTAGTGTTTGGCATGTTATTATTCCATATAGGATAAAAAGTCTGTGCAACACCTATTTGAAATATTCCTGCCAATAACCAAAAACATAAACTTCTTTTCATTTCACTTATACGATTAATAAACTCAGAGTGACAAAGATAGTATAGCTTTTTTATTTCAAGGTAGAATAATTGGTACATATACTCGCAAAAAGAAACATTATTTCTACAAAAAACTACGCAAACTCCATTAACTTTGTTTCAACATTTAATCATTATATCATGAACCAGAAAAGCATACTACTCATTCTTACTTTATTGTATTGTCACGTAGCATCTTTCGCTCAAAAGACAAATATCAAAGACTACGTCCATATCGAGATTACTCCCGATCACGACGATTGGACATACCGCACAGGCGAACAGGCATCATTTACTATTCGAGTTATACGTGGGAATATAATGCTCAAAAACATTCCACTCATCTATGAAATAGGTCCAGAAAAACTCCCCCCTAACCAAACAGGAAGTAGCGATCTGAAAAATGGTAGCTTCAAAGTGAAAGCTGGTACAATGAAAACACCTGGTTTCATCACTTGTCTTTGCCGTACAGAGGTAGATGGTATTACCTATTCCAACTATGTAAATATAGGTTTTAGCCCTGAAAAGCTGAAACCAACAACAACACTTCCCGAAGATTTTACCAAGTTCTGGGAACGTGCCAAAGCAGAAACAGCCAGTATACCAATGGAACCTCTAATTACTCTGTTACCCGAACAATGTACTCCGGAAACCAATGTATACCATGTCCGTTTACAACACTATCAGAAAGGAAGTTACTTCTATGGCATTCTCTGTATACCTAAAAAGCCAGGCAGATACCCGGCTGTTCTCCGTGTACCGGGAGCTGGAGTAAAGAAGCAGCCGGCAGAAATGACACTTGCAGAAAAAGGAATGATCACCCTCGCCATCGGTATTCACGGTATTCCGCAAACACTACCGGATAACCTGTATGCCAATCTGAGTAAAGGTGTATTAAACAACTATGCCTTCTATAATCTCGATAGTAAAGATCACTATTACTATCGTCGTGTATATACCGGCTGTATACGTGCGCTCGATTTTTTGTGTAGCCTGCCCGAATATGATGGAGAGAACTTAGGTGTCATCGGTGGAAGCCAGGGCGGTGCATTGGCAATGGTTACTGCCGGATTAGACTCCCGAGTTAAGGCACTCGTAGCTTTCTATCCTGCTCTTTGTGATGTGACCGGTTATCTTCATGGGCGCGCGGGAGGATGGCCAGCCATGTTTGCCCCTCAAAATCAGTTATTGAACAATAAACCCGAAAAGATTGAAACGTCCCGTTACTATGATGTGGTCAATTTCGCACGCTTTATTCAAGCACCCGGATATTATTCGTGGGGATACAATGACCCTACCTGTCCTCCCACTTCCACTTTCTCTGCCTACAATGTCATCACTGCTCCCAAACAATTGTTTATCGCTCACGATACAGGTCACTGGCGTACAAAAGAGCAGGACATAGTGACCAATAATTGGTTCTGTAAACAGCTGATTAAGTAGTACTTTTCGTCTTAAAACAAAAAATACCACCCTAAAAACAAATATTGCACATCTCATAGTTCACATCCGTATACTTTTGTAGCGATCAATTAACACTCTACATGGGTGTAACTAAGAAAAACAATCATTTTAATAAACTAAAAGTAAACATGCAAAGAATGTCTAACCAAGTGAAAAACATGCGAATCGTGCTGCTTATGTTATTTGCAGCTCTATCGCTCAGCGTTTCCGCGCAAACGATTACTCTCAAAGGTAATGTGAAAGATGCGACCGGTGAACCTATAATCGGTGCTTCTGTCGTAGAAAAAGGAAATACTTCCAATGGTACTATTACCGACTTGGATGGTAATTTCAGCCTAAAAGTTCCTTCCAAAGCTAATGTTATCATATCTTACATAGGTATGAAAACTCAAGATGTTGCAGTCAAAGGACAAAATTCAATTAATGTGATATTGTATGATGACGCCCAATCCCTTGATGAAGTGGTAGTTATCGGCTACGGAAGTGTTAAGAAAAAAGATTTAACTGGTTCTGTCAGTACCGTACAAGGTAGTGAACTTGCCAAGATTCCTGTAAGTTCTGCAGCACAAGCATTAACCGGTCGTCTGGCTGGTGTACAAATTACAACATCAGACGGTTCTCCCGATGCAGAAATGATTATCCGCGTACGCGGTGGGGGGTCAATCACCGGAGATAACTCTCCTTTGTACATCGTAGACGGATTCCCTGTATCGAGTATTAGTGACGTAGCTCCGGGAGATATTCAAGACATCACAGTACTAAAAGATGCTTCTTCAACTGCCATCTATGGTTCACAAGGTGCAAACGGTGTAGTATTAATTACAACCAAAAGTGCAAAAGGAGGAAAGACTCAAGTTTCTTATAATGGATACATTCAAGGCAAAAAGCTATTAAGAAAAATCGATGTAATGAATCCTTACGAATTCGTAATGTTCAACTACGAAAAAGCTGCTATGAGAAACAGTATTTCAAGTTTTGAGAAACGTTTTGGAGCGTTTGGAGACCTTGACCTTTATAAATACCAAGAAGCAGCCGATTATCAAGATGAAATGTTCGGTCATCCCGACTTATCACAATCGCACAATATCAGTATAACTGGTGGCAATGACAAAACTAAATTCTCATTAAGCGGTACTTACATTAATGATGGTAGTTTGATGAAAGACAACGGTTATAACCGTTTTAATCTGAATTTCAAGTTAAATCACGAAATTACCAAAGGTTTAAAACTTGATTTCGGTACGCGTATATCTGACACTACTGTTAAAGGCGTAGGTACAGGTGGTGGTACTTATAAGATCCGTTCTTACGATGCTTTGATGAAAGCACCAGTTAACGGTTTCTATGATTTCACAGATGTAGATACAAGTGACATGAGTGACGAAGAGCTCGAACAATACCAAAATGATACAATGACTTTACAAGAAAAAGTAGATCAATATTGGAGAAGAAAACAAGAACGACGTTTCAACTTTACAGGAGGCGTAACTTGGAATATTCTGAAAGGTCTTACTTACCGTCTTGAAGGAGGATATGATTATACATTTTTCCAACAAAAAGACTGGTATGGTGCAAAAAGTAGTAAAGCTATTCAGGATGGTAATAAGTTGCCAATGGGCGAATGGAATAAAAAAGACACTTATAAATACCGTATTACCAATACAATAAACTGGAAACATTCGTTCAATCAAATACATGACGTTGATTTAATGGTCGGACAAGAAATTGTAGTAAGTAATAACGAATCTAACACCATGGTCGGAAAATATTTCCAAAGCGAAATTACTCCAGAGAAAATGTTTGCAAGTATGGCATCCAATTCTGGTGAGACAGGTTCAAGAACTATCAGTAGTACATTGGGACAACCTGATAAAACAGCTTCTTTCTTCGGTCGTTTAAATTATGGCTATAAAGACAGATATTTAGCAACTGTTACTGTACGTGCGGATGGTTCCAGCAAATTCATAAGAGGCAATCGTTGGGGTATATTTCCCGCTGCCGCCCTCGCATGGCGAATTAGTCAAGAGGAATTTATGGAACCAACCCAAAATTGGTTATCGAACTTAAAGCTTCGCTTCAGCTATGGGCAAGCTGGAAACAACCGTATTGGTAGTGGTATGTACGAAACACTTTATAAGGCATATTCATCATCCAAATATTATGGAGCCGGAGGTTACCTAAATCCTCACTACACGCTTGCCAATTCGCAAATGGCCAATCCTAACCTGAAATGGGAAACGACAATCACACGAAATGGCGGTTTAGATTTTGGATTTTTACACGAACGGATATCAGGTACACTGGATTTCTATTGGAATACAACAAAAGATTTGTTAGTTGAGAGACAAATTGTAGCTCCGGGATACTCCAGCGTACAAGAAAACATAGGCCAAACTTCAAATCGTGGTGTCGAACTAAGTTTAAATGCAACCATTATTCAAACAAAAGACTTCATGTTATCTGCCAATTTCAATATTGGTATCAACAGAAACAAGGTTGACAAATTAGCCGGTACAAACGAAATGTCCTACAACTCAGGTGGTTTTTCATCAGATACCAAAGAACAAGACGATTATCGCGTAATAGTAGGTGAGCCATTAGGATTGGTTTATGGTTTCGTTTATGATGGAATTTATGGAGTAGATGATTTCGTGACCTACACTGATGCAAATGGTAGAACTCAATTCCAGTTCGATAATAAAGGTAATTTTATACTAAAAGAAGGAATACCTAACAATAGTTATCTATCTGGATCAAATGCTGGAGTACGTCCCGGCGCTATGAAACTAAAAGATCTTGATAAAAGCGGTGACATAGACAAAAATGATCGTCAGATCATTGGTCGTACTGCTCCTAAACATACAGGTGGTTTTGGTCTTAATGCAACTTGGAAAGGTTTAGATTTATCAGTTATGTTTAACTGGGTATACGGTAATCAGATCTATAATATGGACAAAATTGCAAGTACACAATCCTACCGAACAACTTACGCCAATCTACGTGAATATATGGGCGCTGGTTCTGCCTGGACATACTTAGATCGTACATCGGGTGAAATAGTAACTGATTATGAAACATTAAAATCGATGAATGAAAACAAAAGTTACTGGTCTCCTTTGACAATTCCGGACGGAAATCCATTAGTTACTTCATGGGCTATAGAGGACGGTTCCTATCTACGTTTGCAAAACCTAACATTAGGATATACCTTACCTAAAGAATGGACAAAAAAATTTGCTTGTAGTCAATTACGTCTTTATTGTACATTAAATAATGTATGGACTTGGACCAACTATAGCGGATATGACCCAGAAGTCAATTCTTCTATCCGTAATAGTAAAACAAGTGGTATTACTCCAGGTGCTGATTATTCAGCCTATCCTAAGGCTTTCTCGTGGACAGCGGGTGTTAACATTACATTCTAATCATTTTCAATTAACATTATTATAAAATGAAAAAGCGACTATTATATATTGCAGCTATAATAAGTACAATGTTCCTGAGTACTTCATGCAACGACTTCCTTGATACGGAAACTCTATCAAATGATTCCCAAGAGTATCTGTGTTCAAACCCTACGGACGCCCGTAAAATGGTTAACCATATTTATTCATTCTTCTGTGAAGATACATATACCTCCCGTATGTCTAACGCCTGGATGCAGAATACCGACGTCGAGATGTTCTTTGTTAGCAAAGCACAAGCGATTGCTCATAATGACCGTCGTGGTATTTGGGCATTAAACGCCGGAGATTTTAATGACATCAAAAATTGTTGGGAGCACAACTACAATGCTATTGACTTCGCCAATCAAGTAATAGAAGGAATAGAGGCCAGTGACATGTATAAAAATGGAAATGCAGAAATGAGTCAATTATTGGGTGAAGCTTATTGTTTGCGTGCCTATCGTTATTTTCTGCTTTGTAATTTTTGGGCAGATGTCCCCTTCTCCATCACTCCTTCTAAATATGGAGAAAACAACAATACCCCTCGTGTAGACAAGAATATTATTTATTCTCATATCATTCAGGATCTTATTAATGTAGAAGGTTCAATGAAATGGGCAGATAAACTCGAGAATGGTGTAGAACTAATGAACCGTGAGTTTGCTATGGGCTTTATAGCTAAATTAGCAATGTTCCGTGCCGGATATTCTATGCAAGCAGATGGCACTATGAGCCGTTGTACTATAGACGGCCAAATCACTCCTGTTACCTATACAGACGAAAATGGCGTTAAACAGACTGCAAGTGCCAGTGATGATTTCTATAAGTTGGCACAAGCCTATTGCCGCAAATTAATCAAAGAAAAGGACCGTGCTCTGACTAATGATTTCAAAAGTATCTTTTATAATCAAATAAACTCATCCAGCAGTGCTAATGGTGATGTTCTTTACGAAAATGGTTTTGTTCAGAATGGTGGTGGCGATGTTGCTTGGTGTATAGGTGTTACCGTAACAGGAGGTAGTAAAGGTACAACAACTATTCAAGTAGGCCTTTCTCCTAAATATGCTTGTTCATTCGATAAAGAAGACCAACGTCTTGCAGTAACTTGCGCTAATTATAAATTCTTAGGAGATAATACGCAAAATGCATGTGATCCTACTGGTATTACTATTGGTAAATGGTGTCGTATGGATATGACTACCTCTAGTGCAACTAAAAATACAGGGGTTAACTGGCCAGTACTTCGTTATGCAGATGTACTGTTATTACTTGCCGAAGCTGACAACGAAATTAACAATGGGCCGACAGACGAAGCTAAGCAAATGTTGAAACGGGTACGCGAACGTGCATTTGCAAATGCAGAAAGTAAATCTCAGAAAGTTGATGAGTACATTAATCAACTAACATCCTACAACGATTTCAAGCAGGCGATCATAAACGAACGTGCATGGGAACTTGGAGGTGAATGTATCCGTAAATTCGACCTTATACGTTGGAATGAATACGCTAAAGCAGCTGTACAGACTATTGAATGGATGATTGAAGAAGGGAAGAACGCCCAACAATTGGAAGAAGCTAACGGAGAATTTATATACAACAAAGATTTGGAAATAGCAGATACTGGTGTGGCCAACTCCCTTTACTTTCAATTCGAGAATGGAATGTTAAAGTTTGACAATGATATCTTCACGGCACGTGATGCAAAAGTTGAACCTTATAAGAGCGCAGAAACAATCAAGGATGACGAGATTAAATCAGGATTTACCAGTGCAAAAGATAAAATGTATCGTATAGATTTTGCTAAAAAGTTTATCTCTTCATCATCTACTGACCCAACAACTAATAAACCTTACGGACAAGACGAAAATGGTAATGACATAAAAAAAGGTACGGTATTAGAAAGTGCATTGTATAGTTTCTATGGGATTACCGATGGAGTATTAATCAATGGAACAGAAGATCTTTCTTCTTTGGTGAACAAACCGGCTCCTTACGTTATGCCTATCCCTTCATCTAAGGTTTCTAACAGTGCAGGAGTTTTGTCTAACGATGGATATGGAATCCGTAATAAATAAAAAAGAACGATATGAAAGCGATTAAATATTTCAAATATATTGTATTAAGTCTGCTCATTGGAGCAGGCTTAGCAAGCTGTAACGATGATGATCTGGGAACGACTCCCCGCCTATTCAGACCTGTGGCCACTATTGAATCACAAAATAATAATATAGTTGTTACCTGGGATAATATAAAAGGTGCCTCCTCCTATGAAATCATACTCTTTAAAATGACAGGAGAAAACGAAGACGGTACATTGATCGGCACGAAATATGACGAAGCCACTACTTCTACTTCTCCTTATACTTTCGAAGGAGTAGAATGGGATGAGAAGTATGGTGTTAAGATCAAAGCTATCGGTTCAGAACTCCAATCTGAATATTATGAGACAAAAGCAATCAGTGTAGTATACCCTACAAAATTAGTTAGTATCCGTACAATTGATATTGCTGCCCTACCTACCTGGTCAAGTGGGGGAAATCAAATTACAGCGCTAGAAATCACTCCAACAGAGATTGAAGGTGAACCAATCATCGTTTCTATTACCGACGAAGAATATGCTTCCGGACAAAAGGTTATTTACGGTTTGAAACCCAATACTGCCTATACCTTAACAGCATATTCGGGAGAAGAACTGATTAGAGCCAACTATGAAGGAAAATTGAACTTTACCACTCGAGAATCCGAAAATTTCGATGAGAAATATGGAGAAGGAATGTATATAGACTTACGCGGTTATGATGATCCTAACATTCTAATTTCAGAAGAAGTGAAAGCAAAATTAGATGAAACAGAAGGATTGACCGTTGTTCTTCAAGGAGGATACCAATACAAAACAAGTAGTGATACTCCGCTAAAATTCAAAAAATCAGTTAACTTCATTACTGGTTTATCTCTCGAAGGTAATGCGATTATTGTACAAAGTGGAGCAATGCAATCAGAAAGTGGAGCGAATATAGCAAAACTTTCATTCACCGATATTGACTTCATTAGTGATAAAGCAAACGAATTACCTATAGCTGAATGGACAGATAAAGGGTTTGGAGGCCGACAAGTATATAATGTAAACGGTAGTAAATCGATGGTAGGAGAACTCACCTTCAAAAACTGTCGCATTGAAGGATATCGTGCTATTGCACGTCTCCAAGGTGAAGATGGTATAAACAGAGTATTATTTAACAGTTGCACCATCAATGGTATTGGTGACCAAGCCGTTGTCACGACCAACAATAAAGCTGCTGCCACAATGGATGAAATTGATTTTATTAACTGTACTATTACCAATATCGTACAATTATGCGACTTACGTTCTAGCAAGAATTCACCTACACTGACTGTTAGCGATTGTACATTTTGTTATGCTCCGGTAGACAGAACTGATAAAGCAGACTGGGCCCTGTTCCGTATGGGAAGCAATACCGTTTCTTTAATCGTCGAAAATACAGTATTCGGACCTTCGATGCAGGCAACAGCAGCAGATGGTTCTGTAATTACTCCGTACGTTGCAGGTAAAGGCTCTATCTTCCTTAATGGAACAGATGGAACAGCCGGAGTAAAAAACTCTTATCGTACAAATTTTGAATGGACTAAAGTAGGAGATAAAGCTCTAACTTATCCTTTAGATGGGCTTATTACCATAGCTACAGACGAAAAAGGTTTATTCACTGCCCCAACCGCGGAAGAAGAAAACTATATGTTTAATTTCACCTTTGATGGTATATCCTCATCAGGAGCCCTCAAATGGAGAAAATAGAATTTAAGTACCCGTAACAAGAAAGGGAGTAGATTGGTGATCTGCTCCCTTTCTTCTTTATCACCTAAATTTATAGAAAAAACAAATCATGAAATATACATTTACTCATATTTTACGAACAGCAACATTAACTATCATTATTGGTTTAACCGCCACTACCTATTCCCAATTACCTTATCAAGATCCCAATTTGACTCCTGAACAAAGAGCTACCGACCTATTACAACGTCTCACTATAGAAGAAAAGGTATCATTAATGCAAAACAACTCACCTGGCATTCTCCGGTTAGGAATTAAACCATACGAATGGTGGAATGAAGCCTTACATGGTGTAGCACGTGCCGGGCTGGCTACCGTCTTCCCGCAAACCATCGGTATGGCAGCATCTTTTGACGATACACTTATTTATGAGGTTTTTAATGCTATATCTGATGAGGCAAGAGCCAAAAACAGACACTTCAACACATTAGGACAGTACAAACGCTATCAAGGACTAACTATGTGGACGCCTAATATTAATATTTTTCGTGACCCACGTTGGGGACGCGGGCAAGAAACTTATGGTGAAGATCCTTATCTGACAAGCCGCATGGGAGTAGCTGTAGTAAAAGGTCTACAAGGTCCAGATAGCGCCCGTTATAATAAGTTACATGCTTGTGCGAAACATTTCGCCGTTCATTCTGGTCCAGAATGGAACCGGCATAGTTTCAATGCCGAAAATATCATTCCAAGAGATCTATGGGAAACCTATCTTCCGGCATTCAAAACATTAGTACAGGAAGCTGACGTTAAAGAAGTGATGTGTGCTTACAATCGTTTTGAAGGAGATCCTTGTTGTGGCAGTAATCGCCTGCTGACACAAATTTTACGTAACGAATGGGGATTCAAAGGGATTGTCGTATCTGATTGTGGGGCCATATCAGACTTTTGGGGAACAAAAAAACACAACACTCACCCAGATGCTGCGCATGCATCCGCTGAAGCCGTGTTAAATGGAACTGATCTGGAATGCGGAAGCAATTACCGAAAGCTTACAGAGGCCATAAAAGCCGGAATTATTTCTGAAAAACAAATAAACGTTTCTGTAAAACGATTGTTGAAAGCCCGTTTTGAACTTGGAGAAA
The DNA here is from genome assembly GCF_019930665.1 of Bacteroides nordii. Taxonomy (NCBI): domain Bacteria; kingdom Pseudomonadati; phylum Bacteroidota; class Bacteroidia; order Bacteroidales; family Bacteroidaceae; genus Bacteroides; species Bacteroides nordii. Next base: position 263,933 of record NZ_CP082886.1, on the reverse strand, counting down.
TGGAAAATATTCATCCATGGACACTTCCTTATAGTATTGTCGACAGCCCTAAGCACCGGTGTTTGGCATTAAAAATGGCTCATGAAACGATGACACTCCTACAAAACAAAGGAAAAATTCTACCACTTGACAAACAGGCCCGAATAGCAATAATCGGGCCTAATGCAAACGACTCAGTAATGCAATGGGGTAATTATAATGGAACACCATCGCATACAAGTACTCTGTTATCTGCATTTCGAAAGAGACTACCAATTTCCCATCTTATTTATGAACCGGTATGTGGACTAACTGACAGTATTACTTACAACAGTTTATTTGATCAATGTAGTTACAATGGAAAACACGGATTCTTAGCCTCTTATTGGAACAATCCAGATTTTGAAGGAGAAGCAAATGCTATCACTCAACTCTCTACACCATTCCGTTTCACTACTTTAGGAGCTACAGCATTTGCACCCGGAATAAAGTTAACAGAATTCAGTAGTTGTTATCAAACAGTGTTCCGTCCTCAAAAATCGGGAAATGCGATTTTCCGTTTTCAAACGAACGGAAATATCCGAGTAAGTATTAACGGAGAAGAAGTCATTAAAACCGGTAATATTAAGAATCCGAAAAATCTGTATACTCTACAAACCGAAGCCGGGAAAAGCTATAAAATCAAAATTGATTTTAAGCAAGTAAAAGATGAAACTTATTTCAACTTCGACTTAGTTGAAGGACTTCCTCTCAATATAAGCAACACACTCGAAAAACTCAAGGATATTGATATTATAATCTTTGCAGGAGGTATCTCCCCATCATTGGAGGGTGAGGAGATGAATGTATCTGCCACCGGATTCAAAGGAGGTGATCGAACAGATATCGAATTTCCAGCTGTCCAACGTAAAGTATTAGCAGCCTTAAAAGAAGCTGGTAAAAAAGTTATACTTGTCAATTTTTCCGGCTCAGCTATGGCACTAACTCCAGAAACAAAAAGTTGTGATGCTATCTTACAAGCATGGTATCCGGGTGAGGAAGGTGGAACGGCTATTGTAAATGTACTTTTCGGTGATTATAATCCCGCCGGACGACTTCCTATCACATTCTATAAAAGTATCGATCAACTTCCAGACTTTGAAAACTATTCAATGAAAGGACGTACCTACCGTTATATGCAGGAAGAACCTCTTTTTCCTTTCGGTTACGGACTCAGTTATACTACCTTTGCCTTCGGTAAAATCCATATAAACAAAAATAGCCTTTCTGCCGGAGAAAAGGTTACACTCCATATACCTATTAAAAACATTGGCGATAGAGATGGAGTAGAAGTGGTACAAATCTATATTCAAAGACAAGCCGACAAAGAAGGTCCAGTGAAAACACTACGTGCATTCAAAAGAGTAGAAATACCCAAAGGAAAAACGCAGGAGGTAAAGATAGAGCTACCATATGTAGCTTTTGAATGGTTCGATCCAACTACCAATACAATGCGTCCTATTCAAGGAGAGTACAATATATTATATGGAAATAGTTCCAGAATGAAAGATTTACAATCTGCTAAAATACAAATACAGTAAGAAAGAAATATGAGAAATTTAATGATTACTTGCTTTATTGTTCTAACAGCTAACAATATACAAGCACAAGACAAACATCTGAAACTATGGTATGATCGCCCTGCTACCCAATGGGTGGAGGCTCTGCCATTAGGAAACGGACGGATCGGAGCCATGGTTTATGGTGACGTGTTACACGAAGAGTTTCAATTGAATGAAGAGAGTATATGGGGAGGCTCTCCTTACAACAATGTCAATCCAAAAGCGAAGGAAGCTCTGCCTCGAATTCGTCAATTGATATTCGAAGGTCGAAATAAAGAAGCACAAGAAATGTGTGGACATGCTATCTGTTCACAAACAGCCAATGGAATGCCTTACCAAACTGTAGGTTCATTACATCTTGATTTTGAAGGAGTTAATAATTATTCCGATTATTACCGTGAACTCGACATAGAGAAAGCAATAGTCACTACGAAGTTTACCTCTGAAGGAGTAACTTATACCCGAGAGGCTTTCACTTCTTTTCCCGATCAACTACTTATTATTCGCCTGACAGCTTCCCAAAAAAGAAAAATCTCTTTTACAGCACGATACAATACTCCGTATGGCAAGGATATAATACGAAATGTATCTTCCCGAAAAGAACTTCAGTTGCATGGAAAAGCCAATGACCACGAGGGTATTGAAGGTAAAGTACGTTTTAGTACTTTAACACGAGTCGAACATAACGGTGGATACACAGAGGCTATTGCCGACACTCTGTTACGAATAAGTAATGCCAACAGCGTAACATTGTATGTATCTATAGGAACAAATTTTATAAATTACAACGATGTATCCGGCAATGCTTTAAAAACAGCACAGAATTATTTGAAAAATGCTGGAAAGAATTATCAAAAAGCCAAAGAAACTCATTGCTCTACTTACAGAAAATGGTTCAACCGTGTTTCACTTGACTTAGGTAGCAATGCACAATCTTTTAAACCGACCGATGTACGAGTGCGGGAGTTTACTTCCACATTTGATCCTCAGCTGGCAGCTCTTTATTTTCAATTCGGGCGCTATCTTCTGATATGTAGCTCCCAGCCCGGCGGACAAGCTGCTAACCTTCAAGGTATCTGGAACTATCAATTACGTGCTCCGTGGGATGGAAAATATACTACCGATATCAATGTGGAAATGAACTATTGGCCGGCAGAATCCACTAACTTACCAGAAATGCACGAACCCTTCCTGCAACTCATAAAAGAAGTAGCCGAAAAAGGTAAACAGAGTGCCGCCATGTATGGTTGCCGTGGATGGACACTTCACCATAACACAGATATCTGGCGATCAACTGGTTCGGTAGACGGCCCGGGATATGGCATCTGGCCTACTTGTAATAGTTGGTTCTGCCAACATTTATGGGACCACTATCTGTTCTCCGGCAATCGCGATTATCTCACAGAAATATATCCTCTCATGCGTAGTGCTTGTGAATTCTATCTTGATTTCTTAATACGTGACCCCAAAAACAACTGGTTAGTAGTATCTCCTTCCTACTCTCCGGAGAATCGTCCAGTAGTGAACGGTAAACGTGATTTTACAATAGTGGCCGGAGCCACTATGGATAATCAGATGGTAAACGACCTCTTCCGTAATACTCTGGAAGCAGCTTCTCTGATAGGTGAATCTTCAGCTTTTATAGATAGCCTGCAAACCGTAATCCAAAATCTGGCTCCCATGCAAGTAGGACGCTGGGGGCAATTACAAGAATGGATGGAAGATTGGGATAATCCTCAAGATCGCCATCGTCATACTTCACATCTATGGGGATTATACCCGGGACGTCAGATTACTCCCCGCACACCTATCCTCTTCGAAGCTGCTAAACGTACGCTTGAAGGACGTGGAGATCATTCCACTGGCTGGTCTATGGGATGGAAAGTCTGTTTTTGGGCAAGACTCCTCGACGGAAATCATGCCTACAAACTAATTACCGAACAACTTCATCCTACTACTGACGAGAAAGGACAAAACGGAGGAACTTACCCTAATCTTTTTGATGCCCATCCTCCTTTCCAAATTGATGGGAACTTCGGTTGTACAGCCGGTATATCCGAAATGTTTGTACAAAGCCATGCAGGTAGTGTGCACCTGCTACCTGCATTACCCGATGTATGGAAAAAAGGAAGTATAACAGGGCTTCGCTGCCGTGGCGGATTCACAATAGATGAATTGAACTGGGAGGATAACCAATTGCAATCCGTTCGAATCACTTCATCTATAGGAGGAACACTGCGTATCTGCACGACTACTCCATTAATATTCAACGGAGAAAAGCTTGAGGTGACTCAAACTCCGGAATGTGATAATCCACTGTTGAAAAGTCAGCCAATACGCCGTCCGCTAATTGCAGTCAATGCTCCAATCAATACAACCACATTGAATAAAAACTATATATATGATATAAAAACAGTAGCCGGGAAAAGCTACCTATTAAGAAAAGCAAAATAATAAAGTAGATTATAAGGATAACTGCGGACAAGCCAACCATATAAAAAATCAACTCATCTTTGTGTGACAATAAAACAAGCATTACAGTTATAACTTGAATTCACTCTTTTCTGTGAGTTGTTTTTACAAACACTTCTCATCCTCCGTTTTTTTGATATGAATATCAAAAACGGAGGAGAAGATAACCTCTGATTTAGTCCTATTTACAACCAATCCGCAACTACCCAATAGATCCGTCTGCTACCCCATTCTCAACATACAAGTCAGCCAAACAAAATATTATATCCTCTTCTTTGCCCTAATCCCATAATATTTGTACATTGCGACGACTAAAACCTCAAAGACCCAATTATTATGGAAATGAATAAAGAAAACTTCGAAAAACTACTCAACCAAATCAAAGCGTCTGGAAAACCTGCTACCGAATGGTTTGGCAAATATACACACGATATATTAATGCATCCCGATAATTGGTGGGAAGCTCTTGCTGTATGTGAATATGCATTAGATAGTAAAGAAGATGAGAAACAAATAGCCGAATTCTTTCACCACATATTTCAGGCCTATGATTGTAATGTAGAGGTAGACCTGAACGACGAAGAATATACATTCTGGTGGGAGAAAGTACAGGAAACTTGTGATCGTGTAGGTGAGTTTGCAGGTGTAGGACTTGTGCAGAAAGGCTCGCAATATGCCGAAGCACGTTATGGTCTGCGTGATACCAGCAAGTTAGTACCTTATTACGAAAAAGCTGCTGATATGGGAGATGAAAATGCACAAGCCACTTTTGCCTTTTGGAAATATATGGGTTATTACTGCGAAGCAGACAAAGCAGAAGGGGAACGTCGTTTTGCCACTCTTACCACTCCCGAAGGACTGCACTGGAAGAAATTCTATGAAGCTTGTATAGAGAATTGTGCAGGACATGAAGAAAAAGCATGGGAACTCCGCCAAGAGTTGCTGAATGAACTGCCTGAAGGAGACAAAATGCGTGCCAATATATATGCTATTATTGGCGATGAGCTTGATAATGACGAAACAAAAGTTGCCGAACAAGCTGAGTATTATGAAAAGGCATTGGCTGTAGTACCCAATTTCTATGTTCAGAAAAATCTGGGTACGCTCTATTTTCGAAATCCGGAATTAGGAAAAACACAGGAACAAGCTTTCGAGTTATGGGAAGGTGCATGGAAAGCCGGTGTATGGTCAGCAGCCAACTTTTTAGGATATTACTATCAGGAAGAGCCTTGGACAGATATCCCCAAAGCTATTGAATGGTTGGAAAAAGGGATGCTTTATTGTGAGTCGTATTGTACGTATGAGCTTGCATTAATCTACCTATATAATGAAGAATATCAGAATGTAGAACGTGGATTATACTGTCTCGAACGATGTGTGGAAGATAATTACATACAGGGAATGAAAGTCTCGCCATGGTTTATTTTAATGGAGAACTGGTGGAAGAGAATATCGAACGTGCTCACGAACTATTACTGAAAGCTACCGAACTGAATTCCGGAAGCGCTGCATACCGCATCGGATGGATGTATGAACGTGGTATCCTCTCAGAAAATCCTGATTATGAAAAAGCTCTGGAATATTATGAAAAGTCTGCCGCATTGGAGAACAATGACGGATATTGCAGGGCCGCCCTCTATTTGGCAAACGGTTATGCCGGAATAACAGATGAAGCTAAATCTAAAGAGTATTACGAAAAAGCAGCTGCACAAGGTTCTCCTTATGCACTTGTGGAGTTAGGTTTTCTCCAAGAGAATGAACAGAACTATGAACAGGCATTCGAATTGTTCAGTAAAGCTGCCGAACAGGAATACCCCTATGGCATGTACCGCGTGGGTTACTACCTGAGTGAAGGAATAAAAGGTGATGCCCAACCCGAAGAGGGGGCAGCCTGGTACCTCAAAGCTGCCGAAGCCGGTGATACAGATGCCATGTTTGCCATGGGGCGTTGTTACAAAAACGGATATGGTGTAGAAGAAGATCCGGACAAAGCACTCGCCTGGTACCAGAAAGGAGAAGAAAAAGAAGACCCCCGCTGTATCACCGAATTAGGATTAGCATATGAAAACGGTTACGGTGTAGAGGAAAACCCACATAAAGCAGTGGAATACATGACCAAAGCCGCCGAACTAAACTATGGATATGCCCAGTTCAAAATGGGTGATTATTATTTCTACGGTTACGGTCCCTGCCTGGAAGATAACAAACAAGCAGTGGAATGGTACGAAAAAGCAATAGCCAACGGCAATGCACTCGCTATGCTCCGCTTGGGAGAATATTATCTCTACGATTACGATAAACTAAATGAAAGTGAAAAAGCATTCACTTATTTCAAACAGGCGGCAGAACAGGAATTCTATAATGAAGGAATAGGTATCTGCTATGAAATGGGCATCGGAGTAGAAGAAAATGAGACGGAGGCCTTCAAGTACTACACCCTTGCCGCAAACAATGGCAATACAATGAGTATGTACCGCACCGGTCTCTGCCATTATAATGGTGTAGGCGTTAAACAAAACCTTCAGGAAGCCTTCCGTTGGTTCAATGACGCCGCCGGAAATGAAAACATTCATGCCTGCTATTATGTAGGTAAAATGCTAATGTACGGCGAAGGATGTACCCCAAATCCAGAAAACGGCTTGCAATGGTTGCAAAAGGCAGCAGAAGCTGGTAGCGACAAAGCCCAGTTTGAGCTGGGAAATGCTTACCTGAGTGGCAATGGTGTAGAAGAGAATGATGAGATCGCCATGGAATGGTTTGAAAAAGCTGCTGAGAACGGAAACGAAAAAGCATTAAAAATAACAGGAAGAAGAAAAAGATGATGAGATTTATGATGTATGACTTATAAATCCCATAAATTCTAAAAATCATGGAGAACGAAAATAATAATCTATTCCAGGTCAATCTAAAGGGGATGATTGCCCTGCTATCGGAACATATCTATAGTAACCCCAACACATTTGTCCGCGAACTGCTTCAAAACTGCGTGGATGCTATTACCGCCCTGCGCAATATTGACGAAAACTATTCCGGACGTATTGATGTATACCTCAACGACGACGGTTCACTGACTTTCCAGGACAACGGTATCGGACTGAAGGAGGAAGAAGTATATCGTTTTCTGACCGTTATCGGTGAAAGCTCCAAACGAGAGACTCCCGATGCCGACGATTACATTGGTCGTTTTGGTATCGGTTTGTTGTCATGTTTTGTAGTAACCAATGAGATTACAGTAGAAAGTCGTTCGGCAATGGGCAAACAAGCCGTTCGCTGGTGCGGAAAAGTAGACGGAACCTATCAGACCACCCTTCCCGCTGAAGAATGGCCTATCGGTTCACGTGTCATTCTGATCCCGAAAAAAGAATGGAGCCATCTCTTTGAATACGAGACCTTCAAAAAGATTCTTCAAAACTACGGAGAAGTACTGCCCCACCCTATTTATCTGCATAATCAAGGTAAAGAAGAGTTGGTAAACACCCCTGCTCCCATCTGGCTGGATCCCAAAGCCACCCGTAAAGAACTTCTTGATCACGGGACCAAAGTATTTCAATCATCTGCTCTCGATGTCTTCCGCATTCATACAGAAAATGGTAAAGTGAACGGAGTACTCTATATACTTCCGTTTCGTACCCAATTCTCTGTACGCAACTCCCATAAAGTCTATTTAAAACGCATGCTGTTGAGCGAAGACGATTGTAACCTGTTACCTCCCTGGGCTTTCTTTATCCGTTGTCTCATCAATGCTGACGGCCTGTTGTCTACCGCTTCAAGAGAGTCTTTTGTCAGTAACGACCTGCTAAAAGATGCACGAAAAGAGATAGGCAACGCCATTAAAGAATATCTGAAGGGGCTGATAGAAAACAACCGGGAAATGTTCAACAAGATTCTCGACGTACACTACTTTCATATTAAAGCAATTGCAGCAGAAGACAATGAACTTCTCCGGCTCTTTATAGACTACCTACCATTTGAAACAAGTAAAGGAATGCGCAACTTCGGAAATATTCGTTCTACAGACAACGTTATCCGTTACACCCGTAATATTGAAGATTTTCGTCAGGTTCGCCGTATTGCAGGTTCACAAGGTTGGTTGGTCATCAATGCAGCCTATACCTTTGACGAGACATTGCTGAAAAAATCGGCCCGTCTCTTACCGGAACTGACTCTGGAAGAAGTCTCTCCCGCCCGCCTGCTCGAACAGTTCGCAGAAGTAGAAGCCAGTGCAGAACATATTGATTTTGAGAAGAAAGCCAGCGAGTTATTGAAGCCCTTCGGATGCATCTGCCGTTTAAAGCACTTCACTCCGGCCGATACTCCTGTTATCTTCGTTGCCGAAGAAAAAGAAACCGGTACTAAAGCGGCCAATAATCCACTGGCAGCCGTATTAGGTGCTATTAACGCGCAAAAACAAACTCCTCCGACACTGACATTCAATGCCGACAATGAAATGGTACAAACATTACTGAAAATCAAAGGAGACAACAAACTGTTTCAGCACATCATACATATACTTTACGTACAGGCATTGTTACAAGGCCGTTACCCTGTAAATAGCGAAGAGATGACCCTCTTCAACCATTCACTCAGTGAGCTTATGACTACTAAAATGAATGACTTTATAAACTTCCTAAATTAAGAAAGCCTTATGAAATATACCCTTGAAATACAAAAAAGATTGTTACAAGTAGAAAATGGTAACCTGTCTCCTCACGAAAAAGCCCTTTTATTGAAAGAAGCTATCCGCATAGCCGATGAGAATGATGATCCGCAATGGGCAGTAGAGATGCGTCTGGACTTGATTTACGAACTGAATCTACTCTCTCAGGCCGAAGAAGAGATAGCCGTATTCTCCCGTATACTGGACGATTACGAAAACAATAAAGATCTTATCTCTGAAAACGATATTCTCTGGAAATATAAGTGGATATGCGGAGCAGCTTTCGACGTACCTGAGGTATCCCAATCACAGATAGATGCCATACTGGAAGATTTTAAAATCCGCACGTTGCGCAACGGATATTCGGCCCGTGCATACTATCATCTCTTATTCCTGCATTACAACAGAATGCGACAGTATGATCTGGCTAAAGAATATGCAGACAAAATGCTAAGCGAAAAGTTAGATGACATGATATGTGAAGCTTGCGAGCTGAATCTTCTGTTAGATTATTACCTGGAAACAGGACGGTTTGACGAAGCCTATCAGCGTGCACAACCGCTTATTAATAAACAAGTCACTTGTTATGAAGCTAATTTAAGAGCATTTCTTAAACTCGCTTATTATGCACAGAAAGCCGGAAAACCTGAAATAGCTTCCGATATGTGTGCCCGTGCAGAAGAGGCATTGGCAGGGCGGGAAAAAGACGAATACCTGTTACTTTATATCGGACAATTTATTATCTATAACTTTATGGTCAACCCACAACGTGGCTGGGAATATGCCGAACGTTGTATCCCCTGGAGTCTGAGAACAAGTAAATACAAGAAGTACCGTTTTGGTTGTGACATGACCGAAGCCCTGAAATATGAATCACGCCCGGAAGTGAAACTGGAGTTATCGGAAGAATTCCCGCTCTATAATGATAGTGGGATATATAATGTGGAAGAATTACGTACTTATTTCTATAACCAGGCAAAAGAGCTGGCACAACAATATGACGCACGCAATGGAAATAAAGGACATATGGAAAGGTTAGAATATTAATTTAATAATGTGCCGATATGCACATCGGCACATCCTCTTGTTTTCCACCCCCCTCTATTTCAAATTATCAAAACAGGTATTATCTTCTCTATGGGAAATACCCGAAGAGATATCTAAACGCATTCCACAAGTTATAATTCTGTCTTTATAGCACTGATTAACAAGCTATTGAAAACATGCATTCTTTGTATTACAAGAGTACGTACTTAAGTATGTGTTAAATGTACACTTTTATACCCCAAAAGTACGTACTTTATGTATACAAAAGTATATACTTTTGCATCTACAAAGACAGAGGTTAAAATATTCCGTTAACAATGTTAACGGAAAGTACTTCTTTTTCCTCGTTTCTTTATCCATATATAAAACCATTTTAATGGATTATACTTAAAAAACCTCTTTGATGCAATGGATTTCGCAACAGCTAATTTAGTAATCGTTTCTTTCCCGTATTTTTCTTCATCTGCCCTGGCAAGTTCCAAAGCCGAACATAGCAAACAATAGCCACATTTCAGATTTGAAAAAGAAAGGTCTTTCCAATCTCCCTCAGAGTCTATTTCTTCATAATAGACTCTCAAGAAATCATAAACATTCCCGGACTTTTCCATATCTGTTTTCATCAGACAGGGACAATCATGAGTATCAAAAATCCATTTCATGGTATCTGATATATAGTGGAATGTTCCTTGTCTGAGTAGTCTATCCGTTCAAACAACTCATGCAGACACATGATACGAACCGCTTCTTTATCTGCTATTTTACAACACTCTGTTTCAGATATTTTTATTCGGAGATTCCGGATTGTTTCATCCTGTCGCTCAATACGTATCCACATCATGGCGATGACAGACAATAACATAAAGTATAATAGAATAGCTACTATGCCAACGATGTGAAGTTCTCCCGATAAAGAAAAGCTGTGCCTCATATTGTTTGTTTTTAAAGTTAGAAATGGGCACAAAAAAACGCACCCAATTCAATTTAGTCCCCAGAGGTGCAGCAAACAACCCAGATAGCATAAACCGAACGGATGCGCATATCGTAGTTGTAGAACATACGAATGGCTGTTCGGTTTAACTTGCTATCTCTTTTAAGTTTGCTGCTTTCCGGGAGACGGTTAAACCAAATAATGATGTATGATACTCGATTCAAGAGTATCACTGCAAATATAGCGAAAAGAAATTACTTTCATCCACATTATCTAAAAAAAAGTCGTAGCTTTGCAATAACTTAAAAAACAGAATGATATGGTACAGCCGGACAAATATATACGGTTTGATTGGGCGATAAAGAGACTCCTCCGCCAAAAAGCCAATTTCGGTGTGTTAGAAGGTTTTTTAACCGTTTTATTGGGCGAAGAGGTGAAAATCATCGAGCTACTGGAAAGCGAAAGCAATCAGCAGACCAGTGATGATAAGTTCAACCGTGTAGACATCAAAGCACGTAACAGCAAGAATGAGATTATCATTGTAGAGATTCAAAACACCCGTGAGCTCTATTATCTGGAACGCATTCTCTATGGAGTAGCAAAAGCGATCACAGAACATATCTCCCTTGGTGAACGCTATTATGAGGTGAAAAAGATTTATTCTATCAGCATCTTGTACTTCGACATCGGTAAAGGGAACGATTATCTGTACCACGGTCAGAACATCTTCACAGGAGTGCATACAGGAGACCGCCTTGAGGTGACCACTAAAGAGAAAGATGCCTTAGTACATAAACTGCCTGCCGAAGTTTTTCCGGAATACTTCCTGATTCGTGTAAATGAATTCAATAAAGCAGCCGTCACTCCTTTGGAAGAGTGGATTGAATATCTGAAAACAGGATGTATCCGTGCCGATACCAAAGTTCCCGGCCTGGAAGAGGCTCGTGAAAAACTGATCTACTACAATATGCCTAAGGAAGAACGACATGCTTATGATGAACATCTGAGTGCCATGATGATACAAAATGACGTATTGGATGGGGCAAAACTGGAAGGACTCATAGAAGGGCGTATGGAAGGACGTGTAGAAGGGCGTATGGAAGGGTGTATGGATATGGCACGTAATTTAAAGAAATTAGGAATCTCTACAGCTATTATCATGGAAAGTTCCGGGTTGTCAGAGAAAGAAATAGAAAAATTATAACCAATATAAAGCTGCCTTTTTACTATAAAGAAGGCGTATACCAATAATAGGTTCTTTTATTCTTTTGATTTAAGATTTGCAAGTGCTCAACTCAATAGTTACAGACTTGAGCACTTGCGAAAGTTAAGTTATTTATTAAAGCCTTTCTCAGTATGAACTACATTCTCTATATCAATTAAACCAATAAAAAACAATTTATCCTACTTCTCCCCGTCTCAGAGGAAGTCATACAATCCACTCAACGACTAATTATACTTTTTCCCAAGATTGTCTCTATACTCAGTTGGCGTCATACCCAGTTTAGACTTAAAGCATTTACTGAAATAGCGCGGATCATTAATACCTACCATATAGGAAATCTGCGTCATATTGAACTCACCTGTTTCTATCAATTGGGCGGCACGGTTGATACGCATCTCTTTTATAAACTCAATCGGAGCCAAGCCCGTCAGTGTCTTCAGTTTTTTGAAGAAAACAGAACGGCTGACTGCAACTTCCCGCACCAGATCATCCACCACCAGATCACCGTTATCCATATTTGCCTCCATCAGTTCAACCAGTTTATCCATAAACTTACGGTCGTTGGGAGACATATCCGGAAGCTTTTCTTCCTCTGTAGCAGCTTCTTCTGAGGTTGATAAAGAAGAAACATGCGTATTATTCATCAGATTGTCTCTATAAAGACTTTGCAGTTTCCGACGCTGGGAAAGCAGATTCTCAACACGTGCCTTCAGGTAAGTAGCGCTGAAAGGTTTCGTTATATAATCGTCTGCACCATACTCCAACCCTTCCAACTTACTTTCGATGGAAGTCTTAGCCGTCAGCAAAACAATAGGGATATGGCTGGTAGTCATATCGGCACGCAATTCTTTAGTCATCTCGATACCGTCTTTCTCGGGCATCATGACGTCGCTGATAATAATATCCGGCACAAACTTAAGTGCTTTACTCCAACCCTCCATGCCGTCTGCGGCTTCTACCACACGATACGTTGAGGAGAAAATAGTACGTAGAAATACACGTAACTCCTGGTTATCTTCTACCAATAGCATTACCTCCTTATTGGAAGTCTCCTCCGACTCTTCATCCTGTATATCCTCATCCGGGTTAACAATCGGAATTACGGAAGCCGTAGCATCCATCACAGGAGCAGGAATAGTCATGGATGAAGAAGTAGCAGAATCTTCCAGAATAAATTCTACCGTATCGTCATAATGCTCTTTTCCTTTGAGGAAATCCACTTTGAAACAGCTACCTTCACCCAGCTTACTATCAACAGAAATAACAGCTTTATGCATCTCTACCAACTCTTTCACTAATGAAAGGCCGATGCCGGTACTTGCCTGATTGAACAGATTCTTATCTACCAGGTTTTCAAAGCGGACAAAAAGAGATTTCTTCTTATTCTCAGCAATACCAATACCTTGATCCTGTACTCCTACAGAAACTGTTCCTTCATCTTCATGAATAAACACACGGATCAATTTTCCGCCCGGTGTGTATTTAAAAGCATTAGAAAGCAGATTAAAGACAATCTTCTCTAACTTATCTTCATCTACCCAAAGGTAAAGTTCATCCTTTTCTGTTTCAAACAGAAAATCAATGTTGTGCTCCTCGGCCAATGATTCAAAATTATCCATCACTTTACGCACAAAAGCTACTACATTGACACGCTGTACCTGCATCTTCATCTTCTTATTCTGAATCTTTCGGAAGTCAAGAATCTGATTGACCAGATGAAGCATGCGATTTGTGTTACGCTCCACAACCACCAACTGTTCACGGGCATCTTCCGGTAATTTAGAATTCTTCAATACATACTCTACAGGTCCGGCAATAAGTGTCAGTGGAGTACGAAGTTCGTGAGATATATTGGTAAAGAAACGCAGCTTGATATCCGAAACCTGCTGTTCTACAGACACTTCATGCTTCAACCGATAAATGGTAAAGAGGATATAGACAGCCACAAAGATCACAAGCAGAATAAACAACACATAAAGGAAATAGGCCAGTGGGGTTTCCCAGAATGACGGTAGTACTACGATGTCGAGAAACCGGGTATTGTCCACCCACACACCGTCACTATTGGTAGAACGTACTTTAAATGTATAGTGTCCCTTCGGCAAGTTAGTATAAGTGGCATTACGCAGCCGGTCGGCATACGTCCACTGATGTTCAAAACCTTCAAGAATATAAGCATACTGAATATTCTGTGGATTCGTATAATCGAGTGCTGCATACTGAATGGCAAAAATATTTTCTTTATGAGAAAGTACCAGTTCTTTTGTATCATCCAAACCTACCTTCAATACTGATCCTTCGCCCGGAACAATGTCCTGATTGGCTATCACTAACTTAGATAATACAATGGGAGGTACAAAGCGACTCTTGTTGATAGAATCAGGATCGAACATGAAAATACCATTACTGGCACCGAAAAGCATTTTTCCTTTGGAGGTAACAGCCGAAGCTGCTTCACTGAAGCGTACACGGAAAGTGATGCTACGGTCATCATAATTTTCAAAACGCTCTTCGCCGGGAATGAATTTACTAATACCATTCTCCGTACTCATCCATAAATTCTGCTTCTGATCCTCACGAATGGAAAGCAGCACATCAGAAGGCAATCCATCAAGTACAGAATAAGACTTGAATACTCCGTTTCCATTTTTGTCAATGGAAAGAAGTTTGTTGAGACCTCCTCCAAAAGTAGCAAGGTAGAGCTCCTTCTTTTTCGTAGCAATAATCCAGTGCACGTCATTATTACTCAGGCTCTTTGCATCATTCGGATTACGGGAGAAGTGATGGAACTGAATCTCTTCGGGAGTTTTAAAATTCTCATCAAAGGCAACTGCTCCGGCTGTGGTTCCCACCCAGAGATGTCCATTGTTATCCGAAGTAATAAAACGGGTTTTATAGCAAAGATCAATCGGATATCCTTTTAGGTTATTACGGTGATTAACGAAAATAGTATTACCTGCTTTGTCTTTTGATATATAATTAATTCCGTTGGCAAAGGTTGCTACCCAAATTCTTCCGTTATGGTCCTCATAAACGCAATACACATTATCATTACTCAGACTATACATATCATCTTCATCATACCGGTAACGGGATAGTTTGTAAGATAGTCCATTGGGTGCAACCGACTCGGCACGTACCAGTCCATCTCCCTTTGTAGCAATCCAAAGTACTCCTTTGGAATCCTGTGTTATATCATAAACCGTACCTTTCATTGGTACACCGGAAAGTGAAACATTACCTGTTTCGGTCAGAAAGCCCAAATATTTATGGTTTGCATCATACACACGAAGACGCCCGTCTTTCAATCCAACCCATATATTTTTATGTTTATCCTCACAAAGTGCACGTACTTCATTGCTTAATGATTCATAACTATGTTCTTCGGGAGTCAGCATACTAAACTGAACCGATCGAAAAGTAACCTTTTCTAATCCCTTTGAATGAGTACATATCCACAGATTACCCTGTTTGTCCGAAAAAGTAGAATGAATTTTATTGGAGAAACGCCAATCGCTACTTCCTAACTCATCATAGAAAGGTACAAGACACTGCTCTTTACGGTCGTAAAAAGAGAAACCTCCACCATAAGGGTGCACCCAAAGGTATCCATTAGTATCTTCGTGAATATGAAAGGAAGGGCGCGAACGATCGGCAGCAGTAGGTTCTACACGTATCTGCTCCCGTTTTAATATTCCGGTAATCGGATTAAAATGCACCACTACTCCGGGTTCTTCCTGTTCAAACCATACTTCTGAAGATTTGTCTACATAAGCTGAAATAATAGGTGCGGAAGGCAAATTACGACAAGTAATATGAGAATAATGTACGTGTTCTTTAGTTTTCAGATTGTAGGTAAAAAAACCATCGGTAGAAGTGGCTATAACGACCTTATCCCCCCCCACCGCGCTGATAGCAGCAATACGCGAACGGGTAGGAAGTTCAAGTAACTCAAACTGGCCGTTCTTTTTTTGGTAACGCCACACGCGCCCTCTATCCGAACCAAAACAAATCTCCGTATCATCCTCCTGTACAGCGTAAAATGCCTGTTTAGGATCAGAAAACCGTTCTTTAGTCTCTACAAAATAAGAAACCGGATTTTTCTCTCCCGGACGAATCAGCCCTAAACCATTATCCGTCAGTATCCATTCATTATTGTTAGCATCCTGATATACTTTAAAAACTTTCGTAGCAGGGAAAAGACCGGATTTTGCCGAATAAATATCAGTCGAGAGATGATTTGTCCCTGCAAGAGTAGTCACACGAATGGCACCATCATTTTCGGTGAGCAGCCAAACGGTTCCGCAAGGAAGTACAGTGATCGTATTTACATTGGAAGTACTCCCCGGTTGGCCGGCAGCAGGCACTTGTTCGAAAGTCTCCGTACGCGGATCAAAACGATGAGCACGGTTATCATAAGTCAGCAACCACAAAAAACCGCTGGGGTCTTCGTACATTCGGTCTACACGATTGTTAGTCAGGCTGATAAAACTTCCCTGGCGTGCCTTATAGGTTTTAAAAGAGTATCCGTTGAAGCGGTTTATCCCATCCCAGGTAGAGAACCAGAGATTGCCTTTATGGTCTTGCAAAATGCTCATTACAGTGTTCTGAGACAGACCTTCCTCCGAAGAATAATGGGTGAAGAAACAGCTACGCTGGGCATCAGTCGCCAGCGCGATACTCAAAAATGTTATCAGAAATAAGATTCTTCTCATCATTTTATAAACTTCCATGCTGTAAAGATACAAATTAAACCGAATTTCACTCCATTTTTGTGTACTTTTTAACAAGGTATTAGCATGAGAAGGAGCAGGTAATGTGGTAAGCTACAAGCTAAAAACAGCTTTGTGCTTTCTCAAAAAGGTACGTTTCTTTTCTCAGTGCACAGAATCTAAGCAGGAATTTAATTTGCAAGTTGCTTATTAAAGAATGCCAGTATCTCCTCCTGCATCTCTTTACTACAGAAGTGAGGTAAATCCCATAGTCTAGTAATCAGTTTATCATCGGCAGACTGGCTCTTCCAGACCCGGTGCAACTGTGCATAAGCATCTTCTACAGCCAGAACCGGGAAAAGTTTATCCTTCCGTCCGTTAAAAAAAAGCATCGCTTTGGGGCAGGCTATAGAAGCAATGTGCGGATAATCCAGATAGCGCCTTAATCCGGGAAGCACATTGGCATAATTAGAATCTCCTTTACCACGCCCATAGTCGGGAGAAAGTTGATACTCCGTCGTAGTAAGCCAACAAACAGCCGCTCCGGCTTTTATTTTATCAGACAGAGCCGAAAGCATCCAGGATCGATAGGCACCCATCGAGAATCCCATACAACCGATTCGACCGGCATCTACTTCTTCCAAAGAAGCTAAAAAATCGGTGGTATACATATCTTCATAAGAGATAAATCCACTCCAACTACGTCCCAACATCTCAAAGCTACAAGCCAATGCCTGCTGACTTTCATAACGTACGCCTTCCTTACGCCCGCGTTCTCCCCAGAAAAGGGCATCAATAGAAATCACTACGTAGCCTTTGGAAGCCAGATAATCACCTACATACTGATCATCATAACATTGATGTACCCATTTGTCAGCGTCCGACAACACAAGAGAATCGACACCAAAAGGACGAATCATTTTTTCTTTTCCAATGGAGAAATGCGCTCCGTGGTCGTGGAGTAATACGACGGCAGGAAAAGGTCCTTCCCCCTCAGGTACCAATAAATAGGCAGGTACACGGGAATAGGCAGAAAGATTGAAACGAATCTTACGGGCTTCATATCCGGAACGATGCTCTATAGACACTACCTCCATATCATATTTGCTGGCAACAGGAGGCGGAGTTAACATGGCTTCCAATACAGTAGCACGAGCGGTTTTCCGCCAAATGGGAAAATCCTTCAACGGACTATTTCCCCAAGCCATAGGATAGGTAAGCTCCTGTTTTATCTGATCGAGGAAAACAGGATAATCTTTCTCTATTTCATAAGAAGACACCTCTTGTGCCGTACTTGCTAATGAAACAAAGATCAATAAGCAAAAGCAGATTCGTTTCAACATTCGCATTTACTTTTATTATCGCACTACTTTTACCAATGCATTTCCATTCTTTACCGGATTCCATCCATCTTCTCCAACTAAGGTTTCTTCTATCTGGTATCCTTTCAGATTTTTGAGCTGATGAGAGAAAGTGGCACGGCCCTTTGGATTGGCGCCCTCTCCGAAACTCTCATATTCGGCATAGAATACCGTTTTCTCTGCATCCTTTTTCCCCCAGTTATGCCATCCGGCAGGTTGTATGTGTTTGCCTAGATTGCAACGAATAAATACTGCCTGCGCATAGGGACGCCATGGACGGGAAAGATAAACACCTTTCACGCCATCATCGGCAGTGAGCGTACAGTCATAGAACACATAGCCATACTTCTTTCCTGCATCCGTAGAAGGGGCTGTAACATACCCATCTCTCTTGCTATGAATATGGCAACGATTGAAGACAGCAGTAGACCAACCAAATATAAAATCGACAGAACCTTCTATATAACAGTCTTCATAATACTGACGACTGTTTTTTCCGTATGTATAAAGGGTATCCTGGAAACCAAGAAACCGGCAGTTTTTAAAAAAGATCCGATCAGCAGAAACAAAACAAGCTACGGCTTGCCCAACAGGTCCGGCAGTATTTTCAAAGGTGATGTTCTCCGCATAAAAATCAGGAGCATAAATATAGCAGGTAGATGATCCGGAAGTTCCTTTGGTCTCTCCAAAAACATTCTTCTTATTGGCATAATCATCATAAGAAATCACAGCACCTTCCTGTCCTATCAGTGATATATTAATCTTACTCTCGGGTATTACCACCTTTTCTTTGTATATACCTTTGCGAACAAGAATAGTAGTACGCACATCCTTACGGAAATCAGGCACCGCATCTATAGCCTCCTGGATAGTGAAGAAATCACCACTGCCATCCTGCGCCACCACATAATTGTAATGACGGACATACTTTGCCAGCTCAGGAACTGCTTTTGCAATGGCATCTACCGCCAAACCGGCTACTACACGTCCCCCATATACATTGAGATGTGTATTATCTTCACGTCCTTTCGGGAAAGCCGGTACTTTATTGGGGGCTACCCACATGAATAGTTTTTTAGATTCTACCGGTCCCAACCCCTGCACCAGATCATGAGTAATCTTATTCATGTCAATAAAGGCCACTCCCAACTCTTTTGCCACATTGCGGGGAGACTCAAGATAGGCACCATGTGTATCAAATAAAGTATCACCCTCCTGAACCGGTTCTGTTTCTCCGGCATCGTGGCGTGTATCCTTGGTTATACTTGCATCCAGCGGACGGACAAAATTACGACGTACAATTGCATTGCAAAGGATGGGTATTCCTCCTTTCGCCCGGGTTTCATTTACAAAACGGCGCAGATTAGCGTCAAAAGTTGTTCCAGGTACAGTGTGCCGGTCCTCTTTGGGCTTTTCATCGTTATGTCCGAACTGAATAATAACATAATCGCCTTTATTCACCTGGGAAATCACTTTGTCCCAACGTCCTTCATCAATAAAGCTTTTAGAACTACGTCCGTTTACCGCATGATTGTCAATACGTACCTCTTCACTGAAGAATCCGGGTAGCATCATCCCCCACCCACGTTCCGGATTGCCACCTGTGATATTTTTGTTAGCCATTGTGGAGTCGCCTATCATAAATATGGTAAGCACTGGTTTATCTGCTTTAAAAGCAGATAAGAGAAAGAAGATGCTCAATAGAGCTACCAGTTTGTTTTTCATTTTTGTCGAACTTATTTATATTGTTGTGCAAACTTACAGAGTTTTTAGCTGAATGCCGTATAAAAACCGTTGTTTTAGGTGGAATAATTGTATATTTGGACAGGTTTTTAAAATTTGAAGTATGAAAACAAGAAGTAAAACATTCATTTTAGAGAAGGAAAAAGTATGGGAACCGGCAGGTGAAGGGGTTGTTCGCCAGATTATGGGATACGACGGACAAGTGATGCTGGTAAAGGTAAAGTTTGAAGCGGGAGCTATAGGAACACCGCATACTCACTACCATACTCAGACTACATACGTGGCAAGCGGTAAATTCGAATTCACCGTAAACGGTGAAAAACAGATAGTAGAAACCGGAGACGGTATATATATTGAACCTGATGCAGAGCACGGATGCATTTGTCTGGAAGCCGGAATACTGATTGACTGCTTCAGTCCGATGCGGGCAGACTTCCTAAAATAAAAAGAAATAGAGGGTGCACAGGGAAACTGGTACACCCTCTTCTGCAAAGAACATCATCCCCGTAAGTCATCACGACTTTACTGCGGAGGGGAGACTTCTCTTTTATTCTATAATTACCATTTTTTGATTTTCCACCAATACGGAATTGTAGAGGTATATAGGTATATAAGAGTAGAATTCTATTTTCTATGCTTCTTATAGTTATCAAAAGGTAACAACGGACCCTCATACCATCATCGGATACAAATCTATGGGAGATATCGTTCTATGTTGGGTAGAAACTGATTAATTATGTGGAAATATTGTGCTCTTTCAACTATTTATACGGATACCAATTGCTACTATCGGTGAAAATATTCTCAATAGTGTAACGCAAAGCTTCTTTAGGGGTCAATTGTTTTGCCCACTTCACTCTCCCGGCGGTTACAGCGCCCTCACCGGTATTTCCAAACTCAGCATAACGGGCTGTCTTTTCATTTGCTTCATTGCGCCAATTGTCCCACCCTTCAGGACGGATATGACTTCCAAACTCACAATTGAGGAAAGTAGTAGATGCATAAGGACGCCAGGGACGCCCTAAATACACTTTAGTTACCCCGGGAGCAGCCGTTAGTTTACAGTTTTTGAATACATAACCGAACGCTACATTTTCAGGAGTAGAAGCTGCTGTTATATAAGAATTTCGCTTACTATGGATAGTGCAACGCTCAAAGAGAGCAGTAGCAGGACCAAAGATAAAATCGGTAGTTCCTTCTATGTAGCAACTGGTAAACAGCAAACGCGCCCCTTCTCTACCTGTATATATCGTATCCTGATTTCCCAGAAAACGGCAATGGATAAACATCAACCTGTCACCTTCTGTATGTAGCGCTACCGCTTGCCCAAGCGGAGCTGCATTATTTTCGATGGTCAGGTTCTTGAAAGTAATGTCATTTCCTTCTACCTTAATAGTATAAGTGCGAAAAGTACCCATCTTATTAATATTGGCATGATCATCATACGTAATAATAGTAC
The DNA here is from genome assembly GCF_019930665.1 of Bacteroides nordii. NCBI lineage: Bacteria > Pseudomonadati > Bacteroidota > Bacteroidia > Bacteroidales > Bacteroidaceae > Bacteroides > Bacteroides nordii. Next base: position 242,749 of record NZ_CP082886.1, on the reverse strand, counting down.
CCTCGGCACTCTCACCTACCAGTTGTACATTCTTAACCCACGAAGGAATAACCAGTTTTTCTTTATAAATCCCATCCTTTATATATATAGTAACGGTGTAATCCATAAAAGCACGAACAGCCTCCACCGCCTCCTGAATAGTACGATATTCTCCGGTACCATCACGCGCCACTACAATCGTATCTTGTTTCTGCTGTGCTTGTACCGTTCCGATACAAGCCAACAGCAGCAACAGACCTACTCTCACTAACCTTCTCATTATTTCTTCTGTAAACGTTCATACTCAAGACTCGCCATAATGAATGGCCCTACAGCTTTCGGGTCATTATCACGAATCGTCTCATTAATATAATAATCATAATCTCCCGAACGATAGTTCTTTCCACCCAGTCCGGCAACGGCACAGGCTTTCGTTATGGTCACCAAACCGTCATTGTCTACTTCGATAAAGTTATCCAGAATCCCTTTATACCCCTTCAATGCCACATCCAGGTAAGACTGATCGATGTATCCCATACGTACCGCTTTGAATAGAGCATACACAAACATAGTCGAACAGGAAGATTCAAGATAATTTCCTTTTTCACCACTCTTGTCGAGCACCTGATACCACAATCCGGTTTTCGGATCCTGAATTCGTTTCACCTGAGTTGCTATATTATTAAGGATAACAAGCATTGAATCACGCCCTGCTTCATGTTTCGGAATGAAATCGAGTGCATCTACAAAAGCCATTGCATACCACCCCATAGCACGTCCCCAACTATGTTTCGATTGTCCTGTTACGGGATCGGCCCAACGTTCTTTACGACTCACATCACAAGCATGGCGATACAACCCATTCTGCGGATCATAAGTGTGACGGGCTACAGTAATAAACTGATTCACTACATCTGCATAATCCTTCACCTGATTGTTGCGAAAAGCATATTCTGCGTAAAAAGGAGAAGCCATGTAGATACCATCGAGCCACATCTGATTGGGATAAATCTTTTTATGCCAGAAACCACCATCCTCATTGCGTGGATGCGTGTCAAGCTGACTACGCAACAAATCAATTGCTTTCTTATACTTCTCATCTTTAGACTCTTCATAAATACGGAAAAGGAATTTCCCGGAATTTAGACGGTCAATATTGTATTCATGCAATTTATAAGTAACAATGCTACCATCATTATGAATCATCGTATCAGCATATGCCAGTGCATAATCAACTATTTTTTTATCACCATATGCATCATATACATCGAGCATTGCCTGAAGCTCCAGTCCATGACAGTAGTCCCATTTCAGTTTAGGCTGAAAATCGAGTTGCCAGGATTCGGGACAACGAATCATCTCCGACTCCGTCATTCGAACGGACCAAGGCAGTTTATCACTTACTTTCTGAGCAGACAGAGAAACAGAACAGAGCAAAGTTCCCAGGACAAAAATTTTACAAATCGAATTCTTCTTCATTCTCATTTTGGTTATCGGTAATTAGATTTATTCCTTTAATGGGACAAAGATAGCGAGTCTTTTTTTATACGGTGTGTAGATTTCGATTCAAATAGTGTATTTATAAGTTTTCGTGCGCGCAAACATTAAATTCGTGTGCGATAACGTAGTTTTTTAGCGTTTTTGGACAATTTTGGTAGTATTCAGACAAAATTTACAGCAAAAGAGACAATAAATATGTTGATTTACATCAAATAATGTGTATTTTTGACCCCAGAATCAGAACTAATAATTTTAAATCATTTATCATGAGTACAATTCAAAATGCGATGGGTAAAATGACAAACTACAGATGGACCATCTGCGCTATGTTATTTTTCGCGACAACAGTAAACTACCTCGACCGTCAGGTGCTATCGCTGACGTGGGATGAATTTATCAAACCTGAATTCCACTGGGACGAATCACATTACGGTACTATTACCTCTGTATTTTCCATTGTATATGCAATCTGCATGTTGTTTGCAGGACGTTTCGTTGATTGGATGGGAACAAAGAAAGGTTTCCTTTGGGCTATCGGTGTATGGTCACTAGGTGCATGTCTTCATGCAGTCTGCGGTATAGTAACTGAGCATGTAGTGGGTCTTCACAGTGCTGCTGAGCTAGCTGCTGCAACAGGTACTGTTGTAGTCACTATTGCTACCGTTAGTATGTATTGCTTCCTGGCTGCCCGCTGCGTATTGGCACTCGGTGAAGCCGGTAACTTCCCTGCAGCTATTAAAGTAACGGCCGAATATTTCCCTAAGAAGGACCGCGCTTATGCAACTTCTATCTTCAATGCCGGTGCTTCTATCGGTGCGTTGATTGCTCCGTTAACCATTCCAGTTCTTGCTAAATTCTGGGGTTGGGAAATGGCATTCATTGTTATTGGTGCCCTTGGTTTCATCTGGATGGGCTTCTGGGTATTCATGTATACTCCTCCCGCAAAGAGTAAACACGTGAATAAGGCTGAGTTGGAATACATCGAACAGGACAAACACGAAATAGGTGGTACTTATGTAGAGGAAAAGAACGAAAAGAAGATGAAATTCTGGCAGTGTTTCAGTTACAAACAGACTTGGGCATTCGCTTTCGGCAAGTTTATGACAGACGGCGTATGGTGGTTCTTCCTCTTCTGGACTCCTTCTTATCTGTTCACACAGTTCGGTATCAAGACTTCAAGTGGTTTGGGTATGGGATTGATTTTTACGTTGTATGCAATCACCATGTTGTCTATCTATGGAGGTAAACTTCCTACTATCTTTATTAATAAAACAGGTATGAACCCGTATGCAGCCCGTATGAAAGCGATGTTGATTTTCGCATTCTTCCCGCTGGTAGTATTGCTGGCTCAACCGCTGGGTACTATCTCTCCATGGCTTCCTGTTATTATGATTGGTATAGGTGGTGCCGCTCACCAGTCCTGGTCAGCAAATATCTTCTCTACTGTAAGTGATATGTTCCCCAAAACAGCTATTGCAAGTATTACCGGTATCGGTGGTATGGCTGGTGGTTTCGGCTCTATGATCCTTCAGAAAGTAGCAGGTAACTTATTTGTATATGCTTCCGGTTCAACAATTGTAGACGGAAACGAAGTGGAAATGACACCAGACTTGCTGGCTCAGGGTGCACAGTTTGTACGTCCGGCTATGGAATTCATGGGATTCTCCGGTAAACCAGCCGGTTATTTCATTATCTTCTGCGTTTGCGCAGTAGCCTATCTTGTTGGTTGGATTGTAATGAAAGCTTTGGTACCGAAATACAAACCTATCGTACTGGAATAATCTTTCACACACAAGATTTATAAATAGCAAAGAGCTGTGTCAACGAATGGTTGATGCAGCTCTTTTTTTCCTTATCTTTGTCCCCCATGGAAAAAGAGGAAATCAAAGAGTCTTTCGACATCCTGCTCACTGCTTGTTGTACTCAGGATGACAAACTCGGCATAGCTTATAAACAAATGCGCGACCTGCTCGAGCGTCTTTGTCGTAGCCAAATGCCAAATGAAAGTCTGCAAATGACCGATCTGTCCGCACGAATCAGCTTCGTAGCAGCACGCATAGAATTATCCATTGCAGAACAAAACCGTTTACATACCTTCCGTCTCACTTCAAACGCTGTTTTAAACCGAAGAGAAGTTCCCCAACGAGAGAAACTACTGCGTGATGCGAAAACTATTGCCTTTTTCCTGAAGAAACTTTCCGGAACCGATATCCCCGAAACATTGTATCGGCTACTCCCTAAGGCAGATGCTACTTATATCGTTGCTCCACTGGCTCACAAACAAGTAGAAAGAATGCGGGTCTGTTTTCAATATTCAGATGAATTCTTTTTATATGTCAATCCGCTGGATAGTATTACCGACGAACCATTGCGAGTGCGATACAACATTCCACAAATAAATGAAGAGTTCACGGAAACCTGTAAACTTCTCTGGCGACATGCACAAATCAACCTCCTCGATGTGGCTATTGATAAGGAAGGAATACTCACTCCCTCTTTCATCGTTCTTGAACCGGATTACCTGATAGATATCAGTTCGCTGGCAGAATGTTTTCGCGACTACGGGCACCATCCCGCCAACTATCTGCTGGCACGTTTGCAACCCATAGAGAATGCACGTCCCTTACTCTTGGGAAATATTGCCAACCTCTTTTTAGACGAATGGATCCATGCGGACGGAGAAGTGGACTACCGTTCGTGTATGCAGAAAGCTTTCCGCCGTTACCCTATCGAACTGGCAGCTTGTGCCGATTTACAGGATAAGGAAAAAGAACGGCAGTTCTTTGACGACTGCAAAAAACATTTTGAACATATCCGGGAGGTAGTGACCGATACTTTCCACGCCCCCGGTTATGAAATGGATAAAACAGATGCCGTACTGGAACCTTCTTATATTTGCGAAGCATTGGGGTTGCAGGGACGTCTGGACTACATGCAGCGGGATATGTCATCATTCATCGAAATGAAATCCGGAAAAGGTGACGAATACAGTATCCGTAACAAAATAGAACCCAAAGAAAATAATAAGGTACAGATGCTTCTCTACCAGGCAGTGCTCCAGTATTCGATGAAAATGGATCACCACCGGGTAAAAGCTTACCTACTATATACGCGTTATCCGTTACTCTATCCCGCCCGCCCGTCATGGGCAATGGTACGTCGGGTTATCGATTTGCGTAATCGCATTGTAGCCGACGAATATGGTATTCAGTTACGTAACAGTCCGGAATATACAGCCCAAAAGTTACAGTCAATCAATGCCGAAACACTAAATGAACGAGGGCTTCATGGACGTTTCTGGGAACAATTCCTTCGTCCTTCCATTGATGTATTTGCCCAACGCCTCTCGGCACTCTCTTCTTTGGAGCAGGCTTATTTTTACACAATCTACAACTTCATCACCAAAGAGCTATACACCTCTAAATCAGGTGATGTAGATTATGAAGGCCGCACAGGAGCAGCCGCTTTATGGCTTTCAACACTGGCTGAAAAATGTGAGGCCGGAGAAATTCTATATGACCTTCGTATCAAAGAAAACCATGCTGCCGATGAACACAAAGCAAGTATTATCCTATCCAGAGGGGACATCCGGGAAGAAGCTCTACCTAATTTCCGCCAAGGGGATGCCATAGTCTTATACGAACGCAACACGGATACAGACAACGTCACCAATAAAATGGTATTCAAAGCCAACATAGAATCTCTCACCGAAAATGAAATACACATCCGGTTGAGAGCTACCCAACAAAATACGTCCGTCCTTCCTCCTGAAAGTCTGTACGCTATCGAACATGATACAATGGACACTACTTTCCGAAGCATGTATCAGGGATTGTCGGCTTTTGCATCGGCCACTCAAAAGCGCAGAGATTTGCTGCTTGCCCAGCGTCTTCCCGCTTTCGATGAAACTTTTTCCACCCGTATTTCTACTGCACCGGATGACTTCAGCCGTGTTGCTCTCAAAGCACAGGCAGCACAGGATTACTTTCTGCTGATAGGACCTCCTGGCACGGGAAAAACCTCTTGTGCCCTGAAAAAAATGGTGGAGACTTTCTATCAGGAAGAGAATACGCAAATACTTCTCCTATCATATACCAATCGGGCTGTAGACGAAATCTGTAAATCCCTCTCTTCCATACAGCCTGAAGTAGATTTTATCCGTGTCGGTAGTGAACTTTCCTGTGACGAAGCCTATCGCAACCACCTGATAGAAAATGAACTATCCCTCTGTAGCCGCCGTTCGGAAGTGGTGGAAAGGATCACCCGTTGCCGGATATTCGTAGGTACAGTAGCCTCTATCTCCGGTAAACCGGAATTGTTCAGACTAAAAACGTTTGATGTAGCCATCATTGACGAAGCCACCCAAATTCTTGAACCACAGTTGTTAGGTATTCTCTGTGCACGTAACACAACAGGCAACGATGCCATTGGCAAATTCATCCTTATCGGAGACCATAAGCAGCTGCCGGCCGTAGTTCTTCAACGAGAAGAGCAATCAGAAGTACATGACGAACAGTTGCGTGCCATCGGGTTGACAAATCTCAAAGACTCTCTCTTTGAACGTCTCTATCGAGCCGTTAGAGAATTGACAATGGACAATGAACAGTTGACAATTGACAGTGGACAATTGACAGTGGTCAATTGCGATGCAACATGCACACAGCGCAGCAACTGTCCACAGTCAATTGTCAACTGTCAACTGCCTAACTGTCAACTGTCCACTGTCAATTGTCAATTCTCCTTCGATATGCTTTGCCGGCAAGGACGTATGCACCCGGAAGTAGCCCTCTTTGCCAACCACACTTTCTACGAAGGGCGCCTACTCCCTGTAGGACTCCCTCATCAACAGGAAGATTCATCAGCCATTACCCGCCTTGCTTTTTATCCCTCCGAACCGGAACCTGCAGGTGCTTCCGCCAAAATGAATCACTCCGAGGCCCGTATCGCAGCCCGTTTGGCTCTGACAATCTATCAAAAAGAAGGAGCAGAGAACTTCAATACGACACGTACTTTGGGGATCATCACCCCCTATCGCAGTCAGATAGCACTTATCAAACAAGAAATAGCCCGGCTGAACATCCCTGCACTCAATGAAATATTGATTGATACTGTAGAGCGTTTTCAGGGAAGTGAACGGGATATTATTATTTATTCATTTTGCGTCAATTACCCCTATCAGCTCAAATTTCTCTCAAACCTGACAGAAGATAATGGAATATTGATAGATCGTAAATTAAACGTAGCCATGACCCGTGCCCGGAAACAAATGTTTATCACCGGAGTGCCTGATCTACTGGAACTAAACCCTATCTATCTGAGTCTGATAAAACTGGCAAATAAGCAAGTTTGTTTTAAATAACATTTGCAATCATTAGCCTTTATTCTTTCTTTATGCGGTTTATTAACACCTGAATAGCGAACAAACCGCTATATTTGCGCTACGTTTTTTTCATAGAGATTTAGATTTAAGGTTAGAAGAATTGCGGAAGTCGTGAGACTTCCCTTTTTTTCGCTTTAACGTTTACTGCCATAAAGAATTCATGATACATTGAATTCGCTTCAATCTAAAGGCAAGTAAACAAGAAAAGCCCCTTCGAGAGAAGAGGCTTTTTATGTTTCTCGCAAAGAGAAGTATGCCAGATGGTATTCATTATCCATTCGGATAGGCTATTCTACCGGTATACATATTTCCGTCAATAATTCTTCCGGAGGAGTCGATTCCGGACTATTCAGATAGGATTCATACCCACGTGAATTGCTGACTGTATAGCCACCCTGTGGTATCCAATGCCCGTAAATAGTGTCATATACGGCACCCAAATTAGCATAAGGTCCTTTGTAGCGAAATATCAGGTACTTTCCTCCCGGAATCTCTTTCACGCCAATCTCTCCTCTGGGTTGTGCAGGCGAGGGCACAGTAAAACAGACATCTGTCCGCAGATTCTTCGGTTCGGTCACCTTTGGATCATCATGGTAGATACAAATATATTCCATATAGCGGGTATCTATTTTCTCTTCGCTCACGTAAGCATATAATTTCTTCCATGCTTCGCAATATGCCAGAGCCATATACGCTCCTGTCAATCGGACATAAATTACCTGTTTCGGTTGCTGTTCGCGTACTTCCATTGTCACGTCCAGTGCCGGATTTATTTCTAATGGTTTCATAATAACGTGGTCTTTATTGTTTCTATACTCATTGGGTGAAATACCATAGAACTGCTTAAAGATTTTCGACAACGAAGAAGGAGAACCATAACCTATCTGATAAGCAATATCACTCACAGACATTGAACTGTAACGTAGTAACCGGGCTGCAGTCTCGATCCTTGTGCGTACAATAAATGCTCCCAACGGTTCATGCAAAAACGCTTTCATAATGCGGTGGAAATGATAGGGTGAGAAATGGGAAATTTCGGCCAGTTTTTCCAGGTCAATCTCTTCACCCAAATGATTGTTAATGTACTCAATCACAATATTGACACATCTGTGATACTCTTCAGTTGTTGATGTTCTTTGCTCCATATTCTTTGATTATTTCACACTGCAAAGATAGACGTACTTATCAAAGGAATCTTTTCCAATCTTGCTAATTTAGAAGATTATTATGTACTTTTGCCATAAACATACAAAAAAGATGAAAGATATAGAGATTATAGCATTCGACGCTGACGACACACTATGGAGCAACGAACCTTTCTTCCAGGAGATTGAACGGAAATTTGCCGATTTATTAAGCATATACAAAGACACTAAAGAAATTTCTGCCGAACTATTCAAAACAGAAATGAATAACTTAGAGTGTTATGGTTATGGAGCAAAAGGATTTACGCTGTCGATGATAGAAACTGCCCTGCGTATCAGTAACCACAAAGTATCAGCCGAAATAATAAACGAGATCCTGTCTTTGGGCAAGTCGCTGCTCAATATGCCGATAGAATTATTGCCAGGAGTAGAAGAAACCCTCCGAACATTAAAACAAAGCAATCGTCATCGGCTAATAGTAGCTACCAAAGGAGACCTGCTCGACCAACAGCGGAAATTGCAACGTTCGGGGTTGGCTTCTTATTTCGATTATGTAGAAATCATGTCGGACAAAACCGAAAAAGAATATGCTAAGCTAATAAATACACTGCAAGTACCCCCCGAAAAATTCATGATGATAGGTAACTCCCTAAAATCAGATATCCAGCCGGTATTAGCCATTGGCGGATACGCGGTACATGTACCGTTTGAGGTGATGTGGCAACACGAAGTTGTAGAAAACCTCGAGCATCCCAGACTCCGAAAGGTAAAAAGGATGGGAGAGATAGTGAGTAGTGATTAGTGAGCAGTGATTAGTAATTAGTGATTAGTGAGCTGCGCTATGATCCGCATGGCACTAATCACTAATCACTGCTCACTAATCACTCTTTTTATCCTTAATCATCAAGATACTCATTTCATAGAGCAAATAGAGAGGAATTGCCACAACGCTCAATGTAAACGGATCACCTGTAGGAGTAATGATAGCGGCGGCTATTACAATCACGACAATTGCATGCCGGCGATATTTCCGAAGAAATGTTTTATTGACAAGCCCCAGTAGTGATAGCAACCATGTGACCAAAGGCAATTCAAACGCCAGTCCCATACAGAGTACCAGCATCATAAAGTTATCTATATAAGAATTTAATGAGATTACATTCTCGATCTCCGTACTAAGCTGATAAGTGGAGAGGAAACGAAGTGTAAGCGGATAAACCATAAAATATCCCAGCAATACACCCAGAAAAAACATAACTGTACCTATACTAAGCGCTTTCCTCACACCACGCCTCTCTTTAGGATAAAGTGCCGGATTGATAAAACGCCATATTTCAAAGAAAATATAGGGCATAGCAGTCACTACCGACATCCAGAAAGCGGTAGACATATGTATAAAGAAAGGAGCTGCCAAATTGATATTTACCAGCTTTACTTGGAATTCCTGCGTAAAAAAGTCATCCGTCAGGTCAAACTTCTCACCAATATACCTCAACAGATCATAAAACACGAAGTCATTGTGGCAAGGAGCCAGCACTACGCTGTCAAATAAATAAGGCATAGCGATGAAATATCCCACCGCCAACACAAACCAGACTCCAATGACACGAAACAACACCCGGCGCAGTTCATCCAGATGGTCCCAGAAAGTCATTTCAGCCATGGTTATTTCTTATCCTTGTCCGTTGTTTTAGCCGGTTCGTCAATCTCGTCCTTCGCTTTATTGATTTCATCTTTCGCTTCATTCACACCGTCTTTGAAGCTTTTCACACCTTTACCAAGGCCACGCATCAGCTCGGGAATTTTCTTTCCACCAAAAAGTAACAGAATTACAAGTGCAATAATAATCCATTCGGAACCACTGGGCAGGAAGCCTAATAATAACAAGTTTATCATAAGATATATAGTATATATAAGTTTTTCGGGACAAATATAGTGATTTCACCACAGAGGACAAAACCTTTAACTCCTTTATGGAGTTAAAGGAAATGGAGAAGGGAGAATGGAGAGGGGAGAAGGAAAGAGACTGCGCTATTAGGCCGCATGGCACTTCTCCATTCTCCCTTCTCCCTTCTCCATTTCTTATTCCTGATAATACACCCTCTTCACCCGCGTAGAGATGCTTGTGAGGATTTCATAAGGAATAGTATCCAATGTATCCGAAAGCACAGTTATAGGCAGTTCATCACCAAAGATAATGGCTGCATCGCCCTCCTGGCAATCGATATCGGTTACATCAATCATACAGACATCCATGCAAATATTACCCACATAAGGCGCTTTCTTCCCATTCACCATACAATAAGCATGTCCACACCCTAAATGACGGTTCAACCCGTCTGCATAACCAATCGGAATAGCAGCAATACGCGAAGCCCGGGTCAGATGTCCTTTCCGGCTATATCCCACCGTATCTTCTGCGGGCACATCCCGTATCTGCAGAATAGTAGTTTTAAGCGTACTGACATTATTTATAATAGAGTTATCAATCGGGCTGACTCCATAAAGTCCTATACCCAACCGAACCATATCAAATTGTGCATCAGGAAAACGTTCTATTCCTGCCGTATTACAGATATGCCTCAGGATTTTATGCGGAAAAGCAGCCTGCAGCTCTTTGGAAGCCCGTTCGAATATCTCAATCTGACCACGTGTAAAAACATCGAACTGAGGAGAATCACTCCCTACAAAATGGGAGAATACCGAACGCGGAATCAGTGCATTCTGATTCTTCAACCGACGTATCAGCACAGGCACTTCTTCTTCGGAGAAACCCAAACGATGCATGCCCGTATCAAGTTTGATATGTACCGGGAAGTTTGTAATGCCTTCTTTCTCCGCCGCTTTTACCAGCGCATCGAGCAAGTGGAAGTTATAAACTTCAGGCTCGAGCTTGTAATCAAACATTGTCTTGAATGCAGTCAATTCCGGATCCATAATCATAATAGAAGAAGTAATACCCGCTTTACGCAGTTCCGCTCCTTCATCGGCCACGGCCACGGCCAAGTAATCCACCTGGTGTTCCTGCAATGTTTTGGCTATCTCATAAGAACCGGCTCCATAGGCCGAAGCCTTAACCATACATACCATTTTTGTTGCAGGCTGAAGCATAGAGCGATAATGATTCAGATTGGCCACCATAGCCCCCAGATTTACCTCCAGTATCGTTTCGTGTACTTTCAACTCCAACCTGTCAGAAACAAGATCAAAATTGAATGCACGGGAACCTTTAATCAATATCACCTCATCATGCAGATTTTGAAACACATCCGACTCCATCAACTCTTCCGTAGTATGGAAGAAGTACTTCTCTATCTCAAAACGGGCAGCACTGGAAAATATCTCCGGTCCCACACCTATTATTTTGTCAATGCCACGACTTTGTACCAATTGGGCTACCTTACGATAAAGAGTCGTGGTACTCTGTCCGGTCTCTAATATATCCGACAGGATGAGTGTACGTTTCATCCCTTTTCCTTTTACTTCAGAGCGCCTTACGAGAAAGTCAAGAGCAATATCAAGCGATGCCAGATCGGAATTATAACTATCATTGATAAGTACACATCCATGTTTTCCTTCCTTCACTTCAAGACGCATGGCCACAGGTTCGAGCCGCACCATTCGTTCTGTGATCTGATCGGCAGGCATCATCAGATAAAGACAGGCAGCAAGGCAATTCAGTGAGTTTTCAATAGAAGCATCATCAATAAAAGGAATACAGAAGGTATTGTCCATCTCCAGATAACGATAAGAAATTACCGTATGATCTTCCTTTTTTACCACCCTGCTTATATACAAAGGACGTTCTGCATCCCGGCAGCTCCATGCTATCTCACGGGCAGTGAGCATTGACTTACTCACACAATTGCTTATCAACTCATTGTCGGCATTGTAAATTACGACATCGCAATTTTTAAAAAGACTCAGTTTTTCCATACACTTCTCCTGCAAAGAAAAGAAGTTCTCCTGATGTGCCCCGCCAATATTAGTCAGGATGCCAATAGTTGGCTTTATCATATTCTGTAAAGCACGCATCTCTCCCATCTCAGAGATACCAGCCTCAAAAATTGCCAATTCAGCTTCTTCATTCATCTGCCATACAGAGAGAGGAACGCCGATCTGAGAATTATAACTACGAGGCGAACGTACAATCACCCGATCCGGACTCAACAATTGATGCAACCACTCCTTTACAATCGTTTTTCCATTACTTCCGGTAATGCCGATAACCGGTATCTGAAATCGTTCACGATGTAGTTCCGCCAACTTCTGAAGAGCCTTCAGAGGATTACCGACGATTAGAAAATTGACAGTTGACAGTTGACAATTGACAGTTGTTGCGCTGCCTGCATGCTGCATAGCAATTGTCAATTGTCCATTGTCAACTGTCAATTCATTAAACTCTTCCTGAGTGACAACAAAATTTCGTACACCACGTTCATAAAGCTCAGGAATATAACGTGCTCCTTTATTTCGTTTGGTAGTCAGGGCAAAAAAAAGAGTTTCTTCGGGGAAGCTGAGAGAACGACTGTCAGTCAACAGCCAGTCAATAGTTGCTTCATGGGTACCCACCCTGCGAGCACCTATACATTCGGTTATAGTTTCAATCGTATACAACATAATAATTATTCAATTTAATAATGTGCAAATATGCCAATGTACCATTCGGCATATCTTCGGAAAATATAGCGCAGCCAATTGGCATATTGGCACATTGGCATATTATTTCTACATTATTCAAACTCTAAGTACGGGTATTTTCGGTTAAGTCGTTCTATTTTTAACACAATTTGTCCTAAAAATCTTTTATGTTCCTCTGAGCCCGGATGAAAGGGGCGGTGTGCCTGCGCCTTGCGGATACTTTCACATTCTTCCATAATCTTTTTCGTTTCATCAGAGAAGAAAGCTTCGGAAAAACGTTCCCACAAATAACGGATAGCCACGGGAGACGGATGCAACATGTCATCGGCATAAAAACGATAGTCGCGAAGCTCGTCAAGTACAATCTCATAAGAAGGAAAATAGAAAACGAATTCAGGGAAAAGAGTTTGTAGTTGTTCGGTAGCCAGCAACAGGGTGGCTTTACTAATCTGATTGGCATGCATGCCATCGCGTATATGCCGGATGGGACTAACAGTAAGAAGTACTTTCAAGCCGGGATTCTGTTCCCGAAGTTCACGAAGCAGGCATGTATATTCCTTCACGATCTCTTCAACTGTAAGCTTTCGGCGTACAAATAACTTTTCCGGCTGTTTATGGCAGTTTGATACAATGCGTTTATTTTCTCCCTGTTCATACACCCAGGCTGTTCCCCAGGTGAGCAGCAGCCAATCGACATCCTTTATTCGGGCATGAGCCTGTTGCAAGCGCGTATTGATATTCTGTAATACATCATTCGGCAATGCCGCCGAAAATGCTCCGTGATGCATCGCACTATGCCAACAGTCGCGAAAGAAAAATAAATCGGAAGTCGTATATGTTTTTCCCGAAAGTATTTGTCTTAATGCCTCCGAGACAGATAACGGGTTATATAATATCCCAAAAGGGTTGATATCACAACGAAAGAAATTATCTTTCAGCAGATTGCCGATATTCTCTGCAAAACAGGACCCTAACAGTAATAATTGCCGGGCATGAGTGATAGGTGGCAATCCTTTGGGTAATTCAACGAGGGTGGTAAAGTTCATAATAATATACCAATTGAATAATATGCTAATGTGCCGATTGGCTACGTTGTATTTTACGAAACCACACCAAATGATAATCGGCACATTATTAATACGGCGAAAATATAGAAAAACTCCGAAACAGAGAAGAGGCAGATAAGTTTTTTAGCCGATAAGGTGCAGTATTTCTTCAAAGCCAACATTTATATAATCGTACGTACACCTTAATTTATTGAAATAATAAGCTAATTTTTATCTAAATGAAAATCGTAAATAACTCGAAAAGCATAAGGGTAAACCATCTCCTGAGAGTAACCAATTATAGCAAAACTGCTATCGCCGCCCTGACATTGACATTCGGCATAACGACATTTACTGCCTGCAGTAACGACGGAAATACGCCCGAAGTGATATCCGTAAAGGATGTAGAAGGTAGCTATGCGGGTAAAGCAAACATTACATTCATTGAATCGAGCACTTCACCAACCCCAATTCCCCAAATAGAAGTGGAGACCACGCTCAAAGAAGATACAATCTACTTCGGAAAATTCCCGACTGATGTCTTGATAACCAACATTGTGGGAGAAGAGAAAGCACCCGAAATCATTGAACTCGCAGGTGATATCAGTTATAAAGTAGGTTACAAACCGGCATTCAATGAAGGTTACACGCAAATATTGCAGACTTTAGATCCTAAACCTCTGAAATTTACAATCGAAATTCCTTCTAAAGAAGAAGGCCAACCGGATGTTATGGAAATAGAAGCAACGATTTCTGCTACGGACAAAGGAATATTCACCTATCAAGACAAGACACTGAAATTTAAACTGATAGTTGAAAGTGCTAAACTCAATGGAAAACCTTGCGAAGGTATCTCAATGGAAGATATAGTATTCGAAATGAATAAGAAATAGGATTCTTCGTCAATTTAGTTAGAAACAGAACCTTAATAGACTGATGAGCCAATCTTGTTAACATTGAGTGAAATGTCAGGATGGAATTAATAAATGTTTCAAAAAATGCAGTTAGCCTGTCTTTTTATTCTTATATGGCTAATTTCCATGACACCCTTATTCTAATTATTGCTGTAACTGGAGAATAAACTGCATAACAATATAAATTATTATGCGTGTTGCGTTGTATATTTTTTCACTTTTGGATAGTTATGCACATTTAGTCGGCATGTTATCCTGATTTTCCCGCTATGATAAGTTCGGTTTCTCTACGAGAAAAAATAAAACCGTCTTAAATAACGTTTTCCGACGCTAACTGACAAGTAAATTCGCTCCAATCTTAACTATTAAAAGTATAATCAAAAAATTCATAAACCTAAATTATGCAATGAATATCCCAAGAAATAAGATGTTTTTATCATGTAATCCTCTGCAAACCGTACAATGGGAATAATCAAAACCGGAAATGACGAAGATTTTTATCACTTGTGAGAACCCTCCCTTAAATTAGAGGATTACAGAGGATCAGGAATATCACTTTGTCAAATTGTAAATAGGCATGTACTGTATATTTCTATCATAGAACATTCAGAACCGTACAAAAATAAATCTTTCAACTAAATTGCCAAAGAACCACAAATAGCATAGAAAAAGGACTGCCGAAAAGTAAAGTCCCCGCCCCTACCAGATAGAGGTCAATAAACAATTCAACTCATATTCTTTTATACCTTTTTCAATAATATGATCGGTATCATACCAAAGTATTCTGATCGGAGCGAAGGGGTATGTAAAAATCCCGTTTGGAATCTTATATAAAAGAGCACGCTAAGTCTGTTTCGTTTTTCATGTCATTTTATTGTTTCTATTTGTAAAAGAGCTGTACTACAACAGTACATTTGCAGAAATCTCCAGCACGTATTTACATTAATTTATACAAAAAAACATCATTTCTGCTTTTTCCAATTAAAAAAGAACGTCTTTCCTTTTCTTTTCGTATTTTTGCATATCAATTCAGTCAGAACATGAAAAATGAACCCACATATAACTTGCTAAACGCCCTGAATACTCCCGAAGATTTGCGACGGCTCACGCCTGAACAACTGCCTGAAGTATGTGACGAACTAAGGCAAGACATTATTAAAGAAGTTTCCTGCAACCCGGGCCATTTTGCCGCCAGTCTGGGGGTGGTGGAGCTCACGGTGGCTCTGCATTATGTATTCAATACACCTTATGACCGCATCGTCTGGGATGTGGGACATCAGGCTTACGGACACAAAATTCTCACCGGACGCCGCGACACCTTCTCCACCAACCGGAAACTGGGAGGCATCCGTCCCTTCCCATCGCCCGAAGAGAGCGAATATGATACGTTTACTTGTGGGCATGCCTCAAATTCCATTTCGGCTGCGTTGGGTATGGCAGTGGCAGCCATGAAAAAAGGAGAACTGGGCCGCCACGTAGTAGCTGTTATCGGCGATGGTTCAATGAGTGGCGGACTGGCTTTTGAAGGGCTCAACAATGCATCGGCTACCCCAAACAACCTGCTTATCATACTGAATGATAACGACATGGCTATTGACCGTAGCGTAGGTGGAATGAAACAATACCTGTTCAACCTGACCACCTCCAACCGCTACAATCAATTACGGTTCAAAATCTCACGCCTGCTTTTCAAAATAGGACTGCTGAACGAAGATCGCCGGAAAGCACTCATCCGCCTGGGGAACAGCCTGAAATCACTTGTTGCCCAGCAACAGAATATTTTTGAAGGAATGAACATCCGCTATTTCGGGCCAGTGGACGGACATGATGTAAAAAATATCGCCCGTATCCTACGGGATATCAAAGATATGCAAGGGCCTAAAGTGCTCCACCTGCACACCCTGAAAGGGAAAGGATTCGAACCGGCAGAAAAGCACCCGGGTATTTGGCATGCACCCGGCAAGTTTGATCCTAAAACAGGAAAACGTCTGGTTGCCGACACAAACGGATTACCACCACTCTTCCAGGATGTCTTCGGACATACCCTGATTGAGTTGGCGCAGCAAAACCCGCGCATTGTAGGAGTCACTCCTGCCATGCCTACAGGATGTTCCCTGAACTATATGATGGAACAGATGCCGGATCGTGCATTCGATGTCGGTATAGCCGAAGGACATGCCGTGACTTTCTCCGGAGGAATGGCAAAGGACGGTATGCTGCCTTTCTGCAATATTTACTCCTCTTTTATGCAACGGGCTTATGACAATGTAATTCATGATGTAGCTATTCAGAAACTGCCGGTGGTGTTGTGTCTCGACCGCGCCGGTCTGGTGGGCGAAGACGGCCCAACGCATCACGGCATGTTCGACTTAGCGTATATGCGTCCGATACCCAACCTCACCGTAGCATCGCCCATGAACGAACACGAATTGCGCAAGCTGATGTATACCGCCCAACTGCCGGATAAAGGACCATTCGTGATACGATATCCACGCGGACGAGGAGTATTGGTAGACTGGAAATGTCCGTTGGAGGAAATTCCTGTAGGACGTGGAAGAAAACTGAAAGAAGGAAACGACTTGGCTGTCATCACCATTGGTCCCATAGGTAATACAGCCGCCAAAGCCATAGCGCGGGTGGAGAAAGAACAGCCCGGAAGAAGTATTGCCCATTATGACCTGCGTTTTCTTAAACCACTGGATGAAGAGCTACTTCATGAAATAGGGAAACAATTCAGACACATCGTGACCATAGAAGACGGAATCAGAGCCGGAGGTATGGGCAGTGCGGTGTTGGAGTTTATGGCAGATCACGAATACACTCCCGAAATACGACGCATAGGTATACAAGATCATTTCGTAGAACATGGAACAGTTGCACAGTTGTATGCACTCTGCGGATTGGATGAAGAAGGAATAGTGAAGGAGTTAGAGAAGGGAGAAGTAGAAAAAATGAAAAAGTGGAAGAAAGATGACAAAGAAAGAAGCTATCAAGCTGTTTGAAGAGAAAAAAGTACGTGCCATGATGGAGTATAAAGTAAGTGCTGGAAATAAATTAAAACGCAGATTAACGCAAATTTTCGCAGACGGTAAGGCTACGTTATATTTGAGGAAAGATATTCTTTACGTTAATCTATGCTAATCTGCGTTTCAAGACTTGTTTAATACTTAAAACAAAAAAAGAACAGCAATAAGCAGAAATGAAAATAATCATAGCCGGTGCCGGTAATGTAGGCACACACCTCGCCAAATTATTATCCCGCGAGAAGCAGGATATCATATTGATGGACGACGACGAAGAGAAACTCAGCGCGTTGAGTAATAACTTTGACCTCATGACTGTCACCGCCTCCCCTTCTTCCATCTCCGGACTGAAAGAGGTAGGAGTAAAGGAAGCCGATCTGTTTGTAGCAGTCACCCCGGACGAGAGCCGGAACATGACAGCCTGTATGCTGGCTCATAATCTGGGAGCACAGAAAACAGTAGCCCGCATTGATAACTACGAATACTTGTTGCCCAAAAACAAAGAGTTTTTCAAGAAATTAGGCGTAGACTCATTGATTTACCCCGAAATGCTGGCAGCCAAAGAAATAGTATCATCTATGAGAATGAGCTGGGTACGCCAGTGGTGGGAGTTCTGTGGCGGAGCGCTTATCTTGATCGGTGCCAAAATGCGTGAAAAAGCCGAAATTCTGAATATACCGCTTCACCAGTTAGGTGGCCCCACTATTCCTTATCACGTGGTAGCCATCAAGCGAGGTACGGATACAATCATCCCCCGGGGAGATGATGTTATTAAACTGAATGACATCGTCTATTTCACTACCACCCGTAAATACATTCCCTACATACGTAAGATAGCGGGTAAGGAAGATTACGCCGATGTGCGTAATGTAATGATTATGGGTGGAAGCCGTATTGCCGTACGTACAGCCCAATATGTGCCGGATTACATGCAAGTGAAAATCGTAGATAATGATATCAGTCGTTGCAACCGACTCACAGAATTACTGGACGACCGTACCATGATTATCAACGGAGACGGACGCGACATGGATCTACTTATCGAAGAAGGATTAAAAAACACAGAGGCTTTCGTAGCGTTGACCGGAAATTCGGAAACGAATATTCTAGCTTGCCTGGCAGCCAAACGTATGGGTGTTGACAAAACAGTAGCAGAGGTAGAGAATATCGACTATATCGGTATGGCAGAGAGCTTGGATATCGGTACAGTCATCAATAAAAAGATGATTGCCGCCAGCCATATCTATCAAATGATGCTGGACGCAGATGTCAGTAATGTAAAATGCCTTACATTTGCCAACGCAGATGTAGCTGAATTTACAGTTAAAGCTGGTTCTAAAGTAACCAAACATCTCATCAAGGATTTAGGATTGCCCAAAGGAACCACCATTGGAGGTATGATCCGTAACGGAGAAGGTATATTAGTGACCGGTGACACACAAGTAAATGCAGGAGATCACGTAGTGGTGTTCTGCTTGAGTATGATGATAAAGAAAATCGAGAAATACTTTAATTAATGGAAAATTGAAAGTTGAAAATTGAAAATGGCTATGTAGCGTAGGAGTAATGATCAATAAGAAAAGAGGACCTAAAAAATTAAGAAAGCACAAAGCAAACACACTGCACAGCCATCTTCAACTTTCAACTTTCAATTTTCAACTTTCAATTAAACAACGTGATTAATTCAAAAATGATATATCGCATCATAGGGTCTCTGTTATTAATAGAGACAGCTATGTTGTTGTGTTGCGGAGGAGTGTCATTGCTCTATCGGGGAGACGACCTGCCAAGCTTCCTGCAATCGGCGGGTATTACGGCATGTGTAGGATTTCTGTTACTTCTTATCGGACGGGGAGCAGAAAAACGCTTGGGACGTCGTGACGGATATGTCATCGTCAGTGTAGCCTGGGTAGCTTTCTCACTTTTCGGCATGTTGCCATTTTATCTGAGTAGCTATATACCCTCTGTCACAAATGCTTTCTTTGAAACAATGTCCGGTTTCAGCAGCACAGGAGCAACCATACTGGATGACATCGAGCGACTGCCACACGGACTTCTTTTCTGGCGCAGCATGACGCAGTGGATCGGAGGATTGGGAATCGTATTTTTTACAATCGCCGTACTTCCCATTTTCGGAGTAGGTGGTATTCAGGTATTTGCTGCCGAAGCCAGTGGCCCCACACACGATAAGGTGCATCCGCGTATTGGTATCACAGCCAAATGGATCTGGAGTATTTATGCCGGACTGACAGGGGCACTTATCATTTTACTGATGCTGGGAGGTATGGATGTGTTCGATAGTATTTGCCATGCATTTGCTACTACGGGAACAGGCGGTTTCTCTACCAAACAGGCCAGCATTGAATTTTATCATTCTCCTTATATAGAATATGTAATCTCTATATTCATGTTTGTATCGGGTATAAATTTCACCTTATTATTATTGTTTGTCAACGGTAAATTCAGGAAGTTTATTCATGATGCCGAGTTAAAATGGTATCTCTGGTCAGTCATAGGCTTTACCGCTTTCATCGCAATAGTACTTTACTATAATAGTTCAATGGGAGTTGAAGAGGCTTTTCGTAAGTCGCTTTTTCAGGTAGCCTCCCTGCACACTTCTACCGGCTTTGCAACAGCAGACTATATGACATGGCCTTCTGTGCTGTGGGGTACACTAACCGTTATTATGATTATAGGAGCTTGCGCAGGAAGTACTACAGGAGGAATGAAATGCATCCGTTTATTGATATTGGCTAAGATATCCAGAAATGAATTCAAACATATTACACATCCCAATGCAGTGCTTCCGGTGCGTGTAAACAAACAGGTGATATCACCTTCCATACGCTCTACGGTACTGGCATTTTCTTTCTTGTATGCAGTGCTGATTATTGTCGGCACTCTGGCAATGATGGGCATGGGAGTAGGTTTATTAGAGTCATTGGGATGTACTATATCGAGTCTGGGAAACATGGGGCCGGGACTCGGTCTGTGTGGCCCTGCTTATTCATGGAATGAACTGCCCGACATGGGAAAATGGTTAATGTCATTCTTTATGTTACTTGGACGACTCGAACTGTTCACTGTATTATTATTGTTTAGTTCGGATTTTTGGAAAAAGAATTAACCCCAGTTCATATTAGTGAACCAACGTCGCGCTATGTTCTCATGGTACACGAATAAAACGGATAACAACAGAGCTTTTTATTATTGGTTATCAAAGAGAAAGAAGATCTTATCTGTTATCAGCCGTTTATCCATCTTATCCGTGTGCCATAGAAATTTGTCGTGAGTTAAAAAAGCCTTTTTTGTCATGCAGAGATTGCAAAAAGAATGAATTTAAATCCTATATTTGCAGCCGTTTAAAGAAGAAACATGAAACAAAGCTTAAAATATGGTATATTTTTAATATTTGCTTTGTTACTCCATTCAGCTATGATGGATGTAACAAAGGAGATTGTTATACCTGATATTCACAGCTACGAAGAATGTTCCGTTTCACAGGCGCGCCCCGTGCGAAATGCTATTGAAAAAATTTATCATTTCTATTCTGTACTTTCCTGCGAAATGGGTTATAGTGACCTTTCACACGTGCCCACCGATAAAAATTTTATCAGGTTGACCGCACGCCAGTGTGAATACAAAGGCCTTATCCCTCCCGATTGTATCTATTCATCGCATCAATATACGCACAATCCTGCAGACCCGATAGTGTTCTACATATACGGGCAGAGGAAAATCTTAATTTAGTTTTACCTCCGGATTACACAGGTATGCAATGTCATTGTGCAATATATTCTATTTCACTTATCTGTGTCAGTCTGCGTAATTTACGGTGAATTTCACCTTCCGTTTAGTTTCAGAAAAACGTTTCTCAATCTAAATATATACTTGGATTATGAATTTTACATTGTTAGTTGTTGTTTTGCTAACGGCAATTGCATTTGTCGGCGTGGTTATAGCTCTGTCAAGAGCCATATCTCCACGATCATATAATGCACAAAAGTTCGAAGCTTATGAATGTGGTATTCCTACGCGTGGGAAATCATGGATGCAATTCCGTGTAGGTTACTACCTGTTTGCGATCCTGTTTCTGATGTTCGACGTAGAAACAGTATTTCTCTTTCCATGGGCTGTAGTAGTACGCGACATGGGCGTACAAGCGCTTGTAAGCGTTGTCTTCTTTATAGTAATATTAGTGCTGGGACTTGCTTATGCCTGGCGGAAAGGAGCTTTGGAATGGAAATAACCAAAAAACCAAAAATAAAATCTATCCCGTATGAGGAATTTATCGACAACGAATCGTTGGAGAAGCTGGTTCAGGAACTCAACGCAGGCGGCGCAAACGTCTTCGTGGGAGTGTTGGACGACCTCATCAACTGGGGACGCAGCAACTCGCTGTGGCCGCTTACTTTCGCAACCAGTTGTTGCGGTATCGAATTCATGGCACTGGGTGCCGCGCGTTATGACATGGCCCGTTTCGGGTTTGAAGTAGCCCGTGCCAGTCCGCGTCAGGCAGATATGATCATGGTATGTGGTACCATCACAAACAAAATGGCACCGGTACTGAAACGCCTGTACGATCAGATGGCAGATCCGAAATATGTGATTGCCGTAGGTGGATGTGCCGTTAGCGGCGGACCGTTTAAGAAGTCTTATCATGTGCTGAACGGAGTTGACAAAATCTTACCAGTAGATGTGTATATTCCCGGATGTCCGCCCCGCCCTGAAGCTTTTTATTATGGTATGATGCAGTTGCAACGCAAGGTGAAGATTGAAAAATTCTTCGGCGGAACAAATAGAAAGGAAAAGAGAAACAGTGAGTAGTGGTTAATGATTAATGCGAATCAGCAGTTGATAATCATCTACCTTTTTCGCTTGTTAAAATGTTATTATTCAGTTAATTATCTCATTAATTAGTTTTCTAATCTCCTTGAAAATCAGTATATTAGAAGAATAAAACCACTCATTGTTCTAATTATGATTCCCAAGGAGAAAGAATTAAAACTTATAAAAATATATATGTATATCTGCGATGTTTACGAGTCTTCACTCAAGTTCTACTGCCAGAGGTTCAGTAATAACAATCATCCAATCTTTACCGATCAGGAACTGCTTACTGTATATCTGTTCTGCGGAGCTTATCAGCAATACTTTAAAATCAAAGACATACATACCTTTACCAAAGAATACCTGCTTTCATGGTTCCCTGACTTGCCTTCTTACCAAACATTCAATTATAGATTGAATTTGATGCCGGAAGCAATCAGCGAACTCGTCAGGCAGTTAATCCATTCATTCAAACCTCAAGATTGTGACAGTATGAAATCATTAGTTGACTCGATGCCTATCATTACTTGCGCAGGAAAGAACAAAGTAGGAAAGGTCGCCACTGAGATTACTTCCAAAGGATATTGTTCGACAAAGAACATGTATTATTTCGGACTAAAACTCCATGCAGTGGCTTTCCGTAGAAAAGGAACTATACCTTTTCCTGAAATGCTCATACTTTCCGCTGCTGATGAAAATGACTCCACTGTATTCAAAAGAGAATGTGTGGGAAATCTGAACAATAGAGAAATATATGCCGATAAAATATATTCGGATATGCCATTCTATAAAGAGACGAAAGAATCCAAAAAACTCGAGCTATTTACTCCTGTAAAAGCTATCAAAGGAGAATCACCTGAAATAACAAAAAGGGAGAAAGCGGCAAGAGACTTGTTTTCAACGGCAGTCTCAAAAGTCAGACAACCCATTGAATCATTATTCAACTGGTTGAATGAAAAAACAAATATTCAAAGAGCGATGAAAGTCAGATCTACATCTGGACTTCTGATACATACGATGGGAAAAATTGCCATCGCATTAATTACTCTAATTTTTAACTAAGGAATCAAATACTGATTCGTATGATTAGTGATTAGTACCATGCGGCGTATATTCATTCACTAATCACTACTCACTTATCATTAATCACTTATCACTAATCACTAATATAGTATGCAAGAAATTAAATATATTAAACCCGCAGCGTTGCGTAAAGAAATGACACGCTTGCGAAACGAACGGAAAATGGATTTCCTCGAAAGCCTCACCGGTATGGACTGGGGAGAGCCTAATGAAGGTGATGCACCGGACGCAATCCGTGGATTGGGAGTGGTCTACCACCTGGAATCGACAACAACCGGAGAACGCATCACTATAAAGACTTCTACCCTCAACCGGGAAAATCCGGAAATACCTTCTGTATGCGATCTTTGGAAAGCAGCAGAGATGAATGAACGTGAGGTGTACGATTTCTTTGGTATTGTCTTTTCAGGTCATCCTGACATGAGACGTCTTTTCCTGCGTAATGACTGGATAGGCTATCCGTTACGTAAGGATAATGATCCGGAAAAGGACAATCCGCTCTGCATGACAAACGAGGACACCATTGATACTACAACAGAAATAGAACTAAACCCGGACGGAACGATTAAAAACAAAGAAACCATTCTCTTTGGAGACGAAGAGTATGTAGTAAACATCGGTCCGCAGCACCCGGCAACACATGGTGTACTCCGTTTTCGCGTATCACTGGAAGGTGAAATTATCCACAAGATAGATGCCAACTGTGGTTACATCCACCGTGGTATCGAAAAAATGAACGAAAGCCTCACCTATCCGCAGACTCTGGCGCTAACGGATCGTCTCGACTATTTAGGAGCACATCAGAACCGACATGCCCTGTGTATGTGTATTGAGAAGGCAATGGGAATCGAAGTAAGTGATCGTGTGAAATACATTCGCACCATCATGGATGAATTGCAACGCATCGACTCCCACTTGTTGTTTTACGCCTGCCTATGTATGGACCTGGGAGCACTGACTGCTTTCTTCTACGGTTTTCGCGACAGAGAAAAGATACTGGATATTTTTGAGGAAACTTGTGGCGGCCGACTAATTATGAACTACAACACCATTGGTGGCGTACAGGCAGACCTGCATCCGAATTTCGTAAAACGGGTAAAAGAATTCATTCCTTATATGAGAGGGATCATTCACGAATACCATGACGTCTTTACAGGCAATATAATCGCTCAAAGCCGCTTGAAAGGTGTAGGCGTACTGAGTCGTGAAGATGCAATTTCATTTGGGGCTACCGGTGGTACGGGACGTGCCAGCGGATGGGCTTGTGATGTTCGTAAACGTATCCCTTACGGAGTATATGACAAAGTAGATTTCAAAGAAATTGTCTATACGGAAGGCGATTCTTTTGCCCGCTACATGGTACGTATGGATGAGATCATGGAAAGTCTTAACATCATAGAGCAATTGATTGACAACATCCCCGAAGGTCCTTTTCAGGAGAAGATGAAACCAATCATCCGTGTCCCCGAAGGTTCATACTACGCTGCCGTAGAGGGGAGCCGCGGTGAATTCGGTGTTTATCTTGAAAGCCGGGGAGACAAAACTCCTTACCGTCTGCACTATCGCTCAACAGGATTGCCATTGGTAAGTGTAGTCGATACCATCTGCCGTGGAGCAAAGATAGCCGACCTGATTGCTATCGGAGGAACATTGGATTATGTGGTACCGGATATTGACAGATAAAGGGATTTACGATTGGACGATTTACGATTTACGATTTTGGCTGCGCGAAGCGGAAAGAGTAAAAAGAGTAAACCGTAAATAAGAAAATCGTAATACAGAGTGTTTTAAATCGTAAATCGTCAACGTTCCTATGTGTTAAAGATTAGATAATGGTCATGACCGTAGGAAATAAATCGTAAATATAGATATGTTTGACTTTAGTATTGTAACAAACTGGATACACCAAATGCTGACTTCTGTCATGTCGGAAGGGTGGGCTGTATTCATCGAATGTGTGGCAATAGGGGTATGCATCATACTGATGTATGCAGTATTGGCCATTGTACTTATATATATGGAACGTAAGGTGTGCGGATTCTTCCAATGCCGTCTTGGTCCGATGCGTGTGGGCCCCTGGGGTTCTATACAGGTAATATGCGACGTGCTGAAAATGCTCACCAAAGAAATTTTCAATCCGAAAGGAGCAGACCAGTTTCTCTATAACCTGGCTCCGTTCATGGTGATTATCGCCTCTTTCCTCACCTTTGCATGTTTACCTATCAATAAAGGTATGGAGGTACTCAACTTTAATGTGGGTGTATTCTTCCTGTTGGCAGCCTCAAGTGTAGGCGTGGTAGGTATCCTGCTTGCCGGATGGGGTTCCAACAATAAATTCTCTCTTATCGGAGCAATGCGTAGTGGTGCACAAATCATCAGTTACGAACTCTCCGTAGGATTGAGCATCCTGACAATGGTAGTGCTGATGGGTACAATGCAATTTTCTGAAATAGTAGAAAGCCAGGCCAATGGCTGGTTCATTTTCAAAGGACACATTCCGGCAGTAATTGCATTTATCATCTATCTGATTGCCGGTAATGCCGAGTGTAACCGTGGTCCATTTGACCTTCCCGAAGCGGAAAGTGAATTGACTGCTGGTTATCATACAGAATATTCGGGTATGCATTTCGGATTCTTCTACCTGGCAGAATACCTGAATCTCTTTATCGTATCGGCTGTAGCTGCTACTATCTTCCTCGGAGGATGGATGCCGTTGCACATCTCCGGACTGGACGGATTTAATGCAGTAATGGATTATATACCGGGATTTATCTGGTTTTTCGCAAAGGCATTCTTTGTAGTATTCCTACTGATGTGGGTGAAATGGACTTTCCCGCGTCTGCGTATCGACCAGATTCTGGCATTGGAATGGAAATACCTGGTACCTATCTCATTATTGAACCTGTTACTAATGGTATTAATCGTAGTCTTTGGCCTCCACTTCTAGTGCTTCCCGCACGGGGAGGTGCGCCAAGCGATAAGAGCAATAAGTAAAATAAGAACTATAGAAGAATGAAAAAAGAAGAATATACATATTTAGGAGGTCTGTTTAATGGTATCGGCACGCTGCTGACCGGTATGAAGACCACTATGAAGGTGTACTTCCGCAAGAAGATTACAGAGCAATATCCGGAAAACCGGAAGGAGCTGAAGATGTTCGACCGTTTTCGTGGCACACTGAATATGCCACATAACGAAAACAATGAGCATCATTGTATAGCCTGCGGATTGTGTCAGAATGCCTGCCCTAACGATACGATAAGCATCACTACCGAAACAATCGAAACAGCAGAGGGCAAAAAGAAAAAAATACTTGCCAAATACGAATACGACCTCGGTGCATGCATGTTTTGCCAGCTTTGTGTAAACGCTTGTCCACATGATGCTATTACGTTCGACCAGAACTTTGAACATGCCGTATTTGATCGTTCAAAGCTCGTCCTACAGCTAAATCACGAAGGCAGTAAAGTAATAAGTAAATAACGATTAACGTTTAGTAATTAGTGATTAGCAAGTTGCGGTATCTTCTCACTTCCTTATTAATCACTTATCACTGAACACTAAACACTAAATTCATGGAATTTACACTTGAAACAGTAGTATTCTACTTTCTGGCCGTGTTCATCTCAGTG
The DNA here is from genome assembly GCF_019930665.1 of Bacteroides nordii. Lineage (NCBI taxonomy): Bacteria > Pseudomonadati > Bacteroidota > Bacteroidia > Bacteroidales > Bacteroidaceae > Bacteroides > Bacteroides nordii. Next base: position 215,576 of record NZ_CP082886.1, on the reverse strand, counting down.
ATGTGTATCATGACGGTGACAACACAACGCATCGTGCGTTCGGCCACTTACCTGCTCTTCGTACTATTTGGTACGGCAGGTATCTATTTTCTGCTGGGATACACATTCCTGGCTTCGGTGCAGATAATGGTTTATGCCGGCGGTATTGTGGTACTCTATGTATTCTCCATCCTGCTAACCAGTGGAGAAGGCGACCGTGCCGAAAAGCTGAAACGAAGTAAACTCATAGCCGGACTGGGGACAACAGTAGTAGGAGCAATCATTGTGTTGTTTATTACACTCAGCCACCGCTTTGTATCTGTAAGCAACCCTGAACCGGTAGAAATAACAATCAAAACAATTGGACATGCATTGTTATCAGGAGACAAGTATGGATATATTCTGCCGTTCGAAGCAGTCAGTATCCTATTATTGGCCTGCATCGTGGGTGGATTGTTAATTGCACGTAAAAGATAAAAAGATTGACGATTGGACGATTGACGATTAGACAATTGAAGTAAGCCCTTCATAACCTCGTAAATCAGAGGTAGTTTCAATCGTAAATAGTAAATCGTAAATCAAAGTAATCTCAATCGTAAATAGTAAATCGTAAAATCGTAAATAGATATGATGATACACATGGAATATTATCTGGTGGTTTCAACCATCATGATGTTTGCAGGAATTTACGGATTCTTTACACGCCGCAACACGTTGGCTATACTGATATCCGTAGAACTAATGCTGAATGCAACAGATATCAACTTCGCTGTATTCAACCGTTTCCTTTTTCCGGATGGTCTGGAAGGATATTTCTTCGCACTGTTCTCTATTGCTATATCAGCCGCAGAAACAGCAGTCGCTATCGCGATCATGATCAATATCTACCGTAATATCCGAAGTATCCAGGTGAAGAAACTGGATGATATGAAATGGTAAGAGGGAGAACTTTTAATTTTTAATCTTCAATTTTTAATTTAATCAAATGGAATATACAATATTAATACTTCTCCTGCCTTTCCTCTCTTTCCTGTTATTAGGAATCGGAGGTAAATGGATGACACATCGCACAGCGGGTATCATTGGCACTACTGTGCTGGGAGTGGTAGCTGTGCTGTCATACGTCACTGCGGTGCAATACTTCTCGGCTCCACGCCTGGAAGATGGTACGTTTGCTACATGGATACCTTATAACGTTGAATGGCTTCCTTTCACAGAAACACTGACATTCAACCTGGGAATTTTGCTCGATCCTATTTCAGTAATGATGCTCATCGTCATCTCTACTGTATCACTGATGGTACACATCTACTCCTTCGGCTACATGAAAGGAGAAAAAGGATTCCAGCGTTATTATGCCTTTCTGAGCCTGTTTACCATGTCAATGCTGGGTCTGGTAGTAGCTACCAACATTTTCCAGATGTATCTGTTTTGGGAACTGGTAGGTGTTTCATCTTATCTGCTTATTGGTTTCTATTATACCAAACCGTCAGCTATTGCAGCAAGTAAGAAAGCATTTATCGTTACCCGTTTTGCCGATTTAGGCTTCCTGATCGGTATCCTTATCTACGGATATTACGGAGGTACATTCGGTTTCACTCCCGACACGGTTTCACTGATCAGCGGAGGAGCTTCCATGCTGCCTTTGGCATTAGGACTGATGTTTGTGGGTGGTGCCGGTAAGAGTGCCATGTTCCCGTTACATATCTGGTTGCCGGATGCGATGGAAGGTCCGACACCTGTATCCGCCCTGATTCACGCGGCAACCATGGTAGTAGCCGGAGTATATCTGGTGGCACGTATGTTCCCGTTATTCATTGCCTATGCACCGGATGTATTGCACTGGATAGCTTACGTAGGTGCATTCACTGCATTCTATGCAGCGAGCGTAGCTTGTGTGCAGAGCGATATCAAACGCGTACTTGCTTTTTCTACTATCTCACAGATAGGATTTATGATTGTTGCCCTCGGAGTTTGTACTTCTGCCGATCCGCATCACGGAGGATTAGGTTACATGGCTTCTATGTTCCACCTGTTCACACATGCTATGTTTAAAGCATTATTGTTCCTCGGTGCAGGTAGCATTATCCATGCGGTACATTCCAACGAAATGTCGGCTATGGGCGGATTGCGTAAATATATGCCTGTGACGCATATCACATTCCTGATTGCATGTCTGGCCATTGCTGGTATCCCTCCTTTCTCCGGTTTCTTCTCTAAAGATGAGATTCTGGCAGCCTGCTTCGCTTTCAGCCCGGTTATGGGTTGGATTATGACTGTGATTGCGGCAATGACAGCGTTTTACATGTTCCGTCTTTACTACGGTATTTTCTGGGGCGGCGAGGCGCCGAACCGGGTTTCGTCAAGCGATGATAGCCACCACACTCCACATGGAACCGGAGGAGTTCACCCTCATGAGAGTCCGTTGGCTATGACTATCCCTTTGATATTCCTGGCACTTGTCACCTGTGGAGCTGGATTCATTCCTTTCGGACATTTTATCTCGTCCAACGGGGAATCCTATACCATCCATTTGGATTGGACGGTGGCAGGAACAAGTATTGTTGTTGCCCTTTTGTCTATCGCACTTGCCACATTTATGTACAAAGGCAAGAGCCAGCCGCTTGCCGACAGTTTACAACACCGCTTTTCCGGTCTGTGGACAGCTGCTTATCATCGCTTCTACATTGATGATGTGTATCAGTTCGTCACTCACCGGATTATTTTCCGTTGCATCAGCAAACCCATTGCCTGGTTTGACCGTCATGTGATAGATGGTACATTCAATTTCATCGCCTGGGCTGCCAATGCAGCAAGTGATTCGATCCGTGGCTTACAAAGTGGTCAGGTACAACAGTATGCTTACGTATTCCTTTGTGGAGCACTTGCACTTATCCTGCTGCTTATTCTCTAACGTGATTCTCTAAATAGTAAATCGTAAATCGTCAAATTGTAAATATAAAGATGAATTTCTTATCAATTTTCGTACTAATTCCCCTTCTGATGCTGTTTGCTCTCTGGCTCAGCCGTAGCATCGCGCAGATACGCACGGTAATGGTAGTCGGCTCTTCGGCACTATTGATTTCGGCCATTGCGTTAACAGTAGGGTATTTGCAGGCACGCGCCGGTGGAGATACCTCCGAGATGCTTTTCCGGGCCGACACAGTCTGGTATGCGCCCCTTCACATAGCTTATTCCGTGGGTGTCGATGGTATCTCTGTAGCTATGTTGCTACTTTCGGCTGTCATCGTATTTACCGGTACATTCGCCTCCTGGCGTTTGCAGCCACTTACCAAAGAATACTTTCTGTGGTTCACCTTGTTGTCTATGGGTGTATTCGGGTTCTTTATCTCAATAGACCTGTTCACAATGTTCATGTTCTATGAAATAGCACTTATTCCGATGTACCTGCTTATTGGTGTATGGGGATCGGGCCGCAAAGAATATGCAGCCATGAAGCTGACACTGATGCTGATGGGCGGTTCTGCCTTTCTGCTGATAGGCATATTAGGTATCTTCTTCGGATCAGGTGGAACAACAATGAATATCCTTGAGATAGCACAGTTACACAATATCCCCTTCTCCCAACAATGCATCTGGTTCCCGCTTACATTCCTTGGATTTGGTGTATTAGGCGCCCTTTTCCCGTTCCATACATGGAGTCCCGACGGTCATGCTTCCGCACCGACAGCTGTATCTATGCTCCACGCCGGAGTATTGATGAAGTTAGGAGGATACGGTTGTTTCCGTATTGCCATGTATCTGATGCCGGAAGCAGCCAACGAACTAAGCTGGATATTCCTGATTCTGACGGGTATCTCCGTTGTGTATGGTGCCTTCTCGGCTTGTGTTCAAACAGACCTGAAATACATCAATGCCTACTCTTCCGTAAGCCACTGCGGTTTGGTACTTTTCGCTATCCTGATGATGAATCAGACAGCCTGCACAGGTGCTGTACTCCAGATGCTTTCACACGGATTAATGACAGCCCTGTTCTTTGCTCTTATCGGTATGATTTACGGACGTACCCACACCCGTGACGTCCGCGAGTTGAGCGGATTAATGAAAGTGATGCCATTTCTTTCGGTATGTTATGTTATTGCCGGTCTTGCCAATTTAGGACTTCCGGGGTTAAGCGGTTTCGTTGCTGAGATGACTATCTTTGTCGGTTCTTTCCAGAATACCGGTGTATTCTACCGCACAATGACCATCATCGCTTGTACAAGTATTGTTATCACGGCCGTATATATCCTGCGTCTCGTAGGTAAAATACTCTACGGAACCTGTACCAACAAACATCACCTGGCGTTGACAGATGCTACCTGGGATGAACGCTTCGCCGTGATCTGCCTCATCATTAGTGTAGCAGGTCTGGGGTTGGCTCCGTTCTGGATAAGTGATATGATCAGTGGTAGTGTTCTGCCTGTAGTATCCAACTTAATCCCGTGATCTCTCTTTAATTTTTAATTATTAATTTAGATTTGATAGAAATGGATTATTCACAATTTCTATATATGAAAGAGGAGTTATCACTGATAGCAGTTATCCTCATTATATTTCTGGCCGACTTGTTTATGGACCCGGAAAAGCGAAATACTCCCGGACATGCACGTTTTGCAACCCTGCTTCCTATCGCATTGCTGATCATTCATACGGTTATCAACCTGGTACCTGCAGCCGGTAATGCGGAAGCTTTTGGCGGAATGTATCAATATACGCCGATGCAAACCATTATCAAAGCAGTGCTCAACATCGGCACGATTATCGTATTCTTTATGGCTGCCGAATGGCTGAAGCTGGAAGATACAGCAATCAAACGCGGTGAATTTTATATCATGACACTCTCCACTTTATTAGGTATGTATCTCATGATATCTGCCGGACACTTCCTGATGTTCTTCATCGGCCTGGAAACAGCCAGTATTCCGATGGCAGCACTGGTTGCTTTCGACAAATACCGTCACCACTCTGCCGAGGCTGGTGCCAAATACATTTTGACAGCCTTATTTTCCAGCGCTTTATTGCTGTTTGGCTTATCGATGATTTATGGCACTTGCGGTACTCTTTACTTCAACGACCTGCCTGCACACATTGATGGTAATATGTTGCAGGTAATGGCATTTGTATTTTTCTTCTCCGGTATGGGATTCAAACTCTCTCTGGTTCCTTTCCATCTTTGGACAGCAGACGTATACGAAGGTGCACCGAGTGTGGTAACAGCCTACCTAAGTGTCATCTCAAAAGGTTCGGCAGCTTTCGTACTTCTCACAGTATTGATTAAAGTATTTGCCCCGATGATAGCAGACTGGCAGGAGGTTCTTTACTGGATCACAATTGTTTCTATTACAATAGCTAACCTGTTTGCGATCCGCCAGCAGAACCTGAAACGCCTGATGGCATTTTCCAGTATCTCTCAGGCAGGATATATTATGCTGGGTGTGATTGGCGGTACAGCTTCCGGAATGTCTTCACTGGTATACTACGTATTGGTTTACGCTGTAGCCAATTTAGGCGTATTCGCAGTGATTACTATTGTAGCACTCCGCAGCCAAAGATTCACGCTCGAAGACTATGCAGGACTTTATAAAACAAACCCGAAACTGGCATTCATTATGACCTTGTCTCTATTCTCACTGGCAGGTATTCCACCGTTTGCGGGATTCTTCTCTAAGTTCTTCATCTTCATGTCGGCATTTCAGGCAGGTTTCCATCTGTTGGTGTTCATAGCGCTGATCAATACTGTTATTTCACTATATTACTACCTGTTGATAGTGAAAGCCATGTACATTACACCTTCAGACAATCCGGCACCGGCATTCCGAAGTGACAACTGTACAAGAATAGGTTTGGCACTTTGTGTATTGGGTATTTTAGGCTTAGGTATTGCAAGTGTAGTTTACCAGACAATAGATAAGTTCGCATTCGGACTGTAAAGACCGGATGATCATCTTTCAAAGCAGAATATCAGAAGCGTGAGAAAGTTATCAACATGTAACTTCTAAACGCAGATTACACAGATTATCGCAAAACTTAAATTTAATTTGCGATAATCTGTGTAATCTGCGTTTTTTAATGCAACTGTTATTCCGTGTAAGTGCAACCATCACTTCGGGATAAGTGCCGATAGCTTCAAGCTGTCCTTACACTATCGGCAATATAAACCAGAAACAGGAGCCTTTACCCGGTTCAGATTCCACTCCGATCTCACCATGCAACTGATCTATAATACTCCGGCAAATAGAAAGCCCCAAACCGGTACCATGAATAAATGAATTCAGCTTCACGAAACGATCAAAAATCTGTACCCGGTATTCTTCTTTAATCCCAATACCAGTATCGGACACATAAAAACGAATTCTACTATCTTCCAGTTGTTCATATCCTACTTTTATAGTTCCTTCCGAAGTAAACTTAGCTGCATTATTCACAAAGTTAGAGATAACCTGGTGCAGACGGTTACGATCACTCATAATATAACATTCCGGCAAATGTTTATCAAATACCAGCCTTACTGTTTCTGTGGTCTTTCCCTGCATGCTACGTACAATGTCCTCACATAACAAATTTACATTCACCTCCGTGATAGTAAATTCAAAAGTACCAGCTTCTATTTTCGACAAATCAAGGATATCCGAAATCAACTGTAACAATAGCTCATTATTCTCTTCAACAATACCGATGTACTGTTTGCGTTCTTCCACATCTTCGGTCTCGACCAGTAATCCGGAAAAACCCACAATCGCATTCAGCGGAGTACGTATTTCATGACTCATATTAGCCAGGAAAGCACTTTTCAGATGGTCGGCTTCTTCTGCCTTTTCTTTGGCATCAATCAACTTGACTTCGATCTCCTTCATTTCCGTGATATCATAATTGATACCTATTATCTCTATCAGTCCTTCTTCAGGAGCATAATGAGACATCATAATATTCATCCGCACCCAATTCCATTCGGAGAAATCCGGAACTTTGGAATCCTGCATTTCCTCTGCTGTCTTGTGTACACGGACTTCACTACGAAAACTTTTACTACGTCCTTCTATTACCTCCTGATAGAAATTAAGAATCTGTTCACGATCGTCGGGATGTATTTTACTATACACACCTACAATATCTGCCAACGGAGCATCCTCTTCCTCACCCATGTTCTTAAACCACTGCTTTATAGCATATCCTTGCTTATCAAGAAGATTGAGCTTCGCATAGCCTACTTTAGCATAATCAGAAATCAAAAGGAAGAAATTTTCAAAATCCTGTATCTTTTTGATAGCATCCAATTGCTCGGTGTTATCCATATTCAAAAATATATACCCGAGAAACTTACCATCCTTGCCAAAGAACTTACTCACCTTGGTATAGAGAGCTATATATCCTTTTCTTTCAGATTCATAATATTCTCGTATACTGGTAAACGTATAATTCATACGAAAATCCAGCTTTTCTTCATTGCGCATCCGTTCTCTGATTTCCTCCGATATATTCGGGTTATCAAATACGTTAACACCCAATACATCTGCTTTGTCACGAACCCCGAATATTTCCATGTCTTTATTATTAATATCGATCATGAAACCATTCTGATCATAGATTTCTATACCAACAGGAATATTAGCAAAGACTATACTCAAGAGCTTTTCACTACGGTCCAGTGCCTTGTGTGCCTGTTCAGTCTCTGTTATATCAACAAAGAGTGCCACTATCTCATCTTTTTCAGGAGAATAAACAATACAACGGCTATTTTTACCGGATACAGGAAAAGATACTTCTAATTCTTTATAACCACTCCCATCTATAATATCAGCAATATAATTCAGCTTCTGCTGATAGTTAACATGCAGTTCACTGGCATATTTCCCAATATAATCAGTACTTGGAATCCCCATCAGATCAGTACACATCTGATTCGTATCAGTGACCAGATAATCTATCGGCTTACCCTCAGCATCACGTACAATACTTATATGAATATATCCGATAGGCATATAGTGAAACAAATTGTGCATGAAAGCTTGCTCGTGTTTAGCCTCATCACGGGCATAACGCAGTTCGGTACAAATACTGATAATATTGGCTAATGAAGAGAGCCACTGACAGTCGTCATTGCTCCACATATGAGTACGTTTCACTAAATCCACTCCCAGATACCCACGTACTTTTTCCCCAGATTTGAGAGGGACAACCAACAGCGATTTAATATTCTGCTTACTAAGAATATCATATTCAGCCGGAGCTTTTTCCTTCAGGTCTTCAACAGAATTAAGGATAATTGGCTGCCCGGAAAGAATTCTCTCCGTCCACCATGGAAGTTCCTGAGCCGGGATATTCTGTAAAATATCAATTTCCGGCTTCACTCCATCTGCCAAGACCTCAAAAATACAACTATGATGTTTACACTCCTCGTCATACTCAAAGATATAAACGCGCCCTCCCTGAAAAAACTGAAGTATATCATTCAATATACTATTGATACCGGGTGTAGCATCCGACTCCTGAACAAAATAATAGAGCGATTGTGAAATTGAGTTTTGCCGTGCAAGTTGTTCATTAGTACGTATGGCAAGCCTCGCTGCCATATCTTTTTCTGCTCCTTCCACCTGACGAATATAGCCAAAGGCTATTAATTCACCCGCTTCATTTCTTTTCTTAGAACCCAGATGTGAATGAATCCATATTTCCTTTCCATCAATAAGCAGAGGATAAGTCTGATCATATACATCAATGTATGACAAAGAGATGAATTCACGCTTGGTACGTCCATTATAATCCTGCCGGATCAAACGAGAAAACGAATCAAAACTGATCTCATCGTTTTCCAGTTTAAGTAAATCGCAAATATACTCAGAACAACGAAAAGTTCTGGTAGCAAAATTGGCCTCCCACCAGCCTATTTGTGCTAAAAAAGTAAGCTCACGCAAACGTTCGTAATCGTTGCATTGAAAGTTAGTAGAAACGGCCATACAATACAATTATCTATATTCGGCAAAAGTAATTAATTAATTATATATTATGGCACTAAAAGAGTTTTTTTACATGCAGCATTTTCACCTATCGAAAAACCCATAAAGACACCTGATTGTAACAGAAGTGCAAACCAATTGTATTTCAAGTGTATTACCTATGTAATCCCTTCTCCGCACCTTTGCAACGTCAAAAGAAATACACCTATAATGAATATGAAACAAGCATTTAGAAAAGCAATTTCGTTCTTCTTTTTACTCACCGTACTGACTTTTGCAGCACAAGCAGGTAACATTCATGGTACAGTCACAGACCGGGTTACAAACGAGCCACTGACCGGAGCAACCATACAACTTTCAGGGACTACACTCGGAACAGTTGCCGACATGGACGGCAAGTACCAATTCAACAATCTCAAGAGTGGTGTATATACGCTCGAAATAAGATACGTAGGATATAAAGACATTATACAGAAAGATATAAAGGTCACCCATGCGCCACTCATACTTAACTTTGAGATGGAGGCTGACGCACAGACGTTGAGTGATGTCACCGTTGTGGCACAAATGAAAAGAAATACCGATGTGGCAATAATGACCGACCAACGCCGAAGCCTGGTAGTACAAAGCGGAGTATCGGCCCAGCAAATCAGTAAAACACAAGACAAAGACGCTTCGGAGGTTATCAAGCGGGTACCAGGTGTATCCATTATCGATGAAAAGTTTGTTATGGTACGCGGACTCTCGCAAAGGTATAATAATGTATGGATAAACGGAGGGGCCGTGCCCAGTTCGGAAGCCGATTCACGTGCTTTCTCATTTGACATCATTCCCAGTTCACAACTTGACAACATGGTGATCGTGAAAAGTCCTGCACCGGAATATCCCTCGGACTTCACAGGAGGTTTTATTCTGATCAATACCAAAGATATGCCAAGTGAAAACAGCTTTAACCTCTCTGTGGGTGCGGCAGTAAATGACAATACCCATTTCAGGGATTTCTACTATAACAAGGGAAGCAAAACCGATCTGCTTGGTTTCGACAACGGGCTACGTTCACTACAAGGAGGCATTGACAAAATAATGAATACTTTTGATGGCAAGGCCGTAGATCTGATGAATAACGGATTGAACAATGACTGGACCGTAAAAAACAAAAAGCCCCTGCCCGATTTGAAACTGAATACTTCCTACAGCCACATCTGGGATACGGAAAGCGGACGCAAATACGGTCTATTGGCTACACTGAACTATAGCAACAGCTATAAAACTTACAAGGATATGGAAAACTCCCTGTTCGGAGCTTATGACGTAACTCATGACCACTCAGTATATCTACGCAGAAGCATAGACAACCAATACAATAACGATGTGCGCCTCGGAGCCATGGCAAATCTTACTTTCCAACCCAAAGACAGCCGCCATCATTTTGAATTCAAGAACATCTTCAACCAGCTTGGCAAAAGTCGGTACACCACCCGCGAAGGTATAGATGCACAGAGCAATAATGAACGGAGTATGGAATATTACTACTCCAGCCGGACTACCTACAACGGGCAATTCACCGGAAAACATACCTTTGACAACGGCAAACTGGATTGGAGTACCGGATATGCATACGCCAACCGCAATATGCCCGACCGCCGCCGCATCCTGTTGAATGATGAACTTGAAAAAGACAGGATAGGGCTAACCAGTGGTTCGGATATCAGCCGTGAGTTCTACAAGCTGGACGAACACATTGCTTCGGCCAACATCAACTATCAACACGAATATTCTTTCGGTACATTCAATCCGACACTGAAAGCCGGTGCTTACAGCGAATACCGTACACGTGAATTTACCACCCGCCGCTTCTATTATAACTGGAATCAGGCAAGCAACACACTTCCGGCTGACTTTCGCTATATGGATATGATAAATACCGTATTACGTCCGGAGAATTATGGTTTAGACAAACTTCACCTTTTTGAAGAACCCAACAAGCTGAACGATTATAGTGGAAATAATATCCTGACAGCCGGATACATAGGGGCTAATCTGCCTTTGGGAGCTTTCAATATCTACGCGGGAGTACGTTATGAGTACAATCAAATGGAATTGATCAGCAATACCCGCTCTACAGCCAAAAGCCCCAAAAGCAAGTACTATACCAATAATGACCTGTTCCCGTCTCTGAACATCAGCTATGAACTAACGGAAAAGCAGCAATTGCGTCTGGCTTACGGAAAGTCCGTCAACCGTGCCGAATTCCGTGAAGTTTCCAGTTCCGTATATTATGACTTCGATCTGGCAAGTCCGGTAGAAGGAAACCCGGACTTAAAATCTGCGTATATTCAGAATATAGACTTCCGTTATGAGTATTATCCTTCCGGCGGAGAGGTGATCTCAGTAGCACTTTTCTACAAGAACTTCCAGAATCCGATAGAGTGGACTTACACCGTAAACGGAGGAACAGACCTCACCTATTCTTATAAGAATGCCAAAGCAGCCAACAACTATGGTATCGAACTTGATATCCGTAAGAACCTCGGCTTTATCGGCCTGAAAGATTTAAGCTGGACTTTCAACGGAGCATGGATCAAGAGTAAGGTAGAATTCGACAAGAACAGCATTGAGCTTGACCGCCCCATGCAGGGACAATCTCCTTACCTCATCAATACAGGCCTTTTCTATCAGAATGAGAAGCTGGGACTGAATGCTGCCGTACTTTACAACCGTATCGGAAAACGCATCATCGGAGTAGGCCGCAGTGTAGGAAGTGCCGGAAGTGAAAACACCAACAACTTACCCAACTCCTACGAGATGCCACGCAACACGATAGACCTTTCTCTAAGTAAGAAGTTCGGCCGCTGGGAAGTGAAAGCCGGTGTACGCGATCTGCTTGCCGAAAAAGTTTACTTCAAACAGGTCTCGGAGGTACGCAAAGGTGACGTGAAGTCCGAACATGAAGAGATCACCCGCGCTTATCAGCCCGGAAGAAATATTAATCTGAGTATTAGTTTTAATCTATAATTCATCACTTAAACAAAGAATGACAATGAAAAAGAGTATGTTTGCAGCCCTTTGCCTCTCATCTATATTGGCACTTGGCACCGTAACAAGTTGTAGCGATAACGAAAGTGCTCCTTCTTACTTTATCGATCCGAATGAGGACACCAACATTAAAGATCTGGAAGTACTCTTCGGCAATAATGAGGGTGCACAACAATGGGAAGTGAAACAGAACGTACACATCACCAAAGGTACGTATCTCATGAAAGGCTGGTGTTACATCACTGACGGAGTGACGGTTACCATTGACCCGGGTACGGTAATCCGTGGCGACAAGAGTACAAAAGCTGCTTTAATTGTAGAACGCGGTGGTAAACTGATTGCCGAAGGTACGGCTCAAGAACCGATTGTAATGACTTCCATGATGAAAAAAGGTCTCCGCCGTCCGGGTGACTGGGGTGGACTCATCATCTGCGGAAAGGCAAATAACAATCAGAAAGAGCAGCAAATAGAAGGTGGTCCCAGAACCAAACATGGAGGCAATGACGATAACGATAACTCCGGTATCTTCAAATATATCCGTGTAGAGTTTGCCGGTTTCCCTTTTGAAAAGGATAAGGAAATCAACGGTATCACTTTCGGTTCAGTAGGTAAAGGTACGATAGTAGACCACCTGCAGGTATCCTATTCTAATGACGATTCTTTTGAATGGTTTGGCGGAAGCGTAGACTGCAAGCACCTGATTGCTTACAAAGGCTGGGACGACGACTTTGATACGGACAATGGATTCTCCGGAAACGTGCAATTCTGTCTGGGCGTGCGTGACCCGAAAATTGCAGACGTATCACAGAGTAACGGATTTGAGTCGGACAACTGCGCTGACGGTAATATCGCAGCCACCCCTATTACGACAGCTGTATTCAGTAATGTTACCTTTGTAGGCCCTGCCACAAAACTCAATGCTGATTTCCAGAATACTTCGGACTACATCAATGCCGGTGATCTCTATCCTAATAACAACTCTGGTCTTGGTAAATTCCAGTCGGCTATGCAGATACGTCGCAGCAGTAACCTGAATTGCGTTAATTCCGTAGCCATCGGCTGGCCTATCGGACTGATCATCGACGGTGAAAAAGGAAATACGGTTGAATCGGCCAAAGAAGGGAAGATCGTATTGCAAAACATCTATCTGGCTTTGGGCAAGAACTCGGTGGTAGGTACGGATGCTAACAAGAAGTACGAAGATGTACTTGGTACATACAGCGACGGTAAGATTACTTACGACGAAACAAAACCGTCTTATTCCAGCACTTTCTTCAAAGCACAGAAAGGAAATACAGTGTTTGAGAACGAAGACGATCTGAAACTAATCGACACGAAAAACGTAGGACAGAAATATGCACCAACAAGCGAAAGTCCACTGCTGGGTAAAGCTTCGTTCGATGCCGTACCCAATGCTACCCAACTGGAAAAAGTTACTTATATCGGTGCTTTCTCCGCACAAGACAACTGGATGGATAACTGGACCAACTTTGATCCGGAAAATACAGACTATTAGTGCTTCCCGCACAGGGAGGTACGCCAGGCGATGAGACTATTTAAATATCAGGTAGACAGGATTGCCCGGGATGGCTCATTGGTTAGGTTAGGAAGGAATGTATTGTTGCCCGGTGTGGGGAGTTGTTTTACATGTACATGTAAAGCAGTACGACATGTGCATGTGGGACAGTACGACATGTACATGTGGAGCAGCTTTACATGTACATGTAAAACAACTCTGCATGCCGGGCAACGAATCATTACTCTACGAGGCAAAGCCTCATCAGTACTTCCATACACATACGCCCGTTATGATAAGGGCATTTCCAGAAACCGGCTTTATCATCTTCGCGGTTCACTGTGCCATCGGCACGGATACTCCAATACCATTCACCATTCTCCCGGTCTATGAGATACTTCCTGATAAAATCCCAGCAGGCAATGGCCTTTTGCAAAGCCTCCTTATCATTGAAATGCTGGAAAAGGTTCATATAGCCAACCACTGTCTCAGCTTGTACCCACCAATGACGGTCGGCATCTACCCGGTGAGTATCGGGATTCTTTTCATAAATCATCCCTCCTTCCGGAGTAAACCCTTCAGAAGCTGCTATCGCTATTTGTTTCACAATCGGTTCTACTTTTGCCAGCAAGTCTTTGTCGCCCAGCTCCAATGCAGCTTCATGAATGAGCCAGGAAGCTTCAATATCATGACCGTAGGAAACAATCCGGTACTTGCTATTCCAGTCGTCATCAAAAAAGAGTTGCAGGTGCCCCGTTTCCCGGTTTAGTATTTTATCGGTAAAAATCAGGATAAGATTATACAATTGCCTTTTCAGCCGTTCATCTTTCCACACCCGGTAAAGGTTGGTATAGGGTTCGAGAATATGGAGATGCGTATTCATTGTTTTACGTTCATTGGCATCTTTCTCGCTGAGACGCATGTCTTCCATTTCATCCCACTCACGGGTAAGGGCTTCACAATAACCATTCTTCACAGTGTCAAAGCTATATGCTTCGATGCTCTCAAAGAGGCGTACGGCATAGTCAAGAGCTTCCTTATCTCCGGTAGCGCGATTATACTCACTCAGTCCGTAAATAGCAAAGCCGAGGGCATAAATCTGTTTCTTTGTATCGAGCGGCGCTCCTTTGCAATCGAGACTCCAATAAATACCACCAAACTCTTTATCGTAAAAGTGGTGAATAATGTACTCTTTGGCACGGGTGGCCATAGCAAGATATTCTTCTTTTTTCAACAAACGATATGCGGCGGAGTAAGTCCACAAAATGCGGGCATTAAGGATAGCTCCTTTCTCTGCTTCGGGCATCCGTTGTTCCATGCCGGTGATACGCCCGTAGAAACCACCGTTCTCTTCGTCCACCATTCGGTTCATCCAATAGGGCAGGATATTGGTAATAAGTACCTCCTGCACCTCTTGCTTCAAAGTTGATATAGATTGATTCATATTTGTATGGTTTTGAATGTATTTCCCCACCCCCACAGAGGACACAGAGGGCACAGAGTTTTAAATCTTTATTGAAACGCAGATGAACGCAGATTTTCGCAAAGGGAAATAACGATAAAATAAAGAACTACAGTTTTTTAATCTGCGTTCATCTGCGATCATCCGCGTTTCATCAGAGAAAATAATATCTCTGCGCCCTCCGTATCCTCTGTGGTGAACTGATTCATATCGGATCTGGTTTGAATTACTGATTCCTATTGTTTTTTTAATTCCGTTTTCTCTCCAGTTCTGCCGTGATGTCTTTCATCTTCTTCTCACTCAACGGATACATACTGATAAATAGTACACTCAGTATTGTACCTATTGCCGGCAGGAAGCTCAGGAACATTTTAATGCCATGAATCGCTTCGGCACTCTGTACAGCATTGGCCTTGAAACCAAAATAAGCAAGTAACCAACCGGTGATAGCACTGCCGATTGCCCAACCGAATTTCTGGCTCATGGAAGAAGAAGAGAATATCAGCCCGGTAGCCCGATTGCCGGTTCTCAACTCAGAGTAATCGGCACAGTCGGCGTACATAGACCATAACAGCGGGAAAATGCTTCCGGCACAAATACTAATCAGTATCTGGAAAATGAATATCAGTGCAATGTCTCCCTTTCCAAACCAATAGAAGATAATGCTCAGTACGGTAGCAATCACCATGGCACCCATGTAGGTAGCTTTCTTACCAATACGGTTACTGAGTGGCGCAGCAAGAACTACCCCTACGATATTGGCAACCTGCCCCACGGCCAGATAAAGCCCGCTTAGTACAAACGAGACTCCGAAGAAGGAAACAGTAGCATAATCTTCCTCCACAATGAAGTACTTGAAATAGTAAACCGTGGCCCCGTCGCGAACAGAGTTGAAGATCAATGCAGCAATACCTGCACCGAGCAGAATCCACCAGGGCTTATTGTGAAGCAAATCTTTCACATCTTCCTTCAACGGGCTTTGTGCCTCCTTAATAGGTTTCACCCTTTCGCGCGTCAATGCAAAACAGCCATAGAACAGTATCATACACATGACTGCTATGACTATCACACTCATCATCCAACCGTGTTGTTCACTGTGTCCCTGGCTAAAGTAATTCACCATAGGCATAAACAGCAACAGAGCTATGAAACTGCCGATATAGGCAAATGTCATGCGATAAGTAGACAGTGTATTCCGCTCTTTCGGATCAGGACTCATCACTCCCAACAATGAAGCATAAGGCACATTGATAGCAGAATAAATCATCATCATCAACGAATAAGTGACATAGGCGTATATCAATTTGCCGGTATCACTCAGATCGGGAGTAGTGAACGTCAATATGCCAATCAGCCCGAAAGGAATGGCAAGAAACAGCAGATAAGGACGGAACTTTCCCCAACGGGAATGGGTACGGTCAGCAATGATTCCCACAATCGGATCGAAAGCCGAATCCCAGACACGGGTAATGAGAAACATGGTACCGACCACAGCAGCCGGAAGTCCGAAAACATCCGTATAGAATATCATCAGATAAGAGCCAAACAGTTTCCAGAACATGGACGAAGCCATATCACCGAAACCGTAGCCTATTTTTTCTTTGAGTTTTATCATGGTAGAAAAAGAGTAATTAGTGATGAGTGAGTAGTGATTAGTGATAAGCAATTAGTGAGTAGTGATTAGTAGGCTGCGCAATTATACCGCATGGCACTAATCACTCATCACTACTCACTAATCACTACTTTCTTGTTTTTCTCTATCATCCTTTTCAGCGTCTCCACCGAAGCAGAAGAGAAAAAGCCATCCTGCGGTGTATGCAGGCAGTAGTCCACTAACTTATCAATGGTAGATGTAGCTACATGCATACGGGTATCCGAAGAGGCATAATAGATAAACACCGTTCCGTCTTCATCAGCAATCCAACCGTTACTGAACAATACATTCGATACATCACCGATACGCTCTTCACCCTCCGGAGCCATAAAATATCCGGCAGGGGAGGCAATCAGTTTTGTCGGATCTTTCAGGTCAGTCATATACATATATAATACATAACGTAATCCGGCAGCACATCCGCGAACCCCATGAGCCAAATGCAACCAGCCTTGCGGGGTCTTGATCGGGTGCGGTCCCTCTCCATTCTTCACCTCTTTAATAGTATGATAATAGCGTTTATCTATAATGACTTCTTCTTTCACCTCGGCATGCGTCATATCTTCTACCAATGCCCAACCGATACCACCACCACTTCCGGCATCAATAAATCCATCTTGCGGACGGGTATAAAGTGCATATTTCCCCTCAACGAATTCCGGATGCAATACAACATTACGCTGCTGGCTCTTTGTTTTCAGATCCGGAAGGCGTTCCCAGTTCTTCAAGTCCTTGGTACGGGCGATACCGGCTGTAGCCGTTGCCGACGACAAATCTCCTGCCGGAGCATTATCGTCAGGTCGTTCGGCACAGAATATACCATATATCCAACCGTCCTCATGAGCGGTAAGGCGCATATCATAAACGTTCGTTGCCGGAACAACATCTTCAGGCATCGTCACCGGATAATCCCAGAAACGGAAATTATCTATTCCGTTAGGACTCTCTGCAATGGCAAAGAACGATTTACGGTCAGCACCTTCCACGCGTACCATCAACAGATACTTTCCGTTCCATTTGATGGCACCGGCATTCATGGTTGCATTCATGCCGATACGCTCCATCAGATAAGGATTCGTCTTCTCATCCAGATCATAACGCCAGAATACCGGCGTATGGGCAGCAGTCAGCACAGGATGTTCATAACGGGTAATAATACCATTTCCACCTTTCATCGGATTGTTTTTGCGGGCGAGGAATTCCTCATGTTCGGCCAGCAAGGTAGCAATTTTGTCTTTAAATAGGCTCATAATCGAAGTCTTTTCTGTTTTATTAGTTGATAATGCAAAGTTAGTGTAGTCCGTACAAAGTATCCAATACTATTTTATCATATCATTATACTATTTATCACCGACCAACAGAGTTAAGCTGTTTTCTCAACCTAATGAAACAAAACGAAACTCAGCAGGAACAGGATGTTGACTCCGCCAATAAACGATTTATTCTCCCCCAGAGGACAGAAAGACATCTCTCATACATCCGGATTGATAAAAAAGCTATATCTTTGTTTTCATACTAACTTATTCTGCAACATTGCTTATACAATAACCTAATAATTACAAATATGATAAACCCTGTTTATTCACCCGACAACGAGAGATACAGTAACGGTATGAAGTACCGACGTTGTGGCAAAAGCGGAATCATGCTCCCGGAAATTTCCTTGGGGCTGTGGCATAACTTCGGAGATGTAGATACATTTGCCAACAGCCAGCGAATGGCGCATTATGCTTTCGATAAGGGAATCACTCATTTCGATCTGGCAAATAACTACGGGCCTTCCTATGGCTCGGCAGAAGAAACGTTCGGTGAGATTATGAGAAAATCATTCCTTCCTTACCGGGATGAGCTGTTTATCTCTACGAAAGCCGGACACGATATGTGGCCGGGCCCCTACGGAGAATGGGGATCAAGAAAATATCTGATGGCAAGCCTTAACCAAAGCTTGAAACGTATGAATCTGGATTATGTGGATATTTTCTATTCGCACCGTTATGATCCGGTGACTCCATTGGAAGAAACATTGCAAACATTGGTAGATATTGTCCGCCAGGGAAAAGCATTGTATGTAGGTATCTCCAAATACCCGAAAGAGGCCGCTGAATTTGCTTACAAATATCTGGCAGAAAGAGATGTGCATTGCTTGCTCTATCAAGGAAAATATAACCTGTTCAATCGGGAACCGGAAGAAGAAGGTATCCTCCGGCAAGCCAAAGAAAATGGTACCGGATTTATTGCATTCTCTCCCTTAGCACAAGGATTATTGACAAACCGATACCTCAATGGCATTCCCGAAGATTCACGAATGGCCCGCGGAGGTTTCCTAAAAAAGGAACAACTCACAGAAGATGTTTTAAGCAAAATCAAAGCACTGAACAAAATGGCAGAGGAACGGGGACAAACCTTAGCAGAGATGGCTCTGGCATGGGTTCTAAAAGATGATTTAGTAACATCAGTCATCATTGGTGCCAGCTCGGTAGCCCAACTGGAAGATAATCTGAAAGCAATAAGAAATACCTCATTTACAAAGGAAGAATTAAGGAGGTTATAGGATTATGAGGAGGTAGGGTTACAACCCTACCACTTCTCACACAATCTTCTTCTTTTTCCTGTAATTCTCCCGAAACTCCTTAGGAGAGCATGCCTTTTTCTTCTTAAATATCCGGTTAAAATTAGAGAGGTTATTGAATCCGCAATCATAGCAGATTTCCGCTACAGACATAGTGGAATCTACCAGCAACCGGGCTGCAAACCCAAGACGGATATCAATAATATAATCAGAAAGACTCTTTCCGGTACGAAGTTTGAAAAAGCGGCTAAAAGAAACAGCAGTCATTCCTACCATATCTGCCAGATTATTCAAACGAATCTCCTCTTTATAGTGCTCATTGATATATTCCTGTACCTTCTGTACCCTCCGACTATCAGCATGGATATCGATCTTCGCAAAAGAAGAACTGGACAATGTACGGGATTCCTCCTCAAAGAGAGAAAGCTCATACAGAATAGTCATGAACTTAAGCACAGCATAAAATCCTTGTTTTTCAGAAGCTAATGTGTCGAGCATGGAATACACTTTCATAATGGCAGACATAGGGAAGCAAAGTCCTTTTTGCGCACGTTCCAACATCCGGCGAATAGAATCGAACTGATTCTTATTAATGAAGCTTTCAGAGAAAAGATCAGGGGAAAACTGAATAGTTATCTCGCGTATCTCTTTTGAGTTGCATTCATTTTGCTCCCAGACATGCTCCAGATCCTGCCCGGTAATCAACACCAGATCATAGTCGCCAATTACTTCCGCAGAGTCACCTACAATCCTACGTACTCCAGCAGCCTTCTCACAAAAGTTCAATTCAAATTCGGCATGATTGTGAATAGGGTATGTAAATTCCGTCTTATACCGCTCGGCTACATAAAAACAATCTTTGTCAGAGAGTGGAGTAATCTCACGGATAATATAACTTTGCTGTGCATTCATTGTTGTAAATAGTATTAGTCTAAATTCTTAATCATTCCTGCTTAACGCCCTGAAATCTTCTCCTGTAGGATTCTGGAAGACATGCAAATCAAATTCCGGAATAATGGCAAGCACGTGATCGAACACATCGGCTTGAACACCTTCATAAGGTATCCAGGCTTTGATGGACGAGAAGAAATAGAGTTCGAGAGGAATACCTTGTTCGGTGGGTTGCAACTGACGCACCATACATGTAAGATCCTGATTGACTGCCGGAAGGCTTCTCAGATAATTAGTCAGGTAGGCACGGAATACACCTAAATTGGTCTGACGACGGCCATTCACTAACACGGAGTTGTCTATTCCATGCTCTTTGTTATACTCCTCCACTACCTTCTCCGTCTCTTCGATATAGTCTTTCAGCAAACGTATTTTCCGGTATTTTGCCAACATCTCCGGAGTACAGAACTTCACACTGTTCATATCAATCCTGATAGAACGCTTTATACGTCGTCCTCCGGACTCCTGCATACCCCGCCAGTTCTGAAAAGAATCACTGACCAGAGCATAGGGAGGAATGGTGGTAATGGTATTGTCCCAGTTACGTACCTTTACGGTATTCAAGGTTACTTCAATCACCGTTCCGTCGGCTCCATACTTCGGCATCTCAATCCAGTCTCCCACCTTCAGCATATTGTTGGCAGAAAGTTGAATGCCCGAAACGAAGCCCATAATACTGTCTTTGAACACCAACATCAGGACAGCGGCAGAAGCTCCCAGACCGGTAAGCAACACCATCGGCGATTTATCAATCAGAATACTGACGATAATAATACCACCAATAAAGAAAAGAATGACCTGAACCGTTTGTAACAATCCTTTCAAAGGACGGTCGCGAAACTGCTCACGCTCGCTGTATACATGATAAAGTGCAGAGAGAAGTGCACTGATAAACTTTAAAAAGACTGCAATGATATAAATCATGCAAATACGTAATATAAAAGTCAGCAGGCCGGCATTGGATATGGCAAGCGGTAGCAGTATATACAGAATGATAGGTGCCACCAGATGACTGAGGTAAATCATCACTTTGCGATCAAACACAACGTCATCCCATGTGGCCTTTGTTTTTTTCACAAGCCGGGTAACCGTCGTCAGGATAACATGCTTGCAAATGGCATCTCCCAGAAAAGCAATAGCCAAAATGATAACTAAAATGATAGTACTCGTTAAATCATCAGTCCACGACTCATTAAATCCCCATGACTGGAGAATTCCCTTGATTATACCTGTAATTTTTTCCATTGTTATACTTTATCTGCCGTTATAATAGGGCAACGGCAAAACACCCTGTTTGTTTCACGTCACTATCCTTTCTCCAGGAATTCCCTTACGTCGTCACGCAACCATTGGTGAAGATACAGTGCTTTGTATGCACTATTCTTCTTCAACATGATTTCCACATTTATCTGACTGTTCTGATAACAAGTCAGTTCATTACGAAACTGTTCATCATGTTCTGCCAGTTTCTTTATCTCCTGTTCCCGTTCTCTGCGAAGAAGTGTACAAACCGGTATCAGAAGTTTCATCACTACATTATCCATGATATGATGTCCCTGGATATAAAGATAGGTGGTTTCCGGAACCAATCCTAACTTCTCCAGTTCGGAACCTAAAGCATCCACCCGACTAATACAGTGAGGAAAACGGGTTTGCAGTTCCGATAGTTTGGCAGAGACCGTCCTTTGTAGAGCTTCCAGGCATCGTTCAGGATGCCGCAGGTTGACGTCCAGCAACCGGATATATGTATTAAAGTCACTCATCGGAAATGTGTGTGTATCATGCTGCCGATAGAACCAGACGTTCCAAAGAAAAAGAGGATAAGTTATCTGGGAATACCTCCGCATGAAAGCAGCAAAATCAATCAACGGACGGTCATTCAGTGTGGCCTGTACACATACCTCATGCAAACTCTCTGCAAAGCAATGATGATTTTCGATGGCATAGGTATAGGTCTGAAAGATATATCTGTTTCTGTTTATCTTCCGGGAAGTAGCAGTAGCTCCCTGCAAAAGAAAATCATAATCACTATCC
Source organism: Bacteroides nordii (assembly GCF_019930665.1). Classification (NCBI taxonomy): domain Bacteria; kingdom Pseudomonadati; phylum Bacteroidota; class Bacteroidia; order Bacteroidales; family Bacteroidaceae; genus Bacteroides; species Bacteroides nordii. The sequence continues at coordinate 193,418 of NZ_CP082886.1, read as the reverse complement.
ACACAGGCGATGAGGCTTTTTCCTAATTCGGCCGTATTCAGGGTATTCATTAATACCATCTTCTTCCCCTTTGCCAAAGAGGTAGCCGAAGGAAGCATTACCTGAAAATAATATTCATCATTCTCAAACTCCTCAAACAACGTACGCCAGAAAGGCACGTCGTCATAACTTTCCACATAAGCTACAATTCTCCGGCGTGTGTTCTTGGGATAAAGCTTATGGGCGGCACTAAAGTAAGAGGAAGTCAGATTGTCGCGTAGGGTTTGAGCCATGCCATGTGAGATTTACGATTGGACGATTTACTATTTACGATTGAAATTACTCTGTATTCTCAATTGTCAACTATCAACTGTCAATTGTCAACTGTCAACTGTCAATTGTCAACTACATTCGTTGTAATATCGGTTACTTCGGTGACAGCATTGAGCCAGCCTTCCATAATGAGGGCAGGCGAATGAGTGGTCAGTATTATTTGTACATTGGGATTCAGTTCACGAATCATAGCGATAAGCTTCTGTTGCCACTCGATGTGGAGCGAGGCTTCCGGCTCATCCATGAAAAGAACATAATGTTCATTGTCCTGTACCAATACAGTCAGCAAGATAACAAGCATCTGTTTTTCGCCGGAAGAGAGTTTATAGGGCAATAAGAGCTCACCGTCCTGATAAAAAGCAATATCATTCCGCCTCCGGTCTATTTTCTTCCGGGTATAGCTGAACAGTTCATCTATCTGATCCTGAAAGCGCTTTTTAGCCAACGATAAAGTAGCTGCCCTCTTCCGCTCTTCTTCATCATTACCGGCTAGAAGTTCAATCATTTTATTGCCTATATTCACCTGATAATCCAGATAACGGCGTTGTAAGAGATAGAGCTGCCAATCAAGTTCAGACTTTACATTCTTATCAGCCATCCGGGCAGTAAAATCGCCCATGATAAGAGGGCGGTCATAACTACGGATTACATCATAAGGAATATAAGTAGCTTCGGGATCATCAAAGTAAATATCTACCCCGTCTTTCATTCCGTTCTTCATCTCACCGGAAAGATCTTCCAGATAACCTACGGAACGGTTCAGGATCGTTGTTTTACCAACCCCATTGATGCCGGAAAGGATATTCACGTCGGGACGCAGGTCCCAGGCAATATTAAACCGTTTCCACAACCCTTTTATTTCAATACGCCGGATATATTTGGCTTGTTTTTCCATGCTATTCTTACTTTATATCAAGGCAAATATAAACAATTCAAATGATAAATTGGTTACCTTTGCAGCAGTTTTCAATAAAGGTCACTAAAAAGATGAATATCAACAAGAACGTACAAGGACATCTGTTTGCTCTTACTGCCAATGTGATGTGGGGACTAATGGCTCCCATCGGAAAATTTGCTTTGCAAGAGTTTTCAGCTCTTTCGGTCACTACTTTTCGAATGGTGGGGGCAGCTGCCGCTTTCTGGATACTCTCCATGTTCTGCAAGCAGGAACATGTGAATCATAAGGATATGCTCAAAATATTCTTTGCATCCTTGTTTGCATTGGTATTTAATCAGGGAGTTTTCATCTTCGGATTGTCATTGACCTCTCCTATTGACGCCTCTATTGTGACTACCACTCTGCCTATCATCACAATGATTGTAGCCGCCATCTATCTGAAAGAACCGGTTACGAACAAGAAAGTATTAGGTATCTTTGTCGGAGCAATGGGAGCATTGATACTTATCTTAGGCAGTCAGACTTCAGGAGATGCCAATAGTAGTATCTGGGGAGACCTGCTCTGCCTGTTGGCACAACTTAGTTTCTCTATCTACCTAACTGTATTCAAAGGACTTACCCAGCAATATTCTGCTGTTACCATCAATAAATGGATGTTCATTTATGCTTCTATGTGCTACATCCCATTCTCTTATCAGGATGTGGCAGCAATTGAATGGAGCACGATTTCCGTACCCGCCGTCTGGCAAGTTTTATATGTAGTATTGGGAGGAAGCTTCATCGCTTACATCTGCGTAATGACAGCACAGAAGTTACTCCGTCCCACAGTGGTAAGTATGTACAACTATGTACAGCCAATCATCGCGTCTATCGCAGCAGTAGTCATGGGTATCGGTACCTTTGGCTGGCAAAAGGGAATCGCCATCGGTCTGGTATTTCTGGGTGTATACATCGTGACACAAAGCAAGTCGAGGGCGGATTTGGAAAAGGAAGGAGGATTATAGTGATTAACGATTAGTGATGAGTGATTAGTGGCTGCGCTTTATCATTAACCACTCATCACTAACCACTAATCACTCATCACCATTCTATAAATTTTCCCCTCGCCTTTCTCTTTGCCAGTTCTTCTTCCAGGAATTTCTGGCGGTCTTTGGCAATATAACGACGGGCAAAAATGTTAGGGACAGCTACGCCTAAAGCTATGCAAAGAATAATAAGAGCAGAATTGATACCGTTGTAAAAGGCAACTGTTACTTCACCTACTACACCGTGCATGCCGATAAGTCCCAGCAAAGAACGATACATCAATACACCGGGAATCATAGGGATGACGGAAGGAATGGTCAATACGTGGTTGGGCACATGAAACCAATGAACGGCTTTCACGGCTATCAGACTAACTACAAAACTACCCATAAACGAACCGATCACCGGTCCGAAACCTAATTCGAAATTCACGAAATTACGTGTACACACAGCTATGATACCGCCTATGGCTACCACCCAAAGCAAACGACGCTGAATGTTGAATATCATAGAGAAACCCATTGCGGCAATTGCGGCAGCAATCGCGTATACATAATAAGGATCATGGGGAATCATACTCAATTCACTGAACTTTTTATCAATGCTGACATCCTCCATCACACACAAACGGATGGCAAGAACAATACCGAAAGCCATAGCACCCACCATCATAGCAGTATTAGCAGCACGCGTGATACCCACTAACAGATAATTGTCTATCATATCGTCCACAAAGTTGATCAACGGAACACCCGGAACAATAAACAAAGCACAGGCCAAAAGCGGATGATAAGGAGTAGATGAAAGTCCGCTAAACGAAGAGGCATAAGCCAGACAAGTAGAAACAAAAGCCGCAATGGCAATACTCATATATACATTGATACCAAACTCCATGCATCGAGCACGGACACGGAAACCAACAAAAGCACAAACAGAAGCCAGCAAGAAAGCCATCCAGTCACAGCCAAACAACTTGCAAAAACCTCCGCAGGCAAAACCTGCACCAATGGCTACCAGATAAGGAATGTAATTACGCGGACGGGAGCAGATTTTCTCCAGTTCTTCTTCATACTGATCCAAAGAATAATCATGTTCAATAGCCCGCCAGGATAGTTTACTAACTTCAGAAATAGCCGTCATATTAATACCATGCTTCTCACACTTCTGAAATTTAGAGAAAGAGTGCGCCTCGTCACTGACATTCACAACCAGCATTGTATAACTTACATCAATATGAAGTTTATCTTCCGGCAACCCCAAATAAGCAGCTACACGCTTCATATTACGCACAATCCGGTTTGTATCCGCAGCACTTTCTACCAACAATTTACCGGTACGGAGCAACAAGTCAAGTTTACGCCTCAGCAACAGAGCTTCTTCCTGCTCAATTACATTATTATTCGTCATCTTTTGTATATATAAATGATATTATTCTTTTAGGAGCACAAAGGTACAATTTCCTTTTCAAAAAAGCCCCACCCAAGAGCGAAAGATGACAGATAAAAAGTGAATAAATATCCCTATTTTCTCAATTCCTCAAAATAGGTATCCAATAATGTCTTTGCTGCTATAAAAGAGGTCAGATTACCGCCAAGCACTTGTTGTTCTTTTTCATATAGCATCGATTCTATCTTAGCATTATGATAAAAACTATCGCGAAGCTGCTCATTAATACTTTCATACATCCAGTATTTACTCTGCTCATTGCGTCGATACTCAAAGTATCCGTTCGCTTTCACAAAGTCGATGTATTCATAAACCATATCCCATATCTCTTTCACACCTATATTATAGAAACCGGAATACGTCAAGACCTGTGGTGTCCAGCCAGAGTCGGGAGCCGGAAAAAGATGCAAAGCATTGCGGAATTGGGAGGCAGCCAAGTTCGCTTTGTCTATATTATTTCCGTCAGCTTTGTTGATAACAATGCCGTCCGCCATTTCCATGATACCGCGCTTAATACCTTGAAGTTCATCACCTGTGCCTGCCAACTGAATCAACAGGAAGAAATCTACCATAGAGTGCACAGCCGTTTCACTCTGCCCCACTCCCACTGTCTCTACAAAAATCTTATCGAAACCGGCGGCTTCACAAAGAATGATCGTTTCACGGGTTTTTCGCGCTACACCACCCAACGAACCCGCTGAAGGACTGGGACGAATAAACGAATTGGGATGTACGGACAATTGTTCCATACGGGTCTTATCCCCTAAAATACTCCCTTTACTACGCTCACTACTCGGGTCGATAGCCAACACAGCCAGCTTACCTCCCTTTTCGAGCACATGCAGGCCAAAGACATCAATTGAAGTACTCTTTCCGGCACCGGGTACACCACTAATCCCTACCCGAATGGAGTTTCCGGAAAATGGCAGACATTTTTCTATCACTTCCTGGGCTATAACCTGATGTTCGGGCTTCACGCTTTCCACCAAGGTCACTGCCTGACTGAGGATCGTTATATTTCCCTGCACGATACCCTCCACAAATTCTGCTACAGTGGGCTGGCGCTTCTTCGGTTTACGTTTCAGATAAGGATTTACCGATGAGGGCTGCTCAATACCTTTGTTGACAACCAGTCCTTTGTACTCTTCGCTGTTTTCCGGATGTTCCATGGTAATGATATTTAGGGGTTATCGTTTTATATTAATTTCTACTTTCGGTCGTGCCGGGTCATTCGTGATCATCAGAATACGCAAGTGATGTTTCTTCTTGCCTGTATTCTTTTTATGAATGGTAACCCGCAGCTTGGTACTTGCACCCGGTTGAAGAACCGTCTTTTTCAGGCTCACTCCTACCGAGGAATTGAATACCTGCAATTTATTGATCTGCAAAGGTGCTTTACCTGTATTGGTAATAACAATATCATGAGAAGCTTTGTTCTTCTTAGCCAACCGGGCACTGAGGTCAATGTTGGCTTCAGACAAGCGGATGGCAGGTGCATTCAGGCTATCCTGCATGGTCATACCCGAGAAGTCCGGGAGAAGAATAGCCGAAACAGGAATCTCATTCTCCTCGCTCACCTTATCGCCGGCAAAACGAGCCAGATAGACAGAAGTCTGTGTCAGGCCAAGATCCGTGAGTTGTTTCGTATCAAGCGTTAGTTTAATCTTTCCTTTCTTTCCTTTCAGAACCACATCCGGCGTTCTTTCCATTTTCAGGTAAGGAGGAAGATGCATCAGTACAGGTTCGTAAGGACGGTCCGACAAATTCACTACACTGAACGTAATGGTAGGTTTTTCTCCCCGGTGTGCATCCGGAAAATCAAATTCGGTACGGTCCAAACGAATAGAGCCAATGGCGTAGGGATGTGTTTTTGCAAAATCCGTAACTTCCTGCACCACTTCACCTACAAATTTCAGATATACCAGACTGGGTTGTGCATTGCTGTAAATACCAACCGTTTTTTCAAAATGACCAAGGGCTTTGGCATCAAAAGTTGCACTGACAGTACCTTTCTCGCCGGGAGCAATCGGCTTTTTCGTCCAATCGGCAACCGAACAGGCACAAGATGTAGTGACATTGGTCAGTACCAATGGTTTATCTCCGGTATTGGTAATGGTATATTCTACAGTTACAGGATGTTTCCATTCAATTTGCCCAAAGTTATGCGTCTCTTTATTGGACGAAAGACGGGGTTGGGCAATGGCAGACAAAGTAATAATAAAAACAGTTAATATAGAGAGTATACTGCGTTTCATGCTTTATATATTATATTTGAAGCACAAATGTAGGAGTTTTCGACGAGATATGGAACGGATTGAAAGGAATATTAATAGTGATTAGCGGTTTAGTGATTAGCAGGCTGCGCTGTTATAACGACAAAACGCAAATTAACGCAGATTGACGCAAAGACAAGAAATTACGACTCTTTCTCTATCATATTCTTTGCGAAAATCTGTGTTAATCTACGTTCCAATACAATCAATATTTTATAATAAGTGCAACCGTCTTCGAATCAGCACTTATTTCACCGTCACTTTCATTGAAGCGGAGTGGGAAACATACTCCGGAGCATAAGCACTCTGGAGCGTTGCCAATCCGGTTTCATACGTTCCGGAACGACTGACACGGTAGCTGTATTCCAATACAAAGACTCCCTTACCCAATCCGTCGAAGAAGAAATTGGTAGATGCATCTTTTATATCGACATAATATCCAAATCCATTGTTCCAACGATAACCGGAAAGCGTTTCCATAGGTTCAAAGCAAGCAGCACGCTGATCTTTCAGTTGGATGAAATCCATCGGGCGATCCAGGCGAATCGTCAAACGTGAAATAACCTTGTCGCCAACAGCAAGTTCCGTACCGGCTGTAACAGGCTGCAACTGACGAACGTTATTCACCAGACGTTCTACATACAGTTTCTTATCTACATTCAATTCGCCACCCTGCTGTTTCACCTGGCTCATATCTTCCTGATATTGTGCATAAACAGCTCCCCAGGCTATTCCGGCATCTCTTTTCTCAACAGTTACTTTACGGGCGTCTACCACCTTCTTATCAGTAAATGTCTTCTTGATATATCCTAATCCGGGAACGGTTGTCTTGGCAGGTGAAAGTGTTTCCAGCACTTCATTGGCAATAACAATACGTACATCTCCCTGACTTTCGAGCAGATTGGTACCACCTTGCAACAATGCATAAACAGCATCTGCCGTAGTCACCGGAGAGTCCCATGCCTGTGTCTGTTTCTGTTTCAAAAGCCAGAGTTTCATTTCTTCTACCGTTGACGAATCGCCGGAAACAAGTTCAAGGGCTTCCATCACCATCACATGTGCCGGGATTTGCAAACCGCCCCATGAATGCGGATTCTCATTGAAAGCAAAGAACATACCCTGTTCATCCGTCTTTGTCAAAAACTCCTTCAAAGAGGCAATGAACTCCAATGCTTCTTTCTTATGTCCGGCCTTCTCCAGAACAATGGCAGCAAGTGCCTTATCAGTCATAGAACGGGTAGTCAGCGTTTCCGTAACTTTTGAAAGGAAGTAATCGTAAGCTGTCTTATTATCTGCAAGTGGGATCTGCTCACCGGAAATAGCAATAAGGTAGAGATATTTCAATGCTGAAGCAGAAAGCCCTTTCACTTTATCGCCATTCTTCTCTGCCTTACGGATATTTTTATACTCTTCCAGCGCTTCTTTATTGAGGAAGCTGAGAGCAGTACGCTGCATAACCAAAGCATCTCCCTCCAATGGTTTACCAGTCAGCATGGCAAGACGGGCATTCAACTCTACAATATAATTGGTGATATACCGGCTGCCATTCATTCCTTTGTACCATGCCCAGGAACCATCGGGCTGCTGAAGCTCCTTCAGGCGAGTAAGGGCTGTGATATTATTATTGCGTATATTATTCAGGTCGAATAACGTTGCAATACGCTCTTTCTGCTCTTCTTCAGTTTTCGCTTCCATTACCCAGGGAGACTCGGACAAAAGAATATTCTTCACTTCCTGATTCTTTTGCAGGTTGCTAAGGAATGTTTCTTTCGTTCCACCTTGCAGTTTCCAGCTATCAAACACAGCTTTAATACGCGGCTGTGAGTTCATAATGTACGAAGCTAATGTATTTGCATAATAAGCAGTAGCCCAGGAGATAGCATCACTGTTATCGGGCATGCTCAGTGAAGGTAAAGCCTGTATTGCATACCAGGCAGGATTACCGGTGAACTCGATGGTCAGGCGACGGTCGGTTGCCGACTTACTGTGGTCGTTGAACAAACTATCGAGTGAGAAAACCCGTGTCTCTTCTCCACGAACAGGCATCGGCACAGTCTCTACCAGATTGGCTTTATTACTGAGTACCGGTAACAGATGCTGTTCACCATCACTGAACGAACCACCGTCAGCAATCATACGGCACCCCAATACATCATACTTATCCGTAACGGTAAACAAGAAATTAACACCTGTAGTACGTCCGGCTTCTACAGCAAACTTCTGTTTCTGTGTACTGATTATCTTCTCCGTCATCGGATCAAAGAGAATAAAGCTGACTGTTCCGGCAAGGTTCTTTCCGGTAAGGTTTGCTACTGAGGCAGCAACAGAGGTCTTATCACCTACACGGACAAAACGGGGCAGATTCGGTGTCAGCATAAACTCTTTGCTGGTCACTGCCGATCCGTCGATCATTCCAGTCAGCATGCCTTTAGTATGGGCATATCCACGGAAGTTCCAGCGGGTAAGGCTTTGTGGCATAGTAAATGAGAACGAAACTTCGCCCTGCTCATTGGTCCGAAGTTGTGGATAGAAGAAAGCTGTTTCCGCAAAGTTTGTACGTAGTTCTTCCGTAGCCTCGGGAAGAGTTTCTCCCGCTGCTCCTTCTGCCAGTTCTTCTGTGAAGGCAACATCTGCTTTATCACTGACAGCTTGCTTATATGCCATAGACATCATCGGAGCATTTGATTCAGCTTTCGCTAAGCCTCGTATTCTTACTCCACCCCGCCTCGTATTATAGACCGAAAGCAGCTCTTCAACTCCCGAAAAAATAACAATAAACTGATCATATACCATAGGAGCTACCTTCAGGCTCTTATACGGAAACCAATAATTATAAGAGTTCATTCCCCAATACCCATCCATCCAACGGGTAGTAGGTACTGAGAGGTTATAAAATACCTGCAAGCTCTGATCTCCTTTCCATATTTTATCCAACGAAGCATCGTACATGGTGGCTAACATCTCGGCCATGGCCGGCATTCCTTGTGGAGTTTTAATCGTGAGTTTCCACTCTTCCTCCTGACCGGGACGCAATTTGTCACGGAATACTTCCCACTTCATCGTCAAGGTTTTGTCCGGCAGACGCTTCGTCATTCTCACCGTTTGCTGATTGACTCCACCGTCTTTTACAAAACAGAATGTAGCAGACAATCCATTGCCATACGACTCTTTATAGGGGAATTCAAAACGTTCAATAGAATCGGACAGGCGCAATATCCTGCTTTCGAGCATTGTATTGCCACTGAACAGATTCATCATGACGTATGCATCTTTCTTTGAAGTACCCAAATAGAATACAGCCGGATGCGCAGCATCAAACGATGTATTCTCGGCATAATACCATACCGGAATATTTACCGGAGGACGTTTGTCTGCAGTTGAGAAGAGAATCACTTCTTCTTTATTAGTCACTTCTCGTCCCTGGTCATCTTTTGCAGACATCACTAACAGATATTCTCCCGAAGGCACAGAGGCCCATCCCGGAAGAAGTGTCTCCTTATTGGATACAAATGTTCCGGTAAAAGCCGGAGTACCCTTTATCACATCTTCGGATTTTGCACCGTCTGCAACCGGATACAGTTTGTAAGTTCCTTCTACGCTCACGGGCTGCCCATCAAGATTGGTAGCAATAAAAGTAAGCCGGATAGAATCATCTTTGCATAGAGGATTCTGAATGTTAGCTCCCAATGTCATGGAGCGATTTCCTACACTCACGTTATAAGAGGAGGTCTGTGTTTCTCCTGCCAGATTAGTGACCGTTGCATCTATCCGGAAAACATAATACCCTAAATCCATCTTCTTATCACCTTCCAGCAACACCGGAACAGTGAATTGTCCGTCTTCGTTGAGTAACACACTCCCCGAAGCAATGGGTTCTACACCCGTCTGTACTCCTCTCCAACCGAATCGTAAAAAACGGGTAACGGTGTAATTTACCGGTAAATCCTGCAACGAAACACCACTAAAGGTCTTAACAGCACCTTTTACCTCTACCTTATCACCTAAGCTATAAGATCCTGTCAGTTTATCGAAAGTAATATCAAAGGTAGGACGTTTGTACTCTTCCACGCGAATCGTTGTTGTACCTTTTTCTGTAGAAAGTGTAAATGTACCGTTCATACAGGCAGCGGGCAATGTAAAATCTGTTGCAAAAGAACCAAACTCATTGGTCCGAAGTTCTCTCCTGCCTACTTCTTGTCGGTTGGCATCGGTAAGAGTCAACGTATAAGTACGGTTAGCTAACACATTGGCTGTATCCGGTTGCTGCTCATAAGCAATTCCTTTCACATAAACCGTCTGTCCCGGACGATAGAGCAAACGATCTGTCAGTAGTTTCACATAATCAGTAGGTTTATTATCAGCATAGTAGGTATAATTGCCTCCGTAGATACCTTGCAGAGGCATTGCCATATCCTGTCCTTTGGTAGCAGTGAGGTAACGATATTCTCGTTTATAAGGGAACTTAGCTTTTCCTTCTGCATTGGTAGTGAACTCCGTCAGTTTCTTTTCATCATTCGTATAAAGAGTAATGAGCGCTCCTTCAACAGGCTGCCCGCTCATACAATCGAGGGCTACTACTTCATACTGATCACCCGGCAAACGTAATGTCAATACCTTGAAGCATGTCACATTCAGTTTGCTTTCACTGTTTTCTCTTGCTTTGCTATCGGGAACAATACGCATCACATAGCTACCTTCTGCGGGAGCTTTGAAGGTGAAAACAGTATCCTGCTCCTGATAGTTTTCGGGACGAAGCAAAGAATAATGTTCTTCTGCCACTAACTTTTTCTCTTGATATAGACGTACAGTAAAGCCATCCAGATTCTTGTGGTTGACTATCAACTTCATGTCGGCACCGGGATAAACGACTTCATCAGCACGTACATACAAAGCGGGATTCAGAATCTCCAGTTTCAGATTCTTTAAAGCATTGATACGTTTGTAGCCCGGATACAACCTGACAGCCTCATCACAAATCTGTAAAGCCATTGCCTGTTGTCCTTTCTCAATAGCATATCTTGCTTTAGCCAAATAAACTTCTGCACAAATATCATGAGATTTAAACTCAGTCCGTAATTTGTCAAGTCCCGCCAGATAGGGGTCTTGCGTCAACCCTATCAACTTTTGCGGTGCACGGTAGGGTACAAAGGTATTATCGGAGTTACGCCGCCAGTCCAGGTAATTGAGCATGGTGAGCACGTAGCCATCATCCATATTAACTCTTTTGTAAGTATCAAGCATCTCCTGGTAGATATTCTCAATGCCGGCATTCACAACAGAGTCTTTATCCAGCCCGTTTACATTTCTCAATGCATCTACTCCACGGCTGCCCAGCAGATGAAGCATATCGTGTCGATAATATTCGCTGGCATCACCTAACTCTACAAACGGGATATAGATACGTGCGGACGTAGCCAATAACAACTCTTTGTCTTTCAAAGCCTCTGTGGTATGCTGCATCACCTGTTGCACAAACATATTTCCGCTCCATTCACGTATATCAGCGGAAGGAGTTTCATCCACAATATTCGGCCGTTGGAATATCTGCCAGCGGTTACGGGAGGCATAGTCGGAGTAGATACCCGCTATCAGCGAATTCAGTACGGCACGGTCCATCGGTTTTTCCGCAGTCTTAGCCCACTGCTCCAGCCCGTTCAGGCTTACATAAAAGCTATCGGGAGTCAGCATCTCGCGATACTTCATCCGCCATGTGTAAGCTTTCAGCATTTGCGGAGAGTTTTTCTCTGTTTCCGCCTTCTTATAAATCTCGTTTGTCAACTGAATAACTGTTTGTGGCAGACTTTTCTGTTCAGCCTGATCCACTTGTTTCCATAACTTGTCAAACGTCTGCGCATTTGCCCAGGGGGCTACTCCTAAAGCAAGCAATACCATCATGCAAATCTGTTTTATTCTCATATGTTCAAAGTTTAAGTCACTTTATATTAGAACAAAGAAACAGAATAAAGTTTAAAGAATGGCACTTTTTAGCTTAAAAAAATGTAGGGTCTAAAAAAGACCCTACATTTTTATATAATTCTCTATCGTATATTATTGAATTATAATTCTTCCTTTATAAGCAATATTGTCTCTTTCAAAGGAGGAAGGTGTTTACGTATCACTGTCCAGATAATTTCATAATCAATATTGGCATATTCATGCGAAATAATATTCCGTAAACCAATCACTTTACGCCAGGGAATCTGCGGATACCGGATAAACAAAGCCTGTCTGGTCTTATCGTCAATGGCTTTTATTGTCTCACCAATAACCTGCAAACGCAAAATACAAGCATCAAGTATTGTCATCCCCCACGGGGTTTGCAAGAAATCATCAATATTCTGATAACTCTTACACCGCTCCTCAATCACTTCAACAGACTCTAATATTTGAGCTAACTTATCCGTAATTTCCTCTTTAAATGTAGATTCCATCCTGTTCTATTCTTTTAAGCAATAAATCACGCAACCCTTTTCGCAAACGAAGCAAATCAACTTTGCAGCCACACAGAGATTCAAGTGCTTCCCGAATATCAAACATCGTGAACGGATCTGCCTCTTCCAACTCTACGAACACATCTAAATCGCTATCCAACCGATGCTCTCCCCGGGCAACAGAACCAAAAATACCGATTGAACGAATGCCATATTTAGAGGCAAACCTCTCTTTAAATTGCCTAACATCAGCTATATATTCATTTTTAGTTTTCATCATTCATTCTCAACTATTAGTAACATGATGCGTAAAGATACAAACTATTGAATAAATAACCGAATCTTTTGAGAAAAAACAAATAGTTATCCTCTTCAGTCAAAACCGTACCTGCACCTGAGCTTGTACCAGATCCGAAGGATCGTTATGTTTCGGACTCAAACGAGTGTATTGAACCTGAAGACGACACTTCGGATAAAACCAGTATTGTAAACCAACCATATAATTTGATTGCTTATCTTCTGCAATGACATCCCGGTTTAAATATTCACAAGAAGCAACGGCTTCCACATTACGAATAATCCGGACACATCCCGTAGCATATCCCCCGTTACTTTTCACATCAGCATCTTTGCCTAACATAAATTCCGTACGCAGGCTTGCCTTTTCTCCTGTTAAGAAAGCTCCCACACTCCAACGGTTGCGCCGGTAGTTTTCACCCGGTTTTATTCCATGAATTGGTACTCCCGCAACCGAATGTCCCTTACCGATAACAAAGGAAGTACCCACAGTAAACCACTCTAAAGGGTTCACCGACAGATAGCCCACTACATCCTTTTGAGAATTCTTATCTTTTGTATTTATACCTTGCCCGTTCATCAACGCCACTTTATAAGTCAGCAGTTTTTTAAACAAATCGCCATAAATCATCAAACCAATATCCCGCCCCCCGCTTGCAGAGCAAAGAGTATCACTTCCATTGATACCAACCAGGTAACATGCCGGCAAAGAATAGCAATTTATCAGCTCTACCGTTGTAGGTGATAACTGATTTTCCATGGTATAGGGTGTTTTAAACTGCCCTATGCGAACAGACAGCCCCGGCAGGAACTGATAACTTGTATATAATTCCTGCAGAGAACTGACAGCAAAGTCATACATAAAATAACATGACCAACGTTCTGTAATCTTCCCGTCTGCCATAAAAATAACCCGTTTGATATCAAATGTATTATCCGGATCGGCTGCATTGTTATAGGTATATCCCAACTGGGCATATGCCGATAAGTTAATACGTTCTTTCAGGGTATTCACCACTTTACCCAATGTCTCTTGTGCTGCCAGGTTAATAGGAAGCAGAAGGATAAATATAAAAAGGAGTGTGTTTCGCATAGTAGTTTTTATAAATGAAAACTATAAACCGATCTATTGTCCGGAATGCGCAAATGTATATAAAATTATTCTTTTTCGTACCAAAACAAATCGTTACTTTTATAAAACACGAACAAAAAGTCAGAAAGATGAAAAATTAAAAAGTACATGGGATGATCTTTATAAATCATCCCATGTACATATAGTTCTTTAACAAAAGAAGAGTCCAAAACTCACTCTCCTATTTTTACCACACCTGTCCCATCATCATAGAATACGGCAGGCCCCAGAAAAGCAGGCATCGGGCAAGTAGAATAATCATCATCGCTGCAACTGAAACGATTGTGTGTAATATATTCATATTTAACCATCAATTCCTGCTCATCTTTACACAACCAGTAATTTCGATGAAAACGATCTTCGTTGGCATAATCGTAACTATCAAAACAGGGATACAGCCTCGAATATTCCAATATAAGCTGCCCTTTGTGATTCATCAAAACATAAAATCCGTGTTTCTGTATTGTAACGCCAGACTGATAGGTTTCATCTCTCCTGCAAAAATCCCTGAAACTCATATATTCTATACCATTCAGTTCAAAAGGTTTAGTTCCTGCCTGACTTACCAATGAAAGCATTTTAGGTTTCTCTGTGTTTTCTTCCATCTTCTTTTCTTTGACGATTTCAACCTCCTCCCGATTCTTTGCCAAGCTCCTCGGTCCCGACATAAAATGGAAAAGGACAGTAGCATCCCAACGAAACAAAGTCCTTATACCTTGATCAATTTTCAATTGTCTATTTACAACATCCATTCCGGAGTAACAGAACCTCCAGCCTTGTTCTTGTTTAGATTCAATCAATCTTAATATTTCAAGCCCCCAATGCCCTTTAACCGTATTGTTTCGTCCTCCGGAGATTATATTTATAGAAACAGTGTCCTCCCGGTTTGAAATACCTCGCTGAACCTTTTCTATAAAAGTATCAAGTACATAATAAGTACATCCATATCTATAATAAGAGGGTTCCTTATCAAACTCAATATCTTCCAAAGGGGCAACTTCCGTAAGATCCATCTCGTCTATAAGAATCTCATAGCTACCGTTATTATAACTCACCAACGTGAAATAATGAAAAAAAACATCTACAGAGGCTCGCTCTCTATGAGTCTTTAAAAACGAGTTGACATATTTCAAGACCTCTTCTTTCAAACATTCCTGATGTTGCAAGGTCTCTATCAGAAAAAGATAATATTTAGCCATATCATCTAATCATTATTTCACAACAAACTTAGTTTCATTGTAATACGAGCTTCCGTACATAGATCAGCTTCCTGGCTCGAGAGACTCTCACAATCAGCACGGAAGGAAATTCCACCCCGGGTATTACAAGTTGTTCTCCAGTACCGGATTCCGAATAAATGTTACGACCCTCTACATTAAAGACTTCGACAAGATCACCAACAGACGTGCCGCGAATCAGACAGACACCCTCCTGACATATACAGGATATTCCGTTTGTGTTCTCATTTTCAATGCCCACGCCTTCTTTTATATCTATGGCATAACTTGCATCTTCTTGCGTTATCTTTTCCTCCGACGGAGTGACCAATAGCGCTTCACTCAGTATAACACCATAACTCCCTTCCTTCAGCTCCGGATCAGCCTTCACCTTAATGGCTACCACTGCACCACTGTTACCTTTGAAGGTAGCATTCTGCATGGAAACTACCACCACTCTGTAACTGCCATCGTCTTTCTTTCGGAAATTGATCTGGTGCGAGCTCTTCTTGCGATCTGTCAATTGGATGGAGGGAGCCCACTCATCATCTTCATTATACGCTTCGACAATGCTAATGCCTTCGGGAAACTTTATTTTAAACTCAAAAGCGCAGATATCCCGATCGTTCACCATATCAATATTACATATCCCTTCAGCGCCGGGAGCCAATGCCATCGCGGGAATAGACAGCGCAACCGGACCGGTTACGTCACCTCCTCCACCGGTGTTTTCAATATAAATACGATCAGTAAACTCCGGCTGTTTAATCGAAATCCCCGGCCTTCCATTCAGTAATGGAACAATAACAATATCCTTAACAGCCACCTCGTAACTTCCGGTAGTCACAGTAGAGGCAACCGATACCTTCATATCTACCAAAGCTCCGCTTGTACCGCTAAGTGCCTGATTCTTCATGGAAAGAAGCACCACCATATAGCTACCGTCTTCCTGCTCATTACAGCTCAGCCAATGGCTACTCTTTTTGCGATCGGTCAGCGTGATAGCCGGTACGGTTTCATCATCTTCGTTCTTCATAGTACACAGGGTGACACCCTCCGGAAGCTTCACATTAAACTGCAGAGCAGTTACTTCCGTTTCATTGGTCAGGTTCAAAGAAATAGTCTGCTCCGTTCCTGCTTTCAAGCTACCGGCAGCCAAAGACAATTGAGCCGACCCTGTATCACCACTCGAATTATTGACAGAGACATGCCCCGTAAAGTCCGGTTGCTTAATCGTAGTTCCCGGTCTTTCGTTTTCTAACGGGACAATGATAATCTGGCTTACCGCCAGATCGTAACTTCCCGTAGGCAACATAGAAGAGACGGCAACGGATATATTAACCAATGCTCCCTCTTCTCCACTAAATGCCTGATTTTTCATAGAAAGGATGACCACCGTGTAACGTCCATCCTCCCGTCGGTTGCAACTTAAAGAGTGGCTACTCTTTTTGCGATCGGTTAGCGTAATGGCAGGCACCTCCTCTTCGTCTTCATTGATTATGGTGTTCACAGACAAACCTTCCGGTAGCATCACATCAAACTGTAAAGCAGTCACCGGAAGAGAATTAACCAAATCGAAAGAAAGTGTCGTATTAGTACCTGCCGACAACGTAGCAGGTGCTAAAGTCAGTTGTGCCGTTCCGGCTGCAGAAGCGTTGTTTTCCGCCTGCACAAGTGCTGTATAAGCAAAAAGAAAAAAGCAAATACAGGCTAATCTCACTATAAATCTCTTCATCATTTCAGTCTATTTATTGTTTATCCAATATTAACTGGACAGTAGCAACCGCATCATCTACCGATACCTGTCCATCTCCATTCAGATCGGCATTACCCTCCACAAATGAAACAGAAGACTTGCCTAAGATATGATTGACGATCGCAACTACATCTGCCGTATCCACAGAACTATCGCCATTGGCATCTCCTTTTACAATATCAGGAGATATTCCCCCTCCCTTTGTCACCACAGCTGTCACCACCAACGAAGGCAATTTGCCTTCCATCTGAGAAAAGACCTGAATAACTTCTCCCTCCTTCATTGCCCCAAGTGATACTTCCCACGAGTTATCGAGTATAGTCGACGAATAGATGCCTTCACCGGCTATCACTGTAATTTTTCCTCCCGTAGGGGCTGTCCCTTTAGCCAAACATTTACTGCCGGCTTCACACGAAGTGACAGTCGGATAATCGGTCTGTGCTTTCAAATAAGGATAAGATTCCCCCTCGACAATGGTCCATGTGTTATTGAAATCCCAGCCGATACCAATATACGTAGTAGACCGCTTCAACGTTTTTTCGCCATAAGAGGTCCCATTCGATTCGTTATCTTCAGCAACAATTTCCTTTCCGTTCTGGATGAGTCGAGTTTTGGCCCAAGCGAGATTACCTGCGTCAACTTGTATAGAAATACGATATGGAGTAGAAGAAGTAGCACGAACCTCATCAGCGATACAAACGTTATTTGAAATCTTATTATAATAACTATAGCCATCTATGCCTACAATTCCACCAACATACTCTCTACCTTCTATACTACCAGTCACATAATTATATGTAATTACAGTATTGGAATTAGACAGCCCACCAGAAATTCCTCCTACGCGCTGACCTGTTGCAGATATATCACCCGAAAAAATATTATTCGTTACTGATCCATAGCTTAGGCTTCCTACTACTCCCCCGACATAGTCCGTCCCTCCCGTAACAACAGCATTGCAATAACATCCTGTTATAATACTACCTTTATTAAAGTATCCTACAATCCCTCCAACAGTAGAATTTCCAGTAATACTTCCCCCTATAATGACACAATTAGTGATATCTCCCTGTGCACCTGTAATTCCTCCTACATTATTCCGGCCTTTTATTATTGGTTTAACTAATGTAGCATTACTGATTTTCCCTTTATTCACATATCCAAATAATCCTATATTGTCAAGAGACGAACGATCTATTTTTAAACCATAGATACATTGGTTATTGCCATCAAAAATTCCGGTAAATGGCGCAGTGGAAGTTCCAATAGGTGCCCATCCAGCGGTTGGATTATTGTCATTGATCCATTCCGTAAGATCAATGTCATTCATCAATCTGTAGAAAGCTGCTAAATCATTCCTTATTTCCGACAACTCATATGCATCGGTTATCTGATAAGGGTCATTGGCTGTGCCTGAGCCTTTTCCACTAAACTGCGCTTGGGCCCCTACAGTAAACAGAAGTAAGCACAAAAGAACTAAATATTTTCTCATCATTCTTATTATTTATTGTTTATCTAAAATCAACTGGACAGTAGCAACCGCATCATCTACCGATACCTGTCCATCTCCATTTAAATCGGCATTGGCATCTACAAATGAGGATGAAGATTTGCCTAAGATATGATTGACGATCGCAACTACATCGGCCGTATCCACAGAACTATCGCCATTGGCATCACCCTTTAAAATCTCCGGAGTATCCCCACCACCAGCCGTTGCTACAGCTGTAACAAGGATAGATGGCATCAATCCATCATAACGAGTCATGACTTTCGCCGTTGTACCTTTGGATATAGCACCTAATGTCACCGACCACTTATTATCAAGAATATACGATTCATAAACAATGTTTCCAACCATAACATATATGCCACCATTTCCTGTAGCTGTACCCGAAATACTTACTTTATTACCCGCTGTAAAAGAAGTCACTGTAGGAGGGGTACTTTGTTTCTTATTATAAGGGAAAGTTTGTCCTTCAACAATAGCCCATTGATTGGAGAAATCAAAACCCAGACCTTCATACGTACTTTGTTTCTTCAACGTTTTTAGTCCGTAGCCCGTCCCATTATAATTATTATCTTCCACAGTGACCGATTTTCCGTTAACAAACACTTTGGTACCCGAATAGGCAAAGTTATTAGGCCAAGGTTCATCAGCAATCCGATATACAGTGCTTAATGCAAATATAGAATCCGCAATATTTACATTATATTTAACGGTACGTTCTTTTTCTTTATAAAGTTCTTTATATTGACCTATTATTCCACAGACATTTGAGCCACTACTTTTTATTGTTCCTGTTACTAAATTTCGTTCAATATTGTAGCATGACTTCAAGAAATTATAATCCTGAGCATATCCTATTGACCAACCAACTATACCACCCGCTACAGACTTAACATTCATTATTCCTGCAAATACATTATCATCTAACAAGACTTGATAAGTTGCTCCAACACCACTAGAGTAAGAAGAATAATGATAGTAATATTGTCCTGAACAAATTTTCCCACAGATTCCCCCTGTATTTATACCCGAAGAAGTTATTATGGAAGACGCATAACATCCGACAACGGACATTAGAAATACGGGGGTTTCACCATATTGAAAATTATAATCCGAAGGTTCAATGACTCCAACAACTCCCCCAACATTTTCTTTTCCAGAAATACTCCCCCCTATAATAATCACATTTTTTATTGTATTCATATTTTCTGCTATGTCGGCAGAACTATTATAACCACATTTCCCGACTACTCCTCCAACATTATTATTTCCTGAGATGATGGGAGATAATAAAGCAACATCATTTATTACAGAAGTTTTAATATAACCAAAAAGGCCTGTATTATCAGAAGAAGGGCGATTTATATACAACCCTTTAATAACTTTGTTATTTCCATCAAACGTCCCATGAAACGGAGTATCTTCATTTCCTATCGGATTCCATCCCTGTGTTGGGTTATCCTCTTCAATCCACTGTTTCAAATCAACATCATTCATCAACTTGTAAGAAGCTGACAAGTCATTCCTCACCTCAAATAATTCATCCGCATTTGTAATCTGATAAGGATCATTGGCAGTACCTGTACCATTTCCACTAAATTGTGCCTTGACCAAAACCGTTGTACACAATAAAAGGCATAACACAAATAGATTCTTCTTCATATTATTATTTTTTTAATTATTCATTTATTCCATTACCAATCTCATTCCTAATATCGGCATACTTTTGGATGGAGCTATAAAGTTTCGCATAGATACCCGGCAGTCATTGACAGCATCACTGTAACTACCTCCACGTATCACATGATTACTGCCCGATGCAGCGCCCGTCGGATTCGTTTGAGATGCGCTACTATAATTAGCATACCAATCCGAACACCATTCCCAGACATTACCACTCATATCATAAATATTCAACTCATTCGGAGATTTCTCCGCAACAGGATGCGTCTTAGCACCGGAGTTTCCACTAAACCAGCCAACAGAGCCACAAGAAGTATTTCCACTCCATCTGGTACCTTCACTGTTGTTTCCACCACGGGCAGCAAATTCCCATTCCGCCTCAGTTGGCATACGGAATCTTTTACCCGTCAATGAATTCAGCTTATTAATAAAAGCCAGACATTGGTCATACGTAATATTGTAAACCGGATAGGTATCTCCACGCCCGTAAGTACTACTTATATTCGGATAACCTCCCGTCACTACATACCATAGATATTGGGTAACCGGAGTTTTACTCATATAGAAAGTAGAAACAGTCACTTTATGAACCGGTTTCTCGTCCGCATTGGCATTTACATCATAATTAGTGCTTGAAGAAGAAGTGGATTGAGCACCCATGTCGAAAGTTCCCCCTGTTACTTTTGCCATATCCAACGTGGTTGAACCATAAGAAGTCTCTACCGTCAAAGTGGTATAAGGGTTCACTTCTTGCTTGGTAGTAGTAAACGAATTTTCCGCTCCATACGTAGTCCCCTTTTCATTAATGGCGTAGGCACGGACATAATACTTCGTTTCGGGAATCAGCCCGGTGGCTGTTTTAGTGAGCGAGGTAACATTTCCGCAAGACAGCTTCTTATCAGATACAGTAGGGAAGGAACTGGTAGAATAACAAAAACCGGCATCTGCCAACGTTCCGTTTCCAAGCGATGTCACTGTTGCCGTAAAGGCAGCAGAGGTATTGCTGATAATACCGAAAGTAATCCCGGACACGGCAGGAGCAGTTACCTCCAACGTGGTGAAAGTCATATCACTACTATAGGCCGTTCCGGCTTCATTGGTGGCATAGGCACGAACATGATACAGTGTATTCTCGGACAGTCCGGTTACCGTACGCCCGAATGCGGAGTTTGATGCACCATAACTGACTTTATTATCATTTATGGTGGGATTGTCTGACAGTCCATAACAGAAACCACAATCCGAAACTTTACCATCGCCATTGTCTGTTACGGAGCAAGCGAGTGAAACCTTTGAAACGCCTATTTCCGATGCAGTCACCGTTGATAAAGCGGGTAAAGTGATTTCATGAGTAGTAGTAAATGTCACATTGTTCCCATAATAAACCGTCCCGCCGGATGTATTGGCATACGCGCGTACATAATAAGCCGTTTTGGGAGACAGCCCCTCCATTCTGCATGCAAAAGTATTGCCGTTGTCCGAAGAAACAGCTTTATATCCTGATATCGTCGGATTACTGGAAGTACTCCAACAAACACCGCGTTCCGTAACGGTATTTCCACCCAAAGCTGTAATCGTCCCCCCACTTGTAGCAGCCTGATGGGTGATACTCGTCACCTGAGCAGTGGTCAAACTCAAATCACCTAATTTTGTTACAAACGTAACTTCATCTCCATAGGAAGTACCTATCTCATTCGTAGCATAAGCCCGGACATGATAAGTAGTATTAGCAGAGAGATTCGTTAAAGTAGAATTGAAAGCACCGGTACTCTGGGTTTTACCAAGTTGGGTTTTAGCCGATAAATCGATAGTCGGATTAGCAGAAGTGCTCCACACATGTCCATATTGAATCAGTGAAGGCACATTACCCAGATTAATAATATTTCCGGAGAAACCGGCTTGCTCCGTACGTATATCAGAAGCGCTGCCCGTCTCTACTGTCGGTTTAGAGGGAGTGCCGGAAGTGTTCAATCTCATCTCATTACTATAGGAAACGCCCTCTGCATTTTCGGCATAAGCCCGTACATAATAGGCTGTATTGGCCTCTAAGCCGGTAAGGTTGTATGTAAAATCCTTGGGAACGATGCAATCTCCCAAATTACAGATCCCCGGTAAGTCTACAGTAGGTTCCTGCTCCGTACTCCAGCAGAAGCCATGACGGGTAACTTTGGCACTACCTATAGAAACAACAGCCCCTTTTAACTGTGCACTGTTGAAAGTTGGATTATCGATAGATATAAAAGATACGGTAGGTTTGGTTTTAGAAGGAATATTCATTTTAACCGGCACGGAGACCGACTGATCACCTACCTTAAGAGAAAGTTCTCCTGTATAATCTCCTGTAGACAACACTGAACGATTGACAGCAACTGTCACGACTTCTGAATAAGTAAATATCCCTTTTGTCTTATCAGGTACAATCCACTCATTGGAAGGAGTAAGAGAATAAGAAATAGTACCTGTACCCGTATTTGTCAATGTCAATTGCATGGAAGAGGTAATGGAACCAAAATCTAACTCTTCGGGAGATAAACTAACAGCAATGCCGGCTACGGACATTGTCACTTTGACTACAGCACTTCCTCCATTGGAAGTTATGGCAATTGTCTGGGAATAATTCCCCCGGCTCAATTCTGTCCGATCCACAGATACGACTACAGAAGATTGTTCGGTCACCGTAGTGTTTCCGGAGGTGGGAAGACAAGACAGCCACTGGGCGTCTTCACTTATTTGCCATTTCAGAGTGCTCTGCCCGCTATTTATGATATTAAGCGTAAGCGTTGTGGCAGATGGCCCAAAATCAAGACTTCCGGGACTGACCGTCAATACCGGTGAGAGAGGTTTTAATTGTATATCAGCCTGCGTTGTCTCGGCAGCCATCACAGTCACCTCTTTCGTATTACTTTGATAATCATCTTTATTCACCTGAATCTTATACAGACCCGCTTCGATTGCATTGAATTCAAAACGTCCGTCACTACCTGTAGAAGAAGTCTTTCCCAAAGGAGTGAGAGAAACAGATGCACCGGAAAGCGGTTCCCCTGTCTGGCTATCACTCACAATGCCCACTAAATCACCGGTCGTATCGATCACATCTTTTGTACACGATCCAATAGCAACCAAAAGTATTAATACAACAACAGCTCTAAGAATTGCTTTCATCATAATTATATAGTAGTTTAATGCCCAATCATCATCACGTTCCAAGCCTTTAACGGACTTTTTCCGAATTATAGATTTGTTTCACCTCGTCAGCACTCAGCATACGGGTTTTATAAACTCTCAGATTGTCTATAGTCAGCGAAACCGGTGACAGCGACGGCTCATATTGGTTTCCTATCTTTCCTCCAAAGACAAATTTAAGTCCTCTATTGTAGTGTTTCGCATCAGACATCCCTTCCGATTCGGAGAATGGATTATCAGATTCGGTTATCTGATCGGTATAAATACCATCTACATACAAGCGAGTCGTAATTGTTGCATAAGTCGTATCATTAAAATCCGAAACCAATGTCACCATATGCCAAGCATCCCCTAAAGAATTATGTACAAACGAAGTCATCTTTGAGTACTGGTAACAAAGGTTATAATGGGTTACTACAAATTTCAAAAAGCCGTTTTCCATCGCTAAAACAAACATGTTGTCGTTCAGTTCCTTCCGAACCACATGGAATATATGACCGTCACTCAATCCTTTTACCCAAAACGAGATACTCATCTTTTTCTGGTCTACCAACCCGTCCGGAATAGACAGATAAGCA
The DNA here is from genome assembly GCF_019930665.1 of Bacteroides nordii. NCBI lineage: Bacteria > Pseudomonadati > Bacteroidota > Bacteroidia > Bacteroidales > Bacteroidaceae > Bacteroides > Bacteroides nordii. The sequence continues at coordinate 169,676 of NZ_CP082886.1, read as the reverse complement.
GACTCTTTTGCCGGAATCTTTAAGGCTTTTGTTCCATTATAACTATCGACAAACGAACTTCCAATTCCTATTCCGGTCAGTTCCGTCTCAGTCTGATCCATTATTGCATCTTCAAAGGTATAATAGGCATATAAGCCGTTCGTCACATCTATAACAGGAGGATCGGGCGTGTCACCCCCGGCTTCTTCCGCATTGATTGTCACACGAAACGATTCTCCATCTCCTTCTACCAGAATCGTTGTACTCATGCTACCTATCACTTTGGTACGATCCAAATCGACTTTTACTGTACTACTGTTGCCCATGCTTGTAGTGCCTGTTTTTGGGGTTACTTTTATCCAATCCACATCAATACCGGTGACTGTCCAGTTCACATTCCCTGCGTTACCTATATTTTTAATGTCAAATGTCAATGAAGAATAATCTTTGCCAAAGTTGAGCGTATTCGTATTCAGGGCTATTTTGGACGATTTATTCTCTGCCTCGGCAGTGATCTTCAAGGCAAGTGATTCTTTATCCGCATTGATCAGAATCGTCGCCTCTTTGCTCCCCGTCAATCGTTCACGAAGCAAGTTCACTTGTATGGCATGGCTTTTACCGGCTTCTACGGTTCCGGTAGATGGATTTATTTCCAACCAATTCACATTTTCCAAACCGGAAATATTCCAGTTGAATTTAGCTGTACCACGATTAATGATATCAAAAGAGAGGGAAGTGTTTTTTACTCCGAAGTTTAGTGTAGAGACACTTAACACCAATTTGGCATCTGCCTTTATCGGAGTAAGTGTAATATCACCGCTTATCGTTTTCCCGGTCTCAACATTTATCAGTTTGGTATTATTCGTATACCCCTCCTTTTGAGCCTGTAATTCATACTGACCGGGTTCCAAGCTCTGAAATTCAAATGTCCCGTCGCTGCCGGTCGTCCGCGACAGGCCTCCCGGAGTCAATCTCACCGTTACATTACTTAGTATTTCACCAGTAGAGGTATCCGTGACTTTTCCATAAACCCTCCCGGTTAAATCTACCTCATCTTTAGCGCAAGCTGCAAATAAAAAAACAAATAAAAAAAAACAGCAATACCTCACATTCAATATTCTCATGTCCAAATTATTTATATTTAATAAAACTTTACGATTTCCACTTCCGAATTTTTAAACTGAGGCATCGCCTCACCAATATCAGCACCGATGTATGTAGGATCGCATACCGTGTACTTTTGCCCGTTCACCATCACATAATCCCCCTCTACATTTGAAGTGAACCGCACGGCTGTAGCCAGGTGTTTAGGATAATGCAACAACACAACATCAAGGTGTAGCAACCTGCGCACCAGATTGGAATATAAGATAGCCCGATCTTCACAATCCGAATAGGGGTAGTAAAAAGTTTCGTCTACGAAGAAAGGTCTCTCATATCCAAACTGCTCCTCATCCGTCATATATTCAAAGGCTGTCTGCACAAAGTTTATCAGCATATTCGCTGATTCTGCTTCTGATTTACCGGCAATACCCTCTTTTAGGGTCGGTAGTATATCATCCGACAGTACATCACTCATAGGCGTGTTGGCATACATATCCCATTTGCAACTGGGATAATGACTGTACAGATCCATCAAGTTCTGATCCACTTGTGTTTCCACGCTCAGTTGCGGATAACGCTTAGAAATCAAGCGACGAACCGGACTTAGCTTCTGATCCATCAGTTCAATCTTCTCGCGTATCATTACAGAACAGCTTTGAGATTGCGGAGAGAATTTTTGTGGAAATGTATAGTATCCTTCTGTCCCTTTCGGATCATCAATGGTATAGTATCTCTTTCCGTCTAATTTCAAATAAGAGATTTCATAAACATCCTCCTCTATGGCAAGTAACAACACCAGATGGCTACCTTTACGGGCACATTTTACATCATAACCACTTTGCGCCAATAAAAAGACCCGCATCAAGACTGCTTCATTCGAATAATTTCCTCCGAAAAAGGCATTACACAATGTACCTAACATCTGTACATAAGCATAATCACTTAGATGCATCGCTTCGCGCCAAGCCAAACAATCATCTACTACTTTATCCATACGGCCGTCAGCCAGTATTTTCCATTTTGCACTAATTACATTCTCGTCTACACTACTGAGGGTAAACTTATCCCGTTCTTCCAACCTCACCTTCAAAAGAGTACCATAAAAACGGGTATTAAACGTAGGTACAGGAGTGACAGATGGGCGTAAAGGCTGATCGGGTAGCGGATTTGACGGTGTTCCCGGAAGAGGTGCGGGAGTATCAGGCATAATATTTAGTGGAACCCGCGGTTGAGGTTTGGGTATGGTCACAATTCCTTTTACCGGTAACTTTACCGGTAGTGTATTGTGACCATCATCAAACTTTATGACCGGTTTTAGCGGATCCGGGCAGGGAGGAGCTTCAACACCTCTATAATGTTGATACTCTATCCAACGCTGTGCCAAATAATTTGCAAATTCCTTATTACGCTGGGCACGGTAGTTTTCAAACTCAGTACGCCTTTTCTGTCTATATTGCTCAAACTCTTGACGCCTCTGTTGGACATAACGATCATAATCCGTTGTCTGCTGAGCAAAAACGGATATAGAAAAGGAGAAGGACACAAGAAAAAGTAGTAGTAGTTTGTTGTTCATTCGCTTTCGTTTGTTAGAATTAAATAAGGGGTCAGAACCGATAAGCGAATACCAGTCCGCACCCACCATTATCCATCACAGTAGGCACCAACGAGAAACGGGGTCTACCCGCAGGTTTCACAATGACCCGTTTGGCTCCTTTAGCGGCAATGGCATCTATCAGGTTATAAACATACAATGCCGCAGCCGCTCCAATACAGAAGTTACGCCCATTCTCCCAATTATCTGCTTTTGAACTATAATCCTTGGCAAATTTGGGCTGTTCTTTCATCTTTTTAACATAAGAAGAGCGCAAATTTTCGCAGACAATGATACCACCGATACATACGACTTCACCTCCGAGAATGCAAAGCCCCTTTGTCGTACTGCCTTTATATATCTGCCCCCAACCAGGGATTAATGAACGGGCAAAGCCTTGCATGCCGTAATGTGTAGAAAATGAGACATCATCAAATACAGGAGTCGAAGCCTGGCGGGAAACAGCAAACAGAGCATAATACTCATATCCATTTGTTCCTTCCGGATAAGATATATATTCCCAGTATTCATCAACCAAGCGGGCATAAAAAACATCCGTACGACTATCATTGACATACGTTAAAGCATAGGATTGACGGCTTTGACGCCCTTGCGTTCCCGATATCTCTTTTATATCAGTTTGAGCCTGCCCACTTATTTGATTATACTGTCCTACAAACAGAGATAAGGCACCTAATTGTTGCTTCTTTAAATCCTCAAGTGTCACACCTGAATTTCGGATAATCTTAAAATAATAAGTGTCATTGGAACGACGTTCATTAAGTCCCGCCTCCCCCTTCCTTACCCATTCCGGAGTTTTCTCCGACCGGCTTATCACTCTTGCACAAACTTGAGACACATTGAACAATGTCAATATACAAACAAAAATTAAGTACTTCATCAATTTTCAGGTTTAACATTCTCTTTTACATATTTCCGGATACCTTCACCTAAAGTCATGCCGTCTCCCGCTTTTTTCAAAGCCTCATCAAAAGCTTTATTACGAGCCTTAGATGCACTATTCTCATCAAGTGTATAGCCTACACGCACAACATAATCGTTTCCACTCTTCTTCACAAACTTCATACTCTTCTGCAATAAAGGCATAACGAAACTTGCAACATCCTGCACATAAGCGCCATGAAAAACATCGTATGCTCCCCCTTCTACTTTACCAAAATCTCTCTCCATACCTCCTGTTATTACACTTCCGGCAGCTGTAGCATATTTTATTGCAGCTGCGTTCTGTGCTTGCATTTCCGCAGAGAAAGAACTTGCTCCCTCACCGTCACTAACAATTTCTACAAGGTTAGGATTAGAAATCAGTTTCTGACGGAATGTTGCTATAGACTCATACATAGTAAAAGCCATTGATTCTGTTTTAAACCCATCTGCTGTATATTCTTTCACCATTTGTTCCACTGGATCTCCACCCTTAGGTTGAGACGGAACTACATTTTGAGGTTGTTGAGAATACGGTGTATACTGCTGCGCTTTCTTTGAACTTCCACAAGAGGTCATCAATCCCATCAACCCCAGAGACAGAACTGCAAATAAAATTTTCTTCATAAGTTTCATTATTAATGTTAATAATTAAGTTGAGTTTGCTTGTTAAAATCTTAGGTCAAAGATAGATAAACCATCCATGGTCTACAACCGGCACTTTTCAACATTATTCAATAACAGATCATTATACATAGTTAACAAGGCAAAAAACGAATCTGACAGGTATTATTTTATTTTAACGGGGATTCGATATAACTTTTCTTCGTATGGTTTCCCCTCCTGTTTTGAGTTAGTTGACGAGGGAATAGGTTGACAAAGAGACGAGACCTTTCAACGTGTTAGCCGAAAGAATAATCTTTGGCCAGCGAACACAGCGTAACCCCTTGTTCCCTTACCAACTCGTCTCCTTGTCAACTGATTTTGTGCCAAATGGTGTTTATCATTACCATCAGTATCTTTCTCCGGTATTGATGAAGTTCCGTCTCATAGAGGAACATATGGAGTCTCGGTACGCAACCTTGTTTTACATGTACATGTAAAGCAGTACGACATGCACATGTGGAACAGTACGACATGTACATGTGGAACAGTAAGACATGTACATGTAAAACAAGAAAGTGCAACAAGAAAAGGAATGCTCCTTTCTGAGAAAACCAAAGTACAACACCGGACAAAGATAACGATACCGTTTAGGGGCACTTCCGGCACCGAAAAGATAGGAATATAATCTTAGTTGCCAATTCTGTTTACAAGGAGTATAGTACACAGACGACATAGTGTAGTTTGATTCAAAATCCAGAACAATCCACATTTTACAGATTTCTTCAATAGAACGACTAGAACAGCAACTGACAGGGCAAAAAACACAAATAACAGGAAAAATACAATACACTATTAACTCATATAAATGAAGTTATAAAGAATTTATTTCTTAAATTCGCACTCAAACAAAAAGTCACACCCAGACAAAAGTATCAATAATGCGATAAAAACGAGTGCTAATGAAAGCTATATATACCCAAATGACCTTAGTCATTCTTGCATTTTCCATATTGGCAGGCGCTTGTCAAAAGAACAAAAACACAAACGAGTTGTCCCCTAAAGAACAAGCAGAAATAAAAATGCTGAAACAGGATATTCATGACTCCATCAAAACCTTTAACACAGATTTCGTAAAAGAGGCTATCTTGAAAGGGAAAAAGATGGCAAAAGATAGTGATGATTATTATGACTTCGTTTTATACGATGTAATATTCTATTTTTATATGTCACAACCGGATTCGATGCTCAATAACCTATCCCGAAGTACGAACTACCTGTCCAAGCAACCTGCTACTCCCAGGAGGGACCAGATGTATATAAAATGCCTGCAAACTAAAGCGGCATACTATGCCCAGTTTTATTTAGATCCGGACTCTTTAGTATATTATAGCAAGGAGGCATGTAAAATAGCAGACCGAGAACCGGACATTGAACAACAAATACTATGTTACAGCAATCTGGCAGACGCATACAAGCAAAAAGGAGAATTGGATCGAAGCGCCTACTATTATAGAAAAACAATTTATCTGGCTGATTCCATACAAACTTCCATCGGAAATTACGTCCCCTTGTATGGAGGGTTGGCAACTACCTATACGGCTCTTCGTGATTTTGAGCAAAGCAAAATATGGTTGGACAAGAGTCTGAAAATATGGGACCACATGATGACACATGAACAATTCAACTATCTGAATAACCGGGGAAACGATTATTATTTTCAGGAAGATTATATCAATTGCCTGAATACATTCCTGCAATTGGACACTTTCTTACAGGCACGGCCTGAACTTGAATGGGAAAGGCATTTCTGTAACAGTAACCTGGCAGATGTGTATCTCAAGCTGAAGCAACCGAAAAAGGCTGATAGCTTGTTACATGACAACATCCGCTTCTTTAAAGAAATGCAAAACGAAACCGTGCTCCCCTACTTATATACCCAATTAATGGAATTAACATTACAAAAAAAGAACTATAAACAAGTAGAAGAACTGATTCGGAAATATCCACTTCCCAAAGGAACAAAACCGGAGCATGCTTTGGCGAGATTAGATTTTCTTCAAAGATTCTACACTGAAAGGAAGGATTGGGAAAAGGCTCATCACTATCAAAAGGCATGCATAGAATTAGACGATTCATTACGAAACGACCGGGTAAAAATGAAAACAGCCGACCTTCAAATGCGTTACGAAAGAGATGCAACAGTGCTGAACCAGAAAATATACATCGGACAAAAAGAGACGGAACTCCTGCAAACTTACATTTGGCTGGCCATATCTATTTTTATTCTATTCCTGCTTTTATTACTGCTATATTATCGACGCAAACAAACCAGGCTCAAAGAAGAACAGATGCTCCATCGAATCGTGGAATTACGTATGGAAAACATACGCAACAGGATAACTCCTCATTTCATTTATAATGCATTGAACCATGAATTGCTTGTACAGCAACATGGAAAACCGACTCAACTGCATACATTAGTAAACTTACTCAGGCAAGGACAGACACTTGCCAATGTGTTCTGCACAACATTAAAAAAAGAAATGGATTTTATTCAACTTTATGTCAGCATAGAAGGGGAAGCATTAGGAGAAAATTTCCGTTATGAACCCATTCTGGAAAAAGATATAGAACCGGAACAAGTAATACTACCTTCCATGATGATACAAATTTTTGTGGAAAATGCTATCAAACACGGATTGAAAGATATGCCTGCCGATACTGAAGGAAAAATTGAAAAGAGATTAAGGCTCCATATTTATAGAAAAGAACACTACATTTATATTGATGTCTGCAACAACGGTAAACCTCTGAACTTACAAAATAGGGACCAAAAGACACAAATCGGCCTGCGGGTAGTATCACAAACCATCCAATTGCTGAATGAACGGAATAAGCAACAAATGAGCTACAGTCTTACAAAATGGCGGGATGAAATGAAAGAAACTGGATGCTGTGCCCAACTTATCATCCCTGAAAACTATAACTTTAACATAAACTAAAAGTTACCTATGAGTACCCCAACCAAAGTTATTATCATTGACGACGACAAACCTTCAGTAACTGTTCTTGCTAACGAATTGAAGGTTTATCAGGATGTAGTTGTCGTAGCTACTGCATTCAATAGCTATGACGGCGAACAAGCCATTTTGAAACATAAACCCCAATTGATATTCCTTGACATCGAACTGCCAAGCAGCAATGGTCTGGAATTTCTGGCTGCATTGCATTCCAAAATAGATTGGGAGATGAATATCATATTTTATACATCCTACGAAAAGTATATGTTACAGGCACTTCGCATGCAAGCATTCGACTTTCTATTAAAACCTGTCAACCAAGACGATCTGCTACTGGCAATGAACCGGTATTATTTACATAGAAAGAATACACAACCGTCACCTATACCTTCGATCCATTATCCTACGGACAAACCGCTTCTGATAACAACAATCACCAATGACAAAATTATATTACGTCCGCAAAACATTGGATATTTTCGATATAATTCCGAACGTAAGTTGTGGGAAATCGTATTGGATGACTTCCGGCACGTTATTCTGAAACATAACACAACGGCAGATGTGATATTAAACTATGGAACAGAGTTTATTCAGATACACAAAACATATATCATTAATATAAACTACCTAAACATGATACAGGAAAGCACCTGTATCATGCTATACCCCTTTAATGCAGTTACTGAATTGAAAATCAGCAAAATATACAAAAAGAAGTTGTTTGAAAAATTCTATAATCTATAAAATAATAAGAACCTATTTAAATTTTCCTCTTAAAAATTTTTATCAGCTTCTTTTGGGTTTATTTTTGATCTATTTTCCCATTTTAATTAGCTTCGCTCAAAACCTCTTTAGATTATTTCGTAAAGGTATAGTCGTCAGATAGCCCGCTATCCTTCTCATTAAAATGAAAAAACATCCTCTAAAATAACCCTCAAAAGACTATACGTCAGATTTAATAATAAGAGATATTTTGAGAGAAGCCAATGCTGAGCAAAATTTAAACAGGAACTAAAACGGAAAAGATCCCTAAACTACTTTAACTGAATAACCATCGTGGTATCTTCCTTCCATTCAAAGCGGCATTTCTTATAAGCTGGTGCTCCCATTACGCCTTCGGCATTGTTGCTGAAACCGAACTTCTCCGTCGGACGGCCAAAAGAACCGGTATCCAGTATGCCATTCCCATTCTCATCCTGAAAAAGAGAAATAGCATACGTTCCGGCAGGTAAACCCCGACAAGGAATACTCAACGTAGTATCTATCACCTCCACTTTAAACCCGAAAGCAGGCTTCTTCATGAATGACTCTTCCGAACTATAAATACCGACTAAAAGGTTTCCCTTTACATGTTCAATGCCCTCCACCTTGAGGGTTAATGTCTGAGCACTACCTATTACACTTGCAAAAACTAAAAATAAGAAAATCAGATTTGTTTTCATAATCACATGTATTTAAAAATTAGAAACATCATAAGCAGCTTTCTTACCTAAGGTGATGAAGACACCGAGATAGAAGAAATGATCACTGGAAGCTCGTAACGGGATACCATCTATTCGTCCGAACTCATTCTTACGGCAAAGTATATTGGTGGCCGAAGCATGTATAATTATCTTCTTAGTAGCCAGAAAAGTAACGCCCAAGTCAAGGCTGTTATATGGTTTTGCTTCATCATTCATCAGACCGGGACGATTGGGATTATGATATGGACGCCCACTCGCAATCCCTTCCGTAAGGCCAATAATAGTACGCAGCCTGGGAATAGTATATTTCAATACCAAAGAAGCATTATGGCGGGTGGCATACTGTGGAATAGTCAGTTCACTGTACTCCAAACATTTGCGTTTAGATAGATTGAAGGAATAAGAAAGATAATACTCAAAGTTTTTTAATAAAGAACGATCTTCAAAATAAAGATCAACTCCTTTACTGTTCCCATATCCGTCCGAAGTGAGACCATCGGGAGTAAAAAGTGTAAGACGATTGTACCTTTTGTAATATACCTCTGCTTTATAGAAACGCCCTGCTGCTTCGTACAAAGCTCCTACATTATACTGTTCACAAGCTTCGGAACGCAAAGAAGTCTGTTGCGCCAGATATTTATTATCCGCCGATTGGGTATAACGACCCAACGTAGCTGAGAATGCAATCTCATTCCAGGTATAACGAAGTGCCAGACGGGGAGAATAACTTATCTTCCGGTTCAGAGATGTATACTCGGTTCTGAAAGAGAGTTCGGCTTTCAAATTCTCAAACGGATAAAGAGTAGCTGTAACAAATCCGGCTTCTACCGTTGGAGCAATATTCTTTTGAGCGGCAAGAAGCCCGAAAGAATAGCGAGTTCTATATTGGCGAAGGAAAGATTCCACTCCCATATCCAGTTGCAAAAAAGGGCGCAAGCGTTTAGTCAGCTTTGCTTTCAGATGTAGTTCGCTCTGACGTTCGTTCCAATTGTCATCGCTTACAGCAGCTCCCCCTACTTTCCGATCAAAAAAAGAGTAAGCTACTCCGGCAAACCAGTTCCAACCGGAAGACGTTTTCGTACGGATGGTGGCATTCAAATAGACATTGTCTTCTTTCAGGCGGAACAGACGACAGTCTTCACCGGTATAGTTAGAAAAATCTGTCCGGTCATAGCCGGCGTATATCTTAAAAATTACATTCTCAGCAGGTAGATAACGAAACTGGGTAGCTCCCGAAAACAGTTCATATGGTTTCTCAAAGTTTACCCTTCCCGGATATACTTTATTATAAAGAGCAAGATTCTGATAATCGAGATTCAAAGCAATAGAGCCTTTTCTAAAAGAGCGATTCCCGCCACCACCTATACCAACAGTAGAAGGGCTCATCCCCACTTTATTAATCGGGCTATCATCTTTCGTTTCCAAAGGAAGTACAGCCGATAAGGCTTCACCATACTCTTGTGAATGTCCGCCTGTAGAGAGATTGATGCCACTGAACATAAAGGGGGAATACCGTCCGCGTGCCGGGGTATTTGTACCGGTAGTGGTATAAGGATTGAGAACGTGCATACCGTCTATATAAGTTTGCGTTTCGTCACTGCTTCCACCACGTACCAGCAAACGTCCGCTTTCTCCCTGTATTTGTGTACCCGGAAGGGGCTTCAATGCCTGATACAGATTACCGCTTGCTCCTCCCACAGTTACCAGTTCCACAGGTTGCATATTACTCCAACGACTGTTCATTTGGGGAGTTTTGCTTCCTTTTACTACCACTTCATCCAGTGAAACACTATCCGAAAAAGAAGTAAGAAATATTGTGTCTTTTACTGCTACCTGCGACTGCACATGAACAGAAAAGAGAAACAAAGCTACGATTGAGATAAAAAACAGATCTTTCATTTTTTTGCTTGCTAACGTTTTCACCGGCAAACATAAAGGAAAGAATAGAGGGAAAAAAATATCCGGGACAGACAGCCCGGATATGTGATAAATGACCTATTCGTTGTGACGAATTGCTTTGTTTTGTGACGAACGGCTATGCGTCATTCATGCTCTCTATCAGTGTTTTGATCTCTTTGCTATAAGCACGTGAAACGGGTATTTCCTCTTCACAGCCATCGAGCGAAAGACGATATCCCTGCGAGTTTCCACTCACCCGGGACACTGCGTGTAAGTTGACCAGGAATGCACGATGACACTTAATAATAAAAGGATAAACAGCCGTTGCCTCTTCAGCCTGCTTCATTGTCATACGTAGCAGCTTTCTTACCGGTTCATGACTCTTTCGATAAGTTATCTTCACATAATTACCATCCGCCTCTACAAAAAACAAATCGGATGTGTTCACTTCCAATACTTCTTTGGCGCCACCGGCAAAAAGAATCACAGTATCCTCCTGCTCCACTCTTTCAACATTTGCAGTAGCAGCCGATCTCTGAAGATGCAAATTCATTTCAGTAGCTTCTTTGAGATGGAAGGCCAATAACCGGTTTCGGTTCAGCAAGATAAAAAGTACAGAGGGAAAAAAGCCTATGATCACTGTACAAAGCAGGAAACTGTAAAAAATATCCAGACGAAATCCCCAATTGAATACAATGGCGGAATAAAGCCAGTTTCCAATGGCTATAAAAAAGAAAATATATACCTGACTAAGAATATGTTTCCCAACCGTCCAGCGATCATCCTCATAATACGCCGGAAATAACGCAGGGAACAAATAGACCGGAATACAGAGAAACACTGCTGTCACTGCCATATATCCCAATAAGATACCCAATTTATGATGTTCGATACTGCTTATACCAAACGGCTGTAACAAAGCTAATATTAAAAACACAATAACAGATGAGATCACTGCAATCTTCCAGCGCTGATAAAATACAGGATAAGGACTATTAAGGTAATTAAGCAGTTTTTTCATGCGAATATCTTTTAGCTACTGCAAAGTAAAGCATTTGTTGCCATAACTAAAAAGAATCAGCCAAAAAACAATCGGAGTGCTTTCTGATCACTCCCCAAAGAGTCATGGAATAATAAAAACAAGTTCCGACCGGGGCTATAGTTATTAAAAAAAGAATTATAAATATTCAGAAGAATGAATCAAAAGGCTGAATAAGATCGTTACGGCAATCTTAATGTACTGATTTTCAATAACAACAAAGATATAAAGACAAGGTCTACAAAAATGTACACTTTTAGTATACAAGATAGTACACTCTTGTCATGCAAAAGTGTACAATCTTAGAGTACTGAATTGTACACTCTTGCATACGAAGGTTATATCGTTAAAATTTTACGTTAACAATATTAATTCATAGACAACCTATAATATCATAATAGGAGTTGCATTCAGCCGAATATACTATTTGTAATGATTTATAACGAATCAATAATTAATAGAAGGAATAAAAGGCAGCACTATTGAGTTGAAAACATTTAACATACAACCTTTTTTTACAACATCCTGCATATCAATAAGTTATATACAAACTTTTTTCTCTACGAGGATCGGGTCGAAACTCTACGAGAAACGACCCGATCCTCGTAGAGTTTCGACCCGATCTCCGTAGAGAAACCTAATGAAGATTTATAAAACATGACACACCTATATAAAGAAGAGATAGCAATCAGCCTTTTATTGTAACAAAAAAAAGAAAGATAAATATAACACCTCTCTTACCACACACAGCAACAGAAAATTGTATTTATTGAACAGACTCCTATTTACTCAAAAAGCCCTGTCCACCAAGTTAAGTGGGCAGGGCTTGTATACTTTGAATGAGTTCTTTTACATATTTACTTCACCGGAGTCTGTTCTAATGTAGCCACCAGGAAGTCATAGAATTTTTGTACGGTAGGAATCAGTGCACGTTCGTCCGGAGAGTGCGGTGAACGCAATGTAGGACCAAAGGAGATCATATCCAGTCCCGGAATTATAGCACCAATGATACCACACTCCAATCCGGCATGAATTACTTTCACAGCAGGTTCTACGCCAAACTGTTTCTTATAAGATTCTTTCATTGCATGCAAAATCGGAGAATTTACATTCGGTTGCCAACCGGAATATCCACCTGTCATTGTTACTTTCATTCCGGCCATGGAGAAACAGCATTCAAGACTTGTAGTCAAATACTCTTTCATGCTGTCACTTGAGCTACGAGCAAGAATCTTGATATCTGCCTTACCAGCACCAATACTAATAATAGCCAGGTTAGAAGAAGTTTCTACGGTATCAGGAACGGTAGGAATCATACGGGTTACCCCATTCTGACAGGCAAAGATAGCATCTACCAGATTATCCTGAATCTCTTCCGGAATCTGCCCTGCAGGCATATCTACCCGTTCGGCTTTAAAACTGATAGGAGTTTCGATAGCAGAAAACTCTTCATTGAAAAGATCCTCACAGTATTTTACCAGGCCTAACAACTCTTCTTCATTTTCAGCAGGAATAGTAACAATGGCAGAAGCCTCACGCGGAATAGCATTACGCATATTTCCACCCTCCCAGCAAGACAGGCGAGCTTCGTAAGTAGCAATAGCTTCGCGAACAAAACGTACAAGCAACTTATTGGCATTTGCACGTCCCTGATTGATTTCCAATCCGGAGTGTCCACCGCGTAATCCCTTCAATGTGACTTTGATGGCAATATCGCCCTCTTCGGGTTCCACCTCTTTATATTCAAGCGTAGCTGTAACATCCATACCACCTGCACAGCCGATATAGAGTTCGCCCTCATCTTCCGAGTCAAGATTCAACAGGATTTCTCCGTTCAGCGTTCCCGGTTTTAGTCCGAAAGCACCATACATCCCAGTCTCTTCATCCTTTGTGATAAGAGCTTCCAATGGGCCATGTTTCAAATCTTTAGCTTCCAGAACAGCCATGATAGCAGCCACACCCAGTCCATTATCGGCACCTAACGTAGTACCTTTGGCTTTCACCCAGTCACCGTCTATATAAGTTTCAATAGGATCTTTTTCAAAATCATGTATTGTATCATTATTCTTCTGGGGCACCATGTCCATATGAGCCTGTAAAATTACTCCTTTGCGGTTTTCCATACCCGGAGTAGCAGGTTTGCGGATAATAACATTACCAACTTCGTCTACAAATGATTCCAGTCCCAGGCTGTTTCCGAAATTAAGAAGAAACTCAGTTATTCTTTCCATATGTCCCGACGGACGCGGAATCTGAGTTAATGAATAAAAATGCTTCCACACATTCTGTGGAGCTAAAGAGAGGATTGTACTCATAACGAATTAATTTTAGGTTCTTATTTTCGTTGTCTATGAGTTAGTGGTAAAGCCACTAAACCATATATTCCCAACAAAACTACTAAAAAGGTTTGAATTCCGTGTACAATCAAGGCAAATATTCCTGCATCGGTTGCATTTACTCCGTAAAGCATCATCATCGAGATAACAGCAAAATGCCAGGGCCCGGCTCCGTTGGGAGTAGGAACGATCACAGCAAATGTACCCCCTACAAACATAACAAGTGCGGCAAGAATGCCTAAATGGGCGGTAAACCCAAAACAATAGAATGTGAGGTAAAAGTGAAAAAAATAACAAACCCAAATAAGGATCGTATACAAAATGAAAAGAGGAATATTTTTCACATTCTTCAAAGACATCACTCCTTCCCAAACGTTAAGGACAACTCCTTTTACTTTTTCAAAGAAAGACAACGCTCGCATCAAATAGTAAAGAAGCACTATTACTCCAATGATGCAAAACAAAACGATATAGAACCATACGGATGTCAACAAGTGAACAATGGAAGGAATCTTAGTCCCGGTTTCCTCAAAGAAAGTGAGAAAAACAGGCATCTGTAATAAGAATGTGATACCGGCAATAAAAACAATGCAAATAGTATCAATCAGCCGTTCAGTAACTACCGTACCCAAAGATTTTGCAAACGATACATCATCATATTTGGCAAGAACACCACAACGGGACACTTCTCCTACCCGAGGTAATATAAGATTGGTAGCATAGGAAATGAAAATAGCATTTACACAGTCGCTCGTTTTCGGAAAAGCTCCTAAAGGTTCCAATGTCTGTTTCCAGCGCCAACCGCGAAAGACGTGACTGAATACGCCAAACGCTAATGAAAAAAGCATCCACCACCAGTTTACGCCATGCCGCAGCACATCACCCGCCTTTGCAAAATCGAAGTCACGATAGACCCAGTACAAGATAAAGCCTCCCAAAACTAATGGTAAAATAAGTTTCAGAGCCTTTTTTATTAGTTTCTTCATTCTTAATTCTTTATTCTTCAAGTAAAAGAATTACCTTTGTCGACTGCAAAAGTAACTATTTAGTTGATAAATGAAATTAGTAAAGCCTAAAAAGTTTCTCGGACAGCATTTCCTGAAAGACCTTAAAGTGGCACAGGATATTGCCGACACTGTTGATACGTTTCCTACACTTCCTATTCTGGAAGTTGGACCGGGAATGGGTGTGCTCACACAGTTCCTCGTAAAAAAGGAACGCCCGGTGAAAGTAGTAGAGGTAGATTATGAATCGGTAGCCTATCTGCGCGAAGCTTATCCGTCATTAGAAGACTGTATTATAGAAGACGACTTTCTCAAAATGAATCTGCAACGTGTCTTTAATGGCAATCAGTTCGTGTTAACCGGAAATTATCCTTATAACATATCCAGTCAGATTTTTTTCAAGATGCTCGAAAATAAAGATCTGATACCTTGTTGTACCGGTATGATTCAGAAAGAAGTAGCCGAACGTATTGCAGCAGGGCCGGGAAGCAAGACTTATGGTATTCTCAGCGTATTGATACAAGCATGGTATCGGGTGGAATATCTCTTTACGGTCAGCGAGCATGTCTTCAATCCGCCCCCAAAAGTAAAAAGCGCCGTAATACGTATGACACGTAATGAAACAATTGAACTGGGATGTGACGAGAAGTTGTTCAAACAAGTAGTAAAAACCACTTTTAATCAACGTAGAAAAACATTACGCAATTCTATTAAACCGATATTAGGCAAAGAATGCCCGCTGACGGAAGATGTTTTATTCAATAAACGGCCGGAGCAACTATCGGTACAGCAGTTTATCGACTTGACTAACAGTGTAGAAGAAGCTCTAAAGAGTCACAAGGAAAAGATCGATGCTGACAATATGGAATAAAATAAATAAAGATACATTGGAAAAAGGAAGAATAGGAATCTTATTTTTTATCCTATTCCTTCCTTGCCTGTCCAGCCTGTTCATGTCTGTCGATATACAAAAAGAATTCAGCGACAGGATTGGCTATCTACTTTTATATACACTTGTATTATTGCTTCCTCTTTCTTTTTTGAAGAGCAAATTCTATTTCCTCTTTGAAGGTGTTTTCCTGTTATTTGCCCCGATCGAGATAATGCACCTGAAACTGTTAGGAATGCCGGTTTCGTCCCCATTCATAACCTCTATGCTTCAGACAGACTTCAAAGAGAGTATGGAAGTTCTGTCTTCTTTCAAATTAGAAATTATCATAATGCTGTTAGTATGGGGGATTTACTTTATACAAGTATCTAAAATTCCAAACCGCTACTTAGGAGCTAAGTGGTTTCGCATTGCTTTAATTCCCCTTTTCATCATCTGGAATGTTACTCTGTTTGCAAACACATTCCTATCATCCCCTTCCGGCAGCACTTTTTCGGGACGTTTGGTAGTCAGTTCGTACCGGGTTGTGCACCAGTATTATAAAATCTTTCCCGTGAACTTGTTTCTATCTTATACCAAGCACCTGAAAGACAACTCGGAAGTCAAGGCCATGAATGAAAGATTAAAGTCGTTTAAATTTGGTGTACAAAGCCTGACTCCACCCAATGAAAAAGAAATATATATTCTGGTTATCGGAGAATCTGCTCGTGCAGACCATTTCTCTATAAATGGTTATGAAAGAAAAACAACTCCACTACTTGAGCAAACAGAGAATCTGGTTAGCTTTGGAGATGTACTTTCTACAGCCAATATTACGGTCAGGGCACTTCCATTATTGCTAAGCCGTGCCACTCCGGAATCACCGGAGATAGCATATCAGGAAAAAACACTTCCGGAAGCGTTTAAAGAGTGTGGTTTTTCTACAGCGTGGATTGCCAACCAATCTTTCAATGATCCTTATGTTCTTCGGATAGCTCATAACTCTGACTACCATCACTTTGAATTGGTAGACTACGGTGCCGACAATAATTATGATGAAAAATTATTGCCCAAACTGGATAAAGTACTTGCCGGCAACAAGCAAAAGCAATTTATTGTAATTCATACATTGGGCAATCATTTCAAATACAACTACCGGCATCCCGAAAACTTTGAAAAGTTCAAACCGGCAATGCCTAAGGATTTTAGTTACAATGAGATTGGTAAAGACAAAAGAGCAATTGTCACTAACTCATACGACAACTCGGTTTTGTATACCGATTTTATACTATCTGAAATTATAAAAAGGGTGCAGCAACAATCATGCATAGCTGCTGTCAGTTACATTTCCGATCATGCAGAAAATCTGTATGATGACGGCACCGAAGAATTGATGCACAGCAGCTCAAATCCGAGTCGGAATGAAGTACACGTACCATTTATCGTATGGCTTTCTGACTCCTATAGGAAACAGTTTCCGGAAATATATGATATATTGAACAGCCATAAAGACAGTCCAATCAGCTCCAACAACTTGTTTCACACGATGCTGAAGATTAGCAATATCACCTATCCGGATGAAAAGCCTGATCTCAGCATTGCATCCGAAGAGTTTCAGGGAGACAGTATCAGAGAAGTATTAACGCCCAATGGGAAAATAGTATATCTTCATTAAATATCAGATATAAGTAAGATGAACGAGGAATACATAGACAACGTTAAACAACTTATTGAGCAGAAAGACGCCAATAAGGTTAAGGAATTTCTTATCAACCTTCATCCGGCTGATATAGCCGAGTTGTGTAATGACCTCAACCCGGAAGAAGCCCGTTTTGTCTACCGGTTGCTCGATAATGAAACCGCTGCCGACGTATTGGTGGAAATGGACGAGGACGTTCGTAAAGAATTCCTTGAAATTCTACCTTCCGAGACAATCGCCAAACGCTTCGTCGATTACATGGATACGGATGATGCCGTAGACCTGATGCGAGAACTCGATGAAGAAAAACAGGAAGAGGTTCTTTCACATATCGAAGACATCGAACAGGCAGGCGACATCGTTGACCTTTTGAAGTATGACGAAGATACTGCCGGTGGTTTGATGGGAACCGAAATGGTACTCGTCAACGAAAACTGGAGTATGCCGGAGTGCCTGAAAGAGATGCGCCAACAAGCAGAAGAACTGGATGAGATCTACTACGTATATGTAATAGACGATGACGAGCGACTACGTGGTATTTTCCCTTTGAAGAAGATGATCACTTCACCTTCCGTATCAAAAGTGAAACACGTGATGCAAAAAGATCCGATCTCCGTACATGTAGACACACCAATCGACGAAGTTGCCCAAATCATTGAAAAATATGACCTTGTAGCTATCCCGGTATTAGATAGCATCGGACGACTCGTCGGACAGATCACCGTTGACGACGTAATGGATGAAGTACGTGAACAATCGGAACGTGATTATCAGTTAGCTTCCGGACTTTCACAAGACGTAGAAACGGACGATAACGTTCTTCGTCAAACCACTGCACGTCTCCCCTGGCTACTTATCGGTATGTTGGGTGGTATTGGCAATTCCATGATATTAGGAAACTTCGATGCAACCTTTGCCGCTCATCCTGAAATGGCTCTCTATATCCCACTGATCGGAGGTACGGGAGGAAATGTCGGAACACAATCTTCAGCACTCGTCGTACAGGGGTTGGCGAACAGTTCTCTCGATACTAAAAACACTTTCAAGCAAGTTACCAAAGAGGCAATAGTAGCATTAATCAATGCAACAATTATTTCTTTATTAGTATATACATATAATTTTATTCGTTTTGGCGCCATGGCAACCGTTACCTATTCTGTATCTATCAGTTTATTTGCAGTAGTGATGTTTGCTTCTATTTTTGGCACTTTAGTCCCGATGACGCTTGAAAAGCTTAAAATAGACCCTGCCATTGCCACAGGACCGTTTATTGCCATTACGAATGACATTATCGGTATGATGCTTTATATGGGAATTACTGTTTTATTGTCCTAAATGAAAGATAAATAAAAAAAAATCAGGCAAAAAAGTATGAAGTAATCGTTTTATTTCATTAATTTGTGACCTAATGTAATAAAGAGGAGTTAAATCCCCATTTCCTAAAACGAATATACAATGATGGACTCTCATGACACTAACCAACCTTTGAATCCAGGGGAGTTAGAAGAAGAAAAGAAAACAGTTGAGGTTTCTGAAACTATAACAGAAACTCCGGCCGAAGAAACAAATGCTGAAAAACAACCCGAAACAGCTCCTCGGCTGGTAACAAAAGAGGAAGTACTTGTGCGAATGAAAGAACTTGCTCAAGATGCAGAAAATGCCAACAAGCAAGAATTGGACAGTTTAAAGCAATCTTTTTATAAGATACATAATGCCGAACAGGAAGCGGCCAGGAAGCTATTTGTTGAAAATGGCGGTTCAGAAGAAGACTACGTACCACAGAGTGATGCGATAGAAGAAGAGTTCAAAAATGTGATGGCTGTTATCAAAGAAAAAAGAAGTGCTCAGATTGCCGAGCTGGAAAAGCAGAAAGAAGAAAATCTGCAAATCAAGCTTTCAATCATAGAGGAACTCAAAGAATTGGTAGAATCGCCGGATGACGCTAACAAATCATATACAGAATTCAAGAAACTACAACAGCAGTGGAATGAAACCAAATTGGTTCCCCAGGCTAAAGTAAATGAACTCTGGAAGAACTATCAGTTATATGTAGAAAAATTCTATGACATACTGAAGCTCAACAACGAATTCCGCGAATATGACTTCAAGAAAAATCTTGAAATAAAGAATCGTCTTATCGAAGCAGCTGAAAAGCTCGCAGATGAAGAAGATGTTGTTTCGGCTTTCCATCAACTACAGAAGTTACACCAGGAATTCCGTGATACAGGTCCTGTAGCAAAAGAACTTCGTGATGAGGTATGGAACCGTTTCAAAACAGCATCTACGGTGGTCAATCGTCGTCACCAACAGCACTTCGAAGCTTTGAAAGAGGCTGAACAACATAATCTGGATCAGAAAACGGTGATTTGCGAAATCGTAGAAGCTATCACCTACGACGAATTGAAAACATTCTCAGCCTGGGAAAATAAGACCCAGGAAGTTATTGCCCTGCAAAACAAATGGAAAACAATCGGTTTTGCACCGCAAAAGATGAATGTAAAAATATTCGAACGTTTCCGTCATGCTTGCGACGACTTCTTCAAGAAAAAAGGAGAGTTCTTCAAAGCATTGAAAGAGGGGATGAACGAAAATCTGGAAAAGAAAAAAGCATTGTGTGAAAAAGCAGAAGCATTGAAAGACAGCACAGACTGGAAAGCAACAGCCGACGCATTGACCAAATTGCAGAAAGAGTGGAAAACGATCGGACCGGTTTCAAAAAAATACTCAGATGTGGTATGGAAACGTTTCATTTCTGCTTGTGACTATTTCTTTGAACAGAAAAATAAGGCAACTTCTTCACAACGTTCCGTCGAAATAGAGAATATGGAGAAGAAGAAAGACATCATCAGCCAACTAACTGCCATTGACGAGTCTATGGACACGGAAGAAGCGAGTAAACAGGTTCGCGAATTGATGAAAGACTGGAGCGCCATAGGACATGTGCCATTCAAGGAAAAAGATAAGCTGTACAAACAATACCATACTCTGATTGATCATCTGTTTGAACGTTTTAATATAAGCGCTTCAAATAAGAAACTAAGTAATTTCAAATCTAATATCAGCAACATTCAAGGAGGAGGACCACAGACTCTATACAGAGAACGCGAAAAATTGGTTCGCGCATACGAAAATATGAAAAGTGAACTCCAAACTTATGAAAACAATCTTGGCTTCCTGACATCTGCTTCTAAAAAAGGAAATAGCCTGTTAACGGAACTCAACAGAAAAGTGGACAAGTTAAAAGCTGACTTAGAATTGGTTTTGCAGAAAATTAAAGTAATTGACGAATCAATTAAAGAAGAAGAATAAACCAAAACAGTAAAGATATAAAAAATAAAGGGAGTGCATCAAAAGAATATAAATGATTGCACTCCCTTTATTTTCCATATAGGTTTTAGCTTATAAAAAAAGCGCAAAACATCTCCAGGACATTTCACGCTTTCTTGTTTGTTGGGCTATCTGGAACAAAACCGTCTCATCTTTACCCACTATAATACAATACTTTACAGTCGTTTACTATATTCGATGTCACCGAATTAGCCACCGAATTCAGCAAAAACGCCTCTAATCATTCTCATCAATGAACTCTTGTTTATGAAACAAAGATACAATATTATTTTAAACAAACAGACAAAAACAGGTAATAATTGTATTTAATATTATATCTTTGCGTAATTAACAAATAATAATATATGCAAAAACACATTATTCCATTAATCGCGGTAGTGTTAGGATTGGTATCCTGTCAGCCCGATATAGTTGAGACTGAAAAGCCGGAAGAACCGAGAATAGAAACGCCAGTAGAAGAAGAACCGGAGGATACGGAGGAAGAACCGACGGTAGACCCGGATATTAATGACTGGAAACCGGGTTCGAGTGGGTCGACTGATCTCGTAGAAAAACCTTAGTAAAGATTGAAAAAGAGCTTCCCGATTTTCGGGAAGCTCTTTCTTGCATGAGAGAAGGGAATTAAAGGTGTCCAATCAATAATTCGTATCCTATAATCAGAATTTTACCCTCTCTAAATTTCGTATCATCTCGCTGTATTTAGTTTGTATCATCTCTTTTTGACGCTCACTTGCTTTGACCAGTCCGCTTTTATACTTACGCATCAATGAAGGATTGATACCGACATAAGAGGCAAACTCAGACGCATTGATAAACGGAAAACTCAGAAAAAAGCCAGATAAGTCGTATCGATATTCGATTGTATATCCGTCCTGGTACCAGATGGGATATGCTCCGTTGCGCTCATGATAATAAGAGGCCTGTTCTTCAACAACTGCGTTGAAGTCTGCTTTCGCTTCTTCTTCTGTCAGTCCATAACCTACCAATCCGGCCAGATCGGCATAGATGCCGTATCCCCCATCGGAAGCCTTTTCGATTGTAGCAACAATTGTTTTCATATTCAAGTACTTATTTGAGTGATAAATGACCAATTAATACCACTCCCCGAAGGGAGTGGCGAACTTTTACAAGTTCTCTTTTTTTTCTTTCTTTTGCTTCAAACCGGCGTCTTTCATCATTTTGTTCAGAGTTCCGGTTGGGACCTCTTGCGCTTCATGACGGGCGACAGGAATGAAGTAATCGAAATCGGGATGAACATACTTATAATGTTTTTTCCCTTTGCTGAGAGTCCAGCCTGCGGCTTCTATCAGCTTGTAAAATTCTGAGTACTTCATAATGTAAAAGATCGATTTATTAATTGGACATGACAAAGGTAACGATTCTGTTCCACATATAAAAGATTAGTAACGAAAATGTTCCTTCTTGTTAGCATTATTTAATAGATGAATCGAAAAGGATTAAAGACTGATAGCAGATCTCTCCGGAAGCAACTCTCGAGCTGAGCGAATCTGATAGCAGATTGTTGAACCGGGAATAAGATCTTGATGGAAAGTTGCTATCATATTTTTGTGACCAGGTTCGCCGGCTGCCGTGAAAGTGATAGCACTTCTGCCGGATATCATATTAATCAGGAAGAGATCCTGCCAGGTGGGTGATAGCAGAATGATAGCAGCATTGCATCTGAGTGTCTACCGCTGTGCCCGTGCCGCCCGTCTCGCGAGCCGTCTCCTTCGTCGCCGACTTCGCCAGCCGTGCCGCCCTCGGGCAGTGCGGTTTCCATGCTTCCGGTTCCTCCGAGCTACGGTCTGCGGTTGTTGTCTACGGTTACGCTACGTGCCGCTTCCATGCCCTTTCCGTAGCTGCTTGTTTGACGGGCAAAGAAGCCGCCCTCTGCCGGCTCCGACTGTCTACGGTTCGCGGTTGCTATCGTTCGTCCTGGTACTGATCCTGTCCCAGTCTGTCGGTATCGCTGCCCAGCGTTCGTCCTTCTACCCGTGCGCCCTTCGCCGTCCTTCGGGCGCGTTGCAGACGTGGTGTTTCATCGGTATTCCTTTTTTCTCTGCACGACTGCAGAAAAAAGAGAGAGGAGCTTAGTATTAAACATAATAAGCATTGTTGCCCGGCATCGGAGCTGCTATTCGTGCAAAATGATTATTATATTTAATACCGCCATCTCCTACCGCCCCGCTCCCTACGGTCGGCAAAGGGGCTGAAAGTGGGTGGCAACGCTTCATCCCTCGTGCAGTGCGGCTGTCTGTCTAAGTTCCAAACGCCGGACCGGGCTACGGTTCCGATCGCGCTGCCATGCCGTCCGGCACAAGCCCGGGGTCGCGGGCGGTAGCCCGATACCTTTCTCTGTCGCTCGCGCTACGCCTGCCCTTGCGGACCGCGCCCTGCGGCGCACCGACCCGGATGACAGCCGTACCGGCTGCACGGCGAGACGGCTGCGCCGTCCGCTTCGCGAAGCGGGACAAAGCCACGCCGAAAAATATCACAGGTAAAAAACCGCTATCGACCTTTTGAGAGATAGCGGTTTTTTATTATTAACATTAACTGTTTGGGGAGGGAGAATTATAAATCATTCAGAAAAGCAGCCATTGTGAATCTTTTCTGTTTCTTTTTTGATAATGAATGGTATGAGCAGCTATATGAAAACCTTATATGGCATACTGCTTTAGCGAAATAAGAAGAAATTATATACCTGAGTTCGTATTGTCTTTCAGCCTGAACACACGAACAGAGTACATCGTACTTAATATCTTCCCGGTACCTGACAAAATACCGATGCATGCGCTTCCCTTTACGGACATACAGTATTAAGCGAAATCTTCTTGTCTCATCGCTTGTTTCATAAGTATGATAGGATATGACGGTGTATATATCTCCCATAAACATACAACAAAGTAATGACGGGAAAAAGTACGGTCCCGCTGACCCGTTGCATTACATATTGTTCTCCAGAGGACGAAAAATACAGTGGGTGCATTAACACTCCAACACGGGGGACGGAACCGTATATCAGGAAGCCACGAGTATATCAAAATATACTCGTAGCCCAAAAGACGAGTACTCCCATCCTCTGAAAACAAACAATTGTAATGCGTCACAAAGGTGAGAATAATATCTGACACTATCAATATTAAATGCAATTTTTATCCTAAAACACCTACTTTTGCCGCAATGTTCAATGTTATAACTGCCCACACCCTGCATAGCGAACCCATTTTTTTCCTTTTTCTTGAAACATTTCCCGGAAGAAGAACACAGACCGGCAAGGAATTTCAGAAGAAAATACCGCACGAGGAACGAGCTCAGGAGATTTTCTTCTGAAATAGCGCAGCGTTCCTTGATGGCCTGAGAGCTTCTGCCGATCTTTGTGAAAGAAAAGAGGAAAATACACGAGGGTATTATTATATATAGATACGAAATCCTCTCAAAAAGCAGAAAAACGGAAGAATATCCCCAAAAACCGTCCCGGAAAAACGTTCCGGTCGTTTTTTAAAAAGGTACGGAGCGGAAAAAGAAAACGTCCGTACCTAATTTTAAAAGGTACGGACGTTTTACACGCGTTAGAAGCCTTGTAGGCACGGTTTATACAGATGGGTCTTCGCCCTCGCCTTCTCCTCCGGTTCCGCCTTCTTCAGGAACAGGAATTAGAGAAGTTTTTGTGAAAGAAACCGCCTTACACATATCTTTCAACTCCTTGCAGGGCGTGAAGATAATGCGTGCTTTCGTGATTTTAGCGGCATTGAATTCTTTTTCGGTAGCAGTGCCCTGACTGGTTGCCGACATGCGGAATGAACCAAGATCGGCCAAGCGAACAATCTGACCATTGGACAAACGCTGGATCATAATGGTTGTAAAGGCATCAAGCACAGCCTTTGCGTCCGAACCGGTCACCGTACAACGGTCGGCTACTGCGCGGGTCATCGATTTGAAATCCTCTTCACCGTTCGATTGGATTTGCGCGTAAAATTTTGCCGGCTCATCCTTCTTGAGCGGGTTTTTGCGCGGAATAACAGAATACTTTACTGGCATAATAGTAAGGTTTGTGGGTTAATAATGACACAAATATAAGTACGTGCGCGTGAGCGCTCCAGGGGTGTATGCGGTTGGGTGAATATCGATATGAATATGTGTGTTTACAACAAGAAAAAAGGCTGCAACGCCTATCGCTGCAGCCCTTAAAGGTGGTTCTACTTACTTGCCGGAGCATCTCCTTTGCCGTTGCCATTACCCAACCAGGTAATGAATTTGCAAACGAGCTTTAAAACTCCCAACGTAGCTTTCCAGAATGGTTTCATACTATCCTCCTTTTTTAAATGTCCGGCAAAGAAAGGTATTTAGTGATTAGTGATTAGTGATAAGCGATTAGTGCTTGTGTTTTCGTACGCTTACTTATCACTAATCACTCATCACTAATTCCCGGTATTCGGCTGAGGCATCGAAGCAGGGGCATATTTTAATCCATTCTTGTGGCTCTATGATGCCGTTTCCGTTTAGGTCGGGGCTGAGATCACGGTGTCCCACAACGGCACTGATAGTTGCATATTCAGCCATTAAGCGACGGATAAGAATAAGGAGGGATTCTTTCTGGACGGGAGTACGTGTATCATCCGGTTTCCCATCCGCGTCCAATCCACCTTCGTAAGCAATGCCGATACTGCCGGCATTGAAGCCTTTGGCGTGTGCGCCGATTAGAGTAACGTCGCGCATGGGGTGTATTGTTCCGTCTTTTGTGATGTAATAATGATAGCCGCAACCGGTGAAGCCGCGTCGGCGGTGTTCAGCGTCCAGGACGGCAGGTGTTAGCGTGCTTGTGCAGCGCGAGGCGGTGCAATGCACCACAATCAGAGTGATTTTTCTCATAAAATTACACTTAGAAAGGTGAGCCGAAAGCGGTTACAATAATATCGCGTTGGCGGGGTGTTAAGATGCGTTGAGTCCGTTGATATCCGGTTGCTTCAAGATCGGCCACGACTTCCGCAGAGGTGAGTATCCATTGTTTGAGCCGTATCGATGCTGATGCGGGTGCGATGTTCGGGAAGTAGAGCACTGCGAACTCTTTGAAGCCATAGCAGCGGTTTTCAAGGTGCGGTGTTTTCGTTTTTTCCATGAGATAAGATTTGAGATTGATAGCATGAGTTTGATTTTCAAGCATAAAGATACGGATTATATGGTAGGGTTGTACTCGTAATATGATTATATATAGTTATAAGGTATTCTTTTTGATCTACCCCCCTCCGCCCCCTTGGGGGGTACGCTTGTCGGTGGGCGTGGTCGCCCCCCTTACCGCAGGGCGCTCCCCCACCGAAGAGGGTTCGGGCTGTAGCGGTGTGAGCGTATTAATTACTTCTTTCTGTTCAATTTTGAATTGTTTTTATATATTTGTATAATTATTAATTAATAGTTTTTTCATGGAAAATAGTTGGTCGCTTATTATTAGCTTAATAGCATTGGTATTTAGTTTCTTTAGCTTGTTTATTGTACACTCTTTAAATAAAAAAAGAGATTTAATTAATAAAAAAAAAGAGATGAGAATTAAATATCTCATTACTGCTTGGCAGCTTTTAGAAAGTGCCTCAAACAGACATGATGCCTCATTAATCAATAATTTAGAAAAAGCTATTGCTGACATACAACTATTTGGATCGTTAAAGCAAATACAGCTTTCAAAAGAGTTTGTTTCAGATATGAAGACTAACAGAACAGCCGATACTTCAAAATTACTCAATGAATTGCGAAATGATCTTAGAAAAGAATTAGACCTTGATACAGTACAATTATCAGATTTTGCTTCTCTTAGAATATTCAATAAATAGTTCATCCCTTCATTAATTTTGAGAATTATCACTTATCTCTTTTAGTTTGCTCTCGACATTAATGTCGGAAGCAAAAGTTTGTTTATTACTTTCTTGGCGTGGCTTCGCCGCGCTTCGCGAAGCGGGCGGCGTAGCCGTCCCGCCGTGCAGTTGGGCACTGGTTGCAGTCCGGCACGGCGTCAGCGATGAAATGAGGTATCGGGCTGTGCCCGCGACCCCGGGCTTGTGCCGGACGGCATGGCAGCGCGGTCGGAACCGTAGCCCGGTCCGGCGTTTGGAACTTAGACAGACAGCCGCACTGCCCGAGAGATGCAGCGCTGTAGCTCCGAACGGGGTAACTTCTAAGCCCCTTCGGAAACCGTAGCCCGGCGGCAGGGGGCAGAGGGCTATAATGCGCTGTTATGTTTAATGCAGCGCGGGAACACTTGGACCGCGACCATTGAAACATAATTGCTCATTATAGTTCCCTCTGAACCCGTTACGGTCCGTCAATTGCCGTATATCACCCACCGCTGCAGCAACATCACGTCTGCAACGCGCCCGAAGGACGGCGAAGGGCGCTTCAGATAACAGAGCGAACGCCGGGCAGCGATACCGACAGACTGGGACAGGAACAGTACCAGGACGAACGATAGCAACCGCGAACCGTAGACAGTCGGAGCCGGCAGAGGGCGGCTTCTTTGCCCGTCAAACAAGCAGCTACGGAAAGGGCATGGAAGCGGCACGGAGCGTAACCGTAGACAACAACCGCAGACCGTAGCCCTTCGGAACCGGAAGCATGGAAACCGCACTGCCCGAGGGCGGCACGGCTGGCGAAGTCGGCGACGAAGGAGACGGCTCGCGAGACGGGCGGCACGGGCTGAGCGGTAGACACTCAGATGCAACGCTGCTATCACCCACCTGACAGGATCTCTTCCTGATCAATGCGATATCCGATAGAATTGCTATCACTTTCACGGCAGCCGGCGAACCTGGCCACAACAATCTGCTATCAGATTCGCTCAGCTCGAGAGTTGCTTCCGGAGAGATCTGCTATCAGTCCTCCCTGATGAACTTCATCACCACCTTTAGCGCTTCCTTCAGTTCCCTGATCTCCCACTCCTGTTCCTGGTACTTCCGTTCCTTCTCCTGCCACTCCTTTGCCTGTTGCTTGTAGTGTGCACAGAATCGAGGGTACTCCCGAATCACGTACTTGATTGCCTCACTCCCGGTCTGCTTACCTACCTGCTGTTTCACGATCTCCAGCTGGGCCGCTTCATCGGCATATAGCCTGAGTGTCAGTGTACTTGCTTTTTCTCTCATTCCGTTTTTTTGTTATGGCCGTTCCCGGTCTGTTTATTCATCGATTCGGCCAGCCGGCAGGCTTCCGGATACGTCGCTGCCCGCTGTCCGTAGCGTTCAATTACCACGCCCATCACCCTGACAGTGTGGGCCACGCACCATCCTACACGCATTCGGCGCGGATAGTACACCACGTTTGTCTCACTCATAATTCGCTGTATTATTGTTAATTACATTCGTGATAAATCATTCCGTCACTAACGGTTATTATAATTGTAACTTACCGGAAGTGAACACTTTACGTTACGATGCCGCCGCCTTCTTCACCACTTCGCCCATCGCGCCCCGCAGCCTCGACAAAAGAAATAGCCGCGGAAATTTAATTTTTTTGCTCGTCCGGATTTCATTCAAAATCCCCCACACAGGGTTATCTATCTCCCCGTGCCGTGACAGCCGGAGCACCTCCTCCAACTCAACTTGTGATAGTCCGAATGACTTTAACGCCTCCAGCAGCCCGTGCGGGTTGCGCGGTTTATCCGATGGCGGTGGCGGCGCAGCTGCCTGTGCCGGGCATATCCCGTTTCTATCCAATCCAACAGAGCGAAGCAATTTTTTCGCCTCCTCCTCCGAGAGTTCTCCGGAACGTACCGGGGGGATAGAGGGGGTATTTTCTTTCTTTTTCTTTTCTTTGTCGTTTTTTTCAGGAATATTTCCAGAGTATTCCGGAGTATTCTGGAATGTTTCCGGAAGATTCTGGAAAACAGTTTCCGGCATTGGTGCATTTTGTCCCGTTCCGGCAGCGGGTTGCACTTCTGCCGAGAACAACGGCATCGGCTCCGGCTGTTTCATCTCCTGTTGCGGTTCTACCAGTATAATATCCATCGGGATATATGCTTTCTTCTTCGACACCTTGCAGATATCAAGGTAGCGCGACTGGATGGCGCGTGCCGTCAGTATGCACTGGTTCTTCCAGATCAGCGTATTGAACAGGCATATCTCCGCACAATAATCAATAATCTCCTTAACACGTGCTTCCGAGAGCCCCCAGTAGTCTGCACAATCAAAGAGTTGATCCTCCGTCCAGCGGATGTAACAGCCCTCGACACGATATATCTCATTGAGCGCATATTGGTAGACGGCATAGCCGTCACACCCGTAACGCTTTTTCAGCCGCTTGATCTTGATATCCTGATAGCGGTCTGTTTCCGCTTTATAATAAGAGAATCCGTTTTTACTCATAATGGTATTAGTTCATTGGTTAATCTTCGTCACTTTCGGTGAGCTTCTTCATACAGGCCTCAATCTCTTCACGCTTATAGAGATACGTTTTCCCGAGCCGGTAACAAGGGAGCTCTCCAGACCGTCTCAGGTTCTTCAGTGTTGAGTCGCTGATGGAGAACAGTTTCATCACATCCGCAGACCGTAGATATTCTTTTTCTACTTCTACTTCCGCCAGTTTCAGCAGCGCCGTCGGCGCTTGCATTTCAATCAATCTTTTGGTTTTCATCTTTATTGCTTTTTTATTTGATAATTTGTTCAATTCTGTATTGATTTGAATGATTCCTTTACTCGTTTCAATGCTTCTATCAAATTATCGACCTGTTCTTCTGTAAAGAAGTCCACATACGCTTCTGTACAATCTTCGAATGGTTCATCTTCGGTATCGTATATTTGCATTTGAGCACTGGACGGGAACATAATGTTCTCTGATTTTGTATAGCCCAATAGTGCTATATGTTTGGCAAAGCCAACACGTACTATTTCTTTTACTTCTTTACTCATACCTTATTTAATTATAAATTAAATTCTATATTTGTCGAATAACTTTTTAAGTTCTTCCTCAAATTCAGCCTCTTGTTCTCTAGATATATAAATCAGAGTTTTGTCATTAACCTTGATTTTTGCTTCATATTCGTCTATTTCTTCCAAAACGAATTCAACACCAATGTTTTCATAAATTGTTCTTGCCATTTTTACTCCTTTCTATATTGTTTTGAGGGTTATTCTTGTTTTGTTACTTCATATCCCTTTTTTCTGAGATACGCTGCTATATACTCATCATCTCCGACATCATTAAGGACATCGAATAGATAGCCACTTACATACTTAGCAACTGCATCAGCATTTGCATAATCAATATTCTGCGAAACAAACTTCGCTTTCTCTGTTCTTCCTAAACCTCTAAAGGCTTCTTCAATTTTGCTATCCTTCATTCGTTTACGGCTTTAGGGGTTGTTGACTCTTTCTTCTTATACATATCTTTCAATGCGGCCATATCATCCATTATTTTTGTATCTACCACCTTTGCGTATATCTGCGTGGTGGTAAGATTGGTGTGTCCCAACATCTTAGATACGCTTTCAATAGGTACACCATTGGCTAACGTAATGGTCGTTGCGAATGTGTGCCTTGCCATGTGAAATGTTATCGTTTTATCTATTCCGGCTTCCCTGGCTATCGTTTTGAGGTAACGATTAACGACCTGATTGGGAGGAATCGGGAAAATCCGCCCATTCTTTCTGTGATTATTATAGGCTTCATACCTTGTTAATATAGTATGCGCGGGTTCTAATAAAGGAAGAGATACCCGGGTATCTGTTTTCTGTCGGTTAAAGTTCAGCCACAAACTCTTATCAATTCCAATACTAATATTATCATTTGTAAGATTGCAGATATCGGCATAGCAGATACCGGTATAGACCGCAAACAGGAAAATATCCCTCACAATGCCATAATTAGGCTTTAACGTCACCTCTTCGATAGCTTTTATTTCTTTTTTAGACAAAAAGCCCTTTTCTACCTTATTTTTCTTAGCATGTAGCGCAGTAACCGGATTCTTATTAATCCATTCATTTTCCAGCGCAATACCCATTACTTTTTTAAAGCGTTGTATGTGTTTCAGCGCACCATTAACAGTACAAAGACGTACATCGTCTTGCCTCTTGAATCCTTGCAAGTAAGCAAAGAATTCATAAACGAACGCCTTATCAATTGCATTGATATCAAAATCGGAGACGTGAAATTTTATACGGACGAAATTAAGCAGATGTTGCTTCGTGATAGCGTAACCTACAAACGTGATAGCGCGTAGGTTCTTTTTCTCCATGACAGCATGGTAATCGAAGAGTGTTTTAATAGTGGAATACTCATTATCCTGCGCGCGGAACATAAGCCGAAAATTCTCAATATTGAGCGTGTAGTTCTTTTGCCGTATTTTTGCTACAGTTTCTTCGATGACTACTTTAATATCCTCAATAGCTCGATTTGCCCCTTTGTCAGTCGCTGTTTTTCCAAGCGACTTTTGGGCGGCTGATGACCAGCTTTCAGGATTCAGATTAAAATTCGTAGGAATTTCGTATCTTTGGCCGTTGATTGTGACCCGGCAAAAGAGTGGTGACAGATTTCCGATGCCTCTCCCCTTCCTAATCCAGAAGAGCACGGAAAAAGTTTGCTTCTTATTCATCTGTTATTGGTTTTAGATGAATTCATTAAAAAAAGAATGAGAAGAAGCGATACTTGTCACCGCAAATGTCACCGAATCGCTGTTATCTTTTTTCGGTTACATTACTATCGGATACAAAAAAAGCCGCTAAAAATGCAATTTTAGCGGCTTTTTATCTGTAATTAACTGTAGTGTTGTTGGGCTATCTGGACTCGAACCAGAAATGACAGGACCAGAATCTGTAGTGTTACCATTACACCATAGCCCAATACTTATTTTTCAACGATCGACTCCGTTGTTTCTCGTTTGCGGGTGCAAAGATACAAAGAATTTGGGAATTTCAAACATTTCACATATTTTTTTTGCAAAAAATCAATGATGTCCTCCCTATTTTTAAAGATACATCCCTAAAAAACACAAAAAAAGAAGAGTTTTACGACATAACTTTCTTTGATACAAGAATTCAGCGTATATTTGTAACCTATATTATGTTAATATAGCAAGAAACAAAGACAAGAGCTTCCTTGTTATAAAGAGAAGTAAAAGCATTGATTATTAAATTTCAACCGATAAATGAACGAGACGAAAATATTAATTGAAAAAATAACAGAAGGAATTCAAGAGAAAAAAGGTAAAAACATCGTTATAGCCGACCTGACAAATATTGGCGATACAATATGCAAATATTTAGTAATTTGTCAAGGTAACTCACCCAGCCAAATAACAGCCATCGTTGATTCAATCAAAGATTTCACCCGGAAAGGCACAGACATTAAACCATTTGCAATAGATGGTCTGCGAAATGCCGAATGGGTAGCTATGGATTATTCAGATGTGCTGGTACACGTATTCCTGCCCGAAACCAGATATTTCTATAATCTGGAAAATCTTTGGGCGGATGCCAAGTTAACAACGATCCCCGACATTGACTAATTTTTCAATATGGAAGATAAAAACAAGAAACCCAATAAAGTAAATATGCCCAAGTTCAATCTGAACTGGATGTACATGATTATAGCCCTAATGCTCCTGGGCCTTTGGTGGAGTAATCAGGGAGGTACTATAAGCAAACAGATTCCTTACGACGAATTCCAACAGTACGTTCGTGAAGGGTATGTGAGTAAAGTAGTAGGATATGACGACAGTTCGGTTGAAGTATTTATCAAACCGCAGTTTGTGGGCAAGGTATTCAAACAAGATTCAACCCGCGTTGGCAAAAACCCAATGATTACCACTGAAGCTCCCACACGTGAGAGTCTTGGTAATTTCATTGATGCCCAAAAACAAGAAGGCCATTTTGATGGTTCCATAAGCTACGATAAAAAGAACAACATATTTGGTTCTATTCTGATAAACTTCTTGCCGATCATCTTCCTCATCGGACTGTGGATATTCTTCATGCGTCGAATGAGTGGTGGAGCAAGCGGAGGCAGCGGTGGAGTATTCAATGTAGGAAAGTCCAAAGCACAACTTTTTGAAAAAGGTGGTGCTATTAAAATCACATTTAAAGATGTGGCAGGACTTGCCGAGGCCAAACAAGAAGTGGAAGAGATTGTAGAATTCCTGAAACAACCACAGAAATATACGGACCTTGGTGGTAAGATTCCTAAAGGTGCGTTGTTGGTAGGTCCTCCGGGAACAGGTAAAACCCTGCTTGCCAAAGCGGTGGCCGGTGAAGCGAATGTACCGTTTTTCTCTCTGGCAGGTTCAGACTTTGTTGAAATGTTTGTTGGTGTAGGTGCTTCCCGAGTTCGCGACCTCTTTCGCCAGGCAAAAGAGAAAGCTCCCTGTATCATTTTTATTGATGAAATTGATGCAGTAGGACGTGCCCGTGGTAAAAACCCGGCAATGGGAGGAAATGATGAACGCGAAAATACATTGAACCAGCTCTTGACAGAAATGGATGGTTTCGGTTCTAACAGTGGCGTTATTATCCTTGCCGCTACCAATCGTGTAGACGTATTGGATAAAGCCCTTTTGCGTGCCGGACGTTTCGACCGTCAAATCCATGTAGACCTGCCCGACTTAAATGAACGTAAAGAAGTATTTGGTGTACACCTGCGTCCTATTAAAATAGATGATAGTGTAGATGTAGATTTACTGGCTCGCCAGACACCTGGATTCTCAGGAGCAGACATAGCCAATGTATGTAATGAAGCTGCCTTGATTGCAGCCCGCCATGGAAAGAGCTTTGTTGGTAAACAAGATTTTCTGGATGCAGTAGACCGTATCATTGGTGGTCTGGAAAAGAAAACCAAAATAACAACCGAAGCTGAACGCCGTTCCATTGCGCTGCACGAAGCAGGTCATGCAGCCATTTCCTGGCTACTTGAATATGCCAATCCATTGATAAAGGTAACCATTGTACCGCGTGGTCGTGCATTAGGCGCTGCCTGGTATTTACCGGAAGAACGTCAAATCACCACCAAAGAGCAAATGCTTGATGAAATGTGTGCCACTTTAGGTGGACGTGCCGCAGAAGATTTATTCCTTGGAAGAATCTCAACCGGAGCAATGAACGACTTAGAACGCGTCACCAAACAATCATACGGTATGATTGCTTATCTTGGTATGAGCGACAGACTGCCTAATCTGTGTTACTATAACAATGATGAATATTCTTTCAATCGTCCTTATAGTGAAAAGACAGCTGAATTAATTGACGAGGAAGTAAAAAAGATGGTCAACGAACAATACGAACGGGCTAAACAGATTCTATCCGAACATAAAGACGGACATAATCAATTGGCTCAATTGTTAATAGACAAAGAAGTTATCTTTGCGGAGGATGTAGAACGTATCTTTGGTAAACGTCCATGGGCATCACGCTCTGAAGAAATCATGGCAGCTAAAGAAAGTAAAGACGCTGCAGATGCAGAGAAAGCTCTTGAAAAGAAAATGAACGAAGAGAAGGAAGCCAAAAAGGAAGCTGAAGCCTCAGCAGAAACACCGGTTACCGAATTACAAAATTAAAATCTAAACACGTTGAAAAACAATTTTATACAAAGAGCGATCACAGGGGTACTATTTGTAGCCATATTGGTAGGATGCATTCTCTATCACCCATTCAGTTTCGGAGCACTTTTTATAGTAATCAGTGCTCTAACAATACGGGAATTTGGTAGCCTGGTCAATCATATAGAAGGTGTCAGCGTCAATAAGAACATTATCATGTTGGGCGGAGCTTATCTGTTTCTGGCTATAATGGGATTCTGCATTGATGCATCAGACTCTAAAATATTCCTTCCTTATTTACTTTTGCTTCTCTACATGATGATTAGCGAACTGTATCTGAAGAAGGAAAGCCCTGTGCTCAATTGGGCTTTCTCTATGTTGAGTCAACTATACATTGCATTACCCTTCGCTTTATTGAGTGCATTGGCTTTTCACAATAATCCGGAAGATTCCTCTGTAAGCTACAACCGGATATTGCCGTTATCTATTTTCGTCTTCATCTGGTTGAGTGACACAGGAGCTTATTGTGTAGGTTCATTAATAGGAAAGCATCGTCTTTTTGAACGTATCTCCCCTAAAAAATCGTGGGAAGGTTCTATTGGAGGAGGCATGGTATCAATAGCTTCGTCTTTTGTATTTGCTCATTTCTTCCCGATTATGAGCGTAGCAGAATGGGCGGGACTCGCATTGGTAGTAGTAGTTTTTGGTACCTGGGGGGATCTTACAGAATCATTATTAAAACGCCAACTTCACATCAAAGACTCCGGGTCTATTCTTCCTGGACATGGTGGTATGTTAGACCGGTTTGATAGTGCATTGATGGCGATACCTCCAGCAGTAGTTTATCTGTACGCATTGACATGGATTTAAAAAAGATTCATATACAGAAACGGGCCTGTCTCCAACAGCAAAGACAGGCCCGTTTTAATTGAAAGCCCGGCAAAACACTATTCCGTCTTACCTGCTTCCAGTGTGTTATAAACAAGGTTTAGAGCTATTTTGGGGACAGACGTCGTTTCTTTCACGTTAAATGTCAACTCAATTTTGCCATTTACGGATGAGTTCAGTTTCAACTTCAACCCCTTCTTTCCTTCAAAGTCCAGAGAATTCAGATTAAATGAAACGGGTTCATAACCAAACCAACCGGACAGATCGTTATGCGTATTATAACGATATTCTAAATGGATATATCCATCATCTTCTGCTTCCTCTATCGTATTACGCACCAGACTAACCCGGTGTGGCCCATAAACAGGTCTGTTCTGTTCGAATATAAGATTCAGATATCCATTAGCAATCCAGATATCACCTTTAAGAATAGAGACCGGATCATTGCCTATCTCTTCTTCATTCTCTGAGGTTAAGTCTTCCACCTGCTTCGTTGTAACAGGAAATAGGTTCTCAACCTTAATAGCCATATCATACTCCCCATAGTTATCATACAAAGGATTGAAAACAACAAGCATACGTTTACCGTCTACCGGTTTAAATCCATAAACATTTGTTGCAGCCGGCCAAAGACTCCCATAATTATCGGACTCAAAATAATACGTATCACCACTCACTACACGAACTGTAGCCCAACTCCCTCCACGTTGTCCGATAGAATATCCATCACTCTCATCACATGATTGCAAAGTAGGAATTAATACCAATAACAACACTAAGAAAAAACAATTCAACTTTTTCATATATGTATTCCTTTCTTTTTTGTTTCTATCAGATAAATAAAAAAGCCGGGCATTTACTGCACCGGCTTTAGATTTATTATCAAAAGATAGCTTATTTTTTAAGCAATTTCATCATTTCACGAGCAGCATGCCGGGGAGCTCCAGCTGGACCAAGACGTTGAGCCATTAATTCATATTCATCCAACATTTTCCGGCGGTACTCCTTATTAAACAAAAGTCGTTCCAACTCTATTTTCATATTCTCAACCGTCATTGTATCAGCAACAAGTTCCTTTACAACTTCACGATCGGCTATCAAATTAACAAGAGAAATAAACTTTACTTTCAGAATATGCTTACGCAAAAAAGACACAAACTTGCCACATGCCAAATAATAA
The DNA here is from genome assembly GCF_019930665.1 of Bacteroides nordii. Taxonomy (NCBI): domain Bacteria; kingdom Pseudomonadati; phylum Bacteroidota; class Bacteroidia; order Bacteroidales; family Bacteroidaceae; genus Bacteroides; species Bacteroides nordii. The sequence continues at coordinate 133,207 of NZ_CP082886.1, read as the reverse complement.
CATACAACTTGAGGAATCCGGAAAAGTGCTGTTTCCAATGTTGCTGTACCAGAGGTAACCAGGGCTACATCAGAGTGTTGCAAAAGCCGGTAAGTCTGATTGAAAATAATCTTCACTTGCACATCGCCTACATATTGCTGATAATATTCAGGAGTAATAGAAGGGGCTCCCGCCAGCACCAACTGATAATCAGGAAAAGCAGAAGCTGCTTTTAACATACCGGGAAGATTGTCTTTTATCTCTTGCTTCCGACTTCCGGCAAGAAGAGCAATAACCGGTTTATCCTCCAGATTATTGTCGCGAATAAAATCTCCAAAACTCTCCGAATGAGAATGACAAAAAGCAGTCACCTCATCCACCGTAGGATTGCCAACATAATGTATCGGATAGCCGTGCTTCTTTTCAAAAAACTCAACTTCAAAGGGAAGAATGGAAAAAAGCTCGTCAACATCACGTTTAATGTTCTTTATCCGATATTCCTTCCAAGCCCATATCTTTGGCGAAATATAATAATAGACAGGTATTTGAGTATGAGAGTGAATAAACTTTGCAATATTCAGATTGAAACCTGGATAATCTACCAGAATAACAACATCCGGATTCCAGGATACTATATCTTCTTTACAACACCTCATATTGGCAAAGATAGTGCGCAAATGCAACAATACAGGAATAAATCCCATATAAGCTAATTCTTTATAATGCTTCACCATCGTCCCTCCAACAGCAGCCATCAAGTCACCGCCAAAGAAACGAAAATCGGCCTGCGGATCCTCTTCTTTCAATGCAGCCATCAGATGAGAGGCATGCAGATCACCGGAAGCTTCGCCAACAATGAGATAATATTTCATTATTCAAACCATTTATTCAGTTCGTTCATAAACTCATAATCCGTCACATCCACTTTGGTCGGAGTAATGGCAACGTAACCATTAGCAAGTGCCCAATGATCATTCTTCTCATTCTCCGGTTCATCATCTGTAAACTCTCCTATCAGCCAGAAATAATTGCTATCTCCTTTTCGGGGACAAGCTTCCCATTCATTGGTCCATCGCCCCTTAGCCTGTTCACAGACTTTAATTCCCTTAATATCCTTTGTATCAGGGAAATTTACATTCAGACAAGTTAATAAAGGTAATCCTTTTTCTAATACCTGAGAAGCTATTTGACGGATATACGGGCCTGCTGACTCAAAATCGGCTCCGGGATCATGACTGCAAAGAGAAAAGCCAATAGAAGGAATCCCATTCAGACACCCCTCAATTACAATTCCCATCGTACCGGAGTAATGGACATTCGTTGCCGAATTATCACCATGATTAACACCTCCTACCACCAAATCGGGTTTCCGATCAAGTACTGTATTCCAAGCCAGTTTAATACAATCAGCCGGTGTACCCGAACATTTGTATACGGTCAATCCCACCTCTTTACGAACTAACTGATAATGTACAGGTTGAGTCACGGTAATAGCACATCCACTACCCGAACGGGCAGTATCGGGCGCCATAACTACAATTTCGCCTAACGGACGAAGAAACTTTATAAGTTCACTTATGCCTTTTGCCATGACACCATCATCATTAGAGATGAGTATCAAAGGTCGCTTATTTTCCATAATAATCTCCTTAGTCTTTATAATTCAGTACAAAAGTAGCAAAAAGAACGTTTATCACCAACTCTCCCCTTTTTTAAACCTTCATCCAGACTTTGAAGATATTTAGTTATATGTATTCTGAGAAGGTACAGGAGTTATTATTTACTTTCCCGCATAATCATTTGCAGGCGTTTACAAATCTTAATCTTCTGCAAGTGAGTAAAAAAGCAACCCGTTATTTAATATAAATATGTATATTTGCAGGCCAGGAAAAGGAATACATAAAGATTTCATTGTTCAGTTATTAACAAAACAGATGACTTATCAACAGAATCAGCAAAGTTTCTCTTTTTTCGTAGGTGCTCTGAGTTATTATCACTTATTTCGCAGCCGATAAAATTAGATAATATGGGAAAAATAATTGCTTTGGCCAATCAAAAAGGCGGTGTAGGTAAAACAACGACTACGATCAATCTCGCAGCCTCACTCGCTACACTCGAAAAAAAAGTACTGGTGGTTGACGCAGACCCACAGGCAAATGCTTCATCTGGTCTGGGAGTTGATATTAAGCAATCAGAGTGTACAATCTATGAATGTATTATAGATAGAGCTGATGTACAGGATGCTATCCATGACACAGAAATTGAATCACTGAAAGTCATCTCTTCACATATCAATCTGGTAGGAGCAGAAATAGAGATGCTAAATCTGAAGAACCGCGAAAAGATATTGAAAGAAGTGTTAACTCCTCTGAAGGAAGAATATGATTATATATTAATAGACTGTTCGCCTTCGCTGGGGCTCATCACTATTAACGCACTGACCGCTGCTGATTCTGTAATCATCCCTGTGCAGGCTGAATACTTCGCTCTCGAAGGAATCAGTAAATTATTGAATACCATTAAAATTATAAAATCCAAACTTAACCCGGCACTGGAAATAGAAGGATTCTTACTGACAATGTATGACTCACGCCTGCGTCAGGCCAATCAGATATACGATGAGGTAAAACGCCATTTTCAGGAATTGGTATTTAAGACTGTAATACAGCGTAATGTCAAACTAAGCGAAGCTCCCAGTTACGGTATACCAACCATCTTATATGATGCAGAATCAACCGGAGCCAAAAATCATATGGCATTAGCACAAGAAATTATCAACAGAAATAGTAAATAAACGAGGTATATGGCAACACAAAGAAGAAATGCATTAGGCCGCGGGTTAGACGCTCTGCTTTCAATGGATGAAGTAAAGACCGAAGGTTCTTCGTCTATTAATGAGATAGAGTTGTCACAAATCTCTGTTAATCCGAATCAGCCACGTCGGGAATTCGACGAAACGGCATTGCAGGAACTGGCAGATTCTATCTCTGAAATCGGTATTATCCAACCTATCACATTGCGTAAGCTTACGGAGGATGAATATCAGATTATAGCTGGAGAACGCCGTTACAGAGCCTCACTTAAAGCGGGGTTAAAAACAATCCCAGCCTATATCCGCACAGCCGATGATGAAAACGTAATGGAAATGGCGCTGATTGAAAATATTCAGCGTGAAGATCTTAACGCAGTAGAAATAGCCCTTGCCTATCAACATTTGCTGGAACAATATGAATTGACGCAGGAACGTCTCAGCGAACGAGTAGGTAAGAAACGTACTACTATTGCCAACTATTTGCGCTTGTTGAAGTTACCGGCACCAATTCAGATGGCATTGCAAAACAAACAAATTGATATGGGACATGCCCGCGCATTAATTACGTTGGGAGACCCTAAACTGCAAGTAAAAATATTCGAAGAGATATTGGAGCACGATTACTCCGTACGCAAAGTAGAAGAGATTGTAAAATCACTGAGCGAAGGAGAAACCGTAAAAAGCGGAACACGCAAAATCACACCAAAGCGTTCCAAACTACCGGAAGAATTCAACATGCTAAAGCAACATCTTTCGGGATTTTTCAATACCAAGGTACAGTTGACCTGTTCTGAGAAAGGAAAAGGTAAAATCAGCATCCCCTTCAACAACGAAGAAGATCTGGAACGTATCATGGAAATCTTCGACACGTTAAAGAAGTAAATGACAAGGAAATATAAGATATACAAACCATATATCATCACCCTGCTTCTCTGTTTTCTACAGGTAGCAGGGATTGATGTGTATGCACAAGAACCTGTCAAGGTTACAACACACGACTCCGTAACAGTACGTGAAGCTCCTAAAGCACGTGCGCGCCGGCATCGTGAGACCAATAGTCCGGCAGAGAAAGATTCTTTGGGCACAAACAGAGCTCTGCTCAGTAGAGATAGTATCACTGCACTTAAAATAGACAGTACCCAAATGCAGGCGGTAGCTCCTATAGTAGCTGACAGCTTGGATAAGGCCAATAAGAAAAATCTCAAAGAGATAGAGACAGCTGTAGTCCTGCCCCAACCCAAAGATACTGTGCCTCCTGCCATTCCAGAGAAAATCTGGACTCCTAATCCGACAAAGGCCACCTGGCTGGCAATCGTTTTCCCGGGAGGAGGACAAATTTACAATCGTAAGTTCTGGAAACTTCCCATTATTTATGGAGGATTTGCCGGATGTGCTTATGCACTAAGCTGGAACGGGAAGATGTATAAAGATTACTCGCAAGCTTATCTGGATATAATGGATAGTGACCCTACAACTAATAGTCATCTTGACATTTTACCTCCTACAGGTTATTCAGACAGCCAGGCCAAAGAAGTTTTACGAAAACGTAAAGATATGTTCCGTCGCTATCGAGATCTTAGTATATTCGCTTTTATCGGTGTATATCTGATCTCTGTAATCGACGCTTATGTTGATGCAGAATTATCGAATTTTGATATTACCCCGGATTTAAGTCTGCGGGTTGAGCCAACAATTATTAACGACCAATTCCGCCCGATGAATAAATCGGTAGGTGTACAATGTAGCTTTAGGTTTTAAAAACAACTGAAGATCAACAACTAAGAATGAAAAAACTAAAAAACTATTACCCCTTTATTCTCTTTTTCCTGTTAGCAAGCACACAGGTAAAAGCACAAAGTGTAGACGTAATTATCAAAGAAAACGGAACCGAGCGCCAGGAAAGTATCGACCTTCCGAAAAGTATGACTTATCCGCTTGACAGTCTGCTTAATGACTGGAAAGCTAAAAACTATATCGATTTAGGCAAAGATTGCAGTACTTCTGAAGTGAATCCACTGTTCAGTGACTCTGTCTATATCGACCGTCTTTCGCGCATCCCCGCTATCATGGAAATGCCGTATAATGAAATTGTACGCAAATTTATTGATATGTATGCAGGACGTCTGCGCAATCAGGTCTCTTTTATGTTGAGTGCCTGTAATTTTTACATGCCTATTTTTGAAGAAGCACTCGATGCCTACAACCTCCCACTGGAACTCAAATATCTGCCTATCATTGAATCAGCTTTAAATCCTTCTGCCGTATCCCGTGCAGGAGCTTCTGGGCTGTGGCAATTTATGCTGGCTACAGGTAAGATGTATGGGCTTGACTCAAATAGTCTTGTGGACGAACGCCGTGACCCGATTAAGGCAACCTGGGCGGCAGCACGTTATCTGAAAGAGCTATACGCCATATATGGCGACTGGAACCTTGTTATTGCAGCTTACAACTGCGGCCCGGGAACAATTAACAAGGCCATACGCCGCGCAAACGGTAAAACGGATTATTGGGATATATACAATCTCCTGCCCAAAGAAACCCGCGGATATGTACCGGCTTTTATTGCAGCCAACTATGTAATGACCTACTACTGCGATCATAATATTTGCCCGATGGAAACAAATATTCCTGCCAGTACAGATACGGTTCAAGTAAATAAGAATCTGCACTTTGAACAGATCGCAGACATCTGTGGAGTTAATATCGACCAGATAAAAAGTCTTAATCCCCAATATAAAAAGAACATAATCCCGGGAGATAGCAAATCCTACACGCTTCGCCTGCCACAAAGCCACATTAGTATATTTATCGATCAGCAAGATACAATTTATGCTCACCGGGCTGATGAGTTATTCAGAAACCGGAAAACGATTGCTATCAATGATAATACTCCGCCGAGCAATACAAGGGCCAAAGCTTCTGTTGGAAAAGGAACGCCAACCTACCACAAAATAAAAAGCGGGGAAACACTGGGAACCATTGCAGCAAAATATGGAGTTCGCATAAAAGATATCCAAAGCTGGAACGGATTACGAAATACCAAGATTGCAGCAGGAAAACAACTGAAAATATACAAATAAATACATCTTTGCTTGCATCGAGTTGAAAATTGCTTATTTTTGCAGAAAGCAATGAAAAGATGACATTTATGGATACTAATATACCCCCAAAAGAACTGGCAGAAGAAGAGATGATCGATCAAGCGTTCCAGGAACTACTGAACGATTATCTTGCAACCAAGCATCGCAAACGTGTTGAGATTATAACAAAAGCATTCAATTTCGCCAATCAGGCACATAAAGGTATTAAACGCCGTTCCGGTGAACCTTATATTATGCACCCGATAGCTGTTGCTAAAATTGTATGTAACGAGATAGGCTTGGGTTCAACTTCTATCTGCGCAGCCTTACTTCATGATGTCGTAGAGGATACAGATTATACAGTAGAAGACATTGAGAACATCTTTGGTCCTAAGATTGCACAAATCGTAGATGGACTGACCAAAATATCCGGTGGGATATTTGGTGATCGTGCATCGGCTCAGGCGGAAAACTTTAAGAAGTTATTGCTCACCATGTCAGACGATATTCGTGTAATTCTGATTAAGATTGCCGACCGTCTGCATAATATGCGTACACTGGGTTCCATGTTGCCCAACAAGCAATATAAAATTGCAGGAGAAACGCTTTACATCTATGCCCCTTTGGCCAATCGTCTGGGATTGTATAAGATAAAAACAGAACTGGAGAACCTCAGCTTCAAGTATGAACATCCTGAAGAATATTTGGAAATTGAAGAAAAGCTGAATGCCACTGCCGCAGAACGAGACAAGGTATTCAATGATTTTACTGCACCTATCCGAGAGCAACTGGATAAGATGGGATTAAAATATCGCATATTGGCACGCGTCAAATCCATTTATTCTATCTGGAATAAGATGCAAACCAAGCATGTTCCTTTTGAAGAAATATACGATCTGCTTGCTGTACGTATAATCTTTGAACCCAGAAATCCGGAAGAAGAGCTAAATGACTGTTTTGATATATATGTATCTATCTCCAAAATATATAAACCTCATCCAGACCGCCTGCGCGACTGGGTTAGTCATCCTAAAGCCAATGGATATCAGGCACTGCATGTTACCCTGATGGGTAACAACGGACAATGGATCGAAGTCCAGATTCGTAGTGAACGCATGAATGACGTTGCAGAACAAGGATTTGCCGCCCATTGGAAATACAAAGAAGGAGGCGGTAGTGAAGACGAGGGAGAACTTGAGAAGTGGTTGAAAACCATCAAAGAAATCCTGGATGATCCTCAACCGGATGCTATTGACTTCCTGGATACAATCAAACTCAACCTGTTTGCCTCCGAAATATTTGTGTTCACACCAAAAGGTGAACTCAAAACCATGCCTCAGAATTCCACAGCACTGGATTTTGCTTTCTCATTACATACAGACATCGGCAGTCACTGTATCGGTGCAAAAGTAAATCACAAGCTGGTCCCTCTGAGCCACAAACTGCAAAGTGGTGACCAGGTAGAAATTCTGACTTCCAAATCACAACGTGTACAACCCCAATGGGAGGTATTTGCCACCACGGCGCGAGCTCGTGCCAAAATAGCTGCCATTCTGCGTAAGGAACGGAAAATTAACCAGAAAGAAGGAGAAGAGCTTCTTAACGAGTTTCTTAAAAAAGAGGAAATCCGTCCGGATAATGTGATCATCGCGAAGTTGTCCAAGTTGCATAACATGAAGAATGAAGAAGAACTATTTATAGCCATAGGGAACAAAAGTATTATTTTAGGAGATGCCGACAAGAATGAATTAAAAGAAAAGCAAAGCAGTAACTGGAAAAAATACCTGACCTTCTCCTTTGGAGGAGGAAATAAAGAAAAACAACCGGAAGAAAAAGAGGTACAGGAAAAAGAAGCTATTAATCCGAAACAGATATTAAAGCTTACCGAAGAAGCACTACAAAAACAGTATATCATAGCAGAATGTTGTCATCCTATTCCGGGAGACGATGTTTTGGGTTATATAGATGAAAATGACCGCGTCATCATCCATAAGCGCCAATGTCCGGTAGCAGCCAAATTGAAAAGCAGTTATGGTAACCGTATTATTGCCACCGTATGGGACACACATAAAGTACTCTCTTTCCTTGTGTATATTTATATCAAAGGCATAGATAGTATGGGACTCTTAAACGAAATCACTCAAGTCATATCACGACAACTTAACGTAAACATTCGTAAGTTGGATATAGAAACCAATGATGGTATCTTTGAAGGGAAAGTACAACTCTATGTGCACGATGTAGATGATGTTAAAGCAATCTGTGATAACCTGCGAAAGATTCAGAATATTAAATCTGTAACGCGTGTAGAGAATTAAAAAGATTAAAGATCAAATGAATAAGCTAAAGAGCCGGACGGCGATTATCGTTCGTCCAGTTCTTTTTTTATAGACAGTAATTCTTCTCTGATATCCTTCAAGCGATTGACTATTTCGAAGTTGCGAATGGTGGCCTCTCCATTATCTTTCAACTTTTGGCGCGCACCAGGCAGAGTCATTCCTTTCTCCTTTACCAAATGATAAATCAAGGCAATAGTATCCACATCTTCCTTACGATACTGACGTACCCCCCGCCCACTTGTCTTAGGCGCAATCTGAGGAAATTCTTTCTCCCAGAAACGAAGCAAAGACTGATTTACATCAAACATCTCTGCAACCTCAGCTATCGAATAATATAACTTAAAATTCTTATCTGTATTAATGCCCATCTTTAGTCAAATACTTTACCGTGGTTAGCAGCCAATTGAATCATCCTATCATAATCTTCTGCACTCAAATCCATAAAATAATAGTTCACCGGATTCATCACCTGCCCTTTAAAATGTACTTCATAATGCAAGTGAGGTCCCGTACTTTTACCAGTACTGCCTACTCCGGCAATAACTTCACCACGCACTACCTTTTTTCCAAGCTTTGTTCTGTATTCTCTAAGATGTGCATAGCGTGTACGATATCCAAAGCCATGGTCTATTTCAATCGTATTACCATATCCTGTCTCCCAACCCATCTTGACAACCACTCCATCTCCGGTAGCATACACATCCGTCCCGGGATTGGCAGAGAAATCCATACCGGCATGAAACTTAGCAGTACCATAAATAGGGTCAATACGTGTCCCGTATCCGGAAGCCGTCTTCTTTAAGTCCTTATTCGAAATTGGCTGAATGGCTGGCATGCATCTAAGCATTTCATCTTGATTTTTACACATTGCCACTACATCATCAAATGATTTAGACTGAATATATAGCTGTTTAGTAAGTAAATCCAATTTCTGAGTAGTGTTCACTACCAATTTAGAATTTACCAGATCCATCAGCTCTTCATAACGATTAGTGCCACCATATCCCGCTTTACGGATAGCCGGAGACACCGGATCAGCTTGTAAAATAACACGATACAAATTATCATCACGCTGCTGTACATCCTGCAATACTCCCAATGCATCATCCAATCGGCGGGAAAGCACATTGTATTGTGCCAGTAAACGGCTGTTTTCCATCCTCAATTCTTTCTCGGAAGGAGAACCGAATATGAGCAATAGTACAATAAAACTACCGGCTCCCAGCCCCATACCGATAAAAAGACGACGGAGAATACTCAATGCCCGTTGCCGGACAGTAGGATAAATTCGGTCATAGGTCTGCGTTCGCGGATTATAGATGTAGTAAACTTTGCGCATCTTAGGAAATATTTCGATAGTTAATGGGGCAAAAATAATAAAAACAAGCTATCTTTGCACTGTTTTTTAAGTTTTTATATTTTTGAGTTCTTTACTTTTTAAGTTATTAAGACCTTCAAAGAACTCTTTCCATACATTCTGTATAAACTAAAAAACTTGAAGTCTGAAAAACTAACAAAGCTAAAAAGATATATGTTGACTGCAAAAGAAACCAGAGATTCATTCAAGAATTTCTTTGAGTCGAAAGGACATCAGATCGTTCCATCGGCTCCCATGGTGATTAAAGATGATCCGACCCTCATGTTTACCAATGCGGGGATGAATCAGTTTAAAGATATTATTTTGGGTAACCACCCGGCAAAATACCACAGAGTTGCGGACTCACAGAAATGCCTTCGCGTAAGCGGAAAGCACAATGATCTTGAAGAAGTGGGACATGATACATACCATCACACCATGTTCGAGATGTTGGGTAATTGGTCATTTGGTGATTATTTCAAGAAAGAAGCCATTAGTTGGGCATGGGAATATTTGGTAGATGTATTGAAACTGAATCCGGAATATTTATATGCTACAGTATTTGAAGGTAGCCCCGAAGAAGGACTGGAACGAGACAATGAAGCCGCTTCTTACTGGGAACAATTCCTTCCGAAAGACCACATTATTAACGGCAACAAGCATGATAATTTCTGGGAAATGGGTGACACCGGCCCTTGCGGTCCTTGTTCAGAGATTCACATAGATCTTCGTCCGGCAGAAGAACGTGCTAAGATTTCCGGTCGTGACCTTGTTAATCATGACCATCCCCAAGTGATCGAGATATGGAACCTTGTGTTTATGCAATATAATCGCAAAGCCGATGGTAGCCTCGAAGCACTTCCTGCCAAAGTTATCGACACAGGTATGGGCTTTGAACGTCTCTGCATGGCATTGCAAGGTAAAACCTCCAACTATGATACAGACGTATTCCAACCAATGATCAAAGCTATTGCACAGATGGCTGGCGTTGAATATGGAAAAGATAAACAACAAGATGTGGCAATGCGTGTTATTGCGGACCACATCCGTACTATAGCCTTTTCTATTACAGATGGCCAATTGCCGTCAAATGCAAAAGCCGGTTATGTAATCCGCCGTATTCTACGTCGTGCTGTTCGTTACGGATATACTTTCCTCGGACAAAAACAGGCGTTTATGTACAAACTCCTTCCGGTATTAATCGAAAATATGGGTGAGGCTTATCCGGAATTGATCGCGCAAAAAGGATTAATTGAAAAAGTTATCAAGGAAGAAGAAGAAGCCTTCCTGCGTACTTTGGAAACAGGTATCCGCCTGCTTGACAAGACTATGGCCGATGCCAAAGCAAGCGGAAAGACAGAAATCAGCGGAAAAGATGCTTTTACTCTATACGATACATTCGGATTCCCTCTTGACCTTACAGAATTAATTCTCCGTGAGAATAACATGACTGTTAATATCGAAGAATTTGATGCCGAAATGCAACAGCAAAAACAACGTGCCCGCAATGCTGCCGCTGTAGAGACAGGTGACTGGATTATCCTGAAAGAAGGAACCAGTGAGTTCGTTGGTTATGATTATACTGAATATGAAGTATCAATTCTCCGTTATCGCCAGATCAAACAAAAAAATCAGACCCTCTATCAGATCGTACTTGACAGTACTCCTTTCTATGCCGAAAGTGGTGGTCAGGTAGGTGACACCGGCGTATTGGTAAGTGAATTTGAGACGATAGAGATTATTGATACTAAAAAGGAAAACAACCTGCCCATCCATTTCACCAAGAAACTACCGGAACATCTGGAAGCTCCTATGATGGCATGCGTAGACACAGATAAACGTGCTGCCTGTGCAGCCAATCACTCTGCTACCCATTTGCTGGACGAAGCACTACGCGAAGTATTAGGTGAACATGTAGAACAAAAAGGATCATTGGTAACACCGGAATCTCTACGTTTTGACTTCTCTCATTTCCAAAAAGTAACAGATGAAGAAATGCGCCGGGTAGAACACCTTGTGAATGCCAAAATACGTGCTAATATTCCTCTCAAAGAATATCGTAATATTCCCATTGAAGAAGCGAAAGAATTAGGTGCTATCGCTTTATTCGGAGAGAAGTACGGTGACAGAGTTCGTGTTATCCAGTTCGGATCATCGATCGAATTTTGTGGTGGTATACATGTTGCCGCTACCGGAAGCATCGGCATGATAAAGATCATTTCTGAAAGTTCTGTTGCTGCTGGTGTACGCCGTATTGAAGCTTACACAGGTGCAAGAGCGGAAGAAATGCTGGATACCATACAAGACACCCTGAATGATCTTAGAGCTCTTTTCAACAATACTCCCGACTTGGGCATCGCAATCCGCAAGTACATTGATGAAAATGCCGGATTAAAGAAGCAGTTGGAAGACTTTATGAAAGAAAAAGAGGCCTCAGTGAAAGAACGCCTATTAAAAAACATACAAGAGATCAATGGCTTCAAAGTTATCAAGTTCTGTGCTCCCATACCTGCTGAAACAGTGAAAAACATTGCTTTCCAGCTCCGTGGAGAGATTACAGAAAACCTATTCTTCGTAGCCGGTACTCTTGATCACGAAAAACCAATGCTTACAGTTATGATCAGTGATAACCTTGTTGCCAGCGGATTGAAAGCCGGAAACCTGGTGAAAGAAGCAGCTAAACTGATTCAAGGTGGCGGCGGCGGACAACCTCACTTTGCAACTGCCGGCGGTAAAAATCCGGATGGATTAAATGCGGCAGTAGAAAAAGTGTTGGAATTAGCTGGAATTTAAATTCTAAAAATCGAATAAAAAGTAAGGGGTGTACCAACAAATTGAATGGTACACCCCTCTTTTTTCTCTTTATATCCTCCAAACAAGCAAAATCCTCTATTTATTAACTACAAAGTTCTAACTTTATATCACTTATTCATCTTATATTTTTTAAATTTGTGCTTTGAAACGATGTTAATCACTAACACCTATTGTATGAAAGCACTCTACACACCTCTCCTCCTTGTATTAATTCTCACAGCTTGCACTTCTTCCCAGGAAAGAGCATCTACAGACTACACCCAATATGTTAACCCTTTCATTGGTACTGATTTCACCGGCAACACCTATCCTGGAGCACAGGCTCCGTTTGGTATGGTTCAACTCAGCCCGGATAACGGACTTCCCGGATGGGACCGCATATCGGGATACTTCTATCCGGACAGTACCATTGCCGGTTTCAGTCACACTCACTTATCAGGCACAGGTGCCGGTGATCTGTATGATATCTTTTTTATGCCTGTCACCTTGCCTTATAAAGAAGCAGAAGCTCCATTGGGAATACACTCCAAATTCTCTCATGACGATGAATCGGCAACAGCCGGGTATTATCGGGTGTTACTGAAAGACTATAACATCCATGTAGAGCTTACTGCTACCGAACGTTGCGGTATTCAGCGCTATACCTTTCCCGAAGCCAGAGCCGCTATCTTCCTCAATCTGAAAAAAGCGATGAACTGGGACTTTACCAATGATACCCAGGTTGAAATAGTGGACTCTGTCACGATACAAGGTTATCGTTTTTCCGACGGATGGGCACGTGACCAACATATTTATTTCCGTACCCGTTTTTCAAAGCCTTTCACATCTGTACAAATAGACACTACTGCTATTATAAAAGATGGAGATCATATTGGAACAGCCACTATAGCTCGTTTTGACTTTGACACACAAAAAGATGAACAAATCATCGTCAGCACAGCAATTTCCGGTGTAAGTACGGAAGGGGCAGCTAAAAACCTGTTGGCAGAAGTGCCCGATGACAACTTTGACAAATACCGCAATCTTACCCGCGATAACTGGAACAGGCAACTTTCTAAAATTGAGATAGTAAGTAATAACACCGATGATAAAGTAAACTTCTATACAGCACTTTATCATTCGATGATTGCTCCTACTATTTACAGTGATGTAGACGGGACTTATTACGGCCCGGATAAAAAGACTCACAAGACCGACGGATGGGTAAATTACAGTACCTTTTCCTTATGGGACACTTTCCGCGCAGCACATCCTCTTTTTACTTATACCGAACCGGAACGCGCTAACGACATGGTAAAATCTTTTATTACTTTCTACGAGCAAAACAAACGCCTACCGGTATGGAATTTCTATGGAAGTGAAACAGATATGATGATCGGTTATCATGCCGTGCCCGTTATCGTTGATGCTTATTTGAAAGGAATAACAGATGTGGACCCCGAAAAAGCATTGGAGGCCTGTATAGCTACTGCCAACATTGATAACTATCGGGGTATTGGGATGTATAAAAAATTGGGCTATGTCCCCTATAATATTGCAGACAGCTACAATGCAGAAAACTGGTCTTTATCTAAAACACTGGAATATGCATATGATGACTACTGTATTGCTAAAATGGCAGAAAAGATGGGTAAAAAGGAGATCGCTGACGAATTCTACAAACGTTCTCTAAACTATAAAAACTTGTATAATCCTGCAACTTCTTTCATGCAACCTAAAGACGATAAAGGAAACTTTATCAAAAATTTCTCACCAGACGAATATACCCCACATATCTGCGAGAGTAACGGATGGCAATACTTCTGGTCTGTACAACAGGATATCGACGGACTTATCGCCCTTACCGGTGGTAAAGAGCGTTTTGCTCAAAAGCTGGATAGCATGTTCACATATCATCCTTCAGCAGATGATGAACTACCTATATTCAGCACCGGTATGATAGGTCAGTATGCACATGGCAACGAACCCAGCCATCACGTTATTTATCTGTATAATGCTGTAGAACAGCCCTGGAAAACTCAACAATACGCAGCCAAAGTGATGCATGAGCTTTATCAGAACTCTCCTGCCGGACTTTGTGGAAACGAAGACTGTGGGCAAATGTCCGCCTGGTATGTGTTCAGTGCAATGGGATTTTATCCGGTAGACCCTGTTTCCGGAAAATACGAAATTGGTACCCCTCTTTTTCCGGAAATGCAGATGCACCTGTCAAACGGTAATACATTTACGGTACTCGCTCCCACTGTCAGTAAAGAGAATATATATATACAAGCTGTCAAATTTGACGGTAAACCTTATAGCAAAAGTTACATCACCCACGAACAGATCATGGAGGGTGCAACTCTTGAATTTGAGATGGGCAATACCCCCGGCCCGGTATGGTATAAGTAACCTAAAAAAACTATGAATGAAGGACGATTTTGATATCACTTACAAAGCTCTTTTTCGTAAGTACTATCCCAATCTGCTCTTCTACGCTACACGTCTGGTAGGTGAAGAGGAAGCAGAAGATGTAGTACAAGATGTCTTTGTAGAACTTTGGAAACGCAGAGATTCCATGGAGATAGGGGAACAAATACAAGCATTCCTCTATCGGGCTGTATATACCCGTTCGCTCAATGTATTAAAACATCGAAACATTGAAAGCGGATACATTGCAATAGTAGAAGAAATTAACCAGAAACGTGTTGAATTCTATCAACCGGATAATAACGAGGTAATCCGGCGAATAGAAGACCGTGAATTGAGAAAAGAAATTTATGATGCAATTAATGAACTCCCTGACAAATGCAAAGAGGTATTCAAGCTGAGCTATTTGCACGATATGAAAAACAGGGAAATAGCAGATGCAATGGGCGTCTCGCTACGTACAATAGAAGCACACATGTACAAAGCACTAAAATATCTACGTGGACGCCTGGATCATCTAATATTCTTATTCATCTTATTTTTTCTAAGATAAGTAAGTGTTTTTATTGATTGAGTTGTTCCTATTTATATAATGAAAGAAAAAATGAATAATCTCAGCGAAGAAGTAATAGCTAAGTTCCTAATGGGAAAATGTACCGAAGAGGAACTTATTCAGGTTAATCTCTGGATAAAAGAATCAGATGAGAATGCACGTAAGCTATTCCGGATGGAAGAAATATACCATCTGGGCCGAGAAAACCATGCTTCTGACAAAAGGAAGATGGATCTGGCTGAAAAGAAATTATATAAGAGACTGACCGAGGAAGAGAGAAAACAAAACAAGGTATTACGAATTCAGCACTGGATGAAATATGCAGCTATTATCACCCTTATCCTACTAACTGGTACGGGAGCAGGCTACTGGATTTACAACAGTGATCAGAGTAGCAATCTGGTTATAGTTACAGCATCCGATGGAAATGTAGAAGAAATACAACTACCGGATGGTACAAAAGTATGGCTGAATCAATCGGCCACATTAAAGTATCCCCGGACATTCTCTGCAAAGGAACGAAATATCTACCTGGAAGGTGAAGCTTACTTTGAAGTAACCAAGAATCGGGCAAAACCATTTATTGTACAAAGTGAGGCCATGAGAGTCAGAGTATTGGGAACCACTTTCAATTTCAAATGCAACAAAGCATGTACATCAGCCGAAGCAACATTGATTGAAGGTGAAATTGAAGTAAAAGGAAATAATGACGAAGGAATGGTTATTCTTTCTCCGGGACAGAAAGCCGAACTAAACAGAGCTACAAAGCGGTTAATAGTAAAACAGGTAGACAGCAAACTGGATGCAGTATGGCATGACAATCTGATACCTTTTGAGAAAGCAGATATTTACGGTATTGTAAAAACGCTGGAACGTTTCTATGACGTAAAAATCATTCTGGCTCCCGATATAAAAATAGACAATACCTACTCGGGTGTATTAAAAAGGAAAGACAGCATAGAGTCTGTCTTAAACTCATTAAAGAATTCAATTCCAATTGACTATAAGATTGTAGGGAACAATATATTTATATCAGCTCAAAGTAAATAGAAAAAATCAATTATTATCTTTGCCCTAATTTTAATATACATCATAAAACACTAAATTCATAGTATTATGAAGAGACTTATTTTATTAATCTGTGCTATAAGTAGCACACTCTTTATTCAAGCAAAAGACTGGACACAATATGTCAATCCGCTGATGGGGACTCAGTCCAGCTATGAACTGTCAACCGGGAATACTTATCCTGCCATATCCCGGCCTTGGGGAATGAACTTCTGGACTCCTCAAACCGGTAAGATGGGCAACGGATGGCAGTACGTTTATACAGCCAATAAAATTCGTGGTTTCAAACAAACTCATCAACCCAGTCCATGGATTAACGACTATGGCCAGTTTTCTATCATGCCCGTTGTTGGTAAGCCGGAGTTTGATGAAGAAAAACGTGCCAGTTGGTTTTCACATAAGGGAGAAGTAGCCCGTCCGCACTATTATAAAGTATACCTTGCCGAACATGACGTTGTTACTGAGATGACTCCAACGGAGCGTGCGGTTCTTTTCCGCTTCACCTTCCCGGAGAATGAACACTCCTATATTGTTGTAGATGCTTTCGACAAAGGTTCACACATAAAAGTATTACCTGAACAAAACAAAGTTATTGGTTATACAACCCGTAACAGTGGTGGTGTTCCTCAGAATTTCAAAAATTATTTCGTTATCGAATTCGATAAACCCTTCACATACAAGGCTACCTTTGCCAATCAATCTCTAAACGAAAATGTACTTGAACAAACGGCAGACCACACAGGAGCTGTCATTGGTTTCAAAACCCAAAAAGGAGAAATTGTGCACGCCCGTATAGCTTCTTCATTTATCAGTCCGGAGCAAGCGATGTTAAATCTGCAAGAGCTCGGTAATGACAGCTTCAATGCACTTGTGCAAAAGGGTAAAGATGCCTGGAACGAAGTCTTAGGTAAAATAGAAGTAGAAGGTGGAGATCTGGACCAATACCGCACATTCTATTCATGCCTCTACCGTTCACTTCTTTTCCCACGTAAATTCTACGAGCTGGATGCCAATGGTAATCCTGTTCATTACAGCCCATACAACGGCGAAGTACTACCGGGCTATATGTATACGGATACTGGTTTTTGGGATACATTCCGTTGCCTGTTTCCTTTTCTTAATCTGATGTATCCATCCATGAATAAAGAGATGCAGGAAGGTCTCATCAACACATATAAAGAAAGCGGTTTCTTCCCCGAATGGGCAAGTCCGGGACACAGGGGTTGCATGATTGGAAACAATTCCGCTTCGGTACTTGTAGATGCATATATGAAAGGTGTAAAGGTAGATGATGTAAAAACATTGTATGAAGGACTCATCCACGGCACCGGGAATGTTCATCCTCAAATATCGTCCACAGGCCGCCTGGGACACGAATATTATAATAAATTAGGATATGTACCCTACGATGTAAAGATCAATGAGAACACGGCCCGTACACTGGAATATGCATACAATGACTGGTGTATTTACCAGCTTGCCAAAACACTAAACCGTCCTAAGAAGGAACAAAAGCTTTTTGCACAGCGTGCCATGAACTACCGTAACGTGTTCGACAAAGAATCCAATCTGATGCGCGGACGCAATGAAGACGGTCAGTTCCAATCTCCCTTCTCACCACTGAAATGGGGAGATGCATTCACCGAAGGCAATAGTTGGCACTACTCCTGGTCTGTATTTCACGATCCGCAAGGATTAATAGACCTTATGGGAGGTGAAACATCATTTGTCAACATGCTGGATTCCGTGTTTGCCGTTCCTCCCTTGTTTGATGAAAGCTATTATGGACAAGTGATTCACGAAATACGTGAAATGACAGTTATGAATATGGGTAACTATGCACATGGCAATCAACCCATTCAGCATATGATCTATCTATATAACTATGCCGGACAACCCTGGAAAGCCCAATACTGGTTGCGCCAGGTTATGAATCGCATGTATACTCCCGGTCCTGACGGTTATTGCGGAGATGAAGACAACGGACAGACATCGGCATGGTATGTGTTCTCTGCATTAGGCTTCTATCCTGTATGTCCCGGAACAGACGAATATGTACTTGGCGCACCGTTATTCAAGAAAGCAACTCTCCATCTGGAGAATGGCAACAACCTGGTAATTGATGCCCCTGACAACAATAATGATAATATATATATAGAATCACTCCTGTTTGATGGTACTAACTATACAAAGAATTATCTGAAACATGAAGATATACTCAAAGGTGGAGTCATAAAATGCAATATGGACAGTCAACCCAATTTGCAAAGAGGTACGCAACCTGCTGATTTCCCTTACTCCTTCTCAAAAGAGAAAAAGAATTAATAACTCATCCGAACTAAAACTATCGGTCCACGTGTAATATCACAGCGATAGTTTCTATTCACTCCCTTTACTCTCAAACGTTTTATGACGCTTGCAGGTAAAGGGAGTGATTCGCATTATACCTTATTGTTGTTTCAATGCTTTGAGAATTTTGTTTCATCGTATTGAAACAACTTTCTCAACCTATTGAAACAAAATTCTCAGACGAATGAAACAGAATGAAACAATGCAAGACCAAACGTATCTCCCGTTAGGAAAAACCATATTATATAAGTTTTGACAGTCGGAGCCCCCATATCCGGACAAAAACAAAGTTTATTTAAAAAAAACACAGATTTGCAGTAAGTGTTATTTTCATCATTATTGTTTCATATATAAACGGGGATAATAATACCTCTAAGGATTAAGATATAACAATTGTATAACCATTAAATTTTTTGTATGAAAAGCAATCATTATTTTCGAAGCTCTAAATTATGCCGAGCTTTATTGATTCTTTTACTCATGGTAGTTCCGGTGCAATGGAGCATGGCTCAGTTGAACCTTAATACACCTCATACTACCTTAAAAAGCATTATTCAACAGATCCAGGCACAGTCAAAGTTCCAGTTCTTTTATGACGATAAACTGTCTGATATTTCAGTAGAACCGTTGTCATTAAAAAATGCAGCTGTAGAGGATGTTTTGAACCTGGTGCTGAAAGGAAAAAATATTAGTTTCAAAGTTGAAGATAATATCATCTATCTTTCTGAGAAAAAGGATCAGAACAACAAAGAGCAACAACAAACCGGGAAAGAAAAAAAGATCAGCGGACAGGTCGTTGACGAATCCGGTGAACCACTGATCGGGGTGAATGTACTGGTGAAAGGAACCACAAACGGAGTCATTACTGATTTTGATGGAAATTACGCATTAGTAACCAATGAAGTAAACCCCGTTATCACATTTTCCTATATTGGATATAAATCACAGGAAATCCCGTTCAAAGGACAGAACGTAATCAATCTGACTCTGCAAAGTGATACTCAGATTATTGACGAGATAGTAGTGACCGCCTTGGGCATCAAACGTGAAAAAAAGATGCTTGGGTACGCTGTTCAAGACGTAAAAGGGGATGCTCTGACATCTACCGGAGATGCTCAGGTAGCCAATGCCCTGCAAGGAAAAGTAGCCGGATTATCTATCAACTCATCTACGACAGGTCTTGGTGGCTCTGCCAAAATCACCATCCGCGGTAACTCTTCTTTAGCAGACAACAACCAGCCTCTCTGGATTGTAGATGGTGTACCTTTCACCGAAGAAAGTTATTCGGGTGCTTCAATGTATGGTGGAGTAGACCGTGGCAGCACTTCATTCGACATCAACCCTGAAGACATTGAGTCTATTTCCGTATTAAAAGGACCAAACGCAGCAGCCCTCTATGGGTCGCGTGCCGGTAATGGTGTGATCCTGGTTACAACCAAAAAAGGAACAAGGAAAGACGGATTTGGTGTCAATTATTCCGGAACTTTCACATGGACTCAGGTTGCTGATGAGTTAGAACGCCAAAAGAAATACGGACAAGGAAATAATGGTGAATATTCACCTCAATCGATATATAGCTTCGGTTCTGAACTGGACGGAAGTTTAAAGACAGCATGGAACGGTGCAGAAATACCCTATTTGAACTATGGCAGTAAAATGAAAGACTACTTCAACACCGGTTTTTCACAAAACCACAGTGTAGCCATTGGAAACATGAAAGAGGATGCACACTTCCGTACCTCCTTCGGATATTCAAATGCAGATGGTATGTTCACCGGAGAATCATTGCGCAAAATCAATATCGATCTGAATGCAGGTATGAAAATGAACAAATATCTGTCAATGGATGCCAAAGTTTCACTGTCAAACACGAAAGCAGAAAACCGTCCGACTTATGGTGCGTATGGAGAAGTTTCGCAATTACTCCTTGTACCCAATAACATACGCCTTTCTGACTTGTCACAATACTCAACCCCCGAAAAATTTCATGTGAACTGGACTCCTCCCACCACTGAATACCTGAATCCATATTACGTGAACAAACAGCGTCAGAATCAGGATGAACGCTGGCGCGCATTCGGTTTCTACAACCTGAAACTGAACTTTACAGATTGGTTGTATCTCTCTGCAAAATACGCATTTGACTATTATCGTACCCGCATTGTAGAATCGGATCTTTCCAACGGTACGAAATATAATACAATGCAGGAAATAGAAGAAGACCGCCTGACTCGCCAGGAAGAGAACCACTTTGAATCGAATGCAGAATTTCTGCTGATTGGAAACAATAAATTCGGTGAAAAGTTCCAGCTTAATTACATGGCGGGTGCCAACTTTATGTACAGTGACCAGAATATATATGGTGGTGATGTAGAAAATATGACCTACAAGAACCAATGGTACTGGAACTTTGCCAATAATATCAACAACGTAACAGAAAACGGTTGGCGCAGAGCTACCAATTCTGTATTCGGTTCTGTACAGATGGCTTACAATGAGTATGTATCTCTGGATATTACAGCCCGTAATGACTGGTCGTCAACATTGCCAAAGGATAACAATTCTTACTTCTATCCCTCATTCAATCTGGGATTTGTTGCATCCGACTTTGTCCGTACACATTGGAATAAAATGCCCGAATGGATAACTTTCGCCAAAGTACGCCTTTCAGCAGCTAAGGTAGGTAAAGACGCTCCTCCATACGCAATTTATAACCGATGGGAAGGTGGATATCTGAAAGGACAGGCCAAAAAGCCGGAATTATCATCGACCAAGGCCAACAATAATCTGAGACCTGAAACATCCTGGTCTTACGAAGCCGGGTTAGATATGAAATTCTTAAATAATCGTTTAGGATTCGACTTTACCTATTATTATACCCGAACTACTGACCAGATTATGACGATTCCGGAAGCTGCTCCCTGGAAGCTCCGCTGGATCAATTCCGGATTAATCGTCAATAAAGGTGTCGAAGCCATGATCTATGCGACTCCTGTACAAACAAAAGATTTCACATTCAATCTGAACGTAAATCTTTCTCACAACACATCGACTGTAAAGGAACTGAATGAAAAGAAAAAGCATATCTATTTTGAAGGCGATCAATTCATGCCTGTATACGTAGGTGCAGTAGAAGGAGGCAAATTAGGCGATATCTATGCCAAGCGAATGTATAAAAGAGACGAAAATGGTCAGATAATAATGAAGAACGGAGTACCTGTATTTACAACAGATGAGCAGTACAGCCTCGACCATCCGATTGGTAACATACAGCCGGACTTACTAATGTCTGTAACTCCCAGCTTCACTTATAAAGGCTTCACCCTGTCGGCTTTATTCGACATGAAATTCGGAGGAGATGTGGTTTCC
Source organism: Bacteroides nordii (assembly GCF_019930665.1). NCBI lineage: Bacteria > Pseudomonadati > Bacteroidota > Bacteroidia > Bacteroidales > Bacteroidaceae > Bacteroides > Bacteroides nordii. Next base: position 111,078 of record NZ_CP082886.1, on the reverse strand, counting down.
GTATCCGAAGCAATCGCTACCAGCCATGGTATTTCCAAACGTACGGAACAAAGAGGCGAACTACTATTGCCGGGAATGAATGAAGATGGTACAGTCAACACACAAAGAATCGATGCCCAACTATTTTATCAGGCAGTAGGCGGACGCCAGCAGGCCGTTGCAGAAGAATTTGTTTATAATGCATCTTTCATTCGTCTGAAAGAAATTTCGTTCGGATACTCTTTCCCAAGCCTGCTTTTAAGAAAAACGCCTGTTTCCAGTCTGAGAGTATCATTCGTTGGACGAAATCTGGCATATCTGATGAAACATACCCCCGGAACAAGCCCGGAAGGTGGATATGACACAAGTATGTTCTCACAGGCACTTGATTTCTCGTCACTGCCCTACTCACGTACTTTTGGTTTCAGTATCAATGTTGGTTTCTAAAATTCTAAAAACAAATAGTTATGTTACAATATAAATCCAATTTAAAGAAGTTACTCATCGCTTCTATACTTTTCCCGGCATTAACAGGTTGTCACGACTTCTCTGACTTAAATCAGGATCTGTACAATCCTCCTTACGTGGAAGGACAAGAACAGCCAGACCCGGATCCCGAACCAGAACCGGAGGGAAAATATGCAGACTTAAATATTAACTATAAAATATCAGACGAAGATATCCAGCAGTTAAAAGAAGGACAGGCCAATGCAGGAACAATTTTCAGTTCATTGACCTATGAAGGCTGTTACAACGACTATCAGATCACAACCAACCTGACACATGATATGTACAGCGGATACATAGCCAACAATAATCCTAACTTCAGGTTCAACTCACCGAACTATGCTTATACAGATGGCTGGTCGGCAAAACGCTGGGATCATTTTTATGCGGACAGAACCGTACGTGAATACTCTCATCTACTGAAAACTTTTAAATTCGTAGACTACGAAAAATATAAAAATGCATTTTATATTACACGTATATACTGGGCATTTCTGGCATCTATGCAAACTGATACCTATGGAGATATTCCTTTGTCGGCCTATGTACAGGCCAAAGTGGTAGAGGGAGATGTCCCCTATGATACTCAGGAAAAAGCATACGATATTATATTCCGTTTATTGGAACAGGCAGTAGACAGTATTGTACCCAATGCGTGTGTATTCAAATTCAACCCAGCCGACGATAAATGTTATAGCGGGGACGAAGAAAAATGGCTACGTTTTGCCAATACCCTACGTTTACGCCTGGCACTCCGTATCTCTAACGTAGATCCCGAAAGAGCCCGTCAGGAAGGAGAAGCTGCCATGAGCAACTCATGGGGATTGATGCAAAGTGATGCCGACAATATGCGCACTGTTCCACGCCATGCACCGGTTGAACAAGGAGGAATCAATGACGGTGGTCAGGAGAATGTTCTGGCAATGTGCAGTTTTGCATACAATGGAGACTGTGTTTTGGCTAAAGATCTGGAACTGGGATACAAAGAACAAAGTTCCGGAGGTACCAAATATGTTATCATTGATATGGCAACCGGTCCGCAGGAAAAGGTAATAGATCCACGTTGTGCAATATCATGGTGGAGACCAACACCCCTGGATGAACTGAAGAACAATATGGAACGGCCTTTTGATGACTTCACAGGATGTGAAATCGGAAGCTATAATATCAGCCATACAGAAACCGTAGCAAAATACAGTGTTACCCGTACAGATATAAAGAACTCAAAAGTACTTGATCCTCTGAAATGGTTCAGTTATGCACGTGAATCAGTGTGGTTGAGCTATGCCGAACAACAATTCCTGTTGGCAGAAGCCTCCCTGAGAAACTGGTCGGGTGCCAGCAAATCACCTCAACAGTATTTTGAAGACGGGATACGGGCATCTATGAATTATTACAAAATATCATCTGCCGATACAGAAAGTTATATTAATGGTCTTAAAATTTACGGAAGTGATGTAGAGAACCCATTTATGACCAACAACAAAGAAGGTATGTTGGAGCAGATTATCACTCAAAAATGGTTAACTGTTTTCCCTAATGGAAATGAAGGATGGGCAGAATTTCGCAGAACAGACTACCCACGTCTTAGAAACATTCTGAACAACAACTCCGAAGATGTACCTACTGGGAAGTTTATAAAGAGAGTGCTATATCCATATAGTGAAAAAGACAACCCCAATAAGCCGGAAAGTAAAAATAAGCAATCGACACGAGTATGGTGGGATATTGCCGATACTAACAACGACAGAGGAGAAAGAATGACTCCCAATAACTTTCGCTAATAAATAAAAAAGTCCTGCTTTGCTATTAGGTAAGGCAAAGCAGGAAACAAATAATCAATACCTATTATTAATTTCTTAATTTAAGTATTATGAGCACCAAAAGATTACTCTCTGCATTAATCATGCTATTTGCAGTATTTTGTGTAGCCGTGGCACAACAACCGTATGGTGGATGTTGGCACCCGGATAATATTAAAGACTGGTCACCGGAAAAAGATCCGGATGCCAAGTTCAACCGCAGCACAGTACCTTTGCAACCACGATTCCTGGATACCTCCATCAAAGCAAATGCCAACCAGCATGCAGAAGGAAAAGTTGCAGCTTGTCTGACAATGAATCCGATGTGTAGCCAGACTCCGTCACAGGGAGCCGATAACTTCATCGGTTATAACCCAACTTATTGGCAATACATGGACCTGCTTATCTGGTGGGGTGGTTCTGCAGGTGAAGGTATCATTATTCCTCCATCAGCACCAGTCACCGATATTGCTCACCTAAACGGTGTCAAAGTATTGGGACAGTTATTCTTCCCTCCCGGAGCATTCGGAGGACAAGTTGAATGGGTGAAACAAATGTTAACTAACGAAGGTGGCACATATCCATACGCTAAGAAGATGTATGAAATTGCAGCTTACTATGGTTTCGATGGTTGGTTTATCAATGAAGAAACCGGCGGCGGTAGTTCTTCCGAGTGGACTGCATGGGTTGATTACTTCAATCAATGTGCCCAGGAAGGCGGTCATCCGGAAATGGAAATTCAATGGTATGACTGTGGAACTACAATCGGAGGCTATGGAGATATGATGAAATTACATAATACATCTTATTTCTTGAATTACGGTAGTCCTTCAAGCAGCAACATATCTTCACAGATGGCAGCCATGGAAGGATTAGGTTTCTCTAAAGAAGAATGTTTCAGTAAACTGTATTTCGGTATTGAAGTTGCACAAGGTGGTATGAACGGAAATGCCAGCTATTTTAAAAATCTTTTCCCAGCAGATAAGCATAACGGTTCCATAGACCTTTTCAATCCGGAAGAACCTATCTGGAAAGAAGTCGTAAAAGATTATTTAGGGACAGCAGATGCTTGCGGTACAAAAGCATATACAGCTATGGATAAAGTATTCAGCAATGAATCTCGCTACTGGACCAATGAGCAACACGACCCCTCCAATACAGCCGCACGTGATGGTGGTTACTTCCCAGGATTTGCAAATGCACTTATCGAACGTTCTACTATTCAGAATTTACCGTTCATAACTTCATTTAGTGCCGGTTTAGGAAAACACCGCTTCGTTAACGGAGAGAAAAAGGGAACACAAGACTGGTACCATCGGGGTATGCAGGATATCATGCCAACATGGAGATGGTGGGTAGACGTAGCAGCAGATCGTAAAAGCGACCTTGCTTTCTCATTGAACTGGGACGATGCCTACAATATGGGAACAAGTATCAACGTTAAAGGTACATTAGCTGCCAATGTTGATTACCTGACTCGCCTGTATAAAACAAAATTATCAATATCCAATGGCGATAAATTGCAGCTCGTATTCAAAGGCGCAACGGCCTCAACGATACAAGTAAAACTTGGGGTTGCAGAAAACAACAACGAATTTACTACATTCAACTTAGGATCAACCACAACATCCAACGGTTGGAATGTGGCTACAGTAGACCTTTCGTCACTGGCAGGAAAGACTGTTTCAGTTATCGCATTGAACTTTAAATCTGCTACCCAACAAGCTTACGAACTGACATTAGGACAATTAGGTATCTTGCCAGCAAACTATGCACCGGCTTCAACCCAAATATCCAATCTTACTATATTGAATGAACTGACACAAGATGGTGGTGACATTCGTGCCGTATGGGATGCCTCAACTTCTAAAGATGTACACCATTACAATGTATACATGACTCGTAACGGAGAGAAGAAGTTGGTTGGTCAAACTCGTAACGAAGGATTCTATATTTCTAAGTTTGCACGCACTTCCATCGAAGAAAAAAGTGTTACAGTAGCAGTAACAGCTGTAACGAATGATCTCAAAGAAGGCAATGAAATAACTACAATTGTCGAGTATCCTGCTCTGGATAAGCCGGTAGTAAGCCTGAAGGCAAGCAAAACATTGCTAAACGCGGGCGAAGAGATTACGATTACAGCCAATGCTACTAATTTCCCGGAATCTTATCAATGGACTATTCCTGAAAATGCAGAAAAAGTATCTCAGGAAGATAATACGCTTACACTGAAATTTAATAAAGAAGGTGTATACAACATCACTGTAGCAGTCAGCAACAGTGAAGGAACAACCGAGAAAACGGTTCAGAATCTGATAGAAGTATCAGATGCCAAAGCGGGGGCACTAAGTATCATTTCGGTTGGTAAGACCATTCATTCTGCCAGCGGTTCTCTTCCTCCGGAAGATCCCGAAAACCTGATTGACGGAGTAGAAGTTCCAGGTAGTACCAGAGATAAATGGTGTATTGGTGGTAAGAAAGAACATTGGGTAATTATCGATCTTGAAAAGTCCTACCAGATCTACCGTTTCCGTGTATTCGACTGTGGACATAAAGAAAACTATTCAGATAACTTCAAGAACTTCAAGATTTGGGTAAGTAATGATGCAGAAACATGGACCGAACCGGTAGTAGACGAAAAGGGACGTCCTGAAAACACTAAAGACGATTATATTGCACCAATAGTAGGACGTTATGTGAAATTCATGCCTTATGATGAGGATGCCCCTATCACAATACGTATATGGGAATTCGAAGTATTCGGTCTTGAAGGTGGCCCGCTCTTCTCTTTGCCGGCAGATAAGACAATGGATATCAATGCCACTGAAGATATAGAGATAAAATATGATTTGAACGGAGACGAAGAAGCAAATAACTTTGGCGTAAAAGTATCCTCAGACAACGAAGATATTGCAGCTATAAGCGACTTCAATGTAAACAAAGCAACTCAGACAGTAACCTTTAAACTTACTGCCAAGAAAATGGGTGCAGCAAACATCTCTGTAAAAATGACCAATGGTGAATGGGAAAATGAAAAGAAATGTAAAGTTGAAGTAGAAGATCCGGCATATACCAATGTATTATCCGGAAAAACAGCTTCAGCCTCATACTGGTATTACGGTTCAACCTGGCAAAGTGCAGATACACAAGTGCTAACTGATAATGATCTTTCAACAACATGGGATGCTTTATGTTACACAAGTGGCGAGAATGTAATTATCACGTTTGACTGTGGTGAAATATACAATTTCGCAAAAGTAGCCTTCAAAGCACAACAAATAGCATTAGACATAAAAGTATATATTGGCATCAAGAACTCGGATGATTCTTATGAATTAGCTGCAAACTACACTCCTACCAGTGAAGTTTCAAGTGTAATGACAAACGATATGTTCGGAAGATATCTGAAATTGGTTGTAACCGCACCAGCATATGCTTATTTCAAAGTAGCAGAAATAGAAGCTTATGGTAAATTGTATGAAGGTGAATTACCGGAAGAACCTATCTTTGCATCGATCAACATCAGTTCCGGTTTCAATGTAGACGTAGTGGCAGAAGCAACTCCTGTATCCGGTCTGTTCAGCGATGGGCTCGATGATCAGGGATGGATTCTCTACGGAGCAAACATACAGTCCGAAGGCTCATTACCTGCCAATGGTGCTGTTACATCTAAAAATGGTATTGAATACCAATTGGCAGATTATACACAAAATAATGCAGCACTCATGAAAGAAGCAAACAGTGCAACATTAGAATTTGAAACGGAACAAAGAGCCAATAGTCTTTACTTCTTGGGCATTAGTGCCAATGGTACATCTACAGTATCAGTGACAGCTAATTACACAGACGGTACATCGGCATCAGCAGGTAATATTACTATCGGTGACTGGTTCGGAAGTAATGAATCTACAGTAGGTGTTTATGGTTTGGGACGCGTTGGTACAGGTATTACCTCAGAAGCTGTTGCCGACCAAATTGACGCTCGCTATCAGTTCCGTCTATTCGAATGTCCGGTTCAGGTAGATCCTACCAAGAAAGTTCAATCAGTTACATTGAATAAAGTAAGCGGAGGATATCCTGCTATTTTCGCTGTTGCTAAAAAGGAAATACCGGTAGGTACAGGTATTGAAAACAATATTGAATCAGGCAAAAGCAGTTTGAACATTTATCCGAGTCCTGTACGTAATGGAGAAACTTTATATGTTGAATCTGCTGATGCAAGATTAATTCAATTAGTAACCATGCAAGGTGCAGTACTGTTGCAAACGCAAGCTACAGAAAATGTAACAGAACTCCCGATAAACGGAATTGCACAGGGTATTTACCTATTGATAGTAACTGGTAATGATGGTAGCCAAACAGCTAAAGTGGTTGTCAAATAATCTTAATTGATTCTTTTTAAAAAACCATTTTTAGTAAAGAGACTGTTTCAAACGTTGAAACAGTCTCTTTTGATTTCTCCTTGCTACTTTATTATTTTATTCTTATTTTTGATAACTCAAACATAATATATCATTCACTATGAAAATACTTTATGTCATTGTATCTGTCACATGTTTTATTTTTAGCGCATGCATACCCTCTTACTCTTCTGGCGTTTCTTCGCCGGATGGAAAAATCAAATTATCGTTCAGTCTGACTAATGACAAACAAATGACCTATCAGGTTACTGTTAATGACACTCTGGAAATTATCATGGCTAAAGGAGGAGGACAGACCATAACATTTATACCTGCTTCATAAATTCAACCTGTAAAATAAGTAGTATTTCAAATTTAGTTCATACTATGTGACAGCGTTTTATTGAAACGCAAATGATCACAGATTTTCGCAGATTAAATGGCTGCGCTATACTTGAGAGATGATATGCTTTGCGTGGATCTGCGATAATCTGCGTTTCAATAATAGTATCATATAATTTTGAACGATTACTTATAAAAAAAATTCTCTTATAAGTCTTCGAGATATATTTTATATCCCCTATACACTCTGGTACCTACCGGACATTCTACAGTACATTGAGATGTCACATCTTCATACAATTGCAGAACATTCGTATTATTACTACGTGTTTTCGGTTCTTCCCTTATAGATGTCGTAAATTGATATTCCTTATCATCAAATATAAAAGAGAACCCCATTTTTTCTTTGTCATTCACCATTATCAATTTCCAGCTATAGCTACCTATAACAGGAGTTTCTTTAAAATTTTCATGATAAACACGAAGTATCCCCTCATCCTTCCATGTTTCAGATTTACCGGACACCAGTTCAAAACCACCATTAATTGCAACCGGAAAAGTCTCCTTCATTCCATCGGCTATTTCAGCTTTTTTTTCATCCGTCACCTCTCCATTGACAATGATTCCTTGAGCATTCACTACCATTCTTTTTCCATACTCTCTGACTTTCACTTTTAATGCGGCAGTCTTACCATCGCCATCAGAAATGATTATCGTTGTTTCACCCAATGCTTTAGGAGTAATCTGCAATCTCTTGTACTTCTCAGAAACAGTCATTACAACAGCAACCACTGCTTCATCTGTATTACCGATTATTGAATAATCTCCATTTCCACCATCAATACCAATATTTTCACCCTCAGGTTTTATTGGATAAAGACTCACAGAAGAGATCAAATTAACACATGTCCCAGTCTGGTATATAGGAGCATCACCTGTAAAAAAAACAATATCACGTTTATCATCACTACACGAAGCCATACTCAAGCCCAATATAGCCAACAATAGAAAAGTATAAATGTGTCTCATCTTGATTTAAATAATTAATTGAGTTAGTCATTAACAGCTAAACGTACTTTCTGGGCACGTTGTACTAATTTTATAGTAGGATAATCTGCTCTATACCGGTCGGTTACATCTTCCACCAAATAAAATGGGATCCGGTATTCTGTGCGGGTGACCTCTTGAAATCCGGTTTCACTATACATTACCATATAATGAATGTTTTTCCCATCAAAAGTCAAATCATAATATTCATGATCACACACAAAAGTACCTTCTTCCATCTTTCCATCCGGTGTACAGACTGTCAGTTTTCCTTTTTTCTTTTCTGAATAAGTTAAACGATAATAACCACCCTTTCTCAGAAAAACATCATCATAAAGATGCTCGACAATAAGCAAACTATCTTCCTTACTCACTCCTTCTATATGATTCAACTCTCCACTCCATACATCCAATGTACGTACCGAAGTTCCTACAGTGACGGGAATATATATTTTATCACCTGTCTCACTGGATACAGTCACAACCGCCTTCCCTTGTTTCAAAGGATATACTGATAAATAAGAGTAAGATGCGCCTTCCGGAATTACCTTTTCTGCCTTAACAACAGCCTCATCACTGGAAACTACTGTCCAATCGCCACCGTCCTTTACTTCTAAAGCCTCAAGACTAAGAATTCCCAAATCCAGACTTGTACAAGGTTGATAACCGGAAATCACTTGTCCGCCCAATGGCCGAAGAACCTGAAACTCCTCATCATCCTGACAAGAGACCAAAAGGAGGGAACAGAGAAAGAATAATAGTTTTGTCTTCATAAACGTTATAGTCTTAGTTATTTACAAACAAAAGTAATTGTTTCGTCTGTAAATCATACAATCAAACAATTTGTTCTTTCGGATAATTAACTAAATACAACGTTTGGGTCGCACGCGTAAAAGCAGTGTAAAGCCAACGAAAATAATCAGGTGTCAAATACTCATCCGTCATATACCCCTGATCTAAAAACACATTCTGCCATTGGCCACCCTGCGCTTTATGACAAGTAATTGCATAAGCATACTTCACCTGCAGAGCATTATAATATGGGTCCATCTTCATTTTCTTCATACGGTCACGTTTGACAGGAATATCCGCATAATCTTCAAGAACACTGTAGAATAAACGATCATTCTCTGTTTTCGGCAAAGCCGGAGCATCTGAATGAAGGGTATCCAACAACAAGTTTGCTTCCAACTCAAAATCTTCATGGTCCGGAAAGGTCAGCACGACTTCTGCAAAACGAAAATCATACAATTCGCGCGTACGGCGTACACGACGAACGACGGCTATCTCTCCATTCGCTATAAAATCCATTTCCTTACTTTTTTCCGTCCAATAATAATTATTCCTGGCTATCATAAGCATATCACCGGTATTCAACTCATCTTCCCGATACAATATCTGTGCCCTTATACCTTTATTATATATATTAGCCCGTTTATTGGAACGGCAAACGACAATTGTTTCATCCATACCGTCCCGTTCATAACAAGCAGTAAGCGTATCGATCAGCTCTCCTCCCGGGACCATCCTTATATCAGTAAAACCCAAAATCCTGATTTTGGGAAGAGAATTACATTCATCCTTCGCTATCAATTCACGAAGACGGGTGGCATTCCATAAAATACCGGAATCCTGTACCTGTCTCACTACTTGTGTCAAGTCTACCTCCCGTACTTCAAGGCCGTATCCTTTCAATGCATTTGTGAAAAGTGCCGGACTTTGTTCTTCTCCTACAGGAGGAAGCTGGGCCGTATCTCCCATCAATAACAAACGACAACCTGTACCGGAATAAACAAACTGTATCAGATCATCCAGCAAACGTCCTGTACCAAACATAGCTCCTGACAATCCTTCATTAGAAATCATGGAGGCTTCATCTACTATAAATAAAGTATGTGTAGCAAGATTGTCATTCACAGAGAAATTACTTATTTCATTCGAAAAAGACTGTTGCCTGTATATCTTTTTATGAATTGTAAACGCCGGATGTCCGGCATAAGCAGAAAATACTTTGGCAGCTCGGCCCGTAGGAGCTAATAGAACAGATTTCTGCTGTAACTTATCCATCGTTTTCACCAATGCTCCCACTAATGAAGTTTTACCGGTTCCTGCATACCCACGAAGTACAAACACGGCATCATTGGTCTGAGAAAGCAGAAACTCTGAAAGAGATTTTACAGCTATTTCTTGTTCAAAAGTTGGTTGATAAGGAAAATTTTCCTTAATTTGCCTTTCTAAATAGTTATTTATCATTTTTGTACGAGAAAAAAGTTCCCGGAACTATAGAATTTAGATTTATTTATTTTAATTTTGCGATGCGAATATAACAACTAAAAAACATATTTATCATGAAAACTGTATTTAATATCGTATTAGGTCTGTGTGCGCTTGCTTTGATCTATATTTGCTATTCGAGCATCATGGGGCCTATCAACTTTGAAAATGCTAAAAAGCAAAGAGATCAGGCTGTTATTGCACGCTTGATCGACATCCGTAAAGCACAGATGGAATTTCGTAATCTAAACAAAGGTCAGTATACTGCCAGCTTTGATACTTTGATTGACTTTGTAAAGAATAAGAAACTTCCTTTCCTTTATAAAGTTGGTGAGTTGACAGATAAGCAGTTAGACGATGGTATGACAGAGAAAAAAGCAATGGCTATCATCAACAAAGCTAAAAAGACAGGTAATTACAGCGAGGTTGAGAAAATGGGGCTTACAAATTTTAAGCGTGACACAATGTGGGTAGCCGTATTGGATACAATCTATCCGAGAGGTTTCAATGCTGATTCTATGAGATACATTCCTTTTGGAAATGGCGCTCAGTTTGAAATGGCTATTAAAAATGACACAGCAAAATCAGGTGCTCCGATCTTTATGTTTGAAGTAAAGGCTCCATACGATACTTATCTGAATGGTCTTGACAAACAAGAAATTGCTAACCTGAAAGACCTTCAAACTAAGTTAGGTAAATACTGTGGTTTAATGGTAGGTTCTATTGAAAGTCCTAATAACGGTGCCGGAAACTGGGAATAATAAAATAGACTATAGTAAATCGGAACAATATACATTATCCATCCGTCTGAGTACGGATGGATTTTCTTTTTCTATCTATAATCCGATTTACGAAAGTTCACTCTCTTTTTTTGAAAAAGAGATCAATCCTTCATTGTCTCTCACGGCAAATCTAAAACAAGTATTTCGCGAGACGGAGTTATTAACTCTACCCTACAAACGGATCAATATCCTGATGGCGAGCAATCGCTTCACTCCTGTTCCTTCAGAGCTCTTCGACGACGAACAAACAGAAACACTGTTTTATCACAATCATCCTAAAAAAGAAAATGAAACAGTGCTCTATAATGTTTTACCAAGAAATAATGTAACAATTATTTTTGGAATGGATAAAAGTGCTTATTCTTTTCTCAAAGAGCAATATCCCGAAGCACGATTTTATTCACAAGCCAGTCCATTGAGTGAGTACTTTTCAACCAAAAGCCGGTTGGGTAATAGCAAAAAAATGTATGTATCCTTACGTAAAGATGCTATTGATTTGTTTTGCTATGAACGGGGACATCTGTTGCTGGTCAACTCCTTTGAGTGTAAACGTACTTCCGATCGCATTTATTATTTACTTTATGCCTGGAAACAACTGGATTTTAATCAAGAACGGGATGAACTTCATCTTACCGGTATCCTGGCAGATAAAGAAATACTAATAAAAGAATTACGAAAATACATTCTTCAGACATTCATAATGAGTCCTGAAACTAATATTGATATGCAAGCCCTATTAACATGCGAGTAATCAGCGGAATATATAAAAGAAGAAGATTTGACGTACCACGTACGTTCAAAGCACGTCCTACAACAGACTTTGCTAAAGAGAATTTATTCAACGTACTATCCAACTACATTGACTTTGAAGAAGGAATAACTGCTCTTGACTTGTTTGCCGGAACAGGCAGTATCAGCATAGAATTAGTATCACGGGGATGCGACCGGGTGATCAGTATAGAAAAGGATCGTGATCATCATTCCTTTATCTGCAAAATAATGCAAGAAGTACAGACAGATAAGTGTATCCCCATTCGTGGTGACGTATTTAAATTCATTAACGGAGGACGAGAACAGTTTGATTTTATCTTTGCCGATCCCCCTTATGATTTGAAAGAGCTGGAAACCATACCCGAATTGATATTCAAGAATAATCTTCTGAAAGAAGGAGGGTTATTTGTATTGGAACATGGTAAACAGAATAACTTTGAGGATAATCCGCATTTTATAGAAAGAAGAGTATACGGAAGCGTAAACTTCTCTTTTTTCAGATAAAAGCAAAATAAAGTTTTAAGGCGGTAAGGTTATACGGTAAAAAGAAGGTTTGGATAACAAATGCATAGTTGTCAAAAAAGTAATTACACGTTTTTTCAAAGAATAGATACAAGATTAAGACAGGCATGTTCAATATGATATAGCATCCTGATTTACAGCGAATACAAGTCTATACTTTAATGATCGGTAAGACTGTACACTTATCCGAGTGTTAATTGTACACTTTTGTCACACAAGAGTGTACAATCTTGACATACAAAAGTGTACAATCTTGCAAAACAGCCCTCAAAGGTAAAAAAATCAATTAACAATATTAACAAACGATACATGTCGGATGAGCTTACAAAGATTAGACAGTGTATATTAAAGTAAAGGGGCAAGCAATCGTACTACTGACTCTAATGCTTTTTGAGGCCAGGGACGTTTCACCCAGTTTTTAAGGAATACCTGAGTACTTTCTCTTTGGTCAGTCATGAATATCTCCTTCATCTGTAAAGCAGTCTCCATATCATACATAAAAGCATTTACCTCAAAGTTATGTTCAAAACTACGAAAATCCAGATTGGTAGACCCAACCGTAGACAGCATATCATCTGACACCATCAATTTGGAATGTAAAAAGCCTTTCTTATAGAAGTAGACTTTTACTCCCGCCTGAAGCACATCTGCCAAATAAGAACGAGATCCTAAATGGGTAATCCGGTTATCGGCATGCTCAGGTAACATCAAGCGGACATCGACTCCGGCCAATGCAGCTGTTTGCATAGCTGCCAATATCTGCTCGGTAGGCAGAAAATAAGGAGTCTGCATATAGAAATACCTCTTTGCACCCGAAATGGCCATCGTCAATCCTTGCATGATCTCCTTCCAAGGACCCACAGGCTCGCTCGTCACAATCTGTACCAATGAGTCACCATATGAATCTATTTTCGGGAAATACCGGGAGGCGGTAATAAGCGTACGATCCACAAAATACCAATCGAGCAAAAAAGCACTTTGTAAGCCATGCACAGCTTTTCCCTGAAGCATTATGTGAGTATCCCGCCAGGTTCCCCAGGAAAATCCCCGCATATAACGTTCGGCCAAATTCATACCTCCAACAAAACCAACCACACCATCAATGACTACTATTTTCCGATGATTCCGATAGTTTACCCTACTCGTAAATAATGGGAACCGTACTTTTAAGAAACTACGCACTTCGATACCGGCCTCTCTCATCACTTCAAAAAAAGTATTCGGTACATGCCAGCACCCCACATCATCATATATCACCCGTACTTCCACTCCAGCACGTGCCTTTTCTATCAGTACATCTCTCACCAAGCGCCCGATTGAATCATCTTCAAAGATATAATACTCCATATGAATGTGCCGCTGAGCCTTCTGTAACTCGCGCAACAGGGCTTGGAGTTTAGAATATCCGCCGGTAAACACTTCCACCCGATTTCCTTCAAAAGGAAGAGCCTGATTGGTATGTTGAAACAGTTTAATAAGACGATCATACTCTCCTGGTAATATAGAGGGATCTTGTGCCAGATATTCTGCCATCGGCTTTTTCAGAAGTCGCCCATAACTTTTCTTCCCGATGATACGTTCCCGGCGCTGACTGCGTCCGAAGAAGAAATAAAAAACCAGACCTACGATAGGAAGGAACATCAAAACCAATATCCAGGCCATAGTCTTTACCGGGTTACGATTGTCGAGTATCACAACAATAATCGTACCGATAATGGCTCCGAAATAGACGATATCGAAAGCCACTGTTGCTATTTGGCTGAATATAAGATTCCAATCAATCATAGTAGCAAATGTAGAGAAAAGGATTGGTATATCAAAGTATATGATTCATTAGATTAAATTCAACTAAGACTTCGGGGATGGAAGTTATAATCTAACCGATAGAAGGTCGTAAAGGAACGATGTACGAGATGTGCATGTCGTACTGTATGAGATGCACATGTCGAGCAGCTCCACATGTGCATCTGGTACTGCACGAGATGTGCATGTCGTGCAATACTCCTCACTGAGGAAGGGAGGATATCTTGAAAAGAAAAACCGGTATTGTTTATGAAAGAAGGTTCATAGTCCTATTATAGAACCATGAACCTTCTTTCTAATATGATTATTGTAAGCTTAGAAACGGGGGCGTCCGCCACCATAGCCTCCGCCATGACCTCTTCCACCACCAGGTCCCATACCTGGGCCACGTCGTCCGGCAGCTTTACCACCAAGCGTATTGAACCGGTAAACAAAGTGCACCATAAAATAACTGCCCAATGTATTGTATTCCGTATCACTCATCTGTGTTTCACTGATAGAACGGCTTAAGTTGCTTTGCTGTTTCAATATATCGTATATTTTAAAACGGAGCGTCGCCGAATTGTTCTTGAGAAAATTCTTAGAGATCTGTGCATTCCAGATTAGTTCATTATTATTGAATCCTCCTGTATATCCGTCTTTAAAACGACAATTAATATCGGTTGAGATATGAATCTCCCAAGGAAGGTTTATATTGGTATCTCCTCCCACATAGTAATCAAATGTTTCACGATTACTATTCTCTTGCTTGCTGTTACGTACCAGATTGTAGTTAACCGATCCATTGAGTGACACATCAAAAAGATCGGAACGATAACTACCATTCAAACGCTGTCCGGCTCCAAAGTTATGTGTAGTACTTAACTCCTGATTGGCATCTTTACTTTTTCCCACAGTAGTATAGCTCACTGCATCACTAAAACGAGCATTCGTATTGGTAGATATAATAAACTTTTTATTCTTCAATGGAGTATTAAACGAAAAATATCCCCGGGTATTCCAGTTACCGTTCACATTTTCTTTCCTATAAGTACGAGCACCAGTCTGAGGATCATATGTCATCTTGTTAGCCACAGAATTAAGCGTATTAGAATAAGACAAGTTAAGATTGAAACTACGCATTGTTTCCGGAGTGAACTTATTATAGTACAACATAAAGTTATTGCTGAATGAAGGTTTTAAGTTCGGGTTACCATAGCGTAAATTCATCGGATCGGTGATATCAATTACTTCTTGCAAATCTTCGATATTGGGAGTATTACTCCGACCGCGATAACGGAATGTGAGCACATGCTGTTTTGTGAACATATAACGGAACATAACAGAAGGAGCCCAATTCAGCACATCTTGCTGAGGTAAATGCTTGTCTGAATTTGGGCCGATAGTTGTTTCACTCAATGAAGATTGAGGAGTAAGCCCAACACCGGCACTATACATCATTTTCGGATGAATACCACGCAGCGAGATATTGGCAGTATGTGTATCATAAAAGTTTTCTACACGGGTACTCAAATTGTTATCATATCCCCGTTCCAGATACTCCGGATAGGGATAAACATTAATACTATCATAAACTAAAGATTGGGCCAACTGTTTGCGATGAGAGAATTCATACCGAAACTGTAGGAAGTGATTCTTAAATACAGGTTCGGTATAAGAAGCAGATACACTCCAGTTACGACTGTCACTCGTACGATTCGTATATCGGGCAATATCTGAAACACTATCCAGTTCGAAGAATTCTGTACGCGATTCTGAGTAGCTGTCCGTTTCGCCATCGCTATAACCAAAGCGAGCGCCTACATACAGGTTTCTTCCTTTATTGTTTAAGCGACGAAACATCATCAAACTTCCATTCAGTGAATAGTTATCGCTATGTGAAGAGGAAGAAGCTATCTTAGCGTTCACCGGATCATGTACATTGTTCCAAGTGTCCGACCCTGAAGCACTTTCCGAATCAGTTTTAGAATAGCTCGCATTAGGACGAAAGATAATAGTGGTCAATGTATCCGGACGCCATTCCAGACGAAAGTCAGCACGTACATCATGACGTTTACGTCGGGAAGTATTTTCGCTGGCACCATATGAAGACTGCTCTCCAAGGAATGTTTCCGTAGATGTCTTCCGACGAGCATCGTTATCAGAGTAACCATACTGCACATTACCCCCTATCTGAATCTTCTTCGTATCTTTGGCAAAGTTAACTCCCAACGAACGTGCTGTAGTAATACCCGAACCGGCATTACCTCCGCCCAACCCCGAACCGGCATCACCAAATTCAGAAAATCCTTTGTTATTCGTATTATTGGCCGAACCGACGATAGAGATACTTGCATCATCTTTGAACCGGCTGACCATTACTCCGGCTTCATAACGTTCTTCGCTACCATAACCGGCTATAAGGTTTCCAATCCAGCCTTTTTTCATTCCTTTTTTTACGGTAAGGTCAAGCACAGCTTCCTCTTCCCCATCATCAATTCCGGTAATACGTGCCATATCACTCTTCTTGTCATAAGCTTTCACCTTTTCGACCATATTAGCGGGTAAATTCTTCATAGACACACTTGGATCATCCGAGAAAAACTCTTTCCCATCCACCATGATCTTCTTAATTTCTTTACCATTAAGAGTAATCTTACCATCTTTATCCACTTCAGCTCCCGGTATCTTCTTTACCAATTCTTCCAGCATGGCTCCTTCTGCCACACGATAGGCCGAAGCATTGTATTCAGTAGTATCTGCTTTCACTACCACAGGAGGAGCTTCCGCCGTAATGACGGCTTCGCTCAACATCACTGCATCGGGATGCAACGTGATAGTACCCACATTCTTTGCAGGTGCCTTATCTGATAACTGGAGAGGAAGTTCCTGAGTAATAAATCCAATGTAAGAGATTCTCAATACATACTTTCCGGCTTTCACCTTGGGTAATGTGAAAGCACCTTGTTTCTGTGTAGTAATGCCCGCTGCCTGAGTACTATCAGGTAAAGCAAGTAATTGAACCGTTGCCATCTCGACAGGTTCTTTCGTGTCTTCTTCAATCACACGTCCGGAGACGGTGATATTTTTGTTTTGTGCAAATGAGGAGAGGGTACATAGCAGCAACAGTACCATCCAGATAGATAATTTTTTCATTAGCCTATGCGTTTGTAATAATAACAATTGCTTTTTTGACAATTGGCAACGCAAAAGGTTTAATGAGACTACAATTATCTTTTAAATATTTTATCCACCATCGCCTTTTTCATCCCGAACTCAAGGCAAAGAACATTCATAATAAGGAAAGTCAAAAAGGAAGAAGTATCTACCGTTATTAAATCTCCGGTAGCTACCCGATAAAGCATTCCACCAAAAACAAACAATACGGTGAGGAAGATGGCATTACGTGTAGCTGAATTGCGTATTTGCTCCGTCTCACGACTCTCACTTTTGGATAAAGCAAAAATAATCATCAATGCACCCACTATCATCAGAAGTTTAGTACATTCCTTGTAAAACAGAAGATTAGTATCAGTTACTTTTCCCATCATCACGAGAATAAAAGGGATAAAAAGAGCGAAAACCAGGATTACATATCCCAGAGGACGGCAATAGACAGGTAGTAATGCTTTCATTGATTTGACGTTTTAATGAGACAAAAGTAAGCAAAAAAAGATATTTTATATACTTTTGCAGTAGAAAAAGCAAATTGAATTATGAGTAAGCAAGAAGTTATCCTATGTAAGAATCTGGAGTTGAGTCTTGGTCAGGCCATAGAGAAGTGCCCGTACGACCGCTTGTTCATCCTGACTGATGAACATACTCACCGCCTCTGTATGCCTCAGATGAAGGAAGTATCTTATCTGAAAGATGCAATCGAAATAACAATTGGAGCGGGTGATATACACAAAACGCTGGAAACCTTAGCTTCCGTATGGCAAGTACTGAGTGATAAGGGAGCTACCCGACATTCGCTGCTCATTAATTTAGGGGGAGGAATGATAACGGATCTGGGAGGTTTTGCCGCCGCCACTTTCAAGAGAGGATTTTCCTATATCAATGTTCCTACTACATTATTAGCAATGGTAGATGCATCTGTAGGAGGGAAAACCGGGATTAACTTCAACGGACTAAAAAACGAAGTTGGCGTATTTGCTCCGGCAAACAGTGTACTGATCGAAACAGAATTCCTACGGAGCCTGGACACTCAAAACTTTTTCTCCGGCTATGCGGAGATGTTGAAACACGGACTCATCAGCAATACAGCTCACTGGACGGAGTTGCTCAATTTTAATACAGAAAGTATTGATTACAGCTATCTGAAACAGCTTGTAGGACAATCCGTACAGGTAAAAGAGAATATTGTTGAACAGGATCCTTTCGAACATGGTATACGTAAAGCATTGAACCTGGGGCACACCGTGGGGCACGCATTTGAAAGTCTGGCACTCGCAGAAAACCGTCCTGTCCTTCATGGATATGCTGTTGCATGGGGAATTGTCTGCGAACTGTATCTGTCACATCTTAAAGCCGGATTTCCAAAAGAGAAGATGCGACAAACAATACAGTTTATCAAAGAGAACTATGGCATTTTTGCTTTCGACTGCAAACAGTACGAACAACTTTACGCCTTCATGCTACACGATAAAAAGAACAAAGCGGGAGTAATTAACTTTACTTTGCTGAAAGACATTGGAGATATCAGCATTAACCAAACTGCTGATAAAGATCTGATCTTTGAGATGTTCGATTTCTATCGGGAATGTATGGGAATATAAATTTATATGTATAGATAAGTTTACAGTAGTTTACTTCTACTGCAAATTTACCTCCTGATAAGGTATAGTGAACCAGAAAGTGGCCCCCTTGCCCTCTTTTGATTCAACTCCGATTTCACCTCCCATACATTTCACAATCGTTTCACTTATTGAAAGCCCCAAACCAATACCCTGAACAAAACTATTCAGCTTCACAAAACGTCCGAATATCTTTTTTTGATATTCTTTCGGAATACCATGTCCGGTATCAGTGACATAAAAACGAAGCATGCCATTCTCTAACCGAGAAAAACCAAAATGTACACTTCCCTCAGCAGTAAACTTAATTGCATTTGAAATCAAATTATTCAGCACCTGTATCAGCCTGTTACGATCTACATTAATATAACACTCTGCATGCTGATCATCAAATTTCAATGATAAATGAGCCGCATTAGCTTTCGGGCAAAAAGCTCTTTCCAACTCCCTCATTATGTCATCCAGATAGACATTAGAAGTAACAAGTTCCAATGCCCCAGCCTCAATCTTCGACAGATCAATAATATCATTCACCAATTGAAGCAACAATTGATTATTGTATTCTATGATATGCAAATACTCCTTACGTTCTTTGTCCGTTTGAACAGTATCGAGTATACTGGAAAATCCAATAATTGCATTCAATGGAGTACGTATTTCATGACTTATATTAGCTATAAATGCCGACTTAAGCCGATTTGCTTCTTCAGCTTTTTCCTTTGCAACAATGAGTTCTTGCTCCATTTTTTTCCTGTCAGTAATGACCAAAACAGAACCAATAAGAGTAAGTGGTTTCCCCTCTTTATCCACTTCATCGACTACAGCCCATGCCTCTACCCAATCATAGTCTTCCTTCGAAACTGCAAGAACACGGAACTGCTCGTTCACCTTATCTCTTTTACCTTCTTTGAGATCCTGAAACAATTTCTTCACGCGCTTTACATCCTCACTATGAATTCCTTTCACAATTTTTGAAACAGAAACAGCAAAAGCTCCTTCTTTCACTACAAATCTTTCATCATCTTCAATTAGTCTGCTCTTGTCAAACCAAACATTATCTTCTTTCAGATTCCATTTCCAGGGAGTAATATCGGCAATGCCAAGTGCCATAGATAATTTATGGTTAATTGTTCGCAAAGATTGACGGGTATGAATCAGTTCTGTAGTATCCATACAGAAAATATTAACCACTTCCGGAAACTTGGAAAGCATAACAAGTACATCATAGTTGTGTCCATTCATCGCATGCATTGAAAAAGAAACAGTTTTTCGTTCCCGATAGGCCATACCCATATACTCTTTCAGTTTAGCAAATACCTCTGAACTATTCAACACACTTCCCCGTTTATTTAAAGCATCTTCTCTCTTATAAAAATGTCTCTCAAAACTGGGGTTCACGTCACTAATTACATAATCATCAACCTCCCCGTCTTCACCTTTTATCAACCTGCACTTCAGATAAAGAACGGGCATGTCATTGAATAAATCATTGTAAATGCTCATTAACTGAATCTGCTTTGATTGCATTTTACGAATATTACTCAGAAAATAGATACGTACTAATAAAATGATTATTCCAAAAAGTACACAGAGTAATATAGTGGCCAAGATATATTTATTCCTGTCAATGAAACTCACCGGCTTATAGTAGAAAAATGTATTCGGAGGGCAAAGTTCCGGATATAAATCAGCTCTAAGCAATTCTTCATAATTAAAAACCGGCCCCGCATAAACTTTCGTAACAGGTATATCAGATGCTTTCACTCCACTTAGTATCTTATGGCTAATATCGGCTATCGTTTTACTGATATCTTTTGACAACGAAAAGTAACCACCGACCAAACCTGTTTGCCCAATCATGTCAGTCAATGTAAATACTGGCTGTGCGGAATATTGGTTTATTCTCTTATATGTACGTGGCAACAATGCTACATTAGTAGAAGATGAATCATAGCTTTCCCATGCCGCATATAATATTCCCGTATTTTTATCAGCTTGCTTGAGAGAGCCTATTACCTCTTCTATATTCTCTTGCCCTTCCGTAAAAAAACGTAATTGTAGATCAGGGAAATGCTTTACCACAGTTTCTGCTACCTCCTGCCGGTTCTGAGCACTAAACCATCTACGATCAGATATAAAAATCAGTTTGTTCATATCCGGTATCTGCTGATACATCAGATCGATTGTTTCTTTTACATAAAACGGCGCATAAACCAGAGTTATATTACGCCCCTTTATAACATTCCGCAACGGTATCTGTTCTTCACGGGTTATGGATGTTTTCTGCAAATAGGCATCAACAGGACCTATATAGCTTTTTTCTGTAAACAAAATAACCGGAATGTCCTTCCATCGCTTCTCTAACTCTTCATGAATTAATGCCCATGTATTTCCTCCCATTATAATAATAAGTCTCGGAATACTGTTTTCATATTCAGCAAACAAATCCCTTCGAATGGTATCCATCCGCTGTTCATCGTATACCCGCATCAAATTAAGGTTTTCAGACGATATAGTAGTACCTTTATATTCGACAGGTAATTTATATATAAGTTCACTAATAATATGATTACTCAAAGGCGAAAGATCCGAATTAGCATTAATAATAAGGATACATTCTTCTTTCACAAGCGAACCCACCGCAAATGAATTGAGGAGGAAAAACTGTAAGAATACAATTGTATATACAATTCTTCGCTTTAACATTAAACTATCTCTTGTTTGTTTCATTTCTGCATTCTATACTCTAAAAGTGACATTCCGGTATGTTTCCTGAAAAAGCGTCCCAGTGATGACTGATTTGCAAAATTTGTCTTTGTAGCAATTTGCTGAATATTTAAAGTTGAATTCTTAAGCAAAGCTTTAATCTCTAAAACCATATACTCAATGATCCAATCTTTAGCCGTTTTCCCACTCACCTCCTTAATAACCGCCGATAAGTATTTGGAAGTTATACACAGTTTATCTGCATAAAAAGCGACTTCCCTATTCTCCTTATAATATAACATAATCAGTTTAAAGAACTGATTGGCCAATTCTTCTTTACGGGCATCCGGCTTTGTTCCTCCCATCAATAGGGAACTATCAAGATAGGTATTATATAAATCAAGATAAAAGAATCTCAATAAATGTATCAATGCCTCTCTTCGGTAAGCAACCTGTTCTCGTTTGACCCGATCAGAAATCAAATTAAAATAACCACAAAAGCCAGCAACCTCACGCTCATTTAAAGGAAACCAAAAATGGCTTCTCATATAAACAAAAAAATGAGGAGAGAAACGGCGCATCCCACTCAAAATATCATCATAAAAAGTAGACGAAAGACTGAGAGTAAGCGTCAAAAAGTCATCACTTATATCCCTACATGAAATAAGCTGCCCCGGAAAAAAAACAGCTAATTGATTTTCAGACAATAAATGTTCATTATCATGTATATTAATACGTGCACTACCCTTCAAACAAAAAACAATCAACCCTGTCTGGATATAAGAAGGATAAGCAGTCAAAGGAAGATATTTCAAATTTCTACAAATTCTGAATTCTTCACCAAAAGCGTTGATTTCTAAAATTTCTTTTTTAATTTTATTGTTTGCCATTTGCCGATATTATGTATTAATATAATTTTCGCAAAAGTATAATATAACAAACTACTGTACAGCAAGGACAAGAATCCTGGTATTATATTGCAGAAAAAAAGTCCATGCAATTTACATTATTTCATAAACAAACAGCAACCATTTAAAGTTTTCTAAAAAATCATACTAAAGTTTTTTTTCAGCAACCACCTCTTGTTTTTAAACAATTCATTCATTTTCAACACATAACAGATTTGAAATAAAATAATTTATTCGATTCCCTTGCTATTTCAAAATAAAGCACTACTTTTGCAACCGCAATTCGGGATGTAGCTCAGCCCGGTAGAGTACGCGTCTGGGGGGCGTGTGGTCGCAAGTTCGAATCTTGTCATCCCGACTGTTGAGCATTAAGGAGTTAGGTCTAAGACTTAGCTCCTTTTCATTTATAGCGATTACAGTTTGATTACATTTTCCCATATACAACCACACTCCCTTTTTGCACATAGCCTCTTTTATTCTTCTATCAGGAACAAACCCATCAAAACAAACAGAGGTTACGCCAGCGTTTTGGCACAACCCCTGTTTTATTTAGACTATTATATCAAGAAAAGTACGATGTCTCTTTTTTGAAATATATAATCTCTTCCCAATTAAAAGTAGTATAACTTTTAAATAGTACTTTTTTTCAGACTACTCATCATGGTCCTCTTCTGCTGTTGTACTAAGTACTATATTACGGGCAATGTGAGTTTCATTACCAGCTGCATCCGTACAATATACCATTAAATGATAATCCCCCGGGGTTGCATCTTCAGGAATTACTATGTCATGATGATGAACATGTACATTCTTCTTACCGGAAACGTCATACGAACGGTTAAAAACGAATGGAACTCTCCCTTCTCCCTCCGCTCTGGTTCCTCCATGTGAGTGATGATCAAAATTATTATGGATATCTATTTTATAAGATTTCAGCATGACGTCATCCGAAAGATCCATTTCAAAGTGTACTCCTTTTTCCGAACCAATCAACAAAGCTTGCCCCTCGGCAGGCTCATGAAGGTCAATCACCGGTTTGGTTGTATCACTATCTTCCTTATCACAAGAAAAAAATGCAAGAACAGAGATAACTAATATAGTTGTGAAATAAATTTTTGTTTTCATTTTAATAACTGTTTAATGGGTACTTTGATTAATAACTGAAAGTTTCTCCCCGGTTCAGGAATTTCCATCTTCCGGTAAAAACTAAGATGATTGTAATAACGGGTATCGAATATATTCCGGGCAGTCAGAGTTATTTCTACCTTCGTCCCTCCTATCGGAAAATTCAGAGTTCCTCCAAGGTGAAACAAGTTAGCTCCCGGAGTGCGGTCTTCATTACGATCTACACGGTTTTGCGAAGCAACAGATTGCCACTCGGCATAAACTGTAAATAGGTTCTTCTGCCAGGTTAGTACGTTACGCATAGAAGCAGGAGGTGAAAAACTCAGTGGTATATGCTCGTCACAATTATAAGTATAAACATACTCACCGGAAAAACGATAATTCAACCGACGCAGGAAATCGATACTAAACGATGCTTCTATCCCTGCAAACAGAGCTTCTGCACCTGTATACCGATAAATTTGCCCGGCATGAGGCAATACAGACCATTCTCCGGTGGGATGCAGAAAGATATAATTACTGAACCAACTCACATATGGAGAAACAGACACGGATAATCCTTTCTGCTCCAAAAGATAAGAAGTATCCAGTTGCCATCCCTGTTCGGAAGCAAGTGAAGCATCTCCCTGTTCATGACGGAAAGTGCCATGATGTACTCCGTTAGAAGCAAGTTCATTGGCTCCGGGCAAACGAAAGCTACGTCCTAAATTCACTTTTACCAAATGTGCCGGTAACGGATTCCACACTACTCCCAACGAAAGAGAATAGTCTCCGAAACGACGATCTACCTTATGACTATTCCAGCGATAAAAATCCACCTGCTCACTATCATACCCCTGACCTTCCAGATAAGTTGCCAGGTAGTTATCTTCATGAGCCGAAATATGAATTGTACCATAATCATAACGTATTCCTCCCGAAACAGAAAAGGAATTATTCGGACGATAAGTAGTGAGCCATAGCAATCCGGTAGAGAAACGGTGATATTCCGGCAACAGAAAAGAATATCCGGAAATACCGTTCTGCTGATATTGACTATCCCAGCCAGCAGTATGCTCCCAGGAAGAAGAACCGAACAAACGCAGCTTAACCGAAGAACTAAAAGTATGAAGCATAAAAGCTAATTCTTTATCAGGATCTTTTTCCGGCAGAGGCTGTGTTCCATAATGTGTATGAAAAGCACTCCACTCTTCCCGATGATTGTTCTGATAACCGAAATCGCCGGATAGCAGTATACTTTCCCAAGCATACTGCTGATGGGTAGTAAACTTCAAGTGATTCACTTGGCTAAAAGGCAACTCAATATTACGACTATCCCCATCATCTTGCAGACGGGAAATATCGGGTATACCATGTGCTCCGGGAAAGAAACCATTCTTCTGAAACACATTACTAATCGCATAATCAGACTTATAGTCCTTGTAATGATACTGAGTAAAGAAACTGATATTGCGTTCAATCCCAGCTGTATTCTTTAGTTTCCGTCCATACAACGGCATCTTTTGAGTGAGATAAATCACCGTATCTGCCGGCACATGATAATCTCCGAAATGTTGCTCAGAATAACGCACTTTCATAAACCAAGCATTCTTCCTGAATCCTAACATAATAGAACCTCCTACCGTTCCATTAACCGACTTTCCCAAAAGTGCCGCTTCACCAAAAAATTGATTAGTCAAGGGAACAACAGCAGGTGTTATATCGATCACTCCCCCCATAGCATCACTTCCATAAAGAAGTGAAGAAGGGCCTTTCAGTACATTAACGGCATCCACGTTGAAAGCATCCAATTCCAATCCATGGTCTGCACCCCATTGTTGTCCTTCCTGCTTCACACCATTTTCCAATACTACAATCCGGTTAAATCCCATCCCCCGGATCATTGGTTTAGAGGTACCTACACCGATGTCCATCGCCTGTACGCCAGGAATATTGGCCATCGCCTGTATAAGATTACCTGTAAAATTCTTCCGCAAAAAGTCCTTGTTCGCAACATCAACCGTAAGTGCAGTCTTTTTCATCTGATGTTGTTGATACGACTCCGTAACCACCACTTCAGACAAAGATACACTCTTGATTGAATCGGACTTTTGTGCATGGACAGCCAGGGCAAAGCATAGCCCTAACACGCCCGAAATAATTCCGATACGCATCATTTACAATTTATTGTTTATAATACTGTGAAAAGATAATATAGATAGTTATGCTATCGGAGGTGCACGCAAATAATGGGAATAAGAAAGCGTGTAAGCTATCTTTTCGGGGTAAGTAACACGCTCATAGGAAATGAGCGGTAATATAAGGGTAAAATCAAATGATATGGCTTCCGTAAAAAGAGAAAGAGAGAATTGGCAGATAAGACAGTCGTCACAAGCATTATGGGAGTTATGAGAATGATGAGTGTCCGAACAAGAAGAAGATACAGCATTATCTCCCCCGTGGTGATGGAGTGCCTTCACCACAAAGAAAGGCATGAATGTTGCAAGCAACAACCATGAAATACAGACTCTTTTTCTAATATTCCTCTTCACCGGGTCTTTGTTTTTAAGTTGATAAGTTTTTGAGTTTTTAAGTTATAGGGTTATAAATACATCAATAAAGGAATGGCGCAAAGGTATGTATCCACCTCTATATATGCAACTATATTGCATATCTTTTCATAATACAGGTCTTATTTTACCAATAGATAGGTATATTAATACATCTGCTACCCTGATAGTTGAATTATGCAAAAATAAATCCTTATTTTTGCAGCTATATTAATCACTATTCGAATTATGACCATGCGTTACAAACTATCAGCTCCCTCTGTAGTGAAGTCCACTATACAACTCCCCGCTTCCAAAAGTATCAGTAACCGTGCACTCATCATTAATGCACTGGCCCGGGGGACAACTCCTCCATGCAATCTGTCCGACTGCGATGATACATTAGTAATGATCAAAGCACTGGCAGAGAATAACGAAACCATAGACATCATGGCTGCCGGAACAGCGATGCGTTTTCTTACCGCATACCTAAGCACTGTACAAGGCACACATATTCTCACCGGAACGGAGCGGATGCAACAACGTCCGATACAAATACTGGTCAATGCACTCCGTGAACTGGGTGCACAAATAGAATATGCCGGTAAGGAAGGTTTTCCTCCTTTACGTATTCATGGAACTGAACTAAAAGGCAACGAACTAACCCTGAAAGGCAATGTCAGTTCACAGTATATTTCCGCCTTGCTGATGATCGGTCCGGTTCTGAAAAATGGATTACGCCTGCATCTTACCGGTGAAATCATCTCTCTCCCGTACATCAACCTTACATTACAACTGATGAAAGAGTTTGGTGCAAAAGCCGCCTGGACTTCGGAAAACAGTATCGAGGTAGCTCCGAAACCTTATACTCCGGTATCCTTTATGGTAGAGAGTGACTGGAGTGCCGCTTCCTACTGGTATCAGATAGCTGCCTTATCCGAGCAGGCAGAAATAGAACTCATGGGGTTGTTCCGTAACAGTTATCAGGGAGACAGTCGCGGAGCCGAAGTATTTTCACGCCTGGGCATAACAACTGAATTTACTCATGAAGGTGTACTTCTCAAAAAGAGCAACAGACTTGTCGAACAGCTAAACGAAGACTTCGTTGATATTCCCGACCTGGCGCAAACCTTTGCTGTGACCTGTTGCCTGCTGGGCATTCCGTTCCGATTCACAGGATTGCAAAGCCTCAAGATAAAAGAAACTGACCGCATTTTTGCGTTAAAAGCAGAACTCCGGAAATTAGGATATCTACTTCAGGATGCACAAGACAGCATATTGATTTGGGACGGTGAACGCTGTCAGCCCGAAGCACAGCCCGTAATACAAACGTACGAGGACCATCGGATGGCAATGGCTTTTGCTCCGGCAGCACTCCGCTTTCCGGAAATGCGCATTGCAGAGCCACAGGTTGTTTCCAAATCTTATCCCGCTTATTGGGAGCATCTACAACAGGCAGGTTTCCAAATAGACAATAAAGAATGAAACCTTATAAGGTTATCCCATATTTTCATTTCTCTATAATCTGTGTTAATCTGTATACTCTGTGGTAAATAAATCAGTACCTTTGCACAAAATGAGAGATTTAGAATTATGTGGATACTGATCGTAAGTCTGTTGCTACTCACCCTCGTAGCATTAATTGCCGGACACATCCGCAACAGAAGGTTGCAGAAAAAGATAGAAAACGGAGAGTTGGAAAGCTTTCCCGAAGTGAAAGAAGCAGACGTAGAATGTTGCGGACAACATGAAGTCTGCGAAAAAGACAGCTTGCTGGCTGCCGTCAGTAAGGAGATAGAGTATTATGATGATGAGGAACTGGATCAATTCATTGGCCGGGCACCGGAAACATACACGGAGGAAGAAATGGAAATGTTTCGTGATGTATTCTATACGATGCAGGAAACAGATGTAGCCGGTTGGGTTCGTAGCCTGCAACTAAGAGGTATCAACCTGCCCGATAATCTGAAAGACGAGGTATTCCTCATCATCGGAGAACGGAGAATGCATCCCTGATTATAATAAGTAGTACCTTTCTGCCGTTATTAATAATTAGTAAGTTAAGTATCTGAATGGATCTGTTACAATATACCTTTTTTCAACATGCCCTCCTGGGTAGCCTGTTGGCCAGCATAGCCTGCGGTATTATCGGCACTTACATAGTGACGCGCCGACTGGTGTTTATCAGCGGAGGAATTACACATGCCTCATTCGGTGGTATCGGCCTGGGGTTATTTGCAGGTATATCGCCCATTCTTTCGGCTGCCGTGTTTTCGGTATTATCGGCTTTCGGAGTTGAGTGGCTCAGTAAGCGAAAAGATATGCGTGAAGACTCTGCCATTGCAGTATTCTGGACACTCGGAATGGCATTGGGTATTATGTTCAGTTTTCTCTCACCCGGATTTGCTCCGGATTTATCAGCCTATTTGTTTGGCAATATCCTGACCATCACAAGAGGGGACTTGCTAATGCTAGGATTACTGGCTATAGTGCTTATCATCTTCTTCTGCCTGTTCATCCATCCTATTATCTATGTAGCATTCGACCGCGAATTTGCCCGCTCCCAGGGAATTCCCGTAGCAGTATTTGAGTATTTGCTGATGATGTTCATAGCACTGACAATTGTTTCTTGCCTGCGCATGGTCGGTATTGTATTGGCTATCTCATTACTTACCATTCCGCAAATGACCGCCAATCTGTTCACTTATAGCTTTAAACGGATCATCTGGTTGTCTATCGGCATCGGTTTTTTAGGATGCCTGGGTGGATTGTTCGTTTCTTATCACTGGAAAGTACCTTCGGGAGCCTCCATCATATTTGTATCCATCCTAATTTATGCCGTATGCAAAGTGATAAAAAGATGAATCATGTGAATAATGTGCCAATGTGCCGATGTGACAATGTGACAATTGGCTGCGCCATGATCCGCAAGGCAATGGGTCGTACTATGATCCGTAAGGTAATGGGCACATTGGCACATTGGCACATTGGTACATTATTTATCATTGGTATATTATTTACCGGCTGTTCTACCAAGAAGAACACAGCGGGAAGCCGTTTTTATCATGCAATGACTACCCGGTATAACGTGTACTTTAACGGAAATGAAGCATACAAATCGGGATGCAAAGCCATTGAACAGGGCAACAAGGACAACTATATGGAGATGATCCCACTCTATCCTATTGGCAATAAATCAACTGTGGGAACCGGCAGTGGTGATTTTGAACGGGCTATAGAAAAATCCCAGAAGGCTATCGCAGTACATTCCATCAAACGGAAGCCTCAACGCAAACAGGGTAAACGCTACACGGAAGAGTACAAACAATGGCTGGCACGCCGGGAATTCAACCCTTTCCTGCACAAGGCCTGGATGTTAATGGGGAAAGCACAGTTTCAGAAAGGAGACTTTCCCGAAGCGGCTGCAACTTTCTCATACATTGCGCGCCTATATACCGGTCAACCTAAAATTACAGCAGAAGCGCGTATCTGGCTTGCCCAGTGTTATACACAGATGGGATGGTATTATGATGCAGAAGATGTTCTTCTAAAAGTAAATAACGACAGCCTGCCCTATACCCTCGCTCCTGCCTATTCACGAACTTACGGGCATTATCTGCTGGGTAGCCAACGCTACCGGGAAGCAATCCCGCATCTGCTTACTACTATCAAAAATGAAAAGAATAAGCGGCAGAAGGCGCGCCAATACTATCTCCTGGGACAAGTATACCAGCTTCTGCAAGATCCCGCCAAAGCCTATCAGGCTTACGGAAAGGTTATCAAAATGAGCCCTCCCTACGAAATGGAGCTAAATGCACGTATCCGTCAAACAGAGGCCTTCCCGGCCGGGGAGGTGCGTCAGGCGGCGGAAATAAAGAAGGCGACGGATAAGCTGCGACGCATGACGCGGAGTGATAAGAATAAGGATTACCTGGATCAGATTTATTATGCACTGGGGAATATTTACCTGGCGGTGGGGGATACGGTACAGGCGATTAAGGAATATGACTTAGGAGTAGAGAAGAGTACACGCGGAGGGGTGGAGAAAGGGATTCTGCAACTCACGCTGGGCAACCTCTGCTGGGAGATGGGGCGGTATGTGGAAGCACAAACCGCTTACTCCGACGCTATCGGGTTGCTGGAGAAGACGCATGCGCAATATGAAGAGATCACAAAGCGTTCTGAAATACTGGACGAATTGGTGCCCTACTCTACTGCTGTGGAGTTGCAGGACAGCCTGCAACATCTGGCATCACTGGATAGTGCCGCACGGATGGTGGTGATCGACACATTGATAGCCCGTGTCATCCGGAAAGAAGAGGAGGCGAAACGGCTGGCAAAAGAGGCTGAACGGGATGCATTGCGTGAGTCTATTGCTGCCGAAAATGCCGCCAATGCCCCACAACAACCTACTACAACGCAACCTACAATACCTACGGGAGATGACTCCTGGTATTTCTATAATTCGCAAGCAGTAACACAAGGTAAAGCTGACTTCCAACGGCTGTGGGGACGACGCAAACTGGAAGATAACTGGCGGCGGAGAAACAAAACAGTGGTTGCCCTGGACGATTTCGAGCCGGTCAACTACGATGAAGCGCTTCCCGCGCAGGGAGATGCGGCAGGCGATGATAATAAAGATGCGGCAGGTGATGATGCGACGCTTCCTATACAGGGAGATGCGGCAGGCAATAAAGAGAATGATTCTCAGCTTCCTGCCGATACGACTTCTACCGCTGCCATCGACGAAAAGAATCCGATCTTCTACCTGCAACAGATTCCATTGACGGAGGAAGCAATGGCTGCCTCTAACGAGATCTTGTCAGACGGTCTGTTCAACATGGGAATGATATTCAAAGACAGAATGGAGAACTTCCCTCGCGCTGAGCATTCCCTCGGACGGTTGGTTCATAACTTCCCGGACTTCGGCCAACTGGATGTGGCATACTATAATCTTTACCTCATGCTCGGACGTATGGATCGCATGGCAGATGCCAACATTTACAAGCAGGAACTTATAGACCGTTTCCCGGATAGTAAGTATGCCAAGATGCTCGCCGATCCTGACTTTGCCTACATCGCCGTACATGGCAAGCACCTGGAAGATTCGCTTTATGCCAATACTTATAAGGAATACATGGCAGGCAATTACAAACAGGTAGTGGCCAATGCGGAGTACTCTTTCAACAAATATCCAATGGGACAGCATCGTCCGAAATTTATGTTCCTGCATGCTGTAAGTGCCTTGCAGGTAGGGGATCAGAAGCAATTCCTGGCTGAACTGAAGGAGCTTGTGCAACAGTACCCGGAAAATGAGATCACCGATCTTGCCGCCCACATCCTGAAAGGGGTACAGGAAGGACGTCTGCTGGCAGAAGGCAGTATCTCCTTTGGTAGTATCTGGTCGCGCAGAAGTGCGGAAGGCCTGGCAGACAGTACGCGTATAGCCGGAATGGACAGTACGCACGTCTTTACTGCCGAACGGAATACGCCTTACTTATTCATACTGGCCTACGAAGAAGGAAAAGTAAACGAGAACCAACTGCTTTACGAAGTAGCCCGTTACAACTTCTCATCCTTCATGGTGAAGAACTTTGACCTCTCCTTCTCCCACGACCGGGGTATCGGACGACTCGTCATCCGTTCATTTGCCAACTATGAGGAGGCACAGTATTACCAACGCCAACTTTACGCTGATCCGCATATGAACGAACGTCTCAGCGGAATGAGGGCTGTCCTTATCTCAGAAACCAATTATGAACTGATGAACCAATTCTATAGTTTCGACGATTATGATGTGTTCTATAAGAAGACGTTCGATCCTTATCCGACGGAGGAAGAAGTACCCATCGATGGAAGTACACTGGATGAACCCTTACTGAACCTTCCACCCGTCGATGAAACCACCCCGGCAGAAGAGGACGAAGGCGAAGAGATACAACAATCCCCCGGCACCAACTACTTCTAGGCGGCGCTTCCCGCGCGGGGAGGTTCGACAGGCGGTGCTTCCC
The DNA here is from genome assembly GCF_019930665.1 of Bacteroides nordii. Classification (NCBI taxonomy): domain Bacteria; kingdom Pseudomonadati; phylum Bacteroidota; class Bacteroidia; order Bacteroidales; family Bacteroidaceae; genus Bacteroides; species Bacteroides nordii. The sequence goes on along the minus strand of NZ_CP082886.1, from coordinate 78,796 downwards.
GCACGGGGAGGTGCGACAGACAATGGTAGCGGAATAATAATAGCAATAATAACTGCGCAGCCAAATAGTAAATAGTAAATAGTAAATAGCTAAATAGTAAATGTCTAGATATCAAGATGAAGAATGACCGATTACTCTGGGTAGACGACGAGATAGACCTTCTCCGTCCCCATATCCTTTTCCTCGAGTCGAAAGGCTACGAGGTACATACCGTCAGTAACGGACAGGATGCCCTCGACCGTTGCCGTGAAACGGACTATGATCTCATCTTCCTTGATGAGAATATGCCCGGCATCAGCGGCCTTGAAACGCTGGCACAGATCAAAGATATCTCTCCGACCGTACCGGTTATCATGATAACCAAAAGCGAAGAAGAGAATATCATGGATATGGCTATCGGCAGCAAGATAGCCGACTACCTGATCAAACCCGTCAACCCCAATCAGATACTTCTTTCGTTAAAGAAGAATCTGCACCGCCGTGACATTGTTTCCGAAGTAGCGCAAACAGCCTATCAGCAGAACTTCGGCAAGATAGTCATGCAGATCAATGACTCTCTCACTGCCGATGATTGGGTGGAGCTTTATCGCCGCCTCGTCTATTGGGAACTGGAACTGGAAGCCAGTGACAGCCCCATGAGCGAAATGCTTTCCATGCAGAAAACGGAAGCAAACACGGCCTTCACCAAGTTCATCAAGAGAAACTATATCGACTGGATGAAGACGATGGACCCCACGCGCAAAGGAAATGCTGTGCAGGAAGCTCCCATGATGAGTCCGGACGTGATGAAACGTACTGTCTTTCCTCTGCTGGACCAGGGGGAGAAGGTGTTTTTCCTTGTGCTGGACAACTTCCGTTATGACCAGTGGCGCGTCGTTGCCAACGAGCTATCCGAGCTTTTTACGTTCGAGGAACAGCTCTATTTCAGCATCCTGCCCACTGCCACGCAGTATGCCCGCAATGCGATCTTCTCCGGATTGATGCCGGATCAGATCGCACGCATGTTTCCCGACCTGTGGGTGGACGAGGATGAGGAAGAAAGTAAAAACCTCAACGAGGCTCCGTTGATACAGACTTGTTTCGACCGTTTCCGCCGTCAGCACACCTTTTCTTATCATAAGATCAACGATGCGTCTGCCGGAGAGCGTCTTGTGGCCCAACTTCCACAACTGATGAAGAATGACCTGAACGTGGTAGTATTCAACTTTATAGACATGTTAAGTCACACACGGACGGAGAGCAAAATGATACGAGAACTGGCTTCGACAGAGGCTGCATACCGTAGTCTTACCCTATCCTGGTTCCGCCATTCGCCGGTACGCGACCTGCTTAAAGAACTTGCAGCACGGAAGGTACGCATAGTCGTCACCACGGACCACGGTAGCATCCGCGTGGACAATCCGATCAAAGTACAGGCCAATAACGGAGAGATTAATACGAATCTGCGCTATAAGCTATCACGGAATATGTCCTATAACCCGAAACAGGTGTTTGAGATCGGCCGTCCGGCAGATGCTTTGCTGCCATCGCCCAACGTCAGCACGAAGTACATCTTTGCCAGCGGACATGATTTCCTGGCCTATCCGAACAACTTCAACTACTATGTATCGTATTACACCAATACCTTCCAGCACGGAGGTATCTCCATGGAAGAAATGATCATCCCCCTCATCACCCTAAAACCCAAATAGGCGGCGCTTCCCGGTGCTTCCCGCACGGGGAGGTTCGACAGGTGGTGATAGTAGTAAGAGAAGTAATCGTTCAAGATTATAGGATATTAGTATTGAAACGCAGAAACTCACAGATTCACACAAAGCATATCATCGCTCAAGTACAGCGCAGCCATTTAATCTGCGAAAATCTGCGATCATTTGCGTTTCAGCAGAATGTTGTCATAATATAGACTAAATCTGAAGTCTTGCTCAGTACAGCGCAGCCAAATAGTAAATAGTAAATTGTCAAATAGTAAATCATCAATAACTTTATGGAAATAAAAATTGAATCATTAGATCAGATACACGAAGCCGCCCGCGAGTTCATTAATGCGATGGGTGATAATACCGTGTTTGCCCTCTACGGAAAGATGGGAGCAGGAAAAACAACCTTTGTAAAAGCTCTTTGTGAGGAATTGGGTGTTTCGGATGTGATTACTTCCCCTACCTTTGCTATTGTCAACGAATACCGTTCGGATGAAAACGGAGAACTGATTTATCATTTCGACTTCTACCGTATCAAGAAGCTGAGTGAAGTGTATGATATGGGTTATGAGGATTACTTTTATAGTGGCGCCCTCTGTTTTATCGAGTGGCCGGAACTGGTGGAAGAGCTTCTGCCGGGCGATGCTGTAAAGGTGACGATAGAAGAACTGGAAGGCGGCAGCCGGAAAATTATTCTTTAACACCGATGACACCGCATTATTTCATCTTAGGACTGTTTGCCCTGGCAGGTATCCTTTCATTGCTTGCCGCAGTGCTCAACTGGGGATGGTTCTTTACCGCACACAATGCACAGGCTGTAGTACGACGGATAGGACGCTCCCGTGCACGGCTCGTGTATGGAGCACTCGGATTGCTACTGATCGGGATGGCCATCTACTTCTTCCGGTCACTGAGATAATCAGAGGAGAATTTGCCACAGGAGTAGTACCGGGCTTTAGGAAGTGGCAGTAGATCGAAAACAGAGATGGCAGTAGATCAAAAAAGCAGATAAACGTAGGTTTCCATCTATAAGAAGATGATTTTAGCATATTGCATCCTCGTCTCTTATCTTCGGAAACCTACGTTTATCTGCTTTTTAATAATCCTACCTCGTGAAGCCCGGCATCACGTTCCGACAGGCTATTATACCGAAGGATCCTCCCCTTCGCCTTCACCGCCTTCGGAGCCGCTACCACCAGTTGAAATCCCCTTTGCCTTGCGGTAATCGGTCAGTGAGGCATAGTTTACACCTTCTTCCAGCACGCCCCCGTTCTGATATTTGAGTTGCTGGATAACGTTCTGTCTGAACTCTTTGGAGGGAGTGAACAGGATACGGGGATTTTTAATCATCACCCCGGCATTAAAATCGTTGATATTTTCCACTCCATCACTTTTGAAGGTAATGCGCAGTGTACCAAGATCACCTACTTTCACGCTATGCCCCTGCAAAAGCTGTTCGGTAGCATACTTCCCTAATAAATCCAGCGCGGCTTCCATTTCGATGGGAGCAGTGCTGGTGTTCTCTGTGGCCGAACGGGTCATTGATTTAACACTTTGAGCTTCCCGGGTTTGAGGGACAGCATACCACTTTTTAGGTGCATCCGGCTTTGCCGGAACGCCCTTCTGCACAAGATTGAATTTCTGCATAACTTGTCTGCTTTTTAATTGTTTATAATGTCTGTGCGGTATATTAAACGGCACAGTTGTTCTGCTTTCAGAGATATACTGATGTCATACTTTATGACACTAACAATGTCATACTTTATGATATTAATAATATCGTACTCAGTGACATCGTGATGTCATGCTCAGTGACATCGTGATGTCATGTCCGGTAACATCGTGATGTCATGCCCGGTGACATCGTGATGTCATGCCCGGTAACATCGTGATGTCATGACGGGTGACATCGTGATGTCACAACAGGTAACATCAGCATGTCATAACGGGTGACATCAAGTTTGTCTTTATCGTAGGCGTAAGTGCATTAGTTTCAGATACATACGTATGTCATATCCAATAATTGCAGAGGCGTCTTGACTGGCAACATACGTGTATCATTTCCGATAATAGGGATAAATCTTAAAGGAAGAGAGACGAGTATTATGTCAATTGCAAATATAATAATTCTTTTAATAAGATTAAGATTTCTTCCTGTTTGTTTTCCTGTTTTTTCAATCTTTTTCCGTGGAGCGGCTTAAATAAGCTGCCTGGATTTCATCTCTAAATATTTATTGAGCACATCAATAGATAACTTATCGGGGGTAGTGAGTACGGAATAGATACCGTTTTGTTTTAACGTAGTGACAATGAGACGCTTCTCATACGCAAACTTTTCGGCAATGACTTGCCGGTAATACCCTTCGGTATCTACCGGTTTCTTCGAGATATACTCTTTCAGATCAGCATCTTCAAAAAACACTACCAACAGACGATGCTGCCGGGAAAGCTGCTGCAAATATGCCAATTGCCGGTTCATACCGCCAAGACTGCCGAAGTTGGTATAGAGCACCAACAGGCTCCGTTTATTTACATGTTTGGCCAAATGCACACAAAGCGCCGAGAAGTCCGTTTCTCCAAACGTCGTCTCCTGTGCATACAAACTTTCAAGCAAGGTCTGCATCTGCCCCGCCTGTTTGGAGGCAGGAACAAACGTATCGAAACGCTCATTAAAAGTAACCAGTCCGGCTTTGTCATCCTTGCGCATGGCAACATAAGAGAGCACAAGAGAGGCATTGATGGCATAGTCCAGCAATGTCACTCCCTGAAAGGCTTGCTGCATCACACGTCCTTTATCAATCACATTGTATATCTGCTGCGAACGCTCGTCCTGGTATACATTCACCATCAGTTGATGCCGCCGGGCACTAGCTTTCCAGTTGATAGTACGGTAATCGTCCCCTTTTACATACTCTTTTATCTGCTCGAATTCGGTCTGATGTCCTACTCTCCGGATCTTCTTGATTCCCAATTCCGTAAGATTATCGCTCATAGCAAGCAGTTCATAACGATGAAGCATCAGATAGGAAGGATATACTTTTATCTTCTGCTGTTTACCGCAGGACAGGCGACGCTCGATTAATCCCAGGCGGGTAGAGGCAAACACACGGATCATTCCGAAATCATATACACCGCGATGGTTGGGACGCAGATTGTAAACAATCGTCTTTGCCTGTCCGCTATCAAGGGAGAGCTTGAAACAGATATCACGCTGCTGAAAGATCACAGGTACTTCATCTATTACCGACAGATGGACCGGGAACGGATAACGGCTCTCCACTCTTAATTTAACCTCGTTGTTATCACCATTAGAAAAGCGGTCGGCACACTGCCGGGAAGCCTCGATACCCTTCGTACGATAAAGAAGAAATCCGTCTGCCACCACTGCCAGGGCAAGCAAAAACAATGCTATCTGTCCAAACAGGAACAAAGAACCAAACAGGTATCCTCCGCATAACAGCAGAATAACAAGAATGGAAAACATGTAAAAGCGACGAGATAGGAACATAAGGATTTACTTATTTACAATTTTGCAATTTACAATTTACAGTTGGAGTTACTCTTTACACTACGGACTATTATTCTGCTATCATCGCCCGGCGTACCTCCCCGCGCGGGAAGCGCTATTTCGGAACTTCCACCTTATCAATCAGTCGTTGCGTTACTTTGACCGGAGAGTAGCCCTCCATTTCTGCTTCGGCTGTCAGTATAAGACGGTGCTGAAGCACGTAGGGAGCAACAAATTTAATATCCTCCGGGGTTACGAAGTCACGTCCTTGCAACAGAGCATAGGCTTTGGAAGATTGCAGCATAGCTACCGAAGCACGAGGCGAAGCTCCCAGATAAACGGCTTTACTGGTGCGGGTCTGCTGTACGATAAGAGCGATATACTGCAACAACGTGCGATCTACAAATACCCGGTCCATCAGGTGACGAAGCGTAAGAAGTTCATCACGGGTGATTACTGCACGGACATCTTCCAGCTTGACTAAGGCGGCATTTGTATGATGACGTTCCAAGATATCGACTTCCTCTTCCAAGGATGGATAATCCATGGTTATCTTCATCAGAAAACGGTCCAGCTGGGCTTCGGGAAGCTTATACGTTCCTTCCTGCTCCACAGGGTTCTGGGTGGCGAGGATCGTGTAAAGTTCTCCCATCCGGTAAGTAGTGCCGTCAATACTCACCTGACGCTCTTCCATCACTTCGAAGAGGGCGGATTGCGTTTTGGCAGGAGCACGGTTTATTTCGTCCACAAGTATCATATCGGCAAACACAGGGCCGCGGTGAAAATCGAACTCATTTGTTTTCATATTGAAAACCGTAGTCCCCAGCACATCGCTCGGCATAAGGTCAGGAGTGAACTGAATGCGGCTAAAGTCAGCATCAATCAGGCGGGCGGTCAGGCGGGCAAGCAATGTTTTTGCTACACCGGGCACCCCTTCTATCAGTACATGCCCATTGGCAAGAATGGCTGTAAGTATCAAGTCTACAGTATGTTCCTGCCCCACTATGACAGAAGCAATCTGTGACTTAAGAGCTTCTATTTTCTCTCCGAAAAGGGTCAGATCAGTACGTGGAGCCTCGCTCTGTACTTCTTCCGAAGGAAGGGCAGGAGGTGTTACTTCTGCTAAAGGTTCATTCGTATCATTCATAATCTATCTGTTATATCCGATTCAATATTTCATTCATACCATCTATATAGTCTTTCATCTCTTGTTCCCAAGCTTCCCGCTCTCCCCGGACAATGGGGCGAAGTCCGGCAAACAGTTTGGCAATCTTCTCCTCTTCCAGTCCCGTCTTGCCTGCTATCTTGCGGCAAAGGAGCGTATCATTGCTATCATCTTCTACGTCTATCTGTATTTCACGCCGCAAGGCCTCAGCAAAATAAGTGAACTTCTTGCGGATGAGGTCGCCATGCCCTTTCTTCTGGAAATAGAGTGTACCGATCAACTCGGTAAACTCCAACGTCCTATTCTCCGGCCGACGAATAACAGGTATCGGCCTTTGACGCCGCCGTGCAGTGAATATCATAAAAAGCAGAATCGTAAACATGGTAAGGTACAATCCCCAGCGAAGAGCCGTCTGAGAGAGGAAATACCTGAACGGCGATTGCTGTTCATATTCTGCCCTGGTATAGGCTTCCGTGCGATACAAAGGCAAGTCTTTTGCCAAAGAAAGCAGGCGGAAAATGTAAGCGGCATTGTTTCCATCCAGCATCCCGTAGTTGGTAAACAGCAAGGGAGTGGAAATAAGAATGATTTCTCCCTTTCCCACCGGACGACGAATAGCTACCGGACCACAGGGCAGATTCTCAGCCAATCGTGCCGAATCCTGTGATTGAGGCAAAGAATCTTTCAATGCTTTCCGTATCCCGTCATTAAGAGACAAAGCGATCGAATCTCCGGCCCCGGAAACAGCATTGCATCTTCTTCTCACCAACGGGATGGAAAGTGAATCGTACTTTGTGAAGTATACATTGCAGAGATGGGAATAGAACTTAAACTTCGCTTCCGGGTAAGAACTGACAGAATCGGGCAGCCAATAAAGTGTATCACGGCGATTGAACTCACTGACAGCCTTCTTCAGTTCTGACGGACGGAACCAGGTGTACGTCATATCATATCCCAATGTATCCGACAAAGAGAAAGCAGTAGCTGCCAGTATCACTTTGTTTCCTCTCTCGGCAAGACTCATGATTGCCTTCCTGTCGGTTTTTGTAAAGCGGAAGTTCTGGGCCACAGCAAGTATTGCCAAAGGTTCGCCTGTCGTATCATTCGCGAAGTTATAGAAAGTCCAGTCACTAATGTAATAGTCTTTAGGCCAGGAACCAGCCACCACATCATCAAAAATGGCACATCCGAAAGGTTGATAGTCGTTCCGGCTGAAAGTAGGATTCCAGACAAACTTCTTAGGCAAATTGTATTCTACCAGAAACATTATTGCCAGAAGGGCGACTATAATAAGAGTAAACCAATGGCTGGTTTTCATGACACGCCTCCTTTCACTATTTCTCTCTGCAAAGTCCGCATCTCATGAAAAAGTGCTTCGGTTGCCTCAAAATTACCATACCGCACCCGGAGGAAGCGGTTGGTCAGTTCCCGGAAAGGAGTCCGCAATGCATTCGGCTTTAATTCATAAGTATATTCTGTCGGGGTTTTATAAGGCTGCCAATCTATCTTTTCAGCATCACTCAATTGTTTCAGTGTCTGCAGGTAAAGCAAGCGCACCGCTTCCCGGTACTCATTGCGCAGCATAGCTGTACTTATCTCCTTCTCAAAATCGATCCCGTAAATGGTATCCTCTTCGACACGGTAGGCCAACTTCTTTCCGGAACGCATAAAGAGTTCCGGACGTTTTTTGTATAGGAACCAGATCAACAACAGTACTATAAGTATAAATAAGCCTGCCAGCACAATCTCCGTATACTGCTCGGCAAACTTGCTGCCAAATATTTTCTGCAACAGCTTCCCTAACCACAAATTGAGCCACCCGATCAGATCGACTTCGGGGGTCTGTAATTCACGGTTATAGTCGTATTCAGAACCACTTTGCCAAATAGCAACGGTTGCGGTGTCATAAACTAAAGTATCGGCAGGTGCAGTCATCCAAAGAAAATCAGAGCTTGTCGAAGTTATCAATATCCTCTTCTACAGAAACACTATCCACCACTTCCGAAGCATGGCCATACTGATAGGCCAGACCAATAAGTGAGAAGATCATTGACAAATAGGTACCGAAGGTCTGCAAAATACCCAACAGATAAAGGAAAAAGCTATAGAGTGGAGATACAGTAACGACATTGCCCCCTTCACTCATGGCAAAGAAATATTTCACGATCGTAGCCACATACCAGGGTAACATAGTAATACCTTGCAGAATACTGGCAATGAAACTCATAATCAACATGATGAGAAAGACTCCTCCCCAAGTGGCAAACCCTAAACGAAACGTCTTTTGGAAAGCTGTTACGATACTCACGTTTTCAAACAGATAGATCGCAGCAAACAGTCCCATGGGAATACCACAAGCTACCAACAAAGGGATCGTGATGATCAAAGTAAATGGAGTCAATACAACCAGCCCTATTATTATTGCCAAAGTAACAAGGTACAACATGAAAAAGAATAAAGTCAGCTTCAGCATCCTGCCCATATTCTTCATCAGTAAAGGACGCAAGGCAGAAAGAGTAATACCTTCGAGGCGTTCTTCGCGCTCATTGTAAGTCCTCATCAATGTATAAACCAGTGCGGTAAGCAGAATCACACCAATCATATAACAAAGAATGGTTACTCCGTAATTTACCCAAAACATAGCCCCGAATATAGCTAACGGATTACTGCTACCAGCCTGTATGTTAGAGGAAAGGCTCATGGTACTGCCCATCAGGCTATTCAAACTCAACGCCTGCACAAGGCATAAAGGCAATAGAAGGTAAGTTGTAAACTTAAACAAAGGCTTCCAGTTCTCCTTTATAAAATCGAACGAGGCGTTCATCTTCTCTCCAAAGGTACGCTTCGCATACAATACAATTCTAGCTTTCTGTGATTCCATATGACTTTCTGTTTGGTAAATAAATATAATAGAATATGATAAATGCAAGTGAAAGAAGAATAATACCTAACCTCAACACTGTAGGGAACTCGGTATGACGGGTGAGAAACCCTTCGATAAACCCCGCCATAATAAACACAGGAACTGTACCTATTACTATTTTCAATCCCCGCTTCGCTCCACGGCGGAAAGACTCTGCACGGGAGTAAGTCCCCGGAAAAAGCCAGCCATTTCCCAAAGCCAACCCGGCAGCCCCCGCCACGATAATAGCCCATATTTCAAGCGTTCCATGCAACCAGATTGCGAGCATGGATTCGGCCAACAACCCTTCTCCGTAAAAGAAAGTCTGAAAAGCTCCCAACATGATTCCATTGGAAAGAAGCATGTATCCGGTACCGAAACTTGTGAGCAAACCCATAGCAAAGCAGTTGAAAGACACCATGATATTGTTCAGCGTAATACCCAGAAACATCGGCATCTCTTCCGAACCGTTATATACTGCCATCGGCTGACCGTTGGCAATGTTTTCAAGTGTCATATCTACATAGCCATTGCCCAGTATCAGCCGTACAAAGTCCGGATCATTCCAGGCAGAGATAATACCGATAACCACACTGGCAGCAAAGATAAGAAAAGACACCAACAGCTCCTTACGGGCATCGTGCATAGTCTGAGGCACTTCGCGCGTCCAGAAAGTAATGATACGTGTCCACTTCTCCCGTTTATTACGGTAGATCACATTGTGGAGGGCCGAAGCCAGATTATTAAGATAAATCGTGATACGCGAAGAAGGATAATGTGTCTGGGCAAAAGCCAGATCGGCAGTCAGTTCCGTATATGCGTCGGCAAGCCGGTCCGGATTAAGCTTGTCAGCTTTCTCCACAACCTTCTCTGTCTCTTTCCATTTTTCAATGTTCCGGCGGATAAACGTAACTTCTTTCATTGTTTAGGGGAGTCCGGATAGAAGTTTTGTCCGAATCCGAAGCAAAAGTAAGAGAAATATGATATATTTGCAACGGAATCACAAAAATGTTTAAAAAGAAATGGCAGAATCCACCATTATTACAGGACAGTTCGTACGCATCAGCCAAACGCCTGCGAGTCTTGGCGAGCGTATGCTTGCTCTGCTGATCGATTATACCTTCTTATTTATATATGCAGTAGGGCTTAGTCTCACGTTAGCTTACCTCAATGTACATGCCTTTTCCGGTTTCTCCGTTTTCTTCTTTTTCCTGATTATCTATGCGCCGATTCTTACTTATTCGCTCCTTTGTGAAATATTCAATCGTGGACAGAGTTTAGGAAAACGGCTTCTCAATATACGGGTAGTCAAGGCGGATGGATCAACACCAAGTCTTAGCTCTTATTTACTCCGGTGGTTATTATTCCCCATAGACTTACCGATTACAGGAGGTTTAGGGGTCATTTTCATTCTGCTCACCAAGAATCACCAACGTCTGGGCGACCTTGCCGCCGGCACTATGGTAATAAAAGAAAAGAACTACCGGAAAATACAAGTCAGCCTTGACGAATATGATTATCTGACCAAAGGTTATCACCCGGTGTATGTATCAGCAGCCGACTTATCTCTGGAACAGGTCAATGTAATAACCAAAACACTGGCATCGGGCAAAAAAGACCGCCCGCGTCGTGTCAGGTTATTGGCAGAGAAAGTTCGTTCCTTGCTATCCATTAAGCAAACGGAAGGGAACGACGAGAAATTCCTGCAAACATTATTGAGAGACTACCAGTATTATGCACTGGAAGAAATATAACTCCACAAGTAAACTCAGCCATCATAAAAACGCAGATTAACGCAAATATATCGCAAAGATCAAGTTCTGATCTGCGATAATTTGCGTTAATCTGCGTTTCCTTCTAAAGTTATCTGTTAATAGCTTTATCAGAACTTTAACGGGGTTTCACTGTAGAAAATCCGGAGACGAATTACTCCACTTGTCCCAGAGAGTTTCCATATTCCATTTCTCCCTGAACTACAAACAGCATTTCTTCAGGATCAAATTCACCCATTTCATCCTTTTTAGCCTCCTTCACGATGTAGTCCACCACCTTTTCCAAATCAATGTCAATAAAGCCATCTTCATCGGGTTGTGCATCCAGAATACCACTTTCTGAGTAATATTCATCAATCAGGTCAAGAAAATAGTAAAGCTCATCATCCGAGAACTTTTCCTTCAATTCCTGAGGCAAATAATTTTTGATGAACTCGATGGTCTTTTCATCATCGGCATCAGCGAGTAAAAAATCGTCTTCCAGTCCCATAATCTTAATTTGTTAAGTTGAAAGCTTATAATAAGTTCTTCACTTTCTCTACAAAAACAGGTTTGCCCACAGCACCTACCTGCTTATCCACAATCTCTCCGTTCTTAAAGAAAAGAACAGTAGGAATATTGCGAATACCATATTCTGCGGCCATGTCACTATTTTCATCGACATCACATTTGCCGATAATGACCTGTCCTTCAAACTCTGTTGCCAATTCGTCGATGATAGGACCTACCATCTTACAAGGACCACACCAGGGGGCCCAAAAGTCAACAACAACCGGTTTCCCTTCTGCAAGAATTTCCTTATAGTTGCTGTCAGTAATTGCTAAAGCCATAATTTTAAAAGTTAATAGTTAGAAATTGGTAGCCGGAAGGTTATAGCCTCCAATGCTACGGTGCAAATATACTTAATTTATCCGAAACTCAAGTTCGGGTCGTTCTTTTAAATAAGAGATTAATTCTTTCCCTACAGATAGTTTTACCGGACGGGATATCAAATCAACATGCATCTTTTCATCCCTGTCCGTCACTTTAAAATAGAGCTCGGTATTCCCGGGATGGTCTTTTGTCAATGAAGACAATTCGGCAACCATGGCCGAATTCAAGACAGACAACGGTACAAGGATTGTTATCTTTTCAACCAGTTTCTCCTTCACATCAGGAAGCAATTCCATGGAAGTGATTTTGATATCCAATTCTTCGGGACGCCATTGTTTGGGTTGGCAACGGGCTTTAATGAACAAGAAAGTTCCCTCTCCCAGATAGCCTTGGAAAGTAACCCAGTCGTTACCAAAAAACGGTAACTCTGCCGAACCGGAGTAATCTTCTATCTTGGCAATACCATATGGATTACCATTCTTACTGATCCCCCGACGCACACTGGTCACTATTCCTCCCATTGTTATCTCCCGGCCGACGAGCGCAGACTTGTCTTCAAGCTCAGCCATACGCGTATTGCAGACATGGTCAAGTACGATAGTATATTCATCCAACGGATGTGCAGAAAGATAAATTCCTACCAAATCTCTTTCTCTATTCAGTCGCTCCAGATCTCCCCAACGTTCGGCAGGAAGAATCTCAGGAGTAGCGATATCAATCACATTTTCTCCACCAAACAATGAATTCACCGCGGCAGCTTTATCTGCCTGATAACGGTTACCGTAGCGCATCAGCGTTTCAAGGAACACTTCTCCTTTCGAATTTACAGCAAAGAACTGTTCACGTTTCAGTTCAGGGAAACTATCAAAACCACCCGAAAGTGCCAGGCATTCCATATTCTTCTTATTGCAAGCATTCAGATTGACACGCTGCACAAAATCGAAAATCCCCTTAAACGGGCCATTCGCCCGACGCTCTTCCACTATACTTTGTACTGCAGACTCCCCTACTCCTTTCACAGCTCCCAATCCAAAGCGAATATCACCATGCCTGTTTACCGTAAATTTAAGGTTACTTTCATTTACATCCGGACCAAGTACCTGTATTCCCATCGCCTTACACTCATCCATCAGCTTTGTGATATCAGTAATGTTAGACAAACTTCGACTCATAACGGCAGCCATATATTCCGAAGGATAGTTCGCTTTCAGATAAGCTGTCTGATACGCCACCCATGAGTAACAAGTAGCATGCGATTTATTAAACGCATACGAAGCAAACTTTTCCCAGTCGGTCCAAATCTTCTCAAGGACTTTCGGGTCATGTCCGTTTTTCCGTCCGCCTTCAATGAACTTCGGTTTCATATGATCCAGCTTATCACGTAACTTTTTACCCATCGCTTTACGCAAGGCATCGGATTCACCGCGGGTAAAGTCGGCCAGCAAACGAGACAAGAGCATCACCTGTTCCTGATACACAGTAATACCATAAGTATCCTTCAGGTATTTCTCCATCACAGGAATGTCATACTCAATCGGTTTACGTCCGTGTTTACGATCAATAAAATCAGGAATATAATCCATAGGACCCGGACGATAAAGAGCATTCATGGCAATCAGGTCCTCAAAAGTAGAAGGCTGCAGCTCACGCAGATATTTCTGCATACCCGCAGATTCAAACTGGAACGTACCGATGGTTCGTCCGTCACTATATAATTTATAAGTAGCAGGATCCTCTATAGAAATCGTATCAATATCCAGTTCAATATTCTTACTTAAACGGATATTCTCAACAGCTTCCTTAATGATAGACAAAGTCTTCAAGCCCAGGAAGTCCATCTTAATCAATCCGGTATCTTCAATCACCGAACCTTCATACTGGGTTACGAGCATCTTCTCGCCCGTTTCCTTATCATCCGCGGTGCTTACCGGTACCCAATCGGTGATATCATCACGACAGATGATCGTACCACAAGCATGTACTCCCGTACCGCGCACGTTACCCTCCAGCATTAAGGCATACTTCAAGGTATCACGCACCAACGGATCAGGCGACGCCTCGGCTGCTTGCAGTTCGGGTACATAATCGATGGCATTGCGCAAGTTTAATTTCTTTTCAGGGATTTTATCGGGAACGAGCTTTGCCAGACGGTCCGATTCGGACAAAGGAAGTTTCTGTACGCGCGCTACATCTTTAATAGCCAACTTTGTGGCCATCGTACCGTATGTAATGATATGTGCCACCTTCTCATGCCCATACTTTTCTGTTACCCAACGAAGTACTTCTCCACGACCGTCATCATCAAAGTCAATATCAATATCCGGCAGTGAAATACGATCCGGATTCAGAAAACGCTCAAACAGCAAGTCATACCGGATCGGGTCAATCTTCGTTATCTGCAAACAATATGCTACAGCCGAACCGGCAGCCGATCCACGTCCCGGACCAATAGAAACTCCCATATTACGTCCCGCTGCAATAAAGTCCTGTACAATCAGGAAGTAACCCGGAAAACCCATCGTCTTCATAATATGTAACTCAAACACGAGCCGCTCTTTTATCTCCGGACTTAACGGTTCTCCATAGAATTTCTTTGCTCCGTCAAATGTTAGCTTCTTCAGATAATCCGCTTCCAGTTTGATACGATATAATTTGTCGTATCCCCCCAATCGCTTTATTTTATCCAGTGCTGCGTCTTCACTCAGCACTACATTTCCATTTTCGTCCTGCGTAAATTCATCGAAAAGATCTTTCTCTGTATATTTCTGCCGATATCCTTCTTCTGTTCCGAACTCTTCGGGAATGGCAAAAGTCGGCATAATAGGAGGATGATCTATTGAATAATACTCTACTTTATCAAGAATCTCAAGCGTATTACTCAAAGCCTCAGGCACATCGGCAAAGAGCTCATTCATCTCTTCACGCGTTTTCATCCACTCTTGCTTGGTATAAAGCATACGCTTCGGATCATCCAGATCTTTACCCGTACTCAAACAAATAAGACGGTCATGTGCCTCTGCATGTGCTTCCTCCACAAAGTGAACATCGTTAGAGCAGATCAGCTTCACATTATATTTTTTAGAATATTCGATGAGATGACTGTTTACATTCACCTGCAATGGATACGCTTCATGATTGGCGCGAGGGACAGTAGCCTTATGGCGTTGAAGCTCCAGATAATAATCTTCTCCAAAAAGGTTCTTGTACCATTGGATGGCTTCCTCAGCTTCATCCAACAGACCTTGTGTTATCTTTTTAGGCACCTCCCCACCCAAACAGGCCGAACAGACAATCAAACCTTCGTGATATTTCTCCAACTCATTCCGGTCGGTACGTGGACGCATATAATATCCGTCAGTCCATGCATGCGATACCAACTTAATAAGGTTATGATAGCCCTTTTCATTCTTTGCCAATACTATCAGGTGGTAACCACTCTGATCCGGCTTTCCCTCTTTTTTATCCATCGTGCGACGGGCCACATACATCTCACAACCAATGATGGGCTTAAACAGTTTGGCCTCAGCTTCAGCTATTTTAGCTTTACAGATCGCTATTTCGGCCTCCTTGTCTTCACATTCCACTTTACCGGATTCAATAGCGGAAATACGTTTTTTCTGATCCTTTATCTCCCCCTTCGGTCCACCATTTTTCTTATTGACATAATTAGTAAACTCCTTGATACCGAACATATTTCCATGATCGGTTACGGCAATTCCCTTCATCCCATTTTTCATGGCTTTATCTACCAAAGCACTAACGCTGGCCTGACCATCTAATAGAGAATATTGGGTATGAACATGTAAGTGAACGAAATCCTGCATAATGAATAGGTTGATGATTTTGAGCCATAAAATTACAATCTCTGGGGTTACTAACAAAAATAATGCCCAAAAAGTTATCAACATTTGTATTTCTATGCTCATTTACTTGCTGGATTTTTAAATTAACTATATTTTTGCAGACAATTATCATTAAACAGCGCACATGGGCAGACTAAAGAAATTAAAAAAAATACGTATTCACCGTGAAGGTACTCATATTCTGTGGGGAGGCATCATCTTTCTGCTGCTAATCAATGCGGCCCTTTATTGGGGAATAGACTGTAAAATACCATTCTATCTGGTAGCTCTGGCTAGTATCATTGTCTACGGATTGATGGTAAACTTCTTCCGTTGTCCGAAGCGTCTTTTCGGAGGAGAAACCGAGAAGATCGTCGTTGCGCCGGCGGATGGAAAAATTGTGGTAATTGAAGAAGTAGACGAACACGAATACTTCCATGACCGCCGCCTCATGATATCTATCTTCATGAGTGTATTGAATGTGCATGCCAATTGGTATCCGGTAGACGGAACCGTAAAGAAGGTAGCCCATCACAATGGTAAGTTTATGAAAGCCTGGTTACCTAAAGCCAGCACAGAGAATGAACGTTCGACGGTAGTTATTGAAACTCCCGAAGGAGTGGAAATCATGGCACGTCAAATTGCCGGTGCATTAGCCCGCCGCATCGTTACTTACGCAGAAGTAGGTGAAGAATGTTATATTGACGAACATATGGGATTTATTAAATTTGGTTCCCGTGTAGACGTATATCTCCCATTGGGTACGGAAGTCTGTGTTACCATGGGACAATTAACCACCGGTAACCAGACGGTTATCGCCAAACTGAAATAAAAAACTGTCACAATGGCAAATGCCCTAAAGAACTATATCCCCAATGCAGTAACCTGCCTGAATCTTTTTTCCGGTTGTATTGCTTCTGTCATGGCTTTCGAAGCACGATATGACTTAGCTCTTACCTTTATTATATTAAGTGCTGTTTTCGATTTCTTTGATGGCATGTTGGCACGTACTCTCAACGCACACTCTCCTATCGGAAAAGACCTTGATTCATTGGCCGATGATATTAGTTTTGGTGTGGCACCCTCATTCGTTATCTTTTCATTATTAAAAGAAATGCACTATCCGGCAAACATCGAAGTGATTGCCCCCTATCTGCCATATGCAGCTTTTCTTATCTCTGTTTTTTCGGGGTTACGGTTAGCTAAATTCAATAACGATACGCGCCAGACCAGTTCTTTTATCGGCTTGCCAGTTCCGGCTAATGCATTATTCTGGGGTGCTTTAATCTATGGCGCCCATGACTTTCTTGTATCCGAAAGTTGCCATCCTGTATATATCCTGCTATTAGTCATGCTCTTTTCATGGTTATTGGTATCAGAGATTCCCATGTTCTCTCTCAAATTCAAGAGCTTATCCTGGAAAGACAATAAAATTAGTTTTATCTTTTTAATCGTATGTATTCCCTTATTGATCTTCTTAGGTGTTAGTGGATTTGCGGCTATCATCTTGTGGTATATCATACTTTCACTTTTTACAAGAAAAAATAGATAAACATTCCTTTTGGCACGTTTGTTGTACTATCAGTTTCAAACAACGTATAAAACTAATAGCTCATGTTTAATCTTCTTGGATTCTTTTTTATTCTAATAATAGCCATCCTTGTTATTGGCGTTTCAATTGTAGGAAGTATCTTGCGGGCTCTCTTCGGCTTCGGACGTCGCTCTACATCTAACACACGTACTTATACCACTACGAACGAAAGACAGCAACAACAGAACTCCCAAAGAAGAGAACAAGAGGAGGAAAGCGTGACAGAAGATGATTTTCAGCCTCGGAGACACAAAAAGATATTCGCTAAAGATGAGGGGGAATACGTTGATTTCGAAGAAATAAAATAGGAAACAAGGGGAGTTATAACCTTATAACCCTATAACATTATCCCCTTTTTGCCGCAAAGAACTCTTTCATCAAAGCAGCACATTCATCGGCCAATACACCTTTTACCACTATTGTTTTGGGATGCAATGCCTGTGCGGCATACTTCTGATAACCACGTTTCTCATCTTCTGCTCCGAAAACAAGTTTTCCTGTTTGTGCCCAGGCAATGGCTCCGGCACACATCACACATGGTTCCACTGTGACATATAGCGTACATTCATTCAGATATTTACCACCAAGAACATTGGCAGCAGCAGTGATCGCCTGCATTTCGGCATGGGCAGTTACATCATTCAGGGTTTCAGTGAGGTTATGAGCGCGACCAATAATCCGCTCTTTACAAACAACCACAGCCCCCACAGGCACTTCCCCTCTGTCGGCAGCCTTTTGCGCCTCTATGAGCGCTTGTTTCATAAAATAAGTATCGTCCAGCATAGGATTTCAGCGCCTCATATCGTGTTCACCAAAAAGAGTAGGATAATCCTCTTCCATATTTTTATGGATGAACATGAGAATTGTCTCACGAAGCCAACGTGATTTGTTCGTTATCTTATATTTCTCTAAATAACGATCTACAATCAACTGTTCATCTTCGCTTAGTAAAATGCTCATTCGTCGCTCACGCTTAGTGAGTTCAACATGCATCTTAAAGCCTTTTTTAGCTCTCTTTCCCATATTCTCTGCAAATTTACTTTTACTTCTGTAAAAACAAAGAATAAAAAGAGTATTTTTGCATATTAACTGCCAATTTATGAATTCTAACTACTAAATCTATGGCTTCACACAATGAATTAGGAAAAGCCGGTGAAGATGCCGCTGTAGCCTATCTGGAAAAGAATGAGTATGTCATTCGTCATCGGAACTGGCGGAAAGGACATCTTGAACTTGACATTGTGGCAGCCAAAGACAATGAACTTATAGTAGTGGAAGTTAAAACCCGTAGTGATACAACTGTCATGCAACCGGAAGATGCCGTTACTGTGCAGAAAATCAGGCATACTGTAAAAGCGGCAGATACCTATATCAGGACTTTTCAGCTTGATGTACCCGTGCGTTTCGATATTATCACAGCGGTAGGCAAAGCAGGAAATTTTAAAATAGAACATATAAAAGAGGCGTTTTATCCGCCTCTATTTTGAGCGTATGAATGTAGAAAAAGCAAGAGAGTATTGCCTGAGCAAAAAAGGAGTAACAGAATGTTTTCCTTTTGATGACGTATCACTCGTTATGAAGGTGATGGATAAAATGTTTGCCCTGATCGATCTGGAGGGAGCTAATAGTATTTCTCTAAAGTGTGATCCGGAATATGCAATCGAGCTTCGTGAGCGCTATTCTGCTGTCAACGGGGCTTATCATTTCAATAAGAAATACTGGAACAGTGTCTGCTTTGATCAGGATGCAGACGATCGTCTGATAGAACATCTGATAGACCATTCCTACGAAGAGGTTTTAAAAAAGTTCACTAAAAAACTGCGTGCCGAATATGATGCACTTCCCTGAATCGTTTCCCGTTTCTCTGGTTTATCTGAAAGAGACAGAGTCAACTAATAAATACTTGAATGATCTTTGCAACAAGCAATGTGTCGGAGAACTGACAACTGTTACTACGGATTTTCAAACCTCGGGTAGAGGACAACGTGGGAATAGCTGGGAATCCGAGAGGGAACAAAACCTGATGTTCAGCTTTGTCCTCTATCCTACCTTCCTGAAAGCCCGCAAACAATTCCTGCTCTCCCAAATTATCTCTTTGGCCATCAAAGAAGAACTGGACATACATGTTTCTGATGTTTCTATCAAATGGCCGAACGATATTTATTGGAAAGACAAGAAAATTTGCGGCATGCTTATCGAGAATGATCTGACAGGAACTCATATCAGCCGGAGCATTGCGGGTATCGGAGTCAATATCAACCAAGAAACATTCACCAGTCCGGCTCCCAACCCGGTATCCTTAAAACAAATCACAGGACAATCTTACAGCCCCGAACAGATATTAGCTTCTATCATGAGACGGATAAAAGACTACTATGCGTTACTACAAACAGAAAACGAAAGTGTAAACACTCTCATAGCCGACCGATATGCCGGATCTCTTTTCCGTAAAGATGGATTTCACCGATACACCGATGCCAATGGAAAGTTTCTGGCCCGCCTGCTGCGTGTAGAACCGGACGGACGGCTTATTCTTGAAGATCAGATCGGAACGGAACGAACCTATCTATTCAAAGAGGTACAATATGACATATAATAAGCCGCTAACAAGAACCTCTCTGCCCGCTCCGCTTACTTCATTTCGACCTCCAGCTTCCTTATTTTCTCCAGCGTTTTCATCACCTCTGTTGATGGAAACTGGCGGACTACGTTCTGCAGATATTCTTTCGCTTTACCATATCTTTCAGTCATAAGCCGGCTCAACCCATCCTTATAACGAGCATACTGCATACGGGTGGGAGAATTGATCTTCTTATAATCACGCATCAATTGTTGCTTTTCCTGTTCAGCTTTCAGATAATAATAATTACCGACAAAGATATTAGCATCCAGATTATTTGCATCCAGTGAGAGCACCTTCTGATAGGTCTGCAAAGCCTCTTCTTCTTTCCCTCTACACACTTCTGTCTCTGCACAAGTCAGAAGCCATTTCACATCATTAGGAAACTTTTGAAGAAGCTCTTTACAAAACAGATAAGCCTTATCGTAGTTTCGTGCATTTTTGTAATGAAGCGTCAGTTCCTGAGCCATTTTAGCACTGACATTGCTATTCTTGTCCACACTTGTCCAATAAAACATCTCAGACTTGTCAACATTGAGTTGAATAGCCTGACGGAACAAGCTGACAGCCTGTTCCCATTGCTCGGCAGCCATCGCTTCCGAAACCTTCTGCAACACATCTCCGGCAGCCTGTGCCGAAAGTGTAAGCGGGAAAGAAATCAAGAAAGTAAAAAGTAAAGTTAAGGCTCTCATTTCATTAATACTTATTTAGTTAAGGACTTTGCAAAGATAAGATTTTATTCTCATCTTTTCAGTACGAACCAATTAAATAGAGTTATTGTTCAGTTAAATTTCATGATATATATTTTTTAATCTAACTTTGTCCTCAGAATGAGCAAAAAGAGATCCATCAATAACGGAAATAAGCGTATCCTTGAGATTGCGATACCCTCTATCATTTCCAATATTACAGTCCCATTACTGGGATTGATCGACGTCACTATTGTGGGACATTTAGGAGCACCAGCTTACATCGGAGCCATTGCGGTAGGTGGCCTGTTGTTCAATATCATTTATTGGATTTTTGGGTTTCTGCGTATGGGTACAAGCGGAATGACCTCACAAGCTTACGGAAAACGCGATCTGGACGAGGTAACCCGTCTGCTATTACGTTCTGTTGGCGTAGGGTTATTCATCGCCTTTTGCCTGTTATTACTTCAATATCCTATCCAGAAAACGGCTTTTACTTTCATTAAGACCAGCCGGGAAGTACAAGAACTTGCCACTCTTTATTTTCATATCTGTATATGGGGAGCACCTGCCATGCTCGGACTTTATGGCTTCGCCGGATGGTTTATCGGCATGCAGAACTCCCGATTCCCGATGTATATCGCCATTACGCAAAACATAGTAAATATTGCAGCCAGCCTAAGCTTTGTTTACCTGCTGAAGATGAAAGTGGAAGGTGTTGCCCTTGGCACTCTCATTGCCCAATATGCCGGCTTTTTCATGGCGTTGCTGCTATGGATACATTATTATAAACCACTACGGAAACGTATCACTTTCAAAGGAATCTGGCAAAGGCAAGCCATGTCCCGTTTTTTCTCTGTAAACCGGGACATATTCTTTCGGACACTCTGCCTGGTGATTGTCACCCTGTATTTCACCTCGGCCGGAGCAGCACAAGGTGAAATTGTACTTGCAGTGAACACGCTTCTGATGCAGTTATTCACTCTCTTCTCTTATATTATGGATGGCTTCGCCTATGCCGGAGAAGCATTGGCCGGTAAATACATTGGTGCCCGTAACCGGATAGCACTACATCAAACCGTACGCCAATTATTCAATTGGGGTATAGGGCTTTCACTTGTCTTCACGCTACTCTATGCTATCGGGGGCAAGTCTTTTCTCGAACTACTGACCAATGAACCTGCAGTGATCGACGAAGCAGGCAACTATTTTTATTGGGTACTTGCCATCCCGCTGGCAGGTTTCTCCGCTTTCCTCTGGGATGGCATCTTTATCGGAGCCACAGCCACCCGGCAAATGCTTGCCTCGATGCTTGTGGCTTCCGTAAGTTTCTTCGTCACCTATTATGCTTTTCATGCCCAAATGGGAAATCATGCTTTATGGCTGGCCTTTCTGGTCTACCTTTTCCTCCGGGGAGTCATACAGGCATTTTTGTCGAAAAAGATTTTAAATACTATCCCGGATACTTAACCGGACATGCTCCGGAGGCTTTATTCGACGTAAACTTTCGTAGTATAATCCGCCCTACCTTTCGTCTGAACATTTACCACATAGACACCTGAAGCCAATAAATGACTCTTGACGGCATTCCCGGTAGTGACGGCAAATGACTGCAACTGCGTACCATTTACATTATATATATTCACGTGCCCCATGGTCTCTGACGAAATCACCACTCTTCCTTTTTCTACCGATACGCGTGGCTGCTGTCCATCGCTTTTTGCGATAGTTATCCCTGTAGCCTTCTTACGAGCTGCCAACTGTGCATCGTAAAGCGATTGCGGTTGCAACCCTTTCTTCTTTTGTCCTTCTATGTATCCGGTGGTATATACACTCGTATTACGGTATTTACGGATAGTTTTTGCCGTACAGCCAATCGCATAATTCTGTCCGGTAGGTACCTTATCCAGGTAAATCATGCCCTGTTGCACATCGCAATTCCAGAATACACTGTTGGTTCCTCCCCAACCATGTCCGCTACCCATATTATCACGTAGAAACATGCCTATTTTACCTGCATTATTTTTCACCGTACCTACTTCTTTCCAGTTATCAAACAAAATTCCCTGCGACCAGAGCCGGTGTCCTTCGGAAGATGCCAATGAAAGCTCCGAACGGAAATTCTGAACTACAATACCACTTACTGTGGCACAACCATTAGACAGGTAATGGTGGCGTCCGTTTCGCCCATAGCAGTTTTTGAGCAGTACTAGCTGGGAACGATGATACGTTTCAAAATTATAATAAGTCCCCCCGGTACACAATCCTGAAGGATCAATAGAATAGCAATCTTCTATCGTACTACGTGTAGTAGAAGTTATTTTAATTCCCGCATGGATAAATCCGGTCATTGATACCCCCTTTACCCAACTGTTTTCCAATGAACTCATATAAATACAGTTCTGGTCGGCATTTACTTTAGAAGTACTTGGAGTACGTTCAAAAGAGATATGCAGATTCTCTATCCCGATATTATGACGTATGGTTGCGGCATTATTTATCTTATAAATATATGCCTGAGAATAAGCTTTGTCAAGTGTATAAAACAAAGGTGCGTCCAGAGTGATCGTATTCCCTTCCACTTTCGTCACATAGCGGTGATAGGACATATCTACATCCTTTGCCTTCCATTTCATAGACGCATCCGTATTCCGGTTAGTGTTTCCACCGTACCATACTGCTTCCAGCCACGCTTCCGTAGTAGGATACTTCACACAAATAAGATCTCCTGCTTTGTAGAGACTTGCATCTGCCACACTAAAACTATAATCTCCCGGCATCACTTTCTCTGTAGTGACATTCGTATGGTTACTTCCCGAACCATTCCCCCAGTTATGCGCCGAGCTGTTTCCCATCAAAATTAACCGCTTTGCTTTCTCTTTGGCATTTCTTCCAAAAAGTACCGTAGAGTCTGTCGTTGCATAACAGTTACCTTCACCGCGCAAGATCACTCCGGGATAAGTCATATTAATCGTTCCGTCCACATTATATCGTCCCGCTTTAAGCAGCACTACCCCACGTATGCCATTTCCATCAGGCGTATAAGCCCCTACTTTATTGATAGCAGCCTGTATATGTGCCGTATTATCCGCCGAAGCATCCGGAAGGGGACTAATGGTCTCTGTCCGGTCAGGTAGATCAACCACGGGGATAGGTTCTCCGTTTTTATAACCCGCCTGACTGAAATCAGGCAAAACAAACCCGTCGGCATCCCGCACATAGGTAAGCGAACCATCATCGCTCATCTTCAATAGTTTTGATTGCCAGGAATCCTGAGCTTGAAGTACGCCTGTACACAATGTAAGGGCAATTCCTAAAGAAAGTAATTTCGTATTGTTTCTCATAATAATTAATATTTCGATTTCTGCAAAGAAAGGCAATATCTCCTATACCGCTTTGCAGCATTATTTCAAATGCTATTAAAATTATCTCAAAACTATCGGTGAGATTAATTAAATAATTTGCCGATATATACCAATACGCCAATGCCTTTCGACGATGCAACGTAACCAATTGGTATACCGACAGAGTAGTATATTGGCAAATCAGCCATCAATTTTGAGTAAAATGACCTCTGCCGTTACTATCTATTTCTTTCTCCGGTATTGATTAAGTTCCATCTCTTAGAGTAACGTATCGACCTCCGATACAGGGCCGACGCATTAAAATGCGCTGTCCTGTAAAAGTGTTGACAGGTATTTTTCATCCCATCCTGCTTTCAGCCTTTTGAGATTCATGCTTCCTTTTGTGACTTTATCATTCTTCAAAATGGTGAGCGCCATTTTTGTAACTGCCGAGAAATTTCTTGCTGCATTCTGCACTTTCTTGCTGTAGTCTTCCCTGAAGGTAACATCCAGTTGCCAATGCAGATTGTTTTCAATGGACCAATGCTGTCTAATGGCATTGGCTATTTCCTCCGGGTTAGTATTTTCAAGTGAAGTTATATAATACCTCGTTTCTTCAGTACGTTCCCCCGTTGCCAAAATTATCCTTTCGGATTTCATGCCCACTATTGACCTCAATCCCGCAAATTTGTCCTTAAACATCGGCTCCATGACCGGACCATAACTGACTACAGTACAGACTCTTGTTTCAAGCCTGCCATGTCCTGTACTTTCGCTGGTATGCCGGGTAACCCTATTGAGAATCACATTTCTGTTTTCATACCCATCAATTATTTTCTTGGCTAATTCATAACTGCTCTTTTGATTTTTCTTTAAAGCTATTATATAGTTTGAATTCCGTTCAATAATGGCTTTTGTTATTTCCAACTGACAGCCCATGGCATCAATAGTGACGATACAATCATCCAGATCCAAGGCATGGATTAGCAGAGGAACAGCTGTGATTTCATTACTTTTATCATCCACTTTTACCTGACCCAGAGAAATACCGTTAGCTGCGGACCATGCTGAAACCATCCAGAGCTTAAAGCCTTCTTTGCCGGTAGTATGTTCATCATTACATTTGCTAGGACCACGCATTAGTTTTCCATCGATGGCTACAACACCTTTAATCTCCTGACACACTTGTTTCACCCAATTGCGGAAAATCAACTCAAAATAGGATGGTTTTATAATGCTGAAGAAACGATTAAAAGTATCATGGCTGGGGATAACTTCTAAATCGGGTATTCTACTTTTAAAAAAATCGAATTTAGCATGGCCAAATTCTTCAATCTCATTCCAAGACTGAGCACCACAGATGACAGCAGCAATGGATACATATATGATCGTTTCCATTTTATGTAACTTTTTACGATCCATCCGAGGGTCCTCTATTTGCTTACAAATGTCAATTATACCTATTTTCATGTCAATTACTGTTTAATATTACCATGTAAATATACGAAATATAAACAAAACAATGCTAAATAATTAATATTCAATTAAATAACAACAAGAAAAGTACATATACAATAGTAAATTATTTAATGCGTCGGCCCTGTTCTCCGGTATGCAACTGTGTTTTACATGTACATGTAAAGCAGTACGAGATGTGCATGTCGTGCAGCTCCACATGTGCATGTCGTACCGCTTTAGATGTACATGTAAAACAATACTGCCCACCGGGAAAAGGAACGTTCCTTTCTGAGAAAGACAAAGTGCAATACCAGGGAAGGATAACGATACTGCTTCGAGGGACTTCCGATATCAAAAAGATACGCCCGATAATATTCACTACCTAATAGGGTTTTAAGTGCATTTCACCACAGAGGACGCAGAGAACACGGAGTTTTAAATCTTTAATGAAACGCGGATTAACGCAGATTAAAAGACTGTGGATCTTTATTATCTATTTGTTTCTCTTTGCGAAAATCTGCGTTCATCTGCGTTTCAATGAATCATCGCTTAGTATACCTCCCCGTGCGGGAAGTATTCATGTCTATTCAGATTCGAGTCAAATAGTATACTAATCTGCGTGATTATGGCAAAATAATCATGTATATTTGCGCAAACTAATTATAAGAACAATATGGCAAAATACAAAAGAATCCTGTTGAAGCTCAGTGGTGAGAGCCTGATGGGAGAAAAAAAGAGTGGAATCGACGAGAAAAGACTCGCCGAGTATGCAGCACAGATAAAAGAGATTCATGAACAAGGTGTACAAATAGGCATCGTCATAGGTGGTGGAAACTTCTTCCGTGGGCTCACAGGAGCCGGCAAAGGTTTCGACCGTGTAAAAGGCGATCAAATGGGTATGCTGGCAACAGTTATGAATAGCCTTGCCCTTAGCTCAGCCCTCGTTGCCGCCGGCGAAAAGGCCCGCGTACTGACAGCTATCCGCATGGAGCCTATCGGCGAATTCTATAGCAAGTGGAAGGCGATTGAATATATGGAAGCCGGTGAAATAGTCATCATGTCTGCCGGAACAGGCAATCCGTTCTTCACAACCGATACCGGTTCTTCTCTGCGCGGCATCGAAATAGAAGCCGACGTAATGTTGAAAGGTACCCGTGTAGACGGGATATACACCGCCGATCCGGAAAAAGATCCTACTGCTACAAAATTCGATGATATCACTTATGATGAGGTGCTGAAACGTGGTTTGAAGGTGATGGACCTTACAGCTACTTGCATGTGCAAGGAAAATAATCTCCCGATTGTAGTATTCGATATGGATACAGCAGGAAATCTGAAGAAAGTAATCAGCGGAGAAGAAATTGGTACGGTGGTGCACAATTGATTTATTAGTCATATCTGACACAGAAGAGAACACAGGGTATATAAAACATACAGCTTGCGTTCTCTTCTTTATATCCATTTTAATTCATACTATGACAGCGTTTTATTAAAACGCAAATGATCGGAGATTATCGTAAATTAGATGATTTACTGTAGTTGAGAGCCGATATTCTTTGTGTGAATTTACGATAATCTGCGTTTTAATGATACGGTCATTTAATTAGAAAACAAAGCCGGTTTCCTCGCCATTTTCATTATTTATAACTAACAGCCTGCTTTCTCTTTCCATTATTGTTGCAGATAAGCAAAAAATAATCTACTTTTGTTTTTCATTCAGTAAATAGTAAACTATATAAAGCAAAAGAATATGATAGACGTAAAGACTTGTATCAACGATTCACAAGAGAAAATGGATATGGCCATTATGTACCTGGAAGAGGCACTGGCTCACATCCGCGCCGGTAAAGCAAGTACCAGATTGCTGGATGGAATCCGTGTAGATTCTTATGGAAGCATGGTACCTATTAGTAATGTAGCTGCCGTAACCACTCCGGATGCACGTAGCATTACTATCAAACCGTGGGATAAAGGTATGTTCCGT
Organism: Bacteroides nordii; assembly: GCF_019930665.1. Lineage (NCBI taxonomy): Bacteria > Pseudomonadati > Bacteroidota > Bacteroidia > Bacteroidales > Bacteroidaceae > Bacteroides > Bacteroides nordii. The sequence continues at coordinate 51,351 of NZ_CP082886.1, read as the reverse complement.
ATCATTGAAAAAGCAATTATTGATTCTGATCTGGGTATTATGCCCGAGAACAATGGTGAGATCATCCGTATTGGTATCCCTCCTTTGACAGAGGAACGTCGTAAGCAACTGGCAAAACAGTGTAAAGCTGAAGGTGAGACAGCTAAAGTAAGCGTACGTAATGCCCGCCGTGACGGTATCGACACACTGAAGAAAGCCCTGAAAGAAGGTCTTGCAGAGGACGAACAGAAGAATGCAGAAGCTAAACTGCAGAAAATCCATGATAAGTATATCAAGCAGATTGATGATATGCTGGCTGAAAAGGACAAAGAAATTATGACAGTGTAAATTAGTAGTTAAGTAGTTAAGTAGTAAGTAGCAGATGTTTCTGTTTGTATCCTACTTAACTACTTGACTACTCACTACTTGACTACTAAAGGATGATGAGAGGATTGGTAATAAAGAATACAGGGAGCTGGTATCAGGTAAAGACTGATGACGGGCTGTTTATCGAATGCAAGATAAAAGGGAATTTCCGTCTGAAAGGAATACGAAGTACCAATCCTGTTGCCGTGGGCGATCGTGTTCAAATCATACTAAATCAGGAGGGTACTGCTTTTATCAGCGAAATAGAAGACAGAAAGAACTACATCGTTCGCCGTTCCTCCAATCTTTCTAAACAATCTCATATCCTTGCTGCCAATCTTGACCAGTGTATGCTGGTGGTGACGGTGAACTACCCTGAAACATCCACAATTTTCATCGACCGTTTTCTTGCCTCGGCAGAAGCCTATCGTGTACCGGTAAAGCTGATATTCAATAAAGTAGACGTTTACAATGAAGATGAACTGCACTATCTGGACAGCCTCATCAATCTCTATACGAATATCGGTTACCCCTGTTTCAAAATCTCAGCTAAAAAGGGAGAAGGAATTGATATCATCAAAGAAGAACTGAAAGGACGGATTACTCTATTTTCCGGGCATTCGGGAGTGGGGAAATCGACTCTGATCAATGCCATACTTCCGGAACAGGAAGTAAAGACCGCTGAAATATCTGCATATCACAATAAGGGAATGCATACTACTACTTTCTCCGAAATGTTTGCCGTAGCAGACGGAGGCTATATCATCGACACTCCGGGTATCAAAGGATTCGGAACCTTCGACATGGAAGAAGAAGAAATAGGACATTACTTCCCGGAAATATTCAAATTTTCTGCCAATTGTAAATACAACAACTGTACTCACAGACACGAACCCGGCTGCGCAGTCCGGCAGGCCGTAGAACAACATTACATCAGCGAATCACGTTACACTTCTTATCTGAATATGCTTGAAGATAAAGAAGAGGGAAAATACCGTGCCGCCTATTAAATTATTAACTCTTTTTCACTCACTGCGTATTAAACTATCTTCCCAATCGCCTGTCTAAATTAAGACGTTATATACTATACTTAACAGGTACACAACACCACATCGCGTACCTATAATATAAAACATACATGGACAAGAGGATTAAATGGGGTATTATTATCATTGTAGGCGCCGGATTGATAGGAGGTGGCATCTACTCGCAAATGCCTAAACAAAACGCCGAACTGGCAGCAGCCGACAAAGTAACCCTAAGTCAAAAGGGAGGTAAAAAGATTCTGAATGTAAATGCGCGGATTATAAAACCGCAATTGCTTACAGATGAAATACGTATCAGCGGTAGCCTGCTACCCGACGAAGAGGTTGACCTTTCATTTGAAACATCGGGAAAGATTGTAGAAATCAACTTTGAAGAAGGTAGTGCCGTAAAAAAAGGCCAGCTATTGGCTAAAGTAAACGACCGGCAACTACAAGCACAACTACAGCGCCTTGTGTCTCAACTGAAACTGGCAGAAGACCGTGTCTTTCGCCAGAATGCTCTGTTGGAAAGAGATGCTGTCAGCAAAGAAGCTTATGAACAGGTGAAAACAGAACTTGCCACACTGAATGCCGATATAGATATTGTCAAGGCAAACATAGCACTGACAGAACTCCGTGCCCCGTTTGACGGCGTTATCGGTCTGCGACAAGTCAGCGTCGGAGCCTATGCCTCTCCCAGTACCATTGTAGCCAAATTAACCAAAATATCTCCGCTGAAAGTAGAGTTTGCAGTACCAGAGCGTTATGCCGGCCAAGTTAAAAAAGGAGCAAACCTGACCTTCCACCTCGAAGGACAACTTGACGGATTCGATGCCAAAGTATATGCCACCGAGTCAAAAATCAGTGAGATGCACTCATTGACCATACGTGCACTCTACCCCAACAGTAATGGTACCGTACTTCCCGGTCGTTACGTAAGCGTTCATTTAAAGAAAGAAGAGATCCCCAATGCAATTGCAGTACCTTCGGAAGCGATTGTCCCCGAAATGGGAAAAGACAAAATATACCTTTACAAAAACGGAAAAGCACAGCCGGTAGAAATTTCCACCGGTATACGTACCGAAGCTGAAGTACAGGTACTAAGAGGTCTGCAAGTAGGCGATACTATTATAACTTCGGGAACACTGCAACTTCGTACAGCATTGCCTGTCACTCTTGATAACATTGATTAAACCAGCCGCCTTATGAATATATCCGAATTAAGCATACGCCGGCCGGTATTATCGACGGTACTGACAATTATTATCCTCCTCTTCGGGTTCATCGGATACAGCTATCTTGGTGTACGCGAGTATCCGTCGGTGGATAATCCCATTATATCGGTATCCTGCTCCTACCCCGGTGCAAACGCTGATGTTATTGAAAATCAGATCACAGAACCACTGGAACAGAACATCAACGGTATTCCCGGTATTCGCTCTCTGTCGAGTGTCAGCCAGCAGGGACAATGCCGTATTACGGTAGAGTTTGAGCTCTCTGTCGATCTGGAAACAGCGGCCAATGATGTGCGCGACAAAGTATCACGTGCCCAGCGCTACCTGCCCCGCGATTGTGATCCTCCTACGGTATCAAAAGCCGATGCCGATGCCATGCCTATCCTCATGGTAGCCCTCCAGAGCGAAAGACGTTCGCTACTGGAACTAAGTGAAATAGCCGACCTTACCGTAAAGGAACAGCTTCAGACAATTGCCGATGTAAGTAGCGTATCTATCTGGGGTGAAAAACGTTATTCCATGCGTTTGTGGCTGGACCCTATCAAGATGTCCGGTTATGGTATCACGCCTATCGACGTAAAGAATGCAGTGGACAAGGAGAATGTGGAATTACCTTCGGGTAGTATCGAAGGAAACACTATAGAACTGACGATCCGTACGTTGGGTTTGATGCATACGGCAGAAGAGTTCAACGACCTCATTATCAGAGAGGATAAGAATCAGATTGTTCGTTTCAGTGATATTGGTCGCGCCGAACTGGGTCCGGCAGACATCAAAAGTTACATGAAAATGAACGGAGTCCCCATGGTTGGTGTAGTTGTCATCCCCCAACCGGGTGCTAACCATATCAAGATTGCCGATGCTGTGTACGACCGTATGGAAAGGATGCAAAAAGATCTTCCGGAGGATGTGCACTACAACTATGGCTTCGATAATACCAAATTTATCCGTGCTTCCATCAATGAAGTAAAACAAACGGTATACGAAGCATTTGTACTGGTTATCATCATCATTTTCCTTTTTCTGCGCGACTGGCGCGTGACACTCGTACCGTGTATTGTGATCCCCGTTTCACTGATTGGCGCATTCTTCGTCATGTACCTGGCGGGATTCTCTATCAACGTGCTTTCGATGCTTGCAGTAGTTCTGTCGGTGGGACTTGTGGTGGATGATGCAATTGTTATGACCGAAAACATTTATGTCCGGATTGAACAGGGTATGGCACCGAAAGAGGCAGGCATCGAAGGAGCCAAAGAAATATTCTTTGCCGTTATCTCCACTACGATTACACTGGTAGCCGTGTTCTTCCCCATTGTGTTCATGGATGGTATGACAGGACGGCTCTTCCGGGAGTTCAGTCTGGTTATTTCAGGATCGGTTATTATATCCTCTTTTGCAGCATTGACTTTCACACCGATGCTTGCTACCAAACTGCTGATAAAACGTGAAAAGCAGAACTGGTTTTACAGAAAAACAGAACCATTCTTTGAAGGAATGAACCGCCTATATAGCCGTTCGCTGGCAGCATTTCTGCGAAAACGCTGGTTGGCATTACCCGTTATCGCCGTTACTATCGGAGTTATAGTATTCTTATGGGATTATATTCCTGCAGAAATGGCACCGCTGGAAGATCGTTCTCAAATCAGTATCAGTACGCGCGGAGCAGAAGGTGTAACCTATGAATATATACGAGATTATACAGAGGACATTAACGACCTCGTCGATTCCATTATTCCTGATGCAGAATCCGTAACTGCCCGTGTTTCAAGTGGTAGCGGTAATGTACGTATCACATTGAAAGATATGAAAGACCGTGACTACTCACAGATGGACGTAGCCGAAAACCTGTCTAAAGCAGTACAAAAAAAGACCATGGCACGCTCGTTTGTGCAACAGTCTTCTTCGTTTGGAGGACGACGCGGAGGTATGCCTGTACAATATGTTTTGCAAGCTACCAATCTGGAAAAGCTTCAGGAAGTACTACCGAAGTTTATGGCAAAAGTATACGAAAACCCGGTATTCCAGATGGCCGATGTCGATCTGAAGTTCAGTAAACCCGAAGCACGTATCAACATCAATCGTGATAAAGCCAGCATTATGGGAGTCAGTACCCGCAATATCGCCCAAACCCTGCAATATGGATTGAGCGGACAGCGTATGGGCTACTTCTATATGAATGGAAAACAATACGAGATTTTAGGTGAGATCAATCGCCAGCAACGTAATAAACCTGCGGACCTGAAAGCCATCTATGTACGCAGTGACAACGGAGACATGGTGCAGCTTGACAATCTGATAGAATTGACAAACGGTATCGCTCCTCCGAAACTCTACCGTTACAACCGTTTCGTATCGGCTACTGTTTCCGCCGGACTGGCAGATGGTAAGACTATCGGACAGGGACTGGACGAAATGGATAAAATAGCCAAAGAGACGCTGGACGATTCGTTCCGTACGGCACTGACCGGAGATTCAAAAGAATACCGCGAAAGTTCATCAAGCCTGATGTTCGCCTTCATTCTGGCTATCTTCCTGATTTATCTGATCCTGGCCGCCCAGTTTGAAAGTTTCAAAGACCCATTAATCGTGATGCTGACAGTACCGCTCGCCATTGCCGGTGCCCTGATTTTCATGCACTTCGGCGGAATAACAATGAACATTTTCAGCCAGATTGGTATTATTATGCTTATCGGACTGGTAGCAAAGAATGGTATCCTTATTGTGGAGTTTGCCAATCAGAAGCAAGAAAGCGGCGAAGACAAGATGAGTGCCATCAAAGACGCTTCTCTGCAACGCCTGCGCCCCATCCTGATGACAAGTGCATCTACCATATTGGGGCTTATTCCACTTGCTTTTGCCACCAGTGAAGGTTGTAACCAGCGTATTGCCATGGGTACGGCAGTAGTAGGCGGAATGCTTATCTCTACACTGATGACGATGTACATCGTACCGGCCATATACAGTTATATTTCAACGAACCGGAGACTCACGCCTGTCCTTTCCAAAAACGAGGAAGACGAAACAACTCCAATGACAACCCATAATTAAGTAAGAAAGATGGATAAGAAGAAACTTTTAATCTCCCTACTCGCTCTCTGCACCTGCTCTCCCTTCCTTGGGAGAGGTTTCGGAGGTGAGGCATCAGCACAAGAGGTCTATACTTTGAAGTCCTGTCTGGAAAAGGGATTACAAAACAACTATTCACTACGTATCATTCATAACGAAGAACAGGTGAGTAAGAATAATGCTACCCCGGGGAATGCCGGTTATCTGCCTACTATCGACTTCTCAGCCGGATATAAAGGTACGGTGGACAATACGCAGACCAAAGTACGCGAAAGCGGAGAAACGATCAAAGAAAACGGTGTATTTGACCAAACAATCAATGTGGGACTCAATCTCAACTGGACTATCTTTGACGGATTCAATATCCAGGCAAACTATAAGATATTGAAAGAGCTGGAACGCCAGGGTGAGACCAATACACGTATCGCCATTGAAGATTTCATAGCGAGCCTTGCCGCCGAATACTATAACTACGTTCAGCAAAAGATTCGTCTGGCCAATCTGCATTATGCCGTGAAACTTTCCAAGGAACGGTTACGCATTGTAGAAGAACGTTATCACATCGGAAACTTCTCCCGACTGGACTATCAGCAAGCCAAAGTAGACTTCAACGCAGATAGTGCCAAGTATATGAAACAGCAGGAGCTATTGCATACCTCACGTATCAACCTGAATGAACTAATGGCAAATGCCAATGTAGACCAGCCGCTCTCTATCGTAGATTCCATTATCAGAGTCAACGCCAACTTAAACTTTGAAGAATTATGGGATGCGACACTGGCTACCAATGCCTCTTTGCTAAAAGCTGACCAGAATACTACGATAGCCCAACTGGACTATAAGAAGATAAACGCCCGTAACTATCCGTATCTGAAACTAAATACCGGCTATGGATATACGCTCAATAAATATGATATAGCTGCCAATAGCCAACGTGGTAATCTGGGATTCAATGGTGGGTTGACTGTAGGTTTCAATATATTCGATGGCAATCGCCGCCGGGAAAAAAGAAATGCAAGTATTGCCATTAAGAATGCCCGTTTGCAACGTCAGGAAGTGGAACAGGCCCTACGGGCTGACATCAGTAACCTATGGCAGGCCTATCGCAATAATCTCAAAATGCTGAATCTGGAACGTCAGAATCTTGTTGCAGCCAAAGAGAATCACGAAATTGCCATGGAACGTTATATGCTTGGAGACCTTGCAGGTATCGAGATGCGCGAAGCCCAGAAAAGCTTGCTTGATGCCGAAGAACGCATCCTCTCTGCCGAATATGATACCAAACTTTGTGAAATCTCGCTGTTACAGATTAGTGGTAAAGTATTGAAATACTTGAATTAATTGAGAATGGAGAGGGGAGAATGGAGAAGTACTATGCAGCGTGATAGCGCAGCCTACTTCTCCATTCTCCCCTTTCCATTCTCCCTTCTCAATTTTTACCCTATATAAAACAATTTTTACCGTCCCTTTGTCCCACTTTCCGCTACCTTTGCCTCCATACAATAAGTTTTAAACAATAACAAACCATGAAGAAATTAGTATTGATGGCTTTGTCATGTTTCTGCCTGACAAGCCTTTCTGCCCAAACGGACAATAATTACAAAGAAAAGCATCCTTATAAAGACTGGGTAAAAATTGCACCGCAGTTTGATGACGCTTTCTTCAAAACGCCGGAAGCCACCCGCATTGCCGACAATGTATTGCTCTATCAACAAACTACCGGAGGATGGCCCAAAAACATTTACATGGCTGCCGAATTAAATAAAAAAGAACGCGCAGAGGCACTCAAGATGAAAGAAAATGTAAATCTGAGTACCATTGACAATAAAGCGACCATCACAGAGATTAATTACCTGGCCCGTACCTATTTAGCTACTCAGGACGAGAAATATAAAGACGCTGTACTCCACGGATTGCAGTACCTTTTTGAAGCACAATATGAAAACGGAGGCTGGCCACAGTTTTACCCTCGTCCCAAAGGATATTACATTCATATCACGTACAATGATGATGCAATGATCAATGTAATGAAACTCTTGAGAGACATTACTAAAAAGAAAGCTCCCTATACCTTCCTACCCGATTCTATTATCCCAAAAGCCCAGGTAGCTTTAGACAAAGGAGTAGATTGCATTCTGAAAACCCAGGTAAAGCAAAATGGAAAATTAACCGTATGGTGTGCACAGCACGACCGCGAAACACTTGCTCCTGCCAAAGCACGTGCCTATGAACTCCCATCACTGAGTGGACAAGAATCTGATGACATCGTATTGTTCCTTATGTCACTCTCTAAACCTTCACCGGAGGTGGTCACATGCGTTGAAGCAGCAGTAGAATGGTTCAAAGAGTCGGAAATAAAAGGATTGAAAAAAGAATACTTCACCAATGAAGAGGGTAAAAAAGACTACCGGATGGTTCCTTGTACAGACTGTGACCCTTTATGGGCACGTTTCTATGAGTTAGATACCAACCGTCCTTTCTTTTGTGACCGTGACGGGATCAAAAAATATGATATCTCGGAGATTGGGCACGAACGCCGCAACGGATACAGTTGGTACAATAACGGTGGATTGAAGGTATTGAAGAAATACGAGGAGTGGAAGAAGAAACAATAAAGTATTGTACATCATCTTTTTTATTGTACGGTAAGTTAGGCGATGTACGATGAATAGTAGATTAACTGCGCTATACCACAATAGGTATAGCGCAGTTAATCTATAACAAACATCTTAGAACAAGGTTTCAAAGATAAGTTTCGCTGTATCCACACAGTCTCCTTCCGGTTCCGCTTGATACGGATTCGTTCTTTTTACCCAAGCTTCTTCCACTGCGTAGAAATCTATTTCCGGAATCGTTTCCCCTTCCATCTTACGGGCAAGATTATCAAAATATAACTTCCAACGCATATAATAGAAATCCTTCAACAGACCGTTCCACTCCTTATGAGCATAATCCCGAAGGCCTCCCCTTTCGGCAGCATTCCGGTTTCCCCAAGTAGTAACCTGTACACGGGTATTCCATTCGTACAACGCTTTCTCTTCAGGAGTAACACCCAGAGCACGAGCGCTGTTAATCCATCTTCCCAACCGAAACTCTGTACGAGTACCCAACAATTGATCCTGCAACAGTATCAGATTCAAAAATTTCTGAGAAGCCATTGCAAAAAGTTCTTTATCACCTGCACGATAAGCAGTCGTAACCGCTTTCTGCATCAGCCTTCCTTTCTCAGCAATAGCCTGACGAACAACATCTACCAAATCGTACTCAAAGTTAGTATTCCCTCTATACCGGTCGGCCACAGAAACCATCAGACGGGCAGCCTCTATCACCTCTTGCGGGTCATAATAATCTTTCATTTCCGACCAACTGGAGACCTGATAAACATCCAATCCCGGACGGGCACAGAACACCGACTCGTGTGTTCCTTGCTGGGTCAGCTCCTTCGGAGCATTATAGATAGAATTTGCCAGCTTGCCCCAGGCCAGTTGTAGAACCGGTTCGTCTTTACCATAACGTGCTTTGACGTATCCTTTCAGCCAATCCTCTTTCGTAAAACGCTCCGGACGCCAAGGCAACTCCATCAACAATTCGTACATCACAGGATTGTTTTCTATTCCTTCGGGTGTCATACCTACTCCTTTCAGAGTAGCGCGGGCCCGGAGATTTTCTTTCGCTAAATAGTAATTATCGATCACGTTGTCCATTTTCCCATGCAATCCGACATTGGCACCATAATTCAATAACATACAATATACCCAATTATGTTTTCCATATCCATCTTTACGATACCACTCTGATTCCGGGTCACCCCACTGCGGCCGGCACTCACTTGTGAGATCAAGTATTAATAAATCTCCGGTCTCCAAATTCCTAATCAGTTCAGGACGAGGATTTGCCTGCCATGCCTGAATCACCCAGACAGCTTTCGGATTCGCCTTCTTCATGGCTTTCATCACAGCTTTACCTACAGCATCCAAATTAACGCCGTCTGTACTACCACCCTCATGGAAAGGATCCATTGAATAGTAATTTGCCTTGCCATATAGTTTTTCCAGTTCTTTGTAATAGAGTGATGATATCTCTTCGAAACGCGAATCGTCAGGTTGAAGGAAAGCAGGACGACGATAACCACACCACACACCGGGATCGGAAACATTCAAACCTAACTTTGCTTTTGCATTGTGAGGTACCATTCCACAATATCCCGGCAGGACGGGTTCTATCCCATACTCATGCATTCGTTTCAGAATTTTCTTCTGAAGCGACACCTGCTGTGTATACCAATGATCCGGATTCGGGCCACCCCATCCTTCAAGATTATTCATCAGCCACCAGGCAAAGAATCCCGGTCCTGAAATGAATTCATCGATCTCCGTCTTGTTATATCCCAGTTTCTGAAGCACATTATACCATACTGTTTCCGTTCCGGTGATCACCAAAGGAAGATTGATACCATGCAATGCCATCCAGTCAATCTCTTTCTCCCACCGTTCCCAGTCCCAGAATGCCATAGAATAGGAGTATGTACAATAATTCAAATCATAACGCCACGGTAATTTCGTCTCATGACGCTCTTTCTTCATCACAGGAGGAAGAACGTCCGGCAGTGTAGCTGTCATCCCATTCCATGAAAGATGAATACCTGCATAATACTTCAGATACCAGTTCAACCCCGTTGCTATGCTGACAGAGTTATTTCCCCGAATCACCACCCGGCTACCTTTCTGATCAAGTTCAAAGAAGTCGGTATCAGACTTCACCTCTTCAATAATAAACTTCTTTGAAGCTCCTCTATCGATACGCTCTAATAAGCCTGTGATGGGAGAAGCTGAGACGATGGTTGTAATCACAGCTAACAGCAATACTGCACAAACCCGTTTCATTGTATTCTATAAATTAACCGACAATGTATTTTGCACCCTTACTAAAACAACGATAAATCATTGCTACAAAGAGCCATGAGATACAGAATGCCACCACGGCAGCGAGTGGAATCTGGATACTTATAGGAACATTCAGGGCTCTCATAAGAAGTACGGAAGGTCCGGCAAGAAAATAATGAACCATATAGATACCAAAGCCACAAAGTGTAAGATTGGCCAAAGCCTTCCGTATACGTTCCGAACGAATCTCCGCTTTCTTTGCCAGCATAAATATAGGAATCGTCATCATTACCACATTGATAGAACAGTAGGTGAAGAAGAGCTCGTACATTTCAGGGGTATACTCCGGTAACGCTGAGATATAGCGAAAGCCAAAGAATGTAATAATATAACCAACAATAAACATCGGAATACCAATAGCCAATGTTTTACGTAAAGACCAATCAATCCTTTTCAGATAGTGTCCCAACAACAGATATCCATTGAATCCGGCAAAAACATAGAGCATACCAAAAGTATTCCAAGAGCAAGTGCCCCATAAATATTGAGCTACAAACTGATTGTAGTAAGGTAGGAATAAAGTGACTCCCCAAACCAACAGAAACCCAAGTTTGGCACGTTCGGACGCTTTCTCCACCTAGGCTGAGAAAATAGGCATATAGAGATAAAGTCCGATCAACAGATAGATGTACCACATGTGAACAGCCAGAATGGAAAAATTAAAAGGAATTTCTAATATATAACGAACTGCCACGGAAAGTGACTGGCGCATTACATCTTCTCCGGCATAAGGAAAAAAATCGAGTATCACTTGCGGACTAAGCCCCAATAGCCCCGTCACCCACGGAAAAAGATTATATAAAACCGACCAGATAAGAAAGGGAAACAATACACGTGGGATACGCTTCTTATAAAACACAGAGGCATCGCCACGTACCGGTAACAACAAAGCACCGGTTATCATTACAAATAAGGGAACACACGGACGTAATACCGATCCATAAACAGCACCCCAGAATTTAATTTCATTAATATTAGGAGCGTCGCCCGGATAAAAATTGAAAGGATCTGTACAATGACAACAGACCACAGTAAACATGGCTATCAATCGTACGACGTCTAACCAAACAATGTGTGTTTTTGGATGTAGTAGCTCAGTCGATGTTTGTTTCATGATATGTATAAGATATTAAATTATAAAAAAGGCACCTGTACTAATCTACATACAGATGCCCGAAAAATTATTCATTGGTACAAGTTATACGTGTAGCCGCGACATTATTTGCCTTCGCAGCCACCACCTGCACAGCGTGGTTTAATCTGTTTGAAAAAGTCATTGCCTTTATCATCTACCAGAATGAATGCCGGGAAGTTTTCCACTTCAATCTTCCAGATGGCTTCCATGCCCAGTTCGGGATATTCCACACATTCAATGCTCTTGATGTTGTTCTGAGCAAGGATAGCTGCCGGACCACCGATAGAACCTAAATAGAAACCGCCATACTTCTTACAGGCATCGGTCACCTGCTGGCTACGATTACCCTTGGCAAGCATAATCATACTTCCACCGTGGCTCTGGAACAACTCTACATACGAGTCCATACGTCCGGCAGTAGTGGGGCCCATAGAGCCACAAGCCATTCCCTGAGGAGTCTTGGCAGGACCGGCGTAGTAAATCGGATGATCCTTAATATACTGAGGCAGGTCCTCACCACGATCCAAACGTTCTTTCAGCTTAGCATGAGCGATATCACGACCTACGATAATTGTTCCGTTAAGTGACAGGCGGGTAGATACCGGATACTTAGTCAGTTCTTTCAGAATCTCCTGCATCGGACGGTTCAGATCAATCTTAACCGCATCGCCTTCACCTGTATTGCGAAGCTCAACAGGAATCAGGCTGCCCGGATTTTCATCTAACTTCTCAATCCAGATACCATCTTTGTTGATCTTACATTTAATATTACGATCGGCAGAACAAGATACTCCAAGGCCTACCGGACAGGAAGCACCATGACGGGGCAAACGGATGATACGTACATCATGTGCCAGATATTTACCGCCGAACTGTGCACCAAGTCCTATGCGCTGAGCCTCAGCCAGCACTTCTTTTTCCAGTTCGATATCACGGAAAGCACGACCGTACTCATTTCCGGTAGTAGGCAGTTCGTCATAATAATGTGTAGAAGCCAGCTTCACGGTCAGCAGGTTCTTTTCAGCCGAAGTTCCACCAATCACGAATGCAATGTGATAAGGAGGACAGGCAGCTGTGCCCAACGTCTTCATCTTCTCCACAAGGAAAGGAACCAGCGTACCCGGATTCAAGATCGCTTTTGTTTCCTGATATAAATAAGTTTTATTGGCAGATCCACCTCCTTTGGTCACACAAAGGAATCTGTACTCCATGCCTTCTGTTGCCTCGATATCGATTTGGGCAGGCAGGTTACATTTTGTATTCACCTCATCGTACATATTCAAAGGAGCATTCTGAGAGTAACGCAGGTTCTCTTCGGTATATGTTTTGTAAACACCGAGTGAGAGTGCTTCTTCGTCACAATAGCCAGTCCATACCTGCTGTCCTTTTTCACCATGCACGATAGCCGTACCGGTGTCCTGGCAGAAAGGCAATACCCCTTTGGCTGCAACTTCTGCATTACGCAGGAAAGTGAGTGCTACGTATTTGTCGTTATCACTTGCTTCGGGATCGCTCAGAATCTTTGCCACCTGTTCGTTGTGCGAACGGCGCAACATGAACGATACATCACGGAAAGCTGTATTAGCCATAGCCGTAAGCCCTTCTTTCTCTACTTTCAGAATCGGATTTCCTTCAAACTCGCTTACCGATACATAGTCTTTGGTAAGCAGATAATACTCAGTCTTATCTTCTCCATGTTCAAACATGGGTTGATACTTAAACGGAGGTGTTGCCATATCTTTACTTTTTATTACGTAATGTTAGTTAGTGAGGCAAAGGTAATAATAGTTTTCCGAAGTACAGAAAATGGAGGGCTAAAAAAGATAAACAGAAAAAGGCTGTTACCGGGAGAATCTTGTCAAGAGCAGATTTATTGATTCTTAACTGAAAAGACAGGTACTTCGAGAGCAAACTACTATTCATTACAGCACAACAACGTTTGTAACATAACATAGTGGGGTAACCTGATAAGTAACGCCCCCAAAGTATCAATTTACCGAGATAACACATGACTCTGCCCATAGATTATAACCATTCAAACCTACAAACAATCTGACATCTTACTCTTTACAATAATTATAGACTTTCAGGTTCTCTACCCGGCTCTTAAAATGTCCGGCTTCTTCCAACGGGAAAACCAACGTGCGGAAATACAACATAGAATCCTTCCCACAGCTAAAGTAACGCATCTTTGGTTCCAACTGGTCAATCAATTTCCCATCTATCTTAAGAGTCGTTGTACGAGATGTGCCTTCTATCTGAACATTTATCTTTTCACCCTCCCGAATCTTATATCTGAAAGTATCCAGGTAGCCATCACGTGCAAACCCCAAAAATCCATTGATCGGATCGGCCAGATAAAAAACTGCATCCGGCGAACGGAAAAGCACAGTACCCGATGCTTCTTTCTGACCTGTCAAATCAAAATTCACCGTGTAACCATATCCTATTTCCTGTATCTGATTCTTACTACCCGCCGGAACATCCGTTTTCCGATAAACCAAGGAACCCGGCTTTCCTACCCTACCCAACAGATTCACTCCCGGTGCTTCGCTCAATGCAGCACGAGTTTCATTAAAAGCGGTATAAGGTATAGTCGTGTTTTTGCCTGTCCACATTTTCACAGCCAAGGTCTGTAATGCCGGGAAGGTACGATAATGAATATCTTTCACTGTTATGCCATTGCCTACAAGATCATTCCACAAAGCGAACATACCACCCAAGATAGACGGATGCTTCTCTTCAAATCTCTCATTTCGGCCTATTTTAGCCGGTGTCCACTCTTTGTATAACTTTTCTTCGTCCAGATAGTCATGATAGTAAAAAGCACCCGGTACAATATAGATATCCCAATCGTACATGCTCACTAATTGGTATCCTTCCGCAATCATTTCCTGAGGATTGGCAAAGCCAGGATTCCATAAACTCATGACCACCTGTTCTGCCTTGACTGGAGTACTACCTTTTGCATGAGTCAATGCTCCCCATACACAAGCCTGCTTGCCATATTGCTCTACCAGACGAATATAGTGATCTGTAAACTCTCGAAACTTCTCAACCAATTCGGGTGTTTCATTGGAATATTCATCCGTACCCACATGTACCCGTTTACCACAGAATACTGGCTCGTCACCCTCCAAATATTCTTTAAACAGGGCGTCTATAAACGGATAGGTCTCCGGTGAGAACAGATCCAGATGATCCATACCATACTTCTTACTACCTATTTCGGGTTTATAACGTGAAAATGCCAAAGAATGTGCCGGAACATCGATCTCCGGAATAATTTCAATCCCCAGTGCCATTGCCTGTTTCTGCAAATCGATAAATTCTTTCTTGGTATAAAAACCGTCATAGGCCGTCAATCCGGGATACATATCCGATTCCAACCGAAAAGCCGAATAAGTATTCGTAAAGTCATTATCGAAGAATTTTTTGTGTCCGTTATCATTCAAATGAATTTGCAGAGTATTCATCTTGTAGTAAGACATGATTTTAACCAAATCCTGTAAATAAGATAAAGGAATAAACTTACGTGCACAGTCTATCATGAACCCACGAAGGGGATAGTCGGGATAATCCCGGATCTCCCCTTTAGGCAAACGATAATTATCATCTTGTTCTGTTATTTGTAACAAAGTACGGGTTCCCCAGTATATGCCTTCAGACTGAGGAGCCGATAAAAGTACTTTATCAGTTATTTTAATAGAGTAACCCTCTTTTGCCAATTGTCTATCCGGCTTCAATGTCAATGCAATATCACCGGCTTTTGGCTTACCGACTACGATTTCCGGTCTCCACTGAAACATTCTAAAGCAATCGTCGGCCATCAGTCCGGCAATACGAAGCAACTCCGGTTGTCCGGCATCGTACACAATTCTTGTATGGCTCCCTAAAGTCATATATCCTCCGGATGCTTTCCATTCTTTCAACTCCGGGATTACAAAAGGTTTCTTCTCTCCAGGAGTAGCCATCAATGCAACACTCATTAAGGAACAAAGTAACAACGACATTCCTATTTTCTTAGATACAATATTTAATATAAGATTTTTCATTCTCTTTTCAATCATCAAACAAAAACTACAATACTTATTTATTCAAAACACCAATCTTTCTGATAATGCCCAACTGCTTCCTCTTTATTTTCGTCAGTATGATTCCACCCTTAGTCTTAGGAAGCTATATCCATTTTTCTTCTGTAGTAGCTTTTTTCAGTGAAAGTCATATTCTTCACATAACAAAGTTTATTTAGGGACGCAATTGATTATTCACTATATCTTCTACCCTTAAAAAAAATAAACAGTGGACAATATACGATAATTTCATCATTACTGCCCACTGTTATCAGGATTTATTTATAAATACCTATCAGAAAGTACACTGACATATCTGTCATATTATCCCTACCTATCCTTATTTGCTATATCCTGGATTCTGGTCTTCAATGGAAATCATATCATTAGTAGTTAATTCCATCTGTGGAATAGGAATCAACTGATTACGTATCAGATACGTATTCCAGTCTTCCTCGCCATCACTGGGATACCAATACTCTCTCCAAGGGGCAGCATAATTGTTTTCAAGACCATAATGATAACAAGCAGAAGTTATATGGTGGTTATTATTGCGTTCAAGTAGCTTCTTTCGCCATTCAATACCCCGCCTTCTTGTATCCGTAAATCCATCAAATTCTGCTGCCAATTCAAAGAGACGTTCATGGAAAATGTATTCCCGCACTGCCTCTTTCGACAAAGTAGCCGATAAATCTTTCGGATAAGTGGCTATCGGCTTAGCTGAATTACGTGCGCGCTGCAACACCTTGTTTACCAAAGAAATAGCAGTTCCCGTATTTCCTAATTCATTTTCAACATCTGCCATCAATAAAAGAAAATCAGCAAAACGATATACATACAGATTGTTATTAGCATAACGTCCGGAACAATCATTAGTCATATATTTTCCGAAATAAGGCCAGTCATTAATATTCCAATCCGATGGGCCTTTTGTTTTGCAATATGCTTCACGTAATAAAGAATCCAGTTCTTCTACTTTCGGATTCGTCGGATCCTCATATCCACCATTGATATAATCGATAGAATCCACCAATTCTTTATGCGTAGTTACTATCGGTACTTTAATAGGAGGTCTTCCAGGTCTGACAATCGAATCGACCCATGTCGTATCATTAAAAGATTTTGTTACGTAGGGATAAGCAGCCTGCCATTCATCCGACGGCATTTTATTAACATATTTCACCCATTTAGAGATGAAAGTAACCTTCAAACGCGGATCATCCTGATAAGTACCATGTGCCCAGTCATAAAAAGATTTATTAGGCTGCGAACGTCCCCAAGTTTCCCCCTGAGAAGAGTTCTGAGGAGAAAATGTCCAGTGCAATGAATTGTATCCTACATTCTCAGTCGTATTTTTAGTAGCATCGATTACAAAGACAAACTCTTTAGAAAAACTGAGACGTGTACCATTATATAAAGTATTAAAATCCGGTTCAAGATCAAAATCACTTTTGTCTAACACCAAGTCACCATATTCCTTTGCTTTCTTAAAATAAACATCGCTGGTTTGCATTTCCGGCCACGTCTGCTTCAAAACGCCTGTAGCCCAATAATCTCCGTTTTCGGCAGCCCAAGCATTACAGCCCATCACCCAATACAATTTCGCTAAATAAGCATAAGCAGAATATTTATTAGGAGCAGTCGGTTTATTACTTGCCAAAGAAGAGGTTTCATCCAAATCAACAGCAGCTTCCGTCCAATCTTTTATAATCTGGTCAATCGTCTGCTGACGGGTAGCCCGTGACACAGCTAAACTTTCCCGATCAGACGGTGTTAATCGCAGGGGTACTCCTCCGTAAAAAGAATAAAGAACATAGTAACATACCCCTCGCATAAATTTAGCCTGAGCTACCATATTGGCTTTCGTACTCCAATCAGCACTCTCTCCGTCTTCACACGCCTTTATAAAAATATTGCAATTTGCAATTGCCTGATAAAGCGCTCCCCATACCAGATTATTAAACTCATTCTCCGTAGGAATAGCCCCGGCAGTATACTGACAACGATTATCGGATGTGTTATAAGAGGTCCAGCACAGACCGGAAGCTTCCGTATTAATCTCAGGAAGCAATTGTGCAAAAGACCCCTGTACAGCCATCAGACCATAAATTCCGGTCAGAGCCATTTGTGCAGACTGTTCGTCGCTGTATACTACTTTAGAGTTTGTAGTGTACTTTGGATCTTCGTCCAAACAAGCCCCTAAAACAGCTAACATTAAAAACAGATAAATTATATTGATTTTCTTCATAATCAAACCAGAATATTAGAATGAAACATTAAGTCCAAATATAAACGAACGGGTATGCGGCATTGAACTCGTATCGATACCCGGACGCGTTCCGTCAAAAGCAAAGCTGTTTACTTCAGGATCATAACCGGAATAATTGGTTATTATAAACGCATTTTTCACTGATGCATAAACCCCAATACTATTAAATCCAATCTTTGAAACCAGATTTTTGGGCAAATTATATCCCAATGTAATATCCGAACAACGCAGATAGCTTCCATCCTCCACATATCTGTCCATTATAACTTTAGGAGTTACCGCGCCGGGCGAGGGCATTTCATTTCCATGATATTCTCCTATCCATGGATTATCATTTCTCCACATTTTCTCAAATGAACTTTTATAAATCATACTGGTCGAATTAGACGGTAAGATAGAATAACGTGCATTCGTATTTAGAATATCATTCCCCTGTACCCCGGTAAATGCCATGGATAGCGATAAGTCTTTCCACCTAAAATCAGTCTGGAATCCATATGTAAAATCAGGATTAGGGTCTCCCAAAATGACCCGATCTTTTTCATTAATAGCCCCGTCACCGTTCTGATCTACAAACTTCAAATTACCTGCTTTTACCGTTCCTATAGACTTAGTTGCATCTATCTTATTTATATAAGGATCATTCTCCTGAATAATTCCATCCGTCTGATAACCATAGAACAAACCTGGGGCCTTTCCGGCAATAAATATATTCGCCTCACCAAAATGATCGCCCAGACTATTTCCCATATATGCTTTCCAATATTGTCCTGTCCCCCACTCTTCTTCCGGCAATCCGAAATCCAGAATCTCAGGTCGGTTAAAAGCTATATTACCAGAAAGCGACCACGTAAAATCTTTCGTACGGATAATATCTCCATGCAACGAAATCTCTAACCCTTTATTACGAAGGCTTCCCTGATTGATTGTCATTGATTTATAGCCAGTTGATGGTGGAAGATCGCGTTGTATCAGCAAATCTTTCGTCTTCTTGGAATACAAGTCGACAGTACCTCCGATTCGATCCTGAAAGAAAGAAAAGTCAACTCCGACATTATAGGAAATAGTTCTTTCCCATTTCAACCCGTCATTTTCCATTTTATCGACTACAAGACCTATCAATTTATCACCGCTACCGGTTGCCCCTTGTGCAGGTTTTTCTGCCCCCTGTGGCGTATTTGTAAATTGTGTACCGTAACTTGAGAATGTACTATACGGATCAATAGATTGAGACCCCGTTTCACCATACCCGGCACGAAGCTTCAATTGATTGATCCATGAATAATCTTTTATGAAATCTTCCTGTTCCAAACGCCATGCTACTGTTGCTGCAGGAAAATATGCCCACTGGTTACCTTTTTTAAACTTACTGGAACCATCGCCACGAATAGATGCAGTGAGCAAATAGCGCCCTTGCAAAAAGCTCAAATTTGCGCGTGCCAGGAATGACAGTAGTTGATAATCCCGTTGAGCCGGTTGTTTATACTCCACATTACCGGCCATGTGCATTCCATTGGAACGAAAACTATAGTTGTTAAAATCATTTCCAACAACCAGTGTATTCAGTGAACGATATGTATCATACGTGATACCAGCTGTAGCATTGATATCCACAATCCCCTTTACTTCATGGTTGAACTGAAACACATTCTCTACAGAATAATTGCTACGGTTAAAGTCCGACTGAGTAATATAGCCGTTCTGTGCAGAACCTGTATAAAGTGTAATGTTGAACCAACGGTCACGGTCTTGAATAGAGATATTACCACCGGCACGCAGATTATAAGATAGGAATTTAAAGATTTTCCAATTCAAATCCAGTGACCCACGAAATGTCTTTTCAATGGTAGTATCATCATAATCTTCCACCCACGTCCAGACCGTAGCCCGATCGGCAAGATTCGGAGTAGTCAGTTCCATTTCTTCTTCGGACTTTACATAAGGGGCACTTGACAGAGCAACGTTAGAGATAGAACCGGTTGCCCCCCCCGTCGTATTACCACCAGACATCATGTCATTCTGTTTGATAGATCCATTCACTGAAACAGCCATCGTAATGTTCTTGGCAAGTGTGGAATTCAAATTCAAACGGAAGTCACCTTGCTTTAAGCCGGTACCTTTTACCAATCCCTCAATATCCTTGTAGGAAGCCGAAGCAAAATAAGTAGTTTTCTCAGAACCACCGTTTACGGTGACAGAATAATTCTGTGAAAGAGCAGTACTATATATCTCTTTCTGCCAATCTATCGGATTCAAAAGTGTCCACTTCTCTTTTAACTTGGAGTTTTCACCATTTTTCCTATACACACCACCGTCTTGCAAGAAGAATTGAAAAGTATCATTCCACTCATTTTCACCGGTTTCCTTATTTATTTTCCACAGATTCCAATCCCCATTGTCATCCTTTTTATAACCTCCGCCATATACCAACCGGTATTGAGCATATTCCTCAAGACTCATCAATTCTAACAAATTGGCGGCATTGGCAACGGTAAAGTTAGCAGAAACTCCTACCGTCGTTTTCCCCGACTTACCTTTCTTAGTAGTAATCAAAATAACTCCGTTTGCACCACGAGAACCATAAATTGCAGTAGCCGAAGCATCTTTCAATACCTCGATACTTTCAATATCGGCCGGATTCAAAGAACTCAATGCATTGGTTGCAATGGTAAAAGTACCATCATTGCCGGAGTTGGCAAACTCTCCCGTAGAAGCTTGAGGAATATTGTCGATAACATACAAAGGCTGATTATCTCCACGCAATGAATTGGCACCACGTATCGTAACCGAAGAAGCGGCTCCCGGAGCATCAATAGAAGCTCCGATTGAAAGTCCGGCAATCTTTCCCTGCAACATATTATCGATAGAAGCTATTTTTCCTACCTCCTTTTCGTCCGGACGATAGGAAGACACAGCCCCCGTTAAGTCACTTTTCTTCATTGTACCGTAACCTACTACCACCACCTCATCCAACATTTCACTGTCGTCTTTCAAGACAACGTCAATGGTGCGCTGTTTGCCCACGGTAACTTCTTGTGTGGTCATACCAATGAAGCTAAAGACTAACACCGACTTTTCTGTTGGAACAGATATACTATAATTGCCATCTACATCAGTGATAGTACCATTTGTAGAGCCTTTTAGTAGTACATTGGCCCCCGGCATTCCAAAGCCATCTTCTGCTTTCACCGTACCTTTCACTATTATTTGTGAGAAGGCTAAAGCAGGAAGAAATAACAAACAAAATAACGCCAGGATACGTACTTGTGTTTTTCTTTCCATAATACTAAGATTTAATTAATATGTAACTTTTTTGTGTAATTTCCATTATTGGTACATACTTGTATCAGATAGGTCCCCTTTGTCAAAGATAGCGGGATTACATTTGTAACGGCATTCAAACGTTCCTGCATTACAACCTTACCATCGATTGCACAAATTTCACAGAAAGCATTGCCTGCATCCTTTTCTACAGAAAGAATTAAGGTTATCTGATTACCGGACGGATTGAGATAGAATGAAAATATTTCTTTCTTACCATTCTTTTCTATATTTTGTATCCCCACCGGGCCCAAATCTACTTTCGTAATCAATGTATCTACGTTAGATGCAAGTATATCATTTTGTGCACGTATCAAACTCTTATAATCTCTAACAGGTTGGTCATTACCCATATCAAAGTACATCGTTCCACGGCAATCTTTCTCTATAATAAATTCTTGTTTACGTTTCGTTTGGTTCACCCCATTATAATACTTAACGATGCCACCACAATCCCATGAATTCAAAGCCGGATCAAAATTACTATCATTCATTCCATATTTCTCAAACAGATCTTTATAGCCTTCCTCTCCGTTATTAACGAGCAATACTCCGTAAGACATCAAAATCTTATCTTTAGGAAATCCGTAACTTGTAAACCAATTGTAGGCTTCAGGATAATAATCCCAATAATAAGTTTCCTTGTTAGGGCCATATAGCTGGAACGTAAAGAAATCTACATCATTTATCATTGTTTTATCAAATCCGCCATAAGACACTTTATGCAATGAACAGGTAAATGTTTTTGTATCTCTATGCCCTGCCATAACTTCGTCAATCAAACGTTTTACGACATGGTTATAAATAGTCCAGTCAGACGAACTGTACATCCATTCCAGATCAACATCCAGACCATCACAATGTGTCAATAGTTTTTTTGCATCATTAATCATATTGTCCAGATATTCCTCTTTATTCAAAACACCCCATTTCCATTTTTCTCCATCCGGATAAATAATACCCATACGGATTTTCATACCACGATGTCCTGCATAATAATTACGAATGAACTCGATCATACCGATATAGCTCTGTGAGTCTTTACCGACATTCTCGGGATCATCCCCCTTCCAATAAGCATTTAAGAAAATATTATTCCAGCTTCCGATGTTCCATTGGTAACCGTTCTCAGCATCATTCTTTGCCGATCCGGAGCGGTCACTTCCCCAAACCATAACTTCATCCAGTTTTCCATCCAGATTATCTCCCAACGTTATTGTACTATTTGCAAACACCGGTACTACCTTTATTGTCATATCTTTACCACTAAGTTCAACGGTTTTACTGGAAATCTTATCATGCATTACATAATCAACGCTTATAAAAACCGGATTAAATCTACGACCTGTAATCTCTCCTTCAGCCGGTTTAAAACAAACACTCAAATAATGCCATTTTCCAACTTCCACTTGATTCTTCAGAGTAGCTATAGTCCCGCAAAAATCAACAACAATCTCCTTATTTGCTTCTTGTCCCAATTTAATGACCATGCAATTATCTTCGTCCTGATAGTTGGAGAATATACCGGCACCTTCTACCCATTTATCAATATAAATCCACCCCGACACAGTGGCAACATTAGGAGTACCGCAGCCAAATCGTTCAGTCGGATCAAAAGGTGCACGACCATCTTCTGCTACCATCTTAGATCCTATTCCATGAAAATCCATCACTCCCTTACGTCCTTCAAACTCAGCCAAATAAGACACATTCACAGGAACGGCGGAATTATCCGGATATTCCGGGAACAATGATCCGTCTTGCTGCACTTTGGCAGAAAGTAGAATCAAATCATTGGTCATCAGAAACATATCCCGGTTTATATTACCCCGGTCTGTAAAACGCATCAGATTTGTATATCCGGTCACTACGCGATAGCGCATTATCGCATTATCTTCAACAGCCACGCGTTGCATATTATTAATAATTCCATGGTGAGCAAACTGATAATCAACCAAATTCTCACATTGTTCCTGATCGCACTTCCAGTAAGAAACTAATGTATCGTAATTAGGATTAAACTTATTCAACGTATTGTTCCAAAAAAAGTCTTTCTGTTCCAGTGCTTTCCTCCAAACACGTATTTCATCTATTTGACCTTTAAAATTTTTGCCAATATAACAGGTATTCACTGCATCCGGCAAAATAGCCGGTAACGTACCTGTTGTCTCTTTCTGTTCGTTATTCACGTATAACTTTACTGCACCATTATCATATACCATGGTCAATTGCGACCAGATATTCAATGCTATTTCCGGAGTGCAAGTAACAGAAGAAGCCCCGGCTTTAACAATCAGCGACTGGTTTTCTCCCAATTCTATAACAAGATTACTCTGGTTATAAAGCTGAGCACCTTTCACCCATTCTACAGGTTTAATCCATATTTGTACGGTAGCTTCCGCCAGTCCGTTCAACTCATTCATAATAGTTGACGTTTGAACAAAACCAGTACCATCATTATTTATCGCATAATTGGTCGTTTGCGAAAAAGAGTTTAAAAAGAAGCATCCCAAAATGCATGCTAACATAACTTTTTTTAAAACCATACTAATCAATTTAGATCATTAAATAAAAGATTAACAAAAGAAGAAACGAATCTTGACTCTTGCTGTGAAGCTGTAAAGATTCGTTTCCTAGATAGCTCAAAAATTTACAAAACAACTTTTCTACTGCTTTCTCCGATCTTGACAATATAAGCACCCTTTTGAGCCACAGGGATTGTTGTAACACTTGAAATAGGAGCTTTGAAGGAAACCAGTTGTCCTGAAACCGAATAAACCTGAATAGGAGATTTTGCATCTACCACCGTAATTTCACCATTAGATGCCCAAACAACAGCGTTCTGATCAGCTGTCTTATAACTTATTCCGGTTGGAGAGTCATTCCATTCCACATCTTCCACTTTACCCGGAACATACTTATTATCAATTGCTCCGATTTTCTCCAGTTTAATATCACTAAATAGCACAATCGCATTTTCAATGCCACCACCTAACCACATCTTTATTACTAAAGGCAACTCTTTATAGTTAGGATCTGTATTATCTGCAATAGTTATATCCATTGTAGCAGTGCTCCAATAGTCGTTAAAGTCAGCATAAAAAGGCAATTCCAATTCACGATAAGAGCCGTTAGCCAGTCCGGTACCAGTATCTATTCCGTCATAAGCAGAAGTAGCTAATGTCAATTTCATTGCATTGGTACCCGAATTTGCAATAACACGATACCCCATAGAAACACGATAATTTGCGGCCAAAGGAATATCTGTATTTGAAAGCCAGAACATAGTAGCATTAGGCATTGCCTTGATATTCTTTACAGCTCTGGGGTCAGACATGGTAGAAGCACTACCTTGATAGCAGAACAAATTGCCTAACTCACCACCATCTACAATTTGACATGCTTTATAGAACTCTTCAAACACAGCTTTATCTGCATCTGTTACATTAGCATACAGATCACTTCCCGGTCCTGTCACATCCCCACCAACGGCGCATGCCAACCCAATAGAACCATCCAAAGCATCCCCTAAACGGAAAGGAGCTTTACAGTTCCAATTAGTAGAAGCCATTTCTTTAATAAATAATCCTGCTGCGCTACCTTGCTGCTGCTTACTAAATGTCCATGCAGCAGGAGCATAATTTTGTGCCATTGTACACATAGAGAATAGGCAAGCGGCCGAAATTAAAAGTAAATTTTTTCTCATAATAATAAAAATTAAAGTTAATAATAGAATGATTTAACGTCACCAATATAAATTAATAATACGTTATTTTTTCATACCGCAAACATAATCTACATAATATCAATCGATGTTTAAAAACGGCTATTATTATTCTAAAAACGTTCCAAAAGCGCTTTAGAGGCTAAATAGGGACATTTTTAGAAATTACATGATTGATTTTAGAAATCCATGTAGCCAGAAGCACCTTACATTATGTATAACTCGAAAAGATAAGAATACCTCGTTTTTACACCTGTAAACGAGGCTTAAGAATCGTTCTTGCCAATGGGTTGGCAGAGTATTGCCTTCATGTTGGCAAAGGTTTGCCACCTTGTTGGCAATACCTTGCCAATACGTTGGCAAAACAAGCATCCACGGTCTGCCTCACCAAGTATCCGGTTAGATATAGAAAGTAACCAATATATTATTCTGCATACCTTTTGTTTATCTGCCTCATTTATCTTAATTTTGTCCGAACAAATCAGAAGAACCGATTATGAAAAACTCTATAAATGTGCTAAGCGGCTTATACAGGTTTGTAGGATGCATATTATCAATACAATGTAGCATTTTCTCTCTACACGCTTTTCCGGATTATTACTTCAAGCAATTATCATTACAGGAAGGACTTTCACAAACAACTGTCAACTGTGTGCTAAAAGATTACAAAGGTATCATCTGGATAGGAACTCAGATGGGATTAAACCGCTTCGATCAATACGAATTGAAAAACTACTTTTATGATTCATATTCCTCTCACTCATTACCAGACAATGAAATCTGTTTTTTAGAAGAAGATTCCTTACTCAATCTATGGATAGGAACCCGGGAAGGACTATCACTCTATAGCCGGGGAGAAGATAACTTCACTTTATTATATCATAATAATGCTCCCGTACAAGCCAAAACAGCTTGTCTGCTAAAAAATGGAGTGTTGTTTGCCGGAACCGGGCTTTGGTTATATAGCTATGACGACCGGAAATTACATAGCCTCCCAATCATTAATAAAGGCGAAACTATCAACGATTATTTTATGTATATCCAACCGTGGAAGAATGATATATACATAATAGGAACACTATGGAAAGGTGTTTACCTCTATCATGCCGATAGCCATCAGCTAACACCTTTCACCTCATGTGAGGAACAACACATAACTTCATATTTTATTGATAAGCACAAAAATCTATGGTTATCACCCTATGGCAAAGGGATAGTATGCTATGATATAAATGGCAATAAGGTAGCCAGTTATTCAACTCATAACTCCGAACTATGCAATAACGTAGTATTGGATATGTTGTCTTATAAAGATGAACTTTGGATAGCAACTGATGGCGGTGGAATAGCTCGCCTGCATCTGCCTACTAATACTTTCCGGACCATCGAATATCAAACGGGGAATAATAATTCATTCCCGACAAACTCTTTAAAATGCTTGTATGCAGACCGGTCACAAAATTTATGGGCAGGTACTATCCGGAACGGATTATTGAACATACGTGAAGTATACATGCGTACCTTTCAGGATGCACCGTTGGAAAACATTTTCGGATTGACCAATAAAACGACCTTATGCCTGCATGAAGAAGACGGCTTTATATATGTAGGAACAGACGGAGGTGGCATCAACCGTCTGAACCAAACAGAAAACACATTTAAACATTACCCTCTGTGCTGCAAAGAAAAAGTGGTATCGATAGCTGGATATAGCCGCCAGGAACTGATTGTATCCTTTTTCGGAAAAGGACTTTATTTCTTTAATAAAACAACAGGAGCTTGTCGTCCGTGTAATTTCATAAACCAATCTCTCATAGATCAAATAAACCTGATGGGAAAGAGCATCTGTATACACCAGTTCAGTCCCGGCAAATACCATATACTGGCAGAACAGGTATATATTTATGATACGAAAACAAATCAACTTTCTCAGGTACGGATGGTAGATATACGAAAAGATACGGAAACGCCTATTAGCAACCTGAAAGTAATCACCTCAACAGATTCGGTAACTTATCTGAGTGGAATAAGAAATATCTTTCGATTAGATAATCATACCCGAACATTATCTCCACTTTATTATACCAATCCGAATATTACGATAAATAGTGTATGCAGTGATGCACAAGGAAACTTTTGGATGGCAACCAATCGTGGACTAATGGAGTACAACCGAAAAGATAAATCAGTTAACAAAATAGAGACTTCACTATTCAGCGAAGCCAGAATAGTAGTCTACGACTCTACGGGAAGAGTATGGGTAGGTGCATGCAATATGTTATTTACTTATTCTTTATCAGACAAGCGATTCACCATTTTTGATGAAAACGATGGAGCTTTGGCCAATGAATATATGTACACTAATTATCCGGTATCACAATCAGGAGATATCTACCTATGCGGAGCAAACGGTT
Organism: Bacteroides nordii; assembly: GCF_019930665.1. Classification (NCBI taxonomy): domain Bacteria; kingdom Pseudomonadati; phylum Bacteroidota; class Bacteroidia; order Bacteroidales; family Bacteroidaceae; genus Bacteroides; species Bacteroides nordii. The sequence goes on along the minus strand of NZ_CP082886.1, from coordinate 23,801 downwards.
TATTGCGTATCTGCAAGGGGTATCCATTCAAAGACAGTAAAATGCCTTCCATAAAACTGATGGATGTAGAACTAAACGGAGCCACGATCACAAATCAGGTTTCAGAAAAGGGAGAATTGACTCTCCCATATCATTACACATCTCTCGTTATTAAACTGATCGGAAATGAAGAAGATGTATTCCGGAGAAGAATATACCGGTTCCATATTTCGGAAATGACACGAGATATTGAATCGTACGTTCCTACCCTACCCCTTTATTCACTACCTCCAGGCAACTATGAGGTATCTGTTTCGTGTAGTAACCGGGATGGCAGTTGGACAGATATGGTCCCGATGCTCAGCCTGAAAGTTTCGGCTCCGTGGTGGCAAAGTATATATCTGAAACTATTGTCAATAGTTCTATTCATTGTATTCTGTATCTTTTATATGATATATTACAATCGAAAAAAAGAACGTAAACTTCAATGGGAATTAAAAGAGCATAAGCAAAATATGAATGAGGAAAAAATACGTTTCCTTATCAACATGAGCCATGAGTTACGAACTCCGTTAATGTTAATATATGCTCCACTCAGACGACTGTTAAGTAAAGATATGACAGTTGATGGAAAATTGAAGGAACAACTGGAAGGTATCTGTAAACAGGTAAGACGAATGAAAAACCTCATAGAAATGGTACTCAATGTGCGTCGTATAGAGATGGGACAAAATGTATTGCATCTTTCAACTACCCATTTCAACGATTGGCTGGAAGATATTGCCGGCAGTTTCACCGAAGAATTCACTAACAAAGGAGTAGATTTTATATATAACTTTGACAATCAAATTGCTGATTGGACATTTGATATGAACAAATGCGAAATGATCATATCCAATTTATTGGCAAATGCTCTGAAATTTACTCCAGCGGGTAGTACAGTAACACTAACTACACGCAAAGAAGAAGGGCATATACGAATTCTGATAACCGACGAGGGTGTCGGCTTGGACGAAGAGGATATGAAACATCTGTTTGTCCGTTTTTACCAAGGAAGAAATTCGAAAGAAGGAAGTGGCATCGGACTATCTTATGTGAAAGTGTTAGTAGAGCTGCAAGGAGGAAAAATAAATGCTTATAATAATGAAAAAGCGGGAGCAACCTTCTATTTTGATCTTCCGGAAAAGAAAAATGAGATATCACCGGAACAATCAGTCAATATATCACTTAATGACATACTTCGCTTTTCTGAAAAAGAAAAACCGGAAACAAAAGAGGAAGACGAAACATTCGACACTAAAAACTACTCCATACTGGTAGTGGAGGATAATGTAGAATTATGTAACTTTCTCAAAGAAGCCCTGAAAGACAATTTCCAAAACGTATACACAGCTAATAATGGTAAGGACGCCTTTATCATTGCTACACAAAGCCTACCGGATATTATTGTGAGCGATATTATGATGCAAGGGGGAGACGGACTGGAACTCTGCCAACAAATTAAAAAACAAGAGAAGACTTGCTTTATCCCTGTAATTCTACTGACCGCACGAACAGATGTTGAAAGTACAGCTTCCGGATATAAATCAGGGGCTGATATTTATTTAACTAAACCATTCGAAGTAGAAGAACTGACAATTATAGCACATAATTTACTGAAAAACAGAAAAATGTTACAAAAGCATTACCGGAATCATGTCAGCAGTATATCAATAGAAGGAAAAGAACCCAGTAACGCAGATGAAAGATTCTTGTTCAAGCTGAACAATATTATTATAGAAAATCTAAACAATCCTGATTTAGATGTAGACTTCATTGCTGAAAGAATGGGAATGGCGCGAACTACGCTTTATAACAGACTAAAAGCGCTGAACTATATGGGTATCAATGATTGCATCAATAACTTCCGTATAGAAAAAGCACTGCAAATGTTACGCGAGACAAATTGCAATATGCTTGAAATATCAGAAGCAGTCGGCTTTAGCAGTCAACGCTATTTCAGTACATTCTTTAAAAAGATGGTAGGTTGTACACCTACCAAATACAGAGAAGAGAATCTTCAAAAAAAAGATTCTGTTTAAGTATTCTTCAATATATATCACCACAAATTAATTTCTGTGGTGATATATATCCGATTTTTCGTCTTTTTACACCAACTGCCCGATACGATTTATCAGTTCATCGCCCAAAGCATTCTTATCATCAATATGTTGCAATACAGCAGTTACAAACGGATTGCTCTCAAAATCACCACGCACCTGCTCAAAGTCAAGCTTCATTTCATCTTGAGAACCATCGGCACCAAAACCTGTCATAGAAGACAGAGAGAACTCCTTACGTGCATCACTATAGACCATACGATCCAACCCGATAACAGCTTCTTTCCAGGAACGTACAATATCAATAATATCTTTAGCAGTAATTGTTTCGGGATCGAGTCCGTAGAACTCCTGTATTTTACCATACGCCCACGTCCACTCGTAGGTATAGTAGTTATTATGCATCTCTGAGAAACAAGCATTGATTTCTTTCAGGCGATTGATTTCTCCACTCTCAATGCCACACATCAGTTTCTCTATCTCACTCTTCGGAGCAATTAATCCGGAAATATCCACCCATTCACCCGTACCTATTTCAGTATCCGGTTTCAAACGTTCACGAATATCTTCATTGCTTTGGAAGTTAATACCTTCGAGACGTTTAATAATAGAATTACCCAAAAATTTATGAATAGCTATTTCATAAAAACGAATACCACTGTTGAGCGAAGAATTCTTTATTTTAGCACTCTGATAAGAATAGGTCTCCGAAGTTTCACCCGACACACGCTTCAAATCTTTCAAAATAGTACGCCCTGCAAACATCTTCTGAATGGTATAAGGACTCAATAGATTATAATTGATATAATCCAGCTTGTTCGGATCTTTTCGTTTATCACGCTTCGGCCATTTCTGAGCATCACGAATGGTTCCTACACTACGCAAATTAACTCCAGGGACAAGGAAAGTGGTATTCTGTTGTTCTATCAGATAAGAGAATGGCAGATTAGATGTGTCAGCGTGATTAACGTGACGCCCCATTACCAGCGAGAAAGCTCCTACACGCGCCGGCCAGAGAATATAAGAATCAGAAGTCGTTTTCGCACCCCGTTCCATTGTTCCCTGATGGATAGGACCTAATTTGTACATGTGATTACTTTGATTTGAACCTGAACCAGCATTCATAAATGAGAACATACCGGCAATCAATAAAGTTGATTTATGATGTGTCACCGTATAAGGACCGGCGAAAATAGCACATGCCTCACCGTTCTCTCCCTGACAATTGCTGAAAAACAAAGAGTCTGAAGCCGAATAGTTATGTCCCAACCGGCAAGCTTGTCCAATAAAGCAACGGGTCAACATTGTTCCATCATCAATATGCGAACCGGAAGAAACAATAAAGTCATCACAAATCACTCCATGCCCAATGTGCACCGGAGCGATTGCATTACTATTAATACTACCATTTGACAAACGGCAGGTCCCACATATATGACAGCAGTCTCCTATCCGCACATTTTTAATAGAACCGGTATTAAGTATCATGACCCGGTTTCCGATTGTTCCGACAGTAGAAGCATGCTTATTGGAATAGTAATCGGTGATTTCCTTCATACGGCTGATTAATTCCGGGCGATGACGATACAGAGCCAGAATATAGGCCTGATGTGCCGAAAGTTTATCATTAATCAGTACTTCCCGCCCACCTGTTTCATTCAATACAGCAACTTCTACTCCATTACCAAAAGTGGTACGACCATCTACAAGGATGATATCAACATTCTCAATAAATGCATCATCTCCGATTTCATAGTTCGCAATGTAGTTCTGAATGTTTTCAATACAGCAGTTATCTCCTACTGTTACGTTGTGCAAGGTGACATGCCGTAGCCCGGAATGCTTCTTAATCCCACCCGGCAGAATAAATTCCGACTGGAAAACTCCGAGTTTTACCTCGCCAGAAAAGCGGGTATGATGCACATACTCGGTAGTAAAGTCCTTGGCCACAGAGATTTTCCCCCAATCATCAGCCAGACACGACTGGCTCTTCAACTGAAGCACTTCGTCTTCAGTCAATCTTCTGTAATCTTTTCCCATAAATAAAATAATTTGCCAATTTTCTAACATACCAATCTGCCAATGCCTCTCGGTGGCATAGTACAACCAATTGGCACATTAGCATATCGGCACATTGAATAATTATTCTTCCTCTTCTTCCTCGTAAGTCTGATAAAGAAAATCATTATAGGGATACTTCTGTACGTGTAGTTCTTTTACGCGTTTATAAACAACACTCTTCAGTTCTTCTATGTTGATTCGTTCGCGGGCGGAAATAAAGAGGCAATTATCCTCCACTTTAGCCATCCACGTCTTCATCAGTTCTTCGAGTGTTAAGTTTTCCTTTGTTTTGGGGGTAAGGTCGTCAACCGCTTTCTCTATATAAGTATAAGCGTCTATTTTATTAAAAATCAATATCATTGGTTTTCCGGCACCACCGATATCAGCCAGTGTTTTGTTCACTACTTCAATCTGTTCTTCAAAGCCGGGATGAGAAATATCTACAACATGTAGCAACAGGTCGGCTTCACGCACCTCGTCAAGAGTAGATTTGAAAGAGTCTACGAGGTCTGTGGGCAACTTACGAATAAATCCTACAGTATCGGACAACAAAAAAGGCAGATTTTCTATAATCACCTTACGCACTGTGGTATCAAGCGTAGCGAAAAGTTTATTCTCCGCAAACACTTCACTCTTTGCCAAAAGATTCATGATCGTTGACTTTCCTACATTGGTATATCCAACAAGAGCCACACGAATCATACGTCCACGGTTCTTACGCTGTGTAGATTTCTGTTTGTCAATCTCAGCCAGCCGCTCCTTGAGCAGTGACATACGATTGAGGATAATACGACGGTCCATTTCAAGCTGCGTTTCACCCGGGCCACGAAGTCCTACCGAACCTCCTTTACCACTACCCGAACCAGAGCCACCACCCTGGCGTTCAAGGTGAGTCCACAAACGTTGCAAACGAGGCAACATGTATTTATACTGCGCCAGTTCCACCTGTGTTTTAGCATTGGCAGTCTGAGCACGCATAGCAAATATATCGAGAATGAGCGAAGTACGATCTAATATCTTAATCTTCAGCTCTGCTTCAATATTACGTATCTGTTTGGCAGAAAGTTCATCATCAAAAATGACCATTCCTACTTCCCGTTCGTTTTCTTCTTCGTTTAGGATATATTCCTTTATCTCTTCCAGTTTTCCTTTTCCCACATAAGTTACAGAATTGGCTGTCGGCAACTTCTGGGTAAACTTTTTCACAACTTCCGCCCCAGCCGTCTCGGCAAGGAATTCCAGTTCGTCAAGGTATTCTTTCGTCTTACGTTCATCCTGCGTCTGCGTGATGAGTCCTACGAGTACCGCTGTTTCTACCTGAGCTTCGGAGATTACAAATTCTTTCATTCTTTATTCTTATCTATAATATGTGCGCAAATATATAGTTATTTTTGCAGAAAGCCTTGTTCTATAAGTTTATTTAATTCAGAAACAATGTTTTTATAATCTGCCCGGCGTCCACATTCATGCCATTCGGTCAAAGGATATTTATCATGAATATGTGCCATCAATTCCTCCATAGAGGGTACACTACCCAATTGACTATACTCCTCGTATGTATAGGAAAGAAAGACGACATTCCGGCCAATCCCCCTATTGTCCAACCAATAGCCTTTTTCCAGAAGTGTAGGCAAACACAATTTGTCACCAATACGAAGGTCACGCGGGTGCGGATAAGAAACAATAGTGGTACGGGCATCATTCATGATAACCGGAACCAGGTGTGAGTAGTCCTCCCTCGTTTTATAAATATACACAGGAGGAGAACTTACAGAGATCGCTCCACCTTTAGGAGAAGTAGTTGTAACTATTATCTGGCTATCCATATTCTGATTTTTTTGTGGTTGAATACCCGGAGTACGGCAAGCACCTGCCAACAACACAATACACATACATCCTAATAAATAAAAGCTTTGTTTCATACAACTGGTTTCACGATTTTAAACAAAAATAGTAATAAAAAGCAAAACCGGCAAGAGAGAATGCCATTTATCTCAAACTTGCCGGTTCTGTATAATCAGAAGTACACTCTTAAAACAATCACTTTATTACAAATTTATTACTACCAACTCCTTCTGTAGTAACGGCTCTCAAAATATATATACCCGGAATATACTCTTTACAAGACAGGCTAAATTCCATATTTCCATGGCATTCTGCCTCCTCCAACAAATGTCCTTGCATATCATAAATCATCAGTCTGGTCATTGCGACAGAGGATTTCACTATGATTCGATCGTCCCTATATATAACTGTAACGGGTACTATATTATCTTGTTCAACATGATTTATTCCTGTCAGATCTTCTTTGACAAGAATCTCCGTAGAGACTTCGCTTCCTCCTTTTACGCTTTCCCACTCAAAATCATTCTGATTATCTCCGGCTCTGTACACCATCCTGATCCGGTCGCCTCCAACAAGTGTCTCAGTGATTTTACAAGAAAAAACAACTCCACTACCTGATATTTGCCCTGCTGCATTCATCGCACTCAGGTCAATATTTTTAGAATCCGATATAAGTTGTTTCACCTTTCCCTGTTTATCTACCAAAGCCAAAGCTACGATTCCGGAAAAGTCACGAAGCCCCGCATTCGTTATAAATCCGGCTTTCACCTTAAACGAAGTGTTAAGACGAAAATCAGTCTCTGTAGTTGTCAACCCGGCAAAAGCTTCTCCGGAACTTGTTGTTCCATCAAAAAAATATAGCAAATCACGATAACCGGAACCGGATTCGGCTTTCTTGATACCGACTACAGCATCTTGCCCTATCGAAAATCCTCCTCCTGAATTACCTCCTATGCCCTGCTGATCGGGCTCCAAAGTAGATAACAAATAATATCCATTGGCCATGCCGCCCCATCCCCAGTTAACATGATATCTATTAGCCTTGTAACCATCAAAAACGAACTGATGTCCTTCTCTTTTGGAATTACTGCCGCCATAGATCACAAGCCGTCCCTCGTCCAACTCTTGTTTCAATAAAGCGTCCCACTCATCATCCGTATACCACTCCCGTTGTAATACAGCCATACTTTTATCATATTTCATATACTCTATCATCCCCCTGGCTGCTATCAAAGTAAAGGCTCCACTTCCATTTGGCGCATATTCCATCTGCGACAACACCCCACAGTGATACATCAATGTTGCTACAGCATCAGCTTGCGTTCCTACATACTTTCCTATCTCATATACATGAGACATTTTATCCCACTGATATGGAACATTATAGGTTACAGATAACTGACTTCCATATATAGAAGGAGTATAAGTACATGTCCCGCCGCTTCCCTGATCCGGCCAACGATTGTATTTCATTACAATAGCCAGTGCAGTTGCAACACAACCTGTAGGAGTAGAACTTCCGGATATTTTGGGACATAAATTATTATAAGGAGCATTCTGATTCCAAAGAGCTGTTTTCAATAAAACTTCTTTTTCTGCATCATCAGCTAAAGCCCCGCGTTGCAATTGTTCCCAAAGCTTCATAACCGATTCAGATGGAGTTATATGCTGTTCTCTGGCCCAGTTAATCTGTTCACGGTAATATTGCATCCACCCCTGCAGATTGGAAGGCATATTTTCTACTTCAAATTCTCCGGTATCACTATAAGCCAGTACAGGAGATGCTACATCATCACCCGCAATAATGATAAAACCTCCTTCCGGTGTACGATTAAAAACATGAAAGGCTGGTGATGAGGTCGTTACACGTGTTTGTACATCCTCACCATCCCAGATATACTCCAATTGCATACTATCACCTGCCCGGGTAGTTTCGTGAATTCCAAAGAAGTTACGAGCCAGTTGTTCTGCTTTTGACACAGGCACATTGTCTGCCCATGATAAAGAGCAAGTGAATAAAAAGAGCCAAAATAGATTACGTTTCATAAGCACCTTATTTTGAGAGTGGTTTGTAACGCCACAAATGTAATACATTAATTTATTTAAGCAGAATATCAATCCTATATACTTTTATATTAGATAAGGAAAAATAGAGGTCATTCTTTCACAAGAACGACCTCCCAAAACACTTTATTTATAATTATAGCCACCCTATTATGTATGGCTAAAATTCCAGCTTAATTATATTCCGGATTTTGCTGAATATTTGTGTTAGCATCTATTTCAGCTTGTGGTATCGGCATAATAGTACGATAATCATTCCAGTTAACTGTCACCAGGTCAGTTGCATTCAGGAAATGATTTCCACCTTTACGAGTGATTTCGATACCTTGGCGAAGTACATCATATAAACGGTGTCCTTCCAACACCAACTCTTTACGACGCTCTTTCATTATCAAATCCAATGTCGCTGTAGTTTTTACAGTTGCAGAATTAGCACGATTCTGAATCTTATATAAGTAATCGTCCGCCAATGTCTGATCCGGAGCAGCTTTCTTCAATGCAGCTTCAGCACCAATCAAATAGATATCAGATAAACGAATGACACGTACATTATTAACAGCTACTGAACCTGCACGTCCCGGATATTTATTAATAGTACGCTTTGTACCATTTTTATCCGTAATCAATAAACCTAAACGCACATCATTAGGATCCTCATTCAGCAAATCAAGAAAATCCTTAGTCGCCACAACAGCTCCGTACTCAGAAGGAGCAACCACAGCTCCCCAAAGTTCACGGCCTCCTGCATAGGTCGTACTGGATAAAGCCAAATCAAAAATAGACTCACTCGTTTCTTCCAGTTTCCACGAATCTACATAATCTGAATTTTTAATCAGTTCATAAGGCCCATTCTCCACTACGTCTTTCGCATAGCCATAAGCAGCGTCATAATCACCTTTATAAAGATTGACACGAGCCAACAATGCTTTTACAGCCCATCTATTAAAGTGACCGTAATTCTTGTTCTCATCAATAAAGCTCAATGCATCTGTTAAGTCCTCTAATACAGCTGCATACCCTTGAGCTACAGTCTGACGAGCAGGAAGTTCTGCAGCAGTTAATACCTCCTTCACAACCGGAACTCCCAAAGAAGCACCATTATCTTTCAGATAAGGAGCTCCGTAAGTTATCAATAAGTTGAAATGGGCCAATGCACGGATAGCTAAGGCTTCGCCTTTTGAATTCTTAACCACATCAGACATTGGAACCTCTCCTTTATCTATTGCTTCCAATAATACATTAACACGATTGATTACTGCATAAGGAGGAAACCAAAGATCATCGGGAGCATTATTCTGACGATACGTGTATCGATAGTATTGTTCTGTACGATCACTTGTTTTGTTCGTCTGCGTATCATCTCCCCCGACTTCTGCACGTGCTATAAAATCAACTCCATAATAATAATAGCTGGTGTTATCTTTATCAGATACGCTTATCAATCCTGCATAGGCTCCATTCAAAGCTGTTTTTGTATCCTCTGCAGTAGTAATGGCTCCATCACTAACCAAAGAATCAGAAGGTAATGTAGTAAGGTATCCATCACAGGAAGTGAGGCATACGGAAATCGCTACAATGACCGTCGTAAAGATTGATTGTATATTCAATTTTTTCATCATTTTCGTTTTTTGTATTAATAATTATAATCCAATTTCAATACCGAATGTCACACTTCTCAAAGTAGGAAATGCAAATGTCGGAATACCATTGATCGGTTGTTCCGGATCGACATTCTTATAAGAAGTCCATGTCAGCAAGTTGCTTCCCGACACGAACAAACGTACATTTTCCATTTGTGCTTTGCGGATCCATCTTGAAGGAAGTGTGTAGGAGAGACTCAAGCTCTTCAAACGAAGATAATTAAGATCTTTCATAAAACGTGAACTTCCGTAATTACCGTACTGATAGTTGTTGATACGTCTTGGAACATCCGTTTTATCACCGGGCTTTTGCCATCTGTCTAACTGATCAATAGAAGAATTATAGAAAATTCCATAACCATCTGTATCAGTAATACTTGTTCTCATCGTATCAAATACCTTTCCTCCGAGTGAGAAATTAAAGAGCATATTCAATTCAAGTCCATTCCAAGAGAAACTATTTCTCCATCCACCGGTAAGTTTCGGATCGGGTTTGCCTATAATAACACGCTGAGCTTTAGCGGGATCCGTAGTCAATTCTTTGTTCAAACTACCATCAACATTTTTCGTATTCAGCACCCACAATTCTTCACCTGTTTGCGGATCTACACCTGCCCATTCACGACTCCACCAAGAATAATAAGATTCGCCTTCGCGCAATATACTCGTACCATCAATAATATCTTTACCTTCATACAACTTGGAGATTTTATTACTGTTGTGTGATAGAGCAAGCCCGGAAGTCCATTTCACAGATGTATCTTTGAAGATATCTACGTTGATGTCCACCTCAACACCTTTATTGGTCATTTCACCCACATTTTTCAACATCGTTTTAAATCCAACGACCATAGAAGTAGGTACATCTTGTAGCAAATCGGTTGTCTTACGTGAGTAATAGTCAAAACTCACACTCACCCGATCAAAAAAACGACCATCAAAACCAATATTAAAGTTTTTATTCTTTTCCCATGACAAATCCGGATTGGGAACAGATACAGGAGCAGAACCGGCAATATCCTGGTAGTTATAACCATAACCATACAAACTCAGATGTTCATACAGAGAATTGGGTAATGTTCCATTAATACCATAGGAAGCACGTACTTTCAAGTCATTAATCTGATGCAGATCTTTCATAAAGTTCTCCTGTGTTAATCTCCATGCTGCAGATACAGACCAGAAGTTAGCCCAACGATTGTTGGCACCCAACCGGGAACTTCCATCACGACGATAGTTTGCCGAAACGTAATACTTATTATCATAATCGTAGTTAACACGTGATAATAAAGACAATAAATGGTCTTCTGTATAATAAGCCATACCTTCTGCCGGAGTAGAAGCATTAACAGACTCAGGCAATTTATCATGAGGATAACCGGTAGAAGCTGCTCTAACCGCTTCCTTTTTGCGATCATCTACATCCCAACCCACAAGTGCATCAAGATTGTGTTTCTCTTTGAATGTTTTAGCGTAATTCAATGTAGTTGAAGAATATACATTATGATACTGATACGGATAAGTTGCTCCAAGTCCATTTAGCAGCTGTCCATTATTAGAATTTACCGGCCAATAAGTGATGGATGTATTATTAACATAGTCATAACTTACAGTTTCTTTAAGAATTAGTCCATCAATAATTTCATAAGATGCCCATAAACTATTAAAGCTTCTGAATACTTTTGACTGATTTTTATCCAGATTAATATCTTCTACAGGGTGTGTATGCGGAAAGACTTGTTGTAAAACCGGATGCAGATAATAATTCCCGTTTTCATCATATATAGGCATATTAGGGGTACAAATGAAGCTCTGCAAGAAGAAAGGATTAGCATAAGCAGTACCTTCGCTTGTTACCGAAGAATTCTGTTTAGACAAAGAAATGTTAGCTCCCATCTGCAATTTGTTATCAGCCGATTTGTGAGTTGCATTTACACGTCCGATAAATCCATCTATGGATGAAGTTTTGGATTTTCCATCTTCTTTTTTGTATGCCAAAGAAGCAAAGAATGAATTACGTTCGTCTCCACCTTGTGCCGAGAATTCATAATTTTGTGAGGAACCATGTTTACGGAAAAAAGCATCTTCCCAATCTACGTTATAATTAGAATCTGCATAAAAGTCAGCATATTCCTGAGCATAAGCTCTTGCCTCTTCATCCGAAGCCGGACCGTTATAGTTTCCATTTTCATCGGGTATACCGTACAAAGTAGCCTCATTATAACATGCTTCGTATGTTAACTCATGACGTTGCTGACCATTCACATTCTTTCTGTTTTTCATTGCCCAATCAGAGAACCCCCAATTCGCTTTGAAATTAATTCTTGTTTTACCCACTTTACCATGCTTGGTAGTAATCAAAATAACTCCATTAGCCGCACGTGAACCATACAGAGAAGCTGCTGCAGCATCCTTTAACACAGTAATATTTTCAATATCACTCGGATTGATAGAAGCCATTACATTAAATGCTTTAGAGTCACCACTTACAGCTGACACAGCAATATCACCAGAAACAACAGGAACTCCATCTATTACATACAACGGATCATTAGAAGCATTCATTGAACCCGTACCACGAACTCTAATTTGTAAACCAGCTCCCGGCTGACCACTTGTTGAGTTCACCGTAAGTCCCGGAGTTGATCCTGCTAATGCTTCCTCGAATGAAGTTACAGGAATATCTTTTAATACTTTATCTCCGCTTACAGTAGAAGCTGCTCCAGTGAATGATGATTTTTTTGTGGTACCATAAGCAACCACCATTACTTCGTCAATCATCTGCGAATCAGACTTAAGTACAACTCTCAGATTCGGTTTAATAGCCACCTCTTGCGTCTGCATTCCGATATAAGAAATTTGCAAAGTCTTTGCAGAACTTGGTACGCTCGACAAAGTAAAATTACCATCTACATCAGTGATGGTACCTAAATTGGTACCTTTTACTAATACAGAGGCTCCAACAACTGGTTGCCCATCTTCTTCAGAAATTACAACACCTGTAACTTTCTGAGTTTGGGCAGTTACTAGACCTATACCTACAAAAAGACAGGTCAATAACAGCATTAATTTTCTTTTCATAAATTCTCTCTTAAAGTTTAACTTTACATTAATTGTTTCTTTACTCTAACAAAATGCAAATATATTAATAAATATGAAACAATCAATTGTTTTTGTGAAAAAACCATGTGTTAATAACAAATTGTTATCAAAGCACGCAAAATAATGCTTAACAGCATATAATCACGGCTTAAAAAACCTAAATAGCACACCTATAACTAACATGTTGCACTGACAAAAAGTACGTTCTAACTGTATATTTTCTGTTATTTACCACTAAATTTAGCTAAAAAGAATCCTTTTTGATCGAAGAGAAAGCTTTATAAACAAAAATTCCGCATTTTTTTTAAACGACCATAGATAATTATCTAACTGGCTTTGCTGGCTTTTAGCAGATATTAAAACTTATTCAGTTCTTATATTGCACATATATACGTCTTATTTGTTTATAGTATTAATACAAAATCAAATTTATGGAGAAAATTATCTACAATTTAGTGTTTAACAGAAAGAAAAACCTAAATAAGAGGGGAATGGCATTAGTTCAGATAGAAGCTTATCTGAATAGAAAGAAAAAATACTTCTCAACTAAGGTTTATTTAAAACCGGATCAGTGGGACGCTAAAAGGAGAAGGGTTCGGAATCATCCGAATGCAGAAGCACTTAACCGAATGATTTATGAATACATGGCCGAAATAGAAAAAAAAGAGTTAGGCATGTGGCAACAAAACAAATCAATATCATTGGATGCCCTAAAAGATGCATTAGTAACCTCACCAGGAGAAGAAGAATCTTTTCTTGCTTTTTTTCGTAAAGAAATTCTAAACTCCCGATTGAAAGAAAGTACTAAACAGAATCATCTTTCGACGCTTGAACTATTGAGAAAGTATAAAAAGGACATCTCATTCACAGAATTAACTTTCGAATTTATATCTTCTTTTGATCAGTATTTACAAAGCAAGGGATACCATGTAAATACAATAGCTAAGCACATGAAGCATCTGAAGAGGCACATTAATGTAGCTATAAATAAAGAATATATGGAGGTACAAAAATACGCTTTCAGAAAATATAAAATAAAGAGTGTGGAAAATAAACATACTCATTTATCGCCAGATGAACTTTACAAGATTGAAAAATTAAACTTGGGAGATAAATATGAGCGATTGGAAAAAACAAAAGACGCTTTTCTGTTTTGCTGTTATGCTGGAATGAGATATTCCGATTTTGTAAATTTGACTGCTGAAAACATTGTGAAAATACAAAAAGATACCTGGCTTATATATAAGACAATCAAAACTCGTATAGAAGTACGACTTCCCTTATATCTGTTATTTAAAGGCAAAGGACTTCAGATTCTGAATAAATATCAGGATAATCTTTCTGATTTTTTTAAACTCAGAGATAATTCAAATGTGAATAAGGAATTACTTATTATATCAAGGCTGGCAGGGATAAACAAAAAAGTATCTTTTCATACAGCCAGACATACGAATGCTACTTTATTAATATACAATGGAGTAAATATTACAACTGTCCAGAAATTATTAGGCCACAAAAGTGTTAAGACTACCCAAGTCTATACAAATGTTATGGATATGACGATTGTGAGGGATCTGGAGAAAGCTAAGAGTACAAAACGTTCTCCATTATGAGAATGTATGGGGTATAAGATGACGTTTTAAGTAAACAGTTATTTAGATAAAAGGCGTTCATTGGTTACGAAACAGTCAACAGATATTTGTGCTAAGATAAATATTACTGTTTCAATAGTTAAACGTTGGCAACACAGTGCAGTCACTTTATGAGAAACACCACGACTCTCTACGAAAAACTAAATCTCACTTCCCGAGAATCAAAAACTTCCTTATAAAGAAACTATGCTGTATGTATAGGGCTTTGTGCAAAAAATATTTCAACTTTTTATATGCCTGTTTCTTTTCAATATGAGAAGCTTATCAAAATAACGTTTATCTTACTGTTTTGAACTTAATAAAATAGAGTAAGATGCAGTGTCCAATATATAAAAATGGGTTGTACACATAGTTATCAGCACTCTGAAAACAATGTATTATATTCATATCAAAAGTACGTATTTAATAATGCTTTAAATACGTACTTTTCTACACAAAACTATGCATTGTTATATGATAAAACAATGCATAGTTTGCTACTTTATGCAATATGCTTTAAAATATTGATTAACAATGTTAATCAATAAGTGAGCGGAAATGTCTTCACTGAATCGATATATCCTTACATGAATTAAGAAACTTACATTATTATAATGCTTTTATAATTTACTGCAAATAAACATGTTATGAGTACAATAAAAATTAACCTTAAGTGAATTTTATAACTGTAAAGTACTATAATAGTATCTCAGACAATATTGTGTATTGAATATTTGTACTTGTATATCAAATTATTAAATTCATAATTTGATAATAAATTAGTATTTCAAATAGATGATAAAAGGTGATATTTAAAACTTATATATTTCTGATTATCAACGATATATACATGTGTTTGATTTAATAAAGCCAAGTCCTAAGTATATTTTATAATCATCTTATAATAAGATGATTATAAAATATTTAGTTCTGCAAAGACTTTGCAGATTTCTTACATCGGAATGCAGACGCAAGAGGTGGTTATTAAACCAACTGTAAAAGTAATATTAAAATCTGACGCACAGGCAATTGATGAAGTGATGGTAGTAGCTTACGGTACTGCAAAAAAAACATCATTTACCGGTTCTGCCGCAACAGTAAAATCGGGTGAATTAAAAAAACGTCAGATGTCCAATGTGACAAAAGCAATTGACGGATTAGCACCAGGTGTTCAAGCAACAACGGGTAGTGGACAGCCGGGTTCTTCATCTTCTATTTATATTCGTGGTATGGGATCTATCAATGCTAGTAAAACCCCTCTTTATGTAGTGGATGGTATACCGTATGACGGTTCTATTGCGGCTATTAGTCCTGATGATATCGAAAATATTACTATTTTGAAGGATGCTTCTGCTGCTGCATTATATGGTTCACGTGGAGCGAATGGAGTTATTATGATAACGACCAAAAAAGGTGTAAAAGGTAAGACGGAAGTTAATTTCAAAGCTTCTGTCGGCTTATCGAGTCGGTCGCTTCCCAGATATGAAACAATGGATTCCAAACAATATGTTGAAGCTTTATATTCGGCTTTTTACAATCAACAAATAGCAGACGGAACTCCATCTGGACAAGCGGGAATGGCTGCTTTGCAAGAAATGGCTTCTGGCGCAACTAAAATATTTGGAGAAAAAGAACAATATAATCCTTTTAACTATGCTATTTCTGATTTGATTGATATTAATACAGGTAAAATACGTAATGATGCTACCTTAATGTGGGAAGACGATTGGATGGATGAGGTAACTCGTAATAATGCATTGCGTCATGAATATACTTTCAATTTGAACGGAGGTACGGAAAAAACACAATATATGTTCTCACTGGGATATGTAAATGAAGATGGGATATTAAAAACAACAAACTTTCAACGTTATTCAGGGAGAACTAATATTGAAACTAAACCTGTCGAATGGTTAAGTGCAGGTTTGGGGGCAAATTTTGCACATAACATATCTAATACCGCAGCAACCGCTACAAGTTCTTCCAGTAATGTATGGTACTCAGCTTCTCTTATGGGACCTATTTTTCCCGTGTATCTGAGAGATAAGAATAACGGTGGAGCATTTATTTTGGATGCCGACGGAAATAAACAGTTTGACTATGGTGATAACCGTCCTACCGGACAGCAGCAGAACTTTAACTCTGTCGCTACATTATATGATGATAAATACAGTACAGTTGCAGATAATTTGTCAGCACGTACTCATTTAGATTTTGGTGATTTAAAGGATGGATGGGCTCAAGGTCTCAAATTATCATTTAATTTTGGTCTTGATTACTACAATGCAAATGCTTTGGTTTATTATAATCCGTTTTTTGGAAATGCGGCTACTTCCAAAGGGCGCGCTATTAAGCAGAACTCTAATTCGTTAGGATATACCTTCAATCAGATATTAACATACAACAGAGGTTTTGATAAGCATAATTTTGATATTTTAGTTGCTCATGAATGGTATGCATATGAGAGTAATACTTTAAGTGGAACAAAAACCGGTTTCCCTTTTGGAGGGCTTTATGAATTGGATGCTGCTTCAACAGTTTACAGCACAAGTGGGGCAAGTAAACAGTATCGTATTGAGTCATATTTTGGACGTATAAACTATAATTATGCGGATAAATATTATCTATCTGGCAGTTATCGCCGTGATGGCTCTTCACGTTTCTATAAAGATAATCGTTGGGGAGATTTTTGGTCAGTTGGTGCTAATTATCGTATCTCAGAGGAAGAGTTCATGAAAGATTTCACTTGGTTGAATAATCTTTCTGTAAAAGCGAGTTATGGTGTGCAAGGTAATGATGGACTTCTGGATGCTGATGGCTATAGTAATTTTTATGCATGGCAGTCTCTTTATGACCTAAGCTATTCTAATGGTAGTGAGTCGGGGGCAATTGTAAGTTCTGTGGCCAATAAAGAAGTTTCTTGGGAAAACAATCATAATTTTAACATTGGTGTGGAAGCTGCTTTTTGGGATCAAAGATTGCAAGTGGGACTCGAATGGTATACACGTAAAACTACAGACATGTTACTTTACTATCCTCTTCCGATGTCATCCGGTTTTGAGGGATATTACAGAAATTCGGGTAGCATGAGAAATAGTGGTTTTGAAGCAAATATAACAGGGCGTTTAATAAAAACCAATGACTTTCAGTGGGATTTGACGGTTATGGCTTCCACATTAAAAAACAAAGTGTTAAAATTAACGGATGACGGAAAAGATATTCTTAGTGGTAGTCAGATTATTCGTGAAGGTGAGCCTATCTATTCTTATTATGTTTCTCGTTCAGCAGGTGTTGATCCGATGACGGGTGATCAACTTTATTGGGCTACAGTTGATGGTAAAGGCAATACAGTTGAACCTTATATCACTACAAATGAAACATATGCTCAAGCTTCACGCGTTGTTGCCGGTAATAGAATTCCAGATTTATTTGGATCTATTAGTACACAATTGCAATATAAAGGTTTTGACCTGTCAATTGCGACCAATTACTCTATTGGTGGAGAGATGATTGATGGTGTTTATCAAAATCTTATGAGCTTTTATTATGCCGGACAAGCCAAACATATCAACTTGGAAAGAGCATGGAAGAAACCGGGAGATGTAACAGATATACCGCGTTATCAAATCGGTAAAAACTATGCTTCAACAGATGATATGTTGATTGATGCTTCTTATTTCTCCATCAAGAATATTACATTGGGATATTCACTTCCTGTAAAAGTTGTCAAAAGAATAGGTTTTCAAAATTTGCGATTTGCACTAACTGCTGATAATTTATATGTATTTACACATTTAAAAGGTATGGATCCTCAATATAGTATGACTGGCGGTACTACGTATGTTTACACTCCTTCACGTACTATTTCTTTTAGTGTTGATGTGAAATTCTAATGTAAATCAAATGATTGAAACTATAAAAATGTCAAAGATGAAAAAAATATTATATATATTGACTTTAGTAGGGATTTGCTCGTTTAGCTCTTGCAGCGATGCGCTTGATACAAATCCTACGGATAAAGTATCCGGAAGTCTTATTTTTGGGAATGCCGATGCTGCACAGGTAGCTATGAACGGAGTTTATCGGAGTTTATTTATTAATGGTTGGTCTGGCAATTGGAGTCATGAAAATCCTGGTCTTATGGCAATGACTCTGGTTAAGGATATTCAAGGAGAGGATCATTTAATGGCTAATCAGGGACAAGGTTGGTTTTTCTATGATTATTCATTCTCGACAGATGGTGACTGGACAACAACTGATGGTCGTCAATATGCTCAATGGAATTTTTATTATACCATAATATCACAGGTAAACTATGTAATTGACGCCGCTGATCAGTTAAAATCATTTGGTGCAAAAGGGCAGTCTGTATTGGCACAAGCGTATACAGTCAGAGGTTTTGCCTATTTTTGTCTGTACCATTTTTTCTGTAAGGGAAATTATCCTGTGAATAAACAGACTCCAGGAGTACCTGTTTACACGGAGGCTACTTCTGCTAATACTGTAGGACAACCTCGTGGAACTGTTGAAAATGTTTTTGAAAGAATTAACAATGATTATCAGACTGCAGTTGATTTATTTGAGGCTGCCGGTGTAGCACAGGCGAATCCGACGAATGTCGATCTCTATGTTACTTATGGTTTATGGGCACGGGCTGCTCAAGTTCAGGAGGACTGGGTGGCGGCTGCCAAATATGCGAATGCCGCTCTTGAAAAACCAGGATTGACCCGAGTTGCTTCTATGACAGATCTTGGCCAGTTTAATAATTGTAAAGCTCCAAGTGTTATGTGGGGATTCCAGGTTATAGCTGACCAGACTGGACCTTACGGAGCATTTTTGTCACATATGGACCCGGAGGGTGGTTATGGCAAAATAGCTCAACAGTGTATTGATGCATGGCTTTGGAGAATTATTCCAGACACTGATATCCGTAAAAGAACTTGGTGGGAAGATCCGGAAACTTCTAAATATTATCCTTATGGCCAAGTTAAGTTCCGCTACTCTGATTTTTCAACTTATTTGGGAGATGTTATTTATTTGCGTGCGGAGGAGTTGGTATTAATCGCAGCCGAAGCTGCATGTCGGCAAAATGATTACCCGACTACCCGTAATTTGTTGAAAGAATTGGGAGATAAGCGTGATACCAATTATGGTACTGTATTGGAAGCCCGTACTAATGCAGCAACTTATAATACAGATACTCACGGAGCATTTATGACACTAATGGATGAGATATTATTTCAACGTCGTGTTGAACTATGGAGTGAAGGTATGGGACGTGCTTTTGATCTTTGTCGATTAAACTTAGGTTATGATCGTAATTATAATGGAACTAATCACCCTTCAAAGAAAGCATTAAAACCTGGCGACAACCTGTTCGTTACTTTGATCCCTCAAAAAGAGTTTGATGGTAATACCAATATAAATATAGCCGATCAAAATCCTAGATAACGAGATATTATATTTAATATAAGAGATTTTTTAAAGTATGAAATTATGAGAAAAATAAAATATTTTGGTGCCATTGGTTTTATAATGCTCTTTTTGATCGCATGTGATCAAAATGCAACAGATGGTACTATATACAATGCTACTAATACAGAGGTCGCTTTTAATGAGGCCTCCGCTAATTATACATTTGGTACGGATGATCCGGAAGAATTCGAAGTGTTACTGCTCCGTGCTAATTCTATTGGGGCAGCAACCATTCCGTTGGTGAAGGAGGACGTTAGCGGATTATTTACAGTTCCTACTAATGTGGAATTTGCTGATGGTGCTTATGAAGCTGCTATAAAAGTGTCTTTTGATAGAACCAAATTAGCTGTTGGAGAAGATTACTCTATAAAATTAAACGTTCCGGAAAATCCGATTCAGGGAAAAATCAGAACATTCACTTTGACAATAAATAGAGATTATAATTGGCAACTTTTTGCAACTGGAACTTTTACATCCGGATTATTTGGTTCGTGGTCACAAGAATTATATAAAGCGGAAGGATTTAACAAATATAAATTTCCGGAATTATTTGCCGAAGGTTATGATTACAAATTTTCTGTTGCAGAAAATGGTAGTATTTCATTGTTTGGTGGATTGAATTCTAATGGTTTATATGATTTTGTAACTGGATATATTCATCCTACTTACGATATGGTATCTTTATATTTGGATCCGGATATTAATTATTCTTTTTTTGTAGAAACTACGAAAACGGCATGTTTTAGCCATTATTATTATGTAGATGCCGGCAATTTTGGTTGGAAGGATGACTCATTTACATGGTAAGTGATTATTTAGAATAATATTAAGGTCCTCTTACATTTTATGTAGGAGGACTTTTGTCTCTATAAATAATCACAGTTTTCATTATTAGAAAAATAAAGAGTTATGAAATGTTTTTTATTTTTAGTGTTCTGTTGTATTCCATTTTCTTTTTTTGCAAAAAATGTCGATGTGATAACAGCAGAGAAAATAGCAAAATTTGTTTTGACCGGTGTCGATACACAAACAAGGAGTAATGAAATAGATGTAAGTTTGATTTGGACAGGTGAAGATGTGTGTACTCGAATGAATAACTCTCCGGCTTATTATGTATTTAATAAAGTTGGTGGTAATGGGTTTGTTATTGTTTCTGGAGATGATATAATAAAACCAATATTGGCATATAGTTACGTCAACAGTTTCCATGTAGAAAATATGCCGGATAATCTAAGAGCCTGGATGGCATATTATCGTGAGCAAATTAATTGGGCACGTGAGGAAAATATTGTATCTGATGAAGAAACGATTTGGGATTGGGAAAGATTAAGGGATGAAATAGATTCAGCAAAGAATTCGGAAGAGGTATTGATTGAAACCGCTTTATGGGATCAGACTGCACCTTATAATTTGTTGTGTCCGACTATAAACGGTACACAGGCCCCAACCGGTTGCGTAGCAACAGCCCTGGCTATTGTCATGAAATATAATCGATGGCCTGATCAAGGAAGCGGAATGACTTTTCAGTATACAACGAAACAATATAAACAGACTCTTTCTGCTACTTATAATATTGTTTATGATTGGGATAATATGTTGAATAAATATGAAAAAGGAAATTATTCGACTGAGCAGGCAGAAGCTGTTTCACAACTAATGTATCATTGTGGAGTATTCTCAGAAATGGACTATACTCCCCGATCAAGCGGAGCTCTAACCCTAACAGCAATGGGAGGAATGGTTCGGTATATGAAATATGATAAAAGTATGACTTTGCAATCCCGTGAATGGTATACGGAAGCGGAATGGAATAGTCTTTTAAAGAAGGAACTTGATGCAGGACGCCTTATCATATATGGTGGTAGTAATAACAAAGAGGAAGGACATCAATTTGTGTTAGATGGTTATAAACAGAATGATTACCACGTCAATTGGGGATGGGGTGGCACTGCGAATGGTTATTATTCATTGTCGGCACTGGATCCTGATTCTCAGGGAGTAGGAGGTAATACAGGAGGAGGGTTCACTGTAGGCCAGGATGCTGTTATAGGGGTGAAAAAAAGCGAAGAGGGATCTGGTTATTGTGATAATTTAGCTTTTATGTCTGGCTCTACGGAATCTGGTGAAATGTTTTCCGGATTGACAACCACGGAAACAAATTTTATTCCTCGAGTTAGATTTACTGTAAAAGCCGGTTTTTATATAAATTATGGTATACGCAATTTTTCTGGCGCGATTGTTTTAGCTTTAGTCGATAAACATGGGAACATAAAAGAATTCATTACTCGTGAAGTTTCTGTGAATAGCCTAAAAATAGGCTATGGAAGTGGAAATGTATTTTCATGCTCAATAGCTAATATTCCTGAAGAGGGTGATCGGATTTGGATGATGTATAAAAGTCAAGATGGGAATGAATGGAAGAGAATACGAGGAGATAGAGATACGATAACAGAAATTATAGTAAAAGAGTTGCCTGTTTCTGTGGTTGAAAACGTTGATTTTTCTGATGCAAATCTTATTGCTGTTACAAATGACATGACTAAAACTATTTATATAAAATCTCCAATACCTATCCTTGAGCTTTCTTTGGTTGACATAAAGGGACGAATAATCAAAAAAACGGAAGGACTTGAAAGTGTAGATTATACATTATCATATTCCAATTGTATTGATGGGACATATATTGTACAAGTTGTCACATCTGCTGGAATGAGTAGTACTAAAGTAATAATAAAGTAAACGGGA
The DNA here is from genome assembly GCF_019930665.1 of Bacteroides nordii. Lineage (NCBI taxonomy): Bacteria > Pseudomonadati > Bacteroidota > Bacteroidia > Bacteroidales > Bacteroidaceae > Bacteroides > Bacteroides nordii. Next base: position 1,160 of record NZ_CP082886.1, on the reverse strand, counting down.
TAAAAATTTGTTTGGGTTCCATTCGGCATTTGAGGGTATTTCAGTTTATCGATATCCGCGTTTTCTTTATTGAGAGAAAACTTCCCGTCATCCAATTACATAAATGTAGACGGGACACAAAACATCGTTTATGAATTAGTAAGAATACATTTCCATAAGCAATAGAATTAACTAAGCCGGAGCATATATTATAACAAACATAAGGGGTTGATCAAAGTTTAGCCATCCCTTATGTTTGCCATAATTGATGATTGAATTCCAAATGCTATAAACAAACTACTGAGTAAAAGTAGTAATATTCAATGTAATTGCAATTTTAAATTAACATTTTATCATGCTTGTGATTCTTGTCTCGGATATTAAATATCGGTATATTTTATACACACATCACAAGGTGTTTACAAAAATATTAATTTAGTAATATATTATTATATATCTAATCGATATCATTATAACATTTCTTCTTAGTATCTTTTATCATAAAATCATCTCACAACTGCAATAATGATTGACATTATTGGAGATGATTAATTACTAAACAAAGAAATAGTATTTCAACTTATCATTCGTATGAGTTATTTCTGTTTGATTACCAATTAATTAAATTCATATTTAAACCTCAAACGAGTATCTCATATATATTTGTATTTTATTATGACCATATATATATTGTTGATTATCAAGCGATAAGATGAGATGAATACTATAATGCAAAGTTCATACAAATAGATATAATATACTGATAATTAAATATTTAAAAACATATTTAGTTCTGCAAAGACTTTGCAAATTTCTTACATCGGAATGCAGACGCAAGAGGTGGCTATTAAACCGAATCTGAGAGTTGTACTTAAGTCTGATTCACAGATGGTTGACGAAGTGGTAGTGGTTGCTTATGGTTCAGCTAAAAAAAGTTCGCTGACAGGATCTGTTGATATCGTAAAAGCAGAACAGTTAACCAAAGTGCCAGTAACCAGTTTTGACCAAGCATTGCAAGGTAAATCTGCAGGTGTTCAAGTGACTGCCGCCACAGGACGTCCGGGAGCAGGAGCAAATATTAAAATACGTGGAACAAGTTCCATTTCTGCCGGATCAGATCCATTATATGTAATAGATGGTGTACCTATGTCTTCTACGGATTTTGCATCTATAAATGCAAA